>NZ_JAHZIJ010000099.1 GCF_019443105.1 Paenibacillus oenotherae
AACGAATAGCTCGTATTCGCACTTAAACCTGTCACCGTTGCACTCGTATCACTTCCACCAAGTGCACCCGATGTCGTCGCTGCACTCCACGTTGTCCCTCCATCGGTCGACTGCTCAATCGCCAGCGACGTGGCTCCGCTGACTGCGCTCCAGCCAAAGTCCGCTGTCGTCGATGTCTTACCAGTCGTTGCAAAATCACTCACCGGGACGGACAGCGTCGTTAACGCTACCGCATTCGAGTTCCCCGCATTCGCTCCGCCAGTGATGACCAAGCGGAAGGAGTAGCTCGTATTCGCACTCAGGCCTGTCA
>NZ_JAHZIJ010000101.1 GCF_019443105.1 Paenibacillus oenotherae
AGGTTCGGGGTGGAAGTGCAGCAATGCATGCAGCTGACGAATACTAATCGGTCGAGGGCTTATCCTATTTGGTATAAACCAGCTAATATTTACGCAAACCTTTCGTATCCAGTTTTCAGGGTGTAACACCTTGAACGATTGTTGGATGATCATTATCCCAATAATCCCGTTTGGTGGCGATGGCGGAGGGGACCCACGCGTTCCCATCTCGAACACGACCGTTAAGCCCTCCAGCGCCGATGGTACTTGGACCGCAGGGTCCTGGGAGAGTAGGACGTCGC
>NZ_JAHZIJ010000102.1 GCF_019443105.1 Paenibacillus oenotherae
CCCCCCCCCCCCCCCCCCCCCCCCCCCCCCCCCCCCCCCCCCCCCCCCCCCCCCCCCCCCCCCCCCCCCCCCCCCCCCCCCCCCCCCCCCCCCCCCCCCCCCCCCCCCCCCCCCCCCCCCCCCCCCCACCCCCCCCCCCCCCCCCCCCCCCCCCCCCCCCCCCCCCCCCCCCCCCCCCCCCCCCCCCCCCCCCCCCCCCCCCCCCCCCCCCCCCCCCCCCCCCCCCCCCCCCCCCCCCCCCCCCCCCCCCCCCCC
>NZ_JAHZIJ010000103.1 GCF_019443105.1 Paenibacillus oenotherae
TTCGACGCGTCGGTGTGGGAGGTGTTCCCGTATTTGATCGCGGGAGCGAGCGTGTGCATCGTGCCGGAAGAGATCCGTCTGGAAATGAAGGAACTGACCGAATTTTACCGGAAGCGCGAGATTACGATCGCGTGGCTGCCGCCGCAAATGTACGAGCAGCTGCTGGAGGAGGAAGCGCCCTCGAAGCTGAGACTGCTGCTGACGGGAGCGGACAAGGTGAAAGGGTACAAGCCGGTGCCGTACGAA
>NZ_JAHZIJ010000010.1 GCF_019443105.1 Paenibacillus oenotherae
TATTACCAATTTGGAAGTTGGTTGGCTGATACAGAACCCACCATTTGCTTCCTTCCGTCAAAGCTTCCTTGCTCGCTTGAATCGGAGAAGTTTGAATCGATTTGTACCCTGCAGCTGCGATAGCTGGAAGGTTGCTCGTAATATTATCAAAGGACCAGTTCCATGCATGGAAGATGACCCCATCCTTCGTATTTGCCGGGAGACCATATTCCTCTCCTGCTGCTTGTACCGTGCTTTGCGGCACTACCGCTGACAAACTCAAAGCTTGCAGCAGCATAGCGGCAAACAGAACAATACTCCATGCTCTTGTTGCTTGTTTCTTCATACTAATTTCTCCTTTGCTTAATGAATGAACGCTCATGAATCCTGCTGTAAAAGTCAATTGCTATCTTTAAACAATTCGCGAAACGAAATGTATCCGCTTTCAAAAATTGTTCGAAAAAAAAGACTTTTACCGGCTTTTTTCTGACTATCACCTCCGAAAAGTCGTTTATACATATTTTACTAAAAATTCCCTTTTACTAGGAGTAAAACGTTTGCACAAACGTCAAAGTGATTGCATGAATATTATGTCATTCCATATTTACACTGTCAATTAATTGCTACTCACTGATGCATTAAAAAAATCTCATAATTCTCTCATTACATTCAGATTCATTATGCAGCCCGTGCAAAATGACCACAGGCTTCCATTTCTCACAAATAGAACCTCGAATGGCACAAGGGCCGTTCAAGGTTCTTAGGCATTTATACTGGATTGATTACAAAAATGTACTGTGGGGAGACATAGTCAGCCAACCAGATCGTATTGTTGCCCCTATAAAATTTCATTCCTTTCTTCCAGGCTTTTTCAGCATAAACACCCAGCAATACGGGCTTCGAATCCTTGCGCTTGCCGACCGTCATCGCCGTTTCTTTGTCAGCGGAGAGGTGTACATATTGCCTGCCCATAGGCTGCAATCCCGTCTTCACAATTTCCTCCAGCAGCGCTCTGGCGGTGCCATGATAAATCGTAGCAGGAGGGCACTCGGGAATCTTGCTAATTTTGTCCGGCACGGAATGACCGTATAAGGCTCTAATTTTACCACCCTCGATTTGATGCCGCTTCTTGTCTGAAGCCTCAATCATCGCCGCTAAATCAGATTCACCCACAGCTCCCCACTGGTTGTCCATGCACAAAGCGTGCAGAAGCTGATCGATCTCCACCCAGCCTTCCGGGTCCAGTTCCAGCTCATATTCCCACGGCGCATGTCTTAGTGCATAGGATACTTCTTTGCTTAGTCCGGAATAATCCATATTTTGTTCCTTCTTTCTAAATTTTCTAACGGATATCGGGTTTAAGTGATTCGGAATGAAAATCTTCTGCAGTATTCTCATATACAATATCAATGTTAATTCTGCCTGGGAAGTCCTCGGAGTTGTGGATGTGATGTTCTTCTTTAATGAAGTAACCCGATTGCCCTCATTCCAACTAAAATCCTATAAACCCGGTAGGCCATGCGAACCATCGAGCACTTCAAACTCGCTAGATTAGGAAGCAGATAGGGAAGGAAGTCAAGGAAGC
The DNA here is from genome assembly GCF_019443105.1 of Paenibacillus oenotherae. Taxonomy (GTDB): domain Bacteria; phylum Bacillota; class Bacilli; order Paenibacillales; family Paenibacillaceae; genus Paenibacillus_Z; species Paenibacillus_Z oenotherae. Next base: position 1,565 of record NZ_JAHZIJ010000010.1, read on the forward strand.
CTGCACAAGTGCAGGAATTTCAGTTAAAAATGCCGTAGATAGCAAAATACCTGCGCGAAAAGTCGATTTCATAATGATGTTTGTTTAGAAGCAGAGCTTCGCTAACAGGTGATTTGCTAATTTTAAAAATTTACACAGCTTGCTTTTTTGCAGCACGGATATTTTGGTTTAAACGATCTAATCCGAGTTTGCAGACGTTGTACACCAGACAACTTAAATCGAGGTCGACCAAAGCACGCTTCTTTCTCTTTCGTGAGGAGCCCATTTCAAAGTAAAGTTTCAAATAGGCAAAGACACGCTCCACTGCAGTCCGTTGCTTAAAGAGCTCGGCGAACTTGGCGCTACCCCGACCGGGGGCCGTGTATTTCCGTACATTCTCTGCCATTTTCTTTTTAACCACCTTCTGACAACCTTGCCCTTGAAATGGACAACTCGCGCACTCCTTAGGCAACGTCCATTTTATCGTGTCGCGTTTCGCATCGTAACTGTCGTAACGGTAGGAGTGCCCTTGCTGACACTGTGGACGAAAATGCTTATCCATTCCTGCTGGCAACTCGCAGCGGTGAATGAGTGGGATGAGCCCGAATGCGCCTACGTCTCGAATCTGCTTGTACACCGGCTCGCCATCATAGCCTTTGTCCGCCAAGATATGCTTCACTTGCAGAGACGGAAACCGCTCTTTTAACCGTTTCAGTAGCACAATTGCTGGTCGCTGGTCACTCACATGACCCGAGCAGTTCACGCTTGTCACAATGTACTGACTTGCCGTGTCGACGAGCAGATTGACCTTATAACCGTACCAGAATTTCGTGTGCCGCTTTCCTCGGTGATCTCCCTTAGCCCCAACGCTGGCCCACTGAGGCAGATCGGCTATAAGTTCGTCGTAGCTGGCTGGCAGCATATTCGCAATCTCTCGCTCAAACAAGCTCAGTGAAGCCTCATACGCCTCCATCTGCTGGCGCCACGCCTCCTGTTCCGCTTTGGGCACACGACCGCGCTTGGCGCGTTTGGGCTTTAGGGGTTTGATGTTCTCCAGTGATCGGCATGATTCTTCGATGAGCAAAGCGGACGCTTCCCATTCAACGGTTGATGATTCTGCTTTCTCTGCCTTGGGTTTGTCGAGGTTCGGATTACGCTCGAAAGCTTCGATGTGTGAGGAATCCAACGCCAGCGTTTCTCCGGATAGAAAACCTTCCGTAATCGCCTGATCGACGATGAAATCCTGAATCTCTGCCAGAATATTTGTACGTTCAAGCTTGGTGATGAGGCGGGAAAAGGACGCTTCACTCGGAATCGGCTCGGAATCGGTAAAGCGGCAACAGGCTCGGAATTCCACATCCTTTCGCAGACGGTATATCAAATCTTTGGTGAAGCGAATGTGCTCCATTTTGCCAATGAACAAGGCGTAAATCATGGCACGAACATTCAAACGTTCCGGTCGTCCAAGTGGACTCCGTTTATTGATGGCGAGAAGGATTCGACTCATAGGTAACTCTTCTAAAACAACCGAATACTTCGATTCTGCCGACATTTTCATTAACTCATCGAAGGAAAATAAGCTTTGCTGTTGAATATGATACAAGGGAGTTCCTTCTTTCTCGCGTATTGGTGGGTAACCTAAACTTCGAGAATATGGGGAGGTACTCCTTTTTTTGTTGTCCTGAAACCCTGTTAGTATAAGGGGTTCTGTATTATGAAATCGACTTCGAATGCAGGAATAGGGGGCGGAATTAGCTGACAGAGGGGAAATCCGGCGAAATTCCTGCGCTTTGGCAGGCATTCGACCTTCAAGCAGGTCGGAACGAGCAAATTCCTGCGCTTTCGCAGGAATGATCTGCGATTACGGGATTGTTCCCCCCGGCAGGGGGTCTCCAGCCTCAGTTTCGCAGGATTCATCATAAGAGGCAACAGCCCTCAAAAGACGCTGAAGCGTTCGAGCTCGAAATGGGCTTCAACGATCAAACGCACACTCCAGCTCGAACAAACGGCTTCTCCTCTCAAATCACATATCCGCTCGAACCGCCCCGCCTATGCCACCCTAACCCGTACTCAAGCAGCATAAGAAACAGCAAAAAGAGAGAAAGCCGGATAACCCCGACCTTCCCTCAACCAAACTGCCACTCCAGTATCATTGAACATCCCCAAGCAGCTTCAACCGCTCAAAGAAGTCCAAATCCCGAGGCCGCAGCAGCAGCCTTATTTCTTCGCCAAATATTTGCGGATATCGAAGGCAACGGCGGCGACGATGATCAGCCCTTTAATAATCAGCTGCCAGTAAGGATTGACGCCGATATAGGTTAATCCGTAGTTGATTACGCCGAAGATCATAACACCGGCCATTACACCCGGCACCGTTCCGATCCCGCCTGCGGTTGACACACCGCCGACGACGCAAGCTGCAATCGCGTCCAGCTCATACATGTTGCCGTAGTTGTTCGTTGCTCCGCCGGTGCGCGCCGCTTCCAGTACGCCCGCCAGACCGTAGAGAGCGCCGGCGATGGAGTAAATATAGATCAGGTTGCGTCCGACACGAATGCCGGATACCTTCGCAGCCTGAATGTTGCCGCCGATGGCATACATGTTCTTGCCGAGCTGGGTTTTGTTGAAGATGACCCAGACAAGCGCTGCAACAGCAATTGCAATAACGACAATATACGGGATCGAATACTTGCCGTCCAGCCCGAAGTAGCCGCTTCCAAGCTCGGTGAAGTCCTTCCGCAAGCCCCCGATGGGCTGCGATTGGTTCGGCTCTGTATCGAAGTAGATCGAGTTGACGCCATAGACGATAACCATCGTTCCCAATGTCGCGATGAACGGCGGCACACTTAATTTCGCCACAATCACGCCGTTAATCAGACCTACAATCAAGCCTGCCAATATCGCCAGCGCGATCGGCACGATGATCGGCAGCTGCGGGAGATCAGGGAAAAATTTCTGCGGATATTCCGATAATTGCAGCATTGAAGCAGATATGACGGCCGTCAATCCGACGACCCGTCCGGCAGACAGGTCAACGCCGCCTGTAATCAGGATGAAAGCCGCACCAAGCGCAATAATAGCGCGTGTCGATGATTGCAGCAATATATCACGCAGCGTCGTTATCGCCAGAAAGCTCGGATCCGATAACGCAATGCCGATAATCAGCACGACAAGAACAACGTAGATGGCATTTTGAGTCAAGAAATTTTTAATAGCATTTGTGTTTGAGGCATTCATATCCGTGTTCCTCCTTCGTTCAGCGCTCGCGCTGTGCGGCTAACCGCATGATGTCTTCTTCCGTTGCAGTCCGGCCATCTACAACCCCCGATAACCGTCCCTCGCACATCACCATAATCCGGTCCGACATCCCAAGCAGCTCCGGCATTTCCGACGAAATCATAATGATGCTTTTGCCCTGCTTCGCCAGCTCTGCGATGATCGTATAAATCTCATATTTGGCGCCTACATCTATGCCCCGGGTCGGCTCATCCAGCATCAGAATATCCGGATCGGTCAGCAGCCATCTTGCCAGCAGCACCTTCTGCTGATTGCCGCCCGACAGGTTGCCGATCAACGTCTTGACAGACGGTGTTTTCACCCGAAACCGTTCAACATTATGCTCCGCATCAATCCGCGCCCTTCGCTCGTTCAGCAGCCCAATCCCATTCTGGTACTGGCTCAAGCTGGCGATAGAAGTATTCTCAAGCACCGATAGTACCGGGAAGATACCTGTCACCCGCCGTTCCTCCGTCAGCAGCGCAATGCCATGCTTCTTCGCAGCAACCGGTGACTTGATGCTGACCTTCTTCCCGTCCAGCTCAATGGCGCCGGACGCAATCGCCCTAAGCCCGAACAACGCTTCGATCAATTCTGTCCGCTGTGCGCCCACAAGTCCTCCGACCCCAAGAATCTCCCCCTTGCGAAGCTCGAAGGATACCTCCTTGAACGAATGCTGTTGCGGTGAGGTCAGCTTCTCCACGCGAAGCTTCACCTCGCCCGGCACATTGCTTCTCTCCGGGAAGCGCTGCGTCAGGTCACGTCCTACCATCCGTGTAATAATGATGTCTGTGGTCATCTCTTCAGCAGGCCATGTGCCGATCAGCTTGCCATCGCGCATAATCGTCACATCATCGGATATCCGCAATATCTCTTCCATCTTGTGCGAGATATAAATGATCGACACGCCGCGCGCCCGCAGCTTGTTAATGATCTTGAACAGCTGCTCCACTTCATTGCCCGTAAGGGAAGAAGTTGGCTCATCCATAACGATGACGCGCGCACGGTACGAGACAGCTTTGGCAATTTCTATCGATTGAACATTAGAGACCGAGAGCGTCCCTACCTTAACATGCGGATCTATCGTCATATCGAGCTCTGCGAGCAGCGCTTTCGTGTCCGCGAGCATTCTCTTCTCATCCACAAACTTAATCGGCCCTATCCCTTTAAGCGGGTACCGACCTAACCACACATTATCCATCACATTGCGAAAAGGGATCGGATGAAGCTCCTGATGAATCATCGAGACGCCATGCGCCAGCGCATCCTCGGAGCTGGCAATGCTGACCGTCTCGCCGTCCAGTACGATCTCTCCTCCATCAGGCTTATAGATGCCAAACAAGCATTTCATCAGCGTCGATTTGCCCGCACCGTTCTCGCCCATTAAGGCGTGAACAGTACCCGGCCGCACCTTCAAAGTGACATTGTCGAGCGCCTGCACACCTGGAAATGCTTTGGAAATGTGATTCATCTCAAGGATGAACGGATGGTTCGCCATCGCTTTCGCCCCCCGTATATACAGCAAAAAGCAAGGGGCAATGCAAGCTATTGCTCCCTTGCTTTCCGTTTGGAATAGTGATCCTTATTTCGCGTCGTTCATATTGTCCTTCGTAATTTTCTTATACTGAATCCATACATACTTGCCGTCTGTGATGTCATAGCCTGTGTTGTCCTTCGTCGGCGTCTCGCCTCTGGCCAGCACATTGGCGATTTCGAGCGTCGCTTTCCCTTGGTTCTTCGCATCGTTCAGCACAGTGCCGAGCAGTGTACCCTCTTCCAGCGCTTGAAGTGCAGGAGCCGTCGCGTCAACGCCAACTACCGGCATCACCTTATTGTCCTTGAAGTAGCCTGCGCTCTTCAGCGCCTCAACTGCGCCCAGCGCCATATCATCGTTGTTGGCAAGCACCGCTTCGATTTTGTCGCCATGCGCAGCGAGGAATGCAGCCATCTTCTCCTGGCCTTTAACACGGTCCCACATTGCAGTGTCTTCCGCCAGCTTCTCAACCTTAATGCCCGCATCCTCTATCGCCTTTACAGAGAACTTGGTGCGGAGCTCGGCATCCTGATGGCCTGGCTCGCCTTTGAGCATGACATATTGAAGAATGCCGTCGCCGTTCTTATCCATCGATTTGTTCGCGTTCCAGTTATCAACGAGTAGTTGGCCAGATAACGTTCCCGATTCCTCCGCTTTCGCGCCAACATAGTACACTTTATCCCATTTATCCATATCATCTGCAAGCGGTTGGCGGTTCAAGAATACCACCGGAATATCTGCTGCCTTCGCCTTGTCGATAATAACGCCCGCTGCTGTCCGGTCAACCGGATTGATCGCCAGCGCCTTAACCTTCTTATTAATAAACAGATCCACCTTATCGTTCTGTGTCGGTTGTGAATTCTGGCTGTCTACGATGTCGGCTTTTGCTTTGCCTGATGCTGCATCAGTAATGGCGTTCCGTACTCCAGTCATGAACGTATCGTCGAACTTGTAAATCGCCACACCGATAGTTGGTAAATCTCCATCCGATCCTCCGTTATTGCCCCCGTTGTCTTTGTTGGAACAACCCGCAGCCACTGCTGTAAGCATAATGCCTGTCAGAAGAATCGCCGTAAACTTTTTCAATTAAAACCCTCCCTTAATGTTTCAATTACTCTACTCGCTCGCATTCACACTCGTGATGTCCGCTAAAGTAATTATGTCCCATTATACGTAGGATTCGAATTCAAAATTCTCACCACTTCTATTAAAATTCTCATCACTTCACAAAAGGAAACAACAGCTTCTGATTATCCATCCAGAACATATTCTCTATATCTATCACCTTCGTAGGAATATCCACCCGCTCCGGAATCTCTTGGCCATCCATCGCTTCCGCCGCATGCTTGACGCCGAGATACCCCATACTGAACGGATTCTGCACAATTGTCCCATGCAGCTTACCGTCCTGCAGCAGCTCCAGCTGCTCCAGTGCGCTGTCGAACGCCACCATCTTAACAACCTGGCTCATTCCCCGCCGCTCTACCTCGCGCGCTGCGCCGATCGATGCCCCCCCGTTAAGCGCCACAATACCGTCAACCTCGCCCTTGTCCATCAGCACACCCGTTACCTCCTGGCAATATTCCGGACTCGACATGCAGTAGCGGTTATCCAGCACCTCAATGCCCGGCGCATGCTTGAACGCGTCCAGCAGTCCATGCACCCGCTGCTCCGTATTGCGGTCATCCTGCATAATGCTCAGAATGGCAACTTCTCCCCTGCCGTCCAGCAGCTCGATCATCTTCTTGCCGGCCTTCTGTCCGGCATCATAATTATTGCTCCCAATGAACGAGAGGACGTTATCGGACGTTAATTCCGTGTCGATCGCAATTACCGGAATACGGGCTTCGTCGATTACTTTGGACATCCCCGTATCATCGAGCGCAGCTACGATCAGCGCATCTGTTCCCTGCTTCAATGCGCTGCGAACCATCGCCAGCTGCCCCTCCACATCATCATCATTGTCCGGCGCAATAATCTGCAGCTGGACACCAAATTCCTTGGCCGCAGTCTCCGCGCCCTTCTGTACCGTATTCCAGAAATCACTATCCTTCTGGCGCAGCATGAGCGTGACATCGCGGCTCTGGTCCTCCCCTTGAGGCGAATTCGACCGAAAGTAATTCATCGCCGAAGGGAAGATCAGCAGCAGCACAATAATAATCGCCGCAATTGCCGCCACCCCGGCAAAACCGTATCCCAGCTTGCCCGCGTATCTCATCGAACCTCCCCCTCTCCCTCTCCGGCTTGAGGCAAGTTAAGCGCATTCGCCCCTTGTGCAGCGGCGGGCATTCGAGGGATCTCGATCGTAACGGTCGTCCCTTCCTCCTGCTCACTCTCATACGTCAACCCATACTCCTCGCCAAAATAAATCCGTATCCGCTCCTGCACATTATGAACGCCAACGCCAGAGCCTGAATAGCTGACACTATCCCGTCCGGGCGCAGCGTTCCCGCGCTCAGTACTGTTTGTCCGGTCCATCCCACCGCTATCCTTGCCATCCGCGCTTATTCCCGCAGTCCCCGCGCCCTTGCCATCCGCGCTTATGCCCGCAGTCCCCGCGCCTTCGGCAACCCCGGCAACTCCGGCAGCCCCGACTGCTCCGGAGGCTTCGACTGCTCCGGCAATTCCGCTGCCGCGGCGGAATGTTCCGGCAATAATCTCTGCGAGCTTCTGCGGTGACATGCCAAGTCCATTGTCACGAATCGTGAACCGCACCCGATTATTCACAGCTTCCGCGCGCACTTCAATACAGCCCTCATCCACCATCCGCTCGATGCCGTGAATGATCGCATTCTCGATAATGGGCTGGAGAATCAGCTTAATCGTAGTACAGGCCAGCACTTCCTCGTCAGCCTCAATCGTGAAATTGAATTTATTTTTGAAACGAATCTGCTGGATCGTCAAATAATGCCGCGCATGCTCCAGCTCCTCAGCAACCGTCACGATCGTCTGCCCTTTATTCAGGCTGATGCGGAACAGCTTCGACAAGGAGGTAATCGTCTTGATAATGTCCTCATTCTTGCTCATGCCCACCATCCGCACGACCGAATTGAGCGTGTTATACAGAAAATGCGGATTGATTTGCGCCTGCAGCGCCTCAAGCTCATACTTGCGCTTCGCTTCCTGCTCCAGCACAATCTGATTCATCAGCGCCTTGATCTTGGCCATCATCAGATTGTAGCGCTGCGACAGCCGCTCCACCTCAAGTGCGCCGCGCACCTCCACGCCCGTGTTGAAATCCCCCCGCTCCACCGTCTTCATCGCCTTCTCCAACTGTTTGATCGGACGTGAAATACGCGCAGACATAATGGCCGAGATCACCACGACGAGCAGGAGCACAATAAGCAGCACCCTGAGCATATAGTCATTGACCTCCTGTTTGGAAGTCATAACCTCATCCATATAAGAAACACCGACGACCTTCCATCCGATGTTGTTTACCGTCTTGATTGTAATAAGCCTGTCCTCGCCTGTTGAATCATCGATATAGTTGCCGTACGCATACTTCAGGGCAGGCTCCACATTCTCGTATTTCAAACCGATATAAATAAGCTGCTGCTGGGGATGATAAACAATATTGCCTGCCGAATCGTCGATAATATACACATAGCCCTTCTTCCCAAGGCTGACCCGCTGGCATAATTCATCGATCTTCTTGAAGTTGACATCGACCAGCAGCACCGCATTCGTCTGCACGCCATTGTGCATAAGGGTAATGCCTTTACTCATGGAAACGACCCATCTGTAGGAGCCGCGGTATATATTCTGGATATGAGGGAGAGAAAAACTGAGGTGATTAGGCGTCTCCACAGCAGATTTGAACCAATTCTGCTCGGTGAGCTTAATGGTGGAGCGGATTTCCTGCATCGGGTGGTTCGTAAGCAGCTCGCCACTGTCCGTGAACAGGGAGAGCGAGATAATGTCCTCCCGAGTCCGCATAATGGTGTCCAGTTCACTTAGGAACGTATCTTGATCAATAGCCTCGCTATTCTTGATCGTTCCATCAATCACCTTGAACACCTCGGTCATGCCGCGCACATAATCCTCCAGATTATAGCTGACCTGCTCCACAATCTGCTGCGTGCTGACAATCGCGCTCTGCTCCTCGGTCGTCGAGAATTTATCATAGAGAAGCAGGCCTAGCAGGCTGATCACAATAACGGAGAACAAGCTGAATGAAGCAGTAATAATGAACTGAATGCTTTTTCTCATGGCGTCTAATCCTCTTTGGACCGATTTCTGTACTCTTTGGGAGATATGCCAACCTGCTTCTTGAAGCAAAAGCTAAAATAATTAGGATCCCCGAACCCGACCTGCTCCGCAATCTCGAATGCTTTGAGCTCCGTTGTCCGCAGCAGCCGCTGAGCGGCTTCCATCCGAATATTCATCAAATAGCTGACGAAGGTCAGCTTCACTTCCTTCTTGAACACACTGCTGAAGTAGCCCGCGCTTATATGCAGATGACCGCACACTTTGTTGACCGAAATATCACTGTCCGTATAATTCGCCTTCGTATAATCGATCGCTTGCTGGACAAGCTGCTTGTATGAATGCTGCCTGCTGCACGTAATATGCTGCACCAGCTTGATGCACAGCGAGGCGAACCATTCTCTGGCCGCCTGCAGGCTGTCCAGCTTCATAAGATCAGTGAAGATCATATTGCCGCCGCCCATAATATCATCCAGATCCGCATCGGCATCCTTTGCCGCCCGCAATACAGCAGTGAGCAGCTCCAGCATGAATACCTGATAATCCTTGTAGGAGGCATGGACTTGCCCGATTTCATCGAACAGCGCGTTGACCGCTTCCCGCATCTCCTCCTCCGTCCCCACCTTCATGCATCTGACGAGCGCCTGCTCCTTCAGCTCATCGAATCGCAGCTTGTTCACAAAACGCCGCTCGACATCGCCGATGAAAATAATCCGGTTGCCTCCCTGAACAATACGGTAATCAAGCGCATGCAGCGCATCGTTATAACCGTTCTTAAGCTCGGCAAGCTCAGTCACCGGGGCGCCTACGCCAATAGTAACAGTCAGCTTGAGCCACCGCTCAATATGATGCACTGTCTCCTGCAATACACTTAGCGTCTCCTGAAGAACCGCTTCCAAATCATCCCGTTCACTAATCGTAAGCAGAATAACATGATTCTGATAGATGAAGGCCTTGCCCATGGCCTGCTTCACCCACAGCTCCTCCGCAATATTCAACACAGCGAACAGCTTCAGGTCAATATCGCCGGAGGAGCGCAGCGAGCCTTCGCTCTGCTGCGGGCCCCCGTTCCCGCTCTCGCCCCCGCTTCCACTTCCGTTTCCGTTCCCACCTGCTGCCCCTGCCGCATTTTGCTGAAGAGTAATCGCCGATACAATGTAGCATCGTCCCGTAAGCTGCAGACCGTAGCTGCGTGCTTTCTCTTCGATCTGCCAGATCGGGAGCTTCCGCGACAGCAGGGAGGCAAGGAAAGTCTCGCGCATGACCGGAAGGCTTGTCCGGTAATGCTCCCTGAGCAGCTCCATATCTTCACGGCGGGCTGCCTCCGCGTCGATCCGTTCCTTGACCTTGTGCAGCACCTGCACAATCTGGCTCCCGTCGAACGGCTTCAATACATATTCATCCACATCGAGCTTGATCGCTCTTTGGGCATATTCGAACTCCTCGTAGCCTGAGATCAGTACAATTCTCGTCGCAGGATAGGTGCTGCGAATCCAATCCGACAGCGCAAGCCCGTCCATGAACGGCATGCTAATATCTGTCAGTACGACATCCGGCTCATGCCGCTCGATCAGTTCCATCGCTTCCCTGCCGTTCTCAGCCGTGTCCACAATGTCGAAGCCGTAACGATTCCAATCGATTTCGTGCAGAAGCCCTTCCCTTACATCGGCTTCGTCATCAACAAGCAGCAGCTTGTACATGTAAGCGCCTCCTTCACGAACCTATCACATCAGACCCATTATACATCCAATTTTGGTTTTGTAAAAAAATAAAAAAAGAGCCAGAAAGCTTCTGCTTCAGCTCCCTGACCCTTACCTATCCCATTATCCCTTGCTAATAAGCTCCCGCTGCAAATTCGAGTACTCGTCAAAAATCTGCTGAAAAATCGTTCTGATCATTCCATCCGTGAGCAATCCGTTATTCCTGCTGCACAGGCTGCGGAGAATAAGCTCTTCTCTCTCGGGATCAAACACCTGCATCCCTATCTCCTGTTTGGCCTTGCCGATCTCGATCACAATCTCCGCGCGTTTGTTCAATATAGTTAATAGCTCATCGTTAATAGCATCTATCTGCACTCTGAGCTGGTTTAATTTGTCTGACATGACTTAGCTCCTCTTACTGTTATTTGATAGGCCTCTCTATTACGGCCAACTCTATCATTGTAACATATATCGAGGTTTCCCAGAGCGATTCTGTCATTCTAATCTTGATTCTTGATCAGCCAGTGGAATACAACGAATAACGTGCCGGAGCGCTCCACAGTAATATTGCGATTGACATTGTGTCAGCAGAAAGAGTGGAAGAGAAAGTGCAGCAGGTATGAGTGAGTGAGTGAGTGTATGTGTATGTGTATGTATGTGTATGTGTATGTGTATGTGTGCATGTGTGCGTATGTGTGCATCTGAATGTTTGTATGAAATAGTAAAGTAATATTCCTGCGTAAGCGCAGGCATTTTAGTCGAAATAGGCCCCTAGTGGACAAACACATGCGATTGTGCAGGAATTATGAGTGGAAATCAGTCTTTTGAGATAAATTCGGTGAAATACCTGCGCTTTGGCAGGCTTTTCAACTTGGGCAGCCTCGAACGGAAGAAAGCCTGCTCTTTCGCAGGCATGTTCGCCGTTTAGAGAATCGCTGCCCTCGGCAAGAGGCATTTCAACAGTCAGAGGAGAGTGGCCCTCTCCTCGAACCATACCCTCTCCATCTCAATCTCCATCTCCATCTCCATCTACATCTACATCTCCATCTACATCTACATCTACATCTACATCTACATCTACATCGCTATCTCCATCTCTACCATGACAGCCAGCCGTAGGTCTTATAATCATGCGGAACAATCGTATAATACTCTTCTTGAAGCATTCTGTCTTTCATTCTGCGTCGGAACGTTCTTTGCGTGATGTTTCGAATAAACTTGCTTTCATGCCCATAGCAGTGCTTGGTGCGACGGTGATTACGATAGCTGTAAAGCTTCTTCAATCGTGGATAGAGCCTCTTTTTCTTATCAAACATTTCATATCCCTGGCACACCCTTTATATTTGCCTGCAAGCAGGCAGGAAGCAGCGTACCTAGAGGTCGATCATATAAGGTCCAAGCATATTCCCGACTCCATTCCAATAAATTTGATTTCCTATATATTACAATAAAAACTGGAATATGATAATTTCCATCCCACATGCCCTCCACAAAATAATAGCCAGCTCTGTCCCCCCACATGCAACTTAATAAACTTTCGCTCCGTTAACTATATTGGGAATAATTAGATATGGTCTAAAGAAAAGCATATTACTGCTGCTTCGTGATAATTATTGCGGGCATGCGATTGCAAGCATACATTGGGAGGTGGAGAAAAGAATGTCCTGGTCCAAAATCATGCGGGTCCTTATCACATTTGCATTTGTAATTCTGCTCGTCTATTGCTGGTTGTTCTATCAGGAGCGAGCTGCTAACACAAGAAATTTCCAAACCTTTTCTTCCAGCTTCTATAATAAGGTCGATTCCCTCGTCCTCACGATAGACAAATTACTTGAGGGTGGAAACAGCGGTCTTGCCTCCCGTCTCAATGAATTGGAGAACAAGCTGATTAAAACCGACCTTACCCTTTATCAGGGCTACTCCTTCTTGAACGATTCGATTTATTACAGCACCTATTTTGAGATGCTGAACAATATGATACATGGCATTCATGCAGACGGCCCCGCAACCAAAGTGGTTATTCCTCCCTTCGATGAGGATAGCCGTCTCGATGAAAGCGAGATCAATTATCTGAAGCTGATGAGGGATCAACTGAACGGGATCAGGCAAGCCATGCTCGATAAAGCAACGGGGCAGGCCAGAGGTGACATTGGCATTAATGAATTCAATGAAATATTAAAGCCGATAACCATTGAGGATATTTATAGTTTCTATCGTAAAGCACAGGAGATGAAGTGATCGCCACAGCAAGCAAGCACATAATAACAACAAAAAAGCCTTGTCCCCATACGAACGGGCAAGGCAGATATTTAACCTATTCAGCTAACCGAAGACCTAAGTTTCCCCAGCTCATATTCGACCAGCGTTGTAAGTTCGTCTTCATATCCGCCCATGATCCGGTATTTACGGATATAATCCTTGACGAACTTGCGTGGGTCCTTGGGTTGAAAAATTCTCGTTAGTTCCGTTAGGCTTTCCTTGACTTCATTATGGCCGCGTTTAGCCATGAAATCCCCTCCCTATCATCGGTTGGTGGTCCTAGACATTCATGTACGAGAACGCGAACGAGTTGTATGCCGTCCGCTACTACCCTTCAAGCAAAGCAAGCAATAGAACTGAACAAGGCGACTGCATCCATCATTGAAGCCATATAGAATTTTCTCATTTGTTTCATTTGTCAGTCAATTATAACATTTCTGAAGCTAAGATAAAAGCGAACACAATCTATATTTTCCTAAAAGATCATTCGTTGTCGGTATCTGTCAATTGGGCGCCATTAGCGGGCCGCTCTTCGGAATGTTCGGAGACTGTCGGTGCGGGTTCCTGCATCTGCGGGCGGGAAGTAGACCAAGCGCTGTTCTTATACATCCGCAAGTAAGCCATAACCCCGACTATCGCAACAAGAATGCCAAATGCAATGACACAGATCGTTACCCATGGACTAACCACATGCAGCCCCTCCCTCACCCGTTAGATTTTCCAATATGGCCTAAGTATAGGGGAAATAGAGAACGCTTTCAATGTTATAGGCCATCTGATACAGAATTGTAACAATGTCATATTCACTTAATACGTCGAAATGAACCGCTGCCCCAAGCCAGCAAATCCCCCTCATCTCCAAACACGCTTCCCTGCAGTGTCAAAGTCCGGTTCGCGCGGTGAATCAGCTCGGCTTCACAGGTGATAATACCGGCACTCTCGCTTTTCAAATAGTTAATATTCATCTGCGCCGTTACTGTCTTCTCATCCGGGCAAGATTGAACGACAACCAATCCCATTGCATTATCGATCAAAGTGGCGATGACGCCGCCGTGAACAAGGCCGAACAGGTTCAAATGATGGGGGCGCACCTCCAGGCAGATAACGGCTTTGCCCTTCTCAGCCCTTACGACCTCACAGCCGATATATCCCCAGAACGTTGTCTTCGCATCCTCCCCCAGCCGCATCAAGCTCCCCGACTGATCAGCCTGCTCCTTGAACCATTGCTCCTTCATGTCTTATCCTCCTTCCCGCTCCGGATGTCTTCAGAGAGCTCCTCTTCCTGAAGCTTGCGGCGCAGCACCTTGCCGATCATCGACATCGGAAGCTCATCGCGGAAGACATAGTAATGAGGGACCTTAAAAGCAGCCAGCCGGTCGCGGCACCAGCGATCAAGCTGCATATGGGATACCTTCGAACCGCCCCGCAGCACGATAAACGCTTTAACCGTCTCCCCCCGGTAGAGATCCTTCACGCCTATGACTGCTGCATGCTGAACACCCGGATGCTCATAAAGCACCTCCTCCACCTCTCGCGGATACACGTTGAAGCCGCCTGCAATAATGACATCCTTCATCCGGTCTACAATGGTGAAGAAGCCGTCCTCATCCATAATCGCCAAATCCCCGGTGTGCAGCCACCCGTCTCTTAATACGCTTGCTGTTTCCTGAGGCCGGTTCCAATATCCCCGCATGACCTGCGGTCCCGAAATCGCAAGCTCCCCCATCATGCCCGCCGGCAGCGTTTCTCCTGTCACCGGATCAACAATGCGAGCGTCGGTCCCGGGAAGCGGGAGGCCGATCGTGCCGATTCTGCGAGCCGCCCATATCGGGTTGGCGTGCGTGACCGGAGAAGCTTCCGTCAGTCCATAGCCTTCGACAAGCCGTCCCCTCGTCACTGCCTCGAATCTCTCCTGCACATCAAGCGGCAGCGGAGCAGCACCGCTGACACACACTTCAATCGATGATAAATCATATTTATTCACATCTCTGTGATTCATGAGTGCAATATACATGGTGGGGGCCCCGGGAAAAACAGTTGGCTTCAGCTTCCGTATCGCCTGCAGCACAGCTTCCGCCTCGAATCGCGGCAGCAAAATAAGCGTGCCTGCGCGCATAACCGATTGATTCAGCAGCACCGTCAGCCCAAACACGTGGAAGAGCGGCAGAGCAGCCAGAAATTTCTCGCAGCCGTCCTTCATCCTGTAGCACCATAGCGCTGTCTGCACCGTATTGGCAATTAAATTGCGGTGGGTGAGCATGACCCCCTTGGGCAATCCCGTTGTTCCACCCGTGTACTGCAGAATGGCGATATCTTCCGCCGGATTGACAGTGGTCTCCGCAGGCAGCGGCGGGGCACTGCCGAGAAGCTTGCGATACGAGGACACGCCGTATTGCCCGTAAGGAACAACGGGATGATGGCCCTCCCTCCGCTGCTTGATGGGATAGAGCATATTTAATGGAAAGGGGAGGGCATCCTTGATCGAGGTCACGATAACATGACACAGCTGCGGAATCGGCCCCTGCTCCGGCACCTCCCCCCTCACCCTCGCAATGCGGGGATAGAGCAGATCCAATGTTACGATAGCGCGTGCGCCGCAATCGCACAGCTGATGCTCCAGCTCACGCTCCACATACAGCGGATTTGTCATCACAACGACGGCTCCGGCAAGCAGGGCGCCAAAATACGCAATGACCGTCTGCGGACAGTTCGGCAGCATAATGGCCACCCGGTCCCCCTTGGCGATTCCCATCAGTTGAAGCCCTGCTGCCATCCGCTGCGCGGAGGCCAGCAGGCTGCGGTATGATGTCTTTTTGCCGTAGAATAGAAGTGCGTCATGCTCCGGATAAGCTGCGGCAGCTTGCAGCAGCAGATCAGCAACCCCCATGTCCGGAACATCTGCCATTGGCGAGACCTCGTGCGGGTATTGCCCGTGCCACGCCCTCCCTTGCGGTTGCTCCATATCCCTCTCCCCTATCTGCGTGACGCAGCTTCATACATACTGTTCGTTGCGAATAACACGCGAGGCAATGCTTCTTCTCAAGGCAATGGTATCGACAAGCGGAGCGCGCATCAGCTTCTTCAGAACAGACAGCTGCGTTTGCAGCGCATCCCCTTCCTCCAAAGCTGCGAGCGCCGCTCTCGCGTCATGCTCGATCTGCCCCATCGCTTCCTGCACGAATACGATCGTCATCTCGGCGGCATGCTGTGCCTGGACGGAGCCGCCCTCGGGGCGGAGCAGCATTTTGCGGGTACGGAGATTAGCGCTTTCCATGGCGAAGATCGCGATCATCATATCGGCAAGCAGACAGAGCATCTCCTGCTGCTGCTCAAGAGCGAGTCCGTACTTCTGAACGGCGAGACCGCCTATGGCAAGGAAGGTCTTCTTCGCCTGCGCGATGCGATAGGTTTCTTTGCTCAGCGGCTGGTCGAATGGCGGCAGAGGCATCGGCTGGAGCAGCTCGGCCTGCAGCTGCCGCGCCTTGCGCAGCAGCGGGACCTCTCCCTTGAGCGCCTTCTTCATCAGCGTGGTTGGAATAAGCATCCGGTTTATTTCATTCGTTCCTTCAAAAATCCGGTTAATGCGGGCATCCCGGAAAATCCGCTCAATTTTGTAGTCCTTGATATAGCCATAGCCGCCATGAATTTGCACACCCTCGTCCACGATAAAATTCAGCGCCTCGGTCGCGAACACCTTATTGATAGAGCATTCCAGCGCATATTCACTGATTGCTTTCGCGGTTGCAGCGCCGGAATCCGCAGCTGCGTCCTCATTGAGAGTCCCCAGCATCTCATCAATCCAGCCCGCTGTACGGTATACCATGCTCTCCGTTACATAAGTCAGTATATTCATGCTCGCCAGCTTCGCTCCAATGAGCGGGAATGAAGCAATTGCCCGGCCGAACTGCTTGCGGGTGTTCGCATACTTCGATGCAAGGGCAATCGTTTCTTTGCCCGTTCCGACACAGCCTGCCGCCAGCTTGATCCGTCCGATATTGAGAATATTGAACGCGATCAGATGCCCCTTGCCCACTTCGCCCAGAACATTCTGCACAGGAACATGAACATCATCGAAGAAGAGCGGACAGGTGGATGAGCCTTTGATGCCCATCTTATGCTCCTCAGGGCCGATACTGAACCCCGGTATGTCCCGCTCCACGATAAAAGCGGTAAAATAATCGCCGTCAACCTTGGCATAGACGATAAACAGATCGGCGAAGCCCGCGTTCGTAATATAAAGCTTGGAGCCGCTGAGCACATAATGCTGGCCGTCCGGCGACAAGCGGGCCGTTGTCCTCGCTCCCAGCGCATCCGACCCGGATGCAGGCTCAGTCAGACAATAAGCGGCAATCCGCTGACCGGATGCAAGGTCTGGCAGGTAACGCTGCTTCTGATCGGCCGTACCGAAGAATACAATCGGCAGCGTACCGATGCCGACATGCGCGCCTACAGACAAGGCGAATGACGAAGCTGTCGCCAATGTCTCCGTCAGCAGTATCGTGCTTACCTTGTCAAGACCGATCCCTCCATAAGCCTCCGGCACATCGCCCCCAAGCAATCCAAGCTCTCCCGCCTTGCGCATGAGCTCTGTTGTAAGGGTGTAATCGAGCGCTTCGAGCTCGGCATCGCGGGGCAGAATCTCACCGGCGATAAAGGCCTCCGCCGCCCCCGCGATCATGCGCTGCTCCTCCGTGAAATCCTCCGGCGTAACGATGGCCTCGGGATTCATCTCCTCAACAACAAAACGTCCGCCCCATCGGTTCGTCCCCGTCATGATGTCCGCTCCTCTCTGTCGCTTGCGTTATCGCGCAGCCGATACCTCCAGCACGCCTGCAGCTCCCATTCCCCCGCCCACGCACATCGACACAATTCCGTTGCCTCCTCCCCGGCGCCCAAGCTCATGGATCAGCGACACCGTCAGCTTGGCTCCGGTACAGCCCAGCGGGTGTCCCAGCGCGATTGCCCCTCCATTAACATTGACTGCGGCGGGCTCAATCCCCAGCTTCTCGATAATCGGTATGCATTGTGCGGCAAAGGCTTCATTGATCTCGAACAGATCGATCTCGTCAAGCTTCATTCCTGCGCGCTGAAGCACCTTCGGAATCGCTTCAATAGGCCCGATGCCCATAACCTCCGGTGCTACGCCCGCCACACTATAACCGCGAAATGCCGCCAGCGGCTGAATCCCCAGCTTCTCCGCACGGGCACGGCTCATCACGATGACAGCTGCCGCGCCGTCGCTCATTTGCGATGCGTTGCCTGCTGTAACCGTACCCTCACGGGCAAAGGAGGGCTTGAGCGCCGCTAAAATATCCGGCGTCGTATCGCCCCGTACTCCCTCGTCGGTATCGAAGACGAAGGATCGGGCAACCGGCCTGCCCTGCTGGTCCACACCCTCGCTCAGCACTTGCAGCGGGACGATTTCCTCACGGAACCGCCCTTCCGCTATCGCTTCCGCGGCTTTGCGGTGGCTCTCCGCCGCGAAGCAATCCTGCGCCCGGCGGCTGATGCCATAACGGCGAGCCACCTCCTCCGCCGTATGGCCCATTCCCATATAAATCTCCGGCATAATATCTGCTATGCGCGGGTGCGGGGACAGCTTGAACCCTGTCATCGGAACATGGCTCATGCTTTCGACGCCTCCGGCCAATATCACCTCGGCCTCGCCGAGCCGGATTCGCTCAGCCGCATAAGCAATCGCCTGCAGTCCGGATGCGCAGAAGCGATTAACCGTTACGGCGGGGGTTGTGACCGGAAACCCTGCATACAAGGCCATGATCCGGGCAAAATTAAGCCCTTGCTCGCCCTCCGGCATCGCGCAGCCGATGATCACATCCTCGATGTCACCCGGCAGCAAGCCCGGAACACGCTCTACAGCCGCACGCAGCACTGCGCGTCCCAGATCCTCGGCGCGCGTCCCGGCAAGACTCCCCTTCCTCGCTTTCCCTACGGCCGTCCGCACCGCAGATACGATAACGGCATCATTCGCACTGCTTATTGTCGTCATAGGCGATTCCCTCCTCATATTCAGTAAGGCGGCAAGGTCAATTTCGCAGCGGCTTGCCTGTCGCAAGCATATGGCTCATACGCGCTTGCGTCAGCGGTTCGCCGCAAAGGCTCAGGAATGCCTCGCGCTCCAGGTCAAGCAAATACTGCTCGCTCACGAGAGCTCCCGGCGGAGCATCACCACCCGCAAGCACATGGGCAAGCTTGCGCCCGATAAGCGCATCATGGGCGCTGATGCTGGACCCGAGCCGCATCGCCTCAACCGCAAGCTGCAGTATTGCTCTGCCCTCCCGCCCGGCTACACGAATACGGGTATCCTCATGCGGCGGCATATAGCCCGCGCGGTCAAGCTCCAGCACGGCTCTTCTTGCCTCATAGATCCGTGTCTCGCCCTGAATAACGGCCCGGTCCTGAGGACGCGCAAGCCCGATGCGCTGCACATCATAGCCGCTCGCAGATGTCTTGGCCATCGCAATCGTCTCGAACAGCAGGTTCAAGTGAGGCTGAAGCTCGCCCTCTGCGCCAGCTCGCCAGGCTGCCATTGCTGCTGCCTCCTTGCAGCCCCCGCCTGCCGGAATCAGTCCTACCCCTGTCTCCACCAGACCATAGTAGGTCTCGGCGGCGAATATAACCGCATCCGCCGGAAGGCAGGCTTCAACCCCGCCCCCGAGCGTCATTCTGTGAGGTGCCGCCACGACGGGACGAGCCAGCCTTTTCAGGCTCAGCATGCAATCCTGAAACCGTCTGATAATCTCGTCGATTTCGTCATAGTCGCCGTTCTGGGCCTCCATGAGCAGCATCATCACATTGGCTCCAACGCAGAAATGCCGTCCTTCATTCGCAATGACCAGTCCGCGCCAGTTCCGGCTGACCTCCTCCGCGCTTTGGCGGATCATCGACAAGATGTCGCCGCCAATCGCATTATGGGGCGAATGAAAGGCCAGGCATGCCACATCATCGCCGATATCGACGAGACTCGCTCCCGCATTGCCGATCACAACACGGCCTGCCGCCTTGCATTCAGCCAGCGAGATGACTTCAGGCCGCACCTCTATCTCCCGGAACTGTCCTCGGTAAGCATACTGCCGCGCGCCCCCGCTTCCTGTGCCATAGAATGATCCGTGGCCCGCAGCAAGCCATGCTTCCACCCATGGAGGAATCTCATCCCCCTCCGCCTTCATCCGCTGCACCGAGCGTTCCAGGCCAATAGCGTCCCACAGCTCGAAGGGGCCAAGCTCCCAGTTGAATCCCCATACCAGCGCATGGTCGATATCCACAATCGTATCGGCGATTGTTCCAAGCTGCCTCGCTGCGTAGAGCAGCGTTTCTTTTAACGATACCCAGGCAAACTGCGCATATCTATCGTTCACATCGGTATAGAGCAGCGCTCTTAGCTTGGCCCCCGCGCCCTTCGCGGCTTTGGCTGCTTCAATAATAGGCGATTGTATCGTCCGCTTGGGCCCATAGCTCATCGTCGCAAGATCGAGCGTCTCGATTACGCTTGCCTTCCCTTCGCGCTTCTGCTTGCGGTAGAAGCCCTGTCCGGTCTTCTCGCCAAGCCATCCCTGCGCTGCCAGCGCCTCAAGCTCGGCGGGTCTTGCGAAGGCTGCGCGTTCGAGCTCGTCATCGCTGCGCTCGCGAACGTTGTCCACTACATGCAGAAGCGTATCCAGACCAACCAGATCCAGCATGCGGAACGTTGCCGTACCGGGCCGACCCATCGCAGGCCCTGTCAGAGCATCGACCTCATCTACCGTAAGGCCGTAGCGCCGCATCGCATGAATCGTGACAAGCATTCCGTACGTACCGATCCGGTTGGCGATGAAATTAGGCGTATCCTTCGCAATAACGATACCTTTGCCGAGCTGCCGCTCACCAACAGCCGCAAGCCGGTCCAGCACAGCCGGAGCCGTATCCGGTGCGGCTACAAGCTCCACAAGCTTCATATGACGGGGAGGATTGAAGAAGTGTGCCGCGGCAAAATAATTCCGAAATGATTCCCCCCGCCCCTCCGCCATCGCGGCAACAGACAGACCGGATGTATTGGTCGTGACGATCGTCGCTGGCCCTCTTGCCGCTTCAATTCTCCCCAGCACATCACGCTTGACATCGAGACGCTCCACAACAGCTTCGATGACCCACTCCACATCGCCCAGCTTCGCCAGATCATCCTCCAGATTACCAGCCGTGATCCGGCTGGCATAAGCTTTGTCGTACAGCGGCGGCGGCTGCCGCTTCTCCAGCGCTGCCAGCGCTCCGGCTGCCAGACGATTGCGAACAGCAGGGTCCGCAAGCGTACGCCCTGCCCGCACCTCCTCTGGCGTGAGAGCAGTCGGCGGCACATCAAGCAGCAGTACCCGCATACCCGCATTCGCCAAATGCGCGGCAATGCCCGCTCCCATTACGCCAGCTCCAATGACTGCCGCACGCCGGATCGGCGTGAATGGCGTTGAACCTCCCACAGCGTTCCCTCCTTCACTGTCGCAGCCAGGCTGCGATTATTGAATAGCGGCCCGGCTGCCAAGCACGCTTTCCGCCAGCAGCTCCGCAACATCCCTGGCACGGACATGAACATCAGCCTCAAGCTGCTTGACACCATCTTCCATCATAGTCAGGCAATACGGGCAAGCTGAGCCGATAACCGTCGGCTTGACCGCCAATGCCTGCGAGGTCCTCGCTTCATTGACCCGCATGCCGCTCCGTTCCTCCATCCACATGAGACCGCCCCCTGCGCCGCAGCACATTCCATTGCGTCGTGAACGCTCCATCTCCAGCAGCTGAACGCCCGGAATGGCCTGCAGTAGCTGCCTTGGAGCGTCATAAATGCCGTTGTAGCGCCCAAGATAGCAGGAATCATGATATACCACCCGCTCCTTTACCCGGTGCAAGGGCTTCAGCCGTCCCTCCGTGACAAGCTCGTCAAGAAGCGTCGTATGGTGCTCCACGGTAAAGGAAGCGCCTGCGGCAAAATCGGCATACTCATTCTTGAATGCGTTATAGGTATGCGGACATATCGTAACGATTCTGCGCACGTTGTACTTTTTCAAAGTTGCAATATTGTCGCGGCACAGCGTCTGAAATAACAGCTCATTGCCCATTCGCCTAGCCGTATCGCCGGAATTTCTCTCTTCATTGCCAAGCACTGCGAAGGAAACTCCGGCATGCTGCAGCAGTCTGACCAGCGCGAACAGAATGCGCCGGCTGCGCTCATCGTAGGAGCCCATCGTCCCCGCCCACAGCAGCAGCTCCGGCTGTTCGCCGTTCTTCACCGCATCGGCCATCGTAAGAAGGGGCGCATTCTCCGCGTGCGCCGATGCGAAAGCCGCCAGCCAACCCGCCCGCTCTGTGCGGGGCAGTCCCCACGGATTACCCTGCCGATCAATATTTTGCAGCGCCCGCTGGCCCTCGCCCGGAAGCCGTCCTTCCATCAGCACGAGATACCGCCGCATATCAATGATTTTGTCCACATGCTCATTGCCGACCGGACATTGCTCCTCGCAGCTTCGGCATGTCGTGCAGGACCAGAGCTCGCTCTCGGTCATCACATCCCCGATCAGCTGCACCTCGTGCAGGGCTGAATCAGCATGGCAAGCCCACGCCTGCCCCTGCGCCGCCATTGTCGGCTCGATAGAGACCTCCCGCCCGGCTCCTTCATTCTGTATCCAGACAGGAATCGTTCCGCCCATCATATGAGCGCCTCCGGATTCAGTCCCGGTCATAGCGCGCAGGTCGGGAACCCATGGAGACTTTGAAGTGATGGCAGCCCCCCTCTCGGTCAGATGGTCGCGCAGCTTCACGATGAGGTGCATCGGCGAGAGCAGCTTGCCCGTATTCGAGGCCGGACACACATTCGTGCAGCGGCCGCATTCCACACAGGCATACAGATCGATCAACTGCTTCTGCGTGAACTGCTCAATCGCCCCGACACCGTACGATTCCGCGTTCTCATCCTCCAGATCAATCGGCTCCAGCTTGCCCGGAGGCGTCCGTCTGCGAAGCCACAGATTAACCGGAGCGGCGAAGATGTGAAAATGCTTTGACTGCGGAACATAGACGAGAAAAGCAAGCAGCACCAGGCTATGCAGCCACCAGAACAGCTCATAGCCCCACTCTGCGAAGGCTGGCGACGCGCCCGCCTGGCTGAGCGCCATAGCAATTGCCGACGAGACAGGCTCATGTGCGGAATAGACGACTCCGGCAGCAAGCTGTTTCGTTCCACTGTCTACGCTGCCGCCCACCGTATCCCGAAGCTGGTCAAAGGCCTGCGTCAGCAGCACCGTTGCCATCAGGACACCGATAAACCACAGCACAATGGCAGGCTTCCAGCCCCGCTTCAGCCTATCCAGCCTCTCGATATAGCGGCGCCATGCGCCATAGATGACGGCAAGCAGAATGAGGCTCACCGTAACTTCCTGTATCGCTGTGAATGTCCCGTAAGCAGGCAAGGGCAGAGGCGCTCCTGCAAGTCCCTTCCATATAAGATCTGCGGCACCGAATTGCAACACGATAAATCCGTAGAAGAGCACCAGATGCAGCAGTCCGCTGCGCAAATCGTTAAGCAGCCTGCGGTGGCCGAATACTTCAGCCACCCATCTCCACTGCCGCTCCGCCTCAGCTGATTGTGCCGCCGCAGTGGCATAGCGTTTACGGCGGATTGCCGATTCTGTCAGCTTGGACGCGGACAGTACCGCCGGGGCTGACGCTGCCTCTCGTTGTCCCGGCTTTCCAAGGCGGATGTAACCGATCCGCCTGTGGACGGCTAACGCGAACATCCATACCGCTGCGGCTGTCACAAGCGTGAACAGCAGCCAGCGCACAAGCTGTGAAAGCGGCACTACATCAAGCTCCGCCATGCAGAGTCCCTCCCTCCAGTCCGATAGATCGTGCCGGCGAAATTGAGCTTCTGTGAAAGCATTTGCTGCGGGACAAGCTGTAAAGCGCTTACAAAAACACGGAGTGTTCAAGTATATGTCTCCGTCTCCGCGAACATGCGAGGAAGGTGTGACGGAACAAGGGCGGAACAGGGACGGTCTATTTTGCTATAGAGGGTCATATGGTAGCACTGGGTGAATGCTTTATTGCCGCACTAGACAGGATCAATATCGCTGTCATTACAGAGGGAGGCCGGGTCAATGAATATGGTCGTGCTGGTGAAGCAGACATTCGATACCGAGGAAAAAATCGAGCTGGCCCATGGAGCAATAAATGAAGATCATGTGAAATTCATCATAAATCCGTATGACGAATATGCGCTTGAGGAAGCGCTGCGATTGCGCGAAAAGCATGGCGGGCGCGTAACCGTCGCAGCATGCGGCCCCAGCCGAGCTGCGGAGACACTTCGAACAGCGCTGGCCATGGGAGCCGACGAAGCCGTTCTAATAGAAGAGTCCGGCCTGGGGGAGGATGGGCATACGATAGCGGCTGCGCTTGCGGCAGCAGTGAAGGAGCTGGCGCCTGATCTCGTGCTGGCTGGATTGTTCGCTATTGACCGCGGGGCCGGGAGCATCGCGCTGCAGGTTGCCGAGCGGCTGCGGCTGCCGCATGCGGCAGCTGCATTGAAGATTGAAATCCATCGAAACGTTGAGACACCGGCGGCTGCAGCTTCACCGGCTGATACGGAACTGGCGCAATCTCCATCCCCGGATTTCACCGCTGTTGTGCAGCGCGACACCGAATGGGGCCTCGAAACCGTACAGCTGCCGCTGCCCGCGCTCATTACGGCACAGCAGGGCTTAAACGAGCCGCGTTACCCCTCTTTGCCCGGAATCATGAAGGCCAAGCGCAAGGCGCTGCATCATCTGACGATAGCCGAGCTGGATTTAACGCCTGACGACTTGAATCCGCGTACAGAGCGCCTGGCACTGCTCTCTCCCCCTCCCCGCGCAGCGGGCAGAAAGCTGGCCGGGACGCCGGAGGAGCAGGCAGACGCGCTCGCCGGGCTGCTGCGAAGCGAAGCAAAATTATTCTGATTCCACGATATAAGGAGGCTGAGTGGAGATGAGCAATTGCTCTCGTACCGCACTCGTATTCGCCGAGTGCGCGGATGGCAAGCTTCGCCGCGTGGCGCTGGAAGCGCTCGGGGCTGCGCGGCAGCTTGTTCAGGACGGCGGCGCTGTGCATGCCGTCCTGGTCGGCGGCGGGACGGCGGCAAGCGAAGCCGCCGCCGAGCTCGCCGCCCGGGGGGCGGGGGTCGTCCACGTCATCGACGACCCCGCCCTTGCGCAGTTCGCGCCGGAGGCATATGCCGCTGCGATCGGCGCGGCTGTTGCCGCGGTGCGGCCGAGCATGATCCTGCTCGGCCACACCGCTGCGGGGCGCGAGCTCGCGCCCCGCGTGGCCGCCGCTGTGCGGGGCGGCCACATCGCGGACGTCACCGCCGTCGAGACGACGGACGGCGGCGACGCCGTCTTCACCCGCCCGCTCTACGCCGGAAAGGCGTTCGAGCGGCGGCGCTTCCTCCCGGGCGCACCGTGGGTCATCACGGTACGCCCGAACAATCTGCCCTTGGCCGATGGGGTTCCACCGGATCGGCAGGGCGTCATAGCGGCGCTGCCGTTCACCGCGCCGCCGCTATCGACCACCGTCCTCGCCATAGCGCGCAAAGCCGATGCCGGCGGGGTCGATCTCGCCGAAGCCGACATCATCGTCGCAGGCGGGAGAGGCGTGCGCAGCGCGGCGGGATTCGCGCCGCTGCAGGCACTCGCGCAGACGCTCGGCGGCGTACTTGGCGCATCCCGCGGCGCATGCGATGCCGGTTATTGCGACTACTCGCTCCAGATCGGCCAGACGGGCAAAACCGTCACGCCCAAGCTCTACATCGCCTGCGGCATAAGCGGAGCTATCCAGCATCTTGCGGGCATGAGCCAGTCCCGGGTCATCGTCGCCATCAACAAAGACCCCGAAGCTCCCATATTCAGCATAGCCGATTACGGGATCGTCGGGGATCTATTCGAGATTGTTCCTCTATTAACGAAACGGTTCCAGCTTCTCCTGTCGCAGCCGGGCGACTAGCCCGGCACGCCTCCTTTTGCTACCCTCTTGCCTTTTGTTCTTGCCTCTTACCGTTTGTTTATTCAAGTCTGACCTGCACCATCTGACGGGCTTACGCGCCCGGCTCCACTATAATGTCGGTTCCATTCACCTCGATCCGATAGCCGAGCGGTTCCAATGTTTCCACAATCGGCAGTGCATCCACGGAGCGGTATCTCGGAATGTAATTGAAATAATTATAGCCTGCCCATATTCGCTTGTGGCTGGCTTTGACTTCAACAGCCGCTTTGCCGCTCACCAGCTTTTCGGAGGAGCCCTCAGCTTGAAGCTTCAGCCCCAGCACATCGGTAAAAAACCTTTTATCCGCGTATAAAGTACCCGCTTCCTTATAAATAAGTCCCCGGTATGTGAAGCGCTGCTCTGCTTCAGCTCCCTGCGTCTGCACAGGCTCAACCTCTGTCAAATATTCCGGACGGCTGATTGCACTGCTGTAAGCAGCAAGCACTTCCTGCTCCGTCGTGATCGAATAATCGTTAATCCGGCGCTTCTCATTGTACTCTGTCGTATTATTCACATCGAAATAAAAAACAGCTTTAATGCGCGGATATTTATCCGGCAGCTCCCCGTAGAACCGCTTGATCTTCTCGGCGGCAAACGCATTGTCGGTCAAATCATCCGTTACCGTATAATGCGTGGCCCCATATTCCGAGACCATAATCGGCTTCTCCCGGCTGAAACGGTTATATACGAAATTAAGCAAATCAAGCGGGTCCTCGAAGTCCGCCTCATGGAGGCGGCTGTCATTATGATACTTTACGCTATATACGTTGACACCAACCCAATCGACGTAGTCATCCCCCGGATAATAGCTCTCGATTGTCTCCTCAGGGAGCGACAGCACTGCCCATACCATTATGATATTCGGCGCTCTTTCACTGAATATGCGGTGCACCATCTTCCATGTCTGCTTGTATTGCTCCGGATCACCGCTGTAATTCGTCCATGTTCCATTCATCTCGGAGGCAAAGCGCATAAAGATCGGAACACCAGCTTTATTCGCCTCATCTGCGAATTTCTGCAAATACTCGTCATCCTTCACTTCAGCAAGACCGTTGTTCGGCTCGAACGCAATATGCGGCACCGCACCGGTCGATTTCACCTGCTCCACCCATTTGGTCGGGAACTCCTTGCCGTACCCCACATACTTGAAGAAGCTCGCATGCTGCCTTCCTGTCCGTTCGTTAAAGGTCTTCATGCTGAATGCAATGGCGGGATTCTGCAGCACATAGCCGCCCAAGTAAATGCCGCTTGCCGGCTCTGACTTGGCAAGCGTATAGCCCGGCATCGTCGTTTGAATCGTCCAATCTTCTTTTTCAACAACGCGATACTTTTTGTAGCCCACATACCCGAACATCGAGAGCTGCATGAGCATTACGAGTACACACAGTGTCCACAGTGTAATTGATCTTCTGCGATGCAATTTATTGCTATCCTTCAACACCTATGTCCCCTCCGTCGTCACAACCTGCTGCCTATTCCTCTTCTTCCATAGAGACATTATGACATAGGCCACAATGCCGATTATTCCTCCCAATACGATGCCCGTCAACGATCTTGTTAAAGAAATGGCCAGCGGGGAATGCAGGTGCGTGAACGTATTGACCATTGAGCATAAACCGATTGCGCCTAGTGGCAGCAGCCATGCCCCTCCCCTGCGGCGGCATGCCAGCATACAAGCCGCAGCCATGAGCAGCGGATGGCCGATCAGCCACTCCTTCGTTCGCGGTCGTACGCCGAACAGATCCGATAATGCTTGGCGCAGCTCTCCTTCATAAGGAAGTACCATATCACTGTTGCCCGTTCTTGCTAATAGATAAGCCATCACCGCGCCGCTTGCCAGCAGGGCAGCCATCACCAAGAAAATTTTGAGCGGCTTGCTCCCGCGATTGCCAGCTTCCGTTGTTCTTGTACCAGTCGTGCTTGCACCGTTTGTGCTTATGCCTGTCGTGCTTGTACCCGTTGTCCCTGTATTGGCTGTGCTTGTACCGCTTGAAGCCATAAAACTCTTCCAGGCTCCCCAGATGTTGCGCCAGCCCCCCTGGAGCAACAAGCATGCCGTAATCAAAGCTATTGGCCCAACGTACAGCAGCTTGACGCCGCGAAATAGATCGACATAAGCCAAGTACGAGACATCGCTCAGCAGAGCCGTTACATATATAATGCCTGCTGAAGTGATGGCAGCAGCAGCCACATATCCGGCAGCGGCTTTAAGCAAGGAACCGCCGAGACTTCCCGGCCCAATCACATTATTGTTGCTTTGGACTTTGTCTTTGTTTTGGACTTTATCGTTGTTTTGGCCATTCTTAATAGCCTTGTCGTTCTCCTTGACCTTATCGTTCTCCTTGCTCTGGAACCAGCGCCATAGCAGCAATACTGCTGCGCTCGGGGCAGTGATAGCCCCCCATAATGCGATTACACTCTCAAGCCTGCTGCTCCATCCCGAAGGTGCAGCCATCCAGCCTGCACAGACGAATGCTGTACCTGCCGCAATCAGCAATGTTATGGCTGTTCTCACCCGTAAGGACAAGGCTTCGAACACATTTCCGGCAAGCAGCAGGAACAAGGCTCCGATTCCGATAATGGGCATCGTTCGCCACAGCTTGCCAGGCTCCGCGTATTGGCCTGCTATTGGAGCTGCGCCTCCCCAGCTGAAATCATCACTCAACTGCTCGCGCAATTGGCCTGCAATTGTCAGAGCATGCAGCTCGTAAGCAGACAGCTTGCTTTCAGACTCCCCGTCCTCTTCAGCAGCCCCTGCCCGCATCGGCATGAATGTGACAAGCCTGATCCCCCGTTCGCGGATACCAAGCTCGAAGGTATCCACCGCTTCACCAACAGGCATCGATCCGAGCCGCTGCGCATCGAAGAACAGGCTGCGGATAGATTGATAGCCGCTTAGCCGCGTCAGCTCCAGCCCGCCTCGCTGGCTTTTTACCAGTACGGTATGCATTCCGTTCTCTGCCAGGCTGCCCGCTAAAGTCTTCCTGTCTTCGGCAGATCCCGGCACTTCCATGCCAGCGAACTGCACCCGCTTAATTCCGGCTGCAGACAGCTCCTTGACAAGCCGCCGGATAGCCTCCTCCCCTGTGGGGAACCCCTCTAGGGGCAGGTAAGCCATAACCTCCATGCTGTACTGTCCTCTCAGCTCTGCTGCGGCATTCGTGAAGGCCTCTGGCAGGAACACAGCATCAGCACTTTCGCTGCCTTGCTTCTGCAAGCCAGGCTCCAGCATAACGGTTGTCGCTCCCGATTCCTTCCAGCGGATTGTATCGTCCGCATTAACGCCGCCATCCTGCTGGAGCAGCCAGCTTCCGGGTACAGCAATTTCAACATGTCTGTCATTCTCTTCAGCCTGCCAACGATGAACCAGTAAAGGAGCCGATCCTATCGATGTCAACAAAAGAATGGCAATAGCAATTATAATTGTATTTTTAGTCAATGATACACCTCGAAATTTATTTGGAAAAAACCCTGATTATTATACCATAGCTCCATAGTTGAAACGAATTATGTTTCGGGAAAGTTACAACATACTGCCATTTTTATAAGCGATTTATGATATCTTAACAAATTTCGGAATATAATTCCCGAGCTTTTACAGCACGCAAAAAGCCGTTGTTTCAGCATCCCGCCTGCGCTGCTGATCCATACGGCTTTTCTCTCTCTGACAAGTTGCAGCTATTCCTGCTTATTCAAGCACCCAAGGAGCTGCCCGCCTTGGCCCCGGCCTTCATGATGCGCTCTGCAACGACTGTGACGATCATCGTGAACGCAGCGCCATACAAAGCGAGCTCCATGTCATGCTGCGCATCCCACGGGTCGCCCTGCGTGCCCACAAACAGAGTGCCTCTATCCGGTGCCATAATCAGCGCAACCCACATCTCGATCAGCTCATAGAAAGCGCCTAATGCCAGAATGATAGCCGCCGTCAGCACACGGGACAAGGCTCTGCGAATATGAGCGGCTCTGAGCAGCCATTCATAGACCGGAAAAGCGATCAATACACCAAACGCGCAGTGGACAATACGGTCGTAATGATCCCGCTCAAATTGGAACTGTTCGTGAAGCCATGCATCAATCGGTGTTGTATGGTAGGAATAATGTGCGCCAATCGTGTGCAGAGTGATAAAGCCAATGATGCACAAATAGGATAAATTGCACAATCGAAACCAACGATAGGATATCGCCAATCCGCATACTGCCGCTATCGTCAACAGGTTCTCCAGCCACCAGTTGAACATGCTGTAAGGCTCAATCGACAAGACGATCCACAGTACCAAATAAGCGGCGACGGCTCCCTGGAGCAGCCAATTGACCCGGAATGGTATATCCGTTCCAAGCAGCTTCCCGCTGCTCTTTATCTCTTTCCAAGCCGGCATCCTCTCTCCCCCTTGATCTTTAATAATGACCTCTCTGCAACCAATCTCTGTGCGAATAAAACTATACCAACGATTGACAGCGGTGACCAGACGAACAGGGGCCAAAAATAAGTTAAACCCGCCCAACTGAAAATCTCGATTGACAATTTACTGCCGCAGGAGTATAACAAGAATAAATATTTCGAACAATTCAAATTCATTGATGGGAACAGATGCATTTGAAATCGGCATTCCCCAGAGAGTCGGCGCTTGCTGAAAGCCGACGTTTGCCGCCGAATGTCATATCCTCCCTGAGAAGCCGTGCTGAACAATTCCGAGCATCCTTATAATTGGAATAGGTAAGCATGGACGGTATCCGCCGTTACACGGAGCGCGTATGTTGGTACGCGGCTAAGCGCCGAACGCCCCTTCATGTAAGGGTGCTGACGGAAGTAGGGTGGTAACGCGAGTTAATCTCGTCCCTTTATTGGGACGGGATTTTTTTATTTTCCTGGAATCATAGCATAGTAACGAAATGGTTATCTGAGGAGAGGTAGATGAGGATGGGAAATGATCGGCAGCATAACGGAAAAGACGGGTTTACAGTCGGATTAACGGAAATTGCCCAGGCGCAAATGCATGTCAAGGAAGTAGCGGCACGAACACCGCTGCTGCACAACCGGGTCCTCTCGGAACGCTACGGATGCACGGTGTTATTGAAGAGGGAGGATCTGCAGGTTGTCCGCTCGTTCAAGCTGCGCGGAGCCTATCATCTTATGAAGTCTCTCCCGGCGGAGCGGCTCGCACGCGGCGTCATATGCGCCAGCGCAGGCAATCATGCGCAAGGGGTCGCCTTCTCCTGCCAAGCGCTTGGCATACCGGGCAAAATTTATATGCCAAGCACGACCCCCCGCCAAAAAGTGAACCAGGTCGCCTTCTTCGGCGGGCCCGACGTGGAGATCATCCTGACCGGAGATTCCTTCGATGACGCCTACCATGAAGCCGTTACTGCCAGCAAGAGAGATGATCTGGCATTCATCCACCCCTTCGATGACCCCAAGATCATTGCAGGCAATGGGACGATCGGCAAGGAGATTATGGAGACCGTAGAGACCGCGCCCGATTACATCTTCGTCACCGTTGGGGGCGGCGGGCTTGCCGCAGGCGTAGGCGCATACGTCAAGGCCGTCTCCCCTGCAACGCAGCTGATCGGGGTCGAGCCGGAAGGTGCGCCTTCCATGCGCATCTCGCTCGATAATGGCGAGGTGACTGCGCTCGAAACGATCGACAAATTCGTCGATGGCGCCGCAGTGAAGCGTGTAGGAGACATGACGTTCCGCATGTGCCGCGAGCTGCTGGATGATGTTGTGCTTGTACCGGAGGGCAAAGCTTGCACAGCGCTGCTGGATCTGTACAATGAGAACGCCATTGTCGCAGAGCCTGCGGGAGCTCTTCCCATTGCCGCGCTGGATATGTACCGGGAGCAGATCGCCGGCAAGACCGTCGTCTGTGTCATAAGCGGAGGCAACAATGATGTGGACCGGATGCAGGAGATCAAGGAGCGTTCGCTCGTCTTCGAGGGCCTGAAGCATTACTTTATGGTGAATTTCCCACAGCGTGCCGGAGCGCTCCGCGAATTCCTCGATGAGGTGCTCGGCCCCGACGATGATATTGCCAGATTCGAATATACGAAGAAGCATAACAAGGATAACGGACCTGCGCTCGTCGGTATTGAGCTCAAGCATCGGGAGGATTACGAGCCGCTTATCGGGCGCATGCGTACTAAAGGGCTGCAATTCATTGAATTGAACAAAGATCCGCTGCTTTTCAATTTGCTTATTTAGCGTTAATAAAGGTCATTGGCACGGGGCGATCCATTGCGGCTGCGCTGCTGTTGCATTGCTATTGCACTGCTACTGCACTTGTTGCTGCATTGCTGCTGCACTGCTACTGCACTTGTTGCTGCACTGCTGCTGCACTTGAATCATTGCCGCTGCCGGAGCATTTCACTTGGATCCCATGAGGCTATTTAAGGTCGAGTCCGCACCTTACAATGGCTTCATGCTGCGATCATGCGGGCTTAACATTGAGCTGTTAAGCTACCGACAGGAGGTGTGTGCCAGAATGACCCGCTACATGTATAATGAAGACCCCAAATTGTTAATTCTGTACGCTTCTTACGGCGACGGCCACCTGCAGGCTGCTCGCGCCATCCGTGATGCGCTCTCCGATCATGGCATGAACCGGGCTGTTCTTGTCGATCTGCTCGCTGAAGCCCATCCCTGGATTAATGAGATGACCCGCCTGATCTATTCAAAAAGCTTCACCATGCTCCCCGGATTATACGGGTGGATGTACGACCGCACCAAACCGATGAAGCATGACTCGCTCTTCGCTGGCTGGCTGCATTCCTTCGGGCGCGACAGGCTGCGCCGCCTGCTGCGGGATGAGAAGCCCGATGCGGTCATTCATACATTCCCGCTGCTGGCAATGCCTGCGCTCAAGCAGCGTATGGGCCTGCGAATTCCCTCCTGTACCGTCGTTACCGATTTCGATCTGCACCGCCGCTGGGTACATCCCGATATCGACCGCTATTATGTCCCGACTTACGATATGAAGCATGAGCTGATGTCGCTTGGCATCCACAGCCACCGTATCTGTGTCAGCGGCATTCCGCTCAAACGCGGCTTCCGTTCCCTCAGCGCCGATCCTTCTCTCTACGTCCAATACAGCCTGCCACCCAAAAAGCCAATCATTCTCATCATGGCTGGTGCGCAAGGCATCCTTCCCGATATCGCAGAACTGTGCACCCGTCTGCTTGCTCACCCTGACATTACGCTCGCCATTGTTTGCGGACGCAGCGAAGCACTCGCGCAGGAGCTGCACGAATGCTTCGACAGCCATCCTGAACGGGAGCGGCTGCGCATCTTTGGCTATATCGAGCACATTCATGAGCTCATGGCCTTGTCCACCTGCCTCGTAACCAAGCCGGGCGGCGTCACTTTGTCCGAAGCGCTGGCGGCGGAGCTGCCTATTTTCACATATAAGCCAGTGCCGGGCCAAGAGCGGCATAACGCGCTTTATTTGGAAAGCAAAGGCGCTGCGGTAATCGCTCACTCGCCGGATCAGCTTTCTCAAGAAATAATGAAACTCATTCATGATCCTATTCGTCTATTAAATTGTAAACGGGCATTGCACAAGCTGCGCCGGAATGATGCCGCCGATACGATCGCCTTGGACTTTTGTCCTGGCTTGAATATAATGGTAGGAGCCCCTTCATCCATACGGTAGCTGATGGAATATTCGCAATCAACGGAAGGATGGCTGTATTTAGAATGGAGATAAAGGGGTTATCCGAATGAACATATTGCGAAAACGCTGGTTCGGGCCGGAAATCTTGCTATTCTCGGTCATCCTGTTTATCGTCGAGTTCGTCAGGGGAGCTGCTCTGATCAGCTTTCTTCCTATATTCGGAGAGAAGACGCTCGGCCTTACGCTGGATATTATCGGGATCGCCATCACGGCGCATTATGTAACAGATACCGCACTGAAGATGGCCATTGGCTATTTGCTGGATCGCTTCTCGATTCGCTTCGTCGTTCATGCCGGCTTGCTGGCATCACTTGCGGGTATTGTACTTCTGAAATTCGCTTTTGAGCCGTGGCTGTTTATTACTGCGGCCGCCCTCTACGGCGTTGGCATATCACCGATATGGATTGTCTGTTTAACGAAGGTGACAGAGGAGCAGCGCGCCACTCAGATGGGCTTTCTCTACACCATATGGCTTGTCGGCATCGGCTCGGGACCTATCGTGAGCAATATTCTGTTGGACTACAGCACCGACATGACCTATTATTTGCTGCTTGGACTTTCTATACTCTGCTGGGTGCTCGCACTGTTCATCAGCAACCGCCAATCCTCCAACGTCAAATCGCTGCCGATGCGCGAGGAGTTCTCCATCCTGCGTGAGCGGCTGCGCCACATGAAGCTGCTCCTGCCAGGCATGGTGCTTCAGACGTTGGGCGCGGGCATGCTCGTCCCTATTCTGCCGAGCTTCGCCGAGGAGCGTCTTGGAATGACGGGCGCCCAATATTCCCTGCTTCTGCTTGCAGGAGGCGCCTGCACCGTGATCGGATTAATTCCGCTGGGACGTCTATCTGATAAGCTCGGCGGGAAGAAATGGTTTCTCGTCCTCGGCTTCGGCTTAATCGGCGCCTGCCTGTACGCCCTGGCATTGGAGCCTCCGCTCTGGCAAAGCATGGCGCTCGCCGGAGCGCTCGGGCTGTCATACGCCACCTTGCTCCCCGCATGGAACGCGCTGCTTGCGAATTATGTGCCTCCCATGCAGCAGGGCCTTGGCTGGGGCATCTTTTCCACTGTTGAAGGCATTGGAGGGATGATTGGCCCGGTAATTGGAGGTGTGCTGGCGTCCATGCACGGCCAGTCTTCTGTTGTATGGTTCAGTGCAGCTATGTACGTCCTGATTGGTTTGTTCTACATTTGGTTTCCATTCCGTGCCTTTACGGAGAGCGGCAGCAGGGTCAAATAGGGGGATTATAGAGAGATGAGTCAGTTAAAGGAATGGATCCATGAGCTGAAGGATATGGATTTGAACGAGCTTCAGCGCACGCTTGAGAGTTATTCTTCGTTCGGGCCGCTGCCCGGCATTCTTATGCCGCTGCTGGAGGCGTTTCTGCCTATTCTGCCCCTGCTCGTATTTGTAGCAGCCAATGCGAACATATACGGGCTGTGGTTCGGTTCCCTTTACTCCTGGATAGGCGTAGCGGGGGGCTCGCTGCTTGTTTTCCTGCTTGCGCGCAAGCTTGGAGGCCGCTTCGGCCCTTGGCTGCAGCGGCGTTTTCCCAAGACGAAAGTTTTTTTCAATTGGATTGAGCACCGGGGGTTCACGCCAATCTTCCTGCTGGCCTGCTTCCCCTTCTCGCCATCTGCAATTATTAATGTCGTATCAGGACTAGGGAAAGTTCCATTCCATACCTTCGCTGTAGCTGTTATGCTCGGCAAAGCCGTCATGATATTCAGCGTCTCGCTGCTTAGCTTCGATATCGCCCATATTGCGCAGGAGCCATGGCGTATCATAGCAACCGTCGTGCTTGTTGTTGGCATGTGGCTGGGCGGCAAGCGGATTGAGAAGCGTTATGAGCTCAAGCACAAGGAATAGAGGTGACAGCTTATGATCGGGAGTGGCATGTATCCGCTTGTGAGCCTGATGAGCGGTCTGGCTACCGCCTTTGTTCTGCTGCTGGCTGTATCGCTTCTGGGCGCGATGATCTACATCATTCGGCTCACGACTGACGATTCCGACAAGCATTCGGATTTGAAGATGTTTATAGAGACACTGTTTACAACACCGGAGCATTTGCGCCAGGGCAATGCCGATACCGATTCCGGCAAGCACGATTCACAGCATGAACGGCCTCCATCTGCCAAGACCCCTTTCAGCGAGCCCTGCCCTGCCTGTCAGGAAACGGTCACGCATGAGAATACGGAATGCCCGTCATGCGGTCTGCGGCTTCTATAGCACATACATAGTTTTCTTCCTTGTGCGGCAAACTGTAGAAGGTGTTTCTCTCGTCGAAATGACCTACATTACTTCATCAACAGGAGGCCATTATGTCAGGTGAACAACCTTCCAACGAGCAGCGCAAAGCAAGTGAAGCGCAGTCTCTAGCTGATCAGACGGGCACAAACAAGGAGAAGGCAAGTCAAATGCAATCGGAAGCAGACCGCCGGGCCGTACCTAAGCACGGACTCTAAGGCGCTGGCCGATTCCAGGAGGACACAACTTATGAGCGAAGAGAAGAGCCATTTTGAGATGGATCCCATGTCTGGCGAGCCGGTCGAGGTCGATGGGGTATACCGCAATGAGCTGGGCCGGGTAGAGAAGCTTGAGCGCGGGCAAGTCTTCCCTGCCGATCCGCAGCTCGGCACTTCGGAGTGGGAGCTAGTCGAGTTCCAGCTCGACAATCACCATGAAGGCCAGACCGACCCCCGGCTCGTTCCCAAGAAGAAGATTACAGCCCGGGAAGCTCATCTTCAACATCCCCGCCGCCACAAGGGAAGAAACGAAGATTAAGATTAGCAGCGTAATGGAGCTAATCCACCAGAACCTATTGTGTGCGGGATAATGGTTGAGCAGGGGCCGCTCTGCTCAACCATTTTGTATTTCATGCAGCCTATCCGCTCGGCGGAGAGCGAAGGGATTGCAAGTCCCCATATACAATGAAAGATGCTTCCAATTCCACTTTTTAGTGGTTTGGAGGCATCTTTTCACATCATTTGGGACTGACGCATTCGATATAGGACTTTTTCGGACAGTTCCGATTAACAATAGCTGTTGAAGGTGAAGTGCCCGCGATTATCAGGCTGCCTGAGGAAAACTTGACACCGAGGAACAGATACAGACACCATAAACGGCGAACATGCCTGCGAAACTGCAGCCTTTCTCTCGTTTCAGCCTGAAGTCCGCCGGACTTTTCTAAAGCCTGCGAATAGGCTGGTTTTTTATCCTTTCGCTCTGCTAAAGGCCGAATGCCTGCCAAAGCGCAGGCTTTTCGCCAGGGTTTCCCTCAAGCAGCCCTGTCGGCCATATATTCCTGCGTAATCGCAGGCATTCTGCCTACAACGGCTTCTTTTAGCTGAAATTCCTGCACTTTCGCAGGCTTCCCTCCCACCACTAACCGAATGTGTTGCAGTCATTCACTCTCGTACGTTAGGGGGCTAGTTGACGGGAAGTCCGCCGGACTTCCTCAAAATCCTGCGAATAGGCTGGTTTTTTTATCCTTTCGGTCTGCTAAAGACCGAATGCCTGCCAAAGCGCAGGCTTTTCGCCATGTTTTCCCTCTAGCGGCCCGGTCGGCCATATATTCCTGCGTAATCGCAGGCATTCTGCCTACAATCGTTTCTATTAGCTGAAATTCCTGCATTTTCGCAGGCTTTCCTCTCATCACACACACCGAATGTTTTGCAGTCAGTCACTCTCATACGCTTAGAAGCCAGTTAACGGAAGCTCTCCAACAAACTTTCTCAACAACCTGATTTTCGCAGAAATGTCCGCCTTTTATGGAATCGCTCCCTGGCCAGTAGACCCTCAGTCGCAGGAGACTACCTCATTACGTCGCTCCTAATTATTCTTCCTCTTCCTCACGCTGAAGCACCTGATCGGCGAGCCGATCCAAACGCCGCAATTGGAAGGCATACTCGAACATGGATGAGCTGACGAAGACGAGGCGCTTATGCTCCTCCAAATTACCGCCCAAATAAGCTGTGAGCTCCTTGATGAATTTCGTTTCCCGTTCCTCTTCCGGCTCTATGGAGGCATTCACCTTTATTTTCCCTTCCAGCTTCAGCATTATTTGCTCATGGTACTTAGTCAGCTCCTCAATTTGACTGTCGAAGCGCTGCGCCCACTCGCCCGAGCCCGGAGCGGTAAAATAATGCTCCTCCACTACATCCAGCAAATCCGCCCCCTTATGCAGCGCCTTAATAAGCTGCTTGGAGAGGATCAGCTGTCTGGCCCTGGCTTGTCTTCGCTTGGGCAGCAGGGAACGCTCCTCCTCGAACAGCGCATAGCGCTCCTCCAGCTTGCGCAGCACGCCTGCCAGCCTGTCCTTCTCTGCGCGGTGCACATCCTCCTTCATCTCGTTGGATATGGCCATCCGCAGCAGCAGGGAGAGCTGCGTATAGGCGCCATGCACCTGTTCAATGAACTGATGGCGCGGGCGCGGCGGGAAAACAAGCACATTCACCAGAAAGGCTGCTCCCATACCGGTCAATACCATCGTGAACCTCTCGACTGCAAACAGCCAGCCTTGCTGGTTAGCTTCCATAACAGCTACAACCGTTACGAGCGTCAGCCCGATTGTGCTCTCCATCCGAAGCCGAATACATAATAGAATAACGACTATACATACAATTCCGATCGATATCGCTGTATGACCAACTAATTGTACAGAAATAATAGCGACGACAGCACCAAGAACATTCGTCTGCAGCTGATCCGTCACATGCTGCCAAGAGCGTGATATTGACGGCTGGATCGTAAAGATAGCGGCCACCGCTGCGATAATTGGCGATGGGAATCCGAATAGACTGCTCAAATAGATGGCCAGTGCTACAGCCAAGCCTGTCTTCAGTACACGCGCGCCGATTGTCATGGCGAATCGGCTCCTTCCTTCGCTATGCCTTCTCCATGCAGCATAACTGCAGTCTCCGCAGCCTGGCCTCCATTAACGAGCAGCAGCAAACGGTGCCGTCCGGGATAATGTTTGCGCGTAGAGAGATCCTTCCAATCGATACGCTTGCTTCCTTGCAGGCTCCCGCCTGCCGGAACCGTCTTGTCCGACATCAGGAACTTCTTGCGGGACACGCTCCCGTTCGCTTTCACATAATCTACCCCCAGCTCAATCCGCAAGCGCAGAGGCTCCTCGCTGCAAAGCAGCAAGGAGTAATGAGCCTCAGATTTCCCGCCTATAACAGCCTCCTCAGAGACCATCTCTATCCGAGCCTCCGCTACCATATCGGATACTGCGTCATTCTTGTAGCCAAACAGCGCTAATGTCTGCGGATCGGCAGCACGGATCAATGTTCTGCTGCCATGCCGAATAATCCAATCCGTCCAAGGGTGGGTGCCTCTCCAAGCTGCTGCCACTTCTCTAATAATGCCTGGATGATCCTTGGCAATATCATTCAGATTGTTCGCAACACTCTTGCGCACATAGAGCGACGGATCGCATTTCAGCTTCTCCAGCAGCGGCAGAATCGGAGAGGGATCCAGCTTGAACATCGCCAATGCCGGAGCCCACGGAAGCCGCGGCCGACAGCCTTCGCTGGCCAAGCGGCGGACATGCTCGCTCTCATGCTCAGCCCATGCAAGCATGCGCGCCATCGTCCGCTCCGTTTCGGTCATAAGGAACGGACGGATAGCAAATTCAGCCGTTGACTTAGAAGTGAACCTTTCCAATGCGTGCATGGATTGCTCCCAATAATCCCGTCCATAGACCTCCACGAAATCCGGGAAAAATAAATACGGGAATCCGACGCAGCGTTCATCAATCGCATACAGCACATCAAGCGCCTGCTCATAGGAGGATGGCAGCAGCGTGCCAAGCGATTCCGTAATTCGCCTGATTCGCCCCTTCAACTCTAGTTGTTCCCATCCTTCACCAATTACAAGCTGAACGAAACGCTCTCTATCGAAAGGCTCCCATTCGGAATGAACGAGTGCCGCAAACTGCTGCAAAAAAGGTAGATCATACATTGCTTTTAACGGTTCAGCCATCTCTCTATCGCCTCCTCACGTTATTATAGCGGATTCCACAGAGCATACAAGCAGGGAGAGAGAAGTCCTTTCTAACAAACGAGTGCAGCTCTGCATGAACGATAGAAAAGGCTCAGGAATCCCCACTGGGAGAATTCCTGAGCCCGGTCAAGCATGCTGCTGCATGGCGCCCTTACACATACCGTGCAATAAGATCAGCCAGCTGATGCGCCAATGCATGCGGCCCGGCTGCAAGATCTTGATTAGAGTACCGCACTCGGACGAATGTCTCGTCCATTTCCATCGCTTCCGCGAAGAAGCCTGCAAATCCTCTTGCCTTGCGGTCAATTTGGAGCAGCAGCTCAAGCTCATTCGGGCTGCTGTAGAAAATAACCTCCAGCTCATCAAGCTGCCCTCTGAACTGCGTCGTCGGCACAAATTCGAATTCCTGCACGAACGGCACGCCCCGCCCCAGCTTGGACGCATACTCGCATTCTGCTTCGCGCAGGCGGAAGCCGAGCAGGTTCAACGCTTCCAGCACCGTATTCATCTGCGGAGTCGGCACGACCTCAATCCGGTCATTATCGCTCGGGTCTACAGCGCCGCGAATATCGAGCTCTGTCTTCACCCATACAGGAGCGCGCCCGATTGTAAGCGGGGCTGTGTGCGGCAGGCGGAATGCGAACTGCTGCTCACGATTTTCGTTCGGCTTAAGCGTGAACGGGCTGTAGACGTTATAGCGTTCAATAGCTGCATGCACCTTATGCTTCTGATCATTGCTTTCTCTAATATATTCAGTCATAACTGTCAGCTCAATCTTCTCAATATGCTGCTCAACATTGCCGCCGCGAATTTTGACAACTCCACGAATCTCTTCTCCTGGCATATAACGTGCCTTCTCCAGCAAAGTATCGATCTTTGCATTGCCGATTCCAATACTAGCCAACATACGATTGAACATGAACATGACCTCCGGATAGTTAATAACCTTACATTTGTTACTACGCTTCTCTTGTTGCGGTTATGCTAATCTTTGTACGCATCCCATCAGAATTAAGTTTCACTCTTTATAAAGGATCGTCCTCCTGCAGATTCCGATTAAGCGGGGTAATTTTGCCGGAAGGGCCGGGCTCCACACTTTCAGTCATCTCAGAGTAAGGAAGAATGATCTCGAACGTTGTGCCAATCCCCAGTGAGCTGCGCACCTGGATCCGCCCCTGATGATTATCGACGATCTTGTAGCTGACCATGAGACCGAGCCCCGTCCCCTTCTCCTTCGTCGTGTAGAACGGCTGGCCGATCTTCGACAGCTGCTCCTCCGGTATCCCCGGACCGTAGTCCTCGATACGAATACTAACATTGTCCTGCTCGCGCGTGCAGGTAATAATAATTTTGCCGCCCTCCAGCATCGATTCAATCGCATTCTTGATCACGTTGATAAATACCTGCTTCAGCTGATTCTCCACTCCGCGAACCCATAGCGGTTCATGATCAACACGCATCTCCATCTCAATGCTGTGCAGAAGAGCCTGCGCCTCCAGAAGTGTGACTGTATCCCTCATGATGAACCTGATGTCCTTGCAGGACAACTCATAAATCTGCGGCTTCGAGAGCATGAGCAGCTCGCTGACAATGGATTCAATCCGGTTGAGCTCTGACTTCATAATATCAAAATAATTTTTGTTGCTCTGCCGTCCAGATGCCATGAGCTGAAGGAAGCCCTTCAACGATGTAAGCGGATTGCGGATCTCATGCGCGATACCGGCCGCAAGCTGCCCTGCCACATACAGCTTCTCCGAGTTAATGAGCAGCTCCTCATTCTTCTTGCGCTCCGATATATCTCTGACAATGACCTGGAATACAGGCTTGCCCGACAGCTTCGTGCAGGTCTTGACAACCTCAGTGTGCAGCAGCTTGCCATTCATCGTATACCAGTCAAGTTCAATCGGCCCCTGCCGGATCCCCTGCGCTGTCACCTGAAGCATCTCCTTCATCGCAGGATGAAGTCTGGGCAGCAAACGTGTGTAGATCGAAGTGCCAAGCATCTCAGCCTCGCTTGCCGCTTCGAACATTTGAAGTCCGGAATGATTAATGTATTCCCACTTCTCATCCCGGATTATAGCAATCATATCAATGGAATTCTCCACCAGCAGCTTATACCGCTCATTCATCGCATTGTACCGCTTGTCCACGAACCGCGCCAGCGTGCTGAAAGCAAAGATGACCAAGGTCGTGATGCCAAGCACGACGGACAACCGCTTCAAATATTCGCTGAGCCGGTCGGCAGTCAGCACAACATCATACTCGATTGTAACAGCCTCAAGTCCGAACAGCTGCATCGTGATGCCTGACAGCCCCAGCATAAGGCCGGCCAGCAGTGTAGCGTATCTGCTCTTGCGTTGAAACAGAAAGTAAGCTCCCGCCGCACCCGCAATTGTAAACACAAGCGCAAAGGAAGCCAGTCCGATCTGGATATTGAACTGCTGGATCTGTCCGCTCATTAATCGCGAATAGCTCATGAAATTGGTGCCCACCGCGATGACCATACTGCTCAGCAGCAGCCGAATCCAGTAAGCAAGCTTGCTCCCAAGCAGCAGGAATGAGAAGTAGGCGGATGCCATGACCGCAATCAGCTTAACGCTGGATGTCCAATCGATCATGATCATATAGTCGGAGGCGATCAGCATTACGAAATGGCAGACCCACAGCCCTAGACCATAGACAGCAGCACCGCTCAGCAGCCAATAGTTCTTCCGAGTGCCGACCAGCTTGAGATGGCCGATCATATTAAACATTGTGAAAGATGCGAATAAATTAATGGCCAGCGCAAGAAACAGAAACATCCATCTTTCTGAAACAAACAGTTCATCCATATGTGTCCTCTATTAGCCAAAAGTTCCGTTCTATTCAGTGAAATTCGACATTTTTCCAATTAATCCTTTTTTCTGCGACATGAATTATGGGACTGCGGGATGATTTCCCCGTTCCAAGGCAGCAACGTCTAACCACTCCAGGACAAGATGAGGTATAATAGAACTATCTAACCCAAGGAGAGGAACAGATTCAAATGATGAAGATAATGAAAGAGTTTAGAGAATTTGCCGTTAAAGGCAACGTAATCGATCTTGCTGTAGGGGTTATCATCGGCGGCGCGTTCGGCAAAATCGTCACTTCGATGGTCAATGATATTATCATGCCTCCGATTAGCGCCTTGATTGGCAATGTGAACTTCAAGGACCTGTTCCTTGTTCTCAAGCCGCTCGAGGACAAGCCAAGGCCCGCTACGCTGGCTGCAGCGACGGCGGATGGAATCCCCGTGCTTGCTTACGGCCAGTTCATTAATATTTTATTGGACTTTACGATCATAGCATTCTGTATTTTCATGCTGGTCAAGGGACTTAACGCGCTCCGCCGTATGCAGAATAAGGACTCCGACGCTCCTGTAGAGCCGACAGTCAAGGAATGCCCGTACTGCTTGTCCAAGGTGCCGCTCAAAGCGACACGCTGCGGCCATTGCACCT
Source organism: Paenibacillus oenotherae (assembly GCF_019443105.1). Lineage (GTDB taxonomy): Bacteria > Bacillota > Bacilli > Paenibacillales > Paenibacillaceae > Paenibacillus_Z > Paenibacillus_Z oenotherae. The sequence continues at coordinate 44,734 of NZ_JAHZIJ010000010.1, forward strand.
CCCATCTGAAGGATGATTCCGACGAGGTGTCAGCGGTAGGCGGATTGTCCTGACACATGAGTATCAACAGCAATGAAAGCAGAGAAGAAGAACGCTTCGACATCTATGACAAGTCAGGAGCTCATATAGGCACGGCAGCCCGCAGTGACGTACATGCCCAGGGGTATTGGCATCGTTCGTTCCACTGCTGGCTCATTCGCCGCGAGGGCAGCCGCAAGCTTGTGCTGTTTCAATTACGGCATGGGAATAAGGATACCTTCCCGCTCCACTTCGATATCACTGCCGCAGGCCACCTGACTGCTGGCGAAACGGTTCAACAGGCGGTACGGGAGGTCGAGGAGGAGCTAGGCATCCCTGCTGCCTACGAGTCGCTTATCCCGCTTGGCGAGATCCGTCTTGAAGCGAGGGGCATGGCCCGCGGCAGGCCATTCATCGACCGCGAGATCAGCGATGTCTTCGGCCTTGTATATGATGACCCGATTGAATCCCTGAAGCTTCAAGCCGACGAAGTAATCGGAGTGTATGAGGCGGAGCTGGATTCAATGATCGCTTTGTTCGAGGATCATCTGGAAACTGTGACTGCCCAGGGCTTCGAGGTCCATGAGGATGGCCGAAGAGTATATGGCGAACGCCTGGTGAAGGCAGCGGAGTTTGTTCCACGGCCCTTCACTTGCTACGCCGACGTATTCCGTTCTTTGCGAGCGCATGCTTAACTTTCCCCGATAAATTGCGGCGGTCAGGCTGTGCCAGGTTATGGCCCTTGCCCCCTGATTTTCTCCTGCTGGTGACACCTGCGGCCGCATTCCCTCTCCCCTGCTGGCCCATGACGCTTTCCCACTGCCGATACCACCCGTCAATCATTCCATGAATGTTGTAGAAGATTGTGCTTACTGGCGCGACATCGAAATCGTTCAGTTCCCTCTCGTTGTACAGCCTCGCCGCTTCCTGATGAATGCATCCATGTATATTCGAGCTCTCTATGAACCTCCCCAGCTCATCTGCTGTTGCAAAGGATTGCGGATTGAACAGGATCCGTCTCTCTGCCGCCCGGTTGTAGCAAGGGGTATAACGTATTTCCTCCGGCACACTCTGCCAAGGCGCAACCAATTGTGGGTTGTACCCCTGCCGGTTGTACCACTGAAGCGCTCTGGCAATAAATTGCCGATGAAATTCGAGGAATCTGAGTCCGTATCCAGCCGGTATGTTCGCCGGATTATCCTGATGGTTCGCATGATGCCATTGACGATGCTCTTCGAGAAGCGCCCTTGGGAAATTTCTAATAATCGACATCATCATTCCCTCCACCCGTACAGTCAATTCCTTTACAGTATGCTGTTCAAGGTCTACCTGTTCGTAATCAGGCTTGTCCGCAGGCCATCAAAAAAAATCCGCCCATCGCAATATGCGACAGTGCGGATTATAGCCAGGCGCCGGTTCAACTTCGGATGGTACAACTCAGTTACTGTGATTGCACCTACAGGTTCGTACAACCATCGTTCGAGACGCAGATGTCGAAAGTAATACGAACGTCACAGCATTCGCCAAACACGCAGCTGATACGCACACAAGATAATCTGCCTTGATTGAAGAAACAGACGACATTACAGTTGTTACCGATCAAGTCTTCAATAACTTTGCGGTTTTTACAACGAATAGCGCGAACGAGCTTTGCGGCTACTTGACGGTTTCTCAGCGAGCAGAAGAAATCACATAGATCTTCTCCGGCCTCCTGAATACCTTCTACTGCACCATCCTGCTTCTTACAACAACTTGAGCTTGAGATACGGGCGCGGTTTTTGCGAACGACTTTGACATTGCTAAACTTAACCTTGGCTGACACTGAATCTCCTCCTCTAAGGCGAACTTGAGATAATATATGAGAGGTGAGAGATTATGGCATGGACAGGAATTCCCCGTAAAATGTGTATTCTCAAAGCCTTCAAGAGCGCATAGTCAACCGCTTTGCGGTGGAGATGCCCTGCTATTATTTTGCATGATAGATAAGATTGGCAGAACATGCGTATATCCTATCAATATTCCACATTAATCCAAATTAGGACTACCATTAATAGAAAACGTATAGTAGAATGATGTCGAATCTTACCAAAAGAGGAGGGCATCACATGAAAAGAATAATGCTGGCCATCATTTCTTTGCTAAGCATCAGCGCACTGGCTGCCTGTGGAGGTGGTGGCTCAACGTATACATCTGATGATGTTATCGCTGCTTTTACTAAGGCGGGGCTCGAAGTAGAGGATGCCGTTGCAATTTCCAAGGAAGACATGGGTATCGTTCCTGCGAAGTTCAAAGAAGGCAAAAGATTCTCGATTCCCTCTGCTGGAGAAGCCGAAGGCGGAAGAGTTTTTGCTTTCGATAACGATTCCGATCTGACAGAATTGAAGGAGTTTTTCGGCAAGATTGGAGAGGAAGGAACGATCTTCTTCACTCGGACAGCTGATAAAGGGAACATCTTGATTCAAATTACCGGACGAGTAGAGGAAGAATTGTTCAATAAGTATAAAGCTGCTCTTGAATCGTTGTGATTCTGCAGGCGCCTGCGCTTAGCCATCCATACTCATCGAACTCAAACAATCATGCACGGCATAGCAATGGAGGAAGAGGCGTCCCAAGTCATTCGCAGATGACAGAGGGGCGCCTCTTTTTGACCAGGCGGATTTTCGGCACCTCATCGAATAGCAAGGGCATTCCCATAAGAGGAGCACTCAAACAAAAAGACGCGGTTCCGAATATTCGGAAACCCGCGTCATTACTGGCTGCACATGGTGCTGATGAAGGGAATTGAACCCCCGGCCTACGCATTACGAGTGCGTTGCTCTACCCCTGAGCTACATCAGCAGAACAAGATGTCATTATAAGCGACCTTTATAATATATCTCATGATAAAAATAAAAGTCAAGCTTTTTTTCACGCTGTTACACCCTAGTGCAACACACACTGGTATCATTGCACCAAAAGCATGCCAGGCCTCCCTCCACGCCGCTCATCACTTCGGTTTGCAAATGAGCGCGCGCCTTCTGGGCTTGACGCCATCAGCCGGCGGCTGAGGCAGCTCCAGCTCCTCTGTCTCGGCAGCAGCCGGACGCACCGGGAGATAGAGCATGAACGTGCTCCCCTCTCCCTTGCTGCTCTGCAGCTTCAGTGATCCGCCCAGCAAACGCGACAGCTGCAAGCTGATTGAGAGTCCCAGGCCTGTCCCGCCATACTTGCGGTTAATGGCGCCATCCTCCTGCCGGAAGGCCTCAAAGATGAGCTGCTGCTTGTCCGGATCGATCCCGATCCCCGTATCTGCGACGCTGAACACTACCCTCGGCGGAACCAGGGGCCGGATGGCCGGCCGGCCCCATGACGCAGGATTCCAGTTGCGGATGCGGCGTGAGCTCTGCGGTCCGGATTCGATAGCAGCGGAGCCGCCCTCGTATCCCACATGCAGCTTGACGCTCCCCTGCTCAGTGAACTTGAACGCATTCACAATCAGATTCCGCAAAATTTGATTCACACGCAGCGCATCCGTCCGGATCGTGCCGGGAACATTCTCTGCGACCTTCATCTCGAAATCCAGCTTCTTCTGATCGGCAACCGGTTGAAATTGCTGATGCAGCATATGCACCAGATCATACGTAGAGACAGGCTCGAAGACGACATCCATCTTCCCCGCCTCAACCTTGGATAGATCCAGAATATCGTTGATGAGCTGGAGCAAGTCATTGCCGGCCGCATGAATCAGATCACCGTAACGGATCACTTCGCTTTCATAGCTGTCCTCATCATTATCCCGGATCAGCTGCGAAAGCAATATAATGCTGTTTAGCGGTGTCTTCAGTTCATGGGACATGTTCGCCAGAAATTCCGACTTGTATTTGGAGGCTTGCAGCAGCTCATGCGCCTGGTCCTCCACCTCCTGCTTTGCTTCACGCAGCGCTCTTGTCTGCCGCCTCAGCAGCATGTTCATCATGCGCAGATCATCAACCCGCTGCTGCTCCATCCGGAAATCTTTGATAATAAAAACAAACAGGCCGCTGAGTATTAACCGGAGCGGAAATGCCACGATGCCGATATTGTACCAATACTCCCAACAGTCCATATTGTTCGTAATATCGTATACAAGAGTGGCATTCAGCGCAAATACGATATTCAGGCCAATAACAGCAGCAGTGCTTTTCCAGACAGACTTCCAGGATACCCGCTGCAGCCCATAGTTCATCGCCGCCCCTACGAGGCCAAGCACAATCATGCTGACAAAGCCCGCCCAGCCCATACTGTCCAATCCGAAGAACAGGCGCCCGGCACCGATTCCGAAGCCGATAATCGCAACAGCCGACGGGTTCGGCAATACCAGCACAGCAACGATAAGCGGCACGAACCGCAGATCGACCAGCGTATCATGGATTCGCAGGCCAAAGACCATGGCAAGCCAGCCGCCAAGAATGAAGATTGCAATCGTTATGCCGTACTTCACTTTAATGCTTGTATGCTGGAATATGTATTTGTAGCCCAGATTGAACAAATAAGCAAGTGTTATTAGAAGGCTTATATTCACCAAAAATATTTTGGAAAACGTCAACCGAAACTCCCCCTACTAATTATAGGCATGCCCCGCAACCTGTAGTTGTCTGCGCCTCGAAGCTTTTAAGTTCTTACTCTATTATCGGGGAGCATATGATGGATAAGTACACTATTAGCTGGTGCCAAGGAGGGATTCATTCTGTCAGATACCAATCAGCTCACGCCCCAACTGCTGTATCAAAAGGAGCCCGGTATGGTCAAGTCCATACTCCACACCCGCAAGCTTATGCATGACTTGTGTGCAAAGCATTTGCACCAAAGGGTTAGGGTGGAGACGATGGACGGCATCACGTATGAGGGAACGATTATCCATATCGATCATTGCCTGCTTTATTTGCATTGCGGCAATCCTGCGTGGGACGTAGACCGGACCTTCGCTAATCCTTACAGTGCGATACTGCCCCTCGTATTATACGAACTTCTGGTCATTACCCTTCTTTACACATCATGAATCACATTGAATCATTCCGAACCGCTCAGCTCGGTTCGGCTCTTGCATGGATGGACAAGTCCATGGACTCAATTGCGCTCCCTAGTGCCGAAGCGCTCTGAGCGGCATCAACGAATGGCTCGCCTTCACCGAGAGAACGGCGAATCCACTCCGCCATAGGAGCGGAAAGCTGCAGCTCCTGCTCCCAGCCTTTGTCCGCCGCCCCCTCGATCGTGGGAGTGTAACCGGAATATAGCAGGAATAACGCCAGGTGGCCGATGCCATACAGATCGCTCCCAGGCTCCGGCTGGCGCATACGGCGTTTCACAGCTCCCCAGCTTACACTGCTTCCAGCGCCGCCATGTTTTAGGCCACGCTCATGAGAAGCAGCAGCTTCGGAGCAGTTCTCATGCCCTGCCTCTCCTTCTCCCAGCGCTTCCGCAAGATCAGCTGGAAGCTGCTCGCCAATTCCGCATGCAAGCCCATAATCGATCAAATATACATGATGCCCATTCGTTATAACATTAGGTATCCGGACATCCCGATGGACATAGCCAGTAGCATGCAGATAGGCTAATGGGCGGAGCAGCTCACGCAGCACAAGCGCTGCAGCTCGCTCATCGAACAGCATGCCCTGCTCCATCACCCGCTCTTCCAGATTAGCGCCGTCCAGCAGCTCCATCACGAGCGCCATCCGTCGTCCGCTCCCGACATAATCGATCCAGGCAGGAATTTGCGCATGAGACAAGTCTGCCATAATGCGGCTCTCCCGCTCTAGCAGCGCAAGCCCCGCCTTTCCTTTGCTCGGCTTATTGAGCTTGATCAGAACTGCGCTGCCGGAGCGCAGATCGACGCCGGCATAGGCTTGACCATAGCTGCCCATGCCGATGAATCGAATCAGCTTATACCGCTCAGCAATTACTTTTCCTTGCCGCAGCGGGTAATCCCGCCAAGCATTCAATACGCTCTGCAGCCAGCCCTGAAGATAGCGAAACATACCCTGATCCCCCTCCGCAAAGCAATTTGCAATTTTATCCATCGTATGCGAAACCATCGATCATCTCTTGCGTAATTTAATAAAAGCATACACAATTGCCCGCTATTCTTAAAGGAGGTTTTACTGATGTTTAAATACTTGATCAAACGATTAATATATTCATTAATGGGACGTAAACACCGCCCGCAGCATCATTACAGCAGCAGCGCATACAAGCATCGTTATCCGCACAACTACCCTCCTCAGCAGCATTATGGGCACAAGCGCTACAAGCGCAGATACAGCAGCTACTCGAGCTAGTCATAGCCAGGCGGTTGTCTGAACCTTGCACAACAACCGCTTATTTTACAAGGGCGGTTGTTGTGTTTTATTGTTGGCATCAAATGAAATTGTTAAGAATATGTTAGCAAAACAAACATATGTCTTACCTTCCCTTTATAAGGGACTAAAGGGTTTACGTTACAATGGGTACAAATCGAGATCGGAGGTGCATGGCGATGACGAAGGTTATCACCTTCAAGAATCGTACCGTTCCCGTCCACTACCCTTCCGAGCAAGCAACCTATCTAGAACTGCTTCATAATAAGCTGCTTGAAATGGAGTACAACTTTGATTTCCGCAAAAAGTGGAGACGGATAGCGTCAGTCGAAATGATCCGTGACGTGGCGATTCTTCAATACAACGACGGAACAAAGCTTTATATGGAAGTATGCTGATCGGCTATATGCAACGGGCAGCCCTATGTCTGAATACTGGACATGACGGGCTGCTCTTTTGCGTTGTTATTCAAACGCCGAGACAAACGAGATGCGAGCTAGGCGAAGTCATGCGAAACCGCAGTTTTTTCCCCGTTTCTGACCTGATAAAGGTGAAATGCCTGCCAGAGTGCAGGTATTTCACCTTCGTTTCCCCTTAACAGCCGATTTTTGCTCAAATTCATGCGTGATCGCAGGAATTGTACCATTATGGCGTCTTGTAACCGAAATTCATGCACATTCGCAGGCTTCTTACTCCGTCACGCTGCCTTCAAAACACTTGGAGAAGAGATCATCCAGAACGTTGTTTGATGATTTAACGAAAAAGATGCTTCCAGTCCCACTTTTCAGTGGTTTTCGAGGCATCCCTTCACATCATTTTGGACTGACTCATTGGATACTGGACTTTTCGGGACAGCCCCATGCGGCTATTGAAGCACACAGCTGTGATTGAAGCAGGTGGGGCCCAATACCCGTCCCCTCAAGCGGCATGCCAAGCAGATAACCCTGATGGAAATCACAGTTCCATTCTTGAAGCAGCTTCAACTGTCCGGAATCCTCTATCCCTTCAGCAACGACCTCTAATCCGAGCCGATGAATAAGTGTAATCAATGACTCCACCATAATCCGATCCCTGGAGCTATCGCACAGATGCTCGATAAACGACCGGTCCAGCTTCAAGGTGTGCAGCGGAAGCAAGCGCAAATAAGCGAAGGAGGTATGTCCCTCTCCGAAATCGTCGAGCGCAATGCGAACGCCTGCATCTCTCAACCGGCACAGATTAGTAATGATAGGTCCACGGGAATCAATCCTGATGCCCTCCGTGATTTCCAGCTCCAGACATTGGGGAGGGGTGTTCGTGGAATCCAGTATCCGCAGCACAGTTTCTACAAAGCCTGGTGACTGGAGCTGCAATGTCGAGACATTAACGGACATAATAAGAATGCCCAGCCCTTTATTATTCGCCGCATGAAGCATCCTGCAAGCTTCATGGATGACCCATTCGCCGATTGGCACAATCTGCAAGCTCTGTTCGGCAAGCGGCACGAACTCTGCAGGAGATACAGGTCCGTAGTCAGCATGATCCCAGCGCAGCAGCGCTTCGAAGCCTCTCAGCCGCCCTGACGCGCCATAGATGGGCTGATAGCATAATCGCAGTTGCTCCCGATCAAGCGCTTCCCCCAGCGCATTCATCAGCTCGAGCTCCCGATAGCTTCGTATTTCTTTCCGTTGCATGACCGGTTCATCTCCGCTCATTATCGTCATTGTCATCCTTTCGCAGTGTGGTCACGAACAACCTTTTGCCTGAATTCTGACACATAACAATTAGGAAAGTTGGAAGCCATTATTAGAAAGTTGTTAAATTTTACCCTGAAAATAAAAGAGAGAGGCCGCTTGCGCCATTCATACCTGCCGCGTGCAGCCTCTATCCGAGTGAATAAACTATTCCTCTATTTCGTTCATATATTTATACCCGACGCCCCATACGGTTCGGATGAACTTGGGCTCCTTGGGATTGCTCTCCACCTTGCGACGAAGATTGACGATGTGCACATCAATCGCGCGGTCGGTTATAAAGGAGTCGAATCCGCGAATGGCATTAATGAGATCCTCACGGCTGAATACCTTGCCCGGATGCATCAGGAACAATCTCATCAGCTCAAACTCGGAGAAGGTCGTCTCCACCAGGTTCCCCCGCACAAGCAGAAGCCGACGGTCCGTATCAAGACGTATGGCCGCTTCAGGCCGATGTGCTTCATTTCCTTCATTGCTAACGCCAATTGCAACAGGCTGAATCAGCCGGGCACGGCGAATAAGCGCTTCCACCCTTGCACTTAGCTCATGCATGCTGAACGGCTTGCACAGATAATCATCTGCCCCGGCGCGCAGCGCTTGAACCCGTTCTGATACTTCTGACTTCATCGATACGATCATGATGGGGGTGCAGGACGTCTGTCGGATTTGCTGGCACAGGCTCGTTCCGTCCCAGTCTGGAAGCATCAGATCCAGCAGCACCAGATCCGGATCATATTGCTCCAGCAGCTCCAATCCATCAGCACCGTTCTGTGCTTGTCTAATGTCATAGCCCTCTTCCGACAAATACATCGATAGCATATCGCTCATCATGACGTCATCTTCAATGACTAGTATCTTGTACATCAAACTCCACCTTTGAGGGAATTGAAGATTGGTCTTCTGAAATGCGTCTACTATCATCATACAATAGCCGACAAAACCCAACAATAGATTGTTAGAAAAATGTTAGGAAAAATTGTCGAATTTTGCTTATTTGCCCTCAAGTACCCTCACCATTGGAACAAGCACACTGCACACATGCGCAGATGCAGAGAGAATCGCGGCTTCATCGCGTGAATCCTCCGATGCCTTCAGCAGGATTTCCAGCTCATCTGCCGCCGCAGCAAGCTCTGCAGCCGACAAGTTGCTGGCCACTCCCTTCAGTGTATGCGTTAGCCGCCTCGCCAACTGATAGTCGCCGTCCGCAAGCGCCTGCTGAAGCTGGACATCGAATCCCCTGTAATCACGAACAAACAGCTTCAGCATATGGTTCAATATATCCCGTTTACCGTTGACTCTCTCAAGGGCGGCAGCAATATCAAGCCCCGATACCGCTAGCGGGAACCCTTCCTCATGCGCAAGCAATGGCTTATACGCAGCTCTTGCAGCCTGTGTTTCTTTATCCGTTCCGGGACGGCGCTCTCCGCCGGCACTCAGCCACCTCGTGATGACTTGAAGCATGCGTTCCGGCTGAATCGGCTTGGTCAAGACATCATTCATGCCCAGTTGGATGTACCTGTCATGGTCTTCCCGGATAATATTGGCGGTTAGCGCAACAATGGGCAGACGGTCATATTTGGAATCCATGCGAATGATCCGCGCCGCCTCATCCCCATCCATCTCCGGCATATGAATATCCATCAGGATCAAGTCCCAATGGTTCTGCTCCAGCTTGCGGAGCGCCTCTGCTCCCGTCTCTGCGACGTCAACGGAATAGCCCCATTCGCGCAGATGCTCCACAGCAACAAGCTGATTGATCTTGTTGTCTTCGGCAAGGAGGATATTGCCTCTCCGCTGCTTCAGAGGCTCCGCTGCAACAGAAGCTTCCCTTGCAGAAGCCCCTTGATTCCCGGATGGGCTCTCCAATGTCGCGAGCATCGCCTGGTGCAGGCTGATCCGTTCGATCGGCTTCACGAGGATAGCATCCGGCCGTTGGGACTCCGGCAGCTTGAGCAGCTCTTCGCGTCCATAAGCAGTCGTCATCGCTATGGTGCGGATGCCAACCGCCTTCGCTGTCTCATGATAGTCCTGCCACGTCTCCTCGCCGAACATATCCTTCATTTCGAAGTCCAGCAGCACCGCATCCGGCAGGGCGCCAATTCCTACCCGGGTAAGGCGCTCATGCGAATTTTTCCAGGAGGAGAAGACGAATGGCGACAACCCCATATCCTCCAGCTCTGCACATAGAAACTCCGACATTCTGGCATAATCCTCGACAACCCAGATTGCCAGTCCTTCCTCAAGTCCAATAGCGTAACGGCTCTCCGGAGCAGGAGAAGCAATCGCGAACCGCAGAGTGAACGTGAATCTGCTGCCTACGCCTGACCTGCTCTCCACTCCGATGGTGCCTCCCATCATCTCGACAAGGCTCTTCACGATGACAAGTCCCAGACCGGTTCCGCCATACTTCCGGCTCGTCTCGATGCCAACCTGCGTAAACGGCTTGAACAGCTTGTCCAGCTGCTCATCCGTCATGCCGATGCCTGTATCCTCCACCGTAAACTGAATGCCAATAGAATCTGCCGCATCCTCGTCTATGAATTCAAGCTTCATCTCAACATGACCGCGTTCCGTAAATTTGATTGCATTCACGCACAGGTTGAGCAGCACCTGCTCCAGGCGCAGCGGATCTCCGATAAGCGCCGCAGGCAGCTTGCTCGGCGTTTCGACAATGAATTCGAACTGCTCCTTGCCTCCAACGAATACACCCAGCAGGTTAGCCAGCTTGTGCATAAGCTGCTCGGGATCGAAGGCGACCTCATTCAGTTCAATTCTTCCTGCCTCAACCTTGGAGAAATCCAGAATATCGTTAATAATGCCGAGCAGCGCCTCCGATGAGGCTCTGGTCTTGTCCAGATAATCCTGCTGCAAATCGGTCAGCCCTGTCTTCTGAAGAAGGCCCGTCAAGCCAATAATGCCCGCCAGCGGGGTTCGAATCTCATGGCTCATTCTGGCCAGAAACCGGCTCTTCGCCATGTTCGCATCATCCGCAGCCCGCTTCGCCTGCACGAGCTCGGACTGCACTCTCTTCTGCTCCGTAATGTCGCGGGCAATACAGGAGTAGAAGGTCTCTCCTGTGAGCTCATCACGATGCGCCACTAATATTTTGGATACATGCACGACATCGCCCTGCACCGTCCTGAGCAGCGCTTCGCTCTCCTGATAGCCCTGCTTCTTGGCCCCGGCAATCCCGTCCAGCAGTTCGCTGATCGTCTGCCTCGACACCAGTTCGTTCGGGCTGTCCGCCGACGATTGATCGATGCCCAGAAGCTTGCGCCCTGCCGGATTCAAGTACCATAGATGCCCTTGCTCATCAAAGGAGGCAATCAAGTCCAGCGCAGCCTCCATCACTTCCAGCTGCTGGTTGCGGGTCTTCTCCGCCTGCTTCTGCTCGGTGATGTCCCGCGCGATCCCTGCAACGCCAATGAACCGCCCTTCATGATCACGGATACCGTTGGAGCTGTGCGCAACCGGAAATCGCGAGCCATCCTTGCGGACATACATCCACTCCCGCTCATAGGAGAACCGCTCGCCCCGCAGCTCCTGGAACACAGACTCGTCCGGAGCAACCTCGCGCCCCAACCTTGCGCTGAGACGGGCAGCTTCCGCCTTCATATCGTCCGGATCTATGAACAGAAGCCCTGTCGCCTTGTGCACGACCTCCTCAGACTTGTAGCCAAGCATCCTCTCTGCCGCCTTGCTGAAATAAGTAACGCGGTACTTGTCATCGAGAACAATGAACGCATATTGATTCTGATTGATGATCGCCTCCAGCCTGCCGAACATATCCCGCAGATGAAGCTTCATCATATTGACGGAATGAGACAGCTGCGAGATCTCATCTCCGCCTTCCTCCGATACCGAATTAACGTCAAAATCTCCCGCAGATGCTGCTTCGGTGACACTCAATACCCGTTTGATCCGTATCACTAATCTGTCCGTCAACATATAAAGAAGCAGAATGATAATCGCTTCCGCCACTAATATGGATATTGCTGTCCGCCATAGCAGCGCATACAGCGGCTGCTCGATCTCCTTCAGCGGAACATGGAGCGCAATATGCCAGCTTGTGCCCGCCACCTTCGCATAGAAGACAAGGGAACGGCCTGATGCATTGTCCAGTCTGCTGTATCCATGGAGCTCCGACAGCATCTTCGGGGCCACTTCCTTGAATGGCAGCTCCGGAGACAGAATCGAGGCGTCCTTCCTCTCCTTGTCGCTTGGATGCTCGGCAATCGTTCCGTCCTCTGTAAATACGAAGACCTGATCCGATTCGCCGACATGAAAGCTCAAATATTGCCTGTACAGCTTCTTAGTCGATATCGCCGCATCGACAATGCCGATTACTTGCCTTGAGCTGCTGTATACAGGCACTTGAATAACAAATATATTGTCATTGGTAAACTTGCTTATGAACGGGTCGGTAATGACAGTCTTGCCGGATACCGCTTCGCGAAACCAGTGCTGCTCTCCGATCTGAATGATTTTACCAGTGCTCAGCCTCGTCCGTCCGTCCAAATCCGCAAAGCCGATCGTAAAAAATTCCGAGCCCTTCCTCAATGTCTCCGTGCGAAAATAAAGCTCCCGTTCGTATTCGCTCCCCGAACGAACCTGATCCGTACGGCTCATTACCTCTACCTCGGCACGTCTGGCATCAATCCATGCCGATAGATTGCTGGCATTGTTCTGTACTTTGGTATACGCATTATTGATCAGAGCTTCCATAATGGTTGTTCTGGCCGTCTGATAATTGCCGATACCGACAATCGATAGCGGAATGAACGTAATCAGCACAGCGAGCACAAGCACCTTTGTACGAAGCGACATTGTTCTCAAGCGACTTCCCCCTAGGCATTGGTACCTTTGGGACTATTATACCTTCTGTTTTTGGCGCTTCATAGAGGCTGTGCCGATAATAGCATACGCCGAATATAGTAATGCTTGGAGCAGAATCCCTTGCTGATCGTAGGCCGATCACATTTGACCCATTGGCATTTGTCGGGATAAAGCGATTGGCGGACCTTTATAATGGAGGGATCCCCGTGCCTGCGCCAGCGTTGATGATGCATCGAGCACATTCCCTTCGCTTTTACCGGCTTATTGCAGCCGTCCATGCTACATTCGTTCATGATCAAGCTTCCTTTCTTCGTAGAGACGAAAATCGTCATGTCCTGTCTACCATTATGAGAGATAGCCGCCGCATAATAAAGAACTGTAAGAGCTCTACAGACGAGCCTGGCCCTGGCTTAGAGTCCTTAATCGTCCTTAACAACCATTTCATGCAGGCAAGTTTAAATTATTAACCAGTTGATAATATCCGCCGCCTTTTTTATACTTTTAAGAGACATAGGCATAGAGGCAGACATCAAGAGAAAGACACGTTGAGGAGCAGGTTTAGTATGACAGTATTCGATTCCATCTTCCAAATCATTAAAGCCCCGATGGCCATTATGCAGAGCTGCGGCAATGAGCTCCGGTTCCAGTGCGCCAATCCGGCATTTACTAAACTGGTCGGCTGCTCGGAGACAGAGCTGAGAAGCAAGCCGCCCCACCAATTATTCACAGCATGGAATGAGGGCATCTGCTACAAGGAGCAGGGAACTACCTCTTGCCTTCTGAACCAGAATCTGTCCAGCCGACAAATTCAATTGCGATTGACCTGGCAGAGCATTGAGGATGCCGAGCAGCCTTCGCATCTGCTAGTTGCTGAGGATATTTCGGCCAAAGCATGGATCACAATGATGAGCCAATCGCAGAATGTGATGATATCAGGGGTTACAAATTCCGACTTCATTATTCATCAGGTCGATCAGAACTATCCACTGCCTATGATTAGCGGAGATATCGTCGTGGAACGGCAGTCTGCTTTCTCATTCGTTGAGGAGAGCGAGAAGGAACGCATCATGCAGACGATCGGACGGGCAGTCGAGCAGAAACAAGCCGAGAGCCTGATCGTGCAGACGAATAGAATTGCCGATGTGTGCCAGCTTGAAGTTCACGTCACCATCTGCCCCTTCTTCAATGGAGACGGCAGCCTGGAGCAGTACGGGTTCGTCGTTAGCGATCTGCGGCCCATTCCAGACAAGAACGATCCCTCCGTCACCCTTAAAATACTGATGGCCAGACATAACATATCCACACAACAGCTATCGGAAGTAACCGGTATATCGCAGCAGACCATCTCCAAGCTGCGCAACGGCAAAATACGCAAGCCCCAGCGCCTGACCGCAGAGCTTATTGCAGCCGAGCTGCTTGTGGCTCCGCAACAAATCTGGCCCTAAACGAAAAACACCTCCAAACCACGCTGTTGAAGCGCAGGATTGGAGGTGTTTTTGTGAAAACGTTTGAATTCGGCTTACAGATCAACGCGATTAGACGGTTATTGGGCCGCTTCTTGTACATGAACGAGCCGCAGTCCCCTATCGCTGGCAGCCATCTCGTGGAAGAACTCCGGATTCTCCTGCGCAAGCCGTATCCAGGCTGCCACACAGGCAGGATCAAAGTGCGAGCCCTGCTCACGCTCAATGATGGCCATTGCCTCGTCATGCGACATCGCTTTGCGATAAGAGCGCGATGAGGTCAGAGCATCATAGACATCCGCGATGGCCGTAATTCTGGCCAGAAGCGGAATATGCTCGCCGGCGATCCGATCCGGATAGCCGCTGCCATCCCACTTCTCATGATGCGACCGGATGACAGACAGCTCATCATGAAGAAATCCAAGACGCTTGCACATGTCATAGCCCGATACAGGATGCATCTCGATCACGAACCGTTCCTCATGCGTCAGCTTGCCCGGCTTATTCAGGATCGAATCCGGCACCTTAAGCTTGCCGACATCATGCACGACGCCACCTTGCGCGATTGCGCGAAGCTGGTCGCTCGTAAGTCCCATCTCCTCTGCCAGACGCAGCGCATACAGCGCCACCCTCATGTTATGGCCCGCCGTATAGGCATCACGAACCTCGGTCGCCATTATGAGCGCCCTGACGCTGGGCGTCATGCACGCCTCCAGCCAAGCCCGCGGATCAGATTGAAACAGCACCTTCAGCGATGAGCTGAACGAGCCGCGCGAGAAATATTGCTGGATTAAACCGCCCAGCATCATAATCATAGAGCCCAGCAGCAGCATATGGTACAGCCACCAGCTCAGCTGCCATATCGTGCCTGCCACCATAATATACTGTGAGGCCAGCAGCCACCCCAGACTATACACAATTGCACCCTGCAGCGGGAACCGGGCAGCCTGGTAGGACTGCCAATAACGGTACATCGTCCATAAGCAGGCCGCAGCCGTCAAGCCTGAGGCGATCCAAATATAAGGCTCATCCAGCAGCGGCACAACATTCATAAGCTCCGGATAACTCATTGAGAGCACGCCAACAACAACAAGCAGCAGCAGCCAGCATGGAATAAGCCATGCCCGCCATTGAGCCAGCAGCCGTATGATGGGGTTATCCGGTGATACCGCAGACAGAAACAGCCACATGACTGCAAGCATGATGCTGATCTGGGCTGCTGCGCCCGCTATGCCTGTATGCTCCATCAGAAATCCCGGCGTCGATAAGCCGTGAAGGACGAAGATGCCCGCCAACGACACATAGGACAAGGACAAGAAGCCGACCTTCAAATTGCGCAAACGTTGTCCCGCAATGCCGACAGCAACCGCCAGGATCAAGGCAAGGCCGGAAATTGCACTGACCATGTAGAAATGTCCGGTGGGCGAATGCACAGTAATATCGGCGGTCTGCGATGTGCGAAGCCATTCAAAGACTCCGATCGGCAGCACCATCGATGCTAAAGGCCCAATAATAGACCTTCCTCTTCCACGCATGGAAGTTCCTCCTGTTCAAAACAATGATGACTGACCGATTGTACATAGACTTGTTTTTACAGCAACCCCAGGCTTCCTGACAAGATCGATTGAAGCTGTGATGAGGAAGACTAAGAGGCAGCGGCCAGCAATCTGGATTCTAGCAATTATTTGTGGAAGTAATGAACCGAAAATGCCGACATGTATAAATCTTCTTTCTTCGACAATATCGGTTATTTGATCATATTTATTTAGTGCTGCTGTCATGCGGATTGAATAATTGCGTAAATTATTATCCATTTATTATAATAAAAAGGATTTTAGCCTAATATAGGAGAGGCGTAGGAGAGGCATGAAATGAAAAACCAAAACATCTTTTTGGAAATGCGGGAACGCTTTTTTAAATTCTGGCGTCTTCATAGTGTAGTCCATTTTTTACCTAAAAAGTAGCTACGTGAATCCAATGTCCGATAACAGCGTTTGGTATGAACTCCATAATTCGAGTGGAATTTATAAAGAAGAAGACGCAACAGATGGTTTTAGTGGAATCCTGTTCACAGACTCAGTCCCAACGGCGGATTATCATCTTGACCTTAACCCGGATGGACCTAATTATACCGGCGTTGTTGCAAATGGCAAGGCAAAGAACTAATCGTTATCGATCACAGTGTAGAGGTAGAGGACAGCTTGTCCTCGCCCTCTACACTTCTTACTTCATTATTCTAGCGGGATGTGACAAGGTTGAAAATAATTGAATCTCTCAAGATCGAGTTGATCTTATTTCATGGCTCTTTTCGTAAATATTGTTGCTAAGAGGAGTGGTTATCGAACTACCCCTCCGTTGTAGTGCAACTCATATACCTTTTGACCGTCTAAAAGAATTATTTCCTTCCCATAAAAGCAGTCAAGAGTACCTTCGTACTCATTTTTGAAAAGGTAATTGTCCGATTCAAAATGGTTTGGACCACGATATATTGACTTTGTATCTACCAACCTTAACGCTTGTCGAAGGAAACTATAAATCGGACCAATGATATCCCAATTTGCGTTCGGAATAATGACACCGCCTGAATAGACCATTGACCAAATTGGACGATTCTCGAATTCAACCGTTTCTTGTCCAATAAAGAAAGCCGAACCAAAGTAAATATCCCGATAAAAGTAATCACCACTGCGGTATTCCAGTTGTTTTGAACCGTTTAGTAAAGGTTGAACCGATGCATCATCACCCTGGGATGCGTAAGTGCTTCTTTTGGCTTCTACAAGGAAGTTGATAAGATGCTCGTGATTAATAGACATATGAAACCCTCCATTACGATGCACTTCTAATAACTTGAACAGATGTGAAGTTTGCTTTCTTGCAAGCATCTAAAACCATATTCCGCTTACAAAGTTGCTTTTCAAGGTTCTTTTGCAATTCCAAGAAACGGAACCACATTAAGTAGTTGTCCATGTACTTTGTAGCAACTCCATTGAACCGCTCCATCCACTTTTTTAAACGTCGGTGATATGCGTTAACGTGCTGGATGTGGTAAACGCCTTTCTTTACATATTCACCCTTGTTGGAGTTGATAATTTCGTGAGAGATGCCTTTTTTCTTAGCAAATGACTTGTAGTTTGTAGCAGAATCGGTACATAGCACGATTTCTTTATCAAGGCATTCGCCTAATGTTTGGTCAATTTCGTTTGCGGTGATACGCCCACGCCCTGCCACTTTTGTGATAATGCTTCCATTACGGTCATATGCAACCACAACGCTAATTTGTTCATTGCTAATGCCACGTTTTTTGGCAACGCCACCACGTTTCCTTGGCTTACGATGAACAATATACTTCTTCCCTTTATCACTCTCTAAGAAGTAGGTTTCATCACTTTCAATGATTCCACGCAGAGTTGTAAAGCCGAGTGAACGTAAAGCGCACAAAACTTTATGTCTCCAGTAGAAAGCTGTAGATACGTGAATATTCAACTCTTCTGCGATTTTGGGCAGACTGACACCTTCAACCATTAACTGAAAGTATTTAAGCCATTTGTGGGGGTGGTGTGTTCCCGAAAGCGGGCTTGCTGTCATGTCGTTAAATGATTTTCCGCAATCTTTGCATAAGTAACGCTGACGAGAACGATACTTACCGTTGCGTTTAATAGCGATGCTGCCACAGTGAACACAAGCCAAGCCTCTGCTGAAACGAACTTCTCTTATGTCGCCAACCATGTTGGCAATATCCTCTTTTGGTTCAGGAAAGAGAGTATCTTGTATGGCTTGGAATAATTGAAGTTGTTCAGCTTTCGGCAAATCACTAAAATCACCATAAACAGAACGCCAGTCCATAGTTCATCCCTCATTTGCAAACAAATGTTCTGGTTTTATTATATCACAAGCCTCATTTAGCAACAATCTTTTAGAAAAGAGCCTATTTCATAGAAGCAAGTGGATGTATTTGTTGTTTTTGGGTTCACTGCTATACCTCGGGTACAGAGCTAATCTGGCTTTTGGAATATATGCACCGGGTCAGATCGTTAACGGAACGGCCTATATCGTACAATCTGCTATTTTCTTGTTCATGGTATATGGAATATTATTAGCGAAGCAAGAAACAATGGATGAGTCTTACGAGGTCTTTCGGACCATTTACAAAGGCTGGAGAAATAAAGTATTTGCTAAAATGATACACATCACGATTATAGTTTTACTGTTTTCCGGATTACATGTACTTCTTTTATTTGTATTATTCGGATTTAATAATATCCCTGCCCCCTTTTACTATTCTTCATTTTTATATATTGTCCTGTACTGGGTTCTTCCTTTTATGATTTCAGGCGCACTAGGTCTGTTCTTAGGAATTGTGGTCAAGTCGAAAATTGTATATCCTCTCATGATGATTATAGGGGTCTTCATTGGCCCTCTGAATCAAATGGTTTTTATAGCTTTAACAAAGATGCTGCCTGTTTGGCTGCAGAAATTAATGTTTCTAATTAACTTGGGACAATCTGATCCCTTCAGAATTTATAATATCGTTTATGGAAGCCCCTTGGAAGGATTTCGCTGGAACACCAAGTTCTATTTTTTGGCCATGATATTAATTATTCTGGTTACGACTGTTTTCGCTATTGAAAAGCGGAAGCACTTTAAACTAGCCCTCATTCCGGCAAGTGCCTTGGTCCTTTTATTGGGAGCACTGAGTTGGAATGAGATGTCCCCGCATCTAGATGAACTCACTTCAAAGCAAGCCATATCATCAGACACCAAATACTACAGAGATACAAAGGTAGCTAAATATAATGCCGCTAACACCGATTTTATTGTGAAAAGCTATGATATGGATATAACGGTGGACAATGGTTTAAAAAATAAGGTTAAAATGAACCTCGAACTAGGAAGTACAACAAATCAACTGATCTTTAGCTTGTATCACAATTTCAGAGTACAAAGCATTCGTTTTCATAATGAAGAAATTCCCTTTGAACAAGAGGCAGATTATCTGACTGTTAATTTCCCTGGAAAATTAGACCCCTCTATAGACTATGAGCTAGCCATTGACTATGAAGGTTATGGACCCCAAAGGTTTTTCTCTAATGACCAGGCAATAATGATGCCAGGTTTCTTTTCCTGGTACCCGGTGCCGGGAAACCAACCGACAGCTGAATTTGTTAATAAGACCGTTTTTTACACGTTCAATTCACAGCAGCCCGTTCAATATACAATGAAATATACAGGACCTACACCTCTATTCACGAATTTGGACGAAACTTCTAACCATATATGGAGCGGTCGGTCAACTTCAGGAATAACGTTAGTTTCGGGTGATATGGAAGAAATTCAAGTCAATAATAAGGTTGATTTGGTTAGACCCTATACATTGTATACGATGCCCAAGGATTTGGATAAGGACGTATCTTCTTTTATTGATTTATATGGAGATATTGCACAAGTACTAGGACAACCTCGGAAGGATATTAATAAAATATTTTTACTTGAAACAAGGTTGGGTCAATCCCCGGTATGGGTTGAAGATGGATATGCCATTTTGGATGTGGCAGTAGGAAATAATAACGTTTTCACTTTAAGCGACTACCTCATACAAAATATTGTAGAGGCAGCAGTTCAAAACTATTCATGGGAACGGCAAGATAAAACAATGAGGGAACTGTATACCAGTAGCTTCTCCTATTGGTATGGACCAAAAAAATATAACATGGATAAAAAGGACAGTTTTTTAATCTATCAATACTCCTCTATCATAGACAGCTATTTCCCGCAAAATAAGAGCACATTTAATAAATTAGTTGAATTTCTCGATGCAAATCATAGCAATGATGAAAAAATACATTCGTTCTTCATGAGCTGGTTAGATTCGCTAAGGAATAAAGAATATTTCGGTTGGGACACATTGGATACTATAATCAGCAACAACAAGGAGTGAATCAAACATGCATCGTCTTCAGATCGATAATATCTCCAAAAAATATGGCGCTTTTAAAGCATTGGATAATGTTTCTTTAACATTATCCAATGGTATTTTTGGATTGCTAGGACCCAATGGAGCCGGGAAATCGACATTGATGAGGATTCTAACAACGCTGCAGCCTTTCGATACTGGTTCTATTAAATACGGGGAGATATCCTGGAAAGAAATGCACAAGGTTCAAAAAATTATCGGTTACTTGCCACAGCATTTCTCGTTATATAAACATTTATCCGTATTCGAATGCTTAAAGCATATTTCGATATTAAAAGGGGTTAGAAAAGCAGAACTGCAGGAGCAAGTATACAACGCTCTTGAACAAGTCAATTTGCTGCAAATCAAAGACCAAAAAATCGGGAAGTTATCCGGCGGGATGTTACGGCGCGTAGGCATCGCTCAAGCTATAATAGGCAACCCGCAAATAATCGTAGTAGATGAGCCAACAGCAGGGCTGGACCCGGAAGAGAGAATCAGATTCAGAAATATTCTTCATACAATTGGCCGGAACAACATTATTATCATTTCATCACACATTGTCGAGGATATAGAGACACTTTGCAATGAGGTTGCAATCCTGCACAAGGGTAAAATATTGGGGAAAGGCACCATAAACTCGCTAAAAATGAATGCCGAAAATGTTATTTGGTCAACGAAAGTCGAGAAGAACGAGTTATTTGCACTCCAAAACGAAGTGAAAATAATTTCGCAGCAATCCAAAGGCGACTACTATGAAGTACGATATTTAGGCAACACGCAACGAAATCCTCATGATCAATTGCAGGAACCTACTCTCGAGGATGCTTATTTTTACTTTATGCAAAAGGTTGACAATTCCCAATGCTGAGAAAAATAAATCCGTACTTTCAGTTGAAGAGCATGGGGATCAGTGCATTTTTGCCTTTAGTCACCTCATCTTTTTTAGTGCTTATCGTATTTATTAACAGCGGAAGTTTAGTGGATTCCATGCCCGCGATCGAATTTATTTTCCCAATAATGGGGTGTTGGTGGAGTATATTCGTTTTACATGATCTGTTAGCTGAGAAAGGCGGGGAAGTGCTGTTCGCCCTGCCTGTCAGAAGGTGGTGCTACGGATCGCTTAATGTGATGACTTTTTATATCATGTACATGCTTCTGATGGTTATCATGCTGCTTGTGATGAGCAACTGGTTCAGTCAATCTGAGCTTGTGTCTATGGGACTGCAGTTAGGGGCGCAATCTTTCTTTTATGCCGGGTTAGGATTTTTAGCGATGGTGTTAACGAGAAATACCGGTTGGTCATTAATCATTGTTACTTCATATTTGTCAATCGAATTATTAACCTTTAGAAATTCGATTAGCATGTTCGATATTTATCTTCACAATGTAGAAGCAATACCGGTTCCCGAGCTATCGAATTTTTTAATTAAAGTTGTGATTCTAGGTGCAATTTTATTTATAAATGCGCAATATTTTCTATCAACAACAAGACGATACAAATAGAGCTCGGCTGGCGCTTTTTACGTTAGAAGTCCAAGCTCGCAAAATGCTGCAGCATCAGTTTAACTGGCCTGGGGTATACGTAATAGGGGTAGTACCGGTGAACTGGAAGTTCGCTGGCACTACCCCTATTTGCCGTTCAGAAGGCCTTACGGACTCGCTTGGCAGTAATCCTTAACAGGTCTTAACGCTGCTCGATCGTTAAATTGCCGGAGCCCGTGCTGACTTGAATCTCAATATCCCCTGCGCCAAACGTAACCTGCTGGTCGCCTTCATCGTCAGAAGACTCCTCTTGCTCATTCCACTTATTATACAACTCCCCGGAGCCCGGATTGAATTCAAACCGTGCCGATGCAGGCTCCTTATCGGTAGCAATAGTAACATCGCCGCTGCCCGTATCCAGATTCATCGCATGTTTAATTTCATCCAGCTCCACCGAAATGTTGCCGCTGCTGACGTTTGCTTTCAACTCTGTGCCGCTGTCAACCAGCTCAACATTGCCGCTGCCGCCATCAACGGAAACTTTGTCCGCCTTCACTTTGTCCAGCGTTGTGTTGCCTGAGCTCATGATCACTTCCACATTCTTTGCGGTCAGCTCGTTAAGGCTCACATTGCCGCTGCCCAGCTCCGTTGAGAACTCATCGGCCTCTATTCCCTCCACGGTGAAATCGCCGGAGCCGCCCGTCGCCTTGAACGAATTAGCCGCAATATCTCTCACATCCAAATTGCCGCTGCCCATATCCAGTACAATCTGCTCCCACTTCCGGGCCGGGATTTCCACCCTAAGATCAAGATCCATAATATTCACACCTATGGAGAAGCCTTCATTCGTATCGGCTTCAACTTTAACTGTGTCACCGTCACGTTCCAGCTTCAGTATAATTTTATCCTTGTACTTCTTGCTGGCCTCTCCGGATATTCTCGCTTTGATCTCCTCCGAGGAGCCTGGCACAATCTCCAGATCCATCGAGCCCACATCGAATTGGATACGCTTGACGCCGGCTCCATCCACCGATTCTTCCTTGTTGTATTCTACGGCTCCCATGGAGAACAGCCCATCGAAGCTGAAGGATGACGAAATGCCGATTAGTCCGACGACGATTAATATTAATGCAACGACAATCCAATTTCTCATTTTTTGTTCCCCCTTGTAATCATTCTGGAATTAAACCGCAAATAGTTCAGTGTCATGCGGGCCACAGCGCGGGCAAGCCGATGTGTTCCGACGCCAGTCAAAATTCCGAGCCCCATCAGTACCGCAGCCAGAGACGAGCCTTGCAAATAAGTCAGCTCCGTTCCCCATACCGATTCATAGATCGCGGCAAGCGATGAGAGACATAATGCCCCGGCAACCGCGTAGAAGGAAATAAGGACAGCCAAGAGCGCAATGTAAGGCCCCAGCACGAATATTAAATTGAAGAAGCCAAGGCTGACCGCTGCAAGCACAGCCCGCGATACATGAGTAATGCTGCCGTTCTTGTCCGCGGCCTGCTCAACCCGGTACCCCAGCAGCAGCTCCTTAGCGATCTGTCTCGGGTCGCCAAGCTCGACTGCTGCCGCTTCCTCCGACTGTCCGTTCTCCACGGCGATGCGGAAATGCTCCTCATAATCATACATCCAGTCACGTCTTATCGGCTCCGGCACAGGCGCCAGCAGCTCCCAAAGCTCCTGCAGAAATTGTTGTCTAATCATCGTTCGACACCTTCCTTGATTATTTGGTCCACTGCTTGCGAGAATGACCGCCATTCAACCGTCAGCTCCATTAAATGCGTATGGCCAAGTGGTGTAAGCTTGTAATATTTGCGAGGCGGACCCTCCGGCGATTCCCTCAAATAAGTCGAGAAATATCCCTCCAGCGTCAATCGATTCAACAGCGGATATACACTCCCGACAGCTACCTCGAATTTATGAGAGATGGATACGGCCAATTCATAGCCATACCTATCCTCCCAAGCTGTTAAGGCCAGCACGCACAATTCCAGTACGCCTTTCTTAAATTGCACATTCATCCACAGCCGCTCCCTATTACATATCATTTGGTATTCATTATTATAGAATAGTGGGGCAAAAAAATAATCCCTTGCAGCTATAGTATATGACTTACTATTCATTAATGCAATATAGGTTGGAAAACTTTATTAAATCTTTACTCTACAGGGCTACAGGACTGCACGCCAGCCTGTAACCATATGCCTCTCTGCATTTGCTTATCCGCAAGTATCACTTTCCTATTGCGTACAGCTTGGATGTTAGACGCCTGTCATTCGACGCAGGCGCGTCCCACTTTTCACTCATAAGCTGTATGAACATTTGTTTGACAAGGAGGAAGCATCCCATGGAAGAACAACTGGTTATTACGCTATTCGGCAGTGGCGGCGGTGTCGCAAAAGCGGTATTATCCATCCTGAACCACTCCGCAGCCGATTCCGGCAGTCCGCTGCATCATCAGCTTGCAGGCAGCCGAATCCATTGCATTGACCAGCATCAACGCCCCTTCTCTTACTACAGCAGCAGCTTTCCGAATCTGGCAGGCAATATGAAACTCCACCAATTCGACTTGAATGACAGCAGGCGGCTGTCCCGGCATCTGCAAGGGACCGGCACGAAGCTGGTCATTGATTTGTCATGGGCGGATACGGTGAACGTCATGTCCTGCTGCGATAAGCTTGGCATTGCCTATATCAACACGGCGCTGGAGAACCAGGAGGTAGATGATACGCCGGAGCTTGAAGGGTTTACGCTGATCGAACGCTCGATCCGGTTTGAAGAGGCCCGGGATAACTTCACCCGTATGAAGGCGATTGTCGGATCCGGGATGAACCCCGGTGTCGTCCAGTGGATGGCGCATAAGCTCATGCGTCTCCATCCCGAGGAGCGCCCGCTGGGCTGCTACATTGTCGAGCACGACAACACCTTCTACGCCGATCCTTCGCTTGCCGCACCGGAGACGATCTACTGTACCTGGTCACCGGATTGTTTTCTCGACGAGGCCGTTCTCAACTACCCTCTGATCGCTTCGAACAAAACCCCGCTCTTCCTCTACAATACGCCTTACGAGCTGCTGTTCGACGTTACGCTTGGCCCGATACAGTTTCAAGGCTGCTTGATGCCGCATGAGGAGAGCATAACGCTCGCCCGGCTGTACGGAGTAGAGAGTGGATTTATATATAAGGTGAACGATGTGACCACCTCCATTCTAAGGGACCATCTGGACAACCCTGATGTGCTGTGGAATTGGAAGCACAAGCTGCTGGATCCTGCCGATGGAGCGCTGTCCGGAGCCGACCTGGTCGGCGTACTGCTTGTCTACAAGGACAAGGAGCGATATATGTACAACGTTACCAGCAGTGAAGCAATCTACCCGCTGTTCGGGACGAACGCAACCTATTGGCAGGTCGCCTGCGGCGTATATGGCGCATTAGGCACCCTCCTGCTGGATTCCATCGCTCCGGGTGTCTATTGGGTAGACGAACTGCTGGAGGAATACGGGCAGGATTGCCACTATGGCGATTATCTGTCCTACTATATGTCTGAGTTTGTAACGGGCAGCAATGATCAATCGCAAGGACTGCTGCTGGCACGCATGCATGAGTGGACAGAAGGAGAGGATGACAGCTATGGCGGATGATGACCTTCTTCTGGGTTATGAAAAGGATGAGAACGAGCTATGGCTGTGGGATGATCTGCCTGAGCTCCATATGGAGGTCGGTTACCGGATCAACCGGCTGCTTCACTTTGAACGTTCTGCCTACCAGGAGATTAGCGTTGCAGAGACATCCGCCTTTGGACGGATGCTTGTGCTGGATGGTGTACCGCAAATAACGGAGAAGGACGGTTATATATACAATGAAATGATCTCGCATATCGGGCTGCTGACGCACCCCAATCCGCAATATGTGGCCATGATTGGCGGCGGGGATTGCGGGCCCGCGCGTGAAGCGGCAAGATATCCGGACATTAAGCGCATCGATGTCGTAGAGATTGATCCCCGCGTAACGGATGTATGCCAGCGGTTGTTCAATCGAAGCCGTGCCGCCGCGCTTGATCCGCGCATCACAATCTTCCACGAGGATGGCGCACGCTGGATTCAGAAGCAGCGCGAACGGATTGATGTCCTGCTGATCGATCGTTCAGATCCCTTCGGACCAGCTGCTGTGCTGTATTCCAGAGCCTTCTATCAGCATGTTTACAGCAGCTTGAGCTATGATGGCATCGCCGTCTTTCAGTCCGGCTCTCCCTTCTTCGATATGAAGGGACTGAAGACGACCTATCATCGACTCCAGTCCCTATTCCCCATCGTTAGAACCTATGTAACTTCTATTCCATCCTTCCCTGGAGGCATCTGGAGCTTCACTGTAGCCTCGAAGCGCCATGATCCGCTTGCAGCAAATACAGACAAACTGCCAGCTGGTACACGTTATATGAACAAAGCTATTGCGCGTTCCGCGTTTGCACTCCCTGAGTATATTCAGGATGCGTTGCGCACATGAAGAAGGAGCGGCTGCTCTTCTGTCTAGACGACAGAGGGGTAGCCGCTCCTTCTTGCTGTGACAGCGTATTACAGGCGGATATCGAGATTACCGCCCAAGTGGGGTTGTACGCTCTGCTCCATCATCTTGATGAGCAGTTGGCCTTGAAGCTGCATATTATCCAGCGATTTCGCCATTACAGCGATTCCCGCCTGCTGCTTCAGCTGCGCCATTGCTTGTCCCGATGCTGCCGCGCTGATGCTTTGGATGTCCATTATGTTCATCCTCCTGGGTTGTTATCGCGTCATCGGCGACGTTCTATCTAGCCGATAGGTTTTGTATCGGTTTTTTGCAACCGGCACTTTAGAGCATTAGGTTAAAATGGTATGCTATATAAGCCGATGTCTATTATTCCACTCCCCCGGAGGTACTAAGATGAACCCTTATGAAGTAGCGAAATACGAGAGCGCCTATACGTTCTACACACTGAAGGAAGAGCGCACGAACTCATCTGTGACGATCTGTCCGCAGCGGGGCGGCATCGCTACAAGCTGCCTGCTGAACGGCGTAGAACTGTTCTACATGGAGGAGGATACCCTCCTGGATCCGGCAGCGAACATTCGCGGTGGGAATCCCGTGCTGTTCCCCATCTCCGGCCAGCTTGAGAACGGCCGCTACGAATGGGAAAGCAAGTCCTATACGATGCGCAATCACGGCGTTGCACGCAACCGCCCATGGGAGGTCGTCTCCACCTCGGAGAAGGACGAGGCTGCCGTGACGCTGCGGCTGCGCAGCGATGACAGCACGCGGCTGGAGTATCCTTTTGACTTCGAGCTGCTGTTTACGTATGCCTTGAAGGACGGTGTGCTTCATATCAGACAGCTTTACCGCAATCTGTCGAACCGCAGCATGCCATTATATGCCGGATTCCATCCTTACTTCCGCACCAACTCCAAACAGCTCGTATATGCAACCGACGCAACGCGCTATCTCGATTATAACGACCACACGGTCAAAGCGATTGACGGCCCCCTCTCCATTGAAGGGTTGAAGGAATCCGTCGCCTTGCTGGATGCGCAGCAGCCCACAATCGCATTCCCTGCCCCAGACAGCGGCACGATCTGGATGAAATACAGTGATCTCTTCAAATATGTCGTGCTCTGGCAGGTGGACGGCAAACCGTTCGTATGCGTCGAGCCATGGATGGCGCTTAATGCCGAGCTCAACCGCAAGGATGAACTGCCAATGATCGGGGCGGAGGAGACGCTGGAGGCGTCGCTGTCCATCGGTTATCAGCTCGCGGAATAAGCCAATTCAGCAACCCGGGCTCCCGCAAGCAGCACAATCAGGCTCCGCCTTGTTCGCCGCTTCTGCAGAGCAGAATTTGCCGTTCGAACCGCCCTTTGCGGACAATGCAGCGGTCCAGAATCTGCAAGCCGGCTTGCCCGATAGACGCATCGACTGCTTCCGTTGTGACGATGAGCAGCCTGTCTGCTAGTCTGGCCCCGCTCTGAAGCATGGACAGCCGTTCTTCGACCGACATTTTGGAGCATAAATTATAAGGCAGATCAATGATCGCCGTATCGTAACGTCCCGTCAATGTACGCATATCCGCAAGCCGGACGACGTCCGGCATGCCGAAATGCGCCAGATTAATCCGCGCGCCGCGAACTGCGAGGGGATTGATATCTGCTCCGGCAATATCAATCCCCATTGCTGTTGCTTCTATAACGACCGTGCCGATACCGCAGCAGGGATCAATGACGCGCACGCCTTCCGGCTGCGGAACGGCTATGTTCACGATCGCTCTGGCTACCCGTGTGCTTAATGCCGTTGAATATGGCCGAGGCTTCTCATTATGCTTCAGCCACTCCGGCTCGCTCTTCCTGTATTCCCCGAACAGCCACTTGCCGTGCGCATAAGCCACTCCGAACAAACGCTCCGGCGTCCTCATCTCGGCTTGCCCCTGTATGCTCCGCCCAATCTGCCGTTCAGCCGCTCTCTTGTCCTCATAGGACACACTGCCGTCGGTATCTATAAAGCATACCTTGAAGGTCGCCTTGTTCAGCCCTATTCCTGCTGCGTATTCCGCAATGCTTGCAACATCCGCGCCTTGAGCCCGGATCGCCAGCTTGTACCGGATAAAGGGACTCCGGCCAAGCCCGACATCCCTATCGCTGATCAGGCAGCCGCCCTCGGCGATACTTCCGAATAAGGCCCGCAGCTCCATCGCGCACAATTCCGCCTCATCCTCATGATAAGCGACCGCGTACAAATATTCGCGGGACAACTTCTCTGAGACGCTGGCCTGCAGGCTCGTCTCCTGGTTCATGTACCTGTGCATTGCTGCAACCATCCGTTCTTTCCTGATAGTAGAATCGATTATTTGAACCAGCCCTTCACCTTGAACCAGAGGAACATCCCAAGCCCCAGACCGCCCATAATTCCCAGCACGATATAATATCCGAACGGCCAATTCAGCTCTGGCATACGGTCAAAATTCATGCCGTATATCCCCGCGATGAATGTAAGCGGCATGAAGATCGTCGTAATAACAGTCAGCGTCTTCATGATCGTATTCATCCGGTTTGAGCTGAGCGACATATAATGATCCCTCATATCCGAGGTCATATCGCGGTTGGAATCGACCATCTCCGACAGCTTGAGCAGATGATCATGAATATCGGTGAAGAATACCAGATACTCCTGCAGCCCCTCAATGCGCTGTGAATTAATAATGCGATACAGCAGGTCTCTCATCGGAATAATGGTTTTGCGAAGCTTGAGCAGCTTCGTTCTCGTCTGGAACACCTGGCTCAGGGCGCTCTGGTCTGTGCGGCTGTCATCGGAGGTATCGAATTCGAGCAACTGATCCTCAATCGCATAGACAGCGGGAAAATAGTGGTCTACCATTTTATCGATAACAGTATAGGCAGCCTGCAAATAACCGTACGGTTGCGGCGGCGGCATAATTCCCACCTTCGACCAAGCCTCGTCAATCACCTTCAGCGGCTGCAGATGGAAGGTAACGAGGTAGCCGCGTCCGATGAACATGTCCACCTCTTCGGCCTGCAGCGTTCCTTCATTAAGAGCATGCAGCACGAAAAAATGAACATCCGTATAATGATCCATCTTCGGCCGTTGCAGAAACATGAGACAGTCCTCGATCGCCAGCGGATGGAAATGAAAATACTCGTCCAGCAGCTTCGATTCCGCCTCTGAAGGCTCGCTGAAATCAGCCCAGAACCAGCTGACCTCATTCCGGTCTATATCCTGCAGCGGGATATTCTCATAGATTTCATGATTTTTCGTTACAATGAGTGTGCGAATCATACCGACTCTTCCTCATCCCGGTTTTATTCCCCATTGTAGCATTGCTTCATTCGGCGAATCAATCAAGGAAGGACGAGCGCCGCCGTTCGCTCCTCCCGGGCTTCAGCGGTCCCCACTTCCAGCAGCTGCATAATATGCTGGCGCAGATGAATGAACTCCGCGCTTGTCCGTCTCCTCGGCCTAGCCAGCTTGATGGGCAAGATAGAGCGAATCCTGCCGGGATGCGGACTCATAATAACGATCCGGTCAGCCAGGAACAGCGCTTCCTCCACATCATGCGTCACGAGCAGGTAGGTCATCCGTTCCGTCTGCCAGATGCGGACCAGCTCCTCCTGAAGCCTCTGCCGCAGCAGCACATCAAGCGCTGCGAACGGCTCATCCATGAGCAGCAGCTTCGGCCGCAGGCATAATGCTCTGGCCAAGGCTACACGCTGGCGCATCCCTC
Source organism: Paenibacillus oenotherae (assembly GCF_019443105.1). GTDB lineage: Bacteria > Bacillota > Bacilli > Paenibacillales > Paenibacillaceae > Paenibacillus_Z > Paenibacillus_Z oenotherae. Next base: position 74,795 of record NZ_JAHZIJ010000010.1, read on the forward strand.
CTGACAGCTGGCCAGGATACAGCGAGCCCGCTCCGGTCAGTCCCATAAAGCGCAAGTATTCGTCAATCCGCAGCTTCCGCTCCTGGCGGGAGCAGCCTTTGATCGTCAAGCCAAATGCGATATTTTGTCTCACCGTCAGCCAAGGGAAGAGGGCATAATCTTGAAAAATAAACCCCCGATCCGTGGACGGTGCGCCGACAGGCACATCATCACATCTCACAGCACCTGCATCGGGCTGCTCGATCCCTCCTATCAGCTTCAATAGCGTGCTCTTGCCGCAGCCGGAAGGTCCAACAATACAGATGAATTCTCCTGAATCTACACGAAGGGAGATGCTATCGAGCGCCGTTATCTTCATGCCCGTTCCTGCCTGATAGGTCTTGGATACCCTGTCGATATCTATTCGCATCCCATCCCGCCCCTCTCATCGTCCTGCATATATTTCACTTGCAGTGCCCGCTAATGCCATCGGCACCGTGGCGGCCTGTTCTCACTTCCAGCGGATGACTGTGCGCTCTACTGCTCTTACCAACGCCGAAGAGGCGTAGCCAAGCAGCCCGATAGAGAACATGCCAATGATCGATTCGTTATAATCCAGCAGATGGTAAGCCTGCCATGTTGCATACCCGATTCCTGTCTGCCCGGACATCATCTCGCCTGTAATGACACCCATCCACGAAGCACCGATTCCTACCGACAAACCAGTAAAAATACCAGGCGCCATCGCAGGCAGATAAATTTTCCACACAACACGAATCGGACCGCATCCCAGGCAATGTGCCGCCTGAACAAGCGACTGCGGCACCTGCCTTGCCGCATCCCGACAGCACAATAGAATGGGGAAGAATGCACCCACAAAGGTAATAAATATAATGCTGCTTTCTATCGTTGTGAAAAGCAGCATCGCAACAGGCAGATAAGCGATGAGAGGGATGGGGCGAAACAGCTCCAGATTAGGAAACAGCAGATCGCTCGCTCTCGGTGACAGGCCTATCCACAGCCCCAGCGGAACCGCAAAGGCGAGGCCCAGCAGAATGCCGGCAGCAACCCTGAAAACGCTGGCCAGAATATCGTTGTAATACTGCTGCTTCATCAGATCAACGCGCCATGCCCCCAGAATATCAAGCGGCTTCGGCAGGTTGCCGAATTGCAGCGGATACTGAATGTTGTAATGCACGAGCACATGCCAGGCCAAGAGGAAGAGCAGTACAGAAGCGGTGCGCACCGCGTACGCAGTCGCGCGCTTCCGCTTCTTTGCGTTCTTCCATCCCAGAGGAAGTACGGCTTGGGCTTGGCGTTCTACTCCCATCTCGCCCCCCATCTCAATAGACCTTCCCCTCAATCCAATCTCCCTGCAGCTCCTGATCAGTCAGATAGGCCTTGCCTTGGGATGCAAGAGCTTCACGCAGATAGCTGTCATCAATGAATGATTCCAACGGCAGCTTCTTCTTCAGCTTGCCGATCTCCGCCAGAAATTCAGCACTGCCGGTTAGTGTCGCAACATCCTTATTGTAGATCACCGCATCAAAGCGGATATGGTCCACCATACGCTGACATACCTCGCGCGGAAACTTGCTCTCTGCCTGGAATATTTCAACCGTCTCATCCGGGTGCTCGGCAATAAAGACATGAGCCTCATGAAGTGCCCTGAGAAAGGCAAGCGCATAGCTCTTGTTCGCCTCCACCCAATCACGATTCGCCACAACTCCGGTCAAATAATCAATCTCCGTCGCCTCTCCCGGCAGCAGAAGCTGGCCGATGCCGCGATGCTGAATCAAGCTGGGATAAGGCTCCCACGTAGAATGCGCAATGATCTTATTCTGCTCGATGCTCTGCATGCCGATTGTGACGGACTGGTCAACAATTGTGACCTCATCAACCAAATCCTTCTTCCTCAGCGCTTCCAGCAGCATCCGGTGAGAGCTGCTTCCGATCGGCGTCGAGACGGTCTTGCCTGCCAGATCTTCGATCCTTCCAATGCCGCTTCCATTCGGGACAACGATGGCTTGATTCCGTCCGCCCTTGCCTTTGCCGTCTATGGCCAGGAAGACTGAGCGGTAATTCGCCTGGCTGATGCCCATCACACCATTAAGCAGGGATGGCATATCGCCAAGGAATGACAGCTGGATTTTGCCACCGTTCATATTGTTGTTGAGAACAGACCCGGCCGGAGCGTCGAACCATTCAACCGTGACCTTGTCGCTTGGGGCCAGCTCCTTGAGATGCTTCTCGAATAATTGCTTATTCTTAATGACAAGCGCTCCCCAAGTCTGGGCGGTCGGGGACTGATAACCAATCGTAATCGTCGCCTGCTTATTCTCCACTCCATCTGCCTTGCCGATCGGGGGTTTCTCACCGCCTTCCGTAGAGCAGCCCTGAATCAAGAGGAGAGCTGCGCCAAGAGAAGCTAGCACTATCATCAGCTTTCGAGCCCGGTTTTCCATAGACAGACAACCTTCCTTTCATAAAAAAATCATCCTGCGATCATCGAACCAAATACGGAATATGAACACGGACAGCATCAACCGGACAATCCGTCTGGCAAGGTGTGCAATACCAGCATTCATCGTATTTCATATAGGCCTTGCCGTCCTTGTCGAGCGCCAGAATGCCCATCGGGCATACCTGCACGCATATATCGCAGCCGATGCATTTGTCGCGGTCGATGATGACGCTCGCCTCTGCACGCTGCTGAACATAATGGGCGGAATAGTTGCTCATGCCGTTGTCCCTCCTGCAACTCCAGTTCTAGTCTCCAATACATAAGGCGGAAGCTCCTTCGTAGACAGCTCAATCTCGCCGTCCCCGCCTTTCTTGACGATAACCCGCTTCATCCAGTTGGCATCATCCCGTTCAGGATAATCCAAATAATAGTGGTAGAAGCCCCATCGGCTTTCTTTGCGGAACAGCGATGCGCTTGCCATCATCTCCGCACAATCGACGATGCTGTGAATCTCCAGGGCACGGCCAAGTTCATGCGGATCACGCGCGCCAAGCAGCTTCAAGTCCTCCTTGCGGAAATGCCGGATCTTCTCCAGCGCAAGCTCCATCTTCGTTGTCGTCTTGGGCGGCATAAGGTACTGCGTTACAATACGGCGGATTTTGTACTCCACCTGCTGATGCGGTACGCCATCGGCATTCGCAGACAGCGCTTCAATCCGCTTCCGCTCTGCCTCTATCTGCCCCTGGTTCGGCTCCACCCTCGCCGTGCTGGCAGCGAATGCTGCCGCATTGACGCCTGCAATCTTGCCGAACGTCAGGGCGCCAAGCAAATATTGATGCGGCACGCAGGCCATGTCCCCTGCCGCGTATAATCCGCGAAGCGAAGTTTCCGCTTCGTGATTGACGAGGACGCCGGACGCGCTGTGCCCGCTGCACAGGCCGACCTCGGAGAAATTCAGCTCCACCATGTCTGTGCGATAATCTTTGCCGCGCCCGGCATGGAACAGATCACGGCTTGGGCGTTCATTATGGTGAAGGATCGCTTCGATCTTGCTCACCGTCTCGTCATCCAGATGCGTCAGCTTCAGAAAGAGCGGCCATTCACCCTTGTTGGCAAGCTTCCACATGTTCATAATGAGCTCGCCGCTCCAATAGTCGCACCCTGTCACCCGCTCTCCCTTGGCATTCGCCGTGTAGCCGCCGAACGGACCGGCTACGTACGCACAGGCAGGGCCGTTATAATCCTTCATCGTCGGATTGATCTGATAACACTCGATCCCAGTCAGCTCTGCCCCGGCATGGTAAACCATCGCGAAGCCTTCTCCGGAATTAGTCGGATTCTCGTAGGTGCTGTACAGATAACCCGAGTCGGTAAGCCCCATTCGCCCCGCTGCGCCTGCGGTGAGAACTACCGCCTTCGCCTTGACAATTACCAGCTCGCCGGAATTCACATCGAGCCCGAGCGCTCCGACGACTTGATTGCCTTCTGTCAGCAGCCTTGTCGCCATGACACGGTTGATGACTTTGCAGCGGTGCTGCTTGACCTTCTTCGCCAGAATCAGCTTCAGGTTGCTTGCTTTGGGCATCGGCAGCACGTACCTCCCTTTGCGGTGAACACGGTACACCTCGTAATTGCCCTCGGCATCCTTCTCGAAGTCAACCCCCCAGCTGTCCAGCTCCTGTATGATGGGATAACATTCGCTGGCCTGCCGATATACCGCCCGCTGGTCAATGATGCCGTCATTGGATTCCGTTATCTCAAGCGTATACTCCTCAGGTGTCGCTTTCCCCGGCACAACGGCATTATTGAGCCCATCCATCCCCATGCTTATGGCCCCGCTTCGGCGAATATCGGCCTTATCCAGCACCAGCACATTCAGCTGAGGCTGAGCCTGCTTGGCCTTTATCGCAGCCATTGTTCCTGCTGTGCCACCCCCGATAATAAGCACATCCGTTTCGTACATTCTTGTTTCCATATTGGAATTCATCCTTTCGTAAGGGAGGATAAAAAAAGAAGACACAGAGACTCGCCCGCTTCAGCGAATGCCTCTGTGTCTCCGGCTGACCGGTAGACTCTACTTATAATCCCCAGTTGTTCCATCGGGTTTATGGCGCTAACTTTAGCACCCCCCCAAACCACTGTCAACGAAGGGACGAACATTGCGCACGAATGAGGAGCAATGCGGATGAAACCCTTATTTTTCAACTCTATACGCCCTGCCCTGACCCTTTCAACCGTATTGAATATTTGCCGACTTATCGATATGATGATGTTATATAGTATACTTATTGCATCGGAATAATAAGAATAAAAGGAGGGAAGTGTCTGCCATGAAAGACAACCCATTCACACTGCTCCATATGCAGGACGCCATGGACTTGCTCGGAGTCAGCAGATCCACCATAGATCGCTGGAGAAGCACCAAGCAGCTCCCTTATGTGAAGATCGGCAAAGAGGTCTTGTTCGACCAGAATGCTCTCACAGCGTGGATGCGCAGTCATCTCATCATGGCGGAGCCCCGATCAGGAACGAAGGCATCTGAACGGACAGCAGCTGCGGACAATCCTTCTGCGCCCGTCACGATTGTGGTCGGCTATCAAAGCGGTACCGCCCATATGTGGAGTCCGCTCATAATTCGGGAGCTCGGTCTGTTCGAAGAGGAGCTTCGCTCCATCCGGCCATTCGGGCGTTATCGCGTTCAATGGCTCGACGCTCCCAGCGGACTAGAGCTGGTGGAAGGCATGATTGCCGGGCGGGTCCATATCGCCTCGCTCGGAGATTATCCCATTATCGTCAGCCAACAACTAAGCCGACTGCTGCCGGGCTATCAATCCATGCTGATTGCCTTCGATGGCAAGACTGCGGGAGGACAAGGTATCGAAGTAGTCGTTCCGGAGGGAGATTGCACTCCTAATCTGTCTGCTCTCGACGCATCGGCCGTATCGACAGTGCCGCATTCAAGCGCCGGCTGCCGGCTGCGCAAACTGCTGACAGCCACCAATCTCCCCGGCGTCGAACCCATTGTCGCCAAGGGAATGCGTGAATGTCTGGACGGTATCCTGAAGCGGACGGTTAGCGCGAGTGCTATGTGGGAGCCTTACATCAGCCTGCTGCAATACTTAGGAGCCGGCAGACCAATTGAGACTGGGAACCTCGAAGGAAGAGAGGATTACTTGACCGGAGTCGTGGCGGACGGGGAATGGGTACGCAATCATGAAGATGCTGCTATCGCTTACTTAAAAGCACATATTCGCGCCCATCGATTTCTGCGGGCGGAGCCGTTCGCAGCTTCACAGCTCATACATCGGGCGACGGGATTCCCGGCCCAGGTGACCGGAAGCGTGATCTCCCGCGTACGCTGGGATGCCGCACTGTATGGACGCGATCTCGATACACTGCGGCGACTTGGCAAACATGACAATTTGTTGGAGCAGACAAACTCCATCAAGGTTGAACCCGCTTATCTGCTCCATGCAGCCCGCTCCATGCACCCGGCCCTGCCGCGTACCAATGATTTCTCTATGGACTGGGCAGTTGAGTCGCTATAACGGGGATACATAACAAATTTCCTGGGTCCCAAACGCGAAGGTCGGCGGAATTGGCTTCATTACCTGGAAGTATAAGAGCGTGTAGATGATGAAGCCTGCGAAGGTACAGGAATTCCGATTAAAGGAAGCCTTAGGCCGTACAATACCTGCGATAATGCAGGAATATGAGGAAGAACTGGCCGATAAGGGCCATATACAGCCAAATGCCTGCGCTTCGGCATGCATTTCAGCATCGACCTGGCTGGTACGAGAGAAAGGCTGCAGTTTCGCAGGCATATTCGACGTTTATGGTTTTGATATTCTCCAGCAGCCGCCAATCTACCGATACGTAAAGGCAACAGTTATTACGCCGCTCTGATCTGTTGCAACCGAATATTTGGCCACTTCCGTGAATGGTCCGATGAGACGGCTCCAATCGGTAGCAGCCTCCTCAGCCTTGTACATTCTTTTGAGCGTGATGGCGTTCATTCCGGATTTTATCGCACTGGCAATGCGAGCTTCGAATTCAGCAGGAGTGCCGACTGTCAGCCCGTTATACGCAAAATAATTATACGTGACACTCTTCGCCGCAGGGAGCTTGTCGCTCCACTTATGATCCTTGCTCAGTTCCTCATCTGTCACATTGAAATATCCGTATGTTACCCTGCCAGACACATCGGGAACGGGATCATCCCATGTCACATCGAGGTTGTAATATTCGCCGCCAATCTTCACCTTATTCCATGCATGAGCGATTCCATTAGCCGTTCCCGTCACAACATGCGCTTCAATGCCAGCCATCTCCAGCAGCAATTGGGCTGAGTAGGCATAGCCCTGGCAGACAGCGATCCCGCCTATGAGCGCTCCGTACATCGTATAAGAATCTTCCGGCACACTATCCTTCTTATAGTTCTCATAATCATACGCAATATTCAGCAGAAGATAATCATGAATGGCCAGCTCAGTCTCATATTCCGTCATGTCAGGCTGAATAATTTCTTTTAGAATCGCCTCAGCCTTGGCATAGACTTGCTTGGCCCGATCATTATTCATTTCGACCGGCAATGCTTGGCCCGGCACCTTCAGCAGATCATGCTCGTCATTGACATAGTAAACTCCAAACTGCTTATAAATGCGGTTCGCAAGAACAATCCCCTGCTCGCGGGTAATCGACATCTGCGGCATAAACCGCAAACTGCTGCCGCGCTGTTCACCCTTCATCAGCTTCAGAGCGCTCAGCGTTTCAACAGCAGCGCGGGACCATCCTGACAGCCTGGCGGCATCGGCGAATACCGGAACAGATATACCATCATAGACCAGCTTGTCTTCTCTCCCCGCCCTCTTCAGCGTATTGAAAAGCATAACCGCTGCCTGCTCACGGGTAACCGCTTCATTCGGCGAGAAGGCCGTGCTGCTCGTGCCCTTCACAATACCAAGCCCAAGAGCTTGCAGCACACCGAAGCTGCTCGTATCCTTGAACGGGTTCAACCTCGGTGTGGATGGCGTTACATTCGTTAATGCTGTATAGAGAAGAACCGTTAATTGACTGAATTGCTCTCGGGTAAGCGCCCCTTGAAGTTGATTATTAAGTTTAGAGGGGATTAGCCCGCTATCCTGCGCCTCCTCAATATCGGCAGCTGCCCAGGGGCTTGGCAAATTATTGGCGGCGTAGGATCGATTCGGCACCACAGATATAGCTAGAACGGCAATCAGGAGTATCATGATGAGAGTCGACAATTTATTGTTCATTATGCGTATGCTTCCTCCTGTAGAGAGACTAATAATTACAATAATCATACCATACCTTGTACCCGCACTTTGATCGTTTTTGCATCTGAAAATTTCCCGCCACCGCAGCAGCGGCCTGCTTATTGACATTTCCAGTAATCCTATGTATAATTAATGATTGTATGTTAGTGTAACCCTCGGTTTAACCCCGATTTATGATGATGGATCACCTCCCATCCGTTAACACTTTCCTTTTATTCCGGCTGCTTGAAGGAACACGGATTCAAACTGGCGCGGTCTTGGAACCGCAAGGACGACTGAGAGGATTAGGGCTTTCGTTGTTTTCGTGAAGTGAGTCATGAACTAATGCGTTACGCTAAAATATATCGTTCGCCATATTGCCCCTGCTGTTTGATTGTGAATGGAAGGGATGCTGCGAACACACACAATGGCCCCCGCTTATTGAAGCGGGGGCCGACTAATTTTTTATAAGTTAATTACGGTTCTCCTGAGAAGATGCTTATCGCATTTAAACTTGAGGGATAACTGGCTTCCAATACTTCTCATTACCCTCGAAAGCGTCGTTAAGTTTGCTTACACCATCGCAATTCCCTTCGTTTGTCATCGCAACTCCGAATAGGTTAATGATCATAATGAACAATTTCATGTCATCCACTCCTCTTATCTCATTGTGCCTCTGTCTTATATGTTAGATTATATAACATATAGATCACACAATCAATAACCAGGACTGATTTCAATCATTGCACTTCTTTATAGCCCCATTCGTTTTTTCTTATATTTCAAAATCGCCATATAAGTTGCTTAGGAATGAACAACAAAGCGAAGCAGGGGGAATGATGCCGGAGAAGCGCCAACGATCGCAAGAACATTCCCCTGCGCGGCAGCCTGATTGTTCGTTTCAATCAAACAGCTTCAGCGTCACTCCGAGGACTTCGCCGGGAAATTCCGGGCGATATAGATGACAGGCGTAGACGCCGCAGAGATAACAAATTTAATCAGATAAGTGGTGATGAATATCTCCAGCCACACTTCGAATGGATAATGACCAGCGAAAGCGATGCTGCAGAAGATTAGCGAATCTACCAGCTGACTGACCGCTGTACTGCCGTTATTGCGTATCCACAGCTGGTTGCGCTCAGGGAATATCCGCTTCAGCAGCGAATAGATGCGAACATCAAGAAATTGGCTCACGAAGTAGGCCACCAAGCTGCCCAGCGCGATCTGCGGAATGAGGCCGAATATCGTCTCCAGCGAAGAGTGGCCCAGATCATCAGCCTGCCGCTCGAATACGATCGCCATTTGCATTACGATCATCATCATAAGCAAGGTGAAAAAACCAAACCATACCGCCTTCTTGGCCGCCTTCTCGCCGTATTTCTCATTCAGCAGGTCAGATGCCAAATAGATCGTGCCGTACATCGTATTGCCGAGCGTCATGACGAATCCGAACATGTCGATCGTCTTCACCACCTGGACATTGGCCAGCACAGTCGCCACCCCTACCCATGCGTACAAGCCGCTCTTGCCGAAGGAGCGGTAACATACGAGGAACAGCGAGAAATTAACTACTACAAACAATACACCCCATAAAAAATTAAACATGCAACTATTAAACCTCCTTAGTTTTGATAACGCGGGAGTTTGCGAACCGCGACTCCCTTCTCGTAGCGGAGCGTTAACCATTATATCACAGCAGTCAAGCCATTCACGCGCAGCAGCCAGTTTGCATGCAGAGCAGTTGTCACAATCACAGTCACCATCATCGCACATCGCGTAAAACAAAAGCGTCCGCAAAATATATCCCGCTACATCGGATATATTTTGCGGACGCTCCATTTATGAACGGTCAGCTCTGCCCAGCAGCTCAACAATTCGCTTCTCGAACTTCATCGGCTTCGTTGTTGGCGAGTAGCGCTTCACAACCTTGCCTTCACTATCTACGAGAAACTTGGTGAAATTCCATTTGATAGATGAGCCGAGGAGTCCCGGGCTTTCCTTCTTCAAATACTTGAACAACGGGTCAGCAGCGTCGCCATTCACATCAATCTTCGCGAAGAGCGGAAAGGTAACACCGAAGTTGATCTGGCATACCTGCTCCACTTCACTATCCTTCCCTGGCTCCTGCTCCCGAAACTGATTGCTCGGAAATCCCAGCACCACGAAGCCTTGATCCTTATACTTCTCATACAGTCCCTGAAGCTCGGTGAACTGAGGAGCGAATCCGCATTTGGATGCAGTATTCACAATAAGCATCACCTGTCCCCGATAATCCGCAAGCGGCTTCTGCTCGCCTCGAATCGTCTGCACACTGTAATCATAGATATTCATGCCCATACACCCCGCTTATAGATTCAGATGCTATATCGATAACCATAACCACTGCTCACAAGCAGCAAGGCCATTTATTCAAGCTGTACTTCCTATTGTAATCAACCACCTGTTGATTTACCAGACCCTGCCCGGGATCACTATTTTGTCGTTTATAGCTATCATTCCCAAATAAATCTAGTTCGACAGATCTACTAGTGTTACAATATCTCGTGTATGATTCTCATAAACTCAAAGGGGAGAAATAGAATTGAAATCCTTTTTCAGAGCTTCCTCCATAATTGTTACTGCAGCGCTCTTAGCCAGTCTCTTTCTGCAAACAATCGCAGCAGCAGCTCCGCTTAGCCCGGCGGTCATCGAGCAGCTAAGACTTGAAGCAGCAGCCAAGAACAGCGCAACAAGAACAGCAAGTATATCCTCCAGCATTGATACATCCACTCCCAATCCCGTGCGCGTCATCGTCCAGTTCAGCGGACAGCCGTCTGCCGCAGGCAAATACGCGGCAACTATGGGAACCAGCCGCATCACCGCTAAAGCTGCAGAAGCAGCCGTACGCCTGGAGCAAACCTCGGTTCTAAGCACCGCGCTAATCCAAGGCGTCCAGCTGAAAGTCAATTACCAATTCAACACCGTTCTCAACGGCGTTGAAATTACGATTCCCGCTAATCAAATTCCGCAGCTCGCCGCCCTTCCGGGTGTCCTGTCCATTTATGAGAACCGCATCTATATCGCAGCTCCTGTAGAGGATGCTTACAGCTCCGTCATTGATACCGTCTATACGGATATCGCTCCTATCAAACAAATCGGCGCCGATGAAGCGTGGAACAAAGGCTTTACCGGCAAAGGCCTGAAAATCGGCGTTATCGATTCCGGCATTGACTACCACCATCCTGATTTGAAGGATGCCTATAAGGGAGGCTATGATTCCTTCAATAAAGATAGCGATCCTTATGAGGACGGGCCCGTAAGCCAGGAAGACGATCCTTATGGCACCGGGTTCGCGGGCTCCTACCACGGCACTCATGTTGCCGGAACTATTGTCGCCCGCGCAGCCAACACAGCAGCAGAAATACAGCATAAAGGCATCGCCTATGAAGCGGATCTCTATGCTTATAAGGTAATGGGCTATACCCCTATGTCATCTGAAGCAGTCGGTACAAGCGCTCAAATCATTGACGGCATCGAGCGGGCAGTCAACGACGGAATGGATGTCATTAACCTGTCACTCGGCACTGATCTGAATAAGGATCCCAATTCCCCGATGTCCATAGCGATCAACAACGCTGTACTTTCAGGAGTTGTTGCAGTCGTTGCCAGCGGTAATGCCGCTTCCAGCGGCCCTTACTATTACTCTATGGGCAGTCCGGCAACTGCACAATTAGCTATGACTGTCGGAGCCGTCACAAGCCCTGTAAGTTTATACAGCGGCTCAGCCGTCAGTTCCTTCGACAGCGGCCTTGAATATCCGCTTCAAGCGATGGCATGGCTCACAGGCCATGAGAATTTCAGCGCAATTCTCGGCACAGAGCCGCTGGATACCGTCTATGCCGGACTCGGCAGCACAGATGATTATGAAGGCATTGATGCCAGCGGCAAGATTGTCTTCCTGTCACGGGGCAGCATTCCATTCGCGGATAAGATCAGCAATGCCAAGCTGAATGGCGCCAAGGCTATCATTATTTTCAATGGGATCGAGAAGACAGACCCTGTAGCTGGCATCGTTCCAGATCTTTCTCCTTCTATCGAGGATCGCGACGGCTTTATTGAAGGCGGATTTCTGGGAGATGATCTCGCATTTATCCCTACATTCGTCATGTCCGGCATGGAGGGAAGGGCATTGGCCCAGCAAGTGGCCGCTAATCCGGCAACTCCGCTGCAATTTACGTTCGGAGCAGATTATCCAGCCACTGTAATCGGCGGCGATCACGTAGCTCCCTTCAGCTCCCGCGGTCCCAATTCCGACAGTGATTTCAGCATTAAACCGGACTTCACAGCACCTGGAGTGGGTATCCTGTCCACTTTCCCGGAGTTTCTCAGTTATATGCCGGATGCCACTTATGAAGAAGCCTACGCACGATTGAGCGGGACCAGCATGGCCGCTCCGCATGTAGCAGGACTTTCTTTGCTGCTGCTTCAGCAGCATCCGGATTGGACGCCCTTCGACATTCGGGCAGCACTGGCGAATACCGCTACTCCCCTCTATGACGAGACGAGCACCTTGTACGATGTATATTCGCAAGGCGCCGGGCGAGTGAATATCGCAGCAGCTATGGAAACACCAGCAATCATTCAAGCGCTTGATACCATTACCATTCTGGACAAAAATCTGGGCTCTCATGAAGTAACCAATCCGAGCAGCAGCATTAGCTTCGGCCTCATGCAAGCAGGGAGCGCTCCAGCAAGCGAGCAGCTTCAAGTGAGAAATTTCTCGGATGACGAGCAGCAGTACAAGACTGCCATCATGGTGCATGGTTCGGTCACTACTGATCCGTACCAACCAATACCGTCGCCCGATCCCTTTAATATCGAAGCCTTTCTCACCGGAGTTGACGATAATGATATCGTAACGATTGCCCCAGGCGCAGCGGCGCCGCTGTCTCTTCAAATTGCTCCGAGCGCAAATGCTCCGGACGGCGTCTATGAAGGCGAAGTCGTGCTTACTAGCTTAGGAGGCCTGCCAACGCTGCATCTTCCATTTGCCGTCCACATTGGCGATGAGAGACCGGATAACGGATTCGGATTGCAAGACTTGGTCTTATCGAACAGGGTTATTTCACCAGGAATTACAGGCATTGAATCCGTACATGAGACATCCGAGCTGGCATTTACTTTGCAGGCTAATAATACGAATGCGCTCGCTTTGATCGTCTATGATAAGAGCGGCAGCCAGATCGGATTTATGCATGATTCGTTGAACCTGGATGACGCTGATCAACTGGCAATGGCGGCGACAGGACGCAAGTCACTGCCGATAAACGGAATTTACTATGATTTCAATGAGCAAAGAGAGCGCCGCCTGCAGGATGGCCAGTACACGTTGGAACTGCTAGCAGCACAGATAGGGAATGACGGCAAGATCGCCAAGGACGAATACAACCAGCCCATCATCTATTCGGCTTTCACAACCATCGCAGTCGATACTGATGATGAGGACGTATTGAAAGTTGTACAAGCAAGAAGAGACTTCATCGGTCAACATAACGACAGAATACTGAATCAGCCCGCCCTGCAATTTCCAAGCAATTCAGGAATAACGTACAAGGTGACAGACAGCAATAAACCAGCTTATATCGATAAGGACGGTATTCTGCGATCACTTCCGGCCTCGGGAAGCGAGAATGTAACGCTTACCGTTACGATCACTTCAGCAGCTAAGCCCAGCATTAAAACCAGCATACCTGCCATAGTAACTCTGAAGCCGATAGACAAAATCATCGATATTGGTGGCGGCGGTGGTGGCGGTGGCGGCTTTGTGCCTCCCGTTGTCATCGCACCGGATACCGCCCTGCCTGCCGGACCGGAAATTCCGGACAACAGTCCCTCCATTGCAGCAGTTATAGATCAGGGGCAATTCAGATCGGCAGTGAAACCGGCCTTAACAAGCGCAAGCGCGGGCAATACGGTTCAAGCGTCTGTAGCCGATACCGATCTGCAGCAAGCGTTGAATCAAGCCGCCAGCTCTCCGGTTGGCGTTATTATTAAAGTGCCTGTTACAGGCAATCAGCAAGCACAGCTTACACTTAGCCCGAGCCAAGCGGCCATGCTCTCGAAGGCTGCCGACGGAAGCACGATCATTCTTAGCACAGGACAGGCTTCAGTCGCTCTGCCTGCAACCGCGCTGACAGGCCTGCCAGCCGATGCTTCTGTGCGGATTACCGTCGGCAATGACACCAGCAGCAGCTCCGCATTCACGGCCGCTTATAAGGAGGCGGTTATACTTGGCACACCTGTATCATTCGAGGTTGATGTTCTAACGAATGCCGGCACCGATCCGCTGCATGTGCCAATCGGCCAATTCATTACAAGATCGTTCACGATCAGCGGCAGCAGCGGCATCGGGACAGTTGGCGTTCTCTATCTTGAAGACGGCAGGATTCGCCCTGCAGCCGCCGCATTCACGCCAAACAGCGACGGAACCATCACAGTTGCCGTAAGCCGGCCCGGGTTCTCCGTCTACGCGGCAGCGGCACATAAAGTTCAATTCACGGATATCCGCACTTCATGGGCGAAGTCACAGATCCAATCATTGGCCGATAAGTTTCTCATGAAGGGCACTTCCGAGACAACATTCGCACCTAAGCAAAAGGTTACACGCGCAGAGTTCGCCGCAATGCTGGCCCGAGCGCTCGGTCTCCAAGCATCAGGTCCCGCTCCGTTCGACGATGTACGCTCCACCGATTGGTTCGCGCAGGATGTCGCCGCAGCATATGAAGCGGGACTGATTACCGGAATGAACAGTGCGTCATTCGCACCCGGAGCGTCCATTAGCCGCCAAGACTTAACCGTCATGCTTGCAAGAGCATTGAAGCTGCTTGATGCGCCTGCGCAATCTCCGCAGCCTCATCGCGCATACTCCGACGTGTCCAGCTTCGCCGCCTATGCGAAGGAGAGCATCGAGATCGTAACCGCGAGCGGATTAATGAAAGGGGTCGAAGCTGGCGGCGCAATCACCTTCCAGCCTTCACTTCCTACAACCCGTGAAGCCGCGGCAAGCGTCATTCACTCCCTGCTCCTGCAGGCCAAATTGATCAATAATTAACAGCAGCCGCTTCTGCAAAAGGAGGTAGCTGTCCAATAAGTCCCTAAAACAAAAAAGTTGGGCGAAAAAACAACATGTTTTTCGTCCAACTTTTTTATGTATTTGCTTCAGCAGGAAAGCAGTGAGGCAGATACCCAATACTTGCCCGCATTGTCTCCAAGCTTCGTGTCTACGTCCCCATGTACCAGTTGACTGAAAAAGATCCGGTTAGTAGAGCAAGGAGAAGCCTGCGGAAGGGCAGGAATTTCGGCTAAATGAAGCCATTGAGCGCAGGAAGCCTGCGAATACGCAGGAATATATGGCGGATTGGGCCGCTATCGGGAAAACATGGCGAAATGCCTGCGCTTTGGCAGGCATTCGGTCATCAGCATGCAGAAATGAACAAAAGCATGCCTATTCGCAGGATTCGCCGCCGCCGATGGAATGACTCCAGAGTCCCCCTCCACGCGTCGGGGCTGTAAGGGCTCACCCCACTTGCTGCACCCTGCCAGTTCCAGGCGCACTTGAAGCCAGCGCGTGAAGCCAGCTCGCGAGGCCAGCGCATGGGAGCAGTGCGTGAGGCCAGCGCGTGAGACCTTTTCCGCACCGCGCGTGTCTCCCGGCGCACGGTGCCATTGCGGCACGCGGGGATCAATCACACGTCGAGGGTCAAACCTCGTGCGTCCATAACATGGAGGAAGCCCGTGAATCCGACACACAAAGGCTTTCCGTGCGGCCTATTCGCCTCAAGGAGCTGCCCAAAAAGGGTAACCCCGAGTGCGTCAAACCCATAAAATGTACAATAGAACCTTCATAACCACTATAAAAGTGGAGCTGAAGGTTCCTTTAATTATTACATCCAAAGCGGAAGCTGAAAGTTCCAAAAAAGACTTTCGGGACAGCCTCCTCCTCTTATTTCTACATGCGGTAATTGTTTATGAACGCAACCGCCCGGGCAATATCCCGCTCCGGCTGATCGCCCACCTCACGTTCAATCGTCAAATATCCCCTATACCCGATCTCATGAAGCGCCGCGAAATACGCATCAAAATCCACATTCCCCTCGCCAAGCGGAAGCTCTTCGAAGTCAGCACCCTCTGCCGCCATCTCTGCTATATGCCCATGGCTCATTCCCTCATAGCCCAAATAACCGTATACTTGGCGCGGATCAACAACGCGGAGCCTTCTACCGTCCTTCACATGTGTATGGACAATATAATCCTTGAGCAGATACACACCTTGAACAGGATCATCACCTGTTACCATCACCATATTAGCAGGATCGAAATTAACCGAAACGCCATTAGTCCCCAGCGTCTGGAGGAAATCCCTCAGATGCACGGCAGTCTCAGGTCCGGTCTCTACTGCAAAATATGCATCCATACTTCGCGCATACCGCCCAAGCTCCCCGCAAGCCTCCTGCATCGCCTCATAGATGGCGCTATCAGTATTCTGCGGCACGATGCCAATATGCGTCGTTACGATTGACGTGCCAAGCTCGACCGCTAAGTCCAGAATCCGCTTCGATTTCTCGATCTTCACAGGGTTCGCCATTCGATCTTGAAACCCATGACCGCCGAGATCTCCGCACAGAGCGGAAATTTCGAGCCCCAGCCCCTCAATTCGATCTCGCAGCTCCCGTCTTTGCCGCCCCCCCATATTGGCCGGATCCATTGCACCGGAGACCGCGTAGATCTGCACACCTTCCGCACCGACCCGCTTCGCCTTCAGCAGCCCCTCCTCAATTCCGCAGCCAAAGCTGTCTACAATAACACCAATTTTATTGTTTAATTTCACCATAGCTATATTCAGCTCTCCCGAATAATGATTAAGTCATGACCGATTATCCTCTGTCAATATCGCCCAAGCTGCTTCCAAAAACAACGAAAAGCCCGCATCTCCAATCAGAGAGCGGACTTACGCTTCGTTGACAGCTAATCTCGCTCCACAAGGTCTCGCTTCAAATACCCTTCAAGCGTATTGCTAATATCAAAAATAGTATGTGCCAAATCATAATTCTCGTAAGCATGCTCGCATTGAGACTGATACGACATATCGCTCTCGTAGTGGCTCAGATGATCCGCAATAACTTCCTCACTCAGACCTTCGTCACGCTGCCGCGTCTGTACCGTCTGCCGGTCCGCGTAGATGAATAAGCGAATAACATGGTCGCCATACATGCGCTTCAAAATCTCCGCGCCCTCAGGGTTCAAGATAAGATAGATACAGCCATTATGCTGGAAACTCTGTTCAACATCCTTGTCTCTAAGGCCGTATTGGTTGTTACTAATGGTGACGCTCTCAATGAATTCGCCCCCGGCATGAAGCTGTTCGTACAGCTGCGGGGTAATAAAATGATAGTCCTGTCCGTCCACTTCACCTGGTCTTGGCTTACGCGTCGCATACGATAATACCTTGGATATGCCCAGCGTCGAGCCTACACTGTCCGCAATTGTCTTGCGTCCGGAGCCATCAGGCCCAGTGAATACGATAATCAGTTCCCGATCCTTGAGTTCAACCATTCTCACAACCTCCTTGTTCGCTAATATCACAAGTCCATAACGATGGGGCGTGCAGCATAACATTTTACCTATGAGGCTCATTATACCAAAATCAATGAAATTCATCAATAAATGACCATTTTATTGATAAATAATTAATATTTCTTTCACTATCGTCCATTATCGCGGAATATCGCGTCCACTCGCCCACTCACATCGGTATTCGGAGCGAAAACAAAAAAACCATCATCCGTAGATAATGGTTCTTCAGGAAGCGCATGTATTCAGATCTGAACACCCTTCTTAAGCGCCTTCTGATTGCTGTTCGTATTAACAAGCAGGGGTAGCATCTTCGTGCTGCTAACCATTGGAGATGAGCACTGCCGACATGTTGGCACAGCCTCAAACGCAAAATTGTCCCTCATCCAGCTGTTGCAACCTTCATTAGAGCACGACCATATAGCCGTCAGTTCTTCAGGGATTTCTTCCAAAGACTTTTTCCGTGAGTACATCGACAAGCCCCCTTCCTTCCTATCTTGCCCAAAAAAACAAGCCCTTAACAAAAGAGTTAAGGGCGTTTTTTTAACGATATACTACAGCTTTACAACGTTCTCAGCTTGTGGTCCGCGGTTGCCTTGTACCACGTTGAATTCTACGCGTTGTCCTTCGTCCAACGTTTTGAATCCTTCGCCAGTGATTGCGCTGAAGTGTACGAATACATCGTTGCCGCCTTCAACTTCGATGAAGCCAAAGCCTTTCTCTGCGTTAAACCATTTAACTGTACCTGTTTGCATTTGTATTACCTCCAAAATTTAATTTACATGCGTTTCTTTATTCTTGACGAAATAAAAATTCACATATTGGAAAAGGTTCCTTACCAAACAAAATAGTAACCCTTTACAATATGTAAATTGAGGTTCGATTTCGTTTTAAAAAGCATACCACATAACGCTTCGAATAGCAATATTTCCTTGCTGCCAGCTATAACGCCAATCCAGCTCCTTCCAGGGCGCTGACAATACCCCTAACTAAAGTCCCGTTACAGCCCGTTGCATAAGCAAGACTATAAGACTGCTGCGACAATAGTTATATTGACCTTTCTCATTTCGACTTATTTATGGTTATCTAGACATTGTGGAATTCAATGCAGAATCATATCAGGGGGATAACAATGAAACGGATCACATTCATGACTGCATTATGTATCATGCTATGGGCCGGAGCCGGAAGCATCGGCTTTGCTCAAGGAGAGAAAGCCTCATCCTTCACCGATATCCAGTCACACTGGGCGGAGAAGACAATTGAAGAGATGGTACAGCGGGGCATTCTTGATGGCTATCCTGACGGGACCTTCCGCCCGCAAGAGCCAGTCAAGGTGGATCAATTTATTAAGATGCTGGTGCTCTCCTACACAGATCTGCATCAGAACGGGGATCGCAGCTGGAATCCTGCCTTCCTTCAATCCTTGAGCGCGGAGAACCAGGCCATTCTGAAGCAGGATTACCGCTACTTCGACTTCAAGGCAAGCACGGCCGGCTACTGGGCCAAGCCATATATCGATATATCAAGCGATCTGCATCTGCTGAACAGATCCCGCTACAATGATTTTCAAGCCGATATGACCCGTGAGAATGTTGCCGAAATTCTATATTATACGCTTCAGGAAACGGAATTTCTAGAGGATTCGCAATTCAGCCAGGGGGTCGCGCAATCGTATGGCGATCTGCGAAGCGCTTCGGAACGCGAGCAGAAATTTATCGCTGAATCGTTGGTGAAAGGAATTATGCAGGGCTACCCCAGCGGCTTCTTCGGTGTCGGCCAGACGGTGACCCGTGCCGAGTCACTGGTGCTGCTGGAGCGGCTGACCGATAAGAGCAAGCGCATCGCGGTAAAGGTATCACCTGAGAAGTTAGAGCGTACTGTTCCAACACAGGGCGGCGGAAAGAAGATCGTGGTGTTCCCGGATCAACGGATGTGGGACGCATATGAAGCATTGGTTGCAGCTGGACAGCTGCGCGGCTCCAATCATGACCTGTTCGAAACGACCCTTCGCCTGTTCAAGGATCAGGAGGAGAAGGAGCTCGTGTTCGCCCGGAAGGCAGGCGCGTCCGAGGAAGCGGCGCTATGGCTTGATCCGCAATACAACACCTATGGCATCACGATCCATCTGCGCCAGGGGACATTGGCCCGCAATCAGGAGGCTGTCCAGCTGTTCGCTAACGGATTGTTCGGTTATCACGCATCGTCCTTCCATCAATTATTCACCGAGATCTGCACGAATGTTGAAGCGGGCAAACGGACAGATTCCTCAGCAATCATCATCGGTGATAACAATGTGAATATCCAAGTAGACGCTGCGGCAAAGACGGTCATCTTCTCCATAGCGAAGAAAAAATAAGCCCTTATACAAAAAATAACACGTGCAAATTCCTCATTTGTACTATAATGGGAATAGAATTCATGTACAGCACAAGAGAGGAATGATCGTATGTTTGGAAGAGTAACGTCCGATTTGCTCGGTTTAAGTGATGTAGGCGCGGTCATCAAGCCGCAAGATTACGACAAGGTGGATTCCGATGATTATGTCATGCATGAGGATAACGAGAAGATCTACTTCTTGATCAAATCCAAGGCTGACGAGTATTGCTTTACGAACCTTGCCCTCATTCATCTGGACGGTGTGAGCGCTATAAGCAAGAAACGCACGCTGCGCCGCTATCCTTACAACATGAACAAAATTAATAACGTCTCCTTGGAAACTGCCGGCACTGTAGATCTCGATGTCGAGATCAAATTCACAATCGGCGCTACCGCTCTCAGCATTGATATTCATAAGAAACATATAGAAGAAGTGAAGGACTTGTACAAGACCCTTCTTAAGATAGCGGAGCTCATGCATGAGAACGAGATCGCTCTGAGCTATTCCAGACAAAGCATCGAGATGGCTACGACGGCTCTCGGCAAGATTGCCAAGATAGATGCCAACCTCGTCGCGCAATTCGACGCTCTGAATGAATCGGCATTCAACTGGCTTGCCAGCACGCATAACCAGTACAAAGTAAGCGACTTTGGCGATATTTTCGAACGGTATATTAATCTGTAATTCATGAATCGATTTGAACAGGGCCTCTAATTTCGCACTATGGAATTAGTGGCCTTTTTGCTATGCAGCCATAGCCGACATGGTCCTGGGTCGTAGTCGTTCCCCGCCTAAAGCCTAGCCGCAAAAACGGTCGCGGGACTGTTTTGAACGATCCGGCCGGATATTAGAATGTAGTTATGAGCAGCGCAATAAACATACGTTGGCAAGCATTCATTCATTATAGAGATTCAGGAGGGAGTAATACCCAATGAAGAAATTGTACCTTTCGAGAACAGACAAGAAGCTGACAGGATTGTGCGGCGGTGTGGGTCAAATGTTCGGCATCGATCCAACAATTGTACGTCTGCTGTTGGTCGCGGTCGCACTGTTCAGCTTCGGTTCGGCGTTCCTGATTTACATTGCAGCGAGCTTTATCGTACCGAAAGAGCCCGGCGATGCGTTTAACGGGGGCAACCCTTACAGCTTCAATGAGTTCTACCAAAACCGTTAATAGGAGTGGATGAAGAATGGGAGTATTAACAAGATTAATCGATATGACAAAGGCAGCTACGAATGAGCTGCTCGACAAGCTTGAAGATCCAACAATGATGATGAACCACTATGTACGCACAGCGAAGAGTGATGTTGAATCTATTCAGACAGAGCTTCTCAAGCAAGAGGCCGGCGCCAAGCGTCTTCAATTGCAGGCCGAAGAATATACTAAGCTTGCGGAGCAAAGTGAAGCCAGAGCGCTGGAGGCCATGTCATCCGGCCAGGAAGCACTCGCAAGAGAACTGCTGTCAATCAAGCTGCAATATGCGGAGAAAGCACGCGAGAGTGCGGCATGGAGCGAGAGCGCCGAGCTGAGATGCGGAGAGCTGGCTAACCGCTTGGAAGAAGCCAAGGCGGAGCTTGCTGTGATGCAGAAGAAACGGGATGAGCTGGCTGCCCGCGCTCAATTGACTGCTGCCAAAGCAAGGGCGTCAATGACCGGCTGCGGGACTGGTCTCGAAGGCGGCGGCGCAGCTCAAGGGTTCCAGCGGATGGAGGACAAGATTGTTCAATGGGAAGCCCAGGTTGCCCTGGCAAGCCGCCCATATAACGGAGCAAACACCATTCACTTGTCCAAGGAGCATGGAGAAGCTGAGCTGAACCCATCGCAATCAGCATTAGTGGACGAGCAATTGGAGCTGCTGCGCAAAAGACTGCCGGCACAATAATACGAAGAGGAGCCAGCTTTATCCTGGCTCCTCTTTATTTGATAGAGAGACGGGGGTGCGCTGCTCTGCCCCTGCGCGGAAACGAATTCTCCACTCCGCTTTGACTCGCGGGGTTAGAGGCTTCTTCGTAAGAGTTGGGGCTGCCTTATTCGGCATTATCCTTCGGACAGCCCCTTGGTTTTTTGCCTTAACGAACGACATGGATTGCGAACCCGCCGAATAAGATTGAAGTACAGATACCTGCTGCGTCACAGCGCATCTATTCAGGAGGTGAAGGCTTCTTGCAAATTCATGTCGTCCAATCGGGTGATTCCCTTTATCGGATTGCGCATGCTTATGGGATACCGATTGAGGACATTACGGAAGCGAACGAAATTTCTGCCGCCAATACACTCGTCGTCGGACAGGCACTTGTCATCCCTATTGTCGGCCAATATTATTGGGTACAGCCGGGGGACAGCCTCTTTCTCATCGCACAGAGATTCCGTATTAGCGTGCATACGCTTGCTGCCGTGAACCAATTGTCTGTCAACAGTCCTTTAGCAGTAGGAATACGCCTCTATATCCCCCCTAAACCTAAACGCAACGCGGAAATCATCGCCTACATAGAGCCTAGAGGAGATTCGGTCTCCCCCAATCTGACCCAAGCAGCCCGTGAAGCAGCGCCTCTGCTTACTTATCTGGCTCCCTCCAGCTTCCGCATCAATCGCAATGGTACCTTGCAGCCCCCGCCGCTGGATAATTTAGGGGCGATAGCGGAGCAGAATGGCGTTGTTCTTATGATGGTCATTACGAATCTGGAGAACGAGCAGTTCAGCGAAGAGATCGGACATCTGATTCTGAATGACGAAGCTATTCAGAATCGGCTGCTGGATGAAATTATGAAGACAGCCAAGGAGCTGAATTTCCGCGACATTCACTTTGATCTGGAGCACTTGAATCCCGATGACAAGGAGGCCTACAATCGGTTTCTGCGCAAAGCCGCCCGCCGTGTCCATCAGGAAGGCTACCAAATATCGACGGCTCTGGCCCCCAAGACAAGCGCTGCGCAGACCGGCCCCTGGTATTCCGCGCATGACTACAAGGCACATGGAGAAATTGTAGACTTTGTTGTTATTATGACCTATGAATGGGGCTACAGCGGAGGCCCTCCTATGGCTGTATCCCCAATCGGACCCGTCCGCCAAGTACTGGAATATGCAATCAGTGAAATACCCGCCTCCAAAGTGATGATGGGCCAGAATCTGTACGGCTACGACTGGACCTTGCCCTATGTTCAAGGAGGGCCTTATGCGCGGGCCGTAAGTCCGCAGACAGCGATCGGACTCGCCAGAACGAATCATGCAGCGATCGAGTATGATGCGCGAGCTCAGGCTCCGTTCTTCCATTACTGGGCAGGCGGCAAGGAGCATGTTGTCTGGTTCGAGGACGCGAGGTCCATTCAGGCGAAGTTCGATTTGGTAAAAGAGCTGGGGCTAAGGGGTGTAAGCTATTGGAAGCTCGGATTAAGCTTTCCGCAAAATTGGCTGTTGATCGAAGATAACTTTCATGTGGTGAAACGTTAGCACGGGGAATGTTTAACCTCTTCCATTGTGTGGTATGCTAATTGGGAGTTTTTTGCTTTGGAAGGAGTACGCCTATCAATGACCGATCCATCTCTTCGCTTGTTCGTCGCCGCTTCGCTCCCGTCACAGCTGCAGCAGCAGCTTGCCGCTTGGAGCGAGAAGCTTCGCCTGGAGCTGCCTTTCCGCAAATGGGTGTATCCCAGCGATCTCCATATTACACTTCAATTCCTTGGCGATACACCCTCTCTGCAGAAGGCGCCTATTATAAGCGCATTGAACGGCGCAGCGAGCAGCGCCGGAGCATTTGAGCTGACTTTGGAAGGTCTTCGCCTATTCGGCCGTCCCAGCAATCCGAGCATTCTGTGGGCCGGTGTGGGCGGCGAGCTCCGCCTGCTGCATGATCTTCAGCAGCGGATCACCGCGGCCCTCGCGCCTCTTGGCTTTGTGCCTGAGGAACGGCCCTATCACCCTCATATCACGCTGGCGCGCAAATACAGCGGCGATATCCCTTTTGAGCCGGAACAGCTTGACCGTTACGCTGTTCCGGCTGCTGAAGAGGGCGAGCCGCTTCGCTGGATCATTGAGGATATTGTGCTATACAGCAGCACACTTCGGAAGTCCGGCCCTATGTATGAAGCAATTGCTCATGTGCCTCTCGCTTCATCTGGCAGCTCTGCACCTCGAGCTTCATCTGGCAGCTCTGCACCTCGAGCTTCATCTGGCAGCTCTGCACCTCGAGCTTCATCAAGACCGTCCTGACCGCATCCTTCTGATCCGACAGACGGCCCGGACCCTACCTACGACACCGGATTCACGCGCACAGCCGCTTGCTTGCCGCTGAGCTGAATGCCGGTTTCTTTCGTCCCGCTGGAGGCAAGCTCCTTCACGATTCTTTCCAGCAGCTCTTTGGCCCGCTGCCCTTCCTTGCCCTGAACCTTCACAACAAGCTGCACCGCATTCCCTGACTGCAGCAGCTTCTCCGCCTGCCGGAGCTTCGTATCATAATCGTGGTCCTCAATATTTGCTGTCAGCCGGATTTCTTTGACCTTAAGCGGTTGTTCCTTCCTGCGCTCTGCCCGCTTCTCATTCTGGGCATCCTGCTTCGCCGCTCCCCGGCCGATCAGCTTGCAAGGCGGCGGGCTGCTCATGAGAGAGGTGCAGACCAGATCCACCTTCAGCTCCCGCGCCAGCGCAAGCGCCTCTTCACGCGCAACGATTCCCAAATTTTCACCGTTCAAACCTGTTAATAGTACCTCGGATGCTTTAATTTTCTCATTCATGATCATTTCACTTACCTCCGAATTTGCAGCCTTACTTACAGAATACTCATAGAATACCACGCCAGCAGTTCCCAGTGTCTAGTACAAATCGTAGCTCAACGAATAAAAGAATGCTCTGCACTCGACATGACATCCTCCAGAAATCCGGGCTGCCCGCTGGCGGCTTTCGCACTTTATTTTCTCCATCCAGCCTATTATTGTCATTGAATACCCAAATCCACACATACGATTAAACGGAGCAGATACAACGATACATTCGGATCAAAGGAGTAATGGACATGGGCTATTATATCCAGGTGGAGCGCGGAGTTAAGCTGTATGTGGAGGATGTCGGGGCAGGAATGCCGGTGCTGCTTGTCCACGGCTGGCCGATTAATCATAAGATGTACGAATATCAAGTCAATCAGCTTCCCAAGCACGGGTTCCGCTGTATTGGGGTCGACCTGCGAGGCTTCGGCAAATCGGATCGGCCATGGACGGGCTACTCCTACAATCGAATGGCAGATGATATACGTGTCGTTATTGATACCTTGGGACTGGAAAAGGTTAGACTTGTCGGCTTCTCTATGGGCGGAGCCATTGCGATCAGGTATATGAGCCGCCATCACTGCCACAGGGTTATCCAGCTCACTCTTCTCTCCGCAGCTGCTCCTGCATTCACCCAAAGGAGCGGCTACCCGTATGGCATGAAGAAGGAAGAGGTCGACAGCCTTATTGTACAGAACGATACAGACCGCCCTCTTATGCTGGAGAATTTCGGCAAGCTCTTCTTTGCAAGCCAAGTCAGTCCACCCTTCCGAAGCTGGTTCCATTCACTGGGGCTTGAGGCTGCCTCTCATGCCATCGCTGCAACCGCCGTATCGTTAAGAGATGAGGATCTGCGCCCCGACCTCGGACGCATTCATGTGCCAACCTTCATCTTTCATGGCTTGTTAGACAAAATATGCCCCTTCTCATTGGCACTCTTGATGAACAAGGGCATTGCGAACTCCATCCTGCTGCGCTTCGAGAAAAGCGGTCACGGCATATTCTACGACCAACTGGACCTGTTCAACCCATCCCTTCTGAAAGTGCTTCGATCCTAGACAGGCAGCTGCGGTTAGGCCAAAAAGAATGGGCTGTCCAGAAAGCCCTTTATGGAAATCCCAACTCCCACTTTAAGAAACTGTACGATGTGGCATGTGCCTGCGATCATCAGGCTGTTGACGTACCCCCGCCAGAGGAAGATCCATCATTCAAACACCACGACAGGCGAGATCCGAGATTCGAGATGTAAGCGAGGTAAAACATGCGAAACGGCATTTATTTGCTCGTTTCTGGCCCCATGAAGGTGAAATGCCTGCCAGCGTGCAGGTATTTCACCTTCATTTCCTCTTAACGGCCGATTTTGTCTCAAATTCATGCTTCATCGCAGGAATGTTACCATTATGGCGTCTTGTAACCGAAATTCATGCACATTCGCAGGCTTCTTACTCTGTCACCCTGCCTTCAAAACAGTTGGATAACGGGCCGTCCAGAAAGTTGCTTGATGATTTCAGACAGAGTCCCCACTAAGTCCCCGTATACAATAAAAAGATGCTTCCAGTCCCCTTTTTAGTGGTTATGGAGGCATCTTTTCACATCATTTGGGACTGACTCATTGGATATTGGACTTTTCGGACAGCCCCTCTTCACCACGCTTTGCACCGCATCACGCCTTAGGCGAGAAGCCTTCCTCAACCAAATATTGTTCCGCCTCGTCATAGGTCTCGAACACCATATCAAGATTAAGTCCAGCGTAGATATACCACATATCCTCCTCCCGCTTGAGCGAGAGCGTCTCCTTGTTCGGCCCGATCCACTCCGAATCCTCGCCATCCTGTGTTTTCTTCCGTCTGCTCTTGGCAGGCGCTTCCGGCACCTTCATAGAAAGCGAATGGATGGAAGCCTCAAGCAGAGTCCGCAGCTCATCAGCGGAGTAGTCGCGTATATTCACGAAGCCTCTATCATCGGCTTCATAATTGCGCAGCAAACCGGCATATACGTAGCCATTGCCGTTGGGATGCAGGTGGAACACGACGATCTTCTTATCATGAGCACTCTCTTCATAATGATAGTTGACGCGGCGCAGCGATACATCCCTCCGCTGCAATTCGGGATAGGAATCAATAATTGCAAGCTTCTCTTCAAAACTGAGCATGGATGCCCTCCGATGACACAAATTTTTGTCTATTTTCAACGATACGCAAGTTGCGCTATGCCGCCCCGTTCCGCATCGGATGCACCTGCGCACATATGTTATTTGCCCGGAATAAAGCCCTTCAACCATTCACCGAAGCTGCGCGGATTTCTCGTCTGGATCAGCACAACACCTTCACCACGAAACCGGCAGACCGCTACCTCACCGCTCGTAAAAGTAGATATCCACCCCTTGGCAGCCTTCTCGATCGTGTAGTTCATATAGCTTGGCCATGCGACCAGATGCCCGTTATCGACAACAATCTCTTCCCCATGAGCCAGGTTGATGGCATGAATAGCGCCATAGGACGACAGGAAGACCGTTCCTCTGCCTCTGATCTCGATGATGAAGAAACCTTCGCCGGACAGTATCCCTCTGGAGAGATTCTGCATCTTGGTCGCAACCTCTATCCCGCTAGTTGCAGCCAGGAAGCCGTCCTTCTGCACACACAGCGTATAGGAGCCATCAAGCTCTACAGCCTGAATCCCGCCGATTGTCGAAGGGGCCAGTGTCACCTCTCCGCTGCCTCTGGTAGACGTGAGCTCCTGGAAGAAGAACTTCTCTCCGCTTAGCATACGCCCAAGCCCTCTCATTATTCCGCCATCCACAGTTCCAGTAAGGTTAATATTAGGCGACATCGATACCATCGCACCGGACTCGGCCTTTACCGTTTCACCCTGCTCCAGATTCACCTTAAGAAGCGGAAATGCGCCTTCATATAAAATTTCATATCTCATCGTATATCACCCTTCGCAACAGATTAATCAACACATTTCGCTATTACTCTTCATATTATCAAAAATACCGCAAACAGCCCGGATTTACAAATATATTCGGTCCCGGGAAGAGGACCCCCCCAGCGCCAGCATTACGGCTTCCAGACAAGCTCGCCCTTCCTGTTGATATATCCCTCAACAAAGCCTAGCTCGGCTGTCTTGGATTCCAGATAGACTTTAGCCAGCTCGCCAACGAAGGAGTCTGCCCACATATATGCAGGCTTAATGACGAACTTGCCCGTCCGGTCGATATAGCCGTGTTGCTGTCCCTGGCTAGCGGGGGCCAGTCCATTGACGAATTGCCCGCCTCCAAAATAAATAACCTTCTTTCCCTGCTTGTTGATATAGAAGGTTCGGCCGTTTCTCTCCACAGCTGCCAGCCCGTCCGAGAAAGCCCATGCCGCCGAGAACTGCGGGGTTATGAACATTTTGCCGGTCCCGTCGATATAGCCGTACTTGCCATCCACATAGACAAGCGCCGCTCCATCCGAGAACGGACCCGCATGGGCATAGATGGCAGGTGTTATCAACTTGCCGGTCTTGTCGATATAGGCATATTTGCCCCCGGCCTGCAATTGAACGACCGCTCGCCCCTCAGAGAATTCGGTTGTGCTGCTGAAGCGGTAAGGAATGACCAGCCTGCCCGTTTTATCAATATACCCGCTGGCCTTCCCCATGTTCACCCTTGCCAATCCATCCGAGAATGGCGACGCGTGATGGTAGATCGCCTCCGTTACCTGCTCACCCTTGACGTTCAAATAACCGTATCTTGTCTGGTAGGTTCCGTCCTCCATCATAATTTTCTTCTGATATACGGCCATACCGTCTGATATATATCTGCACTGATTCAACGGGCATTCGAACAGCTTGTTCCCCGCGGCATCATAATAGATTTGCTTGCCGTCCGCAACGACATAAGCCGGATTGCCCTGCTCGTTCACAGCTATACTGTACTTGGGCTCGATGATGATCTGGCCCTTCACGTTAATAAAGCCAAACTTGCCGTCCTTCTCGATCCGGTATAGCTTCTCCTGTGACGCAGGGGCGGCGGCAATCTCTTTCGATGTGCCGGCAGCGAATGAAGCAGCCCCGGATGTGCCAAGCAATGTCAGGGCTAATAATGACGAAATCAGCAGCTTTTTCATAATCAATCTCCTTCTAGCTGTGCGCAGCTTCATTTTATAACCTAGACGTGCTTTGGCCGCATTATGTTCCAGCATCTCCCTGCCTGCCCTGCTCGCCCGGAGGCCTTTCTAATCATTGGCGCCTATTGGACAGCGGCATTCTTATCGGGTGCGCTGGTTGTATAATAGTCCAGCATTTCCGAGAGAACCGCTACCATTCTCTCGTGCAGCTGAGACGGCTCCTTGATTACAATGGCCCTTCCATAAGGGAGCAGAAAATAAGGGACAAAGGTAAGCAGCATCGCTTGGTCAAGCTCGAACCTGGCTTCTGTGCGGTCGCGCTCAACAAGCGCATGTCCGAACAGCCAATGCTCGCACAAGCCATTGATCGCCTGCTCCTGACCGCTGATTCGCACCGTAATCAACGCATTGTCCGTGTGAGGCAGAAGCTTGCCCAGGAAAAATTCCCGTGCCGAGAAATCCGCAGGCCGCTCGAATACGGCTTCCGTCCGGTTAAGCGATGCGATCCGGTCTACCCGAAAGCTGCGGATCTCTCTTCGCAGGCGGCAGTAGGCGACGATGTACCAGGTGCCCTTCCAATATACTAATCCATAAGGATCTATTTCTCTTGCGGTCAATGAATCCCGTCTGCCTGCATACGTCATTGCGAGTGTACTTCCCTCCGCTGCCGATACCTCCAATGTTTGAAGGACAGGCGCAAGCGCCGTATTGGCGGGCGGATTAATGACGTCAAGGCCGCTCTCATGCCGATTGATCTTCTCCAACTGATCCTCATTCGTGTAGATCTTCAGCTTCGCGACAGCGCCGCTGAGCGCTTCTCCAAAAGGATATCCCGCCTGCCGGGCAAATATGGCTGCATGAACGAGCGCCTTTTGCTCATCAGCATCAAACATCAGCGGTGATTCATTGAATTGGCGGAGCAAGCTGTACCCGCCGTTATGCCCCGCATCCGATATGATCGGAACACCGCTGGCACATAAGGCATCGATGTAACGGTACACCGTTCTGATATGAATTTCTAATGTATCGGCAATTTCCCTCGCTGTCATTCTTCTTCCCGTCTTGAGCAGCCAGAGAATAGAGAGCATATTATCAGCCTTCGACACGCTGCAGACCCCCATTCTAATTGGAACCATAGTCCGGTCCGGCAGGCAAAAAGGCTCACAACCCTCTACAACGGGTCATGAGCCGATACATTAGCTGCTAGTCGATATAGCCTGCCATGCCTTTGTCCATCAAATATTGCATCTCAGCGTCCAGTATCTTCTCAACTGTCAGCTCATCCAGCTTAATATCCGGCTTGCCTAGAATATAATCGACCAGATCATCGCTGTCGATCTCCACCTCGCCCTTGGCATTCTCTTTGGCGCCATTGATATAGGCCTGTTCGTGCTTGAGAACGAGCGCGATGCTCCGGGAATCTGCCTTTGTTTCGTCCGCTATGTATTGTACAAGTTCCTGCTCGTTAAGCTGCTGTTCGCTCATTTAGTTGTCATCCCCTCATTGATATGTTGACATTGTAGCATAGAGTACCACATAGTGCCTAAAAATTGCACCTCCTGCGCCATTATGACAAAATAGCTCGACGGCCTCTTCTACTATTCCAGCCGCTGCCGTCACATAGGAAAAGCTGTCTTGGGAGTAGTATTAAGTTCTACTCCGAAGACAGCTTCTATTTAGTAATGATTATTTAAGGACGCTGCGGGAATACACCCTCCAGAGCGATGATATAATTGATAGCCAGATACGGCTGCATATTGTTGTGCGGCTGGCTCCCTCCTTGAGGGAGAATAGCCATCGGATTCATCGGTGTATTGATAAGATCCGAATACACTTTATCGCCTTTCCTCCCGCCGGTATTAGCCCATACTGCTCCTTGAGGGGTCATCTGATCCGCCGCTACATTCGACGGACAAGTAGCGGTATGGATATGATTCGGCAATTCTGTCGTTAGCAATGTAACCGTCGAACTACCGACATCCTCTCCCACACTTCTTGGCGTCAAGCCAGGCCCATTACCTTGGTTCATAGGAGCCTTGCCTTGCAAATTCGGCAGCGCGAACGTAGTTTTGCCGTCTCCCCCGTACTGAACGCCGAGAATAGAAAACAATGCCGTATTCTGCCTGATAGCCACTAGCTGACCATTACAAAATGCCCATCCCCTCGGAGCATAGCTGCCAGCGAATATTCGAATCTCTCCCACATATGGATCCATTGTGTCTCCTCCTTGTAAGTTTAGTCTCGTGGCGGAAAAATTCCGTTGAGCGCAATACAATAATTCAGAACCAGGTAAGGCTGCATATTGGTATGTGCAGCACTTCCGCCTGCTGGAGTCAAGGCCCCAGCGTTCATTGTCCCGCTGGCCGAAGCTACATAGGATGTTACTGCGGATGTCCCCCATGTATTATCAACTGGATTCGCACTCGTCCCTGTGTTTCCAGCTATTGCCTGGTGATTATGTGCCGGCATCTCATTTATCGTTAAGGTGTGTGTCTCTTCTCCTTGCATCAGTCCTGCCCGAATAGATGAACTAGGATGAATAGGAGCTCTTCCCTGAAGATTAGGCAGAGCAAAATTAGTTGTCCCGTTGCCACCGTATGTCGTGCCGAGTAGAGAAAACAATGCCTGATTTGTCTGTATAGCCAGAAGCTGTCCATTGCATGGTGCCCACCCTCTTGGTATAAGGTTGAAGGGGAACAATCGAATTTCAGCTAAAAACGGTTCTGCCATTATAATACCCTCCTTCTTCTCTTAGCCTTGGCTTGGGAATATGCCTTCCGTTGCGATGATAAAACTGATAACCAGGGACGGCATCATATTGTCATGCGGCTGATTGCCTCCTGTTGGAGTCAATGATCTGACATCCATTCTTCCATCTGCAGTTTCAGTTGAATACTGTTCCTCTGTGCTCCCGCCCCAATAATTGTTACTAGGGCTTGCAATTGTACCGGTTATGTCCGAAGCCGCAGCCAGATGCGTATGAGCAGGCATTTGTTGGCTGGTTAACGTAACGCTCTCAACTCCTGCCCTCTGTCCAAGCACGTAGTTGGTTCCCGTCGTGCTCCTCCCCATACTAAAGGGAATACGTCCGCGCAAATCCGGCAAAGCAAATGTAGTATTACCATCTCCACCATAGGTCGTGCCGAGCAGAACATAAAGCACCTCATATTGACTGATCGAAAGTATTCTGCCGTCGCAAGGCAGCCAGCCCACGGGTGCAAAGTTGCCACCAAACATCCGTATTTCGCCCACGTATTGATCACTCATGATTCTACCTCCCACTTGTATTGGTCATGCTGCCATTCCATAGCGACATACGGATACCGATCCTCCGTGACTTTGAAGCCTAGCCGCTCATACAAACCTTTAGCCGGATTATGCTGCAGCACATGAAGACGAACCGGTTTACCGGATTGTTCGCCAAGCTTAAGCACATTCTGAACCAGCTCGGTTCCTATCCCCCGCCTGCGATACCTCTCTGTCAAAGTCAGATCGATGAGATGAACGGCTTGCTCCGTATGCGAAATCAGAATACGGCCGATCTTAAGCTCGTCCATATATACAATCTGGCTGTCGATATGAGGGTATTGCATAGCGTATGAACGCATTTGCATATCGAACTGCATCTGGAGGAAGGCGAGCAGCTCGGACTCAGACCATCCGAGCGCTCCCCACTCTTCCCTTCGTGTCTCAACATATAACTCGAATAAGAATGCTTCATCCTCCAGAGCGGCCTTTCGATATTCCAGCAATGTACGTTCCTCGCTTCTCTATATAAGCTCTGCCTTCTCCAGCAATCTCTTGATGATAACTGCGGTTTCAGCACGGGTTAAGGCATTTCCAGGATTCAATTGACTGTTGAAGCCAGTCATAATCCCCTTCTCGATAATAAGTGCAGCGGAAGATCTTGCCCATCCTGCTACTTGTGCGCTGTCCTTAAACGGTTGAAGCGCTCCCGCAATTTGCTGGGCTGTCAGCGTATTGGATTGACCTGCGAGCTTGAGAGCCCGCTCTATAATGACCATTGCTTCTTGACGCGTAACTGTGCGGTCAGGAGCGAATGTTGTGTCATTTATTCCGGTAACCAGACCATAGTGCTCTGCAATTGATACGGCGTCATGATACCAGCTCGTATTGCCAACATCCTGGAATGAAGCCCCTTCTTGCGGCTTCCATAGACCAAGCGCTCTAGTAATAATGGCCGTGAATTCAGCCCTAGTAACAGAGCGATCCGGCTCGTATGATTCATCGCTAACGCCATTAATGATCATACGTGATGCCATATTATTGACCGCTTGCTCGGACCAGTGACCCGCTACATCACTAAACTTCTTCTCATTGAAGATGATGGTGTACGTACTGTTGGTCATGCTTTTAATAACCGCATAGCGTTTTCCGTTTATTTCCACCACTTTTGTCGGCATATGGACGACCGTTCCGTCAGGCATAACTACAACGCCTGTTGTAATTCGATCCGGATCGACATCGTCTGGTATGGCGATCGTTCTCTCTATATAAGCGCTGAAATCTGTAACTTCAACTGTTGTCCCATTGTGAGTCGCTGTAATTTTATATTCCACAGGTGGAGCAATGATTTGATAATTGCCATTGCGAGCTTTCTTGAAAATAACATCTGCATCAGATTCCGAAACCGTTACAATCTCTACCTGCACCTCAATGTCTTGTAGAGGTACATCGGCGCCAAATTGCCCCCGTAGTGCTTCTATGTCAATCTCTTCGGCCGGAATCGTATACTCAGCTTGCTTGGTCGTAATTTTCAAGACAGCATCTTTATTTTCCATGGTCTTAACCATTTGCCCATTCAGCTTGCCGATAATGATATCTGCATCATGGTTGACTGGAATTTGGACAACCGCATTAGGGCCCTCTTTCTCCAGTCTCTCCTCCAGCTTCTTCTCGTCAAGAGTAATGGTGATTGTCTCTCTGCCATCCATACCCGTTAGCTTCTCAGCATCAGCCAGTTCATCCAGCCGTTGGCCATTCACAATAATCTCCAACTTCAGCTCTTCTCTTACAGGCAGTGAAGGCGTGACTGGAATCGGTGAATATTCACTAACATTAGTTACCGTCACTGTGAACGATTTCTCGAAAGAGAGTCCTCCAGCATCTGTTGCTTTGATGCGGACGCTGTAAGATTTCTTCGTCTCGAAATCGAATACAGCAGATGTCTTCAATACATTGTCTGCAAGTGTGAAGCTGCTGTTATTCGTATCTCCTTCACCGCTTACCAAGCTGTACGTGAACGAGTCTCCGCTGTCAGCATCCGTAGTTGCAAGAGCGCCAACTGAAGTGCCAATAACAGCATTCTCTGCGACAGAAGACACATCTAATGTAATATTGGACGGCGCTTCGTTCGCATTACTGACTGTAATGGTGAAGGCTTTCTCAAATGTATGAGCAGCCGCGTCCGTTACTCTTACACGCACACTATAGGAGCTCTTCGTCTCGAAATCGAATACTTCCTTGGATTGCAGGGTATTGCCTGCAAGGGTGAAGCTGTTGTTGTCCGCGTCTCCCGTTCCAGATACCAGCGTATACGTGAACGTCTCGCCTGCATCTAGATCTGCAGCCGTTAATGTGCCTACTGCCGTGCCCACTGCCGTATTCTCAGCAATCGTTGTGCCCGTCAGGGTAAGGTCAGAAGGCGCATCATTAGCATCTGTAACTGTAATGGTGAAGGCCTTCTCGAAGATCCCGCCGCCTGAATCCGTCACTCGTACTCGGATGCTGTGGCTGGCTGCCGACTCATAATCAAGAACTGCGCCGGTCAACAGCTTGTCGCCCGATATCGTGAAGCTGGTATTATCTGTATCACCTGTGCCGCTGACCAGACTATACGTAAAGCTGTCCCCACTATCAACATCTGTCGTGCTGAATGTTCCAATTTCCGTACCTGCTGCTTCATTCTCGGCAACTGTGGCGCCAGTCAAGGCCAGAACCGTTGGAGCGTCATTGCTGTCCGTCACTGTAATGACATAGGCTTGCTCGAAGGTTGCTCCTTCCGAATCCGTTACTCTGATCCGAACGCTGTAGCTGTCTTTCGTTTCGAAATCAAATACGTCGTCTGTCTTAAGCGCATTGCCCGCAATCGTGAATGATCCGTTGTCGGTATCTCCCGCACCGCTTACAAGCGTGTAAGTGAACGTATCCCCAAGATCCACATCAGCAGCATTCAAGGTTCCAACCGTTGTTCCAGAAACGGCGTTCTCTGCAACAGAGGATGCAGACAGCGACAGACCTGTCGGAGCATCGTTCACATCCGTTACTGCAATAACAAAGGTTTTCTCAAAGATGTTGCTTGCGGAATCTGTTGCTTGGATACGGATGCTGTAGCTGCTCTTCGTCTCGTAGTCGAATACAGCACTGGTGCTGAGTACATCACCCGTTATCGAAAAGCTGGCATTATCCGTATCGCCGCTGCCGCTGGCGAGCGCATACGTGAAGCTGTCCCCGATATCCGAGTCTGTCGCGCTGAGGGAGCCTACGGTCTCTCCGCTGGCTTGGTTCTCCTGCACGGTATCGTTAGTTAATGCGATATCTGTTGGTCCATCGTTGCCGTCCGTTACCGTGATCGGGAATGATTGCTCGAAGGTTGCCCCTCCCGAATCTGTTACACGGATACGTACGCTGTAGCTGTCCTTCGTCTCATAGTCTAGGACTGTGCCTGTTTGCAGCACGTTCCCTGCAATGGTGAAGCTTGCATTGTCCGTATCGCCACTGCCGCTCACAAATGTATAGGTGAAGGTATCGCCATCATCAACATCTGTAGTTGTGAATGATCCGATGGAAGTGCCAATCGCTTGATTCTCTACGATGCTTGAAGCTGACAAGCTTACACCTGTCGGCGTTTCATTCACATCACCAATCGTAATCGTGAAAATTTCCTCATATGTTCCGGATGCTGAGTCCGTCACTCGAATACGGATGCTGTATGAATCCTTGGTCTCATGGTTAAAATCATCATCCGTTCTGAGCTCGTTGCCAACAATAGCAAAGCTGGCATTATCCGTATCGCCGCTGCCAGCAGCAAGGCTGTAGGTGAACGTATTGCTGGCATCCTCGTCTACTGCATCCAGTGTACCAATCACAGTACCGATGGACTCATTCTCATCCACTTCAGTGCCTGTCAAAGTAATATCGGAAGGGGCATCATTAGCGTCCGTTGCTGTGATGACAAAAGACTTCTCGAATGTGCTCCCGCCGCTATCGGTTACACGGACTCGGATGCTATATTCCTCTTGCGCCTCATAATTGAGAGGGGTGCTAATGTTCAGCTTGTTACTTGCTATAGCAAATGAACTGTTATCCTCATCGCCCGTACCGCTAACCAGCGTATACGTGAAGGTATCCCCTGCATCGCTATCCACTGTTGCGAAGGTTCCAACCTCCGTGCCAGCTGATTCATTCTCCTCCACAGTATCACCTGTCAATGTGAGATTTGTTGGAGGGTCATTGCTGTCTGTTACGGTAACAACGAAGGACTTCTCGAACGTCAAACCATCGGCATCCGTCACTTCAACTCGAATGCTGTAGCTCGATTTGTTCTCGAAATCGTATTCATCATCAGCCAGAAGCTCATCATTTGTAATGGAGAAGCTTCCGTTATCCGTATCACCCGTTCCACTCACAAGTGCATAGGTGAACGTATCGCCAGCGTCAGCATCTGTTGCGATGAATGCTCCGATCGTCTCGCCGATCTCTGTATTCTCCGCAAAGGAGGATGGAGTCAATGATACATCCGTAGGTGCTTCATTCACGTCCGTTACCGAGATAACGAAGGTCTGCTCAAAAGTGTTGGAGCCTCCGTCCGTTACACGAACCCGGATGCTGTAGCTGTCCTGCGCTTCAAAGTTAAAGCCTACTGCCGATTTCAATGTATTGCCATCAATCGTGAAGCTTGCATTGCCCGTATCGCCTGCGCCGCTGACAAGGCTGTATGCGAACGTCTCTGAGCTGTCGATATCGGTTGCGCTGAATGTACCAATCGTTGTGCCTGTCGCTTCATTCTCCGCTAAGCTATTCGCGGTCAAAGCGATGGCGGTTGGCGCATCATTGCCATTGGTTATCGTAATCGTGAATACTTTCTCATGGCTGCTGCCGCCTGCATCTGTCACACGTACACGAATGCTGTAGCTGTTCTTCGTCTCGTAATCAAATACCTCATTCGATCTCAGCTCATTGCCAACAATCGTGAAAGAGCTATTATCTGCATCGCCCGTACCGGTGGCAAGTGTGTAAGTGAACGTGTCGCCGCCATCTACATCAGTCGCAGTGAATGTGCCTACTGGAGTGGCTGACGCCGCATTCTCGGCTATGCTTGCTGCCGATAGGCTGATATCAGTTGGTGTCTCATTAACATTCGTCACTGTAATTGTGAACTGTTTCTCGAAGGTATGACTTTGTGAATCCGTCGTGCGAATCCGAATGCTGTAGGAATTCTTGGTTTCATAGTTGAATATTGTTGCTACATTCGTCTTCAATTTATCGCCGTCTATAACGAAGCTCGCATTATCGGTATCACCCGCCCCGCTTGCCAAGCTATAAACAAACGTATCGCTGCCATCCAAATCAGTAGTGGTGAGCGTGCCAATCTCGAAGCCGCCAGTCGCATCCTCTGCAACTGTCGAACCTGACAATGAAATATTAGTAGGCGCGTCATTGCCATTGGTTATTGTGATCGTGAAAGCTTTCTCGAAGGTATGGCTTGCCGAATCCGTCGTACGAACTCGAACACTGTAAGAGCTTTTCGTCTCGAAATCGAACATTGCATTCGTTTGCAGCTGGCTGCCAACGATTTTGAAGCTTGCGTTATCCGTAGATCCCGCTCCGCTTACCAGGCTGTAAGTAAACGTATCACCGCCGTCAATGTCGGCTGTGCCCAGATTTCCTACCACTGTGCTGACAGCTTGATTCTCCGCTACACTCGAGCTGCTCAAGGTGATGTCTGTTGGCGCATCATTGCCATTGAGTACTGTGATAGTCAGTACTTCCTCATAGGTAGCTCCTTCTCCATCCGTCACTCGAACCCGAATGCTATAGCTGTTCTTGGTCTCATAGTCAAAAATAGCCGCCGTTCGCAATTCATTGCCAACGATCTGGAAGCTCACATTATCGGTACTGCCTGCTCCACTCACCAAACTATAGGTGAACGTATCGCCCACATCAGCATCTACAGCCGACAACGTACCTACAGCCGTTCCAGAGGCAGCATTCTCCGCTACACTCGATGACGATAGATTAATATCGGTAGGGGCTTCGTTAGAGTTCACTGTAACGACCAGACGCGGATAATAGGTATTATCCTCATCGGAGTAATAGCCAATTTGTGATACATCACCGGAAGATCGTCCTGTAAGCACAAATGTAGCCACTTTGTCCCCGGCCGCTTGTTCAGTAATATAATCGGTAACATCAAATGTTTTCCATTGGCCTTCGACAAAACCTGTGACTCCTTCAATGATTGCGTCTCCAGCAGCAGGAATTGTTGCTGTATTTTCTAACCATGCATCGTTGCTTGATTTCCACAGACTAACAAAAGGAGGTGTATTATCAAACACTTCCGTTATGTAGATTCGGAGTTCAGCACTTACAATAGGGTCGGTTATGCTGGCAAGCTGAAATTTCATCGCGCTTTTTGCTTCGCCGTAGTCTGCGTCATATCCTACAAAGTTTTCATCAGTTAAATACCCTAAATCTTCAAACCCCTCGGGATAAGAACCCTCATTATCCACGTAAGTATCCATCTCTGCCCGAATCGTCAGATCATCTGCGCTTACCCTCTGCGCCGCTATAAACGGCATCATCATACTGATCGTCAGGAATATAACGACCATTCTTGATAATTGCTTCTTAACTAACATTAATTTCACCTCTCCATTCTTACTTTAGGCCCACGAATCCATTTAGCCATCTAGTATATTGGTTCTACATTTAATGTCATTTTCCTGTAAAAATTTATATGAAATAAAGAAAAATTTATGACATTGCCCATAAGTGTCGGTTTTTGTCGGAAAATCTTAGAATTCTAACCTGCGCACGACCATACATGCCATTCAGCATACGACGGATCATGAATTATTCCTCAACGAGCTATATCTACCCAGCATTAATTTCCTTGGATTCCCTAATAGTGATTATTTAATGCTCTGCCCAGGATCTGAATTCCCGCAATTCACCATATCTGTAATTTCATAAGAATATGACTTGAAATTCTACCTTTATCAACACAAAAAAATACACCCCTTAAGCTCCATCGAAATCACCCTAGTTTTTCGAATGTCTACTATAAGGGATGCATTTTATATTTTACCTCATCGTACTGACAATAGCAGTTAAAGCCTCGAATGATTATTTACCTTATATTTTATAATAAACCCAACAATTAATAATATTAATCCAATTAGACAAGAACTCAAGGGATAGACAACAGGAAAATAAATTGATGGATTTCTATAGGGCAAATCAGATTTATAACCAATTAATGAAGATGATTGCGACGATAACTGTATTAATTTCACTCCAAGTAAATGATCCCCTCTCTCTGTATAGGAAAAGGTTTCTTCTTTTAATTCTTTGTTCCGGTGAATGGAAATTACTCTCCATTTCTGTGATTCAACATGTGTTGTGATATTCTCACCTTTTAACCAATCGCCTGATAACCTTTGTATTATTGCAAGATATGTTTCGTTGCTTACATTATCCTTTATTTCTACAATATTAAGCCAAGACAAAACCCGCCCCTCTATTATACTATTAGGTGCTAACCACGCTTCAGAAGTGGGATATATTTCCATACCATTAATTACCACTTTAATAAATACCTTGTGTTTTACCTGATTATTAATCACAAGATTTGATACAGCCTTACCCGTATCTTCTGTTAAGATCTCAACGACATTCCCTTCCCATTTAATGGGGTGATTAAGAGATTGTGAACCTTGCTCTGAAATATTCCTATTATTAATACCTTTAAACTCATATCTTGAATTTATTTTAGAATCAATCACAAATTCACGAACCACTAAGAAGAGAGGAGATACCGATATTGCAATTAGCAACAAACCTAAAACTAAAACAGCTAAGATGAAACTCTTTTTTATCAAAACGGACACTTCCTTCATCGAAGGAAGGCTAGGAGATAATCTCACCTAACCTTCGAGTTAAGTTAGAGCTTGAAACTCTTATTCGTAGGTAAAGCTATAACTAAAAGACCCCCGACTAAAAGCCAGATTAATGAATGGATTTACTGGAGCAGGGATTGCACTGAATTGATACAAAGTATTAAAATTACCGCCATTAATACTAATATAACCTTCATATGAAGGGAATTTATCAAGGGTACCCGACACCGTTATTCTACTCATATTACTGATTTTAATCTTAACAGAGTAATCAAGAGATGGAGAACCAGATGATAGTTCATTTCTTGCAGAAGTAACAGCATTAATTATAGTGTAATTACTATCTCCACTTTTATCTAGATTAGTAGCCCAAGACATTCCTCTATTGCTATCACGTTTGGATGCAATAACTTCTCCTTGGTCATCAATCCGTTCTGTTACTGTAACATAATTGAATCCCACAATTGAATTGTAATCGAGATTCACCACTCCATATTGTAAAGTCTTTACATTGAGGTCATTCACCCCAAAGTGTCTGTCGCTACCATTTCCTAGATAAGTATCTCTATGAGGGTCTGAACCGGTATCAACAGGTAGGAATGTATCCAGGCTAACAATTGCGTAATTCGCCCCAGTATCTGCAACAAACCTCAAATAATTAGCGGTTGCATGAATCTGATTTTGCATAGCTTTTGATCCAGCCGCTCCATTATATGCTTCTGTTAAGAATTCCAGTTGCTCGTAAACAAAAGTATTACTTTTTTTATATTTAACGTCACTTTCTTGCATATGACCCGAAGGGTCAGTAAATATTAAAGGGTTATTGCTCACATACGTATATAGATTCAAACTCAGCGGGTTATCAATCTGTCCCTCATAAGTATCCTCACTAACAAATCGTCCATCGGAGGGATTGTACCATCTGGCTCTCAGGTACTGTAACTTCGTCGTACTATCCCATAGCTCGCCAGAGTACCTGAACGGATTATGCACCATCTCTTCTTCCGATACTACATTCCCCCAGAGATCGTACTCGTACTTGTTCAGGAGATTTCCCGAGGCATCTCTCAATTCGACGATATCGCCGTGTCCATTTACTACCGGATACGCCTTCGAACCATCACTGTACGAGATCACCTCCAACCGATTGCCGCGTATATAATTGGCCTTCAATTGCCTTACACCGTTAATGACGGTCGCTTCCGCGATAATCTGATCCCCATCATAATAATATCGTGTCGTAATGTCATTTTGGATCCGCTCTACCATCAAACCGTCCCCGTTATAACGATATTGAACGCTAGCTCTATCCTTAGCAATACTCGTCAACCTGCCCTCGTTATCCAAGGTAATATCCCTATCTTCAAAATCAGCAGTAGTCAGCACCGATTCCATCGATAACCGGTTACCTCTCTGATCATAAGTGTAGGTCTCTGCGAATTCACTTGAAGTCTCGATTCGGTTCAGACTGTCGTAGGTAAATGAATCTGTCTTCTGCTGATTAACCGTCCGATTCGCAATGTTGTTATTTCCATCGTAGGCATACTTATAGGTCAGTACAGCCTCTTCGTTTGCAACATGGCTCAGTTCCGATAATTTCAGTCCATCATATCGGCTATTGCTGGTAACTCCGTTTTGCCCAATCGTCTGGTGCAATAGCCCATTCTTTTTATATGTGTACCTAGCATCCGCTGAGCCTTTTATTGTTCCTACGTCCACCAATTGGTTCAGGTTATTATAGGAATAGAATGTCGTACTTCCAAACGGTCCTGTCATCTTCTCGCGATTGCCGTTGGCATCATACTCGAGTTGCAGCTTTAGTTGATCTGGATAGGTCAATGTAGTTAATTGTTCAGTATACGGATCATACGAATAGGCTGTGGTTCCAGTCCCATCAGTCATACTAAGACGTTTGCCAGCCTCGTCATATGTGTATGTCACAGATTGATTCGCACTGGTACGATTTGTCAATCTATTCCTAGCATCATACGCAAGTGTTGTTTCATTACCCTTGTGATCCTTCCGTCTGACTAGATTAGAGTTCGCGTCGTAATACCGCCTTTCCAGCCTTCCTTCCTCATCCTTGATCTGTTTCACACGACCAAGTTCATCGTAGAACTTCTCCTTAACACTTCCACCTGGATACGTCATCTTAGTTATATTTCCAACTTTATCATAGGTGTAAGAGGTGGTTTCATTCTTCGCATTTGTTACAGCACTGAGCTGGCCTAAAGCATCATAGGCAAATTTCGTTACATTGTTATTGCCATCTCTCTGTTCGGTTACCTGTCCACTGATCGGATGGTAAACTAAACTACTAACTTGTTTGATAACAGCATTTGGTGTCGATCGCTCTTCTTGCTTAACTACCCTTCCTAGTTTGTCGAAAGTCTGGATTTGCGTATAGCCTTCTGCATCAATGGTTGTAGTTGTACGCAGTGCTTCATTATAAATAGCCTTTGACTCGGCAAGATCGGCATTGATCGTGGAAGTCGTACGTCCCCACTTGTCATAAGCAACCTGTGATCGATTGGATCGGGCATCCTCGCTCCAGATCATCCTTCCATTACTGTCATAGCCATAACTGGCTTTTCGCTTGTAATCAGAACCTTCCAGTAATTCCTCTTTAATCTTCCATCCAAGAGAGTTCCAGCTAATTCTGGCCTTGCTCCCGACTTCATTTCTGACTGTAATTGTATTACTTACATCATTATAATCTGACTGGAAAACGGCACCGCCAGGATAAGTGACTTTCTTAATTCGATGAAGAACATCGTATTCGTATGCGGTACGATTTTGTTTGCCGTCAATCCATGCAGTCATCAGACCGTTAGAACGATCATACTCTGCTTCTGTATGAATTGTAGTTGAAAGATTATCTGCATCAATCACAGTTAATGTCTTCTTTGTTGGGAAAGCGAATTTATTTTCTCCTCCCTTGTACTCAAAGGTAGCCTCGCGAGATCTTCCATCAAGGAGTACCACCTCTTTAAGCACGTTACCATACTCATCATAGCTAGGGTAACTTACTTGTTGAAGTATCTCGCCTATCGCATTATTTTTCCTAACCGTTACCTGAGTAACAGCTCTTTGTGGATTGCGAATGTACTCTGTAAAAAGCGATGTGTCTGAACTAACTGGTTTAACCATCGTCTTAATAAGATGAGTGCTAGGGTCATAGGTATAGGTTGTCGTTATACCCGCAGCATCAGTAGATTGCAGTGTGTTGCCGTAATCGTCATATTGATTACTTACAGTTATTGTGTCGCCTGTAATATTGTCACTCATGACAGAGACAGTTGGAACAGAAACAGGATAATTACGTGCTCCTACTGTCTTACCATACGTATTTACCGTCTTCTTCTCCATACCATCGGCTTTGATAATAGATTCCTGAAGATAATATTGCGCAGGTGTTTCAGCATTTATTACATCTTTTTTATAGTTAAATGTTGATCGCGTTAATCCATTATCTATTGTTGTTAATATCGTCATATCCTGATCATAGGACGAACCAATATCCGTATTATGATACTGTATGCTTTGGCGGTTAAAGTCTTCTATGCTGCCGTTATCGTATATAATTTGATCGAAACGGGATTGCAAACGGTAAGCTTCATTAACCGAACTGGAACCAATCAATCGTTTCACCGGGAGTGTCTCGTAGGTATATACGGTTTTCGAGCCAGTCGGATGCTGGACCTGAGTTAATAATGCATAGGGATTCGATGTACCGCGTTCAGGATAGGCAGAGAATAAATTGAATTTGGCTTCTTTAAGCTGATAAGAATACGTGGTCTTACGACCAATCACATCCGTAACAGAATCTAGAATTTCAACACCTTGTTCTGTATGCTTCCTATAGAGAACGCTCTGACTTCCTTTAGTTAGTCTCACTTCTGATGGCGTATAGACAATCTGAATCTTATTGCCGATCGCATCAGTTACCTCGCTGAGTAGTTTTCGGGCATAGGTCGCATGTTGTGTATAGGAGAATTGAGTCGCATTATTATAAGCGTCTGATATTTGTAGTATCCGTCCATCATCTGTGAAGTACTGCTTGATGGTTCCGTCCACCGAAGTTAATACATATTTTGAGGTTTCCCCATTGAAGCTCACGCTGGTATTGGTTGTAAACGACATCCCCTCCCAGTCGTAGCCTTTCAAACGAGATCCATCTATCTCATAACTCCCCTTACCCGCAAGATGAATAAATAATTTCCCTTCACTCTTTTCTATAAAGGGCAAGCTCCAACTCCAACCCTTACCAATTGGATACATTTGCTGCTCAATTGGCGTTGTAGTCTGATTGTAGTATGAGACCCCTTGTCCAACAGCTGCTACATAGGTTTGTACAGTTGCATTCGGGCTGCTCGCAAAATAATAAATATATTGACCGTCCCTTTTAAGCACTGATCCTGCATAACTATTAATGGTATTCTTAAAATTATATGCATCTGTCTGATTCTCAAATGAATTACTAGCAAATGTTACCGTGCTGCCTTGCCCTTCCTTATAAGACTCTGTAACCCAGAAGCCCTGCGCTTTTCTTGCATATCTATAGTAACCTGAGCCTGCCGATTGCCAGGAGCCATATCCGATAGAACCTGACGCCCCCTGCTTGGTGACCGTTCCTCTATAATCCTGACGGTATACCCTTGTATCAGCTGATGCCGGCTTAGTAACTATCCCTGAGTAGTGGGCTAGATACTCTCTCGTACATTTCCATCCTGGAGTTCCCCCAGACTCACATGCTTTGATTGTTTCAACATTAATTTTATTTAGCGTTCCTGAGTAGCCTC
Source organism: Paenibacillus oenotherae (assembly GCF_019443105.1). Taxonomy (GTDB): domain Bacteria; phylum Bacillota; class Bacilli; order Paenibacillales; family Paenibacillaceae; genus Paenibacillus_Z; species Paenibacillus_Z oenotherae. The sequence goes on from NZ_JAHZIJ010000010.1 coordinate 119,313, forward strand.
CAGAAGCGTACGATATCGAATAAGGACAGGTTGAAATATCTGAGCTCTTTACCCATATCTTGCTGCTATTATAGTAGCCTTCCTCTTTTTTCGTGCAGCTGTCCGTCTCCGTTCTAGAGGCTGCAGGTGTGTATGATCCGGAAATAACATAGGACTGCCCTGTTGAATATAAGTTACCGCTAAATCCGTTAGCACTATAATAAACATAGGAGTTAAATCCGGTAGAACTGCTGCTCGTTCTATAGTCCGTCTGAGTCCGGGTTTCATTGCCATTGGTATAGACTACCCCATTACTGATCGCTTGATCGGCTTGAACTCTCGTATCATAGGACCCCAGTGTGACTGAATTGGATGCTACAAACCCCGTTGAATAATCCACGGTTCCATTACCATCATAATCTTCCTCAATCCATTGATTTTCCGTGTATTTAACGGTATATACAGGTATAAGAGGCTTTTCAATTGCTTGAAATGTGACGTAATATTTATAAATATCGTAAGTATAGTTATTAACACCATAACTTTTCCCATAGAATTGGGATGCATTACTATCATAGGTACGAGTCAATGAAAAACCTAGTCCATTTCTACCGGGTAATGACATATCCGTCTGCTGTACAGAGAGTCCCCCAGTTAAACTAGATATGGACTCATTATTTAATCCGATTGCGTATGGTGCCTCGTTCATGGTTGTCTTGTTATATACCGGGGGCACCTCTTGCATAATCGAGCTTACTGTTGCATTTGTAGCCATAACTCGATTCTGACCAGATTTCCCTTCCAGTGCCCTTTCTGTTGCTTCCATGTGCTCGGCAACAATAGTAGATTCATCCGCTTTTACCGCATCTACCATCCTTAATATCGGATCAGTCAGATCGTTATAGACCTGACCGGTAACTGTTGAAGAAAGATTAATTTCATTGGGGCTTAATAAATGCAATTCTTCCTGGAAGGTAGATTGTTTTATTTCTGCTTGTAGAAAAGCGGTATACACCTCATTCAATGTATAACCTTGATCCAGTTGTTGCTGAACGAATGGTTCTGTAGTTGCGAAACGCTCCACAACTTTCTCAATCTCTAACTTGAATGTGGACATTGATTCATTAGCATAGACTCGCTGCGCAGCCATAGGTTCGAAGACAGCCGCCAACATGCCTATTATGATTGCTGCTAATATAATTTTACTATTCCGTATTCTCATCTTCTCCAAATCCTGCCTCTCATTCCGGTCTGTTTTTCGTTAATTAGTGATTACAATTGAACCAACTCTTGTCTAGTCACGGTGCTAACAAAAATACCATTCAAATCATAAATATATTCCGTTGTATAGACATACATACCGAGGGTGATGGTTCGCTTGATGAGCCTGTTCGATTTGTCGTATACATAATGAGTCGCTTTTCTAGAGATCTGGAATTTATAAGGCTCAATAGAAATGGTCGACTCTCCTGCAATTACTTTTATATAGTAGCTTTTTCCGCTTTCCACGTTGAATGAGACTTCTTCATTTTTATTTCCAGCAATGATTCCTTTAGAAATCTGTTGCTGCATCTCATTGTATAAAACAACATTGTAATTATTGTCATCGGGCACGAGAAGAGTGATATGATAAACTCCTGTTGATACTGGAATGAATCTGAAATAATCAACATCTGATGGCGCTGACAGGTAGCCTGATTGAACACCCGCCGAATATACCTTTGCCTGTGCGAAAGTATTATTGGGCTCATTTGCATCATAAATATACGTATAATGAAGAACGGTTGATGGCAATGACAGATTTCCTGATGCATCCTTCGCCCTGATGCTAATGTCATAAATTCCAAACGCTGCATTCTGAACCTTGTATGTGGTCTCAGTCCCCGGAACAGTAGCTAAAAGCGTTGTGCCGTTATAAATTTCATAAGAGGCTACTTTAGCATTATCCGCAGACGCATCCCAAGCAATTTTAAAATGATTTGCAGACAGCTCGGAAACCATAATATTCGCAGGCGTTGTTGGTTTCTCTGAATCCTTGATCAGATATAGTGCATCAAGTCCGATCTTATAATCTGTACTACTGGCGTTCTTACCTTTCACTGTAAAACGAAATGCATGTGTATCGTCCGTCTGAACGGTCACCCAACCCATGTTGATTTCCTCAAACTCTGTACTGCTGTTGTATCCATCGATAATAGTAGGATTATTGTTCAACTGCATCCGCCCCATATCAGGGCCCTTTCTGACTCGCACAATAACCTGATAGCTGCCTGGCTCCGATACTGGAACATTAAATTCAACATACTCACTGACAGCCTTGGTATTTACATTCTGCCATTCCCCAGCACTTGCATCTCCACTAACCACACGAATAGATGATTGTCCCGTATTGGTATGAGAAATATCCTCAAACTCCAGCACTTGCATTGCATTCTCATCAACAGTTGAGGCTGTTATCGTTTCGCTCACTTCCGATACTTCGCTATCCGTATCTACAGCCTTGACATAGAAGCTATGAGTCGTATTACTCTCAAGACCTACTGCCGTGAAATGCGTATTGCTTGTTGTTCCGATCTTCGTTCCATCCTGATACACTTCATAGTTCGCTATACCCGCGGCATCAGTTGATGCCGTCCAACTCAAATTAATTGTCGTATTCGACTGAATTGGCGATGTCAACCCAGTCGGCACCGTTGGTGGCAACCCAGTCTTAACAACTAGTGCTTCCGTAGGGTCCGACAGATTTCCTGTGTGATCCTTCGCACGAACGGTGAAGCTGTATATCGCATTCGGTGCTAATCCTTCTGCTATATAGCTGGTCGTGTGTGCATCTACGATCCCAATCACGGTTGAACCGGATAGGATATCATATTCTTTCAGCTCCGCATTATCCATTGATGCTATCCAAGTCAGCTCCGCGCTTGTGGCAGTCTTCCGCACAAGCGATAATGTACTTGGTGTTGTTGGTTTCTCTGAATCCTTGATCAGATATAGTGCATCAAGTCCGATCTTATAATCTGCACTGCTGGCGTTTTTACCTTTCACCGTAAAGCGAAATGCATGTGTATCGTCCGTCTGAACGGTTACCCAACCCATGTTGATTTCCTCAAACTCTGTATTGCTGTTGTATCCATCGATAATAGTAGGGTTGTTGTTCAATTGCATCCGCCCCATATCAGGACCCTTTCTGACTCGCACAATAACCTGATAGCTGCCTGGCTCCGATACTGGAACATTAAATTCAACATACTCACCGACAGCCTTGGTATTTACATTCTGCCATTCTCCGGCACTTGCATCCCCGTCACCTACACGAATAGATGATTGTCCCGTATTGGTATGAGAAATACCCTCAAACTCCAGCACTTGCATTGCATTCTCATCAACAGTTGAGGCTGTTATCGTTTCGCTCACTTCAGATACTTCGCCATCCGTATCTACAGCTTTGACATAGAAGCTATGGGTCGTATTACTCTCAAGACCTACTGCCGTGTAATGCGTCCTGCTTGTAATCCCAATCTTCGTTCCATCCTGATACACTTCATAGCTCGCTATCCCCGCAGCATCGGTTGATGCCGTCCAATTCAAATTAATCGTCATGTTCGACTGAATTGGCGATGTCAACCCAGTCGGCACCGTTGGTGGCAACCCGGTCTTAACAACTAGCGCTTTCGTAGGGTCCGACAGATTTCCTGTGTAGTCCTTCGCGCGAACGGTGAAGCTGTATATCGCATTCGGAGTTAATCCTTCCGCTGTATAGCTGGTCGTGTGTGCATCTACGGTTCCAATCACTGTTGAACCGGATAAGATCTCATATTCCTTCAACTGCACATTATCCGTTGTAGCCGACCAGACCATTTCTGCGCTTGTCATTGTCTTCTTCACAAGCGATAATGCACTCGGCGTCGTTGGTTTCTCTGAATCCTTGATCAGATATAGTGCATCAAGTCCGATCTTATAATCTGCACTGCTGGCGTTTTTACCTTTCACTGTAAAACGAAATGCATGTGTATCGTCCGTCTGAACGGTTACCCAACCCATGTTGATTTCCTCAAACTCTGTATTGCTGTTGTATCCATCGATAATAGTAGGGTTGTTATTCAATTGCATCCGCCCCATATCAGGACCCTTTCTGACTCGCACAATAACCTGATAGCTGCCTGGTTCCGATACTGGAACATTAAATTCCACATACTCATCGACAGCCTCGGTATTTATATTCTGCCATTCCCCAGCACTTGCATCCCCATCAGCTACACGAATAGATGATTGTCCCGTATTGGTATGAGAAATACCCTCAAACTCCAGCACTTGCATTGCATTCTCATCAACAGTTGAGGCTGTTACCGTTTCGCTCACTTCCGATACTTCGCTATCCGTATCTACAGCCTTGACATAGAAGCTATGAGTCGTATTACTCTCAAGACCTACTGCCGTGAAATGCGTATTGCTTGTTGTTCCGATCTTCGTTCCATCCTGATACACTTCATAGTTCGCTATACCCGCAGCATCGGTTGATGCCGTCCAATTCAAATTAATCGTTGTGTTCGACTGAATTGGTGACGTTAACCCTGTCGGTTTCGTTGGCGGTAATCCAGTCTTAACAACTAGCGCTTCCGTAGGATCCGACAGGTTGCCTGAATAGTCCTTTGCTCGAACGATGAAATTGTACGCCGCATTCGGGGTTAATCCTTCCGCAGTATAGCTGGTTGTGTATGCATCTACAGTCCCGAGCACAGTTGTACCCGATAAGATCTCGTATTCCTTCAGTCGCGCGTTATCCGTTGCAGCCGACCAGGTCAGTTTTACGCTTGTCATTGTCTTATTCACAAGCGATAATGTGCTTGGTGTCGTCGGTTTCACTGTATCTTTAATATAGTACACAGCGTCGATTCCCATTTTGTATCCTGTGCTGCTCTCGTGCTTCCCTTTTACTGTGAGCCGTTTTTTGTATTCCCCGTACTTGGTAGGCAGTATCGTCCAGCCCTCTTCAAACTCCTTAAACCCCGGATTGCTCTGATAGAAGTCAATACTGTACTTAGGTGGTCCTAACCTACCCAAGTCAAACTGAACCGTTCCCATGTCAGGCCCAGTTGCCATCCGATATACGATTTTATACATCCCTTCTTCTTCGGGAATCGGAATTTCAATAACGACACTTTCTTCTAGATTCGCTGTTTCAAAGCTCCTCCAGCTTCCTGCACTTGCATTCTTCTCAACTTGGTTATTGCTCGGGACTGTTCCGATAAGATAAACAGTATCTTCTCCCTCCGCTACCTCCTTCTCATTCCTGTTTATTGTCGAGGCTGTTATCGTTTCACTTGCTTCCGATACTTCGCTATCCGTATCTACAGCCTTGACATAGAAGCTATGAGTCGTATTACTCTCAAGACCTACTGCCGTGAAATGCGTATTGCTTGTTGTTCCGATCTTCGTTCCATCCTGATACACTTCATAGTTCGCTATACCCGCAGCATCGGTTGATGCCGTCCAATTCAAATTAATCGTTGTGTTCGACTGAATTGGTGTTGTCAGCCCCGTCGGCACTGTAGGTATTCCTTCATTTGTTGGTGAGTTATAAACGTTATCAACAACATCGTTCATAGGGTTGTATACAACCGATGAAACAGATACTAACCTCTCTTTACCGAAATGTGGCGATAGTTTCACACGACTATCTCTCGCCGTAATTGGTGATGCTGAAATCATTAATAGAGTTAATATCAAAGCACTAGCCACTATTCTCTTCACAAAAATATCCCCCCAATTGAACAAATTATAAAATATACCAAATACTAATTTAACACAGATGAAGCGGGTAATTTTATATTTTATATAAAAGTTTTCTAATATTATCCGGTTATGTAGATGTACCAGCTTCTATGATGTCTTCTTAATAGTGTACCTTGCCCAATTCAGGCTACTTTGGTCACTTGCAAAAGTTCTTTCATCTTAGTCCTCCAAAGATGACCATCTTACTAAGGAGTCTCTTGACATTCGTACAGCAAAACGTATTCACATTAATTCTAAATACCTCTCCTTCAGCAAGGTAACTGCTTTTTGATGCGGCCGTTCGCCTGCCATCGGCAATAGTATCAGCTATTCAGTGCCCGCTTGCATACCTCATATTGAAGTCACGCACTCGCCCCATTGAACGCGGCAACATCTTGGATTTAAGCCAATTTGATTCGTTCTGTCCAAGAAGTGCTATGTAGTTACAGTTATCGCGTATAACAGAACACTGAATTTAACATCTTGCAACTAATAGAAGGGCTTGTTCGTAGTAGATAGAGGAAGATTACTTTTCAAGAGAGGATTAACGATGAATCCCAAACAAATTATTATCGTTGGCACGATAGCTATTGTGATCACACTTAGCGGAGGTATTTGGACCGACAAGGCCAATGCCGGAAGCAAGAGCCCGATATCACCCACTCAGAAAGTGAATATTGAAGTTCAAGATGCCCTGCTGCAATTGCTTGGCGCATCCTCTAATGACGAAGTACAAGAAGCGTTGTATAACGGCGAATCATTGGCTGATATCGCTAAGAATAACAATCGGGATGTGCAGCATATCATCGCTTTGCAGATGGCTGAGATGACCGAGCAGTTGGATTCGCGTCTTGCGCAGGGAAGCATTACCCTTGATCAATATCAGGCGCAGAGGTCAGAGCTGGCGGAGATTGTTACACGAAGCGCCTATGGCCTCAACGGCAGCTAATCGCGCACCAGGCTTTTAGGAGGAAGTACAGACAATACGCAATTTATAAAGACGGACGGATTACGGCATTCACCTGAGGCCTATCCGTTCCTTTTTACGTGCAAATTTCTTGTAAAAAATTGTTGCCAGCCTGCAACTATTAGCATTTATTGGCGTCCAATAGTTATTGGACAATTCTGGGCTGGCAAGTCCACTCGTCCATGAATCCAGTCATAGAATGGATGAGGTGAGCGATGAAGAAGTTTGGATTCCTGTTGTTGTTTGTTGCCCTTCTGTTCCTGCTTCCCCAATATGGACAAGCTGCTCCCGGCGGTGCGCGGATTCTGCTGGACGGTCAGCAGCTGGCCTTGCCTGACAAGGTGGAGATTCCCATTATAAGCAACAGTGTCATGGTTCCTCTGCGTGTAATTGTAGAGAATCTTGGGTTCGACGTCAGCTGGGATAAGCAGCTCCGCAAAGTGACCGTCACCAAAGAGAATCGCATTGCCGAGCTGACGATCGGAAGTGCAACAGCAATTGTAGACGGGACCCAGCAGCCGCTAGTTACCGCACCTGTCATTCACTCCGATACATCACTAGTTCCGCTGCGCTTCATTAGTGAAACGATGGGCCTCAAGGTCGGCTGGGACAATAAGACCAAGGAAGTAACTCTGCTCACTCCTGTGCAGACTCTCCCGGTAACCGAGCAAGATCCAACAACACCTGATGGTCTGCCTGATTCAACTGAAACAGAACCGGATCATACAGATGGAGACGCAGATCCCGTCAGTACTGGCCTGGCCTCCGTTGACGGAATCAGCTTTGACAGCAACCGCTTGATGATGGCAATTACGGGGAATGCAGCACCGAGCGTATTCACCATGAGCAATCCTGAACGAATTGTAATCGATGTGCCGGGCGCCAAATTCGCTGAAACTTTCGGCAATGGCCTACTATTGAACACGTCACCTGCAGGAGCATTGGAGGTAAAGGATTACCCCGATGTAAAGGGAATTCGCTATTCATTATTCAACAACAAACCTTCGACGGTTCGAATTGTTATCGATCTCAACGGTGCCACATCGTATACGACTTACAATGAGGGGGATAGCAGCTCACAGCTGTTCGTCGTAGATCTGAATGCGAATGCTGACACGACTCTTCCTGATCCGGCTGCTCCAACACCCGTCGTGCCCCTTGACCCTAACGCCAGAAAGCTTGTCGTTCTCGACGCTGGCCATGGCGGTACTGATCCCGGTGCCAAGGGCATAACAAGCAAGATAGAGAAGGATTTCAATCTCGCACTAACGCTCAAGGTCGAGGCACTGCTCAAACAGCAGCCCGGCATTGATGTTGTTCTGACCAGAGCGGACGACACTTTCGTAACTCTGGCGGATCGCGCGATTATAGCTAACAACCTGCATGCCAATGTATTCGTTTCCATTCATGCCAATGCAGCTCCCGGCTCCCCTTCTGCGCAGGGAACAGAAACCTTTTACTACCATGACACAAGCAAGCTGCTGGCCGATATTATGCATAAGCATCTGATTGCTGCTACTGGCTTCAAGGATCGAAAGGCACAGTATAAAAGTCTCAAAGTACTGCGTGATACCATCATGCCTGCGGCGCTGCTCGAGATCGGCTTTTTGTCGAATGCGACGGAGGAATCGCTCCTGTTCACGGAAGAGTTCCAGCAGCGTGTAGCGGCAAGCATCGTAGAAGGCATTGTTGAATATCTCACTCTGCCAACAGAAACCCCACCCGTCGTACCACAGCTGTAAGCATGCTGCTTTCCATCAATTCAAAGAACCCCCCGCATCCCATAAGGAAACGGAGGGTTCTATTGTTGTACACACCTGTTACAGCTGAAACAATGACAGCACAATACCGACTACAAAGCCGCAGAGCGCTCCATTCACCCGAATCCATTGCAGATCATTGCCAAGCTTATCCTCCAGCATGCGAACCAAGGAGGCATCATCCATCTGGTCGAGATTTTCCTTCACCAGTTGTCCGATCCGATAGTGATTCGACTCCACAAATCCGATGATGCCAGAGAGCAGACGGGACTCCCATGCAGCAATCCATTCCGGCTGCTTGTTTACGTACCGCACAATAGATCGATACACGGTGAATACCGCACGGCCTCCATTCCCCTGCTCTTCCTCCAGCTTATGAATGATGGAGCCCCGCAAATCTTCGATCCGCTCCTGAATGAAGCTCTCTGTACCTTCTCCCTGAAGCTGGTTCAACGCCCATGCCTTGAGCCCGTCCAGACGAGTCTCGTCACCCGCCAATTCGAACAACCGCACCCGGACTTCGCGAATGATTTTCTCCCGATAAGGGTTATCCTCATTCTTCAGCTCCCGAATACCAGAGAGCAGTAGATTTTGCAGCATCGTCCCCATCTTCTCTTCATTCATGAAGCCTGCGAATGCTTGTACAGCGAAGCCCATGAAGCCGCCAACCTTGACCTCATTGAGCTTCTCGCTCGCCAGCTTGCCCAGCATAATTCCTGTATCGGGCTTGGCTGCCCAGTTGGCACCCTCATCGAGCACATAGTCGAAGCTTTTCTCGTCGTACCGGTCATTCATGATTTTGGCCAGCACTGTATCTGCCGCAGCTCTCATATCCATCTTCTGTATGTACGCCGCTATGCCGGACTGAATGTAAGGTGCAGCCTTATCAAGCGGCATTCGCTGCGCCAGCTGAATCAGCAGGTTTAGAATGCTTTTTCTTACGCTCCTCCTGCTTAACAGCTTGGTCAACAAGGATGACGCATACCGCAGCACATTGAGCTTCCGCAGCTTATTCTCGATACTCTCTTTGTTCAGAAATTCATTCTCCATAGCCGAGATTAACGATTGAATGATTCTGTTCCTGTTCTTGAGCAGCAGCGAGGTATGCGGAATCGGAATTCCAAGAGGATGACGGAATAATGCAGTCACCGCAAACCAGTCCGCAATACCGCCAACCAAGCCCGCTTCGAAGCCGCCCTGCAGCAAGGAGACGAAAATGGATTTCGGGAGGAATAAGGTGGCCACGAAGCCGGAGGCCATTACGGCCAAAGAAATGCTCGCCAAATATCTAGATCTCATATTATGTCTCCTATTCGGCTGCTGCTAAAGCTAACAGCCCCATACTGTGTTATTGCTCCAATAGCAGCAGGACCTTTTTATAGGAAAGGGTTCCCACTCGCTATACTAAGTATGATTTCTCTACAGGGCATCCCTTGTACCAGATCCCTTATCGTTGAATTCCATTACACTTTACCATCATCATAACAGAAACGAAACTCAAACCTAAATTCATTTTTATTATGACAGGGTTCTCCATAGGAGCCCCGTCCCAGCTTAGCAGGTACTATGTGAAAATAGTACTACCTACTTTGAAAATAATGGGTATAATTTAATTATGACTTGGTACTAAGACAAGGACAAACACATTAAATGGAGGAATTCAATATGTATTCCAAACGTAGAAGAAACACTTCGGCCTTTACCTTCCTATCTTGGGCATCGTTTTCATTTGCACTGCTCGGCATGTTCATCGGCATTCTTTATCTGGACGAACCGCTTAGTGTAAGGGGATACTACGCAGTCAGCGCCCTATATTTGACCATGGCTTCCTTCGTTCTTCAGAAGGTCGTTCGCGATAATTTGGAAGATGAGCAGGCAACCCGCAAAAGAAACACGCCGGCCTTTACCTTCATGGCTTGGACGGCATTCTCAACAGCGCTTATGGCCATGTTCATCGGCATCTGCTACCTCGATCAACCGCTATCGGTTCAAGGCTATTACGCCGTCTGCGCCTTGTTCCTGACAATGTCCTCCTTCGTCCTGCAGAAGACTGTACGCGACAACAATGAGGATATCGACCCGCAAGCCCTGCAACCGGGTGCTGAGAGCATGAATCTGCAAGACTAGTAGGTAGATAGTAGGAGAATCGTTTTGTCACGGGATTCGTCCCCCAAAGAAAACTTCGTTCTCCAGCTATCCCCATCATAAACCACCCTTCAAATTATACCACCAGCTATCTCCGGCTAACCTAATAATAACAAAGAGAAACCTTGAAAGGCATCCAGCCAGTCAAGGTTTCATGTGTCGGCATGTTAATTGCTATTAAATAGCTTCAATGCAACTATGTTTCCTGAGTTACCAAAAACCGAAGCATGGTACAATCCTTCGAAGATATTATCTCTATGGAACTCCCCAACAAAGACAATATCATCATCCTTCTCGCTATACGCATATCGAACCAGTATAATAGTGAGATTCTTAACATGCTTATTTCGGCAGAATTCCTGTACATTACAACCAAATTCTACAATTGCGCTTGGAATCTCCTCTAATTCAAACCACTCATCAAATTCGCCTATAAATTCTTGATTAAGAATTTCAAAAGTAATGGAATGTAAGAGCCCATTAAGATGGGATACCTTCTTTGATTGGATCTTATCTTCGGGTAGAACTCTGTAATTATTCTTTTCTTCAAAAACAGTAAGTATGTACGACATATCAGTATTTTCATCCGTATCAAATGAAATGAACTGAGAGCAGTCATATAAAACTTCCGACATTATCTCACCTCTTAGGGATGCTATAGATTTTAACCCCTGTCGCTCTCCTCGGTTCTTTTTCGATCTTGTCTATTGGTAGTTTAGTACCGCCGCTCGTAACAAGCAAATCGCCAACCTTCAGGTCTTTAACAAGCGTCTTTTTCAATCTACCCAGAAAGGATTTGGCACCATAAAATTCCTATAAAAAACCTTGAAAGGCATGAAGCCAATCAAGGTTAAAGCGGTGTCAGTAACTTTCTAAATTTTCTTTTTGTAGCTCAGCTATTTTTCCAAACGGCTCGAATAAAACGAATATTTTTTTTTGAAAACTACTATCCTCCATTAGTTGTTTATTCTTCTCTACATCATTGAGAATTGCATAAAACTCTTCACATTCAACAGATGCACCTTCGCCACCATCTGCCTCATCCCCGGACTTCAACAATAAATCTTGTAGCGATAACTTGCCGTCTAAATATTTTAGATAATAATAACCAATTACTGCATCACTAAAAAGTGGGATACTTTTAATTCTGTGGCTTTCATCAATTAACAAATCACATAGAGCTTTACTTAATTCATCTATATCCCTTGATAAGGATACATTTATTAGCCAATCATCTAGTTTTTCACTCATCATAATGCGCTTATCCGCCCATTCCTGCCAATCTTTTTTACTAAAATATCCACTAAAAGCAGTTACAAACAAAAAATGACCAATTGCTATTATTTTTACCACCTCGGTGTTTCAGGATGTAATCCCGGCACTCCTTTTCCATGTTGTCGAGGATTGTACCATGGATTAGGATGGTGAAGAGGATTTGTATGTGTTTCAACGTCAGGTCGTCCATGGTCAGTATAATCATTATTACCTATCTTTCGACCATACTTATCATAAATTGTCTCTCTCGAATAAAGTTGACCAGTCTTTTCATTTATCTTTTGATCAACAATGCTTCGTGTACCAGGAACTGTATATGATCTATCTCTAGTGTTAGGTTGGTTTTCATAAATTTCTTTATAGTTTTGCTCCCAATATCTTTGATATCGAGCCGCCTCTGATGAGTCCATTTCATCAACAAAAGTCTTACCATTTCCCGTCCCCTTAACAGTGCAATTATGCACCCAAATCCCAAGATTAGAGACGAAATAAGAATTAAAATCTTCCACTTCAAAATTGTAAACAGTCGCTTGTCTCGGCTCTTTTTCGATTTTGTCTATTGCTAGTTTAGTGCCGTCGCTCGTAACCAGCAAATCGCCAACCTTCAGGTCTTTAACAAGTGTCCATCCCTTGCCATCTAACCAGAAAGGATGCTCGCCCGTCACCTCGATGATTTCATCCCCGATGTGGACATAGTGGATTTCCTCGGCTTGCTTCTGGAACAGACCCACTACCTCTTTATATGCCACTTCTCCGGTTGTATCATCTTTCGAGAGAACCATATCTCCAACTTCAATGTCCTCGATCGGCTTCTCGCCTTTGTCTGTAAGCACCTTTGTTCCAGATGTAAAGCAATTACATTTATTATAAAGATCATACACCTCATCGCTGTATTTCATAACATCCTCCGCATGAGCAGCCGTTCTTACTGCAGCACCTGTACCTGAAAGAAATGGCACAAATGCCGATCCAACATCGAGAGCTAGATAGCCTGCATTCTCCCAGCTCGGATCCCTAATAAGTTCAATCGTATCATAGATTGCAAATCCGATGTCAGCAATCTGGCCTTTATACGTATCCTCTGTATTAAACCGGCCAATACCTGGTGTGTTTGATGTACTCATTCGGCACTGGGTAGCCCCACCTAAAAAAGAAGCCCTGAAAGGCACGAAGCCAGTCAAGGTTATGTTCTATATCCCATCTATTTATAAAAATCTTCTACGGATACTGCTTCTATTGAGCTGCAATAAAAGTCTATAAAATTAAATCCATCATTCTCCCCATACCCACTGTCATCATGGACATGATACCTTTTGCTACTTTCCCAACCGATCTCGTTCTTGTCGTGAATAATCAAATTATCGGTAAGATATAGATTTGTTACCTTTCTTAGTGTGAGATCCGAAACATTATAATATCTTATTTTAAGTTTGAACCTCCGGTTACTTTTTATCAGTGACAGTGATACAAAGAAAGTAAGTTCTAGGGTAGTAGTCAAACCATCCATACCATCTATGTCAATATCATACTCTATCCCTACTATACCCTCATAACTCCAAGATCCTAAAGCATTCAATTTATCAGTCATGAGTTCATAGTTCTTAATAACTGACAATTGCATCCCATCTCCTTATTAATCAATAAACTCAATTTCATTGTGTGATGTCGCGAGTTACCGTGCACACTATAATCAACCCTTGCTGTAGTGCCGCTGTCATCTGTCATGCCGATGCGCCTGCCCCGTGTGTCGTATGTAGCGTGGTAAAAAAAACTTGAAAGGCATGAGACCAATCAAGGTTTGAGTACAATTAATTATTACGTACGGTTAGAACTAGCATACTACCTCCATCACCAAAACATGAGAAATGAAATAATCCCTTCATAATACTATCGGGAGACACGTCCACTTGGGTAATAGTATCCTCTTGTTTATTTTCTGAAGCATGATTAATGAGAAATAACCTTAGTGTGTCTATGTTATTTTGTAAAGCTATATTTTTGATTATTAGTGCAAACTTTGTAATCGCCTCAGGAGCATCATCATAGTTTTTCCAATCCTCAAAATATCCTAAGAACTCGTCATTAAGTAATTCAAATAAATGATTAAGTAAATACTCTTCTAAATAGACCTTCTTTTTGTTTGGTATAGATTCGCTTGTAACAAGCTTCAAATTCAATTCACCTAAAGGCTCTAATAAATACTGTAGATTGATCTCTGTCCTGGTGTTGATAGTTATAAGTTGAGTACAATCAAATATTACATAGGACATTTTCTCGCCTCCATACGTACCAAGCAACTAATGTCTTTTTCGGGGGAGATTGAACTACCACTTCATTTCGGCTACTTGTTAAATAATTTTTAGAGTGGATACATAGTTGTTTTCGTTTCAATAACTTCTTTTAAGCTCCTTCTAATTTCAGGTGTGTTACAATCCGTCTTTTTGATATATTCTATGAGCCTCCTCCGATTTCCCATGAATTTTGTGCCTAATTAGAGGGCAGCTGGCTAGCCTTTGTGACAGACAGAGCTTCCCGTTTTTGAAATATTCTGTTACGTCGTGACAATATAATTGTCTCGCTATCCCTCTGACTTGTTGCGAATATACTTTTCGGTTTGTTACCTTCCCACCGTCTATATCGCAATAAGAAAATCGCAAGAAAACAAAGTTAACAAAAATAGGTATCTAACCATAATCGACCTATTAATACAACGGAATAGCGTTATTTAGGTTAATAAATTCAAGCATTGATGTGTGTACAAACAAAATGACGAATCTTTATACGGATATTACATAGGTACAGTGTGTTATTTTTGAATGAAGTATTCATTCGGCACTGGGTAGCTCCCACCAAAGAAGTACCTTGAAAGGCTATTAGCCAATCAAGGTTAACAGGCTTACTTATTATTCATACAACTTCCCGACATAAAACAAATTCGCAAGAAAGTTCCAATCTATATTTTGAGGTATTGGTAAATTGTTATTTTCATAATAACCTTCCATATCCTCTACCCAAGACTTTATTCCTTCGAGAAAACTCTCAATGTCTCTATTTTCCCAATCACTAGGGTTTGATTTAAAATCCTTAACTAACTTACCAATAAATTCTGTAAATTGATCTTTGTCACTGACTTTTTTTATTTCTTTATATAATTCCATGTTCTCCTCCTACTTTATCGTGAGATTATTTCCATCGGCCATTTTTAATTTAATTGAACTTCCACCATTTTTTGTAGTCATTTTCCACATTTGACTTTCAATCATTTCTTTAGTAGCCCATTGTACGGGTATCTTTTCAGTACCGGCAATTCTAAATGCGGCTAATCTTCGATGATCCAACGTCCATATCTTTCCTGCACCATTTTTCCAAACATTAATGGTTTCTAAATCACTTGGTGAAAGTTTCCCTGATTTAAGTGCGTCAGCATTACCTAATACAGTGTAGTCGCCAGTTTTGTTTTTTATAGAACTTTGCATAAAATTAATCTCTTTCGGGTTCAGAGAATCAACCGTGCCCTTAACAGCACAATTATGCACCCAAATCCCAAGATTAGAGACGAAATAAGAATTAAAATCTTCCACTTCAAAATTGTAAACAGTCGCTTGTCTCGGCTCTTTTTCGATTTTGTCTATTGCTAGTTTAGTGCCGTCGCTCGTAACCAGCAAATCGCCAACCTTCAGGTCTTTAACAAGCGTCCATCCCTTGCCATCTAACCAGAAAGGATGCTCGCCCGTCACCTCGATGATTTCATCCCCGATGTGGACATAATGGATTTCCTCGGCCTGCTTCTGGAACAGACCCAATACCTCTTTATATGCCACTTCTCCGGTTGTATCATCTTTCGAGAGAACCATATCTCCAACTTCAATGTCCTCAATCGGCTTCTCGCCTTTGTCTGTAAGCACCTTTGTTCCAGATGTAAAGCAATTACATTTATTATAAAGATCATACACCTCATCGCTGTGTTTCATAACATCATCTACATGAGTAGCCGTTCTTACTGCAGCACCTGTACCTGAAAGAAATGGTACAAATGCCGATCCAACATCGAGAGCTAGATAGCCTGCATTCTCCCAGCTCGGATCCCTAATAAGTTCAATCGTATCATAGATTGCAAATCCGATGTCAGCAATTATATCTATAAAATGTCCCGTTGGATCATGGTACATCAACGGATTATTTTGCGCATACGCATACAGATTAAGCGTCAGTGGATCAGCAATCTGGCCTTTATACGTATCCTCTGTCGTAAACCGGCCAATACCTGGTTGGTAGTTACGTGCCCGCAGATAGTAAGTATCTGTCTCCTCATCGAAATACTGCCCCCCATATCTAAACGGGTTAGTATCCGCCGTGTCGCTATCAATCTCTACACCAAAAGCGTCATACTTGTAGCTATTGATTAACGACCCATCTCCTTGACGAGTTTCAACCACATCTCCATGCCCATTATGCAGATAGTAGACGGTTCCATTATCGCCCACACTTGCAAGCAGCTGATTTCCTCTAATATAAATGGAGGTGCCTGTTGGCTTTACGTCTGCTGCAAGGTTTGAGCCATCCCAAATATGGGTTGTTTTTTGCCCATTAACCATCTTCCATATTCTGATACCCTTCGGGTCATAGGCATAGGAAGACTTGAATGCTTCGCTCTCAACCTCAATGAGTTCATTCTTTCCATTATACGTATAGAACACTATATCATTGCCTTCACCTTCCCCGAACTTGCTTAACAGATAATCTTCGTTAATATTCGGGTCTAACGAGGAAATGATTTCTTTGACTTTGCTCAATTGATTTCCATTATTATCGTAATCATACGTGGTTACAGTACGCAGGTTACTCTCCCCTACGGACTCTTCAATCAACCTGTTATTTAAATCGTAATTATAATCCGTTTGGATCAATGCGCTGCCTTGTTGAACGACTAGAGATTTGCGATTATTGGCATCATCGTAATTAAAGGTAGATACCTTGCCTGCCTCAAACGTCTTATAAAGACGACCTAAACCATCATATTGATAACTTGTTGTAGCTACATTCCCGCCCGCTAACTCTACCTTTTGATATAAGCTTCCATCTACATTGTAGTCATAACTAAACTGCGAGGTAATTGTTCCGTTGATGGTATGACTTAGAGATTTTAACTTGTTCGCCAAGTTATAGGTGTAGCTTGCAACGGTGTTGTTAGCATAGTTGATGAATTCCGTGTAGCCGTTATCATTGTATTGGTATGTCGCGGTCAGATTACCATTAGTGGAAAGCTGGTGCATCCTGTCCATAGTATTATATGAATAGGTGTTATGAGAAATTTCCGAACCGCCGCTAATAACCTTGAACGAAATACGGTTATTATTTGCGTTATAATTGTAAAGTTTAGACACTCCTCCCTGCGTCTCTTCTTTAGTTAATCGACCTAAGTCATCATAATAAAAGTGTGATACTGCTTCCGAATTGCTTGATTTGGTTAATCGTCCAGATAAGCTGTACTCATATACAGAAGAAGTGTTCAACTTCTCTGTATCCGTCGTTACATTGGTTGTCCGCAAACGGTTTAATCCATCGTACGTGTTAACTGTAATTGCCCCGTTACGATCCTCTTTCCTCTTCAGATTGCCATTAATATCATACTCATATGTTTCTTCTTGCTGCATCGGATCAATCATTCTTTTCATTCGATTGAAGCGATCATATTCATATTTTGTAACGGAATACTCGGTATCGCTACCAGCACTGACACTATCCAACCCATTAATGACAAGTGGTGTACTGAGCCCTGTGTACATTCTTACCTTATTTCCGACTGAATCGTAGTAAAATTGTGTATAATTCTCTGCACTGCCGTTGTCATAAGTAACAACCATCCGTAATTGATTACGGCTGTTGTACTTATATTCAATACTCTGATGAGTATTTGTTGAACCTACATGGTTGTTCGTCGTCTTTTTTAATATTAAATTTCCCTGTTCCATCGGCATAAAGGAAGAGCTGCCCCTTTGCATTCAAAGGAGCAGCTCTTCTCTTGTATTTAGAACACAACACTAAATCGTCCGATCATCCACCCTCGCAACCTCGCTAAAGCTATTGATAATGTCCGATAATTCCTGTTGAACCTTATCGCTATTGTACGATTCAAGCGTCCATGAATGCAGTTGATGGAAGTGCGTATCCGTCTCGACGGTGGTGATCGAGTAAATCACTGAATACCCGTTATGCTCCGTTGAGAACTTGAATTGGTACGCCTCATACCCATTGACAATAAGAGCATTCGTCGGCTCAAGCAACTTCACATCGCTATGTTCCTCCAATGCCATATCTTCAATAAGCTCATGATACTCCTCCAGCGTCACATCGCTCGGGAAATCAAGCTTATCCTCTGACATCAGCATAAAATATTTATCAGAAAACCGGTGTGTAATGCCAAGATCCTGATCGTCATTCAAATCATCCTCGTGCCAACTGGCCGGAGCAGTAACTTGAAACTGTCTGTCCTTGCTGAGAAACACTTCCGTCCCCTCTGCAGAAGAAATGGCCGTATACAGCCCCAATATAGCGGAAACTACGGCAGCGAGACCCATAATCGAGAAAAGGATCGTTAGTGCCACATCCTTCGTCTTGCTCCTTGAAGAAGGCGGCAGGTCCTTCGTATTCACCACGAAAGTATTGGCCGCCATATCTCCGATTCGCTGCCTCTTCTCTGATAATAGAACAACAAGTCCAGCAATAAGACCCGCCTCAATAAGCTGAAGCAGATAGCGGATAAACTCCTTCAGAATTCCCGGAGGCCGTCCATCCTTCCTTACCACTTGTATACGAAGCGCAAATTTGCCTGCCGTATATCCAGTAAGCCCTTCAAGCAGCAGGTAGTACATCACAGCTCCAAGGAACCATATTCCGATCATAATAAACATGCGCGGCGACTCTTCGTCAAAGCCCCCAATCGTAAGAGCTCCAATAAATAAGAGTATCAATAAGACATTATCCACTATTGCTGCTGCCGCACGCTTAACAAAAATGACTTCCTTCTTGCTATGAATAGCTACACTCTCCATATCGCTCGGCAATGGCGCTGGCGGCCCCCCATTCCAATAATTAGGACCTTCATTCAGCCCCGGCTGGCGATAATCTCCTGGCTGGTACTGCAATACTTCCACCTCATTCTGTGTCATATACATACAATTGTCATAATTCCACTATTTAAACACTCCATAATTTCAAAGTCAATCCTATCATTACCATTATTTTTTTGGGCTTGACACCAGTTAAACCATTGGGGTATAGTGGACGAAAATAACGCATATTCTGCAACTTACGATGGAAGCACCCGTAAGAGAAGGCTTTTTTAAGCCTATCTTGCTGGTGCTTTTTTTGTTGTTCCCATCGTAATAGAGCTGCGATTCCAGAGGAGGAAGATGATGTATGAGAAATCGAAGGATATTCCTGCTGTTCCTGGCACTTATTCTGCTGTGCACGGCAAGCTTGACAGCCGCTGCCGCCACTGCCGTTGAACTGACCGCAACTGATAAAGCCGCCCTCGGCAAGACAATCACCGCTGCTGCTGCAGCCGAGAAGGCCGTCATTAACAAGCTATATCAGGATCTGATTACTCTTCAACAGCTGGAGCAGAGCCGGGATAGCTCAATCAAATCTGTTCACATCAAGAATGAGGAGGCACTACTAACTCTCCGGAGAGATATCAAGCTCATTGATGTCGAGAAGCTCAAGCTGCTCGACAAGGCGGTTCAGCAAGCGCGAGAGCGCTACAAACCGCTATTCGCTCTCTATACAGCACTTAACAAGCAAATTGCCGCTGTGAAGAAGCTCAAGATCAAGGAGCTGAATGCGCTGCTCTCCGCACAGGCCGATGCGATGAAGCTCGCCGTTCAGGCAGCGCGGCAAGAGATTAAAGCCCGTGAGAGCTTGCTGCAGGCTGCGAAGAATCATGCGAAAGCCGCCAAGAAGAGAATTCAAGAAACGCTATCCGCTATTACATTCGTCAAGATACGAATCAAGGCTGAACGGAATGCCGCCTCAACGACTAAGAAGCATATTGGCCCGCAGTTGAAGATGTTCAAGCAAGCGGTGAAGAAGACGAACGTCGAGGGTACCTTGGAATCGCTGCCAGCTCTAGTCGCCCAGGTCCGCCATATTGTAGCTCGCAAAGGGACCATCCTCGATCTGGAGAACCAAATCAGCGCCATTATAGACAAAGCAAAGGCGCAATTACCATCTAAACGGTAATTGCGCCTGAGGGCAATATTTGATTAAGGCAAGTCAATCAGCATGAACGATGCGCCTGAAGACGACTCTATTGCCAGCTGTGTTACATCTGTAATTCTTGCGGCATCGCGTTTGCTCAGGCTGTGCTCCTTGTTCAAGGTTAAGTCACCTTCAATTACGAACAGATAGATTCTTCTGCCCGCTTCCTGCGAGAATGTGAGTGCATGCCCAGCATCCAGATCAGCCAAATATAAGGTGAGGTCTTGGTGAATAAATGCAATCCGCTCCGATTGAATGCGATTCGAAACAATCGGCAACAGATTGTTCCTCTTGGCGCCTTGATCATACGATTTCTGCTCATAGGAGGGCTTTAATCCTTGTTCACTCGGCATGAACCACAGCTGCAGGATGTTGGCTGTCTCATCTTCTGAGTTATTCACTTCCGAATGGAGAATCCCGGTTCCGGCACTCATCCGTTGAACCTCTCCTGGACGAAGCGTTTCCTGGCCGCCTGTATTATCCTCATGATGCAATTGACCGGCCAGAGCTACTGTAACAATCTCCATCTCTCGATGCGGATGTGTTCCGAAGCCCTTCTGTGGATGAATGAAATCATCATTAAATACCCGAAGCGGACCAAAATTAACATTGTCGGGATCATAGTAATCAGCGAAGGAAAAGCTGAAGTTGTAATGAAGCCAGCCATGGCTTCCGGAATGTCTGGACTCGGAAGGATATATTCTAATCATCTGATCGCTCCTCTTTTTAATGCTCACATTTTCGCAACAACTTACTTTGTGTAAGTATGATAATGTGTTATATTAACTCTTGTCAAGCAGTTGCTCATTCGGCGCCATCACCTATACCCGGCAAGGGTTATTAGCTAAAGGAGTGTTCATGATGAATCATATGTATATTCGGCATGCAGTAGGGGGCAGGCAGCTTCTGGATTCCATTCAGCATACAGCCGGTTATGAGGTTGAAGAAGCAGGAAGCGGCAATTGGAAATTCGTCATTCGCATTACGGATGAGCATGCAGCCCAGCAAGTGCTGCAGCATAAGAACGAGATGAATCTGTTTGTCATCGGAAGCGGCAATACGAGCTCCAAGACATGGTACTATTCTTCCGATGGTAACGTGCAGTATGACCGGACGAACAGCATGCTCGTCATTGTAGCAGATGCCAAGCTGGATTATTCCGTATAATGAAGGTATGCCCAATTTAGTATGAATAGGAGAAGCGCACTGTGGCACATGTCCGCCGATTAATGACAGACCAGGATTTCGATGAAGCAATAGAACGCCAGGCTAGAATTCGCGTATTTAAGGACGACCATATTATTGACTCCGGAGGAATTATTATACGATTCGATGCCGGAACGGTCGTTATTCAATCCAGTGTGAGCGATATAACCTACCATCCGAGAGCAGCATGTGAATTCTTCTCGATGAAGGAGCGCTAGATCCCAAGTGAACTCACCTGCACCTCTTCCTTGATCACAATTGCATCGATAATGCGAAAGTGCCGGAAAGTCATAAGGACTCCCCGGCACTGCAACTGATTGTGTTATTGCTCCCTTGCTTTCACTCCGTGCTGCCGATCTGGCAACTCTCGGGGCCTCAGCCTTTATTGGCTCCCGCTTTAAGCCCCTCAATAATATATTTCTGCAGGAATAAGAACAGAATCGTGATGGGGATCGCTACGAGCACCGCTCCGGCAGCGAATGTCGTGAACTCGTTGTTCGCCCGTCCGGTGACCATTTCGAACAATCCGATTGCCAGCGTCTTGTTATCATTGGATCGCAGCACCAGTCGCGCGAATATGAAGTCCATCCACGGGCCAATGAAATTCGATACCGCGATGAATGTCAGCATCGGTACCGAGAGCGGAATCATGATGCGGAAGAAAATAGCGGTATGCGATGCTCCATCGATCTTGGCCGCTTCCTCCAAGCTGCGCGGCAAGCCGTCGAAGTATCCTTTTACAAGCCATGCTCCGAATGGAATCGAGCCTCCCGCATAGACAAGAATAAGGCCCCAGTGATTATCAAGCAGATTCATCTGCAGCAGCAGAATATAAATCGCAATCATCCCCATAAAGGACGGGAACATTTGCAGCACCAGCATAACCATGAGCCCCTGCTTGCGTCCAGGGAAGCGAAACCGCGAGAACGCATAAGCGGCCGTCACAACTAATATGGTTGCGATAATCATATTCATAACCGCAATAAACAGCGTGTTCTTGTACCAGAGCAGATAGTCCTTCTCCACGAAGAGATTAATGTAGTGGCTGAACGTCAGCTTCTCAGGCAGATAGGTGGTTGAGCTGATCGTATCGCCGGGATTCAACGAGCCCAGAATAACCCATATAACGGGATAAAGCACAACAACCGCAGTGGCAATGAGAATGAGATAAATCACCGTAAGCATAAGCTTATCTCGCAATGACAGACCGACGGACAACTTTCGTGAACCTGTAATCGTCCTCATTGGATCATATCCTCTTCCTTGAATGCTCTTGTTTGCCGGAAGTTCCAAATCGAGAAAATCGCGATAATAATGAAGATAAGGATGGAAATGACCGACGCTGTATTAAATTGATTCTGCTGCAGCGTCAACTTGAAGATCCACGATATCAGAATGTCCGTCGAACCCGCATAGCTGTAATCAATGTTGACAGGGCCGCCCTCCGTAAACAAGTAGATAATGTTGAAGTTATTCAAATTTCCGGCGAAGCTCATTATTAGCAGCGGTGCAGTTGCGAACAATACAAGCGGGAATGTAATCGTTCGGAATCTCTGCCATGGACTAGCCCCATCTACCTCGGCAGCTTCATACATATCCTTGTCGATGCTCGTTAGCACACCTGACATCAGAGCCAGCCAGAACGGGAACCCGAGCCATGTATTCACGAATACTAGCGATACTTTAGCCCAGAACGGATCGGACAGCCAGGGAATAGCCGAGATGCCAAGCAGGCTCAAATACTCGTTGAGCGGGCCGAACTGAGCGTTGAAGAAATTGCGGAATATTAATATAGTAACGAATGCCGGGATAGCCCAGGGGAGAATGTAGATCGTCCTCCAGAATCGCTTGAATCTCACCGCCTTGACGTTAATGATCAGGGCATAGAAGAGTCCCGTGAAATAAGTGGATACCGTAGCGAGCACTGCCCACAGCAGAGTCCAACTGACAACACCGTAGAACGTATGGCTCCATGCCTTTAGATTGAACAGATTCGAGAAGGTTTTGAAGCCAACCCAATCAACCAGATGCTTCGGCGGGAGATAATTCGGTCCGGAATAGTTGGTGAACGCGATCAGAATACCGAATAGCAGCGGCAGAATAGTTAGAAATAGTGTAAAAGTAATAGCAGGTATCAATAAGAAGTAGGCATAGCCTTGCTCCCACGCATGCTTGATCGATTGCTTGGCATCATGGGCAGGAATTCCTGCCTCGATGCCCTTTCTCACTTTGTAAGCATCACCGATATTAAAGATATAAAAGCAGATCATGACAAGAAGCGCGAGCAGATAAATGATCCCTTCAACCATCAGGAAGATAGAGTGATCCCCTTGTTCAATAATCCGGCCGCGCTGGCGAATTTGCATTTGTTCACCTAATGTGATGAGGCCCCATAGCCCGTTCATGACAGGCTTGCTCCAGAAAATAAGCACATACAGTTCAACAAGTGCCAGCAGCAGACCTTTTGCAATCTGGCGATTATAGATCTGCCCAAGGCCCATAAACAGAATGGATAACGTCACACTGATGGTTGTCTTAACAGACCTCTGCTCTCTGGCAGCTGGAATGATTGACATTGGCGATCCCATAGCAAACTCCCTTCACCCTATTGATTTTGCAGGGATATCGCCTCTTTGATTTGATTTACCGCCTTATCCAGCACTGTTTTGGGATCCGCATTGTCGTCCCAGATAACTGCGAAGGCATTGCCCATAGCTTCCCATACAGGTGTCATCTCCGAAATGTTCGGCATTGGAACGGATACGGCCGCCTGATCCAGGAAACCTTTAATAATCTCATTGCTCTTAATAACCTCGTTCTCCATCAAGCTAATACGTGGCGGCAGTTGCCCTGAGATTTCGAACTTCTTCATCAGCATTTCTTCACTGGTTGCAAACTTGGCATATGCCGCTGCGGCCTCAGGATATTTGGTATAGGAATTGACATAGTACGCTCTTACGCCCGAGAAGCTTGTCGGCGCTTTTCCGTTATCAAGTTTAGGGAGCGGGGCCACTCCAAAATTAACCTTGGCTTCCTGCAGGCCCGCTACAGCCCAAGGGCCATTAATGTCGAACATCAAATTGTTATTAATGAACAGGGATTCTTTCAACGAGAAGTTAATGTCACCGCTTTTTAGAGGTAGGACCTCTTTATGCAGTTTCTGCATGAACTCGCCGGCTTTAACCGCCCCTTCATTGTTCAGGCCAATATCGTCCTTATTCGTGTTCTTGTCTCCGAATACATAACCGTCATATCCGCCCAAAAAGCCATATAAGAAGAAGAAATCGTTGACTTGCATCATAAACCCGTATTTCTCCTTGGACTTGTCAGTGAATGCTTTGGCCTGCTCAATCAATTCATCCATCGTTGTCGGCACCTGCTTAACCAAATCCTTATTGTAAAATAACGCGTACGTATCGATAGCGGTCGGATAACCGTACAGCACGCCATTCATCGAGGTTCCTGTAATAGCAGCTTCCATGAACTCCGATTTATATTCTTCCGCATAGAAGTTCTCCAGTATTAAGCCTGCAGCAACCAAGCCGCCAATCTTGTCATGAGGTGCCAGGAATACGTCTGCACCAAGACCCGCAGGGCCATCAGTCTGCAATTTGGTCGGGGCATCGCCCTGCGATACTACCTGCACTTCAACCGGAATATTATATTTCTTCGTAAATTCCTCGGCTACCGCCTTAGCCCATGTCTCATCAGAGCCTCCATTATCCCATACAATAAGCTTCGCATCCTTTTCCAGCTCTGGCTCTGTGTTGACAGCCGTGTCATCGGGCTGTTCCGGTACAGTTTCATTGCCTTGGTTAGCCGATGGTGTGTTGGTTGTTTGGCTCGGTTCATTGTTGTTGCCGTTTCCGCATGCGGCAATTGCTGTTACCAGTACAAAAACAATAACTGCTGATACTACTTGTCTCATTTTCATTCCTTTACTCCCCTTTTTTCATGAATTGAAAGCAAGCGATAGACGGCTTTCCTCTCCGCCATGCAACCGCTTACTCCCCCATTCATATGAGCTATGGCCTCATAATATGCTTGATTTATCGACAAGCTTTGGAATCGAAAGGGACAAGCATAATCGGAACAACAAAAAACACCCCCTGGCGGAGGGCGGGCTAACCATCAGGTTATCCCATTCTGCCAAGGGGTGTTCGATGTCGTTTATGAACTATTGCTTAATCAGTGCGTAGATAACTTGCGCACCTTCTGCACGGTTCAGGTTTGCTTTAGGAGCAAATTGACCGCCGTCTCTGCCTTGCAGCAGACCAAGCGCAACTGCTTGCGATACGGACAGTTTCGCCCATGCGCTGATTGAATCGCTGTCTGCCAACGATGCATTGCCTTCCAATTCAGCGGCAGTCTTGCCTGTTTTCTTCTCGTAAGCACGAATCAGAATAACAGCCATTTCTTCACGAGTCACTTTGGCACCCGGATTGAATTTGCCGTGGCCATCGCCCGTAACCAGTCCTGCTTCAGCTGCTGCCGCAACTGCTTCAGCATACCAGGCTTGTGCAGATACATCGGAGAAGGCCGCTTGTTTCGTAGCCTTCAGATCCAAGGTACGCACTAGCAGAGCTACGAACTCTGAGCGTGTCAAATCTGCAGATGGAGCAAACGTCGTAGCGCTTGTTCCTTCGATAATGTGCTTCGCGGTCAGCGTCTTGATAACATTGGATGCCCAATGCTTGCTCGGTACGTCGCTGAACGTTTTGTCGAATTCCAGAATAGCATATTTGCTGAAATGGTTAATCGTTGCTGTCATGTAACCATTGCTTACAGTGCCGCCAATGTACTGCAGCTCGCCATTCTCAGCAATGTAGTAAATACCCGCTAAATCTGTGTTTGCATTATCAGCCAGTTTGAGCGTAATCGTAAGCGGCTTCTCGAACGTGTTCAGAGGCAGCTTCTTGCCATCTGCTGTGCTGACATACAGGTTCAATTGGTATACTTCGCCTGCTGGTTTTACTGCACTTCCTGCTTCCTTCTGCTTGTCGATCAAGCTTTGGGCCGCCGCTGCTTCTACCGGTTCGATTTCGAATACGATAGTTGCACCTTTTGCGCCGTCTCCGGATACAAGAGCGCTTGCTGCCTTCAATACTTCTGCCGGGAACTGGATCGTTGCGCCGCCTTGTTTGATCTCAAGTGCATTGCTGCCCAGTACGTCAGCTGTATTGAGCGGAAGAACCACTTGCTTCACGCCACTGTTTACAGCTACAGACACTTTGCCGTCTGCTGCGTTTTTCAAGGCTTGCTCATTGACTGCTGCTTGCGGTACATCTTTAACACCCGTGTTATTGTCATAAATAGTTACATAACCTGGGGTAGTCGTGCCTGGGTTCGTTCCTGGGTTCGTCCCTGGATCTGTTCCCGGATTCGTTCCTGGATCTGTTCCTGGGTTCGTCCCTGGATCTGTTCCCGGATTCGTTCCTGGATCTGTTCCTGGGTTCGTCCCTGGATCTGTTCCCGGGTTCGTTCCTGGATCTGTTCCCGGGTTCGTCCCTGGATCTGTTCCCGGGTTCGTTCCTGGATCTGTTCCCGGGTTCGTTCCTGGATCTGTTCCCGGGTTCGTCCCTGGATTCGTTCCTGGGTTTGTTCCTGGATTCTTTTCAACGATACCTTTAACAATAACAACAGTACCTCCATCTTCTTTAGCCGGAATGCTTACTGTTACTTTATTGTCTGCCTCAACAGTGTAAATTTCTCCACTGTAGATATCTGTCGCTTTGCTGCCTACTTCGAACGGAACGGTGAAGGTTGCTGTCTTCACTACATCATCAATATTCAAACCAACAAATACAGACTCATTCATGTAGTTGCGTTCAAAAATGATATATTTATCCGCATTGCTGCCCGATGTCTTCGTCTGCGTACCTTTAGAGAGTATTTTAGAATATTTACCGCGAATATACATGAGATCCTTATAATGATTCAGAAGATCAGCATTCTCAGTCATTTTGTCCCATGGCATATCCTTACGGTTCTCACCTAGTATCCCCTGGCTGAATACACCGTTCCGGCCTGTGGCTCCCAGTTCTTCGCCATAGTACACCACTGGCTGGCCTTTGGACATAATTTGCAGAGCAGCAGCTACCTTCAGCTTACTCTCAACATTATCGACAGAATACAAGAATCCGTCTTCATCATGGCTGCTAAGGAACTGACCCAAAGTAGCCGTGTTATTGATTCTATTGCTGCGCTGCTCTAACACTGAAATTACGCCATCAAGATTGCCATTAACGAAAGACTTGGCTTGAGATTTAAAGTCGAAATCAAGCAGGGAATCCATTTGCCCTGTACCTAAGTAACCTCCCGTGATATCAATGCTTGCTCCGAAATATTCACCAATAATTTTGAAGTTCGGATCGATAGCGGTAACAGCATTTTTAAGCGCTCTCCAGGAAGTGTTCTCTACATGCTTGATCGTATCTGCGCGGAAGAAATCAATTGTATCTCCACGGTCAGTTCTTGCTTTATTCAGCCAGTCTGCCTGCCATTGCACAATCTGATCTCTAACGGCAGGATCCTCAGTAATTAAATCAGGCAGCCCACCTACTTCTCCAGTAATGTCACCGCTTCCGCCTGGTCCACGGATCATACCATCAAAACGAGCACGATCTTCGTCCGTTGGGAAGTTAGCAATACCTCCCGTGTTCGTGTCCGTTGGCTTCAAACCATAGCCCGTATGGTTAAGAACAACGTCAACCATGATTTTGATTCCACGGTCATGCGCTTTATCGATAAGCTCTTTGAACGTTTCGAGATCTCCTAAATGCTCGTCAATCTTAGTGAAATCCTTCGCCCAATACCCATGATAGCCATACTGGAATCGGTATGGAGCCGATGTTGCCTGATTGTTGTCGATATTGTCTACAATTGGTGTAATCCAAAGCGTGTTAATTCCCAAATCCTTCATGTAATCCAGCTTGTTGATCAGACCACGGAAATCACCACCATGGTAAGTTTCCAGATGGGTCTTATCATAATTCTCGCCGTTCGGGTCATCATTAGTAGTGTCCCCGTTGGAGAATCTGTCCGTTACTGCAAAATAAATTCTTGCTTCATCCCAGTCAAAATCAAGATCGCCTGGTGGTGGGGCAACTACGTTCAATGCCGCTTCATCAGTTACATAATGCCCATAACGATCCATCAAAGTAACCGGAATTATTTTTTCACCTGGTGTTGTTGAATCTTTAATAGAAATTTGTTGTTTCTTCAGTTCGACGTCGATTGGTTCCTTAGCACTGCCGCCAACTGCTGTCAGATCAGCGAATATTTCTTTAATATCGCTCATATCTCCGTCAGTGACGGATACGTTAACAGACAGTTCCGCTGTTTGTTTGTAATTAACTCCTGTAGCAGGAATAGATGCAGAGAAATCCCATGTAGGGTCTTTGTATTCAAAATAACTCTTGCCGTCCTCTACATTTGGGTTATAGTAGTCTTTCTCTGACTTCGTCACGCCATTAGCGCGAGTTACTTCAAAATAGTAGTAAGATTTGCCCAAAGGCACATTCTCAACTGCCACTTGGAAATACTCTTCAGCATTATCGTAAGACATGTCATAAGAGGTGCTGTTGCCTTCATTCTCAATAACAAGGTTCACGTCGAGAATGGTATCCATCGTATTGTCCCGCATCAGCAATTCATCACGATAGAAGAAAGAAGTAATCCCTTGATCCATAACAGGATTGCTCAAATGCTTCAATTGTCTAATTGCCACGGTGTCTTCAGTAACAAACACTTTGGCCGTGCTTTGGCCAGGTGCAAAAGTAACAACGCGATCTAAATCAATATCCCTTTCAACCCAATCTCCTTTACGGAGTTTGAATCCCATCGTACTCGAATTGTTCGCAATCGGAATCTCTGCAAATCTCATGCCATTCCGATCCTCTTTGAAGAGCTTCTGTCCATCAGCCAGACCCGTGGACCAGACCCAAATGTTCCAGTCGGTATAATCATCATTCAGACGGTCATAGTAAAGATGAACGTAACGCTTCGTTAATGGATGTGGCTCAACCGTAAAGTTGAAGGACAAATCCTTCTGCAATACGCCATAAGACTCACTTTCTAGCGAGTTAGCAGGAATTTTCACTTGATATGTTTTTCCATATTCCAGTTCACTGGAAATGTCGAAGTTAATGTTTTTGCCGGAAACAGAGTGGCTGTAAACTACATCTGTTACAGTTAGACCGC
This sequence comes from Paenibacillus oenotherae, assembly GCF_019443105.1. GTDB lineage: Bacteria > Bacillota > Bacilli > Paenibacillales > Paenibacillaceae > Paenibacillus_Z > Paenibacillus_Z oenotherae. The sequence continues at coordinate 148,878 of NZ_JAHZIJ010000010.1, forward strand.
CTAGTTCTGTCACGTTGTCATTAAGTTCAATCGAAATAGTGGAAGTATTAATAGGCACATTCACAGATCCAACACTTGGGGTGGAATTGATTATGGCTAGTTCACTGACTGCGCCTTGAATAACCCTTCCTATGCTATAAGTACTAAGAGCATTTTTAGTTAAACTTTCGTTCCATGTGTCTGCTGCTTCGTTTCCCGCTTCAGGGATAACATCAAATGCTCCATGAAGAGCCGAGTCGTTTCCACTAAGTACTGCAATACCTTTTACGACATCACCGTTCTTCAGGCCAAGGACTGATAGTGGAATTTTCCCCTCAAAGCCTTTCGTACGGTCAACTGCAAAATCCGCTCCCTTTAACGCAGACCATGTTGCAAGTATCGGGTCGCTCAAATTAGTGGATTTGTACACTGCAGCGCTATGAAGAGCATTATTTTGTTTAATTCGCTGCACAATATGGAATTGCGGCCTTTCACTTCCCGTGAACTTGAATTGGGTATTGAAAGGATTGCCCTCTATACCGGAATCAACTCCGTTCACATTTAGGGCCAAGTTGATATATTGACCATTATCTCCCCAGTTAGGAACATTAACAGCGTCAATATAATAATAGAGATAATATCCGTCGTTATGAATACGAAGGTTGTCAATATGGAAAGGACCTGCCGTATTCCCGTCTTCTACTGCTACCCAAGAGTTAGCATTCTCTGATCTTCCCAGAATCGCAGCTTGCTCCCAAGAAGTATCCTTCGTACCGTCAATTGTTACATTGAAGGTAGTTACCGTATAGGCATTGCTATAAACGGATTGAACGTCTGCCTTCGGAACTGGAGTAGAGACTCCCTCAATCATCTTTTCCTCTGTACCGGATTCATCCCAGCTACTTGCCTTCTGATTTGAATTATTCTCAGGAATAACATCGAACGCACCGTGTTGATTCGCGTTATCACCACTCTGAACAACAATCGCTCTGATTTCATCTCCATTCACAAGTCCGAGTTCAGACAGAGGAATCTTTCCCTCAAAGCCTTGTGAGCGATTTACTTTGAAATCAGCACCTTTTAGACTTGTTTCGGTGCTAAGAATCGGATTTAACAAGTCTGTCGACTTGAATACAGCCGCGCTTCTTACAAGATTATCGTTCATTACCCTTTGCATAATATGGAATTGAGGCTTCTTATCCGTTCCGCTGAAATTATACTGGCCGTACCAGAACTTATTAGGACCGGATGGTGCCGATGGCCCGGCACTAATACCGGAATCTTGATCATTAACCTGAAGTGCGATGTGAATATATTGGCCATCAGGGCCCCAGTTAGGCACATTAACGGCATCTATCCAATAATACAAGTAATCATTGTCGTTCGTTATCTTCAAATTATTAATATCAAAGCCCTGCCAGCCTGCACTCGGAGACGTCCCAAGGGACGCAATCTCATCCCATGCCGCATCTCTAACCCCGTCAACCGTAATGGTACCGGAAGATGCACTTGCCTGCTGAACACCGTAAACCGGCAATAGTCCGCAAACAAGCGTACTTGCCAGCAGAACGGATAGCCATCTTCGCTGCTTCTTAAACATTCTCATCCCAGCCTCCCAATATAATATTCTCGTTACGCAAACGTTTGCACAATGTACGCACAAAATGGAGCGTTTTCAGTCAGTGCCGGGCATGATAGTCAGTGCTGCTCTTTCTATCTAACGCAGCCATTCTATCCTTACCGCCACAGGTTCAGTGCAAACGCTTTCTTAACTAGTAGTAGTTTAACATTGATTAGCAGATTATTCAATACAAGAAGTCGCTGTTCTGCTCTGGTTCAGACGCCCTTTATTCCCCTTCCCGATCCGACCAATCCACCAGTGTTTCGAGCAGCACGGACATCAATCCGCCCATCACCAGTCCATTGCTGACTATTGGGCCGATATAAAGCGGCAATCCGGCGAATGCCTGCGGCGGGACGTTCATAATGCCTATGCCGAGAAGCACAGGCAGCGCAATCCGATAGACAGTTCGCGTATTCAGCACCATCCCTTGGAAAGCGCGCAGGGACGTCCCGAACATTTGCAAATAAGCGATAAAAAGGACGGCATACCCGACACTCGGCGGGAGCGTGGAGAAAAATGCCATCATCGGTGGAATCATACCTATCGCAACGATCATTGCCGCCCCGATAACAAATGCCGCCCGTCTCAATATTCTCGTACTTTCCAGAAAGCCTATGGAAGACGTGAATAAACCGAATGGGATGAGCCCGGATACGGCTGCGCCGACGGAGAACAGCCCGGTTAACAGAAATGACCGCTTATATTGGCCGTCCGTTGTCTCCTTCCCGTATAATTTTTCGACCGTGCTTAAACATGTGATCGTGTTGGTCATATTAATAATTCCGACAAAAAATGCAGTCAGTATAATCCCGATCTCCACATGCGGGGCTCCCCAAGGGAACAAGGATAGCAGTGCTCCCCCACCTTCCTGAACAGAAGCATGAGCCGGAAAAATGCTCGAATACGCGATCCATCCCGCTACAATTCCGATCAGAACGGAGTAGTTGCCGAGCATTCCCCGCCCTTTCAACCCAAGCAGGGCAACCAGACAAGCGATACCAATAGATAATAGAGTAACAGGCCAATCAATCCGTCCATTCCCATCCAGGCCAAGCATTCCCTTGAAGAAGGTCAGCGACAGCTGGACGCTCAATAGAAACAGGAATACCCCCTTTACTGTAGGCGTGAATATCCGCTGCAGCACATGCCCGAAGCCCCAGTAACCTAGAACCATCATCGACACGCTGGATAAAATAAATCCTGCTGCCAGTCCGCCTCCCACCTCACTCAAACTTAATCCTACAGCCTCCGCCGAAGCGCATAGATTAAGCGTCAGGCTCCACCATACACCGGACAGACCATCCATAACTGCATACCGGTGGCCGAACAGCGCTTGAAGAATACACAATGCTCCTGTCAGAATAAAGGAGCGCTGCAGCACCCCCGCAATCTCATCCGGCCCCAGATGGAAGGCATGACCGAGCGACAGCGGGACGACAATTGTATTGGTGAAAATATAAAAAAACCACTGCGCGCCCGCTAATGTCAGCGTGACCGGATGCTGCTTCAACATTTCTCCACCCTATCCGGCGCCTCTTCAATCTGTATTGCTCTCATCCAATGCTTACCGCCTTTTCCTAAGTTGTATTCATGCGCTCCGCTATTGGACAGCAAGACTTCCATTTCCTCATAGCCCCGTTTGCGAGCGTGCTCCAGCGGCGACACCCCGTCCCCGTCAGCCACATTCACATCCGCTCCATGCTTCACCAGCAGCTCTACAATCCGCTGATGTCGGGGCCCCCCATCACCAAGCAGAATAGCTTCCAGCAAGGCCGTCCAGCCCAGATTATTCACATGATCGATATTCACAGCAGAGCGTTCCAGCAGTTCCTCGACAATCTCCACATGCCCCCGGTCAGCCGCCGGAATAAGCGCCGTTCCCCCGTACCGATTCGTTATTGCCGGGTCAGCCCCGGCATCGATCATTAGCTTCACTATGTCCAGCAACCCTTCAGCTCCCGCATAGAGGAGAGGGTTATCCTTTCGGTCATCCTGGGCATTAATATCTGCACCCGCATCAATCAGCAGCTTCACCGTATCCGGATTGTTGCCATGAGTGGCAGCCATAATTGCTGTCCGGCCCCGTGCATCACGGGCGTTAATATTCGCGCCCTTCTTGAGCAATTCCAGCACGGCAGCCGAATCACCTTGCTCCGCGTACATAATCAGCTCTCTATCCAACATGCTCACATCCTTGTCCCCAGCAGGCTGACAGCCAACAAGAACAAGCAGCAGCACGACTGCAAACTGTCTTACCATAGCCCTGCACCTCCTGATTGCCCATTCTGGCTGCAAGTATGATATCATAGCGCTAGTTATACGAAAAATATTCGTTTCGTTGCATTCTCATACGATATGCATATACCAGATGGAGGCGATCCAGGATGGATCTGAAGCAGTGCCGTTATTTTATTGCCATCGCCGAGGAGCGGCAAATTACTGCAGCGGCAAGAAGGCTGCACATGGCCCAGCCACCGCTCAGCCAGCAGCTGATGATGATGGAGCGCGAACTGGGCACAGCGTTATTCGAGCGCCTGGGCAGGCATATGGAGCTGACGGATGCCGGGAAGAAGCTCTATGAATATGCCGTCAATATGACCAAATTCATGGAGGAGGCCATCGCAGAGGTCAGAGAAATCGGCGAGGGCATGAGGGGTAAGCTGACCATTGGCGTTAATACGCTGTCCGATGCGAGACTGCCCGGCCTGCTCCGCACATTTCGCCGCCGCTACCCGAATATCACCTACAAAATTCAGCAGAATGAATCCAGGCAGCTGTGCGCATTGCTGGCAGATAGAGCGATTGAGCTTGCGTTGGTGCGTCTTCCCGTGCCGCTTCATGATATCTCTATGCTCCCATTGGAGGAGGAGCCCTTCTATTTCGCCACAGTGGAGCCGATGGAACTTCCTGAAGACGGGATCGCCTACCGTCAAATCCAATCCCATCCCCTCTTGCTGCCTAGCACGGAAGGGCTGGGATTGTATGAGTTCATTATTCAGCAGTTTACAAGCCGCCGGCTCTCTCCCACCATTCTAGGGGAATGCTCCGATATCTCCGTTCTAATGGAGCTGGTCGCCTCCGGGTTCGGAGCGACGATCATCCCTCAATCCGTGCTCTCGCTGCATAGCGGCCACCGTTTGCACAGCTACCCTTTGCAAGATACGACCGGTCGGAATACCTCCGCGCTCATCTGGTCCAATAATCATTATTTGTCCAAGCCTGCCCAGCGATTCATCGACCTGGTGAGAGAAAAGAGCGGATCATCCGCTATATAAAAAAGAAGCGCTGGCAGCCCGCAAGCAGCCAGTGCTTCTTCTCTATTGTCATCAACCTCTCAGCGCCGCCAGATCGATCTCCGGCACAAGTCCTTCCTGTGCGGCTCGGCCAAGCAATGCCTCGACTGCTCTGTACCCTTGCTCACCAAGGTCAGCCGAGAAATGATTCACATACAGCTCGATATGCGCCTGCGCCACTTCCGGGGCAAGCTCCTGTGCATGCTCCATAATATAGGCAGCAGACGCCTCCGGGTGAGCCCAGGCATATTCCACCGAGGCGCGAATCCAGCCCGTAATAGCGGCCAGATCCAGCGTTCGCTTCGCAATGATCGCACCAAGCGGAATCGGCAGATTCGTATCGCTTTCCCACCAGCTGCCAAGGTCGGCCATCAGCTTCAGGCCGTACGAGGGATACGTGAACCGCGCTTCATGAATGACCAGCCCCGCATCGATGCTGCCTTTCTGGACAGCGGGCATAATCTCATGGAACGGCATAACGATAATTTCGCCGACACCTCCAGGGACATGCTTCGCCGCCCATAGCCGGAACAGCAGATAGGCCGTCGAGCGCTCGCTCGGAACCGCCACCCGGCGGCCGGACAAAAAGGAGGGATCATCCGTCCCTCCCTGTCCCGCTGTCAGGACAAGCGGCCCGCAGCCTCGCCCCAATGCGCCGCCGCAGGAGAGCAGCGTATACCGGGACAATGCCCACGGCAGCGCGGCATAGGATATTTTCAGAATATCCGGTCCGTCCTGTTGTGTCGCCAGATGGTTCGTAATATCAATGTCCGCATAGGTCACATCGAGCTGCGGAGCCCCGGTAATCAGCCCGTGCGTCCAAGCATGAAAAATAAATGTATCATTGGGACATGGCGAGTAAGCAATCTTCATGATACAGCCTCCCGTAAAGCAGCACTGGCCGCTTCCAATACTTCGAGTGCTTCCTTGATTCTCCAGGCGGACCGGTCGCGGGGACCAACCGCATTAGAGATTGTCCTAAGCTCCAGAAACGGCAATCCTAAGCGCTTTGCCGCTACAGCAGCGCCGTAGCCTTCCATCGCCTCCGCCGCCGCATCCGGATTGCGCCGGATAAGCTCCGACGCTGTCTCACCCGTACCAGTCACTGTGGATACCGTCAGCACTGCTCCCGTAGAAGCCGGTAAGCCAGCCTGCTTCAATGCCGCCGCCACAGTGTCGGCCAGCGTCACGTCCACTGCAATGCACGAGGAGCCAAAGCCAAGCTCGTCCAGGCTGAGGAAGCCTTCCGGCGTCTCCGCTCCCAAGTCTGCCGCAATCACCTTGCTTGCCACAACTACCGTCCCTACCGCCGCTCTTCCCTCGAACCCGCCGCCGATCCCTGCGCTTATGACGAGCCGATACCCGCCGGCCGCAAGCGCGGCCGCTGTACCTGCCGCCGCCCTGGCTGTACCGACACCAGCTGCCACGACATCGAAGCCAGCAGCGCCGCGAAGTCCGCGCACAACCGCATCCCGCTCCGCCTCTACAGCCGTTATCACCAGCACTCTATTATTGTTCATACCCAAAGCCTCATTGTTCATTAGCGCCATAGCCATATCTCCTTATTGCTGCACTCATGCAATCGCATTTCTACTGTGTCCCTGATTCCGCCGCGCAGAATCCAAGGAATACGAAATCCAGCTTTTTATAGTGAACCATGAATCATCTAATTTATCAATGCAGGCTCCATCCAGACACTTCTCGGTCCGGCGGGTTTCCCATCAACTACGCTCCCAACGTGTACAGTAACTGTCTGCAATCAACAGATCCGGTTCGTAAAGAGAGAGATTCCTGCGTAAGTGCAGTAATTATGGCTAAAAGAAGCCGTTGAGAGCAGAAAGCCTGTGTAAGTACAGGAATATATGGTCGATCGGGCCGCTATCAGGAAGAAATGGCGAAATGCCTGCGCTTTGGCAGGCATTCGGTCTTCAACAAGCCGGAACGAGAAAAAGCATGCATTTTCGCAGCAATGTTCAACGTTTACGGCATTGCTCTCCCCCTCAGCGGGCATCTCGACGAACTCGCATCGCAGGTATCCGACCTTCCTGCCCCCAAATCTGCCTCCTTGTATCTGCCCCAATATTTGCTCCCAGCATAAAGAGCAGCCGCCCCAGCATAAAATGCTGCAGCAGCTGCCCTCGGTGCAGCTATTAAATGAACCCGCGGAATTACATCAGATAGCGGAGAAAAATATAAATGCTCGACAGGAGGATCGATAGCAGCATCAACGGGAACGCGTATTTCAGAAACTTTACGAACGTAATAGGATACCCTTCCTTGGCTGCGAGCCCTGCTGTAATCAGGTTGGCGCTGGCCCCGATCAAGGTGCCGTTGCCGCCCAGACAAGCGCCCAGCGCGAGGCTCCACCATAGCGGCTCAACATTCTGGATGCCCATATTGCCCATCTCTTGAATGAGAGGGATCATCGTAGCCACGAACGGGATGTTGTCCATGAAGGCAGACGCAATCGCGCTCATCCACAGAATCAGCATGGACGTCGTAATGGGATCGCCTCCTGTAAGCTCCATCGCTTTCACCGCGAGCGTGCTAATAATGCCCGTGTCCACCAACGCGCCAACCAAGGTGAATAATCCGACGAAGAAGAAAATGGTTGTCCACTCTACACTTGTCAGCGCCTCCTCCATTACATGCTCACCGGAGAGCAGCAGCAGTACGAAAGCGCCGACAAGCGCAATAACCGAGGATTCGACATGCACAATCTGATGCAGGAAGAAGCCGGCAATTGTTAGCCCGAGAATGATCAGACAGCGAATCAGCATCTTCCGATCCGTAATAATCCCCTTCAGCTCGATCGCCATAATCCCTTTCTTATATTCATCCGTTGTCCGGATTTGCTTGCGGAACAGCAGAACGAACAGCGGAAGATGAACCAGCATAACGATGATGGCAATCGGCGTCAAATTCTCTATGAAGGCCATGAAGGTCAGCTCTTGCACCGCACTGCCAATCATAATATTAGGCGGATCGCCGATTAAGGTCGCTGTGCCGCCGATATTGGATGCCAGAATTTGCGAGAACAAGTAAGGGAACGGATTGACGCGCAGCTGTCGCGTAATGCTGAAGGTGACCGGAACGATCAGCAGCACCGTTGTTACATTATCCAGAAACGCGGAGCCGAAAGCCGTAATCGCGGCGAGTGCGACCAATATTTTCACCGGATCGCCTTTCGCCTTCTGGGCCGCTACAATCGCAATATACTTGAATAACCCTGTCTTGGCCGTGACACTTACGATGATCATCATTCCGATAAGCAATCCCAGCGTATTGAAGTCGATATGATGGCTGATGGCATCGTCAACGCTCACAATGCCGAGCAGCAGCACAAGCAGTCCGCCCAGCATCGCCACGATTGTACGGTGTACCTTCTCCGCAATAATCATTGCATAGGTAATCAGAAAAACCGCAATGGCCAGTATAGCCTGTTGTTCCACGCCTTGACTCCCCCTTGCTTACTGATACTCCTCTCATCGAGTATCCACTACGATAGAATACAGCAGAGTACGTTAGAAATTCCAGTTCCTTTTTGGCTTATAGCCCGCATTCTCGACAAAATCCCGCTCTGTCTCAAGAGGAAGACCTGCCATCGGAATAGCTGCGGATTGCGACACGATCAGCATCCGGCAGGCCATCTCCAATGTTTGCAGCGCCATGCGCGCCTCCCGAATCGAAGTATCATAGACCAGTACTCCATGGTTCTCCAGCAGGAGAACATTCGCCAGCTTCGCCTTTTCGCGAACCCCTTCTCCCAACGCCTCGCTGCCGGGATGGCAGTAGGGGACACGTTCTACCTTTTCAAGGTAATACATCGTTTCGACGAACCAATTGGAAGGGATCTCGATCTTGGAGCTGGCGACGAGCGTACTGTAAAAGGGTGAAGCGTGCAGCACAGCTCCGATCTCCGGCCGGTTCTCATAGATCGCCCGGTGCATCGGTGTTTCCTTGGACGGCTTGCGGCCCTCTGAATGACAGGTCTGGCCCGAGAGGCCGCATTCGATCAAATCCTCGTCGTCCAACTCGCCAAGAAAGGTTCCGCTTGCCGTTATCAGGTAGCGGTCACCCTCTGTTCTTGCGCTAATATTGCCAGCATTGCCCCAAGCCAGCTCGTACTGCATCATATATTTTCCGGTATGCTGTAATTCTTGTCTTACTACCTCTTTATTCGGCATTAGTAAGTTTCTCCTCCATTATATCGCCTGATAGACGGAAAGGCCGCAGCGCGGCCTTCCCAAGAGCAATGAAATTATGCGATTCATCGCTATCCTATTTCAGCAGATTAGGGATGAACATTGAAATTTGCGGGATATAGGTAATCATGAGCAAGGTGATTAGAAGCACCACATAGAACGGGAGCATCCCTCGTGTGATCTGCACCAGATTGATCTTGGCAAGCTGTGACGATATGAACAAATTGATGCCAAGCGGCGGTGTACACATGCCGAGCGCCAGGTTAACGATCATAATGATACCGAAGTGGACCGGATCAATACCGAGCTGAACCGCAACCGGAACGAGAAGCGGCGCAAGAATAATAATGGATGCGTTCGTCTCCATGAACATGCCGACAACTAGCAGGAACAGGTTGACCAGCAGCAGGAATACGTAAGGATTATCAGAGATGCCGATGAAGAATTCAGCCACATCCTGCGGAATGCCTTCCCGCGTCAGAATCCAGCCGAACAAGCCTGCGCTTGCCAGAATGAACATGATCGCGGATGTCGTCACGACCGATGTGGTCAAGACATGCATCACTTGCTTGAGCTTAATTTCACGATAGATGAGTACACCTACAATAAATGCGTAGCCTACGGCAACACCTGCCGCTTCGGTTGGCGTAAAGTAACCGCCGTAGATCCCCCCGAGAATGATAACGGGCATGAGCAAGGCCAGGAAGGATTCCTTGAACGCCTGCCAAAGCTCTTTGCCGGTCTTGCGGGTTTCCTTGGCGTAGCCGCGTTTCTTCGCTATGATGAACACCGTAATAATAAGAGAAAGTCCGATCAGAATACCCGGCACGAAGCCGGCCATGAACAAATCGCCGATCGAGGTTTCTGTCGAGATTCCGTAGAGTATCAGTGGTATGCTTGGCGGAATAATAACGCCGAGCTCACCCGATACGGATTGCACAGCACCGGTAAAGTTCCGGTGATAGCCGCGTGAGATCATGGCAGGAATCAGTATGCTTCCCAGCGCTGCAGTCGTAGCTGCACTAGAGCCCGAGATAGCCGCAAAGAACATCGATGTCACAACCGTAACGATAGCCAGTCCACCCGAGAAATGCCCGGTCAGCGCATTGGCGAAATTAACGAGCCTTCTGGATATTCCGCCGTATTCCATCAACACTCCTGCAAGGACGAAGAACGGAATGGACATAATCGGGAATGAATCGATCGAGGTGAAGGACCGCTGCACCAAAACGATAAGCGGTGTTCCGCCATCCCACCAGATCGCTACAGCAGCCGCAAGCCCCATAGAGATCGCAATCGGGATGCCAAGCGCGAAGAAGATCAGAAGGAATGCAAATAATATGATACCCATTACAGATTCTCCCCCTTCTTCAGCACTTCTGCCACTTCAGAGGTCTCAACATGCTCGTTCGTCAGCAGCTCGATAATGACAGCGATTGCATTAATAATCATCAGCAGTGCGCCGATTGGTATTGCCATATAGGGAATATCCATTGAGATTCCTATACCTGCTGATACCTGACGCTGAACGATTTCAAGCATATCAATTCCTTGTACAAGTAAAATGATAAAGAATACGATGGAAATGAGCATAATCGCAACCTTTAGCATTTTACGCACATTCGGTTTCAAGTACTCCGGCAGTATTTCAATAGCGATCATGCGATGATGCCGCAATGCTAGTGAAGATCCCAGGAACACCGTATAAACCATTAAGTAGCGTGCCGCTTCTTCAGACCAGGTAAGCGGAATTTCAAGCACGAATCGGCATACAATCTGAGCAATAATAATGATCGACATAACGGCGAGCATAATGCCTACAATGTAACCCACTATTTTATTCAGAACGTCAACGCATTTCATTGCTGTCTGCATGGATGAACCTCCTGTTTGACGTTATCTATCCTTACATAAGGCACAAGCGCGTCGGTGCTTGGAATACGCTGATTCTATGATGTGAGCACCGGCGCGGCCTGCCTGACTTGCCTTATTTCGTGTTAACGATGCTGTCGTACAATTCTTTGCCGTATTTATTAGCGAATTCCTCGTGGACAGTTTTTGCTTTCTCCATAAACGGAGCCGTATCTGGCTCAACGACTTCCATGCCGCTGTCTTTCAACATTTTGAGCAGCTCTTCTTCTGTCTTGGCAACAAGATCATTTTCGAAAGTGGTCGCTTCTTTAGCCGCCTCTTCCACTGCCTTTTGCTGTGCTTCGGACAGCTTGCTATATGTGATATCGCTCATCGTGAGCATAACGTAGCCATAAACATGATTCGTGAGCATCAAATATTTTTGAACCTCTTGAATTTTGTTGCTTGCGATCAGGGCAAATGGATTCTCCTGTGCATCGATTACGCCTGTTTGCAAAGAGGAGTATACTTCACCGAACGCCATCGGAGTCGGGGATGCGCCCATTGCTTTCCATGCTGCGATCGAAGCAGGAATCTCTGGAACACGCACTTTCAGACCCTTCAAGTCTTCCACTTTCTCAATCTTTTTATTAGCAGTCAGCTCACGCGGACCACGTACCCAGAACTCCAGACCGCGCACCTGCGCGTTAGCCAGCAGGTCTGCCTTCATCTTCGTGCCTACTTCACCGTAGAGCACTTTCTCCATATGGTCTTGATCACGGAACAGGTACGGCAGTTCAAGAATCGAATACGGCTCATAGAAGTTGGAGAGCACGCCTGCTACAAGAGCGAAGTCAACGGAGCCAAGCTGCATGCCTTCAATCAGGTCGCGGTCGTTGCCAAGCGTGGAGCTCGGGTATACTTCGACCTCAACACTGCCGCCGGATTTCTCTTTCACCAGCTCTGCGAATTTGAGCGCCCCTTTATGCCATGCATCCGATTCCCCTGTAATATGGCCAAGACGCAGCTTGACCTTCTTGTCGGAGCTGGCATTGCCGCCGGATGCTGCCTCTTTGCTGCCATTGTTTCCATTACTGCCGCATGCAGCGCTTACAACAATCAATAAGAGCACCATTGATATCAAGGCAAGTTTCTTGTACATGTGTGTGACCTCCCAGTTTGTATACATTCATGTTGTTCCATCCTCCGGCTTCACTGCGTAACAGCGTGAAGCCGGGCTGATCTTTCGGCTATTCGAACGTGACCAGCACCTTTAGCGACGAATCTTCCTTCTTATCAACCAAACGGAATCCTTCCGCAGCCTGCTCATAAGATAATCGATGGGAAATGATAGCCTCTTCATTAAGGGCACCCGCTCCAATGAGGTCAATCGCTGTAATCGTGTCTTCGCGGGTGTATGTCATGCAGCCTACAATTTCTTTCTCCTGATTCTGCAAATTATGAATGTCGAAGGTCTGGGTGCCATGGAACATTGCAATCGTTACGATGCGGCCGCCTTTGCGCAGCAGAACAAGGGACTGATCAATAATACCGGGAACACCAGCTGCAATAAGCACTTTATCGAATTCTCCGCCGATTATGCCCTTGGCCTCTGCCATCCACTCCGGCTTGTTCATAATATTAAGCGTGTGCGTGGCGCCCATCTGCACAGCGCTTTCGAGTGCATAATCCATCACATCTGTTACCATGATGGTCGTTGCGCCGGCTGCCTTCGCTGCGGCCATCGCCAACAGTCCAATCGGTCCTGCTCCAAGAACAGCTACCTTGTCGCCTACTTCAATGGCCGCCTTGCGGACAGCGTGCACGCCAACTGCGAAAGGCTCCACCAGTACGCCTTGCTCATAGCTCATACTGTCCGGCAGCTTGAATACCATTTGCTCCGGCGCGGTAAAATATTCTGCCATCGCGCCATACCAATTGCCGATGCCCGGCGCTCCTCGATTGGCACAATAGTTGATCTTGCCAGTCAAACAGTATTCGCAGGTGCCGCAGCCCGTCTGAGGCTCAACCGTTACCCGGTCGCCAAGCTGCAGCTTCGTTACCGCCTCTCCAAGCTTGACCACCTCGCCGGCAATTTCATGGCCGATGATGACCGGCGGCTTGCGGAAGGGGTGCAGACCTTTGTACGTATGAATGTCTGAACCACAGATTCCGGCAACCTTAACCTTGATCAATACCTCATTTGCGGACAACTCTGGAATTTCCACATCCTTGACAACGACTTTGTAAGCATCATCTACATATACAGCCTTCATTGCAGCTCCTCCACTCCCTGATTGAAACGAACAATGGGGTGCGGTACAGGGGAATGTTCATCCGATCGCTGACGCTTCTCCAGAATCACTCCCTCTGCTCCACTCTGTCGTTCGTCCTCTCGTTCTTCTTTAGTTAAACAATTTGCTCTTCGATTCCTGAAGATGATGCTTCATCCGCTGCACACATTCTTCATCGCCTTGCTGCAGCAGTTGATAAATCTCCTTATGATCCTGCAGGAATCCTTCCATTCTGTTCGGCTCTTTCCGCAAATGCCTTAGCGTGATTCGCAGCAGATGGTCTTGATAATTCAGCAGCACACGATAAATTTCCTGATTGCCTGCAAATTTGCAAAGCAGAAGATGAAACTGATGATCAGCCTTGGCGAAGGCCTTCACATTCAACTGCTTCACGATCTCTTCCGTCTCTTGCAGATTAGCCAGCAGCAGATGATTCTGCTCTTCTGTCAACCGACCAAGAATCTCTCTAATATTGAAGGACTCCAAGGCAACCCTGAGATCATATATATCAACAATCCGGTTCAATGCAAGGTCATTAATGATGATTCCCTGCTTGGATGATACCGTTACGAAGCCCTCTGTCTCCAGGCGGGTAAGCGCCGATTTGATCGGTGTCTTGCTCATCTGCAGCAGCTCGATCAGCTCCCGTTCTGACAAGAAGCGTCCCGGCTCGAATCTCTCATCGAGAATATGTTCCTTAATCTGATTGTAGGCAATGTCTTTCAATAAAGGCGCTGAGCCCGAGCTGGTCTCTTCCAAACTGCCACCTCCCCTCACGATGATCACCATACCGGGTTAATCCGCAGCGGCATCCCTCACTCTGGCAAAATAATCCGGACTTCCAAACTGGCCGCCCTTCAGCGCAAGTTCGATTCCATCCATAGCCGGATCTTCCGAGTAAACTTTGCACAGCGGCGCCCCCGGTGAGATGGGAAGCAGCATTTCCAGCCCATAAATGCCCATCTCGCTTGTAACGAAGCCTGATGTATCGCCCCCGGCAATTACAACCCGGCGCAGTCCCGCCTGCCGCATTATATAGTTGGTCCAGCGTCCCAGCTGTCTTCCAATATGCTCCCCCGCCTGCGAACCGTTGATTCCCCTATCGGCCAAAGCCTTGCGGGTTGCCGCGATTGCTGCATCCTCCGGTCCCAGCGCCGTATAGAGAACCACGCTCTCCCCTTCATTAAGGAGAGTAATCGCTTGATTCAGCAGCTCATCCGGCAGGCTCTCTCCGCCCGTAATAGCGGAGGCTGGAATGCGAATGCCATGAAAGCCTTGTTCGATGGCGGTCTCAATCTGCCGCTGGCTGACTGGTGAAGCGCTTCCAGATACGGCTAAGATCCGATCGGATGGCGCGATGCTGCCCGTGCGCTGTGCCGCTGGCTCCTCTTTTGCCAATCCGGATTTCTTCCAGAAGGCAGTCAATGCGTATTCAACACCGGAAGAGCCTACTACAAATTGAAGACCCTCGGCTAAAGCACCCTCCCAGATTAATCCGCCGCTGCGTGCCAGTCTCTCCTCATCCAGAGCATCAATCAGCAGCACTGCCGGCTTTTCGTTCAGCTTGGCACGATAGCGCTCTCCAACAGTCAGAGCATCGCCGTCCAGCTCCAAAATGTTCATCAAGCCGATTTCCTCATCCAGCTGCTCCCGCAGATGAAGCCTCAAGTCTGCCTCCCCCATTGGCGTAACGGGATGACGAGACATCACTGGATGGCGATCCAGGCGGTATACGTTTCCGTCCATCCGGGCAAAATGTTGGCCGAACAACGTATATCGTCCAAGCGCCGGCGCCCCTACCAACAGTGGAACTGTCTCCTGCCCTGCAAAGAACGGGCGCGATACCCTTATCGCCTCGCCAATGCTTCCGAATTCCGGCGATGAATCGAAGGTGGAGCAGGTTTTGTAATGAACAACCGGTGCTCCAAGCCGTGACAAGCCTGCCATAACCGCCCCTACTTCCTTTGCCAGGTCCGGCGGCGTCTTTGCCCGGCTGGTACCAGCTACGCCGATACAGCGGATGCCTTGGAATCGCTCCACCATGGCTGGTGTCGGGGCATCCAGGAACAATAGGGTCCGATAGCCGCTGCTCGCCAAGGCTTCCATTGCATCCGTAGAACCTGTAAAATCATCGCCGTAGAAAGCGAGTAGAAGCTCATTGTCTTTCATCCCTCTATTACCTCCATTCCTCCTACTTCCTGCCGAATGTCTCTATTGCTTTCTGCAGCTCAGGATGCTCCTCGGCATACGTGTTCAGCTCAATTCCCTGAACCGCTGCTTCCCAGCCCTGCTGCATGCTGCGGACACCCTCGGCTGTACCTCCCGGATGGGCCAAGATGCCGCCTCCGGCAAGATGAATGACATCAAGCGAGCGAACTGCCTCATAGGTTGTTGCTGCACTTCCCGCCCATTGCGCTGAGGACAGCACCGGCATGACCGTATAGCCACCGAGCATTGGGCTTAGACAATCATTAATGGATTGTGCAACAGATTCATTGCTCTCCGCGAACTTGCTGTCCAGCCCATTCGTATGAAGGTGATCGACGCCCGCGAGCCGGCATAGCTTCTGATAAGCAGTGAAGCTCATGCCAAGCAGCGGACAGCGGGTCATCGCTCCCCATTGATTGCGGTGACCGTGAACCGGCAGCTCCGTATACTGGCGAAGATGGGCAACTGCCGGCAATCCGACACTGTTGATGCTGACCATCACACAGGTACCGCCCGCTGCCAGAACAATGTCATGATTGCGCCTCATCTCATCGATATCGCCCGTAATATTGAAGGCATACATCAGCTTCTTGCCCGTCCGGTCGGCTGCCCGCTCAATCTCTGCCATCACAACCTCGACACGTTGTTCGAAGGAAGCATACAGCGGATTGCCGCACAGCTCGTCATCCTTGATGAAATCCAGCCCCGCTTCCGCCAGTTCGCGAACCATCGATCCGTATTCGGACAATGGGAGGCCGATACTCGGCTTCACGATCGTTCCGATGATGGGACGATCGTACACCCCAGCGAACCTCCGCGTCCCTTCGATGCCGAATTTCGGCCCCGGATAGCGGATCGCAAAGGGCTCCGGCAAGTCCAGATCCATCAGCCTCAGCCCCGAGAATTCACGAAGCTCATAGAGGTTCCCGGCTACAGTAGATAACAGATTAGGCAGTGATGGGCCAAAATTATGAAAGGGAAATGAAAGCTTCACAAGCGCTCTGCGATAGACGGGCTTGTCCATGCCTGGCGGGAGATAGCATTCCGGCAGCGATGGGGCAGAATAAGCGCCCAGCTCTTGAATGCTCACGACTTCCGCGCCATGACGCGCCTTCAGTTCCCGCGTTTCACCCGGCACAGAGATGAACGTACCCGTGGACTGCTCACCAGCCATCACCTGGGCCGCTCTCTCCAATGGATATGGCGTCTCGATAAGATAAGTAGCCAGAACTCTATGATCGGTCATCATGATCTACCTCATTTCTTGATAGCTTCATCCTTCCAGCAAGCAGAACTCGAAAGAACAGTTCTGCGATTGCTTGCTTGCTTGCTCGCTTGCTATGTGCCATCATCGTTGCGTTCACCATTCATTCATAGATCCATCTTAGATCTATGTTAGATCTATTTGATACCCATCATAAATAAACCGCTTTCATTTGTCAATCGATTTCGCTAAAATCCGAATAGCCCACTTTTTCCCACTCTTGCACGGGTGTGATGGCCGATGCCTGAAACACTGATATACGCTATATTTTTAGCCGGCTACAGTGAATCATTCATCTGAGCACAAAAAGTGCCCGGAAGTCCGAAGGACTTCTCAGGCACTCATCATAAGCTGCCCATCTATAATTAAGGCAGGAGACGTATTCCGCCTATTCCCATGGAAATTTCGTAACCAGAAAGTCAGCGAATTTCTTGCTTTCCTCTCTTCTCCTTCTTCTCATCTCTGCCCGATGTTCTGCCGTCTCGAACAATTTCCATTCCTCTTCAGTCTCCGGGACAACGTGAGGAATAGGAATGGGCCGATTGTTCTCGTCCAGCGCGACGAAGGTAAGGAAAGATGTTGCTGCAATCTTTCTCTCCCCGCTCCTCAGATCCTCCCGAATCACCTTCACGAAGACCTCCATCGAGCTCTTGCCTGTCCATGTTACGAAGGATTCCAACGATACCGAATCAGAGGGCCGGATGGGATGCAGAAAATCAACTGAATCGGTAGAGGCCGTAACTGTGGTCACACGGCATAATTTCGAGGCCGAAATCGATGCAATATCATCAATATAGGACATCAACTTGCCGCCGAATAAGGTCTCATGATTGTTCACATCCGTCGGAAAAACTCTGGATACTTTGAAACAACGGGTCTCCTTGGCAAACTTCTTGTCCACAATCGGTCACACTTCTTTCTGCAAAGTTGCATATGTCCGATAATCTTTTCTAAGGCTCGCGGTCCTAATCTGCTCAATTCCGATTGCTGCTGCGACGGATGGCAGATATAGCCAAATACTAACCGACATTGCCTCCAGCTATGCGATCTCCAGAATTGCCCGATGGATCCGTTTTATAATCATCCTCATCCGCATGGACAATAAAGGATTTGCCCTGGATCGAGTTCGCCTTGCCCTTCTCCAACGTCATCCCTTCAATAACGAAACTCATATGAGCCGTCCCGTCAGCCCCGGCATTCAGATTGAGGTAATCACCCTGATGCGGCCCCTCCGGATTAAGGTGGCCGTGCTTCTTATGCTCCGGATTGTAATGTGCGCCCGCAGTCTTGAAGTCATTGTTCTCAAACTTCTTCTCATGAAGATGAAACCCATGCTTGCCCGGCTTTAACCCCGATGCTTGCACATTAACCTGGATACCGCGATCCGTCTCAGACAGCCGCACATGCCCTGTTACCGCTCCCGCAGCCGTCACAAGCGGAATATTCATCTCACCGAGCCAGACCTCTTTCGTATCTCTCGCCCACAGCTTGCCGAAGCTTTGATTGTTGCTCTGCAAAGTAAATGCAGCACCCGTAAACAACAGGACACCGCAGACAATTGCGATAACGACATACTTCCTGTTTGACTTGCGAATCATGCAACAAACCTCCTTATTTTCTTCGTATTGTTCCCACTGTATCCGATTTGACACTACTATCCCTGTCCATTTCCAATTCTCCCTATACTAATCCCTCGCACATTATGCAGCGGATGGCCTTCAAGGAGCGTCACTACTCGGTATCGTACCCCCTGAGTGTAGCGCTATGTGATACACTGCGTGCGGCATGTTGTTATGTTTCCTTATAATGCTGTGGTGTGGTGGTGTTTAGTGTTATATTGTGTGCTGTGTTATGTCGTGTTGTATGCTGTATTATGCTGCGTTGAGTGTTGTTTGCTGTGTTATGTGTGCTGTGTTATGTGTGTTGTGTGTTGTGTCGTGCTGTATTATGATGTGTTGTGTGCTATGTTGCGCTGTGTGCTGTGTTATGCTGCGTGTTATTGTGATGTACTGTATGTTGTTATGCTGTGCTGTATTGTTCAGGTCTGTGCAACGCAGTGTAGCGCTATGTACTATACTGAGGCACAATGTGGTGTTACCTTGCAGGATGGAGGTCGGCCACAACAAAGCAGAAATCCTGCGTAGGTGCAGGAATTTCGATGGAAAACACCCATAGAAGGCAGAATGCCTGCAATCAGGCATGAATATATAGGGGATTTCGCCTTCTAGAGACAATTAGAGCGAAATGCCTGCACTTGCGCAGGCATTTGTTCCTTGGCAGGCCGAAAACGAGTGAAAACCTGCACTTATGCAGGCATCTTCCCCGTTTCTGGAATGGCGCCTCTGATCAGGAGGATTTCCCCCCTGAACCCAGAGCAGGTAATAAGAAGAGTCCTCCAGTTCCACTTTGGTCGTGGCTTTGGAGGACTCCTATTTTCGACAGCCCCAGCTCCATAGGTGCTCGTTGGGAAAGGAAAGCAGCTCTAGATATCAAAAAACTTCCGGAGTATATCGAAGACAACTCTCGTACTTATCGGCTTGCTTATATAATCGTCCATTCCTGCTGCAAAGCAAAGCTCCCTGTCGCCCTTCAGCGCATTCGCCGTCACTGCAATAATGATGGGGCAATTGTCTCCCAGCTTATCCTTGATAACCGCTGTTGCTTCGAGCCCATTCATGCCCGGCATATGCACATCCATAAAGATGACATCGTACTCTCCGGTATACGCCAGATTAATAACATCTACGCCATTCTCCACAACTCTCACCGCATGTCCTTGCTTCTCCAGCATTTTGACCAGCACCATCTGATTGATCTTGTTGTCTTCCGCAATCAATATGCGCAGTGCTCTCTGGATAGCCTGTCCATTCAAAGGAGCATGCTCGGCAATTCCTGTATTCCTCCGTTCAATCTCCTTCAGAATTACAGTGAATATAAAGGTCGATCCCGGCCCATCCGTTGGCTCCAGCCAGATCTCTCCATTCATCAGATTGACCAGCCGCTTGCTGATCGCCAGCCCCAGCCCTGTGCCCTCCAATGTGCGCGTCATGAAATTATCCAGTTGATAGAAAGGCTGAAACAAGTACTGCACCTTTTCCTTGTCTATTCCGATCCCCGTATCCTTAATCGTGAACCTCAGCTTCACCTCATTGCCGACATGGGCCTCCTTGTTGACGGAGATGGCGACACTGCCGCTATTCGTGAACTTGATCCCATTGCCGATCAGATTCATCAACACTTGCTTCAGCCTCTGATAGTCGCCCACCAGCACGGGAGGCAAATCAGGGCTCATGGAGAACGATACTTCAAGCCGCTTCTCCTGTGCCTTGGGTGATAGAATATCAACAGCTTCGAAGATGCAGCCTCTAATATCGAAGGGCTCCTCCAGCAGCTCCGTATTGCCGGAATCGATCTTGGAGAAGTCCAGAATGTCATTGATTATTGTCAGCAGCGTATCCCCGCTCTTGCGGATGATCTCCAGGTAGCCCCTCTGTTCCGTATCCAGGATGGTCGTTTCCATCAACAGATCCGTCATTCCGATTACGCCGTTCATCGGCGTCCTTATTTCATGGCTCATCATGGCCAGAAACTCGCTTTTGGCTTTATTGGTCGATTCTGCCGCTTCCTTATCAATAATGAGCCGCTTTTGCTCCGTAATATCCTTCGCAATGATGTAATAGCCGACATTTTCCGAATTGATGATAATAGGGACGATCGTCGCCAGTACCTCGGCCACATGTCCGTCCTTATGATAGATTCTATCGATGCTTTGCTCCGCTGACATGTCCTCCAAGGAGTGGGTCAGAATGCTTTTAATATCCTGATTGCCAATAATGCTGGAGAAACTATGTCCGATCAGCTCTTCCAGCCTGTACCCCGTCAGCTCTTCCGTCATCTTGTTCGCATTAATAATATTGCCTTCCAGATCAAGCGACACAATCGCATCGTGATTGTATTTCTTCAGAGAGGTGTAGCGTTCGATTGTCTCTTGAAGCTTGCGCTCAATCTCCTTCCGCTCGGTAATATCCTGAATCGTTCCATTCATCCGCTCGGGAATACCTGTGTCGGAGAGGACAACGACACCGCGAATATGAAGATACTGATCCTTGCCATCCCTCGTTGACGTCCGGAACTCGAAGCTGAGATTCTCGCCCTCCAAAGCTCCTTCAATGCTTTCTTTAAACCGCTGCCGATCGCGGGAAGGAACCAGATCCGTCA
This sequence comes from Paenibacillus oenotherae, assembly GCF_019443105.1. Taxonomy (GTDB): domain Bacteria; phylum Bacillota; class Bacilli; order Paenibacillales; family Paenibacillaceae; genus Paenibacillus_Z; species Paenibacillus_Z oenotherae. The sequence continues at coordinate 169,814 of NZ_JAHZIJ010000010.1, forward strand.
GTTGGCTCAGTCTGCCCTTCGCATGGTTCCCTTCAAGATTGTAGATCAGATACAACTGGTCGGATAAGGCAATCTCACCCTTATCGATATCCCATTCCCAGCTGCCGATCAATGCGATACGCTGCGCCTCCCTAATGAAATCCTCCTGCTTCTTGCGGTCTGTAATTTCCCTTCCAATGACCACAATAACCGTGCTGCCGCTGCTATCTTTGAGCTGCTTCACCATGGATTCAAACCAGATATCGTAGCCGTCTCTATGCCGCATCCGAAACTGGCTTCTCGCGCTGCCCTGCAGCTTGCAATCGGCAAGGGGCTGCAGATCCTCAGGATGATAGAGCATCGCCTCCTCTTTGCCCACCACCTCCTCCGGTGAATAATCCAGCAAATCGTGAAGAGATGGCGATGCAGACAGAATGACGCCTGCTTCCGAAGTCTGATAGATCAGATCGCGGGTATTATCTACGACTATCTGATACAGCTTTTCCGTTCGCGACAAGCGCCCTTCAAGCTCTAACCGCTCTTGTATCTCAGTGAAATGCAGCACTACAAGGACGGGCGATCCAGTCCCCTCGTCTATAATTCTCATTGTGTTCAAGGATACCCAAACCGTACTGCCATTCTTACGCATGAGCCCATGCTCGGATACAAGCGATTCGTATTCCAGCGCAGCCTCCACAATGTCATGCCGCTTCCCATCCGCCCACCGGTCTTCCGAGTGCACGATATCTTCCAGTTGAAGCGCGGTCAGCTCTTCATATGTATAGCCAAGCATACGGCAGAGGCTTCGATTGGCAGCAACCCATTCGCCTTCCGGTGTAACGATTGCCATCGCATGAGATGAATAAGCCATAAGCTGGTTCACAAGAGATTCATGATTAATATGTAGACTGAGCATGCAGCACTCACATCTCCTCTTATTCAATAATGATGGGTCCGTTCTCGCGTCCTCGCTGCAACCAGTGTCACCGGGTCACACAGAGCTTGAAGACATACCTCTTCTTCTATACCCCCTGCATGGAATGACGAAACATTCCTTTGCCCTGTCATCGCTCGCATTTGCACTTTATTTATCGAATCGGCACTACCTTTGTCACCGTGGCAGGTGGTTGAAGGAACATATCGAATATCTCTAGCATGAAATCATAATGAGGTGAGCGAAATGGATGTATGGAAAACAAAGGATACCGCAGGTGCGCTCGGAGTCAGCCCGACAACCGTCAAACGTTGGGTCCTCCATTTCTCCCATTACTTTCAGAAGGACCGTCTAGGACATTATATCTTCTCGGGACAGGACGTGCGAAGACTGCAGTATGTCAAGGAGCGAATGGAACAAGGAGACAGTCTGGAGCAGATCACACTTCCCCCGCTGGTAGAGCCCGGGGACAACATGATGCGGCTGCCTGCAACAATGATTACGAATGCGGATGCAGTTGAGGACGGCACAATAACTGCGGACATTTGGACGGCGGCTGATGCCGGGGCGAGCGCAATGGAGAAGAGTTCAGCTATGACAGCAGCAGCGGCTTCGACAAGCGGGGGAGCCGGCTCTGCCACGACGACGGCTAATGGCTCACTGGATGCCATCCGTCTGAGCTGCGATACTGCGGAGCTGATGTCCCGAATCCGGCATGTCGAACATACACTCTCGCAAAAAGCCGACGAGATCGTTAACCTGCAGGTGCTTCAGCACCGCATGGAGCTGGACGAGCTCCGCCAAATGGTGGAGCAGCTTATACGCTCTGTCGAAGCCGCAGGGACGCCCAATGCCACGCCGCCAGTTCCATCCGAATCAGCTGCTCCATCGGAGGAGCCCGCTGCATCTTCGCTCAAGCTCCAAATCCGCCATAAGAAACGGGGACTGCTCCGGTCGTTTTTTCAATTCCTGTAGTCCCCTCCAATAGAAAAACAGGGCTGTCCGAAAAGCCCCCTATCCAATAAGTCAGTCCCAAATGATGTGAAAAGATGCCTCCAAACCACTGAAAAGTGGGACTGGAAGCATCTTTATCATTATATATGAGGACTTAGTGAGGACTCTGAAATCATCAAACCACTCAACCGCCGAACCAGGTGCTCGTAGCCTTTCACCTTCCCCGAGTGTGGTTTGAAAGCAGCGTGACGGAGTAAGAAGCCTGCGAATGTGCATGAATTTCGGTTTCAAGACGCCAAAATGGTGAAATGCCTGCGATCATGCATGAATTTCGGGGGAAATCCGCCGTTAAGGAGAAACGAAGATGAAATACCTGCACGCTGGCAGGCATTTCATCTTCATGGGGCCGGAAACGAGCAATAAATGCCGTTTCGCAGGTTTCGCCTAGCTCGCAGCTCGCTTGTCAGACCCGTTCACTGTACTTCCACTATCCTCGGTTACGATGGAAGAGCAATATCGCCGATCCTCTCCGCGCCGCCTTCTCCAGCATGATACACTTCAAGCTCGCCATCAGAATTCTTAACTACTAGATAGCCGCATAGGTTCCATCATCGAACTTGGGCCACAGATTGCCTGAATACCATCATCCCCTTCTTGCTATTCTTCAATACGACAAAAGGCACCTCAAATGGCGTACCCTTGCCGATGAAGAACAAGCTTTGCAGCGGCCCAACTGGCCCGCTCCCTAAATGCATCAACCTGCGTTGAATCTACGATTCCATCATAGGAATTGTGCCAGCTATATGATCAGTGATTCCAGTCATGAACTCCCGTCATGACGAGTTTTATGGATAACTTGGTGTAAATATCTCATTAGAAAATATATAATGCTATAAGGGAGGCGAATGATCTAATGAGAAAGTTCTTTAACAGTAAAAGTAAATTAATAAGTGCATTTGCAATTGTGTTGGTTTTATTCCTTATCTTTTTGTCCATGAATCAGACAACCGCGGCTGAGTATTCAAGCAGATTGTATACGCCAACGTACACAGCGAAGATAGGAGATCATTATTTTATAGTGGACTGCTGGAACCATAGAATTATTTACAATGATGACATAGATACGGACATAAAAAATTGGAGCACACTGGATAACGATATCGCCGGCCCGCATTCCATAGCCAGTGATAGTGAATTATACGTAGCTGAGGATACCGGAAGAAACAAGCTGTTCGTGTATACATTAACGGCGGATGGATTTAAGAAAACTCAAATCATTGATGATATTGCAGGCCGTCCTCATCGAACAATTTATGATCCATCTACAGAAAAGTTCTATGTACTCACGTCTACAAGTCAGAACATGTATGTCTTATCGAATCAGAACGGCAAGCTTGTAATTGATAAACAAGTCCATTTAGCTTTTTTGGAACAAACATATACACGTTCATTTTCCATTATTGATGACAAAATGTATTTTGTCAGCGGCCCGAATAAAATAACGATTGTAGATTATATCAATAAGGATTTTGAAGTTGCGATGCAATATGATGTCCCTCAAGAATACAGCGCTATGAACGATATTTTCAAAATTGACGACTACTATTATATTTCTTCTTACCCTGAAAAACTCATTCGATTGAAGGAACTATCCAGGTTTGATTCAGCAGAAAACATTTACGATGAGTTGCAGTTTAAAGGGACGCCTTATTACTTTTCAACCTTTGATAACAAATTCTATGTAACTGAAATTGATAGCCATTCCGGCATCAAATCGTTTACGATTCAGAACGGCAGCATCAGTGATGTCGAAACAATAAATGACTCCGGCCCTGCCGATGATCTAGTGTTGCAGAGGAAGAGCGAACTGCCTACTTGAAGCCGATCCGTATTGGTATTGCTCACGCACGCGGGTGACAGAAGCAATCGAGGTATGCCTCATCGACTTTACCCTTCCGCAGAAAGCAATGAGGGCTCTTGGCATAGCGATGAGGCATAACAGCATATTCTGTCAAGACTTGCGATAAACCGCAATAAGTTTGCGAATCTGCTCTTCCTTCTCCTCGATGTGGAGAGTACAGTAATCGCTGCCATTCCTTGCGTCGAAGGCAGCCGCTAATGAGCGGGTCTCCTGCTCCAACCATTCCAGAGTTACCTGCTCCGACGCCGCAAGCTTCTTCCTTCTTCTCGCCTTGCTCCATTCCTGCAGAAACAGGCGCACCGACAGCAGATAGTGGAATCTGTCCCACGGCATCTTGAACGCAAGACCAAGATGGATCGTCCGTTCATACAGCTTGACCGCCTTGGGCATATCCGTGACGGTATAGTACTCCATCAGAGTGCCGTATTCCTTCAGATATTGAGGGCCGTTCGTGACCTGGTACGCCTTGGCAGCCGTCTCTTTGGCCTGTTCGTACTCCTTCATCTTAAGCAGCGGGCCCAGCAGATTGCCATAGGTGTTCTCCGGTATAGAGCCGCAGCTCATCCGGCCTTCCATAATAGGCTTCAGCATCTGCAAGCCCCTCTTATTCTGATTCAGGCGAAAATAATAGACGCCAAACAAATTCTGCTCGCAAGCCTTGCAGTCCGACAACCCGTCCCTCGCTGCACTTCTCCATTCCTTATAATAAAGGGCCGCTTCCTCTGTTCTGCCCTGTGAGAGCATATAACTCACTTGCTGCTGATAATAAGGCCTTAGCGTGTATCCGTAGTGGAGACACTTCTCCTTGAAGTCATCGAACACCTGCCCGATCATCTCCGCCGTCATCTGCGGCATGCGCCAAATTTGGTTCAGCACCCATTTGTAATGCCACATAATGGAGTGGCTAGAGTATTGATCCGGCTGCCGCTCGAACTTGGACAGGCACCAGGCGAAGGACACGAGCAGCCGCTCCGGGCAGCCGCACTCCAAGGCAGCGGAGGAATAATCCATTCTGGATTGATACGCATCCTCCTCCGTCAGATACTGATCCGCGATACGGATCGCTTCCTCCATAAGAGCAAGCTTCGCCTTCCCGTCAGGCATGCTCCACGTCTGATATCTCAGGTTATTGTAACGGTTCTTCACGCTTCGCCTCCAACCGCCTGATCCAAGCCCATATTCATAAATTGCAGCAGTGATCCATTCATAAGCCGCAATTCCTCCTGGCTTAGCGGATAGTGGCCCATCAGCAGAGATTGTGTGTACAGCAGCTCGATACAGACCTGCTGCAGCTTGGGATCCTTGCAGGCGACGGCTTTTCGAACCATGGGATTATTGTAGTTGTAGCACAGCCGCGCGTAAGGAACATCATACAGCTCATCCATGACCACATGCACAATGTCCGCGAACAGCGGATTCGCCTCCTTCTCGCTCTGCTCCGCCAGCTTGAGGAATTGAACCTCCTCATTCGTATTGTAGAGAACGGGAACATCGGCAGGCTCGAACCACCGGATCGCGCTTCTGCATTGATGAGGCTGAAGCAGCTCATCCGACAGCGCCAAGAAAGGCTCCACCTCCAACTGATCGGCCCGATCCAGCTCCTGGAACCGGTTGGAGAATTGCAAAATATCGAGCAGCGCTACATCGGCATTTTCCCATACATCGGGGATCTTCCGCACAAGTGCAAAATCATGCACATAGCCTCCATTGATGACGAGCAGCTCTTGCGATTTGGCTACGCGGGCGATCTGTCTGAATTCATCCAATGTCGCTGCGAGAAGAACAGCAGAGTGTTCCTTCATGATCGTATCCATATCCATCGTTCCGTAAGAGGTTTCGAAGCTCAAATGCCGAATGAACAGCTCATACAGCTCATCATCCTCCACAGCCATCGCTTTAATTGAAGCGTAATGCACACCGATTATCCGCTTGAACAGCTCAGGGTCCCGCGCCGACAGATCGATCAAATACTGCTTGATGCAGCTGCCGAGCTCATCCCTGACCGTATAGAACAGCTCATTCTCCTGAAAAGATTCCCGCGATGCCGTCGGCCGAAGGCTGTCCGTATTCATAATGCCGTTCACAAAGAAAGCCCACTGCGGCAAAATATTGTTCAGCTTGTCAGAGAGCAGCATTTGCTTCAAATAAACCTTATGCTTCTTCTCCTCTTGCAGACTGACCGAATAGGGCAAAATATAAGCGACCCCTTCGATCCCGCCGATAGCCGAATGAAGCGGAATAACGTCCATCGCCCGCTGGTAGCGCAATTTCTCGCCATAATCCAGCGCCTCCTTCTTCTCCATCCGCCATGGAGGCACGGCTTCATTGACAATCCGCTTATGCTTGTCCTCGACCAATTCAATCGGAACAGGCAGGAACTCCCCGTAATGCTCCAGCAGCTCGCTTACACGGTAATAGTCGAAATATTCCTCATAGTCGGCTTTCGCCTTTATATATACAGTAGTGCCGATAGGCACTTGATTCTTCAGTTTGCGAATCTCATACGTTCCGTCAGGCCGACCCTTCCATTCCAGCGGATCCCCTTCAAGCGCAGAGCGCGTAATCAGTACAATCTCGTCACAGACAACGAAGCAGGCCAGCAAGCCGACCCCGAATTGGCCGATAAAATCATCCGCAGCATCAAGCTGCTCCTTCTTCGTTGTGCTCCCGATCCGCGCCAGAAACTGCTCAATCTCCGAAGCCGTCAGCCCGCAGCCGTTGTCGTGAAAAGCCAGCGTATGCGAACCGTACAGCTCCACCGTAACCTTCGCATCGAATTGATGACCGAGCCGCCTACGGGCCGTAATGGCATCCATTCCGTTCTGCAGCAGCTCCCGAATGAACACCCCCGCATCCGAATACAGGTGGTTGGACAATAAATCAATAAGGCCCTGCAGGTTGACTTGAAAATTTTTATTCTCCATGTAATCTCCCGCTTTTTGTCATTTTAAGGCGTACACACTCTACTATTCCACCGCGATGCGCTTATTCCTTTTTTTCGCCCGCCACCAAAAAAGGAATGTTTCCCAGCAGAGCGAATGAAACAAATCATCAAACAACGTTCTGGGCAATCCCTTCTCCAACTGTTTTGAAGGGAGAGTGACGGAGTAAGAAGCCTGCGAATGTGCATGAATTTCGGTTACAAGACGCCATACTGGTTAAATTCCTGCGATCATGCATGAATTCGAGAAAAATTCGGCCTTTAAGGAGAAATGAAGGTAAAATACCTGCTCGCTGGCAGGCATTTCACCTTCATGGGGTCAGAAACGAGCAAATAACTGCCGTTTCGCATGTTTTACCTCGCTACCTTGTATCTCGCATGTCTCGGCGTTTGAATGACGGATCTTCCTCTGGCGAGGAGCACGTGGGCAGTCCCGTGATCGCAGGCATGAAGCCAGCATTGACGCGGGTTCCCCCGCCCTTCTACATAAACAATTTGCTCTTCGCCAGCTGAAGATGGTCGCGCAAGCGATCCACACATTCTTCCCTGCCTTCTGCCAGCAGCTCATAAATACTGACATGATCCTGATAGAAGCCCACCATCCTCGAAGGATCCTTCCGCAGGTGGCGAAGCGTGATCCGCAGCAGGTGATCCTGATAATTCAGCAGGACGCGATAGATTTCCTGATTGCCGGCGAATCTGCAGAGCAGCAGATGGAATTGATGATCAGCCCGGGCGAAGGCTTTAATATCCAGTTGCCCTACAATCTCTTCCGTCTCACGCAGATTATCCAGCAGCAGCCCGCCCTGTTCCTGCGTCAGACGTCCAACAATCGCCTGAATGTTGAAGGTTTCCAGCGCCAGCCGCAGGTCGTATATATCGACAATCCGATTCAAGGTCAAATCATTAATAATAATGCCTTGCTTGGAGGACACCGTCACGAACCCTTCCGTCTCCAGCCGGGTAAGCGCCGATTTGATCGGCGTCTTGCTCATCTCCAGCAGCTCGATCAGCTCACGCTCTGACAGGAATCGCCCGGGCTCGAACCTTTCATCGAGAATACGCTCCTTGATGGCGTCGTAGGCAATGTCCTTTAATAAAGGTGCTCCGCCTGTTGTCTTCGACTGCTCCAACGCGCTTCATTCCCCTTTCTCCACTCTGTAGTCCGAGTCATCCCGCCTTGCGCTGCCGGGACTCTTATCCCTTCCAATTCGCTGCTCCATGGCAAAATCCCTGTTCGTACAGTCCGTATTTGCTTAATAATATGTTCTAACGCTGCATGGCTGTCCTTTTTAAGGCACCCTGCCAGGCATAATCGATTAGAGCGAGCCCGAGGCTTGGGCAACTAACGATACCAGCAGTCTGGAATCAACCGCATCGCCTTTACGCAGCTTCAATGTTTTTCTTTCCGGGGGACCGTCAAACATGCCTTCGGGAAGCGCAAGCGCAGCAACATGAAAGATCGTAAAGCACGGATCGGTCATCGTTTCCCGAAGGCCCAGGCTATTGTAGGTGTACGAAATTTTCCTCAGATCCGGGATCTTTATAAAAAAGAAACCACATGGAGTATTAGCTCACATGTGGAAAGTGGTAAGTCATTTTTCACTTTTCATCTGTACCATCCATCTTTTGAATTGTTCATGAAGGCTTATAGATAGTCGAACTGAAAAATCTCGTCTCCCGTGTGCCGATCCACATAGATGTTTTTTTCCCCTAATCGAAATCTAATTAACTTCTGTTCAGCAGACTGGGTATCGGTTCCCGTATATTTCGGCTCAATAATATATTCACCAAGTTTGTTTATGATCCCATACCGTTCCCCCACAACAACATAGGCTGTTCCTTCGTAAAAATCTGAAGCGAAGTCAAAAAGTGGTGGAATGACGACATCACCCGTTTTATTGATGTATCCTGTCTTCTC
>NZ_JAHZIJ010000011.1 GCF_019443105.1 Paenibacillus oenotherae
GGGGAGAACAGTTTCATCGACGGGATCTGCGTCCCTAAAGATGCTTCGTTTTCCCGGCTACCACCATCGTATAACACTTACAAAAATAGGCCAACCAGAATTCTCTGGCTGACCTAATAATACGAAAGATGCTTCCAGTCCCACTTTTCGGCTTTTCGGTGGTTTTGGAGGCATCTTTTCACATCATTCGGAACTTATTCATTGGACTTGTCGGACAGCTCCTTTTTTGTCCTGCTGTAGGCCTCAGGGGGCTGTGCAAGTAGAGAAATTATTCGATAATTGTCAAGATATCATCGATCGCTTTGCGCGGGAGCTTGCCAGGTGTCTCTGCCGGATGGCCAAGAGCGATGACCATGTTGACATCAAGATGCTCCTCGATCTCCAGATACTGCTTGAGCTGGTGCTCTGCAAGCAATACCGGGCCTGTCATCGGGCAAGTTGCCAGCCCCATGGCATGGGCGGCCAGCATCAGATTCTGGGACGCCAGGCAGCTGCTCTTGATGCCTTCCTCGCGCCATACTTCGTCACCGACCAGTCCGATGGGATCGAATATGCGGTCACGGAATTTGGAGGCATAAGGAGTCGCCAGGCAGATAATTAACGCCGGTGCATCAGAGAATGCGGTCGCATAAGGGCCGAATGATTTCACCAGCAGGCGGGCTTCCTTGGATAGTCCCTCGGCTTCGGCCCGCTCGGCGCGGCGATGCAGCTCTGCCCACGTAATCTCTTCAATTGCTTTAATTTTCTCTTTATTCGTGATGACGATGAAAGCCCACGTCTGCGAGTTCGTATCACTGGGCGCATATCTTGCGCAATCGATTAATTCCCGTATTTGCTCGACAGAGACGGGCTCGTCCGTAAATTTGCGGACACTGCGCCGTTCATGGATGAGTTGCTTCACTGATTCATAGTTCATTTTCCGTTATCACTCCCTTTCCCATTATAGTAGACCGTCCCGTTTTTGCAACATTAACCGTTGGATCGGCTCATGAAATGTTTGGCCAGAAAGCCTGCAGAAGCTGTCAACGCGAGCAGCATTGCGAGCTGGAAAAAGGTTGCCTTGCCAAAATGCTCATAAACGCTGCCGCCAACGAGTCCGCTAATCAGACCGGAGAAGCCGACGAACACAACGGCGTATACCGCTTGTCCCGAGGCTCTGTATTCATCGGGAATAATGGTAGATATATAGCGAAGCGCCGTAATGAAATAGATGCCGAACGTAATACTATGCATCGCCTGTATCGGAATAGCCCAGATCGGTTCGGTGATCAAGCTCATGAGCAGCAGCCGTACAGCATACATGAGGCTGGCGATCGCCAGCATGGGGAGCTCCTTGAACTTATGTCCGTATTTGCCCAGCAAGTAGAAGATCGGAATTTCACTGATTGCTGATGTAAGCCAGGCAACGCCAACGAAGGAGTCGCTGGAGCCCAACTGCCGCAGCGAAACCGCAAGAAAGCTTTCGTACATGCGGTGAGAAATGGAGATGATCAGAACAAGAACGAAGAAGGAGACGATCTGCGGCTTGCGGAGCAGCTTGAAAAAGCCGGAGAATTCCATCTTGCGCAGTGCTCCCTGGTAATCCTTCAAGGTGAAGGACAGCACAATTGCGATTCCGATGCTTATAAGGCAAATGACCGGAGTCATGGATGAGCCTGTCCCCCTGAGCAGTTGTCCGACAGCGAGTGCAGAGAAGGCAAAGCCCAGCGAGCCGAAAATTCGCACAAGAGCGTATGGTGTTCCCGTATATTGGCTGGACAGCAGAATTAAGCTGTCACTTAGCGGGTTAATCGGCGTCTGGAAGAAGTAGAAGGCCAGCATGATGAAACAAATGATGATGAAGGAATCTGTAGTGAACAGCAGCGACACCATAATCAGCTGGCCGATCAGCAGCAGGGTCAGCAGCTTCTTGATCGTCCGGTATTTATCGCTGACGATGCCTAGCAGCAGGTTGGCGAAGATGGAAATAAGCGGACCTGTGGAATACAGGATGCCGATCTGGGATGCTGTATAGCCCTCGTCCATAAAGTAGAGAGGGAAGAAGGAAACAATGATTGCCGAAGTCATATAGGAAGAAAAGTTGAACATGCGGAGAAAGTTTGTTTCTCTCGCTGCTGTTGCCGATTTCAAGGGCAGTGCTGGCTGCCCGGATCTGGAATCTGAGTTTGCATTCATGATGTAGGTCACTCCATGTCGGTTACTTTACCTGCTATAATACGGTTAATCCGGTTTCCCCGTCTGATTGCGTAGGCCACAAATCCGCATTCGGCGGCAAGGCCCAGCGATTGTGCCCATGCACCGATTGTGCCGTTCCAGCCTGGCGTAACAAGTACGAGCAGCAGCAGGGCAAGTGCGGTGAAGGACAGATTGGATATCTGTGAGCCGAGCATGACCCGTGTATGTCCCCGGACCATAATAATTCCATTGAACACATCCAGCCATGGCATGATCAGAGCAAGCAATACGAATGGCTTCAGTGCCTTTAATGTCTCGATTGCGAGCTTGCCATCCACACCCATAATGGTACCGACGAAGTATTCCCCAATCGGCGTGAAGGCAAGCATGCTAACCAGAAGGGCTGGAATGAAGCCGAACAACAGGGTGAAGCGGCGAACGGCCTCGCGATCGATTTTATAGAAATTCAGAACAATCTGATGAAAATAGGTGAAGAAGCTGACGACGAGCTGCACAATGCTGCCTGCCAGCGCAAAGGATGCAATTGCGAGCGCGACTTCCGTTGTTTTGCCAAGCATAGCATTAATGACTGGCCCGATCCATACGGCGACGAACGTCGATAACAGAAGCGGACGGTAGAATGAGAATACCTGCCTGGGCTTAACGATCTCATGCTCCGGGACGACATCCGGCATGCGCCGGACGAGCAGCCGTCCTTCCCCATAGCTCATCGCCGCTTCTATTATCATGCCGGCAAGGAAGATATAAGCGCCGACAGTGGCGTCCTTCACCCCTGAATGTATAAAATAAAGCGACAGCAAATACATGCCGATCAGACGGACGATCATGCCGATCGTGAGCCACCTGGTACGCAAATTATAAATAATGATGCCTTGATAGAGACAGCGGATGCCGGAGAAGAGGCTTACGAACATGAGCACCCGGTACACATCGATGACATCAGGCACCAGTGAATGCTCCAAGCCGAATAGGCCGCTGAAGATAAAATTCCCAAGCGGCGTGTAGCAAATTAGAAAACCGAGTGCCATAATGGCGAAGAAGATCAGCTGGCTCACCTGAAGCATCGCGCGGAAGGATCGCTTGTCGCGCACAAGCACAGAGCTTGTCTGCCGCAGAAGCAAGGCGGGCCGTTCGGTGATGACGAGCAGGCTCATCGCAATCGCATAGCTGGCAAGGATCTGTTCAGGATGCTCGCCCTGGGACAGCGTGCTGTTAATGATAACATGAGAGATGGTGACAAGACTGGCCGAGATGCCGAGCGGTAAAAAGAATCTCCAAAGCTGCTTCATTGACACGGTGCCTGACTGTTGATTCATCGCACAATCTCCTTGGGAGCCATTTGTACACCAGTATATCACGGAAATTGCAAGCGCGAACATGATTTCGCTATGGAATTATGCGGTCTAAAATGGTACATTAGTGGATGGAGGTTTTGGATGTGCTTCAACTTTTCGTATTTGACGAACGGCTTGGTATCGCGTTGCCGAAGCTTGAACTTGAGTGGGAAGGCTACAGCGAAAGTGACCGTGCAGCGATTGTAACGCAATGGGAAATCATTCGGGGAGCTATTCCGGATCGGGTATTTCTGTTCGAGAGAGAGATCAACAAGAAGCAGGCGGAATTGTTCGATGAGGATGATTTCGAGATGTCTTGTCTATTGAACTCGGACATTGCTGAGCTTGCGAGCCGAATCAATGATCTGCATATTTGGTACCGGATCAATCAAGAGATTGAAACACGGCGACATTCCTGATGGTTTCATACGAGGAGGCGCCCGCATGATGAGAGTGTCCCACTTGTCGGGCCTTGTGCCCAAGACGCCTGTCAGGCTGATGTTCCGAGTTTATAAATATATTTTGCCGGAAGTTCGAGCAGAGCTTAATCGGCTGCGTGTCATTGCAGAAGGCATCCCGGACCCGGAACTAAGAGCGCAGGCGCTAGATAGTATGAACGGCAAGCAGTTTCACTGCGAGGGCGGAGGCGTATATGCCGCTGCTAATCTGAAGGAGCGCCATCTGCTGATACCACTCATTGTCTCCCTGCAGACGATAAGCGATTACTTGGATAATCTGTGTGATCGCAGCACTTCTCTTGATGAGGATGATTTCCGCTTGCTGCATCAATCGATGCTGGATGCGGTTCATCCAGACGCTCCGCTGCGTGACTACTACGCATTGCGGACCGAACGGGATGATGGCGGATATTTGCATGAGCTTGTTTCGACCTGCCAGACCTGTGTTCGATCGCTGCCCTCCTATGACAAGGTGCAGAACGATGTGGCAGAGCTAGTCGGTCTCTATCGGGATTTGCAGGTGTACAAGCATATCGTCTCCGAGAGGCGGGAGCCGCAGCTGCTGGCATGGTGGGAGCAATATCGCCACCGCTACCCTGGGCTGCAATGGAATGAATTTGCGGCAGCGACGGGTTCTACGCTGGCTATGTTCATGCTCTTTGTGGCGGCAAGCGATGAGGGGCTGTCGGATGAAGCTGCGCTGGCGATTCGCGATGCCTATTTTCCACATGTGTGCGGTCTGCATATCATGCTGGATTATCTCATTGATCAAGAGGAAGACCGGATAGGCGGGGATTTGAATTTCTGTAATTATTACAGTGATCAATCTGCGATGGTAGAGAGAATCGGGGATATCGTATATGGGGCGCGCAGGGATGTGCAAACGCTCCCCCATTGGCGTTTTCACCGGATGATTATTGAGGGTCTGCTTGCCCTGTACTTGTCCGATCCCAAGGTGCGCATGCAGGCGGATGTCAAACGCGTATCGAGGAAATTGATGCGGGGAAGCCCGCTGACGAGATTGTTCTTCTGGGGTAATAGTGTCTGGATTCGGATGCACAAATCTTAACATAGTGAGCTTGAGCCAACATAAGGAGTGGTTTAGATGTCAGAGGTTAAATCAATAGCCGTACTAACGAGCGGCGGAGATTCACAAGGTATGAATGCAGCTGTTCGGGCAGTTGTTCGCAGTGCTTTGTATCACGGTCTTGAGGTATATGGCGTTCAACGGGGCTATCAAGGCCTGATCAACAATGATTTGCGCCCAATGGATCTTAGAAGCGTAGGCGATATTATTCAGCGTGGAGGAACGATTCTGCAGACGGCGCGCTGCAAGGAGTTTATAACAGCGGAAGGCCAGCAGAAGGGCGCTGATGTGCTGCGCGAGCGCGGTATTGACGGTCTGGTCGTCATAGGCGGCGACGGTTCCTATCAGGGAGCAAACAAGCTGAGCAAGCTTGGCATTAAGACGATGGGCTTGCCGGGCACGATCGATAACGATATTCCGTTTACTGATTTTACAATCGGCTTCGATACGGCTGTCAGCATCGTTGTGGACGCGATCAACAAGCTTCGTGATACGATGACATCTCACGAGCGTTCCTCGGTTGTCGAAGTTATGGGTCGCCATTGTGGAGATATTGCGTTATATGCGGGTCTGGCGAGCGGTGCAGAAACGATTCTCGTGCCTGAGGTTCCGTTTGATCTTGATCAAGTAGCGAGTCGTATGCAGGAGAATTTCCAATCGGGCAAACGCCACAGTATCATTGTAGTAGCTGAAGGCGCTGGCAGGGGCGAAGATATTACAAGAGGCATAACGGAGCGCAGCGGTATTGAACCGCGTGTAACGGTGCTTGGACATATTCAGCGTGGCGGCAATCCAACCCATAATGACCGGATTCTTGCCAGTCAATTGGGCGATTTTGCTGTACGGATGCTGATGGAGGGACAATCCAGCAAATCATGCGGCATTATCCGCGGGGAACTGGTTGCTACCGATATCGATAAAGTTGTCAGCACGAAGAAGCCATTCAATATGGATCTCTATAACTTGGCATTGCGTTTATCGCAATAATGCAATAAGAAGCGAGAAGCCTTATGTTGGTACGGTGTGTGAGCAGTCTGCACCCTGTCGGCATGAGGCTTTCATCATAGATTTGCTTAGTGAAGGGGCAGGTGAGAACGAATATGTTTCTATACAAAATCGAAATCGAGCTGGAAGACCAAATGGCGCACCTAATCCTGCTTGCGGATACCGACGAGAAAGCTTTCTCAGTCGTTGAGAGCCATGTAGCGCGTCATTTCATCAAGATGCCGGTAGTGAAATCAGCGGCTATTATTGAGAAGAAGCGCCCTGAGCTTGGCGCGGGATATTTCATCGTGTAGATATTGAAGTCGGATTCCCCTGAACATGCCGGCTAATGCTGAACCTGACTGCAATGGAGACACGTGAACATTCCGTTTCACTGCAAGCAACCTCCCCTCCCCCAGTTATGTGAAGGGATAAAGGCAAGCATGCGTAAGTGCAGGCTTTCCGCTATAAAGCAGCTGTAGGCGCTTGAATTCCCTCGATTACGCATGAATATGAGGGTGGAAGTAACCGAAAAGGACAAATACTAGAAAATTCCTGCGCTTTGGCAGGCATTTCATCTTTATTAGGCCGAAACGGGGAAAAAGCTGTATTTTCGCAGGAATGTTCAACGTTCAGGGAGGTTTGACCGCCGACGTGTAACCGAGCACCGCATGCCGCAATGGCACCGAGCGCCGTGAGGCGCGCGCGGTGCGGAAACCACTGCTCCAGGTAAGAGAGGGTGGTTCGGGAATTCCGCCAGAAGCAGCTTAAAGCTCGCCTTCAGCGGGAACAACACCAATGGTTAGAACGCTCCCCAGGGAGCGGAGAGACCTGTTCGTACATAAACAAACGCCCAGCAAGATGCCGATTGATCGGCTTTGGCTTGCTGGGCGTTTTGTTTGACTAGATAAGGCATGATATAAGTTCGTATGGTTGGAACTGCACAGCAGGAAGGGGCTTAAAAGTTGACGCCTGTTGTATATTTGTTGCCTGCATTCCAGAGTAAGTATTCCTCGATCTTGGTGTCGCGCAGCGCTTTGATTTGAGCATCTACTTCGGCTTTGCCATATGGGATGTAATGGCCTTTGCCCAGCCACTTGGCGGTGAAGTCCTGAATCCATGGCCGGACGACCGGCTTGTAAGAGCCTATTGGATCAAGCTTCTTATGCGTGTCAATCATGGAGCCCTTGATTGTCGCGTATGGATCCTTGTCGGGATCCTTGACGTCGAACCAGCCGGTGCTGTAATGGCTAGGATACACCATTGGACTAATAACATCGACATGCTTGGAAATTTTCACAAAATCCTGTCCGATTCCTTCAGCGGCCGGGACGGATGCCGCATAGCCGAATATATCGACCGAGACACGTACACCGAGCGGCTCCAATTGCTCCTTCGCATATTTGACAAAACCGCTAACCGCATCTACACGGCTTTCCTCTGTCTTGTTGAACACGAGGGAGTCCGCTTTCTTCTCGAAGCCTTCGGGGAATCTGACATAGTCAAACTGGATCTCCTTGAATCCAAGCTTGGCAGCTTCCTTGGCGACTGCGATGTTGTAATCCCACACTTCCTTTCGGTAGGGATTAACAAAGCTGTCCTTCTTCCCGTTCTGCCACACTGAACCATCCTTGCGGGTAAAGGATAACTCCGGATGCTTGCGGGCCAGTACCGTGTCTTTGAACACAACGATTCTGGCGATCGGGTAAACTTCATGCTTCTTCAGCCGTTCCATTAGAGCGTTGACATCCTTAATGTACTTCTTGGGCTCGCCGAGCTTCAGCATCTCAGCGTTCTCAGTAGGGTAGGTAATGTAACCGTAATCATCCTTGACATCGATAACCATGCTGTTCAATGCAGTGTCATCCAGCAGTTTGAGCAAGGACTCCATGCGGGAGCCTCCTGCGCTGTGGGCCGTGACATAAATGCCTTTGACCTTGGGCGCATCGGGCTGAGGGTCCTTCTTGACCGCTGCAGTACCTTCAGCCGGGGTCTTCTCTCCGCCTGGGGCGGCAGGTGCAGTGCCAGCAGGCTGCTGAACGGCGGGAGGCTTCACGGGCAGCGCGTTCCCGCCGCCACTTGCAAGATCAATACCGGTGATGGATTGAAACAATAACAACATGACTGATAGTATAAATTCCATTCTGTTCTCTCCCCGTTAGCTCTGTACTCTGATTATAAAGCAGTTAGGTGAGGAGGCACAGAGGTATTTTGTAGGATTTTACACAGAAAGCCAGCCGGAGAAACATGGAATCAGCGAAGTGGGGAAAGATGGCAAAATAAGAAGAGCGAGAACGTTATCCGTCCTCGCTCTATCCTCATTATGACTATTGCATAAGCACTTCTTTTTGATACTCGCAAATACTGTGCTGCACAATCTCCATCGCATCTTGTGGCTCCAGTAAACCCAGTCCATCCCGCAGCACGATTGTAAGATCCAACTCCCGCTGCGTCAGAAAGGGCACAAGCTCGGGAACCAGCTTTTCTACGATCCGCGATAGTTTAACGGTTTCCATATCCATGTTGCATCACCCTTTCATCGTAATGGAGGGTAAAAAACGTATGGCATGAAACTTGTAACCTCGGGACAGTTTTATTATAGCAGTAGCAGCCGAAAAAACCTAGGGCTTAGCAAAAAATCCATGGCAGCCTGCATGCCCGGTTTGCCGCCCCCCCCCCCCCCCCCCGCGGGATGCCTTAGAGTGAAGGCCGGCGAAAATCACCCATAATGCCTACCGTTTCAACGATGTTAACGAAGGCAGTGGGGTCTGTACGAGACACGATTCTGCGCAGCTCAGCCAATTCATAGCGGGTTGTGACGGTCATCAGCATGTCATTCTCGACCTCGGAATAAGCTCCGCGGGTTCGTATAACGGTAATTCCCCGCTGAAGGGGGAGCAGCGCAGTACGCAGAGCCTGGGATCGGGTGGTGACGATGAAGGCCGTTATTTTGACATGGCGGATATGAAGCAGATCGATAACCTTGCTTGCTGTGAAGATGGACAATAGCGAATAGAGGGCGATATCCCAGTCGCCTGTCATAAAGCCAAGCAGTGCAATGATGCTCCCGTTCAGCACGAAGATCAGCATCCCGACAGAGAGGTCGCGCTTGCGTGTTAATATGGAGGCGATAATATCGACCCCGCCTGTAGAGGCGCCTTGGCGGAGCGCCAGACCGCTGCCGGCACCTACCACCACGCCTCCGAATATGGCGCCAAGCGCAAGATCGGATACCAGCGCAGAGACGGGAATGAGCGCCATAGCGACAGTAGTTGCCACGACGGACATAATGCTCCAGCCGACGAAGTGAATGCCAAGCGAACGCCATCCCCATACTAGAACGGGGATGTTGAGCAGCAAATAGAGCCAGCTGATGTGGAAGCCGGTAGCGTAGCCGATGATCATGGTTACACCGGATATTCCTCCGCTAATCATTCCGTGGGGGATAATTAACTGGTTGAATCCAAATGCAATCAGCACCGCGCTAATAAGCATAATAATTGTCGTTAGAGCTTGTCTCACGGGGTTTCACCTCGATATTTGTGGTTAACCTGTAACTAGAAGCGGATTGAAATAGTATGGCTACTTTAAGCTTACTGGTATTCGGAAAGGTAACTGTGCTATAATGAACTGTATATTTTTCTGTAGGATGCAGATAGAAGGAGTTTGAAGAAGTTTGAAAACATTTGCTGAATTCGGCTTGGAAGCCAAAGTGCTGCAAGCCATCACGGAGTTGGGATTCGAAGAATCCACTCCAATCCAAGACAAGTCCATTCCAATTGCGCTCACCGGCTCGGATTTGATCGGTCAAGCACAAACGGGGACAGGTAAGACGGCAGCTTTCGGAATACCGCTTATCAACAAGATTCCGGTTACCGAGGAACGTATTGTCGCGCTTATCATGACGCCAACCCGCGAGCTTGCGATTCAAGTTGCGGAAGAGATCGGGAAGCTTACACGATTCAAAGGACTTCGTTCATTGCCGATTTACGGCGGGCAAGAGATCGGCCGTCAAATCCGCGCACTGAAAAAGAAGCCGCAAATCATTATCGGTACACCTGGACGTTTGCTTGACCACATTAACCGTAAGACGATTCGTCTTGACGATGTAGCTACGGTTGTATTGGATGAAGCAGACGAAATGTTGGATATGGGCTTCATGGATGACATTACATCCATCCTGTCGCTCGTGCCAGAAGCGCGTCAGACGATGCTGTTCTCGGCTACAATGCCTCCAAATATCCAGAAGCTGGCACAGCAGTTCCTGAAAAATCCGGAGCATGTGTCAGTTATTCCTAAGCAAGTAACCGCGCCATTGATTGACCAAGCCTACATCGAAGTGCATGAGCGTCAGAAGTTCGATGCGCTAAGCCGTTTGCTGGACATGGAGTCGCCGGAGCTTGCAATTATTTTCGGTCGCACGAAGCGCCGGGTTGATGAGCTGAGTGAAGCGCTGCAGAAGCGCGGCTACACAGCTGACGGACTGCATGGCGATCTCTCTCAGAACCAACGTGATAATGTAATGCGCAAATTCCGCGATGGCAGCATTGACGTATTGGTCGCAACAGATGTTGCGGCACGCGGCCTTGATGTATCGGGCGTAACGCATGTTATCAACTTTGACCTTCCTCAGGATCCTGAGAGCTATGTTCACCGTATCGGCCGTACTGGACGTGCGGGCAAAGAAGGAACCGCATGGTCTTTCGTAACGCCTCGTGAAATCGATCACCTTCATTTCATCGAGAAGGTTACACGCCAGAAGATTTCCAAGAAGCCGCTGCCTAGCATCGCGGAAGCGATTGAAGGCAAGCAGCGTGTAACAGCTGAACGTCTCATTGAGCTTGTTCAGAACGAAACAATTAATGAATACAAAGCGATTGCCATTCAATTGCTGGAGCAATATGACTCCGTCAATTTGCTCGCTTCTGCGATCAAGCTCATTACTGGCGAGAAGAAGGATGTCAATATTGAACTGACTCCGGAAGATCCGATTCGTGCGAAGAAACGCAGACCGGATGTACGTACGAACGGCCGTCGTTTCTCCGGCGGACCATTCGGCAGCGGCAATCGCAGTGGCGGCGGTCCTCGCGGACGCAGCGACGGCAACCGTGGCGGATACAACCGCAGCGGCAGCGGTTCAAGCGGTGGCGGGTACAATCGTGACCGTGATCGTGACGGACAAGGCAGAGGACGCGGAGAAGGCCGCAGTGAAGTGCGTCGTCCCCGTCCGGAATAAATAAATGAAGTGCCGGGGTAGTCCTGCAGCTGAGCATCAGCTGGGGTACCCCGGTTTTTTTGAGAATCGGCTTGTGAGGGAAAAAGATGTAATCGTTTGCTTCATTAATATTGAGGAGGAACAGGAACAATGGAAATGAGAGGAATGATGGGTGGGCTTTACAAAATATCCGAATGGATCATGCGATTATTTGTCATCAATGTGTTATGGATATTATGCTCGATACCGTATATCTTTCTGTTGAGTCCTGTTTTTTGGTCTGAGCCGGATGCACAAGTGATTCCTCTGATCCTCTCCAGCATCGTTGCTCCATTCACCTTGTTTCCCGCTACGGCAGCGATGTTCTCTGTAGCTCGCAAATGGGTAATGGGAGAGACTGATGTTCCGCTTCTGCGCACATTCTTCCGCAATTATAAGGAGAACTACAAGCAGAGCATGTTTGGCGGGATCATCTATGTGATCTTGTTCGTCGTTCTAATTGCAGATTTGAAGGTATACTGGAATGAACTGCAGTCCTTCAAGCTTGTCTCTTATCTGTTTATCGGATTGCTGATCTTGTTGACGGTATCGCTTATCAATTTCTTCTCTATGGTCGTTCATTATCATATGAAGACAGTCCAATTGCTGAAGAATGCCGTACTGCTTACAATTGGCCGGCCGATCCGAACATTATCCACGATCATCATGTGTGGTATTATTGTATTCATTAGCTTCAGCTCGCCCAAATTAATGTTTATCATTCCGTTCTTCTCCGGCAGCATTGTAGCGGTAATTGCCTTCTGGAATTTCTACGGCGTCTACCTTAAACTGCAATTGCAGGCTGAGAAAGCGGCTGAGGCTGCGGCGGAAGCGGAGCGGCTGGAGCATGAAGGGGCAGTTCAAGAGGTGGTTCTGACGAAGGAGAACGAGGAACAGGATTCCAGTAAATAGCGGGCTGTTTCACGTTTACTTTTGGCTGCAATACGTCTATAATAACAATACATCCTGCGATGTTCGTTACGGCTAACGCTGTTTTGAACCAATGGCTGTTTCACGGGAGATCAATATCGGAACGCAGCTGACATGCCCTCGAAAAGGGATCTCAAAAACGTACCTGCGGTCACCCACCTGCGAGAGCGGGTTCAGAAACAATGAAGTCGGACGGCATTAGCGGGTTTCTAACCACAACAAGAAAAGGGGGCAACCCCTTTTTTTTATATGACGGGATATGGTATGATATCTCTTAGTGTACATAGAAGTCGGAGGGGGAGATCAACTTTGTTGAAGCGCACCCTAATTGGGTTGCTGCGCAGTCATGAACTGACTGGCGATAAAGCAAAAGATCCATTGCTTAAATCCCATTTTTATAAACTATCCAGAGAGAAAGCATGGGTAGAAATCGTCTCCACATTAAAAAAAATACAAGGCATTAAAGTGCTGCATGAAGTTCCGAATGTCGGCGAGATTGTGCTCGAGAAACGGACAGTGACAGGCCGTACCATGGATATTACGGTATCTGTCATTGCAGTTAATCCGGTTATTACAGCAGTCGATATTTATTCGGCTTCGCGCGGTTCATTTGGTGACCTTGGTTCTAATTACCGCATTATATTGAGCATCTATCGTACACTTGATAAGAAGCTGGCTGCTTACAAGATCGCCAGCTCATAATAATACAAAAAGCGAGGAAGGCTAACCTTCTCTCGCTTTTTGTATGACGGCACGGAATGCCGTCTGTTTACGTATGTAGCTTAGACGAGTTCTTTTACCGCATTCAGAGCATTCTCGTAATTAGGGTGCTCTGTCATTTCGCTCAATACTTCAACGTATTGAATCGTGTCATTCGCATCAATGACGAAGATGGAGCGCATGTCGAGGTGCAGGTCTTTGATCAGTACGCCGTAAGCTGCGCCGAAGCTGTTCGTTTTGTAGTCAGATAGCAAGGTAACCTTGTCGATACCTGCTGCGCCGCACCAGCGAGCTTGAGCGAATGGAAGATCAGCGCTGACAGTGAGAACAACAACATTGTCACCAAACTTGCCAGCCTCTTCGTTGAAACGGCGGGTCTGGGCATCGCAAACACCGGTATCGATCGAAGGTACGACGCTAACGAGCTTCACTTTGCCTGCGAAGTCTTTCAGCGATACGCTTTCTACAAGCGATTTGCTGAGTTGAAAGTCTGGTGCTTGATCACCTTTCTTCAATTCTGGTCCGATTAGTGTAATCGGGTTGCCCTTCAGTGTGGCAACTCCTGTGCGTTCTTGTGACATTGGGAATACAGCCTCCTTAATAATATGGTGATTACCAAATTCATTATAATCGTTATGAAATGCGATTGTCCAATCATGGCAAGGAGAGTGATATGATGATTTTCTTAAGATACGAAAGTTTTCGTGAATATCTGAAGCAATTTCCTGTAACAGCTGCATTGATTGCCGTTAACATTCTGGTGTTCATTATCGATTTGCTCAGCGGTCATACGCTTCTGGATAAAGGGTTGTTCTACAGCCATCCGGAGTATAATCCATATGGCATGTCAGAGCCTTGGCGGTATATAACGGCTGTGTTCCTGCACCAAGGCTTCGAGCATCTGTTCTTTAATATGATTGCCATACTGATCTTTGCTCCCCCGCTTGAACGGATGCTGGGCCATGTGAGGTACGGAGTGTTCTTCATCGCCAGTGGAATGGCGGGCTTCTTGCTCAGCGGAATTGTCGAGCCAATTACAGGTGGCGTAGGCGCCTCAGGCGGCATCTACGGTTTGTACGGCGCATATTTTTACTTGGCTATTATGAAGAAAGCGCTTGATCCTGCCTCAAGAAAGACCGTCTACATGATTCTGATAATTGGGCTTATTATGTCTGTTCTCATCCCTGGAATCGGCTTCTGGGGCCATATAGGCGGATTGTTCGCAGGATTCCTGTTTGCTTACGGATACGACTGGTACTTAATGAAAAAACGATAACTTTATCAATTGGGATAGAAAAGGGGGACGACATGGAGCTTCGGCAATTATATTATTTTGTAAAGGTAGCAAAGAAAGAACATGTAACACAAGCGGCAGAGGAACTGCATGTAGCACAGTCTGCGGTGAGCCGGCAAATCCATCAGCTGGAAGAGGAGCTTGGCGCTAAGCTCTTCCTTCAGAAGGGGCGCAATCTCCAGCTTACACCTGTCGGACAGCTGTTCATGAGACGGGCGGAAGCAATATTGGCGGATTTGGAGCGGGCGATCATGGAGGTTCATGAATTTCTTGACCCGGAAAAAGGGGAGATTCGCCTCGGATTCCCGCATAGCCTGGGCATTTCGCTTATTCCTAATGTCGTATCCGCTTTTCGCAAGCTCCATCCCAACGTGAAGTTTCGCTTCAAGCAGGGCATGTATCCTTCGCTTATTAAAGATGTGATGCGAGGCGAAGTTGATCTTGCTTTCGTCTCGCCCTTTCCTGAGGAGCATGATCATATTACCGGGGAGAAGGTATTGACAGAGGAACTGTTCGCTATTCTTCCGCCGAACCATCCGCTTGCCGGTGTCGATGCCATTGATTTGATTCAATTAAAGGACGAGACATTCGTCATGTTCAGTCCCGGCTATTCGCTTCGCCCCATCGTTTGGGACGCCTGCTTGGAAGCCGGATTTACTCCGAATATCGGCTTCGAGGGCGAGGAGACGGATACGATCCGTGGTCTTGTAGCTGCAGGCATGGGGGTAAGCCTGTTGCCTGAGATGGCGCTTTATGCAACAGGGCCATTGCAGCCAGTGAAGGTAGCGGTGCGTTCACCGCGAGTGATGCGTACAATTGGCCTTATTCACAGGCCGAATGAGAAGCTGCCGCTGGTAGCGAAGGTTTTTCAGAAGTTTTTACTTGAATTTTTTGAGTGTAGTGGAAAAGGTAATGAGGGGAAACTGCGCGGCGGAGGATAATAGTAAGGAAACTGCGCGGCGGAGGATAATAGTAAGGAAACTGCGCAGGGGGATTGGGGTTTCGATCGCTGTTGTCTCTGGATTTCTTCATTGTATTACTGATTCAGCTGTGGAAATCCAGTGACAAAGGCGAACGCTACCGCTTCTCCACCTCCAATCCCCCCTCTCCGTTTCTCTCTTATCACCTCTATAATAAGTGCAATATTTGAAGCCAATTGCGGCCTGTTCTGCCGCAATTGGCTTATTTATTTTTGCTGCGCAGGGAATAATGTGTGTGATTATGTAGGCAAATGAAAATACTGCTATTAGAACTGCCTATATTAGGAGGCCTATATGATACCCCCTGAGACGAATACTACTGATTCATTTTGTCGTCATTCAGCCAATTCTCAGAAGAGCAAGGAGTCAAGGGAGTCTGAGGAGAGTATAGACTCTAAGGACTCTAAGGACTCTAAGGACTCTAAGGACTCTAAGGACTCTAAGGACTCTAAGGACTCTAAGGACTCTAAGGACTCTAAGGACTCTAAGGAGAATATAGAGCTTAAAGAGCTTATAAAGCATATAGAGCTTAAAGAGCATATAGAGCTTAGAGAGCCTATAAAGTTTAGAGAGCTTAGGGAGTCGAAAAAGGCTAGGGAATCTAGCGAGGCTCCGGAGGCTGGTTATGATCGTGCTGGAGGCAGCGGACGGAGATGGGGGAGGCAGCGGCGTGTGTTTGCGGCTTTGCTCGGAATGAGCGCTGTTTTTATCCTCTTCCTGCTCAGGCTTGGCTGGCTGCAGCTGGCACCCGCTGCTCCAGCGGCTTCTGTTGGTGCCGCACTGCGTCGCGAAGCCGTGGCTCAACGGGAGAATACGATTGTGCTGGATACCGGTCGCGGTGATTTTGTAGATCGTCACGGCCTGCCCCTGACAGGCGAAACTTATAAGGCGCTGGCTGTTTTTCCGCTTCAATCCGGCAAACGGGGAGCGGTGTCTGATTTGGCCAAGCTTGCTGCTGTTCTTCATGTTCCAACTCAAGAGCTGGAGCGATGGATGGCTTCTCTTCAGAGCCCCTCCTTCTGGAAGGGGACAGGTGAGCAGGCTCCTCATCGCTTAACGGATCAGCAGCTTGAATCTATGAAGGGCATTCATATAGGCGGTGTGCGCATACTGCCGTTTCACAGCCACTATCCGCTGTCTTTACAGGCAAAGCATGCACTTGGATATGTAAGTCAGCATCCTGAACGGATTCGTGCATTGTACGCCAATGAGCTGTCTGCCGGAAGGGTGCAATTGTCTGATGTAATCGGCGGAGCCGGCCTCGAACGGTCACTGGACCGATTGCTTCGAGGGGCTGGTCCTACTGCAGTATCTTATTATACGGATGGTGAGAAGGGGCCGCTCAATGGGCTGGATATGCGGTTGACGGGGCCGAATAATCCGTATTATCCGCTGCAGGTTGTGACTACGCTTGATCGGAATTTGCACAATGCCATCGAGACATATGTAGATGCTAATGGTTTGCGTGAGGGGGCAGTAGTGGTGCTTGACGCCGCATCTGGCGATGTAATCGCTATGGTGTCGCGGCCGCGGATGTCCGTTTTCTCTCTGACGGCAAACGGGACAGATTCGGCTAATCATGCGATCCGTGCGGCTACTCCAGGCTCTGTCTTCAAGCTTGTTACGGCTGCCGCTGCGCTTGAAGCAGGTCTCACTGAGGAAGATGAGCTGTTCCATTGCAATGGTGATTATGGTCATTACGGACTTCACTGCTGGAAAAAGGGCGGGCACGGACGGATTACGCTGCGCGAAGCATTGGGGCAATCCTGCAATATCGCTTTCGCAACGATTGCAGAGCGGCTGGAGGCGCAGCAATTGGCGATAACAGCAGATAAGCTTGGCATTGGCCGCCTTATCGGCTGGAACGAGCCCGATATGTTCGCGCCGCTTGGCCAACCCTTGAGGCTGCTGGAAGAGGAGGAAGCGGGCAGGCTGTTTGTTGCGGCTCCTATTCGTCGGGATGGAGGGCTGCTGGCCCAAACCGGAATAGGGCAGCGGGATGTTAGAATAACGCCGCTGCAAGCGGCGAATTTGATTGTGACTTTGCTGCACGAAGGGCGTGTCATCAAGCCGCGCCTTGTGAGCGAGATCCGCTACGCCAACGGTCAACGAATGGCAGAGCTGCCGCGGCAAACATCGCCCTCGAAGTACGGGCGCATTGCGCCGGAGACCGCGCGTACACTGCTGCGCGGCATGATGGCGGTCGTCGCCGATGGAACCGGGCGATCAATCCGCCAAGGAACTTGGACGGTCGCCGGGAAATCCGGCACAGCTGAAACGATGCGCTCCGGAATTCCCCGCAACCACCAGTGGTTTGTAGGCTACGGACCGGTAAAAGCGCCTCGCTATGCCGTTGCCGTTCTGGCGGAGTATCGTCCGCCAGGCACAGTGAACAAAGCTGCGGCGCTATTTCGCGGTATTATGGATCTGCTCGCCGCACATCAATGAGCCACCGTCTTTCTCACTGACATAGATATCCGCTTGATGCAAGGATCACCGCATTAACACAAAAAAAATCGTTCCCTGCAATGGAATTAACTATCCATTCACACAAGGGGAACGATTTTTCGCCTATCTATTTGCCGGAGGCGCCTGCTTCAGACCGTCGCTCACCCGAAAGGCGGCATGAACGGATAGGTTAAATGGCTGGCGGCTGCGGCTCTTGGTTTGCTGTCTCGTATTCACCCTTAGGCGGACGAATCCAGCGGTGGAAGTATCGCTGATCGTACAACGCCTTGATCAGAATCATCAGAATAGGCGACAGGATGACGCCTGCCACGCCGAATAATGAAAGGGAGATAATCATAAAGGCCAGCATCGTAAAGGCGGACACACCAAGCGTATCACCTGTAATCTTGGGCTCAAGAATTTGGCGCGTCAAGACGACGAAGAGAAACAGCACCGTGAGCCAAATTGCCAGTGACGTCTTGCCGACGATGAACAGATAGATGATCCACGGGATAAACACGGTTCCTACCCCCAGGAGCGGGAGTACGTCGAACACAGCGGACAGCAGGGAGATCGAGAAGGCATTGTCTACCCCGAGCAGCAGCAGCGCGACAAAGATGACGACAAATGTAATGGATATCAGCTTCATCTGCGCCTTCAAATACACGGCAATACCAGAGAAGACATTATCCTTCAGAAAGAAAAAGGCTTTCTTAAACGTTCGGGGCGTCTTTTCTTTAGCCGTTGTTTTCCACTCATTAATCTCAAGGCTAAGAAAATATGCCAGTATAATACCGATGGAGAAGTTGAAAATAAAGGTGGAGAACGACATGAGATAACCGCCCAGCGATGTCAGGAACGAAGCGGCAATCTTCTGAAACCAGTCCGTTATGTAGCTGATGGCATTATTGGCGTTCTCCAAGACACCCTTGGGCAGTCCCAGATCTACAATTTTATCATGCAAAAAGGTCGAGTTTTCCTGGAATTGCTCGGTAAACACTTTCTGATAAGCGGGAAGCTTCTCGGCAAGCCCGGTAATTTGAGACGTCATGACGAATCCGGCGCCAACGAATGCCCCGACGATAATTAAGGTGAATACGAGCACAGAGATGCCTGCCGAGATGGATTTCTTCATCCCCAGCCTTGTCAGCCAGCGTGCAGGCGGGTCAATAAACAGGAAAATAATGAAGGAAAGGAAAATCGGCGTTGCGATCCGGTATAAATAACTGAACGCAAACATAATCAAATAGACGGTCAAGACGATTAAAGCAATGTCAAAAGCAGTTCGCCA
This sequence comes from Paenibacillus oenotherae, assembly GCF_019443105.1. Classification (GTDB taxonomy): domain Bacteria; phylum Bacillota; class Bacilli; order Paenibacillales; family Paenibacillaceae; genus Paenibacillus_Z; species Paenibacillus_Z oenotherae. The sequence continues at coordinate 18,977 of NZ_JAHZIJ010000011.1, forward strand.
ATATTTACGGTAAAAGGAAAGCATGTTCTAACTCCTTTGCTCGTATGTATCTTACTATCATCACGATTGTACTATAAGTTTGAAAGCTTTCCTAACTTTTCTTTTTGCCATCCATCCCTTTACAGCAATTTGATTTCAACATATGAACAATCATACCCCTTTTCATCTGCGTTATGTTACAATGATTGGAGGCATCAATAGTGCTCCGCCTTCCAAGTAATGGATAGGGGATCGAAACTAGGGTGGTGAGGAAATAGAGAATGGAGAACTTGCTGCTTTGGGGTTTTTACATGTTAACCTTCTATGCTTTTCTCCCAGGACTTGTAAGCCGGACATTCGGATTCCGCGTCTTTAAACGAGGCCGCGCCAAGAACGAAATTGCGCTTACATTCGATGACGGGCCAGATCCGAAATATACGCCGCTGCTGCTGGATCTCTTGAAGCGGCATGACGCCAAAGCCACCTTCTTCGTTGTTGGCGTCCATGCGGAGAAGCATCCTGAGCTGCTTCAAAGAATGCGCGACGAAGGTCATATTATCGGCATTCATAATTACGTACACAAGACGAATTGGTTCATGCGGCCAAGCTCAGTCAAGCGCCAGATCCACCGGACCTCGGATATTATCAAGAAAGCAACCGGTGTTCGTGCAGCCTATTATCGGCCGCCATGGGGGATTGTGAATCTGTTTGATTTCTCTAATTTGGGCTATCTGCAAATTATTCTATGGTCAACCCTGTTCGGTGATTGGCGCAAGCGGGTTGGGGCGGAACGGCTCTTGAAGCGGATGCTGAAGAAGCTTCGCCCGGGCGAAGTGCTGCTGCTGCATGACTGCGGCTCTACCTTCGGCGCTGATTATGATGCCCCTGCGAATATGCTTGCCGCATTGGAGCCTTTTCTGATCGAAGGCAAGCGGCGCGGCTTCCAGTTCGTGCACATTGCCGAGATGATCGCCGTTACGGATCGTGCCAGGGCGTCTAACCGCTCATTAAGCTTGTTCAAAAGAATGATAGTTGCATGCTGGTTAGTGTGGGAACGGATTTTTCACGTATTATTCCGCATCCAAGAAGGCGGAACGGACTCCATTTTTCATTATCGCAAGCGGAAATACCGGGGAAAAGCACTTCAGCTTTCTGAAGGCAGAACGATTGAAGACGGGGATGAGGTCATTGAGCTTCATCTTGACAACAGCATGCTGTTCCGGATGATGATGGAATCGCGCTCGCTCATGCATGTAGCCATTCTGCTCATTCGTGAAGTGGAGAAGGCGATGCCTAAGCTTGCCGAGCAGTTTGCCGGCAAAGAAGAATATGCGAACGTACGCGGCTTGTATGGCATCAGCATGATCAACAGAGGAGCTGCGCAGTTCGGGTTTACCGTACTGGAGCTGCAGCCTGGCTTGTTTGATCGCTTGACCCGCTTTTACTTGAAACTGCTTATGTTCGTCCTGCATCCTTCAGGGAAGAAACGGGTAAGGGGCGAGAACAGCCGGCTTTCTCCACGAATTATTGCGATGTCCATGGAGGAGCTGTTTAAGCGTTACAGCACAAGAGGCGATCTGAAGCCCGTGTGGAATAAGAGATCCGCTTATGATGGGGCGCTACAGCCGGCAGGTAAAGCCGCGATTTCACATTCTGCTTACGATAATGCAAATACCGCCAGGGAGTTTACTCCCTAGCGGTATTTTTTTTCTGCTTTATTAGTGCCAAAGCACGTTAAGCTGCTTTACGAAATCTGCGGTACATGAGCCATGAGCCGCTTCCGACAACAAGAACAGCCGCAGCTATTCCGATACCGATCCAGAGCGTGCTATTGTCGCTTTGAGGCTCTGTAATAAGTACATAGGTGCTGAGCGCAGGCAATGTAAACTTGCTGCCTTCAACGGTTTGAATCGTTTCTAAGCCCGCTTTCTCGCCATTGACGACAAGATTCCATTTGCCGGCTTTCGGAAGATCAACAGTGACTTCCTTCGCGTTCGCATTATGCGCTACGATGATTTGTTCGGAGGAATCCTGAACGGCGTCTCCGTTCAGCTCGTATACAATCGTGCTCTCAGGCGAAGGTATAAACTTCAGATTGGAACGGATTTCATCTGCTGTCGCCATGCGGAATGCCGGATGGGTTTTGCGCAGCTGAATGAGTCCCTTCATATAATCGACATCTGCGCTGCGGTCCAGACGGCGCTGCCAGTCGAGCTGGTTGACGGCGTCACTGGATTTGTAGCTGTTGTCATCTCCGCCCTTAGTCCGCATGAATTCTTGACCTGCATGCAGGAACGCGATACCTTGGGAGGTCATAATAATGGAAGAGATCATGCGGTGCATTTTGCTGCGATCCGCATCATTCGCATCCGGGTTGGATATTTGCAGCTTATCCCAAATCGTATGGTTGTCATGCGCTTCCGCATAGGTTACGGATTGCTGCGGATCCTTGGCCCAGGATGTGATCTCATCATTGTATTCAATTGCCCCAACAATACCTTGCTTGGCGGCAAGAGTAGCCTCAACATTGCCGTTAACGAATCCTTGCTCTTCAAAGATAAAGATGCTGCCCTTCAAGCCGTCGCGCACGCCATCGTTAAACTGGCCAATGCCCATGAATTTGGCTGCATTGCTTTGTTTGGCTTTAATTTCCGGATCAAGCGCGGTTGGAAGATCCCAGCCTTCGCCGATCAGAAGCAGTGTAGGATCAATCTTCAGCAATGCGTCACGCACCTGATTCATCGTTTCTACATCATGAATGCCCATCAGGTCGAAACGGAAGCCGTCAATATTGTATTCATTTACCCAGTATTGCGTCGAATCAATAATGAATTTGCGCATCATTTTGTGATCAGAAGCGGTATCATTGCCGACACCTGTTCCGTTGGACAGCTTGCCTTCTTCGTTGTAACGGAAGTAGTAGCCTGGCACAAGATTCTCGAAGTTGGATGGATTGACCGCATACATATGGTTGTACACGACGTCCATCGTCACGCGCAAGCCGTTCTCATGCATTGCTTGAATCATTTGCTTCATTTCTTTAATACGTGCGGTCGGCTCATAGGGATCACTGGAATAGGAGCCCTCTGGCGTGTTGAAATTCTTAGGATCATAACCCCAGTTGAACTGCGGGGTGTCCAGCTTCGTCTCATCAACACTGCTGTAATCATAGGATGGCATCAATTGCACATGGGTGATGCCAAGCTCTTTCAGATAGTCAAGACCTGTGCTGATTCCGTTTGGTCCTTTGGTGCCCTTCTGGGTAAGACCGAGGTATTTGCCCCGTTTGTCAGCATCGACGCCGCTTTCAGGATGGATGGTGGCATCGCGTACATGAAGCTCATAGATGATAGCATCCTCAGCTTTAACGAACTCCGCTTTTTTCGTTGCTTTAAAATCTTTCGGATTGGTTTCGGCCAAGTCTACGATCGCTCCGCGGTCACCATTGACTGTAACTGCGCGAGCGTATGGATCGACAGCTTCATTCCAATGGTCGCCGATTTTTACTTTGTACGTGTAAATAACGCCTTTCTGATCGCCCTTCAAAGCAGCTGTCCAGGTGCCTTTATCGCTTCTTTCCATTGCGGTTTCTGTACCTGTCTCGCTATCCCATTTCTCGTACGTAACGAGCTTCGCTTCTCCGGCTGTCGGCGCCCATACGCGGAATTTGGTCTCTTCCTTCGTGTAGGTATTGCCGAGGTCATTGCCGTCATAATAGAACAGCTCATCGAATCCATCGGAACGAACGACATCGCCGATCGATACGGTAGCATCGCCGAAGAGCGGCTTGCTGAGCTTGTATGACTTGGTCAATTCGAAGTTTTCCTCTGTAGTGACTTTAACAATATTGCTCATGCTGCCATGTCCCTGATCGACCGGCTCAACGCTCTTCACGGTCATGCCTTCGATTGTAATGTCGGCATTATTAGCAGCCTTGGCATCGAAAACATAGTTGGTTTCAACCGTAAGAAGGTTCAGGTCATCGATTTTTGCAGATTTGAACCTCGGTTTGATATCATCCCCAGGCGGACGCTCGTTATAAACCTTCTCTTGGCCTTGTGCGATCCAGATCTCTGCATTGCCCTTCTCGTCGAACGTGGTAATGAAGCGGTCGCTGAATTCTTTGTCGGCATTATCATTGCCTGCCACGCTCTTGCGGACGGTAAAGCCGATCTGCGATGCGTTGGCTCCCTTGAACTCTGCCTTCGCGATCTTGCCGTAATCGTCTTCGCCTGTGAAGTTAACTTGCTGGCCTTCTTTGTCCCCCGGCCACATCAACAGGTTCCAGCCGTCATATTGATTATCATAGCGGGAATAGTGAATCGTCACCGACAGATTCTCATGCGATCTGACTGTCCGGTATTCGCCATCAGGAGGGCTTGTGTATACCGTGCCGTCGCCGCCCTTGATCCAGACCTCGCCTACACCGCCTTTAATCTCGACGTATCGGTCCTGATCGCCGTCCTTCTTCCATTCGTCGGTACGAACGATGAAGCCGACTCGCTTCACATCTCCATCGAGCAGAATTTCGCCTACCTGCCCCCAGGCATCCTCGCTGTTGAATTGGTATACAGCGCCATCGCCGCCTTCAGGCCAACCCCACAGATTCCAGGATTCCTTGCTGCTCGGATCTTTCTTATAGTGAACGATCGCCTTTGTTTTGCCTGGTACGGGGGAAACCGACACTGCAGAGCTTGCAGATGCTGCTGCTCCTTCAGCTGCCGGCTTTGCGCCGCCGCTGGCTTCCGCCGCTGAAGCGAAGGTAGTGCCATTGCCGGCTACAACCCAAGCCTCTGCTTTGCCATCAACGACATCCACAAAGCGATCCTCTCCGTCTTTGTCCCAATCATCTGTGCGAACAATGAAGCCGACCTTCTCCAGGTCGCCCTCCAGCTCAATCTGAGCCACCCGGCCGAAATCATCATTTCCGGTAAAGGGGAAGGCTTGCCCTTCACCGCCATCAGGAAACGCCCAGATGTTCCAGTCCTTGTCTGTATTAGGATCCTCCTTATAATGTACAATCAATGTTGTTTTCCCTTGTGCAAACGTTTTCACTAAAGTCGGCGAAAAAAGCGTGCTGACGATTAGAGCGAATGCTACAAGCAGCGGAAGTGTCCGTAAAGCCTTACTTCTTCCTAAGTGCATAACGTTAATCCCCCTCCTGGTTGGTATGTTCTGGATTTCAGAGGCGACTGACAATCTCTGTATGCCCTGAATCCTTTCGACATAAATAATAACATGCCCACACAATAAAGGAAACCGGTTTCATATACAATGTTTGAGTTTCATAGAGATGGAAAAAAAGTAATGGATTTCAGACTAGCAAGTACAGGAAATTTGATCTACTATTGCAGTAGGGCTATAGTTCTGGTTCAAGCCGCTGTCAAGTGAATGATTCTGTACATATCGCTAATATTGAGCTATTCGCTGCCCAATTATTAGACAAACCAAAGAATGAGGTATGTGCGACACAATATTTTAAATATCGTATTAAAACTGCTGAAAAGGGGATTCGGAATTTCAAAAAATAGTATATACTGTAATTAGTCATTAGAATTATGAGAAACAACAAGAGATGAAAGAGAATAAAGCAGTAGAGGGGCGTGGTACATATGAAAAAACCAACAATCAAGTCATTTAAGCCAAGCAGCAAGTTTTTGTCAAATTTTGCGAATGGTCTGAGGAATTTGAAGCTGACGCATCGCATGATCCTTTTGCTAGTCGTACTGACGATCGTGAACATTGGCGCAGGCGGAATTATCCTCTATCAGAATAATGTCGTACAAACTGAAATGGATAAATCCGATCAGCTGCAGGACGCTCAGAAGAAGTACAATGACATCGCGAAAAATTTGGAAGCGTCAACAATTATGTTTGTAGATTTGCTGGAAGGATTTGCGGCGACGAAGAAGCAGACTGTCGATGACAATATGGCCGCTGCGGCGACCCAGATTGTTGAGTTGGAGAAGGTGCTCAAGGAGCTGGATGAGGAATATCCGACCAAAGATTTCCGTGATTCATACAGCGCGCTTGTTATCAGGGTACAGACGGGATATAACGAGATTAAAACACAATATGACGCCTACGATATTATTTTGGATGATGAAACGAAGCGGGTTATGCGCCGTGACGTCGTAGCCAATTACTGGGACGTATTAAGCAAGACGAATAATGATTCGCAGAGCAGATTCGCCAAAGCTGTAGAGGAAAGAGGCGTAGCGCTTAGCGCCGCTGTCTCATGGTCGAACAATATTGTCATTATTAATATTATTGTGATGGCGATCTTCCCGGCTCTTGTCATGACCGGCTTGATCCGTTCCATTAGAAGAAACTTGGCCGGCATTACGAAGCATATCGAAGCTTACAAGAATAACGATTTCACTTATGATGTCAAGCTGCAGTCGAGGGATGAATTCGGCATGATCGATAATATGCTGACCGATATGGGCGGCAAATTGCGGGAAACGCTGGCATCGACGGTTGCAGTGAGCGAGCAGGTGCTGGATGTCTCGCAGCGGATGTCATCCATGCTGACGATTAATAAAGAAGCATCCGAGACGGTAAAGAAAGAAGTGGCGCACAGCAAGAAGCTGATCTCTTCCCAGAATGATTCCAATGCATCGATTTCGGCAGTAACGGAAGAGGTGTCCGCTAGCTCGGAACAAATATCGGCATCCAGTGATTATATAAACAATGATATGAAGCGGATGCACCATTCTTCGAACGAAGGCATGGAGAAGATGCAGGAGATCGTCGGGCTTGTTGATGAAACATCGCAGCAGTTCAACGAGCTGTCTGGCGTGCTTCGCGTGATGACAGAGCGTTACAGCAATGTTGCCCGTTTCCTCGATAACATTAATGAGATTACGAGCCAGACCGGCCTGTTGTCGCTTAACGCTTCCATTGAAGCTGCAAGAGCGGGCGAGCATGGTAGCGGCTTTGCAGTTGTGGCGGGCGAAATTCGCAAGCTGTCCGGGAAGACGGATGGCCTCTCGCGTGCGATCGCATCAGATTTGAAGCAAATTCATAATGATCTGAAGCAGTGCGAGAAGACGTTGGATTCGTTCTCCTTGCTTATTACGCGGACCAAAGCGATCTCTCAAACCTCTAACGTGACCTTTAATGAATTGAAGGATCAAAGCGGCTTGTTGGCAGAGCAGATGAATGAGATCACAGTAGCGATCGGAGAGATTGCGACAGGGATGACAACAATCGTTACATCAGTAGAATGGCTGGCGGAATCCTCCACAGAAGTGAATGATCGAATGGGCCAGATGGAAGGGTTGACGAATGAGCAATTCAAGATTTCCGATAATTTGATGGACATGGCCGGATCATTGAAGGACGCCTCCCAGCGGCTGCGCGAGAAGACGGACTCCTTCAAGCTCTAACATAGCAGTGCCATATAGCGGGCTTCTTATACACATCATCTATACACGTGTATGAGAGTCCGCTTTGTTCTATGTATGGACATGGATTGAAAATTGACCGTATATGATATATTAATGAACAAAAAAGTATGTAAAGTATATATATGCATTGTTTTGAAGGTATGAAGCCAAGCATATTATTCTGGCGACTGGCTTGTTTGTAGATCTTGCCGAGACGATGGGGGCTGCCACCAAGCCTGGAACAGAGCCGCGCATCAAGACGGTACTCGAAGTGGATGCAGCGGGTAGAACAAATATTGAAGGTGTATGGGCGGCAGGCACCTGTGCTGGTGTCAGCATGCATACCATTATCACCGCCGGAGACGGCGCTAAAGTAGCGATTAATCTCATCAGTGAGCTGAATGGCGAGCGTTACGTCGATCACGATGTATTGAAGTCGTAGTTTGATTATTATTTACCATAGACAACCCTAAAAGCATCCAATACCATGTTCGAAGTTCGAAGTGGTGTGGATGCTTTGTTGTGAAGGTGCGAAGGTGGCGTAGTAGCGTAGGTGACGAAGTGGTGGAGTGCATTCAATCAATCAATCAATCAATCAATCAAAGCTTTCAAACAGAGCCGTCTCCCCGGGCGGATAGAGGCCAGTAGAACTTGGAAGAGCCAGGAAGTATAATGAAGGAAGATAATAGAACGCCATATAGAGAGAAGGGTGAGGTTTCATTCATGCGAGCAGTTCGAATGATCGCAAGTACTGTTTTTTTTGTTGTACTTATACTGGGTCTGCAATATTATGTGGGGTGGCATTTGAAGCTGTTTCTGCAAACCTGGTTTGATGGTGTTCCGGGCGTTATGTACTGGATATGCTTCTGGATTATTGCCATGTCCTATCTGGTATCCAGATTGCTTGAGAGAGCAGTCAAGGGCAGGATTGCAAGGGGACTCAAGTGGGTGGGGTCTTACTGGTTCGCTATTCTGCAGTATAGTGTGCTGCTCCTGCCAATCGCCGATCTGGCGGCATGGGTGCTGCATCTGTCTGCCGTACCTATGGAGACTATCATTCTGGCGACAGGCTCAACCGTTATCCTTATTCTGCTTGCGATTCTGACAAGGGGCTCCTGGAATGCATGGAAGCCGATTACTCGCCAGTATACGATAGAGGTACCTAAAACGGCAGGGGCCGTGAAGGAGCTGCGTATCGCAGTAGCTTCTGATCTGCATCTCGGCACGATTGTCGGAAGAAGCTATCTGCGATTGCTTGTCAATCGTGTGAATGCGATTGAGCCGGATCTCGTCCTGCTGCCGGGCGATGTTATCGATGATGATATTGAGCCGTTCAAGCGTCTTCAATATGGCAGTCTGTTAAGCGGCTTGAAATCACGTTACGGGACATATGCTGTTCTAGGCAATCATGAGTATTTTGGCGGGCACATCGAGGAGTTCGTTGCGCTGATGAAACAAGCGGGCATTGCTGTGCTGCTGGACGAATCTGTTGCAATCGCGGATAGCTTCTACATAATCGGACGCAAGGACAAAACGGCCCAGAGGCTGCCTGGCGGGCGTTTGCCGATTGGCGAGCTGACGGCCGGACTTGATCATTCCATGCCGCTTATCTTGATGGATCATCAGCCTTCAGCGCTGCAGGAAGCAGCGGATAATGGCATCGACTTATCACTCCATGGACATACCCATCGTGGGCAGATGGCGCCGAACCATTGGATTACCCGCCGAATTTTCGAGCTTGATTGGGGGTATCTTCGCAAAGGGAATCTGCATGCTTTTGTTTCCTCAGGCTACGGTAGCTGGGGACCGCCGATTCGGATCGGAAGCCGTTCGGAAATTCTGGACATTACGATTCGCTTTGTGTCGCAGCAGGGCTCATAGACCGTGCTTGAAGCAGGCGGCATCCAACAACTTCGTATTGGTCTCCTCCTCCTTTCAGCTTATAATTTATTAGGAGACCGCTTATTAATCCGGGGAGTTGACTATGGAAACAGAAACGAATATTACCCCCATCCTAACAAAACGATCCTCTCGAATACGATCATGGCTGCTTTCACGAAAAAGAGCTGCATTGCGCAATGATACGCCATTCTGGCGAACCTCTTTGATCGGCTTATGGCTCGTTAGCTGTACGCTTCTTGTTATTGCGAGCCTGGGCATGCCGACGGGCATGGGGGCTGTTATCGACAGCATTCTCGCAATCGTGCTCGGAACAATCGGAATGGCCATCATTGCGCCAATGGCTGCATTTCTGCTGGCGGTTGCTTATCTTCCGCTCCCCAGACTTTATACTGGTGGGGTGATCTATGTTTCATCTGTTGTATTTATCGTGTTCTATTATGCCAATACAGGAATTCTCCTATCCGCAATATTGACGGGATTCCTGACGATCTATGGCATTGTCAGCGGGTTGACAATCGCGCTGCTGATCAGCCGCAGAGTGTCCAGAAATGTCAAGGCAGCATGCGTACTGGCTGTTATGGCGTCAGTCCTGGCTTATACGTACTGGCCAGTGCTGTCGAATGAAGCGCTGACAGCCGCGGATACTAGCGATGATCGGATTATAGAAGCGGTCAATTCGATACAAGCGGCTAATCCTGCCGAGCAGGGCAGCTACCGGTATTCGGTATTTGCTTACGGCAGCGGCGAGGACAGGCACCGGGCGGAGTTTGCTGACGAAGCCAGCTTGATCAGCGACTCTGTGGATGCCTCCGCATACATTGACAACTGGTCGAAGCTGCGTGCCTTTTATTGGGGCTTCGACCAGAAGGAGCTTCCGGTTAATGGACGTGTATGGATGCCGGAGGGAGAAGGGCCTTACCCGCTTGTATTGATGGTGCACGGCAACCACTTAATGGAGCAGTTCTCTGACGAAGGGTATGCTTATTTGGGTGAAATGCTGGCCAGCAGAGGTTATATCGCAGTATCGGTGGATGAGAACTTCCTCAATTATTCCGTATGGCAGAACATTCCCGATGATGATATGAAGGTTCGGGCCTGGATGCTGCTGAAGCATTTGCAGCAGATCGCCGCATTCAACAATCAGAGCGGCACTCCCTTCTTCAATCGGGTGAACCTGGATCAAGTCGCTTTGATCGGGCATTCCAGAGGCGGGCAGGCTGTAGCTATGGCAGCTGACCGCAATCGATGGTTTACAGGGGACCGGTCGTTCCAGGGGCTCGACAAGACCGTACGCATTCAGGCTGTCGTTGCGATTGCACCGACAGACAAGTCCGTTAATAAGCAATCCGCTGCTCTGCGGAATGTCCATTATTTGTCGCTGCAGGGGGCGATGGATGGCGATGTGAACAATTTCTATGGCGAGCGCCAATATTTGCGCACATCCTTTACTTCCTCATCGGACAAATTCAAGGCAACGCTCTATATTGGGGAAGCGAATCACAGCCAGTTCAATACGGAGTGGGGTTCCATGGACGATAGCTTGCCGGGAGGCCTGCTGCTTAATCGGGAAGGAATGCTGGAGCCTGAAGAGCAGCGCCAGGTGGCTAAAGTCTATATATCGGCCTTCCTTGAAACGGCCCTTCACGGCAAGAAGGAATATACCGCCTTATTCCGCGACTATCGGACAGGACTGGCTTGGCTGCCTGAGGCAACCTATTTCAACCGTTTCGAGAATAACAGCTTTCGAGCAATTGCCCGGTTTGATGAGGATAGGAATGGAACTACCGGAACCAGAGGCGTAACGGCAGAAGCGAGCGGATTGAAGTGGTCAGAGCAGAAGGCCGAAGACCGTGACGGCAATAGCAAAGGAACAAGAGGACTGCAGCTGGAGTGGGAAGATCGGGGCAGTTATACGCTTCACATACCTGAGCTCCGAAGTTCCATTCTTCGAACGAGCGCAAGCTCAAGTTTGACCTTTGCGCTGACCAGTCTGGAGCATGAGCTTGAGGGGGCGGAGGAACAGGAGGCGGAATGGACGGCGCCCGCTATAGAAATTGAGCTGGAGAGCGGCAATGGGGAGTCCGTGCGGCTGCCTTTGGCACATTTTATGCCGGTTCTTCCGCTGCCGCGAACGGATTTCACGCTTTATTCCTGGATGGAAGAGCGAGTCAAGAACGGCAAGTATAAGGAGGCGACAGAGCCGGTATTCCAGACCTTCCTGCTGCCGCTTGGACATTTCAAGCAAGCTAATTCGAAGTTTGACCCTTCCGGGATTACGCGGGTTACGTTTTATTTTGGCGGTACCCGGGGGAAGGTCATGCTTGACGATATTGGAATAACCGATTGATGTGTTGATGTACAATAGGCGGCGCATAGGGTGATACCTCACGCTCTGCGCATGAATAGAACCGTTATCCCCTAGTACGAGATGTGGCTCGATGAGCTGCATCACCACCTTCTAGGGATAACGGTCCTTTACTTTGTTAAGCTAAACTAAACGACGTAGACAGGGATATACACGACTACCCCATCACAAATGGCAGTTACCGCAGTTCTTCCGCTATGATTGCTTACAGTAATGGTACCTTTGTCTACGGTAACGATTTTTGTATTATTGGATGCCCATTTTGCTGTGGCATTGACGTACCTTGTTGTGCCATCGTAATAGGTAGCCAGTAACCGGACATAAATTTGCTTTTTCCCTGGATGCAAGGTTACATTTCGTATTGACGGAGTCAGGCTTTTTATTTTGGCTGGGGTAACCGATACATATGCTTCTGCTTTATGGCCCTTATAGACAGCAGTAATTATTGCTGTTCCATTCGTACTGCCGGCTTTAATGACACCGTGCGTGAAAGTGGCAGTAGAGGGAGAACTGCTCGAATAAACTGTCTCCGGGTCATTCGTCACATTCTTGCGTTCGTTATTCTCATATACGGCAAATAAATAAAGTGGCTCGGATTTATTCGGCTGGACCATAAGCTGTTCCTCGACCAGTTCCAAATGATCGACCCCTCCTCTCTCGGAGACGATGACTAGGCAGCTGGCTGTCTTTCCGTCGTAGGTTCTCACTGTAACTCTTGCTTTACCAATATGCTGGGGGTAGATAACCCCATTTAATACGATCACCGCCCCTGAACTGCTTTCCCATGTCAATTGCTGCGGTGCATGAAGGGGGAGCACAGTGGCTTTCAACTCTTTGGCTATGTCTTCTCTTGTATGAAGTTCTGTATGGTTTAATTCGACGCTGGTTACAGGGGCATTTTTCTGGTCATCATCGATAATGGATACTCTGGCGCTTGATTGCGCTCCGAGAATTGCTCCTTTAGTAGGATTGGAGAGTTTCACTGTAAAATACTCCACACCTTCATTGATGATATCATCAATGATTCTTACCGATATTCTTTTCGATGTTTCTCCTTTATTAAAATACATCGGCGATAGGCAGGTAGTAAATACTGACCTGTAATCCGAATCCTCAGTTGCAGTTCCGGGGATAACGGAGCAGTCAAACCCGACAAGTTGTCCTCGGGATCCGTTAGTTCGGGTAATGGTTAAGATAACCACTCTGCCGTTCTCAGCTATAGTGTAATCGGAAGCGCTGAATTGCAGCTCACCTTGTATGTCCGGACTAAAGTCATCATCAATAATCGTCACTTTTGCAGTACGTATTGCACCGATTGCTGTTCCGGGCGCTGCCGGATCCAGGATGGAAACGGTGAAGGTTTCATCCCCCTCTATGACCTCATCATCAACCATGGTTACGAATACTATTGCAGTGGGCGAGAACGAGTAAATATTAAAGGGGCGGGAAAGATCCATAGGATCGATATCATCTATACTGACTCCCGGCCCTTTAACGAGCTGGGTGTAAATGGTAGCTTTATTGTTAGTAGTTGTAAAGGAACATTTAATGGGAATGCCGATCCCATACTTCCCCTCCGAGATGGTAATATCATCGCTTGTGAAGCTGCACCGATTAGGGTCGCTGCTGGTACTTTGATTCGCGAGTATTTTAATTGTGCTGCTATTGATGGTTCCTATAGAAGCCCCTCCTGTCGCATTAGTCAACCGAACGGTGAAATACTCATCCTCCTCGTCCTTAAGATCACGAATGATGGATACTTCAAATGTTTTGCGCAGCTCCCCATCAGCAAACACTAAGGTTCTGTTCGTACTGGAATGGCTATAATCCAAACCATAGGCGGCGGTACCGTCATTGAAGCTGTAGTTGACTGAAACCGTGCCCTCTGACCCGTTCGTTCGGGTTATAGTAAGGCCCAGCGTTTTTTCGTTCTCATAAACGTCATAATGGGCGGAGGAGAATTGCAGAATACCCGCTGACTCCACCATGGAGGGGCTATTGCCCCCATCGGCATAAGCAGATTCCTGCAAAAAGGACGCATGAAAGAAAAGCACAAGTAAAAACGCAAGGACAAGAGGAGTTAACCGACTTTGAACAGGAGTAGATTTACAATTTAATAAAATCATACAAAACCTCCTTTTAATGGTGCCCATATTATACAATAATAGATACGTTTTGTATCATTTTTTATGAAATTATATTTCCTCTGGCTATGGCCTCTATCGTGAGGGAGAATCAGCAACATTTATTAAACATTGTGAATTGCCGGGGGGCCGTTTGGGCAACATTTGGTAAAGGACCCATTACGGAGGAGTAAGCGATGAATAGTAAAAAGTTGGGCATTTGGTCGATCGGCATGATGCTGATGCTGTCAGTCGGGCTTGCCAATCATGTGTTCGTCCTTCCTGCACTGCTGGTTACTGCCAGACGCGATGCTTGGCTGTGCATTTTTCCGGCGCTGGCTGTGCTGATTCCCTGGATGATTGTTATTGTTCACGGTATTATGAAACGGACCCAGCCAGCTCGCATCGCGGATTGGCTTCATCACAGGCTGCCGCCAATAGTTGCATGGATCGTATTGATTCCCGTCATGCTGCTGCTGTACGTTCACGGCTTTCAGACCTTCGCAGATACAATTGCCTGGACATCAAGGACTTATTTGCCCAAGACCCCGATTGTAGTTATCAGTCTCATGCTGATGGCACTTGTGGCATTCGCTGTATGGTCAGGGCTGCGGGCTGTCGTCTATATGTCCTGCTTGCTGCTGCCTCCGGTCGTTCTGCTTGGCGATTTTGTCATGAGTGTGAATACGCCGGATAAAAACTACGAATTGCTGCTCCCTATTATGGAGAATGGATTCCGCTCGCTGCTGAACGGCTCTTTATACGCAGGGGGAGGCTTGATCGAGCTCTCTTTCATTGTATTTATCCAACACAATATGAAAATCCGAATGGCAAGATGGCAATTGGTGCTGCTCCTGTTCTTTCTGGCGTTGTTGACACTTGGCCCGACAGTCGGAGCGCTTACCGAATTTGGTCCTGAACAAGCAGCGAAGCTTCGTTACCCCGCCTTTGCCCAATGGCGTCTTGTTACAGTTGGCGATTATATCGAGCATGTTGATTTTTTCGCTATCTTTCAGTGGCTCTCAGGTTCATTTGTACGCACTTCACTCGCGCTTATTATTATGATGGATCTGCTGCCTGTGCGCAAAGCAGGCAAGAAGCTGATCCTTCTGCTGCTTATCAGCTTGAGTTATGTCTTTGGCACTCTATGGCTGTTGAACCATTTGGTGCTGCACCAATCGGTAGCGGTGAATGTCTTCATTGCCAGCATCATTGTTATCACCCTGGTCATACTCACTATTTGGCTGCTGTCATTCAGACGAGCTTCAAGCGGGGAGGGGGAGAGCTGTGAACGAGAGCACATTCCAAGTCACCCGTGAATGGCTGGATGGGGAGGTTAGCGGCTGTGGAGATGTGGCCCTGACGGAAATGCGCAGCAATCGTGGTGAATCGGGCGATTCTTCATTGATGACGCTCATTTATTGTACGGGTCTGATCGATCGAACGTCGATGCAGACATTGCTGTTTACAACATCGGATGGAAAAAAGGAAGAGATACTGAACAACCCGCTTGTCTCTGAATTCGATCCGGGAGAGAACGGGTTGCAGCTGTTCAACCATGTATTCTCCGGTCGGCTTGTTATTTGGCTCCAGGAGGACAACCGTGTCTATGTATGCGATACAGCCGACAATCCGGGAAGAGCGCCGGAGGAGTCTACGATGGAGGTGTCTCTTAAAGGGCCCAGAGACGGCTTTATCGAGCAGATCGATGTGAATTGTGCGCTTATCCGCAAACGGCTTCGCACGACAAAGCTGCAGATAGAGAGCTTCATCATCGGCTCCTCCTCCCAGACACAGGTGCAGCTGCTGTATTTGAAGGATACAGCTTGTCCGGAAATTATTCATGAAGCGAGAGGCAGGCTCAAACGGATTCATATTGAGGCGCTTCAAACAGCGGCTGAGCTTGAAGAAATTATATCTGACCGCTCCTTATCGTTATTCCCGTTAGTCAATTACGTCGGTCGGCCGGATTTTGTCGTGCAATCCTTGCTTAACGGCCGATTCGCGCTGCTGGTCGATGGTTCGCCGTCTGCCCTTATTGCGCCTGCCAATTTGGCGATGCTTATTAAATCGCCGGAGGATGCGCATTTGCCGTACTATTTTGTCTCCTTCGAGCGGCTTCTTAGATTGCTTGGCTTTCTGCTCGCCATTGCTCTGCCCGGGTTCTGGATATCACTGCTTGCTTTTAATAGTGATCAGGTGCCGCTTCCATTGCTTGCGACAGTCATCATGTCGAGAATGGGATTGCCGCTGGGCTCCCAGATGGAGCTTTTTATTATGATTATGATGTTTGAGCTTTTCCGTGAAGCGGGTGTTCGGCTGCCTCGGGCTGTGGGACAGACCGTTACTGTTGTTGGCGGCCTGATCGTGGGTGATGCGGCGATACGTGCAGGTCTTACTTCGCCGACGATGCTTGTTGTATCAGCGGTGACAGCTGTAGCGACCTTCACGCTCGTCAATCAATCTCTGAATGGGACGGTAACTGTTATTCGTATCTATATTCTGTTTGTGTCATCCATACTGGGTTTGTTCGGGTTCTTCATCTCCTTGTTTTCTGTCTTTCTGTATCTATGCAGGCTGGAATCGTTCGGCCAGCCCTATCTCGCTCCTGTCGCGCCATTCAAGCCCCGCCAGCTATTAACCGCGCTGCTGCAGCTCCCATGGAAATTTCGCGCGAAGCAAGGAGATTGAAGCGATGAAGTATATGCCACTAATAAGGGCTAAGGTTAAGCTGCTGCTTCTTATCGCCACGATTTCTCCGGTGCTGTCTGGCTGCTGGGATTCATCGAATCTGGAGAATCTGGAATATATAACGGCCATCGGAATCGACCGGCAGGAGGAGAAATTTATATTTTACGCGCAGCTCATAGATCTTTCGACGATTGCCAAGACGGAAGGGGGGGCTAAAAAGGACAAAATTCCAAACTGGATCGGAAGAGGAGAGGGCATTACGATTTATGATGCCTATTCAAAGCTTCTAAGGAGCGCGCAATCAGAGATCAGTCTGGAGCAGCTAAAAGTTGTTGTCGTACACGAGCATGCGATGGACTTCATGACGGAAATTCTGGATGCTCTTAACCGAGTCCGGGTAGCCCGCTACACCTCGTGGATGTTCGGGACAAGAGGCAGGATGATGGATATTTTCAATGCCAGTCTCGTGCTGGAGCGCTCCCAGCTGCACAGCCTGCTCTATAACCCGCAACAGCAGATGAAGAGCAATACTTTTGTACAGCCGCTTAATATGCAGAAATTCGTGGCACAGTTCACGGAGAAGGCAGTAACCGCGCTGCTGCCATCCATTCTGGCGACCGAACAAACGTGGCACGAGAACGAATCCAGAATCAAAGTGGGCATGATTGATGGACTGTTTGCCTTCAAGGCTAAGAAAAAACAATATTATGACCGCGATCTAATTACCGGAATCCGTTGGTTTAACCCCAGGTTCAGCCGACACTTGCTGGCCATTAAGGATGAATCGGGCAAACATGCGACAGTTATGGTGGTGAAGTCGAAATCGAAGGTGGATGTATCGTTTAAGCAGGGCAAGCCTATATTTACAATACGTATGAAGCTCCAGGGAGAATTGGCTGAGACGGACGGGCAGATCACATTCCATAATATTATTGCAGGACTGGAGAAGCGGGTTCAAGAAGAAGTGCTGCAGGTGTATGCGGCTGGAGTCAAGCAAGGGGTTGATCTGTTGAATCTGGATGAGAGGCTGTTTCGCTATCATCACAAGGAGTGGAAGAAGCTTGCGGAGAAAGGCGGCTGGCATCCTCAGCCTGGCGAGCTTCGCGTAGATGTTCATTGCGTGCTGAAGCATTCCGGCAGCTTTATTATGGACTGATGCTCTGGTGCAAATGTGCGGATACCGCTCCTATCACTTGCATATAGTGTAATATGCATCATTGATAGGAGGGATCGCCATGCAATTTGTGGTATGCGCAGCATCAGCCGTATTCGGTTCGGTTCTGACATTCGCTTACGGCATGTGGCCCGAATCGCTTACATTTCTGCTTGTTGTGATCGCAATCGATTATATTACCGGTGTTACAGCTGCTGTGAGAGAGAAGCAAGGCTTGAGCAGTGTGGTTGGTGCCTGGGGTTTGGCCAAAAAGGGGATTATACTGCTCGTTGTTCTGCTCGCCCATCGGATTGACATTCTTTTGAAATTGGAAACGGTTGCTATGGGGGCGGCTATCTATTTCTATATCGCAAATGAGCTGATTTCGATTACGGAGAACCTTGGGCGGATCGGAGTTCCGCTGCCTGACCGGCTTCGCCAGATCATTGAAATATTGAAGGATAAGGGGAAGAGCTGAGACGGGGTCATATGCGAGAGGTCGTCCGGGTTAGAGGGCGCCCTCTTTTTTGTTGAACAGAGCAGTTGCATCCCGGAATATCTTCCGTTATAATGAGAACAAATGTTCTTGTTTGTTCGATGTATGAAGAGATAGAAGTAAGATTGGTTATGGAGGGGTATACTATGGCCGTGGACGTGGAATCCATGGAAGCACAATGGGGAAGATCCGTTGGAATCGGCAAGGAATTAGAGCTGGTCAAGCATTATGTGCTGCTTGGTATCGTCATGCGGATACTTGATCATGATATCCGGATTGTCGGAGCGGCGGGAACGAAGCTGCCCACATTATATGAGGGAATGCTGCGCGGCCTTCAGGACAGGGTGCTGCTTGAGCTTGCTTCGATCCGGAAGCAGTTTCGTGTCAGCGGCATTCGGGTTATTGAGGAGAAGAGCGGCCGTGACGGATTGACCGCACAATATGTTTGCCGGGGCTACTATCACAATTTCTCCATGATTTGGAGCTTTGTCAAGGCGGAAGCAGAGCGGCTTCTTAAAGTCTATATGTCGAAATAACGTTCATCGTTTTGTCATAAAACGAAAAAAGTTTATCGCTTTGCTCAGTTTAAGGTTGAGAAAATCGGACGATCTTAGGTAAAATAAGAGGTAGACATTATGAAGGCAAAAAAGGGAGCGAAGTAGCAATGCATAAATGGCTTATGTTTCTTGTTTTCACTGCAGCATCGGTACTGGGTATATATTTGTTGGCAACCCAGCTTCCGGAGAAACCGATCGATGAAGCGGCATCATTGCCACCGGGCGTAACGCTGCTGAAAGTGGAAGCGAATGCTGATTTCACCTTCGACAAGCAGGAATACAAGGTAAAGAAAGGCGATAAAGTGAAGCTCAAGCTCGTGAACAAGAGCGGCATGCACGGACTGGCTATTCCTGAACTTGATATCGATCTTCAAGGCGACGTGTTGGAGCAAGAGGTAGAGTTCAAAGAGGCTGGAACCTACGAGATCCATTGCTCAGTAGCTTGCGGTACAGGTCACGCTGAGATGAAAACAGTGCTGATTGTTGAATAAATAGAGAGAAGGAGCCTTGAATAGGCTCCTTTTTCATTCGGATGCTAAGAATGGCTGCGCCGTCTGCTCCTTGCGATCATCCAGTCGCAGAACAATCCGATCAGCGCATAGCTGGCAATGGTCAGCACATACATCAGAATAACGTTAACCTCATGTGTGTCAATAAAGAAATCGACAAACCAGCCGGGAACGCTGAACATGAAGAACACAAAGTTATGCGGATCGTAGCCTGTATAGTTATAAAGACACAGAGCAAGGCCGATAAGCGTAGCAACAATCGTAACCGGGTAGCGCATCGATAACTATCCCCTTCGCAAGAAGATTGCCGAGTGGCGGCTGCTTAGGTTATTATGTGACAAAAGGACGTTCATCATGCGAGTGGGAACAATACGTCGATTATTCATTATGGAAAAGGAGAGAATGATTGGATGATTACACACATTGTTTTATTTAAGCTGAAGGATCGCACGCCGGAGAGTATTGCCGCAACCGTTCAGGTGCTGAACAATATGGAGGGCAAGATCGATGAGCTGAGACATCTTGAGGTGGGAACCGATATTCTTCATTCGGAGCGCTCATACGATATAGCACTTGTGACGAAATTTGATTCCATGGACGCGTTAGCCGCATATCAAGTACACCCGGTTCACAAGAAAGTTATCGAGCATATGACACAAGTGCGTGAGTCATCATTCAGTGTTGATTACGAGAGTTAGAGGACGGTTGCAGCATGCGTGATGTATATGAAATGTTTACTTATTTGCTCGTCATTCTTATTAGCAGTGTAGTAATGGTGATGTGGCTGAAGCGTAAGGCGCGCAAGAAGAAACAGTAGACAAGGCGGGAGCGAAGAACATGTACTACGTTAATCGCGATCAAATATCAGCGAGATTGAATGTCATCTCTGATCTTACGGATGCCCTCCGTTATATTGCGGAGCATTGGGACGGCAGCCTGCTTCAAGGGCTGGCCCAGGAGCGCGCACTACATATGGCGATTGAGATCGTGACCGATGTGGGGAGCTGCATCATTGACGGCTTTATTATGCGGGATGCCAGCAGTTACGAGGACATCATCGAAATTATCGGAGGCGAGGGTGTTTTTCCGGCAGAGCTTCATGAGCCCTTGCTCGGGCTTGTGAGATTGCGGAGGCCGCTTGTCCAGGATTATTATGAATGGCCGAGGAATGAGCT
The DNA here is from genome assembly GCF_019443105.1 of Paenibacillus oenotherae. Taxonomy (GTDB): domain Bacteria; phylum Bacillota; class Bacilli; order Paenibacillales; family Paenibacillaceae; genus Paenibacillus_Z; species Paenibacillus_Z oenotherae. Next base: position 39,318 of record NZ_JAHZIJ010000011.1, read on the forward strand.
GCATCCCTTCACATTATCCACACCTGAGACACTCGAAGCATTCCAAGCATCAGTAGAAGCTTATATGGCAAGAGAACTGGACGCTTAGCGTATTAGCAGCGGCAGGAGCGTTGACGCTTCTGCCGCTGCTTGTTAATGTCGATTTACGAAAAGGACAAAATGCGATACAATGACGCTAGTACATTCGCATGCATCGCTTGACCCGAGCCATGCCAACGCGCTAGGTGGTGATGAGGTTGGAACAAATAGACAATCCGGGTGTCAAGCAGGAGCTTTCATCCAGACAAGAGGGGTCAACGCGCCAGACGATTTTGACGCTGTTCAAGACCAAAGGCCAGATGAATGCCGGGGAGCTGGCCAAGAAGCTGCAAATTACAGAGATGGCTGTACGTCGTCATCTAAGTACGCTGGAACGTGACGGATACATTCGTCCAACGCTTGTCAGGCAAGCCGTAGGCAGGCCTACACACAAGTATGGGTTAACCGAGCAGGCGGAGCATTTATTTCCTAAAAATTATCATGTTCTTGCGCTTGATCTGCTGGAAGAGCTGGCTGACGACCCTGAAACTGCCGTTTTGGTTGACCGTATGTTTGAAGGGCGCAAGCGGAAGCTGCTGGAGCGTTATGCCTCCCGTATGGAGGGCAAGTCGCTGAAGGAGAAAGTGTCTGAGCTTGCAGCCATACAGAATGACGGCGGTTATATGGTGAAGCTGGAGGATGGGGAGAACGGGCTTGTCCTGCATGAGTACAATTGTCCGATCGCTCAGGTGGCCAATCTCTATCAGCAAGCTTGCCAGTGCGAATTGGCGCTGTTCGAGCAGCTGCTTGGCACGACGGTGGAACGGACGGAATGTCTGGCCAAGGGCGGCGGCAAGTGCAGCTACCTGATTGCTGGAGCTCAATAGATTGACAATCCACTGCTTGACATAGAAATGCAAATAAGATCGCCCGCTAACCGGCCAGCTTGGCCAGGTGGTGGGCGATTTTTTTTTGTCAAGCTAGCCATAGTGGTACGGCTGCATTGGGAATCAGCGCGAGCGGTGTCAGCATCCTGCTTCTGTTGCGTTTCGATATTCCCGGCAGCTTAGCAGGAGAGGTTTCATGTTATTTATTTGGTCTGGAGTGTCAGGTCAAGCCCATGCTGCTTATAATGACAATACGAATTGGGCATTCGTCTAAGAGGTGGGTGTACCACACTTCTAGCTATGACGGCAGAAGGAGGAATGAGACTATGGTTCATGTTTGGTTGGAGGCTGCCTTGGTTGCGGGTTTTATATTGCTAGTTGCGGGCATCCTTATTTGGCTGCGAGCTGCTGATCGCAAGCTCGCACTCTTGCTTGAAGCTGCCCAGTCGATGGAGCGAAGCGTGGGGACGACAGCTGCCCAGGTATGCGAGTTTGTTCAGCCTGCAACGGAATCAGCGCGTATCGTACAGCGTCAGCTTGATCAGACAGCACGCATCTTCGATGCTGCCCGACGCGTAGGCGATGCTGCGGCAGATGCATCGGATACACTGTGCCGAATGACCGAGCTGCTGAACGAAACCGCTTCGCGCCATGTTGAGCAGGCTGGAGGCAAATATCGCCATCGGATTGCAGATGCGATGGACTGGGCAGAGGTTGGGCTTGCAGCTTGGCAATTCTGGCAATCCAAACGAAGAGATAGCCATTCCTCTGCATGCTCAAGGCATGACGAAGGGCACGATACTAACTACTGACAACCGAGCCGACTCAAAACTTGGCGACTAGCGGTTGCAGTGAACCTGACAACCGAGCCGACTCAAAACTTGGCGGCTAGCGGTTGCAGTGAACCTGACAACCGAGCCGACTCAAACCTGGCGGCTAGCGGTTGCAGTGAACCTGACAACCGAGCCGACTCAAAACTTGGCGGCTAGCGGTTGCAGTGGACCTGACAACCGAGCCGACTCAACCCGGCGGCTAACGGTTGCAGTGAAAGGAGCGAAGGGAATGGCAAGGAACAGGCAAAAAGATTTCTTGTTTGGCGTGCTGGCCGGAGGTATTGTCGGTTCGATTACCGCGCTGATGCTGGCACCGAAATCCGGCCGCGAGATTAGAAGCGATATTTCGCAAGGGGCTCAGCAAGTTAGCGGCCATACGGTGCGAATTGCAGGGCAGGTCGGCGGAACGACAACGCGGATCGCGAAGCAGGTAGGCAGCGGAGCAACTTCGCTTGCTACGAAAGTGAAGGATTCCGCTGACAGTATGATTGGCAGTGTGCGCAGCTGGCGCAGCAGCAAGAATGAATGGGATACAGAAGCTGTTGCTGAGGAGACGGCGGCGGTTAATGAGTCCCCAATAGAGGCCAAGAGAGAAGCAGAGCTTCAATCGTCTCGCTCGTGATGATGTAAAGCGTGCTTACATGGACAAAGAGCCTTATCGCAGATCGAACCTAGATAAGGCTCTTTGTACTGCTGCTGGCGGCGCAAAAGTTACTGGAAGGAAAGTTTTTCCTGTCCCCGACTGCAACCTTTTTCATGAAATATTGCGTCTAGAATCATGCAACAACGTGAGAATAAGACATCAGGAGGTATGATACAAGATGAAAAGAACAACTCGGCTGGGTATAACGGCGCTTGCTGCCGCGATGATGATCTCAGGCGCATCAAGTTTCGTTTATGGTGATTCAGATCAGGCTAAGGCTACTGTTGCGATCAATATGGATGGGGCCTCGGCAGTCAAGCTGAACTATCCGGTTGCAATTAATGGGGTGCTGTCGACAGAGACCGGCTACTTACATAAGGATGGCAAGACCGTTATGCTGCCGCTTCGCGCGCTTGTCGAAGCATTAGGGTACAAGATTGCGTGGAATGGGGAGACCAAGTCAGCGGAGCTGACCAGAGGCGCACAATGGACAAGTGTGAAAGTAGGAGAGGATCAGTATTCATTCGCCAAAATGCTGATCAAGCTTGGCATTGCCCCGCAATCCATCGGCGGCAAAGTGTATGTGCCGGAATCCTTCGCCTCCCAAGTGCTGCAAGCGGATGTAACGCGTGACGGCAAACAGGTGAATGTAGTGCAGGAGGAGAAAAAGACGATGACGACACAGGGGTTCGTGACCGGCATAGCGATAAAGGACGGGAAGGGCCAGATCCATATTAATGGAGCCGGCACTGCCGGACTCGTGCTGAACGTCGACTCATCAACGAAGATTACCGATGAGGACGGGAAGGAGCTGACTTGGGAATCCTTGCTTCTTGGCATGGATGTGGAGGCTGTTCACGCGATTTTCTCAACATTAAGCCTTCCTCCTCAAACACCGCTTTATGAGTTGAAGGTTAAGACGAAGACTGCGGAGAAAGAGATTCTCGGTACAGCAGGGACGATTGAAGAAGTTATGACTGGCGATGACGGTACAATATCGGTACTGATCAAAGGCGAAGGGCTGAGTGACCGTTCTCCGGCGGAAGTGAGGCTTAATCTGCTGCCAGAGACAATTGTTGCAGCAGCTGACGGTTCCAAGCTGGAAGCAGCTAAGCTGGTTAAAGGCTCTGCTGCAATAGGATTCTACAATCCAATGCTGACGAAGAGTCTGCCGCCGCAAGGGAATGCATGGAAAATCATTGTTATGCCGGATACGGAGACTTCGGAGATACCCGAAAATCCACCCGTCCGCTAATGCACAGCAATAGACTGTAATTGGGCAGAGCAAAGTGCCGTAATCCTTTCATAAACGGCGCTTTGCTCTTTGTTATCTTTATTGAACCTTGTCCAGAATTGCGCTAAGATGTAGGTACATTTTCATTCCTGCATTCATATTCTATTGAAGTTCTGACAAAACGATCAAGAAAGCGGTGTGTCTGTGCAACAACCGATCGCAATTCTGGATTCCGGCGTAGGCGGCTTAACCGTTGTCAAAGAAGTTATGCGCCAGCTTCCACGTGAGAAAATTATTTACTTCGGCGATACGGCCCGCGCACCATATGGACCACGTCCAGCAGAAGAAGTAACCCGATTCACCCGGGAAATAGTGGACTACTTGATTCAATACCGGCCTAAAATGCTTGTCATCGCTTGCAATACAGCCACTGCAGTTGCGCTGGAGGACATTCGTTCCCGCGTTTCTATTCCTGTCGTAGGCGTTATTCATCCGGGCGCACGTGCTGCCAATGGCCGCACGCAGAGAGGGATTATTGGTGTTATCGGCACAGAAGGCACGATCCGAAGCGGAGCATACGAGCAAGCATTAAAGCAGCTTTCACCATCAGTTGAAGTGATAAGCCTCGCTTGTCCAAGATTCGTCCCGCTCGTTGAACAGGGCAATTTCCGTTCTGACGAAACCTATGCAGCAGTAAGTGAATCGCTGGAATCGCTGAAGCAGCGCAAGCTGGACACGCTTATATTAGGATGTACACATTACCCCTTCCTTGCAGAGACTATCGCTGAGGTTATGGGCAAGGAGATCACGTTAATCAGCTCGGCTGATGAGACAGCCAGAGAGATCAGCACCATACTGTATGACCGCAACCGGATGGCGAGAAGTGACGATCAGCCTGTACATCAATTTTTCTGCAGCGGCGAACCGCGCATGTTCAAGTCGATTACCCAGCAGTGGCTTGGCGAGCAGATCGAGCTGACACCGGTTGTCTGGCAGGTGCCCAATATTGTTTGATAGCCCCAGGGAGCGGCTTGCAGCTGTTCCGAAACTCCTTTGTGGTAATTTCAACTCCCACGGCGAAACATGCGAAGCGGCATTATTTATCTCGTTTCTGACCCCATAAAGGTAAAATGCCTGCCAGCGTGCAGGCATTTTACTTTCGTTTCCCCTTATCGGCCGATTCCCCCCTCCAAATCATGCATAATCGCAGGAATGTTACCATTATGGCATCTTGTAACCGAAATTCATGCTCATTCGCAGGCTTCTTACTCTCCGTCACGCTGCCTTCAAACCACAGTTGGAAAAGGGGACAGGCTACGCTGGGAAGTCGGAAGATATGGGACAGCCTCAAGCTGTTCCTTTATCTATTTGCTATCAGCTACAAAATGGAATGCCTCCCGTGACGTTCGCATAGCATGTGACATGAAGGAGAAGAAGGCAGGATTAGCGCCTGCTTAAAGGAGGTTGGCTCATGCTCCCTTACGTCGTGCAGCCAGGCGATACGCTGCTGCGCATTGCCCGAAGGTTCGAGGTGAATGCGGCTTCTCTGACCGCGGCCAATCCGCGGATATCTTCCGAATTACAGCTTATGCCTGGCTTGCTGCTATCTATACCGCTGCAAACGGTCGCGGTCTATTGCGTACAGCCAGGAGATACTGTCATTAGAGTGGCTGGAGCTTTCTCGGTGTCGATTCAAGCGCTTGTTGCCGCCAATCCCGGCGTGGACCCCAGGCAGCTTGTGCCGGGGCAGCTGCTGACTGTGCCTGCCGGCGGTTATCACCGCATCGTGGATGCAAGGGCGGAGTATGGACATAGGGAGCTCACAGCGGATATGGATGCGCTTCAGCGCGAATATCCATTTCTGACGAAGACGGTTATCGGACATAGCGTCATGGGGAAACCGATCTATTCGCTGCGGCTGGGAGAAGGAGCGCGCAAAGTTCATTTCAATGCTGCGATGCATGCCAATGAGTGGATCACGGCGCCGCTGCTGATGACATTCGCGGAGGATGCCGCTCAAGCCTGCTCGCTGGGCGAGAAGCTGTGCGGAACGGACATGCGCACGCTTCTGAAGGAAGTGTCAGTCTGGTTCGTCCCGCTAGTCAACCCGGACGGTGTCGAGCTGGCGCAGGAGGGACTGCGCCGCGATCATCCCCATTATCAAGCGCTGCTTCAGATGAACCGCCAATCATCCCGTTTCGTCAAGTGGAAGGCCAATGTGCGGGGGGTCGATCTGAATGATCAATTCCCTGCTTTCTGGGAAGAGGAAGTGGAGCGCAGAGCGGCAACTGGACCGGGCCCGAGGGACTATCCCGGCGAAGCGCCATTGACAGAACCGGAGGCGCTGGCATTGGCGGAGCTAACGCAGAGGGAGCAGTTTGATCTTGTTGTGGCGCTTCATACGCAGGGTCAGGAGATCTACTGGAACTATCGAGGTTATGAGCCGCCGGAGTCGGAACGCATTGCTTATAAGCTGGCGAAGGTGAGCGGCTACAAGCCGATCAAGCTGCGCGGCAGCGATGCCGGATATAAAGATTGGTTCATTCATGATTATCGCAAGCCGGGATTTACGGTCGAGGTCGGCAATGGATGCAATCCGCTGCCCGTGGAGTCATTCCCTGATCTGTATGATGAGGTGTGTCCACTGCTTATCGCTGCTATGGAGTCGGCTGCGAATCGGAAATGAAAAGCCGCCGCGGCTGCTGTCTATAATCGGATGAGCCGTTCCGATGTCCCAATAAGGACATTGGAACGGTTCTTTGTTTATATGAGAGGCAAGAGCGCCAGAGGCGCCGCTATGCTATAATGGGGAAAAGGAGGCTGCCACCATGCGCAAACTATTGTCTCTTCGCCATTGGCGTCATGTGTTTGTACGAATCTTTCGTTTGCTGGCCGCAAGAGAAGTCCGCTTATTGGACAAGCTTCTTTATGTGGTTCCGGTTATTCTTTATTGGGTGATGCCCGATCTGCTTCCTTTTCTTCCAATTGATGATATTGCCTTTACGATGATTGTGGCTGAGTGGTATACAAGGTATATGGAACGCAAGTATGCAGGGAGAATCCGACAATAACAGGTTGAACATTGCGGGTTGTTTCTTTACAATAGGAAGGACAGATGAAGAGGGACAGGCTGCCGTATAGGGCAAGCTTGACATGAAGGAGATGGAATACGATTATGAATTGCAAAATAACCCGCAATGCAGCGAAGATCCTCCGCCAGGAGCTGGACAAGGCTGAGAATGAAGGCAAGCTGCTGCGTATTTATGTCACCCATTCGCATGGAGATCATGCGCACTATGGTATGCGTTTGGATGATGCAGGGGCTAACGATGAGGTGATCGAGACCGATAAGGGCATCACCGTCGTGCTGGAGCAAGGCGTTGATCTGCTGGACGGGGTCAAGATTGATTATCACTACTTGCCCAAGGAAGGCTTCGTCATATCGAATCCGACCAAAGGCAACCACGGCGATCACTAATCGGCGAGGGGCGGCAAGGAAAGTGGAGCGGGGAGACTGACGATGGCTAACGATATCCGAATATGTGACAAATGCAAGCATACACGAATCAAGACGATGCTGCCCAAGCTGGAGAAGATGGCGCCGGGCACGGAAATCCGCGTAGGCTGCAAGTCATACTGCGGGCCATGCTCGCGTTTTGCATTTATATTCATCAATGGACGCTATGTAACTGCGCCTACAGAGGATGAAGTGATAGAGAAGGCACGCAAATATGTAAAGAAATAATAGAAACCCGCTCCGGCATTGTTTGCTGGGGCGGGTTCTTTCTATGCTTTGCCTATACTAGAGGCGATGCCAGAATAAGAAGTGTCCGCGCGTGTCCACGCTACTCCTTCTCCCGAAACGCTTTAATCAGATCATTCTCGACAACAAGATCGGAGGTGACAAGCTCCTTGCGGGCATCGGCAGCTCCCTCTGTACAGAGGCTGCGATCCTGCGGCGTGCCGCTTGCCGCATCGAGACATTGGCTATGCTCGGGCAAGCCGTCTTCCGCCGGAATATAGAACACTTTTCCGTCTGTGTAAGCACCGTTGCGAAGCACCATCGTTTTGCCTTCCAGCGGCTTGTCCAGCACAAGCGGTGTGCCAATCATATACTTGTCAGCGGTTGATATGCCTAGCAAATGCAGTATTGTAGGCGTCAAATCTAGCTGTCCGCCCGGCTCCTCATATCGTCCTGCTTTGTCCCCATCCGGAAGATGAACCAATAATGGCACCTGCTTCAGAATCTTCAGCCGATCCAGGTCGCTAAGCGGCTTGCCGAGGAACTTCTCGAAAGGCTCCCAATCCCGTATGGAATTGTCATGATCCCCGTAGAACAGCAGGATGGATTCATCCCACAGCCCTTCGGCCTTCAATCGGTCTACCATATGCCCGAACGCAGTATCGACATAATGAATCGACTGCAGGTAATCACCAAACATCGTTCCCTTATATTCGCCGAGGTCGAGAGTTTGATAGCTTTCCGGCAGCGCATAGGGGTGGTGGCTGGACAATGTAATCAAGAAGGAGTAGAAAGGCTGCTTCTGCTTCGCAATCTCGTCGATCGATTGCCTGAAGAACGAGTCATCGCCAAGCGACCAGCCGAGCGGTTCGTCTATCGTATAGTTCTTCTTATTGAAAAAGGTATCATATTTCATATTATGATACATGGCATTCCGGTTCCAGAACCCGCCATCATAGGCATGATAGACGGAAGTGCTGTAGCCGCTATCCTTCAGCACCGAGGGAAGGCTGTCGAATTGATGCTGGGCATAGCGGATGAACACCGATCCGGTAGGCAGCGGTTGAAGCGAAATATTGGCGGCCAGATCAGCATCCGATGTCCGTCCTTGTGACGTCTGATGATAGAAATTGCTGAAATACATGCTCTCTTCAAGCACTTTGTTCATATTGGGCGTGACCTCTACGCCGTTCAGCGATTGGCCGATTACGAAGTTCTGGAAGGCTTCCGCCTGAATCATAATGACGTTCTTGCCCTTATACTTGCCGAACATGCCATCGGATTGAAGACCTTCCCGCAGGCTTCCGCGCTCGGCAAACCATTGCTTCGCAGCATCGATCTGCTCTGGCGGAACCGTCTTGTCATCGAACCAATGCTGATTCGCATAACGGTAAATATCATATCCGTGAAACCCGATTACACCTGTTACATTGTAGAGCGACAGATTCCACCAGTTGCCGACGAACAGTCCTTGCGCCCATGTCCGCTTGGCAATGTTCACGGGAACGAATACGAGCGTCAGACCCGTTGCAAAAACGATCAGGCTAATAGAGAAGCGCAGCAGTATCCGCCGCCACCGTTTCTGCTTGACGAAGGAGAGTGTCGCCCGAGGCTCTCTTCTGCGGAACAGAACGTAGAGAGCAATGGGAATTATAAAGAGCCAGTCTATGAAAAACCAAATATCAATCCAAAAAAGCAGAGACCCGATACTATCGCCAAGCGAGCTTACTTGCCCTGCTTGTGTTAATACCGGTACAGAGATCAGATCCTGAAAATATCGGAAATATACAAGATCGGCATAAATAATGGCTGTCAGCAGTACATTCAACAGAGCAAGCGCGGCAATTCGGCCGCGAAGCGGCAGCCACAATGTCCAGAAGGACACAAGCGCCAGCGCCCCGAGTCCGGTAAAGACATCATCCACGCTCATCGCCATATTGGGAACATGAATGAAACGGTCGAACATGACAAGCTTCAACATCATTAGTACGAAAAAAAGCAGCAGATCAACACCCTTCAGCCGTTTAGCAGCATCAATGGAACCGGCTGCGCCACGCTGAGCGGCTTTTAGAAACGTTCCTATCATTGTAGAGGAATTCCTTTCATTTTTTACAATTCATTCATAATATCTTCTCTCATTATAGTACAGTTCGCATTCAATTCAAGCTACCGGAACGTTATTCCTGGCTGCGAAATGGAGGAAGAGGCCCGAAAAATTGGTAAAGGGCGCATTCAATCCGGCCGTTATATAATTTGCGCTTCTTATCCGCCGGGCGTCCGAGATAGTGTTCGAAAGATTTGGCAGGACTGAGTGCAAAGAAGGACCAGGTCGGCAGCGTTGCCGCAGTGAAGCCAAGCTGGCGAATCGCTTTCTCCGCCTCTTCATCGTCGCCCAGACGGGTGCCGTAAGGCGGATTCGTAATGATGCAGCCATAATCTCCCTCAGGCTTTGCTTTCGTTACGGGCAATACGCTGAGCTTGATCTCCTGCCCCAAGCCTGCTTTCTTGATGGCAGCCTGGGCCACTTCAATCGCGGACGGATCGATATCCGAGCCGGAGATCATCAGCGGGAAGTCATCCTTCACGGAATCGTAAGCCTCGTCGCGTGCATCATCCCACAGCCGCTGCGGAATGACGGGCCAGCCTTCGCTATTGAATGTGCGGCGCAGTCCAGGTGCTATATTCCAGCCGATCAGAGCGGCTTCGATGGGAATGGTGCCAGAGCCGCAGAACGGATCATACAGCGGCCGTTCCGGACGCCAGCGGCTGAGCAGCACCAGAGCTGCTGCCATCGTTTCCTTCAGCGGCGCTTCGGTCACGAGCTTGCGGTAACCTCTTTTGTGAAGGCCGGGTCCAGTCGTATCCAGCGTAATGAGCGCCATATCGTTCAGCAGCGCCACTTCAATCACATATCTGGCGCCGTCCTCGTGGAACCATTCCGTCCCGTAGGCCGCCTTCATTTTCTCAACTACAGCTTTCTTCACAATGCTCTGGCATGCGGGCACACTGGAGAGCTGCGATTTATGAGAGCGCCCCTCGACAGGGAATTCGCCGTCCTCCGGTATCCAATGAGACCAGTCCAGCGCCTTGGTTCCTTCGAATAATTCATCGAATGTACGTGCAGGGAACTCCGCCATCTTCACCAAGACGCGGTCTGAAGTGCGCAGCCATAGATTCGTCCTGCATATGTCGGCATAATCGCCGGAGAAAGTAACACGCCCATTCCCGACCTGCATATCACTATAGCCGAGATCCTTCAATTCACGCGCAACGATGGCTTCCAAGCCCATTGGCGCTGTTGCAATTAACTGTAATTTACCCATACATATTCACTCACTTTCGAGCAGCTCCGGTTGTGTCCGGTCTCGCAAAATCATACAATCAAGTATAGGACAAACAGTGGTTTAATTACAAACCGTAATTACGGAGGCAGATTGAGATGACAACAGAACAATATGTAGAGCAGCTACTTGGCGAGGATGCCGATTTGGAACGAGTGAAGAAATCGATCAGCGAGCATGGGATGCCGGAGATATCGGTCGCCCCGGGCTACGGGAGGCTGCTGTCGATGCTGGTGACAATGTCAGGCGCGAAGCATGTGCTCGAAATCGGCGCATTAGGCGGCTACAGCGGAATTTGTCTCATGCGGGGATTGCCGGAGGACGGCAGGCTGACCTCGCTGGAGATCAAGGCCCAATTCGCCGATGTGGCATGGACGAACCTGAAAGCGGCCGGATATGGGGAGCGTGTGGATTACATTATTGGCGATGCCAAGGCCAGCCTGTCTATACTAGCGGATAAGGGGCGCAAGTTTGACTTCTTCTTTATAGATGCTGACAAAGAGAATTACCCTGTCTATCTGGAGTGGGCGATACAGCTTGCCAATCCGGGTGCAGTCATTATCGGAGATAACGCGCTTCTGCATGGCAGAACGATTGATCCTGCCAAGAATGGCCCTTCTGTCCTGGCGATGCGGCGATTTAATGAGCTGATGCTGCGGGATGAACGATTGACGGGGACGCTGCTGCCCGCCTATGACGGACTTACTATTGCTACTGTGAAATAACGGGCATGCAGCTATGAGAGAGTGGTACTTTGAGAGGGATACTTTGAGAGAGAGGACACTATGAGAGAGGACATACCGTCATGTTGAGAGCCAGATTAGGCTACTTCATTATGGTCATCGTCGTTATTGTGCTTGGCTTGAGCAGCAGAGCCTTTGCAGATGAACTGCCCGCATTTATTGCTGATCATTTTGGCGATGCATTGTGGGCGGGGATGATTTATTTTGCTATACGCATAGTATTTATAAATCGGACATTAGGGATGGCCGCCGGACTTGGCGTCATGTTGTGCTTCGGAATTGAATTCAGCCAGCTCTATCAGGCCGACTGGATCAACGACATTCGAGCGACGACCCTCGGTGCACTTATACTCGGCAAAGGCTACCTGACCATGGATTTAATTAGATATAGCGTCGGCATTCTCGTTTCCTGCCTGGTGGATCGTTACGGCTTTCTCCCCTTGCATAAGAAATGGGCGGCACAATAGTGCAGCATCCTTGCCGGGCGGGCCCTCAACCGTTCGGCTGAGAACCGGCACTAGATTCATTCCAGCTGTTCTCTTCCGCGCCCGGTCTTGCTTCTGGCAACGAGCGTCTGCCGCACCCATATGGCATTAATGAAGAAGAGCGCAGAGGAGGTAAGGAAGACACCCTCTATGCCGATCCAGCCGGAGATGAAGCCTCCGACAATAGGCCCGATCATGTTGCCGATGCTGAGCGTGCTGCTGTTCATACTGAAGGAGCGGCCCTCCATGCCATCGGGAGTAAACTTGCGGATAAGCGCATTGACTGAAGGTATGAGCCCTCCGAGAAAAATCCCCTGCAAAAAGCGGAACAACAGAAGCTGCCATACTGTAGTGGACATGGCTTGCGGAATGAAGAGCACGGCGGCGCCGATAAGAGAGACGCCGAGTACCCATTCCTGACCGATTCGGTCACTAAGCTTGCCGAGCAGTGGCGCGGCAAACATATTGGACAAGCCCGCCGCTGAGCCGACAAAGCCTGCCCAGAATGCAAGATTGGCCGAAGTTCCGTGCAGCTCCTGTACATAGAGGGGCATAAGCGGCATGGGGCCGATCATGGCGAATTGGATCAGGAAGGTAACCGCGAACAGCGAGGTCAATTGAGGGATGCGGCTGAGCTGCCGAAAGCCTTCGATGAGCGACACATTCGGCTTGGCGGCGGCTTCCTTCCGGTCGAAGCTCTCCTTCACTACGAACAAAGCGAGCAGCGAAGCCAGGAAGATGAAGGTTCCGGTCACATAGAAGATGGACCGGAAGCCGATCCAATCCGCCAATAAACCACCCATAAGCGGCCCTAGTATAGTACCCGCGATCGCGCCGGATTGCAGCGTTCCCATTGCGAAGCCCATCCGGCTCTTGGGCGTTGTTGCAGAGATGAGCGATATCGATGCCGGGCTAAAGCCGGATATCGTACCGTTAATAAGCCGCAGCGCGAGCAGATGCCATGGCGAAACCGCGAAGCCCATGCAAACCATGACGATAGCCATGCCGAAGCCGGATCGCAGGAGCATAATTTTGCGTCCATATCGATCCGACAGCTTGCCCCACAGAGGCTGAAACAGAAAGGCCGTAACAAAGTTGCCCGCAAAAATAATGCCGGCCCAAGTTGCGATCTCATGCGGATCGCTTAATCCCAGATCGCTCTGCAAGTACAGCGACAGGAACGGGATAATCATTGTCATGCCAGCCAATACAAGAAACTGTCCGAACCACAGCACAATCAAATTCTTTTTCCACTGCTCCATCGTATCGCGCTCCCGTCATGACTGAGATGTATGTAAACACAATAGAGTAAGTATATCATAAAGGGGAGCGATGCCATCTGTAGGGAGGGATTATATGGTGGTCGGCGAATGAGTTCATCTTCATTTGGGGAGAAGGGAATCTGCGTATGCGCGCGCACTTGATCAGCGAACATTCCTGCTGGGAGGCAGTTTTTTACTCGTTTCGGCTTGTCTATAGATGAAATGCCTGCCAAAGTGCAGGCATTTCGCGGTGTTCGCCCAATATTGGCCCAATCCGCTATATATTCCTGCACTTAGGCAGGCATTCTGCCCGCAAAGCATTCTTTTAGCCGAAATTCCTGCGCTTACGCAGGCTTCCCTATACCTTCGAACTGCGAACCGGATCTGTTTTAGCCATTCGCTCGTACACGTTTGGAGTGTGCGCGATTCCCGGCGAGATGGGAACTGCGCGGTACGGATGTCACCACCTAGTTGACGGGGAGCCTACCGGGACTTTCGCGGGCAGCCTGATGATTGCAGGCAGCGTCGATGTTTATGGAATCGGTGTCCCCAGGCCGGGGTATCCTGCTCAATGGTTATTCCGTGATTTCTTCAAATTCGGCATCGTAGATGCGGAACATCGTTTTATAGCCCGACTCATCCACTTTGATGCCTACATCGAGCCTGCCGGATACTTTCAGCGGACCTTTATGATGTCTGAGATTCGAATCTGCTGGCACGTAGACAATCATTATTTTGTTCCAGTACGTCTCATCGCCGTTGTCGAACGGACACTCCGCTCCCGGTGCCGGAATAAGCAAAAACCAGTTTTTATCAAAGGACAAAATCTCGCCCATATAGCCGTTAATAGCAACCTGGCTGCCGCTCAAATCCCAGAATTGGTCAGACGGTGTGGTCTGATCCTCATTATCGAAGAATCCGGACCAGGAGATGGTGCTGATCCCGTTCGTACTATCCTTCCCTGGCTTAGCTGGCGCTTTGGCAGCAGGCTGGGCTGCATTCGTACTGTTCTGCGTCCCCTTGCTATCCTTGGATGAACTGTTCCGGGGTTCCGCCGAAGCATCCTCCTTTGCGGAAGTGACTCCGGCGGGCTCAGCCTTCTTGTCTGGTCGAGCATTCTTATCTGCTGGCTTGCCGCTGACGTTACCGTCTGCAGCGGAGGCCGCAGGCATCTCGTCTGCTTGTGCTGTCTGCCCTTGCGCGGACAGCTTGTTGACGGGCTGCTCCGCCGTGGCTTCCTTGGGTGTTGCTTGCTCCGTGGCAGGCGCTTGGGATGCAGCACTATTGCTCCCAGTGGCTGCGTTTGATCGTGTTTCTGCATCGACGCCTGCCGCAGCTTCACTCTCCGCTTCTTGCGGAGAAGCCGCTCCATCGCCAACACTGTCTGCCGCGCTCTCCACAACGAAGGAGCCGGCTTCAGTCTCTTTACTCGAAGTATTGCCGCACCCTAGAATAAGAAGGAATGCCAGCAATATAAACCATTTTATTTTTCTCATCTGCGCTCGCCTGCCTTTATGCTTTGAATAATTGAAGCGGGTCCAGCCGGTACATTTTGAAGGAAGGGATCATCATCGCCAAGCCGCCCAGAACAATCGTTCCAAGAATGAGAAGCAGGTGGCTCGGGCCCGCCAGCAGCGCGTTGATCTTGATTCCGGTGTAGTCGAACAGCAAGTCCTGAAACAGATACCCGCCCAGATGGCCTATGCCGATGCCCGCAATTAATCCGCAGATGACCAAAGCCATGCCTTCGCCGATGAAGGTCATGAAGACATATCCTCTTGATTTGCCGATCAATCTCAGCAGCCCGACATCCTTCTTGCGCTCGTTCGCAGCTGCTGTTAACGATAATAGGAGGGAGGACGCAGCGAGCAGAATGCACAGCATCGTGACGAGTCCGATCATTTCAGAGCCAAGATCGACAACCTCCAGTACATCTGCGACGGCTTTGCTCGTATACGCAGCTTGAACGCCGTTCTCCCCATCATATTGGAGCTTGATCTCCTGTACGCCCCCAATGGATCGCGGCTTGACCAGCACTGCGGTAACTTCCCGATGCTCGCCCGATTCCTCATGAACGGCCCAGGCGTAATCCATCGTTGTGAAGACAGCGCGGTCATCGGGTGTATGCAGCGGGGGAAGAATACCGACAATTTTATATTGAAACTCCTCATGCTCATCATGATGCTCCTCCACGGCGTCGAAGGAATGACCGGCCTCCTCAACTAAACCATGGCCGCCCTTGAACGTGTCCCCGACCGAGACGCCCAGCGCCCGAGCGGCATGAGAGCCGATTACGACCTCGCCCAGACTTCCGTAGAGATTGCCTGCGGACAGCTTCTGATTGCCATAGCGGGTTGCAAAATATTCCGGATCAATTCCCACGATCGGATACCCGTTGTAATTGTCGCCCGTTGTCATCCCGTATGCCTTATCTACTCCGTTATGCTTCTGCAGAGCATCCAGCACATCGAGTGAAATGTTGCCTACAGGCGCCCCGACATGATAGAAGGTGTTCAGGACAAGCTGTGTCTCGCTTCCCTCTGCGCCAACTACGAGATCGAAGGGGCCGTAGCCCTTGGCCGCCCCCTCTTCCACGCTCTCCTGCATAAGGATCAAGAATACGATCAGGCCCACGGTTACAGCGACAGTGGAGACGGTCAGCAGCGAAAGAAATTTGCGGTGCAAAATATTCCGGACAACGAATGCAGCCAGTTTCATAACATATGCTCCTTATACGGTTGGACGGAGGTTGATTTGCCAGTCCGGTGCGCCTTGTTCAGATCGCTGATATGCAGACATTTTGTGAAGCGCTGCGCGAGATTGAGATCATGTGTCACGGTTATCAATGTCATTCCCGACGTCATGCATATCTTCAATAATAGCTCGGTCAGCTCACCCGCTGTCTCCCAGTCCAAACTGCCAGTCGGCTCGTCTGCGAGAACGAGCGGGGGATTGTTGATCAGCGCCCGTATGATAGCTACCCGCTGCTGTTGCCCTCTGGACAGCTGTGCAGGGAGATGATGGATGCGCTCCTCTAGTCCCACCTTATGAAACCATTGATGAAGCAGGTCGTTGCGCTGTTTCCTGGAGCGTCCTGCCACAGGCATAACCAGCTCTACATTCTGCCCTGCCGTAAGCGAAGGGATAAGGTGGAACTCCTGCATAATATAGCCGACATTGGCTGCTCGGTATTGATCACGCCGGGATTGCGACATTTCGTGCAGGGAGTGGGACTGGACATAAATCCCTCCGCTGTCAGGCCCCATAATGCCCCCGAGCAGATGCAGAAGTGTGCTCTTGCCTGAGCCGCTCGGGCCGATAATGGCAATTTTCTCTCCGGCGGCTACTTCCCAGCTTGGAATATTTAGAATGGGAAGCGACTTGCCGTTTACCCGGAAGCCTTTTGCCACTTGATCAAGTTGTATCAATCTCATCACCCCCAATGGAAAAACAGGAGAACCTGGTTCCCCTGTTTGTTCGGCCTATTCAAAAATATAGCTATACGGTCTCACTGTGCTTGCTTATTGCAGAACAATGCGCTCGGACAGGGAGTCCCACTTCAACGTTTTGCCCGTCAGATGGTTGAAGGCTGACAATGGCAGGTACAGCTTGCCGTTGTCGAGATCCGCCTTGTAAGCCGCTTCGGTGCCATTATGCTTCACAGCCAGCGTGCTCAGGTTAATCGTTACGAGCTTGTTAGCTTTGGAAATGATAACAGCATTCGCATCCGCTTTATACTTGCCGCCAAGCGCCTCAGCTAGCGCTTGAGCAGGATATAGCACTGCGTTGTCGCGTGTTACTTTGAACTTCGGATACAGATGCTTGGCTTGCAGCTTCTCGGTTGCTTTCTTCAGATCAACGCCGATAATTTGTGCAGATGCCTGTGCAACCCGGGTATTGTCGATTTGGCCTTTAAGAAGGCTTGTAATTGGACCGTAACCCCATACGCCGACATCGACGGCAGAGTGTCCATGGCCAGCCCAGCCTACCAGCAACCGCTTGGAAACTACTGCGTTATAGCCGCCCTCGCGACCATAGGAGGAGCCGTCTCCATCGAGAATTTGCTGTGCTTCCTCATCGCTGAGATCAGTAATCGCTGTATTGGAGGCAACAATTTTCTTGATATCATCAATCGATGCCGCTTCCTTCAAAGCATTGACAATCGACTCGGAGGAATGCTTCTGCTTGCCCCATTGATCGATGTTCAGCTCATAGATATTATCACGGGAGAGCGACAGACCGCCGGTCTCATGGTCAGCTGTAATAACAACAGAGGTGTTGCCGTCTTTCTTGGCGAAATCCATTGCAACTTTAACCGCTGCATCGAAATCCAGCATTTCCTTGATTGTTGTCGGGAAATCATTCGCATGGCTGGCATGGTCGATACGGCCGCCTTCGATCATGATCGCGAAGCCATCTTTATCTGCCGATAGAAGCTCCAACGCTTTGCCTGTCATCGTCGCCAGATTAGGCGTATTGGCATCCCGATCAGTGGTATAGGCGATATGGGAGGAGCCGAAGAAGCCGAGCGCCTTGGAGGTTTTGCTGTTCAAAGCTTTTAAAGAAGCTCCGTCTCTTACAATCTTGTAGCCTTTGGAAGTAAAGTCGTTCAGGATCGATTTGTCGCTGCGTTTGCCCTTCTCATCCTTGCTGAGAAAGAATTGCTCGCCGCCGCCGAACAGAACATCAACCCCGCTCTCCAAATATTGCGAAGCAATCGCGCTCTCGTTATCTCGGCTGCGGACATGAGAAGCGTACACGGCTGGAGTCGCATGCGTAATTCTTGCCGTCGATACTAGTCCGGTTGCTTTGCCGCTTAATTCTGCTGCTTCAATAACGGATGCGTAAGGCTTGGATACATCCTCGTTGGATACGCTGATGCCTGCATTGTAGGTTTTGTTGCCTGTTGCAAAAGCAGTGCCCGCAGAGGCGGAATCTGTTACTGCGCCGGAGACAATTTTCCCGCCGTCCTCGCCGCGGTCTGCGAACGTGGTGGCTTGTCCGATATAGAATTGATCAAGAGCCAGGCTCGGTTTGCCGAGAACTGTCTTGGAGTAAAGCCTTGCAGCTGTCACTTGCGCGGGACCCATGCCGTCACCGATCAATACGATCAGGTTTTTGGACTGCGGTTTTTTCGCCGTCGATTCTTTGGCTGTAACCAGTGAGCCAGAGGAGACGATCGTGAGTGCGAGTCCTGTCAATAAAAGTGCTTTGAATGATTTCTTCACAAAATTCCCTCCAAATAATTAAGAAGTCTTCTATCTTCAATCCGAATTGTACGGGTCATAGATTAAGGGAGTATCATTGAATTGTTGTGAATTTGCAAAGAGCGTTCCCTCGCGCTGCGTGGAAGTGCAGTGATTTTTTGCACAGCAGGCAATGTCTATGAAAGGGTAGGATATAGCTGGAACAGGGCATTTGTCATACGATTGTCAATGATCGTCGATCCTTGGCGGTTGTTACACTGCGGCAAAAAGGGCATAATGAATATGGAAACGAAGGGAAAACGATAGAAATGGGGAACGTGAATGAGCTACAACGACCGTTTCATCCGGGCATGCCGGAAGGAGCCTATCGATAAGCTACCCGTATGGTATATGCGGCAGGCGGGACGATATGATCCCGAATACCGTCAAATAAAAGAGAAGTATTCGCTGCTAGAGATTTGCAAACAGCCTGAGCTGGCTGCTGAAGTTACGTTGATGCCGGTCAAAAAGCTGGGCGTTGACGCGGCTATTCTATATTCCGATATTATGAATCCGGTCGCTTCGATCGGGATTGATTTCGATATCGTGGCGAACGTCGGACCTGTTATAGACAATCCCATTCGCTCGGCGGCTGATGTGGCGAAGCTGAAGCCGATCGATGTGGAGGGTGATCTGTCCCATGTTCTGGAAACGATTCGCATTCTTGACCGAGAGCTTGATGTGCCGCTAATTACGTTCGCAGGCGCGCCGTTCACCATTGCGAGCTATCTTATTGAAGGACGTCCATCCAAGTCCTATATTCGTACGAAGACGCTTATGTACAGTGAACCGGCCATCTGGTTCCAGCTGATGGACAAGCTTGGCGATATGGTAATCACCTATTTGCGTGCGCATATGGCTGCAGGCGGCAAGGCATTCCAATTGTTCGACAGTTGGGTAGGGGCGCTCGCGCCCGCAGACTTCCGGAAATTCGTGCTACCGACCATTGAGCGGATATTCGCAGAGCTGTCGGATCTGGAGCAGCCGAAGATCTACTTCCCTGGTGTGGCGTCAGGCGAGCTTCTGCCGGATCTCGGGAATGTCCAGGCCGATGTTATCGGGCTAGATTGGCGCGTGTCCATTGCAGAGGGACGGCGCCGGCTTGGCGGCGCGTTTGCCGTGCAGGGCAATCTTGATCCCTATGTGCTGACAGCACCGATGGATGTCGTGAAATCGTATGCGAAGCCCATTATTGAAGAGGGTGCGGGGCAGCCGGGCTTTATCTTTAATCTGGGCCATGGGCTGTTCCCGGAAGCCTCGCTGGACAAGCTGCGCGAGCTGACGGAATTTGTCCATGAATATTCGGAAGAAGTGATCCAGCAATCGGCGATCAAGGAGGCCCGTCATGCCTAAGCGGACGATTGGAGTGCTCGTCATGTCCTACGGGACACCGGAGAGCATGGACGGCATTGAGGAATACTACACCCATATTCGCAGAGGCCATGCTCCAACGCCCGAGCAGCTGGCCGAGCTTACAGAGCGGTATGATGCCGTAGTTGGCGGCGTGTTCCCGCTTCGCGAGAATACAAACCGCCAGGTGGCGGGCCTGCAGGCTGCGCTGGACCGGACGGTTCCCGGGCGCTATGCTTGCTACCAGGGCCTGAAGCATGCACGGCCCTATATTGAAGATGGGGTCGAGGCGATGGCAGCCGACGGTATTACGGAGGCGGTCGGCATTGTATTGGCGCCGCATTATTCCGTTATGAGTGTCGGCAGCTATGTGAAGCGGGCTCGCGAGAAAGCGGAGGCGCTCGGGATTGCGATGCGTTTCGTGGAGAGCTATCACCTTCATCCCAAGCTGATTGCCGCACTGACTGAACGCGTGGGCAGCGGGCTGGAAGCAGTGAGCTATGCCCGGCCAGTCAAGCTGCTGTTCAGTGCGCACAGTCTGCCGGAGCGGATCCGGGAAATGAATGATCCATATGAGGAGCAGCTACTGGCCACATCGGCTGCAGTTGCGGCGGGTGTCGGCTTTGTGGACTGGCAGTTCACTTGGCAGAGCGCGGGACGAACGCGCGAACCGTGGCTCGGCCCTGATATTCTGGATACGCTTCAGGAAGTGAAGGAGAAGGGATACCGGGGGGTGCTGGTGGCTCCGGTCGGATTCGTATCCGATCACTTGGAAGTGCTCTATGACCTTGATATCGAGGCAAAGGCTGCAGCGAAGGAGCTTGGCATGGTGCTCGAACGTATCGAGATGCTTAATACCGATATCCTATATATGGAGACATTGGCGGAATCGGTCGTTTCTCAGGATGAATGGCAGAATGAGATATAGAATATCGCATCCCATGATAGACAGAGGAGATGAATGAAATGCGGAGATCAAGAGAGCAGGATTCGTTAGTCGTCATTGGCGGCGGGATCAGCGGACTGAGCTCCGCTTTTTATTTGCTTGCGCAGGCGCAGGCGCGCGGTCGGCAAGCGCATGTGACGATTGTCGATCCAGCACCGCGATTAGGCGGGAAGATCAATACGCTGAAGCGGGACGGCTTCGTTATCGAGCGCGGACCGGATTCCTTCCTTGCCCGCAAGCAGCCGATGATTGATCTGGCGCGTGAACTGGGCATTGAGTATGAGCTTACCGGAACGAATCCGGAAGCGAAGAAGACCTATATCCTTCATCGGGGCAAACTGCATCCTATGCCGCCGGGACTTGTACTTGGCATACCTACAGAGATCGCGCCGTTCGCCAAGACGAGCCTGCTCACTTGGGGCGGCAAGCTTCGCGCCTTGATGGACTTTGTGCTTCCAGCGCGCAAGGAGACGGGAGATGAGTCGCTGGGAGGATTTCTGGAGCGGCGGCTCGGTACAGAAGTGATGGAGCGTATCGCGGAGCCGCTGCTTGCCGGAATTTATGCGGGAGATTTGCGCAGATTGAGCCTGCAGGCGACGTTCCCGCAATTCGGCGAAGCAGAGCGCAAGCGCGGCAGCCTGATTCGGGGCATGCGCGCGAGCAGGCGGGCAGGCGCGAATACGGCCGCTGCTCCAAGCTCGCTGCCTGGTGCCGCAGGCAAAAGTGTATTTCTGACGTTCAAGGGCGGACTGTCTACGATCGTTGCCGCTCTGGATGAAGCGTTATCGGGTGCTGAGCGGAAGCTTGGCGTTAAAGCGGTGGAGATTGTTGATCGGGCGCAGCGGCAGTCCCAAGAAGCGGGTGCGCTTCCGAGCGGATATGCAAAGCCAGTTGGTGAGGAAGCTGCAGGGGATGCTTATGTAGCTGGAGCAGGCCCGCGCTATGAAGTGGTGCTCAGCAATGGCGAGACACTGGAAGCGGACGGGATTGTCGTTACGACGCCTGCTTATGATGCGGCGGAATTATTGGGCTCTCACGTCAATACAGAAGCGCTGGAGGCTGTACGGTATGTTTCGGTTGCTAATGTCGTTATGGCCTTCGATAAGGCGGCGCTCGGCCGTCAATTCGATGGATCGGGCTTCGTAGTCCCCCGTTCGGAAGGGACGACGATTACAGCCTGCACATGGACATCGGCCAAATGGCTGCATACCAGTCCGGGAGATAAAGTGCTGCTGCGCTGTTATGTCGGCCGGTCAGGCGATGAGGAGATCGTTGATCTTCCTGATGACCAGCTGGCCGAAGCGGTAAGGCATGATATGCGCGAGATAATGGGCATTACAGCCGTTCCGCTCTTTACGGAGATTACGCGGTTGCACCGCTCCATGCCGCAATATCCGGTAGGGCATCTGCAGCATACCGCTGCCATGCGCAAGGAGCTGGAATCAGTGCTGCCCGGTGTATGGGTAACAGGCGCGGCCTTTGATGGGGTCGGCTTGCCCGACTGTATCCGCCAAGGCAAGGAAGCGGCGATCCGTGTGTATGAGAAGCTTTAATGGCTAGTTTGCTCGTGAACATTGCGGGTGAACGTTCATTCCACATCAGTGGATTTCTATCGTATTGCTATTAGTGAGAAGCGCGAGTGCAGGGGGATTTTGCCCCTGCACTCGCGCTTTTTGTTCATATGCACGCGTCGACGAATTAGTGTTCCCGCTTGAGTCAACGCTTGATTTTCCCGCTCATAACATCTCGATGGCATCTCTCTGATCATCTCTCTCTCATTACCTCTCGCCGATCGCATTTCGCTGATAACAAATTTCCGCACTATATGGTGCATGAGGACGGTGGAGCGGGCATCGGACATAGCAGAGGACAACACCGCACAAAAGAGCAGAATTGAACAGTCAAGAGGACAAAAGTATGGAATAAACAAGAGCGAACAGAGCAGTAAAGAACAGTAAAGAACAGTAAAGAACAGAGTAACACAGCACAGCACAATACAACACAGTACAATTCAGCAGAATAAAGCACAACACAATACAGCACAACACAATACAGCACAACACATCCACAACACAGTATAATAAAAAACCTGCGAAAGTGCAGGGATTTCGGTAAAAAGTAGCCCTGGAAGGCAAAATGCCTGCGAGGAAGCAGGCATTAGAGGCAGAACGGGCCGACTAGAGGCAAAAAAGATAAAATGCCTGCTCTTTGGCAGGCATTTTATCTTTAGCAGGCTGATTTGAGAGAAAACCTGCATTTGTGCAGGCATATTCGCTTGTTCGCCGTAATTGTGATCACTCTCTGCAGCCTCTCGTACATCGAAGCCTCTTTCCGAGCAAAGGGCCGAGACTGCCTTCACGCTCCTGATTCGCAAGTCGAGCGAAGCACAGAAGCTGCCTTCACGCCCCTGATTCGCAAGTCGAGCAAAGGGCCGAGACTGCCTTCACGCTCCTGATTCGCAAGTCGAGCGAAGCACAGAAGCTGCCTTCACGCTCCTGATTCGCAAGTCGAGCAAAGGGCAGAAGCTGCCTTCACGCTCCTGATTCGCAAGTCGAGCAAAGGGCAGAAGCTGCCTTCACGCTCCTGATTCGCAAGTCGAGCGAAGCACAGAAGCTGCCTTCGCGTCTCTAATCCGCTAGTCAAGCGGAGGATTGAAGCTGCCTTCGCGTTCCGCTTGATAGCGGTGGGCGATCCGGCTGCTGGCCGAAGCAGCTATCGCTCCGACAATATCGTCGAGGAAAGTATGGCATTGCTCGTCCTCTTTATCGTTAAGCTTCTTCAGGATGCCTGGCTTCAGCTTGTCTACATAACCGAAATTGGTAAAGCCGATACTGCCATATACATTAACGATGGAGAGGGCAAGAATTTCGTCGCAGCCGTAGAGTCCTTCATCATTCTCTATCATCTCCTGCAGCGGAGAGAGCAGCTTCCCTTCCTCTGCCAATATATCGAGCTGAATTCCGGTGAGAACAGCGTTCTGAACCTCGCGCTTGGACAACACGGCCTCCACATTCTGCTCACAGCGCTCAATGGTGAGGCCGGGGAAATAAGATTGCTGCAAAAACATAACAAGCTCGGCAATCTGGGTCGTTGTAACACCGCGCTTGAGGAGCCATTCCTTGGTGGCAGCAGCTACTTTTTCACTATTAAGGCTATACAATTTGGACTTGGACATTCCTCTCACCTCTTGTCTGTAGTTGTAGGACAAAACAGGTCTATTTGCCCCGAAAGGCTCGTATACATATTACTACAAAAGTGGAACTTGTACCAATCCTATTGCACATGATTGCCAGACTAACCATCGGGGAGGAAGAATGATATGAATCATTATCGCTTGTTTCGCAGGGCTGCGCTGGTCGGAGCGCTCGTACTGCCTGTTCTGACAACGGGGTGCGGCTTGTTCTCGCAGGAGGCGAGTCAATCAATTGACCCGCCGCAAGACAATACCGGGAACGCCACGAGCTGGGAGGATAGTGCCAAGGCTGCGCAGCAGGGCGAAGGGACACAGATGACAGTTTATTTTAAGGATCGCAATGGAAAGCTGGCGCCTATTACTGTCTTGGCTGAGATCGGCAGTGAGGAGAAATGGGGACAGAAAGCGCTGGAGATGATGGTGGACGGCGGCCCGCTCTCAAATGAGATCCCGGAAGGCTTTCAAGCTGTTCTTCCGCAAGGAACGCAAGTGAAGGGCTTCGATGTGATAGCCGATCAGAAACTGGCTATCGTTGATTTCTCCAAGTCGTTTACCGACTATAACGCTATGGATGAGCGGAGTCTTGTTGAAGCGGTAACCTGGACTTTGACCGGCATGGAGGGCATCGAGCAGGTTCAAATTTGGGTGGAGGGCGAGAAGCTGGATGAAATGCCTGTAGACGGTATGCCGCTCGACGATACGATCACGCGTGCTGTCGGCATCAATCTGGAGGCGCAGGACGGGATTAATTACAGCCAATCGACACCGGTCACACTGTATTTCTCTGCCGTCACGCCGAATAATGAGACCTATTATGTGCCTGTTACCCGTCTGATCAACCGTACAGATAATCGGGCGAAGGCGGCGATTGAGCAGCTGATCAGCGGTCCGCTAAGCAGCAAGGAGCTTGAGGCGGTCATGACTCCGGATGTTATTGTGAAGAACGTGACGAAGAAGAATGACATTGCGACGGTGGAGCTGGAGTACAGCGGTTATGAGGAAGGGCAGCAGGCTCCGGCGGAAATGATGCAGGCGGTCGTTCTGGCGATGACTGAGAATACGGGCTTAAAGAAAGTTCAAATCAAAATCAACGGAAAATCGAATGTGAAAGATACGAATAATCAATCGTACAGCGAGCCTGTAAGCAGGCCCCAGCATATGAACGCATTCAAATCGTAACGCATATTCGGATAGGTCAGGCTCAGTACTGGCCGGAACTCCATTGCCGCCCTTATGTCATTCTATGACGTAGGGGCATTTTTTTGCAGCGGGACTTATGGCTTTGATTTGCCATTTGATTTTGCCGACAGTGGGATGGAGTGGATGCTTTTCGCGGCTGTCTTTGGTAAAATAGTGTGATTGGCGATTAAGCTATAGCAAGCATGTAGAATATGGAGGATTACAGAGCATGAGAACTGACGGTAGACAGTGGAATGAGCTACGACCTGTAACGATAACGATGAATGCTAATAAATATGCGGAGGGCTCTGTACTGATTGAGTTTGGCGACACGAAGGTGCTGTGCACAGCTTCGGTGGAAGAGCGGGTGCCGCCATTCATGAAGGGACAGGGCAAGGGCTGGATAACAGCCGAGTATTCGATGCTTCCCCGTGCGACGCAGGTGCGCAATCACCGGGAATCGGCCAGAGGCAAGCTGACCGGGCGCACGATGGAAATTCAACGGCTGATCGGCCGCGCGCTGCGGTCTGTCGTAGATCTGCAAGCGTTGGGAGAGCGGACAATTACGCTGGATTGTGATGTTCTGCAAGCTGACGGAGGCACGCGCACAACTTCAATTACGGGCGCTTTCGTAGCCCTTGCGCTTGCGGTGAACAAGCTGTCGAGAACAGTTGATTTTGCCAAATATCCGATTACGGATTATATGGCTTCCGTCAGTGTTGGCGTTATCGGGGAGCGGACGCTGCTCGACCTTAACTATGAGGAGGATTCCAAGGCGAAGGTCGATATGAATGTCGTTATGACCGGCTCAGGGAAATTCGTGGAGGTCCAGGGCACCGGTGAAGAAGCGCCATTCAGCCGGCAGGAGCTGGACGAGCTGCTGGGAACGGCGGAGGGGGGCATCCTTTCGCTGATCGGCAAGCAGCGCGAGGCGCTGGGAGCGATGGGCAGCCGCATTGGAGTGACCACAATATGAGGCAAGGCGATACCGTCGTCGTAGCAACGAAGAATGCGGGCAAAGTGCGTGAATTTGCACATGCATTCGGCAAGCTTGGCTTGAAGGTAGTCAGCATGTTCGATTATCCGAATCTGCCTGATGTGGAAGAGGACGGCCTTACCTTTGCTGACAATGCCAGGAAGAAGGCAAAGACGATTGCGGATGCGCTCGGCCACCCTGTTCTGGCGGATGACTCCGGTCTTGAGGTTGCTGCGCTGGGCGGAGCACCCGGCGTATACTCAGCACGTTATTCAGGCGATGGAGCAACGGATGAGCGCAATAACGCGAAGCTGGTGGCAGCATTATCCGCAGCGGCAGATACAAGTCCGGAGTCCATCGAGAAGCTGGCTGATGGAGCGAGACTGCTGAGCGATGCGCGGTTTGTATGCGCACTGGCGCTTTATGATCCAGCCTCAGGGCTGTACACGGAAGCAGAGGGATATGTGCCTGGCCGTATTATTGACAAGCCTAGAGGCAGCGGCGGCTTCGGCTACGATCCTCTGTTCTGGCTTCCGCAGTACGGCCGGGCAATGGCTGAATTGACGACCGAGGAGAAGCAAGCGATCAGCCATCGCGGTCAAGCGCTTCAACAGCTGCTTGGGAGAATGGAGCTTGCAGGCAATGGATGATCCGCTTGCCTTTGCCTTGCGCTGAAGAAGGGGAGACCGGGAATGGTAGAGTTTACAGCCGTCATCAACATGCATGAGGGGATGGACGCTGCTTATATCGAATTTCCGTTTGATGTGGAGGCGTTGTACGGTGTCCGCGGTCAAGTGAAGGTGAAGGCAACCTTCGACGGCTATGAATATCGGGGCATCCTTGCCAAGATGGGCCTGTCCTGCCATTGCATCGGGCTTACCAAAGCGGTGCGCCAGTCGATCGGCAAGCAAGGCGGCGACAGCGTTCATGTTACGATAGAGCGGGATGCGGAACCGCGAATGATTGAGGTGCCCGAGCTGCTCCAAGCCGAGCTGATGCATCATCCCTCTGCAGGGAAGACATTCGAAGGGCTGTCCCATTCCAATAAGCGGAAATATATCAGCTGGCTGACAAGCGCGAAGCGGGAGGATACCCGCCGCAACCGTTTGGAACGAACGATTGCCATGCTGGAGGATGGCGTGAAGCATCCCTAAGCGAATACGCTATAAAAGTCGCTGAAAGTCCCGAGAAGAGGCTGACTGAAAAGTTCAAGTCAGTCCAAAATGATGTGAAAAGATGCCTCCAAACCGCTAAAAAGTGGACTGGAAGCATCTTTTTCATTTTATATGGCGGACTTAGCAGGGACTCTGAAATCATCAAACCACTTTCTGGATAACTCCATCTCCAACTGTTTTGCAGCTAGAGTGACGGGGCGAGAAGCCTGCGAATGTGCATGAATTTCGGTTGCAAGAGGCCATAATGGTAGAATGCCTGCGATCATGCATGATTTTGAGCAAAAATCGGCCGTTAAGGGGAAACGAAGGTGAAATACCTGCCCGCTGGCAGGCATTTCACCTTCATGGGGCCAGAAACGAACAAATAAATGCCGTTTCGCAGGTTTCGCCTGGCTCACATCTCTTTTATCTCACAGCAACCTTATAGTGGCGCAGCCACATGTCAACCTGCAGCAGGTAAGCAAACAGCTGCGGACCTGACATCAATTGGCCGAACCAGGGCAGATTGGAGCTGGCAGTATCGGATTCGGCGAGCTGGCGTATTTTCTTCACATTAATGAGTGGAAGAAGGGGGGAGGTGCCATCGCTCAGCACTTCCAGCAATTTTTGGCGGACGGCTCCCAGATAGCTCGGATTATGTGTCTTGGGGTAGGGACTTTTCTTCCGGTAAAGCACATCGCTGGGGAGCACGCCTTCAAGCGAATGCCGCAAAATGCCTTTTTCACGCTCGCCTGCTGTCTTGATCTCCCAAGGAATGTTGAACACATAATCGACCAGACGGTGATCGCAATACGGTACGCGCACCTCAAGCCCGACAGCCATGCTCATCCGATCCTTGCGATCCAGCAGTGTAGGCATAAACCGGGTAATGTTCAGATAGGACATCTCGCGCATTCTCCTTGCCGCGTCATCCTCCCCGGCCAGTCTCGGAACTTCTCCGATGGCGTCCAAATAACGGTCTCCGAGATAATCCAGCGGCCTAATCCATGCGGCAACATCCTCGGCCAGAAGCTCAGCGCGCATGCCGGCAGCAAGCGACCAAGGGAAGGTGCCGGCATTCATCGCATCCTCCCGATGGAACCAGGGGTAACCGCCGAATATTTCATCTGCTGCCTCGCCAGACAGGGCAACCGTCGCTTCCTTCTTGATCTCCCGGCAGAAAAGCAGCAGAGAAGCGTCCACATCCGCCATTCCCGGCAAATCCCGCGCCAGCATCGCTTCACGAAGTGCGTTCACAAGCTCCGGCGTATCAAAGGTAACAGGATGATGCACCGTATGCAGATAGCTGCTCATTCTTGCTATCCAGGGCGCATCGGCATTGGGCTGGAAGTCATGCGCCTTGAAATGCTTGTCGTTATCGACATAATCGACAGAGAAGGTATGAACAGCGCCTTGCCCGGTCCGCTCATAATAGCGGACAGCAAGGGCGGTGAGTGCGCTGGAGTCGAGGCCGCCGGATAATAAGGTGCACAGAGGCACATCGGAGACGAGCTGCCGCTCCACCGTATCCCGCAGCAGCTCGCCTACCTGTGCTGCCGTTGCCGCGGCATCATCCGTATGAGGCCGGCTTTCCAGCTTCCAATATTGCGTCACCGAAACGCCCGCCCGGCTCACGACAGCACAATGCCCTGGCAGCAGCTCCGTTATATCGCGGTATACGCCATTCCCCGGTGTTCTTGCAGGACCAACAATGAAAATCTCCGCCAATCCCTCTGGCCCGATCTCCGGCTTGACGGACGGATGAGCCAGCAATGCTTTGGGCTCAGAGCCGAATACGAAGCGTCCGAGCTGCCTGGAGATGAATAATGGTTTTACGCCAAGCCGATCCCGCGCCAAAAACAGCTTATGCTCGGCAGAATCCCAGATCGCAAAGGCAAATATGCCATTCAGCTTCTCGACACAAGAGGGACCCCATTCCATAAAGGCGACTAACAGCACCTCTGTATCGCAGGTCGTAAGGAATTGCCTTCCCCGGCCCTCCAGCTCCCGCTTCAGCTCCGGCGCATTATACAGCTCGCCATTATAGACAATGACGAACGGATCGTCACCGGCAGTGCGCACCATCGGCTGAGCGCCGCCCACGGGATCGATGACAGAGAGCCTTCTGTGGCCAAGCGCGCAATTCGGGGAGATCCAGGTTCCTGAAGCGTCCGGACCGCGTGCGGCCAGCGTTTCGGTCATCTTTTCCAATATCGAATATTGTTTCGTCAGGTCATCAGTCCAATCGATCCAGCCCGTGAATCCACACATGGTTCTCATTCCTCTCTAAGCGGGGCTTAAACAGCGATACTAAAATGGTTATGCGTTTACGGCGGATAAAATGTCTGTCCGGAAGGGGATGCTAACAGAGTGAAAACGACATCATGACGGAGCTTTATGTTTCTCGGAGAACATTGCCGTGAAAGGAGTTAGAGGGAATGGTTGATGATACCAACGCTTACTATGAGCGCAAAACCTATTATGTATCTGTTCAGGCGGGCTCTATTTTGGAGGATCCTGGCGCAGCGGCATATGAACTGGTCATCCATGCCAATGAAGAGGAATTAAACAAGCTGCAGGAGTTGTTCGAGGAGCTGGTTTCGATGGATGAGGCGCAGACGTTTCATTTTCTTAAAAGCCCTTACGAAACGGCGTCTGACGGGCAGATGAATGCGGGCGTTGACGGATTTCTTGAAGATATTTATAAGCTGCTCTATCAGCTCGGCACATCGGAGACAAGAAGGCATATTGCATCGATGGGACTATTTCCGGAAGGGAGCTTGACATGAACGTGACGGAAGCGCATGTAAGACGGGCGACTGACCGCGAGGGCATTCACTGCTGTGAGGTAGAGGTGCGGACAGATGATCCGGCTGCGCCGGAGCTGCTCGCATTTTTCGGCCCGTCTCGTGATAACGACTTCGATATGCTGGCGGTTGTCAACAATGATGCGAATCGGGAGGTGGATTGGTACGATAATAATCTGCATCAGGCTTTCTCTGATGTCAGCATCAGTCTGTTCCAGACTTCAACGATGAAGACCGACTGGGGCAGGCGCGAGACATTCAAGGAGCAGGTGCTGTCTTACCCCGGGGTAAGGGCGGATATCGCACGATTGCTCGATCGTTGAACACTAATGCTTAAGCGGTAGTATGAAGAATGCGAGCTGCGAGTCAATTGGTTGCGTCATGGGGGAGGCGGGTACGGCTGCCGATACCGGAGTTGCATCGACAGCTTAAAGCGTATGTGTCTTGACCGGAATGTGCAGGGGGCAGAAGGCACAAGGGACAAGAGGGGAGTTAGCGCGGTATGGCAATCTGCCGGCGGGCATGAGCCTGATCGATCATGTAAGCGGCCAGCTGCGAGACGATGGAGATCGGCGCAGTCCGATCGAATCCTTCGAACATTGGGCTCGGATTGCATTCCAGCATGACGAAAGAGCCATCCTTCCGCATCTTCAGATCTACGCCGCTGAACAGCAGTCCTACGGTCCTGCATGCACGAATACATAGCTCTGCGACCGTTTCGCTGATGGCAATCGGCGTTACGGCTGCTTGTCCTGCTCGGTAATCAACCCCTTCGCCCTCCAGCTGGAACGCGCCGAGAATGCGGCCATCCAGCACAAACACACGAATATCCTTGCCAGATACATATTCTTGAAACAGAGCCGGTGCGTATTCCAGCGTCTTCAATCGTTCAGGCTGCTTGTCCTCTTCCTTCAACAAATGGCAGTGTGCTCCTCCGGCGACGGGTTTGTAGATGACATCCCGATAACGGGAAAAGCTCAGTACATCATCGCCATTGCCGGTCACAAGTGTATCCGGGACGGGAATGCCGGCCATGCGCAGCATCTCTATCTGATAGGGCTTGGCAAAATGAAGCAGCAGCGTATCGACGGGGTTAATAAGCAGCTTGCCGTGAAGTGTCAGGCACTTGAGCCAGGACAGCCAGGTTGCATAGCGCTCGCGCTGCGCAGCATAAGCGATATAACCTTCACGCTCGATCTGCTCCTGGATCTCCCCGGCATCGAAGCTGGGTGTAGGAAGAAACAGCGCCCTTAGAAAAAACACATGAACAGGATGAAGCGGCTGCCCGTTGTATCCTGATTCATAGCCTGACAGGCAGCTGTTATTATCCATAGCAGCTTCAATTCCCAGCCTGCTGCCGGATCTGAGTGCCAGAGGGAATGATGGCATTGCGACAGTATCGAGAATAACAGCTGCTGCTCCTTGCTTGTTAAGCTCATCCTTCAAATAAAGACAATGACGCTCTCCTGCTGCACCGACAATGGCTACCGTAATATCGCTTGACATATGGATTCCTCCCATAAAATTGCAGGTTGAACGGATTGAACGGCCGCTGAGGGGGTGCGAGGTCACGCGGGCAGCCTTTTCTGCGGCCGTTCTTCCCTACCATCCTTACAGTTCAGATCGTGCAAGATTCGGTTCAGTACGATTATCAATCGTTTTTATATGGAATGATGCCTTGAAATCTGCAGCGGAGATGCAAGAACCAGCTAGCTGGTTAGCATCCGCCTTCTTCTCCAATAGCCATCGTTGTAAAAATGTCTCCGCCTTCTTCTCCAATCGCAAGTGTCGTGTAGATCCGGTCGCGCGCTTCGGAATTAGCGAACAGCGCTGCATTGGATTTGCGGGTTTCCAGCTCCGTGATGAACATACGTTGGTTGTCCATTGTTGTATTCACCTCCTTGCTGAATGAGAGTGGGAGGTACCTTTGCCCCGATCTAAATTATACCAGACAGTCCAATGCCTAGAAATCCGGCCAAAAGTCATAAATGAGAGCGCTTTATTTAAGTCCGTTAGGGTCCTATTAACTAAAACTTCGACCATACAAGCCATGATTATCCATCGTAACAAAAATTGTCTATTCATTCGGCGTAGCCTATGCAACATAACAAGATAGCTCTCCGGGACTTATTAAGATGAATGCAGATTGCAATATTCCTTTTGCTTCTTGAAATTAGATATGTAAACAACAAGAGAGGTGTCCGAAAAGTCCAATATCCACTGAGTCAGTCCCCAATGATGTGAAAAAGATGCCTCCAAAACCACTAAAAAGTGAGCTGGAAGCATCTTTTTCATTGCATATGGGAGACTTGCTCTTCCAGATAGCATTCATTCTCTCCGCCGTCATAACCTGCAGGGGCTGGGAGATTTCCCAGCGCTGCCTTCCCCTTTATCCAAGTTTGGAGTGCAGGCAGAGCGACGGAGTAAGAAGCCTGCGAATGTGCATGAATTTTGGTTACAAGACGCCATAACGGTAACATTCCTGTGATGAAGCATGAATTTGAGAAATAATCGGCCGATATGGGCAAACGAAGGTGAAATACCTGCACGCTGGCAGGCATTCCACCTTCAAAGGGTCAAAAATGAGAAAATAACTGCCGTTTCGCAGGTTTTGCCCAGCGTAGTTCGCATCTCGCATATCTCTTTTTCCGTACCGTGCACGCCTCCCGGCGGTGTTTGAATGACAGCTCGTCCTCTGGCGAGGAGTAAGTCAAGTCAACAGTCCCGTGATCGCAGGCAGTCCGTCCACATCGTACAGCTTCTTAAAATTGGAGCTGAGATTACCAACATGGACTTCGGGACAACTCCTTTGGGACACCGATTGTTGGTCAGGACGTTGTCGTTCCAGCAGAAGCGGAGCCGTTAAATGCGACAGGTCCGGACAAGATGATGGCATCCGATGTGGATGAAATAAATAGCGTATATCTGATCTCACCTGCCAAAACTGCTGCTGCTGGCGGGAAATCACCCGCAGTTATACTAAGCGGACTGAATACCCGGATAAAATCAGTATCGAACACCTGCTGGTGAATCAACACTCCGGTTCCGGCTGTACTTGACCCATTCCTTTCGATTGTTAAAGTTATTACAGGTTCTGCTTCAGTATCAACCGTTAACCCGACAGTTCCTTCAAGCGCAATCCTTACATTAGCCGCATTTCCCGAATGAATGGCACCTCCCGTCTGAAGGCCGATATCGCCTATTAACAGTGGAGTAGTCGATAAAGGATCCGTCCCGTTGCTGTTGTTCGAATGAATGGAAATTCGTTCGTCCAGAAAAACAATTGACATAAACACTCATCTCCTCTCTCCTAGTACAAGCATTGCTATATTATATGGGACAGCATTCAAATAGAAACGTTAATTGCCCACAAAATATGAAATAGGCTCTGTTCATGTACCGTCCAAAAAATGGAGGAAGATTATAACATAAAATTTGGCGGTACGGGGATAAGTTTCATCCTGTTCAAACCGTATTTACAGCAACCGCATGATCATTTAACAATAGATATATGAAATCCATTATTCAATTAAAGGTTGAGATGAGCATGCTGGAGCTAATAAGCGAAATGATTAGTGAACTAACCTTGCTCACCAAAAAGGAGCAAAGTGCGATTTGTCAGGCATTCGCGGATAGTGTGATTTATGAGGATGCGGGTGAGTGCACCATAGAGCTGTTAATTGTAGAACGGCTGTTAGAATTGCCGGGCGGATATATTTCAGACGCGATATCCCATAGAGAATAACTGGCTTATGAAATGAACTATCGATTTCTATCGCGTTCCCAGAAGAATGCCTGGGCAACAAAAAAATCCTCAAACCCTTGATGTCACTGGGTTTGAGGATTTTATCTATATATTGAACCTGACTCATCTTAATTATAATGGCGTCCCAGGAGGGATTCGAACCCCCGACCAACGCCTTAGAAGGGCGTTGCTCTATCCAGCTGAGCTACTGGGACACGTAATGGATATTATAGCATGCGTTTTTGGGTTTGCGCAAGAGGGAATTGAAAATTTGTTTTTTATGTGACTGACCGGTCAATCAATTTGACTTTTGAACAAAGTTCAAATAGTATTTCAGTATAGTTGAACAAAGTTCAAAAAAATATCGAGACAGATTGGGAGTGGATTTGTGAAAGGGATTATTGGTTTTTCGATCAATAATAAGTTTGCGATATGGCTCATGACCATCATTATTACTATCGGCGGTTTGTACGCTGGACTTAACATGAAGCAGGAAACAATTCCTAACATTGAAGTGCCGATTCTAATGGTGAATACCGTTTATCCCGGTGCTGCACCAGAGGAAGTTGCGGACAACCTTACGAAGCTGCTGGAGACGAGGGTCAAGAACCTGAGCGGCATTACAGCCTACAACTCCACTTCGAGAGAGAATGTTTCTTCCATCGTTCTGGAATATGACTACAGCAAGGATATGAAGGAGGCGGAGAGCGAGCTGAGTGCTGTGCTGGACGGGTTTGAAGCTCCAGAAGGCGCTCAATCGCCGCAAATCTCCAAGCTAAGCCTGAATGATTTTCCAGTCGTCTCGCTTAGCGTAACGGACAAAGCCTTGTCGCTCGAAGATGTGACCAAGCTGATCGAGAATGAAATTAAACCATCGCTTGAAGGCATCGACGGGATCGGGACGGTAGCAATTGCGGGACAGCATCTCAAGGAAGTGCTGCTGACCTTTGACAAGGTCAAGATGCAGGAGCTCGGCCTGAGTGAAGAGACAGTCCGGGCCATCGTTGGAGCGTCGGCGATCAAAGCTCCGCTTGGCTTGTTCGAATTGGACAAGACGGAGAAGGCTATTGTAGTTGACGGCAATATTACGACACTAGAGCAGCTTAAGAACCTCGCGGTTCCTGTTATTCCATCCGGGGTAGGGTCAGGTGCAGGTGCGGGAGCAATCGGCCAGGTACAGGCAGGCATGGGACAGGAGCAGCAGCTGGCAGCAGGCGGGCCGATGCAGGGCATCCCGACGATCAAGCTGTCGGATATTGCGGATATCAAGCTGGAAGGCAAGGCGGAGTCGATCTCCCGCACGAACGGCCAGGAGTCCATCGGAATTAACATTACGAAGGCTTCCGATGCCAATACGGTTGATGTTGTAAATGCGGTAAAGGAAATAGCTGATAATTTCGAACAGGATCATAAGGGTCTTGAAATCATCGTCCTGCTTGATCAGGGCAAGCCGATTGAGGATTCAGTCAGTACGATGTTTGATAAAGCATTGTTTGGCGCATTATTCGCCGTCATTGTTATTATGCTCTTCTTGAGAAACATCCGCACGACCATTATATCCATTGTTTCCATCCCGCTGTCGCTTGTTATTGCAATATTGATCTTGAAGCAGATGGATATTACGCTCAATATTATGACGCTTGGCGCGATGACGGTAGCGATTGGACGGGTAGTTGACGACTCGATTGTCGTTATCGAGAACAGCTACCGCCGAATGTCGCTTCGCACGGAGAAGCTGAAGGGCAAGGAGCTTATTACCGAAGCAACGCGAGAAATGTTTATCCCGATTCTTTCGTCAACGCTTGTTACGATTGCTGTATTCGTACCGCTCGGAACGGTTAGCGGGCCAATCGGCGAGATCTTTATGCCATTTGCTTTGACGATGGTGTTCGCGCTGCTGGCTTCACTGCTTGTAGCGATTACGATTGTGCCGATGATGACACATCTCATGTTCCGCAATGGTCTCAAGGACAAGCAAAAGCATGAGGAGAAGGCAGGCAAGCTGGCGCTGAAATACCGTCAAGTTCTCAACTGGTCCTTGAATCACAAAATTATTACCTTCCTGCTGGCAATTGTTCTGCTTGGCGGAAGCTTCGTTCTGGTTCCCAAGGTCGGCTTCAGCTTCCTTCCGGAAGAGCCGGAGAAGTATGCAATGGTTACGTACACGCCTGGTCCAGGGAAATTGATCGGCGATGTTGAGCAAACAGCACTGGAAGCGGAGAAGCTGATTATGGCCCGTGAAGGCGTCACGAATCTGCAGTATTCCGTCGGCGGCGAGAATCCGCTCAGCTTTGGCCCGAATAAGAATGCGCTGTTCTATGTGCAGTACGAGAGCGATACAAAGGATTTCAATGATGAGAAGGCTGCGCTTATTGAAGCGATGTCCACGGTCGAGCCGACAGGCAAATGGGCCGAGATGGATTTTGGCGGAGGTCTTGGCGGCAGCAAAATGAGCTTGTCTATCTATGGCGACACCATCGAAGATATTAAGCCAG
This sequence comes from Paenibacillus oenotherae, assembly GCF_019443105.1. Classification (GTDB taxonomy): domain Bacteria; phylum Bacillota; class Bacilli; order Paenibacillales; family Paenibacillaceae; genus Paenibacillus_Z; species Paenibacillus_Z oenotherae. The sequence goes on from NZ_JAHZIJ010000011.1 coordinate 75,597, forward strand.
TCGTCGGGCAAGTGGAAGAGATTATGAAGGGCAATGAATCGCTGGAGAAAGTCGAGTCATCTCTATCCAAACAATATGAGCAGTATACACTCGTGGCAGACCAGCAGAAGCTGAGCCAATACGGCTTGACTGCCGGAGAGATCGCCATGAAGCTAAGTCCGATGCGCGAGCGTCCGGTACTGACGCAGGTAGAGGTGGAAGGCAAACAATATAACGTATATGTGGAAGTCGATAAGAAGCAATACAATACGATTGCTGACATTGAGAATGAAACCATAACTTCGAAGCTGGGCATTTCCGTACCGCTCAAGGATGTTGTGAAGGTAGAAGAAGGAACAACAGCGAACACCATTACACGCAAGGACGGCAAGCTGTTCATTGAAGTGTCGGCCAAAGTGACCTCGAAGGATGTAGGGTCCGTATCCACCGCTATCCAGAAAGAAGTTGACAAGCTGGAACTGCCTGCGTCTGTAAAGGTTGATTTTGGCGGAGTAACGGAGCAGCTTAACGATACAATGACACAGCTCGGACTCGCTATGCTGGCTGCAATTGCGATTGTCTATCTGCTGCTCGTTATTACTTTCGGCGGCGCATTGACACCATTCGCCATCTTATTCTCGCTGCCGTTCACCATCATTGGCGCATTGGTCGGCTTGTATCTTGCTGGTGAAACGATCAGTGCTCCGGCGATGATGGGAGCGCTCATGCTGATCGGTATCGTTGTAACCAATGCTATCGTTCTCATTGACCGTGTGCTGCATATGGAGAAGGAAGGACTATCCACCCGTGAGGCGCTGCTGGAGGCAGCAGGTACGAGACTTCGTCCAATTCTGATGACCGCGCTCGCTACGATTGGCGCTCTGCTCCCGCTTGTGCTTGGCTTCGAAGGCGGCAGCGGCGGTCTGATCTCCAAGGGGCTGGGTATTACGGTTATCGGCGGTCTGACAAGCTCGACGCTGCTTACCTTGTTGATCGTGCCAATCGTATATGAGTTCCTGGCGAAATTCCGCAGAAAATCCGCTAACCAAGAGTAAGGAGGGCGGTGCAGTCGTGGAAGGTACAGGCAAGAAGCAACAAATTATTGAGACAGCCATCAAGTGCTTCTCCGAGAAAGGGTATCGGGGCACATCGATTCAGGATATTGCCGATACGCTTGGAATTGCCAAGGGCTCCATGTACTTCTATTTCAAATCGAAGGAAGATTTGCTCCATTCCATTTGCAAATATTATCTGGAGCATCTGGGGAAGTATATTTCCCATATCGAGCATATTCCGAATTTGTCGCCGCGGGAGAAGCTGAGGGAAATGGTGTCTCAGGGGTTCAGGCAATATGAAGAGCATAAGAGCTTCATCGTAATTCTTATGCAGGAGCGGTTCGAACTCAATGAAGAGATTCATGAGCTGATGATTAAAGCCAGAAGACAAGGGCTGCTGTGCAGCCAGCGCCTGATTTGCAAGATCTATGGCCAGGAGGTGGAGCCGTATGCATGTGATGCGGCTTTCCTGTTCCATTCCTTGATAGACGGCTATCTAAGTTTGTGCATTATGGAGAAGAGATCCTATGATGTCGATAAATTAGCGGATTTTGTCATGAAAAGAACAGATGAGATCGTGTTCGGCATGATTACCAGCGAAGCAGCGACGATTCTGGGCGAGGAAGCGCTGATGGAATGGGAAGCTTCTGCTGCGGGCGGCAGTCAAGGCGAGAAAGTCGGTGTGATGGGCGGTATAGCTGCCATTCGTGCCGCGCTGGAGCAAGCGAGCCTCCCGGAAGAGCAGTTGGGCGAGATCATCTCCTCGCTTCAGGTGATGGAGACCGAATTCGAGAAGGTGGAGCCGCAGCCGATCGTCATTAAGGGCATGCTGTCACTGATCAAGAGCATGAAAGTTAATGAGCTGAAGAAGCATCTCCCAAAGCTTGAGCAAGACATTAAAGATCTGATAGGTTGAAGAACGTGGAAGGGGCAGTTCTGCATCGCTTGCAAGCCGTGCAGAGCTGTCCTTTTTATGCAGGAAAGAAGCAAGGGGCAGGAAGAGGTGCTTCACTTCATCCCGGTGATGGTAATCAACAACAGGTAGTGTTATAATCGTACTCAAAACTCCAATGATGTCCTGTGAACAGCGGCGGTTACATAGACAAGGCGGTGATTCTATCTCGACATCCAATCCCCCTAAGGACGACCATAAGGATAATGTGTATTTGTTCCCCCGGATGCTGGATCAATATCAGATTCAGTTGACAAGAATGCTTGAAGCTGAACAGTATAGGGAAGCTAAGGGACTATTGAATTTTCTGCTTCAGTGTCAAGGCGAGGACAAGCGTCACTATGAGGAATGGGGAAATTTGTTAACCTGGCTGGAGATGGCATTTCCGTCCTATGAGGCAGAGCAGCACGGCTTCGTTCCCATGGATCAGGCCAGTCCCCAAGGCGAGGCGGAGGACAATGAGGATGCTTTGCGCAAGCAGGCGCTCGTATCAGACCGTCAGGATGACGATTATGTGGCGCAGGTGCTGTATATTATGCAGAACCATCCAATAGCCGATCAACAAATTCTGGCATTGGAGCGGGCTGCGCATCTCGATAATCCGGTTGTGGACGAGACGATACTATCCTGGCTTGACGGAAGTGACATCCATCCGGCACTGCAATTCAAAGCACTGCAATGCTTGCGCAGACGCGGCCACACGGGTACGATCCGGCTCAATCGGCTGGGCGAGCAGGTCGAGCTTGAGCTGGACGGGACACCACTGTCGATGGATGATTTTCCTCCCGTGGTTACAAAGGTAGTAGAAAGGGTAGAATCGATAACAGAGGTTATAGATGCTACCATGCCGCATTTTGCAAGAGAGCTTTGGAAAGAATGCATACAGTGCTTCTACGGCACATCCGCCTATGTCCGAATGAAGGATGACGAGGAGACAATTGATTGCTACGCTGCGGCGCTGCACCAGTCTCTGGAGCTGACCTTGTACGGCAGAGCGGATGACGACGACATACGTGATACATACGGGATTACAGATTCGCTGAGGTTTCGGTATGAGCAGGCTTGCCGGACACTTCGACACGTTGTTGAGATGCAAGATCGCGGTGAAGGAGAGGAGCCTTGATATTCTAGAGGATGTTGATTATAATATAGTGGTTTATTAAACGTGAAACCGGACGCTGGTAGCGTTATTTAATTTGGAGGGGAAAGTATAGCATGAAAGCAACTTGGGAAAAGATAGACAAGAATCTTGTAGCGCTTGATGTAGAGGTAGGCGCAGAGCAAGTAACAGAAGCATTGGACAAGGCATTTAAGAAAGTCGTTCTTAAAGTGAACGTGCCTGGATTCCGCAAAGGCAAAGTGCCTCGGGGCATTTTCGAATCCCGTTTCGGCGTGGAGAGCTTGTATCAGGATGCAATCGACATTCTGCTCCCAGAGGTTTATTCCGCAGCGCTGAAGGAAACAGGCGTTGAGCCGGTTGACCGCCCTGATATCGAGATTGAGCAATTCAGCAAGGGCCAGGAGTTCAAATTCAAAGCTAAAGTAACGGTAAAGCCTGAAGTACAGCTTGGCGAGTACAAGGGTGTTGAAGTTCCGGCAGCCGATGTAACCATTGGCGAAGAGGAGATCGCAGCTGAGCTGGAGCGTCTGCAACAGCGTCAAGCTGAGCTGGTCGTCATTGACGAGGGCGCAGCTGAGCTGGGCGATGTAACGGTTATCGATTTCGACGGCTACCTGGATGGCGAGCCGTTCGAAGGCGGCAAGAGCGAGCGTTACTCGCTGGAGCTGGGCTCAGGCTCCTTTATCCCGGGCTTCGAGGATCAAGTAGCAGGCATGCAAACGGGGGATTTCAAGGATATCGAAGTAACCTTCCCTGAGAGCTACCATGCAGAGAATCTTGCTGGCAAGCCTGTCGTATTCAAGGTGAAGCTGCACGAAATCAAACGCAAGAGCCTTCCGGCGCTTGATGATGAATTTGCTAAGGACGTAAGCGAGTTCGATACGCTTGAGGAGTTCAAACAGGATCTGTCCGGCAAGCTGGCAGAGCGCAAGGAGAAAGAAAACGAGCAGGCTCGCGAAGTAGCAGTCGTGGACAAAGTGGCTGAAGCGGCGGAGATCGATATCCCTCAGGCGATGATTGACTCCGAGACGAACTTCATGCTTCGCGATTTCGAGAACCGTCTTCGCATGCAGGGCATGAACCTTGACCTGTACTACCAGTTCTCAGGCCAAGATGAAGCAGCGCTTCGCGCTCAAATGAACGGCGATGCGCTCAAGCGTGTCCGCAACAACCTGGTGCTCGAGCAAATCGCGAAGAATGAGAGCATTGAAGTAAATGATCAAGACCTGAATGATGAGCTGGAGAACCTCTCCAAGCAATACAGCCGTACAGTTGAAGAGCTTCGCGAGATCTTCACTGCTAATGGCAACCTGGACAACATCAAGGAAGACCTTGTCCTTCGCAAAACGATCAAATTCCTGCTCGACAACAGCAAAGCAGCTACAGAAGTAGCATAAGGATACGCGGCCGTCCAAGTGACGGCTCGTTTCTTCATCAAGCGAGGCACGTACTTTTACGTGCCTTGTTTTTAACAAAATGGTTGGACGGAACGAAGTTTATAGATAGCGCTTACCCACATACATAGCACAGTTTCACATTCGGGGTCCGCCCCATACATATCGATTGATCAAAGCCGTATAATGTACTATTGCAGAAAAATGACATTGCATCCGGAACATGATAAAATAATGGTCTAAGTCCCTTTAAACCGCTAAAGCAGTTAAAGTGACCCGGCTGTTGCACCCGCAAGGGAAAGAAGCAAGCAGAAGCAACTCTTGCAATATGACGCGCCTTTGCGACTTCACCGCTAATTTCAGACGGTTGTCGGAAGGGGCGGGAGCCCTTGAGGAACCCTTGATGGGATGCTACGGAGAAGAATGGATTCCGGAGCTTGCCGTGCAGGGATTGAGGGTATCACTTATCCTAGGAGGTTGGTCGCATGAATCTGGTGCCTATAGTCGTTGAACAGACGAATCGGGGAGAACGGTCTTACGATATTTACTCCCGTCTTTTGAAGGATCGGATTATCTTTCTGGGAAGTGCGATCGACGACGATGTTGCGAATTCCATCATCGCACAGCTGCTCTTCTTGGCAGCGGACGATCCTGAGAAGGATATCCATCTGTACATCAACTCACCGGGCGGTTCAGTAACCGCAGGCATGGGTATTTATGATACAATGCAATTCATTAAGCCGGATGTATCGACGATTTGCGTCGGCCTGGCAGCCAGCATGGGCTCGCTCCTGCTGACAGCGGGCGCGAAGGGCAAGCGTCTCTCGCTTCCTAACAGCGAGGTTATGATCCATCAGCCGCTAGGCGGCGTACGCGGTCAAGCATCAGATATCAAGATCCATGCAGACTGGATCCTGAAGACAAAGCAGAAGCTGAATAACATTTATGTGGATCGTACGGGACAGCCTTATGAGAAGATCGACCGCGATACGGACCGTGACTTCTTCATGAGTGCCGAAGAGGCATTGAATTACGGCCTTATCGACAGAGTCGTCACGTCGAATGTCCTGTAACGAATAACGAAGGGGTGATCCCATGTTCAAATTTAACGACGAGAAGGGCCAGTTGAAATGTTCTTTCTGCGGCAAGTCGCAAGATCAAGTGCGGAAGCTTGTTGCTGGTCCAGGCGTCTATATATGTGATGAGTGCATCGAGCTGTGCACAGAAATCGTTGAAGAGGAGCTTGGCCACGAGGAGGAGCTGGATCTCAAGGATATTCCGAAGCCGATGGATATCCGCAATATTCTTGACTCGTATGTCATTGGCCAGGATCAAGCGAAGAAGTCGCTTGCCGTTGCTGTATACAACCATTACAAGCGGATCAATTCCCAGAACAAGCTGGAGGATGTGGAGCTGCAGAAGAGTAATATTCTTCTAGTAGGCCCGACGGGATCCGGTAAGACGCTGCTTGCCCAGACAATGGCCAAAATTCTGAACGTTCCGTTTGCGATTGCGGACGCAACCTCGCTCACAGAAGCGGGTTATGTCGGCGAGGACGTTGAGAACATTCTGCTGAAGCTGATTCAAGCGGCTGATTATGATGTGGAGAAAGCCGAGCGCGGCATTATCTATATAGACGAGATTGATAAAGTAGCGCGCAAATCGGAGAACCCATCCATTACCCGTGATGTTTCAGGCGAGGGCGTTCAACAGGCGCTGCTCAAAATTTTGGAGGGCACGGTTGCATCTGTTCCGCCTCAGGGCGGGCGCAAGCATCCCCACCAGGAGTTTATCCAAATCGATACGACGAATATTCTGTTCATTTGCGGCGGTGCTTTTGACGGACTTGAACAGCTTATTAAGCGCCGGATCGGCAAGAAGGTCATCGGTTTTAACATCGGTGGCGACAATACGAAGGATCTGAAAGCCGGGGAGTATCTGTCCATGGTGCTGCCTGAGGATCTGCTCAAATTCGGCTTGATTCCCGAGTTTGTGGGCCGTCTGCCGGTTATCTCGACATTGGAGCCGCTTGACGAGCCAGCGCTTGTGCGTATTCTCTCCGAGCCTAAGAATGCGCTGATGAAGCAATATCAGAAGCTGCTGGAGATGGATAACGTCAAGCTTGAGTTTGAGCCTGCTGCTCTTGATGCAATAGCTAAAGAAGCAATCAAGCGAAATACGGGCGCGCGCGGCTTGCGGGCGATTATCGAAGGGATCATGCTGGATGTCATGTACGAAGTTCCTTCGCGCGATGACGTCAATACCTGCCTGATTACCGAGAAGGTTGTGCAGGAGCGGATTATGCCTGAATTGTCTGCGAAGAAAGGCAAGAAGAAGGAAGAAAGCGCCTGAACCAATACACACGGTTAAATATCCACCTTTGCCAATAAGCGGCTATAATAGCCGCTTCCGCAGGGGTGGACTTTGACGTTCATGGGAGAGGTTACCTGATGTATTCAAGAAAAGATACCGTACCGGTAAAGGTAGGGCCGCTGACTATAGGCGGCAGCGACGAAGTCATCATTCAGAGCATGTGCACGACCAAGACAGCAGATGTCGAAGCCACGGTTGCGGAGATACTGCGTCTTGAAGAAGCCGGCTGTCAAGTTGTCCGCGTAACTGTGAACAATGTGGAAGCAGCCGAAGCAATCAAGGAAATCAAGAAGCGCATTCATATCCCGCTAGTCGCGGATATTCACTTTGACCACCGCCTTGCTCTGCTTGCCATTGAGAACGGCATCGACAAGGTGCGGATCAATCCGGGCAACATCGGACGCCGCGAGAAGGTAGAAGCTGTTGTGAAGGCTTGCAAAGAGAAGGGAATACCGATTCGTATTGGAGTTAATGCGGGATCGCTGGAGAATCATTTGCTGGAGAAGTACGGGTATCCGACTCCTGAAGCAATGGTTGAAAGCGCCCTGTTCCATATCGGCATCTTGGAAGAGCTTGATTTTCACGATATTATCGTATCGCTCAAAGCATCCGATGTTCCTATGGCGATTGCTGCCTACCGTATGGCTGCCGAGCAAATCCGCTACCCGCTGCATCTTGGCATTACAGAAGCGGGTACACTGCATTCAGGAACGATCAAGAGCTCTGCCGGCATCGGTGCCCTGTTGTCGATGGGTATCGGCAATACGGTCCGCATCAGCCTGAGCGCTGACCCTGTTGAAGAGGTGAAAGTTGCGCGCGAGCTTCTCAAATGCTTCGGACTTATTACGAATGCGGCAACCTTGGTATCCTGTCCGACTTGCGGGCGTCTTGATATTGATCTGTTCTCCATTGCCAATGAGGTGGAGGAGTATATCAGCAAGATCAAAGTGCCGATCAAAGTATCCGTGCTTGGCTGTGCGGTGAATGGTCCTGGAGAGGCGCGTGAGGCCGACATCGGAATTGCAGGCGCACGGGGCGAGGGCATGCTGTTCCGATACGGAGAGATGATCCGGAAGGTGCCAGAGGCGGATCTGCTGTCAGAGCTGAAGAAGGAGATCGACGAAATCGTTCGGGTATTCGAGGCAACAGGAGAAATTCCTGGCCGCCAGCAGCATTCCATACCCTCTTCATAAATAAAGCATAGACTTCAAACTTTACATTCATAATGCGATTATTCCATCCGGCAAGGGGCAATACTGACAAGTATGAGTCCTGTTAAGCCGGATGTTTTTGTTTAACAGCTTTTTTCTTTGAGAGGAGCGTAATCGCGATGAATTTAAGTTTGATTTTGATGCTGATTCAAGTTTTTTTTGCTATTGTGATCGGTCTGTATTTTTGGAATTTGCTGCGCAATCAGAAGACGAACCGAACAGCGGTTGACAGAGAGTCGCGCAAGGAGATGGACAAGCTCCGCAAGCTGCGCTCGGTCTCGCTAACCAAGCCGTTATCGGAGAAAACTAGGCCGCAATCGATTCAAGATATCATTGGCCAGATTGACGGATTGCGTGCGCTTAAAGCTGCTTTATGCAGCGCGAACCCTCAGCATGTCATTATTTATGGCCCTCCAGGAGTCGGCAAGACAGCTGCAGCCCGGGTTGTGCTGGAGGAGGCGAAGAAGAACCCGTCATCCCCGTTTCAAGCCGATGCGAAGTTTACGGAGATCGATGCTACGACAGCGCGGTTCGATGAGCGCGGAATTGCCGATCCGCTTATTGGATCTGTTCACGATCCCATTTATCAAGGTGCGGGAGCGATGGGTGTAGCTGGCATTCCACAGCCCAAGCCTGGTGCGGTGACCAAAGCGCATGGCGGCATGCTCTTTATTGACGAGATCGGAGAGCTTCATCCCACACAGATGAATAAGCTGCTCAAGGTGCTTGAGGATCGCAAGGTGTATCTGGAGAGCGCTTATTACAGCTCGGAGGATTCCAACGTTCCGATGTATATCCACGATATTTTTCAGAATGGTCTGCCTGCGGACTTCCGTCTTGTAGGTGCGACAACCCGCTCTCCGCAGGAGCTGCCGCCAGCGCTCAGGTCGCGTTGCATGGAAATTTACTTCCGGCCGCTTCTTGCGGACGAGATCGGTCAAATCGCTGTGAACGCGCTCAAAAAAATCGGGCTGCCGCCATGCCAGGAGGCGATCGATGTTGTGAAGCGCTATGCGACCAATGGCCGCGAAGCCGTTAATATGATCCAATTGGCTGCTGGCCTCGCCTTGTCCGAGAAACGGGATACGGTTGCAGCGGCGGATATTGAATGGGTTGCGAACAGCAGCCAAATCCCTCCGCGTCCTGACCGGAAGATACCTGCTTCTCCACAAGTCGGTTTTGTTAACGGCCTGGCTGTTTATGGACCTAATATGGGGACGCTGCTGGAGATTGAAGTCAGTGCCATTCCGACCAAAGCCGGAAGAGGCCAGTTTACGATTACAGGAGTCGTCGATGAAGAAGAGCTCGGCGGCGGGAACAGAACATTAAGGCGCAAAAGTATGGCGAAGGGTTCAGTGGAGAATGTTCTTACTGTATTAAGACGGAGCGGGCTCAAGCCGGAAAACTTCGATCTGCATATTAACTTCCCGGGAGGAACGCCCATTGACGGTCCTTCCGCCGGTATCGCGATGGCGACGGCAATCACTTCGGCTATTAAGGATGAGCCTGTCGACAATAAGCTGGCAATGACCGGAGAGGTCGGAATCCATGGCAATGTGAAACCGGTAGGCGGAGTACTGGCTAAGGTAGAGGCTGCTTTTCAAGCCGGGGCTGAGACTGTAATTATCCCGCGAGAGAACTGGCAGGCAATATTCGCTGACTTGAAAGGGCTGCAAGTTATCCCGGTTGAGCATATTGATGAGGTGTTCAAGCATGTGTTTGCCGCGCAGGAATCGCATATTTCGGCGATTGGACCGGCTGTCGGCAGCGATGTCTTTATAGCGACTGGCCTCCCTTATTTGCAGGCTGATTCCGTTGAGTGATAAAATAGTAATTATAAGAGGTTTGCCGCACACATAATGGCAGGTAAACTTCAACGATGGAGGTGCTGGTTATGGGACCTGCTAAATGGAAAGGCCGTCGGCTGCCCCTTCTGCCGCTCAGAGGGCTCCTTGTATACCCCAGCATGGTGCTCCACCTTGATGTGGGTAGGGAAAAGTCCGTACGCGCGTTAGACCGTGCAATGCTTGACGATCATATGATTCTGCTTTGTTCACAATCGGAGGTCAATATTGAAGAACCGACGCAAGAAGATATATATCGCGTAGGTACAATCGCTCGTGTCAGACAGATGCTCAAGCTGCCGAATGGAACTATTCGCGTGCTGGTGGAGGGTGTTGTCCGCGCAGAGGTGATGAATTATTTGCCGACCGAGGACTTCTACGAAGTAACTGTAAAGGAGCTTCCGGAGACCGAGTCTACAGATCCCGAGATCGATGCGCTCATGCGAACGGTGTTGAATCAGTTCGAGCATTATATTAATTTGTCGAAGAAAGTGACACCGGAGACTCATGCGGCTGTCTCTGATATCGATGAGCCAGGACGATTGGCGGATGTGATTACAAGCCATCTGTCGCTTAAGATCAAGGATAAGCAGGACATTCTGGAGACGATCGATGTCCGGGCGCGGCTGGAGAAGCTGCTTGATATTCTGAACAATGAGCGTGAAGTGCTGGAATTGGAACGCAAAATAAGCCAGCGCGTCAAGAAGCAGATGGAGAAGACGCAGAAGGAATATTATTTGCGCGAACAGATGAAGGCCATTCAGAAGGAACTGGGCGAGAAGGAAGGCCGTGCCGGGGAAGTGGAGGAGCTGCGCTCCCAGCTGGCAGAATCTGAATTGCCGGACAAAGTAAGAGAGAAGGTCGAGAAAGAAATCGACCGGCTCGAGAAGATGCCGTCAACCTCAGCCGAGGGCGGCGTTATCCGCAATTATATCGATTGGTTGTTATCTCTCCCCTGGAGCAAGAATACAGAGGATGATCTCAGTGTAGCCAAGGCCGAGGCGATCCTGAATGAGGATCATTACGGATTGGAGAAGCCTAAGGAGCGTGTGCTGGAATACTTGGCGGTACAACAGCTCGTGAAGAAGCTCAAAGGACCTATTCTCTGCCTTGTAGGCCCGCCGGGAGTGGGTAAAACATCGATGGCCCGCTCCATCGCCAAGTCGCTGGGGCGCCAATTTGTTCGCATATCGCTTGGCGGTGTTCGGGATGAAGCCGAAATTCGGGGGCATCGGCGCACCTATGTCGGCGCTATGCCCGGACGCATCATACAAGGGATGAAGACAGCAGGTACCGGCAATCCGGTGTTTCTGCTGGATGAGATAGACAAGATGGCGATGGACTTCCGTGGAGATCCTGCATCTGCACTCCTGGAGGTATTGGATCCGGAACAGAACAGCACATTCAGTGATCATTTCATCGAGGTGCCGTTCGATCTCTCCAATGTGATGTTCATTACGACTGCCAATGCCATTCACAATATTCCCCGCCCGCTTCTCGACAGGATGGAAGTGCTGTATATTCCAGGCTATACCGAGCTTGAGAAAACGCAAATTGCAGGCCGTTATCTGCTGCCTAAGCAGAAGCGTGAGCACGGGCTTGAAGAGGGGCAGCTGGAGTTTCAAGATGAGGCGCTGCTTGGGCTTATCCGCGAGTACACGCGCGAATCAGGCGTGCGGAATTTGGAGCAGCAGGTTGCCGCCATCTGCAGGAAGGCTGCCAAAGCTATTGTCTCTAATGAGGCAGAAGGCACGATTCAAGTCGATGCAGCCAAGGTTAAAGAATGGTTGGGGCCACCTAAATTCCGCTATGGCATGGCGGAGCTGGAGGATCAGGTTGGAGCCGTAACGGGACTTGCTTGGACGGAAGTGGGCGGCGATACGCTTGTTATCGAGGTAACCGTGTTGCCGGGCAGCGGGAAGCTGACACTTACCGGCCAATTAGGCGACGTGATGAAGGAATCAGCCCAGGCGGCCTTCAGCTATACACGCTCGAGATCCAAAGAGCTGAATATCGAGCCTGACTTCCATGAGAAGAACGATATTCATATCCATATACCGGAAGGTGCAATTCCCAAAGATGGACCGTCAGCGGGGATTACTATGGCTACTGCACTAATCTCAGCCTTGACCGGAAGGCTTGTCTCCAGGGAAGTAGCAATGACGGGTGAGATCACGCTGCGCGGCCGCGTCCTGCCAATCGGGGGACTCAAAGAGAAATCGCTTGCGGCCCACCGCGCCGGTATCAAGACCGTGCTGCTCCCGAAGGACAACGAGCGGGATTTGCGCGATATTCCGGAGAGTGTGAAGAATGATTTGAATTTTATACCGGTAGGTAGTATGGATGAAGTGCTGTCGCATGCGCTGGCCAAAACACCTATCGAAGAAACAACGTCGCATACGCACTAGTGTCCTCCTTATAAGGCCGGGAAGTGCCTCAGGGACGCTAAGAAAGCAGGTTAACCACCGTTATGAACATTACTCAAGCCGAATTTATTATAAGCGCCGTGAAGCCTCATCAATATCCTGAGGACGCCTTGCCAGAGATCGCTCTGGCAGGGCGTTCCAATGTAGGCAAATCGTCGCTGATCAACAAGATGATTCAACGCAAAAGCTTAGCCAGAACCAGCTCGCAGCCAGGGAAAACGCAGCAGCTCAATTATTATCGCATTAATGAGCAGATCTATTTTGTCGACTTTCCCGGCTATGGCTATGCGAAGGTATCCAAGGTACAGCGCCAGCAATGGGGAGATATGATAGAGCTGTATATCCGGGAGCGGGAGCCGCTCAAGCTGCTGCTTCTTATTATTGATGTCAGGCATCCTCCTTCCAAGGATGACTGCCTGATGTACAATTGGCTCAAGCACTATGATATACCCGTGTGTGTCGTTGTGACGAAGGCCGATAAAATTCCGCGCAGCAAATGGGATAAGCATGTCAAAATGGTTAAAACAGCGCTGGAAGCAGATCCCCGTGATACGTTTGTCCTCTTCTCCTCCGAGACGGGACTTGGACGGGAGCAATTATGGGACGTTATTCTTAAAGCGATTGAGGATGGAGAAGAAAGCGTGTGAAGTTCCGTTACAATAGTGAGGATAACGCATAAAAGCAAGCACTCATCGTAAAATCTCACGGATTTTTCAGAAATATGCGAGAATATCACGAGCAGCGGGCAGGAATAAAGAGCTCCGATCGGGTATAATATACTTAAACAGAATGTTAACACAGGTGTTAGTTTAAAGAATTGAGGAGATTTTTATGGCTCAGCGGATAGCCACGGAGTATGTCAAAGCTTCTCTAGAATTAACGGCTGAAGAGATGGCGGGATTTGTCCGATTTTTTGAAGACCAGCATATTAGACAGCAGGTGCGGGTGCTCGATAACGGCAATCACGAAATGTTTCTTGAGGACGACGCAGGGCGGGAAGAAATCCGCTTAACGTTCAAGCGTCAGCAGGATCGGTATGTGTGTGAGATGTCCTGCCGGTTGATGCATCCTAAGCTAACGAATGCGATGCGCAAAGCGATATCGACATTCCGAGGGGATGCAATTGTGAATCGCATTTATCCGACTTATACGATGACCTATCATTATGAGCAAGGCGCTGTACGCTCGATTCATGAGAATACAAACGGGGAAACAAGAGTTGTATTCCAGTACAAGAATACGATTGGGCAGCTGGAAGCGCAGTTCCGCAGCAATGAGGTGGAGCGTGAGATTGGCGCTATCCAGAACACCATCAACGAACTGCTTGATATGCGCAATCAGTGCAGTGACCGCACCCAAATTGCCATCATTGACGAGCGGCTCAAGGAACAGACAAAACAGTTGTTTGTACGTGAAGCATAACTCGAGACTGAGCATATACTAGGTGTTAAAGCCGCTTAATTGGCGGCTTTTTCAATTGGAACAAAAGCTGCGGCCCGTTAAAAAAACAATTACAGTCAAGGTACAAAAAATAACTGTTGCATTTCTTCGCGATAGATGTTATTTTTATTTTCGTTGAAATGAATAATAGGAACCAGGATTCACTCAGGACATGTAATGTTGCGAGAGATTATTCCCTCGGGCAGTGAATGACGTAGGTCCTAGCGGATGAAATTTTTCAAACATTTTATTCCTAGGAAGGGGGAACCGAAAGATGGAATACTCAACTTTCGGAAGACACGTTGCTGTTGATACATGGGGTGTAGATTTCGACCTGCTCAACAACGCGGAATTTTTGCAAGCCCATATGGTGGAGGCTGCAGAAGCATGCGGCGCTACCGTACTCTCTGTGCAAGCCAAGCAATTTGAGCCACAAGGAGCAACTGTGCTCGTAATGCTGTCGGAAAGTCATCTCTCGATTCATACGTATCCAGAAAGAGGCTTCGCTGCTCTTGACTGTTATACGTGTGGAGAAACAGTGGATCCGCAACTCGCGATCGACTACATGATTTCTGTATTGAAACCAACGACAACTCATGCCAAGAAGCTTGTTCGCGGTATGGGAGAGCTGCAAGTCGTCGAACCAGATATGAAACAAGCTGAGCTTGTTAAAAGCTAAATAAACCAATTTCAAAATGACTTGGAGAAATCCGGGTCATTTTTTTATATGCATGGCTATTTTCAAATAATTTTCATATTTGCAGGGGTACATGATGTCGAACTGTGCTATACTAAATGTTGAAAAATGATCGCAGAGGCAGGTGAACGCGCATGCACATTATTGTTGTCGGATTGAACTACCGGACAGCTCCCGTCGAAGTCAGGGAACGGTTTACGTTTGCTGATCGGGATTTGCCGGAAGCTCTTAGGCAGCTTCAGCATACGAAAAGCATCATGGAATGTGTCATAGTGGCGACCTGTAATCGCACTGAGCTATATGCCGTTGTCGATCGGCCTCATCTATGCGGCCACTACATTCGCAACTTCATGGAGCAATGGTTCAAGCTGCCGAGAGAGCAGTTCACGAATCATTTATATATGTACGAGGATGAGAAGGCCATTGACCATCTGTTCCGCGTCACATGCGGATTGGATTCTATGGTAATCGGCGAGACGCAAATTCTCGGACAAGTCCGCAACTCGTTCCTGCTGGCGCAGGAGCAGAAGACGACGGGCACACTTTTTAACACCTTGTTCAAGCAAGCTGTTACATTGGCCAAGCGGGCCCATTCGGAAACTTCTATCGGCGAAGCGGCCGTCTCGGTCAGTTATGCGGCCGTTGAGCTCGGCAAACGGATCTTTGGACATTTTGGCGGGAAGACGGTTATGATTGTGGGCGCAGGGAAGATGAGCGAGCTTACAGCGAAGCATCTGTACTCGAACGGCGTTGATCGTGTCTTCGTCGTTAATCGAACCTATGACCGCGCGACTCAGCTTGCAGACAAGTTCAATGGGATACCGCTGTCAATGGCAGAGGCGGTTGGCAAGCTGAATGAAACAGACATCGTGATCAGCTCTACCGGTTCAGATGGGTATGTGCTGGTACGGGAGCAGGTTGCTGCTGCGATGCAGAAGCGCAAATCCAGACCGCTCTTCATGATTGATATAGCTGTTCCTCGTGACCTGGATCCGGGAATCGCATCGGTTGAGAATGTGTTCTTGTATGATATTGACGATCTGGAAGGGATTGTAGAGAGCAACCTGGAGCAGCGCCGCCTTGAAGCAGCGAAGATCGAGACATTCATTACTGCAGAGATGGAAGCTTTCCGTCAATGGTACAAGACGCTCGGCGTTGTCCCGCTCATTCGTGCCCTGCAGGATAAAGCTGCAGCGATTCATGAAGAAACGATGGACAGCATGTACAAGAAGCTGCCGGATCTTGATGATCGGGAGCGCAAGATCATCCGCAAGCTAACCAAGAGCATTGTGAACCAGATGATGCAGGATCCTATTCTGCGGATTAAGGAGCTTGCTGGCGAGAAGCATGGCGATGATGCAATGGAGATGTTTGTGAAATTATTTGCATTGGAAGAGACGCTTGCAGAAGCGAAGGAACAGCAGCGCAAGACGGAGCTGCATGAAGTGAAATTACCAACTGTGCAGGCGGCTGATTCGGCTCCAGCGTTCGGCAAGAGCTTGAATGCCAAGGGAGTGCAGGGTGCAATCGCCGGTGCAACAACATAAGATGAAGACAGCCGCTCCATATGCGGCAAGCAGGCGGCGACAGGCCGCCGTTTCGCTATCATGAGATCGAAATGCAATGCTCGTGGAGGCGCTTATGATCACGCAGAATTGGCTATATGATGCTATGCTTTATATTTACGCCCTGAGCCTCCTGTTTTACTTTTCCGATTTCGTTGATCGCAATCGGCAGGCAAAACGGATGGGAACAGGGCTCCTTATTTTCGTTTGGGTACTGCAGACTATTTTTCTCATCCACCGGATTATTTCTCATTTCAATCTGTCGTTCTTGTCCTTATTTGAATATATGTTGTTCTTCTCATGGCTGCTTGTAACGATATCGCTTGTTATTAGCCGGTTTTTCCGTATTGAGTTTATTGTTTTTTTTGTCAACGTTGCGGGCTTTGCGGTACTTACACTTAATTTGTTCGGCATCCGCTCCGGAGTTTCCATGGAACCTTGGCAGCTGGCGCGAGAAATGCTCGTTGTCCATGTCAGCCTGATGATCTGCGCTTACGCTGTTCTAACCATCGGAGCGATCTTCTCCGGCATGTATTTGTTTCTTCACGGCAGA
Source organism: Paenibacillus oenotherae (assembly GCF_019443105.1). Taxonomy (GTDB): domain Bacteria; phylum Bacillota; class Bacilli; order Paenibacillales; family Paenibacillaceae; genus Paenibacillus_Z; species Paenibacillus_Z oenotherae. The sequence goes on from NZ_JAHZIJ010000011.1 coordinate 92,206, forward strand.
CTGAAGAGCAAGCGTTGGAGCAAGTCTGTTCAGCGGCTGCCAAGCCTTGATGTTATCAATCGGTTAATGTACCGATTCGTACTGGTCGGAACCCCTCTGTTAACGATGTCGCTCGCTGTGGCAGTAACCTCCATCATGGTAGAAGGACGGTACGGGCTGCTGTTGGATTTGAAGGTTATTGCCTCATTCGTAGCTCTGGTGCTTTATATTTGGAATATGCTTCATTATCGGTGGTTCGACAGTCCAAGCTGGAAGACAGCGAGGTGGAATTTAATTTGTTTTGCGGTGCTTTTGTTTAATTTGCTCATTAATGAAGCCTCTTCGTTTCATAACTGGTCTTGATGAGAACTTTCAATGAGACGGTGCGCGGCCAATGATCTTCGATTTGTACTTGGAAGGGGTCCGGATGAATGGGCTACTATCCTGTGATGCTTGATGTTCGCGGGAAGCGATGTGTCGTCATTGGCGGCGGTGCAGTAGCAGAACGCAAAGTTCGAGGTCTGCTCGCAGCCGGAGCGGATGAGCTGCTGGTCGTCAGTCCTCATATTACGCAAGGTCTGGGGCAACTGCATGAAGCCGGGTCTATCCGGCATGAGAGCAGGGAATACCTAGATAAGGATCTGATCGGGGCGTCGCTCGTTATTGCGGCAACGAATGCAAGGGAAGCCAATGAGGCGGTTGCATTGGCGGGCAGAGCTGCCGGAGCCTGGGTCAATGTGGCGGATGAGGCTGGCCAGGGTGATTTTGTTACACCTGCTGTTGTAAGGCGCGGTGAGCTGCTTGTCGCCGTGACGACAGGAGGCGCAAGTCCTGCATTCACAGTTCGTATGAAACGCGAGCTTGAGGCGTTGTACGGGGAGGATTACGGGCAACGTCTTATTCTGCTGCGTCAGCTCAGAGAGCGGGTGCTGAACCAGGAAACGGATGAAGCGCGAAGACAAGCCATCCTGCGATTGGCGGCTGAGGAGATGGCGGGCGGCATTCCAGCAGAACTATTCGGGAATGATGCAATCGATGGTTGGATGGCAAGATTAGAGCTAATGGTCGACGGGAGGCATACATAATGGCATATATGAGGGACGGAAGGCGTATTATCGTCGTGGGAACGCGGCAAAGCGCATTGGCGCTCACGCAAACGGGACAAGTGATAGACCAGCTAAAGGCGCTTTGTGCTTCGCATGGGCTGGATTATGATTTTGAGATTCGCAAAATAGTAACTAAAGGCGACCGCATTCTCGATGTAACGTTGTCAAAAGTAGGCGGCAAGGGACTCTTCGTGAAGGAGATCGAGCAAGCGCTCTTTGACGGGGAGATTGATCTGGCTGTACACAGCATGAAGGATATGCCATATGCACTTCCGGAGGGATTGGTCAATGGGGCGATCCCTAAGCGTGTGGATCCACGGGATTGTCTGATTAGCAAGGACGGACTTTCATTGGATGGGCTTCCGCATGGCGCCAAGGTGGGAACAAGCAGCTTGCGGAGAGCCTGTCAGCTCAAGCGGGCGCGGGCTGATCTGCAGATCGAATCGATCAGAGGCAATATTGATTCACGCATCCGCAAGCTGGATACGGAAGGCTTCGACGCCATTGTGCTGGCAGCGGCGGGACTGCACCGGATGGGCTGGGAAGACAAGATATCGTCTTATTTGCCTGCCGACATTTCGGTTCCGGCAGTGGGCCAGGGGGCTTTAGGCATCGAATGCCGTGGCGACGACCCGGGGGTGCTGGAGCTGCTTGCGCTGTTGAATGACCGGGATACGGCATTAACCGTACGTGCTGAACGGAGCTTTCTCGGGGCACTGAACGGTGGCTGCCAAATCCCTATTGGCGCTTATGCGACCTTGATTGAACCGCTGGATGGCCATGCTGGAGAGGGGATCGAGCTCACAGGTATTGTAGGCTTGCCTGACGGCTCGGTAATGCTCAAAGAAACGCTGCAGGGGAATGACCCTGAGCAGCTTGGAATCAGGTTGGCGGATGCGTTGAAGGCAAGAGGGGCAGAGCGCATCTTAGTTGAATTTGGGGGATGAACGGAACGATGGAGAAGGTGAAAGGGAAAGTATACCTCGTCGGTGCGGGCCCCGGAGATCCGAAGCTGATTACAGTTCGGGGACAAGAGTGCATCCAGGCATGCGATGTTGTTGTATATGACCGTCTGGCAAGTCCGCGATTGCTTAAATTTCTGAAGCCGGGAGCCGAGAAGGTCTATGTCGGCAAGCTTCCTGACCGCCACACGATGAAGCAGGAAGAGATCAACCAGCTTCTTGTCGATCTGGCGCTCCAGGGCAAGATTGTGACCAGGCTTAAAGGCGGCGATCCAACCATCTTCGGCCGTGTCGGCGAAGAAGCGGAGCTTCTGTATGACAATGGCATTGAATTCGAAATTATACCTGGCATAACATCGGCAATCGCAGTGCCGGCCTATGCAGGCATTCCGGTGACGCATCGGGATCTTGCCTCCTCCCTGTCGATCATTACCGGACATGAAAGCCCGGATAAGCTGGATCGCAGCATTCATTGGGATAAGGTGACGAATGCAACGGGGACACTGGTCTTTCTGATGGGTGTTGCCAAGATCGGCTATATTGCCGAGCAGCTGATCCGCCATGGCAAATCGCCGGAAACGCCTGTAGCGCTTATCCGGTGGGGCACACGAGTTGAGCAGCGCACCGTTGTCGGCACACTCCAGACGATAGAAGCGATTGTTGCGGAGGCGAACTTCAAGCCGCCGGCAGTTATCGTTGTCGGAGAGGTGGTTAAGCAGCGGGAGAAGCTGAGATGGTACGAGCGCAAGCCGTTGTTCGGCACAAGAATAATGGTTACAAGGGCCAGAGCGCAGAGCAGCGACCTGTCCGACCGTATAGAAGAGCTGGGCGGCGAGCCATGCGAATTTCCTGTAATCGAGACAAGAGAGCCGTCGCAGCCGGCAGTTGTTGAAGCGGTGGAGACGGCATTGCGGGATGCCGCCCGCTATGACTGGCTGATGTTTACAAGTGTGAATGGCGTTGAATATTTCTTTGGCTGGATTAAGAAGCTGGGTATTGATATCCGGGCATTCCACAAGGCGCGAATTGCGGCTGTTGGACCCAAGACAGCTGAAGCTCTGCAGCAGCGCGGGCTGCTGATCGATGTCCTGCCTGTCAAATTCCATGCGGAAGGATTGCTGGACAGCCTGAATGGCAGTCTTGAGGCAGGACAGTGCGTGCTGCTGCCGCGGGGAGATCTGGCACGTGAGGTGCTCCCACGCGAGCTGGAGGCTAAGGGTCTGGAGGCAGTCGAGATTGATGTATATGAGACGATAATCGCTGAAGATCAGGAGAGAGAAACGCTGGAGCTGCTCCTGAGCAAGAAGGTGGACGTTATTACATTCGCAAGCTCCTCCACGGTTACAAATTTGCTTGCTGTCATGGAGCGGATGGGGGTAGACAATCCTCAAAGCGTACTGGAGCAAGCGGATATTGCCTGTATCGGTCCTCTGACAGCGAAGACGGCTGCTGACGCTGGCTTGCGCGTTACGATTCAACCGGAGGAAGCAACTATTGACGCACTTATAGAGGCGATTGCAGCCGCAAGAATGGCTAATCAACGGACGAAAGCAAAGGAGGCTCCTGAAGAATGAGCTACCCCATTACGAGACACCGCAGACTGCGCAGAACCTCTGCCCTTCGCAGTCTGGTTCGCGAGACGCAGCTGACGGTTAATGATTTCATCTATCCTTTATTTGTTACACACGGAACGGGAGTGAAGGAAGAGATTCCTTCCATGCCGGGCGTTTATCATCTGTCGCTTGATCTGCTGAAAGCGCAAATCGATGCAGTTGTAGCGTCAGGCGTGCAGGCTGTATTGGTTTTTGGTGTGCCGGATTCCAAGGATGCGGCAGGAACCTCAGCGTACGATGAGAAAGGGATTGTCCAGCAAGCCATTCGCGCTATTAAAGGTTGGGCTCCAGGGCTAGTCGTAGTAGCAGATACCTGCTTATGCCAATTTACGGATCATGGGCATTGCGGCCTCATCCATCATGATAAGCATACAGGGGTTGCAGAGGTGGATAATGATCCGTCGCTGGAGCTGCTCGTTCGTGCGGCTGTCTCGCAGGCTGAGGCCGGGGCGGATATTATTGCTCCCTCCAATATGATGGACGGCTTTGTAGCTGCCATCCGTGATGGCTTGGATGCTGCCGGCTACGAAATGATTCCGATCATGTCTTATTCTGTGAAATACGCCTCGGCGTTCTACGGTCCATTCCGGGATGCCGCCCATTCTACACCGCAATTCGGCGACCGCAAGACGTATCAAATGGACCCGGCCAATGCGCGCGAGGCGCTTCGTGAAGCGGAGTCGGATGTTGTGGAGGGCGCTGATATGCTGATGGTTAAGCCGGCGCTGGCCTATCTCGACATCCTTCGCATGCTGAAGGAGCACTTTGATCTCCCGGTGGTGGCTTACAATGTGAGCGCGGAATATTCCATGGTGAAGGCTGCGGCAAGCAACGGCTGGATAGACGAGCGTGCTGTGGTGCTGGAGACGTTAACAGGAATGAAGCGTGCCGGGGCGGATCTGATAATCACTTACCATGCACTGGATGCCGCACGCTGGCTGAGAGGCGAATAAAGAAAGCGAACGCCTTAACGGTTAACCGTTAAGGCGTGACAGATCAAGCGTATAGTCGTTGGCCCCTACGTTGAGGATGAGACGATCCTGCAGATCCCGCAGCACTTGGGCTAGCGTCTGCTTGGGCACTCCGGCCATCTGGGCCAGCTCATCATAGTTCAGCGGAATTCGAATCGTTATGATGCTGCCAGACCGCTGGCCGTGACGATTGGCAAGCAGGATGAGATTCTTCAGCACTCTTGTTCTTGCATCCAGGAAAGTAAGATCATACACATGCTGATTGGTATCGCGCAGACGCCGGCAAAGCTCTGCCATAATATGACGGGTAATATCGAATTGCTGGCGGAGCAGCTCAAGGAACGGCTTGGCATGAACGGACAATACCGTCGTTGGCTCAAGCGTTTGCGCGGATGCGGAGCGGGGACGTCCGTCGAGCAGCGACAGCTCGCCGAAGCTCTCTCCTGCTCCAATAATCGACAGCACTTTCTCTTCGCCAGTGCTGCCGCGGGTGAAAATTTTGATGGAGCCTTTCAGCAGTACATAGAATGTATCGCCGGGATCGTTCTCATGAAACAACACGGTGCTGGCTGAGAATATTTGTTTGTCGGCAATGGATAAAATATGCTGCAGCTGTTCTTCGTTCAAGCTTTCGAAAAGCTGCACTTTTTTCAACATTTCGATCAATGTAATCCGCCTCTTCCATGTCGGTTTGTCAGTTATTACAACGATGACGATTCTCATTGAAGTGTACCACAGGAGTACGATTAAATAACAGGTAGGAGTGTCGAATTTGAGCGAAATTAATCGGAAGAGACAGGATCAACGTTCCAAGGCTGCCTTTGACAAAGCAAAGCAAGTCATTCCAGGCGGTGTGAATTCTCCGGTGCGTGCGTTTCGGTCTGTCGGTTTAACCCCTGTCTATATGGAACGTGGAGAAGGCTGCAGGGTGTATGACATAGACGGGAACAGCTATATTGATTATGTCGGATCCTGGGGTCCTCTCATTATGGGACATGCCCATCCTGACGTCATTGAAGCGATTAAGCGTACGGCGGAGAAGGGAACAAGCTTTGGTGCGCCAACGGAGCTGGAGACCGCTATGGCGGAGCTTGTCTGCGAGCGTGTTCCGTCTATTGAAGTGGTGCGGATGGTCAATTCCGGCACAGAGGCTACAATGAGCGTTCTTCGTCTGGCGCGCGGCTATACGAAACGGAACAAGATTCTGAAATTCGAGGGCTCCTATCATGGACATACCGACTCTTTGCTGATCAAGGCAGGATCAGGGGTCGCTACGCTCGGCCTGCCGGACAGCCCCGGTGTACCGGAAAGCGTAGCCTCCCATACCATTACGGTACCTTATAATGATCTGGAATCCGTGAAGCTGGCGTTCGAGAAATTCGGCGAGGAAATCGCCTGTATTATTGTTGAGCCTATTGCCGGCAATATGGGTGTCGTGCCGCCGCTGCCCGGATTTCTTCAAGGACTGCGCGAGGTAACGGAGCAATACGGCAGCCTGCTTATTTTCGACGAGGTTATGACCGGATTCCGGGTTCATTACCATTGTGCGCAGGGGCTGTATGGCGTCACCCCTGATCTGACCTGTCTTGGCAAAATAATCGGAGGCGGCTTGCCGGTCGGAGCCTATGGCGGCAAACGCGAGATTATGGAGATGATGGCGCCAAGCGGGCCGATTTATCAAGCAGGCACCTTGTCAGGCAATCCGTTAGCTATGGCAGCCGGATATACAACATTAAGCCTGTTGACTCCAGAGACGTACGAGCATTTGGAAAAACTGTCGGTACGCCTGCAGCGCGGCTTTGAAGCGAATGCGGCGAAGCATGGCGTGCCGGTGACTATCAATCGTGTCGGCTCCATGGTATGCCCGTTCTTCACAAAGGAGCATGTCATTAATTATGATACAGCGAAGCATGCCGATCTTGAGCGGTTCAAGGCGTATTTTGCCACGCTGCTGGATCTTGGCGTCAGTGTTGCTCCATCGCAGTATGAGGGGATGTTCGTCTCTGCTGTTCATGATGAGGCAGCGATAGATGCTACGATTGCAGCGAATGATGAAGCGCTTCGCAGATTGTAGGCTGATGGGATGAGAGAGAGCGGCAAGATCGATTGGGAACAATTCAGGCGCAGCGGAGAATGGCTGGAGCTGCCTCTAGAGACGCTGGAGGGAATAGCTTCAACCAGCAGCATGTCCGAATCCGAAGCAGAGCGCGATTCCAGTGCTGAACTTCCCGCACTACGGGCTGGGAGCCATCCGCATCATGTGCGGCAATGGCTGCTGGCTCTTTCTCTGTTCCCGGAGAAATGGATGAACCGTTTGTTCTCTGTTAGGGGCATTCAATTCGTTGATGGGGTTATACGTCTTCGCACATTCCTGCATGCGGATGTAGAGAAGGAGCCGATATACCGGCTGGCCAAGCTTCCGCCTGGTTCAACTGAGCGTGCGGCATCGGTCTTGTTCGAGGATGATTGGTGCCTTGTACTGGACAAGCCCTCGGGCATGCCGGTTCATCCCTCAGCGGCAGGCCAGCGGGGGACATTGGATGAAGCGGCGGCGCGGCATTGTTTGATGAATGGCGATCCTCAGTCTGTGAAACATATCCACCGCCTGGACGATGATACGTCAGGTCCCGTACTCTATGCGAAGAACGACCTTGCACAGCAGCGGCTGGATGCGGCAATGCGGCAGAAAACGATTGAGCGGCATTATGCTGCCATCGTTCAAGGAAAGCTGCTCCGCAGGCGCGGTACGATTGATGAGCCAATCGGCAAGGACCGGCATCACGGTGCGCGCAGACGGGTTTCGAATACAGGAGATCATGCTGTAACGCACTATGAGGTCGTGGAAGCCTATCGCACTGCATCGCTGGTTCGCCTGCAACTGGAAACAGGACGGACACATCAAATTCGGGTGCATATGAGCCATTTGGGACATCCGCTTGTCGGAGACACGCTATATGGCGGCAGCAGCCGCTATTTGAACCATCAGGCGCTCCGGGGCGAGCTGCTTGTTTTTCCGCATCCATTGACGGGTGCACCGGTAACGGTTGCCGCTCCCGAGCCGCAATGGTTCGCTAAAGTCCGTGAGGAGCTTGGCGCGCACAAAAATTCTTAGTCATGTCCGTCCCCCCCTAACCATATAGATAAATAGGGAAGATAGCTGTAATCAAGCTACGAGTAGGGGAAAGGAGGACGACAAGCGTGTCCAATCAGTCGAACGGGTTAAGATTTGATGTATATGAGCGAGTGCATTTGCCGGATGATGTGGCAGCAATCGATGAACTGGAAGAAATTGAGCTTGTTCCACGAATCCAAATTGTACAGCAGGGTGAGCAGGTGCTGCTCAAAGGACATCTGCTTTTGACCGGTGTTTATCGAGCGCAGAACGATCCTTCAGCAGAGCAGCCATTAGAGCATTGGATTCCGGTAGAAATTACGCTGCCGATGAATCGGATCAACCGGTTGGATGATATCGCTGTGGAAATTGATAATTTTGATGTTGAGCTGTTATCATCAAGAACGCTCAATATTACAGGTGTTCTCTCCTTGCTGGGCATCGAACTGGAAAAGCATCAGGAGCAAGAAAGCTGGAGACGCGAGGAGCCGTTCACAGTCATTCATACACGTGAAGCAGAGGCGCAGCGGCTGGATTCGGAGTCATTCCATGCTGCAGAGGGCGCGGCGCAATCCTTCAGCCCTGAAGAGGCGCAGCGTGCCGCAGAGGAGGAGCTGCAGCGGGAAGCTTGGCTGCGTGAAGAGGAAGCGCGGGCGAGCGTGCTTCGCTCCGGGGAGGAACCGCAGGCTCAGGAATCAGTCCCGAGCGGGGAGCAGGCGTGGGATCTGTTCCGGCGCGAGGAGCATGTCCGGGATGGAGACCCCCGCCGCGACGAGCAGGTATGGAATGCTGGGCGGCTTGATGGGGAAGCGCATGCTGCGGAGGCACGGCAAGCAGAGGCGCGGGAGGCTTTTGCCCGCGATGAGCTAGAGCGGGAGGTTGCAAGGCAGGAGGCCGAGCAGCGGAAGGCCTTCTATAGGGAGAGCGGCATTGAATCCGGTTATGGAGGAGCCAATCCCAGCCCTGCGGTACACGCCGAGCCTCTTCATGAGCAGCAGCCTGAACGTCCGGCTGCCCCAGCGCACATTGAGGAATCCGGCATACAGCCCTTCCACAATGAAGCACAGCAGGAATCGTTCTCTTCCTCCACATTCAATAGCCCGCAAAGCTTCGGCGATGTCAGCAGTCCGGCGGAGCCCGATGCGCTGAAGAAGGAAATGCGCGTCGCGGTTATGGGCAAGTCAGCGGCTGAGGATCCTGCTCCTGCTGCCAACGGACTCGGCTTTCGCTCGTTGCTGCAATCGAGCAAGCGGGAGCAGGAGGCGAGAGCGGTCGCGGAGCAATCGGCTCAGCGAGCTGCTGATGAGGCTAATAAACCGGCCGGGGATGATATGGAATGGAAAAACATTTTCTTCGGCCAGTCCATCGATGAATCATTCCGCAAGCTGCGCATGTGTATCGTGCAGCGGGAGGAAACGCTGGAGCTGATTGCCGACCGCTATCATCTCCAGCCCCGCGAAATTGCACTATACAATCGTCTTTCGGATCAGAATATTTCGGAAGGCCAAGTGCTGTATATTCCATAATCATCATCCAATCCCCCTTGGAGGCGCATGGTCTTCGAGGGGGATTGCGCTATGTGCGAGAGGCCGTGATGCGCGTGCGGGATGCGGCCGGGATTGACGCGGGCAAATAAGAACGTGTATGATAGAAAATATAGGGTTATACTTTGACTATAATGACGTTGATGGGGAAGAGTGGCAGCTGTGCCTTCAGAGAGTGGAACTGTTACGCTGAGAGGTTCCGCAGGATTGTTTGTTGCGACATGTCGCCCCGGAGTTGCTTGAATGAAACGAATCTGCTTCGTCAGTTCAAGCCGGCCGCAGCCGTTATCTGTTTGAGGTGTCGCTTGGCGTTATACGCACTGAGCGAAACAAAGGTGGTACCGCGGAAGCTAGACCTTTCGTCCTTTGCAGTATAGGGGCGGAAGGTTTTATTTGTTTTTCCATAAGCTGCTACGTCATCCGGACCGCGTCCCCAGGGCGCCTGGGAGCCGGCTTGCGAAATTATTGGAGGTAGGAAACGATGTCTGAGAAACAATTGACGACTGAGATGCCGACGACGTACGATCCGAAAGCATCTGAAGCACGTTGGTATGAGTATTGGATGAAAGGCAACTATTTTGAGGCAGGCAAAAGACCGGACGCTCCTGCGTATACGGTTGTTATCCCGCCGCCGAATGTAACGGGATTGCTGCATATCGGGCATGCGCTCGATTGTACGCTGCAGGATATAATGATCCGTACGAAACGGATGCAGGGCTATGATGCATTATGGCTGCCGGGCAGTGACCATGCCGGTATTGCAACCCAGACGAAGGTGGAGCAGAAGCTCCGCGAGGAAGGGATATCGCGTCATGATCTTGGACGGGAGAAGTTCCTTGAGAAGGTATGGGAATGGAAAGAGCACTATGCAGGGAATATCCACGAGCAGTGGGCCAAAATGGGCTTCTCGCTCGACTATTCGCGTGAACGGTTCACGCTCGACGAGGGTCTGTCCCAGGCGGTCAGGGAAGTATTCGTTCGTCTGTATGACAAAGGATTAATATATCGGGGCAAAAAAATCATCAACTGGGATCCTGCCGCACGGACTGCGCTCTCTGATATTGAGGTGGAGCATAAGGAAGTCAACGGCCATCTGTACCATTTGCAATACCCGCTCAAGGATGGCAGCGGCTTCTTGACTGTAGCTACGACACGGCCGGAGACGATGCTTGGCGATACGGCGGTTGCCGTTCATCCCGAAGATGAGCGCTACAAGCATCTGATCGGACAAATGCTTGTTCTGCCGATTATTGGACGCGAAATCCCTGTCGTTGGCGATGAGTATGTCGATAAAGACTTCGGCTCAGGTGCGGTCAAAATAACACCTGCGCATGATCCTAACGACTTTGAGGTCGGCCTGCGCCATGATCTGCCACAAATCGTCATCATGGACGAGAGCGGCACGATGAATGAAGAAGCCGGACCATACAAGGGATTGGACAGAGCGGTCTGCCGCAAGGGGATCGTTGCCGATCTGCAGGCTCAGGGCGTATGCATTCGGATTGAGGATCATGTCCATCAGGTGGGGCATAGCGAGCGCAGCGGAGCTGTAATTGAGCCGTATTTGTCCACACAATGGTTTGTTTCCATGAAGCCGCTTGCGGAAACGGCGATCGAAGCGCAGCGTTCTGGCAACGGTGTTAACTTTGTGCCGGATCGCTTCGAGAAGATCTATTTGAATTGGATTGAGAATGTCCGCGATTGGTGTGTATCCCGCCAGTTGTGGTGGGGACACCGCATTCCTGCATGGTATTGCGATCAATGCGAAGCGATGCATGTGTCGCGCGAGGATCTGACAACCTGCAATAAATGCGGAAGCACTTCGCTGCGGCAGGACGAGGATGTGCTTGATACCTGGTTCAGCTCGGCGCTGTGGCCGTTCTCGACGCTTGGCTGGCCGCAGGAGACCGAAGATCTGAAACGTTTCTACCCGACGAGCCTGCTCGTGACGGGTTACGATATTATCTATTTCTGGGTTGCCCGGATGATCTTCACCGCGCTCGAATTTACGGAGCAGATTCCGTTCAAGGATGTGCTGACTCACGGTCTTGTGCGTGATGAGAATAACCAGAAGATGTCGAAGTCGCTGGGCAACGGCGTTGACCCAATCGATGTTATTGAGCGCTACGGCGCAGATGCGATGCGCTTTATGCTTTCGACTGGCAGCACACCAGGCCAGGATTTGCGGTTCCGCTGGGACAAGGTGGAGCAGGCTCGCAACTTCGCTAACAAAATATGGAATGCTTCGCGTTTTGCCCTTATGAATTTGGAGGGCTTTACGGCAACGGATATCGATATTAGCGGCAAGCTTGGCACATCGGACCGCTGGATTCTGCACCGTCTTAATGAAACCTCGCGTGATGTGACGCGATTGATTGACGCTTATGAATTCGGTGAAACCGGACGCCTGTTGAATAATTTTATTTGGGACGATCTGTGCGACTGGTATATCGAATTTGCGAAGCTGAGCTTGTATGGCAGCGATGCAGAGGCGAAGCGGGCTACGCAATCCGTGCTTGCTTATGTGCTTGACCGGACACAGCGGCTCATTCATCCGTTTATGCCGTTTATTAGCGAGGAAATATGGCAACACTTGCCGCATGAGGGAGAGACCATTACGCTTGCGGAGTGGCCGAAATACGATGCTGCTCTGGAAGCGCCGGAAGCGGTTCGCGAGATGGAGCTGCTGATGGGCATCATTCGTGCGGTTCGCAACATTCGTGCTGAAGTGAACGTGCCGATGAGCAAAAAGGTGGAGCTGCTCGTCAAGCCATCCAGCGCAGAGGTAGCTGCTATACTGAGCCGCAATGAGGAATTTATCAGCCGCTTCTGCGGAACGTCCAAGCTGGAGATCGGCATTGAATTGGCCGCTCCGGACAAAGCAATGACTGCTGTCATTACTGGGGCGGAGCTGTTCTTGCCGCTTGCAGGCCTCATTGATATCGAGCAGGAAATTGCAAGGCTGGAGAAAGAGATTCAGAACCTGAACGCAGAGGTGGAGCGGGTCGAGAAGAAGCTGGGCAATGTCGGCTTCGTATCGAAGGCGCCAGCAAAGGTCATTGAGGAAGAGAAGGCCAAGATGGCTGATTATGCGGACAAACGCGATAAAGTACAAGCAAGACTGGCGGAGCTGCGGGGATAATTCGCTGCTTGCCAGTCTGGCATTGATGGTTATAGAGGAAGAAGGGCGAGACAGAATGAGCAACCAGCATCAGGGAGCCTTGGAAGCTCCGCTTGCAACCTATGAGGAGGCAAGAGATTGGATTGAAGGGCTTGTCCCTTTTGGCATCCGTCCCGGCTTGGAGCGTATCCTGAAGTTGATGGAGATCTTCGACAATCCGCAGCGGCGGCTGAAATTTATTCATGTGGCTGGAACGAATGGCAAAGGCTCGACCTGCGCTTATCTGACCAGTGTCCTGCTTCGCAGCGGTTATGATGTGGGGACCTTCACGTCCCCTTACATTACGAAATTTACGAACAGGTTCCAATATAACGGCATGGATATTCCGGAGGAAACGCTGCTCAAGCTCGCCAATCAGCTCAAGCCCCATGTTGAGGCAATTGCGGCAACAGAGCTTGGCTCGCCTTCCATGTTCGAAGTATCGACAGCTTTGGCAGTACTCTATTATGCACGGGAATCTTATCCTGATTTTGTCGTTTGGGAGACAGGGCTTGGGGGAAGACTCGACGTTACGAATTTTGTTACGCCAATCGTCTCGGTCATCACGAATGTTGGCCATGACCATATGGATATTCTCGGCAATACAATCGAGGAAGTGACAAGGGAGAAGGCTGGCATCATTAAGCCGGGTGTGCCCGTAATAAGTGCTGTAACCCAGCCTGAGGCAGTGGCCATTGTCGCGGATACTGCCCGTGACAATAACAGCTCTCTCTATCTGCTTGGCGAACAGTTTACCGAAACGACGCTTGAGGTTAGTGAGCGCGAGCAGACCTTTGCCTTCCAAGGCATGTTCCGTGCCATTGAGCCGCTCACGATAACGCTTAGCGGCGCACATCAGCGGACGAATGCAATGGTAGCGGTAATGACGCTTGAGGTGATGCGTCAATATTACGCGCTTATTATGGATGATGAGGATTTGCGTCAAGGGCTGAAGGATGCTGCGTGGCCTGGCCGTCTTGAGATGGTCGTGGAATCGCCGCGCCTGCTGCTCGATGGAGCGCATAATCCAGAGGGGGCACAGTCGCTCGCTGCAGCGCTGCGCGATACTTACCGATACGAGCGGCTTCATCTTATGATGGGGATGCTGGCGAATAAGAATCATCCTGACACATTGCGGCATATACTACCTCTAGTGGATTCGCTCGTAGTGACCGAGCCTGACTTTCGCAAAGCCAAACCTGCCGGCGAGCTTGCATCGCTAGTGGAGGATATGCGGGAGGAGCTCGGCTGTACATTCGAGCTTATTATTGAACCGAACTGGAAGAAGGCGTTAGAACGGCTGCAGAAGTTGACCGGTGACGCCGATTTGGCGGTGGTGACCGGCACGCTGTATTTGATTGCCGATGTCCGCTCCTATTTGCTCTACAATACGGAATCTGAAAAAGGCTGGTGATCCGTTCTTGAATACGGCAGAACACGTTCATTTCATTGGAATCGGCGGATATGGTATGAGCGCGATAGCGCGGGTCATGCTGGAAATGGGATATAAGGTGAGCGGTTCCGACGTCGCGCGCCAGGAGCTTGCGGAGAAGCTGGCAGCCAAAGGCGCTCACATCTATATCGGTCATGAACCAGAGCATGTCAAGGGTGCCGACCTTGTCGTTTATTCAACGGCACTGTCCCGCGACAATGTGGAGCGCAGAGCAGCGGAGGAGCTGAATATTCCGATCCTTCATCGTGCTCAGATGCTCTCGCGGCTTATGAATAACGGTAAGGGGGTAGCAGTGGCGGGCGCTCATGGGAAGACGACAACGTCTTCGATGATTGCGCTGGTCATGGAGACCTGCAAGCTCGACCCCACTTTTATTATCGGCGGTGAGATCGTCAATGTCGGTACGAATGCCAAGGCAGGCAAGGGGGATTATGTCGTAGCGGAAGCTGACGAGAGTGACGGCTCTTTCCTGCAGTATCATCCTGCCATTGCAATCGTCACGAATATCGAACCGGATCATCTTGAAAACTATGACGGTGATTTCGGCAAGCTTAAAAGCGCTTATGTCCAATTCCTGAGCCAAGTAAAAGCAGGTGGAAAAGCGATCATCTGTACGGATGACAACGATATTCAAGATTTGCTGCCGCAGCTGCAAGCCGGACCGCTGGGAAGCTCAGGACTGCTTACTTACGCGATTGATGGAGAAGCTGTTTATAAAGCAGAGGATATCGTGCTTGGCGACCGCCAAGTGTCGTTTGTTGTGACGCATCTGGGAGAGACGCTTGGCCGCATCAAGCTGTCCGTCCCCGGCCGTCATAACGTATATAATGCGATGGCGACCGTTATCACTTGTCTGGAGGCTGGCATCTCCTTTGATGCGATAGCCGCAGCGATTGTTGATTTCCGCGGAGCGAAGCGCCGGTTTCAAGTGCTTGGCGAGATCAATGATATTCTGGTCATCGATGATTACGCGCATCATCCGACTGAGATTCAAGCTACGATCAGTGCAGCCAAAGCGACAGGCAAGCGCATCGTCGCGGTGTTCCAGCCGCAGCGCTATACACGGACCTATTTCCTGTTTGAGCAGTTCAGCAAGGCGTTCTCGGAGGCTGATGAGGTGATCATTACAGACATCTATTCACCGGCAGGCGAACAACAGATCGAAGGCGTCAACTCCAAGAAGCTTGTCGAGCTGATCATTAAGAACAGCAACAAGAATACGACCTATATTCCGACTAAGGAAGAGGTTCAGGATACATTGATCGCCAAGGCAGCGCCGGGTGATCTGGTTATTACAATGGGAGCGGGAGATATTTGGAAGGCTGCTGATGGCCTGGCCAAGTCGCTTCGCGCCAAGCACGGATTGTAGAGGCTCAAAAAAGAGGCATTCCGAATTCATTCGGAATGCTTTTTTTTTGAGCCTTGCCTTATTCAAAAATGGCGCTTTTGGTTTGTGCTTTTCACTTGCACTTCTGTTTTTTGGCTTGTTCTCCGAAGGCGTAGGGCAAGGGGGATGTTCAGAAAGTCCTTTGTGGAAAGCTCAACTCCCGCTTTAACAAGCTGTACGAAGTGGAGTGCCTGCGTTCATGGGACTGCTGACTTACTCCTCGCCAGAGGACGATTCGCAATTCAAACGCCGAGAGATGCGAACGAGCCACGGGCTATGAGCCACGAGATAGGCGAAACATGCGAAATGGCATTTATTTGCTCGTTTCTGGCCCCATGAAGGTGAAATGCCTGCCAGAGTGCAGGTATCTCACCTTCGTTTCCCTTTACAGGACGATTTGCCCTCAAAATCATGCTTCATTGCAGGAATTTTGCCAATATGGCTTCTTTGCAACCGAAATTCATGCACATTCGCAGGCTTCTTACTCCGTCATGCTGCCCTTCAAGCCACACTTGGAGAAGGAGTTGTCCAGAGTCCCCATATCCAATGAAACAGATGCTTCCAGTCCACTTTTTGTGGTTTTGGAGTCATCCCTTCACATCATTTGAGACTGACGCATTGGAAATTGGATTTTTCGGACAGCGCTTTTATTTTGCCTGCTTTTTGAGTGAATAATATAAAGCTTTTTTTGATCAATAATCGTTCATAAATAAGCACGGCTAATCACGGTTGCGAGGTGAACTGTACGAGAGACCATCAAGAGTACTGAAAGGGCCAGAGAAGGTGCTTACCGACTTAATTATGGTTTGCGTTCCGAACTGTATCATGGTGTCCCTGGTTCTAATTCTCTCAAACTCCTCATAATCTATCATTAGAGTATGTGGACAAGGAGAGAGTGACATGAATCCAAAAGCACGCATTACATACCGATTCGACAAAACCAATGGCCCCCGACAAGAGCCGCAGCAGGAAGAGACAGAACGTCGTTTGAAATCGAATGTCGTGCCTTTTTTTCAAGAAGAACTAAAGTTTACGTCTGATATTGGAGCTTGGAACAGTCCCTTTCAGGATGATGCCCGCGCGCTGGAGAAGCTGATTCGTGATACTGAGCGCAAGGATGCTTCTGCCACCAGCCAGAGAGATCGCTCGGCAGCAGCCCCCCTATTCGAAGAGCAGAAGCCCTCTTCCATTAAGCGGGCGGCAATCATCCGTGACCCATTCGAAGCAAAGCAGCCCGCTAATTCTGTTGATCCCTCTATGCACCCCCATATCGATTGGAGCGGTCAAATTCTGCTCGGAGACGAGAGTCAGCCCTTTGACAGCAAGCCGCAGCCTGCCTATGAAACTTCCCGCACCTTGATCAGAGATGCGGCATGGGATGATCATGACAGGAACAACTCCATACTATCGAATGAATTAATGGATCAAGAGGTGGGACATGCCGGACGGAGCTCGTTCAAGACAGCATCCATCTATCGTTCCCCGCGAGGTCCCTCATGGTTCAAAGTGCTGGCATCCGTAGTTGGAGCAGTTGCAACCGGGGCTCTATTTGGTTATTTGGTATTGACATTATTCACAGCTGGAGACTCGGGCCTGAATGCTGCCGACATCGCAACAGAAATGCCGGGCGCTGCAAATGCTGCGAATTCCGGCAGCGATCTGCCTTCAACGACCCCACAAAATGAAGGAATGAATGCTCTGCCAACTGCTGGGAATGATACGACAATCGGCACTGAACAAGGAACTGCCGCAACCGCAGCTGTCAATATCCCGGCCGTCTCATATTATATGCTCCAATATGGTGTATTCAGCAGCAAGGAAGGGCTGGATGAAGCATTAGCCGGTCTGAATGACAAAGGTTTGGCAGCTGCTCAATTCGCGACCGGGGAGGATTACAGAGTCTATGCAGGGATGGCGCAAGACCGCGGCAAAGCGCTTGTGCTGGGAAATAAGCTGGCCAATTTGGAAGTGTATATGAAGCAGATTGATCTGCCTGCTTTATCCGCCCTGCCTTTTGCGGGCGACGCTGCTGTTGCAGAGACCTTCTTCCAGCAAACACGGGAGCTGACGGGCCAACTGGATGCGATGACAATTGCCAGGCTGACAGATGATACAAGCGATGTAGAGGGCAGTTGGAGCGAGCTTCATCAGAATTGGACACGAACAGCTGCTTTAATGGAATCCGGAGTAACGGACAGCAAGGGACGAACAGCGCTCCACAAGTTGGCCCAAGCGATCAATACAGCAGCAGTTGCCGCAGGAGAATATGAGAAGAAGTCATCGGATGCTCATCTCTGGTCCGTACAGAGGGCGCTTATGGAGGCCGTTTTTGTTCAGAAAGACTGGTTTGCGTCGATGGACGCATTGTAAAGCAGGTCTATCGCGCGTATAATAAAGACGGTGTCAAAATATGGCGAGGGACGTTGGAAGATGAAGAAAAATATATGGATTTTACTGCTATTCATCATAATCGGCCTGTTGACTGGTGCGCTGCTGTCGCGCTGGTTGGAGCCCGTCCCAGGACTTTCATTTTTGACGAAAACGTCCAAAATCGTATGGTCTCCTGCCGCTGATTTGCTTGTATTGAGTTATGACCTGACAATTCGATTCCAAATAAGCCTATTGAGCATGATCGGTGTTATCGTTGCCATATGGTTATATCGCAGAATGTAGTGCAGAACGGATTTCTATGTAGAAGGAGTGCTATAAACAATGGGTTCGTCTACGGATACGAAGCCGTTCATTGCCAGACAGATTGTGCTGGCTTCATCTTCACCGCGCCGGCGGGAACTGGTCGCATCGCTCGACCTTTCCTTGCCGGTTCTCATTTTGTCAACGGATGCGGATGAGGGGACACCGGCGGATTGGGCGCCTTCACACATAGTGGAGCAGCTTGCACTGCGCAAGGCGCGCGCTGCTGTGTCTATGCTTGGCGAGACGCAGTCTGACGGCTCAGTCATTATTGGTGCAGATACGATTGTTGTGCTGGATGGCGAGGTCATGGGCAAGCCGCAGCATACTGCTGAAGCGGCTGCTATGCTGGGCCGCCTTCAGGGCAGGCAGCATGAGGTATATTCCGGCGTAGCCTGCATTAGCCCGGACGGTTCGCGAGAGCTTGTCGCCCATCGGAGAACGCTTGTCACAATGAAGCCGCTGGATCGCGGGCGCATCGATCGCTATGTCGCCTCCGGTGAACCGATGGACAAGGCCGGCAGCTACGCCATACAAGGGCTTGGAGCAACACTAGTTGACCGTATTGACGGCTGTTATTTCAATGTCGTGGGGCTGCCGCTTTCCCTGTTGTCGGATATGCTGTCGTCCTTCGGTGTTGACGTTATTTAGAACTTGTAGAAAGCAGGAATGGACATGAGTACGCAGCCCTATATGTTGCGGGATGTCCCTAACGAAGACCGACCTAGAGAACGCATGATGACAGTTGGGGCCGAGGCGCTTAGCCACGCGGAATTGCTTGCGATTTTACTAAGGACGGGAACGAAGCGCGAATCTGCGGTCACGCTGGCGTCCCGCATTCTGACGGAATGCGGGAGCTTGCGTGGTCTTGTTGATATGAGCATTGAAGAAATGACGACCATTCGCGGAATTGGTCCGGCTAAAGCCGTTCAGCTGCGTGCAGGAATCGAGCTTGGCCGCCGCTTGTCCAAAAGCCGTCAAGGCGAGATGCCTACGATCCGCAAGCCGGCGGATGCGGCAAACCTGATGATGGAAGAGCTCCGTTATCTCAAGAAGGAGCATTTCATCTGTTTGTTTCTAAACACGAAGAATCAGGTTATCTATCGGGAAACATTGTCAGTCGGAACGTTGAATGCCTCGCTTGTGCATCCTCGTGAAGTGTTTCGCTCTGCCATCAAGTGCAGCAGCGCTTCAATCATTTGCCTGCATAATCACCCGAGCGGAGATCCGACGCCAAGTCCGGAGGATGTGTCGCTGACACAACGGCTGAAGGAAGCTGGCGAGCTTGTCGGCATTGAAGTGCTGGATCATTTGGTAATAGGTGACAACCGTTTTATAAGTTTGAAGGAGCAAGGCTACATGTAATATAATAATAAGGATTGTCTTAGAAGAGAAAGGAAGATTAACATGTTCGGTGGATTCTCAAAGGATCTGGGTATCGATCTAGGAACGGCGAATACCCTTGTATATTTAAGAGGTAAAGGCATTGTAGTCAGAGAGCCATCGGTGGTAGCGATTCGTACAGATACGAAGAAGATTGAAGCGGTCGGTGAAGACGCCAAAAAAATGATCGGACGGACGCCGGGCAACATTCGTGCTGTAAGACCGATGAAGGATGGCGTTATTGCTGATTTTGAAACGACAGCAACGATGATCAAATATTTTATTCGCCAAGCACAAAAAACACGTTCTCTGTTTCCCCGTCATCCGAACGTCATGGTTTGCGTTCCTTCAGGCATTACGGCAGTTGAGCAGAGAGCGGTCAAGGATGCGACTGAGCAAGCTGGGGCCAAAGAAGCTTTTACAATAGAAGAACCTTTCGCGGCGGCGATCGGTGCGGATTTGCCGGTATGGGAACCGACTGGAAGCATGGTTGTTGATATTGGCGGCGGTACGACAGAGGTAGCTGTCATTTCGCTTGGAGGCATCGTCACAAGCCGGTCGATCCGTGTAGCCGGGGACGAAATGGACGAGGCTATCATCCAGTACGTGAAGCGGATGTACAACCTGATGATTGGCGAGCGGACATCTGAGCAGCTTAAGATGGAGATCGGCTCCGCTCTGATGATGGAGAAGCCGGACACGATTGAGATTCGCGGTCGTGACCTTGTAAGCGGCTTGCCCAAGACGCTGGCTATTTCCTCTGATGAGATTACAGAGGCGCTGACGGATACAGTCAATGCGATTGTCGAAGCGGTGAAGGTCACTTTGGAGAAATGCCCGCCTGAGCTTTCCTCTGATATTATGGATCGCGGGATCGTATTGACCGGCGGCGGCGCGCTGCTGCGCAATTTGGATAAATTGCTTGCTCGCGAAACAGGCATGCCCGTCATTGTGGCGGAGAATCCGCTTGATTGTGTTGCAATCGGAACCGGCAGAGCATTGGACCATATTGATCTCTTCAAAACAAGAAGCGGCCCTGTTTCTCGTTCCAAACGGTAACGTCCGCTAGTACTTCAACAACGGATGATTGGAATGGGCGGGTGACAATTAGATGTTCAACTGGATGCGTAACAAGCGGATGTTTGTGCTTATGATCGTTTTTATATTGTTTGTTGCCGTGCTGGGCTTTTCCATTAGTGATCGCAAGAAGCTGTCATGGCCTGAGAATTTCATTATGGACTCAACCGGCTTCCTGCAGGAGCTGATATACAGGCCAGCAGGGTACATCTTGGGACTATTCGGGGACCTGGCCAATCTGCAGGAAGTCTACAAGGAGAACGAGCAGCTGCGGATTACAGCCGCAGCTTATGCTCGCGACAAAATTAATTATAATCAAATTGAGCAGAAGAATATAGAGTTGATGGAAGCGCTGGAATTTACTGAGCGGCAGAAGGGGAGCAACAAGTACAAGTATCTGATCGCACAGGTTGTTTCTTCCAGCACAGATCCTTATAACCCGACAATCCGCATCAATCTGGGTTCAAAGGATGGTATTCGCACCAATATGGTTGTTGTAACGACGAAGGGTCTCGTAGGGCTTATCAGCAGAGTGGATCCTTTCTATTCGTCCGTCATGCCGATTACCGAGCTTGATGTGCGGTCGCCGGATTCCAAAGGCATCGCGGCAACCGTGCTTAAAGAAGGAGCGGCACAGGAGGAGCAGGAATCATTCGGAATCATTGACAGCTATGATAAGGACACAGGAATGCTCATGATGTCCAAGATAGCCGAATCAGACAAGCTTAAGAAGGGTGATACCATTATCACATCCGGACGCGGCAATGTGTTTCCTTATGGCATGGTTATTGGAACCGTCGAGAACCGCCAGGTGGGTGACTTTGGCCTGACTCACACAGCTACCATCGAACCGGCTGCAGATTTCGAGAAACTAACGAATGTATTCGTCGTTCAGATGCCCAACATGGAGGAGAACGAGCAATGAGCATGCAGCGCATTATCGTTGTCATGCTGCTCTTCTTCCTATCGGAAGGTACTATATTCTATTGGCTGCTGCCTGATAGCTTAACGGGACGGGTAGTTCCGCACTTCATCCTGGCATTTGTGCTTTTTGCCGCCATCTATCGCAACCGCCATACAGCACTTATTCTTGGCCTGTCATTCGGGCTTCTCCAGGATCTTGCTTTCTACGGTAAAATTATCGGGGTGCATTCCTTCACAATGGCGCTTGTCGGTTATACAACCGGTCTGTTAATGGAACGCAGAAGAAGCACCATGCTTATGGCGATGTCGATGATTGTCATGTCTACACTTGTGTATGATACGGTTGTTTATTTTATATACAGTGTATTCAAGCTGACTCATGGCACTTTCGAATGGGCGCTGCTTCATCACATTCTTCCCAGTCTATTTCTCCAAATCGGCTTTTCTCTTGCGCTGTATGTGCCGATCCGCCGCTGGTTTGAGAGCAGTGGAAAAAAGAAATCCGACGAAGAAGAGGAATAGCGGCAGGAATCTGTTCGTATTAGCAAGAATCGTATAGAAGCAGATTGGAATTGACAGATGCGGCAGGAAGCAGGCTTGATGAAGCGGCTTTCTGCTTATGATATGGAATCCGTGCAAGAGACAAGCAGAGAAAGCTTTTTAGGAGGGGCGAGCGTGACCGACAAGCAGCACATTACGATAAAGGGCGTCAAGGAAGGGCTTGTCTTCCTCTTTGATGATAAATGCGAATTTTCTGCGCTGCTGGATGAGTTGCAATTCAAATTGGAAAAGTCGCATCAGCAGCTGCTGACCGGTCCGCTCGTCCATGTTCATGTGAAACTTGGCACGCGCCAGGCAAGCGATGATGAGAAGGAAAGCATTAAGGCTACAATCCGCCAGCGCGGCAATTTGCTTGTGCAGTCTATTGAAAGCGATGCATTGGAGGAGCCTGAGGGAGAGAACCCGCATAATTTGAAAGTGCATACCGGAATTATCCGTTCCGGCCAAACGCTGGAGCATAACGGGAATCTGCTTCTAATGGGCGATTTGAATCCGGGAGGAACGTTGCTCTGCACAGGTGATATTTA
Source organism: Paenibacillus oenotherae (assembly GCF_019443105.1). Classification (GTDB taxonomy): domain Bacteria; phylum Bacillota; class Bacilli; order Paenibacillales; family Paenibacillaceae; genus Paenibacillus_Z; species Paenibacillus_Z oenotherae. The sequence goes on from NZ_JAHZIJ010000011.1 coordinate 114,656, forward strand.
TGTGCTTGGCGCCCTGCGGGGCTTGGCGCATGCGGGCTCGCAGGGACGGGAAGAGTCCATCATTGCGGCCTCGCTTATGCGGCCGACTCAGCTGCGGATCGGTGAAGTGATCAGCCGTCCTCCGGATGAGTGGATGAGCGGAGATGCAGCGATGGAATTTGCTTATTTGAACGAAGGCGTTATGAAGATCGACAAGATGTCACATTTGCATCGATTGCGGATACAGCCTGTCGTCTTTAAAGCATAGCTGCACAACCTTACAATTGACTGTAATCCTCAGTCGGTTCATAATCGAAACTAGCGGATACAGTGAGGAGTGGCAAGTCATGGGAGAAGCGATAGTAGTAACATCGGGGAAAGGCGGGGTCGGCAAAACGACGACTTCGGCTAATTTGGGGACAGCGCTTGCCTTGCTGGGCAAGAAAGTATGTATGGTCGATACCGATATCGGCCTGCGTAATCTGGATGTCGTTATGGGGCTGGAGAACCGGATTATTTATGACCTGATCGATGTAGCGGAGGGACGCTGTCGGCTGAATCAGGCGCTTGTGAAGGATAAACGGTTCGATGAGCTGTATATGCTTCCTGCCGCGCAGACAAAGGACAAGCATGATATTGCTCCGGAGCAGGTACGGGACATCATACTCGAGCTGAAGAAAGAATATGATTATGTCGTGATTGATTGCCCCGCAGGAATCGAGCAGGGCTTCCGCAATGCGGTTGCCGGGGCTGACCGGGCGATTGTAGTAACTACGCCCGAGAATGCTGCTGTTCGGGATGCGGACCGGGTAATCGGTCTTCTTGAGCAATCTCAGGTGCCGGCCAGATTGGTTATTAACCGGATTCGGGCTAACATGGTACGCTCCGGCGAAATGCTCGACATTGATGAAATCTGCCAGGTGCTGGCTGTTGATCTGCTGGGTATCGTTCCCGATGATGAGAAAGTGATTAAAGCTGCGAATGCCGGTGAACCGACTGTTATGGATCCTTCCTCGCGTGCTGCGATTGCCTATCGCAATATCGCCAGAAGAATGCTTGGGGACATGGTGCCTCTTATGCCGCTGGAAGAGAAGTCGTCGGGTGTTATGAAGCGGTTTCGCAAGTTTTTTGGAATAGGATGATCGGATTGTGATAGGCAAACTGAAAAAACTGGATTGGGGCATGCTTCTCATTCTTCTTGCTCTGATGGTTGTCAGCTTTATTCTGGTCCGCAGCGCAACGAACGGCAATCCGGGATATGACAACTATGACATGAAGGTACTGATTTTTTACGGAATCGGATTTGCAGTAGCGATTGCCGTAACGCTGGTTGACTATCGTGTTTTTCTGAAATCATGGTTATTTTTATATATCCTTGGCCTTGTGCTTCTGGTTGTCGTCTATCTGACTGCCGAAGAGATCAATGGCGCCAGAAGCTGGTTCGCATTACCAGGGGGGCTGCAGTTCCAGCCTGCCGAAATGGTGAAGATCATCCTTATCATTACGGTTGCCTTTCTTATGGGAAGGCGTCAGGGAGATCCGCTCCGGGTGCGGCAGGATCTGCTCGTCATAGGGGCGTTCTCGTTTGTTCCCTTTGCTCTGGTTATGATTCAGCCTGACCTTGGAAACGCCATTATCTATTTGGTCATTCTGCTCGGCATGCTGTGGATTGGCAATGTCAGATATACGCATGTGCTGATTGGTATTTCCCTCGTAATCGGGGGATTGATGCTGTTTGTTTTTCTGTTCAATACGTATAATACGGAAATTTATGATTACCTCAAAGAGCATGAGAAGAAGCACTGGCATGAGCGGATTAACGGTTTTATTAACCCTAACGAGGCTTCTGCCAATGAAGTGTATCAAGCCGATAAAGCCAAGATTGCGATCAGCTCTGGCGGCTTGACTGGCGATGGCTACATGCAGGGGGATTCCAAAAACCGCGGCTTTATCCCATATCCGTACTCGGATGCTATCTTTGTCGTCATTGGAGAGGAATTCGGGTTTCAAGGCGCTGCGGTGGTGCTTATGCTATATTTTCTGCTGATCTACCGCATGATTATTATAGCGTTTCAATGTTATGATTTGCGGGGCTCCTTCATTATTGTAGGAATTGTCTCGATGTACGTATTCCAGGTGTTCCAGAACATTGGCATGATGATCGGACTGATGCCGATAACGGGAATTACATTGCCCTTTATCAGCTACGGCGGCACGTCGCTTCTGCTGAACATGCTCAGTATCGGAATTGTGTTTAGTGTCAAGGCGCATCAAGAGAAATATGAGATGGCCGAGTAGCCGTTTAGCGATAGGACGCTAGACGGCTTTTTGCTGTATTTATGGCTGTGAGGGGCTACATAAAGAGGCCTGTCTCCACATATACATAGAGCGAACAAGCTGTCTGTATAGGGGGATTGGCGATGGATACAACGAAAGGAATTCGCGAGCGCCGGCAAGAGCGGATAAGAAAGATCATGAGCGAAAACCAGAGCCCGGTTTGGTCTTATTCTATGGATAGTTATCCGAGCGAGCAAATAGGACCGGAGCCTCCGTCAGGCTGGCAACCGCAGCCTCTGCCCCAGGAGCTTCAAGCCTTGCCAATAATGACAGCGGATAAAGGAGATCGTGACCCGGAGCAATTGTGGAAGTCACAGGCGAATCCGTGGGAGAGTGCCGGCTGGAGAATCGCGCCTCATGCGGGCGCAAGCATGGGCAGTGGAGGCAAGCGTGACGATGAACCGAGGTACCCTTCTTTTGCCAGAGGATTATTTATCCAGTCAGCCGTGGCGGCAGCGGTATTCGTTATCGTCTTCGCCATGTTCCGGATCGAGGGGCCGATGTTCAAAAAAGGGCAAGAGATCGTTGCGATTGCGCTGACAGACGAGATCGATTTTGAGCGAGCTGCGGACTGGTACCGGAATACATTTGCCGGAGCGCCTTCTTTCATCCCGTTATTCGGCAGCGATCAACCGGGGGAGTCCAAGCAGGTGGAGGGCAATGTGTCCTTGCCGGTAACAGCACCCTTGGAGAACGGCACGATTGTTCGCTCTTTCGCAGAGACACTGGGCAGCGTAGAGATTGCGGGGGAGTCGGAAGCCGAGATCGTCGCCGCAGAAACCGGTCGTGTGCTGCTGGTAACAGAAGAAGAGAAGACAGGAAAGACAGTTGTACTGCAGCATGCGAACGAGCGGGTTACAGTCTATGGCGGGCTTGAGAAAGTGGCGGTTGCAGTCGGTGATTGGGTCGAGGGCGGTGACGGGCTTGGCCATCTTGCCGCTGCGGGTGAGAATGAGAGCAGTCTGTTGTTCTTCGCGGTAAAAGAGAAGAACCGATATGTCAATCCGGCGGATGTCGTTCCGTTTGATTAAATTTAAAGGTATCGCATGGTCTCTGCACCCGCTATTTGTACTCATAATGCTGACTTCGGTCATAACCGGTTATTTTATCGAATTGCTGACCTTGTTCGCTATTGTATTCGTGCATGAGCTGGGCCATGTCATAGCCGCCCGCGGCTTCGGCTGGACGATTCGCGAGGTGAAGCTGCTGCCTTTTGGCGGGGTGGCCGAGGTTGAGGATGGAGGAAGCATGCCTTCCCGAGAGGAGGCAATCGTAGCACTAGCCGGGCCGCTGCAAAATGTATGGATGGGTATGGCGGCATGGACGATGGGGCAGCTTGGCTGGTGGAGTGCCGATTGGTCGGAATATGTATGGAGAGCCAATGCTATGATCGGGCTGTTCAATCTTTTGCCGATTTTGCCGCTGGATGGCGGCAAGCTGATGCACGCCTGGTTCACCCGCACGTTTACTTTTCACCAATCTTTAATGTGGGGAGCCCGAATCAGCTTAGTTCTAAGCGGCGGGATGGTTCTCGTCTCCATTGTTCCGGCGCTGCAGGCAGAGGGTGAAGGAATACAAGCGAATTTGCTGGTCGTTGGCTTGTTCCTGCTCATTACGAATTGGACCTATTCCCGTCATGTTCCATTCTTATTTCTTCGCTTCCTGACCAATCGCGGCTTGGCGGCTTCCAAAAGCATGGCTCGAGGCGTATGGGCGCTGCCCATTGTCGTATCGAAGCGGCATTCTGTTGCGGCTATATTGCGGCTCTTCAAACGCGACAGCTATCATCTGATCGTCATTATGGAGGACGAAGGCAGCATTCTTGCCATTTTGCCTGAACAACAGCTTGTTGAAGGTTTTTTGTCCGATGGGAAGGCTGATCGTGCAGTTTCAGAGCTTTTCATGTAAAATAGATAGAAATGGATTAGGCAGGTGTTCGAATGACGATGAAACAAATGTTGATTCACGGACAAAGCGACATGCTGCAGACGGCAATCATGCAGGAAAGCAAGCTGATCGAATTCTATATGGAGAAGACTGCGGTCTCCGGCCAATTGGTAGGCAGTATCTATAAAGGGCGGGTAGTGAATGTGCTCCCAGGCATGCAGGCGGCTTTCGTCGATATCGGTCTGGGCAAGAATGCATTTCTGTACATCGATGATGTTCTGCACCCGAATTTGGAGCGGCAGCCTAAAGAGAAGCCGGTTATTACCCAACTTCTCAAGGTCGGACAAGAGGTAGTGGTCCAGATTATTAAAGAACCGCTTGGCAGCAAGGGAGCTCGTGTAACGACGCATTATTCTCTGCCGGGGCGGTTTCTCGTTTATATGCCTCATGCCGATTATGTGGGTGTTTCGAAGAAGGTTAACGGTGAGCAGGAACGAGGCCGTCTCCGGTCGGTCGGCGAGACGATCCGCCAATGTGGCGAAGGCGTCATTATGCGAACCGCTGCAGATGGCGAAAGCAGTGATTCGCTGCAATCGGATCTCCAGTTTCTCCGCGAGCTCTGGGACGGTATTGAGACTCGGGCGAAGGGGATGCCAGCGCCCAGCGAGCTGCACCGTGAAGCGGGATTGGTGCACCGGCTTGTAAGAGACCTGTTGACAGCGGAGATGGACGAGGTGTGGATTGACGATCTCGCCAGATTCAAAGAAATGGAACGCCTTATGCACATAATGGCGCCCGCAATGCTACCGCGGCTCAAGCTGTACGAACGGCAGGCAGCGCTGTCTTTATTCGATAAGTATGCGGTGAATGAACAGCTTCACAAGGCGTTTGAGCGCCGCATCCAGCTTGGCAGTGGCGGCGACCTCATCTGGGACCAGACGGAGGCGCTGACAGTAGTCGATGTGAACACGGGCAAGTTTGTGGGCACAAGCGACCTGGAGGATACCGTGTTCAAGACGAATATGGAGGCGGCGGAGCAGATTGCCCGCCTGCTTAGGCTGCGTGATGTTGGCGGTATCATTATTATTGATTTTATCGATATGGAACAGCAAGGCCATCGCGAGCAGATTATGGGGAGACTGGAGCAATTGATGCGTGATGATCGTACCAAATGCCAGGTAGTCGGCTGGACCCGCTTAGGGCTTCTGGAGCTGACCCGCAAAAAAGTGCGCGATCATGAGCTGAGTCCGCGTTATGAAACTTGCAGCGCGTGCAAAGGGAGAGGCAAGCTGTAGTTCTTATCTCTTTGGGAGGTGGACCGATTTGATGTGTGCGGCATGCCAGCATTTGGACAACCCATCCGGTGTAACAAGCTCGATGATTCCTTGATGTATGGCGTGCAAGCGTCCAACCTGATCTGTTCGAAGCCCAAGATCTATGACAATGACAGATCCTAATTCAACCTCAAGCTGCTCGATCCAGGTCTGTCTGAACGGGAGAGAAGTTGCCGGAGAATCGGGGCTCGTATTCAAGAACCCGTCAGACGAAGCCGGGGAGAACCACTTGATGTGGAAGGCCGGAATGTAAGAGATGTGATGGCGCACGGTGTCAAAGACGATATAGTCATCCATAATATGCAGAATTCGTCCATACAGCGTTTGCTGTCCGGTCAGATAGAGTTCGATGAATTGTCCTTTTGCAGCTATGATCAATGAAGCGAAGGTGCTTCCGCTGGCTGTCCATTGCGGAGCGGACGGCGTCAGCATCTGTGCATCCAGATCAGCTCGCAATAGATGGAGATGCTGCAAGGCAATATAGTAATAGCTGCTTTCCCGATGCAAGACGAGATAGTCCTCGCCAATATCGATAAGCAGGCCGTTCATCCCCTTGCCCCTGTATTCTGTGACTTCAATCGCCACAGGCTTCCCCATGTATGGGTGAAACAAGCTCATATCAATCACTCCCTTCTACGATTAATAAATCCAATTAACCCAATAATACAGCGCAACAAGCGTGAATAACACGGTTGGCGGAATGACTATAATCGTAATTCTCGTATAATCCTTCCATGAAATTTTCACTTTGTTCTTCCGCAGAATATGCATCCAAATCAAAGAAGCAAGAGTACCGATTGGCAATAGCAATGATCCGATGTCACTGCCAATTACATTAGCCAAATAAGCGATCTTGAGTGAAAGCGGATCAAGGCTCATCTCTGTCAAGGTGAGAGTACCGATCATGAGTGCGGGATGATTGTTGAACAGGGTGGACATGAAGCTCTGTACGCCTCCCATAATTAAGCTGGCATTCAACAGGCTTCCCTGGACGAGTGGACTGAAGTAGGTGACGAGCCAATTCGTCAGGCCGATATTATGCAAGCCATAGATTATGACATACATGCCGAAGGCGAAGATCAGAATATGCCACGGTGTCTTCTTCAGCATGTCCATCGGGGGCATTCGCAGGTAGTACCATCTCCAGCCGAGCAGCAGACAAGAGCCGATGACGGAGACGATCTCAATAGGAATGGCGAAATAGGAGGCGACAAACAAACTGACGCGGACGGCGAATACGAACAGCAGCACCTTCTGCATGAAGCGGGTTCTTTGTCTGGGAGTTAGCAGGCTTAGCTTGGACACGGGATGATCCTTGAGCGGATGGTGCCACAGGTCGGAGCTTGGCGCCCACAGCTTGTTTTTTAGTTGCGGCAGACGCTTGGGCAAGGTTTTATAGCAGCATATGAACAGCAGAGATACAAGAACCAGCAGGCCAAGTGTAGCGGGTACAAACATCATGATTGTGTGCATATAAAGATCCATATGAACGATCTTCAGCGCAATCAGATTGACAATGTTGCTGACGCCAATCGGCGCGCTTGAAGCAGTGGCGACAAGAGCGCCCGACAGCAGGTACGGTATTTTCTGATGGTTCTTGATGCCAAGGTTCTGAAGCAGAATAAGCAGAATTGGTGTTGTAATGAGGATACTCCCGTCATTATTGAAGAATAGCGTCATCAGGAAGCAGATCAGGTTAACATACCAGAACAGCCGAATACCGGAGCCTTTGGCTCTGGCTGCCAGCCCCTCAGCTGCCCATACGAAAAATCCGAAGCTCTCCAGTACAACTGCCATTACAATCGTTGCCATTATCGTGATGGCGGCACCGCTGACCGTAGCACTGATCTGTCCAAAATCAGCCAATGTCACTGTTCCGCTTAATAGTACAAGCAGTGCGCCTATAGAGGATGGAATGGCTTCGTTCAATTCTTTGGGCCTCCATAAAATAAGAACAACGGTCATCACAAATGCAAAAATCGTAATGGTTGTAGCTGCTGACCCGTACATGAATCGTTATCACCCCTGTCTGAACTTGGCATATTTCAAAGATGGATGTTGGTATAGGCTGGCTCATCAGCATCTTTCGTTGTTGTGCCATCTGGCCGCTGCTGAATCTCGGCGGCAGCCGATTCCGGGACAGGTGGTTGAAGCAGGGAAAACAATACGGATCCGGCAACCGCAATGATCACAAGCAATAAGAGCATTATTTTTCGCCTCCCTTGGCAAATATAGCGATCTATCATTCGCCATTGATAGATGTTGATAGGATCATTTTATGTTCATGGACAGGGATGGTGATAGGCCGCTCACCTGTCGGGCAGCTTGGTGACAGTCTATATTTGTCTGGCAAATCGTAAAGTTAGCGAATTGATAGTTGATTCTATGCGATGCCTGTGATAAACTACTATGGTGCGTGCAGAAGAGGTCTACTCTTGTCATGCTATTACCGCACAGATCAGGTACCCAAGTCTGAATGGCTGGGCTGTTCGGCACCTGAATCAGGCGAGTCTTCGAGAATAAGGAGGTGCACTACATGTTCGCGATTATTGAAACTGGCGGCAAGCAGTACAAAGTTCAAGAGGGCGATGTACTTTACATTGAGAAACTGGACGCTAATGACGGAGAGAACGTAACGTTCGACCGCGTATTGGCTGTTTCTAAAGGCGACGGTCTCGTAACAGGTACTCCGGTTGTTGCCGGCGCTACTGTAACGGCGAAAGTCGAGAAACACGGCAAAGGTCAAAAAATCATCGTTTACAAATACAAAGCGAAGAAAAACTACCGTCGTAAGCAAGGTCATCGTCAACCGTACACGAAAGTGACGATCGGCGCTATCAAAGCTTAGTAGGCTGGAAATGATAACAATCACGATTGAGCGGCATTCCGCCGACGATAGACGGATTGTATCGTTTGCGATTGAGGGACACGCTAAGTTTGCCAAGCCTGGCAAGGATATTATTTGTGCAGGCGTATCGGCTGTAACGGTCGGTACGGTGAACGCGATTGAGGAGTTGGCTGGCCTTGAGCTGCCGGCTTCCATGAAGAGCGGCTGGCTGCAATCGGAGGTTCCGGAGCAAGCGGAGCAGCTTGTCAATGAGCGTGTTCAACTGCTGCTGGAATCGATGATTGTCATGCTGGAATCAATCGCAGCCTCATACGGCAAGTATGTTCTAATTCGTGAACAATATCGGTTATGAAGGAGGGAACAACCATGTTGAAACTGAATCTTCAGCTTTTCGCTTCGAAGAAAGGTGTAGGTTCCACTAAGAACGGTCGTGATAGCCAATCGAAACGTCTTGGCGCTAAACGTGCTGACGGTCAATTGGTATCAGCGGGCAGCATTCTTTTCCGCCAACGCGGAACGAAGATCCACCCGGGCAATAATGTTGGAATCGGCAAAGATGACACGTTATTCGCGAAAGTGGAAGGCGTGGTTAAGTTTGAACGTTGGGGACGCGACCGCAAGAAAGTAAGCGTCTATCCGGTAGATGTAGCTGCTGTAGCTGCTGCAGTTCAAGCATAATAGACACGAAGCCCCGGTTTGCTTATGCAGGCCGGGGCTTTTTTTGTCATGAATGTGATGTGCTGTGTGATGAACTTTCTTGCTTGTCATGCTATACTGGTTAAATGCTAGGAAAGAACAGGAAAGTAGGATCCGTTCATGAATCGCTTTAGAATGACGAAGCTTTATGCAGCTGGATCAGTCATACTGCCGGCGGCAGCGGTTTTGATTTGGCACTCTCAGCTTTGGGTAATCGCCGTTTTTCTCGCTTGGTTTCTTGCAGCCGCACTGTTGTGGATCTGGTGTGACCGCAAGGAGCAGGGGCAGCGTCTCGCTCGCACGGTTCATGCGATGCAGACCTCATCCATAGCGACTTTGAACCATCACCGCCATGACTGGATGAATGAGCTTCAAGTGCTATATGGGTACATTCGTATGGGCAAAGAGGATAAGATGGTGGTGTGCGTGGAACAGATAAGAGAGAGAATGACGGCAGAGAGCAGGATTGCCAGGCTTGGCATTCCATCACTCGTTGCGTATTTGCAATCATTTCGTACGATGACACATGCCATGGAACTTGATGTAGAGATTGAGGGCGAGCTTAGTCTGGCGGGACTCCCGCTGGATGGGGAGCAGACTGGCGAGGCAATTATCGATATTATCAACGCTTACCGGCTTGGGACCAAGCAAGGAGCTGGTGATGTTGCTAAGCTGTCCGTTGATTTTGTGCTTGGCGATCATTCACTCGATGTTACCTTCCATTACGATGGGGAATTGAATGATGCGAGCGATTGGAAGCAGAAATGCAAGCGAGCTCTGAAAGGTTCTCCGTTTAAAGCGGTGGAGCTGGAGCAGCCGGCTAACATAATACTTGAGGCTAAGCTTGGGAATTAATTGGAGGATAAGGCATGTTTGTCGATAAAGCGAAGATATTTGTTAAAGGCGGGGACGGTGGCAATGGCATCGTATCTTACCGCCGTGAGAAGTATGTCCCGGAGGGCGGACCGGCTGGCGGAGACGGCGGCAAGGGCGCGGATGTTATTTTTCGGGTAGATGAAGGTTTAAGAACGCTGATGGATTTCCGTTATCAGAAGCATTTCAAGGGAGAGCGCGGAGAGCGTGGCAAGGTGAAGAGCATGCACGGCGCCAACGCAGAGAACATGATTGTCCGCATCCCTCCTGGAACGGTATTGATCGATGATGATACGCAGGAAATTATCGCGGATATGACGCGGCATGGACAGGAAGTGATCGTAGCTCGCGGCGGACGCGGCGGACGCGGCAATTGCCGTTTCGCCACGCCAAGCAATCCGGCTCCTGATTTCTGTGAGAATGGTGAAGAGGGCAAGGAGCGCTGGATCATTCTGGAGCTGAAGGTTATGGCTGATGTCGGTCTGGTCGGCTTTCCAAGCGTAGGCAAATCGACGCTGTTATCCGTTGTTTCCGGTGCGAAGCCTAAGATCGGCGCGTATCATTTTACTACCCTGTCTCCCAATCTGGGCGTTGTTGATGTTGGTGATGGAAGAAGCTTCGTAATGGCTGACCTGCCGGGGCTGATTGAGGGCGCGCATGAAGGTGTCGGTCTCGGTCATGATTTTCTCCGGCATGTTGAGCGGACCCGTGTTATTCTGCATGTGGTTGACATGTCCGGCTCAGAGGGACGCGATCCGTTCGAGGATTGGGTGAAGATCAATGATGAGCTGAAGCTGTACAATCCGCTGCTGGCGGAGAGGCCCCAGGTCATTGCTGCCAACAAAATGGACATGCCGGAAGCGGAGGAGCAGCTGGCTCTGTTCCGTGAACAGCTGGCTGCCCGCGAGGATGGCGATAAGTACGAGATCATTCCGATGTCGTCGCTGACGAAGAAGGGTGTGCAGGAGCTGCTCTACAAGGCAGCGGATCTGCTTGAGACTGTACCTGAGCTGCCTTCCCTGGAAGAGGTGAAGGACGTTGCTGAGCGCAAGGTGTTCACCTATGAGCAGGAGGAAGACAACTCCTTCACGATACGCAGAGAGAATGAGGATTATGTCGTGGAGAGCGCGGCTATTGAGAAGTTCATCAAGCGTGTGAACTTGAATACGCAGGACGCGATACTCCGGTTCGGACGCACGATGCGCAAGATGGGCGTTGACGCGGAGCTTCGCAAGAGAGGCGCGAAGGATGGGGATACGGTTCGTATTGGCGATTTCACCTTCGAGTTCTTTGAGGGAAGCGACTATTTCTACGATTAAACAAAATTGAACTGCTTCATGCCATTCTCTGCACCAGATGCGGAGAGGGCATGAGGCAGTTTTTCATTTGCTGGCCAGGGAGCAGCGTTTGCAAAGCGCATTTGGTAATGCGAGGATCTTTTTGCCTATTGCCGCATGCGATATAATTCGATATAATGTCCACTATAGATGAACATCTGTCTCTTGTAGGAGGACGATCAGGATGACGGAACGGTATGTTGTCGTTCGCGCGGATATTTTGCCCGAAGCGATTGTCAAGACGATCCAGGTTAAGGAAATGATTCAGCGCGGCGAAGCTGCTACTGTTCATGAAGCGACCGAGAGAGCGGGAATAAGCCGCAGCGCGTTCTATAAGTACAAGGATGGCGTATATGCGCTCAATCAGCTTGATCGTGAGCGGATCGTGACGATTTCGATGGATTTGGAGCATCGCTCCGGCGTATTGTCCAAAGTGCTGGGCCTTGTTGCGAGCTCGGAGTGCAATGTGCTGACCATCAACCAGACCATTCCGCTGCAAGGGATGGCGAATGTGGTTATTTCCGTGGAAACTTCGTTCTTGAGCGACGGTCTTACGGATCTTATGGAAGCTATTAGAGGACAAGACGGCGTGCGCAAAGCGTCCGTCATCGGACAAGGATAGAATGAACGAATGGAGGAGAAACGATGAAAGCGATAAAAGTGGGGTTGCTTGGACTTGGAACGGTCGGAACGGGTGTCGTTCGAATCGTGGAAGGTCATCAAGAGGATTTGCAAAGCCAGGTTGGTTCGCCAATCGTCATCGAGCAGGTGCTCGTGCAGAATAAGAGCAAGGCGCGTTCGCTCGCAATTGATCCCGGGAAGCTGACAGAGGACCCATGGGACATTATCCATAACCCGGAGATCGACGTCATTGTTGAGGTTATGGGCGGTATCGAGCAGACGAAAGGCTATATTCTTGAAGCGCTTGCTAATGGCAAGCATATCGTGACAGCGAACAAGGATCTGATGGCGCTGCACGGGCCGGAGATTCTTCAGAAAGCGCAGCAGCATGGATGCGATGTGCTGTATGAGGCGAGCGTTGCCGGGGGCATTCCGATCATTCGTACGCTAATCGAAGGGTTCTCCTCCGACCGGATTACGAAGATAATGGGTATCGTTAATGGAACAACGAATTATATCTTGACGAAGATGAGCCAGGAGGGCGCTGATTACGCTGATGTTCTCAAGGAAGCGCAGGCTCTTGGTTATGCGGAGGCCGATCCGACTTCTGATGTGGAGGGACTGGATGCAGCACGCAAAATGACGATTCTGTCCACGCTCGGCTTCCGTGCGAATGTAGCGCTTGAAGATGTGGATGTGAAGGGAATATCCGCGGTCAGCCGCGAAGATATCCAATATGCGAAGCGTCTCGGCTATGAAGTGAAGCTGCTTGGAATTGCGGAGAGGCAGGATGATTATATCAGCGTCAGCGTTCAGCCGACAATGGTGAAGCAAAGCCATCCTATCGCTTCTGTCAATGGCGTGTTCAACGCTGTCTACGTATACGGTGAAGCGGTTGGAGAGACGATGTTCTATGGTCCGGGTGCAGGCGAGCTTCCTACTGCAACTTCGGTCGTAGCTGATCTTGTTGCCGTCGTCAAGAACCTGAAGCTCGGTGTGAACGGCAAGCAGGAGCTGTTGTCTTACAAGGAGAAGAAGCTTAAGACCGATGAGCAGATCGCTGCCAAGTATTTCATGCTGCTGCATGTAGAAGATCGTGCAGGCGTGCTTGCGCGTATTACACAAGCGTTTGCGGATTGTGAAGTGAGCCTTGGCTCCGTACTGCAGCAGCCGAATTCGACTGACCATATTGCCGAGATCATTATCATTACCCATGACGCAAGCAAGGCTTCGATCGGGAAGGTTCTGCAGGCATTCGGCAGCATGGAGGTCGTCAAGAGCGTTAAGAGTGTCTATCGCGTTGAAGGCTGATCGATCCTGTAAACCTAAAGGAGTCATTACCGAATATGAGAGATTTGATGAACGCTGAGCCTCTCGTTGCAGAGGCGGCAGAAGAGTCTGTTATTGAGGCTAATCGCAAGTTGGAAGGTGATGTAAAATGATGGATCGGCGGGTAATTGTGAAGGTTCCGGCTAGTACGGCCAATCTGGGCCCGGGCTTCGATACGCTGGGCATGGCGCTCTCCCTGTATGCCTGGATTGAGATGACGCCACTTGCAAGCGGCGAGACCGTAATCGACCTGCATGGCGAGGGCTTGGACGGGATTCCGCGGGACAAGTCCAATCTTATTTATAAAATCGCCCAGATCGTCTTCGACGAAGCGGGTGTATCGATACCCGAGCTGCATATCGCGATGTATAGCGATATTCCGTTGACGCGCGGGCTGGGCAGCAGCGCATCGGCTATTGTCGGGGCATTGACGGCAGCGAATGCGCTTGTCGGCAATCCATTGAGCGAGGATCGGCTGTTCCAGATCGCAACTAAGCTGGAGGGTCACCCTGACAATGTGGGCGCCTCGCTGTTCGGCGGTATTATCGTCTCCTCGTGGGACGGCAGCCGGGCGGAGCTGATTCGGCTTGAGCCGCATTCCCAGCTGGAAGTGTTAGTGGCAATACCGGCGTTCCAGCTGTCTACGGAGAAGGCGCGCCATGCGCTCCCTTCCCAGATCGCAATGAGCGATGCTGTATTTAACGTAGCCAGCAGCTCCCTGCTAGTTGCGGCATTGGCGAGCGGGCGCTTCGATCTGATCAAGCATGCGATGCGCGATCGGCTGCATCAGCCCTATCGTGCTGCGCTTATTCCGGGTATGGCGACCATTCTGGATGAGGCGACAGAGCATGGGGCGCTTGGCGCTGCGCTGAGCGGAGCCGGACCAACGCTGCTTGCACTCGTAGATGCGGCCAGCCCGGATAAGGCAGAGCTGGAGGCGTTCCTGATTGCCACTTTGCAGAAGGAAGGCATACAGGCGGAGACGATGTGGCTGAAGCCATGCGTCAGCGGGCCAGAAGTGACGGTATATAGCAGGGGAAGCGAAGGTGCTTCGTTTATGGATCAGATTAAAGGAGAAGTAAGGGCATGATAAAAGTTGCATGTTTGCCGCAAGGCTCCACCTCGGATGAAGCAGCGAGATATTTGTTCAAAGGGATGGATGTTGACTTCAGCTATCATTCCATCATTGCCGATGTCTTTCTCTCCACGGCGGAAGGGAGAACGAATTACAGCATTATTCCTATCGAGAATACGATTGACGGCTCTGTAAGCCTGCACACGGACTGGCTGATCAATGAGGTGAATTTGCCTATTCAGGCGGAGTGGGTCTATCCGTCCATACAGAACCTGATTGGGCCGCTCTCGGAGCTGTCCGGTGCTGATGGCGTGCTGGATTACAGCCGGATCGTCAAAGTGCTGAGCCATCCGGTAGCAATGGCGCAATGTCTGCAATATTTGCGCAAGCATATTCCCCATGCGGAGCTTGAGAATGTTGGCAGCACATCGGAGGCGGTCCGTATCGTGCGCGATCATCCGCATAGCGGATGGGCGGCTATCGGCCAGATATCGGCTGCAGCCAATAATGGACTTGATGTGCTGGAGCAAGGCGTAACCGATCATGACAACAATTTCACGCGATTCCTTCTCATTGGCGAGGAAGCTTTCACTGGCAAGCCGACGGATAAGTGCAAGACAAGCATTCATATGACAATGCCCGAGGATTATCCGGGGGCGCTGCATCAGGTGCTGTCGGCATTCGCATGGCGCAAAATCAACTTGTCACGCATCGAATCCCGCCCGACGAAGAAGAAGCTGGGCAATTATTACTTCCTTATCGACATCGAGATGTCGCTCGATACGATTCTGCTGCCTTCAGCTCTTGCTGAGATCGAAGCGATCGGCTGTCAGGTTCGCGTACTAGGCAGTTATCCAAGCTATTCTTACAAAAAAGAATAGGCTGGATATGATTTTGGAACCGGATAAAGTTAAAGCTCGGAACGGCATATTGCCGGACGGGCTTTAACTTTTTTTTGCCTGAATAGGTGACACCCGCCCACATCATGCATAGGATGTAAGGATTGGTAATGGGCATTTGCTGCGTATGCCCGTGAAACTAAGACCGTGACAGGAGGTTAGTGGCGAGTGAAAATTCATATTGTCAAAAAAGGCGACTCGTTATACATGATTGCGCAGAAGTACAATGTCACCCTCGAAGAGATATTGAAGCTCAATCCGAACATCACGAATCCGGATGCCATTGATGTCGGGATGAAGGTCAAGGTTCCGACGTCTAAGCCGGGGAATATGGAAATTATGCATCAGCATGTTGTGAAGCAAGGGGATACACTCTGGAAGCTGTCCAAAGCATGGGGAGTTCCACTGAGTGATATGATTAAAGCGAACCCGCAGCTCAAAAATCCCAATGTGCTGCTGACAGGAGAAATTGTCAATATACCTAAGACTGGTACGCCCGCCAATATGCCGGATATGGGGCAAGGCGAATCGGCTAAGCATCCCCTCCATCCGATGTCGCTTATGCAAGGGCTGGGTCATGGGGTTCAACAGGGCGTTCAAGGGGTTCAAGGTATAATGGGCAAAATGTCAACGGCGCCATTCATCGGCAAGAAGCCGACAGGCCCGATTATGCCGCAAGCTGCAGCGCCGCTCCCGACTCCTTTGCCGGCGCCTGTACCAGCTCCGGCTCCCGTGCCGCAGCCGGCCCCTATGCCGGTCATGGAGAAGCCGGTCGAGAAGAAGGTATACCCGATCCATATTCAATATGAGCAGCATATTGATTTGTTCAAACAATATGGCACACCAGCAAAGGAAGTGATGTCCCTGTATAATATGCCGCAAATGCCGGGTGCAGTGTCGCCCGCAGCCGCAACGCCCGGTTATGGCCATGATTATGGACACCATGTCAGTCCCGCTGTATCTCCTGCCATGATGGGCGGCTATGGATATCCGCAGCCCCAGACGCTGCCTGCCGCACTCAGTCCGGCTGCCGATTGGTGCCCGCCCGAGTCAGTTATGGGCGCATCAACACTTCCTTGGGGGGCTCCTGCTCCTTCCTCATACGGACATTGGGATTCACAGGCCGTCAGTCCGCTTGGCACTGAGCCGCACTATGGAGCCGATCTCGTTTCGCCAGCAGGTGCCGGGCCTCATGATGACTATGGGCATGGGGCAGTCTCGCCAGCCAGTGCAGGCCCGCATGATGGCTATGGATATGGCTATGGCCCGACAGGAATATCGCCAGCAGGCATGAATCCGTATGACTGCTATGATCAGGCAGCCGTCTCGCCAGCCAACATAGGCCCGCATGATGGCTATGGATATGGCTATGGCCCGACAGGAATATCGCCAGCAGGCATGAATCCATATGACTGCTACGATCAGACAGCCGTCTCGCCAGCCAACATAGGCCCGCATCATGGATACGGCTATGGCCCGACAGGAATATCGCCAGCAGGCATGAATCCGTATGACTGCTACGATCAGACAGCCGTCTCGCCAGCCAACATAGGCCCGCATCATGGATATGGCTATGGCCCGACAGGAATATCGCCAGCAGGCATGAATCCGTATGACTGCTACGATCAGACAGCCGTCTCGCCAGCCAACATAGGCCCGCATCATGGTTATGGCTATGCTCCAACAGCCGTGTCCCCTGCAGGAATGGGCCCGGGTGGCTACGATTATGGCTTTGGCCCGACAAGTGTCTCCCCTTCAATGGCTGGTCCGGCAGGGATGCCCGTTCAGACTTATGGCTATAGCGGTCAAGGCCAAGTGTCTCCGCTTGGCACATTAGAGCCCAAGAAATGCAATTGCGGCTGCAAGGACAGGGAAGAGGACATCAACATCGAGGCTGATACCGAGATGATCGCACTGGCACAAAGAAGCAAGGAGCCTGTAACACGAAAAGCGGCCAAAAAATCACGCAAATCCAACCAGCTGCCGAGATCGCGAAACAACCAGCCTTGGATTAACCGTTAGTCATAAAACGATCTGTCCTACTAAAGGCTGTCTCACTGTCATGGGTTCGGGATGACGGTGCGACAGCCATGTTCTTTTTTTTATTAGCAGCCGTCCTGAATGTCCGCATAATTACCAATGGAGGTGGAACACTAGCAAAAAAGGTAAAAGGGGAGTTCCTTTATGATGGAATTCAGCCTGTGGAAACAATTGAAAAAACGATTACGCCGCAGCAAAAAGCCCATGTGGGCGCTTGGATGTCTGATGGGCCCGCTGCTGATGAGCTGGTGGTGCTACTCTTCGCCAGCGGATGCAGCCGAGGCACTCGGCAGGCCGGAGAGTCAAAGTGTTATTCGCGCTCTGACAGATAGCAATAGGCAGCTCACAGTGAAGCTTAGGCTTGTATACCTGTGCGGGGAAGAGACAAGCCCGCTGGGAAGAATGAATGCCAAAGAGGTGCTTGGACTGCTTCGAAGCCGTCCGGAATGGACTGCCGTAATGGATAAGGACGGGGCTGTCGTTATGGAGCAGCGGGTTGACGATCTGTCGGAGGCTTGCAAGAAGAACGCCTATATGAGCATAGACAAGGAAGGCTCTCTGTCGCTATTCGAAGGGCCGCCCAAGAAAGAGAAGGTACTGCGCACCTTTTTTCAGCTTGATGTTCAATTTATGGAGAGCAGCCTGCCCAAGGAACAGATCGACCAGCTTATCGCCGGCATTCGTGTAACCGATGTTGACGATTATAACAGCATTCTGTCAACCTTTAGCGACTATGCGCGGGTGAAAAGCGAGAAAGTGATGAAGCCAACGTACTAGCTTCTGATCATACTGGAAGAAGAGCGCCAACGAGCATCTGGGCGTTCTTTTTTTTGCATTGGGGGAATGAACAGGGCGGAGTTTCACAAGGTGGACAAAACGCTTGTTCTCATACTGCTTGTCATTTGTTATAATGGATGGTAGCCCATTAATGACCATTCGATAGGCGTAAGGAGAGAGGAAGCTTGCGGGTACTAGGCATCGATCCGGGCATCGCGATTGCGGGGTTCGGATTCATAGACAAGATCGGGAGCAAGCTCGTTCCCGTCCAGTATGGCTCTATTGAGACGGAAGCGCGTACAGCGCAGGAGATCAGGCTGAAGCAGATCTATGAATCTGCATGCTCGCTTATGGATAAGTACAAGCCGGATACCGTTGCCGTTGAGAAATTGTTCTTTAATAAGAATGTTACAACTGCCTTCTCGGTCGGCCAGGCGCGAGGGGTTATTATTCTGGCAGCTGCACAGCGCGGGCTTCCGGTATCGGAGTATACGCCGCTGCAGGTGAAGCAGGCTGTTGTTGGATATGGCAAGGCAGAGAAGCGCCAGGTGCAGGAGATGGTCCGGATGCTTCTGAATTTAAGTGCAATTCCGAAGCCGGATGATGTGGCGGATGCGCTCGCAATAGCGATCTGTCATGCCCATTCCTCTGTGCTGTCGCACAAAATAAGCGAGGTGACGAGGCCGTGATAGATTTCGTTCGAGGCCGTGTCATCCATTGGGAAACCGAATATGTTGTCGTTGATGTTCGGGATATTGGCTACCAGGTATATACCCCTAATCCGTATTATTTCGCCAAGAGCGATGAGGCTGTAACGATCTTCACCCACCACCATGTCCGTGAGGATGCCACATTATTGTTCGGATTTGCGACCCGCGAGGAGCAGTCCATGTTCCGCAAGCTGCTTGATGTCTCGGGTATCGGGCCGCGTGTTGCGCTGGGAATATTGGCTGGCGGCAAGCCGGAAGCGGTGGCGGCAGCGATTCAGCAGGAGAATATAGCCTTTCTGACCAAGCTGCCGGGCATCGGGAAGAAGACGGCCCAGCGCATGATTCTGGACTTGAAGGACAAGCTGGACGCGCTGCCGGCCGGATTTGGAGGTGCCGCCTCCGGGCTGGTGCTGGATGACGTATTCGGTGGCGGTGTCGCTGCATCGGCCGAAGGAGGCACCGTTTGGCAGGAAGCCCGCGAGGCGCTTGCCGCATTGGGATACACTGCAGCGGAGCTTGATCGGGCGTGGCACAGCCTGAAGAATACAGTAGATCCCGATATTACAGTAGACGCGCTTATGAAGAAGGCGCTGCAGCAGCTGTTCAAAGGTTGAGCGGAAAGGAGGAAGCGTGAATGGAAGACCGGATAATCTCCGCCAACCTTATGATGGAAGATTCGGTGGCCGAGCTAAGCTTGCGCCCTCGCTTCTTGTCCGAATATATCGGTCAGTCTCAAGTGAAAGAGAATTTAAAGGTGTTCATTGAAGCGGCCAAGCTGCGCAAGGAGGCGCTTGACCATGTCCTTTTGTATGGCCCGCCAGGGCTTGGCAAGACGACATTATCGAACATTATCGCCAATGAGCTTGGCGTAAATTTGCGCACAACGAGCGGGCCTGCGATTGAACGGCCCGGCGACCTTGCTGCGCTGCTGACGAATTTGCAGGAGGGCGATGTGCTCTTCATAGACGAGATACACCGCCTTCACCGCACAGTCGAGGAAGTTCTTTATCCGGCGATGGAGGACTTTGCGCTTGATATTATGATCGGCAAAGGGCCAAGCGCCCGCTCGGTGCGGTTGGATCTGCCGCCGTTCACTCTCATAGGAGCGACTACAAGAGCGGGTCTTCTGTCTGCGCCGCTGCGTGACCGTTTCGGTGTGGTGAGCCGGCTCGAATTTTATCATGTGGATGAATTGGCTTTCATCGTGTCTCGCGCTTCGGAGATTCTTGGCGTTAGCGTTGTTGGCGAAGCTGCGCATGAGATTGCGATGCGCTCCCGCGGGACGCCAAGGATTGCGAACCGGCTGCTCAAGCGGGTTCGCGATTTCGCACAGGTTCGGGGAGATGGCATTGTAACCCATGAGCTTGCACGCTCTGCGCTTGAGCTGATTCAGATCGATCCGCTTGGACTTGACGGCATCGACCATAAGATGCTTCGTGCGATGATTGTCAATTATCGCGGGGGGCCGGTCGGGCTGGATACGATAGCGGCGACAATCGGTGAAGAGAGCCAGACCATTGAAGATGTGTACGAGCCCTATTTGCTCCAAATCGGCTTCATTCAGCGGACACCGCGTGGACGGGTCGTAGCGCCCCAGGCTTATCTGCATCTGGGGCTGCCTCTTCCAGAGCAGTTCAGCGCCGCCGAGGATTCCACGAAAGACGGCGAATAAGAGGGGGTTGTCGGTTGGATCATCTCTCAGCAACCGCCAAAGGCGAAAGATTGTATGTATTGTACGATGGGACCTGCAATTTGTGCATGGCCAGTGTCCGGAGGTTGAAGGAGCTTCGTTCCACTGCGGAGCTTCATTATATACCGGTTCAATCGCTTCAGGATGGGGCGAACGTTGTTCCAGCGGTGATCGGCAAGACGCAGGAGGAGCTGCTAAGCAAGATTCATGTTGTAGACGGTGAAGGGAATGTTTGGGCCGGCGCGGATGGCGTCGTCCGAATCATACGCACCGTGCGCGGTTTGCGATGGCTGGCCCCGCTGTACCGAATTCCGGGCATGGGCAGAATTGCCGACAGGTTGTATCGTTACATTGCTGCCAGACGCTATGAGTGGTTCGGCAAGACGGATGAGGGCTGCCACAACGGCGCATGCCGTCTGCCGGATCAACATCTGAACAACAAGACCGATTAGGGGGTTGAGCGGCAGAATGAATGCAAATGACGTTACTGCAAATGCGAGCAAGAGGAATGCGCCGGCTCTGCGTTTGCCCAAATGGAAGCGGACGCTCTCCGTGCTGCTGGCCGCGCTGGCACTGATTTCGCTGAGCACGGCATGGCCTTCATATGCAGCAGTACCTAAGCTGGACACGATACGAGTGGCTCTCTTTATCGATCTGCCTTCCAAGTACAAGCTTAATACGACAGCAGCGACCTACACATCAGCTGCTCCTCTGGATATTGGTCTTAGGCTGCCATCGGGTACAATTCCGCTTATGCAAGGCGCAGCGGGGCAAGCTGTCCGGTTCACTCTGGATGATTACAAGCCGCAATTGATCGAGACTTCTGATTTCCAGGCGGCGCTGGCTGTTCTGAAGCGGGTGAAGGCGTTAGGCGGTACCGGCCTTCTAACTTCGCTCTCGAAGAATAACGGTATTGTGTATCAAGTAACTGAAGGCTCCTATGCAACAGAAGCAGAGGCAGGAACAGCTATTGACCGATTGATCAAGGACAGCGCACTGCAAGGGCTGGTTGGGGCGGTCAGGCCGAAGGTGGCCGGCCCCCTTCATCTGGAGGCGGGTGTGTATGCAACAGAAGCCGATGCCCGCACTGCGGCGGCAGCATTCGGCGCCGCTTCGGTGGATGCCTATCCGGCCTTGAAGGTAACCGGAGATGCTGCTGCTCTCTACACGGTATTGGTAGGCGCAGCGGCGGATACAGCATCTTTGAATGCGATTAAAGCGCAGGCAGCGAAATCGGCAGGTGGAGCGGATCTTCGCCAAACAGATCCCGCCTCCTCCTATATTTGGCTCAGAGAAGACCATACGATTAGCGAATCAGCCAAATCATCGGTATCACTGTATGCGATACCGATGAAGGGAGCCAAGGTAACGATCGCTTCAAATGCGCCGACAGGCATCAAGCTGACGGAGCGGTACAATCGAAGCTACAGGGGAGCATTCGAGATTAGCGGCTTCAACAACAAGCTGGCGGTTGTGAATGAGCTTCCGTTCGAGCAATATTTGTATTCGGTTGTCGGCGGAGAGATGCCGGGCTCCTGGCATGGGGAGGCGCTTAAAGCACAGGCGGTTGCCGCCCGTACCTATGCGCTCTATCAGGGCTTCGGCTTCCAGATCGCCCATGTTGTGGATACGGTTCTCAGCCAGGTCTACGGCGGCATTAGCGCAGAGAAGCCTACAACTATTGCGGCTGTAGATGCAACCCGCGGCGAAGTGGCGATGAACAACGGCAAGCTGATCGAAGCCGTCTTCTCTTCCAGTGCCGGCGGAGCCAGCGCCGATGCCAAGGAGATTTGGGGGAGCGAGGTTCCTTATCTCAAAACCGCCGCCAGCCCGGATCAATTATCGGAGAAAGGGCTGTATACGTGGTACAGGGTCGTTATTCCAGACGGTGTTCCCGGTTATATTCGGGGAGATCTGCTGGAAGAAACGGGGGACAAATCTCCCGTAGGCCTGCCCATCATGAAAGTGAAGGGCGACGGCGTTAAGGTTCGTCCGATTCCGCTCGTTCAGGATAATGTGGCGGTTGTCGGGCAACTGAATGCAGGAACGCGCGTTATTGTATTGGAAAAAACGATTCAGTCGAATGAAATGACTTGGGTGAGAGGGCCGTTCTCCTCGGATGAGCTGTTGGCCTCGATAAAAGGCAAAGTGAAAACGCCCGTCAGCGGGTCGATTCGCACATTGGAGATCAGCCAGCAAGGGCCATCCGGCCGACCGACACAAATTCTCGTGAATGGCGGAGTGCTGGATGTCAAATATCCGGATCTGTTCCGTTCCTCGCTGGGTGGACTTCCAAGCACGAAGTTTGCCATTGACGAGACTGCAAGGATGACGATCGCCGGTGCCGACAATAAGCGTGAACGGCCTGCCGATGGAGGAACGCTATATGTCATTGGCGCGGATGGAGCTGCCAAGCAATCCAATAGCAATGTCTATATAATGAATGGCGAGGGCAAGGTAAGAGCGGCAACTGTTGAGCCCAAGTTCCGGTTCGTAGGCTCAGGCTACGGACATGGCGTGGGATTGTCCCAATATGGCGCGCGCGGATTGGCAGAAACAGGGTATGACTACAAATATATTTTGCAATACTACTACAAAGACGTTACGATCGTTAAGGAATGAATCCAATGAATGTTAATCAATTTGATTTTGAATTGCCGGAATCATTAATTGCCCAGACGCCGCTGGCAGAACGGACAGCTTCAAGGCTGTTGTCGCTGGAACGGCATACGGGCAAAGTCGGACATCACAGCTTCCGGGAGCTTGCCGATATGCTGCATCCAGGTGACACGCTTGTATTGAACAATACACGCGTGCTGCCCGCCCGTCTGCTTGGAGTGAAGGCTGATACCGGTGCGAAAGTAGAGCTTCTGCTGCTGAAGCAGCTGGAAGGGGATCGCTGGGAGACGCTTGCGAAGCCCGCGAAACGGCTGAAGCTCGGAACGGAGCTGGCATTTGGCGATGATGGCACTGGCTCGCCGCTGCTGCGGGCTACAATTGTCTCCGAGGGTGAAATGGGCGGACGGGAGATCGAGTTTCATTACGACGGTATTTTCCAGGAGCTGCTTGACCGGCTTGGCGAGATGCCGCTGCCTCCTTACATCAAAGAACGTCTCGATGACAGGGAACGCTATCAGACTGTTTATGCGAAGCATGAAGGGTCAGCTGCGGCACCTACAGCGGGTCTTCATTTTGACGAACCGTTTCTGGAGCAGCTGAGATTGAAAGGGGTTCGTATTGCTTATGTTACGCTGCATGTTGGTCTGGGCACGTTCCGGCCGATGTCTGTGGAGCTTATCGAAGAGCATACGATGCACTCCGAATATTATGAGCTAAGTGCAGAGACAGCGAAAATTCTGAGCGAGACACGGGAGCAGGGCGGACGGATTGTCGCGGTTGGAACAACCTCGGCCAGAACATTGGAGACAGTCGCCCAGCGATTTGCCGATGAGAGCATCGGGGCATGCAGCGGCTGGACGGATATATTCATCTATCCTGGTTATAAATTTCAGCTTGTCGACGCGCTGCTGACCAACTTTCACCTGCCCAAATCGACGCTTGTGATGCTGGTCAGCGCACTTGCCGGACAAGAGGCCGTTATGAAGGCTTATAAGGAAGCGATTCAACAGGAATACCGTTTTTTCAGCTTTGGCGATGCAATGTTTATTTACTAGCAACCAGGATTGGAAGAGTGCATAGTGGCGATTAAATATGAATTAATAAAGACTTGCAAGCAATCAGGAGCAAGATTGGGGCGTATTCATACCCCGCATGGCGTGATCGATTCCCCGGCTTTTATGCCGGTAGGAACCCAAGCAACGGTTAAGACGATGAGTCCCGAAGAGCTGAAGATGATGGATGCTCATATTATTCTGAGCAATACGTATCATCTGTTTATCAGACCCGGCCATGAGATTGTGCGCCGGGCAGGCGGGCTGCATAAATTTATGAACTGGGATCGGCCGATTCTGACGGATAGCGGCGGATTTCAGGTATTTAGTCTGAGCAACATGCGTAAGATTAAAGAGGAAGGCGTTGAATTCCGGTCACATCTCAATGGGGACAAGCTGTTTCTCTCGCCGGAGAAGGCCATGGAAATTCAAAACGCACTCGGCTCGGATATTATGATGGCATTCGATGAATGTGCGCCATATCCGGCGGAATACGATTATGTGAAGCAGTCGCTTGAGCGGACTACCCGTTGGGCTGAACGCTGCTTGCAGGCACATGCCCGGCCGCATGATCAAGCGTTATTCGCTATCATTCAGGGCGGCATGTACGAGGATTTGCGCCGTCAAAGCGCTGCTGATTTGACTTCCATGGATTTCCCGGGGTATGCTATTGGAGGATTAAGTGTTGGCGAGCCTAAAGATATTATGAACCGCATGCTTGAAAGCACGGTTCCTCTGCTGCCTCACGGGAAGCCACGCTATTTGATGGGTGTTGGTTCACCTGATGCGCTCATTGACGGTTCGATTCGCGGGATTGATATGTTCGACTGCGTACTGCCAACTCGCATCGCACGCAATGGCACAACGATGACAAGCTCTGGCAGACTGGTCATTCGAAATGCGAAGTTCGCGGAGGACTTTGGGCCGCTGGACCCGGAATGCTCCTGCTATACATGCACCAACTATTCCCGCGCTTACATCCGCCACTTGATTAAAGCGGATGAAACGTTCGGTATCCGATTAACGACATACCATAACTTGCATTTCTTATTGCAGCTTATGAGAGATGTGCGGCAGGCCATTATGGAGGACAGGCTGCTGGATTTCCGCGAAGCTTTCTTTACCAAATATGGTTTATTCGAGAATACGAGAGGATTCTAGAAAGGGGTGAACAATCAATGGAAGGTTTAAGTCCGATTCTGATGTTTGCGCTGATGTTTGCAGTATTCTACTTCTTGCTTATCAGGCCTCAGCAGCGCAAAGCCAAACAGCGTAATTTGATGTTGGGCCAGCTGAAGAAAGGCGATAAAGTCGTCACAATTGGCGGGATGCATGGTACGATTCTTGAAATTACCGATGATGTTGTCGTTCTTCGAGTTAATGATGCAACCAAGATCACATTTGACCGCAGCGCGGTGAACAATGTGACTGCTGCCAGCGCAGCGGCGGCGTCCACAGTTACGATTGACAAGAAGGAAGAGAAGAAAGAAGAGATTAAAGCATAGCCATCAGAGGCATGCTTGAAGCTCGCCTGCAAGGCCGGATCAGGGCAGTGATGCCTGTGCTCCGGTTTTTTCTTATGCAGATTGTTGATGCATGAATGGAACGACAAGGGGCTGTCCAGAAAGTCCTTTCTGGAAATCTCAGCGCTCCTGCTTTAAGAAGCGGTACGATGTGAAATGCCTGCCAGAGAGCAGGAATTTTCGAGTTTTGGCCTACTGTAGAGCAAATGCCTGCCAAAGTGCAGGTATTTCACCTTAGTTTCTCCTTAACGGCCGATTTTTGCTCAAATTCATGCATGATCGCAGGAATTTTGCCATTATGGCGTCTTGTAACCGAAATTCATGCACTTTCGCAGGCTTCTTGCTCCGTCACTCTGCCTTCAAAACACTTGGAGAAGGGGTTTTCCAAAAAGTTTGTTTGATGAGTTGTGTGATGAGTTGCTTGATCATTTCTGAGTCCCCTATGAAAAAGAAGCCTCCAGTCCCGCTTTTAGCGGTTTTGGAGGCTTCTTGTCACATTTTCACATCATTTAGGACGGACTCATTGGATATTGGACTTGGACTTTTCGGACAGCTCCTTGAAGAATTAATTGGCGTCCTCACGAATATAATTGACAGGGCTGCCAGCCAGGGTGCGCTTGCGGCGACGGCTGAGGGAGAATCCATGCTTGCTAAGGTAGATTCCCGTGGTCGATGCGAATACGCCGAGCAATACACCGCCGCACATATCAATAAACCAGTGAATGCCTAGATAGAAGATTGAGAAAATGACACATGCCGCGACGATGCTGCAGAACCATGCCCAGCGCTTATTGCCCGAGCGTATTGCCAGGATGGCAAGCGTAACAGAGATGGATGTATGCAAGCTTGGGAAGCAGTTGTCCAGACCGGATAGTGCCCGGTATTCCGACTCGAAGTTAGGGAATGCATCAAGCATCAGGAATGCAACGCTTGAATCATGCGCCCAGACCTCATTGACCGGGAAGAACAGGTAGAACGGAATCGCTACGAGATAGTTGAGCATGATCGCATAGCAAGTTGCGTAGAACATCACTCTGTCCTTGCTCTGATACGTATAGATGCCGATCGAGGCGATCATGAGAGCCTGAAATACAACAACGTAGATGAAAGCGAGAAAGGTTGTCAGCATATCATTATGGAAAAGCTGCTGCAGGTTGCTGACGAAATCGCCCTCCAGGGATTGAAACCAAGCAGTGAAATCAGATGTATAGTTCATATTCTGTTCAATTTGAAGCTCTATCTTATTCAGAAACAGAATGGCTAATAAAGCGATGAAGTGAAATAAATATTTGCGATTGGTTACGAGTTCCTTAACGAACAATCCCCCGATGCTGAATGGATTAGCGAGAGCGCCATACCAGATCAGAAAAATAACGGTGATTGTCGTATAGATTGTAACGGTCGTCATGCTGTCGAACAAAACCATTGCGTCCTCTTCCCCCCTAAAAAAATACTCGATCTAGTATAGCATATATTCAAGGGGATAATACAATTTCCCAATACTGTTCACAAACGGCACACATTGTCAGTTGCGCTTGGCATTAACGCCGAACATGCCGCCAATTCCGCCGGCCAGCAATGTCTCGCCGAGCATGATCAGTGTTCTTCCGCTCATGCCGGAATTGTTAGCCAGGAAACTGATTAACAGCACGATGATGCCATAGGCGAAGCCTAACAAGCAGCCGTAATACCATCCGCGCTGTCCGGATCGTTTGCCTGCTATAAAGCCTCCTGCAAGGGCGGCCAAACCATGCACGATAAGACTGTAAGCTGGCAGCGCATTCTCGTGCATACTACCCCAGCGAAGCAGTGCCGACAATATCAGTGCCCCGATCGACAACCATATGGCGGCATACAATATACCTGATAGAATGGGCGAAGTCATCTGCACTTTTGGAACATTTTTCATTGGATTCATCCTTGTCCCCTCCTTTTATCCTCTTATTCAATGCAGAATTACATATGAACGGTTTGTACAACATATGGCCAAGCTGACGGAAATAGTACACCATAGACGACTCAAATAGGCTCAAATAGCGTTCATCCATCATGATGGGGCACCGTTAACCGTTATACTTCCAAAATTCGGGCTTCTGCCTCCTGAATGATGACGGGTTGACAAGGTGACAATAAGTTTACACGTTATGGACTGCATAACGAGGTTAAGACGCTGCGAACCAGGGTTTGCACCGCATAGCATTGGAGGAGGCGGTTTCCATTGGAGTTGTGGATTCTGTTTATCCGAACGGTCTTGATTTATATTGTTGTGTTTCTGATCATGCGTTTCATGGGCAAAAGGGAGATCGGCAAGCTGTCTGTCTTCGATCTGGTCATTTCCTTCATGATTGCGGAAATAGCGGTCATTGTCATTGAAGATACGAAGCGTCCTATGCTGGAAGGCGTGCTTCCGATGGTCGTGCTGCTTGTTATTCAGGTGGGGCTTGCTTATCTGGCCTTGAAGAGCCGCAAGCTTAGATTCCTGTTCGACGGCAAGCCCACGGTCATGATTGAACGGGGGAAGCTGAATCGCGAGGCGATGCATAAGCAGCGGTACAATCTGGATGACTTGATGCAGCAGTTGAGGGAGAACGAGGTGTCCACTGTAGCAGATGTTGAATTTGCTATTCTGGAGACGACAGGCAAACTGTCCGTTATCAAGAAAGAGCAGTCTGATAATCCAGCTATGACGGTTCACACCGGAGCCTTTGTTGCAGAACAGCAAAGCATTCCAAGAGACGGTGTCTCCAGCATATTTCCACGCGGCTTCAAATTTGAAATATTGCCGGTACCGCTTATTATGGACGGCAAAGTGCAGACGACTAATTTGGAAATGCTGGGCAAGAACCGGTTCTGGCTGAATCAACAGATGAGAGAACGGGGCATTACCGAATGCAAGCAGGTGTACTTATGCACCATTGACCACAAAGGAAAGCTCTATTTCGATACAATTGCGAAGCCGGACAAGTGATCTCTTGCAGCTGAAGAGAAACACGAATCCGGCTTCTGCCATGCATAGAACTAATGGAACCAACGTCCGATAACGGGAAGACGGGCAACGTCATAGCGGTCAATAATGCCAAGCCGGATCATAATGAGCAGATAGATGAGTACGCCAGCCAGCGATGACAGCAGCAGATTGAGCCATAATTCCGGAAGTGCTTGGCGGTTCATTATCCACAGGGCGACGGCACCCATTATGATCATGGCCGACCCAACTTTGAGGAAGTCGAGCAGCTTCATATGGAACCCGACAAATCGGACAACGCTGATCCAGTGGAGTGCCGTTACAAGCACGATATTCACGTTAATGGCGATAATCGCCCCGTAAATGCCGTATTCGGGATCGGAGCCAAGCTTGACGATGAGCAGCAGCTTAACGATAGCGCCGATAAAAGTGTTCATGAGCGCAACGCCAGGCTTATCCAGCGCTTGCAGCGCGGCTTGCAGAGGAGCCTGCAGATAGATGAACAGCCCGATCGGGGCCATCCATTGCAGCATGGGGGCAATATCGGCATGATGATAGAGAATGCGGCAGATCGGCTCAGCGAAAAGCGACATGACGACGATGAATGGTGCGCCGGTTACAAGAGCCAGTCTCATGGACTGATGAAGGCGTTTATGTATCGTTGCCATGTCGCCCTTGGCCGCCGCTTCGGAGAGTGAAGGGACAAGCGAGACTGCCAGCGAGTACGTTAGTGCTGTGGGCAGCAGCAGAATCGGGATAATCATGCCCTGCAAGGCGCCGTATTGTGCTGTTGCTATACCGGTGGCAAGTCCGGCGGCTGCAAGCGCCCGCGCAGTCAAGATCGATTCCAGCAGATAGGATAGCGAGCCGATCATGCGGCTGGCCGTTACAGGAATAGACAGACTGATCAGCCGGCGCAATACGGGAACCCGCTTGGAGAGGCTGGCAGCCGGGGGCTGCTGTAATGCTGAGGGACCTGGGGGCTGCTCGCGCCGCCGGCTCTTGGCATACATCCACACAAGCACCGCTAATCCGCCGAGCTCGCCTGCAACTACGCCAAGCATCGCTCCGGCAGCTGCCCACGCCAGGCCGAATGGAAGCAGCATGCTTGCAAACAATAGTGCAAACACTATGCGAATAACGGTTTCCACCGTTTGCGAAAGCGCAGTGGGCACCATATTTTGTTTGCCTTGAAAATAGCCTCTGTACACAGAGGATACACCGACAATAAGCAGCAGAGGCGTCATGCTGAGAAAAGTCTGGTAGACGCGGGTATCTGTCAGCAGATGCTCTGTCATCCAGGGGGTAAGGATAATAAACAGCAGGGTGAGCAGAAGCGAAAGGAGGATTGTAAGTCCCATTGCAGCACGGAAAATATGCTTCACCCTGGCGGTATCGCCCTTGGATTCCGCTTCCGCAATCCATTTGGCGACAGCAAGGGGAATTCCTCCGGTGATGACGGTTAGCAGCACAATGAGAAAGGGATAACCAAGCTGGTAGAGGCCTACGCCCTCAGCGCCGATAATGCGTGGCAGCGCGATGCGGGGGACGAAGGCGAGTATGCGATTGACAATGCCTGCTACTAACAGGATGAGTGCACCTTTAATAAACGTTTGCTTGGTCACATGCGTTCCCTCTCTCTTAAAGACTTTCTGGCGAACATGAGGCCGCGGCAAGGCTGCCGCCGACATGTCCTATGCTCATGCTTATGCGGGGCATGTCTCGTTCCATGCAGCCATTTTTTCGCAAGAGGGTGTTGACGGGCAGGAATCGTAGGGGATGAGGGCGAATTTAACAGAGGGAAGTAAGCAAAGGAGGGCGCGGTAATGAAGGACGAAGAGTGGATCGCGACCATTGAGTCATTATGCAATAGCAAGGCGGATGAGTTTCATCTCATCGGCTACGAGCATGTGACAGGACAGGAAGTATGGGAATGTGTGAGTGCTGCTTACGCCAAGACTGGCGAGCCTGCCATGCATCAGGTTGTTAATGATATTTTATCGCTGAAGGTGATGAAATTTATGAACTTCATGACATTAAGCGCTTATCGAGGGACGCATTTCTAAGAGAGCTGCTTACGCTGTCGTGAAGGGTGCCAGGCCTCTCTTCGTGCCGAGGGGCTATTTTTTTTGACTCGTTTTTCCGGCATCGCTATAATAGGAATATTGACTATCACTCAAGGGGGAAGAATTAGACATTATGAACCGTATGTTAGCATTCTTGCTCATCGTCGTCGTTACTGCAGGCGTCGTAGGAGCTACGAGCCCATGGCTTGTCAATCAGATCAAGCTTGGTCTCGATTTGAAGGGCGGATTCGAAATTCTGTATCAGGCAGAGCCCCTTACGCCAGGCGGTGTTATTACTCAGGACGCACTCCGCGAAACGGCGAGAAGCCTTGAGAAGCGGGCCAACTCAACAGGTGTTGAGGAACCGGAGATTACACCGGAAGGCAAAGACCGGATTCGCGCCAGAATTGCTGGCGTAACAGATCAGGAGGCTGTACGGAATATTCTTAAGAAGCCTCAAGAATTGACTTTCCGCAGTGCAAGAGGCTGTGCGGAGGATGCAGGTTATTGCAAGGTAGAGCTGACAGGTATTGATTTTGTACAGAACGGTGCTGACATTCAGCAGACTACTCTTGGCAATTGGGATATTACAATTGAATTGAAAAACGCTTCGCAGTTTGCGGAGATTACCAGAGAGGTTGCCAAGCTAAGCCGCAACAATCTGGCCATCTATCTGGATGAAACGGAGCTGTCAGCGCCAGCAGTCAGCTACGAGATTAACAGCAATCAGGCTGTCATCTCCGGCGACTACTCGCGCGATGCAGCCAAGCAATTGAAGGATACGATCAATCTCGGGGCACTTCCGCTCAAGCTGAAGGAGAAATATACGCAAAGCGTGGGAGCTTCGCTTGGTCAAATGTCGCTTCAACAGACGCTGCTCGCAGGTGCGCTGGGCACTGTGCTGATACTGCTGTTCATGATGATCTATTACCGGATTCCAGGCATAATTGCCAGCTTCTCCTTGATCTTCTTTATTTGGATGCTGCTGTTCGGCTTCTACTTGATCAAGGCGACATTGACGCTGCCAGGTATCGCGGCATTTATTCTTGCGATCGGGATGGCAGTAGATGCTAATATTATTACGTACGAGCGAATCCGTGAGGAAATGCGGAGCGGCAAGAGTATATTGTCCTCGCTTAGAGCGGGAACGAAAAATTCGTTCCGCACCATCATGGATGCGAATATTACGACCATTATTGCCGGCCTGGTGCTCTTCTTTATCGGTACGGGCGCTGTAAAAGGCTTTGCGGTCATTCTGATTCTCAGTATTATCGTCAGTGTAATCACGAATGTTGTTTACTCGCGTTGGCTCCTTTATTTGCTCATTCGCAGTGACAAGCTGAATAAACCGGCTTATTTCGGAGTTAAGGAGAGTGAGATTCGTGAACTTTAACAGAGAGGGCTTCACATCATTTAATTTTGTCGGCAAAGCCCGCTACTTCTTTATATTTTCGATTGCCATTACGATTCTCGGGATATTGACACTCGCTCTGCTGGGACTTAATTACGGAGTTGATTTCAAATCAGGCTCCAGTGTTGATATTGTTGTATCGAAGGATCTGGAGAGCAAGAAAGCGGATATTGAGAAATTTCTAACGGACAGCGGCTTGGGAAAGCCGGGCCTTACGATCGGCTCTGACCGGATTACACTGCGCTTCGACGAAGTGTTGTCCGATGGGAATGAGCAGAAGCTGAAGGAAGGCTTTATGGCCAACTTTGATCAAGAGGCTTCGATGGAAGTGAACACCGTCGATGTCGAGATTGCCAGAGAGCTGCAATTCAATGCGCTGAAGGCAGTGCTGATCGCCAGTATCGGAATTGTCATCTATGTGAGCATCCGCTTCGAATGGCGGTTCGCTGTTGCGGCTATCGTCGCGCTGCTGCACGATGCTTTTATCGTAATCAGCCTGTTCTCTATCCTTCGTCTGGAGGTTAATCTCCCGTTCATCGTAGCGATCCTGACGATCGTCGGTTACTCCATCAATGATACCATTGTTATCTTTGACCGTATTCGCGAGAATATGAGATTTACGAAGGTGAAGACGGCTGCGGATCTTGCCAAGGTAGTTAATGACAGCGTAGGACAAACGCTTTCACGCTCCATTAATACCGTGCTTACTGTTGTGGTGGCGGCAGCTTGCCTTTACTTCCTCGGCAGTGAATCGATCAAGCTGTTCGCGCTTGCGATTCTGTTCGGTTTGATAAGCGGTGCGTATTCTTCGATCTTCATCGCAAGCCCGCTCTGGCTGCTGCTCAAAAAAGGCCAGAAGCCTAAGCAGGCGGCGAAGGTATCGACAACGTCATAAGGCCAATATTTAATCAATATCGATTGTTCCATCACTATAACGGGTCTCGTCTTGCGGAGCTTGCTTGCACAATCAGGCAAAGATGAGACTGCGCTATCATTTATAGGAGGCGTCCATGTCAGCGCACAAACGATATGCTAAAGCGGAGTCCGCAGCGTGGACAGGGCTTCTCGGCAATGTCTGTCTGGCGGCAGTGAAGGGAGGCATCGGTGTGAATACAGGCAGCAAGGCGCTGCTGGCCGATGCCTGCCGTTCCGCATCTGATGCAGCTTCATCATTCGTTTCGTTAACCGATATACGGCGCTGCCGCCAGGTCGGGGCGACTGATGCGCCGATCTCGGGCATTCGCGGACGGACGGAGGCGTATACAGGTGTTATTGCATCCATGCTGCTCATTATAGTCGGCTTGGAAATCGGTATTTCGGCTATCCTGTCTATTGCTGAAGGCGTGGAGAAGGCGCCTGGATGGTCGGCAGCCGCAGCAATTGTCATCGCTTTTGCGCTGAAGGAGCTGTTCTTCCCGGTCAAGGAGAGAAGAGCGGATCTCTATGCTTCTTTGGCTGCTATAATCGGGACAGGTGCTGCTGCACTGGGCAAGCCGCTGAATATTCCGCTGCTCTATTATTTTGATCCTGCTTCATCTCTTATAATTGTCGTTATTGTATTTAATAACGGATATCGTGTCATGACAGCGTCTGTACAGCGGAAGCTGTTCTGTGAGATTGAAGCGACCGATATTGCTGAACTCAAGGTTGCTGTAGGCCGGATCGAAGGCGTCGTTACAGTGGAGGAGCTGCGCGCGCGCGAGCATGGACACTATGTTGTGGTCGATGCTGTCATCAGCGTCAATCCTCGAATATCGGTGCTCGAAGGCAATGATATTGCCAAGCGTGTCAAATATTTCTTAATGAAGCGGTTTAGCCACATAACGGATGTTACGGTACATGTGGAGCCCTATGATCCGGGTTATCCGTACAAATCGAATCATAACCCTAATGGGGAGCAGGTGCCGACGCTGCTGCAATAGCAGCAGCGTCGTTTCATGTGCATAGAACAGTGAAGGATGAAGGAGGGTACTGCCTTGTTACAATCGCGAACACGCTGGATGGTAGCTGAGCTGGACCCTGAAGGCATGCAGCGTGCATCGCTGCTTGCAGGAAAGCTGTCATTGCCGCCTCTCGTTGCGAAGCTGCTCGTGCAGCGCGGATTTGATGAGGAGGAGAAGGCGCGTATTTTTTTGCAGGGCGGTCTGGAATGTCTGCATGATCCTTTTCTGCTGAAAGGCATGGGCGCCGCAGTTGAACGAATTCAGCTGGCCAGGGAGCGGGGAGAATTTGTTCGGATCTATGGTGATTATGATGCGGACGGCGTTTCCTCTACAACACTTATGAACTTCTTGTTTCAGCGGCTGGGGCTGAAGTTTGACTATTATATTCCTCATCGGACATTGGAAGGCTACGGATTGAATGCCGGGGCAATCGACAAAGCGGCAGATGCAGGTGTAACGCTGCTCGTAACTGTCGATACCGGTATAAGTGCCGTGGAGCAAATTGCTCATGCCAACGCACGGGGGATTGATGTTATTGTAACCGATCATCATGAACCCCCTCACGAGCTTCCGGCTGCGCTTGCGCTTATTAATCCCAAGCAGCATGATTGTCCATATCCGTTCAAAGGGCTCGCTGGCGTCGGGGTAGCTTTCAAGCTTGCCGAGGCGCTGCTGGGAGAGCCGCCGGTGGAGTGGACGGATATCGTTGCGCTTGGCACGATCGCGGATCTGATGCCGCTTACGGATGAGAACAGAGTGTTGGTGCGGCTAGGGCTGGATGAGCTTCGCAGCACGGAGAAGCCTGGCTTTCGCGCTTTGGCTGAAGTTGCCGGAATCGAACTGCCGGTTGTAACTGCAGCCAATGTTGCCTTCGGCATGGCACCCCGAATCAATGCAGCAGGCAGATTGCAGCATGCGGAAGCGGCGGTTCGGCTGTTGACGGAATCGGACGAGCAAGGAGCGCAAGCAGCCGCTCAATATCTCGATACGCTTAATCGGGAACGACAGCGGATCGTGGAGGAGACCGTGCAGGAAGCGTATGGCATGTGGGCGAATAGATGCAAGGAATGTGCCGAAGCGGGACGACCCGAGCCATCTGTCATCGTATTGGCAGGAGAGGGCTGGAATGTCGGCGTGGTCGGAATTGTCGCATCAAAGCTCGTAGAAAGATGCTATAAGCCAACCCTTATTCTAGGCATTGATCCGGAGACAGGAATGTGCAAGGGCTCCGCCCGTTCAATCGAAGGTTATGATCTTCATGCGGCATTGACAGCATGTGAGGACCTGCTGCTGCACTATGGCGGTCATCAGGCTGCTGCCGGAATGAGTCTGCATAGAGATCAGCTCGGCGAACTGGAGACAAGGCTCGGCAAGCTGGCGGATGAATGGCTCAGCAGCGAGCAATGGGTAGCGAAGACGGCAATCGATCTTGCCTGCACGATTGAGGACGCTACGCTTGATGTGCTTAATCAGCTGATGCAGCTTGAGCCGTTTGGAATCGGCAATGCTGCCCCGCGCCTGCTGCTGCAGGATGCCGCTCTTGCCGACCGGCGGGTTATAGGCAAAGATAGCACGCATCTTAAGCTGACTCTAAGCGGAGAAGGCAAGCTGCTTGATGCAATTGGTTTCGGTTTAGGGCCGCTGGCTCATAAATTGACAGACGGGGCTGCGCTTGAGCTGGTGGGGGAGCTTAGTGTCAACGAGTGGAACGGTCAGCGCAAAGCGCAGTTTGTCGTACAGGATATGCGCATCGGGCATGTGCGTCTGTACGACAGGCGGTCGCAGCATGAATCACTCTCCGTTATCGGACAATGGCTGCAAAAGGCTGCAATCGAGCAGGGGGCGATCCTGGTCCCTTCTGATCCGTGGCGGGAAGCGATTGAGGAACTGCCGCCAACTGCAAATTGGCCAAAAGGCATTGGCATATGGACCTATGATGAATTTCGCGAGAGCTCCAGGCCGTGCCGGGAGCTAATCCTCATAGGCAGGCCTCCGGCAACGGATAAGCTTGCTGCAGTGATCGGCTGCTGCCAGGAGCTTGAGGCTGTCTATGCGCTTTATGACGAGACTGGCTCTGCCCCTGGGATGCATGCGAATAGCAATAGCAGCAACAGCAGCTCTTTCAAGCGGGGGGTTGATGCCGCTGAACCTCTGCTGACAACGGATCGGGAGCAATTCGGACGCTTGTACGGGACGCTCAGAAGAGTGTGCCCGATTGCGGAGGCGGGCAGCGCGGAACGGCTCGCTGTTATGCTGGGGTACCCCGTCGACGGCAGGAGCCTTGCTTATATGCTGCAGGTATTCAAAGAACTGGAATTTATAGAGTCGCGGGACGGTCAGCTAGTGCTCGTTCCTATGCCAATAAAGAAAGATCTGACACATTCTGCTTCATTCCGCGAGGCGCAGCATAGGCTGGAATCGGAAGCGATACTTTTCGCCGATGCAAAGCAGTTAACGGCCTGGATTGGCCAGCAGGTGGAGTCAATGCCATTATCCAAGAATGAGGGAGTGAGTGTATCATGAATTATAAAGACTACATCCGCGTAATTCCAGATTTTCCACAGCCGGGCATTCGGTTCAAGGATATTACGACACTGATCAACAATGGAGAAGTATACCGCTCGGCGATAGGGGCGATTAAGGAAGCGGTCGCTGACAAAGAAATTGACCTCATAGCAGGCCCGGAAGCACGCGGCTTCATTATCGGGGCGCCGCTCGCAACAGCGCTTGGAGTGGGGTTCGTTCCAATTCGCAAGAGCGGCAAGCTGCCGGGAGCAGTAGTAGAAGCAAGCTATGACCTCGAATACGGCAAAGACAAGCTGGCCGTGCATCGTGATGCGATCAAGCCTGGGCAGCGTGTTCTGATTGCGGACGATCTGCTTGCAACTGGCGGCACGATTGCTACGACAATCAATCTGATTAAGCAGCTTGGCGGCGTGCCTGTCGGGGCAGCATTTCTAATCGAGCTTGGTTACTTGGATGGCCGGGATAAGCTTGATGGACTGGATGTCTTCTCACTAATAACATATTAAGGAATTCTAATAACGGCCTTCATCGCTTTATGCGAGGGGGCCGTTGCTTGTTTGGAGCCCCTTGCGTTCCGGCGGACCGGGTTGACGGAAAGCCTATGAAACAGGCATAATAGTAGAAAACCTCGGGTTGAAAATTCGCGGCCGCTTCTGCGGTTATTTTTTGTTAGGGCTCCATTATAGTTGTATAAGTTAATCGGATGCGGAGCGCGTTCTGTTCGCAAAGTTCGGGAAAGGGACATACATGGGCATGGGCATTGATCATTTACTCGAAAAAGCATCGACATACATGAAGGAACAGGATTTGAAGCGAATTAAAGAAGCTTATGAATTTGCCGATCAGGCTCATTACGGGCAAGTGCGCAAATCAGGAGAGCCCTATATCCTTCATCCTGTAGCCGTCGCAGAAATTCTTGTCAACATGCAGATGGATGTGCTGTCGATTATTGCGGCACTTCTGCATGATGTCGTCGAGGATACAACCGTACCGCTCGAAGAAGTGAGAACGCGGTTTGGTGATGCGTGCGCCATGGTTGTGGATGGATTGACGAAGCTTGAGAAGATCCAGTTCCGTTCCAAGGAAGAGCAGCAGAACGAGAATTATCGAAAAATGTTCGTTGCCATGGCGCAGGATATTCGTGTCATACTCATTAAGCTGGCAGACAGACTGCATAATATGCGGACAATCAAGTATCAATCGGAAGAGGCCCAGCGGCGCATTGCATACGAGACGCTGGAGATTTTCTGTCCCATCGCGCACCGTCTTGGTATATCGGCGATCAAGTGGGAGATGGAGGACATCGCCCTCCGCTATTTGAACCCGCAGCAATATTACAGAATCGCGAATCTGATGAAGAAGAAGCGGGCTGAACGTGAGCAATATATCTCTGATGTGATTAGCAGGATTACAGAGAAGCTGGATGAAATGGGCATCGAAGGCGACATTTCAGGCAGAGCGAAGCACATTTACAGCATCTATAAGAAGATGACTACGCGGGGCAAGCAATTCAATGAAATTTATGACCTGCTTGCGATCCGCATTATCGTGGATAATATTAAAGATTGCTACGCCACGCTAGGCATTATCCATACATTGTGGAAGCCGATGCCGGGCCGGTTCAAGGACTATATTGCTATGCCCAAGGCGAACATGTACCAGTCGCTGCATACGACGGTCATTGGGCCTACAGGCGAGCCGACAGAGGTGCAGATCCGTACATGGGACATGCACCGCACCTCCGAATTCGGTATCGCAGCCCACTGGGCCTATAAGGAAGGCAGTGTAGTACCGGGAGACAGCTTTGAAGAGAAAATGACGATCTTCCGTGAAATTATTGAGCTTCAGCATGAGGCGAGCGATGCTTCGGAGTTTGTAGAGTCGCTCAAAATGGACTTTTTCTCTGACCTTGTGTTTGTTTTCACACCTAAGGGCGAGGTGTTTGAGCTGCCGGCGGGCGCTGTTCCGCTTGATTTTGCCTATCGCATCCATACTGAGGTCGGGAACCGGACGATTGGCGCCAAAGTCAATGGCCGGATCGTACCGCTTGATTACAAGCTGAAGACAGGGGATATTGTCGAAATTCTGACATCCAAGCATTCGTACGGACCAAGCCAGGATTGGGTCAAAATCGCGCAATCTTCCCACGCCCGCAGCAAAATCAAGCAGTGGTTCAAGAAAGAGAAGCGGGAAGAGAATGTCGCCAAGGGCCGCGATCTGCTTGAGCGCGAGCTGAAACGGCTCAGTCTGGAGCCGTCAGCCTTCCTGACGGAAGACAAGCTGCAGGAAGCAGCGGCGAAATTCACTTTTAACGATAATGAAGATATGTTGTCGGCTATTGGCTTTGGCGGTATTACGGCGGCTCAGATCGTGACGAAGCTGACGGAGAAAATGCGCAAGGAAGCCGAGGAAGCCAACCAAATTGAGCTGACGAATGAGAAGAAGGAAGTGAAGACGGCTCCGGCGCTTCGCAAATCACGTCCGACACACGGTATATCTGTCAAAGGCGTCGACAATTTGCTCGTTCGGTTCGCGCGCTGCTGCAATCCGGTTCCGGGTGATGAGATTATCGGCTATATTACGAGAGGCCGCGGAGTTTCTGTGCATCGTCTCGATTGTCAGAACATTCCGGGCGGAACGGACGGGGAAGAAGCCGCTCGTGTTATTGAAGTGGAATGGGAGCAGTCGGTTGAGGCGAATTACAGCGTAGATATCGAGATAACGGGCCATGACCGCAGAGGTCTGCTGAACGAGGTGCTTCAGGCGGTATCCGAGAGCAAGACGAATATATCTGCCGTATCAGGCCGCTCGGATCGGAACAAGATGGCGATGATCCATATGACGATTCTGATCCGCAACATTGAACATCTGCAGTCTGTAGTCGAGAAAATTAAACGAGTGAAGGACGTTTACTCCGTCCAGCGCATCATGCAGTAGCGGATAGAGTGATTGACCGCTCTGAGTGGAGAGGATTGCCGCTATGAAGGTTGTTGTGCAGCGCTGCAAGCAGGCAGCGGTAACGATTGAGGGCGAGATTGCAGGCGCCATTGACCAGGGGCTGATGCTGCTGGTGGGCATTACGCATGAGGATACGGAGTCGGACATCGTCTGGATGGCTGACAAAATAGCAGGTCTGCGCATATTTGAGGATGAGAGCGGCAAGATGAATCTTTCGGTGCTTGATTTGAACGGGGGCATATTGTCCGTATCGCAATTTACGCTCTACGGCGACTGCCGCAAGGGCAGAAGGCCGAACTTCATGGCTGCTGCACGTCCGGAGCAAGCGGAAGCGCTGTATGACCTTTTTAACATGCGGCTTCGTGAAAGGGGCTTGTCAGTGGCAACTGGGAGATTCGGTGCAATGATGGACGTATCGCTCGTTAACTGGGGGCCGGTTACCATCATTATAGACAGCAAGAGCTGAGCAAGCAGGAAGGCTTGGCGAATCCGTTAAGGCCAAGGTGTTAGAACTGGCATTTGCGGGGAACACTAGATTACGTAGAATTGCGCATCGCCGCCTTAGCCGGGAGCGACAGAAGTCCTGAAGCAGGGCTTGCGCATCAACGGAAGGAGTGTGCCTGCAGTGCATCAATCGCGCAAAGAGCAAGGGGTAGAGCGTTCCACCAGAAGGCTGCTTCATCCGGATCGCCGGGAAGCCTTGCTATTCTCCGAGTTCGAGGAGGATATTGAAGCAGCCGCAGAATGGGCGGCGGGAACATCATCGCCACGCCATGGGCCAAGGGGCGAACGCGGTTTTTAGAAGGGGATGGATTGTACATGCACGTTCATATACAAGCGGAAGAGGCTTCGTTCGAGCGAACGCTGTCTCATATCGTTCCGCTGTTCTACGAGGAAGTGAAGACCTCGTATGGCAATGGGGATCATGCCGCAGCGGATATGAGAATCAGGCTGGAAGTAGAGACTGTCGGTACGACGATCACCTCTGCGGCCAAGCTGACCGATCATACGCGGAGTGTAGAGCTCTTCGCTCGTCATGAACGGCTCGCAGCTGCTCAAGCATCGCCTGAGGATCGGCGCAAATCGATCAAGCAGGCGATGTGTTTCGTTCTGCTCGATGTGCTGCAGCAGCATACAGGGATTGTGCAGCCGTGGGGGATTCTGACCGGGATCAGACCGACGAAGCTGCTGCATGAGCGGCTGCGCAGCGGTGTGCCGGCAGAGCGTGCGCACAAGGAGCTTCGGGAGGATTACTTGATCGCGGATGAGAAGGTTGCGCTCATGCAGCGCATTGTTGACAGCCAGCTTGGCGCGCTGCCTGATCTGTACCGTTTACGGAACGAAGTGAGTATTTATATTGGAATTCCATTCTGTCCGACCAAGTGCGCCTATTGCACTTTTCCGGCTTATGATATCAATGGACGTCAAGGCTCTGTGAGCGGCTTTCTTGCAGGGCTTCACTATGAGATGCGTGAGATTGGGCAATGGCTGAAGCGCAATGGCATCGGCATTACGACTATTTATTTCGGGGGCGGTACGCCTACGAGCATTACAGCGGAAGAGATGGATGAGCTTTATTCGCTTATGTATGACCATTTTCCGGATGTCCGCAATGTTCGCGAGATTACGGTTGAAGCGGGGAGACCTGATACGATCACGCCAGAGAAGCTTGCTGTTCTGAGCAAATGGGGAATCGACCGGATCAGCATCAATCCGCAGTCCTATACGCAAGAAACGCTCGATCTTATCGGCAGGCATCATACAGTGCAGGAAACAATCGATAAATTCGAGCTGGCAAGAAACTCCGGCATGGAAAATATTAATATGGATCTTATTATCGGTCTTCCCGGCGAAGGCGAAGCGGAGTTCGATCATACTTTATCGGAGACGGCGAAGCTGATGCCTGAATCGTTAACCGTGCACACACTGTCATTCAAGCGCGCTTCGGAGATGACGCAGCACCGCGGCAAAGGCAAGTACAAGGTTGCCGGACGCAATGAGATCAACCGGATGATGCGCCGTGCTGTGGAATGGACGGATCAATTCGGTTATGTCCCTTATTATTTGTACCGGCAAAAAAATATACTCGGCAATCTGGAGAATGTCGGCTATGCAAAGCCTGGCATTGAAAGTCTGTATAATATTCTTATTATCGAAGAGATGCAGTCGATTATAGGTCTGGGCTGCGGCGCGTCCAGCAAATGGGTTGATCCGGTGACAGGTGTCATCAGCAGATTGGCTAATCCCAAAGAGCCCAAGGCCTACAATGAGACTTATTTGGCCTATACCGACGCGAAAATTGAGGCATTGAACAAACTGTTCCGCATTCAGCCACAGCTGGAGACGACAGGCGTGTAAGGTTCAGGTGCGAACGCTTTATTTTTTGTAATGGAACTGTAACTTGATTTCAATGTTCCTTTAACATGCTCAGCCTATAATAAAAGTCGACCCCCTTTTTTGAATATACTATTGATGGACCTACAACTTGTTTGTAGGTTTTTTTCTTTTGATTACCCCCTAAATCCCCCTGGAAGGGGGACCCCAAGGGCTCCGCCCTCTGGACACCCGGATTGTTGTCGATATGCTCCCCCGTAGCGTCCCCCTTTCATTATGTGCTTCTCCCCGCTTTACGTCCCTTCGGGACCCGCTTCACTAATGTGCTCCCTTGTGAGTCCCTCCCGGGACTAACGAATAACGGGTACTGCCGCAGAGACGAACCAACCGGAGTGTGTGCTTCTCCCCATTTTACGTCCCTGCGGGCTCCGCTTCACTGACGTGCTCCCTTCTGAGTCCCTTCCGGGACTAACGAATAACGGGTGCTGTCGCAGAGACGAACCAACCAAGGTGTGTGCTTCTCCCCGCTTTACGTCCCTTTGGGATCTGCTTCACTGAAGTGCTCCATTGTGAGTCCCTCTCGGGACTAACGAATAACGGGTACTGCCGCAGAGACGAACCAACCGGAGTGTGTGCTTCTCCCCGCTTTACGTCCCTTCGGGACCCGCTTCACTAATGTGCTCCCTTGTGAGTCCCTCCCGGGACGCGAATAGCTTGTGTTTTTTGTCCACTCTGTTTCGACTAATGTTAATGAGTTGCGAGTGAAGCTGCGAGGAAGTAAGGTCATTACGATGCTCACAAACGGTTTTTACAGAAACGCATCGTTCTGTGATGCGTAGATGTTTACTTTATCCCAATAAGTGAATGAGAGAAAGAACAACAGAGCGGAGCAGGGGAATGTTTCTGGAGAAGCGTTAGCGTTCGCCTTTGTTCCCGGAATTCCACTGTGCACAACATAAATTCAAGAATTCCGGGAACAACAGCGATCGTAAGAACATTCCCCGGCGCAGCGGCTCTAATGTTCA
Organism: Paenibacillus oenotherae; assembly: GCF_019443105.1. Classification (GTDB taxonomy): domain Bacteria; phylum Bacillota; class Bacilli; order Paenibacillales; family Paenibacillaceae; genus Paenibacillus_Z; species Paenibacillus_Z oenotherae. The sequence continues at coordinate 157,510 of NZ_JAHZIJ010000011.1, forward strand.
ATTCAATCGTTCAACTTAAAACTGCCGCCTGATTTTGTATCAGACGGCAGTCGTTTGCGGTTCGTAATTATTGTTTTGATTAACGGTTGAATTCGTAGTTTAATCCGAGGTTGTTGTCCCAGTAGGTAACTCCGTTGACGGTGTAGGAGATGCTGTACTTGATGTTGTTGACTGTACTACTGACCGGTACAGAGGCTTTCCAGGATTCGAGTGTGCTGCCGCTATTGCTTACTGCGGTATCGTAAGCCAGGGAAGCCTCGGAATAGGTAGCCCAGTTGTCGGTGGAGTAGCGGACTTTTACGGTTTTGCTAAATCCCAGATTTTTAACGAATACTCCGAAATGAGCCACGTTTGCAGTTGTATCAAAGTAACTGCTGCTGTACGGCACTTCACTGAAATTGACTCTTACAGGCGGATTGCCTATCGCAAACGATGGAGCAGCAGAACCAAAGCTCAGCTTGTAGTTGCTGCCGCCATTTGTATCCCAATAGGTTTGTCCATTGACAACGTATTTGACTTTGAACTCCAAATAACCGCTGGACAAATCTTCATAACTTTCTTCAATATCGGAATAGAAACTCCACAATTCATGGTTGTTCGTTGTGTCGCGTACGTAGGATGCGGAAGTCTCTGTCCACGATCCGCTATTTACCCGCCAAACTACTTTAACCTGCTTCGTATAGTTCAGATCATCTACTTCAATGCCACCACCGAAGAAGAGACCGCCAAAGTATCCACTCATAGAGGCATTAACCAAATCAACTGTGTTGGGCTGAGCCTGTGCATTTTGCGGAGGTATCGATATGAAAACAGCAAGCAGCAAAACGAATGATAAAACGGTGTAGGATAGTTTTGAATGAACTCTTGACATAATCAACAAACACTCCTTATCATAATGTGATTTTGTGATCAAATGTACCGGTACCACTGAAATATACCATATGTATGAAATAATTTCTATATATTGGTTATCGTACAAAATACTCATTCTTTCTACATAATTCGACAAAATAACCTATTCTGTAAGAGTGCATTTTCATGCATGATCTATATTGAGCCCGTGCTGAACAGCAGCTGGATGTGCACCTCTTGACAGGGAGCAGCTGCATCGCTACAATGAGAAATAATTGTTATATGATGTCGATCCAGTGAAGGGACCGCGTCGTTCAGTGAGCACCTACCCAGAGAGGGATTCCATGGCTGCAAGAATCCTTGGCGTGTATGAACGGACAGACTTCCCGGAGGACAGTCGGTGAACATATGTTGGCGAACCATTGCCAGCTAATCATTAGCCGGTCTGCGTAGTCGGGCGTTAACCGATCAAGCGAAATGCAGATGTCTATTCGGACATCGGACATTTCGAAAGTGTGGGTGGTACCACGGTAGCTTAGCAAATGCGCAGCTCTCGTCCCTTTGCCTTGTTTGAGGTGGAGGACGGGGGCTTTTTTGATGTTTGAGAAGCTGAATTGAATAGGGGGATAGCTATGGGATTTCAGAAACAGCCAGGCACGCAGGATTTTCTGCCGGGCGCAGTCGAGCGCTGGCAGTTCGTAGAGAGCAAAGCGCGTGATATTTGCCGACGGTTTAATTTTCGCGAAATTCGCACGCCGATCTTTGAAGCAACGGAATTGTACCAGCGCAGTGTTGGCGAGACAACCGATGTTGTAGAGAAAGAGATGTACACGTTCATGGATCGCGGCAATCGCAGCATTACACTGAGACCGGAAGGAACGGCTGGAGCTGTTCGCGCTTTTGTAGAGAACAAGCTGTATGGCGAGCCGGATTTGACGAAGCTGTATTACATCGGCCCTATGTTCCGGTATGAGCGCCAACAAGCAGGACGCTATCGGCAATTCCACCAGTTTGGTGTTGAAGCGCTGGGCGCTGTCGATCCTGCGCTCGATGCGGAGGTGATCGCGCTTGGCTACACCTTCTATACAGAGGTCGGTCTGAAGGGGGTAGGGGTTGAGATTAACTCCGTAGGCACACCTGCTGTAAGGGCGGCATTCCGCGAGCGGCTGCTGCAGTTCCTTGAGCCCAAGCGCGAGCTGCTCTGCAAGGACTGCCAGTCACGGATCGACCGCAATCCGCTTAGGGTGCTGGACTGCAAGGTTGATCAGCAGCACTTCGAAGGCGCCCCGTCGATTCTTGATAGTCTGGATGAGGAATGCCAGACGCACTTCGATGCGCTTCAAGGCCACCTGAGCGGTATGAATATTCCGTTCACGATTAATCCGAGGCTTGTGCGCGGACTTGACTACTATACACACACGGCCTTCGAATTCAAAGCTGAAGGCATCGGCGCCATCGATACGATCGGCGGAGGCGGACGCTACAACGGGCTTGTAGCGGATATCGGGGGCCCCGATCAGCCGGGCGTCGGTCTCGGTCTTGGTCTGGAGCGGACAGTTATTCTGCTCGAGAAGCAGGGCGTGGAGCTCGACAACCTGAGTGGTGTCGATGTTTATCTGGTTGGTCTTGGCGAAGCGGCGGATCGCGAGGTCACGAGGCTGCTGCATGGCCTGAGGCTGCGCGGCATCGCCGCCGAGCGGGATTACCAAGGCCGCAAGATGAAGGCGCAGATGAAATCTGCGGATCGGCTGCAGGTGCGTTACACGGCCATTCTTGGCGATGACGAGCTTGAGCGGGGCGAGATCGCTTTGAAGGATATGTCCACAGGCGAGCAGCGGGTTGTTCCGCTTCAGGAACTGGCGGATGTAATTATTGGTGCGTCATTAACGAATATTAATAATAAGGGAGTGTAATTGATTATGATGTTGAAAACTCATTCTTGCGGCCAGCTTTCCAAAGCGGAAGTCGGCCAAACCGTAACACTGAACGGCTGGGTACAGCGCCGTCGCGATCTTGGAGGCGTATTGTTTATTGATCTGCGTGACCGTACAGGGATTGTACAAATCGTGTTCAACCCTGATTTCTCCGGTGATGCGCTGGCGATTGCCGACCGTGCCCGTAATGAGTTCGTCCTTGCTGTCAAAGGTCAAGTGGTGGAGCGCGACTCTGAGACTGTCAATACGAACATCGCAACGGGTGAAATTGAAATCCGCGTAACGGAAATTGAAATTATGAATGCGGCCAAAACACCGCCGTTCCCAATTGAGGATGGCGTAGAGGTGGATGAGTCGATTCGATTGAAATATCGTTATCTTGACCTGCGTCGTCCTGAAATGCAGAAGACGCTGCTTCTTCGTTCCAAATCGGCGAAGATATTCCGCGACTTCCTCGACGGCGAAGGCTTCATTGATGTAGAAACACCGATCCTGACGAAAAGCACCCCGGAAGGGGCACGCGATTATTTGGTGCCAAGCCGCGTTCATCAAGGCGAATTTTTCGCTTTGCCGCAATCGCCGCAAATTTTCAAGCAATTGCTCATGGTCAGTGGTGTTGAGCGCTATTATCAGATCGCCCGCTGCTTCCGCGACGAGGATCTGCGTGCAGACCGCCAGCCGGAATTTACCCAAGTGGACATTGAGACCTCCTTCTTGTCCCAGGATCAATTGCTTGATTTGATGGAGCAGCTTGCTGTCAAGCTGTTCAAGGAAACCGTTGGTGTTGATCTTCCTGTGCCATTCCAGCGGATCACGTATGCGGATGCGATGAACAAATATGGTTCGGATAAGCCGGACCTGCGCTTTGGACTTGAGATGGAGGACATCACCGATATCGTATCGAGCAGTGATGTGAAGGTATTCGCATCTGTAGCGGCAGGCGGCGGTGTTGTTAAAGCGTTGAATGCCAAAGGATGTGCCAGCTGGAGCCGCAAGGAGCTTGACGACCTGCAGCCGTTCGCGGCGCGTTACGGCGGCAAAGGTCTTGCATGGGTCACGGTGAAGGAAGGCGAATGGCGCGGACCGATCGTGAAGTTTTTCAAGCCGGAAGAGATTGCTGCGCTTACCGAGCGTCTTGCCGTGGAAGAGGGCGACCTCCTGCTGTTCTCAGCGGATAAGAAGAAGGTCGTTGCTGACGTTCTTGGCAACCTGCGCCTGAAGATCGGCAAGGATCTTGGCCTGATCAACGAGTCGGAGTTCAAATTCGCATGGGTGGTTGACTTCCCGCTGCTGGGCTGGGATGAAGAGGCGAAACGTTATGTAGCCGAGCATCATCCGTTCACTCGTCCGCATGATGAGGATGTTCACTTGTTCGAGAGCGACCCAGGCCAAATTCGGGCGCAGGCGTATGACCTCGTGTTGAACGGCTATGAGGTGGGCGGCGGTTCGATGCGTATTTATAAGCGTGATGTGCAGGAGCAAATGTTCAAAGCGCTTGGCTTCTCCCCAGAGGAAGCGCATGAGAAGTTCGGATTTTTGCTGGATGCGTTTGAATACGGTACGCCACCGCATGGCGGCATTGCGTTTGGCTTCGACCGACTGGTTATGCTTCTTGCAGGACGTACGAATCTGCGTGAGACGATCGCATTCCCTAAGACAGCAAGCGCAACAGATCTTCTATGCGATGCGCCGTCGGAAGTCGAGCTGTCGCAGCTTCAGCAGCTGCATATCCGCACCATTCCAAAGCCAGTCAAGCAGCCTGAGGCGGCGGCAACTGGCGGCACGCAGAATTAATCCCGCTGCAGATGGGTTATCATGCCAGTTCTGTTGGCCTAAGGAGGCGTTAACATAATGCTGCATCAATTCTCACGTACAGAGCTTGCTATCGGTCCGGAAGGACTTGAGCTCATGAAGGGGAGCACAGTTGCTGTTCTTGGCATTGGCGGCGTCGGTTCAATTGCGGCAGAGGCGCTGGCGAGAACCGGAGTAGGGCGTCTTATTCTGATCGATAAGGACGTTGTGGACATCACGAATATTAACCGGCAGATACATGCGCTTACAACAACCGTCGGACAGCCCAAGGCGGACTTGATGCGTGACCGGATCCAGCTCATTAATCCGGAATGCGAGGCCATTTCACTGCGGATGTTCTACACCGAGGAAACGTATGAGAAGCTGTTCGAGTATCCGCTTGATTATGTGGTGGATGCTTCGGACACCATTTCGTACAAGATCCATCTGATCAAGCAATGCCTGGAGCGCAAAATCCCGATTATATCGAGCATGGGCGCTGCGAACAAGATGGATCCTACCCGGTTTCAGGTGGCGGACATTTCGAAGACCTCCATGGACCCCATTGCCCGAGTTGTACGGCAGCGGCTGCGCAAGGAAGGGATCAAGAAGGGCGTCAAGGTCGTATTCTCTACAGAAGAGCCGCAGAAGCCGCGTGAGGATGTCACGCAGCGGATCGTGCCTGAGCATGCTCCGGAAATCCGCAAAGCGCAGCAGCCACCGGCGAGCAATGCTTTTGTGCCGCCTGTAGCCGGGCTTATTATGGTAAGTGTAGTCGTTAAGGACTTGTTGGCCTCAGGAGGACAGACACAATGAATATTGAGCTTATGAAAAAGCTGAAGCTATCGCATGGCATTTCCGCGCTGGTTCTGCAGCCTCCATACGAAGCATATGTGGAAGAGCTGGAGCTTGGCGAAGAATCGACCGTGTATGATAAAAGCAAGGCGGGCACCTATGATTTCGTCCAGCTGTTCGCGAAGGATATCGCAGATCTGGAGGAGCATGCTCCTGAAGCGCTGGAGGCGGTGAAGCGGGATGGACTCCTGTGGATCTGCTACCCCAAGGGCACTTCCAAGCTGAAAAGCGATTTGAACCGCGACCGCGGCTGGAAATCAGTTCATGACGAGGGCTGGGAAGGCATTGCGCTCATCTCGATTGATGATACGTGGTCAGCAATGAGACTGCGTCCAAAGGATGCCATTAAGAGCGGCGCGGGGTCACGTCGTGCATCGTCGAGCAAATCGGACCGCGCGGCTTCTTCGGAGCAGGATCTTGTCGTACCGCAGGATTTGACAGCTGCGTTTGCCAATGCGCCAGAGGCGGAGGCGTTCTTCACTGGACTTGCCCCGTCGCATCGCAAGGAGTATATCCGTTGGATTAACGAATCCGTGAAGGAAGAGACGCGCGCGAACCGGATTGTGGGGACGATCGAGAAGCTGCAGGGTAAGCTCAAGCGTCCATCGGACAAAGGATAAAAAGGCAGAGGGAGTTGTCCAGAAAGTTCTTTATGGAATTCCCAACTCCCACTTTAAGAAGCTGTACGATGCGGAATGCCTGCGATCATGGGACATTTGATATGCTCCTCACCAGAGGACGATCCATAATTCAAACGCCGAGACAAGCGAGATGCGTAGTACGCGATGCGCGAGCTAGGCGAAACCTGCGAAACGGCATGTATTTGCTCGTTTCTAGCCCCATAAAGGTGAAATGCCTGCCAGAGCGCAGGTATTTCACCTTCTTTTCTCCTTAACGGCAGAAATTTTGCAAAGAACCACAAGCACCAAATACAGAGGGGAATTTTACAAAAAGAAGAGGTTCCTGTACCGTAGATAGTAACGACACCCCTACGGAAAGGAAACCTCTTGCCTACAATCGTATC
>NZ_JAHZIJ010000012.1 GCF_019443105.1 Paenibacillus oenotherae
AGCCCCCCTCAAGATGAGATTTCCCAATTCGTAAGACCCCTGGTAGACGACCAGGTTGATAGGTTCGGGGTGGAAGTGCAGCAATGCATGCAGCTGACGAATACTAATCGGTCGAGGGCTTATCCTACTTTGGTATAAACCAGCTAATATTTACGCAAACCTTTCGTATCCAGTTTTCAGGGTGTAATTACCCGTATCGTTCCCTGATAGCTCAGTTGGTAGAGCACTCGACTGTTAATCGAGTTGTCACAGGTTCGAGTCCTGTTCGGGGAGCCATATATGCTCTCATAGCTCAGTCGGTAGAGTGCATCCATGGTAAGGATGAGGTCACCGGTTCGATCCCGGTTGAGAGCTCCAGTATAATTAGGGCCCGTTGGTCAAGGGGTTAAGACACCTCCCTTTCACGGAGGTAACAGGGGTTCGAATCCCCTACGGGTCACCATAATATTCCCAATTGTGAGCTGTACTTAATGTGTATACATTGTCCTTTTTGAAGACATACTATTCACTTACGGAGGCTTAGCTCAGCTGGGAGAGCATCTGCCTTACAAGCAGAGGGTCGGCGGTTCGATCCCGTCAGCCTCCACCATGACGATGGGGATTAGCCAAGCGGTAAGGCAACGGACTTTGACTCCGTCATCCCTAGGTTCGAATCCTAGATCCCCAGCCATTTTAATTATGAGCCATTAGCTCAGTTGGTAGAGCACCTGACTTTTAATCAGGGTGTCGTAGGTTCGAGTCCTACATGGCTCACCATTTTCACCTAACGAAAATGGAACTTCATACTTCGCGCGTATGGCGGAATTGGCAGACGCACCAGACTTAGGATCTGGCGGGCAACCGTGGGGGTTCAAGTCCCTCTACGCGCATCAAACAAAGAAAGAACCCTTGATTGATTATCAAGGGTTCTTTCTTTGTTAAGCGGAAAGGCCCATGGAATGGGCCTTTCGCGCTTTTGATAAGGTGATGGGGCAGAGGCTGCGTAATATGCGAAGATTGGGTTGTAAAAGTTGAGGACGTTTTATTAATAGCCTTTGCCATAGCCGCCAACGAAGCCCATGCAGCTACAAGCGACAATCACCAATAAAATGAAAAGCACTAGAATTGTTCCAGTATTTGTGAAAGCACCACCAACTTGACTGGACATTATCCCTTCACCTCCTTGCGTAAAGCGTATGCTGTAATCTATGTCAGAGGCCTGCTTTGTGATTGGGTGTTTGTTACCGAGATATTTAAACAATGCCATTCGTTTAGATAATGGTATACCGTCCAAGCTGTTAGCCTTATGAAGGTGAGAGAGCCTGAATATTAATGGCGCTTATTGTTGACGGTTTGAAATATTTTCATAAAACCGTGCAGTCCTATTCAAACTTTATTGGAAGATCGCCGTCGTATATGAAAGAGAATGAAAGGCGGTGCTGCTGTTATGGAAATTAAAATCACTTCATTAAGCAAGCGATACGGGAGTGAGCGCGTTGCTTTGAAGGATATCAATCTGGCATTCGGAAAAGGGTTATTCGGGCTGCTGGGACCTAATGGTGCTGGAAAAAGCACACTGATGCAAATTATGGCGACGGTAATGCCTCCTACTGGCGGCACGGTGGAGTATGGCTCTTACCGGATCGGCAAGAATGATCATGAGATTCGCCGTATTCTGGGGTATTTGCCGCAGAGGCTGGGGCTGTACGATAAGCTGACAGGCGAAGAGTTTCTTAATTATATTGCCTTGCTCAAGGGGATGAAAGACTCTGCAGCCAGACGCATTAAGGTTCTTGAGATGCTGGAGAGGGTGAATCTGCAGGATAAGGCAAGGCGCAAGATTAAAACCTATTCAGGCGGAATGAAGCAGCGAATCGGAATCGCCCAGGCATTAATTGGCGACCCGCAGGTGATGATCGTCGATGAGCCTACGGCCGGACTTGATCCTGAAGAAAGAATCCGGTTCCGTGATCTGCTGGAGGAGCTTGGACTGGAACGGACCATTCTGATATCGACCCATATTGTCGCTGATATCGAGACAAGCTGCAATGCGCTTGCCGTGATGAATAAGGGGGAGATGGTATATCAGGGGACGATTCCACAGCTGCTGAAGAAAGTCGATGGCAAAGTATGGACAGGCCAATTGGAGGAAGGGGACCTGCATGGATTGGTGAACAGGAGCGGTATTGTAAGCCGGCGCAAAACGGCGACAGGGTACGATATCCGCATCGTTGCAGATGCTTGTCCTTTCTATAGCGCCATTCCTGCTGTACCGGGATTGGAAGATGCTTATATTTTCCTGACGGGAAGTGGACATCATGCGTGAGTGGTGGGGACATTGCAAGACAGAATGGCGTCTTTCTGTCCGGGGAGCCCATCTGTGGCTGCTGCTCTTCGTTGGAGCGACGCATGCATGGCTCGTCCATTCCTTGAATAAGGATTGGAAGCATTTTGGCTATTACATCCATCAATTCGAATTTCTGTTTCTGGGAGCATTGGCCATCCTTGCGGTGTTGTCTGGCGTCTATTCTGCAAGGAGAGATCGTGCGAATGGCGTGGAGCAGCTAATGGGCAGCATTCCCTATAGCTCTGTGTCGCGCTGGTCTGCAAAATTTATTGTATTTACGATACCGTTTCTATTATTTGCTATAGCTCCTGTCGTTATTTATTTGTGGGGATGGAAGACAAGGTTCCCGGATGCCAGCTTGTATCCTGCCCTATTCCTGCTGTCCATGATCGTCCCGATGCTGTATGCTGGCATGCTCGGCTGGTTCCTCGGCGTACTGCTGAATAATCGTTTCGGTTATTTCCTCGGGTTCCTGCTCTTTTTCCTACATATCTATGGCGGTATGCTGATGATTGTGCCGAATCTGCCTAAGGCTGCCAGACTGCTGCCTAATTTTTTGTTGCTGGATTACAAGTCAATGAGCTACTTCGATGATCAATGGGGCTTCTCTCATGATCTATCATTTTGGATGCATAGGGGCTTCTATTTCTTTCTTGCTGGCACTCTCTTCTTCTTGTTTATTCTAGCTGCGGCCAGCAGGAGGAAGGAACGGGGGATTCGAGTTCATCGGACGGCTGCCTTTCTGTGCTTGATGGCAGCAGTTGTCTGTCTGATCTCCCATGTCGCAATAAAATCCGGCCAGAAGGAGATTGGAAGTTCGATGGCTCCTCTGAGTGCGGCAGACTTTGCAGCTCTATATGACACCGAGGTTGTTGTGGTGAAGCCGGTTATTGATTATGAGCTTGCGATAGAGCCGTTGGGAGGCGAGAATGTCCGTATTAAGGCAACCTTGCTCAATCCAGATGCTTTGGAACCAGCTAACTCAACTGTGAGTCTGTTATTGAACCCGCTATTTGAGGTTGAAACGGTAAAAGCAGACGAGAAGATCCTGACGTTCCAACGCAATGATAATCGTCTTGACATCGAGCTGCCGGAAGCTTTGAGCAAAGGGACTGCTCTAACGGTTCTATACAAAGGAAAGATAAAGGATCATCACACGACCTCGGACGGTCTTATGACGCCGATTCATGCTGCGAATAAGTGGAAGGTTAATCTCCCGGCGGATTTTGAATGGTATCCGCAAGCGGCTAATGGCCATTCTGGTCCGAGAAGCGTGACTGTAACGTATCCGGAACCGATCAGGCTGTTCAGTAATTTTGATCGACTAGAGCGAGCTGTTGAGGCGAAGCAGCAGGTTGTCCGGTTTCAGTCGAAGGATGCAAGAGGCTTTAGTCTATGGGGTGGAGCGCTCAAGGAGATTGCAGTAAGCTCTGATGGCTTTCACACGAAAGCCGTTGTGAACGAGCTGGTTGATGATGAATATGCGAGGAAGCAAGTGAATATTTTTCATCACGCCAATAGAATGATGGAGGAGCTGTATCAGCCTGAAAGTATGACTCCAGCGGCCGCCCTCTTGCTGAGAGATTGGATTCAAAGCGGGGTCAGGGGCAGTTATTTGACTCCAGCGGGTTATTTTCAAATGCAAGGCTACCTGTTCAATGGCCTGTATAGTGATGAAGAAGCAGTGAAGAGAATAATCTCCTGTTTGGTTGCCTCGTATGAGCTGTTCTCGGGGCCATTGGGAGAGGAGAATGAAAGCATCTTCCTCGGAGCACTCTCTGCGTACCTGGAACAGCAGCTGGATGGGGAGGGGTATCAATTCTCTGCGTCCTCAGCCGGGATGGAGGGGGTAGAGCCACTGATTGCTTATATAAAGGCGCATGGAAAGGAACAGAACGAACGGCTTCTGAGAGACCTCTATAATGAGCTCAGAAATAATGAGTCTGCCGTTCCAGATATCGCTGCTCTCCTGCAGAAGGCAAGGTGACAGGATGAGCCGAATCTGGTTGAATGTAAAGCTGATCAACTCATCACTCGTCTGGGCAGCTGCCGGAGTGGCCGTTGTTCTTGTGCTGCTGGCCTTGCTTCTTGAGCCGTGGCATTTTGTCGAGAGGGCGGAACTCTATCATATACAATCGATCTATGAATATATGTTTCCTCTTGTGGCGGTCTTTATGATGTCACAGCTCTTTGCCGAAGAGCTGCAGCCGGACGTGGCCGGATGGCTGATGTCTCTTCCATTCCGCAGCTGGAAGCTGCTGCTGGGCAGGTGGCTGCTCGGCATGGCCATGCTGGCGCTGCTCTATTTGGGAGGAATTCTGATCATTCATTATTGCGTGCTGCCGATTTCACTCCCTGCTTTGTCGTATCAGGTTCTTCCTCCGGCATTGTGGCTAGGGCAGCTGGCTATGCTGGGCAGCATAGCAGGAAGAAGCTACGCGGTGGGGCTGGGGATTCCGCTGTTCTACTGGGTGCTGGAGACGCTAACAGCCGGTGTGTTCACGAGGAGACTATATTTGTTCGCTGGGAAAATGCCGGAATATGCGGAATGGGTCTGGAATCGGAATATGCTGCTCGCTTTAAGCGGATTGGCGCTGCTGCTGAGCCTGCTTATTTTCTCAAGGCGATCCTACTTTATCAGATGACAGGAGGTGCGGAGATGACCGATGAGGAGCTGTTGAAGGAATTGAGCAGGGGCCATACTTCCGCACTGGAAACGCTGGTTTTTCGTTATCACGCTGCAATCCGTACGTATGTATACCGGATGCTTCAATCACGAACGCTGGCTGATGATGTGACGCAGGAAAGCTTTGTTCGTGTTATGACTTCCATCAAGCAGGGGAGACTTCCCGAGAAATTCAAACCATGGCTGTACAAAATTGCGACGAACCTGTGCCGCGACCATTGGCGAAAGGCGTACAACCGCGAGGAGCCGATGAGCGATGAGACGCTTCAGCAATTGTCTGCACCGGATAATGTAGCGCTTATCTATGAGAAGCAGATCGATCGCGAGAGGGTAATCAGAGCATTGAATGAGCTGCCGGATGAACGAAAACATCTGATGATTCTGCGGTTCTATCAGGAGCTTAAGCTTGAGGAAATTGCGGATATTCTCGATATCCCATTGAACACGGTCAAGTCGAGGCTCTATTATGGCATCAAACAGTTGAATCGAATCCTGTCTGGCGGCCTTATAGAAGAGGCTGAGATTGCAGCTCAGCCTCGACAGGCGGCAGCAGGCACTGCAGCAGCTGTCCGGCGGGATAGCCGCAGCAAGGAACAGATCCATGACGGCAGGGAGGGGAACAAGGATGAACGATAGGGACGACAATCGAACGAAGGAGCCGAAGCTGGCGGCCAGCGGCTCCGTTGAAACGTGCCCGGACGCCGAGGAGAAGGAGCTGCTCCGCTTCCTGGAGAGGTACACGGTAGAGGTTCCAACGGTTAAGGAAACGGCCCAATTTGCTGAAGGTCTTCTTCAGCAATGGGAGAGGACAGCGGCTCCCGCTCCTGCTGCCAATATGAGAAAGCCGCTGTACATACTGAGAATAATTCAATCGCATCTCAAGCTGTTCCAATGGTCCTTCTGGCTTGCTTCCGCCGCTGTGCTTGTGCTGGGTTTGGTCGCGGATGTAGCATCGGGCACTGGATCCGAGGTGGAGCCGTTTATATTCACCGCACCGCTGCTTGCTGCATTAGGGGTATGTTTTGCCTTCCGTGCGTATGGGACCCCGATGTTCCAATTGGAGATGTCGCTGCCGGTCATGCCAATGATGATGATTTTCGGCCGTTTAACGATCATTATCACCTACAATTCCGCGATCGGGTTGCTGCTCTCGTTGTTTCTTCATGGAGCTGACTCGGCATTGAGCCTGTACGTCTTTAGTTGGCTTGTTCCACTTGGGGTATCCTGTCTGCTGGCGCTGATTGTGATGTTATATTTCGGTCTATATGCCGGTGTGTTTACTTCGATTGTTGTATGGAGCATTCAGCTCTGGATGAATAAGCATCTGGGCATGCTGTATTTGTTCAGCGGGAAGACAAACGGCTACTGGATCGAGAGTAAGCTGATCGGCGTTCTCTGTATACTGCTGCTCACAGCTCTCCTGTGGTTTAGAATCCGCCGGCTGCATGCCGGAGGAAGGATGGCTGTCCAATGACAGTTAAACTCAATAAGGTAAGGGGCCAGGCTGCGGACGGGAATGCTGCGGGAGTGATCGGCCCTATCAGCATGAAGCTGTATCCCGGGCTGACTGGTCTCGTAGGAGCCAATGGCGCAGGCAAAAGCATCCTGATTGGACTGCTCGCCCAAGTATGGAAGCCGACAGCAGGGAATATTGTGTATGAGATGAACGGCCTGCCGCTGAATGCCTTTGAAGTGCGTCAATATTTGGGCTATGTGCCCCAGGAGATTGCGATCTACAGTGATATGACCGTTGGAGCTTACTTGCAATATATCGCCGGGCTCAAATGTCTGGATAAGTGGGCTGTTGCAGCCACAATAAGAAAAATGAGCGAAATCTTCGATATTGCGGCTATCCGCGATGAAAGATTAGGCCAGCTGTCGGTAGGTCAGCAGCGCTTGGTGGTGATCGCTCAGGCGTTACTCGGGAATCCGGCCTTTCTCTTCCTTGATGAACCGTTCGAGAATCTGGATATCAGGCAGAGAAGGGACTTGCTGGGCATGCTGTCGGAGGCAGCTCAACATGCAGTCGTGCTTGTCTCAAGCCATATAACAGAGGAGATGAATCGGGAATACGATACTATCATCAAGCTGGTGAATGGGAGCATTGAAGAGCCGGCGGCAGAATTCTGATCAAAAATGCCTGGAGAGCAGCCGCATGCGCAGATTGAACCATAAAGCTGCTCTCCAGGCAGAACATGAACTATTTATGCAGTGTTTTATTAATGGGACGAATCATACATGATGTCTAGCTTGTACTGCTCATAAGCCGCTGTATATTCCATCGTCCGGGCGACATCCGCAATAAAGGCCTCGTCATACCCTGCTCTCCTTAGCAAGTGAAAGCCCATTTCCATCCCCGAGGCGATGCCGCCTGCGGTAATTATACGTCCGGCATCCACTACCCGCGCACGGGATATGCGGCAGGCTGGAGCTATTTCGGCCAGGCGGTCTATCGGGATCATACCGGTTCCCGATGCCTCCAGACGATCCGGCTCCTTGCGGTTCGTTGCCGCGATCCCATCCAGCAGCCCCATCCTGCCGTATACCCATGATCCTGTGCATACACTCGTCAGCAGACATGCCTCAGGCAGCGCTTTAATGAAGGAATGCAGCTTGCCGTTATACATCTCCTGTCTGGTGCCGAATCCGCCGGGGATCAGAAAAGCGTCCATATCCGGAAGGTCCTGGAAGGAGTAGTTAGGTACAACTGTCAATCCTGCCTGTGTCTGCACGGTACGCATCGCATCGCTGATCAAGAAGGCGTCCAGTGATGGATCCAGCCGTCTTGCAACCGAGAATACACCGTAAGGCGCAGCATAGTCGATTATTTCCGCATCCTTGAACACATAAATGCCAAGCCGAAATCCTTGTTTCAACGTCATCGCAAGCTCATCTCCTTGTAAAAGCTCAAGTTAAGTTCATGCTTCAACGATAACAAAGGAATTGATATTATAATAACGAATAGTTATGATGTTACATATTCGAATACTGAATATCAGGTGATGAGAATGATTGATAAGCTTGATGGCCGCATCGTGCAGACGTTCATAGCGGTGTGGGAGGAGAGAAGCATTAGCAGAGCGGCTGAACGGCTTGGTTATGTCCAGTCCACGGTAACGATTCAGCTGCGGGCGCTGGAGGAAGCCTTCGGCGGGAAGCTGTTCGAGCGATTGCCCAGAGGAGTGGAGCCGACCGCTGCGGGCATAAAGGCTGCTCCGTTCTTCTACCGCTTCGTACAGCTTGGCGAGGTGATGCAGGAAGCGATGAATAACTCGGGGGAGCCGGACGGAGAGGTGCGCGTTCGTCTGCTGGAATCCTTTTGCGTAACGCACATGCCGTCCTTCTTCCACCAGTTTCTGCAGGACAATCCCCGCATTAAAATTCGGCTGGAGACGGGATTTCAACAGGATATCGTTCAAGAGCTGCTCCGGCATCGGGTTGATTGTGGCATAGTGCCTGCACAGCCTGATGATGATCAGCTCTCCTACTATCCGCTGGTGATGGACGAATTAGTATGCGCTGCGCCAAGACGGCTGGCGGATGCTTCAAGTACTGACCGAACATGGCTGGAGCGGGAGCCGGTCATATCGTTCGGGGGCAGATGCCTGTATCATACTGTAGCGGCTCAGGCGCTTGCGCGGCTTGGCGTGGGGACGGCGAATCATCTGGAATTCGCCAGTCTTGAGATGATAAAGCAGATGGTAGCAGAAGGAATAGGCGTGGCTGTCCTTCCGGTATCAGCCATAAGGGATGAGGTGGAGCGGGGAGATCTATGCGTGCTGCCGCTGGATCGGCCATACCCGCTGCAGCATGGCCTCATCGTTCACCGCGACCGCGAGCTGGGAGCAGCGGCAGTGCGCTTTCGTGATGCTGTTATCGCATGGTTCGGCAGGCCGCAGGATGCGCGCGACGACAAACGGACAGAGTAGCTCGCCATAATTAACTGGCAGAGAAGAAGCAGCAATAGAATAGGCAAAGAAATGGGCATCGTCAAATTCTGCAGCATGCAGAGAGTTGACGATGTTCTTTTCTATATAGAGCATGCAGTTCACTTGACGTAGATACTGAGAATCGTTATCATGTAATTATTGAGAATAATTATCAACCTTTGATGATAAATAAGTTGAACGCGAGAAATGACAACAGGGCGGAACAGGGGAAAGGATTGTGGAGATGCGTAAGCGCTCGCCCTTGTTCCCAGATAATGGCTAGTTGAAGGGAGAAGAATGGGATGATACGGTTATCCACCTCGCAATTGAATATCGGCTATGATGAACGACTGATCGTCGAGGATCTGAATGTTGCCATTCCACAAGGGAAAATTACGGCTCTGGTTGGAGCGAATGGCTCGGGAAAATCAACCATACTGAAGACAATGGCCCGCATTATGTCGCCGGCCAAAGGGACGGTTATGCTGGATGGCAAGTCCATTCATAAGCAATCGACTCGTGAAGTGGCCAAACAGCTGGCTATTCTGCCGCAAAATCCGACAGCTCCAGATGGCCTCACGGTATCGGAGCTTGTTTCCTATGGGCGCTTTCCTTATCAGAAAGGATTCGGTTCCTTGACCCGCGAGGATCGTGACGTGATCCAATGGGCAATCCAGGCGACCAGAATGACTGAATTCGCAGACCGTCCCATCGAGCAGCTGTCCGGCGGCCAGCGTCAGCGGGCATGGATCGCGATGGCATTGGCCCAGCAGACCGATATTCTCTTCCTGGACGAACCAACCACCTTCCTGGATATGGCTCATCAGCTTGAGGTGCTGGAGCTGCTGCAGGAGCTGAATGCGAATTCAGGCCGCACCATTATTATGGTTGTGCATGACTTGAATCATGCTTCCCGCTATGCGCAGCATGTGATTGCGATCAAGAAGGGGAAAGTAGCCGGAGAAGGGTCTCCGCAGGCGGTCATCACCAAAGATATTATGCGTGAGGTATTCGGTATTGAAGCAGATATCATTCCGGACCCTCGGACGGGCGTGCCTCTGTGTCTGCCCTATTCACTTGCCGGAAATACAAGCAGCCATGGCGAAGAACTGATGGTTGAGGGTGCTCGGTCCCTCATGAAAGCAGCAGGTGCCTGATGAGTACGAAGCAGAGCAATGCAATCGATATCCCTTTCATTGAGGATCAATATGCTGTCGTATTCCAGCGGCCGGAACAATTTAAATCTGAATTCTCTTTCCTTGAATTAACTAATTCTGAGGTTGCCCGGAGCTTATTGCTGTCGTATGCGGAAGTGTTGAAGGCATCCGATATTACTCCTGCCGCGACTTATTTCGTTTCATGGCTGCGCGGGCTGAGCGTCACGGCTCAGCTGCTATTGTCCGCGCATGATTCCACCCTGGATTGGTCGATCAGCAATTGGAGGCTGTTTGTAACCGAGGAGGATGGGCGGATGGGTTTTGCTTTCCACCCTATGAATGCAAGCATTGTCTCGGCCAACCCGCTGAACGGGGCTGAACGCGATAGCTGGCGAAACGGGCTTCTGGAGGATCTGTACTCGAATACGCTGCGTCCAATCGTTGATACGATGGCACAAGCGGCAGACTTAAACAGCGGGCAGCTGTGGGCGCTTATGGCGAGCGGCATGTATTACTGCCGGGAACGCCTGCTGACGGTATACGGCGAGGATTCCCCGGAATTTGCCCAAGTGGAGGCAGACTATCGTTTTACGATGCAGGAGATGAAGGGAACGGTCTTTGGCCGCTCAAGGAATCCGCTTGCGGTTAAGTTCCGTCTGGTGGAGAATCCGCGCTGCAAGGGGGAGATGCTGCCGCTCAAGGCGTCCTGCTGCCTGGCATACAAGACAGAGGGCCACGGCTATTGCTATACCTGTCCGAAGCTGTCGGAGGAGCAGCGTCTGGAGAGAGGCCGCGAGCTCGCGGCGAAAGCAGCGCACTGAATAGAAGGGTCGAATTTCGAAGCCGAGCATAGCGAATATGCGCGGCTTTTTCTTTATTTTCGAAGGTGCCTGAAGAGGCGAAAATAGCCCTAAAACCGACTAGAATATTCTGAATAGTTTTTCTTTAAAAAAACATTTGCATTCTGTTTCGGAAGGTGATATATTATTACTTGTCGCTCGGGACAAACGGTTCTGACGAAAACGACAAATGCGGAAGTGGCTCAGCGGTAGAGCATCGCCTTGCCAAGGCGAGGGTCGCGGGTTCGATTCCCGTCTTCCGCTCCATAAGTGCCCTTAGCTCAGCTGGATAGAGCGTTTGACTACGAATCAAAAGGTCGGGAGTTCGAATCTCTCAGGGCACGCCATTTACACAACATAGCAGTTAATAACTTCGGGACGTAGCTCAGCTTGGTAGAGCACCTGGTTTGGGACCAGGGGGTCGCATGTTCAAATCGTGTCGTCCCGACCATATTTATTGCGGGTGTAGTTCAATGGTAGAACTTTAGCCTTCCAAGCTAATAGCGTGGGTTCGATTCCCATCACCCGCTCCATTATAACTGCGACAAAGCCTTGTATATCAAGGCTTTTTTTATTTATTTTACCTTAAAAAAACCGGATCGAAAAGCTTCAACCGTGCACTATTTTGTAGTATGATGTAGAAAGTGATTTTGTGTCCGAAGGGATACGAGCAAATTTGTTGTGAGTTGGGTTTGCCAGGGCAAAGCCTTAAGGAGGATCAGTATGTCGGACCAAGCTGCATCGACATTAGTGACGAGCCGGCCGCAAGCGAATAACCTGCTGCGTCGTGATGTTCGTTTTCTAGGGAATATATTAGGGGATGTACTCGTGCACCAAGGTGGGCACGAGCTTCTTGAGATTGTTGAGAAAATTCGTGAGATGAGCAAAGCGCTGCGTGCTGAATTTGTTCCCGAGCTGTATGAGGAATTCAAGCAGGTCATCAATTCGCTCAATACGGAGAAGCGCCATCAGGTCATTCGGGCGTTTGCGATTTATTTCCAATTAGTTAATATTGCCGAGCAGAACCATCGTATCCGCCGCAAGCGGGATTATGAACGGTCAGCTGGCGAAACGGTTCAACCCGGCAGCATCGAGAATGCTGTGCAGGTTCTTAAAGAGCAGGGCATTCCGGCCGAAGAGGTTCGGACGATGCTGGAAGGAATCTCGCTGGAGCTCGTTATGACAGCACATCCTACAGAAGCGACCCGCCGCGCGGTTCTCGACATTCACCAGCGCCTTGCGCATGATGTGATGGAGCTGGACAATCCGACGCTTACTTACCGTGAGCGCGAGAAGCTGCGTGAGAAGCTGCTCAACGAGGTGCTGACACTGTGGCAGACGGATGAGCTTCGTGACCGCAAGCCTACTGTTATTGATGAAGTGCGAAACGGCATGTATTACTTTGATGAGACGCTCTTCGAGGTGCTTCCAAGCGTGTATGAAGAGCTGGAGCGTTGCCTTGACAAGTGTTATCCCGGAGAGCGCTGGCATGTGCCTACTTACCTGCGCTTTGGCTCGTGGATCGGCGGGGACCGGGACGGCAATCCGTCCGTAACCGCGAAGGTTACGTGGGAGACGCTGACATTGCAGCGCGAGCTGGTGCTTCACAAGTATGAGGAGCTGCTCAAGGATCTGATGGGCATTCTCAGCTTCAGCACGAATATTGTTAATGTGTCGGATGAGCTGCTTCGCTCGATGAAGAACGACCGGACACTGGTGGAGATTCGCTGCGTTGATATCTGGCGCAATGAGAAGGAGCCTTACCGTATCAAGCTGGGCTACATGCTGGAGAAGCTGGCGAACACGCTTGACGAATCGCTCAAGGGATCGCCTCAACGCTACAACAGCCCGGATGAGCTCAAAGAAGATCTGTTAATTATCGACCGAAGCCTGCGCCATCATTTTGCCGACTATGTAGCGGATACCCATATCCGCAAGCTGGTACGCCAGGTGGAGCTGTTCGGCTTCCATCTTGCGGCACTGGATGTAAGGCAGCATAGTCAGGAGCATGAGAGCGCGATGACTGAAATCCTCGCGCACATGAACATTGTGGAAGATTATGCTTCCCTGTCCGAGACGGACAAAATCGATCTGCTTCACCGTCTGTTGAATGATCCGCGTCCGCTTACTTCACCGCACTTTGATTATACGGAGAGCACACGTGAATGTCTGGATGTCTACCATACGATCTACCGCGCCCAGCAGGAGTTTGGCGGCAACTGTATCTCCAGCTACTTGATCAGTATGACCGAAGGCGCCAGCGACATGCTGGAGGTTATGGTATTCGCGAAGGAAGTCGGATTGTTCCGCAAGGAGATGAACGGTCAGGTTCGCTGCACGCTTCAAGCGGTGCCGCTGTTCGAAACGATCGACGACCTGCATGCTGCACCGGCTATTATGGAGACGCTCTTCGAGCTTCCGATCTATCGCCAAGCGGTTGAGGTTATGGGCAATATGCACGAAATTATGCTGGGCTACTCAGACAGCAATAAAGACGGCGGCGTAGTGACTGCGAACTGGGAGCTGCGCGTTGCGCTGAATGATATTACGCATGCAGCCAAGAAGCACAATGTGAAGCTGAAGTTCTTCCATGGCCGCGGCGGAGCGCTCGGTCGCGGCGGTATGCCGCTGAATAGAAGCATTCTGGCACAGCCTCCTCATACGGTTGGCGCCGGAATCAAAATTACGGAGCAAGGCGAGGTGCTCTCCTCCCGTTATTCCATGCAAGGCATTGCTTACCGGAGTCTGGAGCAAGCGACCTGGGCGCTTATTACAGCGGCCCGGCTTGCCAAGTATCCGCAGCAGGAAGCGGTTGAGGAAGCGGAGTGGGATGAGATTGCGAAAGGAATATCAGAATCCGCACTGACGAAATATCAGGATCTGATCTTCCGCGATCCGGATTTCATGACCTTCTTCAAGGAATCGACGCCACTTCCCGAAGTGGGAGAGCTGAATATCGGCTCTCGTCCTTCCAAGCGGAAGGGAAGCGACCGGTTCGAGGATTTGCGTGCCATTCCATGGGTGTTCGCTTGGACGCAAAGCCGTTATTTGCTGCCAGCATGGTATGCGGCAGGCACGGCGATGCAGGGCTACATTCAAGGAGATGAAGGGAAGCTGGAGACATTGCGCGTCATGTACGCGAAATTCCCATTCTTCACTTCACTTATTGATAATCTGCAGATGGCGCTTGCCAAGGCGGATTTGGTCATTGCCAAGGAATATGCCGGCATGATTACAGACAAGACGATTCGTGACCGTATCTTCACGCAGATTGAAGAGGAATATGCGCAAACTTCCGCCCTCATTCTGCAAATAACAGGGCAAGCGGAGATTCTGGATAATGTTCCAGTCATTCAGGAATCGATCCGATTACGCAACCCGTACGTTGATCCGCTGAGCTACATGCAGGTTCAATTGCTTGCTGAGCTGCGCGATCTTCGTTCCCGTGACGAGGATGATCCGGAGCTGCTTCGTGAAGTGCTGCTTACGATCAACGGAATTGCAGCTGGCCTTCGCAATACGGGCTAATCGAACATATAGGGCGCAGCTGCATCAGTGCGCCAATGCATGAAGGAGGCTGGATACCCGGCGGGCGGTTGTCCGCACGGGTATCCAGCCTTTATTGTATGGAGGGGGCGTCAGGAGATGAAACGAACGCCGCTCTACTGGATGTCGGTGCTATCTGTGCTGCTTGGGGCATCAAGCTATGGCTTTCTATCGCCTTTTATTAAGGAGGCGTATGATGCAGGCTTTACTTTTGAGCAAGTAACACTGTACCAGACGGGGATCGGCACGCTGCTGCTGTGGATCATTGCACTGGTGAGGATCAAGTGGTGGAGAAATCCTTTTCGCGGCCCATGGATAAAGCTTGCGGTTATTGGAATTGTCGGGTTGATGTTGACGACGATACTGTATAATAGGGCGCTTGAGAGGCTGGATGCTTCGCTTGCGATTGTGTTGCTTTTTCAGTTTACTTGGATTACCATTTTGTTAGATAGTATAAGGCGGCGGACATGGCCGGGCAAGTTCCGGATCATTGCGATTATCGTTGTGATGGCAGGCACGCTGCTGGCTGTAGGTCTGTTGGAAGCAAAGGTTGCGAATATGGATGCGGCAGGTGTTGCATTCGGCTTGCTTGCAGCGGTGACCTATAGTTTGTTCCTTTGGCTTACGGGACTTGTGCAGGAGGAGATGGATCCTGTCATCAAGTCAGCCGTTATGATGAGTGCCGGGTTTTTATTGGTGGCGCTGTTATATGGCTCCAAAGCCGTTCATGACGGAGCAGACGGCAGCTTGCTTGGATGGGGGCTTCTGCTTGGTGTGCTTGGTCAAGTTATCCCGACGATATTGTTCAATATAGGCATCCCGACAGTTGGCAGCAGCCTGGCGGCGCTTCTTGGTTCTATGGAGCTGCCGGTTGCAGCTATTGCGGCATGGCTTATATTGGGCGAGTATCTTAGTGGATGGAAAGTGGCAGGCATTGCGCTTATTCTGGCGGGTATTGTCATTGCCGAGCTGCCATCCGGAGAGAGGGAAGGACGTTCGAAGCGTCTGGAGGAGAATCGGTGAAATCAATTGAGGCGCGCTTAGCGCGAATGGCTCTTAAGGGCGATCAGCATGCGTTCGCCGAGATCGTCGGACTGTATCAGGACAAGCTTTATTATATGTCGTACCGGATGTTGTACAATCGTCAGGAAGCGGAGGATGCCGTGCAGGAAACTTTCCTGCGTGTCTACAAGAACCTTGACCGCTATGATGATACGATGAAGTTCTCCACATGGATATACCGGATAGCTACGAATCTGTGCATTGACCGTCTCAGAAAGCGGAAGCCGAGCTTCTCGCTTGATGCGGAATCGGGAGATCATGACGGTCTTGACGGCTATGCGATGATTCCTAGCGATAACCGGACGCCGGAGAGCGAGCTGATGCTGTCGGATACGCAGCGTATTATACATAGTGCAATTGAGACATTGCCGGCCAAATACAAGTCGGTTATGGTGCTTCGTTATCTCCAGGATATGTCGCTGCAGGAGATCGGCGATGTATTGGAGCTGCCGGTAACGACGGTTAAGACGCGAGTGCATCGCGGGCGGGAGTTTCTTCGCAAGAAGCTGGAGCATAAGCTGTAAAGCCACTTCCGTTATATATTCGAAGGGCCTCTGTCGATGGAAATAACTTTTTCGCGAAAAAATGAAACATCATTGAACAATGTACGTAACGTATATAGCTATGTCTGGGTCCAGCTTGTGAGGGACCGGGAACGCTAGTGTTATCAACAGACTCGGATGTGTTGGGGCAAGTATCATCTAGAGGAAGAAAGGAATGGCTGCTATGAATTGCAACGTCGCCATCGTTAGTATGCATGATTACTTAGACGGTGAATTGATTCGTGAAGATGTAGCGAAGCTGAAGACGCATTTGATTGCTTGCCCGGAGTGCCGCGCAAGGTTCGAACAGCTTGAGCGGACCGAAGCACTCATCCACACTACGCTTGAGACGCGTGGAGTGATGGAAGCGAGTGAATCAGCTGTGTTGACACAGCGAATCATGAGCGGGCTTCCGGTGCGGCGCCGGAAAGCAATGGGCTGGACGCAGTGGCTGCGTAATCATCCGGCCATTACAGTTGCAGCAGTATTCGCTATTGTCATGTTATCCAGCTTCATAACGATGTGGGAGCAGGATGATCAATTGACGGTTCGCGGGAATGATCTCACGCAGCTGGTCATTGATGGGGATACGGTTACTGTTCCAGAGGGCGTCCATGTTAAGGGCGATTTGACAGTGGAGAATGGTAAGGCCAACGTGCTTGGGGATGTCGAGGGCAACGTCACGGTCATTGAAGGTTCATTGTATCAGGCATCAACCGCACATATTTCTGGACAAGTGACGACGATTGATCAGGCGCTTGACTGGTTCTGGTACAAAGTGACGCACTCGTTTAGCAGTTTGGCTTATTAATGAAGCAGCCTCCCTGAAGCGGGGAGGCTTTTTTGTGAAAAAAAAGGATTTACAATCCCCTTTCTAGAAAATAATAAGGTTATGAATCCGATATATAGGATTAGAGAAGCCTACGCGATTGGTTGTTGGGGGTTGATATATGAGTTATTTTGCCGATTTGACATGGAATGAATGGATCAAGGATATTATTGATATCTCCATTGTCAGCTATATTATTTACAAATTGATTCTGCTTGTACGGGGAACTAAAGCGGTTCAACTGGTCAAAGGAATTTTCGTCCTCATCGGCACCTGGGCCATTAGTACCTGGTTCAACCTGTATACGCTCAAGTGGCTCATGAATCAGATGTTTCCGTTCGGTGTTATGACGGTTCTTATTATCTTCCAGCCAGAATTGCGCCGGGCACTGGAGCAGCTGGGAAGAGGGAAGTTCTTTAGCCGTTCATCTGTTGTGGAGCGGGATCTCGGGGACCGGATCGCTGAGATTATTAAGGCTGTCAATTATATGGCCAAGCGGAAGATCGGGGCATTGATTGTATTCGAACGCAGCACAGGCCTGTCCGATTATGTAGAGTCGGGCATCAAGATGGAGTCGATTGTCAGCTCTGAGCTGCTCATTAATATATTCATTCCGAATACTCCGCTTCATGATGGCGCTGTTATTGTGAGGGGCAATCTTATTATGGCAGCGGGCTGTTATTTGCCTCTGTCGGAGAATCCTTTCATCAGCAAGGAGCTTGGAACCCGCCATCGGGCTGCCATCGGGGTTACGGAGGTCAGTGATGCCGTATCTGTCATTGTGTCGGAGGAGACAGGACAGGTGTCGCTGGCGGTCGGGGGGATGATTGTGCGTGATATTAAGGAAGAATCGCTGATCTCCAAGCTGTTCGAGGAGTTGAATCCGAGGCCTAAGGAACGTGAGCTCGTAAGCTCTAAGCTGCCTTTCTGGAGACGGAAGGGAGGCAAAGAGAATGGATAAATGGCTAAGCCACCCCACCTCGCTCAAAATTCTATCTCTCGTCATGGGTATTTTGCTCTGGGCGGTCGTTCATTTTGACTCTGATTCGCCTCCTAATACAGTCGCATCCCTGACGGAAACGCAAGATATAGCCGCAGTCAAGATTAAGGTGGTCGGTCTGGATGACCGGAAGTATGCGCTGCGGCTGCTCGAACCAACGACGGTGAAGCTGAGGGTGACAGGCTCGCGCTCCGACCTGCTGTCCGCCTCGCCGGATGATTATAAGGTAACGGTAGACGTTACCGGAATTGCGGAAGGAAGAACGACGCTGCCCGTAAAGGTTAGCCTGCCTAATGGAATTGATTATGTGCGGGTAGAGCCGCAATCGGTGAATGTCGTGCTGGAGCAGATGCTTACGAAGGAATATGAGGTGAGCATTAAGACAGATGGCTTGCCGGGCAAGGGGTATAAGACCGGAACTCCGATCGTGAAGCCCAACAATCGCGTTCATGTTACGCTGCCTGAGGATCGGATGGACAGTGTGAGCTTTGTGGGGGCGCGTGTTTCGGTTGAGGGCGAGGAAGAGACGGTTACGGAGAAGAAGGTGAAGCTTCTTGTCCTGGATAAGAACGGCAAGGAGATGACGGATGCGATCATCAACCCGAGTGTGGTAGAGGTCGAAATACCGATAACGAAGCCGTTCAAGAAGCTTCCACTGCAGATCGGATTTACCGGGAAGCTGCCTAAGGGACTGGCTATCGCTTCCTTTGAGCCCGGTGTGGAGCAGGTCACGGTATATGGTCCGCAAGACGTGCTCGATAAGTACGATTTTTACGATGGAATTAATATTGACTTGTCCAAGCTGACACAATCGGGTACGATTGAACTCGATATCAAACCGGAAGAGGGAATTGCGACAGTCGATCCTGCAACCGTTACAATTACATACCGGATTGTAAATGCGGAGTCGAAGCTGCTGTCGCAGCTGCCAGTAACGATCATCGGTCTGTCGGACGGTTTGAAGGCGAAGCTGACCTCACCTGCTGACGGTACAGTCGATCTGCCTGTAGAGGGTGCGGCGAATGTGCTTACCGGTGTCAGTGTCAAGGATGTGCAGCTGATCGCCGATCTGAGCGGGCTTGGCCCAGGCAATCATGTTGTGCCGATTGATATTCACCTGCCGAGATTTGTTGCGCATTCCGCGGATATACCGCTTAGTATTACGGTGGAGATTACGGATGCTACGGCGGTCTCAGCTCCGGGAGAAAGTGAGCCGGTGGAGGGTACTCCGTCAACGGAAACGGAAGGCGGCTCTCCCACTAATGGATTCCCTGCTGATCCGGGCGGTACGAATAGTACGGATGAACCATCACCGGAGGCTGGAGCCGGCAATGAAGCCGGGAGCCATTCTTCTGGCAGCGGAGCAGGCGGCTAAGAACAATAACGGCGATGCATACAGATGCTTCGCTGTATAGATTACCAGTTGCGGGGAAGCGCAGATGCCACGGGAGAAGGCGCTGCGCTGCTCCGCCGTACATACGGAACTAACATATCGTTCACAAAGGGGATAATACAACAATGGGTAAATATTTTGGAACAGATGGTGTTCGCGGTGTTGCTAACCGTGAGCTGACACCTGAGCTTGCTTATAAAATCGGCCGCTGCGGCGGTTATGTACTTGCAGGCCAAGCCGATAAGCCTAAAGTAGTCATCGGTCTGGATACGCGGATTTCGGGTCCTATGCTGGAAGCATCGCTTATAGCAGGCTTGCTCTCTATCGGCGCAAGTGTCATTCGGCTGGGCGTTGTATCTACGCCGGCAGTTGCATATTTGACCCGCGAGCTGGGGGCGGATGCCGGTGTTATGATCTCGGCTTCCCATAATCCGGTTGAGGATAACGGGATTAAGTTTTTTGGCGGAGACGGCTTCAAGCTGACTGATGAGACGGAGAATGAGATCGAGCGTCTGATGGATGCGGCTGTTGATGAGCTGCCGCGCCCTGAAGGCGGAGAGATCGGAACCGTTACCGTAGACGAGCGTGCTGGGCGCAAATATCTGGATTTCTTGAAAACGACCGTAACGCATTCCTTCTCAGGTTTGAAGATTGTGCTGGACTGCGCCAATGGCGCAGCTTATTCGCTGGCCCCTGCCGTATTCCGCGAGCTTGGCGCTGAGGTGATCACTGTTGGCGCGGAGCCGAATGGCCTTAATATTAATGATGGCGTAGGCTCGACTCATCCTGAATATGTCCGTGAGGAAGTGCTGAAGCATGGTGCGGCGCTCGGACTATCGTTCGATGGCGATGCTGACCGGTTGATCGCTATTGATGAGAACGGAGAAGAGGTCGATGGCGACTTTATTCTATGTATTTGCGGCGATGCAATGAAGCGCGAAGGCAAGCTGAAGGGCGACACGGTCGTAACGACAGTAATGAGCAATATCGGCTTCTTCAAGGCTGCTCAGAAGATTGGCCTGCAGACGGCGCAGACTGCGGTTGGCGACCGTTATGTGATGGAGGAAATGCGCCGCGGCGGATATAATCTGGGCGGAGAGCAGTCCGGACATGTTATTTTCCTCGATTATAATACGACCGGAGACGGCATTCTGACTGCGCTTCAGCTTGTGAATACGCTTGTCGGCTCGGGGCGCAAGCTGAGCGAGCAGAAGGCGCTTATGCGGAAATTCCCGCAGGTGCTGGTGAATGTGCGGGTTGCGGACAAGAGCTTGTTCAAGGATAACCCGGTAATTGATGCCTCCATTGCTGCTGTAGAGCAGGAGCTTGGCGATAACGGCCGTGTTCTCGTTCGCGCATCCGGGACGGAATCGCTAATTCGTGTTATGGCTGAGGGCCCTGAGAAGGATCAGGTGGAGGCCTATGTAGCACAAATCGCAGCGACTGTCAGGGAGCAGCTCGGCGGCGTATAAGATTAGGGATGATGTGCAGTCTCGTGAAGCGCAGAAATTTGCTCTTCCCGGGACTGTAACTATTTTCACAGGCATATGATGAGTCCAGGAGCCTAAAGCAGCATGACGTTTGACGTATATCGCTTTCGGGTAATTCTTGCTTGCGTGCGCATTCTGTGTGGATACGGTAAAAATTGTGGTTGCGCGCCGTCATGAAAATGAATATGATAGGAAGTATGATTCAGAAATGGAAAGCGAGGGCAGATGTTGTCGAATTACAAGCGCCAGAGCTTATGAGGGCCCGTTATCGCATTGTCGGTCTAGCGACAGTGGGGATGAGCGGACAATAAGCTGACGAGGTGGAGGTGTTCGGATTGTTCGGCGGGGACCTCCCGGTTATGCATTTCAACCGTAAGCCGATAGATCTCAAAACGATCGGGCAACTGGTCGCACAAGGAGTCGGCAGAATGCT
This sequence comes from Paenibacillus oenotherae, assembly GCF_019443105.1. GTDB lineage: Bacteria > Bacillota > Bacilli > Paenibacillales > Paenibacillaceae > Paenibacillus_Z > Paenibacillus_Z oenotherae. Next base: position 21,233 of record NZ_JAHZIJ010000012.1, read on the forward strand.
GAATAGAGAAGGCGGAGCGCGGCAGCATGGAAGGCTGTTGGCCGACGTCTTGAAGCACAGGCAGAGGAATGGTGTTGATTGACCGACTCTACCTGTCCTAGTAGTGCAGCTGTATGTCCAGTGTGACATAGAATAGGGCTGCTTAGATTTGATTTGTTTTCTTCCTGTTTGCTTGTGATGCCGGCTGAGGGCGCGGCTTCTGGCAGACTGGTTTCCTTCGTAGAACGAGACATTAAGCTGACGTTAACGACAGAAAACCTCATAGAGCCAAGTAAGCTTGTACAGTACTTTGCCGGACATTCGTTGAAGCGGGAAATACACCCAAAAAACGGAGGTCTATATTAATATGTGTGGAATAGTGGGATATATTGGTAAGCGTGAATCGCAAGGGATCTTGATCGATGGACTTAGAAAGCTGGAGTATCGTGGATACGACTCCGCAGGTATCGCTGTTTTTACCGAGAACGGTCTGGAAGTGCGCAAGTCGAAGGGGCGTCTTGCCGTATTGGAGGAGAAGCTTGGCGGCGAGCCGCTGCACGGTTCTGTCGGAATCGGGCATACGCGCTGGGCGACACACGGCAAGCCGTCGGATGAGAATTCGCATCCTCACACGGATAATTCGCATAAATTCTCGGTCGTGCATAACGGAATTATTGAGAACTATCTCGACTTGAAGGATGAGTTGATGGCTAAAGGCCACAAGTTCGTCTCGGAGACGGATACGGAAGTTATCTCCCACCTCGTTGCTGAAGAGTATGACGGGGATATCGTTAAAGCTGTACAGCGTGCGGTGAAGCGTATGCGTGGCGCATTCGCGCTGGGCGTATTGACTGAGTTTGAACCGGATCGTCTGGTTGCGGTCAGATTTGCAAGCCCGCTTGTTATCGGTATCGGCAATGGCGAGAATTTTATCGGCTCCGATATTCCAGCAATTCTTGAGCATACTCGCGATGTCTACATCTTGAATGATGGCGAGATGGCGATTCTGAAGAAGAACAGCGTCGAATTGATGACGATTGATGGCGAGAATATTTCCAAGGAAATATTCCATGTCGATTGGGACTTGGTAACGGCGGAAAAAGCCGGATTTGATCATTTTATGCTGAAAGAGATTTATGAGCAGCCTAAAGCATACCGCGACACGATGATGGGTCGTATCTCTGAGGACGGACGCAAGGTAGTGCTGAAGGAAATCGGCATGACGCTGGAACAGATCCAGGGTATTCGCAAGATTCAAATCGTTGCTTGCGGTACGGCATTCCATGCGGGACTCGTGGGCAAGACGGTAATTGAAAGCCTGGCGCGCATCCCGGTTGAGACGGATGTTGCTTCGGAATATCGTTACCGTTCGCCGATCATTACGCCGGATACGCTTGTTATCGTTGTCAGCCAGTCCGGTGAGACGGCTGATACGCTGGCAGCGCTTCGTGAAGCGAAACGCAATGGCGCTCGTGTAATGGCCATTACGAACGTAGTGGGCAGCTCGGTTGCCCGCGAAGCGGATGATGTTATTATTACACAAGCAGGCCCGGAGATTGCGGTCGCATCGACGAAGGCTTATACCTCGCAGCTGATCGCGTTCTATCTGCTCGGTCTTTATCTGGCGGATAAGCTGGAGACTCGTGATGAGAAGTGGATCGCGGATGTATTGACGGCAATGAACCAGCTTCCAGAGCAGGTTGAGAGCATTCTTGACCAGGCTGTTGTGCTGAAGCAAGTTGCAGATTCGATCTCGAAGCACAGCAACCTGTTCTTCATCGGTCGCGGCATGGACTTCGCTGTCGCTCAGGAAGGGTCGCTGAAGCTGAAGGAGATCTCGTACATTCACTCCGAAGCCTATGCAGCTGGTGAGCTGAAGCACGGTACGCTGGCGCTGATCGAAGACGGAATTCCGGTAATCGCGCTGATTACGCAGGAAGAGCTGTATGAGAAGACGCTTAGCAATATTAAAGAAGTGAAGGCGCGCGGCGCTCACGTGCTTGCTGTCATCAACGCAGGCCACGAAGGCGAAGTGAGCAAGTCTGTGGATGAGATGTTCGCTATTCCGCGTACGCTGCCTCTGCTGGCTCCAGCTCTGTCCGTTGTACCGCTGCAGCTAATCGCCTACTATGCGTCGCTGGCGCTTGGGCATGATGTTGATAAGCCTCGGAACTTGGCGAAGAGCGTGACGGTGGAGTAGGGATTTGGGGTAGTGGTGAGAAAGATGTGAGTTGTTCAGTGATAAAAAAGTGTGGAACCAGTAAAAAAGTCTGGAACTAGTAAAGAAACTATGGAACCAGTTAATAATGTTTGGAACCACTAATGAAATGATTTATTAAAAACATCTTGAGGGTAGCCTGATGAAATTAACTCGGGCTACCCTGTTTTCGTTATTAAGAATGGTTTGAATCTCGAAAATGGAGTTTGTGTTCAGTGGCATAAAAGTTTATTTTTTGACAATATAGTGCTCAAAGAAAAAATGTATCATACTGAAAAAAATAAAGCGATAGATTACCTCAACCTCATTAAGCTATGGGCAGATACCTCAATACCTCGTTTAATGTCTCAAAGAGTCAAATGGAATATTTGTTTTGCTAGTGAATTACGAACATAGGAAAATTCGATATTCAGATCAAAAAGCTGCCTGAAGATCATGGTATGGTTTTTGACCTCCCAGTCGAATATCTAGCCTATTGTGATCAGGTAGCATCAGAACCAACACTCGCTCTAATGGTGGATACAGTAAATGAAAAAATATATTGGTTCCATATTACGAAGGAATGGATTCGGGTATCCAATTACGCGACTAATAAAACGAGCGTGCGCATCCACTTAAGCAGTGAACGTTGTTTTGATCGAACCAATAAAGAATATTTAAAACAATGGGAAGAAATCGCGAAAGAAAATCGAAGACACAATGCAGCAACTGCTCGATGCACAGCGGTGAAAAACCTTCCTACGCATAAATATTTTGGACGCATCCTATTCACCAATCTTATCCAACATTTTAAGATGAGCGTGATCACTAGACAAGAAAGTGAAGATGGGTCCTTCACATTTGTCATGCAAACACATACGAATTTGAAGAGTCGGTTTTTGTTCAAGTTGCTGTACATCTTTCACCTGACTTAACCCCAACAGGTTCAGATCAAAATATCGCCGATGAGCAGGGAAAACGCCTTTCAAAACATGATGTATTTCAAATGCCTGGCGCAATTAAAAAAGGGAGGCGTGTTCTATCTGGCAGATAATCATTCTGATTTTTGGGCCTCGGGCGTAGTTGAACTTGATGAGAAACTTGAACACATCGAGCATAGCATCAAGTTTACCAGAACTGTTGTAGACCTCGAGCGGCAAATCAATGAAAAGCTGCCTCTTTCGCAGTCAAGCTTACTGAAAATGAATTAAGTTATGTTGATGAATTGGTTTCGATTACTCAATCAGGCTTTGTGGTAGCAACTGTGCGAGGAATCAGTCTTCCTTACCCTTCTCACGAAATTGATGTGAATGATGCTCTGGGGATGGATTTCCCAGTAACACCAGCCGAGCTCCATTGGGGAATTAACCTTGGTAAAAAAATATTTGCCAGTTCAAAACCGTTTATTATTATAAGGGCTGAAGCCAATGAGACACTTCTCGAGGCAAATCCTGAGGGAAATGTGTTTTCATATTCGAGAAGTTTTACAAGGGAGAGCATTCGGAAGTATTTGAAAGGCTCGAGAATAATTCTTCATCAAAAGAAGATACCGAGTAAATTAATAATTGTCCAGATACCATTAGATGTTTGTGGGGAGAAGTATTAAATCGTGAGACATAGAGCGGAGAACGATAGTTGAATGACAACAGTGGCAGTTCAGACAATGATTCTTGGTCTGTGATATTTTTATTAATGTATCAGTCTAAAACTTATATTTCAAAATCTAACGATTCTTCAATTCAAAAACCAAACTTAATCAACTACCTAAGTCTAACACTTTATTTTACCGAACGTTACCTTTGCAAATAAGTATGTGATTTAACATTAGATCCAACTAGAATGTCTATTAATGCAGTAAATCAATCCCGATGATGAAAATTAAGGACGTCGTGATTGATTTTGATTTTTAAACTTATTTTTCAAGTCAACGATCATAGAATTTGTGATATGATGGTCTTGTAATGCATTACATTTGTCTTTGCAAAGTCTTGCAAGTTCCTTAGCACTTGAAAAATGAAAAAACGGATCAGATGCTCGAACACCTGAATCCGTTTTTATAACAAGAATCGTGGGGCTCCCTCATGATTCAGAACATAGCTCTTACCTTGTGCTTGGTGGCCTAGGGTAAGGGCTATTTGCTTAGTTCAATGATTGAAACGATCAGAGCCAGAAAAGCAACTAAAAATGTTCCGAACATAAACATTGTTTGCAGTTGATTTTTTGATTCTATCCTGATCACCCCCTCATTTTAGAGGGCCCGCGATCTTGTATACTAGCATATGGGCTTGGTCTACGCTCTTTCTCCTATTTTCTGCTGGAATGCCGATGTGGATGGAGTTGCTTTAATTGGCCGTCAATCTTACCCAAACGAACCTTGGCTTACCGGAATCCGTGGCCGAAACAGCTCGCATAATCAATGAGCCCCCAAATCCACCTTGGATAGGGTCCGTAGCGGGCTATGATGGTGCTTAAGACATACTAGAGGATTAAGCGCAGACTATCCGTATTAGAATAACGACAGTTATATACGGATAAACTCATTCAGATATGTAATAATCCGTCGGAATAAAGTTTTTGTCATAACTTCCATCATACATAATTTCAAGGATTTCGCGATAACTTTCATCAAATTTATATGTAAAATAAATCCCATTTTTCGGTATTGTAGATGATGTATGCAGTCCATTAAAATACTCGGAATTCAAGTCTTTTTCGTCACTTAAAAAAAGCTCAATTTCAATTTTAGGGAGGGTATCAATAGATGGATTTTTTCTAAATTGATTAACATTATCAATATTAAAGTATTTTTCTGAGTTATTAGTAGAGTTGAAAAGTCTTTGATTAAGTACGATGTCAATAGCCTCTAAAATGGTACTTTTACCAGCCTCATTTTCCCCAATCAGCACATTTATATGTTTATTGAAGTCAATATTAAATGTTGAGAACTTCTTAAAACCTCGAATTTTTAAATGTTCTATATACATATAATCACTCCTCAACTGGCTAATTTAGTATCAGTATACAATAATTTTACTATGGATGTTTAGTTGTGTGTGTATCTGGCGGATATTTCGATGATGAGGCTGCCAGTGGTTTAAAATCTAGGTAAGGCAAAGTCAAATGTTGATTCGAAAAGATTTAATTACCAGGATAGAGAGTTTTCTAATTTAGAGGAAAGAGAGCAATGGGTTATGGAAACTGAACAATAAGTGAACTCTACATGTCCATTGTGTTGATATTAAAGGTAATTACAGGAATTGTGTCGAAATACCTATAAAATAGGTATTGAGACTATCTACATTAAGTAGGTGAATGAATGGAACAGGATCAGTTGCTAATACATGTATTGCGTTCAGATCAAAATGATTCGTTGAGAGCGGCTTTATCTGACTTTATTAGTCTTAGCGGTATATTGGCTGAATTGGCATCATCTGATTTTTGGCTAGATACTGATAGAGTACTAGAAACGTTAAGATTATTAGATATAATTATGCAAGCCACATTGTATAAATCAGAATGGCAATTACGCGATGATGATGCTGTTATCCACAGATACAATCGCATATACGGGCAAAGGATAAGATTAAATGTTAAGCAATTCTTAAACGTTTGCAGAAAATATAATTGGATAACTACAGTTAGAAATCCCCCAGTCAGGTTTTTACCAACAGGAAAAAGAATGATAGCTCATTTATTTAGAATTGCTAACGATGCATTAGCGTATCATATGCAGCCTCAAGATCAACAAGCATTGTATTTGGCGATACATGATTCGAAAATTGGAGAAGCATATGAAGACGAGGGGATCGGTGCTGGTGACTTACTTGCAGGTATGATTTCTAACCTAGAAGATGCATCTGAAGATCTTGAAATGAGTATGCAAAGATATGTTTATGAAGGAAGAAGTATACAGAAGGTTGAAGAACTTGGACATCTACTTGATAGGGTAAAAGTTCAAATTGATGAAAGATTAGAAAGATCAGTTGATTTAATTCCTAACAATCGATTACAGCTTTTACATGAAAGAGCCCAAAGGGCTTTTGCAGACACACACAGTACTGCTTATCCTGTACTTGGTCATACGGCGTCTTCTAGCTTAAATCGTCAAGAAAAGACGATTACCCAAATTGATGTAAATTTATTTTTAAAATTTATATCTGAAGCTGCTCAACAAACTTATCGACCTATTGAGGGACAGATAGGATTAATGAATATACTCTTGCCATTAGAGAATAATGCTAGTGATTATGAGGAGCTTGGGATATGGTGGCCTCAACAACTTCCTATGCCTTTAAGTGAGGAAATGATAAGAACTGGTATGAAGACCATAGAAAAAATAATTAAAATGGAACGGCCAACTGAACCCCAGACAATCGAAGATCTTATATTTGAACCACCACAGACGATTAGTCAAGAGGAATTAAAAAAAATTCAAGGTAACATAGCCGGACTCTCTAATCAAGATATCGTCGATACTCGTGTTATTCAGAATTATCTGAAGCAAAAACCGAAAATTGATATTCAATCAATGATTAACGACGTAGCAGAGAATTGGGAAGACGCAGCAAATCATCTTTTATCAGTTTCTGCTGTAATCTCACAACATTTAGCGTACCTAGAAAAAGAACTAAAGGCTAAAAACCATCCTATAGGTAAGCTTGTAATTAGTTCTCCAGATGATGAAGGCGAATATATTTGGGCAGTACAGGCTTCAGAAAAGCTGCTTAGAAAGGAGTAGAGTATGTCTGAAATTGGAGAGATGGCTCTAGAAGATATTAAAGAATACGGCTCACTTTCAAAGTATGAAAAAACCGCTATAGCAGTTATACTTCAGCAAACTGCCAGAAAAGCAGGTGCTACTAAAAAGGAAATTATGAGGATTCTGCAGATACGAACAGATGAAGCCTTTGAGTTATTCATAAAGAAAGTAAACAGCCTTATGGGTGATTTACTACGTATAGTATACGACGATGAACAACAGCGATGCATTGCAATGACAAGATTGGTACAGTCAACAGCTAGATATGTACTAAATGAATTTGATCTTGCACTCTTATTATATATCTTCTACTGTGAACGTGTCGCTGGACAACCATTCGTTAGGTTCGAATCAATACTAAGACAGTTTGAACAAGTTGACCTTCATGCAGAAAGAAAATTAAAAAGGCATCTTACAAAGTTAGTCCAAGAAGAGTTACTCCGATTGTCGGAGGAAGGTGGACAGGACGAAGAAACCTCGTACTGTTTAACTGCAATAGGAAGATGTATTTTTCCAGAATATTATCTAAAGAGAGTATTATCGGTATCACAAGGTGGAGACGTCAGCCTTGAGCAGGTTAGGGACTTCTTTAAGCTAGGTACCGTGGATGATCAAAATAGAGTTGACCTAGAAGATAATTTACAACAGTTGGATTTGTGGTCTGGAGGTGAGAATTAATGTATCCTGTGAAAATCAGATTGTTTGGCATTAGAGATATAGACACTGTTGAACTAGATCTAGGGGAAAAGAAGGATATGCTTTTATTTGGAGGAGTAAACGGTACAGGTAAATCAACACTTTCATTTGCAATAGCCTATGCTCTTGGAAGTGATCAAATTAGTTCAGAAACTCTCCGTTCAAAGGTCATTGATACAACTAAAGTTCATTGGAATGCTATCGTGGAAGTGATTTTTCATAATCCGTTTGAGCTGCGAGAAATTGATGCACCTGAATGGATTTCATTAGGAGTATCTATTTCTCAAAAACCCAATCAACAAGCTTACCCTCAATATTTCGCTAAACACGGCGATCTTATTAGCGAATTGATTTTTTTTAGAAAATATAGATCACGCGAAGAAGCGAGAGAAGACTATGAATTAAAGTATGGGATATCGCCAGATAAATTTTTTATGTTTTGGTTTCAAAATACTATCACCAGGTTTGCTACTATGAGAGACCGTGAGCGATTTGAATATGTTGCAGAAATGTATGGACTTAGAGAGACGCAAGAAAGCTGGGAGAGAGCTAAAATAGGACGGCAAGAAGCTCAAGAGGACTTCGAACGAGCCAAGATGCAATTAGATAAAGAGAAAATAAGGGTTAACCTTGCTGAAAGGAACTTCAATTACTGGAGACAATGGAATAAGCTTAGAAAAGAAGGCGTTTTTTTAAGGAGACAGTACTGGATAGAGAATCAAAGGTGGATCTCATATAATTATAAAAAAATTAGTGAACAGCTTGATCAGCAGAATAATGAAATTTCAACTATACAAATGGAATATAAATCTCTGGATCATCAGAAAGCGGATGTCAAACATAGCATTGAACTAGAGAACAAAAAGATGGAAGAATTGAATGAAAGGAAAAGATCCAAAAAAAATGACCGTGATGGGTTGAACTATGAATTAGAGAAAAATCGTAATGAGTTTAACAAGCTAGATGAAGAAACTAAAGAAATACAGGAGAAATATAAGGGGATACGTCCCCTAATAGAGTTGACTGTTGAGAAAGAAGAAGTTGCAAATAAAATTGAGCAAAGTAAATCACATCTTAAAGAATTAGAGACTGAGTTGGTAGAAATAAAAGAGAAACAGAATCATTTGCTTCAAAAAATAGGTGGCCTAAAAGAAAATAAGAAGAGACATGAGGAGCAAATTGACGATTGGGAAGAATACTTTGCAAATGAGGAATCAATTGATTTACTTTTACAGATTGAATCAAAAGCCAGGGATGATTATTTTAAGAATAAACGAGAGTTAGAACAATATACGGCGAAATATATTGAGTTAAAAAGAGATTTTGAACAGATTAATGAAACAAAAGCAGTTTCTCATCCTCTTCAGGACCAAAGTATAAGGTTTTTTAAAGACAAAGGTTATGATGTGTATCGTTTTGGTGAATTGTTTGAAATAAATAAATTGGCTGCGTCAGAAGAAGCAGAATTTTTATTAGATGGGATTAAGTATGCAGTATTTGTAGATGGACCCATTGAAACAGTTCCCAATCAACTTTTGCATGTTTCACTTACTGAATTGAAAATAACTATGCAGAATGTCGAAATGTTTTCCTTAAAGTTTAATAATATTAATGAGTTGTTAGATTGGAAGCCAGATCTTCATTTGTCCGCTGACAATAAAAGTGTAATTCGATGTTGGTTAAATCTAATTAATTCTGATGATAGCAGTACACAACTAGTTAATTCGGCAATCATTTCTAATGGGGCAGTTAAAGAGATTCTTGGGTGGAGAGGAGCCCTTTCTACAGGAGCAGCAATTGGTAGGGATGCCTGGATACAGAGATGCAATTGGTTAACGTTTGAGATTTCAGAATGTGAATCAAAAATTTCAAACTTATCAAGTCTTGAAATAATCACTAATAAAAATTGGAAAGACTTAGAGAAACGACGAGAACTACATGAAGATCGACACGTTAAACTACCACATTTACAACGAGAGTTGCGGGATCTTAACGATGAGATTAATAAATTGGAAGAAAGCCATAATGATTATGTTATAAATATTATGGATTTCGAGAAAGAAAAATTAGAAATTCAAGAGGGTTTAATCCATCTAGATATCAGTAAAAACTCTATCAATAATGAGTTATTAATTCACGAACAGTTTAGTCATTTATCAGAGAAAATAAAAAGAATTCATGAACTTGCAGATGAAATCTCTGGTAAAGCGGTCTTAAGAGACAAATTAACATACGAAATAAACGATATAGAAGAATCAATAGAAGGCTGTACAAGAAGAAATAGACAAGCAATTGAAGAAAATCAATCAATTGAAAGACAACAAAACGGATTAAGGATTACCATATTGGAAATTAATAATAAAATTGAAGTGATCAGGAGAGAAGCAAATTCAATAAAAGAGAAAGAGTTTGAGGACCAATCATTATTTAAAGAGTTTGAGAATGAATATAGTTCCATTTTGGATACTCTAATGCCCTATGAGTATCAAGATTTTGAAACAATAAGCGAATCTAGATTGAAGGACTGGGACGATAGTGCTAGGAGGAAGCTGAATGATGCAGAAAGCATGATAATCGATGAGCTAGCAGAAGAAAAATATAATGCTGTCTTAGTAAGCTATAATAATGCGGAGAAGGAAACATTAACTGCAGAAGCGATTTTTATGAAAATGCAAAAGCAAGAAGAACAACTACGAGATCTCTTTAAGAAGATGGTATATGATCGATATCAAAGAGTTAATCAACATTTTCAGAATTATATACAGCGAATTGGTTTCAGGGGGAAGATTGAACAAATAGAGCCTGATGATTCCGATCCTCGTCGCAAGTATTATGAATGGAGGTTACATATTGCCACTAAGCCCGGACACGATATGGAATATCTACGACCTACTGAGGGCTTACGACAAAAAATAGTGAGCGGACCATCCGGTGGTGAAATGGCTGTAATCTCATTAATGTTTGCGCTAGCCCTGTTAACGGATATAGAAAAGCGTCCTCCGTTCTATATGTTGGATGAATTTGATAGTGCTTTAGACGAATGGCGAAAAGGTATTGTAATAGACCTTTATACTGAAATATTAAAGCGAAAACTAATGATAATATCCCCAAAGTCACATGCGTCAGATTATCTAAGTCGGTTTTCTTTATTTTATGCTTTTGTTTCCGATCATAAAGAAGGTAAGCGTCCTGTTAGTAAGATACTGAGATTGGAACGAGAATCTTATAAGAAGATATCAAGTGATTTTGAAAAATAGTGTGACTAGCAATCCTCTACATCAGTTTATAAGGGGGATTGCTAATTATGAAATACACTATCCCATTGGATGGTTGATCCTAACATTTGTTCTTGTTCAATCATTCTCCCTTGAAATATTTGATCTTTAAGATCGTTGATTGTCCCCCCTTTTTCAGGTTCTGTTAAGGACTTAGATAATACGAACTTGAGGTCTGGGGGATTACCGAGAATATTTTGTAATGACTTAGCAATATCAAGGCCAGATTTATCGTAGTCAACCCAGATGTATATGGGAATGTCTTTATTTTTTATTTTTTGGAGTAGTGATTTATGTGCTGAGCGAAGTTGTCCATCACAACAAATAACTAATACATTCCTAGATTTAGTCCACCCTTTTATAGCCATTTTAACTAAAGGCGATCGGTTTTCGGTAATGATAATGAAGTTGGACGATGTATGAATAATATTAGCATTGTTTATTTCATAATCAGTTAAAGCGCTAATTGTATTAGAATCCCTGTTGGTTTCGTCAAGTGAGATAGAGCCTGAATAATAGACAGAAACGATTTGGCCCAGTGAAATAAATCCAAGTTGGTCAAGTGAAACATTAGTATCCTCTTGAAGGCGTTCAAGTAGCCATTCTTTCTCAGAGTCATACATCTTTGAACCACCAATTTCTTGATAACCTACTGCTCCAATTTCTTTCCAATCAAATTCTTCTTTTCCTTGGGTCTGTAGCTCTAGAAGATGAATGATAAATTGGAAGTACAACATATGTTTGTTTAATTTATATGAACTCAAATGAGTATCCATAATGATTTGTTGTTGGCGGACAGCTAGTTCGAATAATATTGTTGCAGCATAATTAAGATCGGCCCCCATGTATTTTGTTAATGCAGTGAACCATTCATTCTTCCAATTTTCTAACTGCTCGGTTTCTTGCAATCTATAATTTTCAATTAACCTGTAGCCCATTGGTCCAATAGTGTATTCAATGTTTTTAATCACTCGGCCGTCTTTTCCATACCGAATCCATTCAGCAAGTAACCCTGTTTTTATGCCCTTAATTATTAGATTGGGGGAGTCAATATTTCCCGCTTTACTTTTATTCGTAAAAATTGTAACGAGAATCTCTTTTGTAAAAAGAGGATTCTTCTTTTTAGAAAGGGCTTTAATTACTTCTATCCAAATTTTTTCTTGTGTTATTTCGTGTTCTTTTGTAATTCGTAATGATCCAATTTTACGTAATGTACGTTTAGACTCTTTTAAAACATCGCAATAGATCTGCGAATTACTTTCATACGAAACGCTAAAGTATTCATCTTTACGTAGAAGAAAACGATAATTGTTATGGAATATACTGTCCTGCATATAAAGATGTTCACCTCACTCATTGTACACTCCTCAAAATAGAATATCATAAAACTGCGAGCTTAAGGGAAAGGATTCAAGTAATCTAATGTCGATTAATAGATACGGGGCACACACAGTACTAAAGGTGTGAATTATGTACATTTTTCATAAAAATGAAAATGCTAATGAGTTGGCTGAAGCTTTAGAAGAAAATCGTTAAAAAGTAAAATTTGCAAAATCGAAAAGGTATGTAGATATATAAATTTGCGGGCGACATCTTACAAGGTTATTTTTCTCTTTTATAATGTTATAGGAGAGGCCTTTAATTCAAAGGAGTGTACAGTAGATGAATCTGAACAATGATGAAACGAGAAGTATAGAAGATGAAGTGGACTTACATTTATATGAATTATTAGATGAATCTATACCTAGATATAAATTTATTTATCATATGAATTTGGTATATATTGATTACGTTATTGATAAGAATTTGTGGTTTTCGACATCGGAAAAACATTTTTTGTTTTCACTAAGTTATAGCACATTTTTAGCATATAAAAAACTTATTGAGGAAGATGTTTTTGAATATAAGTTTGATAAGGATTTATATAAATATTGCTATCATTTTTTCATGAAAGGTATGCAATACTCATTGTTATGTGAGGAATTTCCGGGTGTGTATTCGGAAGTAAAGAAAGTGAATTTTGATGATCAAAGAAGAACAATTTCATTTAATGAAGTAAGAGAGATTCCTCGAAAATTTAATGAATTTATCTCTAAATATACAATTAGAAAAGCTTTGAGTTATACATTACAAATGGCATCTGGACAACTAAGCGATAAAGATGATGAAGAGGCTGCTGTCGAACTCTCAAAACTATATTTTCACTTTTGGAGTGAAAATATGCTATATGAAGATTTCGAACCATATTCTAGACTTGACTGGGGTGGAATAGAAAATTTCTTCATCCTAGCAGCAATGAGGCGCTTTATTAAATTATACAGAGCAGACTTTAATATTGAAAAATTTGGTTCTCATAAAATGATGATAATTATTTCTCCTAAAGGGAAAGAAAGAATAAAAGAGTTTACTCTTACTAAAGATCAAGAGATTATTGATAAAGTGTTAGAAGACTTTATTTATAAGCCGCTTGGAAAAAATCTCTTCCCGAAATCAAGTGTTTCGGATGCTCCTCTTATTATAACAAAAGACGGATATATAATAGTTAATCCACTCGTGTTGTTAAATAATGATTCAGGAGAAACTAGATATTTAAACTATCTACGAAAATATGATAATAATCGTCATCAAAGGATAAAAGATAAACTGAAGGAGAGAGTAATACCAATCATTGAGCATTTATGTAAGTTGAAATATCCGAATACTACGGTTGTAACTAATTTTAAGGTGCCTATACCCAACAAGAGAAACCAATCAAGAGAACTTGATATATTGGTAGTTGATGAATCAAGCGGGTTTGTATTGTATATAGAGGTAAAGCACTTTTTTAATCCTATGTCATATTCGGAGATGAGAAGTATCGATAGTCAATTGAAAGAAGCATTAAAAAAAACAACTGCACAACTAGATGCCATTAGACATAATTGGGAGTTAATCAAAGATAGATTTGAAGTAAGAACCAATATAAATAGAATAGAGTCAATTATTTTATCACATCATTATATAGGTTGCGATGTAGCAATTCACGATAGTGTCCCAATTGTTAATACACAAGGGATATTCGAAAGCATAGGTGAATCAAATTCGATCCAAGAACTTTACGAATCAATTAGGGAATTTGATCAAATATATAGTTCTATAAAAATGATAAGTAGGAATATTGAGTTTGAATTTGCAAAATTTAAATTTGAATTGAAAATGGAAGCTCTTAATCCGGAATTTGAAACATTATTTTTAAGATCTTATCGGAACAACATAAGGGATACTATTGATTTAAAAGAGAAGAAGATATTCCAAAATTATGAAGACTACTCTCGTGCATTATTAACTAAATTACAAAGTGAATCAGAGGATACGTATATTTAGATGTTAGAACGTATAATTGATTATTTATTTGGTTTTCCACTTTCTTTTCATGGTAATATTTAGTGGTTCCAGACTTTCTTTTTTTCACTTTTATCATGTACTCTGGCAAACCCATTAAAATCAACAAAATTGGTTCCACTGTTTTATTTCACCTGACAAAAGTGTTAAGTGAAAATAAAGTATTAGACTGAGTAAATAAAGTATTAGACTGTTGGGTGCGACAGCATTTACTCCGAATAACAGACATCATGAGCTTGAACCCCGTAATTGTAACTAATTACGGGGTATTTTTGTATTCTGGAGCTGATACAGTTGAACCTCGGTGAGAAAGTCAGATTTACCGGTTATTGAATTAATAAGGGCCTTGCTCATTAACTCGAGGTACTTAGCCTACTATTTGCTAAAACCCCATGGCTTGGACTTGTTAATCGATAATAGCTATTGGCAGGGTGAAACATTACATTTCGACTTGAGTAATCGGGTTCCAGCTAAACTGGCTACAGATAGTAATGTTCGCCATCTATCATGGATCTACTCAGACCCGATGATACGGTCATTGTGGGACTCCGTTTATCAAAATATGTTCGGTCAGGCTGTTAAAAGTTCACCCTATAATCCAACTGCTACTTTGAAGAAAGGTGTTCCTCTAAACATTGATCTTCCGCCCTTAGGCCCTATTGAAATGCATACTTGCGGAGTGCAATTTATCGATTACGTGTTGGTCAAAGTGATTATTGCCATAGGCGGATTTCAGCACCCATCAAATGAGATTCTCTTTTGGCATCCCTCTAAGAAACGTCGCGAATGGAGCTCAGTCGACAAAACGATTCGTATGATTCCGGGCTCTAAAAACACTGATTTTGTGCTGAACGATCAAAGTGACAACGCCAAAGAGGATTCAAATCAAGATATTTTAGAAACCTCTCCTACAATAATGCGGTTTGCCAATTATCCTGTAGTGGAAACTCGTCGTTCAAGTGTAGGCATTCGAATACAGGAAATGAAGTCATCGTTTCGACTAGACGTGGTGGAAAACACGCAGCTGCTTCTAAGGAAGTCAGTATACAGGATTCCGTGGTTGGCGGAGATACCTCTCTTATCGACTTTCAGACACTTGAAACGAGTCCGGCCTCTGAAGCAATTGGCTTAGAGCCATTTTTCCATATGATTGAGATGTTGAAGAAGACGGTTTCTGTAAACGTGAGAATGTCAGTAGTAAGAGTGCCGCCCGGCAGGCGTTTCTCTGTTTGCATAGATGGCTCTCGTCGGACGTGTGCCATTGTACAGGTGATTAATAAAACCTCAATATCCTATATTGTCGAAGTTGCAAGACCAGATGACTGGTCCATTTCCACACTCATCCTCCGACCAATGAATCAATTATCATTTACTTTAATTGAGCGTAGCATCAAGCAGCTTCTTGATGGGTTGGTTCAAAAAGGTGGTCATTGGGATCAGTCAGTTCTTAACCAATGTAGTGATATGAATATTGAAAAGGTAAAGCATTATCAGAATGACTCACTTAGAGATTGGGCATCTAGAATGAGCATAAGGTTACTTAGTTGATAACTCATCTGAGCTCAAAAATTTTTTCAAGGAACGGCGAGAGCTTCTTATCATTCTACTAAATTAAGAAATTTGTCTTCGATATAAGAAAACGGCTTAGTTTGTTGCTGGATAATCAGGCTTTTTGAAGATATTGCTGATAATAAGTTAATAACTAAGCGGACTGATTTAGGTTTAGACAAAGTATGCTCTATGGCCTTAATCAGTATAGTGGATGCTGTGCGTGAATGGATGTTTAGACTCAAATTAAATAAGCTGACCTCGTTATTCTACCGAGATCAGCTTATTTAATATGGCCATTGATAAAATGTAGAGTTATTATTAATATGAAACAGCAAATGGGTTGGTCTTAACGACTTCAATTGGTGGAATTTCTAAATTAGATATTAATAATTCCTACTCTTTTTTTGTTCCACCAGCGGAGTAATCGAAAAAGAGTGATTGTTGTTTTACATTCTTACGTTGATTCTCATATAAATGTGAAATAAATTTGCAATTGTCATAGCTTAACAACCAAGGGGCGGATAATTTCGTAAGTGCCTTGGATAGTTTAATATGATCTTGATCATTAAAAAACTTTCTATAGAGGGATTTACCTTGTCCATAGTACGGTGGGTCAACGTACAAAAAAAAGTCTTATCAAATGTTTTCTGCTTGTTAAAGTTGTTAATGAACTGAATTGCATCAGCCCATTTTAAATCATGGGCGTGAGGGCTTAGGATAATCAGAAATCGCGACCTGCGTAAGCTGCAGCATGCGTCCTGCGAAGAACGGCAAGCCGCATGCTGCAATCTCGGGATCTACACAGATGTCTTGCGGAGCAGTCGGGACTGCAATCAGCGACTACTGCAGACAGGAGCAACTGCTCGCAACTCCAATTCGGCAAAGCCGGTCGGTGCAATCGGCGTCTGAGCTTGTAATTTATTTATTTCCTCAATAAATTTCATTTAGCGGCCTCCTTTTCATTCATTTGGAAATTTTATCTCTATTCCACGGAGTTCGGTCATAAAGGGCAAATCAAAAACATCAAACCCGATATGGACGATCGTCGCAACCTCCTGCGTTTTCGTATCCCAAACCGTCTAAACGCCTTCGGATTCCTTCGCGACTTTAATCATGTGTCATCCCTCCTTTTTCGTAATATGAGTGGTTCAGCAGCAACCGATTGTTCGTCGCTCCAAACCCTACCTTATGAGCCGCTGCGGCCCCCTCCTATCTGTCGGGCCTCGACCTCCCCCCGACATTCGGGTTGATGTGCCTAGCCCCCGCGGCGATGAGCGGATTCATTTAAGGTGTTTTGGAGCAGTTTTCCCTCTGTGGTGGTGCATGAAAGCTTATGAAGTTTTCAAGGAACGAACATTCGTGTCGAAGCTGCCAAGCGTGGTGCTGGTGTGGTTTGCTTGGGCCAGCAGATTCGACGGTTACGAATGGTCCCGCCGAAAATGTAATAGCTTCATGCCGCGCCGCAGGTAGGAAACGCGTTCAAACCATGCTTTTGATCTTGAGCATGCCGGCACAGTGCAGCGATGCCGGCATGTGCCCTTCGCTTTTTCTTTTTGGCTTCGGAACGCAAAGGAGGAAAAGAAAAAAGGGGTTGTTCGTTTGAGATTTTTATTCGGCCGCCCGCAACTGCTTCACCGGCTGCGGACGAATAGTTTGGAATTCCGTCCCGCCCCGCTGTGACGGGCTTTTCGAGTGATTTTCCGAGCAGCTGATCGAACGTTTCGCAGATAGCTTCGACCGCTATTCTATGAAAAAAAATTTTGGAATAGGCTGTTAGATTTGAAGGATATTTCGTGCTATATATAGATGAGGAGGCAAAAAAACCAGCCTCACCCTTTGCAGGCAAGTGGCGAAGAACGATTGCAACAACCGACAGCAGGAATTAGACAAGGTGACAGGCGCGGGTAAATCGCAAGAAGCGGAGGAAACAAACATGCATTACAATCACATTTAACAAGGCGGAGATATTGATGGGGAATCGTAAATATCCGGACCGCTTCACCGATGTATTTCAATACTATCGTGATGAACAGTCCCAAGGAGCACCTAAAGCGCGTATCCGCGAATTTCAAGAGGTAATGGTCAAGATAATCCGACACGAATGCTCAGGATTATCAGCCGCAGCGGTCAAGGAAATCAAGAATGAAGCTTTCCTTCTAACCGTACGTGACGTAAGGAACGGCAAAATTAATCAAGATATGCTCGGCGGAGCTTACTATCGCATCAAACGAGCGATAGCAGCTTTTAACAAAGCCAACACGGTACCTCAACAGCACGTACTGACGGACGACTTCGAGCAAACCAAGCATAACGGCATCCTGACCGAAGATCAGGTTGAACACGAAGAAATGCTTGGCGAACTAAGAACGGCTTTGGCACAGCTAAGCGATCGCGAACGAACCATCATCTACCGCCACCAGGTTAAAGAGGAAGCTCTAGCCGACATCGCTAAGGATCTTGGTATCAAGAACATTTACAAAGTTCACGCTGATGCAAAAGCTCGCCTTCGCAAGCTGCTGCAGGCGGAATGGGAAATGTACAAGGAAACCAAGGATCGCGAATACATTATCGCGGTACCTAAGGCAAAACCGAAATATTAAATATATCTTATCCAACCTGTAACTATCTGTAACAACTTGAAACTGGTAGAAGGGGCTTCATCCTAAGCCCCCTCCCCCTGGTACCAAGGTGCCTCTTCTAAAAGGAGTTGAATGTATGACTATTAAATTTGAAAAACTAGATCAAATTCTCCGGCAGAATGCTGGGACATTGTTTGAAAAGGAAATCGAAGATGATATGTTCTTGGATTACGCTATTTCGTTAAAAACAATGCCTCTAGAGGAAATGACTAAACGGTCTTGGAGCTTGCCGGAAAGTGATCTAGATGAAGAATCTGACTATGAGGAAGAACCGGTACTTCCGGAGTTATTAATTAAGTATCTGGAAAAGGAAGCAGATGAGGAATTATAAAGGGTAATTGATTCTAGGATATATTTCTGGCATGTAAAACCCAATACGGCTGCTCATCTATTCCAACAATTTGGATTAGGATTAGATCAAGCTATCGATACAGTAAAAGTAAATTACTACTCTGAGTTTTATAGAGATAATCAAACCAATATACTAATAAATCATGATCAAACTAATTCAAATAATAGTTCTATTGAAGTGTACTCATTCGAACAAGAAGAGACTAAACGTGATTTGTTTCTAATGGAATTAAGTAAATTATTTACGAAATAACCTTCCCCCCATAAGGTTAACGCTATTGGATAAATTGTGAGTTGTAATATTAAATAGACGGTGAGTTTTATACTCCTGAAGATTGTAGATATCTCAGGTAAATAACAAACAATACTTTTATTTCGTCATGACTATTTACGGGAAAGATAAGTGATTTTATCTACAAAACAAGTGATTTAAGGGACATTTTAAAAAGTTGATGGATATTAAATTAAGAAGAGGAGTGAGTGAAGAACTATCTCAGTAGAAAGTTTTAAAAGTTCTACTTTCGATTATTCAGAGAAATATGCATGCTCAGAAAATAATGATACTTTCTTTAGTCATGGCATTTTCCTGAAAAATCAATCAAGAAACTTCAATTAATACGAACGTGTATATGCAATATGTTCGTTTAAAAACTATACAATTTTCATTCTCTTCCGGAAAAAGAGAATGTCCGATCCAACTTATTGAATACAACGTGGGATTGGGTAGTATTTGCAACGAAACTAACTGAATCTACCCAATTCCACAAATTGTTGCCGCAATCGTATTCTAGGCTTTCCGAATGAATAAAGGAGGTGAGTACATTCTAAAACATCAACAAACCTGTTAATCTGTCGCATCGGAACAAAAAAAATAGGCCAACGCATTTGCAGATGCATCGACCTAGTTTGCCCCCGTAAGGAGCCGATGGTACGTAACCTAATGCTAGTATAGCATGTGCCTCCGGTTAAAAAAATTAAAACTTTGGAGGTAATTTAAATGAATACTACGATTCCTGTCTTAACTGTTGCTAATCCCATTGATATGACTTGGAGCCATGTGAGCTGCACCGTGCTTTCCAGCTCGAAATATGGCCTTCCATATGACCGCGTAAAGGTCTTGCATGAGATTGGGCTTGCTTCCCCTCTCACTCAAGACGAAAGCTTTTACGCGCCGGCTGTGGGCCGTCCGATCGATGTCCGTACGGTATATCCGGACGGAAATATCGTAACCTTTGTTGGCCAGCGTTTCGCTGATCTGCAGGACGAGCTTTCTAAATATGGCCAAGCGGTAGCAAGCGGCAATCTTGACGAGTTGAACCGCCTGCATGAACTGTTTAAATCGGTAGCCATGCTTACGCCGGTTCTCTTCAAACAAGGTACGCAAGTGCTGACCTTTGAATATGAGCTTGCGCTGCACCCGATGGCTGAAGACTCCACAGATTTCGAGCTGACGCTTTTGGCACCAATGCCGAGCTTCCGCCCTGTTGGCCAAAGCCAAATTACGGTGCTTATCACCCTCCCAAGCCCGAACAATGTTGGATTTGGTGCAACCGTAATAGAGAAAAACGGTTATGCGTTTGATCCAGCAACGGGTCAAGTAACCGGCGAAGTGCCTCTCCAACTCGAACAGGACTACGGCCTTCGTAAAGTGCTTGTATGGAACTGGCAGCAAGATCCTTATTTCCGCGTTCATTACCGTTACAACTAATGCCTAATAGCTAAGCGTTTCCTCCTGGCCCCCGATCCCTGCCTTTCGGGGGCCATCTTCATATCTACAACAAGAAATACATGCATACAAAAATCCAACAAACTGAGGAGTGCATAAAGCATGGGAGAAAACCAGGTAAATCTATTCGAAAAACAAATGAAGAAAGATAATGTCGTTAACATCGATAAACAAACGCTAAGGATTATGACACGGAAATTTGATTGAATTAGAATTGGGGTAAATGTCTATATGAAAATGTCAAAAGTGATAAAGCCACTATTAGCAACAGCAGGAACGGTATTTCTTGTTGGATATTTTGTGAAAAAAGGGAACATCCCTGAATCGTCTAGGGTTGTTTCTGATGCTACAATTAATGCAGAAACGTCTTTTGGTGGACTCAAGCAAAGTCAGATAAGCAGGAAAGTTTGTATGTACTTTTCTTTCGTATTCTGATGCTAAATCACCACGTTTTTTTATTGAGAGTTTAGAGGCAATGAAAGCTAACGGGACACATAGTTGAATGACACCGGCGGCAGTCTAAGACTTTATTTTCAAGTCTTGTTCCGCCGCTGTTTCATTTTTGTAGTCAGTCTAATACTTATTTCTCGAAGTCTGACGAATTCAATCCTCATAACCCCCGTTAGATCAAGTCTTTCAGTCTAGAACTTTATTTTCACTGAATAGAAAGAGTTGTTCAGTGATAAAAAAGTTTGGAACCAATAAAAAAGTCTGGAACTTCTAGAACAGTCCCGATGATGCTTAGTTAGATCATCGGGACTTTTTTATGAAGAATGAGCTGTAGTTAATGTGAACAGAAGAAGTACAAAAACTCCGAGAGTGGTACTACAGCCGTTAGGCTGGGGTGGAACGCCGATTGTGGGTGAAAGCAAATCATTACATCTCGCCGTTATGCCCTCGCATCTATCCTCATTTATTACTAATGACATCCCCATTACGATTTGAGTAAGGCGAAATAGCGTCGTTGTGAGGCTGACAAATAGTTTGGACCCTCGAAGATTTGTAGCGAGCGGTTCTAAACAGCTATATTTATTTGAGTTATAAGAAAAATATGGGAATTATAAGGTTATTAATGTATACTGAAACTACTTGGGGAGGAATATCATGTTGAAAATTGGACCATCTATTATGTGTGCCGACTTCTTTCGCTTGAAAGAGCAAATCCAAGAACTTGATAAATACGGTGCTGATTATTATCATGTTGATATTATGGATGGACATTTTGTTCCGGGTTTTACACTCGGTAAAGAATTTGTGGAACAATTAGCAAAAAACACAAAAACTCCATTAGACGTTCATTTAATGAGTGACAATCCATTTGAACATATGGACCATTTCTTAGATCTTGGAATCACCACACTGACTATTCATGTAGAAGCAACACCGGACATACTAAAATGTATTCAAAAGATCAAATCAAAAGGGGTTCGGGTAGGAGTTGCTTTAAATCCTGGAACACCCTTATCGTTATTAGATGAAATATTAGATGACGTAGATCAAATATTAATTATGACAATAAGTCCTGGGTCTGCAGCACAACCTATGATCAAATCTTGTCTGCAAAAAGCAGCTCGATTAGTTCAAAACCTTCGTGAACATCAGTTACATAATGTAGAAGTTATGATTGATGGTGGAGTAAAGGCACATAACATTCATGAAGTATCTGAATGTGGGATTCACTCAGCAGTAATTGGATCAGGGGTTTTTCACTCAGAACATCCAGGTCTGATGTTAGAGAAAATTAAAAACTCTTTGCTGCCCGTAGTCTAAGGATAAGTTAAAAATTGGAACAATAATAAAGCCTGTTGAGATACTTCAACAGGCTTTATTATTCGAAGAGAATAAAGTTGTCGACTGATTGAACAAAGAATCTGACTCTGCGCTAGGAGCGATAAAATGTCTTTTAAAAGAGAACATGTAACAAATAATGATGCAGAGATCATAGATAACCTAAAGGAACAGTTCGGATACCCTAAAAAAGATCATAAATTCAGTACCTGGATCATTGATCGAGAAACGAATGATTTCCTGGTTAAGATTGGAGGAGACGGGTTCCATAATAAGAAAAAACCAGGAGTATTTATTTATGGGAGCAGGGTAGGCATCACCAGAATCGAAGCTGATTACACAGTGGCGGGCAGAGCTTTGGATGGGTGCGGAGTCTTTTGGAATATAATCAAAATCGTAGCCCCTATAGCGTACAAAGACGAGAAAGACATGCTTCTGAATAGTATTCATTTAGCTTTCAGATGTTACGGCATAGGCTTCGACCCTGCAATGATCCATGCGTTTGAACTGAATTATCATTGTGATCCTGAGTTTGTGTAAATAATATTTTTAGAATGTATCATTTGGTGGGTACATTGGCCAGTTGGGCATCAATGGCGAGCTGCTTGAAGAGATCTAGAATAACTGAAGCAGAAGCCTTTAGTTGAAAATAATATAATTACCTTTGGTAGTTGAATAGACTAAAAACTCGGATACCCGAGAGCAGAGAGAGGGAGCTGCAAAGTAATGTGGAAGCTGCATTTGGATCAATCTAATCTGGCTCATCAACTGGCAAGGATGTCACTTTTGCCGCATCTTGCAATTATTACGGAATGGGATAATTCCGAAAGAGAACACTATTATTTGTTCTCTGCTCATCTGCAGCATGTGAATTTTCCGGGAGAATACAATCTGGCGAAATATAAATTTGAAGTGCTCCTCCTTATTCTAAACGCTGCGCTCAGCTTGGACGGGGACAAGCATCAGCTGCACGGCTCGGATATTCTATACACCTACCCTAACGGGGTAAGCCAAACTCATTATGGACATCAGGATCCAATGCTTCACATTGAACAGCTTCAGAATCCATTTGTGACAGCGGCAAGCCTGCCTGATGAAAGGCCTGATAACCGGGTCAGCAGGATTATCTCGTTAGCTCATGATGACGAACTGGTGAGGGAAGTCATTGTATTGTATGGATTATCACTGGGGGACTACCTTTACTTGCTGATTAATATATTCAAAATTAGTGAGAATATTGAACATGATTTTAAGCAGATGCTTACTCATCCCAAGATGAATGCAGCTATTCAAAAGCGTATTGAAGATGAACTGAAAAAATTCCGGAATGGAACGACAATAAGGCATTACATGAATACGCGGGCCGGTTCGGGCTTGCAAGCCCGTCATGGCGCCAATACAACTGTTTTTAATAAAAGCAAACCTACCGTGAATGAGATACTCAACGATGTTCAAAAGCTGATAAACGCTTGGCTGGATGCAAAGCTTGAGCTGGGCTGACGGAAGAAAGTAAATATTGTAATTGATGTATAAAAAATAAATACTTCATAGCTCAAACTAAAAACTACATGCTACTATCGTAGGAGCTTAGATTGAATAATAGAAATTTAATTTTCTAAGCATATAATGAAGGTACCACCCTTCGGGGAGATCGTTAAGGGAGGCCGCGATGAACGTGAACGAGACCGCATTTGACGAACCATTATTTGCAAGCTTGAAGCCGGGCTTAACCTCGTTCTGCTACCGAATGCTAGGCTCCATGGACGATGCGGACGATGCCGTTCAGGAGACGAGCATTCGGGTCTGGCAGAGCTGGAGCACGTTCAGACAGGAGTCCTCGTTCAAAACTTGGGTCTATCGGATTGCCTCCAATCTGTGCTTGGACAAGCTGAGACAATCCAAACGCCGCGCGCTTCCGGTTGACCTGTTCGACCCGGCCGTCGCCATCGTCGAGCCGCGCGACACGCTGCCGGACTCTGCCTGGATCTGGCCGTCTCCAGACTTTGGGGGCAATCCGGAGGATCGGCTCGTCCGCAGAGATACCCTTCAACTGTGCTTCATCGCTCTCCTGCAAACCTTGCCTCCGCGGCAGCGCGCGGTACTCGTTTTGAAGGATGTATTTGAATGGTCCTCCAAGCAGATCGCGGAAACGTTGGCGATGTCGCCGGCAGCGGTGAACAGCGCCTTGCAAAGAGCCCGAGAAACGATGGACCGGGCGCAGCTTCGCTCGGATGAGCTCAGCAGCATGGACGTTCAACCGGAGCAGCAGCTGCTGTCCCGGTATGTGGAGGCCTTCGAGCAATTCGATATTGCTGCGCTCGTCGCGTTGTTCCACGAGGAAGGCTGCATGTCGATGCCGCCCTTCGAGATGTGGATCCGCGGCAAGGAGGATTTGTCCGCCTTCTATTCGCTTACTCGCTGGCATTGCGAAGGTTCGCGATTTGTGCCCATTACGGTGAATGGCGGTTATCCGGCGTTGGCGCAGTATATGCCGGACAAAGAGGGTTCTGGCCTGGTACCCTGGGGCATCCACGTCATCGAAACCAAAGAAAATCAAATCCTGCACGTTCAAAACTTCATTCATGCGCCATTATTTTCGCGATTTGGGCTGCCTGAGCGAATTGACCGATGAATTTCGTCATTGGCTTACGTCTATATTATTGAGAATAACCAAACGACGAATATCATGAGAGAGGTGTCTATTTAAAATGGAAACGAATCAACCGACGAAATTAACCGTGCAAGCCGTCATTCAAGCCCCTGTCGAGAAGGTATGGCGCTATTGGACCGAGCCGGATCACATCACGAAGTGGAATCAAGCATCCGAGGACTGGCATGCGCCGAGAGCCGAAAACGATCTGCGGGTCGGCGGCAAGTTTCTGACACGGATGGAAGCGAAGGATGGCAGCATGGGCTTTGATTTTGGCGGCGTCTACGATGTCGTGAATCGGCATGAGGCGATCGGCTACACCATGGAAGACGGAAGAAGAGTGGATATTGCTTTCGTCGATCAAGGCAATGAGACGAAGGTCATTGAAACGTTCGACGCGGAAAGCTCCAATCCCGTCGAGTTCCAGCAAGCAGGCTGGCAAGCGATCATGGACAATTTCAAAGCCTATACCGAACAAAACTAATCATCGCGAAGAAGACGCCGGGGAAGATGCCCGGCGTCTTTCTTTTTGAACCCTTGTACGAGCGTGCTCTCCGTTAGCCTTAACCTTGTGCCGCATCCATGTTCATGTAGTTAATGGCCCACAGATGACCGTCCAAGTCCACGAAGCCCCAATGATACATGAACCCATGATCTTCAGGTTCAGCGTGCAATTTCCCGCCCAAGGAGACCGCGGTATTCACGATTTCATCGACCTTTTCCCGGCTCTCGAAGGCCAATGCGATCGTCATCTGCGCATACTTGCTCGTATCGACGGATTCCTTCTCCGTGAGCGTATTAAAGAATGCTTGATTGATCAGCATGACCTGCAGGTTGCCTCCGATCACGATGGCTACCGAATTCTCGTTCTCGGGGAATTGCGGGTTGAGCTCGAATCCGAGTCTGGTGAAGAACGCTTTCGATTGTTCTACGTTTTTTACAGGCAGGTTGAAGCTCGTGAATGCGGATGTTAATGCCATTTTCAAAACACCTCTTCATCAAATTAGTTTGTATTCATTGATGCCTTCATTTATATAGACGACAGCCGATCCGGGAATTCATCGGTGTCATGGATTCGGAAGTGTAAATTTTGAAAAATTCGACCTCAACTCAGTCCCTAAATGTTACTTTCAAAACAGGCTTTAAGCAAGAAGCGGCGGAGGCGCTGGCTGCAAAACTCGTGCAGGCTGTTTAACGAAAAAGGCGAAGCGAATTCCAAGCCGTTGACGACTGAGGAAGTTATCGAGGCTATGGACAGCAAAGGCAGAACGCATCTGCCATTCCAACAATGACGGATCAAATCGGGACTGTCAAAAGAAGAGATCGCCTATCTTAGCGAGCACCGCGACGAGTATCCGGACATGGAGATCGTGGAGGAGCGCATCCGCCAGTACAGTCCCGACCGGGTCGTAGTTCAATTGGTCGGCTATAAATTCTGAAAATAAGAATTTCGATGGATATACAATCGGAAAGGGGGTTGCTATTTCTTTCGTGTTTAATCATGTATATTGATAATTAACAGAATCAAATGATTAGGAATGAGGAATTCGCTAATGAGAAGCAGAGTATTCATGAATATAAATTACTTTCTGCTATTATTTTGGTTAGGTATCATTTATCTATCCTATTCTCATCCTTACTACGCTTTTCTTTTTAGCGCAATATACGTATTTTTAATTTTTTATTTCCTGGTATTTGCCGTCTATTTACTATTCTCTGCGGAATCGAAACAAAAGTTAATATCGATCGTTTTCTTTCTACCTTTCGCTATTTTTATTATTTTGCCGCATCTCCAAGACGAATTTCGATTAATCACATCTATACCGGATGACAAATTGATTAAAGAATACATTAAGAGCGAGCATGTCGGAAGTGTAGAAATTTTAGATACATCAATTTCAATTGCGGATTACGATTCCGTCAATAAGAATTTAAACCTAAAGTTGAAAATCATGCCAGATGTTTTCATAATGGACCAGTCAAATCTTTCTAACGAGCGTCAAAGTGTTCCTGTAACTTCGGCAAAAATGATGATGAATGAGATGTATCTCAATTTCATCGAGCTGCCGAAAAATGTTTCCAAAGTGACCAAAATCCCCAATACGATAACGGCGTATGGATACTGGGGAGATGAATTAATAATGAAGGCAACCTTTCAAAAAAACAGAAATAAGTATAAGTTAGTCCAACCATATCCTTTCGTTTCTTTGTTAGGTTCAGTAAATAACTTGCAATTACAATTTGAGCTCGATAATAGAAAGGGAAGTATCGATCTAGCTGTTGATCATTTTCCGAAGACCAACTTTCATTTCAATTTGGTCAAAGAGAATCTAAAGTAAAAAGGAAATATATTTAATGCTGAGAAGAAATTTTTTATATTACAACACCTACTGAATGGGCAGGCAGGTGATGAGCTTCTTTATACGTCATTGGAAAGAACTACACTTATTCTGATGAGAATCCGAGTATTAATTTGCCCCGAGAACTACTATTCTCATATTTTAACTCCGTGTTCTGATGTGGCTCTCGACAGGATTGAACCCTCTGACTATCAGAAATATAGCAAAAATCAGTTCGAATAAAGCGGTTGGCGTATTTAAAATAAAGTAAACTGGATTCGTTAATGTTATGACGTTCAACATCAAAATTACCGTAGCCGCAAGAGTGAATGAAGAACCAACAATCCCCCATATCGATAACCATCTTGGGACGAGTCTTATTTTATACAAGCAATAATAAAGGATCAAGCCGCCAATACTCCATGGCAATATCATTCCTATATGATTCAGAATATCTCTACCTCGTCTAAGCAATTCAGCTATGATTTCAAAATGCGCTGAGTCCATTTGGCTTGCAGAAGCATGACCTTGACTCAACCATAATAAAAGTAAAAGAGAACCTATACCGACAAAAAGAAATGCTGCTCCAATCATCCTGAAACCGAAATATCCCGCAGCTAGACTTTTATTGTATTCTTTAATTATGGGATATAATAATGCGGTTATTATGACATACACGACGGACATTGCTGCTTGGGAGAATATGGCGACATAAACTTGCATTTCGATCTCTGACAATTTACTAAGGTAATCTGGATGTTCTAATGCCGGAACAGAGCTAAGTATTCCAAATACAAAACTGAATATTAACAGTATCCCAAGAAAGATTGCAGTTCTTCTGTTTGAATTCATGATAATTCACTCCCTCTATATATTGACTTTAGATGGATTGAATCCTTTTATTATTAGCCACACCGCCATAAACATTTCCTGTAAAGCAAGCGGCAGCAAGACAAAAGCAGATACGGTTCCAAACAAGGCAAATACTCCTGTCACCAAGTAAATTATGCTTGCAATAAAACCCCAACCCGAAAGCCATTGGGGGATTAGCTTGGAACGGTACAATAAGTAATAAAACATCAAGGCGCCAATACTAAATATAATCATTGTAAAGGAATGAATCTGTTCACCTGAATTCGATAACAAATGGCTTATGCTCTGAAAACTGCTGCTGTCGGAAGAAACGGTATGCACATATTCCTTGCTGACTACCACGAGCAGCAGCCAAATGGCGGAAATAATATAAACAACAGTCTCAAGTGCTCCCCTGAAAATAACATATCCAAGAGCCAAAGCTTCATTAACCTTTTTTACAATTGGATAGACGATGACCGCAACCAATGCCAGTGAAATACCCATGATCAAAATAAAGAGCGTTCCGAGTTTAACTTGATTTACATTTGCTGAAACTTCCATAAGTACATTCGTACTCCCAGCTATTGGCCCAGTAAATACAACACTTAGTATTCCTGCAACGGTGCCAATGATATATAACACGCCAACAAGTCTAGCAATTGAGTTGTAATTATTCATTTGTATCCTTCTTTCTCGTTATTTCCTCTTCCCTTTTTTCATAATCAAATACTTCTCCGATCTTAACACCAAATGCTTCAGCGATCTTGAATGCAAGCTCCAAAGAAGGAGAATATTTTCCCGCTTCAGTGGCAATGATAGTCTGTCTTGAGACTCCTACTTTTTCAGCAAGCTGCTGCTGAGTCATTTCATTGGCGAAGAAACGCAGTCTTCGGATGTTGTTCGTAATATGAAGCTTCTTAGCCATTGGTTACTATACTCCCTTTCTGTAATAGTAAAGCTGAACCACGCCTCCAAGGAGCGAGGCTGCATAGAAGGATACAAACATGATGTTCAGCATGACTGCACTTGAATCGTGTATTACCTGCGACACAAGAGCGGTGATAAATCCAATGGCTACAATTATGAAGCCGATTCTCGCGGATTTGAGTTCAATTAACTTATCCATTTCATCGGCAACCATCTCTGATTCAATGGTTTTCTCAATTTCTTTACCATCACATTCGCCTTTGCGTATTTTTTCCTGTACAGCAACCCCGACAGAAAGTAAAATATGAAAAATAATTTGAATAACAATGGCAGCGACGATTCCTATGCCGACAAACATGAGCATAGCACCTGCCCAAAATTTCATATCATCTGGGGCAATTGCACCCGACTGAACCCTCCCGTATGCGTAGGTACTGTATGCTCCCAAAATTAATATCGCTGTGATCATTGAAACTAAAGATCTCAGTCCTTGATATGACATATCCAGCACTCCTTGTAATGGATGTAGTAAATTATATACATAAAGTATAGTATTATATTCATCATGTCAAATATTTTTTACACAAAGAGCTTTCGGTCAGGATGAATACATCGATGCAAATATTTTCTGGGTACCGAAGGACGCTAGTTAAAGGAACGTGTACAAAGGAGGGGAGTGCACGTATCAAATATTGGAGGTGTGAGTGTTGAACATATCCGTTTGTATCGACGCCGTATTGCGTGGCCGTCCTTTAGGCGAGAGCTTGGAGGCCATTCATTCTATTGGTATCGATACCTTTGAGTTTTGGAGTTGGTGGGACAAGGACTTGAATGTGATCAAGGCAAAGAAGGAAGAACTCGGTTTGAATGTCCTTGCATTTTGCACAAAGTTTGTGAGTCTGGTGGATCCCTCCGCCCGGAACGCTTATATCCAAGGCCTGGAGGAGTCGATTGAAGCGGCGCAATTTTTAGGCTGTCCTTCTCTGATTACACAGACGGGGAATGATAACGGTTATCCCCGGGAGGTTCAAAGAAAGTGCATCATAGATGGTCTTAAGGCATGCGTCCCCCTCTTGGAAAAGACCGGAATTTCGCTCTTGGTGGAACCGCTCAACGTGCTTATTGATCATCCGGGCCACTTCTTGTCGCGTTCTTCCGAGGCTTTCTCAATTATCGAGGAGGTGGGGAGTCCTAACGTAAAGCTTTTGTTTGATATCTATCATCAGCAAGTAACGGAAGGGAATTTAATTCCAAATATAACAGAAAACTTGAAGTTGATCGGTCACTTTCATGCTGCTGGACATCCAGGCAGAAGTGAGCTGGATTCGGGTGAGCTCTATTATCCGGCTATATGCCAAGCGATAGAAGATGCGGGTTACAACGGTTATATGGGTCTGGAATATTTTCCGAAGGATGAACCGCTAGAGGGGATGAAATACGCGCTTGGCATGAAAGGGTTTTAATGACAGACCGATTCAGTGGGTTACCCATTCGGTACGCCCCGCTTTGCAGAGGATGCGAATGCATGAAGATCATGCGCTCGCATCCTCTTTTAGTCATGTCGAGATTTTGATTAAGAAAACGGACATTCATCTTAAAAAACTGCCTGTAAGCAGCCGTTCCCAGGTGATAAATTTAAATATTATCCCCTTCCTGCCAATTATAAATCCGACATTAAGGTGTGAGAACAAATGCGATGGTTTCCAAACGATGCAATGAAAAGAAGCATTTTTGTCAAATTTGTGTTTTCCTTCGTGTTGGTTGGATTAATGCCGCTCATTGTTCTAGGTTATTTTCTTATGAGTGCTTATTTTTCTCAATCTCAGCGCTTCAATATCAATAATCTGGAACAGATGACGCTTTATATCGCCAAAAATTCGAGCCAAATTTTGACCGACTATAACGAAATATCCAAGATGATGTACGACGTGAACTGGTATGATCGCCTCAGCCAAGCGGCCAGAGGCAATCATAATCATATCATTGATAACTGGCTCGTATTTGCCCTTAGTTCAGACCCTTATATTGAAAACGCTTACTTTATTCCGCAATCCAGCATGGAGATTATGTACCGGTCCCGCCGGGCCAAACCATTTGTACCCAGTCAATTTCCCTATAACGAGTTGACCTCGGGACTTGAAGCAGCTCCCAAAGGCTTGTACCAGTATCCTGCTCATCAGGAAAGCTATTTCGTTAGCTCCAAACGGCAAGTAATGACTTTCTCCCGAAACTTGCTTGATAAATCTACATTGTTGAACGAGCATCCGACTGTTCTGGGCACCTTTATTTATGACGTCAGCGTCGACAACTTCAATGAAATTTGCGCGGAACTGCATCTAAATCCGGATGATGAGATTATGATCCTTAGCGACAGCAATATCGTCAACTACAGCAATAATGAGCAGCGGATCGGCACATTAGTTTCGATCGCGGAGGAGCGTTCCGCCGCAGAGAAGGGAAACAGGCATCTGATCACGATGGATATTGCGGGCACCGATCAGAAGCTGGTCGGAAGTTATGCAAGCACAGGCTTTCTGGCCACAATTGAACCATTCAAGATTTTGGTGATCCTTACAGCGACGAGCTGCATGTTGTTTTTATTGCTGCTTGCGATCGTATTCTCGCGCAGGTTCTCCCGTCCGATTCGAGAGATCATCAAACAAATGAGAAAGATGGAGTCAGGCGATTTCGATGTCATCCTTCCTGTTAAGTCGCAGGATGAGCTCGGTCTGCTTACCCGTGGAATGAATCGGTTGGCGGACCAGTTGAACCGGTTTATAGAAGAGGCATACGTTGCGGAGCTAAGGCAGAAGCAGTCTGAGCTAAACGCGCTCAAAAGCCAGATCCGTCCGCACTACCTGTACAATACACTCGAAGTCATCCGGATGAGTGCTGTAAGCCATGGGGCGATGCGAGTGGCTGACATGATCCACGTGTTGTCCAATCAGCTGCAATATGTGCTTGATTACGGAGAAAGCATGGTGACGCTGGAGGAAGAGATTGCGAATGTCAGTAATTATTTCGAGCTGATTCAAGTTCGCTTTGAGGAGCGGGTTGGATTGCAGATTCATAGGGATCCCGATGTCTCCATGAATTGGGGTGTCCCCAAGCTGTCTATACAACCTTTGGTAGAGAACGCCGTCTTGCACGGCATTCTGAAGAAGCGGGAAGGTGGACTAATCAGTCTGGAAATCAAGGCTGAGGAAGGAAACTTACTGTCAATCCGGATTATAGACGATGGCATCGGCATGGACAGCAAGAAGCTCAAGTCGCTAAGAGAAAGGCTGGAACAAGGGACAGAACGGGGAGAGGGGAAGGGGACCAGTATCGGTCTCAAAAATGTGCACGACCGCATTCAATCCTTGTTCGGTAGCGATTCCGGTATTCACCTTGAAAGCATTCCTGCCAGGGGAACCTCCGTCCAGATTAGAATTCCGATAATAAGGGAGATTGATCGTTATGCTAAGCGTATTTCTGGCTGATGATGAGCCCGCAATTCTGCGCGGGTTGCCCATGTTGGTAGATTGGAAGCAGCTTGGATTACAAATCGTCGGAGAAGCGAGCAACGGGGATGATCTGCTTCAGGCGATTATGGAGTACGATCCCGATATCGTGATCACCGATATTTCAATGCCGGGAATAGACGGCATCGAAGTGCTGAAACGTCTGAAGGAGCTGAAGAAGAGAACAAAGGTTATTTTTATTAGCGCTTACCGTGATTTTTCCTACGCGAAGGATGCATTGTCTTATGGGGCAGTGGATTATCTGATCAAGCCTGTTGATCGGAATAAACTGGAGTCGGTTCTGGAGCAGACGGTGACGGATATTCAATCGGTTTCCCGGATTATGGCAAGCAGCAGCAAGCTTCGCCATTATGAAGATCGCCACAAACGGCTTGAACTGATGGACGGGCTGAGCAAATGGCTGGAGCATAAGCAGTTTCCGCTTAATCCGGAGATTATCCGCGAGATTAGGGGAACTCGCTCCGACATGCTGTTCACTTGTATGGTGGCGGAGATTGATCATTCACTGCATCCATCCGGCAGCTGGCGAGAGGGGGAGCGGAAGCTGCTTCATTATGCGATGCAGAACCTTACAGAGGAGCTGATAAAAGATGCAGCGGACGGGTGGATACTGCCAGAGGGAGATTACGTATATTTGCTGATCCGGCATCTGCCGACTGCCATGATCAGGAATCTCGCTGAACATCTTCGGGATCATTATAGAAGCGTGCTCAAAATCAGTGTGTCGATGAGCGTTGGCAGCGCTGTTCCCTTGGAGGAGCTGCGTCGAAGCTGCGTAGAGGCGGAGGAGGGCATGGCGCTCAAATTTTTTCTGGGGGCGGGAAGTCTCGTGACTCCTGCGGATAAACCGGACGTTCCCATGCATAGAGGCGAGGATTGGAAACAACTAGAAAATCAATTGCTTCGCGAATTTTACTCTCCCCATATGGACCGCTTTGAGGAGCTGCTTGAGGATTGGCTGGAAATGGTCAAGAAGGCTGCCTGGGGGAATCGCGCCTATGCGCTTCAGCTTTCCGGCTCTTTGCTCATTCACGCTATCCGTGAACATGCCGCAGACGGCGAGGAGACGAAGCAAGCGGAAGCCGAGCTTGCAAGACGTTTGCAATCCCAAGAGACGTTTCATCAGATGTCGGTCATGATCCGCGAAGACCTGGAGCGAATTCGCGCCTGTCTTTATCAGGGGAACAACGGGAGAGAGTCGGAGCAAATCCGCCAAATCAAAGCCTTTATTGAGGAGAACTACAGGGAGGTTGACCTGGAGACGATAGCGGCGAGATTTTATATTAACCCGTATTATTTCAGTGTTTTTTTCAAGAAACATACCGGGCAAAATTTCAAACAATATGTGACGAATATCCGCATGAACTTGGCGGTCAAGCTGCTCGTCCACTCGGATTGCCTGCTCTATGAGATCGCAGAGCAAGTGGGGTATCAGAATGCGCGTCAGTTCAGCGAAATGTTCAAAAAAAATTACGGACTTCTGCCGAATGAATATCGCCAGCAATTCAAATAAGTCGTCGGGAGGCGGCAAAATGCCAGCTAAGAATAGACCGCTGCAAGCGGTTATGATGATCCTTATTTCAATGGTGTTGACTAGCTGTTATGCCGGCAACGGCACGGAATATAGCGATGCTGCGCCTTCTGCGGAAGCGGTATCGCTTTCCTTCGTTTATTCAGGCGGCGATCCCGACAGGAGCCAGGTGATGCAGGAAATCGCCGATGCTTTTAACGCTGATCATCCGGACATCCGCATACAGGCCATCCCGTCTTCGGCCGGCGTGTCATCCTACGAAGATTATTTGCAAAATCTGAATGCGGTGGGGGAATTTCCTGATTTCCTGGAGCTGAAAGATCCGGAGCCCTATATTAAAGCGGGGTTTATCGCTCCCATGCCCGACGAAATTATTGATTTGCTGGATCATCCGGCCCGATTTAACGGCAGCGTATATACGGCCCAACTGGCGTCCAGTCTGCCCTACGCTATTTATTACAATAAGGATGTTTTTCAACAAGCTGGTATTGCCGAAGAGCCTGCAACATGGAGCGAGTTTCTGGACATCTGCGCCCGAATAAAGGCTGCGGGCATAAGTCCGATTGTCGTCGGCGGCAGAGAGGTATGGCATCTGGGATATTGGTCCAACTTCTTTTTCGGAACCTCCATGTATGCGGACAACCCGAACTGGAACCGGGATGCAGCCGCCAAGCAGGTTCAGTTTGCCGACGCCGGTATTGTGCGAGCGCTATCGGATATGGAGGAGCTGTGGGTCAAGAAATATGTGAATCCGGGCTGGCTGTATACAACGGACAGCGATTCGGCAACAGAGCTGGCTAATGGGAGGGCCGGCATGCTGTATACAGGCCCGGAGGCGTTGAAGACGATTTATCGGATCAACCCGGATGCGAATATCGGCATCTTTGCCCCTCCTGACCGCAAGGGACGAATCGTGATCAACGGTTCGGAGCGGCTGCAGGGATTCGCTTTGACATCAGAAGCCGGGAAAGATCCGCGTAAACGTTCCGCTTTCATTGCGTTTATGAAGTTGTTCTATTCTCCCGAGCCATACAAACGTTATATTCAGGCCGGACATGCGCTTTCTGTAACCAAGGACAACATGGAATATGAGGCTGTGAATCCTCTTGTGGAGGAGCTGATTGCAATCTCTCAAAATCCGCATGCCGTAAAAGTTCAGCTCATGCAGCAATATTGGGCGTCCAACGCAGCACCTGAGGGATTTCTCGATTGGTTTCTAGGTATGATGCAATACACGCTGGCGACCGGCAGACCTACCGTGGAGCAGCTGCTTCAGCAGGCCGACGAACAATGGGCCAAACGAAATTATAAAGACTGACAGCGGCAGGCAATATCTAAAAAATGCGCATACGACACTAAAAAAACAACGTTCTCGTCCCCCCTGTGTCCCCTCTATAATTAGGAGCAAGAAGAGGCAATATCGGAGAAAGGGGGCAAAAAAATGAGAACTAAGGGGCTATTGTCCGACCTGAATCGAAACAAAGCACTATATGCAATGGTATTGCCCGGTGTTGTGCTGATCCTGTTATTCAGTTATTTTCCGATGTTCGGTCTGCTTGTTGCTTTCAAAGATTTTAACTTTCGCGACGGCATATTGGGCAGTCCCTGGATGGATCCGATCTATGGAAACTTCAAGTATTTATTCTCGTCCACTTCCTCGGCGTTGCGGGCAACATGGAATACCCTTTATCTGAATACGCTTTTTATTATTTTTGGCATTCTGTTTCAAGTCGGAATCGCTCTGATTTTCAATGAGGTTGCGGGAAAATATTTCAAAAAAATTACGCAGTCGCTCATGTTTCTCCCGTACTTTATCTCCTGGATTGTCGTTGGTGTAATCGCTTACAATCTGTTCAGTATGGATACCGGTGTTATGAATACGACCCTGTCCAGTCTCGGGCTTGGCTCGGTGGATTGGTTCGCCACTCCGTGGGTATGGCCGATCATTCTCGTGTTGTTCTATATCTGGAAATCGACGGGCTATGGAATGGTACTGTATTTGGCTTCTTTGACGGGAATTGACCCCTCCTATTACGAAGCGGCCAAAATTGACGGCGCAACAAAATTTCAGCAGATCAGATATATTTCCTTGCCTTTCCTGATGCCTACGATTGTCACTTTAACCTTGCTGCAGGTCGGCCGAATTATGAATGCGGACTTTGGCATGTTCTATGCGATCGTCGGCGAGAACGCGGCTATCTATCAGACAGCCGATGTCATTGATACCTTTATCTTCCGCAGTCTCCGTCTGAATGGAGATATCGGCATGGCATCTGCGGCGGGCTTCTACCAGAGCGTTATCGCCTTTATCATCATTATGCTGTGCAACAAATTGGCCAAGCGCATCAATGAAGAATCTTCGTTATTCTAGACGCAATCGGCAGCAAGGGAGGGGATATTGTGGAACATCGCCTAAGCAATCGAATTTATGTTGGTCTTATGTACAGTATCGTTATTTTGTTCGCCGTGTTTTGCGCCATCCCGTTTTTATTGGTGCTTAGCAGTTCCTTTACAAGTGAGGAATCGATCCTCCAGCACGGCTATAATTTATTCCCGCGCGAGTTTGATTTATCCGCTTACCGTGTCCTTTGGCTGGATGCGGAGCGATTAATGAACGGCTATAAAATTTCAATCATCGTTACCGTTGTCGGCACGGTCGCCAGTCTGGCCATTACGGCCATGTTGGCTTACCCCTTGTCTCTGAAACGATTCAGGTTAAGAAAAGCGCTGAATGTCTACACGCTCATTACGATCCTGATCAACGGAGGGATCGTTCCATGGTATATCGTCTGTGTCAAATATCTGCATCTGCAGGACAATTTGCTCGCATTGATTGTGCCCTACTTGTGCATGGCCTGGAACGTTTTCCTGCTCCGCAGTTTCTTTCAGACCATTCCAGAGGAAATTAGCGAGTCAGCCAAAATAGACGGTGCGGGCGAGTTTCGAATATTTCTGTCGATTATCGTTCCATTGGCGAAACCGGCGCTCGCAACGATTGGTTTGTTCATCGCCCTGATGTACTGGAACGACTGGTGGCTTGGACTTACGCTGTTAAACAAGGTCGAGCTGCAGCCACTCCAACTTCTGCTGCGAACGATACAGTCCAATGTTCAGTTTATTTCGACATCGGCGCAAGGTGCCGAGATCATCCGGGCTACGGGTGGGCGTCTTCCGTCAGAAGGAATCAAGATGGCGATCTGTGTATTAACGATTGGTCCCATCGTGTTTCTCTATCCGTTTATTCAGCGCTATTTCATCAAAGGGTTGACAATCGGCGCCGTTAAAGGCTGATCAGTACCAGCTTAGGGAGCCGTTGTTCATAGGAAAGTACAAATTTGAATGATGATGGGGAGGATTACAATGGCAATAAAGAGAAAAAAAGCGGCGCTCCGTTTAATGCTGGTCTTGCTCGCTGGACTGCTGGCGGCATGCACCTCAAACAACAATGGCACTTCGACCGGAAATTTGGACAATCCTGCAAAAGCTTCAACAGATGGAGCAGCTTCGCTAACCGATCTGGAAGAGGTTAAGTTGAAGATTTTTCTGCCCGGCGATGACAAGGTAGCGAAGAATGAAGTGCTGCAGGCGCTTTATGAGAAAACAAAAGACCGGTTAAACGCCAAGTTTGAGATCAACTTTGTCCCGTTTGGCGACTATCAATCCAAGCTGACGATGCTGGCCTCCTCCGGAGACCAGTACGATGCGGCTTTCACCGCCGACTG
Organism: Paenibacillus oenotherae; assembly: GCF_019443105.1. GTDB lineage: Bacteria > Bacillota > Bacilli > Paenibacillales > Paenibacillaceae > Paenibacillus_Z > Paenibacillus_Z oenotherae. The sequence goes on from NZ_JAHZIJ010000012.1 coordinate 59,123, forward strand.
GTACGGTTACTCGCAAATGGTTAACAAGGGAGCTTTTCTTGATCTAAGCGAGCTTGCGCCCAAGCACGCTCCTAATTTGTACAAAATATACTCGGACAAAAACATGCTGTCTTCGGCGAGTATAAACGGCAAGCTGATGGCGCTGCCTTGGACGGAAATCAAAACATCAAAGCCGGTATTTCAATACCGTAAAGATATTGCGGAAAAATTAAATGTAGATCCCGGCGATCTGACTACAATTGAAGGAATCGACAAATTCCTCACCGCCATTAACAAGGCCAAGCCCGGAATGCCGATATTTTATCAGAACATGAATGCTTCCGAGGGAAGTGTTGGCGCTCTGTTGGTTTCCAAATACGAGTACATCGATCTTGGCTTCCACTCGTTGTACATTGACCTGAATGACCCGGCGCTTAAAGTGATGCCGATCGAACAGACGCCGCTGTTCAAAGAAGCGGTGACGCTTGCGAAGAAATGGTATGATGAGGGGATTATTTCCAAGAACACCCTGAACGATAAGACGAATATGCCGTTTGAGAACGCCAATGTTTTCTCTCAGAAAAATACGCTCGGCGCGCTCTATGATGCCGTGAACTTCACGGATAAAAATGCGGAAAATGCCGCAGTCGTCATTTATCCAGACAATAAATACATTCGCGACTCGCAAATGAACAATGCGATTGCCCTTAACAAAAATGCCGCGAATCCGGAACGCATGCTCATGTTTATGGATTTGCTGTCGACCGATCAAGAGGTCTACGATATGTTCTTCTATGGCATTAAGGATAAGACCTACACTGTTGACAGCAATGGGGTTATCGGATTTGTCCCGGGTGAAGATCCATCCAAACCGCTGTGGCAAAATTGGTTTAACTGGGGCTTCCTCAGAGATGAGTTTACACGTCCGACTGTAGGCCGTTCCGCCGAAGCGATCGAAGCTTCAAGAGAATTTGCTACACGTCCGAACATATTAGTTTCGCCGACGGCCGGACTTGTGCCGATTACCGATAATATTAAAACAGAGCTGGCCGATCGGGATCAATTGATTGCCGAAGACGGCAAGCTGTTATTGGTCGGCATTATTAGAGGCGATGTGGATCAGGCAATTAACCGTTATATCGAAAAACAAAAAACGGTCGGTCTGGACAAAATCATTGCGGAAGTTCAAAAGCAGATTGATGATTTTATAAATAAATAAATTTGCCGATGCCGAAAGCTCTTCTCATCCTCCGGGATGGAAGGGCTTTCATGTTGAGGAGGAGGAAAAAAGATGGATTGGACAACGGACGATTTTCTACACCGGTTATATGAGGACGCAGAGGCGCGAAAAAAGCGGAACACGGAGCGTGTCACTCTGGCGGAGCGGCAGATTCGGCTGCGAAACGCGCTGAAGCGGGCATTGGGCGAGTTCCCCGAGCGGGATCGCCCGCTTGATGCGATTGTGCTGGATCGCGCAGATTACTTCGATTTCACAATGGAGCGAGTCGCGTATACGACGATGGAGGGGGTCCATGTCCCGGTTATGGTGCTGATTCCGAGGTCGGGCACGGGACCTTGGCCCGCCGTTCTCGCTTGTCACGGCCACGGAAACGGGTATTGTGATGCGGTCGGACTGGACTCCGAAGGAGCAGAACTGGAGGATCCGGGGATTCACAACCGGTTCGCCGTCCAGTTGGTCAAGGCGGGAATGCTCGTCGTCATACCGGAAATTATGGGCTTTGGAGTCCGCCGGATGGCCGAGGAACTGAAGGCTGTGCCCAATTACAGCTCGTGCGGCACGCTGTCCGCGCAGCTGCTAATGTACGGCAGAACGCTGGCAGGCATGCGGGTGTTCGAGGCGATGCGGGCTATCGACTACATATCGGGGCGCGAGGATGCGGACGCCGGGCGGATCGGCGCTTTCGGGTTCTCCGGGGGCAGCTTGGTCGCCGCGCTCGCCTCCGGACTGGATGATCGTGTGAAGGCCACCGTCCTGTGCGGTTGGACGAACACCTTCAAGGGCAGCATTATGGCGATGCATCACTGCATTGACAACTATCTGCCCGGCATTCTGCTAAGTGCGGAGCAGCCGGAGCTGACCGGGCTCATAGCCCCGCGCCGCCTGTTCGTAGAATCGGGGGAGCAGGACCCTATATTTCCGGTCGAGCATGTGCGGCAGGCGCTGTCACAGCTGGAAGAGACTTACGCGGGCTGGGGAGCCTCCGAACGTTTCGGGTACGACATTCATCCCGGAAGCCATGAGATCTTGGGTGACCAATCGATTCCGTGGCTGTTCAAGGCGCTGGCGGCTGGCGGCAAGGACAAGCCTTGATCCCATGAAAGCTTCACATAGCTTCTTAAATTCACCGCATACGAGCCTTAAAAAACTGCATTCAACAAAAAAAATCGAAATGGTAGTCTTAAATCAAGCAATTTACTACATTGCTTCGAAACGAAAAGGGAGGCACAAAAAAGATGAAAAAGAAATCGTTTCTGCAGTTGTTCACCACCATACTTGCCCTATCGATGATACTGGCAGCTTGCAGTGGAAACAACAACAAGCCAAGCAATACGTCAACCAATACTCCGCCTGCTGATCCATCGGGCGACCAGAAAGAGGTAACCATTTCAATCGGTTACGCGACAGGTGATCCATCAGGCAAAAAGGCGACCGAGGATGTAATTGACGCATTCATGAAAGCGCATCCAAACATTAAGATCAAGAACCTTAGCGAAACGACAAGCGATTCTTATCTGGATTGGCTGAAAACAAAAGATGCGGTAGGCGAATTCCCGGATATTATCGAGATGCGTGATACGAAGGTGTTTGCGGATGCCGGCAAGCTGGCCGAACTTCCGGAAGAGCTGCACAGCCTGTTTACGTTTCTTCCCACTTACGAAGGGAAATATTACAACGCTCCGCTTTCCGCCAATGCGCCTAACGGCATTCTGTACAGCAAGAAAGCGTATGCTGATGCAGGTGTAACGGAACTGCCGAAAACGTACGACGAGTTTCTCGAAATTCAGAAGAAGCTTCAGGCATCAGGTATTTCTCCAATCGTAGTTGGCGGTAAAGACTTGTTCCACATGGGCTTCTGGGTCAACTACTTCCTGATCACGAATGTGTTTGCCGAAGATCCGGATTGGAACTCCAAACGTACGGCCAAGACGGCAAGCTTTACGGACGCGCAGGTTGTTCAGGCCATTACGGATTACAAGGAACTGTTCACGAACTATGTCGATAAAGGCTGGCTTAGCACGGCCGACAACCAGACCGCATCGATTCTCGTATCCGGCAAAGCGGCACAGCTGTTCTCCGGCCCTTGGATGATCGGACAAATCATGGAAGCGGATCCGAGCTTTGAATTTGGGTTCTATCCGCTCCCTGACCGTAAAGGCAACCTTGTGATCAACGGTCTGCCTACTCTGGCAGGCTGGTCGTTGTCAGCGGCAGCAGCCAAAGACCCGGACAAAGTGGATGCGTTCAAGAAGTTCATCAACTTCTTCTTCGACCCGGCTCAATACGCTCCATACACAGAGAAGGCCGGCAGCATTCCTTCCATTGCCGCGAAGGTTGACATTAAGACCAATGAAGTGATGCAGCAAGTTCTGGACGCTGTTGCGAACCCGGACATTAAGAAGTCGATGATGTTCAATCAATGGTACGGCGACAATGCGATACCGCCTCAATTCCGCAACTGGTTCTACAAATGGCTGCAGGAAATGGTCATCAACAAGGGCGACGTCGCGGACTATATGCAAAAAGCAGATCTTGAGTATGACAACAATGTCGCAGCAAATCAGAAATAGCAGTTGAAACAGCAGTTGACCTAGCAGTTGCTGCAGCCGGTTAGGAGAAACGATGAATCGAGATAACCCCGCCGCAGTGGCGGAGGTTATCTCACTCATCAACATGACAAAGTTTACTTGGAAGGCAGGAGAACACCATGAATGCCACTATAGTCAAGAAAAGAAAGAAGAAGTGGTGGCTTAATTACACATTTTGGTTTATATTGCCTTCGTTTGTGCTATATACCTTGTTTGTAATATGGCCGACAGTGAGCAGCATTAATTTAAGTTTTACCTCATGGGATGGAATTAATCCGGAAGTGCGTTATATCGGTTTGGACAATTTCAAAGAAATCTGGGAAAGCACGCGCGTTCATAATGCGCTGAAAAATACAATCATTCTGGCAGTGTCGCTTGTTGTGCTTGAGAACGTCGTAGCGCTGGGACTGGCTATTCTCGTTGATAAGGTGCGATGGTTTCGCAATCTGTTCCGCAGCATCTTTTATTTCCCCGTCTTGATGAGCGGGATCATTATGGGTTTTATTTGGATGATTATTCTGAATTACAACTTTGGTGTCTTTAATCAACTGCTGGATATGACAGGACTCGCATCCTGGAAGCTGGATTGGTTAGGCAATCCGGACTTTGCATTGTGGGCGATTATTTTGTCAACAGTCTGGAAAGCGGCGGGCTACTACATGATTATTTATTTGGCCGGCCTGCAAGGCATCCCTCAGGACTTGCTGGAAGCTGCAAGTATCGACGGAGCCGGAAGATGGAAGCAATTTGTTCATATTACATTCCCATTGCTCGCCGGAGCGACGACCGTATGCGTCATGCTGTCGATGATCGGGTCGCTCAAGCTGTTTGATCAAATTGCTGTCATGACGAACGGCGGCCCCGGTTTTGCAACGGAAACGCTGACATACATCATCTACAGAGTTGCTTTCGGAGAAGGCAGACAGGGCTTTGGCACGGCGCTTTCCCTTGTACTATTTGCGCTAATTTTGATTGTTTCGCTCATCCAGATCAAGTTGCTTCGCAGAAGAGAGGTGCAAATGTAACATGAAAAAGCATAAAAAAATAAAGGCTAGCGACATTATCCTGTTCCTCGTAACCTTGATCATTGCCGTTATATTTGCCTTTCCGATTTTCTTCAACTTGATGTCTGCGTTCAAGACGAACGGCGAAATATTGAGGGATGCTATTTCGTTCCCGAGCGGCCTCTATTTGGAGAGCTTCAAATATTTGCTGACCGAAACGGAATATCCCAAAGCCATCTTCAACAGTGCGGTGCTGACCGTCGTCTCCATTGTTTTCATGGTTTTCATTATTCCGATGGCGGCATATGGAATTGAGCGTACAGCGAATAAATGGACGAATGGCGTCTATATCTATTTTCTGTTCGGTATGATGATTCCATTCCAGGTGTATATGATTCCGTTGTTCAGACAAATGAAAGCGATGGGGCTGTTCGGTACTCTGGCTGGTCCGATCATGATTTATATCGCGGGTTCTGTCGGCTTCGGCGTCTTGTTGTACACCAGTTTCCTGAAGGGCGTGCCGCGCGAGATCGAGGAATCGGCGGAAATCGATGGATGCTCCAGGATGGGCATTTTCTGGAGAATCGTATTTCCGCTGCTGGGACCTGTTACAGCCAGCATGGTCGTCCTGCAGGGGCTTGGCATCTGGAATGACTTCCTTCTGCCGATGCTGGTGCTGCCGTCCGGCGAGCCGAAAACGATGATTGTCGAGCTGTTCTATTATGTCGGAGAATTTTCCTCCCGCTGGGATATGATCTTTGCAGGGACGACGATGTCGCTTATACCTGTTCTGACCGCATTCCTTGCGCTGCAAAAATACTTCGTAAAAGGTGTATCGTCCGGCGCGATTAAAGGATAAGCCACCCTATCATACACGGCCCTTGCTCCTCCAAGCGAGGGCTATAGCTATCTGGCAGCTTGCCGAAGCTGAACGGCTGAAGTGAAGCGGCTGTATTGTTAATCATAGGCCATCTGTGTCAAGAAGGAGCGAGTCATTGTGAATTCAATCGTGAAATATTGGGAGAACGAGAAGCTGCTGCATGCCAACCGGGAACAAGCGAGAGCCTACTATATTCCTTACGCGGATACCGTTTCGGCAGCCTCGCGCAAGCGCTCCCGTTCGCCGTTCTACCGCACGTTGAACGGCTCCTGGAAATTTCGTTACTACGCCAGTGTGAAGGATGCGGATAACAGCTTCTATGAGGCGGATGCGGACGTTAGCGGCTGGGATGATCTGCTTGTGCCGTCCTGCTGGCAGACGAACGGATACGACCAGCTGCACTACACGAATACGAATTATCCGATTCCTTGCGATCCCCCGTTTGTACCAGACAATAATCCTGCGGGGCTTTATGTCAGAACGTTTAAAGTTACAGAGGCCTGGAAGGACAAGGAGAATTATATCGTCTTCGAAGGGGTGAATTCATGCTTTTACTTATGGATAAACGGCTCGTTCGTCGGCTACAGCCAGGGAAGCCGGAATCCGTCCGAATTTAACGTAACCCCTTATTTGAGAACAGGCGACAATCGCATTGCCGTTATGGTGCTGAAATGGTGCGACGGCACCTATATGGAGGATCAGGATATGTGGCGGTATTCGGGCATATTCCGTGACGTATATTTGCTCGCCAGAGACAAGGCGCATGTTCGGGACGTCTTCATCCGGCAGGAGCTATCGGACGATTTCCGTCTCGGCAAGCTGCGGTGCGAGGTGGAAACGACGGGCTCCCGGGAGGTTGCCGTTGAGGTTAAAGATGCCGACGGCGAAACGGTTGGCGCCGCAACCGCTGTCATCGATGGCGGCGGGACCATTGAAATTCAGATCACGGAGCCAACGCTCTGGAATGCCGAGCAGCCGTATTTGTACAGCGTTAATGTCACTGCGGGCGAAGAAGTGCTGGCGTTCAGGACCGGCTTCCGGCAAATCCGGGTTCAGGATGGCGTGTTCCTCATCAACGGGCGCGCGGTCAAACTGAAGGGAGTCAACCGCCATGAGTCCCATCCGGAGCTTGGCGCAACTATACCTCTCAGCCATATGATCCAGGATTTGAATTTGATGAAGCGGCATAACATCAACACGATCCGCACGGCCCATTATCCGAACGATCCGAGGTTCCTTGAGCTGTGCGACGAATACGGATTTTATATGATCGACGAGGCGGATCTGGAGGCTCATGGCATGAGCTCGGCGGAGAAGTACGCCGATGGCGCGCTCAACAGACTGTCGGACAACCCGGAATGGGAAGCGGCGTTTGTAGATAGAGCTGAGCGTTTGGTCGAGCGGGACAAAAACTTCTCCTGTGTCATCATCTGGTCGCTCGGCAACGAGGCGGGCTACGGTGTGAATCATCTTGCTATGGCCCGGTGGACGCGCACGCGCGATGCGTCAAGGCTTGTCCATTATGAAGGTGCGGCGGTTCGTTACAAAGGCAGCACCAATGTCGACGACCTTGATTTGGAAAGCCATATGTATGAGTCGGTATCATTTATTGAGGCATACGCCAAGAACGATTCGGCGGCAAAGCCGTTGTTCCTGTGCGAATATAGCCATGCAATGGGCAACGGTCCCGGAGATTTGCAGGATTACTGGAACGTCATCTATCAATATCCGAAGCTGATGGGCGGCTGTGTCTGGGAATGGTGCGACCACGGGATCAAAGCCGAGACGGCGGACGGCAGTAGCTATTTCGCATATGGAGGCGATTTCGGGGATAAACCGAACGACGGCAATTTTTGCATCGACGGACTAGTCTCCCCGGACCGGATCCCGCATACGGGGCTGCTGGAGTTGAAGCAAGTCATCGCACCCGTCCGATTCGATGCCGGAGAGCTTGCGAGCGGGAAGGTTCGATTGACGAATCTGTATGATTTTATCGATCTGTCCCATCTGGCGCTGTTCTGGAAGGTTGAGAAGGATGGCGCTGCTATCTCGCAAGGGCAAGTGTGGCAGCTCGATGCCGCGCCGCACGGCGGGCAGCAAATGCTGGAGCTTCCGTACACGCTGCCGCAGGAGGAAGGCCGTTATTTCCTTACGTTGTCCTGCAGGCAGAAGCGGGAAACACGCTGGTCCGAGCCGGGTCACGAAATTGTGTTTGCACAATTCGAGCTGCCGTCCGTCCAGCCGAAGCGGCAGCCGGATCGGCGGACGCAAGAGTTGTCCGGTCATCCGTTGCACGACAATCAGATGCACGGTCATGTCATGGATATCATTACGGAGGGCCATCTGCTCGTTATGGAGGGCTTTGACTTCCGTCATACCTTTGATTTGTACAACGGAACGCTCATTGGCATAGCGAGACATGGCGTCTCTATGCTTGCCGCTCCTGCCAGGTGGAATATATGGCGGGCGCCTACCGATAATGATCAGCAAATAAAAGCAAAATGGATCACGGAGGGGTACGATAGAGCATCGATGAAGGTGTACCGCTGCGAATGGACAGCGTCTCCGGGCGGGGACGTAGAGATTACTGTGCAGTACTCGCTCGGAGGGTATACCCGATATCCGCTCCTGCACGGGACGGCGGTCTGGCGGTTCGGCCATGACGGCGGCATATCCGTCCGTACCGATGCCAAGGTGCGCGAGGATTTGCCGTTTCTGCCGCGCTTTGGCCTCCAGCTGACAATGCCGTCCGGAACGGAAGCGGTCGAATATTTCGGATACGGCCCGCACGAAAGCTATACGGACAAGAGACAAGGCGCGCGCATGGGCAAATACGAGCTGTCCCTTAGCGGCATGTTCGAAAATTATATCAAGCCGCAGGAGAACGGATCGCGTTACGGCACGGAATGGGCGGTCGTCTCGAACAGTCAGGGCATGGGCATCAAATGCACCGCTCCGAAGCCGTTTTCGTTCCAGGCTTTGCATTATATGCCGGAGGATTTGGCAGCCGCCGGGCACAACTACGAGCTGCGTCCGCGCAAGGAAACGATTGTGCATCTGGATTATAAAATGAGCGGCATCGGCTCCAATTCCTGCGGTCCGGAGCTGCACGAAAATTATCGGCTGCAGGAGAAGGAATTTTCGTTTGAACTGAACTTGACGCCCGTCTTCAAGGAAGACGAATGCTAGTCATTGCGAACGGGGATTTATTGCGGCTGAATATGAAATGATCCGCCCCGCCGCGTGCGGTGCAGAGCACTCCGTATAACAAAAGCGAGGTGAGTGACATGATCCCGGTATTCAGGGATGTGAGACCCGGAACGGCCCAAATAAGCGAAGGGCCGCTGTCAGACCGCTTTCAGCTCAACAAGGCTTATGTCATGAGCTTGACGAATCAGAACCTGCTTCGCAGCTTCTATATGGAGGCTGGATTGTGGAGCTACAGCGGCAATGGAGGGACAACAACCGCTTCTACGACCAGTATGGAAGGCCCCGAGCATTGGCATTGGGGCTGGGAATCGGTCACCTGCGAGCTCAGGGGCCATTTCATGGGACATTGGCTGTCGGCAGCGGCGCGCATCTACGCGCAAACGAAGGACGCGATGGTAAAGGCGAAGGCCGATACGATCGTGGCGGAGCTTGCGAAATGCCAGGCGGCCGGCGGGGGTGAATGGCTGGCGGCGTTTCCTGAATCCTTTATGAGCCGGCTTGTGAACGGCAAGTGGGTCTGGGCGCCGCATTATACGATTCACAAGCTGTTGATGGGACTGTTCGAAATGTACCAATTGGCGGGCAACGAACAGGCGCTTCTCATTATGAAAGGGATGGCGTCATGGTTTGACAAGTGGACCGGGAATTTCTCGCGGGAGCAGCTTGATGAGCTGCTCGACATGGAAACCGGGGGCATGCTGGAGACATGGGCTGACTTGTATGGCGCGACCGGCGAGGAGGCGCACAGACTGCTGATGCTCCGATATGTGCGAGGGAGATTATTCGACCGGCTGCTGGCAGGGGAGGATGTGCTGAGCAATAAGCATGCCAATACGCAAATACCGGAAATATTGGGCGCGGCCCGCGTGTATGAAGTGACTGGCGACGAGCTATTCCGCCGCATTGTCGAAGCGTTCTGGGACTGTGCGGTCACAAAGCGGGGTTATCTATGCACAGGAGCAGGAGACGATGGCGAGCTGTGGCTGCCGCCGGAGCGGATGGCGGCCAGACTGGGAGCGGGCCAGGAGCATTGCTGCAATTACAATATGATGAGACTCGCTCATATGCTGCTGCGCTGGACCGGAGAAGCCGCCTACGCCGACTATTGGGAGCGGCGGTTTGTCAACGGTGTGCTGGCCCATCAGCACGGGGACACGGGGATGATCTCTTATTTTCTGGGCGTTGGCTCTGGCAGCCGTAAAGTATGGGGCTCGGAAACGCAGCATTTCTGGTGCTGCCACGGCACGCTCGTTCAGGCCAACTCGTCCTACGAAACGCAAATCTATATGCGGGACGCGCAGGGCATTGCTATTACGCAATGGATTCCATCTACCGTGACCTTCGAGCAAGCCGGGTGCGAGATCGGCATTAAGATCGCGCAGGACGGGCAGCATGGCTTGTATCCATTGAACAAATGGTCGGTCACAGGGATGAAGGCCATTACGGAGGTAGATAAGCCGCCGATTCCTGCAGGCCGTCCGGACTGCTTCAGCTATCGGGTAACGGTGTCCACGACCAAGGCTGGGGAGTTTGCAATCAAATTGCGGCTCCCTTGGTGGATTAGCGGCAAAGCTGCTGTTGCGGTTAATGGGACAAGTCAGAATGATGTCCCGGCTGGTGCGGGCTTCTATGAACTTAAACGCTATTGGAGCGACGGAGATACGATTGAGGTTCAGTTCCCTAAAGCGCTCTTGGCCGAACCATTGCCGGGAGCGCCGGATCGGGTCGCCTTCGTCGATGGCCCCGTTGTACTGGCTGGCCTGACGGAGGAAGAGCGTCGGCTGACAGGCGACCCTCATAAGCCGGAGTCGATATTGACACCCGACCGGGAGCGCAACCATAGCTGGTGGAACGCCGGGTATTACCGGACTTATGGACAGAGCAGCAACTTCCGGTTCATTCCGCTTCATGAGATTAAGGATGAGCGGTACACGGTTTATTTTCCCGTTGCACCGATATAATATCGCCTCACTATGACGAAGCAAATCTACAATGAAGGGCAGGATCACCTCGTGTTAAACAATACTGAACGACAATGGCTGGAGAACGTGATAACGAAATTGACGGCGAAGATGGATGCGGTCAGCGAGCGTTCCCGGAACAAAATTCCTTATACGACCGTTAACGGCGTGCATGATGACCGGGCGGTCGATAATCCTACGGGCGCACAAGCGGACGGCATTAACTGGTGGACGAACGGTTTCTGGGGAGGCATGCTATGGCTCATGTACCATGAGACCGGCAACGAGAAATACAAGGAAATCGCACAAATTTCCGAAGCCAGGATGGACCGGTGCTTTGAGGAATTTTACGGCCTGCATCATGACGCCGGATTCATGTGGCAGCCTACCAGTGTCGCGAATTACCGAGTGACCGGCAATCCGGAATCCCGGAAGCGGGCGCTGCATGCCGCAACTTTGCTGGCAGGCCGGTTCAATCTCGCAGGCGGCTTCATTCGCGCATGGAACGACTTGAAGGACGAGGATACGAGAGGCTGGGCCATTATCGACTGTTTGTTGAACCTCCCTCTTCTCTACTGGGCAACGGAAGAAACGGGAGATCCGCGCTTCAAGCAAATTGCAGTCAAGCATGCGGATACGGCGATACCGGCCTTTGTCCGTCCGGATGGCTCCGTCAACCACATTGTCGAATTCGACCCCTTCAATGGAGGCGTGGTCAACACTTACGGCGGTCAGGGTTATGGTGAAGGATCTTCCTGGACGCGCGGGCAGACGTGGGCGTTGTACGGATTCATGACGAGTTATATTCATACCGGGAAGGACGAATATTTGCAGGCAGCCAAGCGGGTTGCGCATTATTTCATCGCTAACATTCCCGAGGACGGCATCATCCCGGTCGATTTCAGGCAGCCGGAGGAGCCGAAGTTAGAGGATGATACGGCCGCGGCAATCGCTGCATGCGGGTTCATCGAAATCGCCAAAGCCGTCGGCGGACATGAAAGCCGCCTGTTCGTATCGGCGGCGCTGAAGCTGCTGAGAACGCTGGATGAATCGCGGGTCGACTGGTCGGCCGATACCGATCATATTCTGCTCTACGGTACGGGAGCCTATCATGCCGAGACGCATCATCATGCCATTATTTACGGCGATTATTATTTTATGGAAGCGATCTTCAAGCTGAAAGGCAACGATCTGTATTTATGGTAACGCTCTTGCCGTGAGAACATGCACACAACGAGGAGGGCAACGCATTGAACAACATGATACGCAACCCGATTCTGAGAGGATGCAATCCCGATCCGTCCGTCATTCGAGTCGGCGAAGATTATTATATTGCCACATCAACTTTCGAATGGTTCCCTGGCGTGCAAATCCATCATTCCAGAGATCTCGTTCATTGGGAGCTTATTACCCGTCCGCTGAACCGCGTGTCCCAACTGGACCTTAGAGGAATCGGCGCTTCGCAAGGCATTTGGGCCCCTTGCCTGACTTACCATGACGGCATCTATTACTTGGTCTATACCGTCGTTAATTCCTTTTATGTCCCGATGTACGATACGCCCAACTATCTGGTGACGGCGACGGACATCTGCGGAGAATGGTCTGAGCCGATTTATCTGAACAGCTACGGCTTTGATCCTTCGTTGTTCCATGATGACGATGGACGCAAATATATCGTCAGCATGGTCACGGATCACCGTGTAACAAAGCGGTATAAGGGTCAGCTTGTCATTCAGGAATACTCCGTGCAGGAACGGCGCATGATCGGCGAAGCGGTCACGATCTATGCGAGCGCCGAGATGTTTCTGGAAGGCCCGCATATTTACAAGCGGAACGGCTATTATTATTTGTTCGCGGCGGACACAGGAACAGGCGAGGGACACGGGCAATCCATCCTGAGGTCGAAAAGTTTGTTCGGGCCTTACGAAGCGTATGAAGGCAATTCATTGCTGACAGCAAGGGATCATCCGGATCTGCTGCTGCAGAAATCCGGCCACGGCGATCTTGTTGAAACACAGAATGGCGATTGGTATATGGTTCACCTCTGCGGCCGGGCGCTGGAGAACCGGACGGAGAAAGGCGATCGCAAATATACGCTGGGGCGGGAGACGGCGATCCAGAAGGTAGAGTGGACCGAGGACGGCTGGCTTCGGCTGGCGAGCGGCACTGTTCTGCCGGATGTTGAGGTGGAAGCTCCTGCTCTCCCGCCGCATCCGTTCCCGAGCAGACCGGCCCGCGATGATTTCGACAATGAGCGGCTGGATATTCATTTTCAATCCTTGCGCATCCCGCTCGACAGCACCTTCTATTCGCTTACGGAGCGGAAAGGGCATCTCAGGCTGTACGGCCGGGAAGGGCTCGGCTCGAAATACAGGCAGAGCCTTATCGCAAGACGCTGGCAGGAGTTCAAATTCACGGCAAGCACATGCCTCGAATTCGAACCGGAGAGCTTCAAGCAAATGGCCGGCTTAATCTGTCTGTACGACACGAACAATTATTACTATTTGCACGTGACATTTCATGAGGATTTGGGACGGTGCATCAGCATCCTGTCTGCGATCAACAATGTTTACGCGGAGCCGATTGGACACGTTCCTCTGCCGGATAACACGAAGCGGGTCTGGCTTCGCGCCCTGGTCGATCATGACAAGCTGCAATTCGCCTATGCAACGGAAGGCGAGGAAGCGTTTGTGGGGATCGGCCCGGTTCTGGACGCCAGCACGTTATCCGATGAAGCGTGCAAGGAGGGCTGGTTCACGGGCGCCTTTGTCGGCCTGTGCTGCCAAGACTTGACCGGATTCCGCAAGCATGCCGACTTCGATTATTTCGAATATATCGAGATGGAGAATTTCTCGGAACAATAGCTGCATGCAGCGAGATCCTATTCATCCGTAATAAGAAAAGCACATAGATGAAGGAGCGTTTTCAAATGGAAATTAGATATGCATCCCATCCGCAACAATCCAAGAGCTTCGATACAGGTAGCTTGCGCGAGGAATATTTGATTGAATCGTTGTTTCAGGCCGATGCATTGACCTTGTACTATTCGCATGTAGACCGTTTTATCGTGGGCGGAGCAGTCCCTGTCCATCAACCCGTCAAGCTTGAGGCTGATAAGCATACGATTGGCGCCGATACATTCCTGGAACGGAGAGAGGTCGGCATTATCAATATCGGAGGCAAAGGGTCCATTACGGTTGACGGGACGGTATTCGAGATGGCGTCCAAAGACTGTCTGTATATTGGTTTAGGAAGCCGGGAGGTCGTGATGGCGAGCGATGATGCGCTTCAGCCTGCCAAATTTTATTTGAATTCAACCCCGGCTCATCATGCCTATAGGACGGAAAAAGCGGCCATCAGTGAAGCGGCTCCGGTGCATTTGGGCAGTCCGGCGAACTCCAATGAGCGCACGATTTATAAATATATTCATACAGGCGGCATTCAAAGCTGCCAGCTGGTCATGGGCATGACGCTGCTGAAGCCGAACAATATGTGGAATACGATGCCTTGCCATACGCATAACCGCAGGTCGGAAGTATACCTTTATTTTGATATGAACGAGGATAGTGTTGTCTTCCACCTGATGGGCGAGCCGCAGGAGACCCGCCATCTGGTCGTCCGCAACGAACAAGCTGTCATTTCTCCGAGCTGGTCGATTCACAGTGGTGTAGGTACGAGCAATTACACCTTTATTTGGGGGATGGCTGGCGAGAACCAAACGTTCGAAGATATGGACGTCGTTGCGATGAAAGATCTTCGATAGCTTTGATTTGTTTACCGTCTAATGATCAACAAGATTATTGAATGGAGGATGGACTGGCATGTTATTTCGATTGGATGGAAAAGTTGCGCTTGTCACGGGTGCTTCGGGCGGGCTTGGGCAAGGCATGGCGCTTGGACTGGCGGAAGCGGGCGCGAACATTATAGCTGTAGCTTCATCCAATTGCGATGAAACCGTGCGGCTGGTTCGGGAGGCCGGCGGCCGAATTGAACAACTATCCGCCGATTTAAGCGATGCGGACAAGCTGGAATCGGCAGTCGCAGACGCACTGAGCATCTATGGCCGTATCGATGTGCTTGTGAATAACGCCGGTATGATACGCCGCGCTCCCGCTGCCTTGCATGCAAGAAAAGACTGGTACGACGTCATTGATCTGAATTTAAACGCCGCCTTCTTCTTATGCCAGCTAGTCGGCAGCCATATGCTGGAGCGGGGGAGCGGCAAGATCATCAATATTGCCTCCATGTTGTCTTACCAAGGGGGCGTTAACGTCCCTGGCTATACGGCGAGCAAGCATGGAATCGCAGGCATAACGAAGGCGCTCGCGAACGAGTGGGCTTCCAGAGGCATTCAAGTCAACGCAATCGCACCGGGATATATGACGACAAACAATACAGCGCCGATTGCAGCGGATGCTGATCGTTACAAGTCGATCACAGAACGGATTCCCGCAGGCCGCTGGGGGCTGCCGGAAGACATGAAAGGACCGGCTGTGTTCCTTGCTTCGGCTGCATCAGATTATATGAATGGCCATGTGCTATGCGTGGATGGCGGTTGGATGGCACGCTAATGGCTGGCCGTTACGGGGAATCACAGCGGCTCGACGTTATTACTTTCGGCGAGAGCATGGCATTAATGTACCCGGAGGGGGATGGACGCGGGCTGGGCAGCGGACGCAAGCTGTCGCAGTCGTTCGGAGGCGCGGAGAGCAATCTGGCGATTGGGCTTGCGAGGCTTGGCTGCCGCAGCGGATGGTTCGGCATGCTGGGGGATGATCCGCTCGGACATGGAGTTGTGAAGAGCTTGCGAAGCGAAGGGGTGGATGTCTCTCGCGTTGGCATGACGAAAGAGGCTCCCACAGGGTTAATGCTGCGGGAATCGGTACGCGGCAAGCTGTCCGTCTACTATTACCGCAGCGGCTCGGCGGCAAGCCGAATGACGCCTGGGCTGCTGGATGCCGATTACATTGCGAATGCGGGGATTCTGCATATTACCGGCATAACTGCCGCGCTTGGCTCATCATGTCTGGATACGGTGCGGGAAGCAGTCCGAATTGCCAGGCAAGGAGGCGTGCGTATCAGCTTCGATCCTAACCTGAGATTGAAGCTGTGGCCGATCGAGCAGGCGCGCCCGATTATTCAGGAGCTGGCGCAGTCCGCCGATTATTTCCTGCCTGGCTATGATGAGCTGAGGCTGATTTACGATACGGAGGATATAGGGACGCTGCTTGCGAACGTTCGGAGGCTGCCTGGAATGACGGTAATTAAAAGCGTGCGTGACGAAAATTGGCTTGTTCGAGGTTCAAGGCTGCACCGGAGGCCATTTGAGAAGATTCATCGGCTGGTAGATCCTGTCGGAGCCGGCGACGGGTTCGCAGCGGGATTTCTGTCCGGCATCATTAAAGGGTTCTCTCCCGTTGAATCGCTGAAGCTCGGAAGCATCGTCGGTTCATTGGTTGTGCAAGAGCCCGGCGATTGGGAGGCTTTGCCCCTCTGGAGCGAGGTCGAGGCGATCTTAAATAAGACTCGGCATATCGAGAGATAGGCGCTGACAACAATGGAAAGGATCGTGCGGCGATGCGGAAGTATCATCTGCTTGAACAAATAAAGGCTGCGGGGGTTGTTGCAGTCATTCGCGGCAATTCCGCAGAGGAAGCCGTTATGCTTTCCCGGAATGCGGTGCTCGGCGGCATCCGGGTGATCGAAGTTACGATGACGACGCCCCAAGCACTGCAAGCCATCGAGACGCTTGTGAAGGAACATCAGAGCAGCGATCCCGCTGCGGCGAATTACGCAGTGATCGGCGCGGGCACGGTGCTTGACTCCGAAACGGCACGAGCCTGCCTGTTAGCGGGCGCCGAGTTTATTGTATCGCCAGCGCTTCACAAAGAAACGGTTCTGCTGTGCAACCGGTACCGGGTGCCGGTCATGCCCGGCGCGATGACAATCAAGGAGATGACAGAAGCGTTGGAGCTGGGAGTGGACGTGGTGAAGTTATTCCCCGGGAATCTCTATAATCCTTCCATCATCCCTACAATACAAGGCCCGCTGCCGCAAGTGAACTTGATGCCTACAGGCGGAGTGAACCTGGCGAATTTGAAGGATTGGCTCGCGGCGGGCGCCTTTGCGGTTGGCATCGGCTCGGATCTGACGAAGGAAGCAGTCAAACAGAGCAATTACGCGCTAGTTATCGATAAGGCGCAAGCGTACACAGAAGCGTTTCGGGAGGCGAAACGGGGGCTGGATTTATTGAAATAAGTTGAACTGGAGCCCGTGAACTTTCATGGGCTTTTTATTTATCGGTTATAATGAATATACTTAGGCAGCGAAGGGGGGAACGGACGGTGAGCAGATGGAAGCTGAAGTGGAACAGTGTGTTTTTCAAATTTTCCGCATCTTTTATATTAGTAGGACTGATACCGTTGTTTGCGCTCAGCTACTTTTCTGTTCAGACCTTTACAGGCCATGTTGAGCGGTATACAGAAAATAATTTGCGGCAGATGATTATGTATATGAGCCTTAATATCAACACGGCTTTCAAAGAATACAATGAAACCTCCAAGCTGATGTATAGATCTGAGAACGATATCGATCAAACGCATCAAGTGAATGTGTTAGGACAAATTAATCAAATTCCGATTGAAGCGTATCTGAAGACGGTATTATATAGCGATCCTAATATAAGAAGCGTTTATTTTGTTCGTTCCTCGGATAAGCAAATCTATTATCAAGGCAAAATTAATCAGGCGTTTCTGCCTGAACTGCTGCCTTTGGAGCAGTGGATGCCCGTTCTGGACGAGGAGCCGAAGCAATTAGCAATCATCCCGACGCATGAAGAAACTTATTTCATGAAGTCTCAAAAGTCGGTCATTACGGTAGGACGAAATTTAATCGATACTTCAGGGCTTCTTACGCATAAACCGAGGGTTGTCGGAACGTTGTTTTTTGACATCGATCCGGCGCTTTTCGACCAATTTTATAAGGAATTAAATTTAGGCGAGCATGATGAAATTTATATCATTAACAACGCGAACCAAATTTTTTTCAGCAATACGGAATTGCAAGCATGGAGTGAAACAAGCGATGATGTGCTTGTGTTAAGCGAAGAAATTCCTTTTCTGCAAGGCAAAGTGACCGTAAAAGTAAATAAGACAAGCTTATTCAATCAAATCGGCACAACGCGGGATGCGGTGTATATCGCTATTGCGATCTGTTCGTTAGTGCTTATCATTATGGGCGGATGGTTTTCGCGGCGCTTGGCGGGGCCGATAAGGGCGCTGACGATCCAGATGACGAAGGTTGAATCGGGCAATCTGGCAGCCAATGTCACGGTTCGGTCGAATGATGAAATGGGCAGGCTGGTTCATGGCTTCAATCGAATGGTGGAACGATTGAAATCGTTCATAGATGAAGTCTACGTTGCCGAGATTAAGCAGAAGCAGGCTGAGCTCTATGCGTTAAAAAGCCAAATTCGTCCGCACTATCTATATAATACACTTGAAGTGATACGGATGAATGCCATCCATCATGACGCCGACGAGGTAGGCGATATGATTCTGTCCTTGTCGAAACAGCTTAAATATGTCATTGATTATGGCGAAGACTGGGTGCCATTGCATAAGGAATTGCAGCATCTGCAAGATTATTTCTACATTATTGATGTTCGGTATGAGCAGCGCTTCGAGCTTAAAATAACTAGCACGGATAACGTCAATATGGATTGGCAAATTCTCAAGCTTTCCATACAGCCGATTGTTGAGAATGCGATTCAGCACGGGCTCCAGCCTAAAGGGAGGGGAACCGTTGGCATTACGATAGAACAACAAGAGGATCAATTAATAGTGACGGTGTTTGATGATGGTGTCGGAATGGACGCAGAGACGGTGGAGCGTCTTCATCGCGCGTTGGCCGATCCCGCCAAACCGACCAAAAGTGTAGGACTCAAAAATGTGCATGAACGCATTCGTTCCGCATGCGGAGAAGAATACGGCCTTGCCATCAGCAGCCGAAAGCATGTCGGCACATCGATTCAGCTGCGATTTCCAATTAAGGAGGACAACTATGCTGCGAGTGATCTTGGCTGATGACGAACCCTGGATTATTAAAGGATTGCGCAAAATGATCGACTGGCCTTCGTACAGCATGGAAATCGTAGGACAAGCGTCGGATGGGCGAGAGCTTATGAGTCTGATTGACACGCAGCGGCCGGACATCGTCATTAGCGATATTAGCATGCCCCATATGAACGGAATTGAAATTATAAAAAGAATTAAGGAAAACAATTTGCCTATCAAAGTCATCTTCATTAGCGCCTATCAGGATTTTAATTATGCCCGTGATGCGGTTACTTATGGAGCGGTTGATTATATCGTTAAGCCTGTTGAGAAATCAAAGCTCGATGAAGTGTTGAATAAGACGATCGATTATTTCAATAAGCGTCAAGAGGAAGAAATACGTAAAGGAAAGCTGCAGCATCTGGAGCACAAAAATCGGGATAAAGAGATTCAGGAAATATTGGCTTTGCTTGCAAGAGGCAAACTGTCGCCGCAAGCCAATGAATATCGATTGGCGAAACAATGGATTTCATACGAACAGTATTGCCTTGGTATTGTCGAATTGGATTATAGGGGCAATCGTTCTGAGAGATGGACGGATCACGAGGCGAAGCTGGTCGAATTTGCAGTAGGCAATATTCTTCAAGAGGTTGTTGTCTCTTCGGGCATCGGTCATGTATTTATGAAAAATAACCGTTATGTGTATTTAAGCAGAGAGATAACGAAAGCGTCCATTTTAGCCCGTGATATTTTGGAGAAAATCCGCTCTTTTCTGAAATTGAATGTATCCATCGGCATATCCGCTCCGGCTAATGAGCTGTTGTCGCTTTCTGCTGCATATGGGCAAGCCGAGCAGGCGCTTGAGCTGAAATTTTTTGACGGATTGAACGATGTATATGTGTATAAGCCTGTCGAGCAGAAGCAGACGCTTGAACAACAAATTTATAATTGCCAGCATGAAGTTATCCGTCATTTAACAAGCAGGCTATGGAAGGAGGCGGAAGTCTCTTTGGCCGGGTTGTTTGATACGATTCGTCTGGCTTCCTATCCGAGCCGAAGCCTTACACTTGCTGCATGTTTTTCGTCCGTCATGTCGATTATGCAAGCGTTAACGAAGACAGGAGCGCTCTCCAGCGCTGCCATTGATATGCATGAGCTTCAGAACAAGCTGGCGGAATATGAAACCTATGAAGAGCTTAAGGCGGAAATAATCCGTGTGCTGGATGAGTTTCACCTTGGTCTGGACGATCAGGCCGGCAATCAGGGGAAGCTGCTTATGGCGAAGGTCGTACAATATATTCACGATCATTATAATGAGGAAATTACGCTGGAATCTGTCGCAAGCATCGCGTTCATGAATCCCTATTATTTTAGCAGCTTCTTCAAAAAGCATACGAAAACAAATTTCAAGCAATATGTAACCGATATTCGCATGAATGAAGCGGTTCGCCTGCTGACGCAAACGGATATGATGGTTTATGAAATTGCCGAGCAGGTCGGATATAGCAACGCCAGACATTTTAGCGATATGTTCAAGAAGCAAATGGGCAAGGTGCCGAATGATTATCGTCAAGATGCGAGAGGGTAAAGACCGTCCGGCAACATCAACAGGTGCTCCGCAGAGGAGAGGTTTTCATTATGAGTAAATTTTGGCTGAAATTACTCGCTATATCTATATTGCTAACGTTGATCCTATCGGCATGCGCGGGAGGAAACAAGGGGAATCATGGCTCTGGCGCCAATGGGGGCGATAACGGCAGCATCGGCATCGAGCAGAAGGAAGTTTCATTCACGATCGGTTATGCGAGTGGCGACCGGGGTACGAAAGAAGCAATAGAACATGCAATTAAAGCGTTTATGGAAGCGAATCCGGCTATCCAGATTGTAGATACTAGCGAAACAACATCGTCATCCTACCTGGATTGGTTGAAAATTAAAGATGCGGTGGGCGAATTCCCGGATCTGGTCGAAATTCGAGATACCAAAATATTTGCAGACGCAGGCAAAATTGCAGAGCTGCCGCCTGATCTGCAGGATTTATTCGAGAATCTGCCGACGGTTGACGGCAAAGCGTATAATGTGCCTGTTTATACCCAAGCGCCGCATGGCCTTATTTACAGCAAAAAGGCATATGAAGCTGCGGGCATTACGAAGCTGCCGCAAACCTATGACGAGTTTCTGGCCATCCAGGAAAAACTGAAAGCATCCGGCATAACGCCGATTGCAGTGGGCGGCAAAGATATCTTCCATATGGGCTTTTGGACGAATAAATTTCTGATTGATTACCTGTATGCGAACGACCCGGACTGGAATTCCAGGCGTACGGCCAGGCAAGCAAGCTTCACGGATGCGAATGTAGTGCAAGCGATAACTGATTATAAAGAGCTGTTTGCCAACTATGTGAATAAAGACTGGCTAAGCACAGCAGACAACCAGACAGCATCGATGCTTATTTCAGGCAAAGCGGCGCAGTTATTCTCTGGCCCTTGGATGTTCGGGCAAATTGAACAAGCCGATCCCGGCTTTGAGTTCGGCTGGTATCCGGTGCCTGACAGGCAAGGGAAGGTTAATATTGTCGGACTCCCTTCACCGATCGGCTGGTCCTTGTCAACGGATGCTGCGAAAGATGCTGACAAGACGGAAGCGATTAAAAAGTTCGTCCGTTTCTTCCTTGAGCCACAACAATATGCAAAATATCTCAAAACGACAAACGCGATTCCAACGACCAAAGAAAAAATCACCTACGAAGTAGGCCAGCAAATGCAGGAAGTATTGCGCGTCATGGCTGATCCGAATGTACACAAATCATTGGCGATCAATAACTGGTGGGGCGAGAACCAAATTCCTCCGGAATTCCGCAACTGGTTCTACAAGCTGTTGCAGGAACTTGTCATCAATGACGGAGATGTCGCCGAATATATGAAGCGGGCTGATGCGGAATATGACAAACAGGTAAAAGCCATTCAACAGTAAACGCAATGAATGGAAAAGGGTTTTGCCGGTTTATCCCCCCATCCAGCTTATTAGAGGATGGGAGGGTTTCCAGTGTTTTTTTCCAAAGGAGGGAATGTTTCTGGAGAAGCGCAGCGTTCGCCTTTGTTCCCGGGATTCCACAATAAACGACTTCATTCAAGAATCCCGGGAACAACAGCGATCGGAAGAAATATCCCTACCAATCCCTACCAATTAAATTTATAGCGCTGTCCCGTATAGTTTCCGGTTCGAGTGATGTCGTAGCTGTCTTCTGACAGCGCAGTTACTTGAACCCAATTGTAGCTGCCCTCACGGAAGTCATAGGTTTTGCCGTCATCCTCATAGAGGGTGCACGCATTGGCGTTGTCGCCGAAGCTGCGGAACGAAATTTCGAATACTGCGTCATCCGCCACATGCTGCAACGGCTGAGCCAGAGGCAGCAGGGTGCCGTCTTTCATGAATACCGGAATGCGCTCCAGTCCTGGCGATACGGAATAATGTTGGCCGCCCGCATACGTTTCATTCGTCCAGAAGCAGTGCCATATCCCATCAGGCAAATAGACGCTTCGTTCCGTTTCGCCCTCAACCATTGGTGCAACGAGCATGTAATCGCCCATCATATAGGCGTCATCGATTTCATAGACGTTCGGATCGTTCGGATAATCCATGACGAGCGCTCTGAACGGAGGACGCCCTTCATAATGGTAGCGCGCATAGGCTGTATACAAATAGGGGATGAGCGACATACGGATTTCGAATAAGGAACGGCAAGTATCACGGAGTTGTTCGCAGTTATCGAGAAATTCGCCGTTTATATTTTTCTCGCGGTCAACCTGCATCCATGGCGGATTCGGAATTCTCCAGCAGTTCAGCAGCGCCATTGGCGAGAACACCGTTGTCTGTATTCTCCGAATCAAGTCCTCGGCCGACTCCGCCTGACGCACTTCCGGTGACCATAGCAGCCCGGAGAATCCGCAATTTACAACGCCGCGAATAAAGACTTTATGATCATACAGATCACTATACAGTACGAATGGAAATGGCGAAGCTAACGCTCCAGAAGAGCGGACTTGGGACAATGTTCGTACGCCCAGCTCCTCATAAGGAGCAAGAATGGCGGATTGATATAACGTTCCTAGTTGATTATGCATTTGTTCCCCATCCATGCCGGAAGGGAATTCTGTAATATCCGGGAAAGACCAGCTGGAATGGACAAAATCAGAGCTGTCGCACTCATCCAGCTTAAAGCCGGATATTCCTTTGGCTGCGAACTCCTTGAGATGATGCCCAGAGAACACTTCCTTTGCTTCCGGGACCGCTAAATCAGGAACGAGACCTTCCCAGACCTCATAATTGCCGGAAACCTCCTTTAACCCTTCGTAGATGGGAGAGCTTGGATGTACAAAAAGATGCTCCCACAGGTTAACGCGGTAGTTCAGGTCATACAATTCCCCGAGCATGGCTTCGTGGTCGGGAAAACGATTGTCATCCCATACGAACGAGCAGGAATAAGCTCTGGATTGCCATCCGGGTTCGAAACCGAACACGTCTACAGGTATTTGATCATTCCGGAAAGTATGCGCCAGCCGCGTCACATCTTCCTTCTTGGCGGCGCTGTAAGCCCGGTACCACATGCCCAGTCCCCATAGCGGCGGCAGGCAGCCGCCACCCGAGAACAGGTTATACCGCTGGACAGCGGCTGTCAGATCAGGGCCTTCAAAAAAGTAAATATCGATCCCGCGTGCAGCAGGAATATCGATCACGACTGTGCGGTCGCCCTCGGAAACCTGATACCCGTATAGTTCAATCTCGGAAGTGCCGACCTCTTTGTTGTCGAGCCTCTTATGTTCCGAGTCGCCCTTGCGCAGATTGGTGCCGCAATAGAATGTGGCGTATCTGGATGTGTCCACATACACGCCATAACCGGCTGTGGAGACATAGAAGGGAACCGGAGCATGGCTGTCGCCTGTATCCGCGACGGGGTCACTGTTCACACGAAGCACCTTTTTGCGGCCTGTATGATCGACGCGGTGCAGCTGCAGTCCGAATCCATAAATATGCTCTTCACTCTTCAGCGGAAGCTCGACCGTAATCCCGCGAGCAGTCTCTTTCGCAATGACTTGCTCATCAGAGAACGGAGCGGTTCCTCCGCAGTGAAGCTGCTGCAATTGTTCATGGCTTATCGCCTTCTCCCGATACAGAAGCGGCGTATGCTGTTCAGGGATGCCGTAACGGTATTTCCATATGCCGTTTAATATTTTTTCCATGTCCCAACCTCTTTTCCGGGTATAATTACAGTGTGTAGTTGCATGTAAATTTAACGTTATTTAATATCAGTATAACGATTTATTAACCCGATAAATTGTGCTGCAGTATCAAAAAATGTTTGTCTATTATCCAACATGGAGGGACTATGAGCAAACTGTTCGAGCCCGTTAATTTGGAGCCCAATTCCGTGCTCTGGGATTACCGCATTCATATTGAGGATTATTTCAAAGGCTATTATCATTGGCATCAGTGCTGGGAGTTTCTGCTTGTCCACGAGGGTACGGGCACGATTGTCGTCAATCAACAAACGTTCGAGATTCGAAGAGGCATGTTTTTTTGTTTTCAGCCGTATCAGCTGCATCAGGTTTATGCGGATGTCGCTCCTGCTCGCCCTTATATCCGTTCCATCTTTTATGCGGATCCGCGATTAATAGACAAGCAGCTGCAGCCATTCCCCTATCGGCAATTGCGGTATCATACGCTGTGCAATCGTTCAGATATAGCGAATGTGTTTGATTTGGAATCCGGGGCAGAAGGAATGGAATACATCTTTGATCAATATGAAAGGGCGGTACAACAAGGGAAGGGCGGGGATGACGAGGAGCTGGCGGTTTTGTTTCTGCAGATGATCAACTATTTGCCGGACAATGGATCACTGCGCCCGGACGGGGATAAGAGGGCCAAAGAAAATCGCCCCTCCCGTTACGCCGACAAGGTCATGAGCTGGGTCGAAAATCATTATCACGAGAAGTTTGATCTGGACAGCCTGGCCAATGAACTGCATTTATCCCGAAACTATATCTCCCGATTATTCCGCGAAGAGACAGGAACGAGCATTACAGAATACTTGACTGCCAGAAGAGTGAAGCAAGCCTGCCGGTTATTGGAGCAGACGGATCTGTCCGTAGAATATATAGGCAATCAAGTTGGATTTGATAATGTCTCTTATTTCATTAACCTTTTTAAAAAGGTGCTGGGGACAACACCGCTTCGCTATCGCAAAGGGGCAGCAAACCCGTCAAAAATAACAATTGACAACATCTTTTAACGGAATCTATAATATAGAAAACGATTACGTAAACGTTTACATGGAGAGCGTGGTGAGTGCTGCATGGCAGATATCAAGAAGGTTGCGGAAGCGGCGGGCGTTTCGATTGCTACCGTATCGCATGTAATAAACAGCACCCGATTCGTATCGGAAGAGACGAAGAACAAAGTAAAACGCGCCATGAAAGAGCTGGACTACCAGCCTAACTCGGTAGCAAGGAGCCTGAGGAGCCAGAAGACGAATACGATCGGCTTGATCGTTCCGATTCTGCCTTCGGACACCTCCAATTTCTTCTTCATGACAATTGCCCAAGGAATTCAGGCCGAATTGAAGGCACACGGCTATCATCTGCTGCTGAGCACCAACACAACCGAGACGGTTGAGGATGAGATCGAGCAGGTTCGCCTGCTGAGCTCCAAACGTATCGATGGCCTTATCATCGCTCCGATATCCGAGGAGATCGGTTACTTGAATGGAATGGCAGCAGGCTTTCCGGTCGTCTTTATCGATCGGCGGGCCAAAGGCTTCACGGCGGATTGTGTGCTGGCGGACGGATATGGAGGGGCCTATAACGCAGTCAAAACACTGATTGACAAAGGGCATCGCGCCATCGGCATGATTACAGGCGGCCTTGGCATTACGACGAGCGACGAGCGCTTTAGGGGCTATCGTCAGGCGCTGCAGGATCATGGCATCCCGTTCGATTCCTCGATGGTGAAGATCGAGCGCTCTAATTTTGAGAGCGGATACGCGAGCGCCAGACAGTTGCTCTCGGAGCATGAGCCCTCTGCGTTATTTATCGCCAACAATGTTCTGACGATGGGAGCGATGCGTTATATTCAGGAGCAGAGAATCCCGGTGCCGGGCAAGCTTGCGGTAATCGGCTTCGATGATTATGATTGGACGCAGATTACAAGTCCGCCTCTGACCGTCATCAGACAGCCCTCCTACGAGCTGGGCGAAAGAGCTGCAAGAGTCCTCCTGGACAGAATTGAACACCCGGATGCAGAGGCAAAGGAATACCGCTTGGATACCTCCTTAATTCTAAGAGGTTCGTGCTAACGAAGTGCGAGCCTCTTCTTAAGGGGATTAGTAAAACGATTACGTAAACGTTTTTATGGGAGGGATCATGCTTTGAAACGATCATCTGGAATTGGAAAAAGGATTCAGGCTAACTGGGAACTCTACTTGCTGCTGCTCCTTCCCGTAGCATACTTTATTATTTTTCGATACTGGCCGATGTATGGCGTCACGATTGCGTTCAAGGACTTTACGCCTGCGAAGGGGATTATGGACAGTCCCTGGATTGGTTTGGATCACTTCATGACGTTCTTCCATTCCTACAATTTCGAACAAATTATCGGGAACACCATATTCCTTAGTCTGCTGCTGCTGGCGATCGCTTTTCCAATCCCCATCATCATTGCGATCATGTTAAACCAGGTTGCGAACCAGAAGCTGAAGAGGTTTATGCAGACCTCCATATATGCGCCTTATTTTATTTCGACGGTCGTTCTGATTGGCATGGTGTTCGTCTTCTTGTCCCCGAATAGCGGGATTGTGAATACCATTATTGTCGCCCTCGGCGGTGATCCGGTTCTGTTCATGGCCAAGTCGGAATGGTTCAGACCGATCTATGTATTTACGGAAGTGTGGCAAAATACCGGGTTCGCATCAATCATCTATCTGGCAGCACTGGCCGGAATCGACCCGCATCTGCACGAGGCTGCCGTCGTGGACGGGGCCAGCAAGTGGCAGCGCATCCGGCATATCGATATACCCGGAATTACGCCGACCATTGTCATTCTGTTCATCCTTGCGGTCGGCAATTTGATGAATATCGGGTTCGAGAAGGCATTCCTTATGCAGACCGACATCAATGTGGACGCTTCAGAGATTATTCCGACCTATGTGTACAAAATCGGCATTCAGCGGGGACAGTACAGTTTCTCGGCAGCCATTGGCCTGTTCAACGCACTGATTAATCTTGTTCTGCTGCTCATCGTAAACCGCACGGCCAAGAAGCTGAACGGAAACAGTCTGTTCTAGGAAAGGAATGATCATGCATGTTTGCACGGAAGAGACAATCAACAGGGGATCTTGCTTTCGATATTGTCAATTATACGCTGCTGATCGGCTTCACCTTGATGATTCTATATCCGCTTTATTTTATCGTGATTGCCTCCTTCAGCGACCCCAACCGTGTCAATGTCGGCGATGTATGGCTGATTCCGCAAAGCATCACGTTCGAGGGCTATGAGCGTATTTTCAGCGATGGCGCCATATGGACGGGATACCGGAACTCGATTCTCTATGCAGTGCTGACTGCACTGATCGGGACGGCGCTGGCGATAATGGCGGCATACCCGCTTTCACGGAGGGATCTCCTCGGCAGGAATTTCTTCATGATCTTTTTCGCAATTACACTTTTCTTCAGCGGAGGTTTAATTCCTACTTATCTGCTTATGATGAAGTTAAATCTGATGAACACGATCTGGGCCGTTATTCTGCCCTCTGCGGTAGATGCCTTCGTTATCATTATCGCGAGAACTTTCTTTCAGGGGCTGCCGGAAGAAATCCGGGAAGCGGCGAGCATAGATGGATGCACGAATCTGAGATATATATGGAGCTTTGTTCTTCCCTTGTCCAAGCCGATCATTGCTGTCATCGTGTTATTTGCAGTCGTCAGGCAGTGGAATGGCTTCTTCGATGCCTTAATCTATCTGGAGGATGCGGATAAGTATCCGCTCCAGCTGATCTTGCGAAATATTCTGATCGAGAACCAGCCATCGGGCAATCTGGTGGATGACATTCAGACGGCTGCAGAGAAGCAAAGGATCGTAGAGCTGATTAAATACGGTGTCATCATTGTAGCGGCACTCCCGCTCCTCATTCTCTACCCGTTCCTTCAACGTTATTTTGTCCAGGGTGTATTTATTGGCTCTGTGAAAGGATAAAGTCCGTGCTGCGATGAAGGGAGGTGAGGGGCGAGAGGCGCAGGGGACTTCATAATACGGCAGTCTGATCTTGTACTTATACTGGGGAGGTTGTATCACAATGAAAAGAAAATGGTCCATGTTGATGACCGCAGCTATCTGCACCTCGCTTCTGTTGTCCGCTTGCAGCGGAAACAACGCCGAGCAATCCGGCAACGATGCCCCGCCAACATCGAATTCCGGCAAGAATACGAAGGGGGGCTCAGACTTCGCTTCGTTCCCGTTGAAGGAGGCGGTCACGTTGAAGGCTGTTGCTCCAAGACCGCCGCTCGCTCCCAGCGATTTCAATGACCAGCCCTTAATCCAGCAGCTGGAGAAGAACACCAACGTCCATGTCGATTGGAATACAATCGTAGAGACCGACTTCCTGGATAAGCGCAATCTGCTGCTTGCCAGCGGCAATCTGCCGGACTTCTTCCTGGGATCGCGGTTCTCGGATACGGAGCTTGTTCGCTACGGCGGAGACGGCACGATCATTCCGCTTAATGACCTGATCGACAAGCATATGCCCAATCTGAAAGGAATTCTCGATGCAAGGCCGGATATTAAAGCATCGATTACATCTCCTGACGGCAACATCTATGCACTGCCTTCCGGAGAGGAGATCGGCTCCGGCCAGGAAGAAATCGGCGCAAATCCGGATTTCCTCTACATTAACCAGGATTGGCTGGACAAGCTCCATTTGAAGATGCCGACTACAATGGACGAATATACGGCTGTGCTGGAGGCATTCAAAACGGGAGATCCGAACGGCAACGGCAAGGCCGATGAAATCCCGCTCACTTATATTGATAATTTCTGGACAGGCGATATCGGTGTTTTGTTCGGCGCCTTCGGTGTTCCCGACAAAACGTACCGCCCGAACAACCCTACCTATATCGATCATTTGAATGTTGTTGACGGCAAGGTTGTGTTCTCCGCCCAGCAGGAGGGCTTCAAGGAAGCTGTTTCCTACATCAGCCGATGGTTTGAGAAGAGTCTGGTCGACCTGGAGGCGTTTACGCATGATTATACGACGTATTTCGCAAGAGGGAAGACCGAGGACGAGACAATCGGCTCGATGATCTGGTGGGACAAGAATGATGTCGCGGGTCCCGAAAGAGGCAAGCACTGGGTCATCGTCCCTCCGTTCAAGGATATGGTCGTCAAGTGGAACAACGGCGGCGGAACCGGACGGGATGGCTCGGCCATTACGAAAGCGAACGAGCATCCTGAAGTAACAGCTGCTTGGCTGGATTCCTTCTATGAGCCTGCCATGGCCGCTCAGGCACGCTTTGGCCCGATCGGCGTCTGGTTCGATCAGGATGCGAGCGGCAAGCTGGTTGGCAAAACAGATTTGGCCAACCCTGGGGAGCTGCGCCAGAAGACGGCTGTATCGGGCGGCATCGGCTTGCTGCTCGACGGGCATCTGGATAAAGTCGCGTACATCGAGCCGCGCGCCCAGGAGCGGGTGAATGACAGCATCCAATACTTCGTGCCGCAGATGGAGAAGGAACGATTCCCGAATGTCTTCTTCAATGAAGAGGAGCTGGCTGTAATCGACCGGCTGAAACCGGATATTTCGGCCTATGTCAACAAAATGCGCGCCAAATGGCTGATGAGCGGCGGTGTGGAACAAGAATGGGACGAGTTCCAGAATACGCTGAAGAAAATGGGCATTGACGAGCTTCTTGCGGCACATCAGAGCGGCTATGACCGCTACATGGCGGCAAAGAAATAGCAGACTTGAACGCTCCATCCAGCTCATGCTGACAGACAAGCCAGAACGCTCCTTCGCTCTGGCTTGTCCTTATACAACGAACACGATAAGGAGTATGGCAATGGATCAGCGGATTGCACATTGGCGTTTCAATGAGGGTACAGGACATGAGACAGCGGATTTGGTCACGGGAGGGAAGGATAGCATACAATTTGCGCTTCGCAAAGGAAGGTTCCAGTCCCCTCAAGATCCGGATTGGAAGAAGGGAGCAGCAGGGAGCGCGTTGTCCTTCGACGGTTATTCCACCTTTATCCGCAAGCCGGCCGATCAAGTCCGCCAGCCGGAAGGACAGCTTACCATTGCAGCCTGGATTGCGCCGAGAACATTTGACTTCGGAATGGACAACCGCTTGTCCGCCGTTGTCAATCAACATCATCGGGAGCTTGGCCAAGGATATGTATTCGGTTTGTTCCGGCACGGAGCCTGGTCGCTTCAAGTTGGCCTGGACGATGAATGGGCCCAGGTATGGTGTCTTGACCCGCTTCCTCTTCACGAATGGTCCTTCATAGCTGGCGTGTACGATTGCCAGTCCGCAAGCATGAAGCTCTATTTGAATGGAGAAGAAGTGTCGGCAGCAGCGGTCGAGAGGCCTTCCGCTATTCGGCCGAGCACCGAGGATCTGCTTGTCGGGCGCAACAATCAAGGTGTTGTACTCGCCGAATCCTTCATTATGAATCATTTTGACGGACTCATGGATGAATTGATTGTCTATGACCGTGCCTTGACCCGTGAAGAGTTAGTGGCATTGAAGGAGCAGCATATTAGGGACGCGGGAGGGGGAATGCCGCGCATAGCGCCGCAGGACATGGAAATTCCGCGCAGACAGTTCTCGAATGACCGTCACCGCCCGCAATATCATCTGTCTCCTCCCGGTCATTGGATGAACGAACCGCATGCGCCGATTTTTTTCGATGGCCGCTATCATTTGTTCTACCAGTACAATCCGAGCGGCCCATTCTGGCATTATATCCACTGGGGACACTGGGTCAGTGAGGATTTGGCGCATTGGCGTGATGTCTCTATTGCGCTCCGCCCGGAGCCGGGACTGGATCCCGATGGCATCTGGTCGGGAAGCGCCTGCCTGGATGCGGAGGGCATTCCCGTCCTGTTCTATACGGCAGGAGATCTGCAGCAGAAGCCGAGCCAATCGGTCGGATTGGCGAGAAGCACGTACCTTGAGGATGGAGACCGGGATTTGGCCCGGTGGGTCAAGCATCCGGTGCCGGTCATTGCTCAGGAGCCGGGTGTCGGCTTGTTCGGCGAGTTCCGGGACCCGTTCGTGTGGAGGGAGGAAGAGGTATGGTATGCGCTCGTCGGAACGGGAACCGGCGATGAGGGAGGCGGCGGAACCGCCATGGTGTATACGTCCGGCAACCTGATTGACTGGACCTTCCGGGGGCCGCTGTATACGAGCGATTATGCCGCTTACCCTTATCTCGGCACGGCATGGGAGCTGCCTGTACTGCTGCCGATTGCCAGGAGGGGACAGCAGGCCGAGAAGCATATCTTTATTATCTGTCCATGGGGCCAAGGGGCAAAGGTAGAAGTGAATTATTGGATTGGAACCTGGGATCGCCTGACCTGCCGGTTCGTTCCGGATCATGAGGAGCCGGGGCTGATCGATGTCGGCGACTTCCATTTCACCGGGCCAAGCGGCATGGTGGATCCCGAATCCGGACGTACGCTCCTCTTTACCATCGCCCAGGGCGAACGGACGCCGGAGATCGACTATGATTGCGGCTGGTCCCATAGCGCTGGCATGCCGCTATCGCTGTTCCTGCGTGAGGATGGCGGACTCGGGATTGAGCCTGTTGAGGAGATCGCTTTGCTGCGCGGGAATAAGCTCTATGAAGCTTCCGGTCTGAGCATGAAGGAAGTCAATGCGGGTCTGTCGGGGATCAGGAGCGATGCGATGGAAATCAGGATTACCTTCAACACGGTCATGGCTGAGCGCTATGGGCTCTCCCTGCGCCGATCCCCGGACGGTGAGGAAGAGACGATTCTGTACTACAACCGTGCGGACGGGATGCTGATGGTTAACCGGGAAAAGTCGACTCTGGATGCAAGGGAGCGCACCGGAGGCATACAAGGCGGGACGCTTGTGCTCCCGGGCGATGAGGCATTGGAATTGCGCGTGTTTGTCGATCGGTCCTTGATTGAGGGCTATGCCAATGAGCGGAAGAGCTTGACGACACGGACATACCCGTCCCGAACCGATGCTCTGGGGATTCAGCTATGGGCGGATGGCCCGGTTGAGGACGTGTCGATTGAGATATGGGAAATGACAGCTGCATTTGATGCAGAGAGACAGTGTTAAGGAGTTGATCTGGTGTTGACAACGACATCTTATAAGGAAGCCTATCGGCCGCAATTTCATTACTCGCCGCCAGCTCAGTGGATGAACGACCCCAATGGCATGGTCTATTTTGAGGGGGAATATCATCTGTTCTATCAATACCATCCAGAGAGCACCATATGGGGGCCCATGCATTGGGGACATGCGGTCAGCACCGACCTTGTGCACTGGGAGCAGCTGCCGGTCGCGCTCAAGCCTGATCATAACGGCTATATTTTCTCCGGCAGTGCGGTCGTGGACTGGAATGATACGAGCGGGTTCTTTGGCGGTTCCCCGGGCTTGGTGGCGGTCTTCACACATGCGAAGCCGCAGCCCGGCAGCGAAGAGTCCTTGCAGAGCCAAAGTCTGGCGTACAGCTCGGACAAGGGGCGAACGTGGACCATGTTCGCGGGCAATCCCGTTATAACGGACGAGCGCTTCGCGGATTTCCGCGATCCGAAAGTGTTCTGGGATAAGGAGAGAAGCCGCTGGGCCATGGTGCTGGCCGCTGGCGACCGTATCCTCTTTTACAGCTCGCCGGATTTAAAGGACTGGTCATATTGCAGTGAATTCGGGCTGAATGAAGGGGCGCATATGGGCGTCTGGGAATGCCCGGATCTGTTCGAACTGCCGGTTGAAGGTGGCGAGGGCGGGGGCATCCGCAAGTGGGTGCTGGTTGTAAGCATCGGTGCCGATCCTGACTTTCCAGAGGGCTCACGCACACAGTATTTTATAGGCTCCTATGATGGAACCGTATTTGTGAGCGATAATCCGGCGGAGACGATACTATGGCTGGATCATGGGAGAGACAACTATGCCGGTGTCAGCTGGTCGGATATTCCGGCCATGGATGGACGGCGGCTTCTGATCGGCTGGATGAGCAATTGGAAGTACGCGAACCAGACGCCGACCGATGCCTGGAGAGGCGCGATGACGATTCCGCGAGTGCTTACGCTCAGGAGTGAAGCTGAAGGGATACGCCTGATTCAAGCGCCGATTCAGGAGATCCGTACGCTTCGCGAGCCGCTGGTTGAGATGTCCGACCTTCTTCTGTCCCCTGGGCATAATCCGCTCGCACATATACATGAAGGTTGCCTGGAGATTGAGGTGGAATTCGAGCTTCTAGCTGCGACAGAATGCGGATTTTCCTTGAAGAGCGGAGGGGAGAAGCGGACAGTAGTTGCCTATCATTCAGGAACAGAGACACTGTATATCGATCGTTCCTTATCCGGTATAACGGATTTCCATGAGACGTTCGCCTGCCGCCACGATGCCCGACTTATCCCTAAGCAAGGCTGTGTGCGAATGCATTTGTTCATCGACCATTCATCGGTGGAGGTCTTTGCCGGGGACGGCTCGGTTGTCATGACAGATCTCCTATTTCCTGAGCCCGGGAGCAGCGGAATAGAGCTGTTCGCGGCGGGAGCAAATGTGAGGATTCGCACGCTCCGCGTGTTTCGCCTGCAATCGGTGTGGGGATAAAGCGCGATGAGTCTTGCTTCTGATTCGATTTGAATTGGGATGCACAGTCCATGTAATATTAGCTATACCAGTAACCACTATAATAAGCTTGGGGTGTTACAAGAAATATGAAATTTGACATTGTAGCTCTTGGTGAATTGTTAATTGATTTTACTCCAAAGACTGTGCCGGGCGAGGATGAGACCTATTTCCAGAAAAATGCTGGCGGCGCTCCGGCCAATGTTCTGGCAGCTCTGGCGAGACAAGGGAAAAGGACCGCCTTTATCGGCAAGGTGGGAGCGGATTCCTTCGGCTCCTTCCTGGCGTCTGTATTGGAAGACAGCGGTGTGTCCACATCTGGCCTTGTATATTCCGATACTGCAAGCACAACGCTGGCGTTTGTTGAATTGAACAGCGACGGTGATCGCAGCTTCACGTTCTATCGGAAGCCGGGCGCCGATATGATGCTGGAACAAAGCGAAGTCAACCTGGACATCATTGCGAATGCGGCGATCTTCCACTTTGGCTCGCTCTCCATGACGCATGAACCGGCTCGTTCGGCAACCTTTGCCGCACTGGCGCATGCCAAGGAGCAGGGCAAGCTGATTTCCTACGATCCCAATCTGCGTCTGCCGCTTTGGCCGGACGAAGCGACGGCCTGCACGCAAATTCTCGCAGCGATGCCATATGCAGATGTAGTGAAGGTATCGGAAGAGGAGCTTCTCTTCCTGACCGGCTCACAGGATCTGGCAACCGGTGCGAAGCAATTGAAGGAGCGGTTCGGCTTGTCTCTCTTGTGTGTAACGTTAGGCGAGAAGGGCTGCTATTACCAGGCGGGCGCATATACCGGACACGTCCCGGCATTTTCTGTCCAAGCCATCGATACAACGGGAGCCGGAGATGCATTCATGGGTGGTCTGCTGAGCAGGCTGCTGGATTACGGAGCGCGGCCGTCTGGGCTGAGTGATCAGGAGCTTCAAGACATTATCCGCCACGGTACAGCTTCAGGCTCACTCGCCACAACCAAACGCGGAGGCATACCCGCCATGCCGAGCAAGGCAGAGGTCGCTGCGCTGCTCGTGAACAGCGGTCAATCTGATGGCAGCACATGAAAACTTCATAGCCATGCACGGAATAGACGTTTCTCCTATATAGTGTACGAGAACATGACAAAGGAGAAATCGAAACGAAATGTATGGTTATTCCCCGACTTACTACTATTGCGTTCACAGAAATATCCCATCGATGGCATGGCCTCTGTCCAAAGTGATGTTGAATCAGAAGCTGCGGGCCTTGTGGGAGCAGCATATCTACTGGACCAGGCTGACAGTGAATGCTATCGTTGGCGGTCAACCGGATGAAAAGGAGACGACGGAAAGGCTGCTGCGGAATGCAACTGATTTCGCGGAGGCGCTGACACCTTTCTACGGCCCGGCTATTGCCGCCAGGTTCGGTGAATTGCTCCGGGAGCATCTTACGATAGCAGCCGAGCTTGTCAAGGCGCTGCTTGCCGGCAATACTGCTGCTGCCGAGGATGCCCAGAAGCGTTGGTTTGCCAATGCTGATGCGATCGCCGAATTTCTGAGCCGAATTAATCCTTATTGGTCTCAAACGGAATGGAAGAACATGCTCTATGACCATCTAAGGCTTCTCAGCATTGAAGTCACCTCCCGTATTGCTGGCAACTATAAGGAAAATATCGCGATAAATGACCAAATCGAGCCACAGGCGCTCATGATGGCCGACGTGATGACGAATGGAATCGTCCAGCAGTTTCCGGCGGCCTTTACCCGATAATAGCGAGAGATGTGCCAAAACCAGCCCGACACGCTGCTTCCGTGTCATGGCTGGTTTTCTTTATTGCGGCGAATGGTTAACGCCATTCATTGTACACATGCCATATTGTTTAGCTCTCAGCTGGAAGAGAGGACAGAGCTGTCAGAAGCCTCGCATCGACATGCGCTGTGGCGCCGTGCTGAATGAACAGAAGCATTCAGCCCCGTCTTTAGTGCGGGTTTTGGCTGCTTTTCTTTGTCATCAGTACAGACTCATAGGTTCAGGGAGAACGCTGCATGGCTGTACAGCCTCAATGAGGCTTTATTTGTGCTACAATAAGAGAGCATCGCAGATTTGGAATCTGGTAGATAGCTTGAAGAATAGTTTGTGGAGGATATAAAGTGGCAAAAGGCAAAGTACCAAAGAGACCTACAAGAGATGAATTCGTTCTGGAGGAGATCGGCAATCAACTGTCCGAAGCGAAGATGGAGAACTCGGAAATTGTATTGACCGTCTGGGGCTTGGAAGAACAGGTTAGAGGAATGATTGCGGCAATGGATCCGCGAACCTCCAAGGTGCATATTGAGCTTGACGGGGTAACGACGAAGGTTCCATTTATGGATATTATGAAGGTGGAATACCCGAGATATTAGTCGAGGTGCAGCGCCGGGGTCTACATACGCAACTGGCGAAGCATTCGGCCGCAGGAAGTACATATTCTTTTGTTGAGGTGACATTGGGATGGCTTATGATTTTGACCGCATTTTGGATCGGAGAAACACGCATTCATACAAATGGGACCAGTCGGAGCGTTTGTTCGGCAGCGAGGATATTTTGCCGCTGTGGGTAGCCGACATGGATTTTGAAAGTCCGCCTGCCGTCCGGGAAGCACTGGTTCAGCGGGCCTCGCAGGGCAGCTACGGATACACGATTCGCACGGAGGGCTATGTGAACGCGATTACCGGCTGGTTCGCCAGAAGACATGGCTGGGTCATCGACCCCAAATGGCTGACCGATACGCCGGGCATCGTGCCCGCGCTGAGTCTTGCCGTCGAGCTGTTCAGCGAGCCGGGCGGAGGAGTCATCCTTCAATCGCCGGTCTACTACCCGTTCTATGACGTTATCCGGATGAATGGCCGTGAAACGGCAATAAGCCCGCTTGTCATCAAGAATGGACGCTACGAGATGGACTATGCCCATTTGGAGCAGCTGATGCAGGGCGGAGCGAAGCTCATGCTGCTTTGCAGTCCTCATAACCCGGGCGGGCGCGTCTGGGAGCGGGAGGAGCTGGAGCGGCTTGGCGAGCTGTGCGTGAAGTACGGCGTTATCGTCGTATCGGATGAAATCCATTGTGATGTCGTGCTGGCTGGACATAAGCATATTCCGTTCGCCTCGCTGTCGGACGAGATCGCCGATCTGACGCTGACGACGCTTGCCCCGACGAAAACCTTCAACCTGCCGGGTCTGCAATCGTCCTTTGTGGCGATCTCCAATGCGGAGCTGAAGCGCAAATTCGACTACCGTCTCAAGGCGCTGAGCTTGCATATGATGCACTATTTCAACGTGGATGCCGTATCCGCCGCCTATAATGAAGGGGGAGAATGGCTCGATGAGATGCTCGTCTATCTCAAGGGCAATGTTGATTACGCGATCGGCTACTTGAATGAGCATCTTCCCGAGGTTAAGCCGATGCGCCCGGACGGAACTTATCTGCTGTGGGTAGACTGCCGCGGCCTGGGGCTTGATATTGCCGGACTCAAGGAGCTTATGTTCCAGAGGGCCAAAGTTGCATTCAGCGAAGGCTCTGTATTCGGCCTAGAGGGACAAGGCTACCTGCGCATCAATCTCGCTTGCCCGCGCTCTATCGTGCAGGAAGCGCTGGAGAGATTTTGCCGGGCTGCGCAGGAACGCGCGTAGTTGTTAGTTGCGGCTGCTCAGCAGGGGAAGTGGATGCTGAAGTGGAAGCGGGATGGAAGTTGAAATAGAGAATGGAATGGCGAACATTGCGCATCACACTGCCTGCGGATTCCGACAATAGCATTGCTCAGAGCAACTATGGTGCACAACAAAAATCTCGAATATGGGATGCTTGCTTCTTACTCTGTACGGTGACGGGGAGCGGCATCTGCAAGGGGGCCCGGCGTATGGAACGCGGGGCCTTCTTCGTGCAGGGGAGGTTCTTTTTCCGTAATGATGGAATCTCGCGTTCAAAATAGGCCCGCAATGCAGCGGTGGTACATTTCTCAGAGGGCTGCGCGGCTCACGCGAATGTCATGTCTGAATTCCTGCGAAAGCGCAGGCTTTTTTGCCGGAAGTCGGGTATTTGGAGCAAAAGCATGCGATTAAGCAGGCATTTCAGCTATTCCTTCATCAATAGGGACTATATTCAGAAAAAGGATGCATTTTCGCAGGAATGTTCTCAATGAGTCGAACTATGAAGCGAAAAAGATGCACAATCGCAGGAATTCCGCGCATCGCAGGCGCACCGCCGCCACGGATTGCGGGCGCATCGCCGCCGCGCATCGCAGGCGCAACGCAGCCGCGGACTGCAGTCGCATCGCAGCCGCGCACCGCAGTCGCATCGCAGCCGCGAATAGCAGATGCACCGCAGCCGCGGATTGCGGGTGCACCGCAGCCGTGAATAGCAGTCGCATCGCCGCCGCGGATTGCGGGCGTACCGCCGCCGCGGGTAACAGGCGCATCGCCGCCGCGGATTGCAGGCGCACCGCAGCCGTAAATAGCAGGCGCATCGCCGCCGCGGGTAACAGTCGCATCGCCGCCGCGGATTGCAGGCGCACCGCAGCCGTGAATAGCAGTCGCATCGCCGCCGCGGATTGCGGGCGTACCGCCGCCGCGGGTAACAGGCGCACCGCAGCCGCGAATAGCAGGTGCACCGTAGCCGCGGATTGCAGGTGCATCGCCGCCGCGGATTGCGGGCGTACCGCCGCCGCATCGATCGGCTGGGCGTGGTGGTCATTAGCTCATACGCAATGTTCGATGCGGAGACGGATTGGGAGCGGCTGCGGCTGGCTCACAAACCTGCTAATAGGCATGCTTTTCCACTGGATTTCGGTAATTTTGAAGAAAAGCCTGCGAGGAAGCAGGCTTTTTGACCATTTTATCCCGAAATGAACTTGTACCGGCCAAAAGGATACATATTCGCAGGCATGTTAATCATCGGGCCAAAATACGGTAAAAAAGATGCGCGAACGCAGCAATTTCGGCAACCTGCTTGTCTGTCGTTCGCTCCCGCTGTCGTTCGCTCCCGCTGTCGTCCGCCCCCACTGTGCCCTGATTGCGAATCCATACATTCGCGATCAGGGAGTTGCACGCCACACGCTATAGCGCCAAAAGGCTTTCGCGCTGACGCTCTAAACAAGAAAACATATAATTCTTATTGACATACTAGGGTAAACGATATACCCTATACGTAAGCAGCTGCCAATTGGCCGCAGCAGCAGCAAACCGAATAATGAGCTACCGTATCAACGGAGGCAGTCTTCTTCACGGGAGAGTGCCTCTTTATTTTTTCAGCAGAGGAGAGTACAAACTTATGACACAAACCGTTCACAACCCCGGCACCAGTCCGGAAGGCCTGCAGTACGATGCCGAGGCAAGCAGGGAGAGACAGCCTGAGTATCCTGTTCATCCGCTGTTCTTGAACCGCTGGTCTCCTCGCTCTTATTCACCGGATAAGATACTAAGCGACGAGGTTCTATACACTGTATTAGAAGCGGCAAGATGGGCGCCGTCCGGGGGCAATCAGCAGCCTTGGCGTTTCTATATTGCCCGGTCGCCAGAGGAGCGCGAGTTGTTCCAGCGGTTCATTCGACCGCGCAACCAGTTATGGACTGTGAATGCGCCAGTCCTTATTCTGATCGGATCGGTTACGGTAAGAGAAAGCGGCGAGCCGCTTAACACACATGCCTTCGACACGGGAGCGGCTTGGGCATCCATCGCATTCCAGGCCAATCTTCTTGGCCTGTCTACAAGAGCGGTGGGCGGATTTGATCAAGCTGCTGCTCGTGAACAGCTTGGAGTGCCGGAGGAGATCCAGCTCCATGCCGTTCTGGCGCTTGGCTACCGCGGAGACAAGCAGGCGCTTGACCCTGAGTTTCACGAGCAGGAGAAGCCCAACAGCAGACGGCCGCTGGAAGGCAGCATTATCCCTATTGTACGGAAGGATTGACATCAGCTGCGATCGAAGTGAACCTGCTTCGTCTATCGACCCGTTTATACCGGAGATGCGCTTCCAATACGGGGTGCGTCTCTTTTTTATGTTCAAGGGCAGAAAACGCAGGATATCGACTATTTATGCTTATGCGAATACGCGCCGGACTGTCTCAAGGGTCGATGTGGTATTATAGGATCATTAGAGAATGACATCCCCGAGCGCGATCGGGGAGGCGGTCTCGCCATAGGTGCGGAGCGCTTTATCGTCATAGGTGCGGGGTACTTTATCGTAGAAATAGGAGAGGAGTGTACAGGACTCGTTGAATAAGCCATGCAGAGGAAGTGATGGTCTTTGAAGCCGCCACGGTTATTAGCTGATTTCTTTAGAGCGACCTGGTATATTTATTTATCCTCCATCTCGCTTCATGCTGTTGCAAGTATTGTGTATGTGTTTTTCCCCAAGGTGCTCGGTGATTTCACGGATCGTCTGCAGGCGGGGCTGCTTACCGGGAATGATATTGTCCGTTATAGTCTGCTGCTGCTGGCCATTGGCGTCGGTCATGCGGCTATCGGCGGCTTCGGCCAGTATCTTGTCATGTATGTCGGCAGATTGTTCGAATTTCGGACGCGGCGCAAGCTGTTCGTCCATTTCACAGGGCTTAGCGAGCATTTTTATTCCAAGAACGGTGTAGGCAAGCTGCTCAGTTACTTCATGAACGATGTGACAAGTGTGCGCGAATCGATCTCGATGGGCGTGAATCAGACGGCAATGGCGACGATGCTGCTGCTGTCCTGTCTTGCAGCGATGGTGACGAGCGGAATACCGTTCTATCTCATTGCGGCCTCGGTCGGTCCGCTGTTTCTCATTCCATGGCTCGTCATAAAGTTCGGTCCTGCGATCCGCAGACGTTCGCTCCAGGTGCAGGATTCGCTTGGGACGATGACGGAGTCGGCGGAGGAGCAGTTCGGCGGCATCCGCGTGACGAAGAAGTTCGCAGTCGAGTCTGTCATGATTGAACGTTTCGGCGCTACAGTTGACGCTATCCGGGACAATCAGCTGTCGCTCGTCCGGTTGTCATCCATCTTCCAGGCATTGATCCCGTTCCTCGGCTCGGCTTCACTTGTCATTGCGCTGGCCTTTGGCGGGTATTTGACAGTGACGGGCCATATTACGCTGGGCAATTTCGTTGCCTTGACGTTATATATCCGGATGCTGATGAATCCGCTGCAGCAGATCGGCAATGTGATCAATACGATTCAGCGGTCGCGTGCATCGCTGCAGCGGTTGAATGAGCTGCTGGAGAAGGAGCCCGATATCCGGGAAATCGAGGGGGCAAAAGAGATTCTGATGGACGAAGCCGGGATACGGTTCAAGGAGCTGACCTTTACGTATCCGGAGGCCTCCGCGCCATCCCTGCACAACATCAATATCGATATCGAGCCTGGCATGACGCTGGGGATCGTAGGGCGAACCGGCAGCGGCAAGACGACACTAATGAAGCTGCTGCTGCGAACGTACAATCCGCCGGAGGGAACGGTCTTTGTCGGCGATACCGACATTCATGAGCAGAGCCTGGAGAGCCTGCGCGGCGGCATTGCTTACGTGCCGCAGGACGGCTTCCTGTTCAGTACGACCATTCGCGAAAATATCGCCTTTAGCCGCCGTGATGCCAATGAGCGGGAAGTGGAGAACGCGGCCAGGCAGGCGCAGATCTACAATAATATTCTCGCATTTCCCCAGCAGTTCGAGACCAAGCTTGGGGAACGCGGTGTGACGCTATCCGGCGGCCAGCGCCAAAGAACGAGTCTGGCGCGCGGGCTGATCAAGGATGCTCCGGTCATGATTCTGGACGACAGCGTCAGCGCTGTAGATGCGGTGACGGAGACGGAGATTCTGAATACGATTCAGGAGGAACGCAGAGGCAAGACGACGATCATTATCGCGCACCGGATTAGCGCCATCAAGCATGCGGATCTTATTGTCGTGCTGGATGGCGGCCGGATTATTCAGCGCGGCACACATGAGGAGCTGCTGGAGCAGCACGGACTGTATGCTACGCTTTATGCGATTCAAGAGGAGGGGAGCGGGCATGCGGCAGGCCATTAACAATTGGCAGTTGGATCAGAAGGCCGATCTCAGCAAGCAGCCCAAGCCGCAGTACAGATCAGCGTTCCGTATTCTGGGCTCATACGCGAAGCCGCACCGCCGGACCTTCGGGCTCGTATTCATCTGTACACTCATTGCGATTGCGGCCGAGCTGCTGCAGCCTTATCTGGTCAAGATCGTGATCGATGACAACCTGATGGCCGGCAAGAATGACTATGGCGGCCTGCTGGCTGTCAGCGCGCTCTACCTGGGGCTGTCACTGCTGGCGCTGCTCTTTACCTATTTGCAGAACAATCTGCTGCAGTACGCCGGACAGAGCATCGTTGCCCGTATCCGCAAGCAGCTGTTCCAGCATATTACGGGGCTGTCCATGTCCTATTTTGACAAAACGCCAAGCGGCAGTCTCATTACCTATGTCTCCAGCGATACGGAGGCGCTGAACCAGTTCTTCAATCAGGTGCTGCTCAGCATACTGCGGGATGGAATGACGCTGCTCTTCATTCTGTTTATGATGTTTCAGCTGGATGCGGAGCTGGGTGCTTACTGCCTGATCCTGCTGCCGGTTATCGCCATTATCGCGGCTGCCTTCCGCTCGTTCATGCGCAATACGTACCAGATGGCGAGAACCCGTCTGTCCAGACTCGTCGCATTCGTAGCGGAGAACCTGTCGGGGATGAATCTTATTCAGATCTTCCATCAGGAGCGGGAGCAGGGGAAGCAGTTCAAGGAGCGCAACCAATCTTACTTTCAGGCAAATATTCGCGAGATTCGGACGAACGTGCTCTTCAACCGGTCGTTTGATATTCTGAGCAATCTGTCGATAGCGTTCGTAACCTGGATCGGCGGCAGAGCTGTTATCGGAGAAACAATGGAGTTCGGCGTGCTCTACGCCTTCATTACGTATATCCGCCAATTTTTCCAGCCCATCAATACGATCACGCAGCAGTGGAATATGCTTCAATCGGCAACGGTTGCTGTTAACCGGATTTGGGGTATATTCGATCTTCGTCCCGAGGTTTCCGACTCTAAGGAAGCGGGGGGCGGCGATCTGCCGCTGGAGGCTGTGAAGGGGAGCATCGACTTCAACCGGATCACATTTGCTTATGAGAGCGGAACGCCTGTTATCAAGGGGCTTGATCTGCATATCGGGCCGGGAGAGCTGATCGGGGTTGTTGGCACGACAGGTGCAGGCAAAAGCTCGCTCATCAGTCTGCTGTGCCGGTTCTATGATGTCCAGGAAGGCAGTATTCTGATCGACGGTCACGATATCCGCGACCTGCAGCAGGCGAAGCTGCACCGGATCGTCGGACTGGTCCAGCAGGAGCCCTACCTGTACGCGGGCAGCATCATTGATAATGTGCGGATGTTCGATCTGTCGATTTCGCGGGAAAAGGTAGTGGAGGCCTGTCAATTCGTCGGCGCCGACATGCTGATCCGCCAAATGAAGGATGGCTATGACACGAGATTGTCAGAGCGGGGAAGCGGCCTGTCGGCTGGTGAGAGACAGCTGCTGTCTTTTGCGCGAATCATCGTATTCCAGCCCCGGATACTGATATTGGACGAGGCCACCGCCAATCTGGATTCTCATACGGAGCAGCTGATTCAGCAGGCGCTGGGGGTCGTCTCCGAGGGGAGGACGACGATTGTCATCGCGCACAGGCTCTCCACGATTATGCAGGCTGACCGCATTCTGGTCATGCGGCATGGTGAAATCGCGGAGGAAGGAACGCATGAGGAGCTGATTGCTCTGCAGGGGTATTATGAGGAATTGTTCAGCCATTCCCAGGGGCAGCTGGGCCGAACCATGACATTGTGATAAAGAAGTTTCATACACGATCGACCGTATATACGGAGATGTGCTTCGCTAGCAGCTGAAGTGCATCTCCGTTTTCTATGTCGGAAAGCGATACAATATTGGGATAGGAGATGACGGGATGGAGCTTGTTGTTAATAACATTACCGAATTAATCGGGAGGACGCCGCTTGTTCGCTTGAATAGAATAGTGCCGGATGGCAGTGCGGAGATATTGTTGAAGCTGGAGTTTTTTAACCCGGGGAGCAGTGTCAAGGATCGGATTGCGATTCGTATTATCGAAGCGGCCGAGCGTGACGGGCGGCTGAAGCCGGGGGACACGATCATTGAAGCGACAAGCGGCAATACAGGGATCGGGATAGCGTTAGTTGCAGCGGCCAGAGGCTATAAGGCTATTCTGGTTATGCCGGAGACGATGAGCCTTGAGCGCCGCAATCTGCTGCGTGCATATGGAGCCGAGCTTGTGCTGACGCCTGGCTTTGAAGGAATGAACGG
Source organism: Paenibacillus oenotherae (assembly GCF_019443105.1). Taxonomy (GTDB): domain Bacteria; phylum Bacillota; class Bacilli; order Paenibacillales; family Paenibacillaceae; genus Paenibacillus_Z; species Paenibacillus_Z oenotherae. The sequence goes on from NZ_JAHZIJ010000012.1 coordinate 103,243, forward strand.
GGCAATACGGGTCGCGGAGGAGCTGTCGGCTAGCAATCCGAATTATTTTCCCGCCCAGCAGTTCGATAATCCGGCTAATGTGCATATTCATCGGGAAACGACAGGCCCGGAAATCGTCAGAGCAATTCAAGCCTTGGGCGGCAGCCTGGACGGTTTTGTAGCGGGAGTGGGCACGGGCGGGACAATTACCGGAGTGGGCGAGGTATTGCGCGAACAGTACCCCCATATTCATATTGCGGCTGTCGAGCCGACCTTATCGCCCGTTCTGTCAGGCGGGGCGCCTGGCCTGCATAAGATTCAAGGGATCGGAGCTGGGTTCATACCGTCTATTCTGGATACACAAATTTATGACGAGGTTATCGGGATTACCAACGAGCAAGCGTTCGAGACAGCAAGACGGGCAGCGAAGGAGGAAGGAATTCTGGGTGGCATCTCATCCGGAGCTGCCATCCATGCTGCCATTCAACTGGCCCAGCGTCTTGGAACAGGCAAACGTGTAGTGGCCATTATTCCGAGCAACGGGGAGCGGTATCTGTCAACGGTGCTGTACCAGCAGGAGCAGCAGCTTTAAGCTTCAATAAGAAGCCGGGCGAGACGCAGGGTGACCTGTTCTCCCCGGCTATTATTATAGACAGGCGTATTTTTCGATCTCCGCGTTTGCAGTTACTGGAAGGGGTGAACACTAAGCCAATACGCCAGCTAAGCAGAAACCCCTTGCCAAAAGCAAGGGGGGTGGGTAGAATCAACAAGAATATTCGTGATTACAACTATGCTGGCAATAATGGAGGACGGCAGTCGAATGAAAAAAGAAATAGGGGTTCATGAAAGACCGCCCATAGGGCAAAGCTTCATGCTGAGCATACAGCATCTGTTCGCAATGTTCGGCTCAACAGTGCTCGTTCCGAATCTGCTCGGTGTGGACCCGGCGGTCTGCCTGCTGATGAATGGTATTGGCACACTGCTGTATCTGTGGATCTGCAAAGGGAAGATTCCTGCTTATCTCGGTTCCAGCTTCGCCTTCATCGCTCCGGCAGGCGCGGTGATCGGCAGCCATGCCTCTCATGAGGCCGGTTATGCGGCGGCGCTTGGCGGATTTATTGTGGCAGGCCTCGTATTCACTATTCTGGCCTGGGTCATTGGGGTCGCCGGTACCGGCTGGATCAATGTCGTATTCCCGCCCGCTGCTATGGGGGCCATCGTTGCCGTGATCGGATTGGAGCTGGTTCCGGTGGCTGCGGAGATGGCTGGCTGGATAGCACCCAAGACGAATACGAAGTGGTCGCCTGATGCGGGAACGATAGCGCTCTCCACGATTACGCTGGGCGTGACCATTCTCGGTTCTGTGCTGTTCCGCGGCTTTATGCGGATTATTCCGATTCTGTTCGGCATTGTTGCCGGTTATGTTATCGCCTGCTTTATGGGCCTGGTTAATTTTGACCTTATCGCGGACAAAGAGTGGTTCGACGCGCCGACCTTCACAATGCCTGCATTTGACTGGACAGCGATTCTGACGATTGTTCCGGCTGCGCTGGTCGTCATTGCCGAACATATCGGCCATCTGATCGTTACAGGGAATATTATCAACAAGGACTTGTCCCAAGACCCCGGGCTGCACCGCTCCATGCTGGGCAACGGACTGTCCACCATGCTGTCAGGCTTCATCGGCTCCACTCCCAATACAACCTATGGGGAGAATATCGGCGTGCTCGCGATTACACGGGTCTACTCTGCCTTCGTCATCGGAGGCGCCGCCGTCATTGCGATTCTGCTCTCGTTCCTGGGCAAATTCTCGGCGCTTGTCGCCAACATACCGCTGCCGGTAATGGGCGGCGTTTCTCTGATGCTGTTCGGAGTTATTGCCGCTTCCGGATTCCGGATGCTGGTGGAGTCGAAGGTCGATTACAGCCGGCCAACGAACCTGTTCCTGACACTGATCGTATTGATTACCGGTCTGAGCGGCGCAACGATAAAGGCCGGAAGCTTCTCCTTGTCAGGCATGGCGCTTGCGACCGTCGTTGCTATCGTATTCAGCCTGCTGTTCAAGCTGTTCGAAATAACGAAGCTGAGCAATGACAACGAAGCCTCCCCGGGCCACTAAGTGTGCAATTTACCCTGCTGCTGCCTGGCTTTGCGCCATCAGCAGCGATGGATAGACGAGGCCGTCAGCCATCAGCTCATCATGCGTGCCCTGCTCCACTACGCGTCCTTTGTCCATGACGAAGATGAGGTCTGCATTGCGGACTGTGGATAGCCGATGGGCGATAATAATGGTCGTCTTGCCTGCGCGCAGCCGATCCAAGCGCTCCTGCAAGCGGCGCTCTGTCTCCAGATCCAGCGAGGAGGTAGCCTCGTCCAGAACAAGAATCTCAGGATCATCCAATATTGCGCGGGCGAGAGCAAGACGCTGCTTCTGCCCGCCGGACAGCTGGACGCCGCGCTCCCCGATCTCTTCTTCGAATCGCTTGGGGAGTCTGGCTATATCGTCATACAGCTGCGCAGAGCGGCAGGCTTCCTCTATAGCCGCTTCCCCCATGCCGTCTCTTCCGAAGGCCAGATTCGTATTCAGTGTATCTGCCATCATATAAGGATCCTGGAATACGATGCGCACTCGCCGGTTCCAATCCTCCAGGCGGATATCCTGCAGCGGCTTGCCGTTCACAATAATCTGCCCTTCTGTAGGATCGTAGAATCGGACGAGAAGCTGGGCTATCGTTGATTTGCCCCCTCCGCTTGCACCGACAAACGCCACCTTCAACCCTGACGGGATCTCGAAGCTGACCTTTTGCAGCACGGTCCGGTCATTCGTATCATAGGCGAATCCAACCTCATCGAACCGGATGCTCTGCACAGGCTCATGCAAGGGCAAAGTGCCAGGATCGACCTGCTCCTCTGTCATAAGCAGCTCCATACGGTCAATATTGGCCAGCATGCCGGATAAATCCATAATATAGCGGAACAGCCGCTGGAACGATTCCATCAATTGATTCGTGAATTGAAACACGATAACGAATGCTCCAAGCGTAAGACTTCCTGTGAACAGCTGGTAACCTCCGAATCCAAGAATCGCTAGTGTAACGATCCATCTGAGGGGATCGATAAATACGGTCTGCCTATTGATCTCACGGGTCTCTTTCATAACGGAGTTAAAATAATTCTGGTACAGCATTTGATAGATTTTGGCTTCCCATGCAGTGCGATGGTAAGCAATAGTCTCTCTTGTAGCTGAGATGCTTTCTTCGAGATGAACGGACAATTTGGTCCGGTTGTCTTCAACCTCACGATGGATATCCTTGATTCGCTTGGCAAAATAATGAGAGCCTGCAATATAGGCCAGGCTGGATATTGTTACAGTCAGCAGCAGGAAGGGGCTATGCCAGCCGACGATGCCCATCAAGAGCGCAACATTCAGCAGCCGCTGCACGCCATTGGGCGAATGATAGCCGATCATGCTGCCGCCCATGTGCAGATCGCCCGTGATGTACTGCACATAGCGGGCCGTGCGTTCGTTCTGGATGCGCGACATCGGAATCCGGAAGAAACGGCGCAGCATGCGGAGCAGCAGGATGTCGTCCATTACGTACTCATTGTACACATATCTGTAGGCGGCGATGGTGTAGAATGCGGAGGCGCCCAGAAAGGACAGCGCGAACCAAATCAGGTACTCTGGAAGCAGATGATACTCGCCCTGAATAAATACATCGTCGATAATGTATTTCTGCAGATAGGTCATTACGATATTCGATCCTGTCTCGATAAGCATGAACAGAATGGCGATGGCGAAGCCTCCGCGTATTGTCGCAATATGGGACCAGATCCATTTAAGATAGAACAACGGCTTCACCTCCGCCCGGGATGTCATGACTCTGGCCGTGGCCTTGCTGCTTCTCGCCTGCGGCCAATTGATAGAAGAGGCCGCGCCGCTCCATCAGTTCGTTGTAGGAGCCCTGCTCAGCGATAACACCGCCATCGAGAACAACGATGCGGTCATAGTCCATCACGGTGCTGAGCCGGTGCGCAACAGCAATCGTTGTCCGCCCTGCCAGCAGCTGCTGCAAGGCATCGCGGACCGCATTCTCGCTTACATTGTCCAGTGCGGACGTTGCTTCATCCAGAAGCAATATTCTCGGGTTCTTGATCAGCATGCGGGCGATAGCAATTCGCTGCTTCTGTCCGCCGGACAGCTTCATGCCCCGCTCGCCGACTACCGTATCATAACCATCCGACAGCTCGGTTATAAAGGTATGGGCATAGGCGGCCTTGGCCGCTGCTACAACCTCTTCATCCGAGGCATCCGGATTTCCGAAGCGGATATTCTCACGCACCGTGTTGCCGAATAAGTAGGTGTCCTGGAACACATAGCCGATCGATCCTCTCAGATCATCGAATGAAATATGGGGGAGCGGGATGCCGTCGAGCCGGATCATGCCCCCGGTAGGATCGTAGAATCGATCAACCAGCTTCAGCAGAGTCGATTTGCCGTTGCCGCTTGTACCGACGATTGCGATACGCTCTCCCGCACGGATATCAAGAGAAATTCCGTTCAATACCGGAGGCCGGCCCGGGTAAGCGAATTGCACGTTATCGAAGGTCAGGGCGCCTTGAATTTGCCCGATCTTCTCGGGAAGCGCAGGCTCTTCCAGCAGCGGGAGGGTGTGGACAAGCTCATAGAGAAGCGATACTTCCTGAAGCATCATATTCTGCTCGATAAATTGCGAGATAAGCCAGGACAGGCGGAACATGAAGATGCCGTACACAAGAAGGAAGGCGATGAACTGGCCTACCGTCATCCAGTTCCACTGAATCAGGTAATAGCCCAGCACAAAAATGCAGACCGTTCCAATCTGAAACAGAAAGCCGCGCAGACTCCAGCGGAAATGCCCGATGAACACCCAGCTAAGCGTCGTTCGCGTAACATCCTTGAACAGGCTGCGATTGCGGTCTATATCCCATTCCTCAGCGCCGAAAGCCCGGAATTCACGTGCCCCGGATACGCTTTCATAGACTTTTTTGTCAAAGGTAGTCCGGCTCTCAGCCATCGCACGGGATAATCGGGAGAACTTGCTGTCGAGCTTCGGGCCGAACAGATAGTAGGTCGCGAAGCAGGGAATAATAATCAAGGACAGCAGGGCGGATTGATAGAGCAGCAATACTGCTGCTGCGGTCAGGAATAGTGTCAGCTGCACAATGTCGGGGAAGAAGCGCTTGAAGATCTGCTCGGCCGACTGCACCTTGTGGTTCATTAGAGAGAGAGTCTCGCCTACTGGCCGCTGTTCGTAATAAGCGAATCCAAGCTTGCGCAAATGCAGCAGCGTATTATACTGCAAATCGCGTGCTGCGCTTGCGCTCACCCGGCTTTGCAATATATTTCTCGTTAAGCTGCACAGAAGAATGAGGAGAAATACCCCGCCAAGAAATCCAATAATTTGATAGAAACCGACCTTATCCTGCTCCGGAATGACATGATCGATCAGCCGTTGAATCAAGTAAGGAGCAAGCAGCTCTCCGGCAGAAGCGAGCAGGCCGCAAATAATGATGAGAGCCATACTTCCGCGATAGGGACGAAGATGTCCGATTACCCATTGGTAGGTCGTCCAGTTGCCTGAGGGCAGGGAGGACTTTTTATTCATAGCGACATTCACCCCAATTTATGTAAAATTAAAAAGATATGGGTATCATTTTAACATAATGCTAATTTTAGAGGAAGATATGCAGACAGGTTTTTTCCAAATTTTGCAGAGTTGTATCGTTTATGCGGTATGGAGTACTGGATAAATCGGGGTGGAAAGCATGACGAAAGGTTTGCAATAGCGGAACCAGCAGGCCAAACGTCGTATGTGATAAATCGCATACCCTTTTGCCGCTCGCTGAGCTAGAATAGAGGTAAGCTTCGACAGAGAGAAGGAGATGGTTATGTTGGAGAAGACACGAACATTTGTTATGGTGAAGCCCGATGGCGTACAGCGCGGATTAGTCGGAGACATTGTCAAACGTTTCGAGCAGAGAGGGTTCCGTCTGGTGGAAGCCAAGATCATGCGTGTGGACAGGGCATTGGCGGAGCGGCATTACTCCCAGCATCAAGGCAAGCCATTCTTCGAGGAGCTTGTTGATTATATTACATCTGATTCGGTATTTGCTGTAATTCTGGAAGGGGTTAACGCGGTTGCGATTGCCAGAAGCATGATTGGCGCAACGAATCCGGCTGCAGCGCTTTCCGGGACGATTCGCGGCGATTATGCCACCTCCGTGGAATATAACATTATTCATGGCTCGGACTCCGCAGAGAGCGTGGAGCGGGAGATCGCCCTGTTCTTCGGGGCTTCAGACGGCGTATAGTCCGTACAGTTTACTGCATGGAACAACGAAGGGATTCATAAAACGGCATAAACCCGCTATTGTACCGATAGCAGAGGTTTATGCCGATTTTATGTTGACAGCTTGTAAAATGAAGAGCGACACTGTCAATTCGTCATCAGGAGGAGTGAATTATGGAAATTATTAGAGCGAGCAGAGAAGATGCGGAGCAATTATTAGCTTTACAAAAGCTGTGCTTTCGCAATGAAGCGGAACGGTTAAACAATTTCGACATCCCCCCGATGCTGCAGACCCTCCCCGAAATTATTGAAGAATTTAACAGCCATTTCTTTTTAAAAAGTGTCGAGGATGGAGCAATTATCGGGTCAGTTCGAGCATACGAGGCGGATGGAAATTGCTATATTGGCAAGCTCATTGTTCATCCTGAATCGCAGAACAAGGGAATCGGAGCGGCTCTGATGAAGCAAATTGAACAAGCATTTTCCCATGTGAAACGGTATGAATTATTTACAGGCGCAGACAGCGGGAAGACGATCCATCTATATAATAAACTGGGCTATCGCTCTTATTCTATTAAACAGATTAATGATCAGCTCTCGTTTGTATATATGGAAAAGTTAAACAAGTCATAGCAATGCAGACCAGTATAGTTTTGTGTGCGCATATGGATAGATCCATGTAGGGGGCTATATTTATGGATTGCATATTTTGCAGAATAATAAACCGCGAAGTGTCTGCAGAAATCATTTATGAAGATGAGGAAGTTATTTCTTTCTATGGATTGCATTTTAGCGCACCGGTTCATGCGCTAGTCATTCCGAAGAAACATATCGATAGCATAATGGATATAGGTGAGGCAGATGGACATATCGTATTCCGGCTTCATCTTGCCTTTCAGACAGTAGCCCGCATATTGGGCGTAGAGAATACTGGTTTTCGAGTAATAACGAACACAGGGGTCCACGGACAACAGGAGGTTCACCATCTGCATTACCATCTTATCGGAGGAAGGCAGCTAGAATGGGAGATGTAACCGCTATCACAATGAGCTAACGGATAAGCGATCAGGGAATTCCCTTAGAGCAAAACGATTTTTCCTATGTTTTCACCGCTATTAGGGGAGTTGGGAAGGGAAAATGTGATTTTTCTCACTCGAAAAATAGGGAGGTTGGATATGGAAATTCAGTGTATCCCCCGATAACAAAGGAATCATTGTGCAGGTATGATGGAAGTAAGCAATCGAGGTTGCAAGTGTCACCCGATAAGGGTGAGCTGTATAGGAGATATATTCAAGCGTGTGTGATATAAGTCACCGCCAATTCCTTTGCCGGCACAGTATGCTTACCGTACGGAAATACAGGAACGATGATGGAGGGAATAACAATGACGACAACAAAGGAAAAGCTGGTGCTTGTCGGTAACGGGATGGCGGGTATTAATACAATCGAACAAATATTGAAGCTGGCCCCTTCCCGCTATGATATTACGGTATTCGGCGGAGAGCCCTACCCTAACTATAACCGCATTATGCTCTCCTATGTACTGGAAGGCAGCAAAACATTAGACGATATTATCCTGAACGGCTGGTCCTGGTATCAAGAAAACAACATCACACTGCATACGGGAACGAATGTGACCCGGATCGATACGGCGGCAAAAGTAGTCATGACGGATTCCGGCAGCACGGTTCCTTATGATGTATTAATTATCGCGACCGGCTCGAATCCGATCATGCTGCCGATTCCCGGCAAGGACAAGGAAGGCGTCATCGGATTCCGCGACATCGCCGATTGCAGCATAATGCTGGCTGCCTCCAGGCAGTACAAGAAAGCCGCTGTCATTGGCGGGGGCTTGCTCGGCCTTGAAGCCGCCAAAGGATTGGTCAATCTCGGCATGGAAGCAACCGTCGTTCACCTGATGCCGGAATTGATGGAGCGCCAGCTCGATCCTGTCGCCTCCGCCATGCTGAAGGCAGAGCTGGAGCGGCAGGGCTTGAAGTTCCTCATGGAGAAGGGAACGAGCGAGTTAATCGGCGGAGAGCGGGTTGAAGGGCTTCGCTTTACGGACGGAACGGAGCTTGAAGCGGATCTGGTTGTTATGGCTGTAGGCATTCGGCCCAATACGGCCGTAGTTGAAGGCAGCGGCATTGAAGTCAACCGGGGTATCGTAGTTGATGATTACATGCGGACATCGGCGCCTGGCGTATATGCAGTTGGCGAATGCAATGAGCACCGCGGCGTGTGCTACGGACTGGTGGCTCCATTGTTCGAGCAAGGACAGATTCTTGCCAAGCATATTACCGGCACGGCAACTTTGCCGTATGAGGGCTCGATCATGTCCACGAAGCTGAAAATTTCCGGTGTCGATGTTTTCTCGGCAGGCAAATTCATGGATTCCCCCGAGCTCACTGTTATCCGCAAGCAGGACGAATGGAAGAACATTTACAAGAAGCTGATGCTTCAGGATGGCAAGATCGTCGGTGGCGTACTGTTCGGAGATGTGATGGATTCCGCTGCGATTCAACAGTGGATACGTACCGGAGCGACGATGACCGAGGAGCTGTACGCGGAATTTATGGGTACTGCCGCTGCCGGCAGCCAATCGCCTGCGGAGCGCATTGCCGCTATGCCGAATGAGGAAATTGTCTGCGGCTGCAACGGTGTCTCCAAGGGCGCGATTATAAGTGCCATACAAGATCAAGGACTGACGACGATAGATGAGATTAAAGCTTGCACTGGAGCCGGGCGTTCCTGCGGCGGCTGCATACCGACTGTTGGCGGCATTCTGGAGTATGTGCTGGGTGACAAATATGCGAACACAGCGGTCAAAACGGGAATATGCGGCTGCACGACAATGAGCAGGGATGAGATTGTTGCGGCGATTCGCGAGAAACGATTAACTACGATCCGCGAAGTGATGCATGTGCTGGAATGGAAGAACACGGAAGGCTGCTCCAAGTGCCGTCCTGCTATCAATTACTATCTCGGGATGGCATGGCCGCAGGAGCACGAGGACGAGAAGGATTCACGCTTCGTGAATGAGCGCTTGAACGCGAACATTCAGAAGGATGGGACATATACGGTCATCCCGCGTATGTACGGCGGGGTTACAACGCCTGAGGAGCTGCGCCGCATAGCCGAGGTAGCCGTTAAATTCGATGTGAAAATGGTCAAAGTAACCGGAGGCCAACGGCTCGATCTTGTAGGCGTGAAGAAAGAGGATCTGCCGGATGTATGGTCGGCGCTGGATATGCCATCGGGATACGGCTACGCCAAGGCGCTTCGCACGGTAAAGACCTGTGTCGGCTCGTTGTACTGCCGCTTCGGCACACAGGATTCGGTGAATATGGGCATCCAGCTTGAGCGGATGTTCGAGCGGCTGGATATGCCGGCGAAATTGAAGATGGCAGTTAACGGCTGCCCGCGAAACTGCGCCGAATCGTGCACGAAGGATATTGGTTTTGTCGGCAATGACGGCGGCTGGGAGATTTATGTAGGCGGCAACGGCGGGATCAAGCCGCGAATTGCGGATCTGCTGTGCAAGGTGAAGACGGATGAAGAACTCAAGGAAGTGACAGGCGCTTTCCTCCAATACTATCGGGAGAATGCCAAATATTTGGAGCGCACCTCGGATTGGGTGGAGCGGGTAGGGCTGCAGCAAATTGTTACCGCTGTGGTAGAGGATGAGAAGAGCCGCAGGGAGCTGAACGAACGCATCACCATTGCGCTTGCGCAGGTGAAGGAGCCTTGGAGCGAGGTTATCGCCGATAAGGAAATCCGCGAGCACGTATATGGCAATTTGACCTAACGGGCAAGGTTAACGTGGAACCGCTGTGGAACAGCAATGAGCAGAGGGAGTGAGAGAGATGGAGAATGCAAAGGAATCGGCAAACGAGCCGGTGCGTCAATACAGAATTGGGCAGCTGGATGATTTTATCGTTCGCATCGGCCGTACGATAACCGTTAAAGGCGTGGAGCTGGCTGTTTTCCGTACTAGCGATGACCGGATATTCGCGCTGGAGAACAAGAATGCGCACCGGAAGGGCGGCCCATTGGCGGAAGGCATTGTGTCGGGGCATGATCTGTACGATCCGCTATATGATTGGAAGATCAATCTGGAGACGGGCAAGGTGTACGCACCGGACAGCGGGCAGATTCAGACGTATCCCGTCACTGTAGAGGGTGCAGAGGTAGAGATAAGTCTTCCGGTATAGGTCAGCCTGGTTTAGTACGGCAAAGGGAGTGGTGAAGGATGTATAAAGATACGCTGGATCTGGTTGTTAAATCTGCGCTTGCCAGAAAGGCCTTGTTCGATGAAAGCAAGGGGCGTTATCTGCTCTCCTCCGGCTTGGCTGGCGCCTACGTAGGGATTGGAATTATTTTGATCTTCACGGTCGGGGCTGCACTGGCTGCTGCACATTCTCCTGTAACATCACTCGTTATGGGGCTGTCCTTCGGTATCGCCTTGACCCTGGTGATCTTCGCGGGCTCGGAATTATTCACCGGCAACAATATGATCTTCACCGTCAGCAGTCTGTCCAAAGCGACGACATGGGGAGATGCGTGGCGGAATTGGCTCTGGTGCTACAGCGGCAACCTGCTTGGCGCGATGGCGCTCTGCCTGATTATCGTCGGCACCGGCTTGTTCGCGAAGATCCCGCCGGATCATCTGCTGTTCACGATCGCCGCGAAGAAGATGAATCTGGATGTGACACAGCTATTCTTCCGCGGTATAATGTGCAACTGGCTGGTGTGTCTTGCGATCTGGACATCGATGAGAGCGAAGGAGGATACGGCGAAGCTCATTCTGATCTTCTGGATGCTGTTCGCCTTCATTGCCTCCGGATATGAGCACAGCATCGCGAATATGACGGTACTCGGCCTTGCGCTGCTGCTGCCGCATCCCGATACGATTACGATAGCCGGATGGTTCCAGAATATGATTCCGGTGACGCTGGGGAATATGGTCGGCGGTGCACTGTTCGTAGGCACGTTCTATTGGATCATATCCCCTCTGCGCAAGAAAGTGTAACCACTAAATTCAAGCAAAGCAGGTGAGCTGAGCTATGGAAGCCCATCATTTGGAGCATGTCGAAGAGCTTGCTGCAAGGAAGTACAATATCTACCGCAAGAGCAAGCCGCGCTTCCTGCTGCGTTCGATGCTTGCCAGCATGTTTATCGGCTTCGGTGTTATCGTTGCATTCAAGACAGGCAATTTCTTCTATCTGGAGCATTCGCCGCTGACATATCCTATGGCTGCCCTGACCTTCGGTGCGGCAATTATACTTATTGCTTTCGGCGGCGGGGATTTGTTCACGGGCAATACATTCTACTTCACCTATGCGGCGATGGTCAAAAAGATCAGTTGGCCTGCGGTCGTGCGCATATGGATGACCAGCTATTCAGGCAATATACTCGGCGCTGCTGCGTTCGCGATGCTCATACTGGGAACGGGGCTGTTCGATGACAGCACGGTGAACGGGTTTCTGCTCAGTGTGGTGGACAAGAAGATGAACACACCGATGCTGGAGCTGTTCTTCCGTGGGATACTGTGTAACTGGCTCGTCTGTCTGGCTTTCTTCATTCCCATGACGCTTAAAGGCGACGGCGCCAAAATGTTCGCGATGATGCTGTTTGTTTTCTGCTTCTTCATCTCCGGGTATGAACACAGTGTAGCCAATATGTGTACCTTTGCGATCGCCTTGGTGCTGGATCATCCGGGAACAATCTCGTGGGGAGGTGTATTCCATAATCTGATTCCTGTTACGCTCGGCAATCTGATCGGAGGCAGTCTTCTCATGGCCATGGTATATTACTATTTGAATCGTCCTCTGGATGAACATACTAATTTGTAGCCCGTTAAACGGGGAAAGGAGTGCCCATAATGGACACAAACAAAGCAAAAAAGACAAGAGTTGTCGTCATCGGTATCGGTGCAGTCGGATCAACAACAGCGTATACGCTGCTGCTAAGAGAACGAATGGATGAGCTTGTACTAATTGATGCCAATCAGGCCAAAGCTGTCGGCGATGCGCTGGATATGAATCACGGGCTGCCTTTTCTCGGCAGAGTTCGTGTATGGGCCGGCACCTACGAAGATTGCCGGGAGGCGGATATCATTATCATTACGGCAGGCGCCGCGCAGAAGCCGGGTGAATCCCGCATCGACCTGCTCAAGCGGAATGTCGCTATATATGAAAGTATTATTGCAGAAGTGCTGAAAGTGAATGATCACGGTATTCTGCTGATCGCCTCCAATCCGGTAGACATCATGAGTTACTTCTCGCTTAAGAAATCGGGCTGGCCCGTCAACCGTGTCATCGGTTCGGGAACGCTGCTTGACAGTGCGAGGTTCCGTTACCTGATCGGGGAGAAGCTGAATCTGGACCCGCGCAGCGTACACGCTCATATTGTCGGGGAACATGGCGATTCCGAGCTTCCGCTGTGGAGTCTGGCGAATGTGGCGGGTACGGAGCTGGTGCTGGATGATGCGGACAAGGAAGAGATTTTTACCGGGACTAGAGATGCCGCTTACCAGATTATCGAAGCCAAGGGAGCGACCTATTATGCAATTGCGCTGGCGCTCGACCGGATATGTACGGCTATTCTGCGCAACGAAGGCGCTGTCCTGAATGTATCAACGATGCTGGATAATTACCATGGGGTCAGCGATGTATACCTGGGTGTGCCTTGTATCGTTGACAGAACTGGCGTGCGCGAGATTATGAAGGTGAACATCAGCGATTCCGAGCGCGAGCTTCTCCATCGGTCGGCTGATAAATTGAAGAATCTGATCCAGTCGCTCTCGGTTCAGTAATAATAGCTATCATCATAGAGGCCTTTCCTGTCAAGCTGCAGCTTTCAGGGAAGGCCTTTATTGTCGAACAAAGGCTGGATCACAAATTTCGTTTGTTATATGTGATTTATTTCACATTCAAATGATCCACCTGGAGGTATACTTGAGTCATAGAAAACGAAGAAGGTGATTCCGATGGAAAACATACGATCCGCAGCATCGGTGGCTGTGTCGTTCCTTTAATCAGACGTCCCGATTACTAAACGTTGAGGAGTGAACCGTCATGATGAAATTTTGGAGAGAGAATGTATGGGCAGCAGGTGTTGTGACCTTGATCAGGCTTTTGGTAGGCTATCAATGGCTTACCGCAGGATGGCACAAGATAACGGGCGAGAAGGCATTCGACGCTACGGGCTTCTTGAATGGCGCACTGGCCAAACCGGTTATAGACAAGGCGACAGGCGAAGCGGTCTATCCGACCTTCAACGCTTTCCTGGAACATTTCGCACTGCCGAATGTGAAGATCATTAATATTTTGATACCGTGGGGTGAATTCCTGGTTGGTCTTGGCCTTATCGTCGGAGCACTGACATTGACGGCCGCATTCTTCGGCTTGCTGATGAACTTCATGTTCATGTTCGCCGGAACGGTAAGCACGAATCCTTGGCTGCTGCTGCTGGGCATTGTAGTTGTTCTCGGGGGAGCCAACGCTGGACGCTTCGGATTGGATCGCTATGTTCTACCGTGGCTGCGCAAAGGCTTTGACCGCTTGATCAAGCGAAAAGCTGAGCATCCTGCGGCAGGCGCGAAACTCCAGCAATAGCAGCTGATGATGTTATCGATAGCGAATCAGCCCTCACTTATAACGGCCGGACTGTTCTCCTGTATGAGGCAGTCCGGTTATGCTCTCCGCGCAAGTGGTATCGCTTCCATTCCGCCATCGTACAGGAAGCGCGGCGGCATCCCGCAGCATTATGCGTCATGGTTAATGGCAGCTGGAGATGACAATATTCAGTGTATGTATAGAGGAGGTTGGATGATTGATGCACAAGGCAATCGATAGACGAATGGGAGAAGTGCTGGGGCCATCGCAGCTCGCAGCTATATTGGGACAGCTCAGGAAGGAGCATGTTGAACTGCGGCTTCATATGGAGCGCATCGAGTGGGCGGCTGATCAGGTGGAACGAATGGCCGATGCAGCAGCAGCTGTGAAGGAAATACAGGGCATCAAGGAGCTGCTGCGCCATTTCATGGAATCCTTGGAGCAGCATGCTGCTTGGGAGGAAGAGAGTCTAATTCCGGTGATAGAGGAGTACTTTCGGCGCTCCTACTCCAACAGGATCGACGACTCGATATGGACAATGGAAAAGGATCATGAGATGGGATGCATGTATTTGCGGCTCTTCCTCCAAAAAGAAACTGAACTGGATGCTCAGCCCGATGCCGACAAGGTGGCAGAGGCGGTACGGTGCCTGCTGCAGGGCTGCATTCTGCTCCGAGAGCATCTTCGCATAGAGGAGCAAATTGTGTTCCCGCTTATTGAGGAAGTACTTGCGATGGACCTGCACAGGGGATGATGCAGCTGAGGGTAAACGTTGTATAATGGGAGATAATGCTGCAGGGCAGCAGCGAGAGGTGCGCTTACTGGCCAATCTGGCGGAGGGCACTCCGCAGTTTATTCAATCCATCTATGTCTAGGGGTTGTTATCGAATATGAACAAAACAGATCGTCAGTTGGCCATTATCCTCGAACTGCAGCGTATGACCCTGCTTCGGGCAGAGGATTTGGCTGCAACGTTCGAGACCAGCGTACGGACGATCTATCGCGATATTGGGGCTCTCTGTGAAGCCGGAGTGCCGATCATTGGCGCTCCTGGTCAAGGTTATTGCCTCGTGGAGGGCTACTTTCTGCCCCCTGTCAGCTTCACAGCGGAAGAAGCGGTTACTCTGCTGCTAGGCATGGATTTCATAGAGCAGCAATTCGATGCCGCTTATCGATCCAAGGCAAGCTCTTCCCGGGGCAAGCTGGAAGTGATTCTGCCCGAAGCTGTGCGCAAGGAAGCGGACAAAGTGCGTGCTGGCATGCGGCTGATCACAGGAGGGGCCCTGCGCAACGGGCGGAGGGCGGAGGAACTGGCTTTGCTGCGCCAGGCGATTGTGGAGGAGCGAACGATTTATTTTCGCTACGAGGGAAGGGCGCCCGGTGCCAATGGAGAACGGATAACGAGCCGGGAGGCGGATCCGTACGGAATGGTTTTCGTGAGGGGAGCATGGATGCTGATTGCGTACTGCCATTTGCGCCGGGAGCTCCGACACTTTCTCTTAACCCGCATGAAAGATATCGAGCTGCTGGATGCAGTCTTTAGCCGGCCATCGGATTTTAACCTGCAGACCTATGCCCCGCCTGATGACCGCAATACGCTCGTACGCGTTCTGTTCCGGCAAGAGCTGGCGCTGAAGGTGAAGGAGTACAATTATTACTATGCCGATATGATGGAGGATACAGCGGAAGGGCTGCTCGTTACACTCCGAGTTCGTAAGCCTGAGGAGGTGCTCCATTGGGTGCTTGGCTGGGGGGAGGGAGCCGTAATTCTGTCACCCGATTCGTTGCGCATACGAGCCCGTGAAGAAATTGAAAGCATGCTGAAACGCTACTGACACACTGTTGTCAGTGGCGTTTTTGTATAGTTGGAATAACCAACGACGATAAGGGAGTGTGCTATCATGAATCAAAATATTGGCTTTGTACTGCTGCATGGCGCCGGACTGGGAGCCTGGATATGGCAGGATACGGTTTTGGCGCAGCCATTCCTGCTGCGAATGGCTCGTTTCTGTCCTGTTTTCCCGGTGTCCAAGGCATGTTCCTGAGACTTATGCTCACGCTTGCTGGCACAAAGCCGCCTGCAGCTGCTATTCGCAGCGGATTATGCAGCGAACTGGATGAAGTGCTGGCAGCGAAAGTCGTAGAGTCGTTCGTGCCGGAGTCGAAACGGCTGTACATGGATAAGCGGCGGCATTCAGAGCTTCCCCGCCATGCGCTGTATGTCCAGCTGAAGCAGGATCGCGAGTTTAATGCCGGAATGCAGCAGCGTATGATGGAGAATCTGCAAGCAGCGCAAGCCGCTGTGATGGATTCGGGCCATCTGCCTATGCTGAGTAAGCCGGATGAACTAGCCCGCATCTGCATGCAATATGCCGATACGCTGTCAAGCCAGCCGTTTCTACTGCAGTGGAACTAGAGTATTAATGATTTTTAATGGGAGCTTTAACAAGATCATGAAGGAATGATTCGGAATTTGTCGAATATGCTCTTAATGACCCATTAGGAGGCCTGCAATGATCCCGCTTGTAATGATTACAGCTGTTGTTCTCTTTTTGGCCGGATCGTTTTTACGGTTTTATTTGCCGCTATTTTGGAATAAGCTGCTGCTTTGTGTATGCTCGTTTGCACTTATGGAAGTGATTCTGAAAAACGATTTTGGCGATTTTTCATTATTTATATATGGAGCGTTCGTGCTGCTCGCCTCCTACAGCTTCTCATGGTACGGTGTGTGCGGCTCCGTTATTCTGATTGCGGCATTCTCTTCCGGCGGAACCGACATCCAGTGGTATCCGATGCCTTTGATTACGCTTCTGCTCACTGGTGTTGTAGGTACCATATTCCATCGCCAACTGAGAAGGAAGCTGGCTTTAGAGACAGTATGGCAGACGCAAATGTACAAGCAGTCGCGACATCTGTCTATTCTCAAAGAGATTGGGATTGCCATTCAAAGTACGATGGAACCGGGCAAGCTGCTCCATATTATTCTGACCGCTATTACGGCCGGATATGGTTTGGGCTTTAACCGTGCGCTTCTCTTCCTGATGGATGAAAGCGATTCCCGTTTGAAGGGTGAGCTTGGAATCGGCTCCATGAACGAGCAGGAAGGCATGTGCATCTGGAATGCTGTCGTTAGCGACCGGATGAATTTGGGTGATTTCATTGCGATGAAGGATAATACGCATGTCCGTGATTATGAGCTGAATGATTTGCTTAGGGCAACCGTTATTACGCTTTCTTCCAATCATTTTATACAACGGGCGATTACAGAGCAGAAGCCGTATCTGGTTCGCAGTATCGATCCGACAGACTATGTGCAGATCATGTTGTCCAAAATATTCCATATGAATTCATTCGCTGTTGTGCCTATGCTGAATCAGGGCAAAGCGGTCGGCATCATTGTCGTGGACAACAACATTAACCATGAGCCGATTGATATTGAGGAAGTGGACAGCATCATTCCTCTGGCGGCTCAAGCCTCTATTGCAATTGAGAACTCGCGGTTATACAAGCGAACGCAGCAGATGTCGATTACAGATGGTTTAACAGGCTTGTACAATCAGCGTTATATGCAGGAGACGCTTCATAATCTTGCTGTGCAGGCGGACAGCAAGGGCAGTCCGCTGAGCCTGATCATTCTGGATATTGATTTCTTCAAGCATTATAATGATACGAATGGACATCTGGAGGGCAACAAGGTATTGATTGAGCTTGCGGATATTATTACGGGCTCAGTTGGGAAGCTTCATGTGCCATGCCGGTTCGGCGGGGAAGAATTTGTGGTCCTGCTGCCGGAGACATCGAGAGATGAGGCACAGCGCGTTGCCGAGCTGATTCGTTCCAAGGTGGAGCGGCATCCCTTTCATAATGCGAAGGCTCAGCCTGATGAGAGGGTGACGGTCAGTGTCGGGTTGGCCGCCTATCGCCATGGCATGAGTATTCAGCAGCTGCAGGACAGAGCGGATACAGCACTCTATGAAGCGAAGCGAAGCGGCAAGAATCAGGTCGTCGTGTTTCGGGAAGGAGCGTGAGTGCAATCGGAACAGCATTGCAATCCGGAATTCTATTGCTGATTGCTGCGTTTGCTCTATTAAGCAGCAGATACGGATATTCATTGAATCTCCGTATGTTCGCCAAGAGGCAGATGAAGCGCTTTGGCTATAAGTCCTTAAAGGATCTGAAATTTTCATTTGATCGAATGATCTATGCCATTCCGCTTCCAACGAATCAACCATCCATTAAACAGGCCAAGATGGAAAGCTACCGCATCGTTGAAGATTTCGATTCCTGGATCTATCCGCAATTGAATGGCATTCGGGTGCTGTTAACGCCCAAGCAAGGGGAAGAGCTGCTTATTGCCTACGTATCTACAGAGCAATTCCGGATGCCGAGCCTTGATCAATTATTAATAGAGGGTAAAATTAATAGAACAACTTATCGTCGAATCAGCGCAACCAAGCTAACGATGCTCTCGACGAAGACTGAGATTATCGAGGAGGTATACTCCCAGATCCAGAATAAGCGATTCTCGTAATCTGTCACATGATCGGAGAAGGAAACATCATGAATTTACAGCTGCACACCTTCCTGTCTTTGGCTGATGCTGTTATTATCACCGATGAAACACATACGATATTGGCAGTCAATGAAGCCTATGAAAAGGTTACAGGGTACTCTGAAAGCATTATTGTCGGCAAGAAGGCAGGTGTTCTGCGAACCCCGGCTACTCCGCCGGAAACTTATGTCAGCATGAAAAAAGCGATTCATTCCGGCCGACCCTGGTCGGGTGTATTCACGAATCACAAGCAAAATAAAGAGCTGTGGCATTCCTCCATTACGATCACCCCCTTTAATATCGAAGGGGGGTCTACTTTGTCGGTGTATTCCGGGAGCTGGAACGGCTTGCCCGAGGCTACTATCTGGATGAAGCCAGGGTCAGGCAAATTCAAGGTTCATTGCTGAAGGTGCTGGCTATTTCCTGTGAAATTCGTGATCCGGGCATCGAATCGCATCTGTTGCGGGTGCAGGATCTGACGGGGAAGCTTGTTGCAAGGCATCATGCAAGGCTCGGCATTGGCATGTCGGATGAAGAGATGAACCGTATTGCCTATTCCAGCATTCTTCACGATATCGGGAAGTCGTCGATTCCGGAAGGCATCCTTTACAAACCTGGGCCGCTTGCCCATTATGAGCGGACTATCATTGAAATGCATACGCTGATCGGAGTAGATATTGTAGACAAAATCTACTCCGAGCTTGATGATGAATTGTTCGAGAGCGAGCTGTCCGTGGCCAAAAACATTATTCTCCATCATCATGAGAGATGGGACGGAACCGGATACCCGCACCGCCTCCAGGGGCAGGGCATTCCACTGGAAGCACGCATCGTCAGCGTCGTCGATGTATTCGATGCGCTGACCAGCAAGAGAGCTTATAAGGAAAAATGGAGCGTGGAGCGCTCTATCCAATATCTCGTGGAGCAGCGGGGCAAGCAGTTCGATTGGGACATCGTCGATTCCTTCGTAACGCTGTTCGAGGACGGGCAGTTCGATATTTAAGCGAGGCATGCATGTCGATGGTGGTTATGAACAAGCCCGTACATGCTGGATCGCAGAATTAATGCTCTATCGCGGCACCCGATTGTTTCTCGTAATTGACGAGAAGCAACAGGGTGTTTTTTGTTATGGAGCTGCAGTGAGACCGGGAGTAGGCGGCGCTATTGGTGCTTCAACCTTTTGTACAATACGGGTACTAGGCAAGGTTGGTACTGTGCGTTTTTCGTCAGGGAGAATATAGTGAAGGAAAGCTTGAAGGGAGATTATAGGCGTACTCCGCGCCAGAGGACGATCCGTCATTCAAAGGCGCCGGGAGACGCTCGGTACGGAAAAAAGAGCTGCGAGCTGCGAGCCAGGCAAAACATGCGAAACGGCATCTATTTTCTAGATTCGGGCCCCGTGAAGGTGAAATGCCTGCCAGACCGCAGGTATTTCACCTTCGTTTCTCCTTAACGGCCGATTTTTCCGAAAATTCATGCATGATCGCAGGAATTTAACCATTATGGCGCCTTGTAGTCAAAATTCATGCACATTCGCAGGCTTCTTACTCCGTCACTCTGCCTTCAAAACTTGGAGAATGGGTTGTCCAGTAAGTTGTTTGATGAACAACGTATTCAACACAGCTGCCCGTTGGATTAATGAGTTGTGTTATAATTTTTCGTAAATTTGAACATAAGCCTATTTCATTTGCTCTCGCAGTACTTTATTTTCTTCTGACACTAGTAAGTGTGCGGTAAAGGAGGTGACGGATACGAGTACGTTGGATGCCTTCTGTTAGGATGTTTCTCACCTCAATGAGCGGGGAAATATACGAACAGAATGCGAGGAGTTTAATATGATTAACGAGCTGCAAATCCAGCATTATGCTGCAATCCGCCCCTTGCTAAAGGGAATAGGCATCAATCCGGTTATAGAAGGCGTTGTTGACGGCACCAACCTTGGTAAAATCTATGCGGATGATGCCGTATCGCCATCAGCTGCTCTCATCTGGGCGAAGAATGAGATGTTCTATCTCGTAGGGGATGATAGCAACAAGGCATTTTATCAACAGCTGGAGAGTTTTATTGTTCGTGTTATTAAGCCTGAAGCGCTCGCTGCTGGCGAAAATGTAATGAATCTGGAAATTCCAGCCTATCATCAATGGCAATCGACGATTGAGAGCTATTTCAACAATAAGCTTAACAGGGGAGAACGGGTTCCTTTTACCTTTCGCAGGGAGACGTTCCAATCAAGGCGGAGCCAGGATTCGGGGGTTGTGTCTGTCAGCGGCTGCGAACTTAGAGCAATCGACGATAAGGTTATTGAGGCGGATACAGAGCAGACAATAACAACAGAAATTCTGAAGTTCTGGGAATCGATTGAGAAGTTTATGGATAAGGGCATCGGATATTGTGTGATGAAGGGGCATGAGGTGATCGGCACTTGCATCTCCGTGTTTGCAAGCTGTAATGATTATGAGATCGGCATTCATACTTACAGTACTGAATATCGTGGCAAAGGCCTTGCAACTGCGATGGCCGTTCAATTCATTAAAGCCTGTATTGCTAGAGGCGGCGTGCCGCATTGGACGACAGAGAGCTTTCGGGAGGATTCTATCGCGATCGCGAACAAGCTGGGGTTCGAGCAGGGAGCCAATTATCCGGTATACTATCATTCGTTTGAGGAATTGCTATAAGTAGTGGCATGGATCGCCGCCTGGATGACAGCCCCCCAAGTATATCATTTCTGGTATACTAATCCTATTCCATTAATTGAGCAGGTTAACACTCTTGTTGCTTGCGAAGGGGCAGTATGATGAGAATATTGGTTGTTTCTGATGAGGAATCCAAGTATATATGGGATCATTATGATCCTGAACGGTTTAAAGATGTGGAGCTTATTATCTCTTGCGGTGATCTGAAGCAGGAGTATCTATCCTTTCTTGTAACGATGCTCCCTGTTCCTCTCTTCTACGTACCGGGCAATCATGATACTACATATAAGTCAAAGCCGCCCGAGGGCTGTGTCAGCATTGACGGCAAACTGATTGAGTATAAAGGCATACGCATCATGGGATTGGGCGGGAGCAACAAGTACAGTTCAGGGGATTACCAGTACACAGAGAGCCAGATGAGAAGAAGGCTGCGCAAATTTAGATTCAAGTTGTGGAGAAATAAGGGAATCGATATTCTGGTTACCCATGCCCCAGCCTATCAGCTTGGAGATGGAGAGGATCTCTGTCATCGGGGTTTTAACTGCTTTGTCGATTTCATGGAACAGTATGCACCTAAGTATTTGCTCCACGGACATCAGCATTTGAATTATGGACGGGGCCAGCGCATCCATCAATACAAGAATACGAGAATAATTAATGGATTCGGCTATTATCTGCTGGATTTTTAAATCATAGAGAAGCAGTGGTTGAGTATATCAACCGCTGTTGCTCTGTGATTTTTTTGTTGTATGGCAGAGGCAAGACACTGTTTGCGTGAGGCGGACTATTTTTTTGATAGACTTGTTGAATGAGGGAATTTGTGCGATAGTAGCCTTTGTTGAATGAATCGCAGATTAGGAGAGTAAGAGAAATTATGGGCTCCAATAACAGCTTTGAATCGCAATCAAGGGTAAAAGGCATCATACTCGTTCTCACTGGCGCCGCATTATGGGGGATAGCGGGAACGGTGGCTCAATATTTATTTCAGCGGCTAGGCTATAGTCCGGAATGGCTGGTCGTTGTCCGGCTGCTGCTGGCTGGAACGATCCTGTTAGGTTTTGCCTTCGTGAAGGAGCGGCGCCGGACATGGCAAATCTGGCGTGACAAGCGTGATGTGGCAAGCCTTCTTTTGTTTAGCATACTGGGGATGCTGGCTGTCCAATATACTTATTTTGCCGCGATTCAGCATTCGAATGCTGCTACGGCGACAGTCCTGCAATATTTGGCGCCGGTTATGATTTGCTGTTATTTTGCCATTCGTAATCGGCGGATTCCGACTCCCAGAGAAATCATCGCTGTTGTTCTTTCGTTTGCAGGTACGATCCTGCTCGTGACACATGGCAGCCTCCAGCATCTATCGATCTCGGGGGCGGCACTATTCTGGGGCATTAGCTCCGCGGTTACGCTGGCCTTCTACACGCTGCAGCCCCTCAAGCTTCTGGCCAAATGGGGGTCTACTATTATTGTGGGATGGGGGATGCTGATTGGGGGCGTCAGCTTCAGCTTTGTTCACCCTCCGTGGCATTTTGCAGGGCAATGGTCGCTTAATGCGTTGCTTGCCATTATGTTTATCGTTGTATTCGGCACGCTGATCGCTTTCTACACCTATCTGGAGAGCCTGAAGCATATTAGTGCATCCGAGACCAGCTTGCTGGCTAGTATAGAGCCGTTGACAGCCGCGTTTATCTCTGTATTGTGGCTGCATGTAACGTTTGGATTAGAAGAGTGGTTAGGCACATTGTGTATCGTCAGCACGATCGTTATTTTATCCTTTGCGGGGAATAAGGATACTGTCCGCGGATCAGAGTGAATTCGTATCCAGCTCATGGAGCGAGCGTATTTTCAATTGCGGGCGACAGTTGAATGAAGAGAGGTATTATCAGCATGAAAAGCCTGGAGCAATTCTTTCTTCGGAAGTATAAAGAGATCGGCGTAGCGTTGAATGAGGTTCAGAAGCAGGCCGTCAGCCAAACGGAAGGGCCGCTGCTGCTGCTAGCGTCACCGGGATCGGGGAAAACGACCACGATTATTATGAGAATCGGCTATTTGATCGAGGAGCAGGGGGTAGATCCGGCCCGTATTAAGGCGGTAACGTTCAGTCGTGCATCGGCGACGGATATGCGGGAGCGGTTCAAGCGTTTCTTCCCGGAGCTGGCTCCGGTTGATTTCTCCACCATTCACAGTCTGGCTTTCGAGATGATGCGGGAGCATTTCTATAAGACGAGGACCTCCTTTCAAATTATTGAGGGGGCTATTGATGTTGAGGAACAGGAGCAGGAGCAGGGGCTGGCGCAAGGCCAGGTGGGCTTCGATTCCGACCATCCGCCGCTGCATAAGAAGCTTATTTTGCGCAGATTATTCACAACGATCAATGGCGACAATCCCACGGAGGAGGGGATGGAGTCGCTCTGTACGTATATCAGCTACATTAAGAACAAGCTCATTCCCGAGGAGCAGTGGGCGTCGGTCAAATGCGAGGTGCCGCGTGCGGAGCGTATTTTGCGTGAATACGAGCTGTTCAAACGGTCAGGCGCTGCAAAGCTGCTGGTGGATTATGATGATATGCTGACGATAGCGAATGAAGCATTGGCTGCGGATGAGAGGCTTCTTCACAAGTATCGGCAGAGGTATGATTATGTTCTGACCGATGAGAGCCAGGATACGTCGATGGTTCAGCATGCCATTATCGAGAAGCTGGTTCAGGTGCATGGCAATCTCTGTGTTGTAGCTGATGATGATCAGAGCATCTACACATGGCGGGCTGCGGAGCCGCAGTATTTGCTGGATTTCAAAGCGGTATACCCGGCTGCAAGCATTCTGTTCATGGAGCAGAATTACCGTTCCTCCAAAGATATTGTCGAGGTTTCCAACCAGTTCATCAAACGCAACAAGAACCGGTATGATAAAAATATGTTCACCGCCAATCCGTCTCATGGGCCGATTCGTTTCGTGACGCTGGAGGACAATCTGGTACAGGCCAAATATTTGGCAGAGCAGATCCGGGGGATTGAGAACCTCCGTGATGCGGCGATTCTGTACCGGAACAATTCGTCCTCCATCGTGCTCATGAACGAATTTGACCGTGCGGGCATTCCTTTCTATATGAAGGATGTGGACAACCGCTTTTTCTCCCACTGGGTGGTGGAGGATATTTTGAACTTTATGCGGATGTCCTTTACGGACAAGCGGGTGGATATTTTGGAAGCGATCCATACCAAGCTTCACGGATATATAACGAAGCATCAGATCGCGGTGCTGAAGGAAATCAACAATAATGAATCCGTCTTTGACAATCTGTTGAATTTTGTTCAATTGCAGGATTACCAAGGCAAGCAGCTGCAGGAGTGCAAGGAGACGTTCCAGCAGATGAAGGGCATGCCGCCCCATGAAGCGATCGGGGTTATTCGGGGCCGTCTTGGCTACGAGAAGGCGATTGACAAGATGAGTGAGCGGCTGGGATTCAATAAGGAATATTTGATTGGCATTCTGAACACGCTGGGAGAAATTGCTGCAACGCTGGAGACGATGGAGGAATTCGCGGGGCGTCTGAAGTATCTGGAATCTCTGTTGCGGCGATCCAAGCTGAACAAGAACCAGAATGCAGTCACGTTCTCGACGCTGCATAGCGCCAAGGGGCTGGAGTTCGAGCAGGTCTATATGGTGGATTTGATTGATGGCGTTATACCTTCGTCAAGCGATAGTGACAAAGGAAACGAGACACTCATGGAGGAAGCCGTCCGCTTGTTCTATGTCGGAATGACGAGGGCGAAGCTGGAGCTGGAGCTGGTCACTTACAAGGAGCGCGATGGCAAAAAGGTGAAGGAGTCGCCCTTCGTAGGGGCTGTCCGGCATATTCTCCATCCTCCTGCAGGAGTGACGACGACGGAAGGGATCGGCAAGGCGGCAGCCAGCGTGTCCGGACATGAGCCGGCAGCAGCGGCTGCGTACAATCCCAATGCGATTAGAAGCCGGGATGGATTGGTCGTGGGCCGGTTGGTGATGCACCGAGTGTTCGGCGAAGGCGAGATTGTCGGGCTGACCGGGGATCGAGTTCATGTTCGCTGTGAATCCGGCGTGAAAATATTGGCCCTGCAGACATGCCTGGAAAAGGGCATATTGGAGCCGCTAGAGACGGCTGTTCTGTGAGCGCGGAAACGCGGAATAGCAGAAACGCGGAAACGCAGAAACGCAGAAACGCAGAAACGCAGAAAGCGGAAAAGCGGAAAAGCGCAATAGCGCAATAGCGCAATAGCGGAATAGCGGAATAGCTCGCTTACAGCGGATTGCGGCGGGTATAGGCAGGCATGGGCGGTCTAGCGAGCTGAGAGCGGGAAAAATCGGCTTACAGCAGACCCCGCCCCGCGAACATGGCCCGAAACGAGGGAAAACCCACTTACAGAGCGGGAATGGGGCCAGAGCGAGTGGGTTAGCTGGCTGAGAGCGGGAAAAATCGGCTTACAGCAGATCCCGCCCCCCCGCGAACATGGCCCCAAACGGGGAAAAACCCGCTTACAGAGCGAGATTGAGGCCAGAGCGAGTGGGTTAGCGAGCTGAGAGCGGGAAAAATCGGCTTACAAGCAGATCCCTGCCCCCGCGAACATGACCTGAAACGGGAAAAACCCGCTTACAGAGTGGGATTGAGGCCAGAGCAAGTGGGTTAGCTGGCTGAGAGCGGGAAAAATCGGCTTACAGCAGACCCCGCCCCCGCGAACATAGCCCGAAACGGGGAAAAACCCGCTTACAGAGCGGGATTGAGGCCAGTGTGGCCGACTTTGGCGGGCGGGATTAGGGATGCGGCGCTCAAACTAAAATAGTGCCTGAAAATCCATCACCGGATTTCCAGGCACTCTGGAAGAACGCCAAGCGGCGTTCTTTATTATTCTTCGGGGGTTGGCGGAAGCTCGACCCATTGCTCGGCCCAGCTGCTGATTTCTTTGAATAAAGGCGCAAAGGCTTTCCCTTTGTCCGTTAATTGATATTCAATCCGCACTGGCGTTTCGGGATAGACATCTCGTTGGATGATTCCCTCCGCTTCCAATTCCTTCAGCCGCTCGGAAAGCACTTTACCGCTCAAGTTCGGCAGGGAGTTCTCAATCCAGACAAAGCGCTGAGGACCGGATTGCAGCTGGTAGACAATCTTGGCTGTCCATCGCTTGCTTAGAATTTCCAACGCTTTCTCAAATCGAGGGCATAATTGTGACTGTTCCATCGTTATCACCTCATTCTTCTGTTCATATTATAGCCCTTTACCCTCAAATAGACAATCTAACCAAACTTAATTTAATAACTTGACTTAATCAAATGAATAATATAATCTTAGTTACATAAAGTAAGTGATAAAGATTTGCATCGCTAGTAATTAACTATAAAAAAAGTAAATGAACTAAATTATACCGTCCTTATGAACAGGAGGAGCACGCATGCTGCCATCATTATTTATTAACCATGGAGCACCGACTTTAGCTCTAGTGGAGACAGACTACACCCGATTTCTTAAGGAGACGGGACAGCGTTTTACTCCCCAGGCAATCGTTATGTTCAGCGCGCATTGGGAGGAGGGGGTAACAACGATCTCCTTTGCTGAAGGGCCGCTAGAGACGATATATGATTTCTACGGATTCCCGGATGCGCTATATCAGATTACTTACCCGGCGCCTGGGTCGCCGAAGCTGGCGGAAAGGATCGAGGGACTGTTCCAGAAGGCGGGCATCCCGACGGAGAGAGACAGTAAGCGCGGGCTAGACCATGGCTCATGGATATTTCTGAAGCATATGTATCCTGATGCCAATATCCCCGTAGTGAGTGTGTCGGTGAATCCATTTTTGCCGAATGAAGAGCAGTATCGAATCGGCGAAGCCATTCGCGGTTTAGGGGCGGATAACATTCTTGTCATCGGCAGTGGCACGACAGTGCATAATTTTAATTATATAAAGATGGGCCAGCAGCATCCGGAGCAGTGGGCGGTCGAGTTCGACGACTGGATCGTTGACAAGGTGGAGCAGCGGGACGTGGACTCGCTTGTGCAATATGACCGGCTCGCTCCTTACGCATCAAGGGCTGTGCCGAGAGCAGAGCATTTCGTGCCATTGTTCCATGCAATGGGGAGCTCGGATCCTGCGGCTTCGAAGCCCAAGGTGCTGTATAGAGGATATGAGTATGGGACCTTTAGCTATAGCTGCTTTGAGTTTTAAGCCAGAAGCTCTCCATGCGGCTTTATAGTTAGCTTGAAGCAAGCAAACGTGTGTCGGTTTCTTATCGATGCCCGTTTGCTTTTTTGTGTTGCAAGCCAATACGAACATGTATAGAAGAATCCCCCGCGCCATCCTATTCATCATCAGTTTCGATAGAGCTCGGTTTGCATGTTGGAACAGATAGCTTCATAACAATCGTTCAAAAATATTTTTCGCATGATTGAACATATTACATGGCTTGGCCGTCATACAACAAACAATTAAACAATGATTGATCACACGACTATTATTGAAGGAGAGATCATCCGTTGAAACGTCCATCTAAAACGATTAGCAAAGCAGTAGTCGGAACTTCCTTAGCCGTGCTTTTGTCGATGCCTACAGTTGCTGGCGCAGTCCAGCATACAGTGCCCGGTGCGGAGGCGCAAGGCTCTGTGTCTGTCAGCTATAACGCCCCTGCTGTGCAGGCGAAGCAAGTAATGGTTCCCGCTAAAGCCGTAGCGGAATCACTAGGCGCCAAGGTGAAATGGGATGCGAAAAGCCGGGCAGCAACAATCGCACGTGGTGAAGTTATCGTTGTAGTAACAGTTGGCAAGGCGCAGGCTGTCATCAATGGGAAGCCGGCTAATGCAGGGCAGCCAGTCGCGATCAAAGACAGCAAAGTGATGGTGCCGCTGGCATTCATCAACGCCGCATTTGGAACGGATGTCCAGTGGAATGCTGCTGCCGGAGCAGCAAGCTTCGAGAAGGATGATTATATTGGTTTGGCTGGTGCTTATATTTACCATCTATTCAATGGCCAGAACGGCAAGGCCGCGGCGCTGATGAATGACGAGCTGAAGAAAGCTCTGCCGGAATCCGTCCTCACACTGTTGGCTCAACAAATACAGAGTGCTGTCGGACAGCCACTCATGCAGAAGTCTGCGAAAATTAAGGTCAATGCCGTACACACGAATGTGGAGATGACTTACGAAACGAAAGGTGCATCGGCTGATTTCACGATTCGATTCGATGCCAACGGCCGCATTGACGATCTGTCCATCAAGCCGGCAAGTATAGCAGCAGCTTATTCCAAGCCGGCCTATGACCTGAATAATTATACGGAACAAGAAGTCGCCATAGGAGAAGGGATATTTGCTCTCCCGGGAACATTAACAATGCCTAAGGGGGAGGGTCTGCATCCTGTCGTGATACTTGTCCACGGCTCCGGCCCGAATGATCGTGATTCGACAATCGGAGGCACGAAGGTATTCAAGGATATTGCAGCAGGACTGGCTTCGCATAACATCGCGGTATTGCGTTATGACAAAGTAACCAGGGAGCATCCTTTTAAAGTATCCACACAGCCGAAGTTCACGATCAAGAATGAATCGGTCGATGATGTCATCCAAGCCATACAATTAGTGAAAAATAAACCGGGGATTGATCCTTCCCGTATCTATATCGCAGGCCACAGCCAAGGCGGATATGTGATGCCGATGATTCTGGCTGATGATAGCGCGAAGGATATTGCTGGAGCGATCCTGTTGTCTGCACCCAGCGAGCAGATGACGGATGTATTGATTGAGCAGCAGAACAATGCACTGGAGCGGCTGCAGCAATTGGGAGCGCCGGAAGCGACGATAGCGGCGCAGAAGGGGGCGGCGGCAACGTGGAAGGGCATCGCTGAGCTGGTGCAGGACAGCCGCTATTCGAAGGATAACCTGCCGCAGAATTTCCCGGTTCCGCCTGCTTATTGGTGGTTTGAGCAGCGGGATTACATTCCGGCAGAAATTGCACAGGGACAAACAAAGCCGATGCTGGTGCTGCAGGGAGAGAATGACTGGCAGGTATCGATGAAGCAGTATGAGGGCTGGAAGGAAGCATTGAAGAGCCGGACCGATGTATCGTATCTTTCCTACCCGAAGGTGAATCATCTGCTTGTGGAATATGACGGTCTGTCGGTTGGTATGGAATATAACAATCCGGCGAACGTTTCTGCTGCCATTATTAAGGATATAGCTGACTGGATAGGGAAGAGCAGTTCCAAATAGAGAACAGTTCCCATCAAAAGGGGGGCAGACTATGATTCATGTCGAAGAGGTCGCGAAGAGCTTTCAAGGCAAGGAGATCCTTCGGAACGTATCCTTCAACGCAGACAGAGGGGAAGTCGTCGGCCTGCTCGGTCCTAACGGAGCGGGCAAGACGACCATAATCCGCCTGCTGAACGGTGTCATTTCGGCGGATTCAGGGACGATCCGGGTAGATGGACTTGACCCGCATACTAACGGGAACGACATCCGCAAGATCGTTGGCGTAGTAACGGAGAGTGCCGGCTTGTATCCGGAGATGAGCGGAAGGGAAAATTTGCTTTTCTTCGCCAAGCTGTACAATTGTGAGGATCGGAGCCGTATCGAATGGCTGCTTGAACTGCTTGGACTGGATAAGTACAGCGATAAGCCGGTTGGCGTTTACAGTACCGGTATGAAGAAACGGCTCGCGATTGCCAAAGCGGTGCTGCACGATCCCGCATTGCTATTCCTGGATGAGCCGACCAATGGTCTGGATCCCGATGGAATTCAGGATGTCATTGGTTACTTGCGCACACTCAATAAGGAACAGGGCACGACGATACTAATCTGCTCGCATATCCTGTACCAACTGGAGGAGGTGTGCAGCTCCTATGTATTTCTGGAGAAGGGGCGGATTATCGAACGTGGCACGCTTTCGGAGCTTGATGCCAGATATGTGGACGAAGTTATTTTGCATGTGGATACAGGACTTAGGACTTCCGACAATGAAGCGGCTGGATATTCCTATACGGTTGTAGGCGAGAACAAGCTGCAATTCAGACTTCCGTCCAAAGGGCATATACCGGAGCTGCTCCGCTCCATACTGAGCGAGTCATGGGTGCATTCGGCACAGATTATGAATAATAATCTGGAGGCGCTCTATTTCGAAGTGAGGAGGCGCTCCGATGAATCGTAAGCATGTTATGGCCATTGCCTCCAAGGATATGAAGCTGATCTGGAAATCGAGCAAAGTGTGGATCGGGCTGATCATTTTGCCTCTTATTATGGGGGTTATCATTCCGGCTGCGGCGATTCTTGTCGGTCGTTCCATCTCAATGGAGGACATGAATGGAGGAATGGGACTGCTGAAGCTGATTGATGAGATCCCATTCGAGGGAGTGGGAGGGCCCCTGACCATACATCAGAAGCTTATATCTTTCATTGTGAACTTCATGCTCCCGCCGTTGTTTATGCTGATTCCCGTGACCAATGCGATGATGATCGCAGTCAACAGCTTCGTTGGTGAAAAGGAGAGCAGGACGCTGGAGAGCCTGATGCTTGCCCCGCTGTCGATTCGGGACCTTTTCGCAGGCAAGTTGCTCGCTTCGTTTATCCCTTCTTATGCGGCTGCTCTCGGAAGTTTCCTGCTCTGCGGAATAGTGGTGAATCTACTGGCATACCCTCTGTTTCAGCATCTCGTATTTCCAAGTATGAATTGGATCGTGCTTATGCTATGGGTTATTCCTGCGTTCACGCTGACGGCAATTCTCTTCAGTGTATTAGTATCCGCCAGATCCAAGAGCTTTCAGGAAGCGCAGCAGGTTGCCGGTGTTATTGTGCTGCCGATTGTCGGGCTGCTGATCGGACAAGCAACAGGTGTGCTGCTTATCAGTCTGGCCATTATGGGGATTATCGGGGCAGTTCTGATGGGAGTGAATCTCGGCTTGCTCGCATGGATCGCGAAGATGAATCAACGTGACCAATTGTTCGAGAGCCAGATCCAATAAGCAGATACAGCAGCCAGAGTGAAGAAGCCTCCAAAACCACATGGCATGGGGGCTTCTTCATTTTGGCTGCCATCACGCTCAAAGTGGAATTGAAAGCTGAGCTTTAAGAGGCAGCTTGTGAAGCAGCAGGCGGATCGTGAGGCAAGAGGTGGCTCGTGAAGCAGCAGGCAGTTCGTGAGGCAAGAGGTGGCTCGAGAAGCAGCAGGCGGCTCGTGAGGCAAGAGGCGGCTCGAGAAGCAGCAGGTGGCACGAGAAGCAACAGGCAGTTCGTGAGGCAACTCTGTTCGAGCGGCTGCAATTCCCGCTTAATCAGGGAGGGTGTAATTCCATAATTGGCCAACATTCCTGCATTAAGGCATGCTTTTTCTCATTCCAGCCTACTAAAGACGAAATACCTGCGTAAGTGCAGGCATTTCGTCTTATTTGCCGCTAGTCGGCCCATTCTGCCTCAAATGCCTGCATTCTAGCAGGCATTGTGACGCTTACGGGTCCTTTTCAACGAAATTCCTGCACTTTCGCAGGATTGCTGCTCTCTGCTCTGCCCAGGCCGACCTAGGGCGGATCTCGGGTCGACACTCTGCTCCGCTGTGCCTAACCTCGGAGCGGATCTAGGCTCCGCTGTTCCTGACACCTAGGGGCCGATCTAGGCTCCGCTGTTCCCGACTTCCAGGCTGACCTAGTGTCTGCTGCGAAGACACTTCGCGCCGCTGTTCCCGACCACAGCTTTTCTACGCCCGATCTCGGGCCCTGCAAGGGCATCTCCACACCTCGTGCTAGGAGATGCATGTACCCTGCCGAGTAGTACAATCCACCCGCAGCCATCGTTTAAACCGACTATTTCAAGAAAACGTAAGATGTTCCTTTGATCTTGTCCAGATCGGCTTTATCCACTGTGAGCACATCTGTCTCGCTGCGCTCTGTAATGCCTAGCTCCTGCAGAATAACCTCGGCAGCTTCCGGCGTGTAATGAAGAGGGGACGCGATCTTCGGCTGCAGCTGTTGCAAAATTTTGACCGTCTTCGCAGGGGTGAACCCATTTTCAGTTACATCCGAGAATGGCAGGAAGGCGATATCCAGCTTGCCGATCTGCCCGATCTGTTCTTCCGTCAGCTCGTTTTGGGCTACATCGCCCATATGCGCAACTCTTAAGCCATCCACCTCATAGACATAGATTACATTGGATGGGGCATCCGGGGAAAAGATAGCGGAATGTCCGGATGAAATCCCTGTTACCGTTACATCTTTTACTGTGAACGTCTCCAAGGCGTACTCCGAATATTTGACTTCCCCAGCCAGCTTGTTCGCTTCAATATATGCTTCGTCGGTGTGATCGGAATGATTATGAGTAACTGTGATGATGTCGGCCTTGATCAGTCCTGTCGTATCGGTAGCCATTGTATTAGGGTCGGCGGCGATGACAGTTCCGCCTTTGGAGACGATGCCGATTGAGGCATGTCCATCACCGTTCTTGTTACTCGTGATGCTCCTAAATAATGTTTTGCCGGAAGTATTCGCTAACGTTGTCGTGTCTGGCGGAATCGGGTCCTCTACTGGCGGCTCCTCTGCCGCTGTCTCATTGTTCGGCTCCGCAGGGGTTTCATTTTGTACATTAGCTGTCGGGGCCGTTTCAGATTTATTTTCCTTGCTGGCACAGCCAGCGGTAATTGCAAGCACAACAACTGCAAGGAATAGGAATCTAAGCTTGGGCATCTGTGGGGTATCCTCCTCGGTTTTTGGGCAGCATGAAGCAACCCTTGCTAAGCAGTAGCAGGGATCTCATCCATCATATATCGAAACAAAAGGCTTGCTCTACGCTGGGAGGCTGCTTATGGCAGCCTCATGCGTACAGCTTATTTATTCTCATAGAAGCCGCTAATTTCGGCTTTATCAATGACATGCTCTGCTGCCAGCTTTTGAAAATCGTCATAGCTGATTTGCTCGGGTACATCCAACTGCTCAACATTCAGCGCATAGGCGATAAATTTATATTCGTGGTCGCCAGAGCCTGCTGGTGGCTGAGGGCCGCCGTAGCCAATCGTGTTGAATGAATTTTTGAGCTCCTTGCTCCCGCCGGGCAGCCCGTCTGTACGGGATGAGCCTTCAGCCAGCGACTTGGCGTCAGCTGGTATGTCCACTATAATCCAGTGCACCCATTCATCGGCGATCGGATGAAGATCCACCATCACTAGGGCTATGGATTTGGTTCCCTCTGGCGTGTTCGACCAAGCGAGAGGAACGCTAATATTGTCATTATCGTTCGTATGCTTAATATCGATCCGGCCGCTGTCTTTGAAGGCGGTTGAGGTGATTGCGAAAGGCTCATTAGTCATAGTCCCGGCAGATTCTGATGAATTGCCAGAGCAGCCAGCAAGTATAAATCCGACCGCTGCTATGAGCAGTATTAGTGCCATATGCCGAGCTAGGTGCACGCCTTTTCCAATTTGCATAATATCACCTCCTTACAGCATTATTCGTCCTTCATAAAAGCGTAGTAATAAGCGTCTTCGGGAATGCAATGATACAAGGTGGAAAAGTTGCGGTAGAACAGTTCCAGAACTTGTTGGCCCTGCCAATCAGGGGGCAGCAGCTCGGCCGGAAGCATGGGGTCCAGAATGATATATTCACTCATGGATTCGCCCAGCTCCAAGTACCGGATGAACAGCTGCAGGGCATTGCCTTCCTCCTTGAGCTTTTCTACGGCAGGCATATACTCATTGTAGAACCATAGTATTTTCTCTTTTTGAATGGCGCGGATGTTGTCCAGATTCCACATCTTGGCTGCAAGCTCGCGAGTGATGGCAAAGTGCTGGAACGATCCCTTCATCTGCGTGATATTGGACTGAAGCTCCAGATTGACTGTCAGCCGATTCACCTCATCGACATAATTCCATGGTGAAATGAAGGTGTTCTTGTACAAAGGGGCAAAACCCAGATTGATCAGACTGTTGCGCAGCTGATAGCGTTTGGATCGTTCGGAATCGGGAATTTCAAAGGTGACGAGCTGCCACTGTCCATCCCATTCCGCCCCGTAAAGGAAGCCTTTGCCCGCGATTGCGGATAATGTGCGCCGTCCATGGTCGGTAATGGCGTAGTTCGAGCGTTCTACTGTTTCGATATAGCCAAGCCCTTTAAGCCGTGACAGCACATTGCGAACAGATTGCTGCGAATAGCCACGTGCCGTGTAGATCTCAATGAACCGCTGGACAGTAATGCTTGGTACGCGAGTAAGCAAAAACAACATTTGTTTATCAATGGATAACATATTCTACCTCTTTTATACTATTATTTTTTCGATTCGTCAATAATTGATTATAAATTTCAGGAAGGATACTTTCGTCTGTTTCTGCTGGGCGTCGGATATTGACGCTTTTCGAGCCTGACAAGAGTGATGCCTAAAGGCCGCTACCTTCTAAATAACAATTCTACTTCCATTAGCCAACCACCTTCAATCCCAAAGGGCCTACAGTGATAAGTCAGTTGGGTGCCGGGCAGCCACTAGAGCTAGAATGGAAGTCTGTAGCCGGCAAGCCTGGCTGCAAGCGACATGAATGGCGGACGCCAGGCAGCAGCCATGCAACTCTGCTGTAATTGCACCTCAAAGGCGGGCTTACATGCAGCGCCCCAGCGCGTGCCGGGAGCAAAGGGAGCGTCCTGTGGATCTTTTAATAAGCTTTATTTTATGACATGATAAGCTCTGGGGGGATGCAGGATGTTTACTGACTTCAAGCTTATGGATGACCGTCCGGTCTCCATTCAGGTGAAGGACTATATGAAACGGCTGATCACCAAGGGCGGTCTGCAGAGCAACCAGCGGCTTCCGTCCACGCGCGAATTGAGCTCCTTATTGAACGTCAGCCGCAATACGGTGGTAATGGCTTATTCTGATTTGGAGGAAGAAGGGCTTATCTATGTCTTGAAGGGGAAAGGGAATTATGTTGCTCAAGCGGCAGGCAGCGTCGCGGATGCCGGGCAACGGTGGCAGGTGGATTGGAAGCAGCAAATGAATGATCATGCGCGTATAGCCGAGGAGCAGGATTTGATGAAGCGGGGTATACGCTCGTCACAGGGGATGATCTCGTTCACAAGCATCGCACCGGACGAGAAGCTGTTTGATATAGATAATTTTCGCAGAGCATTTCTGGATCGGATGTCGCTTGAGGGCGAGGTCCTCTTGAATTATGGTTATGCCAAAGGCTATAAGCCTCTCATCGATTATTTGATGCATGATATGGAGAACAAGGGTGTCGATATGGCGGGCAAGGACATTCTCATTACGAACGGCTTTACAGAAGGGCTGGATATTCTGTTATCGGTATTAACCAAGAACAGCGGCCGCATTCTGTGCGAGAATCCCACTCACCATACAGCAATCAAAAATTTCAAGCTGCATGGCTTCAGCATTACCGGCATAGACATGGAGGCAGGCGGCATCAGTTTGCAGAAGCTGGAGCAGGCATTGTCCCGGGAGCGGTACGATTTGGCCTATCTAGTGCCCTCCTATCAGAACCCGACAGGAATTGTCATGTCTCCCGAGAAAAGAAGGGCTGTCATCGAGCTGATGTCACGTCATCAGGTTCCGATTCTGGAGGACGGATTCAACGAGGAATTAAGATATTCCGGTGCACATGTGGCCCCGTTAATTGCTAGCGGCGGCGGCAACAGTATTGTCTACGTCGGCAGCTATTCCAAGATTCTGTTCCCCGGTCTGCGGGTAGGTTGGGTATTGGCGGACAAAGAGTTGATTGATTATCTGGTGAGCGTCAAGCGGGCGCGAAGCATCCATACGTCTACGCTGGATCAGTCCGTCCTCTATCAGTATCTTCATAATGGCTATTTCGAGAAATATCTCAAACGGGCAAAGTCCGAATATAAGCGAAAATACGAACTAGCTGTTCAGTGCTGCCAAGCGGACATACCGTTCCGCGACCTCTCGGGGGACGGCGGGCTGCATCTGTTCCTCGCGTTCGAAAACGGCTTCGATACGAGGCAGTTGTTGAACATCTGCCGAGAGAGAGGGGTTATCTTCACCCCTGGAACGATCTTCTATACCGATGGCGGCGGGGGAAATACGATGCGGCTTGGCTTCTCTCGCGTTGCCGATGCGGATATTGTTAAAGGCATTGGAATTATTGGACAAGCTGTGAAGGAGCAGATGTGACACTGAGAGGCGGTTTAGCGGATGGAATCCGCTCTTGCAGCTAGAAAGGCGGCGGTTAGAGTGGAGAGCCTGCGAAAGCGCAGGAGCTTCATCAGGCAAAATGCCTGCGAAAACGCAGGAGCTTCATCAGGCAAAATGCCTGCGAAAGCGCAGGAATTTTGGCCAAAAGGAGCTCCATCAGGCAAAAAGCCTGCGAAGATGCAGGAATAGTCACGCGTAATTAGCAGATAGGGGCAAATGAGGCGAAAAGCCTGCACTTTAGCAGGCATTCGTTCTTCAGCATGCCAAAATGAGATAAAGCCTGTTGTTACGCAGGAATTCGCTGTAATCCGCAAAATCCGCAGCTCCCCGCTGGCAACCGGCCATCGCGGCATAGTCCGCAGTCCCCTATCGGGAGAAGGGGAACAGCAAGGTACGTTCCGCCGCAGCAGCAGCAGGCAGACGGTACACTGAATCACGGAATCGCCGCGTGACAGCGGGTCGTGTCAGCAGATATGATAGTGTGTGAGAAAGAGGATCATTAGAGGTATGCGGAGGGTCTGGAAATGTCCTTTAAACTGGTTGTTTTTCAAGGTCCCAGCGGATCGGGAAAAAGCACGCTGCAAGCCATACTGGGCTTGCCCCGGATCATCACCTGGACATCGCGTGCGCCAAGGCCGGGCGAGACAGACGGGGAAGATTATCATTTTGCCACCAAAGAGCAGATGGGGCTCATGTATGAAGGGCAGAAAATGCTGGAGATGGCGGAGTATCAGGGCAATTATTACGGCACCTCGCTTGCTGCCATTCACAGCGCGGCTGAGAGAGCGGAGCCCAGCGCCATTGTGATGGAAGCGCGCGGAGCCCGGCGGATCAAAGAACTGCTGCAGGACAAGGCGCTTATAATCGGTATCTCTGCGGCCAAAGAGGAGTGCCGGCAGCGTCTCATTCTGAGACATACATCCGAGGCGGAGCTGGAGCGCAGATTGCGGTCCTATGAAGAAGAGATAGCGGGCTTGTCTCATTGCGATATCGTGGTTCACAATACGGATGACAACCGATTGAAGGCAGAGGCGATTATGAAGCTCATTGGACAAGGAATGGTGAGAACAGCGGATGAACTATGATGAACGGACATTGGAGTATGTGAAGGAATCGTTAGCCCGGTCGGACAAGCTGGATTTCCGGCTTCATTCTGATGATGACGACGGCCGCGTAAGAGAGGAATATTCGCGGGATTATGCCCGTGTATTGTATTCCTCCTCGTTCCGGCGGCTGCAGGGAAAGATGCAGCTGCTGGGCATCGACCACAATCTGTTCTTCCGCAATCGGCTGACGCACAGCATGGAGGTGGCGCAGATTGCCAGAGGCATCGCGACCGATCTGCAGATCGGCAATACGTTTATTGTAGAAGCCTGCTCGCTTGCGCATGATCTGGGCAATCCTCCTATTGGACATTACGGGGAACGCGTTCTCTGCGAGCTTGTTGCGGATATCGGCGGGTTCGAGGGCAATGCACAGACGCTTCGCATCATCCGCAAATTAGAGAAGCGGCATCATGCTTACCGGGGAATGAACCTGCTGTTCCGCACACAGCTTGGTGTTGTCAAATATTTTCGGCGATACGGGCAGGGGGTCAACAGCAAGTTTATCTATGATGAGGACTACGACGATATTTTGCTGCATTTGGAGCGCAGTGGACTGACGGAACGGGATGCGCGAAGCATCGAGATGGAGATTATGGATCTGGCGGATGAGATCGCTTATGCGGCGCATGATCTGGAGGATTGCTTGAGCCAGAGCTTGTTCACCATCGATGAGCTGCTGTTCGAATTCAGCAGGACTGAAGATTACGGCGACAGCTACAAGACCTTCGAGAAAATGGTGGACAAATGCAGAGATTTCGCGCGAAAGGGCGAGCGCCTTCACTCCTCCGAGGAATATTCGTTCCTGTTCCGCAAGGAATTGACGTCCACTATTGTGAACACGCTAATCCGGGACATAGGCTACCAGCCCGGAGACGACCGGCTCGGGTTTACGAAGTACGGCCTGCTGTCCAAGGGTCTCAAAAAACTGGTATTCCAGCTCATTAACCGCAGGCCGTCCGTCCTGATCTACGAGAGGAAGGGCGAGAAGGTGCTGCGCGGTCTGTACGAGGTGTACACGGATGAACGGTTGAATCCGCAATTGATGCTGCTGCCGCCGGAATACCGCGTCTACGCCACAGATGGGGAGCGCCGGCGCAATGTCGTAGATTTCATTTCAGGCATGATGGATCATTTTGCGATGCAGGAGTATGGCAACTATTACGGAAGAAGCGAGCTGGACAAGCTGGTATAGGCAAACAAAAGCATCACCGGTTCCTCCTTGAGCGTGTCGCCAAGTGATGCCGCTCCGCGCGGGGTTCAAGTGCGGGCGGCATTGCATGACGGCGTTCAAGCGCAGGCTGGAGATGCTCTTTTTAATTGCGGGGCGCCAGTGCGATAATGGTTCCCGCGGGGAGCGTTTATGCGATATCCCGGTGTTCGATATTGCGGATGGACCAGAAGGCGAACAGAAAGCCTATGGCAGCCACGGCAAGCGGGATAGCGATGAAGGAGCTCAGCGTGAAGCCCGGATTGTTGGAGTTGAAGATGGCCACAACGAGGATGGAGGACACGATCGTTGCCGGAACGGACTTTTTACGCATACCGAAGTAGATCGGAATAAGACCCATTCCGGCGGCAGATACGGCGTACAGCAGCATTCTAGCCGTCTCTTCAATGAGGAAATCGGCGGTCAAGGGATCGCTAACGTAGTGCATGTAATGATTCGTGATCAAGAATCCGCACACGACAATAATATTGGAGATAACCACGCTCAGGAAGGTCACCACGCTGATGATGAGAATTTTGGACAGCATTAATCGGGTGCGGTTAATAGGATAGGTGAACAGGACGGTGATGGTCTTGCTTTTGTATTCATCAATAATTAATTTGGCAACGAGGACGGCGGCGAACACGATAAAGGTGGCTCTGACGAAGGTGCCGATGGCCATGAACGCGCCAGCCATATCGGAAAACACTTGACTCTCCGTCTCCTCCACATAGGGCAGCAAGCCTACGGAGACAATTATGACCAGAGTGGCAATTAACGCGCCCTTCCAATACCAGCCCAAATTACCCTTTTTCAGCTCAAGTCCAATTAATTTAAGCATGCGCTTGCCCTCCTTCAATCAATTGCAAGAAATATTCCTCTAATGTGGTATGCCGCTTATTGATAGATTCAATCTCGATATCGTTCATAATGAGTGTTTTGGACACTTCTGCTTGCGACAGGTCCGTCTCATAGATGCGGATCATCGAATCGTTAATGATTCTGAAATTGGACAGCTCCAGAATATGCTCCAGCACATAAGCGGCCTTCTTGATATTCGTAGTTACGAGCTCCACATAGACTGTATGCCGGCCTCGAAGATCGTTCATAGCACACTCCTCGATGAGCCTCCCGCCGCTAATGACGCCAATCGTATCGGCGATCTGTTCGATCTCCCCCAGAATATGGCTGGAAATCAGCAGCGTCATTCCATATTGCTTGCTGAGCAGACTGAACAGGCCGCGCAGCTCCTTAATGCCGACAGGGTCAAGGCCGTTAATAGGCTCATCGAGAATGAGCAGCTCCGGCTTCGTTGCAATCGCTCTTGCGATGCCGAGCCGCTGCTTCATGCCCAGCGAGAAGTGGCTGACGGCTTTGCCATCCACATTCGTCAGCTGCACCAGCTCCAGCGCTTCGTCTATTGCCTTCCTGTTGTGCAGGCCCATGTACTGGCAGTGCAGCTCCAGATTTTCCCGTGCGGTTAGCTTGTCGTAGAAGACGGGGTACTCGATAATGCTTCCTATCCGTTTGAAAACCTCATACGATGTAGGCGTCAGCTTCTGGCCGAACAACGTGATCTCACCGCTGGAGGGCTTGACCAAATTCAGCAGCATCCTCATGATGGTCGTTTTGCCTGCGCCGTTAGGTCCCAGAAACCCGTAGATTTGCCCCTGCTTCACCTTCATATTCACATTGGAGACAACTTCTTTCCCCTCGAACTGCTTCGTCAGATGTGTCGTATTTACAATATAACTCATGTTCCTTCTCCTTCTCTCGTGGGCTGATAATTATATTGTAAGGCGCATCGCTTTCATATTTGTTGCCCATTTCTTAAGAGAATCTTACGTTGCCGCCGGGTCGCCTTCATATACGGCACGCGGGAGCTTCACCGTGAAGGTGGTCCGCTCGTAGGGCTTGCTGTGCAAGGTAATCCCGCCGCCTATATTCTCGACCAGCCGCTTCGTAATTGTCAGTCCAAGCCCGCTGCCCTGAAAGGCTTTGTTCCTGGAATCGTCCAGTGTGTACATTCGCTCGAATACGAGATCCTGATGGCGCTCATGAATGCCGCGGCCGCGATCCCATACATCGATATAGACGGCCTGGTCCTCTGTTCTCAGCGTAAGGCCCAATACCCGTCCGTCCCTTCCATGACGGATCGCGTTGGCGAGCAGGTTGTTCAGAATCCGGTTCAGCGATTCTTCATGGCTGTACACATAGATCGGTGTATCCGGAATCTCGATTGCAGCCTCAAGCCCTTGGCTGCTGGCAGATTCATAGAACATGAGCATATTATTCCTGCAAAGCTCGTTCATATGGACGATTGTCAGCGGCAGCTCCGTATCCCCGGATTCCAGCTTGGCAAGATCGAAGAAAGAATTGATCAGCCCGACGATCTCCACCGCCTTGTCATTCACCTTCCGCAATAGGCGCTCCTGCTCCTTGGGACTGTTGATGTGCTGATGAAGAAGCGTCTCGATGTAACCCAGCACGACAGTAAGCGGCGTCTTGAGATCATGGGAGATATTCGAGAGCATTCTTCGCATCGACTGCTCTGTATCGTTATAGTGCGCCATATTCTGATGATTGTGGTCCAGCAGACGATTTATGGCATTAAGCAGCTCCTGAAGCTCCTTGTCATCGGTTACGAGCAGAAGGCGTTCCATCGATCTGTCGGCTATAAGCTGGTCCAGCTTGCTGGATATGTATTGAAGGCTGCGGCTTCGTGTTCTTTTCGCCCGAAACTGCGCGTAGTTAAGGAGGAGCAGCAAGAGGATGAGGAGAAGCAGCGTTATGCTCATGCTACTGTTCTCCTAACCGATAGCCGATTCCCCACAGCGTCTTAATATATTTGGGCTCGGAGGGGGTATCCTCGATCTTCTCCCGCAGCCTGCTCATATGGACATTAATGATGTTCTCATCGCCATAATAGTCGTCATTCCAGACAGAGCGATAGATCTGTTCTTTGGTGAAAATCTTCTTGGGATTCGTAAGGAACAGCCTCAGAATATAGAGCTCCTTGGAGGTCAGCTTCAAGGAACGCCCATTCTTGCTCACCGTTAAGTTGTCGAGATCCACTTCAAGCTCATGAAAATGGATGACAGCAGTCTCCGCTCCCTTGCCCGTGTCGGAATAGCGTGTTGCTCGTCTTATGGCGGCTCTCACTCTGGCCAGCAGCTCGATCATGGAGAATGGCTTGGCAATATAATCATCCGCTCCGAAACCAAGACCGAGCGCTTTATCCACATCGCTGTCCTTGGCGGAGATGATGAGGATCGGGACGGAACTCTTCTCCTTCTCCCGGATCAGCTTCAGAAAGTCGATCCCGGTCAGCCCTGGCAGCATGAGGTCGAGAAGAATAAGGGAGAAAGCAGGATTTCCTGTTGCTTCTGCTGCAGCGAAGAGCCGCAGCGCCTCCTCGGCACTGGGCGCATGGACAACGCGGTATCCTTCCATTGTGAGATAATTCGTGACCATGGTGCCGATTTCGAGGTCATCCTCGACAAGCAATATTTGATCTGCGATAGCGGACATATTGGTTACCATCCTATCTGTTGTAATTGCATCTATGGTATCATTTCAGACGCCAAAAGTAATGAGGCAAATGGGCCTTCACATTCCCCTGCCAGTATGGGCGCAACAATAAAGCTTGACTCTGCTGCCATTATGATATAAATTATTCGCAAATCATTTGCATATCGAAACTAGCGATGAGCAAGGAATAATGTTCAGCTCCGGTCGTAACAGAGAGGAAGCCCGCCGGCTGCAAAGCTTCCCGATTCGGTTGAATATTTCCCGCCTTGCGAGCTGTAGCGGCGAACCTCCAGTAGCCGTTGCCGGGCATATCCCGTTATCCAGCAGAGGAGCATGTATGGATCATGCTCGAATTAGGGTGGTATCACGAACACATTCGTCCCTGACGAGTGTGTTTTTTGCGTTTTTTGCCGGAGTAAACGAACGAATGGAGGGGTTTCCATGCGCCAGAACGAGTATTTAATTCCAACCTTGCGTGATGCGCCTTCGGATGCCGAGGCGGTCAGCCATGGACTGCTGCTGCGTGCCGGATTTATTCGTCAGGTTGCGGCAGGCAAGGATGCCGATCTGATCGGGATTCCGATCCGGATTACGGTCGGCAAGCAGTCGAAGGAAGGACTAGTCGAGTACAGGGAGCGGGGGAGCACCGAGCTAGCCATAATTAGCGCCGCCGCCGCCGTTGCTAAAGTTACTCGCGATTACGCGCATATGAATAAGAATGGTGGTGGCGGGAATGAGTGAGAAGCCGAAGGTATATATTACGGAACAAATATGGGCAGAGGCTGTTGATTGGCTGCAGCAGTACTGCGATTGCACGGTCTGGGCGGGTGAGGGAAAGGCGCCGCGGGAGCATCTGCTGCAGGTGCTTGGCAATTATGACGGACTCATTACTACCGGCAGTGCTGTTACTATAGATGAAGCTTTGCTGGCTGCAGCCCCGCGGCTGAAGCTTGTGTCTACCATCTCTGTAGGGTACAACCATTTTGACCTTGAAGCTATGAGGAAGGCTCATGTTATAGGGACACATACGCCGTATGTATTGGATGAGACGGTAGCGGATTTGGTCATGGGCCTGATGCTCAGTGTGGCGCGCAGAATGCCTGAGCTCGACAGGCTGGTGAAATCAGGCGGATGGAACAGCGCGGCGGGGGAAGAGCTTTTTGGCATTGATGTTCATCACAGCACCCTTGGAATTATCGGCATGGGCAGAATTGGCGAAGCGATTGCCAGACGTGCAGTGGATGGGTTCGGGATGAAGCTGGCGTATTATAACCGCAGCCGCAGGCCGGAGCTGGAGGAGCGTTACGGAGCAGACTACATGCAAGTAGAGGAGCTGCTGCGGCAATCCGACTATGTCGTGCTGATGATTCCGCTTAGCGATGAGACGAAGCACTTTATCCGTGCGGAGCATTTTGCCATGATGAAAGGGAGCGCGATCTTCATTAACGCCTCCCGTGGAGCGACGGTTGATGAGGAGGCCTTGATCGAGGCGCTGCGCAGTGGACAGATTCGCGGAGCAGGTCTGGATGTGTACGAACGGGAGCCAATCGCCCGCAATAATCCGCTGCTGGGCATGTCCAATGTGGTCGCGCTGCCCCATATCGGATCGGCCACCCACCGGACGAGACAGGACATGATGATGCTGGCTGCGCGCAACGCGGCTGCCGTATTAACCGGTCAAGGCGAAGCTTATATCGTGAAGGAGCTTCAGCCGTAGAGCAATAGGAACGAGCAGCAGTGAATTTGTATACAAAGGGAGCGGTCATATGGGTAAACTATTCGCGAACATAGAGCCTCAGCACGAAGCTTTTATTAAGCGACAGCGGATTTTTTTCGTGGGGTCAGCGCCGCTGGATGCGGAAGGGCATGTTAACATCTCACCCAAGGGCCATGACGTATTGCGAATATTCTCGCCGACGGAAGTCGCCTACCTGGATTTAACGGGCAGCGGTAACGAGACGAGCGCACATATGCTGGACAATGGACGGATCACCTTCATGTTTGTCGCCTTTGAGGGTGCCCCGATGATTATGAGGCTGTATGGCAAAGGGCGTGTAGTGCTGCCGGAGACGCCGGAGTGGGCGGAGCTTATCGGACATTTTGACCCCTTGCCTGGTGCCAGGCAGATCATCTGCGCAACGATTGATGCGGTGAAAACCTCCTGCGGCTTCAGCGTCCCCTTCTTCACCTACGAGGAGGAGCGAACCACGCTTCAGAAGTGGGCGGCACAGCAGGGGGCGGAGGGGCTTACAGCTTACAGGCA
The DNA here is from genome assembly GCF_019443105.1 of Paenibacillus oenotherae. GTDB lineage: Bacteria > Bacillota > Bacilli > Paenibacillales > Paenibacillaceae > Paenibacillus_Z > Paenibacillus_Z oenotherae. The sequence goes on from NZ_JAHZIJ010000012.1 coordinate 147,673, forward strand.
GGAGAAGAATGCCGTAAGCATGGATGGCATTGTAACTCCTCTGGGCCGTGTTGGTTCATAGCCCTTGCCAGCGGTCGGGCTTCTTGTAAACTGGTAATAAATAGGTTGACTTACAATACAAAGGGCTGTCCCGCTAGTCACTTTTCGATGACTTAGGGGACAGCCCTTGCTTGTATGAGTCAGGCTACATCGCCTGCAGACCAGCTTGATTCAGCAGGTTCCATGGCTTGTTATAGTGGGGCTGGAAGAAGAAATCGACAAAGCTGAGCTGATCCATCGTCATCCCGTTCTGGATACAGACCGAGATTGTGTTGATCGTCTGGGTCAAATCCACTTTCGAGAGCACCTGGGCCCCTACGATACGGCCGGTTGCTTGCTCGTATACAACCTTGAGCAATACCTTCTCATAGGTAGGCATGAACTCGGGCCTGTAATTCTCATGCAGGGTAACGGCCTTCACTTCCATGCCTGCAGCAAGCGCGGCTTGCTCGGTCATGCCGGTCGAGGCGATATTATAATCATAGATTTTGATGCCCGAGGTGCCTTGTGTCCCCATATAAGGAACAGTCGGTTTCTCCAGATTGCGGGCAATGAGCGTGCCCATCCGCACCGCATTGGTCGCAAGCGGTATATAGGCATGCTGGCCGGTAGGGTTGTACATAATGGCACAGCTGTCGCCTGCAGCATAGATATCCTCATTGCTGGTGCGCATATAGCGATCAACCATGATAGCCCCGCTTGGCAGCATCTCCACCTGTCCCTTGAGCAGATCGGTGTTAGGTCGGAAGCCGATGCACAGAACGACCATGTCGGTCTCATACTCCCCGCGGGTTGTCGCAACACGAGCCACTTTGCCATGCTCGCCGCTGAACAAGGTGACCGTTTGTCCAAGCTCCAGCTTGATGCCTTTGGCCCGAAGCGCTTCCTCGGTTCTTTCTGTAAACTCGCGATCCAAATATTTGAACAGCACACGATCCGTATTATCAATAAGCGTCACTTCCTTGCCAAGCTGCTGGAAGGCCTCAACGAGTTCGATGCCGATGTAGCCTGCGCCAATGACGGTAATACGCTGCGCTTCTTTAGCCTTCTGGATAATCGTCTGGGCATGGGCATAGTTTTTGCACAATAAAATGTTGTCGAGTCCCATTCCCTCCATCTGCGGGATAATCGGCCACGAGCCGGTCGTCATCACCAGCTTGTCGTACTGATCCTCAAGCTCGCCGCCTGTCTCCAGATTACGGACATGAACCGTCTTGTTCACGGTATCAACCGCAAGCACATCATGGCGCATTCTTGTAGTGACACCCAATTGTGCCAACTGGTCGGGGGTAGCGTAGAAGAGCTGCTGTGCATCCTGCACAACACCTCCGACGTGAAGCGCGATGCCGCACGAGAGGAAGGAAATAGTATCGTTGCGTTCGTAAACGGTAATGTCCGCATCAGGATGAAGCTTGGCGATTCCAGTAATAGCAGCCGTTCCGGCATGTGTACAGCCAATAACAATAATTTTCATAGGGAGTGCCTCCTCAACGAAGTATTGTGATTTAATTCACCAGAGAACCCATAAAATTGTGATTTATTTCACAAATAAACAAACAGTTTAATGTGATTATTTTCACAAACACGACAACAATGTGATTTAATTCACAATATGCTGTTGGCACTATCATATGACGAACGGAGAGGAATGGCAAGAGCTAAAAGTGGATTTTCACTAATATTGTGACAATTTTCAGAATTCTTGAAACGAAATGTTCATTTTTGTCGGAGAGGGAAGAAGGTGATTGACAAAATTGGATTACAATTGTAATCTATATTCAGGATTACAAACGTAGTCAAAAAAGGAGGGTGAAGAAGATGGCGAAGCAAGTGCCTAGAATATCGGATGCGGAATGGGAAGTCATGAAGGTGCTCTGGTCACGATCTCCGCTTACGGCAAGCGATGTCGTCAAGGAATTGGAAGGCAGCAAGGAATGGAATCCCAAGACGGTAAGAACGCTTATTAAGAGGCTGGTCGAGAAGGAGGCGGTGAGCTGCAATCCCGATGGCCGGAATTATCTGTATGCGCCGCTTGTCAGAGAAGATGAATGTGTGCGCTCCGAGACCTCATCCCTGCTGCAGCGTATTTACGGCGGGGCCATGAAGCCGATGCTTGTAAATTTTCTCAAGGACGAACGTCTGACGAAGGAAGACATAGCGGAATTGAAGGCGATCCTGGAGCAGAGAAAGGAGTAAGCGGATGCTGGCCCTATTGACGCAATCCTTTCAATGGATTCTGGCAACTTCCCTGATGGCAAGCGTCTTGATTCTGTTCATCCTGGCAGCGAAGCTGCTGCTGGGAGAGCGTTTGCAGCCGAGATGGACGTATATGCTGTGGATGCTTCTGCTTGCAAGACTGCTGCTGCCATGGACGCCGGAGAGCTCATTCAGCATCTTCAATTTCTTGACGCCACAGAGCTCCTTCAGCGTCTTCGACTTCTTGACGCCGGACACAAGCCTGCGAACGAATGAGGCGCCATCGGCAACGCCTCCTGAAGAACCGGAGCGGACATCACAAGCGGCCGCTGCGCCGCATCGAGAGCCTGCTCCCCATAACTCCAGCAGCCCGCAATGGGCTCCTCCACAGAATACTGCTGAGATCAGCAGCTCCATCAAGAATGACCGCACGCTGGGTTACATCGAGATTTTGTCCATCATATGGCTAATAGGTGCTCTGGCAGCAGCGGGCACGATGCTTCGAGTCAATATCCGTTATAGTATCCAATTAAAGCGCGAGCCTCGAACTGCGAGCGGAGATATTCTGCCCCTCTTCGAGCAATGCAAGGCGGAGCTGGGCATCAGACGTTCAGTTGCTCTGGTGGAATCAAGGCATGCGGCGAGTCCGGCGCTGACCGGTGTTTTCAGACCGAAACTGTTGATGCCCGTCGGAATGATGAATGTACTGAGCGCGCAGGAGCTTCGGCATATTTTTGTACACGAGCTGTGCCATCTGAAGCGCAATGATCTTGCAGTCAATGGAATGATGAACGTCCTGCTTGTTGTGCATTGGTTCAATCCGCTGCTCTGGTTCTCCTACCACAAGCTGCGGGAGGATCAGGAGCTGGCCTGTGATTCCATGGTGCTGGCACATATGGGCCAGCGTGAAGCAAACGATTATGCGCACACCATTATCAAGCTGCTGGAGCTATTCTCGGCGCCAACCCGTATCGCGAGTACGGTCGCTATCTCCGGCAGCAAGAAAGAATTGAAAAGGAGAATCATGATGATCCGATCAAAGCAAACGAATGGATACAAATGGTCTTTGCTTGGCATCGCGCTCATGCTATTGTTAAGCGGCTGCACGCTGACCAATGCCAGTAACGGCACAGTGCAGACTATTCAGGGAGCTGCCAGTTATGAGGCTGGCTATATGAAGCTGGATGGGAAGAGCACAGAACAACTGCAGGAAGTGGAGGATTCCTCGGCGACAAGGGAGGAAGTGCTGCTGTATGATTACCGTTACGATGGCGTGTTCTTGTATGGCACAAGGGCAGAGGATGGGACTTTTGATGGCATGACTGTCCGGACGAGAAACAAGCAGAAGCATTTCCCATGGCGGCATCCTGTGAAATTAAATCATAATCCCGTACCGTATTTAAGGATGGCGGATGTCGATAAGGACGGGCAGAAGGAGATCATTGTTCTTCTGGTTTCCAGCCTTACTGAGCGAAAATATAACGATGACTTCCAGAGCGAGATCCACGTGCTGAATCAGTCCGATCTTAGCGAGCTTGAGGTTGAGAATCCTATGAAGGCGATTCATGAAAAGGTAACATCCTCTATTGAGGTGAAAGACGGCAGGGCCGTAGTCAGCATTGACACCGGAGATGAGCAGAAGGAACGGAGCTACGCAGCCTTGATGGATAGCTATGGCGAGCAAGTCGAATTTGGCGAACATTTTTATTATGAGATTACTGAAGATGGTGTCCAAGCGATCGTTACAGGTTCTCTCAGTCCGCGGGGATCAGCGACGCAATTCCGGCCGATACTGCTGGTTGTCGAATATGATTCCGCTCTTAAGGTGAAGCGGATCGGCGTTGAACGTTTTTCATGACCCGCATCTAGGTTGGAAGGCAAGAGGGGCTGTCCCGACTTAGTGGGCGAGCATGAACCAAAAAGCGCGAGTGACAGGGGCGAAATGCCCCTGTCCCCCCCGCTTTTTTACACTGTCCTAAACGATAAATAATCTGCTTATGAGGCAGTCTCTTTTTCGGATTCGTCCACCAGTCAGCGGTATATGGCAATTGTTGCATGATAACGGCTCCGGCTGCATATTATCTTGGGAGATGAGGGATGACAAGCTCCCTTCAGATAGACAATAGGAGCTTCATTGTATAGTATGTAATATTACAGGAAGCTGCGCTTCCAATTGTGTTGAGAGCTATAGCGCATACTATTATTAAGGACGGATATCGACTAATGAGAACACGCATTTCTGCAATCCTGATCATTCTGCTGGGCACAACGCTTGCTGCGGGCTGCAGCATTTTTGGCAAACCGGATATAGAGACTGCCGATAGCGGGATTTCCGGCACAATCAAGGTGATGTATTGGGATGAACAGAGCTTTATGAATAAATACGGCTATTTGTTCATGGCTGAACATAAGAACATCGATATCGAGGTGGTCTCGACATCCGGCTTGCATAACTATGATTCCAGTGAGATTCCGAATCTCAACGCTGCCTATCACAAATTGATCGAGGAAGAGAAGCCGGACGTTATTATGGTCGGCATTGACGATCTGGAGAAATTGGCTGCGGACGGAGCTTTATACGATCTGGAGCCTTCCATTATGAGGGATAAATTCGATATCGAGAATATTCACCCTACCATTATTGAATATTTGCGGAAGAAAGGCGGGGGCAAGCTCTACGCCCTTGCTCCGAATTTTACTAGCCAGGCGCTCTTCATTAACAGGGACTTGTTCCAGCAATATGGCATCGAGCTGCCTCCTGAGAAATTGAGCTGGGAGGAGCTGTTTCTTACGGCGATGCGGTTCCCCGTAACTGGCGGTGACAGGGACAGAGTTTACGGCTACCACAATGGCGAATACCGGAACACGCCCTATCATCTGCTGCTTACGGTAGCAGATGAGATGGGGCTCAGGATGGAGAACCAGGGAACGGCTACGATGCAAACCCCGAGCTGGAAGCGTGCAGTTGAGCTGGTTGCGCAGCTCTATAAGAGCGGTGTTGTGCAAGTAGGCGAGCTGCCGAAAACACCGGACATGACCTATACAGAGATGTGGATGCTGGATCATCTCTTCCTGGCTGGCCGAGTCGCGATGACGATGGGAGACCCTGATCTGATGCGGGATTTGAATGAAATCGGAGCAACTGAGAAGGAACTGAAATTCAACTGGGAGATTCTTCATGCCCCCAGCTCTGCTACCGGCCATTCGCAGAACTTTTCTCTGAATGAAGTATTCGCCATCAATGCCAAATCAACGAATTTGAAGGCGGCGTGGGAATTTATCCGATACAGCAGCGGTGACGAGATTGCGAGAATCCGTTCCAGAAATCCGGATGAGATGTGGTCTCGCATTACGCATATGAAGACGAAGGACAACAAGTCCATCGAGCCCTTCTATCAGCTTTCGTTCGATCGGAATGCGGCGCCGGTCAATACCGTCTACGCTGAATTGCCGCAAATGATGGAGACGGCAATTACGACGGAATTGAACGAAGTGATTGCGGATCGCAAATCTGTAGAAGCGGCGCTGGAGGCGATCGAGCTGGAGGCCCGGAAGCAGATTCAGCAGCTGAACATACAGAACAAGTAGCAGCTTGCGCAAAGATTGCCCGTCCGCTAGAAGGGCGGGCAATTTGCTTGGCAGCTGAAGCGGAGAGGGGGAACTGCAGTGAAGCAGTACATATTGGCAGTGGACGAAGGGACGACGTCCTGCCGCGCGATTCTGTTCGACCAGAAGGGAAGAGCTGCAAGCATGGCCCAGAAGGAGTTCAGGCAGTCTTTTCCCCAAGCGGGCTGGGTGGAGCATGATGCCGCCGAGATCTGGCAGACGCAGCTGCAAGTGATGCGGGAAGCGGCGGCCGACGCCGGGGCCGGGGAGATTGCCGCCATCGGCATTACGAATCAGCGGGAGACCGTTGTTGTATGGGATGCGGTTACCGGCGAGCCGCTGCATCCTGCAATCGTATGGCAGTGCCGCCGCACGAGCGCCTTCTGCGAGAAGCTGAAGGCGGAGGGCTGGGAGGGCGAAGTCCGCGCAAGAACGGGGCTGCTGCTTGATCCTTATTTCTCAGGGACGAAGCTTAAGTGGCTGCTTGATGAGGTGCCGGGGCTGCGGGAGAAGGCGGAGCGCGGAGAAGCCTTGTTCGGCACTATTGACAGCTGGCTGATCTGGAAGCTGACAGAGGGTGCGGTGCATGCAACCGATGTGTCCAACGCCTCGCGGACGATGCTGTACAACATTCATAAGCTGGAATGGGATGAGCATATTCTCGGCAAGCTGGGCATACCTAGAGCAATGCTGCCGGAAGTCAAGCCGTCAAGCGGCTTATACGGTCATACGCGTCTGCTGCATGAGAGCGGCGTTGAAGTGCCGATTGCCGGCGCTGCCGGTGATCAGCAGGCGGCCTTGTTCGGTCAGGGCTGCTATGACCCCGGTATGGCGAAGAATACTTATGGCACAGGCTGTTTTCTTCTTAAGAATATAGGGAAGAGCCCCATTCCATCTCAGAAGGGGCTGCTCACGACGATTGCCTGGCAGCTTGACGGTGAAACCACATATGCGCTTGAAGGAAGTGTATTCACTGCCGGATCAGTCATCCAGTGGCTGAGAGACGGACTAGGACTGATTGCCCATGCTTCCGAGAGCGGGGCTATAGCTGCCACGGTACCCGATACAGAGGGAGTGTACTTCGTACCTGCGTTTACCGGGCTTGGAACTCCTTATTGGAAGCCGGATGCCCGCGGTATGATTACCGGACTGACGCGGGGGACGACATCAGCACATATCGTTCGGGCGGCCTTAGAGTCAATAGCCTATCAGACAGCAGATGTGCTCGGGGCAATGGGCAGCGAGTCAGGGATCGGGCTGAGGGAGCTGCGCATTGACGGCGGGGCTGTGGCGAATGATCTGCTTGTGCAGTTTCAGGCGGATCTGCTTGGTGTGACGGTTATTCGGCCGAGGATGCTGGAGACAACTGCGCTTGGAGCGGCTTTTTTGGCGGGCCTGGGGGTTGGATTCTGGGACAGTACAGAGGAGCTCAGAGAGCTGTGGGAATTGGATGCAACATTTTTGCCCCAGCGCGATGAGGCGTGGAGGCGCAGCGTATATTCCGGCTGGCTTCAGGCAGTGGGCTATCAGGCTTGAGGCCCGGACAAACTTTATAAGTGATCATAATCCCTCTGCTGGTATGGGCGTAGCAGGGGGATTATTTTGCGTGGTTTGCAGGGGGGATAATCCCTATTATTTACTGTTCGGATGGGCATCGATAATAAATAAGTGAAAATAAGGAATTATGAGAGAGTTATCATCGGATTCTAAGACTTTTCTAATAAATATGGGCAATTTGAACCAGATGACTTTAACTAAACTTTAAAATCGGGAGATAAAATAGAATTATGATGTAAGCGTTTACAATACTGGCTTTCATTCATCGAGTAAAGGGGAGATTTGCATGAAGAAACAAGCAACAAGAGCATGGAGTATTGTTCTGTTTGCTGCTATGCTGCTGCAAGCTTTGAGTTTGTCAGCTGTAGTACCGCCTGGCACGGTACAAGCAGCAGGAGAGGAGTATGGCCTCCCGGCAAATACGAAGGATGGGGTCATCTTCCATGCGTGGAACTGGTCCTTTGACAACATTACGAGCAACCTTCCAGCTATCGCAGCTGCAGGGTTCAAATCGATTCAAACTTCTCCGATTCAAGCGAGCAAGGAAGCTTTGACGGAAGGAAGCAAATGGTGGGTTCTGTATCAGCCGATCAACTTCAAAATCGGCAATACCCAATTGGGTAACAGAGATCAGTTCAAGAGACTGTGTGAGGAAGCAGAGAAATACGGCATCAGCATCATCGTTGACGTCGTTGCCAACCACACGGGTAACGCTGGTGGCGGAGACTTAGAGGTGCAGCCTGCATCCAATGTCGATCCAGCCATCAAAAACAACTCGAATTTCTGGCACCAAGCCAAAAAGGTTTCCGATTGGAATGACAGATGGCAAGTGACGCAATGGGGTATTGGTCTTCCTGACTTGAATACCAGCAACCAGGAATTGCAGAACATGATTATCGCATTCCTGAATGATGCGGTTGCACTAGGAGCCGACGGGTTCCGGTTCGATGCTGCGAAGCATATCGAGCTTCCGGATGATCCAAACGGATCTGCATCGAATTTCTGGCCTCGCGTACTGGGTTCCTTGACGAACAAGGACAAGCTGTACATCTACGGTGAGATCCTTCAAGGCGGAGCAGACAGATTTGCTGCATACGCGAGCTACATGAACCTGGCTGCAGACAAGTACGGACACAACATCAGAGATGTAATCAGCAGCAAGAACGTTGAAGCTGCGAAGTCCTATGACGCTGCTGGTGTTAGCCCGTCCAAGCTCGTAAGCTGGGTAGAATCCCATGATACGTATGCCAATGACAAGAACGAATCGACGTTCCTGAATGAATGGCAGCTCAAGATGGGCTGGGCGATCATCGCGGCTCGTGCAGAGACGACTTCCCTGTTCTTCAACCGACCAGCTGGAAGCGGCAAGTTCGGAAGCCCGCTCGGTCAACCGGGTAACGATCAGTGGAAAGATGCGGATGTAGTAGCCGTCAACAAATTCCACAATGCGATGGTCGGTCAAGGCGAGTTCCTGCGCACGCAAGGCGGCCAAACGCTGCTGATCGAGCGTGGAACGAAAGGGGTAACCATCGTCAACATGGGCGGGGATATCCAGATCAATTCCGAAACGAAGCTTGCAAACGGCACGTATACGAATAAAGCTTCTGGCGGCGGAACGTTCACCGTATCCAACGGCAGAATTACGGGTAATCTTGGCAGCGGCAAAATCGCTGTATTGTACGAGGCAGCGGCACCAGTGCCGGCAATTTCCATCGATAAGCAAGAAGGCGGATTCTACACGGACGCTCTGAATGTGAAGATGACCTACACGGGCTCTGACACAGCAACGTACTCCGTGAACAACGGAACGCCTGTAACGTTCAGCTCTGGCACGACAGCAACCTTCGGAGCTGGCGCAGCATTCGGTACAGCGTTTGTATTGAAAATTACGTCGAGCAATTCAGCAGGACAAGCAGTCAAAACGTATACGTTTACGAAAGAAGACCCTGATGCAGCGCTGAAAGTTCATTTCTACAAGCCTGCAGGCTGGGGAACGCCGAACATCTATTACTACGATGAATCCGTAACACCGACCAAAGTTGGCGTGCAATGGCCGGGAGCGGCAATGAAGGATGACGGGAACAACTGGTATTCCTATCAGATCCCGGCTTGGACCAAGGCACAAGTTATCTTCAACTCCGGAAGCAATCAAGTACCGGGCGCAAGCCAACCGGGCTATCAGGTAACGGGCGAGAAATGGATCAAGGACAATGTGGTTCATGCCACCAATCCGGATGGTCCATCTGATCAAGCTCCTGCTGCACCGACGAATGTACAAGGAACAGCAGGCGGCACGACATCTGTTACGCTGACCTGGACTCCTTCTACAGATGATAAAGGTATCGTGAAATATGAAGTGTACCGTGACGGCGTACTGATCGGCGAAACGACGACCACTTCTTACACCGATACGACTGTAACTGCAAACAAAACGTACTCGTACACAATCAAAGCAGTGGATACAATCGGACAAAAATCAGCATTCAGTGCGGCAGTTTCAGTTATCATTGGCGGCGGAACACAGGATCAACTGCCAACTGCACCGACGAATGTACAAGGAACAGCAGCAGGCACGACAACTGTCAATCTGACCTGGACTGCTTCCACAGATGACAAAGGCGTTGTGAAATATGAAGTATACCGCGATGGCGCACTTATCGGCCAGCCGACTGGAACTTCCTATTCCGATACAACGGTAGCGAATAATAATACGTATTCCTACACGGTCAAAGCAGTCGATACAATTGGACAAAAATCAGCATCCAGCGCGCCGGCTACAGTCAAGATCGGCAACGGCGGACAGCAGCAGCAACAAGGCATCCCGTTCAGCTGGGATAATGCCAACGTTTACTTCGTAATGACAGACCGTTTCAACAACGGCAATACGAGCAATGACGGCGCATACGGAAGACCAAAAACCGATGCATGGGGCTCTAATGTCGGTACCTTCCACGGCGGTGATATTAAAGGCTTGACGCAGAAGCTCCAGGACGGCTACTTTACTGATCTTGGAACCAATGCCATCTGGATTACAGCTCCATGGGAGCAAATGCACGGCTGGGTAGGCGGCAAAGACGGCGACTTCGCTCACTACGGCTACCACGGCTACTATGCGCTTGACTTCACTGCAATGGACAAGAGCTACGGAACGATTGACGAAATGCGTGAATTCGTTGATCTCGCGCATACAAAAGGCATCCGCGTCGTTCTCGACGTTGTTATGAACCACGTGGCCTATCCTACGCTTGTAGATATGGCAGAATACAACTACGGTGACCGCGGCGGACTTGCTGGCAACTGGACACCTAACAAGGGCAGCGGCCAAAACTGGCATACGCACAACAACATCATGATTACGACCAATGCAAGCGCCTGGTCCTCCTGGTGGGGCAGCAGTTGGATTCGTGCTAATAACATTGCAGGCTACGATCTTTGCGGCGGAGGCGATACGACACTTTGCGTAGGTTTCTTGCCTGACATCAAGACCGAATCCACAAGCGGAACAACCTTGCCGCCAATTCTGAAAACGAAGTTTGGCAAAGAAACGAGCGGTTTTGACAACTGGATCGTTCCAGCTGCCAAGCAATACCGCAAAGATTTGAACGTAGCTCCTAAGGATTACATGATCAAATGGTTGTCCTCATGGGTTGAAGAATTCGGAATCGACGGCTTCCGCGTCGATACAGCGAAGCACGTAACAGCAGACAAGTGGAAGGAGCTCAAAACAAGCGCAAGCAGCGCTCTTGCCAAATGGAGACAGAACAACCCGACGAAACCGGGAGCAGCTTGGAATGACGGCTTCTGGATGACTGGTGAGGTATGGGGCCAAGGTCTCGGCAGAGACACCAATTATTTCAATAACGGCTTCGATTCCTTGATCAATTTCTCGTTCCAGTCAGCGAACTTCTCTGATTTGGAAAGCCTGTTCTCCCGTTATGCAACCGAGTTTAACGGCAGCGCAGCGAACTACAACATGCTCAGCTATATTTCGTCTCACGACAAAGGGCTTTATAACCGCGGCAATCTGATTCAAGCAGGTACTGCACTGCTGCTCTCCCCAGGTGGAGTGCAAACCTACTATGGCGATGAGTCCGGTAGACCGTTTGGAGCTACTGGTTCCGACCCTGACCAAGGGACACGTTCGGACATGAACTGGAGCGGCACGAACACTGCCCTTCTGCAGCACTGGCAGAAGATTGGCCAATTCAGAAACAATCACATCGCAATCGGTGCAGGTCAACATGCCAAAATCGCAGACGCTCCGTACACGTTCTCCCGTACGTATGAGCAAGGCGATATTCTGGATAAAGTTGTTGTAGCGGTAGGCGCTTCAGGCTCTGTAGCTGTGAACGTAGGCAGCATCTTCCCGGACGGCACGACCGTACGCGATGCGTATACGAAGAGCGAAGCGGTTGTAAGCAACGGCAAAGCTACCTTCACCGCTGGCGCTAACGGCGTTATTCTCATCGAGAATGTTGGCGTGAACAAGAAATTCCCGGTTCTGACGGCATCCCCGGCAGGCGGCAAGCTCAAGACGGAAACAACGACCGTTACCCTGTCGGTTAAGAACGCAGACAGCGGCAAATACACGCTGGATGGCAGCGATCCGGTTAACGGAATCGCATTCACGGACGGAACCACGATCACGATTGGCGCAGGCATGGCGATCGATGATACGAAAACATTGAAAATGTATGCAACCAACGAGAACGGTCCTGGTACGGCTTCGTTCACCTTCACGAAGGGCGATCCGAACGCCAAGCTGCAAGTGTACTTCAAGAAGCCAGCAGGCTGGGGAACACCGGCACTGTACTTCTACGAAACAGCACCTAAGGAAGCGAATGAGCCTACATGGGCGACAGCTCCTGCAATGACAAGCGTTGGCGGCGACTGGTACGTC
>NZ_JAHZIJ010000013.1 GCF_019443105.1 Paenibacillus oenotherae
ACGTGTTACTCACCCGTCCGCCGCTAACCATCAGAGAAGCAAGCTTCTCGTCAAGTCCGCTCGACTTGCATGTATTAGGCACGCCGCCAGCGTTCGTCCTGAGCCAGGATCAAACTCTCCATAAAAGTGGCCGAAGCCAGTTTCAGGATGGCTTGTTAGCTCATCGCTGACTTACTTGTTAAAACCTGTTTGACAGGTCGCTCATTGTTCAGTTTTCAAAGAACAAATTCTTGTTTACCTCGTCGCTACCTCTCAGCGGCGACTTGATTAATATACCACAAGTGCCTATCTTAATGCAAGCACTTTTTTAAAATTCTTTTTTACCGACCGTTCAAGCTTGAAAAGTTAACTCGAAGGCGGTAATAAAGAATTTATCATAACACCCGCCCATACGTCAAGCATTTTATAAAAAAAGAACACTTCATCGTGACAGCGTTCTTCCTCTCATCTATACATCAGTTATCCTGATGGCTAATTATTTCGTTAGGACATAACGATATCGCAGCTCCAGCGCAGCTGTTCCGCCCCATTCCGGGGTTACCGCAACCTCTTCAATATAACCTCTGATGGCGAGCTTTTGTATAAGCAGCGACAGCTCGATATGCAGAGATGAAATCAACGGATGCATCTGCAACTCCATTACACTCCACGGTTCCTCCCTGCTGGACAGGATGGTGAACAGCAGGGAGCAGCATGCTTTCATCTTGCTCATAGCTGAAAATTCACATGCCAGCAGAACAAGTCGAACCCGTTGCTCCAGTGTCTCGGGACTGACTGTGAGCTCTTCATAAAGCTTGTATATGCCAGGGTTGAATCTTCGCATCTGCCTCCAAACCGTCAATTCCGGATGAACTCCCGCTTCAATTAGAGCAATATGGGCCCAATGCTGCAGAGAGCTAAGTATATTGCTGTATGCGTCCAGCAAATTATTGTCGCTTAGATCTTGCTTGGCTCTTAAATAGGTTCTTATGAAGGTTGCGAATTCCACAAGCTGCTTCTGCTCTCGCATGGCAACAGGGAATTCAAGCAGCCGCTCACGAATCTGGAGCAGGTAATTATCCCGGTCCAACAATATTTCTCCGCGAACGAGCCATTCTATTATACTGCGGTTCTCACCGCTGGCGATCCATTGCTCAAGCTGCTCCGGACTGACTGTCATAATTTTGACACGATCCTCATTAATGCGTATATGTTCGGTGCGGCGAATCACTTCAGATTCTGTAGAAATGCAAAGCAGCAGCAGATCCAGCCCATCTATAAGCGGACTATAAGGATAAGGATTATCGATCGCCGCGAGGCTTATTACATTGTCCATTTGTTGAAATTCTTGTTTGAGATGTGTTTTTATAGGGTCCACAATTATCCTCCATATAGCTTCATTCAGCAGTTTGAGCTATAATGATTTCGCAGTTTAATTCTTGTTCGACAATGTCAGTCTGGTTTCCTGCCTGCCCGCGGAGAAATCCACACCGATCGTCAGAAAGGATCACACTATGTTTTTTAAATCAAGTAAAATCAATGAGTTTCGTCTATGGGGACTCATGTTCACACTGGCTGGAATGGGACTTATGATATTAGGAACCGCCGGTATCGTCTTTTGGGGACAAGCCGGCAAAATATTCGCAGCTATCTTCATGGTTATTGGCATGATCGGCATGCTGCTTAGTGTCGGTGTCTATTTCTGGGCCGGTATGCTGTCCACCAGCGCCGTTATTCTGACCTGTCCGGAGTGCAACAGACAAACGAAGATACTCGGCAAAACCGACCGCTGCATGTACTGCAAGACAAAACTGACCCTGGATCCGAATCAAGCCACTCATTCTCCAACGCTTAGCGAAGAGATAGCTGTAGACGATACCGCCAAATGATAGACAAAATGCCCCTTGAATGGCCAGCGCCGTTCAAGGGGCATTATATTTGCAGCTATCTTCTATGGCCGCTTATTCAAGGATTGATGAATGATGTCCCATACTTCGTCGGATTGAAATGCCCGCTGCCATGTGGCGATACCGGCCAAGTTATATTTCTTCACTAATGCTGTTCGAGCCTTTATAGATAGCTCATCCTCCAGCCAAATTCGTTTCCTTGCGCCATCCTCTGTATATTCAACGTAATTCTGTCCGGCCTGCTCATCCAGCAGCGGCTTGAGCTTATGCTCGGCAATTATATCGCTTACGGAATCCATTCCAAGCGCCTTTGAGCTCACCTTCAACGCGCCGTTCTCATCCTTCTTCTCCGTCCAAACGCGAGTATATAAAGGCATGCCCAGCACCAGCTTGTCCGGCGGAACCTCATCCTCTTCCATGATTCGGAGAATGGACTGCTCAACCCATGGCAGAGACGCTACTGATCCCGCTTTGGGACTAGATGCCCAATGCTCATCGTACGCCATTACCATCATGTAATCCACAACCTTGCCGAGCGCAGCACGATCAAGAAACACCGACCACATCTCACTGTTGGATTTGGGCGTGACGTCGATAGATACGACCAAATTCTGCTCGTGCAGAAGAGGAGTCAACTCCCGCACAAACTGGACAAGATTCGCTTTGTCAGCAGTATGGACGTTCTCAAAATCGATATTAATCCCCTGAAGCTTGTACAGTTCGGCATAAGCGAGTATCTGCTGAATTATGTGAAAGCGGCTCTCAACGGTCGCAAGGGCCTGGGTTGTCCGCTCTGGCTCGAACCCGTTGCTGAACAATCCCCATACCTGCATGCCTCTCTTGTGAGCCCATGCGACATAGGATCGATCCGCTTTGCTGCTAATATCACCTTTGTTATTCATGAGTTCAAACCATGTCGGGCTGACGACATTAACACCGTTCATAGGTCCAATTTTGCTTGTATTCGGTGTCTTTGTGTAGACTGCTTCCCATGTCATATTAATTTTGCTGCCCAGCACTTTCCATGCAACAAACGGAACCTTATTCTTCAGCTGTGCAATCTTCTCCACCTCTGTTAAGGTCAGGTCTCCTTTGGCCGAGTAACCGATAATGCCATTGTCGCTCTGCACCTTGTACCAGCCTTCATGCTCCCCCCAGATGCGGACTTCCCCTTCTCGGGCGATACGCTTCACGATTGGAGCGCGTATGGACGGCTCTGTACGAATGACCGTGTCTTCAGGCGCCTCAGCCCGTTGAACTGATTCACCGGCGAGCAGTATAGTAACGATATCAGCATCAGGGTCATATTCCACATGAATGCCATACATCTCTTCCAGCGGCGCTGTCGGTATATAAACAAGCTTGTCCTTTACTTCGGCAGCAAAACGCAGCTCGTAAGGCTTGCGGTTAATATGGGCGGTCAAGCTGTTCGTTTGCAGATGGAGCACCTTATCCGCATTCGTTAGTACGATCGAACCGCTCTTTTCCTCATAATAGACGGCCTCAGCGAGACCTAGAGCTTGCTGCAGGACGGTTAAAGGCACCTTGACAGAATTATCCTCTATTACTGCACTTTCCTGTAATACATTCCCTTGAACCATTATGGGATGAGTCCGGCCATATTCGGGCTTAACCTCTTGATTATTCGGTATATATCGCTGCCAGCCAAGCCAAATTACCGATACCATAGCTATTAGCCCGCTGAGAAGCATAAGCCACTTTAACCATCCGCCTCCCCTGCGGCGGCGCTGCCTGATCTGCACAGTTTCCACGTCTTTCATTCCCCTCCTGTTAGCAACGTTAAAAATAAAAACGTGCAGAAGTCGGCAATTACTATGCCCTCTGCACGTTCGATCCTTGCACCTAATTATTCATTCAAGATGTCGGTTTCGTACAATCCCCACAAACCCCGTAAATTTCCATGCGGTGTCCATGAACCTTAAAGCCCGTTTCCTTCGATGCTACAGTCTCCACATCTGTCAGAGGCGGGTAATCAAAATCTACAATCTTGCCGCAGCAGCGGCAAATCGCATGATAATGTTCGGATAAATCAGCGTCAAACCGGCTTGAGTCATCACCGTAAGTCAACTCTCGTACGAGTCCGGCTTCTACAAACAGCCTTAGATTATTATATATTGTCGCTACGCTCATGCTAGGAAAAGCAGGTGAAAGTGACTTATAGATTTCATCAGCTGTAGGGTGAGTCATGGAATTCATCAGAAAACTCAAGATAGCATGACGTTGCGGGGTCATACGGACGCCGGTACTCTTCAATTGTTCCAATGCCTGCTCAACGGTCGCACCCATGCCCTTCACGTCCTTTCTCCTTCGTTAGAACCATTGTACGTGCTTACTTTTCATTTTGTCAATGAACGGGGACATCATTTCGGGATATAGCGATTAACCGTTATGCTGCTGTTAGCGTCAATATTAATCCGGTAAGTTGCTTCGCCTATATCACCTTGTATCGTTTTTTTGCTTGTTGCAAGCGGGAGATTGGTTGAGATACTTCCGAACGTTACGGAACCATTGACGTTGTAATTGCCATTATCAGGAATGACTAAATTGATTTCGCCAATCGAGCTGTCGATGTTCCAGTCCCCGCCCACAATGGCGCTTTGGATGTCGATGCTGCCGTTCAATGTATCCGCAGTAATGGAGGCGTCGGCTTCTCGTATTCTGATCTCGCCGTTCTTGGTATCAACAGCCGTACTTCCTTTAACCCGCTCCACTTCAATATTGCCGCTTAATGTCGATCCCTGAACATCCCCATTAATCCGAAATGCCTTGACATTGCCGTTGTAAGTATCAAGCTGGACGCTGCCTGCGATGTCAAAGGCCTCGATGAATCCGTTCTTCGTCTCAGCATGGACGGAGCCGGAAAGATGACGCAGCGTTATCTCGCCATTCGTCACTTTGACGGCAGCACCGCCTGTAAAAACAAGTCCCGAAACATCAACAGAACCATTGCTTACATGTATGCTCAGTTCTGTATCAGCCGGTACCTCGTCTGCAGCGGAATCAGCGTTATTATTCGTGCTGGACTCGTTTGGCGCGTCTTGACCCGTCCCTTCCGGGGATTGTGTCACCTGTCCAGAATTAGTGCCCGAAGCTGCCCTGTCGGACGGGGGCAAGTTCTCTTTTTCATTGCTGGCTATTGTTTTAGACGAATCAAGTGGACGGGAAGTTTCAACTGAGCCCGCAGACGATGCTTTATCCGGTATCTTCACGTGCTGACCGAAGTGGGAATCCGCTGGTATCGTTACTCTTATATTCATACGCGGCTTGCGGCTGCCATTATCACTATAAGATTGCCCTTTGGCCTCAATCGCGATCGTGTCACCTTCGCTTACTTCGACTGTTGATCCTTCAGCCACATTGTCCGCTTCCTGCTGGTCATTCACATCAACCCATAGCACTGTTTCGATCATGACCTCATTTACGTCACCTTTGCGTAAGGTTACTTTACCGTTAGGATTATCAATGGAAATTTTGGATGTATCGGTGCCCAGTGGTACCGATAACGTTTCTTTCTCGTATTTAAACCCCTTCTCCTCGCCATAGCCGCTCATCCCTGTCAGATTCACCTTCAAATCGTCCAGCCATTGGAAGGGCATTGCGGCATACTGTGTCACAACAAAAGCTGTCACTGCTATGATTACGGCCAGGAAGCTCCCGCCAATATCGAAGGAAATCCGCTTGTTTTTAGCCCGTATAACAAAGCTAAAAGCAACTACTTCTATGCCCAGCAGAACAAAAGCTGCAGGCCACCATTGCCCAAGCAGCTCGATGTCATTCCTTCCTTTAATCCGATCCCACAACAGCAAGCCGCCAACGGTCATTATGATGATCGCTGCGGTGAACCGGCCCATCTTCAGCATTTCCCTTCCCCTCCTTGCGGCAATCGCTAGTGCAATAAACATCAGACCGACGCCCGGTGCGTAAACACCGACAGCATCAAGCCATGGCAAGAGTACGTTAGGTGAGCGAACAAGTCCAAGCAGCAGCAGACCCACTGCAATGACAGCTGCGCCCTGCATGGCGCTTGCCGAAGCTCTTGTCCGATTCGCCTCCGGTAATTCGCCACTCTCTCCAAGCTTGGCCCTCTGCTGCAATGTATCAAATACGCTGTAGAACCAGAACAGCGGCAGTGCCAGTCCAAGATAGACGATGAGCAGCGCGAACTTGCCGCCCCCCTCATCTGCAAAGCGGATGATTGCAACGATATCTGTAAGTGTACCTGCCAGCAGCATTAGTCCTCGCAAGTGAAAACCCAACACTAAATGTCCCGCTCCCGGAATTAGGAAAGCAAGCAGAGGTGCCAGCTTCTGATGGATCTGCTTATGTACGCGCATTCTGTCTCACCCTCTCCAAGTACCGGCTCATGATGTCAATCGCTACTCCGCACTTACAGCATGCACGCCTTCCAGTGCCCGAATATCTTCTATTAATGCAAGCACCGCCTCCGACTTGGGCAGTGTTACGAATACTTGCAGCGTGACCTGCTTGCCTCGATTGTGATCTACAAATTCTTGCACGGCTACTTCCCGCATCCGTACGCCGCGTTCGATCAGCATAGAATTGATAGCCCGCACCAGCACAGAACGATCATCGGATTCGATTTTGAACAGATACTGCTTCTTTCCCTTTACATATTTTCGCTCGATTTTGTTAAGCGCCCATAAGATGAGAAGAACAAGTACAGTCGATGTTACTGAGGCAAAATAAAATCCAGAACCTGCTGCCAGCCCAATCGCTGACACAACCCATAGGGAAGCCGCTGTCGTCAGCCCTGTTATAGACTTACCCGTGAATAGTATCGTCCCTGCGCCAAGAAAGCCGATGCCCGTAATAACCGCTGCCGCAAGCCTTGCCGGATCTACCCGCACATTGGGCTCGTCAACAAAATCAGAGAAGCCATAAATGGAGAGCATCATGAGCAGGCAAGAGCCCAGACAAACGAGTATATTCGTCCTGAGACCTGCGGCATGATTGGACTGCTCACGCTCAAACCCGATTAATCCGCCCAGACATACCGCAAGCATGAGCCGAATAAAAATGTGCAGTTCATCAATGAACCACGGATTAGAGATGCTCAATGTTAGCATCAGACCCCCGACCTTTCACTTCTAGTACTTATTGCTTATTGTATCATATTCTATGCTGCACACTACGAATGAAACATGAAATTGGCAAAGCACTGCCGGTGCCTCATCGACCGTGAAAAGCATGCCCATCTAAAAACCGACCACCCGGTGGTCGGGTGGTCGGCTCTAGTGCTGCTCTGTTTATTGATTCAAGCGCTCCAGCAATAATTTGTTAACCAATGCCGGATTGGCTTTGCCTTTGGTCTCTTTCATCACCTGACCGACAAGGAAGCCGATCGCCTTCTCTTTGCCTGCTTTGAAGTCCTCAACCGATTGCGGATTGGCTGTGACGATCGTATCCACGACAGCTGCAATTGCACCCTCATCACTGATCTGGACAAGACCCTGCTCCTCGACGATTTGTTGAGGAAGCTTGCCGCTCTCCAGCATTTCCTTGAAGACGGTCTTGGCAATCTTGCTGCTGATGGTGCCCTTCTCCATCAGTCCGATCATCTCGCCCAGACCTTGACCAGTAATCTTGACATCAGCGAGCTCCAGATTGCCTGAATTGAGGTAGCCGAGCAGATCGCCCATAATCCAGTTCGCAACTGACTTGGCATCCTTCGTGTAGCCAAGACTCTCTTCAAAGAAATCAGCGAGCTTCTTGGATGCGGTTATTACTTCGGCATCATAAGAGGAGAGGCCAAGCTCGGACGTATAACGAGCCTTCCTTGCATCCGGCAACTCTGGAATGGATGCGCGGACACGCGTCTTCCACTCTTCATCAATATACATGCGCACAAGATCCGGATCCGGGAAGTAGCGGTAATCATGCGCTTCTTCCTTGCTGCGCATCGTGAAGGTTTTGCCTTGCGCTTCATCCCAGCGGCGCGTCTCCTGAACGACAATGCCACCGCTGTCCAGAATGTCCGCTTGGCGAATCTGTTCGTATTCCAGACCGCGCTGAACGCCACGGAATGAGTTCATGTTCTTAAGCTCTGCTCTTGTGCCGAACTTCTCTTGTCCGAATGGACGCAGACTGACATTGGCATCACAGCGCAGCGAGCCTTCCTCCATCTTCACATCCGACACTTCGCAATACAGCATAATGGCTTTGAGCTTCTCCAGATACGCCTTCGCTTCTTCGGGGGTGCGGATATCCGGCTCCGATACAATCTCCACAAGTGGCGTACCTACACGGTTAAAGTCCACCAGCGAAGCATAACCGCCATCAACATGCGTCAGCTTGCCCGCGTCTTCCTCCAGATGCAGCCGCGTAATGCCGATCCGCTTCGTCTGCCCATTGACTTCAATATCCAGCCAGCCATGCTCGCCTATCGGCTGGTCGAACTGGGAAATTTGATATGCTTTGGGTGAATCGGGGTAAAAATAGTTTTTCCGGTCAAACTTGCTCACGTCGGCAATCTGGCAGTTAAGCGCCATTGCCGCTTTCATCGCAAATTCCAATGCCTGCCGGTTGAGCACTGGCAAAACACCGGGATGTCCGAGACAAATCGGACATGTATGGGTATTCGGCGGGGCGCCGAAGGATGTGGAGCAGCCACAGAAGATTTTGCTCTTCGTATGCAGCTCGACATGCACTTCAAGCCCAACTACCGTTTCATATTTATTCGGTTCCAACATTGCTCTAGCCCCTCCTGATTCCTTGACATCCGCAATCGTTACAGCTGCGGGCGCTGTTTATGATGATCGGTATGCTGCTCGAACGCATGCGCAGCCCGCAGCACGGTCCGCTCGTCAAACGCTTTGCCGATAATTTGCAGACCGACAGGCAGGCCGTCTGCGAAACCACATGGAATGCTTATTGCAGGAACACCCGCCAAGCTGACCGGTATGGTGCAAATATCGTTCAAATACATAGTTAGAGGATCGCCCACTTGTTCACCGATGCGGAATGCAGCAGTTGGAGCAGTCGGTCCAACAATAATGTCATAGTTCTGGAATACGTTGTCGAAGTCCTGTTTGATCAATGTGCGGACTTTCTGTGCCTTCAAATAAAAGGCGTCATAATAGCCGGAGCTGAGCGCATAGGTTCCGAGCATGATACGGCGCTTCACTTCATCGCCGAAGCCCTGGCTCCGGGACTTGCGGTACAGCTCGATCAGGCTGTCCGGATCTTCCGCTCTTACACCATAACGGACGCCATCGAAGCGCGCCAGGTTGGAGGATGCTTCTGATGATGCCAATAAGTAGTACGTGGCTACCGCATATTCTGTATGCGGCAGCGAAACCTCGTCCCAAGTCGCGCCAAGGCTTTCGAACTGTTGAAGCGCGGCCAGCACCGCTTCCTTCACTTTGGGGTCGATTCCCTGTCCCAGATACTCCTTAGGCACACCAATGCGAAGCCCTTTCACATCACCGCTCAATGCGCTGACATAATCAGGAATCTCCACGTTGGCGGAGGTGGAATCCATTCCGTCATAGCCGGCAATCGCCTGGAGCACATAGGCGGAATCCTCTACGTTCTTCGTAAGCGGGCCAATCTGGTCAAGCGAGGACGCGAAGGCCACAAGGCCGAAACGGGAGACAAGGCCGTAAGTCGGTTTAAGTCCAACAATTCCGCAATACGCGGCCGGCTGCCGGATTGAACCGCCTGTATCGGAGCCCAGCGAGAAATAAACTTGTCCTGCGGCAACGGATGCAGCAGAACCGCCGCTTGATCCTCCTGGCACATAATCGGTGTTCCACGGATTGCGAGTGGGATAGAAGCTGGAATTTTCATTGGAGCCGCCCATTGCGAACTCGTCCATGTTCAGCTTGCCGATGGTAACCGACTGCGCGGCACTTAGCTTCTGTACAACCGTTGCGTTATAGATCGGATCGTAGTTGCGCAGAAACTGGCTTGCGCACGTGGTAAGCAATCCTTCCGTTACGATGTTATCCTTAATGCCAGCAGGCAAGCCGAACAGAAGTCCGCGCTCGCCGCCATCTTGAAGCTGCTTGTCCAATTCGGCAGCGGCGGCGCGGGCACCGTCTTCATTCAGTGTAAGAAATGCTTGTATGGAAGAGTCCGTCTCCGCTATGCGGCGGTATGAAGCGTCCACCAGTTCGCCCACGGACAATTCTTTGCTTGTCAATTGGTTATGTATTTCCTGAAGGCGCAAATCAAAGAGTGCCAACAGTCGTTCCTCCCTTCAACTCTCGCCGCTCATTGGGAGCAGGCGGTAAAGACCGGCCAGGCGGTCGGGATTTGATCTTTCTATTCCAATACAGCCGGCACTTTGAACTGGCCGTCTTCTTCATCCGGCGCATTCCTAAGCGCTGTCTCCAGCGTGACGGAATCCCTCACAACATCATCTCTCATTACATTCGTTACCGGCAGCACATGGCTCGTTGGATCCACGCCATCGGTATCCAGCTCGTTCAGCTTCTCGGCATACTTCAATATAGCGTTAAGCTGGCCGGTGAATTGTTCCTTCTCCTGCTCTGACAGCTCAAGCCGGGCCAGATTGGCGACATGCTCAACATCCTTCACTGTAATGCTCATGGGAGCGTCTCCCCCTCCATTCATTAGCTCATTCTTCCTATTATAACGTACATTCTGGAATAAACTCAATGCAATTGAGCCTCCTAAGCACTGATAATATTCCGATCAGCAAGGTGCATGTTGAGAATGTCTGGTGGGCTTCCCGGCACTGCCATTATTTATAGGCGGATATTTTATACAATGGAGGTGCTCAACCCGTATCTGACTTCATCATATCCGGCTGGCAGGAGAGAAGGAATGCATGCGTGAGTGCAGGAATTCCGGTTAAAAGAAGCCGTTGCAGGGGGAATGCATGCAATCAGGCAGGAATTGGAGGCATGAGGAGTTCGATAGGGGCAGAAATGTCGAAATACCTGCACTTAGGCAGGCACTTTATCTTTAGCAGGCGGAAATGAGAAATAAACTGCCTTTTCGCATGAATGTTCAACTTTTACCGCTCAATAGCTGATTTACACAGGCAAAAGCCTCCAACTCCACTTTGATCGTGGCTTTGGAGACTCTTCATAAGATTGTCGAGCTGCGGATTATTCGCCACTATCCTTGTTGGGACAGAGCAGCTCCGTCATTCCTCGTTGTAATAGTCTTGATCAAGGCAGCATCTTTTTCAACGTTATCGTCCAATCTTTCTTGTTATATTCTACTTTCCAACCGTATAATTCGGCAATGAAGCGAACAGGAACGAACAAACGGTCATCTTTAACCCGTGCATAAGCACCCACCGTTCTGACCACCCCATTGAAGCTCATCTTAGGCTGGCCCGCCCAGAATACGGCAGTATCACTGCCCGACCGTATCGTTGCTGTCATCGTCTTAGGCGTCCATTCGACATAAGCGCCTATGCTTTGCGCCATATAACGAACCGGTATATACGTAATACCTTCGGAAACATAAGGGACAACATCCATCGTAAAGGCGGATACATCATTTTTTATTGTTTTGCTGCCGACCTTCATCGTAACGGTAGACTGTTCCGGTGCTGGCGGCCGGGTTTCTTCTGTTTCAGGCACCTGATAATTGAACTGCGCCACAATGCCGCTGGCCAGCGTATCAGCCGTCATGAACATATGCGCATAGGCAGCATGCAGTCCATCGAAGGCCATCTCATAATCTTTCTGCACATACTTGTTAATGCCGAGTATCAAATGATCAATATGGACTTTCAGCCCCGCAGCAATTTCACTTTCTTTGAAATAGTACGGATTGGCAGCAGCGAAGAACTTCGCTTGCGCCATGCGGTATTTCTCCAACTCATCAACAGCTTTGGCTCTGCCGTCAACACTGCCGGCCAAAGTCGCTTTGGAATAATCGATAAGGTAGCTAATGTGTGAGCCCCAGAGCGACTTGAATGTTTCCCCATTCGCATTGTCATAGACCTGCGCAATCGCATCTGACAGCTCATTGGTATTGCTCGCCAGCGCTGCCGACGCGGCATTGGCATCCGGTGCTTGGTCAGCGCTCTTCTGCATGGTGATCACTGTCAGCAGAGCATGCTCGCCGAGCAGTTGTCCGAGCTTGGAACGAAGGTCGGAGGCATCCGCATTTTCTTTGAATGCCGGATAATTGCTCTTGTATTGGTTCGAAATTCCGAGTGCCAGAGCATCTCCTGTCATGAACATATTGCTGTAAGCTTGACGCGTGTTTTCATACACTGCTGGGTAATCTTTCTTTGCATAGGCGTCCAGCGCCGCTATAATTCGGGAAATGTGCAGCTGCAGGTCGCTGGCGATTCTGTCTTTGTCGAAGTAACTGGAGTTCACATCGGAGAAAAATTCGGCCTGTTTAACCCGGTATACTTCCAGACTGGCCATCGCCTGCCGACGCCCCTCTTCATCATTGGATGCGGTCGCCTTGGCATAATTCACTAAATAATCGATATGCGAGCCCCACAGCGACTCGAATGTTTGACCGGCATTATCGCCATATACGGATGCAATCACAGCCGCCAATCCGCTTGTGTTCTGCTTCCAGGTATCTACAGACTGCGTCAATCCGGATACGTTGTCATAGCCTCTTTGCATCGCTATAACTGACAGAACCGCATGTTCACCAAGAAGCTGACCCAGCTTCGACCGCAAATCTTGTGTAGGGCCGGTTACACTTTGCGGCTTCGCAGCCGCCAATGCCGGTACGATTAGCAGCAAGCAAAGCAGAAGAAGACCCGTCTTCATACGCAAACCTTTCATGCACATCTCTCCCTTTTTTCCAAGTATAATTTCTGTACAATTCTCTGACATGATGGAATTACACACGACATGCCCTGTTTGAATCTTTGTATTAAGGGAATTTTCAGTTTGGACTCATCCTGTTCTTATATTGCCTTCATCCTAATTTAAGGTAACCCGCCCATACTCATTCTTGTACCTCAACAAAAACGACCAGGAGATGATGAAATGAAAAAGGTTATAAAAGCGGTTGGTATATCAGCGGCGCTAGCGGTTATGATTCCTCTTAGCGCATATGCGGCGAGCAGTGTTAATGACACCAAAACAACGGCGGCGGCTACCGTCAATTCGACAAAAACAGTAGAAAGCGGCAATGCGAAGCTCGGACGCGGACATGGCAGCGGATTCGGATTCGGCGCAACGTGGAGCCAGCCATTGTTGGATCTTCTGAAGCTCGATAAGGAAGCATTGAAGGAGAAGCTCTCAGCAGGCAGCACGCTGGCTGAAGTTGCCGAAGCGCAGGGCGTGACACGCGAACAGCTCAAACAAGTATTAAACGATGAGTTCAAGGAAAGGCAAGCGGAGCAGTTGAAGCAATTCGAAACTAATCTCGACAGCATGGTGGACGGCAAGCTCGGCGCGTTCGATAAACTTGAGGGCAAGGGAGGAGGCGCATTATTCGGCAAAGGAATTGCCGGCGCACTGGATACCGCAGAGCTGGCCAAGCTGCTTGGAATGACAGAGGATGCACTCAAGGAATCGCTCGCAGCGGGCAAATCACTCGCTGATTTGGCGCAAGAGAAGGGCGTTGATGCCGCGAAGGTAACCGAAGCATTGAAGAGTGCTGCTGTCAAAGGGATCAACACGGCCGTGACAGATGGAAAATTGACACAGGAGCAGGCTGACAAGCAAATCGAAAATCTCGATGCGCGAATCGAGAAGATCGTGAACAGCGAAGGCTTCAAAGGCGGGTTGCGTGGAGGCCACGGTGGAGGTGGCCACGGCCGCGGAGCTGCCGAAGGACAAACGGCGGTCAACGAATAAGAGGCTGCTGTCGAGTCTGCAAGTTCAGGCCAATGAACTGCAGGACGAAATAAACGAAAATGAGCTTGGCAGCAGAATGAATGGCGGAGAATGATTAGCGGGAAAAATCAAAAAGAGAGCTGGAAAACGTCGGTGGGACGGTTCCAGCTCTCTTTGGCAGTTGCAGAAGGGATTAAGGCGCTTCCGCTAATCTATTATATCCACGCCTTCAAATTCACCTGACGAATAAATTCTTCACGGCTCTGCACTTCATTCCCAACGCTAATATCTGGTGTCTCGACCTCATCGCCGTTCATAATGCGACGAAACATCTCCTCGTTGCGCGTGGCAAGCGCAAAATCAATCAGCGCATCACGCTGCGTACGCTCCGCTTCTTCCTTAATCAGCACTTCTTCCAGTTCGATGTCTATGGAAGGCACGTAGAAGTTCCGGTTTACTTTGGGGACACGAAGAACATAATCAAAGGCGTTGTCTGCGTTACGGTCATACGCAATGATGTAACCGTAGTCCCCGACGGGGAGATTCTGTTCGAACATATCCGACACAATAACGACTTTCTGCCCTAGTTTGAGCATATCCTCCACCCCTATCATCAACAATCGTCTCTTTAACTCTATCCTACTAAAAAAAAGTAGCGAAGTCTACTTTACAGAAGGTTAATAGGGATTGCCACGGTGGCGGAAGTTCTTTGTGCGCTTGTCGTTATGCTAGACCGCTTCTATTGACGGATATTTGCGAAGGCTCCAGACAGATATGGCAAGCGCCGCAATGATACAGACGAACGTAATCCCGATAACGGGCCACATGCCGCTTGCAGTGCCCGAAGTTAGCTGTGCCGATGCCAGTCCTGCCAGTTTGCCCGGACTCCATGCCAGCGCCTTGGGCAGCAGTGAAGTCGCAATTGACAGCAGCGCTGCTGTTCCTAATGCGGTAAATGCGGCTGCAGCAGCGCTTCGCAGCAAGGAGCTGAAGAGTATCGTCAGCGTACCGATGAAGCTCAGCCATAATCCGAACAGCAGCAGGCTCCCTGCCGCATCCTGCCATGCAACGGTATCGAACAGCGCAGCGGTATAGTACCAGCCCGCTCCATAGCCAAGCACAAAGGAGATTGCTGTTATCGTTACTATCGCCGCCCATTTGGCTGTAACAAAGGACGTATATGCAACAGGCTTCACCAGAATCATTGCAGAGGTGCCGCTCATTCTCTCGCCCGACACTGTACCCATAGAAATTAATGCAATAATTAGCAGTCCAAGTGTACCAAATTGCTGCAGCGTCTGTGCCAACACTTCGCTTGCGTGGGGCGTCGGAATTTCTATAATGGTTCCCTCGGGCATATTGCCTGCATTTGCAATGATATCCGGCATCATATAGGTCATGATCGGCTGCATGGCACCCAGCAGGATAAACACAACAGGCATCCAGATCAGCTTGCTGCTGCGGATTAGCTCAAGCCACT
Source organism: Paenibacillus oenotherae (assembly GCF_019443105.1). Classification (GTDB taxonomy): domain Bacteria; phylum Bacillota; class Bacilli; order Paenibacillales; family Paenibacillaceae; genus Paenibacillus_Z; species Paenibacillus_Z oenotherae. The sequence continues at coordinate 15,147 of NZ_JAHZIJ010000013.1, forward strand.
CTTTGCGATACAAGACCATCCATTGGGTCATGATGCAGTCACCACTTTCATAAACAAATCCTCTAGTGTCGTATGGCCAATCTCCAGCTTCGTAAAGCGCACATCCGACTCCAGCAGCTCGCCCATCAAGCTTCTTCTTGCAGCATGGACATCCGTAACAACAAGCCGCGCTCCTCCACCGTTAGCTGAAGTGGATTGAACGTAGGCTGGAGGAGCCTGCAGCCAGCCGCGCAGCCAATTCCGTGATTGCTCATCCTGCTCGATCTCCAGGGTGAGAATAGGCTGGCGATGCTCATTGCGTATTTCGCTGACCGCTCCGCCTACTGCAATCCGTCCTGCTCTCATAATAAGCACATCATCGCAGAGCTCCTCCGCATCGTGGAGCACATGGGTTGAGAAAAGGATCGTCGTCTCCTGCTTCAGCTCGCGAAGAAGCTCCATGACTTCACGTCGCCCAATGGGGTCAAGCGCTGATACCGGCTCGTCCAGAATAAGCAGCTTGGGGCGGTGAATGAGCGCTTGCGCCAATCCCAGGCGCTGCTTCATACCGCCGGAATAGCCTGCGATCCGCCTTTTCGCTGCTGAAGCGATCCCGACGCGCTCCAATAATCCGCTGCAGCGGATTTGCGCTTCCTTCGCGCTCAACCCGCATAATCTTCCCGCATAGATTAGAAACTCCTGTCCGGTCATCCATCCGTATAAGGCAGGGATCTGCGGCAGAAAGCCGATGACAGAGCGGTGATCCGCACCCGGGGCAAACCCGCGAAATGCAATGCGGCCGGATGTTGGCGCCAGCAATCCTGTCAGCATGCGAATGGTCGTCGTCTTGCCTGCACCATTAGGTCCAAGAAGCGCAACACAGCGGCCTTCATGAATCGTGAACCCGATACCATCAACAGCACAGGTGCCTCCGAAAGTTTTGGTCAACTGCTCTACCGTTAGTAATGTCATTCGTTATGACGACCTCCTTCCAAAAGCAAAAAACAGCACAGGTCCGATAAGGCTGCCCAGAAGAATAATCAATACCCACATTATCTTGGGACCGTTCAAATCCTTCGACCTTACACACATAATTAGCGAGATCAACGTCAGCAGAAGTTGCAGTGCAATTAACGGAGCTATAAGAACCAAGAGCTTCTCTTGACTTATCGAATCCATCTCATATGCCTCCTCTGAAAGTAAGTGATTGATTTAGCTCAAGCCCTATCCTTTCTGCCTTCTCTTGGACCAGTCAACCCTTACAACCAGCCAATAAACGATCAGTGGCATCGGACATTGAATCAGTCCCCAAATTCCCCATAACCAAGGATACCGGCTGCGGCTGCGGGCGTCGATAAACAGCCAGGAGGATTGGCACAGCAGTATGATTCCCGCAATGACAACGATGGTAATGTCTAGTGCGTCCACTTGCGGCGCCCCTCCTTGCGAAAGGATGCACGCAGCAAGAATAGAACCGCTGCAGCAAATGTGCCGATTTGCAAGAAAAGAAATGCCTGCAGGCTGCTGTACAATACGAACATGAGCACCGTAAGGATGAGGCAGCCGACTGCCCAGAACAGCAGCAGATCACGCCATAAACGTTGACGGACGGCTTCCTTATGACTGCTGATCATTGTTTCAAGCGAATCTAATGTGGGGATATCAGGCGTAATAGAGGCATCCCACTTGTCCAAATGATCACCGGCTATCGCTTGGAATGCTGCGTCCAACTCATGTTCTGGCTCTAGTCCCGGCTCATGATGAGCAGCACGGTCTGTTTGTTTCCTTAATCGTTGGCCGTCTTTACGAATGGGCTTGCCGCGCCTGCTCATCGTCCTTCAGCTCCGTTCTTAATTGTTTCAGTCCGTTATGCAATCGTGATTTCACCGTGCCGATCGGGATGTCCAGCCATTGCGCAATATCCCCATAGGCGTAGCCGTAGTAATATTTGAGCAGGATGGGGAGGCGAATATCGTATGAAAGCTTGCCAAGAGCATCCAGCGCCTCATGCCATTCTGTATGCTTTAGAGCTGCTTCAAACCGGATGGCCTGAAGCGCCTGCTCGTCATTTTGCCACTGGCGCTCGCGCTTTTTTTTACGCATTTCGTCGATGTACAGCCTTGTGCCAATAGAGATCAGCCATGTTGAAAATTTGGATTTGCGCTGAAAGGTGTGTATCCGCTCAATCGCTCTCAGCATCGTATCCTGGACCAGATCCTCCGTCATTGGCTTGTTCATCGTCACCTTGAGCAAATAGCGGTACAGCAATGTATAATGATCGCGCAGCAGGCGGGCAAGCGCTTGCTCATCACCTCGGACGGCCCTCTGAAGAGTGTCTTCATCAGCTTCAGTATGGGGGCTGTTCTTCGTGACCATAGGTACCGGGCTCCCCTCGATAAACCATCCGTAAAGGGCTCGGATAGCAGCTTTCGGTAGTATGACGTTGAAGGCTGCCGATATGTTCACTGGGCTAATCAATATTATTTTCACCGCCTGTCTGGTTTACGACGAACGAGAGAAAGAACAATGAGCGGTGCAGAGGGGATGCATCTAAGAGACGCTTCAGCACTCGCAAGAACATTCCCCCTGTACAGCGACATGTTCGATTATTTCAATCGTTCAATATCTATGGAACAATAATTAATCCTTCCGGAGAACGGGTGAGCTGCCGCGGACCTTGATCGGTTATGAGATAAGTATTCTCAATTCCGACGACTCCCTGGCCCGGGAAGGTGAATTTAGGCTCGACCGCCAGAACCATACCGGGCTCAAGCGGATCCCCGAATCCACGGGCAAGAACCGGCCATTCGTCAACCTCAAGGCCGATTCCATGACCAAGAAACCTTACCTGATCGGCACCAAAACCCATGAAATTCGCGGATAAACCGACTTCCGCCGCCATTTGCAGCGAGTTGGCATACAGGGTCTCGCATACAGCGCCAGGCAGCATAAGCTGCTCCGTTCTATGGATGATGGCCTCCGAATGCACATATGCTGCGGCCAGCTCATCCGGCAAGCACCCAATAACAGCCGTCCGCGTCTGATCGATCACATAGCCGTCCACACAGCAGCCAATATCGATCAGGATCGGCTCATCACGCTTAATGAGCTTGCGGCTCACACTCTGCGGAGCTGCCGGTCCAAGTCCCCGTCCGCCTGCCGGACCGTCAAAAGCGCTGGGCTCGGCTGCCGCTTCTCCCGAACCAATCATTCCCGTCATAATTTCCATATTATAGCTGCGTGTCCGCATGGCGCCGACATGCCCCCGAATCCGAAGCTCATACTCGATCCGAGCCATCAGCTCCAATTCGCTTAGTCCTTCCCTCAGCACGTTGGCGGCTTCTGTCAATGCCTCTGCAACAATACCCGCAGCCGCCTCGATTCGTCCAATCTCCCAAGGCGATTTGATCATCCTTATCCGTCGAATTAGCGCCGAACCGTCCACCAGCGCTGAGGAACCTTCACCTTTAATCATCTCGGCAAGCTTCATAAAGCTCTGCGCTGGAAGCACGTCCATCTCTGTGGCGATCTTGGCCGCGCGGCCCGTGGCAAACACAGCCGGATAATCCAGCTCCAGCGCAGCCCGGAATATACGCAGTGCTGGAAGCGGTTCGACACGGACAGCCGCTTCCCGGCGGGCGCGGTCAACACTCCTTCGCACATAGAAGGTTGGTTCGCCCTCAAGAGGCACAAGCGCATATCCCGCTTGCATCGAGCCTGTATAATAGTACAAATCCACATGCTGCGTAATCAGAAAAGCTTCTATTCCCGCATGCCCCATAGCAAGCTGAAGCCGATGAATTCGTCCCCGCACTTCCTCAGGCAGCAATTGTTGTTCCATACGAATACTATTCACACGTGCACCGTCCTTATTGGCTTCATCTCTACTCATTACATCAAAGAGCAGCCTGCCCGTCAACTTGCAACGAGCTCGGCTGCTCCTTTAATCTGCCATTCAATCGGGGCGATAACTGAAAATACTCGCGGATACACCATATTGATGATCATAATAACTCCAGGGCGCATAAGCGTAACTTCGTAATTATAGGCAGGGTTGCTGTAATGATAAGGGAATATCTCATCCTCATTAATCACCTTGAATACAAGCACCTCAACCCGGTTCCGCAGAAATGCTCCCGGCAGCGGATTTCCCGCAGCATCCAATTGCAGATTATTCTGCAGATATCTTGCTGCTGCGGCCGAGGCAGCCCGTTCGTCAATATGGAGCCTTCCATCAGCGAGCGCCCGTACATCCACTTGCTGCGCAGCAGCGTGGACAGCGCGATTCACAGCATGCTTACCCTGGAACAAGGCTCCCATCGCCATCTCTTCATCGATCTGCAGGGCATGAATATACATCCATACGACCATCATGAGCATGATGAGAACTAGCTTATACATGGTTCATACATCACCCCTCAGCATTACGGAACATACTCGCTCATCTTCATCCCTGTCGCCCGAAAGCGCGCTGCCGACGAGGGAGGCGCGAGGCCAATCAGCCGATCAATTTCAAGTAAGCGCTCAATAGGATAGCTGATGGTTAGCGTGAGACTCGCCCCCCGCGGCAAGGGGCTTGCAGCATTCGTTCCTGCCAGCCCGCCCGAGCCCTCTACCGTATACTGAAACTGGTCTGGCTGCATCCCGTATGCGGCAAGCCTCAACCTGGATTGCTGCATCATCCCGGCATCGATATAACCATGATCGCCATTGGCTCCTACCTCCAGCAAATAATCAACCTCCTTCTGCAATACGGCTTGCCTGACGATGAGGACATGCTTATAGATCGGCGAGAACATAAACCAGCACAGCATGGCGGCAAACAACAGGAACACAAGCAGACTTTTCACGGGCTGATGCTCCGGATCGAATCACTCATGCGGCTGCCGGACCGTTCCACCTGAATCTTTGTTCCCTCATCGCCTTCAATTACATTCGCATATATAACGACGGCTACAATAATAAACAAGACGGACATTAATATTGCCCTCATCATTTGACCTCCCGGCGGTATTGCTCCTGCCTCATTAAGCAGGACTAATTTGCTAATCATAATTACTATTCTGCACCGTTGCGGTTATGGATTAATAAGGCCAATTTTCGTATTGGCAGCATTGCCCTGTGTTTCGATTTGGGCCTGAGTCCCTGTTGTGTCCTTGGCAATAATACCGTTAAACAGAAGCACAACTACGACCAGCATCATAACTGTTATCAGAATGTTCCTCATGCTCTCACCTCCACTCTTATACGTTCGGGACGTTATGAATTTAATGAGCCCAACAACTTCTGTCCTTCTCTCACCCAGGGGTAGATAAAAATTTGGAAGGTATACAGGATAGGGATTCCCGCAAGCACAAACAGCAAATAGGAGGTTGACTCCTTGCGGCTTTCCTTGGCAAGCTCCAGCTTCTCCTTGTAATCTTGTATTCGTTCTCTGAGAAGCTGGTAATAATGATCGCTCTCATGCAGCCGGAGCGAGCTGATCGTCTCAACGAAGCTGAGCCCTTCCTCAGTGCCAAGCCTTAGCTTGAATCTGCGCAGCGCGCCTTCAGCATCGTGGTACCATTCCCCCAGCAAAATTTGCAGATGTGATCGCATGGCATGAGTGAAGGGCAGACACCTCATCAGCTTGGTGTGGATATGAAGCGATGAGCCGGCCAGGTAAAGCAGCTGGTTGCTGACGACATAGATCTCCTTGGTCATCCTCTCCGCTCTTGACCGGCGAACAAGCTCCAGCCAAGTACGATCCCATACAAAAAACAAAGCGGCAGCGGCAAGCGCCAAAGGCAGAAGCATCTGCGAAAAGCCGTCTAAAAACATGCGCGATATTCCGTATGACATTGCAAATAGCAGCGGGAATGAATAGAAGAAAAGACGTCTGGCTGCCATATAAAGTGCAGCGTCCCCCCCATACCCGCAGCCCGCCAACAATCGCTCCCGCTCCGTGAAGTATGGCGCGGTTCGGTTGATTCTCAACAGCTCCAGCAAGCGGGCAGGCACCTGCTTATTGTGCAAACGGAATGCTGCGAGATGAGCCCAGCGGGGTCTTCGCTCCAGCAACACGTGCATTGTTGCAGCTGCACATATAAATCCGGCCGCATATTGTCCGGCAAGTGCTAGCCATATAACGGCATGAGCAATAGTCTCGTTGATCGTAATCCCTCCTTCTTTCTTAAAAGCGGCAAGCGCTCACAGCTTTTTGCGGGACAGCCATAGCCCCATCACAAACGAAGCAAAAATAAGCACAATCCCGTTAAGCAGCAAATCCCGCCCTTGCGGATCCGCCACGTAATACAAATAAGAATTCGCCGGGCTGTATCGCATATTGATACCGATAAACAATGCCAGAAAAAATACGGGAGAAAAATTCGCAAGCCGGATCTCCAACAATTTGTTCCTCTCCTGCTGATTGCTCCGCCTGGCTTTGCGCATGTCGGTAATCAGTTCCTTCAAATTGTCCGCAATGGGATGTCCTTCTGCCAGCCCGGCACGTACAATATTGACAAAATAGTCACCCCACACATGTCCCAGTGAAGCTGCAAATATGCGCAAGCTGGCCTCATCATCGCTTCGAACCGAGATGTTGCGATACAGCTGCTCGAAGACGGATTGCATCGGGCCAAGCATTCGTTTCTCTTCAACCGTACGTTGCAGCGCTATCCGAATCTGCCTTCCTCCGCTGACAAGACAGCATTGATAGAACAATTCGACAGCGGGCAAAAAATCGATACGGGTCTGCATCTGCCGATGTACAAGCATCATGCGGAGCAGCGCGTAAGGCAAAGCTGCGAGTACCCCACCGAACAGGAGTACGCCCTTGAGGCTCTGGAACAAATAAGCTCCGCTTATCGTGCCCGCCGCAAGCAAAGCCGACGTTATTAATACAACTGTCCCCGGGCGAATTGAAAGCTGTACCGATTCCAGAAGCTCTGATAAGTGGCGGTAAGTCCTTTCATATCGCATAAGATAGCGGTTAAATCGTTCATACAGCCGATTCTGCTGATTGTACCCAAGCCTTCCTGCCTGCTTCTGCTGTATGAACCAAAGAGACAGCAGCTGGCGGCATGCAATAAACAGTGTGACGAACAAGCCGATCGTGAGCCCGGCGGCCAGAAGTGCTATCAAAGGCTTCCCTCCGTTACAGAGGAACCCGGACAGGCTTCTTCGCATCTCGTCACGGCGTAGAAGTCCATACACTCTGGCATCGGTCCCGATGAAGAGCTTGGCCATATCTCCTCACACTTAATCCCGGCAGCCGCCATTCTCTCCTCCGCTGCTTCGGAAGGCGCGTACGGATAGCGCCATTCCTCATCCTGTCCATGAAAAACAGCCCAGTCGCGCACCTCGATATTGCCGTTCTTCCAGCTTAGCTCCCCAAGACGGACTATCCGGCGATAACCGCCGACAGCACGCATTTCAATACCGATCTGTGTAACGTAATCCGCTACCCGCTTGGTTAGCCGTTCTGGATTCATCCCCCTGCCGTCCAGCATGCACATATCTGTAATAGCCTCAGGCACATCCTCCAACGCATTCGCATGAACGGTAGTCATGCTCCCTGAGTGTCCTCTTGTACAGGCGCGAACATAAATATTAGCATCGTCATCACGAATCTCTGCATGAATGATACGCTGAGGCGATTGTCTGAGCGCAAGCTTGAAGGCCTGCACCGCCCCATGGCGCTCGTCCTCTTCATCCGCTTCGTATTCAATGATGTTTTTACTTGGAAAATCGCGCCTCAGCAGCATTTCATGGCGGCCTTCTATCGTGATGATCCGTTCTTCATCGGGAATTTCACCGATTAATGCTTTAATCAGGTGGGTCTTGCCCGAATTCGTCGGCCCGATCACTACCACGTTGAACCTGGCCAGCAGCACAGCGAGCAGCATCCTTCGCATCCGCTCGCTCATCGTCCTGTACGCAGGATCGCACAGCGCCGCAAGCTGAAAGTGATATACCGTGTAGAAACGCAAAGTAAGGGTTGGCTGTGCTGTAAAGCCAAAGCCTGTCATCGTCACCCGCGTACCGTCGCGCAGCATAACCTCCGCCCATCTCTTCCGTGGATTAATGCGATCATTATTATACAGAACCAGATTCTGCTGAATCCGTTCCACATCTCTTTCCGATTCGAAGCTATAGTCGGATGGCCTGCCCCTCCCGCTTCTCACTTCGAATATTCGTGTTCCGACGACCTGGATTTCTTCAAGTCCCTCCCTGTTATGCAGAATAAGCTCCAGTACGTTAAGACCGATCACCTCAGCGAATATCGCTTCGGCTAAGGAGGAATAACGATGCTTGCAACCAGGCAGCTCATGTATGCGCTGGCGCAGCAGCCGATCCGATATAACTGCCATCAGGTGATCCCGCTCCTCCGCATAGCCCAGCACAGCCCGGTTCAACTGCTCGTTGTAATGGCGTCGTTCCTCCTCCGTCAATCCCCTGGGCATAGCCAAGTATGTTCGGATATCCTCAGCCAGCCGCTGAAAATCCCGCTGCACCTCTGCTTCCTGCCCCTCTGTCAGCATGCCCTCGGCCTCTTCCGCTCTTACTTGTGATGAATAAGCCGCCGCCGAGAATCGCTTCTCTTCCCTTCTCACGAGCCCACCTCACCACGGTGTGCAAGCAGCTTCTTATACCATGGCTGCACGGTTAGAGCCGGTTTTCTCTTCAATCCGTAATGCTTCATGAGCTTACGCGCCGGCTCCTGCATCGCCGTCTTGCCCTGCTCATTCTCTGTCAGCCATTCATCAAGTGTGCCGCTATCCAGTTGGGAAAGCATCGGTTCACTCAACCTCATTTCTCCAATAAATGGTATCCCAATCTCTCTGCAAATGTCTTTCACTTGATACCCTCCATTTCTCCATTGCGGCCTTATTATGACCGCTTCATATTCCTGGCTCGAAATTCCAAACAAGGGCGAAAGATGCTTGACCCATCGCTTGCCATCCTCCTGAAAATGCGATAGAGCAGCCGTCGTTACAAGAAGTCGTGAACTGCTTCGACGCAAAGCGCATAGCGTAGCCGCATTGTCCCAATAAGCTCCAACATCGGCAATGACAAGATCAAAGCACCGCGCTGCCACATCCAAGAGATGGTCGATGTCCCCGGTCGTGAAAAATTCCGCCTGATCGCGCATAACATTGCCGAACAGCATGTACAAATTCGGAGCTCCCCGCGCTTGATGCATGGATCGAAGCAGCTTGTCCGCATCGAGCGCCGCCGTCTGCAGCTCCGGCCTCAGCGAATCCAATGTCGTCTCCGGCTGATCGACCCCCACGTAGCGATGCGCCTTCGCACTCTTCAAATTCAGACATAGATACCCCACCGAAACATCATTCACCTCCACGAATCTGCAGGCTGCAGCCAAGGCAGCAATTGTCGTTCCGATATTAGGTGTTGTGCCGATAAAGGTAAGTAGCGGAGCATGCGAGGTCATGGCTTCTCCTCCATCTCTGGCGCCGCCGTTGGAACATCAAGCGATTGGGGAGAGAAAGCGATAACAAGCTTGCCCCCTCCGTCTTTGCATAACGCATCGAGCCGCAGCCACTGCTCTTCGGATAAATTCAAATTAATATAATCGATCATGCCGTTGGCATCTCGTCTGGATGCATACATCTTCTCCCTGTCTCCGCTTGCTAGCGACATAAGGTTAGAATGCTCCGTATCGTCAATCTCAATATTGGCGGATGTCTTCACAGAGGCTACTGTAACCGGTTCGTCGAACAATCGGGATGACTCTACTTCACCGCCAGACATGTACAATACAACTTTATCCCCTGCCCGTATGCCATTCGAGACAGACAACACATAGTCTCGCGGAATTTGGAAGGTGGATTGAGTCCGGCTTGGGTGCAGCCTGTATTTATCCACCTTCCATATCAGCAGCGGCTCACCCGATCCCAATGGGACTACAGCCTCCATTCCCAGAACCTCAGTGACATCCTGCAGCATCCCGGAATCATATGCCGATCGCGGGATTGCCTTCAGCTCCAGCATATCTGCCGTAATTCGCTCGCCCGCAGACACAAATCTGTTCGGCACGATAACCGACACCTCCTCCTGAAGTTGAATTTGGCGCACCTGCAGCATATAAACGCCGTAGACAAGCAAGCCGGATATCAATGCTGCCGTAATGCTTATCGCTAAATTACGTCTTCTATTCATCGCCTCTCCCTCTCCGCAGCCTCCAACGGCAACAAAAAAAGAACGCAGCCGGGCAATTAGCCCAAGCATGCGTTCTTCGCATTGCCGTCCTATTTATCTGCTCTATAATAATGTCATCATATTAACAGAGAAATTTATAGCTGTCTATACTAAATTTTCATTTTTTTGTCTATTCAGTATCCCCGAAAACGCTCACCGCTGCTCCTCATAACGCAGACCAGCCAAAATAAAGGCAGCCGTGTCCTCAATAAACAGCTCTACATCCAATGGTTCATCATCGAGAAGCGGAGCGAAATAATCGGTCTGTTTATGAAATAGTATCCCGCCCAGCACGGTAAGAAAGGTATAATTCAACGACTGGAACCGGAACAGTCCGTCTTCACGCCCTCTCCGCAGCAGCTCGCGAAGCTCTCCCCATACAGGGAACGCATGCTTGCGAATAATATCCATGCGGGGCGATTGAAGCGTTATTTCGTGCTGAAGGATCCGCATCAGCTCCGGCTCACGCATACGGAAGTTGGTCACTTCCCGGACAATGAGCCTGATACCCTCTGCAGGATGATGCTGCACCTTCATAAATTCGATAATATCCTTATTCGGGAAGAAGGTTTCGAACAAAGCTTGAAACACATTCTCCTTGCCCCCAAAATGGTACGACACAAGCGCCACGTTGGCTCCTGCTTCCTCACAGATCTGCCGGACGCTCGTACCGTCATAGCCCTGCCTCGCAAACAATGACTTGGCTGCATGCAGCAGCCTCATCTTAACATCAAGCTCCTCAGAGGTCATGTGCGCACCATTCTCCTTCCCTGCATACTTGGTTTGCCGTTAGCTTGCCGCTGTTGGTGCTGTGGCGAGTACTGGCGAACGATCCTTGCGCAGACCTACCACAGACAGGCTGATGATGAACGCCACAGCCATAATAATCAGCAGGCCGACGGATTCAGATCCGACGTTAGGACCTCCGAACAGCAGGTTCATATTGCCTTCAACTGCATAAGTCGCTGGAAGATAGCTGCTGATCGTAATATAGAAATCCGAGAGAAGCTCTCGCGGCAGCATGGCGCCTGAAGATACAAGCTGAAGCGAAAGCATGATGATATTAAACACCATACCTGCCATGCCGAACAGAATCAGGAACAATTGCGATACGAACATAAAGGTCAGGACAAACAGCGTCTGGAAGCCCCACATGGCCATAAACCCGTGCTCCGCTTGACCGCCAAGCGCCAGCACCAGAGAGGATCCGATCAGCGATACAATGACAGCAGCCACAATATTAATGATGCTGCGACCAGCAAAGCGGCGCATACGGCCAAATTGTGAAGCAATTGCCCCAGAGGACTGCTCCAGATTCATCCCCATAATCATCGCACCGACATAAGAAGCCAGCACCATCATCATCGGTACCATCTGGTTGTTCATCCCATCGACCTTATTCGTATATTGCAAATCTGATACGACACGCTCGGATAGTGCATATGCCGAACCTGCAGCTTGTTCCTCCGGCAGCTTCGCCTGCGTTAGAGCAGATTGAACGCCTTGTCCTATCGCTTCCTTATTCAGCGTAGCTGTAACTTGAGCTGCAATCGTGCTCATCATGCTGCGAATAAGGGCAGGATTGGATTCATTAATCGTATATTGGATAGCTGCTATACGATCTGCTGTCATAACCGATTCCCCGAACTCGGCCGGAATCGTAATTACCATTTGGAGCTCCCGACTATCAAGCTTCTTCTGCGCTTCATCGGCGCTGGTCAGCTGCTCTGTCTGAACAGGCAGCGATTCGCTCAGCTTGGCTGCAATCGCCGGCCCGATCTCGTCATCCTGCACGACTATGCCGACATGCAGCTGCTTCATCCGCTCTACATCTGTAACCCCGTCATATCCAGTCATCCAAATAACGGAGAAAATAAGCTGAAACAAAACGGCAGTCATAATACCTATGATCGTTGTAGGTTTTTTCATAAATGCCAGAATAACTTTACCCATACCGTCAACACTCCTCATCCTAAACAGTTGTTTTAAACATATGTTTTAAATGTCTGTTTAAACTATAACGAAGTCACCGCCCGTTGTCAACAAAAACCAGCTGTCCAGAAAGCACTTTTGGAAATCTCAACTCCAACTTTAAGAAGCTGTACGATGTGGCATGCCTGCGATCATGGCTGTTAACTCCTCGCCAGAGGACGATCCGTCATTCAAACGCCGAGACATGCTTGATGCAAGCCAGGAGAAGCATGCGAAACGGCAGTTATTTGCGCGTTTCTGACCCCACGAAGGTGAAATGCCTGCCAGCGTGCAGGTATTTCACCTTCGTTTCCCCTTAACGGCCGATTCCCCCAAAAATTCATGCATGATCGCAGGAATTTAACCATTTAGGCGTCGTGTAACCGAAATTCATGCACATTCGCAGGCTTCTTACTCCGGCACGCCACCTTCTAACCACATTTGGAGAAGGGGGTGTCCAGAAAGTTGTTAAGTCCCCATAAATAATGGAAAAGATGCTCCCCCCACTTATTAGTGGTTTTGGAAGCATCCCTTCAAATCATTGGAACTGACTCTTTGGATATGGACTTTTCGTACAGCCCCCTTGATTTTGTAAGGGATGAACGAAGCCAGCACGATTAATGCCCGCTGCCCAATTGGACCGGCTGATTGCCTTTGCCATCCTCGGCCTTGCCTGGAATCAGCAGCCGCGCTTGGCCCATAAACAGGATGACCGCAAAAGCCAAGCCAGCCGGGATAACCGCCCACAGAAACATCGTCGATATCGAGGATGAGAGATTATTGATAATGACGTCCATCGTATCCTGCGGAATTTCCGCCCTCTTCTCCGGAGATAATAACTCCCGAATGTTGCCGAGCGAAGCTTGATCCGGCCCCCCAGAGCCCGCAAAGCTGTCAGCCATCTTGCTCGTAAGCAAATTCCGCTGAAGAATCCCGAATACGGTCAGTCCTACAGTCATGCCAAGTGAACGAACAAATGCGAGTGTCGAGTTCGCAGAGCCTCTCTGGCGCATATCAAAGTGGTGAATGCCCGCCATACCCAACACGGAGAATGAAAATCCAACACCGAATCCGAAAACGACCATATAGAAGCCCAGCAGCCATCTCGACGTATCGGGATCAATCGTACTGAGCAGCAATACGCCGATTACGAAAATAACAGCAGATAGAATCATCACGTTGCGGTACGAGGTCTTGCTCGCAAGCACGCCACCAATCTGTGCAGACAGCACGGAGCCCAGCGTCATCGGCAGCAGAATAAGTCCCGAATTTGTTGCCGAGCCGCCCGTCACGCCCTGCACATAGATTGGAATATACATGGCGAAGGTGATAAAGGCTGCACCATAGAACAGACCTGCCAAAGTACTTGTCGCGAATAACCGCTGCTTGAACATCGCGTATGAAATGATAGGCTCAGCGGCCTTGGTCTCTGCGAACAGGAAAATAATCATCAGTACAGCTGCCCCTGCGAACAAGCTGACAATAATGCTCGAATCCCATGCGTACTCCTGTCCGCCGAGTTCCAGCGCAAACATGAGACAAACAATGGAACCGATAAGTGTAACGGCCCCCCACCAATCGATTCTTTGCCTGGAATGCTCCATTGACTCCTTGTAGAACAAATAGATGAACGCAAGCGAAATGATTCCGATCGGCAGATTGATGTAGAAAATCCAGCGCCAGTTCACGTAATCTGTAATATATGCGCCAAGCAGCGGGCCAAACAGACTGGATGTGCCGAACACAGCGCCGAACAAACCGCCCATTCCGCCTCTTTTCTCCGGAGGAATAACATCGTACATCACTGTAAAAGCAATCGGTATCAGCGCCCCGCCGCCGATCCCCTGAATCGCACGGTAAATGCTCAATTCAACAATACTGTCCGCTATTCCGCACAAGACGGAACCAAGCAGAAACAAGAAAATACCGAGCATAAAAAACCGCTTCCGGCCGTACATATCCGAGAGCTTGCCGAAAATCGGCATCGCCGCCATCTCCGTAACGAGGTAGGCCGAAGTGACCCAAACAAATTTATCCATGCCCCCAAGGTCAGATACAATCGTCCCCATTGCTGTAGCAACGATTGTATTATCAATCGCAGCCACGAATATGCCGAGCAGAAGCCCTGCGATAACAAAACCAAGCTTGCTTGTCTGTTGCGTCATTTCCTGTATGCCTCCTAATCATCCTTACGATTGTTCATCGCTTATATCCCTATTCTAAATGATATACCCTGACAAACACTGTCAGGGTAACTTCGCCCGATTATCAACGGACGCAAAAAAACAGGGCTTATGTCACCCTGTCTATCGCAATCATATCTTAGAAATCAATTAAGCCGACACTAATTTGCAGCGCCTCATCCACCTTACGCATCGTCTCATCATCCAGATGCGTAATTTTGTCCGTGAGCCGCTGCTTGTCAATGGTTCGAATCTGCTCAAGCAGCAGAACGGAATCCCGATCGAACCCATGCAGATCCGCATCAATTTCGACGTGAGTCGGGAGCTTCGCCTTCTGGATCTGTGCTGTAATGGCAGCCACAATGACCGTAGGACTGAACCGGTTGCCAATATCATTCTGAATGACAAGTACAGGACGAACGCCACCCTGCTCTGAACCGACTACAGGAGACAGGTCCGCAAAAAACACATCGCCGCGTTTTACGATCAAGCTTTACACCCCGCTTACGAGTCGGCCGAGCGTGCCGTCAGCTTCTTCCTCCGCTTGAAAAGCTTCCGATGCGATTACAAGATTGATTTTCGCCATTTCCAAATAACCGCGCTGCATCGACTCGCGAATTTGGCGTTTCTTGCGCTCGATCAAATACAGCCTCATCGCCTGACGAATAAATTCGCTCCGGTTCGAGTTTTCTTTGGCAACTATTCCATCGACTTCCTCCAGCAAATGATCTGGCAAGCTGATCATAATCCTTTTGGTGTTTTGCACATTGGTCACCGAAATTCGCACCCCCAAAACATTTCCAGAAAAAAGCGCACTAACAGTATGTCTTTGTTTTGCCCGAATTATACACCTTCATATCTATGCGGTCCGTATTGCAAATATGCAGTACGAACATATAGCTGCAGTGTATACGATATACCCAGCTTCTACAGTATTCGAGATGCAACCGTGAAATCCTCTTCCCGTCCCGATAAAAACATTTGCCAATTGATTCCATCAAGAGAGCGGATTAGTAACGGCAACAACCTCTCCATCCCTCACATAGACCCGGGGTACACGCGCAGCCAGCATACAAGTAACCTCGTAATTAATCGTCCCGAGCTCTACGGCTACTTCATCGGCTGTAATGGCCGCATCCCCCTGCGAACCAATGAGCACAACCTCTTCGCCCGCTTCGACAGGATCGCCAGTCCCGGCAGCTCCATCCAGTGCAATCATGCACTGATCCATACAAATCGTTCCAAGCACTGGCACCCGCACACCGCGGACAAGCGCTTTCGCCTTGCCTGTCAGCATTCTGCTGAACCCGTCAGCATATCCGATCGGCAGTGTTCCGATGCGTTCTTCACCGCTTGTAAAGTATTTGGTGCCATAGCTGATTCCCCATCCCGGCGGAGCTTGCTTCACCATAACGATCTTTGTCTTCAAAGTAAGCACGGGTTCCAAAGGGACCCGCTGCCGATTCACCTCTGCGGAAGGCATTAGTCCATACATGCTGATGCCAAGACGCAGCATCCCGCCAGCCCATTCCGGTGTATCGATTCCTGCCGCACTGTTCGCTGCATGTATGATAGGAATGTCGATTCCGTTCTTCTGCAGCTCATGGACAACGGATGCAAACCGCTCATACTGCTGCTTTGTGTAGCCTTTGTCCGTCTCGTCTGCACGGGCATAGTGAGTGAACAGGCCTTCCACATACAAGCCGGGCTCCCTCATCGCACGTTCGATAAAAGACTGTGCAGCCTCTCCGGGAAACAAGCCGAGACGCCCCATGCCTGTATCGATCTTGACATGAACGTGCAGCCGCTTGCCGCTGGGCGGCAGTGCGGCTGCAGCTTCCAATGTGTCTTCTCTGAACAATGCAATCGCTATTTGCAATTCCCGTGCAATGGAGAGTCCCTCAGGCGGCACATAGCCAAGCACCAGAATCGGTATCGTTACACCAGCCTTGCGCAGCTGAAGTGCTTCATCAAGAAATGCAACACCTAGAAAATCAACGCCGCAAGCTTCTGCTTCCAAAGCTGTCTCAACGGCCCCATGTCCATAAGCGTTCGCCTTCACAGAAGCCATCAAGCGGGTACCCTGCGGCATAGCTTCGCGGAAGGCTTGCAGATTCCGTCTAAGTGCATCCAATGAAATTTCTGCTATTGTAGGGCGATAGTATAAGTCCACCATTTCCACCTTCTCCTCTAAACCCATAGCCTTTATGTTAACCGTTACGGCTTCTGGCTGTCAATGAATCTGAGGAGGGCAGCACCCTTTTTGACACTGGAAAATGTTGCGGCGATATCTACTTGCTCATCTCGCCCTGGACCGATTGCGCGACCTTCATCATCTCCGATTCCGGCAGCGTTCCACTCGTTAAACGATACTCGATCCCATCATTGGTCCACGTGAGCGTCTTCTGCTCTTCGCCGCTGATCTGGCCTACTGTGAAGCCCAGATCCACCATCGTACCCGGGAGCATGGAAGCCGCTACATCATTAGGCTGCGTTTGAATCAATGTGTAATCGTAGGTTCCTGTATAACGGATCATGACGGCCGGATTATTGCCGAATTTAATATCCTGCATATCCTTGAAGGCGACACCCTCCGGCAGGTACGACGGTTCCATCGCGGTGAATGGCTGACCAGCTTGGCTGGCTTTCGCATCGCTCGGTGTACCGGATTGCACCCCGTTCTCCTCTACAGGCGTCATGGACTCCTGTGCCTCTTCATCCCCGGCAGTGTTGCTCTGGCTGGCATTAGCATCAGTGTCGCTATCCGTGGATTCAGCAGCCCCATCCTCGCCCGGCACCGTGTCCACACTGTCGTCCGGATGGGAGCCTACATTCGAGTCATCCTCTTCCACATTGGAATCGTCGGCTCCCGGTATTGTTGCCGATTCATTCTCTGTGCCGCTGCCCAGCTCATCTTCAGGCTCAGCCATTGTCGGCTGTTCACCGCTGCCGCCCATATTGCGCTGTGTATCGAACACACTTTTGTCGAGCTTGGAATCAAATTCAAAGCTGTCGAATTTCACTTCAACCATGACCGTTGAATTCGTATCGCTCACTTCGACCTGGCGCGGCGCGTAATCGGATTTGTTCAGCCAGATTTTCTGCCTTGCAAGCGAGCCATTCTGGTAGTTGGCCATAACGTCGAACACATAAGCGTCCTTGTCAGCTGCGAACTGGCGCGAACTGTCCAGCAGTATGCTCTGGATGAGCGTCTGATACAGATACACCTGTCCTTGATTTGCCGGCCAGTCGCTCTGGAAGCGGAATACTTTGTTAAGGCGCGGGGTTAGTACAAAGACCCCTTCGTCATTGCGCAGCACGATCTGCGTGATATCCTTCTTTGCATTCGTCAAGGCAATACGGTAATACTGCGGCTTCTGATAGGACACATCAACTTGATACTCCAGCGGCTGCTGTCCGGTATGAAGGATCATCGTGCCTTTGCCATGATAGCTCTCCATGTTGGTAACTACTTTGTCCAGTTCCTTGACGACCGACTCCGCATCCTTGGTTCCGCATCCGGCGAGCAATGCCGCAACGCACAGCAAAATAGCCGCAACCCAACTGATTCGACGAAACATGAGATCCACCCCTCATCACAATGTTTTAAACGTAGCCGTCCACCGAGTCAGACGACCTGACCGTCTAGGCTTGACTGCTGCTAACATGTCTATGAGGGGTCTTGGACATTTATGCGGACTGGTTTGACAAGCCAGGGGCATCGCTCATTCGAACGATTGCCCCTGGCTTGCACGACCGCACCCGTCGCGGATCTTATTTATTCAAATTCTATAACCATTCCTTACTAATGTGCGGATACCCGCTTGCCTTCCATCCCAGGCTCTGCTTCCGGCGGAACTGCCCGTTTCAGCATAAACGAAACCACCCATGCGGCCGCAACCAGGCCGAATGCAAGCAGGAATGCGCTTTTCATCCCGGCAATGAGTGAAAGTATTTTTAGAAGGGATGCTTCATAGTTGCCTTGCTCATTCTCCAGGAATCTACTGGAGCCATTCGTCATAATCGCTACAAGCAGCGCAGTTCCAATCGCGCCCGACACCTGTTGAAGCGTGCTGATAATGGCCGTGCCATGCGCGTATAGCTGTGGAGGAAGCTCGTTCAGCGCATTGGTCATAACCGGCATCATAATCATGGAAATGCCCAGCATCAGCAGCGTGTTCAGAATCATAATCATGCTGTAGGATGTGTCCATCGTAATATATGCAAATTGCCATAGCGTGTTGGCCATGAGCGCCAGGCCGATAACAGCCAGCCATTTGGCCCCAAATTTATCAAATAACCGGCCCGTGATAGGCGACATAATCCCCATCACGATGCCCCCAGGCAGCATAACAAGACCTGCTTTGAGCGGGGTGTAGCCCAGCGCGTTCTGCAGAAAGATCGGCAGCAGCATCATAGCGGAGAACATCGCCATCATGACGACCATCATAATAATCGTCGACAATCTGAATACACGAAATGCAAATGTTCTGAGATCCAGCAGCGGCTCGGGAATCGATAATTGTCTCCATGTGAACAGCACCAGGGAAACAACGCCAACTGCCATCGGTATGAGCACCATTCCGCTGGACCATCCTCCATGCCCTTCCCCTGCACTACTGAAGCCGTATACGATTCCTCCGAATCCGCAGGTCGATAGTAGAAGGGATAGAAGATCGATTCTCGGCTTCGTCGTTTCTGTCACATTCTTGAGCTTCACAACAGCAAAGCCGATGACAAACAGCGCAACCGGCAGCACGCTGAAGAAGAGAACCCGCCAGCTGAAATGCTCCACAATAATTCCGGATAGTGTAGGGCCGATAGCGGGTGCGAATGTAATTACAATACCGATTGTCCCCATTGCCGAGCCCCGGTTCTGTATCGGAACCATGGCGAATACGACATTGGTGAGCAGCGGAAACAGCAGCCCCGTACCAGCGGCTTGAAGCACTCTTCCGATTAGAAGCGCTGCGAAGCCAGGGGCGATAGCAGCTATAAAGGTACCGACTGTAAACAGCCCCATTGCCGTCAGAAACAAGCTTCTGGTGCTGAAACGCTGGATCAGAAATGCTGTAACCGGTATAAGCACGCCAATAACGAGCAGATATCCGGTTGTCAGCCATTGAGCCGTTGCCGGGGATATGCCGATGTCCGCCATAATTTTGGACAGGGCGACATTTAGGAGTGTCTCATTCAGAATAGCGACGAACACACCCAGAATCATCACCATAATAACTACAAAATTTCCTTTGCTCCCGAAAGTCCCACCCTTGGGATGGGATTCATGATCAGTTTTCACGCGTTCTTGCTCCTCTCTTATTAACGCCACATGCCGTAGTGCATAGATTGGCATATCTTAGACACTGCTTATTTTAGCACAAAATAATAGAAAACATTTCTTCTCGATTGCTGCATGTTCCGTCAAGGCGGCGCTGCTCATTTATGGAGTAACCGATTCAACGCAAAAAGACTCCAATCATGCCCCGTATCCTTGCGCTCGACACGATCCCCCAATATCTCGCCCACAACACTCGCGAATTTGAAGCCGTGCCCGGAAAACCCGCCTGCCAGCAGCACATTCTCATGCTCGGGATGCGTGTCAATAATGAAATGCTCATCCGGTGTAAGCTCGTATTTGCATACTGCACTTCGCAGCAGCTTGCCACCCGCTCCGGGGACAAACGACTCAAGCGCCCGGCGCAGATCCTCCTCGTCCTCGGGATAGGTGCCGAAAGGGGCGAGAGGCTCACCAGGACGCCATTCTACACCCCCATCATGCCTGCCAATCTTCAGCCCTGCTCCCTCAATGCTCGGAAAGCCGTAATATCCGCCCTCCGCTCCTCCCCATATAAAACCGGGAAATACACCAGCACCATAAACGGATGAATCGGCCTCGAACCACCCCACCACTTTGCGCACCGCCCGGATCGGCAGCGACACTTTCGGCTCCAGCAAGCTAAACCAGGCGCCTACAGTTACGATGACCTGTCCTGCGGCAAACGAAGCATCTCTGGTTCGTACCGTAACACCCGACTTATCTGCCGTTATGCCGGTAACGAAGCTATCTGCCAGCAGCTCCGCGCCAGCTTTAATCGCCAGCCCCCTGTAGGCGGCTATGCATCTCTCGCTGTATAGGTAGCCCGCATCAGGCTCGTACATGCCTTGAAAGAAATCCGGCAATTGAATGCCCGGATAACGGCTGTTGATGTCTGCAGCCGAGAGCTGCTCCACCCTCACGCCAAGCGCCCGCGCTTCCTCAATCCGGCTCTCGTAATTGTAAAAGGCGGGATCCGCCATATTCAGCACACCGGAACGTTCCAGAAGCTTCATGCCGCTCAAATGCTCCAATTCACGCCAGCGTTCATCGGCTCTAATCGCCATTCGAATATAGGTTTCGCCTCCGCTATACGCATGCCGGATCAGCCGTGGCTCGCCATGATGGCTGCCCATCGTATGCGGCGGATCGAAAGCATCGATCAGCAGAGTTTTATAGCCGCGGGACGCCAGCTCATAGCCTGCGCTCATCCCCATGGAGCCAGCTCCAACAACAATGACATCATAAGTTTTGCGCAATGGCTCATTCTCCTCCTTGCATATATAAGAGTCCTCTTTCAGAGATATAGTCCGGTATAGAGCGGCATAAACGAACTTTTTCTAAATTCAGGGTAATTATTCAATTATAGCATGCCAACGGCACATAAATAGGGTGCAAAAATGTAACGTTTAATTTACAATGGAACGATCTTACTATTAAGGAGATTTCAAGTGAAGAAGAAGCTATTAATCGGTATTTTTGCCCTCATGCTGATGTCCGGAACTGCTTATGCGGCTAGTGCGATCAACGGCCTGTACAAAGGTCGGGAGATTGTCAAAGTGAAGGTTAATGGGAAAGAGGTTCAATCCAAGGTTCCCGGTCAACTAATCAATGGCACGACGATGCTTCCCCTCAGAGCCGTAGCAGAAGCCTTAGGAGCTCAAGTGAATTGGGATGATTCGAAGCAGATTGCGAGTATCGTACCCGCTAAGCCAGCACAAGAGCTTACATTAGCTCAGCTCAACAAGATCGGAAAAGACGTAGGATTGGTTCGTGTAGTAGATATGCAGGGCAGACAGGCTGGTACAGGTTCCGCATTCATCACCCAAGAATATTTGGTTACGAACTGGCATCTGATAGAAGACGGCGCGACATCAAGAATTCATGTTGATTTGGGGAGGATGGTCTACCTGTACTTTGATAAATCGGAAGCAGTATTCATTAATAAGAAAGCCGATTTGGCAGCCTTTAAATTACCCGGTTTCACTGGATTGAAGTTAAATACAAACAAGCCGAAAAAGGGTGATATAGTGTATGCATTGGGGTATCCGGGCACAAAATTCACTTTAAGCGAAGGAAATGTATTAGCAATCAACGGAAATAATATCACACATGATGCCGCTATTGACCACGGCTCTTCCGGCGGAGTGTTAATTGATAGCAGCGGTAATGTGATAGGCATTACTGACGGTGGCGACAGTGCTACCGGGCGCAATAACGCTATTCAAGCCAAACTCATACAAGATGAAATAAATAAGCTGAAAGAAGAATAGAGCTGAGGCGGCGAGGAGCCGCCCCGCGAAATCCGATTAAGCCAGCGTCCGCAGCACATCGTTAATTTCGATGCCGAGGTATAATTCAGCTCCCTGAGCGCTGCATATGCAGCAGCCACTGCGACTATGATATCATTCTTACGATCATACAATAGGGAATGCAAAAAAACTCCGAGACCGCTAGTATAGCAGTTTCGGAGTTTCTTGCTTTGCCCGGAAGGATGATCTCTGTGCTTGTCTCATGAGGGTTCGAGCATCCAGCTCCATACCTCCTGAATCGGCTAGCCGACCTTCATAATCGTGACTGCAGCGCCTTGACCCGACTGCAGAACAGCTGCGCCCAATAAGCCGAACAGCTGCAGATTAACTGTACTTCCCGCTGTAAGGTCTACAATAACGCTGGCACTGAACTGTGACTGACTCGACATAGGCAATATTTGACTTGCAGAATAAGGCGCGCCATTAATAACTAATCCCGTATTAACCAGTAATCCCGCAGTCGTATTGACGGAGTAGGAAATATAATATTTTCCTGCCTCCGTTATCGTAATGGTGTCATTGCTCCCATTAATTGTGAAAGCTGCCGGGTCCAGATTTTGACCATTAGAGAGCGGGATATTGGTTCCACCCAACACAACTGCAATTATTCCGCCAGAGTTGCTTGCAAAGGCTGAAGGAATACCTGACGATCCGGCTGGGCCTTGAGGACCTTGGGGGCCTATTGGTCCCGCAGGACCTTGCGCGCCTGCTGGTCCAGGTGTTCCCATCAGACCTGGTGTTCCCGCCGGGCCTTGTGGCCCCATAGCGCCTGGTGCACCCGCCGGACCTGCCGGACCTTGCGGTCCCGCTGGGCCTTGTGCGCCTGCTGAGCCCGTTGCTCCAGCCGGGCCTTCAGCTCCCTGCGATCCCGTATCGCCTTTGGGACCGGCAGCTCCTGTATCTCCCTTGGAGCCTTGCGAGCCAGACGAACCTGATGCACCCTGAGCACCGGTATCGCCCTTGTCGCCTTTAGGCCCCTGAGCTCCGGTATCACCTTTATCGCCCTTCGGACCTTGCGGCCCCGGTTCACCTTGAGCTGCAGCTTTCTTCTTGATATCTACTTTCTTGGCTGCAGTGTCCCAAGTGATATCGAGTCCCAACGCTTGGGAAATGCCTCTAATCGGCAAATAGACAGCATCATTAAATAGGATCGATTGAATCGTCTTTCCCGATCCATCTACTAAATTGGATTTCTTGCCGTCGATATAAATATCTCCGCCTGCCGTACCCTGAATTTTCGAACCGGCCGTTGAATTACCGTTTACTTCTTGCGATCTATCAGCAACGGCTGCTCCTGATCCCGTCGTTATATACACCGCTTTCTCAGCCGGCTTCCACTCCACCTGCAAACCAAACAACCCGGATACTTCCCTAAGCGGCAAATAAATCGTGCCGTTCACCGTCACAGGATCAGAGTTAAGCTGGAGTATCTCCCCGTTCATATAGATTGGTGTGCTGCTGATTATACCGGATTTGCCACCCTCCTGTGCCGCCCAGGCCGAGGATGCCAACACCGTCGATGCAATAAGTACCGCCGCAGTAATTCCACTACATTTACGCAAAAACAAATATAACGCCTCCCAAATAATAGATTTTGTGCTTATAATTCGAGAAATTATCCCAAAAAACCTCTGTAATATTCTGGGTGACTATTAAAAATTCCAACCAAATAAAAAATTCATCGCTTACACATAAGGTCTTCCCCTTCGAATGAGAATGTTCTGAATATTATTTACATACGTTGACCTGTTCTGTCAGTGAAGTTTGTGTATACTAAATTAACCATTCAGTATAGGAGGTAAACAAAAAATGAATAAATTTGCTGTATCCGTCAAATTCACCGCTCAGGATGGCAAATGTGACGAACTGGCACAAATTCTGCTCGAAGCTGCGGAAATGACGAAGGAGGTGGAAGGTTGCGATTTATATATCGTTCATCTTGCAGAGAATGAAGCAGATACTATATGGGTGAACGAGATTTGGCGGAATGAAGAGGCCCACGCAGCATCACTTGAATTGGAAAGTACAATCATGATGATCCAGCGCGCAAAACCTCTTATCGCTGGCGTTGAGCAGATTCGGCTTATACCTGTGGGCGGCAAGGGCTTCATTAAATAATAGCGAGACTTCCGATAAGCTCCTTAATCCATAACCGACAACGACAAAGAAGACCAACCGGAGATTTCCGATTGGTCTTTTCATTCGAAAGAGCCGCCTCATCAAATAGCTATAGGCCATCCCCCCACATACTGCAACATAATTTCCGCTAGTTGATATATTTCACGTATTGCAAAAATCTCCGTACGACTGCAGCCGCTTGTTCGCGGGTCGTTTGGTGCTGAGGCTGGAAGGAGCCGTTGGAATCCCCCTTCATAATGCCCTCACTTACCAATTTAGTTACTGCTTGCCCAGCATAGCCGCTTATCTTCTCTCTATCCGCAAACTGTGCCAGCACATCTTCAGCAGCTGCAGGATCTTCATCTGGCCCGCTGACTTTCATTTGGACCATCAGCCTCGAAATCATGGCGGCCATTTCTTCCCGAGTGATGCTTTTATTCGGTTGGAACGTTCCGTCCTCATAACCGGTTACAATTCCAAGATCAAATGCCGCTTCAACGTAAGAGGCATACCAAGCATTCGCGGATACATCACTGAACAGCGGCACGTTGCCCTCTGCCAATTTTACACCCGTTAATCTGACGAGCAGCGTTGCAAATTCGGCTCTTGTAATGGGAGCCTGAGGATCAAACAGATTCGCTGTTTTTCCTTGAACGATCAGCTTGGAAGCCAGCACTTCAATATCCTGCTGCGACCATCTGTTGCGAATATCATCGAACGTTTTTTCATACTTCGCCAGCCCGTAGATCCCGCCTGCAAACATCATCAATTGGCCGGATTCTTTGCCGGTTTGGAGATAGGGAGCAAATGCCAGTTTTCCATTCGGCAGATAGACAACACCCGTTACTTTATTCGCATTGTTGATCGGTACAGTCAGCTCGATGGCTGATTTTCCAAAATCAACAAAATCGACCGGTATGCTGCTCGCATTTGAACCCGTGTTTACCGCGATAGTGAATGCAGAGAAATCCGCAAGAATTTCGAGCCCTTGCTGCTGGGCCAATCGTATCAATCGGCTTTTTTCCTCCCCATTTAACATCCGGGAAGTAAAGACAATTGAAGAATCGGAAGGCAGAGATGCTTGTCCGCTGGCATCCAAGTTCAACAACTCAGATGGAACCCTGTATACCCGATCGTTAAAAGTAAAGACAAGATCGATGCCGTGCTCCTGCATATTTTTAATAGATGAGAGCGGAAGGGAGATTTGGTACTGCCCTGCCGTTTGCTCCATTTTAAAGAACAGTTCGTCCTTGCTGCCCATATTGTGCAATATTGAATTCAGCTTGTTATTCAAGCTAGTATCGTCTACCGTCGCTTTTACGATATCAAGCTCTTTATTCAGACAGCCCTTGACCAGGATGTTATTGCTATCGGCTACCACTGAACAATCGTTCTCCGGGATCGGGCCTGGAAACGGAGCAATAACTACCGGGCCGATGGGACCGCCACCTCCGGGGTTGCCATTCGTGCCGGACGCCGTCGTTACAGTCACAATATTAGACGCCCCTGCGTTCGCTCCTCCAGCAATTACGAGCCGGAACAAATAACTAGTACTGGCATTCAACCCCGTTGCCGTTGCGCTTGTGTCACTTGCTGAAATTGGGCTTGCTGTCGCTGCTGCGCTCCACGTCACTCCTCCATCGAGCGACAGTTCAATCCCTGCTGATGCTGCTCCGCTGGCTATGCTCCAGTTAAAGCTCGCTGTCGCTGCCGTTTTTCCAGTTGATGTGAAGTCACTTATTGCTACAGGACCAGGGATTGGGATCGTTGGAGTCGTTACCGACACCGTGTTCGAGATACCCGCGTTCGCTCCTCCTGTTGCGATTATGCGGAACATGTAGCTCGTATTTGCGCTCAAGCCCGTTACTGTTGTGGTCGTGTCACTTGCCGTGATTGGGCTCGCTGGCGCTGACGCGCTCCATGTCGCTCCACCATCAGTGGACTGTTCAATTGCCAGCGCTGTTGCCCCGCTTGCTGCGCTCCAACTGAAGCTCGCTGTCGTCGGCGTTTGACCCGTTGATGTGAAGTCACTTATTGCCACAGAACCAGGGATTGGAGTCATTGAAGTCGTTACCGACACCATGTTCGAGATACCCGCGTTCGCTCCTCCTGTTGCGGTTATGCGGAACATGTAGCTCGTATTTGCGCTCAAGCCCGTTACTGTTGTGGTCGTGTCGCTTGCCGTGATTGGGCTCGCTGGCGCTGCCGCGCTCCATGTCGTTCCACCATCGGTGGACTGTTCAATTGCCAGCGCTGTTGCCCCGCTTGCTGCGCTCCAACTGAAGCTCGCTGTTGTCGGCGTTTGGCCAGTTGATGTGAAGTCACTTATTGCTACAGGACCAGGGATTGGGATCGTTGGAGTCGTTACCGACACCGTGTTCGAGATACCCGCGTTTGCTCCTCCTGTTGCGATTATGCGGAACATGTAGCTGGTATTTGCGCTCAAGCCTGTTATTGTTGTGGTCGTGTCGCTTGCCGTGATTGGGCTCGCTGACGCTGCCGCGCTCCATGTCGCTCCACCATCGGTGGACAGTTCAATTGCCAGCGCTGTTGCCCCGCTTGCTGCGCTCCAACTGAAGCTCGCTGTCGTCGGCGTTTGACCAGTTGATGTGAAGTCACTTATTGCTACAGGACCAGGGATTGGAGTCGTTGGAGTCGTTACCGACACCGTGTTCGAGATACCCGCGTTCGCTCCTCCTGTTGCGGTTATGCGGAACATGTAGCTGGTATTTGCGCTCAAGCCTGTTATTGTTGTGGTCGTGTCGCTTGCCGTGATTGGGCTCGCTGACGCTGCCGCGCTCCATGTCGCTCCACCATCGGTGGACTGTTCAATTGCCAGCGCTGTTGCCCCGCTTGCTGCGCTCCAACTGAAGCTCGCTGTCGTCGGCGTTTGACCCGTTGATGTGAAGTCACTTATTGCTACAGGACCAGGGATTGGGATCGTTGGAGTCGTTACCGACACCGTGTTCGAGATACCCGCGTTCGCTCCTCCTGTTGCGGTTATGCGGAACATGTAGCTCGTATTCGCACTCAGGCCTGTCACTGTCGCACTCGTATCACTTCCACCAAGTGCACCTGATGTCGTCGACGTACTCCACGTCGTTCCTCCATCGGTCGACTGCTCAATTGCCAGCGACGTGGCTCCACTTACTGCACTCCAGCCAAAGTCCGCTGTCGTCGATGTCTTTCCCGTCGTTGCAAAGTCGCTTACTGGAACCGACAACGTCGTCACCGCTACCGCATTCGAATTTCCCGCATTCGCTCCGCCAGTGATGACCAAACGGAACGAATAGCTCGTATTCGCACTTAAACCTGTCACCGTTGCACTCGTATCACTTCCACCAAGTACACCCGATGTCGTCGCTGCACTCCACGTTGTCCCTCCATCGGTCGACTGCTCGATCGCCAGCAACGAGGCTCCACTTACTGCACTCCAACCAAAATCCGCTGTCGCCGATGTCTTTCCCGCCGTTGCAAAATCACTCACCGGGACGGACAGCGTCGTCACCGCTACCGCATTCGAGTTCCCCGCATTCGCTCCGCCTGTTACGACCAAACGGAACGAATAGCTCGTATTCGCACTTAAACCTGTCACCGTTGCACTCGTATCACTTCCACCAAGTGCACCCGATGTCGTCGCTGCACTCCACGTTGTCCCTCCATCGGTCGACTGCTCAATCGCCAGCGACGTGGCTCCGCTGACTGCGCTCCAGCCAAAGTCTGCCGTCGTCGATGTCTTTCCCGTCGATGCGAAGTCGCTTACCGGAACGGACAACGTCGTCACCGCTACTGTATTCGAATTCCCTGCATTCGCTCCGCCTGTTACGACCAAGCGGAACGTATAATTTGTATTCGCACTCAGGCCCGTCACTGTCGCCGATGTTGAGCTACCTGCAAGTGCACCCGATGTCGTTGCTGCACCCCACGTCGTTCCTCCATCCGTCGACTGTTCGATTGCTAACGAAGTCGCTCCACTTACTACACTCCAGCCAAAGTCCGCTGTCGCTGACGTCTTACCCATCGATGAAAAATCACTCACTGGAACCGACAACGTCGTCACCGCTACCGTATTCGAATTCCCTGCATTCCCTCCGCCTGTTACGACCAAGCGGAACGTATAACTTGTATTCGCATTCAGGCCCGTCACTGTCGCCGATGTTGAGCTACCTGCGAGTGCACCCGATGTCGTTGCCGCACTCCACGTTGTCCCTCCATCGGTCGATTGCTCAATCGCCAGCAACGAGGCTCCACTTACTGCGCTCCAACCAAAATCCGCTGTCGTCGATGTCTTTCCCGTCGTTGCAAAGTCGCTTACTGGAACCGACAACGTCGTCACTGCTACCGCATTCGAATTTCCCGCATTCGCTCCGCCAATAACAACCAAGCGGAACGTATAACTTGTATTCGCACTCAGGCCTGTTACCGTTGCACTCGTATCACTTCCACCAAGTGCACCCGATGTCGTTGCTGCACCCCACGTCGTTCCTCCATCGGTCGACTGTTCGATTGCTAACGATGTCGCTCCACTTACTACACTCCAGCCAAAGTCCGCTGTCGCTGACGTCTTTCCCGTCGTTGCAAAGTCGCTTACTGGAACAGACAATGTCGTCACCGCTACCGCATTCGAGTTCCCCGCATTCGCTCCGCCTGTTACGACCAAACGGAACGTATAGCTCGTATTCGCATTCAGTCCTGTTACTGTTGCACTCGTATCACTTCCACCAAGTACACCCGATGTCGTTGCTGCACCCCACGTCGTTCCTCCATCGGTGGACTGCTCGATCGCCAGCGACGAGGCTCCACTTACTGCACTCCAGCCGAAGTCCGCTGTCGCTGACGTCTTACCCATCGATGAAAAGTCACTCACTGGAACAGACAGCGTCGTCACCGCTACCGTATTCGAATTCCCTGCATTCCCTCCGCCTGTTACGACCAAGCGGAACGTATAATTTGTATTCGCACTCAGGCCCGTCACTGTCGCCGATGTTGAGCTATCTACGAGTGCACCCGATGTCGTTGCCGCACTCCAAGTTGTCCCTCCATCGCTCGACTGCTCAATCGCCAGCGACGAGGCTCCGCTTACTGCACTCCAACCAAAATCTGCTGTCGTCGATGTCTTTCCCGTCGTTGCAAAATCACTCACCGGGACGGACAGCGTCGTCACCGCTACCGCATTCGAGTCCCCCGCATTCGCTCCGCCTGTTACGACCAAACGGAATGTATAGCTCGTATTCGCACTCAGGCCTGTCACCGTTGCACTCGTATCACTTCCACCAAGTACACCCGATGTCGTTGCTGCACCCCACGTCGTTCCTCCATCGGTCGACTGTTCGATTGCTAACGAAGTCGCTCCACTTACTACACTCCAGCCAAAGTCCGCTGTCGCTGACGTCTTTCCCGTCGTTGCAAAGTCGCTTACTGGAACCGACAATGTCGTCACTGCTACCGCATTCGAATTTCCCGCATTCGCTCCGCCAATAACAACCAAGCGGAACGTATAACTTGTATTCGCACTCAGGCCTGTTACCGTTGCACTCGTATCACTTCCACCAAGTGCACCCGATGTCGTTGCTGCACCCCACGTCGTTCCTCCATCGGTCGACTGTTCGATTGCTAACGATGTCGCTCCACTTACTACACTCCAGCCAAAGTCCGCTGTCGCTGACGTCTTACCCATCGATGAAAAGTCACTCACTGGAACAGACAGCGTCGTTAACGCTACCGCATTCGAATTTCCCGCATTCGCTCCGCCTGTTACGACCAAGCGGAACGAATAGCTCGTATTCGCACTTAAACCTGTCACCGTTGCACTCGTATCACTTCCACCAAGCGCACCCGATGTCGTTGCTGCACTCCACGTTGTCCCTCCATCGGTCGACTGCTCAATCGCCAGCGACGAGGCTCCACTTACTGCACTCCAGTCAAAGTCCGCTGTCGTCGATGTCTTTCCCGTCGATGCGAAGTCGCTTACTGGAACCGGCAATGTCGTCACCGCCACCGCATTCGAATTTCCCGCATTCGCTCCACCAGTGACGACTAAGCGGAAGGAATAATTTATATTCGCGCTCAGGCCCGTCACTGTCGCCGATGTTGAGCTACCTGCGAGTGCACCCGATGTCGTTGCTGCACCCCACGTTATTCCTCCATCGGTCGACTGCTCGATCACCAGCGATGAGGCTCCGCTTACTGCACTCCAACCAAAATCCGCTGTCGTCGATGTCTTTCCCGTCGTTGCAAAGTCGCTTACTGGAACCGACAATGTCGTCACTGCTACCGCATTCGAATTTCCCGCATTCGCTCCGCCAACAACAACCAAACGAAACGTATAACTTGTATTCGCACTCAGGCCCGTCACCGTTGAACCTGTATCACTTCCACCAAGCGCACCCGATGTCGTTGCTGCACTCCACGTTGTCCCTCCATCGGTCGACTGCTCAATCGCCAGTGACGAGGCTCCACTTACTACACTCCAGCCGAAGTCCGCTGTCGTCGATGTCTTGCCCGTCGATGCAAAGTCGCTCACCGGCACAGACAACGTCGTCACCGCTACCGTATTCGAGTTCCCCGCATTCGCTCCGCCTGTTACGATCAACCGGAACATATAACTCGTATTCGCACTCAATCCTGTCACTGTCGCCGATGTTGAGCTGCCACTAAGTGCACCCGATGTCGTCGCTGCACCCCACGTTGTCCCTCCATCGGTCGACTTCTCAATCGCCAGTGACGAGGCTCCACTTACTACACTCCAGCCGAAGTCCGCTGTCGTCGACGTCTTGCCCGTCGATGCAAAGTCGCTCACCGGCACAGACAACGTCGTCACCGCGACCGTATTCGAGTTCCCCGCGTTCGCTCCACTAGTGACGACCAAGCGGAACGTATAACTCGTATTCGCACTCAATCCCGTCACCGTCGCAGATGTCGAGCTCCCACCAAGCGCACCCGATGTCGTCGCCGCGCTCCACACAACGCCTCCATCACTGGACTTTTCTATCGCCAGCGATGAGGCCCCGCTTACTGCGCTCCAGCCAAAGTCCACACTCGTCGACGTCTTGCCCATCGATGCAAAGTCACTCACCGGGACGGACAACGTCGTCACCGCTACCGTATTCGAGTTCCCCGCATTCGCCCCACCAGTGACGACCAAGCGGAACGTATAACTCGTATTCGCACTCAATCCCGTCACCGTCGCCGATGTCGAGCTGCCACCAAGCGCACCCGATGTCGTTGCCGCGCTCCACACAACGCCTCCATCACTGGACTTTTCTATCGCCAGCGATGAGGCCCCGCTTACTGCGCTCCAGCCAAAGTCTGCACTCGTCGACGTCTTGCCCGTCGATGCAAAGTTACTCACCGGGACGGTCAGTGTCGTCACCGCCACCGTATTCGAGTTCCCGGCATTCGCTCCGCCCGTGACGACCAAGCGGAACGTATAACTCGTATTCGCACTCAATCCCGTCACCGTCGCCGATGTCGAGCTGCCACCAAGCGCACCCGATGTCGTCGCCGCGCTCCACACCACGCCTCCATCACTGGACTTTTCTATCGCCAGCGACGAAGCTCCGCTTACTACGCTCCAGCCAACATCTACAGTCGTTGACGTCTTCCCTGTTGAGGCGAAGCTGCTCACGGGCGTTGTCGTCGTCACAGCTGCCGTATTGGAATTGCCCGCCCTGTCTCCCCCTGTAACAACAAGCCGGAACGTATAGCTTGTTGTTGGATTAAGCCCTGTCACCGTCGCACTTGTATCCCCTGGATTTAATACGCTCGAAGTAGAAGCAGCCGTCCATGTCGTTCCGCCATTGGTCGATTTCTCAATCGCCAGCGAAGTCGCTCCCGTTGCTGCACCCCATGTAAAGCTGGCTGAATCCCCCGTTACCGCTGCAGATGTGAAATTGTTTACGGGCACTGGTGATATAGTCGTCACATTCACAATAGCCGAGCCGCCCGCATTCGCTCCTCCCGTTACCGCTAATCGGAACTTATACGACGTATTCGGTGTCAGCCCCGTAACCGTCGCCGATGTCGAGCTGGCAGACAATGCACTTGCTGTCGTCGAGTCCGTCCAGGTTGAACCCCCATTGGTTGACTGCTGAATCTTGACATTCGTCGCACCGGCTGAGGCCTTGAATGTAAAATTGCTCGTTGTCGCGTTCACCGCTGAAGCAGCAAACGTGTAGTCAACCACCTGCTTCCTCGATGAAGAGCTGGAGCTGAGATCAAACTCATAAAAAGTAGTAAAATCAGGATCATACATATTAGCCGTAATAGAGTTGCTGGGAACAGAAGCCCAGGTCCACTCACTGCCCGACTGTTCGTCCAGCATAAACATCAATAGCTGCAAAGTGAGAGGATTGCCGAGATCACTTCGTTTAATTTTATATTCAATGAATGTTCCATTGTGGTTCATCGTGGTGCTGTCTGCTGCCCATGCCGCGCTCCAAGAGGCCTGGCTCCACGTACTGCCGCTGTTCGTGGAGACGCTTCTATGATAGTCCCCCCCTGCTTTCCATTTAAAATGATACTTTGCACTAAACGGAAGCTGAGGCTGCTGCGAGAGATAAGTTTGGCCCGTCGTCGTTCCTCCCGCCCCGCCGATATACATCATCAGCCATTTCGTTGCGTCATTAGACCCTATATCAATACCCGAAAACCCAAAGTAGATATAAGTACTGTCCCATGAAAGATGCGCAAAATGCACATTTGTATTCGAAGTATCGAAATACTCAGCAGCTGTAAAATTATTCTGTCCGTCCATTACTTCCGTTCTCGAGTAGGGAGCAGCTGTCGATACGCCTGTACTGATCAACGATAGAATCGTAAGACCAACTAAACTTATATACATCTTCAATCCGAACCGGAATCGTGGTCGATCACCAACGTGCATTTCTTTCATTAAAACTCCCCCAATCTCCAACACTATCTCTATCCTAATTTGAACAATCACTACTATTATAAAGCGCTTACAAAAGGGTTACAATAACGTTTTCGACAAATTTTGCAACAATGAATCCTCACGATACTGTACGATAGCAAACTATCTCTGGATTCATCTCTATCTCGATGTATTTCCACCTAAAAATGCGCCATGCCAGGGCATATGAGAGTACAACAGCCTCTCAGCCCCGGCATAGCGCATGTTTTAGCTTTTATCCGGTTGTTCTTCAATTGAGGCAACACATGCCGCGCCCTCGCCCCGTGTAGCCGCTCCATGCTTTATCTGGATTGTATACCGTTGCTCCAGTCGGATATATGGTCGGATGTCCCATTACCTTCACTCCCCGGCTTTTAGTTACTACCGCAATCCCGCAGAAAAGGCACAAAAAAAAGCTCGCGCACTCCTCCTGAAAGAAAGAATGCGTGAGCCTTCGGTTGTCCGATCAGCCGGATATTGACTACTATTAGACCATGCCTCAACTGCATTTGCCCCGAGATAAAAATGTTTTACTAACCATAAACCTATAATTCCGACATGTCAAGTATGATTTAATTATTTAAGCAGCCAGTTCAGCTTTTCTGGCCTGTCTGGCTGAAAAGTAGCGGACACCGACATATAAGAGCAGGAACACAACCATAAATTCTGCCGCATAACGATACATCGCTGCATAGCCGGTCACTGTGGAGATCGCTCCAAGAATCAAGGCTCCGCCCGCTACACCCAGATCCGTAGAGTTGTAGAACAGACTGTTCACGGTGCCATGCTGCTCCTGCGGAACCAACCTGAGCATCCACGCTTGAAGGGTAGGCTGGATCGCACCAAAGCCAAGCCCGTACAAGAGCGCAGATACAATAAGCATCGGCAGGTCAGCCGCATACGAGAGCACCAGCAAGCTCGCAATGACACATAACGCAGCAGGAAGGAGAACGGCGCCATGCCCTCTGCTGTCGAATATTTTGCCTGAGATCGGACGGATGATAATAATCGTGACCGCATTGAACAGGAAGAACAAACCAACCTGCTCCAAATGTACCGACTCGCCATAAAGGGCAATAAAGCTCAGCAACCCGCTATAGGTAACCGATAGAATAACATTCAACAGGGCAGGGAAAAGCAGCCTTGAGCTGAAAGATGGAGTAGTGGCAGTTGATACCGCCGCAGCTCTGGCGCCCGCATTCGCCTCCTTCACCGGGATTGGTGGAATGGAGCGGGAGATGAGCATGATCGGGAATATTAGCAACACGGTTGCCGCACTGATCACAGAAAGCATGCCAAAACCTGATTGCTTCATGACATTAAGCCCGATCATCGGCCCGATGGACATCGCCAGGCTTGAGGACAGCCCGAAATACCCGATGCCCTCTCCCATTCTGGCTCGTGGAATAATCTGTGATACGAGTGTCGGTATAACCGTGCTCGCCATCCCGAAGCTGACACCGTAGCAAATCCGCATAACAAGCAATGACTCTACAGAATGGGCTATTGTATGAATGCCTGTTATCGCTGCCATTGCCGCAACCCCGACAAGCAGAATGACATTCCGGTTCAGCCTGCGCATCAACCCAGCGGTTAAGAAACGGGTCAGCATGGCAGAAACCGCGAAGACGCTAATGACAAGACTGACGCTCAAATCACTGCCGGACAGCTCGTTCTTCACATAAGAGGGAAATGCGGACAGCAGCATTTGCAAATTCAAAAATAACAAAAAAGAGCATAACGTCAAAGAAATAAAAGATAGGGTCCATAGTCTGGTTGATGGGTCATGATGCTGCATGGGTCTCTCTCCTATTCTCCGTCTGTTCGTTCACTCACATGTTGATTAATCCGGAACAGCAGCTGCAGAAGCAGCTCATATTCTTCCTCAGAGACACATTCCTTAATGATGTCGATAACCTGGCCCTCTATCGGGGTCGTTACCTGCATCAGCGACTTTCCCTTCTCTGTTATATAGACAAGGAATGAGCGCCGATCCTTCTCTCCGGCTTTCTTATAAACCAGCCCCTTGTTCTCCAACTGATCCAGTATCCGGGTTGTTGTCGGCTTGTCCTTGAAGGTGCGTTCGGCAAGCTCCTTCTGTATAAGCCCCTCCGCCTGATCGATATGATAGAGGATCGACCACTGCTCAGGCGTAATATCGTACTCCTTCAACCGGCTCTGCAGAAGACCTGATAACTTGCGGTAAGTCACTCCCATCACAAAGCCTGCCGATCGATCCAATCCACTGCCGTTTAACGTCATCATCATCTTCCTTTGTCAAAAATATGCTTGATCAAAACTCAACTTATAGTTGTCACAACAACTATATTCCAGGCAACTATGATTGTCAACCATCAATCCCAAATAATGTGAAAAGATGCCTCCAAACCACTAAAAAGTGGGATTGTAAGCATCTTTTCAAGGGGACTTACTTAGTTGGACTCTGAAATCATCAGCCAACTTTCTGGACACCTCTTCTCCAAGTGTTTAGAAGGCAGCGCGACGGAGTCAGAAGCCTGCGAATGTGCATGAATTTCGGTTACACGACGCCATAATGGTGACATTCCTGCGATCATGCATGAATTTTTGGGGAAATCGGCCGTTAAGGAGAAATGAAGGTGAAATACCTGCACGCTGGCAGGCATTTCACCTTCATGGGGCCAGAAACGAGCAAATACATGCCGTTTCGCAGGTTTCGCCTAGCTCGTCGCAGCTCGCATCTCGCAGCTCTCGGCGTTTGAATGACAGATCCTCCTCTGGCGAGGAGTACGTGGGCAGTCCCATGACCGCAGGCCTTCCACATCGTACAGCTTCTTAAAGTGGAAGTTGAGCTTTCCAAAAAGGACTTATTGGACAGCCCGTATTTTCGCCAATAGAGCTATTGAATGATCCTTCTTGCAAGCTTAGAGCTTGGTCAGAATCTCGGGGCCATTCCCGGTTATCGCTACCGTATGTTCGTATTGTACGCAGATGGAATGATCCTTGGTCCGGGCTGTCCATCCATCGCTGTCCAGATAGGCACGCCAATCGCCTAAGGTCAGCATCGGCTCGATGGCCAGCACCATCCCCTTCTCAATCTTAACACCGCTTCCTCTCGGACCATAATGCGGAACGGTCGGATCCTCCCATAGATCCTTGCCAATCCCGTGCCCGGTAAACTCTCTGACCACACCATAATTGTAGCCTTCAGCAAAGGATTGAATGGAGCTTCCGATATCCCCGATCCGATTGCCGATCTTCGCTTGCTCAATGCCTAACAGCAGGCTGCGGTGGCATACATCCATCAGCTCGGCAATATCTTCAGAGACCTTGCCTACGGCATAGGTCCAACCGGAGTCGCCATGATACCCTTGGTAGCACGCCCCCGTGTCCAGAGTGACAACATCGCCTTCACGGAGCGGCGCTGAATCCGGGAATCCGTGGCAGATGACTTCATTCCTCGCCACACAGATGGATCCGGGGAACCCATGATGGCCTTTGAAGCTGGGCACTGCCCCACGGGAGCGGATATGCGCCTCCACCATTGCATCCAGCTCAAGCGTTGTTACTCCAGGCTTGATGCGCTCCGCTATTAAAGCATGGCATTCCGCTACGATCCGGCCGGCTTCTCTCATCAGCGCGATCTCTTCATCCGTTTTTAGTATAACCATACATTCTCCTTAGACACTTATAGATTCTTTTTGCTGCTTTTGAAGATAATTCGCACGATTTCTGCATTTGGCACTGCAAAACTTGGCCACCTGCGCCCGTTGATAGGGAATGAACCAGTCACGGCAATGAACGCAATTCTGAAGCTCTATTCCTCCTTGCTCCATCGCTTCAAGCAAACTGAGCATGGCCTCCATATACATCCGTCTCACATTGTCCTGGCCATCCACAAACTCGGTATGAAGAAGCAGCTGCTGCCCGTCATATTGCCGCCCCCCGTTCCCCTGCTTGAACAGAGAATCGCTTGGATTCCGTAATGTCAGCTTGAGACGAAGAGCCTGATATTGTTCAAAGGCGGCATTAATCCGCTCGACAGTACTCTCGTCAATCTGCTGCTTCACCCTGACAGACTCCGCCAATCGGAACAACAAATCATGCAGTTCGTGCTCCAGACTTCCCTGGGGATATGGAGGCTGTCCGTGGGATCGATTTAATACATGCAGAAAATATTGGGGACGAGCCAGAATAGGACTCATACCATCGCCTCCCATACAACAATAATCGCATTAAACACATTAATGCATTTAATCCATTTATAGCATGAGACATGAAGGAAGTCAATTTATATTACGCGCTTTCCCGGCTATCGTGCATACAACAAATTCAAGAAGGGAAGAGTATCCTCTGCAAGCTACGATACTAAACCAAGGGAGCTGTCTGCAATGCCGTTTGGAGCACATGAAACGATGGAAGTCCACGAATCACTGAATGAGAAAATCAATACGATCAATCACTTCTCGCTTTATGCCCAGCAAGCCCAGCACCCTATGGTGCGCGAGCTGGTAGAGCGCCACTTGCAGCAAGCTGTACAGTGCTATAATCAATTGGTTGCCTATACGCACAATTATCAGGCTGCTTCTGGTACCCCCGTCTCTGCCAATACTACCGGCAGCATCACCAATACCTCTCATCACAATATTTTATACGGGCTGCGTCAACCCGCTCCTGTTGCTCCCCATACAAGCGCCAGCCTGGATGATCAACAGATTCTTAGCGCGGTGCTGAGCTGCCATAAGAATACCGCCAAGAACAGCATGTCAGCATCATTGGAATGCGCAGACCCCAACGTTCGGGAGATGCTCATACACGGCGCGCTGGATGCCAATAACGGCGCATATGAAGTGTTTCTGCTTATGAATCAGCAAGGACAGTATCAAGTTCCAACACTGAATGACCACACGGCAAAAACTTTCCTCCACACTTTCCAGCCAGCTCCGCCGCAGCCAGGCTTTCAGCAATAGAGAGGCCTAATAGCGCAATAAGAAATGCCTCCTTGCCTTTGACAGGCGGGAGGCATTTCTTGCGGCTTCTCAGCCCATATAAGCGGCATTTAAGAGCAGCTTTCATGGAAATGTAACAAAGGCTTTCTTTTCCCCGTTGTTTTTGCCGTGAAGAATGTCTATTCTAAGTAAGAACAAGCATTTAATGAACGGAGGAAAGTAATGAGTCAACAACGTAATTTCACACCTGTCATTATCATCTTTTCGATTATTCTTATTGGGATTATCGCTACGCTGTTTTTCCTTCCCCAATATGATGGAGAGGTTAACTTCGACGTTACGATTCTCCCCTTGCTGAACGCTATATTCAACTGCTTCACCTTTATTTTCTTGCTGCTGTCACTCTACGCCATCAAGAAGAAGAACATTCCCTTGCACCGGAATTTCATCCTTATGGCTTTCACGTCAACAGCGCTGTTTCTGGTTTCCTATGTGATCTATCATTTTATTACAGAGCCTACCAAATTCGGGGGCAGCGAGTGGCTTAAATACGTCTACTTCTTCGTCCTGATTACACATGTGCTGCTGGCAATCGTTAACGTTCCGCTTGCCCTCATTACAATAACAAGAGGCTTCAGCATGCAGATTGCGCGCCACCGGGCAATCGCCCGCTGGACAATGCCGATCTGGCTCTATGTCAGCGGCACAGGCGTAATCGTCTACCTGCTCATCTCGCCTTATTATTGATCCCTTGCTACGAGGAATCGCCTTGCGGAGAACTGCTGCTTCCGCAAGGCGATTTTTTCTTGTTATAGCCCCTTGAATGATGGACGATTATTTCACTATGTCTGGAAATGATTTCTCGGCATTATAGGGCTCGGAATGATTATTGCCTGCCAATACGATCTTGATTGTATTGCTGCCCTCTTTCAATAGCAGATCATTAATCGGAAACGGCTGATCATCCACGATGGGCCCCGCCACCTTGCCGTTCAAATAGACATGGATATGGCCCTCTCCATAGATGTGCTCCCCGCCATAGTTTGCCTTGGACAGCGTCAAATCCGTTGTCGCGGCAATCGAATATTTCTCGCCATCAAACTCCATTGTTCCGTCAATCTTGTATTGCTTCTCCTCAATCCCGCTCTCGGGCTTCTTGGGGGATTCGCTGCCTGCTGCCATAGCTGTATCCGCTGTTTCTGCTGTCGTCCCGGCACCGCCGCCTTGCTGTGAACTGTTGGCCGTGTGATTATGAGCAGCCGGCTCATTCACACTTTCGTCTCCTGTCTCTTGCGAACCGCAGGCCCCCAATAGTAACATAAATAGTACAACCAGAATCCCTACTTTTCTCAACTTCATCGCTCCTCATCGCCAATTGGAATTGCTACCGCATCACTGTTCTCATCATAATAGAAGTTCCCGTTCTCAATACATACACTAGTGAAAGAAATACTGCGTTTCACTTTCACCATGAAAGGAATTGAATCATGATACTTGATGACATCGATCGGACGATCATCAGCTGCTTGCAGAGCAATGCACGCATGCAATGGAAACAAATCGGCGAGAAAATACATATGAGCGGTCCGGCAGTGGCGAATCGGATACAAAGGCTGGAAGAGGCGGGCGTGATCGAGGGTTACACCGTTAAGCTTAATGAGAAGCTGGTTGGCAATGTCCATTGTATTTTCATTACTGTTGCTATAAAGGATTATAAGCATACAAAGTTCCAACAGTTTATCCAGACACGGGAAGAAATTAAAGAAGCCCACCGCATCAGCGGCGAGCCCTGCTTCATTCTCAAGGTGCAGTTGGCCGAATACGACAAGCTTGCCGGACTTCTTGATGAGATACTTGTATTCGGCCATTACAAGATTAACATCTCCATCGGCCAGAGCAAATAAAGGTTTGACCGCAGGTGTATGACCGGGCACCGCACGGTGCGGACAAATCGCATACAGGCGGGAATGATCCGGTTAAGTTGCGGGCAGAAGCGATGCAATCGATACGACAGTGCCGCTTTCATTGGAGCGGACAACAGCCTCAAGTACCGCCTGATTGCGGAACCCATCCTCAAGCGTGGCGAATTCAGACGCTGGCTTGCCCTGGACAAGCTCTGCGAATGATTGCCATGGATCAAGACCGCAAGTCTCAGGCACCTCAATCGTTTCTGTCACAGTTCCCGGCTCTCCGTCCTTGGGATGGATCCAGATCAGCTGCTGGTCATTCAATGTGCTGGCATGCAGCGTGCCAAGATCGCCATAAACGGAGATGTCATGCTGATTGCCTGATCCGACTGCGTTGCGGGAGGTTTGGAATACACCTACAGCCCCGCTTGCGAACCGTGCATTAAAGCAGGCAAAATCATCGACAGCAACATTCATCGGCTCGCCCGTTCCGGGATTGGGGCGGGTTGGCACAATCGTCGACAGCATAGCCTGCAATTCCGTCATCGTATCGCCAGTCAAATACTGTGCCAGATCGATCATATGCGAGCCAAGATCACCCAGCGTGCCTGTCCCTGTAATGCGTTCGTCAAACCTCCATACGAAAGGGGTATTGAACGGAGGCGCCCCCCATTCCTGCAAATATTGCACGAATACATGATTCACTCGTCCAAGCTTGCCGCTCTGGATCATTTGCTTGGCATACTGAAACGCAGGTCCATAGCGATACGAGAAATTAATGATGCAAGGGATCGGATTGCGGCGGTAAAGCTCCATCACCTCCAGAGCCTCCCCATACGTCCGTGTTAACGGTTTTTCTGCGAAAAGCGGCTTCCCTGCGGCAATACACGCCTTCAAAATATCCGCATGCGTATCATTAGGGGTGACCGAGACAACCCCATCCACCTCGGAATCTTCAATCAGAGCCTGAAAAGTCCCGTAACGTCGCGCTTCCTCCACTCCAAGCTCATCGCCAACCTGTTGAAGCGCCAGCTCGCTCACATCGCATAACGCTGTTATGCGTACACCAGGGACCTTCCCGAACTGCTGAATGTGAAAGCGTGCCATCCCTCCAAGGCCTATCAGGCCTATACGTACCTCGTGCATTGCATATAACCTCACTTTCCTGAATGAAAGTAGCTGACCTCTCGTATAAATGTGGCAGAAAACGGTTCCAATAATGATATAGTATCATTTCACAGCATGGATAAATAGCCGGAGTCTTCCATCCATTCCATAGGAAGAAGCTCCGGCTGTATTTACAATCATTTTGGCCGCCTTGAGATATCAGCATATGGCTGCTTCGTCTGGCCCGGCCATTCAATAAGCACGCTGTCCAATTCAACCGTATCAACTGCTGCGCTGCTCGCTGATCCCTTCGATCTCGGCACGAATATCCCTGTACAGCTGCCTTGCTGTTTTGCCTTGGGTAGCGATTCCGAGCTTCGCTGCAATGCTTTGCAAGCGGGCCAGTCTTTTGGCGCTTTGCTCCCTTCTGAACCGCTCCCACTTGGCCTTGTCCGCTTTGCTGGCGGCACGCAATTCCTTGTGGAGCTGCTTGGCTGACTTCCCTTCCGTTGCAATGCCAAAATATTGGGCGGCTTCCTTCAGCCGCTTCATCCGGTAGGCTCTTCGTTCCTCATGCATAGCCTTCCATTCGCCATGCTCCGCTTTTGCTGCCCCATGCCATTTTCTTTCCCCCGGCGCGTCTTCCCACTGTCCGCTTTCCTCGGCCTGCCTCTTCTCCGGCGTCACCGTCTTGCTGGTGTCATAACCTGCGGATACCGGAGCCGCTGTTAACAGAACAGCAGCGGAGACAGCCCCAACAAACCATTGCAGCTTCCCATTCTTCATCTTTGAGGGCCCCTTTGCTTCTGAGTGATGTTTGCTACACTTGGATAGTTTGTCCAATTATGCATGCAATCATGAGCATAAATTCCGCAGCATCATCTCCATCGCATACAAGGCCGCTCAAAAACAGGCCAGACCCTACTGCTCTAACTGGCGAAGCATGCGCAGCAGCTCCTCCTTGGCAAAATGCTCTCCGATAAACACCGCAACATCATTCACATGGCCCTGCGGTGTAATGCGCGTAAATTCCAGCTCGCGGTAAGCATATTGGAACAGAAATCTGCTGTTCGTATCCGAGAACGTTAGAATGCCTTTCGCACGATATACTTCCTTCGGAAGCGCCGCGATAAGAGCCTCGAACGCATGACTGCTAACCGCACGGTCAAAATAATGCGTCAATGTCATCACATGCTCATGGGTATGATGATGGTGATGGTGATGACTCTCGCTGTTATGCTGACCATTGGCATGAGTGTGGTCTTGGCTATCGTGCTGATGGTCGCGATTGCTGGCATTGTCATGGCTATCTTGATTATGGTCGCGATTGCTGACATTGTCATGGCTAGCGTGATTATGGTCATGATTGCTGGCATCGTCATGGCTATCGTGTGTGCAATTTGCTCCGCAAATGTGCTGGTCATGTTCATGGTGTGGCCATGAACCGATGCTGGCAGCCTGCTCTGAAAGATCGAATAATCGCATGTCCGTTACACAGCGGATCGTCACCGTAAGCGGCGCATGCGGGTTAAGCTCTCTAATTAATTGCTGCGCCTCAACCAGCTCCTCCGGAGCAATCTTGTCGGCCTTATTGACGATCAGGTCGGTTGCGCAGCGAATTTGATCCTGCATCAGCTTATACGTCCGTCCGCCGCGCCGACTGCGCGCCAGAAGCTCAGGTCCATCCACGACGGTAATTACTTTTCGCAGATCAATACGGGTATACATGGACGTTTCGGTTATGCCATCTATAATTTCCAGCGGATTGGCAGCGCCCGTCGATTCAATAATGATGACATCAGGCCTATGCTCCTCTATCAGGTCCTTGATCTCCATGCTGAGATCCCCGCGGATCGTACAGCAAATACAGCCGCTCAGCATTTCCGCCATTGGAATATCACTGTCAACGAGTTGGCCGTCCAGATTCACGTCTCCCAGCTCATTCATGATGACTGCCACCTTCACATCTGCGGCTTTATAGTAATCAATTACGTGATTTAACAGCGTTGTCTTGCCGCTGCCCAGAAATCCCGAGAACAGATAGATGGGAATGGTCCGTTTATTATCCATGTTAGATGCAACAGTTGACATCGATCGTCATCCTTCCAGTTGTATATAGTTGAAGTCATATGCAGGGCAGCTTCGCCGAATATCCCGCACGGGTCGGTCGATCTTGGCTGCCGGGTATGACGGGTGCTGCCATGCATATAGCATTTACGGATGCAGCCATATAACTCTACCATGATACCATCTGGGAATGCGTGTATAAAGTCTGTCTCTCAGGCCAAAGGAGAGAATACCTCATT
This sequence comes from Paenibacillus oenotherae, assembly GCF_019443105.1. Taxonomy (GTDB): domain Bacteria; phylum Bacillota; class Bacilli; order Paenibacillales; family Paenibacillaceae; genus Paenibacillus_Z; species Paenibacillus_Z oenotherae. The sequence goes on from NZ_JAHZIJ010000013.1 coordinate 58,386, forward strand.
CGCTTGCATGAACACAGTGTTCTGGAATTGCTGAGAAATTCCATGCTATGCACCATGCCGATTTGCCAATGCCCGGCGTCATTGCTTCGTGTCCAGTGCTAGTGCCCAGTCCCTTTGCCCAGTGCTAGTGCCCAGCATGCCACAGAAACTGGCGGGAATGAGGTTGGCTTCAGTAAGCCTGTTTTTTTCGTCTTTCAGACAAGTTTGTGGCTCGTTTGGTGCGCTGTAACCAGGTTTTTCCGTTGTATAGTAATGTTTCGAGCGGATGTGGTTAATTTCTTGAATTTGTAGCACGGAATTTCCTGCTTATAGCGCGCAATCGCGTTGTCGATCTATACATTAACGGGATTTTTTCTGCTTACCTTACAAGACGGATGCCACATGATTCCGTGCCAGACGGATGTTACACGATTCGTACCAGATTCAATGCAGAGCCCTCACGGAATTTTGAGACAAAAACCGCTGCAGGTCATGCCGAATTTTCTCAACAGACCGTGGCTGTTCCCAGAACGAGAAGCAAAGGGGCTGTACCGAAAGTTTGAAAATTTCAGCTCCCGCTTTAAAGAAGCTGTATGATGTGGAATACCTGCGATCATGGGACTGTTGACGCGCTCCCCGCCAGAGAACGATCCGTCATTCAAACGCCGAGACAAGCGAGATTCGAGATTCAAGCTGCGAGCCTGGCGAAACATTATGAAACATGCGAAACATGCGAAACGGCATGTATTTGCTCATTTCTGGCCCCATGAAGGTGAAATGCCTGCCAGAGTGCAGGTATTTCACCTTCGTTTCTCCTTAAAGGACGATTTTTTCTCAAATTCATGCTTCATCGCAGGAATTTAACCAATATGGCGTCTTGTAACCGAAATTCATGCACATTCGCAGGCTTCTGTCCCCGTCACGCTGCCTTCAAACCACACTAAACCACACTTGTAGAAGGAGTTGTCCAAAGTCTCCATATACAAGAAAGATGCCTCCAACGCCACTTTTCAGTGGGTTTGAAGGCATCTCTTCACATCATTTGGGACTGACCTATTGGATATTGGACTTTTCGGAAAGCCCGCTTTTTCACAAGGTATCTTGTGCGATGCGGGGGCTTCACTTAGAAATCGAAGTCAGCCTCGAACAAGTCAAGCTTTCGATTGCCGCGAGGTGCCGCAGGCACCGGCTCCGTTTCTGCTGCTTGGCGCAGCGAGCCGGTTAACTGCTCCAAGGTCGCTTCCGGTTCAGCAGCAGCTGCCGCAAGCAAGCTTATATATCCGTTCGCCATCTCTGTTATCGTAGCCTGACGGAAGAGGCTGGAACGGTACTCGAACATCAAGTCGATCGCCCCGTTCTTCTCCTCTGCCTGTACGACCAAATCCAATTTGGCGGCGGTGCTGGCCAGCTCAATCGGCAGCCATTGAAGATCGCCTGTCTGCGTTGGGCTGACATCCATATTTTGCAGGACGAACATCGTGTTGAACAACGGATGGCGGGTAGCATCCCAGCGAATCATACCCTCTTCATCCAGCAGGTCTACCAGTTCCTCCACCTGCAGCCATGGGTGCTCGAATGAAGAGAGAACTTGCTCCTTCACCTCTGCAAGCCACTGCTGGAACGGAAGTTTTCTTACCGGCCGGCTGCGAAGTGCCAACGTGTTCAACAGCAATCCCGTTGTATGCGTCAGATCAGGATGCGACCGGTTCGCTACAGGTACGCCGGTGACGACATCTTCAAGACCCGACCAGCGTCCAAGCATCGCTTGATAGCCTGCAAACAGAACCATAAACAAGGTGCTGCCAGACCGTCCTGCAAGCTCATTCAGTGCTGCCGTCTGCTCCGCATCAATCGTAACGCGGATTCGTGCCCCCGCGTCCTTATGCAGCGGATTCGTTAACACGGATCTCGGCTCATCGGTTGGCAGATTGACCTCTGGCACTCCGCCTGAGAACTGCCCGGACCAGAATGCGCGGTGCTTCTCCATATCGATACCGGAGTCGCTGCGTTTCAGCCATTCTGTATAATCTTTCAACTGAGCCGATACCGGAGGCAAGCCGCTTCCTGAATACAGCGCAATCAGATCCCGGATCAGAATCCCTCCCGATACTCCATCGGACACAAGGTGATGAATATCGAACAATAACAGATGGACATCGTCCTCAAGGCGAACCAGCTCTGCTCTGAACAATGGCGCACTGCTCGTATCGAATGGCTTCAGCCATTGCTGCACGGCTTCTTCCAAATTCCCATTCTCAGCCGAATAGAAGGCATCCTTATTCGAGAGCTTGAGTGGAGACTCCACCTGCTCCTGAACCAGTTGAACCATCTGGCCTTGAACTTGTCTGAAGGAGGTGCGCAGCGACTCGTGCCGCTGGATCAGCCCTTCCAACGCTTGTCCCAATCGATCAGAATCAATTGTACCTGTCAGCTTCAACACGGTCGGCATATTGTAAGACAAGCTGCCAGGGTTGAACTGCCCATGGATGAGCATTTGGTTCTGCGCCGACGATACAGGATAGTACAGCTTCTTCTCAACTTTTGGAATGCTCGACAGCGTTAGCGTGCCCATGCTGCCATTCTCAATCATGACCGCTAGCTCACGGATAGTCGGATGAATGAACAGCTCCCTAAGCGCCAGACGGACAGAGAACGTCTGCTCGATCCTGGCCGTCAGCGCAGCAGCCTTCAATGAATGGCCGCCAAGCTCGAAGAAGTTGTCGTTGACGCCAATCGTCTCGCGTCCCAGCAGCTCCTGCCACAGGGCAGCCAGCTTCTCCTCCGTCTCGGTTGCCGGAGCCTCGTACGCCGTCCCCGTATCCATCGATACTGTGTCCGGCGCCGGCAACGCCCGGCGATCCGCTTTGCCGCTTGCTGTCAGCGGCATGATCTCCACCTGCACGAATGCAGCCGGAATCATGTAATCCGGCAGCAGCTCCGCACAGTGGCGGCGCAGCTCCCCTGACGTGCACGCCCGGTCTGCGACCACATAGCCGCACAGCTGCTTGTCGCCTGCTCCATCCTCGCGCACCGTCACGACTGCTTCCGATACCGGCTCGTACGCCAGCAGTGTCCGCTCGATCTCGCCCAGCTCGATCCGGTAGCCCCGCACCTTCACCTGATCATCGATCCGGCCCAGGTACTGGATCTCGCCGTTCTCCATCCATCTCGCCAGGTCGCCCGTCCGGTACATGACCGTTCCCGGCACGAACGGATTCGCCACGAACTTCTCTGCCGTCAGATCCGGACGGTTCGCATAGCCCGCTGCCAGCTGCACACCCGCGATGCACAGCTCGCCCGGCACGCCGATCGGCTGTGCCAGCCCGCTGCTGCTAATGATGTACAGCGCTGTATTGTCGATGGGACGGCCGATTGGCACGAATCCAAGACCGCTATCCGGCACACATTCATACACCGACACGTCCACCGTTGCTTCTGTCGGTCCATACAGGTTAATCAGACGCGTCTCTCCGAGACCGCAGCTCCGCGTCAGTTCGTAGAATCGCTCCACATGCACCGTATGCAGCGCCTCGCCGCTCGCGAACACCTGCCGCAGGCTGGCCAGCTTCTCTGCCAGCACTTCCGCCGGCTCGCCCTGCACCGTCTCCAGGAACGCCGCCAGCATGGACGGCACGAAGTGCATCGTTGTGACTTTGCGCCGCTGAATCGCCTCCATCAGCTGCGCCGGGTCTTTCTCCGCTCCCGGCGCCAGGAACGCCACGCTTGCTCCGGCCATCATCCACCAGAACAGCTCCCACACCGATACGTCGAAGCTGTATGGCGTCTTCTGCAGGATCACATCCCCCTCGCCCAGCGGGTACGCCTTCTGCATCCAATGGATCCGGTTGATCACCGATTCATGGCGGATCATGACCCCTTTAGGACGTCCTGTCGAGCCCGAGGTGTACAGAATGTAGGCCAGATCATCCGGTGCGCCCACCGGAGCCAGCGGCTCCACCGCGCCTTCGCGCCATGCCGCATCGTCCAGATCGATCAGCGTGACAGCTGGCATCGCCCCCGTATCGGCAGCCGCTGCCGCCGAGCCCTGTGACGCCTCTCCCGATACCGCCTGCGAAGCCTCTTGCGACGCCCCGCTCGCGACATCCGTCGCCTCGCGCGCCGTCACGCGCTCCGCCGCAGCCAGCCAGCTCCGCTGCGCACAGATGACGCGCAGACCGCTGCCTTCGGCCATATACCGCAGCCGATCCTCCGGGAACTCCGGCGGCAGCGGCACATACGCCCCGCCTGCCTTGATGATCGCCAGCATCCCGATCATCATCTCTGCTGACCGCTGCGCCATCAGACCCACCGGCTCGCCGCGCTTCACACCACGCCCGCGCAGATGACCCGCGAGACGGTCTGAACGCTCATCGAGCTCACGATACGTCAGCTCCTCCGACTCGTACACCAGCGCCGTGCGCTCCGGCGTACGCTTTGCTTGCTGCCGGAACATCTCATGCAGCGTCAGCTCGCGCGGGAACGCCGCTTCCGTTGCGTTAAACTGCTCCACAACCTGCTGCTTCTCTCCGGCCGTCATCAGCTCGATGGCGCCAAGCGGCGTATCCGGCGACAGCGCGACAGCTTCCGCCAAGCTGCACAAGTGGCGCGACATCCGCTCCACCATATCCTGACTGAGCAGCTCCTCATTGTACTCCAGCATGCAGGTCAGACCCCCGGACGGCTCCGGATATACATCCAGCTTCAAGTCCAGCTTTGCTGTTCCGGTCGCAACCGTATGCTGCCGGAACCTGCAGCCGTCCGCTTCGAAGCCGACATTGGCCGCCTCGGCCTGGTTATGGAGGACAAGCATCGTATCAAAGAGCGGATTGCGCGAACGATCCGGCTTGCCGCCTGACAGCTCGATTAATTTCTCATAAGGAATGTCAATATGATCAAAAGCGTCGAGCACCGTATCCCGGGTCTGGCTCCATACCTCGCGGAACGTCCGCTCCCCATCCCCATGAATGCGAATCGGCACATAGTTATTGAACATCCCGACCATGCCTGCCGTATCAGGATGTGTTCTACCTGCAAGCAGCATGCCGACCGACATTGCGGATTGCGAGCTGTAACGATACAGAAGCGTGGAGAAAAGCGTGAGCAGCAGCGAAGACAGCGTTGCCTTCTCCTGCTGAACCATTCTCTGGAGCGGCTCAACGATTGCCGCAGGCAGCTCCACTGTCACGGTTCCCCCGCGATAGCTCCGACGATCCGGCCGAGCCGCAAGTCCGGGCCAATTCAATGCCTCCATTGGCTCTGACAGCTTGCTCCGCCAATATTTCTCGCTGGCCTCCGAATGACCGGAGCCTGTCCGCTCCTGCTCCCATACCGCAAAGTCCTTGTACTGGTGCTGGAGAGGAAGGAGAGCCTCGCCCTTCAGCAGCTGTGCAAACTCCTGCATCAGCACATTCATTCCGATGCCATCAGAGGCGATATGATGCACATTAAGAAGCAGAAGATGCTGACCTTCTCTGTCCGTGTACAGCGTACTTCTCATCATCGGAGCCTTGCCAAGATCGTAAGGAGCGAGCAATGCTGCTAATCCCTCGGTCCCTGCCAGTTCCTCAAGCTTCTTCCCAGAAATATCGAGGTCGCCCGGCGACCGATGCACCTCCGCCATATCCAGCACAACCGAGCCTGCGGGATGTATGCGCTGTATGACGTCGCCCCCCTCCCAGTGGTAGGAGGTACGGAGCGTTTCATGACGGTCTACCAATGCTTGCAGCGCCCCTCTAATCCGAACAGGATTCATGGCCCCTTCAATGGTAAGCGCCAGTGGAATTTGATAGGCGGGGCCGATGCCTTCCGCCTGCTCCATCAAATACATTCTTCGCTGGGCCACCGATACGGGATATCCTCCATCTCCAGCCTGCTGGACCTTGGGCAGAGCCTGCAAGCCTTGAGACAATGCGTTCCCTTCCCGGCTAATGCGATCCCATAGCAATTGGGGCGTTGAATAATCCATTAAGTCTCTGAGGGCAAGCTCTACTCCCCATTTTTTCTGCACAGCGCCCAGCACGTAAGCACCTTTTAATGAATTCCCTCCCAATTCCATGAAATGGTCATCATTCCCGATTCTGCTGCTGCCAAGGGCTTCCTGCCAAATGCCCTTCAATGCGAGCAGATCCGGATGGTCATCGGCTCCAGACACCGCATCAGTACCGGCAGCCGCTTCCGCTCCGCTTGCCAGCCGCAGCTCTTCCATCTCCGCCATGACAGAATCCCATTCCTTGGCCGCCAGCCGCTGAACCAGCTTGAACCGCTGCGTCTTGCCGCTCGTCGTGCGGGGAATGGTACGGATCGGGAGAACAAATCGTATGTCATATCCAGTCTCGCGGTTCAACTGCCGAATGAGCCGATCCGCTACAGGAACGAAACGATCCAGTTTCCCCTTATGCTGAATAAACAGCACGATCTCTTCCTCTGCCGAGTCTCCGATCCTCGCGCCGCAGACGGCCGCTTTCCCGTAGCCGATGCCCTCCATCGCTTCTGCGCGCTTCTCCAGATCATGCGGATAAATGTTTTGTCCGCGAATAAAGATAATCTCTTTATGACGGCCCGTAATAACAAGTCTGCCCTGCTGCAAAAAGCCTACATCGCCAGTCCGCAGCCAGCCGTCAGCTGTCAGCGCTTCCTTCGTTGCCGCCGGATTGTTGTAATAGCCTTGCGTCACATTGGCTCCACGAATCTGAATATGCCCGACGATTCCCTCAGGTACTGCAGTCTCTTCCGAGCCGCATATGCGCACTTCACAATCCATAACCGGATAACCTACGTCGACGAATGTAATGGCTCCCTCGTCGTCGCCTTGAGCCAGCTGAACCTGCTCATCCAGATTGATCGACGACCGCTCCACCCGAACAGCCAGCAGACGTTCCTCAACAGGAGGAAAAGTGACAGCAAGCGAAGCTTCCGCCATGCCGTAAACTGGGAACATAGCAGCCGGATTCATTCCATGCTCCGACAATTCATCAACGAATTTGTCCGCCCATTCCGCAGATATCGGCTCCGCGCCGTTGAAGATCAGCTTCACGCAGGACAAGTCCCAGCCCGCCGCCTGCTCCTTTTTATACCAGCCCAGAAAATGCTTATAGCCGAAGTTAGGCGAGGCAATGGATGAAATGCGATGCTCGTTTACTTTATCCAGCCAGAACATTGGATTGAGCATAAACTGCGCGGGCTGCATCAAATATTGATTCATGTCCGCATAAATCGGTGACAGGTGGAACCCGATCAGTCCCATATCATGCGTCAGCGGCATCCAGCTGAGAGAGGAATCTCCCTCTGCCGAGCCGGAGCAGGTGACGATCGCATTCATGTTGGCGATGAGATTGCCGTGTGTCAGAATGACACCTTTAGGTTCCCCTGTGGAACCAGAAGAGAATTGCAGAAATGCGATATCATCCGGCTCAGGACGATAGGGCAGTCCGTCTGCCGCAGTCAAATCCGCCTCCGCTTCCAGCTCCGCGAAGCGGATGATATCCTTCAGGGATGGCCCCTCTGCTCCCTCCTCTTCATCCTCAGCGGCTGAATCTGTCAGCAGAACCGGGCGATTCAGCATCCGCCATACATTCCTCAGCTTCTCGCGATTCTCTTCACTTCCCCCTGACGTTACCGGCACCGGGATGAAGCCACCGAGCACGCAAGCCCAGAAGGACAGAACGAAAGCTCTCAAATCCTCAATCTGCAATACGATCTCAGCACGCGGTTGAAGTCCTCTTGCCCGCAGGCTGCCTGCCATTCCAAGGCTCTGCTCGTACAACTCGCGGTAAGTCAGCGCCGTCTCCGACTTTTTATGAATAAAGATAATACCCTTCCCACTCTCGGCTCTCTTCTGTAGTAGATCCGTCAAATGGACAAATGGTCGTCTCATTGCCAATCTGCCTCCTCATTAAGCGAACATTGTCTCCATTGAACTGTCCTGCGCCAACCTGCTCTGAAGTAACATCAGCAGCGGTTCAGCATTATCCTGCAAATAGAAATGTCCGCCTTCCATACGCACAATCTGGCAGCCTGCCGATGTATGTCCGTTCCACGCTTCCAATTCAGCCTCAGTCCACACCTCATCAATTCCCGCTATCGCCGTAATAGGCCAGGGCAGCGGTCCCCTGTCTTCATACTTATAGGTCTCAATCAAGCGAAAATCAGCCCGCAGAATCGGCATAAAAATATCTCTCAGCTGCTGATTGGCGAACAATTCCGCCGAGGTAGCTCCAATATCCAATATCCGCTGGGCGAATTCGTCATCCGGAAGCTCATGGGAAGGCGCCTCCCTCCGTGGCACTTCCGGAGCAGGACGCCCCGAGAAGAACAGCATGGCAGGGGGCTGCAGCCCCTGAGCGCGAATGAGATGGCATACTTCATACATAATCATGCCGCCCATGGAATGGCCGAACAGCGCATAAGGCGTGCCGTCCATATGAGCCTTCAAGCGCTCCAGCATGTCCGCAGCCGCATCGGCCATCCCCATATAGAACGGCTCCCTTGTCCGGGTTCCCCGGCCTGCCAGCTCCATCGGTATGCAGACGGCGGATGGCGCCAGCCTTTTCTTCCACTTCTCATATATAACTGCCGAGGATCCGGCATATGGCAAACAGAATAACTTCATGCAATCCGCCCCATTTCCATCTTGATTACCTTATCCGCCATATCGAAATAACGGTCGTCATGGGTAATAACGATCACGCATTTGCCTCTGTTCTTGAGATCAGGCAGCAAATTCGTGTAGAAGAACTCTCTGTATTCAGGGTCCTGGTCAGCCGCCCATTCATCAAACAGGCAGATCGGCTTGTCGTCGAGGTAGCTGACGAGCAGCGCCAGACGCTTGCGTTGGCCTGATGACAGCTGGGTTGTGCTGAACCGTCCGTCTTGAATGCGCACTTTATTCTGCAGGCCAAGCAGGCGCAAGTAGCTGTTGGCTTCCTCTTCCTTGGAAGCAAAGTCGATGCCGTACAGGCGATCGAACAAATAGGCGTCGCTGAATATCGTGGACACATGCTGTCCGATATCACCGGCACTCATCGTCTTGCCGTTCAACGTCACTATGCCGTCCTTAGGCTCATATAGACCCGTGATGAGCTTGGCGAGCGTCGATTTGCCGCTGCCATTGCCGCCCACGATGAAGATCAGCTCTCCAGAGCGGAATTCATAATCGATCGGTCCAACCGCGAACGACCCATCATCATTTTTACGATATTCATACCGCGCTTCCTCCAGCTTGAGCGATACGTCCGAAGAGGCCTCCAGCCGCTCCTCCTCCCAAGCCCTTTCCTGGAATCCTGACAGATCCTTGGAAAACTGCTTCATGCGATTCCAGCTGATGCGAGCCTGGAACAGCTCCGGCAGGGAATTCAGGATTGAGGTGAGCGGGCCAGCCATATAGAGGAAGACGAACACGAAGCTGCGCAGCGAGCCTTCCTGAATGTTGGCAAACAGATAAGGAAAGACAAATACGACACAGCCGATAACGGCAGCGAACAGCAGATCGCCGATGACGACAACATTGGCAACCTTGCTCTCTGCCATCATCCGTTTGTCCCGGTATGTCAGACAGCTCTCACCCATGTTATCGCGGAAATCGCGCGCCTTGTTCCGGTGCAGATACAGCTCCTTGAAGCCGTAGATCAGATCATGAATAAACTTGAAGAATACATTCTGTATATCACGCGTCTGTTCCCACAGCCGGTTGGCAGACCTGATCAACGTGAAGAACAGTATCGAAGCGAGGAATACAACGCCAAGCGACAGCAGGAACCCTTCCATGCTAATAAATGCCAGGTAAACGAAGCCAGCGGTAATGGTAACGGACCATGTTCCAATGCTGACGAGCTTGTTGGCAAAGCTGCTGACAACCTCTGTATCGTTATTCAGGCAAGTCTCAATCTTGCCTCTCTCCATCGTCTCCACATTCTCATAAGGAGCGTTCAGAATGTTGGTGATGACCTCCATCCGCTTGTCATACACAATTCCGTTGGTCATGCGGATTAAGCGCAACCGAAGCAGACGTTGTCCGAACACGAAGAACAGCATGCCAAGAATAAAATAAGGCAGCATATGCAGCCGAACATCGCCGCTGCCGGCAATTGCCGAATTTATGACGAATATCATGGAGGCATTGCCGATCCCGCTCACAAAGCTGAGCAGCAGCATGCTCCCATAAGGCCTCTCCTTTTCCTTTGGGTAGAGCATCGCGAGTGTAAGATAGATGCCTATGAGCAGCAAGATGGCGAATAGAAGAACAACCGCCCACACGCCCGATGCCGGAGCCTCTCGCCAGAAATCGGCTGCCGACTGCTCTGGAGCAAACAATCTCCTGCATTCGTAAAGGCAGTAGCCAATCCAGCCATAGAAGCCGGCAGCCAGCGCTATATTGTACAGCTTCCGCCAGCCGCTGCCGCCTTCGGAACGCCGGGTTCCTTTCATGATGCCGATCAAGGCAGCCCCGACACCCCACAAACTTCCGATCAATCCCACTACTAAAATACTGTTCAAAATCCATGAAACGCTGGGCATAAATCCTCCTCGCCGGGAGGCCGCTTCATCGTAGCATGCGGCCGATCCCATCCACCGTATAAATCTGAATATCGTTTGGAAAAAGAGCTGTCTCGGCACAAACTGCCACCGGGTGAAGCTCATCCAGTTCATATCTCTTCAAGCGATATGGCGCCAGCCGGGATACGCCTTCGCCGATGACGGAGAAGGTACGAAATCCCAATGCCAATCCTGTGCCAACCGCTTTCACATAACTCTCTTTCATCGTCCATATCTCGAAAAACCGTCTCAACCGCTCTGTCTCTGCCGCATTGCGCAGCTCATTGTTCTCCTCATCGGACAAATGCGACTCCACCCAAGCCAGCTCCTGCTGCTTGATCTGCTCCACATCGACGCCGACCGGTTCTGTAGAGACCGCGCATACACACCAGCTGCCGGAATGAGAAAGATTGTAGTGAACACCTTCAATTCCTTGCAGATACGGCTTGCCATGCTCGCTTCGGGCAAATTCCAGTTCACGGCCTTGGCAGCTCTCCTGCCAGTCAGCTTGGAGCGCCACGCGAAGAAGCATCTCCCCCATAAGAGATCGTCTGGCATCCGCTTGATAGTGAAACCGCGGCAGACCTTCCCTGCGTCGAGGGGAGCAAAGCTCTGTCAGCTGCCGCTGCAAGTCTTCATCCAGCGGCTCAGCTACATTCACCGCGTAGAGCAGAAGGGATGGCCCCTCTGCACGATTCATCCGTACATGCTCATTCATTTCGGCCGGAACATTCAGTGTCCCTTCACACCCCTATCCTGCTTTGTTTCATGAACCCATGTATGCTGCGCTAATTTCACGAATCCGCATCATCGCTGCGGGTCGTATAGCCGGCAAGCTCGCGAATCGTATAGCACTGCTGGAAGTCCTCAGGCGAGACGATCAATCCCTTGCTCTCCATCTCAATCTCCAGCTTTACAGCAAGCAGCGAATGCCCGCCCAGCTCAAAGAAGTTATCATTTACGCCGATCGTATCAAGCTCAAGCAGAGCCTTCCACATCTCCACCAATTCCGCTTCAATATCGTTCGCCGGCGGCTCGTAAGCTGCATCTGAGCGTACTTGAGATTGCGGCTGCGGCAGCGCCCCGCGATCTACTTTGCCGTTGGAGGTAACCGGAATTTGCGGAAGCCGGATGAAGAACGAGGGAATCATATAGGCAGGCAGCTCAGCGCTCATGTAGTCGCGCAGCGCACGCACCGGAATCTCCTCTTCGGCGGCGTAATAAGCGCTCAGCGCCTTCTGTCCTGAGCTATCCAGACAATCAATGACTACGCATTGCGAGACAGCAGGATGGGCAAGCAGCTTCGCTTGAATTTCTCCCAGCTCAATGCGGTAGCCGCGGATTTTGACCTGATGATCAACCCGTCCCAGAAATTCAATGTTGCCGTCCTCCATCCACTTCGCCAAATCTCCAGTCCGGTACATACGGGCATTGTTCTCCGCCGAGAACGGGTCCGGAAGGAAACGTTCCTTCGTCAGCGATTCCAGATGGTAGCCGCTGGCAAGACAATCGCCGCCGATGAACAGCTCACCCCGGGCTCCGATCGGACTTGGCTTCATATTCCGGTCCAGAATATAATATCTGGCATTGCGGATCGGCTTGCCGTAAGGAATGCTGACCCAATTCGGCTCCGTACCGCGCACCTCGTAGCAATTGGACCAGATGCAAGCCTCCGTTGCACCGCCGAGCGCCGCTACCCGCGCTCCTTGGAAGAGGCGCTGCATCGTATCCGGCAGCGTCAGCGGAATCCAATCCCCGCTCAGCATAACCAGGCGCAGCGGCGCGGGCTCTCCCTCATAACGCTCGAAGAAAGGAACGCTTTGGGCAAGCGCCGCAGGCGCTGAATCCCAGATTGTAATTCCGCTCTGAGCCAGCCGCTCCGGCCATGCCTCCGGACGCCGAACCTCTTCCTCTGAGACAATGTCGATACTTCCGCCAGCGGCGAACATCCCGAACATATCGAAGACGGACAGATCGAAGCAGATAGAAGTGATAAAGAACAACCGATCCTGCGCATTAACGCCAAAGGTGCCATTCACCCAGTCAATGACATTGACGACCGGACGATGGGATACGACGACGCCCTTAGGCGTGCCCGTCGAACCCGACGTGAATAATACATAAGCCGTACCGGAGGGATCAACAGCAGCCTTCACCGCTGATTTCTCTTCCTGATCCAGATGCCAGCCCGTTGAGAATGGCCGGGGCGGAAGCGATGAAGCAGCGGATTGTCCGGACTTGACCATGACCACATCATAGCGGTATCTCAGCTCATTTTTGAACCCCTTCTTGCGCCTTCTGATCTCCAGAGTCAGATCAGGGAACTGCCGCGCAAACCCATGGAAGAAGTCTTCATGGCAGTACAGATGGCCATCGAGGTTCGTTCTTGTTTTGTAGAAGGTGCCGTGATTGCGCTTGAACTCCTCCAGCGAGGCGCGGAAGTCTTCCTTCGACGCTTCATCGGGCACATCCGCTACGATGACAGCTCCTCCAGGGCGCACAAGCCGGACTGCTTCCCTCAATATCTTCTCAAGATAAAGATAGCCGCTAAAAAACTGTATCGTGCTCGGCAGCAGCACCGCATCGTAGCTTTCATCCGCCATGCCGGAGATCTCCTCGGCGAAGCCCGTTATTAGCCGAATCTTCTCCTTGCCGTCCCGCTCCACCGTCTCCTGATTGCGATTCTGAGTCACAGAAGACGGATCCAGGCCCGTATATTGCCGGAAAGATTCCGCCAGGTCGAACATGATGAGCCCGGAACCGCAGCCGATTTCGAGTGCCAGCTTGTCCGCCCCAGTGAAGGGACGCGCCAGGTCGATCACGTGCTGCTTGTATTCCTCTACTTCCTCTTCCGGCAAATAGATCCCCGTATAGGAGCTCACGAAGCCTCCAGCAGAGATATGATCCGTTGCGGCAGCTGACAGATCATCGAACATTTTGACGACAAGCCCGCGATCCGACTTCTCTCCGGCCGGCTCCTCACTGTCTTCATCCAGCAGCACAACCTGGCTCAGCAGCGGAGAACGCCACAGCAGATCAGCGACAGGAGCGAACACATCACGCATCGTGACAAGGCATGTCGCTCCCACTTCCTCCAGAACTGTCTCAACCCGCCGCTTCGGCCATGAGGCGTCCATCGGCACATAAGCTCCGCCTGCCTTGAGAATCCCGAGCAGCCCGATGATCATCTCGAAGGAGCGCTTGGCCAGAATGGCGACTCTGATCTCTGGTCCCACCCCAATCCGCTTCAACCTCCGTGCCAGCTGATTCGAGCGCTCATCAAGCTCTCTATAGGTGATCGTATTGCCTTGGCATACTGCCGCGACAGCCTCTGGCCTACGCGCAGCCTGCTCCACAAACAGCCCATGCAGCGTCTTCTCGCTGGGGTACGGCCCTTTCGTATCATTGAAAGCTTGTATGACCCGGTTCCACTCTACGGATTCCAGCATCTCAGCTTCAGAGATGGGCGAATCCGGAGCAGATAACAAGCTTTCCATAATACGATGCCAGTGAGCTGCGATGCGATGAGCCAGCTCATCGGAATAGCGGCTTCTGTTATAGCGGATTTCCAGTACGAAACCGGTTTCCTTTTCCTCAAAACGAAACTCAAAATCTGTCGCTGCCCCATCCAATGAGCGCGAAAATTGAAGACGGTTGAAGCTTACCGCAATGGGGATGTGGCAATGACCGCTTTCGATGCCGCCCCAGCCTCTGTCCAGCACCAACTGGGAGAACGGATAGTTCTGATGATCCAGAATATCGACCAGTGTGCTCTTGAGCCCGTTCAAGTACTCCCGGAATGTCTTCTCCCCTTGGGGCTCCGCCGGAAATACTAGCAATTGGTTCGTCTGGCCCGGCTGCTCGGCAAGCTCGAATACCGGCGTTACAAGCAGCACCTCCGTGCTGTGCGCGTACTTCTGTGCCGCCAATTGCACGCCGCTCAGCAGAATCAGGAACGCTGCATAATCCGATGTGCCCGACATGGCTTTAATGCCGCTGGACAGCTCGTCACTGCACGTCATGCGCCAATGGGCGAGTGAGCCCGAGGCAGCGCCTGTCTCCGCATCAATCCCTCTGCGATCCTCCGGGATCCGGGTCAGCTCACGCTCACCCTGAAGCAGCTCTGACCAGAACTCCTTCTCCTTGTCCAACTTCCCGCTTGCTAATATTTTTTGAATTTCCAATGCATCTATTGTCATCATGATCCTCCCTTGTATCCTGGTGTATGACTGTCAGCCTCGGCCTCTTTATGAAATACGCGGGCCGATGTGCCTAGCTATGCAATTGGACTCCCTTTCTCGTTTAGTGATGACAGCGACTGCTCATATTGCTCCAGCATCTCGCGGACAAGAGGAACCTCTTTCTCTCTAAGCTGTCCCATCCGCTCAATCATCTGCTCCAAATATTTGTTGTTGAAGCTGAGCAAATATTTGAGCATCAAATTCCTTGTTACAAGCGTGAACTGCTCCAGCTCCCGATAGCCATCCACAACGGCAGGGCTGAATTCGAAATGGCCGTTCTCCGCCATGTAAGTCAAACGTTTGCACATCATCCGCTTATGCTCCCAAATGATATGGAAGGGCCTATGATCAACGATTGTCCCTCCTTCTATATGTCTTCGGAGCAGATTCTGCAATTGGTCGTAGACGTCGAAGCCCCAGTAATAAGGACTGGTCCGGCGGTATGCGGAGGCCGCCATCCGTGTGTAATCGGATTGCTCGCAATCCAGCAAATCTCTCAACTGCTCCATCATCCACCGCAGGTTGAAGTCATAGCATCCCTTCGTTTCCTCGTTGAGCCGAAGCAGTCGTGTAAAGTTGGTATAGAGAAAATCGGAGGTTTCAAACCCTTTGAACGCCTCGTCAATGAGGTCATAAGGGAACCATGCGGTGGAATAGCTCTGATTGGAGAAGTAGCCGCTCATCTGGAACATCCGCTTCTCATCGTCATAGCCGTTAATCATGACGGCATGCGGATTCGTCCGGTTCTGATAAGCGACTGTGCCAGGTATGAAGAACTCGTCCACATAAGTCCAGACATAGAAGTTGCGGTCAATGGCGTCGCGAGCAAAGTCGATAAAGGAAGGCGAGTAATGCAGAATCGTATCTCTGGTAAGCCGCTGAGAGCCGTGGAAGCAAGGAATAAGATGCTCCTCGGCTGTCTGGGTATAGTAATCCATATCGCTGACATGGCCCCAGTCTCTCAGACAAATTTGAATATAGTTGCTGTACACCCATTTCATTGCATCCTCATCGGTATACATAACGGATAGCGCATAGGTAAAGTGCGTGTATGCAGTAATATCCGGCATTGCAATCGGCAAGATCTTGCTGGCACACATCCGGAATTCCTCCCTCATTCACTAGAATTGAAAATTCATGGCGCTCTTGGAAGCGGTTATCGGCCGGTATTCCTGAACAAGATCCAGCTCGCGGATAGGGATATCGGGATTGCCTGCCACCGTCTCCAGCAGCAGCTTGTAGTCGCCGGCAAGCTTCTCGATCGTTGATTCCCTGAATAATGCACTCGCATAGGTCGTCCACAGCAGCAGACCATCCCCGTTCTCCCAAGCCTGGAACACAAGGTCGAAGCGTGTCCATTCCTCCTTCAACGTATAGGGAATGAAGCGGATGCGGTCGGTCTCCGTGACCGACACCTCCAGATTTTGCAGGACGAACATCGTATCGAACAATGGATTGCGGGATGTATCATGCAGCTTCATCTGCCGCACAAGCTGTTCGAACGGATATTCCGCATGCTCGTAATCCTCCAGCATCCGGCGCTTCACTTCTGCTGTGAATGATCGGAAAGTCATCTCTTTGCGAGGCTGGTTGCGATGTGCCAACGTATGCACAAACATGCCTACCATATCCATCGCTTCAGGATGATCCCGCCCCGCATGCAGCGAACCGACCACCCAATCGTCCTTGCCCGTCACCTTGGAGAGCAGGACGTAATAAGCGGCAAGCATCGTCACATGCAGCGTGGCGTCACAGCTCTGCGCCAACGCCCGAATGGAATCAGCGAGAGTCTTGTCCCATTGATACGACAGCGTCTCTCCTTCGAACCGGCGAATTCGCGGCCGCGGATAATCTACCGGCAAATCTGCTGCTCCATCAAATGCCGAGAACCGCTGCTCCCAGAAAGCGCCGTGCTGCTCAGACGACTCGCGGGCGGCCAGCCATTCACTGTAATCCTTGTACTGGATCGCAAGCGGCGGCAGCTCCCGCTCCTCCAGCAGCGCAGTCAAATCGTTCATAAGCACAGCCAGCGACAGCCCGTCCGCAATAATGTGGTGGAGCTGCAGGAAAAGCATTCTTCGTCCATCCGTAATATCGACCAGAGCAGCCCGCAATAAAGGCGGCTCCTTCAGGTCGAAGGGACGGACAAGAAGCCGGGACAGGGAGGCGATATTCGCAGGCTCCTCTATCCGCTGTTCGAGATGGAAGGCGGCCTCGCCGTGCACGACCTGCACCGGTTCGCCGTTGTTCCAGCTGAACGAGGTGCGGAGCGGCTCATGACGTTGAATCAGCATGCGGAAGGCGGCTTCCAGCTCCTTGGCTTCCAGCTCACCCTCCAGCCAGAAGGCAAAGGGCAAAATATAGAGCGTACTGTCGTTTCTTCCGCTCTCGATCGTAAATACTCTCTGCTGTGCGGGCGACAAGCGGTAGCCCGTTTGCAACGGCGCAGGCGGAATCGGCTCGATTGCAGCCGCAATGCTCCGTTCACCGTCGATCCATGAAGCCATTTCCTCAAGCGTCGGATGATGGAACATCTTCTCCAGCGGCATATTGACGCCGAAAGTCCGATGCAGCATGGACGCCAGCTTCGCTGCTTTCATCGAGTGGCCGCCAATCTGGAAGAAATGATCGCCTCTGCCGATACTTCTGGCGCCAAGCAGGCCTTCCCACAGCTTCGCCAGCTCCAGCTCCGTTCCGCCTTGCGGCAGCTGATAATGGGGCCTGTCCATACGCGCAAGCACATCGCCTGCCGATGGCAGCGTCTTGAGATCCGGCTTCCCGTTCGGAGTCAAAGGGATTACTTCTAGCCTGGCCCAATACGTCGGCACCATATGGCCTGGCAGCGCCGCTGTCAGCGCATCTCTCAATTCCGAAGGAGGGAGTTCTTCTCCACCCTCGATCACATAATAGGCAAACAGCGCCGGCTCTCCGCCCTCGTCCGGCTTCACAGCAACAACGGCATCCTTCACGCGGGGCTGATTGATGAGAACATGGCGAACCTCGTCTGTCTCAATGCGATATCCGCGAATTTTCACCTGATGGTCAATGCGCCCGAGAAACGCTATATTGCCATCCCCTGTCCACCGTGCAAGATCGCCTGTGCGATAAACTCTTGTGCCGCCTATGGGCAGTGCAACGAACCGTTCATCCGTCAGCTCCGGCTTGTTCCAATAGCCCCGGGCCAAACCAGCTCCGGCCACGCACAGCTCCCCGGCAACACCCGCAGGCAGCGGCTGCAACGCCTCATTGACGATCCAGACCTGCATATTGGGCAGCGGCTTGCCGATCGGAATGATCGAAGATGCCGGCTGCTGCTCCAACGAGCTGTTCCATGCCGTAGCGCATACCGTTGTTTCAGTTGGGCCGTACGCGTTTATATAGGTGGTGTGCGTCTGCCATTGCTGAAGCAGGGTGAGATTGGATTCCGAGCCTGCCGTTATAAGCATCCGCAGCGAGGCGCAACCTTCCGGCTCCAAATAAACAGCATACGTTGGCGGCAAAGTAGCTACCGTTACTTCATGCTCCCGCATCCATCGCTGGAAGCGGCTCATATCGCCGATCATATCCGGTGTAGCAATATGAAGCTCGGCGCCAAGAAGCAAAGCCATCGCCGTCTCCCAGATCGACGCATCGAAGGAGGAGCTGGCGAATTGAACAATTCGATCCTGCGGCGTAATTCCCAGCTCCTGCTGGAAGTAAGCCTGCAGATTGGCAAGACCGCGATGCTCGACCATAACCCCTTTGGGAAAACCTGTCGAGCCTGAAGTATATAACAGATACGCCAAGTCATCGGAAGCGGCGAGCGGCAGCTCCTCCGCTCCGGAGGTGTCGGCAAGCTCCTCTTCCCACTGGTCGACATCAACGGCCAAGCCCCGGAAGCTCTCGGCACATGAGCGCTGGCCGCTATAGATCAACGCTGCCGCCTGGCTGTCCTGCAGCATGTATTCAATTCGTGAAAGCGGATAGTCAGGATCGACAGGAATGTAAGTACATCCTGCTTTGAGCACGCCTATGAAGGCTGCAATCCACTCCGTTGAACGATCCAGCATGACCGCTATCCGATCGCCCTGCCTGGCCCCTCTTCCAAGCAGCAATCGCGCGATACTGTCAGAGCGAGCATCCAGCTCTCTATAGGTTAGGCGGCCTGTTTCCGTTACAACAGCCAGCCCATCCGGCAGCCGGGCGGCAATACGCTGAAAGCCGCTATGAAACGTTCCATTCGTTTCATAGGGCATCGAGGTGTCGTTCCAAATCCATTGTCTTGCTATTTCTTCAGGGGAGCGCAATTCTACTTCCGTAAGAAGGAGATCCGTATCAAGTGAAGCTTGCTCAAGCACGATTAAAAAACTATCTGAAAGCGCTTGCATTATGAGATGGCTGTATAGTTCCGCGTTAAAATCGATTATACACCTCCATGCGCCTTGCTCCGTGTCTTGAATGCTGACTATGATATCCGATTCGTCTCTCTCTTCAGACGATAGTATTAATTCCCTCCCATGCAGCGGTTCATAAATAAAAATAAAAGAATTATAGCCCTTTGGATAAATCGGTTGATCCGATTCCTGGCCACGATGCCACTGATGCTTGTACCCTTCCTGCACCGTTTCGTGCACCATCTTCATCATTTGCTTGAATGCAGCTCCGTGCTCTGGACGCCTGGTGCGAATTGGTATTGTTCGCCGTCCCTGCATTCCATCATCGCTTTCAGGCAGATCAGGCACAGCCAATGCTATATCCTGCAGCGAAGGCGTCATTGCGTACAGTACCGCCTTCATCACTGACAATAAACATATAAAGCGCAAATCTGCGCGTTCCTTGCAGTATCGATCCATCCGCTCAGCGATCTGCTCCCGAATCGAAAACGCGATCCTGTCCTTTCCCTTGCCGCTTGCTCTTCCTAACTCGTCTGGCTGGATAGGGGGCACGCTCGCCCAGTCGCTCATTTTTCTCGACCAATATCTTTCCGCGTCCCAGTTGACTGTTCGCTCATTCAAGGTACGAGAATCCATCAAAGTATCATCTCCCTATCATACGGAGTTTTACACATTTGCAATTTATCAGCCAGGTAAGTTGCCTCCCACGATTCGCTAAGATTCGATACTTGAAACCAATTTTAAACAGATTTTATTCACCCCTATATTACCGAACAAATTGAGATTCGGTCAATAACGTTTTTGCGGCTGCCGCCCGCTTCCTATTAATATGTAAAATCAAGGTTTATACGCCAAATATCTTACATGCCACATTAATTGCCAATGATAACAAAAAAGCCCTGAATACTGCAGAAACAGCAGTGTTCAGCGCTTCGAATTTTCGCGTTTTTTTGCGTATATTTGCTATATTTGCCCCTGCATGAGACGGGAGATTACAGCCTCCAGATCCTCGGGTTCCTTCGAATAATTGTACAGTCCAAGGAAGGCCGCAGTCGCTTCCCCGCTGCTGCCGATCAGCCTGTTGACAGCCGACTGCTCCTCTGTCGTCGGAACATTCTTCGTGAACTGGCAGGCCATCTGGAACCTCGCCATCATCTTCGACTCCATCTCCTGCTCATACGACCCCGCCATCTCCTCCCAGCCGGATTCCCAATGCGGGGTCGCTGAGAGAATGCGAGTCAGCACCCGGCTGCCGTAGATTGCGTCATGCAAGCCCTGTCCGACAGCCGGATCTTTGAACGAAAGCGCATCTCCAAGCAGTGCCCATCCCTTGCCCATCCCCTGGTGCCAATCATTATCGTAGCCCAGCAAGCCCCTGATCGGAAGTGCGACACGCGACTGCTGCAGCCGCTGCGGGAAGGAGCTGCGGGTAGTTGCAAAGTGAATATCGACGAAGCTGCGCAGCGCCGTTTCGGGATCGATTGTGAAACGGTTCCTCCATTGATGATTGTCCAGCGGAAACATGACGCCTACTACAAACAGATCATCGCTGGTTGGAAAAATAATAGCGAGATTCTCCCCGATTTTGTAAAATTCCACACAACGCTCGCCTTCCTGACGATAGTCCGCCACATAGGCAACATAGGATGCATAATCCGTTGGCACGCACATTTTCTGTTCACTTCCAACAAGGCTGCGAATGGCGGAATGCCGCCCATCAGCCCCGACGACGAGACGGGCCGTGAACCGCTCTGTTCTTCCGTCTCTGAAGCAGCCGACAACTCCGGCAACGGCATCCCCTTCCATAATGACATCCGTCACACGGAATCCTTCAATCCCGGTTACTCCTTCCTGCTCGCAAGCATGCTGGAACAAGATGTGATCCAGATGCGTCCGCCTGATGCACAAGCAGTCCTTCTCGCCGGTTGCCTCCGGATATTCCCCGTCAATAATGCTCTCATCAAATTGGATATGAGCGCGTCTGTAGGTCGGTGTTCCTGTTCCCAGCAAACGGTCCAGAACGCCCATCTCTCTTAGCATAGCTAGTGAATTATTAAAAAAATTATGCGTCGACAAAATGTCGCTCGGGAAGCTCCCTTTGTCCAGCAGAAGCACGCTCAGTCCTGCCTTCGAGCACTCATACGCCAGTGACGATCCGGCAACTCTTGCTCCCACAATAATGACATCGTAGTCAGTCGTAGTCCGTTCCACAAAATCCCTCCTGCTTATAGTCGGTTTCTACTCCCATAGTACGATTCTTCTTCGTCATATGACCAGTTACCACAGTCACTGAGACAGGTCATCCTTTGCCAGCGGGATAGAATTCGAAGCGATGCAAGCCGCCTAATGCGGCTTTAAGTCAAGGCTGCCCCCTCCTTCGGAAACGCCTGCAGATCCGTCACGACGCCCCCTTGGGGAAAAGCATCGCTGAACAGCAGCTCCACCAGCTTCCCTGCTGCAGCTCCCGGTGTTGCGAGCATGCCGCTTTCCTTCGCGCCGATGAACAGGCCCGCGCTTTCGAATTCACTTATCGGCTGGTTCCGCACTTCTGCCTGCAATTCCGTCTCGATCATGCCGGGCCAGACGGATGCAATCCGCAGCGGATAGGGCTTATTCTGCTGTTCCATGCCCATAACCTTCGAGAACACATCCAGCCCCGCCTTCGCAGTGCTGTAACAGCTCATACCGGGCAGCAATACTGCCGCCGAAGCAGACGATATGTTCAGAATCCGCTTGTCGCCGGTATATGAATCCGTGTGCCTGGCGAATAGCGCGGACAGCACCATCGGGGCCGTCAGGTTGACCCCCATATGATAGGCGATCTCCTCCGGCATGCAGCTGCCTGCGTCACGCAGCGGCTGAAGCATAGCCGCATTATTCACAAGATAGATGCCATCGCTGCGCTCGGCAGGCTGTATACGTTCAAACACCTTTGCCAGCATGCCACTTAAACCAGCCGTATCCCCCAGGTCTGCTTCAATCCCGACATAACCGGCATATTGATTCAGGGAGCTGCTGCTCCCCCGAGCTATGCCAATAATCCGATGTCCCATATCCAGCAGCAGACATGCTGCCGCTTCGCCAATGCCTCTTGATACTCCGGTTATGATCACCGTTTTCATATTATTCATTTCTCCTCCTTGTGCTGATACTTGCTTGACTTTGCCGGGCTTCCAGGCAGGCTGTCTCCTCCCATTCGCCCGGAATGTACCTGCAAAAAGAGAAAGGGCTGCCCCATAGTAGTTAACACTACTTTCTAGGACAGCCCTTGAAATCCCTTTAATTGGGTATAAATGAATGATGTATCATCATTGGGTGAGTATTGGGCGGCATTAAGCAAAGCGATAATAGATTAATAAAAATAGCGATAGCGCAAACAAGAAATTAAGCGAAATGAAGATCATCTGGTCTAGTTTTCTTTTATGCATTTCTACCGGCGGTTTGTAGAAGCTCACGCCCTCGATAATAAAAATGATGAGAACGATATGAATCATAAAGTGGCCAACCAGCTCCGTCATACCGAACAGCATCGTTGTCGATATGAATATTCCCGTTAACACAATCGAAAGCAAGCGATTCAGAATACCGACCACAAGCAAGTAGCCGACAACAAATTCAATGAATGCAGCCATAACTACGAATGCGGCTGGAGCAAACCCGAATGTCGGGACACCATGATTCTCAATAATATCCAGCGCCATCGTTGGAAAGACCCATTTTTCCACTGCGACCCAACAGAGTGAAAGACCGGTTGCCAGGTAGAGGAATGGCATTCCCCAGTTTTGAACCTTTGTTTTTTCCAGCAGCAGCGCTACGATAATCGCCAAATAAAAGCCGTAATCCAGCATGTGGAACAGCCCTACAGCGAGCAGCAGCTTAACGAGCAGCCATAAAGTGACCAGCGCCCCTGCTTTCGTTGCCCAGTGATGTGGAATAAGCAGCAGGATGATCGCTGACCATAATAGAATGCTCTCCAGCTGTGAGGAAATCTCGAATTCCGGCACAAAAAGCGACCCGGAAACAACCTGAATCAGCAATGCCGCGGCCAGGCCATACTTCAATATTAGTATGGAATAGCGACGCATTTGATCCAGCTTGTTATCAACCTTCAGCATTAATTTCCATTTGGAAAGGAGGGGCAGTACCTGTGTCAATACTGCGAGCAGCACTGCAACGAAGAGCGCAATACCCATGAATAAAGGAGACAAGATGCCTATAATCGTTTCTTTCTCCGGCACCACGTCCGTAAACCACTTTACATGCGCGTCTGCTACAGCAGCACCGGAACAAAACAAAATAAGAACTGCGAGTGAAATTACGATTCCCTTATTAACAAGTATCATCCTCTCATATGTATTCCATTTATTATAACATGAACAATGGATGAATCCGTTGTTTCAAGCATGAATCGTATGAGTTGATGGTAATAAATACACGTATTAGGACAAGAATAAACATAAATAATAAGGGAATTCCATGAATTTCAACTAACCATAATAGCTTTGAATACCCAATTGGTCACAAATTTCTTTAAAGGATTTTCTCACGCGCTCATCATTTGCATAGAATGCTTTTCTGATATTATTTGTAAATGATCCTAAGGGTACAATTCGTAATACCCGGTTTAAATGGTCAACAAACTCTGCATCCATCTCCACGTTGATCAAATAAAACGGTAGTAACTTCTCATGTCTATACCATGACATGCGGTTGCTATAACCAGAACTTTCAGCAAGTAAATACTTCCTATACGCCTCAAAATATCCATACTTATGAAGTAATGCAACAAAATCCTCAGAAAGATCATCAGCTAACCAATCCAAAATACGACTTCTAGTCCAGTTATTCCAAAAATCATCCCATTCAGAAGGGGGGATTTTATTGTTTGCAAATAGCCAGTGTGTAATCTGGTACAGATTGATCGCATACTCTTCATACACAGTCAACATTGGCAGATGCTGATTCCAAAATTTGCGTAAGGTAGATTCCTCTGCAGAAAAATAACGTAGTAATTCTGGAAAGACGAATATAAACGTTTCAAATTCGCCCATATGGTTTTTAAGGTAGTCCAAAAAATTTTCTCTTGTTCTAGCATCGTGGCTATTAGCAAGTGCAAGCCAGAACTTCTTAACATAATCTTTCGATCTAAGATGTAACGGAAGCGCTTGGGATAATCTCGTGAAGAGCTCATCGTATTGATCATCATGGACAACACTGGTGATTCTGTTAAGCAGCTCCGAAAAGTCAGATGTGGGATCGTTTTCTACTGGATTAAAATGCGATTTGGCTTGCTGAACGAAAGCTTCGATTCCACTATTAACCATGAATTTTCCTGAATGATTCTGTATAAACATCCACAAGCATTCGACACTCGGATAACTAATATGATCCTTGGCATGAACACAAGCGTTGCGCTTATCTTTCCAAAATACGGCTTCTTTGCGGACATCCTTTGATATCATAAATATATTTTTTTCTGTCTTACTATTGTCTACGGCAATCAATCTGTTTACCTCAGAATCCCAGTCTGTAGGCGTTCTTAGCTTTTGAAGAGTTCCCGTCCATGCCGATGGATCAGGCATCAGGTTCGAGCTTGGAGGGTCGGATACTAACAATCGCTCTCGGATCATCGTTTGAAATCCAAGATAAGATAACATAAAAGCCCCTCTGTATGCGGCAACTTTGAAGCAAACGATAGCCTCGTTAAAAAATTCCCGCGCTTTTTCATGCATACCTTGCCCTTCTATCCATTTCTCAAATTCCAACTTCACTACTATCCCTCTCCTTCGTAAACTCATACTATTAACTATAAATTTTAATCCAATTAATAACATGGTAAAAGTATTACGAATGTTATTAGATTGCTGGATAATCTTTGACATGCATAGAAAAAAGGCTTCTCACAACGTTCAAATTCGAACCCGTGAGAAGCCAAATTTATTCAAGTATTCGAACTGAATTATCCTCCGACTCATCTCTAATCTCTATCAGTTCAGCAGTATTATTTACTTCAGTGGCTTCATACCATATTTGATAATTCTTTATTTTGATTGTTGCCGTTCCTTTACTATATTTAAATT
Source organism: Paenibacillus oenotherae (assembly GCF_019443105.1). Classification (GTDB taxonomy): domain Bacteria; phylum Bacillota; class Bacilli; order Paenibacillales; family Paenibacillaceae; genus Paenibacillus_Z; species Paenibacillus_Z oenotherae. The sequence continues at coordinate 83,589 of NZ_JAHZIJ010000013.1, forward strand.
TATTTTCTCCAGTGTCCAGCACAATAGGCACAATCGACTGTTGTTTCATTACAGGAATATTATTTCTGGATTCTTCATCAATCAAAAAGAAGGTGTTATCACTCCAAAAATCATTCCCGCAATCCTGAGTGTCTACGTTGCATGGAGGCAGATATTCATATGACCCTGTTATTTCTACTTCTCCATCGAACATAATACTTCCCGCTAGATCACCTTCGAAATTGTTGATTGAAATTTCTTTTATGGTAAAGCCATTGATCTTATCCCCAATTTTTTTGGTTGTTGGATCAAAATTATAATAGTTTGCTTCTGAATTATTGATTCTCAAATCTTTATTGTTTGGAATAGATACACATCCACAAATTAAAATTATTAATAATGATCTTTGAACACCCACAAATCTACCCGCTTCCCCATAAACTTCGCATAGATTTTCAATACTATCTATATCAGCAAGCTTCGCAAACAATTCAATACATTAAACATTCGTCAATTGGATAAAATATCCTGCTAGTAAGTTAACTTTCTGTACAAGCTGATGCCACAACTCGGGACGTCTACGCGCATGTGACCAAGCCGAAAAAGAAAGAGCCCGCCCACACGTTCGGTGAACTCATGAGTAGCCTCTGATTTTTTCTGCCGACGGCACCTATTTGGCACCTTGTGGGCATCCTGTCAGATGCATCTTGTCGGAGACCCTTCATCTATATTCTCAATGTGATGCCCCTCTAATCTCAAAATAAGCGGCGGCTTTGTTACGGCGTGCTAGGAGGTGTTAATGAATCTATGTGGCGCGGATTTTCGCGATCTTTGTGTTAAGAGGCGCTGTTGCGGGATATTGAACGTTAGTCGCATCGTACATAATTGGTACACGGGTGAATGCGATTTATGTGCGCCGCGGCGTTCAAGCATATGAAGCAGAATTAGCAGAATGCCAATAACACTGGCTCCATCGTCGTATATTGGAATAAGCGTAATTCTACAAAAGACACCTTAGAGCGATTTCCATCACTCTAAGGTGCCTTCATTTTACACAATGTTGGCAGGTCACAACGCCATTGTCAATCCAAGAATTCGATCATAACCATTAATCGGTGCAGCATGACTGCTGCTTGTGCACGTGTTGCCGATGCATCCGGCGCTAACCGTTCTGTACTCATTCCTTGAATGAGTTTACTAGCGACTGCTTCCGACATCGCAGCTCGAGCCCAAGCTGACACTTCCGAAGCATCAGTAAACGAAGTGAGCGAATTGGGGATCTGCTCGATAGAATTGAATTCCTCTTTCACGAGTGCATGCGCATTCATGAGCATTAATGCGATTTGCTCCCGCGTAATCTGTGCCTCCGGTGCAAAATGTGTTGAACTGATCCCATTCACTAATCCAGCCCTGAAGGCTGCTTCAACTTCGGTGGAATACCAAGAAGTGATAGCTACATCCTTGAATACATCTCCCGCACCAGTACGATCAGTCTTAATCCCCAGTGCACGCACCAGTAATGATGTAAATTCAGCACGAGTAATGTTGCGATTCGGTGCATAGTCATTGATCGTTATCCCTCTTACAATTCGTTTGGATCCTAGTTTCTCAACCTCGGATTCCGCCCAATGTCCTTGCATGTCAGCGAATTCGATCCGATCCGTTTCCACTACCGCATAGATACTATTATGCGGCATCTGTATGACTGCATCTTGTTGACCATTGCTTCGGCGAGCCATAGCCGCTGGTACATACGTAAATGTTCGACCATCTGGGTCGTATAGGACGGCCATGTAATTTCGATTGGCGAATTGTTCGTCCAGAACGATCGCCTTGGTCATATACGTGCCGCCAAAATCGGTTATCTCAAACCATTCATCGCCACCTGATACAAACAATTGAAATTCAATCACTTGGCTGAGCAATGTCATCCCTTGCTCGTCCGCAGCTAGTATGAAATCTTCCTTAGTCTCGCCAGTTAAGGCTGAGATTTTAATAATCACATTCAATTCGTCAACAGCAATACCTAATCGTGTGGCCAGTTGTTCTAAATCCAGTACATTTACTTTCAATTGAAAACTGGATCCGTTCAGTTGCATGTCGAACTCGACATTCGGATTAATAGCCCACAATTCTGCCAGCCGTTTACCCGGTAGATGCAATTCTACATCGGGCAGATGGTCATCAATGACGACTCGTATCACAGGACGATCATCATCCAGTAGCTTGGGAATTTCATCCCACACAACATCAGGCAGATTCACAACTTCTTTAACCCCGCCGTTGTCCTTCGGCAGCTCCTTAATATCTCGTGGAGCCACCTCTATAATGATGACGCCAGGACCAATCGATATAATTGTACGAGGATCGGAATCTTCAGGCGAGTCCGGCGGTGTAGAGTTACCTGAAGATGTACTTCGTACAATGTTGCTGATTGTGATCGTTTCGACCGCTTCATTGCCGGCATTATCTCTTGCATAGACGGTATAAGTTCCATTCGCTGTTACCATAAATTTATTTCCTACAATGGCTTCCCCGCCAGTTGTGAAGAACGCTGTTCCTTCATTGCCTGCTGCCCATTTCAACACGCTGATTCCACTATCGGCATAGGTAGCCACGGTTACAGTGACATTCCCATTCGTCGAAATTGTTGGACTCGCTGTCAAATCGATCGTGGGTACGTTGCGGTCAATGTTGCTGATTGCGATCGTTTCGACCGCTTCATTGCCGGCATTATCCCTTGCATAGACGGTATACGTTCCGTTAGCAGTTGCGTCGAACGAGCCGCCTGTGAGCACCTGTCCGCCTGTTACGAAGAACGCGGCAACCTGGCTGCCTAAAGCCCATTTCACGCTGTCAATGGCGCTACCCGTACCATCCGTACCGACTGTTACCGTAACATTCCCATTCGTCGGTGTTATCGGGTTAGCTGTCAGGTTAATCGTGGGTCCGACGCGATCAATGTTCGTCACATCGATTGTCTTAACCGCTTCGTTGCCTGCCTCGTCTCGCGCATATACGGTATACATTCCGTTAGCAGTTGCGTCGAACGAGCCGCCTGTGAGCACCTGTCCTCCCGTTGCGAAGAACGCGGCAACTTGGCTGCCTGCAGCCCATTTCACGCTGTCAATGGCGCTGCCCGTACCATCCGTGCCGACTGTTACGGTAACATTCCCATTCGTCGGTGTTGTCGGGTTAGCTGTCAAATCAATAGATGGGCTAGTATGATCAACCTTAAATACTACTGTATATTGTTCTGTAGAGTTGTCTGGAGCTTCCACATCCAACGTAATTGTCACCGTGCCTTCGGCAAGTCCGATGGATGGAGAGTCTGACCCGTACGGCACCAGCGCATGATTGACTTGCACTTCCGAGAACGGGACAACAGGAGTTGGCGTCACGATGACGGCATTCGCATTTGTCGTCAGGTTGAAGGTGCGTTCCGCCGGATTGAATGTCAACCCGGGTATGTTAAGTTCCAGGTCTGCGAGCTCTGCCGTGATTTGCTGGAAATGGAGACCGTTGGTCGATGCGAAAGTCTGTGAAGTCGATGAACCTTCACTATATAGTGTCAAGCTGGATGAGCTGCCATTAAAGATATTGTTGTGATTAAATGTAACAGCCGGATTAAGGACCAAAACATCCGAAAGTTGAGGATTGTTAATAAACGCCCCTTGACCGATCGTCGTCACGCTATCCGGAATCGTCAGCAAGGCCAGTTGATTCTCCCTAAAAGCATCAACTCCGATCGTAACAAGACCGTCAAGGAGGGTCAAACTAGTCAATTTGTTTTCTAGAAATGCTCCTTGCTCGATCGTCGTCACGCTATCCGGAATCGTTAACGAGGTCAGTTGATTGTCCCTAAAAGCATCAACTCCGATCGTAACAAGACCGTCAAGGAGGGTCAAACTAGTCAATTTGTTTCCTTGAAAAGCTCCGATTCCGAATGACGTCACGCTATTCGGAATCGTTAACGAGGTCAGTTGATTGTTCTTGAAAGCGTCCCTTCCGATCACCATGAGGTTGTCAGGGAGCGTCAAACTAGTCAGTTTGTTTGATCCAAACGCCCCTTGCTCGATCGTCGTCACGCTATCCGGAATCGTTAACGAGGTCAGTTGATTGTCCCTAAAAGCATCAGCTCCGATCGTAACAAGACCGTCAAGGAGGGTCAAACTAGTCAATTCATTTTCTAGAAACGCCCCTTGCTCGATCGTCGTTACGTTATCCGGAATCACCAGCGATTCCAGTTGATTGCCCCTGAAAGCATCAACTCCGATCGTTGTGAGGCTGCTAGGGAGGGTCAAACTAGTCAGATTGTTGTCTAGAAACGCCCCTTGCTCGATCGTCGTCACGTTATCTGGAATCGTCAACGAGGCCAGTTGATTGCCCCTGAAAGCATCAACTCCGATCGTTGTGAGGCTGCTAGGGAGGGTCAAACTAGTCAGATTGTTGTCTAGAAACGCCCCTTGCCCGATCGTCGTCACGCTATTCGGAATCGTCAGAGAAGGAAGTTGTTTAGTCTTGAAGACATCCTCACCGATCTCGACCACGATTAATCCGCTGCCCACAAGATCAGGTATGACGACATCCACTCCATTAGCTCCCGTGTAGTCTGTGATTTTAGCGGTGCCACCGCCCAGGTCCTCATACTCAAAAACTCCATGCACTGCAGCTTGTACAGTTGATACTGGAAACGACATGACACTTCCTAACAATAGCAATATTGACAGTGCAGTAAGTCCTGTTTTACGTGAAAAACCTCGCAACATCATGAATTCCAACCTTTCATATCTGCATTTATAATAACTACGTAGCAATTAGTGTTCATCCTAGCATACTGCTATGATAAAATTATGATAGAATCCAATTACAACATCCAATTCTCTAACTCCAAAGGAGTAACTCACCTATATATGGATGATTTATGGTCACTACCCTCAATCACAATCATACTTTCGGCCATTCTAATGTGCATCATGCTGATGTATGCGATCATGTACCGCCAAGAACGAGGTGTGCGATATTTCGTATGGGTATTAGGTTGCCGAGTCGTTTATGCCGGAAGTGTGATTCTCGAGATCAGTCGCGCAGACTTGCAATCCAAGCTTTTTTTTCGGAATATAGAGCAAACAACACTTTTATTCATGGTGCCATTGATGGTGCTTTTTGTCCTGGATCTGGTCGGCAAGGACAGGTGGTTGAGGCTGCGATGGAGCTTCTCTCTCCTTGCCTTATTCGCTTGCTGGGCCGTTGTGATCTGGGCAGACCCTTATTGGCATATCATTAATAGAACGCAAAACTTGATTAATGGACACTTGGTCATGACTAAAACCCCGTACGCATTAGCTTTCAACCTATTGTGCTATACCATTATTGCGGGCTGTATATTCGTTCTGATCCGTTACATACGAAATTCGCGTCCTGAATTCCGCATAGCAGGCATGTGGCTTCTGCTGTTCGGCAGCATTCCATTGTTGGTGGAAATGATGAAGTTATTCATGCCCACTCTCTCTCCGTGGCTCCTGCCTCTCTCTGTGTATAGCGGAATTTGCGGCATGATCATGTTCTGGATTATTGTGCGGAAGAAGCTTTTTTCAAGTGTTCCCATGGCGAGGAACATCGTTGTAGAAACGATGCGTGAGGGAATGCTCATCATGAATACGACTGGCAAGATTATTGATAGCAATAAATTAGCACGCTTACTGTTAGAGGATGACAACAACCGACCCATTCTAGGCCGTAGTTACAGGGACATACTTACAGCTTGGCCCCAGTGGCAGTCCGCATGCGCGAACATGGAAGATTGTCGAATCGAGATCAGCACCCGTACAGGACATGAGAAGAAATCATACATCGTGAATGTCTATCCATTCTTCACCCAGCGACAACGCAAGCTAGGGACCATCTCGGTCATTATCGATATTACGGAAAAGCAACAAGCGCTGGAGCAGATTGCCCACCTTAACCAGATGAAGGATCAGCTCTTCACAGCCGTATCCCATGACATTCGTAACCCATTAGCTGTTCAAATCAACTTGTTGGAGTTGCTGGAGCAAGAGCAAGGGCCGTCCAACCAAGCTGACAACGAGATTCTTCATGCATTAGGCGAACAAATTCGCAACACCAATACGATTGTCGAGAATCTCATGGAATGGTTTCGCGGTCAGAAGGAAGGCATCGTGCTGCATCCTGAATCCTATCTCCTATCCGCTATTGTTGAAGAAGCGTGTCGGTTACTCTTGCAAAATATTAAGGTGAAGCAGCTGACTCTGCACGTCCTTATAGATGAAGACATTCGTGTTTACGTCGATCGTGAAGCGCTTATTCTGGTGATTCGCAATCTTCTATCCAATGCGATTAAGTATTCTAATCAAGGTGGCGTGATCCGACTAAGTGCCAGAACTACCGAGAGCAGAGTCGAAATCTCTGTTACAGATACTGGTGTGGGGATGAGTGAAGAACAAATTCGCAATGTGTTCGATGAAAACCGGTTTGATTCCACTGTAGGTACAGCTGGTGAGAAGGGAACCGGTTTAGGATTACTCGTAAGCCGGCAATTTCTACACATGTGCGGCGGATGTCTCAAGGTGCATAGTAAACCAGGAAGCGGAAGCAACTTTACTATCGTTCTAGAGGATGGGGATTTGCGATGAGGGTTATTGTAATTGATGATGAGAAAGCCATGCACATCGTGATGAATCGCTTACTATCCGAGATAAGTCGCGTAGAAGTAGTTGGTTGCTATCAGAATGCCGCTGAGGCGCTTGAACAGATACGGCGAGAAGCCATTGATCTAGTATTCATAGATATTATGATTGGGCAGGATCACGGGTTAGAGGTCGCCCGTCAACTCCGTTCCACGCACAGCGAGGTAGACATCGTATTCGTCACCTCACACAAGGAATATGCGATTGATTCATTCGACAGCTATCCCCTCGATTATATGATTAAGCCGGTTTCGAAATCACGTCTGGAACAGACGATCGTACGAGCCGCGGCAAGAATCAGAGACAAGTCAACGATTGCGGGCGGCCCCACCGGAAAGCTAATGGTGCGAGCCTTCGGAGGGTTCGAAGTAAGGAGTGAGCAAGTTGGACTTGCCAAATGGATCTCGAAGAAAAGTATGGAGCTGTTTGCTTACCTGCTAATACACAGAGGTCGCCCAGTATCCAAAAGCCGGATCATCGAACATATTTACTCAGACATGCCACAGAAGAATGCTGCAACCTATGTTAATACGAATGTGTACCAACTTCGTAAAACCCTGCATGCTCTTGGGCATAAGAACATCATTGTCCATTCTCAAGAACAATACTGGCTGATTCTCGATCATATCGAGATCGATTTCGTTCAATTCGAAGATCAGATGTCTCAGTTCACTACAATGGATTCCGATCATATTGAGAAGGCATTTGCATGCGAGGAACTGTATACCGGTGAATTATTTGAGGACCGATCCTATGAATGGTCGATTAGCGAGCAAATCCGTTTGCACAAATTATATTCCCAATTCACCAAACAGCTGAGTCGGTGTCTGCTAACACATCGAAGAGCTGAGCAAGCAACCCTCTTAATCAAGAGGCTGCTTCTAAGCGATGAATGGGACGAGGAAGCGAACCTGTTACTGCTTCAGGCTTATAGAGAATTGAAGGATCATGTATCATTTACGCAACATTTTGCGCATATATCAAACCTGTATCAGCATGAATTATCCGTCCCCCTTCCCGTTGAATTCTCGGAGATGTATGAACACTTCATAAATAAATGCAAAAAGACACCTTAGAGCAATTTTCACTCTAAGGTGTCTTCTGTTTACACAATGTGGGCAATAATCGGTTTCCCTCAAGGAAACCCTTTATAACAGGCTTTTCAGCCTACTACATCATGCCGCCCATGCCGCCCATGCCGCCCATATCTGGCATGCCTGGTTTGTCTTTCTCTGGCTTGTCAGCAACAACCGCTTCGGTTGTCAGGAACATGGCCGCAACGGAAGCTGCGTTCTGCAGAGCAGAGCGAGTTACTTTCGCAGGGTCAACGATACCAGCGGAGAACATGTCAACCCACTCGCCAGTAGCTGCGTTGTAGCCTACGCCGACTTTCTCGCCTTTCAGGCGCTCTACGATTACAGAGCCTTCTTGGCCAGCGTTAGCCGCGATTGTGCGTACAGGCTCTTCCAGAGCGCGAAGCACGATGTTAACGCCTGTTTGCTCGTCGCCATCAGCATTAACAGCTGCTACCGCTTTGTATACGTTCACGAGTGCAGTACCGCCACCGGATACGATGCCTTCTTCAACCGCTGCGCGGGTGGAGTTCAAGGCATCCTCGATGCGGAGCTTGCGCTCTTTCAATTCTGTTTCTGTTGCTGCGCCGACTTTGATAACAGCTACGCCGCCGGACAGCTTGGCAAGACGCTCTTGCAGCTTCTCACGGTCGAAGTCGGAAGTCGTTTCTTCCAGTTGCGTGCGGATTTGGCTGATGCGAACATCGATATCCGCTTTGTCGCCGCTGCCGTCAACGATGATTGTGTTTTCTTTCGTAATGCGAACTTGACGAGCGGAACCGAGCTGCTCAATCGTAGTCGATTTCAGTTCAAGACCAAGCTCTTCTGTAATCACTTGACCACCAGTCAGAGCTGCGATGTCGCCCAGCATTGCTTTGCGGCGATCGCCGAAGCCAGGAGCTTTAACGCCTACGCAAGTGAATGTGCCGCGCAGCTTGTTGAGAACCAGCGTCGCCATTGCTTCGCCTTCAATGTCCTCAGCGATAATAAGCAGTTGTTTGCCGGATTGAACAACCTTCTCCAATACAGGCAAAATTTCTTGGATGTTCGTAATTTTTTTATCAGTGATCAGAATGAATGGATTGTCGAGTACAGCTTCCATTTTGTCCGTATCCGTAATCATGTATGCAGATACATAACCGCGGTCGAATTGCATGCCTTCCACCACTTCAAGCTCGGTTACGAAGCCTTTGGATTCTTCTACAGTAATAACGCCGTCGTTGCCGACTTTCTCCATTGCTTCTGCAATGAGTTGGCCCACTTCGTCGTCACCGGAGGAGATCGAAGCGACTTGAGCGATCGATTGCTGGCCTTCGATTGGCTTAGCGATCACTTTCAGCTCTTCTACAGCAGCGCGAACTGCTTTCTCGATTCCTTTGCGGATAACCATCGGGTTAGCGCCCGCTGTAACGTTCTTCAGACCTTCGCGAATCATCGCTTGAGCCAGAACTGTAGCCGTCGTCGTACCGTCACCGGCAACGTCATTTGTTTTGGTTGCTACTTCTTTAACGAGCTGCGCTCCCATGTTCTCGAATGCGTCTTCCAGCTCGATTTCTTTTGCAATGGATACACCGTCATTCGTGATGAGCGGGCTTCCGAATTTCTTCTCCAGAACTACGTTGCGGCCTTTAGGACCGAGTGTTACTTTAACAGCATTCGCCAGAGCGTCTACCCCGCGCAGCATCGCGCGGCGTGCGTCTTCGCCAAACTTGATATCTTTAGCCATTTCGAATAACCTCCTAAATTATTGTTCTCTCCGTTCAAGCATATGCTTGCCGGAACTAAGTAAGGCCAAACCATTTATGTTGGGGTCTAAGCACACTGCTTATCCCAAGATTGCGTGAATGTCGCTTTCTTTCATAATCAAAAGCTCTTTGCCTTCGTATTTCACTTCCGTGCCAGCATATTTCGAGAACAGCACACGGTCGCCTTCCTTAACTTCAAGCGCAATGCGTACGCCGTCCTTGACCGCTCCGCTTCCTACTGCGATAACTTTGCCTTCTTGCGGCTTTTCTTTCGCCGTATCCGGCAGCACAATTCCGCTAGCAGTCGTTTCTTCTTTCGCGATCGGTTCGATCAATACGCGTTCACCCAAAGGTCTGATCATGAAAATAGCCTCCTTTTAAATTCGTTGCTTAGTTTCTTGTTAGCACTCGCAACTGTTAAGTGCTAACAGCCATTTTTAATAATACCGATTTTGCACTACAATTTCAAGTGCCTATCGGGCATTTTGCGTGATTTTTACAGTTCGATCTCAATCGACATCCGGCAAACTCCCTTTGCCTTGACCTTCCGCCAAAGTTCCTGCTTTCCCCAGAAGGCAGCAGAACAAAGAAAAAAGCCGGGCATAGGCCGGCTCATTCATTAGGTTCCGTATTCTTCTTCCCAAGCGGCATCCGCCGCCTGCTGCTTACGATAGACAAATCCCGACAAGAGCACGCTCACCTCATAAAGCACGATTAGCGGAATTGCGACAAGCAAGTCCGATATAAAATCAGGAGGTGTTATCATTGTCCCGATTACGATCAGGATAAAATAGGCTAGTCGGCGCATTTTGCGCAGCCGCACTGGTGTCACAATTCTCAGCTTCGTCAGAAACATAATAACAAGCGGGAGCTCAAACAGCAGCGAGATTGGAATGAGGATGTTGAACATAAATGTAAAATATTGAGTGATCCCGTACGTCTCCTCAAGGTTCAAATGCTTCGATACGCTTGAAGTAAAATTGAACGCCATTGGGAATACGACATAGTAAGAGAAGGCTAGTCCCGCGAGGAACAACCCCAGCGCCAGCGGTACGAATCCAAGAGCTGCCCGCTGCTCCTGAACTCTCAGAGCCGGCTTTACGAACGCCCACAGCTGGAAGAAGGTGAACGGCAGCGCGATGATCAGCGCAATAACGAGCGCGAATTTCATGTACATGCCGATACCGTCCCATAGCGAGAAGGCATGGAGGGACAGCTTATTCACTGGATCTTGAGCCATTAAGTAGTCGTACGCAGGATTAGCCAGCAGAAGGCCGATAACCATGCCAAGTACAAGTACAATCAGAATATAGATGATACGACGGCGCAGCTCTCCCAGGTGATCGAATATGCTCATGGAAGGATCATTCCTGGAGGGCTTCTCTGTTTCCGATTCGGAGGACAACTTCTCTCTCACCTCTCTTTCTGCTGCGGCGCAAATCTTGCCTATAAGTCAATCTCAATAAATTGAACGAAGAGAAAAAACAACAGAGCGGAGCAAGGGAAATGATTCTGGAGAAGCGCCAGCGCTCGCCTTTGTTCCCGGAATTCCACCATCAACAACTAGAATCAAGAATTCCGGGAACAACAGCGATCGTAAGAACATTCCCCTGCGCAGCAACCTGTTTGTTTCTTTCTCACGTTCAACTTATATAGTCTTCATAAGAAAAAGCGGCCCCTGATTAGTCCGGGAGCCGCTTGCTGTCCGCTTCGTCGGATTTACGGTTCACTTCAATCCGGCTCGTATCCTTCCGGTCCTGATCATCTTCCATAATATCTCTTGCGCCTGCTTTGAATTCCTTCAGCGTTCTTCCGAATGCACGTCCCAGCTCAGGCAGCTTGTTAGGACCGAAGAGCAGCAAGGCTACCAGCACCAGCAGAATGATACCTGTTACCCCTATTCCGCTAAACATTACACATACCTCCTTACAAATTGAACTTCTTCTATCATTAAAGACCTGACAACCACTGTCTCTCTCTACATCTGTCGACAATCAGCAATCAACAGTTATGAAGCCCCCCATAGCCAAGCTGCACGACTTCCTCTCTCGTAATGGCTTCACCTGCAAGCACTCTGGGCAGCAGCACATTAAACGAGGTGTAAGGATCGTGCATAACACAGCCCGGCAGTCCCATGATCGGCACATCATTCAAATAGCCGACCAGCAGCATGGAGCCAGGAAGCATCGGAGTTCCATAGCTGACAATTCGCGCACCTGCTTCGGCAATGGCTGCCGGAGTGCGGTCATCTGGATCGACGGACATGCCGCCCGTCACTAATATCATATCATACCGCTGTTCCAGCAAATAGTGTATTTCCTTGACAATTGTTTGACGATCATCCGGAGCAAAGCGCTGCTCCGCGATCTCCGAGCCCAGCGATTCTACAATACGACGCACCGCAGGACCAAATTTATCTTCAATACGCCCGGAGAAAACCTCTCCTCCCGTTGTAAGCAGACCGATTCGGAACGACTGAAGCGGCCGCAGCTGAAGCGGTCCGCGACCCTCATGAAGCTGCCTGTACTGGTCAGCTATTCTTCGGACATGCGCAACCTTCTCTTCCGCCACGAATAGCGGAATGACGCGAGTTGCCGCCAATTGTCCTCCCGGCATAACAACAGCATGGGAGCGAAGCGTAGCCAGTGCAATATCGCCAAGATTGTTAATAGCATGAACAACCGATTCATCGATTACTGCCAGCGCAGGCACCGTTAAATCCGACTTGATCGCAACCTTGCCTTCATGAGGCTCTGTCAGCTTCATTCCGTCGCCATACAGCGCATCAGCCATCTGGCCAGCCGCGTCATCCTCATGCAGCTCGCCTTCGCCGAGCTCCATCGTATAGATATGCTCCTTGCCTATATCAAGCAGCTTGGGTATATCAGCTTCCGTAATAATATGTCCCTTCTTGAAGAGCCGTCCCTTGAATTGTCCCGGCAGGATCTGCGTCAGGTCATGAGCAAGCCTCAAGCCTACCGCCTCCTGCACGGGAACCTCCTTCAGCACCGTACCGTTTCTTGGCGCTCCCTCATTCATGCGTTATGTTCCCCCGTTCGTCCCGAGAGAATGCTGAGCGCATGCGGCAGCTGATCTATGATCGCCATTAAATTCTCGTGAACTCCCTTAGGACTTCCCGGCAAATTAATGATTAGCGAGCGGCCGCGTATGCCGCAAACACCGCGTGAGAGCATCGCCTGGCGGGTCTTCTGCATGGAACCGATCCGCATCGCTTCGGCAAGGCCGGGAACTACCCGGTCGAGCACCCGCATGGTAGCTTCCGGTGTTATATCCCGCGGAGCAAGACCTGTACCGCCAGTTGTAATAACGAGATCCGCTTGGTAGTAATCCGTCATCTCGATCAGCGCGGCCATAATTTCATCCTGTTCATCCGGTACAATGCGATAGTCGACAATCTCTCCGCTTAGCTCTTCCTCTACAAGCTCTCTAATGACCTGCGCGCTTGTATCTTCTCTTTCGCCGCGCGATCCTTTATCACTTGCCGTTAATAACGCCACTTTCCACCGCATGAGCTTCTCCCCATTCGATCCGAAATTACGTATTGTCCGTATGGACGTAATCACCGCTTTTGCCGCCGGTCTTGGAAACAAGATAGGTAGGCCCGATGACCATATCCTTCTGTAATGCCTTGCACATATCGTAGACCGTCAAGGCGGCTGCCGACACTGCGGTCAGCGCCTCCATCTCAACGCCCGTTCGTCCTGTTGTCTTCACTGTTCCTTCTATATAAAGCTCGTCCGATCCATTATCGGCAAAAGCAAGATTTATACCGGTAAGCGGCAGCGGGTGGCACATCGGAATCCAGTCCGAGGTCTTCTTCGCCGCCATAACGCCAGCAACCTGGGCTACAGCCATCACATCGCCTTTGCCTATTGTGCCAGCTTTGATGCGCAATAATGTGTCCGGCAGCATCTTAATCGTCGTCCGGGCAGCAGCTATTCTGGTTGTGACCTCTTTGTCCGATACGTCCACCATGCGAGCCCTGCCTTGTTCGTTGAAATGTGTCAGCTCCATCCTAATCTCCTCCATTATGCTTGCGGGTTGGTTCGAGCATTGCCGGTCAAGCTTATCCCCTGCTCTGTCATGATGGCTCCCAATCTTGCATCATGCTCCTCCATCGGCACTTCAGCAACGAGCTGCGCCTCATAACCGCACCCGATCCAAAGCGGCATCGATCGCTCCAGCTTCATCGAGAGGCCATGCAGCCGATCATAGAAACGGTCGTAATATCCGCCTCCATAACCGAGTCTTCCCCCCTGCCTGTCAAAGGCAAGTCCCGGTACGAAAACAACGTCCGGCATAAACTGCTCCCCGCAGCGGGGTACTCGCGATGGATCGGGCTCCATAATACCATATGCACCAGCATGAACATCATTCCAGCTATGGATGCGATAAAGCTCCATAAAACGCTGCTCCGGCAAACATCTCGGGACGATGACAGCAATGCCGCTGCGCCAGCCCCACTCTATTAATGGGCGGACATCTAGCTCTGATCGAAATGGCATGTACAGCATCATGCTGCTGCAGCCCGGCCAAGCCTGCCCAAGCCACTGTTTTGCTCCTTCACAAGCAGCCCGCGACCGTTCCTCCCGCAGTTCTTCAGCAATGCTCCCGCGCAGCTCCATCGCCATTGCTCTAGCCGCTCTCTTCCGATCGGTGGGCTCCATCATTTCATCGGTTCCTGCCATATTAGCCAGTCTAGCCTTCCTTCATTAAAATATGTCTATTTAGTTTACCACTGTTGCCCAATTTACGCCAATAGTCAAGGGATCATATATTCGCGTCCCTATGTTAAGATATTGTCGCGCATTTGAATTTTTGCACCCTTCATATGTGTGGTAGAATGATCGTAATCGTTTTTTTTGAATATAGTCTTTCATTGCTGGAGGTTTCCGTCCTATGTTGCTTCAAGTTTCTGATATTTCCAAAAGCTACGGCACAAGCACTGTGCTGAGCTCCATTACCTTCCAGGTTCAGCCCCGTGAGCGTGTAGGCCTTGTCGGTGTCAATGGCGCCGGCAAATCGACCTTGCTGCGTATTATCGCTGGCGAGGCATCCGCAGATTCCGGAACTATATACAAATCGAAGGAAACGACGATCGGCTATCTGGCCCAATCAAGCGGCTTGCAATCGGACAATACGATAGAAGCCGAGATGCGCGCAGTATTCCACCATCTAATAGAAGCGGAGCGCGAGCTTCGCCAGCTGGAGCAAGAGATAGCCGACCCCACGCTGCATGAGAATGCCAAGCTCTATGCCGCCACGCTGGAGCGTTATTCACAGCTCTCCGAATGGTTTCGCGACAATGGCGGCTTCGAGATGGAGACACGCATCCGCAGTGTGCTGCACGGAATGGGTTTCCACCAATTCCCGCAAGACACCATTATCTCGACATTAAGCGGCGGTCAGAAGACACGGCTGGCACTGGCGCGCATCCTGCTGCAGGCACCCGACCTGCTAATGCTCGATGAGCCGACCAACTACCTGGATATCGAGACGTTGACCTGGCTGGAGAATTACTTGCGCAGCTATTCCGGCGGCATTCTGGTCGTCTCTCATGACCGCTACTTTCTTGATGCGGTCGTCCAGACGATTGTCGAGATCGAACGGCATACAGCAAAGCGATACACCGGCAACTACAGCCGTTTTATCGACATCAAGGCCGCCGAGTACGAAACGCAGCTGAAGCACTATGAGAAACAGCAGGAAGAAATTGAGCGTTTGGAGGATTTCGTTCAACGCAACATCGTTCGTGCTTCTACAACAAAGAGAGCCCAGAGCCGGCGTAAGGCACTCGATAAAATGGAACGGCTCGACAAGCCGCTCGGCGATCTGAAGCGCGCCCATTTTTCCTTTGAAATTGAACGCACCAGCGGCAAGGATGTGCTGAATGTCGACAAGGTATCCGTTCGATTCTCCGACAATGACCCTCTGCTGTTCCAGAATGTCTCCTTTCGCCTGGAGCGAAGCGACAACGTTGCGCTGATCGGACCGAACGGCATCGGCAAATCAACCTTGCTCAAAGCGCTGGTGGGGCAGCAGCCTCATGCCGAAGGCACGATCCGCTGGGGTACGAACGTTGCCATCGGCTATTATGACCAGGAGCATACCGGATTGAATCCGTCCAATACCGTTCTTGAGGAGCTGTGGAGCGCCTATCCTGGCATTGAGGAGGCCCGTATTCGCACCGTTCTTGGCAATTTCCTGTTCAGCGGGGATGATGTGCAGAAGCGGATCAGTGCATTAAGCGGCGGCGAGAGAGCCCGTGTCTCCTTATCCAAGCTCATGCTTGCCCGTGCAAATATGCTTATCCTTGACGAGCCGACCAACCATCTTGACCTGTACAGCAAAGAGGTGCTGGAATCGGCGCTGATGGACTATGACGGCACGCTGTTGTTCATTTCGCATGATCGGTATTTTCTGAATAAAATGGCTGAACGGATTGTCGAACTCACTCCACAGGGAACAAATCATTTCCTGGGAAATTATGACGAAATGATCGAGAAAAAACGTGAAAACGATGAAATGCGGTTGGAAACGCTGTCATTTGCACAAGGAAAACAGGGAAGCACTGTCGATACCGTTGAAAAATCTGCTCCTTCGTCATATGAAGCCGACAAACAAGCAAAGCGTGACGAACGCGCCCGACAGCGCAAGCTTGAAGGACTGGAAGCGGATATTGCCCGCCTGGAGGGCGAAGTTGCCGCTTTCGAGGAACAGCTGGCCGATCCTGCAGTCTTCAATGATTATGTGCGAATCGGGGACATTCAGGCACAGATGGATGTCTGCAAAGCACGCCTTCAAGCAGCCTATGAGGCTTGGGAGGAGCTGCTTGCATAGCATCGGGAAATAGTAATAGAAAAGATGCTTCCAGTTCCACTTATCTTATCGGGTGGTTTGGAGGCATCTTTTCACATCATTCGGGACTGACTCCCTTATTGGACTTCCACAATTCGCCCTAATCGGCCGATTTCGCTTCATGCAGCTGCACAATTGACAATCGCAGGCTGGTTGAAATCCCACCCGAACGAAGGGGGCAATCCCCTGAACAGCGGACATACCTGCTTAAATCAGGCTGTTATAGAAGGATTATTCTCGTCGAAATTAAAATTCCTTCACATGCCGTAATCCCATTTAAACATAGAAACATGCAAAACCGCAGGTTTACTCTTGTTTCCAGCCCCATGAAGGTAAAATGCCTGCCAGAGTGCAGGCATTTTACCTTCCTTTCCCTTATCGGCCAATTTTTTATCAAATTCATGCTTCATCGCAGGAATGTTACCATTAAAGCGTCTATTAACCGGAAATTCATGTACATTCGCAGGCTTCTTACTTCGCTGGTCGTTACTCTGCTTTTGACGCCTTTTCGCCTGCCATCTCCTCATATCCAAAGCGGGGAGGTACATCGCCGAATTTCGTTTTCGCAGGATTACTGCACTGCTGTGCGGTGCTCAATCCTCGCCCTGAGCGCCTGGAGTGAGCAAGCAGGCTGAGGATAAAGATTCTTGTTCATCCAAATTGTGTACAAAATAGGGGATAAATCGATAACAAGAAGGCTATGGCTGGCCTTTCCAGGATTAATTATTCAGATTATTCAAATCTATCCCCGCTATCCACAGCGTTATCCACAACAGAACCCAAATAGTTTGGCAATTCTGGCACTAATAATCGTGCGGTAATGCAACAATTTTAACTATTTATTAATATTTCGTCGATACATAGGAATAGATATGAAAGGTTTGCACACATTATCCACATTATCCACAGAAGGGCTGTGAAAAACTTATCCCATTTTTGTTCACATTGTAAACGTCCGGTTTCCGTGGGATTCCGTCATTTATACACATTGCGCACATTTGCTGTGGATAATGTTGGGGATAATGCTGCTCCTTCTATAAATTAACTCTGTACATAACGACAGAAACGTATTTTATGCTACTCCTTCGACGTTTCTGAGCTCATAAGCAGTCCGTTGCAGGATGCCACATAAGCTTGTGCAGCCGCCAAAATAATATCCTTGTGGATGGACGTTCCACGATAGCGCTTATTGTTGCACAGGATGCTGACAACCGCTTCACCTCGCGCGTCCTCGCCTGTCGATAAGGAATGCAGCTCCAGATCTTCGAATTCCGCATCGACGGGAATCGCCTCCTGCAAGCAGTGGATAACGGCTTCCAATGGCCCCGAGCCTGTGCCCGTATAGGTTCGTACCTGCTGTGACTCGCGTTCCCGAATGGCCACAGTTGCGGTTCGTACAGCATCCCCTGTTCCGGCCATCACCTGTAAATCGACGAGCGTGTATGGATCATGCTGCGTTTCGGTCGTCTCGCTCGCAAGCCCGATCAGCACACTATCCGGGATCAGCTTCAGCTCGTCAGCTTTTTCGATGAAACGGTTGTACACATCCTCTAATTGCGGCGCGTCCATCATAATGCCATACTCGGACAGACGGTGCTTGATCGCATGGCGTCCTGAATGCTTGCCAAGAACGATCATGCTGCGCGGTATCCCCATTGCTTCCGGGTCCATAATTTCATACGTATTGCGATTCTTGAGCAGACCGTCCTGATGAATGCCCGATTCATGCTGGAAGGCGTTGCGTCCAACAACCGGCTTATTATAAGCAATCGGGAAATTCATCGCCCGGCTCACCATGCGGGAGGTCTCATAAATCTCGCTTGTCACAATGCCCGTAACAGCACCGATTGCTTCTTTTCGCGTTTCAATCGCCATCACCAGCTCCTCCAGGGAGCAGTTGCCCGCACGCTCTCCTACGCCATTAACCGTTACCTCGATTTGCGTCGCACCCGCACGTATGGCAGCCAGACTATTCGCAACAGCCAGCCCGAGATCATTATGGCAGTGAGCGCTGTAGCTCACTTTATCCCCGCCGCGCGCCTGCTCACGAACAACCCGGAACATCTCGCCGTACTCCTCCGGCATGGCGTAGCCCAGAGTATCCGGCAGATTAATGATCGTTGCACCTTCAGCAATAACACCCTCCACCATTTCGATGACAAATTCACGTCCCGCGCGGCTTGCATCCATCGGCGAAAACTCAATCTCGTCAACGAACTGCTTGCCGTAGGCGACCATCTCCCGGGCGATCTGCAGCACCTGATCCCTTGATTTGCGAAGCTGAAAGTCCAGATGAATATCCGAGGAGGAAATAAACAGGTGCAGCCGTCGGCGCGCAGCGTCCACAGTGGCGCGCACAGCGGCGTCAATGTCGGCTTTAACCGCACGGGCAAAGCCGGCGATCTCGACATTATGCAGCTCACGGGATATCTGCTGCACAGCTGCAAAGTCGCCCGGACTGGAGATGGCAAAGCCCGGCTCGATAATATCTACGCCAAGCTTAGCCAACTGGCGGGCAAGAATAATCTTTTGCCCCGGTTCCAGAGACGCACCCGGAGACTGCTCCCCGTCGCGAAGTGTCGTATCGAAGATGCGAATGCGTTTGTAGGCTGCTTCATTGCCGCTCACAGAAGCACCTTTGAAGCTGATATCGATATTGTTCACATTATTGGTTGCGTTATTGTTAATCGTCATAATCTTTTACCTCCTGAAAATTTATTGGGATGCATGAACAGCTCATGTCTTTGCCGCATAACGCAAACAGCCCGCCGTCTCTTAATAAATCAAGAGACGACAGGCTGTCAGCATGCCGCGGTACCACTCTCGTTGCCCGGACTGATGCCCGGACCCGCTTAGCGAGCTTGTTTGGAACAGATTCCATTCAAGCTGCACCCGATTACGGAGGTTAACCGTGCCGATGTACACCGCGCCTGGGCAATTGTCTTCCGACAATGCGCTGCCGCATTTCCACCGATCCGCTTCCAGACGAGTTCGGACATCCATCGACTGCGTCGCACCCTCCCGCAGCTCTCTGCGCTTACCTTTGCCGGATAAGCGTTATTCCCGGATAATATCCTACTACTTCTGTTCATTGCGTTTGTTCTATGTTGGATGAAGTAATATTTGACTTTGAACCCTTCTCCACATCCCGTACAACAAGAAAAGCCTGCCGTCTCTCAATAAATCAAGAGACGACAGGCTATATTAGGCCCGCGCGGTACCACCCTTGTTGACGTCTCCTCACTGCCGTGAGAACGAAGAACGCCCACTCAAAGCACGCCGACGATTCTAGAAATCGAAGCCGTGCACCCGATTACGGAGGTTAACCGTTACAGTGTACGTACGGGATGTTCCCAGCCTTGGCCTTTGGCTGCCTCATCCTGTATTCCGCTGTTCCGCTCCCAGGCGAGATTGGGGCTGCCTTCGACTGCGTTGCACCAACCCGCAGCTCTCTAATCCCGGCATTTGCCTTACTACTCCTGTTCTTCGCGTTTGAGACTATAACTGATAACGATGCCAGCCCGAGCAATCAAGGCCAACGCTTCAGCTTGGATGTGAAGTATTGCTGCTTATTATATGCTCCCACAAATCGTCTGTCAATTCCGATAATGAAATAAACCGAAAAAGATCGATCTCCGATATCCTGAAAAGTCCAAACTGTTCAAAGCAATAACACTGGCTCCCAGCGGCGATACCGCTTGTTATGGCACAGTTCTCCTGATGGCCAAATATCGACGACCACTGCGGAGCAGAGCAGGAATCCTGCGAAAGCGCATGAATTTCGGTTAAAATCACCCCTACGAGGTGAAATGCCTGCATTGGTGCAGGAATAATAGACAACTGGGGCGATTAGAGGAAGTTTAAGGCGAGATGCCTGCACTTTTGCAGGTATTTCGCCTTTAGCAGGCCGGAACGAGAGAAAGCCTGCATTTACGCAGGCATGTTCGTCGAATATTAAACCGCACCACAAGAAGAATGAATCCTCCACTCCACGCTTTAACTGCTTTAACTCGGGATTGGAGGCTTCTTCATAAGATTGGGGGCTGCCCTGCCTTATTCGGCATTACCGTTTTCGCACAGCCACTTTCAGGTGATTGTGCACTTCCGTTTATGTGCGCTCAGCTGTGCCCGCCGCGGCCGATCGACCATTCCTCCAGTGACAGCACAGGCTCTGCTTTCATATTTAATGTGGTGAACTCGCCGTGCTTGAACTTCAGATGGGCGGCAGCGCCGATCATCGCCGCATTATCTGTACAGAGCGACAGCGGCGGCACCAGAAGCGGAATCCCTTCCGCTTCGCAGCGGGCAGCAAGCGCTGCGCGAAGTCCGCGGTTGGCAGCAACACCGCCGCACAGCAGCAGCTGCTTGGCGCCCTCGGCCCTTACTGCGCGAAGCGCCTTGGTCACAAGCACATCGATGACCGACGCCTGAAACCCTCTGGCCAGCGCCGGTTCATCCAGCTGCTGGCCGCGCATTTTCGCTTGATTGATGACAGAAAGCACGGCAGATTTCAACCCGCTGAAGCTGAAATCATAGGAATCCGGTTCCAGCCATGCACGCGGCAGATCCGTCTCATCCGCCGCCTCGACCGCCAGACGATCGATATGAGGCCCTCCGGGATAAGGCAGGTGAAGCGCCCGCGCCACCTTGTCATAGGCTTCGCCTACCGCATCGTCGCGGGTACGCCCTATCATGCGGAAACTTCCCTCGCGCTCCAGCGCGACAAGCTCCGTATGCCCGCCGGAGACAACAAGCGCCAGGCACGGATATTTAATCTCGTGAACCAATTGATTCGCGTAGATATGTCCAGCAATATGATGGACGGCGATCAGGGGCAGATCCAGCGCCATGGCAAGGCTTTTGGCCGCTACGACACCGACCAGCAGCGCCCCCACCAGACCCGGCCCCTGCGTAACCGCAATAGCCGACAGATCACGCAGCGTTACGCCCGCTTCCGCAATGGCCTGCTCTGCAATGAGTGTTATGCTCTCTACATGCTTGCGCGAGGCGATCTCCGGTACAACTCCGCCGAACAGCTCATGTGTCTCAATTTGACTTGAGATGATGTTCGACAGAATTTCGCGGCCGCCCCGTATTACTGCGACCGAAGTTTCGTCACAGCTTGTCTCAATCGCTAATATCAACTCATTCGTCTTCGTCATTCTCGCTCCCCGCCTCAGGCACGGATAGCTCCGCCCACATAATGAGCGCATCCTCCTGATTGTCCGAATAATAGCCCGGCCGGAGACCAGCTTCTTCAAAGCCAAGCTTGCGGTACAGCCGCTGTGCCACCTCGTTGCTTACCCGCACCTCCAATGTCATGCGGGCCGCCCCGAAGAACACCGCCAGCTTCTGCATCTCCGTCAGCAGACGCTCTCCCAATCCCTTGCCGCGGTACCCTTCGCGAATCGCAATATTCGTCACATGCGCCTCGTCTATAATGACCCACATGCCGCCATATCCGATTATAGTATCCCCGTGCGCTACCACCATATATCTTGCAAAATGATTGTTGATCAGCTCATTGCGGAACGCTTCCTCTGTCCAGGGACAAGTGAAGGCCTCCACCTCAATCTCCAGTATCCGGGGCACATCCCCCAGTGTCATAGCCCGGTAAACGAGGCTCTCCGTATCGATTCCTATCATGTCTGCACCTCGCCTGCCCGCTTCGCAGCCAGCTTCGCTTCCGCTTCCGTTACCTGCGTGTAATTGGGAACAAAGGTGTGCACATCATCGCGTTCTCCCTTAACGATCCGCATCGAGCCGAGCGCCGCTACAGAAGTTCCTTCCATCGTGAACGGCAGCAGATGAACATCGCGGACAGGCGCTGCATGGGCCCCAGCACAAATATGGCGCAGGCGCTCCCCCTCCGCTTCGTGCAGGGACAGGTCGCCCACAATCCAGATGCGGGCCGGAGCGGTTCCTTCCTCTGCTGAATCCATCATTCCGGCAAGCTGGTCCACCCACTCCCGCATAAGGCGAATTCCATCCGCAGACAGCCGTGTCCATTCTCCGCCCGGACTGCAGCTGAAGGCGGAAGTGTAAACTTGCCCGCGCCGCGCATCCATAATCGGCACAAACCAGTCAGCTCCGCCAAAGGATTCGCGGGCAGAATGCTCCTGCTTGTTGGCCTGCCATGCCCCATAGGCCAGCGCTTCCAGACTGGAAACGCCGACTAGCGGCTTATTCCACACCCAGGCAAGCGTCTTGCCAATCGACACCGCAATTCGCATGCCTGTGTATGAGCCCGGCCCTCGGCCTACCGCAATACCGTCCAGCTCTTCTGCTGCGACACCGTATTCCTCAAGCAGCGATTTCAGCTGTGCGACGGTCAACACGGAATGATTGCGTTCAGCAAGCGATTGAATCGTGCCAAGCGTTTCTTCTCCGCGAACGAGTGCGGCCGCAAGTGCGGCAGTCGATGTATCCAGCGCTAATATAAGCGGGCCGCCCTGCCGGTATTGGCCCGATTGCTGCTCTTTCATAAGCGGCTCGCTCCTTTCGCTCCAAGCTGCTGGCACCATTGCGCATAGGGTGCGCCGATGCCCTTGACAGCTATCCGGCGAGCTTCTCCGCCGAGATGCTCGATATAGATTTGCAGACGTTCCGGAGGCAGCAGTTCTTCGATCAGGCTGGCCCACTCTACGATCGTTACTCCTGCTCCATAGAAATACTCATCCAGCCCCAGCTCGTCCGCCTCCGGCAGCGACAGCCGGTAGACATCCATATGATAGAGAGGCAGCACCCTGCCCTCGTATTCCTTAATGATTGTAAAGGTGGGACTATTCACAATTCCCTTCACGCCAATCGCACCGGCAAAAGCTTGCGAGAATCGCGTTTTGCCCGCGCCAAGATCGCCATCCAATGCCAGAACAGCACCCGGCATGGCCCAAGAGGCCAGCAGCTCAGCCAGTACAACGGTATCCTGCTCGCTTGCCGCCATCCAGACGGCTTGTCCTGCTTCTATCATCCTAATTCCACCTATAATGTTATGAGAGTCCGGTTGCTTTCGTTATCAGCCAAAATGATTATAGCCCCGCTTGGCCAGAGGCACCCTCCGCTCCGCTCTCCGGCCCGTTTCGCTGTTCCCGCTATCATGGACCAGCTCGACACCGGCAGCGCCTGCCTCGGCTGTGCCGATCACATACATCGGCAGGCCTTCTGCGGCCAACGCCGCCTTGGCCCCGGCAGCATCCGCCGCCGCAATCGTGCCAAGCAGCACGTAATCCTCGCCGCCGTAGAGCATCCACTCCAGCGGCTCCACGCCGCTCCGGCGCGCGTAAGCAGCCATGCTGCCGCTCATCGGCAGCTGCGATTCGCGCAGCGTGAGCTTGACGCCGGAGCTCTCGGCGATTTCCCAAGCTTCGCTTGCAAGGCCATCGCTGACGTCGTTCAGCGATGTGACTGTGCCGCGCGCGGCGAGCACTCGCGCCGCGCGCACGGACGGCGCCGGGCGGCGGTGCGCCTGCACCAGCGCCGCCGTGCCGGCGGCCTCCGCCGCGGCGAGCGGCACGCACTGCTCGCCGCTGGCCGCGGCGAGCAAATAATGCAGACCGGCCGAGGCCATGCCGATCGGCCCGGTCACGAACACGGCGTCGCCGGGCTGCGCGCCCGACCGGCGAACCGCCCTGCCGGCCTCGACGGTGCCAACCACCGTCACGGCCACAACAAGCTGCGCCGGCGACGAGGTCGTGTCGCCGCCAACTACCGCGACGCCGTAATGCTCGGCGCATGCGTACAGCCCGTCATAGAGCCGGCGAATACGCGCCGGCTCCCAGGCCCGCGGCACGCTCACGGACACGAGCGCATGCCGGGGCACACCGCCCATCGCCGCGATATCGCTTACGTTCGCGGCCAGCGCTTTCCAGCCGACATCGGCCTCCGCCATCGTCGCTGCATTGAAGTGGACGGTCTCCACCATCGTGTCGACCGCCAGCACCCACTGCAGGGCGCCGCCCTCACCCGGCGGCGCCTCAACCACAGCGGCATCATCGCCGATGCCGACTACAACCCCCTGCTCGCGCAAACGCTGCTCGCTCTGGCGGCCATCCGTCCAATGGCGGATACTCGCGAATTCGTCCAGCCCAACCGCCCCCTTTGCAGCTGCGTTGATACGTATACCAGACCAACTAATAACTTCCGCTACAGCTAGTCAGCGTATACAAATTCCGTCTCATCTCGCCCATAAGCAGGCAATTCCGTGTTACAGCGAACAACCAGCCTGCTTTCCTCCCCTGTAAGCAGCTTTTATCCCGCTACAGCTCGTCAGCGTGTTCCGCACCGCGCGCTCCTCCCGGCGCGAGGTGCCATCTCGGCACGCGGTGCTCGGTCACACGTCGGCAGGCAAACCTACACTGCACCCGGCCTGCTTTCATTCCCTATAAGCGGGTTATGTCCTTTTACAGATTGTTACAGTGTACGATATACCGAAAGCAGTAACATTCTACTTCGTCTACCCGACTGAATTGAAAGCTCACATTTGGAAGCTCACATCGGCTCTTTCGCCTCGGTCCTCATAGCCAACAACATCAATGACCTTATTATATCGGTCAGCTTCCACCCTCGCAACAAAAGCGGGCAAGACCGCTCATCAGAAGAGCAATCTTACCCGCTTGTGTCATTCCGCCATGCGGCGGCATCCGTTCAACCTGTAATGTTCGCCGGTCAACTAGTGAATATCCCGCTTCTTGAAACGGCCGCCCTTCACATCGTGAATGTTGCCCACAGCCAGGAACGCGGAAGGATCAAGCTCCTGCACAATCATTTTGAGCTTCGCTTCCTCCAGACGGGTAATGACGCAGAATATAACCCGCTTCGTCCCGCCAGAGAAGCCGCCCTCGCCATGCAGATAAGTAACGCCCCGGCCAAGCCGGCTCATGATGGCATCTCCAACTTCCTTCGCTTCATCGCTGATGATCCAGACCGATTTCGACTCGTCAAAGCCCTCTATCGTCACATCGATCATCTTGAAGGCGATGTAGTAAGCGATAAGCGAGTACATCGCGCTGTCCCACGAGAAGACAAAGCCTGCGCTTCCCAGAATGAAAAGATTGATGAACATGACAATCTCGCCAACCGAGAATGGCAGCTTCTTCGTGAACAGAATCGCTACAATTTCCGTACCGTCAAGCGAACCGCCGAATCGGATGACTAGTCCTACACCGATCCCAAGCAGCACCCCTCCGATCACCGGAGCCAGAAAAATACTGTACGTCAGCGGCTCTACGGAATGAAGCAGCGTCGTTCCGATTGACATGACCGTTACTCCATATAACGTCGATATCGCGAACGTTTTGCCGATCTGCTTATACCCGAGAACCAGAAAAGGCAGGTTCAGCAGGAAAAGAAACATACCAAGCGGCAGGTCAGACAACTCGGCGAAAATAATGGAAACACCGACGATACCACCATCAATAATATGGTTGGGAACGAGGAAAATTTCCAGGGCAACAGCTACGAGCGCAGCGCCAATCGTTAAGAAGATAATACGTTTGATAATTTCCAGCTTTGTAAGTTTGTAATGTTGTTTAGCCATTCTTCCCCTCCATTCCGCTCAAATTCCTTCGTATATTATCATTATAAATGTTTTTTCATCAAATTCCAAATCAAAAACGATATTATCGCAATTTATCTGCCATCTTTATTCGTTTTTCATGCATTATCGCCATTACATTTCACCATAGCAGTACGTTAAAGAACTGCTCTATTATTTTCCGGTCCATTTGAATAATTGACTAACCCGCTGCGAGAACTCCTCCAGAGAGAAGTTGGCCTGATCAGCGCGGTTGTACCATTTGCGAATTGTGGCAAGTGCCCATGACGGTATCTTCACACCTTCCAGATGCCCATAGAAATTATTATACGCCCAAACCAAATGGTCCCATCTGTGATCATTGCCTTCCTTTATGTATTCCGAAACGTCGATCACTTTAGCTCTGCCATCCTGCATCAGCACATTTTTCAGATGGATATCCCTCGGATTCAAACCCCGTGCAATGACCAGCTTCTTGGCGTCCTCAACATCCTTGATTACCTGCTCGGGAACCGGGACACCATGCACAAGACAATCATGCAGCGTAATCCCCCTTTCGAAGCTGATGACCAGATAGTTGCTACCGTAGCCATAATACTGAGGATGATAGGGCGAACCAGCCAGCCGCTCATATACGGACCTCTCCGCTTGCAGTTTCTCCACCGCATGGGGCGAATAAACTTTGAAAGCATAACCGGGCTCAGGTTCATAGGAGAATACGGCAGCATCCGTACCAATTCCAATACAATGCAGACCCTCTGTCTGACCTGAGATCGTGACGGGATCGTTATTGGCATTCCCGTTCACTTCAATATAACTCAGCGCTTTCTCGGCTTTCTTCCAATCCTCGCTCATCATAATTCCCCCATCACAACTTGAGTCTTCAACTAAAATATTACTTTATATTCCAAAAAAATGCCCACCCGATTTCTCCAGGTGGACATTCCCCAAGGCGCGGCTGCGGCAGCCGGCCATCATTATAATAAACTGAGTCTCCGCCTTGCCGCTTATAGCTTGGGCAGCACATATTCAACAAGGAAATACAGCGCTCCGAAAAAGATAATGATATAGGCTGCATATTTTATAAAAGTCGCCGCTACATGGCTGGGATCGGACCTTTTCTCCACATGGCGTTCTTCGATATCGACGTTGCGTTGAACCATAATAATCCTCTCCTCTACAGTATCGTTTTCTGTTGTCTTTCATGCTCTTTTTTACCCTTGCCCCCTGCTCCTTAAACAAATAGGTACCGGCAAACAGCAGGAACCCCGCCTGAGCACTGGGCTCACAGCGGGGTTCCTGTACCGGCTTATTCAGGCATCATAGCCCTTGCCTTCTTGAAGGCGGTCAACGGATACGGTCATCGTATTAAGCGGATTGGACTCGACCTGAACCGTGGCCATGCCATTGCCTTCATCCACATTCTCGATCCATACCGGCTTGCCTTCGAGATGAACGGCTATTGTTTCTTTGGATTGATAGATTTGTTGGGCACGTTCGGTTTTCATTGCGGGCTGCAGCTCCTTTTACGTCTCTTGCGCTTCTGTTTCAGTTTGGACCGCACCGGTTTCCGGGATCATCGTCTCCGTCGTCGTCGCTTCGATCATTCCGTTGTGCAGTGTAACCTGTCCCCCGCCCAACCCTTCATTAACCATGCGGTCAATATCCATAAAATAATCGTCCCGGCCTTCGTGACGCCTGTCCCCGCCGCTGCTGCTTCCCTCCGGCGTGCTGCTTATTCCACTCATGCTGTCAACCTCCCCTCTATCGCTCGGGTGGTACCCGCGTTCACCAAAAATATGCCCGTTTCGATTGTCTTTCATGCATTCAGGGAATACTGGCATCATAGCCTGATACATAGACCACTTACTGCCCGCAAAAACTTGGCCCATGCTTTCGATGCCAGTTTTTGCTTGATCCTGCTCGCGCAGGATGAGCACAGCCACGCAAAAACTTTTAGGAGGTTAAACAATGCATACTGTATGGAAAGGCGCGATTAGCTTTGGGCTTGTGCATGTGCCCGTTAAGATGTTCTCCGCTACGGAGGATAAGGATATCTCGATGCGTCTCCTTCACCGCGAATGCGGCAGTCCCGTTGCTTATGTCCGCAAATGCCAAACCTGTGAGACCGATATCGGATGGGACGATATCATCAAGGGATATGAATATGAGAAGGGCCACTTCGTCCTCTTCGAGAAGGAAGAGCTTGAGCAGCTGAGCGATGATGTCACCAAAACGATTACGATCCTCGATTTTGTCGCGCTGGAGGAAATCGACCCTATTTATTTTCAGAAAACGTACTATCTGTCCCCCGACCAAGCGGGCGGAAACGCCTATAATCTGCTGCTGGAGGCTATGCGCCAGTCTGGACGCATCGGCATTGCAAAGGTGTCCATCCGCTCCAAAAGCTCACTTGCAGCCATTCGTGTCATCGGGGATTGCATCGCCATGGAAACGATCTTCTATCCCGATGAAATCCGGTCGGCCCAGCAGGTTCCCGGCTTGCCGGAGGGACATGATGTGAATGAGAAGGAGCTCACGATGGCCCGCATGCTGATTGAACAGCTCTCCACGCCTTTCGAGCCAGCCAAATATACGGATGACTATCGCACACGCTTGATGGATCTCATCCAGCACAAAATAGCCGGCGAAGATGTGCGTGTCGCGCCAGAGCAGCAGCGCACGAATGTGCTGGACTTGATGGCTGCTCTGCAAGCCAGTCTCGAAGCCGTCCGAATATCTCCGGCTGCGCCAGGCAGCTTCGATACTGGCGGAGGCAATGCGCCAGGCCAACCGGCGGCGGGTACAGAGAACGCCAGCGGTACGGACAGCAGCACTGGCGACAACGCCGCTGCCGCCGATGGCAATCCCGCTCCAAGAGCCAAGACTCCGCGCCCGCGCAAGGCAAAGGGCAGCTCCTCGAAGGAGACGGTATCCTAGCATGAACGGGCAGCGGAACTCCCCCGCCTCCTCTCGTGGTGAAGCCGGCAGTGAAGGCAAGGCTGACAGCAGTCTCTCTTTGCCCCGATTGCCCGAGCATCCCATGGCTCCGATTACAAGCAGCGAGCTGCCCAAGGGGGATGACTGGGGCTACCAGCTCAAATGGGACGGCGTTCGAATTATTGCACGGATACAGTCCAGCGGTACTGTTCAACTCTATTCGCGCAATATGCTGAACAAGAACTCCGTCTATCCCGAGGTTGTCCGTCTGCTATCGTCTTTATCACCGGATCATGAGAGCTGCATTCTCGATGGCGAGGTCGTATGGTGGGATGGCGTCCGTCCGAATTTCCAGGAGGTGCTGAAGCGTGAGCGTTCCAGAAGCGGTCAGCAAGCGGCTGTCGCTCAGCCATCTCGTCATACTGGCTCCTTGCGAGAAAGGCCGCTCCCTTCCTCCCCCTCATCGGAAGCAGGCAGCATTGTCTATGTGCTGTTTGATCTCTTGGCCGATGAATCCGGCGATCTTAGACATCTGCCCTATCGGGATCGTCATGAGCGCTTGAAGCAGCGGTACAGCAGCAATGATCCGCGGCTTATTGTGACAGATCTCTTCATGGATGGCGAAGCCCTGTGGAGATGGGTGGAGAGCAAACGCTGGGAGGGGGTCGTCAGCAAGCGGCTGTCGAGCCCTTATGCTGAGGGGAAGAAGCATCGGGACTGGTTCAAGAAGAAAACGGCGCTTGTCATTGATGTCGATATCGTCGGGCTCAAATGGCGGAGCGGCATCATTGCCAGCCTGGTGATGGCTTATCATGACGCTTATTTCGGAAGTGTGTCACTCGGGCTGAACGCTGAGCTTCGCCAGACATTAGCCTCCACCTTCCGCACCGGGCAGCCGGAGACGATGGGAACCAGCTGCCCCTTTCCTGCAATGCCGGATGATCTCAAGCGTGAAACGATACAATGGCTGCCCCTGTCCTTCAAATGCCGCGTAACCGGACTGGAGATAACAGCCGCAGGCCAGCTTCGCCACCCCAAGCTTGTTACTTTTTTGCCTAAGGAGCCGATTCCATGAGCCGCAGCGTGAAAGGAACCATCGTTGTGGAGGGCCAGGAGCTGACAGTGAGCAATCCGAACAAGCTGCTCTGGCCCGGAATGGGTATTACGAAGGCAATCTACTTGCAGCGGCTTGCCGCTCTGGCACCCTTGCTGCTGAACCATTGCAGTGACCGGTATTTGACTACAATCCGGTATCCCGACGGCGTGGACGGCAAGTCCTTCTATCAGAAAAATTGTCCCGCGCCAGCTCCCGGCTTCGTTAATACTCTAGCCCATGAAGGCATCTCATATGTCCATCTGGATTCTCTTCCAGTCCTGCTGTGGCTGGGCAATCTGGCCTGCCTGGAATTCCACGCATCGTTCGACAGGGTCAGCAATCCGGCTCAGCCTACGGAATGGGTCATCGATCTCGACCCTACTCTTCCGGAGGAGCCCCGCATTATGGAAGCGGCGGTCATGGTTGGCGATCTGCTTCAATCGCTCGGCATCACGAGCATCCCCAAGACATCGGGCGCAACAGGGATACAGCTTATCGTCCCGTTGATTCCTGACCTTACGTTCGACGAGCTGAGACAGATCGGTGAATTCGTAGGCTCCTATATGTCGGATCAATATCCGTCGCTGTTCACCATCGAACGGCTGACCAAGCATCGGGGCGATCGGATTTACATCGATTATTTGCAGCATTATCAAGGCAAAACGATCATCGCCCCCTACTCCCCCAGAGCCCGCAAAGGCGCTACGGTGTCCACCCCGCTGCACTGGAGCGAAGTGCGGGCGAATGCAGCAATTACCGACTTCCATCTGCTTAATATCGAGTCTCGCTTGCAGCAGGAAGGCGATCTGCTGCAGCAGGGAGAGCCCCAGTCTCTCCGCTCGATCCTCACCTTCATTCAATCCGGCAAGCGCTGATGGCATCTTGTTGTTCCGTTTTCGCGGGGCTGTCCGAAAAGTCCAATATCCAGTGAGTCAGTCCCACATGATGTGTGAAAATGCTTTCTGCCCCCCTTCTCCTACTGTTTTGAAGGCAGAGTGACGGAGTAAGAAGCCTGCGAATGTGCATGAATTTCGGTTACAAGACGCCATAACGGTAAAATTCCTGCGATGAAGCATGAATTTGAGAAATAATCGGCCGATAAGGGCAAACGAAGGTGAAATACCTGCACGCTGGCAGGCATTTCACCTTCAAGGGGTCAAAAATGAGAAAATAACTGCCGTTTCGCAGGTTTTGCCCAGCTTAGCTCGCATTTCGCTTGTCTCTTTTTCCGTACCGCGCTGCGCCTCCCGGCACACGATGCCCGGTCACACGCATGTCGGCGGCCAAACCAGGAGCCCGCGCAAAGAGAGGCTGCCCCGGCCGTCAACTCCGGCCGATTCAGCCCCTCTTTTATAGCTCTCGCTATGACCCTTACACCGGCTCCAATAATGCCGATTCCGATTGCTTGGCATCATCCTGGAAGTAAGGATCCAGCCGCTTCCTCACACTGGCAGGCCATTCCGAGTATTGAATGCCATGCCTGGACAGCAGTCCGTATACCCAGCGGTCAACCCCGAAGGCTGTACAGCCTGACTGCAAGCTCTTCCCTGAGCGATCCGAGATATTGAACTTCTTGCACAGGGAATCACCCATATGATTGAAGGAGGCGATGGAGAATTGGCCCGCTGGCAGCTCCACAATCAGCTCGTACTTCATATTCGCCATCATTTGATGCTGGCCCTTGGAGGCGTCCTCGGAGAAATAGAACGGGTCCGATGCCGTTTCAATTCTGCCTTCAAAGCCGAGATCATTGAACAATTGCCATACCTTATCGATATAATGCGTCCGCGTCTCCTCGACAAATCCGGCTTCGCCAAGGAAAACAATCTCGCGCATATGAAATTCATTCAACCGGTGGCGGCCGACCCGCCAGGCGGATTCATGCCGGAAGCAATTGCCCAGTGCTGTTAGAACCAGCGGACTTTCTATGGAGCTGTTCATAAGCTCCCGATAACAGTGAAAGCAGACGGCCGGCGACAGGGCATATTTGCTCACCCGCGCAATATCATTCAGGTCGGATTCGCTCCTCACCCGCTCCAGCTGATCCAGTTGATGCGGAATCTCCGACACCAGATGAATGTTGTGCGGGAATGTCTCGATATAGTTGCACTGATTCAGCGCTTCGATATCGATCATGGAGGAATATTTGCGCAGCTGCGCCTGCTGCTCCAAGCCGAATTGCCTGAATATACGGTCGATGGCATCGGATAAAGTCACAGCTAATCCCGCTCTTACCTTGCCGTCGAAGGAATAGACCGTCTCTACGTCCCCGCTGTGATCGACACCTCTCTCGCCAGTACCGGTGGACAGCAGCACCCGGGAGCTCAAGGTTCTGATCTCCGTCTCCGCCTCCAGCAGCTTGTTCAGAACAGGCTCCAGCTCCTGCAGATTCGTGCCCTCTCTCAGAGACAGATGAATCACCCCCGTCTCCTCATCCAGATGGCAGGCCTCCAGTTCTTCAATGCAGTAATTCAATCGGGACGCCAGCGCTTCCGCCTGTGATTTCTTCAACTTGCCTGTCGTAGGCAATGTATAATTCATAACTTGCACCCTCCTTTATTTAGACTACAGCATACGGCTGAATGACATGCTCACTAAAAACATTCATGCTCTCCAATGCCTGCCCATAGGGCATGTCACCAAAGTTAAAGCCCAAGCTGAAATCCAGCGCCCCGAAAAACTCCCTGTAATAATGCAGCGTCTCCACAACTTCCTCCGGCGTGCCGATCAATGATCTTTTTTCCTCAATGATCCGCTCATAGGTCAGAGCCTTGATCTCTCTAATGACCGTATCTTGAAAGGCCTGGTATTCTTCCGGCTTGAAGGCGCCCGTGCCAACGAATGCCCGCAAATAGCGTTCCAACGGCTCCCGTGCTAACGCGATAGCTTTGTCCCGATCCGCATGGACACAAGCATGCATCGTAAAAGTAATTTTATTCGGTTCTCCGTGTCCCGCCTCCGTATAAGCGCGTCTGTAGATGTCGATCTTGGCGCGCAGGTCTTCAAAATCGCTCACGTAAGGCACCAGAAGCAGGCCGTAGCCTTCCGCTCCCGCCCATTTGAAGGAGTTCGCGGTATGCGTGGCAGCGATCCATATGTTCGGCATCCGCGCCATAGGGGGATAGACGGTCGTCCCCTCGATCTGATAGTAATCACCTGCAAAATGAACGCTCTCATTGCTCCAGAACTTCTTAATGAGATCAATGGCTTCCCGAAAGCGCAGCGCACGCTCCGTTCCGAGCCCTCGTTCGAACAGCTCGAATTCATGGGGCAGGAAGCCCCGCGCGAATCCGACCTCCAATCGCCCCTGGCACAGCGCATCTGCCATCGCAAGCTCTCCGGCCAGCTTGACGGGATGCCAGAATGCCGGAACGACACATCCGGTAATCAGCTTCATCGCCGTTGTACGCTGCGCCGCCGCGCATAGAAAGAGCAGCGGATTGGGCGAATAGCCGCCATAATCGGTCGCATGATGCTCGATCGTCTTCACACTTGTGAAGCCCAGCCTCTCACCTTCTGCTGCAAGCTTCAAGGACTCTTGAAAATACTGCTCCCCGCTTGTCTTCCCAGGATCACACACCGGAAAAAAGTCCAGACCGAAATTGAACAACCTTAATCCTCCCCTACTTAGATCACGTTTGCGTGCTGACAAGCTTGGATGCTCTGCTCTCCGTTTCCTTCAACCACCTGAATTCCTGTTCCACATAATGAAACGGTTTTTGGCCGAACCATTCGATTGATGCATGCTCCGTGAACCCGATCTTAACGAGATGATCGATCACCTCAACGTAGTCAATCAGTCCATCCTGCAATCCGACAATTCCATCCCTCGTTCCGAAGGGGGAGTAGATATTGCCCGGCTCAAAGACAGACAGGCAGCTCCGGTCATCGATATTCTTCAAGTGAACATTGCCGATCCAGGGCGCAAGCCGGTCGAAGGCTTCAAGCGGAGGCGTATCCGTCTCCCACAGATGAAGCACATCCAGATTAACCTTCAGGGCAGGCTCATCCACTTCATGGATTAGCCTGAGGGTCGATTCCAGCGTATCGGCAAGCGTATTCGGATGTGTCTCAATAACGGGCGAGATGCCGTGAGCCTCCAAATACCGGGTTATCGCCCGCAGCTGCTCTACCCTCTCCTGCCATAGCTCTCTGCTTATCCCGGCGCTTGGACAATTCCCTGCGAAGATGCGGATTTTGTCCGTATGGAACAGCTCCGACATCGTTACCCATTCCTTGCATCTGCCCTTGATCTCCTCCGGCGTGAACGCAACATAATCGCTTATCATATTAATTTTCAAATCCCGCTCAGCGATCAGTCCAGCCAGCGCCTCCGGATGGGACAAGGTGGAATACATCAGCGAACGCGCGTGCACGCCCCATAATTCAATTCCTTGGAATCCAACTCTGCCGGCAAAAGAAATCAGTTCCTCCAGAGAGACGATTTCATGCCGGAATGATATCGAACACATGTAATAGTTCATATCCATTACCTGCCCATTTCATAGAGTTCAATCAGGAAATCTTTCTCGCTTTGAATGATGTCCTCCACCTTATTGCTAATAGATTCGATAACGGTCGGCGTCTGCTTGAACCTGTATTTCGTCAGCAGGAAGTTAAGACTCTTCCACTGGGTCATAATGCGATCCACCTTGCCGCTGAGCATGGCAACCGCATCATCGTTCAGAACACCCAGGCTGCACAGGCTCTCCCACACCCGCTTCCGCATTCTTATAATCGACACTAGCGTTATATTGTTCTGCTCCACCCATTTCTGAATCGAGCGGTCTGCAATATCGGGATCGCTCACCTCTCTATTAAACCGGCGCAATACATTGACCCCTGACGCAAACGTATTATGCACATGATAGTTGTAATTTTGAGTGACGGCATAACTCAGCATATCCTTGGGCGACGGGGGAATGAAGGAGGAGGGGAAACGAAAGTCAAAATAGTATAATCGCCCGTTGTACAGCCCTGCTCCGACCAATTCGTCATACGTCATTGTCCCTTGAAAGTCGGCAACAGGGTCCATGACATAAAAGTCCTCCGTCCCCTCGTCATAACCGTGCACAATAATGAAATGGTTGAAGCCGCTGTCCTCATGGGTCATGAGAGATTCGGGAAAGAAGTGCAGCCGGGAGGATTTGCATTCATACAGAATGGAATTGCCGGACATGATCGATTCCGCCAGTGCGCGCTTGTCGCCATGCACATAGACGACATCAATGCCATAGACCTTCTTCAGGTTTTTAACATTGATCGTCTTTTTGGCGGAAATGACAATTTTGGAACGGTTGTAATAGTTCAAATTCCAGTAATCGATCAGGAACAGCTCCGGGTTATAGCCCTTAGCCTTCAGCATGGTCATAACACTGGAAGGAATGCATTCCATCGGCGCTACAGAAATCAGCTCATGCTGCATGGATGGATTGGCCGCAGTTTCTACAGTAAGTTCTCTCAATCTCATACCTCCCTTCACACAAACTGTTTATTTGCACTCGCAAAATGGCCAATAAGCGGCTTGACCTGCCCATACCATTGCTCCAATGCAATCGTGTTGACTTCGGACAACACAGACAGCGGGCTGGCATCAAGAAAGCTGATGCCTCTGAGGTTATCCAGACAGTATAGCCCGCCCTGCTCGCTGATCGGCGTATTCCACACCTCGTCTACCTTCCGGTACAGCACCACTCTCTCTGATGCATGGTAGACCGCCTCTTCGACGAGAGGCATCACTTTCCGGTAATGAAACTGCTCCATCGAGAGCAAGCTTGCGCCATGCATCCGCCGCCGCAGGCCAGAATCCGTCAACAGCTGTACGCAGTAGTCCGCCACCTGGGCCTCGTCAATCGAAGGCTTGTCCCCTTCCCAGAAGCAGTCTGCCAGAAAGCCGTCCTCGCCGTGGCGGACAATATCGCGGAATCCATCCCAATCCGTACAGACAACCGGCAAGCCGTACCGCTTCGCCTCCACAATGTTGTAGCCGAACGTCTCGCCGGGGTCCGTGGAGAGATTAAGCAGCAGCGCAGCGCTTCTGAAGCATGCCTCCTTCTCGGCGCCTACGATAGATCCCGTGAACGTCACCGTATCCTGAAGACCATACTGCTGAACGAGACCTTCAAGCTGTTCCCGGTACTGCCGAACCTGCCCCTCCGATCTCCCTGTATATTCTCCGGCGATAACCAGCCTGGCGCCTGGAACCCTTGCGGAGATATCCGCGAAGCAGCGCAGCGCGGCATCGATATTTTTGACATTCTCGATGCGCCCGATAGACAGTATGATTGGTTCTCCGTCCTCATTGAAGCTCCCCAACAGTCCGTCCGCGTCCGTACACAGCGGAATTTGGCAAGCTCCCTTGTAGACATCCGAGATGCACTCCAATGCGCGCTTGGTCGTTGCCGTACTCGCCAGCAGCACATCCTTCTCTGTCAGGAACGGCGCCATCGCCAGCCAATGCCTGACCCAGTTCTCCGAACCTACGCAATGCGCAATCATGAGAATGCCCAGATCCAGCTGTCCGTGATTGCGCGCCATGACGATATAGGGATTAGAAGGGGTAAGGTTGGCATAGAACACGTCAAGCCTGTATTTGTCCTGCAGCGCCTTCAGGTTCGCGCTTAGCTTGTCCAGCGATTCCGGGAATTTCTGCAGCCATTTCTCGAAGGTCCCTCCGAACAGCTTGATATAGCTGAGGGGCGGAATCTCGATCAATTCCACATATTGGCCCAAATAGCGCAGCCACGCCGTGTCTATAACGCGCTCGTTGACCCGTTTGGCTTGTCCGCTAATATAGCCTACTCGAAGTCTTGGATTCATAAGCTGTCTCCTCAAACCCCGATAGTGCCAAGACAGCCTGTAATGATTCCGGCGATCCCCGCAACTTCCTCTTCCTTCACCGTTATATTCATGGGAAGGGACAGAATCTCGCCTGCCGCTTGCTCGGCGTTGGGGAAATCTCCTTGTGCGCAGTTCAAGTGCGAGAACGCCTTCGTCAGATGAATCGGCTCCGGATATTGAATAGCGGTAAGCACACCCTGCTTCTGCAGCT
Organism: Paenibacillus oenotherae; assembly: GCF_019443105.1. Lineage (GTDB taxonomy): Bacteria > Bacillota > Bacilli > Paenibacillales > Paenibacillaceae > Paenibacillus_Z > Paenibacillus_Z oenotherae. Next base: position 120,591 of record NZ_JAHZIJ010000013.1, read on the forward strand.
GCTTGCGCACCCGCTCCCGCCCGTCTCCGTCAATCCTGACTACATATAAGTGAAACACATGGCTCTCATCACCTCTCGATGACGGCAGCCGGATGCTTGTGCAGTCCCCCAAATAATGCTCGTACATCGCCGCTATATTCCGGCGGATGGCAGACCACTCATCCAGATAGGCAAGCTTGAGCTCCAGCGCCGCTGCCTGAATGGGGTCCAGCCGGCTGTTGAAGCCCGGCACCTCATGCTGATACTTGATTTCCCCCCCATGATTTCGAAGTTGCTTTATCCTTACAGCCAGATCATCATTAGACGTCGTTACCCCGCCTCCATCGCCAAGCGCGCCCAAATTTTTATCGGGATAGAAGCTGAAGCAGCCTGCAGTGCCGAGACTTCCCGCCTTCTTGCCGCGCAGAACGGCGCCTGCAGCCTGAGCGCTGTCTTCTATGACATGAATATTGCGTTCCTCCGCCCAAGCTGCGAAAGACTCCAAATCTACCATTTGCCCGTACAAATGTACGGCGATAACCGCTTTCGTACGCTCTGTGACCCGTGCCTTCACCTGCTCCAGATCGATCAGGAAGGTGTCCGGATCACAATCGACAAGCACCGGAACCGCTCCCGTATGATGGATCGCCTCTACAGTGGCAATGAACGTATTGGCAACGGTAATAACCTCGTCCCCCGGCCCCACGCCTAATGCCTTGAGCGTCAAGATCAGGGCATCCGTTCCATTCCCGACCCCGATTCCATGCTTCGAGCCGATATAAGCAGCATAAGCATTCTCAAAGCTCGCAACAGGCGGCCCGCCTACGAACACACCGCGCTTTGCAATCTGTTCCACAGATGCCAACCACTGCTCCTTGATCAACTCGTACTCGTAAGAAGAACCCGAGAACAACACTTTCACACAACCACCGCCTATACAATTATTGAGAAGCAGGCACCCCCGTCAGGTTGCCGAAGCATATTCCGGCGCGCCCGAATGTATCCGGTCAATAACCTCCATGACAGCTGTCACTTCGTCCATATTGACAGACAACGGGCCCCCTCCCTGAATATGTTGAATGAAAGATTCATAGATTTCCTTCGCTGCTGTAAGCTTATTCTGCTCCAGTGTGAACGGCCTTGGCTGCGCTCCCTTGGCAAGCAAGACCGCCTCCTTGTCATTCATCACCTGCAGCGTTCCCTGGTCGCCGCCGATAACCCAGAACGGCACAGTCGCGTTGGAGGCGAAATTAATCTCCATATGATAGAGAATGCCATTGTCCAATCGCATCAGGGCATGGACATAGTCATCCACCTCACCCTGATTCCAGTTCAAGGTCTGGACAGAGGAATGAATAGAATCCATCCTGCCGAGATTCAGCTGCAGCAGCTGGTCGATCAGATGCACGCCCCAGTCCAGCAATGCGCCGCCGCCGTACTGCCGCTTGTTCCGCCACTGCGGATCAAAGGATTTGACGCCAAAATTAGCGCCGGAGCCAAACATATGATGCCGCCTCTCGACGAACAGCACATTGCCCACCATGCCTGCCGCTATGGCTTCCTTCACGAAGCAGAAGTCGGCATCATATCTCCGGTTATGGAATACGCTGACGGCCTTTCCTGTTTGCTGCGCCAATCTCCTCAGTCCTTCGGCCTCGCTGAACGTAACCGTGACCGGCTTCTCGATCAGAACATGCTTCCCTGCCGTCAATGCCGCTCTGGCAAGCTCGTAATGCGAGCTTGGGGGCGTTGCAATAAGGACGATATCCACATCGCTTGCAAGCAGCTCATCGATGCTTGCATAGACAGCAATGCTGCGCCGGTTAGCCAATTCAACCCGCTCCGGGGTCATATCATACACACCGTAATGCGTTATTTGCTCCAGCTTCTTAATGATTGGCAGGTGGACCAGCTCCACAATTCTGCCAAAGCCGATGATGCCCAGCTTCAACCCCTGCTCCATGGCCGCTGTCTCCTATGCCGTTTGATTTTGCAGCTTCAAGTGTTCAATAAAGCTGATTAATGAACCAACCGTCTCCAGCACTTCCGGGTCAACATTATCCTCTGGAACAAATATGCCGAATTCTTCTTCAATGTAGACCGTCAGTTGCAGCACCATGATGGAATCGATGAACAGATCCTCATAAATCCGGCTTCCTTCATCCACATGATCCGGCAGTTTAATCTCAAAATTCTGGGCAATAATCTCCATCAGCTTGGAATAAATTTCAGTTCTTGTCATTGTCAGCTCTCCATTTCCTGTAACATTTTTCGATTGATCTTGCCGCCCGCGTTGCGCGGAATTTCCTGCACGAACTCTACCATACCCGGTACTTTATAGGAGGGCAGCTGCCCCATGCACCAGGTCTTGATCTCCTCTGCGCTTACCGCGCCATCCATATCCGTATCCGTATCCGCAATGACCATCGCTCTGACTGCTTCTCCCCAAACCGGATGCCTGCCTCTGAATACGACAACCTCCCTTACCTTCGGATGCGCCAGAATGACAGACTCCACTTCTACCGGAATGACCTTCAAGCCGGACACATTGATAAGATCATCCATACGTCCCAACAGCTGCAAATCCCCGTTCTCGTTCAAGTAGCCCAGATCGCGTGTATGAACGCCCTCATCCTTGCCTTCGAGCCGCACGACAATCTCGCCTGGTTCGGCAGAATGATTGGCGGCCTCAAGGGTAATATGGCGGAGCGGCTTGCCCACATTCGTCGGCCCGTCACAATGAAGCGCAATTGATATGGCACCGGTCTCTGTTGAGCCATATTGCTGCATGCAGCAGGTTGACGATGCGGCAAGCTCCCGGAACAGATCGTCCGGCAGCATTGAGCCGGATGTGATCACCTTATGGAATCGCAATGAACCTCTGGACATCGACCGCATCAGCTTGATCATATAGGGGACACAATAAACGAGTGATTCCGGTATCGACCGGATTTTGCTGACCCAGTACTTGGGGTTCTTCTCTGTTACAATTACAGGCTGTACGCCACGCTCGATTGCAGTCAGCGCTCCTGCGATCAGGCCGAATGAATGGGAGAGCGGAATGAATATAATCGGCGTCTCCGTTGTTGTCCCCTCATTCGCGGACGCGAGTGCGAGATTGTAATTCTTGATCTCTGTCCGCACCTCGGACCAGCTTCTTCTGATCAGCTTGGGCGCCCCGGTGGTGCCGGAGGAGAATTGCAGCAGCGAGCCCGGCACAGCCCGCTCATGCCCTTCGATGGAGAAGAGCTCGCTGTTATCCCCATGGATCAATACTGCACAGCCTGCCGCCTCCGCTTGATTAAGCGCAGTCTGCAGCGGCGTGTCCGCCGGCAGCAGCAGCAGCGAGCCGTGACCTGCCATCAGCTTGAATACGACACCAATAATCACATTCGGCTGCTGCGAGCAGATGGCGACAATCTTCCCCTCTATTGCCCGCAGACATTCGCTGCGGAACAGGCGATCCGCCTCTGCATCGATCTCTTCCTTGCTGAATGGCGTATTATTGATTACAATCATGCCGCTTATCCCCTGCCCCATTCCTCAGATATGAACGTGCTGCTGCTGCTGTGAGATGAACCCGGCGATGCCGCGTACCGTCTCTGCGCTTGCAAGAAGCGCTTTATGGTGAATCCATATGACCTCGCCCGCTATTTTATGGGAGATCGGGCAGCTCAGATCAAATTGCGCATAGACCTCCGAATGGCTCTCGATAAATTCCTTGTATACCTTCGTCCCCTGGATGACCGCATATGCCTTGTAAGCAGGAATGCCCACTCCGTTCAAGCGTTCGACGAACTCGTCGCGGGTTACCCCGCCGAAGGCTGCGGCGTCATAGTAGAACATATACATGTAGTGGGTGTGGATGTTGCATCGCGGATCACGGCCCTGCGTAATTATGCCTTCAATCTCGCTCAGCTCGGCATCGAGCAGAGCGGCATTGCGCTCACGCAGCGCATTCTGGCCATCCAGGCGATCCACCTGCGGGATAAGCGCCGCCCCTTGAAATTCACTGAGCCGATAATTGGAGCCCAGCACCAGATGCTGATAAGAACGGTCCCCCAGCGGGCGGCCAACATGATGGAATAAGAACGCATCATTGTAGAGCTTCTCGGAGTTGGTCGTTATCATCCCGCCTTCTCCCGCCGTCATGAGCTTCAATGCCTGAAAGCTGAATACGCCCGCATCTCCGATGCTGCCCGCCCGCTGGCCATTCCACTCCGCGCCATGGGCATGGCAGGCATCCTCAATAATGAACAAGCTATGCTCCTTGGCGATCTCCCTGATTGCATCCATATCACATACATGACCTGCCATATGTACAGGTATGATTCCTGCAGTGCGGGCCGTGATGGCCTCGCGAATGCGCTCGGGATCCACGCAGAAAGTAACAGGATCCACATCCACCGGAACCGGAATGCCTCCAAGCAGCATGACTGGCGTAGCCGTTGAGATGAAGGTGAAGGCCGGGACAATGACCTCATCCCCAGGCTTGATCTGCAAAGCCATCAGAGCCACTTCAATCGCATTCGTGCCGCTGCTGTTCGTGAGCGCATAGGCTGTTCCATGCTTCTCCGCGAACTTCTTCTCCAGCTCCAGCACCTTGCCGCCGGAGAATCTCCACCAATTCCCGCTCGCTGTTACCTCTGCAACAAGCTCCTGCTCTTCCGGGCCAACCAATGGCCATGCGGGTATTTCCCGAGACAAATCCGTCATTATCCTATCTCTCCTTCTGGAATATATATTGGCTGTTAAAGCAGGCCAGCCCGCCCCATAACGGGGCTTCTTCGCCTAATGCCGACAGCGCAACTCCGATATTATTGTGAGGCATGCTGCCCATTTGCCTCTGAACACGCCCCTGCAGGGACTGGTAGACTTCAGGATTGCGAGTTACCAGACCGCCGCCCAGCACAACGAGATCAGGATCCAGCAGCTTGACCGTATTGGCGATAGCAGCGGCCAGATATTGCAAAGAGGTGTTCACGATGGCGGCAGCTGTCTCGTCCTGCTCGCCCGCCAGCTCGAATACCCGGCTTGCCAGCAGCCTCTCGCCCAGCTGCTCCTCCGCCATTCGCTCGATGGCTCTGCCGGATGCATACAGCTGCAGGCAGCCCCGGGAGCCGCATGAGCAGGGAAGTCCCATCGGCTCGACACAGACATGGCCAAGCTCCCCGCTGCTGCCGTTTGCCCCGTTATGCAGCTCTCCGTTCAGAATGATGCCGCTGCCGATCCCCGTGCCGATTGAAACAGTAAGAAGATGGTTCACCCGCTTCGTCAAGCCGAAGGCATACTCCCCCATGGAGGCAAGCGCCGCGTCATCCTTGATGATAACCGTGCAATGACTGAGCTCCTCCAGCTTTCTCCGGAACGGGAATTCATTCCAATTCGGCCGGTTAGGCCAGATCGTAATATTGCCCTCGCTGTCATGCAGCGCCGCAAGACCAACTACAAGCATATGAACCTCGCGGAATGCCGTTCCGTTATCGCTGCACAGTATCTTCAAATGGCTGACCAGCTCTTCCAGCATGTAAGGCGGAGCGGCATCCTTATAATGATGAAGGAGCTTCATGCCGAGCAGCCTGCGCTCTTCCATATCGAACAAGGCCGCCCTGATCGATGTCGCGCCGCAATCTACGCTGATCACATAGCCGCTCATACGGCGACATGATCCCTTGCTGCAGATTTGTACAATTCGTCTACAAGGTTTACAGTCAGCGCCCCATCCATTTCATCCGCGAGCGGAGTCTCTTCCCCTCTCACGCAGCGAATGAAATGATTCATCTGCGAGCGATATTCAGACAGCTCTGTATGCTCCGGGGCAGGCAGCTCCAGCTCGATCTGCTCTCCGCCCAGCGGCATAAAGGTCAGCCGCGGCTCCTTCATAATGCCCAGGTTGCTGAATCCGAATAAGGTTTGCAGCTGCAGTGTCCCCTTCGCCCCTCTTATCTTGAGCTCCACGAGATCGCCCTCTACATCCTCAGACCAACTGACGTGGATCAGTCCCGTAGCTCCGCTGCTGAAGACAACCATCCCTCTGGCGCTGTCCTCAACCTCAATCCCGCCGGACTCATGGGTTCCCAGCCAATTGTTGTACGTGCTGTAATCGAAATTCCTTCGATATAAGCTGCACAGCCTCTCCGTTACTTGCAGCGAAGCTGATTTGGCATCCAGCAAATACAGCATCATATCGATCATGTGGCTCCCAAGATCATGAAGCACTCCGCCGCCGGACAATTCCTTCTGCGTGAACCAGCTGCCCGGCCGGGGAACGCCCATTCTGCGCGTCCAGCCCGCTTCGATCGTCTGGACGGCACCTGTAACGCCCTCCAGCAGACAGCTCTTCATCCGCTGGACATCCCCGCGATAACGGTTGACAAACCCTGTTAGCAGCACCCCATTGCTGGCCGCTGCCGCACGGCAGATCTGCTGTGCATCCTGAACGGATGTAGCCAGCGGCTTCTCGCATAACACACTGATATTGTGCTTCAGGAACTGTACGCAGAGCGGCGTATGCGTTGCATTAGGGGTGCAAATTATGACGGCATCCGGCGTCAGCTCCAGCATATCGCCGATGGAAGAGACGGCCTTCGTGCGGAACAGCTCTGCCAGCTCGATCGCCCTATCCCCATCGGTGTCATAGATGCCGCAAATCGCGACATCATCCATCTCCAGCAGCAGTGGCAGATGCGCCCGCTTGGCAATCCATCCCGCTCCAATGATGCCGATGTTTACTTTCTTAGCAGCCAACACGGAACTCCTCCTGTTCTACTTACTTGCACGCTAAAGCTTGAATCGCGAGCCGATAACCATACTCTCCGAATCCAGTTATCATTCCGATTACAACAGGAGACAGCACCGAGACACTATGCCAGTCCTCGCGGCTGTATATGTTCGACATATGGATCTCTACCGCTCGCATCCCGCAGGCTACGATAGCTTCCCGGATCGGATAGGACTGCGACAGACTGGCGGGATTAATGACAAGTCCGTCTGTTGTGCCATAGCCCTTGTGAATTTTGCCGACAATATCGCCCTCACTATTGCTCTGAAAGCATTCCAGCTCGATTCCATTCCGGCTCGACCATGCGGTCAAATCCCTTTCCACTTCTTCCAATGTTCTGCTTCCATATATCTCCGGCTCCCTAATGCCGAGAAAATTCATATTCGGGCCATTAATCAACAGCACTCTCATCTACGCGCACCACATTTCTATCTGTAGCTGACACTTGTTGTGTCTCTATTATTCAGAGCCCCGAGCTGCTGGATTAATAGATCTCTCAGCTGGGCAACCTGGCTCACAATGAACTTGGGATTCTCCCGCAGCAGAACCTCCTGCTTCGTCTCCCCCCACAACACAGCTATACTGTCCACCTCGGCGCTTGCCGCACATACAAGATCATTGGCGGAATCTCCGATGAACAAGGCTTCATGGCTGGCCACCTTCAATGTGTGCAGACAAGCAAGCAGACTCTCTGGATGCGGCTTCGGATGAGCTACATCATCGGAGCACAGGACGCAATCAAAGTACTGGATAATGTTCAAGTATTGAAGAAGCTCCAATGTCCGGACGCGATCCTTCCCCGTACATAGCCCGACCAGCACGCCGCTTTCCTTCAATTCATGCAGCAATTCGGCACTGCCGGGAATGAGCTCCACCTGATCCAGCCGCTCCCTGCTGATCCGCCGGTATGCCTGGCACATCTCCTGAGGCAAATGCATGGCTCTAAAAATATTTTCCAGCGAATCTCCGGCATGGCTGATAAAGATGTCGAAGGACGGAGCCCCTTCGCCCACTACCTCCGCATAGCTTTGCAGCAGCGCTTGTCTCTGCAGCTCCAGGGAACTGATAATGACACCGTCAAAATCGAAGATGACCGCTCGGATAACAATGACCTCCTTTACCGCTGCATCAACCCATAACCGTTTCTTTTACGATTTTCCCCATTTCATTTCGTTGAATATGCCCCACCAGCTTGATCGAAGCAGGGATTTGATGATCCTGCATCGTTGTTCTGGCGTATTGAATGAGCTCCTGAACCGTCAGCTCGAATCGGGGTACAACATGGGCAACCAGCATGTCTTCGCCATTCTCCTTCTTCCGGGCAAACACATGGGCATCCTCAACCTTCTCATAGGCCAGCAGACGCTGAACGACAACGCTCGGATTCACTTTTTTGCCGCCGATATTGGCAATTGCCTTGGTCCGGCCCGTGATGAACAGATACCCTTCATGATCAACGAAGCCCAGATCCCCCATCGGCATATACCCTTCCGCATTAAAGGGCTGCTCGTCCTCGTGCAAATATCCTGTCATCACACTGTCGCTGCTGATCCAGATATGGCCCTCCTCGAACGGTGCCGTCTCTTCGCCATGCTCGTTCAGGATGGACAGCCGCACGCCGGACATCGGCTTGCCAGCGGAGCGGTATCTGGTTGAGCCTAGTCGGGATACGATGCCGCCGGTCTCTGTACTTCCGTAATTGCACGATATGCTGACATTGTATTTGCCGGCTATCTCCTGATGCAGCTCTTCCGTAACAGGCCCGGCCCCGACCATCATAATACGCACGAAGGACAGATCGACCGGCTCAGCCAAATACAGCTTGGACAGACTTCTTGCCATGATTGGAACAAGCGGAACAATCGTTGCCTGATGGCGTGCGAGCTCCTTTATCAGCTGCCGCGGAGTAAACTTATCGAGCAGCACAACTGCCGCGCCGGACATCACTCCTCCCATAAAGGCAAAGCCGAATGCGTAGGAGTGGTAAAGCGGAAGAGCAAGTGCGACAACATCCGCCTCTGTCATCCGCAGCGTCTGCACATAGCTCGCTCCTTCCGCCATAAGCTGCCGGATCGTTCTCACGCATATTTTGGGCCGATCCGTACTGCCGGAAGTGAAGTGATACATACATGCCTCATCCTGCTCGGCGGTATCGCAGCTAGTATTGTAATGCTCCCACAGCTGCAATCGCGCTGCATCCAGCTCTGCATGGATCGTTAGCTGAGCCCGCATAGCACTGCGCTCCGCATCGTTCAGTCCGCTGGCACAGGGTACAATCCTGCATTTCTTCGCGATGAGGCTGTGCAGATGGACCCAAGTCGCCACGCTGTTAGACATCTGCAGGAGAACCGTCGAGCCTTCCGCCAGTCCTTGCTCCTCCAGCTCGGCATTGTTGCGAAGCACCCGCTCATACAGCTCCCTGTTCGTGAAAGATCGCCCATTGTCAATGACCGCCAGTCCGTCCGGACTTTCCTCGCTGCGCTGTGACAAAACATCCGCTAATGTTGTCATCCCGACTGCTCCTTTACCGTTGCCGAACGTATCGATTTAGTCCCTGCCTACCGCCAGCTTGCTTCTGATATAATCCGCAACCTTCGATAAGTTATTGATCATCTCGGGATCCAGATCCTCATCCGGGATCTCGATCTGGAATGCATTCTCAATGAGCACCATAATCTCCAGGAAATCAACGGAGTTGATATTGATCTCCTGCTCCAGATTGTCTCCCTTGATCTCATCCGGTGTCAGACTGAGATTCATGCCTTGAATGATGAGGCTTTTCAATTGCTGTATGATCATTTGTTTATCCATGCACACTCTGCCCTGCCCTTCGACTTTCTCGGCTGAATCACTACTTGAGCTATACCGCTACGATCTCCTTCTCTTCCATCTCGCTATTGATAATCATCGAGTAGTAGATCCCGCTCTGCTCCATTAAGCTGGCATGGTTGCCTGCCTCTACGACACGGCCCTTGTCCAGCACATAGATAAGATCCGCTTCCTTAATTGTCTCCAGACGGTGGGTAGCCATTAACGTGGTCTTGCCCCGCATCAGATTCTTCAGCGCGACCAGCACCTCTTCCTCGCTCAAGCGATCCAGGGCCGACGTCGGTTCGTCCAGAATAAGAACGCTCGGCTTCCTGAGCAGCACTCTTGCGATGCCGATGCGCTGCCTCTGTCCGCCCGACAGCTGAAATCCTTTGTGGTCAATGAATGTCTGAATCCCATCAGGAAGACTGTCGATCAAGTCGCCCAGATTGGCTAGCCGCACCGCTTCATTCACCTCATCAGCCGTAGCTGACAGGTTGCCGATAATGATATTCTCGTAGATTGTTCCCCGGAATAAATGCGTCTCCTGGAACACCATGCTGATATGCTCGTTCAATTCCTGCCTCGTTATGTCTTCCATCGCCTTGCTGCCAAGCCGCATCTCGCCTGATGTGATCTGCATAAATCCCATTACCGTTCTGAAGAGACTCGACTTCCCCGAACCGCTTCTGCCGACAAAAGCAATCCTCTGCCCCCTGCCGATCTGCAAATTCAAGCCCTGCAGAATGTTGACGCCCTCGTAGGATACATGCACATCCTTGCAGGAGAGAATGATCTCGCTTTGCTGGTGGAACGGCAGTGTCCGCCGCAGATCATCCACCGTTGCCGCAGCTTCGAGCGGGGTTTCAAGAAACCCTTCTATTCTCCCGAGCGCAACCTCTGACTGCTTCAATTCCCCATAAAAGCTGTTGATCGCATTAATCGGGTTCAGGACGTTGAACAGATACGTTACCGAGGCAACCAGCATCCCGATTGTCATAGTGCCGTCCAGCACTTGATGCGTGCCGAACCAATACAGCAGAATCATGACCATGCTGATGACAAAAGCGCCGATTTGTCCCGATAATACGCGGAACAGCGTCTCTCTGGTACTGGCTCTGACCAGAGCGATGTAGAGCGACCTGTTGCGCTCATTCTCCCAATTCTCAAGTCCGAATGAACGGATTTCCCGGGAGCCCTCAATCGCTTCATACAGGTATGTGCCGATCTCTTCATTATGCTCGCGGCAAATCTGGACATTGCGCTCAATCGGCCGCTTGAACAGGATCGGGATGTACAGCAGCAGCGGAATGCTGACAAGCGCCATCAATCCGAGCCACACATCGACATACAGCAGGAAGATAATCGCCACTGACATGACGACAAATTGCGAAACCAACTCTACCAGCACATGATTGACAAAGTTGCCCATTGCCGCAGCATCCATGCCGAGCAGGGCGGTGAATTTGCCGGGACCATGCTTCTCAATCTCCGGCATCGGAATTTTGCGAAGATGCCGCAGCATCGTTTCTCGAATGTCCAGCGTATGTCTGATCCCCAGATACCGGAACACACCGCCGCGAACCAATGTAAACAGCACACTGGCAATCGCACAGCCTACCATAATCGTCATCGTAGGAACCAGAAGTTCCGTTTTCTTATCGATCAGGACGTTGTCGATCAGGTAGGAGAATAGTAAAGGCTGCACAAGGTTCAGTACCAAGCTCCCGAAGGTGCATATATAAGCGGCAACGGTCAGTCCCCAACGAATATGCAGCAGCGGGGTAAGGCGCATAAATATTCTAATCCCCGACATAGTCATACTCCTCTACAATAATGTCCCGCACAACGGCTGAGACGTATTTGCTACTGGATGCCTTGCTTATCTCTCCAACTGGAATAAATCTGCCCCAATTGATCCTTAATCTGAAGCTCCAGAAGCTGCAGCTGCCTGATCTTGTCGGCCATCTTGGCCAGGAAGTCCATTCTTCTGAGAATGCTGGCTTTGGTGCAGAGGAGCACTACGGTTTCCCAGCCCTTGACCAGCTCATGCACATGGTCGTGAAAGGAGCGGTGGAAGGTGCCCAGCGCTTCCTCGAAATAGGAGCAGGCAATACCGTATCCGTAATTGCGCTTGGTCAGAACGCCAATCTGCTGTACACGGGCAGACAGGTCTGGCAGCGTATCCTCCGTCTCGCCGGAGACGAGGCCCATCACCTCATCGGCCAGCCTGGTGCCGCTTAGCATCGACTCCTCGAAGGCAGCTGCAATCGTCTTGAGCGAAGGTTCCTTTATTGATTGCGCATTCAGCTCGTAACCCAGAATATGCCCTTCCCAATACAGCGCTTCCCGAATGACATCATTGGCGATGTATCCTTCCCAGCCGAAATAAGGGTCGACAATGTAGCTTCCCTCTCCGCTCGCGTGATCAACAACGACTAGATGCGGTCTGTGCTGCACGCGGTATTGCTTCGCATAGGGCAGATGAAACAGATTCATCCTGAAGATATAAGTCGTATCCTGTCCCTTGCCGCCGATCAAGCTGGAGAACACCTCGTAATTGAACGTCTCGTAATGGCCAACCTTCGTAATCCGGCTGCCATACAGCTTCTCCATCATTCCATTGTCGAAGGACAGCCTGGGCGAATAATAGCGAATCTCAGCTTGTTCCGTAATTTCGAACGGGCCGTCCCATACGCCAAAATAAAGCGGCCTGCTCTCCACGCCCCGTTGGTTGACTGCAACCGCCAGACAATCCAGCATACAATGAATCTGCTCATAGGCTGCCGTCTCTAGCATTCCAACTTACCAAGCACAATACCTATAATATGGTTAATTGTAGAAAAATTAACAATCAGCATTTCCTCATCTTCGAAAACAATATTGAAATGCTTCTCGATCTGAACGATCAAATTAATGGTTTTCACCGAGTCCAAACCCGCATCCTGCAGATTCAGATCAGGCTCCAAGACCGTCTTTTCTTCTAAAAATTGACCGATTGTCACTTCCAGGAATTGCTGCACCATCTCTCTATTTACAACCTCAATCCGCAATATCCATTCCCTCCCCATGCCTAAAAAATGAAATCTCGGTCAGCTAATTGCTTCTGCCTTCCCAATTGATTATAATTTTATTACTCACACTCCTTTGCTGCGCTGTTCCGGGATTGCAGAATCCCAGCCATCACGAAATTCCTCTTTTCTTCACTTCTAAGTCATTCGCAACAACCGCCATGCCGACTGCACCTATCTACAATAATGAACAATCTCTGCATGTTGATACAATTCGTATCTACAAGTTGTCACGATATGACATTTTTATTATAAATCTCTTTTTTTACCATTTGTACGCCTCATTTTTAACTATGATCCTTTTAATTAACATCATTGTCCAACGCCGTCCTCCGCAGCCTTATTAAGGAATCTGGCATGTGAGTTTGGAGTTGGAATTTATATAAGTTGAACGAGAGTCAGAGAGCAACAGAGCGGAGCAAGGAGAATGATTCTGGAGAAGCGCCAGCGCTCGTAAGAACATTCCCCGGCATAGCGGCCCTTGTTTCTTTTCAAGCGAGAGAAAAAGAGAGTTATAGAGGTAGGAGGGAATAGAGAGAATGATGGATTTAAGCAGTTCAATATTGCCGGTATTTCTAATCGACACGAAGCTTGAGGGTTTGCGGTCTTGGTTTATGAATCATTATCTCATCATTTTTCTTGTGCCAGAGAGCCGTTTGGAGCTGTTGAATGTGAGCATTAACAATATTCTTTATCCATTAAGCCCTGAGCAATTCCTGCTTGTATCGCCCAAGCAATCGGTACAGCTTCTATCACCGGATCCAGATGCCGCTATCATTCATTTTCAGGCTCCGTTCTTCAAGAAGCTGTCCCAGCGACAAGAACTGGAGAAGAACATGCTTACTGCCCGGCTCCCTTTCGAAGACAGCCTTCTGAGGCTGTGGAGCATTCAAAGGAAGGGCACTCATGCCCAAGAGCTGCTGTTTGGCTCTCAGGTGCTGTATCAGCTGCTTATATCGATTCTCTCTCTCTCAGCGGCCAGGCCTGCGGCATCAGCAAGCAGCACTACCCATGCCTATGTCGACGGGAAGGCGATTATCTATGCCACCCGATATATTAACAGTCATTTATCCGACTGCGACCTTTCTCTGGATGCCATTGCCGACCATGTCGGGTACCATCCCAATTACTTCTGCAAACAGTTTAAACGGATCATGAAAATTACGCCGATGAAATACGTGAATCAATTGCGGCTGGACAAGGCCGTCGCTTTGCTGCAGCAAACGGATCTCAGTGTGCATCAAATCTGCGAGCAGGTCGGCATCCGCAAATCCAGCATTCTCGCTGCGATGATTAGGGAACGGATCGGCTATACACCAACCGAATATCGCAGAACCATTCGATTCGTTCAGACAACTTAAACAGGGCGGGAATACATCGAATAGGAACCCACCGAGACATGCGAGATGTGAGATGTGAGATGCGAGCCAGGCGAAACAGGCGAAACAGCATTTATTTGCTCGTTTCTAGCCCATGAAGTTGGAATGCCTGCCGGAGGGCAGGCATTTCTACTTCGTTTCACCTTAACGGCCGATGTTTGCTCAAATTCAAGCATAATCGCAGGCATTTTACAATTATGGCGTATTGTAACCGAAATCCATGCACATTCGCAGGCTTACGCCGCCTTCCAAACAGTTGGAATTCAGTGTCCCCATTCCCGTACACAATGAAACCAGCTAATGTTTGTCAAGCATTGATGACTTGGAATTTGAGAAAAATGGTGCTATACTTTTTGTACATGCCAAAGAACCTCCGGTGGTGCGGAGGGTATTGGTTAAATATGGAATTAT
>NZ_JAHZIJ010000014.1 GCF_019443105.1 Paenibacillus oenotherae
AGCCCCCCTCAAGATGAGATTTCCCAATTCGTAAGACCCCTGGTAGACGACCAGGTTGATAGGTTCGGGGTGGAAGTGCAGCAATGCATGCAGCTGACGAATACTAATCGGTCGAGGGCTTATCCTACTTGGATATAAACCAGCTATTATTTACGCAAACCTTTCGTATCCAGTTTTCAGGGTGTAATTACCCGTATCGTTCCCTGATAGCTCAGTTGGTAGAGCACTCGACTGTTAATCGAGTTGTCACAGGTTCGAGTCCTGTTCGGGGAGCCATCTGGAGAGGTGTCCGAGTGGTCGAAGGAGCACGATTGGAAATCGTGTAGGCGTTAACCGCGTCTCGAGGGTTCGAATCCCTCTCTCTCCGCCATAGCATCTCTGAATGTCTGGGAGTGATCTATTTCTTAGACAAAAAAGTGGAACAACAATTTAGATGAGGCCCGTTGGTCAAGGGGTTAAGACACCTCCCTTTCACGGAGGTAACAGGGGTTCGAATCCCCTACGGGTCACCAAAAAATATCAAAAAAAAGACTTGCAATCACTACTGAATGTATGGTATGATATAAAAGTCGCTTGGCACGGAGGCTTAGCTCAGCTGGGAGAGCATCTGCCTTACAAGCAGAGGGTCGGCGGTTCGATCCCGTCAGCCTCCACCATAATTCAATTAGCAGTACTTCTAATGACGCGGGGTGGAGCAGCCCGGTAGCTCGTCGGGCTCATAACCCGAAGGCCGCAGGTTCAAATCCTGCCCCCGCAACCAACTTTACCTTCGGAGTAATCCGACAACCATGATCTGGAGCTGTGGTGTAGTGGCCCAACATGCCTGCCTGTCACGCAGGAGACCGCGGGTTCGAATCCCGTCAGCTCCGCCATTTTCAACAAATGGCTCGGTAGCTCAGTCGGTAGAGCAGAGGACTGAAAATCCTCGTGTCGGCGGTTCGATTCCGTCCCGAGCCACCATTATTAAAACTGAATAACAGTAGTATCCATGCCGTTGTAGCTCAATTGGTAGAGCAACTGACTTGTAATCAGTAGGTTGGGGGTTCAAGTCCTCTCGACGGCACCATTCATGGAGGATTAGCGAAGTGGCCAAACGCAGCAGACTGTAAATCTGTTCTCTGACGAGTTCGGTGGTTCGAATCCATCATCCTCCACCAGTTTTATTTTTTTTTATTTTTAGGGGCATAGTTTAAAGGTAGAACAGCGGTCTCCAAAACCGTTAGTGTGGGTTCAATTCCTGCTGCCCCTGCCAAGAGGTTTGTACGGCGGTCGTGGCGAAGTGGTTAACGCATCGGTTTGTGGATCCGACATTCGGGGGTTCAATTCCCCTCGTCCGCCCCATTATTTTTATAAGCAAACAGATTGGGGATTAGCCAAGCGGTAAGGCAACGGACTTTGACTCCGTCATTCCCTAGGTTCGAATCCTAGATCCCCAGCCATTATATGCGGAAGTGGCTCAGCGGTAGAGCATCGCCTTGCCAAGGCGAGGGTCGCGGGTTCGATTCCCGTCTTCCGCTCCACTTTTTTTATTTGGCGCCATAGCCAAGTGGTAAGGCAGAGCTCTGCAAAAGCTTTACCCCCAGTTCGAATCTGGGTGGCGCCTCCACAACTCAAACAATTGTGCCCTTAGCTCAGCTGGATAGAGCGTTTGACTACGAATCAAAAGGTCAGGAGTTCGAATCTCTTAGGGCACGCCATCATATTAGCCGGTGTGGCGGAATGGCAGACGCGCGCGACTCAAAATCGTGAGGGAAACCGTGGAGGTTCGAGTCCTCTCACCGGCACCAACATTAACATCTAAAGTTCATCGGGTGAATCCTGATGAACTTTTTATTTTGTTTTTACACACTTGTTTATTGCTGCGTGGACGATATATTGGAGTTCTACTCCAGATGTGCATACGTATTGGGTGTCGTGGAGAGATAACAGCTATAAGACACAGCATGGTGTCAAAAAAGGACGGATAAGCTCCGTCCTTTTTTGATAAGATCGGGTTGGTTAGAAAACTGGAATCAATGATTCACAAGGATTTCCTTTTGCGTTAGCCCAAATAGCCGAACTTCACTTTGTCTTAAAAAAGTGCGGATAGAGCTTAAAAAAACGGATATAGATGTAAGCTATAATCATTCATGAAAGCGGTAACAAAAACCTGTACAGGAGGTAGGATTCCAAGCACATCTCTTTTCTTTGTATCTTTTGATAAAAGGAGCTAACATGAATGAAACATTACAAAAGAACAACGAACAGCCATTGGCTTCGCCGATGGGTAGCTATTATTCTGACCGTGGCAATGCTGTTATCATGTCTGCCCATGGCGGCAATGGCGGCAACTGCCCCTTCGGATGGTACGTTGGATTTTCCCGCTCTGGCCGTTTATCCCGGCACAACTGTCACGGCTGCCAATTTGGCAACTTTGACTGACGGTGATCCTGGTACACATCCCGGTGACTTTAGAGAATCAACGACTGGAAAGTATTTTATACTGGATTTTGGCGAAGGTAATGGCGTGAAGGTGAGCGAAGTTAGAATGCAGGCACGGACAAGCTGGGGCAGCCGCATTTATAACGGACGAGTAATGGCATCTATGGAGGGGACTGTCTGGACGGAAATAACAACCTCCAAGGCTGTGAACAGTCCGGACATGCAAACCCTGTCTGTTGCGACGGCCTATCAATCTGTTCCATACCGTTACCTGAAAATCATGGCAGACGGAAACAGCAATATTTTCAATATCGGTGAGTTAAGAATTAATGGGATAAGAGAGCAGCTCACGAGTTTGATTGATAGCGTTTCCATAGCTTCGGGAAACGAAGTTTCCACAAAAGCGGTTTCAGGTGATACCGTAACTTTGAATTTCACTTCTACTGCCCCGCTTTCGAATGTAAAGGTGCATGTAAGGGGCAAATCTTATGATGCGACAAGCATAGATCATACAAACTGGACTGCAAGCTATACCATTGGTCCGTATGAATTCCCGGGAGTTGCTTCCTTTGCCATTACTTATACGGATCCCGGCGGGAACTATGGAAAACCGGTAACCGCTACAACGGATGGTAGTGCAGTCACCATTACGGAAACTTCCGATCACATTGATGTATTATCACAAGCCAAAGCGTTTGGCATTCCGGCCAAAGACGCTGGCGGCAACATTTATGTTGAATATGGTACAACCAACTCGGTGAACGGACTAAGCTTTGCCAACAAAATAATGGATAAGAGCGTCAGCACCTACTCGGACTGGGCAGGACCAAATTCAAACGGCTCTGGCACTTATCTGGTCATTGATATGGGCGAAGGCAGTGCAATTGCTCTCGATCGGGCTTACATATTGGCCAGGGAGAGCTGGGGAGCCCGTCTCGCTGGCACCTATCTTCAAGGCTCCATTGACGGTTCGACCTGGAGCACAATCAGCGGCAACGCCCTGAACAGCGCCGATTGGCAAACACTTACCTTTACAGACAAAACATCGTATCGCTATTTGAAAATAACAAATAACTCTGCATGGTTTTTGAATATGGCGGAGATCAAGCTTTATGGAAAACTGCGGCAGGCAGGCATTTTGTATCCGAATGATCTGCAGGATCAGGTTGCGGTCGCCGAGAGCATTGTCAATAAAGGACAAGCCAACTATTCCGATGAAACGTGGCAAGCGCTTGAGCGCGCATTGGCAGACGGGCAAGAAGCCCTTGCTAGGCTGGACAGCGGCAATGTTGCCCAGGATGAATTGGATACGCTGACAGCAGCATTAAAAGCTGCCGTGAGCGGTCTGAAACAAGAGGTTAAAGTTCTAGCGGAAATCAGCGAGGAAGGTTTTATCCATCCAGGCATTGGCGTGACCAAAGAGGTAATGGAGAATCTGCGGACGCAAATCAATAATAAACAGGAGCCTTGGTACAGCAATTATGTAGCCATGCTTGCATCAACTTATGCGAATAAAGCTTTTGCGGCCAACAATTCGCTTGATGGAGTGACAATTCGTAATGACGCTTATAATGCCTCTAACGTAGCTGCCATGATGGAGCAAGACGGCAAGCGGGCATATACGCAGGCAATGTTATTTTACATTACCGGAGAGGAAGTCTATCGTTCCAACGCATTGAGAATCATTCGAATATGGCAGCAGATGGACCCCGCTAAATATAAGTATTATACGGATTCGCATATTAAAGGAGGGATTCCTCTCTATTATATGGTAATGGCTGCGGAAATTCTCCGATATACCAGCTCATCGGAAGAGTTGAGATGGACGGATGAGGATACGGAGAAATTCACCCGAAATGTCATTGATCCAACTGTAAAAACATTTTTGGATTATAACGACAAGTTCATGAATCAGCATAATTACCCGTTGTATGGTTCTATTGCCGCCAATATTTTTAAGAATGATAAGGGAAATTACGATAAGGTGGTTGAATGGTTAACTGTAAACGATTCTGCTCCAGATAAATTATACACGGGTTCAATCTATTGGCTGTTCCGGGAAATGACGCACAATGATGAAACCGGTGAACCCGTAACCCCTCGCGTCCAGCATGTCGAAATGGGCAGAGACCTTGCCCACGGCGATGGAGATGTGACGAACCTGGCTGTGCTTGCCAGAATGTTGGATGCTCAAGGAACCAAAGTAGATCCTGTGAAAGGAACTTTCAGCGAAACAGGAGTTTCCATTTACAGCTTTTTGAATGACAGAATTTTGGCGGGTTCCGACTATTTCATGAAGTTCTCGCAAGGATACGACGTGGAGTGGACGCCGGTTAAAACCGGAGCAGCAACGGAACTCGCAAAAGAAAGAATTTATCCCATTGTTTCGGATGAATATAAAGGCCGGATGCAAATATTGGGAGGCTGGGATCTGTATTATGTATACCGCTACAAACTGGGCTATTCAGAAGCGGAATTGGAAGCGAAAGCTCCTTATTTCGTAAAAGCATTCAAGAGCCGCCCGGCGCCGATCAGTTATTTTGCAGGTGATGGTGCCAATACGGATGTATACAAGTTGGAGCAATGGGCATATGATTGGTGGTTCTTCATTCCGAAAGAAGTGGCCGATGAACCGGCTGACTCCATATCCAGAGCGGTAAAGCCAAACATCTTGCCTGAGAGCAGGTACCTTACACAACTGGAGGATGCTTACAGCATCATTGACGGTTCGAACCAGATTGTGGACAGCTCAGCCAATATTAGCACGAAGACTGAAGGCGATGTAAGCTACATCAGCACGACAGCGAGCAACAACCAGACCTTGTTTGCAGCGTATCAGCTGATGTTTATTAACCGCAACAATACTGCGAATGTGGCTTTCAAAATCCGTACCAACGGCCGGGCCAAGCTTGAACTGAAGAGAGAAAAGGATTCTGTTCCATTCCAAACGCTTGAATTGCCAGACACTAGGAATGAATGGAAATTTGTTTCCTTTAATATGGGTCAAAGCTCGGTTTCGTACGGTCAATTCTCGTCGCTGACGTTTATGGCTTACTTTAATGTAGTTGGGAATGGCACGAAGGTTGATATCGATTATATGGACATCAAAGCCGACAATTCCCTGACACCGCCTGTGTTCAAGAACATCACGGGCAAAAGCATGAATCTATCCTTGTTTGCCAACAGTACGCTTAATTACGATTTCTCTGCTACCGACAGTAACAGCTCGCATGTTGTATCCTACACGCTGCAAGGGGATGCATTGCCTGGCGCGACGCTTGATCCTGCTACCGGAGTATTGGCCTGGACGCCAACTAGTGAGCAAGCAGGCTCCTATCAGTGCCTGGTTGTTGCTTCCGATGGTCAGGCGGTTTCAACGATCCGCGTGGCGATCCATGTAGCTGCGGACCGTCAGGCAGCTATTGCGAATGTAGTGTCTGCTTATGACAAGGATACCGAGTATGAATCGATGTCACTGGAGCAATATGAAGACATATATAATGAGGTTATAAGCATAGTCAATACGGCATCGGACAATGAGTTCTATTCCGCGCTGGATGAACTGACGCGAGCTGTAGCCGCATTGAAGCTGCTGAATCCGAAGCTAAGCGATGGAAGTCTGGACTTTACCCGAAGCTCGATTAAATCGTCCTTGCAAACCGGATTTGAAGCCTACTTGGTAGATAATAATTCCGTTTCCTTTAGCGGCGATTTGTCGGCCAAATGTTTTACAATTGATTTCGGGCCCAACTTCAAGGTAACGCCTTCCCGATTTGACATGCAGCCGCGCAATATTTGGCCGGACCGAACTTCGGGCGCGATCGTTTTTGGCTCTAATGACGGAGAAACATGGGTTCAGTTAACAGGTGAAGCCGCATATAGCAATCTGATGCAGACTTTAGAAGTGAGAGAACAGCAGCTTGGCAAGGCTTATCGGTATTTTAAAGTTTCCACTTTGGAGTCTGCCGATTATTATGCGAGAATAAACACGATTCTGAGTGTGGGCGAGTTTAGAATCTATGGTGTCCGTACTGAAACTCCAACGAGAATCGCCAGCGTATCAATCAGCACCAATGCCCCGGCGTTGACCCAGCATCTAAGTTCAAGCAGCAACGCGCAGGTGCCGGTTAAAAAAGCCATTGCGGGCAATACGCTTACACTGAGCATTACAGCCAAGCAGCCGCTTACGCAACTGAGCGCGAGCATTGCCGGAATGGAAGCAGCGGTAACGAAGGTTGACGATCTGCACTACACGGCTGCAGTTACACTTAGTGCTGAAGCCGCAGGAAAGAATGCAAGCAGAAAGGCATCCATTGCCATCAACTACAAATATATCGATGCCAAGAGTAATTATCTCGAAAGGGACGGATCATTGGTAGATGATACTACTGACGGTTCAACAGTATTGGTATCGGACAGTTCAAGGCGCATTGATGATATTTTAAACAAGGCGACCCTAACCTCGAACAGGCCTGAGAATACGGGGGCCACCTTTGGACAGTATTTGTTTGACAATAATACGAATACGTTTGCCGATATCAAAAATGAGTCGAGCGATGGCAATGGCGTATATTATTTGTTTGACTTTGGCATTGGTGCTGTGAAATTGAGCAGTGTTGAGGTTGTTCCACGCATGACGACCACACTGGCCAGCCGGATGATCGGCGCTTATGTGGCAGGGTCCAACGATGGCGTGAACTTCAAGACGCTCTCCTCCCCGACCAAAAACATGTTCGATTGGCAGGGGCTTACAGTTACAGACCACACCTATTACCGCTATATCAAAATCATCAACAAAAGCTCATGGTTTGGAAATCTTTCGGAGTTGGAGTTCTTTGGTGCTTATGTGGAGGACAGCTCGACTATCGTGTATCCGCCGGTTGTTCAATCGGCTGTCTCCGGCAACGGCAAAGTGACCCTGAACTGGGACGCAGTACCCGAAGCGGTGGGCTACAATGTCTATGCAAGTACGGTTCCCGGATCTTATGGAGCTCCTGTGCAGACGGTATCCGGAGATGTTAACAGCTACGAAATAAACGGGCTCGCCAATGGCACAAAATATTATTTTGCCGTATCGGCGGTAACGTCCCGCGGAACCAGCGACTTATCGCAAGAGATTAGTGCAACGCCAAGTCTTGTTCCTTCGCCTGTTGTACAGTCGGCTGTGCCTGGTGACGGCAAAGTAACCTTGACCTGGAGTGCAGTTCCCGAAACAGTGGCTTACAATGTCTACGCCAGTACGACTTCAGGGATCTATGAGACTCCCGTGCATACTGTGACCGGGAATGTATACAGTTATGAGGCAAACGGACTCACCAACGGGAAGACCTATTATTTTGCCGTATCGGCGACAACGCCTGCCGGAACCAGCGCTTTGTCCCAAGAGGTCAGTGCAGCACCTTTAGCGAGTGCGACTGTACCGGGCATTCCCGGAAGTGTCACTGCTGTTGGTGGAGAGGGAAAAGCTACGGTCAGCTTTAACGCGCCAGATAACGGAGGCAGTCCGATTGTTGAGTACATTGTGACCTCGACGCCTGGAGGGATAACAGCCAGGGGCTCAGGCAGTCCTATGGTGATTAACGGCTTGACGGCGGGCACTTCATACACCTTTACAGTAAAAGCGGTCAATGCCGTTGGAGCTGGATTGGAATCGGCAGCTTCTAATGCTGTAATTCCAACTGGCTCTGAGAGTGTCTATGTCCCGGTTATCCTTCCTGGCACCCCGCCGACTAAACCTGTTGCCTCGATAACGGGCGAAGGGATAACGAGCAGCGACTTGACGCTCAGCGTGGAGAACAGCCATGCAATCGTAGAATTGGGCGCTTTGTCGGATAAGATCTTTGGCAAAAAAGGAACTGTCGTGCTGGCCATGCCTGATATTTCCGGAGTAAATGCTTATACGCTGCAAATTCCGCCGGCAGCCCTGTCCAACATTCAGGAAGTCGGTACGCTGACATTTACTACCGCCTTGGGCAGCATCACTATTCGGGGCAATATGCTGACCGGAATTCCTGCAGCGGCGGATAAGGAGATCGGCATCACCATCAGCCAGGGCGACAAATCCGGCATGTCTGATCACGTCAAGGCTGCGCTCGGAAACCGGCCGGTCGTACAACTTCATATGACGCTGGGCGGCGAAAAGATGGAATGGAGCAATCCTGATGTACCTGTGACTGTATCCATTCCATATACACCGACAGCAGAAGAACTCAAAAAACCGGATCACCTAGCAATATGGTACATTGACGGCAGCGGCAATCCGATTGCCATTCCTAGCGGACGTTATGATCCGGCTAACGGCACAGTGACATTTGCTACTACCCACTTCAGTGATTATGCTGTAGTATTTGTTCTTAAAACATTCCAGGATCTCGCCAATACGGAATGGGCGCGGCAAGCCATTGAAGCGATGGCCTCCAAAGGCATTATAGACGGCATAGGGAAAGGACTGTACGCGCCGGAGAAAAACATTACCCGTGCAGACTTTCTGCTTCTTCTGGTGAAGACCTTGGGGCTGACAGCGAAACCGGATGACAACTTTAAAGATGTAAGGCCGGACGATTATTATTATGAAGCTGCAGGAATTGCGAAGAAGCTGAATATTGCTTTGGGCAGCGGGGACAACCTGTTCAAGCCTCGGGATCCGATCTCCAGACAGGATATGATGGTGCTGGCTGTACGCGCCTTGGAGAGCTTCAAAAACTTGCAGACGGCTAACGATGCTTCCATTCTTGCCCCATTCAACGACAAATCCGAGATTGCAGGCTATGCGGCGGACAGCCTCTCAACCTTGGTTAAGGAAGGGCTTATAGTAGGAGATAAAGATAAGCTGCATCCTCTTTCCCGGACAACACGGGCCGAAGTCGCTGTATTCTTGTACAGGGTCTATAATAAATACTGATATGTAATTGAAAGCGGCAGTTCTTCCTCTTATGGGGAGGGACTGCCGCTTTCGGCAGCTTACCGGTATCCGGAAGCATCCGCTGGCTTGCCTGCATCCTGCACCTCGACGATGTAACGCCAGGCATCGGGACTTGATCCGTCGAGATCAGTAACCCCATATACTTTCGCAAGCTCGCCGCTTGAAGTGGATTGTCCGTTCCAGCGTGCGGCTTGCGGATCCTCCGCCAGAGCGGCAATGCCGCGGCCGATAAAACGCGGTGTCTCCGAGATGACGAAATGCGGTTCTCTTGTCAGAGCATCCCGCCAATTCTCTTCGGTCACGCCGAACATCTCCAGCATAATTTCGGAACGAAGCCAGCCCGGCGTAACCGCCAGCGCCGTACACTGATAAGGAGCCAGTTCATGCGCCAATGATTTTGCCATTCGGATAACGGATGTTTTGGCCAGATCGTAGAACAGCGACAAACGATAATTGGCATCATTATAGGCGGCCGTTCCATCCGTAATCTCCACAACCAGTCCGTTCAGCTCTCGGATCAGCAGGGGGAGCGCATAATGGCTTGTAATAATATGAGTATCAATAGCCAGCTGCAGCATGCGCATGCCGCCTTCCAATGAATGCTTCCATACAGGTATGTTCCATTCCACCATATATTCGCCGCCCCAAATATCGTTGACCAAAATATCAAGCCGTCCTTGCTCGCGCTCGATACGCGCGATCAAGTCCTGAACCTGAAGCGGATCTAGATGATCGACCTGCACTGCGATTCCGGTACCGCCTGCCTGATTGATCAGTTCGGCGGTTTCCTCAATGGTTTCAGGCCGGTTGTACTCGGAGCGTCCCGCGCGTGTTGTGCGTCCGGTCACATAGACGGTTGCTCCGGCAGCGCCCAGTTCAATTGCAATGCCTCGTCCTGCGCCGCGTGTTCCTCCAGCGATCAAAGCAACTTTTCCTGATAATTGTTTCATTTCTGCCATACTCCTCTCTCCGTTTCCTTCATCGTTATTATAGAATCTAATTACGACAAATACTGTCATATATGTAGAATTACAAAGTACGCGCACTTGCGGCTTCACAACTCCGGTGCGGATACTGTTATTTTGACATGAAAAAACTCCCCTTACAGCAGCAGGTTGTGTCTACTGAATGGGGAGTACATTTATAGTTGTACAGTGCCTCCGAAAAGGAAACGGTATTCCCAGTGCTTATTTGCGATTGTGTCTATTCGTACGCCGCCGCTTTCCTTGGAGAAGGTATGAAGCATGCGTCCGTTGCCAAGGTAGATGGCGACGTGCGTAACCGATTGGCGTGATTTCGGATATTTAGTATAATCAGCTTTATCAAGACCATGATAATCCATGAAGAACATCAGATCACCGCGCTTCAGGTTGCGCCAGGAGCTTCTTTCCTCTGAATGCTCTTTAATGTATCTTGCTTGTGTTGCTGATGTTGAAGGCAGGGTGATTCCGACACCCTTCTTGAAGATGTAATGAATGAAATCTGAGCAGTCAAATGTTCTGGTCGTATTCCGGTTTGAACCGAATTCGTAAGGTGTTCCCATATAGCCTGTACCGATCGCAATGATTTCATTCACGTTGGATGAGGATAATGCCGCTACATTTTGTGCTGATGCAGGCTGCGGTAGGAGCGAGAACATTATTGCTGACACGATAACGGTTATCCCGATAGCTTTTCTGCTGCTGCGCAAGTATTGAATACGCATACACCTCCTGTACAGGAATACTGTACCACACCCGGCTAACGGCTGTTTACCTGTAAATGTTGCCACGTTCAGTCTGCGGGTGGGTTGCTTCCCCGACCGAGGTCTAGGAACAAAAACCGCCGCGGGTCCGTTTTGAATAACCGGGGAATGACCTACAATGATAACAGAAGCAAGCGATGAATACTTCAAGCGCAGCGAAGTAATGTGGAGCATGGAAATCAAATATGAAAGGCGGTGACATACACAATGAATAATAAATCAGCGCTAGGTGCTTTGCTCGTAATTTTGGGTGGCTTGGTGGTACTCAATTTCATCGGAATTAACTTGGGTTGGATCATCGGCATGTTGATGCCATTCATTCTAATCGGTCTTGGGGTTCTTGGTCTGAAGAACGATAAGAAGATTATCGGTAGCATCCTGATTGTAGTAGGAGCGTTAATGCTGCTTGGTAAATTGGGCGGAATCATCACTCTGCTGTTGGCAATTGGTTTGATCGTCTGGGGCGTATCGGTATTCAAAGGCGCAAGACGCGCCTAATCATACTTATAAACATAGAAGTTGGACATTAAGCATTTGGAAAAGGAGGTTTCCCAATGAGTATTATAAGGCGAGTGCGTGACATTACAGTCGCTACACTCAACGAACGGTTGGAAAAGGCAGAAGATCCCGTTAAACTCATTGATCAGTTCCTCTGGTCAACGCGAGAGGAAATCATACAAGCAGAACGGTTGTATCAACAATATTCCGGTCACGGCAACCACCTGAAGGCACAATGGCTTCAAGCGGAGCAGCTCAAGGATAAACGGGAGCAGCAGGCTATGACGGCGCTTAAAGCCGGTGAGGAGCATGTGGCGAGAATCGCGCTTCATGATAAGGCCTCCAGCGAAGAGCGTGCTCATAATTATCGTGAACTGTATGAACAAACTCAAAGCAATATTCAAGATCTGGAGCAACAGCTTCGTGAGCTGCGGAGCGAATATCAAGCAGTGTACGATAAACGGGAATATTATGCGGCACGTATGGAATCGCTTCGTCTGCAGCAAAGAATGAATTCCCGTTATGCAGGAAATGGTGTTAACGGCTCGCAGCTGGGACAGCAGCCGGAAGGGATTTTCCGCAGGCTGGAGGATCGCATTAGCGATATGGAGCTGGAAGCACGGAGCTTGCGCGACTTGCGCAAGCAAGGACAAGAGTTTCTTATCGATGCAGGCACAGCGATCCAATCCGTCATTGAGAACGAATTGGAGCAGCTGAAGCGTAAATTGCAGCAGGAAGGATGGAAATCGTCATGAAGAAACTGTACCGGTCGCGTCGTGATAAAAAGCTAACAGGATTATGCGGCGGAGTCGCAGAAATGCTGAATGTTGATGCGACTTTACTGCGGATTCTTCTGATCGTCCTGACGGTGTTCACAAGTGGTGCCATGATTCTGGTCTATATTCTTGCTGCACTTGTCGTACCTAAGGAGCCTACTCTTGATAACGGCTATGGACCTTACGGATACGGACCTGGCAGCTTCAACGGGGGCTGGAACAATAATGGAGGCTACGGAACACCTCCTAATCCAAGACAAGGCTTCGGGGGTTCATATCCAACCCCGCCTAGTCCTCATCAGCCATTAGCTCCGAACAACTGGCAGCAGAATCAACCTGCCTCTAATCTGGATACGATGATGGAAGATCTGGAGAAGAAAGCATTGCGTAAAGAAATAGAAGAGCTCCGCACAAAATTAGCCAAACATGAGAAGGGAGAGTTTTAAAATGAGTATTTTTAAACGACTGAAAGATATGACGAAGGCATCTTTGCATGAGATGCTAGATAAAATGGAAGATCCGGTAGTCATGTTGAACCAATATCTGCGCGATATGGAGGCTGAAATCCATCAAGCGGAATTAACGGTAGCCAAGCAAATGGCAAGCGAGCGCCGTATGAAGCAGCGTCTTGAAGAAGCCGTTCGCAGTGGTGCAGATCGCGAAGCAAAGGCAGAAACAGCAATCCGCGCAGGTCAAGAGGATCTTGCACGCAAGCTGCTGGAAGAGAAAATTTTCTTCGACCAAAAAACGGCGGAATACACGGATATGCATGCCGGAGCAGCTGTCCAGGTTGAAGAGCTGATGCAGCAGCTTCACGGTATGAAGGATGAGTTCTACCAATTGCGCAACAAGCGCAATGAACTGGCAGCACGCGCCCAAATGGCCAAAGCGAAAAAGCAAATGGCTCAAGTTACGACGGTTCATTCCATTGAAAGCGGCAATGCATCGCGCGGCTTCAATCGTATGGAAGAGAAAATTATGCAGATGGAAGCGGAAGCCGAAGTCATGCGCGTTCCTTTCTCCTCCTACAACGGCAATGGCGCAATCTCAGCTAACTTGGTTGATCCTTCGAAACAATTGAAGGTCGAGGAGCAGCTGCAAGCATTGAAGAACAAGCTGAATCCACCGGTAAGCGCACCGCTTGCCAAATCAGCTGAGTAATCGGTTAACAATGCTAATCTAGAGATCAATATAGACAAAGGGTATGGAGTCGGATAAGCCAAAGGCGGTAGTGCTTGCAAAAGCGACCGCCTCAGGCTTTTTCTCCATGAAATTTACTTATGGCTACATAGAGAGGGGCGTACAACGATGGCTGACGGCTTGCCTACGGATCAATCTGCTGGGAATCGGCCGGATCCGCAAAAAGAAGCCTCCTCGCGTGCACCGCTGCAGAGCTATCCGAGCGGACAAGGAGGTCCAGCAGCCCCAAACGCTGGGGTAAAGCGGCGAAATGCGGCAGAGACGGTTCTGTGGCTGCTCGTCATACTTGGTCTGCTGGTGCTTGTACTGCAGGGAACTGGCTATGTGAAGCTGTTCGCGCTGCAGAGCAAAGCAGCGGCAATTGGCTTGACGGTAATAGCGGTTTCGCTTGCAGCGGCTACTGCATACAGTTATTTGCAGGGAATGAAGCTGAAAGCAGCCATCAAGCGTCTGACTGAGCAGCAGCGGCGGAATAAGCAGCGTGTCACGCTTCCATCCGGTGAGAGCGGGCGGCAGGCCTCGGCTGACGGTGAAGAGAACGATGTATGGACGGAGAAGGTGAGATTCTCCGCCGTCATTGAAGAGCGTCAAAGGCTTGCAAGAGAGCTCCACGATGCGGTCAGCCAGCAGTTGTTCGCAATCTCAATGACGGCCACGGCCGTTAGCCGTACGCTTGAGAAGGATTGGGAACGAGCGAAGCGGCAGGTGCAGTTGATTGAGGAAATGGCGTCTGTAGCCCAATCGGAAATGCGCGCTCTGCTGCTGCATCTGCGCCCTGTCCATCTGGACGGGAAGAATTTGGGACAGGCGCTGCAAAGCTTGGTTGAAGAGCTTAAACAGAAGGTTCCAATGAGCATTATGCTGGATGTTGATGCTCATATTAAGCTGGATCCAGAGGCGGAGGATCATTTGTTCCGTATTGCTCAAGAGGCGCTGTCCAACACACTCCGGCATTCCAAGGCCGGGCAGATGGACATTCATTTGAAGCGGGTGGGCCAACATGCGCGTCTGCTGTTCCAGGATAACGGTGTTGGCTTCGATCTGGAAGCGAAGAAGCAGACATCTTACGGCCTGCTGACTATGGAGGAACGAGTGAACGTTCTGGGCGGCTCTTTGCAGCTTACTACTTCAGTGGGTCAAGGTGTAATTATTGATATATGGGTTCCACTGGGCAGTCACGAGGGGAGGGATATCGGACAGGATGGAGGCGATACAACGCATGGAATCAGTCGATCAGCCTATTAAGGTTCTGCTTGTAGATGATCATGAGATGGTACGGATCGGATTGGCCGCTGTATTGAACACGGAGGACGGCATTGAAGTTGTCGGTGAAGCAAGCAATGGCATGGAGGGCATTCGTCTGGCTCAGGCCTACAGGCCGGATGTCGTTCTGATGGATTTGGTTATGGAGGGCATGGACGGTGTTGAGACGACCGGCAAACTGCTTGAGCTGTATCCCGATTGTAAAGTAATTGTGCTGACCAGTTATTTGGACGATAGCAAGATGTATCCTGTTATTGAAGCAGGAGCTTTCAGCTACTTGCTGAAGACTTCACGCGCAAACGAGATTGCCGATGCCATTCGGGCAGCATCACGCGGTCAATCTGTACTGGAGTCGCAAGTCGCAGCCAAGATGATGAACCGTTTCAGACAGCCGAAGGCCGAGGTGGCTGCGCCCCCGCATGAGCAGCTGACGGAGCGGGAGATGGATGTTTTGCTTGGAGTGTCACGGGGGATGTCCAATCAGGAGATTGCAGATGAGCTGTTCATCGGCATTAAGACAGTGAAATTCCATGTGACGAATATTTTTGCCAAGCTGGGTGTTGATGATCGGACGCAGGCTGCTATATATGCGCATAAGCATGGGCTGGCTGAATAAACGGGCATGAGCTTAAAGTTAAAGCCGTCTTCGCAATGATGCGAAGACGGCTTTCGTGTATGTATAGAGGTGTTTTTGCAGCGATGAACCAGGTGGAATTAATGCTGCAAGTGATGTTAGGGCTGAAGGCTAGTTTCTATATTAGCAAGCAGAAACTGATAGATGCTGTCGGGATTGTGGAGATCGAGCGTCTTGAAGCTGCTGGAAGCTGGGTGGCTATGTATAGCTTGAGCAATCTGTGGGGACCAGACGACAGCGGCAACAACTCGGGCAAGATCTTGCAAAAGCGAGATATCCTCTATTGTGCGGATCAGGACAAGCTTAGGATAAGGCTCCTGCTTGAATCCCTCAACCAGGACAAGATCGACATCCTTCATATGCATCAGCAAGCTGTCCAGCGTCTCTGGTCTGCTCATCAGCACTGCACTTCGGGTTGACGAGCTAATGGCTGTAATATCAGCGCCGGATTGCTGATGCTTCCACGTATCTGTGCCGGGTGTGTCTATTGCAAAGTCGTGCGCGTCATGTTTGGCCGTACCGATGGTATAACCATCCCGCTTGAAGCGGCGTATCAGCTCTGTGACGAGTGTTGTTTTACCGCTGTTCTTGTAGCCAACGATCTGGACTACAATTGGCCTGGCTTGCTGATTCCTGCTGTACAAGTTCGAGTCACTCCCTCCACTGCGGACTTACTCGTTGATTGTAGCACAAACGATAGGGGTGACAATAGGAACAAGTTCACCGGTTGAATGATGGAGCAAGTGTGAGTGAATGATCAATGGAATGACGTATGAATGATGGAGTAAGTGTGAGTGAATGATCAATGGAATGAGGTATGAATGATGGAGTAAGTGTGAGTGAATGATCAATGGAATGAGGCATGAATGATGGAGTAAGTGTGAGTGAATGATCAGAATGATGGAGTAAGTGAAATGACGGAGGAAACAGAAGGCCGAAGTGCTGGTGTGGAGCGGGAGGATGACTTTTGGTACAATGAGAGGGAAGGTGTTCACGGAAGATAGCATTCTGAGGCGCAAATGATACGTTGCGATAACGATAATAGCCAGTAGGAGGTCTATTGTGCAGCAATTGCAAGGAGCTTCAAGATTCAACCGGCGTGCGATTAAAGTGGGTGAGGCACTGAATCTCGTGCTTGAAGCGGCCGTTCCGGGGCGGCGTGTGACGGTGCCGCTGCGGGAGGCCGGAGGCCGATGGCTTGCGGAGTCGCTGACAGCGACAACCGACTGGCCGCCCTTCCCGCGCTCGGGACTGGACGGATATGCCGTCCGGAGCGCGGATACAGCGCTGGCTGCGCCGGAATCCCCGGCGCTGCTGCGCGTTGTGGGGACGGTCGCGGCGGGCGGGCTCGCCCTCGCGCCCTTGGAGCAGGGCACAGCCGTCCGCATCATGACAGGCGGGGCGGTGCCTGAGGGGGCGGACGCGGTCGTGATGCTGGAGCAGACCGCGGACGCCCTTGGGGCCGGCGACGAGCCGGCGGTGCGGGTGAAAAGCGCCGCCGCGCCCGGCCAGAACATTGCGCAGGCCGGCGAGGAGTTTCGCCGCGGCAGCGTATTGGCGGAGCCCGGCACGCGCATTCGGCCGGGCCACGTAGCTCTGCTTGGCACATTCGGCTATGCCGATGTGCCTGTGTTTGCACGCCCGCGCGTCGCGATTATGGCGACGGGCAATGAGCTGCTGCCCGTGGGAGCGCCGCTTGAGGCGGGCTGTATTCGTGACAGCAACAGCAGTATGATTGCCGCTATGGTGGAGCAGAGCGGCGGTGAACCACTGCTGCTCGGCAGGCTTGCGGATGATCCGGCAGCGGTTGAAGCTGCTCTTGCTTCAGCGCTCCAGCAAGCAGATATTATCATCACGACAGGCGGTGTATCGGTAGGTGATTTTGATGTGATGGCCGCTATTATACGCGGGATTCGTCAGAATGAATCTGCTGATAAGTTGCGGCAGCCCGATTCTATGGGGTATTCATCGCAGCTAGATTATGCAGATAATACACAGCATTCCAATTCCATGGAACATGCACCGTATTCCGAATCTGCAGATAATACGCAGCAGTCCAATTCCATGGAACATGCACCGTATTCCGAATCTGCAGATAATACGCAGCAGCCCAATTCTATGGAACATGCACCGTACTCCGCAGATAATACGCAGCAGCCCGATCCATTGCCGTATTTGTTATTTGATAAAGTGGCCATGCGGCCAGGCAGTCCGACTTCAGCGGCTGTTATTAACGGCAAGCTGCTCTTCGCTTTGTCAGGAAATCCGGGAGCCTGCTTCGTCGGCTTTGAGCTGTTCGTTCGCCCTGCACTATTGCGTTTGCAGGGCGTATCCGCGGAAGCTTGCGCGCCGAGAATGATGACGGCCAAGCTTGCCTCCAACTTTGAGAAGGGGAGTCCTCATGAACGTTTTGTACGGACTCGCCTGTTTTCCCGCGAAGGGGAGCTGTATGCCGACCCGCTTGCCTTTAACAAATCCAGCATGATGGCCTCCATCCCGGATGCGGAAGGTTTGATCCGCTTGCCAGCCGGACCATCCGGTGCAGCAAGCGGCTCTGTAGTTAACGTTATTTTACTAGACTGATCCCAATATATGACATCAAGAGCAAACCCGCCCATGCCAATGCATAAGAGCGGGTTTGTTTTATTTTAGAAGCTACACCCGCTGAGAGAGAACAAGCCGCAAACATTCAACATTGCTGCGAAAATGCATGCTTTTTCTCGTTCCGGCGTGTTGAAATTCGAATGCCTGCTAAAGTGCAGGAATTTTGCTGGATTTCCTTTACGTGGACTAATTTTAGCTTATATTCCTGCACAACCGCAGGCTTTCTGCCTTCAACGGCTTCTTTTAGCCGAAATTCCTGCACTTACGCAGGCTTCCCTCTCTCTACCAGTCGGATGTGTTGTAGCAAGTGTGTTGTAGCAAATGTGCTGTAGTAAGCGTGTGTGGTAGCCAGCAGCCTACTGGCACGTTTGGATCCTGTATGCGGTTGATAGTGGCCAAGCTGGGCTTGGACACGGTGAGACTAGGTTAAAGCCCTCACTTCGCGAGATGCATCTACGCAATAGTTCGGGCTGCTTAAATGATTATGATGCTGCGCAAACAAAGGCAATGCTGCTTAAATCAGCAGGAACAGGAAAGCGATGAGCGCCAGATCAATAGCAAAGGCAGCCCCGAAGGGAGAGAAGCCATAACCATATGGGTATCCCCATGCTTGTGTCTGGACGGTATTGTTGTCAGGGACAGGGTTCGGTACAGCTTTCTTGGTTTTTCCGCGCTGTTTCTTGTTTTTGGCTTTGGCCTGTAAATGGGTGAGAGCGCCTTGACTGCCATAATGATGACCATGTGACTGTTCTGCCCCTGCATTGAGCGAGACACGTCCGCCGTTGCAGCTGCTCAGGATGCCGACATGCCTTTGACCATCGGTGGTAACAATACAAACGGGCATTCCGCAAAATTGATTGATATTCTCCTCATGAAGCGGGTATATCTGTTCCATTACGTTGATCAACACCTCCACTGAACTTCCTAAGTACAGCGTATTCACCTAGAGGCGTATGCGTATAGATATGTACCCATTTAACCTCTAAATTAACTTATTACGATGAAGGAGGCAATGGATGACTGCTGTCAAACCGGGAAGGTCTGGGACGGGACGTTCTGAGAAAAAAAGCATGGCTGCCGCGCTGCTCGTCATTGTGGTTGCCGTGAGCTGGACGATCTGGCAATGGAGCTCGGCTCCGGCAAAGACGCCAGCAGATGAGCTGCTCCATGATTTGCAGCAAATATGGACTTGGAGCGATGGAGAGCTTGTTGGCGGCGCGCAAGCGGGAAGGTGGTCCTTTCGATGGGATGGGCGTTGGACCTATTCGGAGGTTAAGAAGGTTGCTGCTGAATTGGACATTCCTTTGGAGCAGGAAGGCCAGGAGCATCTTTACAGAGGAAAAAGAAGCGGTGAGGCCCCAGATGGGTATGTTTTCTCAATTTGGGCGAATCTTCAAGCAAATGATGTAAACAAATCTTCCATAAAAGATGCTGTGGCCGACGTTGTTTTGTTGCTTGATGTTAGAAAAGGTACCGTGATTGAGCAGTTGATCGGGAGAGTGAGCGAGGTTGAAGCGGCAGTTTCTTTGAATGATCTGGAATTTAAAGGAAGTTTTTCGTTGCGGGGACAGCCGGTTAGAGCGGGGGCTCTGGAACGGCTTGCCGGCTTGGCCGGGGCGGAAAGGCGTGAAGAATATGAGGATGGGCAGACGACAAGCATTGCCTACTATAGCGATGAGCTGTTTTCGGGGGTCAATAGCGGCGAGCATATAGTAAACCTGCAAATTGCCGAACGCTCGTCAGCAGCAGATGACAAGAGGGAACTGATCGTAGGTGTTCCGCTTATTACAGGGGATTATAGTATGGGGGATTAGATATTATTGACGGTTTGATTAGTTTTTTTTATAAGAAGCTCAATAGCATCTGTTGGCTCAATATGCTAAACTACATAACATGACCATACGAATTAAAATATAAAAATACATAAGAGAGAATGAGGGAAATACTGACGTGAGCAAACATGACTCTATCGCTGCAGCGGGTGCTGTGTACTATCTATTTGGCGCCACAGGCGACCTAGCGCGACGGAAGCTTTTTCCTGCGCTGTTCAGCTTATATAAAGAAGGCAAGCTTGCTGAAGATTTCGCCGTTATCGGGCTGGCAAGAAGACCACGGACCAATGAGCAATTCCGTGAAGATCTGTATGAATCAATCGTAGAATTCAGCCGCAATAAAGCGGATGACAAGCAGTTGTGGGACAAATTTGCGGAGCACTTCGAATATATGTCGCTGGACATTAATAATGTAGACGGCTTCCGTGAGCTTAACAATCTGACGGAAAAGCTGGATGCCAAGTTCAACATTCCAGGCAATCGGTTGTTCTATCTGGCACTGGCGCCTGATCTGTTCGGTCCAGTATCGTTCAATCTGCGTGACGGCGGCTTGCTGGGGTCCAAAGGCTGGCATCGTCTCGTTATCGAGAAGCCGTTCGGCTACGACCTTCAATCGGCTCAGAAGCTGAATGAACAGCTTAGCCAAGTATTCAAGGAAGAAGAGATATTCCGTATCGACCATTACCTGGGCAAGGAAATGGTTCAGAATATTGAAGTTATCCGCTTTGCGAATGCGTTCTTTGAGCCATTGTGGAATAACAAGCATATCGCGAATGTACAGATTACACTATCCGAAACGGTTGGCGTTGAGGAACGCGGCGGTTATTATGACAAGTCCGGCGCACTTCGCGACATGGTTCAGAACCATATGCTGCAAATGCTGGCGATGATCGCGATGGAGCCGCCAAGCCGTCTTCATCCGGAGGATATTCGCGATGAGAAGGTAAAAGCGCTGCGCTCTCTGCGTCCTTACACGACCAGCGAGGAAATCAACCGCAATGTCATTCGTGGGCAATATACGGAAGGCGCGTTGAAGAGTAAGTCCTTGACCGGCTATAGACAGGAAGAATCCGTTAATTCCGAATCGTCAACGGAGACTTATTTTGCAGCGCGTGTGTTTGTCGACAATTTCCGTTGGGCAGGCGTGCCGTTCTACATTCGGACAGGCAAGCGGCTTCCAGTGAAAACAACAGAGGTTGTCATCGAGTTCAAAAATGTGCCGGATAATGTGCTGTTTGCCCGCCGTCACGACCTGTCGCCTAACCTGCTGGTCATTCGGGTTAATCCGATGGAAGGCATCTATATCAAGATCAATGCGAAGAAGCCAGGGGAGAACAATGTTGTCCAGCCTGTCTCGATGGAATTCTGCCAAAGCTGCATGATCGGATTGAATACACCTGAAGCGTATGAGCGTCTTATCTATGATGCCGCACGCGGCGAATCGACCTACTTTACGCGCTGGGATGAAGTAGCGCAGGCATGGTCGTTCGTGGATCGAATTGCCGAGACATGGCGTGAGGGCAGCGAGAGCCTGCAGTTCTACCCGGCGGGATCTTGGGGACCAGAGAAGACTGATGAGCTGTTGGCGAGCGACGGCTTCCACTGGTGGCCGGTCAACGGCCAGGACGAAGATAATGTAATCTGGATTTCGGGAAGTCCCAAATAGCGCGAAAAAAGTTGAATAGCAGCAACTCTTACTTACAGCACTAGTACAGTTAGTATCGCCAAATCCATATTCCATGGATGCATTTTGGCGAGCTATCTGTACTTTTGCAGTAGAAACGGCTATATTTTGGTCAGGCCCGGAAGCGTGCTTCGTATAACTTTTCAGGAGGTATAATTTCATGTTCAAGATTTATGATATTTCTACAACGATTGAGTCCGGTATGCAGGTCTATAAGAATAAAGAAGAGAAGAAGCCTGTCTTTCGCAATATGTCCAATCACGACAATGGGCAAGCCGTCTATGAATCGCGGATTGATATTGATGTCCATGGCGGCACGCATGTAGACGCTCCGCTGCATATGCTGAAGGACGGCGATACGATCGAGACAATCGGGCTGGAGCAGCTTGTCGGCCATGCGCGTGTTGTGGATCTGACCCACTGCAAAGAGTACATAACCCGCGAGGATCTGGAGCCGCTTGGCCTGCAGCGCAACGATTGGGTATTGTTCAAGACACGCAGCTCGTTCAGTGAAGAATTCGATTTTGAATTCGTATTCCTCAGAGAAGATGGCGCGCGCTACTTGACCGAGCTTGGCATTCGCGGCGTAGGAACCGATGCGCTTGGAATTGAACGGGCACAGCCGGAGTATCCGACTCACCGCACTCTGTTCCGCAACAACATTATTATCGTCGAAGGTTTGCGTCTCAAGGACGTGGCAGCCGGAACCTACTTCATGGTCATTGCACCGCTGAAGCTGACAGGCCTTGATGCTGCTCCTGCCCGCGCACTCCTGATCGGCGGCATGTAAATAACGAAGGGATACAATCATGAGCCAATCATTAAGCGATGAAATAAAAAAAGAAGTCGAGAAACGGCGCACGTTCGCCATCATCTCGCACCCGGATGCCGGTAAAACGACCTTAACCGAGAAGCTGCTGCTGTTCGGAGGGGCCATACGGCTTGCCGGTTCAGTCAAGGCAAGGAAAGCAAGCCGTCATGCCACAAGCGACTGGATGGAAATCGAGAAGCAGCGTGGTATCTCGGTTACATCCTCGGTTATGCAATTTGACTACTTAGGTCACCGCGTCAATATACTGGATACCCCTGGTCACCAGGATTTCAGTGAGGATACATTCCGTACTTTAACTGCCGCAGATAGCGCCGTTATGCTTATCGACGTAGCGAAGGGCGTGGAGGCTCAGACAGTAAAGCTGTTCCAGGTATGCCGCAAGCGCGGTATTCCGATCTTTACGTTCATTAACAAGCTGGATCGTGAAGGCCAGAGTCCCTTTGATCTGATGGAGGAGATTGAGCGGGTGCTCGGTATCCGTTCTGTTCCAATGAATTGGCCAATCGGCATGGGGCGGGAGCTGTGCGGTGTCTATGACCGGATGAAGAATCAGGTCGAGCTCTTCAAGGGAGACGATCATTCCACCATTGCCGTACGTCCGGTGTCGGATTATAATGATCCGGTCATTCGCGAGATGGCGGGCGATTACTTGCACGATCAGCTTATTCAAGATTTGGAGCTGCTCGATGTTGCAGGCGATCCATTCGACTTCGAGAAAGTCCGTGCCGGCGAGCTGACTCCGGTCTTCTTCGGAAGTGCGGTCAACAATTTCGGTGTACAGACCTTCCTGGAGAACTTCCTTCAGCTGGCTCCTACACCGACTTCCCGCATTAGTACGACGGGAATGATAGAGCCGACGGACGAGAAATTCTCAGGCTATGTGTTCAAAATACAAGCGAATATGAATCCGGCTCACCGTGACCGGATTGCATTCCTTCGTATCTGCTCTGGCCGCTTCGACAGAGGCATGAGTGTGCGGCATGTGCGGGCAGGCAAGGAGATCAAGCTCTCGCAGCCCCAGCAGTTTCTTGCTCAGGATCGGGATATTGTAGAATCTGCCTTCCCTGGAGATATTATCGGTTTGTTCGATCCGGGAATCTTCCGGATTGGCGATTCGCTATCGCAGGGCAGCGACATTGTATTTGACGAGCTCCCGACCTTCTCGCCGGAGCTGTTCGCCAAGGTGACAGTCAAGAATGCCTTGAAGCATAAGCAATATCAGAAGGGCATCGACCAGCTGACGGAGGAAGGAACGATCCAGGTGTTCCACACGACAGGCGGCTTTGATGAGATGATACTTGGTGTAGTCGGCCAGCTGCAATTCGAAGTCATGCAGTACCGGATGCGCGCTGAATATGGTGTGGAAATTCAGCTGCATCGGATGACCTTCCAGTTCGCACGTTGGATTGTGGATGATCATATCGACCCATCCAAGTACCGGATTAACTCTACGCTGGTGAAGGACAAGAAGGGCAATTATGTCGCCTTGTTCGAGAATGAATACGCCATGCGGACGGCGATAGACAAAAACCCGACCTCCAAGTTTCTGGAAATGGCGCCTTAATACAAATAAATACAGCATAACAAAAAGACCTCAACGCGAATGCGAATGGAGGTCTTTTTGTTCTATTCAGAGCTAGTCGGCTTGTTCAGGTTGACAGCGCCTCTGCCTGAGAGCTGCTCCATTCTGCGGTGATGCTCGATCTGGTCTAATATATTGCGTTCTACAACTTTATTGTACTCCTGAATCATCCCCGGCAGCAGGAATAGATCGACAATGACCCAAATGAACAAGGCTAGTGCGGATAAAAAGAAGAGCACCATAGATACAGCGAGAAAGGCATCGGATTCAAGCTCTGCTGCGACAGCAAAAAATATATAGGTCAGTATTGCAACTGCGAATACAGCAAGCTGGCCGAATGCACTTCCCTTACGCTTCAAATAGAACCGGTGCAGCCCCAGATGTCCGCCCAGGAGCATAAGATAGGCAATCCCTGCCGACTTCTCGGCAGATTTCATTTCTGAATTAAAGATCATGAGCTCATTCAGTGTCAAATCATATCTGTTCAGCATAAAGCGTACTCCGCTCCTATCGATTCATCGCATTTTCAAAATGCTTTTGTGACAAGAGTGCGTGCAGAATGCGATCTTCGACTTCTTTATTCTCTTCTTTAACCATTGTATGGAGAAGGAAGGCGTCGACGATCACCCAAATACAAGTTACGAGGTATCCGACAACGGTCAAGGTCAGTACGAGCTGGGCTACAGCAGATCCGGTCTTCTTCATGTAGAAACGGTGTCCGCCGAATATCCCCAGGAAAAACCAAAGCACATAAGCGACCATCATATTTTTGCCTTGGTTTCTGACTTCCTGATCGAGGATTAGAAGCTCACGAGCATCAAGCTGGCTTTTTAAAGCGATGTTGTTGTAACTCATGTTTGTGTATTCCCCTTTATTTTAGTGATCATTTTCAACGAACTAAGTATAAATGAAGCCATTGTAATCGACAAGAAATATTTTGTAGCAGCGATAGATGAGTGGAAATTAAGGGTAGATACATCTTGGGGAATATGCACGTCATGTACAATATGCCACATTGGCGGTGTAAGAAGCATGTGACAGGATGTATGCGTGTACAATGATAGTAAGAATGTTGCGAAAACTGTTATGCTGAAGGGTGGACTCATTCATGAACGATGTGCGAGTAGGGATGATTGGCTACAAGTTTATGGGAAAGGCTCATAGCAATGCTTACCGTGCGCTGCCCATGTTTTTTCCGAATGTGATCCGGCCGGAGATGAAGGCGATATGCGGGCGCGATGAGCGGGCGGTCGAGAAAGCGAGGCTGCAGTTCGGCTGGGAGTATGCGGAGACGGACTGGCGCAAGCTGGTTGACCGTGATGATATAGATTTAATTGACATTAGTGCGCCTAGTGATGTACACAAAGAAATTGCGATAGCTGCTGCGGCTGCGGGCAAGCATATCTTCTGTGAGAAGCCGCTCGCGCTGAACCTGGCGGATTCGGTTGAAATGCTAAGTGCCGCCGAGAAAGCCGGTGTCAAGCATATGGTCGGGTTTAACTACCGGTTCGCTCCTGCTGTGCAGCTGGCGAAGAAGCTTATCGCGGAAGGACGCATAGGAGAGATCTACCATTATCGCGGATTATTTCTGCAGGATTGGATCGTTGACCCTGAATTTCCGCTCGTATGGCGGCTGCAGAAGGAGATTGCGGGATCAGGCTCGCACGGGGATCTTGGCGCACATGTCATTGATATGGCCCGCTTCCTGGTTGGGGAGTTCCAAGAGGTGATCGGGATGAGCGAGACCTTCGTGAAGGAGCGTCCGCTTCCGGGCTCGATGGTGGGGGGAGAAACTGTGGGAGACAAGAATGCTCCGAGGGGGCAGGTCACAGTAGATGATGCGACTTTATTTCTGGCAAGATTCGCGGGCGGCGCGCTGGGAAGCATTGAAGCGACCCGGTTCGCGGCGGGACATCGCTGTACCAATTCCTTTGAGATTAATGGCAGCAGAGGGAGCTTGAAATTTGATTTTGAACGGGTTAATGAGCTGCAGGTATATTTCACTGATGATGCGCATGATGTGCAGGGCTTCCGGCGGGTGCTGGCTACAGATTCTGCCCATGCCTACAGCGGCGCGTGGTGGCCGCCTGGCCATTCGATTGGCTATGAGCATACGTTTACGCATGAGGTGTATGAATTAATGCTGGCTATTGCGGAGGATAGGCAGCCATCGCCAAGCTTTGTTGATGGTGTCGCTTGCCAGGCTGTTCTGGAGGCAGTCGATCGCTCGATTGAGGAACGGCGCTGGGTGGCCATTTCTGAGCTGCAATAAGTGGAAAATAGAGTCCTTGAAGCCATCCATAATGGGGATGAGTTCAAGGACTTGTTATGACTATCGATCGGACGGGAAAGCTAATCCAAGAACGAGTTCTTACTGCTAGCTTGGGCTTGGCGCTGCCGTCTCTTCAGTGTGGAAGTTATTATACAAGGTATCAACCATCAGATTCTGGCTGGCAGCATTGCTCTGCTTCCAAATAATTTCGAATAATACACCGAGGCCAGGCAATGCCCGCTCGTCATTGCCGATGGAGCCTTCGATGACGTCCTTCAATTCTTCACCTGATTTATCCTGTACCCGCTGGATGATCGCCTGCCGCAAATCAAGATTGTTCAACCGGATATCCCTCCATACTCGTTTTCGCGTTTAATATATCCTGTCCGGCTCCGTTTCATCCTTGGATGCGGCTGTGTTTCTGATGGAACCTGCAACTGTGTTATAATAAGGACTGCGAATATTGAAGAGGAGAGTGCGAAATTTGGCGAAGAAGCAGTTTGCAGTCATTGGAATGGGTCGTTTCGGTTCGAGTGTAGCGGATGCTTTGTCCAAACTCGGCTTTGAGGTGCTGGCCATCGATGCGAGCGAGCAGAAAATCCAAGAGATTGCCGGTTCGGTGACCCATGCCGTATCTGCTGATACAACGGATGAAGAAACGCTTCGTGCACTCGGCATTCGCAACTTTGATGTGGTTGTTGTAGCTATAGGTGCAGACATTCAGGCAAGCATTCTGACGACCTTGATCTTGAAGGATTTGGGTGTGCCAAGATTGATTGTTAAAGCGCAAAATGAGCTTCACGGCAAGGTGCTGAGCAAAATTGGCGCTGACAAGGTCGTATTCCCGGAACGCGATATGGGGCTGCGGGTAGCGCATCATCTGATCTCGCCCAACATTCTTGATTATATTGAGCTGTCTGATGACTATAGCATTGTTGAGATGAAGGCGCCGACACAATTCATAGGTAAAAACTTGAAGCAGCTTGATGTAAGGGCGAAATTCAAATGTAATGTCATGGCTATCAAAACAGGTGTCAAAATGAATATCTCCCCCTATGCGGAAGATATTATTCACGAGGGAGATGTGCTCGTAATTGTAGGGAAAAACAATGATTTGACCAATCTTGAAATAGCTTACGCGGAAGGCTGATGGAACGGTGCGCAAGGATATAAGCTTCATTACTTCACTTCAGAATGAAAAGATCAAAATGATGGCAAGCCTGCTGGACAAAAAGCATCGCGACAGGAACGGCAAGTTTATCGTTGAAGGTGTCCATCTCCTGCAGGAGGCTCTGCAAGCTGGCGCTCATGTAGATACGGTTGTCTTTGATTCGGAGCGCGGCATTCCTGATGAGCTGCAGGATTTGCTTCAGGAAGCCAGCTGTGAGCTGGTGGAGACGACCCATGCCGTAATCGCCAAATGTACGGGGACGGATACGCCCCCGCCCGTATTTGGCGTCGTCTCCAAGTTTGCTTTGGACGCGTCCGCATTGTTTGCGAGCAATTCGTTTGTTGTCGTCCTTGACGGTGTGCGGGATCCCGGCAATGTCGGAACAATTATCCGCAGCGCGGATGCAGCGGGAGCGGATGCAGTTATTTTGGGCAGAGGCTGCGTGGATCTGTATAATCCGAAAACAGTACGGTCAACGA
Organism: Paenibacillus oenotherae; assembly: GCF_019443105.1. Classification (GTDB taxonomy): domain Bacteria; phylum Bacillota; class Bacilli; order Paenibacillales; family Paenibacillaceae; genus Paenibacillus_Z; species Paenibacillus_Z oenotherae. The sequence goes on from NZ_JAHZIJ010000014.1 coordinate 27,915, forward strand.
TGGGCTCGTTGTTTCATCTGCCGATCATTGAGAGCGATCTGTCCACGCTCCTGCCAGAGGCGAAGAGCCACGGCATAAGGCTCGTTGGCACAAGTCTTCAGGCAACGTCAACCTGCTATAGCTATGATTGGCGTGGACCGGTCTGGATGCTGCTGGGCAATGAGTCTAATGGATTGTCGGCGGAATCGCTCCGACTGGTGGATGATCATGTGATCATCCCGATGCGCGGCGGCTCGGAATCGCTTAATGTAGCGATGGCCGGCACTGTGCTGCTGTATGAGGCGATGCGGCAGCGGCATTATACATAGGTGTTTCTAGGGAAGAGAGCGGGATGGCAGCTCTCTTCCCCTTTTTTATATTGTTAGCAGCATCCCGGCCCTCACTGCAAAATTCTTTTTTGCAGGACAACTGCATAAGCTTGAAAGTGGAGAGCTGACAAGTTTGTGCGGGAGGGGGCGCTGCGATGGCGAAGTGGGGACGCAGAGGATGGAGAAGCAGCCGCGGCCGTGGCGGCCGCCGCCGGAGTCGAACGGGCAAGCTGAGCCGCCGTAAGTTTCTGCTCATTATTGTGCTTATTATGTTCTTGTTTATGATGCAGTCCTTTATCTATATTGAGAGAAATCTCCGGGGGCCGCTTATGCATGTCGCCCAAATACGGATCAAGCAGGTGGCGACCCAAGCAATTAATAAAGCGATATCCGAGCAGGTGGCGCATCAATCGAATTTTGACAAGCTGGTTGACTGGAAGACGAGCTCAAGCGGGAAGGTGTCCGGCTTCATGCTGAATTATGCCGAGCATATGCGCATCACCTCCCAGACGATTGAAACGGTTCAATCGATGCTGGACCGGATTGGCGATATTCCTGAGCATATTCCAATTGGTCAAGCAATGGGCAGCGCTTTTATCGCCTCGTATGGGCCGCGTATTCCTGTGAAATTCGAGCCGCTTGGTGCGGTTAAGGTGGATTTGAATACGAGGCAGAGGGATGCCGGTATTAACATGATTTTGGTGGAAGTGTATATGCGGATCGTTGCAGAGGTATCCATTATTATTCCCTTTGACACGAAGCCAGAGCTGGTCGATACGGAAATCCCGATCTCTTATTTGCTCGTTGTCGGGGATGTGCCGATGTATTACTACGACAATAACGGCAAGCCAGTCGGGGATTCGGCTCCGGGAGCTCCGAGCATTTCGCTGCCCATGGGAACCGGCAGAAGCATCGACTCTCCGATGCAAGATGATAATGAATCTGTAAATCCCAATGAATCGCTTCTTGAAAGAGAGCAAACAAAAGAGGAAGAGAACAATCCTGATGAATGACAATCTGTGGGAAGCGGCAGCAGGCTCGTGTTGATGCGCGAACCGACTGCCGCTTTTTGCAGGTTTTTACCATAGTAAACATGGTGATTGAGCTGTCGGCTGTAATCACCCTTTACGCAGCTGCCGGCGTTCGGAGCTTTCCCATTGCTTGAGGAGCGGGTAGGGATCGAAGGACCATTCAATAAGCCCGCGGTCACGATAGACGCCGTAATGGAGATGAGGAGGGAATTTCCCCTGTGTCCCCGGCTTCCCGTAGCCGGAGCTGCCTACCCATCCGACAACTTGACCCGGTTTCACTACCGAACCGACCTGCAATGATTTGTCGTAGCCGGACAAATGGGCATAGTAGTGGTAGATGTTGTTCAGATCACGAATGCCGAGCCGCCAGCCGCCATAGGGGTTCCAGCCTTTTATCTCGATGATCCCATAACAGGTGCTGCGAACGGGTACACCATGATTGGCGAAGATGTCCGTTCCCTCATGGATTCGATAACCGCCCCAACTGCGCCGCGTCCCCCAGGTTCCTCTGTAGGAATAGTTCGTTCCGACAGGTACGGGAAAAGCATGGCCGAACAAATCAAGCTTGCCGAAGGTGGCATAGATATTGGAGAACTGCCGGATTCGCTGCACGGCTCTGGTATTATGGTAATAGTGCCACAAGCCGATTGCGTAATCCTCCTCAGCGGTTCCATATCTCATCAAGTGTCCCGCAATGGCGTAGAGAAGGTCAATATCGTTTTTGCGGCTTGCTACACCGTCGCCGTTCCCATCCTTGCCCACTCCGCTAAACCATCTGATGGATGCGGGGATCTCGTCGTGGCTGTCTGGATTCAGCTCACCGGCCCAACTCGATTCTGTAACAAAAATGCTGATCCATTCGCCGAGCTGCTCTCTTGTTTTGGGCCGCGCTTTCGTGATGGTGCGCTCATATTGATCAACTGCCGCGAGCCGATACCAGGGAACGCCTGTGAAGGCGCTCATTTGTTCATACAGCTCCATCCGCTTGGCTGACGGATTGACAGGGGGGACAGCTTGCCTCGCTTTCGGAGCGAGGCTCTGCTGCAAGGCGCTTTGCTCTTCAGCGGCGGCAGCGAAGTGAATGTCTCCAGCCGCTCCAAATGCCATGCCGAGCAGACAACTAATGATTACAGTTCGACGGGAACAAATGCGTTTCAGCTCATCCACCTCCACGGTTATTCGGATACCTGTTATCATTAGCAAATCATTGGTTTTTATGTGAAACGTGCTATAATAAGACGCAGGAGACTACAGAAAGCAGGTATGGCTCATGAAGACGAAGAAACTTCCGGAACGTAAGCCGGACTGGCTTAGAATAAAGTTAGCGACAGGCGGCAATTATGCCGAACTGAAAGATATGATGCGTTCAAAGACGCTGCATACGGTGTGTGAAGAGGCGCGATGTCCGAACATCTATGAATGCTGGGCCAATCGCACAGCGACCTTTATGATATTAGGCGATATTTGTACAAGGGCTTGCAGATTCTGTGCCGTGAATACAGGAATGCCGACAGAGCTTGACCTGCAGGAACCGGAGCGGGTAGCGGAGGCGGCGGAGCAGATGGGTCTGAAGCATTGCGTAGTTACATCTGTTGCTCGCGATGATCTGGCCGATGGCGGGGCAATGATTTTTGCAGAGACGGTCAAGGCAATCCGCAAGAAGCTGCCCTTCTGCAGCGTGGAAGTGCTTATTCCGGACTTCCTGGGCAATTGGGATGCGCTGCAGACTGTCATGAATGTAAAGCCGGATATATTGAACCATAATATTGAGACGGTGGAGAGGCTGTCGGATCGCGTCCGGGCCAAAGCGAAATACCCGCGCTCGCTGGAATTGTTGAAGCGCGCGAAGGAGATGCAGCCGAACATACCGACCAAATCAAGCATTATGCTCGGTGTCGGTGAAGAATGGGATGAAATATTGCAGGCAATGGATGATCTGCGGGCAGTAGACTGCAATATTCTGACGTTAGGCCAATATTTGCAACCGTCGCCGAGCCATCTCGCTGTTGAGCGCTATGTTCATCCGGATGAGTTCGCGAAGCTGAAAGAAGAGGGCCTAAAGCGCGGGTTCAGCCATGTGGAATCCGCACCGCTTGTTCGCAGCTCTTACCATGCGCACGAGCAAGTGAAGTCCGCTTCGGAGGCGAAGACGGCAACCTTGTGAGAAGGAGTGGGGAGCAGCTTTGATCCATATTAGCGGCAGAACCTATGAATTAATATACGAGCATAAGAATGCGTGGAATCCGGAGTCGTTCCGCGAACGATACAGTGATGTGCTGGAACGTTATGATTTTGTTATCGGGGACTGGGGCTACAGCCAGCTGCGGCTAAAGGGATTTTTTCGTGATAACCATCCCAAGGCCACGCGCGACAGCACCTTTTCTTCAATCGTTGATTATATTAATGAGTATTGCAACTTCGGCTGTGCTTACTTTGTGCTTCAGAAGCATCCGGATATGAAACGGCAGGGCGATGAAGGCGATGCGGGCCGTGATGATGACGATTCCAGCATGACTGGAGGTACCGAACAGGGAGAAGCGGCTGCTGCTTCGCTAACGGGCCTCTCCGAGGATGAGCAGCAGGATCGGCCGGCAAGGGTTCTCCCCCGCCATCAACGCGATCCGCGCCGTGAGCGTCATCATCGCAATAAGGACAGGGACAAAGACAAGGACAAGGACAAGGACAAGGATAACGACAAGGAGCATCAGCCCAAAGAAAGCCGCAAGCCTTTCAATAAGGATAAGGAACGGGACAGAGATGCGAATCGGAATAATCAGCAGAGCTCTGGCGGAGGCAGCAATGGGGAGCGGCCGCGCCGTGGGAATGGCGACCGGGAACGTGCTAATAGGCGTCCATACACTGCGCCCAAAGCGCCTGTTGCCGCCGCTGCTGAGACGCCGAGCCCTAAGGAGAATAAAGAGTAACTGGACCCATATACGATGTACAAAAGGAACCTCCAAATCCACCGTCAGTGGGTCTGGAGGTTCCTTTTGCCATGAGCTGCTTGTTACTTCACATCATATCCAAGAAAGGCTTCCCGTACCCGAGTCCAGAATGGAAACGGCCTGTAGCGGGCAAAGCTTACTTTGCGGTCTGCTACACTGCACCGGATGGAATGAATGTCGTCCCTGGTCATATTGAGATGGTCAAAGGCAAGCTGCATGCGCTGATCTTTGCGTGAAATAATGTCGCAATGATGATGCTGCGGAAGCAGCACAGATGAACCGAGTGTCCGGTACACGCGATTATTAATCGAAGCGATCTCCGCTAATTGGAGGGACTCGATGGACGGATGTATAACAGCCCCGCCTAAGCTCTTATTGTATGCCGTACTTCCGGATGGAGTCGAGACGACGATCCCGTCGCCGCGAAACATCTCGAACAGCTCATCATTAATATCAATCTGCGCGACGAGTGTGCCATCAACGCCCTTGATCGTAAATTCATTCAAAGCAACGTGAGAGGAAGTTCCTTCATCTGTAACCAATTCGATCTGCGCAAGCGGATAACGAACAATGCGAGGCTCGTCATTGGCCATCATGTTAACCAGCTGTTCCAGCTCATCAGCCTTCCAGTCGGCAAAAAAGCCAAGATGACCGGTATGTACACCAATAAACGCAACATCTGCGATCCGGTCGATATGCGAATGGAAGGCTTGCAGCAGCGTTCCATCCCCGCCGATCGATATCACCATCTCCGGTGTATCATCATTGCGCTTCAGCCCGTTAGCCGCCGCCAGAATATGGAACCGGTCGGCCAGCTCCTTAGACAGTTGATCGCCTCTGTCCACTATGACGTAGTTCAATGAAACAAGCTCCTTCCGAACCGATGATACTTCGATTCTATCGGAAAACGTCCCCGAATACAATGTTATCCTACAGGCCCAAGCAATCCCCAAAGCAGGTAGACAAGAGCAAAGGCGATGCAGCTGTGGACGAAACGGGCAATTAGAAATGGCCGGTATCTTAAATCGGTTCGGCTGAGCAGGCTTGCGATCTGGGCATGCACAGATAACCCTCCCCAGGAGAGAATGGCTGCTGCAATCGCACTCTGATGTATAAGACCGCTGTGGAGGGCTGTTCCTGACTCCCTCGCGCCGAGCGTTACCTCGAACAGTCCGTTTACGACAGCATCGGATAATGATGGAGGAAGACCGCCCATTGCCATCAAGTATTGAATTCCGTTCGATAAAGCGGCAATTGTTCCGGCTTGGGTAAGCATTTCCATCAGGACTGAGAAGAAGACTACGAGTCCGCCAACTACGATCATGAGGCGAAGGGAGGCTTGAATGGCATCCTGCAGCAAGGTGCCGAGTGGCCTGCCGTCGAGCATCCGCGCACGGTGCATCGCTTTGACAGCCTCGATGAAGCGAGAGCCGCTCCGACCATCAAGGGGAGCCTGATGGGCGCAGCGAGCTGACGAGGAAGCCGTGGAGCCGGGCGAGTGGCGATCATGGAATCTCATCATAAGCCCGATGATTAAAGCGCCGCCGTAATGAGCGGCAGCAAGTACGGGAGCCAGGGCGGCGTTGTGGAAGAAACCGACTGCAACAGCACCGATTAGAAAGATTGGATCGGAAGAAGTAGTGAAGGCGACCAGACGTTCACCCTCTGCTCTTGTAATGAGTCTTTGTTCCCATATTTGGGAGGTTAACCGGGCCCCTACAGGATAGCCTGAGACGAAGCCCATCGTTACGACGAAGCCGCCGATTCCCGGAAGACGGAACAGCGGCCGCATTAGTGGATCAAGCATTTGCCCGATGAAGTGGACGATGCCGAAGCCAAGCAGCAGCTCCGATATGACGAAGAACGGGAATAATGCGGGGAACAGCACCTGCCACCATATGGATAGACCGCGTATGGATGCTTCAAGTGCAGCAGTGGGGAATATCGTGAGCAATAGGACAATTAGCATAGCGGTCCATGCGGGTATGACCGCTGGGCGGAATAGAAAACGAATGATATGCACGATCGGAAAATCCCCCTGCCAGATAAAATAATCGGTTAATATTGTATATGTGAAGGGCGGGACAAACATCACAGAGAGTTGGAAATTGACTAGAAAAATAATTTCGAAAACGCTTGCAAAACATTGTATTTTTTTCGACATAACTGTGGTACAATAGCAATACATCGAACGCTTGGGGTGATGACTTATGAGTATAATTGCCGGCATCCTCGTTTGCGCCTTTGTCTACGTTATCCGGGAGTCATTGATGGCTCCGGGTGAAGAGGATTATGAAAGCTGATAATGAGTTGTTTATTCGTACTATTCCATGACCTAATGCCCTATCAAGGGCATTTTTTTTGTCTCTGCATGAGACTTTATTATTAATGATATTGTTTTGTGTTATAATTCAAAAGACCTACATATTGGAGTTGGAATTGACGATGAATAAGTATAGAACCATTTATGAAGCTGTTGGAGAAGATGCGGGGATAAGGCGTATTGTGGAGGCATTCTATCCTGAGGTGCAGCGCAACCCTCTAATTGGACCGCTGTTTCCTGAAGATATTATGCCCGTTATGGACAAACAGCACATGTTTCTGACGCAGTTCTTCGGAGGACCTTCGCTCTACTCGGATGCGTACGGGCATCCTATGATGCGGGCGCGGCATATGCCGTTTCCGATTACGCCAGAGCGGGCAGAGGCGTGGCTCGGTTGTATGCGGGAAGCGTTGACGGAGATCGGCATGCCTGAGGATCTCAAGGCTATTGTGCTGGAGCGATTATCCGGGCCTGCGCATCATTTTGTAAATACCAATGAACGGGAGATGTGAACTATGGAGCCGCTGTACTCGACATCCATTACATGCATTTGCTGCGAGAGTCCGTTCCAGACTTCACGGGTAAGACCTAGCTTCAAGAAAGCTTCGTCTCGGGATAGCGATTTCTGCTCTTATTACAAGAACGAGATTAATCCGGATTATTATGTTGTGCGAGTATGTCCGAAATGCGGCTTTGCCACGACAGAGAATGGCAATGATGAGCTGAACGAGCGCCAGAAGCAGCAGTATTATGATCGTGTGGGCGTGCACTGGACGATGCGGGATTATGGCGGCAAGCGGACGCTGGAGCAGGCGCTGGAATGCTATAAGCTTGTACTGCTCTGTATGCAGGTGGTGGGCGGCAAGGATCGGATCATATCCGGCATTCTGCATCATATCGCTTGGTTGTATCGGTATAAGGGGCAGCAGGAGCAGGAGAATCGTTTTCTCCGATTTGCGCTGGAATCGTATATCCGGGTTTATGAGACGGAAGGCGTATCGCTTAACAATGCGAAGCTGATGTTTCTTATTGGAGAGCTGCATCGCCGTCTAGGCGAGCCGCATGAGGCAGTGAGATGGTTCTCGCGGGTCGTCAATGACAAGAAGATTGTAGATGCGTCGATGATACGCGCTTGCCGTGAGCAATGGCAGCTGCTTCGCCTAGAGCAGCAGGAGAGCAACGGGACAATTGCTGGCGATGAGCAGGCAACGATTAATGCATAGTGGAAGTGAAGAAGCCGACCGGGCCCGAGGAGATCGCCGGTCGGCTTTTTTGCATGTTAACCGTTAGGCTTGACGGAGCTTGGTATCTGTAAGAAGGTAGTCCTGATCGGCATCGAGAACCGTTACCCGATTATGGCAGCAGGGAAATACGAGGAGACGCTTCTTGCCGCTTTTAATATCTGGCAGCTCCTTCGGGCGAAGCGGCAGCAGGACGTTGTCCTGTCCGCAGAAAGGGCAGGACTGGACATAGATATCCTTCATAATAATATCGTAAGGCCAGGCGCGTTCAAATGGGATCACGATGGAGACGCTCCTTTGTCCGGGGAGGCGCCTTGATTTGTTTCAGAATCTGGCGCTGCTGTGGCTGTTTTTGCGAGCTCGGCCAGCTTTTGCAGTAAAATATGTTTGGGCATATGCATCAAGTGCTCCAGCGGCACATTCATTTCTTTGGATAGCTTGAGCGCCGTTTCCGCTGAAATTTGCAACGGTTTGGACATCATAAATCATCTCCTTATAGGGGAGCGCATCATGCGCCTGATTATAGTGAAGGCAAAATTGGCAATTAGGACGATCCTTTCGATATAATTAAGTTATACACCGTCGATGGGAAAATCGCAACGAGCAACGATAATAGCATGAGCGGGTTATTATTCCGGCATTCGAAAGTCAGGAGGATCAGGATGGGTCAATCGTATCCGATGAAATGGGATTTGGATGTTTTCTATGAAGGGGGCTCAGGCTCGCCAGCATTCAGGAATGAGCTTCAGACGATGGAGGCTGACATCGAGAGTCTGTCTGCTGATCTGGGAGAAGCGGCAGCGAGCGAAGCGGGTGGAACAGATAGGGGCGGCAAGCTGTCGGAGTGGACGAATATTGTTCAATCGGTCCTGCTGCGTCTGCGGCAGTCGGAATCGTTCGTTTCCTGTCTGCTTGCGCAGCAGGTCAAGGATACCGCCGCGCTTGGATTAAACGATAAGGTAAAGACACTGTCAGCAAAGTTTAATGGTGTGCTCACAAGCTACGATGAGCAGCTGCTGCTGACAGAGGATGAAGTCTGGCGGGATTGGCTTAAGCGGGATGAGATTGCTCCTGTAGCATTCACACTGAACGAACGACGGGACGGGGCAAAGGAAAAGCTGGCGCCTGCTCAAGAAGCGCTCGCCAGCGAGCTGGCTGTGGACGGTTATCACGGCTGGGGCGATTTGTACAATACCATTGTTTCGCGGGCGCGATTCGAAGCCGTGGAGCCGGATGGTTCCAGGAAGGTGCTCTCTGCGGGACAAATGCACAATCGTCTCTCGAGTAGTGATCGAAGCATACGGGAGGCATCCTTCCAGGAGTGGGAGCGCGAATGGGGCGAGCAGGCCGAGCTTTGCGGAGAAGCGTTGAACAGGCTGGCCGGCTTTCGTCTGAAGCTCTATGATCGGCGGGGATGGTCCTTTGTGCTGAAGGAGCCGCTTGCCATGAACCGGATGAGCGAAGCGACGCTGCACGCGATGTGGTCAGCGGTGAACGAAGGGAAATCGGATCTCGTTCGGTACATGGAGCGGAAAGCAAAGCTGCTGGGTGTCCCCAAGCTGGACTGGCATGACGTTGAGGCGCCAATCGGTTCTGCGAGCCGGACAGTGCCTTATGATGAAGCCGCAGCCTTCATACTTGACCGGTTCCGTGTCTTCAGTCCGGATCTGTCAGACTTCTCGGAGGTCGCATTCCGTGAAGGCTGGATCGAAGCGGAAGATCGGGGGGGCAAACGTCCGGGAGGGTTCTGCACGGCGTTTCCCAAGAGCGGTCAAACACGCATTTTCATGACTTATTCGGGCACGGCTTCCAACATCTCCACGCTTGCGCATGAGTTGGGGCATGCCTACCACCAGCATGTGATGAATGATTTGCCTCCGCTTGCCCAGGAGTATGCAATGAATGTTGCGGAGACGGCTTCAACCTTCGCGGAGCTCATTGTCGCCGATTCTGCGCTTCAAGCTGCTGTGGATGACAATGAAAGGCTGGCGCTGCTGGAAGATAAAATCCAGCGGTCAACGGCGTTCTTTATGAACATTCATGCCCGGTTCTTGTTTGAAACCCGGTTCTATGATCAGCGGCGCCAAGGTGTAGTGAGCCATGAAGAATTGTCCAAGCTGATGGAAGAGGCGCAGCAGGAAGCGTTCTGTGGCATGGTTGATGAGCTGCATCCGCATTTCTGGGCATCCAAGCTGCATTTTTATTTAACGGATGTGCCTTTCTACAATTTCCCTTATACCTTTGGTTATTTGTTCAGCAGCGGGATCTATGCGGTGGCCCAGCAGGAAGGCGCATCGTTCGCGGAGCGTTATGTGGCGCTGCTGCGGGATACCGGACGAATGACTGTCGAGGAGCTGGCGAGCAAGCATTTGGGAGTTCGTCTGGATGAGCCGGATTTCTGGCGCGGGGCGGTAGCACTAACGAAAGCGGATGTGGATACGTTTCTTGAACTTACCGAATAGAACCGTTTGATTTTGCTTTGTGCGGATGATCTCAGTAGGATGAATAATTGTGGCGAATTATGGAAAGTTAATAAGAAATGAATGGCGCAGCCTTGTGACTGCGCTGTTTGTCTCTAAACGCCAGTCATCCGAAGGGAGAATACAGCATGGAACGGACATTTGTTATGGTGAAGCCGGATGGGGTGAAGCGTGGCCTTATCGGCTCCATTGTTACCAGGTTCGAGCAAAAAGGGTTCCTCCTCATAGCGATGAAGCTGATGTCAATTGACCGCACTCTTGCAGAGCGTCACTATGGGGAACATCGGGAGAAGCCATTCTTCGGTGAACTGGTCGATTTTCTGACATCAGGGCAGGTATGCGCGATGGTATGGGAGGGGCCGAATGCAATAGCTAACGCGCGCGGTCTCATAGGCTCGACCAATCCGGCTGAGGCATCGCCCGGCACGATTAGAGCTGACTTTGCGCTGGATATCTCCAGCAATATCGTGCATGGCTCTGATTCTCTTGAGAGTGCGCAGAGGGAAATCGGATTGTTCTTTGACGGTGCGCAGCCGCCGGGATTATTATTCCGCGCAGCGAGTGACGGGGCTTCGATTACTACGGCACATTGATTAAAATGGACGCGAAAATTGAAAAAGCCCTCTCTCCAAGGCTCCTGAAAAAGGAGGTTGGAGAGAGGGTTGTCTAGTTTCTGCTAATGTTGCTTAGAACGATTCGTTAATGACAAGCTTGTCAAGCGACAGACGGTCAGTGGCGCGCGCAGGTACAGCAGCCTCGCCTATCGGTATTAGCATAACAGGAATGAATCGTGACGGAATGTTCAACGCTTGAATTAGCTGCGCAGCATCAAAGCCGCCCATAGCCACAGTGTCATAGCCTTTTGCTTTGGCAGCAAGCATCAACTGCATGGCAGCCAGACCAGCATTCTTATTCGCTTCATCACGCGCTACTTGAGCAATCTGATAAGCTCCGCTTACCTGATTAACCATGTTGTCATGGATTTCTTGCGTAATTTGTCCGGCAGCAAGCTTCTCGCCATAAATTTCTTTAGCTGTTATTTGCGCTTCTAGATCACCAAGGATAACGACAACGACGGAAGCATCCGATACTTGCTGTTGACCATAGGCAATCGCTTTAACGCGATCCTTCTGCTCTTGTTCACGAATGACGAGAAAACGCCATTGCTGCAGATTCCATGAGGATGGCGCTGCTGCTGCCAATTCCAGAATCTCGTTAAGCGTTTGATCCGGAATTGTAACGTTGCGTTTGTATTGACGAACGGAGTGGCGGGCACGAATAACCTCTTCTGTGGATAACACGGTATTTGTTTGGCTCATTACATTCTCTCCCTTTCAAAACGGATATTTTTATGCTCAGTTACTTGTTTAAGTAGCATTACTTACTAAAGTATAGTTTATAACGGATTAGATTGCAATCAATTATTTCAAAGCGTACGGATCATAATTTTTGGGTAGATTGATTTGATTTTAAAATTTTATGGGTTGACTATTTCCGGTTGATTGTGGTAAATTATGGTCAAATCAAATCGAGCAATTACGGAAGCACCGTGAATGAGGCAGTCTTGACTGCACATTTATGGTGCTTTTTTTGTGTTTTTTATTTGCGAACTGGAAGGAGCAGGTGCCATGAGCAAACAGCATTTAGTATTGGCCGCAAGGGAGACGGAGTATGTTGAACGGATCGTATCTTATATTCAGCATTCCTCTTACGGAGAAAGCTGGCAGCTTACCGCTTTTACAAATCCGGCAGCACTTCGCCATTATGTGCGGGCTGGTTACAGCATTGATCTTATTGCAGCACAGCCGTCTTTGCTCGTTGAACTGGAGGGCGATATTGCAGGAACTTCTGTAGCTGCGTTGGTCGCTCGCCATGGACAGTGTCCGAGATATAGAGAAGTGCTTCAATATCAATCCATTCCACAATTGATGAATGAGCTTACTGCTGTGCATGACTTTTACGGCGAGCAGAAGGGTGGAGGTTCTGGTTCCTCCTTGAGTGCGATTGTCATTGCAGTCTACTCCGCCACCGGAGGTATAGGCAAGACAATGCTTGCTCGGCAAATTTCGCATCAGGCAGGTGTTCGAGGCGCCCGTGTTTTTTATTTGAATCTGGAGCAGTGGAATGCGACTACCCTCTGGCTTGGCGACGAAGGGAGGGAGGATTTGGCGCAAATGCTCTATACACTTCAAGCTCAACCGGATAAAGCTGCCCATCGATTAACGGAGCTTCGCAAGCGCCATGCTGCGATGAAGTTTGATTATTTTGCACCATGCTCCAATGCTGATGAACGGTTGTCTCTCAGCGGGGAGCAAGGAAGGCTGCTGCTCTCCACCATCGCTGATTCAGGGAAGTATGATGTTGTCATTGTTGATCTGGACAGCAGGATGGATCCGCTTCATCAAGCTGTATTCCAGCACTGCACCCACTTGGTTTGGATGGTGGCCAGGGATGCCGTTATACAGCGGAAAACAGAACTGGCTCTAGGTTATTGTGAGCAAAAGTGGGGGACAGCATTCAAGGAAATAAAGCGCCGAATCCGATTTGTAGAAAGGTCTGGGACACGTTCTGCCTTGGGCGCGGAAGCATTGCCTGTCAGATTGGATGCCGTTATTCCCAGCGTGCAGGAATGGCAGGAGGACAGTATGTCTTATGAACGAGCGGTACCACCCGCGTATCGCGGTGCAGTCGCAGCTTTGCTGGATCGATTGGCAATTATGGAGAGGGGCAGGGAGGATGGCGGAGGAAATCGTACTGCGGCTCAAAGCCAGAATTCGTGAAGAGCTTGATCTGGACAGTGCAATGTCGGATGAGCAATTTATAGAACGGATTGAGAGAACTGTTTTTATCTGGTGCCAAGATCATCCCTTGACGGCTGGAGAGAAGCTGCAGCTTGTAAGGAGGCTCTTTCATTCTTTTCGCGGCCTGGATTTATTGCAGCCTTTGATGGATGATCCGACAGTGACAGAAATAATGATCAACAGCCATGAGGAGCTCTTCATTGAGAGGGCTGGTCAGATGAGCCGATCTCCCCTTTCATTCGAAAGCCGTGCGCGATTGGAGGATTTAATCCAGACAGTGGTTGCAGGAGTGAATCGTGTCGTCAATGAGTCCTCTCCGATTGTAGATGCCAGATTGAGGGATGGCTCAAGGGTACATGTCGTACTGCCGCCAATTGCGCTCAAAGGCCCGACAATGACTATCCGCAAGTTTCCTGAGGAGCCGATGCATATGAAGGATCTGGTAGAGCTTGGAGCGATCACAGAAGAAGCGGCTCAATGGCTGAGACAGCTAGTCGCAGCTAAATTCAATATTTTTATTAGCGGCGGTACAGGATCGGGGAAGACGACTCTGCTGAATGCTTTGGCACAATTTATTCCGGCGGATGAACGAATTGTGACGATTGAGGATTCTGCCGAGCTGCAGATTCGGAATGTACCCAATCTGGTTTCATTGGAGACACGAAATGCTAACACCGAAGGCAAGGGAGAAATCACGATACGGGAGCTTATTCGCGCCTCGCTCAGGATGCGCCCCAGCCGAATTATTGTTGGTGAGGTGCGCGGCGGAGAGGCGATAGACATGCTGCAAGCGATGAATACAGGGCATGATGGAAGTTTATCCAGCGGTCACAGCAACAGTGCACGCGACATGATGGCAAGGCTCGAGATGATGGTTCTTAGCGGAGCGGAGCTGCCAATTTCCGTTATCAGGCATCAAATCGGATCGGCAATCGATCTTATCGTGCATCTATCCCGCTTGCGTGACCGCTCCAGGCGTATTACTGAAATTTGCGAGATTACAGGCGTGGAGGACGGGGAGGTCAGCCTTCAAACGTTGTACCGATTCGAAGAAGAGGGGGAGAGCGCTGGGCGGGTCATTGGCAGCTTGAAGCCGACAGGGCAGAGGCTGCAGCGGATATGGAAGCTGCAGATGGCGGGAGTCCATAGTACGGGGGAGGAGGCGATATGAGAGAGAAGGGAACGAATAAACAACGGGAAGGATGGTTGAATTGGCTTGCCTGGACGGTTAGGAGGGAGAGAAGGGAAGGGCATAGGGGCGGCTCGCTTCCTAGTTATACGAGCTGCGAGCTAGGCAAGAAGCAATTTGTCATCGCTGCCTTGATTGGTTTCGGAATCGTATTCATAACGACCTATCTGTTCTATCGTTCCATTGCTGCGGCACTGATACTTGCGACAGCAGGAATTTTTGCCCCCCGTCTCCATCGCAATTCATTGCTTGCAAGACGGCGAATGAGATTGACGCTGCAGTTCAAGGAGGGGCTGTATTCCATTACATCTTCTCTGGCTGCGGGCCGCTCGGTTGAGAATGCGTTTATGACAGCATTAGATGATTTGAGACTGCTATATCCTGATCCCAAGACGGAGGTGATTGCCGAATTTGAGATTATTCGATCGCGATTGGCGTATGGCGAACCGCTAGAGCAGGCGCTGACGGACTTTAGCAGTCGGGCGGAGATTGATGATATCACACAATTTGTAGATGTGTTCGTCACCTGCAAACGGACAGGGGGCGATCTGGTCGAGGTGATCCGCCGGACATCCCAGACAATAGGAGAGAAACTGGATGTACAGCAGGAAATTGCCGTGATGATTGCCCAGAAGCGGTATGAATCACGAATTATGATGGTTGTTCCATTCGTTTTTCTTGCTTTTCTCAGCTTTGCAGCACCTGATTACATGGCCCCCCTTTATAGCGGGATTGGTTATATCATACTCACTGTGTCGCTGGCACTTCTTAGTGTCTGCTATTGGTTCATGATGAGAATAATGAATATTCGCATGTAAGGAGTGAACCGGGAATGGCTGTTATTATCGGGGCGATCTTAACGGCAGTATGGATCGCATTGGTTCTGATGAATGGCCGGGCTGAGGCGCGCGGCAGTCCATCCAGAAGTGCTGCTTCGGGAGAATCAATGAAGCGGCTGTTTATGGAAGAGCCTTTTCGTTTGCTTGTGGAAAGAAGCGGCCTGCTGGATCGGCTGCAGCCGTTCGTCTCAAGTATGCACGGCAAGCTTCTTGTTCTGAACGGAGCAAGCTGGACGATTGAATCGACCAAGGGAACGATTGCTTTCACTGCTGCTTGCGGCTATGCCGCTATTACTGGAGGCGCATGGCTCAGTGTTCTGAGCGGAGAGGACGATTTATTATGGTTAGCCGCGCTGGTCGGATTGATAGTACCTGCGGCAAAGTGGCGTGATACAGGGAGAAAGGTAGAAGAGCGACGGCAGAATATTCTGATGTCTCTTCCAGAAGTGCTTAACAAGCTGATGCTGCTTCTAGGAGCAGGCGAGACTGTCCAGCGAGCATTAATGCGATGCTCGGGCCGGCGATATGACACGGAGTCGAACCCGTTGCTAGACGAGCTGCGCAAAGCGAATGAAGCGATTCGCAATGGAGAATCCTTCAGTGCTGCGCTGGAGGCGTTCAGCAGGAGATGCGCTGTGCAAGAGGTGTCTCTCTTCACGACAACACTGCTGCTGAATTACCGCAGGGGTGGAGATAAGCTCACTCTATCGCTTAAAGAGCTTTCTTACACCTTATGGGAGAAGAGAAAGGCGGTTGCCCGCTCCAGAGGCGAGGAGGCATCGTCCAGGCTTGTATTCCCGCTGGTTGGCGTGTTCCTCATACTGATGGTGCTTGTGGCTTCACCGGCTGTTCTATTGCTGGGCGCATAATTGTGTTGCCAACTATGCTGCCTGCCAGCAGACCTATATATCAAAGGAGAGATTGGAATGAAAAAGATAATGCAGATGAAGATCAACAATTGGAGGAATCGGGCACGAGCATTTTGGCGTTCCGAGAGTGGACTAGGGACATTGGAGATTGTCCTTATCATCGCAGTCATTATTATTTTGGCATTATTGTTCAAGGATTGGATCATTGCACTAATCGAAAAGCTGATGGGCAAGGCCGATGATGAAGCCAATACCATCTTTGACTAAATTACGCTTCAAGCTGAAGGATGAAGAAGGCAGTCTCTCTATAGAGTCCTCCATGGTACTGCCGACAGTATTTCTCTCCCTGATCATCATGCTGCTGTTCAGCATGTATGTATATCAGAATGTTGTCCTCTATTATATGGCTTCCATATCGGCGGAGAGGGCTGCTTTTCGATGGGACAACAGCAAGCGCGATATGACAAGTGGTATGGGCTTGACCGGACAATATGATGGTCTTTACTGGCGGATGGCAAGCGACGGGGCACTGCAATCGTTATTTGGAATTGGCAGTGGCAATGGCAACGAGGGCGGTGGGACGGTCATTTCAGTGGGCGGAACA
Organism: Paenibacillus oenotherae; assembly: GCF_019443105.1. Classification (GTDB taxonomy): domain Bacteria; phylum Bacillota; class Bacilli; order Paenibacillales; family Paenibacillaceae; genus Paenibacillus_Z; species Paenibacillus_Z oenotherae. Next base: position 44,545 of record NZ_JAHZIJ010000014.1, read on the forward strand.
GGCAACGGAAATGCTGATCATGATGATGAGCCGTATGGAGAGTCATTGCCAGGCATGAAGCTGGGCAAGGTTGCTGGTCGAATGCCGGAATCTATCGAGGGCCAAATGAAATATAAGTATGGATGGACTGAAAAGAGAATTCAAGCGCGGCTGCAGAAGCCAATGTCTGTTCCCCTGCTGGAATTCATACTCGGACACGCCCAGCCTTCAACCGTAAGCTCTGCGGCTGTTGTTGATCCTGTCGAGTTTATACGCAATGTTGAGCTAGTGCGCTATTATACAGCGAAATTTGGCCAAGGAGCAGGGGCATCGCCTAAACGCGCACAGGCTGCGCAACTGTTAATGGAACGAAGCAATCAATAATCTCCGAAATAAAAGAATGAGTTCTAGAGGGAAGGAGGTAGCTTACAAATTGAAAAAGGATCATAGTAGGCCGCGTAAGAGAGGTTTGCGATATTTGATAGTGGATCATAGTGGAGCAGTCTCAGTCTTTCTCATTATAGCTACCTCGGCAATTCTGTTATTCACGACGCTGCTTGTCGATTATGCCAGAATAGCGGCATTCAACAAGCAGATTGAATTAGCCGCCCAATCGGGAATACGCTCAGCGCTCTCCGCTTATGACGGGATGCTGCTTGAGCGATATGGTCTATTCGGTACAGGCGGTACGAATCGCAGTGAACTGTTCGCCCATATAGTGAAGAACAATTGGCGACCGGAGAATGATCCTTCCTTCCCGCTGCTCCGGATAAAGTACGGCTCCTCCCATGTGAACAGCTATGAGGTGCTGGGTGCGCAGCCAGTATTTATACGGCAAGTGCTGGAAGAGATGAAGTACAAGGCTCCAATTGATTTTGCGATGGAATTGTCCTCCAGGCTTGCACCGGTATCTATTGCAATGAAGGAAGCGGCGGCGTCTGTGAAGATGCTTGCAAAGGTGAGGAATTTATACGATAAGCGTGAAAGACATCTACAGACAGTACTTGACCTTCAAAGGCAATCGACAGAGAGGGCAGTCGATGGCATTGCTTCGCAAATTCCCGTTCAACTGCATGACGCGGTCAGTGGAAGTACCGCAGCGAGTGTTGCGGCGGGTTATGCGGCTTATGTGAGCTGGTGCGAACAGGATGCTGGGCTGGAGAAAGACGAGAAGCCGCAATATAGAGAGGATATTGCTTCTTATGAGGATACAGCAAGATCGCTATCGGGTAATCTGCGCAGCAAGAGCATGGCTGCACTGCGGCGTCACCAAGAGCTGGAGATGCAAGCGTTGAAGGAACTGGCAGAAGCCGAGCGATATAATGCCGAGATGAAAGCGATCATTGACAGTATGAGGCAGGAGAATCCCGATAACGGATTCGATCGTGTCAATCGACGTCAAGCGGGAGCAGGGACAACCTCAACTATTCCGTCCACAGATGTTTCGAAGTTTCGTGAGGCGGGGCAATCGGCGGAACAGCTTCTGCTAGCACCAGACTGGTTTCTCAACTATAAGGAGGAGCTGTCCTCGCAGACCGTTATTTTTGCGTCCTTTGATTCTGAGGCGGCGCAATTTCAATCAAGTGTAACGATTGCTTTATCCGATCACGGCTCACTTCTCTTGCTGAGCGAAGGAGCGGCACAAATGCGAATTGCATTCATGCAGTATGCGGATAAGTTCATTCAGCAGGGTTCTGTTATCGATGCCCGAATGGGGGAGATGCAGCATCGGCAAGCCTCTGACCAGGAACGCAAGAAACAGGAAACGGCAGCCAAATCCAAATTAAGCGAGGTTCGCAAATGGCTGCATGCCATTACCTCCGTTCCGCAAATGGAAGAGCATCAGAAGATGTTTGATCAAGTGAAGGGGCGGCTGCAGTCTATCCTGCAATTCAATGGGCTCATTGAAGAAGCTGAGGCTGCATCAAGTCAGATGGAGGATGATCCTCATGATGAGGCTGTCAGCTCCATGACGGCAATGGAATCCATATTTGCAGGCATGGCTGATTTATTGGAGGGAACTCGTGATGCGCTTTATTTGAATGAATATATTGTTCATCGCTACGCTTCATTCCAACCGCAGAAATTCGGAGCAATAATGCGCAATGAGGATGGCGGGGAGTTCGCTAATGCATTGAGCTTGAACAATCAGGAGGTGGAGTATATTTTGTATGGATTCCATACACCCGCCGCTAATGTTGGTGCTGCTTACGGCGAGTTATTCGCATTCAGACTCGCAATACGGACGATGGAGGGTTTGATTGAATGCCGTACTATGGGGCATCCGTTGCTTGTGCTGGCAGGAGCCATTCTCTATGGTCTGGAGCAGTCGATTGCAGATATGGTCGCATTAACCCAGAAAGGCAGCATACCGCTCTCCCGATATGCAGCTATTGATCTGACCTACCTCGATTATTTGCGCATTTTTCTGCTGCTGCACGGGAGCAGCGAGAAGCGAATCTCGCGTATGATGGCTGTTATAGAACAGAATACGGGAATGGCATTGACACATACCTCAACCGGACTTACGGGTGAGCTGACAGCATCAGTGAATCTCTGGTTTTTGCCGGGACTAATGAAGAGCCTCACGAATTCCGGCCTATTGAATGGAAGGGTCAAGGGCAGCCGTTATGAGACGACGAAGACAATGGGATGGTCGTACGGTTAAGGAACGATCTGATGCGGGGAGCATCGCTTTGGAAGCTTCGCTTATTATGCCGATTGTACTGATGGTCATCCTATTTTTTATCTGCTTAATCCAGTTATGCGCAGCGCAAATGGCGCTTCATGGCGCTGTGTCGCAGACGGCTAAACAAGCTGCAGCTAATATTAGGCCTATTGAGCTTGCCGTTCAGCAAGCAGCTGGTTATATGCCCTCGCATATTGGCGGGCTGCCGACCGTGGAAGTCCCGCAGGAAATTAGATCAATCGCGGCAGAGCTGGCAGACTGGCTGCCCCCACCGGCTGGACCTCTTATGTCAGCTGCAATAAAAGGTGATTGGAAGCCGCTTGAAGACGTCGCTGCTACGGCAATCGGCCGTTCCATTGTCGAGCCTCTGCTTCAGCATCAAGGAGATGACAAGGTGTTGGATGTTACGCAGTTGAAGCTAAGCGTGCTTTCACTGCCAGACTTAAAAGGAGGGGCGGAGCCATATATTCGCATTGAAGCTGAATACACGTTCAGGCTCGCACTTCCTTTTACCAAACATTCAGTCAAACTGAGAGAGCAAGCAGTAGAGCGGGTATGGGTAAGTGATGCAACTCCGGCTCCAAGAGGCGGTATCGGAGACGCTGGAGCCGATGAGAGGACATCCATACAGATTGTTTCCATCGAACCGGATCCATTGCGGCCAGGAAGGAGAGCAGCCGTAACCGTCCAGAGTGAGCCAGGCCAGAAGCTTAATCTTACGGTTCAATATAAAAGCGGTCAGAGTCGAGCGAAGAATCTTGGCGAAGCAACTACGGATGGTGAAGGGATCGTGGAGTGGTCATGGCTGGTTTCCGGAAACACGACACCCGGTGTATGGGAACTTATTGTAACAGCGGAAGACGGAACGAAGGTTGCACGGCATTTTGTAGTCGAAAGTTCAGGAATTACAAATTAGATAAGCGAAAAAAAGCGGCTGAGCTTGCTTGTAATCGTTGAAGGGAGTAAAGATGTATGGCATTGACGATACCTCAAGGAGTTTCCGCTGTTATGTTAGTAATCGCTCTCATCAGTGACATAAAGTCGATGCGAATTCCGAATTGGCTGACAGTATCTTTCTTTGTTGCTGGCTGCTGTTATCAGGTAGCGGCAGGTGGCTGGGAGGGCGGATGGGTTTCATTGCTGGGCGCCTTATCAGGGTTCGCACCGTTGTTAGTTCTGTATGCCTTTAAAGGAATTGGCGCTGGTGATGTGAAGCTGTTCGCTGCACTTGGCGTGTGGATCGGCACGACTGCCGTCCTGCAGGTGCTTATCTATGCTATTTTGTATGGTGGCGCGGTCGGAATGATGTTGTTATTCTTCTATCGGCCGTTCGGCAGGCGGATTATAACGGGGGTAGTTATGCTCGTCAATCCAGGCTATTTGAACAAGAGTGCCATTATACAATCCTTGGGGAAGAATGGATTGCGTTTCCCATTCATGATTGCAGTGGCTCCTGGGGCCGTTACTGCATGGTTGCTGACGGGCACGTAACGAAAGGAGAGATGCTGATGATTTCAGCAGGATTTCGAATCGATTTTTCGATGAAGCGCGGGCATGAGATGGTTGTAGATCGACCATCGGGCATATTGCGTGAAGAGCTGGAAGAGGTTGAGATCGCAATGCTGCAAAGCCAGCACATTCCTAGAGTGCTTGATATGGAGTGGGTCGGCATTGATGGAGCCGTAACGTTCCGATACTCGCTCTCCGGCAAGAGGATGCTGTCGCACCGACTGCAAATGGTTCAGCTAACGATGATTGATTTCTATGCGCTTCTTCTTGCTGTAATTGAAGTCATAGATGATTGCGAGCAGTATTTGCTGCGTGAGGAGGGATTCATGCTGCATGAGCAGTACATGTTTGTAGGGGAGCAGTGGGATGACATCGGTCTGGTGTATATTCCTCTGAAGGGGGGCGGAGCGGTGCCTGCACCGAGTGAAGCAGTTATGGCAATGGCAGTGCGCTGGATCAGTTATGTAGCGCGGCCGGATGGAATGGGCTTGCAGAGCGTATTCCAGCATTTGAGAGAGGATCGTGTATCGTGGGGAGGGCTTAGACAATCATTGCTAACTTTACTGGGCTCTGCCGATGCTTCATTTCTGTCTCAAGAACCGGGTATTCACCAGCAAACACCGTTTTCGCAGAAGCGTGATCGGGTGCCAAGTATTTCGCAGTGCAGCGATAATGATCAAACAGTTGCCAGGCTTAGAGTGGAGGATGGTTGTCACACCGGTCTGGATTGGGAGTCCGACACCAGCAATGACCGCTTGATGAAGGTTCAGAATTCTGAATCTGAGGATGATGCTCTGCCGGAGTTGCAGACTCTCAGCGGGCCATCGAGTGTTGTTCTCTCTCGATCCAAAAAGGCAGTTTGCGCGATAGTGGTTATTGCTGTTGGGCTAATTTGGAAATTTTTGTACATGGATTCGCCGACGCAGCCGGGCTTGTATGTTAGCGCTGGACTTACGTTAATGGCTGCAGCCGGACTTCTGTTCTATTGGCGGAGAATGACAGGTGATCAGGGGGTTGAGGATGCGCCTTCATTTGATGCAAATTTCAGCCAGTACGAGGATAGTTGGAGAGAAGAGGGAGCAGGATATGGGAGCAACAAGCATCTTGGCAGGACAGAGGAGGTTGTTAGTGAGTCGCCCGTTTCAATGAGCCCCTCTCAAAATGTACCCTTTCGCAATGGGGGGAGTGATGCTACCGCTCTGCTCGGAAGTGAATCAAAGGACATGCAAGGATATGGTAATGTGATTCCTTGGCTAGCTCGAAATGTTGGCGGTACGATTGAGCGGGTGGCACTCCTGAAGCGCAATATTATCGGGCGTGCTGAAGAGGGAGCGACTTATGTAGATCGCTCCCCGGGTGTGTCGAGGGCGCATCTGGAGCTGTCTGATGATAATGGATCATGGATAGTTAAGGATATGGGCTCCAGAAACGGCAGCACGCTAAATGGCGAGACGATGATTCCATATAAATCCTACAGCTTAACCAATGGAGATGTTATGCAACTGGCAGGTGACAAGGGGCCCCAATATGAATTTCGGGCCGGATAGGACGATAACAGCGAACCCCTTCTGTAAGCAAGCTACATGTGTCGCTTAAGGAGCTGCTCCATCGCTTCTCTGATGGTCGGATAACGAAAATGGAAACCCTTCTTCATGGCTTGGCGTGGGATGACACGTTGACCATCCAGCAGCAGAGTAGACATCTCTCCAAATATGGCTTTCATCAGAAATGCCGGAACAGGGAACCAGTGCGGCCTGCCCATAGCTGCTGCCAATGCTTTGCCAAAGGCATCATTTGTGACAGGATGAGGTGACGATGCATTAACCGGACCTGATAGCTGTGGATTATCGATGCAGAATATGATGAGCCCGGTTATATCATCAATATGAATCCAAGAGATCCACTGATCTCCGCTGCCGACCTTGCCGCCCGCGAATAACCGGTATGGCATCGCCATCTTCGGAAACGCGCCTCCTTCATTCGCAAGCACGAGGCTAACCCGCAGCTTCACAATTCGTTCAACTGCAATGCGGTCTGCCGCCGCTTCCCACTGTTCAACAACAGAAGAGAGGAAATCGTTGATGGTCGCAGGGCTGTCTTCCTCGAAAACGGTATTCTCCGATGCCCCATAGATAGAAATGCCGGATGCGTTCACGATGACTTCGGGCTTGCGGATCAGTGCGGCAACCGCCTTCTCGATTCTGCCTGCCGCCTGGAGCCTTGATTGGAGTATTCGTCCCTTGGCGGCTTCATTCCAGCGCTGGTTAACAGACTCGCCTGCTAGATTGACGATAGCATCGATACCTTCCAGTATCCTTGGAGAAGCATCGAGCTCACTCCAAGTCAGGCGGTGCAGCCTCGGATTCTCATTGATCGCAGATGAAGAAGAGCGGGAGATGTTCCACACCTCATCCCCGCGTTCCAGAAGCGCCTTTACAAGGGCATTGCCAACTAATCCTGTCCCGCCAGTAACTGCAATTTTCATTTCTTACTCCCCCTGCGAAGCAATTAATGGTCTAAGGCTTTGATTCTGGTCAGCCATAATTGCTTGATGATCTTCCCATCGGCATCTATTTCCTGCTCTCTAAATTCATAAGCTACAGCTACTCCGTCTTTCCCTTCCGGGATCGCTTCCAGCTGTTTCGCAACGTCCTCATCCACTTGAAAAACAGTGGGTCCTTCCTCAGTTGTGATTTCAACGGAATGGGTATCCGCCATGCCCTGATAAATCCCCTGGCCCTTCAACTGAACTGGTTCAGAAGGCTTGCTGCACCCGGCTATTGCCAGAATGAGAAGGAACAAACAGATAGCGATCCATAGCCTGCGCACCGCGCGCAGCTCCCCGCGCGCGGTGTTTCGCTGCATGACGGCGGTCGGTCGACCACAGCTACACTTAGCGTTGTCGATCATACTTGTTGCTTTTGCTCTCTGATTGCCCATATGTATTCCCCTCCTGCACTCTTTAACGTATGCTTACCCTGCGATGTTACAGGGCAATCGCAGCAAGCGTCAGCGTGAGAGATAAGAAGAGCCGCCCATGGAGGCGGCTCATTATTTATTAAGCAAATGCTTGTAAGGGGTATAGTCGATCCCTTGTTTGTCAAGAAAGGATACCAGACTGCGATAATCCCGCTTGGGGGTAGCGCGAATATAACCTTCGATGCAATGATTCCGCAGCACCTCACTGGAGCCACTCTCGACAGCTACCTGCGCGATCTTGGCAGCTATGGAATGTCTGGCTATATCACGAAATGCTCCTGGTACTGGAGCGACGAGCTGATCAAGAAAATCTTTGGAGTCCTCCGGCCACATGCCACGGCTTCGTTCCACCCAATAATTCTGCCAGTCAAGCTTTGATTTGCCGTCACGCATGGGGAGCACTTTAAGAAATTTGCGGAACATGAAGTATCCGCCTATCGCCATAAATCCAAGCATTACGAATGCCCAGAACATGATAAAATACATAAACCAATCCGGTATATTGTCCATTGCGATGGTTCACCTCTTAATACGGATTATACCTTATTCCTGCCCCTGTGTAAGGTCACTTGAAAATATTCACCAAACCGCCATCAAAAATTTGATTTCATTATAAGCTACGAACCCGAGGGCTCGCAACAAGAGGAAGGCAAGCGGGAGCTGTTGAACCTAGATTTATTTCGGCATACCCTGTAAAATAGGGAGGACATGCTAGTGCAAGAAGGCCCTCCGTGCGAGGGCGAAAGGCAATTTGCGAGGGGAGCGAAAAGGATCATATGTTGAAGATCGGATCTCATGTTTCTTTTTCCGACAAAGGTTTGCTAACTGCTGCTAAGGAGGCTGTATCTTACGGCTCCAGCTCATTCATGATTTATACCGGCGCTCCGCAGAACACCCGGCGCAAGCCGATTGAAGATTTATACATTGAAGAAGGCAAGGCAGCTATGAAGGAAGCAGGTATCGACGAAATCGTCGTGCATGCGCCATATATCATTAACCTCGGCTCTTATAAAGAGGATACGTTTGAGCTTGCAGTTCGTTTTCTGCAGGAAGAGATTCGCCGGACGGACCGGATCGGCGTTCGCAATATCGTTCTGCATCCCGGCGCGTATACGGATAAGGATGCCGAGTTGGGTATCGCCCGTATTGCTGAAGGACTGAATGAGGTGCTGGAAGGCACCAAAGAAACGAATGTCAACATTGCATTGGAGACGATGGCTGGCAAAGGGACGGAGATCGGACGCAGCTTCGAGGAAATCGCGCAAATTATCGACAAGGTGCGTGACAACAACCGGCTGACCGTATGTATGGACACCTGCCATATGCACGATGCCGGTTATGATCTCGTGCATGATCTCGATGGCGTGCTGGCCGAGTTCGACCGGATCGTTGGACTTGATCGCGTAGCCGTCGTACATGTGAACGACAGCAAAAATCCGCGCGGAGCGGGCAAAGACCGCCATGCGCCTATTGGCGCTGGCTGGCTGGGACATGAAGCGATTCGCAATATTGTCCATCATGAGGGCTTGAAGGGCCGTCCGTTTATTCTGGAGACGCCATGGATCGGACAAGTGGACAAGAAGGAGCGTCCGATGTATGAGGCGGAAATTGCGCTGCTTCGCGGCGATGCGATGACCAGGTTCGGCGGAGAGTTCTTCGACCATGTGGAGCGGCTGCATCATTTCTTCAATAAACAGGAAATTGACCATCGCGCTTATGTGCTGGCTGTTTGGGATGTGCTCAAAAATGATGCTAAGGCGAAAAAAGCCGATCCGCGCGAGCCAATGGACCGTTTGTACGATCTTGTAATCGAGCATCGCGTCCTGCCTGAATTGTCGGAAGAAGCGGTCAACCAACGGATAACGGCCTGGTTTGCAGGCAAATCGCTGCTGGTTAATGCGTAGGGCGGGCAGCATAAGAATTGTATAGGGAAGGAAGACAGTAGCCTAATGACTAATACGTATCAACATCAGCAGCACGCACAGCGGCCGGACAAGCGGAACCGTGCGAGAATGCTGATTTCTTGCCCGGATCGTCCGGGAATTGTAGCAGCTGTTTCACATTTTTTATATGAGCACGGAGCGAACATTGTTCAATCGGATCAATATTCGATGGACCCTGGAGGCGGGATGTTCTTTATCCGCTTTGAATTTGATCTCAATGATCTGGACAAGGAGCTGCCGGTTCTGCAGGAGGATTTTTCCCGTGTAGCTGACCGCTTCGATATGAAATGGCATACGTTCCGCGACAGCCGCAAGAAGCGTCTCGCTGTCTTTGTATCCAAGGAGGATCATTGTCTGCTGGAGCTGCTCTGGCAGTGGCAGGCCGGCGATCTGGATGCTGATATTGCGATGGTCATCAGCAATCACCCTGATATGAGGGGGCTTGTGGAGTCGTTCGGTATTCCATACCATCATATTCCGGTGACGGCTGATACCAAGGCGGAAGCGGAGAAGCAGCAGCTGGAAGCAGTCGCCGACAAAGCGGATCTCATTGTGCTGGCGCGATATATGCAGATTATATCTCCCAAATTTATCGAGCAGTTTCCGAATCGGATTATTAACATTCATCATTCCTTCCTGCCGGCCTTCGTTGGCGGCAAGCCCTACTCGCAGGCTTATGAGCGCGGTGTGAAAATCATCGGGGCAACCGCGCATTATGTGACGGAGGAGCTCGACGGCGGCCCCATTATTGAGCAGGACGTCCAGCGCGTGAGCCACCGTGATAATGTAGAGGATCTGAAGCGGATTGGCCGGACGATTGAGCGTGTCGTATTAGCGCGCGCGGTAAAATGGCATATAGAGGACCGTGTGCTGGTTCATAAGAATAAGACGGTCGTATTCAACTAGAGCTGCAGATGGATCGGCTAAGGCACGGACGAGCTGGGTCGCTGAGAGGCGGCTTAGCTTTTTTCTTGCACAGCTTTTTTGGGATGGAAAAGGCTGACGTCTAATGGTACAATGTTTCACAGCTAGTGCGTGAAAAACGCGCAATAAAAATAACAAGATGGATTTGAACGGCAGCAAACCTTACGCATAACGGTGAGGTGACTCGCTCCGCAAAACGTTCTGGGAGGAATTAAGCAATGACAGTTACACAGAAGTCTATCGACCAGCTTTCCATTGACACGATCCGCACGCTCGCAATTGATGCGATCGAAAAGGCAAATTCCGGTCATCCGGGTATGCCTATGGGTGCTGCACCGATGGGTTACCAATTATTCGCTAAAAATATGAACCATAATCCATCGAATCCGAGCTGGATTAACCGCGACCGTTTCGTACTGTCGGCTGGCCACGGCTCCATGCTGCTCTATAGCCTGCTTCACTTGTCGGGCTACGATCTGCCGCTGGAAGAGATCAAAAACTTCCGTCAATGGGGCTCCAAAACTCCAGGCCACCCGGAATTCGGACATACAGCTGGCGTTGATGCTACGACTGGCCCGCTTGGTCAAGGTGTAGCGATGGCAGTAGGTATGGCGCTTGCGGAAACTCAGCTTGGCGCGACTTATAATAAAGAAGGCTTCAATGTTGTCGATCACTTTACGTATGCGATTTGCGGCGACGGCGATCTGATGGAAGGCGTAGCAAGTGAAGCGGCTTCTCTCGCAGCTCATCTGAAGCTTGGCAAATTGGTCGTATTGTACGATTCCAATGATATATCGCTTGACGGCGAGCTCAACCTGTCGTTCTCTGAGAATGTTCAAGGCCGCTTTGAAGCATACGGATGGCAAGTAATCCGTGTTGAGGACGGCAATGATCTGAACGCTCTTGCGGCAGCTGTTGCAGCTGCACAAGCAGAGGCAGGCAAACCGACACTGATCGAAGTGAAGACGGTAATCGGATACGGCAGCCCGAACAAAGGCGGAAAAGGCGGACATGCAGGTCCTCACGGATCGCCGCTCGGCGCTGAAGAGACGAAGCTGACGAAGCAGTTCTATGCATGGAGCGAGGAAGAGGCATTCCATGTACCGGCAGAGGTTCGCTCCCACTTTGCAGAAGTGAAAGCAAACGGCGAGAAAGCCAACGCAGCTTGGGACAAGCTGTTCGCGTCCTACAAAGCTGCTCATCCTGAGCTTGCAGCTCAGTTCGAGACCGCAATCAGCGGCAAGCTGCCGCAGGGCTGGGATAAAGATTTGCCGTTCTACAGCAATGAAGACAAAGCTGTATCAACGCGTGTCGCTTCCGGCAACGCGCTGAATGGACTGGCGAAGAATGTACCGAATCTCGTAGGCGGCTCTGCTGACCTTGAGAGCTCGACAATGACACATCTTAAAGGCTTGCCGGTCTACAAAGCAGGCAACTACGATGGCCGCAACATCTACTTCGGCGTACGTGAATTTGCAATGGCAGCGGCAATGAACGGAATTGGCCTGCATGGCGGTCTGAAAGTGTACGGAGCAACGTTCTTCGTATTCACCGACTACCTGCGTCCTGCAGTTCGTTTGTCCGCGCTGATGAAGCTGCCTGTCGTATACGTATTGACGCATGACAGCATCGCGGTTGGTGAAGATGGTCCAACACATGAGCCGATCGAGCAGCTTGCTTCGCTTCGCATCATACCGGATCTGACTGTTATCCGTCCTGCAGATGCGAATGAAACGTCTGCGGCATGGGCGTATGCTCTGGAAGATGGCAGCAAGCCGGTAGCGCTTGTCCTGACTCGTCAGAATCTGCCGATTCTGAAAGATACGAATGTCAATGCGCGTGAAGGCATTACGAAGGGCGCATATGTCGTTTCTGATGCTGCAAACGGCAAGCCGCAAGCGCAAATTATTGCGACCGGTTCTGAAGTGCAATTGGCTGTTGCGGCCCAGCAAGCACTCGCAGCTGAAGGAATTGAAGTGCGTGTCATCAGTATGCCAAGCTGGGATCTGTTCGAACAGCAGCCGCAATCCTACAAGGATTCCGTTCTGCTGCCTGAAGTCAAAGCACGCCTTGCAATCGAGATGGCATCGCCATTCGGTTGGGAGCGCTATGTAGGCGACAAGGGAGCTGTTCTTGGCATCAACACATTCGGCGCATCGGCGCCTGGTAATAAAGTTATTGAAGAGTATGGCTTCACGGTGGAGAACGTTGTAAGCAAAGTGAAGGCGCTGCTGTAGAATACCGCTACATGAATACGCGGGGCTGGCCGCATACTTGCAGCCGGCCCCGCATCATTACACGAACGAGGAGCTATAATAACAATGTCCCAATTTGAGAATGTAACAGTGGTTAAGCAAGCTAATGTCTACTTCGACGGCAAAGTAACGAGCCGCACAGTCGTATTCAGCGATGGTACGAAAAAAACGCTCGGTATTATGATGCCAGGCGAATATGAATTCGGTACCGATGTAAAGGAAGTTATGGAAATTCTCGCGGGAGAGTTGAAAGTGCTTCTTCCAGGCGATTCCGAGTGGATTACGATCTCCGGTCAAGGGGAATTTATCGTTCCTGCTAATGCGAAGTTCAAGCTTCAAGTGGCAACAGTAACGGACTACTGCTGCTCCTATATTGCTGAGTAAAGATTACACAGCCCATGTGCTCCGTGGCGCGCTGCAATTGCCGCAGGGGATACAAATAAGGCTGACCGAAAAGTCCAATATGCAATGAGTCAATCCCCAATGATGTGAAAAGATGCCTCCAACCCACTGAAAAGTGGGAATGGAAGCATCTTTTTTATTGTATAGGGGGACAGGGGGACTCTGTCTGAAATCATCCAACAACTTTATGGACTACTCCTTCTCCAACTGTTTTGAAGGCAGCGTGACGGAGCAAGAAGCCTGCGAATGTGCATGAATTTCGGTTGCAAGACGCCATAATGGCTAAATTCCTGCGATCAAGCATGCATTTGAGCAAAAATCGGCTGATAAGGGGAAACGAAGGTGAAATACCTGCACGCTGGCAGGCATTTCACCTTCATGGGGCCGGAAACGAGCAAACAAATGCCGTTTCGCATGTTTCGCCTAGCTTTGCTAGCCTCTCGCCTCTCGCATCTCACTCATTGTCTAGGCGTATGAATGATGGATCGTCCTCTGGTTCTGGACAGCTCCTTATTCGCTTCCCTGACAGTTTGCCGAGGCGATTAATCCTCGCTGCCGCTATGTCTATTAATGTAATCCTCCAGCAGCAGGCGCTGATAAGGAGCCAGACCAGCCAGCAGGCAGCCGTAGCGGAAGGTGCCTTCGATGGTTTCGATACGAATGATGCGGCCCATTACAGGCGGCAAGCCGGAATCCTTGGGAAAATGAATATGAATAAACATATCGCGTTCCAGCGGCGATGGAGAAGATATTTGGAGCCCGTTGTCCGACAAGTCGCACAATACGCCGTCAATCAATTGGCCGGAGAAGGAGCCCTCCTGCTCCCACTGATGCACAGATAATTGAAGCGGGATGTTGAGCTGGAGCCGCTGCCTTCTTCTGCGGTCGCTGCGATCCCCATCCTGCAGATTGTCAGAGCCGTCTAGAGCTGCTCCGGGCTTTGCATGAGAATGAGAAGTAATAGGCTTGCCGATCCACTGCTCGTAGCAGTATGCGAGCGCGGATAGATCAAGCTCGCCGACGCCCATTGATTCTCCGGCCTGGAATACGCTCTTGACCGATTCGAGAACGGGGGTAGGCGTCTTGAGGTTGTCCGAAAGAACGGAAGACAATCGCAAGTCCTTCAGCATAAGCGACAGGGAGAATTGGACGCTGAAATCACGTTCCAGCAGCTTGGGAGCTTTCATCTCTGTGAACCTGCTTGCCGCTCCGCCCGATCCAACCAGCTCAAGGAAGGAGGCAGCATCGATGCCGCCGCTTGCGGCGATTGCCATTCCTTCCATTAGTGCTGCGGCATTAATACCGACAACGGTATTATGGGCAAGCTTCGCCGTTGCGCCGCTGCCGCTAGGCCCCATGTGGATCACCTTCCGGCCCATAGCGAGCAGCACATCCTGTACGCGCTCCATAACGGCAGCGTCTCCGCCCACCATGAAGACGAGCGTTCCGCCCTCTGCAGCAGGCTTGCTGCCGGTAACCGGCGCATCGAGAAAATGTGCGAGTCTGGCCCCGATGTCTTCGCCAATGGCCCGGGCAAGTGAAGGGGAGATGGTGCTGCTGTCAATCACGACAGTGCCGGGCATCACTTCGCTGAGCAGTCCGTTCTCGCCATAGTACACTTCACGTATCGCATCATCGTTGCTGATCATCGTCATGACGAGCTCGGACGCGCGTGCAAGGGCAGCCGGAGTCGAGGCGATCTCTGCCCCTAGTTCAATCAGCGCATCCGCTTTGCCTGCTGTTCGGTTGTAGATCGTGACTTGATAGCCTTTGCGGAGCAAATTCGCAGCCATCGGCGCCCCCATGACGCCAAGACCGATAAATCCGATTCTGTTCATCACTCACATCTCCCTGTATCCGTGTTGTATTTCACTTTCTCTATCATAACACAACGAACCTGGCAGACTGGAATTCATTCTGACTATTCCGGCATTCCCTTGTTTTTGTGGTGGAAATCCATTATCCTAGTGCTAGGTCAAAAAAGGACAGTGCGAAACTTGCATCAGCCGCTACAGCTTCAGTGAGAAAGGCTCTGAGCAATGCAAGGCATACATATATGCAAGATGCAATCGGGGCTCTGCTTCGCCCAGCCTGTTGCGACAATTCTGACACACAAGCAGCGCTAAAAATTTTCTGGGAGGTTTCACGTAAATTATGAGTAAAGCCGTATCGTTCGACTACAGTAAAGCATTGACATTCGTAGGGCAGCACGAGATTGATTATTTGACAGACCAGGTTCGGCTCGCACATGAGCAGCTCCACAATGGAACAGGCGCAGGTTCTGATTATCTCGGCTGGATCGATCTTCCGACCAACTATGACAAGGAAGAATTCTCGCGCATTCAGAAGGCTGCAGCCAAAATTCAATCGGATTCCGAAGTGCTGGTCGTTATCGGCATCGGCGGCTCCTATCTCGGCGCACGCGCAGCGATCGAAATGCTGTCGCATTCCTTCTATAACATTCAATCCAGGGAACAGCGCAAGACACCACAGGTGCTGTTCGCTGGCAACAATATCAGCTCCACTTATGTAACTCATCTTCTGCAGGTGCTGGAAGGCCGCGACTGGTCGATCAATGTCATCTCCAAATCCGGCACGACGACAGAGCCTGCTATCGCATTCCGTGTATTCCGTGAAGCTCTGGAAGCGAAGTATGGACAAGCTGAAGCCCGCAAGCGTATCTATGCGACGACGGACCGTGCCAAAGGCGCACTTAAGAAGCTCGCAACAGAAGAGGGCTACGAGTCCTTTATTATTCCTGATGATGTAGGCGGGCGTTATTCCGTGCTAACAGCTGTAGGCTTGCTGCCGATTGCTGCTGCCGGAATTGACATCGAGGCTATGATGAAGGGCGCGGCCGATGCATCGAAGGAATACAGCAACCCTAACCTTGCAGAGAACGAGAGCTACCAGTATGCGGCTGCCCGTAATGCTCTGTACCGCAAAGGCAAGACAACAGAAATTCTCGTTAACTACGAGCCGTCGCTTCACTTTGTTTCGGAGTGGTGGAAGCAGCTGTACGGGGAGAGCGAAGGCAAGGATTTCAAAGGGATTTTCCCGGCGGCAGTAGACTTCTCTACAGACCTGCACTCCATGGGTCAGTTCATTCAAGAGGGCAATCGCAATATTTTTGAGACAGTCATTCAAGTGAACAATGTGGCGGAGCAAATTACGATTGGCCACAACGAGGGTGATCTGGACGGCTTGAACTTCCTGACAGGCAAAACGATGGATTTCGTCAACAAGAAGGCATTCGAAGGAACGCTGCTGGCACATACGGATGGTCAAGTTCCGAATTTCATCGTGAACATCGCGGACATGACGCCTTACACATTCGGCTACCTGGTTTATTTCTTCGAGAAGGCATGCGGCATCAGCGGCTATCTGCTCGGTGTCAATCCTTTCGACCAGCCAGGCGTAGAAGCTTACAAGACGAATATGTTTGCCTTGCTTGGCAAACCAGGTTACGAGAAAGAGAAGGCAGAGCTGGAAGCCCGCCTCTAAGGTGGCATGAAATCGCCTCTAGGGAGCGTGCATCATGCTGAATAAGTTTCGAACCGTGCGGCAGCAGGGTGATAAAGAAATTATTATTAAGAAATCACGGTTTATCGGGTACGGCAAGCCTGTGGAATCCGAGGCGGAAGCGGTCGCTTTTATTGAGGAGATCAAGAAGCTGCATTGGAACGCGACGCATAACTGCTCGGCTTATGTAGTAGGCGAGCGTGACGAATGCCAGAAGCAGTCGGATGACGGTGAACCAAGCGGTACTGCAGGCAAGCCGATTCTCGAGGTCATTAAGAATCAGGGGCTCAAAAATGTAGCCATCGTCGTCACCCGTTATTTCGGAGGCATTATGCTCGGTGCAGGCGGACTTATTCGGGCGTATACAGATGGAGCCGTCGCTGCGATTGAAGCGGCGGAGCCAGTCACATACGTGCTTCACCGGGAGATCATTGTCGATGTCGATTACACGTGGTACGGGAAGCTTGAGAACGAGCTTCATGCGCGAGGCGTGAAGATTGGAGGCGTTGATTTCACCGACAGGGTCGTTATTACGTGCTTGCCCGAAGCGCCTGATGCAGAGCGATTCTCCGCCTGGATGACGGATGTAACCCAAGGTCAAGCCTTCATTACACCAGGGGATACAAAGTATCATATCGAAGGGGTATAACCCCGCCCGCGAATTAGAGCTCTCCGGCGCAACTGCCGGGGAGCTTTATTTGGGACCGCATGGAATGAGAGTGCTCTGGCGGCTGATTGCCCGGCGCCAAGCGTTCAGAAGGAGCTGGGATTCAGCGATTCGAATAGAGGGCATCATTTTTTCTTATAGTAAGGATTGACTAGACAACCTATTATCTGCTACATTATCAATACCGAGTAAATTAATAGGAATTAGCGCGATTCCATGAGGAAAGCGTTGGGGGGTAACGGGGTTTTGAATTTAATGTTGCGCAGCAGGTGGTGGAGTTTCGGATTCCGCACCACGATCATGCTCTATTTCATCGTACTTATTGTATTGCCTATTATCGGGATCTATACCCAATCGTTCTCATTGGGCTGGCAGCCATTCTGGGACAGTGTGACCGATCCGCTCGCGTGGAAGTCCGTGCTGCTTACGACCAAGCTGTCGGTCATAGCGACTGTTATTAACGTGCTTCTGGGCACAATGATAGGCTGGGTGCTTGTCCGCTACCGGTTCCCCGGTCGGCGCATTCTGAACAGTCTCGTAGACCTGCCATTCGCTCTGCCGACTGCGGTCGGCGGATTAATGATATTGCTGCTGCTTGGACCGGGCAGCCTCGTCGGCGGTATTGCCGACAATTTCGGAATTGAGATCGTGTTTCATGAACCGGCGATTGTTGTTGCGATGGTGTTCGTCACTTTTCCATTCGTCATTCGCGCTATCCAGCCGCTGCTGGAGGAGCTGGACAAATCCGAGGAGGAGGCCGCTTATACGCTTGGCGCCTCGACTACACGAACCTTTTTTCAAGTGATATTCCCGACTATACTGCCAGGAATCTTGAGCGGAGCGATGCTTGCGTTCTCGCGGGCACTTGCCGAATTCGGAGCGGTTGTACTCGTAGCAGGCAACATACCAGGGAAGACGCTGATTGCTTCAGTCTATATTTTCGGCGAAATTGAAAGTGATAATCCGCAAGGTGCTGCTGCAGTATCGGTGCTGCTGCTGACCTTGTCCTTCTTCATCCTATGGGCCGTTAACCTCATTCAGTCGAGGAGGATGGGCAAATGAAGAAGCTGTGGATTTCACTCACATATCTTGTTTTTATCATCCTGCTAATCATTCCGGTTATCAAAATATTTACCGGCGCCTGGGCTGATGGCTGGAGCGGGTTCGCAGATGCGTTATCTCGCAAGCAATCGATTCATGCATTGATGATGACAGGCATTATCGTTGTTGTTGTTACGGCAATCAATACGGTGTTTGGCGTTATGCTGGCACTCTATCTTGTCCGGGCAAGCTGGATCAGCCATCGGATGAAGCAGTTCATGAACAGTATTGTGGATTTGCCGTTCGCGGTATCTCCGGTTATCGGCGGACTTATGATCGTTCTTCTACTGGGTCCAAGCTCCATTATGGGGGCATTCTTCGAGGATATCGGGTTTAAGGTCGTTTATGCGCTGCCGGGCATGATTCTGGCAACCTTGTTCGTCACATTCCCGCTTATGGTGCGTGAGGTGATGCCCGTGCTGCAGGAGATTGGCTCTCAGCAGGAAGAAGCGGCTTCTACCTTGGGCGCATACTCCTGGTATACGTTCTGGCATGTTACGTGGCCGTCGATCCGTTGGGGCGTAATATACGGGGTTGTCCTTACCGTAGCCCGCTCGCTTGGCGAGTTCGGAGCGGTACTGGTTGTTTCGGGCAATATAATGAATAAGACACAGACAGCGACGACGCTTGTCTATCAGGATGTTGAGAATTTCAACGTTGTAGCGGCGAACAGTATTGCGCTTGTGCTTGCGGCCTTCTCGGTCGGTCTGCTGCTTCTGATGGAATGGGCGAAAAAGAGAAAGGAAGTGCATTAGACGATGCATATCGAGGTGCGCGGATTAAATAAACAGTTCGGTGATTTTCAAGCCGTTAATAATGTTAGCTTCGAGATTGAGAAAGGGCATCTGATCGGCCTGCTAGGGCCGAGCGGCGGCGGCAAGACGTCCATTCTGCGTATGCTGGCAGGTCTCGAATCTCCCAGCTCCGGCGATATTATCTTTCACGGCAAGCGGGTGAATGATCTGCCGCCGCAGGAGAGAGGAATCGGCTTCGTATTTCAGAACTACGCTTTGTTCAAGCATATGACGGTCTATGACAACGTCTCCTTCGGTCTGAAAGTAAAGGGACAGTCCAAGGAGGTTATCCGCGAGCGTGTCATGACGCTGGTAGAGCTGACGGGTCTCAAGGGCTTCGAGCATCGCTATCCGCATCAATTGTCCGGCGGTCAGCGGCAGCGTGTCGCCTTTGCGCGTGCGCTCGCACCGGAGCCGCAGCTGCTGCTGCTTGACGAGCCGTTCGCGGCCATTGATGCGAAGATTCGAACAGAGCTCCGGACATGGCTGAAAGAGATGATCGAGCGCGTCGGGATTACTTCGATCTTCGTGACGCATGACCAGGAAGAAGCGATCGAGGTAGCCGACGAGATTATGATTATTAACAAGGGGCGCCTGGAGCAGAAGGGTTCGCCTTGGGAAATATACAAAAATCCGCAAACGCAGTTTGTTGCAAGCTTCATAGGCGAGTCTACCATCGTCGAGAATATCGAGCGGTTGAAGGGCTTTGAGGAAGCGGCCAAATGGCCAGGAACACAGGCGCTCATTCGTCCGGAGTACATTGAGATCGGCAAGCTAAGCGAGTTCCGTCTCCCTTCGGCGACGTTCCAGGGCGTTGTGAAGCATCTTCATTTTAGAGGCAGTGAATGGATGGTTGAGGTTCAGGTAGGCGACATTAAATTGATCACTTACCGGTCCCTGGAGAAGGATGTCCTTCAGCCTGGCGACGAAATAACGGTGCTCATTCATCGTGCTTATCTGTTCAACGATAGCGATACGTGGATTATGGAGAACAGGCTAAAAGAAGATCCGATGCCTATCCATATTTAATTTGCCTATGAGAAAGCGTTGTGAAAACTCGATGAAACGATATTTAACACAAAGCGGGCGAGTCGCCGCTGCTGTGCTCATGTCGCTGCTTCTATTGCTTGCAGCGGCTTGCGGGAGCAACGGTGATGCACCACCTGCCAATAATAGCGTCAGCAAGCCCTCCGGGACATCTGGGGACAATGTAACCTTGGTTATCGGCGCTTACTCCGTTGTTAAGGACGCCTTTGGCGAGCTGCTCCCGCAATTCCAGGCGGATTGGAAGGAGAAGACCGGGCAGACAGTTGTATTCCAGGAATCTTATGAGGCTTCGGGAACACAAGCCAGAGCAATTGCCGGAGGCTTTGAAGCCGATGTCGCGATTCTGGCGATGGAGGGCGATCTCGATAAGATTGAGAAGGCCGGCTTTATCTCCCATGATTGGAAGGCACAGAAGAGCGATGGGATTATTACCCGTTCGATCGTTGTTATGGGCACCCGCGAAGGCAATCCCAAGGACATTCGGGACTGGGAGGATCTCACCCGCGAGAAGGTGAAGGTGCTGTATCCGAACCCGAAGACATCCGGAGGAGCGCAATGGGATATCAATGCGATCTATGGAGCGGGGCTGAAACGGTCAGAAGCAGAGACGGGCAAGAAGGATCCGGCTTACGCCAAAGATTTCCTGAAGAAGATTCACGAGAATGTTGAATCGCTTGATAAGAGCGGCCGTGCTTCTATGGCAGCATTTGAATATGGCGTTGGCGATGTCATCGTTACCTATGAGAATGAACTGCTGGCACGTATTAAGCAGGGCGTTCCTTATGAGATCATCGTACCAAGCTCGACGATTCTGATTGAGAATCCGGCGGCGGTTGTTGACGTCAACGTGGATAAGCACGGCACGCGCGAGGTAGCCGAGGCATTCATCGATTTTCTGCACAGCAGCGCATCACAGAAGGTGTTTGCCGAGCTGGGCTTCCGGCCTGTGGATGAGAAGGTAAGCGAGGAAGTAGGCAGCCGCTATGCGCAGCCTGAGGAGCTCTTCGATATTCACTATCTTGGCGGCTGGGATAAGGTGCGGGAGACGCTCTATTCGCCTAAGGGTATCTGGTATCAGGTGCTCGCGGGGTTGTGATTCGGCTGGAATCAAGGTATGATAGATTGCAAGTGGAATAATCTAACATTCCTTATCGGATCAGGGAGGGTCTTTCATGAATATCTCGTCAGCCTCATCATCTGATTATTCGGTCGGCGCATCTGCTGGTTCTGCTGAAGCTTACTCTGGTGGAGAGGGCAGCATTAGTCAAATCGAGGCCAAAATCCGCCAGCTTCAAAAGCAAAAAGCAGTGGTTCTGAATAAAATCGCTAAAGTGGCGGTAGGATCGGAATCGGAAGAGATCAAGAAGAAACAGATTGAAGTGCTCAGGATGGAGGTTGCAGGCATTGATCTGCAAATTCAGATGCTGACAGCCAAGCTGATGGAGATGATGAAGAAAGCGGCAGAAGCGAAGAAACCGCTGACTGCACCGTCTAACGGGAACGACCCGGCTTTGTCTAACCACAACAACAATGAGAAGGGGAAGTCCTCCTCACACATTATTGATATATTCGTTTAATGCGAGCGTACTATACAATTCCGGGGCAGCTCCGTAGGTTATCGAAAGATGGCTTATGGGGCTGCCTTTTTTTTGTCGTGCTCGCCGCTACTATAATTCTGTGCTTGCTGTCCAGCGGGTCTCCCGCAGCAGCTCGATGAAGAGCTGCGCCGCCTTGGTGTGGAAAGGAGTGGCCCCGGTAACAAGAGAGAACTGACGGGTGATCGGTGTGCCCTTTACCCGGATTGTCCTAAGCGTGCCGAGCGCGCTTTCTTTGCGGATGGCCCATTGCGAGAGCAGTGTAATGCCAAGCCCTGCTTCAACGGACTCTTTAATAATTTGTGTGCTGCCGAATTCCATGAGCTTGCGGGGGTGGAGGCGGAGCCCGGAGAACATGCGATCCGCTGCTTCTCTTGTGCCCGAGCCGGTCTCTCTAACGATCCAGGTCTCACTCTCCAATGCCCTTGCCGCAATATCCTCCTCGCTGGACAGCCGATGATTCTTCGCAACTACGATCTCCATCACATCCTCTGCGAACGGCTCGATCAAGAGCTTTTTGTCCTCATATTCGCCCTCAATAATCCCGACATCTATTTCATGATTAAGGATGGCCTCAGCGATCTCCCTTGTATTCCCGATTGTAATTGTCGGTTGGATAAGCGGATAGCGCTCGCTAAGCCGGGCGATGGCATGAGGCAGGACATATTCTCCGAAGGTATAGCTGGCTCCGATCGAAATCGGGCCGCTTGCTATATGCATCAGGTCATCGATCAAGGCTTGCATGCGCGTGTACTGACCGATAATTTCTTTGGCATGATGGTAAACGATATAGCCTGCTTTGGTCAGACGGACATATTTGTTAGTTCGCTCCAACAGCTTGGTTCCTGTGGTGCGTTCAAGCGCTGCAATATACTGGCTGACGGCCGGTTGCGTCATATGCAGCTCCTCCGCCGTGCGGGTGAAGCTTCCCTTGTCCGCGACAGTTACAAAGACGAATAAAGCCTGATCCACAGCCTCGCTGCCTCCCCTCAAATTCAATCATAAGTATTAACTTATGATAATAATCATTATGAATTATTTTTCTTATTCATGCAATTGGCTTACGATTAGAGCATCCTACAACAGAGGGTGGTTCCCATGGCGGATTTATATACCAAAACAGTTCCTCATCATGAGCTTGGCGGCATTCCTTCGGCCTTAGTGAGTTGGGGCGGGGGGATTGGCTTTACATTGCTGACCGCTTTGCTTGGGTATGGATTGAGCGGCATTCCAGGCTTGCATGTGATTGGACCTATGGCCTGCGCGATACTGCTTGCTGTCCTCTATCGCCACTTCCGGGGTTACCCCGAGCAATTCCGTACGGGCATTGGGTTTGCCAGCAAAAGCTTGCTGCGGCTCGCTATTATTCTGTTCGGCCTGAAGCTGAACATTATCGTTATTTTTCAACAGGGGCTTGGACTGCTGCTGCGTGATCTTGTGGTTGTTCTATTCGCGGTAGGCCTGACCCTGCTGCTGGCAAAATGGTTCAAAGCCGACCTCTCCTTATCGCTGCTGCTCGGAATCGGAACAGGCATTTGCGGTGCAGCTGCAATTGCAGCTGTTTCCCCCATTTTGAAGGCAAAGGAGGAGGATACCGCAGTTGGCGCTGGACTAATCGCACTAATCGGCACTGTATTCGCAGTGGGCTATACGATTCTGCGTCCCTATGCGGGCATAACGGATGTACAGTACGGCATATTGTCAGGGGCAAGTCTGCATGAAATCGCTCATGTTGCCTTAGCGGCAGCGCCAGCAGGTCAAGATGCTCTGGCCACCGCCTTGCTCGCGAAGCTGGGAAGGGTATTCCTGCTCGTGCCGTTAAGTCTGGTGCTGATGGTGTGGATGAGAAGGAAGGAGGGCAGCCAGTGCAGAAGCGCTGGAATCCAGTTCCCGTGGTTTCTGCTCGGATTCATGCTGATGAGCTTGTTTGGCACCTATGTGCTGGGGAATAGCATTGTCGTGCCTGCGGGAATGATGAACGGAATTTCAACGCTGACGACATTGCTGCTGACAATGGCTATGGTCGGTCTTGGATTGAATGTAAGCCTGCGCAAAATAAAAGCGGCCAAGCTCAAAGCGCTCGCCGCTCTTGCAGTAACCTCTATTGCACTTGCGATACTGACCTATGCCACCGTCTAGATGGCAGGCGTGCAGCTCCGTCAGGCCCGATTCAGAACAAACTTCTCGATAACATGACGAACACCTTCGTCGTTGTTCGATTTCGTAATATAATCTGCAAGCTCCTTCAGTCTTGGAACCGCGTTGTCCATGGCTACGCCAAGTCCTGCTACCTCGATCATTTCATGATCATTCCAAGAGTCCCCGATTGCAATGACCTCATCCATTGTACAGCCGATATGCGCAGCCATGAATTCGATCGCATGGCCCTTCGTTCCTTCTTTATGCGTAAATTCCAGATAGTGCGCCTTGGACTTCGTAATATGCACACGGTCGCCGATTAATGGCGCAAGCTCTACGGCGAGCTCATCCAGATAGGCTGGCTCGTCGATGATCAGCATCTTCGTGGAGGGGAGCGCGATCAGCTTGTCGAGATCCGACTCGATTACAAAAGGAATATTCGTCAGCGTCGCATAAGCGCGGGCTTTCTCGTTATCCTCCCGCACATACAGAATATCATTCACATACAGCTGCAGGTGAAGGCCGCGTTCCAGGCAGAATGACAGCAGCTGCTTGGCCGCATCGAGCGGTACGCTTCGCTCATACAGCACCTGCTCATCCAGCAATGTCTTAACGAGCGAGCCCTGGTACGTAATAATCGGAACATTCAGCTCGATCTGATTGGCAATCTTCTTGGCGGAAGGAAACATCCGGCCTGTGGCCAGAGTGACGAATACACCGCTGCGAATGGCCTCGGCTAGTGCTGCTTTCGTCCCTTCCGTCACGATGAGGTCATCTGTCAATAAAGTATCATCAATATCAATCGCAATTAGTTTGTACATGGTGGCTGCTCCTGCTCCTTCTCTCTCTATCTTATTTTTCATTGATTGTACCTTTAAACGGGCGCATCGGACAAGTACTATCTCCTTCATGAAGAGGTTCCAGATGGGCTGCTTGCAGCAGTGACCTGAATAAGATAAAGTGATAACGGTAGCCAGGAATCTGTAAGCAGAGACAAAGATCATATACAGATTTTCAGGGCAGAACGGAGAGATGGGAATGAGTATGTTCAGCGAGAAAGCGGTAAAGCAGCGCAAGGGCGTCAAAATAGGATTAATTATCGTTGCCGCATGCGTGCTCGGATTTATTGGAGGCCGCGTATCGGTCCTGATCCAATACCCCATCATGCAGGAATCGACCTTCCGCAATTTGGCGTATACGTATGATGAAATTATGTCTAATTATCTTGAGGGCGCAGATGCTAAGGAACTGGTGGACGGAGCGGCAGAAGGAATGGTCGCTTCGCTGGAGGATCCTTATTCTGTCTATTTGATCGGTGATAGAGGCGAGAAGTATGTGCAATCCTACAGTGATCATATTGTCGGCATTGGAGTGGAGATCCGCGAGCAGGATGGCGAATTTATCATTGAAGAAATTATTAAGGGCGCTCCTTCGGAGAAAGCGGGGCTAAGGGCCGGAGATGCGATTATTGAGGTGGACGGGAAGGCGACGAAAGGAATCGAGCTAGCAGACCTGAAGAAGCTTGTGCAAGGCGAGGAAGGAACGACGGTGAAGATGACGGTGCGCCGCGAGCGGTTGACGGAGCCGCTCGATATAATGGTGAAGCGGGGAGCGGTTCCGGTACATACGGTTACCTATGAGATGATGGACAATGGTGTGGGCCAGATCGTCATCACCCGCTTCGCTGAGAAGACGGGAGACGAGTTCAATCAAGCGCTCCAATCCCTTACAGGGAAAGGAATGAAGGCGCTCTTGATCGACCTGCGGGGCAATCCGGGCGGATTGCTTGATCCAACGATCGAAATCGCAAGCCATTTCGTGCCTAAGGACGAGGTTATCGTTCAGGTTGTCTATAAAGGAGAGAAGCGTGTCATTACGCATAAGTCCGAGCAGAAGACACCATGGACGCTGCCGCTTGCAGTATTGGTTGACGGCCATTCCGCCAGCTCCTCAGAGGTGCTGACAGCCGCGCTGAAGGCGACTGCCCATGCGGAGGTCATCGGCGAGAAGACGTTCGGCAAAGGGATTGTGCAGAATTTCAGACAGCTGGGTGACGGCTCAGTGCTCAAGCTGACGGAAGCGCAGTGGCGGTCGGCGGACGGACAATGGATTCATAAGAAGGGCATCGAGCCTACTGTACCTGTTGCTGCTCCGGCCTATTCGATGCTGCCCATGCTGCCTTCAGGCTTGCAGCTTCAGCAGGGCAATTATGGCGAACAGGTGGAGACCGTGCAGCAAATGCTGCAAACGCTGGGATATCTTGCGAATGCTGAGATGGGGATCTATGATGCGGTCACAGCTGAAGCTGTAAAGCAGTATCAAAGGGATCATTCATTGCCGGTGACCGGTATGATGAATGACAAGACCGCGTATAAGCTGACGGAGCAGCTGGCTGAGAAATTCAAGGCGGCGGATCCGCAGAGGATTAAAGCTCTGGAGCTGCTTGGGAACAGGAATGGTTGATTGATTGCCATCCATGTGATATGATTTTGAGAATTTATCTGAAGAGCTTCTATTATTGCACGGATAACATGCTCGACCAACAAAAGAGAATCCAAGGAGGATGAGAGAGAATGGCTTTCTACTATATGGAGCCGTCACGCACGTTCAGTGAGTTTTTGCTCGTGCCGAATTTGACGACGAAGGATTGCATCCCTGGCAATGTAAGTCTGAGAACGCCGATTGTCAAATTCAAAGCAGGGGAACAGCCGTCCGTCTCGCTTAACATCCCATTCGCATCTGCGGTTATGCAAGCTGTCTCCGATGATCGGATGGCGGTTGCGCTGGCAAGAGCTGGAGGCATATCATTCATCTTCGGTTCGCAGTCGATAGAGGATCAGGCGGCGATGGTACGGAAGGTAAAGGCTTATAAAGCAGGATTCGTCGTAAGCCGCTCGAATCTGACGCCGGATCATACACTGAAGGATGTGCTGGAGCTTAAGGAGCGGACAGGTCATTCAACGGTTGCCGTTACCGATAACGGATCGCCTCAGGGCAAGCTGCTGGGGATCGTGACGAGCAGAGATTATCGGATCAGCCGTGATCCTTTGACGAAGCGGGTTAGTGAATTCATGACGCCATTCTCCTCGTTGATCTACGGGACTACCGGCATCACATTGTCGGAAGCGAACGACCTGATCTGGGAGCATAAGCTGAACTGTCTGCCTATCGTGGACAAGGAGCAGAAACTGGATTACCTTGTATTCCGCAAAGATTATGATGCCCATAAGGAGAATCCTTACGAGCTGCTGGATGCCAATAAGAGCTATATTGTAGGTGCGGGCATCAATACAAAGGATTATATGGAACGTGTTCCGGCACTTGCCGAGGCAGGCGTTGATGTGGTCGTTATCGATTCGTCCGACGGATTCAGTGAATGGCAGCGGGAAACGATTCAATATGTGAAGGCGAATACGAACGTGAAGATTGGTGCGGGCAATGTTGTTGACCGTGAAGGCTTCCTCTACCTGGTTGAGTCGGGAGCTGACTTCATTAAAGTGGGTATCGGCGGCGGTTCGATCTGTATAACAAGGGAGCAAAAAGGGATCGGCAGAGGACAGGCATCAGCGCTTATAGAGGTTGCTGCGGCGCGTGACGAATACTTCAAGGAGACGGGCATCTACGTACCGATCTGTTCGGATGGCGGAATCGTTCATGATTATCACATTACGCTTTCTCTGGCGATGGGTGCTGATTTTGTTATGATGGGCCGTTATTTTGCCCGATTTGACGAGAGTCCGACGAGGAAGCTGAAGGTCGGAACGAATTTTGTGAAGGAATTCTGGGGAGAGGGCTCCAACCGGGCGCGCAACTGGCAGCGGTATGATACGGGCGGCAAGGAAAGTCTCGTATTCGAAGAGGGCGTTGATTCCTATGTTCCCTATGCGGGCAGCCTCCAGGAGAATCTTGACCGGACGATTCACAAAATCAAGTCCACGATGTGCAACTGCGGCTCGAAATCAATCGAGGAATTGCACCGGACAGCGCGTATTACGCTTGTCTCCGCGACGAGTATCGTGGAGGGCGGCGCTCACGATGTTATTCTGAAGGACAGCAGCCTCTCAGGGGAATAGGAACAATGGATAAGAACAAAGAGCCGCTGCGCAGGGGAATGTTCTTACGATCGCTGTTGTTCCCGGAATTCTTGAATTGAGATGTTTATGGTGGAATTCCGGGAACAAAGGCGAGCGCTGACACTTCTTCAGAATCATTCCCTCTGCTCCGCTCTGTTGTTCTTCCTCTTGTTTGAACTGAAAATGAAAGGACTATTCCCTCTCAAGAATGGAGGGAATAGTCCTTTTCTGTTCATGCAGCAGTGGTCTCAAACTGTGCTGGATGAGACGGTGTAGTATTTGTCCCTTGGGGTGATGGTTCAGTATCATCTCCTGATGCTGATGCTGATGCTGATGCTGATGCTGATGCTGATGCTGATGCTGATCCTGATTCCGACTTCTGTTCCTGCTCTTGCTCTGGCTGAAGGACTGCTGCCGCATCAGATTCGCGAATCCAGAACGTGCCTTCCTTTGCTTTCACGAGCAGCCAGCCGTTCCACTTCTCTAGCAATGTAACCGTCTGACCAGCTAAAGTTGATTTTATCGTACTGGTGGCCTTCGGTGTATCATATGCAGCTGTACCCGTCGCAATCTTTGCTTCCGAATATGCCAGCGGTTCGAAAGGACCTGCTAATACCGAACTGGATGATATCCAACGCGCGCCTGTTGAGGTTTGAATCTCCAGCCAATTGCCCCGCTGTCTCGTTGCTTTGTAACGTCCCGCATAGACTTTGCCAAGCTTCCTGGACTTCAAGTCCGGCCAGAGATAGCTGTTCGCTGGGCTTGTCAGGCGAATATCAGTTTCGTATGCGACCGTCTGCTGGCGTGCCATCCACAGCTTGTAGCCTTCCTCGGCAACATACCAGATCGTATGCTTTTGTTTGCCCCAAATATAATTCCATTGTGATAGCGGAACATTCGTCTCGCCAGCAGTGCGTCCAAGCTCTGGCGTCAAGCCGGGACGTCCGAATTCGGTAATAAACCAGTCCGTATAGCCGCCGCCTGAAGGATTGGCTTGAGGTGCGACTAGACGGTATCCTGTCAGATTTCCGTAAGCGGTAGCAATAAGCTTGTCGCGCTGAACATTCTCAGCCTTTGTTTTGTAATTCCAGAACAGAATCTCTCCGGAGGAGTGGTAGGCGAGCGAAAGCTCCGGCATCGTTGCTTTGGTAAGCTCGTACATGGCCCGCGCTTCTTTGGCCTGAAGGGGCTGTTTGCCCTTGTAATTCATATAAGAGGGAGCAGCGGCGGGATTGCGAATGGTCGACCAGCCAGCGGGATATTGCCTATTCAGATCAATTCCCTTTCCGTTTGCTTTCCAGCGCTTGAAGTTCCTGCTTCCGCCATTCATCTGGATCAGGGAAGCATGGGCGGAGGCAGGAAAAGCAGAAAGTCCGGATTGCTGCAGACTGACGCCATCAGGATTCACCATCGGCACGATGCGGAAGGTGACGTGTTGGAGCAGGTCGCGTGCATTGTAGCCTCTAACGGCTGCGGATTTGTTGTAATCCTGTGCCAACTGCTCGACCTGAACCATCAGAGTGATGGTCGTCATCCACTCGCGGGCATGATGAGAGCCGTTCAGCATAACGATCGCTGGACCGTGGCCGATATCGACTGTCCATAGCTTGCGTCCGTATTCGCTCTCTCCGGCAGAGCTGAGGCGGATCAGATCCGGATAGCGGGAAGCAAGGGCCTGAAGATCCTTGGACATTTGCGTATATGTATATACCTGTTTAGGATTGACGATCGGCTTTTCTGCGGAAGCCTCTGCAAGCGAGGACGCGACGGCGAGAATGGATATGCCGATCATGATCGCAGCTAATAAGAGGAGTGCGCCTTTCTTAATCGATGAAGAGGATGAATAGGCTGTCTGTAATTCCATAATGGGTGCAATCGCTCCTGTCGAATTAGTTGGGAATAGTAGATTCAATTCGACAGTTTTCGTTCAGATTCCTTCTAAAGAACGGGGAGTTTGGAACTAGAAGACAACGTAAATAGGAGATTTGCTTGTCCGCTGACAACCAAATC
This sequence comes from Paenibacillus oenotherae, assembly GCF_019443105.1. GTDB lineage: Bacteria > Bacillota > Bacilli > Paenibacillales > Paenibacillaceae > Paenibacillus_Z > Paenibacillus_Z oenotherae. The sequence goes on from NZ_JAHZIJ010000014.1 coordinate 74,173, forward strand.
TCCTATGTAAACCATGTTATCCTATTCAATTATTACCTGCACTCCATTCAAACAACTTCCGTTGCCAATTTAATTTCACTCTTCTTAATGGTTCAGTATCGAAAGACTCATCCATGCAATCAGCTCTTGGCACCCACATGTCCCGCAAGCAAGTCATTGCCTGCTAGCTCCTTTCCGCAATCAATCAAAAGGGACATGCTTCGCTTACCTTCTTCATTGGACTATCCCCTCTCGATGCATTCATATCATTCATATCATTCATCTCCTTCAAGATCAGAACGCTTCCTCATTCCGTGAAGAAGTATTCTTTGAATGATATAGGTCAAGTGTACAAGTGATTATTAATTTTGTAAATATTCAGAATAATCTATAAAATATCATTGAGCCTATGTTTTTTCCGTTTTTCTGCGTGATGCTTCTTTTTCTTTACAATTTCGCAATATTTCAATAAATCTTCCTCTGCCGGAATGTTAGGATTACCAGGATAAATGCTGCCACGAGTATTAGTGCAGCTCCGATCCATGCCGAGGCCGCAACGGTTTCATTAAGATGCTCTTGCTTGACTGCAATAGCGCTGAGTGCCCATACAAACACCAGCATGTAGAAGGGATCGCGGAACTTGAAGCCCACTGCAAGCGCGAGAATAACAGCAACGGCCAGCATAATAATCGTCCAGGCCGTATCAGTGAGTCCGAAGCGGTCCCAGCCTATGTGATCGAGAACCACACTAATATTCACTATTGTGGCGACACTGATCCACCCCAGGTAGATGCTGAAAGGCAGCTGCACAACAAGACGCTCCACGAGAGCGGGTGAAGGAGAAGCCAAGTGGACGCGGCGATAAATGACGATGAGTGTAAGCAGGAGAGCGATCATAATAAATCCGCTGCTCGTCACCCATTCATAATGCCAGACGAATATCCATGCAATATTAAATAGACAGCTGATGAGAAACCACGGCCCGATGCTGAGGACACGCTCTTTTCTCGCGCCGGAGCGTGTAGCCTGGTAGATCGCAAAGCCAATCAATAGCAGGTAGATAAGGCTCCAGATCGAAAAAGCATACCCCGCTGGCGTAATCAACACAGGGTGCTTGGCCGACAGCTCTCCCGTCGTTTTGTCATTGAGAGGCAGCAGGACGGCAAGCAAGTTGACGATGATAACGGCGATAATTCCAACGATATTCCATACTCGGTAGACATGTCTGTGCATCATAATGGATCTCCCCCCTGAAAATTGTCCGTACACTGCTATATATTCACCGGAACATCATTTTATTAAGCAGGCGAAGAGGCTGAATGGCCGCATGCAAGGATCAAGAACTCGCGGTGAATCCATAACGGCTGAGCATTCCTGCGTAAAAGCAGGCTTTTTCTCGTTTCAGCTCAATGAAGAATGAATGCCTGCCAAAGCGCAGGTATTTCGTCGCCTTTTCCCCTATCGGCTGAAATGGATCGCATATTCCTGCACAATCGCAGGCATTCTACTCCCTGCAACTCTTTTTCTCTGAAATTCCTGCACTTACGCAGGATTTCTTTATTGCTTGTGACGGGCGGCGAAGCCAAACAGTATTAAGCAGCGGAGAGGCTGAATGACCGCATGCAAGGATCAAGAGCTCGCTGGGAATTCATAAACGGCATGCTCTCCGTCTGGGGCACGGAGGGCTGAACTCTTGATGTGCGGAATAACGATTGACATAGTTGATAACGTTGGTTATATTATAACCAACGGTTAATAACCAGTGGTTACAAAAAGCGGAACGGAGTGATTCTGATGAAAATTGTGCGGTTGTCAGATAATATTTGGAGTTTGAAAACGTGGCTGCTTATTCCGGTTCATGTGTGGCTCGTAAAGGAAGCGGACGGTGTTGTCCTTGTTGATGCGGGGATTTCGTCCATGACGAAGGGAATTTTGTCGGCGATCGAGAAGCTGGGGCTCGGGCCGCTCAAGGCGATTGTGCTTACACATGGGCATTCCGATCATGTTGGAGCGGTCAAAGGCATCCTGCGGCATACGACAGTTCCTGTCTATGCGCATCGCATTGAAATGCCTTACATGGAGGGAAAGCTGCCTTACCCGAGGCGCAAGAAGGCAGCGCAATCCGTTGCCGCTGGCCTGGCTGTCCCGCTGCCGCAATCCGCTTCCGGAGAACTGCTGCCATTCGGAAGCTTGCAGCCTTACTTGACGCCGGGACACTCACCGGGGCATGTGGTGTATTATCATGAGAAGGATGGCGTGCTGCTGGCCGGGGATTTGTTCACATCGAAGAGGGGAAAGCTGAATCGGCCAATGCCGATGTTCACCGCTGATATGGCGGAAGCGCTGCGGAGCAGCGCCATCGTCCGCAAGCTGAGACCTAAGCGGCTGGAGGTATGTCATGGCAGCAGCGTAATGAATCCGGCGGATCAATTGGACGGATATCTTGGCAGGCACGCAGCGGCGGCGACAGGATCAGCGAGCTCGCCTTCGGCATAATTCAACGGGGCTGTACGAAAAGTCCAATATCCAAAGAATCGGTCCCGAATGATGTGAAAGATGCCTCCAAACCACTAAAAAGTGGGATTGGAAGCTTCTTTTTCGTTGTATAGGGAGTCTAAGTGGGACTTTATCTGAAATCATCCAACAGCTCTCAGGACAACTCCTTCTCCAACTGTTTTGAAGGCAGCGTGACGGAGTAAAAGCCTGCGAATGTGCATGAATTTCGGTTGCAAGACGCCATAATGGTTAAATTCCTGCGATGAAGCATGAATTTGGAGAAAAATCGGCTGTTAAGGGGAAATGAAGGTGAAATACCTGCTCTCTGGCAGGCATTTCACCTTCATGGGGTCAGAAACGCGCAAATAAATGCCGTTTCGCAGGTTTCGCCTAGCTCGCATCTCGTATCTCGTATCTCGTATCTAGTAGCTCGCAACTCGCATGTCTCGGCGTTTGAATGACGGATCGACCTCAGGAGAGGAGTATGTCAACAGTCCCATGCTCGCAGTCATGCCACATCGTACAGCTTCTTAAAGTGGAAGTTGCGATTTCCAACAAGGGCTTTCTGGACAGCCTGTTCTATGTGGCTGCAGGTTCCCGGAATGGAGCAAGGAATGTCTTGGGAACCGGCACTTCAAAGCGCATCAGCTGCTCCGTTACGGGATGCACGAATGCGAGTACACTGGCATGCAGGCCGAGTCTGCCGATTGCCTTCGATTTGGCCCCGTATTTCTTGTCGCCGACGACGGGATGGCCGATTTCCTCCATATGAACCCGAATTTGATTCTTCCGTCCGGTTTCGAGATGAACTTCCAGCAGGGTGAAATTTCGGTTAGCCTGCAGCATTTTGTAGTGGGTTATCGCAAGCTGTCCGTCATTGGGATAAGGACTGGAATACATCTTGAGCGTGCTGCTTTCCTTCAGCCATGATTTGATCGTGCCCGTCTCCTTCTTGACAGCGCCCTCCACCAAGGCGATATAAGTCCGTTCCTGCACCATATCTCCCCAGGCATTCTGCAAGGTCTGCTGTACCTGCTCGCTCTTGGCGAACATCATCACACCCGACGTATCGCGATCCAGGCGGTGAACTACGAAAATCCGGGCTTTCGCGTCCTTCTTCCGGACATGTGCCGTAAGCTGGCGGTAGGCGGTCAGCTCATTCTCCTTATCCGAAGCGATGGACAGCAGGCCCGATTCCTTCTTGACGACGATAATATGCTCATCCTCATGCAGGACAGCAAGGCCGATCATTGGCTCCTCTTCCATAATCCGCTCCTTGCTCACCATAACTGTATGCCCCGGCTGCAGCGGATAATTGTATACTTTAGCGACGCTGCCGTTGACCGTGATTTGTCCGCGGGAGAGCATCGATTTGATGGCATTCCTGCCTGTATGCTTCAGGGAAGCGATCAGAAAGGCGAGAAGCTCGCCCGGCTCCTGTACTGTGAATGATTTGACATCAGGACGATTGCCCGTCCCCTCTTGGCGTCCGCTTCGCTGCTGCGGCCTGGCTGGAGGTCTGGGAGCGCTCCCCATCCGCTTGCTCTCATTCGTCTGACGCCCTGCTGCTGATCTTCTTTTATTCATTCGTCTGCTCACACCGTCCTCTATTCAATACCCCCAATATAGCATGAACCATTCCGCAATTGCTATGTGGCCTTTGATTTTCCGCGTATCTATGGCTGCCTGGAAGGTTTACGAGGTGTTTATTTCCATTCTATCTATCTGCTGAAGTATAATAATACCAATCTATTAATATTTGACCTTATCGCAGTTGAAACGGAGGTAAGCATTAATGAAAGAGTATGCGCAAGCGCCGCACGGGGACGTATCGGCTGAGCAGCCCAATATTATCGAGGTCGATGGTCTGGTCAAAAGGTACGGCACATTCACGGCGGTAAACGGAATCCAGTTTCAGGTTAAGCGGGGGGAGATCTTCGGTCTTCTCGGCCCCAACGGAGCGGGCAAAACAACGACGATGGAGATGATCGAGGGGCTGCGCCAGCCTGATGAGGGAGTTGCGCGGGTCGCAGGCTATGATACACGCACACAGCTGAGCAAGGTGAAGGAAGTTATCGGGGTGCAGCTGCAATCGACCTCTCTGTTCGATCTTCTGACTGTAAAAGAAATTACGGCGATGTATGCAAGCTTCTATCATGTGCCTACTTTGCCTATTCTACCCTTGCTTGATAGTGTCACCTTGTCTGAAAAGCTGAATGACCGCGTCAAAAATCTGTCCGGCGGACAGAAGCAGCGGCTTGCTATTGCGCTTGCTCTCGTCAATGATCCGCAGGTCGTCTTTCTCGATGAGCCAACTACAGGTCTCGATCCCCAGGCGAGGCGGACGCTGTGGGATATTATTCTTAAGCTGCGCGATCAAGGGAAGACGATTATCATCTCGACTCATTATATGGATGAAGCCGAGCTGCTGTCCGACCGCATCTGCTTGATGGATCGCGGGTCGATTGTCGCGCTCGATACGCCGCGCAATCTCATCCGCAGCCTGGAATCGGAGAGTGCGATAGAGTTCCGCGTACCCGCGCTGGATACGATGCCGGAGGAACGCAGGTCGGAGCTGCTTGACAGCATGCAGGGGATCGAAGGGGTGCGGCAAGCTGAATTCCGCAAGGACAGCTATGTCCTTTATACGGATCAGCTGCAGTCGGCATTGACCGGGCTTGTAGCGTTGACGGAGCGGGATGGGATTCAGTTCACCGACCTGTTGACCAGAACTGCGACGCTGGAAGATGTGTTCATTCATATGACCGGAAGGAGCCTTAGAGAATCATGAAATCCTATACACAACTAACGCTCGCCCAGCTCCGGCTGTTCGCGCGCAACAAGCAGGTGCTGTTCTGGACGCTTGCTTTTCCCATATTTCTTATGGTTATGCTGGGCTCCTTCGCCGGAGGCAGCGGGGGCGGGTCGATTGACGGGTACTATTACGATGAGGACGGGGGCAGCGAAGGCTCTAAGACGGTCATCGCAGCGCTCGAAGGACAGAAGGAGATTCTCCGTCTTGAACCGGCGGAGAACAAGGAAGAGGCTATGAATGAGCTGAAGGAGGGCAAGAAGGGGGTTATCATTATTATCCCTAGCGGCTTCGGCGCATCGATGACACCGGAATCTATCGCCAGCGGCACGCAGGCGAAGCTCCTTCTGTACTATGATCAGACACAAGCAATCAAGGCACAGTCTGCTATCAATGCAATGGAGCAGGTAACGGATGGCCTGAGCAAGGCGCTTGTCCATTACTCGCCCGTTGTTGTTCTCGATTCGGTCGGCGTGCAATCGCTGGAGCTTCAGTATATTGATTTTCTCGTTCCGGGCATTGTAGCCATGATGATTATGTCCAATAATTTGAACGGTGTTGCCGGTCAGATTGCTTCCTGGCGCGAGCGCGGCATACTGCGCCGGATGCAGAGCACCCCGCTTCACCCGTCATCATTCATCGCAGCGCAAATTACGGCGAGGCTGCTGCTGAACGGCGCGCAAGCCATCATCGTGCTGCTCGTATCATCACTGCTGTTCGGCACACAGGTCAATGGCTCATGGCTGCTGCTGATCGGCTTCGTCATCGTTGGCACGCTTGCGTTCATGGCCATCGGCTTTATTATCGCCGGGCTCGCCAAGACGCCGGAGAGTGCGGGGCCGATTGCCGGCTTTGTCTCATTCCCAATGATGTTCCTTGGCGGTGTATTCTTCCCGATCAGCAGCATGCCCGCTTATCTGCAGCCTGTCGTCAACCTGCTGCCAATTGCGCATCTAAGCACTTCGCTAAGGCAGATTATGAACGTCGGGGCGGGATTGACCCAGCTGTGGAGCGAGGCGCTGCTGCTTGGCGGATGGCTGATCGTGGCCTTTATTGTCGCCAGCTTCACATTCAAATGGGAGTAAACAGGTAGCGAGCATTTACATTAATGGAGGAGTGTCGCACCATGCCTAAATTAATGGACCCGCAGAAGAGAGTGCTGATTGTGCAAGCAGCACAGGAGCTCTTCTCCAAATATGGGTTCAAAAAAACGACGGTTGACGAAATTGCGCAAAATGTCGGCATAGCGAAGGGGACGATCTATTTATATTTCAAAAATAAGGAGCAGCTGCTCATACGAATCGGCATGAATTCGCTTCTTGCCTCTCAAGAGGGGCTTATTCGCGAGGTGTCGCAAATTGAAGATCCGTCCCGGCGGCTGCAGCGCATCATTGAGAACAAAGCGAAGGATATGTTCCGGTTCTACGAGGAATTTCCCGATGCAATCAAGATCATTCCCTATCTCCGCAAGGAAGACATCGTCCAGGAGGGGGGACAGACCTATTTTGACAATCATACGCACTTGCTCAGAGATGCGCTGGGGCTCGGAATCGAGCAGGGGCGGTACCGGATCGGAGATCTGGATGCTATGGTGGAGCATATCTGTTTCATGACCAAAGCCTTTGACCCGCCGCATAAGGTGCCCAAGACATTCGCAGAGATCAAGATTCAGCTGGATCTGTATATTAAATTGCTGCTTGAGGCGATAGAAGGGAAGTAGACAGGGCGGAACGGCATCCTATCAGGGTTCTATGAAACAGTCATTCCCGTTGCTCGAATCTGATAGACAAACTAGATAGCCGGTGATACGATAACGACAAATGAAATTTAGGGGATTATTGGAGGAACGCACTGGTGAAAGACAACAAGTTGAAGCAAACGCTGCTCTTATCTGTTCTCGCATTCGGCATCATTGCCGCTCCATTGGCAGGCTTTGGAGGTACTGCCGCACATGCTGCCGCGTCCAGCAAGACGATTGCCACCCAAGCCGCTGCACTGCAAGTCTATGTGGATGGGAAGAGACTGAGCATCTCCCCGAATCCCGTTGTGCAGAAGGGAATCACTCTTGTGCCGATGCGCCAGATCTTCACTGCGCTCAAGGCGGATGTCGCATGGGAGCCGACGACGAAGACGATTATCGCGAAGAAGGATTATACGACCATCACGCTTCAGGTCGGTGCCAAGCACGCAGTTATAGGAGGGAAATCGGTGCAGTTGACCGTTCCCGTACAGCAGATTGGCGGAGCGACAATGGTGCCGCTGCGGTTCGTAGGCGAGGCGCTTGGAGCTAAAGTCCATATGGACACAGCTTCTCATGCTGTCCATATCTATTCGGCAGGGAATTATCCGACTGAATCACAAGCTAATGATGACTATGAAGAAGATGAGCTGGACTGGGAGGAAGCAGATTACTCCACGAAGCTGACGACAAGTGAAATTGTCGGCATGAATGACTCTAAGGTCGTCATGATCTCTACCGATGTCGCACAGGGAAGCGGCGTTGTCATCGGAGAGAAGTGGATCGTGACGAATCATCATGTAATGCAGGATGCGCAGGCGGGCAAAGTGACGACGAACAACGGCGAGACCATCGATATTGAAGGTATCGTGATCTATGACGAAGAGGCGGACCTGGCTATTATTCAGACCAAAGAACCGCTGTATATCAATCCGGTCATTCTGGGAAGCGGCTATACGGAACGCAAGGGGGACAAAGTCGTTGCAATCGGCAGTCCGCTCGGCCTTCAGAATACGGCATCAGAAGGAATTATAAGCAATATTGACTATTCCGGACTGACAAGAGGGTATCAGATCAGTGTTCCGATTGATCACGGCAGCTCTGGCGGCGGCTTGTTCAATGTATACGGAGAGCTTGTCGGCATTACAACGTCGGGCATGGAGGGCACGCAGGCCAATTTGAATTTTGCCGTGTCTGTGTCAGGGGTCTCTGACCTGCTCTACGAGCTGGAGGAGCAGCCTCCGGCCAAGATAGCCTTCCTGGATAAGCGGCTGCCTGACAGCTTGAAGGGCGCGACGAATGAGGAGATCAGGGACCTGATGAAGGAAGAGTTCGGTTTCATAGGAGCGTCCGAGGGCTCGACAGAGCTGAAGCGCTGGGAAGTGACACGGGACTCGCAGGGCTGGCTCGTCATCACGGCCGTTATGGATCCGTCATTCTATATGCTGTACGGCAACAAGTCCAATGATGATTTCCGCTACTGGGCGATCGATGCCGGATATGAGCTCATGCGGATGCTGCCGGATGATAAAATACAGCTAGCTGTTTATTACGAGCAGGTGTTCAGCTTCGAGCCGCGCGGCTTCGCTTCGGGTGAAGTGACTGCTGTCGGCGACGGCACATGGCGTGTCCGTTACCCGATTATTCAGATGCAAGGGAAAGATAAGATGCACGTGCAGGTTCGCACTTAATACATGAATCATTCAGAGAGTGGGCAGTCCCTTCAGGCGCAGTCGAGCGCATACGTGGAGGGACGCCCTTCTTTTTTTTCGTTTTATTCGGTACAATAGGGGTGGCTCCCGGGGCTTGCCCAAGCGCTGCTTGAAGGCAAGCGGGAGGATTGAAATGACTAATAAGGGAATGAACGCAGGATGAAAGTCGTACTGGCGACATTAAACGCAAAATTTATTCACACCTCGTTGGCGCTCCGCTGCTTGAAGGCATATAGCGCTCATGAGTTTGACATCGATATTGCAGAGTATACGATCAAAGATCCGGCCATGAATATCGTCGGTGATTTGTTCGCGCGCGACCCTGATGTTATCGGGTTCTCCTGCTATATATGGAATATTGAAGAGACGATTACCGTTATTGATATGCTTCGCAAAATCAAGCCATCACTGCGCATTGTACTGGGCGGACCGGAAGTAAGCTATGATACCGGCTTCTGGCTGGAGCGTTTGCCGCAGGTCGATTATATCGTTGTAGGCGAAGGGGAGGAGACCTTCCATCACCTGTTGACTGAAATTCGTGATGCACAGAAATTCCATATGGTGTTCGGGCTTGGGTACCGGAAGCTGGATGCCGATGGAACCGAGAAGATTATTGTCAATCCGCCGCGTCCCAAGCTGGATCTGGCCTCACTTCCAACGCCTTATCGCTTCGCGGAAGATGTGCCGAGCCTTGGCAGCCGGGTGGTCTATTTCGAGACCAGCCGTGGCTGTCCGTTCAGCTGCCAGTTCTGCTTGTCCAGTATCGAGGTGGGCGTGCGGTATTTTGACAAGGAGCGTACGAAGGCGGATTTGCTGTACTTGATCGATTCCGGAGCGAAGCTGATCAAGTTCGTTGACCGGACCTTTAATATTAAACGCGACTATGCGCTGGAGATCTTCCAGTTTCTCATTGAGAATCATCGGGGGACAGTGTTCCAGTTCGAGATTACAGCGGACATTATGCGTCCTGAGGTGCTCGATTATTTGGCCGAGCATGCGCCTCCGGGCATATTCCGCTTCGAGATTGGCGTCCAATCGACGAATGACATTACGAACGAGGCGGTGCAGCGGCGCCAGAACTTCAAGAAGCTGACCCGTACCGTAATGAAGGTGAAGGAAAGCGGCAAGATCGACCAGCATCTGGATCTGATCGCGGGCCTGCCGCATGAGGATTACAACACGTTCCGCAAAACGTTCAACGATGTATTCGAGCTTCGCCCCGAGGAGCTGCAGCTTGGATTTCTCAAAATGCTGCGCGGAACCGGCATGCGTCTGGATGCTGACAAGTACGGCTACATCTACATGGATCGTGCCCCTTATGAAATGCTGGGCAACAACCTGCTGCCGTTCTCGGACCTGGTACGGATTAAGCGGGTTGAGGATGTGCTGGAGAAATACTGGAATGCACATCGGATGGATCATGCGCTGCTGTACCTGGTGGGAAACGCTTTTCCTTCCGCCTTCGATTTCTTCCAGCAGTTCGGCGACTATTGGGAAGGGCGCGGCTGGCAGAAAATCGGCCATCAGCTGGAGGATTTGTTCTCCCGCCTGTGGGCTTTTCTGGAGGAATATCATGCGAAGCCGGTTTCTGCGGAGCCGGCGGAGCGATCCGCTAATTCTTCCGCAGAGCAGTCTGCAAATCCGCTCACCGAACCGTCCGCAGGATGGCAGCTTGATGTGGCGCTTGGCCTGATGAAGCTGGATTATTTCTTGAACCACAATTACAAGCCGCGCAAGGTATGGTGGGACTTTACGATGGACAAGCCGGAATGGAGCGGCTGGATGCAGCAATTGGCCGCACATCCGGGCGATGTATCCGAAGCCTTTGGCACGCTGGGGCTGGGGGAGAAGGAGCTGCACAAGCACGCGGTCATCGAACGGCTGCCCTTTGATCTGGAGCGGTATTTGTCCGAGGGCGTCGTCGCGCGGGAAACGGAAACGCTGCTCATCGTCGTTTATGGCGGGGGCAGAGGAGAAGGCACAGGAGCCAAGCATTACATGCTGCGGCTTGCCCGCGAGCAGATGGTGACGGGCTAGCGGCAGCTTGCCAACGACAATGAGAGCTTGAATTTTCAACGGAACATGATTTCTCCGGGAGAGCCGCATATGCTGCGGCTGCTGGGGCAATCATGTTTTTTTGCAGAATGAAGGCAGACTTGAATCTGGCGGATTTCACGCATACTCTCTCAAGGGGGGATGGTATTCCTGCACAGCGTGGATGCCGTATTTTGCCAAGTCAAAATTACTGTTGCATTCAATCTGCTTATTTCATATAATTAATTATGCAACCGGTTGCATTGAAGGAGAAGGTGAGTACGAAGGGATGTCCAAATTAACGATTCAGAACATTGCCGATTTGGCGGGCGTGAACAAAGCGACAGTATCGCGGGTGCTCAACGGGAACACGAATATTTCCGAGAAGACACGGCTTAAGATCGAGAAGATTATGAAGGAACATAATTATGTTCCCAACTCCATCGCCAGAGGGCTTGCTTTCAACAAGACGTTTACGGTGGGCTTCTGCTTTGATTACACAGATAAGAAAGCGTTTGCGAATCCGTTCTTCTACAAGGTGCTGCAGGGGATCGAGGACGTGATCTATGACAATGAATATTTGTTCCTGATGATGAGCGACCATGATAAGAAGGGCGGTAAATCAACGTTCGAGCGTATCGTGGAAGAGCATCGGGTAGACGGACTTCTGCTTCCGGATACGCTGCTTAACCAAGCCAACTACGATTTGCTGATGAAGCATGAGATGCCGTTCGTCATCATCGGAGAGCATTCGCTGCGGCAGGAGGGGGTACGGTGGGTTGATGTCGACAACGTGCAGGCCGCAGCAATTTTAACAGAACGGCTCATCGCATTGGGGCATCGTTCCATCGTGATGTATGCCGGGGCAGCAGAGGTCAGGCGGGACAAGTTCATCGCTGATCGCATGGAGGGCTATAAAGCGGTTATGGAGCAGCGTGGGCTGGAGGCTCGCATTATGGAGCAGGCGGACTCATTAGGAGCACTCAAAGCTTTTGAAGGAGGTGAGGCAGGGGACGGCGGACAGAATCCCGAGGCGGTCATATGCTGCACGCATGAGCTGCTGTTCGAGATGCTGGATTGGGAACATGGCAACCCTATGCTCAAGGAGATCAGCTTGGCCACGTTCGATAATTATCCGATGTTCCGTCATTTGAAGCATCCTGTTCATTATGTGGAGATTGATCTGGAGATGATGGGCAAGCAGGCGGCAGGTTTACTTTTTTCATTAATCAACAAGGAAGCGGATCCGGCGCAATCGATTCGTATTCCGACCAGCATTGTGAATTAGTTTATAAGGATAGAGGTACATGGCAATGACAAACTATTACGGACATGATCCCATTACAGAAACAACTTTGGTGTCTCTGCAGCAATTGGAAATACGGCTTAGGCTGCCGCGCAATGCGCAGGATGTGCAATTGGTGCACTGGAATAAGTACAAGCTTGAGCAGTACGGCATCCGGCAGCAGGCCATGACGAAATGGGCCGAAGGGGATGGAACGGCATTTTACCGCACAATATTGAAGGGTGAGGAAGCCCGCATCCGGTATCTTCAGTATACGTTTCAATACGAGATTGACGGTGAGACGGTATGGTTGAGCGGTGATGGCGTTCAAGCAGCCAACATGATGAAAGGGAGCTATTCCTTCTCCTATGCGGGTGACCGCGATATCGTAAGCAAGCCGGAGTGGATCAACAGCCGGGTGTGGTACCAAATCTTCCCGGAGCGGTTCTGCAACGGGGACGCCTCCATTAATCCGGAAGGAACGGAGCCATGGGGCAGCGAGCCGACAAGAGATAATTTCATGGGGGGTGATCTGCGTGGAATGATAGACAAGCTGGATTACCTAAGCAGTCTCGGAATCAATGCGCTCTATCTGAATCCGATCTTCACCTCACGGTCCAATCACAAGTACGACACCGTCGATTATTTCGAAATTGATCCGCAATTCGGAACGGCTCAGGATCTCAGGGAGCTCGTAAGTGAATGCCATAAACGCGATATTAAAGTGGTGCTTGATCTTGTATTCAATCATTGCGGTTATTATCATCCTTACTTCCAGGACGTGGTCCAGCGCGGTGAAAGCTCGGTCTACAAGGACTGGTTCTACATCAATGAATATCCGGTGGTGCGAAGCGAGGAACGGTATGATTCCGTAGGCTATTATCAGTGGATGCCCAAGCTGCGGACATCAAACCCCGAAGTAAAGCAGTTCGTCTTTGATATCGTCTCCTTTTGGCAGAAGGAAACGGGCATTGACGGCTGGAGAATTGATGTCGCAGATGAGGTTGAAATCAGCTTCTTGCGGGAGCTGAAATCGTATGTCAAGACGGTTAATCCTAACGCTTTTATTATTGCAGAAATCTGGTACGATGCCAAGGCCCTGATGATGTCAGGCGGCGTCGACAGTGTGATGAACTATGAATTGCGGACAATTCTGTTCGATTATGTGCTGGACCGCTCGATTACGCTTCAGCAATTTCACGGAAGACTCATCCGGCTGGCGCACCGGTATTCGCTTGCAGAGCTGCACCAAATGTTCAATCTGCTGGGCAGCCATGATACGGAGCGCATTCTGACCAGATGCGGGGAACGGGAAGAGGATCTGCTGCTGCTGCTCGCGATCCAATTTGTATTCCCGGGCAATCCTGTCGTTTATTATGGTGATGAACTGGGAATGACAGGAGAGAACGACCCTGGCTGCCGTGGCAGCATGCCTTGGGACACAGTGGCGCCAGAACTGCCGCTGCTGCGCCAAATGCAGCAATGGATTGCCCGCAAGACGTCGGACTCCATTCTGCAGCAGGGAGAGCTGGAACTGGTCTATGCCGAAGGCTATGAGCTGTATGCGATCAAGCGCCGTTTGGAAGACCACACAGTAACCTTGCTGCTGAATTTCTCTTTAGAGCGCGCAGAGCTGGACACTGTCCTTCCGGTCTTTGGGATCGGTCCTGACGAGCTTGCGGACGGATATGCGACGATAGCGGACAGGCCTGCCGAGATAGGTCCAAGACAAGTTTTGTTATTCCATAACATACGATAAGGGGCGTACTTCTATGAAGATAAAGTCTTATATAGGTGCACTTGCTCTTCTGCTCGTTCTATCTTTGCTTGCGGCATGCGGATCGGACACGAACGGCAGCAACAATAATGGCACAGGGTCGGACGGCAAATCGGGCAAAGAGACGACACTTACGTTCTGGCATCATTACAGCACAGCCTCGCCGGAAGAAAAGACATTGACGGAGCAGCTTATTCCCCAGTTCGAGGCAGCAAATCCAGGCATTAAAGTGAAAGCGGTTGCTTATCCGTGGGATCAGCTTCATAAGAAGCTGCAAATCGGCGGCAGCAGCAATGATCTGCCAGATGTGGCCAGACTGGATATTATTTGGGTTCCGGAATTCCAGAAGCAGGGATTGCTCGTTGCATTGGATGAGAAGTTCGCAGACTTCGATGAGACGGCGAAGGGTCTTCTTGAGGGCCCGCTGTCCACAGGCAAAATCGGCGACCATTATTATGGCCTGCCGCTTAATACGAATACGAAGGTGTTGTTCTGGAACAAGGCGATGCTGGAAGGCAGCGGTCTGAGCAAAGCGCCGGAGACGACAGAGGAGTTCTTCACTGCAATCGCGCAGATCAAAGCACAATCGGGCAAGGCATGGGGCTTTGGCGAACCTGCTCTCCAGGGCTGGAATATACTGCCGTGGATATGGAGCAATGGCGGAGATGTATTGTCTCCTGCGATGGATACAGCCCAAGGATATCTGAACAGTCCGGCAACGGTTGATATTCTGACGAAGCTGAGAGCTGCTGCCCAGGCAGGCCAAATAGCCGGGTTCAAGCCAGGGGATGTTCCGGTAACGGAAGGCCATGCGCAAGGAAGCTATGCGATGATGGCAGAGGGGCCGTGGGCATTCGCCCAGTTTGAATCCCAATTCCCTGACTTCAAGGCAGGAACGGCGTACTTCCCTAGGGGCTCTGCTGGCTCCATACAAGTATTAGGCGGAGAAGATCTGGGAATCTTCAGTAAGGAGAACGGGGAGGAATCATGGAAATTCGTGAAGTTCCTTACCTCAGAGGCCGCCCAGGTCAGCATGGGCAAGGTAGGCCAAATTCCTGTGAATCTGAAGGCGATGGAGAATAGCGAGATCAAAAACATCGCGTATTTCGCACCGTTCCTTGAGCAGTTGAAAACGTCGAAGGCACGTCCTCCGGTCGCAGCATGGCCGCAGATCGACACGGTCATTAATGACACGATGTCCTCCATCTTCATGACGGACAGGGACATTAAGAGCGAGCTGGATCAGGCTGCGGCCAAAATCGATGAATTGTTAAAACAATAACAGCAAGAGGAGAAGCGCTTCGCACAGAATACGGCGGGCGCTTCTCCACTAAGGAGTTACAATATATGAACAAAAAAGGTGGACTTGCCGGGTACCTGTTCGCCGCTCCCGGATTTCTGTTCTTCTCGTTCTTTCTCTTATACCCGCTGCTGCGGAATTTCTTGTTCAGCTTCTATGATTTCAAGCTGACGAACTTGAACGACAAGACATTTACCGGGTTTGCGAACTATCTTCACGTGTTCCAGGATTCTGTCTTCTGGCTTTCATTGCGCAATATTATCATTTACGGGGTTATTTCCGTTCCGGGGCAGATGATTCTAGGCTTCCTGGTTGCTTATGCCCTCTATCAGAATCGCAAAGGCACGACTGTATTTCGGGTGTTCTATTTCTTGCCTGTCATTACATCATGGGTCGTAGCTTCATTGATATTCAAGTTCGTATTTACCGACCAAGGGCTGTTGAATTATATCATTACGGATACACTTCACTTAACGGATTCCACGATCAGCTGGCTTAGCGATCCTATGAAGGCGCTGCTCGTTATCAGCTTCCTCGGCATATGGAAGGGCGTCGGATGGGTGATGGTCATTTATTTGGCCGCTCTGCAAGGCGTGCCCAAGGAAATGTATGAAGCAGCATCCCTGGATGGATGCAATGGCTGGCAGAAGATCCGCTATATTACGCTGCCAGCTGTCCGTTCCACGACGCTGTTTATCCAGCTTATGCTTATTATCGGCGCCTTTAACGTCTTCACATCCGTCTATCTGGTTACTAACGGCGGGCCTATGCATGAAACAGAAGTTATGCTGACGTGGATGTATCAGAAGGCTTTCACGGAATATGATCTCGGGTATGCATCAGCGCTTTCCTACGTGTTCGCTGTCTTGATTGCCGGCTTGACATTCATTCAATTCCGGTTGAACAAAAGGGACTAAGGAGGCGGACAGGATGCGAATATGGAAATCGGTTATTCTGTACGGATTGCTGACAGCAGGTGCAGTGCTTTCGGTATATCCGCTTATCTATATGGTTCTGACGGCCTTTAAGCCGATGACCCTGCTCTTCGAATTTCCCCCCAAGCTCATTCCATCTGAGCTGACATGGGCGAATTTTGCCGAGGCGTGGGCCAGTCAGAATTTCTCTGTTTATATGCTTAATAGTGTTATCGTTACGATGGCGAGCTTTGTGCTGATCTTCGGCTTCTCTTCCATGCTGGCGTTCTCATTCTCCCGGTTTCAATTCCGCGGGAAGCGGCTTATCTTCGCCATTCTGATGGGAAGTCTGGTCATTCCGAGCCTAACGCTCATTATTCCGCAGTTCATGCTCATCCGGGAGATAGGAATGTTCGACTCGCATTGGGGATTAATTACGGTCTACGCCGCCGGAGGAATTCCATTCACGACCTTCCTGCTAAAAGGGTTCTTCGATTCCATATCGCGTGATATCGATGAATCGGTAGAGATGGATGGAGGCAATGCGTTCAAGCTGTTCACCGCAATCATCCTGCCGCTGTCGAAGCCGGCCTTCGTCCCGGCAACGATATTTAATGCGCTTGTTGTGTGGGAGGAGTTTCCCTGGGCGCTGACGATCATCAATGATCCGTTGAAACGGACGCTGCCGATTGCGCTCGCCAACTTTCAAGGCCAGTACACGACGCAGTGGGGCATCGTATTTGCAGGATCATTAATCGCAATTGTGCCGATCATCGTGCTGTTTATTCTGCTGCAGCGTTATTTCGTAGCAGGGATCACGGCGGGAGCGGTTAAGGGTTAGTCACAAAGATCACACATCATGCGGAGGTAAGTAAAGCGTGATGGTTTGTGGTAAGCGGCAAGGTAAGTGAGGCGGTAAGTGAGACGGTAAGCGAGACAGTCAGCGAGGTGATAAGTGAGACCGTCAGCGAGGCGGTAAGCGAATCGGAAAGCCTGCTCAAGAGCAGGTTTTCCCGCTGAAATCTAGGATTTGAAGGAAAAGCCTGCAATGGAGCAGGCTTTTCAGCTATTTTACCCTCAATATAGAGTTCGGACGGAAAAAAGATGCAGGTTCGCAGGAATTCAGGTGAATTGGGTAAACAAACGGTCAAAAGGATGCACAATCGCAGGAATGTTAGCTGGCGCACCCATCTGGACTAGGGTTAAAAAGGAACCTTCAGCTCCACTTTTTATAGTGGTTATGAAGGTTCTTTGTGATCGGTTAAATTAAGCGTAACGCGCCGACAGGCCGATACAGGCCACTCCGGCGAGTATGAGCAGGCAGCCGACAATTTTCAGAGCGGACAGGGATTCGCCGAATATATAATAAGCGCCGAAGATGGAGATAATATAGGCCAGGCTTTGAATCGGATAAGCGAGGCTTAGATCGACCTTGGACACAATATAGAGCCACAGAACGGTTGCGAATCCGTAGATCATCAGACCTCCGAGAATATAAGGGGAGAACATTAGCTCGATGATGGTCCTCAAGCTCTCGAAAGGCTTGTCCCGCTGCATAAGCCCGTATTTCCAAAGGAATTGGCCTGTAACGAGCATCAGTGTATTGGCTAGAATAAGCCCGAATTGGAATAAGCTCAATTGGTTTCACGTCCCTCTGTTTGTTTCTGCAGTTCATTAATCTTCTTCTCCAGTACGGCGAACTCCTGTGTAAGTGTCTTGATACGGTCGGCTTGCTTCGACAGGCTGATTGTCTGCCTGACCAGCAGCCCCAGTATGAATATAATGGTGACCAGAAATGCGAAGGTAGGCATATATGCAATGCCGATCCACACCGCGAAACGGTTGAGCAGCGGGATGCAAATTGCGGCTACAACGCCTGCCGAGGCGGTTACGAGCCATAGAAAAGCATAACGGTCCTTCAGCTTGTGCGTCACTGTGAACTGGACGATGAGGCCAAGGAAGAACAGCGTTATAAGGATGGCGACAAATTGGTTCATGAACTATATCCTCCGTTATGAGAAGCTCTTGCGTATAAGCGAGAACATCGTTACCTTCATCATGTAGTAGATCGATTTCGACCAGTTGATAGAGGATGATCCGCCCTGCCGATTGCGCATTTCGACACTGATCTCCTTCAATTTGCGTCCGCGCTTGGACAAGCTGACCAGCACCTCGACTTCCGGGTAATCGGTGGGGTATGACATGGAGAACTGCTCGATCGTCGAACGGTTCACAATGCGGAAGCCTGAGGTAGGATCGTAGATGCGTACCCCTGTAAGCAAACGAACGAGCCAGTGAAAATAGAGGATGCCGCTGCGGCGAAGCGGACTTCCCCGGTAGCTGCTAAGTTCTACGAACCGTGAACCGATTACCATATCATAACCGCTTGCCTTGATTTCATTGACAAGCTTCTCAATATCCTCCGGTCGATGCTGCCCGTCGGCATCCAGTTGAATGGCGTACAGATAGCCGTTCTGATCGGCATAGCGGTAACCGCTTTGCATGGAGCCACCGATCCCGAGATTCACCGCGTGGCGCAGTGAGGGATAGCCTTCACGCTTTATAATGTCCGGCGTACGGTCCTTGGAGCCATCGTCAATAACGACGAAGTCATAAGGCGTGTGCCGCTTCAGTTCGCTGATTGTTCGAACAAGTGTCGCTTCCTCGTTATAGGCCGGTATAATGACAAGAATTTCACTATTGCGCTGCTGTACCATATTCATATGCCCTCTTTTCGATACCTTCATAGAACCATTTGCTTTCTTATAAACCTTATATAGTATAATAGAAAACGATGTCTGATAGAATACCAGTTATCTGGAAGGGAGTTTTTTTGTTGTTTTCTTTAAAGTCTGAGACACCCGCTGTACGAAGAACGCTCTATATTGTGATGGCGGCTGTTCTGATCATCAATGTCACCGTCGTATTATGGCTCGGTGATCATTTTCTGCTCGGTTCTTATGATAAACGTAATAACGATGATGTCAAATATGTCCATGCCGCGCAAATGCTCGTTGAGACGGGGACGCTTGTCTACAACAGCGGCGACAGACCGACGAATTACATTATGCCGACGATTCCCGTCATACTGAGCGGCTTCGTGGCGCTGTTTGACCGCGATACAGCAGTTATGGGATTCCGGCTGATGCAGTGTCTGATGCAGGCAGTGTCCGTGTACCTGTTATTTGTTGTCGCAAGATCAGTGCTGGGCAGCAGGGTAGCTGTTACGGCCGCTATAATTAGCGCCTTCTACATCCCTGATCTGTTCGCAGCAGGGGCGATTCTAACAGAATCGACGTTCAAACTGGTATTTTTGTTGCTGCTGTGCAGCACCATTCACGCATTTCGCCGCAAAACAGCGACAGCATACGTACTGGTGGGGATCATGCTGGGCCTCTCCTGCTATATTAAACCCCAGAGCGCTTTATTTCCAATCTGCTTGTTCATGATGTGGCTGGTTCAGAAGTACAGCTGGAAGGACATTGTGAAATTCACGGCGATTGTCGGGGTGTGCAGCATGCTGCTGCTTACGCCATGGTGGGTGCGCAACTATATGGCATTCGATCAATTTATCCCGTTCACGAAATCGACTGGAAATCCGATGCTGCTTGGGGCACTAGTTTATCGCGCAGCGCCGCCTCAGGGCTTCTACGACCAATACCCGGGCGAATATAAGGACGGCAAGCTGTTCGTTGGCAGCGACAGCGCTGAGCTGCGAACAGCCAAGCGCTTGATCGCTTACGGCTTTCAGCATCAGACGCTGGAATACACCTATTGGTTCACGGTCGGCAAGAGCATTCAATTGTTCGATACGCCATTCTATTCGCGTCCAGTGCCTGGACTGCCGAGACCGCTGATCAATGTGGAGCACTGGATATATGTGCTTGCCGGGTTCATAGGCATCGTTGTTACGGCCTTCCAAAGGCGCATTAAGCAATCGCTGCCGGTGCTGCTTCCTTTTCTCTATTTCTGGTTCATCCATCTTCCGTTTATTACTTTTGCCAGGTATGGGTATCCGCTGATGAGCATTCTGATCATATTCGCTGCGGCAGCTGTTGTAGCTGCTTTGGATCGGCGCTCGGGAAATCGAACCGGAGAAAGTGCGCTGCCTCAAGGTTAGCAAATGGGTGCAACCATTAACGTGGGGCTCTCGTCAACAAGGGTACACAAATGACAGAGGAAGTGTACCTTATGAAACGACTGCTCAGTGCCGCTCTTATGGCAATGGTACTGCTGGTTATCTCATCCTGTTCCGGCAGCAAGATATCTTTAGTAGGCAAAAAGTGTCCAGATGCAGAAATCGATTACATCAATGCGTTTAAATTTGACGGGATTACATACAGTGAGCTGTATGACAGCGACCTCTCCAAGGTAGAGAGGGGGGAGCGGATCGGCGAGATTGGCTATATGCTGTCCGGCCATGCTTGCTCGGATTATCAAATGCAGGATGGGGATGCGACTCTGCTGGATATCGGAACGGAGCTGTACAAGGTAAAGGGCTACAAGCAGCAATTCCGAATCTGGGCCGGCAATAAATTGTTTCAGGTGTCGAATAACCCATCGGCCTCCACAATTAAGGAGCTGTACGATATAGACGGCAGAATTGCTTCTGTCCGCTTCGAAAGCGGCATTGACGGCTCGCCGATGAATGCCTTCACCTCCAATGCAGTCGCCCTGTTCGCCGAAGAGTACATGAAGCTGAAGATCGAGGATGAGACTGCGCTGCGCAAACAAACGAAGAACCTGAGCGGAGACAGCTACTTTATGCGGATCACTCTGGATGACGGCACCTCGTTTCGCATTCTCTACTGGCTCAAGCATAATGTGATCAGTCCTGGCGCATATGCCACCGCTCAACTCAATGAGGTTGTGAACATGCAGCGGCAGCTCAACTATGTGGAATAAGTGGGGCTGGGGGCAACTCTCAGATCCCCGAGAGAATGGATGCTCTAAACGGCAGTGAAAGTTCCTGTGAAACTGCGGTTATTTTACTCGCTCTGGCCTGCGGAAGGCTGAATGCCTGCTGAAGTGCAGGTATTCAGCCCTGTATCGCCGCAATCGATTGGATTTGTATGAAATGCCTGCGCTATCGCAGGCATTTGCCATTTTTAGCTGCTTTTAACCGGAATTGCTGCACAATTGCAGGCTGCTGAGAAAGCTTGGTATGTTCCCGTCAACTAGGCTCCAAACGTGTGCCAGTGACTGACTTCAACATATCCGGACAGTAAAGAGAGGGAAGCCTGCGAAAGCGCAGGCATTTCAGCCAAAAGGAGCCGCTGAGGGCAGAAAGCCTGCGATGATGCAGGAATAAATGGCGGATCGGGCCGATATCGGGGAAAACCGGCGAAGTACCTGCGCTTTGGCAGGCATTCGGTCTTCAGCGGGCTGAAATTAGGAAAAGCCTGCCTATTCGCAGGTTATTGAATAGTCCGGCAGGTTTTCCCATCAACTAGTAGCTCTGCTTCTCTCCCGTCGATGTGAAATGATGCCAGTGGTAGAGAAAAAGAGCCAGAACAACGGTTGCCGTTATTCTGGCTCTTGCACTGACCCCCGTCTATGGGGCCATACTGCGCAGAACGGTCATGCTGCCATCCAGCGTGTAGCCGCCCAAGCTGGCAGGGAGCAGGAAGCACTCGCCGGCTTTGACAGCCTGCTTGCCGCCCTCCCAATTAATAGTTCCTGCACCTTCAGCGATGACGATAATAACGAAGCTCTCGGGTGTCGTCGCTAATGGCCAAGGAGCGCGCACCAGACCTTTCTCGACGATAAAATAAGGCGATTCCGCAATGCGGAGCCATTCATTGGCGCCGATGCCGTCTGTCTTCATGCGCTTGGCGCCTGCGCCTCCATAAGCGGTTACATTCAGTGAGTCTTCGACATGCAGCTCTCTGAGCTTGCCGTCAAGGCCAGGACGGTTATAATCGAACACGCGGTACGTCGTATCGGAATTTTGCTGAATTTCGGCAACGACTACGCCTGCGCATAATGCGTGAACAGTTCCTGCGGGAATGTAGAAGGCATCCCCTGCCTCAACAGGCACTTCCTGAAGGCAGTCCATAACCCGGCCTTCCTCGATAGCGGCGGAGAGGGCCTCACGATCAATTCCATCCTTGAGTCCATAAATGATCTTTGCCCCCGGCTTGGCATCGAGAATATACCACATCTCTGTCTTGCCGAGCTCGCCCTCCGGCAGTCCCTCATAGGAATCCGTTGGATGCACCTGAATCGACAGATCATCATTACAGTCCAATAGCTTGATAAGGAGGGGGAAGCGTCCGTTGCGTTCCGAGAAGCCTCTTGTTCCGAAGAACTCACGGCCGTATTTCTCCCGGATGTCATCCAGTCCAAGTCCCGCGAGCTCGCCGTTGACGACCTTCGTCGTGCCATTCGGATGGTCGCCTATCATCCAGCCCTCGCCGATCGCACCCTCTGGCAGCTGCAGCCCAAACCTCTCAAGTGCACGTCCGCCCCATATGCGTTCTTTCATCTCTGCCTGAAATTGAAGTGGATATGCTTGTACCAATGTAATCTCTCCCTCGTTTTTTATTTTGCCCCGGGCTGAAACATCTCCAGAAATTCACCGTCAGGACCATAAAAGAAGAAGTAACGGCTGCCGTTAGGCAATGTTGTAATCTCCGTGTCGCGAAGCGGTATGCCGAGTTCCTTGATGCGGTCGAATTCAGCTTCCACATCATCTACTGTGAATGCGATGTGATGCACCTTGCCCTCTGCCGGAAGGGAGTGATTGTAGCCTTCGATCAGCTCCACTTCTGTCTCTCTAGCATCTGCTCCTGCCAGAAATGCAAGGCGGATAACGCCATTTGTATGTACAATCGTATTCAAATGAATAAGACCGATAATCTCGGTGTAGAAGGAGATCGATTTCTCCAGGTTTGCCACCATAATGCCAACATGTTCAAGCTTGCGAACGGCCATCGCAATACCTCCTGTAATAAAATGGGTGAAGCGGACTTTTCTTCCGAGCCCTAACCTATTCAGTATAGCCGAGAAATGGTGCCCTTGCTACTATTGAGCCAGCCAGATGGCTCACAGCACGCACGCTTCTTATCTTTTCTCTACTGCGATCAGATAGGGGGAATCCGGCTTCTGGGCCATACGATACGAGATGGCTTGTCCGGCATGCTGCGGCAGGGCAGCTGCCCATTGCGCGACAGCAGCCGCCTCCTGATCGCCTCCGGCATGCCCGGGATAGACGACCGCTGTTACGATACCGCCAGGCCGCAGCAGGGACAGGGCGGCGTCCAGGGCGGCGAGCGTGGAATCCGGCTGTGTAATGACAGACGGATCGGCGTCGGCACCTGGCAAATAGCCGAGGTTGAACATGACCGCGGCGACTTGAGAGACTGACGATTTGCCCGATGGCGAGGGCAGCGGATGATGCGCTGCCGAGACTGCTGGCAGCTGATCTGCAGCGGCATAGGAAGCCATAGCCGCATGGCTGTCATGCACAAGATGCAGCTTAGGCAGCTTGCCCTCGGCCGCCAGCGGGGCGAGCCGCTCGTCAGTGCGCTGGAGCGCCTGCGCTTGAATGTCAAAGGCGAACACCGTACCGCGGGCGCCAACGAGCTCTGCGAGGAAGCGGGTATCGACCCCATTGCCGCATGTGGCGTCAATAACGGTATCTCCCGGAGACACGCGCTCCGAGATCAGCTTATGGGCCATGCTCAGCACCGATAGAAATCCCATTCTATCGCGCCTCCCACAGGCGGCCCTGCCAGGTCTGCCGGGCACGAAGCGCTGCATCTATGGCGTTCAGCACCTCCCACTTCTTGAGGCTCCACATCGGGCCGATTAGCAGCTCGCGCGGCGCATCGCCGGTCAGACGGTGAACGATCATGTCCGGCGGCAAAATTTCAAGCGTTTCCACAATCAGGTCAATGTACTCGTCCTGTTCCAGAAAACGAAGCAGGCCGGCTTCATACTGCTTCACCATCGGCGTCTTGCGCATTAGATGAAGCAGGTGGATTTTGATCCCCTGCACATCCATTGCTGCAACGGCTTTGCCGGTAGCAAGCATCATCTCGTGGGTCTCCTGGGGCAAGCCATAGATGATATGAGCGCAGACGCGTATGCCGCGGGCGCGCAGTCTGGAGACCGCATCCAGATAGCATGCCGTGTCATGAGCGCGGTTGATCAGCTGCGAGGTCGATTCATGAATCGTCTGCAGCCCCATCTCTACCCATAGATAGGTACGCTCATTCAGCTCAGCCAAATAATCGATTACATCATCAGGCAAACAGTCCGGTCTGGTCGCAATCGCCAGTCCCACAACTCCGGGCTGCTGCAAAATAACCTCATAATATTCTCTCAGCTCATCAACCGGGGCATAGGTGTTCGTATAAGCCTGAAAATAACCGATATACTGTGCCTCCGGCCATTTCTGATGCTGCCGGTCTCTTATCGTATTGAACTGTGTAACGAGATCATTCCTGCGGCTTCCGGCAAAATCACCCGATCCGCGAGCGCTGCAGAACGTGCAGCCTCCGGTGGCGATGGAGCCGTCCCGATTCGGACAGGTGAATCCGGCATCGAGCATGACCTTGAACACCTTGCCGCCGAACTGCTTCCGCATTTCTATATTCCAGGTATGAAATCGTTTGTCGCCCCAAAGTAAGGGCTCCAGGGTCAATCCAGCTTGCCCTGCGTCTGTTGTATGCATTGCTTGTGCTCCTCTTGCAATATAATCGGTTCATGTCCTGCAGGCGTACCATTGGCTAACGGCCATAAGACGTGTCAGGACGATTCGGTTTGGTTAATTATAATTGTAACGAAAAACGTTAAGGAACGCTATGCTGGAACGAGCCCAGGCCGCAATTTCGCTCCCTGCAAGGGATACAAAAGGGCGAAAAGAGCTGGGAATTTTCCAAACTTTATTTTCGAAAATCACTTGCTAAACCTTACATGATGTGTTAAATTAAAAGTGCGACAGATCAACATTTCCTTTCATTTTACTACTTATCACTCCCTTGTCATAGCAAGTCGGTTTTCTGGAAATAATGTAACAATTAAACCGTGAGGTGATGTGAAATGAACACACAGGTAAAGATCCCGCATGGGGATGAGAAAGTAACCGTTGAGCTTACGAGAAAAGAAATGATGGCGCTTGCCGGAATTCGCTTCCATGGCAATCACAACATCGAGGTGTCCGCGCGCAAGAAGCTGAACGAACTGCTCGAAGGACAGCTGGACTCAGGCAACGGGCAAGGCATTCCTCGCCAGCTGCTGAATTAATGAAGCAACCATAATCAAGACTTGAAGCCGCAGGGCATGGAGCCTTCCGGCTTTTTATTTTGCCTTAATGAAGGGAGAGGCTTTACATTCCAGGCGATGTTAGGCACAATAGGGACTAGTTTATTAATGGAGGAATTGAGCGACTATGCGTCTTAGAGGAAGAAAAGGAATACGTGAAAGTTTGGAAGCACAGCCTGAGCTGGTCATCCTTGATGCGGCGCCGATGAGAGGGCGCTGGCGGGAATTTTTCGGCAATGACAACCCGATCTATGTCGAGCTCGGGATGGGCAAAGGCCGTTTCATAAGCGATATGAGTGTGCGCAATCCGGAGATCAACTTTATCGGTGTGGACATGTATGATGAACTTATCCGCCGTGCCAGCGAGAAAGCCAGAATCGCATGGGCGGAGAAAGGTGCAGCCGAGCCGCCGAACCTGGCGCTGCTGCGTGCTAATATCGAAGGAATCGAAGCGATGTTCGCACCGGATGAGATTCATCGGATTCACTTGAACTTCAGTGATCCATGGCCGAAAAGCAAGCATGCCCGCAGACGATTGACGCATCCGCGTTTTGTGGAGAAATACAAAGAAATTTTGAATGATAGGGGAGAGATACATTTTAAGACGGACTCGCAATCGCTGTTCGAGTTCTCGCTTAACAGCTTTGCAGACATGGAGCTGCATATGCGCAATATCTCCCTGCATTTGCACAAGGAGCGCCTGCGCGACGATCTGGTGCTGACCGAATATGAAGCGAAGTTTGTCGAACGGGGCAACAACATTTATC
This sequence comes from Paenibacillus oenotherae, assembly GCF_019443105.1. GTDB lineage: Bacteria > Bacillota > Bacilli > Paenibacillales > Paenibacillaceae > Paenibacillus_Z > Paenibacillus_Z oenotherae. Next base: position 100,257 of record NZ_JAHZIJ010000014.1, read on the forward strand.
GCGTGGAGGCCGTAATTGGCGACAAAGCGATAGCGGCTCACCGTGAAGCGAAGCAGGCCGCTCAGTTAAATGACCAGAACGCCGAGACGAGTACAGATGTAAGCGAGCCAAGCAATGCGCCTGCAGCAACGTCAGAGGGGTAATGAAGTCCCAGATACATGCGGGACCATGCAACCGATAGTCCGATCATGAGGGCAACAGGGAGCAGCAGAGCCAGCAGAGCGGCATCGATCAGCAGCCACGGTGTCAGCCAGGCGAATATGGCTGTCGTATGGCCGGAAGGAAAAGAGGAGTCGCACAGCGGCTTCCTGCATGTATGAACATGGGGCAGCGCCTGATAGGGGCGAAGCCTGCGAAAGTTCCGTTTAACGATGGCAACCGGAATATGGCTGATCGCAACTGCTGCCGCGCACTGCCATCCCGCAGATTGCCACGGCTCAGGAGCGAGAATTGCGCATAACAGGGCGGTGACAAGCGTGAAAGTAGCGCCGCCCATATGCGTAACTGCGCCAAGCCATCCTCCAAGCCACGCATTGACCACGGGCCGGGCAGGCCGGCGATTCGCCCACATCAGCATCCTCTGTTCATTCGCAAGCAGCCAGAACATCATCCGGTTCATAATTGCTCCCCCTTCAAAATTTGCCGAGAACTGCCTCGCCGTTATGGCCAGGTTCCGAAGCCAGAATGAAATGCCGAATGTCATAGATGCCGTTCGCAGCGCTTTATTTTTATTGTAGAACGGCTTTGTTCTCGTCGTGTCAACGGGATGCAAACGGTATATTAATATCAACCTCTGTTCATTCAGGAGCAGGGGTGAATAATATGCCCGATATTTGCCGTTTTACAATCGGCATTGGATGGTTAAGATGTTAGGGAGATCTATTCGTGGAGCGGCATATGGAGCCTGGACAATCGTTCACGATACCGTCACAGGAGCGAATAAATCGGTTGAAACTTTTCTTGATTCCAGATCGTTATTGATGTTATAACGTTTTTTTTTCGTAAAAGGGTGAAAATGAGAGCGAAACGACAGAAAAACTAGGTTTCAAAGCTGCTATTGCGTCACGCAAGCGATTTTCACCGCATTCTTGCCTATCTATGATCTTTTTGGGCTTTTGACAAAATGGCTTAAAGTGTGGAAAATCAATATGGTTGCAGTGTATACAAACAGACAAGCGCTGTAATTCATAACGATTACAATAAACAATAGAGAATATGAAAAATGGGGTCTCAAGGGGGCAGTATTTGCGTATGGTTAACATCCTTATTATTACGTTTCAAGTTTTTCTGGCGTTCGTCGGCGTTTACCAGTTCAGCATCTCCCTGTTTGGTATTATTAGAAAACGCAAGGAATTGCAGCACAAGCCACAGAAGTCATTTGCAGTTCTTGTAGCCGCGCACAACGAAGAGCAAGTAGTCGGAGCGCTCATCGAGAACTTGAAGAATCTCGACTATCCGAAGGAACTTTACGATATCTTTGTTATTTGCGACAACTGTACGGATGGTACGGCGGACATCGCCCGCAGCTACGGTGTCAACGCATGTGAACGGCATAATCAGCAGCTTCGGGGCAAAGGCTATGCGATTGAATGGATGCTCAAGGAACTGTGGGCAATGCCTCGTCAATATGATGCAATCGTCATGTTCGATGCGGACAATCTTGTAAATACCGATTTCCTGAACCACATGAATAACGATTTGTGCGAAGGACATCAAGTCATTCAAGCTTATCTGGACACGAAGAATCCGGAGGATTCCTGGGTTACCGCATCATACGGCATCACTTACTGGTACTGTAACCGCCTGTGGCAGCTTTCCCGGAAGAATCTGAAGATGGCCAACTTCCTCGGCGGCACTGGAATGTGCTTCGAGACGAAGCTGATGAAAGAAATGGGCTGGGGCGCTACAAGCCTGGTTGAGGATCTGGAGTTCTCGATGCGCTGTATCAAGCGCGGCATTCACCCTGTGCTGAACTATGAAGCCAAGGTGTATGACGAGAAGCCGCTGACGTTCAAGGCCTCTGCGCGTCAAAGACTGCGCTGGATGCAGGGACACTTTACCGTTGCCCGCCAATATTTCTTCCCGCTGCTCTGGTCAAGCATTAAAGAGCGTAATTTCATTAAGTTTGACGCTGCCATCTATTCAGCGTCCGTGTACAATACATTCCTTGGGTTCATCGTAACGGCGATGCTGTGGCTGGATAATCTGATCCCTGCGGACAATGTTTTCACTTCGATCTACTATTACATGCCTTGGTGGATCGCGGGCATAGTCATCACACTGACGCTCGTTATGTTCCCGCTTGTTATGGTGCTCGAAGGGATCAAGTCCCGCAAGATGTACGCGCACTTGTTCTCGATGATTATATTCCAGCTGTCATGGCTGCCGATCACGTTCTATGCGTTCTTCACGCAGAACAACAAGCAGTGGAGCCATACGCAGCATACACGTGTCATTCGTCTTGAAGAAGTACAAAGCAAACAAGTCTAAGCAGGTTCAATCAAAAAAGTGGATTGACAACCAAGCTGCCCATATGATACAGTATGTCGGTAGCACTTAAACTTGATGATGTAACGCACAAGCAGAAGCACCCGCTTCTCACCTGTCTGACGCCTGTCGGCTGGTTCGCGATCGATGATTGGAAATGGCAGCATTGCAATATGCGATGATTGAAATGCCGACAATCTTGGTTAATGGAATGCGGGTCCGTGCGGACTCGCATTTTTTATTTGCGCCGAATGGCGCTATTAAAGGGAACGAATATACGGAGGTGGCGAGTTATTAGCAGGGAACATCAAATCAACGATGAGATTCGGGCCAGAGAAGTACGTGTAGTAGGTGCTGAAGGGGAACAAATCGGAATCAAATTGTTGCGCGAAGCACTTCAGATGGCTATCGATGCCAATATGGACTTGGTCAACATCGCACCAACAGCCAAACCGCCTGTATGCCGCATCATGGATTACGGCAAATTCCGTTATGAGCAGCAGAAGAAAGAGAAAGAAGCAAGAAAGAACCAGAAGATCGTTGACATCAAGGAAGTTTGGTTCCGTGCCAACATTGACGAGAACGACTATCAGACGAAATTCCGCAATGTTGTCAAGTTCCTGAACGAAGGCGATAAAGTGAAATGCTCCGTGCGCTTCCGCGGTCGTGAGATTACACATGCCGCTGTCGGTCAACGAATACTGGACCGGCTTGCGAAGGAAGTTGCAGACTTGTGTGTCATGGAACGGGTGCCTAAGCTGGAAGGCCGAAGCATGATTATGATCCTGGCTCCTAAAAACAACTAACGATTATTTCCCTAAGGAGGAACACCAAATGCCTAAAATGAAAACGCACAGCAGTCTGAAAGACCGCTTCAAAATTACCGGTACTGGTAAAGTGAAACGGTTCAAAGCTTACAAAAACCACTTGCTCTCCGGCAAGTCGGCTCGTCAGAAGCGCGTACTGGCTACTCAGCCGTTGATGGCTGCGGGCGACGTTCGCCGCTTGAAACAAGGTCTTTCCAACTTGAAGTAATCCGCTAGCGGGATCTTATAGCTACAAACAACATTCGGGAGGTTTCTACTCATGGCAAGAGTTAAAGGCGGATTCGTCCGCGCACGTCGTCGTAAAAGAATTTTGAAACTTGCAAAAGGTTATTTCGGTTCCAAACACCGCTTATTCAAGACAGCTAAAGAGCAAGTGATGAAATCACTGCTCTACGCATACCGTGACCGCCGTCAACGGAAACGTGATTTCCGCAAACTGTGGATCGTTCGTATCAATGCTGCAGCTCGCCAGAACGGCTTGTCTTACAGCAAATTCATGTACGGCTTGAAACAAGCTGGCGTTGAAGTAAACCGCAAGATGCTTGCTGACCTTGCTGTTAATGATATCAATGCGTTCAACTCGCTTGCAGGCATCGCCAAAGAAAAAGTTAACGCCTAGATCGAGGAATCAGACAAGAACCTTCGAATCCGCTGTAATAGTGGCTTCGAAGGTTCTTTTTGTATCGCTTCTTCAGATTCAATTAAATTCCGCTAATAGGGGTGAAGATCATGACTATTAGCGGATAATGTTACGGATGTTATGGAGCAAATGTATTGCCCTGCTCATCGACAAATACGGATTTAATAACCGTACGCTGATATTTGAAGCCTTCCGCTGTCTCTCCTTCGATCTCTGCGGTTACATTGTAAACGCCTGTTCCTTCCGTTGTCGGGATCGAAAGCTCATCCACTGCTGCAAGCTGCTGTTCCTGCTGCTTGATCCGTTTCTTGCCTTGCTTGCCACCGAGCTTCTCTGAATCTTTACCAATAAAGTCGATGCTGTATGTAACCTTCGTCTTCTCTGCCTTCAGTCCATCTGTCTTCACCTTCAATTTCTTGCTGCCTTGCTCCTTCTGAAGCTTCACTTTATTCTTGCCCTTAGTGTTATATGCGACGGTGAACAAATATGCGCTTGGCTCGCCGCTGGCTGCCGATACCTTCCACTCGCCTGCGCCAGGCTTGTTGATCGTTGCGGTATGATGCCATGCTCCGCTGAATACATCCTCATCCACGAAAGAGGACACTTTCGCTTTGTGAACGGAGCCGTCCGGAGCTATAATCTCCAACTGGTGAAGGGGCTTGTCGCCTATCCAGTCAATGGTGACAGATGACACGTCATTTTCAACGGTGAACGTTTCGGAAGCCTGTCCATCATGTTGTCCGCCGCGAACGAATGATTGGCTTTCCTGCTCTTCTTGTGGAGTCTCTTCCTTTTTCTTGTCCTTCGCGGATGCGATCTCAACCAGGCTGCTGGATTTGGCGGCAGCGGTCTGGAGCACGAGATAGGGCTTGAGCAGGTTGAAGGTATTGGAGCCTTGCTTCACGCTGCTATGGTTCCAGTTGCCGATTTTGACCATTGTGCCGTTCGGCAGATGCGCATTGGCGACCGTTACTACTCCGTCGTTGGCTCCATAGCTGGAGAGGTAGAGTCCGCCGAAGAAATGAGCCGTGCTGCCAGAGTTCCAGTCCTTTCCTGCGAAAGTGAAAAATTTGTTCTTCCCTGCATTGGGATGGTTATTCGTGAGGGAACGGAAATAGGCCATATAGGACGTCTGCATGGAGTAGGTGCCGGGATTCTGGGCTCCGACCAGACTGGAGAGCCAGCTTGCCCAGCTGCTGTAGGCCAGATCCGCTAATTGGGAACCGTGATGCGGACTGCCCAGCGTAATGACGTTGGAGACATAGGGGTAAGCATTATAGTGAACAAGGGCACTCTGGGTATCCACACCACCTTTGCTGTGGGCGACAATAACGAGTTTTTTGCCGAAATACTCGCTGATTTCCTTGATCTTGGCAGCTAATAGCTGGCCGTTGTCCCACATGCTCTGGGATGTTCCGGTAATGTCGTGCAGATTGATGTACGCTGTTTGGTAACCGCTGTTGTAGGCAAACTGATACATATCGTTGTTGTCGTACCAGCTGGCGGCGCTGCCGTTCAAGCCGTGGACGAACAGGATGGCAGGCTTGCCGGGATCAATGACAGCGGGGTTGGTGCCGGGGGACCAGGAGCCGGGAATTCCGCCGGTGTTGGGATTGATTGCGCCTCCGGCTTGTGTTGGAACAATGAATACGGTTACAGCAAGTACCAAGGCGAGCAGTAGTGATGAGCCTTTCTTTAACATAATTCTCCTCCTTCATGGATAAGTTCAGTACCCATTATAAAGGGAGAACTTGCTGGATAATATATTAATTTAAAGAAATTAATTAAATTTTAGGTAAAAATCAAAATTGCCGAAAAGAGGACAGAGATACAGTCCGATTGTTCCGGCATGGCATATGGTATAGGACAACGGGATAAGGAGGGAATACGCATGCGCGTATCCAAAGAGCAAGCTCGCAAGCTTGTTGGCAAGACGATCTATGCGGTTCGCAAGGATGGCTCGATCGCTACGGGAAAGCTCGTTCGTGTGCATCGGAACAAGCTGTATTTGCAGCCGGTGGGCAAGGATAAAGGGAAAGTTGTTAGAACTAAAGCGATTTTGCCGCTCGTATTGTTCGATTTGCTTGCTATCAGCACACTTCCATTTGCTTTCGGCGGCGGTTTTGGCGGAGGCTTCGGAGGGGGCTTTGGTGGAGGTGGATGTTGCGGTGGAGGCGGCTATGGACCCGGACCAGTCGGTCCAGGGGCTTACGGCCCCTACAACGGCTTCGATGGCGGATGCTGTCAGCAGCCTTACGGCGGCGCCGGCGGCGGGTATAACAACTTTTACTAGGAGCAGCACGCAGGCTGCATAATGAATGCCGGGGCAACAGCCGCGGCAGCTAGAAAGGAAATTTCAGCGGTTTAATCATTTCATACAGCCTCAGCTCGGGATAATGGCGGATCGTCTTGTATCCGATACGGGCGTACAAACGTGATGCCCTGGGGTTGATATCATCTACGAATAAACGCGCTATGCTGCATCCTTGAGCACGTCCATATGCCTCACCTTGTGCCATCAGCATTGTGCCGGCTTGCTTGCCGCGGTGATTGGGATGAACGGCGAGCATGTCGAAGAGAAGTGTTTCACCTATTGTCACAAGGTGAACAAATCCCTGAGGCTTGCTCGTTTTTGTTCGTGAGGATACGAAGGTGACGCCGCGTCGAAGCCGTTTGGGCAGATCTCTGATTGTACTGGCATCGCGCGGATGCGCGGTATATGAGAGCGGGATCAGCTCCGTCTTGATTAAGCGGATGATCTCGGCATCATCGGTTCGCGGTCGCCTGAATCTGATCATGAAATTATCCCGCCTTTAATTTATTTGGATACGATATGGAAGGTATGCCGATATCGTCATCCTGCATTGTATGACGGGGGCGGAGTGGATGCGCTTGTTAGGGCGGATTTCAGGCGGATAACTTTTTGCAGGGATACATAAGCTAGAACTTGACGAACCGGAATGCGAAGCATATAATAAGTTTTAAGCTAATATTGTTATCTGCTATGAAGAGGACGAAGTGTTAAGGGCTCTTTTGCTCAGAGAGCGGACGGATCTGCTGCAACCGTCGCCAAAACCCCTTTCCAACGAGCTCACCTCGGAGCTGTTTCCCTGAAAAGACCGTAATCGTCTGAATGACGAATGGCGAATCGTATTAGGGGAAATCGTAGGGCACACGTTATTGTGCCAAGGTATGAACGATCGTGCACACCGTTCTTACCTATTGAGGTTGTATGCTGCGAGGCATATGACAAAGTTGGGTGGTACCACGAAAGAATAACCTTTCGTCCCTCTAGACGCTCCGGCGTCAGGGGACGAGAGGTTTTTTTGTTTTTCTAGAGAGGAGGACGACTTGATGGTCGCGCAAAATGCAACGTTAAGGTCAAAAGAAGAAATGATGGAAACAGCGAGAAAACCTGAGGTTATTACCGGTTCGGAAATTTTACTTCGCAGCTTGGTGTTGGAAGGTGTCGACTGTGTCTTCGGTTATCCGGGTGGAGCCGTATTGTACATCTATGACGCTATGCACGGTTATTCTGATTTCCAGCATCTGCTGACCCGCCACGAGCAAGGCGCAATCCATGCGGCTGACGGCTATGCGCGTGCAAGCGGTAAAGTCGGCGTGTGTATTGCAACGTCGGGTCCGGGAGCGACAAACCTTGTGACTGGAATCGCAACTGCGTATATGGATTCGGTGCCGCTCGTCGTTATTACGGGCAACGTCGCTACGAGCTTTATTGGAACGGATGCGTTCCAGGAAGCGGATATTACGGGCATAACGATGCCAATTACCAAGCACAGCTACTTGGTGCGTGATGTCGAGGATCTGCCGCGCATCATTCACGAAGCATTCTATATCGCCAATACGGGCCGCAAAGGTCCGGTTCTCATTGATATTCCCAAGGATGTCTCGGCTCAGAAGACTTTGTTCAAGCCGGTTACGGAAGTGAATATCCGCGGCTACAACCCGACTGTGACAGCTAACAAGCTTCAGGTCGACAAGATGATCAAAGCGATAGAGCAAGCGGAGCGTCCGGTCATTCTTGCCGGCGGCGGGGTTGTATATTCGGGCGGTCACGAGGAATTGCTGGAGTTCGTCACGAAATCGGGCATTCCCATTACGACGACATTGCTGGGACTCGGAGCATATCCGAGCGGTAAGGACTTGTGGGTAGGCATGCCGGGCATGCACGGAACCTACACGGCAAACAAAGCGATTCAAGGCTCAGACCTTCTGATTAACATCGGGGCGCGGTTTGATGACCGTGTTACGATGAAGCTGAATGGCTTCGCTCCTCATGCGAAGATCGTTCATATTGATATCGATCCGGCCGAGATCGGCAAGAACGTGCCGACCGACATTCCGATCGTAGGCGATATCAAGACTGTTCTGCAGCAGGCCAACAAGGATGTCAAATGGGCAGGCAAAGCCGATGCATGGCGCGCCCAGATCGCGGAGTGGAAGCAGGATAAGCCGCTCAAGTACATTCCGTCTGACGTCGAGTTGAAGCCGCAATGGGTTGTCGAAATGATTCACGAGACGACCAAGGGCGAAGCGATTGTAACGACTGACGTTGGCCAGCATCAGATGTGGGCTGCGCAGTACTACCGCTTCAATAAGCCGCGTTCCTGGATTACATCCGGAGGCCTTGGCACGATGGGCTTTGGCTTCCCGTCGGCAATCGGCGCTCAGATGGCTCATCCGGATCGGCTCGTCGTTTCGATTAATGGCGACGGCGGCATGCAGATGTGCGCACAGGAGCTTGCGATCTGCGCGATTAACAACATTCCAGTCAAGGTAGCGATCATTAACAACCAGGTACTTGGAATGGTTCGTCAATGGCAGGAGATTATCTACGACAATCGATACAGCCATATCGACCTTGCAGGCAGCCCTGATTTCGTTAAGCTGGCTGAAGCATACGGCGTCAAAGCATTCCGTGCGTCCAATAAGGAAGAAGCGCGCGATGCTTGGATCGCAGCTATGGAGCATCCGGGTCCTGCCGTAGTGGAATTCGTTGTCCGCAAGGGCGAGAACGTGTATCCGATGGTTACACAGGGCTCCACGATCGATGAAATGTTAATGGGGGATTCGGAATGAAGAAGCATACGATAGCCGTTCTCGTAAACGATCAGCCAGGCGTTCTGCAGCGTGTATCCGGCTTGTTCGGCCGCCGTGGCTTCAACATTGAAAGCATTACCGTCGGGACAAGCGAGGAAGCTGGCTTGTCCCGGATGGTAATCGTTACTTCTGGCGACGATAAAACGCTGGAGCAGGTTACGAAGCAATTGTACAAGCTTATTGATGTTATTAAAGTAGTGGATCTCAGCGCCAACCCTATGGTAGGCAGAGAACTGGCTCTTATTAAAGTAAATGCGGAGCCATCGTCACGGCCGGAAATTCTCGGTGTTGTCGATACCTTCCGCGCAGCTGTTGTAGATATCGGAACGAACACCTTGATGGTTCAGGTGGTCGGCGACAGCGAGAAGATCGATGCGATGGTTGAGCTTATGAAGCCATATGGCATTCGTGAACTGTCGCGTACTGGCGTGACGGCAATGATTCGCGGCAATCACCGTTAACATGAACAACCGCCCTCATTTGGGCGGGAGTTAAAGCGGGGGAGATCGGACCTGGCTTCCGATTATCCCTCCTTTAACACCCGCTCAAAAGGGTTAAATTAAAGGAGGCTTTATTCAATCATGGCAGTTACACTGTACTATGAAAAAGATGCAGACCAAGGCGTTCTGCAAGGTAAAACAATCGCAGTAATCGGTTACGGAAGCCAAGGCCACGCACAAGCGCAAAACCTGCGCGACAGCGGACTGAAAGTAGTTATCGGTCTTCGTGCTGGTAAATCCGCAGAAAAAGCTAAAAACGACGGCTTTGAAGTTTTGTCCGTTAGTGAAGCAGCGAAAATCGCTGATGTTGTACAAATCCTTATGCCTGACGAAACGCAAGCTCGTGTGTATAAAGAAGAAATCGAACCAAACCTGAAAAAAGGCGCGGCTCTCATGTTCTCCCACGGCTTCAACGTTCACTTCGGCCAAATCGTTCCAAACAAAGACACGGATGTATTGCTGGTTGCTCCTAAGTCCCCGGGCCACATGGTTCGCCGTACTTACACAGAGGGCTTCGGCGTTCCTGGTCTGATCGCGATCCATCAAGATGCTACCGGCAATGCTAAAGCTATCGGCCTTGCATATGCTAAAGGTATCGGCTGTACGCGTGCAGGCGTTATCGAAACTTCCTTCCGTGAAGAAACAGAAACCGACTTGTTCGGTGAGCAAGCTGTACTTTGCGGCGGTGCAACTGCGCTTGTTAAAGCGGGCTTCGAAACGCTGGTTGAAGCAGGCTACGCTCCAGAGATGGCTTACTTCGAGTGCTTGCACGAGCTGAAGCTGATCGTTGACATGATGTATGAGGGCGGTCTTGCTTCGATGCGCGACTCCATCTCCAACACGGCTGAGTACGGTGACTATGTAACTGGACCTCGCGTTGTTACGGATGAGACGAAAAAAGCGATGAAAGCTGTTCTTGAAGATATTCAAGCTGGCCGCTTCGCACGCGACTTCATTTTGGAGAACCAATCCAACAATGCATTCATGACGGCAACTCGCCGCAATGAAGCAGAGCACCCGATCGAAGTAGTCGGCGCGCAGCTTCGTGAATTGATGCACTGGATCAAGAAGTAATCGATTAGCCGGCCACCGGTTGGCAATAATATGAATGACTAGTAATCCCGGATTGTCGGGACGGCCCCACGTCACCTGTAGGTGATGTCTCGGGTCGCCCTCGCCTGTCCGGGATCATTCCGTTCGTGGAGGTGTAAGAGATGCGCAAAATATATATTTTTGACACGACGCTCCGCGACGGTGAGCAATCTCCGGGCGTCAATCTGAATACGCAAGAAAAGGTCGAAATTGCTCTGCAGCTTGAGAAGCTTGGAGTAGACCGGATTGAAGCTGGGTTTCCAGCAGCTTCGCCTGGCGATCTTGCAGCGGTTAATGCGGTTGCCCGCGCTGTAAAGAATGCGTCTATTATCGGACTGTCACGCTCTCGCGAGCAGGATATCGATGCAGCACGTGAAGCGCTTAAAGGCGCGCAGGACCCATGCCTTCATTTGTTCCTGGCTACTTCGCCTATTCACCGGAAGCATAAGCTTCGGATGGAGAAGGAGCAGGTGCTAGAGACAGCTGAGCGGGCGATACGCTATGCGAAGCAATATTTTGACAAGATCGAATTCTCGCCGGAGGATGCGGGACGTACTGAGCTGGACTTCCTGTGCGAAGTGACGGCAATGGCGATTCGCGCCGGTGCGACTGTTGTGAACATACCGGATACGGTTGGCTACATGACGCCGTCTGAGTTCGGCAATATCTTCAAGACCTTGAAGTCGAATGTGGAAGGCATTGAGAAAATTCAGTTAAGCGCACATTGCCATGATGATCTGGGAATGGCTACGGCGAACGCGCTGGCTGCGATTCTGAACGGTGCTGACCAAATTGAAGGCACAATCAATGGTATTGGTGAACGTGCCGGAAATACAGCGATTGAAGAGGTAGCGATGACGCTCGCGACTCGCGCCGAATTCTTCCAGGCGACAACCTCGCTTCAATTGAAGGAGATCGCCAAGACGAGCCGTCTGGTCAGCAAGCTGACAGGCATGGTTGTTCCGGGCAACAAAGCAATTGTAGGCGCGAATGCTTTTGCTCATGAGTCGGGTATTCATCAGGATGGGATGCTGAAGGAGAAAACGACTTACGAGATCATCTCGCCGGAGACGATTGGCCTCAAGGAATCCAAGCTCGTGCTGGGCAAGCATTCCGGTCGCCATGCATTCCGCGAGAAGCTGATCGATCTTGGCTATGAGCTGGAAGAAGAAGCGGTTAATGCAGCATTCGCGAAGTTCAAGGATCTTGCTGACAAGAAGAAGGACGTCAGTGACGAGGATATTCGCGCTCTGTTGGAGGAGAAGCTCATTGATACGCCTGAAGTCTTTACGCTGAAATCGCTTCAAGTGAACTACAGCAACCAATCCGTACCAGGTGCTACTGTAAGCATCGGTACAGGGGAGGGTGTTGTTGTCGAGAAGACAGCGGAAGGGAATGGCTCTGTAGATGCGATTTATAACGCGATAGATGCCGTTACAGGCGAGTCTGTAGAGCTTGAGGATTATTCCATCAAGTCCGTTTCGCAAGGCAAGGATGCGCTTGGTGAAGTGCATGTCGTGCTGAAGCAGGATGAAGTATCGGCGCAGGGCCGCGGCCTTAGCACTGATATTCTCGAAGCAAGCGCGCGCGCTTATATCGATGCGCTCAATCGGCTGATCGACAAACGCAAATCGCCAGGGCGGCGTGACAAGATGAGCTTGATCTAAGCAGGATCCATCTGTTCATATAATCGCGTATGCATGTAGATACCAAGCTGGTGAAAAGGCTGCAAAAGTGAAAAAGATGCAAAAGTGCAGGTATTCCGGGTGAAAGAAGCCATAGACGGTGGAATTCATGCGATAAAGCAGGAATTGAAGGCGTATTTGGTCGATATCTTCAAAATAAGGATAAATGCCTGCGCTTAGGCAGGCATTTATCCTACAGTTGGCTGATACGAGAGAAAAAACTGTAGATTAGCAGGCATATTTTCCGTATATGGAATCACGCCACGGGCACAGTATTTCAACAGCTTGAGATCTATAGATGTCGTTTATGCAAACGTGTTTTTGCAGTCCATTTTCTCGATAGAGAGAATGGGCTGTTTTGTTTTATGTGAGTGATGGAAGGAGATTATATATTGGTACTGGTGGAGTGCTGGTGGAGTGCTGGTGGAGTGCTGGTGGAGTGCTGGTGGAGTGCTGGTGGAGTGCTGGTGGAGTGCTGGTGGAGTGCTGGTGGAGTGATGATTTAGTAATAGTGGAGAAATGATGATAGGGTGATGGTAGAATAAGGAAGAGTTAGTCGCAAGAGGGCGGAGATGGCTGGATTACCGCAGTATATCTGGTCTAAAGCTTCTTTTGCCCATTATCCCTTTTGCTCAGATTAGGATGCTTCGGGCACCGTAGCTTGTATAAATCTGAGTCTTGGGGATAGTGGCCATAGGTCTGGGAATGCCGAGTCAGTGGGGATGGTCTGAGTCATGGGGATAGTGGCCATAAGCATGCGAGTGCTCCAGTTAAGCTCGTGTTTCTATGGGCCAATGTCTATGGATCCGTGTCTAGGGGCTAGTGTCTTAGGGGGGCGGCTGCAGGGAACAATTAATGCCCCTAGTCGGGCGATCCGATGATATAATGATAAGTAAAAGAGAACTTAAACCGGGGGATGTCGCACCACATGTTATTTGTATGGATTGCTTTATGGCTGGCCTCTCTGCTGCTGCTAACGTCGAATAGAAAAAGCGTCGTTGTACGCTGGCTGGCACTCGTCTCTCTTTGCGGCGGGTTTGGGGCGTTAGCCTCCACCATGGAGGGCTGGATTGTATCGATGTATAACTCCGGCGGAATCGATGCCGCTCAAGAGAGGCTGCTTCGCTTGCTGCAGAACGGCTGCTCCTGGATGAGCTATTATGGGCTGCCCTATAGCTTTCTTTGCTTTGCTGCGGCGTATCATACGGCATTGCTGCCGAAGGACTCTGAGCGCTTCTCCCTTCATTCGCTAATTGTGAAAGCGCTGCGATGGCTGCCTTACGGAGCATTGCTGCTGCCGCTGTGTATGCTTTTTCTGCCTGCAGCGGATGTATATGCTGTCCATTTTGACATTCTTGCTGTATGGGCGATACCTTACATTGCGATTGGCTTGATTCTGCTTCTGACCAAGCGCGTGCTTCATCCGGCGGACCGCCGCGCTCATGCCATTCTGACTGCTGCCATATTGCCTGCCATTATGATTGCTTTAACGATGAATTATATTATGCCTCTCTTCGGTCTCTATGGCATGTGGAGATATAATATCTGGCCGATAACTTTTGCCTTTATCGTATTTATTGTGGCCTTGTTCAAATTCGGATTTCTCGGGGTACAGCTGCTTATTGAGCGGAGACAGCTTGATTTCTCCCTGCGAGCGATTACGAGCGGCACCGCCATGCTTAATCATGCCATTAAGAACGATATCGGAAAAATTAAGCTGTTCAGTGATAAAATCGACCGCGCTGCAGAAACTGATCAAGAGGGGATGCAGGAGCTGCGTGAAGATATTAAGGTAATCGCTTCAGCCGCTTTGCATATCGAGGCGATGATTCGGAGTGTACATGACCGGACGCAGGAGCTGCGTCTCCAGCCGCAGAGGATCAGTCTGTCGGAGCTTGTGCGTGAACAGCTGGCGGCATTGGCACCGCGTGCAGCAGGACACGTTAGCATACTGGCGGAGTATGATGAACGGGCAGAAGCCGAGGTGGACTCCGCGCAGACAGGCGAGGCGATCAGCAACATATTGAATAATGCGATAGAAGCGATGCCTGGCGGCGGGGAGCTTGCCGTCAAGGTCATCAGCGGCCGAAGAGGCTGCACGATCACGATTAGAGATAACGGCAGCGGAATTGATAAGAAGCATCTGCGCAAGGTTACCGAGCCATTCTTCACGACGAAGAGCGGAAAAGCGATGAACTTTGGCCTCGGACTCGCCTACTGCAGCCAATTAATGAATCGGCAGAGAGGCGAGCTGCGCATCCAGAGCGAGGCCGGCAAGGGAACGACTGTAACCTTGCATTTTCCAATTCCAAGACGGGCAAAAGGGGCATAGTCATGAGCAACGCTAGCATTCGAGTTATGATTGTGGAGGACGATCCGGATTGGCTGAGAGGGCTGTCGGCCTATTTGAATGCCGAGGCGGATCTGGAGGTTGTAGCGGTGGCTGACACTCCGGAGAAAGCGCTGCTTCTCGCAGAGGAGGCCGCCCCGGATGTCATTCTGCTTGATATTATGCTCGCTGACAGTCCGGAAGGGCTGCGGCTTGCCGGAGAGCTGTCAGTTTCGTCTACGGCGCGTCTTATTATGCTGACCTCCATGGAGGATAAGGCATTTGTGGTAGAAGCGTTCCGTGCAGGAGCTGTGAACTATCTTGTCAAATCTGATTTTACAGCTATTCCGGAGGCAATCCGCAAGGCAGCTGGCGACCAATCGGCTATCGATGCTTCTGCCGCGCGCCAAATGCTCGATGAGTTCCGACGCTTGAAGAAGCTGGAGCGTGAATATGAGGTGGACAAATTCAAGCGTATGGTGACTCCGGCAGAGGTTCAATTGCTCTCCATGATTCATGAAGGGTACAGCCAGACCCAAATTGCCGAGAAATCCTTCTTGTCTGTGCGTACGGTGAAAAATCATGTGAGCAATATTTTGCGCAAGCTGGGTGGTAAAAGCAGCAAGGAAGCCGCGCAGCAGGCGAAGGATATGGAGCTGTTCTAGAAGCGGGGAAAGGGGGCGTTAACAGCTCTTTTCCCGCTTTTTGTTTTGTGGTATTAGTGTTCATGAGCCGGAGCAATAAGCTTTATACGTCATGCCTATAAAAGTCATAGCTTTAATATCTTTGTCTTACGGTTGAATTTGTGGTACAACTGAGAGTAGACTGAGAATCATAATCAACATAGGGCTGACGGATCGAGCGAGCAGGAATAAGCCGCTGGAACGGACAGCCCTTAATACAGAAGGAGTGTCTTAAACGAGTATGGCTGACGTGAAGAAAATTGCAGTTATTGCCGGTGACGGAATCGGCCCTGAAGTTGTGGGCGAAGCATTGAAGGTATTGAAGAAAACCGAGGAGCTGTTCGGATATCAATTCGAAACAGAGCACGGCTTGTTCGGCGGTATTGCAATTGATGAGAAAGGTACCCCGCTTCCGGAGGAAACGCTCGAAATCTGTAAGCGTGCCGATGCTGTGCTGCTTGGCGCTGTAGGCGGCCCTAAGTGGGACAACAACTCGAAGGAGCTTCGTCCGGAGACAGGTCTGCTCGGTATCCGCAAGGCGCTCGGACTGTTCTCGAACATCCGTCCTGCTACGGTATTCGATTGCCTGAAGGAAGCTTCGACTTTGAAGCCTGAAGTGCTTGAAGGCACAGATCTGATCGTGGTGCGCGAGCTGACAGGCGGCATCTACTTCGGCGAGAAATTCCGCCGCGAAGGCGCAGGCGGAGAAGAAGCGGTTGATACTTGCGTATACAACGTAACAGAAGTTGAGCGTATCGTTCGCCAAGGCTTCGAAATTGCGCAAACCCGCCGCAAGAAGCTGGCTTCAGTGGATAAAGCAAACGTGCTTGAGACATCCCGCCTGTGGCGTGAAGTCGTGAACCGGCTCGCTCCTGAGTATCCGGATGTAGAAGTGGAGCACGTTCTTGTAGACAACTGTGCGATGCAGCTTCTGCGCCGCCCAGCAAGCTTCGATGTAATTGTGACCGAGAATATGTTCGGAGATATCCTTAGCGATGAAGCAGCTATGCTGACAGGCTCCATTGGCATGCTGTCCTCTGCTTCGCTTGGCGAAGGCAGCTTTGGCCTGTACGAGCCGGTACATGGCTCCGCACCTGATATTGCTGGACAAGGCATCTCTAATCCAATCGCTACGATTCTGTCTGTTGCGCTTATGTTCCGTCTGACGTTCGGTTATGCTGAAGCAGCGCAATCGATTGAAGATGCGGTCAAAGCTGTTCTTGATGCGGGCCACCGTACCGGAGATATCGCTGTAGACAAGAGCAAAGCAATCGGAACCGAAGCAATGGGCGATCTCATCATCGCTGCAATGAAGAAGTAATTTAAAATAATTCTTAATAAGAAATAGTTTCATTCTTGACTTTGTTATAAAGTGATGTTACGATTTTATTCGAACAGTCACCCGGTCAAAGGGTCAAATAAACGCGAAAGCGTCAAGGAGGTTTTTCATAATGGCAGAACGTTTGGTAGGTCGTCCGGCTCCAGATTTCAGAATGGAAACGGCAACTGGAAATGGACAAGATTTCGGTACAGCTTCTTTGGCAGATTACAAAGGCAAATGGCTCGTGCTTTTCTTCTATCCACTGGATTTCACTTTCGTATGTCCGACTGAAATCACGGCGCTTAGTGAAGCTGCTGGCGAGTTCAACAAGTCGAACACTGAAATTCTTGGTGTCAGCGTAGACAGCAAACACAGCCACCGCGCGTGGATCAACACACCGGTTAACGATAATGGTCTTGGCCAATTGAACTTCCCGCTTGCTGCAGATATTACGAAATCCGTTGCACGCGATTATGGTGTCCTGATTGAAGAAGAAGGTATCGCATTGCGCGGCCTGTTCATCATCGATCCGGAAGGCGAAGTGAAGTATCAAGTTGTCAACCATAACAATGTAGGCCGCAGCGTTGAAGAAACGCTTCGTGTACTGCAAGCCTTGCAATCCGGCGGATTGTGCCCAATCAACTGGAAGCCAGGCGACAAGCATCTGGTTGCGAAATAAGAAGCGATACAAGCTCATAGAACCCGGCGCCGGTAAAGGTTGCCGGGTTTTCTATTCTTTGTCGAACGCTTCAAGCAGGAATTTATCGTGCGGGGAGCGAATAAGTTTAGTAAGCTTTCTATGCAAGATCATTTTTGAGAAGCAGGTTAGGGGGGAACTGACATGAGTTTTTGTTGTGGCGCTAGTATGATTGGCACGAATGGAACACTGAAGCATTATCGCACACACATTCATAATGTACCTATTCTTTTCTGTCCGGTATGCAATCGGGTTGATATTCATCACAAGATTGAGAATGAATATGAGATTCTGGCTGAATACGCTCATGGTGATGGTGCCTCCGAAGTCGATTTTCTCGAATATGTGGATGGAGAAGGCGACAATCTGTTCGAGAATTGCGTTAACAATGAGAACGAGGATCCGATGGATGTCGTTCAGAATCAAATTGATATGGCTCTTGATCTGCTGGCGTTCGCCAAGGGGATCCAGGACATGACCTGGGAAACGGAATTGAAACGCCGTCTCGGTGTACTCAGCAAGCGGCGCAGCAAGCTTCGTGGGCGACGAACTTCTTGTTAATATTCATGCCTCCTGATGCAGGGGGCTTTTTTTTCTTATGATGACGATTGCAGTACCCCCTCAAGCGAATTGAACAGCACGAAATCTATACATGTGAGGTGGAGCGGTTGCTACTCGTACTATTCAAGCGATTATTCGGCAAGAATGGAGCTGCTCTAACACCATCTGGAGATGAACGGGACGCACCTGAGGCAAGGGTGGAGCGTATCCGTGCGGGCGAGGATTCACGCGATGATTTCATTGCGGCCTATGAGCCTTACATCGCCAAGGTGACGAGCAGATTCTGCAAACGATATATCGATCCTTCGCGGGATGATGAATTCAGTATTGCCCTGAGTGCCTTCGACGAAGCGATCAGCCAATATTCAAGCCATGCAGGAAAATCGTTTCTCGGCTTTGCCGAAACGGTCATTCGGCGGAGGCTTATTGACTATGTCCGCAGAGAACAGCGTCATTCTCACACCGTTCCTTACAGCGCTTTTGACAGCACAGATGAAGAAGAGCAGACGATCAATACGATTGAGCTGAAGGAAGCCATGCATCGGCACGCGATAAATCAGGAGGCGGATGCAAGGCGTCTCGAGATTGCGGAGTATAACAGCTGCTTGAACCAATACGGCATAACGTTCGCTGAGCTGCCCGGGTTGTCGCCCAAGCATGCGGATTCCAGGGAGCTTCTGATGTCAATCAGCCGCAGATTCGCTGCGACTTCAGCCCAGTTCGAGTCATTCACGCTGTCGCAAAAGCTGCCGATTAAGGAAATGTGCGCGGAGGCGGGAGTTTCCAGAAAGACGATTGAGCGCAATCGGAAATATATTATTGCGATTGCTATTTTACATAATGGTGATTTTCCTTGCCTGCAAGCTTATTTGCAGCCAATGCTGTCACAGGATGAGGATAACGACGGAGTGAAAGGAGTGAGAGCATGAATCGTGGGATCGTCATGGAAATAGGCAAGAGACACCTTATTGTGATGACGCCGGAAGGCGAGTTTCGCAAGATCCCTTCGAGAAGCGGCGCAGCAGTCGGCGAGGAAATTTCGATTGCAGAGCCAGGGCGAAGGCGGAAGCCTGGGGCGATATACGGGCTTGGCATTGCTGCTGCGGTCATGCTGCTTATCTTCATTCCTTTTCTTGCGGGCCAGCTTGGTAAAGGGTCATCAGTTGCTGCATATTTGACGATGGATATTAACCCGAGTGTAGAGCTTGGCGTCAGCTCGAGCGATGAGGTTGTGGAGCTGCGTGCATTGAACAAGGACGGGGCTGCTGTCACGGCCGGATTGGCATTCGAGGGACTGCCTGTCGATCAGGTGGCGGGAATGATCATGGACCGTGTGAACGAGGGACGCTATCTGAAGCATGGGGATGGCGATGTTATCATTACGAGCGTGCTCTTGAATGATGGCAGCGGGGCGTCATACGAAGCGAAGCTGACGGAAAAGGTAAGTGCGGCTGTGCAGCAGTCGCTTGTCAAATCTGACAAGAGCTCCAGCCAGCATGTTCAGATAACGACATTATCTGCACCCAAGGATCTGCGGGATGAGGCCAATGAGAAAGGAATGTCCTCTGGCAAGCTCGCGTTTTATTTGATGGCCAAGAGCCAAGGGCATGAGGTGCCCATTGCGCAATTAAAAACCCAGTCCATTCACCAGACAGCGAAGGCTTGGGGCGGAGTCAAGGCGGTCGTAGACGATGAGAAAGAAAAGGATAAAGAGAAGCTCAAGAGGGAGCAGAAGGAACAGCTGAAGAAGCTGCTGGATAATGAAAAGAAAGAAGAAAAGCTGCGGAAGGATGCTGAGAAAGGCAAGGATAAGAGCAAGGATAAGGATAAGAATAGCAACAAGAGCGATAAGGACGGGAAGAGCGGCAAGGACGGAGACAGGGTTAGAGCAAACGAAGGAGATAAGGGCAGAAGTAAGGACGGGGATAGCAACAGAGATAGCAGCAGAGATAGCAGCAGAGACAAAGACAGAGACAGCGACAGAGATCGTGACCGGCGGGATAAGAACAGGGATAACAATCAGGGAAAAGGCAACGGCAACAATCAAGGCAAGAATTCGAATATGGACAAGACATCATCCGACAAGGACGGCAACAGGAATTGGTACGATAAAACCAATGATAAGGATAAGGATGGCGGAAGGCCCAGTGACAAAATGACGCATCCAAGAGATGCGACAAAAGAGGACAAAAATTCGGAAAAGAAGTCCTCCGGGGTCGACAATGCCAGAGACAATAAGGGGAACAACGATAGCAGCGGCAGTGAGAGAGACAGGCAGCAAGAGAATGGCAAGCGAGAAAATAAGAACGGCTCGAATGATCGTGACAGAGAACGGAAAGAAAAAGATGATGAGCGTGCGAGGCAGGATGAGCAAGAAAAAAAGAATGACGGCAAGCAAAAGGAAGGCGATCATGGCAGCACCAAGCAGAATGACGGAAAAATAGTGAATAGCAAAGAGGATGCGAAGAAGGAGAATAATAAAGAAAGTAAGAATAAAGAAACGGATAATAAGCAGAATAAAAATAAAAATGAAGATGATAAAAAGAAAAATAAGGAAAATAAAAATTAAAAATTATGAATATAAATGAAATATTCATAATAAGTGCAAGATCAGCAGGGACGAGGCCGATGGGTCAGGCTGGGATGGATTGAATAATGAGGCATATAGCAGGCAGGGGAAGAAAACCCCTGTTTTATAAGGTTAGAGAGGTGCAACAACGTATAGGGGTTCACATGTGGAGACTGCAGAAACTGATGCGGTCTTCTTTGTTTTCTTGCTGCGGCGGGTTTCGACAGTATCTCCTGTTGACATTAATTAGTATAACTTACTATGATGATTGTAAATGGTAAGGTACGCCGTTCTGTGCCGCAGAAGAGAGGGATAACATGCAAGCGATTCGAAAGCGCTATTTTCCGGCGCTTGCCGAATACATTCGAAGCGGTAGCGAGGCATCGCTCTTTGAAGCGACTGAAATCGGTAAATTGCTTCATGGTATTCATCCGGAGGATATAATCGCGATTCATGAAGAAACGATGCAAATTCTCGTTGCCAATGTCGAATCCGAGGAAGCGCTTCAGCTGTACAGCCGATCATTTATATTTCTAATTGAACTCATGGTAGCCTTCCGTGTTCGGCTGCAGCCGGAACAGACGCCGGAGCAGCGTTTCAGTGAAATGAGGGATATGCTGCTGCATACACACCGCTCGTTCCGAATGGTGAAGAATAAATATGAGAATGTGCTTCAGCACATGGATAGCGGTATCGCGATATTTGACGGTGACGGCATTCTGTCCTTTATTAATTTGCAGATGGCCAAGCTTCTTGATATTCCCCGCAAAACGTTAATTGGCTGCGGGCTCCGTGATATGCTGGCGCATCCGCAGCTGCGGCGGGGCACGAAGCGTATTGTCCTGCGCCTTTACAAAGAAATGTTTCTGCGAAGAAGCCGATATCTGGAGTTCCAGGATGCAAGCGGCAGGCATCTGCTTGTAACGGTCACTTACGGCGATCAGCTTGATGGCGACTACTTGTTCAGCGTGAAGGATGTAACAGAGTTCAAGCAGATTGAACAGACCGCGTATCAGAATGACAAGCTGGCTATGCTTGGCAAGATCGCGGCAGCTATCGCGCATGAAATTAGGAATCCGCTTACATCGATTCGCGGCTTTATCCAGCTGCTCAAGCCGCTGCTGCTGCAGCTCGGCAAGGAGGAATATGCCCGCATTATTCTGGCGGAGATTGATCGGGCTAATGATATTATTTATGAGTTTCTTAATTCGTCCAAGCCTTCAGCGCCGATGAAGCAGAAGGTATTCATCAATTCTTTATTGAAAGAGGTCATTATGCTCTGTGAGAGCGAGGCGTTGATGAAGGGCTGCGGGATCAATCTTGAATCCTATGACCAGGATTTGGCGATATCGATTGATGTGAAGCAGGTGAAGCAGGTTATTCTGAACATTATCCGCAATGCGATGGATGCGATCGGAGAGGTGGACCCTGAGCATTTGGGGCGAATCGATGTCATTAC
Source organism: Paenibacillus oenotherae (assembly GCF_019443105.1). GTDB lineage: Bacteria > Bacillota > Bacilli > Paenibacillales > Paenibacillaceae > Paenibacillus_Z > Paenibacillus_Z oenotherae. The sequence continues at coordinate 122,228 of NZ_JAHZIJ010000014.1, forward strand.
GCGGCGGGAGGATTCTTTTGCAGAGATTAAAATTCGGGACAACGGCAAAGGGATGGATACGACGACGCTGAGCAGGCTGTTCGATCCTTTCTTCACGACGAAGGTTGCAGGGACAGGACTGGGATTATCGGTGAGCTACCGCATCATCCGCAATCATGGCGGTTCTATCCGGGTAACCAGCAATCCCGGCGAGGGGACGGAATTTAATATCTATTTGCCATTGGTGGAATAAAGGATTAGAATCGGGGTAGTGACCGATTCCAAGCATATCAGTCCTCTAAATTCAGGTCGATATCAGAGATCGGACAGGGCGGGAAATTCGTTGTGTGCTCTGCCGATGTACAGCGGATGGTTTCTTATTGTCCGGTCAATTATCGAGTGGGAGGATCGTTTACGCGAAGAATCGGGGCAACCCGATTTTTTTGTATATCTGATGACTTAAAGGAGATGTGGAACATGAGTGTTCAATTTACATATGGGGCTAAAGGGCATGAGGCCGAGGCCATCGTGCGGTTCATCAGCCGCGGAGAATTGCAGGGTGAGGGAAGTGAACCTGCAAAATGGGTGCATCCACAGCTGGATGAAGCGCTTCGGGGGCACTTCGAGCGGGAGCTGTTCAAAGCGGAGCCTAAGGAGACGCTTAGTCTGCCGACGCTTGGCTTGCTGCCCGCAGCTTATGTGATCTATGTCGGTGTAGCTCATTCGGGCTTGACTGTGGACGGTCTGCGGGATGCCGCTGCGGCTGCGGCGAAAGCAGCCAGACGCCTGAAGGTCGCGACTGTGGCGCAGCAGCTTCCCATCGCAGTCTGCACAGGCTCCATGGAGTACACGGTCAGCCAAGCCGCGCAGGCGATGACGGAGGGATACTCGCTCGGGCTGTTCACGCGGAAGACAGAGAAGCAGAATGACGAGAAGCGTTACGCATCTGTACAGGCTGTCAGCTTCATACCTGCGGAAGATGCAAGCGGTTACCCGGAAGCTGCGGAGCAATGGGAAGCGGGTATACGCCGGGGCGTTGTGTTCGCGGAAGCTGTTAAGTACGCCCGTGATCTGACCAATCTGCCGGGGAATAAGCTGACACCTGAGCTGCTGGCCGAGGAAGCGGAAGAGCTCGCGCGGACATACAGTCTGGATTGCGAGGTGCTGGATGAATGGACAGCTGCCGAGCAAGGAATGGGCGGATTGCTGGGAGTCGGGCAAGGCAGCGTGAATCCGCCGCGGATGATTGTCCTGCACTATCAAGGAGCACCCGAAGATAAAGAAGTATGGGGGCTGATCGGGAAGGGGATTACGTTCGACACAGGCGGCATTTCGCTGAAGAAGGCGGAGGGCATGGAGGAAATGATCTCTGACATGGGCGGTGCGGCAGCAGTGCTTGGGGCGATGAGAATTATTGGCGAGACTCGCCCAGCCGTCAATGTTGTTGCTGTCATTCCTTCTGCGGAGAATATGCCGTCAGACCGGGCGCTCAAGCCAGGCGATGTTCTGAAGACGATGAACGGTCTTACGATTGAGGTCGTGAACACCGATGCAGAGGGGCGTCTGGTGCTGGCGGATGGATTAACGACAGCGATCAGGCGCGGTGCAACGAAGCTTGTGGATGTCGCGACACTTACCGGCGCGGTTATGGTTGCGCTCGGCAATGTGGCGACAGGCGCAGTCAGCAATGATGAGGCGCTCCAGCAGCAGGTTATTCTGGCTTCGAAGCGGGCAGGCGAGCGTATATGGCCGCTTCCTGCGTATCCGGAATTCCGCAAGCAGCTTGATAGTGACGCAGCCGATATGAAGAACAGCGGCGGAAGGCTTGGCGGTACAATAACCGGCGGCTTGTTCATCGGAGCCTTCGCCGAGGAGAAGCCGTGGGTGCATCTGGATATCGGCGGTACGGCGTGGCTGGAGCGTGAACGCTCATGGGAGTCCAAAGGGGCGACGGGCGTCATGGTCCGGACATTAGGCGAGCTGCTCGTGTAGAGCGGCTGGGCACGGCAGGTTAGCAGCTATTTACATCATGAAGGAGTCATACACCATGTCATTCTGGCAGCATGTCGTGTCCGTATTTCGCCGCAAGAATCTCTCTCAGCAGCGGAGAGGGCTGCTTACCTCCATCATGGAGGGCATTCCGGCAACCCTTATCAACAACCTGCTTGGGGGGCCGATTCTGACGGCATACATCCTGTATCTCGGAGGGGCATCGGAAGAGGTCGGGCTTGTTATGGCCATTCCTGCCCTTGCGAATATGTTTCAATTGATTGTGGCCTATTATATGCAGCGCTTCAACAATCGGCTGCTGCTGCTTACGATAGCCGGAGTTACGCACCGTCTTGTGTGGGTAGCTACAGGACTTATTCCATTCTTCGTAGCTGAGGAATATCGGGTAACTGTATTTATCGCGATGTATCTGGCTTCATTTCTGTTTGCTTCAACCTCTGGAATGCTCTGGACCTCAATCATTGCGGACATGGTCCCGGCCAAGGTAAGAGGGCGATTCTTCGGTATCCGCAATACGATTCACTGGGCGGTCGCAAGCGTTGCGCTTCTGATTGGCGGACAGATTCTGGAGCATTTGAATGAAGCGACGGGATTTGCCGTGCTGTATATCATCGCGGCGGTCTGTGCGGTGTGGAATGCGATTGAGCTGAGGCGTTATCCCAATCCGCCCTTCGAGAAATCAGCGGAAGCAAGCTCCGGAAGGCGATTCCTGAAGCCGCTGAAGGATATATCGTACATGAAGGCTACGCTGTTCATCGCGCTGTTTATTCTGATGCAAAATATTGCTGTACCGTTATTTTCCTTCGTTATGCTGGACATTCTAACGATTAACTACCTGTGGGTAACGGTCATTACAACGGTTCAGATGGTCGTGATGATGGTTAGCTATTATTATTGGGGAACGTTGAACTCGCGCTTTGCATCCCGAACGCTGCTGCTGTGGACGCTGCCTATTATAGCGTTCTCCTGCCTGTTATGGGCAGGGATCGAGCTATTGCCGGCAATCCTCGTGCTGCTTCTTGTGCATATTGCGCTTGGCTTCGGACTAGGCGGGTACAATCTGCTTGTCTTCAACTTCGTCATCGGTGACACGCCTAAGGCGGATCGCCCTATGTATATCGCCATATTCTCAGCCTTGACCGGACTTACGGGCTTTGTCGGTCCGATGATCGGCGGATGGGTCTATAAAGAGATCGACGATAGTCCGTATTGGCTGCAAAGCTACGGGGTCGCTTTCTTGACGGGCGTGGTGCTGCTGACGCTTGCCCTGACAATAGGACCGCTCGTTCTGCGTGAGCAGCGGCACAGCAAATAAGAGGGATGGAGGGGTTATGGTGAACAACGGAACGGACAGCAAGAGCAAGGAGGAGCGCGATCTGGCATCGCGCATTCCGCCCGGGCAGCGGGTGACAGAGGGTTTTCCGGTGCTGCATCATGGCTCGGTTCCCTATTATAATGACATGGGCAAATGGAATTTGCGCCTGTTCGGACTTGTGGAAGAGGAGGCTGTCATTACCTACAGCGAATTTCTGAAGCTGCCCAAGCAAGAGTTCGGGAATGACATTCATTGTGTAACGACATGGTCCAAGCTGGACAATGTATGGGAAGGTGTTGCTGTAGCTACGATTATGGAGAAGGTGAAGCTGAAGCCGGAAGCGAAATATGTGATGCTGCATGCAGAGCATGGCTGGACGACGAACCTGCCGATCGAGGATTTTCTGCGGGAGACCTCATTCCTGGCAATGCGCCATAATGGCGAGCTGCTGACACCGGAGCATGGTTATCCTGTGCGCATGGTGGTACCGCATCTGTATTTCTGGAAGAGCGCCAAGTGGCTGCGCGGTATTGAATTTATGGCTGCTGACAAGCCCGGCTTCTGGGAGCGCAACGGGTATCACATGTATGGCGATCCCTTTGCCGAACAGAGATATGATTTCGACTAACATCATCGGATAAAAAGCCTTCGCTTACGGTCATAAGGCCGTAAGCGAAGGCTTTCTTTCGTTAGAACAGGGCTATTGCAGGCTGCGTTTGAAAACCAAATAGCTGAGGGGAGGCAGCTTGAGGCTTGTTTTGTCGCCATCCGCTGCAAGGGTTTCGCCGGAGAATACTTCCTTCCACTGGCCCTGCGGAAGGACAATTTCCAAGGTGCCTGTCACTTCACTGGCGTTAGCCGCGATGATGAAGTGCTGATTATCGTCATAGCGCTCATAGGCAAGGCACATGTCGTTTCTCTCTGCATGGAGGAAGCGGAATCCGCCGCTTCGCAGCACCTCATGCTCACGCCGCAGGCTTATAATGCTCCGGTAATAGTTGAACAATTCCCGATCCTGCTTGCTCTCCTCCCACTCCATGCATTTGCGGCAATCGGGGTCCATCTCCCCATTCAATCCAATCTCATCGCCATAGTAGATGCAAGGCGTTCCTGTGAAGGTGAACAGAAACAGTGTTGCGAGCTTGAGCCGCTGTTTGTTGTCTCCGCAAATCGTGAGCAGTCTCGGCGTATCATGGCTGCCGAGCAGGTTGAACGCAGCTTCATTCACTTGGTGAGGGTAGCTGGACAGAATGGTGCCGATTGCGTTCGCGAACCTGGCGCCGTCTATCGCTTCTCTGGTGAAGAAATCCAGCACAGCATCCGTGAAGGGGTAGTTCATGACAGCATCGAACTGGTCGCCCTGCAGCCACATCATCGAATCATGCCAAATCTCGCCCAGAATGTAGGCTTCCGGATTGGCAGCCTTCACCACTTTGCGGAAATCCCGCCAGAAGGCATGGTCCACCTCATCAGCTACATCCAACCGCCATCCATCAATGCCGATCTCCTCGATCCAATAACGTGCCACATTTAGCAAATACGCCTTTACCTCTGCATGCTCTGTGTTCAGCTTAGGCATAATGGGCTCGAAGCTGAAGGTTTCGTAGGTTGGAATACCGTCCCTTACCTCAAGCGGAAATTCACGAACATGGAACCAGTCAGCATAACGGGATGCCGCTCCATTCTTCTTCACATCAAGATAGGGCCCAAAGGTGGCGCCGCAGTGGTTGAACACAGCGTCGAGAAGAACGCGGATCCCGCGCTTATGGCATTCCTGCACGAGAAGCTTCAACGTTTCATTATCGCCAAAATCAGGGTCCACTTTCATGTAATCCTGTGTATCGTATTTATGATTGGTCGTCGCTTCAAAAACCGGGTTGAAATAGATGGCGTTGACGCCCAGCTCATCCAGATGATCCAGCTTATCTATAACTCCCTGAAGGTCGCCGCCAAAGAAGTTGGTCCGGGTCGGCTTGCCGCCCCAAGGCTCCACATCTGCCGGATCATTAGCAGGATTGCCATTGGCGAAGCGCTCGGGAAATATTTGATAGAATACGGCATCCTTCACCCACGATGGAGGAGCGAATACATCCACGGGATTGATGTAGGGGAATTCGAATAAACCAGCTGCGGTCATCGGCATCTCCGGCGTGAAGCCGCGTTCGTTCATATAGGTGCACAAATTGCCAGATTGCAAAATAAAGGCGTATGCGAGCCGCTTGAATGGCGGACGGACAGCCGCTTCCCAGAAATCGAACAGCTCATTGGAAGCGAATTTGACCATATCGGTAATGAAGCGGGTTCCGTTGAAATCCCATTTGTCTACAGACAGCACCTGCACCTTGTCCATATCATCCCGTTTGGTCTTGAGACGGATATGTATCGTTTGGCTGTCGTAGGCATAGGACCAGTTTTGTTTGGGTCGGTGATAAACGGCTTCCAGCAGCATAGTGCATCATCCTCCTTGTCGGTAGAAGAAATATAGTTTCGGCATGAAAGCTAAACTTGCAGCAGCTTCCTTAAAATCATTTGCATTATAACATAAATAGGCAGACAGAGGAGGCTGATCTTCTCAGCGTCTGCTGGAGGCTGATTCGTGGATCTGTGTGTATCAGTGTGAATCTGTGTGTATCCGCGTGAATCTGTGTGGATCTGTGTGGATTCTCGTAGATCCGCGTGAATTCAGGTAGATCCGCGTGGATCAGTGTCGATCGGTGTGTATCCGCGTGAATTCAGGTAGATCCGCGTGGATCGCGGAAATCCGGCAGCGGTTATCCGCGATCCTGCGAGCTATCCCAGTGTGTTGACACCCGTACCGCTCCATTCTGCACCGCGCTCGCTGGGACCTGCATGCGCTGTAGAATGGGGCGATTCCGCCAATAGCTAGAAGATGCCTGCAAAAGTGCAGCTTTTCCTTCGACTCTGCTTCTCAAAAGACGAATGCCTGCTAAAGAGCAGGTAATTTCCTGTATTTGGCCCATATGAGGATGACGTACAATAGTTTGTGTACCAAGATTTGGCCCCTTAACAGGGAACAAAAAAGTAGAGTATCCTCGGGGTTACCACGCACCAAGAAGGGACTCTACTTCATGACTATAATAGCAGAAAACCAGCTCACAAACCTATTTGAAAATCTTGTCACTCAGTTTGTAAAAGAAAACCTGGAATCCATTATGAAGGCGGAGATCAAACACTTCATGGAGGATGAAACGAAC
>NZ_JAHZIJ010000015.1 GCF_019443105.1 Paenibacillus oenotherae
GGAAGCCGTTGTCCAATACGCGGCTGTATGTCATGGATGATCGGCTCAGGGAGCAGCCGATCGGGGTAGCCGGAGAGCTGTGCATCGCGGGAGCGGGCTTGGCGCGCGGCTACCTGAACCGCCCGGAGCTGACGGAAGAGAAGTTTGTGCAGCATCCGAACGGAGAGCGGCTGTACCGGACGGGAGATTTGGCGAGATGGCTGCCGGACGGCAACCTGGACTATTTGGGCCGGATTGACGAGCAGGTGAAAATCCGGGGCTACCGGATCGAGCTGGGCGAGATCGAGGCGGTTCTGCAGCGACACGAGCAGGTGAAGGAAGCGGTAGTGATTGCGCGTCAGGATAAGGGAGCGGATTCCTATCTGTGCGCGTATGTGGTTGGTCACGGCAAGCTGGAAGCAGCGGAGCTTCGCCGATATGTGGGAAGCCAACTGCCAAGCTACATGGTGCCGGCGTTCTTCGTAGAATTGACCGAGGTGCCGCTGACGCCGAACGGGAAGGTGGATCGGAGAGGACTGCCGGAGCCGGAGCGGAGCGCTATGGGAGGCGAAAGCTACGTAGCGCCGCGGACGGAACTGGAAGCGAAGCTGGCGGAAATCTGGCAAAGCGTGCTGGGTATCGCGCAAGTCGGGGCGAAGGATAATTTCTTCGAGCTGGGCGGTCATTCGCTAAAGGCGACGATGTTGGTAGCGCAGCTGCATAAAGAATTGAATGTGAGCATCCATCTTCGTGATATTTTTCAGACTTCTTCTTTGGCTGAATTGGCTGAAAGAATATCTAAAATGGAAAAAGAAGAATTTAATTCTATTGTAAAGACAGAAACACGCGCCTATTATCCGGTCTCTTCCGCTCAGAAACGTATGTATGCATTAAGCCAGCTGGAAGGGGTGGAAGCCAGCTACAATATTCCAGTAACCTATCTAATAGAAGGAAAGCTGGATACAGAAAGGGTAGAGGAGGTGTTCCGAACGCTTCTTGAACGCCACGAATCGCTTCGTACATCCTTTGGTATTGTAGAGGAGGAAGTGGTTCAGTTCGTTCATGAAGGGGTTCCTCTGGTTATTGAGTATGACAGTTTTGCAGATGAGTCGAAGATACACGATCACATTCTCAAATTTGTTCGTCCATTCGATCTTTCCCAGCATACGCTATTGCGGATAGGGCTGACGGAGATCGGTACGGACCGCCATATCTTGCTGCTTGATATGCATCATATTATTTCGGACGGGACTTCTTTGTCGATTCTGGTAGAGGAGTTTATCCGGTTATATCAAGGAGAAACGTTGACGGAGCTTAGACTGCAGTACAAAGACTACGCCGTGTGGGAGCGCGATATTGCGCAAAGCAAAGCGTACAACAAGATTAAAGCTTACTGGCTTGAGCGCTTTTCCGGGGAGGTTCCAGTGTTGAACCTGCATACCGATTATCCTCGTCCGTCCATCCAGAGCTTCGAAGGGGCCGCGGTCAACTTCCGTATCGAACAAGAGACGGCAGCGGGGCTGCGAAAGCTGATTGCTTCTACCGGAGCGACTATGTATATGATACTGTTGGCGGCATATACCGCTCTGTTGTCCAAATATACCGGACAAGAAGATATTATTGTTGGAACGCCGGTTGCAGGTCGGTCGCATGCAGATCTCGAAAAAATCATCGGTATGTTCGTCGGGACGGTTGCGTTGAGAAACTACCCGTTGCCCAACAAACCGTTTAGTGATTTTGTTCTGGAAGTCAAAGAGAACGCCTTGCTCGCTTTTGAGAACCAAAGTTATCCGTTGGAGGAGTTGGCGGCAAATTTGAGTCTGCCGAGGGATCCGAGCCGAAATCCGATATTCAGTACGATGTTCGCACTGCAAAATATACCGGATAACGAATCGTCGAAAAAAGAGCATCTTTCATTATCCTTCACTCCGCTTGGCGATGATCATTATGTATCCAAAGTGGATCTGACGCTGTACGCCATGGAGAATGAAGCATTGGGCACATTGGATATGAACCTGGAATATTGTACGAAACTTTTCAAACGAGAAAGCATCGACATAATGGCTGGACATTTCATTAAATTGCTGGAGCATATCGTGCACCAGCCGGAAGCAATGATTGCGGATATTCCGCTTTCCATGCCGCATCAAAAACAGGAAGCACGGCTTGAACTGGCAGAGATAGACTTCTAAATCAGATACCATATACCACCAAGAAGAAGACAATAACGGCATATCTAACCTAACGAAGGGTATGCCGTTATTATCCTGTTGGTTTCTCCGCATGATACCTTCAAATAAGAGGAGAGACAAAATGGTCTTTGTATACGACAGAGAGACGCTAAACGACCGTGATTACTGGTCTAATAAAATAAACGCAATAGAGGGAACCGTGTTCACTCCCGACTTTTCAGCTGCGAATCCAAGGAAAAACAGTCTGTCGTCCATTAGACTTGCCTGTAGCGAGGAGCTTCACTTTTCGATACAAAAGATTTGTAAAAATTCGGATTACTTATTGCACGCTTTCATTATAGCGATTGTTAAGGTGTGTGTTTACAAATATACAGGCCAAACCTCCCTTGTCATCGGAACGCCGACTTACCGTTCGGATCAGGAAGGCAAGTCTGCAACCATATTGCCTGTGAGTACGGAGCTGAGAAGCGAGGAAAGCTTCAAAACGTTGGTTCGGAATGTTCGACAAACGTTAATAGAAGCCTATGAGCACGATCGTTTCCCACTAAGCCAGCTTATGAATACGGAAGAGGATCCCCGCTGGCCGGATATTACCGTTCTTGTAAACACCGTTCACGATAGGGAAATCCGGTCTCCTTTCGAACAGAATTTGCTTATTTCCGTGAGCCCGCAAGATAGCGGATTGGAAATAACGGTTGATTATAATTCGGAACTCTACCATCAGGAGACGGTAAGCTTGATTGCCGAACATCTGATTCAATTAATGACGGGAGCTGTCAGTTCTGAACTGGATATTCCGGTTTCCAATTTGACGCTATTGTCCGAGTCTGGCAGAAAACAGCAGGAGAATTGGAATGAAACAGACCGGCCGTTCATGGATGGGATGACCATACATCGCCTGTTCGAGAATAGAGCGGAACAGCATCCTGATCGAATTGCCATCCGATTTGAGCAACAGAGCCTCACCTATAAGCAATTGAACGATAAAGCCTCACGGGTAGCCGCTGAGTTGATCCGCCAAGGGGTTGGCAGGAACAGGGTAATAGCTATTGCCGCGAAGCGGTCGCTGGAGATGATGGTTGGAATACTCGGGATAATGAAGGCAGGGGGAGCCTATTTGCCAATCGACCCGAGTCTGCCTGCCGAACGGATTCAATATATGCTGCAGAACAGTCAAACGATGGTGCTGCTTCTCCAAAACGAGGCGATTTGCGAGGCCATACCTTTTGACGGAAACAGAATTATATTGGATTCGTCGAACACGGATGCAGATTCGGAAGACAGTTCCGTCGTTTTGCCGGAAAACGCTCCAAGCGATCTTGCTTACGTCATTTATACGTCTGGCTCCACAGGCCAACCGAAAGGGGTCATGGTTGAGCATGTCTCGCTAATGAACCGGCTAGAATGGATGCAGAACGAGTATCGGTTGTTGGAAACCGATGTTATTCTTCATAAAACGCCGTTCGTATTCGATGTGTCTGTATGGGAGTTGTTTTTGTGGATCATAGGCGGAGCGTCCGTCGTAATGCTTCAGCCTGAAGGGGAGAAGCTTCCCGACGTGATCATTCGGGAAATAGAAGCCAAACAAGTGAACATTATTCATTTTGTGCCGTCGATGTTCCATGCCTTTCTTGATTATGTCGATAGTTTGAAAGATAGGTCGGCATTGGCTTCATTGAAGAGGATATTTACAAGCGGTGAAGCGCTGGGGCTGCACCATGTACAAAAATTCGATGAACGGTTGGGACAGCCGTTCGGGACGAGGCTTATTAATTTATACGGTCCGACAGAGGCAACCATTGATGTTACGTACTATGACTGTACAGGTGGTCTAACGGACAGGACGGTCCCGATCGGCAAACCTATTCAAAATACGAAAATTCATATCCTTGATCCGGATGGACACCCTCAGCCTGTCGGTGTGTCTGGGGAATTATGCATTTCCGGCATGGGCCTGGCCAGAGGATACATGAATCGGACGGATTTAACCGCTGAGAAGTTTATTGATCGGCCCGTACGGCTTCCTGATGCGGAACGGATCTACAAGACGGGAGATTTGGCCAAGTGGCGCAGCGACGGGAATATTGAATATTTGGGCAGAATCGATCAGCAGGTGAAGATTAGGGGCTACCGCATCGAATTGGCTGAGATTGAATTCGTCCTTCAGTCTCATGAGGCTGTCAAAGAAGCGATCGTCATCAAACTTTCGAGCGATGAAGCAACCGAGTCACTATGCGCATACTATACCTCTGAGTCAGAAGTTCATGCCGACATGTTAAGAGCGCATATGGCGAATCGTATTCCGGAGTATATGATTCCGGTCTACTTCGTTCGGTTGAATCAGCTGCCGTTAACCGTTAGCGGCAAGATCGACAGGAAGGCTTTGCCGGCGCCTGACAATTCTAAAGAGGACGAGTATGTGGCGCCGTCGACAGCGCTGGAAGAACATCTTGTCTCGATTTGGTCGTCGGTGCTTGGGAAAAAACGGATCGGCGTTACAGACAATTTCTTCAAGCTGGGCGGAGATTCGATTAAAGGCATTCAGGTGTGCGCCAGATTAAATAACATTGGCTATAAACTGGAGATGAAAACATTATTCCGGTACGCAACTATTGCCGATGTAACGCCTCACATTCAACAAATCGATGAGCAAATCGATCAAGGGCCGGTTACGGGCGAATTGCCGCTGCTGCCTATGCAAGAGTGGTTTTTCGAGCAGCAATTTGTACAAATGAATCACTGGAATCAGGCGGTTATGCTATATAAGGAATCGGGCTACGACGAAAATATAGTAAAAGGTGTATTCGACGGCATCCTCGAGCATCATGACGGTTTGCGGAGCGTGTATTTCAAAGATAGCGAGGGATCGTACCGAGGGCAGATTAAAGCCGTTGAACAGCCGCTTTATACATTCGAAACGATAGCATTTATTGGATTGGACGGCATTGAACTGGCTCAAGCGATTGAAACAGAAGCGAACCGGCTGCAAGCTTCTATCGATTTGAACGAAGGGCCTCTAGTCAAATTAGGATTATTCAAAACGGATAGAGGCGACCACCTGCTGATCGCTATCCATCATCTTGCTGTAGACGGGGTATCTTGGCGGATTATTTTCGAAGATTTTTCTGGAGGCTACAAGCTGTTGGAGGAAGGAAGTCCTCTACAATTCCCTTTGAAAACTCACTCTGTGCAAGAATGGGGCAACTCCCTTCGAGAGTATGCCACAAGCGCCGAGTTTGCAGGAGAGGCCACCTATTGGGCCGAGGTTGAGCGAACGGTCATTGATCCGCTTCCAAGAGACTATGTGCTCTCCAAATCCCGGATTGCCGATTCCGCAATGGTGGAGCTTCAATTGGGAGAAGAAGAAACCGAGCTTTTGTTGACGCAGGTCAATTCCGCTTACTTTACGGAGATCGGGGATATTTTACTAGCTGCTTTAGGACGTGCCGTACAAGGATGGACTGGAAGCTCCAAGATAGCGGTTACGATGGAAGGGCATGGACGCGAACCGATTATAACGGGAATCAATATTAATCGAACGGTCGGCTGGTTTACTTCGCAATACCCTGTTGTTCTGGATATTCCGTACAATAGTGATCTTTCTTACCAAATCAAAAAGGTAAAAGAAACGCTGCGCGCCATCCCCCAAAAAGGAGCGGGATACGGCATCATGCGGTATTTATCCGGGGAAGGGACTGCAGAATTAGGCCGTTTGGATCCGGAAATCAGCTTTAACTATTTAGGACAATTCGACCAGGATACGGAAGATACGGATATTCAAATGTCTCCTTTCCCGTCTGGGAGTACTATGAATGAGAACAGCAAGCGGAAAGCTGCGCTCGACATTAACGGAATGGTCTCGGGGGGGCGTCTATCCGTCTCGATCAATTACAACGGCAAGGAATATGAAGAAGCGACGATATCCCTTCTTGCTTCATCGTTCCTCAAGAATCTTCAAGACATCATTGTGCATTGTGTAAATAGGACGGAAGCTGAATGCACCCCGAGCGATATTTTCTATTCAGGCGTTAGTCTGGAAAGTCTGATCGATATGCAGCAAAAGTGGAGTAAGGAAGGACGAATTCAGGATATTTATCCGCTGACACCGCTGCAAAACGGCATGTATTTCTACTCCGTCTATGATCAAGGCTCCGATGCGTATTTCGAGCAAACATGTTTTGATTTGGACGGGGATTTCGATGTGACGCTATTCGAGAAGAGTCTGAATAAGGTAGTCGAACGCCATGAAGTGTTTCGGGCTGTTTATGATACTGAGACGCTGGACAAGCCGCTTCAGCTAATTATGCAAACCCGACTCTATTCTATTGACTATGAGGATATTTCGGAGGCAGAGGATCAAGAAGCCTATATGGCGTCGGTTAAAAAGAAGGACAGGGAAAAAGGATTCAGGATCGGAAATGAGCGTCTGATGCGGGTGACGGTATTAAAGCGCAACGATGCCTCTCATTATGTCATATGGAGCTTTCATCATATTCTGATGGACGGTTGGTGCATCTCCAGAGTGGCTGATGAGTTATTCGGAATCTATGACGGTTATCGCAGCGGTCAAGAGCCGATCCTGCAAACGGCGCACTCCTACCGATTATTTATAGAATGGCTGGATCGTCAGAATGAAGAGAACGCAAAGATTTATTGGCAGCAATATTTAGAGGGACTCGATGAACGAACGGAGCTTCCTTACAAGAAAATAAGCAGCGGATTTGAGAAGTATGATGCGAATGAAAGCACGCTTGTCTTGGACACGCGGTTGACGGAGAAATTAGTTCGACTCGCGGCCGATCAGCAAGTTACGATGAATATCGTTATACAGACGGCGTGGGGGCTGCTCCTTCAAAACTATAACCGGAGCCGAGATGTCGTATTTGGAACCGTCGTATCGGGCAGACCTCCCGAAGTGACAGGCATTGAAGAGATGATCGGACTTTTTATCAACACAATTCCGGTTCGAATTAACGTTGGAGAAGGAGTCCGCTTTTCAGAGGCGTTAAAGATCAATCAAGCTGCGGCCTTATCTTCCGCACAGTATGATTTTTATCCGCTGTACGAGATTCAGGCAAATTCTAGTCTTAGACAGCAGCTGTTCGATCATATTCTCATCTTTGAAAATATTCCGACGGAAGCGGCAATGGAGAGCGGGAATGATCGGGATGAGGCAGACGGTCAAAAAAAATTGGGCATTCGGAACGTAGCGATCTTTGAACAGACCAACTACGATCTCAATGTTATCGTCGTACCTGGTCCGCAGTACTCCCTGCAGTTCAAATACAACGCAAACTTATATAGCGGCATCGGCATTGAGCAGATGAAGAGGCATTTGCTGCAAATAATAACCTTTATTGCCGATTGCGTTGAATCGCCGATTCAAGAAATCGCCATTGTCGGTGACGAAGAGTCGAATGAGCTGATCTACAGGCACAACGTCACGGATGTCGATTATCCGCGTGAAGAGACTGTCTTTACACTGTTCGAGCGTCAGGCGGCATCTGAGCCGGATCGTATTGCCGCCTCGAATAAAGATGCCCACCTCACCTATAGGGAACTGAATGAGAGAGCCAATCAATTGGCCCGACTGCTGAAGAGAAAAGGCTGCTCAAGAGGACATCATGTAGCTGTTATGGCGGAACATTCTTTTGAACTGCTAATCGGACTGCTTGCGGTAATGAAGGCCGGAGCCGCTTATATTCCGATTGATCCGGATCATCCAGCTGAGCGGGTCACGGCCATGCTGAAGGAAAGTGGTGCTTCACTGTTTCTAATGCAATCGTTCATGAATGCCGCCAACATCGGTGCGGAAATCATCTATTTGGATGACCAATCGATATATGAAGGTGAATCGGATAATATTGCTTCCGGCTGCTCAGGGGCAGATCTGGCTTATATTATGTTCACATCGGGCACGACTGGTCTTCCGAAAGGTTCGATGATTACCCATCAAGGTCTTTCTAACTATATTTGGTGGGCCAAAAAGGTCTATGTTCCGGACGGCGGTGATTTTCCGCTTTACTCGTCGATCGCTTTTGATTTGACGGTTACGTCGATATTTGTTCCTCTTATCTCTGGACGGACGGTTGTCATCTATAACGAACCGGATAAAGTTATGTCCATCCGTCGGATTGTAGAAGACAACAAGTGCGATATTATTAAGCTTACTCCAACTCATCTTTCTTTGCTTCTCGATTGTAATTGCAACGGAAGTCGAGTGCGCAGGTTGATCGTTGGTGGTGAGAATCTAAGCGCGGATTTAGCTGGAAAAATATATAAGAAGTTCAACGGAAATATTCAGATCTATAATGAATATGGCCCGACGGAAACGGTTGTGGGCTGTATGATTCATCTTTACGATGCGGATGCGGAGCAAAGGGCGTCGGTGCCGATCGGGACGCCAGCTGACAATGTCTCTATCTATCTTCTGGATGAAGGACTTCGACCGGTTCCCTACCTCGTTCCTGGCGAAATGTATATCGGAGGAGACGGCGTATCAAACGGTTACTTGAACCGAGCGGAATTGACGGAGGAGAAATTTATCGCGAACCCGTACCGCCCAGGCGAGCGGATGTACCGGACTGGGGATTTGGCGCGCCGGCAGCTGGACGGTACGGTTGAATATTTGGGCCGGATCGACCATCAGGTGAAAATCCGTGGCTACCGAATCGAGCTGGGAGAGATCGAAGCGCAGCTGCTGAAGGTGGAAGGGGTGAAGGAAGCGGCCGTGCTGGCGTGGGAAGAAGCGCTGGAAGCGTATCTGTGCGCCTATGTGGTGACAGAGAAGGAGCTAGTCGCGGCGGAACTGCGCGCGGCTCTGATCGAGAAGCTGCCGGGCTACATGGTGCCGTCCTACTTTGTTCATCTGGAGCGGCTGCCGCTGACATCGAACGGGAAGCTGGACCGGAAGGCATTGCCGGCGCCGGAAGGAAGCGATGTGGCGCGAGCGGCATATGAGGCGCCGGCAACAGAGCTGGAGAAGAAGCTGGCGGAACTATGGCAGCAGGTGCTAGGCGTGGAGCGTGTCGGAAGGCAGGACCATTTCTTCGAACTGGGCGGCCATTCGCTGAAAGCGACGACGCTGGTGGCGCAGCTGCACAAAGCGTTGCATGTGAACGTGCCGCTGCGGACGGTGTTCCAGTCGCCGAGGCTGGCAGAGCTGGCGGAAGCGATCGGCGGAATGGAGAAGACGGACTACGCGTCGATCGAGCCGGTGGCGAACAGCGACTACTACGCGGTATCGTCGGCGCAAAAGCGGATGTATATCCTGAACCAGTTGGAAGAAGGGCAGATCAGCTACAACATGCCAAGCATGTACCGGGTGTCGGGGGAGCTGGACCTTGTCCGTGCGGAGGAAGCGTTCCGACGCTTGATCACTCGTCACGAATCGTTGAGAACGTCATTTGAAATCGTGGACGGAGAGCCGGTGCAGCGGGTGCAGGAAGGAGTAGAACTTCATCTGAAGGTGCAAGAGGCGGCGGATGAAGAGGAGCTGCAGCGCCAAGCGGAATCGTTTGTGAGACCGTTTGACCTGGCGCAGGCTCCACTGCTGCGGGCGGAGGTCGTGCGCGTGACGAGCGAGGATCACCTGCTGCTGTTCGATATGCACCATATCATATCGGACGGGCTGTCGACGGAGCTGATGATCGGGGAATGGATGCGTCTGTACGCGGGAGAATCATTGTCGGAGCTGCGGATTCAATACCGGGATTATGCGGCATGGCAAAGAAAGCTGGCGTCGAGCGAAGCGATGCGGAAGCAGGAGGCCTACTGGCTGGAGACGTTTGCGGGCGAGCTGCCGGTGCTTGAACTGGCGACGGACTATGCGCGTCCGGCGGTGCAGCGGTTTGAAGGCGAGGCGGTTGGCTTCGGCGTAGAGAAGGAGACGCTGGAAGGACTGAAGCGTCTGGCGCAGGAAACGGGAGCGACGCTGTACATGGTGCTGCTGGCGGCGTATACGACACTGCTGCACCGGTACACGGGACAAGAGGACATCGTGGTCGGTACGCCGATAGCGGGAAGACCGCATGCGGATTTGGAGAAGCTGATCGGGATGTTCGTCGGGACGCTGGCGCTTCGGACGAGTCCAAGTGGAGAGAAAACGTTCCGAGAGTATGTGGAAGAAGTGAAGGAGAAGACGCTGGAGGCGTTCGAGAATCAAGACTACCCGTTCGAGGAGCTGGTGGAGAAGCTGGATGTCCGGAAGGATCTAAGCCGGAATCCGCTGTTCGATACGATGTTCGTAATGCAGAGCAGGAGCGGAGGAGAAACGCGGCAGGCAAGCGGAATGGAAGAAGCGGCTGCAGGTGAAGAACGGCTCGGTTTTGCGCCTTATGGGACAGGGAGCACAGCGGCGAAGTTTGATTTGACGCTTCGAGCGACAGAGGAAACGGAAAGTCTCGTTCTTCTTTTCCAATACAGTATAGCTTTGTTCCATAACGAAACGATTCAGAAAATGGCGGATCATTTCATCGAACTCCTCAAAGCCGTATCGATAGATCCGGATGTTCGGATGCATAAAATCGAATTATGGAACGAGCGCGAACTGAATAGTTTGATGAACGATTTCAACGGCACGCAGAGAGCTTACCCAGGTGCCTGCACCATTCATCAACTGTTCGAAGAGCAGGTGATGCGAACCCCTAATGGGATAGCGGTTGTTGACCATGAGAAACGGTTGACTTATAGCGAGTTGAATGAGAGGGCCAACCGGCTTGCTCATTTCTTGAGGGGAAGGGGCATTCGACCGGGAAAGGTCGTTGCTTTGCTCATGGAGCCATCGATTGATCTAGTTTCCGGGATGCTTGCCATTTTGAAATCAGGAGGGACTTTTTTGCCGCTTGATCCGGAATTGCCTTCTGAGAGAAGGGCCTACATGTTGGAGCTCAGCAATGCGGAACTGATCTTGACTCAAAGGGCATACGAGGTTGACGAAAATCTTCTTGGAAAAGTGGTCTGCATGGAACAATGTCCAACCTCCGGTTTATCTGATTCCACCCCGTCCTCGGAAGTTGGGTATGAGCATAATGCATATATTATTTATACTTCGGGTACAACGGGGCAACCGAAAGGGGTGCCGATTCGGCATCGGAGCCTGATTAATTATTCCTGCTGGTTTGCCGGACAAACGGGGCTGACATATAACGATAAAACGGTTCTCGTCTCCTCGTATTCTTTCGATTTGGGCTATACGAGTCTCTTCCCGGCTTTAATAAGCGGATGTGAGGTCCACCTTATGAGGAAGGAGAGATATATGGATCCCGTTTATTTCTGGTCATATGTAGGAGAAACGGAATTGACTTATGTAAAGTTGGCTCCGTCTTTGTTCCAGAATCTCGTCAGGGAGCCACAGCATATTCGCAGATGCGGCAACCATTGTTTACGCTGGATTGTATTGGGAGGAGAGCCCATCAAGCTGGAGGATATCGGACGTTATCGCCGCTTTTATGCCGAAACGCGATTTATGAACCATTACGGTCCGACCGAAACGACGATCGGGTGCATTGCTCATTCGATCGAACCGGACGACTGGCAGCATTTCAACAGCAAACCTGTGATCGGCAGACCGATTGCTAACACGAAAGCGCTGATTGTTGGCTCCTCCAATCAACTGCAGCCGGTAGGAGCGGTGGGAGAGTTATGGATTGGTGGTGATGGGTTAAGCGAGGGCTATCTCGGCGATTCTGAACTCACGAAAATGAGATTCGTCAATTCCGAAATTATGTTTGGTAAATTTTATCGGACCGGCGATCTTGGCCGCTATTTGTCGGACGGAACCATTCAATTGGTAGGAAGAAAAGATGATCAAGTCAAAATCAGGGGATATCGTGTGGAGCTTGCCGAGATTGAGAAGCAGTTGCTTGCGGCTCCTGGAGTTCGGAAGGCAGCCGTTATTCCGTTGAACAATGAGAACGGAGAGCTTGGCCTATGTGCCTATGTGCTTCTTCAAGATTCCGGAAGCATTGGCCTGCTGCGCCAACATCTGCAAAAGAGGTTGCCACATTACATGATCCCATCTTATTTAATTGAGCTTGAGACTTTCCCGTTGCTGGCAAACGGAAAGTTAGATCGTAAAGGGCTTCCTATGCTAGATAGAAGTCTCGTTAGCCAGGTGTCGTTTGTGGAACCGAGGAACAGACTTGAAACGGAGCTTTCAGAAATATGGAAAAAAGTTCTTGGAATTACTAAAGTGGGTGTAAACGACAATTTTTTTGAGCTAGGCGGCCATTCACTGAAGCTTATGGAAGTTATCCATCTAGTATATGAAAGATTGGGAGTCGAGCTTCCGTTTCGGACCTTGTATGAGCATCAGTCGGTGGAGTCCTTAGCTCATGTCGTAAGAGACAATGAATATGCCAAGCATGCTTCAAATTATATTACGAAGTTCAATAACAACGGGCGAAAGAACCTGTTTTGCTTCCCGCCGTTGGTAGGATACGGAGTGCGTTATAAGCAGCTTGCCGTTCATTTGGACGGAACAGCTGTTGTCTATGCGTTGGATTTTATCGATGAAGAAAATCCGGTTGCCCAATATGCCGATCTTCTTATTAAGACGCAGCCCGAAGGAGCTATGATACTATTTGGTTACTCTATTGGAGGCAATCTTGCTTTTGAAGTCGGACAAGAATTGGAGAAGCGGGGACGTATCGTATCCGATATTATAATGCTCGATTCGGTAAAATCGGTTCGGAAGCGGGAAGAGTTCGATGAGCATATTGAGGAGGAGATTGCTTATTTCTTAGGCGGAGCGGACGAAGAGTATGCCGACATTCTCGAGAGCGAATCCGTTAGAAATCAAGTATCCCACAAAATGCGCTCTTATATTCTATACCGAAATGATCTCATTAATGAAGGAAAGGTTAACGCCAAATTACATTGCATCGTTGCTGAACAGCCTGAGTTAGAAGATGAAGATTCGGCAATTAATCAATGGGATGACAGCAGTAATGCCGGCTATGTGCAGTATGAAGGATCGGGTAGCCATCAGGATATGCTCCAGGCTGATCATTTGAAAAATAATGCGAATATAGTGAATTACATTTTGAACAAAATCATTAACTAGAGTAAAAAATTTGAGAAGCTAAAACCTCTCAAAAATTAAAAAGGCACAGATCCTCAAACTGTTTGAGAAATCTGTGCCTTTTTTTGTATCAGTTAATTAATATTCTCGCCCTTCGGCAGCGTTTCCATTCCACCGAGATTACCTTCTTAGTAGTCGGCACACAAGTCAAAAGGGTTCCAGTTGGGCAGAGATTCTATTCATAGTACGCCTTGGAATAGGGTTTTAAAGTAGTTCGAGGGTTTAAAGAGCATTCAATGGTAAGTGAGAAGTACAGATAACTATTATTAAAATGCTGATTAAAAGGTACAAAGGGCTGCTTTGCTGCTTTTATTGAGGCGCGTACAAGAGGATCAGCGGATAGAATGAGAAGCATCTTTACGGTGTTGCTATCGTTTCTTGCAGGGGAAGAGGGGATTCACTACAATAGTGGAAAGGAGCGATCATTATGTACCGTATTTTCATAGTTGAGGATGACGATAAGATTGGGGAGCTTCTTAGGCTTTCGCTCATGAAGTATGGCTTGGAGGCGGTTCGCTGTTCGAGATTTCATGATTTGAAGCAGGAATTGGTTGAGACAGACCCGCATCTCATTCTGCTTGATATTCATCTTCCTCATTTCGACGGTTATTATTGGTGCCGCCAGTTCCGTACGGTGTCTAGTGCGCCTATTATTTTTGTTTCCGCACGCGCGGGGGAAATGGATCAGGTAATGGCCATTGAAAACGGCGGCGATGATTATGTGACTAAACCGATTCCACTGGATCTGCTGCATGCCAAAATCAAAAGCCTGCTGCGGCGAACCTATGGTGAATATGCGGCAGCCGCCGCTTCGGCAACGGAACTGGAGGCAAGCGGCCTGCGGCTGTTTACGAGCAAGAATGAACTGGAGTGGAGAGGGCAAACTGTCGATTTGACGAAAAATGAATGTCTGCTCGCGGAATGCTTAATGAAGCAAGCCGGACATATTGTTGCCCGGGAGCGACTGCTGGAGACTTTATGGGATGATGTTCAATTTGTCGATGACAATACGTTAACTGTTAATGTTACCCGCCTGCGGAAGAAGTTTGAGGAAATCGGGCTGGAAGGCGTTGTTGAGACGATACGGGGGCGCGGGTACAAGCTGAATATGGGGGCAAGCACATCATGAAGCAAGTAACGCTTCTGCGTTATTTTCGCGACCGATTGGGATATTTGATTATATTCATTGCAGCGCTGGCCCTGTCCGGGGCTTCTATTATTCTGGGGGAGATTTATTATCCCTCTACGATGAATCTGAATACTGTTTTGTATACGGGGCTGCTTGTGCTGTGTTGTGTCGCTTTATGGCTTGTGTTCGACTATATGCGCCAGCGTCCTTATTATTCACAGCTTAATGAGGCTATTCACCAAGCATCGTCATTGGATGCTTCGCTTAGAGTCCGTTCAGGTGTAACGGCTGATCAGTTGGCTGTTCAAGAATTGCTGAGGGCGCAGCATGAGGCTTATATGGACGAGCTTGGACGTTATCGAAGGCAGCTTGAGATGCATCAACACTTTATTCACCAGTGGGTGCATCAGATGAAGACACCGATTGCGGTAATTGACCTTATCACCCAGCAGGACAATGAAGCGGATTCTGTGCATGAAGCATCCTGGAAGCCGGATCTGCGAAGCATCCGGGAGGAGACGGACCGGTTGACACGCGGGCTGGATATGATGCTCTATACGGCAAGATTGGATAAGTTTGAGGTGGATGTTCATATTCGTACGATGCGACTGCAAGATTTGGCCAGAGGAGTCGTGAATACATATAAACGATTGTGTATCAGATATAAGATATATCCGCAGATTGAGGGTGAGGGCATTGTCCAAAGTGATGAGAAATGGCTGGCCTTTGTCCTTAATCAATTGATTGGGAATGCGATTAAATATAGTAAGCAAAAGCCTGGGAGCAAGAAGCTTCTGATTCGTATCGAGCCCCTTCTTCACAGCAGTGACGGGGTAGCGCTTCATGTTATTGATGAAGGAATTGGCATTGCGGCTCATGACCTTCCACGCATCTATGATCCTTTTTTTACAGGAGACAATGGCAGGCTTGTGGAGGAATCGACAGGGATGGGGCTTTATTTGGCTAAGCAGGTTTGCGGTAAACTGGGACATAGGCTGACAGTGAATTCTGAACAAGGGAACGGCGCGACTGCTACGATCACATTCACGCCTCACAGCTTGCAGCAGCTGTCAGACAAGGTGACGAATCTGTAAGGTTGGCCTTCGCATTGAAAGTTAAATCGATGGGGATCCGCTTGTCTCCAGGGGTATACTGATAGCAATTAATGAATCGTATGCTTGCGAAGAAAGACTCCACTGCTTCGCATAACTTTAGGAGGCCGCGAGGAAATGAGTGTATTGAAGACAGAAGCGCTTTGCAAAACTTATAGCAGCAAGGGCAATATTACGTATAAGGCGCTGGAGGATATTCATTTTGAGGTAGGCAAGGGTGAGTTTGTCGGTATCATGGGACCCTCGGGGAGCGGTAAAACAACGCTGCTTAATCTGCTCGCTACTATCGACAAGCCGACCTCTGGACGTATCGAGATTAACGGCAAGGAACCGACGAAGCTGAATGAGAAGCAGCTTGCGCTGTTCCGCAGACGCGAGCTCGGATTTGTTTTTCAGGATTTCAATCTGCTGGACACTTTGTCGATTAAAGAGAATATTGTTCTCCCTCTTGTATTGGATGGCATATTGCCACGCAAGATCGAGGAGAGTCTGCGTCCTTATGCAGAGCTTCTGGGTATATCCAACCTGTTAGAGAAAAGAACCTATGAGGTGTCTGGCGGCCAGAAGCAAAGAGCGGCTATTGCCCGGGCAATGATTCATCAACCTTCGATACTTCTCGCCGATGAATTGACAGGAAATCTCGACTCCAAGGCGGCTAAGGACGTTATGGAGTCGTTAAAAAGCTTAAATGAAGAGATGGGCGCTACGATTGCCATGGTAACGCATGATCCGTTCGCCGCGAGCTATTGCCGCCGTATTATTTTTATTAAGGATGGCAAGTTCTTCTCGGAAATTCGCCGGGGAACAAACCGTCAGTTGTTCTTCCAGCAAATATTGGATGCTCTTAGTGTGTTGGGAGGGAATTTCGATGACATTCCGTTCGCTCGCTCTTAGTGGCATTCGGGGAAATTGGCGGGCTTACAGCGCGTTTTTCCTAAGCAGTGTTTTTTCTGTATTTGTGTTCTATATGTATGCCTCGTTTATTTTTCATCCCGATGTGATTAACGGTCATATTGAAGGGGCGGCTGGTGTTCGTCAAGGGATGGTCGCTTGTGAATATATCGTTGCTATTTTTTCATTCTTCTTCATGCTGTACGCCAATTCGGCGTTTCTCAAGACACGGAAGAAAGAGTTCGGACTATTCACTCTATTCGGAATGACCAGAATGCAAATACGGCGAATGCTCATGCTGGAGAGCATCTTTATCGCGCTGTTTGCTATAGCGGTTGGCATCGGGATCGGCATGCTGCTGAGCAAGCTGTTCTTCATGGCGGTGGCTGTGCTGCTGAAGGTAACAAGCCCTATTCCATTTGTAGTTCCACTGAAAGCTGTGCTTTTCACAGTCGTGGGCTTCTTCCTGCTGTTTATTCTGCTAACCTTTCTGACGACGCTCCGAATCGGTCGTACGGAAATTGTGGAACTGCTCAAGGAAGCGAGCAAGCCGAAAAAACTGCCTGTGTTTTCTATATGGCTGTCGGTTCTGTCCATCATCTGCCTCGGCAGCGCATATGCAATGGCGTATACAATGAATATGAACAATATCGTTTTTTATATTTTGCCGATTCTGGGACTGGTTACGATCGGAACTTATTTCTTGTTCACGCAATGCAGTATTGCGTTAATTCGTATGGCACAGAGGAACAAAGCGCTCTTTTATAACCGGACGAATATGATTATCCTCTCCCAAATGGCGTTCAAGCTCAAGGATAATGCGCGAATTCTGTTCATGGTATCCATTCTGAGCGCAGTCATTCTGACCGCTTCCGGCACATTCTATGTGTATGCAAAGGGCGGGAGAGAACAGGTTCTATCCCAAACGCCGCAAACGATCGGATTTGTCGAGAATGGTATCGATGCTCATGAGGTGATCCATCCGGACAAAGTTCGCGACCTTATACAGGGAGACGGATTTGAGCTTGATTATGAGGTGAGCCTGGCAGGAATCCCGACCGAGAAGGTGCAGAAAGGGGACGGAAGCAAGCTGTTGGAAGACGACTGGCACGCTACTGTTGTGTCAGAATCCGATTATAATCATGTGGCCGTCTTGAAGGAAATGCCGGAGCTGTCCGTTGAGCCTGACCGGGTTGTGATGGTGTTTCCCTATAAGGAGCAGTCGGATATGCTGGACTTGAATTTCTCTTCCATTAAGGTGCAATTAAATGGAAAGTGGACAAATTTAGAGGCGGATCCTTTCCGGTTCGGAGCGATTGTAGCGCCGGTGCAGAGTTTCACGAATGTACTTGTGGTTGATGATGCGCAGTATAAGAAGTTGGCCGCGGAAACGCCCAAAAGCAAGCTGAAGGTTGCCTATGGATTCGAAATTAAAGGCTGGGAGAATGCGCAGGACACAGTCAATAAGGTGCGTGCGCAGATCAATCCATCCTATGAAAAGGCGGCACAGACGTACCGGGTGGAATCTTATCTGTATGTCAGGCAGACTTCGGCACTGACGATGTTCATCGGTTTATTCGTCAGCTTCCTGTTCTTCATCGCATCCGGAAGTATGCTTTACTTTAAGCTGTTCACAGAGCTGAAGGAGGATCAGGCACAGTTCAGGGCATTGACGCGAATCGGCATGGCAGCCAACGAGGTGCGCCGGATCGTTGTTGCACAGGTGGGCATGATTTTCTTCATACCTGTCATAGTAGGCATCGTGCATACCTTTTTCGCGATGAAAGCGCTCGGTAATCTTCTGCTATCCGATGTCTGGTTATACGCAGGTGTTGTCGTAGGCATATATATCGTCATGCAGACGCTTTATTTTGCGGTGGCCTGCTCCAATTATATGAGAAGGATGCTGCAGGCAGCCGTTTAATTTTAATTAACCTCTAAAGCCATCATTACTCCGGCTTGGAGGTTTTTTGCTGCCGCTTCTATCCTATTAAATCAGGCGAGTGGCAGAGGTCAATCATCCAAGAGACGAATATCTTTGAGGCATATACTAAGTTAGTAGGATGATATGAAAGGGGAAGACGTAATGGGTGAAGGGCAAGGAAGGCAGCTGGCCAGCAAATGGGCAAAGACGGCGGTGCTGCTGTCGCATTCGCAAATAGCGCCGCACATACCGCCAACACGGATGTTCTCGTCATCCAGCCTGCGTGCCATGCTGGTGTCGCATGGAATGGTTGTCATCAAACCTGTATGCGGAGCAGGCGGCCATGGAGTAATCAAGGTTTCCAGGGAAGGCAGCGGCTATTCTCATACGTATTTTAGCAAAACGAAGCATTTCTCGGGATTCGATGGACTATTCCGCTCGCTTAATTTGCTGCGCAAGGGGCGCAAATATTTGATTCAGAAAGGAATTCGGCTGGCGACAATCAATGGCCGCCCAATTGATTATCGGGTCAAGCATATTAAGCAGCCGGATGGCAGCTGGGCCATTACAGCGATTGTCGGAAGACTGGCCAGGAAGGGGTTGTTTGTAACTAATCTATGCCGGGGAGGGACTTGTCTGAGCGGTTCTGAAGGGATTCGCCAATCCGTTTCAGCTCGTGCAGTAGCGGGTAAAAAGCGGGAGATGAGGATGCTGACAAGATTATCCACACAGATATTGGAGAATCATTATCCCGGCATTGGCCAGCTTGGCTTCGACTATGGAATAGATAAAAACGGAAAGCTGTGGATATTTGAAGTCAACACACGGCCTCAGTAAGCGGAGTCGAGGTTGTTTAACCGCATTTAATATATTTGAATGATAGATTAAGAGGTATCCATAAAAGTTTTTTATTGGAATTGTAAACATTCTGGTTGTGTATAATCGTATCCACAGAATCCTCATTGCTATTCCTGATTATTCGACCATTACTCACAAGTTGCGCACATGCTGTCCACAACAAGCTGTGGATAATCGGAACGCTTGTTCTGCTATTGGGGACATGCTAAGATTAACAAAAAGAGGAAAGGAGTGAAAGGGAATGGAAATATTGTCCGACGAGCTTCTGGTAGACGCCTATCGGCTAGCTTTGAATTACAAGCTGGAATTGGACTTTATTATGCTGCTCGCCGCTGAAATGAAACGCAGGCAGATCAATCCGGATCAATATCGAATTACCGCATAGCGCTAAGCAGCTTAACACCTCGTTGAACTCCACAAGGAAACTGTAACCTCATCGGTATAATCACATTTCGCACAATATACAATATGTTTACACCTGGGATTGAAAGTCATCGTTTCCATAGAGCAGGAGTCATCGGCATTGGGCTCATAAGGTGCATATGGACCCGCATAATCCAATGTAGGGCCGCAATCGTCTGCATCTCCCGAGCAATTCCGACATTGTACGGATAGCTCCTCCAATCCATTGCAAATGGGACATAACATAAATTTAGGGTATCCTCCTTTGCAGCGTATGTTTCATTCGCTCAGCAAAGCTAGGATACCCTTATTTGTCTGTTTTCATCTCTACAATTTCATGTTGCTGCTGTGCCCTGGCGAGAGCTTGGCGTCGGGATCGACATATACCTTGGCATTGTTAATGGCTGTAGGAGCCTCACCGAATCCGACCGCGATCAGCTTGAGCTTCCCGGGATAAGTCGTAATATCTCCGGCAGCGAAAATGCCCGTAATATTCGTCTCCATTCGAGAATCGACCACGATGGAGCCGCCATTAATTTCTAATCCCCAATCGGAGATTGGACCAAGAGAGGAGACGAAGCCAAAGTTGACGATTACCGCATCAACATTCAGTTCTTTGGTTTCTTTGGTTTTGATCTCCTGGAGCGTTACACGCTCGATACGGCCTTCGCCATGCAGCGCTGTAACTTCGTAAGGAGTGAGGACATTCACCTTCGAGTTCATCAGATTCTCTACGCTGTGCTCATGCGCTCTGAATTTATCGCGGCGGTGAATGAGGGTGACGCTTGCAGCGATCGGCTCAAGCATAAGCGACCAATCCACAGCAGAATCGCCGCCCCCGCTGATGAGAACATGCTGCCCCTTGAACTGGTTCAAATCCTGTATAAAATAATGTAGATTTTTCTTTTCATACTGCGCGGCTTCAGGCAGCTCCAGACGACGGGGCTCGAAGGCGCCGACGCCGGCCGTAATAATAACCGCCTTAGCGTAATGAGTCGTTTTATCGGTAACGATTTCGAACGATCTTTCGTCATGCTTGATCACATTCAGAACTTTCTCTTCCAGGCACACCTCTGGCTTGAAATGCTCCATTTGCTTGTGCAGCTGGTTAACCAGCTCGCCAGCCGTTACTTTCGGAAAGCCGGCCACGTCGTAAATATATTTCTCAGGATACAGTGCGGCTAATTGACCGCCGAGCTGCGGCATGCTCTCAATGATCTTCACAGAAGCTTGGCGCATTCCGCCATAGAAAGCGGCAAACATACCTGCCGGACCGCCGCCGATGATGGCAATATCGACTTTTTGTTCAGTTTCTGATGAGTTGGACATGGGTGGCACCTCCATTGAAATCAGACTACATTTGTACATTATAGCGGTTCAAGTTGAGCAAGGGAAATAAAATTATTGTATGTAGCTCTAAAGTTTTTCGTATAAATAACTCTTGAACTTTTGCCGAAAAGTTTGTATCATGTGAGGTATTATATAGATTTGTCGAATTGATGTCGACGCTCGTAATAAAAGGGCTATTTGATTCGCACACTATAGGGAGAAAATTTTATTTTATGCTCAAGATTGTGTAATTTTTCACAATGTACGATGTGTTAAAAGAATTTAAGAATGGATGGGATTCTGCGATGAGCAACATACCTAAGATCGTTATACTTGGAGCCGGGTACGGTGGCGTTCTAACCGCGCTTCGTCTGCAAAAAGAATTGAATTACAATGAGGCCGACGTCACGCTGGTTAACAAGCATGACTACCACTACATTACGACACACCTGCACATGCCGGCTGCGGGAACAGATAAGACTGAGAATGCTCGTGTCAGCATCTCCAAGCTGATTGACGAGTTCAAAATCGATTTCGTTAAATCCACTGTTGTTCAGATTCGTACACAGGACAAGAAAGTCATTCTTGAGGATGGCACGCTTTCCTATGATTATCTTGTCATCGGTCTTGGCGGAGAGCCAGAAACATTCGGTATTCCGGGCATGCTTGAGTATGCAATGAATATCAGAAGCATCAACTCCGTTCGCTTGATCCGCGAACATATCGAGTATCAATTCGCCCGGTTCAAACGCGAGCCGCATCGCCTGGATTATTTGACCTTTGTCGTTGGCGGCGCAGGCTTTACGGGTATCGAATTCGTCGGCGAGCTGGCCGACCGCATTCCGGAGCTGTGCAAACAGTTTGACGTAGATCCTTCGCTCGTTAAACTTTACAATATCGAAGCTGCGCCAACAGCGCTGCCGGGCTTTGACCCTGAGCTTGTTGAGTATGGCATGCAAGTATTGACGAAGAAAGGTGTTACATTCCGCATCGGAACGGCAATCAAGGAATGTACGCCGGATGGGGTTATCGTTGGAGAAGGCGAAGAAATCCGCTCTGCAACCGTTATTTGGGCTGCTGGTGTTCGCGGCAACCGCTTGATCGAGGAAGCGGGCTTTGAGACGATGCGCGGCCGCGTTAAAGTCGATGAGATGTTGCGTGCGCCAGGCCATGAGAACATCTACATCGTGGGCGACAACTCGCTGATGTTCAACCCGGAGGGCCGTCCTTATCCGCCAACCGCACAAATTGCGATGCAGCAGGGTGTAGTCTGCGCGCACAATCTGGTGGCGTCGATCCGCAACCAGCCGCTTAAGAAGTTCGAGTTCAAGAACAAAGGCACAGTTGCATCCCTTGGTAAAGGGGAGGCTATCGGTGTAGCATTCGGCCGCAAATACAAAGGCGGAGTTGCAGCGATGCTGAAGAAAGCGATCGATATTCGTTACCTCTACATCATCGGCGGAATTCCGCTCGTTATCCGCAAAGGTAAATTCCTGTAATGCGCCACTGCAGCGTGCAAGTCCGCGGATTGCTTACGCGCGATGAACTGGATCGATACAACGCGCTGATGGAAGTAGGTTCGTTCCTGGAGTCGCAGAATCGGTATGACTTGTCCTACACGGTGCAAAAGGAAGTGGATACGCTCATTCTCCCGGCCATCGAGAGGCTGAAGGAGAAGGGCAGGGAACGCGATCGCCAGACGGAAGCATACCTGGAAGCGAAGCGATTGATGGAGGAAGACGACGAGGAAGAATAGAAAGGCCAAATAAAAAAGCGGATGGGGCGTATGGAATACGCTTCATCCGCTTTCTTGCTGCTGCAGCCGATTACACGCTAAGCAGCTGATTCAATCCATCGCCATCCAGCAGGTTGCCGACAAAAAACTCGCCAAAATCGCCGAAGCGCGCGCTTACTTCATCGAAACGCATCTCGTACACGAGCTTCTTGAACTGCAGCGCATCCTCAGCGAACAGCGTGACGCCCCATTCCCAGTTGTCGAAGCCGACAGAACCGGTAATGATCTGTTTCACCTTGCCTGCATATTGGCGGCCGATCATGCCGTGGCTGCGCATCATTGCGCGGCGCTCGTCCATGCTGAGCATGTACCAGTTGTCATTGCCTTCCCGGCGCTTGTTCATCGGGTAGAAGCAAATATGTCTCCATTTTGGCAGAATCGGCTTCAGACGCGCGACAATTTCCGGATTTTCCAGCGGGTCAGTGCCCGGCTGTGCCATGTAGTTGCTCAGCTCGACTACGCTGACGTAAGAATGTGCGGGTGTAGTAAACTGCGCGAAAGTTGTTTTATTAAAAGCAACCTCGAGCGCGTTCAGCTCTTCCAGCGTTTCGCGAAGGTGCATAAATACGAAATCCGCTTTCTGTCCTACAATGGAATAAAATGCGGTGCTGCCTGTCTTGGCATCCTCTGCCGCCTTCCACTCACTAATTAGCGATTGGAGCTCGTCCAGGGCAGCGTTCCGCTTCTCAGCGTCAGCTTGCTTCCAAGCGGTCCAATTGATCGTACGAAAATCATGCAGCGCATACCAGCCTTCTAATGTTTGAGCAGCTTCACTCATCATGATCACTCCTTTAGAAACATTGTATCTTAATGGTATTAAGGAGAGCAAATGACGGACTTGTGACAACATGGCGCAGCGGATTGACTTCCTGAGAACCATCTACTAAACTAATCGTAGCGAAAGGGGAACGAACGTGATGCCGGACATTCTGCAATTTCTCCAGCTCATTGTTGTGACGATGCTGTTTCTAGTCATGATTTTTGGGATCGGATTTATATTGAACATGCTGCTCAAGACAACCTGGTTTCCGATTTACCTGTTCTTGATTGTGCTGCTGCCGCTTGCAATATGGTGGACATGGGACGAGAGCAAGTCAGCAGTCGGTAATTTTACAGCCTTTACCTATGTAGATATCCTTCCTGTTATTGGCGGTTTCATCGGAGCGTACATCAGCGGTGCGGCTATCCGCGCGCTGCGGCGCGGCGGCTACAAAATGTTCTAATAGAAAACGAACAAATTCCCTCATTCGGGGGAATTTTCTTTTTTTCTATCCTGAACGACCGCTGTCATTTATGTTAAACTAGTAGAAAGTAAAAGGCGGACGGAGTGTAATAGGATGCGGATTGGGAACTTGCATCAATTTACGGAGCATCATCGATATTTCATCTTTCGCGATTTTTCGCTAAGCGCGGTGGATCGCAAGATGATCGCACTTATCTATCAACCGATGATTGGCGCATTTGCGACCGGTTTGTATCAGCAGATGTATCAGCAGATTGCGGAGGACCGTGTCGGCTATTCGCCGCTGGAGCCGCAGCGCAAGCTGTTTCTGGGTCTTGGGCTCGATATGAATGAGCGCGGAAGGCAGGAGCTTGTCGATCAGTCGTCGCGTCTGGAGGCGGTCGGCCTGCTGCAAACCTCCCGGCTTGGGGTGCCCGACAACGATGATGTTGTGTTCGAATATGAGCTGGTGAAGCCATTGTCGCCGGATGAATTTTTTCGCAATCCGCATCTGATGATGCTGCTGCGCGACAAGGTCGGCAAATATGCGGTCATTGCGCTGCGGGAGTCGTTCTATGAGAAGGAAGCGGACGAGCTGGCAGGAGCGGAGCTTCAGCGGGAAAATATTACGGTGCCGTTCTATGAGCTGTTCAAGCTGGGCGCAGGCACGGTGGATGCGGAGCTTGAGCAGGCGCTGACAGAGGTCGCGCCGGCGCGACAGGCCATTCCCAAGGGCAGCCTGGAAACGGCCGGCATACAGTATGGGGAAATCATTATGCGGTTTCCCCGCAACTCCTCCAATCGGCGGTATGTGGAGCGGCTTCGCGGCGACGAGGAGCAGCTGGCACAGCTGAATTATATTGCTTACAAATATAGCTTGACCGTAGTAGACATGTGCAGGCTGCTGGATGAAGATGATGTCTTCAGCGCGCGTGGCGAGCTGCTCATTGATGAGCTGCAGCTGCGGGCCAATAGCATGTACCGGCAGGATCGCAAGCGCAGTGATGAGCGGCAGCGGGCATTGGGCCGGGGCGGAGCAGCGGAGTCTGTGGCAGCTGGCAGCGGCGGCAGCGGTTCGGATGATGCTGCTGGCGACGAGATTCCGGATGAAGTTGGCGTTAACGAGGCGTTCTATATGGAGGTTCCGGCGCAGCTTGCCGGCCGCTGCGATATTCACCAATATAATATGCTGATGCGCAACGAGCCCCATACGCGGTTCCTCGCCCACTTCTTCCCGGGAGCGGTTCCGGAGTGGATTATTCGCGTCTATGAAGTGATTGATCTGAACTATCGTCTCCCTGGCGCGGTTATTAATGTCCTTATTCATTATGTGTTTGGAATGAATGATGCGCAGCGGGTAACGAAGACATACATAGACGCTGTGGCGTCGAATATGCTCGTTAAACGAATCGATGATTTCGAGAAGGCTGTCCGTTATGTAAGAGAGCAGGTGCGGCTGGAAGCAGAGAAGGAGCGCCGCCGCGAAGGCGGTGCTGCTGCTGGTGCTCCTGCATCCGCAAGGAGCAATAACGCCGCAGGCGGTGTGCGTGGAGGACGGCGCAAGCCCGCGATCTCTATTATTCAGGAATCGCAGGGCGGTTCCGCGCTAACGCCGGAGGAGATGGAAGAAATACGGAGTCTGGCCCGCAAACTGGACGGAAAAACGTAAACGAGGTGATTGCGTATGGCGATGGAATCGCTTGGCGAGCTGCTGAAATCATTCCCGAGCGGCAATAATGCGCTGCAGCAGGCAGAGCGGCTCATGGAGGAGCTGCTTCGCGATCCGCTGGTGGAACGGCTTCAAAGCAAACATCCGGAGCTTGATAGAGGGACGATTCGGGTGAATTTGAATCGTGTGTATCAGTACGTAACGGAATATCGCAATTGCTCGAATTGCCCGGGGCTGGACAATTGCCCCAATGACTTTCAAGGGCATTATACGCTGTTGTCCTGCGATGTGGCAGGTGATCTTGTGCAGCTGACAGACCGGAAGGTGGCCTGCAAGAAGCTGCTGGCCCGTCAGAGCGAGGACCAGATACGGGGCCGCATCCGCAGCTTCTATGTCGATGAGCGGGCGCTGTCGCAGGGCTATTCTGCCGATGAGATTGTATCGAATGATCTGGAGCGGATGAAAGCGGTCGGTCAAGTGCTCAATTATATTGAACGGACGAAGGAGCAGGGACTGCAGAGAGAAGGCCTGTATTTGGCTGGCTTGTTCGGTACCGGCAAGACCTTCCTCATGTGCTACCTGCTGCATGAGCTGGCCAAAGAAGGCTTCACGGGCGCTATTGTCTATATGCCCGAGTTCGTCGAAGATTTGAAGTCGCTCATGTTCGAGCCGGCGAAGCTCAAGGAAACGGTAGACTTGATGAAAGAGACCGACCTGCTTATCTTCGACGATATTGGAGCGGAGAACTTGAATCCTTGGGTGCGCGACCATGTCATGGGCGCCATCCTGAACTACCGGATGAACCGCAAGCCGACCTTCTACACCTCCAACTATGATATGGATGCGCTGGAGCAGCATTTCAGCTTCACGAACAAGGATGGCGACGAGCTGCACAAAGGCCAGCGGATTATGGACCGGATCAGGCCCTACGTGGACATAGTCCACGTAACCGGGCATAACAAGCGCGGGAAGAAGCGCCCATAAACGCGTCGCAATAGCGGCAGCGATGAGCGGACAGATTTGCGGCCGCTGCGATTTTTAGCGCGTATCGCCCAACTGCGTGCTGGAAGCTGCGCGTGGTGCAGACAGTCTTCTAAAAGGTGTCAGTGGCTATCTACAACAGATCCGGTTGGTCGCAGAGAGAGGGAAGCCTGCGAAAGGGCAGGAATTTCGGCCAAAAGAAGCCGCTGAGGGCAGAAAGCCTGCGATGAAGCAGGAATATATAGCGGATTGGGCTGCTATCGGGAAAACACGGCGAAATGCCTGCGCTTTGGCAGGCATTCGGTCTTCAGCAGGCTGAAATAGGAGAAAGCCTGCCTATTCGCAGGTTATCGAATAGAGTCCGGCGGGTTCCGCCAACTAGTTCGCCTGCGAGCACGCATCGCCCCACCAAGCGCCGGGGTCTGCGCGCGGTGCAGAAGGCAACGAATGAACGAGCGCAGCATGAGCGGCTTAAATTTAAGATCATTGCAGTCCCGTATTCTTTTCATGGATACCGGGGCTGCAATGATCTTTTTATTTTCACAGGTTATATAAGCAAATATTATGGGGGCCATCAGTAATTATAAAAATAATGGTTGACAAGGAAGCTTGTCCGTTGCTATCATTCTCACATAACCAACTAAACAGGTAGGATTAATTTAGTTTATCGACCGGACTACCGGAGTAGGCGATTGACTCATTATCTGTCATAAAAAGACTAGGGGTGCTGTTATATGTCAACGCAAACAAACAACAAAACAAATCGTCTTCCAATTCGGACATTACTCGTATTCGTCGCTCTGGCGATCGCGCTGGCGGGATGCGGCAACAGCAACAATGCAGCCAACGACAAGAAAGATGCGAATACGGCCAACAATACATCAGCATCAGGCAAAACGAACAATACGGCTGAGCCGGCGCCAGAGCCGAAGGAAGCTGTAGAGCTGCTCAACGTCTCTTACGATCCGACTCGCGAGCTGTATGAAGCTTACAACAAATTGTTCGCAGAGCATTGGAAGAAGGAGCAGAATCAAGACGTTACGATTAAGCAATCTCATGGCGGCTCAGGCAAGCAAAGCCGTGCAGTCATAGACGGGCTGGAAGCGGACGTTGTTACATTGGCGCTTGCTTATGATATTGACGCCATTGCGGAGCAGCAGTATTTGAAGGCGGATTGGCAGAAGCAATTCGAGAAGAACAGCTCGCCGTACACATCGACCATCGTGTTCCTGGTTCGCAAAGGGAATCCGAAGGGCATCAAGGACTGGAATGATCTGCTGAAGGATGGCGTGGAGGTTATTACTCCGAATCCGAAAACAAGCGGCGGAGCGCGCTGGAACTACCTTGCGGCATGGGGCTTCGCATTGAAGAAAAATGGCGGCGATGAGGCCAAGGCGCAAGAGTTCGTATCGGAGCTGTTCAAGCATGTGCCTGTTCTTGATTCCGGCGCACGCGGATCCACGACGACTTTCGTAGAGCGCGGCATCGGTGATGTACTGCTTGCATGGGAGAATGAAGCGTACCTGTCCGTGAACGAGCTTGGCAAGGACAAATTCGAAATCGTATATCCGTCATTAAGCATCCTTGCTGAACCGCCCGTTGCGATTATCGACAAAGTGGTTGATAAGAAAGGAACGCGCGAAGTAGCGGAGGCTTACCTGAAATTCTTGTATACAGAGGAAGCTCAGAAGCTGGTTGCAGAGAACTACTACCGTCCGACACTGGAGTCGGTTGCGGAGCAATTCACTTCCCAATTCCCTAAGCTGGAGCTGCTCACGATTGATGGCGACTTCGGAGGCTGGAAGGAAGCACAGACGAAACATTTCGCAGATGGCGGCGTATTTGACCAAATCTATACGCCAGGCTCATAAGTGTTACAGGACGGGAGCTGACTTCTCATGAAAGGTTCCAAATCTCGCAGCATATTGCCAGGGTTCGGGCTATCGCTCGGCTTCACGATTTTCTATCTTAGCGTGATCGTACTTATTCCACTCGCCGGCGTGTTTGTCAAAACCGCCGGGCTCACCTGGGAGCAGTTCTGGGACACCGTTACGAATGCGCGGGTATTGGCCTCCTATCGGATCAGCCTGTTGACCGCATTGGCTGCGGCTCTCATTAATCTCGTCTTCGGATTGCTGATCGCTTGGGTGCTGGTGCGGTACCGTTTTCCCGGCAAGAAGCTGATCGATAGTCTGGTCGATCTTCCGTTCGCTCTGCCGACGGCCGTAGCGGGCATCGCGCTCACTGCGATCTATGCTCCGAACGGATGGATGGGCTCGCTTCTGACGCCGCTTGGCATCAAGGTTGCGTTCACGCCGATCGGCATTACGATCGCATTGATCTTCATCGG
Organism: Paenibacillus oenotherae; assembly: GCF_019443105.1. Taxonomy (GTDB): domain Bacteria; phylum Bacillota; class Bacilli; order Paenibacillales; family Paenibacillaceae; genus Paenibacillus_Z; species Paenibacillus_Z oenotherae. Next base: position 28,917 of record NZ_JAHZIJ010000015.1, read on the forward strand.
CCTGCCATTCGTTGTCCGTACTGTACAGCCCGTCCTTCAGGATCTGGATAAAGATGTGGAGGAAGCTGCGGTTATGCTCGGCGCATACCGCTGGCGGACTTTCCGCCGGATCATTATGCCGGAGCTGATTCCGCCGCTGCTTACAGGATTCGCGCTTGCTTTCGCTCGCGGGATCGGTGAATACGGCTCAGTCGTATTCATCTCCGGCAACATGCCGCTCAAGACGGAGATCGCCCCGCTTCTCATTATGACGAAGCTGGAGCAGCATGATTACAGCGGTGCTACTGCAATCGCACTTGTCATGCTTGTCGCATCCTTCGTGATGCTGCTTATTATTAACTACTTGCAATGGCGGAGCAACCGCCGTGTTGCAGCGGTTTAGGGGAGGCTGAACGTATGGCTGGAGCAATTACTGCCCATTTGTCCGAGAAAGCATCCCAGCGACCCAAGCATATTACGGAATCGCCGGTTGTCCGCATTGTACTCATTGGAATTGCGCTGTTATTCCTGGCATTGATCGTCCTGCTGCCGCTGGCTTCAATATTCGTGGAAGCATTCAAGAAGGGCATCGAGGTCTACGTCGCCTCGGTGACAGACCCGGACGCGATATCCGCGCTGAAGCTGACCTTGTTTACCGTTATTATTGCAGTGCCGCTTAATACGGTATTCGGCATAGCTGCCGCTTGGGCGATCAGCAAGTTCCAATTCCGCGGAAAAAATGTTCTTATTACGCTTATCGACCTCCCTTTTGCCGTATCACCAGTTATTTCAGGCCTTATCTACGTGCTGCTGTTCGGAGCCCAGGGGATGTTCGGTCCTTGGCTTGCCGAGCATGATATCAAAATCATTTTTGCGCTGCCGGGTATCGTTCTCGCCACTACCTTCGTCACGTTCCCGTTCATCGCAAGAGAGCTGATCCCGCTTATGCAGGCACAAGGGGTGCAGGAGGAGGAAGCTGCAGCAAGCCTTGGCGCCAAGGGGTGGCAGATCTTCTGGCGGGTGACACTGCCGAATATCAAGTGGGGATTGCTGTACGGTATCATCCTCTGTAATGCTCGCGCTGTTGGCGAATTCGGAGCGGTATCAGTCGTTTCCGGCCATATTCGCGGAGAGACGAACACACTGCCGCTGCATATCGAGATTCTATATAACGAATACCAGTTCTCCGCATCATTTGCTGTTGCCTCGCTCCTCGTTTTGCTGGCGCTGGTGACGTTGGTTGTGAAGAGTATTGTGGAATGGAAGTCATCGTCTCAGCAGGAAGCCAAGGAGTAGCATAGCTTCTGGCTCCGTTCTTCATCGTTGCAGAGCGGAAGGCCGAAGCGGAGGGGAGAGGTACAGATGCATATCGAGGTACGCGGGGTATCGAAGAACTATAATGGGCATCAGGCTGTTGCGAATGTCAGTTTCTCCATCGAGCGCGGCAAGCTGATCGGTCTGCTGGGACCGAGCGGTGGAGGCAAATCAACGCTGCTTCGCATATTGGCCGGGCTGGAGAGCCCGGATGCGGGCGAAATCTACATTAACGGCAAGCTGGTGAACAACGTGCAGCCGCAGCAGCGCGGAATCGGCTTTGTATTCCAGAACTATGCGCTGTTCAAGCATATGAATGTGTTCGACAACATCGCCTTCGGACTGACGATCCGCAAGACGGATAAGGCGGAGATCAAGCGGCGGGTTGATGAGCTGCTGGATCTGACCGGATTGCGCGGCTTCGAGCAGCGTTATCCGCATCAGCTGTCCGGGGGACAGCGCCAGCGTGTCGCATTCGCCAGAGCGCTTGCGCCAAGACCGGAGCTGCTGCTGCTCGATGAGCCGTTCGCGGCTATCGATGCCAAAGTGCGCAAGGAGCTGCGAACCTGGCTGAAGGGATTGATCAGCACACTAGGCATCACCTCCATCTTCGTCACACATGATCAGGACGAGGCGGTAGAAGTGGCTGACGAAATGCTGATTGTTCAGCAGGGACGTCTGGAGCAGCAGGGCACGCCGATTTCGATCTATACGGAGCCTAAGACCGCTTTTGTCGCTGGATTCATCGGCCATTCTACTGTTGTGGAGGAGCCGGCCGCTCTGCGGGGCTTCGAGCTTACCAAGCTGTCGCAGGGTACGCAGGCGATTATCCGGCCGGAATTTGTTGAGGTAGGGCGAGAGCAGGAAATTGCTTTTCCTTCCGCAGCAGCCAAGGGTACTGTGAGGCATGTGTTTTTTCGGGGGGCGCATCTTGAGCTGGATGTTCAGGTTGGCGATACCCGTGTAGCTGCCCATCGGTCGCTGGATCAGGAGCCGCTGCAGCCGGGAGAGGAAGTATCGGTACTCATTCATCGATTATATGTTGTTTCCGAGCAGTCCGCCGTAATGGTGGAGAACCCGCTCAAAGTCGATCCGCTGCCTGTCCATATATAATATTGAGTAATAGGAGTGATTGATGATGGCAAAGCCTATCGTGCTTGATCAAGAATGGCTGGAGCGTATTGCGACACAGGTGAATGGACTTGAATATGGTTCGGTGCTTATTACCGTTCATGACGGACGGGTCGTTCAGATCGACCGGACAGAACGGAAACGGTTCGACGCTGCAAGCAACAAGCAGCAGCAAACGCAACAGCAGCAGTCGCAACAGCTGCAATCCCAGCAACAGCAGCGATCGACCGGGAGCAGCTCCGGCGATAAGCTGAAGGCTGTTGGCGGGTAGCTGCAGCAGGAGTGGAAGAATCGTATCAGAGAAACGGAAAAGCGTCCCTAAGCTCAATGATGAGCTAGGGGACGCTTTTCTGTTTTTTTGCGCAGAGGTGCGCAGGTGATGAGATGGGTTTAGAGGGGAAGGTGGCGATCGGGGGGGAGCGGGAGGCTACTGTGCAGTTATTGAGCAGGGGCCCCCGCTAACAGAAGCCAGTCACGTAGAATGAGCATCGATACTAGAATTGAAAGCAGGTATAACCGCCTTATAGCATGCAGCATAAGGGGACGGTTTAGCTGTAAACAGGAAATATCGTGTTACAGACATTGGGGTGGGGGGATGCGACTGTGCGAGGGACCAAGCAAATTTCGCCCATTGGAGATCAATGAGAAAGGGTGCGCGATCCGCTTATATTAACAATATCTACATAATAGCTTGATTTTCACTTTACAATGGGTCTTTATAATCAGTTTGAACATAACATTGACGTTCTGGGAGGTTGAGTAACCCGGCAACTGATAAAGCTGGGGCGGGTCGGCAATTTTATATAGAAATGCAGCGTGCGCCGGGAGTGGCAGCGCTTGCGAAGAGAAGCTACCGTAACTAAATCAGATAGTAGAAAGGTGATCGAGCCCAATGTCTATGAAAAAAAAGATCGTCGTTACTGCGCTCGCAACAGCACTTAGCGTATCTATGGTTGGTGTTGTCTCAGCAGCCCAAATGAAGCAAACGATTGCAACGCAGCAAACCTCCCTGTCGGTTAACGATTCGCTTGCATCGATTCGCACGGTTACATTGAACGGCATTACATACTTGTCGATTCGTGATCTGGGCAACGCAGTTGGCATCTATTTCGAGGTGAACGACAGGGGCGGCGTCAGCGCCTACTTCCAGGAGCATGCAGTCGAGCTGAGCGCTCTGTCGAAGGAAATCGCTGTTGACGGAGAGAAACGCGAGCTGCAGCATGCTGTGGAGAATGTCAACAACATGTACTACATCACGCTGAATGATTTCATCAGCGCCTTCAATGCCGAGTCCGCAGTGGACGGCTCAGGCCAGGTAGCGATCAGCACGGTGCAAAAAGTGCAGGACCCTTCCCGCGTCATCTGGCTGAACCCGAGCAGCCTGCTCGCTTCGGTCATTGAGGAAGAAGGACGCTTCGATTACATCGTAGATGCGCGGACGGGACAATATTCAGAGCTGCTCCGCACGACGGATGCGTCGGATCTTGTTGTTGCTCCGAACGGCCAGAAAGCGGCTTACTCGGTGGAGAGCGGCGCGGTCTATGTCATTGATCTGGCAAGCAAGCAGTCCAGGGCTGTTACGTATGACGGCACGATCAAGCCTGAGCTTGTATGGTCCGCAGACAGCAGCACGATCTATTTCCTGCAAGGGGACAAAGGCAGCGTCATTGCGAAGCTCAACCTCACCGACGGCACGATCTCGAAGGTGCTTGAGGACAAGGTCGATTACAAAGCGAACCTTAGCGTATCGGCAGACGGCAGCCAATTCTACTACACCGTTATTAAGCCGGGTGCTGTAACGGCTGATGCATCCAAGCCAGTGGATCAGGATGATGTCGCGATCGACCTGACCGGTACGGAGCCGCAGGTTTACCGTTTTGACGCTTCGGTCAAGGATGCCAAGCCGGAGAAGCTGACAACGACTACGGATGACAAGGTGTTCGTCGGCGCGGCTGCTGATGGAAGCAAGGCGTACTATGTGAGCGCAGAGGATAACAAGCTGGCCTCGCTGGTTGCCGTTGCGAAGGACAAATCGATTACGAAGCTGATCGATGACAAGGATGTGCTGCAGGCCATCATGGCTGGCAATAAAATTTACGTACTCGCAGACGGCGGCAGCAGCGAAATCGTATACGAGATCGATGCGGCAACAGGCCAGAAGCGGGAGCTGACCTCTGTACCTAACAGCGTCAGCGAGCTGATTGCAGGGGCAGGAACACCAATTGCAATCGTGTCCGATGGACAAGTATCTGTTGACAACAATGGACAATGGAAGAAAGTCACCCAATAGTAACGTCTAGTAGTCTAGTAACGCCAACAGTAACGCCAACAATTACAGATCATTTGAGAGGAGATTTACATCATTATGAAATCGAAATTTTTCAAAAATATCGCGTTTACCGCAATCGCATTGACCGTTGCTTTCAGCTCCATCTCCATCGCTAACGTTGCAGAGGCAGCGAGCAAGCTGAGCGGCAAAATCGTCATCAACGGTTCCTCTGCCCTGCTCCCGCTGACACTTCAAGCTGCCAACGAATTCAAGAAGTTGAATCCGAAGGTGAAAATTTCCGCATCGGCGGCGGGTTCTGTTACAGGCCCGCAAGCAGTACGCAAAGGCATCGCCGACATCGGCGCTTGCGACTGGGATGCATCCCTGGACGTGCCGGGCTTCAAGAAATTCGAAGGCCAGGTTGCGAACAAGGTAGCCGTTATTCCTTTCGCTGCTGTAACGAACAGCAATGTGAAGGTGGCTAACCTGTCCACGAAGCAGCTGCAGGATATTTTCTCGGGCAAAGTGAAGAACTGGAAGGAAGTTGGCGGTTCAGACGCTGAGATCGTCGTTGTTAACCGTGCATTCGGTTCCGGCACACGCGTCAACTTCCAGATGAAAGCTCTGGACGGCGCTGATTTCATGACCAAAGGCGACAACTACAAGGAAGTAAAATCGAGCGGCGACATGAAAACAGCGATCGAGACGACTCCTAATGCAATCGGTTATATGGACCTTGTCTACGTTACGAGCAAAATGACGGCTCTCAAAATCAACGATGTTGCGCCTACGGAAGCGAACGTTATTAACGGCAAGTACAAAGTATGGAGCTACGGCTACTATATGACGAAGGGCCAGCCGACTGGCGCAACGAAAGCTTTTATCGAGTATGTGCAAAGCAAAGCATTCCAGAACGGCTCGCTCAAAAAGCTTAAATTCATTCCGATCTCCGCAATGAAGTAATCGAACGCCCAGAAACACTGCTAAGGCAAGCTAATATTCGCGGGATTGGCAGAAGTGGAGCCAGCTACGGCGCAATGCGGCGAAGCTGGCTCTTGTCATTAAAGAATAAGAAAGGATGACCAACCTATGCTCGAAGCGCCATCTTCCAGCGTCATTAATAACGGCGTGGAGCTCGGCAGCAGTCTGAAATCCGGCTCCGGCAAAGCATTCGACCGCAAGAAGAGGCTGTCCCTCTACAACAAAACATTCAAAGTCATCTGCATAGCCTCGGCTGTCTTCGTATGCCTGATTCTATTCACCATCCTGTTCTTCATGGGCCGGACAGGCATTCTGACGTTCGATACCGTGTCGCCGCTCACCTTCTTCTTCTCCTCGGAGTGGGCGCCGGAGAATGATCAGTACGGCGCGTTTATTTTTATTTTCGGAACCTTCGCCTTAACATTTCTGACCATGCTCATATCCGTTCCGCTCTCGGTCATTATTGCTGTCTTCCTCGCTGAGATAACTCCATCATGGCTCAAGACGATGCTGCGTCCTGTCATGGACCTGCTGGTCGGCATTCCGTCGGTTGTGTACGGATTTCTCGGCATGACAATTCTTATTCCTATGCTCCGCGACCTCACCGGGACGAGCATGGGGGACGGCCTGCTGGCTGCTGCTATCGTGCTGACGATTATGGTGCTGCCGACGATCAGCCGGATTACGGACGATGCCATCGTCGCTGTTCCCAAGAAGTACCGCGATGCCTCCTATGCACTGGGCGCGACCCGCTTCCAGACCATTGTGAAGGTCGTCCTTCCCGCAGCCAAGAGCGGCATTATGTATGCCGTTATTCTGGGCATGGGGCGCGCGATCGGCGAGACGATGGCTGTCGTGATGGTAATCGGCAATACGCCGCAGATTGCGGATGAGCTGTTCAAGCCGACCTCGGTGCTGACAAGCAATATCGTTATGCAAATTTCCAATGTGCCGTTCGATTCCAGCTGGAACTATGCGTTGTATATGATGGGCTTTCTGCTGCTTGTCATATCGCTTCTGATGATCGTGCTCGTGCGGCTGGTCCAGCGTAAAGGAGTGAAGTCATGAGTACACGCGGCAAAATATCCGGCAATACGCCTAATCCATTCGCTTCCCGCAGAGGCTTGAATCAGTTCAACAACCGGCTGTTCACTCTTCTTGTCTGGGTCGTCGGCATTTGCACTGTTCTGTTCATCTGCGGGTTATTGTTTCTTATTCTGCAGAAAGGGCTGCCCAAGCTGGAATGGTCGTTCTTGTCCGGCCTGCCCAGCGAGATCGAGGAAGGCGGCGGTATCGGCCCGACACTGTTCAACTCGATCTATGTGCTGGTCATTTCCCTTGTCATATCGATTCCGCTTGGCATGGCAGCGGGCATCTATCTGGCGGAGTTTGCGCCGGACAACAAGTTCATCGCTTTTGTACGGATTTGTGTGGAGGGTCTGGCCTCTGTCCCGTCCATCATATTCGGCCTTTTCGGCATTGCGATCTTCGTTGAAGCGTTCCAGATCGGCCTGACTATTCTGGGAGGCGCTGTAAGCCTCGCCTTCCTCAATCTGCCCGTGCTGACCCGTGTAACGGAAGAAGCGATCCGGGCGGTTCCCATAGAGATGAAGAATGCGTCGTTCGCCCTTGGCGGAACACATCTTCAGACGATTCTGCGTGTCCTTATACCGGTGTCGCTGAACAGCATCATTACCGGAATCTGCCTCGTTGCAGGCCGGGCCTTCGGCGAGAGCGCCGTTATTATTCTGACCGCCGGTGTTACGACATCGGGAGAGATGTGGGATTTCAGCCTGTTCTCACCTGGTGAAACGCTTGCCGTTCACCTGTGGTATGTCCAGTCGGAGGCCATCGTGCCGGATGCGACAGAGATTGCGGAGAAGGCAGCGGCGGTACTGGTATTCGTTGTGCTGCTGATCAATGTTATTTTCCGGGTGCCGCTATGGCTGAATGCCAGGAAAACGCGTGTGTAGCGGGCCGCAGCTGCGGAACGGGCTTTTTTTGACATCGGCTTAACAATTGTTTGCAACAGCGATAATCCTTTCTTCCTATATTGAAAGTACTAGCATAGAGATTCTGGAGGGAGAGAGTATCATGACGGTCACATGGATGGAAGCCGCTGCTGAAGAGAGGGCTCTCGTTAATCGGGTACAACAGGAATGGAGCGGAACGCTCCTGCATGAATTTATTCGGGTGGCACCTGTTGTGAAGGGGACGCATACGTGCAAGGAGGTCATTGAGCAGTTCGGCAAGCAGCCGGATTGCAATTGCATTGTCGTATGCGATGAAGGGAATAAGCCGCTCGGACTGGTCATGAAGGGCCGATTGTCGATTATCGAGACACACCGTTTCGGAAGAGAGATTTATTATGGGCGTTCTATTGTGAAGCTGATGGATACGGATTCTCTTGTTGTTGATAAAAATATTTCACCGCAGCAGCTGCTGGACCTGGCGCTGGGACGGGATGAGGCCACGTTGTACGATTGCGTCATCGTGACCGAGGATGAGACGTTTCTCGGCATTATGACGATGGCCGACTTGCTTCGTCTGTCGACGGTGCTTCAGCGCCAAAGTGTTGCATCCCAGATTCGCACCATTAACGGTGCGGAATCGATGATCAGCGAGATCGACAAGTCGGTCGTGAATGTGCGGAGTGCGGCGCAGCTGGGCGAGAGGATGTCGGAGACGATGGTTGATCTGACGCTCAGGGGCAAGAATGAGCTGGATAAGGTTACAGGGGCCATCCATAGCTTGAACGCGAATGCGAACAAGCAGGAGGGGCAGATTCAGGAGCTTCAGGAGAGCGCCGGCTCGATCGGCAGCATCTCGAAGCTGATCCGCGATCTGGCGGATCAGTGCAATCTGCTTGCAGTCAATGCAACGATTGAAGCGGCGCGCGCAGGCGAGCATGGCCGAGGCTTCGCTGTAGTGGCGAACGAGGTGCGCAAGCTGGCGGCGCAGACGAAGCAGTCTGCAGATGAGATCAACATGATGATCAAAACGATATTGGGAGCGGTCCGACAGACGGTGGAGCTGGTCGGAATGGGACGTGTGGAGACGGAATCGAGCCAAGCCAGCATCGGAGCCGCCTTCCAGGTATTCGAGCAGCTGTTCCACACTGCGGCGAGCAACAGCAAGAGCGCCAAGGAGATTGGCAAGCTATCGAGTCAAGCCTGCCAGCAATCGGAGCGGGTAACCGGAGAGATGAAGCGGCTGATCGGCGAGATGCAGGCGGGGCGCGGCGCCAAGATATAATGAGCGGTGCTGTGGAGCGGCATCCGTCCAAGTGACTGTATATTGCAGCGGATATGAGTGGCAAGTCTTCGCCATGTCCGCTTGATGGGGGAATTTAGGGTGGGGACATTAATCGATATTCAGAGTCTTAATTTGTACTATGGCACCTTTCATGCGCTCAAGGATGTGTCGATGGACATACCGGAGAAGGCCATTACGGCTTTCATCGGTCCTTCGGGCTGCGGCAAATCGACATTGCTGCGGACGCTGAACCGGATGAACGATATGATTCCCGGTACGCGTATTGAAGGGCAGATCGCCGTTGGCGGCACTGATATTTATTCCAGGGAGGTTGATGTCGAGACGCTTCGCAAGAAGGTCGGCATGGTGTTCCAGCAGCCGAACCCGTTTCCGAAGTCGATCTACGACAACGTCGCCTATGGTCCGCGTCTGCACGGCATCCGCAGCAAGGGGAAGCTGGATGAGATCGTCGAGACGAGTCTGCGATCGGCTGCTCTGTGGGGCGAGGTGAAGGATCATCTGAAGCGCTCTGCGCTCAGCTTGTCCGGCGGACAGCAGCAGCGGCTCTGCATCGCCCGCGCGCTGGCTGTTAACCCGGACATTCTGCTGATGGATGAAGCGACCTCTGCGCTTGATCCCATCTCGACCTTGAAGATCGAGGAGCTTGCTCAGGATCTGAAGGATCGCTATACGATCGTCATGGTGACACATAACATGCATCAGGCGGCGCGTGTATCGAACCAGACGGTGTTCTTCCTGAACGGCGAGGTCGTGGAATATTCGGATACGGAGAAGCTGTTCTCCAATCCGAGGGATCAGCGCACGGAAGACTATATAAGCGGACGCTTCGGCTAGAGAGGGGAGTTCTGACCACGATGATGACGACACGCAAGGAATTTGATCTGGGCCTTGACGAGCTGAAGGCACTGATCGTCGAGATGGGCCAGCGGGTGGAGAAGGCTGTGGGCGAATCGATGAGCGCTCTGCTGAACGTTGATGTGGCGGAGGCGAGGCGGCTTATTGCCGAGGATAAGGAACTGAACGCGCTCGAAGAGCAGATCTCTGAGCTGGGAGCTACCCTCATTGCAAGGCAGCAGCCGGTTGCCAAGGATCTGCGGCGCATTCTGGTCGCGTTCAAGATTGCAAGCGACCTGGAGCGGATGGGCGATCTGTCTGTAGATATCGCCAAGGCCGTGATCCGGTTGGAGGGCCAGACGCTGATCAAGCCGCTGATTGATCTCCCGCGAATGGCGGAGATTGTGAAGACGATGACCTATGAGTCGATTCAATCCTTTGTGCTGGAGGACGTAGAGCTGGCTCATAAGATGGCCAAGGACGATGATTTGGTAGATGCGCTGTATTCCCAAATTATTCGCGAGCTGTTCGCCATTATGATGGAGAACCCGACGACGATATCGCAGGCGAACCTGCTCAGCTTTGTAGGACGCTATATCGAGAGATTCGCTGACCATGCCACGAATATCGGCGAGTCGGTCGTCTATCTCGTAACCGGAACCCGGCCGGATTTGAACTCCTGACGGGAGTCTTGCAATAGTTCTATTATTTTTAACATGAAGTTTACAAAAGGCAAATATGAGATTTACAAACAAAGAGTAGGATAGAACCTGTACAGATGATTCATACACAAAAACAGATTATTGAGGAGTGGTACTGTTGTTAAGAGGAAAAGGTCTGCAAAGTATGCTGATGTTGGTCATGGTCATGACGCTGGTATTAGTTGCTGCATGCGGCAACGGGAAAGAGAACAATGCGAATGGCACGAACACAGGCGCTGCTGGCGGAACGAATGCAACGAATGAAGAACCTGCTGCCAACCTTTCCGGAGAAATTAAAGCAGATGGATCCAGCACGGTATTCCCACTTACAGAAGCAGCTGCCGAGGAGTTCGGCAATGAGAATAAAGATGTTCGCGTATCCGTTGGTACTTCAGGAACTGGCGGCGGCTTCAAGCAATTCTGCGCAGGCGAGATTGCAATCAGCAATGCTTCCCGTACGATCAAAGACGAAGAAGCGGCCAAATGTAAAGAAGCGGGCATCGAGTATACAGAGCTGAGCGTTGCTTACGACGGATTGTCTGTTGTCGTTCATAAGGATAACGATTTTATCGATCACCTGACTGTAGAGGAATTGAACAAAATCTTCTCTTCCGAATCTACTGCCAAGACTTGGGCTGACATTCGCGCAGGCTGGCCTGCAGAAGAGATCAAGATGTTCTCCCCGGGTGCCGATTCTGGAACTTATGATTATTTTAACGAAGCTATCCTTGATAAAAAAGGTATTCGCAACGATTCCTCAATCAGCTTCAGCGAAGATGACAACACATTGGTTCAAGGTGTAGCCGGCAACAAATTCGGTATCGGATACTTCGGATTCGCTTATTACGAAGAGAATACAGATAAATTGAAGGTTGTACCGGTTGACGGCGGCAGCGGCGCGGTTGAGCCGACGCTTGATTCCATCAAAGACGGTTCCTATGCTCCATTGTCCCGCCCGCTCTTCATCTATGTCAGCAACAAAGAGCTGGAGCGTCCGGAAGTGAATGCATTCGTGAAATACTATATTGAGAACATCGGCGATATGGCTAAGGAAGTTGGTTATGTGCCAATGCCGGATGAGAAATATACGGAAGAAGCTGCCAAGATTCAAGGCTAAGCCTTGGGTGCAAACAGCTTGCATGACAAATGTGGTGTCTGACTGGACATCACATTTTTCACGCAAGCTATGTTAACGAATTGTAAAGCAAAGTGAGGTTGTTCTCATGCGAAGCGAAGTCACACAACCAATGAAAGCATCGGGCAAGTCTCCAATAAAGCTCGATTTCAGGAACGAGAAGAGCCATCTGCTGGACAAGATTGTTCCGATCCTGCTGTTCCTGTGTGCTGCACTATCGATTCTGACTACGATTGGGATCGTCTTTACACTTATTACAGAGACGTTTCAATTCTTTCAGAAGGTATCGATTATGGACTATTTGTTCGGTACGAAGTGGTCTCCGCTTATTGATCCCAAATCATTCGGAGTGCTGCCGCTGCTGAGCGGAACATTTATGATTACAATCATTGCCTGTATTGTAGCGATACCGCTCGGACTTGCAAGTGCCATCTATCTCAGTGAGTACGCGCATAAGCGTGTGCGGAAGATCATCAAGCCAATTCTTGAAGTATTGGCTGGCGTTCCGACAATCGTGTATGGATACTTCGCATTGTCGCTTATTACTCCGCTTATTCGCGGTATTTTTCCCGATACGGGTGTCTTTAATGCACTAAGCGCCGGTATTGTGGTCGGGATTATGATCATTCCTATGGTGTGTTCATTGAGTGAGGACGCGATGTCAGCGGTGCCGCGCAGTCTGCGCGACGGCGCGTATGCGCTGGGTGCGACGCGGTTCGAGGTAGCGCTGAAGATCGTCGTTCCAGCTGCTCTATCCGGTATTGTGGCATCGGCTGTACTTGCGTTCTCGCGGGCAATAGGCGAGACGATGATCGTGACAGTCGCGGCTGGTGCTACGCCTAAACTCACAGCGGATCCGCTGGAGAGCATTCAGACGATGACCGCCTACATTGTACAAGTCAGCATGGGCGATACACCGCATGGGTCGATCGAGTATGGCACAATATTCGCAGTAGGAATGACATTGTTCATCATTACTTTCCTGCTTAATATTCTTGCGCAATATGTGGCCAGACGTTTCCGGGAGGAGTACTAAGATGTCTCTATTAGAAGAAGATACAGGACGCAAGCAGATTGCGCAGCGCAGACGGATTGATTTCATCCTTCATATCTTATTCGTTGTCAGTACAGCCATCGGGGTTGTCGCTCTTATGGCGCTTATAATCGATATTGTGCTGGACGGATTTATGCGGTTTGCGCCGGATCTATTCACGAATTACCCGTCGCGAAGAGCGAGTCAGGCCGGGATGAAATCAGCCATTGTAGGCTCACTGTACATGCTGCTGATTATGGCTCCGCTATCGTTCATACTAGGCGTTGGAGCGGCTATATTCCTTGAGGAATATGCGAAGAAGAACCGTCTTACCCGTCTGATCCAGCTCAACATCAGTACACTGGCGGGTGTACCGTCCATTGTATACGGCATTCTGGGCTTGACCTTGTTCGTGCGCGGTCTTGCATTGGAGCGCAGCCTGCTCTCCGGAGCACTCACCATGACATTGCTCGTCCTGCCGATCATTATTGTAGCTGCACAGGAAGCGATCCGTGCGGTGCCCAAGGCAAGACGCGATGCCTCCTTTGCTCTTGGCGCGACCAAGTGGCAGACCGTATCCCGCTCCGTTATGCCCTCGGCTCTGCCGGGTGTCATGACAGGTGTTATCCTGGCATTATCGCGCGCGATTGGCGAGACGGCGCCGCTTGTCATGATCGGCGGACTTACTTACGTAGCCTTCTTGCCGGAGAGCATCATGGACTCCTTCACCGTTATGCCGATCCAGATTTACAATTGGATCTCAAGGCCGAATGAGGCATTCCATGAATTAGCTGCCGCAGGCATTATAGTATTGCTCATCATGCTGCTGCTTATGAACTTCGCAGCTATTCTGCTGCGCAACAAATATCAGAAGAACGTTTGATCATACGCATATAACGGAGGATAAACGATGCAAACGTTAATAGAAATCAATAAGCTGAATTTATTTTATACCGCTTTCCACGCGCTCAAGAACGTATCACTCAAAATCCCGGAGAAGGCAATCACTGCTTTCATCGGGCCTTCCGGCTGCGGCAAATCGACGCTGCTGAGAACATTGAATCGTATGAACGACATGATTCCGGGAACGAGGATTGAAGGCACGATTGCGATTGGCGGCACCGATATCTATTCCAATGAAGTGGATGTCGAGACACTGCGCAAGAAGGTAGGCATGGTGTTCCAGCAGCCGAATCCATTCCCCAAGTCCATTTACGACAACATTGCCTACGGGCCGCGGCTTCACGGTATCCGCAACCGCCAGCAGCTGGATGAGATTGTAGAGAACAGCTTGAGGGCGTCCGTATTGTGGGATGAGGTCAAAGACCATCTGAAGCGCTCGGCATTCAGTCTGTCCGGAGGGCAGCAGCAGCGTCTTTGTATTGCGCGCGCACTTGCAGTAAACCCCGACATCCTGTTGATGGACGAAGCGACGTCAGCGCTCGATCCCATCTCGACCTTGAAGATTGAAGAGCTCGCACAGGAGCTGAAGGATCGTTATACGATCGTTATGGTAACGCACAACATGCATCAGGCAGCACGGGTGTCGAACCAGACCGTGTTCTTCTTGAATGGAGAAGTTGTGGAATATGCTGATACAGAGAAGCTGTTCTCCAATCCGTCCGATCAACGGACCGAGGATTATATAAGCGGACGCTTCGGCTAACTTAATAGATGGAGGGCGAAAACAATAATGGTGACTCGCAAAGAGTTTGATCTCGGGCTGTCAGAGCTGCATAATCTGCTTGTGGAAATGGGCGGACATGTTGAGAAAGCGCTGGCAGATGCGATGAGCGCGCTGAAGGACATTAATATAGAAGAAGCAAAGCGCATCATCAAAGAAGACCCGCAGCTTAATCAGATGGAGGAAAAAATCACGGAATTGGGCTCCAAGCTTATCGCGACCCAGCAGCCGGTAGCTAAGGATCTTCGTCGGATATTGGCAGCGTTCAAAATATCGAGCGATCTCGAAAGAATGGGCGATCTGTCTGTCGATATTGCCAAAGTGGTGCTTCGTCTGGAAGGGCAATCGCTGATCAAGCCGCTGATAGATTTGCCGCGAATGGCGGAAATCGCTCAGTTGATGACAGTCGAATCCATTCAGTCCTTCGTACAGGAGAATGTCGATCTCTCTTACAAAATGGCGAAGGACGACGATCAGGTTGACGCTCTTTACAGCCAAATTATTCGTGAGCTGTTCTCGTTGATGATGGAGAATCCACGGACGATCTCCCAGGCGGTGCTGCTCAGCTTTGTAGGCCGCTATATTGAGCGTATAGCCGATCATGCCACGAACATCGGAGAGAGCGTTGTCTATCTCGTAACCGGCAAACGGCCTGATTTAAACGTCTAGTATTTACATGTTTCTATTTGGAATTATTATGAAGGCCTGCTATCTATTTAAGCGGGTCTTTTTTGATGCGAAAAAATAGGATTAACGATCATACTGTGGCAGGCGGGCCCTATGGCCACTATCCCGTTCGCTCAGATGGAGGGTGTGTGTGATTGTGAGCCCTATGGCCACTATCCCGTTCGCTCAGAAGGAGGGTGTGTGATTGTGAGCCCTATGGTCACTATCCCGTTCGCTCAGAAGGAGGGTGTGTGTGATTGTGAGCCCTATGGTCACTATCCCATTCACTCAGAAGGAGGGTGTGTGTGATTGTGAGCCCTATGGCCACTATCCCGTTCGCTCAGATGGAGGGTGTATGTGATTGTGAGCCCTATGGCCATTATCCCATTCGCTCAGTTGAGCATCATCGGAACGGAACAGATACCAGAGCGAGTTGAAGTTAAGACAGTTGAGCGAGTTGAGTCATCTGAGCGAATGGGATAATGGGCAAAAGGGATTATTGGGGAGGATTAGAAAGGATAACAACTACCTGATAATGTAAATAATCGGTTTATGAGAAGGAGAATCCAGGGTGTGCTGGTGGTTGCCCGATGCATGTATTTTACAAACATTTAACTTTCTCGGAACGCTCGCTTCACATTCGATTGGTACAATTGTCCTACTACCTACCTGTAGACAATACGATTCTTCGAGAGGGATAGCGGTGGAAGATATCGGTTATGGATTGTTAGATCGCGCGATGATTCACCAGATAACTGAACGATGGCGGCATGGGGGAATCGGTATTATCGTGCTTCAATTGCGCCATGTAAATGCAGCTTCCCTGGAAGCTGTGCAGCTATGGGAGTCTCAGCAAACACGCTTGTTCTGGCGCTATCGGATGGAGAATGACTATTTCTTTTTTCTGAATCGGATGAAATCCGATCGTCAGATGAAGCTGATTCTGGACTCGGCTATTACAAGTCTGAAGAAAGGGCTTCAAGCCGCTGCTGCTGAATCCTCTGTCGATGAGAGGGCAAAGCCGCCTTTTACAATTGGCACTGCTTCAGCCTCCCCTTCCGGTCTGGGCCGCTCGGCGGAGACGATGATTTATCATGCGCTTAGAGATGCTACGTTATCGATGCTGCGCTTGCGCATGAAGGAGGACGAGACTGAACTGCCCTTCGGAAGTGGACAGGCCGGAGCGAGGAGCGAATGGAGCAGTTCTGTTGGAATAGGAATACTGGCGAAGGCGATTCCTACTTTCGATCTCCATGCGCAGGTGTCTAGTCTGGCTAAGCTGTTCGAATCTAATACGCATGTTCAAGGCGCTGTGATCGTGAATCAAGGAAGGCCAGTCGGACTCGTGATGAAGGAGAAAATGCATCAGATGCTAGCCGGACAATTCGGCCTGCCTCTGTACTGGAACCGCTCGGTCGAGAAAATTATGGATGATGACTCGCTCGTTGTAGATGCTTCGATTCCGGTGGAGCAGGTCGCGCAGCTTGCGATGGCTCGCGATATTTCCCGGCTGTACGATGTTGTAACGATTACCCGGAACGGCAAGCTGCTGGGCGCCGCTTCGATCCGCTCCATTCTGGAATGCATTACGAACCTCCGCACTGAAGAGGCGCGGACGGCTAATCCGCTAACAGGCCTGCCAGGCAATGCTGCCATTCAACGGGAGATGAAGCAGCGGATTGAATCCCGCCAGCCTTTCGCTGTTATTTATGCGGATCTGGATTATTTTAAATGGTACAATGATTGCTTTGGCTTTGCCCAAGGGGATGCGCTAATCCGCTATACTGCTGCTGTTCTGCAGGATGTGACGGGGATCCTCGGGGGCAGGGGGGATTTTATCGGACATATCGGCGGGGATGACTTTATTATTCTGACGGGCAGCAGTGCTGAAGATGCGGATAAGCTGTGCCGTAATATGATTTGGAGATTCGATGGTGGGATTAAATCCTTTTATAACGGGGAGGACGTTGCCCATGTTGTGGATCGGAGCGGCAATCGCATCGAACAGAACGGGGTCAGCGTCTCGTTATCTTTAGTGTACTGTGACGGCAGCGAGGATATCACGACTGAGCACATCTCTCAAGCGGCCGCGAGGCTTAAGAAACAGGCCAAGCAACTGAACGGCAGCGTGCATGTAATGGGCGAGGTTTTTGAAAAGCATCTGGGAGAGGGTCGAGTATAACTTGAGAGGAAATAGCAGGTTTAGTGCAGCAGGCAGCATCTTGCGCTCCGAGCAGGGCGGACCGAGAGGCATTATCTATTTGGCATGGCATGGGAAGGCCATGGATAGAATTGAGGTGCGCAGCGCGATTCAATGCAGCTGGAGAAGCTTTGCTGAGCAAGCTATAGCTGAGGAGCGGCAGGGCTCTTTGTATGGGGCCTCGAGCATGTGGATGCGAGATGATTTGTATGTCAGTCTGCCGATTGCAGGCGCCGGGGACAATTGTATGGAGGAGCAGCTGCTTGAGCTTGGCAGCCGGTTTCAGCAGGAATGGGAACAGCGTTTCATTATATCTGCGCTAGGCGGCGAGTTATCGGATCTGCAGTTGCATGCCGGTGTTTCCGTTGTGGAGGAGCACGGGACTGCGCAGGAGGAGGATCTGTGGTACGAGGGGATGAAACGCGCTATCGTTCATGGCCAGTCCGCCTACGCGGCACAGCGGAGCTTGAAGCGCAGATCATTGGAAGAAATGATTAGCGACAGGCTCATTACACCTGTATACCAACCGATTATTTCGCTGCGGAATGGTACGGTTTATGGTTATGAAGCACTGTCTCGCTGTCCTGAGAACCGCTGGTTCAAGGGGCCGGAGCAGCTGTTTTCTTTTGCCAGTGATGAGGGTATGGTCTATGCGCTTGACCGGCTTGCGCGTGAACGGGCTATTGAAGGAAGTGCCGGCCTCTCCAGCCAGCAGAAGCTTTTCATCAATATTACAGCGCAAATTATGAATGATCCCTCCTTTAGTCCCGGTCAGACGCTGATTCTGCTGGAGCAGTACGGATTGTCGCCGACGAATGTCGTATTCGAGATTACGGAGCGCAGCTCTATTGAAGATTTTGGCGCGGCCAAGAAGACGCTGGGCCATTACCGCAGCCAAGGTTATCAGATCGCTATCGATGATGCCGGAGCGGGATATTCTTCCCTGCAATCCATCGTGGAGCTGGAGCCGGACTATATCAAGATTGACCGCTCGCTCATTAGGGGAATTCATCGCGATCCTATGAAGGAGCATATTGTCCATACTTTTATCGATCTGGCTGCCAAAATGGGCGTCTCTCTTGTTGCCGAAGGCATCGAGACGGAAGCGGAGCTGGCGCATATGAAAGCGATGGGTGTTCATTATGCACAAGGCTATTTGCTGGGCAGGCCTGCGTTTGCTGTTGGATAGTTATACAAGAACAAGCTTTCCCGCCTCCGCTTCGGACGGTATGGGAAAGCTTGTCTTCTTTATGCTATGATAGTCGGTAGGATGAACAAGGTGAGGAGTGCCTCAAATGGACAAATGGATTTTGATTGATGGGAACAGTATCGCGAATCGGGCGTTCTATGCGATGCCGCCGCTGACGAATTCAGCCGGGCTGTATACGAATGCCGCTTACGGCTTCACAACCATGCTGCTGAAGCTTATTGAAGAAGAGAAACCGACCCATATGCTTGTAGCATTCGATGCGGGCAAGGTCACTTTCCGCCATGAAGGCTACAGCGAATATAAGGGCGGACGCGCCAAGACGCCGTCGGAGTTATCCGAGCAATTCCCTGTCATTAAGGAGCTGCTGAGTTCATTCGGCATTGCGCAATTCGAGCTGTCCGGCTATGAAGCCGATGATATTATAGGCACTTTAACCAAGCTGGCGGATCAGCAGCAGGTGAGCACTCTCGTCGTGACCGGCGATAAGGATATGCTTCAGCTGGCATCCGACCATGTAACGATTGCACTGACCCGCAAAGGGGTCAGCGATGTGGAGCTGTACGATCCGAATGGTATTCAAGAGAAATATGGTCTGACACCGCTGCAAATTATTGACCTGAAAGGCCTGATGGGCGACGCTTCCGATAATATTCCGGGCATTCCGGGCGTTGGAGAGAAGACGGCGCTGAAAATGCTGCACGAGTATGGCTCTGTTGAGGAAGTGCTGAACCATATCGGGGACCTCAAGGGCAAAATGAAAGAAAAGGTGGAGGCGCATCAGGAAGATGCGCGAATGAGCAAGAAGCTGGCTACGATCTTCCGCGAGGTTCCGCTTGAGAATAAGGCGGAGGAGCTGGTCTACAGCGGCTATGACAAAGCACAGCTGGCAGACATGTTCCGCAAGCTGGAGTTCAAATCGCTTATCGAGCGGCTGGAGCTGCCGGAAGCGGGCGGGGATGGGTCTGGCGGTGACGGTTCAGGAGCCGTCGAGGCTTCCTATGAGATTGTCGCTGCCGCCGATCTGTCGGCAGCTGATCTGGCGGACGCGCTTGCGAAAGCGGACAGCGTCTATATTGAAGCGGCTGGCGAGAATCCGCATCAGGCGAAGCTGCTCGGTCTTGCGGTGTCGGCGGGAGAGCGGGTCATCGTTGTGACCGCCGACTCGCTATTGGAGCCAGCCAGCGAACGGATTCGCAGCTGGCTGGAGGATGCCGCGGCGCCTAAGCGCGGCTATGATCTGCACAAGGCCGAGCTGACGCTTGCGCGGCTTGGCATCGAGCTGCGCGGCACTGTTTTTGACGCGCTGCTGATCGCTTATTTGCTTGATCCGACCGAGTCGAATCAGACGCTGGCTATGCTTGCGCAGCGCTATCATCTGCCTTCCGTGCCGTCGGATGAGGCTGTCTATGGCAAGGGAGCCAAGTTCCAGGTGCCTTCGGACGATGTGCTTGCGCGTCATCTGGCCGCGAAGGCGGACAGTATCGCCCGCCTCGTGCCGCTGCAGGAGCGGGATCTTGAGGAGAGCGGGATGAGCAAGCTCTATCATGAGCTGGAGCAGCCGCTTGCCATCGTGCTTGCCGGGATGGAGAAGCAGGGGATCAAGGTCAATCCCGAGACGCTGGAGGAGCTCGGCAAGGAGCTGAGCCTGAATATTGACCGGTATATGAGCGATATCTACTCCCATGCCGGCATGGAGTTCAATATTAACTCGCCCAAGCAGCTTGGCGAGGTGCTGTTCGAGAAGCTCGGCCTGCCTGCGATGAAGAAGACGAAGACAGGCTATTCCACGGACGCCGAAGTGCTTGAGAAGCTGGAGCCGTATCATGAGATTGTAAGGCTGATCCTCCACTACAGGCAGCTGTCCAAGCTGCAATCGACCTATGTGGAGGGACTGCTCAAGGAGATTCGCCGCGATACTGGCAAGGTACACACGTATTACAGGCAGACAATTGCCGCTACCGGCCGGTTGTCGAGCCAATTCCCGAACTTGCAGAACATTCCGATCCGGCTGGAGGAAGGACGGCGGATTCGGAAAGCTTTTGTCCCATCAGAGCCCGGATGGTTCATTCTTGCTGCTGACTACTCGCAGATCGAGCTTCGCGTGCTGGCCCATATTTCCGGTGATGAGAAGCTGAAAGAAGCGTTCATACAGGATATGGACATTCATACGAAGACAGCGATGGACGTCTTTGGCGTCAGCGCAGAGGAAGTTGATGCCAATATGCGCCGTTCGGCGAAGGCGGTTAATTTCGGGATCGTCTACGGAATCAGCGACTTCGGCCTGTCGAACAACTTGAATATTACGCGCAAGGAAGCGTCGAAGTTTATCGAGCAATATTTTGAAGTGTTCCAGGGTGTGCGCGGGTATATGGACAATATCGTCATGCAGGCCCGCCGAGACGGCTATGTTACGACATTGCTGGAGCGCCGCCGGTACCTGCCGGAGATTAAGGCCTCGAACTTCAATCTGCGCTCATTCGCAGAGCGTACGGCGATGAATACGCCGATTCAAGGTACGGCTGCGGATATTATTAAGCTGGCTATGGTCAGAATGGACGAGGAGCTTCGCGAGAAGGGGCTGCGCAGCCGGATGCTGCTTCAAGTGCATGATGAGCTCGTGTTTGAGGTGCCGGAGGATGAGCTTGAGACGATGAAGAAGCTTGTGCCGGAAGTGATGGAGCGTGCGCTGAAGCTGGATGTGCCGCTCAAGGCGGATGTCAGTTACGGTGTGAATTGGTATGAATCCAAGTAGGGCATCCCGCCAGTGAATCGGTTATAATGGGGATGGGGTAAAGTACAGCTGGAGGGGCGAAGCGTGAGAGCTGCGGCTGCCCTGCCGGCTGTGGCGGAGGTGAGAGGAAATGCCGGAATTACCGGAGGTTGAGACCGTTCGGCGGACGCTTAACGGACTTGTTGTCGGCAAGCGCATCGAACGGGTAACGGTGAGCCTGCCGCGGATCATTCAGCGGCCAAGCGAGCCGGAGCAGTTCTCCGCAGCGCTTGAAGGCCGCACGATTCGAACGGTTGAGCGGCGGGGAAAGTTTCTGCGCATTATGATGGAGGATCTGGTTCTCGTATCCCATCTGCGGATGGAAGGGCGCTATGGTGTCTATAAGCGCGAGGAGCCAGTAGAATCTCATACGCATGTTATTTTTCATTTCGATGATGGGATGGAATTGCGATATAAGGATGTGCGGCAATTCGGCACGATGCATCTGTTCACGCCGGAGGAGGAGCTGGTGCTGCCCCCGCTGAACAAGCTCGGCATTGAACCGCTTGACGACACGTTCACATTGGAATTGTTCAAGGATAAGCTTGCTCGCCGAACAACGAAGATTAAGCCGCTGCTGCTGAATCAGGAATATGTTGTGGGACTCGGCAATATCTATGTAGATGAGGCCTTGTTCACGGCTGGCATTCATCCGGAGCGTACAGCGGATTCGCTGAAGCGCCCGGAATGGGCGCGGTTGTATGAAGCTGTCCGCGCTACGCTTGCACGGGCGGTTGAAGCAGGCGGATCTTCCATTAAGTCCTATGTGAACGGACAGGGCGAGATGGGCATGTTCCAGCATGAGCTGCTCGTATACGGACGGAAGAACGAGCCGTGCAGCCGCTGCGGCCAGTCTATTGAGAAGCTGGTTGTCGGCGGCCGTGGCACACATATTTGTACGAGCTGCCAGCCGCTGCAGAAGCCGCGTGTGAACAAGCAGTAAGCAAACAGGATGCACGATCAGGAGTTGCCCGCATATGATGTACCATTCATGGGCGAATGCACCGCTTGCCATTCCATAGAATCATTCCTGCTGTCTTGCAGGGGTTCTATGAGGGGCCATTCGGAGTTCGCCGTCATGGGAGGGACACAGGGTTGCTCACACAAGTTGCATCATTGCTGCTGCTTGCTTTTGCCGTCAGTCTGGACGGTCTTGGAGTTGGCGTCACCTATGGCTTGCGTCGTATCCGGATTCCGCTCCTGTCGGTCATCATTATCGTGCTTTGCTCCGGCTTGGTCGTATGGTTATCGATGCAGCTTGGTGCCGTACTGACCGATTACATGTCCCCGGTAGTGTCGAAATGGATCGGCGCCTGCCTGCTTATTCTGATCGGCTGCTGGGCGCTGTATCAGCTGTGGAAGAGGCGCTTTGACCGTACCGAGGACCATGCTGAGGACAATGACGGACAGCCGTCCGCGCCAGATACTGGCCTTGGCATGCGGAGAACGGCGACGACGATTCTGATTGTGGAGCTCAAACGGCTTGGACTTGTTATTCAGATTCTGAGAACACCGCAAATTGCAGATGTAGACCGATCAGGCATAATAAGCGCATCCGAGGCTGTGCTGCTTGGCTTCGCGCTGTCACTGGACAGCTTTGGCGCGGGGCTGGGAGCGGCTATGATCGGGTTCTCGCCGCTGCTTACATCGGCTGTTATCTCGACTGCCTGCGGATTGTTCCTGCTTGGCGGGCTGCAGCTCGGATTCCGGCTTGCCTCGATGCGCGGCATTCGGGCATTATCGGTACTGCCGGGCGTGATGCTGATCGTTATGGGTTTGATGAAGCTGTTATAGGTTAGTTATTAATGAAGGCCAGGTTAGTTAAGAGGTGAAAGCATGAAACTTGGTTTAACGGGCGGCATTGCTTGCGGTAAAAGCACCGTGTCCGCCATGCTCGTTCAGCGGGGAGCCAAGCTCATTGATGCGGACGCTGTCGCCAGGGAGGTTGTCCTTCCCGGCGAGCCGGCGCTGAACGATATTGCTGCTGCTTTTGGAGCGCAGGTGCTGAATGAGGATGGCACACTTGACAGGAAAAAGCTGGGATCCCTCGTATTCGGCAACCGTGAGCAGCTGGATATACTGGAATCCATTCTGCATCCGGCCATTCGGACTCGCATGTGGGACAAGATCCGGGGCTGTGAGGCAGAGAACCCGAAGGGGCTTATTGTGGCGGATATCCCGCTGCTGTATGAGACTGGACAAGCCGGGCTGTATGACGCGGTCATGGTTGTATACGTGCCGCAGGCGGTTCAAATGGAACGGCTTATGGCCAGAAACTCTTTGACGTCTGAGGAGGCAGGGAAACGGATTGCCTTGCAGATGGACATTGAAGAGAAGCGGCAGCTGGCGGACATTGTGATTGACAACAGCGGATCCCTTGAGGATACGGAGCGTCAGGTTGATGAATTTTGGCGTAAGCAAGGTTTGTCATGAGACGCACAGCACGCAGGAGGAGAGCGCTGTTCATATTGGTGCTGCTCTTCCTTGTTGCACTGCTTCTGACCATGCTGTTCCTGAAATCCGATTGGATGGGCCGCTGGATGTATCCCATACATTATGAGAATGATATCCGGATAAGCGCGAAAAATTACGACCTCGACCCCCTGCTCATTGCAGCGGTCATTCGGGTCGAGACGAATTATTCACCGGATGCCGTGTCGGGCAAGGGGGCAGTCGGCATTATGCAGCTCATGCCGGATACGGCGGAATGGATCATGAAGAAGGGCGGCTTTACACCTGTTCCGCCCGAGATGCTGTCAGCCAGGGCAGATATTAGCATTGAGCTTGGTTCCTGGTATCTGCATTCCTTACATAAGCAGTTTGACGGCAAGCTGTATGCGGCGCTGGCGGCCTATAATGCGGGACCGGGTACTGTGAAGCGGTGGATCAGCGAAGGGACCTGGGATGGGAAGCTTGAGACGGTGAAGCAGATTCCTTACGGAGAGACGCGGCACTATGTACAACGGGTTATTTATTACTATAATAAGTACAAGAAGCTCTACACGGAATTTTGAATATTTGTATAAGCGAATAATTTTGTAAAAGCAAATAATAAGGAAGCCTTGGCCAGCCGCCTGTGAGGGCGATTGACCAAAGCTTCCATTATAAAGCCTCGTCATTATTTGAACTGTCCAGCAAGGGATTGTTCACCGATTTGTACCAGCTTACGAGTGATGTAACCCCCGAGGGAGCCAGCGTCACGCGTTGCCATGTTGCCGTAGTAACCATCTTGAGGGATGGCGATGCCCAGCTCTTGCGCGACCTCATATTTCATTTGGTCGAGCGCTGCTGTAGCTTGTGGCACAACAAGTTGATTGCTGCTGCGATTTGAGCTCATGTGTTTCACCTCCTTGCGGTTGGTAAATGTATTATGTGCGAAAGCAGCAGTTTCATGACAGGGAACGTTTGGTAAAAAGTAAATGGAGGATACAAGCACATGAAATGTCCATATTGCGACTTCGCGGGGACGAAAGTTCTCGATTCCAGGCCAGCCAATGAGAACAAATCGATACGCCGCAGACGCGAGTGCGAGAAATGCACACGCCGGTTCACAACCTTTGAGATGGTGGAGGAGACCCCGCTTATCGTCATTAAGAAGGATGGCAGCCGCGAGGAATTCAGCCGTGACAAGATGCTGCGCGGTCTTATTCGGGCATGCGAGAAGCGTCCTGTATCTGTAGAGCTTCTTGAGGTGATTGTCTCTGAGGTGGAGAAGGAGATCCGCACAACAGCCAACGCTGAGGTTGAGAGCCGCGAGATCGGCGAGATCGTTATGGAACAGCTCTATCCCATCGACGAAGTGGCATACGTTCGATTCGCATCCGTATACCGCCAATTCAAGGATATCGACATGTTCATGAAGGAACTGAACAACCTGCTCTCCAAGCATCCGCTCGGAATCAATAAGAAGGATTGACAGCTCTGCTCCCCCTGTGGTACGATCTTACTTGTCGTCACAATCATGGGGCCTTAGCTCAGCTGGGAGAGCGCATCGCTGGCAGCGATGAGGTCAGGGGTTCGATCCCCCTAGGCTCCATACAAAAGAAAGCCGCTAAACACAAGGGATTCCGGGTGTTTGGCGGTTTTTTCTATGCCCGAAACTGAGTTGTTTTTGGGTCGTGGTCACACGTTTGGTCACACTAACGATTTTTTTGGTGTAAAAACAGGATTTTCGAATTTCTTGTGAGAATCACAGAGTATCGTATTCCTCGATAAAAAATGAAATCGCCTTGTCCTTTTCATAAGGGCAGGGCGACTTTTATGATTAATATCAACACTTGGATGGAAGGCGGTCAGCTAATTGAAGTGAGATTCAACATTATAAATAGCATGAAAGCGTGCACTATGCCTAAATGGCTAGTTACAATGGGATAGGTATCTTATAGAAATTCTTGTCATTAGGAAGGATTTTCCTCAATTTTTGTCGAAAACTTTAATTTATATACTCATCCTTCTCGTTGGATGAAATTTCTGAAACTATAAAAAATGGTTATGGCATAAAAGAAATTAATTCATGCTGATCCATGTATAAGAAGGCAGGTGTAAAAATGAGTCTATTTGCTACTATTCCCGGAAGCTTTTTTTCCGTGCTTTCATCTGGAAACAAAGAAATTTATCTTGATGCGATCATGCTTTTACATCAGATGTTTAAATATGAACTCAATATACGCGTGGATGACTATTTAACTTCTTTAATTGCACAGATTGAAGATAAGGAGTTTACACCTGAAGCAGATGACGATGCCACCGAGGGCAGTTTAACACCAAATGTTAAGGCGCGTTTGATCTTGAATCGGTTGGTAAAAACGGGTTGGGTTGATAAAGAGTTTCTGGATGGATCATTCATCGAGATAATTACGCCGCGGGATTATGCCATTCAAGTAATGAAACTCTTAAGTGAACTGAACGACCACACGTTACACGAGTATAACTCTCTCGTTTTTGCAACTTACTCCAGTCTTAAACAAGCAAAAGAAGAACACCGCGGGCAAATGTACGAGGCGGTTTTATCGGCGAAGGCAAATACAGAGCGGCTTACATACGAATTGAAAAGTCTCTATCATGGTATTCGAAGTTATTTGCGGCGGATCCAAGAGCAGAGCGATGTGAACATACTCTTGAAAAATCATTTCGAAGAGTATAAACGGATGTCCGATCGTATCTATCATCCTATCAAAACGATGGATTCTATTCATCGCTATATGGCTCCAATTCAAGGAATTTTGTCAGATGTACTTGCGGATGTGGAACTTATGGATAACATGCGTTCAAGAGCTATGACTATACGAAAATATGAAAGTCACGAAGAAGCTAGTAATGAAATTATAACGTTGATTGATTATGTTTTGGATGTATATCAATCTGTAGGTGGTATTGTAAACGAAATCGATAGAAAGCACAGTACCTATACCAAAAGCTCCATAGACAAAATCCAGTATTTGATGACTGCCGACCAAAGTATCAAGGGTAAATTAGTTGAATTGTTGAAGGGGTATGCACAGTCCACGAATACAGCAAGAAGTAAAATTGGAGAGATGCTTGAAAGAAATGTTCGAGTTAATCGACAAGAATTTCTAGATGGGAAATCTCTCTATCATAAAAATGTACGCAGTCGGAGAGTTAATTTAAACCCTCTAGAAATAACGGATAATCAAACTTTCTCCGATTCGGCAATGGCTGGCATGTTGCAACAAATTAAAAAGGGGTATCCTGTAGCAAGAATACGAGCCTATGTAGATAGCCTATTTGCTTCGGGTAACAGCGAGGTCAGCAGTGAGACGATTGCAGTGGACAATGATACCGATTTTATTTTACTGATTTTAGCTATTGTCCGTGCTAATGAACGTGGTATGGCATATAAGGTTCAAATGAAGGAAGGCCGCCATGAGAAAAATGGATACACCATTCCGAATCTGACAATCAGCAGAAAGGTGGCAAAGCATATTGTGGAGTGAGAAATATGAAGCACTTACTAGTTACGAGAAGGGCGAGTTTAGACGACTTGCGAATTATCTGCTATCCCACACTTATATGGTGCGATATGAATATCAGCCATCGCAGCAAATGACATTGCCTAGCTACGATTACCAGAATGCGTCACGTTTTTTTTGGAGTCTTACGGGATTACTTTGCTGTTACGGGTTGGCGTCTTGAGAAAGATGATCATTACGGCATTATGTCCTTAATCAACATTTACGACCATAATCGCTTTAGAATCGATCGATTCACCACACTCTTTCTATATACATGTCGTCTCATTTATGAGGAAGAACGAGAACAAGCGAGCAGCTTTCACACTGTGAAAACGGATACTCAGGCAATTGTAGAGAAGATGCAGATGCTTGGGCTTCTGGAAAAAGGGAAAACAACTCAAAAAGAACGGATGGATGCTCAGAGAACACTAGCTCATCATAACATTATACAAAAAATGGATACTTCAGCATGGAACAGTGAAGGAAACCAAATTCTCATTCTTCCTTCCATTTTGTCTATTGTCTCTAATCAGGGAATTAATGATATGATGGCAGAATTAGAGGAACTTCGCAAAGATGATGTCGACAAGACGGAGCCGGGACTGGAGGATGCGGAATGAAACGGATGACTAAACTACTGCTGATTCATTGGCACTATTTTGTCCATGAAATGATTGAGTTCGATAAAGTGAATTTTCTGACCGGAAAAAATGCCTCTGGAAAATCGACAATCATGGATGCGCTTCAGTTATTGCTATTGGCCGATACGAGTGGCAGTTTCTTCAACAAAGCTGCTAGCGGACGCGGTAATCGAACCTTGAGCGGGTATTTGCGTGGAGAATTGGGGGACGATGAGAATGCTGGTTTCAAATACCTGCGAGACGGTCGGTTTACAAGTTACATTGCCATAGAGTTTTATGATGAGGAAAAGAAGAAATATTTTACTGCCGGGTGTTGCTTTGACACCTACTCGGAAAACGACATGCAAAAACTGTTCTTCCGATTTGATGGATCCATACCGCCCAATGCTCTCGTCGTTAACCGCAAACCGATGGATATTACAGCACTGAGGGCTTATATCAAGGAAAGTTATACAGGACATAGCTATACCACTGATGTAAACCGGGACTTCAGGAATGATCTGTATGGAAAGCTCGGGGGATTGCGTGATCGTTTCGGGCAATTATTGAAAAAAGCTGTTTCGTTTAATCCGGATGTGGACATCCAGCAGTTTATTTCAGAATTCGTGTGCGATACGCAACAAACAGTTGATGTCAGCCGAATGCAAGAGAATATTAGAAGCTATAAAAGATTGGAACAAGAAGCTGATGTACTTAAGGATCGTATTGCATTGCTTGATCAGATCGTTACTTCTCATCAGAATTTTGTAACTCACCAACAAAATGAAATGCTCTATTCTTATTTAGTGGACCGTGCTCGGGCTGATATCAAAACGATGGACTTAGAAGTTGAAAAGAAAAAGGCAATAGAATATACAGATCAGGTATTCGCTCTGAACGGTAAATTGGATGTGGAAAATGAACGGCAAATAGAAATGCAGGAAAAACGTGATATTTTACAAGCCCAGTATCTGAATAATGAACAGACTCAAACCTTGAAACATCTTCAGGCGCAGATTGAAGAAAAAGAACTACGAAAAGACGAATTACAGAGGGAATATGACAGGACCTCGGGAATGCTTGCAAAAAGCGTAACGTCGTGGCGTATTAATTTGGGTGGAATGATCCGGAAGATAGATGATATCGATATTTCTTCTTTAAACCCTCTACTGACTACTCGTATTCATAATTTAGTTGCTGAGGGTCAAGAATTCTTCGTCAATTTTGACACAATCGGTAATAGTGATGCTGAAGCTATTTTGTCAGTTGGCGAGGAAGGGCTTGTCCGTATCGCAGAAACTGCGGATTCAATGCGAATAGAGTCCGGTGGACTAGCTTCCCGATTTTCCGAGGAACAGCAGAAGATTGCTGATGAACGTAAAATATTACAGACAGAACTACAATCCCTTGAGAGTGGTGTTTATCGCTTTCCACGGGATGTCTTGGATCTCAAAGAAGCGGTATCAGGTCGTTTACGTGCTAAAACGGGGACAACTGTCAAAGTCGTAATCGTGGCGGAAGCGGCGGAAATAAGGAATAATCGCTGGCGTAATGTCATCGAAGGTTATCTTCATACGCAAAAATTTTATCTTATTGTCCCTCCCGAACATTTCGATACTGCGCTACATGTGTATGACGAAATCAAACGAAAGCGTAGTATTTATGGTACTGGAATTGTAGATATTGAAAGTATTAAGAAAATAAAGCCTACTGCGGACCTCGGTAGCTTAGCAGAAGAACTCGACACTAATGATGTCAATGTGCGACTATTTTTGGATTATACTCTTGGTCGTGTGAAAAAGTGTGATCGCGTCGGTGACTTGCGTCGTCATCGAACATCAATTACTGACGAAGGCATGATTTATCAGAATTTCGTTGTAAGAGCTATGAATCCTGAAAGATGGGCGAAACCAGCTATAGGTCAAGGCGCGATTAGGCAACGATTGGAAGATGTGAGAATAGAGATAGCAGAACTAACCGATAAAATAGGCATCTGCTCTTCCATCAAGACTGCCTTTCAACTGGGTAGCAGCCTAATGTCCATAAGCATATCAGATGTAGGACAAATAGTATCGGCCGCGAAAAATGTCGGGTTGATTCCGGGGGTTGAGCGGGATATTACCCAATTGAAACACGATTTGAATTCCGTTGATAAGAGCGTTGTTGAAGCCCTACAGGAGCGTATTCGAGGCTTAGATCAAATGTTGAATAAATTGCGTGAAGAAATTGATGGATATAAAGACCATTGCAGCACCATCAAAGAACGCTTGCGAGTATGCAAAGATGAGACGATACCGAAATTGTCCGAAGAACTCTACGCCATGGAAAAGCAGTTATCCGAAAAATTCGAAATGGAATGGTTGGAAAATACAGGGGTAATGAGGTATGAACGTGAGCTGCTTAGTAGAGGCAACGCTATCGATATTGAAAGGGCTTTTCCGCGAGAGCTCAGCCGCTCAACAAACGCCAAAACTGCGACATGGGACGAGTTGCGAAACTTGCGCCGACAATATAACGATATGTATCTTATGGGTTACGATATTAATGCCTTGCATAACGAAGTTTACGATAACGCGTGGCTCGAGCTTAGTGATAATAAGCTTCCAGAGTATCTTTCACTGATCCAGGACACAAGGAACAAAGCCTTTGAGCAGTTTCAGGAAGATTTTTTAAGTCGCTTGCAAAACAACATTAATGATGCCAAAAGACAAATTGACGGACTCAATAATGCTTTAAGTGGAAGTTCCTTTGGTGAGGATACATATCGATTCCGGATTATCCCCAAGCCTGAATACAAGCGGTATTATGATATGATCGTTGATCCAATGCTACTGGAGGGTGGATACAATCTATTATCCGATCAGTTTAATACAAAATACAAGGAAGAGATAGCAGAACTATTCGCCATCATAACGAATGAAGGAACTGGATCCAAAACTCAGGAGCGCGAAGATTATGAAAAACGTGTTCAAGCCTTTACAGATTACCGTACATACTTGTCTTTCGATTTGGAGGTCATGAACAGTGAGGGCGAATCACAACGTCTTTCGAAAACGCTAGGTAAAAAGTCGGGCGGTGAAACGCAGACGCCATTTTATATAGCTGTATTGGCATCGTTCACTCAATTATATCGGGTTGGTAGGGATAAGATTGCAAACACATCTCGCATAATTCTGTTTGATGAGGCTTTTTCTAAAATGGACGGAGAGCGTATCGTGCGTAGCGTTGAACTATTGCGTCAATTCAATTTTCAAGTGGTGATTTCTGCACCACCTGATAAAATTGGAGATATTGCCACTCTCGTTGACAGTAATCTACTAGTGTTACGTGAAGGCAAACAAGCTTGTGTTCGCAAATTTGATCCTAGAAAGCTAGAGGACCTTGAGTATGAGTGAACGGTATAGGTACCAACTGATAGCAGCATTGCTAGACAAATACGAACGCAGCAGTTATTTTTCTGAGAGAAAACAGCCTTCACGCCGAATCATGTTGAATCTATACGATAGTGGGCAGACAGATTTCCCCCAATATGATATTGAACAATTTGAAAAACGTACGATGATTAATAATGCGGTACTGTCTTTGAATGAGGAGCAGCTCGTTTCCTATCAGTGGATGCGAGGAGAAGAACACCACATTATTGCAAAGGTGTGGTTAAATATTGAGAATATATCCTCAGCATATGCCCTGATCTGTAGAAAGCCTAAAGGTGATGAAATAGACGACGTGTGTCTGGAACTGTTGGCTGCCATGGAAATTGTCCAAAGTGATTGGGCCAAACAGTTCCTAGCTGATGCTTATGAGGCTATTTCTAGCAGACGCTCTATTGGAAAGAGATTGCCCGCCGACAAAAAGGAACGTACAGATCTTATTCATGCAATATGCTTTGTGGAACAATTGGGCACGGTGGAAATACTTGAACGTGTTTTTTCGATACAATGTTTCGGTGATTCAAAGAGATTTGAGAAGACGGTAAAAACTCGGCTGCTTGGCATATTGTCAAAATATTTGGATTCCGTAGATGAATCTGAAGATGGGCTTCTTAGACAGGTAGGGATTTCGAAATATCCTGAGCAAATGGAGTTTTGTGGGCACGTCAAAATCATATTTGATAATGAATCCGTAGATTTTTCACCGTTAACTTTCGGGGGGACTGTGAGTATAACTGATTTCCAAAGAGGACACCTAAACGTTTCTCCTGAAATAAAAAGTGTGATCTCTATCGAAAATCGGGCAAACTACATTGATTACATCTATAAGCAAAAAAGTGACCATGAATTGGTTGTATTTCATGGAGGACATTTCAGCCCAGCAAAGCGGAAGTTTTTACAAAGCATTGCCAATAACATACCAAACACTTGTACCTGGTATCATTGGAGCGATATCGATTACGGTGGATTTTCAATGTTAGCAAGATTGAGGCGGGAAATCAAGAATAATGTCATTTCTTACCGTATGAATAAATCGGAGTTGATAAAATATTCTTCATTGACAGCATCAGTCACGCCAAAATATCTTGAGAAACTTGGCACCTTGAGGTTACGTGAAGAGCTTGACGATTGTCAATCCTGCATCGACTACATGATTGAAAAACGTATTAAATTGGAGCAGGAGGCAATGTTGACTGACCAAAGTTCATAATAATTGCTTACGGCAGGCCGGTTATTTCCAACGTAGCATTTTGAGCCTCAAAGCTAACATGCTTCATCCAGACCAATTTTTTCTTATGAAAAGCAATCGCCCTGTCTTCTGTTGAAGGCAGGGCGATTCTATTTGTACCGCTCCGAGTGCTCTGCTGAAATGCGGTCAGTAGGTTGGGAGCGAATTATTGAAATATCGTTGACGATTCATAACAGGGATCGAACAGGCTGATTGGTGAAATGGTGAATGAGGTTTTATACCTCAACCAAAAAGCATACTGCCGAATTTTTTAGCGGTTTCTTTGTGAACGGAAGGTAAGACATGGCTGTACGTGTCCAGAGTTACACGAATGTCAGAATGTCCTAATATTTCCTTGACTACCTTAGGATTGATATTGCGACTTAACATTAACGTAGCAACGGTATGCCGTAAATCATGAAAGCGAATTTTTGGAACTTCAGCCTTCTTCATAAGTGAGTAGAAGGAACGGAGTAAATTTCGTGGATTAATAGGGGTGCCTCGTTTGGTGCAAATGACAAGATCATAATCTTGGAAGTCTGATCCGGCTGCAAGTTTTAGCTTTTTATATTTCTTGCGTTGATCTTTTAAAATATCCAACGTCCGATCAACTAAGCTTATGGTTCGTTTGCTGCTTTTTGTTTTTGTATCCTGATAAATTTTTTTGCCATCGTGACTCAAGGTTTGACGAACATGCAGGACACCTTCATCGAAGTCAATGTCTTTCCATCTTAGTCCTAATATTTCGGATTGACGCATTCCAGTCGTTAGAGCCAGTTCAAAAGCGATATATAGTTCATGCTTTTCGGATGCTTTAAGAAAACGTGTTGTTTCATTTAAGTCCCACACCATCATTTCTTTGCTGGGAACTTTTGGAGCCTGAGCCTCCTCCGCTGGACTAAAGGAAAGGTACTTTCTCTTTACTGCCGTTTTGAACGAGCTTTTTATTATTTTATGAATATCCTGAATTGAGCGCTCAGATAATCGACTGGTATTGGAGAGATGGGCATAAAACTTCTCAATCATTTGGGTAGTAATGTTCCCGATCTCATGCTTTTTAAAGTAAGGTGCAATGTGCTTTGTGATGTTATGTTTGTATGTTCCCAATGTGACGATACGTAATTTTAAAGCTTTGCTATCAAGCCATTCACCTTTAAGAAAATCAACATACTTGAGTTTGGTGTTCTTGATGTAGATATTATCGTCAACTTGTTGCAATAGCTTCCTCATTTCACGCATTGCCTCTTTTTCTGTTTTGAAACCCCTTCTTTTAATCTGCTGACGTTTCCCATTCGCATCTTTACCTGCGCTAGCGACAAACCAATAGGTTCCTTTTTTCTCATCTTTGTGAACTTTCATTTTAAGTACAACTCCTTCTCTTTGAATTAATGTGCATGACAAAAAGACAGGAAGCATGAGCGCCTGCCTTTTCATTGTTGTTAAATGAAAATTTTTTTCTATTAATAGATGGGGAATTGAGTCTAATATGATGTAGTGAACGGGATTAGAATTTATTGATTTCCCTGCTGCATATTACTCCATTGATCAATGCATCCCTATCTGCTCGCAATATCGCTATCTCACGAATAATGAATTGCTTACGTTCCATCGTGGTTCGTCGATTCGAGTGTTCGAGGGCAAGTTTGATGTGTCGTGCTGCAATAACTAAAAGCTGTTGCCTAAGATCATCGTCTTCTACCAGCATCCGCAGTTCTTTATTCATAGGAGACACTCCTTTCATTCAAAATAAATCAAGCTCCGACAAAAATCGTCGGAGCTTGTTCCTTTTATAATTACTAATCACAATCTTTCATATTCGCTTGTGAGCGCACGAAGTTTATCAAAGCAGCTTTCGGTATTCTGTACCCCTTCATCTTGAAGGATTTAATCGTTTTGTTTTTAAGTAGTCGTATACCTTGGATCGCCCAATATTCAAGGCTTCCATCACATCATCAACCGTCAATAGATCATCATACTGCTCAAACATAGGTTCACTCCTTTCGATTGAATGTGACCAATTCATAGCAATAATATATATCTCATGCTGCTCAAAATACCGTCAATTATATGTCGTTCAATGTAGTTAATTATAATTAGATGTAGTTCATTAACGTTGGTTTTCATTTAACTATTTATTAATTTGTGT
Source organism: Paenibacillus oenotherae (assembly GCF_019443105.1). GTDB lineage: Bacteria > Bacillota > Bacilli > Paenibacillales > Paenibacillaceae > Paenibacillus_Z > Paenibacillus_Z oenotherae. The sequence goes on from NZ_JAHZIJ010000015.1 coordinate 63,497, forward strand.
TGAAAAAATCTGATTTTGTGATACATTTAAAATAGTTGATTCGGAAAATCAGATTTTTTAAAAGGAGATTAATTTTATGGGATATGTAACTGATACCTCGACAGAAGATTGGTTAAGTAGCGTCTCGCAAACGATCAGGGGAACAGGCTTTCATGTGAATGAAGAAGGAGAACTTTGCAAGTTAGAAAAAGGCGAATTGAAACCGCTGTGCAACTTTATATTCCGACCTGTAGAGAAAATAAAGAGGGTTGATAACCAAGGTATCGCCAAGGAGTATAAATATGTATTTGAAGGGGGATTGAAAAGAGAACAGAAACTGGATCGAGTGGAGATACTGATTTCTGATTTAGAGAATCATAAATGGATTAAAAAGAACTGGGATGTCTTCTGTAAAGTTTATTCTAATGAAAGACACAACTACTCTTCGATTCAAGACTATATATACCTGTCCGCAAGAAATATACCTGAAAAAATAGAGTATGACACGATAGGGTGGCATTACTTTGACAAGAACTGGTTCTTTCTACACAGCGAAGGAATTATCGGTAGCATCGAAAGAAATATTGGCACAACTAATACAGAGTTTGTGTTTAAACGTAATCTGAGTCTAACTCCGAAAGATGCTTTTCTGGAAAGTTTGAACATGCTAGATATATGCGATCACAAGCTTTCATACTCTTTATTAAGCTATCTTCTGACGTCAATCATTACGACTCCTTTGCTTGCTTCTAATGAACTAGCTCCAAACTACTTACTATGGATAGTCGGTCAAACTGGCTACGGCAAAACTACCTTTTCGACCTTTTTTACAAGCATATACGAAAAAACGAATTTAGCTCGGCCTGATGCACATAAAACCAAGACGATTATGCCAGGCATTAAAGAACACAAGGATTGCGTATTTGTTATTGACGATTTCGGGACATCTAAAACAAAGCAAAACGAGTACAGTGTTATCAACAAGATTGAGGACATAATCCGTAACATGACAGATAGACAACTTTCAAGCCTTAATATTTCAGACGGTATGGTTTTGATTACAGGGGAAAAGTTCCTTGATACGCATAATAGGAATGAATCTTCAAAGAAACGAATTATAAGAGCAAAGATGGATAATTTGTTCAATCGAGAGGATACGCAGACATATGACGCAGCAAAGTCGAAACTGTTTATGAAGTACAAAGATGAACGTCATCTTCCTACAAGCATCACTTATTACTTAGAGTGGCTTTGTGAACAGTTGAATTCGGCGTTTATCGATGAATATAAAAAGGATTTTGAAGCGCTGAGAACAGAGCTTGGTGAAAAATATGGCTCTCACGGTCGTTATACGGACAGCTTCACACATCAGATCATCGCCTTTAATTTTTATATGTCATATGGCAAAGAACGAGGATTCATTACTCCTGAAGATTTTGTCAACAAGTGCAAAAAAGCAAAACAAATATTCGGGGAACTGCTGGAAGATCAAAATAAAACCATCTTCGACCCTCAAGTTGAACTCTTCTTGCAATCACTAAGAGAATTGATAAGTACTGAAGAAATCAGAGTGGAATTAAACGGAAGAAGTTTGAATTTTGATAAGAAGGTTTTTGGCGTGGTTACTACTGAAAAAGGACAAGAAGTTCTCAAGCTTGACTGGGAGACTATATATAGGCAAGCAGTTGATAGCATTGAGAAATCTCAAGGTAGTCACAAGTTGATTGGCAATAAATTATTGGCTAAACTGCTTGATGAGTACAATTTAATCTGCTTTAACGAAAATGGCACGACAACTCAATTTTGGAATATAAGTACTAGAACCTTAATTAAAGAACGTTGCAGAGTGATCAATTTCCGAACCAATATGATCCCAGATATCATGGAGGTTATAAAGAAATTAAATAAGAAAAGCCAAACAGAGGGATTTTCGTTAACATTGTCAGGCGCGAGCAACAAATCAAAGCAAAGAAAAAAGCGAGATTGGTGAGAATTGCATATAAATATATATTATCTTTTATATTATATGATAATAATTCTAAATATACTAGGGCTTGCCATCCATCAATCATGTAAAGAATATTAAAAATAAAAATGCGTGTGAACAGAAACTAAAGTCATATTCATGATGGAGGTTTCTGTTTATGCTGCATACCATTCATTTGTTTAAAAAGATTAATACAAGTATGTATTACGCGCTACATCGTACATTTTTGAAAATGGCAAAAGCAAACAAAGTCAGGTTTTATGAAAAACATCGGCAGGCATATTGTGAGCTATTAAAAGATCGCGGCATCAATCTTATTTTAACGCGCGTTGAGTTTGAAGATGGACTAAGCTACAGTGCAATTGAAATCATTATGAATCCTATGCGGCTTTTGAATCATGATGACTTTGTTAACTTAGCTGAACTTCAACATTCGAGTGAGATCAAAAAGGAATTCACAAAAGTCTTCGAACCGATCAAAAAGATTTTTCATCAGGACAGGAAAAATAAAGATCTTAAATTTATATTTCACAAACTCGATTCGTACAAATTCAAAAGAGTTGATTTAGCAATTAATATCGAAACAGAGCATATAGAGTACTATATGAAGTTAATCAGGCGTGGCAACATTCCAGACGGGTTTATTCAGGCAAGCAATTATAATAAAACAAGTAAGCGAACCAAGCCGTTGGAAGATAGCTTCTACCTTAAGGGTATTAAGAAGAATGCCTCTGTAACGATAAATTGCTATAATAAAGGCAAGCAACTCAAAAACAAAAAGCTGCCAGGTGCTAAGGATGCAAAATGGACAATTCGATTTGAGGTACAATGCGAGTACAATAAATTATATCCGCTCACTCGAAATGAAGGAAACAATTTGTCATTTTTCTTAAGCGATGAGTTATCAGAAGATATATTGGGGTTTTATTTCAAAAAGACGGTTGGTTTTGGAGACTATTATACATTGTCAAATGCTAGAAACATAATTCAATCTCAAGAGGGATTGGGACAAAAAAAGAAAGATGCATTGTTGGATACACTAGATATGGTTAACCAAAAAAGAGGAATCTGGAAAGCAAGAAAACACGTTGATGATAAAAAATCCTTTGATACGAGGATAAAAGCTCTGCATGAACTTAACGTCAATCCTGTGACCATACCAGCTAACTGGAAAATAGATCATTTGCCCTGTCTTCTCAAACTCGGACATGAGGAATAATAAAGAGAAAGGCACTTATTTGATTAAGTGCCTTTCCCAGTGTTCAACTAAGGTCTAATTTGCCGCTGAACTGAAATAATCGAAATAGACCAGCCAATCGTTCAATATTTGCTTCTCTGTTTTGCCAAAATGTTGTTTGGCAGCGTCATCTCTTTGTGCGGTTGTAATAGTTGAAGTGTTTGAAAATTGCTGTCCGACATATGAAATATAGTCGTAAACTTTATCGTATCCAAATTGTTGCGACAAGTAACTAAATAGAGAGAGTGTAACTCCATAGTTACTATTGCTGACAAGCATTATATCGCCAAAATGATTCAATTGAATGTTTTTGATATTTGATTTTAGACCTTCTTGTTGCTTAATATATCGAAGCATTGATTCTTTATCATTCGTTATGTTGTAAGGTCTGAGCATATTCTTGGAATTGGCAGGGTAATTGTAGAAGGAGTATGCCGCATATTCTGCAGAGCCTTCCATGTACCAAAAATAGGCATCCTGTCCCCAATACTTTGTATATGTTTCCCCATTATTCAGAACCCACTGATGGTCAAAATAGTGATACAATTCATGGACTAAAATTTGTCTATGATCCCTGTGCATGTTGCTGCCATTCATCAGAATTTCCACTGGCACACCGTTTCCACGATTAAATTGTCCTGTCCCAACTTCAGCGGATGCCTGATTGTTTGCGGGTAATGGTGTATCTGACTCATTTGTGTAGAAGAAAACATCTAGCTTGGAACTTGATAACGCATAAGGCTTAAATCCTCGTTTCTTTTCAATGGAGAGTATCATCTCCTTTATTTCTTCATAAGCAAACCCATTTCCATACGTTCGTTCGTAATCGTCAGTCACATAGATGCTGATCGGTTTTCCCTCTCCCATATCCAACTCGTAATGGTTGATTTTTTTAACCAATTGTCCATTCGATCTGAGGCTTAGTACGTCGGTTTTTCCTTTATAGGTCAGTCCGACTGTAAGTTCTGTTTGTTGCTGGTTTGTCGTATCATTCGGAATTTCTACAGTAGGCGTATCTTCAACGGGCAGCTTTTTATCCCGTATGGTGGCCGTCATAGTGGCGGTATCCCAAATAACATCTTTGTCCAATATCTCGGCTGCGGCACGTATAGGGACGTATGTAGTTCCTTTATAGAGGATATTCTCAGTTTTCACTGGTGAATACTCCGGAGCAAATTGAGCCATCGTTCCGGTGAGCGAGAGCCACGTCTCCGGCGTATTTGAGCCACCCTTCCGGACGGGATGAGCCACCTGGAATGACCTCCTGTTAGAATGGATTTTATGCGTTATTGAAAGATAGCGTAAATCATTCGTGAGGAGGTCACTATGACCCCATATCGTGAAATCCTGCGGCTACACAGCCAAGGGATCAGCCAACGTAACATCGCCCTCAGTTGCACCTGCTCGCGCAACACCGTCTCCAAGATTATTCAAAGAGCAGAAGAACTAGGAATTGCTTGGCCGTTAGAGATTGAGCTCACTGACGGCGAGTTACGCCAACGTCTCTTTGCCGAGTCAACCCAAATCTCGAGCCGTAAGTATCCAGATTACGAGTACATCCACAAAGAGATGGCGAAAAGCGGCGTAACGCTTAGTTTGCTTTGGAACGAGTACTGTGAGCAATGTCGGTCGAGTCAGGAAATTCCGCTTATGTACTCGCAATTCTGCCATCACTACCAGCAGTACACTTTGAAATCGAATGCCACGATGCGAATTCAGCGCAAGCCTGGTGAACAGATTGAAGTGGACTGGGCGGGCCAAACGGCCTCCATCATCGACCGTGACACCGGCGAGATCGTTACCCTGTATGTATTTGTAGGCGTGCTTTCCTACAGCCAATACGCCTATGTGGAGGCCTTCCCCTCGCAAGATCAGGAAAGCTGGATTACCGCCCATATCCACATGTATCAAGCTTTCGGCGGCTCTACGCGGATCCTCATTCCGGATAACCTGAAGACTGGAGTAGTGAAAGCAACGCGGCATGAGCCTGTCATTAATAAGGTCTATCATGAGATGGCCGAGCATTACAACACGGCTGTCATTCCTGCGCGTGTGCGTAAGCCAAAGGACAAGCCGAATGTAGAAGGTTCCGTAGGCGTGGTCTCCACCTGGGTACTCGCCGCACTGCGTAATCTGCAATGCTTCAGCGCTGCTGAACTAAATCGGGCGATCCGGGAGAAACTCGAAATTTTGAATGTTAAACCGTTTCAGAAAAAAGAGGGGAGCAGGCGCAGCGTGTTTATGGCAGAAGAAAAGCCCTATCTGCTGGCCTTGCCGGCTACCCCTTATGAGATGGCGGTTTGGAAGACCGCCACGGTCCAATTCAATTATCATCTAAGCGTGGAGAAAATGCACTACTCTGTCCCTTATGAATATATTAAGCACCGCGTCAATGTTCGAATGACACGAGCCGTGGTTGAGGTGTTCTATCAAAATATCCGGATTTGCTCACATCCACGACTTCACGGGAAACCCGGACAGTACAGTACTGTGGAAGCTCATATGCCGGAGAATCACAAGCGCTTTATCCAGTGGAACGGGCAACGATTTATCTCTTGGGCAGAGCAAGTTGGTCCCTACACAAGCAGCACCGTACGGGCCATTCTTAGCTCTCATAAAGTTGAACAGCAAGGCTACAGAAGCTGCATGGCCCTCCTGAAGCTTGCCGACAAACACGGCGTTAGCCGCTTGGAGGCCGCTTGCGCCAGGGCGCTGTCCTACACGCCAAGACCAAACTTCCAAAGCATTAAAACGATCCTGACGACAGGACAAGATCGACTTCAAGATCCATCCATCGCAGACGAGACTTCAGCAACTTCTTCTTCCGAAAGCCACGGCTTTGTCCGCGGCGCGGATTACTACGGGAGGAGCTGATCATGGTAAATGAACCGACAGTACGCAAACTGCATGAGATGCGCCTTTCCGCGATGGCAGAATCGTTCCAAGCCCAATTGCTGGACCCCGGCTTTCAGGAACTGTCGTTTGAAGAGCGTTTCAGCATGCTAGTGGATCTGGAGTGGTCGAGACGAAAGAATAATCGGTTGGCCACGTTAATCCGCAAGGCAGACTTCCAACAAACGAAGGCCTGTATAGAAGATGTAGAATATCACGCCGATCCCAAACTGGATCGCACGCAGATCCTACGACTGGGGACGGGTGCCTACATTCATGACAAACTAAATATCATCATTATGGGTGCTTCGGGTGCAGGGAAAACCTATCTGGCCTGTGCGTTTGGAATCGCTGCTTGCCGCAACTTCCTACCCGTTAAATATATTCGCCTGCCTGAGCTGCTAAATGAACTGGCGGTTGCGCGAGGCGAAGGGATTTTCGGGCGCGTCATGAAGAGCTACAAGAAAGTGCCGTTGCTCATCCTAGATGAGTGGTTGCTTGTATCACTCAAGGAAAGTGAGGCTCGGGACTTGCTTGAGATCGTAGAGGCGCGCCATCAAAGCGGCTCCACAATCTTCTGCTCCCAGTTCGCTCCTGGTGGCTGGCATAGCAAAATCGGTGAAAGCACTCTTGCAGATGCCATTCTTGACCGCATTGTGCATTCCTCTTACACGATAACGATTGAAGGCACGGATTCCATGCGAAAACGCAAAGGACTAATCAATTAATCGCTTGGGAGCTACCTCCAAACAGGTGGCTCCCCTTACCAGAGAGGTGGCTCATTTTTGCCGGAGGCCTGGCTCACTCACGACCGGAATGGCGGCTCTATTTCATCGAAATATTCAACTGGGGCATCGTTAACAAACAAATTTATCTTGTTGAAGTAAACAGAGATCGTTTCCGAAACGTCTTTTGCAATGGCTTGGTTAGATGCAAACAACGTCACCATCACAATAATGCCTAGAATAAAGCCTCGTATTTCGTGCCTCATTTTTTTCCTCTTTTCTGTTTTTAAGTTTGTAAAAAATAACCGCATGATGACTCACGCCTTCTTCATTTTCCAGATGACTGCTGTCTTTTGGAGTGCGTGAAAAAAAGGGAAGAAAGGCACTCACGCGATTAAAGTGCCTTTCTAAATAATAATCATAAAGTTCGTCTGTCTTTTTTTTAAGAATTTTTCATTTTCGCCAATATCGACGATTGCACCATGTTCATTCCCCTTGCTTATTGGCTTTCATCTTCTTATTGACATAATTAAGGCGTCTTTTGATTGATGGATGTGTCGAGAAAATATCAAGAAACCTTTCAGGGCCGATGAAGTTCATTGTCGCTGTCTGTGGATGAATTGTCGGTTGAATATTTCCTCTCAGGAACTCTAAACAATGAATCATTGAATCTTTACCCACAAGTTTTGCGGATAATAAATCGGCTCTAAATTCCCGTCTTCTGGAATGTGCAAGAACAATAAGCTTTGTGGTACTGAAAATTATGAAATCCAAAATAACCGTCATAATAAATGAAAGAATGGCACCAATCCATGCATAGTCAACATTTCTAAGAAACCAATTTGCGAACCAGATAAGAACACGAAGAGGGATTGAAAGTACAAACAAAAGAGAAGATACGAATCCATGAATCAGAATGGATGCGGTCATATCGCCATTGGCTATATGGGCAAGTTCGTGTCCGATTGTTGCAACTATTGACTCATCACTTTCTTCTTCCATTGATCTCGATGTAAATGAAATCAAGCCTTTATTTCTGGATGGACCTGTAGCAAATGCATTCATACATTCATCATAATGTACGCCAAGCTGCGGAACCTTCTTGATCTTTAATTTCTTGCACAATAAAACGGTGATCGTATATATTTTTTCTTCTCTTTCGCTTTTCGATAGATTTACGCCATCAGCTACTCCGAACAAACGAATTCTCAATTGTTTCTTGATTCGAATCCTCGAAGTCCACAGGAATATGATGGAGCAAATAAGTTGAAATGCAATAATTGCTGGAAGAACTGCCACAGCAGCTCCTACAGTAATAGCAGAAATCGTTGCAAGCATGAAGATTGCTATCCACATCAAAGTATGAATAAACCGAATCCGGCCTTTTCCATGCTTCACAGTTATGCCATCAGCAACTTCCTGCTCTAGTTTGCTTATGAAATAGTCGAAATTTCTAATGATCATCTTCTCCCTTCATAAATTATGAATAACGATCTTTCTTACGTTTCGATCATCCGCTTGCACACGATATAACACTCATCAATGTGTGAATTGCCCAAGTATTTCATAGCCCCAAAACTTACTCCGGCAGAAAGGGCTTGTCCAATGAGTGGAATGTACTTAGCGACTTGCTTAACCGACACGCGAACCCCTATCTTTTTAAGCAATTTTATAATCAGTTCCTTTGTTATTACCTTGCCGATTAGTTCGCTTCCGATGGAGGTGATTATGACGAAAAATTTTGCTTTTGTGGCTGAATCCAGATGTTCAATCTGCTCTGGACTTAATCCGAATTTCCGATTAATTGCTGGGACAAGTTCCAGCATTATTGCAATGTCTGCTGCTGTATCGACTCCCGGTAGCGGAACAACTGCTGTTGCGGCAGATACACTTGCCCGCCGATTCACCATGGATTTACATTCCTCACGAATCTTATCTAATTCATCAATCGTTTTCGGAATCATTGGTTAACTCTCTTTCCTGGCATTAGCCGAACTGAACACATCGTACATTAATCCACGACTACAGAATGTAGTTCACTCCCTTCGCTCTTAGAGGCAACTGTTGGATTTAATCCATGATGCCTATCGTTCCTATGACATTTGAACTAAACGTAATAAGTATAGCTCAATTGAAACTATTGGTAAATATTTTGAAACTATTAGTTCGTTATATGTTCCCTTGAAATTATCTACTGTTAAGTAGTGGAGGGATGTGTAATGGATTATCGCTTACTCGGCGCTCGATTGCGCCAAGAAAGGCTAAAGCACGATTGGACACAGGAAGCTCTGGCGGAGAAAATTGAGGTTTCTCATGCATATATTGGACAGATTGAAAGAGGCGAGAGGTCACTCACTTTAGATACCCTTGTTCGACTTGCCAACCAACTGGGCGTTACAGTTGACGATCTGCTTCAAGAAGCCATTGAGAAAAGTAACGAGCATTACGTCAATAAAATCAAACGGATGGTATTGAATCGTCCCGAATCGGAGCAACAAATGGCTCTGGACATGTTGACCGTAATGTTTTCACATCTTGATAAGCGTTCCTCGAATTGAAGTCGGGTCGCAAGTTATACTTTTTCTATATCCATTAAACCTTTTTCTCTAATACTGACATAGCTATGCCCTGCAATGATGACGTGATCGAGTACTTCTATGCCAATAAGCTGTCCAACGCTGACAAGCTGTTTTGTGATTTGAATATCCTCGGGACTAGGTTCAGGATTGCCGCTCGGATGATTATGGCAGCAGATGACAGAGGCGCTGTTTCGCTTAATGGCGGCTCTGAATACTTCTCTTGGATGAACTAACGTAGCATTCAAGGTTCCAATTGATATTACTTCTTTCGCAATGATATGATTTTTGGTATTTAGAAACAGACAGACGAACAGCTCTTTTGATGCGTATCTCATGTCGAATTCCATTAGAGAAAACACATCACTTGGAGAACGAATAATAATTGGCTCAGGTGAAGGAGCAGTAAATTCTTGTACAAGCTGAACAGCGGCGACAATTTGCTTCGCTTTTGATACACCAATGCCCTTTATATTCAGAAGTTCTTGCTCGGTTACGTCAACTAAAGATACTGGATTGGGGTAACGATCAATCAGTTCGTTGATCAAATAGCTGTCGGCGTTTTCTCTTAATGTACTTGCAAGCAATTGTTTATAAGTTTGTTTTTTTGCAATGATCATATAATCATGCCTCCAAATCGATAAATTGAGAAAAATAAAAGGAGTAGAAGCTACTGGCTTCTACTCCTAGTTGTACTGTTCGATTTCAAAGAAGTCAAAATCCTCGATTTTTCTGCTAAAGTTCAATAAACAACCATCCCCTTAAGTAATTTTGTGTAAGCCACAAGATTTAACTCGCTGAATCCAAAACATGAATTCTATTGATTCAAGTTAATAATATATAATTCAATCTGGAAGGTTTTTCACTTTCCCTAATATTGTTCAAGTTAACGTAACATGTCTAATGGGACGTTTCAGCAAATTAATTTAATCGCATTCTCAGCTGGGCGACTATACTCATATGAGAATGGTTTTTTACACTATTTGATCTTTTTCGAGTTTCCATAAATACCAAAATTAAAGAGGGGTTCAAAGACCTATGTCGAATATACTGTTAGGATGGTTTTCACTCAAATAATTGATTCTTAAGTCATGTGAGTTCCTGATAGTGTTCAATCTTTACTTGGTGTCCATTTGCCTGTAGATTGAGATTCCATGTTCATAATAGACGACTTATTGTTCGAATGTGATCGCAGAAAATCCGTCGAGTTGATTACTATGTTATAAATTCGAGTCACTGGTAAATATCGCAAAGGATTTTAGAAAAGTGAAATTTAGGTATGTTGCTTTTTGCTAGCTTTAGTCATAGAAGTGTGCGTAGAGGGAGGAACCTGAATGACTCGAAATACTGATGTGCCGGCCAGTTTGGCAGGTTATTTTTATCAACTTCTTGTTGCTACAAGAGAATTATTACGGATAAATGCGGATCAAAACTCCAATCTAACCGATGGTGTTGGAGTAGAGCGAGGCTCTGACATTCGTGTTTTTAAACAAGAGGGGTTATGTATTGAAACAAAATTTTATAAGAACAAGCAATTTACCAAACAACATCAAACAATTCGGCACACAATATACAATTTCTATCATCACTATAAAAATACACTGGTAGGCAGCCGCAACAATCAATATTTATACCTGACAAATGTCCCCATATCGCAAGCCGATTCAGATTTTTTTAGGAATTGGCCATCGATAGGTCAGCAACTAGATGAGACTTATAGACGATTTATCCTTGACTGTGTAGTAGAGGAGTCAATCAACAGTGAAGAACCATATAAAACAAATTATGCGCTACATAAAGCGACTATAGGAGCAAATCTTAAGGAACCTTATTACAAACAGAAGCTATTTGAGGCAATTCGTCAAGATCAAATGCTTTACAATCAATACTGTGAAATTATTGATGATAACAGTTTAGATCATTTTATTCAATCCTTAAGGTTTCAGTTTGCGGATCAGCATGTAAGTAAATTGGAGACTATTCAAACCATAAAGACTGAAGCAGTGTCATTGTTACAATCGAGTACCAATGGAAATGCTCTAAGTGAGGGCGATTGTGAGAAGGTTATTCTTCATATTATTGATTGCTTATTTGACACAGTAATACGGGGGAATTCTTCTTATGTTAAAATCTCAGACTTGCATACGATTATTATTAATCATCAAACTCATCAAAGAAAGTATTTAATGTCTGTTAAGCTTCAAGAAGCAATTGATGCTGTCGAAGATGAGATCCGAATACTTACGGATTTTGTTAATAACGACTACACAGGTTCTAAAGCAGATGAGATTGTGTTTGCGTTTCATGAACTAACGGAAAAACTATTTTCGACTTTGGAAAACGAGCAGAGGGATTTGGAGGAGCTTTTACATACGTTTTCCATTCGTAATTATGGGCATTCTGTTACACAAGTAACTGCTCTTTTAAGATCCATGAGTATTCTGGCTGTGTTTTTGCAACGCGATCCTTCGACTATTCAAGTATCTGACAAGCCGGGAATTGTAAATTTTCGATTGAGTGAAGATGAACCTTATATTCTTAAAGATGCAAGCATATTTATGAATAATCGCCAAATAATCACGCAGTTTGTAAGACAGACGCTGGACCATGTTAAGGATTTGGATTTTGGTATGCAGGTTGTTTTTGGTACTCATATGCAGCCCTGCAAAGAAAGTAAAGAAATAATTAAAAACATGGTGATGAATATTGCAGAAGTTGCAAGGAACGATGAATATCACGAACTTTATGGAAACTTGCTGTATAAATGTACAAAGTGTCTTATTCCCCAAGAAGACGATAGTTGTATGTATGCAGATGTATGCAAATTTATTGATGGGGTGTGCACATGAAAGAAATAATAGAAAAGTTGGATTTGCCATTTGTAGAATCAAAGGTCAGCGAATGTGATTTTTCAATAATAAATATTCGGGATGATAAGCTTGTTTTTATTGTTGAAATTCTTGAAATAAATCAACTTCACGATTTTGTATCATTGTTACCTGAAGCAAAGGAAAAATTGTTGACTGTTGTAAGAAATCAGAGTCGAAATGCTTTTACGAATGTTAGTTTGCCCGCTTTTCTCTGGGATTTATATGTAGTAGCCTTACACGATATCAATAAGAGTGAGCCATTTGATGAAACAGAAATAACAATGATCGAAAGAGATAGGTTTGTCGCAAGAAAAATAATCGTAGAATTTTCTTCTCAAGAAGAAGCGATAAAACTGATTAACCAACAGTTGCGTCCAGAAAAGGATTTAGATATTTTATTGGCTGAATACGAGCAAGATAAGACATGGCAAGACTCTTTGATTACTCAGGTTTATGAAACTGTTGAGCCGGACCAAGAGTTTATAGTTCAAAGAAGTGTTAATCAAATCATTGGATATCTAGATAAAATCGAAAGTGTTAAAAATGCTAATGAATAATCAAAGGGGAGAGAACGGTGAATCTAAAAAAGGTGAAAATTAAGAATTTTCGGGGATACGGGCAGAATCACCGGCTAGATGATAACAGTTATACTTTTGAAGACTTAGATCAAGGACTTGTTGTTTTAAACGGTTTTAATGGTTTTGGTAAAACCAGTTTTTATGAGGCAATCGAATGGTGTTTAACTGACAAAATTTCTAGACTCCATGCACTGAAGGAGCGAGGGTTGTATGATGCGAATACGCTAAAGAGGAGTTCTTATTTAAAATTCATTTCACCAGTGGATTCAGCAAGGGAGAGAGAGCAACGAATTGCAGAGGTGGAACTTGAATTTGACAATGGGGTGCGCATTCGTAGGACAACTTCCAGTAATTTTTTGTCTGTAACCGACAGAGATCGATATGAATCTAGTTTACATATCCATGAAAATGGTGATTGGCAAAGCTTTGTTTGTAAATCGGAGGATAGGTTGCTACAAGCAGTACCGACTTGGGAGATGCAACTCGCACGGTTATTCCTAGGAAGTTACGACTCTGGGTGGAAGGAACAGTTATTTAAGGCTCACTTCCTAAGTCAAGAAGGAATGAATGATTTTCTGCGATCTTCAAATGCTGGAGACCGTCGTAGTATTCTGATACGGTTGTTAAATTTGATCCCACTTGAACAGATCTTCGATAAGAGCAAGGCAATTAAAGATTCGACTCGATTGAGCAATAAGATTAATCAATTAACAGTAAGTATAGAATCGGCAGATATCAAGCGTCGCCAGATAGACGATATTTTCCATGCACGAAACTGGGGGACTTTTGAAGAATACTTAAGTAATATTAAAAGCAGCTATTCAAGCCTTATTGAATTAATCAAACAATCTGCTTATTCAGAAGAGTTAAACCTGCAAGATTGGGAACTTCCTGAGACGATTATTCTAAACAATAGTTCGTCAGTTCTTCAGAAACTTTCGCTGAAGAAGGAGTTAGTTCTTGCTAAACAACAACGGGTCAATCAAGAATTTATTGAAGTGGGAAAAACAAGACAGGTGGTTGAACGGATAATTAGATTGGATAAAAGGATCAGTATACATAAGAGGTGGGAGCAATTAAATCTTTTAGCTAATTTAAATTTAAGCGCTGACTTATTCAGAAAGAAGGAACTGGAGGAAAGTGTATCTGCCATTGAAACACAGAGAGTTTTATTGCAGGCAAAAAGTAATCATTTAAGCGAATGGTCGTCCGTAAATTCTCTAATTTGGCGTCACACTATCGATGAACAATCTGTGAAGATTAGTAATGATTTTTGGACTATATACTCGGATCTTGAGAGCGATTATAAGGAGTTCCTTGCAACATTTAGTAATGAGTTAGCAGGTATTGACTTCGACAGGGCATTGCCCTCAGACATTACGGAAATACGAAGAAAATATAACGAACATATAGAATTAAGGGGTTCGCTCCAATTTCAAATACAAGAAAAAGCTGGTGCCTTAAGTGTATTATCTGGTCTTAATACAGAGTATAGCCGCATATTAGATGAGGTCAAGTCTTATATTTTAGGGAATCAGGACTCTGTTGACAAATGTCCTGTTTGTTTGTCAAAATCTTTTCAAGAGGTAATCGTTAGTGGTATTGCAAACGCTGATTCTCCGATTCCCGATCAACTAATTGCTATTATCGGACATACTTTATCGTTAGGTGATCAGAAACTAAAAGAAGCCACAGATGAAGTTACAAGGTTGCAAATGGAAGAAGCGACATTGTCAAAAATGATTCGGGAACAGATTGTAATCCCTGCAATAGATGCAATGCATGGATTTCTAAGTAGTTTCCGCGGTCTTCATCAAAAGGTCAGCGCATTCATAGCTGAAAGAGCGGAGGTGGTTAATCAAGAACAGCAGGCAATACAAACACAACTGAAAGCATTAACTGAACGCTTAGATAAAGATAAATTACAATATGAGAAATTGATTGGAAAAGATGATTTTGGTTCAGGAAATGAGAAAAGCCAAGTGCTTTCGGTACTAGAACATGTGAACAAAGACATTTTGTCTTGGGAAGAGGAAACGATAGCATCTAGGCTATTTGACTTTGAACTCACAATTGAAAAAGTATTTGAGGAAATGGAATCCTTGAAAGCACATATTGAAAACATAGGGAGTTATCAGGATCAATTAATAAAGTTAGAACAGGATTCCTCTGCCAAGCTAGAAGAAATTCAGAAGATTGTCCCTGTTTTAGACCTTGTTGAAAGTTTGTTGAGTTATTTGCCAGGTGAACACGAACAGAAACTTATAGAGGATTACGTTGCAGTAACGGGATCTATGGAAAATAATCAGGAACTTTTGAGGAAATTAACCAAGTACAAAAACGACACCAATTCAATAAACAGAATTGCATTGGATACCCTACAGAGAGTTATTACGGAGCAGTTGGAGAATAATAAACTGGTAAATTGGATATATAAACTTGTGTACCCTCACCCGCATTATAAAGAAATTCGAATGAATGGAGACAGAAGCGGTATCAATGTAAAGGATGTTACCGGAGATGTAATTCTTGATCATCTTTTTAGTTCAGCACAATTAAATATTCTTGCTTTGAGCATATTTCTCGGCCTAGGACTAACACAGAACTTTTCAAGTTGGGATCAGTTATTTCTTGATGACCCAATTCAAAGTATGGACGACATAAAAATTCTATCCTTCATTGATGTCCTTCGTGCAATAAGTGACTCAAATTTCAGGAAGCGAAGCTTAATTATTTCAACACATGATGATAATTTTGCGAAACTATTGGCAATAAAGTACCGTAATAAGTCGCTCACGCAGTATAATTTTATCGGCTATGGATTACAAGGACCGTTAATAGAGAGAGTGTGAGTCAATAACTAGACATCAACTGACCATTGAAGTATTGTTGGCATGATGTAACTTCATTTATACAATTGGTCAAAAATTCGCCGGGAATTTTGAACTAATATACAATGCCCCAACACTCTCAGTATAATGAAAACCCTTGGAGAACCAAGGGTTTTCACATTTTCGAGAATTTGTATACGTGTGAATGACTACTAAAATAGCCTTTGAGGTCAAGATAAGGCCAAGAAGTTTTTAAGCTCAAAAAAGCCTACTTGTTATTTGGGGATGAAAGGAATTTGTGTAGGATAAGAATATCATACCTCCAGAAGTCAGAGCAATTAAAAAGGCAATGTAATATCTGTTGCTGTTGTCCGCTTGGTAAAGAAACTTTTAAACTATATCAACCTTTCAAACAGTAGCTTCTTTTTTGGTAGCTTTAGGACGTCTACAAGTGCAGCAGAGTTTCGGTAATAAGTTCCTGTCTTTTTGCTTTCTTCAAAGAGTCATGGATGTTGGGATTCTAAGTTTAGTTATGTATAATAGGTATCTTTTCTCAAGCTTCATATGGCTAAAATGTGTGTGTTTAATTGAGTAAAATGTTATAATTTTTACTATACGTTTTTCCTTTGCTCAGTGCTTCCTTTATGATATCAATAACGTTCTAGAGTTAATCCATGATAAATAAATTGCAAAAATAGACGTTCGGAGGAAATTCAATGTTTCATAGAATGGTGAGTGCAGCAAGAAATAAATGGTATAATTCAGAAAATTGTACTGTCAACAATCTCGTCGAATATATAATCCAGACTGGGCAAATGCGGGATGCACAAATTGAAGCCATTAAGACCTATCTATTTCTAAAAATAGGATGTGAAAATAAGTCACTCGAATATCTTTTCAAAAATGGTGTATTCAATAATTTGAACCTGAATGACATCGAGCTCTCAGGGACTACAAGAACCTTTTTAGAAAATGCACCTGCCGCTGCTGCGTTGTTTGAATATGCTGTTCTTACAGATAATGAGGGTAATCAAGTTTCCGAATCATTGGAAAAACAGATTAGGAAAGACCCTGAAAACATTAACTACAATGAATTCTTTAGAAATGCTTTTTATGGTGTTACATATACGGACTATTTATTTAGCCTGCCTATGGGATCTGGGAAAACTTATCTTATGGCAGCATTTATCTACTTAGATTTATATTTTGCCATGATGGAGCCCCTAAACCCTGCTTTTGCCCATAACTTCATCATATTTGCTCCATCCGGTTTAAAATCATCTGTTGTACCTAGTTTGAAAACTATTAAGAAATTCAACCCAGGTTGGATTATTCCTGAACCTTCCGCATCGGATATTAAACGCAAAATAATTTTTGAGGTCCTCGATCAGAGTAAGACTGCAAATAAATCTAATAAAACAAAGAATCCTAATGTCCAAAAAATAGCTAATCACCAGCCATTTTCAGATTTGTTTGGTCTCGTGATGGTGACTAATGCCGAAAAGGTAATTCTAGATCGCATTAAAGAGAAAAATGGCCAAATAATTATGTTTGAAGAAAGCGACGATGATAAAGATCGTCAGGCAAACGAACTGCGAAGCCTCATTGGCAAACTTCCTTCTCTATCTGTTTTTATTGACGAGGTTCATCATGCGGTAAGCGATGAAATCAAGCTGCGCGCAGTGGTTAATAAGTGGGCGACTAACAACAACATTAATTCTGTAGTAGGTTTTTCCGGTACACCATATCTCGAAAAGGCAGAGAAAATTACTGTAACAGACAAGCTAGTTGTTGCTACAGCAGAAATATCTAATATCGTTTACTACTATCCCTTATTACAAGGTATCGGTAACTTCTTGAAAAGGCCTATAGTAAAAATAGCCGATATTGCCGACAGCTCTCAAATTATTGAGAAAGGTGTTCATGAATTCTTAAATTACTATAAAGATACCGTTTATGATGGCGAGTTGGTTTCAAAACTCGGTATTTACTGTGGATCCATACACAAGCTTGAAGAAGTGGTGTATCCTCTTGTTTCACGTATTGTTGCACAATACGGTTTGTCCGCTGATACTATCCTAAGATTCCATAAGGGGAACAAGCAATATCCGCAACCTGCTGACAGCCAGATGAAGTTTGATACACTTGATAAATCCTTTTCAAAAATCAGAATCGTGCTACTTGTCCAAATAGGAAAAGAAGGTTGGGATTGCCGAAGCCTTACGGGGATAATTCTTTCACAGGAGGGTGACTGCCCAAAAAACATGGTGCTACAGACTTCCTGTCGCTGTCTTCGCCAAGTTGAAAAAGATAAGCATGAAACAGCCCTGATTTATTTGAATGAGAGTAATGCCAAAAAACTAAACGATCAGTTGCAGCAGCAACACCATATTTCGCTAATAGAATTTACATCAGCCGATAATTCGAAAACGACTCTAAAACGTTTCGACCGTACTGCATATTTAAAGTTACCAAAGGTTCAATTTTATCAGCTGAAAATCAAATATGAGACTCTGGTAATTGACACTGAAAACGATACGGAACATGAATTAAAAAACGCAACTAATAACGCCGAACGTTCAAATATCATCATCACGACAGACTTTGAAATGAAGAATCTTAGTACCGAAGTTCTTGTTGAAGAACGAGGAAACATTTTTGCTAACTTTACTTCCTGGTTATACGGGATTTCAAAAACTAGTTTTGGTTTTATTACTATGATGCATTTAAATGAGTATTCAGAGATACTCAAAGATGTGTTTGACACAATTACGTTTGAAAAAGACGGATCAAGATTTTATAGCTCTAAATATAATCGCACTTCAATTGAAGCCAATATCCGTAAAGCATTCTACGAAAAACGTTCAGTAATCACAACTGAGGAATTAATTCCTTGTGAAGCAAACCTTTTAAACATCGGAAATTTTAACCCGGAGATTAATACAAATTCTCCACAAGATTATTATCCTGAACAGAAAACGGTCGAAAATATAATTCTTGATGACAAAAATAAGTTAAAGATTAAACCCGAAGTATTACAAGCTATTAAAACGCTAGAGGATACGGGAAATACAGCCATTGCAGACACATTACGCAGGCAACATTCATCACATCCTGCAAAGAATCGATCATTCCATTATCTTCCCTATAAGACCGACAGTGGCTTCGAGAAGACGTTCTTACAGGAAATATTGAGCATGCCTGAAATTGAAAAACTTAACTTGGAAGTTTATTATAACGGTGATCGCTCATTAACTGAGTTCAAAATCCGTTGTTACAAAACTAATACAGGCAGATGGAAATACATCGGAATGTATACTCCAGATTTTCTGATTATTCAACGTAAGAATACTATAATACATAAAGCAATTATAGTAGAAACAAAAGGCGAGATTTACGCTAGCAATCCAACATTTGCTGATAAGCGCATCTATATGGATACAGAATTCAAAAAACAAAATAATAATGCGTTCGGATACAAACGATTTGAGTATTTATATTTGGAAGATAGCTTGCCGGAAAAGGAACGTATTTTGAAAACTCATCAGACAATAGGTGCATTCTTCAAGGAGGATAACTAATCATGGCTATAAAGTATATACCTTTCAAGCCTGAAGCAGTAGAAGGCCAGGCTGTACTCGCTAATTTCAACCGGATATTGAAGTACAAGGGTGCCGATGATGCAACCATGATCTTGCAACGTGGTATGCCGCTTTACGAGATTGAAAGGCAGGAAACAGTTGGTGAAAACAAAAAAGGCAATATGGTAATACGTGGTGAGTGTGTATCAGCTTGTGCTTATCTGAAAGAACAGGGGACCACAATTGACCTAGTTTATATTGATCCTCCATTTGCAAGTGGTGCTGATTATGCCAAAAAGGTATTCATCCGTCGCAACCCTAAAGTAAGTGAAGTCATTACACAAGCTGAGCAGGAACTGGACATCGAAGATCTGAAAGTTTTTGAGGAAAAGATGTATGGTGACGTATGGGACAAGGAAAAATACTTGAACTGGATGTATGAAAACCTAATGGCAATAAAAAGTGTAATGAGCGTTACTGCGTCCATTTATGTGCATTTAGATTGGCACATCGGACACTATGTAAAAGTACTCATGGATGAAATATTTGGAGAGGGGAATTTCAAGAACGAAATCGTGTGGCATTATTATAATAAAATGCAAGGAAATATAAATCGATTTGCTTCGAATCATGATGTGATCTTCTTGTACAGTATGAGTGAAGATTTTACCTACTCTAAAGTTCAAGAATCACGCGGTGAAAAAGTAAGACAAATCAAAAGAGTGTGGAGTAAAGAAACAAAAAAGTTAGTGAATGCGAAAGATGAGAACGGTCGAGTTATATATATTGAGACGGATGAAAAGACCGTCGATGATGTCTGGCGAATTCCAATGCTTCAACCAGCTGATACTCAGGAACCCGTAGGTTATGCAACTCAAAAGCCAGAAGCCTTGCTTGAACGAATAATAAGCGCAAGTTCTAATGAGGAGATGCTTATTGCTGATTTTTTTGGTGGTAGTGGTGTCACAGCTGACGTGGCTCACAAACTAAACCGTCGTTTTATTCATTGTGATATTGGCATAAACAGTATTCAAACTGTACGTGATAGACTTGTCGCAGACAATGCAGAGTTTGATGTGTTGGAGATTAAGGATGGGGTTTCTCTTTACCGTAACCCAGTGCAGACGATGGAGAAAATTAAATCACTTATACCTGGATTAAAGAATGAAGATTCTCTAAGTTCATTTTGGGAAGGTGCGATATCAGATAGTAAGCTTGGTATAGTGCCGGTATATGTGCCGAATTTAATGGATAGTAGCACAAAGCTTCTGGATGAGGTCTTAATGAACCGAATTATCCATCAGGCAATTCCGGATCTTGAACCCAACATAAAAAAGGTTATTGTTTACTATATTGATATTTCAAGTGAAGTTGAAATCCGCAAATTTATTGCTGAAGACGACAGCACCACAATTGATATCGAACTTTGTGATTTAAAAACAATCCTAGATGACGTTATTGTATCAGATTACGCAGAGTTTCATATAGAAAAATCACACGATGATTTATTAGGTGGATATTCCATAGTAATTGATAAATTCGCTAGTGACCGTGTGATGCAAAAGATTGACGAATTCAACCAAAAGTCCTTTTTGAATAGCGAAAAGAAATATAAGCCAATTGAAATTAGCGAATATGGTTTGGAGCTAATTGAGTTTATTAGTGTGAATTGTAGCACTAAAAGTGGTGAATGGCACTCAGATAGTGAATTGAAAATCGACAAGCTAGGTTATGTTATCCGGAATGGTGTAAAGACAAAAGAATTCTGGGATGGAAGCATCCGTTGTGATAAAGAACCCTTACGCATCAAAATTCGAAATATCTGTGGTGACGAAACGGTTTATGATGCATAATAACCGTACTTGATAAGCGGTCAAATCTAACCTATTATTACCTTGAAATTATTATACGTGATAGGGTAACCATTTTGGCTCAGTATCGTTCCCAGTCCATTAGTACTGGGAGGTGGTGAAGAATTTGGTCAAGATTTTTCTATTTTTATTAGCACCTGTGGTTGGACTAATAAAATACTTAACCCCTTTGATACTACTGGATTTATGTGCGATTTGTAGCGAGTTAATTTGCTTGTTTCTTATCTTGACAGGATAGGAGTCAGCGATGTGCTACATATTTTAGCTTAACTACATTGGTCACATTTTTGGTCACACTTTTTTTAATTCTGGAATGCACGCGTAAGTATCGTCGAGAACCCAATCAGGATAAGTCTTATAAAATAGTGGGTTTTCGTTCGGTTTACAGGCGTTCTAGAAGTCCATCTCTCCACTGGCAGCGATGAGGTCAGGGGTTCGATCCCCCTAGGCTCCACCAAACAATAAATTCAAACCACTTCATTCGAAGTGGTTTTTTTATTGTTTGGTGGAGCCCAGCAAGGGGGCGAACCCCGGGGTTCAGCCCGCGCGGACGGAACGATTGAATTAGCATCGAAGCAAGCACTTCAAGAGTAGGAGCACGGCGTCTGAAACTACCGCTGGGATCTGCTTCGTCGAATAGGCATCTGCGAATATATAATCAGGGTTTCATACATCCCATGATGGATAGACGAGCTTGAGCGAGTCGTACCCCCCTAGGCTCCACCAACCATAAATAATAAATTGTTTTTTGATTTTTTTGACAGAATCGAATGGCTTTGGCAACTCCAATTGCAGATCAAACCAATCCAGTAGAAATCCGGATCAATCGATAGCTGCTAATGCGGAAGGAAGTATCATGTAGCCGTTATTTTCCGAATACATGGTCGTAATAGCCGTATGGCAAGGATTAAAGGAAGCCAGGTTCATTATAATAGAGGCAAATAGTAGTACTTGCTTCCGTCACGATGTGATCCTTCAGAGGCTAACAGCTCCAGCAAATACGGGGAGTTCCAGCAATTCGTTCAGAAAGGAAACGCCACTATGCGCAAGCGTCACTTTGATCGTACCTCCTACAATTAATCCATCAATTTCCGCTGTTACGTTTAGGGTAGCGGTCTAGTGAGCGACATCGAATTTATTTGGCATAGAGGAATAGCAGCGGTTTCTGTCGAATATGGTCTTTATTTGATATAAAGTTATTTTGAAAGAGGTTGGTTCCTTGTTGGATTCCTTATGGAACAAAATTTCTGCATCTGGTTTTAATCCTGCTGTTATAACTTCTATAGCGACATTAATCGGCGCGTTCATTGGTGCAAGTGTCGCTCAGTATGTCTCACACAAGCTGAGCTTGAGTAGAGAGCGTGAGAAGTACAACAAGGAAGTATTTCAAAAGTTGTTTTCTCCTATCATTTTTGAAGTTTTCGGTTATTTTGATGTCGCAAATGCCTTCAGGAAAGGTCATGATATTAAACTTCATATTGATGAAAAAGAAATTCTAAACAAAATCTATGTCCATATTGCCGAAAATATGAGGTATGCTACCCCTATATTAATTGGTGAATATTACAACATAAAGAGGCATGAGTATGAGGATGATCAATCGGGGTATTACTCTGATGTTAGAGGAATGCAATTTATTTCATTGTTCCTACAAGAAGCAAGAAGCGTCATAAAGAAGGCAAAGCTATCTAAGATAAGTGTTATACGTCAAATTAATAGATACATGTTTAATTATTACTTGTGGTCAGGTTTGATCAGACATTATGAAGATGCCAATTCTGCGTCATTAATAATGAGTTACCATTGGTATCACAACCAGAACTATTCGTACTTCAGATATTTGAGATTACAGTGGATTATTGATAACGACTGGATATGGATAAAAAGACTTATTCATAGACTTACAGGAAAAACATATAATGTGGAAAGTGTCAACCTATTTAAGGTTATAAAGCTCATGACAAAACCTTTGACAGACAACAGAAAAGAAATGCTTAAATTAGTCAATGAGTTTGAAAATATAGAGGTTTTTAGGTACCAACAACAACTTTATAACAGAGTAACAAAAGAGGTTGTGATCACCGATTTGCTATATTCTTATTCACACGATACATGTACGGTAGGTTTAGTTTTTCAAAATGTCAGCGATCAGATAATAAAGGTAAGTCGATCGGACTTCGTGCTAAGAGAGAATGCAGATACCGTTTACCAATGTAAAGAAATGAATATATTCGAAAATTCAGCTAATGCCGATGAAAGGATAATAGATTATGAAAAACGAAGTATAACGCTGGAGTTTGAAATCGGTGAGCAAAAAGATATATCTCACTTCAGTTTAGTATACATAAGCGGAACTAAGAGCTATCATGTGTTTAACTTTTTATTCGGAAATGACAATATTTAGTTTGTGAATCACGGGCACGGGATCCCGCAAAGTAATCGGTACCAGCTTAACTATACTTTGCGGGGCATGAGGAGTAGAGCGTCTAAATTTAAACCCGTAATCTACTTCTTGCAGTTATCATTAGCGATAATTCAACTTCCCCATCAATTTGCATTTATGAATATTTGTCTTGCTCCTGGTGAGGTATATATATTGATGAAGGATCATGTACATAGAGTGGATGAGATTACATTCCCACCTTATAATTGTGCCAGCATCCCTTCGATTATTGTTTGGGTCACTTTGTCTTTCAAATACATATCGAACCGGACAAGCTCGTCGATTCTACTTGTCCATAATCCTTTCTTTATCAAACTTAGTTGTCGTTTTAGTTTAGCCTTGCTAATCGCAGGAAGTCTGTGGCATATTTGTTCGAATGTCCATTCTTCATCTTCAGTCCATTGATAGACCCCTTGTCTTTCCCTGATGAAATTGGTTATCACGTCTACCAACGTAAGATAGAGATTCTCTTTTCTATGTAACTGTTCAGAAGTAGTTACCCGAGTTTGAATGATTTGCAAACAGACCATCACATTTTTCAATGTTCGTACTTTTTTGTTTTGAATCTCTTGCATGAACCATTTGCGGAGTTTTGGATTTAATAACCACTTTGCAAAATCACGTGGCCAATGCGTTTCAGATAGCATATAGTTAAATAGCAGAGATGCTTGTGTTTGTTCGTCTAATTGTTTCATCGAGTCCTCGACGATTAGAATTTCTTTTTTGATTTGACCTAGCAATTCAACTTTCTTGGTTTTTTTTTCGCCACTCTGAAGGGGTTTCCATATTATCAGCTGTTGAATAATGCTTCTTAGTTTTTTCGTCAACAAATAATAACCAATATTTTGTCGTAGACTGTCCTGTTTGTCCTTCATCAAAGGAATGATCCAATGGGTCGGAATATGGATAGGTAAGTCAAAAGAACATAAATTGAGCAGCAAAAGTTTTGATTGGTCTGACATTAATATTTCCTGGAATTTTTCTGATTCTTCTTTATATATGATTTCTGCGACCAGAAAAAATTCGATGTAATCCCAATAATAAAATTCTCCGACGAATCTTCTTAAAAATTCATATTTATTTTCAAACGAACCATCAGACCATGAAATATTAAACCTAAATTTGGAATCGTTCCCTTTCACGAGTATAGTCAAACCGCCATACAAGAAGGAAATCAGTCGATGTTTCTTCAAATGCAATCGTACTATATCAATCTCATCAAGGTTTCGTTTCAAGAGTACCATTGCAAAAACTGCGGTATATAATGGTTTCCTTCTTCTTTCCTCCTCTGGTAAATGATCAAGAAAGTTGGAAAATTCTTTGATCCAGATTGCCGATGGTTTTCTTCCGAAAACTTTTTTTATACGTTTGTTTATCGTATTGTAATTTTGTATTTTGTTCCATTTATCATGTAAAATTGATTTAAACTCATTCATCGTATCCCTATTCATTGCCAGTTGTCCTTTCATACACTACTTATATCTTCAATATTCGGCAAGTTCGAAAATTGTTTTAGCTCATCAAAAATATGACGCGCGCTACCTTTATATAATTTATGTATACAATAATAATTGCTGTCCAGTGAATTCAAGGAGGTTCCTATGGATATTCCCGTTACAAATTCTTCTTTATCTAGGATAAATAAAAACCTATCATGGATGTATTGTTTTGTCTGATAGAACCGTATTCCTAAGGATTTGTCTTTCTGTTTCTTCATTCGAATCGTAGGATCTTCTTTGGTTAGATATGAAAATTCTTTAGCAGTTACAGGGTTACGTTCTGGTTTAGAAGGATTGTTAAAAAATACGATGTTTTTTTCATCAGCGTGTAGGAAAGCAAAGATCCTAATCCAATCAAGTGAGTAATGGAGACCATTTCGATCCGAGAAATAAGAATCAAAAAGCCATATTTGCTTACTTGTTTTTTTTAATTCCTTTTGGATAAAATCCATTGCTTTTTGTATTTCATTGGGCTTGACAAACAATGTGTCCTGATTCATTTCCTCTTCGTTCAGTTTTCGGCGAATGCTTACTTCGGAACGTTCAAGCTTTTCTTGTATAATTGGTCGCTTTTCACCAATGGTCGTTTTCGTACTGCTCCCTTGATCTTCCACCCTGAAGGCTTTCCCCAATTTTTTTAACGGGATGTCGTGTCCTCTCTGTAAGACGGTCATATTCATTACTATATTTCTCAAATAAGTAATGCCTTTGTAAAAATAAACCAAGTTTTCGTCATCATAGATTTCGATGTCATGGTTATTCCAAGACACATTTGACAAGACTTCAATTTCCCATCCTGGGGGGAAACCGGTAGCTTCGATCATCCTTGTACATACAACCATGTCATTTTGTTTAAAGTGGACGATAATCAGATCGCAAGCATGATTCCCTTTTACAATAATTCCTTCTTCCTTTAGTGCGTGTAAATTCGTTTCAAAGCTAGAATAAAACAAGACATTACCGAAACTCATAGGGGTTTTGGAAAAATCGATTCCAGTGTATTTCTTAGAGAAAGAACAAATTTTTTGAAAAGTAGGAACATCTACTTTCAGCTTGTATTCTTTGTCCTCAGTAAATAGACAGTTTGGTTTATGAATTGAAACGATTTGTTCTAGAAATGCACAGGCACTTTCACCATATGGATTCAAAGCGTTCGCGTTTCCCAATAATCCTTTAATAGACCAACCATTAAGCATATATTTAGCCGGCTCTTCGTCGGGGACGACCTTTTCCTCGAAAACGAGTTGAAAACGCCCGAGTTTTTCCGACACTTTTTTATGTCGATTTCCTACATCTTTATCGAAACCTTTATGGTATATAGTGATGATTCTTTCACTGCCATAAGATATCACTTGTTCAAGCATCTACTTACTTCCTCCTGTTAGTCTATTTAATTAACAATTATAAATCATTTTGTAAGTTTGGGCTCCGGGAAAAACTTTAGCATTTTTCAGTTGGAACAAATATTTTTCAAGAAAGGACTAGTTCGTGCTGAACGATTGTAGCGAAAGGTGTACGAGAGCTCAAACCCGGATACAATCTACAAATCGGAATGGAAAACCAATGGAAGCGGCTATGAAATGAAACTGCGTCACTACAAAAGCTCCGACTGTACCGACTGGTCTGCTCAAAAGCGACTACACGAAGGCACAGGGAAGTCGGGAGATTTGGTGAGCCTGGTCTACTTTCGTCAGAAGCAACGGGTGCGAGATATCTTAAAGAGCGAGGGAGGCTACGCGCTCTTGGTTTGTCGGATGATTGAGTCGGAGAGTGTGTTTGGTCAACTGAAGAACAACCGGGGATTCCGGCGCTTCCTGCTGTTTTAACGGTTCACCAAAGGAAATGACCGAATCATGTCGAAATCATTGATTAGTTCAATGAGTAGGGGGAAAAAGACAGAGATGAAATGGATTGGAAAGCTCATTCTGATAGCCGCCATCTTGATTGTCGGCGGTATATTCGTCTATCGGACATTCGAATCTCCCGTCAATACCTATACGGTGACGATGGACGGCATGACGATGCCAGCGGTGACAGGCAAACAGTATTTGCAGCTGTTCGATGAAAACAAGATGCCGCACGATATCTTGTTGAAAGGCGTCAATATGGGGATTGCCAAGCCGGGACATTTTCCCGGAGAGACCGCGATCTCGAAGGATGAATATCGGAGATGGTTCGAGCAAATCGGAGCCATGAACGCCAACGTCATTCGTGTGTACACGCTGCATCCGCCGGGATTCTACGAAGCGTTAGCGGAATACAATGCCAAGGCGAAGCATCCGCTGTACCTTCTGCATGGGACATGGATCAATGAAGATAAGCTTGGCGCTTCACAGGACGCCTATGATCCCGATCTGAATAAAGAGTTCATACAGGAGATCCATCGCATCATCGATGTCATCCATGGGGAAGCGAATATTGCCGCACAGCCGGGGCACGCTTCGGGCCAGTACCGGGCGGACATCTCGAAATACGTGCTCGGCTGGGTGCTCGGCGTCGAATGGAACCCGGCCATCGTGAAAGCAACGAACGACAAGCATAGCTCGGCGCGCGATTTTGAAGGACGGTATTTCAAAACTGCACAAGCTTCTCCGTTCGAAAATTGGCTCGCGGGCATTATGGAAGAGACCGTCTCTTACGAGGCTTCGCGATATTCGTGGCAACGACCGATCAGCTTTACGAATTGGGTGACGACCGATTTGCTGGATCATCCGTCGGAGCCGCTGCCTGAAGAGGATATGGTGTCCGTGAATCCGAACGTTATTGAACCGACAACGGCCTTTCACGCGGGCTATTTCGCCTCCTATCACGTGTACCCGTACTATCCGGACTTTCTGAACTATGAGACGAAGTATACCGAGTATAAGAATCAACAGGGAGCGAAGGACAGCTATGCCGGGTATTTGAACGACTTGAGGAAAGCGCATCGCATGCCCGTCGTCATCGCCGAATTCGGAGTGCCGTCTTCGCGTGGCATGACGCATCGCAATATCTATGGATGGAATCAAGGAGCGCACTCGGAACAGGAACAAGGAGAGATCGACGCGCGGCTGTTCGAAAATATCCGAAACGAAGGCATGGCTGGCGGACTTGTATTCTCTTGGCAGGACGAATGGTTCAAACGAACCTGGAACACGATGGAATTGGACGACCCGGATCGCCGGCCATTCTGGTCGAATGCGCAAACCAGTGAACAGCAGTTCGGATTGCTGAGCTTTGATCCCGGCAATAAGCCAACCATTCAGGTGGATGGTGAAACTGGGGATTGGGACAAAGCCGGCATCGCGTCCGTGCCGATGCAGAGTGCCGGGCCGGTAAAGGCTGCGGGCGAGGACTACGAGGCGCAAAAGCTCGAACAATGGTACGTGGCCAGCGATGAGCGATACGTCTACTTCCGGTTGGATTTCGGCAAGGACAATCAACCGTTTGATTGGTCCAAGACGGGCACGATGCTGCTGCTCGACACGATTCAGGACCAAGGACAGCACCAATTGCCGGGCGGCAGCGGACTGAAGACGGAAGCGGGCATCGATTTCGTCATCGACCTCAAAGGTCCGAACAAATCCAGGCTTGTTGTCGACAGCTATTATGACCCGTTCTACTATGAGTATGGAGAGCTGCTGAACTTGCTGCCGAAGCAGGATCATGCAAACCAGAAAAACAACGGCGTGTTCCACAAGTCGATACTGGCCTTGAATCGGCCGTTGGATGTGCCTAATGTTCATGGACAAACGCTGCATTTGCCCTTGGATAGCTATGAAACGGGACTCTTAATATTCGGGGACGGGAATCCTGATCACCCGGCGTTTCACTCGCTTACGGACGTCTCCTACAACGAGAAGGCGCATACGGTTGAGCTTCGCATTCCCTGGCAATTGCTGAATATGAAGGATCCGAGCACGCGGGAAGCGATGGGGGACATTTGGAAGGAGGGGCTCGAAGGCAAGACGATCATCCCGGGCATCAAAATTGCGGCGGTCACTTACCGCCCGGACAGCACCAATAGCCCTGATGAAGTCGGCGGATCCGATCTCATCTTCTCCACCGCCGGAATATCCGAAGGCCAGCTGCTGCAGAAGGATATGGCGGAATACAGTTGGAACACCTGGGAAGTCCCGACCTACCATGAACGGTTGAAGCAATCGTATTATATTTTGCAGAACCTCTTCCGGACGGCCCAGCCCATCCCAGCACAATAGAATCGCAGAGGACGGGGGCTGTCCAATAAGTCCAGCATCCAATGAGTCAGTCCAATTGATGTGAAAAGATGCCTCCAAAACCACTCTAAAAGATAAAAGTGGGGCTGGAAGCATCTTTTCATCTTATAGGGGTCTTAATGGGACAGCCCCGTGTTATGACGCTGCATCTCGCTGTTTGGAATTGATGGCGCTGCCCTTACGGGTCATTTCGCCCCATTGATGCCTCTTGCCCCTGATCGCCTCGATCAAGCCGATTAAGCGCCAGTATGCGGCGATCGGACGGTACCAAAGCGATTCGGTGAAGGCGTAGAAGAAGAGCCGAACCAGATCGGAGACTTTGCGATAGCGATTCCAGCTCCATTCCTCAAGCAGAACTGCGCCCATCGACAAGATCATACCATACGACAGCATCGCCAGCGCTAGCAGCAGCGCGATCTTAATCGACAGTGTTCCCATAAACAAACCGGCGGCAACCAAGACATATCCAAAAAACTCGATGATCGGCCCCAGCAGTTCTACGACGGTAAAGTAAGGCATGGCGACGAGGCCGATTCTTCCGTATTTCGGATTGAAAATCATTCGTTTATGCCGCCAGAGGCTTTCGAACAGTCCGCGATGCCACCTGGTCCGCTGGCGCTTCAGAATTTTGAAGTTTTCCGGCGCCTCCGTCCAGCATACGGGATCGGGGACGTACACGATTCGGGCTTTGCTTTTTTCCTCCCGGATCATGGCGTGCAGCCGCACGACGAGCTCCATATCCTCGCCGATTGTACCCACCTCGTAGCCGCCCGCCTTCACGACCCAATCTTTCTTGAAGACGCCGAACGCCCCGGAGACGATGAGCAGCAAGTTATATCGGCTGAGCCCGATCCGCCCCATCAAGAAAGCCCGCAAATACTCGATTACTTGCATCACGACGATCGGATTGCGGGACAACGCGACATTTTGCTCGCCAAGAAAACCGCTGTCGACGTAACTTCCGTTTGCGATGCCGACGCTTCCGCCGGTCGCGATAATTTCTTCGCCGGGCTTAGCGTCGATGATCGGCTTCATGACTTTAATGAAGGCATTGGGATCGAGCACGGTATCGCCGTCGAGCGATACGAAATACGGGTGCTTCGAGATATTGATCCCCGCGTTCAACGCGTCGGCCTTGCCCCCGTTCTCTTTGTCCACCAGAACCAGATTCGAATAACGGGCGGAGCGATAGACGGATCGGATCGGCTTCGTGTCTTTTAAAGACAAGAGGACTTTATGCTCGATCTCGACCATTTGAAATTCTGAAATCATGCGTTGAACGGTCTCGTCCCTGGAACCGTCGTTCACGACGACGATCTCGTACACTTTATAGTTGATCCCGAGCAAAGAACGTACGCTCCATACGATGTTCGCCTCCTCATTATAGGCAGGCACGATGATGGACAGCGGCGGAGTGATGCTTTCGTTCAAGACGTTGTCGTATTGGATGTTTTTTAATCCTTTTTCTTTATAAAGCTTCTTGAACGAAATCAGGAGCAAGGCGAGATAAAGCAGCGTTACGCCGACCACGTAAATCGTGATCAGAAGCGTGATCCCATGAAACAGAGCGATGAGCAGATCAAGTGTTTTCCCGTTCATAGCTTCTCCTTTCCAAGGTTTCGCTCGCCATGCTTGCGGCAAACCGATCTGAACTGGTGATGGAGATGCGCCGAAGCACGTCAAAACCGGATTTATAGCGGGAGATGGATTCCCCCGCCTGTTGACGAACAGAATAGTCCGAATCGCTCATAAGCCGCTCTAAATGGGCCAAATATCGCTCTTCCCGGACCATTCCCATCAGCTTTGCTTGCATCAGTCTTTCAGAGGACGAATCCGCGGATTCGTCCTCGATTCTCGCCATGAATCGTTCGACAGCCCCAGGACTCATATAACCGAAATTGGCTATCGCATGGAGGCACCGCCCCCGCAGCTCGGCGTCATCCGCGAACAGATGATCTTCCAGAAGGCCGAGCACCACGTTCGATCTTGCGTTCCGCAGCCTTAACACATCGACCATGCAGCGCTGAATCGGAAGGGGGAGCAGGTGGAATTCCAAGCAAAGCTGCTCCAGCGCGTCGTCGCTGAACGGAAGAAGCAGCTGCAGCAGCTGCTCGCCGGAATAGGACGCTTCGCTTTGCATGAGATGAGGAATAACCTCGTCTTTCAGCCCGAACACGGCGAAAGCGCGATAAATGAGAAATCGTTCGTGTTCGGTGCATTTGGGCGCTTGCAGCAGCTCTTTCAGGTCGGGAACCAAATCTTTCAATCGAAACCGCTCGATGCCAAACAATGCATTCATTCGCTTGCTCCACCTGCGGCTCTGCAGGGCAGCGCGATAAACGGATGCATACTGAAGTGCCGCGAACGCAAGAATGCGCTGCTCTTCGGTTTTCGATTTCGTCGCGAGCAGCCGCTGCAGCAGCAAATCTTGAATCGCTTCCTGACGGAGCGCCGATCCGGCTTTCAATTGCCTCGAGACGAATCCTGTCTGCAGAAACTGCAAAATACCCGAAGCTTCGCTTTGAGACTGGGACACGCCTATAAATTCGGCCAGGCGGCGCTTTTTGCGATTGCCGGCTATTTTGGCGAAGAGCAAATACAGGAATAGCAGCATAAGCACTGCGATAAGAGCTAGATTGATGACAGCCAGAACGTTGATCGCCCGAACGATTCCGCTAATCATCAGGCCATCCCCCGGACAAGTCTTCGGACCCGGGCTTCCAATTCGACGAGACTGAACGGCTTCGTCAAATAATCGTCGGCGCCAGCTCTCATCGCTTCGGCGACTTCGCGCTCGTCGTCCACGCCGGTTAACATCATGATCAGATAGTCGCGTTTCGGATAATCGGCCCTGATTCGGCCCAGCACTTCAGCACCGTTCATTCTCGGCATCATCCGATCCAGAATGAGCAAATATTTGCCTCTCCCTGCGTGCCATGGATCCTGGAAAAAGTGCTCCCCGTCCTCAAAGCAGCGAATATCGATTTGATTGAGTTCTTCCAAATCCGAAATTTGCTTGGACAGCACGTTGCGCAGAAGAGCATCATCGTCCACGATGGCGATGTTCAGCCGTTTCGGCCGCTTGGAATCCTGCATGGCCGACACGACCGCATGAACGTTGTCATCCAACGAGACATCCGGAGCGATTGCCGACACCCCGGCGGATACCGTGACGGAGAAGCTGCCCGCAGGATGCTCGTGGACGGAGTCCGCGATCAGCCCTTGCAGCTCTTGAACGAATGGAGTCGCTTCGTTCTCGCTTCGGCCGGGAAGCCACAGCAGGAATTGATCAGCGAATCCTCTTGCCAATAACTCGTCTTTCCTCAACCGGCTTTGGATCGTAGCAGCCAACCATTGAAGAAGACGATCGCCGGCCTGGTGCCCGTAACGCTCGTTGATCGCCCCGAACCCGTCGATATCGAGCACCGCGAGCGAACAGCAGGCGAATGGTTCCCCGGCGAGCGAGAGGCGCTGCAGCTCGTATTGCTGGTGAAGGAAGCTCGTGTTGTATGCGCCCGTCAATTCGTCGAGCAGCAGCAGCTTTACGACCTGCTTTCTTTTGCGCAGCAGCCTGCCGACACGTGCGATGAATTCATCCAGATCGATCGGTTTCGGAATAAAATCGTCGACGCCCGCTTCATAAGCGCGCAATCGTGTTTCTTTATCGATATTGCCGCTCATGAGAACCTTCGGAACGAGACTGACGTCCATATGAGGGGCGATTTGCTGCAAGAAGTCGAAGCCGCTTTGTTTCATCACAATATCGGAGATGACGCAATCCGGCCTCATCTCGTAAAACCAGGCGAATCCTTTGTCCGGATCGTCGGTCGCGAGCACTAGCCACCCTTGTCCCTCCAAGACTTCTTTCAGAATCATCAGCAAGTCCAAGTCGTCGTCCACGAGCAGGATGAGCGGTTTGTCCGTCTCGGATTCTTCCTTTCGTTCGACAGGCAGCGGGGGGTGTTCCGTTTTCGGTTGCGGGGCCTCCTGCGTCGGTATTAGCTGGACGAATATGGACAGCAAGCGCGCCGCTTCCTCCGAAGTCCAAGTCTTCGTATCCTCTTCCCGGATGTCTGCCAGCAGGTTTTCCGCAATCGTGCTCCATTCCGGCAGTCCGATCGTCCCCGCCGTTCCTTTGATCGAGTGGACGAACTGGTAGATGTCCCGCTGCGTAATCGGCTCGTTCGAAGAAGTAAATCTGTCATAGGAATCTCGCATCTTGGTATAGAACAGGCGTTGAAATTTATCCATAGAATCCCTTTCCGTTATCATTCGTCGTCTTGCGGATCGATTGAACAAGCGATGAAATCTTCGCTTACTTTCCATTCCTTGACTTGCAAGCCTTGATCCTCGAGGATGCTCTTGACCTTGTTCTCGTCTTGATAGGGGAGAACCCAATTTGCCCCCGGGACTTTCTCGCCGAGCATATTGTTGATGAGCCGCAGCAGCTTTTCTACGTTGAACGGCTTCTGGAGATACTTCTCATTCGGTTTCTCGATAAAATCGGCCGGCTGCTCCAGCACCGATGCGATGATCACGGGCGTCGTCCGATAGGTTTCATGATTGAGGAGCGAGTGAACGAAATCCCAGCCGGTCTTCGCGCCTCTGAGCTGGAGATCGACGATACAGAGCAGCGGAGCTTCCCCTTTCGTATGGGCAAGACTGAT
Source organism: Paenibacillus oenotherae (assembly GCF_019443105.1). Taxonomy (GTDB): domain Bacteria; phylum Bacillota; class Bacilli; order Paenibacillales; family Paenibacillaceae; genus Paenibacillus_Z; species Paenibacillus_Z oenotherae. Next base: position 97,450 of record NZ_JAHZIJ010000015.1, read on the forward strand.
GATCGCTTCCTCCGCCGTCTCGATGTGCAAGGACGGGTGCTGGTCGTTTTCCAAAGAGGCCGCGATCATGTTGTGCAAGTTCTCGTCGTCCTCCAGGATAAGAATCCGATTGCTTAACGACTGGATCGGGTAAGCTTCGAACGTAACGGCAAACGTGCTACCCTCTCCTAGTCGAGATGTAAACTCGATGCGGCCGCCATGCGCCTCCACGATCTCCTTGACGATGGCAAGTCCCAGTCCCGTGCCTCCGATTTCCCGGCGATCGGTATTATCGACTCGGTAGAACTTGTCGAACAAGCGGTCTTTTGCTCCTTCGGGGATTCCAAGACCGTAATCCTGGACTTCGATCCGAACGATGTCCCCGGAAGTGACGACTCTTACGTCGATGCCGGTCGCTTGCGGCGAATATTTGATCGCATTGCTGATTAAGTTATGAAGGACCTGCGTCAATTGGCCTTGATCCGCTTTGACGAAACTCGCGCGTTCCGAAAGCTCCAGCCTGATTTCATGGCTTTGTTTGCTCTGCCATGTCGCCGCAACCTCTTCGATGAATCTGTCAACGTCGATCGGCACAAGCTGGAGCTTCAAGTTGCCCGATTCGATCCGCTGAAGATCCAGGAAATCATTGATCAGATTCGACAGCCGGTTCGCCTCTTTGTACACCGTCTCCATGTAAACCTTCTGTTTCTCGGGCGTTACTTTCCGATGCAGCAAAATCTCGATGAAGCCGATGACGCTCGCCAGCGGCGTCCGAAGCTCATGTGAAACGATGCTGACAAATTCGCTCTTGAGCAAATCCGCCTTCTCCTCCTCGGTCCGATCGCGGAAACAAAGCAGATAGCGACTGCCGTGAATTTGATCGTTCAAGGCGCAGCCATAGAGCTCGTAATAGCGGACGGCGCCGCTGTTTGAAGCAAACGAGAATTGTTCTCTGAATTCCGACGCTTGACCGCGAATCGCATGCTGGATTTTGTCCGCGATCGCATGGTCCTGATCGAGCGCGGTGCCCATTTGCACCGGGCCGAACAATTCGACGAATCTGCGGTTCGCGAACAGGACTTCCCCTTGTCCGTTGCACATGATCATGCCTTCCTGGGTGGACGAGAGGATGCCATCGACCAGTTCGCCTTGCTCTTGCAGCGCAAGCTTTTCTTTCTGTAATTCGTCATTCAGGACCGCGAGCAGTTTCGCGTTTTGCAGCCGATCCTCTTGCGCCAATTGCGCGAAGAAAGCAAGCGAGAATTGTTTGACGAGCGCTTCGGCGACGGACTGGTTATGCGGCGTACCGGTATGCGAGCCATAGCTGGTCAGCAGCAGAAAACCGGTGACATCGTCTTCTTTGCTATAAAGCGGATAATAATCGTCGTATGCGAACTCGTAACCGGCGTGCACACCGCGTTCCATGCCGGAAAGCGGCCGCGCACGTCGCAGGTGGTTTTTCTCCGTGATCGCTTTGGCAGCCGGTCCGTAGAGTTCCGAGATCCGCTCGCCAGGAAGAGATTGCGAATAGCCATAGGTATAAAGGATGTCATACGTACCCGGTTCCCGTTGGTTCTTCAGGACGACCATGGAGCTGTCGTGCTTCAACACTTCGACTAAAGCAGGGACGGTATGTTGCAGGAACAACGCCATATCCCCGTATCCCGTCAACAACTGCTGATACCAGTTGATGAGCGAAAGCTGCCGTTCTTTTTCCGTCAGCTTGAGCAGAATTTCTTCCTGCTCTTGCTGCTGTGCGAGGATCTCTTCATTCTGGGCTTCCAGTTCGTCATGCTGTTCCGATACCAGCCGCAGCTGCGCGTTCAGGTCATTGTCCCGGCGCTCCAATTCGACGGCCATGCGGACGATGCCGTTCGTCAACTGGCCGATTTCGTCCTCCCTATTCGAGGACGCCAGCACGTTATAGCTGCCGGAACCAATCTCTTCGATCGCCTTTTTGATGAGCAGAACAGGGGAGATGACGTAACGATGAATATATCGCAACAGCAGGAAAGCGATGGCGAGAAAACCGATCAAGATGCCGACCTGGATCACGATCAGCATCGTGCTTAACGCTCTCTCTTCCTTCAGCAAAGCGTGGATGGCCTGCTGCTGCTGCGTGCGGATCGCATCGAATTCGTCTCCGATCTGATTCAAGAGAGGCGTCGTGATCGTCTGGGACAGCGTATTGATTTCGTCCATTTGCTCTTCTTTTTTGAGCGCAATCCCCTTGTCGATGTTCGAAAAATAGTTCTCCGCCAAGTCGGCGATCCGAGCAATTTGCAGCGAGGTTGCCGTATCGCCTTCATATCCTGTTTGCCATGCAGGGAGTGCAGAACGGAACGACTTGCGCGCGTTCTCTTCTTCCGTATGGAACTCTTCGCGTCCATACGCGATATACCCCCGATAGTTCGATGCGACCTTTTGAAAATTCCATTCGACCTCGACGGCTTGTTCCTGCTTGTCGATCTGAGTCTCGATTCGGTCTCTTAAGCCCGAAAGCCGATTGTAGACCGTGAAATCGATAAGTATGACGACAAGGGAAAACGAAATGAACACGATCCACGACCATCTGGCGATGTTGCTGGCTATGCCTCTTTTATCCTTATTCATTGTGATTATTTCCTTTGGGAATCAGCTGTTCGACGATATCGAGCAGGTTCAGCGGGCTGAACGGTTTGACTACATAAGTCGTAACGCCGGCTTGTTTGGCGCGTTCCCGGTCCTTGTCCTGCGCTTTGGCCGTTAACAAAATGACGGGCTTTTCCCGGTTCGGATTGTCGGATCCTCGCAGCCACTCGCATACCTCGACCCCGGTCATCTCCGGCATCATGAAATCGAGAATGATAAGGTCGAACTCCGCTTGCTCCAATTGCGCTTTCGCTTCGCGGCCGTCGGCCGCTTCCGCGACCGCGTACCCTTCGTCCGTTAAAGTTTCCGTCAATAAAAAGCGCAAAACCGCTTCGTCTTCCGCGATTAACAGATTGATCATAGTCATTCGGGTTTCCTCCGTGGACACGTAGTAATGTCGATCATATCTAAGCTTCGACTTTTTTCGCGCGGTTTCCTGCAAATTTAGACAAAATGAACGAAAACGTACAAACTCCCAAGCTACGGATTTTTCATGTTTTATTGAAAGCGGGGATGAAAAAAAGGGGGAGGCGATAAGATACCTGCAAATGTGCATGAATTTTGGTTACAAGACGCCATAATGGTAACATTCCTGCGATAAGGCATGAATTTGGGGAAGAATCGGCCGTTAAGGAGAAACTGAGGTGAAATACCTGCCCTCTGGCAGGCATTTCACCTTCATGGGACCAGAAGTGAGCAAAAACTTGCGGTTTCGCATGTTTCGCCTAGCTCGCTCCTCGCATGCCTCGGCGTTTAGGATTGCGGATTGTACGCTGGCGAGGAGCAGGTCAACAGTCTGATGATCACAGGCACTCCTAGCCTCACCAACAAAATAAATGCTTTACAGGACACCTAATGGTGTTATATTATGAAACAGGACACTGATTGGTGTCGGATTAAAATAAAAGAAAAGAGGGTTCAAATGTATATACTGACCATCGTTCTTCAAAGCTGGCTGCTTTTCTCCATGGCATTCTTCGGCGGAAGCAAGATTGCAGGAGCTGGGCATCAGGTTGAATTGTTTGATTCGATTAAACTTCCCCAATGGTTCCGCGTCATTACTGGCTATGTTCAACTTGTTGGATGTGCGGGACTCATTATCGGCTACTGGTACCCGGGGATTGCAGCATGGACCGGAATATTGATTGCTATTATGATGCTATTGGCGTGTCTCTCGCATTTCAGAGTCAAACATCCGATCGGAAAAGTGATACCGGCCTTATTGAATCTCGCAATAGCTGTGGCAGTAGTCATCTTATTGGCAGACGAACTGCCTCATCCTTTTGGATAAGTTAAGTTCACACATCCCAGGCAGGGAAGACGAGCTTGTGCGAGATTTATCGCTTCGCTAAGAGCTTAAACACAAACGGCAGAAATGCCGTTTTTTGTTTTACAAGGCATAGGCAGTCAGTCCACGCATGTGAACTGCTTCCAAGAAGATAATGTGCTGAAAAAGCAAGGTTTAGGCGGGAAGCGACACATGAAAGATGTAGTAAGAGGAGAGGTATTCAAGACCATATTCCTATCGAAGAAGTTGGTTTGTACTCACAATAACGTATTGTATAGCCATATGTGCGCATTTGCTCACCATCTTAATAGATGATCCCCTTAGTGGCATCCGCTCTGAACGCTACTTGAACGCGAAGTTCAAACCAATCTGGCCTACAGCTGCCCGGGCAATGTCTCCACAATCTGAATGCCTGCCAAAGCGCAGGCATTATTGAATTCTGATCTACTGAGGAGCGAATACCTGCCAAGGAGCAGGAATTTCGCCGTGTTTTCCCTCTATCGATCAATCCCGCCTACTATTCCTGCGTCCTCGCAGGCTTTCTGCCACCTAACGCTTATTCAGCCCGCAATACCTGCACTTTCTCAGGCTTCTTGCTCTACCTGCTGAATTGAAGTTAGTTAGCTGAAGTCAATCCTCATCGAATAAGCACCGCACCATCAGCATTTAACTGAAATTTGGATACCCCATAGTAGACAGCGAGTAAATTCGAGCGGATCAGAGCTGTTAGCTCCTGGCTCCATAGAGTGTAAAGCCCTTAGCGCACACGCTCCCCGCCGTTAATTGAATTGACTTTAGACCAATAGATGTCTAAAATTTTAATGTGAATAATATCCAAAATGTAGTGGCCGTTAAAGAATGGCAATTGCATCGAGCATTTATTTGCTAGCCTGTATCATGAATCGGTAACATTCAAATTGATGAAATGAGGTCTAGAATGAAGACAGAGCACAAACAAACTGCAGTATTAAATTTAGCATTACGAGGACTCGTCGTCATTATCGGCGCATTTATTACTGCCTATGGCCTTGAAGCGGTATTAATACCGAACAATGTATCGGACGGTGGCGTGACGGGTCTAAGCATCGTAGGGTCAAAGGCTTTCGGGCTGCCACTCGGCGTTCTGATTGCGGTTCTTAATATCCCATTCGTATATTTAGGTTATAAGCAAATCGGAAAAAGCTTTGCCGTGTATTCCGTGCTCGGCATTGCTTCACTGGCTGTCGGCACCATCGTTATGCATCATATTGAGCCGATCATCGAAGGGGATACGCTGCTCGTCACTGTAGTCGGCGGCATCATTATTGGATTGGGAATGGGTCTTGCTCTGCGGAACGGCGGCGCGCTGGACGGGATTGATATGCTGGCGGTATTGCTTTCCCGGAAGCTGCCTTTCGGAACAAGTGATCTGATCCTGTTCCTGAACGTATTCGTATTCATCGTCGTTTCGGCCGTATTCGGCTTGCAAGGAGCCATCTTATCGGGTATTGCCTACTTTATTGCTTCGAAAGTGATACATATCGTCGAGGAAGGCTTGAGCGGAGCCAAAACGTTCAAAATCATTACCAAGCATCCTGAAGACATGATCGAGGCCATTCGTGATCGCTTGGGTCGCGGTGCTACATATAGTACGGTGCAAGGCGGATATACGAATGAGCATTTCAAGGAAATCACATGCGTCATTAACCGTCTGGAAGAACGAAAGATGAAGGAAATTATTAATGAAATTGACGAGGATGCTTTTATAATGGTGTACGAAGTGGCAGAGGTAAAAGGCGGGAGCTTTAAGAAGAAGGATATCCATTAAGTCAAATCAACCACGTCCTATGGTGAACAGCCCCCCAATTGTTAGATCGTGTCTAACGGTTGGGGGGCTGCTCACCTATAATGGATGTGGTTTTTTTGATCCGATCTCAATAAACTTCCTTTAAGAGTTCAAAAACTTCTTCTATCGTGAGACCGAAGGATTTGTAATAGGAGGTGTCAATGGCCATCTGCTTCAAGATCATTTCATTGCGCTTTTGAAGCATCTCGCGAGGCGAGAGCTCGGCTACAAAACATCCTTTGCCGGTTACGGTGTAAATCAAACCGAGCCGTTCGAGCTCTTCCCACGCTTTTTTTACGGTAATGATACTGACACGAAGCTCCGTGGCTGCTTGTCGTATCGGTGGCAAGCTGTACCCATTGCCTAGTTCACCCTTAAGAATTTGTGCGCTGATTTGTTCAAAAAGCTGCTGGTAGATCGGTTTATCAGAGGTGTTCGAAATTGCAATGTTCATTATATTTCCACTTTCTCAAACCGTTTGATGGCAATATGATAAGCGATAATCGTAAATATCGCAAATATCCCGATGCCCATGATCAGAATCGATAAGTGGGTTGCCAAACGATCAGTACCCGTTCCTTTGAACAGTTCATATACGTACGAATTCTGTATGCCGAGCCATTCTGCGCCTCCGGCAAACAGCATCGCAGCTGTAATGGATGCAACCGCTGCTGCGCCGTATTTAAACGCTGTTTTATAATACATGGATATAAGGATAATATTGAAGATCGCAAGCATGATGAAACATAGTCCCCAGAAACCTAAGGTTGGTTTGAAGAAATAGTAGGTCAGATCCGGATACAAGCGAATCGTAATCATGCCATATAGCATTGCGACAACAATATGCATGAGTTCCAGGATTACAATAACGGATACCTTCGCTTTTACAATGTCCCTCTTGGTTACTGGCAGCATGCTTGTGAATATCAGGTCATTCTGAGATTTATACCCTGCAAACATATTCGGTACCGTGAGAAAACAGAAGTAAAGGACGACAAGGAAATATAACCATGCGGGAATCAGCATTAAAGCGCCTGTCAAAAACGGCAGGATATAAAAGAAAGGACTTACGCCGAGCTTTAGTTCTTTCATTAGTAAGTTATACATGCGCATCCTCCTTCCTCGCGAAATAGATCATAATTTCCTCAAGACTAGGCAGAGTTGACTTGATATCCAAAGCTGGATCAAAGTCTTTCGTATGGATTAGGCCTGTAAAGCCGAATGAATTCTTCTTGTAGGCGATTAACTGGTCTTTGATCCCATCCAATTGCTCCACCTTCCCATTGACCAGGCGATACGTATCAATAAATTCTTCTTTCTCCGAGCTGTTAATAATTTGTCCGTTATTGATAAACGTTATATAATCCGCGCATTTCTCCAGGTCGGTTGTAATATGAGTCGAGAACAGAATGCTGATTTCTCCATCTTCCACCAGCTCCTGAAAAATATCCAACAGATTGTCTCTTGCAACCGGATCAAGTCCGCTTGTAGGCTCATCAAGAATAAGAAGCTTTGCGCCGTGCGATAAAGCAAGAGCCAGGCTGTATTTTACTTTCATTCCCGTTGATAACTCAGCTATTTTTTTGTCTTCATTCAAATTAAATCGCCGCAAATAATTGTAATAGGCTTTATCATCCCAGTTGTGATAAAAACTTTTGATTACGTTCGTTAACGTTTTGATTTTATTGCGAGTATAGAAATGGATGTCTCCGAATGCAAAGCCAATTTCTTGCTTCAATTGGAGCTCGTGTTCCTTGATCTCCTTGCCCATAATGTGAATCTCGCCGCTGTCTATTCGAGTCAAATTCAAAATGGATTTGATCGTGGTTGTTTTTCCAGCACCGTTGGCCCCGATAAATCCCATAATATAACCCTTTTCCAGTTGGAAAGATACGTTCTTCAATTGAAAATGCTCGTATTTCTTATTTAAATTTCGAATATCCAATGCCAGCATAGCATGCCCTCCAGTCCAAAATTGTGTATATCGTGCATGCACAATGTATCATTAAGACAGTTCTTGTGTCAATTGTTTTTATCAGATTTATGGAGTTGGAGAAATACGCGTGCCGCACGCTGCGAATGGGCCGTTATATAGCAATCGAAAAGAAATCCATACCTATAGCTTTGATATAATTGGAATTATGGAAGATTCATCCCCCTTATGCAACGATCATGCATGGTTCGAGAGGAAAGGAGATATCGATGAAAACAACCCGGTCAAAAGACGGCACAACCTTAGCCTACGATGTCTACGGTAATGGTCCGGCGCTCATTTACATAACGGGAGCGAGCTGCTACCGATCATTTAAGCCGATCGTACAGGATGCCCGAGTTTTTGCAGCTGAATTCACGGTGTATAATTACGACCGTCGTGGACGCGGCGATAGTGGCAACACGCTGCCTTATTCTATAGAACGTGAAATTGAAGATATCGAAGCTATGATTGATGCAGCAGGCGGCAAGGCGTATTTGTACGGCCATTCTTCGGGTGCCGTGCTGGCGCTGGAAGCTGCGCTGCGGCTTGGCAGCAAAGTGCAAAAAGTAGTGATGTATGATGCGTCTTATGTCCATGACGAGAAGGAGAAGGCCGAATACAAACAATTAAGCCAAACCATATATAAGCTTCTTGATCACGGCAAAAGGGCGGAAGCAATGCGCACTTTTTTGAAGGGCATCGGAATGCCCAAAATATTTGTTTGGCTGCTGCCGCTATTTCCCGGTTGGCGAACGATGAAAGCACTGGCCCCAACCCTTGCCTATGATATTGCTCTAACGCAGGACTTGCCGCCCGTTGAACGGGCTGCCCGAATTGCCGTACCAACACAGATCATCGTTGGCGAGAAAAGCCCCGCCTCCATACATGATGTCGGCTACCAGCTAACGAAGGCCATTCCAAACGTGAAATTTGTAAAGCTTGCAGGCCAAGACCACATGGTCAACGCAAAAAAACTGCTTCCGCTGCTTTCAGGCTTTCTTAATTAATCCTCAATTCGACATGCAAGCGTCAAGCAGCCTCCTCTTATCTATTAGGCGGGGCTGTTTGGCGTATAGGTCAATTCAAGCCGAAAATTCGCAATTGACGGCTGGTGAATTCTACTAATAAAATAAATACATTCATGAATGTATTTATTCGGACTAGCGACGGTTCTCGAAAGATAGCAAGGAGAGATGCAGTTGATCAAAAACAAGTTTCAACTAAAAAGAGAAGCGACCTATCGACAGCTCTTGGAAGCCGGGATGAAGTGCTTCTCGGCCAAGGGGTTCTCTTCAACAACGATTGGAGATATCGTAGCGCAGACCGGACATACGAACGGTGCATTCTATGTTCATTTCAAGACGAAAGAACAGATTTTCCTGCAGGTGCTGGATTATCAGATGCAAATTACGAGCGGCTGGACAGATGTGCCTAAGGCATATAGCCCGGCGGATACGACGCTGGAGGAAGTCGTTGCGATTACGCTTGCGCGGCTCGACGAAATGCTGCAGGGTGTCGATAACTGGATAGTCGTACTGGCCGATTTCTACCAGCATACGAGAGAAAATCCAGAAATCCAGAGCCTGCTCAGGGAGAAATACCGGGATTGGGTCTCGGGAATCGAGCAGTTCATCCGTGTCTTGCAGTTGCAAGGATGGATTCCGAAGGAGAAGGATACGCTTCTGACGGCTAAGCAAGTGATTGCGTTCAACGAAGGGTTTACCGTGTTCTCGAAGCTGTTCGGAGAAACGGATATGAAGGCGCATATTCAAGGCCTGGTTAGGCTGATGTCTTGAACAGCGCGGCTAAATTAATTTTTCGATTTGGAGCAGTACCCATTTTATTATGAAGGGATAGAAGATTGAGCCCATGAACCCCAAAGCAGCTTCCCTAAACACCGCCACGCGCCATTCGACGATTTGGCGAAAGGCATGGATGACCGCGACGATTGCCGCCGCATTGCTTATTGCCTTGATCATGTGCGTTAACCCTGCGAAAGCGGCCGGAAATTGGATCACGGGTGGAGGAACGGCTGGCGATCCTCCCGCTCTGATAGGAACGGACATTGCATTGTTCGGAGTCGATTTCGAACCGGTCAATGGAAGTTTATTCATAACAGATTCTGGGAATCGCAGTATCCTTGTGATGAATACGGACGGCCAAGTGACGCAAGTACTAGAGGCGCCTTTACCTGCCTATTTCTCGGAGCCGATGGCTATACGCTTCGATGGCAACGGACACGTATATGTAACAGATAAAAATTCTCTCTTTCGGTTTGATGTTAGTTATTCGGGTTCCGCCTATTCACTTAGCAATATGCTCGAATGGAATGGCAGTGGCGTTATGCCCTCGGTCGGAACGCTTAGTTACCCGCAAGGCATCGCGGTGAGCGGTAACGATCTGTACGTCGCAGATACGAATAACGGCCGTATTCTGAAGTTCGATGCTTCCTCCTTCGCTCCTGCGAGCAGTCCGGATGTTTGGTCCGGGGATCTTGATCCCGGCCCGTTAGACGCGACTATCAATAGTCCTGTCGGACTAGCGGTCGATGGCTCGACGCTCTACATCAGTGTTCAAAGGGCTGGTTCCGATAACGGCAAAATTATCAAATTATCGGTTAGCGGAGGCACGCCGACGGTATTGGCGAACCAGCCTTTTAATAATCCTAAGGGGATAGAAGTCGGCTATGGCGGGAGCCTCTATGTGGGGGAAAGGAGCGGATCATCCGTCGTCTCCAAGCTTGATGCGAACTTGAACATCGTTTCTACCTTGGTCGGAAGCACTCCGTCTGGTCAAATCGCGACCGATATGGCGTTCGACGATACGGGTTCGATGTATGTCACTCTGCTCTCGCAAATGAATGCTCCGCATAACGCAGTCCGGAAGCTTGCGGTCGATAACGAGCTATCTGATCTAACGATCAGCGCAGGTGGTTTGACACCATCGCCATTCTCGCCGGGCATTCTGAATTATACGCTTAGTGTGGCTAGCAATGTAACTTCGACGACGGTTACGCCGGTACTCGGCAGCAGCAATGCCAGCGTTACCGTCGATGGCGCGGGCGTAACTGGCGGCAGCGCTTCATCGCCGATTCAGCTGCACAAAGGTGACAATATTATTCCGGTCGTTGTCTCGGCTTTTAACGACATGACAAGAACTTATTCGATCAAGATCACACGCGATCCCTTCACGGATGCGGCACTTAGCGGGCTAACGCTAAGCTCTGGTTCGCTTAATGAACCGTTCGCAGCGGGAACAACCGCTTACACGGCGAATGTGGGCAATAGCGTTACGGCAATTTCCTTGAGGCCGTTCAATGACAACCGGGCAACGATCAGCGTAGACGGCATGGCGACGCTTAGCGGCAATCTATCCGCTCCGATCTCGCTTCCGGTCGGCACGAAGGCGATCATGGTAACCGTTACGGCTGAGGACGGCGTCACAAGTAAAGACTACACGGTCGCTGTCACGCGGGCGCCGTCGGCGAACGCGAACCTGAGCGGCTTGACGCTGTCGAGCGGTACGCTGAGCCCGGTGTTCGGGCCAGGTACGACGGGCTACACGGCGAGCGTGGCCAATAGCGTGAATAGCATCACGGTCACGCCGACACTCGCGGACAGCACCGCAGCTGTGACGGTGAACGGCCAATCGCTGACAGCCGGAACGGCGTCTGTCGATCTGAACGTGGGGAGCAACACGATTACGATCATCGTGACTGCCCAGAGCGGCACGACGAAGACAACTACGGTGACGGTGACACGGGAGGCGAGCGGGAATGCGAACCTGAGCGGTTTGGCGTTGTCGAGCGGCACGCTGAGCCCGGTGTTCGCGCCGGGCACGATCGATTACACGGCGAGCGTGGCCAATAGCGTGAACAGCATCGCGATCACACCGACACTCGCGGATAGCACCGCGACCGTGACAGTAAACGGCGAATCGTTGACAGCCGGAGCGGTATCAGTCGAGTTAAACGTGGGGAACAACACGATTACGATCATCGTGACCGCCGAGAATGGTACGACGAAGACAACCACCTTAACGGTGACACGAGAGACGAGCGGCAATGCGAACCTGAGCGGCTTGATGCTGTCGAGCGGCGGTATGCTGAGCCCGGAGTTCGGGCCAGGCACGATCGATTACACGGCGAATGTGGCCAATAGCGTGAACAGCATCACGGTCACGCCGACATTAGCGGACAGCACAGCGACCGTGACGGTAAACGGCAAGTCGCTGACGGCTGGAACTGTGTCTGTCGATCTGAGCGTGGGAAGCAACACGATTGCGATCGTCGTCACCGCCGAGAATGGGACAACGAAGACAACCACCATAACGGTGACACGAGAGGCGAGCGGGAATGTGAACCTGAGCGGCTTGACGTTGTCGAGCGGCGGTATGCTGAGCCCGGAGTTCGGGCCAGGCACGATTGATTACACGGCGAGCGTGGCCAATAGCGTGAACAGCATCGCGGTCACGCCGACATTAGCGGACAGCGCCGCGACCGTGACAGTAAACGGCAAGTCGTTGACTGCTGGAACAGTGTCGGTTGACCTGAGTGTGGGGAGCAATACGATTGCGATCATCGTCACCGCTGAGAATGGAACAACGAAGACGTACAACGTGACGGTAACGCGCTCGCCGTTGCCTTCGACGAGCGGAGGCGGCAGTTCGACGCCAACGGTGGAAGCCCCGTTCATTGACTTGAACGGCACCAAGTTGAATCTGGACACGATTGACACCTCGAAGCCGTCAGTCACGCTTGAAGTGACGCCTAAGAACGGGACGGCTCACGTCAGCTTTCCAGCGGAAGTCTTAACCGGCTTTGCGGGCGAGAACGAGACTTTTATGATCGAAATCAAGACACCCTACGGCAGCTACCGGGTGCCGGTCAATCTGGCGTCGCTGATCCCGGGACTGGAATATCTGCTTGCCAAGAACGGCCTTAAAGCCGAGGATATCAGCTTCAAAATTTCCCTGACCGACAAGTCAGGGGATACAGAGATTCGTTCAGCGTTCGCTGCCGGGCTGCCGAACGGAGTCGTGATGGGGGCTATCGTAGATTTTCATATGGACATCATGAATACGAGGACAGGCCAGGCAATCGGATCGGCGGATCAATTCAGCCAAGCGATTGCAAGGCTGATCCCGATGCCCAAGAGCGTAACCGGCATGCCGGAGCAATGGGGGGCGTTCCGCTATAACGCGGCGGCGAAGCAGTTCGAGTTCGTTCCCGCCAAGACGGTGACGATCGACGGCGTTCTGTACGTGACGATCAGCTCGACCTCCAACAGCGTGTACGTCGTGGCGAATAATGAGATTAGCTTTAACGATACGGTCAAGCACTGGGGGCGGCCGTTCGTGGAGCTCGCTGCGGCGAAAGGACTCGTCGAAGGTGTCGGCGGCGGGAAATACGCGCCGAACCAATCCGTGACGAGAGCGGAATTCACAGCGATGCTAGTCCGGTCGCTAGGTCGAGGCATAGCAACTGGCAGTTCAAGTTCAGCGCCGTATGACGATGTGAAGCCTGGCGCGTGGTACTTCGGCGCAGTAGCCACGGCGAAAGAGCTTGGCTTGCTGGGCTTCGCGAGCGGAGATCGCTTCTTGCCCGAGCAATCGCTGACCCGGGAGGAAATGGCGACCATGCTCGCTGCAGTGATTGCGCTTGAGCAGCCGAAGCTGGCACAAGGCGTCATGAGCCTGGACGGGTTCAAGGATATCGGAAGCGCGAACGTGGCATATTTAGAGGATATAGGTCTGATGGTTCAGCTTCGGATCATGACTGGAACATCCGCAACTATGTTCAGCCCGCTGGGGGAAACGACGCGCGCGCAGGCGGCAGCTGTGTTCATCAGAACGCTGCAAGCGATTGGTTCCATTGATTCATCCCGTTAGAGAATGCGGTGTCTTGGGGCAGTGAAACTGACCTGCGCTGGAGAGCGGATCGCTGGCAAGGATGAGATCAGGGGTTCGCCCGCGCGGACGAAGCGAATATGGAGCTCCACCATAAACGTAACGCAAAACACCGGGCTTTCCCGGTGTTTTTTCATTTGGATTATTATCGTACCGAAGAAATCAAACGTTTGCTATCGGAATCCCTTCGTGAAGAGCAGGACAGCTATGCCATCCAAGAACTGTTTGAACACTTTCCGACAACAACAGAACTGCTGGAGGCCAGCGAGCAGCAACTCATTAGAATCAAAGGGATCGGGTAAGGAAAGGCTCGCCCAATAACTGCGACGTACTCAATCATGTGATCGTTGGCGGAAATCAGAGTGACAGAGTAAGAAGCCTGCGAAAGTGCATGAATTTCTGTTTACAAGACGCCATAATGGCAAAACTCCTGCGATCATGCATGAATTTGAGAAAAAATGGGCCGTTAAGGGGAAACTGAGGTGAAATACCTGCACTTTGGCAGGCATTTGCTCTACAGTAGGCCAGAACTCGAAAATACCTGCACTCTGGCAGCATTACACATCGAGGTTTGACCGCCGACGTGTGACCGAGCTAGCCGTTTTCTTTATCTTTCGACGTCCTTCAATAAAAGATTGATTTCCATGGCATGCACCTTACTTTCAAAGTCATAACAGATTGGATTGATGTTATAATTTGTAGAAATTGGAGCAATAGTGATTAGTAAGTTATACATATGCTGAAAAAATCCTTTAGGAGGAAGACAATTGATCGGTAATAAGATTGGAAAATACAAGATTATCGAGCTTTTAGGTTCGGGAGGCAATGCCAATGTCTATAAGGCGAAGGATATTGAGGGGAATTTATTCGCTGTAAAAGTACTGAAGGTTGGAAAGTATCCCGCCTTTAATAAGAAATATAAGAGATTTAAAGATGAGGTTCAGGTAGTTAAATCTAATCAGACAGCTATTTCTGGAATTGTGCCCATCATTGAATGCTTCCTGCCTCCTGATCCATTCAAAAACACCCCCTGGTATTCGATGCCCATTGCTACACCACTTGCACATATAATAAACGACGACTCTAGTATGTATGACATTATGGAGTGTATGGAGCAATTATCTTCTACACTTATGCAGCTGCACGAAAATGGTATCGTCCACAGAGATATTAAACCAAACAATTTGTATTATTATAATGATAAATGGGCATTCGGTGATTTTGGATTGGTAGAATACCCTCAAAAAACTGATTTAACTGCAAAAGGTGAGTCAGTTGGCCCCAAATATACGATTGCTCCAGAAATGAAGAGGGATGCGAAAAATTCAGATGGCAAGGCAGCTGATATCTACTCATTAGCCAAGACGCTATGGATTTTGTTAACTGGTGAAAAGGCCGGGTTTGAAGGGCAATATTCAGATGGTATCGAAAAGTTTAACATTTCCAATTATAGAGGGAAGGGATTTTTTGTATCTTTGCATGAATTAATTGAAAAATGCACTTCTAATATACCCAGTGAAAGACTCGATATCATTGAATTCAATAAAGTTATTAAAGAGTGGTTTGAAATATCACAAGATTTTAAACGGAAAAATTTACTTGAATGGAATTATATATTTAGGAAAATCCTGCCTCATACATCCCCTGAAGTTATCGTATGGACTTCTCCTGATGATATTGTGCACCTATTGGATCTGATTAGTAAGATCGACTCATTAAATCATGTTTTTGTGCCTGGAGGAGGAGGTTTAGATCTTACAAAGTGCACTTTATCAAATGAATTAAGCTATATCGAACTGCATTTCGATTATTCAATAAAAAAGTTGATGCCTGAGAAGCTTCATCTTATTACGTTTGCTGATGCCCCTGAGTGGAATTATTTCTATTTAGAAACGAAAGAGCTTCATCCAACTGGACTATATGGTAATCAAGAAAGGTATTATGAACCCGTGCTCGAACTAAGTCCGGGTGTTTATGTCGAACCGTACCATAAATATTATGGAGAAGTCGATGGTCAGCCTATTCCCAAAGATGCTAGAGAAATATTGTTATCGTTAAAGGGTTCTTTTGCTTTTTTTGCAAAAGGTTCAACTTATAATACGATATCTGCAACATATGATGGAAGACATAATAATATGACATCGAACGCGTTTCATGACCATATAAAGGAAATGATACGACACCAGCAATGGACTAATGAAAACCCGGATAAGGCTAGACGAATAAGGCAAGAAAAAAAGGAGAGGGAACGAGCGCAACGAGAAATTGAAAGAAAGGAATATGAACGGCTAAAAAAAGATTTGAAAAGTAAATGGGAAGAAATTGTTTCAAGCGTAAAGATGCCAACTCCCCCCCAGCAGACAATACCGGGAGAAGTATATTTCACAATTGAAATGAACGACCAGTATTTTGAAAATGTTTACTATGTATCTCATGATAATAAGTTAATCATTGATTCGACGGGCAACCTTGAGCGAGTACTTCATGGAAGAATAGACGCAAAAGAGCTTTTAAAGATCTATGATTTTAATGAATGTGAAGATTATATAAATATGTTGAATGACTTGTTGTTCAATTTTGATGGCAGTGACAAAATTGCTAATCGGCTGTATTTTGATGTGGATATGCATCGAGTAAAGAAACCTGCTGTTCATTTTACTAAAGATGAATTAACTGAGTTGTTAATAAACGCTAACGACAAAATTTATAATCGAGTCGTTATACAGACTGATGGGAATTTAAGATTAATAACGGAAGAGATGGATCATGTACAACCACACGGATTCGTATACAAAGGATGGGAGTTTAGCGCCTTTGAAAATTCGTTAGGGAAAAAATCAAATTTACATCATATTGATGACATTTATTTTGACTTACTTTCTGGATGGTGCTTCCATTTGGAGTGTAACAGACGGGCATCTCGATTATCAAACGAATACTATATGGGTCTATCTGAAGAACAATTACTTGAGAAAATCAGAATTGCATCTGAACAATATTCCAAATAGATAATTGACTGCAGGAGTGATGAGAATGGCTCGTGTTTTGCTGATCAATGGAGGTTCTGAAGGGCATATCAATCCGACCCTCGGTGTGGTAGAAGAGCTTATCCGTCGTGGTGAAGAGGTCGTTTACTTTGTAGCTGAACAATTTCGTGATCGTGTCGAGCCAACGGGTGCAGAGGTGATCACGTTCGATAGCGGCAAATTTTTGGAGGCGTTCCTTGCTGGAGGCCGAAATCCCTGGGCTCGAGCAGGCGGGCTATTGCGCACTGCCGACATCGTCATTCCCAGTGTTCTGGAGCAGACAAAAGGAGAAAGTTTTGATTACATCATTCACGACTCGATGTTCGGCTGCGGGCGTTTGCTTGCACAAATATTCGGCCTGCCTGCAATCAACTCGTGCACGAGCTTTGCCATTCAAGAAAACAGCTTTGATAGTCTGCAAGACCATCTCTCGCGTCATTTTCCAGCAGAGGTGAATGAACGTGAACAACAGGAGTTTCAACAACTGGCGAGTAACGTGCAAGCGAAATATAATGTGCAAGTTGGCTCTGCCTACGAGGTTTTTTGCAATCCCGCGCCAATGACCATCGTCTACACGTCGAAAAGTTTCCAGCCTGATGGAGAAGGCTTCGACGACACGTTTAAGTTTGTGGGGCCGTCTTTCGTGCCGCGCTCACACGGTCAATTTGATTTCACTCCTGTGGACACGGATCATCTGATTTACATTTCACTCGGCACAATATTCAATCAAGCGATGGATTTTTACAGGCTTTGTTTTGACGCGTTCGCCGAAACGAAGTACACCGTGATTCTATCTGTCGGCAGACAAACCGAGATTGCGGAATTGGGAGACATTCCTGCGAATGTTATCGTTCGCAACTATGTACCGCAAATCGAAGTTCTGCAGCACGCCAAATTGTTTATCACACATGGCGGCATGAACAGTACCAGCGAAGGGCTGTATTATGGTGTGCCGCTAATTGTACTTCCCCAAAGCGCCGACCAGCCTGCTGTGGCGCGACGTGTGGCGGATATCGGTGCAGGCATTCACTTGAAGCAAGAAGGCTTAACCGCAAGGGATCTCAGAGAGGCAGCGGAAGGGGTACTAAAGGATGCGTCAATTCGTAAGCTATCCGTTGAAATTGGCGATTCGTTCCGGGCCTCAGGCGGGTATCCACGGGCTGTGGAGGAGATCTTCTCGTATAAGCGAAGTCTAGGCATTAAATAACTCTTCACTTACTTAAACTGTGCATTCCGGGTTCGAATCCAGTCATGGCGCGCATAAAACGTACGAGGCTGTCCGAAAAGTCCAATATCCAATGAGTCAGTCCCCAATGATGTGAGTGACGGAGTAAGAAGCCTGCGAATGTGCAGGAATTTTGTTTAGAAGACGCCATATTGGTAATATTCCTGCGATGAAGCATGAATTTGAGGGGAAATCGCAGAAATTTTGCAAAGAACCACAAGCACCAAATACAGAGGGGAATTTTACAAAAAGAAGAGGTTCCTGTACCGTAGATAGTAACGACACCCCTACGGAAAGGAAACCTCTTGCCTACAATCGTATC
>NZ_JAHZIJ010000016.1 GCF_019443105.1 Paenibacillus oenotherae
AGAAAAAATTGTATACTTGGACACCATCGCCTACAACGAACGTTTTGAGAACCGTGTCATCCCAGGTTTTGGCGATCCCGTTGTCAAACAAAAACTTAATGAGATGTTTGAAAAGCGCTATTCCTCGGATTCTGTTCAGTCGGATCCTCGGATCGAAAGTTAAAACAATGTGGTGGGGGGCGGAGTCCTCCGCCCCCCACCAACACTTACCCGATGGGTATATCTACAAGCTTACACAAACTTCTTGACGCTACCCCGTTAATAGGAAATGAAGGCAAAATACCTGCACTCTGGCAGGCATTTTGCCTTCATGGGGTCAGAAATGAGAAAAAAAACTGCCGTTTTGCATGTTTCGCCTAGCTCGCATTTCGCTTCTCGCTTTTCACATCTTGCATGTCTCGGCGTTTGAATGACGGACCGTCCTCTGGCGAGGAGTACGTCAACAGTCTGATGATCGAGTGGGAGCTGAGATTTCCAACAAGGACTCGCGGGGCAGCCCCTTTTTGACTATGGGTGGCGGTGCGATCCTCGGGGACTGTGCCGATTATAAAAAAACAAGCCGTCATTGCATGAGCTGCAAGACGGCACGGGAGCATTGCATCGGATTATATTGCTCGTTGCGCTTGGAGAGCAGGTCGCGTCTATGCTGGAAGGAGGTGTAAGGCTCTTGTATAAGCGAGAACCACTTGTCAATCGTTTCTGTAGAAACAAGCATCTCGCCAAAGCCGCTCTCCACAAAATATTCGCAGTTGACTTCCTCCTGGCCAGGAATCGGCTCGTAGAAGAGCATCGGAATTCCTTTGCTAAGCCCTTCTGTACAGGTCATACCGCCAGGCTTGGTGATCAGCAGGTCGGAGACGTCCATCAGCTTGCTGACCTCACGGGTGAATCCCAGCACTTTAATGTTGGGATGCTGGTACTGCGGGTCGGACAGCATCTTCTCTCTTGCCTTGTCGTTGCTTCCAACACAGTAGATCAGCTGTATGGAGTCCCGCCACTTCGTCATATATTTAAGCAGGTTGTCACTGTACATAATTCCCCAGCCGCCGCCCATGATAAGGACGGTCGGAAGAGGCTTCAGATCAAATTGGAGGCGAATTTCCGTCTTCTCATTGATGCGCCAGAAGTTTGGATGAACGGGAATTCCGGTTACCTCAATCCGGCTGGAAGGAATGCCGCGCTCCATCAGCTTCTTCTGAACGAGAGGAGTCGAGACCAGGTATTTGGTCACCTCAGGACTAGTCCAGGTGCCATGCGCATCGTAATCAGTAATGAGGGTATATAAGGGCACGTCAAGACCAAGCCGCTTTAACCTGGACACTACCGCATTCGGTACGGGATGTGTGCATACGATGAGATCGGGCTTAAGCTGGGAAATGACTTGTGCCGTATGGGTGTAGAATATTCGATGAAGAGCAAGTTGAGTGAATCGATTCAACGATTTCTTGTACTGTCTCCTGTAGACGATTCCGACGAGCTTAGGCTGTTTGCTGACAGTCTTCTTATAGGCGGAGACAATCAATGGACCGATAACTGGATTGAGGAAATTACCCAGTTCAATAACCCGCGTAACAATATTAGGATTCAGTTCTCTAAGTCCGACGGCAAGCGCATACGCAGCTTGGGTATGTCCGGAACCGAAACCTTCAGAGAGCAGAAGCACTCTTTTTTTACGCATCTTCTCACCTACTTTTTCTAATTACCATTTTACGATGCAACCAGACCTGAATACAAGAGATGAAATTAGGTTTGCTTGCTATTGGAGCATTAATTTATGTTAAAATTTAATGAGCAGATGAATTCTTATCGGTAAGCAGTTGGCGAGCCACTTGAGAAGCCAGCTATCCATATATGACGATTGGGGACGTGAAAAAGATGCAAAGAGACGAAAAATTTGTGCCTGAAGCCGGAGCTATTGTGGTCATTGGGGTCAAATCAGGCGAATACATAGGCGAGGTGGTGGAAGCCGGAATACCCCGGTCACTCGTAAAGGTGCTTGCGGTATTGAAGCATCCTGAGCAAGGAGACCTGCACAATCCGTATAATCCCGATGTGCCGATGTTTCATGAGCGGCGGGCGCTGAGCTATACAGAGAAGACGAATGTGCTGCGGGATGATATGCGGCCCTATTATGGCAATGTGCCGGAATACAAGGAATCGCTGCAGCGAGCGGTCGCTGCGGAATTGGAATCGCTGGACCGCTTGAAGCGCTGGGCGGAGCGTGGTCTGCAGCAGCTGGAAGGGCTTGCTCAAGAATACGGCAAGTAGGAGAGGCGGCTATACGGATGAATAGAATAAGCTTGACGATGGCCAGAGATATTTATAAAGCTGCACATATCGGGGGGACGTCCGGCGCTTCTGCGAAGGAAGCAGCTGGCGGACATTTTGACAAATATTTATTAATGGCGAATCCCCGGCTGCTTGGCAGTATCTCGGCAGAGCTTGCGACACGCATTCCGGTTGGAAGCGAGGTGCTCGCCGGTATTGAACTTGGCGGAATCCCGATCGTAACGGTGCTGTCGATGGAGACGAATATTCCGGCTGCTTTCATACGCAAGAAGGCAAGCGGCATTAATAAGCTGACGGAAGGCACAGCCATTCATGGCAAACGTGTATGCGTCGTTCATGATGTGGTTGTAACGGGCAGCCACATTGTACGCAGCGTGAATGATTTGCGGGAGGCTGGTGCAGTCGTCAATGATGTGATCT
The DNA here is from genome assembly GCF_019443105.1 of Paenibacillus oenotherae. Lineage (GTDB taxonomy): Bacteria > Bacillota > Bacilli > Paenibacillales > Paenibacillaceae > Paenibacillus_Z > Paenibacillus_Z oenotherae. Next base: position 2,710 of record NZ_JAHZIJ010000016.1, read on the forward strand.
GTATTATTGAGAGCAATCCGGAGGCGCGTGCCAATCTTCAGGCTGCGGGGCTGCGGTTCCATGCACTGTTCACGCTGGAGCAGCTTGTGCTGGCAGGAGAATCCGAATAGGGGGAGAGACTGAGCGTGGTGGAGCAATCGAAAAAAACGGTTGATCGCAAAAGCCTGATCGTTGAGGCGGCTGCGCAGTCGTTCGCGATGTTTGGCTATAAGGCGACAACGATGGATCTTGTTTCCAGAATCGCTACAGTCGGCAAGGGAACGATTTACACTTTTTTTGATACAAAGGAGGAGTTGTTCGGCGCAATAATGGACCAGCTCGTAGCGGAGCTGAGAGCTCTGGCTGAGCGGACACTTGACCGCAGCAAGCCTTTCTTCGACAATCTGGCATCCATTCTGCACGAACTGCTTCAGTTCCGCGAGAAGCATGAGCTGATCGTCAAGCTGTCCCAGGAGGTGCGGGATATCGGCACACCAATGGCGAAGGAAGGGATGGAAAGGCTGGAAGGGGCAATTATCGGATTTATTCAGCAGGAAGTCGAGCATGCTATTGAAAAGGGCGAGTTAAGAGCGGTTGACCCTGCTCTGACCGCATTTCTTATGCTGCGGATGTATGTGGCGCTGGCTGCCGAATGGAGCCAGCGTCATGAGCCGTTAAGCAGAGAGGAAATCGCCGATTATTTCGTCAAGGTGATGAAGTCGGGCGTGGGGTGACTTGTGGCGCTGGGGGAATGGATACAGAGACCGTAAACGGTAAACCATAAACCGTAAACGTCGAACATGCCTGCAAAACAGCAGCCTTTCTCACGTCCCGGACTGTTCGAAGTTGAAATGCCTGCCAAAGTGAAGGCATTTCGTCGTATATGATCTCAATCGACCAATTCTATCTCATATTCCTGCATTATCGCAGGGATTGTATCACCTACAGCTTCTTTTAATCGGAATTCCTGCGCTTACGCAGGCTTCGCTCTCACCTTCTCATACTGCCTGGGCCATGCAGCCCAATCTGCTGACTTTCTTATGGGGCCTATTCTACAAGTTGAGTACACCACTGCAAATATACATAGCCAGAAAAAAAGTCCGGCGGGCCTTCTCAACCGCCGGACTTTCTTCCTGACTTACGCAGGTTCCTTCGCCCCTGCCGAGATGAAGCCATCGCTGGCTGTATGTTACTTGTTAATGAATACCGTTGTAATGGTTTTGCGGTACTCGACTTGGTAGCCCAGACCTTTGGACAATGCCGCAAGCGGCAGATAGGTGACGGAGGTCTGTCCTGACTTCTCAAGATAAGCCGGCATCGCAAGCGGAAGCTCCTGGCCATTGACCTTCATGGACTTGGCGCCGATACGGAAGGCGACTTCCTTATTGCCCGCTTTAATCGTAGCCGTCTGCGTCTTGCCGTCCCATTGCAAGGATGCATTCATTGCATTGGCAATATCACGCATCGGCAGGAAGGTGGTGTTGTTCTTCAGCACCGGCTTGTTGCCGCCGGAGAGCTGCTTGCCATTGATGATGACGCGAAGCGGTTCGCCTGCGGCCAGCACGGCAGGTTCGCGGTATTCGCCCCAGATCGTCTCGGCGAATGCGCGGCCCATGACCTGATAACCGGCTTGCTTGGGATGGATATCGCCCTTGATGATGTCCGTATATTGCAGCTCCTTGCCGGCGAAGGGCTCCGAGATATTCACGGTGTCAATTGCGACGCCCTCATTCCGGAGCGTGGCTGCGAGTGTTTCGACCGCATTCCTCAGCTTGGCTACTCCGCCAAGCAGCACCGCATACTGCTCCTCTGTCACCGCTTTGTTGACTGCCGATGGCTTGGGAACAGGGAGATACTGATCCGAGATGACAATGCGGGCCTTGGGATTAATGGCGATGATCGAGCGCAGCGAGGCTTGGAGCGATGTCTCGTAAGCGGCAAGAACATCGTCGAAGCGGGCTGCAAGCTGTTCGGTTGTCAGCGGATTCTGCCTGACCTCTTCAATAATAGGCGTAAAATCATTGCCGCCGATTGTCATAATGACAAGATTGGCTCCCTCGATTGCTGTCTTCAGCGCAGCGGTTTTGGCAATTGTCGCAGACGCGCGGGGGTAGCTGGAGAGATTGTTCTGCGCTTCCTCGGCGGTTATTGCATTACCCTGCGCCGCCGCATTCAGCCAAGCGCTAAGCCCTACAGATTTCAAGCCAAGCATCCCGAAATTCTGGATCGATACTCTGCCGTGGTACAGCGCCTGCTCATAGACCCGGTCTACATAACCGTAAGGCACAGCGCTCTCCGTCATGCCATGCTCATAGCCCGCAGTCAGAGAATCGCCTACGGCGACAATATTAAGCGCGCTGGCCGCCTCCGCTACAGCGGCTGCTGCTGCGTAGGGGCTCGCGTTCTGTTGTGATGCTGCATGAATGATGGCATTATTCCAGTTGACTGTTCCGACAAGCAGCGCGGCTGTAAGAACAGCGGCTGCAGCTCTTTTTTTCCTTAACTTTCTATACAACGAGCACACATCCTTTTGATATAGTTATAAGGCAAGTATGACAAAATCCGTTAAAGAACTCTTATCACAACCATAAAAATATTAAATTGATATCGTTATGGGGTGATGTTAAAATAATATAATAACGAAAGTGCGACTGTATGCAGTTTTACCACTGGATGCTGAAGATAATGGCATGCTGCTGTGCCGTGAACAGCGTCTTTTTGTCAGTGGACACTTGTTCATTATTCGACGGTTTGTTATATTGTAACCTTCTGTTGCTTTCTATTTTAAGCGATAATGCGTCGAAAATGAAGCCGGATCTTATGAATGTTATTTATTCAAAAATTTATGGATAGAAGGGTGTACGCAATGAAAGTAAATCGTTTGGGTTTGCCGCCGAAGCAAGGCCTCTACGATCCGCAGTTTGAGAAAGACGCTTGCGGTATGGGCTTTGTAGCTAACATCAAAGGAATCAGATCACACACCATCATTCAGCAAGCACTGACGGTTCTTGAGAACATGGAGCACCGCGGTGGCCAGGGAAGCGAGCCGAATACAGGCGACGGCGCAGGCATCATGCTGCAAATTCCGCACGGCTTCTTCGTTCGTGAGTTGAAGGGTCTTGGCATCGACTTGCCGGCAAATGGAGAATATGCGGTAGGCATGTTGTTCTTGTCGCAAGATGAGGAGATTCGCGCGAGCCATGAGCGTCAATTGGAGGACATCATTCGTGAGGAAGGCCAGACACTGCTTGGCTGGCGCACGGTTCCGACGAATGATGCGAAGCTGGGCGATTCCGCCAAAGCAGTTAAGCCATATGTTCGCCAAGTGTTCATTGGCAAGAATGCAGGTCTGAAGGACGAACTGTCATTCGAGCGCAAAATTTATGTGATCCGCAAACGCGCAGAGCAAGCGATCCGCTACTCTGGCAAAGAAGGCGCGGACACCTTCTATTTCTCCAGCATGTCCAGCAAGAAGATCGTTTACAAAGGCATGCTTACGACAGAGCAGGTTCGTTCTTTCTATGTGGATATGAACGACGAAGCGATGGAGACGGCAATTGCACTTGTGCACTCGCGGTTCTCGACGAACACATTCCCGAGCTGGGAACGCGCGCATCCTTACCGCTATCTGATTCATAACGGCGAGATCAATACGCTTCGCGGCAATGTCAACTGGATGCATGCCCGCCAAACGATGTGCGAGAGCGAATTGTTCGGTGCAGACATGGACAAAATCAAGCCGATCATCAATCCGGACGGCTCCGATACAGCTATGTTCGACAACACGCTTGAATTTCTGTACCTGTCAGGACGCTCCCTGCCTTATGTGGCCATGATGATGGTTCCTGAGCCATGGTCCAACCATGAGAGCATGAATGATGACAGAAAAGCATTCTACGAATACCATAGCTGCCTGATGGAGCCATGGGATGGACCTGCCGCTATGGCATTCTCCGATGGCACGCAGATTGGCGCCATTCTCGACCGCAACGGTCTTCGTCCAGCGCGTTACTATGTCACGAAGGACGATGTGATCATACTGGGATCGGAGGCAGGCACAGTTCCTGTCGATCCGGAGAACATTCTATACAAGGACCGTCTTCGCCCAGGCCGCATGCTGCTTGTGGATACGAAGGAAGGCCGGATTGTATCCGACGAAGAGGTCAAAGCTGCAATTGCGGCGGAGAACCCTTACCGCGAGTGGCTTGACGAGCATCTTGTCGGGTTGGATGATCTGCCTGAAGCTCCCGAGCTTCCGGAGCCGGATCATAGTACGGTTCAGCAGCGCCAGCAAGCCTTCGGCTATACGTTCGAGGAATTGCGCAAGGTGCTTGAGCCGATGGCTGGAAGCGGCGTAGAACCAATCGCTTCGATGGGCTACGATGCTCCGCTTGCTATTCTGTCCGAGCGTCCGCAGCGTCTGTTCAATTATTTCAAGCAAATGTTCGCGCAAGTAACGAATCCGCCTATTGATGCGATTCGTGAAGAGATTATTACAGCGACAGGCACAACAATCGGACCTGAGCGCAATCTGCTCAATCCGGAGCCTGAGAGCTGCCGCCATATCCGCCTGGCTTCGCCAGTGCTCTCCAACGAGGAGTTCGCCAAGCTGCGCCATGTGCGCCGTCCGGGCTTCAAGTCGATTACAATTCCAACGATCTTCACCGCGTCTGAAGGCGAGAGCGGCATTCGTGCGGCAATTGCCCAAATGTGTGAAGCGGCAGATCGTGTTATAAGCAAAGGCCATAACATTCTGATTCTCTCCGACCGCGGCATTGACCGTGAGAATGCAGCAATTCCGTCTCTTCTGGCGGTATCGTCGCTTCATCACCATCTGATTCGCGAAGGTACACGCACGAAGGTCAGCATTCTGCTGGAGTCCGGCGAACCGCGCGAGGTGCATCACTTTGCACTGCTGCTCGGTTACGGAGTGAGCGCAGTTAATCCATACCTGGCGTTCGAGACGCTTGATGATATGATTCGCCAAGGCATGCTTAGAGGCGTTACGCACGAGAAGGCAGTTAAGAACTTTATTAAAGCAGCGACCAAGGGCATCGTGAAGATTCTGTCCAAGATGGGCATCTCGACGATTCAATCGTATCGCGGCGCACAAATTTTCGAAGCGGTAGGCCTTCATGAAGCACTTGTAGACGAGTACTTCACTTGGACGCCATCCCGCATCGGCGGTATTGGTCTGGATGTCATTGCATCGGAAGCGCTCTTCTATCACAACCGTGCCTTCACAGAGCAGGAGGGCGGAGAGAAGGAGCTTGATTCCGGCGGTGAATACCAATGGCGCAAAGACGGCGAAGACCACCTGTTCAGTCCGCAAACGATTCACACGCTGCAGATGGCTTCCCGCAATAATGATTACAAGCTGTACAAGAAGTTCTCTGAGCTCGTACAGGGTGAAGATAAGAAATTCCTGACGCTTCGTTCACTGCTTGACTTCAATTACGATGCCGAGCCGGTACCGTTGGATGAAGTTGAATCTGTAGAGTCGATCGTCAAACGGTTCAAGACTGGCGCGATGTCATACGGCTCTATAAGCAAGGAAGCGCATGAAGCGCTGGCAATTGCAATGAACCGCATTGGCGGCAAATCCAATACGGGCGAGGGCGGAGAGGATCCGGCGCGCTTCATTCCGGATGAGAACGGCGACTCCCGCCGCAGTGCGATCAAGCAGGTTGCCTCTGGCCGTTTCGGTGTAACGAGCAACTATCTGGTTAACGCTGACGAGATTCAGATCAAGATGGCGCAGGGCGCTAAGCCGGGCGAAGGCGGCCAGCTGCCAGGACGCAAAGTATATCCTTGGGTTGCTGAGGTTCGCGGATCAACGCCGGGTGTCGGACTGATCTCGCCTCCGCCGCATCATGATATTTATTCCATCGAGGACTTGGCTGAGCTGATCCACGATCTGAAGAATGCGAACCCGCGCGCACGTATTAATGTTAAGCTCGTGTCTGAGGTCGGCGTCGGCACAATTGCTGCCGGTGTTGCCAAAGGCCGCGCGGATATTATCCTCGTGAGCGGTTATGACGGGGGAACAGGAGCATCGCCGCTGGCGTCTATACGTCACGCAGGTATGCCTTGGGAGCTTGGATTGGCTGAGACGCACCAGACCCTCATGCTGAACAATCTTCGTGACCGCGTTGTAGTAGAGACTGATGGCAAAATCATGAACGGACGCGACTTGGCTATTGCAGCCCTGCTCGGTGCCGAGGAATATGGCTTCTCCACAGCTCCACTAATTGTTCTTGGCTGTATTATGATGCGTGTATGTCATTTGGATACCTGTCCGGTTGGTGTCGCCACCCAGAATCCGGAGCTTCGCCAGAAATTCATGGGTGATCCAAGCCATGTAGCGAATTATATGCTGTTCATCGCACGCGAGCTTCGCGAAATTATGGCACAGCTCGGTTTCCGTACCATTACAGAGATGGTGGGACGTGTAGACCGTCTGGAAACGAAGACGCTGATTAATCATTATAAATTGAAGGGTCTCGATCTGACTCCTCTGCTGCACCTTCCCGAGCTGCCGCAAGACGCAGCCCGCTATTGTGTGCAGGAGCAGAACCACCTGCTGGAAGAATCGCTTGATATGCAGAAGCTGCTTCCGCTTGCAGCCCCTGCGCTTGAGAGCGGGGAGCAGGTTCGTGCAACATTGCCGATCTGCAATACGAACCGGGTAGTCGGTACGATTGTCGGCAGCGAGGTTACTCGGAAGTATGGCGCTCAAGGGCTGCCGGATGATACGATCTCGTTCCATTTCGTTGGATCGGCCGGACAGAGCTTTGGTGCATTCGTACCGAAGGGGATTACATTGTCGTTGGAAGGCGATTCTAATGACTACGTGGGCAAAGGGCTCTCGGGCGGCAAGGTTATTGTAGCGCCATCGCCTAAAGCGACCTTTATTGCGGAAGAGAACGTTATTATCGGGAATACAGCGTTCTATGGCGCGACTAACGGTGAAGCTTATGTTCGCGGTATCGCAGGCGAGCGCTTCGCAGTTCGTAACTCCGGTGTGAAGGTCGTTGTAGAAGGTGTCGGCGATCATGGCTGTGAGTATATGACAGGCGGGCGAGTCGTTGTCCTTGGCGGCACGGGACGCAACTTCGCGGCAGGTATGTCCGGCGGTGTGGCCTATGTGCTTGACGAGAAGGGCGATTTCTTCAAACAGTGCAATCTGGAGATGGTACTGCTGGAGCGCCTGGAGAATCCGAAGGAAGTAGAAGAGCTTCGCGACATGATTAGCCGTCATGTTCAATATACGGGCAGTGCGGTCGGCGATCGCGTTCTGTCGGATTGGGATGCGGCATTGCCGAAGTTTATCAAGGTTATTCCTAAGGATTACAAGCGGATGCTGGAGCAGATCGAGAAGGTAGAGCAGACCGGTCTGACTGGCGATGCAGCGCTTCTCGCGGCATTCGAAGCGAATATGAAAGAATTGGCGCGTGCAGGCGGCAACTAATATTACGTATGAAACAAGCCGGTCAAGAGATCTTTCTCTTGGCCGGCTTTTTGTCGTGGTTTATAGGGATCTATGAGGTAGTTCCAGCAATTATTAAAAAATTCTCATGTCCTATAATGTAAAGCCTTACATTCTAATCTATCGGTTATTTCGACAAAAGGAGCTAAAAAATATCGCGATTCGACATCCATATACCGACACCTTCTTTTGGACACGTTAGCTATAATTACATTGTTCTTAATAAGAAGGGAGAGGGAAATCGTCAATGATGCTGACTGTTGAGAAAACAGAAAGTAAGCCATTAATGGAGATAGATATTCGCATATTGCTGGAGCAGATGTGTATTCCTAAGGAAAGATGGCCACAAGAATGGACCTCGCCAGAGCAAGTGGAATCCACGTAACGAGCGGAGGAAGCAAGTGCTCCAACAAGATGCCTGCAAACGCAATGAATGCTTTCATTAGACCGACAGATTCTTTAAAGCTTCTTGACTATAATAGCGAAACCATGCTGTTCTAGAAAAACAAGAGAGATTAGGAGTCGGAGTGTTTATGAAATCAAATAATCCCAATAAGAAAGAAGAGTCAACGATGCCTTCACGTGAATCTATTCCTGTAGAGCTGGAAGTTACTGTAATTCTGAATCAGCTAGGCATTGAACGTTCAGATTGGTCACAGAAGATTCTTCATTTAAATAATAGGACACAAAATAAAACAAAACCATAGCATGCCAATAAGGCGTACTATGGTTTTGTTCTATAGGTAGAGTTATAACTAGTTCATCATTCTCTCCGCCCGGACGAATGCGATGAATCGACGGGCTTCATCTACGGATAACTTGCGGCCATCTATAGTAAGTGCGAACTTCTGCAGCAATTCCTCGTCCGCCAACTCCAATTGATCTACAAATTCGCGGATAGGATCGTCCAGCGTTGCGTGAGGAGTGTTTGTTCGCCCAACAAGGTAGTCGACAGATACATGGAACAAATCGGCAAATTTCGATAACGTATCGGTGTCCGGTTCTCTGCGGTTCTTCTCATAATGAGACAGAGCAGCGCGCGAAATCCCAAGAAACCCAGCTGTCTGTTCTTGAGTCCACCCCCGATCCTCCCTCAATTTAGCAATACGGTTACCAATATTCATAATACTCCTCCTTACTAACTATACCAACATATTAATACGAAACGCTTACAAATGCATGTTATGAAACAAAATGTCGCAATCTTGAAAAAACCATGAAAAAGGTATTGACATGTTACGTTCTGTATCGTAAAGTTAACGGTGTAATAGATACAAATTGTATCATATTCAATGAATAATAGTTTTCCCAATCTATCTTGTTCCTATACAACATTCATACAAATTATTACACATTATGAGGAATGAATCATTAGAGCGATGCAAAAATTGAGCGGATTCAATTATTTTCTTCAATTATTCCGCTGCATTAAAGCAATAAATCACAACTGCTGATGATATGCATGGTGTTGAGTGATGAATAAGCACACTGCTGCTGCAAAAATTCTGAGTTATCTTGAGCAATGCTGATGAATCATTTGTGAGAGCCAAGAGCCGCCCGCTGACAAGCAAGTACTGGGGAACGAGCGGCATTGATTCGGAAATCATGGTAATGGAGGATACAACATGGAACTCAAGCAGTATTGGGCAATTGTAAGAAAACGAATATGGCTGATCGTATTGCTTATGGTCGTGAGCGGTATGTTAACCGGCTATTACTCTTATCAGTCGAATGTGAAGCTGTACACGGCCTCTGCGAAGCTGATGGTGAACCAGAATGCCAGTGAAGAAACGAAGACCAGTCTCGATGTCTCTTCCATTAATATGAATCTTCAATTGATTAAAACCTACGTAGAAATTATTCGAACACCACGGATTATGAGCAAAGTCATTCAGGAGTTTCCTGAATTAGATATGACGGTGAATGAACTGGTCAGAAAGGTTAATGTTACGACAGTCAATGGCACACAGGTCATGTCATTGACTGTAACGGATCTGAAGTACAGCAGAGCAGCCCATGTCGTAAATGCGGTAGCTAAGGTCTTCCAGGCAGAGATCCCCAAGCTGATGAAATTGGACAACATTATTATTCTGAATGAAGCTGATCCGTTCAATACACCTGCACCAATGACCTCAAGACCGAACTTGAATATTGCCATCAGTCTCCTGTTATCGTTCATGATCGGCTTAGGCCTGGTATTCCTGCTGGAGTATCTGGACGATTCGATCAAGACAGAGGAAGATGTCAAAGCATTGTTCGGAGTGCCACCCCTGTCTCTTATTCCTCGTACGAGAGTCTCTGCAAGAACAAGCGGTAAAGAGAAGCAAGCGACAATGAATGTGAAAAGAGGTGAGAGCAATGTCACGCTCGACACATAGAAATCAGCTGATTACGATGATCAGTCCGACATCGCCGGCTTCTGAGGCTTATAAAATTCTCCGAACGAATATCGAAATCTCCAATATTGAGCAAGACCTGCAAACCATTATGGTCACCTCTACCAAGAAGAGTGAGGGGAAAAGCAGTGTAGCGGCGAACCTCGCTGTCGCCTATGCCCAGTCCAATAAGAAGGTGCTGCTGATCGACGCGGATATGCGCAATCCTGCGCAGCATCATATCTTCAACCTTTCTAACCGGATTGGTCTAAGCTCGCTGCTGAATCAGAAGTTCGAATGGAGCGATGCGGCCATTGCCTCGCCCGTTGAGAACCTCACTATCATTACAGCCGGATCGGCACCTCATAATCCGTCAGAGATGCTCGCATCGAAGTTTATGATTCACATGCTGGAGGAATTGAAGGAGCGGTTTGAAGTCATTATTATCGATACGCCGCCATTCTTGTCTGTCGCCGATGCGCAGATTGTTGCCTCGAAGTGCGATGGCGTCATTCTGGTGATCGATTCGGGAGAGGTCAATAAGGATGTGGCCCAGAAGGCGAAGGAGAATCTGGAGTTTGTGAAGGCGAAGCTCATTGGTGTCGTCTTGAACAATGTCAATCGCAGAGATGCCAGCGGCTACTATTAATTGAACATCAATCATAAAGATACAGGTAATGTCTCCTGCACCTATATCACTGGAGGCACTCGGTCACGCTGTGGGTCTTGGTGCCTTAGACGTCAATCGTCAAGGGTGTGATGTGAGGAAGGGTTGAATGCCCGTTCATCTAAAAGTCCAAGCTATGCGCCCTTACTATTCCCGACTACTAAGAGTGCGTAGCTTGTACTTTTGCTTCCAAGAATGGCATCTAAAAATATAAAGAGGGATAGGTGAGTGAGATGACTAAGGTGAGGAAAGCAATTATACCGGCTGCCGGTCTTGGCACAAGGTTTTTGCCTGCTACTAAAGCTATGCCGAAGGAAATGCTTCCTATTGTTGACAAGCCGACCATTCAATACATTGTAGAGGAAGCGATCCAATCGGGTATCGAAGACATCATAATCGTCACGGGGAAGGGCAAGCGTGCAATTGAAGATCATTTCGACAGCGCCTTCGAACTGGAACATTCGCTGCTGGAGAAGGGGAAATTTGATCTGCTGGAGGAAGTGAGACGATCCGCCAATGTTGATATTCACTATATTCGCCAGAAGGAGGCCAAGGGTCTCGGTCACGCTGTATGGTGCGCGAGGAACTTCATTGGCGATGAACCGTTCGCTGTGCTGCTTGGCGACGATATCGTGTGGGGGGAAACGCCGTGCACGAAGCAGCTAATCCAGCAATATGAGCGGACAGGCAAATCGGTCATTGGCGTTCAGCCGGTCGCAGTGGATTTGACATCCCGATACGGCATTGTTGATCCGCGTCTCTCTGAGGGACGGCTAGTAGAAGTAGAGAGCTTCGTCGAGAAGCCGCCTCAAGGACAAGCTCCTTCCAATCTCGCTATTATGGGACGTTATGTGCTGACACCGGAAATATTCGATTTTCTCGATCGTCAGGAGATCGGTGCAGGAGGAGAAATACAGTTGACGGATGCGATTCAGGCGCTGAATGTAGCGCAGGGGGTATATGCTTATAATTTCGAAGGCATCCGCTATGATGTCGGAGAGAAGCTCGGCTTTATTCTGACTACACTTGATTTTGCACTCCAGAGGAATGAGCTGAGGCATCAGCTCTTGACATCACTCGAGGAAATTGTGGAGCGAGAACGATCAACCTATTTGCTAGCAAGAGGTGAATAACTATGGCGCCTCTGAACAGGAATGAACCTGAGATAGCGACGATTAATTCGGCTGGGTATTATGCGAAGGTCAGGCCAAAAACCGGACGAAGAAGGTTTGTCTATTTGGCGAGCAAACGGTTTATCGACATTACGGCTTCTGCTATAGGCTTGCTGCTGCTGTCACCGCTTTTTGTCATCCTTGCTATCGTCATTAAGCTGGAGGATCCGAAAGGCTCTGTTTTCTTCAGTCAAGTAAGGGTCGGGAGAAATGAGCGGCCGTTCCGGATGTATAAATTCCGCACGATGGTCTCGAATGCCGAGGATCTGCTTCATGAACTGCTGGACAAGAACGAAATATCCGGCGCGATGTTCAAGATGAAGGAAGACCCCCGGATTACTAGAATCGGCAAGTTTATTCGGAAAACAAGCATTGACGAATTGCCGCAGCTGGTCAATGTGTTCCGGGGCGAAATGTCCCTGGTAGGCCCCCGGCCGCCGCTGCCAAGAGAAGTATCGGAGTATTCGGAGTATGACAAGCTGAGGCTCATCGTAACACCAGGCTGCACAGGCTTATGGCAGGTCAGCGGCCGCAATGAGCTGAGCTTTGCCGAGATGGTGGATCTGGATCTGGAATATATTAACCGCAGAAGCCTGTGGCTTGATATTAGCATTATGCTGCGGACGGTCAGAGTGATGTTGGGGTCGAAGGATGCTTTCTAATTATGTGATGCAGGGGTGCTGTGATGGATCTTAATGCAAAAATATATGTCGCTGGCCATAGAGGACTTGTCGGCTCGGCTATTCTCCGGGCGCTTGAGGAGAAGGGATATCGCAATCTGGTTCTCCGGACCAGCTCGGAGCTGGATTTAAGGGACCGGGAGCAGGTGCAGCAATTGTTCGCAGAAGAGGGCATCGACTACGTATTTCTGGCTGCAGCCAAGGTCGGCGGCATCGTGGCCAATAATGATTACCCTGCTGATTTCATCCGGGATAATCTGATGATTCAAGCCAATGTAATTGATGCGGCTCACCGTTATGAGGTCAAGAAGCTTCTATTCCTGGGCTCGACTTGCATCTATCCCAAGCTTGCTCCTCAGCCGCTCAAGGAGGAATATCTGCTTACGGGCGAGCTGGAGCCGACGAATATCGCTTATGCGGTCGCCAAGATCGCCGGCATTACGATGTGCCAGTCGTATAACCGCCAGTTCGGAACACGCTTCATCTCGGCGATGCCGACAAATATGTACGGGCCCAATGACAACTTCGATCCTGTCACCTCGCATGTGCTGCCAGCTCTTGTTCGCAAGTTCCATGAGGCGAAGGCCAGCGGAGCGGCTGAGGTGAAAATATGGGGAACAGGCACGCCGCGCAGAGAGTTTCTGCACTCGGATGATCTGGCAGAGGCATGTATTTTCTTAATGAAGTTCTATGAGGGTAATGACATTGTCAATGTAGGTGTCGGAGAGGATATTACGATCAAAGAACTGGCAGGGCTGATCCAATCCATAGTCGGCTATGAAGGCAGCCTCGTGTTCGACTCATCTGTTCCAGATGGAACGCCGCGCAAGCTGGTGGATGTGAGCAAAATTCACGCGCTGGGCTGGCAGGCCAAAATAAAGCTTGAGGACGGCCTGCACGCCGTGTATGAATCATTCCGGGAGTCTACGCTGGTAAACAACTAATAGGTGGAGGAACAATATGAAAAGAGCGCTAATTACAGGTGTTACAGGTCAAGACGGTTCCTATTTGGCAGAGTTTCTGCTCGGCAAGGGTTATGAGGTATTCGGTTTAAGACGCCGTACAAGCACGCCGAATTATGAGAATGTGCAGCATATTAAGGATAAAATTCACTGGATTTCGGGTGATCTGACCGACCTGGCCTCATTGATTGAAGCTGTGCGGATCTCCGATCCTGATGAGGTATACAATCTGGCGGCCCAGTCCTTCGTTGCCGCTTCATGGCCGCAGCCGATCACAACAGGGCATATTACGGCGCTTTCTGTAACGAACATGCTGGAAGCTGTCCGCCTGATCAAGCCTGAGGCCAGATTCTATCAGGCATCCAGCAGTGAGATGTTCGGCAAGGTTGTCGAAACTCCGCAGAAGGAAACGACGCCATTCTACCCGCGCAGCCCTTATGGTGTTGCGAAGGTGTACGGCCACTGGATAACGGTCAACTATCGGGAAAGCTTCAATATGTTCGCTTGTTCGGGCATTCTGTTCAACCACGAATCGCCGCGCCGCGGGCTTGAGTTCGTAACGCGCAAGGTGACGGATGCGGCGGCGAGAATTAAGCTGGGGCTGCAGAGCAAGCTGCATATGGGCAATCTGGATGCACTGCGCGACTGGGGCTTTGCCGGTGATTATGTCAAAGCGATGTGGCTGATGCTGCAGCAGGATGAGCCGCAGGATTATGTAATTTCAACAGGAGAGATGCATACGGTCCGCGAGCTGCTGGAAATCGCATTCTCTTATGTCGGACTTGATTACAAGGATTATGTCGTTATTGATCCGGAGTTTGTGCGGCCGGCAGAGGTGGACCTGCTGCTGGGCGATTGCACCAGAGCGAAGGAAGAGCTCGGCTGGAAGCTTGAGGTCGGCTTCAAACAATTAATTCATATGATGGTTGAAAGCGATCTGAAGAAGGCGGAAGTGGAAGCCAAGCTGATTGCGATCTCTTGAGCTTGAGGTGATCCGATAATGAAGAAGCGTGTATTGTATGTCCATCATGCCGGAAGTTTAGGCGGGGCGCCCAAGAGCTTGACTTACTTGATCAGCCATCTGGACAGAGAGCTGTATGAAGCCGAGGTCATCAGCATCAATGACGGCCCTGCGGTTGAGCTGCTCAGAACGGTCGGGCTTCCGGTCAAGGTTGTCCGAAGGATGTATGCCTTCCACGGGACAACTGTATCAGGAATGAGTGCGCGGCTTTTCGTGCGCAATATACTTGGATCGCTGCCGACTTATATCATGGCGAAGAGGTATATTAAAGCGTTCAAGCCTGATATTATCCACCTCAACAGCACCTGCCTCTTTATGGTAGCAAAAGCGGCCAAGGATATTTCCAAGGAGATCAGGGTGGTCTGCCATGTGCGCGAGCCGCTGCTGGCCTCCTTTCCCGGGAAAATATTGCGCATCATGAATCACCGCTATGTAGACGGGTTCATCTCCATTGACCATTATGATGCGGCGACGATCAACAGCAAGGAGCGGGAGCTTGAGGTCATCAACAACTTTGTTGACTTTCACAAATACAACCCTGCCGTATCGGGGACTCATGTACGGGAAGAGCTGGGTTTGAAGGATGAGGATGTTGCCTTCCTGTATCTCGGGAGAGTGGTTGAAGGCAACGGCGTTTCGCCCATGCTTCAGGCTTTTCTGAACGTGGTTCGCGACAATCCCCGCTTTCATCTCATCGTGGCAGGCTTCTACTTCGATAATACGAATCCGTACGAGGATAGAATAGTGACGGAGGCGGAAGGGGAGCGGAATGTCCATCTGCTCAAGTTCAGGGAGGATGTGCCTTCATTGCTAGCGGCATCGGATGTTATGGTCTGTCCGTTCATCGAGCCTCACTTCTCACGGAGCATCATAGAAGCGGCAGCGATGAGGAAGACGTCGATCGCCTCTAATATAGGAGGACCTAACGAGCTTGTTCTGCATGGGCAAACCGGGTTCTTGTTCGGGGAAGGCGATTGGGCGGAGCTGGAGGCATATATGATCAGGCTGGGCAACGATGATGAGCTGCGGGCGTCTCTCGG
Organism: Paenibacillus oenotherae; assembly: GCF_019443105.1. Taxonomy (GTDB): domain Bacteria; phylum Bacillota; class Bacilli; order Paenibacillales; family Paenibacillaceae; genus Paenibacillus_Z; species Paenibacillus_Z oenotherae. The sequence continues at coordinate 18,095 of NZ_JAHZIJ010000016.1, forward strand.
AGAGAAGGCGCTGGCCTTCGCCAGAGAACACTTCGATGCGACGAAGAATGCAAAACGCACCTTTGAATTCTACAATCGTCTATATGTGAGGGAAGCGTATGGTTATTCTGTTCATTAGGATCAAGAGAAAGCTGGTCAGAATGGCTGCCACCGCAATAACGAAGCTGCTGTTGAAGGAATATGGCATTCCATGCGGCAAGGAGCTGATTGCGGTGGGGATGCCTGTCATTGAGAAGCATGCGGGAAGCTCCATCACGATTGGCGACAATGCGGTCTTATGCTCGGCCGATTACAGCAATCCCCTCGGAATCAATCATAGATGTGTCATACGGACATTGGCGCCATCAGCAGCAATCGAAATTGGCAATGATGTCGGGATGAGCGGAGCAAGCATATGCGCCGCCTTCCATGTGAAGATCGGCAATGATGTGATGCTGGGCGTGAATGTCCATATCTGCGATACCGACTTCCATCCGTTGAAGCCGGAGAACCGCAGGTACAACGATTCGGCGGAGGATGTGGGCGTGGCCCGGACAGTCATTGAAGACAACGTATGGATCGGGGCGAATGTTATGGTTCTTAAAGGGGTTACTATCGGCAAGAACAGCGTCATTGGCGCAGGCAGCATCGTCACCGGCAATATACCGGCCAATGTGATTGCGGCAGGCATACCGGCAAGGACAATCAAACCGCTAGTCCGGGATGGTTCCTATGAACAGATTAGTTAAAATACTGCTGGTGCTGTTCATTGTGTTCACGGTTATTCCATACTTGCCAGAGGCGATTACCGATCTCATAAACAACAAGGTGTCCTATGCGAAGTTCCGGATTAATCAGCCGATATTCGGACTTAATATCCGGTATGTGAAGGATGGGCTTCTCTTCATGCTCATGTGTCTGTTCGTCATTATGGATGCAAGGGAGAAGAAAAGAAACCATCTCTTCCTCACGTATTACCCGTTTCTGCTCCTGGTTATTTATGGTGCCAGCGTACTCGGCTTCTTCTATCAGAGAGTGGATCTCTTTCTTATTGCGGCCGGGACGAGATCTGTCCTGCTGTTCTTATTCTGCCTGAAGGCTGCGAAGTTTCTGAAATCGATTCATGCTTTCGGATTAATGAAGCGAACGGTTACGATACTGCTCCTTGTGGAGTTCATTGTGCTGCTGCTTCAATATTACGTTTATACCAATAACTATGGTTATGCGAATCCCGTCTCGCTTCGGCTAATCGGAACATTCGGGGGCATATCGGTTGCTGGTTATTTTGCGCTGGGCTGCTCTATTTTCTACTATTTGCTGGGCGTGAAGCTGAATATCGGGGTGAAGAGCATGATCGCTCTTCAGACACTATGTCTCCTGACGGCTGCATTCTCCGGCACACGTTCGGCGCTCATGGGTGTGATGCTCGTCATCTTCTTCTCGGCGGGGAGGCGTCTGATACATGGCCGGACGGACAGAAGACAAAGTCTGCTGCTTATTTCGCTTAGCATTGTGATCGGGATCGGGCTTATCGGCATCAGCAAATTGGTGAATGTGCTGGCTGACCGGGGCGATCTGTTGGAGACTCAATTGGAGAGCGGACGCATCGAGCTGTTCAAAAGTCTCTTCAATCAGAATCTGGAGAACATTCTGTTCGGCAATGGCATCGGCTACGGCACGAATGCCGCGGTTAATCTCAACCGGCAATTCGAGGCCGGCGTGAACGCGATTATTCTTGATGGAACCATTAACAGTATTCTCGCCCAGTATGGACTTCTTGTGCTTCTCGTTGCGGGCTTGATCTATCTTCACTTTCTGTTCCAGTTTGTTAGAACCGGAAGAATCTATGGCTTTGATCTGTTTGCTGTCACTCTGGTTAACGGGATTCTGATGTTTTCCACCAATATTTTTGAACAAGGCACTTATTTGCTGATGCTGACAATATCGACTTCGCTAGCTCTTGCGCCTTTGCATGATAACGATAAGGCTGCCGCCAAGGGGACTGCCAGTCCGGAATCCTCCTCTGAGCGGCTTATGCTGGCTGCTGCAAGCTAAAGTCCGGAAGAAAGGAGTGGAGGCCGTGAACATTCTGTTCCTCTGCAATTACATGCTGGAAGATGTTATGACCGAGAGGCATAATCGGAACACCTTCGCTCAATCCGCTAATAACAAAATCAATCAGATTGTAAGCGCGCTGACCTCGAATGACCATCAAGTAACGCTGCTGTCCAGCGGGCTGGTCAACAACCGCTCGGGCCGGTTTTACAAGAGATTCAAGAGCCGCGAGTGCGGTCATCTGCATTATGCATCGATTATTGACCTGCCGATTCTGAATACAGTGAGCTCGCTGCTGTCGATGGTTGCTTTGGTTGCCTCTATTAGAAAAACAATGAAAGTCGATTATATCATTTTCTGGAATTACAAGCCTGAAGTCGCGGTTGCCGCATATCTGTGCAAGAAGCTGTTCGGTATCAAAATCATTGTAGATTACGAGGACGGCTATTTCTCATTGAACCAGCTCGGCTTCAAATCCAAAATATTCAATCTGGCAGAGAAGCTTGTCTCCAGACATGTTGACGGCGCTATTCTGATCTCCAAAAGCTTGATATCCCGGATCCACAACAAGCCTTATATGATTCTCAATGGGCTGACGAACAAGAAAGTGATGGATTACAGCTATCACGGGGTCAAATCAGAGAAAATTACGCTTATGTATGCAGGCGGGCTGGACTATGAGAGAGGCATAGACGTGCTGCTTGAAGCTCTGAAATATACGAAGCAGGAGTTCACGCTGTACATTACGGGCCAAGGTCCATTGGCGGACACGCTGAGTGGAGACTGTGATCCAAGAGTCGAATACCTGGGCTATCTGGAATATGAAGAAACGATCAGGCGGATGCATGAGGCGGACATTCTTATCAACCCTCAGCGGGAAACGATTGCTTTCGCCAATGCCTCCTTTCCTTCCAAAATATTCGATTATTTGGCGACGGGCAATCTGATCATCTCGTCCAATGTCGCGGATATGAAGGCTTTTGCCAAGCAGGCCTTCTACATCTATGAGAACGATAATCCGCAGCAGCTGTCGGCCTGTATTGACCAGTCGATCAGGGACATTCAACACAACAGCAATGACGATAAATTGACCAGAATCAGGCAGCTGAAGCAGGAGTTTCTGCCGGAGAATGTAGGGATGAAAATATCGGCTACATTATTGAACTGAAGAGGTTGGGAGAGGCTGAGACATAATGAGAAATCTAGTCCGGATCGATCAATACAATCAGGATGGCTATTCCAGAGGGAGAAGCGGACTGGTCGTTCTGCTGTGGTGGTTTGTACAGGGGAGCCTGTTCCGGTATTCAATCCATACGATGGACGGCTGGCGAAGGTGGCTGCTGCTGCTGTTCGGAGCGAAGGTCGGCAAGGGCGTCAAGATCAGATCAACCGCCAGATTCACCTACCCCTGGAAGGTGGCGATTGGCGATCATACATGGATCGGCGATCACGTGGAGTTCTATAGTCTCGATATGATTGCGGTCGGCAGCCACTGCGTTATCTCGCAGCAGTCTTATCTGTGTACAGGCAGCCATCAGATGAATGATCCGGCCTTCGGCCTTCTTACAAAGCCGATTGTTATTCGGGACGGTGCCTGGGTTGCGAGCGGGGCATTCGTCTATCCTGGTGTTACGATTCATGAGATGGCGGTAGCAGGCGCAAGAAGTACAGTTATCAGGGATATTCCGGCGAATGAAGTCCATGTCGGCAGTCCGGCTAACTTTCTCAAATACAGGTTTCAACAAAAGGAAGAGAGCTATGGCTATAGTGAAAAAGAAAAAGAAGCTCTTGTTTATTAATGACTACTTCTACCCGGATGTCGCTTCAACCGGGCAGCTGCTTACGGAATTATGTCTGGAGCTTCAGCATGAATTCGATGTGACGGTCATCGCCTCAAGCGGCTATGCGGACTCTGATGAGGGGAGCGTGCGGAAGCGGCGGCGGATCGTGCAGGAGAAGCTGGAGGGCATCCACATTCACCGCATCGGGCTGAGCAAGCCCGACAAGAAGAGCAAGCTGAGCAGACTGATTCATATATCGGTCTTTTTTGCGCTGGCGTTCCGGGTCATTCTGAAGGAGAAGCGGGTAGCCGCGATCTACACGACCTCTCAGCCGCCGATTCTTGCCGGACTGCTCGGCAGTATGGCCAAGCTGCTGAAGCGATGCAAGTTTGTATATAACATTCAGGACTTTAATCCGGAGCAGGCGGAGGCAGTCAACTTTGTGTCCAGGCGGTGGGTGACGGAGCTCGCGCGCAAGGTGGATAAGTTCAGCTGCAGAAGAGCCGATCATATCGTGCTGGTGGGCAGGGATATGGGCGAGACCTTGAAGAAACGCTTCAAGGGCAAGCCTGTGCCGGAATATACCGTCATCAACAACTGGATTGACGAGCAGTCGGTTACTCCGCTGGCCAAGAGCGATCCCGGAGTCAGCATGTTTCTGCGGGAATATAAGCTGGAGAATAAATTTGTTGTCATGTATTCCGGCAACATTGGCCTCTATTACGATCTTGAGAATCTGATCAAGGTAGCGTCCATGCTGGAAGGGCTGCCGGACGTTAGGTTTGCTTTCGTGGGAGAGGGCGCGGTGAAAGAGGATATGGAGCGGTATGTGCAGACCCATGGCCTCTGCAATGTCGTGTTCATTCCTTATCAGCCGAGAGAGCGTCTTCTCTATTCTCTGAACGCGGCGGATATCCATCTGGTCGTGAATCAGAAGGGGATCAAGGGAGTCAGCGTGCCGAGCAAGGTGTACGGCGTGCTGGCGACAGGCAAGCCGGTGCTGGGCGTGCTGGAGGAGGGCAGCGAGGCGGCGACCTTGATCCAGGAGAGCCGTTCAGGCCTTGTCGTCGAGCCGGGCCAGTATGAGGGCGCGGCCCAGGCGATCCGCACAATCGCGGCTATGTCCGATGAGATGCGGGAGCTTATGGGCATGAGGGGCCGAACCTACCTGGAGGAATATCTGCGCAAGGATGTCTCGCTCATGAAATACAAGCAGCTGTTCGCCAGTCTTGTTGCCGATGGCTTCATCGATGTCGGCAGACCCGCCCGTATGGGGGCGACAGAATCGAAATGACGGTCATTGCCTACTACGTCTCGGACTATGGATATGGCCATGCGAGCAGAGCTGTCGCGATCACCCGGGAGCTGCTGAAGCTGCAGCCCGGCTGTACGGTCATATTCTGCAGCTCGTTTCCGCTGGGGCTGCTGAGAGATTCCTTCGCAGGGGAGCGGCAGGGAGATATCCGGTTCAGGTACGTCGTTAATGATATTGGCTACGTACTGAAGGAGGACTCCACCGAGCCGGATCCCGAGCGGCTTGCCGATTGCTGCCGGAGCTACGTGAGCGGCATGGGGCAAAGGGTTGAGGATGAATGCCGCTTTCTGAGCGATGAGAGTGTGGCGCTCATTCTGTCGGATATCTCTCCGGTCGCCTTTGTTGCCGGGAGCAGGCTCGGCATTACGAGCATCGGCATCTCGAATTTCACTTGGTATACCGCATATGAGGAATGGCTGGGCAAAGAGGAACTGAGCTGGCTGTATGACGCCTACCGGCAAATGGATTATTATTTTGCGCTGTCAGGCGCATCGGAGGAGCCGCAGTGGGGAAGGCGCGGCAGCCTCAGCTTCGACTTCTTCTGCCGGGAGCCTGATGAGCATAAGACGGAGCAGATTGTACGGCAGGTCAACCCCTGTGGAGAGCGCTCTGTTGTATTTTTCGGGCTTGGCATGACGATGAACCGGGAGCAGCTGCAGAGCTGGCGCTTCTGGGAACAGGACAATATCGTATTCCTCGTCTCGCACAACATGCCTGTGAAGAGAAGCAATATCGTTCATATTCCTGCCTGTGAGACGGAATCTCAGCATTATATAGCAGCCTCCGATCTCATCATCACCAAAGCGGGATGGGGGACGGTTGGAGAAGCGGTTTGCCTCGGCAAGCCGCTTCTCTTGCTGTACAGGAGGCAGTTCAAGGAAGACCGCGCCACCGTTCGGGCCGCCAGCGGCAGGGTGAGGATGAGCTTCGTGCTGGAAGAGCGGCTGAAGGCGATGACCACCGAGCTGGAGGATTACCTGGTTCCCAGCCCCGGCGGGGGAAAGCCTGGCGGGAAGGCGGGCAGCGGTGCTGCCGAGGAAATTGCGTCAGCCATCTGTACCATTCAATGGGGAAGGGAGTGAAGCCGGATGTTCCAGGATATTAACTGCACGGTCAAGGAGAACTTCCCGCTTAAAGGGATTACGACGATGGGTGTTGGCGGCAATGCGAGCTATTACGTGGTTCCGAATCGGCTGGAGGATGTGCCGGAGATCAAGCGCAGATGCGATGAAGCGGGAATACCGCTGCTTGTCGTCGGCAAAGGCTCGAATCTCATCGTTAGTGATGAGGGCTACAGGGGCGTTGTCCTTCATGTCGGCAATGGATTGAAGCGGCTGGAGCTGAGAGAAGAGGGGCTATACGGAGAGGCGGGCGTTCCGCTGCCGCTCATCGCGCTGACAATGGCGAAGCAGGGCATTGAAGGGTTCGAGTTCATGGCGGGCATTCCCGGCTCGGTGGGCGGCGCGGTCGTTATGAATGCGGGCTGCCTGGGCAGAGAAACATCCACTGTCCTGCGTTCGGTCACCTGTCTCACTGATACGGGAGAGATGATCGTGAAGCATAAGGATGAGCTGGAGCTGTCGTTCAGATCCAGCTTCTTCCTGGGCCGGAACGATATCATTCTGAGCGCATTGTTCGATGTCCAGTACTCTGACAATCCCGAGGGCGTACGGGAGAAGACGAGGGAGGCGGCGGATATCCGGAAGGGCAAATTCCCGATTAATGTTGCTACGGCGGGGAGCACGTTCAAGAGTCCGCCGGAGGGTCCTCATCCAGGCAAGCTGATTCAGGAGGTTGGCCTCAAGGGCCACCGGATCGGCGGCGCACAGATCAGCGAGGTGCATGGCAACTGGATCATCAATACCGATAATGCGACCTGCGAGGATGTGAAGCGGCTGATTGATTTGATGCAGGAGACTGTTGCCCGGAAGCTGAGCGTTCTGATGGAGCCTGAGGTTTTGTTTGTGTAGGCAGCGGATTGGATTGTGAGCGAGCCATAAATAGAAGAAGGGATGGAGAAGAACATGCTTAATGAAGCTACACGAAAGTTAGGAAACCCGACCATTACGGAGCCTTACCTGCAAATTGAAGGAGGGGTGCCGCTGCGGGGCGAGGTATCGCTCCCCGGCGCCAAAAATTCGGCGCTGCCCGCCATCGTTGCGGCCTGCCTGTCCGACGAAGAGGTGACGCTCCTCAATGTGCCGCTCGATCTTAATGATGTGAAGCAGCTCATCCAGCTCCTTCGCACAGCGGGCGCGCAAGTGCGCATTGAAGGAGACAGCCTGATCTGCAGGGGGGACGGCTGGAAGGGCGGCACGCTCGACGCGCAGCTTGCGGGCAAGATCAGGCATTCGCTGCTGCTGATCGGAGCATCCGCCAATTGGCGTGCGCCGCTGTTCCTTCCGCTTCCCGGCGGCTGCAATATCGGGAACCGCAAGCATGACCTTCATCTGCTGGGGCTTCAGAAGCTTGGCTATGAGATGCAGGAGAGCGATCTCGGCCTGCACTTGATGGAGAGCGGCCCCGACCGGGAATCGGTCATCGAGTTTCATTATCCGACCTTTGGCGGCACTTTGAATGTACTGTTCGCCTCCATACGCTCGGAATCGGTCGTCCTGCTCAAGAATGCGGCGAAAAATCCGGAAATATTGGATGTGATCGAGCTGCTGAGCGGCATGGGTGCCGACATCGCCTGGACCGATGAATCCACGATCCGGATTCGCGGCGTCAGCAAGCTGCATGCGGCGCAGCATACTGTCATGAGCGACCGCATCATTGCCGCGACAGTTATATCCGCAGTCGGCGTGACGAAGGGCGAGGTCATCATCCGCAATTCAACGACCCACATTCTGGAGTCTGAGGTGAAGGTATGGCGGGAGGCCGGGCTTCACATCGAGGAGCTGGACAACGCCATCGCGGTCAAATGGACGGGTACGCTGCAGGGGGTAGACGTTGTAACAGAGGCCTATCCCGGATTCCATACGGACATCCAGCCGCTGCACACCGTCCTCATGACGACAGCTGCGGGAAGCGCCACACTCAAGGAAACGATTCTGGACGGAAGGTTCGAGTATTGCAATGAGCTGAACAAGATGGGAGCGAATATTCGGGTCGTGGACGGCGGATTCCGCTGTGTGAACGGGGCGGAGGGACAGATTGCCGACATCAGGGGCGTAGAGTCTCTCTACGGCACGGATGTTGTCGCAACCGACATTAGAGGCGGCGCCGCAGTAGCTGTTGCCGCGCTTGGCGCAGAGGGAACGACGCGCATTACGAACCTGTACCAGCTGGAACGCGGCTATGGCAATATCGTTGAGCTGTTCAATTCATTGGGCGCCCGGATGAAACGGGTAGAACCGGCCAAGCATTGACGGCAGAGGGCTGCAGCAAAGGAAAAACGACTATGAAAATGGATAAAGCAAGCTTTATATATCAAATATTCTCGACCTTCCTCACCCGGATCATTCTGCTGCTGGGCGGCTTTATCGCATCGGTTCTGACAGCAAGAATTCTCGGTCCGGAAGGCAAGGGAATATTGACGGCGGTGTTCGTTATTCCGACCTTGGTCGTAACGCTCGCTGATCTCGGCATCCGGCAGGCCAGCGCCTATTACATCGGCAAGAAGGAGCACAGCACGGAGGATGTGGCCTCTACGCTGTATCTGCTATGGCTCGTAACATCATGCCTAAGCCTGCTCATTGTAGGTCTTATCTATTGGCTGCAGTTCGGGGACAAATACGGCTGGGCAATCTTTATTATTGTGATGCTCACGATCCCGCTTAATCTGGCTGTCCAGTATACGAAGGGCATTATGCAGGGCAAGACGAGAATCGGCAGCATTAATACTTCAGAGCTGATCAAGGTCGGCCTGAACATTGCTTTTATGGTGCTGCTGGTGCTCGTCTTCAGGATGAACGTGATTGGCGCCGCATTGACGCAGCTGCTGCTGGCTCTTTTTGCCTGGGCGTATTCCATGCGGGTCGTAAGGAAGGATACCGCCGTCAGGCTGAAATATGTGCCTGGCCTGCCGATGCTGTTGATCCGCAAAGGGATTGCTTATGCGGTGGCGCTGTTCGTGCTGCAGCTTAATTACCGGATCGCAGTCGTATTCCTGGAGCATTACACGACAGCGAGCGAGGTCGGCATATTCTCCGTGGGCACAAATTTGGCGGAGCTGATCTGGCAAGTTCCGGCGGCGGTCGGCATGGTCATCTTCGCCAGAAGCGCGAACAGCAAGACCGATGCAGAGGCCGTTCAGCGATCGGTTGCGTTTCTGAAATATTTGATGCCCTTGCTGCTTGCGGGGGGAGTTGTATTCTGGCTCGTATGCCCGTGGATGGTCTCTCTGCTGTACGGCGCAGAATTCGCCTCATCCGCTCTCATCATCCGCTATCTGCTGCCAGGCATATTGATGATGGTCATCTTCAAAGTATTGAATGCCGATATGGCCGGGCGCGGGTTTCCTCTCTATGCGCTATGGGTCGCCACCGCTCCACTGGTACTGAATGTCGTATTGAACTTCCTGCTGATTCCGCAGTACGGAGGCAGCGGCGCGGCAGCCGCCTCGTCCATCTCCTATACGCTGTCGGGCATCCTGTATCTGATTGTCTACTGCCGCAAGGAGAACGTGCAGCTCAAGGTTTTCTTCTCTTATCAATTATCGGATATGAAAGCTATTACGGGTCGTCTGAGCCGCAAACGGCAAACAGCTGCCGCGGGCAAATAGCGATCATACTGCAGCTGGGGTGAATGAAATGTTGGTTTCTATTATTACGGCTTATTACAATCGTGAAGCTCATGTGCTGGAGTCGGTGCAGAGCTTGCTGAATCAGACTTACCGCGATATCGAAATTGTTATCGTGGATGACGGCTCGACGGACAATACGCTTGCGGTGCTGCAGACGATTGACGACCCCAGAGTGCGGATCATCTCTCACACCAACCGCGGGCTTGTCCGCTCGTTTATTGAAGCGGTGGGGCAGGCCAGGGGAGAGATTATCGCGATTCACGGGTCTGGCGATCTCTCCTTGCCGGAGCGGATTGAGCAGCAGGCCGAGGTGCTGCGGAACAATCCGGATATCGGCGTCGTCGGCTGCTATTTTGAGAATTACAATACCGTTCTGAACGAGCGTGTCGTCATTAAGCCGGTGTTGAATGAAGAGCTTGGGATTACGAGGCAGCTTATGAAAGGGAATTTGTTCAGCCACGGCGAGATGATGTTCCGCAAGGAGCTGTATGAGCGGGCTGGAGGCTATCGCGAGTTCTTCATGTATACACAGGATTACGATCTATGGTTAAGAATGAGCCTGCTAACAAGATTCTACGTTGTGCCGGAGATCCTTTACAGGCGGTATGTGCTTGCAGACGGGGTCAGCGGCTCCGTTCACCGGATTATTATGCAGAAGCATTTTGGCGAGATTGCCAGACAGTCGCTTCAGCAGAGGATGAACAATGAGGTGGATATTGTCGGGCAGTATAAGGCTTACTGTCCCTTCTTCAGGCAGCGGACGAAGCGCCTGTCCCACGTGCTGTGCGGGTTGTCGCTCGATTATCTCACCAGAGGAGATGTGGAGAAGGCGCTTATGATCAACCGCAGGAGCGTGTCGGAGTGGCGGACGTTCCGCAATTCGGTCTTTCTTGTCATCATGCTCATTCTTAACCGCTATCAACGGCTAGTCCCGATGTTCATACCGTTAATTCCGAGAATTTATCAGCTCAAGCGGAATATGAAGGGCGCAGTGCGAGCAGTGAAGAGCCTCATATTGAAACCTGCTGTCAAATAGAGCGGCGCTATAGAAAAAGAATAGGAGTGAACCCTATGAATATTGCGGTTATTGGAACCGGATACGTTGGATTAGTATCCGGTGTTTGTTATGCCGAGCTTGGACATGACGTTTACTGTGTGGATAAAGATCCAGCCAAGGTGGAGCTGCTGCAGGGCGGGGAAGTGCCGATCTATGAGCCGGGACTTCAGCCGCTTATGCGCAGCAATGCGGATGCGGGAAGGCTGAAGTTCACGACGGATACAGCCACGGCGATTGCCGGAGCAGAGGTTGTCATCATTGCCGTCGGCACTCCGCCGCTGCCTAACGGGGAAGCGGATATGCAATACATTGAAGTGGCGGCGAAGGAAATCGGGGAAGCGATGAATGGCTACAAGGTCATCTGTGTGAAGAGCACCGTTCCGGTTGGCACGAATGAGCGGGTGCGTGCGATTATTGCGGATTATTACAAGGGAAGCTTCGATAATGCTTCAGTGCCTGAATTTCTCCGTGAAGGAACGGCGGTTCAGGATACGATGAACCCTGATCGTGTCGTCTTCGGCACAGAGAGCAAGCATGCCGCCAGTCTGCTTACCGAATTGCATGCGCCATTGACGAAGGAAATTGTGGTCACGGACATACGCAGCGCGGAGATGATTAAATACGCCTCCAATGCATTCCTGGCAACGAAAATATCGTTCATCAACGAGATTGCCAACATCTGCGAGAAGGTCGGCGCCGATGTATCCGAGGTGGCCAAAGGAATGGGCTATGACCGGCGTATCGGCGCATCCTTCCTGCGGGCCGGAATCGGCTACGGCGGCTCCTGTTTCCCCAAGGATACGAAGGCGCTGATACAGATTGCCGGCAATGTCGCTTATGACTTCAAGCTGCTCAAGGCTGTAGTCGAGGTCAACCAGCATCAGCGCTATGGCGTGCTTGACAAGCTCTTCAACGCGCTTGGCACGTTGAAGGGGAAGACGATTGCGGTATGGGGACTGGCGTTCAAGCCGGAGACGGATGATGTGAGGGAATCGCCAGCGCTGGAGATCGTTGACCGGCTGATTGCACTTGGCGCTGTGCCCAAGGTGTACGATCCTGTCGCGCTTGAGAGCTTCCGCAAAGTATATGATGATCCGGCCATGATGTGGTGTCAATCCGCACAGGAGGCCATACAAGGCAGCGATGCGCTTTGCTTGCTGACGGAATGGAAGGAATTCGTGGAATTCGATCTGGCGGCGATCGAAGCAGCGCTTGCCAATCCGATTCTGATCGACGGCCGGAATGTATACAGCTATGAAGCGGTCAAGGGAACGGGCTTGTCCTACTATCCGGTAGGCAGACCCGTTCATCATATCGAGAGAGAATATGTCCATGGATAGTAGAGGGACGCGCAACAATACGATAGGGACAGTAAGGAGAGAGCCGGAATGAAAATACTGCATGTTACGGTCAATCTCGCCCCCCGCTATGGCGGTGTCGTGCAAGCTGTACTGGACATGGCCGGGGCGCTCGCTGCGAGAGGGCATGAGGTGACGATTTATACGACGAATCAGGATGGGCCGGAGCAGCTCGATGTGCCGCTCAACGAGCCGGTTATGAGGGATGGCGTAGAGGTGCGCTATTTTCCGATTCAGAATCCCCGCTTCTGGGGCACATCGCTGCCGCTTGCCGAGGCATTAAAAGCAGACATCCCCAAATTCGATGTTGTTCATACCCACGGGCTGTACTTATTCCACGATCTGTGTACCGGACACTATTGCCGCAAGCATGGGGTTCCCTATATTATGCAGCCGCACGGAACGCTTGATCCTTACATGTATCAGAGACACCGGTATAGAAAAAGTATCATGGAGACGCTGTTTGGGAACAGAAACATCAAGCGGGCTTCGGGGCTGATCTATACGACAGAGGAAGAGAAAATTCTGGCCAAGCCGTACACGTTCGGGGCGGAAGGATATATCGTGCCTAACGGGCTGGATATGTCGGACTATGAGACCCTGCCCGAGAAGGGACGGTTCCGCAGCCAGTATCCGCAATTGCAGGATCAGAAGATGGTCTTGTTCTTCAGCCGGTTGAATTTCAAGAAGGGGCTCGATATTTTAATCCGGGCCTTCAGCATCGTTCAAGCGCAGCATCCTGACTCCATGCTGGTTATTACGGGGCCTGATAATGAGAATTTCGGAGCCAGAGCAAGAGAGTGGATTCAGGAGGAAGGAATTGAATCGAAGGTGATCTTCACCGGCATGCTGACAGGCCAGGAGAAGCTGGCCGTTCTGCGCGATGCCGATCTGTTCGTGCTTCCTTCCTATTCGGAAAATTTCGGCATTGCAGTTATCGAGGCCATGGTATGCGGAACACCTGTCATGATCTCGGACAAGGTAAATATATGGCGAGAGCTGGAAGCGAATAGAGCGGGAAGAGTGGCGCCATGCAGTCCGGAGCTGTTCGCCGAAGGGATGAATGAGCTGCTGGCTGACAAGGAGCTCTCCACTGCGATGGGACAGAGAGGGCGAGAGCTGGTTCAGAACCTGTATCAATGGGAACGTGTCGGAGAATCTCTGGAGAAGGTATATATGGCTGTCCACCGTGATGCGGGCCAGTCCAGGCCCCGCTTGCAGAAAGTCGTGGCGAATGAAACAAGAAGAATGTGAGTGAAGAGGGGGAACCGGAATGAAGCTGGTCTTATTGTCAGGCGGCTCGGGCAAACGGTTGTGGCCGTTATCCAATGAATCCAGGTCGAAGCAATTTCTGAAGGTGCTTGAGAATGAGGAGAGCGAGCTGGTCTCCATGGTTCAGCGTGTGTGGAGCCAGCTTGTTACCTGCGGGCTTGAAGGATCCAGCTATATTGCGACCAGCAAGTCGCAGGTAGAAATGATGCACAGCCAGATCGGATCGAGGGTGCCGTTAATTATAGAGCCGGAGCGCAGAGATACTTTCGCCGCCATTGCACTGGCAGCAACGTATCTCTATTCTTTTGTCGAGATCGGACTGGATGAAGTGGTGGCTATTCTGCCGGTTGACCCTTATGTGGAGAATCATTTCTTCGAAGCGGTTAAAGAGCTGGAGGAGGTGCTGCGCACTTCCGGCGCGGAGCTGGCGCTTATCGGTGTGAAGCCGACCTATCCATCAACCAAGTACGGGTATATCATCCCCTCTGAAGTGCAGTCGGGGGGACCTGATCAACACTATTACACAGTCAGCCATTTCCGCGAGAAGCCGACAGAGGCGGGGGCTGAGGAACTGATCCGGCAGGACGCCTTGTGGAACTGCGGCGTATTCGCCTTCAAGCTGGGAACGATTATCGGCATGCTGGAGCAGAGAGGTTATCCCATTCAATATGAGGAGCTGGTCAAGAAATACAATACTCTCCCGCAAATCAGCTTCGATTATGAGGTTGTAGAGAAGGCGGCAAGCCTGGTCGTGCTGCCCTATGAGGGGTATTGGAAGGATCTCGGCACCTGGAACACGCTTACAGAAGAGATGAAAAATAAGCAGATCGGCAGAGGGACGATTAGTGAAGACTGCCGCAATACGCATCTCGTCAATGAATTGGATATTCCTGTATCGATCATTGGTGTGTCCAACATTGTCGTTGCCGTCAGTCCAGACGGCATTCTCGTAACAGATAAGGGCGCGAGTCCGCGAATCAAGGATTATACCCAGTATGATCAAGGCCCGATGTATGAGGAGAAGCAGTGGGGCTGGGTTCGTATTCTGGATGATTCGAAGTATGATGACGGGCGAAGCGTGCTGACGAAGCGGGTTGCGATCAAGGAGGGGAGCAATCTGGGCTACCAGATGAACTCCAATCTTGAAGAGGTGTGGACTATTGTGAAGGGTGAAGGGGACTTCATTCAGAACGGCAATTTCATGAAGGTGCAGGCGGGCAATGTGCTCCATATTCCGATGAAGACGCTGCATAGCATTAAGGCGCTCTCGGATCTGGAGGTTATTATTGTGCAAAGCGGCATGGGGCATGCCGGCAATCAGATCGTCCAGCTGTACAGCACATGGGATGAGGTAGCAGAGCATTGCATGAAGCTGTCGGAGAGCTGAATGGGGGATGATGAGGAGGACTATAGGTTCCCGACAAGGAAAAAGGGATATATGTAAACTTTATGTCAGATCCTGACAAGAAAAATTGAAAAATATTTGAAATAAATAGATACAAAACGGATACTATATGTTATAATTGCTACAGTTAGTATCATACAGCAGCATTAATGGATAAGGGCGGAGCCACAATGATCGATTCGAACGGAAATAATCTCATATT
The DNA here is from genome assembly GCF_019443105.1 of Paenibacillus oenotherae. Taxonomy (GTDB): domain Bacteria; phylum Bacillota; class Bacilli; order Paenibacillales; family Paenibacillaceae; genus Paenibacillus_Z; species Paenibacillus_Z oenotherae. Next base: position 33,266 of record NZ_JAHZIJ010000016.1, read on the forward strand.
TTTGCTCAGCACTCCACGGAGCGGCAGCTCGCTCGCAACCGTAATGCTGCAAAATCATAGCAAACTGTTTGCCACCCAGGAAATGTGGTTTCTGATGAGCTTGTACGATCTGCAGTTTCCTTCACATCGCGCTTACGGGGGCGGGGGAATTATTAAGCAGTTCTTCAACGGCATTCTTCCCGAGGAAACGTTCAAGCAAGCCAGCAGATCATTCGCTCTCCAGGTGTACAACGGATTGCTGTCAAGCAGCGGTGCAGATATGGTCATCGACAAATCCCCGCGCTACTATTACTTGCTGGAATTTATAGATGCGCTGTTTCCGCAAGCGAAGCGAATCTGGCTTATCCGCAACCCTCTATCCGTTATCGCATCGTACAAGAAGGTTAACCAGCATGTGAATGACAGGTTTAACTTGAAGGAAGACTTGGCCCATCCTAATTTCAATATCAAGATGACAGATGTGACGGTTGGGCTGTTCCGCTACTTCTCCTACTTCTCCGGCGAAAGTCCTTATATCCATCGGCTTCATTATGAGGAGATGGTCGCGAAGCCCCGGGAAGAGATGCAGAGACTGTCGGCATTTCTCGGGATATCGTATGAAGAGGGAATGGAGAAATACGGCAATTATATGAACTCGCCCAAATCCGATTTGTATTTCAGCATGGGCGTTGGCGATCCCTTCGTCGGGCAGCATGAGGAGGCCCATCAGGAGTCTATCAACAGCTGGAAGGAAACCTTGGACAAGGAAGAGATTGAGCTGTACTGCCGGACTCTTGGAGCCCGAATCTTCCACGAGCTTGGTTACAGCGAGCAGCTGGCTGAGGCGGAGAGAATAACCGGCGCGCAATTCGGCCTGGAGCCGGATAAGGAGCTGCTGGAGCTGCGTACGAAGCAGCTTGCGGAGCTTACGGGCTGCAAGTGGACAGCGCAGTATCAGCTGCAAGCCGGGGAGGCTGCGGTCAGCGGTACGAGTCAGCCAGCGGCGGAGATGGAAGCTTGCAGAGGCGGAGCCACAACTGCCGAGGTGCTTCAGCTGCAGATTACACTGCGTGCTCTGGAGAACAGGCTGGATAAGAGCTATGCCGAGCAGAAGCGGCTGCGCTCCAGGCTGGAGGCCAAGACAGCGAAGATCAACCGGATCAAATCGCTGGTTCCTTTTGGCAACCGGTTATCCCAACTGGCTTCGGCCTACCTGACGGGAGGGAAGAAATAGTGAGTGCAATTGCCGGTGTTCTGCAATTAAACGAGGGGTACCCTGTTCGCGAAGACGGAGAAATTCTGATGCATGAGCTGAAGCAATTTCGTGCTGATTGCGCCCATAGCTGGCATGATGAGCAAGTCTATCTGGGCTGCCATGCCCAGTGGGTAACTGCAGAATCGGTCAATGAGCGCTTGCCCATCTATGATGCCGAGGGAGGGATCGTTCTTACAGCGGATGCGGTGATCGACAATCGCGATGAACTGTTCGACCGATTGGGGATTCATTCCTCCATCCGGGGTGAGATCAGAGACAGCGAGCTGATTCTGCTGGCTTACCGCAAGTGGAAAGAGAATGCCCCTCGATATCTGGTCGGCGACTTCGCCTTCGTCATCTGGGACCGCAAGCAAGAGATCCTGTTTGGGGCCAGAGATTTATTCGGCAATCGCACGCTCTATTATCACCATCACCAGCATCAAAGGTTCGCTTTCTGCACGACGATGGCACCGCTGCTTGCCCTGCCCCATACAACGAACACGCTTCATCAGCAGTGGCTTGCTGAATTTATGGCGATCCCTGTCATGTTCGAGTCATCGGATCTTACTTCAACGGTATACCGCAATATCGGGCAGCTGCCGCCTGCGCATACTTTTACACTAAGCAGGGGCAAGCTCTCGTTGACGCCCTATCAGTTGGAGAGGGCAACGGAAACGTTGAAGCTTGGGTCGAACGGAGAATATGAAGAGGCGTTCCGCGACCTGTTCGAGCGGGTTGTCCGCTCCAAGATGAGAACCTACCGAAAGGTTGGCGCTACATTAAGCGGAGGGCTTGATTCCGGGGCGGTCGTCAGCTTTGCGGCAAGAAATTTGCGGGAGAATGGCAAGCCTCTATACACCTACAGCTATATTCCGGAACAGGATTTTGCCGATTGGACAGCAAGCGGCAGAATCGCGAATGAAACTCCCTTCATCCAAGCGACGATCAATCATGTAGGGAACATTGCGGATCACTATCTTGACCTGCCGGGGAAAAGTCCGTTATCCGAGGTCGATGATTGGCTGAATGTGCTGGAGATGCCTTACAAGTATTTCGAGAATTCATTCTGGATCAAAGGCATTTTCGAGCGTGCGGAGGAGCAGGGGATCGGTGTACTGCTCACCGGGGCAAGAGGCAACCATACGATATCATGGGGGCCTGCTGTACACTACTACGCGCTGCTGCTCAAACAGCTGCGATGGATTAAGCTTTACCGGGAGATCGGGCTTTACAGCCAGCATCGCGGCATCAGAAGGAAGAAGTTGATTTCCATCATCGGGGGCCAGCTGCTTCATTTCTCGGCCAAAGGCTCATTGATCAATAGCGATCCAACGATGCCGCAGCTGATACATCCCGAATTCGCAAGAAAAACGAAGGTGTACGAGCGGCTTCAGGGGCATGACAGCAGTCTTGGCGGATTTATGAGCAGGGATGCCTCACAGGCGAGAAGAAGCCATCTGCACAACTTGGCGATCGCCAATATGGGAGGGACCAAAGGCACGAAGCTGTCTCTGCGGTATGGTGTGACCGAGCGTGATCCGACATGTGATCCGCGAATCGTGCAGTTCTGCCTGTCCGTACCTGTTGAGCAGTACGTTCAGGATGGGGTTGACCGGGCGCTCATTCGCAGGTCGACTGAGGGCTATCTGCCGGACAAGGTGCGGCTTAACCAGCGAATCAGGGGCGTTCAGGGCGCTGATTGGGTACATCGGATGCTGCCCTCGTGGCCGTCTTTCGTAGAGGAGCTTCAGGAGCTGTGCCGGGATGCGAGAGTTTCGGAGCTGCTCAATATAAGGGAGATCAAGGCTGCCCTATCCCAGATAGGGAAGACGCCAAGACCGGAGCAAGCTTTTCAGCCTGCTGTCAGGTTCTTGATGCGCAGCTTGATTATATATCGCTTCATGAAGAAGATTGTATGAACAGAGGCGCCAATGAAGGGAGGTGAAAAATATGGTTAAAAAGGAATGGCAACAACCAGCTCTGGAAGTGCTTGAAATCAACATGACAATGGCGGGCAAAGGTACGAAATACATCGATTTCGTAAGCCCAAGCGATCTTGACATCACGGACGAGTCCTAGGACTCGGGTACTTATTAAGCTTGTAACTCTCCGGCCCTTATACAATTGCAAAGTTGTATAGGGGCTCTTCTTTAAGAATGGCCTATCTACTTCATGTACGCAAAGGTGTGGGGACAATGATACCTTCCATAGAGACAACAAATTATGAAGCCTTCGGAATGCGGATTGCGAGCCAATTGGCATTGCCGGAGCTGCAGCGTGTTTATATCGATGACGCATACGCGGACATTGAGATTCAATATGGCGACCTGACCCGTGTATGGGCGGAAGCTGCGATTGCCAGGAACTCCTACAACCTGATCGACGGGGGAATTATCTTCACCATTCCGGATACAGCGATCTTCAGTGTGGAGGAAGGCAAAAGGATTACTGTCTCACCGATGGAGAACGGCGACAGCAGCCGCATTCGTCTATTCCTGCTGGGAACGTGCATGGGAATTCTGCTTATGCAGCGCGGCGTTCTTCCACTGCATGGCAGTGCGGTTATTATCGAAGGCAAGGCCTATGCGTTCGTAGGCGATTCCGGGGCAGGGAAATCGACGCTCGCCTCCGCTTTTCTGGGCAAGGGATATCCGCTTGTAAGCGATGATGTCATTGCAGTTTCACTGGATCCGGATGGCATTCCAATCGTTACGCCTTCCTATCCGCAGCAGAAATTATGGCAGGAGAGCATCGACCAGCTGGGATTGGCGGCGAATCAATATCAGCCGCTGTATGGAAGAGTCAATAAATACGCGATACCTGTAGCCTCCGCTTTCCACACACAGCCGGTTCCGCTGGGCGGAGTATTCGAGCTGTGCAAGGTTGAAGGCGAGGAGACAAAGCTGTGCGAGATTGAACGTCTGGGGCGGTTTCCGCTGCTGGTGCGGCATACGTACCGGAATGCGCTCATTTCACTGCTGCAGCTGGAGCAATGGCACTTCGCCACCTCGGCGGCAGTTATAAGCAAGATCGGGGTTTATCAGCTGCAACGGCCATCTGCCGGATTTACCGTCCAGCGTATGGCTGCGCAAATTTTGGAGCTTACACGAAAAGGAGTGTCGTGAATGATGGCAAATGGAACCCTGACCATGGGGCATATCATTGCCCAGACGAAAGGCAACCTCGTCAGCAATATGGATAATGACAAAGTATTGATGAGCATCAACAGCGGCAAATATTACAATCTCGGCGGGATTGGCGGGAAAATCTGGGAGCTGATTGAAACTCCGGTATCGGTAGAGGAGATCGTGGCTGCTCTTACGGTGGAATATGAGGTTGGCACAGCGGAGTGCAGCAGCCAGGTGCTTGCCTTTCTGCACAATCTGCTGCAGGAGCAGCTTATTGAAGCGAACGTCGGAGCCGGCATCCATTCGAAGTAAGAGAGGCGAATTGACATGATGGCTAAAGCGAAAGTATTTATGTCCATGCGCCCGCATATGAGACGTCTTGTTCTGGAGAGCTTCATTTACTTGGCATGGGCGAGAATACTGAAGGCGATGCCCTTCGCCAGAGTTGCTCCTTCCCTGGGCAAGCAGCTGGAAGAAACGACATACGCCCGCGACAAAACGAATGAACGGCTGCTGCATCAGGTTTCACGGGCAGTCCATCTCGCCAGCCGCCATACGTGGTGGGAGAGCAAATGTCTGGTCATGGCAATAGCGGCGATGAAGATGCTTGAACGCCGGCGCATCGGCAGCACCCTCTACTTGGGTACCGCCAAGGATGCCGTTACCGGGAGAATGGTGGCGCATGCCTGGCTTAGAAGCGGTGTGCTCTATTTGACCGGGGCGGATGAAATGTCCAAATATACGGTTGTAGCTACATTCGGGAAAACAATCCCGCACAAAGAGAACTGAAGGGGTACTGGATATGGAGATGGGTATCAGGCTTGACAGGAGCTGCTTTCCTAAGGAATTAGACTTGATGAATGCCATTCTGGGCATGGACAATGATTCGGCTGGCGGAGCTCGTGCCGGCAACCTGACGGACATTGACTGGAGTCGTTTTCTTGAGCTGGTGGGACATCATCGCGCATATCCGATTGTATACTCCAATTGCAAGAAGCTGGATGAGCCGCTGCTCCCTGCCGAGGTTGTGCAGGCGCTGTACGGTGATTACAGCAGGAATACGTTCCGTATGCTGCATTTGACCGGGCAGCTGGAGAAGGCTGCCGCTCTGTTCGCAGCGCATCAAATCCCTTCGCTGGTGCTGAAGGGCCCTGTTCTGGCGGATGTTCTGTATGGCGATCTTTCCATGCGCACCTCCAAGGATCTGGATATTCTCATTCCGGTCAGTGAGATCGAGAAGGTTCATGAGCTTATGCTGCAGCTCGGTTATGTAGCGGACAATGAGCATACACGCATCATCCATGATTGGAAGACCAAATATCATAATCTCTCTTATTATCATGCGGAGAACGGGATCGAAATCGAAATACACTGGCGGCTTAATCCTGAAGGAGGGGAACCTTCCTTCCAAGAATTGTGGGAACGAAAACAAATCAGTTCTCTCGCCAGCCAGCCTCTGTATACGCTGGGCCAGGAAGACTTGTTTATGTATCTTGCTTCGCATGGCGCGCGTCACGGCTGGTTTCGGCTGCGCTGGTTGACTGATATCGATAGATTGTTAGGCAAAGGACTTCAGTGGGAGCTGCTGCTGCCCATGCTGAGGCAATACGGGCTAGAGGCCATTGGAGGCCAGACCTTCATTCTCTTGCACAGCTTGCTTCGCACTCCGCTGAATGAAGAGATGAGGGCGCTGGCTTCTGATCCCTTCTCTGTCCGGTTGGCCGGAGCGGCGCTTGCCTTTATTAATGGAACGGAAAGTCCGAATTCCAGTCTGCGCTACAGACAGTATCTGCTATCCTTGCAGACCAAGCGGGGCCAATGGAGCTCAATCCTCCGGCTGCTGCACCCGACTATTAATGATACACGGACATTATCGCTGCCCAGACCTTTATATTTCTTATACTTCTTCTTGCGTCCGTTCCTCTGGTTCTGGCGGCAATTGAAGCATCAAGCTTCATCATAAGGTGGGATGGATTATGGAGCATATATGGTTCTACATCAAGAAGCTTCATACCTTCGCAGGAATGAAGCTGTATATCAATCTGCTCGGCATGATTGCCATCAGCTTCTTTGAAGGTTTCGGCATCTATTTGCTCGTACCGATGCTTAGCCTGATCGGCGTCATTGATCTGGCCATAGACAACATTCCATTTCTGTCCTGGCTGCCGAAGGTGCTGGGGGGCATCCCCGAGCGATTTCATCTGACCCTCGTTCTGGCGGCTTATATTGTGCTGATTATCGGTCAATCCCTGCTGGCCAGAAAGCAGAATATCATGAACAGCGAGATTCAGCAGAGCTTTATCCGCTACCTCAGAGTAAGCACATACAAGTCGCTGCTGCAGGCCGATTGGCTGTTCTATCTGCAGAAGCGCAGATCGGATATCAGCCACATTATGACCTCGGAACTGGCGCGCGTCAGCCAAGGCTCCACCCTTGCGCTGCGTCTGGCGACTACCTTCGTGTTCACGATGATTCAGGTTGCGTTCGCGCTGCTGGTCTCGGTTCAACTAACCGTGCTTGTTATGGCCAGCGGCCTGCTGCTGGCCGTGTTCTCGCGCAAATTTCTGAAAAATGCCAAAAAAATCGGCGATCAAACGACGGAGTTATCCCAGCATTATTACGCAGGAATTACCGACCACTTCAATGGCATTAAAGATATTAAGAGCAACCGGATGGAACAATCCCATCTGGACTGGTTCCGCAGTCTATGCCATAAGATGGAGCGGAACATTGTCAATTATACGAAGCTCCAGACGGCAACCCAGTTGATCTACAGCGCATCATCGGCTGTGCTGATCGTATTATTCATTTATTTGGCCTTTGAGGTGCTGCAGGTAAGGCCGGAGCAGCTTATGCTGATCGTGGTTATCTTCGCCCGTTTATGGCCGAAATTTGTGCTGCTGCAGAACAATATGGAGCAGATAATATCAACGGTTCCCGGATTCAAGAGTCTGATTGAGCTGCAGCAGGAATGCGATCATGCAAGCGAAATGAAGATAGGGGGGACGCATCTGCAGAGGCCTATTCCGGTCGAGCAGGGCATCCTCTGCAGCCATGTTCATTTTCGCTATGACCGCAGCAGTGAAGAGTATGCGCTTCAAGATATCAATGTGTTCATACCCGCCAACCGGATGACCGCTATTGTGGGCAAATCCGGCGCTGGCAAAAGCACACTCATCGATGTGCTGATTGGCCTGATTAAGCCGGAAGCCGGCGAGATCTTGATAGACGGCAGCCCTCTCGACAGTGAGCGGCTGCAAAGAATGAGAAGCTCGGTGAGCTATGTATCGCAGGATCCGTTCCTGTTCCATGCCACAATACGCGACAATTTGCTGATGGCGGAGCCGGATGCCTCGGAGGATGAGCTGTGGGAGGCGCTGAAATTCTCGGCTTCCGATGAGTTTGTCCGCAGACTTCCAGAAGGCATTGATACTATTGTTGGAGATCGGGGCGTCAGGCTGTCAGGCGGAGAGCGGCAGCGTATCGTGCTTGCACGGGCGATTCTGCGAAGACCGTACGTACTGGTCCTGGATGAAGCGACAAGCGCACTGGACAATGAGAACGAAGCCAAAATTCGCGCGGCGCTGGAGAATCTCAAGGGTTACATGACGATTATCGTTATCGCGCATCGACTGTCGACCATCCGATTTGCCGATCAGGTCATTGTGCTGGAGAGGGGCCGGATCGTACAGCAGGGCGGATTCCAGCAGCTGTCCGGGGAGTCCAAGGGCTCCTTCAGCCAGATGCTGGCGTATGGCGCAGAGCCGATTGCATAATGAACGGCTAAGGAGTCTTTAAATCGCCCGTGCAATAAAATGGTAGTTTGGCAGGCGCGGGAAGCGCTGTAGGCGGCAGTCTTCACTTAACACCCGTTAGCGGTTGCAAACATATAATGCTAATGTTCCGCAAGGAGGAGCTCTTCAAATTGATAGATTAGAGGAGGGCTTCGATTCCGGAATAGTCGATGCTAACGGAGGGAAAGCATGAGCATATATGTGAATGTAATCGACTACGGTGCTGCTGGTAACGGGACGACGGATGATACAAATGCTGTGCAGTCAGCAATTGAGTATTGCTATAGCAGGGGCGGAGGAACGGTATACTTTCCGTCAGGCAAGTATCTCATAGCGAAGATTAAGGGGACGGTAGCCATTCCGGCCAGTGATGACGGCTCGGTGATGGAGGGCTATGGTCTGCCGATGGAACCAGAGCCTGTCTATTCGCTTCCCTATTGTATTCGTATGCGTCCAAGGGTGAAGCTGGTCGGGGAGAGTGTTGGGTCGGTAACTCTCTTAAGCGATTACATTTATGGGCGGGCTGATCTGAATCAGAAAATTATGTTTACCTTCCTGGAAGAGGAGAACTTTTCTCTTGTGTATCATGGCATGGAGAATATAACGATCAATAAATCCTTTATTGCCTATGCGGCGCTGAACAATGTGTTCACCTTGTGCCAGTTCAACAGCGTGCATTTTCAACGCACTGCTATCGGGATCTATGCAAAGATTCTGGAGCGCTGCACCTTCGACGAGCTCGTGGCCTCGAACACCGGCTCTCTTCTTGTCGTAGGGGGACAATGGCGGTCCAGGAATGATGCCATAAATGAGCAGGGCGGTTTTGCTGACAAGTGCTACATCAACAAGATCACGTTTACGTTCTACAACACGATGGGAAACAACGAGAAGAATATTGACACTTTCTTTGACACGTACTTCTTCAAGACGGAGAACAATACGACACGGTTATCGGCCCCAATTGGAACGGTAAGTGTAGCCAAGAATCTCAAATATAGAGGGATCTGCGGTACTGCAATCAACATTTTGCCGCGTTACTGGAGACCGTCAAACAACAATGATTTCAACAATATCTTCTTTGGTGTTTCACCGCGATACGTTATCTATGGCGGCCAGCTGAAGGTGAGCAATTTCAGCAACATTAACATTGAGAGCTGTGGATATCAGGATAGTGCGAACCGGGTCAATCCAATCGGCGGCGGATGGGATGATCCGTATTTGGGCGCGAATGAGCGGATTCCGGCTTTTATTATGGGAGTCAGTGACAAGAGCAGCATAGATGAAGTACAGGCCCAGAAGGTATACGCCAAGCAGGTTCTTCCCTCCAATCTGAACTATTATGGTTTAGATGCGCCCAGTTCGAACAATAATTTACTAGTAAAGCAGCCTGCTCAAAGATCACAAGGGCTGGAGCTGGTAGAAGCAAGAGTTACGGATGCGAATCTCTTGACGAACGTCAAGTCCAACTACAATTTCGTCGGAGAGACGATGACACGATCCATTAATCCTGTTAATGGCTTCTGTACAACTACGTTCCAATTGCCGACAGGCAACTCCTATTTAGTGAGAGTGACGGCGAAAGCCAACGGTACCACTGCCAACAGCTTGCTGCAGCTCTGCATCATCAATGTGTACCGGGGCGAGCAAGGCTTCAATATTCTGAATGTCGTCAAGCTGGGAGAGCCTTTCTACGCTGCAGGAGGGCCGATTACGCCAACGGATCTGACAGTATCGGATCCGGATATAAGCGGTAATGTTACGCTGATCGCAAAGAGCAAATCAATGGTTTATTTTGAGATTTATGCTTCAACCATCTAATCTGCCAAAGTGAAAATAGATCGGTACTGCGCAAGCTGGATAACCTGACAGTAAGCTCTGTCAGGTTATCCCAATGTGTCGTGCAGCAGGGTCTACTGACAGGAGGGCTTGAAATGGAAGACAAGGACAAGGACAAGAAGCTGCGCATGAACAGAAGAGAATTGCTAGGGATTATGGGTTCATTGGGCGTTGGCCTGGCGGCTGGATCATCATTGCTCAGCGATACATTCGCATCAGCCGAGGCAAAGCTGGCGAAGGCGCTGCCGGCGGATGCCAAAAATATGGCTGCTGCTAAAGTGCAGGGCGACAATACGAATATCGTCAGTGTGACGGATATTGAATTCGGAGCAGTCGGGAATGGAAGAACGGATGATACAAGAGCGGTCCAGAAGGCGATCAATTATGTCAGCAACCGGGGAGGAGGAGTGGTATACTTCCCCCCCGGCACCTACAAGATTGCTTCAACAAGCAATGATGGCGGCAAAACGAACCGGCAAATGGAAATACCGGCTGGCGATAACGGCAAGGCGGATAATAGCGCTCCACTGCCGCTTGAGAAGAAGGTCAAGCTGCCATATTGTATTCAGATGATGCCCAACGTTGTTCTCGTTGGCGAGTCGGACATCTCTTCGAAATTGGTCGGCGACTATGTATACGGAGCTGCTGATTTGACGCAGAAGGTGATGTTCGCGCTGCTCGACAGCACGAATGAAACAGCCTATAATCACGGGATGGTCAACCTGTCGATATCGAACACATTCCTTGCCTATGCGGGGCTCGACAAGACGTTCGCACTTTGCCAGTTCAAGAATTTGAAGATCAGACATTGTGCAATCGGCATCTATGCCAAAATATTGGAGAGATGCATCTTCGAAAGTCTTAATATTGAATTTACAGGCGTGGGCATTCTGGTAGGCGGACAATGGCGAACGCGGAATGACATTCATTATGAAGAGGGCGGGTTCGCAGACAAATGCATCTTTAGAAGAATAACCTACAAATACAATAAGAAGCTGTCCGAGAGCGCAAAAATTGACAAGTTTTTTGATCAATATTTTTTCAAGGAAGCAAACAACACATCACGTCTGGTGAAGAAAAATCAAGGCGGCGTTGCGACTCTTATGAAATACCGGGGTATAGCAGGTGTGTGCATCGCCATTCTGCCCCGGCACTGGCGGCCGAGCAATTCCAATACGTTCGAAGATTTCTTCATTGCCAACACACCGCGTTACGGCTTCTATGGGGGCAATGTCAGCAGCAGTGTGTTCCAGACCTTCAACTTCGAGAACTGCGGCTTCGATGACGGCGTAGGAATCGGATCAGGCAAAGCTGTCGATACATATCTGGGCAAAGGCGTCAGAATTCCGGCCTTTATTATCGGGCTTGATGCGTCAAGCATGCTTAACCATATCCACTTCCAGGCATGCTTTGCGGACAAGTCGGTTGATCCTGTGCCGCAGCGTATCGGTTTGGACGAAGGAGCGGGGAATGATTTTCTAAGCAGGCAGAGCATTAATAAGATGAATACGCTGGTCGTCGAAGGCACTCTCTCGGCGAATCTGAAGTCCAATTACAATTTCATGGGCGAGATGATCTCAGAGGTGGTATCACCAACGAACGGGGTCTGTACGTTATCGATAGGGCTGCCTGTCGGCAAGTCTTACTTGGTGAAAGTGATGGCCAAGGTTAATGGCACGGTTGACAACAGCTGTCTGAAAATCTGCATCATCAATATTTATGTCGGGGACAGCGGATACAAAATTTTGAACGTCGTCGATGTCGGATCGCCGACCTACTCCTCGCAAGGGCCGATCTCTCCCAATGATCTCACGGTATCGGCGCCGGACTCCTCCGGCAATGTCAAAGTAAAGGTGAGCAGCACGAATAAAGTGAAGTTCGATATTACGGTGCAAGCGATGTAAAGAGGAATGAACGTTCAGGAGGCAGCATATACTCCCTCAATCTAGGGGGAGTATATGGCGTTCCCCTCCATGAAGTAATGGCGTGATTCCAATTGCTCCAGCAGCAGCGCAATGGATGCCTCAATCGTCAGATGCTCGGTATCGATGACAATATGGGGATGGGCCGGAACGTCATATTGTGCCGAAATGCCTGTGAAGTTCGGAATCTTGCCTTCCCTTGCCTTGCGATACAGCCCTTTGGGATCCCTTCTCTCACATTCCTCCAGTGAGCACTTGATATAAATTTCCAGAAAATCCTCCGGCTCGAACATCTCGCGCACCATCTCACGATCCTTCTCATTCGGCGAGATAAAAGCAGCGATCACGAACAGGCCTGCATCGACAAACAGCTTCGATACCTCTCCGATCCGGCGGATATTCTCCTTGCGGTCCTCCGGGGAGAATCCGAGATCCTGATTCAGTCCATGACGGATGTTGTCCCCATCCAGCACATAGGAGGAGACTTTCCTTGCGAACAACGCCTTCTCCAAGGCAAAGGCAAGTGTGGATTTGCCTGAGCCGGACAGACCGGTCAGCCACAATGCACAGCTTCTATGCTGATTGCTGATGCAGCGATCCTTCCGATTAATATTAGAGTCATGCCAGGTAATGTGATTGCTCTTAGGTTCCAATTGCTCATCGCCTCCATAGCGAATACTTTTTTTTAGTATCAATGCTACAATTTGTATCATTCATACTCTTAATGTAACCCATTTTACCTATTAATGCAATACCTGCAGCACCATAGCAAAAGACTTTTGTAGGATAGGGGATAGTAGAAATGAAGCGGAAATGGAAGAAGATTATGGTCTGGTCAGGCTGTATTGCTCTATGCATGCTATTAGTCGCAGGAGGCTATGTCTGGCATCTGTACAGCTCGGTCGAGAAGGTTGCTGCGCAAATCTACGAGGAAGCGGCCAAGCCGATCTATGTGAGCAAGGACCCTGGGGTCAAGCAGAGGATCGTGCCTGTCCAGTTCAAGAACCGGGAACCGTTCAATGTGCTTATATTGGGTGTGGACGAGCGCAAGAACGACCGGGGGCGGTCTGATACGATGATCGTGCTGTCCGTCAATCCTGCCAAAAATTCCATGGTGATGTTCAACATTCCCCGGGATACGCGAACCATAATTGCAGGGCGTGCAGCGGAGGATAAAATCAATCACGCATACGCATTCGGCGGAATTGAGATGTCCATTCATACGGTGGAGCAATTCCTCGATTACCCTATCGATCATTATATGAAGGTAAATATGGAGGGCTTCGCCAGATTGATCGATCTGATCGGCGGCGTAGAGGTCGATAATCCGCTGTCCTTCACCATCAACGGCCATCAGTTCAAGAGAGGCGGTCTGTCGCTGAATGGTTCCGATGCACTACTGTACTCGCGGATGCGCTACGATGATCCTAAAGGAGACATGGGCCGCAATGACAGACAGCGCGAGATTCTTCAACAAATAATGCGGAGCTCTATGAGCTTGTCCAATATAACCCGTGTGCAGGATTTGCTGAAGGAAGTGGGCGACAGTATTAAGACCAGCATCTCATTCGATGATATGAAGACGTTCATAGCCGAATACAGGCCGGCTGTGAATAGAGTCGAAACGGTCGAAATCCAGGGCAAAGGCCAGACCATCAACGGAATATGGTATTACATCGTTGGGGAGAAGGAGCGCGGCAGAATACACCGCCTGCTTAAGAATCATCTGGAAGCCAATTAACGCGGCCTGCTCTGGCAATGTCATAAACGGGAGCCTTGTCTCATAAAGTGAAGTAGCTTCATAATGAGGAGGTCCCGGTAAGGTATGCTGAGGAAGCAGCGGCGGATAGGCCCGTTTAGGTTGAAGCTGTTTATCGCTCTATTAATTGTTGCAATAGGCTGGATGACCTGGCATAACATAACCTCGATGTTCTCAGAGGGCGAGGATCCTGATGCGCTCAAGCTTGTGAAGTCGTTCTATACGTTCGAGCAGGCAGGAGATTTCGGAAGCTCGTGGGAGCTTTTTCATCCGCTTATGACAGCCTATTTCGACAAATCCACCTATATTCAGCGGCGCGCTCATATTATGATGCAGGATTTTGGCGTGAAGACGTTCGAGTTCTATGCGAGCGAGCCCAGGCTTGTGACCAACTGGCGGATGAGCAAGGAATCGGAGCCTTTCGCGGAGGCATACGAGATCAGAGTGACTCAAATCTACCGGAGTCCCTTCGGCAACTTCGAGCTGGTTCAGCCTTGTTATGCGGTGGCGGTGTCGGGAGAATGGAAAATGCTATGGTCGTATGAGGGAAATGAGGAAAATGATGAGAAAAATGAGAAATAACGCTTGACACGATACGTAATGTATCATAAATTAAAGAGGAAATGAATCAGCGGGCAGGCATTCATGTCTGCTCCCGTGGCAGATCAATGGGGAATTTACGGATAGCATGCCAATCGAGAGGGCTCTAACAGCCTAAGAGGAGGCGAAGCTGCGAGAAGAGGTACAGTCCAACTGCAAAGGAAGGGCGTTGATGGCATAATTCTGCTTATATCTAGGCGGCATTTTTTTTATTCTATTTGATACATTATGTATCTTATGCGGGATGACGGGAATAGTATCGAAATCATTAGGATTGAGGCTGAATAAGCATGAAAGTGAATTCGAATTTTGTGAAGAGATCCCGCATGCGCATTCGTATACATAGCGGGGTTGAAGCGACGATATCGATCATCGATGTTCTCGGCAAGCGTACAGAATCGGGAGCGACTCGGGTCATGCTTCATGATCTGGGCCCGTACGGGATGCAGTTTCTGACCCATCTTCGATTCCCTGTCAACAATGATTATGTGCTTCGAGCGGTGATCGCATTAGGGGACTGGCAGTTCAGTGTCATCGGGAATGTCAAGTGGCGGCGCAGGGAGGAGAATCAGTACAAGTATGGCTGTGAATTTATTCCGGACCGCACGCTCAGGCTGGCCATCGTCCGGGCATTAGGCGAGAAGCTTCGCGAGATGTCTCCCCGGGAGCAGCGCATCCATGATCTCTACAGACGAATGTCGGAGCAAATGGAGGGCGTCGGCTATCATCTGGACATGAGGCGTTGACGAGTCTGCTCCATCCAACAACCCTGAACAGCAGTAGTATGAAGGGTCACGATAAGTTTCAGGGGGGCGCTGGGCGTGGAGATGGCAGTGATTGGGGCGGGACATGCAGGGCTGGTGACGGGGATTTGCTTTGCCCGGCTTGGCCATCGCGTTGTATGCATTGATCGTGACGATGAGAAGATTAGTGAACTGTCAGCTGGGCGCTTGACCATATATGAAGAAGGACTTTGCGAGCTGCTCAGGCAGCAGGCAAGCGAGCATCGCCTGTTTTTTGCAAACTCAATGACGGCTGTCACATCAGCAGATGTGGTTATATTGGCAGTGGGGACACCACAATTGCCCCGAGGGGACAGTGATTTGAGCGATTTGGAGGCGGCTGTTCGTTCATTCTCCATATATTTGTCAGGCTACACTTATGTCATGACGAAGAGCACGGTTCCCGTCGGAACCCATGCACGGATTGAACAGTGGATCGCTGAGACGACGACTGAACCCTTCGATGTTGTAGCCGTACCCGAATTCATGCGGCAGGGCTCGGTTGTGCGAGATATGATGAAGCCGGAGCGTATCGTAATCGGAGCCAGCAACCCCAATGCTGCAGAGGTGGTAGCCGGATTGCATCGGCCATTGACAGAGCAGGTCGTGCTGACGGATTGGCGGGCTGCGGAGAAGACCAAGCAAGAGTCCAATTAAAGCTGCCAAACATTCATGAAGGCGCTTACGTGCGTATCAGCGATACCGAGGCCCTTTTAAACGATTGCTTGTAAGCGTATTCACGACAAAATAAGCTAATAAACGGCTGCTATCTATTGACATCCCTCGATATTTGTCATATTCTAAGAATAAATTGATACGATATGTAACATAATCAAATAATTTGATACATAAAGTAGAATATATGGGTGAAAAGGAGAGGACAGCGAATGCAAGTTAAGGATCGGTTTTGTTGTGTTAGCTGCGGCAGCATGTTTATGTGTAATGAAGCGGATATTTTATTTAGAACCGGATTTTTCCGGGGAATACATCCGCTGGGCTGTTGTAAATCCTGCAGTTCTACATTGTCGAGGGAAGATATGCTGGAGTGCGCTGAAACAATGGCTGGGCAAGGAAAGCCAAGTGTCCTGCATATCTCGAACAATACCCAATATAACGATTCTGCTGCGCCTGAGGTCATTTACTCAACAAATTATTTGGCCGCATACTTGTAATTCCGATACCTGTCCAATCAGTGGAAGTGCACTGACGGGGCAGGTATTATTTTCTCTAGAGGAACTTCCAATCGCTTTCTTCGTTCAGTATAATAGACAGGATGCATGCCCAGGCAAGCATTACCATCGCCTGAACAGGAGGAATTCCGGTGGAGTTTAATGAAACGGGCAAGCCAGTCGTCCAATTAAAGAATGTGACCAAGATCATTGGGAAAAGGAAGATTATCGACGGGCTGTCGGTTGATCTGCAAGAGGCTGAAGTGTTCGGCTTTATTGGTCCCAATGGTGCAGGGAAGACGACCACGATACGAATGATGGTCGGATTAATTTCGATAACAGACGGTGACGTTATTATTCGCGGCCAGAGCATCAGGCACGACTTTGAGAAGGCCATCCGTCATGTGGGGGCTATCGTCGAGAATCCGGAGATGTACAAATATTTGACCGGTTATCAGAATTTGCTTCACTACTCAAGAATGGTTCCAGGCATTACACGACAGCGCATAGATGAAGTGGTGGAATTGATCGGACTGAAGGCGCGCATTCACGATAAGGTGAAAACCTATTCGCTTGGCATGCGGCAGCGGCTTGGCATCGCGCAGGCTATTCTGCACAAGCCCTCGCTGCTCATATTGGATGAGCCGACGAACGGACTTGATCCCCAGGGCATACGCGAGCTCCGTGATTACTTGCGCAAGCTGGCCAAGGATGAGGGCATTACCGTGTTCGTATCCAGCCATTTGCTCAGCGAGATGGAGCTGATGTGCGATCGGGTCGTGATTATCCAGAACGGGCAGCTCATTGACAACCGTTCCATCCGGCAGACTGCGATTCCGGATACGGAGGCGCAGCGTGTATTGTTTGAAGTTGACCGGGCTGAGGAAGCGCTTGAAGTGCTTCAAGGACAGACAGCGGGCCTTTATCAGGGATTGCTGTGGGTGAATGCCGATCGTGAAGAGGTGGCGGCGATCAATGCCAGGCTGATTACGGCAGGCTTCAAGGTGTATGCGATTCGTGTCCAGAACAAGTCGCTGGAAGATCAATTCCTCGAAATGACTGGAGGCGAACGAATTGTTTAATTTTTGGCAGCTGGTGCGCAATGAGAACCTGAAGATCTACAGCCGGATCCAGACATGGTTTATGATCGGTTTTATCGTCATTCTGCAGATCGGCTTGTCCGCTCTGTTGAAATTTATTCCTAGCGAGTTTGAGCCCATCAGCTGGGCGGCTATGTTCGAGCAGACCTATATCCTGTTCTTCTTTATCGCGATCTTTACCGTCGTTGTAGCGGCGAACAGCGTGGCGAACGAATTCAGCAGCGGGACGATCAAGCTGCTGCTCATTCGACCCTGGAGCAGATCCAAAATTCTGCTATCGAAATATGTAAGCATTCTATTGTTCGGATTGCTGCTCGGTGCGATCATGTTCGTGCTAACATTGGGGGTTAATCTGCTCCTGTTCCCCTTTGACAACAGCAATTCTGTTGTGCATGAATCCTTCGGATCCGTAAGGGACATGAGGCCTATCGAGTACATCCTCTTATATTACGGCAACAAATTTATTGAGCTGGTGATGCTCGTTACGATCTCGTTCATGATGTCAGCTGTATTCCGCAGCAGCGTGCTCGCTATTGTCCTATCCCTGCTTATTCTTACATCAGGCATGGGCATTGCCCGCATCTTGTTCGCTCTGGGCTATGAGTGGGTGGACTATGTCTTGTTCCTGCACATGAACTTCGTTCCATACCTGGACGGCGCGCCGCGCAAAGAGGAGTTCACCCTTCCCTTCTCCATGGCAGTTTACGGCGTATACTATGTGATTTTCATAGCTACTACATGGTTCATATTCAACAAAAGAGACGTGTCGTCATAGAAACTGGGCCGCACCTCTTCTCCATGTGTTTGGAAAGCAGAGTGACGGAGTAAGAAGCCTGCGAATGTGCATGAATTTTGGTTGCAAGACGCCTTAATGATGAAATTCCTGCGATCGTGCATGAATTTGAGACAAAATCGGGCGATAAGGAGAAACGAAGGTGAAATGCCTGCACGCTGGCAGGCATTTCACCTTCATGGGGTCAGAAACGAGCAAATACATGCCGTTTCGCAGTTTTCGCCTAGCTGGCATGTCTCGGCGTTTGAATGACGGATCGTCCTCTGGCGAGGAGTACGTCAACAGTCAGTCCCATGATCGAGTGGGAGCTGAGATTTCCCATCAGGACTTTCTGGACAGCTCCGCTGTATTATCCGGCCTGCAGCGCCTTCTCTTTATTCGCTCCATCCTTGCTCTGCTGGGACTCTGTCCCTGCTGATCCACGCGGCTTGGCATCCGCGGTCCGCTCCATCCGGCAGGTGCCGTTGAGCTGGCCGCCCTCCTGAATAAGCAGCATGCCTACGGTGGCATTGCCGTGAAGCTGTCCGGTTGCCGTAATGGTCAGGCGGCCCTTGGTTGCAATATCTCCGTAAATTTTCCCGGCAATCGTCACATCACTGGCAGTAATGCTGGACTTCGCAATTCCGCATTCCCCGACAATGACTTCACTTCTGCACTCGATGTCGCCCCAGTATTCGCCCTCGATGCGAATGCCGGCCTCGCTGATCATTTTCCCTTCCATATGTGTTCCTTGTCCGATCAAGGTATCGGTTTTTGCAGCGGGTCTCTTATTATCCTTGAACATTGGCATTAGTCCTCCTTCACCAGTCGCAAGTATTTGAGCGGATTGACAGGCTCATCATTCTGCATAATCTGAAAATGAAGATGGGGGGCGGTGCTTCTTCCCGTTGTGCCGAGAAGGCCGATCTTCTCGCCCCTTACTACGGTATCGTTTCGTTTGGCCTCCACGCGCTTTAAA
The DNA here is from genome assembly GCF_019443105.1 of Paenibacillus oenotherae. GTDB lineage: Bacteria > Bacillota > Bacilli > Paenibacillales > Paenibacillaceae > Paenibacillus_Z > Paenibacillus_Z oenotherae. Next base: position 52,341 of record NZ_JAHZIJ010000016.1, read on the forward strand.
TGATAGTAAACCGTCTTGAGATTGTTGCGGTGAGTGATTACGATATAATTACCTTTACTGGCATTGGAGCCTGTCTCAGTTACAGTACCGTCAGCGGCTGCGAAGATCGTATCTCCTTCATCTCCGCTAATATCAACTCCCGCATGGAAGGTTGAGCGGCCGGTAAAAGGATCCTTGCGGTAGCCGAAGCCAGACGTTAGCTTATGCGATTGAGTGGGCCAGCCGGATGGGATTGCCGCGAGCTGGGCCCGGCGCAGCTGAGTTTTGCGGAGGGAATCCGCCATCGTAACGCCCATCGCGTCAACCAGGCTCGCAATCGCGCGAAAATCAAGATCGGATTGGGCAGCCAGTTTGGCCATAGTGCGGGCTGCATCATCGGCTGAGGCAGAGTAGCTGCTGGTCGATACCTCCTTCCTGGGGACATTCACCGCTTCTGTCGGACTGACAGTGCGGCCGTATGTTTCTGTGAATTTCTGCAGCTTGGTTTCGAGCTGCTTCAGGTCGGTGAGCTTCGTCTTCATCTCTGTGGACTGCTTCTTCAGACGTTCAATTTCGAGCTTGAGTGAGACTACGCTCTCGTCCTTCTCCTGAATCGTATGTGTGTAAGCATTCACTTGGGCTGTCATAGCCTCCTCCACATAGGCAAGCTCGTTAGCGGAGCGAAGCTGGAGCAGGGCGATGCAGCTTGATACCGCAAGCACAGCGGCGGCTGGTGCAGCGACGACCGATCGTTTCGACACACGGAATTGTTTGACGTTCTGATCCGCGTCGCGCAAGACCAACAGCGACCACTTTTTCTTCCGGGTTCGTTTCAATAGGCGTTCTCCTTCCGGCCGGCAATGAGTTTGAACGTTCTATAGCTATTTATTCTTAGAAGCCAAGAAACATGCCAAATAATCGGCGCATACGACAGCAGCTCGGAGTTAAAACTATACATATTTCAAGGCTGACAGGGGCGAAGCTATGATCTGGTTCACACTGGCATTTCTCATTTTTATCTTCCAAATTGCTACGATTCTTATATTGGAATTCCGCCATCCATCCAAGACCGTCGCATGGTTATTAATTTTATTTATTTTCCCGATTATCGGCTTTGTCATGTATTATTTTCTGGCCAAAGAATATCAGCGCCGCCGGACGGTTCGCAAAAGCCGTGTCGTGGCGGAGGAGATACGGCTGCAGGCGCTGCTGCGCTGCAAGCTTGTCAATCGCCCTACTGATATCAACAGCGGACAATTCGCCCACCAGGAACGATTGTACCGGATGCTGCAAAGCATGTCGCTCTCGCCGATTACGAGCTGCAATGAGACGCAGGTGCTTACGAACGGAGAGGAGACCTTCCCTGCCATATTGGCTGCGATAGAAGGCGCGAAGCATCATATTCACCTGGAATATTACACGATCAGAGATGACGGAATTGGCCGGAAGTTCAAGGAGGCTCTGATCAGGAAGGCGCATGAGGGGGTAGAAGTACGGGTTATATACGACGGAGTAGGGAGCCTGGAGCTCAGCAATCAATACTTGCGGGATTTGCACCAGGCGGGCATTGAAACGACCTGCTTCCTGACACCCCGGCTGGCTTTCTTCGACAAACGGATGAATTACCGCAATCATCGCAAGATCGTCGTCGTAGACGGTCTGATCGGTTTTGTCGGGGGGATCAATATCGGGGATGAATACTTGGGCGGCAATAAGAAGCTTGGCTTCTGGCGTGATACCCATCTGCAGGTGAAAGGGGACGCGGTTTATTTTTTGCAGGATATCTTCATGAGGGACTGGTGGTTCACCACGAAGAAACGGCTGAGTGATTCCGCTTATTTGCCGGAGCATGCATGCGTGTCAGAGGAGCAGGTGCAGATTGTATCGAGCGGTCCAAGCAGCATCGCGGACACCATATTGGAGGTCGTGTTCTCGGCGGTATCGGTGGCGAAGACGAGAATCTACATAACGACACCTTACTTTATCCCCGATGCCAGCGTGCTGATGGGGCTGAGAACAGCAGCGCTCAGCGGCGTCGATGTACGGCTGATCATCCCTTATGTGGCTGACTCCAATCTCGTCCTGTATGCGTCTCTGTCCTATGTGGAGGATATGCTTGCTGCAGGCGTGCGAATCTATCGCTATAAGAAGGGGTTTGTCCACTCCAAAGTGCTGATCGTAGATAACCTGATCGCTTCTGTAGGCACAGCTAATATGGATATGCGCAGCTTCTTCAGCAATTTCGAGCTCAATGCGCTGTTGTTCGACCAGTCCGCCATTGATAAGCTGGAGAAGGATTTCATTCAGGATATGGAGGACAGTGAAGAAATCCATCTGCATTCCTTCAAGCAGCGGCCTCGCTGGCAGCGGGCCAGCGAAGTCATCGCGAGAATGCTGTCGCCGCTTTTGTGAATTATGATTCAAGGAAAGCTTGAGCAAGGCCAGCCGCTGGAGCAACAACAAAACCCCATCGCTTGCACAGAGGCAAGGGACGGGGTTTTGCTGTTGTGCCCGGGAGGGGCTATATGCGTTTCAGTATGGACGGTCTGTCGAGTCTGACAATGGAGGCAATGGGATGATCCTCCCCGCGTATGAGGCTGCGAAGTATAGTTGCGGCAATCATGCTGTAGACGGAGCCGTTGCCGCCGTAGCCCAGACAATAATAGACTCCCCGACAAGCGGGATCCATGCCGATGAAGGGGAGGTTGTCCCGCGACTCGCCGAATGTTGCTGTCCAGTCATAAGCGACGGGCGCATCCAGTGTCGGGAACAGTTGCATAACCTGCTTGTGCAGCTTGTCCGTTCTCTTGTGCCGCGACTGCTCGCTGCTGGTAGGCTCAGGCTTCTTCTCATCCAGGCCCCCGGCAATAATTCTCCCGTCAGCTGTTGTCCGCATATATAAGTAAGGCCGTGCAGTTTCCCAGATGAGAAACCTTTCATGCCAGGTAGCAGCATTCTCTTGCGGCTCTGTGGCGATAGCATATGTACGATTAAGTTCAGCAGAGATCAGATGTCCGCGAAGCTCCTCCGGCTCGTAGCCGATGGCATAGATAACATGGTCTGCCTCCACTACAGCTCCAGCGCCTGTCTTCAGGCGGTGCACGCCATTATCGGTCGTATCATGGGCGATAATGTCCGTATGCTCATGAATGGCGAGACCGAGCTTCGATGATGCCCCGGCAAGCGCATGAACGAATTGGAACGGGTTAATCTCGGCGTCTCCATGCGTAACCATTGCCCCCGGCTTGCGAAATGGGAAGTGCTGCATAATTTGATCCGGTTCCCAGTATTCGACCGGAAATCCATTAGCCAGCAGCGCTTCATATTCACGCCGCAGCTTAGGCACATCCTGCTCTGTGCTTGCATAATACAAGCTGCTTCTCCGGCTGAATCCGGCTGCCGTCCCCAGTTCAGAAGCAATATGGCCGATTTGCTCTATAGCTCCTCTGCACGCTCGGTAGAATTGAACGGCATCATGCTCGCCGATCTGCTGAATTAACTCCGTGAGCATAATATCATTGCAGAATTGCAGCAAACCCGTATTCACCGAAGTGCTTCCTCCAGCTACTTCTCCACGCTCCAGTATAACAGCATTGATGCCGGCCTGGGCCAGAATGTATCCGCATAGAACGCCGGATATGCCTCCGCCTATAATTGCAACACGGTAACGCACGTCGGATTGCAGAGGCGGGTAAGAATGGAAATCCGGCAGAGTCGTTGGCCAGTAAGCTTCACCATAATAGAGATCTTTCATTGCGCTGTACCTCCCGTTGCTTATTATGCCCAATAAGCCTAATATGTTGAGTAGTAATGAGAATATACGAGATGAGGACAGAAAAAAGAGGGGTTTCCCCCTCGTTATTCATGGATGATTATTCTTGAATCGGATCAGGAATCCAACCGTCCTCCTGCAGCTGTGAGTTGGTCTTCATGCCTTTCATATCGTTGCCAAGGCGCCTCATATCCTGCTCATCTTGAACCATGGAGCCGTTCTTGGCTTGCTCGATGGGTGCGGATTTGCGTCCCGCTTGACCTGAGGCAGGCTGTGAATCAGGATTGAGACCTTTCAATTGCCGCTCCGTTCGATGATCCATTGGGACTCACTCCTTCTTCATTTCGTTTCATATTCTGGAAGACATGTGCCGTTTGTTCAGCGGCAGCAGCCACTTTATTTGCCGCAGCTTTACCGATTTCATTAACCCGGGTGCTGACATCACTGGCTTTATCCTTCGCTTGAGTGGCTAATGTACCTGCATGCTCGCGAGCCGCTGAGGAGAGCTCGGTTGATTTGCGGCGAATGGTCTCCCTCATATCCTTGCCTGATTTGGGTGTCATCAGCAATGCAGCTGTAGCGCCTACCGCACCGCCAATAATGAGACCTTTCCACAATTTATTACCGCCTGCTTGTCGATTATTCACGTTTTCCATGATCGTCAGCTCCTTTATTTGAATGGTAAGAGTATGGCATAGAAGCAGTGGCTTCCGCCTGGTTGTATTCCTTCATGTCTCTTTTATACCCGCACCCTATGGCGTTTGAAACGAACGGCTGCTGCAACGAATAGGTTAAATGGGATTGAGGAAACGTAGAGATTGAGCTGATAGATAGATGGAATGGCATTGGAATGGGGGCGGTAATGATGCCGGATGAGGAGCCTGGGGATGGCGGCGAGCGGTTGGACGTAGAGTTGAATGGGGATGAGAGTTTAAGCGATGAGGAGCAGGAAGGATACGGGAGCATGAGTGGGGATCAGAACAGATACGGGAGCATGAATGGGGATCAGGACGGATACGGGAGCATGAATGGGGATCAGGACGGATACGGGAGTTTAAAGGAGGAACGGAAAGAGGACGTGGGCTTGAAGGGGGAGCAGGGGGGATACGAGAGTTTGAATGAGGAGCGGAATGAGAACGAGAGTATTGGGGAGGAGCAGAGTGAGGATGAGAGTATGAAGGAGGAGCAGAGTGAGGATGTGAGCATGAAGGTGTTCGGCGAGGCTGGTTCAATGAGGGTAGAGGAACGGTGGAATGAAGTGGATGAAATTGGCGGGCTGCCTCTTGTGGTTGCGACAAGGGGCGGCATGGCAGAGAACGTCCATCGCGGGCATGTGGCTGTCGTGCGGGCAGACGGCAAGCTCGTTGCTGCGGCAGGGAATGCGGATGTGTGGACGTTTATGCGGTCAACAGCCAAGCCGATTCAGGCGATTGCCGCTATATTGGCCGGAGCTGTGGAGAAGGCCGGGCTGGATGATGCGGCTTTGGCGCTGATGTCTGCGTCCCACCAAGGCGAGGCGGAGCATATGGCGGTACTGGAACGGATGCTAGTGCAGACCGGTGTGGCAGAAGAGGAACTGATATTTCATGAGACATTGCCGAGCGGGATGAAAGGGCGGCATGAGTGGCAGCAAGGAGGCGGGCAGCCTCGCAAGCTGTACCACGTATGTGCAGGCAAGCATATCGGCATGCTTGCCCTCAGCAAGCAGCGCGGCTGGCCGCTTGACAGCTACTGGCAGCCGGATCATCCTCTTCAGCGCGAAGTGCTGCGCATAGTGAGCATCTTCGCAGGTCTGCCGCCAGAAGCCATCCGCCTTGCAATTGATGGCTGCGGCTTACCTGTGTTCGCGATGCCGCTATGGCGCATCGCGCTCGCCTATGCACGGCTGGCCGCCCAGCCAGAGGCATGGGCGGACACCGCCGTCAGAGCCGCGGCTGCGCGCATTGCCGCGGCCATGAACAGCCACCCCGCCCTCGTCGAGGGCTCCGGGCGGCTGGCCACAACGATGCTTGGCGACGGGAACGTCGTCGCCAAAAGCGGTGCGCAGGGCATCTTCGTCTTCGCCTTGCGCCAAGAGCAACTGGCCGTCGCCATCAAGATGGACGACGGCACTGAATCCGCTTGGCCGCAAGCTGCCTGCGCTGTGCTGGAGCAGCTGCGCATCGGCGGCGAGCTCGCCGAGCGCATCCGCAGCGGGTTCCCGCCGTCGATTATTAACGACGCGGGTCAAACGGTCGGGCGCCGCGAGCCATGCCTGCGGCTGCGCCTCCTGTAGCATCCGTGCAGCTTGCTTGTAGCATGGAGCGCCTCTTCCTGTATCTGGCATATCGTCCTGGCAAAGAACCTCCTGCCCCACATAGCTCATAGCTAGTGGGCGCAGAGGTTCTTTCTTCATATTTTGGCATGGCCTGAGCTGGACCCGCGCATATCCTAGACACATTATCCGCAACACGGGTTTTGTCCTACAGCGAGTAAGCCTGGGCCCGCTTCTGGCTGCCCTGCGCTTTCCTTCGCAGCGTTTCAGTCTTGCTGCCATTGGTGTATATGCAACATAGAACGATGCAAGACGAGTCCAAGTCCACTAAGAAAGGGTGAGCGTCTATGTTAGGATGGGCAGTACTATTTTTCATTGTTGCAATTGTCGCTGGAGTGATGGGATTTTTCACGCTGGCATCAGCGGCGGCGGGCATAGCCAAAATCTTGTTCTTCGTATTTCTGATCTTGTTCGTCGTCTCACTTATTTTCGGAAGAAGACGAGTCTGACCTAAGCTTCACAAGCATGGCAGAGATTCGAGCTTACAACAGACACAAAGCGGGTACGAAACCCGCACATTAAGAGGAGGAATTAAAAATGGCGATTACGACTAGAGTGACAAGTGTACATGCGGTGAGTACGATTCATGAGGCGAGAGAGCAGTTGGACAGCTATATCCGGCAGGGCTATACGAGAGACCAGCTGTTCGTTCTGACACATGAGAAGGATCGTACAGAGCGAATTGCCGAGCAGACCAATGCCGAGCAGATCGGCATAAGCGAAGAGGGAATCGGAACTTCGATTGCGAACATTTTCCGCTCTCGCGGTGCTGAACTGCGGGCCAAAATGAGATCGGTGGGCATTAGCGAGTCAGAAGCCCAGCGGCTGGAAGAAGAGATGGACCGTGACAAAATCGTAGTCATTGCCTGGGGCGGCAAGCCTTATGAGGATGATGAATACGATCCGGACATCATGTACTATCCGCCGATTATATAGCCATCAGCCACACATCACACATCATGCTGCTGCAGCAAGCGAGTAGACCGTTCATCTGTGAACGGTCTACTTTTTGTAGACAGGAAGAGGAGGGGGAGCCTTTGCCGCAAAGCCGGTTGTTTCGCACATGCATGACAATAACCGTGATGCTGCTCATTATTTTTTTGTTATCCAAAGTCAGCTTCTTGTTCCAGCCGATCAAGGCGATGTTCCACCTGCTAATTGTTCCTTTTATGCTGGCTGGCTTCTTCTATTATTTGATGCGCCCGATTGTCCAGTATCTCGTTCATCGCAAAGTGAACCGGATAGCGGCGATACTGCTTATTTATTTGGCGATGGCTGCTGTTGTAACCCTTTTTGCTATTGTCGTATGGCCTGCTTTAATGAAACAAATCCATACATTCGCAGAGGGGGCTCCTGCATTTATTGAGAGCTTCAGAGAGCAGATAGAGAGGCTGCAGCACAATCGTCTTGTCGCCATGTTCAGTCCCGATCAGTCTGATCTGTCAACCAAGCTGTCGGAGTATCTGGATCAGGCCATTACAGCAGCATCGGATTATGTGTCGAATTTCATTGCCGCCGTGACGAACTTCTTCATTGTAGTTGCCACAGCGCCGATTATTCTGTACTACATGCTCAAGGAAGGTGAATCGATACCGAGATCGGTGCTCCATCTCATTCCGCGGCGATACAACAAGGATGGGCAAGAGGTGCTGGAAGAGATTGACGGGGCATTAAGCGGCTTCATTATAGGCAGAGTTATCATTACATTTTTACTGGGCGTCATGATGTATGCGGGATTTATGCTGATCGGCCTGCCGTATGCGCTGCTGGTCACCGTGATTGCCACCGTACTGAACATTATCCCCTACATTGGGCCGATTCTGGGTGCTATTCCGTGTATTATCGTCGCTTTCATCGATTCGCCGGCGATGGTGATCTGGGTAATCATTGTCACCATTGTGACCCAGCAGATCGAAGGGAACCTGCTGTCGCCGCATATTTATGGCAAGCGGCTCGATATCCACCCGCTCACAACGATCCTATTGATGCTGATTGCAGGCGAGCTGTGGGGAATTGTTGGCGTTATCCTGGCGATACCGATCTACATGGTGCTCAAAATCATTATCGTACGCCTGTACACGCTGTTTCTCGCGGAGAAGGTGGAGGAGCTCGTCGAGTAGCGCCATAGAGGCGCCATTCAACAAAGCCGCCCGATCTACAGCTGTCTCATCGCCTCCCGATAGGCGCTTGGCGGCTGGCCATAGAACCTTCGGAATTGCTTGGAGAAATAGAGCGGGTCTTGAAAGCCGGCAGAAGAAGCGATCTGTTCAATCGTCAGCTCCGTTCTTTCCCGCAGCAGCAGACGTGCCTTGTCCAGCCGCAGCTTAAGCAGAAAGGTGACCGGTGTCATGCCGGTCTGCTGCTTGAACAGTCTGGATAAATAAGCGCGGTTGTAGCCGAGCGTATCCGCCATACTCTCCATTGACACCGGCTCGGCATACTGCGAGGAGAAGTAGCGGATGACTTGCCGGGACAACGCCTCTTCATCCTCGACCGCCGTCATTAAGCGATCCCCGTTGTCAGCCGCCAATGCAGCATATTCAGCGAACAGCAGCTGCAAATAGCCCGTGGAGCGCAGCAGCACAGAGGAGGGGGCCCCTCTCTTCCTGAATGTTCGCTCCATATTGCGGAAGAGAACAGCGATCCTCCGGTTGGTGCCGGTATCGACTATGGGCTGTGCCGCTGTCAGTCCCACTGATGCGGCAAGCTCCCCTGCATCTCGCCCCTCGAAGGCGATCCAGCGATAATGCCAAGGATTATCCCCATGGGATTCATAGCTGATGAGCTGCTCCGGCGGTATGAGAAAGGATTGCCCCGCACGCAGCTCATAGACTTCATCCCCGCATGTGAAGGTGCCCGAACCCGACAAAATATGATGCAGCAGGTAGAAACTATATACTTTTGGACCTATCCGGTGGTTCGGTCTCGTCTGGCTCTCACCTGTGAATAATACATATAAATTACCATGCAGCGCAGCTGCAGGATTCGATACGACGGTATATCCCGGCGGTCGCTCCATTCCCTGAATCCTCCTCATTATAAGCTGACAACAAATGCTGCTGTTATCCTATCATACGCCTTATCTGCATTTGATAAAAGTAACATTTGTCCATGTGCACCTACACATCGCACCATTTTCGTTATGGAGGGAATTAAGCTATACTATGGCTAGAAAATGAAACTACCCAAGGAGAGCGGGTATTACTATGGCGAACATCCAAGAGCTGACTGAACGATTTGAACAGCTGTATGGCAAGTCAACGGAAGAGATTAGCGTCTTTCACGCACCAGGCAGAGTCAATTTGATCGGAGAACATACAGATTACAATGGAGGCTACGTTTTTCCGGCTGCGCTTACCTTCGGAACGACATTGCTGATCCGCAAGCGGATGGACAGCTTGCTTGGACTTGCATCAACGAACTTCGCCGAGCACAAGCTGCTGCCGATTTCTCCTATTCGATATGAAGAAGGGGATCAGTGGATGAACTATCCCAAGGGGGTCGTCAGCGAGCTGCAGCAGAGCGGCTGCACCTTCGAGACCGGATTTGATCTGCTGTATCATGGCGAAATTCCCAATGGCGCAGGGTTGTCATCATCAGCATCGATTGAAGTTGTAACCGCCTATGCGCTGCTGACTCTGTGCGGATTGAAACCGGACAGGATAGAGATAGCGAAGCTTTGCCAGAAGGCGGAGAATGAATTCAACGGGGTCCAATGCGGCATTATGGATCAATTCGCAGTGGCGAACGGCAAGAAGGATCATGCCATCATGCTCCTGTGCGATACGCTGGAATACGAGCTGATTCCTTTCAATACCGGGGATTATCAGCTTGTTATCGGCAATACGAATAAACGCCGCGGTCTTCTGGACTCCAAGTACAACGAGCGGCGGAGCCAGTGCGAGCAGGCGGTAAAGGAGCTGCAAGCGGTCTTTCCGGATTTGGCGCTGCTTGGCCAGCTTTCGCTTGCGGAGTTCAGGAAGTATGAGCATCTCATCCGCGATCATACGGTTCGCAATCGCGCCAGACATGTGATGGAGGAGATCGACCGGGTCATCCAGTCCATTGAAGTGCTTGGGGCTGATGATCTTGCAGCTTTCGGCCGACTGATGAACGAGTCGCATGATTCATTGCGTGATCTGTACGAGGTAACAGGAACGGAGCTGGACGCTATGGTCAATGCGGCACGCCGCGTTCCTGGTGTATTAGGGTCGCGAATGACCGGAGCAGGCTTCGGCGGCTGCACCGTATCGCTTGTCCGCAAGGATCAGGTTGAAGCGTTCAAGCAAGCCGTATCAGATGAATATAGCGCAGCAACGGGCCTCCAAGCTGATTTCTACGTATGCACGATTGGCAACGGGGTGGAGCAGCTGCTGTAAATGATATAGAAGTGAATGCGGTGATGGATTCCTGTCACTAGCTGTTCCAGTAGAGGAGAGGTGCAAGATGGCGGTTCTAGTTACAGGAGGAGCGGGCTACATCGGCTCGCATACGGTTGCTGCGCTGCTCGAGCGCGGGGAAGAAATTGTTGTTGTGGACAATCTTCAGCAGGGGCATAAGGAAGCGGTGCTGGGTGGCAAATTGTATATAGGCGACCTGCGCGACAGTGAGCTGCTGGATACGGTTTTTCAAGAGAATGAGATTGAAGCGGTCATTCATTTTGCGGCCAGCTCGCTGGTCGGCGAGAGTATGGGGAATCCGGCCAAATATTATCATAACAACGTATACGGCACGCTCTGTCTGCTGGAGAAAATGAGCCAGTACAAGGTGGGCACAATCGTATTCTCCTCAACCGCCGCCACTTACGGCGAGCCTGTTCATTTGCCGCTCGACGAGCATGACCGCACACTTCCGACGAATACTTACGGCGAGACGAAGCTTGCAATGGAGCGGATGATGCATTGGTTCGACATTGCTCACGGCATCAAGTATGTGTCGTTGCGCTATTTCAACGCTGCAGGCGCCCATGACAGCGGCGCAATCGGCGAGGACCATGCGCCAGAGACGCATCTTATTCCGCTCGTGCTGCAGACAGCGCTCGGCAAGCGCCCGCATATCGCCATCTACGGCGAGGATTACCCGACAGAGGATGGCACATGCGTCCGTGATTATATCCATGTCAGCGATCTGGCTGATGCCCATCTGCTGGCTGTTGATCGGCTGAGGAAGGGCGGCGACAGCGCCGTGTACAATCTGGGCAATGGCCAAGGCTTCTCCGTCAAGCAGGTGATTGACATTGCGCGGCAAGTGACCGGTTGTGAGATTGCGGCTTCTGCTGAGCCCAGACGGGCAGGCGACCCGGCCGTGCTGATCGCTTCTTCCAGGCGCGCGCACGAGGAGCTTGGCTGGAACCCGACCCGCAGCAGCCTGGAGAACATCATCAGCAGCGCCTGGGCGTGGCATACTGCCAAGCCCGATGGCTACAGCAAGCGGTAGCTCGCCTTTGGCAGGTACGGATTGCCTGGGCAGCCAGGATTGCCTCACATCCCAAGATTCACGGACAATGTTCCAGCAGTGGAACCCGCACATTATGACAGCCTGATCCCGGGAGGAATAGTAGCATGACAGTACAGCAAAGGAATTACAGCAACAATGAGGCTCTTATTCTGATCGAGCGGCTTCTCCAGTTCGCCCTTCAACGGGGAATGATACAGCCATTGGACATCTATTCCTCGCGCAATGGGCTGCTGGATGTGTTCGGTTTTACCGAAAGGTATGAGGGAGAGGCAGCAGGCGAACAGCCAGAGAGTGTGACAGAGCTGCTTGAACCGCTGCTGGATTATGGGGCGGCGATTGGGCTGATCCCTGCGAATACGGCGACTTACCGCGACCTTCTTGACGCCCGGATAATGGGTCATCTTATCCCGCGTCCGTCTGAAGCTGCCGCGGGCTTCCTCCGTACGGCGGAGAGGGAAGGCATAGCCAGAGCGACAGATGAGTTCTATCAGCTCAGCATCGATTCCAATTATATCCGGATGGATCGCATCCGGAAGAACCTGTATTGGGAGCAGCCCACCGATTATGGCAATCTGGAGATTACAGTCAACCTGTCAAAGCCTGAGAAGGATCCGAAAGAGATCGCATTATTGCGAAATACAGCGCCCAGCAACTATCCCCAATGCCTGCTTTGTGCGGACAACATCGGGTATGCAGGACGCGCCGATCATCCCGCCCGCCAGAATCTGCGCGTCGTGCCGCTAGAGCTGCTTGACGAATTGTGGTATTTTCAATACTCGCCGTATGTCTACTATAACGAGCACAGCATCATATTCCGCAGTGAGCATACACCGATGCGTATTTCTGCCGACACCTTCGCGCGGCTGCTCCATTTTGTGGATCAGTTCCCCCACTACTTTATCGGCTCCAATGCGGACCTGCCGATTGTGGGCGGCTCGATACTTGGACATGATCATTTCCAGGCAGGACGGCATGTATTCCCGATGGAGAAAGCAGCTGTCGAGGCGGTCTATACCGATCCTTCTGAACCGGGGGTTAGCTTCGGTATCGTGGCCTGGCCCATGTCGGTGCTCCGCGTAAGCGGCGTGAGCAAATCTGCTGTGCTGAGAGCGGCAGGCCGCATATTGGAGGGCTGGAAGGAGTACAGTGATCCTCAGGCGGAGATCGTGGCTTATACTGAGCAAGGCGGAGAGCGGATTCCGCACAATACCATCACGCCCATTGCAAGACTGCGGGCAGATGGCCATTATGAACTGGATCTTGTTCTAAGGAATAATCGAACGAGCCGGGAGCATCCCGATGGCATCTTCCATCCACATGAGCATCTGCATCACATTAAGAAGGAAAATATCGGCTTGATCGAAGTCATGGGCCTTGCTGTACTTCCGGGGCGGCTTCAAGCTGAGCTTGAGGCGATTGCAGCGTTTCTTGCCGGCGAAGCCTCTGCGGAGAGATCGGAGCTGTTGAACGGCCCGCTTCACAAGCACGCAGACTGGATTGAGGCGATGGTTGGCACCCATGGGACGAATCTGACAACTGCCGAGGCCGTTGAAGTGCTGCGGGATGAAGTCGGGAAGAAATTTCTTGAGGTGCTGAAGGATTCCGGTGTTTACAAAAGAACATCAGCAGGCAGCCAGGCATTCGGGAGGCTGCTGCGGTCGCTTGGCTTGGAGGCAGGCAAAGCTGGGTAACATTATCGTTGCAAGATCGTCAAGAAAGTGGGAATACCCGCTCTCCTTGGCGTTTTTTTGTTGGTTTATACTATGGTATATCTCGCTATACCTCGCGTCAGGAGCAGTGCACGATCCGCAAGCCTGCAAAAGCGCAGTTATTTCAATGGAAAACTTTCAAAAAGACTGAAAAGCCTGCAACCGCGCATGTTTTTTAGCCATTTTCTCCTGAAACAGTGGCTCAGCCCTCAAAAAGATGCAGCATTGCAGGAATGTTGCTCTCAGAGCAACGAAACAGCTAAAAGGATGTATAATCGCAGGAATAGTAGTAGTCGGAGGAACAGCAGCAATCGGAGGAATCGCAGTAGTCGGAGGAATCGCAGCAATAATATAGGTGAAGGTACTCACAGCAATCGCAACAACAGTAGAAGTGGCGGTACTCACAGCAACCGCAGCAACAGTAGAGGTGGCGGTACTCACAGCAATCGCAGCAACAGTAGAGGTGGCGGCAGCAGTCCCAGTAACATTAGTGTAAGTAAAGCAGCAATCACAGCAATCGCAACAACAGTAGAAGTAGCGGCGCACTCACATTATTCACAGCAATCGCGGTACTTAGAGCAATTTGCGGCATTATCAGCAGTCGCGCCCACTTGCCCAGTCAAAAATAAAAACAGTAGTCCAAATAGCATGATTATTCATTGATATGCAGGACTATTTGATTAAGAATGCTACAAAATATCCGATAATTCAACAATATATTTGACTGGCTGCCCTGTTATTGTGCCTGGAATGTAGATTATTATCGATATTGCTGATTTGCGTATAATGATTGATTATGGTATTTTTTTATAAAAAGAAAGATTTATTTATTATGAATGGGGTAATTAACATTGGTATAGTAGTAAGAATTTTTAGGAGGAAAGAGCATGCCGTTAGCAATAACACCGCTTGACGAATTTTTGAAGCTTACAACTGATGAACAGGTAGAGAAATTGAAGCAGTGGAAGATGGATTACACTTTGAAGGATATTCGTGACGCTTGGGGATTCAAGCACTCCGCGCAGTATTATATGCTGCTGAAGAAGCTGCGTATCTATGAGCGTGTCGTCAATAAATCGGACAAGTTTTTCCCGGAACAACTGCTCTCTGCACGCAATGGCGCCGAAGCATATGGCATCCACAATTATGCCATGATTGAACGCAAGGCTCCGGCGGATCAATTCGGCTATGAGCTGAATGTTACGCTGAACGGTCCGGAATTAGCGGATAAGCTGGAAAGGCTCGCCCATTTCCTCAAGGGCGAGAACAAAAGTGTCACAATTAAGATGTCCATAACTGCAGCAGCGCCGAACTTGGAGCACTCCTCCAAGAGCGAGGATGAAATCGTCTAAGTGCAGCTTCCTATCCGGGCATCGCAGAAATAAGAAACCGGAGCATGCTGACATGCTCCGGTTTCTTATTAACAATGATTGTCGATAATTGTAACAACATGTAAGGAACTGTATTTAAATTTCATTTATTTCTCAACTTGCCGAGCTCGGATACGAGGGCCTCAACTTCGCTTATGCTAAACTTGTCTTTGCTTGATACAACCTCGTAGAGATCCTTGATGTCCTCATACTGATCCATATTAAAGTGAGTGGCCTGCATAGCTGCACCTGTAGCCATCCTCAGCTTGTTCTTGATTGCTTCTATCATAAATTCGACATTCTCCTGCGTCGCTTCATTCAAGTTTTTCATCCGTTATTCCTCCCTTTTCGCCTGAGCGCTGTTCGTATTGTATCATGACAGGCATACTGCCCGCTACCGCTCACCTGCCGATAAGCATTGATTGTGGCGGAGTCTTAATTTCGGTACAATTAGAGCTAGCTTCCGGCTAATGAACCGGAGCTTCAATCTGGATGAATGACAGAAGAAGCGGAAGGGAGCGTTTCTTAAAAGATGGGCAGCGGATCAAGAACGCGCAAATTCCCTGCTGATGAGCAAGGGGCCAATCGAAGATGGATCGACAGCGGAGGGCTTCACCGCTTTTTTGCAGATATTGCTGCTGCAGTGCCCCGAATAGAGGAGCTTGCTTTCGTCTGTATTGGCACGGACTGTTCTACAGGCGATTCATTCGGCCCCTGGATTGGCACACTGCTTCGCGAACGGGGGGTGCCTCATGTCATTGGCACGCTTCATAGTCCCTGTGATGCGGATCGTTATGAAGAAGCGATAGCAAGCATTCCTGATACTTTGACAATAGTCGCAATCGATGCCAGCTTAGGGCATCGTGATCGGTGTGGATTGTATCTCATAGATGAAGGCCCGTTATATCCGGCAAGAGCAACCGGACGGCGTTTGCCGCCAATTGGACATTATAGTGTGGCTGGTGTGGTCGGCCCGCTGAATGTGAAGCCCTACTGGAGCTTGCAGCGGGCATCGATATACAAGGTAGTGGGCATGGCCCGCGCAGTTGCTGATGCTGCATGCGCCGCTTGGGGCATTCCGGTTACAGATTCAGTAACGCTGCGCCTGGGTGAATAGTTGAATACAAACAATCAGGGAAGGGTGAAGGATTATGACTGTTCATTCATTAGCCAATCACAATTTAACGCTCTCTAGCGGACTGCAATTAGCGTACTATGATTCTGGTGAAGGCAGCGGTGTGCTTGCAGAGAATTCGGCCATTGTACTGCTGCACGGCTTCTGCGGCAGCTCCAGCTATTGGGAGAGCATCATTCCTCGAATCCAAGGGCTTGGGCGCATACTGATCCCGGATCTTCGTGGTCATGGGCGCAGCTCGGCTCCGGATGATGCCGTCTATGCGATGGAAGCTTTTGCTGATGACCTGCTGCAATTGGTTGATGCGCTGCATGTGCGGCATGTCTATTTGTTTGGCCATTCGTTAGGAGGCTATGTATCGCTCGCTTTCGCCGACAAGTACCCTGAGAAGGTGAGCTCGTTAAGCCTCGTTCATTCCACTGCGATGGCGGATACCGCCGAAGCAAAGCTTAACCGGGATAAGGCTGCGCAGGCGATTGCAACGGAAGGCATCGAGAAATTCGTCGAGGGACTTGTGCCCAAGCTGTTCGCTCCTGCCCACCTTGTGAAGATGGCTGATAAGGTACAGGAAGTCATTGCGATTGGATATGGAACATCGGCTGCGGGTGCTGCGGCGACAGCGCTCGGCATGAAGATCCGCGCGGATCGCAGAGATGTGCTTGATGAGCTGAATGTGCCAAGACTGCTCATTGCAGGCTCTGAGGATGGAGTTATTCCGGCGGAGAAAACTTTTACTGCAGAGGGTTCGAATGTGTCCCAGGTTGTATTGAACGATACGGGCCATATGGGCATGGTGGAGTCCCCGGCAGCTTTGGGAGAACGAATCGCTGCATTTATTCGTTTTTTATCGACGCTCAGGGAGTAGGGGAGATATGTTTCAAAGGGATTATTTCATGCGGATGATTCATCAAATGACGGAAATGGTCGCACAGGTTATGGCTTTGAAGCAGGAGAAGAAGAAGGAAGAAGCGCTGCAGGTGATTGATGAGATGCTGGATCGGCAGTTCAGGCTTAACGGCAAGCTGATTCGCTCCTTGTCGGATACGGACATCATCAGCATGATGACGGTTAGAGGCGTTGTAGAGACGGCCAACCTGCACGCGATCGCCCTGCTCATGAAGGAAGAGGCAGATCTGCTCGATGAGATGGATCAAGCTGAGCAGAGCTACTCCATCAGAGTGAAGGCGCTGCATTTATTCATCAGACTGGCGCTGCTGGAAGCCGAGCCTTTACTGCGCTCTCCCTCAGAGGAAGCGGCAGAACTGGCAGCGAAGCTGCGCGAATACGAATTGCCGAGGGCGACAAAGGAGCTGCTTCTGGAATGGCATGAAGCAGAGGGTCGCTTTGATCAGGCAGAGAATGTGCTGGACGAGCTGCTTACAGACGGATTGATGGGACAGGAGGCTGCGGATGCATTCTATCGCAGGCTTCTCCTCATGCCTGACGAGAGGCTGCTGGCCGGCGGACTGCCCCGAGATGAAGTTATTGATGGTCAGAGAAGATTATACGAAACTCCGGTCATAGAAAAAGCAGGAGGCGGAAGCGGTTCATGACGGCCGGTTCTGCCGATTGCTGCTGTCCTGTGGCTGGATAAAGTAAGTTACTAGGAGCTGAATGGATCAACATGGAGCAATGGCAAGCGGATTTACAGCAATGGGTGGAGAGCGGAGTGCTGCGGCAGGCGACATTCAGCCAGCTTCGCCGCAAGGATGAAGGGAGTCCGCTCAAGACGGCTATACGGGCAATTGAGCTGCGCGGCAGCCTCCATTACCAGTTCGAGTATCACAGCAAGACCAAAGTGACTCATGATAATGTTCCGCAGGCAGAAGCGGCGCAGCGAATGGCAGAGTGGCTGGAGCAGCATTATAGACAAGCGCTGTTCAAGACGGATGACGCGGATGTGCAGGTGCTGTTCAACAAGAAGGGCAAGGCGACAATGCTTCGCAAGCCGCCGACATCCAAAGCGGTTCAGGAGCCGCAGCAGCATAACCGGCAGAAGCAGCGGATCGTTCAAGAGGGTGAGGCTGCGCCGTTCATGGTGGAGCTTGGCATTATGACAAAGGATGGCGCGGTCATCGCCAAGAAACAGGATAAATTCAGACAGATTAACCGGTTCCTTGAGATGGTTGCGGATGTGCTGCCGAGTCTGCCGACCCATCGTG
Source organism: Paenibacillus oenotherae (assembly GCF_019443105.1). Classification (GTDB taxonomy): domain Bacteria; phylum Bacillota; class Bacilli; order Paenibacillales; family Paenibacillaceae; genus Paenibacillus_Z; species Paenibacillus_Z oenotherae. The sequence continues at coordinate 70,239 of NZ_JAHZIJ010000016.1, forward strand.
AGATCCGGATTGTGGATTTTGGCTGCGGCAAATCTTATTTGACATTTGCGCTCTATCATTTGCTCGCAATCAAGCAGAACATGAATATCACGATTGTGGGGCTTGATCTGAAGGAGGATGTTATCGCCTTCTGCTCTGAGCTTGCGCACAAGCTCGGTTACGACCGGCTGAGCTTTCAGGTTGGTGATATTGCCCATTACAAGGAGCAATCGGCTGTCGATATGGTCGTGACGCTGCATGCTTGCGATACAGCAACAGATGCCGCGCTGGTCAAGGCGGTGGATTGGGGAGCTTCCGTTATTCTGTCTGTACCATGCTGCCAGCATGAGTTTTTTCGGCAGATCGCCAATGAGAATTTGAAGCCGCTTTTGTCGCATGGCTTGCTGAAGGAGCGGTTCTCGGCTCTTGCTACGGATGCGGTGCGTGCCCAGCTGTTGGAGGTTATTGGCTATAAAGTGCAAATGCTTGAGTTTATAGATCCTGATCATACGCCCAAAAATATGCTCATTCGCGCTACGATTGGCCCGGCAAACGAAAGTGAGCGTAAATGGAAGGAATATGAAGCCTTTCGCGATAGCTTGCAATTAACGCCCTATTTGGAAGGCGCATTGGCCGACCAGTTGGCCGCTGCGAGGGCGCAAGGGCTTGTCAAATAAGATGACACTAGTCGTTGTCGAATAAATACGTGCTGTGATAGAATGGGAGTGTGGTAAGTCCCATGAAGTGTAGCACATGAATATGGTTGATTGGGTGGGTAGTTTTGGGACTGTTGACATGGCTTGATCCCAGTATCTTTTTCGTTCTTTTGGCTTTGTTTATGTATGTTTTTGTTTATAACACAGTCACAATGCTGCACAGGATCTATTTGATCTTCCACTTCCTGATTATGATCTGGCCGCTCGGCCAATTCGCAGTCAATATGACAGACAATCCCCACTTCCAGTTGATTTACAACAATGTTTCGTTTGTCGTTTTATCTGTTGTCGGATTTGGATGGCAACTGGTATTGAGATTTCTGATAAATCCGGCTTATGTGCTTAGTGCGAGAGCGGTTATGAGGATGTTTCTTCCCGCTCTTGTTATTGTGATCGGGATTGCTGTCAATCCCGGAGGTGTTTATTTAACCGAGAATGATGGTGGCCCCTACCATTCGTACGGTCCGCTCTTCTGGATTCTCGCTCTTACTTTAATGGCGTATTTCATATATTCGGCTGTCCTTCTTATCCGGGCTTACCGTTCGGGCAGCAATCCTCATTACCGGCCGCAGATTGCTTACGCCTTGACGGGTGTTACAGTGCTGGTTCTGTTCGGATTGGCGGAATTGATCTTGAATATATTGCTGTCGAACGTGCTGCCAGCTGTTCCCGGCATATTTACGATTGGGATCGCCGTTGCGTCGATCTGCTTTGTAGCGGCACTTCACAAGCAGCGTTCTTTCGATATTGTGAGAATTGCCCAGCAGGATGTTATTGATACGATTGCGGCTGGGATTATCGTATTGGACAGGCATGAGCAAGTTGTCGAGATGAACCGGATGTCAAGCCCCCGGCTTGGCATTCACATTGGAAGCCGGCTCGATATGGAGCGGCTTATCCATTCCGCTAAGGGCGTGAAAGCAGCGGAACCATTCCTTCGAGCCTATCGAAGCAATCCTCCCGCGCGCGCCGAGATGGAGATCTCGATCAAGCAGGATGGACGCATTATTCATCTTTCTATGAGTGCAGCGCCCATTATGGGTGATCACAATCGCGTACTCGGGCGCGTAATCACCTTCCAGGACATAACCGAGCTTAGGCGGCTGATCGACGATTCGAATAAGCAGAATGAGGTGCAGCAAGAGCGCAACCGCGAGCTTCTCAGGATGCAGGATGAGCTGTTTCAAGCCAACGGAAAGCTGGAGATGATGGCCATTACGGACAGCTTGACCGGCTGCTACAATAGGCGTTATCTGATGCAGCAGCTAGAGCATGAAGTGAAGAAAAACGTGAGATATCGGGTACCGTTCGCGATTATTCTGTTTGACATCGATCTGTTCAAATCTGTTAATGATACCTATGGCCACCTGGTAGGAGATGATGTCATTCGCCTGACAGCTGAGGTCGTGCGGAGATCGCTCAGACAGACCGATATACTGGCCAGATATGGCGGGGAGGAATTTACCGTCTATTTGCCCCATACGAACGGGGAGCAAGCCGCAATGCTGGCGAAGCGGATATGCGAAGCAGTCGAAGCTAATGCTGTGCCTGTCGGAAGGGATGACGAAACGGTATCGGTCACGATTAGTGTTGGTGTGCTGTCCGTATCCGGCCCAGTTGTTGAAAGCGGCAACGATGCCAAATCATATTTGCGTGAGTTGTTTGCCAGAGCTGATGCGGCGCTGTATGAGGCTAAGGAAGGCGGACGCAACCGGATCATTCATTACCAGGAGTAAATGGAGGATGGCATCATGACTTTCACAGGACGTATTGCAGCCGGGGCGATTGCGGCTGGCTCCATATCCTTTACGACAGCGTTCGGATTCTGGGCAGGCGGCAGCAATGGATGGCTGACAGCGTTAACCGGCATGGCAGCCAGCTCGCTTCTGTCCCTTCCTCTGGCCTGGATTCTGGGCGGCAAATATGATCGGCTCAAGGCGGATTCTACACGGGACTGCTTGACGGGCGTTCATAATCGCGGCTTTATAGAATCGAGCTTTCCCAAGCTGCTTCAGCAAGCACAGCGCAAACAGAAGAAAATCTCGATCCTTATGATAGATGTGAATGATTTCAAGGATGTCAATGACCGGTTCGGCCATGAGCAAGGAGACCGGGCGTTGAAGCTCATTGCACAATCACTGGCAGCATGTTCACTGAAAGGCGAAATCGTTGCGCGATGGGGCGGCGATGAGTTCGTCATCGTCTGCCCCTACGGGGATGATAAGGGGATAGATGCATGGATCAGGGAGCAGCATCAGCATCTTCTCAGGCTTACCCAACGAATGGGCTTCAATCTGTCTGTATCAGTCGGCAGTGCTTGTTATCCTGAACATGGGAGCGATCTATTCCAGTTGGTTCGTTCTGCGGACAAGAAGATGTATGCGAACAAAAACCTGCGCCGGATACATAACGGTCCTCATGAGGCGTTGCAAGCATAACCAATTAGCAAATAGTTATGAAGGCGGGATCAGACAGAATGAGAAAAGTAAATATTCTCTCGGTAAAGCCGGGAGAGAAATTGGCTCGCCCTATACTTCAAGAGAACGGCAACATTCTGTTAGGTGCCGGAGTGGAGCTTAGTGAAAGGTTTATCGATCGGCTGAAGAATCTGGGCATAGATATGGTGTTTATCGATGATCCGCTGACAGAGGGCCTCGAGCCCACCACACCGATTAGAGATGCTACGCAGAAGAAGGCGACAGATACAATCTTCAAGACGATGAACACGCTAATGGATCAACCGAATATTAAAGGCCGTGCCATTGCGCCTGAGATGGGACGGGAGTTCCGCAAAGTGTTCGGTGAGATTATGCAGGATCTGATCGTTCGTGAAGAGGTCATGGTGAATCTCACCAGCATACAAGTGGCGGACGCTTATTTGTTCCAGCACTCGCTTAATGTTGCTATTCTCGCAGGCATCATGGGCTTGGCGAAGGGATATAACCGGAACCAGCTGGAGGAGCTGGGGATGGGGGCGCTGCTGTTCGATGTCGGAATGTCCAGGCTGCCTAAGGAGTTGCTGAATAAAGCAACACCGCTCACCGTTGAGGAACGGCTTGTCATGGAGAAGCATACGGAGGAAGGCTTCAACATTATCCGCGCCCAGCATGATATATCGCTGCTCTCCGCACATTGTGCGTTTCAGCATCATGAGCGATACGACGGGTCCGGCTATCCGCGAAGATTGCGCGGGAATGAGATTCATGAGTATGCTCAGATCGTTGCTCTTGCAGATGTGTATGATGCGCTGACCTCGCCGCGGCCGCATCGCAGAAGGTATACCCCTACGGAAGCGATCGAATATTTATTCGCAGCGGGAAATACCGTCTTTGATCTGGATCTGATCAAAACCTTCTGCAAGCATATCTCGATTTATCCGGTATCGACTACTGTACTTCTAAGCTCTGGCCAGATCGGCGTGGTTGCTGAGAACAATCCGCTTGCTGTACATAGGCCGACAGTTCGGATCATACGCGAGGCGGATGGCTCTGCGCCGGCCATGGCTTATCAGATCGATCTGAAGAATGAGCATAATGTAATGATTATCAAAGAGATGTAACGATCAACCTCATTATGACAACAGCATAATCATCGAAATGGCAAACTTGCCGAAAGGCAAGGACGCAAAGCTAAAGGGTCTAATGTTCATTGTTGCAATGAACGAAATGACAGCCTGGCTGCCGACGTGACATCCAATCTTGGGTGGTAGGAGCGGCTTTGTGGCATGGGAAGCGGCTTTTTCTTATTTTGACACCTGGGAGTGGATGCTGTAATGGTTGATAATAGAAGTTCGAACAAGGATGCCTATGGAGCAGACAAGGGGATGACCTCCACTAAAGTGCTGGTTCATAGCCGTACCGTTGTTGAGAAAGAAGGATATGTGTCTACAGGCGTTCTGTCCCATGTAGAGGGAGAGATGATTGAGATCGAGATGTCCGAATATAAGTCATTCGATCTTGGCGATCCGGTCAGCTTGACCATTTATTCTCCTGTTGGCATACATAGAATGCAATCGACAATTATCGGCAAAGCGGAGGGCTCTCTTGCCGTTATTTTTCCGCCAAGATCGTTGATCGGCCTGGAGGAGAAGCGGGAGATGCCGCGAATTGAAGTCTATCATGACGGGCTGTTCAGGCCTGTGACGGGCGATAGGAGCGGGGCTGAGGCCCAAGGGGAAGCTGCGGATGAAGAGGAGCTGGTTGAATCGGCACTGGATTTCGAGCTGACAGTTCGTAATATCAGCTTCTCTGGCATTGGTTTTCAAGTATTCGGGCAATCGGCGCTGGAGCCGGATGATAGAGTGAAGGCGACAATCAAGATTGGTTTTGAGCTATCCTGCACACTGGAAATCGTCCGCAAAGAATATGATGGCGAACAGTCCTTCTATGGCGCAAGGTTCCAAAATCTTGATGAGCTGCAACAGCGAGCATTAAGAGCCTTCCTGCTTCGTGAGCAGGTTGCAACTTACTATAAGAAGAAGCAAGAGAAGTCTGCCAAGCCGCGCTCATTCTAGCGGCATGTGAAGAGAGGGCTGTCCGAAAAGCCCCTTTTGGAAATCTCAGCTCCCACTCGATCATCAGACTATTGACGTACTCCTCGCCAGAGAACGATCCGTGATTCTAACGCCGCAATAAGCGAGAGCTACGAGATGCGAGATGCGAGCTAGGCGAAACATGCGAGATGTGAGATGCACGGTGCAAGGTGCGAGCTAGGTGAAACATGCAAGATGCGAGCTAGGTGAAACTTGCGAGTTACGAGATGCGAGATGCGAGCTAGGTGTAACATGCAAGATGCGTGCTAGCGAAACAAGCGAGATGTAAGGCGTAAGATGCAAGATGCAATGTGCAAGCTAGGCGAAAAACATGCAAGATGCAGGTGCACGATGTAAGATGCGAGGTGCAAGGGTGCAATGTGCAAGCTAGGCGAAAAACATGCGAAACGGCATGTATTTTTTCGTTTCTGGCCTGATAAAGGTGAAATGCCTGCCAGAGGGCAGGTATTTCACCTTCATTTCCCCTTAATGGCCGATTTTTGCTCAAATTCATGCATGATCGCAGGAATTTTACAATTAGGGCCTCTTGTAACCGAAATTCATGCACATTCGCAGGCTTCTTACTCTTACTCTTACTCTTACTCTTACTCTTACTCTTACTCCGCCACTCTGCCTTCGAACCAAACTTGGAGTGGGAGAGGCAACGCCGGGGATTCTCCCCCAGCCGATGCAAGTTATGGCGGCGGCGAAAACCAAGGATGGGCTGTTAAGCCCCCTGTATATAATGAAAAAGATGCCTCGAATCCCGCTTTCTAGCGGTTTTGGAGGCATCTTTTGACTTCATTGGGACTGGCTCATTGAATATTGGCTTTTTCGGACAGCCCCTGGTCGTGGTTAAATATCGCGGCGCAATGCACGGAGCACATCTATGCGTGTTGCTCTGGCTGCTGGCCGCATGCCGGACAGGACGGCTACTCCCAGGCTTATGCCTGCACTGACTAGTGTCAGTGTAATCGGAATGGAGGAGAACATGAAGTCATCCGGCGGATTGCCATCCAGTACAGACGACAGAATTGGCGGTACGGCAGCGTTGATCAGCGCGCTTAAGGCATAGGATACGATTGTGCCAATGAGCACGCCAAGCAATCCAATGCCGAAGCTCTCAAGCAGGAATATGCTGCGGATCGTGCGCGGATTGGCGCCGATGGCCTTCATGATGCCGATATCTTGAGCGCGCTCGGTAACGGCCATCGTCATTGTATTATAGATGCCGATGGAGGCGATCAGAACCGCGATCGTACCGACGAACAGGAGACCGATCTTCATGACAAGGAAGACAAGGTCCATCTCTTTGATACTGTCGGCAACGGAGTAGACCGAGTAATTATTGCTCCGCAGCTCGCTAGACACATCAGTAACATTTTCCGCATGATCAACAATCAGTTTAACACTAGGCGGAGGCAGAGAGTCGCCGGGGAACAGTATTTCGTTATAGCGGTCTGACAGATAGATGGTCGAATTCTCTGTCCACTCCCGATCAGGCTTCTCCAATATGCCGACAATTGTAAGGCTGAATTCACCGAGTGATACTTCTGCATTCGTTTCCGGATCGAATCCCTTTGCCTTGAAAGTAATGGTTGCGCCCAGTACATTTCCGTTGTAAATCTCGTTCTCAAGGATTTCATTGTTAGCATCACGTTTGGCCAGATTTTTGGCGAAATGATAGCCGACAACCGTTTCTTGATCATTGGCGGGAGCACGGCCCTCTGACAACTCAAGTCCAGCCTTCATTTCCTGCTCGAAATTGGAGACGACAGCGCGGGTTCCGTTCATGCTGACATAATCCCCTATGCTGGTCTCGCCTTGCGCTATTCGCTGAACACTCATTGCTTTCACATGCTCTACGTTCTTTAAGGCATCAAGATCACTCTGCTGCAAGTTCTCATACGATTCGCCCTTCTTCAAAGCGTGTACCTGAATTTCGGTAATAGAGCGATCCTGCAGCAGATCGTTGATAAGGCTCTGCTGCAGTCCGAATGCTACGGAAGCGATCATGATGAGAAAGGAGCAGCCCATTGCGGTAGCAAGGACGGTCATGAAGATCCGCGACTTGTTTTTGTTCATATTTTGCTTTACGAATTTAAGCTTGTCATTGAATTTCATTGCTTGGGCACCTCCAGCCTGTGCGGGTCGGACGGATGGATAAGCTGGCCGTCTTCAATACGCAATGTTCGATTGCCGATGGAGGCAACCTTGTCGTCATGGGTAATAATGAGCAATGTAATGCTGCGCTCACGGTTGAGTGATTGGAGCAGCTCCAGAAACTGCGCTTCGTTCTCGCTGTCCAGGCTGCCTGTCGGTTCGTCGGCAAGCAGAATAGGCGGGTTCAGAATAAGCGACCGTGCAATGCCGACCCGCTGCTGCTGTCCGCCGGAGAGCTCGCTTGGATAATGGTCGGCATACGAGGCGATGCCTAGCTGATCAAGCAGCTGGAGCGTTTGACGGCGGCGTTCATTAGGTGCAACGCCCTGCAGAACAAGCGGCAGCTCGGTATTCTCGTAAGCGGTCATGCTCGGAATCAGCTGAAAGTTTTGAAACACGACCCCCATATGGATTCTGCGGAAATCTGCCCATTGCGTCTCGCTGTAGGCGGTCACATCCTGATCGGCGATATGCACTTTGCCGCTGGTAGGTCGGAGAAAGCCGCCCACAATATGAAGCAGCGTTGACTTGCCTGACCCGCTCCGTCCGATAAGGGTGACAATCTCGCCTTTGTTAACCGTGAGGTTGATGTCTTGCAATACGGGGACATGCCGCTCATTTCCCTTGCGGCCAAGTTTGAATGCATGTTGAATTTGCTGCAATTGAATCATGTGACTGGCAACCTCCTCAAGTTCTTGCTTATTAGCTGTAATGAAGCTCGTTAACTGTGCATCTAACGAGTGGGGGCAGAAAAAAGTTTTGACGGGATCAGAAGCTGGATATGCTGGCCCTGCGATGCATGTAGATGCGAGGTGCTGTATGATACAATCTTGGAATAGAAGCGGTGTTCGTTGAGAGAAGCGCTGCTGCATTGAAATGGGGTTATGGAATGCCTGCTGCCATTGTCGGCATCGCTGCTTTGCTGTTAGCGGTTCTGCTGGCTTATTCGACTTATCAATATGGAATGTTCTTCGATGTAAATTTCTACAGATGGGAATGGATCATCATTGCCGCTGCTCTGTCGAGCGCTGCCTGGTGGGGGCTTGTCCATAGAGGCAGGACGAGCCGTTCACCCGGATCAGGCGGCAGCTATGACCTGTCAGGAATGAGCCCGCTGTTCTCTTCTGGCGGAGGAGGGCTGAGGGCTGTACCGCTTGCGGCATATGGCCCGCTGCTGATTGCTGTCATGTACGGCTTGTCGCTGGCTAATGATCCGGCATCCATTCTGGGCACGCTGGAGCAGGCGCTTCGCTGGTCGGCATATGGCGCATTCCTGATTGCTGCTTATATGTGGTTTGGTGAAGAGCGCAGCCGGGTGTGGCTGTCTGCGGCTATACAGGCTGCCGGAGTTTTCATCGTATGGGGAGCATTAGCCTGCTGGATGGGCTGGATGGCATTCCCGGAGATGATCCTGACAACGGGGGATGCCAGACTGTCTGCTGTTGGCGCGAGGCTTGCGGGATTCATGCAGTACCCGAATGCCTTCGCAGCAGTTGCAGCCGCTTATCTGATCTGGAGCTGGGGGCTGCTTATTCGTGCCCGGACCCGGATTTGCTACTTGTTGGCTGCTATTCAAGGGGTGCCGCTGGCGCTTGTGCTGCTGCTGACAGAATCAAGAGCGGCGTGGCTTGCAGCCGGGCTTGGCTGGCTTGGAGGGCTGGCTGCTGCACGGCGCACGGAGCGTGTACACTGGCTGCTGTACAGCGGCTGGACGCTAGTTGCTGCAGGCGCAGCTTACCGTTTCGTCTATGGTGCAGGATTGCGCAACGGAGGCCATGCTGCTGCAGGTGCGGCTCCGGAAGCTGTTGTCGCCGAAGGGGCGCTGCTGCTTGCGTGCGTATTGGCTGGAGCAGGAGGGTATTATCTCATCCGGTCGCTGGCTCCCCGCAGCAGCGGCAGATGGAGAGTGTGGGCGGCATGGGGCGGCTGGATTGCCGGCATCGGGGCGATGGCGCTGCTGCTGCCGGCGGTCATCCAGGGCAGATTGGGCGGATATTTTGACACATTGGGCGCGCGCTCAATGTTCTACAAGGACGCGATTATTCTTATTCGTGAAGCGCCGCTGCTTGGGCGCGGCGGCGATACGTGGCGAATGCTTTTCACGCAAATCCAGACCTATCCCTATATCGGCAGCGAGGTGCATAGCGGTTATCTGGATATCGCGCTGGATCTTGGCCTTGTTGGTCTTGTTCTGTTTGGTCTGGTCATCGGAGGCCTGCTGCGGAACGTATTCTTGTTCGACCGGATGGGCCTGGTGCCGATTGGGGTGCTGCTGCTGCATGCAGCAGTTGACTTTGATATGGCGTATGGCTGTTATTGGCTGCTGCTCTTTGGCTGGATCGCGCTCTACAGCAAGCCGGCGGAAGCAGGGGGCGGGACAGCTGCGGGCAGATGGCGGAGGCGCGCCGCGGTCAGAGGCGCGGCTGCGGCTTCTGCGGCCGTTATTGCGGTAACGGCCGCCCTCTGCAGCTGGCGGTTCGACGCAGCGGTGGCGCACCGCGAGGCCGCGGTATACGCCTCCGGCGCCGGGCAGGCCGCCGCGCTGCGCGCTGCGCTCGGTGCGAATCCGTATTGGACACGGATTCGCATCGAGCTGGCAGAGCTCGCGCCGCCGCAGGAGCAGGCGGCGCTGCTGGCGGCCGGACTGCGATATGAGCCGCAGTCCGTGCCGCTTCTGCGGGCGCTCGGGCGCGTATACGCCGAGCGCGGGGATGTGCCGCAGGCGACGGCGCATCTGCGCCTCGCACTGCGGTATGACCGGTACGACCGCGACAATCAGACGGATGCGGTCGTGCACATGGCGCGGCTCGCGCAGCATATGCGCGCGATCGGCAAGGCGAGCGAGGCGCGTCAAGCTGCGCAGACAGCGCTGAGCTTCTTCGAGGCGTTCGAGGCGCAGGGGATCGACGCCGAGGCGGCGGGACGCGACTTCGAGGTGACGCCGGAGTCGCTGGAAGCGGCGAATGCAGCCGGGCTGCTCCTTCGGCAGCTGGGTGCCGGTCCCGGGTATTGAATGGCTGCCATAAATAGGTGATGGACATGCAGGTTTGTCCAATCCTCTCCGTGATCATCAGCATATGCTGAAATAAACAGGAGAGGAGTGATAATGATGGCATACACACGCATCAAGCCTAAGCTGTATTCGACCAGCAGCTCGGGAAAAGTCATTCGCACCACCAAGCCACAAGGGCTGTACCAGCAGTCTGGGCCGATTCTTAATCGGCTGACGGTTCTCTGGGTTCAACGGAACGGTGTACCGTTCAATACGACAGGATTTTTTGCCCTGTTGATACGCAACGGTCTAGTCGTTTCGTCAGCCAGCTTTGACCGCTTCGGTGTCGTTCGCTTCAACAACATCGGCACGCCGACGAATGTTTCGTACACCATTCGCACATTTTCTTCCAGCGGCGTACTATTCCGCAGCAGAACGATACCAGCCGGCGTAGAGGCCTTTGCAATTATTGGTTGATGTCCAAGCCTGCGGCAGCAGCAAAGGGAAACGCGCTTTGACAACACAGGGAGCTGTCCCGAAAGTCCTTTCGGGAAATCTCAGCTCCCGCTTTATGAAGCTGTACGGTGTGGAATGCCTGCGATCATGGGACTGCCCACGTACTTCTCGCCAGAGGCCGATACGTCATTCAAACGCCGAGACAAGCGAGATGCGAGCAGGCGAAACATGCGAAACGGCAGTAATTTTCTCGTTTCTAACTCCATGAAGGTGAAATGCCTGCCAGTGTGCAGGTATTTCACCTTCGTTTCCTCTTATCGGCCGATTTTGTCTCACATTCATGCACGATCGCAGCAATTTCATCATTAAGGCGTCTTGTAACCAAAATTCATGCACATTCGCAGGCTTCCTACTCCGTCACTGCCTTCAAACCACATTGGGGGAAGGTGAAAGGCTGTGAAAAAGATGCTTCCAGTCCCACTTTTTCGTGGTTTTGGCGGCATCTTTTCATATCAATTGAAACTGGCTCCTTGGATATTGGACTTTTCGGACAGCCTCATCACCGTTCGGCCCGCTTGCAGTATTCTTTCTAATCAGTCTTCAGCCAGCTGCAAAAGAAAGGAGCTGCCCATGCTGCGGCAAGCCCCTTCCAAATGCCTCGCTCCGCCGCTAACCGCCAAAAGCTTCACGGAACGCCGTGCTCAGCCTGTTCTGGTCAACCTCCCAAAGCGCTGCAATTTCTTCGCTGACGTTCTCGTCCCACCAGTCGGCAAGCTTCTTGCGGTTGCTGGCGTTCTCCGTCACCCACTGGATATTCAGGATGACCTTCCGTACATACAGCTGCTCGGCCTCTTTGACTTTCTCCTTCGGAATCCAGACGCCGAGTCGTTTGATTGCGCGATACAGCTCATTCTCGCAGGCGCGTCTGATTTTGCGGGCGTTAGGGTAGGCAGCATGATGTTTCTGGGAAGAAGATTTCATCGTAAACGACTCCTCTCTACCCCTATATATGCGTCCCGATGCCCCGCCGTCACAGCCTTATTGAATGACGATATAGCCTACCATCGGCCCGCTGTTCTCCATCTTGTCATGGGTGAGGCAGACGATTGGAAAAGTCCCTTTGCGCTCCGCTGTGAAGCGGACCACGGTCGTCTTTCCTTTGACCACCTCGCCCTTAATATTCAATCCCTCGATGACAAAAGGATGCGATTGTCCGTTCACCCCGGCTATCCGCAGCTCGACAGAATCCCCTACATTCGCGATGACCGTGCCGGGATCCCAGCGGTATACTTCAAGTTTCTTGCCATCGCTGGTCGTTGTCCTGAATTCGCCAGTAACGAGCTGGATGACCCGCTGCTCCTGTGATGAGCCCATTGCGGCCTTGGATTGATTCCACTTCAGGCATGCTGCGGCAATAAGCACGACGAGAATGACGACAGCGAATAAGCGGATCTGTTTTTTCGTTACGACAAAAATTTTGGACATGAAACATTCCCCCTCTTCATTACGTATGAATTACAGCTAGTCTATGCGGGAGCTTGTCAGGGCATGACATCTATGGAGGCATCTATAGAAATATGCTAGAATACCGTAGAGAGACGAGCAGTACAATTATGTATAGGAAGCTGACAACGCTACTCCGTACTCCGTGCCAGCATGCTGCGAAGGCGGACAAAGGTTGCAGTGAAAGGAGAGAATGATGGATTGGTTGCGTGATGTATTGCATGAACTTCTGTTATGGGTAGAAAGCTTGGGTTACTATGGTATATTAATAGGTCTGTTAATTGAGGTTATTCCGAGTGAAATTGTGCTCTCCTTCGGCGGGTATTTGGTACATAAGGGAGAGATTACTTTCACAGGCGCGGTCGTATTCGGCACCTTGGGCGCGGTCGGCCAGCAGTGGATTCTGTATGCCATCGGCCGCTTTGCAGGCAGACCGTTCTTCGATAAGTACGGCAAATTTATCAAGCTGAAGCCAAAGCATCTGGATCTCTCCGAGCAATGGTTCCGCAAGTATGGAGCAGGTATTGTATTTACTGCCAGATTCGTCCCCGTGATGCGGCAAGCGATTTCGATCCCGGCAGGCATCGCGAAGATGAATTTCTGGCTGTTTACGCTGCTGACGGCAATCGCCTCTGTGCCTTGGTCTTTATTATTCGTTTATTTAGGCTGGAAGCTGGGCGACCAGTGGGAAAGCATTGATGAGAAGGCGGCTCCTTACGTGCAGCCAGCTATTCTGATCGCAATCGCCCTGCTTATTATTTATGTTCTGATCAAATATTTGCGGAGCCGCGGCAGATCGGTCTAATTTGTCGGAGTGCGCATTCGTTTGGTACAATAGCAAGGATAGGATTTATCCAAAATCAAGGAGGCCGTACATATGAGCAGCAGTATCGCGACAAAGCTTAATAAGGGAATTAGCCCGCAGCAATTTATAGATTCCATTGAGAAAAACAAGGAAGCATTCCTGAACTTTTACAATGCGTTCCAATGGGCAAGCGAGGACGACCGTGAATTTTTCGAATCGATGAACAATCGTGATGATTTGCGCTGCCTCATTCTGGCCGCGGAATGGTGCGGCGATGTCGTGCGCAACGTACCGGTAGTGCTGAAGGCGCTGGAAGTGACAGGAATTCCGACGGAAATTCTAGTGATGGAAGAGCATCTTGAGACGATGGACCAGTTTCTGACGATGGGCGGACGGGCGATTCCGATCGTTATTATCGCGGATACGGGCGGACATGTGCTTGGACAATGGGGACCTCGCCCTGCGCATGTGCAGGAAGCGATGATTGCCTTCAAGCAGGCGAATCCGGACCGCGAAGCAGCTGATTATCAAGAGAAGCTGGGAGAGGCAAGACAAGAGATGGGACGCCGCTACGGCGAAGGCACGGAATACCAGCAAGTTATTCTGCAAGAGCTGCGCAAGCTGCTGTCCTCCTTCTAACTCGTATGCTGAAGATAGAGACATTTACGCTAGGTCCCTTGCAGACGAATGCTTATTTGATTACAGAGGAAACAGGCCGCCGCGGCATCATTATTGATCCCGGAGTGAACCCCAAGCGGCTGATTGAGCGAATCCGCGATCTTACGATCGAAGCGATCGTGCTGACGCATGCTCACTTCGACCATATGGGCGGCGTGGATGAGGTGCGCAAAGCGGCCGGCTGTCCGGTCTACGTTCATGATCTGGAGGCGGATTGGCTGACTGATGCGGGCAAGAACGGCTCGCTGCGCTGGTCCGAAGTAACCGCTCCGCTATCGACCGCTCCGGCTGAATATGCGCTGGATGAAGGACAGAAGCTGGAGCTGATCGGGCATACGTTCAACGTGATGCACACGCCCGGTCATTCCCCGGGAAGTGTAAGCTTGCACTGCGACGGGCATCTGATCAGCGGAGACGTGCTGTTCCGCATGTCCGTGGGCCGCTCGGACCTGCCGGGCGGGCGCGAGCGGGATCTGTACGATTCCATACGCAACAAGCTGTACAAGCTGGATCCAGGCTGCCGTGTCTATCCTGGACACGGGCCTCAGACGACAATCGGATTTGAAATGGCGAACAACCCTTACGTACCGGCCTAGGCCGGGGGTAAGGGTTGTTACCTCGTTAAAGAGATGGAGGAATAGATATGGCTGAGACGACACAGCAGGCAAGGGAAGAGGAGCTGGAAGCCGGAGCGGGCGGCAAGGCTGAGCTGACTCCCGAGGAGCAGAAGGCGGAGCAGGAGCGCATCATTAAGCGAATCAGCGCCGAGCTCAGTATTCCGCTGACGAAAGTGAAATCGGCGGTTGGCCTGCTTGATGAGGGGAATACGATTCCGTTCATCGCCCGTTACCGCAAAGAGATGACAGGCGAGCTGGACGAGAACGATCTGCGCGGCATTGAGGACAAGCTTCAATATATGCGGGGATTGGAGACGCGCAAGCGCGAGGTTATCCGGCTCATCGATGAGCAGGGCAAGCTGACGGCTGAGTTGAAAGGAGCTATTGAAGCTTCCGTCAAGCTGCAGGAAGTTGAGGACCTGTACCGGCCTTACCGCCAGAAGCGGAAGACACGCGCCAGCGTTGCGAAGGAACGGGGACTTGAGCCGCTTGCAGACTGGCTGCTGTCCCAGCCGCGGCAAGGTGAGCCGCTGCGCGAGGCAGCGCGGTACATTGATGCCGACAAGGGCGTAGCGACAGCTGAAGAGGCGATTCAGGGAGCGATGGATATTATCGCCGAAGGAATTGCGGATGATGCCAAAATCCGCACATGGGTGCGCAGACATACTTTCGAGCAGGGGATTATCCGGACGGAAGCGAAGGATGCCGCGCAGGAGAGTGTCTATGAGATGTATTATGCTTATCAGGAGCCTGTCAAGCGCCTGCCGCCGCACCGGACACTTGCGATCAACCGTGCGGAGCGCGAGGAGGTGCTTCGCGTATCGCTGGATGTGCCGAATGAGCGGATTCACGATTATATCGACCGTCAAATTATTCGCGGCGGAACAACCTCGCCGATTCGCGAACTGCTTGTCGGCACGATAGAGGATGCCTACAAACGGTTAATCGCTCCGTCAATTGAGCGTGAGGTGCGTGGCGAGCTGACGGAGAAGGCTGAAGAGCACGCGATTAGCATCTTCTCGGCGAATCTGCGCAACCTGCTGCTTCAGCCGCCTGTGAGAGGCCATGTCGTGCTTGGCGTCGATCCGGCGTTCCGTACAGGCTGCAAGCTGGCGGTTGTCGATGAGACCGGCAAGCTGCTGGAGGTCGCGGTCTGCTACCCGACGGCCCCGCATAACAAGGTAGACGCGGCAGAGAAGATGATTAGCGGACTGATCGACAAGCATGGAGCCGAGCTTATAGTTATCGGGAACGGGACGGCCTCCCGTGAGACGGAGCAGTTTATTGCCGCACTGATCAACAAGAGAAAATCTGCGGGCGCTGACAGGGGACGCGAGCTCAAGTACATTATCGTCAATGAAGCGGGTGCGAGCGTTTATTCCGCCTCGAAGCTTGCACAGAGCGAGTTTCCGTCACTGGACGTGGCGGAGCGCAGCGCTGTATCCATCGCACGCCGGCTGCAAGACCCGCTTGCCGAGCTCGTGAAGATCGAGCCCAAAGCAATTGGTGTCGGCCAGTATCAGCATGATGTCAGCCAGAAGCGTCTGGAGGAGAGTCTTGGAGGGGTTGTAGAGTCGGCGGTGAACCATGTCGGCGTAGATGTGAATACCGCTTCGCCGTCACTGCTCTCCTATGTAGCTGGCATCAATGCCACGATCTCCAAAAACATCGTAAAATATCGCGAGGAGAACGGCAAATTCAGCGACCGCAAAGCGCTGCAGAGCGTCCCGAGGCTGGGAGCCAAAACCTACGAGCAGTGCATCGGCTTTATTCGCGTGCCGGAGAGTCCCAACCCGCTTGATCGCACGCCGATCCATCCGGAGTCATACGCGGTCGTGGACAAGCTGTGCAAGGAGCTGGGGTTGAAGCTTGATGATCTAGGCACAGAGGCGTTTAAAGCGGCTCTGGCGGCTGTGGGAACCGAGGAGGTCGCTGCAAGGCTCGGCGTTGGTGTGCCGACGTTAAGGGACATTTTGGACAGCCTGCTCCGTCCTGGACGCGATCCGCGCGAGGAGCTGCCGCCGCCGATATTCCACACGGAGGTGCTGGATATCGAGGATCTGAAGGCTGGCATGGAGCTGCATGGGACAGTACGCAATGTCATTGATTTCGGCGCGTTCGTCGATATCGGAATCAAGAATGACGGGCTTGTCCATATTTCACAGATGAGCACGAAGTTTATCAAGCATCCCATGGATGTGGTGTCCGTCGGCGACACTGTAACCGTCTGGGTACTAAGCGTGGATACGAAGAAAGGCCGTGTCAGCTTGACGATGCGAAAGCCGGATTAAATAAAGAGGGTGTTATCTGGGAGCAGCACGGCTGCTGCCAACAGATAACACCCTTTTATCGTACACGACATGCTCATTATGCTTATGCGTTGCAAGCATCCGTTATAAGCTCGCAGAATCTTCGTCGGGACGCTTCCTGGTGCGATAGAAATACCAGCAATCGTTAAGCAGACGAATCTGCCGGCGGTCCTTCTTCAAGAAAGCGCGCATCAGTTGATTGCACAGCCATTGCGGCACAGTCATCGCCCTCCTTCCGGCTGTCACTTGTTGTAGCAGTAACTAGCTTATGGAGATAGGCGAATGTCCGTGCAGGTCCACTCCAGCTTTTGCCTGAGCAGCGTCAGCCGTCTTGGCTGCAATGCCGTCCAGAGACTGAAGGATAGAGCATGGCTTATGCGTCCATTTCCTCTTCGTACCACTGCTCCAGCTGCGCTTGCAAGGCGCGGATCTCGGTCAGCAGCGAGATGAGGGGATAGGCTTTCTCTTGAATGGAGGAGAATTGCTTCTCCAGTTCATTCATATAATCGAGGCCGGATTGGATGGGGAGCGCCTTGTCATGAAGCTCCAGATCCGCACATTCCGCTACAGCGTATGGAAGTGAGGGGACGTTGCTCGCCGTCAGCTTGTCGATTTCTTTATGCAGACGCAGATTGAGCGCGCTGAGCTGGTAGGCATGTGATTCCGGCATCTCCACGAACGAAAGGCCTTGCTCATCCTTCATTACAATATAACGCATCAGTGCCATTATTCATTACACTCTCCCTTGGAATCGAGCAGGTAAATACTACTTGACAGTGTAGCGTATTCATCCTTTAAAATTCAAGTAGGCAGTCCAATTCTGCGGGAGCATTTATTGGAGAGCATGAATGGGACTGGCAAAAACATTTAGGAGAATGATGATGCAGGATGAGATGCTGCAAGCATGGATAGAGCGGATATCGCTTCATTATTTCGGGCTGCCGTTCCGTCACAAGGCGAGCTTCAACAGCCGGCTGACCGCGACGGGCGGGCGGTATTTTACCAAATCGCATAATATCGAGATATCACCGCATCAGCTCGCGAACTATGGACCGGAAGAGACGGAGAAAATCATCAAGCATGAGCTGTGCCATTATCATTTGCATATCATGAACCGGGGATACCGGCACCGCGATGCCGACTTCAAGCAGTTATTGGCAAAGGTCGGAGGCACACGCTTCTGCAAATCGCTTCCCGGACGCGAGAAGCGCCAATCACAGCCTTATAAATACAAGCTGGTATGCCGAAGCTGTAATTCAGAATATTTGCGCAAAAGAAGGATTGATCCTGAACGATTCGCCTGTGGAAAGTGCCGCGGAAATTTATTGATTTATAAGCTTGACTTCAAAGTTGAATCATGATATATTCTTTCTTGTCACTAAATTATATTCCCTGATAGCTCAGTTGGTAGAGCACTCGACTGTTAATCGAGTTGTCACAGGTTCGAGTCCTGTTCGGGGAGCCATTTCTGGAGAGATACCCAAGTGGCTCAAGGGGACCCTCTGCTAAGGGGTTAGACTGCGCAAGTGGTGCGAGGGTTCGAATCCCTCTCTCTCCGCCACATAAAGTTTGAACAAGTGGGCCGATAAGCTTGGTCCTTTTTGTTTGCCTGAATGAGGCCTGTCTCAAAAAGCTTTGAAAAAAAAGCTTGCACTTGTTAGCGTAATTGGTTATAATCATACCTGTCGTCTTAAAGCATGATGGCTAATTACATTCATTTCGGCCCGTTGGTCAAGGGGTTAAGACACCTCCCTTTCACGGAGGTAACAGGGGTTCGAATCCCCTACGGGTCACCATCATTTGAGCCATTAGCTCAGTTGGTAGAGCACCTGACTTTTAATCAGGGTGTCGTAGGTTCGAGTCCTACATGGCTCACCATTTGCTTTACCTCAAGAGCAAATGTATACTTTAGAAGCAACAATTGAATATGCGGTCGTGGTGGAACGGCAGACACACCATCTTGAGGGGGTGGCGTCCTATGGACGTGAGGGTTCAAATCCCTCCGACCGCATCCTAGAAAAGAACTTGGAATTCCTTGTTATAAGGGATTTCAGGTTTTTTTTGTTTTTAAACGCATAAGTGTGGAGTTACAGGCAAGAGTTTTAAAGAAATGATAAAAATTTACATTCGAATTCATATTGTAATAAATATTATGCTATTGTAGGTTTAGCGCGATGAGAAATAGGGTATCGAACAAGTGGCGAACTATGCGCAGCACAGATAAAGATGTCTTTACTATAAGTGGGGATTGAATGGAGAGTGTGGGAGGGAAATCAAGTGTCAGCATTTATTTTTGTAGCAACAGCAGCAATTATTTTTTTTCTAGTCGCAGCATGCCTAAAAGATAGAAAAAGAAAGCCGTATCAGTTGATTATATTTAATCTGATCGTAGCTTTCGTTGGTGCACTATTAGGAATGATCATTCCTAATGAGATGGATTTGAACGGATTTTTGATTTTCATCTTATACATTTTTGTAACGTTCGGTTACATTTTTCTATACTGTTTGAAAATTAATATTCCGGTTAGAAGTTAAGCTTGCTAGAAGCATACAAATATATGGAACTTGCCCATCAATTAGGCGTATAAATGAAGGGTTTGTAAAAACGGTATTGGATAAAGGAGTTTGATTGATGAAAAAGGTTAGCGCACTATTCATGTCTTTTGTATTATTGTTGGTAATCTCGACAGCTGCATATGCTGAAACAAAGCCTGCTGGCAAGCCGATTTCCGTTTGGCTGGGAGATCAGCAGGTTCAACTGGGCAGCCAGGCTCCGATCATTGAACGCAGCACGACGCTAGTGCCAGCAGAGCCATTGCTGAAGGGACTTGGCTTCACTGTAACTTTGGATCAACAAGGCAAGGTTATATCAGCCACGAAGGACGATTTAACGATTACCCTGCAGGCTGGCAAACATGCCGCTTCTGTGAATGGTAAAGAAATTACGCTGCTTGTTGCTCCGAAAGCAGTTGGCAAAATTACATATGCGCCTGTCCGGTTTATTGCCGAAGCTGCAGGCTACAAAGTCACTTGGAATGGTGAACTGCGAGCGATAGCGCTTAAGGTCAAGCAGGACAGTAAAGGCTTCCTATGGAAGGTAGAGAACAACGGCAATACAGTTTATTTGCTGGGCTCGATCCATCTGGCCAATAAGGACATGTATCCGCTGAGCCGGCCTATTGAGCAAGCTTTTGCGGAATCCGATTATTTGGTGGTAGAGGCGGATATTACGAAGCCGATTGACGAAGAGATGGAAGGCAAGATTACGGAGCTGAGTACTTATACGGATGGTACGAAGCTGCAGGATCATGTATCGGCGGATACGTATAAGAAGGTAGGCGAATTTTTGACTGGAATCGGTCAGAGCCCAGATGCGTTTGATCCATTTAAACCATGGAACATCTCGCTTGCTCTTAGCCAGATCAAATGGATGCAAGCAGGATACGATGGTTCGCTTGGCATCGATGCCTATTTTCTGACTAAAGCAAATGAAAGCAGTCTGCCTATTCTGGAGCTGGAATCGATTGAGTTCCAACTCAAGATGTTTGACAGCTTTTCTCCTGAGCTTCAGGAGAAGCAGCTGATTGCCTCGCTTGAGTCCTTAGCGAGCGAAGAGTCGGAAATCGACAAGTTGTCTCAAGCATGGGTTGATGGTGATGACAATGCATTGCTCGGCGTTATTAATTCTGCGGCAGGGGAAGAGGAATACAATCAAATTATTCTTACTGACCGCAACAAGTCGATGATCGAGCTTATCAACGGTTACTTGGATAAAGGAGACAACAAGACATATTTCGTCGTTGTTGGGGCTGCTCATTTAGTCGGTGAGTCGGGGATCGTCCCAGCGCTTGAAGGGAAAGGCTACACTGCTGTAAGACAGTAGTTAACGTTATTACATCAGTCGCTTTCGACGATAATGCACGGGTTGAAACGTACTGAACTGAACGACACGAAGAAGCTAAGTTATGAGAGACCTCCATTAATGTGGGGGTCTTTTTTTTTCAGGATGTTGAGAAAGTCCAGCGGAATTTTTACTTTTAAGGGGGGAGCCAACCATTCCAATCGATAGCCGGTGATGACTTCAACTAACTTCAACTCAACAGGTAGAGAAAGAAGCCTGCGCAAGTGCAGGAATTTTTGGCTGAATAAGCTTTAATTGAAAAAAACCTGCGATAACGCAGGAATATCAGGGGAAATTGACAGATAGAGAGGAAATGCAGGGAAATTCCTGCCCTTTGGCAGGCATTCGGTCTTCAAGAGACCAGAGCTCGGAAATTCCTGTCCTCTGAAAGTACCTCTATTACTAATGCTATAGATCTTTGCCCTTTTCAAAAGCCGGCTATTGAGTTCCCTGCGTAGATGCGTAGTGGGCGCCGACTGTATATCGAATTCAGACTTCATGTTTATTCCTTGGCTGATTGGCTGGAATCTGTTCCCCCGGGAGTTTTCTTGTCTTTCTGATACGCGACGAGGACGATTGTATCTCCATTCTCCTGGGATAGTTCATGCTCCATTCGATTGAGCTGCTGGATGGTTTCCACTGACAAATTCGCTGGAATGTAACTCATCATTTCTCCTCCATCATTTTCATTTTAACAGCATGAGACAGCGGAATGGGTTCTGGAGCGTCAGCGTTCGTAAGCGCATTCCCCTGCCAAGCGAGCAGCGTGGTTGTCTATTCAATCGATAGTATGGCCTGATCAACGTTGCATTAATCCCGGTTTGTGAATTGGAACAAATAACATAGACTATTAGTGAATATATGCTATGATTACAGGAAGGCTCCGTGAAGGAGCCTATTTTGTTATAGGGAGGAAACTATGTGGGCAGATGTATCGCGTATCTTATGCCGGGAGAGAGAACACGTATCGGAGGTGAATCGTTCTATGAACCGTAGTCTCGATGCTTCTATTGCAACAAGCTTGATCGAGCAGCTGGTGTTCTTCGATGAGCAGCGGCAGTCCTTGCTGGAGAGATTTTATCCGGATCATCACAGAGACCGCAGACGAATCGAACAGTTGATGAACAGGTACAGGAACCGTTTAGAACAAATCATTGCAGGCAACAATACGAATACACTGGAGCATACGGTGCTGATTGGCAGTTATGTGAAGGTGAGGAATGAAGAGGACGGCACGATGGAGTCCTACTGCCTTGTACTGCCGGATGATGCCAATATGGAGGAGCATTGCATTTCCTTCCTGTCCCCGATCGGTCAGGAGCTACTTCTATCCGATAAAGGCCAGACGATTACCGTCCAAACACCGGCAGGCAGCTATCAGCTTATAGTAGCGGAGATAGACTTTCATCTACCGGCATGAAATAAGAGGAATAATAAAACGGTCAATATAGAAAGCAACGATAATTTATGAGTAAAGGATGATCACTTTGATCCAGATTAAAGAGTTTATTGATTCCGATATTTATTATGCCGAGAAGAAAGCGAATGAGTTTCTGGCGACTATATCTGAAGAGCAGTTCGTGGACATCCGCTACGGCACGATGGTAAAGACGAATCCGCAAAGAACGGAGTATCAGAGAAGCACGATACTGGTCATATATAAAACCGGCAGCTAGGATGCTATTGCTCCCAATGTTCCAATGAGGAGGGATATAGATGAAGCTGGAAAAGACCGATCAAGAGCGCCAGGGTGATCGCTTATACAAGGTTTTTCTCGGGATTTCTATATCGTCGGCAATTGTATTGATCCTTATTGCTGCAGGCTGCATGATCTACAAATATATGTAGGCGGACAATCCTGTGGTAAAAAATAGTTGACACTTTTAATAATTATGTCATAATGATAATATCGTTATGACATAATTATTTTTTTGTTTTTTCATATCGCTTTAATCGGTTGTATTGGAAGGTGGTTACTGTGGTGATGGAGGATGAACACAATTATTCGGCAAGCAATTACCGAACGCCTGATGGAGCGCCTACCGATATTGTTATCTTCACAATAACATCACGGGAACGTGAATCAGGGAAGAAGTCGCTGCCCATTCGGGAGCTGCAGCTGCTGCTCATTCAGCGGAAGGTATGGCCTTTTATAGGGAAGTGGGCCTTGCCCGGAGGATTTACGAGAGAGTCTGAGACGGTTCAGGAGTGCGCCGAACGCGAGCTGTTGGAGGAGACGGGAGTAAGTGATGTGCACATTGAATATTTCAATGTCTACAGCATGCCGGGACGTGATCCCAGAGGCTGGATGATCTCGCATGCTTTTCTCGCACTGGTGAAGGAGGATGTGCTGCTGGATCGCCGGGCTTCGGTCGATGCGGCGGATGTACGACTGCTGCGGGTAAGCGAGGCTTTGTCTCTGGAGCTTGCTTTTGACCATGGCATTATTATTGGAGATGCACTGCACAAGATTCGCGAGAAAATGCTGACAACGACGATTGCCAAGGAATTTCTCCCGGAGGAGTTTACGATTGGCGAGCTATATCAGGTTATCCAGACGGTGATTCCGGAGTTCGAGGAGAAGAATTTTATCCGCAAGGTGACGTCCACCCAGATCAGGAAAGGTATTATTGAAGAGGTCCGGGAAGAGACGGGAGAATTGAAATCTTCGAACAAATATTCACAGCGGGCAGCCCAGCTGTACCGGTTCACAGACTATGAGCCGCAGCTGTCCATTTATAGCTAGTTCGCTGCAGCAAGCAAGGCATCTGCTCTAACTGACAGGCTGGCAGTGTGAGGTATAGAAACTTCGAGGAGTGTGGTTGGTGTGATGAAGCTGAATGAGACGGAGCTGGAGGAGAATATTTTCCCCAATGGCGAAACGTTAGTGAACGGGGAACAAATACTGGCTGCTGCGACCGAGGGTGTCAATACGATCCTGTTCAAATATGGACATGACGGCGATCTGATCAAGCTGATGTTTCTGAAAAATTTCATGGATGATCACGGCCTGGCTGCACGCCTTGTCATTACTTATATGCCCTACAGCCGGATGGACCGGGTGGAAGGCGCCTCTGTCTTCACATTGAAGTATGCCGCTAATTTCATCAATGCGCTGCAGTTCCAATCGGTCACGGTTGTTGAGCCTCATTCAGATGTGACACTGGCTCTGCTGAACAAGAGCAACGCCGTCTATCCGTCGGTCGAACTGCTGGGCAAGGTTGCTGCGGAAGTGAACTTCAATGTGGAGGAGGATTATTTGTTCTTCCCCGACGCCGGTGCGCAGAAGCGGTACAGCAAGGTCAAGGGCTACAGGCAGTTGGTTGGCTTCAAGGTACGGGATTTCCAGACCGGGCAGATCAAGCAGCTGGATGTCGTCGGCCATGTGGACAATGGCGGCAAGGGCTTCAAGGCGATTATTGTCGATGATCTGTGCTCGTATGGCGGAACCTTCATGATGAGCGCCGAGAAGCTCAAGGAGATTGGAGCAGCCGAAATCTATTTGCTGGTCGGGCATTGCGAGACTTCCATCTATAAAGGAAAAATACCGGATTCTGATATCATTACGAGAGTGTTTACGACTGACACGATACTAGGGCAATCCGAGCATGACAAAATACAGGTGTACCCATTAGGAGGCCAATAATATGACAAGCAATTATACCTATCCAGCTACACTGCTCTGTGATTTCTACAAGGTCAGCCATAAGAATCAATATCCCAAGGGAACGGAGCTTGTCTACTCGACATGGACGGCAAGAACGAGCAGGCTTGAAGATATTCATGAGGTGGTGGCGTTTGGATTCCAGGCTTTCATTAAGGAGTATTTGATCGACTACTTTAATGAGCATTTCTTCGCTAGAACGAAAGAGGAGGTTGCCGATGAATATCGCAGAGTCCTGAAGTACGCGCTAGGCGTGCAATCGCCTGATGCCTCGCATATTGAAGAGCTGCATGACCTGGGCTATTTGCCGATCAAGATCAAAGCGGTCAAGGAAGGGACGCTTGTACCTGTCAAGGTGCCCATGCTGACAATTGAGAATACGGCGCCGCAGTTCTTCTGGCTGACGAATTATCTGGAGACGTTAATGTCGTGCCAGCTGTGGATGCCGGCTACCAGCGCGACTTTGGCGCTTGAATACCGCAAAATTCTGGAGAAGTATGGAAGAGAGACGAATGGCGATACATCGGGCGTTCCGTTCCAGGGACATGATTTCTCGATGCGGGGCATGAGCTCGCTGGAAGCGGCCAAGAGCAGCGGCGGAGGCCACCTGCTGTCGTTCACGGGCACGGATACCATTCCGGCTATTCTTTATCTGGAGAACTATTACGGGGCGGATATGGAGAAGGAGCTGGTCGGAACTTCGATTCCTGCTACAGAGCATAGTGTGATGTGCGCGCACGGCAAGGACGAGATGGCATCGTACCGATATTTGATCAATGAGGTCTATCCTGCCGGGTTCGTATCGATTGTGTCGGATACATGGGATTTGTGGAGTGTTCTGAACGTTGTGATCCGGGGGCTTAAAGAGGACATTCTCGCCCGTGACGGAAGAGTGGTCATTCGCCCCGATAGCGGTGATCCTGTCAGAATCATCTGCGGCGATCCGGAATCGGACAATGAATTTGCCCGCAAAGGCGTGATCGAGATCCTGTGGGAAATTTTTGGAGGGACGATTACGGAGAAGGGCTACAAGCAGCTCGACAGCCATATCGGCGCGATCTACGGGGATGCCATTACGATCAGCCGCTGCCGGGAAATCTGTGAGAAGCTGGCGGCCAAAGGCTTCGCATCGACCAATATGGTCTACGGCATCGGCTCGTATACGTACCAGTACAACACGCGGGATACGTTCGGCTTTGCGCTGAAATCGACCTTCACGATTGTGAACGGGGAAGAGCGCAAGATCTTCAAGGATCCTGTTACGGACAGCGGCAACTTCAAGAAGTCGCAGACCGGCCTCGTACTGGTCACCGAGCAGAACGGCAGGCTCGACTATACCGATAATCTCAGTGTGGCGGAATTCAAAAGCAAGGAAGCGGAGGACCTGCTGGAGGTGGTATTCGAGAACGGCAAGTTGATTCGTGATCAATCGCTGGCTGAAATCCGTGCAAATGTGCTGGGCAATCTGTAGCATGATGTGAAAAGATGCTTCCAAACCACTAAAAAGTGGGACTGGAAGCATCTTTTCTTGTATATGGGGACTCTGAAATCATCAGGCAACTTTCTGGACAACCCCTCCTCCAAGTGTGGTGTGAAGGCAGCGTGGCGGAGTAAGAAGCCTGCGAATGTGCATGAATTTCGGTTGCAAGAAGCCATAATGGTGAAATGCCTGCAATCATGCATGAATTTTTGGGGAAATTGGCCGGTATGGAGAAACTGAGATGAAATACCTGCCCTCTGGCAGGCATTTCACCTTTATCAGGCCAGAAACGAAAAAATACATGCCGTTTCGCATGTTTTACCTTTTTTTTGTTATCGCTGTGTCTCCCGGTAGGTGGCCGGTGACATGTCGTATTTGCTCCTGAAGATTCGGTAGAAGTAGGAATAGCTGCCGAAGCCGCATGTCTCCGCGATCTGCTCCAGCGACATTGTGCTGTATTTCATTCGTTCAATTGCCATTGATAATCGGACATTTTGGGTATATTGAATAATGGTTGCCCCGAAGCATTCCTTAAACAGGTGAACCGTCCGGGAGACGCTGAGCCCGACATGGTCGGCGATATCCTGCAGGGAGAACGACATGCTTGCCTGCTCATCGATAAAGTTCTTCATGCGCGTTGCGACGAAGGATTTGCCCTTTAGAGCAGATTGCGTAGTGATGGAGCGGTCCAGTCCAAGGCACAGCGAACGGAGCAAATAATCGGCCAGCTCGGGATCCTGCTCCTCGAAACGCCTTTTCTCGAGTATAAGCGCCCGCCAGATGGAGAGCAGCCGCTCATCAGGGACGACCTTGACCTTCTGAGGCCGCTCCTGGCGGCTCCACCATTCATCAAGCCATGGCCCATTGCAAAGTACATAATAGTCGCCGCTGGATACATGGTCAGGCTCTTCTTCATTGTCACTGGCGACATTGAGATGATAAGAGTCTCCAGGCTTATACAGCAGCAGATCGCCTGTCTCGATACGCGTCATCTGCCCGTTAACAAGCGCTTGACAGGTTCCCTCTGTCTGCAGACGAAACAAGTAAGTGGGTAATGCTTCCTCATATCCAATCTGGAAGGGAGTGGAGTGATACGAAAAGCTGCAGTTCATAATTTCGGTTGTCAAAGCTCTTCCTCCAGTATTCATAGCAATATTGTTCATGTCGTTATTATATCCTACATCCACTTAAATGGATATATATATTATAATCGGTATCAGATCGGTAAAGTTAATATGAAGGGATGATCAGGATGAAACTCGGGCTGCAAATGTATACGCTGCGCGACGATACGGAACGGGATTTTGCTGGAACGCTTAGACAGGTTGCTGAGATGGGTTATGAGGGCATTGAATTTGCCGGTTATGGCGATCTGTCAGCAGAAGAGATGCGCGATTTGCTTCAGGAGCTGGGATTGGAGGCTTTTGGCAGTCATGTGAGCTATCAGCGTCTTCAAGAAAA
Organism: Paenibacillus oenotherae; assembly: GCF_019443105.1. Taxonomy (GTDB): domain Bacteria; phylum Bacillota; class Bacilli; order Paenibacillales; family Paenibacillaceae; genus Paenibacillus_Z; species Paenibacillus_Z oenotherae. Next base: position 97,494 of record NZ_JAHZIJ010000016.1, read on the forward strand.
TATGGATGAAGAAATCGCCTATTTGACAACAGTTGGAGCCCGTTACGTCGTCTGTCCGTATTTCACGGAGGAGCAGCACAGCGGCGGCGAACCATTCTGGCGTGGCGTGTTCAAGGATTTTGCCGAATTCGGAGCGAGGCTTCGGAAGGAAGGACTCCAATTCGCTTATCATAATCATGATTTTGAATTTGCGGGCAGGATCGATGGTGAATATATTTTGGATGCGATGTACAGTACGGTGAGCGAGGATTTGCTGAAGGTTGAGATGGATATCGGCTGGGTGCAATATTCGGGCTTAGATCCGCTTGCTTATATCGCCAAGTACAAAGGGCGGCTGCCGCTGCTTCATCTGAAGGATTTCCGCAAGGGTGAGCCGGGAGCGGAGATTGATACGGTAGAGCTGGGCCAGGGAGATCTTGCGCTCAATGCTATTATCGGGGCGGCTCGGGAAGCGGGTGTGGAGTGGTTGATTGTGGAGCAGGACCGCTGTGCGAATCCTCCTCTCGCTTCTGTAAAAACAAGCATGGAATGGTTGAAAGCAAACGGCCATAGAGGTTAATATAGGTACTATAGTAATTAAACCATCATACAAGAGGAGCCATATTGTACAATGAACAAGATTAGAGTGGCAGTAATCGGCTGTGGAGCTATCGCCGAAAGAAGACACATTCCGGAGCATGCAGCCAATCCGAATGTCGAATTAGTCGCTTTCTGCGATCCGAAACTGGAACGCGCCCAGAAGTACGCAGATCAATTCGGTGCCCAGGCGTTTGCTAATTATGAGGATTTGCTGAATCAGATCAAGCCGGATGCGGTCAGCGTATGTACGCCGAACTACCTGCATGCTCCAGTTTCCATTGCTGCGGCAAAAGGGGGCGCGCACGTACTGGTTGAGAAGCCGATGGCTGTAACGGATGCTGAAGCGGCTGCGATGATCGAAGCGGCTGCGAGTAATGGGGTCAAGCTGATGGTTGGCCATAACCAGCGTATGATGCCGCCTCACGTGAAGGCCAAAGAAATTTTGCAAAGCGGCGTATTGGGCCGGGTACTGACCTTCCGCACGACCTTCGGACACCCGGGGCCAGAGGGATGGAGTCTTGACGGTGCAAACAGCTGGTTCTTCCGCAAGGAAGAGGCCATTATGGGCGCTATGGGCGACCTCGGCGTTCACAAGTCCGATCTGATCCGCTATCTGCTTGACGATGAAGTCGCTCAAGTAACCGGATTCATCGGTACCCTGGATAAAAAGGATACGCAAGTGGATGACAACTCCTCTTGTCTTCTCCGGATGAAGAGCGGCGCAATCGGCACGCTCGTAGCAAGCTGGACCTATTACAAAGGTGAAGATAACAGCACTGTTCTCTGGTGTGAGAACGGCGTCATGAAGATCGGAACAGATCCGCATGACCAGATTATCGTTGAGCTTCGCAATGGCGAGATCAACCGCTACAATGTAGGTGCGATCGCCACCAATGAGAAGCAGGAGACCAGCGGAATCATCGATGCCTTTGTTGAGAGCATTGTGACGAATACAACGCCAAGCATCCCCGGTGAAGAAGGGCGCAAATCGCTGGCTGTTATTCTGGCCGCATTCGAATCACAGGAAACGGGCCGCATCATTAATCTGTAGCTTAATGTTGCAACGGTGTCCTTAGGGATACAGTTATCGCATAGCCATTTCCATGCAAGCCCGGTACCCGTTCGTCGGGGCCGGGCTTGCTGCTTTGTTCCTGGCTGCGTCCACACCGCACCGGCGCGATGTGGTGCTGCATGACGGTGGTCGACCACATTGATTGGCTGCTGCTGGAATGGTACAATTTGAGCAAATGAGGGGGTGCGGTATGAAGGCGATATACGCGGGAAGTTTCGATCCGATTACACTCGGTCATGTTTCTGTTATCGAGCGGGCTTTCAAGCTGTTCGACCAAGTCCATATCGTAGTAGCCAACAATCGTTCGAAAAGCCATCTGTTCACGTTGAAGCAGCGGACAGAGCTGGTGGAGCGTTCGATTCCGAGCCAATATGCGGGGCGTACGGTCATCACTCCTTTTGAAGGCATTGTTGCTGACTATATTAATCAGTATGGGATCGACGCCGTTATTCGGGGCATACGCAATGCGACGGATCTGGAATATGAGCTTCAACTGGAGCAGTATATACGCAATACAACCTCCGCGGAGACGGTGTATCTGTCACCTTATACGCAGCATATGCAGACAAACAGCTCGCTTGTACGGATGTTTTTCCAGTCGGGCAAGCATGAGCTGGCCAGTCACTATATGAGCCCGGACGCCTATCAATTGGCGCTGCTCTACGAATTGGGGGCGCGATGAGATGAGATTGACGCTATTAGGCCCGTGGGGCGCTTATCCCAAGGCAGGTGAAGCGACTGCGGGGTATTTGATCGAGCATGGGGGCCGCAATATACTGATTGACTGCGGCAGCGGCGTTCTGGCGAAGCTCCAGCAATATAAGCGTCTGGATGAGCTGGATGCCGTCTATATATCGCATGGGCATTATGATCATGTCGCCGATCTTGGCTGCTTGCAGTATGCGTGCCTGATCGACACGGATTTGGGCAGGCGCAGCAGCGTTCTGCCGATCCATTTCGCTAGCGAGCGTGATGGGCGGATACCGTTCCAGTCGATGAGCGGCTCGGAAATCCGGCGAATCGAAGCGGGACAGACTGCCACCGACAGCAGCGGACTAAGCATAACCTTCTTCAAGACTTTCCACGGCGCTTATTGCCTGGGAATGGATATACGTGTAGATGGCCGCAAGATCGTCTACACGGCGGATACTTACTATGATGAATCGCTTATCAAGCATTGTGCTGATGCGGAAGTGCTCATTGCGGAGACTTCCTTCTATAAGGAGATAAGGGACGCCAAGAAATATGGTCACATGAATACGGAAGATGTAGGTGTTCTGGCGCGCGAAGCGGGTGTGGGCAAGGTCGTTCTGACGCATTTGCCGCACTTCGGCAACATCGAGCAGCTTGCGGCGGAGGTTGGCGATATCTACAGCGGCAAGATTGAGACGGCTTACTGCGGGATGGTCATCGAGTTGTCATAAAAAACGGTGCAGTGGAATAGACTGTTCTTATGAGGTAGCGGATACTACTTCAGGAGTGCAGTCTTTTTTGTGATTTGAAGCCGGATTTAATTGACATTGATAATCATTATCAATTACAATGAAGTTATGCTGCTTAGGCATGCAAATTAATATAAATCGGGAAGTGATTCGTAGTGGGTGTTTTGTATGAGATCGTGACAGGCTCAAGAGAAGATACGGCTAGAATAGTGAATGACTCGATGGAATATATACTTGATGACGACAATCGGGATGCGGATATGAAGCAAGAAGCGATCCATGAATCTGTGTCTCTTGATGATAAGGAAGAATCGGCTTTTCCCTGAGAAAGTACAGGAGCGGTGTTAGTAATAGAATGGATGGATTCGGCCTGACGGCATGCTGCTGTCAGGTTTTTTATTATTGAATATAAATAGGTGTAACGATTTATCATTATTGGTATTGACAACATAAAAGTTCAGCTTTATAGTATGGTTATGTAGGTGAAACGTTACATCAAAAAAACTGGTCGACAATAGACACAATGCATGTACTTCAAGCGCAAAGTTTGTTATTATCGTAATAGTTTTGCGGCTTGGTTGGTGAAACGTTAAATCATACATGGATGGGTGGATAATTGTGGGAAAAGTTACAATTAAAGATGTAGCGAAAAAAGCAAATGTCTCGGTAACAACAGTCTCCAATGTGATTAACAACTCAGGCAGAACCTCACCCGATACAATTAGAAAAGTGAAGCAAGTAATCGAGGAGCTTCAATTCTCGCCAAGTGCTTCAGCCCGCAACCTGCGGGATAAGAGCTCGCATTTGATTGCTGTAGTGGTGCCCTTTCTGGAGAAGGGTCGCCTGCAGGATAATCCGTTTTACTGGCAGCTTGTTCTTGGTATTGAAGAGGGTGCGCGCAACCATCAATTCCATGTCATTTTGCTTGGTGTGGATGAGGAAGAGAATTTCTCCTTCGTTAGTGAACGGCATCTTGATGGTTTGATCGTCGTAGGGACGTTCGAGGGAACTCCGATTCTGAAGCAGATTCAAGCGCTTGATGTTCCTTGTGTGTTCATGGACAGCTACATGTCGGAATTCAATCTATATCAAGTGCTGCTGGATGATGAAATGGGCGGTTATCTGGGAACGAAACATCTGATCGGTCTTGGGCATCAGCGAATTGCGCTTCTCTCGGGAAAGCTGCAGCAGAATGGCGTTAATTACAAGCGTTGGCTGGGATACCGCAGAGCATTGGAGGAAGCGGGGCTGCCTTATGATCCGGAACTGGTTAGAGAAGAGCCGGTATCGACGGCTGGAGGTTATCAGGCCTCACAGTACATTACGGATCCTCGAATGAATATTACAGCAGTATTCGTGTTCTCTGACGTTGGGGCGATGGGATTGATTAAAGGGCTTCATGAACTGGGCGTTCATGTGCCGCGCGACATATCAATTGTAGGGTTCGATGATTTGTTCTATACCGATTACATGATTCCATCTTTAACGACTGTCAACCAGGATGTCATCGAGAGAGGCAATATTGCAGTAAGACTGCTGCTTGACCAGATTGTTGGGGAGAGCAGGGATGATGCAAGAAAGGTGGTGTTGCCGGTTAGCTTGAAGGTTCGAAAAAGTACAGGACCAGCGCCTAATGTTCAATCTGCTCCATAATAATAAACGTTGGGGAAGTTAAAGTGAGCCTGTATGGACAGCGCTTGCTGAGCTGACCCTGATAGAAATGAAAACGCTTACATTTTTAATTGTTCCACACTTATATTCAGGAGGGTGTCTATCATGATGAAAAAAGGCTTCATCTTACTGCTCGTATTAACTGTTGCTATCGCTGTATCCGCTTGTGGCGCCGGCAGCAGCTCGAATTCAGAGAACAAGCCAGCTGTAAATAACAACAAGGATAAGAATGAGCCGGTGTCGTCGGCTGACGAGGATATTGTGCCGGAGGAGGGCGCCAAGCTGCTGGTATGGGACGGCAAGGACGGGGTGCCTTTCTTGAAAGAGATAGCGAAGGAGTTCACGGCGAAATATGGTATTCCTGTTGAGGTTGAAGATCAAGGGGGGCCCGAGCAGCTTGAAAAAATGAAGACAGACGGCCCGGCTGAGTTGGCTGCTGACATCATTACACAGCCGCATAATGACCTCGGCAATGCGGTGAAGAGCGGTTTTGTGCTGCCGAATGATTTTTATGAAGAACAGACGAAAGCAGAATTTTTGCCGGCGGCTGTGGAAGCGGTTACGTTCGACGGAATGCTGTACGGTTATCCGCGCAATATGGAAACCTACGCCCTGTTTATCAACCAGGATCTTGTTGGAGATGCGCCTATCCATTCCTGGGAGGATATCATTGCCTTCTCCAAAACGTTCAATGATGTGAAGAACAATAAATATGGCTTCATGAGCCAGTTGACGAGCCTTTACTGGACTTATCCCTACTTCTCCGGATATGGCGGCTATATTTTTGGCAATAAGGAAACCGACCCGGCGGATATTGGACTGAACAACGAGGGTTCTGTTCAAGGAATGAAATTTTTCCAAAGCCTGAGAGAAATTTTGCCTATGGCCTCTGCTGATGCAACGGACGATATCAAGAGATCCTTGTTCCAGGATGGAAAGCTGGCGATCAACCTTGATGGTGTGTGGAATATCGGCGAATATTCCAAATTGAAATACAAGGTAACGATGATTCCACTTCCGGCAATGCCAGGCAGCGATAAGGAGCCCGTTACTTTGGCAGGCGTGAAGGCTTACTATGTGAGCGCGTATTCCAAATACCCGAATGCGGCGAAGCTGTTTGCCCGTTATGCAACGACTAAGGAAGCGCTTCTGAAGAACTTTGAAATCTCAGGCTTCATTCCTGCGCGTTTAGGTATGGAAAGCGAAGCTGCGATCCAAAGCAACGAGATGGTCAAAGCGGCGCTCAAGCAGTTGGAGAACTCACAGCCAATGCCTACCATTATCGAGATGGGCCAGGTATGGACGCCGGTTGAGCAGGCGCTCGAGCTGATCTGGAATGGCGAGGATGTGAAGCAATCGCTGGATAAGGCGGTGGAGGATATTAAGACTGGTATCCTCACACAAGACCAGTAATATAACCGTACCGCAAACATATAGAGTGGGGGTGATCGGCAAGTGGCTCAGCACCGCAAACTGGCAATGAGCTTATCCGTCCTTTGTATGGGATTGGGTCAGATGTACAACCGTCAGTATTTCAAAGGGATCGTTATGCTTTTGTTTTACTTGACCGGAATTTATTTCATCATCACTGTGCTTCCCTTCGGCATGTGGGCACTGACGACGCTCGGTGAGCAATCCGACCATCTGGAGAAGGTAGGAAGAGTATATGTCAACGTAAGGGGCGATCATTCGATCTTCCTGCTGGTGCAGGGAATTATTATTCTGCTGGCCAGTGTTGTAGTTGTTGTGCTCTATACCCTTAACATTCGGGATGCGTACGTCGTCGGACGGCTTCGGGAGAAGGGTGTTCATGCGAATCGTATCGGACAGACGCTGAGGAGAATTACGACGGAGAGATTCCCTCAGCTCGTGCTGAGCGTACCGCTGCTGCTGGTTGTCTTTTTCACGGTGATGCCGATTCTGTTCATGATTCTGCTGGCCTTTACGAATTTCTCCTTCCCGAACTTTCTCCCGCCAGCGAAGCTGGTCGATTGGACGGGGTTCAAGTCCTTCCAGGATATGTTCAATGTGAAGGCATGGAGCAGTACATTCTACGGGGTGACGCTCTGGACGTTAATATGGACGGTCTGCGCGACGGTAACGATCTTCGTAAGCGGCTTTGCGGTTGCACTGCTGGTACAGATGCAGGGGATCCGCTTCAAAGCATTCTGGCGGACTCTATTCATCATTCCTTATGCTATCCCACAGTTTATATCGCTGCTCATTATGAAGAATATGTTCAATGGCCAATTCGGGCCGATCAATCAATATTTGAAGTATTTTGGGCTCAGCGGCCTGCCCTGGCTGACAGATCCTTTCTGGGCGAAGGTTACCGTTATTATCGTGAATATGTGGATCGGATTCCCTATTACGATGCTGATGATTATCGGATTGCTCTCCACCATTCCGAAGGATCTGTATGAGGCTTCGGAGATTGACGGCGCAAGCGGATGGCAGCAGTTCAAGGCGATTACATTCCCCTCCATCATGTTTGCTTTCGGTCCGCTGCTCGTCATGTCATTCGCTGGCAATATTAACAACTTCAATCTGATTTATTTGCTTACGAACGGGACTCCGGCCAATGCCAATTATAAATTCGCCGGGGACACGGACATTCTGATCACATGGCTGTACAACCTTACACTAACGAATGGAAAATACAATTTTGCCTCCGTTATCGGACTGTTTATCTTTGTTCTCATTGCATCATTTGCGATCTGGAATTTGAGAAGAACGAAAGCCTTCAAAGAGGAGGATGGCATGTAATGAGGAGCAAGAGAGTAAGAAACATCACGAAGCTGACGCTGGGATATCTGGGCTTGATCATAATCGCCATCGGCTGCATCTATCCGGCTTTATGGGTTATTATGTCATCTTTTCGTCCGGGAACTGCGCTCTACAGTAATTCGCTCATTCCAAGCGCATTTACACTGGAGCACTACCGTGAATTGTTTGAGAAGTATCCCTACGGCCAATGGTTTCTGAATACGGTGAAAATATCGGTCTTTACGATGATCTTCACCACCATCATCGTTACGCTTACCGGCTATGTGTTCTCCAAATTCCGCTTCTACGGCCGGAGGCAGTTGATGCTTGGCTTGCTTGTGATCGGGATGTTTCCCGGATTCATGAGCATGATCGCAATCTATATTCTGCTCCTTCAGTTGAAGCTGCTGGATACGCATCTGGCTCTCATCATCGTCTATTCGTCGGGCGCTTCAATGGGATTTCTGTATGTCAAAAGCTTCTTCGACACGATCCCGAACAGCTTGCTGGAAGCAGCGAAGATCGATGGCGCGAGCCACTGGATCGTATTCTCGCGGATTATGCTTCCGCTCTCCAAGCCGATGCTCGTATTCGTTGCCTTGACCTCATTCAGCGGCGGGTTTGTTGATTTTATCTTCGCGAATATGGTTCTGAGCGACAGCAGCAAGCTTACCCTTGCCGTAGGTTTGTTTAAGATGGTCAAAATCAAATTCGCTACCGAGTTTACGGTATTCGCCGCAGGCTGCGTGCTTGTAGCGATCCCGATTACAGCATTGTTTATTTTCCTGCAGCGTTACTTGATTGTAGGACTGACTGCCGGAGCGGAAAAAGGGTAACAGGACGGGACAAATTGTGAACATGCAGAGATAAAAGTCATAAGGAGAGATTGGATCATGCTGAAGGAAGCGATCTTCCACCGCCCCAAGCAGAACTGGGCATATGGATATGATGATGAGACGGTTCATCTGCGCATTCGCACGAAACGCGGCGATGTTGACCATGTGGACGTTATATACGGTGATAAATGCACGCCCTGGAGCGCTATTATGACAGAGCCCATGACCGTCATGGGCTCCGACGAGTTGTTCGATTACTGGGAGGCTGCTGTCCGGCCGCCTTACAGGCGCCTGAGCTACGGCTTTGTTATTCATGATGGTGAGCAGCAGCTGTGGTATACGGAGAAAGGGTTTAGCGCTGTTCCGCCCTCGGTCCATCTGGGCTTGTTCGAATATCCCTGCCTGAACCCCATCGATATTCTCAAGCCGCCGGCATGGGTGAAGGATGCGGTGTTCTATCAGCTGTTCACGGAGCGGTTCGCCAATGGCGATTCTTCCATTGATCCGAGCAATGTGCTGCCTTGGGGAGGCAAGCCGGAGTATGATAATTTCTTTGGCGGGGATCTTCAAGGAGTTAGAGATCATCTGGATTATCTGTCCGAGCTGGGCGTTAACGCGATCTATTTCAATCCGATCTTCGAGGCGCCTGCCAATCACAAATATGATACTCAGGACTATATGAAGGTGGACCCGCATTTCGGTTCCAATGAGACGCTCAAACGACTGGTGCAGGCCTGTCATGAGCGGGGAATACGGGTGATGCTGGATGCTGTCTTCAACCATTGCGGAATTACCTTTGCTCCTTTTGTTGATGTGCGCGAGAAGGGAATCGATTCCGTGTATAAGGACTGGTTCCATATCCGAAAGTGGCCGCTGGAAATCGAGCAGGGGATTCCGACTTACGAGACATTCGCCTTCGAAGCGACGATGCCTAAGTTCAATACTGCGAATGCGCAGGTGAAGGAATATTTGCTCGGGGTGGCGGAATATTGGATCAAGGAGATTGGAATTGACGGCTGGCGCCTCGATGTGGCGAATGAGGTCGATCACCAGTTCTGGCGCGAGTTCCGCCAAGTGGTGAAACGCGCCAATCCCGAGGCTTACATACTGGGCGAAGTATGGCATGATTCACTGATGTGGTTGCAGGGCGACCAGTTTGATGGTGTTATGAATTATCCGCTTACGAATGCGGCGCTTGATTTCTTCGTGTTCGGTCATTCTGATGCGCGTAAGTTTGCCGATACGGTGAGCGGACTGCTGGCCTGGTACCCTAAGCAAGCGAATGAAGCGTGCTTCAACCTTCTCGGCAGCCATGATACAGTACGGCTGCTCACGCTGTGCAAGAACGACAAGCGCATGATGAAGCTGGCTGTCCTGTTCCAGTTTACCATCGCGGGCGCACCTTGTATTTATTACGGGGATGAAATCGGCTTGGACGGAGAGTTCGATCCTGACAACCGAAAATGTATGGAGTGGGACACCTCCAAGCAGGATCGGGAGCTGTTTGCTTTTCATCAGCATGTTATTGCGCTTCGGAAGCAACATGAGGTGCTGCGGACCGGGGCATTCCGTGTACTGCTGGCAGAGGAGGACGACAGCCGGTTCGCCTATGAGCGCAGCGATGGGAAGGAACGGCTTGTTGTGCTGATGAATCCCGCTGAACAGTCAAGCGTGGTTGTGGTTTCTCTTGCAGAAGGGGAATGGAAGGACGCATTCACCGGAGCATCAATCACCGCTTCTGGAGGCCAATACTCAGAAGAGTTGGCTGCATACGGCTATCGTGTTCTTGTATCTGCAAGCTAGTATTCGGATTCCGCACGGACTGCTGTAGTTATAAACAACTAAACCTTCAAAACTATCTCCCTTAAGCAGAGATAGTTTTGAAGGTTTATTTTCGTTATTCTACAATTCGAGTTAATCCTCCAAAATACCTGTAAAAAACATAATCAGACGACAAAAGCATACATTTTTAGCGATAGATTTAACAGAATTGGTTCTATTATACTATTGATGGAATTACTAATCTATTCCAAAACCTAGAGAAAAAAACGAGAGAAAAGAGGAATCAGACGTATGAAAAGGGTGTTACTGTGGCTGCTTGTAAGTGCCATGCTGGCGTCGTTGACGCCAAGTGTATTCGATGGGAAGGCGTATGCCGCTCCCAGCCAGGTGAAGCTTCTGCTGGCCAAGGTAGAGAAGGGCTGCCCTTCAGGCTGTTATGAATTCAGCGGCGGTATCGAGGTAGACAATATTGGCTACCAGAAGGAGGTCTATGTCCATTACACGACCGGCAATGGCCAGTGGTATGATATTCCGGCCTCCTATGCGGGCAAGACCGAAGCCAATCTGGAAGGATGGGTCTTCAATGCGATCGTGAGCGATACGAACAATCCGATTCGGTTCGCGATCAAATATAATGTGAACGGACAGACTTATTGGGATAACAATAACAATCAGGATTACCAGATCGGGGGGAGCGCGCCTGACCGTGTTCTGGCAAAGTCATTTTTGTCGCTGGATACGGCTGATTTTGGAAGCGCGAATGCTTTTTCTGGCCGGATTTATTTGAAGAATATAACGCATCACAAGAAGGTAACGATCCGTTATACAACCGATAATTGGGCGTCCTATAAGGAAAAGGATGCCGTCTACGGAAGTCCGCTCCCGAAGAGCAACAACAGTCTTGAATTCTGGGACTTTAATGTTGATGTAGCGCCTAATGTGAGAGAGGTCAGATATATTATCGCCTATGTCGCTAACGGTGTGACGTATTGGGACAATAATTATAAAAGAGATCATGTGGTAACAGCGAAGCAAGCGGTACCCGCAGTGCTGACGCTGACGCCGCAGTCACAATCGGCTGCTGCCGGAACGAATGCGGCTATCCGCGTTCGTCTGACAGACAGTGCTAATAATCCGGTCAAGCAGCAGACGATCAGCTTGACGGCAGCGGGGAACGCTACACTCCCGTCCTCGGTCACGACGGATAATAACGGCGAGGCCGATGTGCTGGTGACGAGCCAGCAGGCGGGAACAGTTACGGTGACCGGTTCAGTCAACGGCTATTCCATCACCGGAACGGCACAGATTACATTCGTACCGGAGAACAGCTCCTACGTTCTGACGCTGACGCCGCAGACGCAATCCGCTGCAGCCGGAACGAATGCAGTTGTGCGTCTTCGCTTGACGGACAGGTTCAACAATGCGGTGAAGCAGCAGGCGATCAGCTTGACGGCAACGGGAAATGCGACACTTCCGTCCACTGTCACGACGAACAGCAGCGGCGAGGCTGACGTATCGGTGACGAGCCAGCAGGCGGGGACGGTTACGGTGACTGGCAAGGTGCCGGGTTCAACCGTAAGCGGAACAGCACAAATTACGTTTACGCCGGACAATACGGTAACGCTGAAGCTGACGCCGCAAAGCGCTACCGCTGTCGTCGGAACAAGACCTACGGTACGCGTCCGTCTGACAGACAAGTACAACAATCCGGTTCGGCAAGCGGCTATTACGATGTCGGCAACGGGAAGCGGGTTTGTCCCTGCATCCTTGACGACGGATAATAATGGCGAAGGCGCTTTTCTGGTTGGCGGTGTACAGACGGGAACGGTCTATATCTCAGCGACCGCGACCGGTTACTCTGTAACGGCGGCGACGCAAATTGTTTTCACACCTGATCTGGGGTCCGCAGTATTGACGCTGATACCGGAAGAGGATTCGGCAACCGCCGGAACGGGCACAACAGTCCGCATCCGCCTGACGGATCAATACAACAATCCGATCCGGCAAACGTCAGTGCAGCTAAGCGGATCAGGGGGAGTGGTACTGCCTGCATCCGTAACAACGAACAGCAATGGCGAAGCTGTACTGACCGTAACGAGCGAGAAGGCGGGCAATGCTACTGTTACGGCCTCATTCAACGGTATTACGGCATCGGCACAGCTGAAGATTATTCCGGATGTGCCAGCCTCATTGACGGCTGAGCCGGATACAACGTCCTCTTTTGCAGGGGCTGGTGTGAATATCCGCTATACGTTGAAGGACCGTTTCGGAAATTCAATTCCTAATGCCACCATCAGCTTGAGTGCAACCGGCAATGCTGTACTGCCTGCATCGATCACGACAGATGCCAGCGGCAGAGCCGAATTATCGGTCATGAGCGAGAAGGCAGGAACAGTTGTTGTAACGGCAACAGTAGACCGGACTGAGGTTGCGGCAGCAACGACGATCCAGTTGGCGCCTGATCAACCGGCATCCGTATCGTTCGTGGCGCAGCATTCGTCTGTTGTAGTCGGAACGAGCAACAGTATTCAAGCCATTGTGACGGACAGATTCAATAACCCTGTGCCGAATGTCTCAATTAATTTGTCAGCGACCGGAGGAGCGGACTTGCCTGCGGTTATCAAAACAGATCATGAGGGCAAGGCCAGCGCAGCCGTAACGAGCCAGCAGGCGGGTAACGTGGCAATCACCGGAACCGTCAACGATTCTTCTGTATCCGGTACGATCCAAATCGGTTTCACGCCGGATGATCAATCCGTCAATCTGACATTGACGCCGCAGAACATCACAGCGGTCGTCGGGATGAGTACAGCGGTTGGCATTCGTCTCACTGATAAATTGAACAACCCGCTTGCGAACACTGCCGTTCAACTGGCAGTTACCGGCAATCCGCTTGCAGTTCCTTCGTCCTTGGTGACGAATGCCAATGGTGAAGCCGTTATTATTGTAACAAGCCAGCAGATGGGGACCTCAGAGATCAAGGCTACCTTCAATGAAGCTATTGCAACGGCACGGGTTATACTGGTTGCGGATGATCCGTCCCAAATTATTCTGACGCCTGCCTCGGATTCAGCTGTTGTCGGCACGAACGCCGGAATGAAATTCCGTCTGACAGACAGATATGGCAATCCGGTAAGCAATCGGACGCTTCAGCTTCAAGCAACAGGTGAAGCCGATATTCCTTCAACGGTTGCAACAGATGAGAATGGCGAGGCAGTTGTAAACGTGACGAGCCAAAAGGTAGGCAATGTTGTCGTAACCGCCGCTGTAGAGGGTTCCACAGTGACAGGAACGGCGAGTGTCAGCTTTACGGTGGGCGAGCCGGCTCTGTTGACGCTGACGCCTCCTTCTTCGACGGCCGTCGTCGGCAAGAGCAAAGAGATTCGGCTGCGCTTGACGGATCGCTTCGGCAATATTATTCCTAATGCATCGGTCGGCCTGACGGCAACGGGCACCGCTTCTCTCCCCGCCTCTGTTACAACGGATCATAGCGGAGAGGCCGTATTCGCAGTGTCGAGCGTGAAGGCAGGATCGACTTATGTAGCCGCAGCTGTGACGGGAACGGCAGCGGAAGGAACAGCGCGCATTCAATTTACGCCGGAAGCGCCGGCCAAAATCATTTTCCAATTGCCGCTGCCGCAATTGATTGTCGATGAAGTCGGCATTCTGCGGGCCACGCTGGTCGATAAGTACGGCAATGGAATCCCGAATCAAACGCTTAATCTGACAGCGACGAAGAGTCTTGCTGTGCAGCTTACGACAGTAACGAATGCCAATGGAGAAGCCATCATTATATTAGGCAATCCTGTAGCAGAGACCGCAACGGTCACCGCTAAGGCAGCCAACGGTGTTACAGGCAGTGCGACGATTACAAGTCGTCGGTAGGACATTTTGGAGAGAGGGCCTGACGGTTATGCGTCAGGTTCTTTTTTTGTGCCACGCATGTCGGCTAAGTAGGCGGTGAAGTCCCCTGTGGGGGGTGGTGAGGTGCGGAACGAGCGCTCGGTGTAAATTTGGCCCCTGGGGAGGCTTTAATTATTTCAATATGCGAATGCCAGATAAAGATTTCATAAAATTACGAATATTCGCTATTAACCGACGGAAACAGACAATAAATCCTAAAGATAATAATTATTGTATGCATTAAAATGTTCACGAATCTAAATAGTCTTTTATGTTTCCGATAGTGGAACTAGATCAGGGAGCAAGAAAGGAGATGAACGATGGTTTTAATTTAATGGTGCAACAGAGCAGGTCGATCAATCGCAAAAATTAACAATGGGGAGACAGGTCATGGGAAAAGAAAAGTATATTCGAATCGTACTTATTGTCATCAGTTTGATGTTGGTGTTTCCTGAGAGCGTTCTAGGTGAATCTATGGATAATACTGAAGCAATTATAAACGTAAATAGTGCGGACAGATCCACTAAAAAAGAGGCTGAGCCCAAAGTACGGAGAGAGTTGAAGGAAAAAAGAACCTTCAATACCAAACATTATTTGCTGGAAGACGGAACAATGAAAGCGGAAGTATATCAAGGCAATCTTCATTACCTGGATGAGGCTGACCATTGGGAGGACATCGACACCTCATTGATAGATGAAGCTGACATTGACACCTCTGTGACGAAGGTATCGAAGGACATTGCGGCTGAAGCCAAAGCAATAACCAACAATAATAAAGCAAAGGCCAAGGCCAAGAAGACAATCGATAGAACCGGGACTAATTTTCGGTCGTTGAAGGTTCCATTTGATACGATCATCCCGAAGGATTACAGCAAGGGATATTCGGTCGGAAAAGGGGCGGACACGCTGAGCTTTAAACCAATAAAGGCGAATCGATCAATTGGAACGATCGATACAAAGGAAAAGAATCGCATTCATTACAAGAATGTTTGGAATCAGACGAATGTCGATCTGATTGTTACCAATGGAGGTGTCAAAGAGTTTATCTATCTCTTGAATGAGAAGGCACCCCGAAAGTTTTCATTCGAGATCAATACCAAGCTCAATAGTGAGCTGAAGCTGGGTCAATTATACATCGAGCAGCTCTGGATGGAGGACAGCAAAGGCAAGATAAAGTACATTACCCCGACAATGACTACGGAAGGTAAAAAGAACCTGTTTCATATCGAGATTGATACTAAAGATATGACCTATCCCATAACAGTTGATCCTAGTATTGGTGTTTATATAGCGGGAAATGATGATGTCAGTGTTGCATCGGATACTCCCTCCACAAATTTATCTGCAGGTCCATTGTGGGTCGGCGAAAGCAATACATCTGGTGGTATAACGAGTTCTTATCTTGCCTATTTCAGGTTTCCGCTTACGGGGATACCCGCAAATGCAGAGATTATTAGTAGTACACTTGCTACGCGAGTGAACAGCATTGAAATCGACCCATCATCTTATTTAGACGTCATACCTTATTGGGTTACGGGGTCATGGAACGCTCAAACGGTAATATATACCACACGCCCTACGCATACAACGGTAAGCAGCGGTCTCGTGAAGCATATCATAAAGGAGCCCACCAAACCTGATTATCTATATTGGGATGTTACTAATATGACCCGAAGCGCATTCAAAAAAGAATTCGGTTGGACCTCAGGACAAGATGTGTCTATCCTTCTGTCACCTGTTCAATCAGGCGGGAGTATTTCGACTAAACGATTATGGTTAGCATCTAACAGTTCTATTTATAATTGCCCCTGTGTCTTGAATAATCTAACAGTCAACTATAAGACAACTTCAACTAATTCTCCACCCACTGTATATTTCGAAAATAGCCATCTTCCTATATATAGGTCACAACCAGCAGCTGTAGTTACTTGGCGGTATAGTGATCCTGATTCGGATGCTCAAGTGAAGTATAAGGTTTACGGAATTAAAAATGATGGAACTCAAACATATGAGTCAGGAGAAATATACAATAGCGGGAATTTTGCAAATAATCATTATATAGACCGGCTGCTTTCTCCAGGAGCATGGACGTTTAAAGTTACTGCATTTGATGGAACACATTGGAGTAACGAGGCTTATAGGGAAGATGTGATTGTAGATCAAGTGGATGCTCCTGATACTGCAGCAGGTGTCCAAATGAGTGAGATGAATAAGATCTACTATGGTGGGTTTATGTCGACACAAGATAAAGTGGATTTTTTCAAATTTACTGCCCTAGCTACTGGGGGAAACCACTTGTCTTTAAAAAATCTTAATGCCGTATATAATTACACAAGTATTAATCTGCAAATATTTAACTCAAGTATGCAGGAAATCACTCCATTATCTACAACGATAAGTCCAGGTGCAAGTGTCGAGATTGATTTTAATACTCAAGCAGGGAGCAGTTACTTCATCAAAATTGTTAACAATACCAATAACGATGGAGGGCCTTACAAATGGGCAGTCACCCCTTCAAAGGACACTCCAACCAATAGTAACTACACTTACAAATACGATGCTTTGGGACGCTTGGTGTCTATTACCTACCAATGGGGTTTCTACAGCATGGGGACTGCTTATGTGTACGATCAGAACGGCAATGTAATCAAAAGGACGAGTATTCAAACTGAGCTAAAATAGCACCGTGATCAGAACATCTTTTTTTGGTAGATTTAAACAACCATACAAGGAGAATCATAAATGAGAAAATTATTGAGTCTGATTCTGATCCTCTCGCTAGTGTTGTCGAGCGTGAACATCGCCAGTGCGCGATCGAATCCCGTGCAGCCGGGCGTAGAGAAGACAAAGGCCTATCCAGTCGTCCCCTTTGAAAATGAGCCGCTGCAAGAGATAGATGACCGGATCCTAATCGATCAGCAACTTCCGCCAAAAAGCGGGGATGGCATTGTGCTGAACGAGCTTCCGCAGGTTGTGGACGGGGTATATCGAAGCACGGTAACAGATTCCGTCTATGGCAGAAGCGCTCGCATGATGACGGCGGCTATGTCCGACCCCACTCCTTCACCGAGCATTCTGTCTGCCATCAACAATCTGAATCTCAAAAACATGCAATCCCCCTTCCGAATCAACAAAGGGGCGGAGAGCATCTCGCCCGTAAGCGGCAGCTTATCGCTGCAGGAAGCGGATCTGTCCCTGCCTGGGCGCAATGGCT
>NZ_JAHZIJ010000017.1 GCF_019443105.1 Paenibacillus oenotherae
GTTCGTTTCATCCTCCATGAAGTGTTTGATCTCCGCCTTCATAATGGATTCCAGGTTTTCTTTTACAAACTGAGTGACAAGATTTTCAAATAGGTTTGTGAGCTGGTTTTCTGCTATTATAGTCATGGAGTAGAGTCCCTTCTTGGTGCGTGGTAACCCCGAGGATACTCTACTTTTTTGTTCCCTGTTAAGGGGCCAAATATTGGTACACAAACTATTGTACGTCATCATTAACGGCCAATTTTTGCTCAAATTCATGCACGATTGCAGGAATCTTACTATTAAGGCGTCTTGCAACCGAAATTCATGCACATTTGCAGGCTTCTTACTCCGTCACGCTGCCTTCAAACCACACTCGGAGAAGGGTTAAGCAACTATACACGAAGGCGCGAGATACAGGAACCTGCTCAATTAGGCAAGTCCTCCTTTTACAATGAAAAAGATGCTCCCAGCCCCACTTTTTCAGCTTTTTCAGTGGTTTTGGAGGCATCTTTTCTTTTCACATCATGTGGGACTGGCTCATTGGATATTGGACTATTCGGACAGCCCCTCTTTGATGAACATGGACGGCAGCTTAAAGCGCACTTCCACCGAACAGGAAGCGATGCTCCCAATGTGTGCCAGCAATATCGTTGACGCGCACGCCGCCGGACTCCTTGGAGTACGTATGCAGAATGCGTCCGTCACCCAAGTAAATGCCGACATGTGTGATCGTTGCAGTTGATTTGTTGATACCGGCATATGAGGATGCCTTGGCGCCCTTATACGACATGAAGAACATCAGATCGCCGCGTTTCAGCTCGCTCCAGTTGGTCTTCACAGCTCCTTTGCCCTTCACATAACTGCCTTGCTGGCGGGAATCCGAAGGCAATGTCACCCCAATACCGGCCATGAAAGCTGTCCGGACGAAGTCAGAGCAATCGAATGTCGCTGTCGTATTCCGGTCCGAGCCGAATTCGTAAGGCGTGCCCAGAAAGCTCATGCCTGCGGTAATAACCTTCTCTACCTGTGCCGACTGCCCCTGCTGGCCGCCGCCAGGATTCGTCACGCCGCCGCTGATCTGTATGTACTCAGCGCGTGAGCTCACATAGCCTTTCACACCACGCGAGTCCTTCACCTCATACCAGTAGCTGTTCGGCTGTCCTGTGATCGTAACACTCTCGCCTTTGCTGAGATATCGAATTCTTGAAGCCTCTGTAGACGGGGATGTGCGGAAGGAGACAGAAGCTACAATAACGGCATTCCCCGTAGTCCCTGTGCTGCCTGTATTCCCGCTGCCAGCGGAATTTTTAACAATTTCAATATATTTATTGGACGATGATACATAACCAATCTGCCCGCTGTTATCTTGTACTTTGTACCAGTAGCTGTTGACCTCTTCCAGTATGGCAACCTGACTGCCCTTCTTCAAATATTTGATTACCGTTGATGCGGTAGAAGGCCGGTCACGAAAGCTTACGCTGGCTTGCACCTCTCCGACGAGGGCGCCATTGGCGGCAGCTGATGATGCTGGAATGATAAGCACGGCCGCAAGGATGAGCGTCAACAATGATGCCATAACTTTCTTCATGATGAATTTCCTCCATTTTCAATTGTGATGGTCGATTCTGCAGATGTCGGCAACAGAGGGCTGTCCTTATTCCATGATCATTAGAATCACGCTTTATGCATCGCTCCCTTCCTGATCCATATGAGACGTAAGGTGCATAAACTTATTGTACGTATGACACATCCTGTCACCTATCGTCCGCTTGTCTCATTTGCTCTATCGAAGAATAGGCAATAGGAACCATTGATAAGGCTTACATTCCAAAAAACAAAAAAGACGCCTCTCGGCGCCTTCCTTTATAATCCTTGGTACATATTGCTTTGAAGCCCTTTTCATTACCTTCATAACCAGTCCTAGCTATAAGTCTATCGAACTAGATGAGCTTATACTTATGATCAATCGGTAAATAAAACCAATTGCCTGAATCGGTCATTTTATATCCAGATTTATCCTCAACCAGTCCATCCGCACTAATAATTTTGCCACGTCGAAATACCCGCTTCGGGAACAGCGCTGTCCACCACAGCCGGAGTCTCGTACTTGCTGGCAACCTTCATCAGCGTATCATAACGATTGCTGGAATCCAGAATGGTCTGAAATTCCGATCTGTCGATTGCGGAGAATGTAGCCACCTCACCAGTATGATAATACAAATGAAGTCTTTCTTCCTTCTCATCATACGAGCAAAAGGCGATCTGCTTGGATTCTACTGGCACGAGCATTAACAATCCCTCCCTTATTAGCGGGCAATAACATCATATATCCTTATTAACCTTATATTCAATTCCGTCAATCAATATACGGACCGCAAATTAATTTTTTTTCGCGAGAATAGATAAAATCCTGTACTAACCGGTAATACTTCATTAGCAATTTGACAAAAAGACCGTCCAGACGGTATAGTTTATATAGAGGTGAGTAATGTGAATCGTAATTCTAAACGTAGTCATATCTTAACGGCAGCGGCATCTATTGTTAAAAACCACGGGGTCGAGAAGCTTACACTTGAAGCCGTTGCCAAGGAAGCCGGAGTCAGCAAGGGCGGACTGCTTCACCACTTTCCGAATAAGGAAGCATTAATAAAGGGCATGGTGGAGGAGCTAACGAACGATTTTATTGATGAGGTTAACCATAAAGCGACCACTAATGCCGCAGATTCTGGAAAGTGGATCCAGGCCTATATCGAAACAACTTTCGATGATCTGAACAGTGGCAATGGGATTAGCTCTGCGCTCTCTGCTGCTCTTTTTACCAATCCGGATCTGCTCGTCAATCTACAAAACCAATATGCAGTTTGGCAACAAAACATGGAGAATGACGGCATTGATCCGGTAAGCTCTACGATTGCCAGATTGGCTGCTGACGGCCTGTGGTTCACAGAAATATTCGGAGTTGGCAAGTTGGATGATGAAATACGCAGCAAAGTCATGATGCAATTGATAACAATGACCAGATAGGAGGCACGCCAGCTTGAATCCATTTGTATTACTGGCAACAGCCATCATTTGCGAAGTACTCGGCAGCTCGATGCTGAAAGTATCCAACGGATTTAAGAAGCTGCTCCCTTCTCTAGGGGTAGTGGTCGGCATGGGGGCCGCTTTCTATTGTCTATCCCTTTCACTTCGCACAATTCCGCTTGGTACGGCTTACGCGATATGGTCAGGGGCAGGCACAGCTTTGACGGCACTGATTGGCGTCATCGTCTACAAGGAAAGTTTCAATCTCAAGAAAGGTCTCGGCCTGGTTCTGATCATTGGCGGCGTTATTATTATGAGGCTTGCCGCCAGCGGCTCCCATTAACTTGCCTGGAATCGGAGGTTCTATTATGAAAGGCTATTTCGCATTAGGCACAGCCATTATTACCGAGATATTCGGTACAACCATGCTGAAATTCTCAGAAGGATTTACAATTTTATTCCCTTCCATTGGCGTAATTTGCGGCTTTGGGCTAGCATTTTATTTTCTATCCGTAAGTCTTAGAACAGTCCCCTTAAGTTTAGCCTATGCCATATGGTCAGGGGTAGGAACAGCATTAACCGCAGTGATTGGCATACTCGCATGGGGCGAACCCTTCAGTGCCGCAGCACTGGCCGGTATCGTCCTTATCATCGGCGGTGTCGTTCTATTGAACGCTTCTGACCGTCAGGATCAAGCAATAACAACATCTGACTAATCAAGCTGGGCGTAAAAAGATCCCCTCCAATCCAAGCACTCGAACCTCCATACTGCCATGGCGGTATTTGGAGTGCCTGATTGAAGGGGAATTAATGAAACCGTTAATTCGGACGCGTGCTCTCTGCCAGCCGGGCCTCTGTCTCCTCGAAGCTTAGCGGCTCCACATGAACATGAACACTCATAATATTGTGCTTGCGCTCCATCCGCCGCTCGATCTCATCGCTGATCCGGTGGCTCTCCACAAGCGATAACTCGGGGTCAACCCCAACAACAACGTCGATCAGCACATTGCTGCCATGCACCCTTGCTTTAATATCCTTGATGGAGCGCACGCCACGGGTACGTTCAATGGTCCCGCGAAGCGTGTTTAGCTCATTTTCATTGAAGCCGTCCGTAAGGGCATGTGTGGAGCTGTAGAAAATATCCCACGCTGTCTTGCATATAATAAGGCCGACTGCGAGCGCTGCAACAGGGTCAAGCCAGGGCAGCCCCAGCTGTGAGCCGATAATGCCGACGGCAGCGCCGATACTGACCAACGCATCGGACAAATTATCCTTCGCCGCTGCCATTAAAGCTTGATTATTGATCCGCTTCGCCAACTTGCGGTTGTATACATACACCCCCGCCATACAGGCGGCCGCCCCTAACGCCACCCAAGCGGTAATGAGATTCGGCGCTGTGCTATGATCCTCGAACAATGATTTGCCTGCACTGATAAGCACTTGAATGCCAACCGTCGCCATAATAAAAGAGGCGATAAGCGCTGCGATCGTTTCCGCGCGAAAATGTCCATACGGATGATCATTGTCCGGCGGCTTCTGCGAAATCCGCAATCCGATCAATACCGCCGTTGAAGCAATGATATCCGTCAAATTGTTAAAGCCGTCGGCTACAAGCGCTGCTGAAGCAAAGCCATATCCTGCAGCAAGCTTCAGGCCTGACAGTACAATATAGGCGCCGATGCTTATGATAGCTCCCTTTTCACCCTGCTTAATCTCTTGATATTGGTCCATCAGGTGGAACACCTCACTTATGTAAATTCGGCTTTGATCCCGAATGGATGCTGCTGCCACCTACGTATCATACTTGAAGACAATCGTGTGGGTCTAGAGAAACAGTGTTGGCGATGGGGTCACTTTTGTGGGGCTGCGCAACTTGTTTGTCCCCGCTCAAAACATTCGCCCGGCCAATCCGCAGTCCCTTGCCCATCCGGTTAGCAGCTAATAGCTTAACCTTTACCGGGGCAGTTGAAACATACTGAGCAGAACATAACCTCCCCGCATAGCAAAAAGGCAGCCTCTACTGGCGCCTCAGCGCGCTGTAGTGACTGCCTTTTACCAACAACTATTAATAGGTCTCTTCCGCTGAATCCGAGGACAATCCTTTGCCGCAAGCGACACAGACCTTGGCATTGAGCGCATTCTCTGTCTGGCAGTCGCTGCAGATGACACGAATTTCGCCGAATGTCGTCTCCGGCCTGTGCTCCTCTACGAGCTCCGTGCCGCAATCAGGACAGAATCTTGCATCCAGCGGTACGACCTTGCCGCAAGTGCAGCTTTTCTCAAACCGGATATTTCTGATCCGCTCATCCAGCAGCTGAATCTCCAGCTTCATCGCATCCAACTGCTCGCAGAAGGAGGCAATCTCCATATCTGCTGCTGTTATATCACCGCTCTCATGAGCGCGGTAGATAGCTTCGCCCATAATGAGATACAGCTTCTCCATTTCTTTCTCCTTGCCGGAGATTTGCGACTTCAGCCGCGTAATTTCTACTGTTTGCTGCGCTTTCTTCGCTGCATCAGATGCACCTTGCTTCACTTTATCGAAAAAAGACATGAGATCGACTCCTCCGTCATCCAATCTGTTCATACTATCAAGTCATCTACTAGTTTACCACATTCGGATGGGTCTTTTCATGGGACCGCTTTACCACAGTATATGACAAGGGCCCGCGGCGCTAAAACAACTTCTTTTCTCCAATTCATTGGAGCGCTGCTATTCTTCGATCCCGCCGTGGATAGAACGACAGAGGGAGCCATGATGGCTCCCTCTGTCGTTCTGGCTCTCATGTATGGCTGCATCAGGCAGCCGGCATGACACGAATCGCTGTTATTCCGCTGGATACATACGCTCGCGCAGTGCCTTTACCTCATCGCTCTCAAGGTATTCATCATAAGTCATAATACGGTCGATAATACCGGTCGGTGTAATCTCGATGATCCGATTCGCTATCGTCTGCACGAACTGATGGTCATGCGAGGTGAAGATAAGCGTACCGTCAAAGTCAATAAGACCATTATTAAGCGCTGTGATCGATTCGAGATCCAGATGGTTCGTCGGTTCGTCCATAAGCAGGACGTTCGCTCCGGCAAGCATCATCTTGGACAGCATGCAGCGCACCTTCTCTCCACCGGAGAGAACACTCGCTTTCTTCAGAGCTTCGTCACCAGAGAAGAGCATCCGTCCGAGGAATCCGCGAATAAAGCTCTCGTCCTGATCCTTGGAATACTGGCGCAGCCAGTCAACCAGATTCATCTCGATACCATCGAAGTAAGCAGCATTGTCCTTAGGGAAATACGCCTGGGTCGTCGTTATGCCCCATTGGTACGTGCCTGCGTCCGCCTCCAGCTCGCCAGTAAGCAGCTGGAACAGCACCGTCTTAGGCAGCGTATTCGGTCCTACTAATGCAATCTTGTCGCCTTTATTAATCGCGAGCGTAAGATTGTCGATCTGCTTGACGCCGTCAATGGACTTGGTCAGGCCGTCAACAAGGAGCAGCTGCTTGCCCGCTTCGCGCTCCGGCTTGAAGTTAATGAATGGATATTTGCGATTCGACGGACGAATATCGTCCAGCGAGATCTTGTCAAGCAGCTTCTTCCGTGAAGTAGCCTGCTTGGATTTGGATTTGTTGGCGCTGAACCGTTGAATAAACGCCTGCAGCTCCTTGATCTTGTCTTCCTTCTTCTTGTTCGCATCCCGCATCAGCGTTAACGCCAGTTGGCTGGATTCGTACCAGAAGTCATAGTTGCCCACATACATCTGGATCTTGCCGAAGTCGATGTCCGCAATATGCGTACAAACCTGGTTCAAGAAGTGCCGGTCATGGGATACGACGATAACAGTGCCTTCATAATTGCCAAGGAAGTTCTCCAGCCAGTGAATGGACTCCATGTCCAGATGGTTGGTAGGCTCATCGAGCAGCAGGATGTTCGGCGATCCGAACAACGCTTGCGCAAGGAGAACACGGACTTTCTCATTACCGCTGAGCTCAGACATCAGCTTGTCATGCAGCTCCGGCGGGATGCCAAGGCCGTTCAGCATGCCTGCCGCCTCGGATTCCGCTTCCCAGCCGTTCATATCAGCAAATTCAGCTTCCAGCTCACCGGCACGCATACCGTCTTCATCGGTAAACTCCGCCTTCGCGTAGATCGCGTCCTTCTCTCTCATAACATCGTAGAGCTTCTTATGGCCCATAATGACCGTTTCAAGCACCTTGAACTCATCATACTCATAATGATTCTGCTTGAGAACGGCAAGCCGCTCGCCCGGTGTAATATGCACTTCTCCCTGCGATTGCTCCACTTCGCCTGACAGAATCTTCAGGAAAGTCGATTTTCCCGCGCCGTTCGCGCCGATAAGGCCGTAACAGTTGCCCGGTGTAAATTTAATATTCACATCTTCAAAAAGCGCCCGCTTCCCATAACGGAGCGTAATGCCGCTCGTACTAATCATTGTGCGTAATCCCGTCCTTCACTCAGAAATCTCGTTCATCACACCATTATAGCACAGAAGAGCGGATTATTCCCATGTCAGCTTCACTTCATTGCCTGTTCTGGACGATTCATAGATCGCATCGAGAATCCGGTTGTTCGTATAACCCGACAATGCGGGCGTGATGGGCTCGATGCCTTCTTGAATGCAAGTGACGAAATGCTTGTTCAACAGCAGCCTTGAATCCTCTCCGTCCAGCGGTGTGATCGATGATTCGACGATAATATTGTTCGCATGGCTGACCATTTTTCCCGTGCTTCCAATAAGCGAAGCGCCAGCCTCTGTTCCCATCAGGTGCAGGAACGGCTCCTCGCTAATCGCTGCCGTATGCGCTGCCCAGCTGACGTCAAGCGACAACGTCGCGCCGTTATCGAATTTAATCAGCGCTGTGGCGAGATCCTCAACATCATAATAGCCGTCCCAGTTCGGCGTCCCCCAGTCGCCAACGCCTTGGCGGTTCGGCCCGAACTCGGCATAAGTAGAGCCATACACCGATATCGGCTTGGGGTTGCCCATCATATAGAGGGTTAGATCCAGCATATGAACGCCGATATCAATAAGCGGGCCTCCGCCCGATTCATCCATTCGGGTAAACCAGGAGCCCCAGCCTGGAATCCCCTTACGGCGCATCCAGCCGGTCTTGGCATTATAGATGCGTCCCAGCTTCCCGTTATCAATCTCCTGCTTGAGCGCCCGTGACAGTCCGGTCCAGCGCATCTGATGCGCCATCATCAGAATTTTGCCGGATTGCTCCTTGGCTTCCACGATTTCGCGGGCCGAGTCGGAATTGATGGACATCGGCTTCTCCAGCAGCACATGCTTGCCATGGCGAAGCGCCTCTATCGCGAGTGACGCATGAAATTTATTCGGTACTGCAATAACAACGGCATCAATTGCTTCATCCTGCAGCAGCGCCTCCGGACTTTGATGAACGATTCCGACGCCATGCTCCTGAGCCCGTTGCTCCGCAAGCGGCAGGAACGAGTCGGTGATCGCCGCTACCGTAACGCCTTCTATCCCCTTGAATACTTCCAAATGCAAATTGCCGATCGCTCCGGCACCTATAATACCAAGTCTAATTGACCCACTCATGTTGTGTTCATGTCCTCCCTTAGGCTGCCTGTTCTGCTGTTGTTCAATAAATGATTTACTATGCTAATGTGCAGTATATACAAAATGAATCCCCCGTAACAGGGGGATAATAGTGTTTTATCATTCCGATTTTGGCATTGGTCCAGTCGAGGGCACGCTCTGCCCGCCATTCAACCGCCATGTCTCTCCGTGCGGGAGGACGACCACGCGCGACTCATCCAGAGCAAGCCTCGCCTGATCCGCATGGAGCCGGTCAAGCGCTTCGCGGGGCGTATCATCCGCCAGCCGGAAGGAGCCATAATGCATAGGCACAAAATATTGGGCTCCAATATCCATGAAGGCTTGCAGCGCTTCCTCAGGCGTCACATGCTGCGTCCCCATGAACCATTCCGGATCATAGGCGCCTATCGGCATTAGCGCGACATCGATGTCGAAGTGTCCGCCGATCGTTTTGAACCCGTCAAAATACCCGCTGTCGCCCGCAAAATAAAGGGTTGGAGAAGCGTTTACGAACGGGCGCGAATTATAGCCTGTATTCTCCAAAGAGGATGGGCTCGCAATATTTGCCTCCGCTCTCTCGGCCGGTTCGATTACGTAACCTCCCCAATGCGAGCTGTTCGTGTCTGTCAGCGTCCTTCTTGTCCAATGCTGCGATGGCACGAAGGTGAATTTAACCCCGCCGATTGTGGCCGATTCCCACCAGTTCAGCTCAATAACGGAAGAGAAGCCCTTCCGATGCATTTTGGAGGCCAGTCCTACCGGTACAATCAAGGTTTTGCTGCTCGTTAACCGTTTCAGCGACCCGATATGCAGATGGTCATAATGAGAATGGGAAATCAGAACAACATCGATGGGCGGCATATCCGCTATCGCTATTCCCGGAGGTGTCAGCCGCTTCTGCATGGCGAGTTGATTCGCCCAGACCGGATCAGTAACGATATTGAGGCCGGACATCTGAATAAGAAAGGTGGAATGGCCGATCCATGTCAGGGACGGCTGCTCTGCATTTTGATGCAAATAGGCAATATCAGGCGCTGCACAGGGCACCGTGTAAGAGAAATCCTTTGTTTTCATCTTGCGCGAGCGCTCCTGGCGCCATTTTCTCAAATCTTTAAAAGAGCTCACCGTAGCAGCAGTGTTCAAATTCTCATAACGCATAACAGCGAATCGTCCTCCTCTTATCTCTTGCGCAGCATCGTTCTCTATGTTGTTGTCTTAACATTTACGATACCAGACTAATCTGACAATTAGCAAACCGCATGATAGTGAATGAGGACATCCTATTGCCGATTAACGGTCAGAAAGCAGTATGCAAGCTTGACCTGTCACAGTCATACGCTCGCTTGAGCCGCATTCGGAACTATCGCAGGGAGAATTTCATGTATTGCCGGAGCATACCAGGGCAATGGCCGATGCAGCAGGGAAGAGGCATAGGGAGGCCTGATGGATTCGCATCAAGGGCAATTTTTCTGTACACTAGTAGTACAATGACGGAAAGAAGCTCGGAGGGAATGTCTATTATGCGATTATTGCTTATTGAACCGACACCAAGCCCAAATACGATGAAGTTGAACGTGGATGAGAAGCTGCCCCACGGACAGCGTGCAAGCTATACGCCAGACATGGCGGACCAGGCTCCTGAGCCGCTTCGCAGCTTACTCGCCATTAACGGCGTGCGCGGATTGTTCCGCACTGCGGATTTCATAGCGCTTGACCGTAAGCCAGGCGCGGATTGGGAGCGTATATTGGCTGATGCCAGAGGCATTCTGCAAAGTGGTGAGGAGAATGACGGCGGAGCTTCAGCTCATGCTGCGCATGACAGCTATGGGGAGGCGCATGCTTTTGTGCAGCTGTACCGGGGTATCCCGATACAGGTTCGCGTGCGTACGGCGGACCGTGAAGTCCGGGCAGGGATGCCCGCCGCTTTCACGGATGCCGTAACAGCAGCCGCAGCGGCATCCATGATCCGCGAGCGCAAGCTGGAGGAGCTCGGCATCCGGTATGGCGATCCCGACGAGATTGCCGCCGAGCTGGTGAAGGAGCTGGAAGCCGCCTACACGGACGAGCGGCTTCAGCAATTGGTCGCAGCAGCACTGGCGCAAGGCGGCTTCGCTGCTGATGGTGAAGCCGCTCTGCCAGTGCGTCCGGCGCCGCTTACAACAGAAGAGCTTGCCCAGCGGCTGCAATCACCCGACTGGAGTGTGCGCTACGAAGCGTTGTCGCGCACACAGCCTCAGCCGGACATGCTCCCGCTGCTTGCTGCGGCTGTAGACGACGGCAATGTCTCCATACGGAGACTGGCCGTCGTCTACCTTGGCGAGCTTCGCATACCTGAGGCGCTGCCGCATCTGTTCACGGCGCTGCAGGACTCCTCCGCTTCCGTCCGCCGCACCGCAGGAGATACCCTGTCCGACCTTGGCGATCCCGCTGCAGTCGGCCCGATGGTCGGAGCGCTTGGCGACCGCAACA
Source organism: Paenibacillus oenotherae (assembly GCF_019443105.1). Taxonomy (GTDB): domain Bacteria; phylum Bacillota; class Bacilli; order Paenibacillales; family Paenibacillaceae; genus Paenibacillus_Z; species Paenibacillus_Z oenotherae. Next base: position 11,057 of record NZ_JAHZIJ010000017.1, read on the forward strand.
AGCTTGTACGCTGGCGCGCTGCCCGCTTTCTCTACGAGGCTGGCGACGAGTCCGCATTGGAGGCGCTGCAAATAGCCGCCAATGATACGGAATTCGAGGTCAGCCTGCAAGCCCGGATGGCGCTTGAGCGGATACAGCGCGGCGAAGAAGCTGCCGGCTCCGTATGGCAGCAGATGACAGCGCTCCGGCGCAAGGAGGAATAAGCGGCAGCAGTGTCAATCAGCCGCCGGATAAGGCTTAATCCATGAATGATCCTCTCTCATCTGCTTGTCCGACTTCAAAAAATAATTATAGCTTACTGCACCAGGACGATCCGGGAGCGGATCGTCCCAGGTGACATCAAGATGATGCCACTTGCCATCCATCTGCACCATGTTCCATACATGATTGCCTGTCACAACCTTGCCTTCGATAATAAGCGCTTCGAAGCCCGCAGCCTGCAGCATGCGGTGGGCAAGCAGCGAATAGCCCTGACAGACGGCTAATCCTGTCGTCATTGCTTCATATGCGGTATAACGCTGCAACGAGCTGTCATAAGCAACGTTGTACACGATCCAATTATGAATCGCTTTTACCTTCTCCCTCTCGCTCATCTCGGGAGTGATAATCGTCGGAAGAATTCCGTTCACCCATTCCGCGACCCGCTTCGTCTGCTCCGCCGTTTCACGATAGCGGACAGATAGCTTGATGCGCGCATCTGGCCCCCAAGTACGAACGGTGTACAGATAGGAATCCACGATGTAGGCCGTATAATCCTCAGCGGAGAACACCTCGCGCATCAGTGCATCGAAGCCCCCCGTCAGCGTATCCTCATCACCGGTGAAAATAGCTTCAATCTCCGGCTTCTGGGCAAGAAGCTGACCGACCAAGTCCCATTTAAGCGCTTCCAATGTTGAATGCTCGTTTGGACCCTGAGGGGAATATCGGAAGTCTGCGCCTAACCCACAAGACATAATAACAAGCAGCAACCCTACTTTGGTCCATAGCCCGCTCACAGCGATCATAACTCGTCTCCCGTTCACAGTATTGATTTCATTATACCTAATCTTACCAATGTAATAAAGTGTATTTCATATTCTTACCACATTTGGAACATTAAAAACCTTGCATCTCCGAGGGGAAGTCGCATGACTTATAATGACACGCTGCATAAACTAACATGATCAACAAAAAATGGGACTATCCTGACTTCATTGATCGCTATCGCCCTGTGTTCATCTCCCAGCTTGGCGCAGCACTTGAGGATAGTGCTCGTCCGCTGTAGCAGAGCATTGACGGTGGTCGGCCGCTGCTGAGCAGTGCAGAGTAGATTAGTGTAGTACGTGCGGCGAGTGGTGCGGTGTAGTGCGATGTAGTATGGTGCGGTCGTGTGGTGTGGTAGTGTGGTGCGGTCGTGTGGTGCGGTCGTGTGGTGCGGTCGTGTGGTGCGGTCGTGTGGTGCGGTCGTGTGGTGCGGTCGTGTGGTGCGGTCGTGTGGTGCGGTGTAGTCAGTACGGTATAAAGTAAAGTAGGAATCCTGCGAAAGTGCATGAATTTCGGTTAAAAGCACCAGTATGAAATGAAATGCCTGCGTTGGAGCAGGCATACTAGGCAGAATGAGCCGACTAGACGCGATTACGGCGTAAATGCCTGCACTGTGGCAGGCATTTCACTCTAGGCAGGCCGAAACAAGGAAAAAAACTGCATTTGCGCAGGCATTATTCGTCATTCATACAAGCATCCTAAGAAAAATGAAGCCCCCACTCTGCTCTGGCCAGTGTGGGGGCTTCTTCATTAGATCGGGGGAGCCCCATCTGCACAAGAGCGAATCGAAGCCAATTCGCGGGTTAGTGGCCCATCATCACCGCCGGATCCGGGTTGTCCCCGCCGGCGGTTCCGTCTTCTTCCCGCTGCTTCGGCTTCCGCAGAAGGAGCGACAGTGCGACACCCGCTGTCGCGATGCACGCGGACAGGAAGAACGTGTCGCCGTAACCCGCGACAATGGCGTTCAGCGGATTCGCGCCCACTCCCGCGCTTGCGGTGTGAGATGTGATTTGCGACGTCAGATAACCCGTCAGGCCCGCGACCGCGAACGAGACGACGACTTGCTGAGCTGCTGTCGTCAGCGGTGTGACGCGGCTCACCAGACGGCGAGGCGCAGAGTTCAGGACATGCGTGTTAAGCGGCATCATGGAGAAGCCCATGCCGAGACCCATGATGCAGATGCACAGGATGATTATCCATAGCGAAGTATCCACCGATATGCCTGACAAGATGAACAGGGAAATAGATACAAGGGTAAGACCGCCGAAGGCGAGCGGACGCGCTCCGATCTTGTCGAACAGCCTGCCGCTGATCGGCATGCCGATTCCCGCGCATATCGCCTGCGGCATCAAAATCCACCCCGTTTCAAGCGCGGTATAGCCCATGACGCCTTGCAGATACAACGGCACGATCAGCATCGCGCCGAACAGGCCAAGCTGTACGATCCACGTCAAGATGATGCTGCGTGTAAAGTCAGATGACCTGAACACTTTCAGCTCCAGCAGCGGCTGCTTCTGTTTCAACTCCACGAAGATGAAGAGAATGAGCGCAATACCGCCAACGGTCAAGCCCATGATCGTCGAAGCGGAGGACCAGTTGGTACCGCCTTCGCTTACCCCGTACGCCAGCATGGAGAAAGCGATCGGCGCGAGACACATCCCGATGATGTCCAGATGCGGCGCCGCATGGCGGTCGGATTTCGGCAAATACTTATACCCGAGAATGAGGGCGATAATGCCGATCGGCAAATTGATGATGAAAATCCAGTGCCAGCTGACAGAATCCACCAGCCATCCGGATAGCACCGGACCGAACGCCGGCGCCATCAGCATTGGGATGCCGAGTACGCCCATGATGGATCCGCGGCGCTCTGGAGGCGCGAGCTTGAACACCATGGCCATCCCGATCGGGGCCACCATGCCGCCGCCCAAGCCTTGAATGATGCGATAAATGATCAGCTGTTCCGGCGTTTGTGCGATGCCGCACAGCACGGATCCAAGCGTAAACAGAGTGATCGTAATCATGAAAATTTGCTTGGAGCCGAATTTATCGGTCATCCAGCCAGCAAGCGGGATAACGGCGGATAAAGCCAGCGTATAGCCGGTAACGGTCCATTGGATCGTCTTCAGATCAGTGTTGAAGTATTCAACAAGCTTCGGAATGGCATTATTGACGACCGTGCTGTCCAGAATAACCATGATCATGCCGACAATAATCGCTAAGAGCGGCGGAAGAATGGCTTTCAGCGAGAACTCGTCCCCACCGGCTGCCATCGGTTTAGTTTGCTTAGAAGTTGACATAGGTACCTGCTTTCTGCTCTATGAGCCCTGTATAGATGAAAATAATGGTCGAGGACAACGGATCTGTTCTTCGAGAGACTCCGACATGCGGAAAATAGGGGTCGTCGTGGTATTCTTGCTTGCAATCGGCCTTAAATGACGGGCTGCAAGACAGCGCCGTACAACTGCTGAATCACAAGCAGCAGCTAATCAAGGCCAACATCCCCCGATCCGTCAAAATGCTGCTTGCTCATACAAATCCGCAGGCAATGCCTGCACGAACGGCGACCAACCGCCCGTCGTATAAAGATGAAGCCGGTGCATGGCCCGTGTACACGCCGTATAAAGAAGCTTGCGTTCGCTATCCTTGCCGTATGCTTCAGGCGAAGCATCATAGACCAGGACACCATCGAACTCGACACCCTTGGCAAGATACACGGGAATGACCATCACTCCCTTCTCAAATTCCCGCGTCTCCTTCGTAATGAGCTGCAGCGCCTCGCCTCCATGAATCCGCAGCGATTCTTGGACCTTCCGGCTTTCGGCTGCTGTCTTCGTAATGACGGCGATGGAAGCAAAGCCCTCCGCTCTGAGCGAAGCGATGTCTTCCATTATTTGCGCATCACGCTTCTTCTCGTCGTTCAGTCTCGTCAGAAGGGGCTTTTGGCCTCCCCTTTCAAAGGGTGTAATTTCTTCCCCGCCTGGCAGCATCGATTTCGTAAATTCAACTATCTCCCTGGTCGAACGATAACTCCGTACAAGGCGGACAAGGCTTGTATCGGCTTGGCCGAAGAGGCGAATCAGCGGCGAATCGGATGCCTCCAGATTTGTCGCCTGAATGAAGATCGCTTGCCCAAAATCGCCGAGCACCGTCATCCGGGCACGAGGAAACAACTTTTTAAAATATTCATATTGAAACGCCGAATAATCCTGGCCTTCATCGACGAAGACATGCCGGATCTCCGTGTTCGTACGAACGCCTTCGACCAGTTCTTTTACAAACAAATAAGGGGTCGCATCCTCGTGGAACAATTCGTTCCGGCTCAGCATTTCCTTGGTTTGTCTGCATATTTCGGGCCACAGCGGGGGAATGGCGCTCTCATTTGTTTTCTCCCGATACGAGGATTCATCACCGAATAATTGACCATATATACCTTTAACATCGACAAACGAAAATTCCCTCACGCTTTTCCTTAGCGGCTTAAAGTGTTTTTTCACGATTGACCGAAGGATCATTTCCTCCTCCCGCTGGGCAAAATCAACATCGCCTTCATCTCCCCGGCGCTTGTTATTCATTAGCTCGCGAACGACAGCATATTGCTCCGAAAGGTCGAACAGTTCTCTCTCTTTGTGCAGCATGTCGAAAACTTCGGCATACTGTTCGTTGTCGAGATAATTTAACTCCTCCTGCACCCATAATGCTTCCCGTTCCTTGCGTTCGAGCGAAGCCATTTCATCCAACAGCCATTCCTGCAAAAGAACGACACGACTGAACAACGGCAGGGAACTGTCGAAATCGTACATTTTCGCGCACATACGCTCCGCAGTAATCAAAACGCGATTGCGAAACGATATGTCTTTGAACCGCATACCTTCCCGACCCAGCCACTTTCCGTAGTTCTGCAGAGCTTTCAGAAAAGCTTCGGAGGTTTTGTACGCGACTCCCTGAAGGCGAGCTTCATATCCTGGCTCCCCCTGGGCCGTCAGTATATATTCGATCTGATCGAAGGGGTCCTCAGACCGCAATGAGGAACCGAGCGAATGATCAAGATATTCCTGAAACGTTGTCTGCTGCATATTCTCTTCGCCGAGTTCTGGAAGGACGGTGGAAATATAACTGCCAAACATCGGATTGGGCGAGAAAAGCACAATCTGATCGGCTCTGATACTCTGTCGGTGCCTGTAAAGCAAATACGCCACACGCTGCAACGCCGCAGAAGTTTTCCCGCTGCCAGCCGCCCCCTGAACAATAAGCATCCGGCTTTTGTCGTTCCGGATAATGGCGTTCTGCTCCTTCTGGATGGTTGCCACGATGCTCTTCATTTGCGAGTCCGCTTCCTTGCTGAGCACTTGTTGCAGCAATTCGTCTCCAATCGTCTCGCTCGCGTCGAACATAGTGTTAATATGTCCGTTCTGAATCTGAAACTGCCGTTTGAGCGTCATCATCCCTTCGATCTCACCTGCCGGCGTAACATAAGAGGCTCCGCCTGGAGGATAGTCGTAATATAGGCTCGCGATGGGGGAACGCCAGTCATAGATTAGAAAATCCAGTCCGTCATTGTCGACGAAGGAGGATACCCCGATATAGACCTGCTCACTTGCGCTCAAGCCAGCCTCCTGAAAATCAACGCGCCCGAAATAAGGCGACGGAAGCAGCCGTTTCATCCCGTTCCATTGCTGCACCAGCCGTTTGTGGCTGCGTTCTCGTTCAGCCAGCATCGCGGACTGCTGTTGAACCGAGTAGAAGGTGTCTTCGAATTCTTCGGTCGTACTCGTGTTGATCGACAAATCTTCCCAGAACCGCTTGCGGATGTCCGCCGCCTGATCGCGCAGCCCGGCAACCTCTGGCTCCAGTTCGGCGATTCTCGCCTGCAGCTTGTTCCTGACCGATTCCAGCCGCTCCTGTTCCTGCCGCCAATCCTTCGCTTTCATCTCTCCCTGAACACACTCCTTTTTCCATTAAATTGGGATAAAAAAGAGCATTGACAAATTAAAGATCCAGATATACAATTAGAGTGGAAGAAGAAATGGATACCTTTATTTTTTAATTTGCCATTAACGCTAACGATTATATCATAGCGTTATTTTTCGTTCAATTTATTTTTTACTGCTGCCACTGGCAGTGTTGCACACTGACTTCATGCAGTTACCCATTAAGTAAAAAAGCGCGAGTGACACGGGATTCCGCCTCAGTCACTCGCGCTTTTTGGTTTATGCTCGCCTGCTGAGCAGGTTATGGGCATGCGAAAGCCACGTACAGTCGCTTTTGATCGGACAGTGGACCCGCTCCTCTTCCAGATAGCATTATTCTCTTCGCCGCCTTGCCTTAATTTGCATCGGCAATAACCGTCCCGGGAGAACCCCAGCGTTGCCTTTTACCTTCTCCAATTGCGGTTTGAAGTAGTTGACGGAGTAAGAAGCCTGCGAATGTGCATGAATTTTGGTTACAAGACGCCCTTCTGGTGAAATTCCTGCAGTCTGATGATTGTACACCTTCCACATCGTGTAGCTTCCGGCGCATGGCTCAGCTGGGTTATTTGAGGAATGTTAAGTAATATGCGATGAGTTCAGAGGGCACCTAATAGATATGTAAGTCTTAAAGAGCCTTTTTCATAAATCTTACACAAAAAAGGTCAAACCTTAAGATGAATTGGTAATTTTTATGCTAAAAAACGTCTAAATCGTCGTTTTTGTAATGAAACTGTAATGTTTCCTTCATGTTCCTTTCAGATTAGACCCATATAATAGACACATGACCCCCCTTTATAATATATTCTCTCTTGTGCCTGCGGATATTGCCGCAGGCTCCTTTGTTTTATTTAGAGATTGTCCCGCAGAAAGGGAATAACTCTCCTCCAAAATTCCGGATCCTTATCGGACACGCTGTGGCCGCTGCCATCAACGAACAACGTGTTCACCTTACAAACCAGTGTCAATCTCCGTAGATCATCCGCCGGAATGAAATCATCCCCCTTGCAATGAACCATCAGCACCGGAACCTGTCTTCCCGTTTCATTCGCTGTCAGGGCAAGCGGAATTTGTGCAGTCTTATACTCACTCCATGAAATCCCGGCTCTCCAAAGCCAGATCGGCATAATAAACAGGCCAAGCGGAAAATATGGCAGCTTGCGCCGTTTGAACTCTGCCTTCAGCATCGTAGCAGGGCGGGTCGGTGTAGAATCGGTTATGACCGCTCTGACCGGCAGCCCTCGAGGCAGTGCCAGCAGCGTCCCGAATCCGCCCAGAGAATGGCCCAGTACAGCAATTCTGCCCGGGTCTATCCCCGGAACCGACGAGACCGCTTGGACAGCAGCTTCGATATCATCCCGGAACATTAACGCCGATGCTGTCTTGATCGTATCGCTATCGCCATGGCATCGCGCGTCATAGACGAATACAGCATATCCCTCTGCGAGCAGCGGCTTCGTATACCGCAGCACACGCGAACGGTTGGAGTTCCAGCCATGCGCAACAATCACGAGCGGCAGCAGCCCTCCCTGCTTGTCCTTTGGTTCACCGACAGCGCCAGCATCACCCTGCCTCATTTCTTTTCCGGAGGAGTTGTCCTGTTCGGGCTTCAGCAGCCAGCCTTTCAACGACGATCCGGAACTTTTGAATGTCAATTCCGTGTATGGGGAAGCCGGCTGCGCCTGATTGGGCAGCTTCTTGGGATTTTGACTGATTACACCGATTTTCCATATCAACCAAACAAGAAGCGCGACTACTGTCGCGCCCGCAATCCACCCTATGTACATGAAGCCACTCTCCTTCTATAGCTTTTTGACTGCATCCGAGAACTTCCTCGCACGCTCGGTCAACAGTTGAAATTGTCCGTTACGTATCCACTCCAGATCAACAAGTTTGCCGCCCATGCCAACTGCACATGCTCCTGCCTGAAAATAATCCGCGATATTATCGAGATTGACTCCGCCTGTCGCGATCATCGGAATATGGTTAAGCGGCGCGCGAATCTCCGCCAGATACTTCCAGCCTAATGTGCCGAGCGGGAACAGCTTGACCGCATCTGCCCCGGCTTTCCATGCCCGCACAATTTCCGTTGGCGTCGTGACGCCCGGCCATACCGAAATTCCCCGCTCCCTGCCGTAAGCCACAACAGACTCATCCAGATTAGGCGAGATTAGAAACTGGGCGCCAGCAGCAGCGGCTTCCTTCGCCATATCGAGATCAAGTACCGTACCAGCCCCGATTGCTGCCCGCCCGCCGAATTTCTCCCTCCAGCGGTTAATCATAACCGTTGCGCCCTCTGTGTTCAGTGTGATCTCCATCATCGTAATTCCGCCGTCAATAAGCGCTTGAGCCGATCGATCAGCGTCCTTATCCTCAATACCGCGAAAAATCGCCACGATCTTCTCCTGCAGCAGCCGATCCAGCATCTCACTCATCTTGCAGCCTCCACTCTATCAGTCTGATTCGTGTCCTGTTAAGTCCTTCTATTTTAATATGCTTATATCTGTCTCTTATATCTGTCTCTTATTCTCGGCTTTTAAATGTCTCTCAATCTGTCAACGTCCAATAATCCCGCAGCAGCCGTAAGAACACATTCGGAAACGCAAGCTCGCGCATCTCCTCCGGTCCGATAAACCGATAGTTCGCTGGAAGCTCCTTATCGGCGTTATCGGCAGCATAAGAAACAAGGGATTCCGCAGCCAGAGTGTCATGCCAGGTCAAGACAGCATCGCCCGCGGCTGCAGCATGCTCCAGAGGCGATTCATCCGCCCGCAGCATGAACCCGAATTCAGCGCGATACACCTGAACATCCCAGACGATATGGCTGAAAATATGCTCGGCCTCGCCCCACCAGCTCACAGGACGCACCAACAGCCTTTCCTCCTGTGCCAATAACCGGCACAGCAGATCCATTTGGACCGGATCGCCACCCCGCTCCTTGCCGTTCACCGACTGCTGCGAGCCTCTGCCACGCTTGCGTCCGCGGACGGGCAACCCGTCATCGCCGCTTGCCGCTTGCGGCGCCAGTACATGCGGCAGCTCCCACATGGAGGCCAGCAGGCCTGTAGCCGGCCGCTGCCGCACCAGCACTTTGCCGGCATGCTGTCCGCTGCCGACAATCAATGCGGCAAGCCGCGTCTCAGGACGTGGCGGCTTGGCCTTCGTCTTGATCGGCAGCACATGCTCCTTGCCTGCCATGCGGCCTTCACAGTGCATCATGACCGGGCAGGTTAAGCAGCCGGGAGATTTGGGCGTACAGACCAGAGCGCCAAGCTCCATTAACCCTTGGTTGAAATCTCCGGCTGCGCCTTCAGGAATAAGCGAGGCGGCCAGCTTCTCGATTTTGACCCTGGTAGCTGGCTTGGCAATATCGTCCTCCAGACAAAAGAACCGCGACAGGACGCGCATAACATTCCCGTCAACGGCCGGCTCTGGCCTATTGAATGCAATACTCATGATCGCTCCGGCGGTATAGGGCCCGACTCCTCTAAGAGCAGACACAGCCTCCTTGTCTTCAGGCACAATTCCGCCATGGCGTTCAACAACTTCACGCGCGCCTGCCTGCAGATTGCGCGCTCTGGAATAATAGCCGAGTCCCTCCCAGCATTTGAGCACCTCGGGCTCGGGCGCTTCCGCAAGCGCGGCTGCAGTCGGGAACTTGTCCATAAATCGTTCATAATAAGGAATGACCGTATCTACCCTCGTCTGCTGCAGCATTACCTCAGACACCCAGATCCGATACGGATCGCGGTTCATCCGCCACGGCAGAACCCGCTTGTTTCCTCTATACCAGTCCAGCAGCTCGCGGCTGAAGTAACTGGCAGCTTCGGTCGTCATGAATGCAACTCACTTCCTTCGATCTCCAGCTGCGCCCTTGCCGGTACAGCACGGTAAATTTGGCGGTAGCGGCTTGGAGACAGTCCTGTATGCTGCTTGAACAGCCGGGACAAATAGTGATTCTGCAAGCCCACCCGCTTGGCCACGCCAGAGACGTTCTCATCCGTGCTCTCAAGCAGCTGCTTGGCCAGTTCAAGCCGCCGTAAGTTTACATATTGGATCGGCGAGCAGCCGACCACGTTCTTGAACACGCTGATGAAATAATTCGGGTGCAAGTAAGCCAGTCTCGCCAGCTCATTCACCCCGATATTCTCAGACAAGTGAAGATCAATGTACTCCAGCACACGATCAATCTTATCCAGTGATTCAATGCCCGAGAAGGCCTCATCGCTCAGATCGCACAGCTCCAGATAGCTCGCCATAATGTTCAGCAATGCGGCCCGCACTCTCAGCTTGCGTGTGAACACGTCAGAACGCAGCGCATCAATCATGGCCACAAAAAGCGATTCCACGTAATCCGATTCCGGCGGCTCCACGCGCACAGGCAGCTGCAGCAGCTCAAACAGCTGTGTGTCGCCTATAGCCGATCGAAAATGGCACCAGTACAAACTTAAGCTCTGCTCCTCCATGGAGCCGTAGGATTGATTTGCTCCCGGGGGAAGCAAGAACAGATGTCCTGGCTTTCCCTCATATCTGCGGCCGTTAAAGTGAAGCCAGCCTTCACCCTCGTGAATAAACCACAGCCGGTAGTAATCCGGAGTCTCCTCTTCAGTAAACCCCGGTTTTTTGACTGAGAAAGCCGCCATTGCAACCTCTGCTTGGAATCGTTGAAAATAATTTTGGATGATCGTCTTGTATGTAGGTTTCATTGCAGCTCCCAATCATCTAGTAAGTATCTTTCCATTTGATATACCTGTTTTCTATTATACGGACATTCCAGCAAAAAGGATATGGGAGTTAAGTTCGGTTGCTTTGTCCAGATGGAACATTTTATAATTATTGTGTCGAGAATTTCCCCGGCGACACAACTCATCGAAGAGAGAAGGTAATTGTTATGAACCAAGGGCTATCAGCCACGCTTCGCCGCAAGCTGAGACAACCATTATTATATGCAGTTGCAGCACTCGGCACTGTCCTCTTATTAGCCGGCTGCGGCGAATCCCCCACTGCGGTCTCATCTCCGGAATTAGATGGGCCAGCAGCCGTTATGGAGGTATACAAATCCAATTGCTTATCCTGCCACGGCACCGATCTACAAGGTAAAATGGGCCCGTCCACCGACCTGACAAAGGTTGGAGCGCGGATGACAGCCGACCAAATCGCCGAGCAGATCAATGACGGCGGAGGCGGCATGCCGAAATTCGATACCAGGCTGTCCGAGGATGAAGTGAAGCAGTTGGCAAGCTGGCTGTCCGAGAAGAAATAAAGGAAGGGCTGATTTCAGGTATGATTGCTCCTGATGTCAGCCCTTTGTATATGCTGTCAGCCTCTAATCGCTCGGGAACTGACCGGCAGCCCAAGGGAAAGATGTCCCTCGTATATCCACTTGGAATCGCCCATGATCCGATGGCGAGGCAGCCGCTCACCTTGCAATAGCGGGAGCCGTCCGCCCCAGCAGTCCGCATATATGCCATCGAACGGAGCCCTTTGTCCGCTCGTGAACCGCCTTCTCCCCGCGCGATCTCCTGCCATCATCCTCATGACCATCATCTCCATCCTCAGCCTCTTAACATGTTCTATTCTGAGTATGGTCAAAAGGTGAAGCTTTTATAGCTTTCGCTCAGACTGTTCAACGACAACGAATGCCGAGGCGATGGACTCGTCATGGGTAATCGTAACGTGAATAACTGTCGTATCGGCATCAAGGTTCAGCCTCTCCCATGCTTGCGGGGATAATCGGCAGATCGGCTTTCCCAGTTCGTTTCTCCCCACCTCGATATCACGGAATGACAGCGTCCGTCCGATTCCACAACCGAATGCCTTGGATACGGCTTCCTTCACAGCGAACCGGCCAGCTGCAAATTCAATCAGCCGCGTTCCCTTCGCCTCCTTCGCGAGAGCCAGCTCGCCATCGGTTAATATTCTTTCCATGAAGCGGGTGCCTATCGAGCCAGACAGCAGCTTCTCCATCCGCGTGAGCGAGGTTATATCATGTCCGATGCCAACGATCATCCTTGCATCCCCCTCATCCATCCTTTAAGATTTCGTATACCGGTTAGCGACCATGAGCATGAAGAAAGAGATTGCAATCATGACCGCCACCCAGAGCCAGGCCAGTGTCATCTCACCCGAATCGACTGCGATATAGATTGCCGTCGGAATCGTTTGTGTCTGTCCCGGTATGTTGCCCGCAACCATCAGCGTAGCTCCGAATTCCCCCAGCGCCCGGGCAAAGCCGAGAATGTAGCCCGCCGTCAGCGCTCGCGCGGCAAGCGGCAGCGTTACGAAGCGGAATACCTGCCACTCCGAAGCGCCAATCGACCGTGCGGAGTCTTCAAGCTCGCTGTCTACCGATTCGAACCCGACACGCATTGTCCTGTAGGCAAGCGGGAAAGAGACGACAACTGCCGCGACAATGCCCGCTCCCCAAGTAAAAATAATCGGGCCGTGGAACAGCCATTCGTAGACTTGTCCGATCCAACTGCGGCGGCCCATAAGCAGAAGCAGCAGAAAGCCTACCACCGTGGGCGGCAGGACAAGCGGCAGCAGAAGAAGCGTCTCTATGATGCTTTTTCCCGGATAACGCGCCCTCGCCATCCACTTGGCAGCAGCCAGACCCAGCAGAAAGACAATAACGCTGGCAGTCAGCGATATTTGTAGCGATAATCGGATAGGTGCAATAAACGCTTGCCATTCCATCGTTAAGCGGTCCGCCCTTTCTTCCCCCAAGGCAGCTTGAAGCCTGCACAGACTGTGAATTTTCTGAAGTCTCTTCTACATGAAAGTCCGATCCATAACCGTTCCGTCTTACCCATTATACCGATTATATCGAAGCTCATAAAGAGACCTGCGTGAACTATAATGACACTATTGCCAAAAGTGCGTGATATCCCGCTTGCAGCTGTGAATGCCGTGCCCCAGCACGGCATGACCCGAAACCCGCCCCACTAGCTGCGAATACCGTGCTTCTGCAGCAGGGCATGACACCCGAACCACCCCACTAGCTGCGAATACCGTGCTGCAGCATGGGACATGACTACCCGATGACCGCTTGTAAGCGGAAAATTCCGTCCTACAGCATGACCTGAGCATTCGAGGTCTGTTTGTAAGCGGGAAATTTCGCTCTACAGCTTCGCTATAACCGCCCCTGCCCGCGCGAAATGTGACTTTAAAGCGGAAAAATCCACTTACAGCGCACCAAACGAGCCACAATTTTGCTGAGAGAGGGAAAAATCCGCTTACAGGAGCTACCTGCAGAAATCGAGTTTGGCACCGCCGCCCGCCGCCAGACTTTGCGTAATAAAACAAAGTCCCGATCCCCAGGAGGAATCGAGACTTCGTATCTTTGCATTAACGCCAAGCGCAAGCTGGCGGGGCAGGCAATGGGATCGATTAGATGCCTGGAATCGGATCTCTCTTATGCCCTGTCTTCAAGTATTGCTTCTCCAGCTTCTCGCGGGCTTCGGCGTTGATCTCCTTACCCTCCAAATAAGCGCTGTTATCATCATACTTGATGCCAAGCTCGTTCTCATCAGTCTGGCCTTCCCATAGACCAGCGGTCGGGGCTTTGTCCAGAACGCTTTGCGGTACGCCAATTGCTGCCGCGAGCTGGCGCACTTGCCGCTTGGTGAGCGTGCTGAGCGGCGTAATGTCGACAGCCCCGTCTCCCCACTTCGTGAAGAAGCCGGTAATCGCCTCTGATGCATGATCCGTACCGACAACAAGCAGATTCAGATCGAAGGCCAAGGCATACTGCATCACCATGCGTGTGCGGGCCTTCACATTGCCCTTGCCTCCACGGCTCAGATGGCGGGACTTGCCGATCGACTTGAAGCCATGCTCGACCTCCAGCGCAATCTCGTTCACCGCTTCTCCGATATTCGTCTCAATGCGGTATTGAAGCTTGAAAGCCTCTGCCACCGCATAGCTGTCGGCAATATCCGCCTGCTCCTCATAGGGCTGGAACACGCCAAGCGTCATATATTCCTGTCCGGTTTCTGCGGACAGCTCATCCGTCGCCTGCTTGCACAGTCCAGCGGCAACGGCACTATCGATGCCGCCGCTGATCGCAATAAGCAGCCCCGTCGTACCGGATTTGCGCACATATTCCTTCAGAAAATCAACACGCGCCCGAATCTCGGCAGCCGGATCAATCTCCGGCTTGACCCCGAGACGCGCAATTATTTCGTTCTGCAAGCTCATTGCGGTCACCTCTTAACGGCAGAAGCGGTCGAATGCTGCTGTCAAGTCTGCAGCAATATCAGCAGCCGAACGGTTCTCGATTTGGTGGCGCTCGATGAAATGAACGAGCTCGCCATCCTTCATTACTGCAATGGAAGGAGAAGAAGGCGGGTACGGCGCAAAATATTCACGCGCCTTGGCGGTCGCTTCTTTGTCCTGGCCTGCGAAAACGGTATACAAATGATCCGGCGTCAGATCATGCTGCAGCGCCTGGGCTACACCAGGACGGCATTGGCCAGCCGCACAGCCGCAGACGGAATTGACAACGACAAGCGCAGTTCCTTTCGCACCAGGCAGCTTCGCTTCTACATCCTCCGGCGTGCGCAATTCTTCAATCCCGAGGCGGGTAAGATCATCGCGCATCGGCTGCACCATATCCAGCATGTATCGTTCAAAAGACATTGACATGTTCAATCACTCCAATAGTCCATATTTTATCCCCATTATACCGCTCGCTGAAATTGAAAGCAAAATAAAAAGCAGCCGGCTCCATTCGCCCCAGCTGCTTTCCATGCTGCCTCACTGCTATTCCTCTTCGGTTCCGTAAGCGGCATCCTTGTCGGGATGCATAAATACGCCGCTTTGCGGAGCAACGCCCTTCTCGAAATAATCGCGGTTCTCGCTGCGCAAAAAACCGATATCCTTGAACGGATGAACCCACTGCTCACCCGCCATAACAGCCGGATCCGTCTCTTCCGTCCAGCGGCTGAGCGGCGATTGAGGCGACTCATACATATGATCGCCAATCACAACGCCGCTGCTGTTGACGAAGGGTCCTCTCGGACCGCGCCCAACTCGGAACTGCGGGAGAAAATTTATTTCATAGGGATCAAGCTCCGGATCATCGCTTCCCATTCTTGGTCCCCGATGCGCGGAGCTTGACGATTGCTGCTGAAATGACGCCGAATTCGGGGGCTGCTTATCCATGCAATAACCCCCTATGTCGAAGGACGATTCGGACCGTCCAGTTTCTTGTCGAACCCTTCTGATTCCGGCGCCTTGTCGCTGCGTTCCTTGCGGCTCGCTGCAGCATCGTGCTCCGAGGCCTGCCAGGAACCCGCTTGATGCTTATTCTGATCCATACCCACAACCAGCACCTCCTTCCAATGCTAGTATGTGCGATGGCTCAGCTTGCTATCCGCTGGGCTTGCGCCAGAGGGAGCCGATAACTGCAAGGCCGATCAGACACCACTGCAGCAGCGTCAGACCGAGCGTCATCTGAGGCCAAGTCCCTTGCGGATAGGCCGCGAACAGACTGGAGACAAGCCCTCCGAAGCCGGCGCCAAGCAGTACCAATCGTATTGCATCTCCAGTACCGGGAGTTCCAGCCTCCTGCGACCGCAGAAGCGCAGCATAGATAAAGATGACCAGGATCATGTACACGATACGGTATGGAAACGCTGTAATCGCATTCCATACAATGAATCCGGGAAGAGCCGCATACGGTATAACATCCAGCAGTCTGAGCCACGATATCCGTTTTCGTTTTACCGTCCATGTCATATAGAGGGCAGCGGCAAGCAGCCCGAGCAGCAGGTCAGACAAGCTGCCCCTTACAATAATAAGCGAGCTCGGACGTTCCCACAGCAGGGCGGGATCATGAAGCAGGAATCCGATTTTCCAGCCGATAACCGTAATTACAGCGGCATTCGTCAGCAGATCAAGCCACGGTCCATTCCTCGTATCGGGTGAACGCTTTGTCCAGAGACCAAGCGCAGTTAACCCCGCGATAACAGACAGAAATGCAGCAAGCAGCCCTCCGTCCAAGCGAAATGTGCCAATGGAAATAAGTTCAGGCATCGTAGCCGGACCTCCCCGTTTCTAGTGGTTTGACCTGCACAGGAATGAAACGATAAAGCTGGTGCCCTCCCCTTCCGTAGACTCCACATGAATCTCTCCGCCATGTCTCTCTACGATGCTGAGGCAGAGCGGCAATCCAAGCCCTGTACCGCGTGTCTTCGTCGTATAGAAGGGCTCGAATAATCTCTCGCGCTTCTCGGCAGGTATGCCGCACCCGTTATCGACAACATGCAGCTCCAGCCGATCCCCATACTCGAAGGTGCACAGGCGAAGAACCCCCGTTCCATCCATTGCCTCCATCCCGTTACGTGCCAGGTTCAATATCAGTTGCTTCATTTCTTTGCCGTTCATCATAAAAGGCGTAAGATGCGGAGCAAGCTCCAGCTCGATCGATTGTCCCCGCATATTCGCATCAGCCCAGAGCAAGGGCAGCATCTCGTTAATGATATCGTGCAGACAATAGCACTGCTTGTCAATAACCCGATTCTGCGCCAATGACAGAAAATCGTTAATAATTCCGTTCGCGCGATCAAGCTCGTCCATCACAATGCGGAAATACTCCTGCTGATGATCGGGACTCCTCTCCCGCATCAACTGGACGAAGCCGCGTATGACAGCCATCGGGTTGCGTATTTCATGCGTAATGCTCGCTGCCATCTGACCAACCAGGCTAAGGCGCTCCATTCGTCCGATCTCGTTGCGCAGCTGATTCAGCTCGGTGATATCATGGCAGATGAGTACGGCTCCGATCACGGCATCGCTCTGTGTATCTCGAAGACATATGCCCGTCTTCAGATACATCTTATCCACCTCCTGCACCAATTCCGTGGAGGTTTGATGTCCCAGCAGCGCCTGGGAGAGCAGCCGGCCCAAAGCGTCATGCTCAAGATCATCACAGAGAATCGTGTAGGACTGCCCTAGCAGATCCGATCGATTTGTTGAAGAAATTTTATGCTTCAGATTATGAATCATCATTTCATTAATATGTGTAATAATGCCCGTCTGATCGATGAAAATGACGCCAAGGGGCGTTTCTTCAATAAATTGATGCAGCTTCTGCACTTCAATCCGATAGTTGGCTGAAACTACATGAAGATCGTTCGCGAGCACCAGCTTCTCGATATAGTTCTCGGATAAATACACGATAAGCCATACAATGAGGAAGTAAGCGGCGGCATGGAGAAGTAGAATAAGATACGATTGAGTAGACAGCCCCGAATCCAATGAAAACCATTGATGAACGACAAACGAGCCGATAGAAATGAAGTTTAATAAAGCCATTAACAAGAATGCAATACATTGCTTGCGCTTCCGGCTCCCCTGCTGAAAAGATGCAATTGTCAGAAGCAGCAGCGGAATGAAAACAACTATTATGCCGATGAGCTGAAGCCACTCCCACCAGCCGCCGATGCTGACTATCCGGAACAGCAGATAGAGGAATGCCAATGCAGCCATCACGATCGGACCGCCGTACAGTGAATTGACGAGCAGAATGGCCAGCTGAAAATCAAGATGAATTCCGTACATGTTAGTCGATGCGGCAATACTCAGCAATAACGAGCCTCCGGACGCAACGATCAGCATAAAGGGGATATTGCGCTTCTGTCCGGCTAATCGCTCAAACCATAATTGAAATGAAAATATGGGTAATAAAGCGATAAAGATTTGCAGCAGCACCTGCTTCCACACTAAGATTTTTATCTCCCCCCTTTCACATTGGAAATACCATTTATTAATCCGATTAAAACATAGCCGTAAATATTTTACAATAAAAGAAAATACGGAGGCGGATTTTGGGCCACAACATTACAGCAATCCAAACGAGCCGTGTAGACGCATCCAAAGCAGGATAGTATGATGAATAACGAACAAGCTTGCAAGGAAGACCCATGAAAAAGGAGTAACGCAATGAACTTTGATGTAATCGTTGTAGGCGGCGGCCCTTCAGGGCTTATGGCATCCATAGCGGCTGCTTCGCATGGCGCAACAACGCTGCTGATCGATAAAGGGGATAAGCTCGGACGCAAGCTCGGCATCTCAGGAGGCGGACGCTGCAATGTAACGAATGCCAAGGAGATTGATGAGCTCATTCGCAATATTCCCGGCAACGGCCGGTTTCTGCATAGCTCGCTTGCTAATTTCAGCAATCGGGATATTATCGCTTTCTTCGAGAATCTTGGCATCAAGCTCAAGGAGGAGGATCGGGGAAGAATGTTTCCCGTCTCCGATAAAGCCAAGACCGTCGTGGAAGCTCTTGTCCGCAAAGCCAAATCGTCTGGCGTAATTATCCGAATCAATGAGCCAGTTGCGGGTTTATTGATAGATGAACAGCGTGTGCAGGGTATTCGTCTCCGTTCAGGAGAACGTGTACAGGGCAGCTGTGTCATTGTTGCAACAGGCGGCAAGTCAGTTCCCCACACAGGCTCCACAGGCGACGCCTATCCATGGGCGGAGGCGGCAGGCCACACGGTTACAGAGCTGTATCCGACAGAGGTTCCGCTGCTCTCACGTGAAGCTTTTATCCAGAGCAAGGAGCTTCAAGGACTTTCGCTGCGAGAGGTTGTAGTAACTGTCTGGAATCCTAAAGGAAAGTCCGTCGTACAGCATGATGGCGATCTCCTCTTTACCCACTTCGGGCTATCTGGCCCTACGGCGCTCAAATGCAGCCAGTTTGTCGTCAAGATTATGAAGCAATTCGAGGTTAGCCTTGTTAAATTGACGATCGACCTGTACCCCGGGAAGACTGTAGAGCAGCTCTATAAGGAATCGCTGGAGCTATCGGGCAGAGAGCCCAAGAAGGCGATCAAAAATATTCTTAAAGGAATGCTGTCCGAACGGCTCATTCCGATCGTGCTCAAGAAGTCCGGTTTGAACGGCGATACGACCTATGACAATATTCCCAAGCAGCCCTGGTTGGAGATGGCCGCTTTATTGAAGAGCTTTCCTATCAATGTATCCGGGACGCTCTCCATCGAAGAGGCCTTCGTAACAGGCGGCGGTGTCAATCTGAAGGAAATCGAGCCGAAGACGATGCATTCCAAGCGAACTGGCGGATTGTTCTTTTGCGGAGAAGTACTCGATATTCATGGCTATACAGGCGGTTATAATATAACCGCCGCATTCACAACAGGCTATACCGCAGGGAAAAGCGCAGCCGAAATGAGACATTTGTTGAACGATTAAAAGGAATAAACCTGCTGCGCAGGGGAATGTTCTCGCGATCGCTGGTGTTCCCGAAATGCTTTAATGCAGGTTCTTTATGGGGAAATTGTGGGGACTATGAAATCATCAAACCGCTTTACTTTCTGGATACCCCCTTCTCCAAGTGTTTTGAAGGTAGAGTGACGAAGTAAGAAGCCTGCGAATGTGCATGAATTTCGGGTTACAAGACGGAATAATGTTAAAATTACTGCGATCAGGCATGAATTTGAGCAAAAATCGGCCGTTAAGGAGAAATGAAGGTGAAATACCTGCACGCTGGCAGGCATTTCACCTTCATGAGCCAGAAACGAGCAAATAACTGCCGTTTCGCATGTTTCGCCTAGCTCGCAGCTCGTATTTCGCAGCTCTCAGCGCTAGAATGACGGATTGTCCTCTGGCGAGGAGTACGGGGGCAGTCCCATGATCGCAGGCTTTCCACATCGTACATCTTCTTAAAGCAGGAGCTGAGATTTCCCAAAAAGGACTTATTGGACAGCCCCTTTGTGTTGCTTACTAAGTATGAACATCACCTGAAAAGTAGCTGTATGTCCCGCCATCTGGCAAGCAGTCCTCCGCATTGGACGCATCGTCGTCGCGGTTATGCAGGGCATCCTCCTGTGCAATCCAATCCTCGTTCACTATATGCGCGGGAATTGGGATCGCATCCATCCCATAGGCCTCGTCCAGGACCATATTGCCCCCAGCCTCCTCGATAGAAGAATGAACGACCATTGTTCCTCCGCTGGCCTGGACAATCTCCAGCGCTGAGGTCAGGTCGCTGCCATGAAGATGAATGTGCACCTGCCCGCCCTGATGGACAACAGGCTCATAGCCCAAATCCCGCAATACGCCGGAGGCATTCGCTGCTGAAGCCGCATCGGCAAATTGAAATAGCAATGCTGTATCGTTGGGCACCGGAACCCCGCCTCACTTTCCTGTCTTCATCATATTCCATCAACTGTCATTCAAAGATAGATTGCCCTATCCCCTCTGATCGCATTCAGATTCAGCAATCCGCAGTCCTCCGACGATATCAATTACAGTATGTGACAGTCAGCATCGTTTCGGCTTCAATTATCGGCCGCCCTTCCGATTCTTCAGCGGCAGCATAGGGAACAGCAGCTTATTGATGCTCCACCATAAGAGCACTGCAGGAATTGCAAGAAGCAGTCCCTGCGTCCCCCATAATTGCAAGCCCGCTATAAGTGCCTGCAAGCAGACAACAGGCGCAACCAGCCATTGCCGTGTAGTCTCGGCGGAGCGAATCAGTTCGGCATCCTTCCAATGAAATTGCGAGAAGAATGCCTCGCCGAAGACGATGCTGCTCCAATGCGATTGAACCCACAGCGTGAGCGGCAAAGGCAGCAAGACTAGAAGCACAAGCTTCAGAACACCCGGCGACAATAGAATAGCAAATATAGCTAATCCGCCGAAGCTGAGCCACATTCTAAGCAGCGCCATCCGTCTTAGCAATATTTTAATAACCAGCTCGGCTACAATTGTTCCTCCATCGAACCGTCTGAACAACCGTTTGGAGGATCGCAG
Organism: Paenibacillus oenotherae; assembly: GCF_019443105.1. Classification (GTDB taxonomy): domain Bacteria; phylum Bacillota; class Bacilli; order Paenibacillales; family Paenibacillaceae; genus Paenibacillus_Z; species Paenibacillus_Z oenotherae. Next base: position 31,831 of record NZ_JAHZIJ010000017.1, read on the forward strand.
CACAAGAGGACGGTTAAGCCTTATGCGGGGCCTGCGCTCAATGACATCCCTAAGCAGCAGTGCAGTGACAGCCAGCCTTATCTTATGCTCCTGCTGCACATCGGAATCGAAGGTATCCCGCGCGCGAAGCTTCATTCTCACCGAGATTGCCACTGCGGCCGCACCCAGGAAGCTCGGCAGAAGCAGCCACACATGCTCCCCGCCTGCGAGATAGGAAGACCCCATGTATGTAACGGCGAGCAGCAGCAGCAAGCCGATATGCAGGAATGCTTTGCGCCAGCCCCGATAACGGCCTTCAATGAGATTGCGCCATACAGCACCGAGCATTGCCCATATTAATGTGAATAGGAACAGAATAAGCAATGAGCCTGTCCCAAGGTGATGCAGGCCTATCAAGGAAGGAGCCGCCAACCCCAATAGGAGTGCAATGAACGGGATTAGCGAGACCGCAGTATAGACGGCACCGTAAGCGGTAAGCTTCCTGCTCCACGGCCGCATCTGCTGCAGGAAGAGAACATCGGCTTCTTCGGCAAAGGTTCTCAGCCTGCTCATGGCAACGACTGCAAACGGCAGCCGCTCCATCGTCCATAACGGCAAGCTTGCGAGCCATTCCGGAGGCTTAGTCCAGAGATCCACATACAAGCCGCCCCCGATTACGAGGGCCGGCAGCAGAATATATACCCATACCGTCCAGTCGAGCGCAGTCCGCCATACCCGCCATTGTTCTTGCCAGAATCGTCCCACCCGCCGGCGGAACAGCTGTTGTACCGTCCATTTCTTTACTGCGTCATTGCCGTCAGACTGCTTCATTAAGTTGGGCTGCATAGATATTTGCACCCCCTCATGTCAGCGCATAGAAGCACTCGGATAAAGGCGCATCCGGCGCACAGCCCGCCTGATTCCTCACCTCGTCAAGCGTTCCCTGCGCGACGATTGAACCCGCATCGATAAGGATCAATCTGCTGCTCAGACGTTCAGCACTATCAAGAACATGAGTTGACATCAGTACACCGGCACCGCGCTGCCTCTCTGCCTGAAGCAGCTCCAGAAAATCGCGTGTCGCCCTGGGATCAAGACCGACGAACGGCTCGTCCACGACGTAAATATCCGGCTCCAGCATAAAACCTATAATGAGCATCATTTTCTGCTGCATTCCTTTGGAGAAGCCTGTCGGAAGCCGGTGGCGATCATGGGTTAGCCGGAATTGCTCAAGCAGTTTCTCTGCCCGGGAAATGAACGTCCCCTCGTCCAGACCATATGCGGAGGCGGCAAGCTGCAGATGCTCCCACAATGTCATATATTCATAGAGCACGGGCTGCTCCGGTACGTAGGCATATCTGCCATTGTCCCCCCCAAATTCAACCTTTCCGTCAACATGCCTGAGAAGGCCCAGAACAGACTTCACCGTCGTGCTCTTGCCCGCTCCATTGGGTCCGATCAGGCCGACAAGCTCACCTGCTCCGATGGAAAAAGCTACATTCCGGATGACAGGCTGATGCTCCTCATAACCCGCTTTCCTTATGTCCACCGTTAACACATTCATCGTTAGAACCTCCATCCTGCCATAATGCCAAATGCACGCACATTGACTTTCTGCTGTATATACGAATAGGGAGGGGAACAAGTTCCTTTGCCGCCAACAATTATTCCGTTTCTGTACAACAAAACCGCTTGCAGCAGGCCCGGAGCCTGCTGCAAGCGGTCATATCATTGCCGACAATTCCAAGTAATCCGATCAAAGTCCGCTACCCTCTATAGGGTTGCAGCGCCTCATTCAGCTCGCGCGTCTGGCGGTACACCTGCTGATAAGTGCGGAACAATTCCGCATATACGCCAACTGCGGCAGGCTGCGGCTTGAATACGGAGGCCCGCTTCACGAATGAATCCGCACAATCCTTCAGGCTGGCGTACCAGCCGCAGCCGAATGCCGCAAGCATAGCAGCTCCCAAGCCAGGTCCCTGCTCGTTCTCAAGCGCAACAACATCAGCATTGAAGATATCAGCCTGCATCTGCAGCCAGACCGGATTTTGCGCGCCGCCGCCAATGGAGATGATCGTATCGATCTCTTTGCCCGCACGGCGGAACAGATCAACCGATTCGTTCAACGAGAATGTAATGCCTTCCATAACAGCCCTAGCAAAATGTACCCGCTCATGCGAGCCGTCAATTCCGATAAAGCTCCCGCGAATGACGGAATCGGCATGCGGTGTTCGCTCGCCCACGATATAAGGGGTGAAGAGAAGGCCCCTGGAGCCAGGCGCAATCTCCTCAACACCCGCAAGCAGCTCTGCGAACGATTCCTGCTTTGCGAAGGTATTCTTGAACCAGCTCAGGCTATATCCGGCGGCGAGTGTAACTCCCATCGCATAGAAGGCATCGCTCTTGCCGTGATTGAAGAAATGCACTCGGCCTCCATAGTCACTGCCGCTGTCCTGCTCATACGCCAGAATAACGCCAGACGTCCCGATGCTGCACATCGTAAGCCCCTCTTGAAGAATGCCGGCGCCGATTGCGCCGCACGCATTGTCTGCCCCTCCCGCGAATACCCTTGTTGCAGGGGACAGCCCCGCTCGTGCAGCAGGCTCCGGCAGCAGTGTGCCTACCAGACCATGCGATTCAATAAGCGACGGGCAGAAGCTCATAGACAGCTCCATCGCAGCAAGCACCTCCGCGCTCCACTCCTGATTGGCAACATCCAGAAGCAGCGTGCCCGCTGCATCTGAATAATCCATATGCAGCGCGCCTGTCAGCCTGTATCGGACATAATCCTTGGGCAGCAGGAACCGGGCGGCTTGCGCGAATATGTCCGGCTCATGCTTTCGTACCCACAAAATTTTGGGCAGAGTGAATCCTTCCAATGCAGGATTGCGTGTAATATCAAGCAGCCTGTCACCAAGAGCAAGCTCAATTTCACGGCACTCCTCGGTTGTTCGCGTATCGTTCCACAATATCGCATTACGAAGCGGATTGCCTTCGCTATCAAGAAGCACGAGGCCATGCATCTGACCGGAGAAGCTGATTCCTTCAATTGAATGAATAGGCACATCCGCTTTCCCCGTCAATTCATTCAGCGCTTCCAGCGTGCCCTGTACCCAATCCTCCGGCCGCTGCTCGCTCCAGCCTGAATGCTCATGATAGAGCGGGTAGCTCCGGGAAGCTTCGGAGACGATCTTCCCGTGCCTGTCCAAGAGCAGCGCCTTGACCGCACTTGTACCCAGATCGATTCCAATCACATATGACAACAAGCTCAGCTCCTCCTTCTATACGCTGAAAATAATCTCGCTGAGCACAAGCTTGATCCGCTCCTGGCGGCCAGACTCGTTCTTGATGGGATTATTCTGCAGCGCATACTGCTCCAAAGTGTGCAAAGTAGCCTTCCCTGCCACGATATCTGCTCCGATGCCATCGTTGAAGCTGCGGTAGCGGTTATCAACGATTCCGTCGAGCACGCGATCCTCAATCAGCTTCGCAGCAGCCTTGAGGCCCCACGCATAGCTGTCCATACCGGCAATATGCGCCAGGAACAGATCCTCGTCTTCGAACGAGCCGCGGCGGACCTTGGCATCAAAGTTGACGCCTCCCTTGCCGATGCCTCCGGCTTTAAGCACCTCGAACATTGTAAGTGTCGTTGCGTACAAGTCGGTCGGAAATTCATCCGTATCCCAGCCAAGCAGCAGGTCGCCTTGATTCGCGTCCAGCGAGCCCAGCATGCCGTTAATCGCTGCAACTCGAATCTCATGCTCGAAAGTATGTCCTGCAAGCGTGGCATGATTGGCTTCCAGATTCAGCTTGAAATGCTCCTGCAAACCGTATTTCTGCAAGAAGGCTATCGTCGTAGCCGCATCAAAATCATATTGATGCTTGGACGGCTCCTTAGGCTTGGGCTCAATTAAGAATTGGGCCTCAAAGCCAATCTCTTTGGTGTACGCCAGCGCCATATGGAACAGACGCGCCAAATTGTCGAGCTCAAATGCCATATCGGTGTTAAGCAGCGTCTCATAGCCTTCGCGTCCGCCCCAGAATACATAGTTCTCCGCACCGAGACGCTTGCCAATCTCCAGGCTTTTCTTCAGCTGTGCGCCTGCGTAAGCATATACATCTGCATTGCAGGTCGTGCCTGCGCCATGGACGAATCTCGGATGCGTGAACATATTGGCTGTATTCCACAGCAGCTTCTTGCCCGATGTCCGCATATGCTGCTCCAATAATTCCACAATGACATCCAGATTGCGGTTCGTTTCCTGCAGCGTGTTCCCTTCCGGCGCTATATCGCGATCATGGAAGCAATAGTAGGGCACGCCGATCTTGTCCAGAAATTCAAAATTCGCTTCCACCCGCGCCTTCGCGGTATCCATCGCATCCGCATAATCCCAAGCGCGATGGGCTGTACCTGCTCCGAACGGATCGGAGCCAGCCCCTGTTAATGTATGCCAATAGGCAATAGCGAAGCGCATATGCTCTTCCATAGATTTGCCCATAATAATTTCAGAAGGATTATAATGCTTGAATGCCAACGGATTGTCTGATCCCTTGCCCTCATATTGTATCTTGCCGATTGATTGAAAATAACTCATGTCACAGTAGCCTCCTCATGTTGTCTGGAAGTGGACGATATATCATCATGTAACCGCTCTCGCATCCGTCCTTGTCCGTAGCATAGCACACAAGAACTTAGTTTGTCCATTAAACAAACTAAGTTAAATGTGGTAAACTGTTTGTAACCGTCATCCGCGGCCTGCAGAAACTTCCATGCCGGAATAATCGTGTTACAATAGTATGCGCCGTATTGAATAAGGACATTAGCATAGCCGATCCATCACTCTGATGTCATTCACGACTCGATAGGAGTATTCCATTATGAAATCCAAAGCTACCGGCGATCTCGCCATGATCAAAAAAATGAATACAGCGATTGTGCTGGATACCATCATTGCACAAGCCCCATTGTCACGCGCACAAATATCAGAACAAACCGGTCTGAACAAAGCAACTGTATCCAGCCTTGTTCAGGATCTGATCGACAGCCGGCTCGTCGTTGAGAATGGGCCGGGGCAATCCAGCGGCGGCCGAAAACCCGTCATGCTGCTGTTCAACAGCAGCGCGGGCTATGCAATCGGCATCGATCTGGGCGTTAATTATATACGCGGCGTGCTTACCGATCTGGAGGGCAGCGTGCTTCAAGAGCGCGAGCTTGCGCTTCAGACTCACCAGCTCCATGATGTGCTGCCCCTGCTGACCGCTTGCATCAAGGACTTGATCTCGCTAATGCCAGATAGTCCCTATGGCGTTGTTGGGATCGGAATTGGCGTCCCCGGTATCGTCAGCGATCAAGGAACCATCCTGTTCGCACCGAATCTGGAGTGGCAGGAAGTACCGCTCCAATCCATGCTCCAGCAGCAGTTCAACATTCCTGTCACGATAGATAATGAAGCCAATGCAGGCGCTCAAGGAGAGCAAAAGTATGGCGCTGGCCGCAATATTACACACCAAATCTACGTCAGTGTCGGGATCGGAATCGGGACCGGCATTATTCTCAATCGGGAGCTGTATAAAGGTGCATCCGGCTTCTCCGGCGAGCTGGGCCATCTCTCCATCGACCTGAACGGCAAGCCTTGCCGCTGCGGCAATCAAGGTTGCTGGGAGCTGTATGCTTCAGAGAACGCTCTGCTGGAACAAGCAGCTGAGCTTGGTTATTCTGATCTTGATGCATTGCTCGCAGCTGCCGCGGCTGGCGAAGAAGCGGTGCTGGTGCTTTTTCGCCGTATCGGTGAATGCCTGGGCGTAGGAATTGCCAACATCGTCAATGTCTTTAACCCTGACGTCGTCATTATCGGGAACCGCATGAGCCGTGCTGAAGCCTGGATCAATGAGGCTGTGCAGGAGACAGTCGCCAGGCGTACGCTCCCGCAGCACTTCAGCCGGATGCGGGTCCTGTTCGCAGAGCTGAGTGATCAATCCGCAGTTCGCGGAGCGGCCTATTATGCCATTAATCAATTCCTGGGCAGAATCAAGCGCGGGGATTAGGCCGCCCTTCCACACTATCCTTTATTCGCGCCGGCTGTCAGTCCACTGACAAAAAAACGCTGGAGGTACATGAACAAGAGGGTGATCGGGATCGCGATGAAGACCGCCCCCGCCGCGAACAGGGTGAAGTAAGCGTTCTGGTAGGAGTTGACCATATCGTACAATCCAACAGCTACCGTCCACTTTTCCTTGGAACGAAGAACCAGGCTTGCGAATATGAAATCCACCCATGCGCCTGTGAAGGTCGTTAACGCTACGAATACAAGCATCGGCTTGGACAAGGGCAGCATGATGCTCGTGAAGACACGGAAATTGCCCGCTCCGTCTATGCGCGCCGCTTCCTCGATTCCTTTCGGCAATGTATCGAAGAACCCTTTGGCAACAAACAGGTTGAAGATAATGGAGCCGAACGAATAGACAATGACAAGCGCCGCATGTGTATCCAGCAGCCCCAACTGCATGAGCAGAATGTAGACCGCAACCATGCTCATGAAGCCGGGAAACATTCCAAGCACAAGGATCAGTGTCAGTGATGCTTTCCTCCAGGGGAAGCGGAACCGGGACAAAGCATAGGCTGTGATCGTGACCAGCAGCGTGCTGAGCAGCATGCTGAGCACGGCCACCTCCAGCGTATTGAGATACCACGTAGTGAACATCAGGCTCTTGGATTGAAACAATTCAACATAATGGGCCAATGTCAGACTCTTCGGAATAAACGTCTCGCTGTACAGCGATTTGCCCGGCTTGAAGGAGGAGAGCACAACCCAGGCCGCCGGGTACAAGCTCCAGCATACGACAGCCGCAAGAAAGAGATAGCTGGCCATAACTCTGAATTTTACTGACTTCCTGGCAATCATTGTGTCATCTCCTCATCCTTGAACGATCGGGTTTGGCGGTAATTCCAAATTGAGAATGCAGCTATAATAATAAAAAGAATGATTCCAATCGCGGAAGCGATATTATAAATATTATTGTTCAGTGTCAGCTTGTACAGCCAAGTGATCAATAAATCCGTATGTCCCGCAAACTGATACTCCGGATTGGAGGGACCGCCGTTCGTAAGCAAATAGATAACATTGAAATTGTTGAAATTGCCCGCGAGCTGGATGATGATGATCGGCGCAATCGCAAACATAATAAATGGAAGGGTGATAATCCGGGCCTGCTGCCACCGCCCTGCTCCCTCCACTTTCGCTGCTTCGTACAAATCCGGCGGAATCGTGGACAGAACGCTGCTCACGAGCAAAAAGGACAAGGGCATGCCAACCCACATATTGACGATGATGACTGTTAATTTGGCCCAGAACGGATCTGTGAGCCAAGGCAGCTCACCTAATCCGAAATGCGACAAATACTGATTAATGGGACCGAACTTGCCGTTGAACATCATTTTCATCGCTAATAAAGAGATCATCTGAGGAATGGCGTAAGGAATAATGATCAGCGTCCGCCATATCCCTTTCAGCCGGACTTCCTTCTGGGAAAGCACCAGCGCAACAGCAAGCCCGCTTGCGAACGTCGTTGCGGTCGCGACGACTGCCCACAGCACCGTCCAGCCCAATACGCCAAGGAAGGTGCCGCTCCAACTGCTCAATCGGAACAACTGGACGAATGTTTCGAATCCGGTCCAATCGACCAAATTGCCTGGCGGAATATGATGCGGCGAAGAATAGTTGGTAAAAGCAAGCAGAATCATAAATACGATGGGCAGAATGGTCAGAAACAGAATGCCTGCTGCCGGCAGAACCAGCAGCAATTGAGCGAATTTGAAATCATGCAAGTAAGTCAGCGTCTGCCTGAAGGTTGACGGAGACAGGCCCGCATTGCGCCTCTTCCCCGTCGAATAGGCGTCTCTGGCTGCCTGAATGCAAAGGATAATATAAAGCGCGAGCAGAAACAGCACAATCAGGCTCTGAATCATAAGATTGATGGAATGATCCCCCGGAATATTCACGGATTTGCCATCTACCTCAACAAGCCGGGAAGGGGCATCTCCAAGTGTTGCTATTCCCCAGATCGCCTGCCGCAGGGCGGATGCAAAGTAGGTGACAGCGAAACCGCTTGCAAGAAACATGATGAAGCCTTTCACCCACTGATGATTGTAGAGCTGCCCTGCTCCTGGCAGAATTGCTGACAAGACAGGAGCGACCAGATGATGGTAATGTTTTGTTTTCATAGGGCCGTCAGAAGGAAGCCTTGGTTGAATCCGGCTTTGGCGATTTGGCATTCAGCGATATAGCGTCACGGATTTGCTTGACCGCTCTGTCCAGCACTTCCTTTACATCCTTGCCGTCCCAAATCTCCACCATTGCTGCATCCATCGGAACCCAAACGCTGCCGATTTCCGGAATGGAAGGCGCGGAATGCGAGCTGCTGAATTGTTTATAGAAGGCACTTGTAATTTCATCCGCTTGAATAACCGCATTTTGCGCTGCTTCCTTGTGTGTGGGTACTGCTCCTGTCAGCTCGTAGTTCAGCAGCTGTGCTGATTTATTGGAAGCGAATCTCGCGAACAATTTTGCCGCATTGGGATATTTGCTGTAAGCGCTGACATACCATGAATTGACCTGGGACAGCGTAACCGAATCCTGACCGCCTACGGCCGGTATAGGAGCAACCCCAAAATTGATGCCCGCTTGCCGGAATGTATCAATGAACCATGAGCCTGTCACATTCATCGCGACGCTTCCCTCGCTGAACAAGGTTGTCTTGATATCACTTGCGATGTCGCCTGCGGAAATCGGAAGCACTTTATCGCGCAAGCTGGCGAACAGCTCCATTCCCTTGATCGCACCTTCATTATTCAAGCCAATATCGGCCGGGTCGGTGCCGTCCTTGCCGAATATATAGCCGCCCGTGGAGCCGATGAACGGATAGCTGAAGTAGAAGAAGGGTACGTCGAACATAAAGCCATACTTGTTGCTGTCCGGATCGTTGAACGTTTGGGAGAACTCAATAACCTCTTCCATCGTTGCAGGAGGCTTGCTGATCAAATCCTTATTGTAGAACATTGCGTAAGTCATCACCTTGATCGGATAGCCGTACAGCTTGTTATTGTAGGAAGCCGCAGTAACCGCTACCTCCTCATGCTCGCTGCGGGTAGCTGCTTCAAACTCGTCATTGGGGAGAATCAACCCTGCGCTCGCCGCTTTTCCCAGATGGTCCTGCGAGGTCGTGATGACATCCGCAGCCAGCCCCGCCGGGCCGTCCAGCTCGAATTTGCCGATCTGATCCATCGTTCCAAGCTCTTGCATCCTCACCTCGACACCATAGACATCCGTGAATTCCTTCATGATAGCCTCCACGAACGGACGGGCTTCCTTGCTCTCCCAGACCAGCAGGCTTGCACCGGGCTCAGGAACGAGATCGGTCTCCAGCTTGTCGAAGGTCAGATCGAACTTGCTTGCACCGGATGCATGATTTCCCGCTGGCTCGTTCGCATTGTTGGAGCATGCTGTCACCATGGTGAGTGACAGCGCTGCGACAACGAGTGATACTTTGGACAGACTTCCAATAGATGTTTTTTTCTTCATTAGATGTTTCCACCGTCCTTATAAGGATTGAACTTGAACCCAGCTTTGCACTTCATAGCGAACTGAAAAATCCTCATTGGCGACGAATTGTCGCTTAGGTATCGCCTCCCCGTCCGCGCCAGCCTCCTGCAATTGCGAATATTCGCAGATGTGGAAGGAGAAGCCGCTGCCTCTAGGCAGTGAGAACCTTCTGCAGAAGGTTTGCGGGCCGCTCCGAACAAGTTCTACTCCCGCATAAACTCTGGCATCCTCCGGGGTATGCGCCGGTACAGTAACCTCAATGTCAACCAACACCTCCGGGGATAATGCCGGAACAACCGTCAGCGCTTTGGATGCAGATACAGACAATGCAGGGGGCGCGTATTCGATTTCGCACTGTCCGGCTGCCCAGGCCATAATCAGGCCCTCCGGGGTAACCAGAGCCAGATTATCTGGCGTCAGCTTGAACCGCGCATCCATATCCACAACTTTTACAGCGCTTTCATAAGTGACAATCGGATAGATAAAGCTGCTCGCCCCTTCAACCCCCGCAATATCATCACCGATCAGCTCTGCCGACACTGCCTCTCCCATATTCCCGAAGAAATAGATTAGCGGAGCATAGACCCGCCGCTCCCATGTAGCCTCGTTATGCTCTGCCAGCGGTTCATAGCAGAACATGAGATCATCGCCGGAGCGATAGCCGAGAGCTATGAAATGCTCAACCATTCTTCTGACATGGCCTACCTGCACGGTCATTCCTTCCATTCCGCCGGTGTCGATCCAGAGACGAAGCTCCTCTTTTTGATTAAAATGCTGAATCATCGGACTGTGCGTCATCTCTTGTTCATGGTAATGAGCAAAATACGGCGAGAGCATCGCCAGCTTGCCGAATACATCCGGACGCCGGAAGCCAATGTGATAGGTGACCAGGCCTCCTCTGGACGAACCCATCAGCGCTGTATGACAGCTCTCCTGCTTCGTACGATAAGTGCGGTCAATATGGGGCTTCACCTCCTCTATCAGAAACTTCTCATAGTATTCTCCGAGGCAGGCATAATCCAGTCTCTCCGAGAACGTGCCGGAATGCGCAAATTCGCTATTGCGCTGCGATCCCATATTGGCCACGGCGACAATAATCAGTTCTTCGATGCGGCCCTCTTCGATCAGCTCATCGCAGTTGCGGTGCAGATTCCATGATTCTCCGTTAAAAGAAGGCTCGAAGGCATTCTGCCCGTCATGTACATAAAGGACAGGATAGAGCCTATCCGTCTCCTTGTCATATGAGGGAGGCAAATAGATGAACAGGCTCCTCTCATTGTTCAAAAATTGCGAGCGAAAGGCGGCAATGGTTTCAATTCTCGATTGTCCAGTCATTCAGTATTCTTCCTTCGTCAATTGATTAATGGGCTTCAGATCGATCCAATTGCTGACCGTATAACTGACCTTCTTGTCCTTGTCGGCAACGAGTCTTCTGTAAGGGATCTGCCCGAATTCAAGATCGACTTCGTCCTTATCATAGCCGCGCGTTATAAGGAAATCAAAGGTCATTCCCCGCGGCAGCTTGATCTCACTCCCGTACAGCCCTTTGCTGATCCGTGGAACGTTGAAGGTTGCATAGATCACATCATCATCCGGGGTAAACTCCGGCACATGAATTTCGATCTCGATATCAACCGTTTCAGACAGTTCCTCTACTACGGTGTATGTGCGGGAGGCCTCCAGTCCGCCATAGCTGTAAGTAATCGTCGCAGTTCCCGGCTGCTTCGGCAGCAATAGTCCCGACGGCGCTGCTTCTAGAATCTCCGGGTGATCTGATCGATAGCTGCCCGCCAGATCGCTGAAGCTGAACTCATTATCCAGCGTGACGACAGCGTTGATACAAAGCTCTGGCCCTTCCACGCCCACCGTATCGTCTCCCTGCAGTTCCACCTTCACTGCTTCGCCCTTTCCCCCGAAGAAGTGAATAAGCGGCAGATGCGCCCTGCGGCCCCAATCCCGTTCGGAATGAGCAGCATCACGTTCCTCAAAATAATACAGATCCGCTTCCTGCCTCCAGCCAGCGCGAAGCATCTCCTCTGCTACTTCCTTCACATGACTTGGCATAAAAAAACCTTCCGCTCCGCCGATGTCCAGCCAAATCTTCTGTCCCTCGTTCAGGGGATACAGACGGTATTGCTCCATTTCCTCCAGCGTATACGGCTCGACCTTCACGAAGAAAGGCGATAGAATGCCAAGCATGCCGAATACATCCGGGTTGCGCAGGCCGATGTTGTATGTCGCGATGCCAGCCGCCGATGAGCCCATCAAGCCGGTATGCTCCGCTTCCGGCAAAGTTCTGAAGCTCCGATCTACCAGAGGCTTCAATTCCTCAATTAGAAAATGCTCGTAGTCCTCGCCGAGACAGCGAATCGGATAAGCGCACAGATCATGAAAATATTCGCTGGTTCCTTCCTCAAACTTATGCTCCACAGCGACGATGATAAGAGGTTCGATAAGCCGCCCGGCTATTAGCCGATCTGCAACGCGATGCATGTTCCATGACTCCCCTGACTCCTTCCGGGGATTGAATACATGCTGGCCGACATGCATGTACAGAACAGGGTATCGCTGCGTGTAATCATCGTCATAGCCGACGGGCAAATAAATATACACCTCCCGATCATTACCTAACCGTGAAGCATGAATGCCTGATAGAACAACAAGCTGAGATTGATCAGAATTGGACATGCCAGAACCACCTTTAATAAAAATTATGATAAGAGAAACGCAAACTTAACCGGTTAAGTGATTTCACTATATCGGATGGCCGCGAGAATGTCAACGGGTAGGATTGACATTTTCTTCGTACCAGATTTATGATAGGTTAAGCTTTTTATCCTAGTAAGGCGGTAAGCAGATCATGAAAAAAACGACACTGCGGGATGTGGCCAAGGAAGCCGGGGTATCCGTCGCAACCGTAAGCTATGTGCTGAACAATGTAAGCAAGCAAACGATACCGGAGGAAACGAGGCAGCGCGTATTTACGGCTGCAGGCAAGCTGAAATATGTGCAGAACCTGACCGCCAAAGCACTTTCCTCGGGCAAAACCAATGTTCTTGGCGTCCTGTTCGTAAACAGCGCCAGTTCCAATATTCCCAAGCTGCTCAAATACGGAGCCTTTCTTCACAGCCTGGAGCGTATAGGCCATGACAAGGGCTATCATCTGCTGGTCGCCCAGATTGATCCACTGCAGCCCAACTACGAGATTATACTGGAGCGGAAGCTCGACGGCGCCTTTCTGATCGATGCGGTGGAGCAGTCCTTCCACTCCATATCCAGCAACCTCCAGTACGGATCGCCGCTCGTCATTGTTGACAGCATGATCAGCGATACGCTGTTTCGCAAGGTCAACCCGGATTGGGATACGTTGTTCCGCAAGTTTTATTTATCCGGCACGGAGAGACAGTCCTGCGCGCTCATTTATGAGCAGACCTCCAATATGCTGTTCAATCAAAATATCCAATCCGCCTCCGGATTGGATGAATCCTGCATATTAGCTGCATCCGATAACGGGGATGAGCTCAAAGGCTTTATCGAACGCCATGCCGATAAGCATCTGCTCGTGGTGAATGAGTTTCTCGCCCTCCAGGTTATGAAATACTGCAGCCCGGATAGCGTAACCGTCATATGCACCTCGGAATGCCCGGAATTTCTGCCGGAGCAGACTCGCAAGGTGCTCCTCAGCCGTTCGAAAGCCGAGGTTGCCTTCGAATTGATGAGTGAGCTGCTGCAATCACCGTTCAGCTCCTCTGGAGACCAGAGCATCGAAATGCAGCTGTCAGAGAATCATGGATAATCCTGCAGTTAACATGAAAGGGCTATTCCATAGCAGCTGGAAGCTGCTGTCGGAACAGCCCTTTGCGTAATTCTTTAACTCTGGCCCACCCTCGCGTTACTCCGGTATTCGGGCTGCATCCAGCAGCGCCTGACCTTCCCGCTGCAGCGTTGCTGCGAGCTTGTCAACCGATTGCTCCTTCTTGACCGCTGCTATCATTTCCCTGTTTACAAGCTCTTCAAATGGCTTAATAAACTTGCTGCCATCGATCACAATCTTCGTCGTATCGAAGGGCACAACAAAAGGCTTCAGCTGGTACAGCTCCTTCACGACCGGGTCCGATACATAATTCAAATAAGCTTTGTGACTGGATAAGCCCTCACCCGTGCCCAGCTTCGAGCGGACCTTCACCATATGCTCACTCGTCATGAAACGGATGACATTCCACGCCATTTCTACATTTTCCGCCTCAGCACCGATGGCCATCGCTGTATGAACATAAATGTTGCTGCTTCGTTGATGGTCTGCTGAACTGATGGGCGGGATAACATAACCGGTCTCATCCCCGTTCTTCAAGGTGGAATATGTACCGTAATTGGAAATGGTCATAGCCGCCTTCCCCTGCTCGAACAGATCCGCTTGCATGGATGCCTCCCTGTCGTAGTGCAGCACACCATCAATCATTTTCCCTTTCACTTCATCCAGTGACAATGTCCCGAGCTGATAGAGATGAACAATCGTTTCGATAATATGCCGCCATGCTGGTGTATCAATGTTAATTTGACCAGTGGCAAAGCTCGTATAGTAACCGCCTTCCCTAGTCCCGAAATCTTCGAGCACATTATACGGCATATTGCTGTAAGCCTGATGGAATCCGATGATTCCATCCGCTTGTCCTCCGCTAGACACAAAACGGCTGCCGAGCTCATAGACCTCTTCCATCGTCATGCCCCCGCTGGGAGGATCAATGCCATATTCCTTGAACAGCTTCTTGTTATAGTTTAGAACCGAAGCCGAGAATACGGGCGAAATCCCGTACAGCCTCCCGTTGCCCCACTGCTTCATTAAATCAATCATGCCGGGATAGAAGTCCGCTTCCTCCATGCCGCTGTCTGCCATCAAGGTTGACAGATCCATAAGCAGCCCCTTCGGAGCCATCTCTTTATAATTCCAGCTATAGGTTAGAATAAGATCCGGCTTCTCCTTCTCTATCTTCTCGCTGTACTCCTCTCTCGTCAGTGGCTCCCTTAGATCTGGATTCACTTCGATCAATTCGACCTCAAGCTCTGGAAAGGCAGCATCAATATAATCGCCGTATGTATATTCATACTGATCCCTGGAATCCACTGCAATTCGCAACACTTCCTTATCTGCACCCTGGCCTGGTTCCTCCGTCGCGCAGCCTGCCGCCATACTGATGATGAACAAGAGTATCGCCACTCTAGGCAGCCAATTATTCCGGTATTTATTCATTATTTTCGCCACCTCGCCCGCCAAGACCCGCAAGGAATGCATCCAGCTTGCCCTGCAGCTCCGACAGAGCGCTCTCTACTGTCTTCGTTCCTTTAACGACCGCATCCATCTGTTCCTTGCCAAGCTTGATGAATTCCCTCTGACTCTCTATATAGCGGCCGTCCGCAACATCCTTCCGGCCGGATGCCGCCCGTTCTGGATCGACTCCCATCCCGTAGTAACCGTTCCACTTCTCCTTCAACTGCGACTTCATAGCAGCTGATCTCGCCAACAGATTCGGACCACGGTCCCCGATCCGATCATATTTGTCCGCCGTTTCCTTCCCGACGATGAACCGGAGCAGCTCCCAGGCTGCCTCCTCATTCGTCGACTTGGCATTGATGGCATAGACATAATTGGCGGACAAATAATCGTATGGATTCGTCACCCCAGGATCCAGCTTAAACGGTACAGAAATCCAATCCATCGGCTTCTTCGTTGCTGCTTCATAGGTAAGCAAATCTTTATAATAGCGATCATCCGCGATAATCATCGCGGTCTTGCCGTTGGCAAACAACTCCGTGCTGTAAATTTGCTTGTTGGTCATCGCGCCCTTACTCCAGTCGATTGGCTTCGATTCACCAAGCCAGCCATCCTTGTAGCCGTCAACAAGCCGCTGCCACACTCCCTTCCAGCCCTCGGACTGAAGAGATGCCTCCACCTTGTCCTCCCCATAGGAGAGTGTCTTTAATCCGCTGGATTGTCCGATGAAGGTCGCAAACCCTGACAAGCCGCCGCGCTCCATGGAACCACTTCCCGTGACCAGCCCATATACGCCCGTTCCCTTGAATCTGGCTGCTGTATTCAGAATGTCGTCAATAGAAGCCCCGGCCTCCGGCAGCGCAATGCCCTGTTCTTGAAACAGCCCTCTATTCACTAGCAAAGTGCTGGAATTAAAGTCCGTTGTAAATCCGTACAGTTCTCCTCCACCCGCCAGGCGGAGCATCTCCACCAGAGGAGCATGGTATGCCTCAAGATCAAACTTATGCTGCTTGAACAGTGTATCCAGACTTTTCAACTTCCCTTCTGCCGCCATAGCTGAATAGATTTCCACAGGCAGCATGAAGATATCAGGGTTTGCTTTATCAACGAACGCTTTGAATTTCTCCGGCTGATGCATCGTCTCCACCTCCGTCATAATGGTCTCAATCGTAACGGACGGATGACGGATAATAAAAGGCTTCTTAATCTGGTCAAAATCTCGATACATCATCAGTTGAACGCTAAGTGTAACTTCCTTGTCCCCCAGCGGATCATTAAGCAGTGCTGTCAGGGCATCCTCAGGTTTGTCAAGGTTCAACATCCCTTTCCAATCATCGCGGAACCACCAGCCGCCCCCAAGTATAATAACAATGCTCATCAGCGCCGCAACAGCGCGAAAGGCAGACTTGTTCTTCCGTTGTCTCATGCGAATACGTTCCCTCACTTTATGTTCAAGGTCCGAGGTGAACCCATTCTTAATCGGAGGCCTGCCGGCAAGCTGGCTCTCCCAATCCTTTACCGGTTCCTTCATGTCCACTCTTCCTCCCCGGTCATTACCGCATCCTCTGACAGCTTGCGGCTAACGGCTGCTCTTGCACGATGCAGCCGTGACTTTGCCGTGCCGACCGACACTTGAAGCGTTTCCGCCATCTCATTCATCGAGAGTCCATAATG
The DNA here is from genome assembly GCF_019443105.1 of Paenibacillus oenotherae. GTDB lineage: Bacteria > Bacillota > Bacilli > Paenibacillales > Paenibacillaceae > Paenibacillus_Z > Paenibacillus_Z oenotherae. The sequence goes on from NZ_JAHZIJ010000017.1 coordinate 48,352, forward strand.
GCTGCTGAGCAAGAGCGCTTCGCGCAGCTTGCGCGGCAGCCCGAATACAACCGCCCAGACCTGCTGAGTCATCAGCTTGTCGATGGTTTCCTGTTCAGCCGAAGGATTGGCTGCCGTCTCCTTGTGGAACGGCATCAGCGTCACTCGGCGTATCCATGCCGACCGCAGCACGTCGCGCGCCGTGTTGCGGGTGATGGCAAGCAGCCATGTTTTGACTGAAGATTGCCCCCGGAAGTTATACAGATGCTCGTACACCTTGATGAACACTTCCTGGGCAATGTCGTCAGCCAGTTCTCTGCGATGCGTTAAGAAATAGGCGAAGTTCCAGACGTCCTTCCCGTAGGTACCCATGAGCTCGTTCAGTACGGTATTACGGTCCAAGCCGTCTGTCACATGTTTCAAGTAGTCGAACTGCAAAATATTCACCTCGCACAAGTAGACGATTCAACACTTCATTGGTTCCCTAATACAACAACATAGCCCCCGGACTGCGCTGCCAAGCGCGATCCGGAGGCTATCCATGTGTGTATTATTAATGCGCGCCTATTCCTGATGGCGAAGGCTGCTTGTTCGCCTGCTCCGGCGCTTTATACTTGAAGATCGGCAGCAGCAGCAGCATGCCAAGGAACATAAGCCCGCCGGCAATGATGTAAAGCGTGACAAGCGGCATTACAGTTTTTATTGGTCCCGCAGTAGCCATAGTAACTAGCATCATGCCGACAAACATCGGGCTCAGCACGCCGTTCACTCGCCCTACGATAGATTCCTCCGACCATTGAAGCATCATTGTGCTGATAGCAACTTGAATGATCGGGAAGAAGAGGCCGTTGATAAACTGCAATACGAGCGTAACCGTTACATTGGTAGAATAGCCGATTCCGACCGCACAGAGCGCACAGGCAAGCATGCCAATAGCAAGCATCTTCTGCGGGGACAGCTTCTTCGCAACCAGCATGACGGAGGCGCCGCCAATGAGCATCGCGATTCCGTTAATCATAAGCATGAATTGCAGAAACTCCTTCGGCTTCCCCAGCCTCTCCGTCACGATAAACAGACCCAATGTCTGCATGACACCTACGGCCAGTCCTGCCAAAGCAAATACCCCGCACAGCGTACGAAGCACCGGACTGCGCCAGACGTACCGGAAACCTTCTGCAATCTCGCGTCTCAGATGCCGTTCTTGAGCTGCAGCTTTCTCTACAGGCGCATCCTTGGGCAGCCGAACCAGCACGAGTGCGGATAACAGAAACGCCACACCCATAACTGCAATCGAAACATCGATACCGAAATTGTTGTACACGATAACACCAAGACTCGGCCCAAGCACCATAAATATTGCGATCAGAGTCTGAAAGATCGCCATAGCGCTTTGCAGTTGTTCCGCTGGTATATGCTGCTTGAACAGCTTCATGACCGACGGCTGCGAGAATTGGGACAGAATGGCAGATACAAAGGTGGCAAAATATACCGCTTCCCAAGTTTCGAACATTATTGTCAGGAGTACGACAAATACCGACACGGCTGATAAAATATCGCACCATATCATAGTGTTCTTAGGTCTCCATCGATCAGCGAAGGTTCCTCCAATGAAAGAGAAAACGAAGATAGGCGCAAATTCAACAACATAGATGAGTGATACAGAAACTGGATCATCACCAGTTTTATCCGTTACATAGAGCATCAGTGCCAAGTTCCGCACCCAAATGCCAATTTGGAGCAGTACATTGGAAAACAGCACAGTTTGAAAAAAACGATTGCGCAGCAGTTGACCATTCGATCCGTTCGATGCGGTCGCTGCGGCCTGTGTAGACATTGTCAAAACAACTCCTTGTAATGTTGCAGATTAATGATTGTGCAGAGAGACTAGCATTGTACCACGTTAATTCTGTCTAGGTCTACGATTATAGCCATCCGGCTCGTAAGCCTGAAACTTCTCCAGCCACTTCAGCTCCAGCTTGCGAAGCTCATCCCTGTAAGATTGTACCACATTCCTCCTGACCCCGGCAGAGCCCGGCATAATATCTTTATAATCATTACGGATTTCATCCCCCAGCTTAAGCGCCTCAAGCTCCTCATACTCGAATTTCGCCAGCTCGCTGCTGCTCCAATCCGTCTGCAGCGCCTTGTTCGCATGCGAGCCCATCGTCAAAACAAACTGTTCGCGCTGCCATGCTGAATCCAATGTAGATGTCGAAGCAATATATCGTTTCCCGTTACTTGTGTTCGTAATAGCATAGACACCCATCCTTCTCTTCTTCATGCCATACTCGTTCTGCAACTCTTTACGCCTATTCATATTTCTGAATATCCTCCTTCGTTCTTGCCGTGTGGCCATGTTAAACATTAAGCCAATATGCGCTTCCATCCTCTTCCCTGGCAAGAAAGCCATAATCGATCAAATAACGGCGCAAGGTTATATATTCCTCGGCCATGAACCGGATAAGAATATCATTGACCTCGCTCTCCTTGTACTTTCGGCCTTTCTTGAAACTTGTCGCGATATGGCGCAGCAATGCAGCCTTGCGCTTCTGTTTGCGCGGCAATCCTGTAAGCGGACCAGTTAAGCCGCCCGGCAAATACTTGCCAAGCAGCGCGTTATATTCTTCCTGTGTTAGCGAATAACGCTCATCGACCTGAGGCGCGGTACGGTGAACCGGCATTAATCGGGCGCCGCTAGGCAAGGCATCCTCCATCAGCTCGATTACAGCAAGAAACAGCTTTGCTTGCTTGGCCTTTTCCTTGAGTGCAAATCTGTGGTTCCGTATCGTGGAGGCGCTGCCGGCACTGGTGAGATTTACAGTATCAGCATCCGACATGCCTGAAGCAAAGGCACCTACCAGCTGCTTCTGCAAATCCGTTAGACCTGTCGCCTTTTTATCTAGTGATAAAAGATACTGAAGCATCGAGCCATGGGACTGCTCCATATGATAACGAGCATATTTATGCGCCTCCAAATAACGCTTGCCAGCAGCATATACGACCCCGTCCTCGAATTGCTCCCCGCAGATGAGACAAACATAACACTCTGCCGAAGAATCATACACGATCCCTTGCTTGAGCTCAGGAATTGATGCGCTATAAAACCGCTCGGATACATCCATTTTCAAACAACTCCATCGTTTGTTTGTTATTTATATAGATATAATATAATTTTGTTTATATTTTTTCAATATCTATTTAATAAATAGACAAAATTTATTTTCATCTATTTAATCAACGACCTGTCACTATCATTGGCCAAATCCGTATTGGAAAATGGCAAAAAAAAAAGACCCTCTCTTTCTAAAGCTCGTCTGGATCACCAAACGCACCAAGAAAGAAACGGCCACATTCAATCCATAATGAGCGATCCTCAAGTTTAATTTAGAAGAAGCTGAATAATTGCATGGAGTAGAACAGCAGCGTCTTGCCCCATTTCTTCTTCATGAAATCCTTAGCCCGATGAATGCGTGATTTGACCGTATTAACCGGAATATTGTTCGCCTTGCTAATATCCTCCATGGACATCTCAAGCACATACCGCTGATGTACAATATTTTTATACTTGTCCGGCAGCTTGTCGATCATTTCCGCCATCTTATCCGTAAATTCACGCTCAATTACTTCTCCCTCAGGAGTCGGAGCCTTGTTAGGAATGACGTCATGAAGTGATAAATTCTGATCGGATTGAGCAGCAACAGGCTGATCCAGCTGCAGTGCAGGCGCTTTCCTGCGGCGCAGCAGATCTAGACATATATTTTTGCCGATATGAAAAATCCACGGAGAAAACCGCTTGTTCTCATCAAAGCGATTCAAGTTCAGATATACTTTAAGAAAGGTTTCCTGCACCACATCCTCGCACTCTGTCTTGCTTCGTAGAATCCGATGCGCCATGTTATAAATTTTATCCTTATATAGTTCCACAAGCTTGTTGAATGCCAGCTGATCTCCCTGCCTCGACAACATCACCAGTTGAGCCTCATTCATCGCCATTCCCCTTTGCCGTCCGTCATCACGAGCTATACATCTATTATAACAGAAAAAAAAGAAACGCACCTATATAAGGTTACGTTTCTTCACCATCTTCGCCTGCTGTCCTGATTGGAACTCTCGCTGTCGCCGGAGAGACGATTCATTGCGTCAGAGTAGATACGAACGATATTCTGGATTGCCATAAATTCTTCATCAGACGGATTAACCCCATCCATAAACATGCGCTGAAGAATCTCAGAATAAAGCGCTTTTCTGCGACCGAGCAATTCCAGCTCCAGTTCAACGATCGATTCCAGCGAATGCTCTTGAATAAAATCCGAAATCTCATCCTGAGGCTGATTCCTTCTGCGATCTCCACGATCACCTCGGTCTCCGCTATCATAAGCAGGAGCTGCCGGCTGACCTAAGTCCACAGATGAACGAACAGACGATAACGGAATATGTTGTTTAGCCAGCATCATATGGAAGGTTTTGTTCTGCAGCAATTCGGTTACGACGAGTCTGCACATTTCACGGTTCTGGAGCAATATGCCTTGGAACGGATGGAGAATCCAGTCCCCTTCTCTTAGGAACAGGTTGAACGTCAACCATTCTCCGCCATACTGATAACGAAGATTAATCGTATTCTCATCAATGATTTCAAATTCAAAATCCAGCATATTCTGACCTCCAACCCGTTAGAAGAGCACTATCCTCTTATATTAAAACAGATTGGGCAAAAAAGGAATAGCCATGCTTCTATCGCTGCATGATAGAGCTTGCCTTCTCATAGCTCGCCACTAGAATAAGAACTATTATTAGACCGGCAGCCGATAGCGCACCAACCATAGTGACCACCCCACTCCAATAAAATTAATCTATTGTATGGTGTGGCAGCTTGTCGTATGCAACTAGACGGGCCTCCAGAATATTGTGCTAGTCCAGCAAGGAGCTTGTCTCATTGGATGATGAGGATTGGTTCAGAGCACCCTTCGATGCAGGCTCAAGTCCGAGGCGTTCCTTGAGCCCTGTATTGATTTTTGTCATATGGGTCGTATATTCGGTTGCGTTCTGAATGATTTTGCGGTTGGACTGCTCGTACAAATCCATCGCTGCGGTCAAGTCGCCGATCGCTTGATTGATAGCTTCCATGGACATGGACGGCTTGGAGAGCAGGTCGGTAGTCGTCTCCGTCGTCTGACGAAGCAGGCGGGCATTCTCCGTGAACTGATCCTGCAGCGTTTTGTTCGCCGAATTGACGGCATTAATGGTTTCGACCTGATCCTGCAAGGCCAATGAAATCATTGCAGATACGGTGATCAGATGCTGCGTCTTATCAATCGTGCTGTCCACTGCGTCAATCAGCTTGTCATTGTTATCATTAATAATGTCTGATGCTGCGATAGCCTGGTGGTACAGCATGATCATCTCAGTCATTGATTGGATGCGCGTTACCACCTTGCGGAGCCCGCGCTCAAGATGCGCCTTGCGCTGCGGATCGGACTTGGCGATTTCCTGTTCGAACATTTCCTTGAGCTTATTGCCTAGCGTAATGCGCTGCTGAAGATTATAAATTTCATCGACCGACATTTTCTTTAAATTTTTCATGTATACAATATTCTCTACGAGCGTATCCTTACCGTGGCGCAGAGAACCCGTTATCGCTTCAACATTTGTTTTAACGGATTGATATTTGTAGATGTAATTTTTGATCGGGCTCTTGCGCAGAAGCTTATCGAAGAATCCGAGCTGCTTGCTTTGGCTCAAGCTTTCCACTTCATTGCGGAGCTTGAGTATACTGCCCGACACCTCGGAGCGTTTGCCGGACATCAGCTCGGAGACCGGACGTTCCAGCATTTTGAGCGATTGGCCTGCCTTCTCCTGTGTCTTCTGCCCCAGCTTGCCGATCTCGTCCATTAGACTATCGAGCTGGAAAGTATCCTCAGTAGCGGACACTTTCGTAAGCAGATCACTCGCTTCCTTCTCAACCTTAACCAAATCGGCTTCCTTCAGCTGAATCTGTTGTGTTGACATGCTTTCCCCTCCTAAAAGTTTTTGCGTGGCCCTGCCTGACTCTGCGATAGCAGAGACAAGCAAAAACTGCTTCGTAAGCATAATCTTAGTTTTTGCGTGGCTCTGCCTGACTCTGCGATAGCAGAGACAAGCAAAAACTGCTTCGTAAGCGTAATCTTAGTTTTTGCGTGGCCCTGCCTGACTCTGCTCCGCTAGAACTGCCTTGTGCTGTAGCGCTGATGAATGATATCTGCTTTCGTCTGCAGCTCCACAAGATCCTTCTGCTCCAGCGTCTCTACATATGCATTGATTTTGGAGTTGATATCCTTCAGACCATCCAGCAGAATGCGCCGATTCTGGCGCTTCATGTCACCGCGCAGCTTCAAGAACGGAGTGACGAAGCCATTCAAATCCCGAAGCACCAGCCGTTTCATATTATGATTAATATCGGCATTCCCCAGCTCGACAAGCTGTGGGATAACCCGATGAATACGCGCAAGCAGCGACAGCGACTTCTCCACAATCTCATCATCGAGATTATTCTTCTGCCCTTCAGAAATAATCATTTCCTCGATCAACGCGATATACTCCACCATTTCACGCATTCCCTCATCCATAGGCGGTGCAGCAGATTCTGCTTGCTGCGCTGGTTGCTTAGGCGATCTGGAATGGGCACCCAAGTTCAATGCCGCTGAAGGCGAACCTGCGGTTGGAGCTGGAACTGCTGAAGGCGCCGGTACGCCCGGCGGCAGTATTGTTAAAGGCTGTGATGATGGAGGCAGCTCCCTGTCTTTTCGTTTGGAACGAAGGGCTCCCGCAACTAAAGCAATCATTGGAATCGCCATCGTAATGAATGGAGGCAAAATATTATAGGTTACTAATCCGACCAGATAACCAATTAATCCATATAAGAATACACTTCTTGTCCGAAATTGCACAAGCAAGCCCTCCCTCACTACGTGATCGATAGCATCTATTATACAGCGACACTTTCCCTCATCATACTCTTTGGAGACAAATAAGGAAAGTCTGCGCCCTTCAACTGCCAGCCCCTTCCCCTATTCTTGCACAGGCCAGTCCAGTTGCTTTATACAGAGGCCCTTCTACGGCTGGGAAGTGAACATAACAAGATTAACTTGTACAAAACCAAGTCCTTTAACTATTCGAAGCAGCGGCTCGATCCGCTCATTACGGACTTCCCTTTCGATAAAAATAAACACATCGTCATACATCCCATGCTGCACATTATACAAGTAGTTGGTTACAGCAGGATCATCCAGCGATGGATACGAATACGCCGATTGAATGGCATAATCCGTTTGCTTGACGGGATGAACCGGGCTCCGCGTCGTGGATTGATACAAGACGCCCTCTCCCATCAGTGAAGCGATGCGCATCGGCACGAACATAAACTCGCCCGTCCCAAGACAAAGCGTCCGCTCTCCCTGCCTCTCCTGCCTAAGTATAGAAGCCGCTGCTGTGCAGTTCTCTTCCAGGCGGAGATTGTCCGATTGCAATAGTCCGAATCTGCCTGTGCCTGCCAGGTATGGCTTATCATTAAGGAATCCATCCGGAGTCGTCGAAGTCACAATTCTATGTTCAAACTCAGCACCAAGTTCAATTGTCTTCACAACAGCGGTAGATGTCGTATGCTGGCTTGCCTGCTCTCTCTCGGACAGTACAGGCTGCCCAGTTACTTCGATGCTTCCCTCAAGAAGCGAGAGGCATGGAATCGCTATGCCCAGCTCCTGTTCGAGCTCTACGAACTTCGCTCTGTCTGCTGCTGACCGCCAGTCGAGAAGGCTAGCGACTACATAGGTTTGCCTTGGATATGATGCATGAAGCTCCCGAATAATATTGAGCGCTGTCTTCCCCGTTGTCATCTCATCATCTACGAGAACAATCGGCGCGTCATCCTGGAACAATTCGGGATCGACCGCATAGCAGCGATGCGATGTCGCATGGGAATGCTCCTCTTCAAAGCTGATGACCGACTCGAGCTCGTTGATGATTTCCCGTGTCGTATGCAGAAACTTTGTCCGGCCCGCGAACAGATCGTACATGCTGTGCCCTAGCGCGGTCGCCGTCTCGGCGAACCCGATGAATGTCGTCGGCTTGTCCAGAACGACCCGCTGCGCCATCAAACGACTATAAATATTCACGGCAGTTTCAGGCTCTGTGAACGCCTGCACAAGCTCATCTATGCTTACCTCGCATCTCTTGCCGAGCAGTTCCGCATACAGAACCCCCAGCGCCGCTCCAGCCAGCAGCGACACATGCGGATTAACTGGTATATGCTTGCCAAGCACCTTGCTGACGAACAGAAAGCTGCGTTTCTTATTCATTCGCGCCGCCATTGCGAACAACGTATCCAGCGGCAATGCGAAAGGATTGCGCTGCACAGTAATCGTTACTTCCAGATCGCCAGCTATGTTATACGTATACTTCTTCGGATTGTGTGAGAAGGCTTGTGAAGTTATGCTGTTCATGTAACACCCCGTATATTTTTGAACGGATAAGAATCCGCTTCGCCCAATTTAGATGCGGCTTGATTTCATTCATTTTATTCGCATACTGGCTCTTAAGAACGCCGAGATATCCGTTGTTATTCGCAAGAATCGTCGTTGCATCCATGTACTCCTCATGCGTAACGGCATACAGGCATTGGACAGGCTTGATATGGGTAGGATGAATAATCGTCTTGCCAATGATGCCGTTCTCCTTGTCCAGAACTACCTCTCTGAGCAGGCCGTCCATATATCCGTTAATAAACTCCTTGCGCACCTTGCGTCCCATGGGGCCCATCGTTTCTTTGAAGGGCGACTCTCTGAGCTGGGATTTGAACACGCGGTCGCTCTTGAAATATTCCCATACCGGACCCGAAATAACATGGCCTTCCGGCATTCTGCCGAACAGGTTAACGATATCCGCCATACAGTCCCGAATGGGGCCGATATCGTAGATCGTCATATCCGCGCTGCGCCGAAGGCCGAACAAGCTGGAAAAATCGGTTGCTCCAATCCGGATATTCAACACATAATCCTCATACAGATCCAGAACCGATTTGATGCCTAGCAAAGCGCTTAAACGCGACTCTTTGAAAATCACATCCGAAGTTTCTAATATTGGCATTCCGTATAAAACCGGACGATTATTGGCTTGGTTACGGTTATACTGATCAATAATTTCAAAATAACGAACACCGCTGTGCGCCGAAAATTTAGGAAATACAAAGCCGGTAATCAGCTCCAGGCTCTCTTCCAGCTTGTCTATGATGCGCATCAGCTGCTCTGGTGTACGAACACGGATAAAAATAAGCGGTAATTGATGCAAACTCATTAGTCCGTTCTCAATATAAGAGGCAATCCGAAACAGCTGCTGAACGAGCGAATCTTCCGCAATATCAATCTGATAATCACCGATAGCATCCTCAAGATCAATGACCATGGAGACGAGCCCTTCAATCTTCCCCATCAATATGTCTTCCGCTATTGTCTGACGGGTTGCAGGCATATATAAAGCAGCGCCGACTGCATGAGCCAGCATTTCTTTATCAGAGCAGTTGTCAAAAGACATCGGAGACAAATGAAACAAACTCTTCTCTTCCTCAGCTGTCAAATAGTTAAAATAGCGCAATAGGTTCGCCTCCTACTCTCTTCGACTTCTCCCAGCCATGTGATCATCTATATATTTTTCATTATACCCGTTTAAAAAATATCCCTCCATTACAGGAGGGACATTATTCAAAGCAGGCCATTATTAAGCTGATTGAGATCCGCGTTTTCTACGGATTGTACTAAAGATCATTGTACCCACGAAGATGGCAATCAAGAGCGAGAAGAACCATACATGCGAGATATGAAGGCCGAATACGCCGCCGATCATTTTACCGCCGATAACGATAATAAGGATGAACGCCGCTTTCTCAAGCTCAGGGTAGCGCTCGATGAGTCTGAGGAATACTTGGGCGACTCCACGCATCATCAATACTCCGAGCAATCCGCCGACGAACAGTACCCATACCTGATCGCTGACACCGAATGCAGCAAGTACGCTATCGATACTGAAGGCGATATCCATCACTTCAACTGCCAGTACCGTACGCCAGAAGCCATAGCCTTTATTCTCGATCTCGCCTTCCTCATCACTGCCTTTGCGGCCGATGTATGGAATGACCTTCTTGTACAGCTTGAATTCCAGATCGAACAGATTGCTTAGTGCGATCCATAGCAGGTAGAGACCTCCGGCAATCTTGATCCAATCGATCTGGACAAGATATGTACCTACCCCAATTGCTATGAAGCGGAACACATACGCACCAAGCAATCCGTAGAACAATGCCTTCTTCTGCTGTTCTTTAGGCAAGTGGCGAACCATGACAGCAAGCACGAGCGCGTTGTCCGCAGACAACAAGCCCTCAAGAATAACAAGCGTACCAATGATTCCCCAGCTTACCGGGTCGCTCATCGTTGCCACGATGGCATCCCAGCTAAAGAAATTGCTGAAATTGTTAATTAGACTATCGAAAAACTCTGACATGTTGCGACTCCTCCAAATAAATGCCGATTATTTTGAGCCTGCTTTCCATCTTAAACCCCAGTTATAGGCCTCGTCCAGCTCGCGGTGACCGGAGTAGAATTGTACGAGACGTTCTATGCTGAAGGTCTGGTCATTCACATTCTTGATCAAAGCGATCGCACACATACCTTTACGGTTGTTATGCTCGTCCATTCTTACGATAATATCAGGTCCCCCGCTTTGCTTCAAGGTCACGACACCATCGGCCTCCGACCAATTGGTTGCACCCTGATAGATGAAGGTGAATACCAGCAGGCGCTTAATCTCCGACAGCTTGTTGCCGTTGATGCGAATGTTCTCTCCTGACTTGACCGAGCCTGTGCGGTCATCGCCATCCAGCTCTACATATGGAGCACGCTGGAAATTGCCGAACGCCTCGCCAAGCGCCTGGACAACGCCCTTATCTCCATTCTTAAGCTCATAGAGGCAGGCCAGATCCAGATCAACACCGCTGCTGCCGCCAAACCACCCTTTCTTCTGAGTAGTCTGATTCCAGTTCAGATTAATGAGAATCTCTCCAAGAGGCCCGTTCTTCTGCAGATTGATGGAATCCCCGCGCTTCTTAAGCTCGATCTTGTTCAAATTAACCGGATTGCCCGCTGGCGGCGTAGACACCGGTGGAGCTGGCGGCGCCGGCGGTGGACTATTCTGGACCTTAGGCGGCTGAACGACAGGTGCCGGAGGAGGAGCAGGGTTCGATGACGGCGGTGACGGGGCATCCGCTTTGACCTCAATACCGTAGTTCCTGCAGAGATCAGCAAGGCCGCCGGAGAATCCGGATGCGATGGCTGAGAATTTCCACTCCCCGTTATGTCTATATAACTCTCCCACGACAATAGCGGTCTCGACGGAGAAGGAGCTTTCGAGGTTGAATCGGATGACTTCGCTGCCTGTACTGCCATCCATAATCCGAAGGTAACAATCCTGAACAGAGGAGAAGCTCTGCTTGCGCTGTTCTCCTTCATATACAGTTAGCGTCAGTGCAACACGTTCGTATTGCGGCGGTATGTTGCGAAGCTGCACAGCCAACTGCTCATTGTCAGTCACACCGGCATAAGCCTGCTTGTTGGCATTGATCGAGACAGCGCCGCTTGCACCTGACGGATTACCGTAAAAAATCAAATCCTCATCACGAGTTACCTTGCCATTACCACCGATAATGAATGCAGAGAAGTCAAGCTCAATCTGTCCCGTATTACGCCAGCCCATGCCAATGACCAATGATGTCAAGGAAGCGTTGTTTTTCGTAATATCGGCTTTCTGACCTTTTATCATACTAACGGACACGTCAGTCACCCTTTTTGTTTAGTATGGAGCAGAGAGGCTGGGCGAATCCGCATCCCAGCCGCCAGGACGCAGCTATTGCACATCAAGACCGTAGTTCTGGCACAGCGCACGAAGACCGCCGGAGAATCCGGAGCCTACCGCCTGGAACTTCCAGTCCGCACCGTGACGATACAGCTCGCACACAACAACCGCAGTCTCGACCGAGAAATCCTCGCCCAGATCGTAGCGCAGAATTTCGCGGTTCGTCGTCTCATCAACAATACGAACGAACGCATTGCTTACTTGTCCGAAATTTTGATTGCGTGCAGCAGCATCATGAATCGTAACGGTGATGCCAATGCGCTCCGTCTGAGCAGGCACTTTGGAGAAGTCCACTTTAATCTGCTCATCGTCGCCGTCGCCTTCACCGTCACGGTTATCGCCCGTATGCGTAACCGAGCCATTGCCAGCCGTCAAGTTATTATAGAAGACGAAATCCTCAATTCCTTTCGCCCGTCCATCACCATGCAGCAGAAATGCGCTTGCATCAAGGTCAAATGCATGCCCGCCAGAGTAACGGTTCGTATCCCAACCCAAGCCGACAATTACCTTGGTTAAGCCCGGGTTAGATTTGGTCAGATCAATACGTTGTCCTTTCGACAGGTTAATACTCACACGCATCCCTCGCCCTCAATTAGTTGTCCTTGCACTTCGCGTCGAAGTCGAATCCCGTTCCACCGTCATACCTGGCTGCATCCGAGCCATATCCTGCGATAGCAGACGATACTCCGGGATTCGGCTTCGTCAAATCCACCTGATATCTCTTCGCCAATTGATCGTCTTGCACCTGCACACGCCCCCTTGCAGTAAAAAGAATGAAGACCGCCGCAAGCGGCGGCCTTAGCTGCATTAGGAAACGGAAAGTCCGTAATCGCGAGCAAGTCCTCCAAGACCATCCTTAAAGCCGCTGCCGATCGCGTTGAATTTCCATTCGCTGCCATTGCGGTAAAGCTCGCCAACGACAACTGCAGTCTCAACGGAGAAGTCCTCTCCAAGATCATAGCGCACAAGCTCTTCGTTCGTTGCTTCGTTCACGATACGAACGAAAGCGTTGGATACTTGTCCGAAGTTCTGGCTGCGGGAATCCGCATCATGAATCGTAATCGCGAATGCGATTTTGTCAGTCTCAGCAGGCACTGCGGAGAGATCAACCTTTACTTGCTCATCGTCGCCATCACCTTCGCCTGTACGGTTGTCGCCTGTATGTACGACCGAACCGTTAGAGTTCTGGGTGTTGTTGTAGAAAATAAAATCTTTATCGCTGCCTACTTTACCGGTAGCGCTAACGCAGAATACGGAAGCATCCAGGTCGAATGCATGTCCGCCATCATATTTGTTTGTATCCCAGCCAAGACCAACGATTACTTTGCTCAAACCTGGATTTGTTTTCGTCAAATCGATTTTCTGACCTTTTTGCAAACTGATTGCCATTGATTAACACTCCTTATAGGTTATATAAATTACGTATATCGGCGCGCAAGGATGTTGATATGAGCCGCATGTGCTCCCTCGCCGATAGCGCTAAATTTCCACTCGCCGTTATGCCGGTAAATTTCCCCGACGATTAATGCTGTCATGCCGGAATAGTTATCCGTCAGATTAAAGCGGATCAGTTCCGAGTTGTTCGCCGGATTCAAGACTCGAATGTAAGCGGATTTGATCATGCCGAAGTCTTGCTTGCGATTCTCGCAGTCGTAAATGTTGACCGCCATAAGCACTCGCTCCACATCAGCCGGCACGCTCTGCAAATCAATATTGATTTGCTCGTCGTCACCATCGCCTTCACCTGTCAGATTGTCGCCGGTATGAACAACGGACCCGCATGGGCTCTTCAGGTTATGAAAGCACACGAGGTTCTTTTCTTTAGTAATTTTGCTGTTCGCATCCAAAAGGAGCGCAGAAGCGTCACAGTCAATGTTCACCGCAGATTTCTTCTTGCCGAAGAAGCCCTTCGTCTCCACTTCCGCCGGATCCCATCCAAGTCCAACCGTAATACGGGTAAGCCCTGCATTACCTTTTGTAAGATCGACCTTCTGGCCCTTAACGAGACTGATTCCCACAGATTACACCTCCCTTCGTTTACAGTAGTTGGTTCTAGTACTAGTATAAGCCTAGCGACTCACTTACCGCAAACTACAAAATGCTCTACTTGCTACCTAGGTATACGTCATGCATGGAATCAAGGTTTCAATAAAATATTCCGGCCCCATTGTTTTTTGTCGTATGGATATAATATACATAATAATGTCGAAATGAACCACTATATTTCAAGTAAGTATGTATACAAAGCCGTATTAGATTCCATTCATTTCACTACTTTTAATATTGTACGGACAGCCTCTATAATGGAACAGAGATATAAATCCATTCGACGGAGGTTGCATGAATGAAACCGTTCCCGCTTCAGGACAGAGGAATTCCCGCTAGTCAGCTTGTATTAGGATCCATGCGGCTTGGCGGAGGCTGGGACCAGAGCCCGTTGACGGCCGCTCATTATAAGGAAGGTCATGAGGCTGTAGATACGGCGCTGGAAATTGGAATCAATATGTTCGATCACGCGGACATCTACACGTATGGCAAGGCTGAGAAGGTATTCGGCAAGGTGCTGCAGGAGCGCCCGGAGCTTCGCTCCAAGATTCTGATTCAATCCAAATGCGGCATACGTCTGGCAGACGAGCATAATCCGCAGCGTTACGATTTTTCCAAGCCATATATTATAAGCAGTGTTGATGGCATTCTGGAGCGGCTTGGCGTTGAATATATCGACTTCCTGCTGCTGCATCGCCCTGATCCGCTCGTTGAGCCGGAGGAGGTCGCCAGCGCGATCCACGAACTGAAAGCCTCAGGCAAGGTGCGCTGGTTCGGTGTGTCCAACATGAGCGCAGGCCAGATCAAGCTGCTTCAAGCATACAGCGACGAGCCGTTCATCGTGAATCAACTGGAGATGAGTCTGCTCAAGACAGGATTCGTGGATACTGGAATATCCGTCAATCAAGAGATCGCAAGAAACAATGTGTTCCCGGAAGGAACGCTTGAGCATTGCCGCCAAGAGAACATCCAGCTCCAATCATGGAGTCCTCTTGCCCAGGGGCTGTTCTCCGGCAAAGCATTGGACGGTCAAAGCGAAGCTGTCGTCCAAACAGCAGCGCTCGTCAGGCAGCTTGCCGAAGAGAAAGGAACAACAGCAGAATCCATCGTGCTGTCATGGCTTATGCGCCATCCCGCAGGCATACAGCCCGTTATCGGCACCATTAACCCGGCACGTATCCGTGCTTGCAAGGATGCCGCAACTTTGCGTCTGACACGCGAAGAATGGTATGCGCTGTATACAAGCTCCCGCGGAGCTAGAATGCCTTAGTTCTTGTACACCCCCAAAAGGGATGTCCAGTAAGTCCAATATTCAATGAACCAGTCCCAAATGATGGAAGAAGATGCCTCCAAAAACCACTAAAGGTGGGACTGGAAGCATCTTTTTCATTATATAGGGGACTCATAGTGGGGACTCTGAAATCATCAAACAACGTTCTGGGGCAACCCATTCTCCAAGCATTTTGAAGGCAGAGTGACGGAGTAAAAAACCTGCGAATGTGCATGAATTTCGGTTACAAGACGCCACAATGGTAAAATTCCTGCGATCATACATGAATTTTAGAACAAATCGAACGTTATGGGGAAACGAAGGTGAAGTGCCTGCAATCTGGCAGGAATTTCACCTTCATGGGGTCAGAAACGAGGAAAAAACTGCGGTTTCGCATGTTTCGTCTGCTGGCATCTCGCTTGTCTAGCCGTTTGAATGATGGATCGTCCTCTGCCGAGGAGTGCGCCAACAATCCCATGATCGCAAGCATTGCATTGTAAAGCTTCTTCAAGCGGGAGCTGAGATTTCCAACAAGGACTTTCTGGACAGCCCCATTTCTTTAATTGCACTGCCCCGCATAGGCCATATCTGTCCTTTACCTTTGCATGTTCTTCCGCGCCTCACATAACCATAGGGACATGCGAGTACCCGTCACTCTCTGATTCTGCTGCAACTACGCGGATAAGCCGCAGGAAGTCAACGGACTGTTCCAGCGATCTCTCATCCGGGCAGAAACGATACTGCTTGCCGTCCAGCATGGAGATGACATCTATACGCTCCGGGGCTCTGCCGAACGCGCTTTGGCCGAAGACAGCCGCCATATGGCGGAAAGCATGAATAACCTCTTCATCTGCGTCAACCATATATTTCTGGATCGAATAAGCACGTCCGTCCGCTGAGCCCGCTTCAGGGAACACGGTCTGAAGAATCATGGTCAAATTCAAATCAAGAGCCGGAATATACGTCCCCCACTGCTCGAACGATATAATGGGCTGGAGTTCCCTGCGCTCCCCCTGGGCCAGAATCTTCACCAGGTTAGCCGTCACGGCGCTTTTTACTTGTGCGAAGTGGTGGCTGGAATCGAATTTATAGCCCCTGTTCGTCCATCTGTTCTCGATCAGCCCCTTCAACCGGTCGATAGTTCGACTGTTTGGCGGCAGACGATAGAAGTCTTCGATTACGTAGCTGACGGCATATTGGGCGAGCTGCTTCCAGTTCACGTCATACTGCCGCCGGGGCTTTCCCTGACCACTGCCGTAGCGGTACGGGTAGCGCAGCAGCTCCTCCAGCTTATAATCTTCAATTAGCCGCATGGACACCCTTCACAGCAGATGCAAATTGGCGGCCGAAGTCTCTGAGCGCCTCTTCTTCTTCCGAGGAAGGGTTCAGCTCGATCTTCATTCCCTCAAGCACATTCTCGGCACCAAGCTCTTTAAGCTTCTCCAGCAATATATCAACAGCAGCTCCATATAGGGCATAGGAGGAATCGGCAGAGCCGAACACCGCAGAACGGCGGCCCGACAGGTCAATGCTGTTCATCTCTTCGTAGAATTCGAGGAACTCATCCGGCAGTTCCCCATCTCCCCATGTATATGCGCCTAATATTATCCCTTCGTAGTTCACCAGCTCTGCGGCATTCGTATCCATCACGAATTTCACAACCGGCTCGATTCCCTGCGACCGAACTCCCTCGGCGATCGCATCGGCCATCGTCTCCGTATTTCCCGTCATGCTGGCAAAAACAATAATTATTTCAGACATTCCTGTCATTCCTCCATTTCATATGAGCCACTGATAATGAATATCAATTACAATCAGTTTAAGTGATAATGATTATCAATGTCAATATAAATGTTGGAAACATTCAACCTAGAGGGCTGTCCTATAAGCAAGATTATTCGAGATTAGTTAAAAGCGCGAGTGACCAGGGGCAGCGGGCCCCTGCCACTCGCGCTTCTTGGTTCATGCACGCCCACTACTGCACAGGTTATGGACAAGCGAAAACCACTCGCCCTCTAAGCTTGCTTAGGGTAAGCCACGCAGCAGGAAACGCTGGCATCCCCGCTTGTTCTTCAGTTGACCAAACACACTCTCCGGCTCAATCAGCCGCCAAACCGAAAGTGCGCAAGCCTGCGAATGTGCATGAATTTCAGTTTCAAGACGCCTTATATGGTAGAAATCCTGCGATTGCGCATGAATTTGAGAGGAAATTGGCCGATAAAAGGAAACTAAGGTGAAGTGCCTGCACCCTGGCAGGAATTTCACCTTTGTCAGGCCAGAATGAGGAAAAAGCTGCCGTCTGGCAAGTTTCGCCTGGCTCGTATCTCGAATCTCGAATCTCCTATCGCCTATCTCGCATGTCCCGGCTCGGCGTTTGAATGACAGATCGTCCTCTGGCGCCCCTAACAGGCTGCCTAACAGGAATGTTGCCTGACTTTATAGAGTTCACTTTGGGGACTTGCCCTGCATGACACAAGAAATGCTGAACAACCTCTTACGTCCAGCCTGCTCTTTTGAAAATATCAATCGCCTTCTGCCGATATCGTTCAAGATTCGCGAAGTCCAGCTGCTGAGACTTGAAGGCCCCCCACAATTTGATAGAATCCGGCACTTCAGCCTCTTCATTAACCGGAAATTCATAGCTCTGCTTCACCAGCACCGTCTGGCCTTCCTTGCTCGTCATATATTCGACCAGCCGCAGTGCATTCTCTCTGTTCTTCGAATAACGGGCTAGTCCGATTCCGCTAATGTTGACATGCGTTCCTGTCGTTTCCTGATTCGGAAAGAACACGCCCAGCTCTGCCGCAATTCGCGCATCCTCCGAATCGTTAGAGCCAGCAAGCTGTCCCATGTAATACGTATTGATGACCGCCACGTCGCCTATGCCGTCAGCAATGGCTTTCGCTTGATCGCGGTCCCCGCCCTCGGGCGTCCGCGCGAAGTTGCTGACCATTCCGCGGGCCCACGCTTCTGCTTGTTTCTCTCCATTTATAGCTATAAAAGAAGCAAGCAGCGACTGGTTATATAAATTGGAATACGATCGAATGAGTACTTTGCCCTTCCACTTCTCCTCGGTTAAGCTCTCGTATGTCGATAGCTCCTTGGGCTTTACACGATCCTTCGCATACACGATAACCCGCGCCCGTGTCGTAATACCGATCCAATAATCGTTCGAATCGCGCCATTTGGCAGGCACTTGCCGGTCAATACGGTCAGAACGCAGCGGCTGCAGAATGCCCTCGCGCTTGGCATTGTTTAGTACGCCTCCATCCACGGTAAAGAACAGATCTGCATCAGAATCCTCTCCGTCCCGCTTGATCCGTGCTTCCAATTCCTCTGCCGTGCCTTTGATTTCATTGACCTTGATGCCGGTAAGCTTCGTGAAAGACTCGAACAAGGCGGAATCCGCTTCATAATGCCTGGACGTATAGACGGTTATAGCGCCACCATCGCCGTCCGCATCACGCTTGATTGCAGCGTCCTTCCCATCCTGGCTTTGACTATTCCCGCCGCTTCCTCCAAACCCGCATGCCGCACAGAAGACGGAGAGAAAGATGATCATGATTGCTAGCTTGTTAACCATTCCTAACCACCCCTCCGTCCTCTCCATCTCCCGGTTTCGCGTCCTCCCGGATACAAGGCAAACTTATCGTTGCGGTCGTCCCTGCGTTCTCCTCGGACTGGAAGGCAAGCGTCCCCTGATAACGCTCTATTAATCGCTTGGCGATGGCGAGCCCTAGCCCATTGCCGCCTAATTCACGGCTCCTTGCTTTATCTACACGATAGAACCGGTCTGTAATATACGGCAAATCCTTGGCAGGAACACCCATGCCATAATCCGTGATCGCGATATCAACCTGGTTCCCGCTTGAATAAGCTTGAACAGTTATCACCTTACGCTCCAAGGAGTACTTGATTGCATTATCGAGCAGAATCAGCAATATTTGCTCCAAATGCTCATTGGAAATCATCAAGATCGTTCCATCCACGCGATCAACATCGATATCCAGGGTGAATTCCGGATGAATCAGCGCAAAGCGGTCAATGATTCTTCTAATGACGGCCGCCGGATTCTTCAATAAGGCTTCGAAGGCGTGAATATCCTGCTCGGCGCGGGATAAGGCCAGCAATTCCATTACAAGCCGCTTTAACCGTACAAACTCTTCAAGAGAAGCATCAAGCGACTCGCTAAGAATAACCGGATCTTCCCTCCCCCATCTCCGCAGCAGCGCCAAATGGCCTTCGATAATCGCGACCGGCGTTCGCAGCTCGTGGGAGGCATCCTCGACGAATCTGCGCTGCTGTTGGAACGAATCTTCCACCTTGTCCATCATGTCGTTAAAAATCTTCATCAAGGTGGCAATTTCATCCCCATTCGAAGCTGGCTGCATTCTCTCCTGCATCCCTTTATTCTGAATACTTCGCATGGTCAGCGCCATTGCCTGCAGCGGTTTAAGCAGATTGCGGGCAAGCAGCCAGCCTACCAGCAGGCTGAACGCAATCGCGCCCAGCATAAAGTAAAGCATGGCTCGCGATATCGTCTTTCGCAGATCCTCATATTGGGCCAGGCTTTTGACAATTTCGACCGAGCCGTTAAACTCGAATATCGTAATCGGACGCTGCATGATTAACAGGGAAGAGCTGTCCTGCCTGTAAAGCTCGATCTCATTTCGCGCTTTCGCCTGATATTCATTCCCGTTATCCGGCATGTTGTTGGCGATTGTAAGGATAGGTTTATTATCGGCTCCAAGAATGCGGATCCGTTGATCGTCTCGATTCATTTTATTAAGATACTGCCTAATATTCCCCAAGTTCTTGGTCGTTAAATCCGCTTCCTCTTCGAGAAAATAGTTCAGAATCGCATTCATGCTGTGCTCCATATTCCGCTTCTCGCGATGAATGATCCACTGTTCCATAATGATGTACTGCAATGCGTTATATCCGACAAACAACACCATAATGAACAAGGTTGACCACAGGGTCAGCTTGAACTTAATGGGCATTCTCAGGAAGGAGCCCGTCCAGCTTTTCAAGCTCATTTTCTCATCACGTATCCAATGCCTCTCATCGTTTGTATGTAACTGGACTCGCCGGGATAATCGATCTTGCGCCGCAAATATCTAACATACACATCCACCACATTCGTATCGACCGCCGCCTCGAAGCCCCATACCTGATCCAGGAGCGTTTCGCGATCCAGCACACGGTTCGTGTTGCTCAGAAACATCTGAAGCAGCGCATATTCGCGCTTGGTCAATTCGATCGGCAACCCCGCTCTGCTTACTATTCTCGTATTCGGATCCAGGCTCAAATCCAGATAGGACATGAGAGGCAGCCGATCCATCTCATGCTCCATGTGCACGGTCGCCCCTTGCTGTCTTCGGAATACGACCCTCATCCGTGCCAGCAGCTCTTCAATGGCGAATGGCTTCGGCAAATAATCGTCCGCACCGCAATCCAGGCCATTGATCCGCTCCGATACGCTGTCTCTGGCGCTGAGCATGATGATCGGCGTACACTTCTTCGACGCGCGAACCCGCCGGCATATCTCAAGACCATCCAATCCAGGCAGCATAATATCGAGCAGAATGACATCCCACTCTTCCGCCAACGCATACTGAAGCCCTGTGTTGCCTTCTGCAGCAATGGTGACGGAGAAAGACTCGCGCTGGAGTTCCAGCTGAATAAATTTCGACATGTTTTTCTCGTCTTCGATGAGCAACACTTTCTTCACGTTCACTTTTCCCCCCGCAAGGATAAGCATTACTTTATTCTGTCGTCTGCAAACTAATTACGGCAATTTTCACCATCTAAATGAAAATGATTATCATTACTATAGCTGATAATGCTGCGCTGATCAATCCTTGTTTTTCATCCACTGCTCGTTTCTTTGCCGGAGCGCTTGCAGCAGGTCTACGTTTATGCCTGCCCCTTCTGCTTGATGGAGAATGGCATTCAAATCTTTAGGCAGGCACTTCCCGCCGAAACCTCGATTGTTCTCATAGACGAAGGTATGGCTTCTGCCAATTCGCGGATCTTCCAGCCACACTTCCCTCAACCTGGAATAATCAACATCGAAGGCTTGCGCCACATCATAGAACTCGTTGCAAAAGGCTACCTTCATCGCCAAAAAGCAATTTTCCATATACTTGGCCAATTCGGCGGTTCTGGCTTCTGTAAATACGAATTTCACTTCTGCGTTGCATACGCTTTGATATGCTCTCACCGCAAGATGCGCATCCTCGCTCGAACCGCCTAGCGTCAGCCAGCTTCTAGCCGAGAGGTCGGCAAAAGGATGCGCCGTTGTCTCTCCGTAATACTCAGGCTGAAACACGATCCGCTTGCCTGTCGCTTCAATCTGGCCGTCCGTGAACCCGACCGGAACCGTGGATCGGATGACAATGACGGATGCATCCAGCCATGAGAGCACCTCTTCGACTTGCGACGTGTCGCAGCTGCCATCCGCCGCTTCCGGCGTAGGCACGCATACAAATGCGGCATCACAGGAGGATACTTCCCCCCGGCTGCCGATCCCCAAGGGCCCGTCATAAATCACCGCATCGGGAAATTGTTTATACATCGCTTTGCCGACATGGCCGAAGCCGATAATTCCGATTTTCAAGCGATTCACGCTCCTTCTATTATAAGTTGACGATTGAAAGGAACTTCCAGGCTGCTGCTTAGGGGGATGTTCTTACGATCGCTGTTGTTCTTTCTCTAGTTCAACTTATATGCGCTGTGCTGGCCTTCAAAGTCGCATGGCGTTTCTTCTGCACACCAAGCAGAACCATGATTACAAAATAGAATGCCCAATAGAGAATAAATTCTTCGAGAGAAGGGTTATGCGTATAACCTAGAAAGGCTTTGAAGAAAATACCGACTTGTCCGTTGATCAGCGTATGCTCTCCGCTATCGCGCAAATACTGTTCTTCGTCCAGCGGATGCTCAGGCATGATCGCCGTAAGGTTGTAGATCTCGCCGATCTCGCCGCCAGGCGTTCGGAACATCGACCCCATTATGCCAATATCCTGCATGATCCCGACAGCCTGGACAAGAAGTCCCGCTGCGATCATCGTGAGAAAAATACTGGTGATTCGAAAGAAGGTTTTCAATTGAATTCGCTTCGTTCCTTTGAAAAACAGGATGCCGACAACGAAAGCTAATACGAGCCCGAATAAGGCTCCCCAGCTTTGCAGAGCTAACTGGATGTCGCCTCCCGTAATGGCCGCGAAGAAAAACACGGTCTCCACCCCTTCCCTCACAACGACGAGGAAGGAATGGATAATCATATTCAATGCGCCGCCGACGGTAAGAATCGCGGCTATTTTTTGCTCGACAGCACCCTGTATATTGCGGCTCTGCTGGCTCATAAACAATACCATGTGGGCCAGCAGAACACAGGATACCAGCATAATGCCGATCTTGAGATAGTTCTGGCTGCCCATCATGGAGAAGCCGGTCAACACCGTCTGGAACAGCAGTGCCGTTCCGTAGCTTGCTGCCAGGGCGAGAACGACGCCGATCCATACGTACTTGTTCCATTGCGTTTGGCCGATCCGCTTGAGATACGTCATGATGACGCCGACGATCAATATCGCTTCAAGCGCCTCGCGAAACGTAATCAGAAAAGATTGTACATTCATACTTTAGCCTCCATTCTTCCATATAGCAATACGTACGGAAGACACCTGCGCTTGCGCGTAGGCGTCCTCCGTAGTGGAACCGATTAACGTAAAATGATGATTTCGTTCTTGTCGTAGAACACGCCGTTGCCGAACAACTCTGCAACTGCGCGAAGCGGAATGAATGAGCTGCCGTTGTTCACAACGACCGGCTGATCCAGCTTCAATGTGTCGCTTGGCTTGCCGTCTTGCACGATCGAATCGGAGTCCACCATCAGCTCGGTTTTCTTGCCGTCCTTCACGATCGTTACCGTCTTCGTCTTATTGTCGTAGCTCACTTCAGCATGAATGGCGTCCGCGATCAGGCGTACAGGCACCAGTGTACGGGAAGTTGCTTTATTGATGTATGGAGCGCTTACTGCCGTACGGAGCTGCCCATCGACCGTATACGCTTTATCATTGACCTTAACTTGCGTACCATCTTTGATAACCAGATACTTCAGCATTTTGAAGGAAGCAGACTTGGCTTTCGCCAGATCCGACTGGTCAATCGCGTTAGCGAACTCAAGCGCGTAAGCAGCCGCTTGCGCGTAGTCTTCCTTCGAGAGGAACGCTTCCTGCGTGGACAAGAACATATTGCCCTCCATTGCGTAGCCGCGTGCTCCTTGCAGTTCGCCATCAGCCAATTTCTTCAGAGCGTTCGCTACGTATTCCGATACTTTGCCGATCATCGTCCGCTGCATAGCGGCCTGGATTTTGTCTTTATCGATTTGGCTTGCGTCTCCCGATGCGAAGGCGCTCAGAATGTAGTTGGCATCTTCTACGCTGCCGCCTCTCAGGTATGTATACACAGGGAGGAAGAGGAAATAGCCTTCCGTTACGGCAGTCGGCTGGTCAGCGACTGGCTTCGCAGGTATATTCGTCGCGTACGTCATCGTTGCAAGCGCATAGGTTTTAATAATCGTTTTGTCCAGCACTTGGCGGTGTACGTTGTAATCATTGATATTTTTCGCTTCGAGATCAGCTTGCAGTTGTTCGATCGTTCCTGTCAGAATGCCCACCATATCAAACCCATAGGATGCATCGCGTTTAGCTACCGTAGGTTGAATAACGCCTTCATAGATTTGAATGACTTTGTTGAATTCGGTCTTTGCCGTTGCGAAATCACTGCTTGCCAGCGCGGGCTTAATCTTGTTGTTGATCAAGTCGCGCATGCTGAAGTAGAAGTACCATTGGAGGCCTTTGTCGATCGCTTGTTTCGCTTGGCCCACTTGAAGCGTGCCTTTAATGGCGTTGTCCAGCACGAAGGAAATATTCTCATCGATCTTAGGATCGTCTGGCTTGATTGCTGCATCGATTCGTTTCACGTCAGTTTGGAACTGATTTGTATACAGATCTTTGACTGCTTTGAGATCCGTCTTGTCCGTAAACAAAGCTTTGATATCAGCAAAACCTTTAATTTGGGCCGCGATTGCCGCGTCTTCCGTAATGTTGAATTTCGACGCTGCGCTAGCTGCGGAAGCCGCAGTGATTATGGAAGTAAGTACTAACGTTAGACTCATGACAAGGGAAAATAATTTACGCATTTTCATCTCTCCTAATATAAATTGATTATAATAATCCTTTCTTACGAGCAAAGTATAGACCCCCACCTCCTAAAAGAATAACGCCCGCCACTACGAATATCGTGACCGATGTATTCGTGCGATCCGTCCGCTCCATCGGAGCATGCCCTTCTGCCTCAGCTGCGGCTGCTTGGGAATCAGAGGCGGCTTTCTCGCTCTGCGCGCCTTCTGACGTCTCATCCGAACCTGCGGATACCTCGCTCGCATTTGTATCAGCCGGGGGGGATTCCTCAGCCGTCGGCTTGTCTTCAGCAACTGCTTCCTCTTGTCCAGCAGCCGCATCTGTACCCGGCTCAGCCGTGACAACCTCTGCGCTGGACTCCTCCGGTGTTGTTGCCTCGGTTACGGGTGCTTCTGCTTCCTCTTTAGGCTTGTCCACGGAAGCTTCCGCATCCTCGTTCTTCGGCTTGGAGCTTGCAGCTGCACCTGCTGCTGCGGAATCGGCACCTTTAACTGCTTCTGGCGCCTTTGGTTGGCCGCTTGGCTCAGGCTTTGCGGCAGCGCTTGGCTCTTTGCCAGGCGAAGGCTTCGGCGTGCTGGACGGCTTCGTCACCGGCTTGTCTTTGCCCGGAGCAGGAGCCGCTGGCTTGACATAAGCCTTGTAAGGGAACTGCGGATTAACCTTTCCGTAGATGAAATTCACCTTTTGCTTGAACGTATCCGGATCGGCATCCTTCTTTCCAACGCCGAACAGACCGGGATTGCCGAGCGCCTCCAAGGCTTCTTCGAACGCTTGATTGATCTGGTCAGTTCCAGATGAGATGTATGGGGACAGCGTATCGAAGGTCGCCTTCGCTTTCGCCAGCAGCAGCTTCGTTCCGGCGTAATCGCTCAAATCCTTCTGGGCATAGGTGAAGCGGCGATCCAGGTTCATGACAAGAACCGCTTTGTAATTCGCAATAAGCAGCTTGCTGGCCTTCTCTTCCATGTTCTTGTCCAGCGTTAGCGCAACGGCTTCGCCGAAATGCGATTTGATTTCCGAACGCCTGACTTTGTAAGCTTCTTCGGCAGCCGTCCAATCATTCTCATTTACTGCACTGACAATGACCTTAAAAGTTTCTGCGACATCCTCGGTATTCGCATCACCGTAAGAATAGGCCAGCGCTTGAGCTGGCGACATCCATATCAGTAACGCAACCAGCATCAGCCCATTTCGCAACCATCTTGACACGTTTACACTCTCCCACTATTTATTTTTCCGCTTGCCCCTCATCCGGCCTCATCCACTCATAAACCGTAATTCGAGAGTAGACCGGATCGAATAAATCCTCCGATGCGAACTCGGCCACCGGAATGACCCCCTTCGCCGCGTCGGCATTCTGCTGCAGAAACCCTTCGAGCACATGGTTCGTCAGATAGATTCGCTGCCCGTTACCTGACTGTACTAATGATTGAAAATAATCAAAGGTTACTATTTTGCGATGCTCGTACTCCGCCTGCAAGTAATGAAGCACCCGCGTTTCTTCCCAGGTGTACAGCACAAATGGCTGGTCCAATGTCTTCATATAATCATTCAATTGGTATACCGCCGGCTTCTGCCCGGCTTGAAGCTTGAGCCATTGCGCGCCAACAATCGATTGACTGACCAGTAATCCCGCCACTGCGATATAAATCGCCCCCGCTGCGGCCTTATGCCCATGCCATCCCCGGCAGCCGATGGATGCTTCGCGCAGCAATTGCGCCACTCGCAAAGCTCCGGCATACAAAATCAGCAGCAGCGGACCGGCAACTGGGGCGATGTGGCGAGGCTTCTCGATATTCTGACCGAGCAGCACCCAGATCGCATAAGCCGCCAGGCTAATCAACAGCCACTTGCCAGACCGTTGTTCGGCTGTATCGTTCCATCTGCTTCCCCTTAACCTTCCAATTCCCCATGCTGCAGCAGCCAGAAGCAATCCGTAGGCAACTGCCAATACAACTGACCGGCTGAACCAGATGTCGCGAATCAGATGATCCTTGATCAGTGTGACAAGCCGCGTTCCAATGGGCATGCTTGAGTCGGCGATTCCGCCTCCCCATTCGGAGAAATGCCCTTCTACGAAAGCGGTGGAAAGCTTCCAGAACCCCGGCAGCGTCCCTTCGGATTGAACCAAGCCGCCGATCCACACGAGCTGCGAGATCCCAATGGCTGCAATCGCCAGAATGAGCCTTCGGAGCCTGCCACGGCTGTTCGCCGCGCTGCTGAATTGAATAATGAGCAGCAATGCAAGCGCAATGCCGAATGGGAAATACGATAATCGAATCCCCATCAGTATGCTGAACAATAAGATCGCTGCACCCAAACGAATGTTGGACTGTGGCCGGTCCAAGGCCGAGCGAACGCTCCACAGATACCACCAGAGCACTGCAATACCTGCGCATTCGGACATGGGCCGCGAGCCCATCAGCCATAAGTACGGCAGCGACTGAACACCCACTGCTACCCAGAGGGCGTTGATCCACCCCACAGATCGCCTGGCTAACAGCGTAATCGGCAGTGCCGAGCTTAAGGCAAGGACAGCATTCCATAGAATCAGCGACTGGGCTGGGTCCACGACCCACGCATGAACCAGCTTCGCCCCCGCAATGAAATACGGATACCCCGGAAAATGAGGCTGCATCGCGAGCAGATCGAACCGGTCTACAGCGAGTGCGAAATCCGCCTCGTCCCATGAGCTCACAAACGGGCTTGCGTACAGCAAATTCATGCAGAAGATGGCGGCAAGCGCGATAGAAGCAGTGAGAATAAATATGCCGCGTGCTACCAGGCTAGATCTATGTTTCACGTGCTTGCCTGCTGCGGGCAACGTATTTGCTGCGATAGACAGGACGCTTCATTTCCTTATAAATAGCCGGAATCACGGAAGACACATATTGGCGGAACTTAATGAAGGACTGTCCCTGCGTGCGGACCTTGTAAGCGATCGGAACCTCCTCAAGACGGAAACCTTGCCTCAGCAGATTCAATGTGAGCACCTGCGCATAGTTGTAATCGTGAATAATTTCCCCACACTCCATGGCCTCTCGGGAAAAGCCTCGCATGCCGGACTGTCCGTCATAGATCCATTTGCGCAGCAGAATCGACTGGAGCAATGTAAATAGGTAGTTCCCGAGCCGGCGATGCACCTTCATTCCGAGAATGCTTCCCTTAAACCGCGAACCGAACGTGTAGTCCGCTGTTCGATTGATGATGGGAGCGACGACATCTGGAATTTGCTCTGGCGGATACTCGTTGTCGGCATCGATCATGAGGCCGATGTCCGCATCCAACAGGCAGCACTGCCTCAGCCCTTCCCGGACGGCAGCACCAAGGCCTTGATTAGCCCCGAAGGAGAATACATAATCGGCTCCGGCTTGCCGTGCCACCTCGACGGTTCGATCAGTCGAACCATCGTCAATGACGATAACTTGCACGTTATATTGAGGATGGAAGCCTCTCGGGACGCGCGCGATAACCTCCGCAATGCTCAATTCCTCGTTATAGGCGGGTATGAACACGACGAGCTTCTTGTTCGGTTTAAGTTTCATGAGGTCCCTCTTCCTTGAATGCGTCGGTTAACACCTGTCCCCGGCTTGCGCTTGGATACGGCGCGCCTAACAGGTAAGCGAGCGTCGGAGCCATGGATATAAGCGAATGGCGCTCATCGATTCTAATGCCTTGCCGGATCGTCTTCCCATGCAGGAAGAAAGGAACGAACCTCTCTCCCTCGTCCAGATGGCCGTGTCCGCCAATGCCATCAGCCTGGCCGTGATCGGCGCAAATAATTAGCGTCGTATTGTTCATCATCCCTTGATCATCCAGCCAGCCGACGAACTCCTCAACCAGCCGGTCTGCCTCGGCGATCTTCTCCAAATACTCGTCGTACAGTACGCCCATGCTGTGTCCGGTCTGGTCAACCGCAATCATCTGGACGACGAATAAGTCCGGATTCTGTTCAGCCATAATCTTCTTGGCACGATCAATGATGTTGCGGTCGGCTTTGTCGTTATGCATAACGGCCGTCACGCTCTCCACATCGTCGCCCATCGAATCAATCAGATGAGCAATGCCAAGCAGCCGTCCTTTTTTCCCTACCTTCCGCAGCGAATCGAATATGCTTTCCACTCGAATGCCCAGCTTCCATACCATATTAGATCGAATGCCATGATCCCTGGGATAAGCGCCGGTGAACATCGATGAGAAACAAACGACCGTTCTTGCCGGATATACCGTCTCCATCTGCGTATACTCGGTGCCTTCCTGGCGAAGCTTCTTCAGGAACGGAGCATCCGCCTCTTCGAAGCGCTCTTTGCGCATCCCGTCAATGACGATTACGATAACCTTCTCATTCATCGGTTTGCCTGTTCGATCAGGCGTGTTGGTGAGCGGCGCCGTTTCCTTCGGCTTCCAATCGAACAGGTTCGCATGCAGAATCCAGCTGTACAGACCGAAGGATAAGGTGAATATCCCCATTGCGAGAACATCCTTTTCCGTAAAAGCAGTGAACCATTCGCCTTCTCCCGATGAAGCCAGCAAACGGTAACTGTGGTTCCACAGGAACAGCAGGAGCAGCAGCTTTGGCAGTTGCTCCTGCGCATTGCCGCTCGTCGAATCGCTGTTCTTCAGCACAAGCTTCCAGAACCGCTTGAAGTTCCACCATGACGTGCCGATCCTCATTCGATAGTAGAACGTTCCCCAGAAGAACACTGTAAAGAAAAAGTACAGCCCGATGGCCGCCGCATACAGCGACAGATTGTGGGGCTCCCAAATGAGCAATGCCGCTATGACAGGAAACCACAAATAATTTCGCAGGAACAACGGAAAATCGAAGCAGTAGCATAATGCAAACAACGGCAGGAGCAGAAGCAGGCTTAGGCCGGCACTTGTCCAGAAGCTGCTGTCGAGCCACTGATTCGAGCGGTACAGCAGAAATACGGATACTGCAAAAATCGGCGTAAACGGCTTTCCCTCATTTAGCAGGTTCCAACATCTCGCCGCTACAATTTCAAATGATGAAGCTTGTTTCATAAAAACGTCCTTTCACGCTTAGAAGTCGTATCTGTCGTTTGTAGTGAAGGTTGACGCGGTATTCGTATCCATTCCCTCGCTTCGCGGAGGCGAACGGGCATCCGGATCAGCGAGTAGGCGCCCAGAATATAAGCTGCCGCGAATTTAAAAGCATGTGCAAGCAATGCCGTTGCGTAAGCCTCGTCCCAATTCACGCCAAGCACCGCCAACGTGCCGCTTAATGTGTTCTCATAGGTGCCGATTCCGCCAGGCGTAATATGGAATACTTGGCCGCCGATGGTTACGCTATTCGCCCAAACCGACGAAGCAACGCCCAGCTCGATGCCTCCCATCCGGGCAATGCCGAGCAGGATAGCCGCTTCCAATATCCAACTCACCGCAACAAGCAGGAGAATGTATGGCCCTTGCCGGGACGTCGCGACGGCTTTGAGCTGCTCCCAATGACGCTGCACGAAGGGCCACCGGCGAATCGGCAGTATGATTATCGCAATGCCTGCCAGAATCACCATGACGGCTATGGCGGCAAATGTAATCCAGGATACAGCCATCCCTAACCACAGCATGCCTGCAGCCGATATGAATCCGAGCACGAGCAGATCGACAAGCCGCATCATCATGACACTATGGAGAGCGGCATCCCATTGCAACCGGGCCTTTTTCATCAATATGCCTGTACGTACCAAATCGCCGATCTTGACAGGCAGCAGATGGTTGATCAGCAAGCTGTAAAATAACCCGTGAAGATAAAGCCCGATAGGGTGTTCATGCCCTAAATAAGCACGCCAGGCAGCGGCTTTGAGCAAAAACGACAGCCAGTATGCCGCAAACATTATAATTAGCCAGCCTGGATGAGCAAGTACGGCATGCAGCCGTTCAAGCAGCTGGCGCGAATCAAACAAGTTCCAACTCAATAAGATGAACACGATCAGAAGAACAAATCCGACACCACTGCTGATCGTTCTTCCCATCATCCAACATGGACGCCATTCGATGAAGCAAGCTGCTGAACGAAGTCGAAATTGTCCGGGCGGCGCTCCAATTGCTCCTGCTGTTCCCGGCAGGCGCCATTCCAGACCCGAGCGCCGGTATCCGTAATCATCATGCGTTGACCGCCCATCTCTTCCTGCGCTATTAGTCCGCTAAGAGCCAGGCTGTGGGTAACCTTCCTTATGGAAGGCTGGCTCAGGTTAAGCAGCTCCGCAAGTTCTGCTTCTGTAATGGAGCCTCTTTGGATCAACATTTCCAGCACTCTGAATTTATAACGTTGCGAGCGCGGCTTCCGATCAGTCTTTCTGGTCTTGTATAGGATACGAGCGTACATGTCTCTCCCTCCCTCTTGGAAACCTGTCTGTATCTTATTCTCAATCATGTATTGATAATGATAATCATTAGTAAGACATTTGCAATTATAGCGCCCGAAAATGAGAAAATGATGTGAAAACTAGTTTTTTTTCAGAAAAGTATTAGAAGCTCTGCTAGAAGCTCGAAAAAGTAACGCCTTCGCTCGTTTTTCTTGAAAATTGCGTGAAACTTGAACACCTGACATTGGTCGATTCAGTGGATATAAAAAGGAGAGCTGTCCACTTATGGACAGCTCTCAGGCTGTTGAGAAACCCCTGTTTCGAAAATTCTGCTTTGAACAAGGATGTTCTTAGATATCGTTTGCTAATCGATTAGAAGAAAAGTTTGTTAGGCGGTTCCGGCCATGATAATTTCAATGGAGCACGCGAAACGAAAATCGGTAAATGACTCCCACTCGGGAAGTGAAGGCGAAAAGGCGGCAGAAGGCAGAGCTTGCCTCCCGGCGCTCGGTGCCATCGCGGCACGCGGTACTCGGTCACACGTCGGCGGTCAAACCGAGCGGAGTAAGAAACCTGCGAATGCGCATGAATTTCGGTTACGAGACGCCTAAATGGTAAAATTCCTGCGATCACGCAGGAATTTTAGGGAAAATTGGCCGATAAGGGGAAATGAAGGCAAAATTCCTGCATTCTGGCAGGCATTTTGCCTTCACCAGGCCAGAAGTGAGCAAAAACATGCGGTTTCGCAGGTTTCGCTTAGCTCGCTTCTCGCTTTTCACTGTTTACTTCTCACTTTTCACTTTCACTTCTTACTTCTCGTTTCTGGTTTGTCGCTTTTTACTTCTCATTTCTCGTATGTCTCGGCGGTTGGACTTACGGATCGTCCTCTGGCGAGAAGTATTTCAACAATCTGATGATCGCAGATATTTCATATCGCCAAGCTTCTTTTCACCGCAAATCCTGCACTTATGCCACTTACGCAGTCGTCCATCACTGAGCACCGCCATATGCTATCACAACAGCCCTCGGCGAGCCTATAAGCAGCCCTGCACGTTGCATTTGCTATATGTAAACTTTATTAATTATGTCGTTGAAACTCTATGATTCACCGTCTTTTTTATCGTTTTTCCGTCGTCGCTTTATATCAAAATGTCGTTTTTAGATTTAACTTTCCTTTGCTATTTTATATTTACTTGCACTGTTGTCATTCAACTAACGTTCTTCCGTTAGCGGAACACTTTGTACGGCTATTTCTCCAACTCATAGCGGGTCGCGATAATGCCCGACTTGAGCGTTCGGCTGGACAACAGCTTGAGCCTGATTTTCTCGCCGTAGCCGTCGAATACCGATTTTCCGCCGCCGAGGACGACCGGACAAATCGTCAGCATGAATTCGTCGATCAGGCCAAGCTCAAGCAGCGTCTTCGCCGCCCCCGGACTGCCGAAGATAACGAGGTTTTTGCCTGGCTGCTCCTTGAGCGCCTTGATTTCCTCTGCGATATTGTCCTTGATCAGCATCGTATTGTTCCATTCCACCTTGTCCATCGTGCTGGAAATGACGATCTTCTTAACATCCTGCAGCCATTTGGCATGCTCCATACCGTGCGCCGACGCATTCGGATTGTCCAGCACCGTGGGCCAGTAGCTCTCCATCATGCGATACGTCGTGCATCCGTATACGGGAGAGCCGACTTCGGCTACGACCTCCTCGGCGTATTTCTCTAATTCCTCGTTGTACGGAATCCAATTCAGTCCTCCGTTCGAATCCGATGCATACCCGTCCAGCGACACATGCATGAACAATACGAGTTTTCTCATGTCCGTTTCTCCTCTGATTTCGAATTTATTTTGTTCGATTTTTTTTGGCCGTTGGCCCGCGTTTCATCCTGCTATTACATTAACTATAAATCATTACGTTACGTAAGGTTCAAGTGGAAATCTGAATTTTTGTGAAGACAACAATGCTACGCAAAGCCGCGCTTACAGAGCGTTGGAGGGAACTTCTTCAATTTTCGTCGCTCCTTCAGCTGATCATAAAAACGAAAAATTCCTACCTATTCATGTTAAATAAACATAAATCGGTAGGATCATTAGCACAAAGACGGATTAAGGTGAACTCCATCGCTTATTCAGTTGACATCTGACTGGTGTCTGCCAAAGCCTAGTGAAATAAAGGGAAATGGCTGAAGGTACCGATTTTTTGGCGACATAATTACATAAATTCACCGCCAACATACGATCAACCTTCCGCCATTATTAAATAAAATCTACACTATACAAAGCCGCCTTCGACTTATACCTTATAAGCACGCATCGCTTTGCGCAGCTCTTTAAGCGACGGGCGTTTGCCGTACATAAGAACACCGACGCGGTAGATTTTGGCGGCGAACCAGCCCACAATACCGATCGTAACAAGCAGAATCAGAATGGACGCCCATACTTGCCATAACGGCGGATCTTCCAGACCCAATCTCACCAGCATAACGTAAGGGGAGAAGAATGGAATATATGAGGTTACTTTAACAAACATCGCATTCGGATTGGCAATACCGCCGAACAAGCAAATGTAGTAGCCGGCAAAAGACAGCATCGTAATCGGCATCAGTGCCTGCCCGAGATCTTCTGTACGGCTGACGATCGAGCCGACCGCCGCGAACATCGTCGCATACAGAAAGTAGCCTGCCAGGTAGAAGATTACCGCATAAATGACGAGCAATGGATCAATATCAGCCAAATTAATATTCAATTCGCTCATCATATCCGCATTGTGCGGCAGCAGCAGGCTGCCAACCATTACGGCGACGAAGATTATAATTTGCGCTAATCCCACCAGGAACATGCCGAAGATTTTACCGAACATGCCCTTGAGCGGCGATACGCTCGTAATGAGCACCTCCATGACACGCGAGCTTTTCTCTGCTGTAATTTCACTTGCAATGAGCTGCCCTGTAATCATAATTGCCATGAACAGCAGGGTCAGGATGACATAGACAAGCCCCATATCCATCGCTTGCTCGGATTTCGACTTCCCTTGACCAATGGAACCCGCACCCTCAATCGTAGAAATTTGTACCGAATCAATCTCTACCGGCTCGAACAGCAATTTTTTTTGTTCCGCGGTCATATTACTGTCCTTCAGCACGGTTTCCATCTTCACGGATTGCAGCGCAGCGCTCAGAGACTGGGTTGTGCTCATATCCATAAGTTCCTCTGATTTGAATGTAACTGCCGGGAATGAGCTGCTATCGCTTTTCGCAAATTCCATATAGCCTTCAATTTTCTCATCGATAATTGCCTGCTTCAGTGCGCTCTCGTTCGCATCAGCCGATCCTGCATCAGCAATCGCAACGATCTCCAATTCCGGTTCTTTCTGCCCAGCCAGATAGCTCTGCAGCATCGCTATAATATCGGCATCCGTTCCCCCGTTAGAACCATTGTCCAAATAACCGATCTTCGTAGGCTCGCTCTCGCCGCTGAATTTGTCTATGAGATAAGGCAAGTTTGCACCAATGCATATAACTAGCGCGATGATTAGCGTTGTGATCAGAAATGCCTTGCCCTTCACCTTGTTCGCAACCGTAAATCCAACAACTGTCCAGAAGCTGTTATTCATGGTTATCACCTACCGTTTTTATAAAGATTTCGTTGAGCGTTGGCTCCAATACTTCGAATTTATTAATGCCTGTTTGTGCCATAGCCAGTTCCAGAACCGGTCTTCCCGCACTCTCATTGGATATAAACAGCGCATAACCATTCTCATGGCGAACGACTTTTGTTACTCCAGCGATGGTTTCCAAGCCCTGCACATCACCCTCTGTCCCGAGCAGAATGCGCTCGCGCGGAAACTGCTTCTTGATGCTCTTCAAGTTACCTTGCAGCACCGGATTGGATTTGTGGAGAATGGTAATATTGCGGCAAAGCTCCTCGACATGCTCCATTCTGTGCGTAGAGAACAGAATGCTTGAACCTGAATCCCGCAGCTCTTTAACCGTACTCTTCAACAGCTCGACGTTAACCGGGTCAAGACCGCTGAATGCTTCGTCCATTATGACGATCTTGGGGTTATGGATGACGGATGCGATAAACTGGATTTTCTGCTGATTCCCCTTCGACAGCTCCTCAACCTTCTTGTTGTAGTATTCTGGTACGTTGAACCTATCCAGCCAACGCTTCAGGTTGGTAACTGCATCCCTCTGCGACATTCCGCGAAGCTTGGCGAGGTAAATGACCTGATCGCTTACCTTCACCTTAGGATACAGACCCCGTTCCTCCGGCAAGTAGCCCAAATTGCGGAGCAGGTCCGTGCTGTAAGGCTTGCCATTGTATTGAATGCTGCCGCCATCGGGATAAATGAGGCCGAGCACCATACGCATCGTTGTTGTTTTGCCTGCACCATTGGCACCAAGCAGGCCGTAGATTTCACCCTCGGCTACCTCAAAGCTGATGCCGTTTACCGCTGTTTTATCCCCATACTGCTTGTAGACCTTATCCACTTTCAAAGGATTCATAGTTGTTAATCTCCCCTCTACCATGATTAAGATTGAATTCGCAAACGCTCTTGCTCAATCATCGCTGTCAGTATATCATCAAGCTCCAGCCTCTGCTTGCTCAAGATGTGAATGCCTCTTGCCCTGCACCATTCCTCAGACTCTATCATATTGCTCGTGACAACCTTGTATGTGCTGCCGCCGGCAAATTCAGCGCTATGGCAGCCAGGCATCGAACGCCATTGCTCCTTGCTGCCAGCTGTATCTGCGTAAAGCATGGACCAAGATTCAAGCAGGGTGTCCTTCTCATACATGCCAAGCACACGGCCATGGACGATAAAGACGATATAGTCGGCCAGCCTTCGCACCTCGTCGATTATATGCGAGGCCATCAGCACAGTCCGTTCCCCGCTCTCCATATAGCGATGAATGACATCTATCATCGTTCTCCACGCGATGGGGTCCAGTCCGGAGGACGGTTCATCCAGCAGAAGCAGCTCCGGATTATGGGCCATTGCAAGGATCAGATCGAACTTGCGACGCATCCCCTTGGACATTTTGCGAAGCTTGAGCGACGGGTCAATCTCGAATCTGCGGATCAGCTCCTGATACCGGTTAATATCCCATTGCGGATACCATTGCCGGGTAAACGCCGCCTTTTGCTCCGCTTTCATATGGTCATACACGCTGCTGTTCTCCTCAGGAACATAACCAATCCGGGCCTTCATCTGCCAGTTGTCAAAAGCGCCCTGCTTCTCGCCAAGCACTTCAATCTCGCCCCTGTCCGGCTTTGCCAGATCAAGCAAGCAGCGGAACAGCGAGCTCTTGCCGGAGCCATTGGGACCAACGATTGCGGTCACATAGCCTCTCGGAATGGCAAGGTCAATAGGCCCCAGCTCAAAATGTGAGCGTTTCTGCACCATCCCTTTTACCTCAATTGCCGGTGATTGCATCCCTCTCCTCCCCCTTCTGCCTAAGTGCCGTTCGCATTTCTTCTGCGCTGCAAAATGTCCCTCAGCATCTCCATCATCTCCTCATCGGAGCATCTCACCCGTACTCCGGCGTCAACCGCTGCCTCCAATGCCTCTATGACTGAGCTTCTTCGGTGTATATCCCGCATCTCATCGCCAACCTTGGCAACATAAGTGCCAGTACCTTGCTTCGTTCGAAGGAGCCCTTCATTCTCCAGATCCTGATACACGCGGCGTATTGTTATGACACTGCATTTCAAGGTCTGAGCCAGCTCGCGTATTGATGGCAGCAAGGTTCCCTCCGCCAACTGTCCGCTAACGATGAGTGCACGGAGCTGTACTTCGATTTGATGATACATAGGTTCAGCGCTTTGCTCATTAAGCTGTATCGGAATCCACACCGTGCACACCTTCTTTTTGTGTTGAATTATCTATCGGACAATTGTTATTGGGAGAAGTCCCGGGATGCAAGCCTTCTGCGAATTAGTATGCCAGTCAGGAGCAGCGCAGCGATAGCGGACACATTCGCAAGGATCGGCCAAGCCAGTTCCTCATTCTTCGCGGCATGCAGCGACCATAGAAGAAACTCCGTTTGGTTGGCCCATAAAAGAATGGCGATCACTGTGTACAGCAGCATAGCTAACAACGAAGAGATAAAGTATATTTTCCCGTTGTAGGCTTGTTCAATGTATACGTATATACAGCCCCCAATGATGGAATATCCGAACCAGAAGAAGACGAAATACATGTACTGATCTACGCTGAGAAGCGTGTTTAATTCGTCAGAGATTATATATTGAAAGGTGTAGAAGAAGACAGCTACAGGTACTGAGACCGCTATCGACTGTATCATTCTCGCAAGGACGATCGCGTTCAAGCTAATCGGCAAAGTCCGGAAGTAAGTGATCTTGCGTGTAAACGGGTCGTCCGTCCGATACCGGAATATGGTACGATTCATCAGAAAGCCCATGAAGGGCACGAGCAGCAAGTACAATGAATCCCCGATCCAGCTCAGATCCTCCCCCTTATCCATTATCATTTCGTTGATGTTCGGTGTAATAATCAATCCGACATAAATGAAGAATAATACTGTGATAACGACTCCTATCCACGATTGGCGCATTTCATTCCGGAAAATGTACATCGCGCCTCTCCAGTCGGACATGTTGTCCCTCCTCACTCATTATACTGTATATATCTTTATACACAGTATAATCACACTGTGTTATTCTGTCAATCCATACAGGTAAAATTTTCTTCCACTTACCTCCAATGACTATGTTCGAGCTGCTAGAGGCATCTGACCTCTCATCACAAGCGAAGCGATCGGTAGGGAACGATCATCAGACTGTTGACGTAATCCTTGCCAGAGGACGATCGTTCATTCAAACGCCGAGACATACGAGATGCGAAAAGCGAAAAGTGAAAAGCGAGCGAGGCAAAACATGCGAAACGACAGGCTTTTGCTCACTTCTTGCCCCATGAAGGTGAAATGCCTGCCAGAGTGCAGGTATTTTACCTTAATTTCCCTATATCGGCCGAATTTTTCTGAAATTCATGCACGATCGCAGGAATTCTATCATTAAGGCGTCTTCTAACCGAAATTCATGCACTTTCGCAGGCTTTTTACTCTATTACTCTACTCCGTATTCAAACCTCGCTTGAATAAGGCCCGGGGCGCTCATGAACCAAAAAGCGCGAGTGACAGGGGTCGAAATACCCTGTCACTCGCGCTTTCATAAGTCGTTTATGAGACAGCCCTCTTTGCGGACTGTTATTGCGGCTAGCTATGCCCCTGCATGGCCCGCATTGCCGGTGTTCGGAATTTCATCATCAGAATCCGTATGCTCCCTCTTGTACCAGTGAAAGAAGATATAAGCAAGGATACCGCCATACATAATTTCCTGCACGAACTTCATTATGATGCCGCCCAGTTGTTGATCCTCAATAGGCTTTATCAGATTAAAGAATGATGGGCCGCCGTCAAAGCTGGCCAATAACGCGCTCGGATCACCTGAAACACAATAGCCCATCGCAACTGCCCACACTTCGGGATCATTATATGTTGCGTACATCGTGCTCGTTGTGAAGATAATCAATGCGCACGCAGGTGTTAGCAAAATACCGTTTGCGAATACGTAAGCCATCTTCCGAACATCCGTCAATCGGCTCCATTCCGGAATCGGACTTACAATCTGCCACCACATCATAAACGATGCAACGAGCATTGCGAAGTAGTAGATGCGATGTACTGTAAAATGTGTCATGACGTAATCATGCACAACCGGCACATGGTAGATGGAGAACAGCATGTTGAACAACACGAGTGAAAGAATCGGATTCATCGCCCAGCGGAATCGGCTCCAGAATGAAGCGCTGAACATCACGCGCCACATAAAAGCAGGTATTCCCAGTATAATGATCGGCGGAACGATCAAGTACGAAAGCGACATGTTCGTCATATGGAAGGAGAACATGAGATGGCCGAGAAGCTCGAGCGGGCCGCCCTGTGCCATATAATAGAGTACCATTCCGGTAACGAATAGACATTTTTGAGTTACAGTTACGCGAGCCGCCTCAGGCGCATGCTTCTCCCGCCATGGACCAGCGAGGTAGAAATATAGGATAACAAGCGCAGCCATAAAGAAGAAGAACATCGGGCTCCATAACTCTTCGAATGTGAAGTACTGCAGTCCTAACATAGCAACATGGACTCCCCTTTCCAAACTTACTTACCTTATGCTTATAAAAAAAGAGGGGGCCGACAAGGACCTCCCTCTCTTCAATTGATTACCACCAAACCCAATACTGGGCCATAACTACTGCTGTTATTGCAATTGTGATACCAAATAGAATCCCGATAATGGGATAGATATGACCACGGTCTTTCATATGCATCCAGAAAGCCATTTGAACGAACACCTGAAGAATGGCCATCCCAATCAGAATGATATAGATAAAGGTTTCATTCACTTCTCCAGCCGCTACAGCTGCAAAAGCGATCACTGTCAGCAGGATAGAGAAAATAAATGCAATAATATGCTTCTGAGGGCCTTCTGACTTATGGCGTCTGCCATTATTGTTTGCAGCTGATGGTTGATTTGCCATTTGTTAGCCCACCTTTCCCATCAAATAGACGACGGTGAAGATGAATACCCATACGACATCGATAAAGTGCCAGTACATGCCGGCAACATAAATCTTAGGAGCTGTAACGACATTAAGCCCCTTCTTGAATACTTGTGCGATAAGCAGCGAAATCCAGAGAATACCGAACGCAACGTGAGCGCCGTGGAAGCCAACAAGCGTATAGAACGAAGAGCTGAATGCGCTTGTTGTAAAGCCATGGCCTTCATGTACATAGTGGTAAAACTCATAAATTTCAAGACCAAGGAACCCTAGTCCCAGAAGAACGGTAATAATTAACCAGTTGATCATCGCTTTGACCTGATTGTTGTGCATAGCCTGAATCGCGAATACACTCGTCAAGCTCGATGTAAGCAGGAGGAGCGTAGCTGCCGCTACCAGCGGCAAGGAGAACAGCTCCTGTTCAGTAGGTCCGTCAAGCACCTGGTGACGAAGTGCCAGGAACGCGGAGAACAACGTTCCGAACAATACCGTTTCTCCGCCAAGGAAGAGCCAGAAACCGAGCACTTTATTACGGCCTTCGAGAGTTGCTTTCTCCGGCTCGTGCGGCAGTTGTCCGTCTACATGCGAATGTCCGCTCATGCTTTTACCCCCTTGTCCTGCAGTTCTTCCGGTTCAATATGGAAGCCGTGATCGTCAATTACAGAACGGAAGAACATGCATCCGAAAGTAATGACAAGCCCGCCAATACCAATGTAGTAGTTGTGATACATGAAGCCGAAGCCAGCGATAAACAAACCAAGCGACATCAGGAACGGCAGAATTGAAGGCGATGGCATGTGAATCGGACCAAGCGGTTCAGCTGGCGTCATTGCATTCTTGCCTTCCATCTTCTCTTTCCAGAAAGCGTCATAACCGCGAACAAGCGGAGTTTGTGCAAAGTTGTACTCTGGCGGCGGAGATGGAATCGTCCACTCCAGCGTACGGCCGTCTTCCCACGGATCGTTGGAAGCATTGCGAGGCTTGAGTCCCGTAACGATCATATTGATAATAAAAACGATTGTACCGAGGCCCATCAACATTGCGCCGACGGAGCTGATCAGGTTCATTTCGTTAAAGCCCATACCGTCAAGATAACGCCATACACGACGCGGCATTCCCATCAGACCAAGGAAATGCTGAATGAAGAACGTCAAGTGGAAGCCGATATAGAACAGCCAGAAGAACAATTTGCCAAGCGTTTCGTTAAGTACGCGGCCAAACATCTTCGGCCACCAGTAGAACAAGCCGGAGAAGAGACCCAGTACGAGACCACCCACGATAACGTAGTGGAAGTGGGCAACAACAAAGTAAGAATCGTGATACTGGAAGTCAGCTGGCGCAGCCGCGAGCATAACCCCTGTAACGCCACCCATAACGAATGTCGGAACGAAGCCGACAGCGAACAGGTTAGCCGTCGTAAATTTGATGGAACCGCCCCACATCGTAAACAACCAGTTGAAGATCTTAATACCGGTCGGTACGGCAATAAGCATCGTCGCAATGGAGAACAGCGCGTTCGCAATCGGGCCAAGCCCTGTCGTGAACATATGGTGAGCCCATACCATGAAGCCGAGGAAGCCGATCAGCACGGTAGCGAATACCATGGAGCTGTAACCAAACAACCGCTTGCGCGAGAAGGTACTGATTACTTCGGAGATAATTCCGAATGCCGGCAGGATCAGAATATATACTTCAGGATGTCCGAAGATCCAGAAGATATGCTCCCACAGCACTGCATTACCGCCCTGTGAGACATCGAAGAAGTTAGCTTCGAACAGCCGGTCGAACATAAGCGCAACCAGACCTACTGTCAGAGCAGGGAAAGCGAACAGAATGAGCGCAGATGTAATGAATGCCGCCCAAGTAAACATCGGCATACGCATGAAGCTCATGCCAGGCGCACGCATATTAATGATTGTTACCAGGAAGTTGATACCGCCGATAAGTGTACCGAGGCCCGCAATCTGCAAGCCGATAACGTAGTAATCGACGCCATGAGTCGAGCTGTATACGGGACTTGCGAGCGGTACGTATGAGGTCCACCCTGCATCCGGCGCGCCGCCTGCGAACCAGCTGACATTAAGCAGCACAGCTCCGAAGAAGAATGTCCAGAAGCCAAGTGCATTAACGAACGGGAATGCAACGTCGCGCGCACCGATCTGCAGCGGAATAACCGCATTCATCAGCGCGAAGATCATAGGCATCGCCGCCAGGAATATCATTGTCGTACCATGCATCGTTAACAATTGGTTGAATGTTTCGGCTGATACAAAATCATTCATCGGCTCCCAGAGCTGAATCCGAATCAGAACAGCCTCCAAGCCACCGATAATGAAGAAGAAAAAGCCAGCAAACAAATACAAAATGCCGATTTTTTTATGGTCAACGGTGGTCAGCCAGTCCAATAGACCGGTGTACCGTTTAACCGCATGAGCATGAGCCAAAGTAGGTACCTCCTTCAATCCGCAAGTAATTAGTAGTCAAGCTTCAACCCCGCCAAATATTTCGCAATGGCTTCAATCTGCTGATCGGACAACTCAACTGTAGGCATGAGGTTACCCGGCTTCACAGCTTGCGGATCTTTAATCCATTTAATTAGGTTCTCTTCCGTTGTGCCTTCATTATCGTACTTTTTATCTTCCGTGTTCACCAGAATACCGCCAACCGATTCTCTGCTGCCGATACCTGTAAGGTTAGGATAGGCTTGTGCGCCCTTGTCGCCGATCGCGTGGCAGCTCAAGCATTGATTCGTAAGCAGGTCTGCAAGCTCTTGATCCTGCGGAAGAGCTACAGGCGCTTTCTGAGCCGTAATCCAACGTTCGAACGATGCGCGGTCAACTACCTTGACCTTAAAGTCCATCAAGGAGTGCGAAGGTCCGCACAGCTCGGCGCATTTACCGAGATAAACACCCTTCTTAGGCGCTTCGAAGAACATCGTGTTCGCATTTCCTGCAGGGTTCGTATCGATCTTGCCGGCAAGAGAAGGAACCCAGAACGAGTGAAGCACGTCTGCTGTCTTCGCTTCGATGGAGATAACCGCGTCATCCGGAATAAGCAGCTCTTGGGCTGTCTTTACGCCAAGGTTCGGGTATTCAAATTCCCACCAATATTGATGAGCGGTAACTTTAACTTGAATGGCATCCGGATCTTTCGTGTAGTCTTTGGCTAGTCCGAATACTGACTGGATAGTAGGAACACCCAAGATAACGAGAAGGATGATCGGAATAACTGTCCAGATGATTTCCAGCTTGTGGTTTCCTTCAACTTGAACTGGAATGGATTTGTCGCCGGGACGACGACGGAAACGAATAATTACATAAACAGCGATTGCAAATACGATTACGACTACGATAACCATAATCAGGATCGTCAGTTTCATTAGTCCGAATTGCTCTTCGGCAACCGGCCCTTGCGGCTTAAGCGTCGACAGGTCAGCTCGTCCGCATGCTGACAACAGCAACACCATTCCGGCAAGAAGCGGCATAAGCCGTTTTAGAACGTGCCACCGATTCATCATCAATCAACCCCACTTTTTACGTTTTCACAGCAGCCGAGAATCGCACAATAAAGCGGCAAACTGCGTGATTTCCTAGCTGTTTTAGACAACTTCCGCAATCTAATCACCATATTAAATATAAAGTTGAAGGTGCTGTTTGTCAATCTTCCTAGCAGAGTTCACAAATTGTTCTCATACCAGCAGAAATGCCGATTTTATAAGGATTTTTGCTTGCCAATGCCGCAAAGTTTGAAGCCCCATGTCTATCCTTCATTGTGCACCAAACCCATGGTTGTTTATGTATGAAACGACATGCATATTTCAGATTCTGTCGTTCATGCTATAGGTAATGAAGCGGAAGGAGCATTCCAACATGAGAAATCAAGCTATGGCGCGTTCACTTATACTGCTGCTTGCCGTTCTTCTCGGCATGGCCTCTATAAGCGGATGCAATTATGAACGGCGCGTCAAGGACAGCACTTTCGATTACGGCACTCGTCAGAAGAATGATCCCAAGATGCACGGCGCGCGCATGTACGGTACGATAACCGGGCATCCCGGCCAGCATGACAATGCATGGCTCGAATACAGCTCCCTGCTCTCCACCGAGGTATCGAATATCAATGGTGTAGCCGCGGGCCTGGTCATGATTACGGATAAGAACGCCTATGCCGCCATATCACTCGACTGGACCGGTGTCGGCACGAAGAAATCAGGCGGACGCAGCTCCAGAGAACAGGATAACAGCGGCTCCACAAAAGGCGTGTACAATATTAACAACGGCAGCCCTCATTGGAACAATGAACGAATGGTCGGGCCCTATAACTCCAACTTCACAGTTAATGACCATAATCAAATATCCGAGGAGCTGAAGCAAACGATTGCCGTCCAGATTCGCAAGCTGGCGCCGGCCGTTCAGGAGGTGCATATCTCGGCGAATCAGACGTTCGTCAATGAGATCCTGCAATACGCGAAGGAAGCTTGGTCCAACCATTCGCTAACGCCATGGACGGAATCATTCAATGTTCTGGTCAAGCATCAATTCGCCGGCGGCGATGAGCTGCCCGTTCCGCTTAATATCCTGAAGCAAAAGCAGCATGCATCTCCTGCCAAAAGGGATTAGAGCGCAGCCGCTCTTCGCAGATCCACTGCGAATGCCGCTCAGGCAAAAGCCTGATGCATTCGCAATGGATTGTTATTGGGCCGCAAATCTTGAGAATGGGATCGAGAACTCCGGCATGCCTGCCGCATACGGCGTGTACTCATACAGGCCGAAGAACACAACGATGGAATCCCCTCTAATGAAGAAGCGCTGATCGGGTGCTATCGTCTCGAACGGACTGAGAAGATAAAG
The DNA here is from genome assembly GCF_019443105.1 of Paenibacillus oenotherae. Taxonomy (GTDB): domain Bacteria; phylum Bacillota; class Bacilli; order Paenibacillales; family Paenibacillaceae; genus Paenibacillus_Z; species Paenibacillus_Z oenotherae. The sequence continues at coordinate 92,549 of NZ_JAHZIJ010000017.1, forward strand.
GTCCTGCTCCTTGATTCCTTTTTTGACTGCTTCATTAATGATCCCGATATAGTTCTCATTGCCGAGCGCCGCTTCCTTCAGCGTGATCTCTTCTCCGGTCTCCAGATTGAAATTATGCGGCTGGTAATCATACATGCCATGAGCCCCGCCACTGTATTCATAGATATTGTATTGAAGGCTTAATCTGTTCTTTTCATTATAAGTAACGGAATAACTGACATCGAAAGCCATCGGCGGTATCTCATCACCCATCTCCGCTGCGTATCCCTCGTAATCCACCATTAATTCTTGCCCGCTCTGAAAGTATTCCTCAGCCTCCGCTTTCAGCACTTCATTGATCTTGTCTTGAACAGCCTTATCTGCAAAGCCCTCCAGCTGCGGATATTGAACGGTCACCTCTCCAAACTCCGATGCATCCTCGAGCAGCTTGCCCACCAGCTTCAAATCATTCTCGATGATCGGCTGAATGGAAATCACCTTCGCCTTGGCATCATATCCAATCGCAAAGCCCATCTGCTCCAGCAGAAAGCGCAAAGGCAAATATGTCGTTCCCTTCAGCACAACCGGGGGAGTTCCATAGATCCGATTGCCGTTCAGCCAGAAGTAGTAGTCGTCCGCCTTCATCTTCATCGTTCTGTTCTTCCCGCTAACGGATATGATCCTCGTCTTCGCATCCCAGCTCGTACGAAGCCCAAGCTGCTTGCTCAGAAACGACAGCGCAACGAATGTCTCATTATCGGCTGTCATTCCGGCCGGCACGCTCAGCAATTTGCCGTCCCATTTCATTTGTACCGTCCGCATTTTCAGTACGGTCTGTGATGCGGCACTTTCCGCATATACAGTTCCGCTGACGGGAAGGACAGCAGCCGTTCCCATCAATAAGGAAGCCGCAATTGGAATCGCGAGCCATTTCCTGTTCTTCACTGTTCTTATCATCGCCACTTCTCCTCGTTTGAACACCTCATTTTGCACGCTATATTTATGATATACCCATCCCGGCCAATCTGCAAAAATAAAAACAGCACAATCAAGTCGCGCCGCCCGCTGCTCCCGCCATTTCCCTTATGTTAGAATGGTGACAAACTGGCTGTTACGAGAGGAGCAGGCATTCGGGACGAAGACAGAGTGAGGCGAAGAGACAAGCTGCTCGCGATTACCTTGGTGCGGGAAGCGCGGCCAGAAACAGCGAAGTCATTAGCCGAAAAGTTCGAGGTGTCCGAACAAAGAGACAAGCGAGCTGCGAGCTAGGCGAAACATGCGAAACGGCATTTATTTACTCGTTTCTGGCCCCATGAAGGTAAAATGCCTGCCAGAGCGCAGGTATTTTACCTTCGGTTCTCCTTAACGGCCGATTTTTCGCCTAAATTCATGCTTCATCGCAGGAATTTAACCATTATGGCTTCTAAATAACCTAAATTCATGCACATTCGCAGGCTTTTTAATCCGTCTCTCTGCCTTCAAAACAGTTAGAAAAAGGGGCGCTCATTTCACCGCCGCCTCACGTATAACGGCCGTTCTGCCTGCCGCCGAAATTATTTTACAATAGCGCTTGACATCCCCCCGAAAATGATTTATCTTTAATTTAAGATATTTGATATTAAGAAATGAAGCGAGGTGAACTACGATGAATGAAACAGTCGATAACTCATTGCATCTGAACATTGTTCTATCGAGGGCATTTCAGTGGGTCAGCGCTCATGCGCATCAGGATATACGGCGGCACGGATTGAATCCGACGGAATTCGGCGTTCTGGAATTTCTGTATCATAAAGGCTCGCAGCCACTGCAGCAGATTGGCGAGAAAATATTGATGACCAGCGGCAATATCACTTATGTCGTCGATAAGCTCTCCCAGAAGGGCCTCGTTCAGCGCAAAGCTTGCGATAGTGATCGAAGAGTGATTTTCGCAGAAATAACCGACAAGGGAAAGCAGTTTATTGAAGAAGTTTTTCCCCAGCATGAGAAGGTTATTCAGAAGGCAGTCAGCGGTCTGAGCACCGAGGAACGGGCACAAGCGATTCACCTGCTCAAGAAGCTGGGTATCGCGGCGCAAGGAAGCTTCACTTAGTCAAGGGCTATAAGCTTGTTGAAAAGGGGCAGTGCCCCATGGTTAATATCTTAATTTTAAGAAACTTAATATTAAATAAGAGGAGAGATTTATAATGAGTATCGATATTGGATTGTTGATCGTTCGACTGGTTATTGGTTTGTTGTTTGTAGGACATGGAGCGCAGAAGATGTTCGGCTGGTTCGGGGGATACGGGCTTAAAGGAACCGGCGGCTGGCTGGAATCAATCGGCGTCAAGCCGGGCGTGCTGATGGCGTTCATGGTAGCATTATTCGAGATCGCTGGCGGGCTGTCATTCGCGCTTGGGCTGTGGCTTCCGGTCGGAGCGGCACTGATCGTCATTACGATGATCGGCGGTATCGTTACGGTGCACGGCAAGAATGGATTGTGGGCCACTTCCAACGGTTATGAATATAATCTCGTTCTTATCGCTGTCGCGGTTGGTATTGCTCTTGTTGGAGCCGGAGATTACGCTGTATCGTTCTAATCGCTAATCTGTGCATAATAAACTGACGAACTCCCGCCTGCCCGCCTTATATGGCTATACACAATTACAAGCTGCCGGGCCGCTACATGCGGCTCGATTCAGCAAAGGGGATAACGATAATGCAAACTTTAGTTTATGGTCCGACTCTTCAAGCAACTGGCGCTTTTGATGGCGGCAATATTACCGAGCAGAAACCGATCGGCTTTCCTGGGGAAGGATCGGTCGTGAAACGGGTAGGCCCGCTATTCTACTGGGCTTGGGCTCATTCCAGGAGAGATGGCTATATCGGCCTCCACCCTCATCAAGCATTTGAAATTATGACTTATGTGATTCACGGCAAGGCCGAGCATGGCGATACTCTCGGAACTAGAAGCACGGTTGGCCCCGGTGGCGTACAGATTATGCAGACCGGATCAGGCGTAAGCCATGAAGAACGGTTCATCGGGCCTGATATGGAGGGCTTCCAAATCTGGTTCGAGCCGCATTTTGATGAGGCCTTGAACAGGAAGCCGACTTATCATCAATTCGAGCACGAGCAGTTTCCGATTGTGGAAGGCGACGGGTATGTGAAGAAGACAGTGATCGGACAAGGAGCGCCTGTAGAAATCGTAGTTGATGCGCTGATGTGGGATGTCGAGATCCAGCCCGGACGGGAATATCACCACTCTATTCCATCCGACCGCACACTGACTGCACTGGCGATACGTGGTGCTGGAGCGTGGTCGATCGGCCCCGGGGATGAGAAGAGCACTGCTTTTCATCATAAAGACTTTATCGTTGCCCAGGCGGATGATGCGCAGGAGATTGCGATTCGCGCTTCTGATGAAGCCCCTCTCCGTCTTATTCTGATCGAAGTGCCGACGAAAGTCGATTACCCGCTCTACCCGAAACGTTAATAATGTACGGACGAAAAAGCCGGCCTAAGCGCAGCAGCTCTGCGGCACTTAGACCGGCTTCCCTATAGCGGTTAAGCCAGTATTTGTTCAATACGCTCCAGCACATCCTGATCCAGCACGATACCTGCCGCTTTGACATTCTGAATGACCTGCTCCGGATTGCTTGCGCCGAACAACGCGCTTGCAACGTTCGTTTGGCGCAATATCCAGGCTAACGCGAGCTGCCCAACAGTAATGTCCAATTCCTCGGCGATTTGCGATAATGCAACGACCTTTGCAAGCTTCTCCTCGGTCACACCTTTGCGCATCCATTCCAGCTTCGCCGCACGGCTGCCCTCCGGCAAGTCGTCCAAGGACTTATATTTGCCCGTCAGCAAGCCTTGCGCAAGCGGCGAGAACACAACTTGCCCAATTCCGTTGCGCTCACTGAACGGGATAACTTCCTTCTCAATATAACGCTCGAACATATTATAGATCGGCTGATTGACCACGATCCGATCCAGCAGATAACGATCAGCCACAGCTAATCCTTCCGCCATCTGCGCAGCCGTCCATTCACTGACACCGACGTACAGCACTTTGCCTTGGCGAACAAGATCATCAATGGCGCGAAGCGTCTCATACAGCGGTGTCTCCGGATCATGACGGTGGCAGTAGAAAATATCTACATAATCCACACCAAGACGCTTCAAGCTGGCATTGCATTGCTCGATGACATGCTTGCGCGACAAGCCGCGGTCGTTAGGACCCTCGCCCATCGGCCAGAATGCCTTGGTCGCCAGCACATACGATTCCCGGGGGAACGCACGTATGGTCTCGCCAAGGAGAATTTCGGCCGCACCCTGCTCATACACATTTGCTGTATCAAAGAAGTTGATGCCCAGCCCATATGCCGTCTGGATCGCCTTCACCGCATTCTCTCGCTCTACATATCCGCCATAAGTCAGCCAGCTGCCGAGACTGATCTCGCTTACTTTCAATCCGCTGCCGCCAAGTCTGCGAAAATTCATCCTGCACATCCTCCTCTTAATCGAACATGACTCACAGCTACTATTGTACGCATGCTTGTATTTAATTTAAAGTAGTGAAATTATTATCACTTTATTATATTTTGTATATCTACTATACTTACCGTAACTACTATAAAGACTTCAAAGGAGACTGCAACAGCATGGCGGCCAACAACTATATTCCCAAGGAACCGACCGTAATTGATTGCAATATTGAAAAGACACTGAATGTCATTGGCGGCAAATGGGCCTTTCTCGTACTGCGCGAGCTATTCGGAGGAACAAGAAGGTTCGGCGAGCTGCAGCGGTTAATTCCTGCCGTCAGCCCCCGCGCACTGACTAGTACGCTGAGACATCTGGAAGAGCAAGGTGTACTGGAACGCTGCGTCTACCCAACCGTTCCCGTAACCGTCGAATATTCATTAACACCCAAGGGAGAGGATCTGCACCAAATAATGAAGGAAATGAAGCTGTGGGCGGCCAAATGGACATAATGGACATAATGGACATAGACATGGATGGACATAGCGCCATCCCCGGTCCTGTTCTTATTTGCCAGCTCTCCCGTATTGGCGGAACAGCCGGATGCATATAGCTACCCAGCAGCCGCTAATCCAGAATCCGGCGACAATGTCGGACGGATAGTGAACGCCAAGATAGATGCGGCTTAATCCAATGCATAGAATCATCCCCGCGCTGAATGCGATCAGCGCGGTTCTCGCTCCTCTGGTGGGCAGATGGCGCCATAACAAATAGGTCAGCAGGAAGTAGAGTGTAAAGGCCGCCATGGAGTGTCCGCTCGGAAAGCTGTAGCCCTGCTCCTCCACGATCCGGTTGATATCCGGACGGGCTCGCTGGTACATTCCCTTAAGCACACTGTTTAGTAAGGTAGATCCGGCAACGCCTCCGAGGAGGAGCAGAAGCTCCTTCCGGTGCTTGAGGATAATAGCGAGCAATGCGGCTGATGCGAGAACAAGCGGAACAACAACAGCTGCGGAGCCAATTACGGAGAAGATCTTGGCAGCACTTGTAAGCACAGAGTTCTCCCTGCCCTGAATGATATGTATAATCGCTTCATCTATATGACTAAGCTGCTCGCGCGATACCAGCACAGCAAGTCCTTGAAAACCGAATAAAGCCATAATAAGCAGAACGACGAACCACATTGTCCACAAACCTCCATGATGTCAGTAATTTCTCTTATTATAATCCTACCTCCGCCAATTCGACAATTTACGACCTTCCAACAATAATTAATTAGGCTGTTATACCCTTCCCTCCACGTGCAGCCGCGTCTAAATTCAATCATTGAAACCGATTCCGGCATATGTTATAGTGAAGGAAATTCAAAGGCAATGAAGCTTAGGGTTCAACCTCGCATATACCAGGGGTTGAACCTTATTTCGTATGCCTCACAAGAGGAGCATGATATAAGGTGCATTTGGAAGCTATTTACCACCGTGTAACTCAGAACTGGGCTTATGCTTATGATGAGAAAACCCTCCACATCCGAATTCGTACGAAGAAATCAGATGTGGCCCGCATCGATCTTAACTGTGCGGACAAATATAAGAAAGAAATAACGACCTCCGTCGTTCCAATGGTGAAATGGGCTTCCGACAATCTGTTTGACTATTGGGAAGCGGCGGTTCAGCCTCCTTACCGCCGCTTGGTTTATTATTTCATTCTTCAATCCGATGACCAAACCGTGTACTTCATGGAGAAAGGCTTCTTCGACACCCTCCCTGATAATATGGACGATGGTCTGTTCGATTTCCCTTTCCTCAATCCTGCAGATGTTATCTCCCCGCCTCAATGGGTGAAGGATGCTGTCTTCTATCAAATATTCCCTGAACGATTCGGTAACAGCGATGCTTCCCTTAATCCTCCTGGCGTAGAGCCTTGGGGCGGCGTGCCGACACGTCTGAACTACTTCGGCGGCGATCTGCAGGGCGTTATCGATCATCTTGACCATCTCAGCTCGCTTGGCGTTAACGCGATTTATTTCAATCCTATATTCGAAGCGACAACCAACCATAAATACGATACGAAGGATTACCTCAAGATCGATCCTCAATTCGGAACGAACGAGACGTTCAAGAAGCTTGTGGCTGCTTGCCACGAGAGAGGAATTCGCGTCATGCTGGATGCCGTGTTCAACCATTGCGGCCACGCTTTCCCTCCTTTCGTCGATGTTAAAGAAAAGGGCAAGGATTCCAAATACGCGGATTGGTTCCATGTACGTGAATGGCCGCTGACCGTTGTTGATGGCATCCCGACCTATGACACCTTCTCATTCGAGCCGATCATGCCGAAATTGAATACGGAGAATCCTGAGGTCAAGGAATATTTGCTCAAGGTGGCCCGGTACTGGATTGAAGAAGCTGGCATAGACGGCTGGCGACTCGATGTAGCCAATGAGGTGGATCATAAGTTCTGGAGAGAATTCCGCAATGTCGTCAAAGGAATCGATCCTGACATCTTCATTCTCGGAGAAATTTTCCATGATTCCATCCCTTGGCTGCAGGGCGACCAATTCGATGCCGTTATGAACTATCCGTTCACGAATGCCGTCCTTGATTTCTTCGCTTATAACCGAATCGATGCCGCACAGTTCACCAATAACATTAATTCGCAACTGGCGGGCTATCCTAGACAAATCAATGAAGCAGCATTCAACCTGCTGGGAAGCCATGATACCATCCGCCTGCTCACGTTGTGCGGCGGCAATAAAAATTTGATGAAGCTGGCCAGCCTGTTCCAATTTACCTTCTTCGGGTCGCCTTGCATTTATTACGGGGACGAGATCGGTATCGATGGCGAGTTGGATCCGCTCAACCGCAGATGTATGGAATGGGATCCAGCCAATCAGGATCAGGATCTGTTCTCATTCTTCCAACGTTCTATCGCATTGCGCAAGCAATATGAAGCGCTGCGTACAGGGACTCTCAAGTTCCAGCAGGATCGCTGCACTGACAAGACGCTCGTCTATGAGCGTTTCGACGAGCAGGATCACTTCATTATTCTCATGAACAACTCGGATGCCAGCATTACGTGCAAGGCTGCTGCCTCGGAGAGCAGCTGGAACGATATCGAGTCCGGCAGCACGGTTCTTGCCCAGCAAGGACAATTGACGGTAGAGCTTCCGGCATTCGGCTACGCTATTCTTCACGCAGTTAAATAATAGCCTGCTCTATTAGAAGAGGCTGTTCCCCAGGTCATTGGACCAAAGGAACAGCCTCTTTGTCGTAAGCAGCTTCTACTATGGACGACTCGTTACGATTAATGCCTGATTCGGCTCCAGCGTCACCTGCTCCAGCCCTTCACCGATGCTGGAAGATGCGAACGCACTATCGATCGCAACGAACAATCCTCCAGTGGAAGGCCCAATAAGCTCTAGCAAGTTCAGGGATACGGACTGATCTGCGCTCAAATTAAAGCATCCTGCCAGCGTTTCCTCACCACTGCGATAGCCATAAATAACGACATGATCCGGTGAATCAGCCAAAAAGAAGTTCGCCGGCTTCAGAAGCTTCTGCCATCTTGTCTTGCATGCATGAAGCTCTGCAAGAAGCGGCAGCATCGGCTCCTCGTTCGTCCAGTTCATCGTCAGCTTATTGAAGAATGCGCGCGGAATTTCAGCACCGTTCGTATTATCTCCCAAGCCGCAGTTCATCGGCTGCTCCTCATTAAGCTCGAAGCCGGTTGCGATGAATGGAATTGCATTGGGCAGGAAGTGATTGAACACGCCGATCATACGGGCCAGCTTGACACCGCCCCGGCTTGTTATTCTTGGCGTATCCGCCGTTTCTGCACAGGCGAAAATGTGAATTTCCATCTCCGGCAGATCACGGATATAGGACAGTAAATTATCCTTGGTAATGTCCGTCATGACATTCCAGCCGCTTCCAAGCATAATATTGTATCCGACCTGTGCCGCTTTCTTATGATTGCGGTTGAACAGATCCTCGCTGATTAGCAGCGCATTAGGCCGCATCGTTTGAATCGTTTGAACGATTTCATCAAGAAGCGGTATGGGCAAGACATGGCCGATATCGATGCGGAATCCGTCAATGCCATACGTATCCAGATTGAATTTGATCGCATCAATGAGATAATCCCATAGCTCGCGATTCGGCTGTTCAGCCGGATAATAGTTGCATTTGATCGTATCAAACAGCACATATGGCGCTTGATCCGGCTTAATCAGCGATCCAGTGTGCGGCGCAAAGTCATGGTACAAGCGCAGGAATGTAATATCCGTCCATATCGGCTGCGTGTCATTCACCCAATCCGAATGTGCTGGCGATGTCGTTATTCCCATCTCGTTCTCGACCAGTGTCAGAATCTCTTCGCCCGTCTCCTGCGCGCGCTTCTTCAGCTCTTCCCACAGCTCCGGGTTCAGTACATTCGGCGGCTGCGAGAACTGCTCCAGGAATGGCGCTGTCTCCTTGCTGCGGTATACGGTCTCCACCTTATCAGGTGTACACTCCTCGAAGGGAGCCAGCTCCGGAATATGAGGCAGCCGGAAGTCGTCGAATGCATCCTTGCGCATCCAATAGACCCAGTCGGGATGCTCTGGAATAATATCGCTGTTCCGCGCTGTAACACGGGGAATAAAGTCAACCGTCACCCGGATATCGAGCAGATGGCAAGCTTCCACCAGCGCGGCAAACTCATCATGAATCGTCAGATCCGCCATATCGTCAAGCAGCTCATCATGCAGATTGGGATCAAGATCAAAGAGTGATTGCACCGCATACGGGGACCCGATGTCCCCCTTCAGATGCATCTGGCTGTAACGGGTAACAGGGAGAACATACAGAATATTAACTCCCATCTCCTTCAGAATCGGCAGCAGCAGGATCATTCTCAGGAAGGTGCCCGACTCAATCTCCCCGTCATGATCATAATCCCAGGCGGTAGAATAACGGACAAGCGAAGAATAGATAATGCTTGCATCCAGATTCGTTGCCGCCCTGGAGTCAAATGCTGTTGATGATTGCTGCTGTACATACTGCAAATGCTCAGTGAGAAAATCAAATGCCGAAACCTTGATTTCTCCCTCGCGCTCTTCCAGAATGCCCCCATAGCCGCAAACATTCCAAAGTGCAGGTATCCATAACGTTTCCTTCCGCCCACTTCTGTTCGACGAAAGAAAATCAACAATCTTTGTTAATGGCGTTAATTGCGTAATTGTCATTGCCATCCTTATTCTCTCCTCTTCACTTGATGCGGATAGGGGACGCGTTATTCAGCTAGGCCGATATGTTATCAACCAAATTTTTCATCCATTTGCGGGAATTAATTCTCACCAGCCCGAAGACAAAGCGAACGACTTCCTCCAGCGACAGGAAGAAATAGACCCAGAACACGGGCTGCTTCCAGACGACAGAGAGCAAGAGGCCAAGCGGCACACCGATAAGCCAAGTTGTCGATGATTCAAGCTTGAATATAAATCTGCTGTCTCCACCGCTCTGCAGTATACCGCCCGCAATAATCATGTTGGCTACCTTAACCCACATAATGCCGGCGAATACCCAGATTACATAAATGCTGAGCTGGTTCGCTTCATCCGAGATATTGAACGCCTTCACATATAGCGGAGATAACGCCGCGATAATAACGCCCAATATGACCGAACTGATAATACCGAATCGGATAAATCTCTTCGCATAATCAAGCGCGGAATCATTCTCGCCGGCACCTAATTTATTGCCCACTATAACAGCTGCTGCACCGGACAAGCCGGACAGCAATCCAATCGTTAAACCTTGCAGCGGGAATGTGATCGTCATCGCCGTCATCTCGATTGTCCCCATCCTGCTATAGATGATCGCATAGACAGCCTCACCCAAAACCCATACTAATTCTGTCAAAATAATCGGGTATGTCGTTTGGAAAAACTTCTTCACGAGCGGTCCCGATATACTGAACAGATATTTAACCTCGACAGAGCCCGGCAAGCGGAACTTGTACACAGCCCCGATAATCAGTATGCACTCCACGATCCGCGAGATGACGGTCGCATAGGCGGACCCCTCCAGCCCCATCTCTGGAAAGCCGAAATGTCCGTAGATCAACAGATAGTTCAGGACGATGTTCAAAGCAACGACAGCCAAACTGACATACATAGGGAATTTCACATGTCCTGTGCTGCGCAAAATTGCTGAATACATCATCGTAAGCATCGTTGGCACGTAACTGATTGCAACAACCTTCAAGAAAATATAGCCGTTCTCCGTAACGTTCGTATCGGTTGTGAACAAGCTTAGACAAAATTCCGGATAGAAGAATACGATAATACTGAACAGGAGAGATAGCACGATGCCAAGCATCAAGGCGAAGCCGAGCAGCTGCGATATGCTTTTCGTATCCTTGTTCCCCCAGAACTGGGCCGCGAAGATCGATACCCCTGTAGCCAAGCCTGCCAACACAACCGCAATAATACTGTATATCTTGCTCGCCATACCGACCGAGGCTATCGCCACATCACCGAGCTGGCCGACCATCAGTTGATCGGTCAAATACAGAACAGCCATAATCAAGCTTTGCAGAGCGATTGGAACAGCGATCTTGTAGAGATTGATGTAAAAATCCTTTTTGTTGTCCATACACTTGCCCATCCTCGCATCTTATAAGATAGCAATCCCTTTGTTGATAATTTCCTCATAACTTGTAATGACCCGGTCTGCTTGCGACAGATCCTGCTTGCCGGAATTGGGATTGAAATATCCGATACAAGTCATGCCGGCGGCCTTCGCTGCCGTCACCCCATGATGAGAGTCTTCAATGACCAGACATTCGGCAGGCGATACGCCCAGCAGCTCAGCGGCACGAAGGAATATATCCGGCGCAGGCTTGCCCCTCGGCACCTGCTCTCCACTAACAACGACTTGAAAGTCGGACTTTAGTCCGACCTTCGTCAATATCGTGTCAATTAACGCCAATGAAGAGGATGAAGCCAGCGCAATTGGAATCCCTTCCTCACGCAAACGCCCAATGAGTGCCGTCACTCCCTCAATAGGAGACAGCTCCGCAGTATCAGCCATGGACTTGATAACTTGTCCCTCATGGCCAGCCAACAGCTCATCTGCTGACAGCTCCAGGCCAAAACGGTCTTTGAGCTGCTCCCACATCGTGCGCAGAGGTATGCCTACATAGGCATGATGCTCCACCTCATTAAGCGAAAAACCATGGGAAGCGAATGAAGACTTCTCAATCTCAAAATATAGCGGCTCGCTATCTACCAATACGCCGTCCATATCGAAGATGACAGCTCCAAGCCCGCTAATATCAGACCTAACCATGCATGGCCGCCTCGCCGACCATATAATTAGACTTTGTGTAGCGCATCAGCGTATAATTCTCCTTCGTCTGCACCTCGAGCACTTTGAACCTCTTCGTCAAATTAAGCTCGTGATAGCCTTCACCGTCAACCAGCGTAATATTGGACGCGCCGCCAATGATGATCGGAAGCTGCATCAGAATGATTTCATCAACCAGGTTATGGTCGAAAACATGCCAGTTAAGCAGGCCTCCGCCCTCTACCATCAAGCTCTTGAAGCCGAATTGCTCCTCCAGAATTTTGAACAGCTGCTCAAAATCAACCATGTCCTTGCCGCAGATCAGCACTTCCTTGCCCAGCTCCTGAATAGCGCGCACCTTATCCGGCTCAGCACCGCTCTCCGTCGTTACGATAATGGTTCTGCCGTCGTCCTTGAACACGTTGCTGTCCAGCGGAATATCCATCGATCTGGTCGGAATAATCCGTGCCGGGTTATTGTTCGCCTCATAGCGGTTCGTCAGGAACGGGTTGTCCGTAAGAATCGTATTCTTGCCAACCATGATGCCATCCACTTGTCCGCGGAATTTATGAATATATTCGGTATCCTTCTGATTGAATAATTGAAAAAGCTCTTTACTGGAATGTCCCGATCCGAAAGTTAATTTCCCATCAATTGAAATTTGGCTGAATATTGTTACTTTCATACCGTCTCCATCTCCTCGTTAGTCCGATTTAGACTTGCTTCCATCTCTGATACTGCTATATCCAACTTCTGGTCGATCAAGTCCAGTGCTCGCTCCGGTCCCTCGGTCTTCAGCACCTCAAGCGCACATGCGATTGCGATCCAAACGATAATCATAAATGGACTTACAGGCATCGAATGGCAATGCTTCAGAAGAGAAATCAGCATCCGCTTGTTCGGTGAGCCGGCTGCCTCCAGCTTCTCCAATATCTCAGTGTTCGCCGGGATTCGCTGAACCCGGTTAGCCCACAACAGCTGGCATTCCTCGCTTAGCATAAAACGGACAAAGGATTTAATATCTTCGCCGTACTCGGATTCCAGTGAATGATTAGGAAAAACCAGACCGATCGATGATGTCATCGAGACGGATGGATTCCCCCGAATGCTCGGCAGCTGGCCAACTCCCAGGCGCCCTTCCATATTCCGGCTAAGATGGTTGAAGATCCATTCGCCGCTAATAATAGCCCCGATCTTCCCGGCAATAAACTGCTCGAGAAGCTCAGTCGCGCCATCCAGGCTGATGATGCGTCCTGAAGCGGTTTGATTATTCAGGAAGGCCAGCGCCTGTTCCATCTCTTCTGTCGCCAGATTCGGCCTGCCGTCCTTCAGCGGCCATCCGCCGAAAGCAGTTAAATAGGCAATAAAGACATACGCTTGCGACAAATCCGCGCCGAAAGGCTTAATACCCGACTCCAGCAGATTATCCGCCTGCGCTTCGATGCTCTCCCATGTCAGCGGCGCTTCTTCATATATTTCTTTGTTGTAATAACATACCAAATGATTGCCCAGTAGTACGGGAACTCCATACTGTCCGCCATCAAACTGCATCGTTGCAAGCGAAGCATCTGACATCAGGCCACCGTACAGCTCTTCTGGAACCAATGAGTACAGGCCTACCTTGTTATAGGTGATCATATCTGATGGAACGAAAGCAAGCTGCGGTCCTTTGCCGGTTTTGCGAACATTGCCCAGAGCTGTTCCCAGTTCAGCAATGTTCATCACCTCTGGCGTAACGTTGATGTCATGGCGCTCAGAATATAGTCTGCAAATCTCCTCAAGCACTTCTATCGATGTATCACCAGGACCATCAAATTCATGCCATATGGTCATTTCCCTCTTTATCTCTATATTCTCTCCCATTCCAATGCGCCTCCCAGCTAAATCAAACTAGACTTGTCCGCTTCAAGTAGTGGATTCTAGGGTGTGAAAACTGTTTTAATCGTTTCGCTCTCAACCCGATGTCTAGATTTCAAATCATAGCCCAGCAATTCATGGATGGCTTTCTCGTATTCGCCCAGCTTGTATTTTCTCGTAACCAGATCCTCGAGTCCCGGCATTTGTCCCGCTAAATGAAGCGCAGGACCGAACATGTGGCGGTACTCTCCTGCTCCGATAATTCTGACACCGTTCTGGATATATTTTGTCGGCGAGAAGGTGTACTTGTACGTCCCGTTGATCCCGAAGGGAACAATTCTGCCGCCTCTGTCTATCCACCGATCCGCGGTCTCCAGTTGATTGCCTACCGTGTCGATAATGACATCGAACTTCCGGCCATCCAGAAGTCCCGATACGAACTCCTCTGTCAGCTCGTCCGGAGTTATGGCAACATCAGCGATTGTCTCGGAGAAACCAAGACGATACGGATTAGGCTCCGTAGCGACTGTCACCCGCGTTCTCAGCGCCTTGCTGACCATCTGGCACAATATGCCCATTGGCCCCGACCCAAGAACTAATACTGCGTCATACTGGCTTACGTTCGCCTCCAGAAAGTTATGAAGCACACAAGCCAGCGGCTCAATGAGAACTGCAGCCTCAAGACTCATAGAGTCCGGGATGCGATGAACGAAGCGAGAGTCGATGACAAAATACTCGGCAAAGGTGCCTGGGGCGTTCAATCCCGAGATCACCATTCCGTTGCCATCCGTACCCAAGCATAAATGCGGCTGGTCCTTGCCGCAGAAGTAGCATTCTCCACAACTCTGATTGGGATCGATAACGACTCTGTCGCCGACTTGAAGCCCAGTCACCTGTTCTCCGGTCTCTACAATGATTCCGACTGCCTCATGTCCCCGAATGACATCGGGTACGCCTTCTTCCTTGCCCGTTATTACCGCCAGATCAGTACCGCATATACCAGTCAGCCGGATCTGAATTTTCACTTCAGTCGGCGATCCAATTTGCGGCTCTTCTCTCTGATCAAGCTCCAGTAGGTTTTTCGTCGTCCAGACTAATGCCTCCATGCCTTCCACCTCCTATAGTAAAAACCATACAAGACGGATTAAGAAACCGAGCGAAACATCGCATACCCGAAGCCGGGGAGTGATATCTCAAGCTCTCCATTCGCTGCATGAACGCCAGTACCTGTCCAAATCTCCTGCCAATGAGGACTGGAGGCTGCAACCTTAAGCTCCACGGACTCGGTACTTGCATTCATCATCACAATGAATCGGTTCCCATCATCCCATCTCTCATAAGCCACTCTATTATCTCTATCCATCGCATGTAAAAAGCGGAAACGACCAGTACGAAGCACCGGATTCTCTTGTCGCAATTTGATAAGCGTCTGGTAGAACTGGAATAGCTCGCGGTTCTGTCCGCGCTCATCCCAGATCATGCATTTCCTGTTGTCGGGATCATTCTCTCCTGTCATGCCAATCTCATCCCCGTAATAAATACAGGGTGCACCATAGTAAGTGAATTGGAATAATACTGCCAGTTTCGATTGATTCACATTGCCGCCGCATAGTGTAAGTAATCTTGGCGTATCATGACTCCCCAATACTTGGAAGGATGCCTCGACTGCCTGCAGCGGATAAGCGGCCAATTGAGCGCCGACTGAATCGGCAAACTCCTTGCCATCTATAACGCCGCGGGCAAAAAATTTAATAACGCTGTCTCTCACCGGATAGTTCATGACCGCATCGAGCTGATCGCCCTGCAGCCATGCCATGGAATCATGCATAATCTCACCGACAAGATAGGCATCAGGCTTCGCCGCCTTGACAACCTCCCGCAGCTTGCGCCAGAAACGGTGATCCACTTCATTAGCCACATCGAGCCTGTAACCATCAACATCCGCTATGCGAATCCAATAATCAGCCACATTCAGCAAATATTCGCATACCTCCGGATTAGCCGTGTTGAACTTGGGCAGATTGGGCTCGAAGCTGAACGTCTCGTACGCCGCTGCCCCCTCGCTTGCCTGCAGCGGCCACTGCCGGACAAGGAACCAGTCCGCGTAGCGCGATTCTTGCCCTTTCTCCAGTACGTCCACGAACGGAGGAAAGGCACTGCCGCTATGGTTGAAGACGATGTCCAGAAGCACTCTAATGCCTCGGCTGTGGCAAACAGCAACCAGTTCTTTCAGCAGCTCGTTGGTGCCAAAGTGCGCGTCTACTTGCAAATAATTTTTGGTATCGTACTTATGATTCGTATCTGCTTCGAACAATGGCGTAAAATAAATCGCATTGACGCCAAGCTGCTCCAAATGATCAAGGTGATCCAGTACGCCCTGCAGGTCGCCGCCAAAATAATTTCTGAATCCGGGCTCGCCGCCCCACGCCTCCGTATCAGGAGGATCATTGCTTCTATCCCCGTTCGCAAAGCGTTCTGGAAAGATCTGATAGAACACAGCATCCTTTACCCACTCTGGCGGTTGAAAGATATCGGCAGCATGCAAATACGGATATTCGAAATTACCGTCAGAATTTTCAGACGGATTAGCTTTGCACCAGCGTTCTCCGTAATATAATTGCTCATCTCCGGATTGCAGGTGGAACCGGTAGCTGAGCCTTCCATTCGGCGGCTTTACAACGGCTTCCCAATAATCATATAAGCTGTCCGAAACAAGTTTTATCATGCCCCCCCTTTCTTCTGTCTTTAACCAATCGTACTTGTCCCCGTAACAAACCTGCACCCTTTCTACATCGTCTCTCATTGTTCGGAGACGAATATAGATTGTTGAACGGTCATAGGCAAACGCCCAGTTTTGTTTGTGACGATGGTACAGCGCTGCATGATTCATCACGTTCCCCCTTCCACGGTTCCACCGTACAACAAAAGGCACAACCTTATATTCAGTGAGGTTGTACCTTGAGGTAACATGGCCTTCAATTTTTTTTCCAAATTTTAACGCCAATTAATGATGTAATATGTGTCTGCGGCTGTACAATCATCTTAATAGAACTCAGCAAACCCTGTCAATCTTTACTATATCTTCTCTCAAAATAGCCTAAAATACTACTTATAGCCTATTCATATTACTTAAAAATAGTTCTTATGGACTATAAATGAATACGCTTACATTGTCTTCCATAAATTACATCTCTCTGAATGCGTTTTCACAGACTTTCTTCTAGATTTCTTTTTGATTTCATTTATATTTCATTAATATTTCATTTTCGTTTCATATTGATTGCTTGTAATTTACAATGCTTTAACACGCATTTTTCATTAAATTTTATGCATCATTTGCAAAAGAGATAAATCGATCCTTTCGCTAATCATATTGCAGCTGATGGAAGCGTCACCACTATTATAGTAACAATGTACTAGTCATTAAGAAGTGCCGCCCTCGCCAAATTAGCAAGCAAAATTAGTGGAATCTATTCATTTGCCGCCAACAGCCCTTCAATACTCATTTTTTCAACTTCCCACACGTGTCCGTGGACCGAAAAAAGACCTGGGGCAGCCATTATTTTCTTGTAGAAGCATGTCGTTTAAAATAATTTTCGTCTTTTCAGCCGCTAAAATTGTCGATGAATCCAAAAGAATCAGCTCCCCCTCATTCGCATCGGCCGATTGATGATGGAACATGTCCGTCTTTATGATCCGTTTTCATATTATGCTGCAATTGAATGCCACAGCAAAGAATCCTCCTGCTCCACTGTTGCAGTGGTTCAGGAGGATTCTTGCCTTGCTTAAACGTTGTCGAAGCTTAGTCTTACTTGCCGATGCGAGCGAAAGGAACGGTCAGAAGGTCAGTGTCGCCCCACTCTTTCGGAGAGTTGGATTCGCTTACTCCTGGCGTGTCGGAAGTCGCCGGATCGTTAGGGATGGAATCTACAGGCGAGAACTCGCCTTGGTGAAGCATAACGCCGATTCCGGAAGTCTCGATGTTCGGGTTGCCGATTGCGCTCAGTGGAATCTTCGCTTCGTAGAACGTGTCACGATTCGCATCATGACCGAGTGCTGCGAAATCGACCACTTTGCTTGCATTGGTGACATCATCCGCATCTTTTACGCCCCACAGTGTGGTGTAGCCTTTGCCCTTCGCAAATTTAACCGTAATGCCTGCTGCTGCGCCTGTCTTGT
>NZ_JAHZIJ010000018.1 GCF_019443105.1 Paenibacillus oenotherae
GTTCGTTTCATCCTCCATGAAGTGTTTGATCTCCGCCTTCATAATGGATTCCAGGTTTTCTTTTACAAACTGAGTGACAAGATTTTCAAATAGGTTTGTGAGCTGGTTTTCTGCTATTATAGTCATGGAGTAGAGTCCCTTCTTGGTGCGTGGTAACCCCGAGGATACTCTACTTTTTTGTTCCCTGTTAAGGGGCCAAATCTTGGTACACAAACTATTGTACGTCATCCGAAATGAGTGAAAAGCTGCACTTTCGCATTTTTTCGCAGGAATACGTGCCGTTTATAGACCGTCCTCCTGGTACAGGGACGCTGGGGATCATTTTGTCAAAAGTGGAATGACTTTGTGGAGCCATGCTCCTTGCTCGTCCGCCAGCAGTGTATCCCATCCTAGACGCGAGGCTTCCAGCAGGTTGGTCTCCAGGTCATCAACGAACAGGACGCGCTGGCTTGGCCGCAATTCAGAGGCGGCATGCCTGTAGATCGGAGCATGAGGCTTGCTGACGCCTACTTGGCTGGAAATGGTCATGCTTTGGATGAAGGGTTCTACAGAAGCCAGGCATGGCATGATCCATTCCATCCGATGGTTGCTTAACAGGTGGATATCAGCGATGCGGCTCCACTCCGGCAGCAGGTTGAGCGCCGGAAGCGGGGTCAGCTTGGACCGTAGTAAGGCCCGTGCATGTCCACCGTCAATGGAAGAGCATTGCTCACAAATCCAATGCCAGAATTGTTCTTCAGTTATGGCGCCTCTCCATAATGCTTCGCTCATTTGAGCTTTGTAGCGAGAGGTTAATTCAGCATGTGTGATGACGGTATCTGATGTAAGCTCCTGCCAGAATAGCGGAGATAGATTGGCAAGCAGCACACCTCCAATATCGAGGACAAGCTGTGGTTTTGTATTCATTAGTATGGACTCCTTTGTAGCTGGGTGGCTGCGGTGCTTATTGAGGTGACTGTTGGTCAACGGAATAGCTTTATTATACAATAGTGTTACTACATGAGACATGATCGATTCTATATAAGTTGAATAAGAGATGGTGCAACAGAGTGGGCAGGGGAATGATTCTGGAGAAGTGTTAGCGCTTGTAAGAGCGCTCTCCTGTGCAGCGGCCTGTTTGTGAAACTTGTATATATGAGAACGATGGCTCGGCGGAAGGGGTTTCGAATGTGAGCATCGTGCTGCCGCAATCGTTTATAGATAAAATGAGGAGGCTGCTGGGAGATGAGTTTGATGCTTTTATCGCATCTTATCAGCGGCCGCGCAAGTATGGCTTTCGTGTTAACGGCTTGAAGCTGAGTACGGACGATTATTTGAAGCTGTCGCCGTGGGGGGAGTGGCTGGTGCCTATCCCTTGGGCTGCGGACGGCTATTATTATGAGGAAGGGGATCGTCCGGGAAAGCATCCGCATTATCATGCGGGGTTTTATTATATTCAAGAGCCTAGTGCAATGGTGCCCGCAGAGCTGCTGGATGTGCAGCCGGGCGACCGGGTGCTTGACCTGTGCGCTGCTCCAGGTGGGAAATCTACTCAACTCGCTGCCAAGCTGCAGGGCAGCGGCATTCTCGTAACGAATGACAATGCACGGGAGCGAACGAAGGCATTAGCCAAAAATATTGAACTGGCCGGTATCCGGAATGCTGTCGTTCTGAATGAAGAGCCAGCGGCGCTAGCGAATGTATTCGAAGGCTGGTTCGATCGAATTCTCGTCGATGCGCCTTGCTCTGGAGAAGGGATGTTTCGCAAGGACGAGTCTATGATTGGGGAATGGGAGCGTCATTCGGTTGCGCGATGTTCTGTCATGCAGCGGGATATTCTTAGGCATGCTGAGCGTATGCTCGCACCAGGCGGCACGCTAGTCTATTCCACTTGTACATTCTCTCCTGAGGAGAATGAGGCTCAGATTGCCGAGCTGCTCGCGGCTTGTCCCGAGCTGGATGTGGTACCGGTTCAATTGGCTCATGGATGGGCGCCAGGGAGACCGGAATGGACTAATGCCGAGGTAATTGGGAGGACGAGCAGCGAGCCGGAGCAAGAGGATGACAGAATCAACAGCATCTCTGGAACGGTGAGGCTGTGGCCGCATTTGACGGAAGGCGAAGGCCATTATGCAGCTGTGCTGCGGAAACGTCCTCAGATGGGCAGGGACGGGCGGCAAGAAAAAGCGCAAGATGAGGACGGTTTGTTGTTCACCGACACCCAGCTTAGCGGCGGGAAATCACGCGAGTATGTGGAGCATGATGGGGAGCGTCATGATCCGCGTGAGAGCGGACGCAGCACGAGTGACGGGGAGCAGCGGGAAGCGCGTGAGAGCGGACGCAGGGGCACGAGTGATGTGGAGCAGCGGGAAATGCGTGAGAGCGGACGCAGGGGCACGAGTGATGTGGAGCAGCGGGAAGCGCGTGAGAGCGGACGCAGGGGCACGAGTGATCGGGAGCAGCGGGAAGCGCGTGAGAGCGGACGCAGGGGTACGAGTGATCGGGAGCAGCGGGAAATGCGCGCGAGCGGGCGAGGCCGAGCTGCGGGAAGAGCGGAGCGCGGGGGAATGATCCGCGCTGAGGCAGGGAACCGCGGGCGGAAGGGTGCCCGCGGTGAAGGGTTGAAGCGCGCCGATGGCAGCGGCGTTGCCGGGGGTGTTGATGCCGCTGAGGCTTGGCGGCGCTTCGCGGCCGAACAGCTGGTCGGCGCGGAGTATTGGGCGGGTGAGCCGATTGCTTATGGCTCGCGCGTTTATTTGCAGCCGCCGGGCTTGCCGCGGCTGGATGGTTTGCGCGTGGTGCGGGCAGGCTGGTTCGTTGGCGAAGCCGGGCCGCACCGGTTTCAGCCGTCGCAGGCGCTGGCCATGGGGCTGCGCTGCGGGGAAGCGGCGCTGACGTTGCGGCTGCGGGCGGACGAGGAAGTGACGCTTCGTTATTTGAAGGGTGAGACGCTGCATATCGATGCGTCCCGCCTGGTTGGGCCGGCCAATGGGGACAACGGGCCGGCTTCGCATGATCAGTCAAGGCGGGAAGCGGCTCGGAACGGTACGAAAGGGAACGCGGCAAAGGGCTATGTGCTTGTTTGCGCGGACGATTGTCCAATAGGATGGGGGAAATATAGCGGGGATGGCTTGCTCAAGAATGAGCTGCCCGCTGGCTGGAGGTGGATGTAATGGCGAAGAAAATGCGGCTGGACAAGCTGCTTGCCAATATGGGCTTCGGCACGCGCAGTGAGGTGAAACGGGCGGTCAAGCAGCGACGTGTGTCGGTGGATGGCATGGTCGCCAAGGATAGCGGACTTCTGCTTGATCCTGCTGCTGCTGTTGTGCTATTCGATGATGAACGGGTTATATACCGCGATGTTATTTATGTTATGCTCAACAAGCCGCAAGGTGTTGTGTCTGCGACTGAGGATCGGCGCGACCGGACGGTTGTTGATCTGCTTGACCCTGAGGACGGGGTGCTGCAGCCCTTTCCCGTTGGCCGTCTCGATAAAGACACGGAAGGGTTGCTGCTGCTGACCAATGATGGACGTATGGCGCATGAGCTGTTATCGCCGCGCAAGCATGTTCCGAAGACTTATGAAGCAGATGTGCTCGGTGATGTCGGGGAGTCGGATGTTGAAGCCTTTGCCGCGGGCGTTACGCTTGATGACGGGTATGAAACGATGCCTGCACAGCTGTTTGTTCGTGAGCGGGAAGCTGCTGCTGAAGGCGTGCTAAGCCGGATTACGCTCACGATTCATGAAGGGAAATTCCATCAGGTGAAACGTATGTTTCAAGCAGTCGGCAAGGAGGTTGTCTATTTGCGGCGGATCGCGATGGGGCCTCTGAAGCTTGATCCTGCACTGCCGCTGGGCAATTACCGGGAATTAACGGACGTCGAACTGGAGCTATTGCTTGCCGTACGGGACGGCAATACAAGAAATACCGATTCTGTCATAAATGACGAATAGATCGATGCCTTTGTCAGCAGGGTAGAAGACTTCAAGGAGGACAACAAGAGGATGAATTATGACATAATCGCGCTTGATGTGGACGGTACACTGTTGACGGATGACCATGTTCTGACTCCTGCGGTGAGAGATGCGGTGAGGGAAGCCGCCGCGCGGGGAGCGGAGATTGTTCTATGTACGGGCCGGGGACCGTCGAATACACTGCCCGTGCTTGAAGAGCTGGGACTATCGGGCACTATAATCACTCATAATGGTGCTGCAACGGTAGATGCGGCGCGCCGCGAGGTGATCCATCAGTTCGGCTTCACAGCTAATGAGATTGCGCAATTCCGGAATTATTGCCTGCTTGGTGGACATCATTTTGACCTGAATACGGCGTTCGAGCTTATGATTGAAGGAATGACGCCGGGCGCGGAAGCGATGTACAGCCGGTATAAGGTTGGGCCAATCTGGCGTGATGCCGCCGCTGCGCTGCCTGACGGTCTTGTTAAGTTTACGGTATTCGGCGAGCAAAGCGAGATTGATTGTATTGAAGCGGATTGGAAAAAGTGGAGCGCCGGTCTGCAGTATATACGGAGCGGAGATTATTTTATCGATGTTCAGAATCGGCAGGCAAGCAAAGCGGCAGCATTGGAGCAGCTTGCGCTGGCGCGGAAGGTTAATCCAAGCAGAATTATGGCAATCGGCAATTACTATAACGATGTTGGCATGCTGACCTTCGCTGGGCTCGGCATTGCAGTTGCTAATTCGCCTGAGGCGGTGAAAGCGGCGGCCAATGTCATTGCACTGTCGAATGAGGAGGATGGGGTTGCGCACGCGCTGCGCTCCTATGCATGGTGATGTGCTTGCTTGCGGCACCTTCACGGGATGAGGGAGAGGCTTCTATATAATAGAATGCAGTATGAGAAACAGCCGAAGGGATTCTTCTCTTCGGCTGTTCCCATTATTGGCCAAGCGATGGATTAGTGCAGGATTCCGCGGGAAACGATGACCAGCAGAATGAACAATACCAGGATTACACCAGCAGAAGTAAAACCTCCATGTATACCGGACATGCTAATTCCTCCCTGTATAGTATTTCCGGCACCGTGCATCTTCTTTGATAGGGCTGATGTTTCTCGGCACTCGGTATACAGTATTGTATGTATTTTTGCCCTGTGCGATTGGACAGATGTCCCTGTCCGCAAACAATTGGGCAACCATCCCGTCTTGTATCGCAGAAGCTTGGAACAGCTGTATGAGAGACAGCTGTCAGGGAGCTTCAGCCCTCTATTTGAACCACCGAAGTCCTTTGGGGAGGTGGTTCTTAATTTGGCCGCCGCTGGCTTTGCCCCAGCCAAGCGGCAGGTCATCTACGGCGATGAGGCCCCAGCCGGAGCTGCCTTCCTGCGCGGGAAGTGTCTCTCCGCGCAGGAAGGCGGCGATCTCCGGGGCGTCAGGCCGATAGGACTGCACCCAGGCGGCGGCATGAGCCGAAACGGCGAGCGCGAGCGAATGCGAGGGCTCGATCCGGTTCGTGCGGATGTCGCCGAGGTGCAGGCCGGGGCGGGCGACCTTGAGGCCTTGCAGGTCGCTCGCCCGGATGGGGCTGCCGCTGTTTGTGTGCGGCAGCCAGTAGAGGGCGTCGCCGAAGCGCAGCGGCTCGCCGGGACCGAGGCCTGCGCCGCCGGGCAGCGCGGCGGCGCAGAAGGCATGCAGCAGCGCCATGTCTGCGGCGCTGCTGCCCCCGGCGCCGCCTGAGCTGCTGCGGCGGCCCCGATCGGCGCCGCGGTCGCGGCTGCTGTTGCTGCGGGCCTCGCGCGCTCGCAGCTTGGGTGCGGTGACGGTTTGGGCGCTGCTGCTTATGCGCTCTGCTGGCCCGTCTTCAGCTGCCGAAGCGTGCGAGCTGCAGGCATCGGCAACAACATCGCTCGGCTTGGCCTTATGAAGCACAGCGACAAAATGCCCCTCGCCCCGTGATTCATGCGGCCAAACCCGCTCTATCTGCGACACCTCGAATTCCGGATGCGCGAGACAAAATGCGTGGATCGTATCCTCATTCTCACTGCGGTTAAAGGTGCAGGTGGAGTAAACCAATCTGCCCCCTGGCTTTAGCATGATTGCGGCGTGCTCCAGAATATCCGACTGCCTGGCTGCGCACATGGCGACATGGGAGTCTGACCATTCTGCTATCGCTCCCTCATCCTTGCGGAACATTCCCTCTCCTGAGCAAGGGGCATCAAGCATGATGCGGTCGAAAAGCGCGGGGAATCGGCGGGAAAGCTCATCGGGAGCGGCGCTTGTGACAATGGCGTTGACGATGCCGCAGCGTTCAACGTTTTCGCTTAATATTTTCGCGCGGGCGGGATGGATTTCATTGGCTACGAGCACCCCTTGTCCATGCATCTTGCCGGCGATTTGTGTTGTTTTGCCGCCGGGCGCTGCTGCGAGATCCAATATGACCTCCCCTGGCTGCGGATCCAGCAGCTCTGCCGCTGTCATGGCGGAGGGCTCCTGGATATAATATAATCCTGCCGCATGGTAGGGGTGCTTGCCAGGCCGGAATTCTTCATTATAATAGTACCCTGTTGCGCACCAAGGGATCGGCTGGAGGCCGAACTGCTCGGTTAGTGCGGGAAGTATCTTATCAAGAGCTGCTGCCTTTAAAGGGTTCAAGCGCAACCCATATGTGCGAGGCTCGTTGTAGCTGTTCAAGAATGAATCTGTCTGTGATCCAAGAATGGCTTGCATATTATCAATAAAGGTTTGCGGAAGTGTGAGGCGCAACGGCTTAGACTCCTTTGATGTAACCATAATGATGGCGTACCTTATCGGTATGCCAATTTGCTGCACACCATTATATCATAATTACTCAGAAAGTTGAGTTCGTGTTCGAATAAGCGCAGGCCCGTTTATAAAGCGCTGCAATTGGATTGACTTCAGACTGCACTTTCGACCTGTAGGGATGGAAAACCGGCTTACAGAGGACGAAAAAAAACCATTCGATCACTGAGCCACGGAAAAACCGGCTTACAGAGGACGCCACCTCGCTCGATGCCCTCTGCCACCCTGTAGGGATGAAAAACCGGCTTACAGCGAACGAAAAACCCCATATCGCACACTGAGCCACGGAAAAACCCGCTTACAGATGATGCCTCACTCGCTCGATGTCCTCTGCCACCCTGTAGGAATGAAAAACCGGCTTACAGCGAACGAAAAACCCCATATCGCACGGCTGAGCCACGGAAAAACCCGCTTACAGATGATGCCTCGCTCGCTCGATGTCCTCTGCCACCCTGTAGGGATGGAAAATCGGCTTACAGCGAACGAAAAACCCCATATCGCACGGCTGAGCCACGGAAAAACCCGCTTACAGATGATGCCTCACTCGCTCGATGTCCTCTGCCACCTTGTAGGGATGAAAAATCGGCTTACAGCGAACGAAAATCCCCTATCGCACACTGAGCCACGGAAATCCAATTTACCGACGATGACTCAGAATTAGCCAAACAAAAGTCCAGTGAGCCGATAAAAAGAATAGCGCAGGCCAGGTATAAACATTCTATATATGCGGCTGCAAGTGCAAAGTGCAGAATTCAAGCTGGAAGTTATGGTTCTTTTTACAAGAGTTGAATGGTTGACTTATAATGGATATAGCAAAAGTTAGCGAGGGATCGATTCCACTGACAGAGATAGAAAGGAAGAGTCATATGAGCTTGTTTCCTGTCGGCTGGGGATTATGACGCTTGAGAAATCCGGTTTCATAGAGGAAGGCGTATTGAGAGACTATTATTTCTCAAGGAATCGATATCTTCATGGCGCGATGTTTTCGATTCTGAAGAGAGATTGCGCGGCCAGCCAACGGGATTAATAAAGATACATAACAGATGCTCCAAAGTCAGGCGTCAGCGACAGAATGGGGCATAGCGGAGGAGAGGGACAGGATGAAATGGCTGACTTTAATGGAGCATCATCTGATTAGTCTGAGGATGGATAGGGAGGATCGCAGTCTGATTGTAGAGGTTAATGATGGCGGTATGTCGCCTGAATATGTGACGGCACGGCTTCAGGCGCAGGATGTAGAGCAGCTGGTTGCTGCGCTGCTGGAATTCAATGAACGAATTCAGTCCGAAAGCTCGGGCGATTGAACTTCGGCGGAACATGTATATGCGCATACAGATGTCATGAATTCAAGATAGTGAAGGAGAGGCCGAGATGGGGCGTTTCATAGATAATGAATTAATTAAGCTTGCAGAACAAATGCAGCTTCCGGAGCGGATCGTTCATATGGACGACGTGCCCTGGGTGCCATTCGATGATGGTGCCTGCCATTTCAAGCCGCTGCGCTTTGATTTGGCAACTGGAACATGGATCTATCTGTTCAAAATCCAGCGCAACAAAACGTTAAATCCGCATCGGCATACCGGCGGCAGTGTAATCGGCTATAATCTGCAGGGCCGATGGGGCTATACAGGTCGGAATTGGGTTGCTGAGCCGGGAACATTCATATTCGAGCCGCCTGGTGATATTCATACGCTTGTTACGGAGGATGAAGAGGTGATCGCCTTGTTTATCCTTGGGGGCACGCTGCAATACTTCGATTCGGATTATGAGTTTATTGGACAGGATGATGTGTTCACAGTGCTGAAGAAATATCGGGATTACTGTACGGCCAATGGCTTGCCTATTCGCGAGGATTTGATTTATTGATGGAGGTCAAATATGACGAATGAAGCAGAGAACGCCCGGCTATCTCCTCCGGCTGATTTGCAACTGGAAAACCGATTCAAGCAATATATTATGAAATATGATGCTTTGATGGAGGATTTGCGGTTAGTGAGAGAGCTGCAGCTGCCGCAATGTTATATAGCAGCCGGCTATATTCGGAATTATATATGGGACGAGTTGCACGGCTACCAACGCAGAGAGAGGCATAATGATATTGATGTCGTCTATTATGATGCAAGCGAGCAGTCGAAGGAGCGGGACGAGGGATTAGAGCAAGCGCTGATCCAGGCAACCGGAAACGGCAAGTGGTCGGTTAAAAATCAAGCGAGGATGCATATCAAGAGCGGCGATCGGCCATACCGCTCAACTGCAGATGCACTGAGCAGATGGCCGGAGACCGCAACCGCTGTAGGAGCAAGACTGAACGGGAATGACAGCTTGGAGCTATGCTGTCCCCATGGCTTGATCGATTTGTTCGGCATGGTTGTCAGGAGGAGTCCACTCTTCATGGACACCACCTATTATATCGGGCGTGTGAAAGGCAAGGGCTGGCAGGAGCAATGGCCGCTTCTCACAATCATTGAACAATAATTTCCGCTATCGGAATGCTCTTCATCCAAGCTCTGCTGCCAGAAACGCGATGCGTTCATTGACGGATTGTGTGAATAGACCGCCGTGGTAGCAGATGACGGCTTCGATATCATAGACAGCGAGCCTGGACAGGGATCGCCTTGCTTGTTCGATATCGATACACTGCGCGGGGTCAGGCCCCAGCAGCTGTCCGTCCTGAACGACCATGGCGTCTGCCGCGATTAAGGTCTTGCTTGGCCGGTGGTAGAGGCTGATATGTCCTGGCGTATGCCCAGGTGTATCAATGACGATCAGTCCGCCGCCATAAGGCAGCTCCTCCATAGGGGCTACGATTCTATCCACCTTCGCTCTGGGCGGATTCTCAAGCACATGCTTGAATGCGCTGCGCCATTCTTCCGGTACTTCCGCCGGGAGAGCGGCCATGGCCAGGGAGATAGAAGCGGGCGTAATTTTTAACAGGGGCCGTTCTCCTTGAATGTAGGGCTGCTCCAGCCTGCTGGCCAATACTTCGATGGAAGCGGTGGATTCGGCGAGCAGCGTCGGCAGACTGCCGATGTGATCCAGATCCTGATGTGTAAGGATGATTGTGCCCAGCTTGTCAAAGGCAATCCCGGCCCTCTCCATCTCCCCGAGAATAAGCGGCAATTGTCCGGGGTAGCCGGTATCTACCAGAATCGCAGCTTCCTCATCCCAGACTAGCGCAGGATAGATTACTTCTGTTCGGCCCATCATAGAGGCTGATAATTCCAGCATCGTTATTCCTTTGGCGATATGCATCATTCTTATCCCTCATCTCGTTAGGCAGCTGTCGTCTGGACATGCCCAAATCATAACGAGACTTATACTATCAAAGGATCAGAGTATTGTAAATACGTAAATAAATTATTATAACACAAATAAATATTTTTGTCAATATAAATTTCGCAGACTTTAAACGGATAGCAGACGCACCTGGTGGAATCACAGTCCCACTAATGACGGTACAGGAAGTCTGGCCGAACGTGATAAGTCTGTTGAAGAAGAATGGAGGGCAACGATGAAGAAGATCGCCTGCATCTGGCTGTTATTGATTCTGCTCGTTGGTTGTATGAAAGATCAAGCTAATGACACAGCCAAAGGGGATGAGCCGAGCAAAACCGAGCCTGTCGTGCATGTTGTGGATACTGCCAAATTAACCGATGCTTTCGGCTTCGCCAATGCTGCGGGGGATCGCATTATTATGTCTGGGCATGAACGCTCGCAAATGGATAAGGTATCCAAGCTCAATAAGGCCATTGGCGAGAATGGGAAGGTGCTGCCGCTGCGTTTTCTGGAATGGCAGGAGGGCAATGAGAGCTCCAGTGGAAGAGATATGGCTCATAATTTCGCAAATTTAAGCGGATTTGTGTTTGCGGTGGATAAAGGATCAGCCGAGCAGGATGAGACGTACTATTTGGTTGATGGCAATGAAGTGGATGTAGAAGCGCTCCTACCTGTTAAGGGGCCGAATGGAGCCGCAGTTGCGGAAGAGGTTAAAGGAGCTGTAGCAAAGGCCAAGGACAGAGCGGTTAGCGGCATATGGAATCTCGCCGGGTTCGGCACGGGAGAACAGCTGTATTTGGCTCAGTTCGAGAGAAGAGATAAGGACATGCTGTTCAGCCTTGTTCTGAAACGGGATGAATCTCTTGTGTTTATGGACTATCCTGCAGTATTGGAAGATGAGACGTCGGTATGGCGGGTAGATGATGGCGGTGAAGTGAGCCCGGATATGTTCTCGATCCTGTTCGCGGCCAAGACAACGAGCGGGCTCGTTCTCGGGGTAGAATGGCTGGGCGCGGAAGGGACGAACGCCTTTCTGCTGCTGGAGAAAGGGAATCAATTCAAGGAATCGGAATTCCGTTATTATCGGTACACCTATCCAATGTAGCAGCTGCACACCGATACTAGGAGGAGTAGTCATATGGATGAGCTGATGGAGGAGTTATTGAGAGGCTATACGGATGAAGCGATTGATACGATCGACGCCGTTCCGTTCGGTCTCACCAATTATTCACGCATTGTGACGATTGACAAGAAGAAGTATGTAGCCAGAATCTATGATCGCTATTCCAAAAGCCTGGACAGGCTGAACGATGAAATTCGGTTGCTTGACTATTTGGAGGACTGCTCACTAAGCTTTGATGTTCCGGCATTTCTGCCTGCACGCGATGGCGAGAAGTATAGCCGGCTCTCGAACGGTCAATATGGAACGATGGTTCGTTTCATCGAGGGCGAACCGCCTGATCTGAGCCTGTCGGCGCATGTAAGCGAGTATGGGAGAAGCATCGGGGAGATTTCCGCCGCTCTTCTGAGCTTCTCTCAGCCAGTGGAACAGCAAGAACAGGGGCAGCAGCTGCGATTCTATCTTCTGAATAGTCTGCACCCGTTAAGCAATGAGCAATCGGTTGATCAATTTGTCCAGCATCCTCCGTTCGAGATTGATCGCGGGCAGCTCCTTATCTTCGTTCAAAGTTTGAGCGAGGTGCGGAGCTCTACGGCCTGGTTTGAGCGTTTGCCGATGGGGCTCGTGCATCATGACCTGTTGATCTTCAATCTGCTGATAGGCAGTGACGGGAAGATGAAGGGCATATTGGATTACGATTTTGCCTCCTATGATGTTCGGGCCCTTGAGCTCGCGATCTGCATCAATCATTTGCTGCAAGCACGGGACGGCTCTCTGGCTCCAGTGAAGCTTTTTGTCCAGGAATACAGGCAATTTATTACGTTGACGGCGGAGGAAATGGAGAGCATCCCGCAGCTTATGCGGATGTACTACACGGCATTGCTCTGCATCTATATCGGACAGTATGATTCCGGAAGGGATATCGTCCAATATTTTGCCTTTATCCTGAATCAATTGGTCACAAGAAGGGATTGGCTGAAGACGAATGAGCAGGAACTGATCGCTATTCTGAAGGGCAGGGGATGATCGCTTATGAGAAAATGGGGTTTGACGGCATTCCTGTTATTGACCGCCGGGATTTTATTGCTGGCAGGCTGCTCGAACGAAACGGAGACCACGCCCGCAGCGAAGGCCGATAACGTGGCAGACGGGAGCGGTAACGAGCAGAACAAAACCGCTGGTATGCCTGCCAAAGGGCAGGATGAAGCCGCTGGGCAGCCCGACAAGGACAAAACCGTTGGTCAATCGGACAATGGACAGGACAAAGCCGTTGATCAGCCTGCCAAAGTAGCGGATAAAGCCGTTAGTCAACCCGCCATTGGGGAAGTGGCCCCAGCCGCGCCGGCTTTTGATGTCCCGAGCGATGTGCTTGACAAGGTTACGGAGGAGATGAAGGGATTTATAGCCCTGATCCGGGACAAGAAGATTGAGCCGCTGCTGCAGAAAACGATTGCGCTTAATGCTGAATACGGGCCGGAGCTTCACGATATCGGGAAGGATGGCATAGAGCGTGCCCTGGCTGGACTGGAATATGAGATCGATCTTGACAGTATCGAGGCCCGGTTAGCGAATGTTTCTTCTTCTCATGAGTCGGGGATGTATCAGCTTGGTTTTTCGATTCACGGTACCAAAGATGGCAAGGCGGCAGCATTCACAGATTTGGAAGATATGATCCATATGACGTATATTGCAGCTGCGCCTTTAACATCTTCATCATCTATAACGCTGAACTGGAATTACTTCAGGTATTTTCCCTACAACGCTGGACTGCTGAATGCCTACATCAATGCAATTAAGGCAAGAGACACGGCAAAAATTGCCGACGTGATGACAGTAGACGATCTCATCTACACAGAAGCTAAAGCTAAAAAAATAATAGCGATGTATGATTTGTTTTTCGACCGGGATCTGGATTCCCTAAGTGTGGCCTACAACGGTGATTGGGAATATGTCATTCAAGATGCTCATAATAATGCCCATAAGGTTGCTATTATTTTCGGAGACGGACTCATGGGAATTGTTGATGAATTTGCGCCGAGTGCCTATAATTAACGTGGTGGTAATATGTCTTTATAGCTGTTAAGATAGGATGAAAGTACCGATCATGCAAACGTTCTTGAGCGAGCAATCTTCGTTTGCGGCTAAATAATGTGACACCGGGTTGGAGATGAAGGGAACTCATGGCGGAGAATAATACGGTTAAACAGATGATTGACATTATGTCCCGGAGCGGATGGCGGATAACGGAGCAGCGCCGGACTTTGGCGGAGATTTTTGCGAAGAGTGACGGCTATTTATCACCCAAAGATGTCTATGACCAGATGACCAACCAATATCCTAGTGTAAGCTTCGATACGGTGTATCGCAATTTGCGGCTGCTGAGCGAGATGGGGGCACTGGAGCAGTTTTATTTTATGGATGGCGGTCTGAAATTCCGTGGAAGCTGCCTGTCCCATCACCATCATCATTTGATCTGCATCAACTGCGAGAAGACGCTCACCTTCGACTATTGTCCGATGGAGCAAACGTTGGAGCTGCCGGGCAGCTTCAAAATCGTCAATCACCGTTTCGAGGTGTACGGTGTGTGCGAGCAGTGTCAGAATGAATCCGGCAAGGATGTTTAGAGGGCGACGAGCCCTCTTTTTTTATGCCTGCGTAAGGGGAGCACATTAGGGTGTCCCGACGATGGATATAATAGTAAAATAATCCTTGACACACCATTTGTGGTAGATTACGATACGAAATGTATCGTATATCATTGTAAATGGAGGAGAGTTGCACATGAAGCATAATGCCGGAAAAGGGAGGACAGCACTGCGATTCAGAAGGTTTATGGCGTGTCTGCTGGTGGCGGTATCGTTAGTGTTGACCATTTCTCAAGGAGCCGCGATGGCAGCAGAAAATTCAGCGGCTTCAGTAACAGGGGGACTGAAAGCTCCGAATGATGCTTTTAGTTTCGGCTATGTCGTTAGTTCATATATGACTATTCTAGCGGATCCAGGTTATGTTGATGTCCCGGTATTTCGTTGGGGCAATATAAGAGGAGAGGCTCGAATCGATTATAAAACGGAGGATATTACAGCGATCGCGGGAATTGATTACACTGCGACCAGCGGAACACTCCTATTCGGAGACGGGGAATGGAAGAAAATCATTCGGGTTCCGCTTAGTTATGAGAACTGCTGCGGTGATCGAATGTTTAGGCTCAAGCTCTTCGATCCTGTTACGCGAAAAGTTCAAACCTTCATCGATTTTGAGATTTTAAGATCCGGTCCGGATGAGAGCTATCCCAGCATTTTTTCTGTATTTAGCGGGCCCTGCATGTTTTTTCATTGGGCTTCCGGGTGTTCAACGTTTAACGAGGGTCAGGATGTGTCATTCCGTATTTTCCTTACCAAGCCTACAACAACCAGAGCGACTGTAGATTATACGATAACCAGTGATTCTGCGACTGCGGGAGCGGATTATACAGGGCCTACAAGCGGTACGGCGGTGATTGAGAGCGGTTTGTCGGAGACGGAGGTTATTATCCCTCTAGTTCTTGACGGTATTGAAGAAGGTATGGAGTCGCTTACGATCACGCTCTCCAATCCTACTGGCAATACGAGTCTGGAATGGGAGAATGAAATCAGTGCTACGGTTGAAATTAGGGATATGCCAGCTCCCAATGTCGTGAATTTTAAGCAGCCCGTTTATTACGTGATCGAAGAATCCGGGTGGGCAGAGGTTGAAGTGGTGCGTGAAGATACGAAGGGGGAGTATTTTGTCGAATATTTAATATTCCCGAATACGGCGATCTATGATAAGGATATTAAAAGAAGCGACTCTATCTATAATAGAGGCTACAGAGGTTCTTTCATATTCGAGGATGGACAAGCGAGTGCAAAATTGAGAATTGAGCTTGTCGATGATGCGTTGAAGGAGTATCGGGAATCGTTCGGGGTTGTGCTGTTCTCAGACTATGGCCTTATTCGATCGAGCGATATCTATATGACTGAGGTTGTTATTTATGATAAGGATCATTTGCCGAGCAGCTAGCAGTATACGTTCGGGGGATTGATGACGAAAGAGGGACTTATGAGCTTCAGGCCGGATGCAGGGTTTGAAGCTGCGTAAGTCCCTTATTCATGTGCACAAGGGAAGTACGGATGGTAGCAAAGCGGAGGAGAGGGGTTGACAGAAGAGACGGCATGCGGGTATTCTTGATTAATAGTAATTATTACATTTAAAATCCGGTTCATTCGAGCCGGGTTTATTGTTTGGTGTTTAATCGTAAAATTTACTAAAGTAAAAAAGAGGTGCTTACAATGAACGGACATCAATTGCCTGTCACCGTATTGAGCGGTTATTTGGGAGCGGGGAAAACAACGGTGCTCAATCATGTGCTGAACAATCGCGATGGGCTGAAGGTCGCGGTTATCGTGAATGATTTGAGCGAGGTTAATATGGATGCCGAGTTGATCAAGGATGGCGGCGGCCTGTCCAGAACGAATGAGACGCTGGTAGAGATGTCCAACGGCTGCATCTGCTGTACGCTGCGTGAGGATCTGCTGCGGGAGGTGGAGCGGCTCGCCAAGGAGAACCGGTTCGATTATATTCTGATCGAATCAACGGGTGTAGGCGAGCCGATTCCAGTCGCGCAGACCTTCTCTTACATCGATGAGGAGCATGGCATCGATCTGACGGCGTTCTGCCGTCTGGATTGCATGGTTACAGTAGTTGATGCATACCGGTTCTGGCATGATTATTCATCAGGCGAGACACTGCTGGATCGAAGTCAGGCGGTAGATGGGGCAGATACACGCGAGGTGGTCGATCTGCTCATTGACCAGATCGAATTCTGTGATGTGCTGCTGCTGAATAAATGTGATATGGTGGATGAGGAAGAGCTTGCCGAGCTTGAGGGTGTGCTTCGCAAGCTGCAGCCGAGGGCGAAGCTCATCCGCACGGAGCGGGGTAATGTGGCTCCGGCTGAAATTTTGAACACAGGCTTGTTTAATTTCGATGAAGCGAGCGAATCTGCAGGCTGGATACAGGAGATGGAGAAGCCTGCCCATACGCCGGAGACGGAGGAATATGGCATTGCCTCCTTCGTATACGAGCGGAACAAGCCTTTTCATCCGGAGCGGCTTATGCGCTGGATGCAGGATTGGCCGGCCGAGATTGTCCGCGCCAAGGGGACGGTATGGCTTGCGACGCGGCATGCGCATGCGCAGAGCTTGAGCCAGGCAGGGCCATCCATCCAATTCGGC
Organism: Paenibacillus oenotherae; assembly: GCF_019443105.1. Taxonomy (GTDB): domain Bacteria; phylum Bacillota; class Bacilli; order Paenibacillales; family Paenibacillaceae; genus Paenibacillus_Z; species Paenibacillus_Z oenotherae. The sequence goes on from NZ_JAHZIJ010000018.1 coordinate 16,406, forward strand.
CCAGCCGGCTATTGGATCGCAGCGTTGCCGCAGGAGGAGCAGACGGCTCTGCTGCAGGAGGAGCCTGAATTGACCAGGACATGGCATCCCGACCATGGCGACCGGATCAACAGGATTGTCTTTATCGGTATTGAGATGAATCAGCCGCAATTGACCGCCAGTCTGGATGCCTGTCTTCTGAACGATGCAGAGATGAAGGGAGACCTCAGCCTGCTGCGGGATGAATTTCCGAATGCGGTCGGGGAACCGGAGGAGGTTTTGCACTAAGCTCGCGGCAGTGACGGGGGAAGAAGCCTGCGAATGTGCATGAATTTTGGTTACAAGGCGCCATTTTGGTACAATTCCTGCGATCGTGCATGAATTTAAGGAAGAATCGGCCGATAAGGGGAAACAAAGGTGAAATTCCTGCACTCTGGCAGGCATTTCACCTTTGTCGGGCCAAAAACTAAAAATAAATGCCGTTTCGCATGTTTTACCTCGCTCGCATCTCGCATGTCTCGGCGTTTGAATTGCGGGTTATCCTCTGGCGAGGATTGCGTCTACAGTCTGATTATCGTTCATGTGAGCAGGTTGATTGACCCCCATTATTCAGCGAAACACCGCATGCTGGCAGCTGATTGCGAACAAGCAGGACACCGATTCAGGAGGTTGGACGTTCAGTGGAAATTGAAGTGTTGAGGTGTATCTATGATAATTATCCGGTCTGAAATTGAGATTGAAGCGCCGATCGAAATATGCTTCGATTATGCCAGAGATATTGATATCCATACGAGAACGGTATGGAAGCATACGAGAGAACGCGCAGTCGCCGGAAGAACGAGCGGGATGATTGAGGCTGGGGAAGAGGTTACATTCGAGGCAACGCATTTGTTGGTCCGGCAGCGGCTAACCTCAAGAGTTACTGCTTATAAGAGGCCGCTTTATTTTGTGGATGAGATGGTATCCGGAGCCTTTAAGAGGCTGAAGCACTCGCGGGAGTTTACTGCCAGGCAGGATGTGACGATTATGAGGGATGAACTGGCGTTTGAGGCGCCATTCGGAATGATCGGACGGCTTGTGGAGCGTCTTGTATTGAAACGGTATATGGCCCGCTTCATTCATGATCGTAATCGGCAGCTGAAGCTGTTGATTGAACAATCATACAAGCCGCTCGCGCAGCCATAGCCGATAGACCGCATACACCAAGCCCAAGAAAACGGCATATAATCCGATGACAAGGATTGCGTTAGCGGTACTGGACAACAGATTGCTGCCAAGATAAGAAATAACGAGCATGATCGGGATTTTGCCAAGTGCAGATGCTATGGCGTATGTAGCGGTTCGAATGGACAGAAAAGCAGGATAAATATTGACAAGCGTCTGAGGGAAGAAAGGAACCAGTCTCGCCAGAAAAATCGCCAGAAATGGACTCCGCTCCATCATCACAGCCATTTTCTCCAACTGCTTGTACCGGGACAGGTACGTTCTGCCTCGATTGCGGGCATATTTGCGCACCCACAGATAAATGAATACAGAGCCGATTGAAGCTGCGCTCCAGCTGAGGAAGGCTCCAAGCAAAGGGCCGTACATGAGGCCGAGAGCGACGATGACGATTTTATACGGGATGATGGGGAAAATAATCAGGCACAGCGCGAATAGAAAAATGAGCAGAGGATGAGGCTGGCCCGTCACAAGCCATTCCAGCAGCTCATCCTTATATAGCAACAATAAAGCGACCGATAGAGTGTAGATGATAATGGAATGCCACAGCTTCATGAGGTTCTCCTTCTGCTAGAGTGGTAAGTGAAAGGGCAGGAATGTCCCTTAATCATTGTACTTCACAATGATATTCACTGCTATATGGTGGAAGAGAGAAGCAGCTATTGATAAAAGGTTCAGAACATATTATACTAAAAATGTAATTTATGGAATGAACAAATGAGCGTATGAGAGAGGAACAGGTGCCGGAGGAATATGAAGTAGTCATCTTACCCTTACGAAACAGTGAATAGCCGAAAGACTGAGGTTATTTGTGCACAGGACGAGAACGCCATTCCCGATTCCGAGGATGGTATGTTTGCGATGTGTTGTTTCTGGAGTAGGATTACGAGTTCATATTTCTATTAGTGGACGTCTGTGCCTCTTTTTTGTGCTGGACTCGCAGTCCTCTTCAGATCGATTGATTTCTACGAACTGGGGAGGCTTGATTGTATGACGGAAACGTATATGATAGCAGAGCAATTGCAAGTATATATAGGGGATCGATTATTGTTCCGACAGCAGGACAGGTGGCAGGTTGAAGCAGGTGAGCGAGTTGGTGTCGTTGGCACGAATGGCGCGGGCAAATCAACGCTGCTAGCGGTGCTTGCCGGGAGGCTGGAGCCTCATCAGGGCTATGTGAAGCATCTGGTCTCTCATTCGGAGATGCTGCAGATGACTGGAAGACGCGGAGGCGAGCAGATGGATCCCTTTGAAGGGGATGCCACTGACACGCGTAATGAACTGAAAATGGCGAAACGCTGGAAGGCCCGCCAATCTGCTGCGGATATTGAAGCGCACGGGAGCGGAGGCGAGAAGACCAGACAACGTATCGCCGCTCTGTTCGGACGAGAAGTCGGTCTGATCCTGGCAGATGAACCTACGAGCCATCTGGACCAAGAGGGGATTGCCTTGCTCCAGCAGGCATTCAGGTCGTATAAGGGGGCGGTTGTACTTGTCTCGCATGATCGGGATCTGTTGGATGCGGTCTGCACCTCTATTATGGAGATTGATGAAGGACAGCTGACGCTCTATCACGGCAACTACACTGCCTATCAAGATGAGAAGGCGGCTAGACTGGCCAGAAGGCAGTTCGAATATGAGCAGTATGCTTCGGAGAAAGCCAGACTGGAGCATTCGCTGCATGAGTTGAAGCAAAATGCGAGATCCCGTAAGTTGAACCCATCTCATATGAACCCTATGGAGGCCAAACGGGGTCAAGATCAGAGGGGCACGAAGCAAGCAAAGCTGGACAAATTCGCTAAGTCGATAGAGCGGCGCATCGAGAAGCTGGAGGTGAAGGAGAAGCCGCGAACGAGCGAAGTACCGTTGTTCGATGTCAACGCCCACCAGCCTTGCCGCAGCAAACATATTATTCAGCTTGAACATGTAAGTGCGGGTTACGGTGACAGAAAGCTTATTGCCGATATTAATATCAAGATAAGGCCGGGGATGCGAGTGGCCATTATGGGAGCCAACGGATCCGGCAAGACGACATTACTAAAGATGATAGCAAGCGGGGCCCATGGGGTTAAGCTGTCGCCCAGCTGTAAAGTCGGATATTTCCGCCAGGATCTGTCGCTCTTTGATGATGACAGCTCTGTGATCCACAATGTGCTGGCGGCTACCCATTATGAACAGTCGCATGTGCGTACCGTTCTGGCGAGAACGTTGTTCAAGGGAGAGGACGTGCACAAGCGGATCCGTGATTTAAGCGGCGGAGAGCGAGTGAAGGCGGCCCTTGCTATGCTGTTCCTTGGTTCTTACAACACGTTGCTGCTGGATGAACCAACGAATTACTTGGATATTTTTGCGCGGGAGCAATTGGAGGAGGCATTGAGGGCTTATCCTGGGACGATCCTCATCGCTTCGCATGACCGGAGGTTGATCCGGACTATTGCTACGCATACCTTGAGTCTGGAAAAGGGTCACTGGTCGTGGACAGAAGGTGCCGAGGCTGGCCTGGTGGAAGGAACTGCCAGTAACAGGACTGATAGCAGCCGCGTATCGTCTGCAGCAGCGATGCAGGAAGAGAGGGAAGTCGCAGGCAGACGGCTTATTCTGGAGCATGAGCTGACAGAGGTCGTTTCGCGTTTATCTACGCTAAGAAAAGAGGATAAACGGGAAGAGTTGGAAGCGAGGTTCCAGCAGCTGCTGGATGAATTGAGAAGAAAGAGTTAAGCTGAGAAACGCGGCAGCACAAGTGGAAGTCTAGACATGGAAACATGCGCTAGACTTCCACTTTTTTTATATATGCATGTTGCTGCTAATTGTCTATGAATCTTATTATTTGTTACGTGGGAGGATTTTCAGAGTAATGATATTAAAATGCTTGATATTCATATTGGAGAAAAAATATAAATGGATCAAACTGATTTCGTTTTACAATCATCAGTCCAAAATCCATTGAAAGGAGGCATAAGATTCTTGCCGCTCTAAAGCAGATTCCAACCGGAGCATTTCAAGGTATTGTTGAAATAGACGAGACCTACTACTTTCTCTACTCGGAAAAAGGGAAAGCGGAATAATGCCGAACGTAAGCCACGTAAACCTGGCGTTTATTCTTGTTAAGCTTACGGACAGGGTGCTGACAGAATATAACTTATGCTAAAATAAAGGAGAACAAGATATGGAGGGATGGTATTGTCTGAGGATTTTTATTGCGACGAGGTATTAAGTGGTCATACTTCTGTACAGAAAGTATTTGAGAGTGATAACGTTCTTGCATATCATCATACTCGCCCTTTTTACCCCGTTCACATTGTTACGATTCCAAAGAAGCACATCTCGTCACTTCTAACACTGGAACAATGCGACAATGAACTCTTAATTGAGTTGATGGATGTTGTTAAAAAGGTGGCATCACAAGTGCAATCTGAGTATGGAGCTTGCAGAGTGCTGACTAATTTAGGGAAGTACCAAGACTCAAAACATCTTCATTTTCATGTCTTCTACGGCGAACCATTACGCTAAACGTAATTGCTTTGCTTTCTGACTAACTGGGAACGTTAGCTCAATAAACCGCCTTTTTTCACCAAGGCGGTTTTCTTATGGTCAAATATCAACATTAGAATTTAACATAGACTGTGCGAAAGAAATATGGATTTATTTGACGTGAGTACACAGGAGTTCGTCTCAGAGAGATGTGTTTTTGTGAATTCTGCGTGAGTATTGCCATGGGTGGAATCTACACCTCATTGGGATGAGTCAAATCAGACATCGCCGAAAGTAATCAAAAAGAAGATACGATTAAAGCGATTCAGATTGATATTTATTTAAATGTATTGTTATCAAGAAGGGTGAAAATTCCGAACAATATTCCAATGTTATATTTCATCAGGAATATTATTCGTCCATTGATAAGGAAGACTATGAATATTATTTAGGTTTTACTAATAAGAATTTGTTTCTTATTAACTTATTGGATGCAGTTAAAAAAAGGTCCGAGGTATCATTAATGGAATAGGTTATTGAGTATACTTTTGAGGTGATAGAATGTTTCAAATCAAGTCCTTTTTGAAATATCCCCAAAGGAACATCACTGATCTGGATGATGTTGTGAAACTTCCTGAAAAGTATTTCGTGGAAATGACTGATTTGGTGGCATTGAACGGGATTTATAATCAGCTAGATTTTATGTATCTGGATGGTGCGATAATAATTAAGTACTGCGACAAGGAATTGGTCGGTTTTAGATTATGGGATTTAGTAGCCCATTTATGGGCATATATTGTGAATGTAATAAGGGATTTCATGCGAATAGGAGAAGGGAGTACATATTTTCCGGATCAACCAGTAGAACTGAGGCTTCAAAAGGTATCTGAACATTTATTGTTATTCTCAGTTACTGGCAGCGAGATTGTTAAAATTGTACTGCCCAGAGATGATTTTTTACTTGCGCTACTCGACGGGGCAGAACAGTTTTTCGCTTGTATGAGTGATACATTTAATGCCAAATGTAATTATTCAAATGAATTGAAAGAAATAATGGAGTTAAAAGCAGCTATAGGCTAAACTCAAGGGACAAAACCCAACGTAATAGTAGTTGTGGTTAAAGTATTCCAAAGTCGTAAGTTACTGCACTGGCATCAACATCCCAACTATACATTCCCAACACAATAATGTAAGATTATCTCACATATAACATATTGGAGGCTTTTACAAAGATGAATGAGATAGTGTTGGCGAAAGTATCTGCGAAGCATGCTGATTTGGCTTATTTGATTGGGAAGCTGGATGAAGAGCTGTTGGAGCGTTATCCGGGCGAGGAGATATTCGGAATTGATGTGGAGGATCCGAAGATCGAGGAAGCGGTATTCGTGGTTGCTTATCATAACGGGAAGGCAGTAGGCTGCGGCGGAATCCGCCCGTTGGATCATGAGAGCACGGAGCTGAAGCGGTTCTACGTGGATCGTTCTGTTCGAAAGCAAGGAATCGCCCAGCGGATTCTGGACTTCGTTGAGGATGCGGCCAAGGAACTGAACTACAGCATCCTGAAGCTGGAGACAGGGGCTCCGCAATTCGAAGCGGTTCATTTCTATAAAAAGAATGGTTTCTACGAGATTGACAGATTCGGAGAATATGCGGATTGTCCCTCAAGTCTCTGTTTTGAGAAAAGATTGCCGCAGCCCTAATTGAATAGTCTGAAGCTGGCGGCGTATTTCGGAGGAATTCGGGATGCGCCGTTTTTTTGGAAATAAGGATAGGATTCGTTAGAGCTTCCAATAGTGCTATAATTAGAATATACAAAATGCACTATTAGCTGAACGGGAGAATGAACAACCAAATGGGGCAGGGAATTCCCCCAACAAAGCGGCCGTTCGTTCAATGGCACTGTTCGTAAGGAGGCAATGAGATGCCTGACTGGTCCTACCAAACGTTATTTCGGCCACTATTATTCCGTCTGCCTCCCAGGATTGCGAGAAATGCGACACTTCAAGCTATGGGTGGGCTGAGCAGAATTCCTGGTGGTTCGCTCGTTATCCGCACCCTGGGGCATATGGAAGTATCACCTCTGCTGGAGCAGAAACGGATAGGGATCACGTTCAAATATCCGGTAGGCTTAAGCGGCGGCCTCGACCCGCATGGGACAGCACATGCGGCCCTCGCGCAATTCGGCTTCGGATTCATTGAGATCGGTCCCGTAACAACGGAACCAATCGCTGAGAAGCCAGTAGTCCGCGATGCTGCGCGTGAGATGCTCATTAGCGAACTAATAGAATCGAATGACGGCCTTGACGCTATCGTGAAACGACTACAAGGGAAGCAGGGGCACTCGCTTCCAATCTTTGCACGCCTGCGCCATATGCCGGGGCGTACTCCAACGGAGGCGCTGACCGAGAATAAGCGTATGCTGCAGGCTTTAATGCCATTTGCTGCCGGATTTTATCTCGATTGTACCGATTCGGACTGGTCTGCAGAAGCTGAGCTGGATCATATGGCCTCACTGCTGGATACGGCGAGGGAGATCGCTCCCGCCAAGCCGCTGTTAATATATTTGCCTCTGGATATGCAGGAGGAACGGCTGACATCACTTCTTCGCACGCTGAGTGGAGCGGGCAAGGGCTATGATGGCATCGTTATCGGAGATGCGATGAGGGGAGAATGGGGCTATGAGATCGGGCAAGAGACGTTGCCGTATTCCATCCGGTTGGCCTCCTGCGCCCGCAGTATATGTGGAGAAGCGGCAACTATCATTGCTGCTGGCGGCGTTCATGAGCCTGAGGATGCTCTTGCACTGGTCGGGGCGGGAGCTAACTATGTGCAGCTGCATAGCGGTCTCGTTTTCTCCGGTCCAGGTCTGCCCAAGCGTGTGAATGAAGCGCTGCTTCATGAGCTTGTAAAAGGTGAGGAAGCGACGTCGGAGCCGGGCTTCTGGCAGGGTTGGGGCTGGATGTGTCTATTAGGGCTTGGGATGATCATCGGCGGCGTGATTGCGTGGATTATTGCAGCGACAACGGTCGTTCTGCCGTATGATATCGCCTTTCTATGCGCCACTCCCGAAATGCTGGAGCAGTTGAACGACCGGCTGCTGCCCTTCATGTCGCATGACCGGATTACGCTTGCCGGGACGATGATCGCGATCGGGATTCTTTATTACCAGTTGGCACGTTATGGCCTGAGACGAAGACTGCATTGGGCCCGAACGGCGCTGATGACCTCAGGGCTTTTCGGTTTTAGCAGCTTCTTCCTTTATCTGGGCTACGGTTATTTCGATCCGCTCCATGCTACTGTCGCTGCGCTGCTGCTGCCGATGTTCGTTCTATCGATGAGAGACCGCAGGGATGAACCGTATCGCAAGCGGCCCAATATGCGCAATGACCGGGTTTGGCGAATGGCGCAGAGGGGCCAGTTTATGATGGTATCGCTAGGCTTCGCGCTTGTCCTTGGCGGCATCATTATCTCGATAGTAGGCATTACAGACGTCTTTGTGCCGGAAGATCTCGCCTTTCTAATGACGACTCCTTCCGTATTGAACGGAGCAAATGAGAATCTGATTCCGCTTATTGCACATGACCGGGCTGGCTTCGGAGGCGCTTTATTATCTGTCGCGCTTGGGCTGCTCGCTACCGCTTTATGGGGCATTCAAGAGGGTGAACGCTGGCTTTGGTGGACGTTTCTCGCTGCCGGCTTGCCGCCTTTCATAGCTGCTTTCAGTGTCCATATCGTGATCGGCTATATGGATTGGTGGCATCTGACGCCTCCGCTGATTGCTCTGCTGCTGTTCGTGCTGGGGCTGGTATGGCTCTATCCTTATCTGATGCGTTCGCCATCTGCAATTCCGGATCATACAAATTAGTACGTAGAATTAGTTGATGATTGGGGTGCAACTTGTTTGAATCACATTTCGTTTCATGAATATACGGAAGCTTATTTGGATGCTGTGTGCCAGACCTATAATTATTATGTCATGCATACGACGGTTTCGTTCGATATGGAGCCTCTCACAACCGAGCAGATGAGAGGGGTTATTGAACCGCTCGCCAATCGCTATCGATCCTTTATTATTCGTGTGGATGACCGCTACAGGGGATACGTTCTTATCACGCAGCATAAGAAGAAGGCTGCCTACGGTTTTACGGGAGAGGTCACGATCTACTTGAACCCTGAGGAGACGGGCAAAGGTGTTGGCGATCATGCGCTGCGGTTTATTGAAGGCATTGCCAAAGAGCTGGGATTCCACTCCCTGATTGCTTCGATCTGCGCGGAGAACAATGCCAGTGTACATATTTTCTCCAGGCACGGTTACCAGCAGGTTGCACATTACAGGGAGGTTGGCTATAAATTCGGGCGGTGGCTGGATATTGTCACGTATCAGAAGCTTCTGGATGTGTAATATTGAATAAAAATAATAATTAATGTATATTTATTCAAAACCTGATATCAAGGGGAAGAATACATGTACAAGCATATTGAAGAGATTGCCCTAAACAGCTGGCCATCCTTGCAGACAATCGTACAGGACGGCTGGCTGCTGCGGTTTGCTGATGGCTATACGAAACGCTCCAATTCAGTCAGTCCAATCTATGGAACCTGTCCGGAAGAGGAGCTCGCTGCAAAAATTACAGAGGTTGAGCAATTGTATGAAGGTGCTGGCCTCGACACGATATTCAAAATCACTCCGTTCGCTCAGCCGGCCGCGCTCGCCGGAACATTGGCTTCGCTCGGCTATGTGGAAGTGGAGCCTTCCAGCGTCCGATTGTTGGCGCTGCAGCAGCTTCCCGAGCCGGAGCTGGAATGCCGTATTGAATCATCGCCAAGCGGGGAATGGCTGGATAATGTTGCACGAATGCAGGGATTATCGGAAGGGGCTGTTTCGATTGCCCGACAGCTATTGAGCAGGTCCAGGCTGGAGCAAGGCTTTGCAATGCTGTACAGCGGCGGCGTGCCGGTAGCATGTGGTCTTGGTGTCATCGAACGGGGATTGCTCGGGCTATACGATATCGTTACGGACCCGGGCTGCCGCAATCAGGGCTTCGGTGAGCAATTGGTACGCCACCTGCTTCAATGGGGGCGGAGAAGCGGAGCTAGGGACTGCTATCTGCTTGTCGTCCAGAGCAACTTGCCTGCACTAAACCTGTATAAAAAGATCGGATTTCGCGAGATTTATAGGTATAGTTATTGGGTGAAGCAAAAGAAGGGTCTGGATATGACATCATGACGTAGAGCAGCCAGAGTGGCCGGAATAGCTATAGTAGGCATATCGTCTCCAACTCATTATAATTAGAAGGGGATCATGTTGAACATGTGGAATGAGGCGGGATTCAAGCTGAACCGCCATCTGCCAGTCAGCAGTGAGATGCTGCCGGATCCCTGTATCCGTTCTATTGTGAACGATTACGTGGAGCAGGTGGAGACAGCATTGCCCGGACTGCTTGCAGGCTTCTATATTTATGGATCAATTGCATTAGGCGATTATTCTTTATCGCTGAGTGATATTGACTTTGTAGCGGTTATAAGAAGTGAACTGAATAGCGGGCAGCTGGTGCTGCTTGCTGAGGTTCATCGTACAGTGGCTTCGAAATCCCGCAAGCCTAATATGAACGGTATTTATGTCACTCCGCAGCAGCTTGGCAAGCTGCCTCACGAAATCGCGCCGTATCCCTATTATTGCGATAACCGTTTGTATGCATCCGGATATTTCGAGTGCAATCTGGTCACTTGGGCTGAGCTGAAGGAAAGCGGCATTGGAATAATCGGGCCGGATCCTTCCTTGCTGGAATATGAGGTGGACTGGAATGAGCTGCTTCTGCGCATGAGGGATAATCTGAATAGCTACTGGCACTCCTGGATTCAACAATCGTCCAGGCTGTGGACGGCCAAAGGATTGGCTTTATTGGGCAGAGAGGCGGCGGAGTGGGGTGTTCTTGGCATCTCGCGGCTCCATTACACATTTCGAGAGAATAGAATTACGACAAAGGCTGGTGCCGGGGAGTATGCGCTGCTGCATGTCGATCCACGCTGGCATTCCATTATTCAGGAAGCGATTCATTATCGAAGAGGCAAGCCCTCGATCTATCATTCTATCGGCAGGCGGCGCTCGGATGCGCTTGCATATATGCTGTATATGATCGAAGAATGCAATGGATTGGCAGCAAGTAGCGGCTAATTTCAAATCTTAGGCGGAGGACGGACAGTGGTAATCGAACGATTAGGACGGATAGCTGCAATAGGGTGGACGGTAATTATTCTCGCAGGCGCCACTGTTTCTTGTATGCAGGAGCCAACTGAGAACAGGGAAGAGCAGCCCCTTGCGATGCAAGAGGACAAGGAGCCCATACAGGCGATACATTCCGATAAAATTCTAGCCCCGCAAGGAACTATGGGGAATGAGCTGGAAGTGAATACGGCCGTGCCAGAAGCTGCCGCCAAGGTGGATGCGGAGGTCATCAAGAGTTATTGGGATGGAATCGCAGAGGACTATCATCTGCTTGATATGATGCTGCTGGAGTGGGAAGAGGTGGACAAGCCGCAAGCTTTCTTATTAGAAGGACTTAACCACTCTATAGCCGAAATACGCTGGTATTGCACCTATAAGCTGGTTGATGATCCAGCTCTGCTTGATGCTGCGGCAATATCCGCTATTCGGGACATGCGCAATGACGAGCAGCTTGTTGTCCGGCAGGCGGCGAATTTTGCTGTCGCCTTGATCGACCATAGATATAGCGGCAGCTCCTTTGTGCGCTCTCAGGACGGAAGTATAGCTGGCTTTTACAAGTATAGAGAGAGCCGATACAATGATGGGAAAGTGTGGATGGTCAAGGAGAATAGTCCGAAGCTGCTGGGCAATCTGGATGGCTCTGTCTTCCGTCTGTCGATGTCAGCAAGCGGGAGATGGCTGGAAGCAGATTATGGCGGCCGTACATGGAGCAACATCGCTATATTCGACACTTCAACAGGCAATCAGCTGAGGCTGCCGAACTTGATTGAAGCAATTATTGATGACCCCGACAACAATTATGACATTCATCCCGAGTCAATCGACCGTTTTGATCCCGCCGTATGGATGGATCGATGGTTGGATAATGACCGGTTCAGATTCGCCTATCAATTCTATGATAGCAGAGGCAATCTGTTATCTGGCAGGGCCATATATGACACAACCACAGGGACGATTGAGCGGGTCATGAAGTTTAATAGGGAATAGGCTGCTAATTTGAAGGAGTACATGAACAACATCATGAAGCCATTAATATTCATCATTACAATTCTATACACCGGACTGCTCATCTATTGGATGTTTATCGGATTCGGACGCAGCCATACCCGCATAGATGCCTATCAATACAATATCATTCCACTGCAGACGCTGAAAATGTACGTGCTGTACGCGGATCATTTCAGCTTGCGCAATTGGCTTGTGAATATGGTCGGGAATGTAGCGGTGTTCGTGCCGTTCGGCATTGCGCTGCCTTATTTGTTTCGCTTGAAGCTGATGCGGTTCATGATTTTGTTTATCGCCGCTTTATTCATGCTTGAGCTGCTTCAGCTTGTACTGCATCGCGGAAGCTTTGATATTGATGATGTGCTATTGAATACATTGGGTGCTATTATGGGTTATATTATTTATCGACTAGGTATCCTGTTGGGACGGTCAGAGGGAGCATAAAGTGGAATACATAAGAGCGCTGCGGAGCGATGAACAGCATCCGTTTGATTTGTTGCTATTGGCAGACCCGGAGATGGAAGTTGTAAGAAGCTATATCGATCGAAGCCAATGCTTCGTCATGGAGAGAGATCAGGACATCATCGGCGTGTACGCACTGCTGCCTACGAGGCCGCAGACGATGGAACTGGTTAATATTGCAGTTGCAGAACAGGAGCAGGGCAAAGGGTACGGCAGGCAGCTGGCGCTTCATGCGATTGTGACTGCGGCAAGCCTTGGCTACAAGACGATCGAGGTCGGCACGGGCAATTCCAGCTTGATGCAGCTTGGGCTGTATCAGAAATGCGGTTTCCGCATTGTTGGTATCGATCTTGATTTCTTCACCCGGCATTATTCAGAACCGATCTATGATGACAATGGCATGCAGTGCCGGGATATGGTTCGTTTGCAGATGGATTTGTAAGACGGAAAGGAAGTGGGCTCGTTGTATAAAGCCATTCTGTTCGATCTGGATAATACTTTGCTGGATTACAGCTGCAGCGAGCAGGAGTCGCTGCGCCGTATGCTGGAGCATCATCAGCTGAACCTGCTTGAAGGGTTTCAATGGGAGCAATTTCGCGAAGTGTTTGCTCCCATCAACTGGATGTATTGGGTGGAGCGCAATGAGCGCAAGTTGAACATTATGCAGGTGCTGGACTATTCCTTCCGCGATACGCTCTTGCAGATGGGGCAGGATCACAGCGCATCCACGGACATGGCGGGCACGTACTGGCGGTTGTTCTGCTCGACATGCCATGTTATCGAAGGAACACAACATTTGCTTGCCAGGCTGCATGGCCGTTATCCAATGGGAATTATCTCCAACGGAATCGGAGAGGCCCAGCGAAGCAGGTTGAAGACGGGCGGGCTGGAGCATTATTTTGACCATTTGTTCGTCTCCGACGAGATCGGCTTCTGGAAGCCGGACCGGCAAATATTCGACCGGGCGGTGGATACGTTCGGCCTGCGCCATGACGAGGTGCTGTTCGTCGGCGATTCTCTGCAGGATGATTATCACGGTGCGTTGGGCGCCGGGATTGATTTCTGCTACTTCAACCCCGGAGGAAGCCGCCCTGAAGACGGAATTAGACCGAAATATAGCATTCAATCCTTGTCTCAGCTGATTGCGCTGCTGGCACTGAATAATGAAGAAAGAGGAGAACAGCATGAAATTCAGACCTTGTATTGATTTGCATCATGGAAAAGTAAAGCAGATCGTTGGAGAAACGTTAGACGCGAATCCGCAGCATGTGGTGGAGAACTTCGTATCCCAGCACGACTCTGCTTATTATGCCGAGATGTTCCGGCGGGACGGCTTGACGGGCGGGCATGTCATCATGCTTGGCGGCGGGAATGAAGAAGCGGCGTTGTCCGCGCTGAAGGCGTACCCTGGCGGACTGCAGATTGGCGGCGGCATCAATGCGGACAACGCCGCGCGCTATTTGGAGGGAGGAGCATCCCAGGTCATCGTCACCTCCTATATTTTTCGGGATGGGAAGCTGGATATGGACAATCTGCGCCGGATCGTCTCGGAGGTTGGCAAGGAGAGGCTGGTTATCGATCTGAGCTGCAAGCAGCGGGATGGCAAATGGTTCGTCGTTACGAATCAATGGCGGACCTTCAGTGATTGCGAGGTTAATGAAGCCAATCTGCGAGAGCTGGAATCCTATTGCAGCGAGTTTCTTGTCCATGCTGTTGATGTGGAAGGGAAGCGGACAGGAATTCTTGAGAGCCTGGTGGAAGGGCTGGCGAATTGGGTGGAAATTCCGACCACCTATGCCGGGGGCGCGCGTTCTCTTGCGGACATGGAGCTGTTCAATCGGCTGACCGTCGGCAAGCTGGATATTACAATCGGCAGTGCGCTTGATATTTTTGGCGGGGACTTGCCCTATAGGGAAGTCGTTGCTTACTGCAACGGCACGAATTAATCTTTCGAACAGCATGTGTACAGATATGCGCGAATCACGCAGAAATTGCCTTGAATGGCGGTTAGGCTGTTGAGAAAGCCTGTTGGAGCGCTTCCGTTAACTAAGCTTCCAAGCGTATGTGAGTGACTGACTGCAACACATTCGGTTGGTGGTGAGAGGGAAGCCTGCGAAAGTGCAGCAATTTCCGCTAAAAGAAGCCATTGCAGGCAGAATGCCTGCGATTACGCAGGAATATATGGCCGACCGGGCCACTAGAGGGAAAACCTGGCGAGAAGCCTGCGCTTCGGCAGGCATTCGGTCTTTAGCAGACCGAAATGATAAAAAGCCAGCCTATTCGCAGGCTTTTGAGAAAGTCCGGCGGACTTCCCGTCAACTAGCCCCCTAACGTACGGGAGTGACTGACTACCGAACATCCGGTTGGTGGTGAAAGGGAAACTTGCGAAAGTGCAGCAATTCTCGGTTAAAAGCAGGAGTCGCTACCCTCGGAAGGGGAAATTTCAACAGTTTGGGCCGCCATTATTGGTGGCTTTTTTATATACAAGATATACATATTATTGAGGTTGGAGATCTGACGATAAGCCTTTACAACTAATCGGGAGGCATGTAACGGTGGAAGAAGCGGTGATCAGAAGGCGGGGCTGTGCTTCTATTCGCGCTCTGTACCCTGACTGTTCTAATCTATGCGATTATCAATAGAAAGAATAGAAAAAATCTTATTCCGGGCGGTATTTGCCTGCTTGTATTGATGCCGGTGGGGCTGGTTCCTTTTACTCAAATCACATTGAAAATCGAATTCGAGAGGGATAAAGAGGATAGGTCTAAAGTAATAGAAATGGTTCGTGGTGGAGCATTGAAACCCAATGTAACGTATAACCCTTCTCTTATACATCTGCCGGAGCAATATGAGAAGCTTTCCAAGGGTGGGGGAGACATTGTGGTCGAAGGGGAAGGAGATGACCTTCAGGTGCTGTTCTTTACATTTAGAGGTGCATTGGATCATTTCTCTGGCTTTGTGTACACGGGTAATGGAACAGTTCCGGAGGGAGAAGTATTCGGTTCTCGCCTTGTTGAGGTGGATAGATTGGGCCGTAATTGGTTCTTCATTCGCGGGGGATAAAGGTCGCATTACAACTAGTTAAAATTACCTATTATGGAGTGGGCAGGCTGCTTTATAGATGACAACCGCTTTCATATAATCTTTGTCAAAGGGCTATTTTTTTAGTCCTATTTTTTTTGGTTTATGTAACCTACAATGAAGCGGAAAGTAATCTTTCTGCAAAATATGGCAAAAAACGAGAGGTTAACTGAGTTGAAACATGGCGTTTTCTGGAGATTGCTGTTTTTTGTTAAGCCATTCAGGCTGTGGGCATTTTTCGCAGTAGCTGCATCGCTGGTTATTGTCGGAATTGATATTTTTATCGCTTATTTTATTAAAGTGTTAACGAATGATGCGATTGATCAGAATTACAGCGAGCTTTTCCGTCACATGATTATGGTGTTCGGTGCAGTTGTTTGCGGGGTTCTGTTCAAGTATATCGCCAAATTCAGCTCGGTAAAGTTCAGCGCCAAAAGTCTGGAGTCGATTCGGAACGCGCTGACGCAGCATCTGCAGAAAACAGCTGTAGAGGCGATCGAGAACCGTCAGACCGGCGATATCATCGCACGCATGACGAACGATACCTATGTAGTCCAGAACTATTTTACTCATAAATTTGCTAATTTGATCTACCATCCGCTTGTTTTTATAAGCGCAATTATTGTACTGGCATTTATTAATTGGCAGCTCGTGCTGATTACGACTTTGCTGACACCGATAGCGATTATTGCCAGCCATATGATCACCAAGCCGATCGAGCGGCATGTCAAGCAGCTGCAAGAGCATCTGGGCGAGGGAAATGCGGTGCTTCACGATACGATTGGCGGCATGTCAATCGTCAAGGCATTCAATGCGAGAGACCGTATTGTACAGCAATACGAGACGATTATGAATGAAGCCTTGAGCAAAGCTGTAGAAGTGGAGAAGCGGCGTGCCTGGCTAAGTCCGTTAACTATTTTCCTGCAGATGACCCCGGTTATCCTTTGTGTTGTGTATGGAGGATATATGGCTGTTCAAGGAGAGATTGGAGTCAGTGATCTCATCCTATTCATCTACTTGCTGTTCCATATCGGGATGTCGGTTGCGGTTATTCCTGATCTGATCTTCAGCTCGAAGGAAGCGTCGGGTGCTGCGGGGCGGATGTTTGAGATTCTGGATCATCCGGTTGAGCCTACAGGCAGCGATGTGCTAAAGCCGAATGAAGCCGCTGAAGCTGTTGTCGAGTTCGCTGGCGTATCATTCCAATACAGCGAAGGATCCCGGATTCTCGATCATGTGAGCTTCACACTGCCTCTAGGGCAAACGTTTGCACTGGTTGGTCCGAGCGGCAGCGGCAAAAGCACCATATTCAAATTGCTCTGCGGCTACTATGAGCAGCAAGAAGGGGAAGTCAAGCTTTATGGCCAGCAGCTGAGACAATTGCAGCTCGATGAGCTCCGAAGCAAGATTGCGCTCGTATCACAGGATACTTACTTGTTCCCCGCCACAATCGCGGAGAATATTGCATATGGCAATGCCAGAGCGACGATGGCGGATATTGTGAAGGCGGCCAAGATGGCGAATGCGCATGAATTCATCATAGCGCTGGAGAAGGGCTATGAATCCTTTGTCGGAGAGCGCGGGGCCAATCTCTCAGGCGGGGAGAAGCAGCGGCTCGCTATAGCCCGGGCGATCTTGAAGGATGCGCCTATTCTGCTGCTCGACGAACCGACTTCCGCACTGGACACCCAGTCCGAGTTGCTCGTTCAGGAGGCGCTGGGACGTTGGATGAAAGGCCGTACCGTGCTTATGATCGCACATCGCTTATCGACAATTGCGGAAGCGGATGAGATTCTGGTGCTGGATGGAGGCCGTCTGGTCGAGCGAGGGACCCATAAGCAGCTTTTGAAGCAGGACGGGTTGTACCGCAAGCTAGTTGCAGAGTCCTTATCGCATGATCAGGGAGATCTTATTGAAATTGGCTAAGAAGGAGCGTATTGGATTGTTCGCTAACTGGAAGGATCATGAAGCGGTCCGCATGCTCTCCTTGTTGAAGCTTAACAAATGGCGGTATCTCATTGGTGTGCTCGGTGATTGCGGCGCAAGTGTAAGCCTGCAAATTCTGCTCGCTTTCGTCTTCAAGAACTTGATTGAAACATCCATCAACCGGGATCAATCCTCGCTTGCGAGTGCGATTGCAATCGTCTGTACTGCCGTAGTGATACTAGCTGTACTGTCGCCTTTCTTCGGCTATCTCTACAAGAAAAGCGTCAAGACGCTCATGACCCGTTTGAAGCTTCAGCTGTTCGAGCGGCTCAGCATTTTCCCGGTTTCTTACTTCGAGAAACGGCATAGCGGAGATGTAATGAGCAGGCTGACAAACGATGTCCAGATTATTGAGGATGTATTCCTTACTCAGATTCGCTCGCTCGCTTATATGGCAATGATGAGTGTTTCCGGGCTTGCAGCCATGTTCCTGCTCGACGCGCGAATCGCCTTAGTGCTGGTCGGTATTACAGTGCTATCGATTGTGTCGGTTGCCGCATTCTCCCGTTCGCTGCGGCAGCTGAGTGATTCGATCCAGCACAAGCTGGGACGGCTTACCGAGCAGGCAACAGACATGCTGACAGGTCTGCTCACCATTCGGATGTTCGGCCTGTCCGGTCGGTTTAACAGCAAGTACGCTTCCGTTAATGGCGAACTGACTGCGACCTCCATCAGGCATGGACGCAAGAGCGGGCATCTGGAGGCGACCAATTATTTTCTCGGATTCTTGAACTTCGGAGGCATTATTCTGATCGGTGTCTGGATGGTAGCCAATCGTTGGATCGAGATTAGTGTCATTGTTGCTCTTGTCCAGCTGCAATTAAGCGTCAGTATGGTTTTTCTGGATCTTGGCAGAATTTTAACCCAGTTCCAAACTTCTGCTGCGGGCGTTAGACGCATAACCGAGCTGTTGAACGAACCGGTGGAGCCTGAGAGGCTGGTCGCGGGAGACGAAGCAGGATACGCAGCGGGCATTGCAGCGGAATCCGGCAAGGCTGCGATGATTCAATTCGACGGGGTTGCGTTCGGCTATGAGCAGGACAAGCCGATTCTGCAAGGTTTGAATATGTCGATTGGGCGCGGGGAGATGGCTGCGCTCGTTGGCTCGAGCGGGGGCGGCAAAAGCACGGTCATGAAGCTGCTGCTTGGATTTTACCCGCCCGGCGAAGGGCAGATTACGATCGCGGGTCAGCGGATGGAACAGTATTCCCTGGCAGAACTCAGGGATTCCATGATGTACGTGCCGCAGGATACCTATCTGTTCCATGGCACGATTGCGAGCAACATCAGGCTCGGCAAGCCGGATGCCTCCATGGAGGAAGTTGTGCAAGCTGCTCAGTCCGCGCATATTCATGCGTTTATTGAGAGCCTGCCGGATCGGTACGAGACGATGATCGGCGAGCGGGGGGCGAAGCTGTCCGGCGGGCAGAAGCAAAGGATCGCCATTGCGCGGGCGCTGCTCAAGAATGCCCCTATACTGCTGCTGGACGAAGCGACATCAGCGCTCGATTCGGAGTCTGAGCAATTGGTGCAGCAGGCGATCAATCGCCTCATGGAGAACCGCACGACACTGGTCATCGCGCATCGGTTATCGACAATTAAGAATGCAGACATCATTTATGTTGTTGACGAGGGCAAAGTGGTGGAGCAGGGCAATCATGACAGTCTCTATGGGGCCCATGGATTGTATCACCAGTTATGCACGCTTCAATTCTCCAAGGAGGCGGGCTCAAGGTCAAGGGACTCTCTCCTGTTCGCTAAGGATGAAGCCGAAAGAGCCTAGGGGCTGTCACAAACGAGTTCATAAGTAAATTGATAAAGGGCAGGTGTTGGTTGTGTTGCAAGGTCAAAAGTTTCTCGTTACAGGCGGTTCCCGCGGGATTGGGCGCGCTACTGTGCTTTCTCTGGTGGAAGCCGGAGCGGATGTCGCATTTACATACCGCAGCAATCAGGAGGCTGCCGAAGAGGTTGTTGCCGAAGCGGCCAAGCTGGGGGGCGGCAAGGTGGTATCCTTTCTCGCTGATGCAGAGGATTATGCACAGGCGAAGCAGACGATAGAAAGTGTGAAGGAAGCGCTTGGCGGTCTGGATGGTGTTGTGCTTAATGCTGGCATCAACCGCGACAAGCTCCTTGTCATGATGGCAGAGAACGATTGGGATGATGTCATTTCGACGAATCTCAAGGGGACTTTCAATTATGCGCGGGCATCGGTCTATGGCTTGATTCAGCAGCGTTCCGGCCGGATCGTCGTCGTCAGCTCTGTCAGCGGACTGATCGGCACACCTGGCCAGGTGAACTATTCCGCTACCAAAGCAGGGCAGATCGGAATGGTAAGAACGCTTGCCAATGAAGTCGGCAAGTTTGGCATTACCGTGAATGCTGTTGCTCCTGGCTATATCAAGACCGACATGTGGGATGAGATGAAGGAAGCGACGAGAGAAAAGGTGAATCTGACGATACCAGCCGGCAGACCCGGAACACCGGAGGAAGTAGCGAACACCATTCGATTCCTGCTGTCGCCGGATGCCAGCTACATTAACGGCAGCGTTATTGTTATCGACGGAGGTCTAAGCGCCTAGGCAGTCTCGCTAGTAAAGAAATTCATTCAGTTATTGAAGATATATCCATTGATATATCTATCAAATATAAAAAAACCAAAATCGGGAGGAAGAAAATAATGACTGAACAACAAGTGAAAGAGGAACTGAAAGGTATTATTGCTGCGATTATTGAGATTGATGAGTTTAACGACAGCGATGAGTTCGTGAACGATCTGGGTATCGATTCCATGCTTTCCCTGGAGATGGTCGTGCGTATCGAGAAGGCGTTCAAGATCAGCATCCCTGAGGAATATTTGACTGAATTCGTAACGTTGAACGATGTTGCGCGTGTCGTGAATCAGATTCTTGGCACGGAAAAAGCGAGCGTATAATCCGATGACAAGAAGAATTGCCATTACAGGACTAGGTGTGTTGTCGCCAATCGGTTCCGGTCATGATGTGTTCTGGGGCAATCTGTGTGAAGGTCATGTAGGAACAGCCAGAATCGAAGCATTCGATGTGTCGATCTTCGATACACATAATGGCGGAGAAGTTCGTGATGCTGATCCGCGCAGCTATCTGAAACAGCTGAATCCGGCGGAAACGCCAAGGACGACGCAGCTTGCCGCTGCTGCGGCCAGAATGGCGCTGGAGGATTCCGGACTGAACATCGACGAGCTCGGAGCCGATCGGGTCGGCGTTTGTATCGGAACAACAATGGGCAATATTTCGGTTGTTGAAGACAACAACGATATCCGCGTGGAAGGAACGGGCGCGCTGGCTGCGAATCTGGTCGCGCACATGCCGGAGGCTTATATATCGGCTGCAGTAGCTACGGAGCTGGGTGCAGAGGGACCGTGCCTGATGGTTCCGACAGCATGCGCTGCGGGCAATTATGCGATTAGCTGGGGGAGCGACCTCATTCGTGACGGCTTGGTAGATGCTGCTCTTGTTGGCGGCTCCGATGCGATCTCCCGGGCGTGCTACTCCGTGTTCAATCGGCTTGGAGCGCTTGCGCCGGAAGTATGCCAGCCTTTCGAGAAGAATCGGAAAGGTACGATGGTCAGCGAAGGAGCAGCAGTTATTCTGCTGGAGGATATGGATCATGCCATCAGCCGCGGAGCGACGATCTATGCCGAGCTGCTTGGCTATGGCCTGGCCTGTGATGCGCATCATCCGACTGCTCCCCATCCGCAAGGAATGGGAGCTGCGCTGGCGATAAACAGCGGGCTTGCGGATGCCGGGCTGACGTCCGGACAAGTTTCCTACATCAGCGCCCACGGCACAGGCACCAAAGCAAATGATGCGACAGAATCCCAGGCGATCCGCAACATTTTCGGCGAGTTGGCCGATGAGATTCCTGTCAGCTCGATCAAGGGCATGATGGGTCATACGATGGGCGCGGCAAGCGCGATTGAAGCAGTCGCATGCTCGCTTGCTATTCAGAAGTCGATGCTCCCTCCAACCGTCAACTACGAGGAAGCTGATCCGGAGTGCGTGAAGAACATTGTGCCTAACAAGGCGGTCGAGCATCCGGTCAAAATTATTGTGAGCAACGCGTTCGCCTTCGGCGGCAATATATCCATCATCGTCCTTGGGGAGGTCAACCATGTTGCATAAATCGGATGATCCTATTGTAGTAACTGGTCTTGGCGCCGTTTCTCCTTATGGACTTGATATTGAACAGCTGTGGTCCTCCATCGAGAGCGGCGCGAATGTTCGCAGCCTGCTTGATGAAGAGCTCTCCGCTCATGTGCAAGGACCGGTCTATGGCAACAAGATTGAAGGCTGGGATCCGGTTCCGCTGCTGGGGAAGAAGGGGATGCAGTTCATGAAGCCAAGCGCACAGTATTTGCTCGGCTCCTCCGTCCTCGCTCTCAAGGGGGCGGGATTCGAGGAAGAGCTGCCCAATCCGGATGATCTGGCTGTTGTCGTAAGCACGAACCATGCCTGTACACAAGTTAGAATCGATTATGACTATACGGCCATTACGGATGGTCCAAAGTCGGTAAGTCCGATGGATGCGCCCAACACGCTGACGAATGCGCCAGCCTCCTATCTGGCGATTAGAATTCAATCGCGGGCAGCGAACACGACGATCGCCAACGGACAATGCGGCGGTCTGGATGCGCTGGGCTATGCGTGCAATCTATTGCGCAAGGGCCGTGCCAAGTATGTCGTTGTCGGTGGTGTTGAAGAGATCAATTCGCGCGTTCTGTGGGTATACGACAATGCGAACGTATTGTCCAAGCAGTCGCCTGAGAACGCTGGCAAATCATTCGACGAAAGCAGCACCGGCTGGCTTCCGTCTGAGGGCTCCGGCGCTATCGTTCTGGAACGCCAATCAGATGCGCTGGCTCGCGGAGCAAAGATTCTCGCGGAGATCGTGTCCTGGTCCAGCTCCTTCGTAGCTGACCCGTCACCGGAGAAGCGGGCTGCGGGACTGGCCAGAACGATGAACAATACACTGCGGCTTGGCGGACTGACAGCGGATGATGTTGAACTGGTCATAGCAGGCGCTAGCGGCGTTCGGGAGCAGGATGCTGCTGAAGCAATCGCTTTGAACAGCGTATTCGCGAGCCAGCCTGATGTACCGGTAAGCGCGGTTAAGGCAACGATCGGCGAATGCTATGGCGCCAGCGGCATCTTCCAGACGATCGCTGCGATCGGCGCGATTCAGCGTTCGGTTATTCCAGCGACACCTGGATACGAGACACCGCAAGAGGCAGTCCCTGCGATAGCCGGAATCCGCAGCTCGGCAAGAGCGTGGAACAACAAGCAAGACGGCACTGTGCTGATATCGGCACAGGATATATTCGGCGCATCCAGTGCCGTCGTTATACGGTCAGCGGTTTAATAGCTTGACGGTGAGTGTGAGTATTCGACTTTCGAATACTCCCTCTTTCATATAGTGGAAAATAGTACTCGTTATATAAAAAGTTCAATAAAAGGAGAATATTATGAAAACTAAATATTCGTTTGATGAAGTAAAAGAGATGCTGCCGCAGGCGTATCCATTCGTTCTCATAGATACCATCGAGAATATCGCAGCAGGAGAGTCTATCGTATGCCTCAAAAATATTAGCGGCAATGAATGGATGTTCCCCGGCCATTTCCCCTCCAAGGCGATCTATCCGGGTGTGCTGTTGAACGAAGGGATGGCGCAGGCCTGTATTCTTCTATTCAAGATATCGCGCCCTGAGCTGGACGACCCGAACACGAACTTTTATCTCACAGCTGTCAAGAGCCGCTTCCTGAAGCCGGTTGTACCTGGTGATCAGGTGCGTTACGTGTGCAAGGTATTGAAAATGGTAGGAACGGGCGGAATCGTAGAAGCAGAGGCTGTTGTGGACGGAACAATTGTTGCGAAGGCGGAATTGACCTTTGCTGCAGCGAGGGCTAATGCAGCTATTTCATCATAATCAAGGGTGGCTGGAATGAGTAGATATAGCAGCTTGTCGGAAGCGTTAGTTGCGAATCAACGGATAGAAGATAAAGGAATTACATTCATAACAGGCCCTCAGGAAGAGAAAGTTGTTTCTTACAAGCAGCTGTATGAGAGGGCCTTGAGTTATTTGCATCACCTCCAGCAATCGGGCATGGAGCCGGGGCAGAAGCTGATCTATCAGATTGATGACAATGAATCATTTGTTTATATGTTCTGGGCGTGCATATTGGGCGGCTTCATACCGGTGCCTCTCACTGTCGGCACGAATGACGAGCATAAGCTGAAGATGTTCCGGATCTGGAGCTTAATCGAGGAACCTTACTTGGTCACTGCCCGCTCAATCTACAGAATGCTGGAGAACTTCTCGAAGCGTAATGGCCTTGCTGAAGACATCGCGGCGATTGGCAAGCGAACGCTGTTTCTTGATGATATGTCCCAGTCTGGTCCAGAAGGAATCATTCATCCGACGGGGCTGGACGATCTGGCCTTTATCCAGTTCTCATCTGGATCTACGGGAGATCCCAAAGGCGTTATGCTCACTCACGGCAATGTGCTCAGCAATGCGAATGCGCTGAATACGGGCTGCCGGACGCTGCCGGATGACCGCTTGCTTAACTGGATGCCGCTCACCCATGATATGGGCCTTATAGCGCTGCATATCACGCCTCTTGTCGATGCTTACAATCAATATATGATGCCAACATTGCTGTTTATCCGCAATCCGGTGTTATGGATGAAGAAGGCCAATGAGCATAAGATTACCATTCTCGCTTCGCCCAATTTCGGCTACAAATATTTCTTGGATTACTTCAAGCCTGAGTATGGTGAAGGCTGGGATTTATCCCATGTCCGGTTTATATGCAATGGCGCGGAGCCGATTTCTGCCGATGTATGCCACCGCTTCCTGGACATTATGAACGCTTATGGGCTTCGCAAATCTGCGATGCTGCCGGTCTACGGCCTTGCCGAAGGGACAGTGTGCGTCACCTTGTCCTCTCTGGAGGATGAGTTCGTGACCGTCTCCGTGGAACGAGAAGCTTTCAATGTGGGCGAGCAGGTCAAGCTTGTATCCGATCCGCATTCCCCATCTGCTCTTCATTTCGTTGAAGTAGGCGCTCCCCTTCAGGATTGCGATATTCGCATCTGTGATGAGAACAATCGTCAATTGCCGGAGGAGCACCTGGGATACATCCAGATCAAGGGCAAGAATGTCACCTCAGGGTATTACAAGAATCAAGAAGCGACGGACAAGGCGATGGCTGGCGATGGCTGGCTCCATACGGGGGATACTGGCTTCATGACCGGAGGCCGCCTTGTCGTAGCAGGCCGGTTGAAGGATATCATTTTCGTCAATGGCAAGAATTACTATCCGCATGATATTGAGAAAGTGGCGGAGGGTGTCGAAGGGGTCGAGCTCGGCAAGGTTGCGGTGTGCGGCGTGCAGAATCAGGAGACGAACAAGGACGATATTGTCATGTTCGTATTTCATCTGGGCGAGCTGGACACGTTCGTGAAGGTAGCCGCCGAATTGAAGCAGCATATCGGAAGAGGAATGGGGCTTGAAGTGCATGAGGTCATCCCGGTCAAAAGCATTCCGCGCTCAACAAGCGGCAAGGTTCAGCGCTATAAGCTGAGAGATAGTTACCAGGCCGGCGAATATGCGAGGGTGCTGGAGGAGCTTGGAGCGATGGCTCAGGCACAGACGCAGCAGAGGGAGATCTCGCTTCCGACCAATGAAATTGAGGAGAAGCTCCTGCAGATCTGCTCCGGAGTGCTGGAAACAGAGGGGATCGGAATGGATGACAGCTTCTTCGATCATGGCGGCACCTCCATACAGATCAATCAGATCTATGCGCAGGTTGATGTTGTCTATCCGAATATAGTCACCGTAACAGACATGTTCACCTATCCCAGCATCGCCAAGCTGGCGCAGTTTATCGCCAAGTCTGTATCGGCAACTGCGCTTGATTCTGTCGTGCTGCAGTCATTGCCACTGTCCCCGGACTATTACGGGAATGGGGAAGGTGCGCTGCTTTCGGAGAAGAAAGTCGTCTATCAATATGCGGTTGAGCAAGCGATGCTCACCCAATTGTCGCGGATTGCGCAAGAGCAGGGGATCGAGCAGACGGATATTTATTTGACGCTCTATATCTATATGATCGCGGAGATGTCCGGCAGCAGCCAAGTGTCGGTTCCGTCGCTGCTGAACGGGGATGGAGTGATCGTGCCTGTTGACGTTGCGCTTGCCGGAATATCCAGCTTGACCGACCTGATGCAGAGGGTGCAGGGCCAACGGCGCAATAACGGTAATGCGGGAATTCCTGCCGCCCAGTTGAGCCGCGTGAAGCCAGCTAAAGGGGAGTATGATTGTATCCCGGTGTTCTATAGGAAGCACCTGCTGGACGATGCGATCGACCCCTTCCGGACATTCGATCTGGCACTGGCCACGAGTGAGCGTCATGACAGAATTTATTTCGACTTTAATCAGAAGCGGATGAATGGAGCCAGGATGAAAGCATGGTTCAACCGCTATGTGAAACTGCTCAAAGGGTTTGTAGAAACTTATAAATGATAGATGCATAAGGAGAGGAGGAGAGACCTTGCTCCAGGATTTGTTAAACTTTGATATCGGACAGCTGGATGAGGACATGGATGAAGGGATCGAGGAAGTAAGCTTTGAGACGGCTGTTAATGATATTGCCATCATTGGCATTTCGGCTAATCTGCCGATGGCGGAGGATGCCGGTCAATTCTGGCATAATTTGCAGCAAGGCAGGGATTGCGTTCGCCCCTTCCCGGAGGGAAGACAACGGGATATCGACAGCTATCTGAAGTATATGCGCAAGCCAGGCGGCCAAACGGCCTACAGCAGTGCAGCCTATCTGGAGGATATTGCACAGTTTGATTATCGTTTCTTTCGCTTGTCGCCCAAAGAGGTCGGTCTTATGGACCCGAATCAACGGCTGTTTCTCGAATCTGCCTGGAAGACGATTGAGGATGCCGGGTATGGCGGCAAAAGAATAGCGGGCAGCAGAACAGGCGTATTCCTCGGTTATACAAGCATGGGTGAATATAATTACCAACGGATCATCAATGAGGTGGAGCCTGCTTCACTGTCGATATCGGTTGCCGGCAATCTGCCTGCTATCATACCAAGCCGGATATCGAATTTGCTCAATCTGAGGGGACCATCCGTTGTCATGGATACGGCCTGTTCTTCTTCTCTCGTTGCACTTCACTTTGCCTGCCAATCATTGCGCAACAAGGAATGCGACATGGCGATTGCCGGAAGCGTGAAGATCAATCTCGTACCGGTGGCTGATGCGGTTAAGGTGGGCTTCGAATCTTCAATTGAGAAAGCAAGAACATTCGATGATGAGTCGGACGGCACAGGCAGCGGCGAAGGTGTTGTATCGGTGCTCATGAAGCCGCTTGGCCAAGCAATCGAGGACGGAGATCATATCTATGCTGTCATCAAGGGCAGCGCGATTAATCAGGATGGCGAATCACTCGGCATTACGGTGCCGAATCCCGAAGCGCAGGAGGATGTTATTGTCAGGGCGTGGCAGGATGCCGGTGTGGATCCGGAGACGATTACATATATGGAGGCGCATGGTACTGGCACCAGACTGGGTGATCCCATCGAGATCAAAGCGATTCAGCAGGCTTTCGCCCGGTATACAGACAGGAAGCAGTTCTGCGCCATAAGCGCGCTGAAGACGAATATTGGCCATCTGGATCATGCGGCTGGCATAGCAGGACTATTGAAAGCCGTCTTGTCGCTCAAGCATAAACAACTGCCGCCCTCCCTTCATTTTGTGAAGCCGAACCGGGAGATCTCCTTCGAGAGCTCGCCTGTCTACGTCAATAGGAGACTTGTGCCTTGGGATACCGGCGGGCTGCCGAGAAGATGCGGAGTCAGCGCATTTGGCCTTAGCGGCACGAACTGTCATGTTGTGCTTGAGGAAGCGCCTGAACAGCAAAGCTCCATTGCGTATGCCGATTATCCGCAGTTGTTCGCATTGTCGGCCAAGAGCGAATATTCGCTGAAGCATTTAATAAGCGACTACGTGAAGCTGCTCCGCTCCGAACGTTCACCGGGCTTCAATGATTTATGCTTCACTGCCAACACTGGCCGCGGACATTACCAATACCGTCTGGCTGTTATTGCATGGGATGCGGAGGATCTGGCCGGGAAGCTGGAAGCTGCTGCGCATGCTGGGCTGGATGCCGGGCATCACAATGGCCTGTTGTACGGCTATCATAAGACAGTATCGCAGCGTGCAGCGGAGCCGCAGGAAGTAACGGAGCAGGACAAGCGAAGATGGAGCGCTGAGGCGGATGGTGTTCTTAGCGGTATTCCAGAGTTCTCTGAAGGCATTGGAGAACGATTGCTCCTGCAGCTGGCCCAGTATTATGTACAAGGGGCTGAAGTGAACTGGGAGGAGCTGTACAAGGGGCAGAAGCGGAGCAAGGTCAGCCTGCCTACGTATCCGTTCGAACGCAATCGCTGCTGGATTGACATTCCCGAGGTATCGGAGGGTATTAAGGACGGGATCTTCTATGAGGCGAAATGGATGCAGCAGAATTTGGCCGTATCTCCGCATCCGGCGGCAGCCAAAACGGCGTTGGTATTCATGGATCGTCAAGGTCTCGGAGATGAAGTGCAAAGAAAACTGTCCGAGGACGGAATCAGAGTTATTACAGTTGAATCCGGTGATCGCTATGAGAAGCAGGATGGCAATCGATATACGATCAGGGAAGACGAGGAAGATTACAAGCGCCTGATAGCCGATCTTGGCATTAGAGCCTCGCTGCAGATTGTTCATCTGCTCTCACTGCGCGGGGATGGACGATTGGATGATCTGGCCAGCCTGCAAGAGAGCCAGCACTACGGCGTTCGCAGTCTGTTCTTCCTGACGAAAGCATTGATGAACCAGGCGATTCAGGGTGATATCGAGCTTGTCGTTGTGGCGCAGCAGGTGCATGCCGTTACGAATCTGGAGCAGGAGCTTAGTCCGCAGTATGCGAGTTTGCTCGGTCTTGGCAAAGTGCTGCGGCAAGAATATCCTCAGCTCAAATGCAAAGGCCTGGATATCGATGAGCATACACCTGTATCCGTATGGATGAAGGAGCTGGGACTGCGCGATCTAGCCTCCACCGTTTCGTATCGGGATGGGCGCAGATATGTGCAGCAGTTCCAGCATGCCGGACTTAACCGCACTGCTAGCGACCCTGTGCAGATTCACAGTGATGGCATATACGTCATTACGGGCGGAACGGGGGGACTTGGCCTTGAGACCGCCAAATATTTGGCCGGCAAGTCGAACGTGAACATCGCCTTGATCAACCGTTCAGCCATGCCGGATCGCAGCCAATGGGAAGCGCTGCTGGCGGACGGACAGGATGCGCGTGTGGTCGGCAAAATTAGAGATATGATGGAAATTGAAGCGTTGGGAGCTCGCGTCGTTGCCTATAGTGCGGATATTGCCGACTATGCTGCCATGAGCGCTTTACTGGATGATCTGCGTGAATCATTCGGCCCGATTCGGGGCGTTATTCACAGTGCAGGAGTAGCTGGCAGCGGTATTGTCATGCAGAAGGAGGAGTCCGTATTCTTCGATGTTCTGCGGCCCAAGGTGCAAGGAACCTGGGTGCTGGATCGCCTGACAGAGAATGATCCGCTGGATTTCTTTGTGATGTATTCCTCGATTGCAGGGGTATTCGGCGGAGCCGGGCAGTCCGATTATACAGCGGCCAATGCCTTCATGGATGCTTATGCCGGTTACCGGCAGCAGCGCGGCCGCCGGACTCTGTCCATCAACTGGCCAGCATGGAAGGAAGCGGGGATGGCAGTCGAGCATCAATTCCACCAGAAGCAGAATGTGTTCAAGGCCATAGAGACCGCCAAGGCTATGAATTGCTTCGAGGCTGTATTGAACAGGAAGCTGACGAATATTGTTATTGCCGAGTTGAATGAACAGGTGGACATGTCGCTCTTAGACGCCCATCTGCCGATTCAGTTGAGCGAGCAGATCATCACATCATTTAAGCAGACGGATGTCTACAACGAAGTGGCTTCAGCAGCCGAGTTTCCGGTAGTAGAACGTGAGCGGGTGAAGGTGGAGCTGAAAGGGAGACCGGACAAAAACTATACTCCGCTGGAGCAGCATATGGGACAGATCTGGGGCGAAGTGCTTGGGCTGCATGAAATCGATATCTATGATCCGTTTCATGAGCTGGGCGGAGATTCGATCATTGCCGTTAATGTTGCTTCAACGATGAATAACAGCCATATCCCTGTGAAGGTTGCAGATATCATCGCTCATCAGACTGTATTCGAAGTGGCCGCACGCATTCAGGAGGAGCATCCTGATCTGCGAATCGAAGCGCTTGATATGGATGGCAAGCAGGATAAAGCGAGAAGTTTGAAGGTCATTGACACGATAGTAGGGAACGAAGACACCTACAATTGGGAGCAGCTTAACTGCTTCTTCAAGCCTGTTGCGATTCAGTTTGAATCCTTTCATTCCGGCAACTACGAGCTGTTCCTGTTCTATTCGACTTTCTTCACTACATTTCTGCCTAATATGTCTTCTGCGATGATGTTCGAGCCATTCACGAAGCCGTGGGAACCGATTACTCCTTGTCTGGATCGGACCGGGCTGAAGGGCAAGCTGGGCATTGAGATGGTGGAGCTGCAATTTACGAGCGAAGAGGACTTTCATGACAAGATCCGCAAGGAGCTCAACAGCGGCTTCTCGCTGCTTGTTCCCGGCGATCTGTTCGGCCTTGTCTATAACGCCAACTATTTGCAGGAGCCGCATGAGCATTATTTCATCATCAAAGGCTATGATCTGGACCGCAATATTTATTTCATACTCGACAATATGCATATTGATGGCGGAGCTACGGCGCTGTATCGCGATTTCACGGTTCGCTGCAGTGATATGTATGCGATGAGCCGTCTCTATTTCAAGCATCTGTTCCCGAATTTGCCGTATCAATATTTCTGGACTTTGAGGAAGGGGCAGCAGAAGGTCAAGCCGTTCACTTACCTGCATGCACTGGCAGAGCATAACACATTAATGAAAGAGATTAATGATGGCAGCTCGACCATTACATACCTCGAACAGGAATTGATGAAAGAGATTGAGACTCAGAGACATGTATACAGATGCAAGGGCGTCGCTTATTTGGCGAACTCCAAGTTTGTTTATTACGATATTCTGATCAAGTTTCTGTCGCTTTGCAATATTTCTGCGGAAGAGATCCAGTCGATTAAGACGATCTCGGGAGACGTGTTCCGGAAGTGGACGGATATTCGGATGAAGCTGTTCGAACGAGCGGGCGAGAATAACTTTGAATTTGCCGATATCGAGCTTCTTGTGGAAGAGAATATTGGCCGGGAGCGGGCCTTCCGGGAGCGTTTCATCGGAATTATTGACGGCATGGATATGGAGAGCATGATCCGGGACATGGAGACCAGGAGTGAGAACGACAAATTCGTGGTGAGGAACAACAATAAGGCTGCCATCCTGCGGGACAATGACAGTGTAGAGATCATTCACGAGGCCAGCAAAACCTATGATACATGGATTGTCCGCGATGATGCGCCGCAGCTGCTCATCTATCCGGATGGGCATGAAGATTTTGGACTAGAGCTAGAGCTCGCGATTCATAATCAACAGAGCCGCACTTTCCATAGCGGGCTTGTACTGAAGATGGAAAGTGGCAGGAAGTATCTGTTCGGCAATTATCGAGCGGAGAGTACGGTTATTTATTGTCCGGAGAATCAGAATCATCAGCTCGTCTATGAGCAGCAAGTTGTGCAACTGGCCAGCTGCTTCAGAATCGAGAAGAAGGACGGGATGATCACATTCATGACCAGAAACAGTGCGGCTGAGGCGTGGATTTCCATCTATACCATCTCAGCGGATGAACCTGTATTATGTGTCGGACTGTTCTCCAAGACATGGGAGCCGATCGACCACCGCGTTACATTCACCAATATTAACTATGAGGCATTAGCTCAGCATGCAATTACTGTGGAGGCAGAAATATGAATCATTGGATCAGAGAATTGAATGCGCGCGACCGCTTGCTGGCCATGACAGGTTACATTCATCTTGTACTGGCTGTCGTGTTTGCGGTACTTATCTTACTGGATTCACGATTGATGCTGGGCATCAATATCTGGCTTAAACCGACGAAGTTCGCGCTGTCTATTGCCGTTTATGCCTTTAGCGTGGCGGCCATTATGAAATATGTCAGCAGCGCGAAGGTCCGCAAAGCAGTGTCCTATATAAGCACTGTTGGACTCTTTATTGAGACCATTATCATTGCGGTGCAGGCGGCACGCGGAGAGCACTCCCATTTTAATTTCACTTCACCTCTGAATCTGACTCTGTTTATTATTATGGGTGTTTTTATTGGCGCAGTTACAGTGGCGGGAATTATCCTGTTCGTCCATTTGATCAGGCACAAGCTGGATATGCCGGCCTATATGGCGCTTGCGCTGCGTACCGGATTGTTCATTTCCCTTATCGGTTCCGGTATTGGCGGCTATATGAGCAAATATAACAAGCACACGGTTGGAGGCGACGATGGCGGAGAAGGGCTGTTCCTCATTAACTGGAGCACGGTCGTTGGAGATCTTAGAGTATCTCACTTCTTCGGGCTGCACGCGCTGCAGATTATCCCGCTTCTGGCTTTCGTGATCGCCGGAAAACTGGCTTCCAGCACGGCGCAGAAGGCAGTTGTATGGGTCATCTCGATTCTCTATGGCGGCTATGTCATCTGGACGTTCGTGCAATCGGCTAATGGAACACCTTTCATCGCGAAATAATTAGAGCAGAGCGGAATTGTCATTCAACCGGAATAGTGGAGGTGGTCATGTTGAAGTATGCAGCGTTGTTCCCGGGTCAAGGCTCGCAATATGTCGGGATGGGCAAGGAGCTGTATGACGGGCATCGTTTGGCACAAAAGTTGTTCCAGGAAGCCAGCGATGTACTCGGCTATGACCTGGCGGAGCTGTGCTTTAACGGCACGAAGGAAGAGCTGACCAGAACAGAAAATACACAGCCTGCGATTCTGACTGTCAGTGTCGCTGCTTATAGCGTGTTTCTGGAAGAGTTCGGAATCGAACCGGCTTATTGTGCGGGTCATAGCTTGGGCGAGTTCTCGGCGCTTACTTGTGCGGGGGCTGTACGTTTTGCGGATGCAGTTCAGATCGTTCGTGAACGAGGCAAATTTATGCAGGAAGCGGTGGGCCTGGGCAGCGGAGCGATGGCAGCTGTGACAGGTGTGGAGCTGCACGCGATACTCTCGGTGTGCAGCTCGCTGCGGAAAGCAGGGGAGATTGTAGACGTGTCCAATATCAACTCCTCCGAGCAATTCGTAATCTCCGGACAGTCGTCGGCTGTTAAGCTTGCTGGAGAGAGGCTGAAGGAAATGGGAGGAATGGTCATTCCGCTGAAAGTAAGCGCGCCTTTCCATAGTCCGCTAATGCTTCCGGCAGCTCAGAAGCTCAAGGAGGAGCTGAGTAAATATAGCTACTCCGATATAAAGATCCCGGTCATATCCAATGTCACAGCTGAGCTGTATCAGAGCAGCAGCTATATTATCGGCAATTTGACGGAGCAGATGACAGGGGCTGTCCAATGGTATGATTCCATGCAATTGCTCGATTGGGAAGATGTGACGACTGTAGTGGAGTTCGGTCCGCAGACTGTACTGAGGAATTTGATGAAGAAGAATGTCCCCTCCATGACTGCTTATGCCTATGATAAGATAGAGGATCGGGCCAAGCTCAGAGAATGGGCTGCTGCAGTACCTGTGGATCCGAATATTTCTGCCGGCCGTTTGAACGTCATGATCCAATGTCTCGCTGCAGCGGTGTCTACGCGCAACCGCAACTGGAACAACGCGGAGTATGAGGAGAAGGTTGTTGTGCCTTACCGCAGAATACGTGGCATGGTCGCCGAGCTTGAGGAGACGGGGGCGACTCCGACAGAGGGGCAAATGCAGGAAGCTGTCGCTATGCTTCGCACGGTACTGGAAACAAAGCAAGTACCGGAAGAAGAGCAGCAAGAGCTGCTGCAACCAATGTATCATGCAATGAAAAATAATAAAGCCATTGTATAAATAATGTTTACAAATATTTAGGAATAAACCATGGTATAATCGGAGTAACACGACTATTGTGCAAACGATTGCGCGTAACAATCCGCCACTTCAGGATGAAAATAGAATGACTCCTACTTCTTGATGTAAAGGTGAGCTCATGAATCTGTTACCGTCACTATTACCTATCCTTACCGTCATCATTTTACTAGCCGTCAATGCCGGTTCGCAGCAAGTGAGATGGATGGTTCGTTTTCAACTATTCAACAGCATTGGCGGTCTTATCTACTTATGGGATGATTCATTCGAGATTGGGCCGATCTGGCTTGGGGCAGCCCTTCTATCGAAATATGGGGCAATCTTCTGTGCAACAGCCATGTGCTTTGTATATTCCGAATTATTCCGCAGGCCGAATTTGAGCATTATTCTTAAGTGGCTCGCGGTTCCATGGCTGCTGCTGGCAGCAGCTCATTGGATCAATAGGCCTTTCATCGAGCAGACTAATCTTG
This sequence comes from Paenibacillus oenotherae, assembly GCF_019443105.1. GTDB lineage: Bacteria > Bacillota > Bacilli > Paenibacillales > Paenibacillaceae > Paenibacillus_Z > Paenibacillus_Z oenotherae. The sequence continues at coordinate 50,459 of NZ_JAHZIJ010000018.1, forward strand.
CATTTAATATGGGCATCCTGTATTTTGCGTGTATTTGCGTACTAATGTTCCTCTCTTATCGCAGAGAGGGCAGCTACTATCGAAAGAGAGACAGGTGCTTCTTGTATCTGATGCTGCTTCCCGCACTCGCAGCCCTGTTCATCTGCAACCCGCTCCAAAATGCTTTGCCGCCAGAGCTGCATCTGGAGCAGGCAGTCCCCTGGCTGACACTTCTATCTTTTGTACTATTGATTATTCTGCTGTTCAGCACCGGTCTGCTCGGCATCCATCTGCGGCTTCACAAAGTAGCGACCGATTCCGTGTCTATGCTGCCGGCTATGACGCATGCGACCGTAATGATCAATCATTCCATCAAGAACGAGATCGAGAAGATTAATTTCTTGAATTATAAGTCACAGACGCTGCTGCAGGAGCAAAAGGTTACGGAAGCGATCGGACATCTGCAATCCATCTCGAATTCGACGGAGCATCTGGAGAATATGATCCGGAAGGTGAAGGAGAAGACGAGGGAGATTATCATTGATGAAACGACTTTTAATTTAATCGGATTGGTGCAGTATATTGTCCACTCTTATTCCGATCAATTAACAGTCCGAAGCATCTCGACGCTGGTGTCTTACAGTGAAGCGAACATCTGTCTAAGCGGTGACAAGACCCACATTCAAGAAGCGGTGTCCAACGTCCTGAAGAATGCGATAGAGGCGAAGCGCAGCAGCAACCATGAGATCACCTTGCATTGTTCCGTTACGAAAAATTTCATTCAGCTCGATATACGCGATAATGGTGTTGGTATTACGAAGGAAAATTTGTCGCAGGTGTTAAAGCCGCTATTCACCACCAAACAGGTTAATAACGGCAATTATGGAATAGGATTAAGCTATGCATTTATCGTGATGAAGAAGCATGGAGGGGGGCTGGCGATTAAGAGCGAACCAAATAAAGGAACCACCATCACTATGCGATTTCCTTTAGACAGACGGGTTAAGGTGGAGGGAAAAGATGACCAGAATAAAAGTAATGCTGGTAGAGGATGACGAGTTTTGGGTAGAGAACATTTGCAGAGAGTTGAACAATGAGAAGGACATCGAAATCGTCAAGGTCGCTTCGACGAAGGATGATGCAGTCCATTATGCGAGGGAGAATGCCATTGATACGATATTGATGGATATCAACCTCAGTTCCAATAATATGGACGGCATAGAAGCCGTCAAAGAAATTAACTCGTTCACGCATACGAATATTATTATGCTGACCAATATTGTGGATACGGACGTCATCCTGCACTGCTTCGAGCATGGAGCGATCAATTACATCTCCAAGTCCAATATAAGAGATATGGTGGAAGCGATACGCGACTCCGTCACGGAGGGCTCAGGCATCCATCCGGATGCGGCAGAGGCGCTCAGAAAAGGATATCAGAAACTTAAAAAGCTGCAAATTCTCACTTCGGTGGAGAGGGAAGTCTATGAGCTCAAGGAATCTGGCTTTACGGTAAAGCAGATCGCCAGCAGACTGCACAAGTCGTTCTACACCGTCAAGAATCAGCTGTCTGTTATTAGGAATAAATTAAATCCTTATTGATTCGGGATAATGATATGTCAACTGCAGCTGGCTCCGTGAAGGGGCCTATTTTGTTTTGGCCAGGCTTCTGCATGGGGCGAGTCTCCTATTGTTCATACAAAGAATAGGACTGCATAAATCTAGTAATTGCTGCTATAATAATAGTCCGACCCCATGAATTGATAATCTATGAATATCTAAGAGGATCCTTATGAAAAAAGTAGTGCAAGCGGTGCTTCTATTCTGTCTGTTGGCAAGTATCTCCGGATATCATCCGGATAAGGCGGCTGCAAGCGGTGAATATACAGCTAAAGTATTCGGCAGCTCCATTAACGTGCGCAGCGAGCCCTCAATTGAAGCTTCTGTTGTGGGATCGTTGCAGAACGGGGATCTGGTCACGGTCTCCAGTGAAGAGCACGGGTGGCTGAAGGTGACGAAGGGCAAAGTATCGGGATGGGCGGCAGGTTACTATTTGAAGAAGATTAATGGCAGTGGAGCCGTGACGGCATCCGCGACAGATACGGTGGCGCAGACCCCGAATAAGAAGAAGGCACAAAGCGATCAGGCTGCTGTATTGGCAGATGCCTTGCGAATCCGATCAGGAGCCGGACTTAATTACAAGGTGCTTGGCGGACTCTCGAAGGGAGAGCTTGTAACTGTGCTTGCCCGCGAAGACGGGTGGGCTCAGATTCGCACGGAAGGCGGCCAGATCGGTTGGGTGTCGGCACAATATATTGGCGCGGGAGCTGCAGGCAAGACGGCTTCAGGAAAGGCGCCTTCAGGCGTACTTGCGGGGAAAGTGATTGTGATTGATCCCGGACACGGGGGAAGTGATCCCGGCAAGATTGGCACCCGCCATAATACATTGGAGAAGGAGCTCAACTTGAGCACATCCTTCTATCTTGCGGAGGAGCTCCGGGGTCGCGGCGCTCATGTTGTCATGACACGAACGAAGGACGAGCAGAAGCCGGCATTATCCGACAGGGTGAAGACGAGCCGATCAGCAGGAGCGGATGCTTTTGTCAGCATTCATTACAATTCATCGGAGAAGAACACTTCGGGCATCCTTACCTTCTACTATTCAGAGACCAAGGATGAGTCGCTGGCCAGAGCGGTAGAGGGCAGGCTCGCGCAAGGAATTGGGCTGAGAAGCAACGGGATTTCTTACGGCGATCTTCATGTTCTGCGTGAGAATGAGACTCCCTCCACGCTCGTAGAGCTTGGATTCCTATCCAACGCCAAGGACGAGGCGATTGTCCGCGAATCGGGATACCAGAAGAAGGCCGCCGCAGCAATTGCGAATGGGCTGGCGGATTATTTCAAATGATTGAGAAGCGGCTCCTGCGAGAGCTGAAAATAAGGGCCGACGGCCCTCTTGGGAACCTCCATTGATGATAATGGAGGTTCTTTTTGATTGATTTGAGTACATCCACGACGATGCCCTGGCTACGGATGAAATCCTGCGTTCCGCATGAAGCCCCACGCTCTGCATGATACCCACGTTCCGCATGAAGCCCACGCTCTGCATGATACCCACGTTCCGCATGAAGCCCACGCTCTGCATGAGATGGCTTCAAGTCAATAAGCAGGGAAGTAAGCCTGCGTAAGTGCAGGAATTTTAGTCAGAAAGTACCTTTACCAGAAAATGCTTGCGATTGAGCAGGGATTTAGAGCGAAATTGATCAAGTAAGAGGAAATAGAACGATAATCCTGCACTTTGGCAGGCATTCGGTCTTTAGGAGGCCGGAAGGTGAAAAAAACTGCAGTTACGCAGGAATGTTCAACGTTGATAGAATCGATCCCCCTGTAGGATGGCGCAACTCCCTGAGACTAAACCGGACTTTTTCCACAGCTCGCGACAGAGCCAATTGTCCCCCTTTTGCAGAATTTGTCCCCACCCTGCACCTACCAATGAGTACTTTGAAAGCCCGAATACAGAGCCCTTATCCCGATATGGGGCATAGCGCAAGAAGTGCAGCTTCGCAAGCGATGAGAAAAACATGCTAATCTTAGCGGAATTGTCGAATTAAGCGGATTAAGAATAAGTCTATTGTCACTTGATGGATGAGAGAAAGTGGTATAAATTATCAATTGATACGATTTGTATCAATAATAAGGTGAAGGGTGAATGATTATGAAAGGGATAGTAGGAAGATTGCCGGTGAAATCCAAAGGAAGAGTATTTACTTCCATGCTGCTAGCGCTCGCACTGTCTGTCGCCAGCTTCGGCGGGGTTGCTTATGGGGATGACACGGTTCCCGCAGAGTTCAGTTTGGACAGCAATTATTACTATATTTACGAAGCAGATGGAACGCTATACGTGACTGTCGGACTTGCCAATGGCGGGGAATCAGCACTATCAGTAGATTACACGGTTAACGATGGCGTGGCTTATGGCGGTAGTGACTACGGGGTTGTCTCGGGCACTCTGACATTCGAAAGCGGGCAGACAACTCAGACGATTGAAGTGCCTATCTATGATGATTATGAGGTAGAGGGCGATGAAGATTTCTCGATTCAGCTGAGCAACCCGAGCGCAGGTGCAGTTCTTGGCGCGAATGCTGTCGGGTATGTGACGATTGGGGATGATGATTATTGGATTCCGGATCCGCCGGGCGAATTGCAGCTGGAGCCAGAATTTACTTCGGTCAATGAAGGAGAAGGCTATGTTACGTTAGGGGTTAGCCGCACGAACGGTGCTGGCGGCACAGTGACGGTTGATTACAGCACAAGCAGTGGAAGTGCTGACGAGAATGTGGATTATTGCGGCACGAGCGGTACGCTGGTGTTTTATGAAGGAGAGACCTGGCAAAGTATTTATATTCCGATTTATGAGGATGCCGAGTATGAGGGTGAAGAAAATTTCACTGTATCGCTGTATAACGCTTCCGGCGGCGCAAGCTTAGGTTTTGTTACGAGCTCGAATGTGACGATTACAGATAATGATGAAGGGCCGTGGAATCCTGGTCAGTTCGATTTTGAAGGGGATTCCTACTCTGTCATTGAAGGTGACGGCAGTCAGACGGCTTATCTTACAGTAGTCCGCAATAACGGCACAGATGGAGAAGTGACGGTTAATTATTCGACAAGCAACGGATCAGCCCTAAGCGGCAGCGACTATGAGGCCGTCTCCGGGACGTTAACCTTTGCGCCCGGAGAAAGCTATCAGACGATAGCGATTCCAATATACGATGATCTGCTATCAGAGAGTGAGGAAAGCTTCACCATTGCGTTAAGTGATCCGACTAACGGTGCAGCACTGGGTTCCATTACAACTGCTGCGGTAACTATCGAGGACAATGATATCACTCCTCCGTCTCAAATACAGTTTGCAGCAGCGAGCTACCCGTTCATTGAGGAGCTTGGCTGGGCTACCTTGAAGGTCACGCGCACAGGCAATATTACAGAGGCAGCCAGTGTGAAATTTGCAACGGTTAACGGTACAGCGGCTGCTGGTTCTGATTATGTTGCGGCAGCTGGCACGTTGAATTTTGCGGCAGGCGAGACGAGCAAGACGGTCAAGATCAAGCTTGTGGACGATCATGCGGTTGAGTATCGGGAGGCTTTCACGGTGAATCTGTTGAATCCAACGGGCAATGCAGTATTGGGTCCGAAAGCAGTGACAGAAGTTGTTATTTATGATAAGGATCATATAAAGTAACCTTCATTAGAATTAGGATCGAATAAGAAGAGCAAGTGGCGATCGCTTCCCGGTGTATAATCGGGGAACGGTCGCCTTATTTAATTTGGAAACCTTGATCGTTTTTAGACAGCAAGAAAATACGTGAACACAGCGTCGAATATGAAGATATGTTAGTTTATTCCTTTTTTCTTCGTCAATTGTCGTATACTTGCTAAGGGGAGATATATTGCGGTTGCCAGTCTTCAATCAATGAACTTTCAGGGGGAGCGATGATTGTGAACATACAGGGAATTAACCATCTTTGTTTTTCTGTCTCGGATCTGCAGCGTTCGATTGTTTTTTATGAGCAAGTATTTGGGGCCAGGCTGCTGGTAACGGGCAGGAAGCTCGCTTATTTCGATCTGAATGGATTATGGATCGCATTGAATGAAGAGGATATACCAAGAGAGCATGAGAGCAAAAGCTATACCCATATCGCTTTTACGATTACGGAGGATGAGTATGAATCGGTTTACACCCGCTTGCTGGAGCTGAAGGTGGAGCTGCTGCCAGGGCGGGCAAGAGATGTGCGGGATAAGAAATCGATTTATCTGTTGGATCCTGACGGGCATCAGTTCGAGTTTCATACCGGCTCTCTGCAGGAACGGATGGATTACTACAGGGCTGACAAGGGCCATATGATTTTCTATGATAAGCAGTGAGAGCAGTGAGAGCAGTGAGAGCAGTGAAAGCACTGAAAACAGTGAAAGATCGAATTGCGTTTCCTTAAAGCCATTGCCGTCATCGCTCCAATCGTAAGCTGGGAGCTGCGCGCGGTGGAGCGATGATTCTAGAAGGAGCTGTATCATGCAAATGGACATTGCCGAGATTCGATACCATACGATTGATTATTTGGCTGCCGGGAATGAGAGACAGAGAAGCGCATATGAGGCATTGAGAAGTTTAGGGGTGTTTCCAAGCTTGCAAGCATTCAATCCGATCCTTGTAGGCACGGTTCCCATCGGGATAGATATTGCGGGGAGCGACCTCGACATTGCATGTGAAGTGATGGATATGGCTGCATTTGTCCGTATTGCGAACGAGCTCTATGGGGAACATGAAGGGTTCCGGTGTATCCGTCGCATGAAGGATGGTATGGAGCGTACAGTTGTTAATTTCGCATATAATGGCTGGCCAATCGAGATATTCGGACAGCCTGTTCCAACGAAGCGGCAGAACGGTTACATGCATATGATTGTGGAAGCAAAAATATTGGGACTGCTGGGCAGTACGGCCAAGGAGGAGATCCGGCTGCTGAAGTTTTCCGGCTTGAAGACCGAACCGGCATTCGGACAGTTTCTGGGGCTGCAAGGGGATGCCTACAAAATATTGCTTGATATGTATCATTGGAGCGATAAGAGACTGATGCATATGACGAAAAAAAGCAAGACAGACCCCAGTTAATATGCGGGCAGTAGAGAGCTGATAAGACTTTGAACAATTATGAAAACGCTGCCAATATTCCAAAAATTACAATAATAATATCAGGCGAATATTCGCTATTTTCCCTCATAGGATGTGAAGAGCCGACCTCATTAAAGACCTTGCAGGAGCAGGTTGGCAATCTTATATTAGGAGGATACCTGTGCGTAAACAGAGCAATGATTCGCCAAAAGTAGCAAGAGATCATTCCTTCGCTGTGGAAAAGAAAGCACAAACGTTCAGCTTTCGGAATTTCCCGAACAACCCGCTTAATGACAAGGTGACCGAAACGGTGAATCGTATGGGCGGTGTCGGTGCGGATGCAGAGCACAAATACCGCAAGTCATTGGCTGAGCTGTCACGGACAGCAAAAGAAGTGACAGCCATTATTGCAACAGAGTATGAGCAATTGTCCAGTGATCAATATTTGGATCGTTGGTCACTGGTCCAGTTATTAACCGATCTGAACGAACCATCCACATTATCTGCTCTGGAGCAAGTTGTGTCCAGTACTATACCACCGGAGAAATCGGAGGATCCCCACAGCTTCAGCACGGTTGGAGAAGAAGTTATTATCCGTACGACGGCAATTGAAGGCATTACGCAGCTCGCAGCTATAGGGGATGAACGGGCGAGAGAGATTCTGCTCAAGCACGCGTCTAGCGACAATTTCTCTATCAAACGGGCAGCCATACAAGGGTTTCTGACATACGGAGGCAAGGATGCCCGCGAAATTCTGCTCAAGTCGCTGCCTGAGGAGGATCATCGGATTCTTGACATTCAGCGTACCGATGTACGAAGGGTTCCGCAAGCGCAGGGCGGTCTGCATATCGTGAACCGGGACAAAGATGAGCTGCCTCCTCCGGATCTTGACGGCAAGCGATAATACTTAGAGAAGCGTTGATACGATACTCAGGAAGTAGGGGCTACTTACAACCATTAGGAGGCGTTTTATGGCAAGCTGCAGCTACACAGTACCTGACAAGAATGCAAGTGGGGATAACTTGTACGGCTCAATTATATGCAACCAGGCCTATATCGATTATTTCTGGAATACGTACGGCTTCAGCGGGAACAAGGATTACTGGGACGACGGCTTCGGCTGGGAGGACCCTTGCAATACGGATAAACCGCTTGCGCGCGCCTTTAATGCTTGTTATCTGCTCACTTATTCCGCAGAAGACTTTTCGAATGAAAGCTGGGATGCGCCAATTCTGAACTGGGGCAGACGATATGTGCGGAACAATATCGACGACCTGCGTTCCCTATGCGGAGATGGCAGCGCGATTGCAAGAGCGTATTCCGGCATTTTCGTCGATGATCGGGTCGAGGTCTATTTGGGCTTCTTCTATTCCAAGGATGTGCCGGGCCGAGCGGAAACGCTTATCCACGAAGCGCGTCACATGGGAGGCAAGAGCCACAACGCCAATTTCCCGGCAGGCTCCGTATTCGGAGGCGGCAAAAGCGGCGCAGATTCAAGCTGGGGTTATGAGGGTGCATGGATGTACGGGGCGCTCTACTTATGGTGGTTCTATGCCGCCGGGGCCCGCACCACCTCTGCTATGAAGCAGCGTGCCCGCCAACGGGGCAACCTGGTTATCGATAATGCATTTGCCACACATCCGGGCTTTAGCATTTAGCGCGGGGGCATCCATGGGGCTGGAAGCTCCCGGGAATATACAATAGAGCTATAGAGCCCGCGAGCAATCGCGGGTTTTTAATTTGAGCAGGATGTGTTAAATATTAAGAAATAAAAAAGATATCAAACAAAGAGAAGAACATGATACACTGAAAAAGGGAATAAAATGAAGTCAAGCCCATGTTTGTGTGCTTTTCGCTTCGCCAAACTTAGTGGGAGGTCATTCGCGATGAATAATTGCACAGTGGTTACGAAACCAGCCCTCAACCTGGTCGGTATCAGTTACTGCGGTCCATATTCGACGTTTCCAGATGAAGCTATTCGTTTGCAAAGCGAGTTTCTCTCAAGAAAGCATGAGTTGAATGGAGAAGTGAAATCCACGGCATTGCACAGCCCTTACTTCGGTAATGAGGCCTTTGCAACCTATTGGGCATGTTACGAGGTTGCCCATATGGATCAAGTTCCGCCAGGTATGGTTCAGTTCATTATTCCGGAGCATCATTATGCGATGGTAACCTGTACCAACAAACGGATTGGCGAAGGCTATGAGCAGTTGTTCGCATGGATGAATGAACACAAGCTCATCAAGCAGGACAATGCCGTTTCATTAGAAATATTTTATATTGACGAGCATCTGGAGGAGGAGCCGGTTGAGCTGCTCATTCCGATTCAGGCCTCTGACCGTCAGGCTGTAGATATGTAGGAAGCAGGAACAGGAGAAAGCGAATGTTATGACTGCAGCAAAATTTTATACACACCCCTTGGGCATCATGGCTGCTTCAGTTGGAGCAACCCTGTTGTGGGGCAGTGCGTATCCTTTTATTAAATTAAGCTACGAAGCGCTCGATATTCACGCTAATGAAACATACGAGCAGCTGCTTTTCGCCGGTTATCGCTTCACCTTGGCGGGACTGCTCATTTTATTGTTTATGATTATAAGGCGGGAGCGGCTGGGATATCAGCGGGGCAGCGCAGGGCTGGTGGGCGGTATTGCGCTGCTGCAGACCGTACTGCAGTATACGTTCTTCTATATGGGCATGTCAATGAGCGCGGGAATGGTGGGAGCGGTAATTGCGGGAGCGATTTCGTTCTTCCAAATATTGCTCGCTCATTTTTTTTATCGCGATGACCGTTTAACAGGCTCAACAGCACTTGGACTGCTGGTCGGCTTCACGGGGCTGATTGTACTGGGATTATACAAGCATCATGGCGACAACAGTATATTGTTCTCCACAGGTGAGCTGCTGCTGCTGGCCTCCGCCTTCACCAATGCCTGCGCCAATCTATTGTCCAGGCGAGCTGCGGGAGCCTTCAGCGTCTCCTATATTAACGGCTACCAGATGGTGATGGGCGGAATCGTTCTATGTGCGATCTCGGTATGGAAGACGGGTTGGTCACCATTTGTGTTCAATTGGCAATCCTCATTCATCCTGCTGCATCTGGCGGTTGTATCCGCGCTTGGTTTCATGCTGTGGAATAATGTGATGAAATATAACCGGGTTGGCAGCGTTTCGATGTATCTGTTCCTCATCCCGGTATTTGGCGTCGTGCAATCCTCGCTGCTGCTATCCGAGCAGCTTCACGCGGCCGTATTGCTTGCTCTTATGCTGGTGAGCCTGGGGATTATCATTGTGAACCGGAGAAAGGCAAGAGGTGAGCGCATTGACCATAAGCACGTTCGTGAGAACTGACATGATAGAAGCCCCAGGCTTCAACCTGACCGCCCATTCTGCCGGGGCGATCAGCAGGCGAAGCGGTCTGCTATGAAGAGGGCTGGTGGAGATGAACGCATGGGCTGGCCATCCTTGCTGCTGCGGGGAGCAATTGCAGGTCTAGGGGCAGGAATTGGCCTGGGTCTGCTGCTCAAGTGGCTGCAGATTGTGACGGAGGAAAGGGTCTACACGCTGCTGCTCAATATTGATTTTGTCCCATTCATGCCCCGGCGATTGCCGGAAACAGCGGAGTTTGCACTTCATCTCGCTGTATCCCTCCCGCTGGGCATTCTATATGTATGGATGGTTGAAAGCAGGCTCAGACAGCCAATGCTGACAGGAGTCGTGCTAGGCTTGCTTGCGGCTCTGACATGGATTCCGCTGACACTCGTTTCAGACCGGGTTCCGTCTACGAATGATGGGCGGGCTCTGCTGCTGTGGATGTTGGGGCATCTTTGCTATGGCCTGCTATTATCGCTGTTTGTGAGGAGGGGGCGGCTTGAAGCTGGAAGGCATTAAGCTTCTGTTGTTTGATATTGATGACACGCTGTATGATTTCAGTGCCAATTGGGAGGAGGCGGTCTCGATCACCTTCGCGGGACATGGCCTGACTTGCCGGCTGGAGCAAGGAGCGGCTTGCCGAACCTTCAACCACTATAGCGAGCTGCGCTGGGAAGGGCTGGCGCGCGGTGAACTGACCTTTCAACAATACCGTCATTTGCGGCTGAAGGATACATTGCAGCAATTCGGACAAGAGTTGACGGAAGAGCAATCGGAATCGTTCACAAGGCTGTTCATCAGCAACAGCTTGTCGCTGCTCAAGTGCGATACGGACATAAAGGGCCTGCTTGAAAGGCTGGCCTGCTGTTATTCGCTAGGGGTCATATCGAATGGCGCGCATGATACGGCAAGAGAGAAGCTTGACGGGCTTGGTCTGAGGGAGCTGTTCCCTGAGGCTGGCATCATTGTCTCCGGCGATGTCGGCATCTCCAAGCCCAATCGCGAGATCTTCATGCTTGCCCTGAACCGTATGGGATGCACGGCTGAAGAGGCTCTGTTCATCGGCGACTCCTGGCCTGCTGATATCGTCGGAGCTATTGAGGCGGGAATATCTGCGGTCTGGCTCAACCCCACCGGAAAGGAGCCGCTTACCGCTCATGAACCGGCCGCTGTCATTGCGCATTTGATGGAGCTGGAGGCAATGCTGCTATGATTGATTATTGCTGCCGCCTTTGCTGCTGGCCTCTCTTATGAGGGCGCGGAGTCGCTTGCAACATGAAAATGGAATAAAGGGTGATATGAGGATGACGATTGCACTTGCTGTGGTGGATGCCTTTACTTCCCAGCCGTTCCGTGGCAATCCAGCAGCGGTATGCCTGCTGGAGGAGGGGGCGGAGGAAGGCTGGATGCAGAACATCGCTGCCGAGATGAATCTCTCGGAGACGGCATTTCTGATGCGTCAAGAGGATGGCAGCTATACCCTCAGGTGGTTTACACCGCAAGCAGAGGTTGATCTGTGTGGACATGCTACGCTGGCAAGCGCCCATTATTTGTGGGAAAGCGGGCATTTGGAGGCGGGGCAGCAAGCACGCTTTCATACGCGGAGCGGACTGCTTACAGCGGACAAGGTTGCGGGCGGCGTACAGTTAAACTTCCCTGCAGAGCCGGTCTCGCCTGCTGTTGCGCCGGAGGAGCTTATACAGGCGCTTGGCTTGATTCCGAGATATGTTGGACGCAACCGGATGGATTATTTGGTGGAAGTGGATAGTGAAGAGACAGTACGGACGCTGAAGCCTGATTATATGCTGCTGGGACAGGTGGAGACGCGGGGCGTCATCGTTACCAGCCGCGCGGAGCGGAATACAGATGCGGGCTATGATTTTGTCTCGAGAGCCTTCTTCCCGGCCGTAGGAGTGAATGAAGATCCTGTCACAGGATCAGCGCACTGTGCGCTGGCGCCTTATTGGCAGGGAAGACTGCGCAAGGAGGAGCTGCTTGCTTATCAGGCGTCATCACGCGGAGGCGTGCTTCAGCTGCGGGTCGAGGGAGACCGTGTTCTGATGGCGGGCCAAGCGGTTACGATATTAAGAGGCGTGCTGGAGGTATAGTTATTGTGGCCGCAGCCACCGTCATGCGGATGACCGCTGTCCTGAAAGAACGTGTCAAACATCAGAATTTCCAAGGAGAGGTGAATTCGCATGATGGAGCGGACATTAGTTATTAGCGATATCCATGGCTGCTATGAACAGTTTCAATCCTTATTGAACCTTGCGGGCTATCACCCTTCAAGCGACAAGTTAATCCTGATCGGGGACTACGTGGACCGCGGGCCGGCGAGCAAGGAGGTTGTTGAAGAGGTTCGCACTCTCGTAAGCGAGCACGGCGCAGTCGCTTTGCGAGGCAATCATGATCAAAGGCTTGTAGATCTCATCCGATCAGGGGATTCGGATACGATGGACAAGTTTTTGGCGCATGGCGGACAATCGACGGTTATCAGCTACTTGGGGCTGGATTGCGAGGAGGCGGATGTGGGTAAGGAGATGCTGGCGCAGGCGCGGACTGCCATCATGGAGAAATATTCGCATCATATTGATTTCTTGGCGAATCTGCCCCTGTACGATGAGGATGCAGGGCATATTTATGTTCATGCTGGTTTAAACCCTGCATTCCGTCAATGGAAGGATCAGCCCCCACATGATTTTATGTACATTAAGGACAACTTCTACCGGCATCCGACGGTCGTTGAGAAGACAGTTGTTTTCGGCCATACGAAAGCGATGGATATTCATAACAGCGCAGAGATTTGGTTCGGCAATGGTAAAATAGCGATTGACGGCGGCTGTGCCTACGGCATGCAGCTGAATGCGCTGGAGATCGACGTCAATGGAACGTACAGAACCTGGAAAACCATGCATAGTGGATAGTTTTTTCAGGTTGTCGATGTCTCTATAACTCATGGGCGATTCTACGGACGGCTGCGACTACGCGGGTATGGCTATGGGAACAGCTCCGGAGAGCTCGAGAAACAGATCGAGAGACAGATCGAGAGACATCTCTAGAAACAGACCCAGCAACAGATCCAGCAACAGATCCAGAAACAGATCCAGAAACAGATCCAGAAACAAATCCAGAAACAAATCCAGAAACCGCAAGTATGCCTGCAAAACAGCAGGTTTTCTCTCGTTTTGGCCTGCATGATGTTGAAATTCCTGCAAGAGCGCAGGCATTTCATCGTATTTGTCCCCCATCGGCCAGTTTCGCCTCATATGCCTGCAGATTAGCAGGCATTCAATTGCCCAGTGCTTCTTTTAACCTTATTTCCTGCCCTTTCGCAGGCTTTTTGGCATGTCCAATCGTCCAATCCAGTAGCGAAGCCAGTAGACGCGATTTCGATTGAAGCCTATAGAAATCAAACAACCAATCAAAGGAGAAACTCTAATTGTAAATCCCTGGTTTTTTGTATAGATTCTTATTGATTTCTACCGATTCTACACAACCTATCGCAAAATAAAGTACTACAGTCTCCTCAGCAGATCCAGCACAGACATATAGTCTATTTGCATGCCATCCTCCGGCTATGTCTGCATCATCAAGAACAGGTTCCTAGTAACCCCCATTCGCACCTCACAGTGCCTCCCGTCAAGAGGAAGTTGCGGAGAGGCTTTTTTTGAATTATAATACCTAGTAAATCTATGTATAGATTTACTAGGTATAGGGGAAGGTGACGCATGAAGGTTAATAAGGAGCTATTGAAGGGCAGTACGGTTATCATGATTCTGACCCTGCTGGATCGTAAGGAAATGTATGGCTACGAGATGATCAAAGAAATTGAGTGTCAGTCGGAGGGCGTATTCAGCTTGAAGGAGGGTACGCTATACCCTATTTTGCATATGCTTGAAGCCGAGCGATGGGTAGAGGCTTCTTGGAGCGAGCATGAGGGACGCAAGCGCAAATATTACACAATTACAGACGCCGGAAGAGGCCAATTAAAGGAAAAGAAGCAGGAGTGGAATCTGTTCAGAGGTGCATTGGAACGTGTTATCGGGGAGGGGCACGCATGAAGGAGCTTCATTCACATCCATTGGTGCAGCGGTTTCTGGCGGAGGTTTGCCGTTACGTGAGGGCGAAGGAGCAGCACAGTGATATTAAGGCCGAACTGGTAGATCACCTCGCTGACAGGATCATGGACTATACAAGCAGGGGGATTGAAAAGGAGGAGTCGATAGCGCTCGCGATAGCTGATATGGGAGCAGCTGATGTTGTTGGCAGCGGACTGCATCGCGTGCATCGTCCATTGATGGACTGGAGCCTGGCAGGCATATTGCTGCTGTTCATGGCGATGGGAATTTTCGCGGTTTACTCGGCTCAAGCTGGCTGGCCGCAGTCGGGTAACGGCTATGATTTTGTAGGGAAGTCGGTCTTATTCAGTGTCTTGGGTATTGGGGCTATTACCGCTCTATGGTTTTGCGACTACCGCAAGCTGAAATCTTACTCGCATTGGCTGTTTGCTATCGCATTGGCGTTAATGGCGGTTACCGCTGCTACTGGGATTGAAATTAATGGGGCAACCAGATATCTCTCGATTGGAAGTTTTCAATTGGATACGGCCATGATCGGGATGTTCCTCCTTCTCCTCGCCCTGCCGGGAATGCCGCCTGCCAGGAACGTTAAACAAGACATCTTCGGAGTCGCCTATCGGCTGCTCATTCCGCTTGCTCTATTCCATATGTGCGAGAGCATGGCCGTAGGCGCTGTCTACACAGCCGGTTTCTTTATTCATTTGTGGCTGACAAGGCGCACCATGAAGCAGTTTTGGATCATTATCGCGGGGGTCTTTGCACTCATTGCTTTCGAAGGTATTCGCAGCTCACCTTATTGGCTGGAGAGACTGACATCGTTTATGACCTTGAATGATCCTCAGGGCGCGGATTATTACGTCATTCAAACTATGGAGACATTTCGTTCAGCCGGTTGGAGCGGCCATGGTTTAGGTGCGTTTAATGAGCGGCTGCCTTTTCATCACAGCGATTCCGCCTTTGTCTATTTTATCTACTGCTTCGGATGGGGCGCAGGCATAGGAATCGCTGCAATGGCTTTGCTATTCATCGTGAAAGTAATCCAGCTTATCAGCAAACAGCGTGATGACTACGGAAAGCTGCTGCTCATTCTGCTGCTGACGATGCTGGGAGTGCAATTTATAATACCAATACTGATGGTTCTCGGGCTAGCTCCATATGTGGGAATTGCTTTTCCATTCCTAAGCTACGGCAACAATCAACTGCTGCTCCATTGTGTGACGGTCGGATTAATATTGACGATAAACAAGCGGCGCAACATGAGAACAAGCCTGAATTGAACAAAAGGGAGTCTAATGGGGCATATAATGTCCCGGTAGACTCCCTTTTTGCGCTGCAATGAGAGCTGCTGGCTGCTTGGCTTACTCTACGGGAACCTCATCCAATGTGATTGCCGGCGGTAGCTTATCCGGGCTTGCTGCTAGCGGCGGTGACTGCGGCGGCTTGGCAGTTGGTGTATTATTCACTGAAGCGCATGCTGCAAGGGAGCATACGAGCAGGAAGAGGACTGCTGCATGTATCAATCTCATACCATTCCTCCTTTATCCGTTAATGTTCTGACGGGCGGGGATGCGGCAAAGTTGCGAACAACAGATTAATAGTAGGCAAGCTTCTGCGGATCATCTACAATATAGACGGATTCATTATAGCGTCATAAAGCGAGTGGAGGCTGCATCTGGTGGATAATTACGGAATTAGTGCTGCGGGCTGTGTCATTCTGAACGAGAAGCGTGAAGTGCTGCTGCTCAGGCAAACGTATGACGGCTGCAAATGGTCGCTCCCAGGGGGACGCATAGATACAGGCGAGGCTGCATGGGAAGCTGCTGCACGGGAGAGCAGTGAGGAAATCGGCTTGACTGTGGATCAGTTGCAGCTTAGCGGAATGTATTATTTGCCGCATCGGCACGCTTATTATTATGTTTTTATAGCCGGGAGCTGGTCTGGCATTCCGGTGCCTGATGGGGATGAGATTGACCGCTACGGTTTTTTTGCGCTGGATAAGCTGCCAGGGCCGATCACGAATTTCAATATTGAACGTATTCAAGATGCGCTGGAATATACGGGACATGCAAGGCTGCGGGATCAAAATAACACGCGCCGCCAGCTTATTAACGGCAAGCTGTAACGGACGCGCGGCAGATAGAGAGGGCTGTGGGATTAATTGCCCGCTAATTGTAGGGGCTTACCGCCCATGCTATAATAAGCATATTGTAAAGGGCGAGGTGTGAAACGTGACATACGAGATTCCGAGAAAGATTCAACAGCTCGGTGAGGATATTGAAGAACATCAGCTCCGTTACCATAACCGGCGGGTGCTCGTTTCCAAAGAGTTTACATTTGACAGCGCGCATCATCTGCATTTATATGAGGGCAAATGCAAGAGCTTGCATGGACATACCTATAAGCTCCAAACGATTCTGTCAGGGAAGATGGATGCTAGAGGATTAACGATTGATTTTGCTGATATGAAGAGGCTTGCGAAGGAGCGGATCATCGATAAGCTGGACCATCGTTACTTGAACGAGGTGCTGCCGCCTATGAATACGACGGCGGAGAACATGGTCGTCTGGATGTATGAGCAGCTCGATTGCGCTTTGCGGGAAGAGGGGCTTCATCCCAATATACGGCTTGAAGAAATTCGTCTCTGGGAAACGCCAACCAGCTATGCGGCTGTCACTCGGGCGTTGATGGAGGCGGATGAGAATGAGTGACGGGCTGTCATTCCCGGATGACGGGGTGAGGGGCATCCAGCAGGCAGAAGACACACGGGATCCGCTGTCGATTGTTCTTCCTATGGTTGAAATATTCGAAACGGTCGAAGGCGAAGGCACGCGTGCCGGTTTTCCGACCGTTTTTGTGCGTTTGTTCGGCTGCAATCTTCGTTGTGTCTGGTGCGATACGAAGTACAGCTACCCGCCGGCAAAGTCGGAGTTTACGATGTCAATCGGCGATATTGTGGGGCAAGTAGAGGAGAAGTATGGGGCAGCCCATATATGTATGACGGGCGGAGAGCCGCTTTTATATGGGAACCGCTCCGCCGCATTGCTGGAGGCGCTGTGCGGTATAGATCGTATTGTCGATGTGCATGTGGAGACCAATGGCGCGATAGAGCTTGCTCCGTTCCTGGCACGGGTCTCATCCCGCAAGGCGCGGTACATTATGGACTACAAGCTGCCCGACTCGGGAGAGAACGCAGCGATGATCCATAGCAACTTCGCAGTGCTGCGCCCGCAGGATGAAGTGAAATTCGTTATTGCGACTGATCGTGATTTCGAAGCGGCGGTGGAGACGCTGAGACAGTATCCAACAGCCGCGCTTCCGATGTTCAGCCCTGTATGGGAGACAATGCCTCCGGCGAGGCTTGTAGAGAAGATGCTGGCGAGCGGCTTATCGGGTGTCAAGCTGAATATGCAGCTGCACAAAATCATATGGGACCCGGCTAAGCGGGGCGTATAGACAGGAGCAGGGAGAATGAGAGTAGAATCAAAAAAAGCGGTCGTTATTCTGAGCGGCGGACTAGACAGCACAACCTGCATGGGATTTGCCAAGGAAGCGGGTTACGAGCTTTATCCGATTACGTTCGACTATGGACAGCGGCATCGCATCGAATTGAATCATGCACGCAGCGTCGCACAGCATTATGGGGTTCAGGAACGATTCAGGATTATTTCTCTGGGATTTCTGCGTGATTTTGGCGGCAGTGCCTTGACGGATGATTCCATCGCGGTGCCTCGTACTGGAAGTGAGGAGGCTGGACAGGAAGGCGAGATTCCGGTTACGTATGTGCCGGGGAGGAACCTGTTGTTCTTGTCGATCGCGACCTCGTTCGCGGAAACGGTCGGCGCAGAAGCGATCTACATAGGCGTTAATGCGCTGGATTACAGCGGTTATCCGGACTGCCGTCCTGAATTCATTGCCAAGGTGGAAGAAGTAGTGGCCCTGGCGACCAAGGTCGGGGTTGAAGGCAAGCCAATTGCCATTGAGACACCTTTAATTATGCTGACAAAAGCACAAATTATCCGCGAGGGCATCCGGATGGATGTGCCGTATAGTCTGACAACCTCCTGCTATAATGGCGAAGAGGAGGCATGCGGTGAATGCGAGAGCTGCCGATTGCGGTTGAAGGGCTTTGAGCAAGCTGGCATGAAGGATCCCATCACTTATAAAAGCTAACAAGAGAGGGTTGTTCCAATGGCCTGTATACGGCCGTCAGGAACAACCCTCTTTCGTTGCGGCAGAAAGACGATATTGCCGGACCGAACGCCGTCATGCAGCGAAGCACCGCTCGCTGAGGGGCGTTGTTTCGCTGTACAGCGCATGATGCGCATCATGCGGATGGGCGGATGCCATTAGGCTGGCGCATTGCGCTTGGCATTATCGCTGGAGCGGCTGCGGCTTCGCTGCATGGCCGGATGAAGGGAAACCTTGTTCTTGCCCGTTGTCTTGGACATGTACATGGCCTCGTCGGCCTGCTTGACGATCTCTTCAACGGAAATCCCTTCGCGTGATGCGCTGACGCCTACACTGATCGTGACCATCGTCTCATGCTCAACGCGCCTCCGTATCGTCTCGGCTACTTCCTCCGGCTTGATGCCCGGGGCAGCAATGAGGGCAAGCAGCTCCTCGCCGCCATACCTGCCGGCGGCGCCGATTCCGGCCGTCTCTTCTTTCATAATCTCGGCCACCTGCTTGAGCACGCCGTCGGCTTTGTGGTGGCCCTGCGTATCATTAAGCTTCTTGAAGTTGTCGATATCACAGAAGATAATAGCGATTCGCTTGTATTCGCGCAGCATGCTCTCGGCCTTCTTGTGGAAATGCCGACGGTTGTACAGGCTGGTCAATCCATCCGTAATCGATGATTGAAAGGTAGTAAGCAGCCGTTCAATGACCCACTCGAACAGGAGCAGGAACAGCAGCGTATAATAGATAAGCGGGAGCAGGTGGCTGAGAATGACAAGCATCGGCACCTGGCCGTGAAAGACGTAAGCGTCAGTCAAATCGGACAACTGATAGACAAAATAGACTACGAGACTGGCGGAGTAGCTGAAGCGCTGATCCATTCCGCGCAGGTTCAACAGAATCGCGAAATTGAGTACTAATCCGTAGAAATCAAGGGCAAGCAGCGGCAAGCCGTCGCTCCCGGCAGGCTGCTGAAGCAATTCCGGCATGAACCAGAGCTGCCCGCCGGCGACAGCGAAGACGCCGACAGCCATAATAAGAAACGGCATGCCCTTCAATCTTGTTGAGGGCTGAGTATACAATTTCATGAATACAAAGTTTATAATAATAAAGGTAAGCAGCGCCGCTATGGAATAAAACAGGTGCAAGTACGGAGAACGGGACAATCCCGGGAATGCAGTACTTACAAGCGCTCCCTGCTGCACGATGACAATGGGCAGCACGATGATAAGCAAACGGTAGAGTTTGTTTCTGCGATAGCTCTTGTACAGCCGGATTGACATAAACAGCATAAGTACAAGGATCGTAATTACGGAAGCGGATGCGAATATTTGTCCGGTCGGACCGGCCAGCCATTGTACAATTGTCATGTTTCGACCACCTATGAGTAGTAGATTGCCAGTTTCATTGAACGGACAGTGTCGCTTTACAGAAACATATGTTCTAGTATATCATGTTTCTGGCAAGTGGAAAAGGTTAACGTTACCAAGCCGCATTCGTTACGAGAATGCTTTAGGAGGCCGTGCTTTGAATATATTACAAGCGTTGTTTTTCCCGCCGGAACAGCCAGGTGGCGTCTCTTCTATGATTCCGTATATACAAGAGCGATTCAATAAAATAGGATGGCCGATGGAATTGTTCTCCCTTCCCAAGCGTGTAAGAGGCAAGGGACAGGAGGATATGGCCTTTCATACCTTTGATGTCCAAGAGTTCGAGGGAAATGCGGTCATCGATAAATATTTGCAAACATTCCGCGATTATATATGGTGGACCAAGCTGCGAATGGGGACGGGAAAGTCCTATGATCTGATTCATGCGCATCATCCCATCCCCGCGCTTGTGATGAAGCGGCTGTTTCCCGATACGCCGCTTGTGATGACGATTCATTCCAGCTATGAGCGGGAATTGATTCTGAATGCGAAAATTTCCGAAGGCGGCCAGGAGCATCGTTTTCTAACCTCGCTCTATAGAGAGATGGAAGAGGCATGTGACCGTATCTTGACGGTATCGGAGTCATTCCGGCATTATTTGACCCCTTATATGGAGCAGCCTCAAGCGGTTACGGTAATACCGAACGGCTTCGACGAGAAGCGGTTCAAGCCGATTTCCCACGAGAATGAAGTGATTCAGCTAATTACGGTTTGCCGTCTCGTGCCTGCCAAGGGGCTTGATGTGCTGCTGCATGCATGTGCCGAGCTTAAGCGCCGCGGGCATGCGTTCGTCCTCCATATCATTGGAGACGGGCCGATCCGCACAGAGCTGGAGCAGCTTGCAGTCTCGCTGGATCTGTATGATGACATCATTTTTTACGGGTATATGCTGCATCCGGAAGAATTCATGCCCTTCTTTGATATCTTCGTGCTGCCTTCCAGAGCGGAGGCATTCGGTTCGGTGTTCGCGGAAGCGGCGCTGTGCTGGCTTGCGCTTGTTGGCACCGATGTCGGGGGGATATCGGAGCAGATTGACAACGGTGTAAATGGGCTGCTGGTGCCGCCGGAGAATCCGGCTGCGCTGTGCGACGCGCTGGAGACCGTTGTAACAGATCCAACCTATCGCTACAATTTGGCGAGAGCGGCATGGAACAAGGCGAAGAAGGTATACTCGCTGAGCCGCGTTATCTCTCAGCTGAAGCAGGTATACACGGAGGTTAAGGCGTAATGCGGCGGCTTAATAACAGGAGGAATACGACATGGGAGCTGGATTTCGCTTCATTCATGCGGCTGACCTGCATGTAGACAGTCCGTTTCGGGGCCTATCGGAGGCTCCGCCGCATGTTCGTGACGCACTGATGTCTTCAACGTTTGCGGCGGTTCGCCGATTGACGGAGACGGCGATTGCCAGCAAGGCGGATTTTGTTATTATAGCCGGTGATTTATATGATTCCGCTGATCGTTCGCTGCGTGCGCAGCTGGCGCTTCAACGGGAATGGAGGAAGCTGCATGCCGCTGGTGTGCAGCTGTTTGTCATTCATGGGAATCATGATCATCTTGCAGGAGCGAGAGCGAAACTGGCATGGCCGGATTCTGTGAAGATCTTTGGCTCACAGGATGTCGAATGCGTGCCCGCTTACGGGAAGAATGGGGAAGTGGCTGCATACATATACGGCATATCCTATGGTGCGAGGGCGGTAACGGAGAACCTGGCTTCCCGTTACAAGCCGAGATCGGACGGGCCCTATCATATCGCAATGCTGCACGGCAATGTGGATGGAGACGGCGCTCATGATCCCTATGCGCCTTGCTCGCTGGCACAGCTTGCGGGAGCCGGGTTCCAATACTGGGCGCTCGGGCATGTACATAACCGCAGAGTGCTCCATACTTATCCGCATATTGTCTATGCAGGCAATACGCAGGGCAGGCATTCCCGCGAGCGTGGAGCGAAGGGCTGCTATATCGTCGATGTATCCGATACAAGGGAAACTACGCTAACCTTCGCGGCGCTTGATACGATCCGCTGGGAGGAGATGGAGGTTTCTATTGCAGGATTTCTTACAGAGCAAGCCTTGCTCGATGCGATCGAACGGGAAGCGGCTGTGCTCATGAGGGCAAGAAGCGGAGGCCGTCCGGTCATGCTCAGCATTAAGCTGGTCGGACGGGGAGTCATGCATAAGAGGCTTGTTGACGCTGCCTTTCTGGGACAGCTGCGGGAAGGGTTGCGAGAGAGGCTGAACGATAACGAGCCTTTAGGGGAGACTCGTGACGACGGCATTTATGGAGCTGCGGGAAGAGGACAGGAGACGGCGCTTGGCACGCAAGAAGAGCAGGAGCGACCCTGGTGCTGGATTCATACGATTGATGCCGAGACTGGCGCCGAGCTTGATATTGACGCGCTGGCCCGCGAGGATAGCTTCGCCGGAGAGCTGCTGCGTTTAAGCATGGCGCTTGAGGGTGATGGGGAGGAGCGGTTGAGTCTGGAGGAGGAGGCTTTGGCGCCGCTGCTGGCCAATCCGCGATTGCGCAAGCATATCCGCGAGCGTATGGACGTCGACACGAGCAAGTGGCTGTTACAAGCGCGTGAATTAGCCGCCGCTCTGTTAACGGAGGATGACAAGGAAATGACGGTGCTGCGCGAGCCTTCAACGAGAGGGGAGGGTTAATATGAGATGGATCGGGCTGCATGCGGACGGCTTCGGCAAGCTGTATGATACGCGGTTGGATCTGGACGCTCCGGTTACAGTTATATATGGACCGAACGAAGCAGGCAAAAGCACAACCCAAGCCTTTATTCGAACGATGCTGTACGGCTTCGCTTCAAGGGCGAATCCGGTGGATCGACTGGAGCCTGCAGCAGGCGGCCGCCACGGCGGACGGTTGTTTTTTCGTGATGATTCCGGCATTGAATATGTCGTAGAACGCTATGCCAGCGCTGCTGGCAAGGTGACGATAAGGGCTGTTGGCGGCACTGCTGGTGATGATCGGAACGGAGATGCAAGCGGGAGGCTTGCAGGAGACCCGCTTGGAGCAGGCAGGCTAGGCGGAATATCGAGTGAGGTGCTGACGCAGGCAGTGTGGGAACGGCTTTACCTGGGCGGTGTCAATGAACGGGTATTCCGCGAACTGTTTGCCATTACGTTGACAGAGCTTCAGGCGATCGGAATGCTGGAGGGCGATGAGCTGGGCAAACAGCTTTATCATGCCGGATGGAGCGGTGGCGGAGCGATTGCCAGAACGGAGAAGCTTCTCGGTGGTCAGATGGACGAGCTGTTCCGGCCCAGAGGGGTCAATCAGCAGATGAACAAGCTGATCAAAGCATTGGAGCAGACGGAGGCCGCACTCCGTCAATTGGAGGACGGCATATCCGGGTACAATGAACGGACGGATGCGCTGCTTCAGGCCGAGACAAGCTTGAGAGTGACAGAGGAGGAGCTGCCCGCGCTTCGCGAGCGCTATTCGCTGCTGGCACGGGCTTGCGAGCTTCGGCCATTGTGGGTGGAGCGTGCGGCTTTGCTGCGTGAGAAAGCCGATTTGCGGTTAAAGGGGCATGTCTCACAAGATGCCCGCAGCCGCTGGGAAGCCCATGCTGCGGAGCGGGATCGGCTGCTGGAAGAACGGGAACGGTTCAGGCTGCTTTTGGCGCGGGACGAGCAAGCACTTGCTTCATTGGCGCTCGATGAAGGATTGCTCGCTGCGGCTGCGGAAATTGAAGCGCTGCTGTTATCTGCCGAGAATATACAGGCGCTCCGATTCCAGAAGCGGGATCTGGAGGCTGAGCTTAGGGAGCAGCGCGAGTCGCTAGGCAGGCTGCTTTCCCGGATCGCCCCGAATTGGGGGGAAGCCGAGTTAGGCGCTCTGAATGTCACTGTAGCGGAACGGGAGGCGATACGCCAAGCCCGATCTTCGCTTGGGGATGCCAGCAGAGAACAGGAGCGGATTGCAGCCGAACTGCGCGCATTGGAGGACGGGATTCAGGAGACAAGGCTACAGCTCGCCGCCTATGAAGGCTCGGTGTCTTCAATTATCGGCGAGAAAGGGGCAGACGAGAGAATAGGGATCGTGCTGCTGCCTGCAACGGCGAATGAGCTGCGCCATGCGGCTCGCGCATTCGAGGACGCATGGCGGGAATGGGAGCTGGAGCAGGTGCGCTCCCAGCATGAGGGGTTCGGCGAGAGCGAAGAAGACGTCCTGGAGGGACGAAGCGGAGCGGTGCTGTGGGCGGCCGCCGTAGCACTTGCGGCGGCGGCCGCTGGGCTTCTGGCAGGCGGCTGGGGGGCCGCAGCAGCCGCCGCAGGCACTGCCGCGCTCGCGCTGGCGGCAGCTGCGCTGCTGCGTGCGCGTGCAGCGCGCCCTGCGCGGCCGAGCGGCGCTGCACGCGGCCGCCGACGCGCCCATGCGCCGCGGCGCGGAGCCAGCGGCGCCACAGGCGCAGCAGCGGCGGCGGGGCATGCCGCCGCTGCAAAAGCGCGGCTAGCCGCCGCAGAGCGCCGCGTTGCGGCTGCGCTCGGCGCGCTCGTGCGCGAGCCGGAGGCTGCGCTTGCCGCGCTGCTGGCAAGTGCCGGGGCAGCGGCGAATGCCGGGCCGCTGCCTCAAGCCGTGGGCGGCCGCACAGCTGCCGCCGCCCAACAAGGCAGCGGCGCGGCAACGGCGCCGCACAACGATCCCGCTCGCGTCCACGCGCGAGAAGCGGCAGCAGCAAGGGAGGCTGCTGCCCTCCCCGCCGCGAGCGAGCAAGCTCCAGCCGCAGCCGCTGCCCTCCGGCGGGCGGCGCAGGAGCACGCCATAGCGGCCGATGAGCCCGGCCGCTTGCATCGCACTGCCGCACCGGAAAGCGCCCGACAGGCGCATTCCAGTGCCCCAGCCGCTTCGCGGGAGCAGCTGAGCGCAGCAATCGATGCGCGGCTGGACGCGCTGCACGCCACCGAGCGTGTCGCCGAGCGGCGCCAAGAGCAATCGCGCACGCTGTCAAGGCTGCGTGCGCAGCAGGAAGCGGCGCTTGCCGCCGCTGCTGCTGCCGCGGCCAGCGCCGAGACAGCTGCGGCGCGGTGGCGCGATTGGTTGAATGCGCGCTTGCTGCCGGCAACCCTCTCTCCAGAAGCGGCGCTGGAGACGTTCGACCTGGCGGAGCAGGGCATGCAGCGTCTGCAGGCGCGTGACCGGATCGCGGACAAGCTGGCTGCGATTGCGTCCCAGCTGGCAGTCTTCGAAGCGGCCGCAGGCAAGCTGTGCGCAGCGTTCGCGTACGTCTCAGGCGCGGCGGGCCCTGACGAAGCGGTATCGCTTCGTCTGCTGCAAGCCGAAGCCCGCAAAAGCGCGGAAGCAAGGCAGCGAGGCAATGAGCTGCAAGCACGCATCGATGAGCATGCGATGCGCATTGACGAATTGAATGCGGCCTGGATCCGATTGGAGCAGCAGCGTCTGGAGTGGTTCGGGCAAGCCGGGGTCAGTGATGAATCGGGCTGGCTGGATGCAATAGCGGAATCCGAGCGGCTGCATGCGATCCAAACGGAATGCTACAGGCTTGATGCCGAATTAACCGCTGGAATGACGGAGCAGCAGCGCATCCAGCTGGAGGCATGGTATGGGGAGATTGACTATGCGGGTTTGGAGCAGATGCGGGAGGAAGCGCGGCAGCATTTGATGCAGGCGGAGGAAACCAGGACGGGCTGGATCGAAACGATCGGCCGCCAGCGGCAAGCGCTGGAAGCGATGCTGCAGCAGAGTGACCGCCAGCGGCTCGTTGCCGAACGGGAGCAAACATCAGCGGCGCTGGAGCAGCTTATATCACGCTACGCGGTGCTGTCTTACAGCATGACGATGATACGCCGGACGAAGCGGATAATGGAAGAGCAGCGGCAGCCCGCAGTGCTTCGTGAAGCTTCGCGATTCATGGCAATCATGTCCGGGGGCAAATATATACGGATTGCGGTTCCAGAGGGCGAGGGGATGATAAGGCTTGAGCTGGCCCATGGAGCGACTGTGGACAGCAAGTTTCTTAGCAGAGGAGCTGCTGAACAGCTCTATCTGGCTATGCGCTTCGCCTTGGCGGACGAAGCGGCAGCTTCTGCTAATTTGCCGATGATTCTGGATGATCTCTTCGTGAATTTCGACCGGCCGCGCCTGGAAGCGGTGATGGAGGTGCTTGCCGAACTTGCCCAGCGGCGCCAGCTTGTGCTGCTTACCTGTCATGAGCATATACGTGATTTATTGCTGGAGAAACTTCCGGGCGCGGGTCTTTGCAGTCTGGACTGAATATGCGGGCCATTCACCGTCCCAGAGGCGGCTTATGCCGGATAAGCAGAATGAGCCAGCCAAGGCTAATAATGCCGAACAGCGGATAAAGGGTGGACAGCAGCGGGCCAAAGCCGATTTGGCTGGCGAAGTAGCAGAGCAGCAGCACAATAATCGTGAGCGATGTGCGCGACAGGGAGAATCGTTCCTCCAGCTGCAGGGAAAGCCCGTATACATCAGCAATCAGCGTAGTGAAAATTTCCGAAAAAATAAGAAATACATAAAAAATCTGTACGCCGTAGCCGACTTCGCGGGCGATGCCGCCCATCGGAATGGCGAATTGCTGAATGCCGGGCATGTAGACGGACAAGGCAATATGGCTGGCAAGCAGCATGAAGCCGATGCCGATGCCGCCAACCCATGAGCCCCAGATGATCGTCTTGCGGTCGCCGATCTGGGCGCCGAGCGGGACGAGTACGGCTTGTGACATCGACAGGTTGAATGCCGCATACAGGAATGGCGAAGCCCATATGGCAAACAGCGAATAATCGCTTTCGAGCATCATCCATCTGTTCGCGCCAGGCGTTCTGACAGTATCGATAATAATAACGATGGTGAATAACAGCATGATCGGAACGACGATTGAATTGACGGCCAGAATTGCGCCCATTCCTTTGCGGACAAGGAAGAAGCAGGCGATAATCGTAATGATCAGTCCAAGCTGATAGGACATATTCCAATGCTCGGAAAAAATCGAGCCAGCGCCAGCAAGCATAACCGCGTTGACGCCGAACAGGACGATCAGCATAAAATGGCTGACCCATCGCCCATTGCGCGGGCCGAACAGCGCTTTGTTCACATCCTCATACGATCTGGCTGATATGTCGCATGCGATGAGCATCATCTTGGAGCCAAGCCAAATAAACAATGCCGTTGCCAGAAGGATGGTCAGAGCGCCCAAATAGCCAAAACGGGTGAAAAATTGCAAAATCTCTTGGCCGGTCGCGAAACCAGCGCCAACAATCGTACCCATATACGTAGATGCGATCTGCAGCACTTTAACGAATCTTTTCATCGGAATTGACCTGCCTTTCGGACTTGCCTCTTATAGAAGGTATGTCCGATGGAGGACAGGCATGACAACAAATAAACCTCCAATCTCACTGCAGGACAGTGGAATAGGAGGTTCCTGTGCGCATACCCATAATAGTAGACAAGCTGTCTGTCTTATGCCGGGGCGGTCTGGGAGAAAAGCTTGATGGAAATAATCTCATTGCGCTCAGGATCCATGTCCAGCTTGAGCAGCGCTCCAGCCGCCTTGTAGGACAGAACGGTTGTCGTATGTGTATCCGGCTTGCCAAGCGCCTTGATAGCCGCACTCTCATCATCGCCGATACGAAGCCCGTTCAAGTCAGTGACGGTCTCGCTATCGAATACTTCGATGAACCGCACGACTTTGTCTTTGCCGTACCCGACGGAGAAGCCTTTATATTCATGAACAGTCAATGTCTCGCTCTCATCCTCGAAGGAGTACTTGTCGATGGGCTTGCCGAGCTTGCGTTCCGCTGCTGCCAGCTGATCGCCTATTCCAATCCCGTGAAGCTGCGGCTTGCTGGAATCCCATTTGTTCTCGGTCTTCTCGGTCTTCACAGCTGGGGGATTATTCTTGGCTGCGGATGACTCCGTCCGGGCAGTAGGCGCGTCGGATATACCGTCCTCTACAATTGTATTAACGACCGGATTCGTATGGTTGGCATCCGGATTGTTATTATAAATTTTTTGTGGACTGTCGGTCGTCTTGGCGACGCCTGATTGGCTAACTCCTGAATTGCCTGCCTGAACAGTTAAGTCGGTTTCCGTCTGACAGCCTGCGATGATGATCGTAAATAGGGCGATTGCGGCTGAACGAGCCGCTATACTTGCAGTTGCTTGTTTCATTCGGTCATGACACCTCCTGCTAGTTGGCATTGCTGTGACTTTTGCGTAACCATTACTTAATTAGACGCAGCCCATGGAAAAAAGTTGCAAACGTTTCGCTTGGAATTTATTGTATTAATAAGTCTTAGGTTGCGAACCGGCACTACCTTATGGTACGTTAACGGAAAAAGCTTTTCGTTTGGAGGAAATAGGGTGGAATTGTTAAAAGAACGCATATTGCGGGATGCTTCCGTCATTAACAATGATGTGTTGAAACTCGACGCACTTATTAATCATCAGGTTGATCCCAAGCTTATGATGGAGATGGGCAATGAATTCGCCCGCAGGTTCGCCGAGCATGAGATTACCAAGGTCATTACGGTGGAATCATCCGGCATTCCGGCAGCATTTACAACTGCACTTGCACTTGGTGTGCCGCTTGTATTCGCCCGCCGCAAAAAAACGTTGATCGCTGATCCGGATGCGCTTTGCGAGCGCGTGCCATCCTTTACGAAGGGAATTGTTACGGATATTATGGTTTCCCGCCAGTTCCTGACGCCAGAGGACAAGGTGCTGTTCATCGATGATATTATTGCCAACGGTGATGCAGCACGAGGACTTATTAAAATTATCGAACGCTCGGGGGCAAAGTTGGCAGGCCTTGGCATAGTAGTTGAGAAATCATTCCAGGCAGGCGCCAGAACGATTCGCGAGCAGGGCATTATCGTGGAATCGCTTGTAAAAATTTCTTCCTTGGAAGGCGGCAACATTACGTTCGAATAAAATTCTACATCTTATTCCAGAATCAGCACCTTTTCGACATTCAAAATTTGTCTTATAATGTTTGTAAGTGACCGAGGGGAGGCACATTAAGATGGGGAAACTTTCTTCTACAGATTTTCTGCAAACGAAACTGTCCGATGCCAAAATTCACTTCGAGCGTGCGCTCGATTGTAAGCATACCGAGTTCGATGACTTGTATCCGTATATGATCGAGCATCCGCAATTTTTCTGGTATAAACGGTATGTCGCCTGGTCTGAATTGCTGACGATTGTCAAGCTCTGCAACGAGCTGGAGATTGGCTGGCAGGAGCATTTCTCAACCAAGCAGGCAGAGTACATTACGAGCCGTGTGATGTCATCCCGTGTGTTGGATGAATGGTATGAGACCACTGATTCCAAGGAGCAAGTAAGCTAACAGCTGAATATGTGCCGGTTAGGACCTCAATGAATGCTGCATCTGCATTGAGGTCCTTTGTATATGCAGGCTGAACTTTGTGTATGGAAAGAGGCGGTTGAACATGATAACGGAAGGGCAGCTGGACGAATTCCGTGTAGCCGGGAGCCAGGTAAGAGTCGTGCGGGATGCGCTCGAGTCCAATGATATCATCGGGATTGTCGTAGCGTGGGATGCAGAGAGTGTAGTCATTCGCAAAGCGAACCGCAGGGTCGTCAAGGTTAGCCGAGGCTACTTGTTCGAACCGGCATCCCAGCCAAGAAGCAATGTGCTGGATAAGGATCTGTCCGATACATAATTGAAACAATAGCTCGGCTGACACCGTACAAATAATTGTGCAAAATATCATTTGGCGCAGCAGCGCTGCCATTGAATGGAGGCCCTCGTAATGAAATGTCCGATATGTGAAAGCGTACGAATGAGAGAAGTGGAGAAGAATGGTGTTATGATCGATGTTTGCCCGGATTGCAAGGGGGTTTGGCTTGATCGCGGCGAGCTGGACAAGCTCCTGCAGGGAATCCGTGAGCTGCAGAGTGATTATGACCAGCTCAATCAGCGCGTGAACGGGGCTCCGGCTCCTCAGGGCGGCATGCCGAATCCGGGACAAGCGCCAATACAGGGGCAGGGCTATGGACAGCAAGGCTCCTCCGGCGGCTATGTCAATCCTCCGTTCCAGCCGGGTCAGCCGGGTGTGTACGGCAATTCACAGCCAGCCCAAGGGCAAGGCTATGGGCAGGTTCCACCTCCGCAAGGCGGGTACGGTCAAGTACCGCCGCCTAATGGACAGTACGGAAGCCAGCAGCAGGGCTATGGCAGTCATTCCAAGCATAGCCATGAAATTCATTACAACAAATATGGTCATCCTTATAAGAAGAAGAAAACGATGTTCGACGTATTGGGAGATCTGTTCGAATAACAATAATACAGCCTCTGTTGGCGCTGCTTGATGAACAATCGGGACTGCGCTGAAGAGGCTCTTTTAATGGTCTTATTGTTTGAAAATTAGAACTTCGGCGCCACTCCTTGACTTAGCCATGCCCCGGTGATAAGATAATAAACGTGATTCAGCGATGGTACTACTGATTGCGAATCCAACCCTTACATTTTGCGGTCGTGGCGGAATTGGCAGACGCGCTAGATTCAGGTTCTAGTGTCAGCAATGACGTGGAGGTTCGAGTCCTCTCGACCGCATCATACTTAAAACGATGGCCTTCAGATATTCTGAAGGTTTTTTGTTATTTTAAGCCATAAATTTGAATGACGAGACACGAAAATTCGAAAATTTTATCGAAATGAAACGGTGACTGATGTACCGGTTTTCGCAAGCTCAACTCAGTTGTGTTCCCCCAATGTAAAAGTAACAAATAAAATGCGCAAAATTACAAACAAACTCTTCGAAATAATTCGAGGGGTTATTTTTTTATGAATATTGCCGATGATTTATGACGGTAACGGAATAAGGCCAGCTTGCCGAGTGGAAGCGAAAGCTGCTTTCATTTACTGATTACCATTCTGATTTACTTCTTTCTGGAATACTTAACAAGTGAACAAGTTAACAATAACTTAAATATAAAGTAATAATTAATGAATAAGAAAGTTAATAAAATAAAAATCATTAATGAAATATTGACATGTAAGCGCATTCAGTATAGTATGGTTTTGTAATTTATCGATAACTTAATAATGAAAGGGATTAGAAAGTGAGAAAACAAAATGAATAAGAATGAGGCTACTATTACGGGAGCTAACACCGGCAATAACGGACAAGCAACTGGGCAAAGCCGCTAAATCCAATCCATAAGATTTATCCTGAACCTGGTTTCACTTTAAGGGAGGTGCTGTTCAAGCAGTTATTATTATTCATCAGTAATAGTAACAGTAAGACTACATTCTTATTTCTGGAGGGATAAAATGAAATCGGTAAAAAAGGGTACGATTTTTTTTCTGATCATGATATTGGTGTTCTCAACAATCTTACAAGGTATCGTGAGTGCCGATTCCTTGACGGGAGCTTCTTCTGCGGTTTCTGTTAACCAGACTGCGCAATCTCAGCATTGGGCCCAGTCCAGCATCGACAAGTGGACTCATCTTGGGATGGTGAAAGGGTACGAAGATGGTTCTTTTCGTCCAAATCAGCAGGTAACAAGAGCAGAACTCGCAACGATGATCAATCGAATCTTTGGGTATACCCGGGTTGCCGGGCAATCATTTGCCGATGTACCCCAAGATGCCTGGTACAGCAACGCGCTGTCAATAGCCAAAGAAGCCGGATACTACGAAGGGTACCCCGGCAATCTGGCCAAGGCAACTACATCTGTGTCCAGACAGGATGCAGTAACGCTAATTATGAAAGCGTTTTATTTGAAGTCCCAGGGAGACGGGGCATCCCAAACTTTTTCTGATTATAATGCCATTCGTCCATACGCACGTGAAGCCATTGCTGCTCTAAGCGGTATTGTGAAAGGTTATCCCGACGGATCGTTTAAGCCGGCTAAATCCATTTCCAGAGCAGAGGTGGTTAAGGTATTTGACACCTTAGTTTCCGAGTTGTACGCCTCTGAAGGTGTTTATAATGGTGGAAAGATCAGTAATCATGCCGTTATCAGTACAAATGGAGTAACGCTGAAGGATTCAGATATTTCAGGCAATCTGTATCTGTCTGCCGGGATAGGAGACGGTGACGCAACGCTGGAGAATTCGCACATCAAGGGCGCGACATACGTAGCTGGCGGTGGCGAGAACTCTATTCATGTGAATCAGACTACTTTAGGAGAGCTTGTGGTTCAGCGTCCTGAAGGCAAAATTCGTATCGTATTGTCTAAGAAGTCGCACGTTGAGAATATTACAGTGAATTCTCCTGCGATTCTAGTATTCAATGGCGGCTCCGCAGTGAATCATTTGACGATTAACAACGGCGGAGCTGGGACGAACATTCAGGGAGCAGATACGATCTCTGAAATTACCGTGTTAGCTGATGGTGTGACGGTTAACGGACAATTGCTCACCCAAAATACGAGTTATGTTCTTAAACAAGATAAGTTAGAGGTTGTGGGTACGACAGGGAACGGAACAAGCGGATCAAGTGGTTCTGGCGGTTCTGGCAACCCAGGCAACCCAGGAAATCCAGGCAACTCAGGCAACCCAGGCAACTCAGATAATCCAGACAATCCAGCCGAAAAAACGATTGATCTGGTAGACAGGAATGCTACGGCGGAAACCAGATCGTTGTTTCAATACCTGAATGAAGTCCGGGGAAAACAGGTATTGTTTGGTCATCAGCATGCTACAACAGAGGGATTCTCCATCACAGCCAAGGACGGCACGCAATCCGATGTGTTGAATGCGGTCGGCGAACTACCGGGATTATTCGGCTGGGACACGCTGAGTCTGGAGGGGAAAGAGAAGCCGGGCGTAGGTCTGAACGCCAAGCAGCAGAATCGGGATAATCTGATCGCTGTGATGAAGAAGGCATATGACGAAGGCGGAGTACTAACCCTAAGCGCCCATATGCCGAATTTCGTCACAGGAGGCAGCTTCAATGACACCAAGGGAAAAGTTGTGTCCCACATCCTTCCAGGCGGGGACAAGCATGAGGCGTACAATCAGTTCCTGGATATGATTGCGGACTTTGCGAATAACCTGAAGGATGATAAAGGTAAACCGATTCCCGTCATCTTCCGTCCGTTCCACGAGCAGAACGGAGGCTGGTTCTGGTGGGGAGCCCCTTACAGAACCAAGGAGCAGTACATTGAGCTGTACCGGTACACCGTAGAGTATCTGCGGGATGTCAAGGATGTCCGCAATTTCCTGTATGCCTTCTCGCCGAACAGTTCGTTCAACAATTCAGAAGCCACCTATCTCGAGACTTACCCGGGAGATGAATATGTGGATATTCTGGGCTTTGACAATTACTACAACGGTAATGCGGAAGGCTGGTTCATCGGCTCTGTACAGGATGCCAAGCTGGTCTCCAGGCTGGCTGATTCCAAAGGCAAGGTAGCGGCCATGACGGAATTCGGCTACTCCAATCTGCGGCCGTCCGGAACCAATGATCTTCACTTTTTTAACAAACTGCTGGATGCTCTAAAATCCGATCCGGATGCCAAGAAGATGGCTTATATGCTGACCTGGGCCAATTTTGGCACAGATAATTTCTTCGTTCCCTACAAGAATGGGTTAAACGGACTTGGGGATCATGAACTGCTGCCGGATTTTGTAAAGTACTACGATGACCCTTATACTTCCTTCATCAATAAAGTAAAGGCAGCCGGCAGTTACGCGAAAGATGTGAAGGCGGCCGATGAGAAACCCTATCTGCATATCGCGACGCCAATCAATAATGAAACCATTCTGACTGCAAGCGCTTCTCTTATTCGGGCTCGCGTGTTGCATCAGAATACTGAGAAAGTAGTCTATCTGATCGGCAGCGATACTGTTGAACGCCCGATGACGGCCGACAGCAGTGGCTTCTATTACACAGCATCCTGGACGCCGGGAGCCGCGCTTTCCGGTCTGAGCACGACCATTACGGTCAAGTCGTATGCGAAGGATGGAAGCGTCATTAACCAAACGATTCAAGTATATGTCAATGATACACTGCCCAATTCGAATACCTTGGTAGTAGATACGTTCGATAATTACAGCGGCAACAATGAACTGCTTGACAATGCATATAGTCCAGGAGGGGATTTGAGCACAATCTCTCTTGATGCGGAACATAGGAACAGCGGCCAGTATGGTCTGAAGTTCGCGTACAACGTGGGTGTTCAGGGATATACCGGACAATCGAAGAATATGGACAATGCCGACTGGTCCGAAGCCAATCAGCTGAAATTCTGGTATGAGCCGGACGGCAGCAACCAGAAGCTGGTTATCCAAATCAAGATGAGCGGCATTTCCTTCGAAGCCTATCCGTCCTTGGCCGGAAAGACGGCAGGCGAGATTGCGATTCCATTCAGTGAGTTCAAGCCTGCTCCTTGGGATACCGGCAATGCGGGTCAAGTGATTACGAAGCAGTACCTGAAGGATATCCAGACGTTCTCCATCTATGTGAACAAGGATGCAGCGGCGGAAGGCACAACCGGTACCTTGTATTTCGATGACATCCAGGCGTTCAATGACGGAACGGGCGGAGTTCCAGGCAGCGGCTCCGGCGGTACGGCTGCCGAGCCTCAGCTTCTGTACGGATTTGAAACGGATACAGAGGGGTGGGCCGTCGAGACGAATAATGCCGGCGCAGAGCCTTCGACTGTAACTTCCGAGGCTTCAGCCGAAGGAGCCCAGGCGCTGCGCGCGGCCTTCTCCCTTGCTGGAGCGGATTTCGAGCTGACGAAGTATGTTTCTTTGGATTTGAGCGCCGTTGATACGCTAAGCGCGAAGGTGAAGCTTTCCAATGGAACGGCGAAGGCTCGCCTGTACATCAAGACGGGTTCCAACTGGACCTGGACGGACAGCGGGTTGTATGATGTGAACTCAACTGCGTTTACGACCTTGTCCCTGCCCCTTGCGGGAATTTCCGATTTAAGCCAGGTGCAGGCGATAGGCGTGAAGTTCGAGAGCTTTAGCGGATCGGGCAATGCCGCGGCTTATCTCGATGAGGTGCGAATTTCGCGTGACGGCGTCGTTCCCGAGAATCCGAATACCGTCAAATATGAAGCGGAGAGCGGCACGTTAAGCGGAGGAGCAACCGTGTCCACAGAGGGCGGCGGCTTTTCCGGTACAGGCTATGTAACAGGCTTCAAGAGTTCAGGGGACACCCTGCAGATTCCGGTCGATCTGGAGCACGCCGGAACGTATATGGTTGTCATCCGCTACAAAACGATAGGCGGAAGCAAAGTGAATACAGTCAGCCTGAACGGTACGACCATTGCTAATTATAACTTTACGGAAGCGGGCGTCTGGAAGGATGCCGTATTGGGACAATATGATTTTAAAGCGGGCGCCAATACGGTCGGAATTGCGACCAGTTGGGGCTGGATGGATATCGACTATATTCAACTGACCGGCGGAGACGGGCCAGTGACCTCCGTGAATTTGAAGTCGGCAGGAGGAGCTTCGGGAGCAGTTGATATTCCGGCAACGCTTTATGCGTTCGCTGACAATTCGGCTGAATACCGGTTCCTGGCAAGAAAGGCAGGCGGCGAATGGGAGTATTTGAACAACTACAGTAAAACCCATTCCTATGTATGGACAGCCCCTGAAGCAGGAGAATATGAATGGAAAGCATATGTGCGTCAAATCGGCTCCACAGCGGAATTCGATGCTGTAAGCGCGATTCTGAAATATACCGCGCTGCCTGAATATATCGGGAAGCCGCTCGTCAATCCGATGTTCAGCAGCAACATGGTTTTGCAGCGAGACAAGGAAGTGGCGATCTGGGGCTGGGCGGAGCCCGGAACTGCGATAAGCGTCAAGCTCGATGAGGCCGCTTTTACGGGAACGGCCGATTCTAACGGAAATTGGAAAGTGTCGATAGGGGTCAATCAAACAGGCGACCCTCATACGATAATCGTGACGGGCGCAGCGGAGACGATTACGCTCACGGATGTTCTATTCGGTGATGTGTATCTGGCATCCGGTCAATCAAATATGGCATTTCCGGTGTCCCAGGTTACCAACGCGGCAACGGAAATCAGCAATGCGAATAACCCGAACATCCGGTTCTTTACCGTTCCGCAGTTGACCAGCCGGTACCCGGTTCCGATGATCAGAAGCCAGAAGCAATGGCAAGTGGCTTCGCCGAATACGGTGCCTGAGCTTACAGCAGTAGGTTATTTTTTCGCGAAGAAGCTGACAGAGGAAACAGGTGTTCCAGTCGGAATTATTTTCTCTGCGGTAGGCGGAACGAAGATCGAGAACTGGACCAGCTATGAAACGCTTGAGTCCATGCCTTCTTTGGCTCAGGCTGCTCTGGATATTAAGAGCGGAGCGGCGAACGTAGAAACAGCAACATCTCCAACAGCGCTTTATAACGGGATGATTGCACCACTAGCCCCTTATAAGTTGAAGGGCGTACTATGGTATCAAGGCGAAAGCAATTGGGGCGAGTTTCGTTATTACAAAGCGCTTCCTACGTTAATCAAGGATTGGCGGCAAACATTTGGTGATGATCAATTACCGTTTACAATTGTTCAGATTGCGGCATTCGGTACACTTCAAAGCGTTGACAATCCTGCACAATCCGATAGCAATCCCGGTCTGCCGGTTGTTCGAGATGCGCAGCTTCAGACTGTGCTGAACGATCCGCATACGAGTCTGGTTATAACGACAGATGTAGGTACGCCGGGAGACATTCATCCAACCAACAAACAAGATGTTGGTGAACGCGCCGCGATTAGTGTGCTGGGCAAATTCTATAATAAACCGATAGAATACTCCGGGCCTATCTATCGGTCTATGGAGAAATCAGGAGATCAACTGATTCTTTCCTTTGATCATGCAGGATCGGGATTAATGGCAGGAGTCAAGGTGGATTTGGTACCGGTAACAGAAGATTTGAACGGGCTTAAAGGGTTCGCGATTGCAGGTGCAGATGGCGTCTATTACTGGGCGGATGCACAAATCGTTGGTGACACGGTTGTCGTTTCTTCGGAGCAGGTCAGTGACCCCATTATGGTGAAATACAACTGGAATGACTCGCCAATAGGAAATCTATATAATAAAGATGGTTTGCCCGCCACTCCTTTCAGAACCGACAAGGTGTCGTATTTGTCCGTATTTGGCGGAAGTGGATCCGGTTTTCATACGCCTGGCGAAGAGCTAACCATCAAGGCACCTGCCAAGGCAGGCAAGACGTTCGACAAATGGATCGGGGATATCCAGGCGATTGCGGACCCTCTTTCCTCCACAGCTACTCTTGTTATGCCGAATGAGTATTTCACAGAAGTAGGATCAACGTTCGTAGATGGTGAGGGGCAGATGGACAGCATTATGGCATATGCCCAGGACGCCGCCTTGACGGGTGCCGGAGCAAGTCTCAAGAAGGCTCCTGTCAGCCCTGACACCGAATATGCCGGAGATGGATACATCTGGTTTGACGGAGAAGACGGAACGGCCGATTTCACACTGAATGTTCCGAGCAGCGGTGAGTATGAACTGAGCTTTGGCTACTATATTCCATTCGGTTCGAAGCGCACATCTGTAAGTATAAATGGAGGTGTGTACTCGGAAATTACGATCCCGGATACCCAAGGCAAAGTGGCCGAGTACTCACTGGGCAAGCAGCAGCTTGAGGCTGGCGCAAATGTTATAAGTGTTGCCAAAGGCTGGGGTTATTACGGGATTGAATATGTCAAGGCCGTTGCCGTTACCGGGACAAATCCGAACAACATGATTGAGGCCGAAAGCGGGACCTTAACCGGAACAACAGCGGTTGAGACTTCGATCGGCGGATATTCCGGGGACGGGTACGTAGCCTTCAAAAGCGACGGCTCCATTACACTTGCCTATGATGCTGAAACGGCAGGGAATTATGACTTGGTGCTAGGATACAGCTCGCCGTATGGCGACAAGAAAACCCAACTGGTCATCAACAGTGGCAGCGAAGTAGATTTAAACCTTGTCTCTTCAGGCTTTTTCACAGAGAGAGAAGCGATTCCTGTCAGTCTGGTTCAAGGTTCGAATACGATTCTGATCAATAGCGGCTGGGGCTATTACAACATCGATTACGTCAAGCTCACCCCTTCCGGAGCTGGGGAACCGTTCTCTTCCGTGGTCTACAGTTTTGAAGATCAGACACTTCAGGGCTTTGCCGTAAATAGGGACAGCGATAATCAGTATAATACCGCCTTAGCTACGGATGTTACAGTTACAGACGCTGTATATGCGGAGGGCAGTCATTCAATCACAGCGGATTTCAGCCTGGTTAGCAGCGGGGGACAGTTCCAGATCCGCAGCATGGGACAAATGGACTTGTCCGGCGCTTCCACGATTACGGCCAAAGTGAAAGTCGTACCGGTTGATGAGGAAACATCTTTGGAAGGCGTAAATGTCTATTTGTTCTCGCAAAGCGGCGAGGCATGGGAGGGCTGGACGATCTCGGATCCGGGAACAGCTTCATCTCCGGTTGATGAGAAAGGCTTTATGACCATTACGCTGGATATTGGCAGCCTCGCAACGCGAAATTTCATGCAGGCATTTGGAATTCAGGTTGCGACACCTTCCGGTTCAATCGGTCAGGCGAAGATTTATGTAGATGAAGTAACGATACAGTAAGTCTATGAGTACGAAGGGGCTGTCCGAAAAGTCCAATAACTAATGAGTCAGTCCTGAATGATGTGAAGGGATGCTTCCAAAACCACTAAAAACTAAAAAGTGGGACTGGAAGCATCTTTTTCAATGTATAAGGGGGAATAACACAGCCTCGTTAATGAAGGTTTGACAGATGCTGAGGGGAATTTGAAAGCAGAGTTTACTGTGGAAGGCCTTCATATGTGGCCAAACGCTTATTCTGTTATTTTTGAAAATATGAAAAAGTATTTATACTAATGGCTATGTTAAAGATAATTTGCGTGTCAGGCGAGACGGTCGACTATGTGGTTGCTGGCATCACTGTCGGTTTATGCTTTGGTTTCCTCTGCAGACAGGTGCCTTTGATGCAACCATGATTGGATTAACGGAAAGAGAGGGGGATCAATCCTCGCCTCTCTTTTGCTGATTGCACACCCAGTATGGGCGCTATAATTGGGAATTTTTGATTTTCTCCCTGTGAAGCGTTCGTGCGGAAACCTTGGAGTGGATTGGGCCAGCACCTATTTACGATAGCGGGTCATCGCTATGGTTTGCCAAGCCGCAAGCGCTCATTCGAGCGGACGGCAAATTGACCTGCAAGCCATTCAAGCAGGATCACAATGAGCAGATCAAGCTGGTTACGTCCTTTGATTGGCTTGACTTGTCCGCGCTGCAAGGCATTGAGGAGGAGGTAAGGGCTATCTTTAACGGTTCGCTCTTTGTCGATGAAGCCCGATGTGAAGCCATTTGCCGGGCATTACAGCAACGGATCAACATGTTGGCGGAGATTATTCGGGCTCGCAATCCGCAATCGTGGGTGGACGACCAAAGTACTGATGTGCACGAGAACATCGCCTACAGCGGGTTGCAAGAAGCCGATGATGACATGGGGCGGTAACAAAGTCATAGGCAATTACCAGTCAAAATACAATGTCTCTGCGAGTCCGGCACAACGGATTCGCAGAGACATTTTTATTGTACCTGCAAAAGGGCAGCAGGTATAACGGTAATGAGAATACCTATTATTTCGATATAATTCGACGGCGATAATCGAAAATATTCAGGACTACAGACTCTAATTTTATGGAAGGCATTGACATTATTTTTTAATACATGCTAATTTCAAGATAGATTCATACAACATTCGTTGTACGTTGTATAATCTGATCAACTTTTCGCGGAAGCACGTTTGTACGACGCAAGGAACCACTTCATCTTAGAGGCGGCACAAGAAACCATATTTTTTGAAAGCGCTTTTATCAAAAAAATGGAGGGATTTTTTGTGTTAAAAAAATGGCTGTCTTTGTTGTGCTTGGCTGCTCTTTCTTTAACTGTAACTGCAATCCTGTTTGTTGCTGCTCCAACTACATTGCAAGCCGCGAGTATTGGGACTGTGGATGAGAACGACAGCATTTATCAGATTATGGTTGACCGCTTTCACGATGGGGATTCCACAAACAACGCCACGGGTTCAGCGATTCGCTACGGTGAAACGTCAGAGGAAGACTTCCGCTACATGAAGGGCGGGGACTGGCAAGGAATTATTGACAAGTTAGGCTATATCAAAAATATGGGTTACACCGCGATCTGGATTTCACCTGTTGCCGAGCCGCAGGTGACGAGCCGTGACAACAATGGCACGGGCAGAAATACAGCTTATCACGGGTATAACGTAAAGGACCCGAACAAGGCCAATCCTTATTTCGGAACGAAGGAAAAGCTCAAGGAACTGGTCGATTCCGCACATGCGCTCGGAATAAAGGTTATCATTGATGTTGTGCCTAACCATGTGGGGGATTATATGCTTGGCACGCAAGCCTTCTATGATATCCCGAGCCTGCAGCCTGCAGCTCCCTTCAACACCCCGTCCTGGTATCATCATAACGGTGACATCAACTGGACGTTGACAGACGGAAACTATACGCAATGGGCCCAGGATTACATGGAGGATCATGATTTGGGGGGACTCGACGATATTGATTTTGACGTTCCCGCTGCGAAGCAGGCGATTTTTGATTCCATTAAGGGCTGGTTCGATTATACGGGAGCGGATGGTGCCCGGGTTGACGCTGCGAAGCTCATGAAGCCGACAGATATTGGCGCTCTGCAAAATTATCTTGGCGTCAATACGTTCGGGGAGAATTTTGACGGCAATGCTGAATTTGTCTCGCGCTGGGTAGGGGCGAATAAAGAATGGGGGATGCTGGATTTCCCGCTATTTTTCAATATCGTTAGAAGCTTCGCACAAGGGCAATCCTTCGAAACGAATGTCAAGGATGCTTTCGCCCAGGATTATCGTTACAACGGCAATGAGAATCACCTTGTTACCTTCATCGACAATCATGACCGCAACCGCTTCTTGACAGAAGCCGGGGGAAGTGTGCCGAAGCTGCAGAACGCGCTGTCCTTTATCTTTACTGCACGCGGCTTGCCGGTTGTCTTCCAAGGTACGGAGCAGAACAAGGGCAATGGCCATGGACAGCTCATCAATGACAGTATTCAGG
The DNA here is from genome assembly GCF_019443105.1 of Paenibacillus oenotherae. Lineage (GTDB taxonomy): Bacteria > Bacillota > Bacilli > Paenibacillales > Paenibacillaceae > Paenibacillus_Z > Paenibacillus_Z oenotherae. Next base: position 91,279 of record NZ_JAHZIJ010000018.1, read on the forward strand.
ATACATGGAATCGCTGGTCGATGGTGAAGCGGGATTCGAACGGCAGCGTTATTCAAAATTACTTTGACGAGAACACGAATACGTATCAGCATGTCGCCAAGCTGAATCAAATTCGCAGCAAATACGAAGCGCTCCGCAAGGGCAAGCAGCGTGAAATGTGGGCGGCTCAAAATTTGTACGCTTTCTCAAGGCGTGTGGAGAGCGGGGCGAATACGGGGCAAGAAGTCGTGTCGGTATTCAGCAACGCTTCGAGCGGTACGCAGAACGTGACCATTCCGCTGCGGGCCGAGAGCTCGCTCACCGTCGGAACGATATTAGTGAATCAGCTGAATACGTCGGATAGCATTACGGTGCAATCCGGCGGAGTTACGGGAAAACAAATTACGGTCGGCATCGGTGCGAACGCCGCCAAAATTTATGCCAAAGAACTTACCGATACAATAGCACCCTCTGTACCCGCGAATGTAAATGCTGCCGCACTTAGCTCCAGCAGCATCCAGGTGACGTGGACGGCTTCTACGGATAACATCGCAGTTACCGGCTATGAAGTATTCCGTAACGGAACCTTGGCCGGTACATCAACAGGCACATCATTCACGGATAATGGTTTGGCGCCTAATACAGCGTACTCTTATACGGTCAAAGCTTATGATGCGGCAGGCAACCGTTCGCCGTTAAGTACGCCGCCGGCTTCTGCGACGACACCTCCGGTAGACACGCAAGCGCCAGGTGCGCCTTCTAATGTAGCGGCGACCGCAGTATCCTCATCAGCGATCAACCTCACCTGGACGGCGGCAACCGACAATGTTGCGGTTACGGGATATGAAATCTATCGCAATGGCGTACTGGCAGGCCAATCCACAACTACGTCATACGCGGATACCGGACTTCTCTCTGGCACGGCCTACTCTTATACGCTGAAAGCCTTCGATGCAGCAGGCAACCGCTCGGTATTCAGCGCGCCTCCGGCGGAAGCGACGACCCCTGCCGGCAACAATGTGACGATCTACTACAAGAGAGGGTTTGCAACCCCGTACATCCACTATCGTCCTGCAGGTGGAACTTGGACGACGTCTCCTGGAGTTCCTATTCCGCAGTCGGAAGTAGCGGGGTATAACAAGATTACGATCAATCTTGGCAGCGCAAGCCAGCTTGAAGCTTGCTTTAATAACGGAAGCGGAACCTGGGACAGTAACAATCAGCAAAACTACTTCTTCGGAACGGGAACTTGGACCTATACGCCTACGGGCAATATTGTGTCCGGCGGACCGGATAATCAAGCTCCATCGGTTCCTCAGAACGTAGCGGCGACGGCTTCGTCTGCTTCATCAGCAACCGTGACCTGGACAGCATCAACGGATAATGTGGGTGTTACGGGGTATGAAGTGTTCCGCGACGGAACGCTGGTTGGTACTACTGCGTCATTATCCTTTACGAATACAGGGCTGTCTGCATCGACCCTGTATAACTATACGGTAAAGGCGTATGATGCGGTTGGCAACAAGTCAGCCCAAAGCTCGCCGCCTGCTGCGGTAACGACATTAGCTGGCAATCAGACGACGATTTACTATAAAAACACGTCGTTCACGAACGCTTACATTCATTATAAGCTCGATAATTCTTCCACATGGACGACAGTGCCAGGCGTGCAGCTGCAAAATTCCACCTATCCGGGATATAAAATGATTACGATCGAGCTTGGCAGTGCAACAGGCTTAACAGCTGCATTCAATGATGGAAATAACAACTGGGATAATAATGGAGGGAATAATTATACGTTCGCCACAGGAGTTTTCAGCTTGGTGAATGGCAATAAAACCTCCGGTACTCCGGGAACGGATAGCGTGACATTCCGTGTAACGGTACCCGCCTCGACTCCAGTGAATGGACCGGTATATTTGACGGGCTCGTTTAATGGATGGACAACAGCGGATACAGCATACCAGTTGACGAAAGGAACGGACGGTGTATATTCCATTACACTGAATCTCCCAGCCGGCACGGCCGTCCAGTACAAGCTGACCCGCGGCACTTGGGCGAATGTCGAAGTCAATGCCAATGGAACGGATATTGCCAACCGGACACTTACTCCGTCTGGCGGTGCGCAGACCGTTAATTTAACGGTTCAGCGCTGGAAGGATCAATAAAATAAGTTGTATGTTGCCTGATAATCTGAAAGCAGTACAGGCGTTGTCTCGGAAGTAATTTTTTGTGGAAATTTCAACTCTCACTTCGTATGTAATAGAGGTAGAAAAGAACCTTCAACTCCACTTTAATAGTGGTTATGAAGGTTCTTATTTTGCATTTTATGGGATAGCCCCATCTATATAAAGCGGCTGTTGGCTAGGCTAGTTTCTCTATCACGATAGAGGCGCTAACCGTCGGAGTTCCTCCGCCAATTGTGTTCTGAATAACTAGATTACCCATATTATCATTTCGATTCAGTGTTAGAATTCCTCCGGCTGTCAGTTGAGTGACAACTTGACCTTGGTAAGGTTGATTTCCCGAGCCTGCGCCATAGTTGCTGCAAGGAACGATTGCTGCAGGCAGCGCCCCGGCGGCATCCGGATCAAAAAATAATGCAAATGCATTGTCTCCAGGGGTAGGGAATACCTCCCAGCTAATATTGTAAAAACCTGTTTGTAGAATGTTTATATTCGTTGGTCCTGTAAAGGATAACGCAGAGCCTATAACAACGGAGTTAGCAATATCAAATGCGACAGCTTCTCCCTGCCCACCGGGTGCAGGTGCCGGATCGAGGTTCTGTTCTTCCGAGCTGCAAAGGAAAACAAAAGATGATATTCCGCCAGCAGGCCCTTGTGGGCCTTGCGGTCCCGGAACCCCTTGCAGCCCTTGAATCCCCTGCGGCCCTATAGGACCTGCAGGCCCAGCTATACCTTGAGGCCCTTGCGGGCCCAGAGGACCGGTCACTGTTGGAGCGGTAACATTAACTTCTGGTGGAGGACAGGAAACACGCACTATTTTTTTAATGACTTTACGTCTTTTTGCTTTATTTTTGGAAGGACAAACAAGGATCGTTTTCTTTTTGCACTGCTTTTTTGCATGAGAACAATTCAATTGGATTCCTCCTTTGTAATTTGTTCAATGTATGTCTGTTCATAAAAACCAGAGTGGACATTATGACCTGTTCTGGATAGACAAACATCCAAATTATTGCAAAAGAGGCGTGTGACTAAGGGTGATTGTCTCCTGTATGCCAGACTGTGGGATGATCCGGCACACTTTACGGCCATTCATAATTCATGGGGATGCCCGGTGTATCAAACGAAAACCAGCGACCCCCACAACCAACAGCGATGAACTTGGCAGGTAGAGAAGGAAGCCTGCGAAAGTGCAGGGATTTTGCTCAAAATAATCGTAAATGGCAGAATACCTGCGATAGCGCAGGAATATGAGGCGAAATGGGTCGCTGGAGGCAGAATCCGGCGAAATTCCTGCACTTTGGCAGGCATTCGCTCCTTAGTATGGCGGAATGGGAAAAATTCCTGCTGTACGGCAGGCATTTGATCCTCAGCATGGGGCATGAGAAAATTGCATTTTCGCGTATTCGCAGGAATGGTCGCTGCAATGGTGAACGGAGGGTTACGGAAGCGTGCACTAAGAAAAAGCCTCCAGTTGCTAAACTCGGAGGCTGCATCGTTCTTATTGAAAGCTTCTGTACTGATGAAGGGGCGTATTCGTCTGTTGGTATGCGTTGAAGCTGTTGAGCTGTGAGCTTTGCTCAAGCTGCTTGCAAATCTGGGACACTTGCTGCATTTGTTGAATGGCGACTTGATGGCCATGCAAGGAATTTTGGATGATTTGGCTCGCTTGATGCTCTCGCTGGGCCAGTTCTTCTAAGCGGGCAGCATTTTGCTGCTCCTGTTGCAGCAGCTGCTGGTACATTTGGCTTGCTTGATTCGTTTGGTTGATCAATTGCTGGATAATTTGTTCACACTGGTTAATTTGATTGGTCAGGCTCTGGTTCATTTTTCGGTATCCTCCTCAAATTGGGTTATTCTAACCACAATTAATATCTCTTCACTCCAATGACATTATTCATAGTTAATAATAAAAGGTTTCCAAAAAACAGGAAGAGTGGGTTCAATTGTTTGAACTGTTGCCCTTGGCGATTTGGCTCAGAAACAGATTAGGATTGAGGATGGTCGTATACTTGCAAAAGAATATCGTTGACATTTGCAAATATACGCGATATAATCTTAATTACTGTGTTGGGGATCACTTTTGCAAATGCCCAACGGATACGCGGTCGTGGCGGAATTGGCAGACGCGCTAGATTCAGGTTCTAGTGTCAGCAATGACGTGGAGGTTCGAGTCCTCTCGACCGCATCCTATCTATTACATTCAAGAAGTCTTGCGCTGCAAGGCTTCTTTTTCTTATGCGGAGCAAAAGGCGTGTTGCGTGAACGACATCAACATGCCGAACATAGCGATCAAACAGATAAGCGAACTCCTGCCATTTCTGTTCCGTTGTTTTCCTGCAATACTTGGTTGAATTTATCTATAAGAGAATAAATGTAAAATAAAGTAATTAAATTACGAAATAAGTCATGCCAAAAGTGAAAATGTTCTTATTTCTTTGAAAATAGCATCGGTTTATTAAAAACTAGCCTGCATCAATAATAAAATGATCATTGACTAGGTTTTTAGACCAAAATATAATTAAAATAGTAACGTCTGTCCATTGGAAGATGGTGTGAAAAACGGTTTTTGTGAAAGCGTTTTAATAGCGCCGTATTGCTCATGGCGGAATTGCTTATTGAGGCTTAGGGCCTAGCATTCCAATAACGAAGAGGAAGGGGTTGATCCGTTAGTGATGTTGACTAGGGAGCAAATTTTTATAGGGAGGCGCTACTGGCTGAGTCACTTGTCCGGTGAAATTCCCCGGTCGGGTTTGCCGGTCCAGTATCCGAAATCGGCTGCTTTTGAACAAGCGGTCTACACACATGAGTTTCCACGGCATCTGTCGAGTCGGTTGCAGCAGATCGGCAAAGGAAAAAAGGTTGCTCTCTATATGGCTTTGCTCGCCGGATTTCAAGCATGGCTGGCGAAGCTGAATGGAGGACAATCGGATATTGCGGTGACAATTCCCGTGCTTCCGGTTTCTGCTGAAGACGTACTTGGAAGATCGATCATCGTTCGGAATGATGTTCCGCTAGAAGCGACTTTCAGGGAAATGCTTGAACGAGTCAAGCAAACGGTAACCGACGGGTACAGATATCAATATATCGGATTGCACGAGATTATCGAGCAGTTGGGATTGCAGAAGGATGAGACGTTATCGACGCCGCTCGCCATTGCAATGTCCGGCCTTCATGATGATGCTGACATTCGTTTGTTGTGCGAAGGAAGGCATGAGGTCGTTATTGTAGCAGAGGACCTGTCTGATGGCATGATTGTGAAGTTTCACTATAATGGACGATTGTTTGCTCCAGAAGCGATGGAGATCTACGCCCGAAGCTTCATGCTCTCGTTGGAGCAATATCTAGCCTCTCCTGACAAACCTATAGGCGATGCGCTCCTCCTTCCGAAGGAGGAGGGGGAGAGGCTGATCCGTGCGTTCAATGATACCGATGCAGCCTATTCAAGCGAGCTGACTATTCCTGCGCTAATCGAAAGACAAGCGCTGCTTGCTCCTCATCATATTGCGGTTTGCTCGGAAGGCGTAGAGATGACATACGGGGAATTGAATGAGAGAGCGAACCGGCTTGCCGGTCTGCTTATCAATCAAGGTATCGGTCCAGGCTCATATACTGCAGTCCTGCTGGATCGATCCGTAGAGATCATCATTGGCGTGTTAGGGATTCTAAAAGCAGGCGCCGCATATGTGCCAATCGAACCAGGATTCCCGAAAGCCAGAATCGAAACGATTCTAAGAAGTCTTCCTATTCGATCCATGGTCACCAAAGCCGCGGTCATGCAGCCTTTTCAAGAGTTGATTTGGAAAATCGAGCATTTGCAGGATATTGTCTACATGGACGTAATGTCACTTCAGCCGCCTGCGGAACAAGTGGACGTGGAGAGGTTCGGAAATTTGTGGGATCGCGTCGCTGAGGAGTCCGTCGATCGTGTTACGGCGGGCGGGTTTATTAGCAGCTACAGCGGCTTGCCCTTTTCCGAAGCGGAGGTGGACGAATATCGCGACCGTGTCGTGGAATTGGCCAAACCCCATATTTCCAGCCAGTCTAGCGTGCTTGAGATCGGCTGCGGTTCCGGGCTGATTGCTTCTAGTATCGCACCAATGGTGAAGCGGTTTGTTGGAATGGATCCATCACGGCGGATGCTGGAGCTGAATCGTACGAGATCGGCAGAGCTTGGGCTCGCGAATTCGGAATGGCTGGAGGGGTACGCTCTTGGAATAGGCGAGCTGGATGCTAACAGCTTTGATCTCATTATGATTGCAAGCACGGCGCAATTTTTCCCGGGATACTTTTATTTCGAGGAGGTTGTTCGGGAAGCGATTCGCTGTCTCAAGCCTGGCGGAGCGCTGATTATCGCTGACGTCATGGATTTGCGCCGGAAAGAGATGTTTCGAGATAGTCTCCTGGAATATAGAAAGCAGCAAGGGATGGCGGCATACACCGGAGCGCAGTCCGACCAGGACTTGTATTGCGATGAAGACTTCTTCGGTGATTTGCAGTGCCGTATTCCGGATATCGGGCATACAGACATTATGCACAGAGTGGAAGGCTTTAAGAATGAGCTGGCGTACCGCTATGATGTAATCGTGCGCAAGGGGACGGATATCGGACAGGGAGAAGCTTCCATTACTGAAGAAGAGCGGATCGCGCGCTCTCGCAAAAGAAGCTGGACACTGGCTCATATCGACCGGCATTCCAATCAGGCACCTCGCACTGAGCTGACCTCGGAGCATGAGGCCTATGTCATTTTTACTTCGGGTACAACCGGAACGCCTAAGGGCGTAGTTGTTCGCCATCGTCCAGTCATCAATCTTATCGAATGGGTGAATCGGACTTTCGGCGTCGGTGCGCAGGATCGGCTGCTGTTTGTCACCTCGCTTTGCTTCGATCTCTCGGTCTATGATATTTTTGGCACGCTGGCTTCAGGCGGTTCGATTCGAATTGCTTCAGAGGTTGAGCTTGCCCATCGCGAACGTCTGCTGGAAATTGTTCGCCAAGAGCCGATTACGTTCTGGGATTCTGCTCCGGCAGCTCTGCAGCAACTTGCTACATTAATGGAGATCAACAGTGACGGCATGCCGCCGAATCTCAATCTTCGCCTTGTATTCCTGAGCGGCGACTGGATTCCTCTGACATTGCCTGATGTTCTGGCGAAGCATTTTCCGAACGTGCAAGTTGTGGCTCTTGGCGGAGCGACAGAAGCGACAGTCTGGTCGAATTATTATCCGATTCGCAAGGTAGAGGAGCATTGGGTCAGTATTCCGTACGGAACGCCGATCCAAAATGCCAGGTACTATGTGCTGGATTCTAATCTTCAGCCTTGTCCTCCGTTTGTTCCTGGAGATTTGTTTATCGGGGGAGAATGTCTGGCGTCGGGATATACGGATCAACGGATAACAGAGGAGCGGTTTATTGCTGATCCCTATCGGGAGGGGGAGGCCGCCGGTGCAAAGATGTACAGAACGGGAGACTTGGCTAGATGGATGCCAGACGGCGTCATGGAATTTCTTGGACGCAGCGACCATCAAGTCAAAATTCGCGGATACCGGATCGAGCTGGGAGATATCCAAGCGCAGCTATTGAAGCATCCGCGCGTTCGCGAAGTGCTCGTTACAGATTGGACGGATGCAAGCGGAAGCAAGGCATTGTGCGCCTATTATACTTCGATCGGTGATTTGCCTTACGGAGAGTTGAAGGGCTATCTGGCCAGCGTGCTTCCGGACTATATGATTCCATCCTATTTCGTCCCGCTGTCGGCGATGCCGATAACGGCGAACGGGAAGATCAACCGCAGCGCATTGCCCGGTCCGCAGGACCATATCGGAATGAGCGATTCCTATGAAGCGCCGACGAATACGCAAGAGGAGAGATTGGCGCAGATTTGGCAGGAAGTGCTGGGCTTGGAGCGGATTGGCGTAGCGGATGATTTTTACGAATTGGGCGGAGATTCGCTTAAGGCCGTTCAGGTCGTGGCAAAAGCCAGCGAGTACAAAGTTGCGATCGGATTGAGAGATATGCTGCAATTCAGAACGATCCGTGAAATTGTGCAAGCCGGTGGAGGCCAGCTCCAGAGCGATGCCGCAGCGGGAACCGAGGTTGCCGCTGAATCCGAAGCAGCGTGCGCGATGGAGACTTCCACTGAGAATACAAGAAGATATAACGTCCAATTCGATGACAATGTGGAAGATATCCCTTATTACTATCCATGCTTGCTGGGAGCGCTATACACAAAATTGCATCATGAGACGGATTATCTCATTCCTAGAGGCTTCCTGCCCGCTGGAAGAGGATTAGGTACGATCACGTTCAGCGTTCCGCTGTCTAGGCGAATGGAAGATCGACTGCCGCTTGCCGTTGAGGATACTCCGGAATTTGACCTGACCAGCAGGCTCGGTATTGAAGGCAGGCCGATATTCTTTGATTCGCCCGAGGAGGTTCTGGCTTGGTGCGAGGAACGGATGCGTGAAGGCAAATTGCCGATTGGCGTCGGCACAACGTATTATTTGACCTATACACATGATTATTTGATGGATGAGGATCAATTTGGAAGAAATTTAATGGATGGCGAGCTTCATATTATGTCTGGCAGTGAAATCGACATTCATCACTCGCACATGTTTTTGCTGGTTGATCACACGGATCGCGGCTACAAGGTTTATGACAGCACCTATAACTTCTTTGGAATGATTCCTGAAGTCGCCATACAGCGCTCGGTTGCGGGACCCGGCAGTTTGGAATTTTTGAAACGTTTTCCGCTCAAACATGCGAATGCGCAAAACATCGCCATGGATATAAGCTATGAGCGATTCCAGCCTATTCCGCTGCAGCAGCTGGCACTGGAGCTTCTGGAGCAGCATGTACAGTACTACATTTCTTCTGAGCCATTCGAGCATGTGAACAAGGAAAGAGTGTTCTATAGCGGCATTGCGTCTTTCCAGCCTTTCCGCGAAGTGCTTGAGGATGCATTTGAGCAAGAGGAGTATCATGTGGAGCTGTACAACTTTGTTATTTACCGGATAAGAAAGTGGAAATACACCTACCTTTTCTTCAGAGACTTCTTGGTAGACGCAGCACCGTTCTTGAACCTGTCCTCGCTTGCAGCATTAACTGAAAGCGTAGAAGACTCGATTCAGTATTTAGGTGAGCATTTGGATCGGCTGCTCGGCAGCTTTGACACAATGAATGAACGGCCTGAAGGAATACAGGCGAGTCTTCAACTCGTATTGGACGGATTGGGGAAGATAGAACAGGAGCAGAGGAAGGCGCTCGTCGATTTGCAAAGTGAATTAGAGCAGCAAAAAATGAGCGGCAGTACGATACATTGATCGTATGAACGTAGGATGGATTCTTCGGATAGTTGCGGAGAATCCATTCTTTGTGTTTAGAATGTGCACTAGCGTTTTTTTTATTATGTATTCTTTCAATTGAAAATTGAAAATTAGTATAGGTTACATTAATATGTAAGGTAGATAGATTATTTTCTTTCATATATAATAGGTATCTTGCGCGTTGGATATATTTGTTTGTAAGTGCTTCATTTGCTGGATTGCTGTTATTCTGACATATAACGGTTGACTGAGGTGGTGCATGTGATGAGAGTGATTCTAGTGGATGATGAACGGCTGGCATTGACCCGGCTGGAGAAGATGGTGAGCGCCATAGAGGATTGCGATGTGATCGGCGCGTTCCTGAACGTAGAGAGGGCGATTGAAGAGATTGCCTTAGCCCGGCCTGATATTGTCTTTCTCGACATCCAAATGCCCGGTATGGATGGCATAGAAGCCGCTGCTCTAATTCGTGAGATCACCCCCAGTACAGAAATTGTCTTTGTGTCGGCCTATCGAAAATATGCGTTCGATGCGTTCGGTCTGGAAGCGCTCGACTACATGCTGAAGCCCGTTACCGAGGAGCGTTTGCTGGAGACGGTGAGGCGGCTGCGTAAACGAATTCAATCCCAGCTTCGTCCTGCTGCCCAATCAACAGTGCGGTTCCATTGCATGGGCAGACTGCAACTGCAAATTGCGGACAACGAACCGGAGACAATCAAGTGGCGCACAACGAAGGTCAAAGAATTGTTTGCTTATCTGCTGCATCATCGGAATCAGACGGTAAGCAAGGATACTCTGCTGGAGCTGCTCTGGCCTGGCCTGGATGAGCGGAAGGGTATAGCTAACCTGCAGACCAGTATTTACCGGATTCGGAATTTGTGCAAAAGTGATGAATTGAAGCAGGTTATGATGATCAACTTTTCTCATTATGGCTACATACTGGAAACGAAGAAGATCATTGTCGATGCTGAAGAGTGGGATCAGCAATTGCGGCAGCTTGAGCCGATATCAGAGTATAATGCTGCCCAGCATCAGCGGGTTTTTGATCAATACCGCGGTGATTATTTTGGCGAGGATCAGTACTTCTGGGCTGAGGTTGAACGGAATCGGCTCAAGCGAATGTGGCTGGAGCTGGCTGGAAGTCTCGGTCAATATTATGACCGCAACGGCAAGGATCATGAGGCATTGGCGATTTATCATCGGGCAGTTCAGCACGAGCCGCTTTTGGAGGAGGGGCATCTGGCTCTGATGAGTATCTATGACCGGTTGAAGGATTATGATTCTGTGGAACTACAATATAGGCATATGGTAGGGGTTCTGAAGCGGGAAGCCGATGTTAGTCCAGGTAAAGAAACAGTAGAGTGGTATCAGCGGTGGCAGTTGGCCAATAGTAATCCAATGTAAAGCGAGGCGGCTTTCCTAGCAGGGAAGCCGCCTTTAAATATATAGCAAGTGGCCATCACGAAGCAATTGAAGCAAGATGTGTTATTTTCATCGCAGCAGTGAGTTGGTCAGTATTTGGTGAGCGCTGTCCTGTAAAATGTTCTCAACAAGATTCGACAGGGGGATAGAGAGATGTAGTTCGTAAGTAGGATAGTTCGAAGATGGCTGTAACAGGCTGCTAGATTAGAGAGAGAGAACGATACGACTATTACTGCAGGGCAAGAAGAAAAGGTTATTATTGAGGGGAAAATTCGGACTTATTATCGTTAAGAAGATCAACGAAGAAACGGGCGGGGCAACGATCGGGAAAACGATCGGGAATGGTCGTCTGCCAGCTCGAAAGTAAAGGAGTCGAAGATATGAACAATCTGAGAGCGCGACGGTTTTGGTGTTTATTGGCTATTTTCACGCTGTTGTTTAGTGGTTTGACGCCGATGCCGGAAGTAAAGGCTTCAGGAACGAATTATATATCGTTCTACTATACTCAATTCGTAAACGATGGAAGATTAAAGATGAACGGTTCGGCGTCAATTACTGGCAATAAGCTGCAGCTGACGCCTGCTTCTGCGAATCAAGGAGGATCTGCGTTCAACAATAAGCAAGTATCATTGAAGAACAACAGCTCCTTCAGTACTTATTTTACTTTTAGCATGCCTAATAAAGGCGGTTTCCAAGGAAGCGGCGGTAACGATAAAGGTGCTGACGGATTTGTGTTCGTTGTTCAGACACAATCCAGCAGTGCGGGATCAAGCGGCTCCGGGCTCGGCTTCGCGGGCATTACGCCAAGTGTGGGGATCGAGTTTGATACATGGAAGAACTCCCCGCCCGAAGATAATGCAACGAGCAAAAACGATCCCAATAACAATCACATTGCACTGGTAGTAAATGGTGATAACTATCATTCTAATGCCAGTCATGTCAAAAGTGTCGCATCACCGGATTTCAACCCTGACAACGGTGCTCCTGTACATGCATGGGTTGATTACAACGGCACGACAGGAACGATTCAGGTGCGTCTCAGCTCGACGAATGTACGACCTGCAAGTGCAGAATTGGAAGTAACAGGCCTGAATTTGAGAAACACTTTGGGCAAGGACGAGGTTTATGTTGGGTTTACGGCTGCTACTGGCGGCGCATATCAAACTCATAATATTGAATCCTGGTATTTCAATAATGAGTATGGTCCGATTGATGTTGTGAACAACAACTATGGACAGGCTCCTACGGATTATTTGATAGCTAGCCAATTGCAGCCGGATGGAACCGTTAAGGTAACGTTGACAGCTGTAAACGGAACGGTTCAAAGCGGTATTCCGATTACGGTAACGGCAACGAATGGTGCTATCGTACAGCCGGGAACGGTTATTACGGACGCTAACGGTGAAGCTTTCGTTACCGTTATTAATCCGACTGAGAACGAAATAACGACGACGGTTAAGGCCGTAGGGCCAGGCGGTATCTATACGACTTTGGATATTACGATTCCCAAGCCGCCAGCGAAAAGCGCGCCACCCGCGAATGTGGTTGCAAATGCAACGACCGATGTGGTCAATGTGCCTAATGTTCCAGCAGGGGCAACAGTTAAGGTGTATGACAAGCTGGGGGCTGTAATCGGAACTGCCACTAACAGCGGTGCAAGTGCAGCGGCTGTTCCAGTGACGATTGCCGGTGGCCTGACGCATACACAAGCGATTGACGTCACGATTACAGAGGTTTCGAAGCTGGAGAGTGACAAGGTTGAATTTATTGCCCAAGCAGACGCAAGTGCGCCACCTGTAGTAATAACGGCGAATTCGACAACAGATCAAGTGGTTGTTGAAGACGTGCCAGCAGGTGCAACGGTAAAAATCTATAACGAACTGGGTACCGTTATTGGTACAGCAACGAACAGCGGCGGCAGCACAGCTGACGTGATGGTAAACATCGGCGGCGGCGGTCTGACAGTTGGCCAAGAGATCGATGCGACGATCACCGAGACGAACAAGCTGGAAAGCACGAAGACACCAGCGACAGCAGTGGCAGAAGTAAGTGCACCACCTGTTGTAGTCATAGCAAACTCGACAACAGATAAAGTAGTTGTAAAAGATGTACCAGCGGGAGCAACAGTAAACATTTACAACGAACAGGGTATCGTCATTGGAACGGCAACGAACGAAGGCGGCAGTACGGGCGATGTGACCGTAAACATCCCAACTGGCCTGAACGAAGGCCAAGAGATCGATGCGACGATCACCGAGCCGAATAAGCTGGAAAGCACGAAGACGCCAGCGACAGCAGTGGCAGAAGTAAGCGCGCCACCTGTTGTAGTCATAGCAAACTCGACAACAGATAAAGTAGTTGTAAAAGATGTACCAGCGGGAGCAACAGTAAACATCTACAACGAACTGGGTATCGTCATTGGAACGGCAACGAACGATGGCG
>NZ_JAHZIJ010000019.1 GCF_019443105.1 Paenibacillus oenotherae
ACATAATTCCATATTTAACCAATACCCTCCGCACCACCGGAGGTTCTTTGGCATGTACAAAAAGTATAGCACCATTTTTCTCAAATTCCAAGTCATCAATGCTTGACAAACATTAGCTGGTTTCATTGTATATAGGGACTTCTGGACATCCCCTTCTCCAAGCAGCGTGACGGAGTAAAAAGCCTGCGAATGTGCATGAATTTCGGTTACAAAACGCCATAATGGTTAAATTCCTGCGATGAAGCATGAATTTGAGAAAAAATCGGCTGTTAAGGGGAAATGAAGGTGAAATACCTGCTCTCTGGCAGGCATTTCACCTTCATGGGGTCAGAAACGCGCAAATAAATGCCGTTTCGCAGGTTTCGCCTAGCTCTTATCTAGTATCTCGCATCTCGCTTGTCTCGGCGTTTGAATGACGAATCGGCCTCTGGTACGTCAACAGTCCCATGACCGCAGGCATTCCACATCGTTTTACTCTTCTTCGCCCTCGATATCGAAATTGGCGTAAACATCCTGTACATCATCATTATCCTCGAAAGCATCCATCATCTTGATCAGCTTCTCCGCATTCTCGCCCTCGGATTTCACCGTATTCTGCGGCAGCCAGCGGACTCCAGCGCTCGTGAACTCATAGCCTTCCTGCTCCAGCGCAGTCTTCACCTGCTCAAACTCATGCGGATGTGTAATGACCTCGTAGCTGTCGTCATTGACGAGAACATCCTCGGCACCGGCTTCGAGGCCTTGCATCATAATCGTGTCCTCGTCGGTCTCGAATTGCTCGCGGTCTATAACCAGCAGCCCCTTGTAATCGAACATGTACGAGACGCAGCCGCTCTCGCCCATGTTGCCGCCGCGTTTGTTGAAGATGGAGCGGACATCGGCAGCCGTCCGATTCCGGTTGTCCGTCAGGCAGCGCACCATAATCGCCACGCCCCCTGGCCCGTAACCCTCATACATAATTTCCTCATACTCAACACTGTCCGTAGACCCTGTCGCTTTCTTGATCGCACGTTCGATATTGTCTGCGGGCACCTGCTCAGCGCGTGCCGCCGCGATTGCTGTTTTGAGTGCAAAGTTAGACTCCGGGTTTGGACCGCCTTTGCGCGCATGCACATAAATCTCGCGGGCAAGCTTGACGAATTTATTATTTTTAGCCTGATCGGCCTTACCTTTACGGTCTTTAAACAGTTTGAATTTTGGCATAACGATCTCTCCTCTGACGTTTCATTCCAAAGATCAGTTTATCACTAGAAAAGCACATCGGTCAAAGCCCTTTCCTCTCACAACACAACGTGCTAGAAAAGAACTGCCCCGCTCTCTCATAAGAAAAACCCCGACAATCAAGCTGTCGGGGTTTCGTATAGGCTCTAACATTCAATGAGTAGGTTCCGATAAGATACGCGAGATCTTACAATTTGATAACGTTAGCTGCCTGAGCGCCACGATTACCTTCTGTAACGTCGAATTCAACTGCTTGACCTTCTTCCAGAGACTTGAAGCCATCGCCTTGGATAGCAGAATAATGAACGAATACATCTTCACCATTCTCGACTTGGATGAAACCGTAGCCCTTCTCTGCGTTAAACCACTTGACTGTTCCTTTCAAGTTAACAACCTCCTAAAATAACGTCGTTTGCCCGACGAGTATTCCCATTATAATGCCAGCTGGAATGAATTGCAACTTAACGCCTTATGACTAAACCAGCATCCGCACCCGGTATGAATGGAAGCTTGCTCGCATACAGCTCGGCCGTTCCGCCATGGCTGCGAATAGATTCCATGACACGGTCCAGATGCGGGTAACGCTCCCACTGCAGCGTCATGATGGGATATACACGAATGACGCCCCCAGGCCTGCACACGCGCATCATCTCAAGCAGTGCCGCTTCATGAAAGCCATAATCAAACTGCTCCCCGTACAGAAACAAGAAGTGACTGCAGAGCACAAGAGAGAACTGTCCGTCCTCGAAGGGAAGCTCCGGCAGGCTGCCTTCTTTATAATGAGAGCGACCCTCGGCAGTGCCAATATGCGCTGCGAAACGTTGGTGGGAAGCCTCCCGTCCCGCTTGATGCCGACTTAAATCGCCATAGTAAGTCCAGTCGAAATTATCCTTAATCCGCTCCAGCTTGGCTGTAGAGGTTGCAATCTCCGCTCTTGCCTCCTCGATCCATTGGATCGACTCCAGGGCATATCTGGGATCAACTGCAGTTGCTTCATATCCACGCTCTCTGGCGCTGGCTGTAAAGGAGGAACCACCTGCCGCGATATCCAGTATCGGGCCCGACTGAAGCTCTTCTTCAGCCGTCAGATCAAACATATTCACATACTCATCGAAACTGCGGCATGTCATTGCCACGCCAATCTGCTCATAACCTCTCATCTTGCGCTCGCCTCCGCTCATCTCTTCTCATCTCAGCTCCTACTCCCGCTCACTCGGCAAATTTGATTGCATTCAGGGAATAGTTTCCACATCGTATCACACTTTACATTTGATTTCTACCCCTGATTATGGCTATGATTGAAGGATACAACTTGTTGATGATGGAGGAATTTGGAATGTTCAAGAAACATCAAATTTATAAGCGGGACAAATACAATATGCTGACGGTAGAGGTGCAGGGCAAGACACTCATCGTTCGGGAAATTAGCGATCAATGGGGGGAAGAATGCCATACCTTTGTAAGCCGGCCGGAAATGCTCCATTGGGCCGAGAACCGCTTTCGCCCAGCCGACTTTGTAGGGCGCGAGGAAGAGCGCAATGAAATTATGGAGAGCTTCAAAGCAATATAGCAAGTGCTGTACGGCAGGAAAATCTATCCTTTGCAGCGAACATAACAGAATGCGTCCAAGCATGACCTAAGCGGAGAGGAGAGCCTTACCCGTTGAATACGACAACTACAATTATATTCATCATCGCCGCATTTGCACTTGGCGTCGTTGCCATCCTGCAGCGGAACAACATTCCCGCCCCCCTGCGAAGGTGGGTGGCGGTCTCCGCCATTTTTTTCATTGCGTTTGCTTTTTTTCTAATTGTGTACAGCTTTACAACAATGGGAACATAACATAACGGTAGACGGGCCACACTAGAGGACAAACCGTGCATTGGAGCGTGATCCATTGTGAGATGGCTGTCCCTTGTTCTATCCCTGTCTCTATTGCCGATCTCCGGCATACATACCGATTCACCGTCCGCTAATCCCACTGTGACGGCGTCAACTATTTCGAACAAACCGAGGAGGATTCCGATGAACCACGTACCGAAACGTTCCGAAACCGCACCCGAGCAGCGCTGGAAGCTCGAAGACTTATTTGCGAGCCAGGCCGCTTGGGACAAGGAATATTCAGAAGCCAAGGAGCAGATCAAGAAAGCCGCCGCTTTTCAAGGAAAGCTGGCTGACCCCGGTCAATTGAAGGCATGCTTCGAGCTTGAGGATGATCTCTCGCTGCATGTTGAGCGCCTGTATGTCTATGCGAACATGAAGCATCATGAAGATACTGCAGAGCCCTCCTATCAGGCTCTCTCCGACAAATCCAAGAAATTGAGCGTCGAAACGAGCGAAGCGCTCTCCTTTATTACCCCGGAAGTGCTCAGCCTGGATGATAAAGCGCTTGACGCGATGATTAATAATCCCGAGCTGGCCAAATACCGCCACACCCTGGAAGAAATGCGTCGTCAGAAGGCTCATATTCTATCCAAAGGGGAAGAAGCGCTGCTTGCTCAAGTAGGCAATGTAAGCCAGGCTCCAGGCACGATCTTCAGCATGCTGAACAATGCCGACCTGAAGTTCCCCAAAGTGAAAGATGAGAGCGGACAAGAGGTGGAACTGACCCATGGCCGCTACATTCAATTCCTGGAGAGCAAGAACCGCGAGGTTCGCAGCGCTGCCTTCAAGACGATGTATGAAACCTACGGCAAGCTCAAGAATACGCTCGCTTCAACGCTGAATGCGAATATTACGAAAAATATTTTCTATTCCCGGGCTCGCAAATATCCGTCCACCTTGGAGATGTCGCTCTATGGCGACAATATTCCGAAGGAAGTCTATACGAACCTGATCGATACGATTCACAAGCATTTGCCGCTTATGCACCGTTATATGGAACTGCGCAAGAAGCTTCTCAAGGTGGATGAGCTTCATATGTATGATCTGTTCGCTCCACTCGTGGACGAGTTCAAGATGGACATTACATTCGAGCAGGCCAAAGCAACCGTCAAGGAAAGTCTGAAGCCGCTGGGCGAGGACTACTTGAACGTCCTTCAGGACGGCTTTGATAACGGCTGGATCGATGTCTATGAGAATGAAGGCAAGCGCAGCGGCGCGTACAGCTGGGGGGCATACGGCACACATCCTTATGTGCTGCTGAACCACAAGGACAACCTGAACAGCATGTTCACTCTGACCCATGAGATGGGCCATGCCCTCCACTCTTATTATTCCGATGGCAATCAGGATTATCGTGATGCGCAATATACGATCTTCCTTGCAGAGGTTGCTTCGACGCTTAATGAAGCGCTGCTGATGGATTACATGCTCAAAAAATCGACAGATCCCAAGGAAAAAATGTACCTGCTCACTTACTATGCCGATCAGTTCCGGACAACCGTATTCCGTCAGACGATGTTTGCCGAGTTCGAGAAAATTACGCATGAGAGAACCGAGCAGGGCGATTCGCTTACGCCACAGGAGCTAAGCCAGATTTACTATGACCTCAATGTGAAGTACTACGGTCCAGGCATGGTCATCGACAAGGATATCGAGATGGAATGGGCTCGCATTCCGCATTTCTATACCAGCTTCTACGTGTACAAATATGCGACCGGATTCTCTGCGGCTACCAGCTTCTCGAAGCAAATTCTTGAAGAAGGCGCACCTGCGGTCGAGCGGTATCTCGGCTTCCTCAAGAGCGGCGGCAGTGACTACTCCATCAATATTCTCAAAAAAGCCGGCGTAGACATGTCCACGCCAGAGCCGATTGAACAAGCGATGAGTGTCTTCGAAGAGCTGATCGAGCAGATGGAGCAGTTGACGAAATAACGCTATCCAGACACAGACAAGGGGCTGTTCGAAAAGTCCATTAACCAATGAGTCAGTCCCGATTGATATGAAAAGATGCTTCCCTACCACTAAAAAGTGGGACTGGAAGCATCTTTTTCGTTGTATAGGGGGATTTAGCGGGGACTGGCCCCCTCTCCAAGTGTGGTTTGAAGGCAGCGTGACGGAGTAAGAAGCCTGCGAATGTGCAGGAATTTCGGTTACAAGCCGCCATAATGGTAACATTCCTGCGATAAGGCATGATTTTTTGGGATAATCGGCTGTTAAGGAGAAACGAAGGTGAAATACCTGCACGCTGGCAGGCATTTCACCTTCATAGGGCCGGAAACGAGCAAATTAATGCTGTTTCGCATGTTTCGCCCAGCTCTCATCTCGCTTGTCGCTTTTTTCCGTATCGCGCCCGTCTCCTGGCGGCGTTTGAATGACGGATCGTCCTCTGGCGAGGAGCACGGCAAAAGCCCCATGATTGCAGGCATTCCACATCGTACGGCTTCTTAAAAGTGGGAGCTGAGATTTCCTTAAAGAACTTTCCAGACAGCCCCGTTGTTATTCCGCGGCTTGCTATATGCTGTACGTACCGATTAATGACTTGTCGAGCGTTTTGACTATCGCCTCACTATCCAGCTTGGAGCTTAC
Source organism: Paenibacillus oenotherae (assembly GCF_019443105.1). GTDB lineage: Bacteria > Bacillota > Bacilli > Paenibacillales > Paenibacillaceae > Paenibacillus_Z > Paenibacillus_Z oenotherae. The sequence goes on from NZ_JAHZIJ010000019.1 coordinate 5,692, forward strand.
AATCTTCAACTCCTGCAGCTTCTTCACAAGATTGGCGTCGCTTCGAATTAATTCGGTCAAATCCCGCAATCTCTGCCATTGCAGGGAGAATTGGTGGAGCAGATCCATCGCTGCTTTGGACTCCTCAGCTGTCAAGGATCTTCCTTCGAACGAAGCTCCCTGCTGGAGCAGCGTCTTCAGATCAGGGCTGGCGGATTCGGGCTCAGCGGCGCTCCGGCCCAGCAGTTCGTCAATCGAAACATGAAGGAAATCAGCTGCCTGAATCAGCTGCTGTACTGTCCACTCATTGGCATCAAGCTCCAGACTCCGGTATTTGGTTATAGCCAGAGAAAGGGCATCCGCCAATTGTTGGTCTGAATAACCTCTCTGCTCCCGCAGCTCATATATTTTTTGTCCAATCGCCATCCTCGTTTCTCCTCTCAGTGAATTGGTCCAATCAACTAGGATAGCAGCGGCTCTGCTTGCCCTGTGAACAATAGTGTCGCTTCGGCAAACTGACCGATTGCTGCGTCAAGCCGTTTCGTCAAGTCCTCATCCAGCACAAACTGGCTCTGTTCTGTCCGCTGAACTTGCGAGTCCACCGCATACACCCCTTGTGAAATATGGCGGGCGTAGAGCGCGGATAGAACTGGCTTCAACGCATAATCGATCGCAAGCAGGTGAGAGATCGTCCCGCCGATGAAGAGCGGCAGAACGATTTTACCCTCCAATCCTTTTTGCGGCAACAAATCCAGATACGTCTTCAGAACACCGGAATAAGAGGCCTTATACACCGGACTTGCTATGATAACCGCATCGGCTTCTTCCACCAGAAGATTTGCCTTCGTTATAGCCGGGCTGTCCCATCGGGTCAGAATCAGATCCTCCGCCGGCAGGGAAACGACAGGCAATACATCAACATGCCAGCCGCGTGATTGGAGCGACTTCTCCACATAACCCGATATGCCATTCAGACGCGACCCTGCATTCGGACTACCGGTTACAATAACAACTTTCGGCATCATGACCACACTCCATTTTCGTATTCACTATTGTTTGATACACACATCCTGAATAAATAAAAAAAGGAGATTTCACATGATCCAACCTCCCCGCAGGAAGCGTCAGTCAGGAAATCTCCGGTTTACCGGTAGATGCAGCAGCTGATGAAGTTAAACGTAATTTTATACGCATTATTCCTACCTGTCAACTATGAATTATCAGGCGGCTTGTTTGCTATTTTTTTCCTTATGGCCACTATCCCTTTCGCTCAGATGGGCGGTGCCGGAGCAGTATACTCTCATCCAGATGATTGTGATTACAGGCTTGATGAGCGCCTTTCCTCCTCCCGACGGGTCAAGGTCACGGGCTGCAGCCTGCTTCTCTCTGAGTGAAGGGGATAGTGGCCAAAGGGAAGCGACACCCTGTGAAACAATGAGCTTTCCCCCGGCCCTGCAGCAACGATATTATGCCTGATTCGATCAACACGGCCGGCTCAGCTTATGGCCGTGCCGATCACCCAGGCGAGCAAGCCAGCGGCGACTGACGACAGCAGGTTCACCCTGTCGTTCGTCATCCATGCGAAGCCGCGCACTGCGTCAGCAGCGGCGCCGCAATGCTCGCTGCGCTCGGTATCGCTGCCACAGATGCGGCAGCGGTACATCCCTTGCACGGTCGCGCCGAGCAGCGAATCTGCGAAGGCGCCGGCCGTGCCGGCCACAGCCGCGACGGCGATGAGCGCGCCCGGCGTGGCCGCAGTTTCTGCGGGCGCCAGCAGCGCTGCGACTGCGCCGATGAAGGCGGCGCCGGCCGCTGCAGCGGCGCTGCCAAGCGGCGTTACGCCGCCGCTTGTACCGGGCGGCACAGGCTTGCCGCCCAATATATGCCTCGGCGCGGTGCGGCTTAACGCGCCGATCTCGGTTGCCCAGGTGTCGGCGTTCACCGCCGCCATTACCCCTGCAAAAGCGTACAGCCAGTCCGAACTGGGCCACAGCGCATTTCCGGCGCACAGCACAAGGCCAATACCGCCGTTCGCCCATACTTGACCGGCATCTCTGCGGCCGCTCTTCGCATAATTGGCTTCAGCTGCCCGCTTCTGGCGATGGTGCCGCTTCCATTTGGACCATGCTGTGGAGGAGATAAAGAACGCCAGCAGTGTCCCGAACCAGACCGGACCGCCCAGCGTAACAAAGCCCGTCCCCATAATAACAGCCGACCAAGCTCCCGAAGCAGATAATGAACCCGAGCGATAAGCAGCTATCGCGATCATCCCGCCGCCTAGAAGCCCAACAGCGAATGAGATCCACCAATGTTCAAACCAGCCATTCATCGTCCACACTCCTTTTTCGACTTTTTTCGATATATTTTTTGTCACTGCACGGCGCAAAAGCAGGATTCATACACCTTTGCGTCGAAATTCCTATCTCAACTAGGGCAGAATCTACGATCAGGGGAGTGAATCCTTTGAACTACACCACCAATCATACATCGCACTCTGATTCAAACGGAACATCTCCAGAGCAGCTGCTTCGAATTATTTTTGAATATACAACCAAAATCGCCAACGAGCGCACACTCGTAAATGTTCTGCTGCTTATGGCCAACATGGGCAGAGAGATGATCATGGCCGACCGGTGCACGGTGTGGCTCATCGATCATGTTCGCGACGAATTATTTACGACAGTCGCACATGGCGTGGATGAAATCCGCATTCCGCTCGGCTCTGGCTTCGTCGGCCATTCCATTACGACCGGAGAGCCGATTCTGGTCGAGGACGCTTACAACGACCCCCGTCATAACGCGGAGAACGACCTTCGAACCGGTTACAGGACCAAGTCGATTATAACTGTGCCGTTCGTAGGCAACGATGGCAGTATAATCGGCGCTTATCAGGCTATCAACAAAGTCGGCACCGACGCCGTATTTACCCCTCTTGATCTCGAGTACCTGACACTCGCCGCATCCTACGCAGGCAAATCGCTTGAGTCGGTTATGCTGCACGAGGAGATTGTCGATACGCAGCGCGATATCATTCTGGCCATGGGGGAGATCGGCGAGAGCCGCTCCAAGGAAACGAGCAATCACGTGAACCGGGTTGCCGAGTATTCCTATGTACTCGCTATAGGTTACGGGCTCAGCACGGAAGAAGCGGAGCAGCTGAAGATGGTCTCCCCGATGCACGATATCGGCAAGGTAGCCATTCCGGATGCGGTGCTGCACAAGCCTGGCAAGCTGACAGAAGAAGAGTTCGAGCTCATGAAGCGGCATACGACCATCGGCTACAATCTGCTCAAAGCATCTGGCCGCGATCTGATGAAAATGGCTTCTATCGTTGCTTATGAGCATCACGAGAAATGGGACGGATCAGGCTATCCCCGTGGACTAAGCGGCGAGGACATTCATCTGTACGGCCGCATTACAGCCATTGCCGACGTATTCGATGCGCTTGGCAGCGACCGGGTCTATAAGAAAGCATGGGAGCTCGATCTGATCCTGCGGCTGTTCGAAGAGGAGCGGGGACGGCACTTCGATCCCCGCCTTGTCGATATCTTCTTCAAGCAGCTTCCCAAGCTGCTGCAGATACGCGATAATTACAAGGATATTGATTAATACGCAGACAAGCAGACCGGCCATCGTGAATTGATGGCCGGTCTTATCCATTCTTGAACAGCTGACCGTAGCGATCCGGATAGTTCGTACATATCATAATGGCCGGATCAATGGCTGCAAGCCGCCGCATCGCAGCCATGTGGTTCACAGTCCAGGCCATGACGGCAATTCCCTCGCCATGCATCCGTGCCATCAGTTCCTGCGAGACACTCCGATAGCCGATGGACAGCAGACCCGCGTCCAGCTGCCGGAGTTCCGTTACTGCAGCGGCAGGAGTGATCTTATCGACGATCAGACCTGTACGGATATCGCCAGACAGCTGGCGTACCTTCCGCAGCGCCTCCCCATCGAAAGACGTAATAACAGCCTCATGCTGAAGGCCATGGTCGTGCAGAAGCTGAACGACCCCCTGCTCAAGCCCGGGGTAGAGGCCCCCGTATGTTTTCAACTCGATATTGAGCCGGCAGCGGCCTTTCGTTTCCTGCAGCACCTGCTCCAGCAGCGGTACGCCTTCACCTGCAAACCTCCTGCCGTACCAGCGGCCAGCGTCGATACGGGACATAGCAGCGGCTGTATAATCAGCCACTCTGCCGACTGCATTCGTTGTCCGGTTAAGCAATGAATCATGAATAACGACAGGAATTCCATCAAGGGACAGCTGAACATCAAGCTCGATCCACTGTACGTAAGGATATGCCAACGCTTCTCGAATCGCCGCCAGCGTATTCTCCGGAGCATGGCCGGATGCCCCGCGATGGGCTACACATGGATTGTTCATCACCGCTATTTCCCCTTCGGCTTCACATAGCCTTCCGCATCGACTTGCGCATTGATCGATAAGCTGGACAAGCGTTCAAGCAGCACCTTCGCCTGCTCCCCCTCCAGCGGAGTCGGCTGCGATGCCACAGCCCGCATGGGGTGGAATTGCAGGGAGCAGTCTCCTGCCACCGTACATACGGCATCCAGAACGCCGGTATCCTTGGTGTTCTCTGTCTTCGTCATATTAAATATAAAATTGCCCAAGCTGTAGGAAATCCACTTGCCCTTATACTGCTCCAACCCTTGCAGAACATGGGGATGGCTGCCGATAACAAGATCAGCCCCCGCATCGATATATTCACGAGCGAGCCGCTTCTGATCCGCGTTGGGATGATCTGCGCGCTCAATTCCCCAGTGAACCATAACAACGACGAGATCCGCCTGCCCCTTCGCTTCCTTGATCGTCTTGACCGCACGGGTCGAGTCATACGTTTCGGCGAGTCCCGGGCGCTTGTCTGTTGCTTTCCACTCGCCGACAGGCAGTACCCGCGACAAACCGACGTAGGCCACACTAATTCCGTTAGCCTCCAGCAGAACCGGCTTATAGGCCTCCGTTTCGTCATTGCCGCCGCCCATATTAGGCATTCCTGCTTCATCGAGATGACCGATTGTATCGAGCAGACCTTCAACGCCCTGATCCAATGTATGGTTATTGGCCAGGTTAACAACATCGAATCCCGCTTCCTTCAGGGCAGGCAGCGAATCCGGTGTTCCCTTGAATACATACTGCTTGTTGAGCGCGGGCACACCTCGCGTCGTAATCGGATTCTCCAGATTGCCGGCCAATAGATCAGGCTTCGTCAAATAAGGCAGCGCTTTGGCATACGGGTAGTCAAAGCCATGGCTCTTCATCAGAGCCTCAACCGAGGATGCAAGCAGAATATCCCCGACAAAGCTAAGCTTGATCGTCTTGCCATCCGGTTCTCCGGCAGCGCTCCCTTCATCCCCGGGAGACGGCTTGTTATCCGGCTCCGCCGGATCATCGCCGTCCCCATCCCCTCCCCCATTGCGGGACGGGAGAGGTGTTTCTTCTGCTGGCGGATTCTCCTTGTCCGGCGGCACGATCTCCTCGCTATTGCCATCAGTTGGCGGGAGCGTCCCGTCAGGTAAATCATGGTTGCCAGTCTTGCTATTGTCCGGAGTTTCCTGTTCCGCCAGCTGATCCGTCCCGCCATTCGGAACCTTGTCAAGCTCATCGTCCTTGAAATAAGCCCCGTACAGAACGGCTCCGAGGATGCAAATGACCGCAAGCATCGATAGATTAACGATGATTAGTCTGCGCATTCGCCTGCTTCTGCGATTTTTATCTTGCTGACGTGATTCCGAGCGTGATACGAACATGGAACAACAGACTCCTTTTAGGCGCTATGATGGAATGAGTTTAATTAGTAATGAATCCCATTCATTATACCAACATTTGCGAAGCTTGATAACCGTTTTTAACCGTCTTTAATCAAGCTTGATAAACGATGACTCCATCGCGGATGCTGCTGCTGATCTCGTTCCTCTGTTCCAGATGGAACAGATGCGCCAGCGTCTCCGACATCGCAAACCGCAGGTTATGCGGATTGCCGGCAATCCTTGCGCCGAACAATCGCTCACACATGGCATAGCCTGTGCAGCCCTCCTCCTTGACCCGTTCAGCGATCGATTCCAATCGCCGCTTGTGATGATCGATCAGCTCCTCAATACGCAAGCCGAATCCGGTGAACGGGTCACGGTGGCCCGGAAAGGCAAGCTCAACCTCGTACGCGCCAAGCTGCTTCAAGCTGCCAAGGAACTGCTCCAGCTCCCCGCCTTCATCGCCGGGAACAACACTTACATTGGGCGTAATATTCGGCAGAACCTGATCACCGCAGATCATCCACTTCCGCTCGGGCGCGTAGAAGCATAGCTGACCGCTGGCATGCCCGGGTGCATCAATCATCTGCCAATCCATACCCGCCATTCGCAGCACGCCCCCTGCCTCAATGAACGTGACCTCCGGCTGTGGCGACACCTTATCCATGAAGCTCTCCAGATGGGGCGGCATAGCATCCAGCAGATGCTCAGGCATGCCATGCTGCCGATACAGCGCTACCAGTTCGGCCGCGTAGGAGCGGTCCTTCCCCCACATTTTCACAATATAGGCGTAGGACCTGGGAGAGATCAGCACAGGCGCTCCCGTCCGCTGCTGGAACCAGCCGGCCAGTCCATAGTGGTCGGGATGCTGATGGGTAAGAACGATCGTATGTATATCTTGAATCACAATATCGTGCTCCGCCAATGCGGCATTCCATGTCTCTATCGATTCCGGCGTATGCAAGCCCGGGTCGATAAGCGTATAGCCCTTCTCGTCCCGCAGCAAATAACTGTTCACCCACTTGAGCGAGAAAGGCAGCGGCACCTTCACCTGGATAATGCCTTTCGGCCAGACCGTCGTACTCGTCATGCTGGATTCTGTCAACATACTGCCCTCCCCGTTAAGATCATTCTCGGCGATGCCACTTCCTCATAGGCTCTGCCCTCATAATCTCCATATACATGCTCAAGCTCCAATCCCGCCTCTGCGAGCGCCGCCTGGAACCACATCAGCGGATACAATCGAACCCGCTCCTCGTATTGCCGCTCATCACTGCCATCTGCTTGCGCCCCGATGCTGATCCCTTTCACAACCCATCCGTCCGAGACCGCTCTTGTTTCTACGATGCGAAGGCCAGATGCTTCATCCACCCGCTCTGAGCGCGGCACCAGATTATGCTCAACATAGACAGGATTGAGAAAATCAATCAGAAACCGCCCTCCCTCTCGCAGCACCCGGCGAATCTCCATCAGAACACGCTTGTTATCGTTCTCTTGTTCAAAATATCCGAATGATGTGAACAGATTGACTGTTGCATCAAACCTGCCCTCCGCAAACGGCAGCTCCCGCATATCGCCACGGATTAGCTCCTTAATCCGGCCATCCTCATTATGACGCCGTGCCTCCTGAAGCAGCTCCTCAGATAAATCAATTCCTGTTACCTCATACCCGAGCTCCGCCAGCGCCAGAGAATGCCTTCCCATGCCGCAGCCGATATCAAGCACCTTGTCGTTCTTCCGCAGCTCCAGCCATCCCGACATTCGCTGCACCTCTTGCTCTGCCTGCTCCCAATTCCGATGCTTGTACACCAACATATAATCAGAGCCAAAACTTCTCTCATACCATGCTTTCACTGTAGGTTCCTCCTTGTTGCGCTCCTCCGGAAGCAGAATGCTGCATCAGCTTCCAAGGAGGGCTGCTATTGCTGTTGCAGCTTCTGCTAATACCGCTGTTTCTACGTGTATATTGTACTGCAAGGACGAAGCTTCTGGCAAAAGGACGCATGCGTGGAACATATTTCATTCCTTCCCCGCGCATACTATCCTGTACCGACCTGTCGTTAAGAAGCTGGAGGGAATTAGAATGCTGAATCGAATTTCGACCTTATTTGCCGATGCGAAGGATCTCAACGCCCTTCGCATTGAGAATAACGAGATGATTATTGAAATTGCCTATATCAGCTCGTTATGCGATGAGAGTAAGGTCAGTGACTTTATTCTTGTCCCCTTCCAGAAGGAGCAGCAGCCCTTCGACCTGATTCTGGAACGGAATCCGCAATTTCAGCTCGTTCATGATCCCGCCATGTGGACCCATATCATTCTTCGCGGATTTGTGCTTCTCTCGGTAAAGGGCAAAATTTATTCGCTCGACACGGCACGGATTATCCGGAATGAGACCCCTTTAACCCAGGTGGAAACGGCCATTCTCGGCCCTCAGCTCGCCCTTAGCGAGGACCTTGTCGATTCCATCAATATCATTCGCAGCCGTTACCCCTCTCCGGATCTCGGCATTGAGGAGAAGACAGTCGGCTCGATGTCGCAGACCCGGCTTATGATGCTCTATGACAACCGCCATGTGGATCCCAATGTTTTGAGCGAAGCCAGATTGAAGCTCCAATCCATCCGAATCGACTTTCTGAACGCAACGGGCCAGCTTGAGAGAAAACTGAACGGAAAGCGCAGCTTGCTGCCTACGATGATGATTACCGAGCGGCCTGACCGGATCGTGAACTGCCTGCAGAGAGGCAAGGTCATTCTGCTAATGCAGGGCTCGATGTTTGCCATTGTGCTGCCCGCGACCTTCTATGAATTTATGCATGCCGTCGATGACGATTATGATTCCTTCTGGATGACGCGCATGCTGATCCTGCTGCGCTATATCGCTGTTATTCTGACCATAACGATGCCCGCACTGTATATCGCCGTCGTCTCCTATAACCCGGAGCTGTTCCGTGTTCAGCTTGCGTTCTCTATTGCGGGAAGCCGCTCTGCCGTACCTTACCCTTCGTTTGTCGAGGTGTTCATTATGCTGTTTATGATCGAATCTCTGATCGAGGCCAGCTTGAGGCTTCCCAAATATATCGGCTCGACAGCTACAACAGTAGGCGGACTTATTCTGGGCCAAGCGGCGCAGCAAGCCGGGCTTGTCAGCAGCATCATGATTATCGTTACTTCTGTCGTCGCGATCTCCAATTTCGTCGTGCCAGTGAACAACATGTCCATTGCGATCCGCTTTGTGAAATACCCGCTCATTATCCCCGCCATTTTCTTCGGGATAACCGGCGTTACGGTCGGCATCTTCGCCTTGGTGTGCTACATGACCCATTTGCGGAGCTTCGGCAAGCCCTATATCCGAATTTTCGGTCCGATCAAAGCGCATGCAGGCGACATTGGGCAGGTGAGAGAAGAATGAACCGTTACTTCTACTATAATGTAGTTCTCGGAACGATGCTCAACCTGATGCTGTTCATTCCACACATACTCGTCAAGTATCGATACACCGGAGCGATTTCGTCCATGGCCGTTGCAGTTGTGATCGGAACGGTTCTGTCCTATACGTTCACCTATGTCATTCAAACCTTCCCGGGAAAAGGAATGCCGGAAATATTGTATTTATTCCTTCCACGGGCTGTGGTCATTCCGACCCTCTTGTTTATGGCAGCCATGTGGTTCATCGCTTCCTCCATTGCCCTTATCGGCTATGCTGTGCTTATCAATCGCTTCTTCAATCCGGATACGAGCGCCATGATCGTGCTTGCTCTCCTATGTCTGGTCTGCATCTATGCAGCGACCCGGTCATCGTTAAGCGTGATGTTCATGATGGAGATGGGGCTGATCATCAATACTCCCCTTATTCTCTTTATACTGATGAAATCTGTCCGCAGTGAAAATATGAGCTGGGACGCCATCCGTACCGTAGCAAATTACTGGCAGCAAATGCCTCAATTGGCCCCGGTTGCGGCAGCAAGCTATCTTTTTACCGGCTATATTAATTTTGCGATCTACAACCGGCTTACACCGCCCAACTTTCGGCTTAGATACCGTTGGATCGTCCCCGTGTTCGGCACCGTCTTCATGCTGATATCGTTCTTTGTTCCAATCGGGTTCCACGGCACAGAGACTGTCGTCCACTATATTTATCTATGGAGTGTTACTTCTGATGCCCTGATTATGAATTATGGATTCATCGAGCGGGTCATCTTCGTATTTCTGATCCTCTATTTGAATCTGACACTGATCTACACAACCTCGGGCTGGCATCAGGCGATGGAATTCGTCAAAAGCTGCTTTCCCGCCAACAAGCCGGATGTCGATCAACGGAAGGTGCCTTTGAGCAATTGGATCATTACTTCCGTGTTTGGCGTGCTGACGCTGCTGCATCTATATTTTTTCAATGAAAAAGAAAGCTTTCAGTTTGCATCAGGCTGGCTTATCCTTCGTTTATTTGTTGAGAGCATTACTGTCATCGGACTGTTTATATTATGTGTAAGATGGAGGAGGGCGTCCTCATGAAGCACAAACCTAGTATTGTAGCCCTTATTCTTGCCCTGCTGGCAGCGGCGTTGTCAGGATGCGGCTTCAAGGATATAGACAAACGATTCTTCGTTGTGGCGATCGGCATTGACCGGCCTGCGGACAACCCCAAAAATTACCTGGTTACATTAAAGCTGGCCGTCCCTTCTCCCAAGATTGAACCCGGTGCAGCGAAGGCGCAAATCGAATCCGTAGAAGCGCCGACTATCGCTGAAGCGGTCAGGTTGATTAAATCCTATGTGGATAAAGAGCTTGATTTTGGCCACTGCAAAATCTATATGCTGGGAGATAGCTTGGCGCAGCAGGGATATACCGATGCCATTAATTGGGTGTCCCGTCGCCGTGATATACAGAATGTAGCCTATCTCGCCATCGGCAAGCCGGATGCCCGCACGATTATTCAGAGCAATCCCCCGGCGGAACGTTATCCCGGCAACACGCTGTTTCTTCAATTCGGCAAGGACGGCACAGAGTCCTCCTACATTATTTCTACCTATATCTTTGATTTTGTCCGGAGAGTGGGAGAGCATGGGCTGGACCCTGTACTGCCCATCATGCGCAAGGAGAAGGAAGAATATATCATTACCAGAGTAGCTTTGCTGGACAAGGAGAAGGCCGTTGCAGCGCTGACTCCGAGCGAAACCGAGATTTTCAATCAGATTAGCCATCATATGACGAAATCGACGGTCACAGCGAACGTTAATGGCGAAATTATGGTATTGTCTGTCAACAAAATAACCTCGCGCTACAAAATCGTGAAAGAAGCGGATGGCTCCCATATGCTGCGGATGACAATAAAGATAAGCGGAATTTTCGAGGAGGCGCCAATGGGCGTATATTCTGCGGATTGGGCAAAGCTGGAGGCAGCGTTTAACAAGCAATATGAGTTTGAAGCTAACAGCCTGCTGAAGAAAATTCAGCAAGCTGGAGTGGACCCTTTAGGGTTCGGACTACGCTACCGCGCCACACATAAAGGCAGTGAGCAAACCTGGAAGAGATGGCAAACCATCTATCCTCAATTAAAATTCGACGTCACTGCCAAAATAACGATTGAGGGCACCGGAATTTCCGATTAGCTCCTTGTCATCTCTGTCCCCCATATTACAGGCACTGGTAGTTTAGGCAAGCTAGCGCTGGATCAGACGATCAGTTGCGCGAAGCCCCTTCAATGAACCGGATCCGATGCCGAACATGGCCGTGCGCAGCTCGAACTCGATCTGCTCCAGCTGCGCGTGCAGGCCACCGGCCTCGGCATCGCCAGCAGGGACAGCCGCTCCTGCCAGCAGCGACCTGCCGAATCCGGCAACATCTGCGCCCAGCGCAATCGCTTTGGCTGCATCAACACCGGAATGGAGACCTCCGCTCGCGATAATGCTCGCATGAGGGAGCTTGGCGCGAACCTCGCGCACACATTCCGCGGTCGGGATGCCCCAATCGGCGAATGCCGCTGCGGCGGCTTCACGCAGCGAATCCCTTGAACGGTACTTCTCGACCTGGCTCCAGGAGGTGCCTCCTGCTCCTGCAACATCAATAAAGGATACGCCTGCTTCAACAAGCGCAGCCGCTGTATCCCCGTCAATGCCCCAACCAACCTCCTTGACGCCGACCGGAACGTCCGCATAACGGCATACTTGGCCGATCTTCTCCAGCAAGCCGCGAAAGTCGGTGTCCCCTTCCGGTTGGAATACCTCCTGCATGCTGTTCAGATGGAGAACCAGCGCATTTGCTTCCGCCAGCTCAACAGCACGGCGGCATTGATCGACGCCATAGCCATAGTTCAACTGGACAGCGCCAAGATTCGCAATAATCGGTATTGTAGGCGCTTCCGCCCGTACTTTGAACGTATCGGCAAGCTCCTCATTCTCAATCGCCGCGCGCATCGATCCGAGCCCCATCGCCCAGCCGCGCGCTTCTGCCGCTTCTGCCAAACGCCGATTAATCGCTGCCGCTTCCTGTGTGCCGCCTGTCATCGAGCTGATCAGCAGCGGAACCTGCATAGGAATGCCGTGAAATGTACAGCTTGTATCAATATCGTCAAACGCCACATTCGGCAGTGCGCTATGACGGAATCTGTAACGCCCGAAGCCCGGCTCTACGCCGACGCTTTGCACCGGCTCCTCCAGACAGATGCGAATATGCTCTCCCTTTCTCTTCGCTGTCAGCTCAAACTGTTCCTGATTAGATACCCGATCTTCCGCCATGCCTGTAATCCCCCAACAATTATAGGTTTGTCCGTTATCGCAGCCTGCCGCGATCGCTTCGTTATTTCCATAGTCCCAAAAAAAGCATCTCTACCATCATATCACATTATGGAACGGCAGGAGCAAATCCGATGATTGTAAGTGAAGCAGACATAGCAAAGAGGCCTGCCCGGCTTAACCGGAGGCCCCTTTATACAACAAAATTATCTGATATTGCCGATAGAGTTTTTCACTGTATCATGTCTTGTTTTCAATACATTGCTTGCTCCTGCCACCGCTCCGCTAAAAGCAGTAAACATAATTGCCGCAGCGATTACCGTCAATGCAACACGCTTCATTATAACACCTCCTCACAAGACATTTACCAAAAAATGCCTTGATTTTGCAAATCTAATCCTATCATCACATAATGATCATCCTGAGAGCAATACTGTTTTAACATTATTGCAAATTTTTAGACTATTATTTTTTATTTCCTGCTAATTTATTGGATATCGGCCCTTCACCATCCGCATCTCCACCCCCTTGCCATTTTTTCAATCATTTAATATTCATTATAATGATTTTTATAATCATAAATTTGATTTTTACAATCATTTTCATTGTTTTAAAAATTGATATGTCATACAATGAAGTTGAAACAGGGAATGAGGAGGCAGCCTAGATGAACATCAAACAGTTTGACAGCACCGGTGAGCTCGACTTGTATGCAGCCCGAATATTTGCGGACATGCTGGCTTCCAAGCCTCATGCTGTGCTTGGACTAGCCACAGGCTCGACACCGATCGGAATTTATGAAAAAATAATTGATATGCATCGGAATGCAGAGCTATCCTTCCAATCAGCGACAACCTTTAACCTTGATGAATATGTCGGCTTGCCCCGCGACAGCAGTCAAAGCTATGCTGCCTTTATGGAGGAGCGCTTGTTTTCCCATATCGATCTGCCGCCGGAGCGCGCCCATATCCCGCATGGGATGGCTGATGATCTAACCGATGCTTGCATACAATACGATCAATTGCTTGCGCAGCAGCCACTCGATCTGCAGCTGCTCGGCATTGGCCACAACGGCCACATTGGCTTCAATGAACCGGCTCATGCGCTGCAGGGCGGTACTCATATCGTTGAACTGAAATCAGAGACGAGAGAAGCCAATGCGCGGTTCTTCGAGACGCTGGACGATGTGCCGACGCAAGCCATTACGATGGGCATCGGCTCCATCTTGAAAGCACGCACGATCCTGCTTGCTGTGAAAGGCAAGGAGAAGGCCGAAATTGTCAAACAAGCGCTAACAGGCCCAATAACGACGGAATGCCCGGCATCATTGCTGCAAACACATGCGAATGTGATCGTACTTCTTGATCGAGAAGCAGGGAGGCTGCTATAACAATGGCGCATAGGATGGAAAAGTGCTGGATAAGGAATGTTCATATCGTAGCAGAGGATGCCATAATCGAGGGAAGTCTGATGATAGAGGACGGATTAATCGTCTCCATCACACAAGGAGAGGACTCCTCCTCCCTGCCTGCGAAGGAAGCGGACAATGTTACAATCGTGGACGGCAAGGGCGGGTGGCTGCTTCCCGGCTTTATTGATCTGCATGTGCATGGCGGATATGGAGCAGACTTCATGGATGCCGCACATGAGGCATATGACACCATTACTTCCTTTCATGCCTCCAAAGGCACGACAACGATGCTAGCCACAACGGTTACAGCATCGCCAGAGGCTATCGAAGCGGTTATTGACGCCACTGCAAGCTATATAGAGGCATCCATGCCCTATGCATCGCTGGCCGGAGTCCATGTGGAGGGGCCATTCATCAGCGAACGCTGGCCCGGCGCACAGAATCCGGCTTATATTACAGCCCCAAGGCTGGACTGGCTTCAGCGATGGAACAGAGAGAAGCCTGGCATCGTCAAATTATTGACGCTGGCCCCGGAGAAAGAGGGCGCGCTGCCGCTCGTCTCTTGGCTTGCAGAGCATGGAATTATTGCCGCATGCGGCCATACGGACGCCCTTTATGAAGAGATCGAAGCCGCTGTTGATGCAGGCCTCTCCCATGCTGTTCATACCTTCAACGCCATGCGCGGGCTGCACCATCGCGAGCCGGGAACAGCCGGAGCTGTGCTGACGGATGACCGCATTTATGCCGAGCTCATTGCGGACGGCCATCATGTCCACCCTGCGGCCATCAGATTGCTGGCTGCTTCCAAGCCCGGTGACAAGCTGATTCTGATTACGGATGCGATGTCCGCAGCAGGACTGGGCGACGGCCAGTATGACCTTGGCGGTCTTACAGTCGATGTGCAAAGCGGTGTAGCCAGATTAAGCGAGGGCGGCAGCCTTGCAGGAAGTACACTGACCATGCTGGACGCTGTCCGCAACATGATGGCGTATACCGGCCTTAACCTGATGCAGGTTAGCCGCATGGCCAGCGCAAATCCTGCCGCAAGGCTGGGGCTCCAGCAGCTGACAGGCAGCATCGCCTCCGGCAAGCAGGCCGACCTCGTCCTGACAGACCAGTCGCTGCTGAGCGTTCAAGGAACCTGGGTGCGTGGACGGCGTGTTTATAGTGGCTGAATTTAAAAAATAGGGCCGACCAGAAAGTCCGCTATCCAATGAGTCAGTCCCAAAAGATGTAAAAAGATGCCTCCAAAACCACTTATAAAGTAAAAAGTGGGACTGGAAGCATCTTTCATTGTATATGAGGGACTTTGTAGGGACTCTGAATCATCAAACAACTCCACCGCTGAACCGAGAGCGCAGCGTGACGGAGTGAGAAGCCTGCGAATGTGCATGAATTTCGGTTACAAGACGCCATAATGGTACAATTCCTGCGATCAAGCATGAATTTGAGCAAAAATCGGCCGTTAAGGGAAAATGAAGGTGAAATACCTGCACGCTGGCAGGCATTTCACCTTCATGGGGTCATAAACAAGAAAAAAACTGCGGTTTCGCATGTTTCGCCTGGCTCGCATCTCGCATCTCGCATCTCGCATCTCGCTTGTCCCGGCGTTAGAATGACGGATCGTCCTCTGGCGAGAGTACATGGGCAGTCCCATGACGCAGGCATTCCACATCGTACAGCTTCTTAAAGCAGGAGCTGAGATTTCCAAATAGTACTTTCGAGACAGCCCCATTAATTATTTATCGTTAGCAGGTTCCGCAATATAGATGCGAATGCCGTGATCTTGCGCAGATGCGGCCAGCTGCTGCGGCAGCGGCTCATCCGTGATGAACGCCTGCAGTGCGGCAAGCGGCGCAATGGAGAATAGCGAGGCGCGGCCAACCTTCGTATGGTCGAACATCGCATAAGTCGCTTGCGAGCGTCCCATCATCGCCTTGGCGATATGCGCTTCCTGCTCGGAATAGGTCGTAATCCCTCCACTGGTGGAGACACCGTCTACACCCAGGAACATTTTGCCGATGTTGAGCTGACCGATCATCCCTTCGCCAAGGGGCCCGCACAGCTCGAAGCTGTTATGCCGCATGAGCCCGCCTGTGACGACAACTTGAATGTCGCTGCCAGCAAGCTCCATCGCCACGTTAACAGCATTCGTTACGACTGTAATGCCTCTGCGGATCTTGAGCAGCTTCGCAAGCAAATAATTCGTCGTTCCGCCTGACAATGCAACAACATCGCCTTCCTCGATAAGCGCGGCCGCCGCCAGGGCGATCCGCTCCTTCTCCAGAAACAACAGCCCTTCCTTCTCTGCAAAGGGGAGCTCCTTGACGGTGTTCATCCCGTCGTACATTGCGCCGCCTATCGTGCGAATGACTGGCTCCTCGCGCTCCATCAGCTCCAGATCACGCCTTGCAGTCGCTTCTGATATGCCGAAACGCTCAATAACTTCCTGAATCGTAATGCGCCCCTGGCGCTTCAATACATTCAGCAGCTGCTCCCGCCGCCGCTTTCCTTTGGACGCTTGGGATTCCAGCATGGATCGTCCCACCTAACTTGTATCCGACATCCAATAATGATAAAGTCATCCGACAATGAAACCGTCAGCACATTCCAATTCCCCGTTCAGCGCTGAACGGCTCCAAGCACATGAGCTTACTTGTACATTGGATATTGCATCAAATAAATATTGACAAGATAAAGCACAAGCACAATCAGGCTCATGACTCGCGCTTTGCCAATATGCGCGGTCGCGCTTTGGCCAGATTCAATAGCAGCTACAATCCGTTTGAGCGGCTTCGTCACGATACCGCCTAATGCAGCGATAGCCAGGAACAACAGCGTAACCAGAATCATCCACAATACGCTGTACTCGCCCTTGGACATCAAATAGCCGCCTGTCAGCAGCTGAACAATCAGAAAATATTGGGCAATCCGGTTGGCAGAGATAAGTCCGTCAGCAAGACCTGCCTGTCCCGCTCCGGCAAGCTTGGACGCTTTGCCTACGAGCAGCGGCATAACGATGTAGAACCCCATCCCTACTGCTCCAATCGTGTGCAGCAACACCATAAATTCCAACATTATGCTTCCTCCTGCAGATTCATTATAAAATCATAATTATTATACTAAAACAATCATTCAAATTCAAAGTAAACGCTTCATTAGCAAATTAAATGAGACGATGTTTCACCATAACCGCTTTGATCGCAAAATAATCCACATCGCTTGGCAGCGCTTCTTTGATCGGCTTCAGACGCTCCGTGCCGACCTGCACAATCGTTCGGATAATAAGATCTTCATGCTGCTCAGGGATAAATGCATCCCAGTCTATATCCTCGCCCTCTTCACCGCAGCGGAGCAGATGGTTCTCAATCGTTACCTTTGTCATGCCGCGCTGCTCGGCAATCTGCTTGAGCGTATAGCCTTCACGAAGCAGCAGCAGGGATTGCAGATGGCTGGACAATTCTGAACCATCGTCTCCTTGCAGCTCCCGTCCCCCGCCAGCCGGCCTCTGAATCGTTGCCGCCGCATCGCTGTAAGAAGATAGGGGGGCCTGTCCTCCGCCAGCCCCTTCTGCATCTGTACGAAACTTCCGCACAATCGCAATAACATCGCTGCCATACCTGCTCGCTTTGGCTGCCCCTACACCTTTAACCGCCAGCAATTGCTCGGTCGTCAGGGGCTGCCTGTCGGCAATCTCCCTAAGAGCCGCATCGAAGAACAGCATGAAAGGTGGAACATGCTCCCGCGCCGCCGTCTCTTTGCGCCACTCTCTGAGCGCCTCGAACAACGGCGAATTGGCAACAGCAGCACCTTCCGCTGCACGGCGTCTGGCAGACATGCTGCGGCGCCTGAGAACATTCACCTTTCCTTCCAGAACCGGCAGTGCCTCTGCAGCCAGGGAGACAGTCGGGTACTCGCCTTCGCTTATACGCATATAACCCTCGGCGACGAGCCAATAAAGCCAATCCGTAACATCCTTCTCCGCCCAATCCCGCAGCAGGCCATAAGTGGACAAGCGGTCAAGGCCAAACTCCAGAATCCGCTTCTCCCGCGAGCCCTTAAGCACCTTCGCAGCCATTGAAATTCCGAACCGTCCCTTCAGCCTTCCAACGCACGAAAGCGCCTTGCGGGCATCCTCCGTCATATCAATCTTCTCGCTCTGATCCAGACAATTGCTGCATTTGCCGCAGGAGGGTACGTCCGCTTCACCGAAATAGCTCACAATGAACTGGAGCAGACATCGCTCCGTTCTGCTGTAGTGCATCATCGTATACAGCTTATTAAGCTGTATCGTGCGCCGCTCCGCATCGCTTGTGCCCCGCTCGATCAAGAACCGCTGCACCTGCACATCCTGCGGCTCAAACATCAGCACGCATTCGCTCTCTTCTCCATCACGACCGGCCCGACCCGCTTCTTGATAATAGGATTCCACATCGCCAGGCATCTGCCAATGGACGACATAACGGACGTTCGGCTTGTCTATTCCCATTCCAAAGGCATTCGTCGCCACCATCACCCGGATATCATCGAAGCGGAATTGCTCCTGCGCCTCTGCCCGTTCCTTATCGCCAAGACCGCCGTGATACTTCCCAGCGCTGATGCCAAGTCTGGTCAAAGCGTCACAAACCTCATCCGCCTCCTTGCGGGTAGCGGTATATATAATTCCGGATTGATCGGCTCTCTGACTCACATAATCCCGCAGAAACTTTCTTTTATCCGTACCCGTAACGACCGACAGAGATAAATTCGTCCGCGCAAATCCGGTTACGAATATGTTCGGCTCGCGCAGCCTCAGCATATCGGCAATATCCTGCGACACCTCCGGCGTTGCCGTCGCCGTAAAGGCCGCCACCGGGGGACGGTTGTCCAGACGGCCAATCCAGTTGGCAAGCTGCCGATAGCTTGGCCGGAAGTCATGCCCCCACTGTGACACACAATGCGCTTCATCAATCGCAATGAGCGATATATGCATCTGGCCGGTGAAAGATTCGAACATTGTGCCGTCAAGCCGCTCCGGAGCGACATACAGCAATTTATAGACCCCTTGCGCCGTTTGTCTAATGACATCGCGATAGGATGCTGCATCCAGCGAGCTGTTCAGGAATGCCGCAGGCACGCCTAAGCGTCCAAGCGCATCAACCTGATCCTTCATTAATGAAATAAGTGGAGATACGACGATAGCCGTACCTGGAAGGAGCATCGCCGGGAGCTGGTAACAGAGGGATTTGCCCCCGCCAGTTGGCAGAATCGCGAGTGTATCCCTGCCTTCTAACAAGCCTGTAATGATATCCCCCTGCCCCTTGCGGAAACTGTCATATCCGTAAACCTGTTTTAACATCCGCTGCGCCTGCTCGATCATCAAAGTACCCCCGTTTCTTCCTGACAAAATGAAGACCCTGACAACGTTCAGTCAGGGTCC
This sequence comes from Paenibacillus oenotherae, assembly GCF_019443105.1. GTDB lineage: Bacteria > Bacillota > Bacilli > Paenibacillales > Paenibacillaceae > Paenibacillus_Z > Paenibacillus_Z oenotherae. Next base: position 25,001 of record NZ_JAHZIJ010000019.1, read on the forward strand.
CATGTGCTTCATGAGTGATATTGGCGCCTATCAGCCTGTTACAATTTTGATGACATTGCGGACGGACACTGCGGATTTCTCCAGCGCCGCCTTCTCATCAGTCGTCAGCTCAAGCTCAAATATCTTCTCGATGCCGTCTCCGCCAAGTATGACCGGAACACCCATAAACAGGTTGTCGTAGCCATATTCGCCTTCAAGCAGTGCGATAACTGGAATGATCCGCTTCTTGTCCTTCAGAATAGCTTCTGTCATTTGGACAAGCGACGCGGCTGGCGCATAATATGCGCTGCCATTGCCAAGCAGATTCACGATTTCGCCTCCGCCAACACGGGTGCGCTGCACAATGGCTTCAATGCGGTCAGCAGGGATCAGCTTCTCGATGGGAATGCCGCCTGCATTGGAGTAACGAACAAGCGGCACCATATCATCGCCATGGCCGCCAAGCACGAAACCGCGAACGTCCTCGACAGATACATTCAGCTCCTGTGCGATAAATGTACAGTAGCGGGCAGTATCAAGAACGCCGGATTGACCGATCACTCGATTCTTAGGGAAGCCGAGTGCGTTGTAAGCAACATAAGTCATTGCATCAACCGGGTTCGATAAAATAATAACATAGCTATTCGGGCTGGTTGCTTTAATATTCTCACAAACGGATTTTACGATGGCTGCATTCGTGTTCACAAGATCATCACGGCTCATGCCCGGCTTGCGGGCAATACCGGCAGTGATGATGACAACATCGGAGTCTGCTGTATCCGCATAATCGGAAGTACCGCTAATACGGGAATCAATGCCTTGTACAGGAGTGGATTCCATCATATCAAGCGCCTTGCCCTTCGTCGGGTTCTCCAACTGCGGAATATCGACGAGAATGACGTCTCCAAGCTCTTTTTGCGCCAGCATCAACGCAGTGGTCGCACCGGTAAAGCCAGCGCCTACAACCGTAATTTTGTTCCGTTTGATAGCCATATTTCAAGTACCTCCCGAAATCAATATAATAGTGCGCTGCTCTAAGAGCAGCGCACGCTTCGAATCGTAGAACGGATTACAGGTTGTTGATGATTTCGTCTGCAAACGCGGAGCATTTCACTTCGGTTGCGCCTTCCATCAGACGAGCGAAATCATAAGTTACGGTTTTGTTGTTGATCGATGTTTCCAAGCCTTTGTAGATCATGTCAGCCGCTTCCTGCCAGCCCAGGTGCTCCAGCAGCATTACGCCGGAGAGGATAACTGAACCCGGGTTAACGACATCAAGATCCGCATATTTAGGAGCTGTACCATGCGTAGCTTCAAAAATCGCGTGGCCAGTCAGATAGTTAATGTTCGCGCCTGGCGCAATTCCTATACCGCCAACTTGAGCAGCCAGTGCATCGGACAGGTAATCGCCGTTAAGGTTAAGCGTAGCGATAACATCAAAGTCAGTTGGACGAGTCAGGACTTGTTGAAGCGCGATATCTGCGATTGCATCCTTCACGATCAGCTTGCCTGCTGCTTCTGCATCCTTCTGTGCTTTGTTCGCCGCATCTGTTCCTTCTGCTTCCTTGATGCGGTCGTATTGACCCCAAGTGAAGGTTTGCTCAGCGAATTCTTGCTCAGCCACTTCGTAGCCCCAGTTCTTGAACGCGCCCTCGGTAAACTTCATGATGTTGCCTTTGTGAACGAGCGTGAGCGATTTGCGGCCATGCTTCAGCGCGTACTCGATAGCAGCGCGGGCAAGACGCTTGGAGCCCTCAGCCGATACCGGCTTGATGCCGATTCCGGACGTTTCCGGGAAACGGATTTTGTTAACGCCCATTTCCTTCTGCAGAAATTCGATAACCTTCTTCACTTCAGCGGAGCCTTCCTGGTATTCGATACCAGCATAGATATCCTCGGTATTCTCACGGAAGATAACCATGTTAACAAGCTCAGGACGTTTCACCGGGGAAGGTACACCGTCAAAGTAACGAACTGGACGCAGACAAACGTACAGGTCAAGCTCCTGGCGCAGTGCTACGTTCAGGGAACGGATGCCTCCGCCGATTGGCGTCGTCAATGGTCCTTTGATCGCTACAATGTATTCGCGAATCGCTGTTAATGTATCAGCCGGAAGCCACTCGCCGTATTGATTGAATGCTTTTTCGCCAGCAAAAACTTCGTACCAAGCGATTTTTTTCTCGCCGTTATATGCTTTCTCAACAGCTGCATCAAGCACGCGCTTCGATGCTTTCCAGATATCGCGGCCAGTACCGTCACCCTCGATGAAAGGAATGATAGGGTTGTTTGGTACTTGCAGAACACCGTTGTCGATTGTAATTTTTTGTCCTTCGGTAGGCAGTGCGAATTTTTCCAATTGCATAATCAAATTTCCTCCTTGGATGTTTCATAACTTGTATGTAGTACTCAATAAACATAACACAAGGGAGCCGGCCCTGCAGCCTCTAACCGCTGCACGCCAACACCCCGTCACAATACCGGCAGAGATGAGCTGCCGAATGACTGTCTTCTATTTGCGGTCACCAATCGGTGTAACCTTCTGATTAACAGGTCCTACATACTCCGCACGCGGACGAATGAGGCGGTTGTTCTCGTATTGCTCCAGAATATGAGCGGTCCATCCGGATACGCGGCTAATCGCGAAGATCGGAGTAAACAGATCACGAGGAATTTTCAGTGTGGTGTAGACAGATGCGGAGTAGAAATCTACGTTAGGCTTCAACCCTTTTTGTCCGGTTACGAGCTCCTCGATCTTGACGGACATCTCGTACAGCTCCATATTGCCTGTCAGCTTGCCGAGCTCACGGGACATCTTCTGCAGATGCTTCGCGCGCGGATCGCCGTTCTTGTATACACGGTGACCGAAGCCCATGATCTTCTCTTTGTTGGCAAGCTTGTTGTTGATAACCGACTCGACCTTGTCGAAGGAGCCGATCTCTTCCAGCATCACCATGACAGCTTCGTTCGCGCCGCCGTGAAGAGGACCCTTCAGAGCGCCGATTGCCGATGTGACGCCGGAGTAAATATCAGACAGCGTTGCCACTGTGACGCGGGCAGCGAACGTAGAAGCGTTCAACTCATGGTCTGCATGCAGCACAAGCGCCTGATCCAGCGCTCTGACCGCCACTTCCTCAGGTTCTTGTCCAGTAAGCATGTAGAGAAAATTGTACGCAATCGAAACGCCAGTCTTGGGAGCAACCGGTTCTTGTCCTTCCCGGATACGGGCAAATGCCGCTACAACCGTCGGGAGCTGAGCTTGCAGCTTGATCGCTTTATTGATGTTCGCCTCGGCAGACATGTCGTTGGCGGATTCATCATACAGCGCCAGGCTCGAGATAGCGGTGCGCAGCGCAGCCATGGAGTTCGCATTCTTGGGATAAAGCTTCAATTGCTCGATTACTTGAGCGGGTACTGCAGCATTCTCGCCGAGCTGTTTAATCAAGCCGTCCAGTTCGGATTGCGTCGGCAGCTTGCCATACCAAAGCAGATAAGCGACTTCCTCGAAGGAAGCATTCTCCGCCAGGTCGTCGATATCAATGCCGCGGTATGTTAATACGCCGTCAATAATCGAGCTGATCGATGACGTCGTTGCGACGATGCCTTCTAGTCCTTTGGTTGCTGTCATTCTTCTCGCTCCTTTATACATGCTTTAATTGCAATAAATGGTTACGGTTCTGAATCGTCGCTTTAATCATATCGGATTTTGACAAGGATGTGAACAAAAACGGACATAAAAATGCTTTATCGGCACCATAAATATTTTGTGTTGCAGGTTCAGCCGCGCGAATTTGACACCCAGCGTCTTACATTTTTCACTTCTAAGCCTATATTTATGCAATAAAAGCTTACATCTCCCGCCGCACTTCTCTATCGTAACATTAAATTCTGCCAAAACACAAAAAACCGCTCTTTTGACTCCGTTTCATTAATGGTACACTGTTCTGTAGAATAGAACTCGACACCCCAATTCCGGAGGTTCTTAAAGTTATGACGGAACAACGCATCGGCATTATTGATATCGGCTCCAACTCGATTCGCCTCGTCGTATACGAGCGGACTGCAGCTGGTGCTCATCGCGTAATCGACGGGAGCAAGCGGTCAGCGCGGCTCAGCGAACAAATAGACGATACCGGCAGCCTGCCGGATCATAGAATTGGCGATCTCATTGATATGCTCAATCACTTTCGCCTCATATGCGCACATCACCGTACCGGACAAATCCGCGCAGTGGCTACTGCCGCTATTCGCAATGCAACCAACCGCAATCATATTCTTCAACGTGTGGAATCAGAGACCGGCCTTGCCATCGAGCTGCTTTCGGGCGAAGAGGAGGCAGGCTACGGCTTCCTCGGCATGATCAACTCCATGGAGATAACAGATGGTTTTCTTATCGATATCGGCGGCGGAAGCACGGAAATCTCGCTCTTCAGAAACCGCAAGCTCGTGCAGTCCGTTTCATTCCCCTTTGGATGTGTCAGCATCACCCGCCGATTCTCGCTGAAAGGGATGCTGGAAGATGAACAGCTCGGTGCGCTGGAGCAAATGATCGAGAAAGCGGCACAACGCGAGGCATGGCTCAGGCAATCCCCGGGACTGCCGCTTGTCGGTGTCGGCGGCACCGTGCGCTCGCTTGCCAAGGTTCACCAGGCCAGTATCAAATATCCGTTTGATAGCTTCCACAATTATCCGATCTCCCACGAAGCGGTCGATGAACTGTTCGGGGCATTGCGGCCGCAGCCGCTTGAGAAGCGGCGCAAGGTTGCCGGCCTCTCGAAGGATCGGCTGGATATTATCGTGCCCGGAGTTGCCATACTGCGCAAATTCGCAAGAATCATTCAGGCTTCGCATTATTTGATCTGCGGCTCTGGTCTCAGGGACGGGCTATTCTTCGCGACACGCTTCCCTGAACGGCCGCAGCTTGATGATCCGCTGGGGTTCAGCGTCAATAATCTCGCCGCGCTGCATCCTGAAGCACCGCAGCAGCATGTCTCCCAGGTGAACCGTGCTGCACTGCAGCTGTTTGATGCGCTTGAACCGCTGCATGCGTTTCCCGCGCGGGCACGTCTGTTAATCGACACGGCCTCCACTCTTTTTCGAATCGGAGCGAGCATCGATTATTATGACTATACGAAGCATACCTTTTACCTCATGATCAATTCACATATACACGGCCTGTCCCATCGTGAAACGCTGCTCTGCGCCGCTATCGCTTCCTACAAAAGCAAGAATCGCGCGAGACAGCTTGCGGCCGTTTACAGGCCGATGCTGGACGAGACTGACCTGCTGCTGATTGGCAGGCTCGGCATCCTGCTCCAGCTTGCCATCGCGCTTGACCGGAGTGAGACACAGGCGATCGGCCGCCTTGTCATCGAACCCCAGCATGGCAAACTCCATCTGCGCGCTGTACGGGCAGATGGAGTACTGGCAATCGAGCGCAAGGAAGTAGATGCAATTGGAGATGATTTCAAGAAAATTTGGGGGCTTGCCCCTATCTTAACGCTCCCGGATTATCGTTAATTTTTCCATTTGGCAATTTTTCTGGCTTCGAACTGGCTGCGCATTGGCGGCGAATCATTCGTCACAAGCTCGTAATTGCCGCTCGGCAGAAGCTCGCGCGCTTTAACATTATCGATCAGGTTCAGCCGCAGCACGTTGATCATCATCTTGCGAAGCCGCGGATCGAACACGGGGCACATCAGCTCAATCCGGCGGGTCAGGTTGCGGGTCATCCAGTCGGCGCTCGACAAGTAGATTTCCTCATCGCCGCCATTATTGAAATACATGACGCGCGAGTGCTCCAGGAATCGGTCCACGATACTAATAACACGAATATTCTCGCTTCGTCCCGGTACGCCCGGACGCAGACAGCATACTCCGCGTACAATCAGTTCGATCCGTACGCCAGCCTGCGAGGCCTCATACAGCTTGTCGATCATTTCTTGATTCGACAGGCTGTTCATTTTGGCCACGATATGCGCAGGTTGTCCAGCCAAGGCATGCGCCTTCTCCCGGTCAATAAGTCCGAACAGCTTCTGCTTCAGATCAGTCGGCGCTACACCAAATGCCTTCCATTCATAAGGGGAAGAGTAGCCCGTTATTTCATTGAACAGCGCTGACGCATCCGCGCCAATGACAGGATGGGAGGTGAACAATCCGAAATCTGTGTATAGCTTCGCCGTATTGTCATTATAGTTGCCTGTGCCTACATGCACGTAACGGCGCAGCATCTGCTGCTCCCTGCGCACGACAAGCGTTATTTTGGCATGTGTCTTGAGACCGACAAGCCCGTACACGACATGGCAGCCAGCCTTCTCCAGCTGGCGCGCCCACGCAATATTGCGCTCCTCGTCAAATCTTGCTTTCAGCTCAACGACTACCGTAACCTGCTTGCCCGCCTCAGCTGCCTCCGCAAGCGCTTGAACAAGCGCCGACTGTCCGCTGACCCGATATAAGGTCATCTTGATCGCCAGCACGTCGGGGTCATGCGCCGCCTCTGTGACGAAATCATTCACGGCCTCGAAGGATTCGTATGGATGGTACACCAGCACATCCTCCGCACGAAGAATCGTGAACATATCTTCCGCATGATCGAATTCCTGAGGATAGACGGGCTCCGTGCGCTCGAATCGAAGTGAATCATAGCCCGGCAGAGAGCTGGCGAATCGCATCAGAAAGCTCAGATCGAGCGGCCCGTCAATCTCCATAATGTTCTCGCCAAGCTCCAGCTCCTCCTGCAGCACCTGAAGCGCGTAAGGATGCATCCCCTTGCCGTACTCCAGCCGGACCGGCATCCCCCAGCGGCGGCGCCGTATCTCCTTCTCGATTTCTTCCAGCAGATCCTCCGCTCCTTCTTCGTTAAGCGTCAAATCCGCATTTCGCGTCAATCGGAACGGGTGCACATCAATCGTTGTATAACCGTTGAATAATGTATTAATATGACGTTCAATCAGATCTTCAAGCAGGATGAATTCAGTCTTCTTGCTGTTCAATCTCCCTGGTACCGGTACGAAGCGCTGCAGAATAGACGGAACCTGTACGATCGCAATGAAAGGCTCCTCCTCTGGCGGAACGTTGTCCCGGCCCAGCAGGACGGACAAATACAGCTCCTTCGTATGAAGCAGCGGGAACGGCCGGCTCTGATCGACCGCCATCGGAGTAAGCACCGGAAATACGATCTCTTGAAAATAATCATCAATCGCCTTCGTCTGGGCGGCATTCAGCTCATCGATATCGCGGAAGCATATGCCTTGCTTGGTCAGATCGCGAAGCACCTCGCGGTAGACCTTATATTGGTCCGCCACCATGCGGGCCGTCCGCTTCATGAGACGTTTCCAGAGTCCGGCAGGCGTGTAGCCCGTAAAATCCTTTTTCGTATAACCGGCCTTGATCTGATCTTGAATGCCTGCAACACGGACACTCATAAATTCGTCCAGATTGCTGGACATGATCGCCAGAAATTTCACCCGCTCAAGCAGCGGACTGCCGGTATCCTGGGCTTCTTCCAATACGCGTCTATTAAACTCGATCCAGCTCAAATCACGGTTGACATAATACGGCAGTGGTCTGGTCACGATAAGATCCTCCTCAGGCGTTGTACAGCGGTGCTGCGCACTCGAAATGCAGTCAGAAGCCACATACAGCTTGCAATGCGATATGATCGCGCAGCAGTTCTATCTCACCCTATGTATACGGGCTTCGACGTAATTGTCTTCATTATGTAGCATTACTGTTACTCTCATGTTAATGGATTGTAAATGGAGCGTAAAGGGACTTGCTTTAGCCTGTTTTATTTTGGTAAACATGATCCGTCATGATACAATATACAACAATACGCTCACGATCAGAAGCCGAAAATCCGATTGGTTTGCAGGCTGACACAGAAAACTTGGGGGAGTGAAGGAGTATGGATCGTACTTTATGGCGGCGGGTTGGTCGTGCGCTGCTTGTAGTTGTTGGAATTGTGTCTCTTATACTGGCTGTTATCTATATTACTCCTTTTGTTTATCCGTTTGTTCTGGGCTGGCTGCTCGCCTATATGCTCAACCCTGTCGTTAATCTCATGCAGCGCAAGCTGAAGCTGCCGCGCTGGCTGGGCGTCACGATTTCTCTGCTGCTGTTCGTCATCGCCATGCTGACCATCGTATCAGCACTTGTAACCCGTATCGTCGTCGAAATTATCCATCTGTCCAAATCACTCGAAAGCACGGTAGCCTGGTGGAAAAATGAATTCGACCGGATCGTTGCCCTTCCGGAAATCCAAAGCATAATTCAGAAGATCAGTACGTTCTATCAGGAAAATCCTAATTATCAGGAAACGATCAATACGCGAATTTCCGATACGGCGAATTTGCTCGCCCAAACCAGCTCGGATATTATCAGTTACTTCGTGAATGGCATTGTCAGCATTATTTCGTCACTGCCGAATGTCGCTACAATTATGATTGTCGTCATTCTTGCTGCTTTCTTCATCAGTAAAGACTGGTACCGCCACCTCGTCAAAATGCAGAGCTGGTTCCCCGGTTCGGTTAGAAAAACAACGTCCGCAGTCTGGAACGATCTCCAAAAAGCATTGTTCGGCTACTTGCGCGCCCAGCTCATTATGATCTCCATTACCGCTGTCGTCGTGATCATCGGCCTGCTTATTCTGGATGTGGATTATGCCATTACGATTGGTCTGCTTATCGGATTAATCGACCTGCTGCCTTACCTCGGGGTGGGTGCCGCAATGGTTCCCTGGATCGCCTATACATTCATTTATGGAGACATCTCGCTCGGGATCGGGCTTTCTGTGCTGTATGCTGTCATCCTCGTTGCCCGGCAAATTCTCGAACCGAAGGTGCTTGCCAGCAGCGTCGGACTTGACCCTCTCCCTACTCTGATCGCGATGTTTGTCGGGCTCAAGCTCTTTGGCGTGCTGGGACTTATTATCGGCCCTGTCTCCCTCGTCATTTTGGATGCTTTTAACCGTGCCAATGTGTTCAAAGATTTGTATATGTTTATTGTGAGGGGATATAAGTAGGAGGCCGCTCCCATTCGATAGCGACGAATCCACCGATCCTTGACTTGCGACTTGGGTGGTGTCTAAGCTTCATAGGCGAACATTCCTGCGAAAACGCATGTTTTCTTTCCCCAAGAGGCTACTGAAGGCTGAATACCTGCCAAAGAGCAGGAATTTCGTCGTGATTCGCTGAAACTGGTCAAAATCAGCTTAAAAAGCAGCACATTCGCAGGCATTCTCTAAGCATAACTTATTTAAACCAAAATACCTGCCGTCTTGCACCTTTCCCCCTTCCTTCCTCCAATATTCTGCTATGCACCACGTGCAGTCACAGCACGCAGTGTTTCGCCGTATGACGGACGGCGGTTGGCGGTCGGTCAACCTCAGTAGCCTGCATTGCAATCAAAAACGCCCGGCCTTCCGCATTTCGTTGGATGGCCGGGCGTTTTTAGCAGCATTATCTGTTGATCCTAAATGTGCCGTTGCCGTTGCGGAGTTTTTTCTCCAGCCACCTAAGGATCAGTATGCGATATAGCGGTCTGGTTAAGGGGAGCAGAAGCGTTATTCCGATGATATCCGTGAAGAAGCCCGGCGCCATCAACAGCAAGCCGCCAATCAGAATACACAGTCCATTCAGCATTGCATGTCCGGGAGGCTGTCCCTGCTGCAGCTGCTTCTGCACCTCAATAAGCGCTTTGCGCCCTTCCATTCTTGCAGCATTCGCCCCGGCAAAGCCAGTCAGCAGGATCAAGCCGAATGTCGCCCAGCCCCCAATAAGCTGCCCCATTTGGATGATGCCCCATATTTCGATGGCGGGTATGATGACAATAGCTGCAATAATCCACTTCAGCATATTAACAGTCTCCTTTCTCGTCCCCGCCTGCTACCTTTTGGATAATGTCATACAGCTCGGGAAGCGCCTTGTCCAGCCGCTTGGGCCTCCAATCTGTACTGACCCACACATGCCGCGTTCCACCCTTCACCAGCAGCTCGCCTGGAGGTTCAGCGCCATTCCACTCAGCAGGGATGATCTCATCATCGGCAATCCGCCTCACTTCTGAACGAAACGCAATACGAACGGTCGAATACTGCTGAACAGATGTGCACACAATGATCCGGTCATCGTAGCGGGCAGGCAATATGTATTTGCAAGTCAAATCTACAACCGGAAGCAGCAAGCCCCTCTTCTCGATCTCGCCATAGGGCATACCCAAATGCCTGACAAGCTCCGTTCGGCCGATCTCAAACCAGTTCACATAGTTAGCATGAAAAACCACGGCCATCTGATCCGTTTCCTGATATCGTACTCTTAACGGATGCAAGTGCCAATATGTATCTTTCGTTACGATTCCCCAATCTCCCACCTGCCACGTCCTCCTTATCCGTTGCTGCTCTATTCTCGCTTCTCATGTCGATGTAGAACAAGAGCGACGGTGTCGCGCACCATCGCTCTTGTTGTATTTATCCGTTATGACAGCCCTCTAAAGAGCAGTTCTTACAATACTTTGGCTTGACCGGAGTAGATGATGCCTACTTCAGCATATACCGTAACTTCCATGCCGTCACGCAAAATTTGGGATGCATCCTGAACGCCAAGGATAACCGGAATACCCAGATTAAGTGCAACGATAGCCGCGTGACTCGTAACGCCGCCTTGCTCAGTAATTACGGCTGCAGCTTTGTTGATTGCAGGCATATATTCCTTGTCGGTCGATACCGTAACAAGAATGGAGCCCTCTGTCGTCTTCGCGACAGCTTCTTCAGGAGTGCGGGCGATAACGATCTTGCCCGTTGCGCTTTGACCGCCGATGCCTTGTCCTTTGGCAAGCAGCTCGCCAACGGTGTGGATCTTGATCAGGTTCGTCGATCCCGAACGTCCTACTGGCACGCCTGCAGTGATGATAACCGTATCACCAAGCTTAACAAGGCCGGAATCAATACCGCCGCGAACCGCAATATCGAACATTTCGTCCGTTGTATTTGCAGGTGTTCCTTTAACTGGAATAACACCCCATATAAGCGCCATACGACGCATTACTTGCTCTACAGGCGTCACAGCAACAATCGGAGATTTCGGACGATATTTCGAGATCATCCGTGCGGTATAACCGCTCTCTGTTGAAGTAATGATCGCTTTCGCACTCAGATCAAGCGCCGAGTTGGCTACAGCTTGGCTGATCGCTTCCGTAACCGTTGTTTGTTGAGCATTCGCTTGCTTCGTGAAGATCTCGCGATACTCAAGAGCGGATTCTGCACGAACCGCAATTCGTGACATCGTTTGTACAGATTCAACCGGATATTTGCCAGCGGCTGTCTCACCGGACAACATGATCGCATCCGTACCGTCAAAGATCGCATTCGCAACGTCACTTGCTTCTGCACGAGTCGGGCGCGGATTGCGCTGCATGGAATCCAGCATTTGTGTTGCCGTAATGACCGGCTTGCCGGCGCGGTTACACTTTTGAATCATTTGCTTCTGTACCAGCGGCACCTCTTCAGCAGGAATTTCCACGCCAAGGTCTCCACGCGCAACCATCAGACCATCGGATACCTCAAGGATTTCATCCAGGTTATCTACACCCTGCTGGTTCTCAATCTTCGAAATAATTTGGATATGGCTGCCATTATGGCGTTCCAGCAGCTCACGGATCTCAAGAACATCACTTGCTTTGCGCACGAACGATGCAGCGATGAAATCAACGCCTTGCTCGATACCGAAGATGATATCATTCGCATCCTTCTCTGTAATGCCAGGAAGGGAGATATGAACGCCCGGCGCATTAACGCCTTTCTTGCTCTTGATCGGGCCGGAGTTTACGATGCGGCATTTGATCTCCGTGCCTGCAACCTCTTCTACCGTCAAACCGATGAGACCGTCATCGATCAGAATCGTAGAGCCAATGCTGACATCAGCAGGCAGATTCGCGTAGGTAACCGGAATACGGTTGCGATCGCCAAGAATCTCTTCTGTCGTGAGCGTGATCGTGTCTCCTTGATTCAGCTCGATCGGCTCTTCCTTCAGCTTGCCCAAACGAATTTCTGGTCCCTTCGTATCAAGCAGAATCGCTACTGTTGTGCCCAGCTCTTGGCATGCTTGACGGATGTTGATAATCCGGTTGCCGTGCTCCTCAAAATCACCGTGCGAGAAATTGAGACGTGCAACGTTCATTCCAGCATTGATAAGCTTCTTCGTGTTCTCCAGTGATTCGCTGGAAGGACCAATCGTACATACAATCTTAGTTTTGCGCATGAGTAGTTTCCATCCTCCGTTAAATGCATAGCATGTCTGATTTTAAATTACATAATTCGATGCTGCTTATTCAGTATATGGCCAGAATCTTCACACTTGGGCGGTGCCAGCAGGCTCGGAAACCGGCTGCTCCTGCCCGTCTTCAGGCTCCGGCTCACGGAACTTCCCAATACGGCGAAACTTGTCGTAACGATCCGTTATGAGCTGCTCCGGTGTAAACTTGGATAACTGCTGCAAATGGCGCCATACCGCTTCCTTGATCGTCTCGGATTGCGCCGCCAAATCACGGTGCGCACCGCCCTGAGGCTCTGCAATGATCTCCTCGACAATGCCGAAATCGACCATGTCATTCGCCGTGATTCTCATAACCGCAGCCGCTTCATCCGCACGTGATGCATCCTTCCACAGAATAGACGCGGCTCCATTAGGCGAAATAACCGAATAGATCGCATTCTCCAGCATCAGAACACGGTTGCCTACCCCGAGTGCAAGCGCGCCTCCGCTTCCGCCCTCGCCAATGACAACACAGATGATAGGCACGCCAAATACTGCCATTTCGCGCAGGTTGCGGGCAATCGCTTCCGACTGGCCCCGTTCCTCGGCAGTGTTGCCGGGATACGCACCCTTAGTGTCAATAAACGTGACGATCGGACGGCCGAATTTGTTCGCCTGCTGCATCAGCCGGAGCGCCTTGCGGAACCCTTCGGGATGCGGGCTGCCGAAGAAACGAGCGATGTTGTCCTTCGTATCTTTGCCTCGCTGATGGCCAATAACGGTAACCGGCACACCATTAAGCTTGGCCAAACCGCCAACTATTGCAAGATCGTCCGCAAACAGACGATCCCCGTGAAGCTCAATGAAATCTGTAAAAATCGCTCCTATGTAATCCAGCGATGTAGGCCTGCCATGATGGCGGGCCAAATGCATCTTCTGAGCGGGCGACAATTCATTATACAGCTCTTCCTGCAGCTGATTGCATCTTTGCTCAAGACGGGATATTTCATCCGTAAAATCAATACCGGATTCCTGGCCAAGCTTTTTCAATTCATCAATCTTTAGACGTAGGTCGCTAAGCGGCTTTTCGAACGGCAGCTCACCCGCCATGGGCGATATCCCCCTTTACCGAATGCATATCAAGCAGCTTGGTCAACAACGACTTCAAATCTTTGCGATGTACGACTTTGTCCAGCTGTCCATGCTGTAGATTAAATTCCGCGGTCTGAAAATTATCCGGAAGCTTCTGGCGGATCGTCTGCTCAATAACGACACGTCCTGCAAAACCGATCAGTGCCCCCGGCTCGGCCAAATTAAAATCGCCAAGTGTAGCAAAGCTCGCGGTGACACCGCCTGTCGTCGGATCAGTCAGAACCGAGATATACAGGCCACCCTCGCCTTGGAACTTCGCCAGTGCAGCGCTTGTCTTCGCCATCTGCATCAGGCTGAGAATGCTTTCCTGCATCCTCGCTCCGCCTGAGGTGGAGAAAATAATAAGCGGCAGCCCCTTCTCATGGGCTTGTTCGATCGCACGCGTTATTTTCTCGCCGACAACCGAACCCATGCTCCCCGCAAAAAAGTCAAAGCTCATAACGGCAACAACAACAGGAAATCCGCCGATCAACCCTTCACCGGTCACGACGGAATCGCGCAGGCCGGAGCTTTCCTTCTGGGCCTCCAGCTTCTTGGCATAACCCGGGAAGCTGAGCGGGTCTTCCGACTCCAGCTCAGCATTATGCTCTACCATGGTCCCTTCATCAAGCACCATGTTAAGCCGTTCCCAGGCATTCAACCGGAAATGATGACCGCAGCTCGGGCAAACTTTGAGATTCTTCTCAATTTCCTTGCTGAATTGAATGTTCCCGCATTTGGGACATTTGGACATCAGGCCTTCCGGAATATCCGGCTTCGTTCTCGGTTGGGCGGAAGGTATTGTGGCATATTTTTTTTTATGAAATAAGTCCTTGAACACAAGAGACACCTCTTTAGCGGCGCAGTAGATTTTAATTCTACCTCTGCGAATTCAAAATGTTGTTCAGCACTTCCTGCACTTCATCCAGTTCGCCGGAAGGGACCAATATTTCGTATTGCTGCTTAGAAACATTAATCGGTCTGATCTTTACGAGAAACCCTTCCTGCGTTAGCCGGTTTTTGATGCTCTCGGCAATTTTTGCTGTCGGCGCAATATAGATAACCGTCCACATGAAAGGAACCCCCTGAGCTTAATAAAACTTTATCCAATAAGAAACGGGATAGATTGGAGCCTTCATACTCTCTGACCGCTGCCGTAACAGCCCAAAGGCCCTGCGCTACACAAATAGATGCTTTCAGGGCATATAATGTCATAATGATAGCATAAATTCGCTTTTCACCGCAACGGCGCATGAATGGAAACCGTTTTTGAAGCCCGTTAATTGCTGTAAGCTTATGGAATTTCAGGTATGGAATATCGCGTTGCCTTGGGATCTTTATGGGCAATTCGCGCAGATGCGGCTGCGGCGACACCAGCTACTAGATCGTCGAGAAACACATGGATATGCTGGCCCTTCTCATTGAGCGTGCGTATAATTCCCGGCTTGACTTTGTCCAGATAACCAAAGCTCGTGAGACCGATCATCCCGTACACATTCGTGATCCCCAGCGCAAGCGTCTCGTCCACGCCAAATAACGATTCGTCCGCTTCCATGATCGCTTGCAGCGGGGCTGGAAGCAGCTTCTGCTCCGCAAGCTCGTCTAATGCAATACCGGTAAAAAGCGCATATTGCACTTCCCGCTTGGACAACACCGTATGCACACTATCTTCGCACTCCTCAAGCGACAGGCTCGGATTGTACGGACTTTGCAGCGAATAAACAATCTCCGCAATATTGGCAACTGTTACACCGCGTCTTTCCAGCCATTTCTCCATTTCGGACGACACCGCTTCATCTCCCTGCCGCAGCTTGTACGAAGCGAGGCGGAACGTTGTATCATCACAATGATGACACCCGCTTGTCATCGTTCAGCTGGCGTTAGTTCTGGAGCGAGACAGCCCATAGCCGCGTCAGCGGCATCAGCGCAGAGCTCCGTGTCTCCTAATGTATGCCGGCAAGGTGCAACATGTGCATGTATTAGCTGGCTATTTTCACAGGATGAATAAATAAGCCGTTATTTCACAACTGCTGACCCTTTGCCAAACAGCGATTCAATTTGCAAAATGAGCTCTGGTGATGGCTTTACGCGAAAAGCGTCACTAAGCGCTACTGTCTTCTGCTTGCTCTCATAGAAAAGCGCTGTCTCCAGCGGGCCTGAACGGCTGGTGAGCAGCGACTTCAACTGCTCCAAAGCATGCGGCTCCTCTCGTTCAGCAGCGATCTTGATGTAGAGCCGCTGCTGCGGCCTCGGCTTCGCTGCCAGCTCAGGCGCAGCCGATGCTCGGCGCCCTGCTGCGCCCCCCTCAGCGCGGCGCTGCGGCTGCGGCGCATCGCCCTGCCGGCGCTCGCCTGCCGCGGGCCCTCCAGCGCCGCTCTGCTGGCGCACCGCCTCTGCGGGCACTTGCGCTGCCGCCGGCGCAGTCGGCGCCCCTGCTCGCGCAGTTCGTGCGCGAGCCTGCTCCAGCCGCCGGACCTGTGACGCAAGGTCCAGCTCCGGACGGCCAAGCGGGACGACGTCCTCGACCAGCAGCTTGAAGTCGTCGTCCTGGTGCTGCACCTTCGCCAGAAGGATGGCGAGACTGCCCGGTTCCAGCAGCGCAGCATGCCGCTTCCAAACGGTCGGAAACGCGACCGCTTCGACGCGCATGATGCGATCCTCGACCTCGAGGAACGCCATCCCCTGCCCTTTGCGCGTCGTGAAAGGCTTCGCTGCTACAATCATGCCTGCGACTATCGCCAAGCCGCCTTCCGGAGCTTCGCCCAGCTCGACCAGCCGGTCAAGCGGCAGCTCGCTCAGGGACTCCTCATAGTCATCCAGCGGATGGCCGGACAGATAGAGCCCGAGCAGATCCCGCTCCAGCGCCAACAGTTGTCCGGTCGTATACGGCTTCACATCCGGCACCGCAATGTCCCAGTTCTGCACTTCATCGAATCCGAACATCTCGATCTGCAGCTCCTCGCGCTCCTTGCGCCACTTCAACGCCGCCTCCACCGTCTCCTCCAGAACAGCGACAAGCTGTGCCCGATGCTCGGCCAATGTATCACAAGCTCCGGCCTGGACCAGCGATTCCAGCACCCGCTTGTTCACAACGCGCAGATCAACGCGGCGGCAAAGATCAAGCAGGCTGTCAAACGGCCGCTCGGCACGCTCCTTCAGCAGCGATTCGATAGCCTGTGTGCCGACATTCTTGATAGCTGCAAGCCCGAATCGAACCGCTCCGTCCACTGGCGTGAAAGTCACATCGCTTTCATTGACATCCGGCGGAAGCACATCGATGCCCATGCGGCGGCATTCATCAACGAATTCCGCAGTCTTCCACTGATTGCCTGTTACAGAAGCGAGCATGGACGCCATGAAAGGAACAGGATGATTCGCCTTCAGCCACGCCGTCTGAAAAGCAAGCACGCCATATGCAGCGGCATGCGCACGCGGAAACCCATAATCCGCAAAACGAACGATCATGTCATAGACATAATTCGCTTCGTCAGCGGAATAACCCTGCTTCAAGCTGCCCTCTACAAAATGCGCACGCTGCTCATCCAGCACCTCGCGCTTCTTCTTCGATACTGCGCGGCGCAGCAAGTCTGCTTCACCAAGCGAGAAGCCTGCCATGGAAGAGGCAATCTGCATGATTTGCTCCTGATATACAATAATGCCATAGGTGTCTGATAGAATCGGCTCCAGAGACGGATGCGGATATTCAATCCCCACTGTCCCGTGCTTGCCCTGTATATATTTAGGGATAAATTCCATCGGTCCCGGCCTGTACAGTGCGACTACGGAAATAATATCCTCGAAGCCAGTCGGCTTCAGCTCCCGCAGCACCCGGCGGACCCCGGCGGACTCCAATTGAAAAATTCCGGTCGTCTCACCCCGCGCCAACATCGCATACGTAGCAGGGTCATCGTCTTCAATATGGCGGAAATCAATCGTAATGCCATGCTGCCGCTTCACCCAGTTTACCGTCCGCTCCAGTATCGACAGCGTACGCAGGCCGAGAAAATCCATCTTAAGCAGACCTACGGCCTCCAGATGCTCCATGGAATATTGCGTAAGCGGCGTGCTCTCCGTGCCCTCCTGCAGCGGGACATAATGCGTCAGCGGCTCACCGGAGATGACAACGCCGGCTGCATGAGTGGAAACATGGCGGGGCATTCCCTCCACCTTCAATGCCATCTTAAACATGCCGTCCGTGCGGGGCTGGCGCTCGCAGGCGTCACGCAGCTCAGGGCTTATCCGCAGCGCTTCCTCAAGCGTGATGCCAAGCTGATGCGGAATGAGCTTCGCCGCCCGATCCACCTCAGCGAAGGGCACTGCCATCGCCCGTCCGACATCCCTTACCGCCGCCTTGGCCGCCATCGTTCCGAACGTAATAATTTGAGCAACATGCTCCTCGCCGTATTTGGCCAATACATAACTGATGACCTCATCACGACGCTCATCATTGAAATCAATATCGATATCCGGCATCGTGATCCGCTCTGGATTGAGGAACCGTTCGAACAACAGCTTATATTTGAGCGGATCGACATCCGTAATATGAAGCGTGTAGGCGACCAGGCTGCCTGCAGAGGAACCCCGCCCGGGTCCCGTGCGGATGCCGCTCTCATGAGCAAACCGGATAAAGTCCCACACAATAAGAAAATAATCGCTAAACCCCATGCTGTCGATCACAGAGAGCTCATACTCCAGACGCTGAACGGCCTTCGCCTTAAAAGCAGGGTCCGCACTCCACTCGGCTCCCCCCGCATAGCGGCTCTCCAGCCCTTCACGGCACAATCTCGCCAAATAAGAGGCCGAAGTCATTTCATTCGGTATGGGATGGAAGGAGGGCAGCATCGCCCGCCCGAAGGTCAGCTCCAGCTTGCATTTGGCCGCGATCTCGACCGTTCTCGCAACTGCTTCAGGCACATGCCTGAACAAGAGGGCCATCTCCTCCGGACTCTTGAGATACATCTGGTCCGTGCCCATCTTCAGACGATCACTGTCCTCCACCGTCTTGCCGGTGCCGATGCAGATCAGCACATCCTGCACGGCGGCATCGGATTCCTTCATATAGTGGACATCATTGGTTGCGACAAGGGGGATTCCCGTCTCGCGGGAAAGCTGGATCATCGCCAGCATAACCTTCTTCTGCTCAAGCAGCCCGTGATCCTGAAGCTCCAGATAGAAGTCCTCGCCAAATATATCATAGTAGCGAAGCGCCGCCCGCCGCGCCTCCTCCATCCGGTCGTGGAGCAGATGCTGCGATACTTCGCCCCCCAGGCAGGAGCTGAGACATATAAGCCCTTCCGCATGCGCAGCTAACGATTCCATATCGATGCGCGGCTTGTAATGAAAGCCTTCCAAATGGCCGATAGAGCACAGCTTCATCAGATTGCGATAACCAGTCTCGTTGCGGGCAAGCAGAATCAGATGATAGGTCGGATTATCCTTGCGGGTGCCTTTCTCGAATCGCGAGCCCGTCGTCAAGTAGGCTTCACAGCCGATAACAGGATTTATTCCCCGTTCCAGGCATGCTTTATAGAAAGGAATGGCACCGTACATAACACCATGATCCGTAAGCGCCAGCGCCTTCATCCCAAGCTCTGCTGCCCGCGCCACCAGATCGCGGATGCGTACCGCACCGTCGAGCAAACTATATTCACTATGAACGTGCAAATGCACGAATTCACTGCCCCCGCTCATCACTACACATTCCTTCTTTCAATCGAAACGTCCGTTTTAACCAGTTTATCATATTGCCCTCTCCTAGCCCATAGAATGAAAGGGACAAGTAGCTCTTCGAATTTATAAAGCGGGTGACCCTTATGGATTCCTTTATGCAAAAATCGGCAATCGACTTCTTCATCGCCTTCGGAGTTGTCTTCGGTGGATCTATGCTAGCAGGCATTGGTTCTGTGTTCGTGCTGACCACCCCTGCTGTTGTTATGCTTGAAACCGCATCAAGGCTCAAAATATGGGCAGTCGTCGCTGCCGTCGGCGGCACGATCGATCCGCTAAGAGTGATTGAGAGCAACATGCTGGAGGGCCATCTGCATCCGGTCGCCCTGCAGATCGGGTATATTGCATGCGCTTTTCTTGGCGCTCACATGGGAACCGAGCTTATTCGCTGGCTCTGCAAGGGAGCAGTCTGACGATGAGAGTGCCCCCCTTTGACCGCTACACATCCTTCACACAGGCCGCCGCTGTTGCCTTGATAGGAGCGCTGATCGGAGCTATGGTCTATCATGCCATCTTTCTGATGAACTTCAATGCGCTCCGCAGCACCAATTCCGAGCTTGAGGACAAGCTGGCAGACTATGAGGACCGAATTCATAAATTGACACAATACAGGAACCAGCATTCTATCATTCACAATGTGCTGCCGATCTTGCTCGAAACCAGGGAAGACGGAGTGATTAAGAAGAATGTGGATGAGTTGACCAAGGCGGAGCTGAAACGGAGATTAAAGAAAGATCTGAATGTATTCATCGGAACGAGCATTTATGATATTGATTCCAATGCAGAGCTGGCCAGACTTCTTCTGAACAGAAAAATATATGAGGCAGGCAGCAAGGAGTACACGGTAGAGATCAAAACGATGCTGATCGTCGATAATGTGCTCCGCGTCTGGTTTAAAGCCAAATTGTACGAACGTCCGCCCGGTTAGCGGAGCCGCCTCCTTGCGGGCTTGCAGCATCCATGACTGATTTCGCCAATTCACTGTCTTTCTGTTACAATATTGAGGTACGCAACGAAATAATAAGGAGCTGCACGTCCAATTATGGTTACTGCCCTGCACTGGATTATTGTTATCGGGATCTGCTTTACATCCCTGCTCTCTGTATTTTTCAGCCTTAAAGCGCGTCGCCAACATGATGTCCGGTTGCGCGGCTTGTATGCTGCACGATTGAATATGAGCATGGGAATTATGCTTCTGCTTATCGCTATCTTCTTCATGCTGGCTTACAGCGGCTCTACAATAAAAGTGATCATCGGATCATTGTTTCTGCTGATCGGTTTGTTCAACCTGTTTGCCGGGCTGCGCAATCACAGCGTCTACAACGCGATGAAGCCCTGACGGGAGCGCCATCAGAAGGGATCAATCAGCTGCGCCGTCAGCATCGCTTTGGCGGCCAGCCCGCTCTGATCCTCCAGCTCGATCTCCAGCTTGACGTTTTTGCGGCTCATTTCGAGCAGCTTGGGCTTTATGGTAACGATACTGTCGAGCTGGACATGCCGGACAAAGTATGTTGTCATGCTTTCGACAACAGGATCCCGTTTGCCGAGCTCCCTTACAAGCCCATGCATGGCTTGCGTCATCAGCGTAACAAGAACGCCCTCGGATATCGTGCCTAACGAGCCGGACATCTGCGGCGTTATCCGCCCTCTGTAGATCCACGCTCCCCCCGGATCACCGCCAATCTTCTCGAACCCGGCGCTTATCAGATCGTCGAATGTATCGCCAGACTCCAGCTGCTTGCCCGTATAACGCATAGCCTCCAGCACTTCGCTGCGGCTGAGCGCGGCAAGGAGCTTCCTGTTCTTGTCCACAATTGGCAGCAGGTCAATCCCTTCCGCCGCCATCGTAAGAGCAGCGGATGCGATGGGAATGTTGGGCGCAGCCGTAATGGGATGGCGGGACATCAGCTTGTCCACAAGCTGGGCCGGAGAAGCACCCTCGGCATCCTTGGCCGTCATCATTCCGACTACCCGCCTGCGGTCGTCAAGTACAGGGAATCGCGAGCCCCCGGTACGTCCGGACAATTCATGAAATTCGGCGGCGGTCTCACCCAGACGCATCGTCTCAACCGGACGGCTGTAGGTGACAATATCCTCGACAAGCACAATTTTCTGCTTGATCAAGCGGTCGAACATGGCTCTGTTTATCATGGAAGCGACGGTAAACGTATCATGCTTGGAGGAAATGATCGGCAGCCCATGATCATCCGCCAGCTTCTTCACTTCATCGCTTGTGCCGAAGCCGCCCGTTATAAGTACCCCTGCTCCTTGCTCGATGGCGCATCGGTGGGCTTTTTCACGGTTGCCGACAATAAGCAGGCTGCCTGCATCGATATAGCGGACCATCGCATCAAGCTCCATCGCTCCAATGACGAACTTGTGAAGAGTCTTATCCAGTCCCGCCGCTCCTCCGAATAGCTGGCCTTCTACAATGTCCGCAACCTCGGCAAAGGTCAGACGATCCAGCGAGCCCCTCTTCTTCCGCTCGATCCGCACAGTACCGATTCTTTCTTTCGTCGTGACAAGTCCTAGCGTCTCCGCTTCTTTAATTGCTTTGTAGGCGGTGCCTTCACTAACTCCGAGCTCCTCCGCCATTGTTCTGACCGATATTTTCGTTCCAATTCCAAGCTTTCCAATATATAGCATCAAACGCTCGTGTTTTGTTGGCGCGTCAAAGCCTTGTGGGCCTAAAGTCACTCAAACTCCCCCAATACTCATACATAATGCTGCTTTTCATATTCCCATTTTAGCAGAAAACAAGTAAATTAGAGAGTAGAGAGATACATAGACAACTAACAATAGCTATCAACTTAAACGCATAAGCATCATTCGTTAAAAGGGGACAGTACCAAATTATGACGTTACCGCCAGATTACTTTTCGAAAACCCTTCAGCTTGTATTTATTATAAATATTCCACAGACATTGGTAGCAATGTGGTTCAGCTTTGTTTGCATGGGGCTATTCCCCAAGAACTACGGCAGACGCATTGTGATCTACAGCATTCTGCAATCTATCTATGTCGCGATTCCTTTTCTGATGATCACGACCTGGATTCATGCCATCAACGGATTGCTGTCCATGTTCGTTTTTATTTCATTCATTTTCCCGGAATTTAAAATAAAGCTGCGAATTTTGGTGATCTTCTTTATGATGATCGTTTGTGCGAGCTTCGAAGTATTTTATAGTTATATCTCGCAATACTTCGGAGGTTACGATGCGGTTCGCTACAATTATCCAGCATTCACAATATCAATAGTCTGGCCCGGTATTTGCTTGATTGCCCTCATCACCGGATTCCTGCAATGGAAAAAAATCCATGCTGCGAAACAGATTCGCCAGTTTATTATTCATATAAAGTCAGTGCCGTATTTCTTCCTGTTTATACTCCTTATTGTTCAAGTCATTCTTTTCATGCTGTTTTTTGCTCATTTATTTTTCCAACAGTTCCCCATTCCTATGCTGCAGGTTGCATTTATAATCATTTTTGGCCTCTTCATCTATATGGCTATCAAAATCATGCAGATCATCGTCAAGCTGCGTATTGAGGGGAGTTATAAATCTCAGGAGATGTACATTAGCGATCTGAACAAAATGTTCGCCTCCATCCGCGGGCAGCGACATGATTTTGCCAACCATGTGCAGGTCATGTATTCCATGCTTTCCCTTAACAAATACGACCAGCTCAGAACGTACATGCAAGAGGTCGTGGAAGAGATACAGTCCATGAATGTAGCAATCGTCGAGCTTCCCTCTCCCGCGCTCGCTGCGCTCATTCAAGCGAAAACAGCCATTGCTCTTGAGAAGAAAATCCGGTTCGATTATCTCATTCATTCGGCCTCCTTAACCTTCAGCTCCGTCACCAGCATTGATCTCGTGCGGATCATCGGCAATCTTGTCGATAATGCATTTGATGAGGTTGTTAAGCTGCCTCCCGCTGAGCGGGAGGTGCAGCTGGAGATGTATATCCATAAAGAAGAGCTTTATATTACAGTAACCAATCGGGGAATCATTCTGACCAGCGAAGCCATCGAGCAGATCTTTCGGCCTGGCTTCACTACCAAAGCAGATGGACATACCGGACTGGGTCTCGCGAACGTACGGGAGCGTGCTGCCAGCTATAACGGCCAAGTAACCGTAGATTCCGACCTTGAACGAGGGGTCACGTTTACCATTAAGATACCGAATACAAAACAGACAAAAGCCAAGCAGGCTTAATTGATGAAGGGGTTTTACTTATGACTTATGTTTCGAACACGCTGCAATTATTGTTGCTTATATCCATTCCTCAGACGTTGACTTCCCTGTGGTTCAGCTTTGTTTGTCTGGAATTTTTCCCGGAACGCTATGCCAAGCGGATGATCATCTACAGCATCCTGCAATCCACTTATGTTGCCAGTCTTTTCTTCCTGCTCCCTACATGGGCTCATATCATAAATTCGATAGCGTCTACTTTCTTGTTCTTTTCTTTCATCTTCCCCGAGACAAAAATCAAGCTTAGAATTCTGGTCATTTTTTTCATGATGGTCGTCGCCAGCGCCTTCGATCTGACCTATGTTTATCTCAGCTCATTCCTCGGCGGATATGAGAACGTATTGCACAACACCATTTTATTCAAACTAACTGTGTTCTGGCCGGGATTCCTCTGCACCGCACTTGTAACCGGTTTCATGCAATGGAAGCACATTCATATCGCGCGCCAAATCCGGGATTTGGCTGTCCATATTCGATCCAGGCCTTATATTATGCTGTTCTCGCTCGTTTTTTTGCAAGTATTTCTGTTCTTCATATTTTTCTCCCATACGTTCATTAAACCGCTGCAAATCAATACTTTGCAGATCATGTTCATCTTGTCGATCGCGCTCTTTATTTTCATGACCGTCAAAATCATGCAGATCATTGCGCAAGCGCGGCTTGACGGGATCTACCAGTCCCAGGAAGCCTGTATTAACGACTTGAACAAAATGTTCGCCTCCATCCGCGGGCAGCGCCACGACTTTGCCAACCATGTGCAGGTCATGTATTCCATGCTTATTCTTAAAAAATATGACCAGCTCAGGGCGTATATGGAGAAGGTCGTCAACGAGATTCAATCGATGAACGTGGCCATCGTTGATCTGCCTTCACCCGCGCTGGCTGCGCTCGTACAGGCGAAGGCCGCCATTGCACTTGAGAAGCGGATCCGATTCGATTATCTCATTCATACAACGTCCTTGACCTTCAGCTCTGTCACCAGCATCGATCTCGTCCGCATGATCGGCAATCTGGTCGATAACGCATTCGATGAGGTCGTCAAGCTGCCTTCAGCCGAGCGCGAGGTTCAACTCGAGATGTATATCCATAACCAGGAGCTGTATATTACGGTAACGAACCGGGGGAAGCATCTGACCAGCGAAGAGATCGAACAGATCTTCCAGCCTGGCTTCACGACCAAAGCGGATGGACATTGTGGACTGGGTCTGGCCAATGTGCGGGAACGCGCTGCCAGCTACAATGGTCAAGTAACCGTGGATTCAGACCTTGCACGAGGGATCACGTTTACGATTCAGATACCGAATAGCAAGCAGGTAAAAACCAAGCAGGCTTAATTGACGAAGGGGCTTTCCTCATGACTTTTCCGCCGGATTATATTTCGAACACACTGCAGCTGCTGTTTATTATGTCCATCCCGCAGGCCGCAACATCATTGTGGTTCAGCTTTGTTTGCCTCGGCTTCTTCCCGGAACGCTACGCCAAGCGCATTATTGTCTATAGCATCGTACAATCCATTTATATCGTCGGCAACTTCTTTCTGCTTCCTTCGTGGGCTTATATGCTGCATTCACAAACTTCTATCTTCATATTCCTGGCCTTCCTGTTCCCCGAAGCAAAAATTAAGATGCGGTTATTAATTATTTTTTTTATGATGGCAGTCTCCGTAATCTTCGACATGGTTTATGCTTATATCTCTTTGCACTTCGGCGGTTATGAGCATGTACTCTATAACACCGTTCCTTTCAAGATAGCACTCTTCTGGCCAGGATTCCTTGCCGTTGCACTTATCACTTTATTTTTGCAGCACAAAAAAATGTATCTGGCGCGCCAGATACGCAACCTTGTCGTTCATATTCGCTCCAAACCGTACACCACGCTGGTTGCGCTAATTTTCTTGCAGTTACTGCTGTATATGCTTATCTTATCCGATGTGTTTATTAAGCCGCTTCCTATTCAATTTCTGCAAATGATGTACATCGTGTCCATTGCAATCTTCCTTCTCATCACCATCAAGATTGTACAGATCATCGCTCAGGCGCGTCTTGAGGGGATCCATCAATCCCAGGAGGCCTATCTTGGCGACTTGAACAAAATGTTCGCCTCTATCCGCGGGCAGCGTCATGACTTCGCCAACCATGTACAGGTCATGTACGCTATGCTCGCTTTGAAGAAGCATGACCAGCTGCGAACGTATACGGAGGAGGTTGTAAGCGAGATACAATCGATGAATGTGGCGGTTGTTGAGCTTCCCTCTCCCGCACTGGCTGCACTGATACAGGCGAAATCCGCCATTGCTCTTGAGAAGCGGATCCGCTTCGATTATCTCATTCATACAACTTCGCTGACCTTCAGCTCTGTCACTAACATCGATCTCGTCCGGATGATCGGCAATCTGGCCGATTACGCATTTGATGAGGCCGTCAAGCTGCCTCCAGCCGAGCGCGAGGTTCAACTGGAGATGTTTGTTCATAACCGGGAACTGTATATTACCGTAACGAATCGCGGGAACCATCTGACTCGCGAAGAGATCGCGCAATTCAACCTGCCTGGCGAAACCGCCAAAGCGGACGTACATACCGGATTGGGTCTCGCCAATGTGCAGGAGCGCGCTGCCAGCTATAACGGTTCCGTCACTGTGGATTCCGACCTTGAACGAGGAATTACGTTTACGATCAAGATACCGAATGCAGGGCAGGCAAAAACAAAGCCAGCCAAATAAAGGGGCCTCTGAGTTATGACATTCCCGCCGGATTATATTTCAGACACGCTGCAATTATTTTTTATACTTTCCTTGCCGCAAGATATCCTTGGCATGTGGTTCAGCTTCGTCATTATGGGATTTTTCCCGGAACGTTATGTGAAGAGAATCTTGATCTACAGCGTCATACACGCTCTCTATATCGATATTGTATTTTTCTTTCTGCCTGTTGGAGCTACCCTAATCAATCATATACTCTCAGCTTTTATATGTATTCGATTCATTTTTCCCGAAATCAAGTTCAAGTTAAAAATAATAACTCTGTGTTTCATAGTGATCTCCTCAATGGGCTATGAAGTCATATATGGATTCATTATACCTTTTTTTGGAGGGGCACAGTCTGCCTTAGACAACCCAATACCTTTTAAAATATTGCTATTCTGGCCTGGCTTTATCGTCTTCGCGCTCCTTATCGGGTTTATGCAATGGAAAAAAATCTATTTTGCACGTCAATTGCGTGATTTCGTTATTCATATGAGATCAAAGCCTTTTTTCATGCTATTTACATTATCTATGTTGCAAATATTGATTTTTATGGCTTTCTTTGCTCATCTATTTGTCAAGCCTCTTAATATTTATGCTCTGCAAGTTACATTCATTATCTCAATTATGCTTTTTATCTACATGACCATCAAAATTATGCAGATCATCGCCCAAGCGCGTATCGAGGGGATCCACCAATCCCAACAGGCTTATCTCAGCGATTTGAACAAAACGTTCGCCTCCATCCGCGGGCAGCGCCATGACTTCGCCAATCATGTGCAGGTCATGTATTCCATGCTCGCTTTGAAGAAGCATGACCAGTTGCGAACGTATACGGAGGAGGTTGTAAACGAGATTCAATCCATGAACGTGGCGGTCGTCGAGCTTCCCTCTCCCGCACTGGCTGCGCTCGTGCAGGCGAAGTCCGCTATTGCGCTCGAGAAGCGGATCCGGTTCGATTATCTCATGCATACAACTTCGTTGACCTTCAGCTCCGTCACCAACATCGATCTCGTCCGCATGATCGGCAATCTCGTCGATATCGCATTCGATGAGGCCGTCAAGCTGCCTCCAACCGAGCGCGAGGTTCAACTGGAGATGTTTGTTCATAACCATGAACTGTATATTACCGTAACGAATCATGGAAACCATCTGACTCGCGAAGAGATCGCGCAATTCAACCTGCCTGGCGACATGGTCATAGCGGACGGACATACCGGATTGGGTCTCGCCAATGTACGGGAGCGTGCTGCCAGCTATAATGGCCAAGTAATTGCAGATTCCGACCTTGAACGAGGGATCACGTTTACGATTAAGATACCGAACGCAGGGCAGGCAAAAATAAAGCCAGCCAAATAAAGGGGCCTCTAAGTTATGACATTCCCACCGGATTATATTTCGAACACACTGCAATTGATCGTGATACTATCTATACCGCAATCCACTATAGCCTTATGGTTCAGCTTCGTTAGCCTTGGTTTTTTTCCAGAGCGCTATGCGAAACGCATTATACTGTTTGGCATTATTCATTCTGTCTATCTTGATATTCCTTATTTCTTGATCCCCCCTTGGGCTCATGCTATTAATGTATTGCTTTCTTTGTTTATATTGCTTAAAGTCATGTTTCCCGAATTAAAGATCAAAATAATTATATTAGTAATATTTTTTATGATGGTCGCTACGATGAGTTACGATTTATTTTATTTGTATCTCTTACAGTTCTTCGGGGGTTACGAGGCCGTATTATATAATCATATCGGGTTCAAATTGTTACATTTCTGGCCAGGGTATATCTTCATCGCTCTGATAACCGGAATGCTGCAATGGAAGAAAATTCACATCGCACGCCGAATACGTGATTTTGCTGTCCACATTCGCTCTCAAACATACTTTTTGCTTTTTGTACTCGTTATCGTTCAAGTTTTTTTATTCATGTTATTTGTGAGTCACACATTCATCAAACCGTTTCATTTACATACTTTGCAGATCATATTTATAGTCTCGATTACGCTCTTCATTTACATGACCATCAAGATCATGCAGATCATCACCCAGGTGCGTCTCGAAGGGGTTCACCAATCCCAGGAAGCGTATCTTAGCGACTTGAACAAAATGTTCGCCTCCATCCGCGGACAGCGCCATGACTTCGCCAACCATGTGCAGGTCATGTATTCCATGCTCGCTTTGAAGAAGCATGACCAACTGCGAACGTATACCGAGGAGGTTGTAAACGAGATTGAATCAATGAATGTGGCGGTGGTTGAGCTCCCCTCTCCTGCATTGGCTGCACTCATACAGGCGAAGTCCGCCATTGCCCTGGAGAAGCGGATCCGGTTCGATTATCTCATTCATACAACTTCGCTGACCTTCAGCTCTGTCACTAACATCGATCTCGTCCGGATGATCGGCAATCTTGTCGATTACGCATTCGATAAAGTCGTCAAGCTGCCTCCAGCCGAGCGCGAGGTTCAACTGGAGATGTATCTCCATAACGGGGAGCTGTTTATTACCGTAACGAATCGGGGAAACCATCTGACTCGCGAAGAGATCGCGCAATTCAACCTGCCTGGCGACACGTCCAAAGCAAACGGGCATACCGGACTGGGTCTGGTCAATGTGCGGGAGCGCGCTGCCAGCTATAAAGGTTCTGTCACTGTGGATTCCGACCTTGAACGAGGGATCACGTTTACCGTTAAGATACCGAACGCAGGGCAGGCAAAAACAAAGCCAGCCAAATAAAGGGGCCTCTGAGTTATGACATTCCCACCGGATTATATTTCGAACACACTGCAATTGATCTTTATCATGTCCATCCCGCAGTACATTGTTAGTATGTGGTTTAGTTTTGTCATTCTGGGACTTTTTCCGGAACGCTTTGGAAAGCGAATTATTATTTACAGTATCCTGCAGGCTGTATATGTTGATCTATTTTTTTTCATCGTACCAAACTGGATTCATGTGCTAAATGCAATATTTTCTATGTTCGTATTTGTTTCATTGGTTTTTCCAGAGTTAAAAACAAAAATAAAAATATTGATTATTCTCTTTATGATAATGTTGCTTTATATTTTCGAGATTATTTATGCCTTTATCTATCAATATTTTGGCGGTTATGAAGCCGTGCTGTACAATATTCCGGTATTTAAAATGCTTTTCTTTTGGCCTCCAATTGGCATAATGGCTCTAATAACCGGATTTATGCAATGGAAAAAGATTTATGCAGCAAAAAAGATTCGTCAATTTATTATCCATATCAAGTCGGTCCCGCATTTAACATTGTTCATTCTAGTTATATTTCAAGTCTCTTTGCTGTTTGCATTTTTTTCCCGAATTTTTATTAGACCGCATGATCTCCACACGACGCTCACCACACAAATTGTATTTATCATCTCTATTGCTCTCTTCATTTACATGACCATCAAGATCATTCAGATCATCACCCAGGCGCGTCTCGAAGGGGTTCACCAATCCCAGGAAGCGTATCTTGGCGACTTGAACAAAATGTTCGCCTCCATCCGCGGACAGCGCCATGACTTCGCCAACCATGTGCAGGTCATGTATTCCATGCTCGCTTTGAAGAAGCATGACCAGCTGCGAACGTATACGGAGGAGGTTGTAAACGAGATTGAATCGATGAATGTGGCGGTTGTTGAGCTCCCCTCTCCTGCACTGGCTGCGCTCATACAAGCGAAGTCCGCCATTGCGCTTGAAAAGCGGATCCGGTTCGATTATCTCATTCATACAACCTCGCTGACCTTCAGCTCCGTCACCAGCATCGATCTCGTCCGGATGATCGGCAATCTGGTCGATTACGTATTCAATGAAGCCGTCATGCTGCCACCAGCCGAGCGCGAGGTTCAACTGGAGATGTATCTCCATAGCGGGGAGCTGTATATTACCGTAACGAATCGAGGAAGCCAGCTGACACGCGATCAGATCGACCAAATCTTCCAGCCTGGCGAAACCGCCAAAGCGGATGGACATACTAGACTGGATCTCGCCAATGTGCGAGAGCGCGCTGCCAGGTATAACGGCCAAGTAACCGTGGATTCCGACCTTGAACGAGGGGTTACATTCACCATTAAGATGCCGAATACGAAACCGGGGAAAAAATCGATGCAGAAAATCTAATCGATTCAGGCAATTGGCTTCATCGTACGGCAGTCAACCAGGCGTTGACACCCACCGCCCCCTCCCCGTATCGCCCCACTTCGCTGGAGCTGCACGCGCTCCAAACGTGCTGCCGCTGAACCGCTGTTGACAACGGATCGGCGAGTGACTAACTACAACATATCCGGTTCGTAGGGAGAGGGAAGCCTGCGTAAGCGCAGGAATTTCGGCCACAATAAGCCCCTGAGAGCAAATGCCTGCGTAAGCGCAGGCATTTATGGCGGATTGGGCCTATATCGGGCGAATACGACGGAATACCTGCACTTTGGCAGGCATTTCATCTTCAGACAGGCTGAAACGAAAGAAAAGCTGCTTTCCTGCAGGCATGTTCGCCGGTCTGGTACCGGACACTCATTACAGGAACGCTAGTCAGCTTTCGCCCAAATATTATAGCTTCTGCATGCAAAGCGCCGCTGCAGCAAGCAGTTGGACAGTTCCCCTATCAAATGCAGAGACGGCAACGTCTTGAGCGGGTGACAAACCTTTCGGCCAACAATGTCCAACCGCAGTATTCCATGCTTGATGGCCGAATTTTCTTCACCTTTGTGCAAGAGCGGTCAATCACCAAGGGGTAGATGTCCTCATATGATGAATTAATTCGTGTAAACCACCTAAAGGCCGTTAGCTGTACGTCGTCATCCTCCAGCTTGGAAGGAGAACCGCGATGCTGAAATCGAAAGTCGCCGTACAGGTGATCAGCTCCGGCGTCTTGCCGGATGATGCGATCATGCTCGGCGAAGCTTATTTGAAACAATGGAAGATCCCGCATGGACAGCCGGTCACGCTGAAATTCGGCGCGCTCAAGCAGCCTGTCAAGGTGATGCCGGTCGAGCGCTTCGAAGGGCTGCGTATCGGGCAGAGTCTGGCGAGAAAGATGGGCATATACTCCAGCACCTCCCTGCGAATCCAATATCGCAGTGCGACTGCAACACTTGCACTCGGCCCATTGATCGGGGTACTCGTAAGCCGCGACGATCCTAATGTGCGTGATCGGCCTTTCGGCTCCATAACCATGTTCTGCAAGGAGCTCGTCGACGCATGTGCCGCACAAGGCGCTCATGTTTATTTTTTCACACCGAATCAGATTGCTGACAACTACAATTGTCTGGAGGGCTGGATCTATTCGGATGGTTGGCGCAAAGCGGCAGTGCCAGCGCCCGACATCGTCAACAACCGGCTTACCTCACGCAAATTGGAGAATAAACCTAGCGTTCAGCATTTTATGAAAGAGGTAAAATTCCGCCATAACACCGTTGTATTCAATGAAAAGTTCCTTGATAAGCCCGAGGTTTTCGAAGCATTAAGCAAGGACTCGACCATTGTAAAGTACTTGCCTGAGTCCCATGTTCTGCGCAATTATACGATGCTCAAGGCAATGTGCTCGAGATATCCGGTGGTGTTCCTCAAGCCGGTTCGAGGCAGTCTCGGCAAAGGAATCATCCGTATTTCCAGAATCGACAAGGAAACTTACCAAGCCCTGTATACAACAGTCGGCGGGACGCGCAAACAACATTTCCCCAGCCTGCTCAAACTCTTCTCAACCATCTCCGGCAAAATGAAAACCGTACGCTATCAGATCCAGCAAGGACTGCAGCTCATAGACATTCATGGCAGACCCGTTGACTTCAGGGCGCTCGTGCAAAAGAATGAAACCGGCAAATGGACGGTGACCTCCATCGTTGCCCGAACGGCAGGCAGCCATCATTTCGTATCCAACTTGGCTCGCGGCGGAACACTCAGCACCGTTCGGGAAGCCGTTGCGAAATCCTGCTTATCCGCCTCTCAAGGGCATGATGCGCCTGCTCGGCTCCAGCGCGCTGCGCTCGAAATCGCCAAAGGAATCGACGCCAACATTCCCGCTCATTTCGGCGAGCTTGGCATCGATCTGGCCCTTGACACCAACGGCCGAGTCTGGCTGCTGGAGGTCAACTCCAAGCCATCCAAGAACGATAATACTCCCTTGCAGGATCAGAAGATTCGGCCATCCGTCCGCAATATGATACGTTACGCCAGACATTTGGCTGATTTCTGACCATATGATGCTCCATTTAGCCGCTAATCCAGATGATCGACTTGCAAGGAGGGTTGAAGCATGATGCGATCAAAGACAGTGAATACAACGATTGGCATTATGGCTAGTCAGCGGCCAGGTCTGCTTGAGCAGCCATCCGGCGGGCCGATTGCCGTGCCGGAGGATGCTTTCTGCCGCAAGCTCTGCCAACTTGGGAAGCAGCTTGGGATGCTGGTATACGTGTTTGATCCTTCATCATGCTTCCATCCCGAAAGAACAGGCATAGCTGGGTACACACTTGAGAATGGGCAGTGGTGTATGAAGGATCTCGCTTATCCCGATTGTATCTATGATCGATCGCTATGCACCTCTTCAGAGCAGCGTCATCGGCGAAGCCAGACGCTTGCTGAATTAAAACGGCAGCACCCCTATATCCTGCTGAATGGCGAGCTTCCGAACAAATGGGATGTTTATTGCGCGATGCGGGAGGATAACAAGCTGCAGCCCTTCCTCCCGCCAACTTTCCGCTATGATGGTAATGATTCCATTGCGGCTTTGATGGATCAGTATCCTGACGGCCTGTTCTTCAAGCCATCCGCAGGCATGCAAGGAAGAGGCACATTGCGGCTGCGCCGCGGGTACAGGGAATGGTATCTGGACGGGAGAACTCGCCACAACAAACCCATTTCCCTGCTATTTTCTCTCCACGCTGTTCGTCAGTTCATCGGCTTCTCAGACTATATTGTTCAGCCCTATCTGCAGCTGTCCGATCATGACGGAACTCCTTATGATATTCGCTCGCTCATTCAGAAGGATGAGCATGGCCGCTGGTCGTTAACCGGCATTGCGCTCCGTGAAGGAGTGCCCGGCGGCGTAACCGCCAACCTGCATGGAGGCGGTACGCCGCTTCCGGCAAGCAAAGCGCTCGAAGCCCGCTTTGGCCGGACAATGTCCGCCGACCTGCTGGCCCTCATAAAGCGATTAAGCGAGGATGCAGCACACTGCCTGGAAGGCCGGTTCGGCAGATTTGCCGAGCTGGGCCTCGACTTCGGCATAGAACCGGATGGACGAATCTGGCTGCTTGAGGCCAATGCCAAGCCGGGCAGAGCGGCTTTCGCAGCCGAGCCGGAGCTTGCGCGTCTTGCCGTAGAGCGGCCGCTGCGCTATGCCAAGCTCATCGCCAATCACCGCTATCCGATTGTTCAAACCGCTGCTCAGAACCTGTCCCAGCAACGCGACAATATTGCAATTGCCCGATTCCAAAGGAGATACGTCCAGGAGGTTCATCCATGAGTTTGACATCATGTCATGTGCATTTTTCGCCAGCCAGTGAAAAGATAGTCTACTTGTCGGGTTCGCTCCTCAAGTCGCTTAAGCTGTCCGGCAAGAAAACCGTTCATTTGAAGCTCGGCAAAGAAACGATTGTCGCCAATGTCAAGGCCATTCAGCGTCAAGGGCATCATCTCTATTTGTCCGCAGGCATCAGACAGTCGATAAGAGTGCCCAAGTCCGGCAGCATCTCACTGCTGCAAGCTGAAGGCAATGAAGTGCAGATCGGACCTCTGATCGGCGTGCTGACGGATTCAAGCACCCGCACCTCCAGCCATCCGTTCGGCAACCGGACGGGATATATCCGGCAGCTGCTGAAGACGGGCGAGCGCAAAGCCTACCTGTTCGCCTTCACCCCGAGGGATATTAATTGGCAGCAGGAAACGATCAACGGTTATTTCCTGAACGGCCAGAGCGGCTGGTACCGCAAAATCGTGCCGCTGCCGGATGTCGTCTACAACCGGCTTCCGAGCAGAAGAGCCGAGACCACCGCTACCATCATGTCACTTCGCGAACGGTTTATCCGCAAGCAAATCCCTTTCTTCAACTGGAGCTTCTTCAACAAATCAGATGTGTATAAATTGCTCGATCAAGATGTCGAAGCGCTGCAATTTCTGCCGGAATCCGTGAACAATCCAAGGCCGGAGAAGATCAAGGAAATGCTCGAAAAGCATCAATTCATCTACTACAAGCCGACCGCCGGCAGCCTTGGCGCCGGAATATATCGATTGACCTACCATCCCAAACGGGGCTACTTCGCCCGCTACCGCCGAGGCAATACGAATGTGCTGCTCCGGTTCACGAACTTCAGCAGTCTAATGCGCATGCTGCAAGCAAAGCATGGCAACGCGCTTGGCCGTTACGTCAGCCAGCAAGGCGTACGTCTCATCGAAATTGACGGTTGTCCAATCGACTTCCGATTTCATATGCACAAGAATGGCAGCAATGAATGGGTCCCGGTAGGCATCGGCGCCAAAAAAGCAGGACGGGGCAGCGTTACGACTCATATCAAGAACGGCGGCTCGCTGCTTACACCTGATCAGGCGCTTGGCAGAACGTTCGGAGACCGCGCAGACGAGATGCTGGCCAAAGCAAAAACGGTTTCCGTTCAGCTCTCGCAAGCCATTGAACGCAATTTCCCGCATACACTGGGCGAGCTGGGGCTCGATATCGGCATTGACAAAGACGGCGAGGTTTGGATGTTCGAAGCCAACGCCAAGCCCGGACGTTCAATCTTCAGCCATCCCGCCCTTAGGTCACAAGGCCGTGACTCACTCTCCCATATACTGGATCACTGCATGTACCTAAGCAGGTTCCACGAGGGGGACAGCTAAATGGAATGTGAAGTCCAAGATGAAACAGCAACTGGTGAAATCCAGAGCAAGAATCCCGTTCTTGCCATCCTGACCATCGAGGATGACCTCCAGCTGTTCCGCGGCAATCGCAGCAACTTTGCCGACATCATCCTCGCCGGACGCGAGCATGGATTTATTGTCTATGTATTGACGGTGAAACAGCTGAAGCTATCGATGAAGCAGTTGAACGGATTCCATTATGATGCAGCAACAGAGGGCTGGCAGCGGCAGAAGTTCCCTTTTCCCGATCTGATATACAACCGGATACCGCTTAGAGAGGATGAGCTTCAGCCCGGGGTTAGGCGCAAGATTCACGCCTGTCTCCACAACCCCCGGGTGACGCTGTTTAATCCATCCTTCTTCAACAAATGGAGCCTGTTCAAATGGCTGCGGCAGTCGAGAGTCACCAGGCCGTTCATTCCAACAACGAGACGGATGGTGTCCAGACAAGGACTCGGGAAAATGATGATTAAACATAAATTTCTGTACTTGAAGCCTATAAGCGGCAAAGCAGGGAAAGGCATCATGACGCTCAGGCTGCAGCCTGAGAAGCCGTTTCCCTACAAGCTCAAAATCCAGGCGCATAAAAAAAGCATTACCTACAACTGCGGATCAATCACGAAGCTCTGGAACCGGATTAAGAAGGAAAGCACTGGTGAACGCTATATCGCCCAGCAAGGCATTCAGCTGGCTTCGATTAATGAGCGAAGCTTTGATCTCAGGGTGCTTGTACAAAAGAATCAAAAAGGCCAATGGGATATCTCCGGCATTGGAGCAAGGGTCGCTGGAACACTAAGCATTACGACTCATGTTCCCCGGGGCGGCAGCATCGATGATCCTGAGCGGCTGCTTGTCAGTGCATTCGGCCAAGAATCGGCGCGTAAACTACTTGTAAAGGCACGCACTACCGCGCTGCTCATCGCCAAACAGATCGAACGCGGCTCAGGCCAGAGCCTGGTGGAGATGTCCATGGATCTCGGCGTCGATTCAGAGGGCAACATTTGGTTCTTCGAGGCAAATGCCAAGCCGATGAAATTCGATGAGCCGGATATTCGCAAAAGATCGCTCGACCGAATTTTTCAATATGGCAGATTTGTCGTCAAGATGAAAAGCAATTAAGAAGGAGGACTCCCGGATGGAAGTGCGGATTCTGAAGGCAGCGCAGTGGCACTCCGCCAGGAAGAAGCTGCTTGCATTCGCCAGACGCTACGGTGATTCCCGTCTGAGCGCCGGGGGTATCCGTGCATTGAGCGAGCTCGAGCCCTCCAATCTGGAGAGGGACGGTTCCTCCTCCTTTGATTCAACTACGGCGGCAGACAATACCTCTGCTGTGATTGCCGTGGCCTTGCATGACGGAATTCTGGCAGGCTTTGCCTTCTCGCTTGGCGGCGGGGAGCATGCCTGTCTCGTCGTTGTGCGTCCTCATTCACGCGGACTAGGAGTAGGAAGTGAGCTGCTGCGG
The DNA here is from genome assembly GCF_019443105.1 of Paenibacillus oenotherae. GTDB lineage: Bacteria > Bacillota > Bacilli > Paenibacillales > Paenibacillaceae > Paenibacillus_Z > Paenibacillus_Z oenotherae. The sequence continues at coordinate 61,400 of NZ_JAHZIJ010000019.1, forward strand.
GCGCTGCAAAGCCACTGCGTTCGGCTTACATGCACGGTGGCTACCGACAACCCGGCCAGCATGGGCATGTGCTTTCGCGCGGGCATGAAGGCAGTCGGCATGGAACAAGGCCCGACCGGCAAGCCCACGCTGCGGTTTCAGAGCGGGGAGGAGAGTTGTCCGCTCACATAGAGGCGCAGAAAAATATCGAGGAGGTATCCCGCTTGGGCCAGCCTGTGCTTGGCATATTAACCCTGTATCTCAATGACAACGGATTGCTAGAGGAGAAGCCCATCTATCAGAAGATGACAACCGCGGGGCGCAAGCTTGGACTGGATGTATTTGTATTCACCCCTCAGGATGTGAACTACAAGCAGAACAAAATCAATGCGCTTATCTATAACCCAAGCACCCAGAGCTGGACACGCAAATGGCGCTCCTTCCCGCACATGATCTTCGACCGTTGCCGGATTCAGCGCAGCCACCGATTCGAGCAGCTCGGGAAATTCCGCAAGCAGTACGGACATCTCACCTTTCTTAACCGGGTGCTCCGCAATAAGTGGATCGTCTACCGTGCGATGAAACAGGACTCGCGCTTTCGGACTCATTTGCCTCTAACCCGGATGTATGAAAGTTCGAGCGATCTGACAGAGATGATTCGCAAATACCCGCTGGTCTACTTAAAACCGATCAACGGCACAGGCGGACGAGGCATTCTGCGGATTGAGAAGCAGCGTGACGGGACGTATCTGATTCAAGGCCGCGACCAATCCCGCCGCATTATTAGTCCTCAGCGGGTACAGCTGTCCGCGCTCCATGGACGGCTGGCCGAATGGAACTTGAAGAACAATAACTATCTGGTGCAGCAGGGGATTCAGCTCAAGCTTCCGAACGGACGCGTTCATGATTACCGCATGCTTGTCCAGAAGAATGGCGAAGGCAAGTGGGAAGTTACCGGCTGTGCCGGACGTATCGGCGCTTCCGGCAGCATTACGTCCAATCTGCATGGAGGCGGGCAAGCGATAACGATGCGGCCCTTGCTCAAGCAGTGGATCAAGGATGATGAAATCGTCCAGTCCATTAAAGAACAAGCCGAAGAGGTCAGCATCGACATGGCTGCCTTTCTGGAGCAGTCCTACGGACGGCTGTGCGAGCTCGCGCTGGATCTTGCCATAGACCGCAAAGGCCATATTTGGCTGCTTGAGGTGAACCCAAAGCCTGCCCGCGAAGTATTCATTCAGGCGGGAGAGCGGGATACCTACAGGCGCGCGATCGTCAAGCCGCTGGAATACGCGCTCTGGCTCTATAACCAGAAGAAGCAGCGCAAAGAAAAGTCGGGATCCCCCACCGCATCCGCGCATTCATCCGAAGCGGACAAAGAAGAGCTCCCGCTTTAAGAAGCTGTACGATGTGGAACGCCTGCAATCATGGGACTGCCCACGTACTCCCCGCCAGAGGACGATCCGTCATTCAAACGCCAGGACATGCGAGAGGCGAAATGCGAGAGGCGAGCCAGGCGAAACATGCATCTACCAGATTCTTGAGAAAGTCTGTTGGTGCGTTTCCGTTAACTAAGCTTCTAAGCGTATGCGAGTGAGTGGCTGCAACACATTCGGTTGGTGGTGAGAGGGAAGCCTGCGAAAGTGCAGGAATTTCAACTAAAAGAAGCCAGTGAAGGCAGAATGCCTGCGATTACGCAGGAATATATGGCCGACTGGGCCACTAGAGGGCAAACATGGCGAAAAGCCTGCACTCTGGCAGGCATTCGGTCTTTAGCAGACCGAAATGATAAAAAGCCAGCCTATTCGCAGGCTTTTGAGAAAGTCCTCCGGACTTCCCGTCAATCGTCAACTAGTCCCCTAACGTACGAGAGTGACTGACTACCGAACATCCGGTTTGTGGTGAGAGGCAGGCTTGCAGCTGTGAACGAGGATCGGGCATCTTTCGTGGAGCATAAGACACTTAAAGTCAGTTTAACGGAGTCCCCAATAAGCCCCCTATACAACGAAAAAGATGCTTCCATTTTCCACTTTTCAGTAGTTTGGAAGCATCTTTTTCACATTATTCGGGACTGGCTCGTTGGATATTGGACTTGGCGGACAGCCCCTTCTTCTGCGGCTAGACAGCAAGCTCAAGCAGTTCTCGGAAATCTGTTATGAGCTTGTCTGCATCTTGAAGCTCTTCCTGGCGGCCATATACGGCATATGCGCAGCCAACGACGCCGAGACCATTGCTCTTGCCTGCTTCCACATCAGATGAACGATCACCGACCATCCATCCTGTCTTAATATCGTGATCCCGCATCAACCGGGCGACCAGATCGACCTTGGAGGCTGTTTGATATTCACCTGCGCTGTACAAGCCGTCGAACAGCTCGCTGATGCCCTTGTGATGCGCGATTCCTTTCACATAATGCTCCAGGCCGTTGCTGGCCACGAACAACTTGAACCCGCGTGACTTCAGCTCCCGCAGCGTTGATTCGACATGCTCGTACAGCCTGCCCTCGCCCGCTTCCATAGCCTCCAGCTCATATTGGAGCATCAGCTCATCCGCCCGTTTCCGTGCAGCCTCTGAGCTATCAGGCATGATCGTCGTCCAAATATCCTCAAGCAGCATGCCAAGACAGCCCAGCACCTGCTCAAGCGGCGGCTCCGGCTTCATATACAGGCCCTCTTCCCTGAGCGTACGGAAAATACGTTCATGGACACCTGCAAGTATCGTATCTGTCTCAAACAAAGTACCGTCCATATCAAAAATGAACGCCTGAGATGCAACTGCTCCTGAGTTGTTGTTCATTTCGCTATCCCCTTCCCATACTGCCCTTATAATACTGAAAAGTCAGTATGGAGGCAAGCGCAGCTTACCACTTGGCAGCATCGATATCTTTAGGCCGCAGTCCCTCCCAAATATTCGGCATATCGACCGTCTCCGGATGCTCGAACACAAGGAAGGCGGTAGGCAAGTAGCGGCCGTCGCCGCTTTTGTCCGATGGCTTATTCAGAATCTCTCCATCCTTGACGAGCACCGATGATGATCCGCCATCCAGATTAGCAGCGATGACAGCCCCATTATCCAGCATGATCTGCTGTACATCATACAGGTTGGCACCGATACTGTGCCCCGGCTGCCTGCCGTCAATAACGACGAACAGGATCGCGCCGTCCTCCCGTTGGCCCATCGCCGTGCGGGGCGCGATTCCCCAGCCGTCCTTGGCATTCTTGATCAAGCCTTTGCCGTTCACGATAATTCGCGGCTGGAAGGTCACAGCTTCCCGAATGCCCAGTTCCAGCATCTCTTTTACAGAATAGCGCCCGGCAACCATGGTACCGTTCTTGTCAATCCCGACAACCTGGGTCGATTTGCTCGTGCCTACGTCATCGTAATAAACCGTGCCCTGCGAAATAACGACGCCGATCGGCTGAAACCCGTTCCCCTGCCAGTTCGGATCCGCGAAGCCGCCGCCATTCACACCTGCGATGGCTCCCGTCCGCTTCACCATATGATCGACCTTCTCGCCTCTGCCCCGCTTGGACGGTACACCGAGGCGGATTTTGGTCGGGTCGCTGACAATCATCAGATACCCCTTGTAGCCGCTGCCGGATATCGGCTTGATTTCCACCAGCGGCTTCTCCTGCGCTTCATCCTCTCCCCCGGCATGGGAAGGATCAGCTTCAGGCAGATGGATGACATGCGTATCGCGCTCATCCCCCATCGCCTCGAAGCTCTTCTTGTATTCGGCAACCCGGCGGTCCAGCGCCTCTTGCCCGATAATATATTTGGCCCAGTGCCGATGCTGTGTCGTAATCAGCGTATCCGCCATCAAATACCGGAAGTTCGTGCCGGAAGGAGTAAGCAGCAGCCATCCCAGCGCCAGCGTCCCCGTTAGCATTACAATCGTAAGAAGATATAGTATGAACCGGACGAAGCGGCCCTTTCGTTTCTTGACGCGTTTCCTCCGAAATGTATCTGAACGGTTGATCCCCGGCTGCAGCATGCTTTGCCATCTCCCATCTTATCTCATCATTCAGTTGACGAAATGTCGATGAAAAAGGTTTCAGCAGCTCTCAGCTGTAAATCCGCTCCAGCAATTGATCGCCATACACGCGGTGGAGCTCCAATTCAGGCATATGGATGTATCCAATATAGCAATCACAGCATTCCATCCGGCACGGACGCCGCTTGGCTAATCCCTCAAGGCCATCGCGATACAGATGCCCGATCACTTGGCGGTCCTTGTAGCAGCGCTTCACGATCCCGGGGCCCTGTACATAAAATACGTCATGGCCAGTTCTGCAGTCCCGGCCCATACTGTTGTAATCGCTCAAATTATGGTCGAAAAGCGGGTCAATCGCACGCAAATATCCGACGTCTGCTGCGGAGTAATAATCGGGCTTATCCTTGAAGGCATTGACCCATAAATATACATCATCAGGCAGTGCGCGCCTAAGCATTGCGATAGCCTGGAACGCGCTCTTCACCCCGACAGAGCCAACGCTAAAAGGTATGCCGCGACGATACAGCTCGCCGCACTGCGCAACAAACCGCCCCTCCTCTGTCTGTCCGGGATGATAGGTGGCCCAGAAGGCGGCTTTGCCCGGACGGAGTCCATCTGTCCAGTCCAGTTTTGACGAGAGATTGGTCTGGATCGCCACCTTCTCGATATGCTCCATATGTGACAATTCTTTCATTGCATCACGATACCAGCGATGGGTAAGGCCTTCGCCATAAGGGTTGAAAAAGATGGACAGCGTATGCCCTAGCTCCCCCTGCCCACGCACCCAATCGACGAATGCCGCCAGCTGCGAGCGATCCTTCGCAAGAGTCTCACTGCTGTCCATATTCTTGCTGAACGGACAATAGGGGCAGTCATAATTGCAGGAGGACAAGCTTCCGCGATAATAAAGAACCGCCCTCATGCAAGCACATATCCTTCCATCCGCTTCCGTACCTCAGGCGAGATGAACCAGTCTCCGATCGCATCGGAATAAGCAATGCCTTCATCCGTAAGGCGAAGCGACTCCGCATCCATCTCCGCAAGTCCCGTGTCAGGCAGCAGATGCAGCTCCGGGTAGTCTTCCATCACACGGCTTCCGAACCGCTCCTCATAAGCGCCAAGCGCCAAGCCCTCCCGGTGAAGAAGCGCCTTCAGAATGAAGCGGCGCTTCTGTTCGGGCACATCCAGAATGAAACCGTAATCTGCCCTATCATACCGCTCTGCCGCAACATAGTCGGCAATAATGCTTTCCGTCGCGCTCCGGCTGACGCCATAGCGTGAGGCATAGTGCACATTCCGGGTATAGGAGCGCGCACCGCAGCCGAGCCCTACCATCCCTTCCTCCTGGCAGCCGTAAGGCAGAATCGTTTTGGCCAGGCTGACGTCAGCCTTGGCGAACCGGCGCATGGAATACTGGGTGTAACCCTGTGACAGCAGGTGCTCGCGAGCGGCTAGATAACACATCATGCGGTTGTCCGTTCCGCCTCCGTCCCTCCTGATATCCTCCGGCTTCACGATAGTATGCTCGCGTGTATACAAGGGATACAGGAAAATTTCCTCCGGTTCATAGGACAGCGCGCGGCCGAGAGAATACATCCACGATTCTATCGTCTGTCCCGGCAGGCCATAGATCAAATCCAGATTCAGGACGGGGAATTGCTGTGATTTCAACAGGTCAAGCGCCCGTTCTACTTCAAGCGGCCGCTGCGGACGGTATATAGCCGCCGCTTCTTGCTCCACAAAACTTTGAATCCCCATACTGACCCGATCCACATAGTGATCCTTGAGTATGCGAAGACGCTCCCTGGTCACCGTCTCCGGCGATGTCTCAACAGAGATAGAGGCCTGCTGCTCATCCAGTCCCATGGCTTCCCCGGCGATATGGAAGAGACGCTCCAGCAGCTGCGGCTCCAGCAATGTAGGCGTTCCTCCGCCAATGGCGAAGCGGGCGAACGGCTTATGTCCCACATAGGGAGCCCACTGCCTGGCCTGGCGCTCCAAGGCGTCCACATACTGCTCATGAACACTTTGCCGCTTGTCCGGCAGGGTGAACAGATTGCAGAAGCCGCAGCGCGCTCCGCAGAACGGAATATGCATATAAAGGAAAAAGGTCTCTGCCGGCTCGGCACTCCACAGCTCCGACAATTCGATCCTTTTCTCCAGCTCGCCATAAGCTGTCTTATGCGGATAGGAGTACAAATACGAGCGGTAAGGCTCGGAGACCAGGCTCTCCTTCCAATTATGGAGAGACGCTGCGTCATGGCCCGTATTCTTCTTATAGAGAGGATGAGCTTCCATCATCAAGAGACCCACATCCTTTCCCATTATGTCTATAAAATAAATTCGCGGTAGGGCACATTCCAGACGACCTCATGGGCGAGGCGATGCCCTTCATAGCCATCCTCGCCATAGGCAGTGCCATGATCGGAGAAGGCAAGACAGAGAACCGGCCGCTCGCGTCTGCGCATAGCCGCGAACAGCCGTCCAAGCTCCCCGTCCACATAACGCAGGGCGGCGCGCTGCGTCTCAATCGAATCTCGCTTGGCTCCAGGCACATAATAATAGTTGGGGCCGTGAATGGCCGAGACGTTCAAGAACAGAAATAGACGTTCATTCTGCTCCGTTTGCTCTAGCAGCCGAAGCGCATGGTTAACCTGATGCTCGGTAGAGCGGGGATTCGTGACGCCGAAGGTCATCCGCCAGAAGCTCTGCTGGAAGTAACCAGGAAGCACCCTGGCTAACGCCACCTTTTTGGTAAAGAAAATAACGCCGCCGATACAGATCGTCCTATACCCCTCGGCTTGAAGCCCCGACACGATATCAGGCGTATCGAACAGCCAGGTATGGGGATGTGTCTTCATGCCCGTGTTGCGGGAATGGAACAGCCGGATATGACCGGTTTTATCCGTCGTGGCCGGAGTGGGCAGGAATCCCCCGAAGAAGGCATGGTGCGCCGCATAAGTAAAGCTCCCCGGCGTGTGCCGCTTCTCCCAATGTCCGCCGCCGCACAGATTCGGGCAGTTCTCCTCCTCCAGCACGGCTGCATCATAACGCAGCGTATCCAATGTAATCATAAGAATATCGTGACTGCCTACAATTTGATTCATATCCATGGTTGTATCTCCCTGTCAGACTATCTCGCTATGTCCCTTCTCCCGGAGCCAAGCCGCCTCATCTGCCATTCATAAGCGTCCATCCCTTGATAGGCGACGTTGTACAAGAGATCTCCGAATGGGTTGACATCCACCACAGAGGGCGGCTGCCGCAAGTCTTTTCCGATCAAAACATCGATTCCCGCCACAGAGGAAGACGGGTAAGCCGCAAGCGCTGCCTCCGCGCATTTCCGCATATTCTCCTGCACCAATTGAGGCAGACTCAGCTCCTCCATGCTCATTCGCTCGCTGCGCAAATGAAGGTTCGTTATAGGAGTCCGGCTGACCCGGGCAATGCTGTGGCACGCTTCCCCGCCGACGACAAGCTGACGGATATCGAACGTCCGGTCCCCATATGCGGCTTTAGCCACCCACTGCTCAGCATGCGCGCCATGCTTGAGCAGCCAATTGACAATCGGGCGTATGACTGCTCTATCGGTATAGCGGCGCAGCTTAAGCACATTGTAAAATTGAGGCGGCTTGGAGATGAAGCTATCGAAGGCGAGCGTAGTAGTGGCGAGCTCGGCTCCCGAATGCGGATTAATCTGGTATGCGACAACCCCGCAGGCGCCTGATCCCACAGCAAGCTTCAGAAAAATCCGGTGCAGCCTCGCATCCCTCATTGTATCGTACAGCGCATCATAATCCGGCAGCGCTTCAGGAGACGCCAAGCGCCGGGGTACGGATACTCCGGCTGCCTTAAGCACGTTATGGGTGCTGCGCTTGTCGAACATGCCTGCAATGTCCCTTGGAGCATTCAGCCATCCGGCAGTCGGCCATATTGCTCCCGCTTCGCGTTCCAGCCGGGCAAGCAGCCTGCCGTATCCCCGGAACCACTGCGAAGGATGGTACAGCCGTCCCCGCTGCTCCATCAATGCAGATGCAGCCCGTACAGACATGGGCTGCGGATCGTCTCTGCCGCCGAATGGCAGCAGCCGGTCGTCCCCCTCATCCCTTGCGGCATCAGGGGCTCCCAGCGCGATGAGTTCCCGCTCCACGTCGAAGTTCTCACCCGGTGCATCCAGCCGCAGCAAGGGAGGAATGCCATCCAGCATTCCTCCCTGCTCCGCAGCTTCCGTGAGGGAAATATGATTTCTAAGCAGATCCAGGTATGGCACAACGACAGCCGGGGGCAGGCCGACCCGCTCCCGCGCTCTCTGCAGACTGGCTGTCCTCCGGTTCTCCGGATTGCCAATAACGATCATCCGCTCCATCTTATTCGGTCAAGACAGGATATCGATAGTCTTCATCCTCCGAATCCTGCTGCTCGCTAATATCCGCGTGAAGCCCGGATTGCTCGATGCGCTTCATCATTCCATCAGACAAATAATGATGGCTCAGGTTCAGAAATTGCAGCTTCTGCACCTTGTCGCTGCCCAGCAGCGCTTCCGCCCCTTTGTCAGTCAACGTGCCCATAGACAGATCCAACGTATGCAGTTGGTCAAGTATGGGAGCCTGGGCCAGCGCAATGGCGATTTCGTCCTGTATTTCACTGTTCTTCAAACCTAGATACGTCAATGCTGGAAATTTGCCGGTTTCCATAAGCGGACGAACCGTCTCCAGATCGCCGTCGAAGCCATAATCATCCACGCCAAGATACAACTCCAGCTTTTTCAGGCTCGGGAAATGGCCCCCGCTAATGCTCGTTATAACGTCGGCATTAAGCCCCCCGCAAATAATAACGAGCTCCTCCAGCTTCTCGTGACGGGCAGGCTCAAGCTCAAGCTGGCTGCTGCCCTTGATCGTTAGCGACAGCAGTTCTGGGTATGCGGTCAACAGCGGCGCCAAATTGCTTTGGAGAATCCAGGATACTTCACATTCCTCACCATCCATATCTCCGATAAACAGCTTACGCAGCTGCGGGAATGCACCGTTCAGCCTGACAAGCGTCTCCACAATCTCACTGGAATCATTCTCATAGGAGCCTCCCCAGTCCCCGATAATGAGACTGGTCAGTTCCTTGGCGGCTGGACTATTAGCCAACTCCTCCAGCATTTCCTGCATTTTTTTTCCTTCTTCATATCCATCATAACCGATGGTCAGCTTCATTTCGGACATACTCAGTTCCTCCTGCTAATGAGTTTGATAGACAAGTTGATAGATAAGACTCGTGAACAAATCGACTGGCTTGCGATTTTATACTACCAACATCTAGCATTGCTAGTCCAGCTTTAGCATAAAAAAATCCCCGCATACGGCCGCGAATGGCCATGTGCGGGGATACGCGCATATCTGAATCAACTGTTATACATAAGCTCATCCGCCAGAATGGTTGCTCCCGTACGAAGCACGGCAGAGCCTGTACTGAGCTCAAGTGCGCCGCAGCCGACTAATGCCGCAATATATTTGCCGCCATAAGGCGTAGAAGGCGGCAGCAGGCCTGCCACTGCGCCCACTATATTGCCGATGAAGGTAATGAGGTCCTCGATGCCCTTCCATGTCGCCAGAACGATCCGCCCGGCCTTGTCCCGGTCGGTATACACCGCATAGATGAACTTGGCCACATTAGCGATCTCGGCAATAACGGAAATAATAATCTTCAGAATATGCCCCGCCTTCGACTCGCCAGGGAAGCAAATATCATACAGATTTTTGATCAGGAACGCCCACTTGACCGCCCAAGCGAACAGATTGCCGGGATCGGTCCATTTGCCGAGCGGGATCGTTAATGCTACCTGCAGCAGGCAGAACGGCGATTCTACAGCCGCAGGAATCTTCGACTCCATGCAGGTGGCCACGACCTCTGCCTTGCGCCAGATATGGTACATGCTTGCGCTTGCCAGGCCGCCGATGTAGGAATAAAGCTTCATAATATCGACGCCGTTGCCGGCAGCGTCCGATCCTTCCGGAGCTTCCGCGAGCAGTCCTTCCTCCTTGATCCGGCGGAAGAATGTCTCGCTGTCCATCGACGCCAGCTCTCCTCCGTCTTTCGGGAATGGCGCCTTGCCCTTCAACAGCTTGTAGGCAGACGTCGAAGGAATCGCCAGCAGCAGCGAAATAATATCGAGCAGCGACATTTTGTCCGACTTGGCGAACTCCTTGTAGAAGGCCGAGATGATGGGCAGATTGACATCCTTGTTGATCAGGTCCTCGACCGTATGCAGAATCTCCTCGATCACTTTGAAGAGACTGACGATCATATTTTTGCCCAAATTAAGCAGCCCAATCGCCGCATCTCCGGCCAGCATCTCCAGCGAGCTCGTCACAGACAGCTCTTTATCCGTGAACAATTGCTGGAAGTCCTGGCCGAATCGCTTCACATCCTCCTCCACATCATGAAGGGTCGGCACTATTGTATCGTTGAACAGCTTGCGCAGCCTGTCCAGATAACTGTCATTCATCACATGGGGAGCCTGAAGCGACGCCAGAACCTTCTCATGCATGACCCCGCCGCGCATCAGATAACTGGAATAATGCCCGGCCGGACTCTGATCCATGAATTGAAGCGCCTTCTTGCCCTCCGGCGCCGCTTCATCCTTCCTGCCTTTGTCAGCGCTCTGAAGCGTTGCATGGACACCCTTGAGATCCTTCAGCTCTCCACGCCTGTTCTTGAGCGAATGGACAATATCATCGAAGAACTTGTCCACTTTCTTCTCTGCCTTGCGGATTTCATTGCGGCCAAACTCCAGATTGTTGTTGACTGCCTGTACAAGAACCCGCTTCGTAGCCAGAATATCGTCCCAATTGAACAGGAACCCGAGCCAGCCGATGATTTTATCCAGATCGATCCCAAGCGTATTCTCAAGCAGCCAGCTCAGTGAGCTGTACAGATGGCTCAAGCAATTCATTGTAAATTTGTATATAACCCGTCCAATCTTCAGGGCGAATTGCCAGACGGGACCCATCTTGACGACGATAAACTCGTAGGCCTCATGCAGCGCGTTTCTCGCCCATGCCAGCACATCGCCGGCAAACCGCGTAACCGCCTCCTCGAACCAATCCCCGTTAGCGGCACCCGGTATCGCCATCGCCACCGCTGAAGACATCATCATATGGGCGTCTTCTTCCTCGTAATACTTCAGCCCCTCCTCCGGGCTGTAAGACATGCCGAACGCTCCGGACCAGCGTCCTCCGCCACTCTCCGCCTCGTTCGGCAGATAGGCGTTTGCCACCGTTCCGTCCTTGGGAAGGTCGGAGGCAACCTTCTGCAGCCTGAGAACACCCTTCACAGCTGAATCCAGATTGTCTCTGCGGCTGGCATCGACAAGATCTCTGCCGTCCTGCAGCTTCACCTTGCCCAGATCGTCCACCGACTTGATCGCGTCTAGTCCGTCATGCACTTTGGCCGCAGGATTAATCGTAATCCGGCTTCCGAGAGACGGATGATCCACATGCAGCATAGGAGTGCTGATATCATCTGCGAATGTAATGATGGAAATATCGCCGTAAGCATCAGGTGCTATCGTGGCGGCTTCACCCTTGTTCAGCGCGTAGCTGATGCCGTTAACCTCGAGCTGAACATAATCAGAGGCTGAGAGGCGAAGCTGCAGCGGCTCTGCTCCCGCATTGGTGCCGCTGTCTTCCCTCTCAGAGAGCTTCTGCTCCAGCTCCGGGAAGTATGGCGAGCCGTCCGCTTTCTTCATGTGCAGCTTTGTTGCGAATGCTTTCAGCTTCCGAACCTGTCCATCATCAGGCAGTGAGATGCTCGTCGAGCTCCACAGCCGTGTTTCCGGCGCTTGCGCCATGACCAGCAGCTTATTCTCCCCTTCCTTCATTAGTACAGTATCCGCCCCCTGCTTGCTGTTGCGGATCGGTGCGAGAGCAGTGACACCGCTGCGGATAACAATAGATTTCTCCCAGGCGGTATCTTCCGCTCCAAGCATAAGCCCCTCATCCATCTCATCCGCTGTCTCTGCTTCCAAAGCCGCTGCGGCCATCACATTCTTGAGACCGCTAATATAATGCAGCCGGTTGTCCCCTGACAAACCCCATACGGAAACCTTGTCTTCATCATCACGAACGATAATTTGCTTAATACCAGCCGTAGTCGCCGCATCTGCAAGCTCAGCCACATACTGTCTGCTCTTCACAGAGGATTGATTCCGCGCTGGAATGCGGTAAATGCCGTCCCCGCCGATATACAGATCGGTGAACCCCTTCGAGCCCGCGGCCAACGCGTCGAGCGAGCGTGCTCCCTGCGGTACCGGGAGCTCAACGTTATGTGTTTTGCCATAGCTATCCTTGACGGAGGTGAACACAAGCCGCAATGCGGATTCCTTGCGGTACAGTGTATAGACACCCCTTCCGAGAGCATGGCTGCCCGGTGTCAGTGCAAGGATCTCCTGCGCATTCTCCGGCATCGGGAACTGCTCCCACAGCCCGGATTGCACGTTTGGCGCTGTTTGGACGATGTAATGCTGCGCCTTATCATGGCCTTCAGCGTCCTGTGTTGCCGCTACAAGCATCGGGAAACCGGCCTTGTCGTCATTGGTTCCCAGATGGAGGCTGCCGATTCGATGCGGCTTGCTATCGGGACGCTGGATCCATTCCATCCCCTCCCAGCGCTCGTAGTCGCCCGCCGTGTTCGGCAGCATCTCCGATACCCACAACCGATGGGAGCTGCCCTCTGCGGTTGCCAGAGCAATCATCACGCCGCCGCTTCTGTTCTGGGACACCGTATAGGTGACAACCGGCTCATTGGCCGCTTTGTCCGATAGATTGACAGCCTTCCAGCCCGTCTCAGAGCCGTTAATATTCAACACCAGATGCAGCTGGTGATCCTTCATCACAGCAAAAACCATCGAGTTCCCGTTGGAATCCTCCACAACATTAAGCGGGAAGCTCTCATCCGCACTTAGCAGCGCTCCCTGCAGCGTATATTCCATCAGCTCGGACGAAACAGAGACAGTGAGCTTCGACTCCTCGTTCGCTCCCGGCCTGGACAATGAAACCTCAAACTGTTGATCGACAATATTTCTCATCTTTCTCCTCCTCAAAAGATCTCGGAATGAACGAACGCACGGTGACCGGAGTCGGCATTATTCTTTATAAGTGATATTGAAGCGCAAATTGCAATCCTTTTGACCGTCAAACGCCGGACTCGCGAAGAAAAACCGGTCGCCAAGCGGCAAAATGAACGGCTGCAGAACAGGATAATCAGTATTGACCGCCAGCAGATTGAAAAAGTTAAACGTTCCCCACGTCCCGGTCATCAGATTGGCGAACCGGTCCCGAATTTTCTTATGCACACCGGATGCACTCGGATAGCTTTCTCTGTACAATGCGTCATGATTGGCATTCGCAGTGTAATCGCCGGATCGGGTAAATTCACCGTTAACCGTAATCCGGCTATCGTCCGTCAGCGTCAACTTCCAGACTCCGCCGAACCCGTCCTCCTGAACCTGCAGCGGACTGAGGCTCCCTGAATGGCCATCTACACTGTAGACCACTTCACTAAGCGTTTCAAACGTATAGTCGAATACATTCGGAAATGTCCGCGTCTTCATTATAATAGTGCATACCGGATACACCTTGCCCTGAGCGGTTAACCGGACTGCCGGATCTGCCAGCATCTCGTCGATTTCATCAATGACGATCTCGCTTTGCAGTGTCCAGCACTGCTTCTCCGCATGCCATTGAAATGGCTCCTCGGACCCCATAGCTTCCCTGACCGGATCAAAAAACAGCCTCTGCATCAGATGAGCTGCAATCCAGTATCGTCCCTGCACATCGCCGGAATCAACAAGCGTCATCGGAATCGGCGGCTTGCCCGCAGGCATCTCCCGATTCTCCGTCATCATGACATAGTTGAAGGTGCTCCAGCCCTGTCTCTCATGACGCGTAATGGTATAATCGATGGATGTGGGCCTCAGCGGCGCATCTTCCCCATTAGCTCCGGATGGCCCCGTCGGCACATAGCCGAGACCGAAGGGATGCACCTCTTGAATCCCATCCCGATAGAACTGCACGATAAGAGGGAGCATGACCTTGAGCGCGTCAAAATCAGCAAAATTATCGATCCGAACAAGCCGGCTCTGGTCAATGGAATGGACAATATCCAGATAAAGCTGTTCAATGTCAAAATCTTTCTCCGGCAGCCCTTCCAGCCGGCTCTTCACTGAAGAGGGAACGATCGGGCTGCCGAGCAGCAGTTGCTTGGATAGAGACTGCTGGCCGATCCGCGCCTTGAAGCTCAGCACCATGCCTTCGAACTCAACTGTTTCGCCAGAGCTGTACGTCAATATTCCCTTGTCAAAGCTGAGGTTCAGCACGACATCCTCCGCCTTGGCGCTCTTCTTGAGCGTAATTGTCGGGGCGCCAAGGGCAGATTCAATGACATCGCCGCTCTCGCCCTGCTGCTTCAACTCCTCGCTGATCCATCCCGCCCTGTATAAGCCGAGAAGCTGGGAGTTCAGCGTATCCTCCGATATAGCGATGACGGCATCATAACCTGCCAGGTCCTCCTCAGAACCTGCTCTCATCAAATTCCTCCTTCTGCTCTCCAACTATGTAAACGCTTACAGACAGTCGTTTATTTGGCTTTCCAAAATGTACCGTCCATATTAGGTTAATGCTACCATACTGACCCTGTGTTGAAAAGCAATTTCCAGGACTAAAGACCCTCCCCTCTTGTCAAATTGACATCAATTTCATGTTCTCGGGACAGGAAAAGGCGTGAACAATGTCGAATTTTATTTCTGAATCATGGATCAGCATGAGAATAAGCTGCATTTACAACAAGGAGATTGCTATCATGCCAAAGCTTCGCAGCATATCAGAAAAAACATGGAGCAAGGTCAGCTTGACCACGCTGTTGACAGGACTGGCCTCTCTATCCGTTCTGTTGACCTCTACGATCCTGCTTACTGCCTCCTACCAGTCCAAGAAACAATCATTGATGGACACGACGCTTAGCCTCAATCTCTCCAATGCGAACAAAATGAGCCATACGGTGGATTCACTGTTCATTTCCATGCGGAACAGCCTGAAGTACAGCGCCAGCCTCTTCATGGCTATCGACGATATGGGAGAAGATGAGATTGACCGAAAGCTTGAGCTTATGCGCAATAGCAGCAATTATTTTAATTCCATCATTCTGGTGAATGAAAAGGGACTGGTAAGCAATGTATCTCCCCAGGCTGTCGGCACCAAGGGGAAATTCATCTCGGGCAAAGCGGCCCTGGAAGCCTTGGCGGCCAAGGAATCTTACGTCTCCGAGCCTTATACGACGTCTTCCACCGGACGTCTGATCGTGTTTATGAGCGAGCCGCTGTTTGACAAGCACGGTGTCTACAGGGGAGTCATCGGCGGCACGATCTACCTTCAGCAGAACAATGTGCTGCATATGATCTTCGGTGACACGGCAAGAGACGATGACGGCTCTTATTTCTACATGGTGGGATCGGACGGCCATCTGCTCTACCATCCTGACCAGGAGCGGCTGGGTGAGGATGTCACCGCCAACAAAGTCGTACAGAAGCTTATTCAAGGCCGAAGCGGACAGGAGCAGGTCGTCAATACGAAGGGAGTTCGCCTGCTGGCAGGGTACTCCACCGTTCCCGCCAACGGCTGGGGCGTTGTCGTCGTTTCGCCGTTCAGTGTCATGTATGAGCAATTGATCCGGCATATTATGACGATGCTGCTCTACACCCTGCTTCCTTTTGCAGTATTAATGGTGGCCGTTGTGCTGCTTGCGCGAGGATTGGCCAAGCCCTTCGTCTCCCTTGCGGATCTCGTCAGTCATATCGGAACCGACAAGTTCGAGCTGCCGGAGAGAAAGCAGCATTGGAACCGGGAGGCCGACTTGTTGACGGAGGCCATCTCGCTGGCATTAACCGATCTCAAGCGGCAAACGGACCAATTAACACTGGACGCCATCACCGATCCGCTGACAGGCTTGCTCAACCGCAGAACCTTTGAATCCATCATGCACGAATGGACGCAGGAGGGGACTCCCTTCTCCATCATCGTGCTCGATATCGACCGCTTCAAAGCCATTAATGACACCTACGGGCATCAAGCCGGGGATGAGGTGCTTAAGTATATTGCAGACACCGTTTCCTCCTCCGTCCGGCTCCAGGATGTATGCTGCCGCTATGGCGGCGAGGAGTTCGTCCTGCTGCTCCATCTCTGCTCAGCACAAGAAGCTCATATGGTCGCGGAGGGCATCCGTGCTTCGCTGATGAAGAGTACGAGTCCTGTCAGCAAGCCGATAACCGTATCGCTGGGCATTGCGCAATATCCGCTGCATTCCCCTTCCCCTGACGAGCTGTTCCGTCTCGCCGACCAAGCCTTGTACAAGGCAAAGGAGACTGGAAGAAACAGAGCCGTCATTGCAGATACAGTAGTCGCGCAGCGGAAGCTGTAACTTTTCGAGCTCCGAAATGCCTGCCAATGCGCAGGCTTTCTCTCGTTTACGCCTGCTGGAGGCGAAATACCTGCCTGCGCGCAGGCATTTTCGCCCTATTTGCCCCTGTCGGCCAATTCCGCCATATATTCCTGCACTTTCGCAGGTACTCTGCCCGCAACTGCCTCTATTACCCGAAATGCCTGCACTTTCGCAGGCTTTCTCTCGTTTACGCCTGCTGGAGGCGAAATACCTGCCTGCGCGCAGGCATTTTCGCCCTATTTGCCCCTGTCGGCCAATTCCGCCATATATTCCTGCACTTTCGCAGGTACTCTGCCCGCAACTGCCTCTATTACCCGAAATGCCTGCACTTTCGCAGGCTTTCTCTCGTTTACGCCTGCTGGAGGCGAAATACCTGCCTGCGCGCAGGCATTTTCGCCCTATTTGCCCCTGTCGGCCAATTCCGCCATATATTCCTGCACTTTCGCAGGTACTCTGCCCGCAACGGCCTCTATTACCCGAAATGCCTGCACTTTCGCAGGCTTTCTCTCGTCTACGCCTGCTGGAGGCGAAATGCCTGCCATTGCGCAGGCTTTCTCTCGTTCACGCCTGCTGTAGACGAATTGCCTGCAAACGCGCAGGCTTTCTCTCGTCTACGCCTGCTGGAGGCGAAATACCTGCCTGCGCGCAGGCATTTTCGCCCTATTTGCCCCTGCCGACCAATTCCGCCATATATTCCTGCACTTTCGCAGGCACTCTGCCTCCAACTGCCTTTATTACCCAAAATGCCTGCACTTTCGCAGGCTTTCTCTCGTCCCTGCCTGCTATAAACAAAATCCCTGCCGCAGGCTTTCTCTCGTTCACGCCTGCTGTAGACGAAATGCCTGCAAACGCGCAGGCTTTCTCTCGTCTACGCCTGCTGGAGGCGAAATACCTGCCTGCGCGCAGGCATTTTCGCCCTATTTGCCCCTGTCGGCCAATTCCGCCATATATTCCTGCACTTTCGCAGGAAACTCTGCCCGCAACTGCCTCTATTACCCGAAATGCCTGCACTTTCGCAGGCTTTCTCTCGTCCCTGCCTGCTGTAGACGAAATCCCTGCCATTGCGCAGGCTTTCTCTCGTTCACGCCTGCTGTAGACGAAATGCCTGCAAACGCGCAGGCTTTCTCTCGTCCCTGCCTGCTATAGGCGCAATGCCTGCCCACACGCAGGCTGCCTTCTATTTCTGCACAGAGGAATAAAGCTAGTGAATTAACGCCTGGATGCTCAACAAACGTTAAGCAAACGTTCAGCCCATGTTTAGTTTGACCTCATGCTGTATTCAGGTAGCGGCTTTATACTCGGATTTGTAGCACAATTTGTTGCACCGCTTGTTGCACCGTTTGTTGCACCAAATCTACCGGAAGGAGGATGAGCGGGTGGAGAAGATCAGCTGGCAGCAAGAAGTTACTAAGAGCTGTAATGGCTCCCGGCATAGAGCCGACTATTATGTATAGGAAGAGGTGAACGGCATTGAGAAAACAATATAGCACGATCAAATGGCTGATTGCCGGAGGTGTACTGGCTCTGCTGGGCTATCTCCTCTACCATATGCCATGGTTCCATTGGAATAACGGCCACGCTGTCCAAGAGAAATTTCGCACGATGAATGGACAAGCCCCCTTTTTCCGGCACGGATTCCGCGGTGAGCCTCCCGGTTTCCATCACTCCTTCCAATGGGGAGCGCTTCTAATAAAGCTTGGCCTGCTGCTCGCTGGCAGCCTGGTCTGGGCCAAGGCTAAAGGGCTCGCGAGATGGGCTGGCGGAATACTCGCAATTATCGTTCTGCTGTCCCTGTTCAACCCTCTCGTATGCGCATTAATTGCCGGAATCGTCTATTTGATTCGCAGAAGATTAAATAAATACGGACAGGCTGCGCAGCTTACGGAAGCCGTGCTGATCCCCCCGCTGGGACAGGACTACAACCGGGCTCATGCACTTGACGAATGGGAGAAAAACATCACCAAGGAGGATCATTAATATGAAAATTTTCGGACGAATGAAAGAAATTGCTGCAGCAGATATCCACCACATGCTGGATCGCTATGAAGATCCCATCAGTATGGCCAAGCAGTATATCCGCCAGCTGGAGGAACAAATCGAGAAGATCCATCACGCGCTTGCCGAGCAATATGCTGCTGAAAGGCAGAACGGCGCACTTATCACCAGAACGGAAGCCATCGTCAGCAAGCGGGCCCGTCAAGCCCGGCTGGCCGTGGACAGGCAGGAAGACAACATCGCCGAGTTGGCCCTGCAGGAGAAGCTCTACCATCAGCAAATGCTGAATACTTACGTCGAGCAGCAGGCTTTGATCCGCGAGCAGGCCTCCGCCTTGAAGGAGGAGCAGGCCAGATTGGCGGAAGCCCATAGGGAGCTGCAGAACAAGCTGTCTTTCTTAATCTCCAGAGCTCATGCAGCGCAGGCAATCGAGGCTGCTGCGGCGGCGATGCCGCCTTTTCAAAGGGATAAAATTATGCGCGGGTTTGCCCGGATGGAAGAAAAGGTATGGATATTGGAATCCAAAGCGAACGCTGCACGCAATGTGCAGCAATCCGCATACGGCACCCCCCATTCCCTCGATGTGCAGGAGGAAGTGCAGGCCGAGCTGCAGAAACTGAAAGAGGAAAGAAAAGCAATTTCATAGTATGGGCAGCAGGGAGCCGATTGCGTCGTGACGATGCATCGGCTCCCTGCTTTGCGCTGCGGCTGAACGGGCACATATACAAGGGGCTTTTTGGAAAAGCTAAACCTCACGCAACAATTCCATTATTCAGATGATGAGGTGCAGCTATGACAAAATCATTGCGTCGCTCCGGTAAGCCCTTACCGCTCCGCCGCCATTTGCAAGAGCATACCGAACCAGCAGCCGTTCATCCTTTGTCCTCTCATCTGCAAGACAATGTAGCAGCTCTGCACGCTATTTATGCTGAAGGCTCGGATGTTACATTCCACGCTTTCCAAATCAATCAGAAGATCGAAGCCGTCCTTATCTTTCGTTCCGAGCTATGCGATACCGCGCTGCTTGACCGCCAGATTCTTGGCCCGCTCATAACGGGCATCCCGGACAATTTGCCGCTCAACGCCGACACCCTTCATCGTATCGTGCCTGTATCCTCTTCCAAATTAGTAGGGACGCTTACGGAGGCCAGCCTGAATATCAGCAGCGGCCATCCGATTCTCATTGTTGAAGGCAGCTCAAGCGCTCTTACTTTCGGTCTGCCCAAATCCGAGCACCGCAATGTTGAGGAGCCGACGGCGGAATCCACCTTGCGCGGCCCCCGTGAAGGCTTCACGGAGAGCTTGACTGTCAATATCTCGCTGCTTCGCAAACGGATGAAGAATCCCAACTTCAAAATGAAAAGCATTTCTATCGGCCAATATACACACACCACGGTCAGACTGGCCTACCTGGAAGGAGTGACCGATCCCGCCATCGTTGCGGAAGCGATGCGCCGTCTTTCAGCCATTGAGACAGACGGCATTCTTGAAAGTGAATACATAGAGGAATGGATCTCCGACCAGCCCAAATCACCTTTTCCGCAAATGCTGTCTACGGAGCGTCCTGATGTGGTCTGCGCCAATTTGCTGGAGGGCCGGTTTGCACTGCTGATCGACGGTACGCCCTTCGCCCTTGTCGCTCCGGTAACTCTCTTCTCTATGCTCCAGTCGCCCGAGGATTATTACCAGCATTTTATGATGAGTATTTTCATTCGCTGGCTGCGCTATCTGTTCTACTTTTTGTCGCTGGTGCTGCCCTCGGCTTATGTAGCGATCACAACCTATCATCAAGAAATGATCCCTACCGTGCTGCTGCTGAGCGTAGCCAAGGCACGGGAGGAAATTCCCTTCCCGGCTCTGATTGAAGCGCTCATTATGGAGATCGCCTTTGAAGCGCTGCGGGAGGCGGGGGTTCGGCTGCCCAAGCAGGTCGGCGCCGCCGTCAGCATTGTAGGCGCCCTTATTATCGGACAGGCCGCCACAACTGCTGGCATCGTCTCTGCGCCCATGGTTATTATCGTCGCCATAACGGGCATCGCCTCCTTCATGATTCCCCGTTATTCCGCCGGTCTCGCATCGCGGCTGCTCCGATTTCCAATTATGCTGCTGGCAGGCACGCTGGGACTAACGGGAATGATGCTCGGAATGATGCTCATCGTCATTCACCTGTGCGGACTCCGTTCCTTCGGTGTGCCCTATCTCTCTCCGGTGACGCCAACCTCTTCCTCTGTGTGGAGAGATGTATTCTGGCGCTCACCTCCGGGAGCTAATCGAAATCAGTCCTCAAACCACCGCAGCAACCGCAAACCCGGCATGCCGATCATTGCCAGACAGGCAAACAAGAGATAACAGGAGGTGTACGACTTGCAATGATAGAAAAGGGAAAAATATCTCTGGCTCAAATGAATATTTTGATCTATCCCGCTATTCTCGCCACTTCGATCCTCTCCGTGCCCAGCATTACGATGGCTCATGCCGGACATGACATGTGGTTTACCCCCATCTGGGGCGCACTGGTTGGTTTTCTGACCGTATTCATAGCACTTGGGCTGAACAAGCTGTACCCGGAGCGCACGATGATCGAAGCGAGCACTGCTATATTGGGCTCTGTCCTGGGCAAAATATTCGGTCTGTTCTATATGCTGTACCTCCCCCATCTTACCGGAGTCATCATTCGCACCTATGGTGAATTCATCATCAGCAATGCCTTGCCCCACACCCCTATGTACGCCATCATGGGCACAATGGTGCTGGTCTGCGCGATCAATGTCCGCTCCGGCCTTGAGGTCATCGCACGCAGCGGCCAAATCTTCGTTGCGCTGTTTGTTATACTTGCTACGTTCCTGCTTGCATTATTAATCGGAGAACTTCATCCCGCCGAGTTTCTGCCCATTGGGGAAAAGGGGCTGCGGCCGTCGATTGTTGGAGCGCTGGCGCCTGCAGCCTGGTTAACGGAATTTATTCTCATTGCCTTCCTGCTTCCGTTCGTTCACAACCGGAGCAAGGTTGTCCGCAAGAGCATAATAGCCGTTCTATACGTCACGCTGTCGATGGTCGTCATCAATGTGGTCTGTCTGCTCCTCATGGGCGATATGACGACAAGCTTCGCCTACCCCGTGATGATCGCCGCCCGTTACATTACAATTGCCGACTTTATGCAGCATCTTGAAGCGTTTGTCATTGCGATCTGGATCTCCGGCATTTTCGTCAAAATCTCTGTCTTCTTATACGTCTACTCGCTGACCATCGCCCAGTGGCTTGGCATGAAGGATTACCGTCCAGTAGTGTTTCCGACAGCATTCCTATGCACGGTATTTGCCTACTGGATTGCCCGCGGCAAATCAGATATTAGCGGCATAATCAGCGCTTCAAGCAATCTTTATACACTGATCGCGCTGCTTATTCTGCCGAGTCTCCTGCTGGCAATCGGGATGATGAGGCAAAAAATATCGGGACAAGGAAAAGCTGCGCCATGATGGCCTGGATAGCTGGTTGCCGCAGCTGTGCCGCAGCATGGAGCAATGCTTGTCTGCTCCGATCCGCTGCACTGGCGCTTTCCTTCTCTCTAATCGCCGTTCTGTTGGCGGGCTGCTGGGACCGGACCGAAATCAATGACCTGGCCATCGTTCTTGCGGCAGGCATTGACAGCCCCGGTGAGGGGAAGGACTATCTTTTATCCGCTCAAGTTTTTGTTCCGCGCCAAAGCAGTGGTGGAAAAGCAGGCGGAAGCAGCGAAACCACTCCTGGTGGAGTCACAGTTGTTAAAAGTGCGACGGGCAGCAATCTGGCCGAGGCTATGATCCGGCTGCAGACCAAAATATCCCGCCATGTGTTCTGGGGACACTGTGAGACCGTCGTCATCGGGGAGAACGCCGCCAAGCGCGGGCTGCGCCAATATCTCGATTTCCTGCTGCGGTACGCCCAATTCCGTGAGCATGCTTACGTCTATATGAGCGAGCCGCCTGCCCGGGAAATATTGGCGCTGCTCCCGCCTCTGGAGCGCAGCTCGGCTGAAGCGCTGCGTGAGATGGGCAATTTGAAGCTCGGCGCGAAGGTGACGATCCTCGATCTGGCCAAGTCGATTGAGGGAGTCGGGCAATCGGCCGTGCTGTCCCGGCTCAGGATACTGCCCCCGGAGCAGGGAAGGGACAAGCTGGCTACCATGCCTTATATGAGGGGGATCGCGCTCTTCAGAAAGGATGCCTATATCCGCACTGTCACCGAGCCAATTAGCATAGGGGTGCTAATTATGCTGAATCAGCTGGAGAACTATGTGTTTACAGTAAAGCTTGGTGACAGCAAAGGCTTTGTTGCCATTAAGCCGCTCCAGATCCGCACCACAATGACTCCCCGCATTCAAAAGGGGGTGTGGAGCATGCATGTGCAGGTCGAGACTAAGGGCGATATCGTGCTGAACACGACCGATCTGGCGCTCCTTGCTCCCGATCAGGTGAAAGCCATCGAGCGATTGTGGAAGGAGAAAATGACCGGCATTATTCAAGCGTCCATAGATCTCGCGCAGAAGAAGCTGAAAACTGATTTCTACGGCTACGCTGCCGCTTTCCGCCGCCACTATCCCAAGCAATGGAATGCCAGCCGCTCCAGATGGGAGAGCATCTACCCTGATGTTGAGACCAGTCTGCAAGTAAAGGTTCTCATTATGCGCTCGGGCAAATCAGAAAGCCCGCAGGGTGTACCGGAAGATACGATTATTCGCAAATAATTGGCGCGAGAGGAGCGATTCGTCATGAAATGGCTGGCTGCTGCAGGCCTTTGCCTGGTCACAGGCTTGATCATATGGGGTGAATACAGATCCGCCAAGGAGAGGAAGGCCAGGCTTGCCGTCGCCTTTATTGCATGCAGTGCGCTTGTGCTGGCCCTGATCCTGATCATTCATCCGGAACTGCCGGGGCCAACTGAATTTATGAACCTGATAGTCGGAGGCTTGTCCAGGCGGCTCGGGCTTGAATAAACCGGCAACACCACGCTAAGATAGAATAAAAAATGTGGGGGTGTGACGATGAAGCTGCTTCTACTAGGAGCAACAGGACGGGTGGGAAAAGAGGTTGCTGCACAGGCAATCGAGGACGGGCATCAGGTCACCTTGCTGGTTCGCAGCCCTGAGAAGCTTGATAACTCTTTCTCTGGCGCGACAGTCGTGCACGGTGATGCATGTGTGGAAAAGGATCTATTTCGGGCTGTCCTTGGCATGGACGCAGTCATAAGCGCATTAAGCACGGATGGCGGGTCTGTGCTAACCGACAGCACGCCCCTATTGATCGCGGCAATGCATGCCTGCGCAGTGAAGCGCGTAATCACAATAGGAACGGCTGGCATTCTTGACAGCAGGCGGCATCCCGGCTTGCTCCGTTATGAGACACCCGACTCCCGCCGCTCCTCTACCCGGGCGGCTGAGGAGCATCGACGGGTCTGGGAGCTGTTGTCGGCATCCGGCCTCGATTGGACCATCGTTTGTCCGACTTATTTGCCCTTAGGAGATCGTACGGGGGTTTACCGCGTGGAACGGGACTGCCTGCCCCTTGACGGATTGTCCATATCCGTTGCGGACACGGCCCAATTTGCATACAAGCAGCTGTGGGACAACAGCTACATCGGGGCACGGGCAGGCATCGCTTATTAATATTGAGGCATTATTCCAGGGAAGCTTGGGATTGACCGAAGCCTCCCTTACTTGGCAAGATTCACTCTAATTCGTCGTATAGCGTTCTGCGGATTCCGGTTCACTGATTTGACTTGGATGCGGCATGAATAAGGCGGACTCTGCTCCCGCTTGAATCCGCTCCTCCGGACCGGCCCAGCCCCACTGAATTCCGGTCGTCCGGGCTATATCGGCATCCATGGTGCATAAATCGCTTTTGGATAGTTCTGAAAGTGACGTTCTGCCGAGCGACTGAGCGACAAGCTCCATCTCCGTCACACTGGCGTTCAAATAACGCTGCAAGCTGAGGGCCGCCATATCTACATCCAGCTCGGAGGTCCGCTTGCCCGTATAGACAACCAAGCTTGTCGCCGCCTCGAATGGCGCCGATTTGACAACCTGCTCTCCTATAAGAGCCAGTATCGCGGCTGTTCCTATATAGACGGCATCCGCTCCCAGTGCCATCGCTTTTAACATGCTGCCAGGTGTAACCAGGCCTCCTGTCGCGATCAGGCTCACTTTGCCGGTCGCTCTTTTGCGCGCCAGAAACTGTGAGGCGCGAGTTATAGCAAACAAAGTGGGTAAGCCAACATCATCCTGCAGCGTTGGAGCACCCCCATGCGTACCTCCCTCTGCTCCATCCAGCGTCAAGAAATCCACCCCGGCTTCAAGCGCAACTTCAAGCTCTTTCTCCAGGTGATGCGTGGCGGCGATCTTCAGTCCGACCGGAACGCCGGTTTCATCTCTTAGACGTCTCACAAGCTGAATGAAATCGTCTGTCGTATTAACACCAGGGAGCCTGGAGTGAATAATTGCGGGCTCTCCTTCTTTTAATTCGAAGACTTCCCGATACTCCTCTCCGATGTTCTTGACCGAGGTGCGCTGCGAGGTGGAGCCTTGTGCTCCTTGGCCGAGCTGAATTTCAATCGCATCCAGCTGCTTGTATTTGTCGGGCGTATTCATCCACCCTCCACGATTATACTGGCCAATGAACAATCGGGCTGCTTCCCGCTCCTCCTTCATCAGCCCGGCTTCTCCCGAATTAGTGGCCGTTCCGACGGCTGTTGCTGCTTTGGCAAGGGCGAGCTTGGCACTCTTGCTCAAGGCGCCTCCGAACGACATGGCAGCAATCATAATCGGGATCGAGATCGTAAGCGGCTTTCTTGCGAGCGGTCCGATTGTGACCGATGTTCCAATGCCAAGCTGCTCCGGTGTCGGCATGCGGAACAAATGGACAGGGTTGAACAGCAGGCTCTCCCAGGGGGAGAAATGAATATAGCTTCCGAGCGGCCGGGGAACCGGCGTTCCTTGCGCTGACCGCATCAGAATCTCCATGAAGTTCGGAAAGCCGACTTTCCTCCCGACCGGAACCATCGCTGCCATATTCTCGGTATATTGATCCTTTATTAAGCGGGACAGTGCTTCATCCATGGCCTCATTCATGACGGAGCGGACCATGTTCTTAATGAATTTCATTGTCGGCTCCCCGATCCATGTTGCGTATCAAACCGTCAAGCTGCTGGGACATATTGAGACACATCTGTTTAATTGTACCGAGCTGGCGGGCAGCGCTTTGCTCCTCCACCGCAATGTCAATTAGCTCCTTCTGTTCAAAGTTCGTCAGCTTCTGGTAATGTTCACGTTCAACACTGGATAATGTTCCACTCATCGTTTCGATCCGGACTATCTCCGCATGCAGATAATGAAGCACCTGCTTCATATCATTGGTTTCAATCATGTCATGGTCTCCCTTCGGTTTCGTTCCCTTATAATTTGGCCTGTTTCCTTGAAAGCCATTCATTGGGGAACCTGCCTCCACTGTGACCCTAATTGATCAAACTACCAAACTCCGTTATTTTCAGCTGTACCTTGTAATGGATCGGAGATTGGCTGAATACCGAATCCCAGTCCTTCTTCACCGACTGCCACAATCGGGGATGCTCAATACGAACATGGCTGCCAAAGTCAGCGGCATCTACCCGGTACTGCTGCTGCATCTTCTTGATTGCTTGATCGATCAGCAGCCGAACCTTCTGCTCAAATATAGCTTCAAGCTGCTTCGTTGAAGGCCGATTGAATAGATTAGCATGGTTCCATAATTCGATTAATCGGCCTTCGGATTCGATATTCACATCAAACGACAGCTTCTCGCCGTCTGCACGGGATTTGATTGTGCTCTTCATCGACTTTATCTCATAGGCCATTGCCCTGCCGGAATCGCGGTCATAGGCTTTGACCAGCCCGCCTTTGCCGCTGCCTTTCAGCCAGACAATCCCTTTAAGCTCCCCTTCATTGAGATAACCGATAAGCTTCTTCGTTTTCCCCTTTATGACAGCAGCGCCTGAAAATTTGATTTCTCCCTGGGCGGACAAAACATTTTGCAGTATAAAGCTCGTCCCGGATTGCAGATAGCCCTGCAGCTTGGAAAGCGAGACTGCCGGAATAACTTCCAGTGTCCGATTCCGATTATCCATCATGCCAACCAGCCGAAAAGCGGGAATGCTGCCGGGGACCTTTGTCTCAAGCGTCTTCCTGGCCTCTCCTCTGCTCACCACTACATAGCAGCTTGGCCTGATATCATTGTCCCGATAAAAGAAGTCCAGCAAATCGTCCAGCCGATTAGCCCGTGCCAGCCCTCCGCTAATGACAACGATCTTCATATGATGACCGATAACAGGAAGATCTCTTCTTGAGGCGAACTCGCGAAAAATCTCGAATACAGAATCTCCAGTCCCTGCCGTATTCATGAACGGCTTCTGGTTGGCCTTCGCAGACTGGTCTCCACTGCTGGATGATTTGGATGAAATGATCTGGAGCGTTGCGGTAACCCTGTCCATGCTCTCATCTGTCGCGCCTTGCTCTCTCAATTGCTGCTCTTCAGCAGTCTCTCTGCCTTTATCCAGCGCGATTCCCACATAGACGCTTAAATCCTCGATCTCATTGCTGCTCCAGCAGCCGGTTAATAACAACAGCCACAGGATGACAACCACCCGTTTGAGATTAGGATACAATCCCATCCTTCTTTCCCGCCTTCCATTTGGACAGAATGAGCAGCAGCGGCGGAAGCAGGCCAAACAAGCAGAGAGCAGTAAGGCCCAGCACATCCCCGAGCTTGTTTAATTCCTTGAGACTGTGCGGAGCCATAGATAGTACATAGATAACAGGCAGCAGCACGTTAATGACGGATTTCAGATTCCTTCCGGTCAGCTGCGCAATGCCAAGAGCCGAGGCATAACAGGTTACAGTGAAGGTAGAATAAATCTGCATAATCCAGATGACGAGCAGGAAGGATTCGAAGCGCTCGAAGATGAGACCTGACAATTCGAAGCTGCGTATCAGATCCATTGTCGGCCATGTTCTCGTTACAACACCATCTACAGTCAATGCTCCAATCACCATAACTACAGTCGTGACATAGAACGCAGTCGGAATCAATGTCCCTACGATGACAGATTTGGCAGCTTTCTCGGGTGTTTTCATAAATGCCTGCAGAACGAGAAGGGTCTCGAAGCCGATAAAAGAGAGTATTGCCGGTTCGATTCCTTTAAGCACCGGTGTCACGCCTAATCCCAGCACCGGACGCAAATTGTGAATATCGAAGATGCCAAAGCTCAGAAACATCGTCAGAAAAAAGATAATGCCCGTGATCGGAAGTATGACCTCGCACAGACGGGCCAAGGCACCTGCTCCCCCGCGGATCAAATAGCCTCCTACCCACAAAAAGGGCATGATGATGGCCCAAGAGGGGGTTCCCTCTAACAGATAGAGCCCTGTCACCTCAGACAAAGCTCTAACCTCATAGGAGGCAACGAGCATAAAATAAAGAATAACTATCGCACTCAGAAATGCTCCAATCCATCTCCCGGTAATTCTGCTGACATATTGATAGAATGTCTGTCCCCTGTATCTCAGCCCTAATCTCACTATCACCATTCCAAGCAGAATGATAATGAATCCGCCTAGCATAATACTGATCCATACATCGGGCGTATGCGCCGCATTCACAGTTGTACGGGGAAGGGTGAGAATCCCTGCTCCGAGCATCGTATTAATAATGACGACTGCTACTTGGACCGGCGTTAAATAATCATTCTCATCCTTCATGCAGCTTCACCCCTTAGCCCTTCCGTTTCGTGTTCTTCGTATGGAGCAGCTTAGGCCTGCTTTTCATGAACGGAATAGGAGCACGAATGAAGAAGTCCTTCCAATCACTTATCCGGATGGATGAAGCAGGACTGGCATAAGGTACGCCGAAGCTCTTGAGCTTGACCATATGGCTGCAAAGCAGAAGGAAAAACAGCACAACGCCATATAATCCAAGCACAGCCGCACAGAACATAGCGATGAAGCGAAGCATCCGCAGCGTAATCCCTGCATTGTATTGAGGAATGGCAAAGGAGGAGATCGCCGTCACCGCTACCACGATAACAAGAATCGGACTGACGATGCCCGCTTGCACAGCGGCTTCACCGATGACCAGTCCTCCAACGATTCCCATAGCAGGCCCGATCGGCTTAGGCAAACGCAACCCCGCCTCCCTTAATATTTCAATGGAAACCTCCATAATCAACGCTTCCACCAGCGAGGAGAAAGGGACTCCTTCTCTCGTTCCAAGAATCGACATGGCAAGCTTCGTCGGAATTAATCCCGGATGAAATGAGATGAACGAAATATACAGCGCAGGTATAAGCAGTGAATTGATTGCAGCCAGCAGCCGGAGAAGACGAAAGAGCGTGCCCGAAATCCAGCGTTCAGCGTAATCTTCCGGAGATTGCAGCAGCATGCTGAACGTGACGGGAGCAATAAGCGCGAAGGGTGTTCCATCAAGCAGAATGCCAACCCTGCCTTCCATCAATGCGGCCATGACTCGATCCGGTCTCTCTGTGCTTTGAAGCTGTGGAAAGGGACTGAGATAATTATCCTCGATCAGTTGTTCCACATAACCGGATTCCTGAACCATATCGATATCGATCCCGGCTATTCTCCGCTTAATCTCCTCAACCAATTGCGGATTGGCGATCTCCTCCATATAAGCGATAACAAGCTCCTTCTTCACTCGCTTGCCGACCAGGAACCGCTCGACGCTCAACTCATCACATATGCCCTGCTGCCGCAAAATAGCGATATTATCGCTCAATAATTCGGTGAATCCGATTCTAGCCCCTCTTACGACCGCTTCGGACACCGGCTCTTCCAGCGATCTGGCCTTTCCTTGGACAGTTCCGAGAACGAGGACTTCCTTTGACCCGGCGATTAGAAGTGCGGTGCTGCCAGACAATACTGCGCTCATAACCTCCTGTACACGCGACTGTGCCGCCCATTCACTGACTGACAGAACTTTATTGATAAGGAATGAACCCGATACCGTTCCCTCCGCATAGGAGGCGTCCCCTTCATACCTTTCGGCAAAATCGGACATCAACGGCCGGATAATATTGTTCTGGATCTCGCTATTGTCCGACAGACTTTCTATGAAGACAATCGCTGCACGAATATCCGTATGACCGATATAAAGCTCACGAATGCGTGCATCAGAATGACGCTCGCAGCACTGCCCGACAATCCTCAGATCAAGCTCCATATCTCCTGTGAAGTGCTCCGACTTCGCCAGTTGATCCGATCCCGCTGCCCCGCCGGAATACCCCCTTGTCATCTATCTCTCCCCTGCTTGCTAATCCGGCCGTAGCAGCTCGATAAGACATAAGGAACCAGAAATACAATTGCAGCCTGCAGGAGCACTTCCCAGCCTGGAAGGTAAGCAACCAGTGTCCTCCACATCATCATACTACCTCCCGTCTGCCATTCCATTGCCCGCCCCGAAACATGCGTGCGACAGTTAGAATTTTCCCATGCCGCCCAATATTTATGCAGAAGAAAGCTTCATAGAGTCAGTATGAGAGCAAACTGGCTCCCTCGATCTTGGAAAAAGCAAACCATTCCCCGTCCACCATAAATCTTCTGCCCAATGGATCAAGTCGTGACACAATACCGACAACGTATAAATCCTCATTCTCGTCGAATAGCTTGATCTGAATCGCAATCAGGTGCTGCATAGATTGTTGGAACAGGAATGAAATCTGTTCCCATTCATCACCGCTTAATTCGACCTGCCGCCGCTGCAGCAATTCATTCTGATGCCCGTTAAGCCCCAGCTTGTGCTCGGGAAGCATCATGCGGCTGCCTTCCCACAGCCAGTTGCCGCCGGGCGTTAATTTTCTCAAGTCTCCCATGATGCCGCCCCTTTACCTGTAATGTCCGCCGAGCTTGCTTGCCCTGTCAACAGCCTGTCCAGCCTTTGACTTGGACGCGGCGCGAATAATAATATCGTCTCCGTACTTGTCTTTGAGGCTGTCTGTTGCAGCCTCCAATGCTCCAAGACGCTCCCTGTGGTCATCCAGTATCAATTGATATTGTCCATCTTCCTGAAAGCCTGACAAGGAGAGCCCGACTCTGCGCACCGGCGAACCATCCCAATAGCGATCAAACAATTGAAGGGCGTACTGGTAGAGATCATTCGTCACATACGTAGAATACGGCAGCGTCATCTGGCGGTTAAAGCCTGTTGACCGTTTGAAGCCAGCGCCATAGCATCCTAATGAGAGCGTTCGCCCCAGCCTGTCGATGGATCTGCAGCGCCTTCCCACCAGTTCGCATAATTCGAGAATAATGACCTTGATCTCATCTCGCGCAGCATATTCCCGCGGGAGCGTCATCATATGTCCAACTGACTTCTCACCCGCATGCTTGCCGGTTATAACCGGTGAATCGTCGATTCCGTTGGCAATTCTCCAGCATACCTCAGCTTGCACATCGGCGTTCCTGCCGAACCTTGCACGCAGCTTGCGCTTTAGCTCCTGAAGCGGCATTCGGGCGAGGTCACCCATCGTATGAATGCCCATCCTGAGGAAATGATTCGCCATTCGATTGCCGACCATAAACATGCGCCCTATCGGAAGCTGCCAGAGGGAATCTCCCAGCCCTTCACGTTCCAGCACATAAATGCCACTCTCGTTCTTTTTCGCGTAATTATCGCATGCCAGCTTGGCCAGAACCTTGCAATCGCTAATACCGAACCGGGTATAGACACCTGTGACGGCCAGGATATGCTGCTGTATCTTATGGGCGGTCATGCGTGCGTCTCCGAATAAGTGCAGCGTGCCTGTTACATCGATAAATTGCTCGTCGATCGAATAAGGCTCTACAAGGTCGGAGTAAGTTTCATAAATCTTCGTAATCTGAAGGGACACGTCAATGTACAGCTGCATGCGGGGTTTTACAATGACCAGATCGGGGCATTTGCCAAGTGCATCGCCAAGCCGCCCGGCGGTTGCAATCCCTCTGGCTTTCGCCAGCGGACATGCGGCAAGTATAAGTCCTGAGCGGCGTTCCGAATCGCCAGCTACCACGACCGGTTTATGCGCCAAAGCGGGATTCGCCGCCTTCTCCACTGATGCATAGAATGACTCGCAGTCCGCAAGGAAGATCGTCCGATTGTCAGCCGGCATTCTTGCTCACCAGATTGACAGCCAAAATGCCGCTCAGCCGAAAGGTTCGGGGCGCATTCGTTCTCAGGCACCGAGCTGTCACTATGCCATTGCGAATCCCACGCACTTCAATATGACGCTTCGTAAATTTGCCCGTCCGATCCTCATATATGACTTCAACTACCCGCCCTGCATACTTTTCATCAAGCATGAGGAACATCTCCTTAAATGCGAATGTATGTTCTGTTATTATAAGCGAATGTATGTTCGTTTATCAACAGAAAAATGATTAATCTGTCACTGCTGATCGGGGAATTAGGTCGGCAGAATAGCAAATGAGGCTGTCCGAATAGTCCAATATCCAAGGAGTCAGTCCCAAAAGATGTGAAAAGATGCCTCGAAAACCACTCTAAAAGCTAAAAGAGGGGCTGGAAACATCTTTTTCATCCTATAGGGCGTCTTAGCGGGGACTCTGAAATCATTAAACAACTGTTCTGGGGGTGGGGGCACCCCCTACTCCGACTGTTTTTGAAGGGGGAGTGACGGAGCAAGAAGCCTGCGAATGTGCATGAATTTCGGTTAGAAGACGCCATAATGATGAAATTCCTGCGATGAAGCATGAATGTGAGAAGAAATCGGCCGTTAAGGGGAAATGAAGGTGAAATACCTGCGCTCTGGCAGGCATTTCACCTTCATGGGGTCAGAAACGAGAACATTAATGCCGTTTCGCATGTTTCGCCTGGCTCGCATGTCGTATCTCGTTTGTCTCGGCGTTTGAATGACGGATCGTCCTCTGGCGAGGAGTACGTGAACAGTCCCATGGCCGCAGGCCTTCCACATCGTACAGCTTCTTAAAGTGGGAGCTGAGATTTCCAAAAAAGGACTTTTTAGAAATCTCAGCTCCATTTTCTATGTCGATTTATCATTTCGGGATTGTGAACCCGTATTTAAGAAATACATCCAGCGCTTCTTTGGTTCCTAGAAAATTGTAAAATTCCTCCGCCTCTCCGGCATGCTTTGTAGCCTCCACGATACCGACAGGATATTTCACAGGCGTATAAGCGCTCTGGTCGACTGTAAACGCAATTTTCACTTTTGACGTGGTCAAGGCGTCCGTTTTGTACACAAACCCTGCATCCGCATTGCCTGTTTCTACATATTGCAGCACTTGGCGAACGTCTTTGGCTTGTACCATTTTCGGCTGCAGCTCGTCCCATAACTGAACATTAGTCAGCGCTTCTTTCGCATAATTTCCGGCAGGCACGCTCTCTGGAATGCCGATGGCGACTATTTTCACATCATCCTTCTTCAAATCCTGTTCATTTCCAATGCCCGCCGCTCCATCAGAAGGCATGACAACAACAAGCTCGTTAGACAACAGGTTGCGCTGCTTGTCGGCATGAATCAATTCCCCCTCTACCAACGCCTTCATATTCTTGGATGATGCGGAGAAGAACAAATCCGCCGGAGCTCCTTGCTCGATCTGCTTCTGCAGCGCTCCCGATGCTCCAAAATTATAAACAAGCTTAATGTTCTTATGGCTTGCTTCATACAGAGTCTGAATCTCCTTCAAAGCATCCGTCAAGCTTGCCGCTGCCGAGACGGTCAGTTCAACTGTTTCCGCTGGCGTCTCGTTCCCTTGCGCCTCAGCCTGTGATTGTGCCGGGGGCGTTGTTTGCGAATTCGAATTCGTACCCGCACCGCATGCGCCCAATAGAAGCGACAAGATCAAGATAATCGATACCAGCATACTGCTTTTCATAAATTTAAACATGATGTTCCCTCCGTCTATATATGTTCTTCAGCTAAACGCAATTCTAACTGCAACGCCCTGTGTTAACGCTAACAATATCAGGTGTGATACAATATAAAGAGATTTTTCGTTGATCCTTCTACCAGGAGGTATAAGATGTCCGAGGATATATCCTATACAGCAGAAGAAATTTCCAAGCTATTAAAGATTTCCAAGCTCACCGTTTACGATTTGATCAAAAAAGGCGAGCTCCCCTCCTATCGGGTGGGCAAACAAATGCGGGTCGATGCCTCTGATCTGAATGCGTACAAGCTCAAAAGCAAGGGAGTTCCGCCCCAGGCTCAATCAGAGCATCCAGCTCCCGCCGTCACCTCTGCAACCTCGGTTAATCATGGCATCCGTCCGCTTGTTATTACAGGCCAGGACATTAGTCTAGACATATTGGCCAAGCATCTGGAGAAACATGCGGCCGGCGTCAGGCCATTGCGGTCTCATGTCGGCAGTCTCGACAGCCTGATCAGCATGTACTCGGGCCAATCGGATATTGTCAGCACTCATCTGCTGGACGGCGATACCGGCGAGTACAACCTGCCCTATATTCGCAAGCTGTTTGTCGGTTCCTCCTATATGGTCGTCAATCTGCTTGCCAGAAGCGCCGGATTGGTTGTCGCACAAGGGAATCCGCATAACATTAAAGGCTGGGCCGACTTAAGCCGCAGCCAGCTGCGTATTGTTAACCGGGAGAGGGGCTCAGGCGCCCGAGTGCTGCTTGATGAACAGCTCCGGCTTCACGGCATCAAACCGAACCAGCTTCATGGCTATGACCATGTGCTCACCAATCATCTGTCTGTAGCTGCCAAAGTAGCTTCCGGCGAAGCTGATATTGGCGTAGGCATCGAGAAAGCAGTGTCCATTGTCGGCAATGTCGAATTTCTGCCCCTGATTCAAGAAAGCTATGACCTCGTTGTGATCAAAAAACCGGACAATCAATCCTGGATACGCTCCCTTATGGCCGTTCTTCATTCCGAGGATTTCATACAGGAGCTTACAGCAATTGCAGGTTATGATCTGTCCCGAACAGGACAAATTTTGTACGAAACCTGAACGTTATGCCTCCACAGCAATGATTCTTATCCTTACGGGGATGCTCGTCTGTTATATGGCCCTAAGGGGCCATTGTCCGTTTTACCCCGCCGGCGTTAATCCCCTCCCTCAAGTCACGACGATTAGAGCTGCATCCCCATCGTGTACAAGCATAATTTACAATAAACTCATCAAAAAAATGATTAACCAATTATATCTAAACATAATCATTTATACTTAAATATATATCGTTCTGCGATAAAGTCAATACTGATGTTATATTTAATAACATAACAAAAAACCTCTTCGGCTATCGAAGAGGCCGATGGATAGGAATGAATCCGTTAAGGCTCGAGTATTGCAGCGGCTCCGAAGTTAATCCTGTTCCCGTGGAATGGGGTCGTACCGAAACTCCAGCAGCCCCGCTCTCATTAATTCATCCCGATGAATTTCGGATAATTCCTCAAGAATACCCATTCCGTAATCGGTGAGTCGAATAAAAATACTGCGGCCATCTTCCGGATTAGGAAGTCGCTGCACCAGCTTCAATTCTTCACAGCGTTTAATAAGCTCCACGCAAGCATGACGGGTAATTTGCAGACGCTCGGCAAGCTCTTTCGGCGTAGCCTGCTCCCGACCCGAGAACCCCATAATAGAAAGCATGAGCTGATGGTATTGAGGAGTCAGTCCCTTCACCCGCGCCGCTTCCTCGCTGAACCTGATAAATTTGCGAATACGATATCGAAAGAGAGCCAATTGCTCATACACATGCTTCGGCAAACGCTCATCAGCCATGTCTCCAACTCCTTGCAGCATAATAATTTCAGTGTACCGCATACCAAGAAAGAGGACAATTACCCTAAACCTGACATAGAACGAAAGATATTTCCGAATAAAAGAAGGGGATCCAGCGACAATATCCTATTCCGCTATTTTTATGTCATTTTACCTAACATAAAGTATTGACTTCAATCGTAGTGCGATATATATTAAGCATAATCAGTTATGTTTAGTTATGTTTGGTTATAACCCATTTCTCGCCATCCTTCGATCAATCAAATCCATTCGTGCTATGCACGTCAATGCTGGTGAACAAACATGTCAACTAAAAAAATTAAAAGTGTCTGCCCTTACTGCGGCGTCGGCTGCGGCATCGTACTCGAAGTGTCCGGCAATCGCGTAGTGAAAGCTGCTGGCGACAAGGAGCATCCGACCAATTTCGGAAGACTATGTACAAAAGGCAGCACCTGTGCTCAAGCGATCGCTGAATCCGGGCGGATGGAATACGCTTATAGACGTCCAGCGCGCAACGGCGAACCGGTACAAACCTCAGCAGATCAAGCCATCAGCGAAACGGCGCTGAGACTGCGTGCCATCCTTGATCAACATGGCCCTGACGCTCTATCCTTTTATGTCTCAGGCCAGATGTCATTGGAAGCGCAGTATCTCATCAATAAACTGGCCAAAGGCTTCGTTCGCACGAATAACATTGAGTCCAATTCACGATTGTGCATGGCGAGCGCAGGCAGCGGCTACAAGCTGTCGCTTGGCGCCGACGGACCTCCCGGTTCTTATCAGGACATGGATCATACCGACTTGTTTTTCGTCATTGGAGCAAATATGGCTGACTGTCATCCCATCCTATTCCTCCGGGTTATGGATCGGGTCAAAGCAGGAGCCAGGCTGATTGTTGTTGATCCGCGCCGCAGCGCGACCGCAGATAAGGCATCGCTCTTCTTGCAAATTACGCCCGGCACTGATCTCGCCCTTCTTAATGGCCTCTTGCATCTGATTGTCAAGAACGGACATACTGATCCGGCTTTCATCGCTGCATTCACATCGGGCTGGAAGAACATGCCCACCTTCCTGGAAAATTACCCGCCTGACAAGGTAGCCGGCATAACCGGCATCCCTGAAGCGGATATTCGCAAAGCCGCCGAGTGGATTGGCAAGTCTCCGGAGTGGATGAGCT
The DNA here is from genome assembly GCF_019443105.1 of Paenibacillus oenotherae. Lineage (GTDB taxonomy): Bacteria > Bacillota > Bacilli > Paenibacillales > Paenibacillaceae > Paenibacillus_Z > Paenibacillus_Z oenotherae. The sequence continues at coordinate 97,799 of NZ_JAHZIJ010000019.1, forward strand.
GCTGGACGATGGGACTTAACCAGAGCACACACGGCACATGGCACACCAATGCCATCTGCAACCTGCATCTGGCTACAGGCGCCATATGCCGCCCCGGCAGCGGCCCCTTCTCGCTAACCGGCCAGCCCAATGCAATGGGCGGCCGAGAGATGGGATATATGGGCCCGGGGCTTCCCGGACAGCGTTCGGTGCTCGTCGAATCCGAGCGCACCTTTATTGAGGAGCTGTGGAAAGTCCCCCCTGGCACTCTTAGAACCGAGCTAGGCTCCGGAACAATCTCCATGTTCCAAAGCATGCAGGCCGGAGAGATTAAAGCATGCTGGATTATTTGCACCAATCCCGTTGCAACTGTCCCGAACCGCCAGAACGTCATTGCAGCTCTGCAGGCAGCCGAGCTCGTCATAACACAAGATGCTTTCTTCGATACCGAGACCAACCGATATGCCGATATTATGCTCCCTGGCGCGTTGTGGTCAGAGGCCGAAGGGGTCATGATCAATTCCGAGCGGAACCTGACTTTGATGCAGAAAGCGGTTGATCCTCCCGGAGAGGCACTGCCGGACTGGCAGATCATCGCCCGAGTCGCCTGCGAAATGGGCTATGCCTCCGCTTTCTCCTACAATTCTTCGGCCGAGGTCTACCTTGAGATTCAGCAGGCTTGGAACCCGAAGACCGGTTACGACATTCGCGGCGCTACCTATGAACGTCTGCTCCAGACGCCGATGCAATGGCCCTGTGCTCCAGATAGCGAAAATGATCGGAATCCAATTCGCTATTTGAACAATGGAGCTAGCCAGACATTAAAGGAGAATCCGGACGGCAGCCGCCCGCGAATCGTCTTTCCGACCGAAAGCGGAAAGGGCATTTTCCTCGCCCGACCGTTCTTGCCGCCTGCGGAGATGCCGGATAAGGAGTTTCCTTTCGTATTGAACACCGGCCGCTTGCAGCATCAGTGGCACACCCTGACCAAGACTGGGAAGATACCGACTTTAAACAAGCTAAACCCGGGCCCTTTTATCGAAATTCATCCTGAAGATGCGGAGATGCTCGGCGTTAGCGAAGGGCAGCGCATAGAAATCCGCTCACGGCGCGGTCTCGCCGTTCTGCCTGCGGCAGTTACCGACAGGGTACGGCCTGGCAATTGCTTCGCTCCTTTTCATTGGAATGACGTATTTGGCGAGAAGCTGGCGATCAATGCCGTCACCAACGACGCGATCGATCCGATATCCCTTCAACCCGAATTCAAATATTGCGCAATTTCGCTTACTCCCGTTACTGAGCAGCCAATAAGGGAACATTCACCGCCGCAGCAGGATGAAACCAAGGCTCACATTCATGCTGACGAAGCGGTCGTCAAACAGAAGGAGGCCGTGTACATGGCACAAATCGACACGTTTGCAAACATGCTGGGTATTCCATCCTCATCGACGATGACGTTGGATAACCATGAGAAAATTTATCTCGCTGGCTTCATAACCAGTCTGCGCGCCGAGGAATCACGGCCCGCTCCTGGCATTCCGGTACTGCCGCCCACCGCTCCCCTTGAGCCGGCCAAACGTTTTTGGCTGGATGGCATGCTGGCCGGACTATTCTCCCGCACCTATCTGCAAGGCGCAGAATTGCTGCCAGCTCCTGCGCTGCCCATACGGCCAGCAGAAACCGAGGCGTCCGTTTCGTCTTCTCCAGAAGAAGCGCAGGGAGCAGCCAAACCGGCAGTTACTATTCTTTGGGCGTCACAGACCGGAAATGCGGAAGGGGTGGCAAACGGCTGTGCGCAAAAATTACAGCAGTCCGGTTACGGTATCCGGCTTGTAAGCATGAATGCTTATCCCATCGCAGAACTGGCCACAGAACGATATGTCCTGTTCATAACAAGCACCTTCGGAGCCGGTGATCCGCCAGATAATGGCGAGAGTTTCTGGAAATCCCTGCAAGATGACAACACGCCGAGGCTGCCTGAGCTCCGCTATGCCGTGCTCGCTTTCGGAGATTCCAGCTATGATCCCTTCTGCGGATTCGGCCGCAATCTGGATGCCCGGCTTGAGCAGCTTGGCGCGCAGCGGCTTCTGGATCGCAGCGATTGCGATACCGATTATGAAGAGAAGGCCAGTGCATGGCTTGCTGCATCCGAGAAGGCGCTCGATAATGCGATTCGAGAGACTGAATCATCTGCCGCTGCTGCTGCGGATCAGATCGCAGAGACTAAGGTTTATGACCGCCATAATCCGCTGCTCACACATGTCGCCGCCAGCCGGCATTTAAATAAAGAAGGCTCAGAGAAAGAGGTGCGCCACTACGTCTTCGACCTCAAAAACAGCGGTTTGCAATACGAAGCCGGCGATGCTCTGGGCATATGGCCAACCAACTGCCCGGATCTCGTGGAAGAGATACTAGCAGCAGCCAAGCTCAATCCGCTCGACCGCGTCACGATTAAAGAACGCGGGGAGATGAGCCTCAGCGAAGCATTGCTCCGGCATTTCGAGATTGCCCGCATAACCCCGGCGATACTTCAATTCGTTCAGGAGCGCTCGAATAACGAGGAGCTTGCCAACCTACTCCGAAGCGAGAATAAAGCGCAGTTAAAAAAATGGCTGTGGGGACGGCAACTGGCTGACCTGCTGCTGCAGTTCCCGTTGTCCGTTAGCGCGGAGGATTTTATCGGCATACTCAAGCCCTTGCAGCATCGCTTATATTCCATTTCCTCAAGCCCGAAAGCCTGTCCGGACGAGGTTCATATTACAGTTTCAACCGTCCGTTACCAGCATGATGGCAAACTTAGAAAAGGGGTCTGCTCCGCTTTCCTCGTAGATCGGGCGGAGAATTATACCGAGATCCCTGTCTTCATCCAGAAGTCTGCACATTTCCGCCTTCCCGCTAATTCCGATGTATCGATCATTATGGTGGGGGCAGGCACTGGAATCGGGCCATTTCGCGGGTTCCTTCAAGAACGTCAGGCAACCGGAGCAAAGGGGAGAAACTGGCTCCTCTTCGGCGAACAAAGAGCTGCGTTGGATTTCTACTTTAAGGATGAGCTGGAAACTATGCAAAGAGACGGGTACCTGCACCGCCTGGATACCGCCTTCTCCCGGGATCAGCCGGAGAAAATATACGTTCAGCATCGAATGATGGAACAAGGAGCCGAGTTGTGGGAATGGATCAAAGGGGGCGCCCATTTTTATATTTGCGGTGACGCAAGCAAGCTGGCCAAGGAGGTGGATGCCACACTGAAAAAGATTATTGGGCAGCATAGCGGAATGAATCCCGCCGAAGCGGAGGCCTATGTGAAGGAAATGGCACAATCCAAGAGATACGCACGGGATGTATATTAGAAATGCCGCAATAAAGGGCTGACTGCGTTACAAGCACGACGCAATCAGCCCTTTATTCATTAATATATTTTCTTCGTATCCCGATCCGCCTTGATGATCTCGACCGCTTCCTTAAACCGCATCGCATGCACAATCTCCCGCTCTCGCAGAAACTTCAAGCTGTCCTGCAGATCTACGTCATCGGTCATATCGATAATCCATTGATAGGTCGCCCGCGCCTTCTCCTCAGCAGCAATATCCTCGTAGAGATCGGCGAGCGGATCGCCCTTGGAGGCAATGTATGCGGCAGTCCACGGGACGCCAGCAGCATTATTGTAATACAGCGCGCTGTCATGATTGGCATAATGCTCTCCTAATCCGGCTTCCTGCAGCTGCTGGGGCGTTGCGTCCTTCGTCAGCTTGTAGATCATTGTGGCAATCATTTCCAGATGAGCGAATTCTTCCGTTCCAATATCTGTCAATAAACCCACAACCTTATCCGGTATCGTATACCGCTGGTTCAAATACCGCAGAGCCGCTGACAGCTCTCCATCCGCTCCGCCATACTGCTCGACCAAATATTTTGCCGTACGCGGACAACACTTGCTCACTCGAACAGGGTACTGCAGCTTCTTCTCATAAATCCACATTCGTGTCCATCCCTCCCGTACCCGCTTCTATGTTCTTAACTATCATGTGCTACACCTGACCTACACCTGCCAAGGCCAAGGGGTCTCTATCCATTGCCACGGATATTTGGAGTAGCTATGTCCAAATTGCAATAGCGGCCCATACTGCATCTCGAATTGATGGGCGCACTGCTGCCGCTGCTGTGCGAGTTGATTAAACTGCTGAATCGCCTGCAGATCATTCGGATGTGTATCCAAATACAGCGTCAGCTCAACGAGTGCAAAATCAAGCTGCTGCAGCTCAAGGAGCTTGCTGTAATAATTCGCATCCAGCTTCTTATTCATTGCCTGCCCCCTTGCCGCATTTCGATTCATAAGGGCTGTACAAAGCAGGCCATAATGTGCCCAGCCTGAGCGCCTCTTGAAGCGAGAATTGCTGTAAACCCATCGGCTGAAACGGGATATATTGATTCGGCGGCACATAATAAGATTTCACATAAATCGGCGGGCATGGATCAAACGGGCCGACAAACGGATACCAATCACGCGTTTGCTTGTTCACCATCACCAGTCGTTTCCCTCCTCGGTCATCGGACTTCTCATTCCTCATCCTATGATATTCGCCCAGTATTGGTTCTATAATGTTTATTCTCCTCCAAGCGGAAATAGAAGGCCGACCACCCGCTATCCGCAAAACAGTTTACCACGGCCTGTACAGTGGGACGGCTTTACCGGAACCGCGACCATCCCTGCTAGAATGCCGATCTATGCCACCTGGAACGACTAGCGTTCCGCCGGACCGCGAGCATCCCTGCAAAAACGCCGATCTATGCCACTTGGCCCGACTAGCGTTCCGCCAGAACCGCGAGCATCCCTGCAAAAACGCCGATCTATGCCACCTGGCCCGACTAGCGTTCCGTCGGAACCGCGAGCATCCCTGCAAAAAAGCAGGCTTTTCTCCCGCTCTAGGATGACGTACAATAGTTTGTGTACCAAGATTTGGCCCCTTAACAGGGAACAAAAAAGTAGAGTATCCTCGGGGTTACCACGCACCAAGAAGGGACTCTACTCCATGACTATAATAGCAGAAAACCAGCTCACAAACCTATTTGAAAATCTTGTCACTCAGTTTGTAAAAGAAAACCTGGAATCCATTATGAAGGCGGAGATCAAACACTTCATGGAGGATGAAACGAAC
>NZ_JAHZIJ010000001.1 GCF_019443105.1 Paenibacillus oenotherae
CCAGTGTGGCCGATCACCCTCTCAGGTCGGCTACGCATCGTCGCCTTGGTGAGCCGTTACCCCACCAACTAGCTAATGCGCCGCAGGCCCATCTGCAAGTGACAGATTGCTCCGTCTTTCCCAATTCGGCCATGCAGCCAAATTGCGTATCCGGTATTAGCATTCGTTTCCGAATGTTATCCCGGTCTTGCAGGCAGGTTGCCTACGTGTTACTCACCCGTCCGCCGCTAACCATCAGAGAAGCAAGCTTCTCGTCAAGTCCGCTCGACTTGCATGTATTAGGCACGCCGCCAGCGTTCGTCCTGAGCCAGGATCAAACTCTCCATAAAAGAAGTCATTCCGCTTCAGCCAAGGCCTCCGGCGAAACACCTTCCATAACTTCAGCCCGAAGGCCTCCGTCTAGTAGAAGCTTGTTAGCTCATTACTTTGTATTGCTTGCTACAGCTCTTGGAGCTGAAGGGCATTTCACTCGTTGTGCAGTTTTCAAAGAACAATCCATTTCAATGAGACAGGAATTATATCTTATCACATTCAGCAGTTACTTGTAAAGATCTTTTTTCAATAACATTGGATCGTTACGGAGTGTATTCTGCTGCATGCCAGCCATCATTTCGTGGCAGGAAATATAGAATACCATAGATTATCCTTCATGTACAATAGTAATTTATTCCAAATCATTTTTTATTGCACCGCTACCCTCACTATACCCTTGCGCTCCCGAAACGCAAGCTTGTGCAGCATGCGCCTAACCAGGTTAAAAGAGCCAAGGCTCTCGCCTTGACTCACCTGCATCTCTATTCGATGTGGCCCCCATCCATCCTGTTAGGACAGCGCACATATTACTCCTGCTCCGCTGTAACATTACGAGGGCACCAATAATGCATGCAATTCATCCCTGGTTCTTTCTCTCATCAGTACATCCTCCGCAAGAATCTCGCCCGCCTCCGGCTTCGTAAACGCTTTGCCTTGAAGATGGTAGCCGTTCATTCTGGCCATGGAGTAGAAGGTGCACAGCTGATCTGCCACCCGGATGGCTTTTTCTTTGCTGGTAGCCGAATACAGCGTGTTGCCGAAACTGAGCGGATTGTTGTCGCTTTGAATGTTGACATTATATTGCCCGCCGTCTTCCTCCACCTGCTTCACAAGAATCTTAATATTATAGCAGTTCAATAGATAATGGACTGTCATGTCATTCACCGCCTAATCTGTCGTTTCGGCCTGCACCTCGGCTTGCCGTACTTGTTATTACACACAACCAACTTATCTTAACCATATCTCCCAGGCGGCCTCATAAGAAAAGAATCGCCCCTCTCATTGCTACAAGGCAATGGGAAGGACGATTCCAGCAATCCATAAAACGTCTATCTTAATAGTTGCTTAGCGTATCGGTCAGCACCGGTACGATTTGTGATTTGCGGGATACGACGCCTTTAAGCACGGCTTTGTTGTCAGCCAAGGTTACGTTGTAAGCTTTCTCAACTGCTTGGCTTACACGGCCAAGTGCCAAACCGATCGAATCATTGTTCAGAATATCGGTTACAACGAGCAAGAACAAGTCCAGGTTCTTCTCCGCGATAATGCTGTTCAATGCATCTTCCAGCTCAGCTTGACGGGAAAGCACGTCATTCGTATCCACTGCGTTCACTTGTGCGATTTCTACTTTGTAGCTGCCCATTTGAAACTCTTTTGCATCCAGCGAGATCAGTTGGCTGATCGTTTTGTCGCTCAGATCTGCTCCGGCTTTCAGCATTTCCAGACCATAGCTATCCGCGTCCACGCCAGCAATCTGGGCCAGCTCGCGGGCTGCATCCACATCTTCTTGCGTGCAGGTCGGGGATTTGAACAGGAGGGAGTCCGAAATAATCGCAGACAGCATAAGGCCCGCGATGTCTTTCTCGATCTCAACACCGTTCTCTTTGTAGAGCTTCTTCAGAATTGTAGCCGTGCAACCGACAGGCTCTGCACGATAGTACAATGGACCGCTTGTCTCAAAGTTAGCGATACGGTGGTGGTCGATAACTTCAACAACACGGACTTTATCAATGTCAGAAGCGCTTTGTTGGCGCTCATTATGATCAACCAATATTACATCCTTCGCTTCGTTCGATACAGTCTCGACCAGACGCGGAGCAGCCACCTTGAACTGATCCAATGCATATTGTGTTTCTCCATTCACTTCGCCCAGACGTACCGGCTCTACATTCCAGCCCAGTTTGGTTTTGAGCGCAGCGTAAGCAATTGCTGAACAGATTGTGTCTGTGTCGGGATTTTTATGCCCGAAGATAAGCGTCTTTTCCATGTTAATCTCCTTAATTGTTTATTGGCGGGCGAGAAAGCTTCCTATGTAAACCGATATCCTCATCAACTCTCAACCCGTCCTAAATGATTTCCCAATCTATTATAGCGTGAAATTCACCTTATTCCTATTCCTTTTGTACAGAATACGACAAAAGGCTCGAAATATTGGCAGAATGATGAAGGATTCTCCGCCATTAACGCTCGACGGCCAGGGGGCGCTGCCTTAATACCTCATTAACCCAGACAACAATATCGTTGTATACTGTTTCCTTATCAATTTCATTCAGAATTTCGTGACGCATCCCTTCATACAGCTTCACCTGTACGTTCGACACGCCTGCTTTTATGTAGGAATTGAAAGCCCGCTTGACCATTTTGCCATAAGAGCCTACAGGATCATCCTTCCCGGACAGAAGCAGTATCGGCAAATCTGCGCGGGTTCCATTGATATTGTTCTGATCTGTAATGAAGAGGAGGCCATGGAACATATCGCGGAAGGCGCCAGCTGTGAATACAAAGCCGCAGCGCTCATCCTGCCTGAACAGATCCACCTCGGCATCATTGCGCGACAGCCAATCCTGCTTCGTTCTTGACGGCTGAAACCGGTGATTAAACGACTCATATGACAATCTGTTCAGCAGTTTGCTTCTATGCCGGATGCCGAAAGCCCGGATTTCCCAATTAGCGATGAACCTTGCCACCCGAAGCATCACTCTCACATGATGCGCCGTTCCGACGAGTATTAAGCCGTTCAATTCATCCGTGTACCGTATCGCATAATGTCTTGCAAGAAAGGAACCCATGCTGTGCCCCAGCATAATAAGCTGCAGTTGAGGATGCTCTTGCCTGGCCAGCCTCGTCACTTGATGCAAATCATCCACCATCAGGCTCCAACCGTTCCACTCTCCAAAATAGCCCAAATCCCCATCCACTGCTGCCGTTAAGCCGTGGCCCCGATGATCACTCGCATATACTACAAAGCCCCGGCTGGTTAGAAACTGCGCGAATCGCTCATATCTTCCCGCATGCTCGCAGGAACCATGCACCAGTTGAATGATGCCGAGCACCTCAGCCCCATTATCCGGCTCCCATTTGTAGACATATACATGATCATCAGACAGCTTGTAGTGTGAGCATTTCATCGCATTACATCTCCTCCGCCCATTATCAATTGCATCTCCCTGATATTCCTGCCGGTTGTAGATCTAAGGCTATCTTCGTATAATTAGCTCATATATTGCCCCTAACAATGAAGGAGAACTGATAATGAACCGCAACGAACTCGAACAATTTATTATCCAAAGCTATCAGAATGACGAGCAGTCGATGATTCTTTGCTTCGCCCAATGGTGCGTCAATAATGATCTCGATCCGCAGCAATTGTATGCGCGCGCCTATCCGCAGCAGGCTGACAATGAAGCTCTGCAGCAAGCGATCGCACTAACGGTCAATAAGGAAGATGCAGATCCGATTGGAGCTGAGGTCGTGCAAGCCTTCTTGTCCATGTTCGATAATGAGGAACTGGCCTTTATCGTTTATGAGGAAGCGGCCAAATTGGAGTCCAGATAGCGAATGCTTGTGAACGATGCCGCTTGTCTTCGCCCCAATCTGCCGCGAAGCAGGTACACTCGCCACAATAAAAGGCTATCCCGAGTCATTCATAGGATGACAATAGGATAGCCCCTTATACTGTTTGCATGTCTATAGCTGTCAATATTACCATACGCGTGCGTATTGGGAGCCATGTTCAAGGTGAAGAATCCCTTTGTCCGCTGCTGCCTCACGATCTATGGAGCGGATACGCTCCAGCCATTCTTCCGGCATAAGGTTCAATTGCTGCGCCTGAACAAGACGCTCCGCATGGTCGCGGCAGCTGTCATAACCGCCAAGCTTGCGGATAACTGCAATATATTGAACGACTAGACGGCGAGCCCCGTCAGCACTGTAACCGAAATGTTCCACGAGCTCTTCAACTATGCCCCGTTCATAAAGATTGAGCCTCACTTGAGCAGTCATGATAGATCCACCTTCCCCCCATATAGATATTATACCCAACGAGTTTAAGAGATGATTCCCAACTCTCGGAAGAGAACACAACCTGATTCCCAAGAAGGAGCGAATCCAGTCGCCGTCCGCGCATTGTTCGTGTAATTTGCTCGTAGAACCAGTGTGCATCTTTATTCAATTGTAACGCTTCTTTTATAATTTTACCAGTGTCACTGTCCGCCATCGGGCCGATAATAATATCTGGATGACGGTCGCATGGATCCGTCCCCTTCCGCTCGACAAGGCGGTGCAGCATAATAAATTCCGCCCAGGCCAGCGAGTCGCTCAGGAAGATCAGAGGATGGCACGGATCGGGAATGGCGTGCAGTTCGATCTCCAGCACACACGCTCTGACCGCTCCCTGCAGTGAGCCCCGCATCGCCTTGTACGCCCATTTCCTGGCTTGTCCAGCAGAAATTGTTGTATAGAAGCCCTCGCCGAAATCCCGGCCAGGCCGCCAGTATTGGCTGTTCAGCAGCTTCGTCTGGAAGGATGGCAGCAAGTTGTCTGTCGTGCCGTGATACAACCGTTGTGGTGTAATAATGTCCATCGTACACACACTCCGAATCTAGTAATAATCTAGCGATCAATAAGTTGAATGGACACGCCCTGAGGAAGCGACTGAATGACGCTCTCCCGCACCTTCTCATCCTTCAGCTCTTGTCCGAATATCGTGATCGTCCCGCGATCACCGCGAGTGCGAATCAGCCGCCCTGCTCCCTGTCTGAGTCTTAGCAGCATATACGGCATATCCACCTCTTCGAAGGCGTTGGACGCATCCCTTCTTTTGGCTGCAAAGACGGGGTCACGGGATGGAAAAGGCAGCGACCATACGATCACATGCGACAGGGATGGCCCTGGAATGTCCAGCCCTTCCCACAGCGTAACCGCCCCCAGGGTGCTTGTCTCATCATTCTGAAACTCGCCGATCAGATGACTGATCTCACTATCGCCCTCATATAGAAAACGAAATGCGAATTGCCCCGCTTGAGGCTCCATATGCTGCTTGAACAGATTCAGCTCTTCCTTGGACGGGAATAGAATTAATGTGCGGCCCTCCGATTGCTGAAGCATTCGAACCGCTATCCCGATCTTTTGACTATAGTCTGCATCGTTATCCAAGGATGATGTCGCCACACGCATCTGGTTCTCATAATCGTACGGCGACTGCACGGTGAAATCGAGGCTGTTCTCAATTCCCAAGCTGTCGGCAATATAGCGAAAATCTCCATTGACAGAAAGTGTGGCGGATGAGAACACAACAGGCATTTGCCGCGAGAATACTTGCTCCTTCAGTACCTGCTTCACCCATTTGGGCATGATGACCAGAGTGATTCCTTCCTTATCCTCCATTACCCAAGAGATAAATTGATTCTGCTGCTTGAATAAGCCAAGCGCAAGCTGAATCATCTCCAGATGCTCCTCAACGATCTTGAGCTGGTAGGAATCGAGGGAATAGACACCGCTCTCGTATACGAGCTCTTCCTCAATTGCATCAATCATACCGCGAAAACGGGCAATCTCGCGCAGCAGCTCCTCGTTCCAGACAATTTCCTTCCGGTCCGATGCCGGAATGCGCACACTATATTGATCGATCAGTGAGAATAGATGCTCGCTCTGCATGCTGGCCTCATCAATAGCAACCGCGAGCGACTCGCGAATTTCCCCTTGCAGGAGGCGCGACAGAATGCCGTCGAATACAGCATGATTCAGCTTATAGGTAAGCGCCTTCTGTGCAGCGGTCTCGAGCAGATGCCCCTCATCAAATACGACCGAGCTGTGCTCCGGCAGCAAAGGCAGCTGACCCTCCCGCTTCCTCGCTTCATAGGTCCACACATGCTCCATATAGAAATCATGGGAACAGATGATCAGATCCGTTGATTTGCGGTAATGATCCCGTGATAAGGTCTGCCCGCAGCGATGGCGCCTGCTGCAAACGAGGCAATCCTGGAACACATCCCACCCGATTTTGTTCCACTGCTCATCGTTCAGATCTGAATAATCTTTGCGATTCCCGTAGGGATAGAACGATTGCATCGTGACGGGCGAATGAACGAAATCAGGCAGTCCCTGATAAATCTCCTGATAGAGATCTCCGTCTTCCAACGAGCCTCGCGCATCGTCAAGCTTGTTCAAGCAAATATATTGATGAGGAGACTTGCCTAGTCTGGCATCAATCGTCAGATCCAAGTAACGGGCAAGCTTGGCAATATCGCCTTCCGGCTTGACCAGCTGCTCGATCAACGATTCATCCGCACAGGCGATAATAGCCGGCTTTCTCGTATAGCGCGCATAATTGATCGCATACAGCAAGTAGACAAGTGTCTTGCCCGTGCCGACTCCGGCTTCCGCGAAAATGGTCGCTTTCTCGCTATAGGCCCGTTCCAGTTGAAAGGCCATATAAATTTGTTCATCTCTAATTTCGAAGCCCGCTTCAGGCAGTATCTCGTAGAATACATCTGCGATCCAATCGCTTGCCTGTGTGACAAAGGGTTGTTTCGGATCATAGGAGAATGGATAATTGTTCACTCGGTCTTGCCTCCACATTAGCAGTTCATTCTGCGTTGTTTAACAATTCATTGTATCACGAAATGAACAAAAAACCGAACCCTCCTCCTTTTTTCCGCACAGCCTGTTCATGGCAAAGACCATCCAGAGCTTTGTCCGGATGGCCGTTTCGTACTCCCTATGTACATACTTAATGCTATTAATTATTTGACCTGAAACCAAGTCCAATAATTTACCTTACTATCGAAGGAGCCTGCCGCATGCGGTGCTACTTTCCAATAGATGGAGTCCCCGCTTTGAATCTTTTGGGTGTAGCTGTCGAACTTATCCGTCCCCCGATCCGCCACATTTGCTGTTCCTTTGAGATGATCCGGATCACTCCCCCACGAGACCGTCAAATCATTATTATTATTCTTGGGAGTCAGGAGGAACACGGTAACATATTGGTCTTTGCCGCTCGTATTCGTATAGGAATACCAATCCACATCATTAACGGCATTAATATAATGGGAGAAAAATTGCGGCTCCGCAAATTTCTCTGCCTTGTCAATCGAATCCGCGAAGGGCTCAGGACTGAAATTCCCGCTTGCGAAAGCTGTTTGAGAGACCGTCAGCATACATGCCGCAACTAACACAGATAGAATTAACTTTTTGGATTTCATCGTAATACCCCTCCGTATTGGTTTGTCAGATGCTGGCCAGTCATCTATTCTCAGTATGTCATTCCAACCATATTATGTTAATAGTTCTTAGTCCCCTTTCTTGTGTAGAATAATGTCTTGTTAATTAACGACATAAACCTTCAAGATATGAAAAATGGGCGGGATTCATTGGCTTATTAGCCAAAATCCGCGCCCTGTATGTCGAGATGGCGTTTGTGCCATTCCGTTATGCTGTCATTCTGTGCGGAATAGCCCGCTGTATTCGCCATAGCCCTCTTGCTCCAGCTCAGCTTTCGGAATAAAGCGCAGTGCAGCGGAGTTAATACAATAACGAAGCCCGCCAGGCTTCGGACCGTCCGGGAAGACATGGCCCAAATGGGAATTGCCGAGCCTGCTTCTTACTTCCGTGCGGATCATATTATGCGTGTAATCCTCCACTTCACCAACCAAGCCCGCTTCAACCGGCTTTGTGAAGCTCGGCCAGCCGCAGCCGGAATCGAACTTGTCCATGGAGCTGAACAGCGGCTCGCCGGAAACAATATCGACGTACAGCCCCTCCTCCTTATGATTCCAAAATTCATTATGGAAGGGCGGCTCTGTAGCATTATTCTGTGTGACCTCAAATTGCAGCTTCGTCAGCTTGCTCCGCAGCTGCTCCCGATCCTGCTCGGTATTCCAATGCTTGGCGATAAAGGCATCGCGGCCGGAGCCCTTGCGGTACATTTTGTATCGAAGCGGATTCGTCTTATGGTAGTTCTGATGATAATCCTCCGCTGAATAGAAGACAGTTGCCGGAACAATTGGCGTGACAATCGGCTTGCTGAACCGGCCGCTTTGCGCCAGTGCAGCCTTGGACGCTTCAGCCTTGCGCTGCTGCTCCTCAGAATAGGTGAAGATCGCTGTCCTGTAGGATGAGCCGCGATCATGGAATTGACCGCCTTCATCGGTAGGATCGATCTGCCTCCAGTAAATATCCAGCAGCTTCTCATAAGGGAATTTCTCCGGATTGAACGTAATTTGTACCGCCTCCGTATGTCCCGTTTCATGCGTGCATACTTCTTCATAGGTCGGGTTAACCGTATCTCCGCCAATATAACCCGAGACGACGCTAATGATGCCAGGAAGCTCTTCAAACGGTGTTACCATGCACCAGAAGCACCCTCCGGCGAATGTTGCATATTCCACTGGCTCTTCAGACCGATTCTCATTCATTTCTCTTCAGCTCCCTGTATTTAGTAATTGCAGCATGTTCATCCTTCACCAATAACTGTCCACAGGCTCCCGTTCCATTGGATCCGGTCATCTGGCTTAACACTCGGGACTACCTTGCTTGCCGGAATGTTTATATTCTTGCCGTTGACTGCTGCCACCACATGATTCTGCCCAACCGAAATTACGATGGCTGTTCGTTCGATGGAACAACTGCTCCTGCTCTCTGCCATAGAACAACCCCATTTCACGATCTTGATTAATCGTATACATCACACCTGCTTGCAAGCCTCTTCTTACCTTTGGAGGTTGTTTCATTGGAGCTGTTCATGTATACTGTTACAACGAACGTACGTTTGCCTAATGAATACATTCGATCCCAATCAATCAACGGAGGAATTATGAAAGGAACTACACATCTCGCCATTGGCGCCGCTATCGGGCTTGCCGCAGCCGCCTATTATCCCTTCACCTTGAAGCATGCTGCTCTATATGTTACGGTTGCAGGCTTCTCCGCCCTTAGCGCAGATCTCGACGGTACAAGCATGTTAAGCAGCAAGCTTGGCAAGCTGTCCAAGCTAATCAGGGAGCTGCTTCTGTGGGGAGGCGCGCTCTTATTAGCCGGTGTCGCTTATATTTATTACCTGGAGGCGCAGTTCTACAAGGAATATACGATTATCTCCGTTATTGTGTTTCTACTTGGTATGGTAACAAAGCAAGGGATGATTCGCAATGCGCTTGTAAGTGCAATCGGCTGTATTCTGCTGTATGTCGGCCTGACATACGCCATGAACTGGCTCATGGGCCTCGGACTGTTCATTGCTTGGGTCCCATGGCTGAACCATCGAGGAATGACGCATACGGTGTGGGCCGTACTGATCTGGGGAGCGATCGGCTGGGGGCTGGAGCAGCAGCTTCAGTTGGAAGGCATCACCATTGTCTCGTTAGCCGGCTATGTATCCCATCTGGTTGCAGATACTTTAACGCCTAGCGGGGTCAAGTGGCTGTATCCTCTCTATAAGAAAAGCATCAAGCTGCCGCTGTGACCCAACGAATGCTTATTTAGAATTGCACAAATAAATCCACCTGACAGACAGCATGGCGCTGTATTGTCAGGTGGATTCCAATTTGATGGATGAGCTTTACGCCTTGGACGCATCCAGCTTCGTAATCTTACCAGGCAGCTCGTTGCTCATGAAATTTTCAAAGCGTGCTTGAGCAATTTCTGATCGCAGCTGCGCAATATCTTGTTCGGTCAGATTCTCATAGCTCTTCGTTTCCCTCTTCTCAACCTGAATGACATGATAGCCGTAATCCGTCTTCACAGGGTCACCGATCTCACCGATCGGCTGGGTGTTCGCAGCATCCTTGAACTCCGTAACCCATCCAAGCGATTGTTGATTCTCGTACAAACCGCCGTTGTCGCTGGAGCCCGGATCTTCGGAGTACTCCTTGGCAAGCGCAGTCCAATTGCCGCCATCTACCAGCAGCTTTTTAACTTCCTTCGCCCGTGCCAGCGCTTCAGCATCTGTACGTTCAACACCGCCCGTGCTCAAAGCCTCTGTACCGATGAGAATATGGCGAACGGTAACAATGTTATAGTCAGCTTGCTTGGCCATAAACTCAGCTTTGATCGCATCCGCTGTCACATTATTCTCCATCTCTTTAGGAACCAGCGTCAGCATCTTGTAGTAGACCCTCATATCGTTCTCTGTCACGCCGGATTTTTCCAGCTTTGTCTTCAGATCGGGGTTTTGGCCGAGATAAGTTTTCAATTGTGCCAGGAACTCATTGAAATCTGCGGCAAAAGCAGTCTTGTCCTCCGCGCTCATTTCTTTGGAACCATAGGTGGCATACAATATTTTGTAGCCGACATATTCACGCAAGAACTGCTCCTTATACGTTGCATCCTCCAGCATTTGCGATGTGCTTGAGTTTACAACCGTCATGAAGGTTTTGTATTTAGCATATTCCGTATCCATTACTGTCGCCTCTTTGGCATTGACCTTATAGGTGGCAATGACTTGGGGCTTCGATGGCAGCACAGATGGATCTACCTTCAGCTCAATTGTCTTGGTCTTCGTGTTCCAATTGACTTGAGCGCCTAGCAGCTTGCTGACATCCTTGAGATAGACATATGTTTTCCCATCGTAGGTAATAGCAGGATTGTCCAGCTTCGCCGCACTCCCGTTGACAGTAACCTTGACACTTCTGTCGAGCAGCGCTTTGATTGCTTGTATGCCATTATCGGCGAAGGCAACCGAAGACACGGTTAACAGTGATCCTACTACTGTACCAATAATGAATGGTTTGATTGATTTTTTCATTATGTAACCCCTTTCATATAACAAATCTCATTCAGTATATCATATCTTGCACGAGTTGCTAGGCAGAATTATCGCGAAAAAACCCTCATTATCGCCAATAATAGCGAAAATGAGGGAATGTTAATCTAAATATGGCCAATATCAACGCAGCCGCTGCTCAAGAATGGCTGTCAGCTCCTCGGTACCGCCCCATATGATGGGATTTATTTCTTTGGAATGAAGAGGCAGCTGCTCCGCATCGCTCTTGTTGACCGTGCATAGAAGCGGAATTTGCAGCCCTAGCGCATAGCCAGCTGCAAAATAAATCTCCTGATCCTGGCCAGTCAAATCCGCAATGATCAGCTTGCTCTCGGCAATAAGCTGCATAATCCCATCACCCTCTGCATCATTTTGCGGATTATCCGCCATTCGTACCGTATAGCCGCATTGCTCGATCATCGGCACCACCTTCTCCGACCACTCCTGACGCCACTGCTCATCGTCAGCCACAATAACGACACAGGGCTGCAGCCGTTTGCCGCCGGCAATCATGGAAGCCTCCTTCCAGCCTGACTCGGTCAGCTTGAAGGTTGCTCCTACTCTTTCGACATATTCCTCTTCCCTCAGCTTCTCTATAATGTAGATAAGCTCCTGCAGGTTCGGCGAATAAGTGAGATTATAGCTTTGGGACAGCTGATGAATGACAACCGGCTCAAGCGGCCCGCGTGAGCGCTTAAATAGATATTGCAGCAATCGCTGAGACTTCTCTTCGATTGTCGTCGGTATGGCAGGACTATTCAGGATGCCCTCCAAATCCTCGAACGTGATCATGACTCTCTCATCAAGATCTGTCAGCTCCCGGATATAGGCCGATAGAATCGGGAACATCTGGCGTTTATTCTGGTAGGACAACGAATTATAGTGGATATAGCTGTCATTTCTCAGGTTATAGGAGCTTCCCGGCGCACAGTAGCAGCCCTCATAACGATCATAATCTCCGATACTATTGACCGGTACGATTTGATCGCAGAACAGACATCGTTTCGTAATCATTATCGTCAATCACCCCTTCTCAATAGCTTTCGCATATCGTACAGGAATAAGGGGTGTCACAGTTATTAAATGTCTCTCATGAAATATTCATTATTCTCACATAATCGTACAGCAGCGCTTCAGAACGCCCTGGCCTCTAAGGGTTCAGAGCATTATAGCTGTTAGTTAGCTTGCTGGGCGAAACATTCTTCCACGCTTGTATAATTAACCCATGCAATTCCACTAAACCAGCCCGATCCATTCGAACGAGAGAAAATGCTCTCTTACCCTTTATGGTACATTATTATTGGCTGTTCTGGTCGGCGTAGGCGCCCATTGCATCACGCATGAAAACCGCCAATCCTTCGCCAAATTGATCAATATTCCGGGTGAAGCGTACATCATCCACATACATTTGCCCGAGGCCTTTGAATGCCTCCAGTGAATAACTGCCCATTCGATTCAGCATATCGTACCACTTGCCAATCGCGGCCTGCGCTTCCTGGGATTGCGGCGGCGTATGGCGAAGGGAAGCGAGCAACGTATAGATTGCCGTCATTTCCTCCGACATCGCCTGCTGCTGGTCTTTGGACATGCCCGCTACTTTCGCGTTTGCACGATCGACCGCTTCGTCTCCCCATCGTTCACGAGCTTCCTGCTCATAAGGGTTGCGGCTGAAGTCAAAGCCTTCGAATTTCTCTTTATTCGTCATTGTAATTTCTCCTTTCGTATACTGCAGAGTCTTATCAAGGGTTGCAATCATCTTGTCGAGCCGGCTCCGTTTCTCCAGCAGCAGCTTTCGATGCATGACAAGCGCTTCCTGACGGTTGAATGATTCGTCATTGATGATTGCTTTGATTTGCTTTAAAGGAAGGTCAAGTTCTCTGAAAAATAAAATTTGCTGCAGCAGCTCAAGATTATTGTCAGAGTACAGCCGGTATCCGGATTCCGTTGTCTCCTCTGGCGTCAATAATCCAATTTCATCATAGTGGTGTAGTGTGCGCACACTAATACCGACCAAATCCGCAACCTCTTTTACTTTCATGCAATCTTCATTGCCTCCTTTCAATGCTAACTATAAAATATCACGTAACGTGAGAGTCAATCATAAAATTAAATTGCAAAAATCGACAAAATTCTTCTTGACGCGAATATTGATACCGTGTTATCTTGGCATTATTAATTAAAGGGCAATGCAACCTTCGGGTTCAACCTCACAAACGGGTGGGGTTGAACCTTTTTGCATTATCCGTAAAAAGGGGAGAATGATGCTAATATGAATTTAGAAGCTGTCTATCACCGTGCAAAATCCAGCTGGTCCTATGCTTATGACGATCGAACCCTGCATATCCGCATTCGTACGAAGAAAAACGACATCACTGCGATTGATCTTCACTCCGGCGACAAGTATGGCGGAGAAGATACAAACGCTGTCGCTGCTATGGTTCGTTTTGCCTCCGATGCCTTGTTCGACTACTGGGAAGCAGCCGTGCGACCGAAATATCGCAGAACGGTCTATTATTTTGCCCTGCATGACGGAGAGACATCGGCGTATGTGCTGGAGAAAGGCATTTTTGATGAGCCACCGCCATACATCTATGAAGGTTGTTTTGACTTTCCTTTCATTAATGCAGTCGATGTGCTGAAGCCGCCAGCCTGGGTTAAGGATGCCGTGTTCTACCAAATCTTCCCTGAGCGCTTCGCGAATGGCGATCCCAGCCTCAATCCGGAAGGAACAGAGCCATGGGGCGGAACGCCAACTCCCACAAACTACTTCGGCGGAGACTTGAAGGGCGTTATGGATCATCTTGACCATCTGACTTCGCTTGGCGTCAATGCGATCTATTTCAATCCCGTTTTTGAGGCAACTAAGAACCACAAATACGATACTAGTGATTATTTGAAGGTTGATCCGCAATTCGGTACGAATGAAACATTGAAGGAGCTCGTACAGGCTTGTCACGAAAAGGGCATCCGCGTGCTGCTTGATGCAGTGTTCAACCATAGCGGCCATGCGTTTCCGCCATTCGTTGATGTACTTGAGAATGGTCCTGACTCACAGTATGCGGATTGGTTCCACGTACGGGAATGGCCGCTTACAGTAAAGGATGGTGTGGCTACCTATGACACGTTCGGCTATGAGCCGATCATGCCAAAGTTGAATACAGAAAATCCGGAAGTCATTGCATATCTGCTTAAAGTGGCAAAATATTGGATCGAGGAAGTTGGAATCGATGGATGGAGACTGGATGTCGCGAACGAGGTCGACCATGCCTTCTGGCGAGAGTTCCGCAAGACGGTGAAAGCGGTAAATCCGGAAGCCTATCTGCTTGGTGAAGTTATGCATGACTCGCTCCCTTGGCTGCTTGGCGACCAATTCGATGCCGTCATGAATTATCCTTTCACGAATGCGTGTATCGACTTCTTCGCCCGCAGCGCCATTAGTGCAGGACAATTCACCAGCCGGCTCAGTGCACAGCTTGTCAGCTATCCTAAGCAAGCCAATGAAGTAGCCTTTAATTTGCTTGGAAGCCATGATACATTCAGACTGCTCACACAATGCAACGGCAACAAGGAGCGCTTCAAGCTGACATCGCTATTCCAGCTCACCTTCTCGGGTGTTCCCTGCATTTATTATGGAGATGAAATCGGTATCGACGGCGGATATGATCCTGGCAACCGCAAATGTATGGAGTGGGATCCGAAGAAACAGGATCGTGAATTGCTCGCATTTTTCCAGCGGCTCATCGCACTGCGTCACAAGTATGCGGCACTGAGAACTGGATCGGTTACTTTCCTTCAGGATCAAGAAAGTGACACCAGCTTGATCTACGAACGCCGTGATGAACAGGATCACTTCATTATTCTTATCAATAATTCTGATACTGCTGCGACCCTTCGAACGACTGTTTCGAGAGATTCATGGACAGGTGTATTGTCAGAAGCGCCTGTGGTGACACCGCAAGGGCAGTTGAAGCTGCAGCTTCCGCCATTCGGCTATGCTATACTCCATGCGCAAGTAAACGGAGACAACTAGTAACAGCAACCGTTCCTTCATGATTGCTGTATTCACGAGGAGACTCTATATGCTAAAAACAGAACTGCTGCTTCAAAGACTTAATGCAATCGGGGATGTTCTTGAACAGAAAGGCGATGCTCTCATGCTACTGGGGCTCGGCTCCGTAGGAATTGAACTCGGGCGCCTGGATGAGTATTCCGATCTTGATTTCTTCGTGATCGTGAAGCCCGGCGCCAAGAATCGATTTATTGATCAATTGGACTGGCTGGAGGACACCTATCCGCTCGCATATGCTTTCAAAAACTCTGATGTCGGGTGCAAAATCTTGTTCGAAGATGGCATCTATGGCGAGTATGCCATCTTTGATGAAGCCGATATGGATGCAGCGGGCTACTCAGAGGGAAGAATTGTATGGAAGGCTCCCGGTTATAATAATGACAGCATCGCAAAACCGAAAATCGGCTATCCCAAGCTAAAGGGAGCATCTCTGGCCTTCCCCCTCAACGAAGCGTTGACTAATTTATATGTCGGGTTAGGAAGATACGCCAGAGGCGAGAAGCTGACCGCAACCAAATTTGTTCAAGGCTACGCAGTAGACAGTATCATCTCGGTTGTTCATTTATTGGAACCGGAAGTGGACTATTATCCCGATCCTTTCGGCAATGACAGAAGGGTCGAGAAAAGATTTCCCCGACTGGCGGAGCGGCTCGGTCAAATGGTCCAAGGTTACGACAAAGTACCCCAATCTGCCATTTATATATTGGATTACTTGGAGGAGATTTTCCCGGTCAATGAGAGAATGAGCGCTGAAATTCGCAAGCTTGCCAACTCATTGATAAAGTAACAAAAAAGGGACGCCCTCGTTACGGCGCCCCGGACTGTTGGGGGCCCCCTGCCGAGGGGGGGTGACTCCATAAACGGCGAGAAAGCCTGCGATAGAGCAGGCTTTTTTGCCGTTCCGACTTACTGAAGGTTTGATGCCTGCCAAAGAGCAGGCTTTTCGCCGCATTTTGTCCCTATCGCCGAATCTGCCTCATAATTCCTGCACAATCGCATCTATTCTACCGATAAAGTGTATTCTAACTGAAAATCCTGCGCTTACGCAGGAGTTCTTCATTACCTGACCTGCCAGGATGAAGTCTCCGACCTCAACAGCACTATCATCTGCATCAGAAAGGTTGACATTGACATCATGGAATCTGCACAACGTATGACCAGCAAACAAGCTGACAAAGCACCTTTTCCCGTCTCCTTGCTCTCTCTTACCTTTGGCGCTTTTGCAATTTGGCGGATGGGTCATTCATACGGCGGCATGAGCCTGTGCCTGCTGTAACAAATGCGAGTTCGGGACCGGCAATACTGGCATTACAAGTCCCGATCTTGCTATTCATCCTCAAACAAATGCTTCAGCATGCGGCTCGGGTTCTCCAGGAATCTTCGGGTGATCTGATAATGATCAGTATCCTCGTACGCAATTTCTACAATCGGGCTGCTGTCGAAATTAATAATTTGAGCATCCGGATAACCCATCAGAATCGGCGAATGAGTGGCAATGATGAACTGAGCATGCGCGGAAAGATCCTTGATAATCCTGAGCAGGGACAGCTGCCTTGATGGCGACAATGCTGCTTCCGGCTCATCCAGCAAGTAGATCCCTTTGCTTTTAAACCTGTGCTGAAACAGGCGTAGAAAGGATTCGCCATGGGACTGGCTATGCAGCGAACGGCCTCCATATGAATCAGTCCCCTCAATTTGATCAATGTGGGTTGCAAACGCATAGAACGATTCCGCCCTCAAAAAAAATCCTGCCGTTACTTTCGGCATCCAGGATAATCGCACATAATCGCCCAACGAGGCCTCGGAGGATTCGACGTAATGAGCATTATTCCTGCCTCCACCTGCTGTATTGAAGCCGCACTGATAAGCTATCGCTTCCAGCAACGTAGATTTCCCGGAACCATTCTCACCAACGAAAAATGTGACATTGCCCGTGAAATGGACGGTACTCATATTTTGTAGAAGCGGCAAAGAAAACGGATATTGCTCAGCATTGCCCAGCTTCTCCTTCAGAACAGTTAACGATTGCAGGTACATCGATTTCTCCTTGAACCCTTATATTTTTTTCACAAATTCGGACTTGAGCTTCATCGCTCCAAAACCGTCAATTTTGCAATCAATATCATGATCTTCATCAATCAACCGTATATTTTTTACTTTTGTGCCTATTTTGATGACGGAGGAGCTGCCCTTTACCTTCAGATCCTTGATAACAGATACAGAATCACCGTCGTTCAAAATGTTTCCATTGGCATCCTTAACAATCTTCTTATCGTCGCGATCCCCGGCATCTTCCCCTAAAGCCCATTCGTGAGCGCATTCCGGGCAAACGAATAGACTGCCGTCCTCGTATGTATATTCAGACTTGCATTGTGGACAATTTGGCAAATTCGACATGATCTCATGTCCTCCATTCATTGGATTTATGTTCTATTGTAACATGCCTTCCCTTGCATTTAACCAAGCAATGCCTCCATTGTTACGCCGATCCCCTGCCAATCAGCTTACTAAATTTGAGAAACCATAAAAAAATGAGTAAACTATACGTATGAAGGGGGAGAATCAAAATGTCAGAGCAAGCAATCAACATGGAAATTGGAATCAGTACATTTTTGGAAGCTACACCGGATCCAGTGACCGGAGCGGCCATGAACCACGCCGAGCGGCTGCGCAATGCAGTGGAGGAGATCGTGCTGGCCGATCAGGTCGGCCTGGACGTCTATGGCATCGGCGAACATCATCGGGCCGATTATGCAGGCACCTCGCCTGCTGTTGTGCTTGCGGCTGCAGCAGCCATGACCAAGCGGATTAGGCTGACAAGCGCCGTTACCGTGCTGTCCTCGGATGACCCGGTTCGTGTGTACCAGGCTTTCTCTACCCTTGACGCGATCTCTAATGGCCGGGCCGAGATTATGGCGGGCAGAGGTTCGTTTATTGAATCCTTTCCGCTATTCGGATATAACCTGGATGACTATGACGAGTTATTCGAAGAAAAGCTAGAGCTGCTCCTTGCAATCCGAGCATCGGAGAAGGTCACTTGGCGCGGCGGTCATCGTCCCGCCATTAATAATCTTGGCGTCTATCCCCGTTCGGTCCAGAGTCCGCTGCCGGTATGGATCGCCAGCGGCGGGAATCCGCAATCGGCTGTCCGTGCCGGAATGCTGGGCCTCCCAATCGCCTTCGCCATCATCGGCGGAATGCCAGAGAGGTTCGCGCCGCTGGTCGCCCTCTATAAGAAGGCGGCAGCACAGGCCGGGCATAACCCCGATACGCTGCAGATTGCGACCCATTCGCATGGGTTTGTCGGAGAAACAACCGAGCAGGCTGCTGATCTGTTCTTCCCGTCCACACAAGCCCAGATGAACGTCATCGGGCGTGAGCGGGGATGGCCGGCATACAGCCGCGACAATTATGATGCCGCACGCAGTCTAAGCGGTGCCCTCTACGTCGGAGATCCCGAATATGTCGCGGAAAAAATCATTCTGCTGCGCAAAAATCTAGGCGTTACCCGGTTCTTCCTCCATGTCAACGTCGGCACGATGCCCCATCGTGAAGTGATGCGCGCCATCGAGCTGCTCGGCAGCAAGGTTGCGCCAATTGTACGGCAAGAGCTGGCCCGCATCGAAGCAGCGGAATAGCTTCAACAGTAGCGGCATCAGCGTACCCGCACAAGCTTCTGCCTTCTAGCATGGCGCGGCTCTTTATTGTATCACAAAGAAGTGTGCGGACCGTCATCGTTCGCACACTTCTTTGCCATGCTGGTCTGAATCGTATGGCCTGCCTACGCCTTGACCGCGATTAAAGCCGCATCCAGCGCATGAATAACCTTGTCACACCACGCATCGAATTCCTCATCCTCCCTTTGAAGCTCGGGGTGGGCCAGTATATGTTGAATCGTCCCTCTGATCCCCTGGTCAAGCCGCACCGTAGCAACAAATCCGGGAACCAGTCTTTTCAACTTTGCATTATCGAATACGACGGAATTAGCCTTGTCGCCCAGTAATCCGCCTCTGAAATCCTGCTCGCTGCACGCAGCCAGAAATTCGGATGAAATATGGACAGCCTTAAGCTTCACACCAAGGACATCCGCAATTATTTCGTAAATTTGATTCCAGGTCACCGTCTCATCGGACGTAATATGGACAGACTCGCCAATCGCGTGAATATTGCCCATTAGACCAATAAAGCCTTTGGCAAAATCACTATTATGCGTCATCGTCCACAGTGAAGTGCCGTCACCATGAATGATCACGGGCTTGTTTTCCAGCATGCGCCTGGCGACCTGCCATGACCCGTTGCTTCCATGCACTCCGAGCGGAATGGAACGTTCGTCATAAGTATGGCTCGGCCTTACAATCGTAATCGGGAACCCCTGCTCGCGATACTGTTTGATCAGATACTCTTCACAGGCAATCTTGTTTCTGGAATACGCCCAATGCGGATTGGACAAAGGCGTCCCTTCCGTGATGCGGTAATCCGACAGGGGCGTTTGATAGGCGGAAGCAGAGCTAATAAACATAAATTGTTTCGTCTTCCCGTTGAACAAGCGATAATCTCTCTCCAATTGTGCCGGTTCAAACGCTATGAAATCAGCCACAACATCGAACGCCAAACCTTCGATAAGCTGAGCGACACGCGTTTCATCATGAATATCCGCTTGTATCAGGTTTGCGCCCGCTGGCAGTGTTTCGTTACGTGTTCCTCTATTCAGAATATAAAGCTCGCATCCCGCTTCCAGCAATTGCTTCGTAATCGCAGAGCTGATCGTACCCGTACCTCCAATAAATAGCGCCTTCATAACCCACCTCCGTTAGTAGTTGGACAATAGGGCTGCGCCATATGTCCTGTCATTATGCGATAGCTGTGTCACATTACTGATTCGACAAGGATAACAGGATACCCTGCCCTGAATTTAGGAGCCGCCCATTAGATTCGCTGAGAACAATCAATAGCAGCAGTCATGGACTTGACATTTGATTATATCCCTTTATAATGATTGACATATCAATAATTGACCTATCAAATATTATGTCGTCATGTTTACAGGAGGCTGGCCTTGACTCATCCATTAGCAGAAGAATCCAATATATTTGAACAGTTGATCAATCTCAACAAACAGCTCGGTCTCAAATTTGAAAAGTGCATGGGTATTAGTCCCTCGAAGCTGCGCCTTTTGTATGAGCTGTATCAGGTTGACGAGATCAGTCAAACCACTCTGCAAAAAAAGGTTGATATCGACAATGCCGCTGTGACTCGTCATTTAAAGCAGCTTGAGCTCAGCGGGATGGTGGGAAGACGAATGAATCCAACAGATAACAGGGTGACGCTTGTCTGTCTCACAGATCATGGCCGTAAAGAAATTATTTCCTTAAGGGAAGAGAAAACACAATTTATTACAAGGATGCTCAAAGATTTCAACGAGCAAGAGCGTGATGCTCTTTGTAACATGCTCAAACGCATGCTGAATAATATCGGCTATTAAATTCCAATGTAAAGGGGAATTACCAATGAATACAACGATCAATAATGATTTTACTAATATTGTAACTGAACGCCGTTCCATCCGGACTTATGACCCCACTGTCAAAATTACTCGTGAAGAAATGTCCGAAATACTAACAGAAGCCACCCTGGCTCCTTCATCAACAAATATGCAGCCATGGCGTTTTATCGTAATCGATAGCCCTGAAGGAAAAGCCACCTTGGCACCTCTCGCCCGGTTCAATCAATCCCAAGTGGAAACCTCAGCAGCAGTTATTGCGGTATTAGGCGATATGAATAATTTCGACAATGCCGAAGAAATATACGGAAGAGCTGTTGAGCTTGGTTATATGACACAAGAAGTGAAAGAGAAACAAATGGCCGCCCTTACAAATTACTACAATGCCCTTTCACCTGAGAACATGAAAGATACCGTGCTCATCGATGGCGGGCTCGTGTCCATGCAGCTTATGCTTGTCGCGCGTGCTCATGGTTATGATACAAATGCAATAGGCGGCTTTGAGAAAGATAAGCTGGTTGAAGCGTTTGGTTTAGATAAAGAGCGTTACATTCCAGTTATGCTGATTTCCATCGGTAAAGCAGCGGTAACTGGCTACAAATCCGTTCGTCTTCCAGTTAATAAAGTCTCCTTTTGGAAATAAGCGCTCTGCCGCTGACGCTTCCATCTCCACATATAGTGGTTTTGGAGGCGTCTTTTCCTTATTCGGACTAACTCGCGAGGTGTTACCCGGAGGCAGCCTTTTTCTGCAACGGTCAATCGAGATATTTCTTAAATCCTTTTGCCACAGGGGAAAATCCTTGCCGCTCAAAAAACAGATGCGCTTCTGTCCTTCTCAGGTTGCTCATCAACAGAACTTCTCTGCAACCCAGCTTTTTGCATTGGCTTACGGCGCAAGTGATCAGATCTTTGCCCACGCCCTTGCCTCTGGACGCTGGATCCACGATTATATTTTCCGCTACGGCATAAGGCCTGTTCCCGAACATCGCATCCAGGCAAATGCTGAGCAGCACGGTCCCCTCCACTCTCCCGTCGATCTCTGCTACGTACAAAAAATTGTTGGAATCCCGCTTAATTTGTTCAATCCGTTCCTCCAGCACGTTAATGTCATCCGCATCGGGGATAAGAATCCGGTACAGCTCCTCGATTCTTGCCCGGTCACGGATCTCCGCTTCTCTAATCATCGCCATTCTCCTTCAACTAATGATCGAATCTGTACATGAATAAAAGGAGAGTCGCGGCTCCCAGGCCCGTGCACTCTCCCTGCTGGTTTGGTTCATCAATCTCTTATCTGGCGCCTAAGCGACATCATAGCCCTGCTCTTCAATCGCTTCCTTAATGGCTCCGAGCGTCAGCTTGCTCTCATCGAATTGAACCTCCACAGTACCCGCAGCTAAATTGACTTTGCCTGCAGCACCGATTTCCTTAAGCGAGCCTTCGACAGAGTTGACACAATGCTGGCAGGACATGCCTTTCACTTGCAGCGTTGCTTCTTGCATAGTAGTAGCCTCCCTTTCTTACTTCATCAATTTGTTAACTGTAATGAGCAATTCATCGATAACTTCCGACTCTCCAGCCTGGATGCGCTCAATGACACAGCTCTTCATATGGCCTTCCAGCAAAAGCTTGCCCACACCATTCAATGCGGATTGAATGGCTGCAATTTGATTCAGTACATCGTCGCAATAAGTATCCCGCTCGATCATCCCTTTAACGCCCCGAATCTGGCCTTCGATCCGGTTCAGGCGCGATACCAGATTGCCTTTCATTTTATCCGAATGATGGCTCTTGCGCTCGCCTTCGGTTGAGCAGCATTCATGATCGCTTGCATGAGGAATCGTTGTTCCATTTCCTTCTGTCATAAGATCACCTCTTTATGAATTAAATATACTATACCCCCTGAGGGTATGTCAACAATTGATTCCTCGTCTTTCGAATCAAGCGGAATGGGCCATAGAGCGGTGAAACAGATGATTTCACGTTCGTTCCATGACCCTCTCCTTCTCTCTATCAATCGCGTTCGTAGATGGAACCGGTCCGTCCTGCGAACAATTCTGCGTATACCTTCTCAGCGTAAGCATCCGTCATGCCTGCAATATAATCCGCAACAAGCCGCGGCCATGACCAGTTCTCCTTGTGCTGCTCATAGCTCTCCAGCCAGTCCGGCGGAATAATGAGCCTGCCTGTCTCGTAGTGCTTGAAGCTTTCCCACATTCGCGTAATGATGATTTCACTGCGCTTCTGCAGACGCAATACCCGAAAATCTTTAATAAGCGTCACCCATGCAAGCTTCTTCACAATTTCCATCGTGCGCAGCAGCTCCAGATCCTCCTGCCCGTCACGTACGAAGGTTACACGTTTCCAGCCGGTAGCGGGATCGTCAATAATACCGACCTGATTGGCGAATCTGCTGACCCAGCGCGCTTTCATTTCCCGGCGCGCGCGTGACGCTTCGCGTTCACACTCCGCATAGATTGTCTCCCATTGCTCCAGGTAATGATCCAGCACATTCCGAACCATTGCCGTCATATCGATCTGATCCCATCCGACCGCTGAATTGCCCTGATCCTCCACAATCTCTTGGATGAGATGCTGTACCAGCCTGTCATCCTCGAAGAAGCTTCGGTTCATCAGAATTTTTCCGGCACGAATCCCATCCTCAATATCATGCGTCGAGTAGGCGATGTCATCGCTCAGATCCATTAATTGCGCCTCCAGCGTCGCACAGCCCTCAGGCATCCCCCACGCTTGGCGCAAAGACTGAATGCCCTCCCATTCCTTGGGATAGACCCCCTTGAGCCTGCCTGGTTCAGCAAGGCTGAAGGGATATTTGTTAATGCCAAGCAGAACAGCGGCTGTCAGATCAAGCCCGCTTCCGCTGCCAGCCCGCTTCTCCAGAAACATAAGGATACGGTAATTCTGGGCATTCCCTTCGTAGGGCAGGCCAAATTCAGTTGTGAGCAGCTCATTGAGCACCTCTTCACCCTTATGGCCAAAGGGAGGATGGCCCAGATCATGCGCAAGCGCGGCGCATTCTACCACCTCCGGCTCCATGACAAGGCCGGGATGCTCCTTCTTCGCCAGAAACGGATACTTCTTCCCCAGCCGCCTGGCCAGCTCGCGCGCAATCTGCGACACCTCCAGCGAGTGGGTAAGACGGGTCCGGTAATAATCGCCCGTTCCTGCGCCGAACACCTGTGATTTGCCCTGCATCCGGCGAAAGCCCGGCGACTGAATCAGCCGCGCATAATCCTTCTCGTACTCATCGCGATCCTCGCTGGAGAGAATATTCTCGGTATCGAACAACCGCATCTTTCGTACATTCATCATCAGCCCTCCTCGTCAGCTATCCTCGATTCCCCAGCTTCATCTCAAGCCCTAAAGCGCGGAATTCATTGCCTACCGCTTCCCTGAGCGACTGCTTCTGCTCATCCGGCAGAAACGCCGCATTCACTCCATTCATCACGATTGCTGCGAGTTCAACTGCCGTGAAGCCGAATCGGTCCGCAACAATCTCATATTCCTTCGTCAGGTTCGTACCCGATACCGTCATGTTGTCCGTATGGATTGTAATCGCAAGCCCCTGATCGTAATATTCACGAACCGGATAGGAGGCCCAGTCAGGCACCGCCTTGGTCTGGATATTGCTTACAGGGCACATTTCCAATACGATCTGACGCTCCTTGACGAGCTCCAATACAGCGGGATCATCCCTCAGCGTAATGCCATGGCCGATGCGTGTGGCGCCCAGATGCACAATAGCTTCATAGATATTGTCCGGTCCGGCCGCCTCCCCGGCATGTATCGTAACTGGAATGCCTCTCTGCCTTGCGATCCCGAACAATTCATGAAACCCGGCAGCGGGAAATCCCGCTTCATCGCCTGCGAGATCAACAGCGACCAGCCCTTGATCGAGAAACCGCGCCGCCGCCTCGATCACCACGCTGTTATTCGGCAAAGAATCATGACGCATGCAGATCGCAATTGCTCTTGCGCCTATTCCGAACGCTTCCTCGCCGCGCTTCAGCCCGGCAATAACATGGCGGATCGTATCATCTACCGTAAGCCCGCCCTGTCGATGCAGCTGTGGAGCGAACCGCACCTCTACATATTTGCAATTATGCCGCGCTGCTTGCTCCACAACCTCGAACGCTGTACGCTCCAACGCTTCAGCAGTCTGCAGAAACTGGAGCACAAAATCGAATTTGCTCAAATACTGCTTTAAGCTCTCGCATTGCTCCTCCACCTGCATATACGGCAGCAAGCCTTGCACATCGCCAGCCGGCAGCTGCCGTCCTTGAGCGGCAGCAAGCTCCAGCACCGTCTCGGGCTTCACACTCCCATCCAGGTGGACGTGCAGATCAACCTTGGGCATGCGGCTTATGAACAGCTCCA
Source organism: Paenibacillus oenotherae (assembly GCF_019443105.1). Classification (GTDB taxonomy): domain Bacteria; phylum Bacillota; class Bacilli; order Paenibacillales; family Paenibacillaceae; genus Paenibacillus_Z; species Paenibacillus_Z oenotherae. Next base: position 25,033 of record NZ_JAHZIJ010000001.1, read on the forward strand.
TCGGCAAACTTCCTGTCATTAATGTTCATCCCCCTCATATTCCCCGCTGCTGTGCGAGTAGACCCCGAACTCGCGGATCATGATGATGACAGGCATTCCGATCATCTGTAGGCTTCTCAAGAATAGTTCTATTATAGATGATGGCTGTTGCCGACTCAATCCAGCAATTAGGCCGCTCTATCACGGCTCCCGCAAAAAGAACCCAGCAGGCGCCAGCCGGATTAACCGGGCAGTGCCTGTTGGGTTCATGGATGGATAATGTGTACCTCTTACCTCTTAGCCTTCCAGCAGCAGCGATTCCGGATCCTCCAGCAGCTCCTTGACCACAACGAGGAAGCGCACCGCTTCAGAGCCGTCTACAATTCGGTGGTCGTAGGACAGCGCAATATACATCATCGGACGATTGACCGTAGTCGTCTCATCAATAGCAATCGGGCGCAGCTGAATCTTGTGCATCCCCAGAATACCGACCTGAGGCGTGTTCAGAATCGGCGTCGAGAGCAGCGATCCGAATACACCGCCATTCGTAATTGTAAAGGTTCCACCCTGCAGATCGTTCAGCGACAAGGAGTTGGAGCGCGCTTTCTCCGCAAGTCCGGCAATCTGCTTCTCAATACCGGCAAAGCCAAGGCGGTCCGCATCACGAACAACAGGAACAACAAGACCTTCCTTCGCGGATACGGCAATCCCGATATCATAGTACTGTTTCACCAGAATTTCATCGCCCTTGATTTCCGCATTCAGCAGCGGGAATTTCTTGAGCGCACCGACAACAGCCTTCGTGAAGAAGGACATAAAGCCAAGCCCAATATCATTCTTCTCTTGAAAAGCTTGCTTGCGGCGCTTCCGGATGTCAAGAATAGCCGTCATGTCTACTTCGTTAAAGGTAGTCAGCATCGCGGCCGTCCGCTGGGCTTCGACCAAGCGGTTCGCAATTGTGATGCGTCTGCGGGACATTTTACGGCGCTCTACCGGTTTGCCGGGATCACTCGCAGCAGACTCGGCTGTCTTGTCCGCCGCAGCTGCCGTTAATTGAACCTTCGATTCTGGTGCAGAGCCCTTATGCTCGGAGTAGGCCTTTACGTCCTCTTGGCGAATACGGCCAATGGGATCCTGAGCGGATACCTGACTGAGATCAATACCGCGCTCTCTAGCCAGCTTCCGCGCAGCAGGCGAAGCCGGGTAAGGCGTGCCCTCCGCCGCTTGGCGAGCATTCTCGTCAGAGGCTGCTTGCACCGGGGACTGAGCGGGAGCTGCTGCCACAGCGGACTTCGCTTCGCCGCCTGCACCTGCACCGGATTGCTCCGGCTCAGCAGCGCTTGTCCCGCCACTCTGACCGGTTGAAGAAGCTGCTGCTCCGCCAGCGCCAATTCGGCCAATCGTCTCACCGATACTGACCGTCTCGCCTTCTTGCCGGACGAGCGCTTCAATCACACCGCTCTCCTCTGCGCTAATCTCCAAATTGACCTTGTCCGTCTCAAGCTCTGCAAGCACGTCTCCGGAATTGACACGGTCTCCTTCTTTGACATACCACTTGGCAATTGTTCCTTCTGTTATCGATTCGCCCATCTCGGGTACTTTAATATCACTCATGCCGATTCCTCCCTACTGTTTCGTATTCAATGTACTGCGGTTCAACGCCACCGAAATAATCCGCTGCTGTTCATAATGATGAATCTCCTGGAATCCGCTGGCCGGGCTGGACCGCTTCGGAAGACCGATAAAGCGGACTTCTGTCTGCTGAGGAGCGCGCGCACGGATGCGGGGCTCGACATAATTCCATGGCCCCATATTTTGCGGTTCTTCCTGAACCCACATCATTTCCTTCAAATTCGGGAAGCGGCTAATGATCCGCTCTATATCGCCTTTCGGGAAAGGATACAGCTGTTCGAGGCGGGCGATATGCAGCCAGCTCCAATCCGGCATTTCCTCTGCCCCGCCCGCTTCAAGGGCGCTGGCAAGATCAACAGCGATCTTGCCGCTGCACAGGATGAGCCGCTCCACCTTGTCCGGCTCGCCTCCGAGATCAGGCTGTTCCAGCACTGGCTGGAACGTCCCTTCAGTGAACGCCTTTGGTTCCGACGCTACCTTAGGGTTCCGAATGAGGCTCTTTGGCGACATCAGAATAAGCGGCCTGGCATCCTCTGTATTCACAATGGACGCTTGTCTGCGAAGCAGATGGAAATACTGTGCCGCTGTCGTCAGATTGGCAACCGTCCAGTTGTCATCTGCCGCCAGCTGCAGGAAACGCTCCAGTCTGGCGCTGGAATGCTCCGGCCCCTGGCCTTCATATCCATGCGGAAGCAGCATGACGAGGCTCGATTTCTGATACCACTTGACGCGTCCGGCAGCAATGAATTGATCGATAATAACTTGCGCGACGTTGACGAAATCGCCATACTGCGCTTCCCAGATGACAAGCGTCTCCGGGGAGAATACATTGTATCCATACTCAAAACCGAGCACGCCTGCTTCAGACAGCGGGCTGTTATGAATCGCGAAGGACGCCTTCGCCTGCGGCAGCCGGTGCAGCGGACAGAAGGTGCCGCCTGTCCGGGGATCATGCAGGACAAGATTGCGGTGTGCGAACGTTGCCCGCTCCGAATCCTGTCCGCTTAGCCGGATCGGCTTGCCGTCGGCAAGAATCGTGGCGAACGCCAGCGTCTCCGCAAGGCCCCAGTCCACCTTGCCATCTTCCAGCAGCGCGCCTTCGCGCCGCTTCAGAATTCTCTCCAGCTTCTCATAAACCGTGAAGCCCTCCGGCCATTTCAACAGCTCCTCATTAATGGCTTGAAGCTCATGAAGAGGAACAGCAGTATCCGCTTCAATGTTGCGACGCTTGCTGCTCGACTCATCATTGCGTGTGCGGCGCTGCTCTCCGCCATTCTGCTTCACGCCGTCAAGCGCGGCCTGCAGCCCGGAAATAACATCCGCCTTCATCGCTTCAACCTGCTCCGCCGTAACCAATCCCTTATTGGCAAGCGATTCCGCATAGATCGCAGATACAACGGAATGTTTGCGCAGCTTCTGATACATGAGCGGCTGAGTCGTCTCCGGGTCATCCGTCTCGTTATGACCATGGCGACGGTATCCGATCAAGTCGATGAGAAAATCTTTATGAAACCGTTGCCGATACTCGCATGCCATGCGTACCGCAGCTATGCACGCTTCCGGATCATCCGCGCTTACATGCACGATTGGAATTTCGTAGCCCTTGGCCAAGTCGCTCGAATAATACGTTGATCTGGAATCCCCGCTCTCCGTCGTAAAACCGATGCGGTTGTTCGCAATAATATGAATCGTTCCGCCGTTCTGGTAGCCCGGCAGCTTCTTGAAGTTCAAAGTCTCCGCCACGATGCCTTCGCCCGCGAATGCTGCGTCGCCATGAATGAGCACAGCAGCAGCCACCCCAAAGTCCTGCTTGGGGTAGCCTGGCGCAGTGCGGTCATCCTGTGCCGCGCGGCTAAAGCCTTCTACTACAGGATTGACGTATTCCAGATGGCTCGGATTGTTCGCCAGCGTCAATCGCGTCTCATAGGTCTGTCCTTCTTTCACCGAGCGATGGGCGCCAAGATGATACTTGACATCGCCTGTCCAGCCGTAGCTGATGCCAATCGAGCCCTCCGAAGGAATCAGCTCCTTGTTGGGCGCATGATGGAATTCCGAGAAAATCGTTGCATACGGCTTGCCAAGAACATGGGCAAGCACGTTAAGCCGGCCGCGATGCGCCATCCCCATCGCGATATGCTTCGCACCGTTATGACCGACCTCGCGCACGATCTCGTCAAGCACCGGCACCAGCATATCTATGCCTTCGATAGAGAATCGCTTCTGACCGACGAATGCACGCTGCAGGAACAGCTCGAACTGCTCCACCTCAACCAGCCTTCTCAGCAGCGCTGTGCGCTCCTTCGTATTCATCGGCTTGGCTGCCATGCCCGATTCCGCCATGCGGTTAAGCCATTGGCGCTCTTCTTCCTCATGCACATGGCCGAATTCAAAACCGAATGATTTCGTATAAATTTTGTTCAACAGCCCGATAGCTTCCCAGCCGTTGCTGACAGATGCCGGGGCATCTTCCCATATTAGAGAGGCCGGAATCGATTTCAGATCCTCCCTGCTGAGGCGAAAGGTTTCCGGCTCCAGAAGCCGGGTATCCGAAGTTCTGCCAAGCCCGAGCGGATCATTCTCCGCAGCGAGATGGCCGTAGGTTCGAATATTCCGAACCAGCTTGCCGGCATCTACTACTTTTTTCAGATAGACCGGATTTACGGCTTGAAGTTCATTCTGTGACGGGGCAGCTGCGATTACGCCCTGGCCCTGCACCTCTGCTGCATCCACAGCCGATGGCGGCGGACCCCAGCGCTGGAACATCTCCCGGTAGCTCGGCTCCACTTCCTCCGGATTGTCCACAAACTTCTCATATTGCTCCTGTATGTACCCTAGATTCGGACCATGATATAACTGCCAGGGCGACTGCCGTTCGTCGTTGCCTACTGCCATTGCCGTCTACCTCCGCTAAATTGAATTCATAATAGCTCTTCTATTGATTAACCATTATATCGTACTGCCATACCTGTGCCCTATAAATCCACAGCCCTTCAGCGCAAAGCTCGGCCGCAATCGGCGCTGCCCGCTGTCCTGCTGCATGATGCCCGCTGCTGCTTCCTCTCGTTAATGTGCCGCTAAAATGACCGTTCATACACGGCATCCCTGCCGCCGCCTCACTTTTTTCCAGACACACAGCACAAAACCGCCTTCAATAACCTAGGCGGCTTTCGTCGCATTACCGGGTTATTCATGCTTCAAATGCTGCAGCGTCTGTACGAATATCTGTTCAACATGATCATCGTCGAGCGAGTAAAAAACGGTCTTCCCTACTTTGCGGCGTTTCACGATTCTAAGGTTGCGCAGCAGCCTGAGCTGATGAGAGATCGCGGACTGCCCCATATCCAGCACCTGAGTCAGATCATGCACACACAGCTCGCTTTGCAGCAGCGTGTGAATAATTTTGACACGTGTTGGATCACCAAGCACCTTGAACAAGTCAGCAAGCTGCACGGCCGCCAATTCGCTGATCAGCTTCTCCTGAATGAGCTTCAGATTCACTTCAGTGCCGCTGCAAGCATCGTCACAAGCTTCTTGCATGAGTTTGTCCGTCATGTAGACTCCACCAACCAACTTCATATAGTTTCGCAAATTATACCATAGTCGGGATGAGATATAAATGCACAGAGAAGCGGGATCTGCTTCAACACGTCAGAATGCTGCATAATAAGTCCTTCGTTTCGAATGGAAGCATATGGGACTATTAATAGATCATATCTATATCCTACTAAATAATTGGAAAATATGAAAATATGATTAATTTTTCGATTTCATATTTTTATCCAGTCTCTGCCATGGTATTTTATAGGTGCATTTAAAAATATAGGATAAGGAATAGGAGATGAAATGATGAGAAGAATGGGAAAACTGGCTATGGGATTGTTTGTTGTAGTAATGCTTATGGGTACGCTGGCACAATCTGCTTTTGCAAGCGGAGAGGTTGCGCTCCTCAAGGCATATGTGTACAAGTACAAGTTTGGCTATGTCGGATTTAGCGGGGACATCGAAGTACTGAACAGCGCTTATGCGAAAACAGTTACTGTTCATTATAATCCGGGCAACGGAACATGGTATGACACAAATGCCTCTTATGTAGGGCCAACGGATGCTTCCCATGAAAAGTGGAGCTTCTCCATTGCGACTGACAACATCAATAATGCACATCCGGAGCTGTCCGGCTTGACTTCGATTGAGTTCGCGGTTAAATATGAAGTGAACGGGCAGACCTATTGGGACAACAACGGCGGCAGCAATTATACGCTTGGTACTTCAAGCTCAGGCCCTGGATATACACTCTTGGGCAAGCCGAATGTTCTGGCCCAATACGGTTTCATAAACGGAACCAGCTTCTATGGCAATGTCACGGTCAAGGATCTTGCCTATACGAAGACGGTTAAGATCGTTTATACAACAAACAATTGGGTTACTACGCAGGAAGGCTATGCTACCTATAGCGGTGAAGCGAACGGCGCAGGCAGCGTGGAGAACTGGGGCTTCGACTTCAATGTCGGCTCTGGCGTGACCCAGATCAAATATGCAGTCTCTTATACGGTAAATGGACAGACGTACTGGGATAACAACTATGGCAACAACTACACTGTAACTCCGTAACATCAGCTCCGGTGCCGGGCTTGCTGCAAACAAAGGCGCGCGCGGTACGGAAAAAAGAGACAAGCGAGCTGCGAGCGAGGCGAAACATGCGAAACGACATGTATTTGCTCGTTTTTGGCCCCATGAAGGTGAAATGCCTGCCAGCGTGCAGGTATTTCACCTTCATTTCTCCTTAAAGGCCGAATTCTGCTCACATTCATGCTTCATCGCAGGAATTTAACCATTATGGCGTCTTGTAACTGAAATTCATGCATATTCGCAGGGTTCTTGCTCCGGACAGCCCGTTTGTTTTGGGCTATTTATCGTGCTTTCCCTCCTCGTCTTCCCATCTTCTGGAGTAGGCTTTGTTCGTAATCCAGAACGTCATCCACGATAATATAATGACAATAATTGCGGCAGCAATCCATACACCTACTGGCACCTGCATCTTTCGTCCCTCCTTGTTTCCATGCGCTTATTGCGATCCCTTATGAGTGGAATCGAACAATATCCCGCTTCTTCTCATTGACGACCAACTGGAATACATCCGGCCTATTGTAATGCCCTACCACATCGAAGTCGAATCTGCTCCGGGTGACATGCGACATGTCCAGATCAGCAACAAGCAGCCCTTCCCCATCATACAAAGGGCCTTCGATGTATTCTCCCAGCGGGCCGACAATTGCGCTGCCTCCTCTGCACAGCACATCGGAATCCTGCTCAATGTCGCTGTAACAGGCCAGATCAGCGGGATAGCTCGATTTGGTCGCATACTGGTTGCTCGACAGCACATAGCACCGCCCTTCACAAGCAATATGCTGAAGCGTTGCCTGCCATGTATCGCGGGCGTCTGCTGTTGGCGTGACCAGAATATCGATTCCTTTGGCGTACATTGCCGTTCTCGCTAGCGGCATATAATTCTCCCAGCAAATTAATCCGCCGATTCGGCCGAAAGGCGTATCGATAACGGTAAGCGTGCTTCCATCTCCCTGTCCCCACAGCAGCCTCTCCGCTCCTGTAGGCAGCAATTTGCGGTGCTTGCCCAGCAACTCGCCCTCCGGTCCGATATATACAATTGAATTATAGAGCGTTGAACCGCTGAACTCCTGATCTCTCTCCACTGCTCCAACGATTAGATACAAGCCGTTTTCCTTCGCTATCTCGCCTAGTCGATCCGTGTCTTCACCGGGGATATCAATGGAGCTTTCCCAATAGCGGGCCCAGTCGCTTCGGCCTTCAGAAGTTCTGCTCCCGACACGGGTGCCAAGCGTTAGCCCTCTGGGATAGCCCGATAGGAACACTTCCGGGAAAACAAGCAGCTTGACTCCCAGCCGGCCGGCTTCCTGTGCATAGCTGGCAATTCTCTCAAAAGCGGACTCCTTGTCGAATAGAACCGGAGCTGCCTGCACAACTGCAACCCGCACATGAGCATGCTTCTTCATAACCAGCTCTCCCCTCCCTTGCCTGCTGCCGCTGCTGCTTCATAGTAACGGGAAATCTCGACGATCATTGCTCCCATTCGTTCCGCAGCAGGAACTATAACCCGTTCCATCCCGTATGCCTCCAAGGCTCCCGCAGTAACCTTGCCTACAGCAGCCGCAAGAACATCGCTATTGAAGGCAGCTCTCAGCATACTGTCGCGCCCTGTCTCCATCGCATAACGAAACAGATACCGCACCTGCACCGCTGTCGTAAAGCATACCGCGTCAATGGAGCCTGCCTCCACCTCGGACAAAAGAGTCTCCAATATCGCTTTCTCTGGCGGAATATGTCTGTACGGCAGCACGGATTGTACTTGCGACGCACCTTGCCGGGTCAAGAGCTGCTCCAGCTCAGGGGAGGGCTCCCCGTGCAGTTGAATCCATACGCGCTTGCCCCCAAAATCGATGGAATCCAGCTTCTGAACAAGGCTGCCCATCGTCCCGTCATCATCGCTCATTACCGCCCTAAGCCCCTTCCGCTTAAGAAAGGCGGACGTCTTATAGCCTCTCGAAGCGATGTTCGCCTCTGTCAAGCGCTGCTGTAGCTGCTGGTCAATGCCCAGCCGTTCTGCGGCTTCAACCAGGCTGTCCGCTCCGCGCCCCGTCGTCAGAATGACCCAGTCCGCTCCTTCGCGGACGAACTGCCGGAGAGGCTCTGCCAGCTGAGCCTCCTCGAAGATTGTAATTCCCTGAAGCGGACGGATGATCGGCGTGCCGCCCTGTTTTTCGATAATGATGCTCATTTCATTCGTTTTTTGCGAACCGGTAATAACGACTCGTCTGCCTCTCAGTGCTGGTGTTCCCATCGTCTTTAACACTCGCTTTCTTAACTATTCACTCACATGCACCCTGCATGATCCGTTGTCACGTTCTTCTAGTACCCCTTCGCCAGTTCTTATGGCCTATCATAAAACCGCTAACCGGATTTGTAACCGTCCAATTTCGGCAGGAATAACCCATCCAGTGATGACAACGGGCAGCTGTACTGCATAATTGGATGGTCTACTCAGCTGCCAATTGGATCTTCTCGTTCCATGACGCGGCCCTTATCCTGAAGTTAAGAAGCCCTGCCCTACCTTGTGATATACATTCCAGAAATCTATAATGGCAACATATCTACTCATTCGTACATCATTCAAAAGGGGCTGATGCAATGTGGAGGCCTGACCGTGCAGACAAAACACCGTTATATCAGCAGATTGTTGATCATATTGAACGAAGAATATCCTATGCGGAGCTCCCGCCTGGCAGTGCCCTGCCCTCCGAGCGCAAGCTTGCAGAGCAGCTTGGCGTGAATCGCAGCACCGTTATTCAAGCCTATGAGGAGCTGCGCGCCTCTGGTCTTGTAGAAAGTATCGTTGGCAGCGGCACACGGGTAAGCCGGACCAAATGGGGGATTGCGCCCAGCCATACACCGAACTGGAGACAGTATACGGAAGGCGGAACGTTCCTGCCCAACTTGCCGCTTATGAGGCGTATCCGCGAGGCCACTTCGAATAACAGCTCGATTATTAATTTGGCCAGCGGCGAGCTATCGTCAGACCTGTTCCCGAATGACATCGTGCACAGCCTGCTCCGCGAACAGAATTTCAATGAGCATCTCGGCTATGATGATCCTCAGGGCTTTCATCCATTGCGGAAGTCGCTCGTATCCTCCTTGAAGCAATATAACGGGATTCATACAACAGAATCCTCCATTCTCATCACATCGGGATCGCAGCAATCCTTATATCTGATCACCCAGTGCTTGCTGTCCCCTGGCGATGCCGTTGCTGTTGAAGATCCTTCTTACTGCTACTCGCTGCCCATGTTCCAGTCAGCAGGGCTGCGTATCTTCCGCTTGCCCGTCCACCATGACGGCATCGAGCCGGATGATATGATCCGGCTGTATCGGCAGCACCGTATTCGCATGGTCTTTCTCAATCCCAACTATCAGAACCCGACAGGCGCAATACTGAGCGAATCCAAGAGAAAGCGTCTGCTGGAGGCCGCCGCTCTGCTTCGCATTCCCATCGTGGAGGATGATCCGTTCAGCTTAACTGCATTCAGCGGCGCTGTTCCTCCACCCCTTAAAGCAATGGATACAGATGGTATCGTTCTCTATATCGGCTCGCTTTCCAAAATCGCCGCCTCAGGGCTGCGAATCGGCTGGATGATCGCCCCCCAATCAGTAATCGGCCGCCTGTCTGATGCCAGACAGCAGATGGACTTCGGACTAAGCATCATCCCCCAATGGGTTGCGGAGCAACTTCTTGCTTCCGGGCGTTTCGACGACCATATTGCTCGGCTGCGGCGAGCCTTGGATCAGAGACAAGAGATCATGGTCCAATCATTAAGCGATATTCTTCAGAATAAAGTGGCCTTCTCCCCGCCTCAGGGCGGACTGAATATATGGTGCAAAATCAATAGGCCTGTGGACGATAGCAAGCTGCTGGAGGAGTCTATCAGAAGAGGAGTCGTATTCGTGCCCGGAAGCGTCTATGGTTCTGAGCCAGGCTTTATCCGGTTCAGCTATGCCAAGCCCAGGCTTGAGGACATACCGGCTGGCATTGCTGCTTTCAACCAGGCACTCGGCATGATGTAGGACAGAGGAAATGGATAAGGGGCTGTCCAATAAGTCCTTTTTTGGAAACTTAACTTCCACTTTAAGAAGCAGTTCGATGTGGGATGCCTGCGATCATCAAGCTGTGGACGTACTCCTCGCCAGAGATGATCCGTCACTCAAACGCCGCCGGGAGGACACGCGCGGTGCGGGAAAAGAGGCAAGCAAGCTGCGAGCTCGGTGAAACATGCGAAACGGCAGCTTTTTTCTCGTTTCCGCCCCCATGAAGGTGAAATGCCTGCCAGCGTGCAGGTATTTCACCTTCGTTTCTCCTTAACGGCCGATGTTTGCTCACATTCATGCTTCATCGCAGGAATGTTGCCATTATGGCGTCTTGCAACCGAAATGCATGCTCATTCGCAGGCTTCTTACTCCGTCACAGTTGCCCCACTAAGTCCCCAACAATAAAACAGATGCTTCCAGTTCCACTTTTAGTGGTTTGGAGGCATCCTTTCACATCATTTGGGACTGACTCAATGGATATTGGACTTTTTGGACAGCCCCTCTTATTAATGCCACATATAGAACACAGCGAAAAGCAGAATTCCCGCGGCTACACCGATCCATTCCCGCCTTGTCCAGGGCAGCGGCACGCTGCCTGCTCTTCGCCAACGCTTCATCTGGTACCCTCTGGATTCCAGGGTGAGGGACAGATCCTCCGCATACTTCATCATCGACAGCAAAAAAGGAATAAGGAATACCGGCAGTTCACGCAGCCGCAGGGCTCCTCTCCTCGTCTGGAATTTGCCACGGGCTTGAACGATGATCGCCATGCGGTCCATTTCCTGGAACAATCGCGGCAGGAATCTCATGAGCATCGTAGCGGCAAAAGCAAAGGGAGCTGCAGGGATTCTCAGCCGCTCCAGGAATGACAGCGCCTGCTCCATCGCCGCCTGCATTCCCTTCAGGCCGGTCGTCACCGCCAGCAGGACGCCCATAATCATAACGAATAAGAAACGGATCAGCAGCCCCGCAGTCTCTGCAGCCGCCTCAGTGGAGAAATAAATTCGCTCCAGCCGCCACGAATCCGGAGCCAAGGTAATTCCGATTCCGGAAATCGCTACCGATAGGACAATAAAATAGAGGAAAGGCTTGATCGGGCGCCGCAAGCTCCGATAGGCCACACCGGAGAGCATGACAAGTCCTCCTGTAATTAAGCCCGCCGCTCCGATTCCTGCCCAGCTATGCTGCATAAGGACCGCTGCAGACAGCAGGACATAGATCAGCCACTTGGCAATCGGATGCAAGTCCCTTACGATCCGGGCCGCCGCGACTCGGGCCGTCGTCCCCCTGCTTGCTGTCCTCGCTTGCTTTGCTGCCGGCCCTGCTGCCTTCAATGGGGAGGAGGACTCTGCCCGCGCGAAGGCGAGGCTCCTCCCTGCAGAGTTGCCGTCTGTCGCCGCTGCCGGGGTGGGGCCCGCCTGCAATGGATGGACAGCCCTCTCCTTGCGCTCAACAATGCGGTCAGCCATCTCTTCTGCTGTTAAAGGAATACGATCGCAATCAATGCCGTTCTCGCGCAGAAGAACCGTCAAATGCAGCGCGGACGGAAGGCCGATTCCCGTCTCCAGCCAGAGACGCGGATTCGCCAGCAGCTCCTGCGGCGTCCCCTCTGCTGCCAATGCGCCGCCATGCAGCACAAGAAGACGGTCGGCAATCGGCAGAAACGTGTCCAGATCATGGCTGACGACAACGATTCCGCCACCGGCAGCCTTCTGCTCCAGCATACAGTCAATCAGCGGGGCAATTCCTTGCGGATCAATGCCTGCGGTAGGCTCATCCAGCAGAAGCCATCGGGGCTCCGCAGCCAGTGTCGTCGCTAATGCAGCCTTTCTCTTCTGCCCTTCGGACAAGGTAAGGAAGGATTCCTTGAGAATTCCCTCAGGCAGTCCCATTCGCGCCAAAGCACGCTGAATTCGCTCCCCTTGAACCGTCTTGGACAGCCGATAAGGGCGAAGGGAGTAACGAAATTCCTTCTCTATGCTCTCGGCGAACAGCTGCCGCTCCGGATATTGGAATACGATCCCGATGGAGGCATGAAGCGGATGCAGACGACCGCCCTCCATCCATAAGGAATCCGCGCCATACCGGACTGCTCCGCGGCTCAGCGGTGTCAGCCCGGCGATTGTTTGCAGCAGCGTCGTCTTCCCTGAGCCGGCAGCCCCTGCAATGAGCGTAATGCTGCCAGCTGCTATATGGCAGTGAATATCTTGCAGCAAGGGCTCCGCCCGCTGCCCCCGCCCCTTGTCCCCGGCGCAAACCGATACATGCTCCAAGGTTATGCCTGTCTCCTCCGCACGGTTGCCCGATCCGGCACCGGGCTCTGCCATCATCATCGATGCTCTCACCGCCATTGGCCCACTGCCCTTCCAAGCTCCTCGACAGAGGTCGGAAGCGGATGCAGCTGCATGCCCCGTTCCATCAGCTTCCGCGCAACCTGTACGACAAAGGGCGGCATGAAGCCCAGCGACTCGCAGACAGAGGCTTCTTCCCCATTCTGCGGATACAGGAAGGCCTCCTTCGAACCATCGAACACCATTTCGCCCGCCTGCAGCGCGACGACCCGGTCACTTGCCGCCACTTCATCCAGCAGCTGTGTAATCCAGATGACCGTTGTGCCAGCTCCATGCAGCTTCCGGGCAGCATGGAGCAGATGCTGGCGTGACATGAGATCCAGCATGGACGTAGCCTCGTCGAAGATCAGCACCTCCGGCTGCACCGCCAGACATCCCGCCGCCTGCAGCAGCTGCTTCTGGCCTCCGGACAATTGGGCGGCCGGCATATCCGCCAGAGGGGCAAGCCCCACCCTCTCCAGTGCATCCATCGCGAGCCGCCCCGCTTCCTCAGGCCGGAATCCGTAGTTGTCGAGTCCGAACCGCACATCCTCGTACACGGTTTCGCCGATCATCCCCACGTCCGGATTCTGGAAGATAATGCCGACATAGGGTCTGCAGCCGCCAGCTGCAGCATCGCCGTGGACAACCATTCCGGTCGTCGCCGAATAAAGCTTCGCCATAAGCTTGGCGAGCGTGCTTTTCCCGCTGCCGTTCGAGCCGACAACCGCCAGCCATTGTCCCTGGGGAATGGACATATTCATTTCATGCAGCAGCGTCCTGGTTCCGCCCTCCGCGTCTATCGCATAGGAAACGCCCCGCAATGCCACGGCCAAAGCTTCTGTTTTATTTTTCATTATATATTAGCTCTTTCCAACAAAAATCGGTCATGCTACAATGCAAATGTTCATATTAGGTTAACAAAATAAAGGAGATCCTGCAATGAAAACTGATTTATCTATGAGAGGCCTTGTGTTTAGCGCACTCTTTGCCGCCCTGCTGGTGGCATCCAGTTATGTGAATATCCATCTGGGCTTCTCGCCGGTTCCAATTACGATCGAGAATCTGGTCGTCATGCTGGCAGGCGCCATTCTCGGCCCCCTCTACGGCTTCATCAGCATCTCGCTGGTCGTTGTGCTTGCTGCGCTCGGCATTCCCATGCTGCACGGCAGCGGCGGAGCAGCCCTGCTGCTGGGACCTACAGGCGGCTTCGTCTGGGCCTATCCCTTCGCTGCGCTGCTCATCGGCCTCATCGTTCAGCGAATCAAAGGACGCTCGCCCCTCAGCATTGTGCTGATCTGGCTGGCGATGGAGCTGTTCGGCTCGCTGCTCCTGTACGTGTCCGGGGTGCCTTGGCTTGCCCATGCCGCTAACTTGACCTGGCAGAAGGCGCTGGCCCTCGGCTGCTATCCTTACCTGGCGGGAGACGCCATTAAGGCGGCCATTGCGACGGCGATTCTTCTGCCAATCAGAAACGCATTCCCGGTCGCCCGGATTATCGGGGCAAGGCCGTCACAGAAGTAATCCGTTTCGCTCCAACTCAACGGCAGCCGGAGCTATTTGCGGAACAACGCCGTTATATATCTGGCAATGCGCACGTTCGCTTCCGCGCGGACAAAATCACGAACCATCGTGAATTTGTCCTCATAGCCCCGGCAGTTGAAACGGAACTGTATCGTGTTGTCGATGCGTTCCTCTTCGTACACCTTAATATTTCGCTCCCGCAATGTCTTGCGGACACGTACAAGATCGGCATGGATCAATTCGAGAAGCGCCTGCGCCGCAAGCACATACAGCTTCCGCAGCGAATAGGTTGTGTTCTCGATGGTTCTCAGATTGCTCTCCACAATCGACAGCAGCAGGGGCAGCAGCGCATACTCGCGGACGAGGTTTATTTCCTCTGCTGTGGGTATGTTTTTGCGCGGGGAGGACTCCCCTTCTCCTTGGCGGTGCTTGATTAATTGCTCCCGATGCTCAGGCAGCATCATCCGGCTCGATTCCCACAGCCCATTCCCTTTCAATTTTTTGCTCATCTATAGTGACCTCCGATTTTGACCGCGCGCTCACGCGCTTGCCCCGCTTCTGTCAAAGAAGACGCCCGCAATATGGACGCCGTGCCGTACCTCTGCTTGATCCTGTCAACCGCCCGGTCCAAATCACGCAGCTTCTCCCGTTCTCCAATCGTCAGCTGATACTCGCCATCGGCTGTGAGCGATGTCAAAGTTACCGCGAGCTTGCGGACAGGCAGACCATCCCAATGCCGGTAAAACAGCGTCTTGACCGCCTCATAGACCTCAACCCCGATGTTCGTCGGGTCAGCAAGCTTCATCTGGCGGCAAAAGCCGGTCGGCCGATCAAAATCCGCGCCCTGCGCGCCCGCGACGACAACGCTGCCCATATACCCCTTCAAGCGGCAGCGTCGGCACACCTCGTCGCTAAGCTCCAGCAGTACAGTATCAATCTCCTCCCTGCTGCCGTAATCGCGCGGCAAAGTCATCCCATGCCCCACTGACTGCTGCAGATCATGCGTGCCTGGCGTAACAGGCGAATCATCCAGACCGTTCGCCGTGCGCCAATAAACCTCGGCATTAATATCGCTGTTCTTGCCGAAGCGGATGCGCATTCTCCGCTGCAGCTCCGGCAAAGGCGTGCATGCCAGATCACCGATTGTCCCCATGCCCATGTAGTTGAAGTGCGCCGTCATTCGACCGGCCACTCCGAACAGATCGCTGATGCCGCGCGGCCATAACACCGCCCCGATATCCTGCTTCCGCAATGTGAAGATGCCGGTTTCACTCTTTTTCGCGAACAGATCGCATGCCATCTTGGCCAGAATTTTTGTGGAACTGATGCCTACCCGCGACCACACGCCCGTCTGCGCTAGAACCCGCAGCTGGATTTGGCGGGCAATCTCATCGGGAGATCCGAACAGCGCGGCCGAATCCGTTACATCGAGAAACTGCTCGTCGATGCTGAACGGCTCCACAAGATCTGTAAAGTGCTCGAAGGTTCCCGTGATCAACATAGATACGTCAATGTATGTTTGCATGCGCGGCCGAATGACGACAAGTTCGGGCTCCTTGGCAAGCGCTTGCCCAAGCGTCTCGGCTGTCTGGATGCCGCGCCTCTTCGCAATGGGACATGCTGCCAGAATGATGCCGCTGCGCCGCAACGGATCGCCTGCCACCACGACAGGCTTGTCGTACAATTCCGGATGGGCCGCTTTCTCCACACTGGCATAGAACGACTGGCAATCCACCAACATAATAACGCGCTCATCCGGCATACCGGCACACCGCCGATCCGGCAGCCGGAACACCGCTCCGGTTCATGCGCATAACGCCAATGATGCGAATAAAAGCCTCTGTAAGTAACATGCGACACCTCCGAATACGAACGTATGATCCTATTATATGCCGAATGTATGTTCTCAATACAGAGGATAAATAATCCATTTCAACAAAAACATTAACGCTGCATATAAATTGTGATAAAATAAAATAACTTAAACGTTTAAGCTAGGAGGCGTTATCGATTGTTCATTCCAACGCAAGAAGCTGCTCTTCCCCTGCCGCAAGATAATAAAGGTCTTTGGCGCAACCGCAACTTTGTGCTCGTGCTTTCCGGCTACACCCTCTCCACCTTTGGCAATTGCTTTCACAGCGTCGCGCTCAGCTTGTGGATTCTGCAAACGACCGGCAGCGCCCGCTACATGTCGGCTATTCTGTTGATCTACATCTTCACCCAACTGGCCTTCGGCACGATGGCAGGAACTGTCGTAGACCGGATGGACCGGAGAAAATTGATGTGGATGGCAGATTCCATCAGGGGCGTGCTCGTGCTTGGCGTCGCGCTGTGCATCGCGATACCGGATGTTCCTATTGCGATCGTCTTCGCCCTGACCGCGCTGGTCTCGATTGGCGGCCTGTTCCAATCCCCTGCCCTGCATGCCTCCATCGTTAATATAGTCGGTGTGTCCAAAGTGCAGAAGGCGGTGGGCTTCATCAATATTAGCGATAATACGGCCCGGATCTCGGGTCTTGCTCTCGGAGGCGCTTTCGTCGCCATGTTCGGAGGGTCCGTAGCCATCATCGTAGATGCCTGTGCTTTTTTTCTGTCTGCTCTTCTGGTGCTCGCGTGCACCCGTTTCCCAAGCTCGCATTCCACCGAGCAAAAAGAAAAGCAATCCTTTTGGCAGGATATGAAATCAGGGCTTCAGTATATTTGGAAGGATTCCTTCATCCGCAGTCTGGTCTTTCTCGCGCCTGTCGTGAACATGTTCTTCGTCTCCAGCCTGATGCTTATTCAGGTAATGGCCGTCAAGCAGTGGTCTGCGAATCCGATGCAGTTCGGCTTGATCGAGGCCTGTATTCCGACCGGATATATTATCGGAGCCGGGGTTATTCTGCTGATCGATACACGAATGAAACGGCGCGGCCTATTGATCTGCGGCAGCCTGATCGCGATGAGTCCGGTACTGATCACATTGTCTCTCCTGACCTCTGCATGGCCGGCTATTCCGCTTATTCTGCTAATGGGGTTCTTATTTTCTTTCTGTACCATGCTCTCCAGCATCATTCTGCGCGTGAAGGTCAGCCCTGAGCTGCAGGGCAGAGTATTCTCCACCCTGGGCTCCTTATCCAGCGTACTTCCTCCGGTCGGGATCGTAGCCGCTTCCTTTCTCGCTGATCTGAAGGGACCGGACATTCCTTTGACCGGATTCGGCATCGCGCTGCTGCTTATCAGCGTGCTGATCCTGCTATTCCAGAGAGCGCTGCGGACGTTCAACTGATTCATTTCTGCGCCCTAAGGGCGATTCCGTAATCAGCTGGCTTTAATCAGCCAGCATGATTCGGCGGCGAGCATTCCTGCGTAAAAGCAGGTTTTTTCGCGTTCCGGCCCGCTAGCAGCCTATTCCGCGCCGATATTCCTGCATCATCCAGGCTGCCCAGAAAGTCATTGTTTTCACTGAATCATACAAAATGGGAGAATGAAAAGAGTGAAATCTACCGACCGGATGTTCGGTAGTCAGTCACTCTTGCACGTTAGAGGTCAGTTGACGGAAAGTCCGCCGGACTTTCTCAAAAGCCTGCGAATAGGCTGGCTTTTTATCCTTTCTGTTTGATAAAGACCCAATGCCTGCCAAAGCGCAGGCTTTTCGCCATGTTTTCCCTCTATTGGACCGATCGGCCATATATTCCTGCGCAATCGCAGGCATTCTGCCTATAATGGCTACTTTTAGCTGAAATTCCTGCACTTTCGCAGGCTTCCCTCTCACCACCAACCGAATGTGTTGCCGTCACTCACTCTCATACGCTTAGAAGCTTAGCTAACGGAAGCGCTCCAACTGACTTTCTGGGCAGCCCGATCATCGCAGGCTTCCTGCCTCCTGGCACCTCTTTTAACCGAAATGGCTGCGCTTATGCAGGCTTGCTGCCCGCCTCCCCTGATTGAGCTCCCATAGAGCACCCTCAAGCCCAAAAAAACCTCCGGAACCCACAAAAATTGTGGGACCGAAGGTTTTATCGAGTCCATGCAACAGAGGCCGGGCAACAATCAGCAGACAGCTTTTGGACAGCCCCCTTGCTCTAACAACTAAAAAATAGTTTCGTTGAAGCCGAGCAATCTTTTCCTTCTGGCAGTCGCCCGATCCAGCACCTCTTGAGGCGCCTTGTACACCGCATTGTTGTCATGGCTCAGATGCGGCACAATGAATTTTTTGCGGTAAATGATCTGCTGAACGTATCTGGATGCGTTGCTCGTGTTGGGAGCGCCTCTGTGCCACACTTGGCTGTTGAACACGAGGCAGTCGCCAGCCTTTGCCAATACAGAGATGGGCTCAACGCCCTTGTAGGGCTCGATCTCTTCTGTGAATCCGAGATGCTTGCCTGCACGGTGCGAGCCGGGAACGACCTGTGTCGGGCCCATTTCTTCCGTAATATCATCCAGATAGTAGAGCGCATTAACGAGATAGACCGGCATTTGGATGCGGGGATCAATCTCGATGCCATCGGGCAGCGGGAAGAAGAGCGCCTCGTCCACATGCCATTTGCTGACCGCATTGTTGCTCGAAGTACGCATGCCATTCATGCTGCTTAATTGACAATCCGTTCCGAGAATCTCTTCAACAAAATCGATAACGGCCGGATGATCCACCAATGACTCGAACACTTCGCCCCGCTCGAACATAGGCCCCTGCAGCATGACCTTCTCATGCTTGCCTTCGAAAGCCTCCTGAATCCCGTTCTTAACAGCAGCTACCTGCTCAGCGTTCAGCGCATTGCGGAACACAATGTATCCATCCTTGTGAAATTGCTCTAATTCCTTGGCATATTGGCTAATCATCGCTTGCATTCTCATCACCTCATATTAGTATTTGGCACTCTGTACCGACCTGATTTTTTTCAAACGATCGCTAGTAAGAGACTGAGAAGTAACTTCGATTTTTTGCGGAATCTTGTATGGAGGCAGCTTGTCCTTGCAGAATTCCCAGATGCGGCTGCGCAGCTGCTTCAGACTTTCTTCCTGCTTCAGCCTGATCGTCGCCTTCACCATCTGGCCGGTAATTCCGCTCGGCGCGGAGCTGACGGCTACCTCCTCGATATTGCTCAGCAGCTGCAGCACGCTCTCCACCTCGGCCGGGAATACCTTCTCCCCGCCAACGTTGATAATATCGGATTTGCGCCCTAGAATTTGGATGAATTCCCCTTCCGTTCTGGCCATATCCCCGGTCCGCAGCCAGCCGTCCTCTGTGAACGGATGCGGCGCATTCAGATAGCCCAGCATAGCTGTCGGCGCTTTGACCTCAAGCATGCCGTCCACAATGCGATACTCGACCCCCGCGCCCTTCAATGCAAACAGGAGAGAATTCGAGTCCTTCGATTTGGTATGAAGAACGCCCAGCTCGGACATGCCGTAGGCTTGTACCGCACGTACGTGCGGGAACTGACTGTTCCATGCGGCAAGCGTGCTTTGGGGCATGACCTCGGAGCCGTAAGAGACAACTTCCAGACTGCTAAGATCGTAATCCTTGTAAGCCTCGCTGATCAGCAGCAGGTTCATAAAGGTCGGCGAAACGGGCAGCGCCTCTACTTTATAGGCCTCGATCATCCGGCAGATCTCCGCAGGCGACCGATCCGCAACAATAAGCAGACAGCCTCCGCCCGATACCGTCTGCAGCATCGTGTTGATCCCGCCGATATGGTCGAACATCATGAACGGTATCGTTCGTTTCGCGCGTCCCACCAGGCGGTATTTCTCCAGCAGCATGCCGGCATGATGAACCGCCGCCTTGCTTGTCCCGGTCGAGCCCGAAGTAAAGATAATTAATCCCGGCGCCTTCTCCTCCTGCAAACGGGCAATCCACGGGCTCCGTTCAGGGGCCGACGACTCGTCCTCGCAGGTCCCCCGCCCAGTCCTTGCAGCGACCGGCAGAATCTTCATGCCTTCGGGCCCTTCAATAATCCTCATCCCGGCTCCGGCTGTCTGCAAATACTTTATTTTCTGAGCTTCGACCAGGCTGCTGTCCACAGGGACAACAATGGAACGCAGTTCAAAGAGGGCAAATAACGTTGCTAGAGTAAAGGGAGAGTAGTCCCCTTCCAGGGAGACGATGCGGCCTGCAGCGCCTCCGCTGGCGTTCAGCTGCTCGATGCGAGCGCGGATGGCGGCGAGCAGCCAGTCGTATGAATACTCATCGCCGCGCCATACAACAGCAGCCCTGTCTCGAAACTGTTCGAAACGTTCCAGTAAGAAATGATGGAACATCCGCAGCCCCTCTCTTCTGAAGAAAGTCCATGCATTTACACGGCGGTTAGCACTTTAGGCAGCTTGTCCCTAATATAATCAATCAAACTCTCAATCGTGCGAAACGGACTGCTGCGATCGGACAGCGCGTTCTCTTCGGCCAAAAGCAGCTCAACGCCCATCCCATCCAGAATATCCTGTTCAATGATTGCGAGCAGCGAGATGAGACCGAGCGAGTCCAGATTCCCATCACGACCGTATAGAGGTGCCTGAAGGCCGAGCTCTACCGGGATTTTGGCATGACGGGTCGCATTGATTTCCGCGCAGCCCTCCAAAATAATGCGCAATAGCATGTCTTCATCCGGCAGAGGCAGAGGCGACCCGTCAGCGGCCGAACGTTTGCCGAGCAGCGGCACGCCCTGCAGAAGAGCAGCGACCCGTTCGTAGAACCGGTACTCCCTCTTGATGAGTTCATTGACAAAGGCATCCAGCAGCCGCAGCTGCTCCGCATTCATGACGCTCTTATCCGCTCTGAACCGGAACAGCTTATGCGCTTGCTCCCACTCCTTGATGATTTCACCGAATTCGATATGGATACTCGCATATTCCGGGCCGCACACCTCTGCCATATCCTGCAGCAGATCACGGAGAAAATAGCGGCTCCACCGCATGTCGAAAACCTGTACGGCAACGCTTTGCAGCTTCTCAGCATCCGTCATCGCCAACTGCAGATTCATCTTGATCCGGACAGATGCAGCATGGCCAAAATAAAAGGTTCGCTCGCCTTCGCTCACTTCTCTGCCGGACAGAAATTCGTGTGCGCTCGTCGCCAGCGTACTCCGCATAGCATCCTTGAGCGTCCCCGGCGTCAGCCGTTCCTCCATCTCAACTTCCAGCGTGCAGTACTTGAGCAGCTCTTCCCTGCGGCCTGCTTCGGCAAGCTCGGGAATGCTTACATTGCCTTTCCAGAACCCGTGGAAATCCTCCCTGCCGACAGGCCCGGAAAATTGCGCGGGCACGGGATCATAGACGAGCAGGTGATCATCATAAATGCCGTGCACGCCTATCCAGTGATCGACCAGGTACAAGCGCGAACCGGGCTCCGTATGTTTCTCAATGTATCTGGGATTCATATAATCGTCGCAATAAGGAAGGAAATAGCTGGTTCCCGTAGCCAGGAACAGCTCGCCCTCGCTTATGCGCGCTCTGATCTCTTTCAGACCCTGCTCAAAGTCAGGCAATCCCTTTCTTTCCGTCGTTGACCATATCGCTTCCTTATAGCCAAGCTTGGAGAAATACCAGCGCAAATTCCCCGTATCAGAAATAGCGGGCAGACCATACATTCTTGCGTTAGCGAGAAGGCTGAAGCGGCTCTCCGAGCCCTTCCGCTTCATCGCCTCATGAATGAATGGAAAATTGCACGGATAATAATAAGGGAGCTGGAGAACAGGATCAAAATGTGGTATCTGCATAATCCTTCCTCTCCGGACCGCTCTTGCCAAGCCCTTCCCACTGCTCCACCTCATAATGGAGCTCAACGTCTTTATCCGCTCTGAAGCAGCGGTTCCTGATTGGATTGCCCTCCGCATCCACCTCGAACATCCGGAAGCCCCGCGTGAACCGGAACTGATAGCCGCTGTCGCGCGGAACCATGAATTGTCCCTCGAACACCAGATTGCCGGTTGTCTCCAGCTTCATGCCCATACCGCCGTATATAGCCGAACGATCGGGGGTAGAAGACGGCACCTTCACACTCATGCGCACGCATACCAAATGGGACAGTTCCTTGATTACAGTAAATTGCCGGCTTGCCTGCAGGCCGTGAGCGATCAGGGTCACATTCGTAACGCCTTCGGCCTTCGGAATAATGACCCCGTCGCCGGTTACCTCCAGCACATCAGGATGCTCGACAATGTAAGTCCCCTCAAGCTCGCTCATCACAAAACCGCTGTCGTAATGAACCAGCGCATTGATAGACACGCTCATTCCCTGGAGACCGACATCATCTCTGGCGATTAATTCCAGTGCGACGGGCTTGCCGATTGTGCCGAACATATAGAGCAGAGGAATATGTACCCGCTCTCCCCAATCACGTTCTTGATGTGCGGCCTCCGGCTGCAGCAAGTAACCGATTTCATCACCATAACGGTATCCCCTGCCGATCAGTTCATCAACGGTCCCTCTAACATGACGGGGCAGGAACAGCCCCTCCGCATCTCCGATATCCATCCATATTTTCAACGCAGGCTTGCCCTCATACATGTCATAGATCGTTTCTTCAAACAGGCCGGAATCGGACTGCTCATCGAGACGCGCTTTGACAAAATAAGGCGAGAGCATCATCAGCTTGCCGAAAATATGCGGATTGCGAAAGCCGATATTGTACGTCGAAAGGGCGCCCGCAGACGAGCCCAATAGCGCGGTATGCCGAGGCTCCGTCAACGTGCGGAAGCGCTCGTCAATATACGGCTTCAGATCGTGGATAATAAAATCCTCATAATCCAGTCCCGAGCATTTTATATGCGCCAGCTCTTCATTGGGCGCGGTAAAGTGGTAGAACTCATTGGATTCTGTTGGCCTGACATGCGCGATTGCGACGATAATTATCTCTTCCATCAGTCCGTCAGCTATCAATCTGTCAGCGGCCTTATGGATGTTCCATGATTCAGTGCCTGGTTGTACGGGGTCGAATGCCCGCTGGCCAGCATGCATGTACAGAACCTGGTATCTTTTGTGCTCATTTTGTTCATAGCCTCGCGGCAAGTATATAAATAGCCTCCTGTCATTGTTTAATTTGTTTGCATGAAAATTCGATACGATGATGATCTTGGATTCATTCCTCAAGCTCACGCTCCGCCTCCTTATCAAGCAGGATCATTACGCATCAAGCGTTGTATGAATGTGTTCCTCACCTCCCTTTAGTCGTGATCAGCCATTCGCTTACCGGTTAGAAGATGCAAGCAACCCCGCTTCCTCAACAAAAGAAGCGGGGTTGTTTTTATAGCCTAGGTCCGGTATAAAAAGCAGGGCCCTCTGTTTTGATAACGCATACAATTACAATCAATTACATTTACATCCTAATATGTCAACAAAACATTTGTCAACCGCTTTTCCTGGCTCCTTCGCGAAAAAGATATTATTCCAATTAAACCGACAATTTTCAACAAAATCCCCCCCTCTCTTCCTTCATATACGCTATAATTATCGGATAAAACCCAATTCAAACCATACGGCCCATTTTTGCCGGGACGGTTGTCTGGAGGAGGATATATTCGTGTTTTTACCAAGCTTGCGCACTAGTCTTTCCCTTGTATTCGCCGTCCTTATCATCCTTATGTCGACACTGCTCAGCATAACGACAAGCAGCCGGTCAACCAACGAGCTCGAAGAGAAAATCGGCAACACCTTATCCGAAATCTCCTATCAAATGGCTGAAAATCTGGATCATTTCATGTGGTCTCGCGCCGGCGAAATTGAAGTTATAAGCAAGAGCGATATTTTGCGCAAACCTACTGATCCGCGCCGGGTGCATGAATATTTGGAGGATCTCAAACTGAACTTCCCCTCCTTCACCTGGGTCGGATTCTTGGATCCGCAAGGAACCATCGTCGCTTCGACCGGCGATATACTGGTCGGCAAAGATATCTCCGCCCGTCCGGTCTATAAAAACGCGCTGGCAAGCCAGTTTATCGGCGATGTTCACGATGCCGTTCTGCTCGCCAAGCTGCTTCCGAATCCTACCGGCGAACCGCTGCAGTTCGTTGATATCAGCACACCTGTCCATAATGCCGAGGGAGAGCTTGTCGGTGTCCTGGCCGCGCACCTCAGCTGGGAATGGTCGCGCCAAGTGGAGAACTCCATTATGAAGCCAATTCAGGAACGGATGGAGGAGCTTCAAATTCTGATCGTCAGCAAGCAGGACAATGTCGTCCTGCTTGGCCCCAAAGCTATGGTCGGACAGCCTCTTGAGCTGGCAAGCATTCGTGAAGCCCAGGCCGGCAACAATCATTGGATGACAGAGCAATGGCCCGATGGCCGCACTTATTTGACAGGTTACGCCTATGGAGACGGTTATTTGAATTACTTAGGCTTGGGATGGACTGTAGTCGTTCGCCAGCCAGTCGATGTCGCGTTCGAATCTGTCGGTGAGCTCCAAATGTCGATTTTAACGATAGGCTGCCTCGCCGCCCTCCTGTTCGCAATGATCGGCTGGTTCATCGCCGGTATTGTTGCCAAGCCGCTCAAGCGGATTGCAGTCGCTGCAGATCGTCTCCGCAGCGGCGAGCAGGTCGAAATCCCTTATCAGCGGAGCTATAAGGATATCGAAATTTTATCCTCCTCCCTTCGCAGCCTGGTCGATAACTTGACACGAACCGAGAATGCGCTCGGCGCAATGGAGAGCTTGGCCCACCACGATAAGCTGACCGGGCTTCCGAACCGGATCGCACTGGACTCCTATTTGGATAGAGCCATTCATAAAGCCGGGCAGAATGCGACAGCGCTGACCTTTCTTTATCTGGATCTGGACGGCTTCAAGAACATTAACGATTCGCTGGGACATGCCGCAGGCGACCAACTGCTTCAACTGGTGGCCGCCCGCCTTCTGTCCTGCGTGCGCGACGGCGAAATCGTATCCAGACTCGGCGGCGATGAGTTTGTCGCGATTCTGCATACCTCCCGCGAGCAGGCCGTCCAAGAAGGACTCCGCATTGCAGATGAAATTATCCGGCATCTGAACGAGCCCTTCGTCATCGAAGGCCAAGAGATTCAAATTGGCTGCAGCGTAGGCGGCTCCGTATGGCCAACTGACGGAGAAGATCCCATTGCGACCATGCGTCTTGCAGACGCGGCCTTGTATGCCTCCAAGCGAGCAGGCAAGAACCGCACCACCTTCACATCCACAGCGGAAGACCGCTAATTACATTCGTGCAGCGCTTGCCGCAGCAGGATGGATGCAAAAAGAGACGCCCCGGCACAATTCGTGCTGAACGCGTCTCTTTTTGCATCCCCTTTATCCCGCTTCGCCGCTCTCAAGCAGGCATAGCTGCTTCGCCTCGTCCGTTATGAACGGACTCCACTCTCCCGCTGCCTTGTAGAGATGGAGCTCATGCATGGCCCGAGTACATACGGTGTAGAATAATCTCCGTTCACTCTCGCGGCTGTATTGCCTGGATGAGCCATCATAGACAATAACGGCGTCGAATTCGACCCCTTTCGACAGGTAAGAGGGAATGACAACGACACCAGGCTCGAAGGACGAGGTCTCCTGCTCCAGCAGCCGGATCGGCGGAACAGCTCCCTTTAACGCTTCATAAGCAATACGGCTCTCAGCAATTGTTTTGCAGATGACCGCGATGGTTCCATGCCCTGCGGACAACAGCTCTTCAATCCGCTCTCCAACCAACCGATGCAGCTCCGCTTCACCTGAAGCCGCTGTGAGCGTCGGTTTGATGCCATCGCGATTAAATGGCTCGATGGCATTCCCGTCATCGATGAACCGGCTCGTAAATTCAACAATCTGCCTTGTAGAGCGGTAGCTCCGCGTCAGCACAATCGTCTCCGTCTCCTCCTGCTCATACAGCTCCTTCAAGGCTGCGAACCCTCCGCTCCCTCCGGATGTGTGCGCATTAATAGACTGATTCAGATCGCCAAGCGCTGTCACCTTGCTCCGAGGAAACATCCGCTTCAAGAAGGCGAACTGAAAAGCCGTATAGTCCTGCGCTTCGTCGATGATCAGATGCCGAACCGACGTATTCGTCTGGAATCCGCGTATTCGTTCAACCAGATACAGGAACGGCGTCGCATCCTCATAGGCCATATCCCCGCAATCCAGCCGTCCCCGTGTCGCGGTGCAAATATCCGGCCAATTCTGGGGGAGACTGCACGATTCATCGGCAATTGCACGGGCAAATGCGGGCTCGGCAAAGAGCTGGCGATAGATCGATTTCAGATCGATAAATCCGAGCTTCTTGATCCGTGAACGGAGAGGCTTGAACCTCTCTTTCACTACATATTTCGCCAGAAGCATCTGCTCGCGCTCATAATCGTCGAATGATTTGCCTGAGAAGCCCTTTTGCCGCTTCAGGCTCTGGAACGCCTTCAGATAGGTTTCCTTGTCCAGCAGCTCGATCTCGTTCTCCACCCAAGCCTCGCTGCATGCCGCCTGCTCGCGCTCCTTCAGCTGCTCCAGCAGCCAATCTGCCACCAGGCGCAGCCGGTTCGGAATCGGTATGGCATGATCCAGCGTATAGAAATACGCTGCCAGCGCTTCAGCATCTACCATCGGCTCTCCGCGGAACACCAGACTTCGGAATACGAGACCCTGCGTGCTTAAGTGAACCAGATAACGTTCAATAAGCGCGGCGTAACTCATCGATGCCTTGTAACGAATGCCTCCCATTCTCGCTGCGTATTCCGGATCGTCCCCCGCAGT
The DNA here is from genome assembly GCF_019443105.1 of Paenibacillus oenotherae. Lineage (GTDB taxonomy): Bacteria > Bacillota > Bacilli > Paenibacillales > Paenibacillaceae > Paenibacillus_Z > Paenibacillus_Z oenotherae. The sequence continues at coordinate 51,826 of NZ_JAHZIJ010000001.1, forward strand.
GAGCGCATATTCAAGCTGTTCATACGGCCCTTCCAGCTTGAACGCTTTGCCAATTCGATAGACAAGATAGTCCTGGAAGGTCGTCTGCTGCATATTGTCCTCGCCCAGCTCAGGCAGCACGGTGGCAACATAGCTGTTGAACATCGGATTCGGCGAGAATAATACCACTTGATCGGCAGTTAGAGTGCCTCGATAGCGGTAGAGCAGATAAGCGACACGTTGAAGCGCTGCCGATGTTTTACCGCTCCCGGCCGCCCCCTGAACAACGAGCAGCCGGCTGCGCTCATTGCGGATAATACGATTCTGCTCCCGTTGAATCGTCGCGACAATACTCTTCATCTGGGCGTCGGATTGTTTGCCCAACACCTCCTGAAGCAGCTCATCGCCAATCGTCACACCTGTGTCGAACAGGCTGACGATCGCGCCATCACGGATCATATATTGCCGTTTGAGCTGCAGTTCCCCTTCAATCATCCCCATCGGAGTTTCATATCGGGCTGGACCGGGCGGATAGTCATAATAAAGACTGGAGACCGGAGCGCGCCAATCATAGATCAAATAGTTCTCGTCACTGCCATCCCGCAGTGATGCAATGCCGAGATAGATGGCATCCGCTGCCTGCTCCCCTTCCTCCTTATAATCGATCCGGCCAAAATAAGGCGAGAGCTGAAGCTTATTCAACGTGCGCAGCTGAAGCGCGGCTTGGCGGTGTGTCCGCTCCCGCTCCGACAAGAGCTCAGCCTGCTGCTTCATACTCGCATACGTTTCCGCCATTTCTGTCGCATCTTCGAAATTGACAGTAACATCATCCCAGAAATTTTTACGTATATCGACCATTTCGGATTTCGTATCTAATGTCTCCTGCTCCAGCAGAGCAATTCGTCTATTGATTTCGGCTACAACCTCATCCACTCGCTTCTGCTCAAGCGCCCAATCCTGATTGGTTTGATTCATGACAACCATCCTTTCCAGCACTATCGATCAAACAATCCTATCCAAATAACGATTGACACGGCCAAGGACATCGTGCTATAATTATTTTGGATAATACTATTTTTCGGAAACTTACTCTTTTGAGTCCAAGTTTGATTTTATCAGACTCTGACCGCAAGAGCAACCTAATCTTATCATCAATCAATATCTTATAGAGGCTGTCCCCCATGTCATTCCTAATGACGGGGGACAGCCTCTCTTGTGCTTTCCACGAGAAATGATGATCAATGACGGGACTCATGCCAGCTTCCAGGCTCCGAATTGGATAGGAAATGAAAACCCGCTTCATAATACATACACATCCCTCCAGTTGAATGAAGATATTGAATGTCTATCCAGTGTTGCTATGTAGAGGAGAGATTAGAGAGATGCACCTTATATGCCATATAGCAATTGGATTGCTGCTGGCAGCAGGCCTTGATGAAGGCGCCTCTGCTGCAGTTGCGGGAGCTGCCGGACAGCAATCGGCAAAGGTGCTCACGATTGCGCACCGCGGCGCATCCGGTTATGCTCCCGAGAATACGATGGCCGCTTTTGAGAAGGCACTGGAGCTCGATGCCGATTATATTGAGCTTGATGTGCAGCTGAGCAGGGATGGCCGTCTCATGCTCATACATGATACGACCGTTAACCGTACCACGAACGGAACCGGCTTGGTGGGCAGCATGACCTATGATGAGCTCAAAACTTTAGATGCCGGGAGCTTCTTCTCTCCTGCGTTTGCAGGTGAGCCTATCCCCTCCTTAGATGAAGCCCTTGATCGCTATCATAATCGAATCGGCATTCTAATCGAGATCAAATCGCCCCATCTCTATCCAGGCATCGAGGAGAAAATAGCTCAAGCACTTCGGGTTCGCGGCCTGCATCAGTCGAATGATCAAAAAATTATTGTACAATCCTTTGACTTCCAATCTTTGAAAAAGTTCCACAGCCTGCTCCCCGAAGTACCCATTGGTGTTCTGACAGCAGGCTCCTATCACTTAACGGAGGAGATGCTGGCTGAATTCAGCGCATATGCGGATTATATCAATCCGAATCTCCTGTTCGTAAATGAAGATGTCGTTCAGCGCATTCATGCTCACGGAATGGGGATCATGACATGGACCGTACGCGATGCGGCGCAAGTACGTCCTCTCCTGAAACTGAATGTCGAAGGCATTATTACCGACTACCCTGATTATGTAATCCGTGAGCGAAGTTAGTAACAGATAAAAAGCAAAGGCTTGTCCTCTTCCGCGAGAGAACAAGCCTTTGCTGTGTTTCTTCGATGCAAATGTCTAATTATGTGACGGCACCGCTTATTTAGTGAACACGTGGCTGCCGATCCTCAGAATAATCTCACGGGTTCTGATCCACTGCGAGGTGGCAGTATCCGGGTTGTAATAGAACAATGCATGACCAGTGGGATCCCAGCCTTTAACGGCATCCTTGGCGGCCTGGAAAGCCGTAGCATCAGGAAGAAGCCAATATTGTCCGTCCATTACGGCGGTGAAGGCATAGGGCTCCATAATAACTTCGGTCAATGTGTGCGGGAATAACGGGGATTGCAGCCTGTTCATAACAACAGCACCTACAGCCACTTGACCTTTGTACGGTTCACCCCGGGCTTCCGAATAGACAACCCTTGCAAGCTTGGAGAGCTCCGGCTTGCTGACCGAAACCTTTTTCAAAGCGGCCCATGTTCGGGAACCCGCGATACCGTCAGCAGGAAGGCCATAGACCTTCTGAAAACGCGATACAGCATTACGGGTTGCTGCACCATAATAAGTCGTGATCGTTGAGGCGTGGTAATGGCCGAGCAGCTGCAGCCTGTATTGCAAATCCGGTACATCCGGCCCGTTGCTGCCAAGCTTCAACGCGGGTGGCGCAGCAGCTTCGGCACGGCCTAGCGGGGTTGCTGCCGCAATCATTACGACGATGAGAACCAGCATACTAAGATGTCTGAACATGTTGTGTTTAGCTCCTCCTCACGCTTTTAGCGTTATAATATTGGGCTTTTGCCTGCGTCACTAATTCTAGCATGCCAGACAGACTGACCCTTGGTTTCCTAATAAATTTTAATGTTCCAAAATATGAAAAAAAGACCGCCAACACCGCAGTCTGCGGTGTCGGCGATCCTGGCTCGCTCACCCGGCATTATTTGCCGAGCAATATTTTTGCATAAGGTGATTCGATCGGCATAATAATGACCGGCTCGTTCTTCATCGTAGTCACATAGCTTTCCAGCGTGCGATAGAAGCTGTAGAACTGCGGATCCTTGCCGTAGCTCTGGTTGTATATTTTAGCCGCTTCCTGCTCGCCTTGAGCAATGATCTTCTTCGCATCTGCCTCCGCTTGGGCAATCAGCTCAACAGCTGACCGATCCGCCTTCGAGGTGATTTTCCGCGACTCCTCGTCACCCTCTGACAGATAACGCGCCGCAATCGATTGCCGGTCAGAAATCATCCGATTGTAAACGCTCTGCTTGTTCCCCTCTGGCAGATCAGTTCGTTTAATCCGCACATCGATGATCTTGATTCCGTAGTTGTCGCGCTCCAGTGCAGTAGCGACATCCTTCGTAATCTCATCGTTAATATTACCGCGTTCCGTATTTTCACTGATAATATTATCGTAGTTGATCTCTGAGAGCTTGCGTCGCACCGTATTATAAACCGCTTCATCGATCCGTTGCACCCCGGATGTAACCGTCTGAACAGATTGAAGGAATTTTTCTACATCTACAATTCTCCACACCGTATAGTTGTCCACAATAATCGGCTTCTTGTCTTTCGTCAGAATCGAGGTCGGATTACTGTCATAGGTCATTTGATACTTCGGCAGTGATTTCACAGATTCAATCAGGGGAATTTTGAGCTTGAGCCCCGGACTTTCACTGACTCTCACAGCTTCACCGAACTTGAGCACGACCTTGTACTCGCCCTCCTTAACAATATACACCGAGGAGAATAAAAGAATAACTGCGGCGATTGAAGAGAGCAGAATAATAACTAGACGTTTATTCATTTGGATGCTCCTCCTTGTCCGGCGTTATTGGCTCCTGCTGCCGCGGCTCCAGTACCGCCCCGAAGAAGCTCATTAATCGGCAAATATTTGACCGTCTCTCCTGAAGACTCCGAGATGAACAGCTTGGCATTCGGCAAAATTTTCTCAAGTGTTTCTAGAATCAAACGACTCTCCGTAACACTCTTGTTCGCTGCATATTGCGATTGGATTGCATTAAACTTGGCGACATCGCCCTGCGCATTCAAAATACGTGATTTCTTCTGTGCTTCAGCGTTCTCAATCAGAGCCTGTGCTTCCCCTCTCGCTTTTGGTATCCGGTCATTCTCATACTTGGCTGCATTGTTAATTTTCGTATTCTTCTCTTCACGGGCATTCGTTACCTCACGGAATGCTTCCTCAACCTGACCGCTTGGCGGTTCAATATCCTGGAATTTAATATCGACGATATGAATGCCTGTTTCATACTTCTGATGAAGCTCCAGCAGCTTGGCATAAACCTTGCTCTGAATCTCTGTCTTACCGTCCGTAATCGCGTAATCAAGCTTCGAAGAACCGATAATAGAACGGATTGACGAGATTGCGGAATTCCGGAGGAATGTCTCCGGATCTTCAATATTGTACAGATAATCTCGAATATTGCTAATTTTCCACTGTACGACGGCATCCGCCGAAACAATATTCTCATCGCCCGTAATCATCAGCGCTTCTTCATCAACAGGTGTAACGGTATCGCCTTCCTGACGGTAACCGATATAGATGCGTTGCGTTAGATTAGCCGGAACCTTGATGACCCTTTGAATGGGATAAGGCCACTTGAATCCAAGCCCTGCTTCACTCTCACCCGTATATTTTCCAAACGTAAGGATCGCCGCTTTCTCTTGTTCCTGAACCGTATAAAACATCGTGCTGCCAATTCCTAGTACTACTGCCACAATAACACCGATCACAATCTTTTTCATCAGACCTGGCGGGAGCTGAGGCGGCTTGCTCGGCTGAGGTCGTTCCATGGATTCGTACATTTACCTTCCCCTCTCTATTTGTTCATATAGCACCTGATACGAACCAATACAGAAATTGTTTCAAGTTTTTTCAAAATGGCCTAGCCCTGCGGGCCTTCTGACAACAATTGTCTGATCTCTTCCAGACGCTTAATCATCGCCTTCAGCTCAATCGCCAGAAAATCTTCATCAGCAGCTTCAAAGGCTGCTTTCAATTTCATTATCGCTGTCTCCGTATCCGGGAGCAGCGCAAAAGCTTGCTCCGCATGCTGATAGAACGGATGAACGGTCTCTTTAGAATTTGTTGTCATTGTAAGTACTCCCTCCAATAATTCAATATGAAAACAACCACCCGCAAACATGCGAATGGTTGTTGCTGCGACCTGCTAAATCATTTGGACGACGAAGATTTGGTCAGAATCATCATAATTGTAATGAGCGTAAATGCAATAAGCGCCAGGAACGGAATCGTAATAAACCCGAGCCAATTGATATAGTCAACATTGCAAGGCACGCCATACTTGCACGGCCTGATTGCAGAGAATCCGGGCACTTTTTGCTCCATGTAGTGAAAGATCGATATACAACCGCCGAAAATGCTTAGAGGCAGCACATACTTTTTGATCGACGTGTCGCCTTTGAATACAGCAATGCCAAGAATAATACTTAACGGATACATTAAAATCCGTTGATACCAGCATAATTCGCACGGTATGTATTCTAACACTTCACTAAAATACAGGCTGCCCAGAGTAGCGACGACCGCTACGATCCAAGCCATGTACAACGTATACTCGCGAATACGCATAAACTGCCCCTCTCCCGAACGTTCGCTTACAGCTTTTCTTCTATCAGCTCAACAATAGCGTCATAGTCAAACGGATCATCCAGCATGACATCATTAATCATGATGGTTGGTGTTTGTTTTACTTTGAAATTGCGAACCAGGTCCTCGTCAATGGTAACCTGAGGTTGCGTTGCTAAAGTTTCAATATCGCTTTTCAGCTTAGCCATATCGATGCCTGGTTGGATTGTTTGTGCGACCTCCAGCATCTTGTTCACAGTTACCCAATTGCTTTCCACATCAGGCTGGGCTCTGAACAAAGCTTCGTGGAACGGCCAAAAAGCTTCAGGATTTTGCGCAAGCACCGATTCCGCAGCAAGCGAGCTCATTCTCGACTCTTCACCGTGGAACAACACATTAATGAAAGAAAAATTAGCTTTACCAGTATCTACATAATCCTTCACAAGCTTAGGATAAATTTGCTCGCCCCAGTATTTGCAGGATGGGCACTTGTAATCTCCGAACTCGTATATTGTAACCTTTGCATCCTTGTTGCCAAGGAGCGGTTGACCCGTGAGCTCAGGCGCATTATCAAAAGATTGATACTTACCCGCTTCTTTCGACATCTGATTCAATACGAACAATGTGACGATCAGTGCAATAACAATAAGTGTAAAAATAACTAAATTGCGCGATTTGGCTTGTTTTTTTGCCATTAAGTACCTCTCCTATTTGATATTGTTGTCATGCGATGAAAGCCTGATACTTGTGTGGGGGGATATTTCGCCATCTTGCACAGACATTTTATCACAAAATCGATCACAATGTGTGAATGTATGATGACAAACTGCTAATTCTTGCACTTTCTTTCCCCGTTCACACAATCAGGTGCTGTTAGTATCCGGATATATGTCGGCTATTTTTTCTTTTGGCCATTATCCCTTTCGCTCAGAATCATATTTTTCACTTCTTTTCAGCAAAGAGGTTCGTACAAACCTGAGAATCACCCATTTCACCGGAGGTCTCACAACGCTCGTTCTAATTTGTTGGAACGGTTCGAAGCTTGAACGGGGATCGTACAGTTGAACATTGTAAAATGATGGTTGACGTTAATTTTTTTGGGCGAAGGCTTGATCAGAGAACATATGTTTGGTAAAATACAAATAGGAACACACGTTCTTTTCGGTTCTGGTTTAATAGCGGGGCAAACGAACCATCAATTCTCGTAACACGAGATTTATGCGTGAAGGGGCGAGTATGAGAATGACACAACTGAACTTTGAGGAGTTTTGTAATCATTTTCATAACGAGAAGGCATGCTTTGAGGTATTATACAGGGCCAAGTGGCCCAGTGGATTCTGCTGCGTACGATGCGGACATCGGAATGCCTCTTTAATTTGCACTCGCAGATTGCCTCTTTACGAATGCCTTGGCTGCGGCTATCAGGCTTCACTTATCACAGGAACTATTATGGAGGGCAGCCGCACACCTCTGCATAAGTGGTTTCAGGCCATATTTCTTCTTGCATCGCCGGATGCCTCTACTAACGCAGTCAAACTCTCTTCCATTATTAAAGTTACCTACAAAACTGCCTGGTTGATTATGCATAAAATACGTTTCGCCATGAGCCAGGCCACTGCACATGAATTGCTGACTGGAATCGTGCGAGTGAACGCAGCTGTTTATGGTAAACCCTACAACCCGACCGTTAATCGCCATCCTCAGGAGCATCCTCTCCTAGTCGGCGCATCCATTAGTCCGCATGGTGAAATAACCCATGTAAAAATGATGCAGCTTCAATCCGCGCATCTTTCGCCTAATGGTATTCTTCGTTCTGGCACTGCCCATTTTGTGGAGCGCCATGTGGAGGCTTCATCTGACGTAACTGTCGAGACCAAGCGTTATAATCTTCGGGGCCATCAACCATTGATACAATGGTGCAGAAGAGCAAGCAATTGGATGAAAGACGTCTACCACGGCATCGGCCCGAAACACCTTCAAGTATATTTGGATGAGTTTTGTTACCGTTTGAACCATACACTGCGACACGAATCAGCTTTTGAGCCTCTATTCAAACAATGTGCGACAACTGCTCCCATCACATACGCCCGGTTAACTCGCAACCATTCATGTCCGCGCCGGATTCAACTTTCTGCAGTGGCGGCGTGATTTTTAACGGCATACCAGAAATTCAAAAATACTTATCACTTCACTACAAGTGCACTACAAGCGCACCACAAGCACTAATGCTATGCAAGTTGCGCAGCCATAATATAACTGCATTCGCTCAATCTGAGTCAAGGGGATAATGGACAAAGGCCACAAAAAACTGCTATCCCCCACCCGCTCAGGTATAAAAAGAGCCTCCTTCCGACCATCCTAAATAAGAGGAGGGGGGGTGAACAATATGGCTAAAGATGTGTTATGTGAAGTAAACTCATGCAAGTATTGGGCGGCAGGTAATAACTGCAACGCTTCCTCGATCTATGTCGTCAGCAACCGAGGAAAGCAAGCAAGCCACTCTGAAGAAACAGATTGTAAAACATTCGAATCAAAAATTTAATTAACCGTTTGCGCTCGCCAACTTTAGCTTAATTGTACTGCTGACGAGCTGTCTTTTCCCGAAGACAGCTCGTCCCTTCTTTTATGTAGTATAACCAGGAGTGATAATTATTATCAGTGAGAATGATGGGAGGTGTACGAATTGAGCGACACACATGAATTTGTGGAGAAGGTAAAGGATACACAGAAGAAAGATCAGAAGAACCGGGAGCACTATGGCAAAGGAACTCCTTCCTCGAAGCTCCCTTCCAAACAGCATAGCAACAACCCCTAAGTTACAATCTGCCACTATAGATCGCGTAATGCTTTCTTGGTGGCTTCCTTCACTACACACAGAAAGTAATCATGGAGTCCTGCCTCGTGATACAATGTATAGTAGCTTCAAATTCAATAGGGGGTATGATCATGGGTCTCATTATTAAGAGATTAGTGACCTCTCAGCAACTGATTGATTGGAAGGAGTCTTTCGTTGATCATAGCGTTCAGAGAACAGAACAATATTACGAAGGCTGTTTTAATGAAAATAGTAGCGGAGCACGATTAACTTTATTAGCTTATTGGAATATGACGATTGCAGGCTGCGCACATGTTATGTTTGATACAGATTACCCTTTTTTTCAGAGCAATCACATTCCTGAGATTAATGATCTGCTTGTATTCCCCGAATATCGCAAACAAGGAATTGCTAATGAGCTTCTGGAGCAGTTAGAGAACCACGTCGCAAGAAGCCATCAACGAGTCGGTATTGGAGTCGGTCTCAATAAGGATTATGGTGCAGCGCAAAGGATCTATTGCAGAAGAGGCTACATACCTGATGGCCATGGGGTCATCTATCAGAATGAAGAAGTCAATGCAGGCGCAACTGTTACGGTCAGCGATGAACTCATCTTCTATATGGTGAAAGAACTCAATTAAACAAGAGCGCCAGAAAATTCCCCGACGCTCTCGCTTTACTCCTGTTAAACCCCCACTTTCCAGGAGGTATACCAATCCTGAATCTCTGCCGTTGGCTGATAGCCGAGCTCCTCAGACATGATTCTGTGCAGCTGCTCGTACTGCTTTTCAACTAATGCTATATCTCCCAGTTTCATATATAGCTTCATCAAAGCAAAATGAATTTGCTCCGCATGAGGAAAATTGTCCACAATTCGGCTGTAGAGGATGATCGCTTCTGACAGCCGGTTCGCGGCGCTTAACCAATCCGCAATTTCTTTGACATGCTTGTGCCAGATAATCCTCATGCGGAGACGTTCGCTCTCTGCCCATGCATAATCATAGTCAGCCAAATAATCACCTGCGTACATCTCCGCCAGCTTAAGATGCGAATCAATGGTGGCAGCCGAGATCGGCGGCGCTTCTTCGATTCCCCGCTCCCACAGCTCCGTATCCAATCTAAGGTTCGGAATCTCCATCTTATATCCATTTTCATTGCTCGTAATGATACATTTTATGCCGATAGAGGTTATTGTCTTCCGAATTTGATAGATAGCCGTATACAGCTGCGTATATCCCCGCTTGTAATCAACCTCCGGCCACAGCGTCTCCAGCAAAATATCTTTGCGTATGAGCTGACCATGCCGCAACAGCAGCAATGCAAACAGCTCCTGCGCTTTATTCGTGCGCCATCGGATCGGTTCCCATTTGCCCCCCTCATATTCCAGCTCCATTCGCTGAAAACAATGAAATAATGGCGCTTCTGGAATCTTCAACCCATCGGATGCCGTAAATCGGGATTTCACCAGCCGGTGCCTTAGCGATATTTGCTCGCTTACCCTCTCTACTGTCCGCGTAAGCCTCTCTAACGCCACCGGTTTCAATAAGTAATCGATCGCGTTCAGCTCGAATGCTTTAATCGCATATTCATCATATCCGGTTACAAACACAATTTGAACCTCTGGCTGCACACTCTGGATAGCCTCCGCCAACGCAATTCCGTTCTGTCCAGGCATCTCAATGTCGAGAAAAACAACATCCACAACCTGTCTCGATACCGCTTGCAGCGCTGACTCCGCATTCATCAACTCCAGAACGATATCAATGCCGCCAACTTTCTCCAGCTGTCTACTTAGTATGCTAAGCGCCAGCTTCTCGTCATCAACTAGCATGGCTCTCACCCTCGTCCACCTCATCTTTATATGGGATTCCGACTCCATTATGCTCGTCCAGGTATTTCCTTCTTTACTTTTCGGCACATGTCCGCATTTTTATGAATTCAAACAACAGAAAAATTGAAAACCATTAACATTATAAGACATATTTTGTTTATTTCGAACTTTATTTTCATAACATGGCGGGAAAATTTCAGAAATTGTTCAGATCTGAATGATACCATGGTCACGCTCCGCGTCTGATTGTCACAGTTGTGCCCAAGGGAGGTGGATCATTCGCACAGAAAGGCAATTTGGATGCGCACGAATCTATTAGTTTATGGAGGAAAAGTATGAGACGAAAGTGGTTTGCGGGGTTCATTGCATTTACAGTATTTCTTCAACTGGTATCTCAGATGCTGAGCAATCCTGTCTTGGCCGCAGGAGAACACAAGTTCACGGGAGCGTTAAGTTTTTCTTTCGCTACGGACAATAAGGAGCTGGCAGTTAATCAATCTGTTGACGCCGTTCTCGGTAAAAAAACTGTGCTTGATGTCACGGTTACGAATAACGATGCAAGCCAGTGGGCCTATAATGTAGGCATTGAACTGACATTGCCGGACGGACTGGAGGTTAGTGACGATAATGCTATTAAGCCTTCAAGCATTACGGCCGATTCCGTAGAGGTGCAGAAAGCCTACTGGCGGGATCTAAAGGATCTCGCACCCGGAGAATCCTATACATTCCCCGTTATGATTCATGCACGGGAGCAATACCGGTATTTGAGCGGCAAAGGCAACGTGCCTTTCGGCATTCAGCCTGAAGTAGGCGTAGCGGCATACGCAAGTGATGATGCCCGTCAGCTTTATGAGCCAGTCGAGACAGCCAATGCCAGCGGACTGGTCAAATACCGCATCGTACCGTTTACGGTCAAGATTGAGGATGCAGGCAAGCATGTGAAAGGTGCTGGGCCGGATGCTGCTCCTCCCGGAAGTGGAGACGAATACGGCAAGTTCGATTGGACAATCACTATCGACAACAACACTCGGACTGCCTCTGCCTTCTCCACGTTCCGGAATGAGGTTAGCGGCTCCTTGGAGGCATACGATTACGATCTTGTACCAACCTCCGAAACCTTTGTATCAGGTAAGCGCAACGCCGCTTGGACAGGCTTGTCGGTCGGTGCAGGCGCAACGGAGGAAATCACCTTCAAAGCTGCTTTTCTCGAGAATACACCGGCCGGAACGTTGCTTGTTGATGGGACTACCGTAACCAGCTCCGTCATCTTTACCGCTGTTGTGGAAGGGTTCTCCCTAAGCGGAAGCACGGAGTATGCGGCAACGGCCAAGGACATCATCGTCATTAAGTCAGTCGATGTCGCGAACGCGGGGTACGGAGATACATTGACTTACAGTCTCGAAGTTGTAGCCAATGAATATTACGATGTCACCGATGTCCTTGTTACCGATACGATCGGTGACGGGCAGCTGTTCGGCAGCTATATCGGAATGGCCGGAGCTCCTGTCTCTCCTACCCGAAACCCGGATGGGACAACCAGTATCAGTTGGAATCTTGGTACGGTTGAGAAAGGAACATCCGTGTCTCTCGGTTATACGACCGATGTTGAATTGAACTGGGATACTGCCTATTCCAACGGACCTGTTTACGCCGGAGACTCTTTGCTCAATCATGTTGAAGTAACGGGTACAACCATTGGTAAATCAGGAAATGTGAGCGACAGCGATGAGACCGAGGTCGAAGTCAACACACCAAAAATTTCGGAACGCATCGTGCAAATCAACGGTACATCAGGGTTGGATTTGGATGAAGCCGATGTTACTGTCGGGGATACGCTTACTTTCGAGGTTAAGTATGATGCAGCCGGCATCAACGCGGATCAGCATGATGTAGTCGTATACAACTTCCTCCCGCTTGGCACTATGCCCGATTACGATGGGGACGGCGATGTCGATGCAGCCGATCTTGACCAGTACAAGCTTGGCGGCCTGGCCCCCAGCTATGATCCGGACAAGCTATTGCTAATATGGGATCTGGGCGAGCTCGATGATACCACGACAACACTTACAACCAATATCAAAGTGGTTGTTCTGGACAGCACTGACTATGTGGCGGCCGATAAGGGCGCAGAGAATCTGGTCAATCTCTCCTATCGCAACTCACCGTCGCAAATTGCCAGTGTACGCGCAGATGTGAAATTGCATTTCGTTGAGCCAGAGCTGTCTATTGAACGCTGGGTAGATTCAACGCCTGTCCCTGTCGGTGTTAATCCTCCTGTGACTGTCCATGGAGGCCAACAAGTCACCATAAAGGTAACGCTGACCAACAGCGGCGGATCGGATGCGTACAATGTAAGCTTCAAGGATCAGCTACCTTTGGAGTTGACTAATTTCAACCTGACATCAGGAACCGGCTGTTCGATCGCCGGAATGGAAATTATATGCAATCCAGCATCTCCGATTGCTACGGGCGGTTCTTTCACGCTTGTCTATACCGCGGATGTTATCGATCCTATCGGTTCTGCCCGGGAGATCCAGGAAGGCTCCGCAGTGACCTATGACGGGCAGCCAATCACTACCGGTATCTATCGGACTTATGAGACAATCGAGGATCTCCATACAACAATGCGGGGTTCCAAGGCTGCTATCACGAAAGCCTGGATTGACTCTGCTACAGGCAATCAGAATGATGTTCGTATCGGTGACTGGATCATCTATAAGATTGACGTCACAATTCCAGCGGATGTTGAAGCATACGACGGTCTTCTCACCGATAACCTTCCAACCAATCAGTCATTGGTCACCGTATTCGCTAATTACAATACCGGCACGAATACCGGTACAGAACTTGTTCCGGGTACAGGCATCGGCGAATATGACAATACAACGCCAGCATCCGTGAAGATTAAGTTCCCGGCTATTGCGGTGGAAAATACGACGTACACGTACTTCGTTAAAACGAAAGTCAACAAGATTACAACAGGCAATGAGGAAGTTCAGCAATCGAAGGCGCGGTTCAAATGGTTCGATAAGGCGACATCTGGGGAGCAGCAATATATCGACTCCTCCAATGCTTCTGTCACCGTTAAAAAGCCGAATCTTACTTCCTATGTAAAGGAGACTTCCAGCCCCTCCGATACTCCTGCTGCCATAACGATGGGCAAGGATGACATTACAGCGCTTACCTATAAGATTGTGAACAACGGTCTTAACGCGGCCTTTGACTTCACACCATCGGTGACGCTGAAGCCGGGCTTCGAGTTCGTAGATGCAGGAGGCAATCCTGATCCTGCAGGTGTTACCGGCGATATCAATTCCGGCTATACCAAGACCTACACGAAGCTCGACCTGAATGGCGGAGGCACAGCACAGTCCTATCATTTCCATGTGCGGCTCGTCGATTTGAAGGGTTCCGGCTCCTCTCATCCTGTGATAGGCAGAACTGGCGCGTATTATGCGACTCATGATGCCTACACCAATGATGTGGATGGGGACCCGGGCAATAACCCGACTGCTTTCGAGAAATTCGTTCAGCATCAAGCTCAAGGCATTGTAACAACACCTGCCGTCACGCTTGCGAATGTAATCGAAGCTACAAGCAACGGCAGCAGCCTCACCCAGATCCGTCCGGGAGATACGCTTGATTATACGTTGACCTTGACAGTACCGGAAGGTACGCAAGCCTACAACGTAACGGTCAGCGATCTTTTCCAGGCTGCTGACAACTTCGAGATTATTGGCTATACGGTTGATCCAAACGGAATGGCCACGCCGGATTCCGGCAACTGGAATGCTGGATTGTTCACTTATACGATAGGAGATGTGGATGCTTCAAGCAGCCAGCAGGTATTCAACATCACATTCCATATGCGGGCGAAGTCCGATGCTGACAAGCCTGCTCTTGGCAGCTACAGTACAACTGCGAAGGCTGAATGGTCCATAGACGACAGCAATCCATCCTTGACGGAAGCAACGGCGGATCAAACCACTACAATTGAAGTGATTGAACCAAGCGTCAGCATTGCGCCTAACCCGATCATTGATTCTGTCTTCTCGAATACGAATGAAATGATCGCTGTAAGCTTTACTTTAACGAACGCTGGCGATAGTGCGGCTTATGCTACTAAAGTTGAACTTCCAATCCCTGCTGGCCTGTCGATTGTAAATACAGCGGTTCATCCGATCTCGGACAGCGGTACGATTACAGGGGGTTCCATCTTCTGGGAAGGCTTAACCATCCCGGCAGGCGGCACCGAGATCATCAACTTCTATGCACAGCCGGGCACTCTGGGCGCCAGCACAGCAGATATTGAACTCGTGGCAACCCTTCTACAGTTCCAATCTACCCCTGCTGATCAGCCCGACCAGAATACGACTGTATTCGAACCGAACATGCCGGCAGAGCAGCATTTGTCGATTGCAGCGGTAGAGCTTGAGCATGTGCTGACCGCAACAACAAGCGGCGACCAAGGCAGCGTGCGTCCCGGAGATGAGCTGACCTATGAGCTGACGGTCGATATTCCTGGCGACAGTCCGGCTTATAACGTTATCCTTCGCAATACCGGACTAATCGAACAGACGATAAAGAACGTCACTGTCAACGGAACGGTCATAACGGCCGATGCCAACGGTGATTATCCGCTCGGCGATCTTGCCGTCGATACGATTGTGACAATTGTCACTCGTACGGCAACGAATACAAGCATCTCGCAAAATCCGTATGCAGCATCGCTGGAGCCCGCTATCACATATACGTCGGCGCCGGATAGTGTTGTGACGCATGATGTGACAGGAAGTGCCATTAGTACGGATGTCATCCAGCCGGACCTGTCCATTCTGCTTGACGCTGATGCAACGGCATTCACGGCAGTCGGCGACACGATCACCCTTTCAGTAGTGGTGGACAATGTGTACGGACTCAGCACAGCTTACAATTCAATCGTCAAAATCACAGTACCGGACGGCATTTCCATCCAGTCCGTTGGCAACAGCGGCAATCCGGCGGATACCGTTGCTTCTGACGACCAGAACGTGACTTGGACGATCGCCCCAATTCAAGTGAACGGGTCTCGCGTGATCACCTTCACGGTGACGGCTGATAACGAAACCGCGGTCGGCTCCGCATTTGATATTGAAGCGGCGATCATGCAGTACAATTCATTGCCGGACGGAAACGGCAAGTCGTATGGACCCGTGACGACGAATGAAATTGGCGTCGTTGTTCTCGGAAGCCACGTGCTGACAGGCCATGAAGCGGTATCGCTGACTGCCGGCAAGAGCAAGCAATTCGCCCATACGTTGAAAAATACAGGAGCAGGCAGCGACGAATTTGTCCTTACAGTCAATAGTCCCTTCCCTGCGGATCTGTATGCCGGGAATATCAAAATCGCCTCGGGCTCCCGTATTAACGGCGTTTGGGTATGGAGCAGCATTGCCAGCGGCTATGCAAGCAGCGGCCAAGTGCTTATCCCTGCGCAAGCGGGTCAAGCTCAGCCGCTAACGCTCGATGTTCATGTGCCGGAATCAACTCCATACGATAACAATACGGCACAACTCATTACAATGACTGCGGCAGCAGTCCATACCGCTTTGATCAGCTCTGTCCAGGATGAACTGACAGTTACAGGCATTCCGCTTGATGGATGGAGCGGTCATCAAAAGCGCGAGGACTGGGTCCTCCCTGTCTACGGACATGGCGACGGCGCCAAGCTTCAAGCGGTAACTGCTGTTGATGCAGCCGCAGTTACAGCCTACTATGCGAACGGCGAGATCAATAATGAGATCCAGCTTCATGTTACGAACTCGTCGAGCTATCTGGAGGACGGCTACAAGCAATGGAGCGGCATTACGATTCTGCCTGACAATATCGCTGCCGGGAGCAGAACCGTGACCTTCGTCACTTACAGCCATATCGGAGAGCGGTTGGAAAGCGACACACCGGAAGGGCCTGTCGGCAGCAATAATCCGTTTGTTGTCCAGGCTGATCTGAATGTCGATGGCCATATTACAGATGCTGTTACGAATAGCCCTCTGGCTGGAGTAATGGTCACATTGTATGATCCGCTCAACAAAGTTGCAGTAGCAACAACAACAGCAGATGAGAACGGCTATTACACCTTTGCTGATGTTGCGGTCAACGACTATGAAATTCGGGTGCAGGCAGTCGGCTATGCGGATTCTGCTATCGCTTTCTATGCACTGGCGGACAACGGCGCAGCAACAACTGTAACCGTTGATGTGGCTATGTCACCGTTCTACATTACACTAGAAGCGATACCAAGCACGCTGCTGGGCGATGGAATCGCTCGAACGAGCCTGATCGCAACAATCCGGGACAAGGACGGGAATCCGGTCGCTAATGCGCCCGTTACATTCGCTTCACCGCAAAATCGAGGCTCATTCCCCGATGGTGCGACCACAACGACAGATGCCAATGGACGCGCAGCATTGCCGTTCCAATCTGAAGCGATTACCGGCGCAGATTCCGTACGCTTCCCTGTCATCGTGACGGTGAACGATCCGCAGCGCGGTCTAAAAGCATCTGATCAGATCGTCATAACCTTTGATCCGGGAGCTGTATCCGGCATCGTTACCGAAATGATCGACGGTGTATCTGTACCTGTCAGCGGCGCCTTGATCAGTATTACCAAGGACTTCGACAATGACGGCAAGCTGGATTTCTCCGCGACTGCGGTAACGGGAGCAGACGGCAAATATTTGATCGCCGTACCGCGCGGTAATACCGTCTATGATTTGAGCGTTACGAAGCCCGTTAAGATTGGCGACAGCATGCAGCCTATCTCATTCCCTCAGACAGCGACAGTAGGTGTTGTCTCTGCGGCAGGCTATGAAGTCTTCCCGTCCAACGAGGCCATCAGCGGTGTTCTGCTCGCAGGCTCCAAAGAACGTGGAACTTCACAATTCGATCCCTCTCTATACAGCAAAATGATTGGTTATCTGCTGGATGAGAACGGCAATGTTGTGAAGGATGGAACTGGCAGCAGACTGCAATTCCCGATCAGCAGCAAAGGTGCATTTACAGCACAGAATTTGCCTGATGGCAAGTATAAGCTGGTCATTGCTTATGTATTCGATAGCAATAATGAAATCATTATCAATCAGAATGCCCTCGGCGGCTATCCGCCACTGGAAATTTCACGCAACGGCGAGATGAACATCACGCTGGAGCTGATTGATCCATACGGTACAGTCACCGATGCAGTTACCGGCCTGCCGATTGAAGGCGCGCATGTGGAGTTGTATTATGCCAATACACCGCGTAATATGGCTCATCCAGACGGACATAAGCCTAACACATTGGTTATGCTGCCGATTCTGGTCGGGTTCGCGCCTAACAACAATATCAATCCGCAGGATACGGACAGCAAGGGCGACTACGCCTACATGGTATACAGTGAGACAGATTATTATCTCGTCGTCACGAAGCCAGGTTATTACACGTATACAAGTCCGATGATTTCTGTCGAATTTGCCATCGTCCGCCACGACCTGCAAATGCAGCCGGTACCGGCGCCTGGTGCCATCCCGGCGTCCGTAACACCGATTGTTGTACCGCCTGCAGAACCGGGTGAGGCTAACCTTGCTGTAGAGCTGTATGCTGACCGGCCCTCCTATGCAGAGGGAGCGGCAATTACCTACACGATCGAATACTTGAACCGTACCAATGCTGCCGTCAAGGGCGCCTTCATTGAAGCGCAAATTCCTGCACATACCGTCATCAAGGATGCCATGGGCGGCAAAGTGACCGGAAATGTCATTCGCTTCGAGCTTGGCGATCTGGAGCCCGCTGCAAGCGGGAAGCTGTCATATAAGGTGACAGCTGCGACAGATCTGTCACAAGCTGAAGTATTGACAGACAATACGGCCATCATCGGAGCGGCAGCGAAGCTCGTTGAGCCCGAGGATGACCGTTCATCCATCAGGATTATGCTCTTCTCCTCCCGCTTCGGAGAGCAGCTGCACAAACGTTACACCAAAGGATATCCAAGCGGGAATTGGCTGCCTAACCGTTCCATTACCAGGGCGGAAATCGCAGCAATATTCGCAAGGATTATGAATCTCGAAGATACGGTGAAAGGAACCTCCTTCTATTCGGACGTTAAGTCCGGCTTCTGGGCTGCCGAATATATAGAAGCCGTATCTCGCGCAGGCCTGTTCAGCGGATATGCGAACAATGCCTTTAAGCCCGATCAGCCGATAACACGCGCTGAGCTTAGTGCCGTTATTTTCCGTTACTTGAAGCTGCAGGAAAGCGCACCTATCCAAACGCACTTCAAGGATACAGAAAGCAATTGGGCCAGCAATATGATCGAAGCGATCTATCGTCACCACATCATTACCGGCTATAAGGACGGCACGTTCAAGCCTAATGCCCTTATGATTCGCACAGAAGCCGTAACGATGATCAATCGTTTGCTGCATCGCGGCCCGCTGGCGAATGTCGAACAATCATTCCCGGATGTGCCTGAAACGCACTGGGCATTCGGACATGTGCAAGAAAGTGCAGTCACCCATCAATTCAACCGTCTTGCTGACGGCTCAGAATCGATGACCAAGCTTATCCCAGAGCCATTGTGGTAATCTCAGTCCACGGCAATACCAGCACGTAAAAAGCGCACGCTCTAAAACGATCCTCGATCGCTTTTAGAACGTGCGCTTTCTCTATTGCCGTCTGGCCGTATGTTCGCCGCAGCAGCTGTCTGATTATCGCTCAGAATGGCGGTTCATCATCACTGGATTCCGTCTCTTCCTGTTTCTTCCTTCCCACCTGCTCCAATACTTCCAGCAAATCCGGCGGCTGAAGCAGCTCGACCGGCGACATGCTGCGGTCAAATTGAAAGGCATCCCCTTCGATCAACGCAATATACCGCCCCTTATACACGGCAAAATGAATGGACTGGCCGAACTCTGACAACGGCCCTTTGACCGACACGCTGTCCAGCTTGAAGGCAACACTTAGATCCGGCTGGTGCTCCACTAGCCTCTCTGCCGCCGCAACGACCTGCTCCTGTGACCATTGCTCCTGCAGCTCCCGCTTCTCGCTGGCAGCCCATACCTCATAGCGGCCTGCCTCCTGCTCCCGCTCCTCGCCTTCCTGTCCTTGCCACTTGTCCTCCATATATTCATGAACCATCGTGAGAACCTGTTCGCTCATCAGCTCCGGCATCGCCTTCTCATAGCTGACGAATCGCAGAAAATCCTCGAAATACCGGGCATGAGACGCTTGGTGGATTTTGAGCTCCCAAGGCTCCAGCATGCCTTCCTCCGGCATAAGCGGGTATTGGATCGACTTCATATTGCGGGCGCTGATAGCCATCTCAACATGAGAGATCAGCTTCTTCTCATCGGCGATGCGGGCGATCTTGGGTTCAAAATCACACTTGAGCATGAACAGCAGCGGTTCGTCCGTATACTTATTGGGTGTTGCCTTCACAACAATGAATGCTCCGCCGCGAACAGCGGCTGCATCCATATATAACCGCACAAGCTCATCGGCAAAATCATGAAATTCATTGTTCGAATCAGCCTGGCGCAGACGCTGCAGCAAATTATAATTTGGATTGCTGTCCAGATCATACCCGGGTTCAACAATAAACCGTCCGATCTTCGTAGGCGCAGCTTCTGTGCTGGGATGACGCTCGGCCTTCCGCTTGCAGATCCGCTGAAATTCGCCATCGAGGAACGACTTGAGCTCACTCTCGGCATATTCTGATTGATCCAGCGTCTGAAAATGCTTGAACCCTTTGCCCGCTCCCTCTGCTCCATCCGCCTGTACAACGAAGAATGATAAATGATGCACGATAAAATCCATCTGTTCGCTTCCCCTTCACTACTTGGAAAATGACTTGCTGCACACGAGCCGGACAATGAGCCCCTATTCTCATACAAGGTCACGTCTTGCGGCCGGAGTCACTAGCATAGCATATTTACCGTTCATCCGGCGACTGCAGCTAAGCCTGCTGCTCCCATATGGCCAGCCGTTCCATAATTCTGCGTTTGCGGTACAGCATTGTGGCGGCCTCTGCAACATCCTTCAGCGTGCCGCGGTTAATAAAGGCCCCGAACAGCATGCCGGCTACCGGAATGAGCTGAAACAGCTTCTTCCAGCCGAAATTATCTCTATACGTCGCTACAACCTCCCGCCAGCCTTGAAGCTGGGAAGCCATCTGTCCATGCGTATCTGGCTTGCCGAACAGAGCGAGCTGCTCCAGTATCGCTTTCTTCCCGACGATATCGGAGGAGGCGAACTGCAGGCATTTAATAACAAACACACGCTCCTCCTTCAATTTGGGATTGTAGCCATAGCTGATTGCCACCTCTTGAATAACCTTCAAGGAGAGACCGAGAACAGCAGGAATATCGATGGCAAGCGTGAAAATCCCGCCGATCCCCGTTGTTGCCCCCTGCATAGTCGCCAAATTCGCGTTGCTTTGTCCATAATCATCTGCAGCCTTATTCATAACCGCAATCGGCAGCCGCGAAGCCTCATCCAGCGACTCTGCACCCAGCTTGCGCAGAACTGCCCCTTCCGAGATCAAATATTGTCCGCCTGTCTGCATATAACTGCCGATTTCATCAACCGCCTGGCCAATCTTTTGCTGAAGGATACGGGGGGTCAGCTTGTCCAGCAGCAGGAACGGCAGCCTGCCGAGCTTCTCCCAGAACCATAGATCCTTCTGCTCCCGCTCCCATTTGTCGATAACCTGCCAGGCCGCTTGCAGCTCACCCTTGGTCTCCGGCGGTGTCCACAGGACAACATCATTCGTATCGTTCGGAGCCTGCTCGTCCTGAGCCGTCGTACGCTCTATATCACGGTCAAAAAGATCCGGATTATGGTCGTTCCTATTGTTTGCCATATCCAATACCACTCCTTCTATTCATCTGCAGCTGCCATTTCAGAGGCTTCTCTTCGTTGTACGCATCGATCAAGCTTTGGACTCAATTATTTACACCTGCCCTGGCAACTGATCCCCTTCCAGCCGCAACAAAGGAGGCCCCCTGGTCATCATCACTGATAACCAGAAGGCCTCCTCTTATTGCCTATACGCCATATTATGGTCTAAGGCTGCCAAGTTACATTCACAGTGCCCGTTCCGCTAGATGGTGACGTGTACGTGTGATTAGCGCCGCCTTCCCATGTCGTAGTAGTGCTGTTCTTCTTGATGAACTTGTATTGCAGCGCTGTTCCCGCCGGCACACTGACATCGAAGTACCAGTTCGGATAGGCTTGAATGACCTGATTGAACATAGGGCCAATAGCTTTGGCTGGATCCCAGCCGCCGATCTCAGCAACATTGCCGACCAAGTAGACATTTTGGCCCAGGCTTGTTGTCGCATTATTCACGATGAAGCGGACAGTGACCTGCGCACCGCTCAAAACATTGTAATTATTGTAGATGTTGCTGTCCACGGATGAAGAATTGCGCACCTTCACATTATATTTGCCTGCGGCAACGGACGGCACCACCACTCTGATCTCCGTATCCTCCCATGAGGTGATGCTTCCGCCAGTGACCGCTGTTGCTCCGAAATAAACCGTTCCCTTCGTGGAACCGAACGCCCGCCCATTAATTGTAACCGTATCTCCCGGCTTGCCCATAGTCGGTCCGACGTGGCCGATAACCGGCGTCGTTTGGGTCGCGGCATAATGCCATACGCCGACTCCGCCTGCAGGCAGACTGAACGTCGTTACAGCCCCGCCGCTGCCTACCGTAATATTGCCGCTGTTCAGAATGCCGCCAAGCTGATCCGTATACGTGCCTGCTGGCAAGGAGGTAATAAGTCCGCTAATAGAAGCTGCGGTTGACAAGCTGCGGTTAATGGCAACGACTGCCACACTGCTGCCGAATTTGCGCTCGAAGACATAGACATCGTTATTAATCCAACGCTGCTGTGTGGAGCCGTAAGCCATAGCCGGATTCGATTTGCGAAGCGGCGCGAGCTTTTTAATGACATTAAATGCTGTGCTTGATGTAGAGAACGAAGGCATCTTCGCACGGTTGTCCGGATCGGCATTGCCTGTCAAATAATGCTCAGAGCCGTAATAAATCGCAGGCACACCGCGGGATGTCAGCGTGAGCGCCAGTGCCTGCTCCAGCTTCCGGTTATTCGCCCCGGAGACCTGGAAGCGCGGCAGGTCATGATTATCGATGAAGGTAACCTGGTCGTTAATATGCGTATACTGGGTCGCCGTGCTGGACAGCATGCTGTCCAGTCCATACATATTGTCAGTACCGTCACGCAATACTTCGCGCACTTTCTGCCCGAACTGGAAGTCCAGCAGACTCATGCCGGAGTCATTGGCAAACGCGATGTTATTCGGATCGGCGTCATTCGTACCGAGGAACCATTCACCGAACGTGAAGACCGGCTTATAGCCATAGATCGAGGCCATCCAGTTCTTCTGCCAGCCTGACGGCATATGCTTGACCGCATCGACGCGGATGCCATCGATTCCCAGATCAAGCCAGACCTTGATCGCATCCTTGAAATACGTATCCATCGTGCTGTTGTTATGATTAATATCAGCAAGATCATACAGATTTTTGTAGATGCCGTTCTCCAGCGAGGAGAAGTCCGTACCGAGATTATGGTGGAAATAACCGTTCGTATCATTCGTATAGCCGCCAAGCAGAGTCCCGTTGTCATACAGCTTGCCGTTCTCTGCAAACGCCGGCTGCGACTCGGACGCCGGTGACGTGTGGTTAGGCGCAAAGTCGATGACGATCTTGATGTCCTTCGCATGGGCGGCACTGATCAAATTCTGGAAATCGGTGATCGTGCCATAATACGGATTTGTTTTCTTGAAATCCCTGCCCCAATAGCCGTGATAGGAGGTATTATCGACACCGGAATAAGTGATGACCGAATAAATATTCTCGACAGGCTGCGAAATCCATAGAGCGGTAATACCCATATCCGTAAAATAATTGGCATTGATCTTGTCGATAATCCCCTGCCAATCCCCGCCGCAGTACAGCTTCGTGCTCACACAAGTCGAAGAGAAAGCTGAGCCGGATGGATTGTTGGAGGGATTGCCGTCATGGAACCGATCCGTAAATATTTGGTAAATGACATCTGTAGAAAAGTTTTGCTTGTTCAGGACCGAAGTATCCGGTGAAGCGTAAGCGGTTTCAAAATTGCCGACAGGAAGTAAAGTCCCTGCTGTGAGGGATACTGTTAGCGTGAACGCAACGAGAAGGTTCTTCAATTTGGATTTCATCAATTTAGCCACCTTTCGAATTTAGAATCGTTTCGTACTGCGTTGCACTCGATCCATTGAGCCGCTTGCTCCACCTCCATACAGGGCTTCCCAAATGCAAACAACCCCGGAAATCTCGTACATGAGATCCCGGGGTTGCTTCTAAACCTTCCGGTTTAAAAAGGCAGCGCCCTCAGATTAGTTTGTTATTCATGCTGATGTCAAATCCGATTCACAACATGCAGCAAAGTGCTGCACTTGAGGTCATGAACCTGATTCTCCTACATTGTAGATGCCTTTTTCTTCAATCGTAAATAGGTCGAACGGAGTGATTATTCTGACAACTAAACCATTTATTTCGTTCGAATTTCCTAATCTCTATATTCAGTCCCATTCAAAAGCATTCCTGCCTAAAGCAGCCCGGTCAACGGCCCGCAGTGAAGCAGCTCCAGCTTGTGAAGTGCCCGTGTACAGCCAACATACAGCAGCTTGGCATCATTGGAGCTGTAGCTTTCAGCATCCGCATCGGCGATCAGCACAGCGTCGAATTCAAGGCCTTTGGCCAGATAGACGGGAACGATCGTAAGACCGCCGCCATAAGTGGGCTGTCTGCGCTCAACAAGCGAAGCTTCAATGCCTGCTTTGGCCAGATGCCCGGCAATGATATCACAGGAGCTCGCAGTCCGTCCCAGAATCGCAATCGTTTTGTAGCTGCCCTCCTGCTGCCACTCCCGGACAATGTCTGCAATCCGCTGCAGCCGATCAGCCTCCGTAGCAGCTGATCTCACTATAACAGGCTCGCCACTGCGAAATACAGGAACGGCAGGCTTTACCCCTGCCCCCATACTGCCAAGAACCCGATTGGCAAAATCGATTATTTCCATCGTCGAGCGGTAGCTGCGGTCCAGCTCATAATATCCGGTATCATCCGCATTGAATAAAGCCGTTAATTCCGTCCAGCTATGAATGCCTGCATAGCCGTGAATACCCTGCTGCAAATCGCCAAGAACCGTCATCGACGGCTGCCGTTGGCACAGTTTGAGCGTTTCTAGCTGGAAGGGGGAGTAATCCTGTGCCTCATCGATCACAACATGATCATAACGGGATTGCTCCAAGCCATACAATCGCAGCTGGATGTAGACGAGCGGAGCCAAATCCTCCGGCTGGGCTAAGCCTGATTGAATCCGCTTGACCGTTGCCGCTCTTTCTTTTGCAGACAGCATCTGAGCCTTCCCGGAACCTTTGAGCAATGCCAGATACAGCTGTGGCGCGGTGAAAGCAGCGATCTTCTTGCCATATGCGTTCAGCTTGGCGTTCGCCTTGCTCTTAAGCTTGCTGTCCGTATAACGGCGCGTCTTCCACTCCGATTCGAACCAACGTTTTATACGGCTTACAAGACGCTCGCGGCGGCGCATAACAGGCTCTTCTTTATCATCGGTGGCGAGCCATTCCTTCATCGTATGGGGATAAAGAACCATGCCCTCTACCGGCTCAAAGGGAGCTGCAGGCAGCAGCGCTGCTTCGGTTTCGGCTATTATAAGGTCAATAGCTTGCTTGAAGGCCAAGCCTCCCTTGATCCGGGGAACTGCTTGTTCAATCTCCTCTGCGGTACGCGGCTGCTCGAACCAATACTCCATCGCATCCACGGTATCATCCAGTCTAATCGTGTGCTGAAGCTGGTCAAGCGCCCATTCCACATAGGTTGTTTGCACAATATCGCCTACACCGAGCTCAGGCAGCACGCCTGAAATATAGTCGAGAAACATCCGGTTCGGCGCAAAAATAACCATTCGTTCAGCATGGATGCGTCCTGCATAGCGGTACAGCAAATAAGCAAGCCGGTGAAGGGCTACCGTTGTCTTGCCGCTTCCGGCCACACCTTGAATAAATACGGCTCTGTTCTTCTCTGTTCGAATAATGAGATCCTGCTCCTGCTGAATCGTGGAGACGATATCTCTTAGCTTGTTGTCCTTGCTCTCGCCAAGGCGGTACAGCAGAAACTCGTCCGTAACCGTCTCATCCGCCTGCCCGCGGACATAGCTGTCCACAATGCGTTCAAGCTTGCTCTGCCGAACCATCAGGTTGCGCTTCAGATGCACGGTTCCATCAATCTCGCCCTCTGGCGATTCATAGGATACCGGAGCTTCCCCGCCGCTGAAGGCATAGTACAAGCTGGCAACAGGGGCTCGCCAATCGACGACAAGCAGTTGATTCGTCGCTTCATGTGCTACACCGGCTTTACCGATGTACAACGGGCTCGGAGCTTCCTGGGCAGTCTCTTGGAAATCCAGCCGCCCGAAATAAGGCTCGCGCTCTGCAACCTCCAATCTCTGCTTGCGCTGCTCGCGCTGCAGATCCAGCATCTGTTCCGTAAAATCATCGCCTGTGTAACGCGGGCCTATAGCGCGAAGCTGGTTCTGAATGTGCTGAAGCACGTCGTCCAGCCGCTTCGCTTCGTCTTGAAAGGCACTTTGAGTAGTCAAATCAGTTACCTCCCTCTGCGACTGCAAGACGCATGGAATCAAGCGGCATTCGTAGGCTGAGAGTAGAAAAACAGCCAGCGAAAGCCGCATTCTCATGCGGCTTGGTCGGATGATATGAATAATGGCAGTTCGTGCAGCTTACCAGCACGGATGAACAATATATCATACCGGGATGGGGCAGTCAATGCATGCCAGCTGTTACAATATTGCGGCCGCTCCGTCATCCCCTAAGATGATCTAATTCATAGACTTGAACAAAATGTAAAGGATGCCGATATGGAGCAGCAGCATGACGGGCAGCCCGAGCGCGAATGCGGCATGCTTCGTCTTATGGCGCAGCAGCCGAAGAGCAAGCCATCCGCCCAGAGCCCCGCCTGCGGCGCTCCATCCAAGCAGCTTTCTCTCCGGAATACGGCGTCCCCTGCCGCGTTTTGCCCGGTCTTTATCGCTGCGCATCATTAGAAATACTGCCGCATTGACCAGAATTAAGTAGCATGCGGCGAGCACCGTAATCGCATTATCAGGCACATCTATTCCTCCGATCATGGATGGGATTGTGAATAAACCAGTACATCTTCTAAGCTAAGATCCGAAGGGTCCTCCCTATACTCGCGGCTTTGCGCGGTTGGTCGGTGCCGCCTCCAGCGGGTTATCCGGCCAATAATGTTTGGGATATCGGCCTTTTAGATCCTTTTTAACCTCAAAGTAAGTCTGCTGCCAGAAGTTGGCCAAATCCTTGGTCACCTGAACCGGACGATGTGCAGGCGAGAGCAGATGAATCGTCAAGGGCAGCCTGCCCCCCGCAATTCTCGGCGTCTGCTGCAGCCCGAACAGCTCCTGAAGTCGGACGGCAAGCACAGGGGCTTCCGGGTCACTGTAATCCAGCGGAATACGGGAGCCGCTAGGCACTGTCCAATGAGTCGGCACCTCTTCATCAAGCTGCTGCCGCTGCTGCCAAGTAAGTCTGCTCGTTACAATATCGATCATGTTCAATCGGCCAAGATCATTGCGGCTTCTCATCCCGCCAATAAAGGGCGCCAGCCAGTCCGGCATCGTCGCAAGCAGCGTATCCTCGGACAAGTCGGGCCAATCCCCGGGATGATGCGCGTGCATGAGCCCGATGCGCTCCTGCAGCTGCCTGGATTGCCGCGACCAAGGAAGTATATCGAGACCTTGCTCGGCGATGCCTTCCATAAGCGCTTCTCTGATGGAATCCGGATCGGCCTCCGTCATATGCCCTTCCTTTACAATCAAGGAGCCAAGACGCAATCTGCGGCGAGCCCGCACCGATTGAGCCGTCCGTTCCCATCTCACATCCGATTCCCATTGGAGCTGATCGGAACAATATTGTTCGAGCTCGGCAAGGGTGATCGGCGCAGCCAGCACAATGCGGCTGTCAGCTCCCGTATCCTCAAGGTCCGCCGCCACAACGTACGGCTCCCCCGATAACGGCTGCAGCTCCGGCACAATCGCGCCGCGGCCGCTCCGCAGCAGGAACCTCCCGTCCCCGCGCCTCTGCGCGATCCGGTCGGGATAAGCCAGCGCCAGCAAAATGCCGCAGCACCCGGCATCCCGCTTCGCGCCTCCGTCCGGCCGAATGCCGGCCGCACGCATCCACTCCCGGGCTTCGGCAGCTATCCGCCTGCCTGCCGCCTCATCGAGCTCCGCTCCCGGCGCGCGGCCATGCAGCGCGTTGAGCCGCAGCCGCATGTCAACGCTGCGGCTGCTGCGCAGCGGGTCGCGGTCGCTCAGCAGCGCCGCCAGCTCGCAGGCGGCGGCGCCAAAGCCAAGCCCATCCGCGGCCAGCACCATATGGGCAAGCCGCGGGTGCATGCCAAGCGCCGCCATCGCCGTGCCATGGGGCGTCGGCTTGCCTTCCGCCTCCAGAGCGCCCAGCGCGCGCAGCAGCTCGCGCGCCTGCGCATAGGCTCCTGCGGGCGGCGCAATCAGCCATGCCAGCTCCGCAGGATCGACAATGCCCCAGATTGCCAGCTCCAGAGCCAGCGGAGCCAGATCCGCGCCAAGCAGTTCCGGATCGCTAGCCGGCTGCAGCTGCCGATGCTCGTCCTCCGTCCATAGCCGGTAGCAGACGCCGGGCGCTTCTCTTCCGGCGCGGCCGCGCCGCTGATCGGCGGATGCGATGGACACGGCCACTGTTTCAAGCCGTGCCATGCCCGTGCGCGGAGAGAATCGCGGCACCCGGCTCAGGCCGCAGTCCACGACAATCCGCACCCCTCGAACGGTGACGCTGGACTCCGCTATCGAGGTAGCGAGCACAACTTTCCGCTCTCCAGGGGCTCCGGCGGCAACGGCCATATCCTGCGCCTCCGCCGTTAACCCGCCATAGAGCGGAACAACGCGAATACCGCCGCCCTTGAGCGCGGCGGCATTCCCCAGCAACCCCTGCAAGCGGCGAATCTCCCCCGCCCCTGGCAGAAATACAAGGATATCGCCCTCATTCCGGCCGATTGCCTCTATAACGGTTTGTACCGCCCTCTCCTCCAGGCGGCCTGCCGCTCTTTTCGCCGCATAGATGGTCTCGACGGGATAGGCCTTCCCTTCACAGGCGATAATGGGCGCATCCCCCAGCAATTCCGACACAGGCTCCGCTTCCAGTGTTGCAGACATGACCAGCAGGCGCAGATCCTCCCTGAGCACGGACTGTGCCTGCAAGCACAGCGCCAGGCCCAGATCGGAGTGCAGATGCCGTTCATGAAACTCATCAAATATTACAATTCCGACCCCTTCCAAAGCCGGATCACTTTGCAGCATACGGGTCAATACACCCTCAGTAACAACTTCAATGCGCGTATCCGGCCCGACCCTCGTATCCATCCGCACCCGATAGCCGACCGTTCCGCCAACCCGCTCGCCCAGAGAATCAGCCATATAGCGTGCTGCAGCGCGGGCGGCCAGCCGCCGCGGCTCCAGCATGAGAATCCGCTGTCCGCCAAGCCATGGCGAATTCAGCAGCGCCAGCGGCACGCGCGTCGTCTTGCCCGCCCCCGGAGAGGCGACCAGAACAGCATTATGATGCCTGGATAAGCTGTCCAGCAGCTCGGGCAATTTAGCATCTATCGGTAATTGCAGCTCCTCCATCCCTTGCTCTCCTTTAACCGTCCATAATTGCTCAACAGAAACACAACTTCTATTATAGTAACTTTTCGGCTGAAGAGATAGCTGATCGGCATCGGCATACGCATCGGCAGTCATTGCCCGTCATAATCGCACATTTCCAATAGAGAATACTTACATCATAAAAAGCATCTTCCAAAGAAGATGCCTGATTGATTACCTGTCTATGAGCAGTCCCCTCTGCAGTGGATCGCCCCTAACGACGAACATTCCTGCAAAAATGCATCTCCCACACGTTCGAGCCCGTTAAAAAGCGAATGCACGCCAAAGTGCATCTTTCTACTCGTTCCAAGCCCGTCCAAGAGCGAATGCCTGCCAAAGAGCAGGTATTCCACCGTATTTGGCCCTAACAACCGTTTTCGTCTCTTAATTCCTGCATGATCGCAGGCATTCCGCGTTTTACAGCGTCTTTTAGTCAGAAATCCTGCACTTACGCAGGCTTCCATCACTGAGCACCGTCATATCGCCCGGCTTCACAACAGCCTGACCAGCTTCCAAGAAGATGCTATTTTATGGAAATTTATTGCTATTTCTTTAAATTTCTCGTAATTTCTATCGTTTTCTACTATCTCTACTGTTTCTGCTGATCTCTAATGTTCTCTACTATCTCTACTATCTCTACTATCTCTACTTTCTCTACTATCTCTACTATTCTCTCTACTATCTCTACTGCTTTCTCTTCACTGCTCTCCTTGCGTCGCCGTCGATTCGTATACCGTCCTATAAACCATATTGCCGATGGCATTGCCGATTGTCGTTGCTGCTCCCGCATACGCATGAACCGCGCCGAAGCGCTGCGATTGACTGGCTCCGATGATGATCGCATCTGTAGTTGTGCCGGTTGCCCCCCGCCCGTTGTCCGGATCGGTAATTCCGAGATCCGTTAGAGCTGCCGTCTTCGCCTCTGTCGCAGTAATTACAGCATTGACCATAGCCGATGGCGTCATGCTGCCGTCAATGAACAGCATAATATTGATCGTCCCTGGTTTGTACGCAGAGAATACTTCCCGGCTCATCCCCGATCTCGCTGCATTTCCAGTACCTGATGTCGCGATGCAAACAATATTGAAGCGGTCGCCCTCGGCTTCCGCGATAGAGGCATGCGTCAGCTTGGCCGCTGTCAGCAGACCAATCGTGGAGGAGGGTGAATAACCCCACTCCCTCAGCATGGACCTTACATCATCGGCAGGATCATTGCCGTAATAGCTAACGGGAACCTTCCAGTTGACAAAGCTGTCCCCGTGACCGAACCCGCCCCCATACACCGCGCTGCTCAGTGTCTGCAACGGCTCGTGCAATTGAACGCCGATTCTGTCATCCACAAATTCCACCGACAGGCCCGGCCACAGAAGTGATTCGTACCGTCCGTTTCCGCTTCGGAACGGCTGGGTCATCGCTGGGCCGCCTCCAGTCCCATTATCTCTTTCAGGAGCCTGATGTCAACATGCTCGCGCACATGCTTCGCCAGTCTCTGGAAGGATTGCTCCCGGCGCTCCTGCACGCGGGTACCGACCGGAATCTCTGACCATCCAAGGTCTCGGCGCATGCGGTTCAGCCAGCCTCTCCGGAGATCGTCATTATGAAGCACGCCATGGAGGAAAGTCCCCCACACTCGTCCATCCTCCGACACACAGCCTTCCTCATAACTCGCGTTTGCGTGCGCCTCTTGATCCCCCTGCTCTCCGCTTCTATCCTCTACCCGTGAATTGCACAATCGAAAAGGACGCCTGGCCGCAACAGCCAAGCCCTCTGCTTCGCCACTGCTCCAATCATGCAGCCACTGCACCTCACCCATGTGGATCTCATAGCCATCAACGGCATATTCACCAGCCATCCCGGGCAGCTTCGCCGAGCCTGCTACACGCTCAGTTCTTTTCTCCGCTGCGAAGGTCACCTGAAACGGAAACCAGCCAAAGCCTTCCGTCACATCAAGATTGGATTCCGTATGAAGCGGATCAAGCATGCGCATCCCCATCATTTCATAGCCGCCGCAAATACCGACCGCATGGCCGCCATCGCGCACATGCCGCTCCAAGCGGCTGGCAAGCCCGCTCGAGTGCAGATACAGCAGATCGTCCACTGCATTTTTGCTGCCGGGAATAATAACAGCATCCGGGGTGCCCCATTGCCCTTCATTCGTGACGAAGCGCAGCTCCACATCGGGCTCGAAGCGCAGTGGATCAACATCGGTAAAATTCGAGATATGCGGCAGCCGAAGTACTGCAATGTCAAGTATTTTCTCCTTATGACCGCTTCCGTCAGAGGAATCTGAAGCAGTCGCGGCAGAAGCCGAAATCGCCGTATCAAGCGACAGCGAATCCTCATCCTCCAGGCCCACATCCGGCAAATACGGCACAACGCCAAGCACCGGCTTGCCGGTTCGCTCCTCCAGCCAGTCCAGTCCGGGCTGCAGCAGGGTTACATCACCGCGAAATTTATTGACGATGAAGCCGCATACCCGATCCCGCTCATGAGGCTCCAGCAGCTCCAGCGTGCCTACAATGGAGGCGAACATGCCGCCACGGTCAATATCCGCTACGAGCACAACAGGGGCATCCGCCCAGCCGGCAGCATTCATATTGACGATATCACGGCTTTTCAGATTGATCTCCGCCGGGCTTCCCGCCCCTTCCAGAACGACAACGTCATACGACGAGCGCAGATTGGCAAGTGCTGCCTTCACGATGACAGATGCTTCTGCCAGCACCTTCTCCCGGTAAACCCGCGCAGCGAAATCACCCAGCGGCTTGCCATGCACAACAACCTGGGAAACCATATCCTTCTTCGGCTTCAGCAGAATCGGATTCATATCCGTTGTCGCCAGAATACCGCACGCATCCGCCTGCATCCCCTGTGCACGGCCAATTTCCTTCCCGTCCCAGGTAACATAGGAATTGAGCGACATATTCTGCGATTTGAAAGGGGCCACCCGATAGCCCTCCTCGGTCAAAATGCGGCATAGAGCAGCGGTTATAATACTTTTGCCAACGTCAGAGGCCGTTCCCTGCACCATGATCGTCCGGGCAATAGTGGGTGATGTCAGGTTCATTCTAAGCCTTCCCCTCTGTGTCGCTATTGGGCTGCAGCAGGTCCCGCAGCGCTTGAAGCAATTTAACATTATCCTCCCGCAGCCGGACTGCCAATCGGCAGTATGAAGCATCCAGCCCTTGGAACCGTGAGGCATCGCGGATCAGAATCCCCCGTGAACCTAGCGCTTGCTGCAGTGAGCCCGCTGTCCAGCCGTAATGCGGCGGAATCGATACAAGCAAGTAATTGGCGGCGCTCTCATGCACCTCAAGTCCGATAGAGGATAGTCCATCTCCCAGCCATTGCCGCTCCGCAGCAACATAATGCAGAGTGGAACGGCTGTATTCATGCTCCTCAAGCACCGCCTCGCCAATGGCCTGTGCCAGCGAATTGACGCTCCAAGGTATTTGCAGCTTCTGCAGCGCACTGATGAGCTCCGGCGTTCCAACCATATAGCCGACTCTAATGCCCGGAATCGCATAGAACTTCGTCATCGAACGGATAACAAACAGCCGCTCATGCGCTGCAGCTTCCTTCACCAAACTGTATGTATCTCCTTCAGGAACGAAATCCATGAAAGCCTCGTCGATTACGACCCGTTCCCCTTCATGCAGCAATAAACGAATAATGGCTGGATCAACAAGCTTTCCCGTCGGATTGTTCGGCGAACCGAAAAACCAGAGCGTAGTTCCTCCCTCTATGCCTGCCTCACGAAGAGAAGCCAGCTTGCCGCGTACCATTTGTTCCGTCAAGCGAAACTCATTATCGGCCTTCAGCACAATTGCAGCTATGCTGCTTCCGCTCTTCTCAGCGGCATCGCCATACTCGACAAAACACGGCTGGGCAAGAATCGTATGGGCGGGACGAAGCAGCCGACACACAAGGTCAATCAGCTCTGCCGCACCGTTGCCTACAAGAATATTGGAGGACTCAACCCCATGATGCCTCGCCAGCTTGCCGCGCAGCCCGCGCACTGCCGGATCGGGATAATGACGGATCATCTCCCCGTAACGCCCTAACAGCTCGGCTACACACGGCGGCGGTCCGAAGGGATTCATATTCGCGCTGAAATCAATAAAATCATCGGCAACATCGCCATAAAGCTCTTGTGCTGTCAACAAATCACCGCCGTGACCGAATCGTTCCAGCATGAAGCAGCACTCCTTTATCCGCATAATTGTTCCACGCCCTCGACACTACGGCATTAGCCATAATACGCTTAGCAAAAGAACGGATTCCAAAATTTCATTCAAGGCGCCGTACGTATCGCCCGTGAGTCCGCCAAGCTTGCGGCTCAGCCATATCGTAACGAGCAGGCCCGTCATCACCGTGATGACGGCCTGGACAGCAGTAATGGCCAGGAAGGAGGACAAGGGTATATCCAGCACCGCATAGCCGGCGGCAAGGATTCCGGCATGCAGCACGATCATGCCCAAGAGCTGCCCGTATCCAACCTCGGCGAACATTGCCGCAAGCCCTTCCTTGGGCCTTGCGAACGGCCACATTCCAATAGCAATTACAATCCACAGCCTGCTGTACATGCAAGCAGCCGCAACAAGAGGCGCTGCCGCTGTCCATTCTCCCCCGTCAAGCAAAGTCGCTATAACCGAGAATTTGAACAGCAGCAGCAGCAGGGCTGCAATAACACCCATCGCTCCTACGCGGCTATCCTTCATAATGTCCAGCATCCGCTCGCGTGTCCGGTGACTGAGCACACCATCTGCCGTATCCATCAGTCCGTCCAGATGAAGCGCTCCGCTTAATGCGATCCATAGAACCAGCAATAGAACAGCCGCCGGCATGGGAGGAACATAAGCGGCGAGCAGCCACCCTGCGCAGCCTGTTATACCGCCTATAACAGCTCCGACAAGCGGATAATACACAACACTGCGCGCCAATATTTGAGGCGTGAACGGTATGGACACCGGCACCGGCACTCTGGTCATCAGTTGAAAAGCGCAGCCAACAGCTTGTAGCTGTCCCATTAACGCACGATAAACCATGCAGCAAGCACCCCCGTTAGCAGCAGCAGACTGGTCAGGTATAAGAGCTTGACCATCCTAATAATATCAAGCGGCTCAAGCTCCCTGAGCGGCCATCCCAAGCGGGCCCGCTCGCTTGCTTGGCCGAAATAGACATTGATGCCTCCAAGCTCAATTCCAATTGCCCCGGCAGCAGCCGATTCCGGAATTCCGCTGTTGGGACTTGGATGGCGATGGGCAAAATGCCTTATGGCTCGCAGCGCCCTGCCAGCAGATAAGCCCGGTGTCAGCAGTGCAGACACCGCAAGCAGCACTCCGCTCAGCCTGGCTGGAATATAATTCAGCACATCATCCAGACGTGCGGATGCCCATCCGAAATGAAGATAACGGTCATTGCGGTATCCGACCATGGAATCCAATGTATTCCCGGCACGGTACAGCATCGCAAGCGGCGCGCCGCCAAGCAATGCGAAGAGCAGGGGCGAGATGAACGCATCGACGATATTTTCCGCTACAGTCTCGATTGCCGCCCGTGCAGCATCTCTTTCATTCATCGCCGCCGTATCCCTGCTCACAATATAGGACGTATAGGTTCTTGCTTCTGCCAGATTGCCTGCTGCCAGGGGCCGATAGACGAGCATTGCGGCATCCTTGAGCCCTTTGACAGCTATAGTTGTCGATATAAACCACGCCGTAACCGCATATCCGAGCCAAGGGTGTATCGCCTGTGCCAGCCCTGTCACAGCCCAAAGCGCCGCAAAGGCACATGTCGTGACGGTCAGTGCCAGGACAATGCCCCGCCGCTTAAGCTGAGCAGGTCCCAGCACTTGTCCTGCAGGCCGAAGCAGCAGCTCCAGGCGGCTGATTAATTTGCCGATATGGATGACAGGATGCGTCGGCCATCTCGGATCGCCTATGATCCAATCGATGACGATTGCCGCTGAGATGAGCAGCAGCAGTTCGGGAAGCGAGTAGAAGATCATGCATCCTCCAAACGGAAGGCATGAGCCTTCAAATCCAATGGAAAACCGGCAACGACAAGATAAGCTTCTCCGCAAGCAGCCGCAAGACCGCGATTCAGCCTCCCGGCTTCATCACGAAACCGGCGGCCAAGCGCATAAGCGGGTACGATTCCGCTCCCAACCTCGTTGGTCACGAGGAACAAAGGGCTGCTGCAGCCCGACACAGCATCGATAAGATCATCGATTACGTCCTTCAATTCCAGGCGGCCGGGCTGTGCGGCAGACGTTTCATTGTGAGGGGTCTCGCTCTGCAGCATATCGGCGCTCTGCTTTGTGTTCAGTTCCGCGTTCTGTTCCGCGTTCTGCTCCATACTCTGCCCCTGAGGCGGCACCGCCTCCGCTTCCTCCAGCGGCTCCAGACGAAGCAGCCAGTTCGTAAGCCAGAGCGTCAGACAATCGACAACAATGGCAGGACGAGCACCGCCCTGCACTGCTGCCGCTTCCTGATCCAATCGCCGGATCGCTGCTGCCAGCTCGAAGGGCTCCTCGACCGTCCGCCAAGGGAAGCCGGAAGCTGCGCGGACTTCTTGATGCCGTCCAATGCGCTCCCTCATCTCATCATCCCATGCCTGCGAGGTCGCGATATAGACTCCGCTTGCCGCGCTTCGCATGGCATAACGCTCGGCGAAGTCGCTTTTTCCGCTTCGCGCCCCGCCTGTTATAAATACTTTCATTATCGAGCCTCCCGAACAAAGATCCCAAGGAAACTGGTTATAATATATGCCCTAGCCGCGCGATACCCCGGCGCTTTCGAAGGTCGCCATCTCGCGCATAATGCGCAGAGCCGCATCAATAATCGGGAAGCAGAGCACCGCTCCCGTTCCTTCGCCAAGCCGCATGTCCAGGTGAATGACCGGCGACAGTCCGATAACTTCCAGCAGCTTCCGGTGCCCCTGCTCATGGGACAAATGCGAGCCCAGCATATAAGCCGATGATTGCGGCGACAAGGCGGCAGCAACCAATGCCGCAGCCGAGGAAATAAAACCGTCCACAACAACCGGGCACCGCTCTGCCGCCGCGCCAAGTATAACGCCGACAAGTCCGGCGATCTCAAGGCCACCCACTTTGGAGAGCGTGTCAATCGGATCAAGCCTGTTCGGCTCGTTGCGCGCAATGGCCCGCTGCACAACCCCAATTTTATGCTGCCTGCGCTCCTCATTGATCCCGGTTCCCAGCCCCACAGCGTCCTCGACGCTTATGCCTGCCAGAACTGTACACAAGGCTGCGCTTGCCGTTGTGTTGCCGATGCCCATCTCGCCTGTTGCGAACATGCGGTACCCTTGTCCAGCCAGCTCCTTGACGATATCCGCCCCGGCGACAATAGCAGCAATCGCTTCTTCGCGCGTCATCGCCGATTCACGTGTCATATTCGCCGTCCCCCTGCGCACCTTGCGCTGGATCAGCCGCTCATCATCCAGATCGGCATTGACGCCAATATCGACGCAGTACACGTCCGCCCCGGCGCCTCTGGCCAGCACATTGACAGCCGCTCCGCCCGCCAGAAAGTTAAGTACCATCTGCGGCGTAACCTCAGCCGGAAATGCGCTGACGCCTTCTTCGCATACTCCATGATCCCCTGCCATAACAACCACCGCTCGCTTGGACAGGTCTGCGCTCACTTCGCCTGTTATTCCGGCAATCTGGCTGGCGATCTCCTCCAGCCTGCCAAGGCTGCCCGGCGGCTTCGTCAGGCTGTTCAAGCGTTGATGCGCGTCCTCCACCGCTTCCCCATTCAACGGTTCAATCCGGGCAATAATAGACTTCAATACCGCTTCGCTCATTTATTTCGCTTCCTCTCTATCTTTATCCTACGCCATCTCAGAAAGTTTCGCCCGGCTGAAGCAGCAGCTGCGGCACTCCAGTAGCCGGATGCGGCAGAACGACCGCCCTCGCTCTGAATACCCGCTGGATAAGCTCTGGTACGACCACCATGGAAGGAGGCCCGAACGCCTCCACACAGCCCTCGTTCAATACAAGCAATTCATCGCAATAATGCGCAGCCAGATTCAAATCATGCAGGACAGCGACAACCGTCATGCTCCGCTCCCGCTGCCAGCTCTTGACGGTATCGAGCAGCTGCACCTGATACCCGATATCGAGATAGGTGGTAGGCTCATCGAGCAGCAGCAGCCGCGGCTCCTGAACCATTACCTTGGCTAGCGCAACGCGCTGGCGTTCGCCGCCGCTAAGCTCGTCGATGCGCCGATGTTGAAGCTCCAGCAGCCCCATCGCCGCCAAAGCATCGTCAATCAGCGCCTCGACATCCTTTTTCTCCTCGCCAAGCCAGTTCTGGAACGGAAATCGGCCCATCATAATAACTTCCCTGACATTGAAGCCGGCAGAGGCCAGCCCGCCCTGCTGCAGCACTGCCAGCCACTTGGCCAGCTCCTTGCGCCCGTAAGAGTCAGCAGTCCTTCCTTCCAGCCGGACCTCGCCCGATGTTGGCGATTCCACACCTGACAGCAGACGGATAAGCGTCGATTTGCCGACCCCGTTAGGCCCGATGATGCCGTACATCCGGCCCGCTTCCATAGTGAAGCTGATATCCTTCAGAATCGTCGTTTTTCCTATCGTTTTTTCCAGATGCTGTACCTCAATCATGACGACCCTCCCTGCTGAACCTTGCGCCGATATAACAGGTAAGCGAAGAATGGCGCGCCGATCAGGGCAGTGACAACGCCGAGCGATATTTCTTTGGGACTTAGCGCCATTCTTGCAAGCGTATCTGCCCACAGCAGATAAATGCCGCCGCCAATTGCCGATAACGGGATTAGAATGCGGTAATCCGGCCCCACAAGCAGCCGCAGCATATGCGGCACGACCAGGCCGACAAAGCCGACAACACCTGCGATAGAGACAGCAGCAGCCGTCAGCAGCGTTGATGTTATGAGTACAATCAGCTTCGTTCGTTCCACATTAATCCCCATATGCGCCGCATGCCTCTCCCCGAATACAAACAGATTGAGCGGCTGCGCGTAACGCAGCAGTATGGGCAATCCAACGATCAGGAAAGGCAGCACCACTTGCGAATGCTCCCAGCCGCGGGCACTCAAGCTGCCCAGCAGCCAGAACATAATTTCATTCACAACGCCCTGTGACAGCGACACCATGAAGGTTACGAAAGCGCCGAGAAAAGCCTGGACGATGACACCGGATAGAATCAAGGTCTCAATATTCATGACGCCTCGGGCGCGAGCCAGCGCAAAGACGATTACTAACGCTATAATGCCGGTGAAGAAAGCGACGATGGGCACAGACCATATTCCGACAACGGTCTGATAACCGAATAGAATGAGAAAAGCCGCTCCGACTGAGCAGCCTGAAGCGACACCTAACGTAAAGGGATCTGCCAGCGGATTGCGGAGCACGCCTTGGAAGCCCGCTCCTGCGAGCGATAAGCAGGCGCCTACCAGTATGGCCAGCAGAATGCGGGACAGCCTTAGTTCCGTTACAATCGCGATCGAGCCGGCATCCCATTGGCCGGCACCTCCGTCCATCCAGGGAAGCTGGTGAACAAGTATGCCCCATACGTCGTTTATCGGCAAGCCCGACGATCCGATTGACAAACTTATAACGATAGATGCGGCAAGGAGGAGCAGGGCTGCTCCTCCATACATGAAAAGTTTAAGTTTCATTATTATTTGACAAGATCAGGATGCAGCTTCTTCGCAACTTCCAGCAGACCATCAGCAAGGCGCGGGCCTACGCGAACAAGCGGATCTTGCGCCACCTCGAACATTTGATTGTTTTTTCTGGCGTTAATCGTATCCCAGCCCGGACGCTTCTCGATCTCCGTCAGAATAGGGTTCGCTTCGCCTTCCTTCACTGTCATCGTTGCATAGATAATAACGTCCGGATTCGACTTAATGACCTGCTCGGGATCGATCTGATACCAGCTTGGCTGATCCGCAA
Organism: Paenibacillus oenotherae; assembly: GCF_019443105.1. Taxonomy (GTDB): domain Bacteria; phylum Bacillota; class Bacilli; order Paenibacillales; family Paenibacillaceae; genus Paenibacillus_Z; species Paenibacillus_Z oenotherae. Next base: position 91,053 of record NZ_JAHZIJ010000001.1, read on the forward strand.
CATTCGTCCCGCCAGCAATCGTCAGCAGCTCGTCCAGAAATTCGCCCTTGCCAACTGTGTAGCCAGGAGAGAATTCCAAATATACTTTCGGCTTCGGCGCGTCCTTGACGGCCTCGGTTACCTCTGTCCGCACATCCTGCATATGCTTGGCAACTTCTTCAGCCTTCTCCGATTGATTCATAATAACGCCGATTTGCCTTACTTTCTCGATGACTGCATCATAGGTCTTGGGATCTGACGCGTAGACGTTCAGCTTCAGATCACGCAGCTTGGCAATAACGGGAGCGTTCATCGTGGAGGATGCCAGCACCAGGTCAGGCTTCAGGCCGACAATCGCTTCAATATTCGCTTCCATTCCGCCGATCTTCGTCTTGGTCGCCGCATCTTCAGGGTAGTTCGAATAATCGTCAACACCGACAATCGCCTCTCCCCCGCCAATCGCATATACAAGTTCTGTCTCGCTTGGAACCAGCGTTACGATCCGCGCAGGAGCCTGCTCGAACGTAACCTCTGTGCCTGTAGCATCCGTCAGCTTCAACGGATAGACGGTGCCAGCCTGTACTGCGTTGCCTTCATCCGCCTTATTGCCTTGCGCGGTTGCCGGTTCTTCCACGCCCGTCCCCTTATTATTTCCTTTGCTGCCGCAGGCTGCTGTCACAATCAACATCGCTGCCATCAGCATTAGGAGACTGACTTTTAACCATTTCATTTGTTTCATCTCTACCATCCACTCCTAGTATACTAAAATAATGAAACACAAAAAAAAGCACTTCCGACCCAAGTGTCAGAAATGCTTCAAGTTCCTAAGAACAACGGCTGCGCATAGAATCGCCGGTCCGGCCCGTGCCGAATCCTTAATCGAGTCCAAGTCTTAGCCAATCTCCAACACCTCCCTAACTCCACGTAGGTAGCGTTTACCGAAACAGGCAGGTCTCCTGACTTAGAGCCAGCAGCAATCGTCTTCCCGAATCGTCCATTCAGTGACATGCGCGATTGCCGTGTTGTCGAACCAGAACAGGCTCCAGCCTTGCGGCGGCTGCCCTTGATCGACGCTCTTTACAGTGGCGGGTCCGTGCCGGTATTGCACCGGTCTTCCCTATTAAGCCGAAATCAGCATGTCCCGGAAGGACATCATCATTTCGACACCTGTTTCTACCCTATTCAATTATGCACCTGTAACTATATCATCCCCCTTTCTGCTTGTCTATACAAAATATCCGCATTAGCGGGGTCTTTTGTGCTCCTCTGCCGCATACCTGTAGAGAGTGGTTTTTTTGTTGCCCTGGCTGCAGCAGTACCGAGATCGCGATTCAGAACAGGAGGAGAAAATCAATGAATAGCAGAAAAAAGCTGACTACCGCAAGCACGACGGCTGTTCTAGCCGCGGCGGCAGTAATTGCCGTCATTCGTGCCCAGGCTGGAGCGGCTGAAGCAACACCTCCGGTCGTCACACAGACGGTCGAAGGCATGAATGCGCAAATCAAGCTGGGTACATACCCGGCTAAAATATTGCAAAACAACGCGTTCACCGTCACCTTAACGGATCAGGACGGCCTGCCTGTCGTAGACTCCAAGCTCGATGTCGTTCTTTCGATGCCGAGCATGCTGTGCGGTGACGCTGCATTTGATTTAAAGGAAGTGTCGCCTGGCGTCTACGAGGGCGAGATGATCCCGATCATGACCGGCATATGGGAGGCAACAGTGACCGCCGAGCTGGACGGCAGCAGCACAACCTTCACCCGCAAGGTGAAGGCGGAGCGGTAACACCGCCCGCCGTTCTATTGCGATACGGCTTTACCACAGCCATGGCGACAGACTCGGCACCATGCCGTTAGCGGCCAGCCCCCTCATAATAGCAAGCAGCCCGACGAGTGCAGCCGCAGCCGTTCCCGCGTACCGCATAACCCGCCGCCACCGTTTATGAGCGCGCCCGACAAACAGCCCGACAAGCGCAAGCGCCGGAAACGTCGCAAAGCCGAACAAAGCCATTATGGCCGCCCCCTTCCATACGGAGCCGGAGGCGGCCGCATTCATTTGCATCGCATAGGTCAATCCGCATGGCAGGAATCCGAAAGACAATCCGGCAGCAGCAACATGAACCGCATCCCTCCGCCCCGAGCTTCCTCCTCCCGCATTCAGCTTGCGATGCAGAAAAGCGGTCCAAGCCCCCATGAAGGGCAGCTGGAACCGCCGCCACAGCCAGAGCAGCACGAACAGACCGCCTGCAATGGAGGCCAGCCCCTGCATGCCTGCCAAATCTCCTGCAATATCTACAAAAGAGCCTGCCGCTCCCATGGCTGCGCCAAGCACGCTGTAGGAAACAATCCGCCCCGCATTATAGAGCAGAGCGGCTCTTCGGGAGGATATGCCGGATTGCATCGATACCGTGGACACAATGCCGCCGCACATCGCGATGCAGTGAGGAGCGCTGAACAGACCCGTCAATATGACGAGTCCCCAGTCCTGTCCTGCCATCATCTCGCCCCCCGCCGTTCCACTGCACGCCGCAGTTGATTACCCAGTCGCAATGCGTTGCCAACAACCGATATGGAGCTTAGCGCCATAGCAGTGCCTGCCATCCATGGCTTCAAGCCTCCGAAAGCCGCGAACGGAATAATGACGGCATTATAGAGAAAGGCAAAGGCCAGGTTCTGCCGAATATTGCGCAAGGTTAAGCCGCTAATATGCAGCGCATCAACAATACCGGTCAATCTCGCCTGTACTAATGTAAAATGTCCTGCCTGAAGAGCTGCCTCTGTCCCGCCCCCCATCGTGAAGCTAATATTTGCGGCTGCCAGAGCAGGCGCATCATTCCATCCGTCTCCCGCCATCCCTACAACATGCCCCTCCTCCTGCAGCCGCTGAATCAGCTCCACCTTCTGATGGGGCGTCATGGACGCATGCACCTCGGCAATGCCTGCAGCCTTGCCCGCATAAGCTGCCGGAGAAGAATGGTCCCCTGTCGCCAGAAGTACAGCAACTCCCTCGGCTTGAAGAGCCGCGACCGCTTCCTTGGAGGATCTCTTCAAAGAATCAGCGAAAGCCATAGCACCGACACATCTGCCGTCGATAGCGATATAGATAACAGTCTCGCCAGCCGCTTCCTGCCTGCTGGCAAATTGCTGCTCCGTCCGTCCCGGCTCCCAGCCTTGTCCTGCGCCGTATCGGGCGCTTCCGACCTCGACGCGCTTTCCCTCCACTATCGCCTCTACCCCCAGGCCCGGACTTGACCGGAACGCCGAAGCTGGGGGAACGGTGAGACCTGCCAGTCTGGCGGCCTCTGCTGTAGCATCGGCATAGGGATGCTGAGAGCCTGCTTCAACGGCGGCGGCGGCACGAAGCAGCGAAGCAGCGGAGCCATACGAAGCCGACATCCCGGTTAGTGACGGCTTCCCTTCCGTCAGCGTGCCGGTCTTATCGATCACAATCGTATCCAACTGGGCAAGCCGCTCCAACGCTCCCGCTTCTTTAAGCACAATGCCCCGTCGAGCCAGCTTGCCGGAAGCCAGCACAAGCGAGATCGGCGCTGCCAGCCCCAACGCGCATGGACAAGCCGCAAGCAGTACAGCCAGCGCATGAACCGCTGCGGTTGCTGCGTCTCCGGGCTTCAGCACCAGCAGCCAGAGAAGCATCGTAACCAATGACAGCACAATCATAACGGGAACGAAAATGGCGGCAAGCCGGTCAACCTTTCTTCCAATCGTCGATTTGGTCGCCTGGGCTTGCCGGGTCAGAGCAGCAATGCGGCCCAGCAGCGTGTCGCCTTGAGTGGCTTTCACGCGAACAAGCAGCTCTGCTCCCCCGCGAACCATCGTGCCGGCGAAGACAGCATCTCCTTCCGACTTCATGACCGGCATACTTTCGCCCGTCAAGAACGACTCGTCAACCATGGCATGGCCCTCAACCACATAACCGTCCACGGGAATCAGTCGCTCAACCTCTGCAATAATCTGTTCTCCGGCCTCGATCTGCTGGAGCGGAATACGCTGCCTGCTCCCGCTTCGCACCACCACAGCATCGCGGGACTGAAGCTCGGCATAACCCTCGCTCTCCCGCATAACACGCTCTGAGGCTGCCGCCTCAAGCAGCTTGCCCAGCAGCACAGCCGAGATGACCACAGCAGAGGTTTCAAAGTACAGCGGCAAGCCTGCCAGCATCGCATAATAGCTGTAGCCGAAAGCAGCAGTCGTCCCTACTGCGACAAGCACATCCATGTTAGCGGAGCGTTCGCGCAGCGCATAGTAAGCCCGAAAATAAAACGGCATTCCGATATAAAATTGCACAATCGCCGCCAGCCCGAATTGCAGCAGCGGACTCTGCAGGAGCAGCGGCACCGGCACATTCTGCAGCCATGAATAATGATGCGCCATTGCCCACAGGAGCGGCAGTGTCAGCAGCGCCGCCAGCAGGAATCGGGCCAGCAGCGCACCCTGTTCATTGTCATCGCTTCCGCCATGCCCGCCAAAAGGTGCCGCTCCAAAGCCAAGCCGTGTGATCGCATCAACGATCCCCTTTGTCGTTGCGATATGGGGCGCATAACGAATATTAGCCGACCTCGCCGCATAATGAACCGATATTTCGGTTACGCCCTCCATTCTCCCGACAACCTTCTCTATTCTGGCGGCACAGGCCGTGCAGCTCATCCCTTGTATCCGCAAATCGAGCCATTCAGCTCCATCCTGCTTATTCCCCACCTGCATCCCTCCTGCCAGCAGGGGCTACCGCCCGTCTTTAATAGCCCTCGTTTCACTATATGGCTGACAGGCTTCCTGCATGATACTTTCCTTGTACAAACAATCCTGCCGGTGTTCGCAATAATAAAAGGCACCGGAGCTCGATACGAACCCCAATGCCTCAATCGCAATTCTCTACTCCATGTGGGGCAAAAAAAGACTGTCCGAAAGAATCAGTACTAAATGATGCAAAAAAATGCTTCCAAAACCACTAAAAACTAAAAAGTGGGACTGGAAGCATCTTTTCGTTGTATATAGAGACTTGAGCAGGGACTCCAATAAATCGCCGGGCCGAGAGCTCGCAGCTTACCTAGCCCATTAAGATTTCCCCCGCCCGTTGCCTCTCCCCTTCCCCAAGTGTGGTTAGATGGCAGCGTGACGGAGTAAGAAGCCTGCGAATGTGCATGAATTTCGGTTACAAGACACTATAATGGTTAAATTCCTGCGATCAGGCATGAATTTGGGGAAGAATCGGCCGTTAAGGAGAAACTGAGGTGAAATGCCTGCACGCTGGCAGGCATTTCACCTTCATGGGGCAAGAAACGAGCAAATACATGCCGTTTTGCATGTTTCGCCCAGCTCGCATCTCGCTTGCCTCTTTTCTCCGTACCGCGCCCGCCTCCCGGCGGTGTTGGTCTGTCAATTAATCGCCTTCTGCCACATCACCAGGCCAGCTCAGCATGCCGCCAACCATATTAACGACCTCATAGCCTTGAGTAGCCAAATAATCGCAAGCTTTGCCGCTCCGGTTGCCGCTTCGGCATACCATGTAGAAGGGCTCCTCCAATCCGTTAAGCTCGCCCACTCGTTCAACGAATTGCGATAACGGAATATGGCGCGCCTGCGCAATATGGCCGGACTGCCATTCATCCAGCTCCCGCACATCAATTACGCTCAGCTTTTCCCCTTCACGAAGCCGGGTTTCCAGTTCAGAGGCCGTTATTTCACCGTACATACAGGAACATCTCCTTCAATATAAGCTGGATTTCAATTTCGTTAAGGAACAGGCTTGCGAAGAAGGTTTAGCACTCCTGCCCGCAAGCGCATCCCCATAAACGAAGCTCTCTCTGCATTTTACATTTGCACAAAGGACGTGTCCAGCACAAGACCGCATATCAGCGTTTTGTCCGGTTTTTGGCAGCCAGCAGCCTGTTGATCGATTTGCCCGCTTCAGCAGTATCTGTCGAGGCCCGGCCTGGATCAGCGGCAGCAGGCTTGCGGTTCAGCGCCTTCTGCTCCTCGACGTGTTGCGGGTGCCCGCTGCTCTCCACCCTCTCGCTCCTGTCCATAAACGGCCGTGATGAACGGGCGGCTTCCTGCTCCCTCGGCGCGTCCTTGTCCGGTGATCCGCTCTGCAAATGCGCATGCTCATGCCGGCTCGAAGTCGATCCAGCTCCTCTTCCATAGAAGGCACCTATCCGGCTCTTGCGCTCCGCAAGTCTGTCTACCGCTGCTGGTCTATCGGACCTGTCATGCCGTTGCCGAGCTGGGCGCCACAGACGCTGCTTCACATGCACCGCTGCTGCTGTCAGCCTTTCCCAGGAAATGGAGACACGCCGGATTGCTATGTCCATAATCCACAGCAGCAGCGCAGCAATCAGGAGCGACCGTGTCGCATCAACGTACTGGCGGCTGGTTGTTCTCTCTGCCTGGAAGGCTTCCTCCGGCCTGCTGATATCCAATATACGGCCTCCAGTCAGTGCAGCCAGCTTCTCCAGCTTGGCATTCCCGTCTCCCTTGGCAATCCGATACTCTTGCGAATACGGAATGACAAATCCGGCCAAGGTTCCCTTCTCAGCAGACTGCTCCGCTCCTGAGCCTGCGTTTCCCGGAGATATACGCGCCACATAAGCGCCGGGAGCAGCAGCCGGAAGCGTAACCTCATACTCGCCCGGCGAGACCGGAATGGCGGATAGCCGCTCCGTGCGCCCTGAATCATCCGTCACATCAAGCTGCAGCCCTGATGAGCCTGTTATTTCGGTACCGGAAGCTGATATTTGAAGCTTCGCTTCACTGCCTTCCACAGCAGCAGCAATGTAATAGGGATCTGAAGCGAACTGGGGGAAGGTCCATTTTACCCATTGTGTGAACAGCTCCGGGAATTTCGCCCATTCCACCCAATTGCGGGACCATTTGCCTGTCAAATCGCTTGTCCATGCTACACTGCGTCCTGAACCATACTGCCAGCGCGCCAGCAGCGGGTCGCCATCCGGGGTCAGCAGAATGCTCTCCGCTGTCTCTTTGGCTGTCGTCGCTATGTAGGCCTGAATCTCAGGCACTCCATCCGACAACGATGCCGCCCAGTCGCCAGCCCGGCCGATTGCCGGGATAAACGGTTTGTTAACGATGTAGGTACGTGACATCAGAACCGCCTCACGGCTGAAAATAGCAGGCAGCGTGCTCTCGTCATCCGTAAAATAATACCGCCCTTTCGCAGCCTCAGCGAGCGACTGCAGCAGCGCCGTATCTGCACCATTGCCGATCGCGACGGTGGAAAGCGTAATTTGATTCTCTGTCATCGCTTGTGTCAGGGCCCCATAACCCGGATTGCTGGCAGATTGGCCGTCTGTGAGCATAATAATATGCTTGCGCTGGGTATCCACATCGAGCATCGCCTTGTAAGCTGAATTCAGCGAGCTGTAAATCTCCGTTCCGCCGCTAGCGTTTATCCCTTGAATGCTCTCGATAACCGCCGGCTTGTCATCGAGCTTGGTCGGCGCAACGACCCACCATGGAGTCTGATCGAAAGCAAGTACGCCAACCGTATCCTGCTCCCTCATCAGCTCAACCGTACGCATAGCCGCTTCCTTGGCAAGCTCGATATTCTCGCCGCTCATACTTCCTGACTTGTCGATTACAAGAATGAGTCCCAATGACGGAAGCTGCCGTTTTCCTTTCAGCTCCATATAGACGGGCAGCGCCCGTTCGACCGGAGTTTTGAAATAACCGCCGAGCCCATAGCTGTCCTCGCCTCCGACCTTAACGAGGCCGATTCCGTAGTCAGAGACAGCCTTGGCCAGCCATTCCATCGGTTTAGCGGCAATTCTCGTAGCGGGAACATTGTTCAAGACGATGCTGTCATACCGCGTATAGTCAGCCAGCTCCTGCGACAGCTGCTCCGGAAGAATCGTCTCCGTCCGGATATGCGAGGCTCGCAGGGCGGAGATAATATTGCCCGAGCTGCCTTGCTTTCCCTCCACTACAAGAACGGCAGGCGGCCCGCTGACACGGCTGTATGCGTATCCGCTATTGTTCTCCGCTTGCTCGTCACCGGCTGTGAACAGCTCGGCCCGATAGCGGTGAAAGCCCGTTCCGGCAGCCACGCTCTGCAGCAAGAACCGGTTATCGCCGCGTTCCAAAGCAACGGGCTGCGTCACCAGCTCAACATTATCCTCGTACAGCCGCAATTCGGCTTGTCCGGCGAATGTGCTTGAAACGGCAATCTCGAAGCTGAATTTCTCCGCTTGCTTGAGTGACTTCGGCAATTCCAGCCGCTCAATCGCCGCATCCTTGCGCTCCGGCGGCACAATCGGCAGCACATCAACCGCAATGCCCCGGTCATGCAGCAGACGGCCCTTTCGCAGCAAATTGCCCACATTCTCTTCACCATCGGATAGAAGCACGATTCTCCCGCCACCAGAACCAAGCATGCCGGAAGCCAGCTGAAGGCCCTGTGAGAGGTTGCTGTAATGCTGGCTCAAGACCGTTCGGAATGGAAAGGGAGCGCCCTCCGCTGCAGAGCCCCGCGCAGCGGACAAGGATTGCTCCACCAAAGCATCCAGACCGACGGCAACGACTGCCGCCCGGTCGTCGGATTCCTTGGTTTCCACAGCATTAGCGATCCATTGCCCTGCCGCTTTATCCCCCTTCATGCTGGCAGAACGATCCGCAACAAAGACGACATCACGCGAAGAGTGGGTCAGATAGGGGGAGAAGCCTGCGGCGATCATAATCATGATCAGCGTGATCAGAGCCCGCAGCCCTACAGCCGCATGTTTTCTGGCTCCGGTCAAACGGAGCGTTGAACGGTACATCCACCACAACATGCCGGCCCATGGAACGAGCAGAAGCAGCAGCCAGGGATGCTCAAACTGTACGCCCACGACTGAACACCCCCCATTCCAATGTCATTACAGCGAGCAGAAGGAGCGCAATCCAGCGGACAAGCGATTCTGCAACTTGTGATTCCTTGCTTTCACGCATCGAGGAGGCCGAGCCCTTCTGTGCTTCTGCCGCGCCGGAAGCAAGCACCAGCGGTTTGTCCGATTGCTGCAGCAGCTCGCGTTGATCCAAGGAAACGGCCGCATAACGGCTGGCAATGATGTTGTCGTCCTCATCCTGTTCCACGAAGCGGTACAAGCCGGGAATCGCCGGAGCTATCTGGGAGGAGGCCAGTCCTGCCTCGCTACTCTCAACGACCGGACTGCTGGAAGCATTGACATAGCGCTCCAATCCCGGGGCGTGCTCGACGGGCTCCCATGACGCGCTTGCAGTGCCGCTGGCATAATCAATATCTATGGCAGCCCCAGCCTGAACCTCGCCAAGCTGCTGTACCCCGCCTCCGCTCATCCACTGGGCTGCTTGTGCGGCCAGAATCGGAAATTCCGGCCGCAGCGGCAGATCCGAATCATGGGGATCGAATGTAAACAGCAGCTTCGGCTTGCCTCCTTCTTTACCGGCATATACAGCAGGATAACCGCCATATTTTACAATCGGCTCTCCCCAATTGACGGCATCTGTCTGTACCAGCTTCGAGATGTGCGTATCCGCGAGGGATAGGAATCGGGTTATCTCATGCTCCTGCAGCTCGACCCCGCTATGACCGGGCTGAACGGCATGATCGCCCTCCGAGAGAGGCGAAGATGGGCTCAGCATCCGCCAGACCGGCTTGCTGGCGAGCAGCTCGCGCCATTGCGGGGATGCAAGCTCGTCATCTCCGATACCGTCGATAACGACCCAATCGACAGCCTCCTTGGTATCCTGCTGAGGCTCGAATACTGCGGGATCAGCCGCCGTCGTGCGGACTCCCGCCAATTGCAGCGCCTTGTCGAGAAAGAGATTTCCTTTCGTCACAAGAAGTGCCGTCTGTTCCTTCGAGGCCGACGAGAAGCGGAACAGCGCATTATCAGCCGTGTAGCTGTCTGCTGTTTCCTCCAGCTGCGCCTTGTATACCTCCGCTTCCGGCAGACCGCCGACAGCAACACTTGCCCACTCCCCGGCGTCAACATTCGCTGAGGCTTCCGCAACCGGAGCAGCGCCTCCATCCGCGTAGATTCCAATGTTCATCCGGGCTGGCTTGCTGCTGTCATTGCGAAGAGTTATGACCGCTTGCTCATAGCCCGGCTGCGCCGGATCAGCTCTCAACCCGAAGGCGGCTACTGCAAAATTCCCGCTTTGCACGCCATTCACCTTCACAATTTCAACCGGAGATTGAATAACCAGACCTGCGGCAGCTGCCGCATCAGGCCAGCTTCCATCTGTAATTACAATCATCTTGCCTGAGGGCCCGCCTTGGCCGCCGACTTCACGAAGCAGCGCGTCCGCCATAGAGACCGCAGCCGCTCCGTCTGCCTCTTCGAAGGTTGGCGTCAATTGCTTAACGGCCTCCAGAAGCAGCTCTTGATTGTGTTCACGCAGCGCGATCAATTGCGGATCTTGTCCGGTTGCAATGAGCGTAACGCCTTCCCCTGCATGCTCTTCAATCCATTGCAGTGCCGCTGATTGCGCAAGCTCAAACTTGGTGCCGGCCCCCGCAACCGGTCCACCTCCTGCGGCAGGCTGGGCTAATCCCGTCATGCTGGCCGAACGATCCAGAACGATGACGACATGTCCTTTCGCTCCCGGCGATTGCCATATGCCAGGGTTCATGAGCGCCACTACAAGCAGTGCTGCGGCCAGCAGCTGAAGCAAGAGGAGCAGCGAGCTTCGGAGCTTCTGCCAGGGACGGTTCGCCTCCTGTTCTTTGAGCGCCCGGTTCCAGAGCAAATGGCTGGATATTTCCGTATCGATATACGTTCGCTTTAGCATATAGAGAAGTGCGATAAGCGGCAGCGACAAGGCAAACCAAAGCGACGCCAGCGATTGGAAAATCATGACTCCGTCTCCTTTCCGTAATCAGTCATCGCAATAAACCGGACTCCTGCAGCAGCCGCAGGGCAGCTTGCTCGATCGGAATTCCGCTATCGACGAGAAGATAGGCCGCTCCCCGCTGTCTGCAATAGGTCCGGATAGCCGCGCAATGATCGTCCACTGCTCGTTTATAGGCTTGCAGCACCCCTGCGCCGATCGCAACGTCCTTCCCTGTCTGCTGCTCGCTGTCAATCAGCTTCAGCTCTCCTTGGAGCTGCGGGCGAAGCTCCCCCGGCGATAAAATATGTACAAATACAACCTCTTGGCCCGCTCCGGCCAAGGCGCTGATCGTCCGCTCAATGCCGTGTTCATACAAACCGTCCGTGAACAGCCACGCTTGTCCCGCACGTCCCGGCAGCCCTGCAGCAGACACAATTGCAGATGACAAATCATCGCTGCCGTCATGATCGGCAGCATGCTGTTGTTCACCGTCAGCCGCCGCTGCGGTCAGAAAGTCGATCAATCGCAGTGTGCTGGCCCTGCCCCGCAGCGGCGGCAGCTCCTCCGTGATGGAGCGGGTGAACAGTTTCACACTGACCCGGTCCTCGCCCGCAAGAGCGACATAACCAACCGCCGCCGCAAGGCGCAGCGCGTAACGGAGCTTGTTGTCATCCGGCGGGGGATTGCCCGCTCCCGCAGCTAATGGTAACGGCCTGGTGCTGCGGCCGCCTGCAAGCGATAAGCTGCCATCAAAGGACATGGAGCGGGAAATATCAATATACATATGAACATGAAGCTCCTGTTCATCCCAATATTGACGGACAAAGGCACGACCGGATCTTCCGTACACATTCCAATCGATGCGGCGAATATCATCTCCCGGGACATAAGGCCGATAATCAGCGAATTCTAATGAGCTGCCCAGCGAGCGCGAGCGCCTCTTGCCTTGTATCGTGCCGCGAATACGGCTCCTCGCGACGATAGACAGTCGGCTGAGCCGCTCCAGCAGAGCCGGATCGAGCAGCGGCTCCCGCCCTTTTTGATCCCCTGTTAGGCCCTCCCTATCCTTGCTGTTCATCGCTGCAATTCCAATGTATCGAGAATCGTTCCAATTATGGCATCGGTCCGTATCCCCATTGCCTGCCCCTCATATCCAAGCACGATGCGGTGGCGAAGCGCAGGCACAGCGATCATTCGAATGTCCTGCCAGGAAACATGGAGCCTGCCGGATGACAATGCCCTTACCTTGCTTGCGGCTATGATAGATTGAATGCCTCGCGGCCCGCCGCCGTACCGGACAACCTGCTTCACAAGATCGGGAGCGTCTGCTTCACCGGGATGCGTCATCATGAGCAGCTTGACCGCCAGATCGAGGATTTCATCGGATACGAGCACTTCCTTGGCGAAAGCTTGCAGCTTCATCAGTTCAGCCGCAGCCAATACACGGTTCGCGCTTTCCCACGAAGCGGCGGTCGTCCGCTGCACAATTAATTTCAACTCTTCGCGAGAGGGGTAAGTGACATCGAGCTTTAACATGAACCGATCAAGCTGCGCTTCCGGGAGCGGATAAGTTCCTTCCTGCTCCAGCGGGTTCTGCGTAGCCAGCACAAAGAACGGCTTGGGCAGCTCATGTGTCTCTCCGCCTGCTGTTACCGTCTTCTCCTGCATCGCTTCCAGCAGAGCGCTCTGCGTCTTGGGCGTCGCCCTGTTAATTTCGTCAGCGAGGACGATGTTGCCGAAGATCGGTCCCCGCTGGAACCGGTATGCCGTCTCGCCTTTCGCACCGAACTCAACCAGGTTCGTGCCTGTTATATCAGCTGGCATCAGATCCGGCGTAAATTGAATTCTGGAGAAATCCAGGTCAAGCGTATCCGCTATCGTCCGGACAAGCATCGTCTTTCCAAGACCCGGTATTCCTTCCAGCAGAACGTGCCCTCCGGCAATAACCGCCCAAAGAAGCTGCTCAACAACTTCATTCTGGCCTACGATGACACGGCCGATCTCCTGCTTCACAGCATCGATAGTCTCCATTGCCCATACGACCTGCTCTTTCGATTGCAGCATCACTTCACCTCTTCTATTAGCTCCATTCGTCTAGCGATTAGGCTGAATTTCTTCAAAATAATCACGTACCCGCTGCTGCATGCTCTGCGGCAGCTCATTGCGTGAGAGCGCCTGCTTGGCATCCGCAGCATACTCCGTGTACACATCTTCATAAGGACGGGAGACACCATCTGCTATTGGAGACTCTCCGCCTGTCTGTATTTGCCCTCCTGTTGAAGGGCCGCTGTCATTCTGAACGTTGCCCGACCCTTTCAATGACCGCGGGGTTGTGACCAAATGCCGGCTTCCTATGCCTGTGCCGGCTCCGGCTCCACCCGAGCCGCCGCCCGATCCCGAGCCGGAGCCACTTCCAGATCCTGAACCGCTCCCTGAACCAGAACCGGAGCCGCTTCCAGATCCTGAACCACTCCCTGATCCCGATCCGGAGCCACTTCCAGATCCTGAACCACTCCCTGATCCTGAGCCGGAACCACTTCCAGTACCCGAGCCTGTGCCTTGACCCGAACCCGTGCCTTGGCCAGCGCCTTGACCTGAGCCTTGATTAGCCCCCGCGCCCTGTCCGGTGCTTGACCCTTGTCCAGTCCCCGGCTCTTGACTTCCGCTGGCGCCAGCGCCTGATGCACCGCCGGCTGCTCCATTGGCCTGGCCTGAGGGCGCGCCGCCGCCTGACGATCCGGCCAAGCCCGCAAGCGGCTGGCCGCTCTCACCCAGCTGGCCCGCCATCGCCTGGGCCAGCGCTGCCGCTTCGCCCTGCGACAGCTCGCGGTCCAGTGCCTGCTCCAGCGCGGCGAGCGCATCGCCTTCGCCCTGACCTTCGGCCGGGTCCGATTGCTCCCCGGCCTCCAGCGCTTGCCGCGCCGCATTCTCCAGCGCCTCGCGAAGCTCGGCGCTGTCCTCCGGCGTTGCTGCGGCCGCGCGCTCCAGCTCCGCCGCAAGCGCTTCGCGCTCTTGCGGCGACAGCCGCTTCATCGCCCGGCCCATCGCATCGAGCGATGATTTCGCCCCCGAAGCGTCACGCTTCGCCAACGCTTCACCGAGCTCCCGCAGCTGCGGACTATCCTGCAGCGCAGCCGCCGTTGAATCGAGCCGCTCCAGCGCTTCAGACGCTTCTGCGGCCAGCTTCTCAAGCTCGCGCTTCGCGGCATCCAGCGCCAGCAGCGCATCTCGCGGATCATCCAGCTTCTCCATCCGCTCTTGAAGCCTGTCGATTGGCTCGCGAAATGCCTTCTTTGCCCCGTCTGGCAGCTTGTTCTCCTCCAGCTTGGCAACCATCTCGTCGGCGCTATCCTGAAGCTGCGACATCTCTTCCTTCAGAGCTGCAATGGCTGCCGCCTTCTCGTCCATTTCATTGGGCAGCAGCACCAATAAGGCAGCGGCTGTCAAGCCAGCCAGCACGCCTGCGGCATATCGCTTATTGTGCCGCAGCCGCGGCAGCGGCAAATTCTGCTTTATGGACTCCGTGTAGCCTGCGGCAGCTTCAGCCGCATCCTCACGCTGCATCAGCACAATTGGCGAGCAGCTCTCAAGTCCGCCAAGCGCCGTGCCTACCGCATCATGCGCACTGCCGCGATCCATCTCCCTGGCAGCCATCATCTGTGGAACACCGCGCACCAAAGCCACTCCCGCAGCGGCCGCAAGTCCCAGCAGCGCAGCCGACAGTGCCAGTTCCTTTGCATACAGCAGCGGCCACAACCGGCTGGCGCCGAGCAGAAGCAGTGCTGGCCCTATGCCTGCAAGCAGACCGGCAGCACTGTACCTGATGACGCGCAGCAGAAGAAGACGACGCTGCACTTGTTTTACATGTTGAAGCAGACGCTGAGTCCCCTCCATGCGCTCACCCTCCTCTTCTGATCCTGCGATGCTCGCCGCACGCGAGCTTACCCTTTGCCATTCCCGCTGCGCTTATAGCGCGGCCTGATATAGCGAATCGCCATCACAATAGCGATGATCGCAACGGCGCTATAGAAGAGGAGAAACTCCTGCCACAGGGCAATTGGCGGGGGTGTGCTCCCGCCTCTCGTCATGAAGACCTGTTCCGTTATGCTGTCATCGAAAATGCTAAACATAGCGGCAACCGGATTCCAGGCGGCAATATGCCCGATCCAGCCGTAGTCTGCCGGATTGTAGCCTGTCCCGCTGTTGCGCTGCGTCATCTCCATAACTTGACTCATCAGCAGATAGAGGAATCCTGTCCCGGCAAAGATAAACAAGGTGGCGCCATAAGTGACAATTACCGAGACCATCGTCCTTTTGAACAGCGTGGAGAAGAGGATGCCCAATGAACCAAGGACAACCATAACAAAGGTAAAGAACAGGAATACGAGCAGAAGCTGCTTGGGCGATATGCCGCCATACAAGAACACAACGCTGTATACCGGCAAAGTCGAAATGACGAGCAGCAGCATGAAGCTCAGGGAAGAGAACAGCTTGCTCAGTATAATCGTCGTCGAACTTTGCTGGGTGGTGAGAAGCAGATTGAGCGTCTGCTTCTCCCTCTCTCCGCTAATTACGCCCGCAGTCAATCCCGGCGCCATGAAGGCAACCAGTCCCAGCTGGACTACACATATGAAATAGAACATGAGGCGGCTCTGGCTGGGGTCAAAGCTGTTCGAGCTCCCGCTCGGCATGACGGTCATAATATAAATAAAACCAAAGGTCATCGCCCCGATAACGAATAAATAGAAGAACAGCGCCCACATGGCGCGCGATGTGCGCATACGGAGACGAAATTCCTTGTCCAAGACGGGATTAATGAGCTTGGAGCGCCAATGTCGCAGACCGCCGCCAGCTTGAATTTGACTCATACGACGTTCTCGCCACCTTTCGTAATTTCCAGGAAGACATCTTCCAGATTCGTCTGCGCCTCGCTGAACGACACAACACGGTAGCCGCTTGATATAAGTCCCATTAGCAATGCCGCCTGCTCTTCATCCTGTCCTTCATAATGGACATGAATGCCCTGTTCATCACGCAGCAGTCGTCCTACGAGCGGCTGATCCCTCAAGAAGCTCTCCGCCTCATCAAGACGGTCCAGAAGCCGGACATACAATACCCGCTTGACCCGCAGCTTGCTTTGAATATCAGAAATGTTGCCGCGGGCAACCATGCTCCCATGCTCAATAACGCCGATCTCATCCACCATCTCAGCCAGCTCAGGCAAAATATGCGACGAAATAATTATCGTCTTGCCCATTGCCTTTAGCTCCTTCAAAATTTCCCGCATCTCGATCCGCGCTCTGGGATCAAGCCCGGAAGCCGGTTCATCAAGGATGAGCAGATCAGGATCATGGACAAGGCAGCGAGCCAGACAGAGCCGCTGCTTCATCCCCCGTGACAATGTATCGACATAGGCATCCTTTTTGTCCGACAGATTGACAAGTTCCAGCAGCTGCGGTATCAGCTCTTCGCGCTCCGCCTTGGGAATTCCGTAGCTTGCGCCGTAGAAGTGCAGGTACTCTATCGTTTTGAACTGATCATAGACTCCGAAGAAATCCGGCATATAGCCGATCCGCTTGCGCACCTCCTTGGGATGCTGCGTAACATCGAAGCCGCCCACCTTGACTGTACCGGAGGTTGGCGCTGCAAGCGTTGCAAGTATGGACATCGTTGTTGACTTGCCCGCTCCGTTCGGTCCGACAAAACCAAAGACACAGCCTTTGGCAATCGTCAGATCAATTCCTTTTACCGCCTGGAATGATCCGAATGTCTTTGTCAGCCCCTCAATCTCTATCATTGGCGCCTCCATCAGTGCGTCACCTTCCCTTCCAGTCCGATTTGCGGGAACATCGTCTCATATTGGTTCTCGTCCAGCACATCGATCTTCATGCGCACAGTACGATCCTTGGTTATAAATTGCTGCGGCGCTTTCAGCTCCCAGCTCATTGCATTCCCCGTCATTGCCAGCCATTTGCCCTGCTTCTCATTCCATATCGACAAGGTCATGCCAGCAAGGTTAGCATTTAACAGTGGTTGTTGAACCTGCAGCAAGTCGTATTGAACCTTATCGATGCTCGGCAGGAGATAGCTGATAACAACCTCTCCCTGCGCAACAACAACCCGACCGTCAGGCCGTGACTCCATGCCCTTCATCGTGGTGGATTCCATACTGGGGACAAGCATGCCCGTTGGAATACGAACCTTATTGCCCTGTACGATATCCAGTGCCACCTTCTGTGCCCATAGCGTGACACGATCACTTTTCACATTGGCCCCATTCACTTGAAGCGCTGGCTCTGTATCCTTGCTGTATCCGACGACTGTAAGCTCATTCCTTCCATTCGACTGTCCGGCATTCAACAAGGTGGATGAATATGCGTTGGTCAAAATTCTTTCACGCTGGCGATCATCCTGAGTACTGTTTGGATAAGGAAAGATCATTCCGCCAAAATCCAGATATGACTGCGGGTTGCCTGCTGCTGAGGCTGGAATGAGCGCTCTGCCGGATTGTCCGATTGCCAGCTCTCCTATCTTCACAACTTGTCCGTTCCATATCAAATGAACATCCGTCAGGTCTGTCCGCAGCTTGTTCGTTACCAGAAGCACAGTCCCTTTATCTGATTCCTCGAATGCCGTTTCCAGTTGCCCGGTATCGGCTACAGCAGCATTGTCCATATACGTGCCCCGTGTTGACCAATAGGAAACATCATTCCAGCGGATGTCCGTTTCCTGATCCTTCCTCGTCGCCACCTGCAGGGAGTCATCCTCAAGCTGGGAGATCCCGCCTCCGAAGCCATTATCGCTTTGATACGGCATTAGCGCTTGCGGAGTGTTGAAGGTTACGCGAACATCGCCGCCTGTCGGCACAAATACAGAGGAAGCGCCGAATTGCACCCCATCCCCCGCGCCACTTAGCGCCACGACACGCACAGTATGCGCAAGCGTCTTGCTTTTGTCGCTGGCACCAACGAAGAATACGGCAACCGAGCAAATAATCGCAATGGAAGGAATAATCCACCATGCCCATTCACGACGATCCAGCCGCTTTAGTAAAAGAAACAGCAGCGGGGCAGCAACAAATATATAAATAAGAAATAAATATAAGAGCGTCATAAAATGCGGGCTTTTAATAGAAGGGAATTTATTCACCGCATTTTGGAAATCCCAGTAAGGGCCATACCCCATGTTGCTATGTATCATGCCTCCAGGTTGAAAGCTCTGCAATTGGCTCCCCATCAGCTTGGCCCACAGCGCCGCACTTCCACCCCATGATGACATCGGCTCAAGCGCAGGATCAAATGCGACATACAGCACTTCACCCAGACCTAACGAGCGCTTGGCTGCTAGAATAACACCCTTCTCCTCCAGCAGCACTTCGCCTTCCGCCAGTGTCGCGGCGGAAACCGTAAGCGGTTCATTCAACGGGAGCTTCTTGCTGCCGATGTACGGCGTCAGTTCATCCCCTATATTCAGCGTTGTCGTCCCTTGTACTGCAACCGGGGCAATGGATTGAAAGGGCGAGGCTGTCTTCTCATAACCGGCCCCGCCGGAGAGGATGAGCATTCCCCCTTCCTTCACCCATTGCGTAATCGCATCTCCTTGGGCTTCACTCAAGCTTGCTCCGGATATATCATTCAACAGCAGCGCATCCAGCGTATCAAGCTGCAATGAATCATAAGGCAGCTTCCCCGGATCAACGTTGACCGTCTTAATGGAATAACCCTTCTGATTCAGTGTCGGCATGAAATTCAAAGTGTCCGGATCACGCGCGACAATTCCGATCATATTGCTTTGCGATATAGTGCCAGACAAGAAATGATTGCCGAGCAGCTTGACCGTTTTACCGTTTTCAGCAGAGCCTTCAAAGAAACGAACCAGGTTATTCCTTTCACCGAGCTGGCTGCTAGGAATAGCCAGGGACAAGGAAATAGGTGTATCTATCGGCAAATCTGCTTTGACCGAATAATCCATCTTCTGGCCATTCCAATTCGATTGAACCGAAACGACAAGCTCACCGGACAATTCCCTTCCGGTACGGTTCGTCAGCGTAAAATAAGCCGGGAACCAGCGCCCCTCTTTCATCTCCCCCTGATAGCCGGCACTGCTTTGTATTTCGATTCCTGCCTCTGTCTCTGCTGCAGCAGTCCCCGCAGGCAGCACTAGCAACAAAGTCAGCCAGAAGGCCAGCGAAAGCAATGCTAATTTTTGAGCCATATTTCTAATGTAAGGCTTCACAACGGTACTCCCTTCTGCAATTGGTTTCCTAATTTTAACGATACTGGGGTTATAAAAGTTTCGATATGCACAATAAAAAAACGGACTGGCAAGGCTCCTCCCTTGCCAATCCGTATGCTTGACACTTTATGCGGTCAGCCGCTATAGCCATTAAATCCGAACTGCTGTACCGCTTACCGCAACCATCAGCATGCCATCACGGATAACCTCATAATCGATGTCGATGCCTACGATTGCATTTGCTCCAAGACGCGAGGCGTTGCTGGACATTTCGTTAAATGCCACATCACGCGCCTCTTTCAGCTTGGATTCATACGCCCCTGATCTGCCTCCAACGATGTCGGTAATAGAAGCGAACAAATCACGTACGATGTTCGCCCCCATAATCGCTTCTCCAGTAACAACGCCCAAATAATCATGCACAGGACGCCCTTCAATTGCAGGTGTAGTTGAGAAAATCATTCATATGCCTCCTTAAAATTTCTTAAACCCTCCATTGGCGGAGGTAGTATTCCCATTATTGCAGGACGTCATCCGAGCCATTCCTGCTGCACATCGGCAAGCCAGCATTGCAAGTGCTGACCATATCCAGAAGAAGAGCAGCCAGATCATTTCATTGTAACGGTGAATATCCTCTAGGGAGATCATACGATTATTTTCAAGCAGCCATGCCAATAATTTCATATGCACAGGCTCGTAGCTGATCATAGCAGCCGATAAGAGCAATAGAATGACGACCGCTGCTTTCAGCTTCCGACTGCGGGCTGCGATGTACAATAGAGAGGCAACGAACAAGCCGAACAAAGCGGCAGATAGCGGAGCTACAATCCATACCCCCGTATCAATCGGACCATGGCCTGCCAGCAGCTTGCCTGCCAGCATCAACAGAGCTGTAAGGGCAAAAGTGAGCCACAATTGTGCCGCCGCTCCGCTTCTTGCCGCGGGCTTCTGCCCAGTGCAATCCGACCTGCGCCAGCGCAAATACCTGTACATCAACCATCCCGATGGAATAAGCAATCCAATTAACGAGGTCGCATATTGCAGCCAATGGTAGATAGCCTCACCCGCTACTGCAGTGTAGAGGAACGGGAAGAGCTTGACGAAAACACCGCTGGAATGCGTCCAGCTGTCCATAAATAGATGCGTCAGGAATCCAATAAATAGTGAACCGATAAAGACCAGCCACTCCCGCGCGGAACGAAGCTGCCATGCTCCCAGCTCCTGCTGAACGAACCGGTCGACTCCTCCTCTGACTGGCATAAACAGAGGCAGGACAGGCTTAATAATGCTGTGGAAAGCAAAAGCTAATGTTATGCATAATGGCAGGCACATGAATAAAAATCCCGAGAAGAAATGACCAATTGAACGGTACGGCTCCATAGCAATAAAATATTCCATGTCCGGCGCCATACTTCCCAGTACAAGCCCGGTGACGCTTAGCCATTTGGGTGCCAAGCGGCGCAGGGGAACCGCATACAACGGATGCGAGAATGTGAAGGGCATCCCTTACCTCCTGCACGCAGGATCATATTCAGCTAACCTGCTAATCAATTTGTCCAAATTTGCTTAACGGCCATAAACGGAAGATCGCACGGCCCTCAATGCTCGTCAGCGGAATCGCGCCAATCGTCCGGCTGTCCTCGCTTCTCATCCGATTATCGCCCATTACGAATACGGAATCAGCAGGTACCGTGAAAGGGAATGCCACACTGCTTGGAAGAGTCTCTCCCCGCACATACGGTTCTTCCAGCAGCGTATCATTGATATATACCTTGCCATCTCTTAAGTCCAGCACATCGCCGGCAAGGCCGATGACCCTTTTAATGAGACGCTTATCTGCTTCAGGTCCATTAATAATAACAATCTCGCCCCGTTCAGGGGAATAAAAATGATACGTGATCTTGTCCTCAATGAGACGCTGTCCCTCATATAACGTGCCCTGCATGGACACATTGCGAACTTCTGTCTGGGCGAAAGCATAGTTCTGGATTAATAGGGCTGCGACGACTGCAACGGACAAGGAAACACCCCAGTCACGAAGCTCGCGCACCCACTTCTTCTGCGGCTGCTGCTCGGTTTGAATGCTCATCATATGCTCTCCCTTCATCTGCTTAAAATTTAAATTCCACGATCTGTAATTAATAACGATTCAGCCCATAATAAAGTTTCTCTTGCATCCATAATCGGCCAAAAAAAATATTGAACCCCCCAACTACTTGCGATAAAGTGAGTAGATTGATGATTCAACTACAGAGGAGTGGGACGATTGTCGCAGGATAGCACGAAAGCCATGAAACACGCGCCTTCAATTGCAGCAACCAGGCTCGACCATCTTGTTTTCGTTATTGTAACACTGCTCTATTGGACGAATATGTATATCTATGTTCCGATCTTGCCTCCATATATGCAAGAAAGCGGCTATTCCGCCATGCTGATCGGCATCGTGCTCGGAAGCTATGGCTTCACGCAGATGCTCATTCGATTCCCGCTTGGCTTATTGTCTGACAAGCTCCACAAGCGCAAGCCCTTTCTGATGATCGGCATGCTGTCAGGCGCTCTCAGCTGCTATCTGTTTACTATGCCAGATTCCTGGCTCTGGCCGCTGGCCGGACGAATGATGTCAGGTGTCTGCGCATCTGCCTGGGTAGCATTCACCGTTCTGTATGCCGCCTACTATGCATCCAACGAAGCAACCAAAGCAATGAGCAACATAAGCTTTCTAACCGTGGGCGGACAGCTGATCGGCATGACGCTTAGCGGATGGCTCAGTGATACGTTTGACTGGAATGCTGCTTTCATTGCCGGAATCGGGATCGGGCTGGCCGGCTTCCTGCTTGTACTGGCGGTCAAGGAGCCGAAGGGTGGCGTCGCCCGTGCGCCAATCTCGCTTCACCATCTGGGCGAGGTCGTACGCACTCCTTCTCTGATCCGGGTATCCATTCTGTCAATTCTGGGCCATTGCGTGCTATTCATTACAATGTTCGGCTTTACCCCGCTTAAAGCAACTGAGCTGGGTGCGGATAGCGGGCAGCTTACGCTCGTCGTAATCGCCTTCATGATTCCTCACGCGATTGCCTCCCTGCTTGCAGGCAGAACGCTTGCTCCACGATTCGGAACATGGAACATTACTGCACTGGGTTTTGTCCTGAGCGCCATATGTACTGTTTCCATCATTTATTCAGACTCGCTCTCCATGCTGATTGTTACACAAGCTGTCAATGGATTTGCCCAAGGCCTGTATCTCCCACTGCTGCTTGGCATGGCTATTCAACCCTTCGAAATGAACAAGCGCGCCACGGCCATGGGCTTCTATCAGGCGGTCTATTCCATCGGCATGTTCGCCGGACCTTTTCTCGCCGGTTTCATGAATGAAGGCTTCGGCCTGGACAGCGGCTTCTGGCTCGGAGGCGCGTTTGCTGCAGCAGCTCTACTCTTAACGTTGAAATGGAAAGGGACTTCGTAAGCCAGGCAATCCCGAATCAAGCTCTACAAGGATAGCCGGTATATTGCCAGTACATCCCCTTGATCGAGTTTGCGGAAGTTGCCTCGCGGCCCGCGTGCCGTCGCTTGCGCCGCCATGGCCTCCAGATGCTCATCGCCAATTCCATAGTCGGCCAGCCTTGACGGGGCGCCGATTGAAGTCCAGAAATCGCGGAGAGCCTTGATGCCTGCCTCTGCGATTTCCCGGTCGCTCCTGCCTTCTTCCTGAACGCCAAACACCTGAACCGCGAACTGGCGGAAACGTGGAAGATAGTCGTCCATCACATAGCTCATCCAGTTGGGGAACAGAATCGCCAGCCCGCCACCGTGCGGTATATCATAGACCGCGGACAATACATGCTCCATATCGTGATTGGCCCAATCCCCGGTGATCCCCATCGAAAGCACATTATTGAGCGCCATTGTCCCGCAATATAGAATCGTTTCGCGATGCTGAAGATTCGCAAGATCATTAACAAGCAGCGGCGCAGTCGCAATCACTGTCCTGAGAATCGTTTCACAGAAGCCATCCTGAACAGGCGTGTGCGGGTCACGGTGAAAATATTGCTCGAACACATGCGACATAATATCAGCCATGCCGTAAACCGTATGATCCTTAGGTGTAGTCACGGTAAACGCAGGATCAAGGATAGAGAATGCCGGATATACATGCGGACTGCCCCAGCCATGCTTCTCCTTCGTTTCTTCGTTTGATATAACGGAGTTGGCGTTCATCTCCGAACCGGTCGCAGCAAGCGTAAGTACCGTACCGAGAGGAAGTGCGGATTGAACCGGAACCTTGTTCGTCACTACATCCCAGAAATCTCCCTGGTAATGAGCGCCGGCAGCAATTGCCTTGCCGCAGTCCAACGTGCTTCCGCCTCCTACAGCCAGCACCCAATCGATCCGATGCTGCCTGCATAACTCGGCGCCCCTGTTAACAGTCGTTACCCTTGGATTCGGCTCCACGCCGCCAAGCTCGGTCACTTCACAGCCAGCTCCGTGCAGCAGCTCCAGAACACGATCATAGAGCCCGCTTCTCTTAATGCTGCCGCCCCCGTAGATTAATAGTACATACTTGCCGTATTTCCGAGCCTCGGATGTCAATTTCGCAAGCTGCCCACTGCCGAAATGAAGCCTCGTTGGATTATGGAACGTGAATGCTTTCATTGTCATGATCCGCCTCTCAAATGAAAATTTTGTTTCCTGCCTTCAACCCGTCGCTATACAAAACAAGTTTAACAAAATAGAGATCAAGAGTAAAAAAATCACCTGCCGAGCGTACAGGCAGATGATTCTTATGACCACGATTCAATTATTCAATACAATCCTCAGGTTCTTCCGCAGGAGCCGCGTCCTCCATATTAACCTTGTCCGCTACCGTATCACGAATAACAGCGACAACGGTTTGCAGCAAGTAGTTAATATCTGCCTGGCTCTGTTGAAATTCGGAAATGATCGGGATCTCGTCGAGCTGATCCTGCAGTTCTTCGATTTCTTTCTCGATCTTGGTCACCATTTCCGCATTCTTGAAAGTCGTTTCGAACGCAACGATCTCTTTTTGCTTCTTCTTCATTTGAGCGATTAAGCCTTGTACCCGTTCATTGCCTTGAATTTGCTTCTCGGCACGTTGATATTGCTGCACTTCCTCCGAAGTGAACAGCATCTCGGCCAGCTCTTTCGTCTTCGCCATGATGTCAGCTCTAACGATAATATCCTTCGTATGAAACTTGGGAACGCCGCACCCTTCGCCATGCTCGTGGTCGTGGTGATCGTGATCATGATTATGCTTCGTTGTTGTTTGTTCGTTCGCCATAATATCTCCCTCTCGCCGCTAGCCTGGTTGCATAGCCGCTTCATTTCATTGAACTTCTGTTACGAGACCGCTTCCTGCCGTTCCGGTGCATCGATTGGCTCACCTTTAATATACCAGGTTTGGGTTTCGGTAACACGAACATGTACGAATTGGCCGATCCACTCCTGCGGTCCTTCCAGATGAACAAGCTTATTGGTGCGGGTCCGGCCCGACAATACATTCGGATTATTCTTGCTCTGACCCTCTACAAGCACTTCAAACACTTGGCCTGTCAGCTTCTCATGCGCTTCCTTGCTAAGCTCGGCTATGAGCGCATTCAAGCGCTGCAGCCGTTTCTTCTTGATGTCTTCAGGAACATTATCATCCATCTCGGCAGCCGGCGTACCCGCACGGGGCGAATAGATATAGGTATAAGCAGAATGGAAGCCGACTTCTCTCATCAATGACAGCGTATCCTCGAACTGCTCCTCCGTTTCCCCTGGAAAACCGACGATAACGTCAGTGGTCAACACAGCATCCGGGATCGCTCGCCTGATTCTGCCCACAAGCTCAAGGAACATCTCCCGCGAATATTTGCGGCTCATCCGTTTCAGCACTTCCGTGCTGCCTGATTGTACCGGCAGGTGGATATGCTCAACAAGATTGCCTCTCTTCGCCAGCACCTCAATCAGATGGTCGTCGAAATCACGCGGGTGACTGGTCGTAAACCGGATACGGGGAATATCGATCTTCGACATATCATGCATCAGATCGCCGAAGCGGTATTCGATATCCTCAAAATCCTTGCCGTATGCGTTGACATTCTGGCCAAGCAATGTAATCTCCTTGAAGCCCTGCCGGGCCAGATCACGCACCTCGCTTATAACATCCTCAGGCCGGCGGCTCCGCTCCTTGCCCCTTGTATAAGGGACGATGCAATACGTGCAGAACTTGTCACAGCCATACATAATGTTGACCCATGCCCGCATGCCTTC
Organism: Paenibacillus oenotherae; assembly: GCF_019443105.1. Classification (GTDB taxonomy): domain Bacteria; phylum Bacillota; class Bacilli; order Paenibacillales; family Paenibacillaceae; genus Paenibacillus_Z; species Paenibacillus_Z oenotherae. The sequence continues at coordinate 116,360 of NZ_JAHZIJ010000001.1, forward strand.
CCTTTTCTTAGGCAGGTTCTCAATGATATCGCCTTCCTTCGACCATACCTCGACAACCATTTCTTTGCCGAACATGGCATCCTGAAGCAAATGCGGCAAACGATGAATATTATGCGTCCCGAATATAAGATCAACGAAGGAATGCTTCTGCATAATGCGCCCGACAACCGACTCTTCCTGCGACATGCAGCCGCAAACGCCAAGAATCAGTTCAGGCTTCTCCAGCTTGAGATGCTTCAGATGGCCCAATTCACCGAACACCTTGTCCTCCGCATTCTCCCGAACTGCGCAAGTGTTGAGCAGAATAACATCGGCTATATCGCGATCCTCTGTCGCCGTATAACCCATTGCCTCGAACATGCCCCTCATAACTTCCGTATCATGCTCATTCATCTGGCATCCGTACGTATAAATCACATAATATTTGCCCTTCCCGAAATCTCTCATTTCCTCTGGAATAGCAAAATCGTAATGAACTTGAATGTCTTCTTTTCCTCGTTGCTTTTCTTCTCTATAATTGGGTGCAGAATTTATTTGGATATTCCGACCTTTAATGCGATATGTAGTTTTGCCCTCTTCTTGGCTTAACACTTTCGCATCTGAGAAGTCAAAGTATTTGGAGTAATCGTTCACCTTGTCGGATTTTAAGTCCGATGGATTATTATTCCCCTTTGACATGTCTAATATCACTTCCCTCTATACTAAAATGAAGCTCCCTATTGTTTTTAACCTAATATAAAATTATAGCACAAATGGCACCACTTAATCCATCTGAGCACTCATCTCCAACATGTTACAGGTTGAAGGAATTTCACCTTTAGAATAGTAACGAATTGCTTTTCCTTTTTCCTTGGCATATTCAATCTCTCTTTTAGTGCTGCTTCCAATGTAACCATTCCTATCAATCACGAATATTTCATCCGAAATATCAATTTTTCTAAAATGCAGATCTCCAAGTAATTCAGCTTGTTTCTCAGTTATTTCAAACCCTTCACTCTGCTCATAACTAATATTTTCCAAACAAAGAAATGACCGACAAGATTTTAGCTTATCAGTCATTTTATTGTTTTATCAACTATGCGGGCCATGATTCATTAGCGTCAAATGGCAAATCAAGTTCATAATGATGAAGATGTTGACGCAAGCGTTCAAATTGAAGTTCTAGCGGAGCCTGATTCAGATTCTTTCGCAAGCTTGTAAATCTCTTCCTGCATATATTGGACGAATAATGCAAGGTACTGACTCTTATACAAAGCCGTGGGCACCGTGGCTTCGCTATACTCATCCAGGCTATGCTGCACGAGCTCTCGGAATTCAGTTGGAAGGTTATTCAACCCCCACTCACCGCCCTCCCGTTTCGAAGCGATGCCGCCCTCTCTAAGATAGAACAGCACTCTGCATAGATTTAAAGTATAGTACATGGCTGAATTCTGGATATGTTGGGCCGCATCCTCAATATCATACAGAATCGCCTTCAGATACAACTGCCGGTCAACAGGCGGAATGACCTCCCTCAGCGGCTTGCCGAACAACCGGATACCCCGGTGATAAGCAATGACAAGCTGTGCAGCCAGATCCGGGTCATTAACGCCCCCGCAGACATAATGCTCATCCTTCTCATATTTCTCCCTATGAAAGTCGGAATAATGGAATTCAATCGGGGTGGGATAACAGAGGTTTTGCAAGTTCTCGTCGAGAACAATGGTTAATTCTACCCCTCTCGTATTAGCCATCCCAGCATGAATGGCAAGAAGCCCTTTTGCTATTGCCTTGCAATGGTCCTGTGTGAGCCGCGTATCGATAACAACTAACAGATCAATATCACTTTTATAAGGATTGAAGCAGCCCATCGCCAAAGAACCATGAACATATATACCGACCAGCTTATCGCTCATTTCTCTCTTGAACAACGCAATGATGCTGTTTAATACATCCTGAACTTCCATCGAAACTTCCTCCGTATTGCTGATACCATATCTACTGATATATAGAATCAGCATTAATCCCCATTCAGAATCCATTCCATCGCAGCGGGGAAGCGCTCTCTCCAGTCAGGCTCGATATGCTTGCCATCCTGATCAATGATCAGCTTTTTTCTATCTTTGGATACACCTTTTTCCTCCAGCAGTTGAAGCATGCTCTCGTTATCACGTACAACATTTACGAACTGCTCCTCTTCCTTGGCCCCAATATCGAGATAGAACCGTGAGGCAGCCAAGCGATCAGAAGACAAGCTGTTCACATGCACGAAGAATGCTCCTCTGCCTATTTCGTATACAGTGGAAAATGCCATAATATTACCGAATACATCGGGTCTCTCCAATCCAGCAAAGAGGGAAATGTAACCACCCAGCGAGCTTCCGGAGATGTAGGTATGGCCTGGATCTGATTGGGTTCTGTAATGCTTGTCTATGTATGGCTTAAGCTCGTTAGCCAAAAATTCAACATACTTTCCGCCGTTATTGAAAGGAGTATATTCATCGAGCCTGCTGTCTCCGCCATTATCGATCCCGACAACAATCATGTGATAATCCGGATTCTTCGCAGCTAACCGCTCCATCGTCTCATCAATACCCCACTCCCCCGAGAAAGAGGTACTGTCATCAAACAAGTTCTGCCCATCATGCATGTAGAGAACAGGATAGTTGGCATTGCTTTCATTATAATTCGGCGGCAAATACACCCAGATCCTTCGCAATGTGTTGAGAGACAGCATGGGGAATTCCTCTGCGATCGTGACATTGCCGACAATCGTATGCTTTGCGTCTGATGGCAGCACTTTTCTCCAATCCTTAAAGGATATTTCATCTACCACAGGAGCAGCGCTCACCTGCTTCGAACTATTCTCCTTCTTAATACTGGCCTCACTCTCCTGCATGCAGCCTGCAGTAATGGCAGCCAGCAGCACCCATATAAGAGTAAAACGAAACTTGCTCTTCAAAACTTTCACTTAAACCCGCTCCTTGGTGACTTATCATATTTTATGGAATAAACTCAATTACATAATTATAGCAAATTGCTCAAATAAAAAGAAGAGACATCGAAGCAGCTGCTCCATGTCTCTTCCCTCTTTGTTCTGTTAACCGATAATTTCTGCTGTATCGCCTGTTGCAGCACCTGCTGCATTCGCTTCATCGGTATCGATATGCATATCCAGTGCAAAATCAGGTGATACACGGGCAATAACGTGCTCAAGCACAACCCCGCGTTCGCCATGAAGCCGGACAGACAGCCGCTGCTTGTCCGCGATCCCCCACCGCTCGGCATCGCTCGTATGGAAGTGTATATGTCTGGCGGCCACAATGACCCCTTCCTGAATCGTCACTTCACCTGCGGGCCCTTTAATGGTGATGCCGGCTGAACCAGCAATATCCCCTGATTCTCTTACGGGAGGATTGATACCAAGGGCGAATGCATCTGTGCGGGACACCTCAAGCTGCGTGCGCCCCCGTGTCGGACCCAATATTCGAACCTTTGGAAAACCACCTTTAGGACCGATGACCGCAACTGTCTCATTCGCTGCGTATTGCCCCGGCTGCGATAACGGCTTCATCTCAGTCAAGGCTGCTCCCTTGCCGAATAAAATCTCCACATGCTCCTGGGATAAGTGAATATGTCTGGCGGAAACGCCTACAGGTACGGTTTTCATCAGTTCATCGTCCTCTCGTGCGAATGGATTTAGTCGTCCCTTAGTACAGGAGTGTTAAAAGGCATACAGTCCGGAGACCGTATGCCTTGAGATCCTAGACAAGGATACTATTATTTGAATTCAGCTACCAGCTTGTCGAAGTGCTCAGGAGACAACGTAAGATCTTGGTTGGCAAGACCCTTCTCTTGGAAGCCGACAACGAGATCCTCGTACGATTTGCGTTCTTTGTTCTGGTAGATAAGGCCTGTCAGCATACCGTTCGTTTCCATGATCTTGTTCATTGCCGCAATCCGGTTCGTAGGATCGTAATCAGGGAATTGCTCCAGATTAACGATGTTCTCCTTGAACCAGTCGTACGTGTTCACTTTGTTGAATGTAACGCACGGGCTGAATACGTTGATAAGCGAGAAGCCTTTATGCTTCAAGCCTTCTTCGATCAACAATGTCAATTGCTTCAAATCCGTGGAGAAGGATTGTGCAACGAAAGTTGCGCCAGCAGACATTGCGATCTCGAGCGGGGAAAGCGTAGACTCGATCGAACCTTCCGGCGTCGATTTGGTCTTGAAGCCTTCCGCACTGCGCGGTGATGTTTGACCTTTAGTCAAGCCATAGATCTGGTTATCCATAACGATATAAGTAATATCCAGGTTGCGGCGAATCGCATGAACAGTATGACCCATACCGATTGCGAAGCCATCGCCATCGCCACCGGAGGCAATAACCGTCAGCTCGCGGTTGGCAAGCTTCACGCCTTGAGCGATTGGCAGAGCGCGGCCATGAATACCGTGCAGGCCGTAAGCATTGATATAACCGGAGATCCGGCCGGAACAGCCGATACCGGAGATGACTGCTAGACTTTCCGGTTCAAGACCTACGTTAGCCGCTGCGCGTTGAATCGCTGCTTGAACGGAGAAGTCTCCACAGCCTGGGCACCAGTTAGGTTTAACGTTATTACGAAACTCTTTAAATGTTGCCATCTTAGCTCAACTCCTTGCAAGCTTTATAGACATCGGAAGGCAGGAACGGATTACCGTCATATTTCAATACGCTGCTGATTTTCTCAGCTTGGCCCACATGCAGTTTCACTTGCGCTGCCAGTTGAGCAGTAGCGTTGTTCTCCAGAATAACCACTTTCTTCGCGTTGTCCATGTAAGACTTCACAAGATCAGTCGGGAACGGATGAATTTGACGAATTGTAATGTGGTTCGTTTTCAGTCCATCCTTCTCAAGACGAGTTCTTGCTTCGTCAATCGTTCCTCCGGTTGAGCCCATGCCGATGACCAGAATATCGGCCGACTCATGAGGAGCGTCAACACGGACAGCATCACGGATGTACATGCCGTTCAGCTTCGTAAGACGTTTGTCCATCATCTTCTGACGGTTAACGGAGTTCTCCGAAGGACGGCCGGTTTCGTCATGCTCAACGCCTGTTACGTGGTGAAGACCGCCTTTATCACCTGGGATTACACGGGGTGATACACCGTCTTCAGTTAGCTCATAACGTTTGAACAGCTGATGGGTTTCAAGCTCTGGCAGCTCACGAACGAGCTTGCCGCGATTGATTGCAATCTCGTCCAGCACAAGCGCTTCACAGGATTGCTTGCCAAGCGAGAGCTGAAGATCCGTCATAATAATAACAGGCACCTGATATTGCTCAGCCAGGTTGAAAGCTTCAATCGTGTCATAGAAGCAGTCTTCGATGGAAGCCGGCGCAATGACAATCTTAGGAATCTCGCCATGCGTGCCGTATACCATTGCATTAAGGTCAGACTGCTCTTGCTTCGTCGGCAAGCCTGTTGAAGGGCCTCCACGCTGCGTATTGACGATAACAAGCGGCGTTTCCGTCATTCCCGCAAGGCCGATTGCTTCCATCATCAGCGCAAGACCAGGACCGGCGGATGCCGTCATCGTCCGGACGCCGGCATAGTTAGCGCCGATTGCCATCGTTACAGCAGCAATCTCGTCCTCTGTTTGTACGACCGTACCACCAAGCGGCGGCAGCTTCTTGATCAAATATTCCATAATCTCGGATGCAGGTGTGATCGGATAGGCTGACATTAGACGACATCCGCCCGCTACCGCACCGAGTCCAATTCCTTCGTTACCGATCATGAACAGCTTCTGCTTGCCATCAGCAGGATCCAGCTGGAATTCTTCGATCGGACCGCCAGCAAGCTCAAGCACGAAATCCGCGCCGCGCTTAACCGCTTCAACGTTCTTCTCTACGATTGCAGCGCCCTTGCGTCCGAACTCTTCTTCTACCGCTTTGTTGAACACGTCCAGCGGAAGACCCAGAAGCGCCCATGACGCGCCTGATGCTACCATGTTCTTCATCAGCGAGGTTCCAAGATCTTCAGCGATGGAAGTGATTGGTACCGGGAAGAGCCGTGCATTGATCCCTTCAGGCAGTACAGGATTGAATTTTGCGTCTGCTACGACAACTCCGCCAGCGCGAAGCTCGTGTGCATTAAGATCGATGCTTTCCTGGTCGAATGCAACCAGAATGTCCAGATCGTCGGATATTGCACGAATCGGATGTGTGCTGATTCGAATTTTGTTATTAGTGTGGCCACCTTTGATACGGGATGAGAAATGACGATATCCGTACAAATAATAGCCAAGCCGGTTGAGCGCTGTAGAGAAAATACGGTCCGTACTTTCTACGCCTTCCCCTTGTTGACCCCCGATCTTCCAAGACAATTGACTGATCAAAATGTCCATCTCCTCTTTTTAGGTAAACATATCTCGACATTATACTACATAATAAATAAAAGTTTTCAATGATCAAATAAATTTTATGACTCCGGGTCTTAAAAAGCAAGGTATAAAAGCTATTTTTCACATAGTTCTTTTCGATTGAATCCATATCAGAAAGAGATCAAAGAATTCCCTGCTTTAATTCGGGAGATACGTTGTCAAAAACCGGTAAGTATTCTCAGCAAAAATAGCTTTCACCTGCTCGTCAGAATACCGTTTTACGAGACTGTCATACAAATTATATACCTCGCCGGGATGGGACAGACCAACAACATGGTTATCAATACCGTCGAAATCGGATCCGAGCATCAGATGATTGGCGCCGCCAAGCCCGCAAATATGCTCTACATGTCGCAATACATCGTCTACGCCGGCCTTCCCGTCCGCTCTGACAAACTGCGGCACATAGGTAAGACCGATTAACCCGTCCATAGCGATTATAGCGCGGACCTGATCATCGCACAGATTGCGGGGATGGCTGCAAATCGTCTGCGTATTGGAATGCGACGCAATGAGAGGGCGCTTCGTCACGTCCGCCATATCCCAGAATGACTGCTGGGACAGGTGGGACACATCCAACAGTATACCCAATTTATTGCATTCTTCTACAAAAGAACGCCCTTTGCCTGTCAGGCCGCCCCCTCGGGGCTCCATTGCCCCATCAGCGCCCCAGTTGGCGTTATTCCACGTTAAACCTACCGCACGCAGCCCAAGCTCGAACAGAACGCGAAGAAGCGCCAAATCGCCTTGGAGGCCGTCTGCGCCCTCAAGCGAGAGCAAGGCGCCGATCTCGCCATTCTCTCTGGCAATGCGCATGTCCTCCGGCCCTCTCACAAAACGCATACCGGGCGCGGCAACTATTTTGCGGTGAAAAAGGTCAATGCTGTGCAGAATCGGCACCACCGTCTTCTCCATCCGTTCAGGGATGTAGATCGCGAACGTCTGGAGCAGCGCTCTTGCATGGCGCAGCCGCGGCAATGTTACGTCAAGCTTGTTCGTCTCATCGTCTGCGAACGACAGTTCGGGATTATCCAGCAGCTTCCACAGCACATCACAATGAAAATCAGCAGTCCGATAACCGTTCATGAGCAGCATCCCTCCGAATACTTTAGTGCGCGCAAAAAAACCTGTCTACAAAGCCGTAAACAGGTCCACTATTCTTCTTCCATCTGCACGTGTACTATCTGGGCTCAACGATGAGCTTAATAGCGGTACGATCTTCTCCGTCAATGACAATATCCGTGAAAGCAGGGATACAGATAAGGTCTACCCCGCTCGGAGCCACAAACCCACGAGCAATGGCTACAGCTTTAATCGCTTGGTTCAACGCACCAGCCCCGATTGCCTGCAATTCGGCCGCACCGCGTTCACGTAATACACCGGCCAGCGCCCCTGCAACGGAATTTGGATTAGACTTTGCTGAAACTTTTAATACATTTACGTCCATGTAAAGTACCTCCTCGGGATTGATGGATGGATACCACTATTTAGATAGTATTCGAGAGAGGGGAGAAAATTCCTTCTTTCTGAGCAACACTTTACAAACTGTTCCGAATTGCGAGAATTTTCAAAGTTTCATACATGGGGTCTACATCATCAGCCAATCGGTTTCAGTCAGCCGGATTTTTTGAATCCGCTTGGCCGAGCCCGTCGATTCATCAATGTCTACAAGCACGGCGTGGAAATGCCAATTGCCTTCATCTACGACGAACCTCGTTGGCAGCTGCGTCTTGAACTTGTGTATGACAGCCGTCCTTTCCATGCCCAGCACACCATCCATGGGACCTACCATGCCGACATCAGTCAGATAAGCCGTACCGCTTGGCAGAATCCGATCGTCATTCGTCTGGACATGTGTATGTGTACCCACTACAAGCGATACTGAACCATCCAAATACCAGCCCATAGCAATTTTCTCCGAAGTCGCCTCCGCATGAAAATCAACCAGAATGCATTTTGTTTTGGAACGCATCTCCTCGATCAGCTCATCAGCCTTGCGGAAGGGACAATCGATCGGTGGAAGAAAGGTGCGCCCCTGCAAATTGATAATTGCAAGCTCCTTGCCATTCGCTTTAATGACCGCTGCTCCTTGTCCCGGCGCCTCCTCAGAAAAGTTAGCAGGACGCACAAGCCTTGGTTGATCATCGATCCATTCGAAAATATCTTTGTTGTCCCATGTATGGTTACCCATCGTAATGCCATGGACGCCTGCATCGAACAGCTCTTTCACGATGGCAGCTGTAATCCCCCGGCCTGCCGCGGCGTTCTCGCCATTGGCAATTACGATATGCGGGTTGTATTTGCTTATAAGTGAAGGCAGAACCTTCTTGACGGCGGTGCGGCCCACATTGCCCACAATATCGCCGATAAATAACACGTTCATCTCATAACCTCACCTAAATAGAATAGAAAAGTGGCTGACAGGCAGCCACTTTACTGGTTTATTGCAGATTTAATTATTTGGCGTATTCAACCGCTCGCGTCTCACGAATAACCGTTACTTTAATATGTCCCGGATAATCGAGTTCGCCCTCGATCTTCTTCGTAATATCGCGGGCTAAGCGGAATGCTTCCGTATCGTCGATTTTGTCCGGCTGTACCATAACGCGAACTTCGCGCCCAGCCTGGATTGCGTATGATTTCTCAACGCCCTCGAACGATTCCGAGATGTCTTCCAGCTTCTCCAGACGTTTGATATACGTTTCGAGCGTTTCTCTCCGTGCTCCCGGACGCGCTGCCGACAATGCGTCTGCTGCGCCGACCAGCATGGCGATGACCGATGTCGCTTCGCAATCGCCGTGATGGGATGCGATACTGTTGATAACGACCGGATGCTCCTTGTACTTCTTCGCCAGCTCCACACCGATTTCAACATGGGAGCCTTCCACCTCATGGTCAAGCGCCTTACCGATGTCATGCAGCAAGCCGGAACGTTTCGCAAGCGTAATGTCTTCGCCAAGCTCTGCTGCCATCAGACCCGTTAAATAAGCAACCTCCATGGAGTGCTTCAATACATTCTGACCATAACTCGTCCGATATTTCAGGCGGCCCAAAATTTTGATCAGATCTGGATGTAAACCATGAACGCCAACCTCGAATGTTGCTTGCTCCCCATATTCGCGGATTCGTTCGTCCACTTCTTTGCGAGATTTCTCGACCATCTCTTCGATGCGTGCAGGATGGATACGACCATCTGCAACCAGCTTCTCGAGTGATGTACGGGCAATTTCGCGGCGAATAGGATCGAAACCGGACAAGATGACCGCTTCCGGTGTATCGTCGATAATGAGATCGATACCGGTCAACGTCTCCAAAGCGCGAATGTTGCGGCCTTCACGTCCGATAATGCGGCCTTTCATCTCTTCATTAGGCAGTGCGACAACAGAAACCGTTGTCTCAGCCACATGATCCGCTGCACACCGTTGGATGGCAAGCGAGATGATGTCACGCGCTTTTTTGTCAGCTTCTTCCTTCGCTTGCTGCTCGATCTCTTTAATCATCTGAGCGGTTTCATGACGAACTTCCTGCTCGACGTTATTGAGAATAATTTGTTTCGCATCTTCCATTGTCAAGTTCGAAATACGCTCCAACTCTTGAAGCTGCTGCTTGTAGAGTGAATCGATCTGATCTTGTGTCTCTTCGATCCGCTTCTCTTTGTTGGCTACTTGTTCTTCTTTGCGTTCAAGCGCTTCTATCTTTTTATCCAACGACTCTTCCTTCTGAAGGAGCCGTCTCTCAAGACGCTGTACCTCATTACGACGCTCACGAATATCTTTATCAGCCTCGGTACGGAGCTTGTGGACTTCGTCTTTCGCTTCGACGACCGTTTCTTTCTTAAGCGCCTCCGCTTCCTTCCTTGCATTATCAATGATTTGCGTAGCGGCTTGCTCAGCGCTGGAAATTTTGGCCTCGGCGATTGACTTTCGAATAAAGTAACCGATCCCAAAGAAAATAACGCCAACAACGAGAGTGATCGGGATCCAGAACCCAATGCCCATGTTCTCACCTCCTCGTTGCATTCACCATAGCAAACGCTTGTGACGATATTTTGTTTTACAGCCGGTTGTTAACCCGATTCATTCATTAAAATTTGACGAAAAAAATCGTTTCGAATCAATTTTTGGAAGGAAAATCGATTCTATAAAGAAAGTATACAGGATCATTTTATCTTTTGTGAAAATCAATTGTCAAGCGCGGGACCCTCTTCGTCCAGCCTTTCCGCCTCAATAGCCGCTCCAAGAGCCTGTTTCACAACATCGCTCGGAAACCCTCTGCGCAGCAAAAAGGCCATCAGCTTGCGTTTGCGGTCACGGCTCTCCCCCTTCACATGCGGCCATTTCTTAATCGCGGCGCGTGTCGCCGCTTCCCTCTCCGCTTCTCTATCGAGGTTATCCGCCGCTTCCTTCGCCGTCGTCTTAGCGATTCCCCGCTGCTCCAGCTCCTGGCGAAGCAGCCTTCGTCCCTTCAACTGAGTGCGCATCCGCTGCGAAGCAAATCGGTTCGCATAGGAATCATCATCCACCAAACGCTCCTGCTGCAGACGCTCGAGCGCCTTCTCGCAAGCCGCTTCCTCTATTCCCTTGCGCGCCAAATAGCGGATGATCTCCTTGCTTGTACGCGGCCTCGCACCCAAATATGACAGCGCAAGTACGTATACGCGATGATCGCTGTCTTCTTCTGTTATTTGTCTCAACTCGTCGATAAGAATCTCTCTGCCTTTGAGCAGCCGGTAACGGATCAACAGATCCTCATGAACCGATGTCAACGGCTCCCTGCTGCCATTGACATACAGCAAGTAGCGTTGTTTCTCCTTGGGATGTCCCTCAACAGCAGTAATAAGCAATGCTTCGTCTTCTCTGCCTGCTCCTGTATCCGTCATAGACATCATTCCCCCTTTGCTGCACTTTCCTGAATGACCGATACGGTACAAATCGCTGCTGCAACAGACCATATTGTAACAGAAAAAGCACCTTCTCAGGTGCTTTTTCGGAGATCAGTATCGTAAAGAACGCATTCCGCTTATTCCAGATCGAAATCGTCTTCATCCTCATCTTCACTGAATCCGCCAGCGCCAAGAGAAGCGCCTGCTGCAACATTGCAAGCATCACGGATTTGTTTCTCAATCGTTGCTGAAATTTCCACATGATCTTTCAGAAACTGCTTAGCATTCTCACGGCCTTGACCAAGTCGCTCACCGTTGAACGAGAACCATGCTCCGCTCTTCTGGACAATATCCATCTCTACCCCGATATCGACGATGCTTCCTTCTTTGGAGATGCCTTCGCCATACATAATATCGATCTCCGCTTGTTTGAACGGCGGAGCTACCTTATTCTTAACGACTTTAATACGAGTGCGGTTACCGACCATATCATTGCCCTGCTTGATCGTCTCGATACGGCGAACATCCAGACGAACGCTGGAATAGAACTTCAATGCCCGGCCGCCCGGTGTCGTCTCCGGGTTGCCGAACATAACGCCGACCTTCTCCCGCAGTTGGTTGATAAAAATCGCAATTGTCTTCGATTTGCTGATTGCCCCGGACAGCTTGCGGAGCGCTTGCGACATCAGCCGCGCTTGCAGACCAACGTGCGAATCACCCATGTCGCCCTCAATCTCCGCTTTCGGTACGAGTGCTGCAACGGAGTCGATAACGATAATATCAACAGCGCCGCTTCGAACGAGCGCCTCCGCAATCTCCAGCGCTTGCTCGCCAGTATCAGGCTGGGAGAGCAGCAATTCATCAATGTTAACCCCAAGCTTGCCGGCATATGCGGGATCAAGAGCATGCTCCGCATCGATAAAGGCAGCTTGTCCGCCCGCACGCTGTGCCTCCGCAATCGCGTGCAGCGCAACCGTGGTCTTACCGGACGATTCTGGTCCGTATACTTCGATGATTCGGCCTCTAGGCAATCCGCCGATGCCAAGTGCAATATCTAATGCAAGGGAACCGCTGGATACGGTCTCGACTGTGAGCTGTGCGGACTCCCCAAGCTTCATAATGGAACCTTTACCGAATTGTTTCTCTATTTGGCGTAATGCCATTTCAAGTGCAGCGCGACGATCTGCCAACGAATCCACATCCTTCATTCATTTATAATATTATGATACCTTGTTTCGTTCCCGTTGACAAGACTTTTTACGAACATATATTCTTATTTCTCTCATCGGCCAATGAGCATAAAAAAAGAACCGCAGCAAAGTAATCTTCGCCACGGTTCTTCCGTTAACTAATGTCGATTATAGACGATATCCCCAGAATTGACAAGCCATTTCTTGCTTTTTCCGGCATTATACATGAGTCTTAGTGCCTAATCTGTTCATTATTCCCTGTTCTCAAGCCGCTGCCAGAGCCGGTACAATGCCGATTTCGCCGCCCTAAGCCGAATAATATCGCGGCTTCCGCTCAATTTCGCAGTATGTACGATGGTCTGCTTGCCGCGTTCAGCAATTCCGAAGTAGACGAGCCCGACAGGCTTCCCTTCCGATTCCGAAGGTCCGGCAACGCCAGTTAGCGATACGCCAAAATCACAATCGGTCAGCTCGCGCACCCGTTCAGCCATAAGCGCTGCTGTCGACTCACTGATAGCTCCCGGCGCATCTGTTCCCTCAAGCTGTGTCATGGGCACGCCAAGCAGCTTGTGCTTCATCATGTTCGTATACGTCACGACACCGCCCACAAATTCACCGCTGCTGCCCGGAATGTTCGTTATAAGCTCCGCAAGCAGACCGCCGGTGACACTCTCCGCGCTGGCCAGCTGGCGCCTTGAGGATCGCAATATGCGCACGATAGCTTCCTCCAGCGGAATATCCTCGTTTGCATACAAATGCTGCCCGACTCGTTCCTTAATCTGGTCCTCCGCAGCATCAAGACGTCCTGCAGCCTCGTCTGCCGAGATCGCCTTAGTGGAAACGCGTATCGCTACCTCGCCTTCCTTCGCATAGGGAGCTATCGTAGGGTCGCTTTGCCCCTCGATCAAGTCAAGCAGCGCTTGCTCCAGGCTGGACTCTCCAATGCCGGCAAATTTCAGCACCCTTGAGTAGAGCCGCCGCTCTTCTCCGGCAATGGAGCGGATCCATTCTTTGGCCGGGCCGTTAAACATCGGCTTCATCTCACGTGGGGGTCCAGGCAGAAGGACATAATGGGTTCCATCATGGCTTAGCGCGTTGCCTACTGCGAGCCCCGCATCGTTAACAAGCGGGCTGCTCCCTTGGATACAGTTCGCCTGTCTGCGGTTGCTCTCCACCATATGCATGCCGCGGGATGAGAACAAGGACTCGATCTTGGCCATAGAAGGCTCATGGATTTCAATTTCTCTGCCCAAATAACGCGCTAGAGCATCCTTGGTCAAATCATCCTGGGTCGGACCAAGCCCGCCTGTAAACACAATCAGCTCGGCGCGCGAACGGGCCAGTTCGATCGCTTGGTGTATACGTCCGGCATTGTCCCCGACAACCGTCTGAAAATAAACATCAATGCCAATATCAGCGAGACCTTGCGATAGATAGGTTGCATTTGTATTGACCGTTTGACCAAGAAGCAGCTCGGTTCCCACGGCGATGATTTCTGCGCGCATATAACAGCTCCATTTCTGCGTGTATTGAATGCAAGAACAATCTAGAATCTATACGGTAAGCAAAAGCACCATTCCTTAATCAAGAAGGAATGATGCTTTGTCGGACCAGCACCGTGTCATTACGAAAGCTGTATAATATCTTTATTCTTAAGAAAATAATCAATGCCTGAGTATACCGTTATCAGAGCAGCAACCCAGCTTGCAATAAGATCGAAACGGAAGTCAAGAAATGCAAACGGAAAATTATTCAGAAGCAGCGCGATAATCATCGTAATCTGAACAGCCGTCTTCCACTTGCCCCACTTGCTCGCCGCAAGCACGACTCCCTCCAGAAGGGCGATCTGGCGCAATCCCGTCACCGCGAACTCACGGCTTATAATAACAATAACGATCCACGCATCAATCCGATCCATCTGAAGAAGCGATATAAGGACAGCAGCGACGAGCAGCTTATCTGCCAGCGGATCCAGCAGCTTGCCCAGATTCGTAACGATCTTCCGCTTTCTGGCGATGTAGCCGTCAAGTCCGTCCGTGCTGGCCGCTATAATGAATATAACTGTGGCCACGACCTGATTCCATGTGATGGTGAAATCTGAAATGACGAGCGGCCCCAGATCGACATTAATAAGCAGCAGGACGATTATCGGTACCAGAACAATACGAACGATCGTAATTCGATTGGCTAAATTCACCTCAGCCCCTCCCCGGACATATCAAACTCATAAGCATGCGTTACCCGCACCTTCTGAATTTCGCCGATTCCCACTGTGCAGTTGGAGATAAACACCTCTCCGTCAATTTCAGGGGCATCATATGGCGAACGTCCGATATATACATCGCTTCGGCCATCATAGCGTTCTACCAGCACATCAATCTCACGGCCAATGTACTTGCCGCTATTATCCTTGGATACTTCACGTTGAATTTCCATCAGCGTGTTGGAGCGCCATTCCTTTACATCATCCGGGACTTGATCCGGCAGACGCACGGCAGGCGTATCTTCTTCATTGGAGTAAGTGAATACCCCAAGACGGTCGAACTTCATCTCGCGCACAAAATCACACAGCCGCTGGAAGTCTTCCTCTGTCTCGCCCGGGAATCCGACAATAATCGAGGTGCGCAGCGCTACATCCGGAATACGAGACCGGATTTTGGCGACCAGCTCGCGAGTATCCCGTTGACGTCCGGGACGGCGCATTCTCTTCAGAATGGAGTCCTCACTGTGCTGAAGCGGCATATCGATATAATTGCATACCTTTGAGTTGGATGCTATTGTGTCGATCAGTTCGTCGGTGAAGAAGCCCGGATAAGCATAATGAAGCCGTACCCATGCAATCCCCTCGACCTCGCTCACACGGTTCAACAGCTCAGGCAGCATGAATTTGTCATACAAATCCGTACCGTAGTTTGTTGAATCCTGCGCGATCAGACTTACTTCCTTGACGCCCTGAGACGCCAACTGCTGCACCTCATGCACGATAGAGTCAATGGAACGGCTGCGGAACTTGCCCCGCATGATCGGTATAGAGCAGAATGTGCAGGCATTGTCGCAGCCCTCGGCAATCTTGACATATGCTGTATATCTTGGCGTAGTGACAAGTCTTGGCAGCTTCTGATCGTAATCGAATGCCGGATTGCCGACCTTCATCGGCTTCTTCCCGTTAAGCGCTTCGTCCACGATATCTGTAATATGGTGAAAATCACCTGTGCCAACAATGCCGTCTATCTCCGGCATCTCTTCCATCAGCTGCTGTTTATAGCGCTGTGTCAAGCAACCTGACACAATAAGCGCCTTGAGCCGCGCTGTTTGCTTGAGCTCTGCCATATCAAGAATCGTATTGACCGATTCTTCCTTAGCCGCATCTATAAACCCGCATGTATTAACGATGATCACTGTCGCGTCATCGGCTTGATCAACTAAATGATAACCGCGCTCATGAATCAATCCGGACATTATCTCCGAATCCACAAGATTCTTCTCGCAGCCAAGTGTTACTACTTTTACTCTTTCAGTCATTGCTGTATCCCCCAGATCTACTCCGTAAAGCTATCGTTACAAGTATAATACAAGCTCTAATCTGCTGTCAAAATAGGAAAAAGTCCCATAAACCGCTGCGTTTCATGCTAGAATAGGGACTTCCGCCATATGAAGTAAAGGATTCACTAACGATAGTTTGTGAATTGAAGCTCTATTTGCAAGTCAGCTCCGCGCAGAAGTGCCATCACCGCCTGCAGGTCATCACGGCTCTTCCCGGTTATCCGAATCTGATCGCCCTGAATTTGACTTTTTACTTTAAGCTTGGAATCGCGTATGAGAATATTGATCTTCTTCGAGATATCCTGTTCGATTCCTTGCTTCAATGTAATGCGCTGTCTGACCGTTGCAGCTGAAGCGCCTTCAATCTTGCCGTACTCCAGATTTTTGATCGGAACACCGCGCTTGATCATCTTGGACTGCAGAATATCGATAACATTCTTCAGCTTATACTCATCATCGGAGACGACAACAAGCACATCATTCTCAAGCTTAATGCTGCTCTTGCTGCCCTTGAAGTCAAAGCGGGTTTCGATCTCCTTCTCTGCCTGTGTAATCGCATTAACCAGTTCCTGCATGTCTACCTTGGATACGATATCGAATGAACTTTCTGAACTCATGTATGTAGCAACTCCTTTTTTCCCATCTCTTTCATGTCACGTATTATAACCGAAAAGATAACACAAGAAAAGGCATCCGCTTCATTCGCAATGGATGCCTCGCATAGTTCGCCTAAATGGTGCGTGAATTGTCACAATTCGTATCAGGTGCTTGGAACCGCATCCGCCGCGACATCAACCTGCAATTTGCGGGGGCCTGATTTGTTGCCATCATCAATGACAACGCCATCTATCGACACTTCCACCAAATCCGCACGTCCCACATTCACAAAGACCGGTCCATCCACCTCGAACGACTTGGTATCGCCATCCTGCAACGATTCAGAAAGGAGCGATTCGCCTTTGCTATTCGTCTTCTTCACGCCGATCCAGCAAGCGCCTCCCGATACCTTAAGCTCTAGCTTATGTGTGCCGCTCGTGGATATCTCATAGTAATCCGTACGGCCTGAGCTGCGCTTCAGCGTCACTGTCGCCGCTGCAACAGGCGGTGTTACAGGATCTGGCTCCGGCGTAACAACATCCGGCTCTTTCGCCGTATTATTGCCCCCGGTATTGTTCGTTTTGTCCGTATTGCTCTTGTTGTCCGTATTATTCTTGTTAGGCTCTGGCTGCTTGGTTTCATCAGTGATCTTGGACTGGTCTGCCGAATCCGTATTCTCATCACCCGGCTTGTTAATGGCAAACACATAAACAACGACAACAATGAGCAGCAGGAATGACCACATCAGAGTTCTAAAGCCCCATCTGCTCCACCTGTCGGAACTTTGGGTTCGAGCCCGCCTAGGGCGCTGCATGGGTTCTGCAACTTGTTCGGCGACAGGCGCCGGCACTTCATTATTGTACAGACGCAGCACTTCCTCGGCATCCAGGCCAACCGCCTCTGAGTAGTTCTTCACGAATGCCCTTACATAAAAAGTACCCGGCAAGACGTTATAGTTGCCTTCCTCGATCGCTTCCAAGTAACGCTTTTGTATCTTTGTCAAGTCTTGAATGTCATCCAGCGTCATTTTGCGCTGCTCACGCGCTTTGCGGAGCAAGGCGCCCAAATCTGACATGACCACACCTCCTGTTCAGTTGGATTCCTTCTAGAAATCGTTATACCCCGTTGTAAAGGTTTCATACGAAATTTCTTCATCAGGTGTGTTGCGCAATTCAATAATATAATCAAAAGTGCTGTAGTCATACGAGGATTCCTTAATAAAAATATCAGGATGCTCAATGACCTTCGTGCAGGGCATAGCCATAATTTCTTGAAGAAGAGCATAATGCTTCTCATTCGAGCGCATTGTGCTTACTATGCCGTCAATAATGAAAATATTATTGTCATTCAGCTCTTCATCAGAAAGCTGGCTGCGCACCGTTTGCCTGAGCAAAGTGGAGGAGATAAACGTCCAGCGCTTATTGGAACACACGCTGCCGGCAATAATCGACTCCGTTTTCCCTACTCGCGGCATTCCTCTCAACCCAATGACTTGATTGCCCTCCCTCTTGAACACCTCTCCCAAAAAATCAACAAGCAATCCTAGCTCGTCGCGGGTAAAACGGAACGTTTTGCGATCATCGGAGTCTCGTTCAATATATCGGCCATGACGAACGGCCAGTATGTCTACCAGCTTGGGCTCGCGCAATTTCAGCACCGTTATGTTATCGACTTTCTTCAACATTCTTCCCAAAATTTCGATTTTCTCATCATCGTTGGTCTGGAGCAGCATACCGCGCGTCCGGTTCTCAACCCCATTAATCGTTACAATGTTAACCTCCAGCATGCCAAGCAGTGAAGCTATGTCCCCCAGCAAACCCGGACGGTTCTTGTAAATCTTATATTCCATATACCACTGTTTGACTTCCATGAGACACCCCACCTGGGAATATTGATAGATATTTGACTTTATGTATGACCAATGCAGGATGCAGCTTTCAAAAAAACTATTCTACAATATACACCAAATTCCTGCAAGACAAACAGAAAACATTGCAGAAAAGCCTCCTTCTCGGGAGGCCTTTCTGCTTCGAAGCACTACGATTGTTGAACAAGCTTGACCATCAGCCTGGCAATCGTCTTTTTCTCCTCTTCATCGCCGATATCCCAAAGTTCCTTCAGAACGCGTTCCTGTTCGTTTTTGGGATCGACCTTCTCATCCAGGAAGGAGCCGATCTCGAAAGCAAGCTTTGAAATCGTTTCTTCATTCAAACCGATGTTCTCAGCTTGTTTCACCCGATCAGCCAAAAATTGCTTCCATGTGTCGAAATTAGTGAGGACAGTTGTCATCTTCGCTAACGCCTCCTTTGCGTGTTGGCCGTTATCCGGCAACAATCGTATTGTACACGCAAAGCGCTCTTCTTATACGACGAAAATGCCGTTCAGAAAGTTTTGGGCGAAACTGTCCGTTATGTGTGCCAGCCGCCATTAGGACTAATGATCTGTCCCGTTATATAGGCAGACTCCGGCAATGCCAAAAAATAGACCAAGGATGCAATCTCATCCGGTTGAGCGAGGCGGCCTGCAGGAATCTCCGATTCCAGCGCTGATTTCTCCTCGGCGTTCAAGTTGTCCAGCATGACCGTATCAACAGCACCCGGCGCAACGGCATTGACCGTTACATGGGATGGCGCAAGCTCCTTGGCAAGCGCCTTCGTAAACGCGTTCATGCCGCCTTTGGTTGTGGAGTACAGCACTTCACAGGATGCTCCCGACAGTCCCCAGATCGAGGACACATTAATAATACGCCCGAACCGCTGAGCGATCATCGCCGGCATAAATATTTGGGTGCATAGAAACATGCCCTTCAAATTAACCGCCATCACATCGTCCCATGTCTCTTCCGTCACATCAGAAAGCATGCTGTAATGCGCAATACCGGCATTATTGACAATAACGTCCGGCACGAGACCGCTAAGCTCAAGCTTCTCCCTCATCCGCAGCAGCTGCTCCTTGGAGCGAAGATCCGCTGACACGGTCATTACATTCGCCGCTCCCAGACGCATGCAAGTGCGTGCCGTTTCGTTAGCCGCTTCATGCGCCTGATTGTAATGAATGACGACGCTCATGCTCTCCGCGGCGAAGCGGCGCGCAATTGCCGCTCCGATCCCCCGGCTTCCCCCCGTCACAAGCACCGTCATTTCCTTTAATGTTTTCACTATCCCTCTTTGGCGACGATGGATACACTCATCCGGCCCCAGTCAAAATGCTCGCGCATCCGCTTGTTGGCCTCCGCCAGCGTCAAGCTCTCGTAGATGGGGAGCAGCTTGAATAGATCCGCGCCACGGAACCGGTATCGCGTATACTCTCCGGCTATCGCCTCAGGGGAATTGAGCATGCGAAGGTATCCGCCGATTTTCTTCTTCTTCGTTCTCTCGAACGACTGTGCATTCAATCCGCTGGCACAAGCTTTATCAATCGCTTCTCGCAGCCGCGCAGCAAGCAGGTCAGGATCGCGCGTCTCGCCGCCGATAACAGAGAAAGCGTAATCCTCGCTGCTGTTGAACTCGTGGCCAAAGGAATCCGATATAAGATTATCATCATACAGCTCATGATAGATCGGCGAGCTTGACCCAAGCAGCGAATCAAGCATCAGCTTGGTCAGCAGTTCTGTTCTAAGCAGCACGTCCGGCTGCAGCGGCTCGCGATTCTCTTTGAAGCCGATCAGGCATTTAGGCAATGATACCGGCAGCACCGCTGTTTTGCGGGGCAGCTTGACAGAAGCCGGCTCCGGATCGAAGAAGCGGGAGATCGGCCCCTGCGGCTCAAAGGATTTGCGTGCCTGGTTATTGCGAATAAGCTCCATGACATGAAGCGGCTTAACGCCTCCAACGATAAACAGAAACATGTTGGACGGGTGGTAGAAGGTTTCATAGCAGCTGTACAACGTTTCTTTGTCAATCTGGCGAATAGATTCCGCAGTGCCGGCAATATCGATATGGATCGGATGAACGTGGTACAGCGCGTCAATAAGGCCGAAATAGACACGCCAATCCGCATTATCCCTGTACATATTGATCTCCTGCTCAATAATGCCCTTCTCCTTCTCCACATTCTCGTCCGTGAAATAAGGATTCTGGACAAAATCAAGAAGCGTTTCCAGATTCGCATCGATCTGCTCCGTAGCAGAGAATAAATAAACGGTCCGGTCAAAGCTGGTGAAGGCATTCGCCGAAGCTCCTTGGGAGGCGAAAGTTGCGAAAATATCGCCGGTTGGCTCCTCGAACATTTTGTGCTCAAGAAAATGCGCTATGCCATCCGGTACTGTAATAGGCGCTCCATTGCCGACGGCGAAGCGGTTATCGATAGAGCCATATCGTGTTGCGAAGGTTGCGTATGTTTTGCTGAAGCCTTCTTTGGGAAGAACGACAACTTCAAGACCATTCGGCATAACTTCGCGATATAAGGTTTCCTGAACTCCCGGATACGCTAATGTCTCCATACGCTATCCCTCCTTCCCGTCACGCAAGAAATAGATCGTATCCAGCTCGACCTTGCGCGCTACAGCAGCAATCTGTTCCGCAGTAACCGCTTCAACCTGCTGCAGCAGCTCGTCTGCCGACCGTTCTTTGCCGGATAGGATGGCATTAAAATCAAAGCTGATCATTTCATTCGCCGAATCCTTCAGCTCGCGCAAATGATTCGCAATCATGGCCTTTGTCTGATTCATCTCCAAATCGCTGTATTGCCCCGAGCGCATACTTTCCAGTTGCTTCTCAATAATGTCTGTTGCTTTGTCGAAATTCGCGATTTCGATACCCGATTGAATGGTGCATATGCCTTTGTGACCGTCAAACCGGGAGGCTGCGTAGTAAGCGAGACTCGCCTTCTCCCGCACATTCAAGAAGAGCTTGGAGTGTGGATAGCCGCCAAGAATGCCGTTGTACATCAGAGCAGCCGGATAATCGTCGTCCCCATAGGAGGTGTTGATCCGCAGCCCCATATTGAGCTTGCCCTGGCTGACATCCATCCGCTCAATAACGGTACGCACCTTGTCCGGAGCGCTTGCAGGGGGAGTGATGGCATAGGGAGAAGGCTCGCCTCCGTCCAGACGGAAGGTGCGCGAAATAATAGCCTTCACTTCTTCAAGCGTTGTATCACCGACAACATAGAGGTCAAATGCCGCTTGGGACAGCCAGTTGCGGTATGCAGCCGTTAACGACTCCGCTGTAATTCCGTCTATATCGTCAAACTGTCCCAGCGCATGCAGCCGGAACGGCTCATTATGGCACATTTCTTCAATACAGCGCTCTGCGGCGTAACGAATTTTATCGTTCACAATCGCTTCCATCCGTTTGCGCAGCGTCACCTTCTCTGCGTCTACGTACTTCGCCTTCAGCCGCTTGCCGTCATCAGTCGCCGGATCAGTCAGCACTTCTCCAAGCAGCTTCAAAGAAGCTGCTAACAGCGGCTCGTTGGAGGAAACGAAACGATCGTTGATCACATCCATGCGGAACTGTACGATCTGTGAATCGCCGCGTTTATAGACATCAAAGCCAAAGCCGGCGCCGTACAAGTTATCCAGGCGCTCGCGAAACGCTATTGTTTCTGGTGTTTCGGCCGTACCGCGCCGCAGCACGAACGGAATCAAGGCGACAGGCGTCACCGTTTCTTCCTTCAACGGCAAGCCTGCATACAATGAGATAGAGAACGTCTTGAATCGCTGTGTCGGCAGTACATGCAGACGTATGCGGTGAAGCTGTCCTCGTTGAAATTGGGATTTGCTCACGCTATAGCTTCCCCTTCCGCTCCGATTTATAGAGTAAATCTATTCCATTTTCCAATGATCTATTCCATTCTAACTGATCGGAAATGGAAGAAGCAACCCGCGTCAACAAGCGGGCTGCTTCCAGTGGCTGCTACATGCAAAAAATATGCTTCCCGATCGTCTTGACCTGCGGACGTGTCCAAATCCATTTGGACGTTGCCGTTACCGGATTGAAATAGTAGATGCAGCCGCCAGTTGGATCATAGCCGTTAATCGCATCCTGCACTGCTTTGCTGGCACTTTCATTCGGCGTCAGCCAGATCTGGCCGTCTGCTACTGCAGTAAACGCACCAGGCTGAAAGATGACGCCCGAAATCGAATTGGGAAAGCTCGGCGACTTGAGCCGGTTCAGAATAACAGCAGCAACTGCTACCTGCCCGACATACGGCTCGCCGCGGGCTTCTCCGTATACTGCGTTAGCCATCAGCTTCAAATCATTGGCGGACAAGCCCAGCTTCGTAGATTTGGACAGCGATGTGCCGCCCCCTGTCGATTCTGCTTTTGGCTTGCTGGCTGCGCCCGTGTTCTTGCCTCCTGAGCTCGCCGAAGGCGGCAAATCCGCAGCTGTAGGGCGCCAGCTCTTCGTCGCTTCCCACAGCTTCAGCTTCGTCTTCGCGGCGACAATACCGTCCGCCTTCATGCCGAACTCGCCCTGAAACCATTTTACTGCCTTCAGAGTTGCCCATCCATACTGCCCGTCAATCTTGCCTTTGAAGAAACCCAGATGCTTGAGACGGCCTTGCAGCTCATAGACATCCTTGCCTGCGGAGCCTACCTTCAATGTTGCGCTGCTAAAAGTTTCCGCCGTTTGCCCGTCGCCCGTATGTTTCAGCGTAAACGCTCCGAACAACAGGAGGACAATGACAATAGTCACCGAAATTAGTCGATTTCTCATTTAAGTAATCTGCCTTTCCCTTGCCCTTGCAAGTGGTTTTGCAAAGCAAACGATGCTTGATACTAGTATGAGAAATGACATTGCCTTCTATGCACGATTTTGTATTAAGAGCTAATCTTTCCTGCGTCATATTGATCCAGCGTAAGAAGAACTTCCCTCGGCTTGCTGCCTTCATATGGCCCGATAATATGCTTGGCCTCCATCTGATCGATCAGACGGGCAGCTCTTGTATAACCGATCCGCATCCGGCGCTGGAGCAGGGAAACTGATGCCTGCTTGGCCTCAAGAACGATCCGGACAGCCTGATCGAACAGCTCGTCCTGCATTTCATCGACCTCTTGAGCGCTATCGTCAATTTCCGGTACGAGATCCTCTTTGTATTCGGCCTCGCCCTGCTCTCGGGAAAAGCTTACGACCGCCTCCACTTCACCATCGGAGAGGAACGCGCCCTGAACCCTGATCGGCTTCGACATTCCTACCGGCAGGAAGAGCATATCGCCGCGGCCAAGCAGCTTCTCCGCCCCTACCATATCAAGAATGGTCCGGGAATCGACCTGCGAGGATACGCCGAAGGCGATCCGCGACGGAATGTTTGCTTTGATGACGCCTGTAATAACATCTACTGACGGCCGCTGTGTCGCTATAATAAGATGAATGCCCGCGGCTCGCGCCATTTGCGCAAGTCGGCAGATCGCATCCTCAACATCATTAGCCGCAACCATCATCAGATCGGCGAGCTCGTCCACGATAACGACGATGAAAGGCAATACAGCAGCAGGATTGTCCGCCATCAGGTTGTTGTAGCCCTCGATGTTGCGTGTGCCCGATTTGGAGAACATCTCATATCTTTTCTCCATCTCGACCACAATCTTTTTCAATGCAAGCGAAGCCCTTCTAGGGTCTGTTACGACAGGTGCAAGCAAATGCGGGATGCCATTATACATATTCAGCTCGACCATCTTAGGGTCGATCATCAGAAATTTAACCTCATCCGGTCTGGCTTTATACAGAATGCTTGTAATGATACCGTTAATACATACTGATTTGCCTGAGCCTGTTGCCCCTGCAACAAGCAAGTGAGGCATCTTCGCCAGATTGCCGACAATCGGCTGGCCCGAAATATCTCTGCCGAATGAGATGGACAGTCTCGACGGCGCATTCAGGAATGACGGTGTCTCCATTACTTCCCGCATCGTCACAACAGATACCTCGTTATTCGGCACTTCAATCCCGATTGCCGATTTGCCCGGTATCGGCGCCTCCATCCGAATGTCCTTGGCCGCAAGCGCCAGCGCGATGTCATCCGTCAGTCCAACGATACGGCTGACCTTAACGCCTGTTGCGGGCTGCACCTCATATCGCGTAACAGCCGGCCCCCGGACAACGTCAAGCACCTTTGCACGTACTCCGAAGCTCTCAAGCGTTGCCTCCAGCTTGCGCCTGGAATCATTGGCGTCCGACATATCGCCAGCCCGGCCGCTGGCCCCTGGCTTGGCAAGCAAGGACAGCGGAGGAAGCTGATAAGGCTTCTCCGAAGGTACTCGGCTTGCAGCTGCTGCTGCGGGAGCGGGCTGGGAGAGCGCTTCGCTTTGCTCCATTGCAGGACTGCTGTCCGCTGCTGCCGGCAACTCATAATCATCAGCTTCATCCGGCACATATTCGTCCTCTTCAACTGGGAACGGCTCATATGGCGGGGACTCCGGATTCTCGTCCGTGCTCTGGCTCTCTGCATTGTGCGGATACTCTTCTCGCCATGGAAGGACATCATCATCCGGTTGATCCGGAAGTGAGGCATTCGGGCTATCATGATATCCCTGCCAGTCATGCTCTTCCTCATCCTCGTCGCCATCCATCCATTGTGGCTGACGACGAGCTTGAGATGATTCCGACATTCGCTCTTCATCCATCAGCCACTCGCTGTCTCTTCCTTCCTGCAATTCCGCTTCAGGCTCGGGCGAATCGCTAAACCATGAGAAGAAACGCGCACGGCGCCCGCGCGAGCGAGGCTGCTGCCCATAATCGTCATCTTCATCATCCAGATCTTGATCCAGAACAACCGGATTCCCTCTCCCGTTCGCAGCTCTTGGTGCTGCTCCCGCACCAACTGGCGCTGCTGCCGGTCTCCTGGCAATCAGCTTGGCACGAAGCAAGGAGAACAATCGTCCGCCTCGATGGCGAATCATTCGGGCTATGTCCACATAAGATTTGCCGGTCATAAGCATGATGGATATGGCAAACATCACAATCATCACAAACTTGGAGGCAAAGTATCCGAACAACCAGTACAATAGCGTATATTGGATGGCGCCCGCATAACCGCCGCTTACCGAATGCTCCACCATCGTCACTTCATCAGTTGGCGGCGCTTCCAATAACGCTCCCCGCACATCACTGCCAAGCTCATGCATAATATAGCCCGCAGTCAAGCCATCTGTTGGCTCTGTCTTCTGATCCATGACCGCGATAGAGCTGTAAAGCGTGCATGCCAGCACGAACAACAGCAGACCTGTCTTCCGGTTGGACCAGCCAGACGGCCATGCGCGTTTAACCATAACGACCAAGCCGATGTAGATGCCGACTAAAGCAAGTACAAAATAAAACTTGCCCAGAAGAAGACCAAACAGCTTGGACAAGGAACGTCCCACCGTGGCCTCTCCTGAAAGTGCAATCACCGACAATGTAATAAGCAGAATGCCATACACTTCATATTTAAGATTCGCTGCAAGCGAGTTTTTCTTCTTTCGTCTTCGTTTCGCCAACTTCGTCACCTCTGGTTGCCATTATACCATAGGTGCAATCCAATGTTTACTACTTGGCCGCTGCAGGCCCCAATGCGATGACAGTTCCGGGGGCAAGCTCCGGGCGAAGATAGGCATCCAGCGGACATTCCATCAGCCGGACTATTCGTCCCGTTCCTGGAGTCAGCATCTCTACCTGCATACGGACATCACCAATGACAATATCCAGATACGCTTCTCTCTCCTCATGGATCCCGTCAAACACTAATTCCAAAGGAATATTCGTATAGAGCGTCATTGCGGCAGCCCTCCCATTCCACTACGCTTGCGTTCCTCTATATATCCATTCAGCTCCCGTAGCGCTTGACCCAGGCCCCCTACAGCATCGATTAATCCGTGCTTCACGGCATCCACACCGATCACAGTGGTTCCGATATCGCGTGTCAGCTCCCCCGTCTTGAACATGAGTTCCTTGAACCGTTCCTCGGTAATATTAGAATGCGAGGTAACAAAGCGGACGACCCGCTCCTGCATTTTATCCAAATAATCGAAGGTCTGAGGGACTCCAATAATAAGTCCATTGAGACGAATCGGATGAATCGTCATCGTCGCTGTTTCCGCAATAAACGATTTATTGCCGGCAACCGCAATCGGTACCCCGATGGAATGACCGCCACCGAGCACAAGCGTCACTGTCGGCTTCGTTAGCGAGGAGATCATCTCTGCAATGGCAAGCCCTGCCTCCACATCGCCTCCGACCGTATTCAAGACGATGAAAATCCCTTCAATCTTGGGATTCTGTTCTGCAGCTACAAGCTGTGGAATAATATGCTCATATTTAGTCGTTTTGTTCTGCGGCGGCAGCACCAGATGGCCTTCGACCTGTCCGATTATCGACATGCAGAATATATTAGACTCCCCTTGCGGCGTCATAGTCTGACCAAGCTGTTGAATCGTATCTACAACCGGATTGATGCCTTTGCGCTCTTCACTCGGCATCGGCTGCTCCATTGTATTGTCTCTTGTTTCTTCCCACATCGTGCTTCCTCCTTCATTCTCAATCCATTATTTTTCGTGCGAAGCAACAATCCGGCGGTATTCTCCTCAAGTGAGCAAGTATCTCGGCTCTCATAGTATGGAAAAACGTTGTCGATTTATACAAGCTTATGAGGAAATAAGACAATAAAAAACGGCTCCCTCTCTTCCGGACTAACCGGTAAGGAGGAAACCGTTTCATTGAAATGTCTATACTTCCATAATAATCGGCAAAATCATCGGGCGGCGGCGCGTTTGTTCGTACAGGAAGCGGCCAAGCGCATCCTTCACATTCGTCTTAAGCGATGCCCATTCATTCACTTTATCGTTCATCAATTTATGAAGCGTCGTCGTTACGATGCGATTGGCTTCTTCAAGAAGGCCTTCCGATTCACGCACATAAACGAAGCCGCGCGAAATAATGTCCGGACCGGAAAGAATCGTGCCATCCTGCTTGCTAAGTGTAACGACAACAACGAGGATACCGTCCTGCGACAATAATTTGCGGTCACGAAGTACGATATTGCCGACATCGCCGACACCCAAACCGTCGATAAGCACGTTGCCTGCAGGCACTTTGCTGCCTTTACGAGCAGCTCCGCCTTGCACTTCGACTGTATCGCCATTGTCGATAATAAAGATATTCTCTTTCTCAATGCCAACTGCTTCCGCCAGCAAGGCGTGTTGACGCTGCATGCGGTACTCGCCGTGGATCGGAATAAAATATTTTGGCCTGATCAGATTAAGCATCAGCTTCAATTCTTCCTGGCTGCCGTGACCGGATACGTGAACGCCGGATACAGAACCAGGACCATAGATCACATTCGCTCCAAGACGGAACAGCTCGTCTACTGTACGGCCAACATGGCGTTCATTGCCAGGGATTGGCGTAGCGGCAATGATGACCGTATCACCAGGCAAAATATCTACTTTACGGTGCGTTGAACGTGCCATGCGCGTTAAAGCGGACATCGGCTCGCCTTGGCTGCCTGTCGATAGAATGGCAACGCGGTCTGCAGCCATCTTGTTCACTTCTTCAGGCTCGATGATCATGCCTTCCGGAATGATGAGGTAGCCGAGCTCAGAAGCAATGGATACAACATTAACCATACTGCGGCCAACTACAGCAATTTTGCGTTTCGTTGCCATTGCAGCATTAACGACCTGTTGAATCCGGTGAACGTTCGAAGCGAAGGTTGCAACGACGACACGCTGCGTAGCTTTGCGGAAAATATCCTCCAGCTCAACTCCGATCTTGCTCTCAGATGGCGTGTAGCCAGGGCGTTCAGCATTCGTGCTATCAGACAGCAGCGCAACTACGCCGCGTCTTCCGATATCGGCAATACGTTGAAGATCCGCATATTGATCGTTGACTGGTGTGTGATCGAATTTGAAGTCACCCGTATGTACAACGGTTCCTTCTGGCGTGTCCAGGCATACACCGAGGGAGTCTGGTATGCTGTGGTTAGTTTTGAAGAAAGAAGCGCGAATGGAGCCGAGCTCCAGTTCTGTATCGGCATTAATAAGAATGCGTTTGGTTTCGCCAAGCAAGCCCGCTTCCTTCAGCTTGCCTTCGATAAGACCAAGCGTAAGCTTCGTCCCGTATACAGGCACATTGAGATGCTTGAGAACATAAGGCAAGCCGCCGATATGATCCTCATGACCGTGTGTAATAAGAATTGCTCTTACTTTATCCCGATTATCTGTTAAATAAGTAATGTCCGGAATTACGATATCAATACCGAGCATGTCCTCCTCGGGGAATTTCAATCCGGAATCAACAACAACAATGTCGTTGCCGTACTGAATAACATACATATTCTTTCCGATTTCACCGACGCCGCCCAGTGCAAAAATAAGCAGCTTATCCTGGTTGTTCTTCTTAGACAAGTGTATCTATCCTCCTAATAGTATCGCGAAGCAATGACAGCTGTATTGAAACGCTTACTTCCAGTGCGTTAAATTCATTATCCCTGACATTAGCATTCGCTATCTTCAAATTGATGATTCTTCAGTATGAAAGCCGCAAAAAATCGAAGCTGTGAAAATAATCGACAGCCATTACGCTTTATAGTCGTTAAGTGGTGTTATAGGACTCCGCTCCAACACCTTACTAACATTACCAAATATTTGCCGCACACCGTCACTTGAGAACATTATACATGATTGAAAATACGAAATACAAGTCATCCGTCAAATCAGCCTGCAAAAAGAAATAACCGATGCGGCGCACCGGTTATAGTCTAGTGCAACTATTGCCATGTCTTCCCTACATCAATAACTGTTCCAGCAGAGCTGTTTCTTCAGCGGATGCTTCAACAAGGGGAAGACGAACACCGCCTACAGGCACGCCGCGAAGAGCAAGTGCGGCCTTCACAAGAACAGGATTCGGAACAGGATACGGTAGCTCGAACAATCCTTTCAGGATTGGAAAACATTTACCGTGCAGGCGTGCAGCTTCTGCAACATTCCCGTCAACATATGCAGTAATCATCCGTTTCAAGTCGCTGCCCACGATATGGCTTGCAACGCTTACCAGACCATAGCCGCCTACAGCAAGCACAGGAAGAGCCGCGCTGTCATCGCCGCTGTAGACGCGGAAGCCTTCTGGAGCGCCTGCAACAAGCGCTGTAACTTGATCCGTTGATGCACATTCCTTCGTTGCGATAATATTCGGAATTGCCGCAAGGCGAAGTGTTGTTTCGACCGACATGCTCACAACGGTGCGGGAAGGCACGTTGTAAAGCATAACCGGGAGCTGCGTCGATTCTGCTATCGCTTTGAAATGTCTGTAGATGCCTTCTTGGCTGGGCCTGCTGTAATAAGGAACGACAAGCAGTATGCCATCAACACCACTTTGCCCGGCAATTTGAGTCAGATGAATGGAATGTGCCGTATCATTGCTGCCTGTCCCCGCAATGACTTTGCTCCGGCCGCGCGCGCGCTCTACAACAAACTTGAACAACGCCGCCTTCTCTTCGTCCGTTACGGTCGGCGATTCACCGGTTGTCCCGGATACGACGAGGCTGTCGCTCTGCTGCTCTTCAATTAAGTAATCAACCAACCGGCCTGTTGCATCCCAGTCAATTGCACCGTCTGCGTCAAACGGAGTAACCATTGCGGTAATCAATCTTCCGAATTCCATCTAGACTCCTCCTAAATGTTTTGCGAAGCAAACCGGCTTCGTAAGTAAGCATTAACTTCGTTTTGCGAAGCAAAACTGGCTTCGCAAGTGTATACATTTCTATCGCGCTGGTCTGCGTGGTGCCACTATAACAGGAGCAAACCAATGCGATAAGTAATATTCGTTATCGTTCATGAAGCGCGAACTTGGCGTGGAGCGCGCGCAGCGCGTCAGCCATATAGCTCTCCTTCACAAGTACCCAAATTGTCGTATTCGAATCTGCCGATTGAAGAATCGGTATTGATTGCTCGGTAAGCGCTTCAACAATTCTGGCCATTATTCCCGGAACACCATTCATTCCTCCGCCAATGACCGAAATTTTCGCGCAGCCGTTCACAGCTATTGGCGTGTATCCGATCCTTTGCAGCACAGATACAGCTTCGCTTGCATCGTGGTCGAATACGGTATATACCGCTCCGCCTGGTGTTACATTGATGAAATCAACACTAATATGATGGCGTGCCATCGCTTGGAATACTTGAAGCTGCACATCCGTATGGCCCTCTTGGGCATGAACCGTAATTTGTGTAATTCCGTTGACATGCGCCACTCCTGTTACATGTCGATCACGAACTGCTGCGGCATGCACAGCATCAATCGCATCTGTCACAAGCGTGCCTTCATCTTCTGAGAAGGTCGAGCGCACACGAAGCGGGATTTTGGCCTGCTGTGCAATCTCGACCGCCCTGGGATGAATAACTTTGGCGCCCAGACGGGCCATATTGCATATTTCGGCATAGCCAACCACTGATAATGGACGGGCATCTGCAACAATTCGCGGATCTGCTGTCAGAATCCCGTTGACATCGGTATAAATATCCACTTGCTCCGCATGAAGAGCAGCGCCCAGCGCTGTAGCAGATGTATCGCTGCCGCCTCTGCCCAGTGTGGTCAGCTGACCGGATTCCGTCTTTCCCTGAAAGCCGGTAACGATAACAACTTTATCTTCATGCAAATGACGAAGAACGGTCTCGGTCCGTATTTCAAGAATACGGGCCCGGCCGAATTGGTTGTCTGTCATAATTCCTGCTTCTCCACCTGTTAGCGCAACAGCTGGAATCGAAGCAGCCTGCAGAAGACCGCACAGCATAACAGCAGAGATAATCTCTCCGCAGCCGAGCAGCAGGTCACGCTCCCGCGAAGGGAGCGAATCGCCCGTGCCGGGGATAAGAGAAAGCAATGTATCTGTCGCATAGGGATCACCGCTGCGCCCCATTGCAGAGACGACAACGACAAGTTTATATTGCCGTTGCCGCTCTCTGCGAATATGGCGAAGCACGAATTGACGCGCTTCACTGGTAGACAGCGATGTTCCACCGAATTTCTGAACGAGGATGCGCATGGTCAAACCTCCGTTTCCTTGCTTCAAGAAGCTGAAGGATCGTTGCGTTTGACAACCCGCTCTAATTGTATGCTTTATTTCTGACCAATAGCAATATATTCAGCAATTTGTACGGCATTCCATGCAGCGCCTTTGAGCAGATTGTCCGAAACGATCCACATGTTAAGACCGCGTGAGGAGCCCAGATCGCGACGAAGACGTCCGACAAATACATCCGGCTTGCCCGTTGCATCCGAAGCCAGCGGATATTGCTGGCCAGCAGGGTCGTCAACCAGCGTAACGCCAGGAGCATCCTTCAACAGCTTGCTAACGTCCTCTAACTCATAGTCATTCTTCAATTCCACATAAACGGACTCTGAATGTCCATTCACAACTGGGATACGCACACAGGTAGCTGTAACATCAATAGACTCGTCGCCCATAATTTTTTTCGTCTCGCGTACCATCTTCATCTCTTCCAGCGTATACCCGTTCTCCGTAAACTTATCGATTTGCGGAATCGCATTGAATGCGATTTGATGCTTCACTGGAAGCGCCCCTACCGGCAAAATCTCTGGCTTCACTTCATTGCCATCAAGAATTTCGCGCGTCTGGCGGTGAAGCTCGTCGATCGCACGGCTGCCTGCGCCGGATACCGCTTGGTAGGTCGATACGATAATCCGCGAGATGCCATAACGGTCATACAGCGGTTTGAGCGCCGCAACCATCTGGATCGTGGAGCAATTGGGATTGGCGATCAATCCTTTATGTTCACTTACTTTATCAATATTCACCTCTGGCACAACAAGCGGTGTTTCTGGATCCATGCGGAAAGCGTTCGTGTTGTCTATACAAACAGCACCATGCTCGATGGCA
This sequence comes from Paenibacillus oenotherae, assembly GCF_019443105.1. Classification (GTDB taxonomy): domain Bacteria; phylum Bacillota; class Bacilli; order Paenibacillales; family Paenibacillaceae; genus Paenibacillus_Z; species Paenibacillus_Z oenotherae. The sequence continues at coordinate 148,794 of NZ_JAHZIJ010000001.1, forward strand.
TGAGGCGCAAGCGCCTTCGTCACATCGCCGCCAGCACTGAACAATGCGATCTCAACACCTTTAAAGCTATCCGGCGTCGCTTCTTCAACCGTAAGCTCCTGACCCTTGAACAAGATCTTCGTGCCTGCTGAGCGTGCAGATGACAGCAGCTTCAACTGGGCAATCGGAAAGTTTCTTTTCTCAAGCAGACCAATAATTTGTTCTCCTACTGCGCCTGTTGCCCCTACTACAGCAACGTTAAACAATTTCTGATTCGACATTGTGTCTTCCCCTCTCAAAAATCAAACTTATGTCAAGGATTGCTCCATTTGCATACGTGATAAATAATGAGACGCCATGATTACCCTATTAATATTGAAACCGTTCGATAAGCAGCGGCTGAAGCTGTTTGCCCTGAAGGGCAGCTTCACAAGCCTCAGGCACAAGATCCATCTTCGCTACAAGCGAATTCGGCTTGCCCTGCGGATTATCCTGTCCGAACGGAACAAAATAAACATTCTTGCACACTAGCAATCTAGCAATATTAGCCGCATTCAGACCTAATCCATCATTCGTTGAAATGGCCAGTACGAGCGGGCGCTGATTGCGCAATTGAGCCTTGGCAGCCATCAGTACCGGGCTGTCTGTCATTGCATTGGCCAGCTTGCTTGTCGTATTGCCCGTACACGGCGCAATAACGAGAACATCCAGAAGCTTGGATGGGCCTAACGGCTCTGCTTCAACAATTGTAGAGATCAGATCATTGCCTGTAATCGCCTTGAGCTGTGTCTGCCATTGTTCCGATGTGCCGAATCGTGTATCTGTCGTCATAATCGTGCTCGTTACGATGGGCACTACATTAGCCCCATGATCCACGAAACGCTTAATAACAGGCATTACTTCCGCAAACGTGCAATGCGAGCCGGACAGTGCATAACCGACCGTTTTACCTTGCCATGTCATTGCTCATTCCCCCGTAACCTGGAATCTTCCATAATCAGTCGACTAAGACAGTCCGCTATGATGCGTCCAGCGGTTTTGGGTGCGACGATACCTGGTAGACCGGGGGCGAGCAACGCTTTAATGCCCCGCTTCTCAGCAAAGCGAAAATCCGTCCCGCCCGGCTTGGAAGCGAGGTCGATAATAACCGCTCGCGAAGGCAAATTTGCGATAATTTGCGCTGTGACTATCATAGTCGGAATTGTATTAAAAAGCAAGTCAATATTACTCACAGCCTGCGGCAGTTGTTTGATATAGAAGGGCTCAAAGCCCATCTCATCCGCCCTGGCGTAATGCTCCTCGCGGCGTACTCCTGCCTTTACTTTTGCCCCCAGCCCCCGCAATGTTCGCGCTAACGTCAAGCCGGTCCGGCCAAGTCCAAGCACCATGCAAGTAGAACCGTGAATCGTAATATCGGTGTTCTGTATCGCCATCATAACGGCCCCTTCTGCCGTAGGGATGGAGTTGTAAATTGCGACATCATCCCGGTCGAACAACTCGATCAATCCAATGCCATGCTTCTCGCACAGCTGCCGCAAGTAAGGCTTCGCCATACCTGCATAGATTTTGCAGTGCTTGGGCAGCAGCCCTACTTGCTCATCTGTCAATACAAGCTCCCGGTCACTAAAAACGGCTATGATCCGCCCATCGTCATCCGTCCCTACCGCCGGCAGTATGAGTGCATCCGCTCCATGAAACAAATCATCACTCATCTCTGCACGCACAGCTCCGTCCAGCGGCGTATGAAGCTGTTCAAAGCCCGCAACCGTAACCATTGCGTCCAGCTCTGTAAGCTTGCGAATGACTTCAAGCTGACGAGCATCACCACCGAGCAGCACGACCCCAATCCCTGTCAGCATAGGCTGTCACTCCTTTCTTACTGCAATCGGCACGCACACTCCGAGCTATTGTGGTTCGATTGTCAGTCTGCCCATCCGGATATAGACCATCTTATGCGTGCGCCCAGAGCGGGGTGAAAATGAAATCAGCTTGCTAATCCAATCGATGAGGCGGCGATTGCCATCCAGCAGCGTACCGCTTGGCGGGAAGGCGGACAAAACATGCGAAACAGCAGCTTTTTTTTCGATTCTGACCCCATGAAGGTGAAATGCCTGCCGGAGTGCATGTATGTCACCTTTGTTTCTCCTTAACGGCCGATTCTCGCTCAAATTCATGCATCATCGCAGGAATTCTACCATGATGACGTCTTGTAACCGAAATTCATGCACATTCGCAGGCTTCTTACTCCGTCACGCTGCCTTCTAACCACTTGGAGGAAGGGGTTTCCCCATATACAACAAAAAAAAGATGCTTCCAGCCCCACTTTTAGTGGTTTTGGAGGCATCCCTACACATCATTTGGGACTGACTCATTGGATACTGGACTTTTCGAACAGCCCCTGCGTTTTTTATTTGTAAATGGAAGAATTGTTCTGGAGAAGCGCAGCGCTCGCCTTTGTCCCCGGATCTCAACCGTTAATAACGGTGAAATTCAAGAAATCCGGGGACAACAGCGATCGGAAGAACAATATGCTACACTCCCGTATGACCAAAGCCGCCAGCGCCACGAACCGTTTCGGGCAGCTCCTCTACTTCGGAGATTGAGACAGCTGGAACAAGTCCGAAGAGCATCTGAGCGATTCGTTCGCCCCGCTCAATGGTGAAGGGCTCCGTTCCCAGATTGACCAGCAGCACCTTCACCTCGCCGCGATAATCCGCATCGATCGTTCCGGGTGAATTCAGGCATGTGATGCCATGTTTGTACGCAAGTCCGCTCCGCGGACGAATCTGAGCCTCAAGCTCTCCCGGCATCGCCATCGAGAAGCCCGTCGGAATGAGCTTTCTCTCCCCCGGCGATAGCGTAACCGGCTCGGATACTGCTGCATGCAGGTCGAAGCCTGCTGCAAGTTCGGACATTTTGCGAGGAAGCTGAATATCCTCATTGCCTGGCAAACGTTTAAACAATACTGGAAACAAGACTATCCCTCCCAAGGTTCGCTACTGCTTTATCATTGCTGCCCACCATCGCTACCGCGAAAGGAACCGATAACATTCGCTTGGTCACATCGCTTATATCGCTCATCTTCACCGAATCGATCCGCGCCAGCATCTCATCCAGCGTATAATGCTTGCCCAGCATCAGCTCGTTCTTGCCCTGACGGTTCATAAGACTGCTGGTGCTCTCAAGACTAAGGATCAAGCTGCCTTTAAGCTGCTCCTTGCCTCTATGAAGCTCCTCATCGGTAAGTCCTTTAACTGCAAGCTCATGCAGCTGCTCCAAGGTGGAATCCAGCACTTCCTTTGTCTGCTTGGGCGCTGTGCCGGCGTAGATCGTGAACAGGCCGCTGTCCGCATATGAGGTATGATAGGAATAGACGGAATATGCGAGCCCGCGCTTCTCGCGAATTTCCTGGAACAGGCGCGAGCTCATTCCACCGCCGATTGCATTGTTAAGCAAGATCATCGCATAGATCTGCGGGTCGGCAATAGAGCAGCCCGGAAATGTCAGACAGATATGATTCTGTTCTGTTTTCTTCTTATGGAACAAGTAAGCTCCATTGAACTGCGGCGCCACAATTGCACTCTCGCTCCCCTTGTTCTTGAACGCGCCGAAATGCCGCTCCAGCAATTCCAGCAGTGCGCTCTCCTCCACATTGCCTGCAACGCTGATGACCGTATTGTCAATGCGGTAGTTATCCTTCATATAGCCGCGCAGCGCATCTCCATCCATCGCGGATAAACGTTCCTCCAGGCCAAGTATGGAGTAAGCAAGCGGATGTTCGCCATACGATGCCCGCGAAGCTTCATCATGCACTTTATCATCCGGCGTATCCTCGTACATCGCGATTTCTTCCAAAATAACGTTTTTCTCCTTGCCGAGCTCTGTTGCGTCCAGCTGCGACTCGAAGAACATATCCGCGAGTGCATCCACTGCAAGCGGCAAATGCTGATCCAATACCTTGGCAAAATAACAGGTATATTCCTTGGCGGTAAATGCGTTAACATTGCCTCCGATGCCATCAAATAAATCGGCAATGTCCTTCGCGCTGCGGCGGGCTGTTCCTTTAAACAGCATGTGCTCGATAAAATGAGTGATGCCGTTATTCTCCAGCGATTCGTTGCGCGAGCCTGCCTTCACCCAAATGCCGAATGCTACTGAACGGCAGGTCGGGATATATTCCACAACCACACGCAACCCATTGCTAAGTGTATAGTTATTCACCGCGGTTTCCTCCTAAGCGATCCAAAACTGAATATGATACCAGCACTTGCTCCAAAATCAATGCTTTCACTATAACAAAATTACAGTCCCGCCTCAACCAACGGCACTCGATCGGACGACAGCGTATCGGATACAGTGCCAAGTGATAGCCCCTTTTGCTTAATTGCTCTAATCATCCCTTCAAGCGCCTGGCTTGAGGAATCGGTCGGGTGCATCAGTATGAGCGAGCCTGCTGTTACCCGGTTTTTTATTTTATTAATGACTGCCCAGGCCGGGGGATGCTGCCAATCTACTGTATCAAGCGTCCAAAGCACCGTCCTCAGCCCCTGCTCGGCAGCTACCTTTACAGTCATCCCATTGTAATCCCCAGATGGCGGAGCGAACCAGCGGTTGGTCACCTGCAGCGTCGATTGCAGCAGCTTTTCCGTCTTGGCAATCTGATTGTAAGCTGCTTGACGATCCAGCTTGCTCATATCCGGATGGGAGTAGGCATGGTTGGACATCTCATGGCCATGAGCTTGAATATTGCGCGCTGCATCAGCATTCTTCTTAAGCCAGGAACCGTCCAGGAAAAAGGTTGCTTTCACATTCTCCTTATCCAATATGTTCAACATCGGCTCCAAGTACTCATTGCCCCAAGCGACGTTAATCATGAGCGCGACCATTGGCTTGTCAGGATTGCCTCTATAGATGGGATGGACACCAAGATCGGATAGCTGTACGCGGGGAGGAATCTCCTTGTATATGTATCGTATCTGCGCATCCGGAGGTGAAGCCTTCATCAACTGGTAAGTACGCTCCACATCTACCTCCAGACCGTTATAGCCCGGGATCGCTTTCCAAATCCGATCCAGCCGCGCATCAACGGGAGCAATGCGGCGCTTGGCGGCTTCCGCCTCAATCCGTTCCAGAAGAGAATCCTTGCTCTTAGGATCGCTGTTCCAACCCGCCATTACTTCCCTGGACTCACCCTGTTTAAGCGCCCATACATAATCCGCCACATCTTCATTGAGCTGAACCGTCAGCAGCAGTCCGCACATCATAATTCCCATTACTAATGCCATTCTCAGCTTCATCACTTCACCCCCTCTTCATCATCCTATTATGGCTCGGACAACATTATGAGGAGAGGGCCGACAAAACAAAAAGAGACAGATGGAATCTGGCTCTTTCTACTCTTGATGGAGCGGGATACGCTCACGTTCCCACGCTGCCCTATTATTGTTGTGCAGGTACTTCGGAAGTCAACACTGCTTTGCGTGACAAATTAATGCGGCCTTGAGCGTCGATTTCCGTTACTTTCACCGTAATTTGATCGCCGATCTTGAGTACGTCCTCCACCTTCGCAACACGTTCTGTAGAAACTTGCGAGATGTGAACAAGTCCGTCCTTATTCGGCAAAATTTCAACGAAGCAGCCGAATTTCTCAATGCGCTTGACCGTACCGAGGTAAATCTCGCCGACAACTACCTCGCGCACGATACCTTCAATGATTTGCTTCGCACGCTCGTTGGCCTCTGCGTTTGAAGAAGCAATGAAGACGGTACCGTCCTGCTCGATATCGATTTTGACGCCGGTTTCGTCAATGATTTTGTTAATGATTTTGCCGCCTGCACCGATAACATCACGGATTTTGTCCGGATTAATGCGCATGATGACAATTTTAGGCGCATACTGCGACAGACTTTTGCGAGGCTGATCCATAACTTCGGTCATCTTGCCAAGAATGTGCATCCGGCCAACGCGGGCCTGCTCCAATGCTTCCGCAAGAATCGCGCGATCGATGCCATTGATTTTGATATCCATCTGAATGGCTGTGACGCCCTCAGGTGTGCCAGCGACCTTGAAGTCCATATCTCCCAAGTGATCCTCCATGCCTTGAATATCCGAGAGAATCGAGAAATGATCGCCGTCCTTGATCAGACCCATTGCAATACCTGCAACCGGCGCTTTGATCGGAACACCGGCATCCATCATAGCAAGCGTGCTTGCGCAGATGCTCGCCTGGCTTGTAGAACCGTTCGATTCCAGCACTTCAGATACAAGGCGAATCGTGTACGGGAAGTCCGTTTCCGATGGAATAACCTTGGAAAGCGCACGTTCACCAAGCGCACCATGACCGATTTCGCGGCGGCCCGGCGGACGAAGCGGTCTTGCTTCACCAACGCTGAATGGCGGGAAGTTATAATGATGCATGAATCGCTTCGTCTCCGCAAGATCGATGCCGTCGAGAATTTGCACATCGCCTAGTGCGCCGAGTGTACAAATACTGAGTGCTTGCGTCTGTCCGCGTGTAAACAAGCCGGAGCCATGTGTGCGCGGGAGCAACGAAACATCGCAATCAATCGGACGAATTTCGCTCAATGCTCGTCCATCCGGGCGAACCTTATCATGCGTGATCAAACGACGGACTTCTTCCTTCACGATATCGTAAAGAACTTCCTTCACATCACCGAGCAGCTCAGGCGTCTCCGCATACTGCAGCTCAAAATGATCGACAGCCTCAGCATTAACCGCATCTATAGCATCCTGACGCGCATGTTTCTCCTGAATGCGAACCGCTTCAACGAGACGACCCGAAGCAAAGGCACGAACCGCTTCGTTGACCTCCTCGTTCACGGCATGAAGCTTCACTTCCATTTTCTCCTTGCCAGCAAGTCCAACAAGCTCTTCAATCGTCGTCACGATTTTCTTGATTTCCTCATGGCCGAACATAATGGCTTCGAGCATAACGGATTCAGGCACCTCGCTAGCTTCAGCCTCAACCATCATGATCGCATCCTTCGTACCGGACACAACGACATAAATGTCGCTTTTGCTCTCTTGCTCAACCGTTGGGTTAATAATAAACTGTCCGTCAATACGGCCAACTGCAACACCGCCGATTGGTCCGTTGAACGGCAAATCGGAGATGGACAGCGCTGCGGAAGTTCCGATCATCGCCGCCATCTCTGGTGAACAATCCTGATCCACACTCATTACAATGTTGGCGACCTGCACCTCGTTGCGGAATCCGTCTGGGAACAGCGGACGAATCGGACGGTCTGTCAGACGGCTGGCCAGAATGGCCTTCTCGCTTGGGCGTCCTTCACGTTTAATGAAACCGCCAGGAATTTTACCAACCGCATAGAGACGCTCCTCATAGTTAACGGTAAGCGGGAAAAAATCCAGATTTTTAGGCTCGCTTGACGCAACAACCGTACATAGTATAACGGTTTCGCCATACTTGACCGTTACGGCTGCATTTGCTTGCTTGGCAAGGCGTCCCGTCTCAAGAACAAGCGGGCGTCCACCAAGTGTCATTTCAACACGTTGCAACATAGAGCTCCTCCTCATTAAAGCCTTCAAGACGCATATCGCGCTCCGGCTCATCATTTTGTCTTGCTACATATCTGTATAAGAGATAAAAGAAAAGCCCCCATTGGAGCTGTTCTTCAACATTCATTACCGCTGAACACAAGTATGTAATCCTATTCATTTACAAAAAGCAACCCGGAGCAGCCACTCCGGTAAACCCCGGACGGCTGAACAACCAGGTTGCTTTTAGAACCGCATCTCTTATCGGCGAAGACCGAGCTTTTCGATCAATGCGCTATAACGTTTAACGTCTTTGTTCTTGAGGTATGCCAGCAGTTTACGGCGCTGACCTACCATCTTGAGCAGACCGCGGCGGGAGTGGTGATCTTTCTTGTGCTCCCGAAAGTGATCCGTCAAATTGACGATGTTATGCGTCAGGATAGCGATTTGAACTTCCGGAGAACCGGTATCGTTCGCATGAGTCTTGTGCTCATCAATCAGTTGTTGTTTACGCTCTTGAGTAAGTGCCATCCTTGTTCACCTCCTTCTATCATAATCGCCGTTAGCCTCGCCTCCGTCGGTGAGAACAGACAGGCCAAGCTAAGGTTCAGTGCGCTGTCATTGAAGAACAGGTCTCCAACACCACGCAACGTCTAAGAGTATATCATACCCGTCTATAAGAAGTAAATGGAGTCCGTGTTATTTGTATGCCGACAGAACCGCTCTCGCTTGCAAAGCATCGGATTTGATCTGGGCAATCAGCTCATCGACAGAGCCGAACTTCTTTTCTGCACGGAGAAAAGAAATGAATTGCAGCGTCAAGTCTCTGCCGTATAGATCACCAGTATAGTCAAACAGATGCGCTTCCATAACCGGCCTCGGCAATTTATCGTGAAAAGTGGGCTTCACCCCGATATTCAGCACACCGGAAACCCGCTTGCCATCAACTTCGGTCATAATTGCATAGACACCTTGCCTAGGCGTTACATAAGCTCCGCCAGGTTCAATGTTGGCAGTCGGGAAGCCGATTGTCCGTCCTCTGCCTTCACCATGAACGACAGTTCCGGTAACCGAGTACGGATCGCCCAGAAGCCGTTCCGCTATCTCCGGATGGCCTTCGGCAAGCGCTTCGCGAATAAGCGTGCTGCTCACTTTCCGTTCATCCATCATCAGCGGTTCGATGACCTCGACGGCAATATCCGGCTCACCAAGAACCCGTAATGTATCGGTCTTGCCTGATCCCCGTGTTCCGAAGGAAAAGTCAAAGCCGACAATCGCCTTCTTCACTTGCAGCGGACGCAGCACGTTATCAACAAAATCTGCCGGAGACACTGCCGCAAATGCAAGATCGAAATGGACAATATAGACAACGTCCACGCCAAGTTTGCGGAATCGCTCCACTTTATCCTCAAGCGGTGTCAAACAGGTCAAATATTGATTGCCTTGTCCCAGCACTTCCTTGGGATGGGGGTGAAAGGTCATAACTGCCGACTGCAGGCCAGACGCGCGAGCCGCTTCAATGGAACGCCGGATGACATTCTGATGTCCCCGATGCACACCATCGAAGTGGCCTATGGCGAGTGTCTTAGGAACAGCGGCACTCGCTTGCTCTGACTGAATTATCGGATATTGTAAAGGGATGATTTCCACTTCTGTCACACCTGCTTTATAAGCTTACGTTTTTTAGACGGGCGTAAATACTTTTACCGGCTTCAAGGAGTCGGAATTGTCTTCCACCTCGAACAGACCGAGGAACAAACCGTCCTCGCCATACAATCGAACAAGCTCATCCTGTCTGGAAGGCTGCAGCCCCTGAACCAAGTCCAATGAAATGCGCTTGCCCTGAAAAGCATGCCGTGCTGTCTCGGCATTCACTTTGCCGCTAGGCAAATAATCCAGCGCTGCATCCGGGGGCATGAGCCGGCTCGCGAGCTCGCCGCTTGCTTGAAGCTCTTCAATCTCTTCCAGCGTCAGGCAATTCTCCGCTGTGAAGCCTGCTGACATCGTCCGTGTCAGCTTAGCCATAGCAGCCGGTACTCCGAGCGCTCTGCCGATGTCAACGCACAGCGTTCTAATGTATGTTCCTTTGGAACAGGTTACCGAGAATGAAATCCGGGGATGAGGCACATTCAGCTCCATCTGCTGAAGCTCCAGCTTGTGGATGGTTACCTGGCGAGATTTGCGCTCAATGACCTGCCCTTCGCGTGCGAGCTCATAGAGCCGTTTGCCATCAACCTTCACCGCGGAATACATGGGTGGTACCTGTTCAATGATGCCAATGAAGGAAGCCAGCACACGCTTGATTTCCGGCTCTGAAATAACGACCTGCGCTACTTCAGCGATTACGTTGCCAGTCAAATCCTCCGTGTCCGTAGCCTGTCCAAGCTGCAGCACCGCTTCATAAGCCTTGGGGCGCTCCTGCAAATATTCAACCATCCGTGTTGAACGGCCGATGCAGAGCGGCAGCACCCCTGTCACTTCGGGGTCCAGCGTGCCGGTATGCCCGATACGCTTCACACGAATCAGCCTTCTTACTTTTGCAACGACGTCATGAGAGGTCCAGCCCGCAGGCTTCCAAACGGCTAAAATTCCGTCCATCGTCATGAGCCAAGCGCCTTTCGCACCGTATCGATAACTGCTGTGATTGCTTCTGATATAGGTCCGTTCAATTTGCAGCCGGCAGCTCTTACATGCCCGCCGCCGCCAAACGTTTGTGCGATTGCCGCAACATCCGCTTGACCGACTGAACGCATGCTTACTTTGACATCGCCGTTCTCTGTTTCCTTGAACAAAATACCGACCTCAACGCCTTCAACGTTGCGGGCATAGTTGACGAGTCCTTCCAGATCATCGCCAATTGCGCCAGTCTCCGCCATATCCGCATAAGCGATATAGATCCAGGCGATCCGGTTGTCCGCTGAGAACGACAGCCGGTTTAGCCCGCGCTGCAGCAGCAAGAGCTGGGATTTCGTCATCCGCTCCAGCAGATGATCTGCGATCCAATGTCCCTGCACATCCTGTTCAAGCATACGTGATGCAATACGCATGACAGAAGCATTCGTATTGGAATAACGGAATCCGCCTGTATCGGTCAACAGTCCGGTGTAAATCGCAGTAGCCACTTCCTGATCGAACGGAATTTCGGCATATTCGATCAGATCATGCAGAATCTCGACTGTAGCCGCAGCGTCTGTCCGAATGAGATTAACAGTCCCGAAATCATCATTCGTCGGATGGTGGTCAATGTTGAGAAGCGGGATCCCCTCAGGAAAAGAGCCCGCAACGAGGCCGATGCGCCGGAAATCGGCACAATCGACCGCGATGATGGCATCATACGCTGTAGGGGGTTCCTCTTCATTGAATGTCATGATCGTACCGGAGGCTTCCATATAGGCAAGCCTTGAAGGAACGGTTCCCTCATTGATGAGAACCGCTGCCTTCCCAAGCTGCTTCAGCAGCCAGCCTACGGTCAAGGTAGAGCTGATTGCATCACCGTCAGGCTGAACGTGGGATACAACCAGAAATCGTTCCGCACTGCGGATGAAGGCCAATGCGTCTTCCAGCTTATTCTTGTACTGGGCAGCAAATGCTGCCTCATGCCGCGCCATTATTGGTCACCGCTACCGCTGTTGATCTTCTCCAGAAGCGATTCAATCCGGCTGCCGTATTCAATACTGCTGTCAAATTTGAAGATCAGCTCTGGCGTGTGGCGGAAACGGATGCGCTTGCCAAGCTCGGAACGGATATAGCCTGATCCCCGGCCGAGCGCCTTCAACGTCTCTTCCTTCTGCTCGTCACTGCCCAACACGCTTAGAAACACCCGTGCCTGGGACAGATCATTGGTCATCTCAACTCCAGTAACGGTAATGAAACCGATACGCGGATCCTTGAGCTCCTGCTGAATAATAACGCTTAGTTCTTTCTTAATTTGTTCGCCTACACGTCCTACGCGAATTTTGGCCATAGGTAATCACCTCTCTACTGTCTCCATAACGTAGGCCTCAATCGTGTCTCCCTCTTTCAGATCGTTGAACTTATCCAGCGTAATTCCGCACTCATAGCCTTGTGCGACTTCCTTGGCATCGTCCTTGTACCGTTTGAGCGATTCGATTTCTCCTTCATATACGACAATTCCGTTGCGGATCAAGCGTGCTTTCGCCGAACGGGTAATTTTGCCGGATGTAACCATACAACCTGCAATGGAGCCAACCTTAGTAACTTTGAAGATGTTGCGAATCTCGGCATGGCCGATAACAACTTCCTTGTAAATAGGATCAAGCATCCCTTTCATCGCATGCTCGATCTCGTCAATCACGTTATAGATAACGTTGTGATGACGAATGTCAACCTTCTCCTGCTCAGCTGTTGCTTTCGCCTGCGGCTCAGGACGAACATTAAAGCCGATGACGATTGCATTGGAGGCCGATGCCAGGATGATATCGGATTCAGTAATCGCACCTACACCGCTGTGGATAATCTTCACCTGAACGCCTTGAATATCGATCTTCGCCAACGAGCCTTTAAGCGCTTCTGAAGAACCTTGAACGTCCGCTTTAATGATTACGTTCAAGTCTTTAATTTCACCTTCAACGATATGTTTATACAGGTCATCTAATGTTATGCGCGTGTGCGTGCCCAGCTCTGTCTGACGATGCTTGGTTGCACGCCGTTCAGCGATAGCCCGCGCTTTGCGCTCATCCTCAAATACGAGGAACGGATCGCCTGCGTGAGGCACCTCCGTCAAACCTGTAATTTCGATCGGTGTGCTCGGCCCTGCTTCCTTGAGCCTGCGTCCCTTGTCATTCACCATTGCACGGACACGTCCGAAGCAGTTGCCCGCTACGAATGCATCACCAATCTTAAGTGTGCCGTGCTGCACGAGTATACGGGCAACCGGACCTTTTCCTTTATCAAGCTCTGCCTCGATAACAGTACCGCGAGCGCGTTTGTCCGGGTTCGCTTTGTAGTCGTTAACCTCAGCTACGAGCAGAATCATCTCAAGCAGATCCTCAAGGCCGATACGCTGCTTGGCGGATACGTTGACGAAAATCGTGTCGCCTCCCCACTCCTCAGGGACCAGCTCATATTCCGTCAGCTCTTGTTTTATTTTATCCGGATTCGCTTCCGGTTTATCGATTTTGTTCACAGCGACGATGATCGGTACGCCTGCAGCCTTCGCATGGGCGATCGCTTCCACTGTCTGCGGCATGACGCCGTCGTCAGCAGCAACAACGATGATTGTAATATCCGTTACCTGTGCTCCGCGCGCACGCATGAGCGTAAACGCTTCGTGGCCCGGTGTATCCAGGAACGTAATTTTCTTCTGGTTGATCTCAACCTGGTAAGCACCGATATGCTGGGTAATACCGCCAGCCTCGCCGCTTGTTACACTCGTTTTGCGAATCGCGTCAAGCAAGGTTGTTTTACCGTGGTCAACGTGACCCATAATGGTAACAACAGGCGGACGCGTTACGAGATCCTCGTCTTCATCCGTCTCTTCAATCGTTTCGAAGTGATCCTCTTCTACCGGGATTTTCACTTCAACCTCAACGCCATATTCCGTTGCGATCAGTTGAACGGTATCCAGATCGACCTCTTGGTTGATTGTTGCCATTACGCCAAGCATAATGAGCTTCTTAATCACCTCAGAGGCATCCTTATGAAGCAATTTTGCCAAATCACCGACGGTCATCGTGCCCCGAACAATGATCTTCTTAGGCGTATTATCGATTTTCTCCTTGAATACTTGCGGCTGACCGCCTCTGCCCCGCTGATTCTTGCCGCCACGGTTGTTGCCGCCCTTGAAGTTGCCCGTTCTGTTATCTTCAAAGCGCTTGCCGCCGCCCGGCTTGGATGAAGTTCTTCTCTTATCGTCGCCGCCGCCAGATGCAGAACGCGAATCGAACGAGCGTCCTTGCCCCCCTCCGCTGCGATTGGCATCCGGACGCTGACCGCCCTGGCCGACTCCTTGACCGCCGCCTTGACCGAAGCGCTGGCCGCCGCCTTGTTGACCTTGGCCTGCAGGACGCTGGCCGCCTTGGCCCTGGCCGCCGCTTGGACGCTGGCCGCCTTGACCGCCGCTGCCTTGGCCATAGCGTTGTCCGCCTTGGCTGTTGCCTTGGCCTTGACCGCCGCTTGGACGCTGGCCGCCCTGGCCGCCGCTGCCTTGACCATAGCGCTGACCGCCTTGACCCTGGCCGCCGCTTGGACGTTGTCCGCCTTGACCGCCGCTGCCTTGGCCATAGCGTTGTCCGCCTTGGCTGTTACCTTGGCCTTGACCGCCGCTAGGGCGCTGGCCGCCTTGGCCGCTGTTATTGCCTTGCTGAGCCGGACGCTGCTGCTGTCCCGCATTAGGCTGTGAAGTATTTGTCGTGCTTGCTTGCGATTCATTGCTGGACGATTGCGTCGTTGTCGATTGTGTTGCTTCAACTTGCTGTGAGGTATTTGATTGCGGTTTCGTTGTATTCATACTCCCCTGCTGTTCCTGATTATTTTTGTTAACCTGTCCTTGCTGTGGCTTCCGCTCCAGCTGTTGTCCTGCTTGACGATTCGTAGATTGCGTCGATTGTGTCGATGCAGATACGGTTGCATTCTCTTGTGCGCGCTTGGCTGCCGCAGTCGTCTTAATGTCACGGAAGAAGCCTTCAACCTTGTTAACCATCTCGTTCTCCATGACACTCATATGATTATTAACCGGAAGATTAAGCCGCTTCAGAATCGTAATAATCTCTTTGCTGCTCATATTGAGCGATTTGGCATATTCATAGACGCGCAATTTGTCCTTATTGTCTTTGCTGTCTTGTTGTTTAGTCAATATACTCCACCTCCGTAGGTTGGGTTAAGCTTCGTGTTATGCTAGCCGAGAATCCTGCGTCAGTAACCGCGATAAGCACGCGCTCCGACTTCCCGATTGCCTCCCCTAGCGATATCCGATCGAACGCTTCAACAAGCTTCACATTGTAGGTGCTGCATTTGTCCCGATACTTCTTCTTTGTATTATCTGAAGCATCGCCAGCTAATATGACAAGCCGGGCTTTGCCCTGCTTCACGGTCTTCAGCACAGTCTCGTCGCCAGTGACCAGCTTGCCTGCCCTCATTGCCATACCGAGCAGCGATAATGCCTTATGCTTCATCATCGTCATCATTCCGATCTCTGCTCGCGATGAATGTATCCTGAACTTTAATGAATTCCCGCTCTAATCCATCATATATGTCTTCGCCAACCGTTTGCTTGAGCGCACGATCAAGCGATTTTGCCTTTTTGGCGAGCTTGAAGCACTCTACCTTGCCGCACAAGTAGGCGCCGCGTCCGGCTTTCTTGCCTGTCAGATCGATGAGCACCTCTTCATCGGGCGTCCGCACAACGCGAATCAGCTCTTTCTTGGACATCATCTCTTGGCAGGCTACACATTTGCGAAGCGGAATTTTTCTCGGCCTCATCGTTCATCCCTCCTTAACGCTTAGACGTCACCCCTGCCTATAAAATCGCTGGTGTCCGCTAATCGATTGAGACGGAATCCTGATGCATCGTGCTCATTGGCGACTTAGGACGGCCATATTCCTGCTCGGCCTGCGTCTCGCTCTTAATATCGATTTTCCAACCGGTCAGCTTCGCAGCCAGACGGGCGTTCTGCCCTTTAATACCAATAGCCAGCGACAACTGATAGTCCGGAACGATAACCCGTGCCATCTTCTCTTGCTCATAAACGATAACCTCAATCACCTTCGAAGGACTGAGCGCGTTCGCAACATATTCCTCCACGTTCTCGGACCAGCGGACGATGTCGATCTTCTCGCCCTTCAGCTCGTTCACAATGGTCTGCACACGCATCCCCTTCTGCCCTACGCAGGAGCCGACAGGATCAACCTCATCATTGCGCGAATGAACCGCGATCTTGGAGCGGAAGCCCGCTTCTCTGGCCACGGAGCGGATCTCTACTACTCCGTCGTAAATTTCCGGCACTTCCAGCTCGAACAGACGCTTGAGTAGCCCGGGATGCGTACGGGACAAGAAGATTTGCGGGCCCTTGGTCGTGTTTTCGACTTTGGTTATAAATGATTTCACACGATCGCCATGCTTGAACTTGTCAGTAGGCATCAATTCAGTAAGCGGCAATACTGCCTCTACCTTGCCCAGATCTATGAACAGGTTCCGCACATCCTGGCGCTGCACAATGCCGTTGACAATATCTTCTTCCTTGTCAATAAACGCATTATAGATCAAGCCGCGCTCAGCCTCGCGGATGCGCTGGGTAACAACCTGCTTGGCTGTTTGCGCAGCAATTCGGCCAAAGTCACGCGGTGTAACCTCAATCTCGGCGATATCGTCGAGCTGATAATGCGGGTTCAATTCTCTGGATGCTTCCACAGATATCTCAAGCCGCGGGTCAAGTACCTCTTCAACAACCGTTTTGCGTGCGTATACTTTGATTACCCCGTTAAAGCGGTTAATATCAACCCGTACATTCTGGGCGGTATTGAAATTGCGTTTGTAGCTGGAGATCAGAGCCGCCTCGATTGCTTCTAATAATATATCTTTACTGATGCCCTTTTCTCTTTCGATTTCCGACAGCGCTTCAATAAAATCCATGCTCATTGGAACAATGTTCCCCCTTTCAAAATGGTTCCTGTCTTCTTAGAAAATAATAGCCAAGCGGGCGCTTGCCACCTTAGCGTAAGGTATTGCATGCTGCTTCTTCCCAATCCCGATAACAACCTGCTCGCCGTCGAACGACAGGAGCGTGCCTTCAAACTCCTTCAAGCCGCCGATAGGCTCATACGTTGTGACAAACACATGCTTGCCAACCGCCTTGCGGACATCTTCCGGCTTCTTCAACGGGCGCTCCGCCCCAGGTGATGAGACCTCGAGAAAATAAGCATCCGTGATGGGATCGTTCTCATCCAGCTTGAGACTTAGAACTTCACTAATACGGCCGCAATCATCGATATCAATGCCGCCTTCTTTATCAACAAACACGCGAAGGAAAAAGTTGCCGCCTTCCTTCACGTATTCGACATCGACAAGCTCAAAGCCATTCTCATCTAGATATGGTCGTACCATCTCTTCGACGACGGTTTTGATATTTGCTGTGCTCAAATATGTACCCCCCACTGCAACTGTCAGCCGCGCTATGCGCATTTGATCATGTCAGAGCATAATGTCAATTCACATTTCACAAGTAAAAAGATGTGGACAAAACGTAAAGAGTGGGTTTCCCCACTCTTCTGCGAAAAAGTCGTATCATCAGCATTGCCAGAAAAATTATACCATAACCATAGTGTGCTGACAACAAATGAATTGCTTTCATCGCCAGCGCCATCTCTTAATTCTAGAATAATGAGAGCTGATTGGACTCAGGAAGTCCCCGGAAACAGCCCATAGAAGCGAGCACTTCCACAATCGTTTTCGATGCTTTCGACTTCTGCTGAAAGTCCTCAACGGACAAAAATTCACCATGATCCCTTGCCCCGGCTATGTTGCGCGCCGCGTTCTCACCGACACCTGCAATCGCTGCGAAAGGAGGAATAAGCGATGTGCCGTCGATAATGAAGCGCGTAGCGTCGGAACGATACAGATCGACCGGCTTGAAGGAGAAGCCGCGGGCTGTCATCTCAAGCGCCATCTCCAGAAGAGAGATCGAGTTCTTCTCTTTGGGCAGCGCCTGGAATCCCTTGGCTTCAATCTCGACAATCTTGCGCAGAATCGCATCGTATCCCTGGCACAGCAGCTCCAGATCAAAGTCCTCCGCCCTTACGCTGAAATAGGTCGCATAATAAGCGATCGGATGGTAGAGCTTGAAGAAGGCTGTCCGAACCGCCGAGATTACGTATGCGGCGGCATGCGCCTTAGGGAACATGTATTCAATCTTGAGGCAGGAGTCAATGTACCATTGCGGCACCTTGCACTGCTTCATCTCCTCGATCCATTCGGGAGTAAGCCCCTTGCCCTTACGCACGCTCTCTGTAATTTTGAATGCCAGACCTGCATCCATTCCGGCTTTATAGATCAGGAACAGCATGATATCGTCACGGCAGCCGATTACGGTCTTGATCGTACAGGTCCGATTCTTAATCAGCTCCTGGGCATTGCCAAGCCAAACGCCAGTACCATGGGACAGCCCGGAAATTTGGAGCAGGTCGGCAAAGGTGGCCGGCTTCGTCTCCTCAAGCATCTGGCGGACGAATTTGGTTCCCATCTCCGGCACGCCGTAGGTTGCAACAGAGGTGCGGATTTTGTCCGGGGCAACACCGAGTGATTCCGTCGAATTGAACATGCTCATCACCTTGGGATCATTCATCGGGATTGTCGTGGGATCTACGCCCGTCAAATCCTGCAGCATCCGCATCATAGTCGGATCATCATGTCCCAGTATATCGAGCTTGAGCAGGTTCGCATCGAAAGCATGATAGTCAAAATGGGTTGTTTTCCATTCCGCACTCGTATCATCAGCCGGGAATTGCACCGGTGTAATATCCTCGACCTCGATATAATCAGGCACGACGACAATCCCCCCGGGATGCTGGCCGGTACTACGCTTTACGCCCGTACAGCCGTTAGCCAAGCGGGACAGCTCGGCTCCCCGCCACTTCTTGCCCTTGGATTCCTCATACTTTTTGGCAAATCCGAATGCGGTTTTTTCGGCAACCGTACCGATTGTGCCTGCACGGAATACATTTTTGTCTCCGAACAGCACCTTCGTATAGTTATGGGCTTGCGGCTGGTATTCACCGGAAAAGTTAAGATCGATATCGGGAACCTTGTCGCCCTTAAATCCAAGGAACGTCTCGAACGGGATATCCTGCCCCTCGCCCTTGAGCGGCTTGCCGCAGTCCGGACAAATTTTGTCCGGCAGGTCGAATCCGCTCGGATAGCTGCCGTCAAGGAACCATTCGCTATATTTGCACGCTTCATTCAGGCAGGTATAATGCGCTGGAAGCGGGTTAACCTCTGATATGCCAAGGAACGTAGCAACGACCGAGGAGCCGACAGAGCCCCGGGAGCCGACCAGATAACCGTCTTGATTCGATTTCTTAACCAGCCTCTCCGAGATGAGATAGTTGGCAGAGAATCCGAACTTGATAATCGGTACGAGCTCCTTCTCCAGACGTTGCACGACAACATCCGGCAGCGGCTCGCCATATTGCTTCTTCGCCGTATCGTAGCAGGTGCTCCGAATTTCTTCATCCGCGCCATCAATGATCGGTGTAAACAGCTTGTCCGGGAACATCTCGAACGGCTCGAATCTCTCAGCAAGCTCATTCGTATTCTTCACTACGACCTCATGCGCCCTGGCTTCTCCAAGAAAGGCGAACTCCGCCAGCATCTCCTTCGTCGTACGGAAATGGGCATCCGGCTTCTGGATGTCCTTGAGCGGGCTAAAGCCGGTAATCCCATGTATCGTAATATCCCGGAAGATCTTCTCCCGCTGACGCAAATAATGAACATTGCCTGTCGCGATCACCGGCTTGCCTAGCTTGTCGCCAATCTCGCATACGCGGCGGAGCGCGCCTTCGATTTCGGCGCGGCTGGCAACGAAGCCTTTGTCAACCAGATGCATGTAGAAGCATACAGGCTGAATCTCCAGCACATCGTAGTAACGGGCAACTTCCTCCGCTTCCTCCACCGATTTGTTCATTACCGTCTCGAAGAACTCGCCCTTCTCGCAGCCTGAGATGATCAGCAGCCCTTCGCGCAGCTCGCTCAGCTTGCTTTTGGGAATGCAGGCAACACGTTTGAAATGCTCGGTATGGGAGAGCGATACCAGCTTGAACAGGTTCTTCTTGCCGACCGCATTCAGCGCATAGATGCAGCAGTGAAACGGACGCGAGTTGGAGAAATCCAGCCCGACATAATCGTTCAGCATATGAAGCCCTGTCACGTTCCGCTGCGCCGCATCGCCAACAAGTCCCATGAGCACGCCGCCGAGCGCAATGGAGTCATCGATCGCGCGGTGATGATTCTCCAGACTGATCTTATATTTATCCGATAATGTATTAAGACGGTGATTCTTCATTGACGGATGCAGGAACCGCGCCAGCTCAAGCGTATCCAGCACCGGATTGCGCAGCTCCGGAATTCCGTAAGCCTTGCAGGCTACCTGGATAAAACCCATATCAAAGCGGGCGTTATGAGCGACAAGCACCGCATCCCCAATAAAGTCCACAAATTCATGAAGCTTAGGCTCCAGCTCCGGCGCATCCCTGACCATATCATTCGTAATATTCGTCAGCTGCTGAATATTGTAAGGAATGTCCTCATGCGGATTAATGAAGGTGGAGAAACGATCAATCTCTTTGCCATCCTGGATTTTGACCCCGGCCAGCTCAATGATCTTATTGTTAATGACCGATAATCCGGTCGTCTCGATATCGAATACCACATAGACCGCTGTCAGCAATTGTTCCTCGCGTGAATTCATAACCATAGGGATCGCATCGTTTACGACATTCGCTTCCAAGCCGAACATCACTTTAATGTCATGCTTCTTCGCCGCTTTGGCCGCATCCGGGTAACATTGCACATTGCTGTGATCGGTAATTGCGATCGCCTTGTGCCCCCACTTGGCTGCCTGCTTCACGTATTCGCCGATTGGCGTTATGCCATCCATCGTGCTCATCGTGGAATGCAGATGGAATTCTACCCGCTTCTCCTCCGCATCATCCTTCTCTTCCTTAGGCGCAACAACCTCATGAAGATCGGACGGCATCATAACAAGCTCAGGCTCCTGCATGAACCGGTCATATTCCACTCTTCCGCGTGCCTTGATCCATTTGCCATTGGCAAGCTGGCTCAGCACCTTTACATCATCCTTCGTCTTCCCGAACATCTTCATGGCGATGGAATCCGTAAAGTCCGTTATATTAAAGGTGAACAGCGTGCTTCCATTGCGCAGCTCCTTCACGTCCAGTCCGAAAACTGTACCTTGAACGGTCACCTTCTTCTCTTCCTCAATCACATTCATGATGGGAACCGCTTCTTCACGAATGTCATAGCCCACGACGAGACGAACCTCGCCTTCTTCGACCGGCGGCGCTTCAGCTGCCGCACTGCTCATCATCTGCTGGATGACCTCGCGCTCGGCAAGATCCCGCTGCTGCGCGAACTGCTCGTATACCTCTTGACTTGACTCGCCAATCGTCAGCTTCATCCGGCACGCACGATGAAACTGCTGCTGGAAGAAGGCAACCGCCAGCTCATCCATCTTCTTCTTGCGGGCAAGCTCCAGCCCCATCTCATCCAGCATCGCCAGCGTAATGAGGTCGTTCTCGATCTCCATCCGGGCCTTGCCCAGCCATCCATTGACAGAAGCGTTATTCTGCTGCACCCATTCTACGAAAGTCGGCCAATATTCGCGTACCAGCTGCTCGGTTTCCACGGCATCTTCATAGATGAAACGAAATGAAACCTCTGCAAGATGTGCAAATTTGGCCCGCACAGACCGGCAAAAAACACCAAAAGCCGGTAAAGGAACCAAAGACGTTTTGCGTATGCAAAACGTCCATTCCCGGTTGCTCCGGCTTACGATCACTTGGTCAATATAACCATCCCCAAAATGCTCCTCCACAAGTCCCTGTGGCAATTCGGCCTGCTTCAGCAGCAGCTCGAAGCGCTGCCGCTTATCTCCGGTTTGGTTCATTGTTTCCTCCCCCAAGAAGAAAAGTTAGCCGCCCTGCACAAGCTCGTTGCGAGCTCGATACCGGGACGGCAACAAAAATTTCTCCCCTTATTGCTAATCAATATGCACGCGCAAATACGACAGTGTGCGCTGCTTTTTCTTCACAAACAAGACATTTGGTCTTCTTCTCGGCCGGTTGATAAGGAATGTTGCGGCTCGTAGCGCCAGTCTCTTCCTTGACTTGGCGTTCACAGGCATCGGAACCACACCAGCCTGCAAGCACAAAGCCCCTCTTCTCTTCCATCATCGCCTTCATCTCATCCAGCGTCTCAACAGAATGCGAATGATCCGCACGGAACTGCTTCGCACGCTCGAACATATCGGCCTGGATCTCTGCAAGCATCCGTTCAACCTCTGCTGTAAGGTCAGCTTGCGCTACGACACGCTTCTCTCCGGAAATGCGCGAGACGAGAACCACTTGTCCATTCTCCATATCACGCGGTCCAAGCTCAAGACGAAGCGGAACGCCGCGCATCTCGTATTCATTGAATTTCCAGCCTGGGCTGACATCGCTGCGGTCATCGACCTTAACCCGTATGCCCGACTTCTTAAGCTCAGCGTACAGTTCATCCACACGGCCAACCACCTGCTCGCGCGTCTTGGGAGGCCCGATCGGAATCATAATCACTTGAGTCGGCGCAACCTTGGGAGGCAGTGCAAGACCACGGTCATCCCCATGTACCATAATAAGCGCACCCAGCAATCGTGTCGATACCCCCCATGAAGTCGTATGCGCGAATTGCTGGGTATTCTCACGGTCAAGGAATTTAATATCGAAGGCTACCGCAAAATTTGTTCCGAGATAATGGGAGGTGCCTGCCTGAACAGCACGGCCGTCCTTCATCATCGCTTCAATGGAATACGTATCAACAGCGCCGGCAAACTTCTCTGATGGCGTCTTCTGGCCGACGATAACTGGAATCGCCAGGAAGTTCTCCGCGAATTCTGTGTAGATCTGCAGCATTTGATTCGTTTCCTGCCGCGCCTCTTCTTCCGTCTCATGAGCCGTATGGCCTTCCTGCCAGAGGAATTCAGTCGTGCGCAGGAATGGCAGCGTTCGTTTCTCCCAGCGTACGACGTTCGCCCACTGGTTAATTAACAGGGGCAGATCGCGATAGGATTGAATCCATTTGGAATACATATGTCCGATAATCGTCTCGGAGGTCGGGCGAATAGCCAGACGCTCTTCGAGCTTCTCCCCACCGGCTTCCGTAACCCACGGCAGCTCGGGATTGAACCCTTCTACGTGCTCCTTCTCCTTCTGGAAGAAGCTCTCCGGGATGAACATCGGGAAATAGGCATTGCGATGGCCCGTCTCCTTGAACATCCGATCCAGCTCATCCTTCATATACTCCCAGATTTCAAAGCCTTCCGGACGGAATACGATACAGCCGCGTACCGGCGAATAATCCATTAATTCCGCTTTCTTAATAACATCGATGTACCATCTTGAGAAATCTTCGCCTTGCGGCGTTATTTCGGTAACAAATTGCTTCTCTTTCGACATGACCGACTATTACTCCCCTCTAACCAATCGCAGAATATCATTGTAAGTTACGGCTAGCATGAGCAGCATCAACAGGGCAAAGCCGATAAAATGCACCATGCTCTCGCGGTTCGGATTAACCGGCTTGCGGCGAACCGCTTCAAGTCCAAGGAACAGCAAACGGCTTCCATCCAGTGCCGGAATAGGGAGCAGGTTGAATATTCCAAGATATAAGCTAAGCAGAGCCGCCCATCTGGTGAGCTCAGTAAAGCCTTGTGCCGCGATCTCTCCCGTAACCTGTGCGGTCCGGACAGGGCCGCCTAAATCATCCAGCTTGAAATCACCGATAATCAGCTTCTTGAATCCTTCAAAAATACTGATTGTCATTTGCTTCATATACCAACCTGATTCCTCGAATGTCTCCAGGAAGGTTGCAGGCCTCGTCGGATATGCGGGCCCCACGCCTACTTTCCCGATGCCCGTTGTCTCTTCCGGCTTAGGCGTAATGGTCAGCTCAAGCTGCTGATTGTCGCGAATTACCGTCCACTTCTGAGGTGAATTCGGCGACTTTTTGATCATATCAACCATCTTCTCCGCATCAATCCCAATCGGGACACCATCGATGGCTTGAATGACATCGCCTTCCTGGAGTCCCGCAGCGGCAGCCGGCATTTCCTTATCGAGATAGCCGACTAGCAGACGATCAGGATTCTCCATCGGAACGCCATGCATCGTAATGTACAGCGCGAATAAAACAAACGCAAGCACAAAGTTCATAACCGGTCCGGCAACAATCGCAAGCGAACGCTGGCCGACCGTCTTGCTGCCAAACTGGCGATCCAGTGGAGCAATTTGAGTCTCTTTGCCTTTTGCAATGAGAAGCGCTGCAGGGTGAACGGGATACGTCTCCGAAATACCGTCAGATACGAGCGTTAACTGGAGCTTCTTCTCAATATCAATGGATTGCACCTCGCCGCGGATCACATTGGAGCGTTCCTCAAGCCGGTCCAGATAGAAGCGCGTAACCGCATTCTTCGCAAGCCGCACTGCTATAGTCTGGCCCGGCTGGACTTCGACAAGTTCGGGATCTTCACCCGCCATGCGGACAAAACCGCCGGCAGGAATCAAGCGGAGTGTATAGCGTGTTTCCCCGCGTTTGACAGAAAATAGCTTGGGACCAAATCCGATTGCGAATTCTCTGACGAGAATGCCCGCACGCTTGGCAAAGTAATAATGACCCCACTCATGGATCGTCACTATTACAAAAAAGACGAGTACCGTCATTAAGACGACTTGAATCATATGCATCGTTATAGAGCCTCCTGTTTCGTAACGGCTTGTACTTAGATTATCATTATTCTCCCGTTCGATACAAGAGAACCAGGGGTCTAGATCATTGCCGCTTCTTTTCTAGCCCATGCGTCAACCTCTGCAATTGCCGCTACGTCAGGAAGATCTGTGATGCCATGTTTGCCCAGAACCTCTTCAATAATCCGTTCAATATCCAGAAAAGTAATGGCTCCTTCAAGGAAGCGGGCCACTGCCGTCTCATTCGCCGCATTGAAGACAGTCGGGGCGGATCGTCCTGCTTTGCCGCTCTCATAGGCGAAGCGCAAGCAAGGATAACGGGCGAAATCCATCTCACGGAAGTTAAGCGAGCCCAGCCTGGCAAGATTAAGCGATTCTGTTGGTGTCGGACGCCGCCCCGGATAAGTAAGTGCATATTGAATCGGCACCCTCATATCAGGCAAGCCAAGCTGGGCAACGATGCTGTTATCTACAAATTCTACATAGGAGTGTATGATGCTCTCCGGATGTATAATCACATCAATCTCATCATATTGAAGGCCGAACAGCCAGTGAGCTTCAATAACTTCCAGCCCTTTGTTCGCCATTGTAGCCGAATCAATCGTTATCTTAGCACCCATCGACCAATTGGGATGATTCAGCGCTTCCGCCACAGTTACGCCCTGGAGCTCATCCCTTGTGCGGTCGCGGAAGGAGCCGCCGGAAGCGGTCAGTGTAATTCGCTTCACATCCTTGCGGTTCTCGCCGTTCAGACATTGGAAGATCGCGGAATGCTCGCTGTCGATCGGCAGAATAGAGACGCCCTTGTGGGCTGCCTGCTTCATCACCAGATGTCCGGCAGTTACAAGTGTCTCCTTATTCGCAAGTCCAATGTTCTTGCCGGCCTCTATGGCCGCAAGAGTAGCGCTCAATCCCCTGCTTCCAACAATCGCGGTTACGACCGTATCCGCCTCCGTTGTTGCAGCGATTTCGATCAGACCTTGTTCACCGAAGAGCACCTTCGTTCCGCCTGGCAGATGAGGCTTAATGTCATCGACCAGCGACTTCTCAGCTACGCACACAACCCGGGGATGGAACCGCTTCGCCTGCTCGATAAGCAGCCCAATGTTGCCCCCGGCCGCAAGGCCGTGAACCTCATAGGCATCCGGCTCATTAGCTACAACATCCAATGTCTGCGTGCCCACTGATCCCGTTGAACCGAGTATAGTCAGTTTCTTCATTCATCCACCTATCCTTCTCTTCTAGCCAAGCGGCAGTAAATCTGTCATTACTAGAAGCGGAAACACGATAAGCCAGCTGTCGCAGCGATCAAGCACACCGCCATGACCTGGCAACAGTGCCCCGGTATCCTTTATTCCGCGAACCCGCTTATATGCGGATTGAATCAGATCACCTAGCTGCCCGGCTATGGCAGCGACCAGACCGATCAGCAGCGCGCGTCCCAAATCAATGACATCCGGTACCGCAAAGGCAAATATGGCGGTGACAATAACTGCCAGAAGCACACCGCCCAGCGAGCCTTCAATCGTCTTGTTCGGGCTAATGGAGGGCCACAGCTTGTGCTTGCCGAATGCCCGGCCTGTGAAGTAGGCGCCGCTGTCAGATGCCCAGATTGCTCCGAATGCCATCAGTGTTGTGAGCAGGCCATGCATATCTCCATTGCGCACCTCAAACATCGCATTGAAGCCATAGCCTACGTAGAGCGCTCCAAGGAGAAGCAGAGCCGCTCCATCTATTGTGAATTTGTTCTTGGTCATAACCGTTGCCGCCAATAACAAAAACATAAGCAGCCAAATCATATGTAGTGCTGAAGGCTCCCTTAGCCCCAGTTCACCCCATGGTACCAGAAGGAACAGCACGCCGGCATATCCAATCAAGGATGCCGGATGATGCCACTGCAAGCCATTCATTCGAATAAATTCCCAGAATCCAATTAGAGCAAGCAATAAAAGCAGGCCATAGAAGAACCAACCGCCCAGTATAGTTAAGAGGATAAATATGGCGCCGCCGATGACGCCTGTTACGATTCGTTGTTTCATTGCGACGCACTCTCCAGTAAAGCCGGCTATACACCGCCATAACGACGCACGCGACGCTGATATTCGCGAACGGCTTCATAAAAATGTTCTTCTGTAAATTCAGGCCAGTACACATCGGTGAACCATAGTTCGCTATACGCAAGCTGCCAAAGCATAAAGTTGCTTATCCGCAGCTCCCCGCTTGTTCGAATGAGCAAGTCAGGATTCGGCATGCCAGCCGATAGCAGGCTGGATTCCATATGCGATTCATCGATTTGCTCCGGCAGCAGCCGTCCAGCCTTAACTTCTTCTCCGATTAAGCGGACAGCCTCAATCATTTCTTTCCGGCTGCCATAATTAATCGCAAAATTAAGCACAAGTCCCGTATTATTCGCCGTTTGCCGGATCGCTTCTTCAATGGCTTGCAAGGTATGATCCGGCAGATCGCCCTTGTAGCCCATCATGCGAACCTGCACATTTTTGTCTACCAGCTCTTTCAGCTCAATGGCTAGAAACTCCTGGGGAAGCTTCATCAGAAACTCAACTTCCGCCTTCGGCCGCTTCCAGTTCTCTGTCGAAAACGCATATAACGTTAAATATTTGACGCCTAGACGGTCGGCTGCCATCGTAATCCGTTTGACTGTCTTCATTCCGGAATGGTGACCGGCCATCCGCGGCAAACCGCGGCTCTTTGCCCATCTGCCGTTACCATCCATAATGACTGCTATATGCTGCGGTATTTTATCGGCACTAGGCACCTGCTCTGAAGCGGGCTTTGGCGTCCCTCCGAATAATGCCTTCAATCGCTGAAACACGCGCTATACCTCCCACCGCTAACGTCAATTTATGCAACAAACCCCACCTGTTGGAGGGGCCGGTGAGCTTGCTTTATACTTCCATGATCTCTTTCTCTTTGGAGGCCAGAACTTTATCTACCTCTCCAACAAATTTGTCAGTCGTCTTCTGGACATCATCCTGATGACGGCGTGACTCATCTTCTGAAATATCCGTTTTTTCCAGCTTCTTAATATCGTCATTGGCATCACGGCGCACATTGCGAATCGCAACCTTGGCCTCTTCACCAAACTTCTTCGTCATCTTGACTAGCTCAGCACGGCGTTCTTCCGTCAGAGCAGGAATGCCAATACGAATTGTACTTCCATCATTAGAAGGCGTCAATCCAAGATCGGATTTCAAGATTGCCTTCTCTATTGCAGCAAGCGAAGTCTTGTCCCACGGTTGAATGAGCAGTGTGCGGGTATCTGGCGTATTGATGTTCGCCAATTGGCTCACCGGTGTCATTGCACCATAGTATTCAACCTGCACGCGATCCAGCAGCGCTGGCGTTGCCCGGCCAGCACGCAGTGTGGAGAGATCCCGTTTCAATGCGCCGATCGCTTTCTCCATCCGATCCTCTGCGCTTTTCTTAATCGATTGCGGCATTAATCTACACTCCCTTTTACAATGGTTCCGATTTTTTCTCCCAGAACAACACGTTTAATGTTGCCTTGCTCCGTTATTGAGAATACGACAAGCGGAATATTGTTATCCATACATAGTGACGATGCCGTCGAGTCCATTACTCCCAGATTGCGATTCAATACATCCAGGTAAGTGAGGGTCTCGAATTTCTCTGCTGTCGCATCTTTGAATGGATCAGCTGAATAAACGCCATCAACTTTGTTCTTCGCCATCAGAATGACTTCCGCCTCGATTTCGGCAGCGCGAAGCGCAGCAGTTGTGTCTGTCGAGAAGAACGGATTGCCTGTTCCAGCAGCGAATATAACGACACGGCCCTTCTCCAGATGGCGAATAGCGCGGCGGCGAATATAAGGCTCCGCAATTTGCTGCATCGCGATCGAGGTTTGTACTCGTGTCGGAACTTCAATCTGCTCCAGCGCATCTTGAAGCGCCAATGAATTCATTACCGTTGCAAGCATGCCCATGTAATCGGCTGTCGCACGGTCTATTCCTTTGGCAGTACCGGCAATGCCGCGCCAAATATTGCCGCCGCCGCATACGATCGCCACTTCAACATTTAATTCAACAACCTCTTTGACTTGTTCCGCTATCGATGCTATAACAGCTGCGTCAATTCCATATCCGTTATTGCCAGCAAGCGATTCACCGCTAACCTTCAGGACGATTCTTTTGTACACGGGACTTTGCAACGTGGTATACCTCCATCTTTGACCTTGTTCATAGGCCGCATACTTTTTATTATGCACTTCTATTTAAACAAATAGGCGGGGCGGACGCCCCGCCCCGCCTTGTGCGTTCGGTTTACAGTTTTGCCTGAGACATAACTTCAGCAACGAAGTTGTCTTCTTTTTTCTCCAAGCCTTCGCCAAGCTCATAACGAACAAAGCGACGGATCGAAATGTTTTCGCCGATTGTGCTGATTTTTTCGTTCAGCAGTTGAGCGATCGTTTTGTCTGGATCTTTGATGAAAGACTGCTCCAGCAAACAGAACTCTTCGTAGTATTTGCCAAGACGGCCTTCAACCATTTTCTCAACGATTTTCTCAGGCTTGCCTTCGTTTAATGCTTGAGCTGTAAGAATCTCACGCTCTTTGTCCAGCTCTGCCTGAGATACTTCTTCACGGCTCACGAATTTCGGATTAGCCGCTGCAATTTGCATGGCGATATCACGAGCAAAGTCACGGAATTGATCCGTTTTGCCTACGAAGTCCGTTTCGCAGTTGATTTCTACGAGAACGCCGATACGGCCGCCCGCATGAATGTAAGATTCAACAACGCCTTCTGTAGCTACACGACCTGCTTTGTTAGCTGCAGCAGAAAGGCCTTTCTCGCGGAGCAGATCGATTGCTTTGGATACATCGCCATTCGTTTCATCAAGCGCTTTCTTGCAATCGAGCATGCCTGCACCTGTTTTTTCACGCAATTCTTTAACTGCACTCGCACTAACTGCCATGATGGAGACCTCCTAGTATGATCTATCATATTCTCATTCGAAAAAAAGGGCGGTGAGAGGTTTATCACCTTCTGACCACCCTTCGTGTTGACTTATTAAAGACGACTATACAGTCGCTTGTTCGCCTTGGTTCGCTTCCACGATTGCATCAGCCATCTTAGCTGTCAGCAACTTAACTGCGCGGATTGCGTCATCGTTACCCGGAATAACATAGTCGATCTCGTCCGGATCACAGTTGGTATCAACGATACCGACAATTGGGATACCAAGCTTGCGAGCTTCCGCAACAGCGATACGCTCTTTACGCGGGTCAATAATGAACAGCGCGCTAGGCAATCCTTTCATGCCTTTAATACCGCCCAGGAATTTCTCGAGGCGATCTTTCTCTTTGCGGAGAATGATAACTTCTTTCTTAGGCAATACGTTGAATGTACCGTCTTCTTCCCACTTCTCAAGTGTTTTCAGACGATCGATACGTTTTTGGATTGTTTGGAAGTTAGTCAGCGTGCCGCCGAGCCAACGTTGGTTAATGTAGAAGTTGCCGCAACGCTCTGCTTCTTCTTTAACCGAATCTTGAGCTTGCTTCTTGGTACCGACGAAGAGGATCGTACCGCCTGTGCCTGCTACTTCGCGAACGAAGTTGTAAGCTTCCTCAACTTTCTTAACCGTCTTCTGCAAGTCAATAATGTAAATACCGTTTCTTTCAGTGAAGATATAACGATCCATCTTAGGGTTCCAACGACGAGTCTGATGACCGAAGTGCACCCCAGCTTCTAGAAGCTGTTTCATGGAAATTACCGCCATCCTCACACACCTCCTGTACAATGGTTTTTTTGGTTTCCTCCGCAAATATCATCTTTCGTCAAAACTTCGGCCGGGCCGAAGCACCCTTGACGAAATTAATTCGCGTGTGTTTTTAACACCGTCAATTACTATACCATAACTGCCATCCACCATGCAACAAGCAATCATCTATTTTTCAGCATCAAAATGAAGAAATCCAGAGACAACAGCGATGGGAAGAATGATCCGCACGCCAGCAGGCCTCAGCTTTGGCCCCGCATCGCCTACTCCTTCAACTGCCGCTTCGCTTCCTCAGGAGGGAGCGGCTGCCCTGTAATGACCTTCTTCACCTGCTGCAAGGTTAAGTCGCCCTCAAATGCAAAATAGCCCGCGCGTATTTTGTTGCTCTCTTTACGCATCAGGGATATGAAGGACTTCTGGTTCTCGATTACTCCATGCTTCTCCAGCAAAGCGGCTGTCTCGGTCAGGTCTGATCCCGGAACGATGCGGACGATAGTTCTCCCGGGCTCAGAGTCTTTTGCAGCCTTCCCTTCAGCAGCTGATGGGGCCTTCGGTTGAGGTTGAGGTACAGATGTATCCTTATTCGCCTCTGGCTTTGCATCCTCCGCCTTCTGCTCCTCATCCTTGGCCTTCTGAACCTTCTGCATTTCTTCCGCTCTAATCCGCTCGGCCGCCTCGGCCAGCTTGCTGTCAAGCTCCTCTTGCGTATACAGCTTGGAACCGGAGGTATCCGTATCTTGATTGAAGTGGTCCAGATTATCAGCCTGCTGCTGTCCAACGAGCATAAGCTGGAGGAGGGCAGCTCCAATAATTAGCCCGATACCAAGCCCAAGTAGAAAAGGTCGTTTATTCATGACGGCTTTCTTCCTCCTGCCTGGATAACTGGAGAATCAACAGCACTTCTCCCTTGTTCATGCCAAGCTTCTTCGCAATGGCCTCAACTGACTTGCCATTGTCATGAAGCGCGAACAATTCCGTGTATCGATTGCGGATCGATGCCGCCTCCTGCTCCTGCACCTCTTCAGCTGCTGTCTCCGGGATTGCGGACTCCGGCATTGCTTCCGGTTCATGAGAAGCCGCCGCCGGCTGGTTGCCAGGGGCAAATGCCTCTGCTGCGGGCTGCGATTTGGCCTGGTTAACCAACGATTGCTCCAGTTCGCCGCAGCGCTGCTCCAATTGATTGATCCGCTCTTCACGCCGCTTTGCTTGCTCCTGTGCTTCCTTCTGGGCGCTTGTTACAAGCTCGACCATCTCGCGATTGTCGGCCTCCATGTTCTCCATGAATTGCTCCAATGCTGTTTCCATATTGCGTACAGTAGAAGATTGATCGCTGCCTGGCGCGGATTTACGCGGCATAATAACAGCGAAAACTACAGCAACTGCGCCCAATAGAACGATCGTATGCCAAGGTTCCATTACGTTTCACCTGCAATCCGGTAATTAATGCGGTATCTAAAGCGATATATCAATGTGCTGGCCTTTGTAAGGATGTGTCTGGGCCGCCTGCTTGTCCTCAGACTGCTCCAGCGCGTCATCCCGGTTGCCGGCGTTTTTTCGTTTCTGCGATTTCGAGCCTGCTTCACGCTGCTTATTATCTTTAATGCCCAGCTTGCTGCCTTGTTCAACCGCACTATTCTTGCTGCGCATCAATTCCGTTTGTTTGGCACTGTCACCTTCCAAACGAGTTTGGTCGGCGACAGGCTTATGCAGCATTTGATTTTGCAATGCGGCAGTATCCGGCGTTCGTGGTATAGAGGCCTGCAGGTCAATCGATTTATAGGGCATCCGTTACTCCTCCCTTAATCATGCAATTTGTCCGCTTCCAACCTCTCCATTAAAGATAAGGAGCCATCACAATATCGCCTTCTGAATAACGGAAGGAAATTCGCTGCGTAGGATCCTTCACAAAGCGCGTGTAGCGTCCGATAACAATTTTCGTTCCGCCGTAGATGGTATTGATGACGTCTACTCTCGCAGTATCGGTGTCCTCAAGCGACTTCTCTATTTCCAGAATGCGTTCTCGAGATACAGACATTTCTTCAACTGCTTGACGCTTGGTCGCGCCCAGCTTGATCCTGAGCGCCAGCTTGTCTGATGGCAGCTGTCCTGCAGCAGCAAGCTGATCAAGCAACGTTAACGCCTTCTCTGTCTTATCCAGGTTCTCGCCTGTTGACTTCAAGTGCTGTCTAAGCTCCAGAAGCTCCGAGCGCAGCTCTGGCCGAACGCCGACCTCAATGGCTGTGGCAGTTGACATGGTATTGCCGATCGTCCTTGCGACGACCCGCTCTCCAGCCTGTATCATTCCTCCTACAACAAGACCTTTGGTCCCGCTGCAAACTACGTTTCTGCCAGCACGCACATGAGAGTGCATAATACTTTGGGTAACAAGCACATCCTCCATTGCCGTTACGTTCCCATCCTGGATAAATGAGCTCTTGACGTTCTTGCCGGCCTTGACATAACCTTTATTGCTTGCCAGTATGCCTCCGGTTATTTCGATTGAGCCCTCTGATTCCAGCTCAGCGCCCTCAACGCCCCCGATAACCCGTATATCGCCAGAAGCTTTAATCCGGAAGCCTGTCAGTACATTGCCGCGCACGACAACAGTTCCTACGAAATCAATATTGCCGATATTATAATCAACATCACCGTTAACCTCATAAATAGGAAACACGTTGATTTTGTTTTTGTCGGTCATTGTGATTAGTCCGTCTATTGCTGCATAAAGTGCTGTTTGTTCAGGGTTCAGGACGACATTTTTGCCTAATTTGAAATAAGCTTCCTTACCATTCTTTCCAGCTATATCATCACCGGTAACCGCTTTGCCAGGTTTGCCTTCCGTTGCTGGTACTTTCTCCGCGATCAATTGACCGCGTCTGACATTTTTAAGCTGCGTGATTTCTTTGAAATCAACTTTCCCGCCCTCAATTTCAACCGGCTTGTGCTGTTCTTCCTTCATATCATACGAGAAACGAATAGCCCCGTCCTCACCGTTGACAGCCATCTCGCCCTGCGCTACTAGTGTCTGACTATTGAAGTATAATTTCGGCTGCCTGGCAATGTTGGCAAGCACATTAAGGTCAATTCCGTGGATAACGCCATGACTTCTCACAAATTCCTCAAGCTGTTTAGAAGTGATGGTGAGATTCTCGTCCGCAACATTAAACCTTAAATGAGCTGTAAGTTTATCAGGTGAGATCTGGATGACTATGTAAGTTTCAAGCGTTTCATAAGTTGACAACTGACGTCCCCCCTTTCAATATATTTAGCGCTGCATTAACTGATCCTTTTGCTTGTCCAGAGCGCCGCGCAATCTTAGAATTGCCTTGGAATGAAGCTGCGAGATCCGTGACGGCGATAAACACATCACTTCCGCAATTTCACTCAGGGACAGCTCTTCATAATAGAATAAGGAAATGACCGTTCTCTCTTTCTCTGTCAGGCGGTCGATTCCTCTTACAAGCGATTCCTTCAAATAAAATTCATGCACCTTATAATCCGGATTTTTGGCTTTCTCATCAATAAGAAGGGACAGCCGTGTTTCCGACTCTTCCTCTTTGATGGGATCCTCCAGCGAACAAACGGTTGTTACCGCAATCTCCTGCAGCATATGTCCGAATTCCTTCTCGCTGATGCTCAAATATTCACTTATCTCCGCATCGGAGACGGAACGAAGATACTGCTGCTCCAAATGCTGGTAGGCTTCCTCAATCTTCTTCGCCTTCTCGCGCACGGATCGCGGAACCCAATCTCCCTGACGCAATCCATCAATGATGGATCCCCTGATCCGCCAGGATGCGTAGGTTTCGAACTGGAGTCCGCGGCGGTAATCGAATTTCTCGATGGCATCGATTAGTCCCATTACTCCATTGCTGGCCAGATCGTCCTTGGAGACGTTCTTGGGCAATCCGATCGCCATGCGGTTGCTTACATAATCAACCAAAGATAAGTAATGTTCGATAAGCCGTTTCTTCGCTTCAATGTCCCCTTCTTCTTTCCACTTCTGCCAGATCTCGATGTTAGACAAATGAGGTGCTTTCGGCTCTATCATTCAACTCACCCTCCCGTAAGGTGACGTACTGCTTTGGCCAATTCTTCAGGCTCTTTGTTTGGAGTCGATACAAGCTTAGGTGGAGTCAGCGGTTGAAAGTTCGACTGTGCGCCAGGCTCAAGCTGTACGTTCCCGTCCATTTGCTGTTTAAGTAAATCATTCAATTCGTCGCTCTCATCCGGCGTCGACATATCCACCTGAATGCCTCTGGCCTCATCCTGAGATTGGGATTCCTCCGCCAGCGGAACTGCACCAGGCTGCAGTATGAGAGCAATAACTGCACGAAACAAATACATGAGTACAAAAAATGCGATAAAGGCGTACAGGCACCGCATGCTAGTTACGGCAAGCCCATTGCTGCCCAAGGAGAACAGCAGCGTAAGCACAGACCCGCATATACCAAATGCAACGTTCCAACGCCAGGTTCCAATCATCTTAAATCTCCTTTATTCCAAGTTGGACGCTTCGAATGACCAAGATTCCTCTTGTACTATCGAACTCTATCGTCCGGCCATAATTCCCGCCCGTATCTTCCCCTAGCAAGGGGATATCGAATCTCGTCAGCATTTCCTTGCAAGATTCCACATTGCGCGGTCCGATTCTCATCGCTTCGCTCTGCATCGCAAACGCGAACATCTGGGCGCCTCCCGCCATCTTGGCAGTGAGACGGCTTGTCATCGCGCCAGCTTGCTTCATTCTCTGGATCAGCTCCGGGATCGCGGTGTCTGCATATTTGGCTAAATTTATAGATGACTCCCGGGCAATTTCCGAAGTTGGCAGCATGACATGTGCCATACCGGCAATCCTGTTGCGCTCATCGAATAGAATCAAACCGACACATGATCCGAGTCCGGTCGTCCTGAGCGTACCGCCGTCGGAAGAAATATTTAAATCGGCCATGCCTACTTTCACCACGTTCTGCTGTATCATTCAGATGGCACTCCCAAAGAGCTGAAAATTTTGTCGAACGACTCAGGGTCAGGAATGAGGAAGAAATGGCCTTCCAGATCCTCCCGGCCCTCAAAGAATGTAGTATCAATCAATAGTGCGGAGTCGCCCATCTCACCGTACTGTACAAGCCCATAGCTCAGTATCGCTCCAGCCATATCGACTGCTAATGCCGGAACCGTCGGCGACATAGACAGCTTGGTAAAATCAGCGAGAGAAGATAAGTAAGAGCCTGCTAGAATATTGCCAATTTCGGACAGAGCGGACAACTCCATCTCCGAATATCCGTTATCGTCCCGAACCTCTAAAGAAAGCAGGCTGTTCAACAGTCTCTTGGCGGAATCCTCTTTGATCAAGAAGAACATATTGCCTGGAGCATCACCCTCTACCCGCAGAAAAACAGCGACGACGACTTGCTCCAAACCTCCCACCTTGTCCGCAACCTGCTCGAAAGGAATAAGATTGACTGTTGGCACCTTCATATCAACCGGCTTGTCCAGAAGTCTGGATAAAGCAGTGGCCGCGTTACCTGCTCCGATATTACCGACTTCCTTCAGCACATCCAGTTTAAAGGCCTCCAGCTTGGATAAAGGATTCACGGCTTAGTCCTCCAGCTGCTCTAGCTGGATGATTTCATTCTTGTTCAACACTTCGGCCAGGTTAAGCATAATAAGCAGGCGATTGTCACCGATCTTGGCTACTCCGTGCAAATATTTGGCCTTGATGCCTCCCACGACCTCCGGAGGTGAATCAATGCTGTCCGTATCGATATCGATAACATCATTGGCAGCATCCACAACGAATCCTACCTCCAGATCATTGACGGCAACAATAATAATCCGCGAGCTGTCTGTCGGCTCTGATTCCTCCAGATTAAACCGTCCCCGCAGATCAATGACAGGAAGCACTACTCCGCGCAGATTGATGACTCCTTTGATGAAGGCAGGTGTTTTGGGTACTCGTGTTATGGGGATCATTCGCTCGATTGTACGAACTTTCTCTACTTCGATGCCATATTCTTCGTTAGCAAGTCCAAAAACGATAACCTTGATTTCCTCACCCATGCGTTATCCCTCCTTATTTTATGAGCGCATTCGGATCGATAATTAATGCCACTTGGCCATCGCCAAGAATCGTAGCTCCAGATACAGCCGGAATGTTCGTTAAATATTTGCCAAGCGACTTGAGGACGATCTCGCTCTGGCCAATAAATTCGTCCACCATAATCGCGCCCTGCTTGTCCCCTTTGCGAATGACGACAATTTCGGTCTCCGCTTCATCTTCTTCGCTATATGAAGGTGATTGAAGCACCTGGCTGAGCGATACGACCGGTATGACACTGCCGCGGTATTCAATCATCAAATTGCCGTGAATGTTGCGGATTTGCTCCTTGCGTATGATGCCTGTTTCTACAATAGAGGAAAGCGGAATCGCATACTTCTCATCTCCGAGCTTGACAAGCATTGCCGATATGATCGACAGTGTCAGCGGCAGCTGAATCGAGAATTTAGTCCCTCTGCCAGGCTCAGAATCAATCGTGACATTACCGCCAAGAGAAGTGATCTTCGTTCGTACGACATCAAGCCCTACACCGCGTCCGGATATATCGGATATTTTGTCCGCTGTACTGAAGCCTGGCGCAAAGATTAGCATGTTGATCTCGCTATCATTCAAGCGCTTGGCCTCTTCTGCAGTGACAACGCCATTCTTGACCGCTATTTCCTTAACCTTGTCGCGGTTGATTCCCTTCCCGTCTTCCTCCACCTCGATAAAGACATGGTTGCCGCTGTGGAAGGCGCGCAAATGAACAATTCCTGTCTCGGGCTTGCCTGCCGCAATCCGGTCAGCGACCGATTCGATACCGTGGTCAAGCGAGTTGCGAAGCAAATGTACGAGCGGGTCGCCAATCTCGTCGATTACGGTACGATCCAGCTCTGTTTCAGCACCCGTAATGATGAGCTCTACCTTCTTATCGAGTGACTTGGCCAGGTCGCGTACCATCCGTGGGAACCGGTTGAAGACAGATTCCACAGGCACCATCCGCAGCTTGAGCACAATATTTTGCAAGTCGCCGCTGACACGGGACATATGCTCAACCGTCTCTGACAACTCGGTGCTCTTCACTTCGCTGGCAAGCTGCTCAAGGCGAACACGATCAATAAGCAGTTCACTGAATAAATTCATGAGCGCATCCAGCCGTTCAATATCAACACGGATCGTGCGGGATGCAGCGCCGCCGCCCCCCGTAGCGCCTGACGATGCAGGGGCAGCTGCTGGAGCTGCGGTTGCCGCTGTCTGTGAACGGGCCGCGCTTATTTGCTGGGCTGCCTCTGGCTGCGGTTTCGCTTCCGAAGCCAAATCCGGTTTGGCCGCTCCTGTGCCGGTCCCGCTGCTGATTTGCTTTAAGGTTTCACTATCCAGTCCAATAATCTCGCAGCCCGCTATTTCGGAGACGGATTCGATTCCTTTGCGGAGCTCCTGCTCATTAATATTGGAGATTGTAAACACCGTAAAGGAGTTATCGAATTTTTCCTGCTCAATATCTTGGACGCTTGGAATCGATTTAACAACCTCTCCGCTGCGTTCCAGGAAATCGAACACCATATAAGCTCTGGCAGCTTTCAGCAAGCAATCCTCGCGTACTGTAACGACGATATGGTAGACGGAGTGGCCGGATTCAATAGATTGCAGCAGCACCGATGTTTGGAATTCATCCAGCAGTGCCGAGCTGTTGGATGATCCAGCGCTCCCTGCAGATGCGGCTGGCGCTGCAGCCTGTGACTTGTGCTCGCCCTTCTCGATAGCTTTCAGCGACTTCACGATCTCCGTTACATCCGCTTTACCTGTTCCGCCGCCTATAATATCTTGTACCATCGATTCCAGCGCATCTAAACCCTTAAACAGCGTGTCGAAAATAAAGCTGTCCATTTTCAACTTGTTGTTGCGCACCAGATCCAGCACGTTCTCCATTTCGTGAGTCAAAGAAGCGAGATCCTCAAATCCCATTGTCGCCGACATGCCTTTAAGCGTATGAGCGGATCGGAATATGTTCTGGACGATGCTCAAATCCTCCGGATCACCTTCCAGACGCAGAAGGTTTTCGTTAAGCGCCTGAAGATGATCGTTCGATTCATCAATGAACATCGATAAATAGGCATTCATATCCATTTCCATACACCTCCTGATTGAATGGTTGCCAATCGAAAATATATCTGTTACTTCATAACAGCCTCTACTAGTCTGGATGCGATTTGACGCAGCGGAACGACCGTCTTGGCGACCCCTGCTTCGATTGCTGAACGAGGCATCCCATATACGACGCATGATTCTTCGGCTTCAGCAATGGCGCTTTCACCACCGCTCTCATTCAATGCCTTCATTCCCTTGACTCCGTCGCTTCCCATACCCGTCATAATGACGGAATGTCTCCTAAGCTCCTTGAAGGAGGTGCAGGACTCGAACATCACATCAACAGACGGGCGATGCCCATTGCGTGTTGGTTCTTGTGTCAGTCGTATGTAATAACCTCTGCTGTCCTTCGCCAGCTCCATATGATTGCCGCCAGGCGCTATATATACCATCCCGGCATTAACCCGCTCCCCATTGGTCGCTTCAACTACCCGCAAGTTGCTGAAGGTATCCAGCCGCTGTGCCAATGAGTGGGTGAATTTGGGCGGCATATGCTGTACGACCAGTACTGGTGCGGGCAAATCTCCCGGCAGCGCCGTAATAACCTCATGAAGCGCCCGCGGCCCTCCTGTTGAAGTGCCGATTGTAATCAAATGCTGGAAGGTACTGCTAGGCTGGGGCTTTTTGTCTACGGGCTTATGAGGCTCCAGCAGAATATCCTGAGCGGCCAATTGTTTCGGTTTATGGATTGCCACCGGTTTCTTAACCGATTGGCCATCCATTGTCTTGCCCTGCACATCCGGCGGTGCTTTGCTTATCGGGCTGTCTGCAGCCTTTGGCCTCGGCTTGAATGTCCGCTCCAGCTTAACGTCAGGCGTTAGTTTCGGAGCAGGCTTCTCTATTGGCGCAGCGGTCTGATGCACGCGCTTCGTCAATACTGCGATTCGCATTTTTTCCAGCAGCATCTCGCCAACTTTATGAATATCAGGCGATAACGGCCCGGACGGCTTGCGAATGAAATCGAATGCCCCGATTTGCAGCGCTTTTATTGTTTCTCTCGTAGCATCGTCGCTTATGCTGGAGAGCATTATAATCGGCGTTGGAAGAGTACGCATAATACGTTCCAGAGCTTCCAGTCCGTTCATCTCCGGCATTTCCAAATCCATCGTAATAACATCCGGCTTTAATCGCTCGACAGAATCTATCGCTTCATAACCATTAGTGGCCGTTGCAACAATTTCAAACTGCTTGTCCGATGCAATCAGATCACAGAAAATTTTGCGCATAAAAGCGGAATCATCGACCACAAGCACACGGTAAGGGCTCATCGGCATCTCCCTCCTACTCTTTCAAAGGATCACTTCATCAGTCTGAACATCTTATGCAAAAATCCTTTGACCCCGCTGCCCGCAGAGGTCGGAGTACTCGGCACGTCCATAAACCTTTTGGCTATTTCCATAATAGAATGAGAAGCATCACTTTCTGGAAAAGCGATTGTGAACGGAACCTGCTTTTTAACAGCCTTGGTCACATTCGGGTCGTCGAGCAGGATGCCGAGCATCGGCAATGAAGTGTCAAGAAACCGTTCGGCCACCATGCTGATCTTGTCAGCGGTCGCCTTTCCTTCTTTCCTGTCAACTGCCCGGTTGACCACCAGCTTGAACTGAATATTATGCTCCATCGCATTCACCATTTTAATTAACGCGTAGGCGTCCGTGATTGAGGTTGGTTCCGGTGTTGTAACGACAAGGGTCTCTTGTGCAGCGGCAATAAATTTAACCGTTTCCTTCGAAAGGCCTGCTCCGGTATCGAATAGAATCAGATCATATTCGCCATGCAGACGTCCGATCTGCTCTTCGAAGTAATCGAGCTCCGTCGGTGTCAGTTCCAGCAAATCCTTGAAGCCCGAGCCGCCGGCGATAAAATGAATACCGCTGGGGCCTTCCTGAATGATTTCCCAAATATTTTTTTGCCCTTTCAGCAGGTGGTACAGATTGTAAGGAGCCGAGATCCCCATTAGAACATCAATATTCGCCATTCCGATATCGGCATCGAATATTAACACCTTCTGGCCCAGCTTCTGAAGCGTCAGAGCAAAATTCAAGCTGAAGTTGGATTTGCCGACGCCTCCCTTGCCGCTCGTCACCGTAATAACTCGCGTCGTCTTCCCGCTGCTTTGCAGTTCCCGGTTCTTGACCATGTGACGAAGCGCCTCGGCTTGATCGTTAAACATCCCAATCCCCCAGAAGTTGTTCTACATAGTTGTCTATACGAAATGGAGTGATATCATCTGGAACGGTCTGGCCATAGGCTATATAAGCGGGCTTCAAGCCCTGTTCAAGCGCCAAATTCAGTATCGCGCCATATGCGTTCGTCTCGTCCTGCTTCGTAAACACCACACGGCTAACATCATACTTGGCAAAATGCTCGGCTACTGTCGCCATATCCT
This sequence comes from Paenibacillus oenotherae, assembly GCF_019443105.1. GTDB lineage: Bacteria > Bacillota > Bacilli > Paenibacillales > Paenibacillaceae > Paenibacillus_Z > Paenibacillus_Z oenotherae. The sequence goes on from NZ_JAHZIJ010000001.1 coordinate 189,094, forward strand.
TGTACTTTCCGGTCAAGCTCAGAACGAGATAAGTTTCTGATTGCCGATCCGTTTGCAGCAGGCTGTTTACTTCCGAGACATAGAGCTCGTTCCGGAAATTGCGTCCTGCCGTATCCATAAAGATCAGCTCCCGGTCTTCAAGCTGCTTGAAGGCGCGTGATACTTCAGAAGGAGAGAAGACAACCTCCAATGGAACATTCAGAATCGTTGCATAGGTTCGCAATTGATCAACCGCAGCGATTCGGTAGGTGTCAGATGTAATAAAGCCAACCTTTCGGCCTGCCTTGAGCGTCTGCTCTGCTGCAAGCTTTGCGATCGATGTTGTTTTGCCGACACCTGTAGGGCCGACAAAATGAACAACCCGCGTATCCCGTTGAATGCCTTTGCCCTGGAACTCACCGAGCCATCCGGCCAATACGGCCTTGGCAGCCTTCCAGACGGACTCACGATCAAGAGCAGCTTCTTCCTCGCCTTCGAATTGCTTCTGTACCGTTTCGATTAACCGTTCGATCCACTGGGCGCCAACCTCTTGTTCTGATAGACGATCATGCAGCCCCTGCAGAGGAGCTGGAAGAGCCTCCATATTCTGCTGTTTGGATATTTGGAGAATCCATTTCTTCATCTCGAGAATTTCATCCAGCAATTCTTTTTCCTTCGCTATTCTTTCCTTGGACTGGACGACCGGATTCGAATTTGCCTTTGCCGCATTGAGCTGAGATAGCTCGGCAGGACTGGCAGCAGCTTTGTTCTGGACAGCAGACGCCGCTGCTGAAGGCACATAGCGCTCGCTGCCTCCGGCTTCAGCAGCCCATTCTGCTCTTGCCGGTCCGCTCGAGCTCACGGCAGCCGCTGCAGCTGGTTTAGCCGGAACGGGTTTGGAACGAACGGGCGGAGATTGCTTGCCGGCGACACTGCTGTCAATAGCGGCGATAACCTCCATTTTTTTCTTGCCGAACATGCCGAGAAATCCGCCTACACGTATTTCCTTCGTATTGAGAATAACGGCATCAATGCCCAGATCGGTTCGAATCATCGGCAGCGCTTCCGGCACTGCATTAACAACATATCGTTTTACCTTCATAAATTAACCACCCCAATGCTTTGAACTTCTACACTAGGTTCAAGCTCACTGTAGGAAAGTACCGGAATATCCTGCATAGTACGTTCAACGATTTGACGCAAATACATTCTGATGGTCGGCGATGCAAGAACGACCGGTTGATAACCCGATTGAATTTGCTTGTTGACCTGCTCGTTGAGCTTCTGATGGATCGTCTGGGTAGCAATTGGATCAAGAGCCAGATAGCTTCCCTGCTCGGAGGATTGCACCGATTCCGCGATCTTCTTCTCAACTGAAGGACCAACGGTTATTACTCTCAGCGTATCTCCCGTTTGAGAGAACTGCTGTGTAATTTGACGCGATAAGGATTGGCGAACATACTCGGTCAGAATGTCCGGATCTTTCGTGTAGGTGCCGTGATCGGCCAAAGTCTCGAATATCGTTACCATGTCCCGAATCGAAATTTTCTCTCTGAGCAGCTTGGAGAGCACCTTCTGAATATCGCCGACCGTAAGAATCGATGGTATTAGCTCCTCGACAAGTGTCGGATAGGTTTCCTTGACATTCTCGACAAGCGCCTTCGTTTCCTGGCGGCCGATAAGCTCGTGAGCATGACGTTTGACGATTTCCGTTAAGTGCGTTGCAACAACAGACGGCGGGTCAACGACAGTGTAGCCTGTCAACTCGGCGCGTTCCTTCGTTGCTTCATCAATCCAGATAGCCGGTAATCCGAAAGCTGGCTCTACCGTTTCAATCCCGATAATGCTGTCGTTGTCGAACCCTGGGCTCATGGCCAAATAGTGATTGAGCAGCAGCTCGCCGCGTGCGACAATATTGCCTTTGATCTTGATGACATATTCATTCGGCTTCAATTGAATATTGTCACGTATCCGGATGACCGGCACGACAAGCCCAAGCTCCAATGCACACTGTCTGCGAATCATGATGATGCGGTCGAGCAAATCCCCTCCCTGCTGCGTATCCGCTAGCGGGATGAGGCCATAGCCGAATTCAAATTCGATCGGATCAACCTGCAGCAAGCTGATTACGCTCTCTGGACTGCGGACTTCCTCGATCTGCTGCTCCTCTACGAGCAAATCCTCTTCCTGCTGCTGGGCTGTAAGCGTCTTCTGCATTCGGTAACCAGCGAACACCAGTACACCCGCAAACGGAAGTGTTGCGATGGGACCGATTGGCGTTCCGATACCAAGCAATGCTATCGTGCCTGCAACTATGTACAGCAGCTTAGGGTAACGCAATACTTGCGAGGTGACGTCGAAGGCCAGGTTCCCTTCAGATGAAGCCCGGGTAACGATAAGACCTGCGGCTGTGGAGATCAGAAGTGCCGGAATCTGGCTGACCAGTCCGTCACCAATCGTAAGAACCGAGAATCTCTCAATGGATTCTCCGAAAGAAAGTCCATGCACGGTCATCCCGATCACAAAGCCGCCGAGCAGGTTAATAATCAGAATGATGATGGATGCAATGGCGTCACCTTTTACGAATTTGCTGGCACCGTCCATCGATCCGTAGAAATCTGCCTCTCTCTCAATCTTTTGCCTGCGGTCTCTTGCCTGCTGTTCATTAATAAGGCCCGCATTCAAATCTGCATCGATACTCATTTGCTTACCAGGCATCGCATCGAGTGTGAACCGGGCGCCTACCTCAGCCACACGCTCCGAGCCTTTCGTAATAACGATGAATTGGACGACGACCAGTATGAGGAAGACGACAAATCCGATTGCAATCTGTCCGCCGGCTACCCATTTACCGAAGGTCTCAACGACTTCACCGGCTTCAGCCTTCTGCAAAATGTTCCTGGTCGTCGATACGTTGAGCGCTAACCGGAACAATGTCGTAATAAGCAGCAATGCGGGAAAGATGGAGAACTGCAAAGCATCCTGCGTGTTCATTGAAATCAACAATATCATGAGCGCCGCGGAAATATTAATGACGAGCAGCACGTCCAATAACCCGACAGGAATCGGAACAACCATCATTAGAACGATGCCTATAATCCCGATTAGTATAGTCAGGTCTCTTGCTTTCATGACGTTTCCTCCCCCATTAATCGCAACTGGTTACTTCTACTTCCCTTTGCCCTTCAGCTTATATACATAAGCCAGCACTTCAGCAACTGCTTGGAACAAGTCAGCCGGAATGGTTTCTCCAATCTCCGACCTATCGTATAACGCTCTGGCGAGCGGCTTGTTTTCCATCGTTATAACGCCGTTCTCCTTCGCTACCTCTTTGATTCGAAGCGCGACATAATCCATTCCCTTAGCGATTACCGTCGGCGCTTCCATATTGGCTGAATCGTATTTCAAGGCGATTGCAAAGTGAGTCGGGTTCGTAATGACGACATCCGCTTTGGGCACTTCCTGCATCATTCGCTGCAAGGCCATTCGTCGCTGACGCTCACGAATCTTCCCTTTAATGAGCGGATCGCCTTCTGTCTTTTTGTACTCTTCTTTAATATCCTGCTTGGACATACGCAAGCTTTTCTCGTGCTCATAGCGTTGATAGATATAATCGATAACGGCGAGTACTGCGAGCAGTGCGCCGATCTCCAGGCCGAGCGTAATCATAAGACTGGCTGTAAAGCTGTAGATGCTCTCGATGGGAACACGCGCAAGCTGCATAATGTGATCGCGTTCGCTCCACAGGTTCAAGTAAACGATCAAACCGATTACCAATAACTTTAAGATATTCTTGACAAACTCGAATAACGAACGCATTGAGAAGATCTGTTTGAAGCCATTAATCGGATTTAGCTTGCTCAGCTTGAGCTTCAGTGGCTCTCCTGTGAACAGAAATCCGATTTGCACGTAGCTTCCGAGTATGGCGACAATAACCGCGATTGCAAAAATCGGGGCTAACAGTATAAACACTTGGAACATAATTTCCGAAAATAAAGACATGACATTACCGGTCGTTATCTGCAGCAGCAGCTTCTGCTCAAACATAAGTCCGAACAAATGCAGCAGCCGTTCCTGATAGAAGTCGCCCAGCATAATGAAGCTGAGAAACACAAAGAGCAGGATAAATGCGGCCGGTAAATCAGCACTCTTGGCAACCTGGCCCTTCTCTCTCGATTCCTGCCTCTTCTTAGGAGTTGCACGCTCTGTTTTTTCTTGAGAAAACAGCTGTAGATCTAGCGTCCAACGATGTGATCGCATGATCGCAAGCCCTCCTGCCTAAGTTACGGGGCCCTGCACAATGCCGAACAGCTCCTCAAGTGCGTTGAATAGCTGTGTAAACAAGTGCTCAAAGATCGTAATCAGACCCGGCATCATAATAGCCAACATAAGTAATCCAACAATTATCTTGATCGGAATACCGATAACAAACACATTGTATTGCGGTGCGGTGCGGGCCAGAAACCCAAGACCAACATCAGTCAGGAACATTGCAACGACCAGAGGCGCCGCCATTTGGAAAGCAAGCAAGAAGGTTTCTGCGAATGTCTTGACAATAAAATCGCTAATGCTGCCTTCATAGATTCGGCCGAACAGCTCATTGGATAGCGGAATCCATTCATAACTTCGCATCAAAGCCGATAATAGGAAATGATGCCCGTTAATGGACAGGAAGATTAGAGACGCAATCATAAATTTAAAGTTACCCATAAGCGGTGCAGATGCGCCTGTCATCGGATCGATCACATTCGCCATACCAAAGCCCATCTGCAAATCGATAAATGCCCCTGCTGTTTGGACAACTGTAAAAAACAGATAGGCGACAAAACCAAGCAATACGCCTGCCATTACCTCTCGAATAATCGCGAGTATAAACTCGGCATCAGGCACAATCGTCTGCTTGAGGCCATAGGTCAAAAAGACGATCAGCGAGATCATGAAGCCAAGGCCAATCTTGAACGTCGTCGGCAAATTCCGGGATGAAAAGATCGGCGCAACGACGAAAAACGAAGTAATTCGACAAAAAATAAGCAAAAAAATAGGGAATCCTTGTAGAAACTGCTCCATCGATTCACAGCCTATCCGATGTATTTATACAAATTACTCAGCAGATTGTATGTGAAATCGACCAGCGTGTTTAATATCCATGGGCCAAACAGCAAAATCGAAAGCAATACCGCCACTATTTTCGGAATAAAAGCAAGTGTCTGCTCCTGAATTTGTGTCGTTGCTTGAAAAATACTGACGAGCAGCCCTACGATCAGACCGAGCACCAGCATAGGCGCGCTCGCTTTCAGGATCGTATATACTGCCTGCCCAGCCAAGGCAATGATGAAATCTGAACTCACGCCCCGCACTCCTTCCTTTCATCGTCAGGTGTTGAAGCTTAGCAGCAGCGACTTGACAATTAAGTACCATCCGTCTACCAATACAAACAGTAGGATCTTGAATGGCAGCGATATCATAATTGGAGGGAGCATCATCATCCCCATCGCCATGAGCGTACTGGATACGACCATATCAATGATTAGAAACGGAATGAAGATCATAAAACCCATCTGAAAAGCCGTTCGCAATTCGCTGATTGCATATGCTGGCACCAAGACAGTGATTGGAATGTCCTCGTATGTTTTCGGTTTCTCCGTTTTGGTATATTCCATGAAGAGAAGCAAGTCTTTCTCACGTGTTTGGTTAAACATAAATTTCTTCATCGGTACCGAAGCTTTATTCAATGCTTCCGTCTGTGTTAGCTCACCCTTCAAATAGGGCTGAAGAGCTACCTCATTCACCTGGCCGAGTGTCGGTGCCATAATGAAGAAGGTCAGGAACATCGCTAGTCCGATTAGCACCTGGTTCGGCGGCATCTGCTGTGTGCCAAGCGAGGTTCGCACAAATCCAAGCACAATTACGATCCGTGTGAAGCTGGTCATAAGAACCAGGATAGCTGGCGCTACACTGAGTACTGTAATAATTAACAGCAGTGATAACGCGCTTGTGCTCGGCTGCTCGTTATTGTCATCGCCGATTGTAATGCTTACATTCGGCAAAGGTTCTGCATACGAATGCGTTTGGAATAACATTCCGATTACTAGTAGGGCTAGAAGCGAAACGATTATTTTTTTGTTCATTCATCCAACAACCGATCATTATGATTTTCCTTCTTGAGAAGATCCTCAACCTTCTGCTTCTGAGCCGATTGCCGTTTCATCTTGTTTTGCAGCAGCTCCTGAAAGGAGCTTGCCTCCTGCCAAGGCTCACTAGTCGGTCCGGACTCAGAATTCCGGTTGCGGAATCGATTCAGAAAGTCTGTAAATGACGGAGCGCTCCACGCTCGGGCGTTCTGCTGCTCCATGGAATCCAGAACAGCTTGCGCAGTCTGCGGATCATCGATCTTATCAAGCAGAGTAACAGACTCACCGACACCGACAACATAGATGCGTCCGGACAATTCAACGACTTGCAGAGACTTGTTTTGGCCGAGTGGAATGCCGCCTAGCGAACGAAGCGTGCGATTGGTACCCCATCCTTGATTGCGCTTGGCCAACCACTTAATCACTAGAATAATAAGTCCGATGATCAGCGCCAATGCAATGGTTACCCAGATGAGATATCCGGTCATATCAGGACCTTCAATTAGGCCCGAAGACTTATCCGCATCAAAAGTGACATTCGAAGACTCTGCCATTGCTGCATTAGCGCTCACCAGCCAACCGCCAAGAGCAAGCGCCGCAAGCCGTAATCTGTTCCGTTGTATCATGAGTGAATTAACCGAGCGTTTTCTTGATCGCTTCGATTACGCGGTCAGCTTGGAATGGCTTAACAATAAAGTCCTTGGCGCCTGCTTGAATCGCATCGATGACCATCGCTTGCTGCCCCATTGCCGAACACATAATGACCTTTGCATTGCCATCGATCTTCTTGATTTCCTTCAAAGCAACGATTCCGTCCATCTCAGGCATCGTAATATCCATTGTTGTTAGATCAGGTTTGAGCTCCTTGTACTTCTCGATCGCTTGCGCGCCATCCTGAGCCTCACCTACGACCTCATAACCATTTTTGGTTAATATGTCGCGGATCATCATTCTCATAAAAGCTGCATCATCAACGATCAGAATGCGGTTTGCCATTGTTTCTTCCTCCTAAGGTGTTATTGTAATTTTTGGATACGATCCCATTGGCTGACGATGTCCGTAACCCTTACACCGAAATTCTCATCAATAACGACAACCTCGCCTTTAGCGATCAGCTTGTTATTGACCAGAATGTCAACCGGTTCTCCAGCAAGCTTGTCCAGCTCAATAATGGAGCCTTGTGACAACTCAAGGATATCCTTGATTTGTTTCTGAGTTCTTCCTAATTCTACTGTTACCTTTAGGGGGATGTCGAGCAATAAATTCAGATTTGATTCCTCTGGTTGAATATATGGCGCACCCTGGAAGTTAGCGAACTGTACCGGTTGAACATTCACGTTGCGGTTTGACATTCCACCCAATGTTTGAGGACCTCCATATGCTGCTGCAGCGTGCTGCGGCGGCGCTATTGGCGCTGCTGGCGGTATCGGCGGAGCACTCGGCGACGGTGCAGGCGTATGTGCCGCTGGTGCGCTGACCGGAGCACTCACAGGCGCACTTGCAGGTGCGGCAACCGGAGCTGGAGCCGGTTCAGGTTCTGATGCTCCTCCCATTAGCGTCGATACCATATTCTTCGCAAAGGATATCGGCAGAAGCTGCATAAGGGTAGAATCGATCAGATCCCCTATCATCAGGCGGAAAGCTACTTTGATAAACATGTCATCGGGAGGCAGATTCTCTACACCTTCACCATTGGACACATTCAGAATGTCAATGCCAGGCGGCGAGATGTTGACGAAACGGTTGAATATGGTGGACATCGATGTAGCTGATGATCCCATCATCTGATTCATAGCTTCCTGTACAGCGCTGATATGTATTTCATTCAGCTCTGCATCTGTAACCAAGCCCTCACCGCCAAGCATCAGGTCAGCGATTGTCTGCGCGTCCTTCGTCTTGATAACGAGCGAATTGATTCCCTCAAAGCCGTCAACATACCGGACAGATACCGCCACATGAGGCTTAGGAAATTCTTCGTCCAGCTCACTCCGTTTAATAAGCGATACCTTTGGCGTCGTAATGTCTACCTTTTTGCCCAGCAATGTAGACAGCGCGGTTGCAGCACTGCCGAAAGTAATATTGCCAATCTCGCCGAGTGCATCCTGCTCAATCGAATTCAGAAAGGCATTCAAGCCCTCTATCTGTTCGCTCGGTGTGGACGAATCCGGCTCATCGGAAGACTGACGCAGCAAGGCATCGATTTCTTCTTGGGACAAATAATCTTTACTCGTCATATTCCTCTTCCACTCCTTCACTGATTACCTCGTCGATCTGAATGGCCATCCGGTCTTTAATGGAGCCCGGGCTGCCCATAAACTTGAGCTTTTCTCCGACCTTTATCGAAAGACCTTCCGTAATCGGCTTGTTCAAGCCAATAACATCGCCAACGGCAAGCCCGAGAAATTCACGTATCGAGATGCTGGAATGTCCAAGCTCTGCAACAATCGGCAGCTTCGCTTTGCTTACCCGCTGCTTCAGAACATCCAATTCCTCCGGTGCCCGTGTTTTCTTCTGCGAGACGAACCAGTGATGTACCGACAACCGAGGCATGATAGGCTCGATTACAACATGCGGGATACATAGATTGATCATCCCGGTTGTATCTCCAATCTTCGTGCTTAACGATATAAGAGCAATCGTTTCATTGGGAGAAACGATCTGCATAAATTGCGGATTCGTCTCCAATGCTTCCAGGCGAGGCGAAATATCTACAATCGTCTTCCAGGCCTCCTGCAAGCTCTCAAACGCCCGGCTGAATATGCGCTCCATAATAATGGTTTCGATTTCAGTCAAAGCATTGATTTTGGAAGGCGCCAATCCTTGTCCGCCCAGCATGCGATCAAGCATGGCATAAGCGACGTTAGGATGTACTTCAAGCACCATTCGCCCTTCAAGCGGCTCAGCCTCAAAGATGTTCAGAATCGTCATCTTAGGTATGGACCGGATGAATTCGTCATAAGGCAGTTGTTCAACTTGAACGACATTGATTTGAACAAATGTGCGAAGCTGCGCTGAGAAATAGGTTGTCAAATATCGCGCGAAGTTTTCGTGTATCCGCGTTAAGCTCCGAATATGATCCTTCGAGAATCGGACTGCACGCTTAAATTCGTAGGAGCGAATTTTCTTCTGCGTATCCTCTTTTTTCAGTTCTTCAGCATCCATCTCACCAGATGACAGAGCAGCCAGCAACGCGTCAATCTCGTTCTGCGACAAAACATCAACCAATTATCTCACCCCCTTCGAAGGAATGCGTCATGATAGAAACTTACAATTTCGTAACGATAAAGTTCGTTGTTTCAACATTGATTAATTTCCCTTCGGAAAACTCCTCAAGCTTTTTGTTGATGAGATTCAACAGCTTCGTATTCAAGTCGTCCTTGCCCTTCGAGCCCTTCAGCTGTTCCGGCGTCATATCCGATAACGTGCGGATGATGATCGGCTTGATCTGAATATCCTTAATCTTGTCGAAATCTTCTTTGGTCGATTTGTCATCAAGCTGGAATGCAAAGCCCATAACGCCGATGTATTCCGGATCTGCGAGGTTCGTCTTAATGTCGGCAAGCTCGCTCGTCACCTCAACGCGCTCATCAGCATCCAGCTTCTTCATCTCTACATTATTGGCGCTGTTTGCTGCATTTGTTGCCGGATCATTGGAATTGTCGCCACCCAAAATCGAATTAAACAAGATGACTGCTACTATCGCGATAAGGGTAATGGCGAGCAATATCGTGATCAACCAAGGTAGCATCTTTTTCATGTTATGGTCCCTCCGTTGGCTCGCTCTTAACGGTCGCCGCATAGACACCGATAGAACGTAGGTATTGTTGAACGGAGGCAATCACTTCCGCCGCTTTTTCCAATACAATTATTTTTTTCCCCGTTGTTAGCGTAATTAGTGTGTCCGGCGTTTCTTCAATCATCTCAATAAGCAGCGCGTTGATATGAAATTGTGTTCCGTTCAAACGCGTTACAGCGATCATGAGCTTCCTCCTTAACCTAGCAGGGAGGCAGGAGCGCCTCCCTTGTGGTTATTGGCCTATCGTTTTAAGTTAACGACTTCTTGTAAAATTTCATCTGAAGTTGTAATGATACGCGAGTTCGCTTGGAAGCCGCGCTGCGAAACGATCATTTCGGTAAACTCGGAAGTCAGGTCTACGTTGGACATTTCCAATTGACCGGAAATGATTGCGCCAGTACCTGCTTCAATATCTCCAGCGAACGTAATCGTCATATCTCCCTCAGGATTCGCATTCTGCGTCATGCGGTACAGATTGCCTCCAAGCTTCTCAAGCCCGCCTGGGTTGACGACTTTCATAACGCCGAGCTGTGCTGCTACTGCGCTTGTTCCGTCTGCATTAACTGCGATAATGGAACCATCCTGCGCAATCGAGAATGATTTCACTTCTGCTGGATCAAGAATGATTGGCTCGCCCCCTGAACCAAGAACGAACATTCCGTCTCCATTAACAAGCTGGCCGAGAGCGTCCACTTTAAAGTCGCCAGCGCGAGTTAAAAGCTGAGTTGTGCCGTCATCAGGTGAAACGACGAAAAATCCATCTCCATCGATCCGCACATCAGTAGGAACATTCGTCGTCATAGCAGAGCCAGGCGTATGCAGCGTATCGATTGAGCCGAGCGCCACACCGAGACCGACTTGCTTCGCATTGACGCCGCCTGTCGTACCCGCTTCCGGACGGGTTACACCGGCAACAGATTGGCTAAGAATATCCTTAAACATAACGCGACCTGCTTTGAAGCCAACCGTATTCACGTTCGCAATATTATTACCAATAACATCTAGCTTAGTTTGAAACCCGCGCATACCCGAAACACCGGAATACATCGATCTTAACATGTGATTTTCGACCTCCTAAGAGTTTTCATGAAACTTCGTGAATATACTTCCCAGCGAGTAAAAACTCACTTCGTAAGCATAAGCTTAGTTTTTATGAAACTTCGTTTGTTACACTTACAAGCCGCTTCCATCGATCCGCGGCTCTATCGGCCTCCTATCAAGGTCCAGCCGTTCAAGATACCACTACAGCACTGTCGATTTGGGTGAACACATTGCCGTGCATGGATTTGCCGTCCATAGCAGTGACGACCGTCCGACTCGGCACGTTAACGATCATTGCAATATCCCCATATAGAACAAGAGAATCCTTTGCTCCTTTGGCAGCTGCCTGATCGATCGCATGTCCGATCTTCGATAACGTCTCCGGCTTGAAAGTAATGCCGCGTTGTTCCATTCGAAGCTCTGCGTGATGACTAAATTTAATAATATTCCGATCCAGCACTTCTTTAAATGAAGGAATACCTTGTACATTCTCTTGTTGTGCCGGTTTACGTATTCCCGTATTTGCACCGCTTAATCGCAAATGGCCGATTTTCATGGGTTCATTCATTTGGCAGGCTCACCACCTACACTGATGGCTACGATTTCTTCAAGAGGCACCTCGTTCTCGCCCACCTTAGCGTATTGCTTGCCATCCCGAATGACAATTCCATCGACAGTACCGTATTTAATAATTGTTTCACCAGTTTCCGACTTGCTGTACCAGTCGACATCCTTGCCAATCATGCTGGATGCCATTCCGAGATTCTGACGAAGCTTCGTCATATCACCGGCCATATTCATCAGCTGCTCCACGGATGAGAATTGTGCCATCTGAGCAATAAAATCCTTATCCTGCAGCGGCTGCATAGGATCCTGGTTCTTCAACTGGGTAACCAGAATTCGCAGGAAATCATCTTTGCCTAGTGTATTGTCCTTCGCCTTGGCTGTTGCCAGCTTAATATTGCTGCTGTCATAGTTAGGCCAAACATTGCGTGTGGAAATATTATCTGCTGACATTTGTGCTTCACCTCCGTTCTAGGGCGATCAAAGATTGGCCTTCTAACTTAAGCCATCGTATTAATCCCCCTGCCGAATCCCATATCACGATCGACAGCTTGCTCGACTGATGTCTCTTCCAGACCGGTATCGAAACCATTGATTTCTCCGATGGAATCATCCTTCGATTTGTTTCGCTTCGTTTCTTGCTGCTCTCTTCCGTTATGGCCTTGACGGTCCTGGAAAAGATTCGCTTGAACGGAGCTGTTCGAAACCTCAAGCTTGTCTACCTGCAAACCGTGGGATTGAAGCGCCGAACGAAGCTGTCCCAATTGATTCTCCAGCAAATCCTTGGCTGTTGAATTATCTGCAATAAACATCGCAGTCAATTGACCGTTCTGTACCGATATGCGGACATCAACTTGTCCAAGCTGCTCAGGGAACAACGTGATGCGTGCTTCGGAAATACCATTGACAGTCGTTAGATTGAACTGTTTAACGACAAGGCCCTGCATCGTTTCTGCAAATTGCTGTACTGGCACAGGCTGCGCAATAATCGTCTTCGCCGCATGGGGCTGGCGTTGAATATCCTGGCTTCCTGGTGTCAGCCCAGCAGCAGCTCCTGTACCTGCAACCTCTACAGGCAGTTCAACGATTGGAGCCGTTTCTTCCTGTGTCGGAACAACCGCCATTAAACCAACATGGAATGATTGCTGCGCCATTCGATGCAGATGAGAATGAGAAGCCGGAACGCCTTGCATCGTGCGAAGAGCAGCCGTTGTCTCTTCATTCAGAACGACATTCAAGCCAGTAGTTGGATGGATCAGCCCTTCACCATCCAGCAGCCCTTTAATTGCCAGCAGCTGCTTGCCGATGACAGCGGATTGCTCGCGGTTGATGACATCGCTTTTACCCTGCTTCAGGAACGAACGCAGGTCTGACAATGCATCATGAAGTGCTGATTTCAATACCTCAATGGATTGCGGATTTTCACTCGCAAGTGCAACAGATTCAGTATTAACCGTGTTCTGTTGTCCGTTGGACACTGCCGCTTGCACGGCTGCCTGCACATTCGCCAATACTTTCACCGCAAGCTCCGAAGCCTCCGCCTCAACCGTTAGCTCACCAGCAGTTGGAGCATTCGCAGCGATAGGCTGCTGCGTCGTTGCAGGCACTGCGCCAAGCAGAGCTAACAGATTATCCAGCTGCTCTAGCGCACTTTCGAGATCTGTCTCGGAAAGCTTCGCCTCTTCACCTTCCCCATCGGCACCTTCCAGCTTCGCCAGCAGACCTTCAATCGCTGTAATGAGATCGGCAGTTGTCAGATTTTCTCCTAATAGAGAAGCCATCGCGTTGACAACAGCCGTTCCCCCTGCCGCTTCTCCTGCGACTTGCGATTGACCGCCTTCAACTGCAACTCCTGCGATCGTCTGAACGAGAGTTTGACCAAATGAGACGCCATCGGCACTTTTCGCTGCCGCACCCCCTTGCTGAGTTGGTGCTGAGCTTGTTGCCACTTGAGAAATGGACATTTGCATACATTTCACCTCCTTTCCTAATTAGAAGGGAATGATGTAATTACTTCCCGGTCATCAGCTTGGATACGAGCTGTGCAGTCACCGCTTCATTCTTGTCAGACATCGCCGCAATAATGCTGGAACGGGAGGTATCATCAACCGCGTTCAATATGCGCAGCACTTTACTTGCGCTTACTTCCGACATTTTGAGAAGCAGCTCGCCGGCGCTCTTAGGATCCATATTGGAGAACGTTTCTTTCAGCTGCGTTTTGTCCAGAACCGTTTCCGGCTGCTGTGCTGCAGTTGTCTGCTGCTTGACCCGAGCCTGCAAGGCGGCAATCTGCCGATCCTTCGCTTCCTTGATATCCTTCAGCATGACAGTCACATCTGCTGCCCGCTTGGGGTTCATCTTCTCAAGAATTTTGACACGATCATCCGGACGCATGGAATCAAGTACCAGAACCGCCTCTTCCAATTCCATTGCTGCTAGAATAGGAGCTGCCTTACTAGGAGTAATTTTGGCATACATGCTGGCAAGCTCAGTGATCTTGTTCTGATACTGCTCCTCATCCAGCTGCACTTCTTCATTCACACGCTTCAACTGATCCACTTGACCCTGCAAATCTTTAATTTGCTGAGCTTGCTTTGTACTCTCTCCAACTGCCTTGGTCAGCTCTGCTTCCTTGGCCGCAAGCACAGATTTCAATTCATCGATCTTCGCGGTGGAATTCTCATTCTTGAGCTTCTCCTCATCCACAACATCTCCCTCTTCAACTGCCGGGTCTGGCAGCACGGAGCCCAGAAAAGGGATTGAATTGCCGATTTCAAGCGCTTTGTTGCGGAGATCAAAATTGAACAAAGTAACCAGAACACCTAGCAGTACCAGGGTGAAGAGTATCGGTGTAACAAAAAACATAAATCGTTCAAACCCACTATAGCCTTGCTTTTCAATATCCAAGTCCGCCACGATTATCCCTCCCTCGGACGTCTGTCCGATTCGACAAGCTTGCCTTTTGTTATGGGGCCGGAACGATGAAGCGGACCGTAGCCAACTCATCCAGCTCATTTTGTTCCTTCGATTGCACAACGGCACGGAATCGATCCAATGCGCGTTCCTTCGACTTCTGCCACACCTTCTCATCCTTCATCTTATCGGACAAGAAATTACGGCGGTCATCCACTTCCCTCTGCGCCTTCTTGATGTCTGTAAGCTTGCGCATAATGCAAGTGTCGACATGATCAACATACTGCTGCATAACAAGAATTTCGGAAAGCGGCACTGCAGTCGATGACGCTTCCTGCAGCCGCTGGCACCATTCTGCGCGTTCCTCATACAAATTTTGCAGCGTCAGCTCTTCAGAGCGCAGCTTGCCGAGAGCAGCTGACAACAGCCATTCCGCCTGTGTCTTCTCGCTGGACTTCAAGTCAACAACTTTTTGGTACGCATAATGAAACCTGGCCATCTAATCAATCAACTCCTATGAAATTCGATGACGAGCCTCTCTAACGCTTCCAGATAGTCTACCTTCTCAGATGTCTTCTGGCGAGTAAATGAGCGAATCGCTTCGCTGTTGTCAATCGCTTTATCAATTTCTGCATTGGAGCCGCGCTGGTACGCCCCAATATTTATGAGATCTTCCGAATCCTTATATATAGCGAGCAGCCGCTTTAATTCGTTCGCAGCATCCTGCTGTTCTTCCGGCACAATATCCTTCATGACCCGGCTTACTGAGGCAAGTACATCAATGGCCGGAAAGTGCCCTTTGTTCGCTAAATCCCGGGTGAGTACAATATGACCGTCCAAAATGCCCCGTACAGCATCGGCAATCGGTTCATTCATATCGTCACCATCGACCAGCACGGTATAAAAAGCAGTGATGGAGCCTCGCGGTCCCGTTCCCGCCCGTTCAAGCAGCTTGGGAAGATTAGCGAATACCGAAGGTGTATAGCCCCGTGTTGCAGGAGGCTCCCCTATGGCAAGACCGACTTCCCTCAGCGCCATCGCATAGCGTGTAACAGAATCCATCATGAGCATGACATTAAGTCCGCGATCCCGAAAATATTCTGCTATTGTCGTTGCGATCAATGCGCCTTTAATCCGGATCAATGCAGGCTGGTCAGAAGTGGCTACTATAACGACCGATCGTGACAGCCCTTCAGGACCAAGGTCCTTCTCAATAAACTCAAGAACCTCGCGGCCCCGTTCACCAATCAGCGCGATCACATTAACATCAGCGGAGGTATTGCGGGCAACCATGCCCAGCAATGTACTCTTGCCGACACCAGATCCGGCGAATATACCAACCCGCTGTCCTCTGCCGATCGTCAGCAAGCCATCAATCGCACGCACACCAATACTGAGC
Source organism: Paenibacillus oenotherae (assembly GCF_019443105.1). GTDB lineage: Bacteria > Bacillota > Bacilli > Paenibacillales > Paenibacillaceae > Paenibacillus_Z > Paenibacillus_Z oenotherae. Next base: position 204,917 of record NZ_JAHZIJ010000001.1, read on the forward strand.
GGTTCAGTTACACGCGGTCGTGAGAGCGGATTGCTTGGCGCGTTATGTGTCGAATAGTGGGGCATTCGGCTGGAGATGTGCGTTCCGTCCAGCGGCTGGCCTAGCCCGTCCAACACTTTGCCTAGCAAGTCAGAACCGACTTGAACGGTCAGCGGCTTGCCGGTACCGACTACATCGCAGCCAGGTCCAATGGACTGCAGATCACCAAGCGGCATAAGGATGACCTTATTGTTCCGGAAACCGACCACTTCCGCTTTCAGCGGCTTGGCCGTCTTGGCCGGATAGATGTAGCACACATCGCCGATGCTGGCGTCCGGTCCTTCTGATTCCACCGTCAGTCCGATAACCTGGGTTACTTTACCGTTCACACGCACCGGATCAATCGGCCCCATATGCTCGATATATTTGGCAGCATCCAGCATTTTAGCTCTCATCGGCGTTCCCTCGCTCTTCGGCATGCAATGCAAGCCCGACAAGCTCACGCTTGATTTCGGTTAGTTGCGTATCGATTCTGGCATCAATGCTGCCGAATGCGGAACGGATTACACAGCCGAAATCTCTGACCGTAATATCAGGAACAATCTGCAATTCGGCCTGGGAGTCAATCGCCAGACTCAGCTCCTCACGGGCTGCTTGTACGAATGTCAGCTGGTTCGGTGATACACACAGTGTAATTACGCCTTGCTCACGTCTTCGTGCAAGCGATTTGCGGATAAGCTCAAGTGACCAATCTGGCGACACTGTAAGCTCCTTGCAAATAATTTTCTCGGCTATTGCTGCACTAAGCTCGACTAGAAAGGGCTCAGCCTCCATAATAATCTGCTCTTTCGTTTCATAGGCCGAATCCAATATTGATCTCGCTTCGATCAGCATCGCTTCCCATTGTTCTTGAACTTCTTGCTTGGCTTGATCAAAGCCTTCATCATATCCAAGCTGATACCCGTCTTGCCGGATTAGTCCAAGAAGCTCCGTGTCCTGTTCACGGCGTTCTTCCCACCAAGCCTCAATTTGCGACTTGGCATCACTATACATGACTTCAATCTGGGCGCCGGTTTCCTGAATCCGCTGTTTGGCGAACTGCTCGGCATCCGACAGAATCTGATCCCTAAGCGATATGGTCTCTTCGTCAGGTCCAGCCGGCTCGGCACTGGCTTCCAATTCGGGTGCCGGTTTCAGTACATACTTGTTATACCATTCCAGCCGCTTCATATCTTCGACCGAGATAACGTCCGTTGATTTAAACAGCCTAGACAATGATATCATCTCCTCCGCCGCGTGCGATGATGATCTCGCCAGCTTCTTCAAGCCTGCGGATCGTCGCTACGATGCGAGTCTGAGCTTCTTCAACATCACGCAGCCGGACAGGTCCCATGTACTCCATTTCTTCCTTGAATGTCTCTGCCATACGCTTGGACATATTGCGGAAGATCGCTTCGCGCACTTCTTCGCTCGCAACTTTAAGCGCAAGCTGAAGGTCGGCGTTCTCGATATCGCGAATGATGCGCTGGATGGAACGGTTGTCGATGTTGACGATATCTTCGAAAACAAACATGCGCTTCTTGATTTCTTCTGCAAGCTCGGGGTCCTGAATCTCCAGAGCATCCAATATCGTACGCTCGGTTCCCCGGTCTACGCCATTTAATATTTGAACAATTGATTCAATACCACCCGCACTGGTGTAATCTTGAGTAACGGTAGCTGAAAGCTTCTGTTCCAGAATGCGTTCAACCTGCGAAATAACTTCAGGTGACGTGCTGTCCATTAGAGCGACGCGCCTTGCAACCTCCGCCTGCTTGTCCTGAGGCAGTGACGACAGAATCTGTGCGGATTGTTCCGCCTGAAGGTACGAAAGGACAAGTGCGATCGTTTGGGCGTTCTCATTCTGAATGAAATTGAGAATCTGGCTGGCATCCGCTTTGCGTGCAAAATCGAAAGGACGAACCTGCAAGGTAGCCGTCAAACGATTAATGACTTCCTGCGCCTTCTGCTCCCCGAGAGCTTTCTCCAGGATTTCCTTCGCATACGTGATACCGCCTTGAGATATATACTCCTGAGCAAGGCATATCTGATGGAACTCACCAAGAATCGTCTCTTTATCGGTGCTGTCTACCTTTCGCACATTGGCGATTTCAAGCGTAAGCTGCTCGATTTCTTCATCACGCAAGTGCTTGAAGATTTGAGCGGATACTTCAGGGCCCAGCGAAATTAACAAAATTGCTGCTTTTTGACGTCCACTGAATCCTTGTGATACTTTCGCCAACTAGGCCACCTCTATTCATCAACAAGCCAAGTCCGGAGCAAATTAACAAATTCATCCGGTTTGCGCTTCGCAAGGCTTTCGAGCTGCTTGCGCACTTGACTTTCATTATTCACATTGTCGAAATCAATGGTCGGATATTCAACCTTGCCCGGTACGATAATCTCCTCTGCATTTTCAGCAGCCATTTTGCGGCGGCGGAGAATAACGAAGGCAAGTCCGCCGATCAGTGCCAGTGCGGCAAGACCGATACCGACCAGCCAGGCTGTCGATATGCCTGCAGCTGAAGTTGAAGCGCTTCCTTCTGCGAAGGTTTGACCGATGATTGAAACTTTTTTGCCTATAATTGCGTCATCATTGACATCTTGTCCTGATTCAACCAGTTGGGTGCGAACGAGCGATGTCAGAAAGCTGTTGATATCAGTTCTTGCCGCTTCGTCCAGCTTGCTCTTCTCCACACCAACGCTGATCGCAAGATCTTTAATGACATAAGGACCAGATTCAATAAGGTTGTTGATGCGATTCACTTCGTAATTGACGGTGCGTGTGTTCTCCTCTGATTCCGAACCGCCTTGGCCCGTCGCCTGATAACCTGGAACATCCGTTTCTCCCGTTCCGGCAATTCCACCTGCATCGCTTGATCCCGTTGCAGACTTGGAAGTCGTATTCTCGCTTATAATAATGCCGTTATTGTTGTTGTTCGGGAGAGGCTCGACAAGATTCTGATCTGATTTCTTCTTGTCGAAATTGAATGTGCTCAGGACATTGACTACAAGATTCTCTGAACCAACAATAGGTCCAAGGAACTGCTGAATACTTCTTTTCAGATCGCCTTCATATTTCCGTTGAATTTGGAAATGCGTCTCCAGTGTCAGCGCGCTTCCTGCACCTTCTCCGCCAACCTCGGCAGAAGCGATCAATTCGCCCTCCGGGCTAGAAATCGTAATATCCGCTACTCCCAGATTCGGGACAGATGTTCGAACCAGGTTGTAGTAGCCGTCTACTTCCTTCTGGTTCGGACGATAGCCGTTATTAAAGGTGATCATGATGGAGGCCGATGCCTTCTGCTTCTCTTCGGTTGATAGAAACACACTTTCTTCCGGCAAATTAATGAGAACGTTGGATTTCTTAACCCCTTGCATATCGTTGAGGAGCTGCTGAATTTCTCCGTTCAAGGCGTTGCGGTATTTCACATCAAATTCGCGATCCGTTGCACCGAATGGCGATGAGCCTTCGCTAAAAATATCGAAGCCGATGGAGCCGTTCTGCACGAGCCCCTGCGAGCCAGCCTCTACTTTCACTTTGTCCGCGTTCGCCGTAGGCACTAAGATGCTCTTGCCGCCATTGGCTAGTTCGTACGGGATGCCGCTTCCGTCCAGATAAGCCATAACTGCTGCCGCATCTGTCGTATCCAAATCTTGAAAGGCGAGCTCATACTCTGTCTTCGAGAAAATGAAGGTCAGCAGGATGATTGACAACAGCAAAACCCCTGCCGTCGCTCCTAGCCATATTTTTTGCTTTTTGCCTATTGTGTTCCAATATTGAGATATTCTCGCTCGATATTGGGCCAATTTCTCATTCACACTTCCACCTCACTCTTATGCTTTACCGCGTCTCGAGCGCAATTAGAGCTGCATACGCATTATTTCCTGATAAGCCTCGACGACCTTATTGCGAATTTGTGAGGTTAGCTGCAAACTGAGCTGTGCTTGCTCGGAAGCGATCATGACCTCCGAAACATCGACCTGACCGATCAGATATTTATCATTCATAGCGTGAACGTTCTGCTCTTGCGCGCTCACACTATCCAGGGCATTCTGCAGAAATTCGCCAAAGCTCTTCGTCATGTCAGCTGGCGTCTTTTCTTTCACCGCATTGGATTCCGTCAAGCGAACCGTTTGCACAGGATTAAACATGGTCTGATTGATCAACGACTTTTCCCCCAGTTAGATTTTATTTTCCAATCTCCAATGCTTTAGTGAACATGGCTTTAGACGCATTCAAGGCCGTTACGTTTGCCTCATATGCCCGTGATGCCGAGATCATATCGACCATTTCTTTCAGTACGTCCACATTAGGCATTTGTACATAGCCATTAGCGTCAGCGTCGGGATGAGTCGGATTGTAGACCAGCTTGGAAGGTGACCGATCCTCGGTAATTCGGGTTGCTTTCACACCTTGAGAACTACTTCCTGATCCGCCAAGCTGCCCATTCAGTACCTCCGAGAACGAGCGGTTCATCGGTTCCAGGACGACCATTTTCCGTTTGTAAGGTTCGTAGCGGCCGTTGACGAATTTCGCTCTCGTTGTTTCCGCGTTAGCGATATTGGAGGAGACAACATCCATTCGAAGCCGGTTAGCCGTTAACGCCGAGGCGCTGACATCAAAACCATTCGTAAGCCTCAAAATCTAACCTCTCCCTTCAATTCCTGTTCTCATCATCTTCACTTGATGGTTCACTTGACCGATATAAAAATTGTAGTTCAGTTGGTTCTTCGCCAGCAGCGACATTTCGCGATCGATATCAACATTGTTTACATTGTTGTTCATAACGCTCAGTTGATCCGTCACAACTTTCGCTCGGGGCGTCGTTCCTGAAGATCCGATGACGAAATGTCTAGGATCTGAACGAAAACCTGCAAGTTGTGGTGCGCCACTGCCCATGGATTGTTCCAAAAGCGATTCAAATAGTACCTCTGAACGTTTAAATTTCGGCGTGTCTGCATTAGCTACGTTGTTAGCAACTACCCGTTGACGCATTTCTGCAGCACTAATTGCACTTTCCAGCCTTCTAAATTCCGGGCCATTCAACAATTTCACTGAAAAACCCCTCTTTCTTCTCGAATGTCTTTGTAAGGTATTCAACAGAATCTCTCGCATTCCTTCTTCTTCGACAAAAGATTATTAAAAAAATGAGAGAGAGATGTCGATCATTGCCGACAAATCTATTATTCCTCAACTTCCTAATTTATTACAATGAGAAAAAAGCCCTATCTTTTGTAAAAGATAGGGCTTCGAAACAGTAACATCGACCTGTTTTAAGAAACATTGTTCCGGTTTAATTTTTTTTCTTATTCAGCTCCTGAATTAGCTGGCTGTTAAGCATTCTGATATAGGTCCCCTTCATGCCCAGGGAGCGAGTTTCTATAACTCCCGCGCTCTCCAGCTTGCGTAGCGCATTCACAATAACAGAGCGGGTAATACCTACACGATCAGCGATTTTGGAGGCGACAAGCAAACCTTCCTTGCCATCCAATTCCTCAAAGATATGTTCCACCGCTTCCAGCTCGCTAAAGGAGAGGGAGCCTACCGCAACCGCCACTACAGCCCTGCTCCGCGCTTCAATCTCAATCTCTTCCGCACGTTCCCGCAAAATTTCCATCCCAACAATGGTTGAGCCATATTCTGCAAGAATGAGATCGTCATCGCCAAACGGGTCTGCACTGCGGAGTAGGACTAATGTACCAATTCGGTCACGACCGCCAACAATCGGCACAACCGTCATTTTTTCCTGTCCTGCCATCATCGGGAATGCTTCATACACCCCGGCATCAGGCTTGACATTCGTAACCGTTTCTTGCATGTTCATAAATCGTTCATTGCTCTCGGGGGAGAAACGCAGCTCAGCCGCCGGCATAGCCCGCAGCTGGTCATGCTGGAGAGGCCCTACTGCCGCGCAGCCAAGCACTTTGCCTTTGCGGCTGACAACAAATACATCTGCTTGTATCGTTGTGCACAGCACCTCCGCCATTTCCCGGAAATTGAGCGCTCCACCAGCCGCACGCTGCAGCAGCCGGTTTAGCGTTCTTGTTTTTGCTAGTAAAATCATTTCTTTGCCTCCTACTTTCCAATCCGCAACTCTACAAAATATATTGACTCAAATCGCGATTTTTCGCAATATTGCCTAACTTCTCACGCACATATTCCGGTGTGATGGTCATCTCATCCAGCTGCAGCTCAGGCGCCTCAAAGGAAAGATCCTCCAGCAGCTTCTCCAGAATCGTGTGCAGTCTTCTTGCCCCAATGTTCTCTGTGTTCTTGTTCACATCTGCTGCAATCAATGCCAGCTCGCGTATCGCCGCATCCGAGAATTCGATACGAATACCCTCTGTCTCAAGCAGAGCGGTATATTGCTTGGTCAGCGCATTTTTGGGCTCGATTAAAATTTTCACGAAATCTTCGAGACTCAGGTTGGTCAGCTCGACCCGGATCGGAAACCGGCCTTGCAGCTCGGGAATCAGATCGGAAGGTTTGGCCATATGGAAAGCTCCTGCCGCTATGAACAGAATATAATCCGTTTTGACAGGCCCATACTTCGTCATAATGGTCGATCCTTCAACGATTGGCAAAATATCGCGCTGAACGCCCTCGCGCGATACATCCGGTCCTGAGCCGCGTGAAGGACTGGCGATTTTGTCAATCTCGTCAATGAAGATAATGCCGGACTGCTCCGCACGGTTGACCGATTCAGAAATGACATCATCCATGTCAATCAGCTTGTTCGCTTCCTCCTGCGTAAGCGCTTTGCGCGCTTCCTTCACAGGCAGCTTGCGCTTCTTCGTCCGCTTGGGCATGAATTGGCCGAACAGCTCCTGCATGTTCATGTTCATCCCCATGCCTTCCCCGCCTTGACCCGACAACATATCAAGCATGTTAGGGGAGGTATCCTCAACCTCGATCTCAATGATCTCATTCTCCAGCTTGCCAGCTTCAAGCTGCTCCTTCACCTGCTTGCGGCGTTCCGACAGCGAGCCATCCTGCTCAGGCACTTCGTCGCTCTCTTTAGCCGCATTGCCGCCGAACAGCATTTCCAGCGGATTTTTTTGCGGCTTCGATTTGGACGAGGATGGGGCAAGCAGCGCGACAATTCTTTCGTTGGCAAGTTTCTCGGCTTTATCGCGCACCTTTTCTGTCTTCTCCGCCTTTACCATACGGATCGCAGTCTCTACCAGGTCGCGCACCATAGATTCCACATCACGGCCTACATAACCGACCTCAGTGAACTTGGTTGCCTCCACTTTAACAAAAGGCGCATTAACCAGCTTCGCCAGCCTGCGGGCAATTTCAGTCTTACCTACACCTGTCGGGCCGATCATCAAAATGTTCTTAGGAACAATCTCGTCACGCAGCGCTTCATCCAGACGGCTTCGGCGGTAACGATTGCGAAGCGCTACAGCTACTGATCTTTTCGCCTGCTTTTGACCTACAATGTATTTATCCAGCTCCGTCACGATTTGTCTCGGCGTCATTGCTTCATTAACCATTCATTATCCCTCCACCGGTTCGCGGACGTCCGCGGCTACTCCAACTCTTCCACAATAATATTGCGATTGGTAAAAACACAGATGTCTGCAGCAATTTCCAAGGCTGATCTCGCCATATCCTTTGCTTCAAGCTGCGGGGCATGCTTCTGCAGCGCACGCGCAGCAGCGAGCGCGAAGCTTCCGCCAGATCCGATCGCCAGCACACCGTCGTCAGGTTCTATAATCTCGCCATTGCCAGAGATGAGCAGCAGTCCGCTTGCATCCATAACGAGCATCAGCGCTTCCAGCTTGCGAAGCACTCGATCCGAGCGCCAATCCTTTGCAAGCTCTACTGCAGCCCGCTGCAAATTGCCGTGATGCTCCTCCAGCTTGCCCTCGAACTTCTCGAACAGCGATATGGCATCTGCTACTGAGCCCGCGAATCCGGCTATCACTTGCCCGCGGTACAATCGGCGAACTTTCTTGGCCGATTGTTTCATCACCATGCTATTGCCGAATGTTACCTGCCCATCGCCAGCAATTGCGCCCTTGCCGTTATGGCGAACCGCACATATTGTCGTCGCATGAAACTGCATTTCCATGGCATAGCTCCTCCTTGAAATCGATTAGTATTAGAGGCCAATTGTATATGTAGAAATGAACCAGCGGCTCGCAGTACAGCCCAGCCGCCGCTTCAGGTTAGACTTCGTTAAGCTGCTCCTTGAAACGCTCCAATCCCTCCAGAGCGCGGTTGGCTATTGCATCATTCTTATCCTTCTTGCTCTTCATCCGCTTATCCAGCGGCGGGAACAATCCGAAATTCGCATTCATCGGTTGAAAATGCTTGAAGTCCGCTGTCGTAATGTACTCCGCCATACTTCCAAGTGTCGTATCCGGCGGAAACACAACCGGTTCCAGACCTAACGCAAGCCTGCCGGCATTGATCCCTGCAATGAGCCCCGACGCTGCCGACTCTACATACCCTTCCACCCCTGTCATTTGACCGGCAAAGAACAGCGTCTCCCTGTTGATGGACTGGTACGTGGAACGGAGCAGCTTAGGTGAATTAATAAACGTATTGCGGTGCATAACGCCATACCTGACGAACTCAGCGTTCTCAAGGCCCGGAATAAGCGATAACACCCGCTTCTGCTCCCCCCACTTGAGATGGGTCTGGAAGCCAACCAGATTATACAGCGTGCCTGCCGCATTGTCTTGACGCAGCTGTACGACCGCATGCGGCAGCTTGCCGGTATGCGGGTTTACAAGCCCCACCGGCTTCATAGGGCCGAACAGGACGGTCTGCTTGCCTCTGCTCGCCATCACTTCAATCGGCATACAGCCCTCAAAATATTGCTCTTTCTCAAAATCTTTAATTTCGGCCTTCTCTGCCGTAATCAAGGCCTCATGAAAACGTTCGAATTCCTCTTCTGTCATCGGACAATTCAGATAGGCAGCCTCTCCCTTATCATAACGGGAGGCCAGATATACCTTGCTCATATCAATGGAGTCCTTCTCGACAATCGGAGCGGCCGCATCATAGAAATAGAAGTATTCCTGGCCAAGCAGAGCCTGAATTTGCCGGGAAAGCTCGGGAGCGGTGAGCGGGCCTGTCGCAATGACAACAATGCCGTCTGCCGGAATCTCCTTGACTTCCTCACAGCGGACATCGACAAGCGGGTGCTCGCTAAGCAGTTGTGTTACATTGCCGGAAAATCCATCGCGGTCTACAGCAAGCGCTCCTCCTGCCGGAACAGCATGGCGATCAGCGCAATCCAGAATAAGCGAATTCATCCGGCGCATCTCTTCCTTCAGTACGCCTACCGCGTTCGCCAGCCCGTTGGCACGCAAGCTGTTGCTGCATACAAGCTCAGCGAATTGATTCGTATGATGTGCCGGTGTTTGAGTTTCCGGACGCATTTCGTAAAGGGTAACAGGCACGCCCTGCGAGGCGATTTGCCAAGCAGCTTCACTGCCGGCAAGGCCTGCTCCAATGACTGTCACTCGTTGTGGTTGGGACAAAACATTTACCTACCTTTCATCAGACCCGGCAGAGCTTAAACCTCAATGCCGTCGTTCTCTTCGATAACTTCTTCGTTGAAATCACACTGGGTGCATTGATGGCGCGCGCCGCTGCGGTTCCGCTTCTCGACCAGGAGACTCTGGCATTGCGGGCATGGCTTGCCAACCGGCTTATCCCATGAGACATAATCGCAGCCCGGATATTGATCGCAGCCGTAGAAGAAACGTCCCTTCTTGCTGCGGCGCTCGATAATTTTGCCCTCGGCGCATTTGGGGCAAGCAACGCCGATATCCTTCACGATCGGCTTCGTATTCCGGCAATCCGGAAATCCCGAGCAGGCAAGGAACTTGCCGAAACGGCCCATCTTGTACACCATATGACTGCCGCACTTCTCGCATGTCTCTTCTGATATTTCATCTTGAATTTCTATCTCTTTCATTTCTTCTTCGGCAACCTCAAGACGCTTCTCGAACGATTCGTAGAAGGAGCCGAGTACCCGCACCCAATCTTCCTTGCCGTCCTCCACATGGTCAAGATCATCTTCCATATGGGCGGTAAATTCGACGTCAAGAATTTCCGGGAAGAACTCCTCCATAAGCTGGATGACAAGATCGCCAAGCTCGGTTGGAATGAACTTCTTCTCTTCCATAGCAATATAACCGCGCTTCTGAATCGTCTCCAGTGTCGGTGCATATGTACTCGGACGTCCGATTCCGATCTCCTCCATCGTCCTTACCAGCCTTGCCTCTGTATAACGAGGCGGCGGCTGTGTAAAGTGCTGCTTGGGATCAATCAGTTCAGGAATCGCAATATTGCCGACAGCCAGAGGCGGCAGAAACTTCTCCTCGTCTGTTGCGCCGTCGTCGTTTCCTTCGACATAGATCTTCATAAAGCCGTGGAACTTCACCTTTGAGCCCACCGCTCTGAACATTGCCGTTCCAACCTTCAAATCAACGGCCATCGTATCCAGTACTGCAGATGCCATTTGGCTGGCCACAAACCGCTCCCAGACAAGCTTGTAGAGACGGAACTGATCCCGGCTGAGAAACTCTTTCATCGTATCCGGGTCACGGAGTACAGATGTGGGACGGATCGCTTCATGCGCATCCTGAGCATTGCTGTTCTTCTTCGCATAGATCCGGGGCTGATCAGGCACGAACCTGGCGCCATACTTCTCTTCGATATAAGCTTTGGCCTCTTCCTGCGCTACAGGAGAAATCCGCGTGGAATCTGTACGCATGTAAGTGATCAAGCCGACTGTGCCTTCCTTGCCAAGATCAACACCCTCATAGAGCTGCTGGGCGACTGACATCGTCTTGGAGGCACGGAATCCCAGCTTGCGGGCAGCTTCCTGCTGCAAGGAGCTCGTAATGAACGGAGCAGCAGGATTGCGCAGCCGCTCCTTCTCCTTCACTTCCGCAACGGTAAAGGAAGACGTGCCCATCGCTTGCAGCACTTCCTCCACATCCTGCTGACTTCCGAGTTCCCGCTTCTCGCCTTCAATGGAATGGAATTTAGCCTCGAAGGTTGCGGATTCATGCTTGAGCTGTGCCGTTATTGTCCAGTATTCCTCTGGAATAAATGCGTCAATCTCATTCTCCCGATCAATAATAAGCTTAACCGCAACAGATTGAACCCGCCCTGCCGACAACCCCTTCTTCACTTTCTTCCATAGAAGCGGACTGATCTTGTAACCGACTAGCCGATCCAGTATTCTTCGCGCTTGCTGCGCATTAACCAGATCCATATTAATCGGTCTGGGCGACTTGAAAGCATCCTTCACCGCTTGCTTCGTAATCTCATTAAACACAACACGGCATGAATCGGTCTCATCGATCTCCAGATAGTGAGCCAAATGCCAGGCAATCGCTTCCCCTTCGCGATCCGGGTCAGCCGCGAGATATACTTTTTTCACTTTCTTTCTGGCATCCTTGAGCTCTTTGAGCACACTGCCTTTGCCGCGAATCGTTATATATTTTGGATTAAAATCATTATCAACTTCCACGCCGATCTGACTCTTCGGCAAGTCACGAATATGACCCATTGATGCTTTGACAATAAATTTACTGCCAAGATATTTGCCAATCGTCTTTGCCTTTGCCGGTGATTCGACAATAACCAGTGAATCCGCCATAGACGCGCCCCCTCTCCACAACAAACTACAATACACTATATATAGAACCACTATGCTGCTCGATCTTCCGTTTTATAGTTAAATTTATCAGAACTGCGTGCAAAAGTCCAAACGGCATTGAAGAAAGCTCAATAAGCTCATCCGTTGAACGCGGTTGATCCACTAGAAGCTGGAAAATATGCTCCTCCTGGGAAGTCAGCGGTTCCGAGCCTTTCGAGCCCCGTTCTCCCCCTGTCAGCCCTCCCGAAATGAGCCAGCTGTATTCCTCCATAATATCCACGATTGAGGTAATAAGCTTCGCACCGCTCCTGTTGATCAACCGGTTCGTGCCGATGCTTTTGGGTGAGGAGATTGTCCCTGGAACAGCGAATACTTCCCTGGACATCTCCAGCGCCATATCAGCCGTAATAAGCGAGCCGCTTTTCTCTGCGGCTTCAACAACGACAGTGCCAAGCGACAAGCCAGCAATAATGCGATTACGCAGCGGAAACAATCCGGGATGAATCGATGTTCCAAGCGGGGTCTCCGACACAAGGAGCCCACGCCCCGCGATTTCATTATAGAGTGACCGATTCTCAGCCGGGTATATGACATCAACAGGTGATCCAAGAACGGCAATCGTTCCGCCGCTGGCTCTCAGAGCGCCTTCATGCGCAATGCCATCAATCCCCCGGGCTAAACCGCTTACAACCGTAATGCCCTGCTCAGAAAGCCCTAAAGCAATATCCAGAGCAGCCTTCCGTCCATAAGCGGTCGGACCTCTTGTACCGACAATCGCAATCGAAGGCCGATTCAACAGCTCAAGATTCCCAATCGTATAAAGAACCCACGGCGGCTGCGGAATTTCGGACAGCAGTTCCGGATATCCGCCATCAAAGCGGGTAATAACATGGATTCCCCGTTTGTATAGTTGTTCGCAGCGACGGCCGATTTTGAGGTCTCCGAAAGCTTTCACAACAGCGCCCGCCTGCTCGGACCTCATGCCGACCGATGACATCCAGGCATTCGCTGTGAACCGTTGATAGCAATCCCAAGCCCCGTATTCAACCACCTTGCGGATGGTCTGCCAGCCGATTCCGGGCAATTCATGAAGCGTTATGATCATTTCCTTGCGCATTTCTCCATCTGTCACGGATGCTCCGTCCCTTCATAGGACGGCGTACATTCTTACCCTATTGTGCTTGAGCGTGATTCAGAATGCAAGCCGCACCTTAATATTAATAAAAAAAAGCAACCTTCCGAAGCCCATATAACGGGTCTTCCGGAAGGTTGCTTACCTTCTGTTTCAGCTATATATAATAGTAGAGTCATGTGCAGCACTCTACTCTCTAAGCGAGTTCGCCTAGTGCGTTTTACACTTTTCGAGCAAGCCTTTCTCTTCCAGAACGGTTACAAGCGTTGAGCCCATATCCGATGGAGTAGGAGCCACTTTAATGCCGCAAGCTTCAAGCGTAGCGATCTTCTCAGCAGCTGTACCTTTACCGCCAGAGATAATTGCGCCAGCATGTCCCATACGTTTGCCTTCTGGCGCTGTTGCGCCGCCAATGAAGCCTACAACCGGCTTCGTCATATTGGCTTTCACCCATTCAGCCGCTTCTTCCTCTGCAGAACCGCCAATCTCACCGATCATAATGACCGCATAAGTGTCCGGATCTTCATTGAACAGATTCAGAATATCGATGAATTCCGAGCCTTTAACAGGGTCGCCGCCAATACCGACTGCGGAGGATTGTCCGATGCCGCGAGTTGTTAATTGGTGAACCGCTTCGTAAGTAAGCGTACCGCTGCGGGAAACAACGCCCACATGTCCCTTGGTATGGATATAGCCTGGCATAATTCCGATCTTGCACTCGCCAGGTGTAATAACGCCCGGACAGTTAGGTCCGATCAGGCGTGTTTTGCGGCCTTCCATGTAACGGCTAACTTTAACCATGTCCAGAACCGGAATGCCTTCTGTAATACAGATGACAAGGTCAAGCTCCGCATCGACAGCTTCCATGATGGAATCTGCTGCGAAAGCCGGCGGTACATAAATAACAGAAGCTGTAGCACCGGTTGCTTTAACAGCTTCCACCACCGTATTGAATACCGGTAGCGAAACGGTTGAACCGTTCTCCAGCGTGATGTCCACGTTCGTGCCGCCTTTGCCCGGCGTTACGCCGCCGACCATTTGCGTGCCGTAATCGAGGGCGCCTTTCGCATGAAACAACCCTGTAGCGCCGGTAATGCCCTGGGTGATCACTTTTGTATCTTTGCCTACCAAAATGCTCATCGAAACTCACATCCCCTATATGAATTCGTATGCCGCTAAGCGCGAACCTTCTGTCCTTACTTCACAAGCGCGACGATCTTCTGCGCACCATCGGCCATGGAGTCTGCGGCCACGATGTTCAGTCCCGATTCGTTCAAAATCTTTTTGCCAAGCTCAACGTTGGTACCTTCCAGACGAACGACAAGCGGACGGTCCAGACCGATTTGCTTAGCTGCTTCCACAACACCATTCGCGATGACATCGCACTTCATGATGCCGCCGAAAATGTTAACGAAAATGCCTTTTACTTTCTCGTCAGAGAGAATGATTTTGAAGGCTTCCGTTACTTTCTCCGTCGTCGCACCGCCCCCAACATCGAGGAAGTTGGCAGGGTCGCCGCCGTAATATTTGATAATGTCCATCGTCGCCATTGCAAGACCCGCGCCGTTAACCATACAGCCGATATTGCCGTCCAGCGCGATATAGCTCAGGTCGAATTTGGACGCTTCGATTTCCTTCTCATCTTCCTCTTCCAGATCGCGCAGCTCCAGAATATCCTTATGACGGTAGAGCGCGTTGGAATCGAAATTCAGCTTGGCGTCAAGCGCCATTACGTTGCCGTCACCAGTAACGACAAGCGGGTTAATCTCCGCAATGGAGCAGTCTTTCTCCTCAAATGCACGGTACAGGGCCAGCATAAACTTAGCCGCTTTGCCTACCAGCTCATTCGGGATATTGATGGCATAAGCCAGTTTGCGGGCTTGGAACACCTGCAGGCCAACAGCCGGATCAACGACCTCTTTGAAAATTTTCTCAGGCGAGTGAGCAGCGACCTCTTCGATCTCTGTACCGCCCTCTTCGGATGCCATCATTACGATACGTCCTGTACCGCGGTCAACAACGACACCTACATAGTACTCTTTCTTAATGTCGCAGCCCTGCTCGATGAGCAGACGCTTCACTTCTTTGCCTTCCGGCCCTGTTTGGTGCGTAACGAGCACCTTGCCCAAAATTTCGCTGGCATAGGTACGAACCTCGTCCAAGCCTTTGGCAACTTTAACGCCGCCTGCTTTACCGCGGCCACCTGCATGGATTTGCGCTTTCACAACGACAACCGGTGTTCCTAGAGCTTTGGCAGCCTCCACCGCTTCGTCGACAGAAAATGCCACTTTACCTTCAGGGACGACAACCCCGTATTGCTTCAGCACTTCTTTACCCTGATACTCATGGATATTCATTGACGATATTCCTCCTGTCCGCAGTCATATCCTACGTATGTACACAAAACCTTACTCATTGTAACACGTTTCCTCTTGCCTTTCCTTATTTTTTCACTAGATTAAACCCATCATTTTTGATATCAGTTTCATCTCATATTGAGATGGAATCCTGTCAATTGATCGCTTAATTTGACCTATAGGAGCAGCCTGTTCCATAGAGATAGTACCAGCCAAAGTGTAGTATAGCCAATTGCCGGATTTATATTGCGGCCGATCCCGCTATGAGGCAAATTTTGACGAAAAAGCTCGATTGGAGAGATTGCCGAAGCCGGCAAAATGAAAGTGGAAATTGTGCTGGACATTGACAGCACTTCCCCGTCTGTACTATGATCAGTGGAGAAGATAAGTGGATACGGATCTGTGAGGAAGCACCTTCAGCCGATAATGGCGGAGGTGTGTTTTGTTATGTACAGAAATGTTTGGAGCGGAAGTGTTTACGGAGTAGAAGGACGGTTAATTGCGGTTGAAGTCGATTTGTGCAACGGGCTTCCTCTGGTCAATGTAGTAGGGCTGCCAGACCCTGCGGTACGTGAATCTATTGACCGGGTCAGGGCCGCAGTCAAAAACTGCGGATTCACCTTTCCGCTGCAGCGCATTACAGTTAATCTCGCTCCCGCTGATCTGCGAAAAGAAGGAACCGCCTTCGATCTGGCTATCGCAGTCGGCATTCTGACAGCCAGCGGACAGCTCGGCTACGAGCCCTTCAACAATACGCTCATTCTGGGCGAGTTGGCATTGAATGGAGAAATAAGGGCCGTCTCCGGTGTGCTGGCGATGGTGGAACAAGCCAAGCATAACGGGTTCACACGGGTTCTTGTCCCTGTCGGAAACGCGCTTGAAGCCTCCTTTATCCATGGTCTGGAGTTATATGCGATCTCGCATTTGCAGGAGCTGGCAGAATGCAATAATGGCAGATGGGATCATTTCCGCTTCAATAGTCATGCTAAGAACAGCGATAGCGTCTATGAGAGGGCAGTCCATACAGGAGGCGATTACGGCGATGTGCTCGGCCAGCATCATGCAAAGCGGGCGCTGCTCATTGCGGCCGCAGGCCGGCATAACGTACTGTTCACCGGACCGCCTGGAACCGGGAAAACGATGCTTGTACGGAGATTGCCGGGCATCATGCCTCCTCTGGATGAGCGGGAAGCGCTGCAAGTAACGAAAATTTATAGTGCAGCCGGGAAGCTGCCAGGCGGGTTCCCCTCCCTGATGCGCGAGCGTCCCTTCCGTGCGCCGCATCACACCATTTCGGCAGCCGGTCTTGTTGGGGGCGGCTCCATTCCACGACCCGGAGAGGTTACTTTGGCGCATCATGGCGTTCTCTTTCTCGATGAATTGCCGGAGTTCTCAAGGAGCTCGCTTGAAGTGCTCAGACAGCCGCTGGAAGACCGTGAAGTAACAATTGCCAGATCAAGAGCTGTGTTCCGGTTCCCATCCCAATTTTTGCTTGCGACCTCAATGAATCCATGCCCTTGCGGGTTCCACACACATGAGACTGAGGAGCAGCGCTGCCAATGCAGCAGCGGTGCTATCGCCCGCTACAGAGCGAAAATATCCGGTCCATTGCTGGATCGAATCGACATGCACATCGAGGTGTCCAGGCCGCAAGCACCGGAGCGCTTGAAGCCCGGAATGACATCGGAGGAAATGCGGCAAATTGTACATTGCGCCTATAACCGCCAGCAGGAGCGACTTCAAGAGCAGCCCCGCGGAGGAGGCCGCCCGCTTGCCGAACTGGCTGGCCACTCTCTGCGAAGAGCAGTCTCCTTATCGAAAGAAGCTGACAAGCTGCTTCGTGCCGTGTTTGATTCGCTTGGCATCAGCTTGCGGGCTCATGACCGCATATTGAAGCTGGCTCGGACCATTGCCGATATTGAAGGCAGCGGATCCATTGAAGCTGAGCATGTTGCCGAAGCGGTCAGCTATCGCAGCTTGGATCGTCAGCTGCAGACACTAGATGCGCGATAAGACTGGCAAGCTTTCGCCTGTCAGAAGCGGCGGTAATGGCGGCTAAATATAATTTTCAGAAATTTTGTGTAGCATCTTTCGGCCAATACAGTTACAATACAATAAAATAAAGATACTATAAAAAATAAAGGAGATTCCATATGACCGATCATTTGTATTCCCCTATCACGATAAGCAACCTTGAACTAAAAAATAGAATAGTTATGCCGCCAATGTGCCAATACTCTGTTGAAGCCCATGACGGCACGCCGACTGACTGGCATTTTGTCCATTATGTATCCCGCGCAGTGGGCGGAACCGGACTGATCATTATCGAAATGACGGACGTAGAGCCTGATGGCCGCATCTCGGATCGGGATCTGGGCTTATGGTCTGATGAGCAAATTCCGGCCTTCAAGCGGATCATTGATGAATCACATAAATACGGCGCCAAGGTTGCCATCCAAATTGCACATGCCGGACGAAAGGCAGAAGATGCGCCAGAACCAGTCGGCCCCTCGGATATTCCGGTAAGCGCCGACTATAAGAAGCCACGTGCGCTCACGACAGAGGAAGTGCGGAGCATGGTGGTGAAATTCAAGGAGGCAGCAAGGAGAGCCGTTGAAGCGGGTGTTGATACGATTGAGCTGCATGGGGCACACGGATACTTGATTCATCAGTTCCATTCTCCGTCGATCAACAATAGAGACGATGAATACGGCAAGGATCTTGCCAAATTCGGAGTCGAAGTCATCCAGGCCGTTAAGAGCGTCCTGCCCCAAGGGATGCCGCTTATTATGAGGATTTCGGCCGTGGAGTATATGGACGGCGGATATGATCTCGAACACAGCATTGCGATCAGCAAGCGCTATAAGGACGCTGGTGTTGATATTTTCCATGTATCCAGCGGCGGAGAAGGCCCTGCGGGCGCAAGAAAGCCCGGCAATTACCCTGGCTATCAAGTGCCTATGGCCCGCGCTATCAAGCAAGCGCTAGAGGTGCCGGTCATTGCCGTCGGCAATCTGGATGATCCCAAACTGGCCGAGGCGACAATCGCCAATGGGGATGCGGATCTTATCGGCGTGGCGCGCGGAATGCTGCGCGACCCTTACTGGGCTCTTCACGCAATTCAAGCTGTCAGCAAAGAAGGAACGCCGCCACCGCAATATTTGCGAGCCTATTGATTGTCGATTATTGCGGGCTCGCTGTTGGCGCTGCATGGGAAAGAGTGGATGTTCGTCAAATAAAGATGTAGTATGCTGACAATGATGAATGCATGAAAGATGAATGGTGAGTTACGAATGATGAATGATGAATGATGTGTGACGATGATAAATGACGATGATGAATGACGATGATGAATGATGAAAGATGAATGACTAGGAATTAGGAATGAATAATGGGTGACGAGGGACGAATACCGAAAGACGAATGTAAATATCGATAGACGATTGATGAATAATGAATGCCGAAAGACTAAAGATGACGAAGACGAATTGAAGTCCCGACTCACAAGTAAAAGGAAAAAGCATCCAAAACCACAGTTAAAAGTGGCACCGGATGCTTTTTTGCTATCATTCGCATTCCGGAAGGAACACATAATTTGAACGAATCCTCCGCAATGGTGACATGAAAGCAGCACTCAAGAACACGCTCCACTAACGAAAGCAGCGCTTGACTTCATCTCGACAGGTCAGAGAAGAATTCATGCGTAAGCGCAGGAATTCCATTAGAAAAAGCCATTTCTGGACGAATGCCTGCAATTAGGCAGGAATATGAAGCGAAATGGGCCGCGATGATAAATATGGTTGAAATTCCTGCTTATTGGCAGGTATTTCATCTTAAACAAGCTAAATCGAATAATAAAACTGCGTTTTTGCAAGTATTTTGACGTTAGTGAAGTCGCATCCTAGGCAGGGATATTGTAAATGTGTGAAGAGCCGAAGTGACCACCCAGCTACTATCCTCATCTGCTCAACATTCCAATATGTTCAATCACAGCAATCAGGCAGTGAGCGTCATTAGAATGCCCCTTCTATATGATTCACATCTATAATTCGCTGCGAATGGCGTTCCACAGTTATAGCTATAACATCAAAGCGAATCGCGGTATTTCGCAATTTATGAGCCAGCATATAAACTTCTGCGGTCGTTCTAACCTGCTGCTGTTTGCGCGGATCTACAGATTCTGCTGCTGTTCCGAATTTCCCTCCCGTTGACCGGGTTCTAACCTCGATAAAAACGGTAACTCCATCAAAGCTGGCCACGATATCAAGTTCACCGGAACGACAGCGCCAATTGCGATGCAGGATCGCAAATCCCTCCGACACAAGACGTTCCACGGCCGCCTCTTCGCCAAGCCTGCCCAAGGAATGTCTACGATCGGAATTACTAGACTTGGAAGGCGACTGTGACAGCAGTTGCCCTCTGCGATCGTTGGATACGTTGGATGCAATGGAAACATTGGACACATTGGACACATTGGATACATCGGATACATTGGATACGTTGGATGCAATGGAAACATTGGATACATCGGACACATTGGACACATTGGATACATTGGATACATTGGATACATTGGACACGTTGGATATGTTGGTATTCGATTCATTGGATGCATTGAAGCCGCCTCCAGGATGTCGTGCGCTCACTTAGGCCATCCTCCTGCCCGCTGGTCTGATCGGTAGACGAATGACAGAATCTCCGCAACGAGCGCATACAGCTCTGGTGGAATTTCCTGATCGATATCCAGCTTTGACAATACCTCGACCAATGAAGCGTCCTGCTGGATCGGCACCCCGTTCTCCGCCGCTTTATCCAATATGGCCTCTGCCATTTTGCCGCGTCCCTTGGCCACGACTACGGGAGCGACCCGGTCACCGGGCTCGTACTTGAGAGCAACTGCTTTTTTGAGCGAAGACAGCTGCTGTTCATCTGTTGATTGTTGCGATACTTTGCGGACTTTACGGCTATTGTCGGTCATGCTCGGAAGTCCACTCCTTTATAAGGCTTGGAGGACCACTCTGCGGCAGCAGGAGTCTGCAAGGATGATTTGGGCTCGCGAGCATCGGCAGGGTCCGGCGTCCGGTTCGGCATTGGCGTGGAACGAAGCGTCAACAGTTGGTATCCTGCCCTGTTCAGCGCCTCCGTTACTTCTCCCCGCGAAGATTCAAGCAGCGTTCCAATTGCAGGATGATCATTCCATAGGTTGAGGCTGACGATTTTGTCGACAACATGTACATCTACTACTGTGTCTCCTAACGATTTCATACGGAGATCGAACAGCAGCCTGCAGTTGTGTGCATCCAGTTCTCCCTTTCGGCCCCGGCGAGTCTGTATATGAACGGAAGCCGTTTGACCGTGTTCCGAACCTTGCAGCGGGATGAACATCGTTAAATGGGTGAAAGGAGATCCCGTTCGCTCCTGTGACAAGAGCAGCTGCTGGCCTGTAATTTGTTGTACCAGCTGCTGCGCTGTATCCCTAAGCGCGGGAGGAACATCATCTCCGGAAGCCAGTGTCATCAGCACACTCTTCAGCGAATCCGCAGATGTTGGCTTCGCTGCATCCTGTGATACCCCTTCAGGCGTAACGGGAGGAAGCGAAGCCGTCCCAGCGATGTGGCCCGTTCGCTCACCTTGCGGACCAACCACCCCCTTCTCTTGTTGAAGAATCGGGGGCTGCCCGTCCAACGAACGAGCAGCAGGCTGCTTGCCAGCAGGCTGCTCAGCCAGGCCGTTATGGGATCCTTCAAGCGGTTCCCCCGCATGCTGTGCATGACCGATTGTGGATGCCGCCAGCCCCCGTTCATGGTCTACGCCAAGCCATTTGATCAACTGGCCCAGCCAGTTGGATGCGCTGCTCTGCTGCGCAGCTTGAGGGCCGCCGCTTGTGGCTGCTGCGGCGGTTTGGGGGCTGCTGCTGCCTACGGCGGCTTGGGGACTGCCGCTTGCGCCTGCGGCGGCAGCGCTGCTCTGCGCCGCAGACGCACTAGCGGCGCCGCTAGCCGCGGCCGCCTGCGCGGGCTGTGCCGCGCTGCCCGCGGCTGCGCCGCCTGCCGTGCCGGCGCCAGCCGCTGCCGGCGCAGCAGGAGCGGCGGCATTGCCTGCCGCGCCTGCGTCCGGGCGCGGAGCGCCCGGCATGCCTGCGGCGGCTTCGCCGCCTGCCGCAGGCACTGCGCCGCCGGGGGCGGCGCCACCCGCAGCGGCGGGCGGCTGCGCCCCGCCCGCCGCTGCGCGCATAAGCGCTGCGCCTTCGGCCAGCAGCGCTTGCAGCTTCGCTGCCGCCGCTTGCGCAGCAGTCGGCTGCGGCGCGGCCTTCTCCGCCCCGGCCCCGGCGGACGAGCCGCTCCAAGCGGCAAGCCCCTGCTCCAGCGCCTCCAGCAGCGCATGCGCTGGCGCTCCATAGAGCGCCTGATGAAGCGCGCCTACCGTCGCGCCTGTCATCGGCAGGCCCCGCTTATGAGCGAGCGATGCAGCCTGCATCCACGTCTGCGGGTCCTCGCCCTGCGGCATCGCGGCTGCGGCCCCCTGAAATTGACGCGCAGTCTCCCGCGTCAAAGCCGTCATTCCATCGCGGCGAAGATCGCTAACGAGATCAAGCGCCCACTTTTGCTCCGGCAGGCCGAGCGCCTTGGCAAGATCCTTCAGACTCTCTTCCGGCATCAGGGCAGCCTGCCCTTCAACAGTCTTCAGCACAAGCGTTCCTGCCGTCGATTGCGGCTGCACCTGCAGCAGAGTCGATTGACCTGGCTGAAGAGGCGTCTCCAGCTTGGCACGAACCTGAATGCCATTTATTTGTACGAGCGCTTCTTGATTGTCCATCATTTGAACAAATACACCGCGCACAATTTGGCCGACCTTTAGCTCAAGCGCCTTACTGTCGAGCGGTTGAACATCGCCTAGCAGCCCGCCCATCAATTGTCCGATATTCACAAATAATCGCTCCCCTTCCGTCCAGCTTGGCATTTCTACAGCCTCTACTATCATTATCGGCGTCACAGCAGCACTAGTGAACCTGCAAAATCCGGCAAATAATAAATAAGACCGCTGATAGCTGGCGATAACCACCCCCGCCATATCCACCAGCCGTCCCTATGATCTGCTGCTTCAGCGAACTCCCCGCCCATTTTCAAAGCTAGAACATCATCTGCTTATCTGCGAACAGCTTGCCCAGAAACGTTTGGCGATGAAAAGGGCTCGGACCAAATTCCAACAGCTTCTCCCGATGATGCTTCGTTGCATAACCTTTATGTATGGCAATGCCGTATGCAGGATACAGCGCATCCCACTCGTCCGCGCACAGCCGATCCCGCGTGACCTTGGCCAGTATCGACGCAGCCGCGATCGATTGGCTTCTGGCATCGCCCTTAATAATCGCCAGTTGAGGAATGTCACAATCAATCTTCTCCGCATCAATCAGCAAATAATCCGGCTGCACCGACAACGATTCCACCGCGAGCTTCATCGCCAGCCTGGCCGCCTGCTTAATATTAATTCTATCAATTGTCGCCGCATCCACCCGAGCCACAGACCACGCTTCCGCATAAGAAGTAATCCGCTCGTAGAGCTGCTCCCGTTTCTTCTCGGAAATTTTCTTCGAATCATCTACACCATCAATGACAATCCCATGCGGCAAAATAACTGCGGCAGCTACTACATCTCCGAACAAGCATCCGCGGCCTACCTCATCAATCCCTGCAACAGCGCCATACCCCTGTTCCCATAAAGGCCTTTCAAATTCCAGCATGTCCCTGCCTCCATTCTCCCCTAGCTATCTCTATAATCTATAGCTTAACTCTCTGCGCACCGCGCCGCAATAAAAAATGTCGAACCTTGCAGCAAAATGCAGCTCGCAATTCCCTCGTATGATCGACCGACCGCCGTCATGCAGCGAAAACACCTCGCGCGGCAGCTCCAGCCATAGAGGATAAAAAAAAATGACCCGCAAGAGGCCACGACTGAACATGTCCATCTTACGGGTCATTATTGAATTACAGATCATCCGGCCCTTCCAATGAGATCCGGCCAAGCTTGCCTGCACGCAGCTCGCGAAGAATAATGCCTGATGTCTTCTCCAGATCGACTCGACCACCGCTAATCAGACATCCCCGCTTGCGGCCGATATCCTCCATGACACGCACAATTTCATCCGCATCCTCAATATCCTTAGGCGGAGTTTCAACACCGAACCGCTCCGCAATAGTCGGCCAGTAGCGCTTGACCAGCACCTTGACTGCGAAGAAGGCGATATCCTCCACGTTCAGCACTTGCTCGCGAATGGCGCCTGTCATTGCCAGCCGATAGCCGACTATCTGGTCTTCGAACTTCGGCCACAGAATACCCGGCGTGTCCAGCAGCTCCATCTCTGTGCCGACCTTGATCCATTGCTGCCCCTTCGTAACACCCGGACGGTCGCCGGTTGCTGCGATATTGCGGCCTGCGAGCCGGTTAATCAGCGTTGATTTGCCGACATTCGGTATGCCCACGATCAGTCCTCTGACTGCTCTCGGCTTGATTCCTTTTGCAATCTGGCGCTCAATCATCGCATGCAGAATGGCTCTGGCACGCACCGGAATCTCGTTCACCCGCGTGCCTGTCGATGAATCAACAGCGATACAAGCATGTCCTTGCTCGGCAAAAGCGGCAATCCATTGCTCTGTTGTGCGGCTGTCAGCCAAATCCGATTTGTTGAGCACGATGAGTCGCGGCTTGTCCCGCAGAATCTCGTCAATCATCGGGTTCCGGCTCGAAATCGGCACACGGGCGTCGAGCAGCTCAATGACGATGTCGATGAGCTTCAGCTTGTCTTGAATTTGCCGCCGCGCCCGTGTCATATGACCGGGAAACCACTGGATCGTCATGCTGTCACCTCATTCATGTTTAACAAACGTAATATCCTTCAGCGGCCAAAAAACAACATCCGCCCGTCCAACAATCTCATCCATGGAAATAAAGCCGATTGCCCGGCTGTCCTGGCTGTTCCGACGGTTGTCACCGAATGCCAGCACCGTGCCCTCCGGCACCGTGTCGCTTTGCACCTTCTCATTGGGGAAATTAGCTTCAGTATTGAAGATCTCGCCTTTGGCTTTAGCCGCATCAAGAGATTCCTTCAAATAGGGTTCTTCAACCTTTTTCCCATTAATATATAAGTTGTCGCCCTCATACTTTACTTTATCGCCAGGAACACCAATGACACGCTTGATGAAGTCACGGCCTTGATCCGGAACGTGGAACACAAGCACTTCCCCGCGCTTAGGCTCGCGAATATCATAGATCAGCTTGTTTACGATAATCCTCTCACCGGTATAGAAATTAGTCTCCATGGACGGTCCGTCAACAATAAACGGCGCGAACAGGAAATAACGAATAACGATGACCAGCAGTGCGGCAATCGCCAGCGCCTTCACCCATTCGAAAATTTCCTTCTGTGCCCGGCCGCCGCCAGAGGGAGTCCCTTCAGCAACCGCTTCAGAGCGCGATCCATTTGCTTCATGGGCACTGTTGTCTTCATGCCCTTTCTCCAATTCGTTAGCTTCTTCATTCGGCCGTTGCTGTTGATCCATAAATTCACCCTCTTCAATGGCAAGTATAAAGTGTTTTAAAAAAACGAAAAGGGACTTGTTTGTGCAAGCCCCTTCTTGTCGTTCATTAGCGAATTTCTTTAATTCTCGCAGCTTTACCGCGAAGGCTACGCAGGTAGTACAGTTTCGCGCGGCGAACTTTACCACGACGAGCTACTTCAATCTTCTCGATTTTCGGCGAGTTGAATGGGAAAGTTCTCTCCACACCAACACCGTACGAAATTTTACGAACCGTGAACGTTTCGCTGATTCCGCCGCCGCGACGTTTAATAACAACGCCTTCGAAAAGCTGGATCCGCTCGCGAGTGCCCTCGATAACTTTAACGTGTACTTTCAACGTGTCACCAGGACGAAAGTTGGGAAGATCTGTCCGCAACTGTTCTTGAGCAATCGTTTGTAAAAGATTCATGATCAATTCACTCCTTCCACCACAGACGTTCTTATGTGCTCACCGGTTGTCCAATAAACCGGTATCATAGCCTCATAGCGGACCGCCCGACTATTCAAATGCAACACCAGCAATTCTACCACATCTATATCCATAAAACAACAGCCTATTTTCAGCCGCCTGCTAACTTGCTAATCTCGGCAGCCCGTCAACCGCTAGAGCAAACCCGCTCCAACGCACTCCGCACCCTATAAGCCGCCTCGGCGCCATGCTTTCCTGCGATATTCCGCTTTATTAGTCTGTAGAGCCTTGCTCTTTGGCTGACTGATTTCCTGCCACATCCCGCTTTATTAGTCTGTGGAGCCTTGCTTTTTGGCTGGCTGGTTGCCCATTCCGCCCTGCTCCTTGAGCTTGCTAAGCCATATCCGCTCCTTGGCGGTCAGCTCAGCCGTCTCCAGCAGCTCCGGTCTCCGCTGCAGCGTGCGCTGAAGCGATTGTTCCCTTCGCCATGCTTCAACATTGGCATGATGTCCTGACAGCAGCACCTCAGGCACCTCCCAATCGCGGAACACAGCCGGTCTCGTATAATGCGGGTATTCCAACAGCCCTGTGCTGAAAGAATCCGTCACAGCGGAATTCTCATTGCCCAGAACGCCCGGCAGCAGCCGCACCACGCTGTCCACTACAACCATCGCCGGAAGCTCCCCGCCGGTCAGCACATAATCGCCAATCGACAGTTCATCCGTGACCAGATGCTCGCGAATGCGTTCATCATAACCCTCATAATGACCGCACACAAAGATCAGATGCTCCTCTTTGGCCAGCTCCTCTGCTTTTCGCTGTGTGAAGGATTCTCCCTGCGGACACATCAGAATGACCCGCGGCGGCCTTCCGCCCTCGGTAATCGTATCCTCTACCGCTGCGAAGAGAGGCTCAGGCTTGAGCACCATCCCTCCTCCGCCGCCGTAAGGATAGTCATCTACCGTATTATGTTTATTGTTCGCATAATCGCGAAAGTTAACCGCATTCAGGCTTACGATCCCTTTATCTCTCGCCTTGCCGAGAATGCTGGCTCCGAATACGCCCTCCAGCATTTCGGGGAACAAGGTCAGTACATCAATTCTCATGCTGCTAGACCAATCCTTCCATCAACCGCACAATAACCTTCTTCGCTTCAACATCGACATCAAGCACAACCTCATCAATGACAGGAACAAGCAGCTGCTTGCCTTTAGGCTGCTGGATAACCCACACGTCGTTGGCTCCGGGAACAAGGATTTCCGTAATGGCGCCCAGCTCTTCTCCCTCTTCCGTGAAAACCTTGCAGCCGATGATCTCGTAGTGATAGTATTCGCCTTCATCCAGCTCGCCGAGATCATCCTTGGACACTTTCAGATTCCAGCCTTTATACTTCTCCGCTATGTTAATATCATCAAGATCCTTAATCTTTACGATATACATATTTTTATGCAGTCTGGCTCCGTTCACAACGACCGGAATCCGCTGCGCTGTCTCCGGATTCTCTATAACCAGCTTATTTCCTTGAGCAAAGCGCTCTTCGGGAAAATCCGTTTGCGACACCACTTTAATTTCCCCGCGAATGCCGTGTGTATTGACTATTTTGCCGACTGTCAGCCATTCTGTCTCCATCGCTATTCCCTTCACCTTCTTTCGTAATTTCCATCGAAAAAGGGCTAGGACATATCATCCTAACCCTGCTTCGATGTACGATCGCTACGAAATAATATCGACCATGACGCGCTTTTGCGATTTGACAGCCGCCGATGAGACGACCGTCCGCAACGCTTTAGCGATCCGTCCTTGCTTGCCAATCACCTTGCCGATATCGGCCGAATTGACCGACAGCATATAGACGGTGCCGCGATCGTCTTCCTTCACGTCGACTCGCACGTCTTCCGGGTAATCCACTAAAGCCTTCGCTATGACAAGAATCAAATCTTTCATCGTCTAGGCCTCCGCTAAAGAGCAGTTATTTCTGAACTTTAAGCTCATGGAATTTTTTCAAAACGCCAGCTTTGGAAAGCAGGTTGCGCACAGTATCAGAAGCTTGTGCACCATTTTGAAGCCATTTCAACGCTTTTTCCTCGTCAATGCTTACTTGAGCCGGTTGTGCAACCGGATTGTAAGTGCCGATCTCTTCAATGAATCGACCGTCACGCGGGGAACGGGAATCGGATACTACAACGCGATAGAAAGGCGCTTTGTGCGCACCAATCCGTTTCAAACGAATACGTACTGCCATGTCATTCACCTCCTTGAAAGAATAAACAATGCCGTCCTAGAACGGGAATTTCTTGCCCATCATGCCTTTAAGCCCTTTCAGTCCGCCCTTGGGACCTTTCGGACCCATCATGGACGAGAACTGCTTCATCATTTTGCGCATATCATCAAACTGCTTAATGAGGCGGTTCACATCGGCTACCGTTGTGCCGCTGCCTGTCGCAATTCGCTTACGGCGGCTGTGGTTCATAATCTCAGGCTTCTGCTTCTCTTCCTTCGTCATCGATTTCACAATCGCTTCGACGCGGCCGATCTGCTTCTCATCCACCTTGACGTTCTTCATATCCTTCATTTTGCCCATACCAGGCAGCATGTCGAACAATTGATCCAGCGGCCCAAGCTTGCGCACCTGTTCCATCTGTTCCAGGAAATCCTCGAACGTGAATTCAGCCGTACGCATCTTGCGCTCCATCTCAGCCGCTTTCTCTGCGTCAATGCTGGACTGCGCCTTCTCAATCAGAGACAGCATGTCGCCCATGCCAAGAATACGTGAAGCCATCCGGTCAGGATAGAAAGGCTCCAGCGGCTCGATCTTCTCGCCTGTCGCAGCGAATTTGATCGGGCATCCCGTTACTGCCTTAACCGATAGCGCAGCTCCGCCTCTTGTATCGCCATCGAGCTTCGTCAGAACGACCCCTGTCAGCTCAAGCTGGCTGTGGAAGCTTTGTGCCACGTTGACAGCCTCTTGGCCTGTCATGGCATCAATAACGAGAAGCACTTCATCCGGCTTCGTGATGGAATGAATCTGATGCAGCTCTTCCATCAGCGCTTCGTCGATATGAAGACGGCCGGCGGTATCAATAATGACATAATCGTGATTATTGTCCTTGGCATGCTGGAGGCCAGCACGGGCAATTTCTACCGGCGAGGTCTGATCGCCCAGCGTAAATACCGGAACGCCGATCTGTTCCCCCAGCACCTGCAGCTGCTTGATAGCAGCAGGACGATAGATATCGCCAGCGATAAGGAGAGGCCTGTGCTTTTCTTTGAGCAGCAGCTTGGCGAGCTTTCCGGAAGAGGTTGTTTTACCCGCACCCTGAAGACCGGCCATCAGAATCACTGTCGGCGGCTTATTGGCCTTGGCCAGCTTGCTGTTCGTGCCGCCCATCAGCTCTGTCAATTCTTTATTAACGATATCGACGACGACCATGCCAGGCGTGAAGCTCTTCATCACTTCTTGGCCGATTGCACGATCCTTCACCTTGGCGATAAAATCCTTTACCACCTTAAAGTTAACGTCGGCTTCAAGCAGCGCAAGCCGCACCTCGCGCATTGCCTCGTTTACATCTTCCTCCGACACTTTGCCCTTGCCGCGCAGCTTGCCGAAAACATTCTGCAGCCTGCTTGCCAATCCTTCGAACGCCATGACCGTCACCTCCCTCAAGTAATCAAAAGTTTAACTCCATGGTTCCATCTATCGCGAACATCTTTCGTGCTTTCCGTCAATATGTAACGATCACCGGCACGCATTAATTTCGTTCGGTTTCGCGCAAGCCTTCAACAATCTGGAGCAATTGCAACCGGAGCGTCTCATCGCCTGCTAATTCGTCAGCGCAGCTGGCCAGCTTCT
Source organism: Paenibacillus oenotherae (assembly GCF_019443105.1). Lineage (GTDB taxonomy): Bacteria > Bacillota > Bacilli > Paenibacillales > Paenibacillaceae > Paenibacillus_Z > Paenibacillus_Z oenotherae. The sequence continues at coordinate 233,897 of NZ_JAHZIJ010000001.1, forward strand.
CCAGCCACTGCCCTGCAGCCTCATGCTTGACGAGCAGCCCGAGCTTGCTTTCGTAATCCTCCAATGCTGATTCAGCCCGCTTAATATGTTCATACACAGCTTGTCTGCTTATATCGAACTCTGTAGCGATCTCGCTCAGCGTATAATCATCGTGAAAATAATATTTAAGAAAAGTCTGCTGCTTCTCAGTAAGCAGCAGCTCGTAAAAATCAAACAGCATATTGATTCGATTGGTCTTCGCCAGGGCGTCAGTCTCTTGATCGGTCATCAGCAGCCACCCCTTTCGTCAAGGTAAATACCTTGACACCTTTACCACGACGTCTATCATATCGCAGACACGAGCCTACTGTCAAGTAAAATCCCTTGTCAGCGCTCTGGTGTCTGATGCGGCTTCAACTCTAGCCTTCCAACGGGGCTTCGGATTCTTCCGCCTTCTGAATGAGTCCGGCGAACAGCGCGTGCACGAACTGATCGGAATCGAATTCCTGCAGATCGTTCATTTTCTCGCCTAATCCGACCAGCTTGACCGGCAGATTCAGCTCGTTGCGAATCGCGATGACGATACCGCCCTTTGCAGTTCCGTCCAGCTTCGTCAGCACCAGACCCGTTACACCGCTCTTCTCGCCGAAGAGCTTGGCTTGACTAAGCGCATTCTGCCCTGTCGTCGCATCCAGTACCAGCAGCACCTCATGTGGCGCACTCGGAACCTCCCGCTGCAGAACGCGGAATATTTTGTTCAGCTCATCCATCAGATTCGATTTATTCTGCAATCTGCCCGCAGTGTCGCACAACAGGACATCCACGCCACGATTCTTGGCTGCATTAACCGCATCGTACATAACAGCTGCCGGGTCAGCACCGGACTCCTGCTTGATGACGTCAACGCCAACGCGCTGGCCCCATACCTCCAGCTGCTCAATTGCGCCTGCACGGAAAGTATCGCCCGCTGCAAGCAGAACGCTTTTGCCCTCCGACTTGAACTTGTGGGCAAGCTTGCCGATTGTCGTTGTTTTGCCAACGCCGTTCACGCCGACGAACAGAATGACCGTCATTCCTGAATCTGCCATGCGCAGACCTGACTGTTCGTCACTCTTGAGCAAGCCTACCAGCTTCTCAGACAGCACGGGCTGCAGCTCTGCCGCATCCTCGATCTTGCGCTTCTTCACCTCAACGCGCAGCTCGTCAATTAGCGTCATAACCGTATTAACGCCGACATCCGCACCGATCAATATTTCTTCCAGTTCCTCATAGAATGCTTCATCAATCTTCTTGCGGCGTGTGATCAGCTCCTCAACCTTCTCGACGAAAGCTGTACGGGTCTTCGTCAGACCCTCCTTGAATATATTCGTGACCGCTTCTGTCTTCTGCGAAATACTCTCCTTCAACCGTTTAAAAAAACTCATAATTATCACTCCATCCCTTTACTCACAAAAGCCGGGCCCGGACAACATAATATCCGGCTCCGGCTAACATGTCGTTTCATATATAATTGAGGCCATTAAGAGGATGTAGCGTAGACTGGCTCCTCGTCCTCCAACCGGACGGATACAAGCTTGGATACGCCGCCTTCCTCCATTGTCACCCCGTAGAGCACATCCGCTTCCTCCATCGTTCCCTTGCGGTGCGTAACAACAATAAACTGTGTCAGCTCCGAGAACTCGCGAAGGTATTGCGCAAATCTGGACACATTGGCTTCATCGAGCGCCGCCTCAACCTCATCGAGCACACAGAATGGCACCGGCTTGACCTGCAAAATCGCGAATAGCAGCGCAATCGCCGTCAGCGCCCGCTCCCCACCCGAGAGAAGCTGCAAATTCTGAAGCTTCTTGCCCGGAGGCTGAGCCACAATGTCTATGCCGCTCTCCAGTACGCGGTCGGGCTCCACCATAATGAGATCCGCTCGTCCTCCGCCGAACAGCTTGGCGAACACGACAACAAAATGGCCGCGAATCGCCTCGAACGTCGTGCGGAATCGCTTGGACATCTCTTCATCCATCTCGCGGATAACCTGATAAAGCGTCGTCTTGGCATCGATAAGGTCATTCTTCTGATCATTGAGGAATGTATAGCGCTCTTTGACCCGCTCATATTCCTCAATCGCACCCAAATTGACCTCTCCAAGCGCAGAGATGCTCCGTTTCAGATCGCGGACCTCGGTTTGCATCGCCTGTACGTCCTCAGGGACGGGATAACGCTCCTTCGCAAGCTCAAAGCTCAGCTCGTATTCCTCGCTCAACTTCCGCAGCAGATTATCCAGTTCGACATCAAGGCGATTGGCTGCAATTTCCGTCTGCCTCAGCCCATCCTCGACCGTGCGAAGCTGAGCACGCTGCTCCTTCGTCTCGCTCTCACCCTGTTCCAGCTCACGAATCATGCTCGCACGCTGCGAGCGCTGAATGTCCGTCTGCTCCGCACAGTTATTCTTCTGCAGCCGCAGCTCATTCAATTGCTGAATCTGGACGACGCTCTCTTGTGCGTGATACGCGGCATCCTCTTCCTGACGAGTCAACATATCCCGCAGTCCGGCAAGCTCCTGCTTCGCACGGCCAATCTCAGAGCGCACCCGCGCCGCTTGATCCTCGAAGGATTGCTTCTCCTGATCGGTCTTGGCTACTGCAATCTTCAGATCCGTCAACTGGCCCTGCATCTGCTCCTTGGCCGTCTCGCTTTCCTTGCGCCGAGTTTCCGCCACACGTATCGCTTCCTGAAGCTTGGCTTCGGCAAGCGTCAGCTCCGCAAGCCGCCGCTCAGCATCCGCTGCCGTCTGCTGGATCTGCTGCCGCTCAGACTTATGACCATCACGATCGGTCTCGAACAGCTGGCGCTGCTCGTCCAGATGCCGATTCTCGTTATCGAGCTGCTGCAATTCCGCGCGAAGATGCTGCTCCTCGATTCTGCGCTGCTCTCCTTGGCCGCGCAGCTCATCGACATTCTGTCCCCGTATCGATTGTTCCTTGCGCAAATCAGCGATTTTGTCACGCAGCTTCGCAAGCTGCCCTTCTGTCGAGACAATTTCCTGATCCAACTGCTCGATCTGGCGCTGCCTTCCCAGAAGATTGGCACCTTTCTTCTGAATGCTGCCGCCTGTCATGGAGCCGCCAGCATTAACGACATCGCCCTCCAACGTGACGACACGGAACCGGTAGGAGCATTTCGCCGCAATCCGATTCGCTTGCTCCAAAGTTTCGGCAATAATAACATTTCCGAGCAGACTGTCCACGATTGACTTGTATTTGGCATCACAGGAGACAAGCTCAGCAGCTACACCGACGAAGCCCTCTGTTCCCGCAATGACCCGTTTATCCTGCTCTGGAATGCTTCTTCCCCTGATGACATCAAGCGGAAGGAAGGTAGCCCGTCCAAGCTGGCGCTGCTTCAGGAATGCGATTGCTGCCCGGGCGCTCCGCTCATCCTGCATAACAACATGCTGCAGCGCTCCTCCAAGAGCAGTCTCAATGGCAAGCTCCACCTTCTCCGGCACACGGACAAGCTCCGCTACAGCACCATGCACGCCTTCCAGGCCGCCTGCAGAGCGGCGGGATGCTTTAAGCACTTCACGGACACCCTGCATAAATCCGTCCAGGTCATCCTGCATCTCTTTCATCGTATCACGGCGTGAACGGAGCGCCTCTACCTTCTGCTCCCACTTGCGCGAAGCCCCCTGTGCTTCTTCCAGCAGCTTCTGCCCTGATTGCAGCTGTTCGCCCTCTTTAATGTAACGGTCTCGAATAGCTGCAATTTCCGCAAGCGTTGATTCCAGTCGCTGCTTGAGATCCGCGCGGCGTGCGGTGAGCTTCTCATTCTGCTCCTGCCACTTGGACTGCTCATCTCCGAGCCGCTCCATTCTCCGCTGCAATGCCTCCTCCTGCTGGGAGGCATAACGAATTTCATTGCGCAGCTGAGCCATTGAACTGAGAATGTCCAGCAGCTCGCTCTTCAGCGATTCCTCGGCATCACCGGATAATGAAGCGGCATTCCCGATTAACTGCGTCTCCTCTGCGAACAATCGCTGACGCAGAACAGCAAGCTCATTCTCAAGAGCTGCCGCTTTCCCCCTGAACTCCGCTTCTTCCTTGGTCAGGGCCGCAATCCGCTGCATCTGTGCTTCAATCGAAGCTTCCAGCTGAGTGCGGTTGCCGTCCAAATTGCGCTTGCGCTCCTTGAGAACCTCGCCATAACCCTCGCATTTCTCGTAATCCTCGCTGTACTGCAGCATCGATTCATGGAGACGGTCGAGCGCTTCCTCCAGATCCCGCAGCTTCTGGCGATCCTTCTCAAGCAAAGCATCATGCTTGCTGACGACAGTTGACAGAGCAAGCTGCTCGCCCTGCAGCTTCGACATCCGTTCATTCGCTTCGCTCCATGAACGATGCACCGTTTCAATGTTATGTACATACATCGAAATTTCAGACGTCTTAAGCTGTTCCTTCAATTGCTTGAAATGAACCGCCTTCTCTGATTGAACACGAAGCGGCTCCACCTGATCCTCAAGCTCAGATACCAAATCATGAATCCGCAGCAAATTCTGCTCCGTGTCATCCAGCTTCTTCTGCGCTTCACGCTTGCGCGATTTATATTTCACAATACCGGAAGCTTCCTCGAATATTCCGCGGCGATCCTCAGATCTCGTACTCAGAATCTCTTCGATTCGGCCTTGCCCGATAATAGAATACGCTTCTTTGCCGATACCGGTATCCATAAACAATTCCGTAATATCTCGAAGCCGGCACGGCTGTTTGTTAATCATATATTCACTGTCGCCGCTGCGGTGGACGCGACGCGTTACCGTCACCTCGTTATATTCAAGCGGAAGCGCATTGTCGCTGTTATCCAGCGTTAATGACACCTCGCCATAATTGACCGCTTTACGAGCATCGCTCCCGGCGAAAATAATATCTTCCATCTTGCCGCCGCGCAAGCTCTTCGCGCTCTGTTCACCCAGCACCCAGCGGATGCCGTCGCTAATATTGCTCTTGCCGCTGCCATTAGGCCCGACAACTGCTGTTATGCCCCGGACGAATTCAAGCTCTGTCTTGTCGGCAAACGATTTAAATCCTGCTAATTCAATCCTTTTCAGGAACATAGCTCAGCCTTCACCTCACCGACCATTGTAACATAATTAACCGAAAAGGACATGCTGAAATCCACCAATCGACATCATTCGACATTCACTCTCAGGGGGCGCTGCCTGCGTCGCTATAAGCAGCTCCGTGCAGACTGTGTATCGGAATAAAACATACGAGACCAGCCCCGAAAACCTGATTAATTTGACCATCCGACAGACATCGAAGAAAACAGTACTCGTATATAGAGAAGAAACATCAAACTATATGCAGTGAAGAAACAGCACACAACATACAGAGAAGAAGAAGCACACAACATGCAGAGAAGAAATCGACTAACGACGGAACAGAGAAAATATGCACCACGCGACATGCAGAGAAGTCCATCGCACGTGCTGTAGAAAAGCCCAACACACGATATGAAGAAAAGCCTATCACATGACCGTTAGAGAAAAATCCATCACTCGGCAGGTAGAGAAAAAATCATGCGAAAGTACAGGAATTTTCAGCTAAAAAAGCTCTAGTAGGTAGAATACCTGCTATTGCGCATCAATTTCAAGCATAATTGATCGATAGAGGCCAATTCGAGGAAAATGCCTGCACTTTAGCAGGCATTGGCTCTTCAGCAGGCCAGAATAAGAAAAAACCTGCTCATACGCAGGAATGTTCACTGGTGTTGGTGTTGGTGTTGGTGTTGGTGTTGGTGTTGGTGTTGGTGTTGGTGTTGGTGTTGGTGTTGGTGTTGGTGTTGGTGTTGGTGTTGGTGTTGGTGTTGGTGTTGGTGTTGGTGTTGGTGTTGGTGTTGGTGTTGGTGTTGGTGTTGGAATCGCTCCTGGGTAAATTATATAGGCTCCACCTTGCAACGGGCTAATAGCGAAAAAACGCCAGGCGTGGGCCATGCCTGGCCATGCCGGACCATGCCAATCGCCATTATGATTGCCGGCTGTATGGAATTCAAGCAGAAGGCGGACTGCCCAGGAAATGATACCGCCAGAAAACAATAAAAAATCCCGGTCCCCACTACAGTGGCCCAGGATTCTTCGATAACAGCCCTCAAGCTTGTTTAAATAAATGCCGCCAAGCTTCCGCTGCCGCCTGCTGCTCGGCTTCCTTCTTGGTACGGCCTATTCCCATTCCCCACTTCTGCTCGCCGATGTGCACCTCGACTACAAATTCGCGGTCATGGGCAGGCCCGCGCTCTTCCTTGATCCGATACTCGATTGGACTCATTCCGGCATGCTGCGCCCTCTCCTGCAGCGTTGACTTGTAATCCTTCACAAGCAGCCCGCCGTCAATATCGATATGAGGAAAAATATTGGCAGCCAGAAAAGTCCGCACAGCCTCGATGCCTTGATCAAGGTAGATCGCACCAATGAAAGACTCGAACAAATCCGCAAGCAATGCAGGACGCTGCCTTCCTCCCAGCTGCTCCTCACCGCGGCCCAGCAGCACATGAGCACCGAATGCCAGCATGTCAGCAAAACGCGCAAGCGAAGGCTCGCATACAATGGAAGCCCGCATCCGTGTCAGCTGCCCCTCCGGCCTCTCCGGAAAAGTGCGGTACAAATGCTCCGAAACGGTGAGCTGCAAAACGGCATCGCCCAGAAATTCCAGCCGCTCGTTATGCTCCAGCTCTTTCTGCTTATGTTCATTGACATAAGAAGTGTGTGTAAACGCCTGCTTGAGCAGGCGCGGCTTATGGAATCGAAGCTGCAGACGCTGCTGCAGCTCCTCGAAACTATCATGCTTCATATTTCTTCATCACGATCGTAGCGTTGTGACCGCCGAAACCGAACGAATTGGACAATGCCACCCGCACGTCCGCTTTGCGCGGCGTGTTCGGCACGTAGTCAAGATCACATTCCGGGTCCTGATTATCCAAGTTGATTGTTGGCGGAATGGTGCCGTTCACTAGCGTCAGCCCGAGAATAACCGCTTCAACGCCTCCAGCAGCCCCCAACAAGTGGCCTGTCATCGATTTGGTCGAACTGACGGCAACTTTATAAGCATGGTCGCCCAATGCTTTCTTGATCGCAATCGTCTCCGACTTGTCACCCACCGGCGTGGACGTTCCATGTGCATTGATGTAATCAATATCCGATGGTGCAAGACCCCCATCCTTCAGAGCGCGCTGCATGCAGCGGGAAGCTCCGTCCGGATCAGGCTCCGTCATATGATAAGCATCACCGCTCATGCCGTAGCCTGCGATCTCCGCATAGATGCGAGCACCGCGCTGTAATGCATGCTCCAGCGATTCTAGCACAAGAACACCTGCGCCCTCACCCATTACAAAGCCGTCACGGTCAATATCGAACGGCCGGCTGGCTTTCGTCGGCTCGTCATTGCGTGTGGACATCGCACGCATGGAGCAGAAGCCTGCCATACCTGTCGGACGGATTGTCGCCTCGGCGCCGCCGCAGATCATCACATCAGCTTCTCCGCGTTGTATCAATTTGTATGAGTCGCCAATGGAATGCGTTCCTGTCGCACAAGCGGTAACCGCTGTGCTGTTGGGACCTTTGGCGCCAGTTGCAATGGATACTTGACCGGATGCCATGTTCGCAATCATCATCGGAATAAAGAACGGACTAACGCGCTTGGGACCCTTCTCCAGCAAAATATTATGCTGGTCCTCCCACGTTCCAAGACCGCCAATGCCGGAGCCGATCATAATGCCGACACGCTCAGCATCCGCATTCTCGCCAATATTAAGCGAGGCGTCCCTGACAGCCTTCTGGCTGGCCGCAACCGCAAATTGAACGAAGCGGTCCATGCGGCGTCCTTCTTTTTTGTCAAAATAATCTTCTGGATTGAAGTTCTTGATCTCTGCTGCAATTTGGGTTGGATATTCGGATACGTCGAATGCCTCAACATGCGAGACTCCAGACTTACCCTCCATCAAGCTACCCCAAAATTGATCCAAATCGGTGCCGAGCGAGGTCATGACCCCCATACCCGTAACGACCACTCTCTGTTTCATTCCAAATCACCTCTGCTGGACAACAATATTTGGTACGTACAATTAATCTATTAGAAACGCGCGCTGCGATTGTTCATTTCCAGGGGAACCATGCAAGAAGAAAGAATGACGCCGTCATTAATGGCGGTGCAAGGTTTCTTCCCGTTGGAAATATAAACAAAGTATATAGAGAAACTTATACTTTCTTATATTTTGAAAAAATGCGTTAGATGGAGAGAAGTCCCGCCTTGTGAACGGGACTCTTCTTAAACTTAGGTATGAGATTGTATGTAATTCACAACTTCTCCCACACTGGTAATTTTCTCTGCATCTTCATCAGAGATCTCCATATCGAACTCATCTTCCAGTTCCATGACTAGTTCAACGACATCGAGAGAGTCAGCGCCGAGGTCGTCTTTGAACGACGCTTCGATTGTGACTTCTGATTCGTCAACGCCAAGGCGGTCGACAACGATGCGTTTAACACGATCTAATACATCGGACATCCGGTTCACCTCCTCCATGGTATTATACGAGAATTGTGGACAAATTGCCATATCTCTGTTGGCTGCCCCAGCGTTCTCCACTGAAGCAGCAGTTTGCTACATGTACATGCCGCCGTCCACGTGTATCGTCTGGCCAGTCATGTAAGAAGCCGCATCGGATGCGAGGAAACGGACCGCACTGGCGATATCTCCCGGAGCGCCCAGCTTGGCCAGCGGGATGTCTTTCGAGAGCTTCTCCTTCATCTCCTCGGGCAGCTTGTCGGTCATATCGGTCTCGATGAAACCTGGCGCAACGCAGTTAACCGTTATGCTGCGAGATGCCAGCTCGCGGGCGGAGGCTTTAGTCAATCCGATCACACCTGCTTTGGCAGCGACATAATTGGCTTGACCTGGATTGCCCAGCACGCCCACGACTGAAGATATATTGATAATTCTGCCGGAGCGCTGCTTCATCATTTGACGGGTAACCGCTTTAATGCCGTTGAAGACACCTTTGAGGTTCGTCTCAATAACTTGGTCGAATTCCTCTTCCTTCATCCGCATAATTAGATTGTCCCGCGTAATGCCGGCATTATTAACCAGAATATCGATAGCCCCGAACGTCTCAACAACCTGCTTCACCATGGCCTCGAACTCGTCAGACTTGCCTACATTCGCCTGCAGAATGAGCGCGCGCCGTCCTAATGCCTCAACAGCTTGAGCCGTCTCGGCAGCCGCTGCCTCACCACCCGCATAGTTGATCGCAACGTCAGCACCCGCCTCCGCCAGCTCAATGGCGATGGCGCGGCCTATGCCGCGAGAGGCGCCGGTTACTAATGCGATTTTTCCTGAAAGGTTAGCAAACAAGATACAGTCCTCCTTATTTCATTCAACTTTTCAACGCTGTACGATTCCGGATTCACTATCTTAACTAGGCTGTGACTGCAGTCTCCAAGGAGGACAGGCTGTTAATGGTATGCACGGTGACCGTTCTGTCGATCTTCTTGATCAGACCCGTCAGGACGCTGCCTGAGCCGATTTCGACAAAGGTATCGACGCCTTGCCGGATCAGCCAGCTTATGCTGTCTTCCCATAGCACAGGAGAATATACCTGCTCCGTCAGCAGATTGCGGATCTCTGCCGCTTCGCTCACCGGCCCTGCTGTAACATTGGCAATGACCGGAACTGACGCATCCTGCATCGGAATGGCTGCAAGCACCTCAGCCAGCCGCTCTGCTGCCGGATTCATCAGCGAGGAATGGAAGGGACCGCTTACTTCCAGCGGAATGACCCGCTTCGCTCCGGCTTCCTTGCCGCGCTCCACAACCGCTGCTACGCCTGCCGCTGTGCCGGATACGACAATCTGGCCGGGACAATTGACGTTGGCAAGCTCAACGGCATTTCCCTCTGCTGAAATTGCCGCGCATAGCGATGACAAGGCTTCACGTTCTGCGCCAAGCACGGCCGCCATGGCCCCTTGGCCGCTTGGTACGGCCTGCTCCATGAATTGTCCCCGCAAGCGGACCGTCCGCACGGCATCCTCGAAGCTCATGACGCCAGCTGCGACTAGCGCACTGTACTCGCCCAAGCTGTGGCCTGCCACATAATCGGGCTTCAGGCCTCTGTCCTTGAACAGCTCGAGCAGCGCGATGCTGACTGTCAGAAGAGCCGGCTGCGTGTTAACGGTTTGCTTCAGCTGCTCATCCGGTCCGTTAAATATAATGTCGCTCAGCTTGAAGCCCAGCGCTTCATCCGCGCGTTCGAAGAAGCTTCGCGCCTTCTCAACCGAATCGTAAACATCCTTCCCCATGCCAACCGCCTGAGCGCCTTGGCCGGGAAAAACGAATGCTGTTTTGCCCATAGCGTTTCAACCTCCTAAGCCGAAATTACCAAATCAATACGGACGCGCCCCAAGTAAGGCCGCCGCCGAATCCGACCAGCACCAGACAATCGCCCTCGTTGACACGCCCCTGTTCAACCGCTTCGGCAAGCGCAATCGGGATGGACGCCGCAGACACATTGCCATACTTGTCCAGGTTAACCATGCATTTGTCAGCCGAGAGCTCCAGCTTGTTCAGCGCCGATTGAATGATGCGCATATTCGCCTGATGCGGAATAAGCAGGTCGATCTCGCCCTTGTCAATCCCCGCCTTGCGCAGCGCCTCCTCAGCCGCATTCCCCATAATGCGCACAGCGAACTTGAATACTTCGCTGCCTGCCATATAGATATAATGCTGCTTCTCCGCAATGCTCGCTTCTGTCGAAGGAACTCTGGAGCCGCCGCCGCATACTTTGAGAAGCTCCCCGCCTGAACCGTCAGCGCCAAGCTCGAAGGAACGGAATCCGCGGCCTTCCGGCACTTCGCCAAGCACGACAGCGCCGGCCCCGTCACCGAACAGAATGCAGGTGTTGCGATCCGTATAATCCGTTATGCGCGAGAGACATTCAGCGCCAACAACCAATACATGCTTGTACATGCCCGAAGCAATCATGCTGCTTGCCGTCGCCAGTCCATAGATAAAGCCGGAGCAGGCCGCCGAGAGGTCAAAAGCCGCTGCTTTGGTCGCCCCTAATTTCTCTTGAAGCAAGCAAGCTGTCGAAGGGAAGAACATGTCCGGCGTAATCGTCGCGACGATGATCAAGTCAAGCTCCTCCGCCGTGATGCCGGCAGCCTTCAACGCTTTCTCCGATGCTATGAATGCAAGATCAGAGGTCGCCTGTTCAGCCGCAGCGATCCGCCGTTCGCGAATCCCTGTGCGCGTCACAATCCATTCATCATTCGTATCGACCATCTGCTCCAATTGTTGATTGGTTAATATACGATCAGGAACATATTTGCCTGAACCAATAATGCCTACGGAATTTAATTGCATCTTCCCACTCACTTCCTGCTGATTTCCGCAGCAATGGATTGAATCAGCTCTGTCTCAATCGCTGTACGCGCTTTGCCGACCGCATTCTTGACCGCTTTGTTGTCAGAGGAACCGTGACATTTGAGAACCAGGCCGTTCACTCCAAGCAGCAGAGCAGCCCCATACTCTTTATAATCCATCTTGGCCTTCAATTGACTTACCTTGGGACGAACGACAAGCGCAGCAAGCTTGGTGAGCCATGTGCTCATAAACGCATCACGAATCGCTCTCATTACGAAGCTCGCTGTTCCTTCCATCGCTTTGAGCATAATATTGCCCGAGAACCCGTCGCATACGAGCACATCGCACTGGCGGCTCAACACCCCATTGGCTTCCACGTTGCCCACAAAATGAATAGGCGCCGCCTCCAGCAGCTCATAAGCAGCCTTCGACAGCTCATTGCCTTTCTTGTCCTCTGTGCCTACATTAAGCAGGCCGACCCGAGGATTGGCCATCCCGTGAATCTTCGTTCGGAAAATACTGCCCATAATGCCGTACTGCAGCAAATGCTCCGGCTTCGCATCCATGTTGGCGCCCAGATCAAGCGCCAGGACGCCGACATCATCCATGGTAGGAAGCATTGGCGCAAGCGCCGGCCGCTCAATCCCTTCAATCCGGCCGACGACTAGCAAGCCCGTTGTCATCAGAGCGCCGGTGTTGCCTGCCGACAGCATCGCCTCCGCTTTGCCCTCGCGTACTAGCTGCCCTGCGATAACCATGGAAGAGCCCTTCTTCCGGCGCACGGCTTTAACAGGCTCATCATCCGGCCCAATGACATCATCCGCATGTATAATCGTTATGTTCGCGGGCTTGAAGCCGCCAAGATGGGCTTCAATCTGTGCGCTATCTCCTACAAGAAGCAGCTGTGTTTCGGGCCATTCGGCTGCCGCTTCCAGCGCCCCTTTAACAATAAGTGCCGGAGCATGGTCGCCGCCCATTGCATCGATTGCGATCCGCACGTTAAATTCCTCCCTCAATAACCGTCTCGCCCGTAGAGCGATAGATGACAAAATGGCCCTGAAACACCATCTCGTCTCCCACGTACGAGAACACCTCTACCTTCGCTTTGCTTCGTTCGCCCGAGATTGACCTGACATAGGCCTTGGCGATGCATTTCTCACCAAGCTTGACCGACCTGACGAAACGAATGTCCGCTGTAGCTGTGAGCGCAATCTCTTCATTAATAACCGCTACCGCGAGCGAGTTGGCCTGTGCAAAAACATGATGGCCCCTCGCGATGCCCGTTCTGGAAAATACATGCTCCGCCCGAATCTCGAATATAGAAATTCCGCTGCGATCCAACTGCAAATCCACAATATCGCCGATGACCTCATGCAGCGGCAATGACCGGACAGCATCATACGATCTCTCCGCCATCAGCTTCAACCGCTCACGCAGCTCGGGAATCGCAAGCTCCATCCGATCAAGCCGTATCGTTTGTATACTTACCTTCAATTGTCGTGTCAGCTCACGATCCGTAATAAATGGATTTTCATCGATTAGACGGGAAAGCTGCTGATGCCTCTGCCGTTTCGGAAGACGTTCGATGGTCCGCACCACCTTTGCCTATTGATCTCAGTATGAACGTGCTGCACGATAATTACACAACCTGCTTGTAAGCAGCTATTATAACCTGGTACTAATTATATAGAAGAATTCGCCTTTAAGCAATGTCAGGCCAATGGTAATCGCCGCTGTCCCCAAAAAAACAGCACCTCATCACAGGATGAAGTGCCGCTTATTAATGAAACTATTGTTTAATGATCTCTCTTGCTTTGTACGTTCCGCAAACTTTACAAACGCGGTGGCTCAATTTCAGCTCTCCGCATTGTTCGCATTTCACCATACCAGGCACCACTAATTTGAAGTGCGTGCGGCGTTTGTCACGACGAGTTTTGGACGTTCTACGTTGTGGTACTGCCATGTTTCCCACCTCCTTAACGAAATTCAATGGAACAGCATCATTAACAAATCATCATTTGAACAAATCTTTCAACGCGGCAAGCCGTGGATCAATCTCATCCTTCGTGCATCCGCAGTTTTGCTCATTTAAGTTGGTGCCGCATGTGTGGCATAGTCCCTTGCAATCCTCGCTGCATAGCGGTGCAAAAGGCAATGACAGAAGCATCGTCTCTTCAAAGAAAGGCTCCATATCGAGAGGTTCCTCATTTACGATGATGACCTCTTCGTCATTGGTCTGCTTTCTTGAAGCAGCAGGCTTGAATTTCTCCGCGAAGGGAACGACAACGCGTTCACTTGTCTTGTCAAGGCATCTTGAACAAGCAATATCGACCGCAATCGACAGCTCGCCCTCCACATAAGCGATGCCTTCTTCTCCCCTTGCTGTAAGATCGACCTCCAGCGGGCTAACACCTATGATGTCCTTGCGCACCTCCAGCAGCCAGTCCGCATTGAGACTTTCGCGAATAGAACGCCTGGATCCTTTGGACACCATCTCTTGAATATGAATCTCCATAGTATCACTCCAAACAAACAAAGTTTATTATATCGATTCTTGAATCGTTTTGTCAACATTTTCACGTCGTGATATAGTGAAAAAAGATTAAAACCATTCGGAGGATCGCTCATGCGCACAGTCGGGCTCATTGTCGAGTATAATCCGTTTCATAACGGACATCTATATCATTTGCAACAATCGGTCAAAATAACGAAAAGCGATGCCGTCGTGGCCGTGATGAGCGGCAATTTTCTGCAGCGCGGCGAGCCTGCGCTGCTGAACAAGTGGACGCGGGCCGAGATGGCGCTGCGCGGCGGCTGCGATCTCGTCATCGAGCTGCCGGTCGCTTATGCGACGCAGGCGGCGGAATGGTTCGCCTACGGCGCCGCCGCGCTGCTTGACGCGACGGGCGTTGTGGACGCGCTATGCTTCGGCAGCGAAGCGGGCGATATCGGCCCGCTTCAGCGCATCGCGCGGACGTTCGCACATGAGCCGGAGACCTTCGGCGGGCTCATGGCGGATGCGCTGGCGGGCGGCGTCAGCTATCCCGCCGCTTACAGCGCGGCGGTACGCCGCTATATGGCTGCCCAAGGTGACGATGAGGCAGCCGCTTTCCCTTTGGAGCAGCCCAACAATACGCTGGGGCTGCATTATTTGCTGGCTCTGGAGCGGCTCGGGAGCCGCGTGGAGCCATTCACGCTAAGGCGCGAGAAGGCCGGCTACTCCCAGGCCGAAATTACCGATGCGCAGATCGCCAGCGCTACGGCGATCCGCAAGCTCATCGCGGAGCAGCAGTCCCCGCTGGACGCGGCTCCTTATGTGCCAGCGGCGACAATGGAGCTGCTGCTGCGGGACTGCGCGGCAGAGCGCGGCCCCGCCAGCTGGCAGAGCTATGCCGCGCCGCTGTTTCATGCCATTGCCAGCAGCTCGGCACAGTCGCTGGCGGGCATTCACGAAATGAGCGAGGGACTGGAGAATCGCCTGAAGCAGGCGCTTCCTGCCCTTCCTTCGCTTGAAGTCGAGGCTCTGTTGAATGCGATGAAGACGAAGCGCTATACGCGCACGAAGCTGCAGCGCGTGCTGCTCGCCATCCTCCTCGGGCATCGGAAGGAGCAGCTCTCGCCCGAGCAGCTGCGCGGCGGCATTCAATATATTCGCGTGCTGGGCTTCTCCGCCAAGGGCCGCGAATTATTGAAGCGCATGCGCAAAGCGGCCCGTCTGCCGGTGCTGCTAAGCGCTGTGCGGCCCCCGGCGGACTATCCTTACCTGGAGCTTGATGTAAGAGCTACATCGGTCTATTCATTAGCTTGGCCGCAGGCAACGTCCCGCGACCTGTTCCGCGACTACTATGAGAAGCCTGTGACCCTATAGCAGGCTTCGAGTTAATCCGCTGCTGCGGCCAGGGCAGCAAGCGCTTGGGACAGCGTCTTCACCGGAACGATACGCATCGGCGTCCCAAGCTCTGCGGCCTTCTCGGCTGCTTCCTCCGCATTGTCCGCCGGAACGAGAAATAACTGCGCGCCTTGACGCTCTGCTGCCGCAACCTTGTGTCTGATGCCGCCAATCGCTCCGACCTCGCCTGAACGGCTTATCGTTCCCGTCCCCGCTACCCGCATCCCGCCCGTCAAATCTCCTGTTGTAATCTCATCGATGATTTGCAGGGCGAACATAAGACCTGCCGACGGCCCTCCGATCTCGGATGCATGGATCGTAATTTTCTTTGCCGGATCACGGGGCTCGATCGTTCTCACTTCAGACAATCCCTGTACGCCAAGAGCATGTGCCGCAACGGTGGATTCGCCCTCCTCGACGACATTCCAGCTCTCTCTAGCAAGCTGGAGCGAGATCCCGATCCTTTTCTCATTCCGAATAACACTTACCTGCAGCGTCTCGTCCCGTTTGCCGGAGTCCTCTTCAAGCACCATCAATAGCTGTTTCAGGCTGTGAACCCCGCGCCCATTGACTGCAACAATTTCGTCCCCTGCCTGCAAGATATCCGCAATTTCCTCCCGATCGCTGCCCGTCTCTTCCTGTTCACCGCCCGCCATCGCTTCCTCAACAAGTATTGAGACCGGAACGATATCATAAGGTGTACCGGTCACGGTGTACGCCGCCTCGATGGCATCATTTTGCGATCCCCGCATCATAAAGGACTGCCGCTGCTTATACTGCTGCTCCGTCCTGCCTCCCAGCACATCCTTCCTGCGCAGCAGCTCGACATCGGAATTCCAGCTTGAGGCAATCGTCTCCCAGAAGTTCGGATAGCTCATCAAGACGGTCGTCATCATAAACATGCCTTGACTGCTCTCATCACGCTGCGCTGCATCAACAAGCGTATTGGCATCAACCGTAATACCAGGCCGGAGGGCGGCAAAAGGGGGCGGCAAATAGAGCAGCAGCACCATCACGGCCGCCGCCAGCAGCGCCCAGCGAAGCGCATGGGCTGCAATTGATTTGATTTCGCGCTTCTCCATTCTCTTGACGTCCCCTCATCCTTGTGGTCTAACACCCCGGAGACAAGCGTACAATGTAGTGTCCTTTGTCCGGGCCACTACATCTGCAATGGAGTTGAATGGGATGAAATACACCCTGCTGCTTGCCTGTCTGTCTGTTACTGTTGTTGCTGCCATTATCGTGCGCCCGGACGAAGCATTCCAGGCATCCTTGCAGGGCCTGACGGTGTGGTGGAACATCGTCTTCCCCGGATTGCTGCCCTTTCTCGTGCTGCTGGAGCTCATGCTGGCCTTCGGCGCTGTGCAAGCATTAGGAGCATTGCTGGAGCCGCTTATGCGCCGCTTGTTCCGCCTGCCCGGCGAGTCCGGCATTGCCATGGCCGCCGGATGGACGGGCGGATTCCCTGCCGGAGCCGAATCCGCAGCCGCACTGAGGCGCAGCGGAGCGGTCACCAAGGCGGAAGGGCAGCGGATACTCGCGCTTGCCCATATGCCCAGCCCGCTGTTTATGCTGCTCGTCATCGGCTCAGGCTTTCTGAAGCGCGCTGAATTGGGTCTGGCAATTGCGCTTGCCGTATGGCTGACCGCACTATTGGCAGGACTCGTGCATGCCCGCTTCGCAAGGAATCAGGGGGAAACCCTTCCTTCACCGGGTCGTCCCGGCTCCTCTCATTCAAATGGTCCCGCCGGCATATTGCGGCGCGCCGCCAAAGCCATGGTTCTGGGCAGAGAGCGTGACGGCCGAACCTTCGGCAAGGCACTCGGCGATGCAGTAGTGAACAGCGTTTACAAGCTGATGGCTGTTGGCGGCTTCATGATGTTCGCGGCTGTTATTGTGAAGTTGATGGAGCCGGCCATTCCAGGCATCATCCCTTCCTGGCTGCCGCCGGGAATAGTCGAGAGCCATATTGGCGCCTATGCCGCAGCTGCCGCCCCCTTGCCGGGCGGACTTGCCTGGAACGGAGCCTCCATTGCCGCCATTCTAAGCTGGGGCGGCATCAGCGCCCTGCTTCAGGCTGGCAGCGCCGTAGCCGGAACGGATCTCTCGATTCGTCCCTTTGCCGCGATCCGGTTCATCCAGGGCATTCTTGCTTTTGTAGTGACACTGCTGCTCTGGCAGCCCTTAACGAGCATGCTGGCCTTTCTGCTTCCGGCAACGGCCGCTCCGGCGCTCCTGCAGCAGGGGATCAATGCAGCGGCGGCGACAGGCGAGGCGATCAGCGTATCCCAGCTTCCATCCCTCTGGCTCTATACGCCTGCGCTGCTATTCTTGTTCATCTGCTCGCTGCTGCTGCTGGCCTCCTGCTCCATCGGACTGTCCAAGAAACGGCTCCGCTAATAAAAACCGCCGCCGTGTCGCCCATCTTCGGCATTGACACGCAGCGGCGGCCCAGCTCTTATTAGCTATATGTATTTGTTGGCCAGCGCCTGCTCAATCTCCGGCGGCACCAAATCCTTCACATTGCCTTGAAACTGCGCGATTTCTTTCACAATGCTGGAGCTCAGATAGGAATACTTGGGATCCGTCATCATGAAGATCGTCTCAATTTCACTATCCAGCTTCTGATTCGTGGAAGCCAGCTGCAGCTCATACTCGAAGTCCGTAACGGAGCGGATTCCCCGCACAATGACCTGCGCATTCCGTGAGCGCATGAATCGGACGAGCAGGTCGCGGAAGCTGTCGATAGATACGTTGGGCAAATCACGCGTAACCTCAGCTAGCAGCTGCTTCCGTTCCTCCACGGAGAACAGCGGGTTCTTGCTCGAATTATTAAGTACAGCCACGATGAGATGGTCGAATTGCTTCGCGGATCGGCGAATAATATCCAAATGACCGCATGTCACCGGATCAAAGCTGCCCGGGTAGACAGCAACTCGTTTGCCTGAAGATTGCATAGCCTATAACTCCTCCAATGACGCCTCAAGATCAGCATCCGGCACGTATTCATAGATGGTAACTGCCGTATCGCCGTATTGTGCATGCTTCAACTGATGAAATGCTTGTATTTCTTCCGGATATTGATGCGCCCCGTCATGCTCAATGACAATAGAAGCATCCGGCTCCAGCAGCCCGCTCTGCGCAAGCTCCGTCATCAAACTGTCCATCTCCTTCATCCTGTAGGGCGGATCAAGAAAGACGAGCCTGAAGGGGGTTCCTCTTTTGGCGAGCGCTTTAATGGCTCGTCCTGCTTCATTGCGGTAAATTTCAGACCGATCGGCAAGTCCGGCAGCTTGTACATTCTGCTTGATGACATCGATGCTCATCCGCTCCAGATCGACGAACACGGCGCGATCTGCGCCGCGGCTGAGCGCCTCGATTCCAAGACCTCCGGTTCCGGCAAACAAATCAAGCGCCCAGCCACCGTCAAAGTAAGGACCAATCATGCTGAATATGGCTTCCTTGACCTTGTCCGTCGTCGGGCGCGTATTGGTGCCGGGCACCGCTTTAAGAGCACGGCCCTTGGCCGTGCCTGCAATCACTCTCAACGATGCTTAGCTCCTCTCATGACTTCAACTGCTGTTATAGTAACATATTTTTGCAGCCTTGTTAACGCATCATCGTTCATTATAATCGCTCGGATACGACTTTCGGCTGAAGGAATTGAAGCAGATAATCGGGCCCCCCTGCCTTGGAGTCGGTGCCTGACAGGTGAAAGCCGCCGAAAGGATGAACACCTACGAGAGCTCCCGTACATTTGCGGTTGAAGTATAGGTTCCCGACATGGAACCGTTCACGCGCAGCCTCCAGATTCATGCGATCCTCAGAGAATACCGCTCCGGTAAGGCCATAGGGCGTATCATTAGCCAGTGCCAGCGCATGCTGGAAATCCACCGCCTTCATAACCGCAAGCAGCGGCCCGAATATCTCCTCCTGCGCAATGCGGGAACGCCCCTCAACGCCTGCAATAACCGTTGGCTCGACGTAATAGCCGATTGAACGGTCCCGCCCCCCTCCGCATAACAGCTCGCCTTCGCCTTGCCCAATCTCCACATAAGCGGCGGTTTTGTCAAATGCGCTGCGATCGATTAGAGGCCCGATATTCGTCTCAAAGAGCTCGGGGTCGCCCAAGTTCAACTGCCGGGTCAGACGGACAATCTCTTCAACGACCGGATCATATACCGCCTCATGAAGAATGGCGCGCGAGCAAGCCGAGCATTTTTGCCCGCCGTATCCGAATGCCGACTGCACAATCGCCTCCGCCGCATCTCTTATGGAAGTATTCCGGTCCACAATAATCGCGTCCTTGCCTCCCAGCTCGGCGACAACCCGCTTGATCCAGCGCTGCTCCGGGCTTCTTCTGTTCGCCTTCTCGTTCAGCTGCAGGCCTACTTCCATCGAGCCCGTGAAATTGATGAATCTTACAGCAGGATGGGTAACCAGCAGATCGCCGATCGCACTTCCCGCACCAGGCACATACTGCACAATATTGTCCGGCAGCCCCGCCTCCACCAGCAGATCGACGAAAATAGCGGCAACAACGGGCGCTGCGCTTGCCGGCTTCAGCACCACCGTATTGCCGCATACGATTGCTGCAGCGGTCATTCCGGCCATAATCGCGAGCGGGAAGTTCCATGGCGATATAACAGCACCGACGCCTAGCGGCAGGTACGTCCATTGGTTATCCTCGCCTGTTACCGTAACGAGGGGAGTACGCCCCTCCAGCAGCCTTAGCGCTTCACCCGCATAATAATTCAGAAAATCAATCGCTTCCGCCGTCTCCCCATCCGCTTCCTGCCATGTCTTGCCCGCTTCATGCACAAGCCATGCAGAGAAAAGATGCTTTCGCCTGCGCATGAGCGCTGCGGTCTTGTAGAGAATGGCTGCTCTGACCGATGGCTTGACCTGCTTCCACGATTGGTAGGCATCAGCCGCAGATTCCACCGCCTGCTCGACCAGACTGCTGTCAGCTTGCGCTGCCAATCCGATCATTTTGCCGTGCTGGGCAGGGTTGACAGAAGGGAGCATCGTGCTTGTAATCATGCGCTGCCCGTTGATTACAAGCGGATATTGCTTGCCCCAGAGCGCCTTCACTTCAATGAGCGCTGCCATAAACGCCCGCCGGTTGTGCTCCAGTGCGAAATTGGTGAACGGCTCGTTGCTAAAGGTCACCATGGCCTCTCGCCCCTTCCTTTTGTTGTCATGTCATCCAAGCGTAATGTCTATATATAAGCATGATGGTTCTCAAAAATGACAGCTTGCTTGCAGGTGACGTTACCTAATCAACGCATGGGCATGGGAGAGTGATCGTTATGGATTTCGGCACGCGGCTGTTTCGAACGGCGCTGCTCGGCCTGGCCGGCAACCGCGCTGCAAGAGCGCTGTCGCAAAAGTATGGACTCAAGCTGGGCGCGAGCCGATTCGTAGCGGGGGAAACAATGGACGACGCCATCGCACAAGCCAAACGGCTGAACGCAGCGGGCATAACGGTAACACTGGATTACTTGGGGGAGAGTATTGGCAGCATGGAGGAGGCCGCGGAGAGCGAGCAGGCTTACCATGCTTTGCTTGCAAGCATTCACAGAGAGGGCATTCAAGGCAATGTCTCTCTCAAGCCGACACAATTCGGACTTGCAATTGATCGGGACGGGTGCCGGAGCGGCATACGAAGTGTTGTAAAGGAAGCGGCAAGGCTCGGACTGTTCGTCCGGCTTGATATGGAAGACAGCCCCTGGACCGAGGCAACAATTAATCTTGTTCGGGAGCTTCATGCAGAAGGCTGCTGCAACGTGGGTACGGTCATACAAGCCTACTTGTACCGGAGCGAGCTCGACATTCACCAGCTTACAGCAGAAGGCATCAATTTGCGCCTTGTGAAGGGTGCTTACAAGGAGCCTCGCAAGCTGGCCTTCGACTCCAAACGGGTGGTGGATGCCAACTTTCGGCGCTTGATCGCGGCCAGGCTGGATAGCAGAGTCTACACCGCAATCGCTACACATGACGAGGCGATTATCCGCTATACCAAGTCCTATGCAAGAACGCGCGGCATTCCGCGAACTGCCTTCGAATTCCAGATGCTCTACGGCATTCGCACACCTCTTCAGCTTGCACTGGCGAAGGAAGGCTACACCGTGCGAAGCTACGTCCCGTTCGGGCGCAGCTGGTACCCCTATTTTGTCCGAAGGCTTGCAGAGCGTCCGGCGAATCTCACCTTTATTATGAGAAGCATCTTCACACGAAAATAAAGGCATCACGAGAAGGAGGATGACGATGAAGGAGAAGCAGCCGATCTCCATCCTCCCCGTTCCATTCGATTGGGGAGCAAGCCGCAGAGGCGCGGCCAGCGGTCCGCAGGCGCTGCTCGGTGCAGGCCTGGAGCGCAGATTGCAGCTTCTTGGACATCAGACTAAGATACGTCCTGACAGCTATTTGCCTGATTTCACCTCTGACTGCCGGACATCACCGCGCATGAAGCAATGGGGTTCCGTGCTGGCAATGTGCGAAGCAGTGTCCCGCGAAATCGCTCTGCTCGCATCCGGCGGCACATTCCCGCTGGCAATCGGCGGAGACCACAGCATATCAATTGGCACGATAGCCGGTCTTGCCCAGCAGAAGCGCAAGCTGGGCGTAATCTGGATCGACGCCCATGCGGATGTGAATACACCGGAGAGCTCGCCTTCCGGCAATATTCACGGCATGGCGCTTGCTGCAGGGCTTGGCCTTGGCGATCCAAGATTTACAACCATCGGAAGTGCGGCGCCCAAGCTTCAAGCAGAGCGGATAGCGCTAGTCGGCACCCGTCAGCTTGATGAAGGCGAGAAGCGGCTGATCCGCAAGCTCGGCGTCGCTTGCTTCACGATGCATGATATCGACAAGTTCGGTATGGCTCGCATTATGGAGCAGGCTATTGCGGTCGTATCATCCGGCTCGGACGGTGTGCATGTCAGCTTCGACATCGACAGCGTTGACCCCGGAGAAGCACCGGGAACCGGCACTCCCGTAAGAGGAGGGCTGAATTTCAGGGAAGCTCATCTGGCGATGGAACTGCTCTACGAGGCAGGGGTCGTGACGTCCGCCGATATCGTTGAAGTAAATCCGCTCCTTGATAATGGCCACCAGACCGTCAGACTTGCAGTCGAGCTGATCGGCTCGCTTCTCGGAGCGCGTATATTGTGAGTGATAGAATGCATAGCTAAAATAGACCGCCTGCGCGGTGAGTGAATCACCACAGGCGGTCTCATTGGGATATCGAACATGCAAGCTGCAAATTAGCCTTACTTGGCTTCCTTATCGGCGCCCGTATTGGCTTCCTTATCAGCAGCACCCTCTGCATCCTTCTTCTCATCTTTTAAATTGTTCGTAATTTTTGCTTTGTCATTCAGGTCTTTCAACCAGGTTTGGGACATTTCGTACGTCTTGTTATTCATAATAATATCTTTAACTTCTTCCTTCTTCTCTTCCAAAGTTGCTGAATGAGCATCTTTACGGTCCAGAAGCTTAATAACATGGAAGCCGCTATCCGTCTGAACTACACCACTAAGCTCGTCCTTCTTAAGGTTGAACGCCGCGTCCTCGAATGGCTCGTGCATCGTGCCGCGAGGGAAGAAATCATACTCGCCGCCATTATCCTTGCTTCCTGGATCAGTCGACTTCTCCTTGGCAAGCTGGGCAAAGTCCGCGCCTTCCTTGAGCTGCTTCAGCACAGCTTCCGCTTCTTCCTTGGTCGCAAGCAGAATATGAGCAACCTTGACCTGCTCTACTGTGTCGAATTGCGCTT
Source organism: Paenibacillus oenotherae (assembly GCF_019443105.1). Lineage (GTDB taxonomy): Bacteria > Bacillota > Bacilli > Paenibacillales > Paenibacillaceae > Paenibacillus_Z > Paenibacillus_Z oenotherae. Next base: position 256,943 of record NZ_JAHZIJ010000001.1, read on the forward strand.
TGTTCTCATCGAAGAACTGCTTGATTTCATCGTCAGTAATCGTTACTTTAGGCTCAAGAATTTTGCGCATCGTAAGCTGCGGAGCGAGCTGCTTCTTCAACGTCTCGATCGTCATCCCGCTACTCTGCAGCTGCTTCGTCAGTTCCTCTTCAGAACCGCCGAATCTTTCCTTGATGCTGTCGATTTCCTTATTAATATCTGCTTCTGTAATCTTTACTCCTGCTTTGTCTGCTTCTTGATTGATCAGCGTTTCTTGAATCAGGTTATCCAGTGTTTGCTCGCCGCCAACTTCTACGAGAGACTTGTACAAATCTGCCTTCGTAATATCGTCTCCATTGACCGTAGCGACCACTTCATTGCTATCTCCGCCTCCGAATGGCGGCTTCCACAATACGATTACCAGCAATAGCGCCAAGCCAATCGCGATAAACATCCATGCTTTGCCACTGCTGCCCGCAGCTGGAGTGCCGCCAGCGCGTTCTTGCGTCTGCTCTTCCGCATGAGTGTCGGGAGCATCATTTCCGGATTCAGATACGATTGCATTGTCCTCTGCTACGTCCGGATCAATCCCTCTATCCGTGTCTTTCTTTGATAAATCCAAGTTCTTCTGTTCTGAATCTTTCTCGTTCAACGTTAAATCTCCCTTCTGGCATGAAAGCTCAGTGAATAGTTATTCTGACGTCACTATACCAGAAATTGAAACAAAAAACCTTAAGATTAAATAAAATTAAGCAATCGCTTACAAAATGAGCAGGTGAAGTGGAAGCAGCAGCAATGGTGTGAATACTGCGCAAGCCGCCATCGAAAAACTGCTAACACCTCCCATTTCCTCCGAATCAGCAAGCAATCTTGCCGAGCCGATCCCATGGGATGCCGCACCAATAGCAAGAGCAGCCGCTATCGCTCCTCTTACACCCGCAAGCCTGAGCAGTGGCGGGCCGATTAGACTGCCGAACAATCCGGTCAGCGCGGTGAGAGCGGCTGTCAGTTCCGGCGTTCCGCCGAGCCAGCGGGTCAGATCGACGGCTACAGCCGTCGTGACAGACTTGGGCAGCGCCGAGAGCAGCATCTCTTTTGACCCGTTCAGCAGCAGGATCGAAAGAGCATTGAGGACCAGACCGGCCGCACTACCAACAAGGGCGCCAGCTATGAGGTGCGGAAGGTGATCCTTCAGGCGAATGGCGTGTTTATACAGCGGTACGGCAAGTGCAACAGTGGCTGGGCCAAGAAAGAATGTAACGAGCTCACCACCTGCCTCATAGTAGCTATAGTCGATCTCCCCAGTAAGCAGCAGTGTATAGATGAGGATCGGAGCAGTAACTAGCGGGTGCAGCCAGCGGAATTTGCGGCGGATCAGCAGGGCACAGATGTAGGCAATTATAGTCACCGACACACCGAATAACAGTTCAGAATAGAGACCGCTGCTGTTCATGCCCCTTCTCCCTCCCTCTGGACATCAATCTCTCCGCTGCGAAGCCCGTTGCCAGCATAATCGCAGCCGTTCCTGCCGTAACACTGACAGCTGCAGCAAGCCATGAATCCCCGATTAGCGGGAGAAAGGCAATCGCGCCGACAAGCAGCGGTACAAAAAACAGCATGAAATGTCCCGTAAGCAGCGCTGCGCACCCTTCCACCCATTCCACTCTGACAATATTCAGAAATAGTGCGGCCGCTAACAGCAGCAGCCCTAGAACATGCGAAGGAAGCGGGACGCCCGCTAGTGTATGCAGGAGCCAGCCGAGACCGTCAAATCCGATAATGATAGCAAAACCGCGCATATCATCCCTCCAACCGATGCATACTCTCCGGACAAATGCCCCGTATTCCGCACCTTGCCGCCGCTCAGAACACGAGTGGAAAGCTTATCTTCTGATTGTTATTCTGATTGTTTAATACTGTCTCTGACTGCTGTCCTGTCTATTGTATGTTTATCTTCCTCTTACAGAAGCGCTTATACGCTGCGGCTCGTTCTTTTTCCCATAAGCAGATGTATAATTTGGCTGTCGGACGGCAATCATGAAGATATCGGCGTTGAGAGACGCCGTAGACAACCGCGGAGAAGACTTACGTTTCCCCATAAGCTCTTCGTCCGGTTTCTCCTCTCCCATGAAAGAGCGTCCTCGAAAGAGGGCGCTCGATTTTTTTGTTTTTAAGCCAGCTCACAACATAGATGCTAACTGTCGGAGTTTCATTAGCATTTGCCATCCCAGTCCATGAAACAAATAGTAGTAGCAATCCTAAAAGATTTTGGGACACAAACGACTATTTCGCCGTTACTTTGACGGACTTTTGGGGTATCGACTACTTCTATTTATTCCAATGACACGGAAAGTACGAAGACATATTTCCTCTAACTGTACAACCTCGGCGATCAGTCTTTCGATAACCAGTTCAAAACTATTGGTGTTGGAGGCTCTTAATTCGCCTTGCTTCGAGCAGGTGGGTCGGGAAAGTGTGTGCTATTACTGTTCCGGCACCCTGTGTCCTAGTCTACTGCCTTACGCTTTAAGTAAGCGACGTTTGCATCGGTTAAACAATGAGTTAATCCAATGTCCATTCAAACGGGGCATTTCACAAACCGATGGTTTTTTGAAAATTAATTCGATTTTGATATATTTCTCGCTATGCTTGAACTAGCTAGCACCTCATCAAAATTTTTTATTCCTATCATCTCTATCGACTGAGTAATATTGATTGCCGTATTGAATCCAGCCGTCCAAGTGGGATACTCTAATTTAGCGCTTTTGTCCGATACTTCTTCCATCAATATATTTATAATGCTACTTTCGCAGCGTATCTTTACCTTTTTTATGATTTCAATTAAATAACCATATAAATACTTACTGTACTCATAAACTTCAACATACTCAGGAATTATACCTTGATGGATTACCTTATTTCGGAAATTTTCTACATTATTTTTTACTTGGGTAGGTGTTTCGTTGAATTCATTCAGAAATAAAAAGTAGAATGCCCCCATTTGTCTTTGGGAGTTATTGGAGATAAGTTTCCAAGTATTATCATAGTTTTTTCTATCCGTTAATCCGCTCTTATTAATAAAAATCTTAATGCAACACTCATAGAACCTTTCCACTGATGCGGCAAAGCTCGAAACTGCTTCTCTATAATAGCCCTCTTCCAGTGCTTTTAATCCGAGTTCAAATAGAATCTCAAATTTGAAATTTTGAAGTACTACTGTCATTTCATGTCCGTTTCTGCAGACGACTTTAGAAACACCCTCCTCGTTTACTTCAAAGTCTGTAACAGTTTGTTCACCATATATAATAGCGCAGTGATGGCAAATCGAGTTGAATAATTTCAAGTTATACCCCTCCCCGTTCAAATTTCTACAGCGGAGAGCCTTAATCCTTTATTTGGGTTAATCCATTGTTATGAGGACATTCGCAATAGAGACAACCGCTCCCTTATGCCTCATTTAGACATAAGGAAGAAATCCCCACCCTTTTCGTCGAAAAAAACTGATCGAGGAGTTATAACAGATGCACACTTTGAAAAATTGTGGAGGCGATGATTTCAATGAGTAGCCTAAAAGGGTTACAACATTGGACTACGCTGTGTACGGGAATCTGGTCGTGCCCCTTCTTATATTTGGTGAGGATATCATGTTTCAACTACGAGAACGACACCGGCAAAATGCCGTCTTGTATGTCGACAGCACAAACGTAAATAAATTGTCACTTGTCATTGCTGATGTTCATATAATAGAAGCAGACTTCCTTAGTTAAATGTATGAGTACTACTGCAGTTTAATTGACGCAGCTAAGTTGCCATTGCAATTGCGAAAACGAGCCATCCAAAGAAATTCCTGCGAAAACGCATGGTTTTTTCACACTCCGACCAGATAACGATGAAATGCCTGCACTGTGGCAGGCATTTCATCGTATTTGCCCTTAATTGGCCCGTTCTTCTTCCTATTCCTGCACCCTAGCAGGTATTCTATCTCCTACTCGTTCTTTTAGCCGTAATTCCTGCACTTACGCAGGATTCCTTCTCTGTCTGCCTGAGGTTGTACGGCCAACCAGCTCCCTCCCTCCTCCAATCAACAAATCCCCCCCTCCTGCTCGCAGCCGACACCGTTCAACATCAGTTCAGGGCTAAAGTACGATTAACATAAACTGGTTATTTGTGACATACTTGCGTTAGACGCTGGCCGGCTCTAATAACTTTATGGAGGGTTGATTTTATCGGGATGAAAAAATTATTCAGTGCAGTCCTTATGTGGACGCTTCTGCTGTCAATCGCTTCCCAGACGGTATCGGCTGCGAATACAATTTGGGAGACGACGGATGTTTCATCTTGCATTTGCGAAGCCCAGAGCATCCAATTAAACGATCAATTTATGGGGTACTTGGGTGCGGTTGATCAGTGGGGATTTATTGACTACGGGGATGCCTTCAAATGGACCAATACGACAGATCATGACATTGCAATCGAAGCATGGCTTTACACTCCGCTTGGGATCGATTACGAGCTAAGAATTCGGATGGATGGCTACAACACGTTCGTGGCCGACAGGATAGGAAGTCAAGTGGATCATAAAGCTTCCTTCGTCCCCTCGGGCCAGCCCAGAAGGCAGATTATTATTAAACCTGGACATTCAGCCTCTTTCTGGGTCCTTCCTTCAGGCGTCAACCTCAATCCGACCAAAAACTACAAGCTTAAGATTAACGAAATTCCTATTCAATAGCTTATGACGCCATAATAATGAAACGGCTGGCTCCCCTGTTATACAGACGGGAGCCAGCCTCTTTGTCCTTCGCTGGCCGTTCGTTATCTGGCACTAACCTGCAAATGCGATCCCTGTTCATGAATAAAGAGATGCTGCGGATGCGGATGGCTCAAAAAATCATGATGCGAGATCGTCCAGCCATAGGCACCTGCCAGCTCGAACAGCACAATATCGCCAATGCGCACTTTTTCTACATAGATATCTCTGGCCAATACGTCCTTGGGTGTGCATAATTCCCCTGCTATCGTGATTTCAGCATCTGTAAGCTCCGCTCTGGCAAAAGGATAATCCCATCTCTCTATGGGCAAGATTCGAAACGGATGGTTGTGCTGCCAGGAGGACGGCAGGCGAAAATGATGGGTTCCGCCGCGGATGACGACAAAGCCGTGTCCATGGTTATGCTTCACATCCAACACTTCGGCAGCGTAGTAGCCGCAGAACGCAGACAAATAGCGGCCGCATTCAAAAATAACCGTCACACCCGGCGGACACACCTCACTCACTTCCCCCGCAAGCCCTTCTGTAAATGCCCTCCAATCGAACTGGTCGTCCAGCTCAGCGTAATTGACGCCAATGCCGCCGCCCGCATTCAAGTACGAGATATCCAGATTGAACATCCTTATCCATTCCATCACTCGGCTGCAATACAGCTTCACAAGCTGAATATGGCGTTCGCTGCTTAAATTGTTCGACAAGGAGTGCAGATGGAATCCCTCCAGCTTAATAGAAGGAAGAGTTCCGGCAAGGCTGATGACATCAGGAATTTCATGCTCGTCTATGCCGAATTGGGAGCGGGGGCCAGCCATCGTCAATGTTGCGTCAGGCAGCGAGGCTCGCAAATTCACCCGCAGCAGAACAGGAGCAACGATGCCAAGGCGGCTGGCAATATGACCGATGCGCTGCAGCTCATTACGGCTCTCAACATGGAACAACTGAACCCCCAGTTGAAGCGCGCCTTCAATCTCCGCATCTGTCTTGCCTGGACCGCCGAAAATAACCGGAGCAGCAGGTGCGGCACGCCTCACTTTCTCCATCTCGCCAAATGAGGCCACCTCGAAGCCGTGCACGCTCTCAGACAATGCCCGCAATATCGGCTCCTCCGGATTCGCCTTCACCGCATAATACAACCGGCAATAGGGCGGCAGAGCGGCTATGCTCGACGCGGCATGGCGCCGGAGCGCCTCCATGTCATACAGATAGGCGCTGTATGGCGCTTCACTCGTTCTTTTACAGGCAGCAATTTGTTCAATAATGGCATTCATCATCTTCTCCAGTCCACCAGCCGATCCTCATAAGATGCCATATTCAGCGGATTGGGCAAATCGATATAGAGGGGATTCTCGCCCCTTTGCCGATAACAGCTGATGAAATTGGCCTTCACGGGCAATGTTTCACCAGTCAGCAAATCCAGCAGCCAAGGCCGGTAGGCGGGGTTCAGGAACAGCTGCGAGCTGGCTATGCATTCGCGCACGACATGCCACAGCTCCTTCTCGCTCCTCCTGGAATGATAGCCGACTGTATGGATCACATGACCGAAATGATTGACAATGATGTAATATTTGAACCTCATCCACGCCTCTTCATCAGCATACAGCGCCGGACTATCATCCTCGACAAGCTGCTCTGACAAATATAGATGCGCTCTGCTGCGGCTGATGCTCGCCCCCTCCAGATCTCTGACAGCCAGTGTACGCGGCCAGCCCTGCTCCAAAGCAAGCAAGGAATTCTGCACATGCGCCTCCAGACTGATGCCATGCTCCAGGAACAGCCACAACAGCGGAATAAGCGAAATCCCCACATACCGCTCCAGCCAGCTCGTAATAAACGCTTCATTCAGCGGCATGCTCCGCGCAGTGGCCGCAAGCTTGATCATCCCCCACAGCGGCGCATCCACTGCGTCGGATCGCTTCTCCAGCAAGGCGGCAACGACAAGCGGAGCAGCAGCTTCGTCGTATCGGCCCCCCTGCTGCTCGCACAGCGGGTTGTGCCGAAACAGGACGCCAAAGCTTGACGCAAGGCCTTCATCACCCGTGGCAAGTGTCCGGTAGCTCCGCTCAGGAATGACGACGAGGTCAGGATACGGCATCCCGGCCGCTAATGCGCGGGTTACAATACGGCTTGCGTCAAGTGCCCGTCGAAGCTGTATCGTAGGGTTTACGCGCACAAAATTAGTAATTCTCACATTCAGCGGAAGCTTGTAGATCGCAGGAGCATCCTCCCCCCATACCGTGCGCACGGAAGAAGTGGGAAACAGCTTCTCACCCAACGGTCCAAGCTCAATAAGTCGCCGGGATGCCAGCAGAGAGCTGACTTCCCCCAGCCGCTTCACATATTCCGCCTGCCACGGGTGGCAGGGCAGCAGAATATAGTGGTGGTATTCTTCCCCGAGGCGGCGGCTTGCCTCCTCGATTACAGTGGAGCTGAACAGCCCGCTCTCTTCGACGAAACCGACTGTACGCTCCTCGACGATTGACGGATCGGCGGAAAAATAGTGCAATTGGAACTCCGCCCCCAGCTCCGGCGAATACAACTCGGAATCCCGATGCGTAAAGCCTTGGGAGCTTTTGGGCGATGGATGAAAAGGATGGCCCAGCAGCAACGCCTGCTCGGCTGCCCTTACGAGGCCAACACCCCGCTGCTGCTCCAACGTTGCGTGATGCTTCGCCCCATTACAGCGCAAGTAGCACTCCGTCCGCGCCAGCGAGCCGCGTATCTGTTCCAGCATTTTTGCACCCATGAGAGCAGCTTCCTCTGCGCGTTCAGGCCTGGCTTCAGAGGCGGCAATTTCGCCCAGCAGCACCTGAGCCAAGTCCAGGGAGCCGCTCATCTCTCTGAATCCACGCTGCTCTTCCCGGGCATCCGATCCTCTTCTTATCCAGAGGCCGGTTCCGTATTTATGATGGCCGATGGACGAAATATAGGCCAGCGTGCCCGCGATAACAACTCCCGTAGCCGGCAGTCTCAAGAGCAGCGGTCGTCCGCCTTCCTTCAACGCATCCTTCAGGGCGGAAGGCAGCTCGCTTAGGAGGCCGTCGCCAGGGACAGCAGCAGGATTACTAACAGCGGTCTCGCGCAAATAAGCATTCAGAAGCCTTTCGGACTGGGCCGCATCCGCCACCTGATCCCAGGAAGCGGTCTCAGCGGCAAGATTATGCTTGTATGGAATCATCATCGCTCCTCACCTCGTCCCGGTTCCGATCGGCTCGGCGCCGTATAATGACAGCAGCGTGCCCTTGCCCGCCTGGCTTGCAAGGCGGTAGATCGCTTGAGCGCTGGAGATGTCCTGAATAGCCATGCCCATCGGATTAAGGACAATCACTTCCTCCTCGGATTCCCGGCCCGGCTTTCTCCCGATGATGATCTCACCCAGCTCCGCATGCAGCTGCTCTCTGGAGAAGCTGCCTTCAAGCACAAGCTGGTTGATCGTCTTTTTCTCGCGGTTGGACTGCTCCCAATCATCGACCACCACCTTATCGGCGCGGAGAAATACTTCCTTATGCAGGTCCATAATCGATATGTTGCTGATGAATGCTCCTTTACTGATCCATTCAAAAGGAATGTATGACTGGTCGGCGACCGTGCAGGTGACGATCACTTCTCCTCCCCGTACCGCTTCCTCCGCATCGCCGGCCACCTTGACCTCAACATCATCAAACCTGCCGCACAATTCTGCAGCCAGCCGCTCCGCAGCCTCAGCACAACGATCATAGAGCCGAATAAGCCTGATCGCCGGGAACTGCTCCAGCATCGCGATCATTTGCATCCGGGCGATAGCACCGCAGCCGAGACAGCTCACCTGGCGGAAACGGGGGTTGGCCAGCAGCCGTGCGCCAATAACCGTAACGGCAGCGGTCCGCATGCCGCTGATCAAGCCCGCTTCGAGAATCGCGACCGGATAATTGCTTAACGGATCGTTAAGCACGATAACCCCGCTCGCACGCTCCAATCCTCTTGCTGCTGGATTGTCATGCTTGCTGCCGATCCATTTGATCCCTGACATCGGCGCACCGTCATCCAGATGGGCAGGCATCGCAATAATACGATCGGCAATATGCCCGCCCTGCGCATTGCTTCGCAAATACGGCTTCAGCGGCTGAACATATTGCCCCCTGGCATGCAGCTCGAACGCCCGGGCAACGGCCTCCACATACAAATCCGAGCATTCTCCTCCAAGCTCTCTTATCGCCTCTCGATTCAAATAAAGCAATGCGGGTACACCTGTCATCACATGGCCCCCTTCTCTATTAAATTGGTTCCAAGCATAGCGGCCCAGCTCTCGTTATATACACTGTCCATATATCGCTCTCCCCTATCGGGCAGTATCGTGACGATTCTCGAATAGCGCGGGATACCCGGCAGCAGCTGCCGGATCGCCGCGATGAGCGAGCCAGAAGAGCCTCCTGCGAAAATCCCCTCCTTGCCGAGCAAATCGTGGCAGCCCTTTACCGATTCCATATCGGTCACATAGACAACCTCATCGACATCCGCAAGCTGAGCCAGCTCGGGCACACGGCTTGCCCCGATGCCGGGGATTTCCCGCGGGCCGGAGGCCCCTCCGAATATGACCGACCCTGCAGCATCGACGGCAATCACCTTCACATGGGGAGAGACCTCGCGTATCCGCCGTGAGACTCCGATAATACTTCCCGTTGTACTGACTGCACAGATCAAATAGTCGATCCCTCCGCCAAGCTGGGCAGCTATTTCATCGCCTGCGCCATAATAATGCGCCTGCCAGTTCAGCTCATTGGCATACTGGTTGATCCAATAGGCGCCGGGAACCGTCCGCAGCAGCTCGCCGATCCGCTCTATACGGGTTTTCAGATAGCCGCCCTGATCATCCTTCTGCTCCACCATGTCAATATTGGCGCCAAGGCTGCGAATGAGATGCAAATTGGACTTTGTAATCTTGGGATCTACGACACAGGTAAGCTTCAGGCCGTATATTTTGGCTACCATCGCAAGTCCGATTCCCAGATTGCCCGAGGTGCTTTCGATCAAGTGGGTATCCTTGTTGATCTGGCCGCTCCGCAGTCCCTGCTCGATCATGTACCTCGCGGGACGATCCTTCATGCTGCCGCCGGGATTCATCATCTCCAGCTTGGCGTACACCTCGATATCCCGTTCAGAGAACAGCCGCTTCAAATGAACCACGGGCGTCCTGCCCACACAATCCACGATAGATTCTGCGACCTCCCGTCCAATAAAGCTAGATTGCAGCGCCCCGTTGTTCAATATCCGCACCATCCTTCTCTTCCCGAATAATGATAGCCAATGGATTTGTAACCTCATGATCCCTGGTTACCTGCTCGCCGAACAGCCTCCGCTTCGTCAACTCGCCAACCTTGATTGATTCCGTGAACAGATCGAACATGTCGAATTGTCGCTGAAACTCCGGAAAGCTGCGCTGATAGTCCCGGATTTCCTCGGCAACAAGCCCCCAGAAGCTGCGTTCGTCATAGCTGTATTGCTCCTCCATAAAAACCGACAATGCCGCCAAACTAATTTGCAGAAAGGAATCCATCAGAAAGTTGCGTACCTTGGACGCCTGATCCGTTTCCATCGCCGAGGTGCTGTAGCTGTTGGGATGATGGGAGACTGCCTCGCGCAGTCCTCCCGGCCGGGATGCCCCCCATGCCGCGCGGTCATAGAAGCGGACGCCGCCGGGCAAATCCCGCAGCGCGATCCGGGACGGCTCGCCGTTCTTATGGATCAGCACCATGTTCTGCCCATGTGATTCCATCGCGATGCCGTGCGCGAACAGCAGATGGAGCAGTGGACGCATAGCAACATGCAGCAGACGCTTCAGCCAATGCTCCACCCCCCGGCGGCTCACCCAATCCGCGATAAAAGGCCTGCCATCCTCAAGGACATGGCACAGAGCTGTGAAGGGGATCGCCTCTTCCCCGCTGACCAGATGAGCGTCCACACTTTCCCGCCATATAACGCCAAGCGTTCCCAGCGCCCGTTGACGCACCGTTTCCGGCAGCAGCTCGTAGCGGAAGGACATGCCCGCAACCTCCTTCAACAGAAGGAGACGCAGCTCTTCCTTCAAGTAAGGATCTCCATCAACAACGGAGCCGAGCCAATCCGACAGCGCCGGTGCATTGGCCGCATGATGAGCTCCGATTATGCGCAGCGCCGAAGTATTGAGAATGCTGAGCGATGCCTTCACATGGCATCTGGCGGGATTCGTTCGGTTGCTCAGCGTCCGGATGGATTGCTGCGGGGAATAGACATCCTCGCCCGCTCCCAGCGGCACGATCGTACCATCGTGAATGTACCGGAAGAACAAGCCAGGCAGCAGGTTGTTCCATTGCCACGGATGGACGGGCATGAACCGGTAATGCGGGGGTTCCTTGCCACCGTCGGCCAGCTTTCGCACGAAGCGCTCATGCAGGGATTCACCCAGTTCTCCCTTGAAGAACCCCGTCTCATCCAAGGACGTCGACAATGCAAGCTCCACCGCATCACGATGTACAGCAATCCATAACAACGCGAAAGAAGGATGGAATTCCGGCCCGAAAGAGGCATTGTCCTCCAGATCAAAGCCTATTCTGGACTTGAAGCACGGATGATAGGGATGGGCGTCCAGCACATCGCCTTCCAGATCGGCGCAGCTGCGCTTTGCCGGTGCCGGACCGATAAGGCTGCGCCGGTAGCGGGCAGCCGCGTCCTTGAGCAAGGTCTGCTCCAGCTCGCTCACAAAGCCTGCCAGATGCTGCGGCGTCTCCTTCAAGAACGGTGCAATCTCCGCCATAAAAATAGCCAGATCATCCGCCTCCTCTTCCTCTCCGCGCGACCCCCGCATGACCGTCCCCGTCAGACGCACCCTGCCGAAGCCGAGCAGCCTTCGGCCTGTGCAATGATAGCTCACATGCTCGCCGAGCTCGTCCCTGCCGGGAATGGCATAATGGCGCACAGCGTCATGCGGTCCGGATAGCTGCGGCTCTATAATTTCTTCATACAAGAGCGCCTCTATAAGCTGGCGGAACACCTTTCTGCGCGATTCCAGATATGCGGCGGAACGCAGCATCGCATTGCAATCCTTCCAGCCTGACCAAGCTTCGTTGTCATATCGTGGCATATTTTCAACCAACCTGCCTTTCTTTTGAATGATGATGAATCCGTGCTTCAAGCATAGGTCGCCATATAATGAAGGACGTTCGGAACACGATGATCCCGCTCGCCCGCTTCATTCCCGAACAGACGGCGCCTGGCCAGCAGACCGACCTCGGCCTCCGCCCCGAACAGATCAAAATCGCGGAAGGATTGCGCCAAATGCGGAAACTGCTCCTGATAATCCTGGATAATCCCCCGAAGCTCCTCCCAAAATTTCAGTTCAGGCCAGTCGTAATGCTCCTCCAGAAAGAGAGACAATTCCGCCAGATTGATGAAAAACAACGCATTGTGCACAATATCGCGCACCTCACCGCCTGCCTCCGTCTCAGGCAGCAGATCCGGCTCCGCTCCCTTGCCCTTATAGAACAGCACGCCCCCGGAGAAATCTCTTGCAGCCAGTCTGGACGGCATGCCGTCACGATGCAGAAGCAGCAGGTTTTGCGCATGGCTTTCGACCGCAATCCCGTGCGCGAACAGCAGATGCAGAAGCGGATGCAACGTCGTTTGCAGCAAACGCCGCAGCCAGCGTTCCAGCCCGTGCCGCTCCACCCACTCGTCAATGAAGGGACGGCCGTCCCGGCGCACATGGCATAGCGCTGTAAAAGGCGCCGCTGCCTCCCCTTCCCGCAGATGACAATGGATGCTCTCTCTCCATATCGCGCCAAGCGATCCTAAGGATGCTGCCCGTACCAGTCCGGGGAGCTGCGCCCCCTCCAGCGCAATGCCGAACAATTCCTGGAGCAGAACAAGCCCGCCTTCACCCTGCAAATATGGGTCGCCGCATACCGCCTCATGAAGCCGCTCGGATACGATGGGGCCATTGCGGACATGGCGCGCTGCAAGCGTCCGCAGGGAAGAGGTGTTCACGATGCCGAGGGAAAGCTTGATACTGCATTTCTCCGGGCAAGTCCGATTCGCCAGCGTTCGGATCGACTGCTGGGGCGAATAGAGGTCAGCACCTTCCCCCAGCAGCAGCATTCTCCCTTTGGCTATGAGCCGGAACAACTGCTGGCAGCCAATCTCCTGCCACTGCCATGGATGGACGGGCAGCATAAGACAGGCTCCGGTCTCATATCCCGCCCCATGCAGCATTTGTTCGAATCGGGCATAAACAGCGTCCCCCAGCTCCCGCCGGATAAAAGCGCGATAATCGGCGTCGCCCGTTCCCGACAGCAGTACGTCATCACGATGCGCCGCAACCCAGAGCAGCTTGAAGCGGGCATCGGAATCAGGCCCGAACCGCTCGTTATCCTCCAGATTGAAGCCGATTCTCGACTTGAAGCAGGGGTGATACGGATGCCCGTCCCTGATGCCGCCTTCAAGATCATCGTAGCTGCTCCCGCCATGCACATTCGCCTCGCCCCCGCAAGCTTGGGCCAAAGCATGATGGATGAGCGTCTGCTCCAGCTCCCGGGTAAATCCGATGGTGTCCGCATGCCGGATCGCCGAGCCGGGGGCGTTCTCGATGCTGCCCGCTCGCCCGCTTGCCAAGCCGGAAGCATTCTCGTTGCTGCCCGCTCGTCCGCTCGCCAAACCGGGGATAATCTCGGCGATAAATTTGGCGATATCGTCAGCCTCCATCTCCTGCCCTTCCCGCAGCCGCCTTACCGGCTCCTCTGTCAGACGATAGCGTCCGAAGACGAGTCTTCTGCGTCCACGGCACAGATAGCTTATGCGGCATCCCTGCTCATCCATGCCGCCAATCTCATAGAGTGTTAATCCGTCCTGCTCCTGCAAAGCCCGAAATGCGACGATGCCTTCGTACATCAGCACCTCGACAAGCTGCCGGAACAGCCGTCTTCTTGCCTTAACGTATGCGCCAGAGCCAAGCACATGTCCCATCTGCGTTAGACTGCCGCTCCAATCCCGCATCTCCACTTCATTCCCTCCTCCTCTTGTGTTAAGGTTCAGCAAATATTGATCGACGACAAAAGATAACGATTATCATTATCAATTATGACTCATGAATCATGGACATCTCGCGTCCATGACAGCATTTATCATCTTTGCTGCAGTAATCGATCTCCCGTCTCCCTCCCGGCCCCCCTCCTCTCCACCCCCTGCATCATCATCCTGCTGTACAGCTTGTCCGCGAGCAATAGCTCCTCATGGGTACCGGACTCCGCGATACGTCCCTTGTCCATCACATGAATGAGATCCGCATGGCGCACAGTCGACAGCCGATGAGCAATAATAATCGTGGTCTTGCCTGCACGCAGCTGCTCCAGATTGCGCTGCACGATCCGCTCCGTCTCCAGATCAAGCGCAGAGGTCGCCTCATCCAGAATGAGAATGTCCGGATTGACAAGCATCGCCCGGGCAAGAGCAAGACGCTGGCGCTGTCCGCCTGACAAGATGATTCCCCGTTCACCGACCGGAGCGTCGAGGCCGCCCGGCAAGCTTGAGATCGCATCATCCAGCCCCATAAGCCTGCATATCTCCATCAATCTATCGGTCGCAATGTCCTCAAGCCCCAATGTCAAATTCAGCCTGATAGAGCCCGGAAACAGGTATGGCTCCTGGAAGACAATATCAATGACTCTGTGCCACTCCTGGCGCCTGATCCGCTGAAGCGGCATGCCGTCTACCTCTATGACGCCATGAAGCGGTTCATAATACCGGATCAGCAGACCCGCTATCGTCGATTTGCCGCCGCCGCTCATGCCGACAAACCCGACTATTTTGCCTGCCGGAATATGCAAGGTCAGCTCCTTTAATACCGGGTCCAACGAAGGTCCGTATGCGAATTGAACGGAGTTGAACCTGATCTCCCGCACTGGCAGCTTCAGTGGCAGATCGCCCTGCGGCTCGCTTTCGCGTTCCAGCATCCGCCGAAGCCTCTCGACATAGCCCATATTTTCCGATAGCCGCATAACCTGCTCGAACAACTCATTGCATGTGTCCATACATTTTTGAGTCAAGGAGTAAATAACGACGAATGTCCCGATTGACAGCCCTTCGTTCAGCACCAGATAACCGCCGAAGCCGAGCACCGCAAGCAGCGCCCCCCACCGGATAGGCTCACTGGCGAATAATTGGCGATTCACCAATGCTCCCTGCTCCATCACTTTGGCCAAATAACGGTGAAAGGAATCTCTGTAGCGGGCTTCCTCCCATTCCATCCGGTAATTGGCAAGCACCTCGCGCGTAGATGCAATCCCTTCCTCAATCGTAACAATCATCCCGTCCCGTGCAGACTGCACATCGCGATTCATTCGCTGCATCCTTGAATGGTAATACTTAGTCAATAAGCTATATACTGCGCTTACAATAATCATGACTATGATCAAGGGCAGGCTGCCGCTTCCGACTGTGAGCAGCAGAACCGCCAGCATGGCAAACTTGGCTGCGAACTGCGGTAATGTGCGGGCAGAGAATTCGCATATTCTCGGAATGTCGATTGTCATATGATTGACGTACACCGCAGTCCGCTCCTTCTGAAATTCTTGTATCGGCAGAGCATGAACCGCCCTCAGCAGATCATCCGCCATCCTGCTGCTGATCCGGCTGTAGGGCCCTGTATACGCAAATGCGCCAACTGCATTGAAGCCGATATTGAACAGACAGATCAAGGCCAGCAGCAGCAGAATAGAGGGCAGCCGCCCAAAATCCTGCGGCAGGAACACATCGTCGATCAGCAGCTTCTGAATATAGACCGTGCCAAGCTCCGTCAGCGAAGTGCCGCAAAACACAGCCGCCATGGCAGCGAGCCCCCACTGCTCACGCCGGATATAGCGCCAGAGCCATCTTGCGTCATCCACTTCCGTCCGCCCTCCCCTCGACCAGCCGGTACAAGGCACCCCGTCGGCGCAGCAGCTCATCGAAGCCGCCTGCCTCTACGGCCATGCCCCGCTCCAGCACAACAATGCGGTCATAGTGGCGGACCGTTGTAAGCCGGTGGGCTACCGTCACAATCGTCTTCTCCCTCATCAATGCTTCAAGTGCCTGTACCACTTCCTGCTCGCTGTGATTGTCAAGTGCAGAGGTTGCTTCATCCAGCACGATGACCGCAGCATTTTTGAGGAACATTCTTGCAATTGCAATCCGCTGCTTCTGGCCTCCTGACAAGCGGTAGCCGCGTTCGCCCACCTCTGTCTCATACCCTTGCGGCAGCCCTTCGATGAAAGTATGCAAATAAGCAGCCTTCGCTGCCGCTGCCACCTCCGCATCGGTCGCGTCCGGCTTGACGAAGCGGATATTATCGCGGATCGTAGTCCCGAACAGGTACGTTTCTTGAAAAACAAACCCGATCGATTCCCGGATCTGGCGCAGGGACAGCTCCTTGTAGTCGACCCCGTCAAGCAGGATGCGCCCTTCTGTGGGATCATAGAATCTGCCCAGCAGCTTGAGAATCGTCGATTTGCCGCCGCCGCTCTCACCTACTAGCGCAACCTTCTCCCCTGGCCTCACATCCAGCTTGAAGGCGCGGACAATGTCGGCTTTGCCGGAGGGATAACGGAAAGATACGCAGTCAAAAGCAAGATGCCCCTTGACAGCGGGCAGCTTTACAGGATGCTCCGCCTCTGTCAGCTCCGCCTTCTGCTCTGCAAGCCGGTACAGCTTGCCCGCCTGCGACATGAGCACTCTGATCTCCGTCATAATCGTAATGACGAGCGTCAAATTAAAAATCATGATCATGTAATACAGCGCGAATGCTACGAACTCGCCTACCGACAGAAAGCCGTCGCGGACGAGAACCGCACCGTAGGCAAACATCGTGAGCGCGCTGCCGTACACGACGATTCTCCGCGGCACGCCCCGCAGCCACAACGGAACCGTCATTCGTCTCCAGCTTCGAAGATAACGCTCCAGATCTTGCAGAACGCGCTGCCGATCCCAGTTTAGCCTGCCGTGGGCACGCAGCTCGGCTTGCGCCGAAATGCTGTCGTAGACGGATTGCCCGTATGCGACCCGTTCCTCTGTCATGCGCAGGACGCCGAGCATCGATCTGCGCTCAAGCAATGGGCCGCAGATGGCGTACAGCCCGGCCCAGGGCAATGTCCACAGCAGGAGCGGGGCGTGAAGAATAGCCAGCATAACGGCAATAACGAGGACGTACAGGGAGCAGCGGACAAGCTCTGGCCAATGCCGCTGGTAGATCGTCTGCATCGCGCTGACCTCGGTATTCATGAGCGAAAGGGAATCGCCGGTGGAATGCTTCTCATAATAAGAGAAGCCTAGCTCCCGGAGCTTGCGGAAGAGGGCCAGCTGCACATCGCTTGCCGCCTTCTCCCGCAGCTCGCGCTCAATCAAATTGCGATACGCGCGCATGCCGAGCATCAGCGCAACCATAACCGCCATGGCAGCGAGCAGTCCTGCAAAATAGCTCCAATTCCGCTCAGGAATGACATGATCAATGAACAGCTCCAATGATTTCGGAACCATCATTTCACAGGCGGTGAGCAGCACGCCCAGCGTCAACTGCAGCAGGAGCTGCCGGCGGTACGGCTTCATGAACGACAGCGTCCACCGCCATACCTGCACCATGCTCGCTGCCGCTTCTCCGCTCATACGCTGCACATTTCGGCCAAATCCGCTGCCGCATCGTTTAATCGCTCCATCAGTTCCTCAGCCAGCTCATAAGAGCCGTCAGCGTTTCTCGCGACTTGAGTCTCGACAGCGTAGACCCCGCCCAATTGATGACAGGCTCCCAGTACGGACAGAACGGGCTTCAGCGCATACTCGATGGCCAGCAAATGAGCCATGGAGCCGCCGATGAAGACCGGAAGTATCGTTTTGCCCGCAAGCCCTTTCTGCGGCAGCAGATCAAGATACGCCTTCAGAATACCGGAATAGGAAGCTTTGTAGACCGGGCTCGCCACAACAAGCACCTCCGCCTGCTTCACCAATTCATTCGCCTCTGCAATAGCCGGGCTGTCAAAGCGGGCATAGACCAGATCCTCCGGCGGCAGGTCCGCAACCGCGATCCAGCGTACCGTGCAGCCGTCTGCCTTCAGTATGCGCTCCAAATATTGCAATACACCTGTCAGCCGCGATGTCCGGGACGGGGTCCCGGCGATAATGACCGCTTGTTTCATCATTCTCCTCCATTCTTCATTTCGTTTCTATCGTTGTTCTCTCTTCCGCATCACCTCCATGAAGGAATTGTCCCCCTGCAACGGGGGCAAGCGTACTGAAATCCCGCATCAGCTCCGCGAAGGGTTCAGGGGCCAGCGCCAGCCGGGAGCTGTCCGGATCTCCAAGGTCAAAGCCAAGAAAAACGCCGCTTGCCCCGGCCGCAACCGCTGCTCTGGCCAATGGCACGACCATTTCCCCCCTTGCGGCGGAATGAGTCGCATCCACGAATACCGGCAGATGGCTCAGCGTCTGCAGAGCCGGAACCGCCGCGATGTCCAATGTGCTGTCGGTATACGGCTCATAGGTTCTGATCCCCCGCTCCAGCAGGATGACATTGGGATTGCCGCGCTGAAGAATATAATCGGCGGCGTTCAACATATCCGCATAAGTTGCGCTTAGCCCACGCCGGAGAAGGACAGCATGGGACAGATCGCCCAGTTCATTATGCAAATCCCGATTCTGCATATTTCTGACTCCAACCGCCAGAATGTCCGCATAGGCCGCACATTGCTCCACCTGGCGCGGTCCCGGCACAGTCGTCAACGTAGTGAGCCCGTACTGCTGCGCCACCTCCTTCATCATGCGGAGCCCGTCGATGTCCATCCCTTCCTCGGCGCCGACGACAAACTCGCCCCGCAAAATTTGCGCCCCGCATCGCTTCATCCATGACGCAATCGCGGACAAATGCTCGTAAGAGCGAACCCTTCCCGGCCCAGCGATAACGGCCAGCGAATCTGAGCCAATCGTCAAGCCGCCGATTCTAATTACAGTATTCCTTCGCTGATATTCGCGATCTGCCAGCGTGTACGGCTTGCCCGCCGTTACCCGCTTTACATCCGGCAAGCTCCGCAGCCGCTCGGCGACTGCCTTGTTCCCTTTGCCGTACAGCGCAGTAACATCCTGTCCCAGATCAGGAGATTGCTTGGCCTTGAAGCCATATTCCTCGATCAGCCCCATCATCTCGCTTCTGCTCTGCGCCGTCATCTGGCTTTCGGTAATAACGATCATGTTCCGTATCCCGCCTCCTCTACTGGAATTCCTGTCAGTTCCAACAGCTCGTTAATAATGGCGCTGCGCCCTGATGGCGTCCAGCTCATGCGAAGCCAATGCGGAACAGCCTTCACATTGCCGTTCTTGACCGCGTGAATGGACTTCCATGCCGGCACACCGCATAGACGCTCATAGATATGGTCACTGCCGGCACGCTCATGCTTCTGCAGGATGAACAGATAGTCCGCCTCCAGCGGCGGCAGCCACTCTGGAGGCAGCTCCAGCATTTTCGCATGAAGCGGCACGCTCCTGCCCGGTCTCAAGCCGAGGTCGCGATACAACAGCTCATTAAGCGGATGATCAATCGCTCCCTGAATGCCGATGCCATCATGGCTGACTTGAATAACGCATACCGTCTTGCCCTCCAGCTTGCGCTGCAGCAAGCCCTTTGCCTCCGTTACACGCAGCTCCAGCTGATGGATCGTCTGCTCCGCTTCCGGCTTCCGGCCCAATATATCAGCCATCTTGCGGTAATTTACGATCCAATTGCCATCGGATGCCAGCACGACGGAAGGGGCGATCTCGCAAAACTTGTCATACAGGTGCTTATGATAAGCATCGCCAATCAGTATATCCGGGGCGGAGCGCACCAGTTGCTCCCACTGATTCGTGAAGAAATATTCGTATTCAACCTCTCCCATGCCTGGATTTTTGCAGCAATTGACAGATGCGACGGGCTCTACGCCGAGCGAAAGCAGACTGTTCTGCAGCTGAAGACAGGAAGCGACCGCGACCTTCAACCGGTTTCGCTTCATATAGAAGGTAGGAGATACGCCAACTGCGCGATGAAAAATGCGGCTGAAATGAAACTCGTCCTCATAGCCGACGGCGGCAGAGACTTCTCGCACCTTGCTGCCCTTCTGCGATAAGAGCGTCTTGGCGCTGTCAATTCTGATGCGGGTCAAATATTCAATAGGCGATTCGCCCATCGTTTTTTTGAATAAGCGGGAAAATGAACTTGGGGTAAGGTTTGCCATGGCGGAAAGGGTCTTCATATCAATCTTGTCGTGGAAATGGGACTTCATAAATTGTATGACGTGATGCAAGCCCTGCTTGGCCGTATGCTGCCGCGGACGGTCGCTGCAATCCTGCAGGATGAGATAGAGCAGCTCTTGAAATTGCAGATGAAGCCTCATCCCATCGGAAGAATGGCGGCTTGCCTCATATAACAGCTCTATGCGGTTCAAAATTTGCTTTGATTTTCTGGTGCGGATCAAGCCCGGTATGAACAAATCCGGCGATTCTCTGTGCATTTGCACCGCTGCTGCTTGCTTGGTTCCGGCATGATCGTTGTATTGCTCGAAAGCAATCGTATACACTTCGAGCCTCTCCGAGGCCAGCGACAATTCTGCCTCCGTATCGCAATCTACATAGTAAAGCTGGGACGGCTCGAAATCTCTCCGCTCGCTGCCGATAAGCAGCGTTCCCCTGCCTTCCGCTATAAAGCACAGCATCGCCGAAGGAAACCCGCTGAAGCGCAGGCGGCTATCCTTTGCGCAGCCCCGCTTGCGAATGGAAGTAAGGAATTGAACGGAACGTTTCGTCAAGGAATTATTTCTATCGTACACGCCGCAACTCAGTCCTTTCCCGATTTCATTCCTAGTGGGGGCTATCCCATAAGTAGATTATTTATTGTTCCCGGGAGGTTCCCCAGCGCAGCTTTTACCTTCTCCAAGTGTGGTTTGAAGGTAGAGTGACAGAGTATTTGAGGGAAAATCTGCCGTTAAGGAGAACCGAAGGTGAAATACCTGCACGCTGGCAGGCATTTTAGCCCCAATGAATCCATCCCATTCTGTTCAACAATGGACTCCGTCTACAGGCAGGCTCCCATCATACAGGCTTGGGCATCCCCGCCCCGGAGCGGATTACCTGCAGCAATTGCTGACAAACCAGCTTGTTCCCCTCCTTGTTCAAATGCTGGTCGTCCGGCAGTAAATATTGCTGCGGATCATGCGGAGAAATATGGGAGGCCAGATCGACGTAATGAATTTGATGATGGTCAGCTATGCAGGACAAGACATGGTTGTAATCGGCTATCTGCTGCAAAATGCCAGGATACCGCTCCTCCATCTTGCAGGACGTCGGCGCAATCCCGATTACAAGCAAATTCGTTTCCGGGCGCCGCCGCATATGTTCCACCAGCTTGAGACAGCTCTTCGTGAAGGTTTGAATGTTGACATAGCTCCTGCCCTCCAGCTCTGCCCTGTACCAGCAATCGACGATGCCAATATGCAGAATAAGGTAATCCGGTTGAAAATAGTACAGATGATCCTCGATTTGATGCAGCACATCCAGAATCGAATAGCCTCGCTGCGACCGGTTCTGGACGCTGACGGCATACTCCGGGTATTGCCTTGCAAGTGCCAGATTCAGCAAATACCCGTAAGTGTCCGTATACGAAATCGCCAGCCCGCGCTCAGTGGCAGGATCGAAGGCTTTGATCTGATGCGGCCTCGGAAGCGAGAGTGAATTGCCAGCCAAAACAAGCAGCATGCTTTTCGGCTCCATACGACTCTATCCCGCCTCCTTCGCGTTCTTATTGAAATGCTGGAGATTGCTTCGGTTCGTTTTGCTTGGTATGCGGTTGCTTTCGCCCTACTTCAGCCCAAAGAATGTGTACAAATCCTGCAGGAGCAGCTGTGCAGCCGTGCTTCCTCCGCCCAAATTCCAGATGATCGGATTCGCCAAGAAATAATTGCCATCCTTCACCCCTCTAAGGTTGCTCCATAGCGGATGGGAGGTCCAATCTGCCTTCGTCTTGGCATCTTCTTCAGATGTTCGGGATATATCAAATATATAGTCGCCGTCCAATTGTCCCATCTGTTCTTTCGTATTCAGGGTCACGGCTGTCTTGCCCTCGACCTGCTGCGCCTTAGGCCGCGCCAAGCCAAGCTCGTCAAAAATCTCGCCGGCGAAGCCCGACACATAGAACCTGGCTGTTCCGTCAGACTCGAACCGGACAATCGACATTTCCTTCCCGTTCAGCTGGTCGCCCAGCTTCGCTTTGAAATCAGCAACGCTTGCGTTCCAATCATCCATAATTTTGGCGGCCGCATCCTGCTTGCCTAGCGCTTCGGCGGCAGTCGCCAGATTTGCTTTCCAATCAAACAGCTTCTCCAGCACAATGGTTGGGGCAATGTTGTTAAGCTGGGAGTAGATTTTTTCATGGCGCGACTTGGCGGCGATAATAAGATCAGGCTTAAGCGATACGATCGCCTCCATATTGGGCTGCGTTTCCTCGCCCAAATTCTCTACCCCCTCCATACCTGCGCGCAAATACGCATACCACGGCTTCTCCTCCCATGATTCAACAGCGCCGACAGGCTTGACACCCAGCGCAACAGCGATATCCACCATACCATTGAATAATACAACGACACGCTTAGGCTCGCCCTTTATCGTCGCCGTCCCCATAGCATGCTGAATGCTTCGCTCGCCTGCCGCTTCCGTGCCAGCCGAGTTGACCGTCCCGGCTCCCGCCTGCTCATTCGTCTTCCCTGCCGCCGGCTTTGACTCCCCTGTCCCGCCTGCTTGATTGGTGTTGTTCCCTCCGCAGCCAGCGGCGGTTAGCAGTACCGCCAGCAATACGAGCAATGTTGCAGCTTTCATTTGTTTCATCTCTCTCTTCCTCCCGGTTATCGATCACTGTTTATTGGCCTTGGGCATCCTGCAAAAATGATAGAGACACCCTGCACCTTTGATATTGATTATGATAATCATTATCACTCACAATGATAGCCTTCCCGGTTCCGAAAGTCCATGCACATTTTTACCCCTCTGTCTGTGCGTTTTTGTCCTATGAAGTGACAGCCGTTCCATAACAGGCATGATTGTTAACGGCATTGTTTTCCTTCCGGCCGTTTCAATCCATAATGCTCCCGCAGCGTACAGCCGGAATATTCCTTGCGGAACAGACCGCGGTTTTGCAGCTCCGGCACTACCTTGTCCACGAAATCCTCCAGCCCTGCGGGCAGACTGGATGGCATCAGATTGAAGCCGTCTGCCGCGCCATTGACGAACCAACGCTCCAGCTCATCCGCGATTTGAACCGGTGTTCCAGTGAATGAATAATGGCCGCGAGAAGCTGCTGTCCGAAACATGAGCTGCCGGATCGTCAGCCCTTCTCTTCTTGCCATCTCCACGTACAATTGATGCCTGCCCCGATGGCCGTTAATCGTCTCCTGAAGAGGCAGCTCCGCAATTGGAAGCTGCTCATCCAGTGGATACTGCGACATGTCCGTATTGAACATATTCGACAGCCGCTTCAAGCCGTACTCCGTCTGGATCAGCTCCTGCAAAGCATCTTCCTTGTCCTTCGCCTCCGCTGCCGTATCGCCAATAATCGCACTGAATCCCGGCAGTATCTTCACTTCATGGAAGGTGCGGCCATAGCGGGCCAGGCGGGCTTTGAGATCAGCATAGAAATGCTGTCCGTCCGCCAGCGTATTCTGTGCCGTGAAGACAACCTCCGCCGAACGGGCAGCGAACTCCTTGCCGGCTTCCGATGCGCCCGCCTGCACCAGCACGGGGTAGCCTTGCGGGGGGCGCGGAAGGTTAAGAGGGCCCCGAACAGCATAGTAGCTGCCCTTATGGTTCAATTCCCGGATTTTCTCAGGATCGGCATACACTCCGCCCCGCTTGTCCGCTACTACCGTATCGTCCGCCCAGCTATCCCACAGCCCCTTGACGACCTCCAGAAACTCATCGGCCCGTTCATAGCGCTCCCCATGCGCCGGCAGCCGTTCATCGGCAAAGTTCGCAGCGGTCACATCATTCGTGGACGTCACGATATTCCACGAGGCGCGGCCGCCGCTAATATGATCCAGAGAAGCGAATTGCCTGGCTACATGAAAGGGCTCGTTATAGGTCGTCGAAGCCGTTCCGATGAGGCCGATCCGCTCCGTACACATCGCCAGCGCAGCCAATAGCGTAAACGGCTCCATTCCCTGCAGCACTTTATAGGCGATCGTTGGCGGCAAATTATAGGTGTCCGCGAGAAACAGCGAATCCAGCTTGCCGCGTTCAGCGGTTCGCAGAAGCTCGCGGTAATAGGCGAAATCGGTTACGCCTTGCGGGCTGCTCTCATCCAGCCGCCAAGCGGCCTCGTGATGCCCATTGCCCATGGCGAACAAATTCAGATGCATCTGCCGGCTGGCCTCTTTCATGATCCTCCCCCTCATCATCCCTGTCATTGCTGCCTGACCGCTTGTTCATGGCTATGTCTCCAGTTCCTGCAAGGTGGCCTCTTCAGACCATAATGATCCCGCAGTGTGAACCCCTCGTATTCTGTACGGAACAGCCCCCGGTTCTGCAGCTCCGGCACAACTTTATCAACAAATTCCTCCAGGCTGCCAGGCAGATAAGGCGGCATCAGATTGAAGCCGTCGGCTGCGCGGTTCATGAACCACCGCTCCATCTCGTCCGCGATTTGCACCGGCGTGCCCGCCATTGCGTAATGGCCGCGTGACGAGGCTGTCCGCATCATCAGCTGCCTGACCGTCAGCCCCTCCCGCCGTGCCATGTCCATAAACAATTGATGACGGCCGCGATGGCCGTTAATCTCCTCCTGCTTCGGCAGCTTGTCGAACGGAAGCGGCTCGTCCAGATCGAAGACGGACATATCCGTCTTGAACACATTGGACAGCCGGCTCAGGCCAAACTCCGGCTGGATCAGCTCGTGCAGGCTGTTCTCCTTCTCAACTGCCTCCGCCTCCGTGTCCCCGATAACCGCACAGAAACCCGGCAGCACTTTCATCTCCCAGGACGAACGACCGCATGCGGCAGCGCGTGCGTGCAGATCCGCGTAGAACCTCCGGCCATCCTCCATCGTGTTCTGTGCCGTGTATACGACCTCCGCCGAGCCTGCTGCGAATGCCTTTCCGCTGTCCGAGGCGCCTGCCTGAACTAGCAGCGGATGGCCCTGCGGCGGCCGCGGCAAATTAAGCGGGCCGCGCACAGCAAAGAAGCGGCCCTTATAATTCAGCTGGTGTATGCGCTCCGTATCGGCGTATACACCTTCCGTCTGATCGGCAAGCAGGGCGTCGTCCTCCCAGCTGTCCCACAGCCTCTGCACCACCTCCAGAAACTCGCCTGCCCGCTCATAACGCTCGGAATGTGCGGGCAGCCGCTCATCCGCGAAGTTGGCAGCTGTTACATCACTGGTCGAGGTGACAATATTCCACCCCGCTCTGCCGCCGCTGATGAAATCCAGAGACGCGAATTTGCGCGCTACATGGAAGGGCTCGTTATAGGTCGTCGAAGCCGTTCCGATCAGACCGATCCGCTCCGTGCACATCGCCAGCGCCGACAATAGCGTGAAGGGCTCCAGGCTCATAAGCACCTTGTATTGGATTGTCGGGGGAAGACCGTAAGCATCGGCCAGAAACAGCGAGTCCAGCTTGCCGCGTTCTGCAATATGCGCCAGCCGCTTGTAATAATCGATTCCCGTCACATGATCCGGTGCGCTCTCATGAAGCCGCCAAGCCGCTTCATGGTGGCCGTTGCCCATGACGAACAGATTCAGATGCATCATTCCATCCCGTTTCATCCCGAGCCCTCCATTATGTGAATGACCGCGAAGCAGACGCATGTTCTCTGCCATATTCTCGCCAGGACGGCCGTGCAAGCCCGTAATGGTCGCGCAGCGTCAAGCCGGTATATTCCGTGCGGAACAGACCGCGGTTCTGCAGCTCCGGAACGACTTTGTCCACGAAGTCATCCAGCCCTCCGGGAAGATAGGGCGGCATTAGATTAAAGCCGTCCGCCGCACCCGTTCTGAACCAACGCTCCATCTCATCGGCAATTTGGAGCGGCGTGCCCGCAATCGCATAATGTCCTCGCGACGATGCCGTCCGCATGATCAGGTCCCGGATCGTCAGCCCCTCCCTGCGCGCCATGTCCAAATAAAGCTGATGCCTTCCTTTCTGCGAGTTGATCTCGGCAGTCTCAGGCAGTGCGTCATAGGGCAGCGGCCCATCTAGCGGATAGACGCTCAAATCGATTTTGAACAAATTGGACAGCCGATACACGCCGTATTCCGCTTGTGTCAGGCCGTGCAGCTCAGCTTCCCTCTCTCTGGCCTCCGCCTCGGTATCGCCGATTATGGCGCAGAAGCCTGGCAGCACTTTGAGCTGATCGGCCTGGCGGCCGTATTTTCTCATCCGCGATTTCAAATCCGCATAGAACAGCCGTCCGTCTTCCAGCGTGTTCTGGGCAGTGAATACCGCCTCGGCTACTTTAGCCGCGAACTCCTTGCCCGTATCGGACGCTCCAGCTTGCACTAGCAGAGGATGGCCCTGCGGCGGCCGGGGAATGTTAAGCGGCCCGCGCACAGCGAAAAATTTGCCCTTATGGTTGAGCGGATGCAGCCTGTCAGGGTGAACGTAGATGCCCGCCGCTTTATCGACCGCCAGCGCATCATCCTCCCAGCTGTCCCAAAGACCGCGAACCACCTCCACAAACTCATCCGCACGCTCGTACCGCTCCTCATGCCGGGGCAGCCCCTCGTCCCGAAAGTTAAAGGCTGTTGTGTTGCCTGTCGAAGTGACAATATTCCAGCCTGTCCTGCCGCCGCTAATATGATCCAATGAGGCGAATTTGCGTGCAATATGGAAGGGTTCGTTGTACGTTGTGGATGCCGTTCCAATTAGACCGATCCGTTCTGTAGCAACAGCCAGCGCAGAAAGCAGGGTGAACGGCTCCAGCCCTTGCAATACTTTATAGCGTATCGTCGGGGGAAGGCCGTAGGCATCAGAGAGAAACAATGAATCCAGCAGCCCGCGTTCCGCCGTTTGCGCAAGCCGCTTATAGTAGTGAACATCCGCCGCTTGGCGTGGCAGCGTATCCCTATGCCGCCATGACGCCTCGTGATGTCCGGTATTGAGAATGAACAAATTGAGATGAAGCTGACGTTCCGTTGAACTCATCACTGCATCGCTCCTTATATGCCGGCAGTGCCGAATTAATCAAGAAGAGAGTACCTATGCAGGCCATGATGTACGTATTCACGTATTAATGTGCGGAGCGGGTATCACGAATCGTCAAATAATGGGCAGCGTCCGTGCGCGGCCGTGGCTCGGGAATAAGCTCCGGATATCCGATATGCAGGAGCCCGACGATCTTCTCCCCTGCAGCAACGCCCGTTCTCGCCCTGAAGCGGGGATCATAGATGAACGGATTCGTCTTCCAGACGACGCCGATTCCCTCTTCCCAAGCCGCAAGCTGGAAATTCTGAATCCAGCAGCAGACCGCGGCATAATCCTCCTCCCACTGGCGCGGGCGGGGATCCTCCTTCATCACAACGAGCAAATGCAGCGGAATATGATTGAAGTAATTTCTCTTTCCGTCACCGTATTGCTCTCTTTCCGCTGCCGACAATGCTTCCAGCATCGCTTCCGCCAGCTCGGTCCTGGCTTCATTCTTATACAGAATGAACCTCCAGGGCTCCCGGACACCGTGGTTCGGCGCCCATACCGCAACATTGAGCAGCTGCATTAGAAGCTCCATCGATACCGGATCGCTCTTGAATTGCCGAATCGTTCTTCTCGCTTTAATGACCGCCGCTGCCGGGCCGCCAATATATCCGTTATTTGCCTTCATCCTGAATCCCCAATCTACGCGAAATATAAATGATAGCATCACTGGCAGAGGCCATTTCGCATGCCTTGCGAGAATGATTATCATTCAGATAGGTAGATCATACTGGGACAGTGTTTCATTTGTACATGCATTCTTTTGTCTCAAAAGCTGGTCATTTTTGCCCATTGACCCGAATCTCAATTCCCTCCTTCAAGTGATAATGAATTTCATTATCAAATATAACGGACGGTTGCACTCCCGTCCATGAACATTTTTATCCGATTCGCTTCCTCATCAGTAAAAATATTACACCAGTGTGTACGTTGTTCCACTGACAAAATAAGCAAAAGCCGCTCTCCGACTCAACTAATGAGTCCGCAAGAGCGGCTTCTTGAAAGATCATTCTCATTTCATCTCCCGTGAGCGATAGATCTGCTTATTCTCCAATATTCTGACTGGCGCTGTCCATTCCTCCGTATCCGGCATCGTGCTTACCGCGTCCTCAACGGCTTGCAGCTTGGCATCCAGCTGATCGATGTAATGGAGGGCAACGGCCTCTGGAATTTGCGGCTGAACCGGGCTCCCCCACTCTCCCAAATTGTGATGCGATAGAATCATATGATGCAGAATAATGACCTTCTCGGAATCTACTGCAAGCCCAAGCTTTATGGCAGCCTCCGTTACCCAGTTCGCCGCGATGGACAGATGTCCCAGCAGCTTGCCGGTAAAGCTGTATTCCTTCACAATGCCGAGCTCGGCCGTTAATTCATCGGTCTTGGCAATATCATGCAAAATGATGCCTGCGCGAATGAGATCAGGATTCAGGAACGGACGCTGCTTCGCAACGAACTCTCCCAATTCCAGCATCCGGACAATATGATAGGCGAGCCCGGAATAGAAGGCATGATGCATCGCTTTGGCCGCAGGATAATGCATGAGCTTGTCCTCTACCCGGGAAATGCAGACATTGACGATGTCCCTGATCTCGTCATCTGCAATGCTTTCGGCAGTACGCTTGATCGTATGTACGAGATCGACTGGCAGAACCGGTGCAGATCGGATAAAATCAGTCAGATCCTGATGATCATGCTCGGCCGCAGGGCGTATCTGCATAATTTTGAACTGCGGCTTGTCCCGATAGATTTGAACGATCCCCCTCACCTTAACGATCATCGGTGCAATGAAGGTATCCTTGTCTCTTGAGGACGCATCCCAGAATTTGGACTGAATCTCACCGCTCTTGTCTGCCAATACCAAATCCATATAGTCTTTGGGCGGTGTTGCGTTCGTCTGTTTCGCCTCGGCGCTTTTCAATAAATAAAAGCCTGTAATTTCGTCGCCTTCAACAAATGTTTTGATCTGTGTCATCTTGTAATCTCTCCTAGCTCCTCGTTGTTGCAGTTCTCAGCCAACTATCTTTTTCTTGATTATGACATAATGAAAATGTTTTGTCATAACAAATAACGGCTCTGCATATACATCTAGTACAGCCCAAGCGAGAGGAGGTGAGGGCAATGAAGAAGATCAGACTTTTACTCCGGTTCAGTCTTAAAATGATTGGCTTGAAAATGTTCGTCTCCATCGTCAAGAACTAATGTCACCCGCAGCAAGAGAATGAAGATCAGGCTTCAAATATTTGACCCAATTAGCTTTGAACAGGGATCGTGCGCTACCGCTCTTCTCCTTCAAAGATAACAATAAATAGCTTCATTCATGCGACAATATCCCACTGATGCGTTATTATCAGTGGGTTTGTCGTTTATTTGGGGGAACCGTGACAAGCAACCAAGCCACCTGTCTCCCGTACACATATAATGGATTGTACCTTATTTAACGAAAGGAGCTAGATATTCTATGTCCTTTTGCCCGCAGTGTCCGACTCAGACCGTCTACGACCCTCCGGTAACGTTATATGATAACATTTATCATCCGCAGGTCGTTCAGGTCATCCATCCGGTAGAGCTTGTGAATCAGCATCATTGCGTTCCAGTTCCTCACCATTTCTACACGTACTCCACCAAAGATGTCATGTGCAATATATCCAGCGTCAAAAAGAAAAAACGCTCCCGCAGGAAGTAACGGAACCGTTCAAGAAGCCGAATTGTGCAGCGCACGAGTGTGGGGGCATTTCGCCCCCCGCTAGTCGCGCTTGCAACTCTCTTGGCATACATAGTCCTACGCGCATTGCCCAGTCTGCGTTATGGCCTCCCATGATGTGCATATGCAACGGGACTGGGGCTGGACGCTGGACGTGGTTCCAAGCCATACGCTTAGCGAAAGCTGGCTCCGCATCGTGCGCGGTGCCATCGCGGCATGCGGTGCTCGGTCACACGTCGGCGGTGAAACCTCGTGCGGCCTTGGCGGCTGTTGCCATGAGCGGAAAACATGCGAAAAGGCATTTATTTATTCGTTTTCGGCCCCATGAAGGTAAAATGCCTGCCAGCGTGCAGGTATTTCACCTTCGTTTTCTTTTATCGGCCGAATTCCTCTCAAATTCATGCATGATCGCAGGAATTTGACCATTTAGGTGTCGTGTAACCGAAATTCCTGCACTTTCGCAGGCTTCCTGCTCTGCTGCGCCATCCGCACCGCGCGCGCCTCCCGGCGCGCGGTGCCATTGCGGCACGCCGTGCTTCGGTCACACGTCGGCGATCAAACCTCGTCGGCGGTTGGCAGTCGGTCGGCGGCCCTGGCCAAGAGGATGTCAGGTACGTTCCCGATC
Organism: Paenibacillus oenotherae; assembly: GCF_019443105.1. Classification (GTDB taxonomy): domain Bacteria; phylum Bacillota; class Bacilli; order Paenibacillales; family Paenibacillaceae; genus Paenibacillus_Z; species Paenibacillus_Z oenotherae. Next base: position 287,242 of record NZ_JAHZIJ010000001.1, read on the forward strand.
CTTGCTTCTCAAACCCGCAAGACCAATCAGGCCAAGCAATCCAAGCCAGCCCCAGCTAAAATTATTGTCATTATCCGCCACAGCAGCGGCTCTGTAGTTGGCATTATTGTAGTTGGCATTGTTGTAATTGGCATTGCTGTAGCGGTAATCATTATCAGCATTAAAATCAGTTCTCGGTGTATTGTACATATTCACACCACGAGCAGACGGAGTCCCATTGTTATCCACCTTGGTTTCTTTGTTGGTGGTATGCGGGCTTGTCATATTTCCTTCAGCAAAAGCAGGAACCAACAGCATAGCGGACAGCGCGGCGCAAGCCACAAAACTTGTGATGAGCTTCTTCAAGTTCTAACCTCCATTTGTGAGCTGTCAATTTGTATTTCACTGTTGGTTTCTCCTCTTTGTGAAGCAATTATTCTCCGTTCGGGCTTGGGAACGATCCCCTTGTCAGTTCCTTGAAGACCATCCATCATTCAATCCCTGCAGTCCATAAAATGTACACGCATTATCAAGCAGCTTGCGCTCTGCTTGTTCTGCCGCAACACCTTTCAGCCCCGCAATGGCAGCCGCAACATCACGCACCATCGCAGGACGGGTCGCTTGTCCGCTGAACGGACCTTCGAACGGCCATGGGCCGTCCGTCTCTGTCATCATCAGCTCCAGGGGGTACTCCTTGACAAGCTGCTGAATTTCCGGCTCGTACAGAACATCAGGCGTTATCGAGATGTAATAACCGGCCTCCATCATGCGCTTGATGGTCGAAGGCGAGCCCTTGAACCAATGAAAATGCGCTCGCTTCACACCATGCTTCTCAAGCAGGTCGCATGCCTTGTCGGCATCCTCATAGACAGCATGCAGCACAATTGGCCGCTCGCAACGCGCTGCCAGCCTTACAAACCGCTCCAGGAGCTGAACATAGGGGCGCTCATCAAAAGGCTGGCCCTTCTCCTTAGCCTCATGACGCGAATAATAGGGAAGGCCTACTTCTCCTATTGCACAATGCTCTCCGTTCTTTATCCGCTCGTCAATCCAATGAAACAGCTCATTCAGCTCCCGCTCGCCAGGAAGGCTCTGCTCGGGATGAAAGCCATATGCCGGCAGCAGCCGTCCTTCATAGCGAAAGGACAGCGCCCGGTTCACCTCGCTCGATGCAAGAGACATCGATACTGCCACTACAGCAGCGACACCATCATCGAATGCTTCCGCCAGCATTCTCTCACGAGCCGCTTCATCGTACAGATCAACATGAAGATGAGCGTCAACCCACCGGGGACGGCTCTTGGCAGATTCCATGAGCTTGTCCCTCCTTTCTCCCGCCAGAACCGGGCTCTTCGGGTCTTAGCAGCTCATAAATCTCCCGTTTCATGGCGTTGAATAACGGATCGCTCCAGATCATCTCTCCCCGCGGTCTTGGGAAAGGAACCTCAATCTCTCGTATAATGGTTGCCGGTGAGGCGGATAGCACAATAATCCGGTCGGACAAAAGCAGCGCTTCCTCGATGCTATGCGTGACGAACAAGACAGAACGCCGATTCTCCTCCCAGAGCGACAGCAGCCATGTCTGCATTTGCATTCTCGTCAATGCATCCAGAGCGCCGAACGGCTCATCCAGACACATGAGCGGCTGCGGCGACAGCAAGGCCCGCAGAAACGAGACGCGCTGCTGCATTCCGCCAGAAAGCACATGGGGATAAGCATCTCTTACTTCAGCAAGGCCGACACGCTCCAGCCACTCCCGGGATAATATTCGTGCTGCTTTGCGATCCACACCTGCAATATCGAGCGCCAGCTCAATATTGCGGGCAACCGTAAGCCATGGCATTAACGATGCCTGCTGCGGCATGTAGGCAATCTCGCCGCGCTTGCCAAGCGTACTCCTGCCATATAAGCGAACATCGCCTGATGAAGGCTTCTCAAGCCCCCCGATAATGTGGAACAGTGTCGTCTTCCCGCTGCCTGATGGCCCCAGCAGTGTAACAAACTCGCCGTCCTTAATGTGGAAGGTCAGATGATCAAGCACAGTCCTCGCTGCGCTGCTGCCATCTCCCGGGAATATTTTGGACACTCCAGCGACTTCCAATGCCAGCTCCATAATCATCACTCCCCTTTACTGCCGGCCGTTCCTCTTACAAACAACCGTTCCAAAACAAAAATAAGTCCGAACAGCACAAGGCTCAGCGTGATGACGACGGCGATCGCTGCGAACATATTCGCTGTCTGCCAGCCGCGCATGGACAGCCGCATGTAGACGCCCAATCCCTCGCTGCCGCCTATCGTTTCCGCATAGATGGCGCTAATAACACTGTATGACGCCGCGATCTTCAAGCCGGAGAACAAATACGGCACCGCATGCGGCAGCTCAAGCCGCCAAAACAATTGGGATTTGGATGCGCCGATCATGCTCATATAATTCAGCAGCTTGGGATCGCTCTTCGTCAGCCCCGTCAGCATGGCGACTGATATGGGAAAGAAGCAGACAATGGTAAGCAGAATGATTTTGGGCATAAGTCCGAACCCGAACCAGATGACAAGCAGCGGTCCCAGTGCCATTACCGGAACATTCTGCGTCAGTACAAGCAGCGGATAGAAGCCTGCTTTGGCCCCTGGAATAAGATGCAGCAAAGCGGCGAGCACAAAGCCCGCCGCAGAACCGATTATAAAACCGAGCATCGTAATGCCCAGCGTCGCTTTCGTATGTTCGAAGAGGCGAGGCGCTTCCTCATACGCTGTTGCACCGATTACGAGTGGTGAAGGAAGCTCGTACTCATTAATCCCGAGCAGAACGACAGCTCCCTGCCAGCCCGCCAATACGATAACCAGAACAGCCAGCGGCGGCCAGAGCCGACGGATTTTACTGGCCATCCGGGTATTTCTCCAGCAGACGGTCCATCGATGCCCCATTTACCGGATTATGATAGACCTTGATTTGAGAAATAACAGACGGACAGCCCATCTCACTCATCGCTTCATTCATTTCCTGCACAATGGCAAGCAGCTGGCCCAGCTCGCCTTCCATCGTCGTCTCGAGCGGCGCTACACGATAGGGTACGCCTGAAGCCTTAATAATATCAATGGCCCGGTCAACGTAAGGAATAACGCTGGAACCGTCCGGTGTATGAGGGATGATCTGTATACTTAGAAGTGTATTAGCCATTATGCTCGCTCCTTCAGCTTGTTCATTGCATGATTTCATTGGTTCTATTCTGCTGGCAGAAATTCGTTCGTAAATGCCTTCTCAGCTTCCAGTTCCTTGTCCAGCAGCTTATGCTCGAACATCCATGCCGCATAATTCGTCCATACTTCCAGCTTCTGCTCGCCCCAACGCTTCGCATCGTCCTGATAGCGAGGGCTTAGCCACTTCTGGCTTGCCTTCACCAGCTCCGCGTCCAGATCCGGCACAGCCTTGATCAGCACATCAGCCGCTTCCTCCGGCTTGTCGATTGCAAATTGATAGCCCTGCGCCGCGCCTGCCACGAATGCTTTGACAATATCGCTCTTCGTCGCAATCATATTCTCATTCGTTGCGAGCACCGGCGTATAATAATCGAGCTTGTCTGTGTAATCTGTCAAATACAGCATATCGATCTTCTCGCCGCGCAGCTCGGCCTCAATGCCTGTCCAGGCGTAATAGATCCAAGCGAAATCGATATCTCGCTTCACAGCAGTGAAGAAGTCCGCATCGCCGATGCTGGCGATTTCGACCTTGCTGACATCCGCCCCCTGCTCCTGCATTAACGAGCCGATAACTGCCTCTTCCACCGGCGAGCCCCAGCCGCCATAAGTTTTGCCTTCAAAATCCTTGGGCGATTTGATGTTTTTGTCTGCAGGTGCCGCAAAGCCGGAAGTGTTATGCTGAATAACTGCAGCAATCGATACGAGCGGAACACCTTGAATTCTCGCCTGTGTAATTCCCTCCTGATAGCTGACTCCGAAATCTGCCGCGCCTGTTGCGATCATCGTATCCGCTCCGGCATCCCCCGGCAAAATAATCTCGACATCAAGCCCTTGAGCCTTGAAGAAACCGTTGTCCCGCGCCACATACAGCCCGGTATGGTTCGTATTCGGCGTCCAATCCAGCACAACTTTCACTTTCGTCAGCGGCTTGTCCGCTGTTGGTTCATTATCAGCACTACCAGTGCTGTTGGTTCCGTTGTCCTTCGCCGTGTTCTCTTCCTTGTTCGATCCACAGCCTGACAAAGCAAGCAGGACGATCAGTCCGATTAGTCCCCAGCGTGCCATTGCCAAATGTTTGTTTCTTCTCATGATGCAAATGCTCCCCTCATTAATTACAAGATGAACGACAATGCTGATGATCCTCTGTCCACATCCATAAGAAAAAGCGTCTCCCGTATGGAAGACGCTTGGCATTGTGATAGCATACTGCGCCAATCAGCCACACAGAGGGGCAGACGGCATAGCTACAACGCGGATTCCTACGCTGGCATTATCCAGATTCAGGTCGACGGTCGGAAACGGATTCGGTTCCCCTCTCAGCCTGGAATATCCCCCAAGCTCCCGTGGTTCATATTCAATTGTCGAACATCTCACTTTATCAGAAATACTACACCTAATTGCGTATTATAGCAACAAGAGAGTTACATTAGAGATAGAGAGGAATCCTGCGTGTAACCGATCAGGCTCTGTATTTCATCTTCAAATAAGCTTGGCCAGCGGCGTCTTTCATCTTGTCCCATGTTGCAAAGGTCGAATTCTCCAGAACATATTGATCCAGAGTCTGTATGTTTATCCTATTTAATGCTTCTATAGTAGTCGCTTCAAAACACCCTCCCTCAAAAAATGATTCGATGTTATTGAATCCGGTATGTTTCTTCATAAATTCCGATGAGAACAAGTCCTTAAATGTTACACCCCCATTTAATTGTTCCTGGATACTTCTCTCGATGTATATGAGATGCTTGTCATAATTCCTCTTTCCTTTGATTTTCATTCATTGCCACCTCCTAAGATACATAGTTCCACATAAATATGCATTTACCTCTGCGACGTTGGATTAAAATACATATATTAGGAAATTTTAATTATTGGTAATTCATTCGTTGGCTTGCAGCTTATTGTCGTATAGAAAAGGCGCCGACATTATGTCAGGCGCCCGGATTCCGCTTTTTTGCATGTGATAAGTCCATCGTAATTCTACTCGGGCAGCGGAATGCTGCGTATCCACTTCAGAGCCTCCTCATAATAGGGCTCCGCCTTGTAATATTCCGTGAATATCTCCTCGAAGCCGCTCAGATCGGTGCCCAGACGCTCCTCGGCTATCTTCTTATACCAGGGCAGCAGAAAGTTGACAAGCATCGCCTTCATATCCTCACGAATATCGGCCTCCAATAGGCCGGAGCCGCGGAAATGATTCAGAATGGACAAATAGCCCGCAATGCAGTACTCGGCCAAATTATATCCGGAGGGCGGATTGTTCCCGTAGTTGAACATCGCTTTATTAATGACAGCAAAACGAGGCTGCTGGCGCAAAATCTCATATTGCAAATAAATATGATTGAAGCCGCTGCCTAGAAACTTAGTCTTGTCAGCTATTCTGCTGTACAGATCACGCCGCAGCATGTTCGCCGAGAGGAAGCCCGCTGCAAACGACGCACTGCGAAGAAATTCAGCCATCCCTTCATGCTGCTCGACTCGCAGGCTGTTGTCCAGCACATTAATAAAGACGAGGCCGCAATCCATATTTGTCTGAATGACGTTCAGCAGTGACAAGACGGACAGATCGACGAAAAAATCATCATCACCCTGAAGCTTTACATAAATGCCACGCGCATGATCCAGCAGCTTCACAATGTTCCGCTCAGCGCCGATATTGGTATCGTTGCGCCAATATCGCAAATTGGCATGGCGCTGCCCGTACTTGCGAATGATCTCCTGTGTATCGTCGGGAGAAGCATTATCGGAGATGACCACCTCGATCAGCGAACAATCGCCAATCTGGCTGTAGATACTGGAGAGACAGCGCTCCAGGTCGGAAGCCCGATTATAGGTCGGGATGCAGATCGACAGCAGCGGCTGCTCCCGCCTCCTCCGCAGCACGTCCGCGACCTCCGCCGGACTGCGCACCTTGATCCAGTCGTTGGCCGCCGTATCATACATCTTCACGATACGGGCCGGGGAGCCCACAGCTACACAATAATCGGGAATATCCCTTGTGACAACGCTATTGGCGCCGATTACCGCGCCTTTGCCGATTGTAATGCCGCCGCCGGAAACGATGCAGTTCGCCCCGATCCATGCCCCTTCGCCGATTACCGTCGGCTTCCCTCCCGTAATCCCCTGGAATAGGAAGGGAAGGCCGAGCCTCTTATACTCATGGTTCGCATCCGATATATAGCTGTTGTGGCCGACGCCTGCAAACCTCTCGATAATAACGAGATTGAAGGCGGATATCGCCACTCCTTTGTTGAATTGACAGCCGTCTCCGATAATAATTTTCGGACGCTCGCCGGTTATTTCCGAAGCAATATTGAACCATGCCCCTGTACGCACGAACACATGCGCCCCGATGCTCATCTCTTTGGCTCCGTGAAGCTGACAGCCGCCTTCAATGATCGTATGGTCGCCAATATGATAAAACTGCAGATTGCCGGATTCCGCGGGAATTGTCGGCTCCAATGCGCCGTCTTGCTCCTGTTCGCTCATAATGCTTCACAACCTGATGTACGATATCCAAGGATCGGTCGGGAACCGTTCAATGGACACGTCTCGGATCGGCAGCATCTCCAGAAGGGCTGTCGTTTCTCCCGGAAAGGAAGCGCAGTTCAGCTCATCAAAGCAAATGATCGAGCCTCTGCCCATACGCGGCAGGAATAGCTCCAGCGCTTTGCGTGTCGGCTCGTACAGATCGAAATCCAGGTACAGCAGCGCTACCAGCATATGCTTGTTGCGTTCGATAAACTCAGCGCCCGTCTGCATAAAATCACCCTGGACCAGCTCGATATTCGGAATATGCGACAAGTAGCGCTCCGCATTGTATTTGGCCGCTGACAGCTTCAAATTATCCAATGTCTCCCCTTGCAAATCTCCAGCCTTGAATTCATTGTCAGGCTCCTGATCCTCATCTGCTACAGACGGGAATCCCGCGAAGGTATCAAAACCGATAATTTTGCGCGTATGATTGGCCGGCTCGAAAATATTGGCAAGCTGGGCCCATGTAAACAAGCCGCCGCCATTGAATACGCCGCATTCGATGATCGAACCGTTAATGCCGGCCACTCCTTTATAAATTTCATAGCGGCATAAGAAGCGGGACAGGCTCCGTTTGGTCGCAAACCGGGGAAATGCCTCCAGCTTGTTGAAGATGGACAGACCGGAGGACTGGAACGCCTCCTCTGTCAGGCGATAAGCCTCAAAATCGCTTTCGCGGTGGTGCTTGCTGATCATTCCCATCGGGCGGAACGATTCCGTCATCCCGACATCACTCCTTTGGCCATTTGATAGAAGGCATCGTAGGTCAATCCCGCCCGTCCTCGCAAATATGCCTGGCTCCCTACATCATGGATAAACGAATCCGGCAACCCCATACGTCTGAACCGAACCGTTGCCCCGCTCTCAGCAACCAGTTCGGCAACAGCGCTGCCCAGGCCGCCGATGATGCTGTGCTCTTCAATCGTAATGAGAGGGCGACCCAGCCGAATCTGCGCACGCAACGCTTCCTCGTCGAGCGGCTTGATTGTCGGCACGCTGTACAGCGCTGCACGCAGAGGCACGTCTTCCTCCCGCAATCGCTGCACCCATTCATGTGCCAGCGCAAGCGCGGGACCTGTGGCGAGAACGGTCAACTGGTCTCCCTCGATCATCGGGATCATCGTTCCGATCATAACAGGGTTCTCCTGCTCATCATGATGGAGTATGCGCTCCCCGTTCTTGCCCAGCCGAATATAGACAGGACCGGGGATATCAAAGCTTGCAGTCGTCACATGCCTGGTCTCGACGGGATCGCCGGGACTGTAGACCGTCATATTCGGCAATGCGCGCATAAGAGCAACATCCTCCAGCGCATGATGTGTCGCCCCTTGTGCGCCGTAAGTAAGCCCGGCGCCTACGCCGACGATGCGAACAGGCAGCTTCATATAGGCGGCATCGACGCGAATCTGCTCATAGCAGCGCATAACAGCGAAGGGAATAATGCTGTAGATATAAGGAATGAATCCGCCAAGCGCCAGACCGGACGCAACGCCGACAGCGCTCTGCTCAGCGATGCCGACATTCATGAACCGCTCCGGATACGCCTCCTTAAACGGCTCCAGCACAGAGAATCCGAGGTCAGGCGTAATGACATAAATTCGTTGGTCAGTCCGCGCCCGTTCTAAGAGCGCTCCGAGAAAGGCGCTTCGCATGCTGTAGCTCCTCCAAGCTGCCGTAGGGCGAGCTCCCACTGCTCCCGGCTCGGTGATTTGTAGTGCCATTCCAGACGGCCCTCCATGAAATCAACGCCGCAGCCTTTGATCGTGCGGGCAAGCAGCACGGTTGGCTTCCCCCCCGCTGCGGGCTGCAGCGCCCGGATGAGCGAGCCGGGATCATGGCCGTTCACCTCGGAGGCGTCCCAGCCGAAAGCTGTCCAACGGGCCAGCAGACTGCTCTGGGGCATCAGCCCCTCCGTGGCGTCAAAGCCCTGCAGGCCGTTGCAATCCACGATGACGGTCAAATGGGATAGATGGCGAGCTGCTGCCAGCATCGCCGCTTCCCATACAGCGCCTTCATTGCATTCCCCGTCACCGAGGATAGCGAATACCCGATTGGATCTGCCTGCCAGCCGATCCGCCAGCGCCATTCCTACAGCGATAGGGAGGCCATGCCCCAGCGAGCCTGCAGACACATCGATGCCGGGGGCGCAGGTCCGATCGAGATGTCCGGGCAGCAGTCCGCCGTCCACACAGTAACGGCCCAGATGCTGCTGCGGGAAGAACCCCTGCTTGGCAAGCACCGCGTAGAGAGCGGAGCTGCCGTGCGCTTTGCTGAACACGAGCTTGTCGCGCTCCGGCCAATCCGGCCGCCTCGGATCAACACGCATAATAAACGCATACAACGTGTACACAATATCCGCCACAGACAGGGCAGCGCCTACATGCGATACACCGCTCTTATAGGCCATCGTTACAATCGCCCGCTTCACAGAGAGATACCGCTCATGTTCCCGGCGCCTGCGCTCCGCCTGCACCGTGGACGCGATGCCCTGGCGAAGCGATATGTGCGGACGCCAGCCTGCAACAGCTGCCAGCAGCGTAATATCCGCCTCCAGATGCATCACCTGATCATCACGATAGGGCAGCTCGCCGAATACCAGCTCCAGCCCGCTGGCTGCCTCATCCCTGATCATCGCAACGATCTCCTTCACAGTACGGCTTTCGCCGGAGCCAAGATTGTATACGCCCGGCGCCCGTCCCCCGCCGTGGTCGGCGATTGCGATCAGCGCCCTGGCCGCATCATCCACATAGAGATAATCCCATCGCTGCTCTCCGGCTGTCAGCTGCGGACGATCGCCATCCAGCAGTTGGCGGATGCAATCTGTCATCAGCCAGCCTTCATTATCACCGGGGCCGTAGATGCTGAATACCCGCAGCCAATAAGCCGGAATCCCAAGGGCTGCCGATAGCTCAATTGCTCTTCGCCCTGCTGACAGCTTTGCCAGTCCGTAGGCCGTCGTAGGCTGCTCCGGATGCGTCTCGTCCGCGCGTCCTTCCAGCCTTCCGTATTCAGCCTGCGAGCCGGTACCTATCCATGCCGAGCAGTTCAGCTCGCTGGCAAGCCGCACCGTGGCGAGAGCCAGCTCAATATTATCCGCCTGCTCCTCGTCATTGCGCCTGTCTCTGCCAACACCGTCCCAGGCAAGATGATAAAAGGCAGTGAAATGCGCCCTCTCCCCGGCGAGCTGCGGGCCCCATGCTGCAATTGTGCGGAGATCTCCCTCAATCCGCGCAAGCCGGGAATGCTCCGGCAGGCGGGCGATATGGGGTGAAGTTGAACGGACGATCGCATAGACACGCCAGCCCCGCTCAAGCAGCATGCGGCATAGGACAGAACCGATAAATCCGGTTGCTCCGGTTACAATTGCTGTTTTCGTTTGCTGGCCAGATCGCTCTGATAATGCCGTCATCCCTTGAGCACCTCCAGCATGGAGATGATCGTAGCCGGGGCATTCCTCCGGGAACGGACGTCCGCAACAATCTCCTCCATATAGCCATAGCTGAATACGAGAAGCGTATCAACCGGCTGCTCCTCAAGCCTTTCAATACCGGCGATCGGAACAAAGGATTTCGGCGCCGCTCTGCCGTGCAGCCCCTTGTTGGCATCACAGGCATAGGCCAGCAGGCGTGCGCTTCGCATGGCGGCCATCGTCATGACGCCCCGGCCTCCGGCGCCGTATCCCGCAATGGTTCGGCCAGCGGCGATCTCCCCCTCGACGAACCGGTCGAGCGAAGCGATGCCACGCTCCAGCTCCCCCTGAAAGCTGTCGTAGTCAATGGCATATGATGACTCTCCGGCAGCACTCGCGGATGAATCGGGTTGATAAGCGGCTGCGGCAGGCGCGGCAACGATGAGCAAGGAATTGCCTCTTCGCTCCCTCTCCGGCAGCAGCTCTGTCGTGAGCAGCTTGAACCCGCTGCGTTCCAGCATTCCTTTCATCGTGCGGGCAGTCCAATAAGTAAAATGCTCATGCTCGAATAAACAATATTCACGCCGCCTCACAATATGCTCCAAATCATGCACTTCCAGCACCAGCAATCCGCGCTCCTGATGAAGCGCCTCTCTGGCCACGGCGAGCCCGCCTGCCGGATGGGGCAGATGATCGAAGGTATATGTCATGAGCAGCACATCCGCCTGCCGGAAGGTATCCGGTATCCGGCTGACGCTGTCCTCTTCGAACAATCCTTCCACAACGGGAATACCCCTTGCGCGGCTGATCCCGCAGAGCAGCGCCGACGGCTCGAAGCCGAGCACCTCTCCCCCGCGCTTGCGGAACGCTTCAAGCTGGGCGCCGTCCCCGGACCCTACTTCAAGTATGCGGCAGCCGGGAGGCAGCTTGAAACGGGTGAACAGCATCTCTGCCAGCCGCTCCATGAACCGGCTCGCCAAGCCGGAGGAGGAGGTTGTATAGCTGTAATCCGCATAGTATCCACCCAGTTCCAGCTCGTGAATCGTCTGGGAAACGCCGCAGTCCGCACATCGATAGACATCGATATCGGCAAGAAAGGCGGGCACAGGATCGCCGGGCTGACGCAGCTCCTCCGTGAACGGCATTGCCGGCAGATGCACCCAGCGGTGAAGCTCCCTGCTCGCGCATATTCGGCATGGCGAGGGTTCCACTTCGCGCGCTGTCAGGTTCGTAGCGGTATCGAGGTCGGTATTAGAGTCGGTATTAGAGTCGGTATCGAAATCGGCACAGGTATCGCCATCCATTCTATGTCCCTCCTTTGCCTGCCTGCACATCGTCAGGCACAGCCGCACTGCCCCCGGCAAGTCCGGCGCTCGCCTCTGCCGGCTGCGCGGCCCCGTCTGATGGCTCCTCTTGCAGGGCCGTCTCGTATTGTGCGATTTGCACGGCGGTGAGGTCGCGCATCGGCGCCCCCTTCATCCAGTGCAAATACCAATCGGCCGTGTGCGCGACCGCTTGCGCCGCATCCCAGCGCGGCCGCCAGCCGAGGCTCGACTGCGCCTTGCTGCTGTCGAGCCGGAGCATCCCCGCTTCGCGCTTCGCCGAAGCGGTTCCGGCCCCGGCGGCGGCCGCTGGCCCTTGCGCAGCGGCCGCCGCCGGCAGGGGGCTGCCGAGGCGGGCGCACAGCGCCTCGGCCAGCCACCCTGCGGTCCGCGCATCATCGGCGCGCGGACCGAAGTTCCACGCAGCGGCGTAATCGCCGCCGATTGCGTACAGCTTTTCCGCCAGCGCGAGGTATCCCGCCAGCGGCTCCAGCACGTGCTGCCACGGCCGGATCGCCTCCGGCCGCCGCAGCACCGGAGCGTGCCTTCCGATTGCGGCGCGCACGCAATCGGGCACGATCCGGTCGGCGGCGAAATCCCCGCCGCCGATCACATTGCCCGCCCGCACTGAAGCAAGTGCGGGCGCCCCCGGCATTCCGGCAGCATAATAGGACTGCCGGAATGCCGATACAACAAGCTCCGCGCAAGCCTTGCTGGCGGAGTAGGGATCATCGCCGCCGAGCGGGTCGGACTCGCGGTAGCCCTGGGGCCGTTCATCGTTCGCGTAGCATTTGTCCGATGTGACGGCAATGACCGCCCGTACGCTGTCCAGGCCGCGAACCGCCTCCAGCAGCGCAGCCGTTCCGATCACATTGACAGCAAGCGTGCCTACCGGATCATCATACGAAGCCAGCACGAGCGGCTGCGCAGCCAGATGAAAGACAATATCCGGCTTCGCTTGCCGCAGCGCGGCTTTCAGTCTGGCGGCATCGCGGATGTCGCCGCGCAGCCACGGAATATCCAGCTCCAAACCGCATAAGCGGTGCATCGCTGGAGAGGTGGGCAGGCCGTCGCTGTAGCCCTTTACTTCTGCGCCGAGCCTTCGGAGCCACATGCACAGCCACGTTCCTTTAAATCCGGTATGGCCGGTGACGAAAACATTCTTTCCCTGCCAGAATGCCGCATTCATGGTGGGGCGTCATCCTCCCTGTATATCAACCCGCAATCACCCTGCTGCTGCAGCCAGTTCACAGCAGCTCCCGTCTAATTTCCACTGTGGTTATCCCATACCTTCCACGGCGCACGCCCTGTCTTCCAATACTCCTCAAGCGTGTGCCTATCCCGCATCGTATCCATCGACTGCCAGAAGCCCCCATGCGAAAAAGCCATCAGCTCTCCGTCCGCAGCCAATCCTTCCAGCGGCTCCTTCTCCAGCACAGTGGCATCACCTTCGATGCGATCCAGCACATCCGGCTGGAATACGAAGAAGCCGCCGTTCACCCAGGAGCCGTCTCCTTTTGGCTTCTCGACAAAACCGTTCACAACAGCCGCTTCGCCGATCATAAGCGCTCCGAACCGTCCCCTTGGCTGAACAGCCGTAACCGTCGCTTTTTTGCCATGCGATTGATGGAAGGCGAGCAGCTCCTTAATGTTGATATCCGACACTCCATCTCCATAGGTAAGCATGAAGGGACCGCCATCCAGATAAGAAGCCGCGCGCTTCAGCCGTCCGCCAGTCATCGTATCTACTCCTGTGCCAACCAGCGTAACCCGCCACGGCTCGGCAGCATGCTGATGAATAATCGTCTTGTCTCCATCTCTGAAGTCGAAAGTAACGTCAGACTCATGAAGCATATAGTGGGCAAAATATTCCTTCACTACATACCCCTTGTAGCCGAGACAAATAACGAACTCATAGAAGCCGTAATGGGCAAAAGCTTTCATAATATGCCAGATGATCGGCCGCCCGCCGATCTCGATCATCGGTTTGGGACGCAGATGCGATTCCTCGCTGATTCGCGTGCCCAGACCACCGGCCAGTATGACGACCTTCACGGCTCATCCCCCCGCTCTCTTCTTCCGGCAAACCGCCAGCACATACATCGGCTCCCCGCTTTTGAGCTCGGACAGCGGTACGAGCGCATGCCCCCGGCTCTGTACCCGGTGCGCTTCCTCGCGATCCTCGGGCAGCTGGTTAGCCGCCCGCAGCCAGCGCATCGCCGCGAATTGCGAGTCGTCATAGACATTCTGTCCATACAGCGCCTCGATGTCATAGAACTGCAGCAGCTCGCCGACCAATTCCTCTGTCCGGTATTCGAAGCGATGATGCGGATTGAAGGGCTGTTCTTCATAGTAGTTCGCCGCGTTCGTAAGCGCGCGATTCGGTGTGGAAACAATAAATCGTCCGCCTTCCCTAAGAACGCGGGCCGATTCACGAATCCAGGCTCTTCCCTCGCTCACATGCTCAATCGTCTCAAAAGATACGACAGCATCGAATGCACCATTGTCAAAAGGCAGCTTCAGCACATCTCCCGCAACAAAAGAAATTCCGTCGCCGCCGTAATCCAGCTTCGCCCGTTCGACGGACTGCTCATCGATGTCAATGCCGGTTACATGCACAGCTCCAGCCGCTTTCAGCATGCCGGTTCCATAACCTGTGCCGCAGGCCGCATCCAGCACCTGCAAGCCAGCTGCCAGCTTGCCCGCCAGCTCGTAGCGAAGCATATGCTCCTCATATACCTCGCGGCACTGCTCCTTCACCTCTCTGCTTACAACAAGCCGTTCACCGGTAAACCGGATATCGTTCTGCTCCTTGGAAGGGCGGATATCGGCTGCAACTGCGTCATTCCCTGTGCCTGCTATATCCCCATCTTCCCCATCCGCTTGGCAGGCCATATCGGGAATTCCCACTGGAATAACAGCATTCGTAGTTTCCGCAATCTCCGCAGCAGGCAGCCTGGCCAGACTGATGAAATAAACAGCCGTGAACTGCTCTGATAGTGATTGTCCCATCAAATCCGCCAGCCCTTTAATGAATCGTTCATCCTCTGAAGTCAGCGAATCCGCTGCGTAAGCAAGCTTGAGGACATCCAGTCCGGCCTTGCTCATCAGTCCCTTCACTTGATCTGAGGTATACAGCATGCTCGTCTCCAAATGTTCTGAAGGGGACATAAACTGTTTCACAAACCGGAAGCAGAGCCGGTTCGCGAAGGAACAGAGCAGCCAGCCTTCTGGCTTCAATAGAGCTGCAAGCCCCTTCATGCCGCCGCTCTGTGAGGCAAACTCATGCGCATTGCCGATAATGATGGCATCAAGCGAGCCTGCCTCGATCCCCCAGCGCGCTGTTCCCAAGGCATCCTTGGCAGTGCCTTGGCCCACAATTGCCACGCCCGCCGCCTGAGCGATCCGTGAAGCTTGCGGATCACGCTCCAGTCCATATAGCGTCGAATCCGGGTGATCTCGCTTTAGCTTGAGCAGCGTGCCGCCGCAGCCGCAGCCAATCTCCAATACCGCAATAGGCTGGCCGCGCTTGTAATCCGGCAGTTCTTGCTCAACCACGGAGAGCAAATCCAGTCGCACGTTCATGGCGCTGCCCGGCTCGAAGCCCCATTTTTGCACAAAATGAACGTGATTGTCTGTCACAATTGCTTGGAACTTCTTCTGATCCGCACCGAAAGATATGCTGCCAAAATGATGGATGAATGTATCGCCGCACAGCAGCAGCTTGTAGCCCTTCAGAAGCAGCCGAAGGGAGTAATCATCGTCCTCATAGTTGCCGATCCCGAACCGTTCATCGAACAGCCCTACAGCCTCGCAAGCCTCCCGCTTCATGAGAAGGCAATAGCCGATCAGCTTCAGGCGCTCCTCCCATTTGGCAGAATCATGGACATTATGCCGATCCGCGAACTGCTCCATCTCTTCCAGTGTTTCATAGTTAGTCGGAATTTGTGTCATATACGAGGCATAGTTCGTCACCGGCCCGACCGCACCCACCTTCGGATCGCTATGAAGGCCGCGCAGCAGTCCCTCCAGCCACCGGGGTGTTACGACCGTATCATTGTTGAGCAGCATAATTCCCTCGCCGCTGGCAAGCGCGATCCCCTGATTGCATGCTTTTGGAAATCCTTCATTCCGGCTGTTAAGCTGGCAAATAACGTCCGGCTGTTCCTCCAGCCATAGGGGCGTTCCATCTGTCGACCCGTTATCAATTACGATGATCTCGTAGCTTCCAGCCGCCGTATAGCGACGGATGCTCTCTATGCAGAGCTGTGTATACTCCAGCTTGTTGTAAGTCACCAGAATAATGCTCGTTATCATTGGTTACCGCCATCCTGCTCTTGCTCCGGCATTTGCTCAGGCTCTCCCTCTTGCAGCTGCCCACCTGCCTGTTGAATTTGCAATATCTCCTCCAACCTTCGCTTGTTGTCTCTCAGGTTGGCATCATCGGGCAAATGGCGGAGCGCCTTCTCGTTATGCTCATAAGCCTGTTGCAGCTGGCCTGCTTTGGCATAGCAAATGCAGAGCTGCACATGCGGAAGCCATGTCCAGCACACCAAATTAAGAAGTCCCATGCTGAAGGCCGGCTTTTCCAGTCCGAGCGCCATATTGTACCAATGAATGGCAAGATGCCACGCCTCAAGCTCTTCGAAGCAGAAAGCAATCGAACAGCAGAAGTCTGCTCGCGGTGCTTCATATTTGAATGCCATGAGCAAGCTTTCGAGCTTTTTATCCTTTTGGCCCAGATGATGATAGCACTCAGCCAGCTTGCTGCAAGCAAGCATATGATCCTCGGAATATTCAACCGGCCCCTGCAAAAACCGGGTATAGCTCTGCACAGCCTCCGCATATTGCTTCTGATCCACGAGCTCATTCGCAAAATAATACAGATCCCGTCCCTGCAGCTCCCTGCCATCCGCGATCTGCTTCTTGAATATTCGCATGTTGCGGTCGGAATGATCTCCTACCCGCTTGTGAGATACAGCGATATCCGTAAGCATGACATTCCCTTCGGATACCTCCAAATACTCGTGTATCGGATTATGCCAGCGGTACCCCCTGCTCCGCTTTACAAGCCGATTCCGGCGTGAACCGGCGGCCGCATTGCCTGCCATATCAAAGGTCAGATGGTATTCCATAACGACGGAATCCACCTCCTGTGGAAGTGATGCCTTCAGCTTGAGGAATTTCTCTCGATCCTTCTCCTGCAGGACATCATCTGCATCAAGCCACATAATGTAGGATTGGGTAGCCTGTGCGAACGAGAAATTCCGCGCCGCCGCGAAATCCTCTACCCACTCAAAATCAATGATACGTGCGTTATATGCCGATGCGATTTCTTTTGTCCGATCCACGGAGCCTGTATCTACAATTACGATCTCATCGACCAGATCCGCAACCGAATCTAGACAGCGGGCGAGTACCTCCTCTTCATCCCTGACGATCATGCATAAGCTGACCGTAATCACAGGCATTCTCCTTCCCGAATGTAAGACATGTGTGATTAGCGTATGACATTATGACCCGAGACGATTGGACACTATGCCCGGCAGAATAACAAAAAATCATCATCAGTCCCCAAAATTAGCGCCCTACTCAGCTCTGACGGCACGTAAAAAGATCGCCGCCACCTGGCTATTACTGCCGGGTGAGGCGATCTTTTTTCACCAAACTATCTTGGTCATAACATAACAATCCTCATTGCCGCTGAACACAAGAACAGAATCCGGTGTCATTATTACAACGCCTCTAGGGATACAGTTTCTTCCCGCAGTTATAATGTTTCGGGATGACGCTAATTTGAATATTTTTAGAAATAAAAACTCCTTGCGGGTTATCATTTTCTAGTGTCATGGTTACTAACTTCCATTCATTGATTACTTTAGCACGCATTTGCACTGTAAGTTTGAAAGCATGTCCATCTGATAAATAATTACTTCCTGATGGCAACCTAATTAGCTCGATATCGGTAATTTTACTGCAATCATATTGTACAATTTCTGCGTTAAGTTTTTTTCCAAGCGCAGAACTTGCCTCGTGATGGATATTCATCAATATTGCATTTTCTATTAATAATTCTTTTTCTGGACTGGCTTTTGCGCTAAACGGCAATGAACATACAAGTAAAATTATAATTAGGTTGATTTTCCTTATCATAAGTACTCCTCCTTGAAATGTGTTATTTTTTAATATCTGCGAAGTATTTTTAATTATGTATTTTACATGTATATTGCTCGCAGCCTACAGATCAATAGTGATAGTTTTATTGTAACCTGCAAGACCCCATAACAAAAAAAAAGCTATGCAGCAATGAATCGCATAGCTTTTCCAGAACTGTATTAAACTGAGTTGGAAGCAACTCCGTAGAACACTTCCGGACCATTGCGTGTACCAGTCAGTACAGCCAGCGGGCCGCCTGTAATAAATGCGGAGTAGATTGTTTCTGCGGCTGCCGGAGCCAGCAGATCCTGTGCATTGAAGGAATAGATGTCAGAAGAGTTAGCAACACTTAGCGCAATCGCCATTTGAGCTGTGTAGATGACATTGGCTGGAACAAAGGTTGTGCTGCCGCGCACGATCTGGATCGTGAACGTATTGCCGATCAAACCGCCGCTAATGCCTACAGTTCCTGCAAGTGTCACGATCGGGTTGGCAACGTTTTTCGTCTGCAGACCGATGACGCCGAACAAAGCCGGAGTTAAGGAGAGGCTTACCCCCGGGGCGCCGGAAGTATTGGAGTTCATGGAACTTCTCATATCCAAGAAAGTACCCATTCGAATCACCTCCTATTATCAAGATACTATAGGATATGAATTCTACCATCCGGCGGATTGGACAACTTCTTAGTTAAATGCTCATTTTTCACCAACTGGCTCTGCATTAGGAGGCGCTCCCTTCGTTCCAAGACCTCTGGCTGCACCGACGACAAGCACTAGAATTGGCACTGCAATTTGGAAGAGTGTATACAGCTTCACCATTACAGTCAGTCCGATCCATAGACGAACCGTATTATTCGGCTCCAGGAACGAGAGCCCGCATATGATCAGCACCACAATCGTTGACCATGCAACATGCGAGCCCTTGAACAGATTCTTCATCATCATAACCGCCGCCATGTAGAATAAGGTCATTTTCACATACAATCCAATGTAGAGCAGTACGGTAACAAACACATCGAGCCGTTCGAGAATATTAGCGATTTGAATGAGCTGTACAACCTCCAGCAGCGGGAGTGAAGACAAGGCGGAGATGTCAGGTCCGAGGACAGCCATGGATAATGCATTCATTAGAATAAGCAGAATGGCTACGATCATGTAGCCCATTGCCGCCGTCCTTCCCAGGTTCTTGCCTGGCGCCAATCGGTGCCAGAACATCAGGAACACTATCATTTGGCCGAATGGGAAGGAGAGAATATCTGGAAATGCAGCGTGGGCGACTGGCCCTATGCCATTCTCAAGCATCGGCAGAAGTTTGTGAAAATTCGGCAGCCGCGCGACAAACAGAAGGAAGACGATGATGCCATAGCTCACAATAACGACAGGAAACAGCATCTCCACAACCCGAAAAAAGACCGCAGGTCCTTTGTATACACCATACAGCGAGATCAATGCAGCCGTAAAAATAATCACCCATTGCGGTGTCTGCTGCAGAATGGTCATCACCGTTAGTTCACTGAAGTCACGCGCATTTCGCGATGCTTCATAAGTGAAATAGATGCCGAACAGCACCCCTGTAAAGGTGCCCAATAATTTGCCAAAATGTACGCGAAGCAGGTCGGCAAGCCCCATCTCAGGGAACCGGTTCTGGATACGCAGGTAGATCCACAGGAGCAGCAGCCCCGCACAAGCGGCAAGCGTCATGGCAAGCCATGAATCCTGCTTTGCCTTGACACCAAGCTGGAACAGGGGCGTGCTGCCAAGCTCAAACATAATGATCATGACAACAATCTGGTATTTGCTGAGCTTGTCCAAAGGTTCACCCCCACTCTTATCCTCCCTGCTTGTCTTGCTTGGAATGAAAAGAATTGCTGCTCATCCCCGTCTGCTCCACACTTACTTTCACATCGTAATTGACCTCTACCTGATCCAGCTGTTCATTCCAGTTAGCAGCAAGCGACCGCCACTGCTTAGGGAACTTCTCATGAACCGCCCCGCCGAAGCCGACAATGTCCGCTTGCTGCCGCTGCAGTGATTTCCAGCCTGTCTGCATAACTCGCTTCACTTCTTCTGCGATGGCCTGCTGGACTTTGACAATCGTTGCGGGCTTGGTCATATCATCATCACAGCTGTATTCATATAAGGTGCCGCTTACCTTGGTGTGAACATCCATCACAAAGCGGTTTCCTTTGCGCACTGGCTTGACATGTGTATCCGTATCAATGATTCGGAGCGAGGAATCCTTCTTTCTTGAAGGCGCGCACGGGAAGGGAAGTACTGTTCTTTGGATCCGATTGGCAAGCCACATCGCTCCCATGCTCTCCTCCGCATCGAGCCATCCAACAAGCTTGTCTCCCTTAATAATGCCTAGTCTGCCAAGCTTGATCTTAATATCCGAATGTGTTTTCTGCATCAGATTAAGCGAATCAAAGGAACTTCCCTTGCCCGCCAGCATAAGGCTCGGAATCCCTGTGGCATGCGTGCCTCCGAGCAGCTCCTGCTGTACTCGAAAGACCGATGTCTGCGGGAAGCTCCCTCCATTGGCCGCCTCATTCTGTATCATATGCTGGATGGCCGCGCCAGGAATTTTCTCCATCGATACGAGCTGCTCCAGCGTATTGCGGGCGCTCTCCCGAGTAAGAAAGACGGCCACCGTCTCTCTCGCATCGGCATTGCGCATATAAGCTTCCATCAACGTACCGATACCGTAGCGTGCCGCCTTTTCGCTAATAACAACCATCTGATTGTGGGAGAAATACAGCTTTCGCGACAGCTCCAGACTGGATTTGCGGACTGCGCCGCGCATGCTTTCATCCTCTGTTGAGAATACATAGACAGGAGCTGCATTGGTAGAAACGCCTGTTGTACTGGAGATCGCCTGCGGGATTACAAGTTGAAATGAAAGCCGCCATCTCCCTTTGTCATCGATATCAATCCCGGTTGCGGATATTATACTTAGCTCATTCAATTCAACTCGATTCCAGCAGCCGCTCTGTACAATCAGGATGGCAATAGCCAGAACGATCTGCACCCATCGCTTACGCATACTCGCGCCTCCGTTCATTCAGGCTTTTTCTGCCGCTGCCAGTCTGGCATCGATGCATTCGCCTTCCGCTTGCCGCCACCCAGCACCTCAGGACGAGATTTCATTGCCCATCTCGGAGCACGAATAAGGATATCCTTCCAGCTGCTCTTGATAAATGGCGCAATAGGCGTCATATAGGGAACGCCGAATGACTGCAAGCCAGCCAGATGAGTCAATAGAACGATAATGCCAGTCATTATGCCAAAGAAACCGAGCAATCCCGCGCATAACATGAGCGAGAAGCGAATGAGCCGCGCCGCGATCGCGATGTTGATATGCGGTGTAACGAAGTTGGAGATAGCGGTGAAGGCGACGACGATGACCATCGCAGGCGATACAAGACCGGCTTGAACGGCAGCTTGTCCGAGTACAAGCGCTCCGACAATGGAGATTGCGGGACCAATCGCTCGCGGCATTCGCACACCGGCTTCCCTCAGCACCTCGAATGTGATCTCCATCAGGAATGCTTCCAGGAGCGCCGGGAACGGAATCCCTTCCCGCTGCGCAGCCAAGCTGATAAGCAGCGTAGTTGGCAGCATCTCCTGATGGTAGGTGGTAACCGCTATATATAATGCCGGAAGCAGCATGGAGGCGAAGAATGTAATATGTCTAAGCAATCTCAAGAAGCTGGCAATGTCAAAGCGTTGATAATAATCCTCGGCAGATTGAAAAAACTTAAAAAATGTAACCGGAGCAATCAGCACAAATGGCGTACCATCAACAATGATCGCCACTTGTCCTTCAAGCAGGGATGCTGCCACAACATCGGGCCGTTCATTATTCATGACTGTAGGGAAAGGGGTGAAGGTTCGATCCTGTATGAATTCTTCTATGTAGCTGCTCTCGATTATGCCGTCAATATCAATGGCATCCAATCTGCGCTGAACCTCATCCACAACGCTCTGCTGCGCTATTCCATCGATATATGCAACGAATACGTTGGTCTGTGTTCTTCTCCCAATGCGTTTTCCTGTGAGTCGAAGGTCAGGTGATCTGATGATGCGCCGAATCAGTCCCAAATTGGTATAGATATCCTCCGTGAAACCATGCTGGGGACCGCGAATGACCGTCTGGGTGATCGGCACATTAACTGACCGCTGCTCACCTCCGGCAGTTACAGTAATCAGCGCTTCCTCTATGCCGTCAACGAATATAACGCAGAAGCCGTTAAGCAGCGCTTCCAGCGCCTCTTCCTCCGTCTTGATCGCCATCATTGATCCTGTCGCAATGATATTCCTGGATAGCAGCTCCAGCATTTTCAGTCCAGAGCTCTGTTCCTTGTTCGCATGCAGGGCAATCATAACAGGCTGTATGACATTATCATGGATCATTTGCTGATCGATCAAGCTGCCGATATATACAATGACAACAGCGGCCGCTTCCGGACTATTGCCGCCGATCGTTCGGGATACGACATCCAGACTGTCGCCAAGCCTGCTGCTTATTGAAGCGGCGTTGTCACCTGTCTTCCTGCTTAGAGGCGTAGCAGCAGAGCTTTTCTTTGAACCATGCGATGAGTCATGAATGGGGGGAGTGGAAGTGTTCGTATTCCGGCCTGATAATAATGCCACTGGTTCCACCTTCCTCATGGGCGAAGAGCATTCCCCGGCACAGCGGCCTGTTCGTTCATTCCAAATCGTTCATCATGTGTAGTATAGCTGGAGGGGCTATTAATTATGTATTCTGGGGAAAGCAAAGCGGCGGCATCGGATCATGAGGATCCTCTGCCGCCGCGAAATTTATTCGTATAAGCTCTTGCTTCGTCCGCATTCGTTACCCGATTGCGGCTCCACTCTATCAGAATTCGGTCGATGTACCGGAAGTGCAGCTTGCCTGCGAACACCGATTCCTTCAATGCAAAACGAATCAGTTCTTCCCCATACTTGTCCTGGTCCATCCATGCACTGATCGTCTCACATTCAATAGGCGACAACAGCCGCCCGAATTCCTGCTCGAACACGGTGAACAGATCGGCTGCTTTCGTCTCCGCCGGCCGCTGCTCACGCTCCGGCTGCATCGAGGTTCGCGCCTCTTCCGCCAGCCATTCCGCACTGCGAATGATCAACCCATTCCAGTTGTAGCGCTCGGATTGAACACCGGATCTGGCATCGAATTCCTCGTCGATTGCAAGCAGCTCCTCCTTCATCAGACGGCCGAGCAGTTGTCCAACCGCCTTGGCCGTCAAGCCCATTCGCTCCGCAAGCTGCTCCGGCGTCGGGAATTCCACCTGCTCCAGCTGCCGGAACAGCATAAGCTGGACGAACAGCAGCATGTCTGTATCCGATAAGCCAATCCCGCGATAAGCGCGAAGCAGACCTGCAGGAACAACAACACTTCCGCTGTTCATTGCTGCCGCCATACCGCGGGCATATGCCTTCCACATCTCTGTTTTCATAATTGTACTTGCCCTCCTGCTTGCCTGACAGCTACGGGTACAGACGATACAGCATCCTCGGGAAAGGAATGGTCTCGCGAACATGATCCAGACCGCATAGCCAGGCTACCGTACGCTCCAAGCCTAATCCGAAGCCGGAATGCGGAACGCTCCCGTATCTGCGCAGGTCGAGATACCATTGATAGGCTTCCTCGGACAGCTCATGCTCCGAGAATCGCTGTGCGAGTAGCTCCGGATCATCGATCCTCTGGGAGCCGCCGATAATTTCGCCATAGCCTTCCGGAGCGATCATATCTGCACAAAGCACCACTTCAGGCCTGTTCGGATCCGGCTTCATGTAGAATGCCTTAATAGCTGCCGGATAATGTGTAATAAATACCGGACGATCATATTTCTCTGCTATCGCTGTCTCATGCGGAGCTCCGAAATCCTCGCCCCACTGAATTTCAAATCCTTGCTCCTGCAGCATCCTTATCGCTTCGTCATACGAGATGCGCGGGAACGGAGCGGCGATATTGGCCAGCTTGGCGACATCCCTGCCGATCGTCTCCAGCTCCTTGCTGCAGTTCACAAGCACATTGTGGACGATCGAAGTGATCAGCTGCTCCTGAACAAGCAGGCTCTCCTGATGATCGACAAACGCCATCTCGGGCTCAATCATCCAGAATTCGATCAGGTGACGGCGTGTCTTCGACTTCTCCGCACGGAAGGTCGGACCGAAGGAATAGACTCTTCCCAGAGCCATCGCCGCAGCTTCCATATACAATTGGCCGCTCTGTGTCAAATAAGCATCCTCGTCAAAATATTTGGTATGGAACAGGTTCGTCGTTCCTTCACAGGAAGAAGGCGTAAGAATCGGCGGATCAACCAGCGTAAAGTTCCTCTCATCGAAGAAAGCTCTGATCGTCCGAATGATCTCTGCACGAATGACCAGTATAGCCCGCTGCTTCGGAGCCCGCAGCCATAAATGCCGGCGATCCATCAAGAAGTCAACGCCATGCTCCTTGGGCGTTATCGGATATTCCTGCGTGAGCTGAATAATTTCCACCTCATGGACGGTCAGCTCGTAGCCGGATGGACTGCGCGGCTCCTCCCGCACCGTTCCGCGAACATAGAGCGAACTCTCCTGCGTCAGCTTTTGCGCCGCTTCCCAGGTTGACTCGGACACCTCGCTTTTCACGACAACGCCTTGAATGTAGCCGGTTCCATCCCGAAGCTGCAGGAATTGAATTTTGCCGCTTGAACGCTTGCCGTGCAGCCAGCACCCGATCCACACGGATTGCTCCGCATGCCTGTTCACTTGCCCGATTATAGTCAAGTCCTTCATCGCGAACCCCACCTTTTCTAACTTAGACTTGTTCCCGCACCAATGTATAGGTGTCCCTCGCAATGAGCAGTTCCTCATTCGTCGGCACAACCATAACAGTAACGCGTGATTCAGCAGACGATATCACTCTTGCTTCCTTCGATCTCTCCCCGTTGCGCTCCTCATCAAGCTCAATACCGAGGAAGGTCAGCCCATCACAGACCGTCTTGCGCAGAACGACGGAATTCTCGCCCACTCCTGCCGTGAACACAAGCACATCAATGCCGTTCATTGCAGCAGCATAGGCTCCTATATATTTACGCAGCCGATACGTATACATGTCGAAAGCAAGCTTCGCCTGCTTGTCGCCCTCCTGCATCGCTTCTGTAATTTCGCGCATATCACTGCTAATGCCGCTGATCGCGAGCATGCCGCTATGCTTGTTCAGCATGGAGTTGACCTCATTGAGCGTCAGCTCCTCCTTGTTCATCGTAAAGGGTACAATCGCCGGGTCAAGATCCCCGCTCCTCGTTCCCATCATCAAGCCTTCCAGCGGCGTCAGACCCATGCTTGTGTCATAAGACTTGCCATTCAGGATGGCTGTGCAGCTTGCACCGTTTCCGATATGGCAGGATACCATTTTGAGTGATTCCAGCGGCTTGTTAAGCACCTTTGCCGCCTTGCGGCTGACATAGTTGTGCGAAGTGCCGTGAAAGCCGTAACGGCGAATTTTGTGGCGGCGGTAAAGCACCATCGGTATCGGATACAGGAACGTCTCCTGGGGCATCGATTGATGAAAGGCTGTATCGAACACAACGACCTGCTTCACATCGCCCATATTCGCTTCCACAGCGGCAATGCCCATCAGAGCCGGCGGATTATGCAGCGGCGCCAAATCGAACAGCTTGCGGATCTCCAGCTTAACCTCGTCCGTTACGATCGTTGACTGCTTGAAAATTTCTCCGCCGTGAACAACGCGATGTCCCACCGCCTTAATCTCATCGATAGAGCCCAGAACGCCGTGTTCAGGATGCATAAGCAGATCAATGACGCGCTTCACTGCCGTATTATGATCGAGAATTTCCCGCACGAGGCTCACTTCCTGCTTGCCCGTCGGTTCATGAATGACGATTGACGAATCCATCCCGATCCGCTCAACCCGGCCGTTCGCAATAACCGACTCCCCGTTCATATTGTAGAGCTGGTATTTCAGCGACGAGCTGCCGGCATTAATGACAAGTATGATCATATACGATCCCCATCCTTATCGTATTTGAAAAATCCGATGCCGCTCTTCGCGCCCAAATGGCCGGCACGCACCATTTTTTTCAGCACAATGGACGGTCTGTACTTCAGCTCGCCATACTCGCGGAACATTCGCTCAAGCGCGGCAAGTACGGCATCCAGCCCGAAGCGATCCGCCATTTCGAACGGCCCGTTCTGGAAGGAATAGCCGATTCGCATGGCAGTATCGATGTCTTCCGCTGTTGCGACGCCTTCCTCCAGCACATGGAGGGCTTCATTTATGAGTAAACAGATCAAGCGCGTCGTGACGAATCCCGGAGATTCGAAAACCATGACGCCCTTCTTATGTATAATGTTCTCGACAAAATGCTTTGTCTTCACGAAAGTTTCTTCCGATGTTTTGAGGCCGCGAACAAGCTCTACAAGGCCTGTCTTCATTACCGGGTAGACAAAATGCATGCCGATGACACGCTCCGGATTAGCCGTGACGCTTGCGAGTTCCGTCATGCTGAGTGTAGACGTATTGCTGGCCAGAATAATGCTTGAATCACATATGCGGTCCAACTGCTCGAAGATCTCTCTTTTGCTGTCAATATCCTCTGTTATGGTTTCGATAACGAGCTGGCATTCCGAGAAGGCGGACAGCCGCTTCACCGGATGAATCCGATTCATGACCAGCTTCTTCTCCGCCAGTGTAAGCGCCCATTTCTCGATTTGTTTATCCAGGCTTTGCTCTATCATTGCCATTGAAGCTGACAATTTCTCGTCATTCTGTTCGATTACGAATACATCAAGACCGTTGAACGCAAGCAGCTCTGCTATTCCCTGCCCCATTGTGCCAACGCCGATTACGCCTACACTGCGAACTGTCATCCCGTCATTCCCCCATCTGTTCCAGCGAAGTATGTTCCCTTTTTCTCCCGTACGCCATCGTTCTTATTATACCTTTTTTATAACAAAAAAGAAGACGGACCACCGTCCGCCTTCAAATTGTAACTTATGCATAATTCTCCTGACTGGAATGGCTGCCGGATTGAAGCAAATCACGGAATTGGTGGCCGCTTAACGTTTCTTCTGCTGTAAGCACATCCAGTGATTGCATAAACACTGCTCTTCTTTCCTGCAGCAGCTGCTTGACGCGCCCCATCAGCTCCTCCAGGATGCTGTTGTTTACACCAGCCCATTTGTCTGGCGTCATCATGGATTCATTGACGATGCCGAGCTCAGTCAAGCCTGATTCCACCATCGTGCGGACAATATTGATCGCCTGATCGAAATCACCTCGTGATCCCGTACTGCGGTCGCCATAGAATTGCTCCTCCGCAGCCGCCCCTCCGAGAGCGATCATAATCTGACCTTCCAGAAACTCCTGCGTGTACAAGTAACGATCCTGCTGCGGATTGTGACGGACATAGCCGAGCGCTTGACCACGCGGCGACAGCGCTACCTGTGATACGCTGCCCGGTCTGACAATTTCGGCTATGATGGCGTGCCCAAGCTCATGAAGCGCAACACGCTCCCGCTCCTCCTTCGTCGATTCCCGATCCGTCTTCTCGCCCATCATCACCTTGTCGATCGCCATGGAGAAATGATGCTGCATGATCGACTCGCTCTTCTCACGCATCGCATAGATAGCTGATTCATTCATCACGCTCTCCAATTGCGCGCCTGAGAAGCCGAACGACTCCTCAGCGATTTTGTCCACACTTACGTCATTGTGAAGCGGTTTGTTCCGGGCATGAATACGCAATATATGAGCACGGCCCTTCCTGTCCGGCAAATCCACCCCGATATGGCGGTCGAACCGTCCGGGACGAAGCAGCGCGCTATCCAGCATTTCCTTGCGGTTCGTGGCGCCGATCAACAGAATGCGCGGAGAATCCGAAGTATGAATGCCATCCAGCTCTGTGAGCAGTTGGTTCAGTGTCTGATCGTATTCCCGCTGCTGTCCGCCATCCCGCTTGCCGCCGATGACATCAATCTCATCGATGAAGATAACAGCGCTGTTTTTACCCGCCTTAGCCGCTTTTTGACGCGCATCCTTGAACATGTCACGAATTCGGCTTGCGCCAACACCAACATACATCTCCACGAATTCCGAGCCCGAAGCGGCAATATAGATCGAATCTGTGTAGGCGGAGGCAGCCTTCGCCAGCAGCGTCTTGCCTGTTCCCGGAGGACCGGTTAACAGGATTCCCTTCAACGGACGAATACCGAACTTCGAGATTTGCTCCTCATGCACGAGAAAATCGAGCGCTTCGATCAGTTCCTGCTTGGCACGATCCTGACCGCCGATCTCATCGAAGGAAAGCGGAACTGCAGGACGGGCCTTCGTCTTCTGTCCTCCGCCCATTGTAGCGAAGGTGCCGCGTGTTTTTGCCACGTACAGCAGGCCGCCAACCACACCCGCCATAAACACCAGCGGCAATGTATTGACCCCGACTACAAACTGCAGGAATAAAATGAAGACCGGCACAAAGCCGATCGCAATCTCTTTTGTATAACTACGCATTCGGCCACACCCCCAGCTTCTCGGACGTTCTCGGCAGCACGATGTGCTTCGCCGTTTCGCCGTTTTTCAGTGTAATGTAGACGTTCACTTCATCAATCTCGGATGAGGCTTCTATTCCGCTGAATTGCTTCTCCAACCGGCTCATAGCAGCCGGAATCGCTGTGTAATGGCGATTCTCCATCGCTTCCGCTATATCAAACAGGACGGTTGACCAAACCTTGTCAAGCTCCTGCTGCTTGCCATCCTCTTGAATGTCAAACTTAAGCTCCTTGCCGCCAATGACGGATTCGCCTTCCCGTGCGATAGTCTCGTATATATCCTTCACATTGGCATCCCGATCCAGCGTAATTTCCATCGTGACGGAATCCCGGCCAATCACGGGAGCAGCCGATGACACGCCCGGCATATCTGCCACAATGCTTTCAAGCGGGCCCAGTGTCGCCACATTTCTATACGTATACCAGCCTCCGACAAGCAAGCCAGCCGACAACACAGCAGTAAGAACAGCAGGTAATACTCGTATTTTCACGGCAAATAGCCCCCCTTATCTCAGTTAGTGTCAGTTAGTATATATACAATCGATATATCAATCTCTCTACACGAAAGTATATCACACCTTCCTGCACCAAAGGGCGTGTAATAAAAGGGAGCCTTGGAGCAAACTGCCGCCGCCGGCGAGCTTCCCGTCAACTAGGCTTCAAACGTGCACCAGCAACTGCTGGCAATAGCTCCAGTGAGTTAGAGTGAGTTAGAGTGAGTGGAGTGAGTTAGAGTGAATGGAGTGAGTGGAGTGAGTGAAGTAAGAGGAGTTAGTGGAAGCCTGCGTAAGAGCAGGAATTCCCGCTAAAAGTAGCCCGTGAGGGCAGAATGCCTGCGATTAGGCAGGAATATATGGCGGATTGGGCTGCTATCGGGACAATATGATGAAATGCCTGCGCTTTGGCAGGCATTCGGTCTTCAGCACGCTGAAACAAGTAAAAGCATGCCTGTTCGCAGGAATGTTCGCCGCCGACGGCGAGCTTCCTGTCAACTAGGCTTCAAACGTGCACCAGCGACTGCTGGCAACAGCTCCAGTTAGAGGAGTTAGTGGAAGCCTGCGTAAGAGCAGGAATTCCCGCTAAAAGTAGCCCGTAAGGACAGAATGCCTGCGATTAGGAGGAATATATGGCGGATTGGGCTGCTATCGGGGAAACATGACGAAATGCCTGCGCTTTGACAGGCATTCGCTCTTCTGCACGCTGAAACAAGTAAAAGCATGCCTGTTCGCAGGAATGCTCGCCGCCGCTCTGCTTACAGATTCTAAATTTCAAGCACGGCGTTAACGAGAAAAATGAACAATAGAACGAAGCGAGGGGAATGATTATGAAGAAGCGCGAGCGCTCTTCAGATCATTCCCCTGCGTAGCCTGTTCATTCATTTTATTGTGAGGGCAGCGTATACGTCGTCACTGCACTGCCATCGCCGAAACGATAGAAATCATAGTAGTAGTTCCCTTTACCATCCAGCTTCCTGTAGTAGAAAGCTTCCCAGACTGGTTCGCCGTTGAGACTGCCGAGCGTCAGCCGCTCCAGATCAGCGTCCGGCCTGGATTGCAGGAACCGCTCCTCCATAGCTTCTTCGGTCAAGCCCTCCCTGGCTTTGAGTACAATCGGCTCGCTGCCTTCTCTCAGCCATGCATATGCCTCGTCGCCATCCTTATCCTTGCCTTCGACAACCCATACCGTCTCATCCCATACGAACTTATGCGAATCAATCGTTTCGGTAAAGCCCGCTGTTTCCCTCGCTTGCTTCTCAGCGGCACGCTCCTCTTCCCATGAAGGGGATTGCACATACCGGTAATAGCCGTTGGCAGCGATCAGTAATATGAGTATGGCAGCAGCAGCCAGCAGCGTCCATTTGAGCGGTGTCATCCTGGATTCGCGTTTGCGACTTTTGGCGCGCATTAATGATTCAGCAGCCTTTCGAAGCAGCGCTGTGACTCTGCCAGCACCTTCTCTTCATCCAGCAATAGACATACACCATTCTTCACCACTTGGCGACCGTCGATCCATACATGCTTCACATCACGCCCGGAGCCGGAATAGACAAGATGGGATACAATTTCAGTCTGCGGATAGAAATGCGGCTGTTCAGCGTCAATGGCGATAAAATCCGCCTTCATGCCTTCCTTCAGCATCCCGTATTGCTCCTCTCTCCAGATCGCACGCGCGCCGCCGACCGTAGCAAGCTTCAACGCTTCCCATGCAGGAACTGCGGTTGGATCGCCAGACACACCCTTATGTATGAGAGCAGCCAGCCGAATTTCATCGAAAAGATCCAAATTATTATTGCTTGCTGCGCTATCTGTCCCTAAAGATACAGTAACACCGGCCTTCAACAGCTCCGGCACACGCGCCACACCGCTGGCCAGCTTCAGATTGCTAGCAGGGTTGTGCGATATGGCAGCCCCGCGCTCTGCAAGCAGAGCAATCTCATCATCGGTCAGATGCACCGCATGAGCCAGCAGCGCCGGACGGGAGAAGAAGCCGAGCTTATCCAGATGCTCAACAGGACGGCAGCCGTAATCATTCACGTTCTGCTGCACCTCGGCTGCAGATTCGGACATATGAGTATGAAGCGGAACGTTCAGCTCATGTGCAGCCTCTACAATGCGGGCAATATAATCAGGCGGGCATGTATATGGAGCGTGCGGGGAGAGCATGGTCGTTATGCGCCCATCAGCCTTGCCGTTCCAATCCGTTACAAATTGCTTGGCTTCCGCCAGCTTGGCATCCTGCACCTCAGGCGGACACAATCCGATAACGCCACGGGTAAGCAGTCCTCTTATGCCTGATTGCTCTACAACCTCGGCTACAATGTGCATCCGGTCATACATGTCGACGAACGTTGTCGTGCCTGATTTGAGCATTTCGGCAACAGCAAGCGATGTTCCCCAGCGAACGTCATCATCCGTGAACTTCGCTTCCATCGGCCACATCTTCTCTTCCAGCCACAATTGCAGGGATTGATCGTCCGAATAGCCGCGAAGCAGCGACATCGCCGCATGGCCATGTGTGTTGATGAGGCCTGGCATGAATACAAGACCTTTGCCGTCTACACGCTCCGCACCCTCCGCAAGCGGCCCAGGCGCCTGCTCGCCGATATACGTAATTTGTCCCTGTTCAATGACCATATGCCCCTTTACTACTGGCCGGCTCTCGTCCATCGTTACGAAAGTTCCATTCTCAATCCATAGACGGTTCATTCAATTCGTCCCCTTCTTTGTCCAAATAATAAGCCAAGCTGAGTAATTCCGTTGTAAAATCAGCATGATGAATTCGAATTTCATCCGGCACACGAAGAATAGTCGGCGCGAAATTCAGAATGCCCTCGATTCCTGCCTCCACGAACCGGTCTGCTACGTTTTGCGCTTCCGCTGCCGGAACCGTTATAATTCCGACGCGGATATTCAGCTCTGCAACGGTAGCCTTGAGCGCTTCGATCGGCAGAACAGTCAGGCTGTTGATCTGTGTTCCGACGATGCTCGGATGCGCGTCGAAGATCGCCGTTATTTTCATATTATCCTTGAGATACGTACTATAATTACTGAGCGCGCGTCCCAAATTGCCTGCTCCCACAAGGGCAACGAAGAGCGGCTGATCGAGCTTCAGAATTTGTCTGATCTTCTCAATCAGATAGGAGACATCATATCCGATCCCCTTGCGGCCAAAATCACCGAAATAAGCAAGATCCTTGCGAATTTGCGCCGGATTCAAATCCAGCTTGTTCCCAAGCTCCTGCGACGATACGGTCTGCACATCCCGTTTACGCAAATCATTCAACACTTGCAAATAAACCGGAAGCCTTCGTACGACGGCCTCGGAAATTTTCAACGCTTTCATGACTCCGCACTCCCTTCGCCATCCGATAACCATTCTCTGATCCGCGGTACGATCTGCTCTAGATGCATATGCTCAATTTTGGGACCTGGCAGCGAATATAGAAAATATTTGCCGTAGTACGAATCGATAACGCGTGTATCGTAAATCAGTACGATTCCACGATCCTTGCCTGTCCTCACGAGACGGCCGAAGCCCTGCTTGAAACGGATAACAGCTTGCGGGATCGACAGCTTCATAAAAGGATTCTGCTTCTGCTCCTGCAGCATCTCCGACTTCGCCTCGACAAGCGGGTGATTCGGCGGCTGGAACGGCAGCCTTACGATCGCCAGACAAGTGAGCGCCTCGCCGGGAATATCGACGCCTTCCCAGAAGCTGCTCGTTCCAAGCAGCACAGAAGCTGCCTGCTGCTGGAATCGCCTCGTCAGCTTGCTGCGGTTCCCGCTGTCGATCCCTTGACCCAGAAGCTGAATGCCGCTTGGTGCAAGCAGCTCCTTGAGCGGTTCATACACCTGCTTCAGCATTCGGTAAGAGGTGAACAGGACGAGCATCCGGCCCTTGGTCTCAATGGCCGCCTGTGCAAGTGATTCCACAAGCATTTCATTGAATAACGGATCTCCCGCCGCTCCCTTCAATACAGGGAAATTGCGCGGAATACAGACGAGCGCTTGATCGCGGTAATTGAATGGCGAAGGGAGCTGAACCGTCTTCAGACGCCCGTTGGCCTCATCCTCCAGCAAACCCAGCTGCTCGCAGGCATACTGGAATGACTTCTGCACCGATAACGTCGCAGAGGTCATAACGACGCTTTTTTTCGTCTCGAAAAAATAAGTGCGGAGCTGCGGGCTGACATCGGCCGGCACAGCGAAGAGATGAACCGATTTGGCCCTTGAGACACTGTTCGCTTCCAGCCAATAAACAAGCTCTGTTTTGTCCGCTTTCATGAACTGGCGGATTTCATCTCTTGCTCTGGCCATATCCTTGACCGTTCCGCTCAGATCAGTTACAAGCGCCACGATGCCTGGATCATCGACATGCTCCTTAATCTCGGAGAAAAGCTTGTCCAGCGGACGAATAATCCCGCTAAGCTCCCCATGTACCCTTTCCTCCACAAGCTGCGCATCCTCCCAATGGTGGGGCAGTTTGCCGCTGCGCAGGCGCAGCACGAATTGTCCTCCTTCGCCGCCCGATTCCCCGGAGCCGCTGCCAGCCGTACCGCCAAGCGCATACAGCATTTCGAATAATCGGTCCCAATCATCGCGAAGCTCGCCGAAGATCGGCACAATTTCATCAATGATCTCTCTCCATTTGTCCGATTTATCAGTATCCTCATTGGCTAGTCTTGCCTTGAGAACAATAAGCTGGCCGTTGCGGGCATCCTTGCACAATCGAATGACAGGATGAGGGATGGAATAATAGGATAATTGCGTACCGAGATGCTTGCCTGCAACCTCCTCCAGATGATGCGCCTCATCGACGATGAGATGCTCATAGCTAGGAAGCAGGCGGTGGTCTGCACGAATATCGGTGAACAGCATGGAGTGGTTCGTAATGACAACATCCGCGATGTTCGCCTCTTGCTTTGCTCTATGATAATAGCACCGTTTGAACCAGGGACAGCTGCGGTTGAGGCAGGAATCCGCATCGCTTGCCACTGTACCCCAGAAATCGGCTCCTTTATTGCCGAAATTAAGCTCTTCCTGGTCGCCATGCTCCGTCTCACTAAGCCATACAATCATTTGCGAGGCTGTGATCCGGTCCTCGACCGGAGAGGTGAAATCCCTTGCATGGACTCTGCCTTCGAACTTGCGCAAACATAAATAATTGCCGCGCCCTTTGAAGATCGCAGCCTTGTAGGGATAAGGAAGAACGGAATGAAGCAGAGGAAGATCACGTTGTCTAAGCTGCTCTTGAAGATTGATTGTGTGGGTACTGACGACTATCTTCTTATTATGTTGGACACCATAATAGAGTGCCGGAATGAGATAGCCTAATGACTTCCCGGTTCCCGTGCCGGCCTCAATCAATAGATGGCGGTTCTGCTCCAGTGCCTCAAGTACTTCCTGAAACATCATATTCTGCGGCTCGCGTTCCTCATAGCCGGGTATGATAGAGCGAATGCCATCCTTAATATGCGCCATATAGCTCTGGAAAGTCCAATCACTTACCGCTTCAGCCTGGCCGACCTCGCTTCTTGGCGGCTCTTCATCTGTCCAATCGCCTGCTTTCATAGCGAATTGGCGAAAATACACGTAAGCGTTCGGATCGATAGCGGATGCTGTTTCCTTTTGCAGCGCAATGCCTCCGATAAACCAGCCCAGATCATCGATATCGTCACCGAGCAGCTGAGCCAGCCGCTGGAGCGTCAGAAGCGGCAGCTGCTGAAGCTTGTTGAAGCACTCGACGAGCAATTCGGCAGTCGCCATAGCGTCGCTATCCGCTCTGTGCTGCTGTTCATGCAGGATGCCGAACTGCTCCGTCACAGCCCCGAGCTGATAAGAGGTTAGTGTGGGGAACAAGATGCGCAGCAGATCGATGGTATCCAGCCGGCGCCCGGCGAACGGCATATAGCCGCATCGATCGAGCGCTGAGCTGAGAAACCCGGCATCGAAGCCGACATTATGGGCGACCAGCACGGCATCGTCCAGCAATGGAATAAGCTCCAACAGCACATCTTCAATAACCGGCGCATCCTCAACCATGGACTCATCTATTCCAGTTAACTGTGTAATAAATGGCGGTATCGGTATTGTCGGCTTTACGAATGTATGATAAGTCCGGATGACTTGCATCGTTTCATCGAGCAGTACGAGTCCGACCTGTATAATTTCATCGCCGGCTCCATGACCGGTCGTCTCCAAATCCAGTACTGCGTAATTCATCCGGTTCGATCCTCTCGCATTTGTTACTAAAGCTGTCCACTCCCAAAAAATAACGATAGTTGCCCTTCGTGCTGCTGACACGATTGCAAATTGGAGAGCGGCTCCGTAAAATCCGGGTCTGTCTCATGTGCTTTCAAAAAATAATGCTCGGCCTGCTCCAAATTCATTCGAACCGCTTGAATACAGCCAAGTGCGTTATATCCAAGCGCCCGCCATCTAGGGTGGTCGGTAAGTTCAACCAACAGCTGAAAGTGGCGCTGCGCCTCATGCCATTCCTGCAAATGCATGCAAGTCATAGCCAGAAACATTCTGGCCAAATTGTCTTCCGGTGCGTACTTGACCGCCTCGCGAAAATATTGGGCAGCATCACGAAACATGAACAGCTTGAAATAGCCTTGTCCCTTGACCATAGCCAGCTCCCGCTGCTCATCCGTATAAGCTGAGCATTCAGAAGCTGCGCTGCCGAAGTCAGCGGCAGCCTCCAGAGAGGCCAGGCCCGTGGCAGCAGGTGCGGCCGGATACAGAACCCCAGGCTTGGTACCTGCTTCCACTTGCCCTTCCCCGGAGTGGCCCGCCTCCCCCAGAGGATGCTGCATATCGCGAAAATCAGCCATCTTTTCCTCGAATTGAAGCCACTCCTCGATAAACGCATCGCTGAACTGCTTCAATACGGCGAGTTGTTGCGTCAACTGTTCCTTTTGCTCGGCATTGGCATTGGAATAATGAATCATAATGTCATCAAGCATTTCGTTCATTGTCGCGAATACATGCTTTATCATCGCCCGCATCCCACCTTCACGCCACGTTGTAATGTAGTGAATTTGTTATGCTCATTCTTTGCTGGGACGACCTGTTTCATACTCTGTCCCAGACGTTACACAAGTCTGGAATAAGACTTGCCCCTTGGCATTTATAGAATGGTGGCGTGAATTTCTTCCGACAAGGTATCAACCGGACGATTGTTTGCATCCATAATAACAACCTTGGGCTTATACGAGCGAGCTTCCTCTTCCGTCATAAGTCCGTAGGAGATAATAATAACATTATCGCCGGGCTGAACCAAGCGCGCAGCTGCTCCATTGAGACAAATCACGCCGGAACCGCGCGGCCCTGTAATGACATAAGTTTCTAACCGCGCGCCATTATTGTTATTCACGATCTGAACCTTCTCGTTGGCCCAGAGATCAGCCAGCTCCATCAGATCCTCATCAATGGTTATGCTGCCTACATAGTTCAAGTTCGCTTCCGTTACGGTTGCCCGGTGAATCTTGGATTTCATCATTGTTCTAAACATGCTGAACACCTCCACGAGGTAAAATTAGTCGATTATCGATCAGACGTGTCCGTCCGAACTTCACTGCCAGAGCCACGATTAGCGTGGAGCGGCAGTCTGACAATTGGACCCCCGCTTCCAGCGGCGACAAGTCCGGATAAGACAGCAGCTCGGCATAATCAATTTCCGCAAGCGGAGCACTCGTTATCGCATCCCGGATTTGCCCTTCGAGCTTCGCAGCCGTCATCCCCGGCTCCATCACCCAGCTCTCGGCTGAGCGCAGCGTCTGTGACAAGACGACAGCTTGTCTGCGCTCCTCCTCGCTCAGATACACATTGCGCGAGCTCATAGCCAGACCGTCGGCTTCACGCACAGTATCGCATGGCACAATTGCAACCGGAATATTGAGGTCATCGACCATCCGCTGAATAACGGCAACCTGCTGCGCATCCTTCATTCCGAAGAATGCCCGGTGGGGCTCAATAATATGAAACAATTTGCTCACAACGATTCCTACGCCGTCAAAATGTCCCGGCCTCGACGCTCCGCACAAACGATCCGTTACCGAATCAATGACCACTCTGGTCAGCGGCTTCACAGGATACATCTCGGACACTGTCGGCATGAACAGAAGATCGATGCCATTGGCCTCAGCCAATGCGATATCATTCTCTGCGCTGCGCGGGTACCGGTCAAAATCCTCATTGGGACCAAACTGCAGCGGGTTGACGAATATCGACAGCACAGCATAACCGCATTCTGCCTTGGCGCGCTGCATCAGACTGGCATGACCCTCATGCAGGTAGCCCATCGTCGGCACGAAGCCGATCTGCTCTTGAGGAGCTTGAAGGCGCTGCTTCGCCAGCACTTCTCTCGCTTCTTGTATCGTTGTACAGACGATCATCGGGTGTCACTCTCCTTCCTGTCAATCAAGCCAGGCGAGCTCTGCTGTTCAGCCGCATCGGCCGCCTTGTTCCCGCTTCCGCCGTACAAGCCTTGAATGACCTCTTGGTTCATTGGAAACACATGCTCCTCAGCGGGGAAAGCTCTCGATTTCACATCCGCAACATAGGCGCCAATCGCGCCCCGGATTGTCGTTCCGATATCCGCATACGTTTTCACCATGCGCTTTTCCTTGTAATCATGCGTATATTGCAAAATATCGTGATAAACAAGCACCTGTCCATCACACCCGCGGCCTGCCCCGATTCCGATAGTCGGGATGGTCAGCACGGAAGAAATATATTCCGCAAGCGGCTCTGCTACAAGCTCCAGCACGATGCCGAATGCCCCCGCCGCTTCCAGCGCCTTGGCATCTTCAATCAGTTGCTTCGCTTCTCTCTCCAGCTTGCCCTGCACCCTGTACCCGCCGAGCTGATGCACGGACTGGGGAGTGAGGCCAATATGCCCGAGCACCGGTATGCCTGCCCGCACACATGCGGCCACCTCGTCTGCAATGTCGGCTCCGCCCTCCAGCTTCACCGCATGGGCATGGCCTTCCTGCATGAGCCGGGCCGCATTGCGCAATGTTGTTTCAATGCCGAGCCGATAGGTCATAAAGGGCAGGTCTGCTACAATAAAGGTGCTTGTCGCACCGCGGGCAACCGCCCGTGTATGATAAACCATATCATCCAAAGTTACAGGTATTGTCGTATCATAGCCAAGCACAACATTGCCAAGCGAGTCGCCGACAAGAATGACGTCAACGCCGGCCTCCTCTGCCAGCTTGGCGGATGGATAATCGTATGCGGTCAGCACTGAAATTGGCTCGCCGCTCTGCTTCATTTTTTTCATCTTCGTAATAGTCAACGGTTGTTTCATTGCTCCGTCCTCCTTAGATTGGATTTAGCTTAAAACGCAAAAAAACCTTCTAGCCTCCGCTAAAAAGGTCCCAATACTAAAAGGAACGTCACTTTAATTGCGAGTTTCCTTCTGTCTCGGTCCCTAACGGCTCAGAGCAGAGTACACTTCCATGCAAATGACATTGAATCATCCCGTATTCCTGAAGCTAAAAGCAACAGATGACCGGTGCAGTTCGCACGATGCGATACCGCCCTGTCATGCTAACCTTCGCTCAGTCCCAGTATAACAAATATGCAAGACTCCGTCTATGAGCGGTTAACCTCCGCTGTTTGCCTCCGGGAATCGCATTTCCGCCGAGAATACGGGCACGACAGAGCCGTCGGCCTTCTCCACCAGCAGCGCCCCCCGCTCATCAAGTCCAATCGGCGTACCCTCGAATACCTCCGTCGGGGCGTACAGCTTGGTCGGCTTGTGCAGCGTTACAGACAAGGCTTCCCATAACGTTCGAATCGGCCCGAAGCCTTCACGTTGGTAAACCGCGTACAGATGCTCCAATTGGCGGATAAAGGCTGCCACAACCGCACCTCTGTCGATATGCTCGCCACCTGCAATAAGCAGCGATGTTGCGACATCCAGAAGCTCCTTGGGGTAATCCTCCGGCTCCAGATTGACGCTGACGCCGACTCCGGCAATGACGTAGCGCAGACGCTCGTCCTCAGCCGTTGATTCCAGCAGAATTCCGCTTATCTTCTTGCCTCCGATTAACAGGTCATTGGGCCATTTAATCCCGATTTCAAGCGGAACGACCGACTTTAACGCGCGGCAGAGCGCCACCGCTGTCAGCAGCGTAAGCTGCGGAGCGAATTGCAGCGGAATGCCCGGTCTGAGCACAAGGCTCATCCATACTCCTTTGCCTGCTGGCGATACCCAGCTGCGGCCTAATCTGCCGCGGCCATTGGTCTGCTGGTCTGCTATAACAAGCGTCCCCTCAGGCGCTCCTTCTTCGGCCATCTGCTGTGCAATATTTTGCGTAGAATCAACAGAATCCAACAGCTTGATGGAGCGCACCAATGTGGTGCCTTCAAGCTTTACAAGCAGCTCAGGCAACGTCAGCTTGGATGGCTTGCCCATCAGACGGTATCCCAGTCTCCGGGACGCCTCGATCCTGTAGCCCTGTGACTCCAGCTTCTTCATCTGCTTCCATACTGCCGTCCGGCTGATGTTGAGCTCACGGCTAAGCGCTTCTCCAGATACATACTGCTCCGGCTGGCCTTCTAATAACTCAATAATCCGATTGTAGTTCAAGTTCATGGAGACTCCTTATCCGCCCGATTGGCCCTTACAGCCTCATTCATACTTGCAGCATAAGCCAGCAGTTGATCCCTGTCATTAGGGATTCGGCGCTCGGCGACAGCTCGAACCAGATCGTTCAACAAGCCGCTCATCCAGGGACCTGCAGGCCTGCCAAGCACCTGCAATAGATCTCTTCCGCCGACCGCCAAGTCCTTCACTGACCAAACCGGCATTTCGCCAAGCCACAGCGCCAGCTTGTCCAGCCGAGCCTCCAACTCCACAGGCAGGCCATTATCCTGGGAATCCGCTTCTTGCCGCGCCAGGAGCAGAGCTGGAATTACTCGCATGATGCCAAGCCATGCTAGTGATGCTTGTTTGCCTTCACTCAATAATGTGCTCGTCCACAACAAGCGCAGCTGCCCGTCGGCTTCTCCCTCCGTTGCTTTGCACCTCATGCGAAAATGCACCCGAACTACCGCACTGACATGCTGCATGCGGGCAAGGGAGTATCTTAATTGATGGAACAGCTCTGCAGTCTCTTCATCAGTCAGTGAGCATGCCAGGCAAAGAGCTGACCAGCGGTTATCGACTTCTGGTAATGCGTCCACTGTATTCAGAATACAGAATGACCGATCCGAGACATTCACTTCATCAGAAGCAGAAGCATCATTAAGGAGAGTATCCGCTCGGAGAAGCCGAGGCGGCAGCTCACGCTTCGTGTGGGCAAGCAATCCGCTGGCTGCCATCCAGCGCATGGCAAGCAGCGGATTCTTCCCGCCCATCATCTTGTCCGCTTCCGCTCCGACACGTTCCATAGCAACATAAGAGAGCAGCGTCCTGTGCCGAATGAGCGCCCTCCATGTGTCGGAGGCGATGCTCATCCCGAATTCGGCTGCGAACCGGATGGCGCGAACCATGCGGAGCGCATCCTCTTGAAATCTCGCATCACTGTCGCCAACGCACCGAAGCGTTCTTCTCTCCATGTCCTGCATGCCGCCGAAAGGATCAACAATCGTTCCATCCGGTCTCATAGCCATGGCGTTAATCGTAAAGTCCCGCCGCTCCAGATCCGCTTCGAGACTCGTTACGAACGCAACCTCTTTCGGTCTACGGAATTGCTCATAGCCTGATTCTGTCCGGTATGTCGTAATCTCATAGGCTTCGCCATCCTGAATAACCGTCACCGTACCATGCTTGAGGCCTGTCGGAATGGTGTGCGGGAACACCTCCATTACTTGCTGCGGTGTTGCAGAAGTCGCTATATCCACATCCTTCAGCTCGCGCCCTATCCATGTATCCCGGACACATCCGCCTACAAACACAGCTTCATAGCCATGAGATTCCAGCAATTGAAGTACCGGAAGTGCCCCTTGCAATGCCTTGTTCCAGTCCACAACGCTTCCCTCCCTAAGCTTTGAAGTTCTTGAACTTCTTGAACTTCATGAATTTCTTGAATTTCTTGAATTTCTTGAACATCGAATTTAGCACTTCGAACTTTTTTGAACTTCTTCAACGATATAAGTTGAACGAGAGAAAGAACAACAGAGCGGAGCTGGGGAATGATTCTGGAGAAGCGCCAGCGTTCGCCTTTGTTCCCGGAATATCACCATAATCCAGCTAAATTCAGCAATTCCGGGAACAACAGCGATCGTAAGAGCATTCCCCGGCGCAGCGGCCTGTCAGTTCATTTCAAACGCTCACCATATATCGCCTCCTCCTCTACTCCTTGCAGATCGGAATCGGAACATCCATCTCAATGCCGAGCACCCGATAATAGATACGCTCATATTCAGCCGTCACCAGATCATTGCAAAATTGCGTGCGTGCTCGCGTGAGACAGGCTTCACGGAACTGGCGATACAACGCCTCGTCCTGAAGCAGCCGAATCGCATGGAACGCCATATCCTCCGTATCGCCGATCGGAGACAGATAGCCTGTCTCCCCATGGGTGACAAGCTCGGGAATACCGCCTGCGAATGAACCGATTGTCGGTACGCCGCATGCCATCGCTTCCAGAGCAACAAGTCCGAAGCTCTCCTTCTCCGAAGGAAGCAGCATCAGATCGGCAATGGAGATCACATGCGCCACATCATCCTGCTTGCCCAGAAAATGCACCTTGTCCTCCAAGCCCATATTGCGAATTTTGTGCTGAATTTTAGGCAGATCCGGCCCTTCGCCTACAAGAAGAAGACGGCTTGGCACCTGCTCCTGCACTTTCGCGAATATATCGACAACATCACTGACCCGCTTTACCGGTCTGAAATTGGAAATATGCATCAATATTTTCTCATTATTGCTCACAAAATCATTGCGAAGCGACGCGCAGTCCCGGGGATAATAGATCCGCTTGTCAACAAAATTATAGGTCAGATCAATCGGCTTCACGATGTCCAGCATATCCCGCG
This sequence comes from Paenibacillus oenotherae, assembly GCF_019443105.1. Taxonomy (GTDB): domain Bacteria; phylum Bacillota; class Bacilli; order Paenibacillales; family Paenibacillaceae; genus Paenibacillus_Z; species Paenibacillus_Z oenotherae. Next base: position 328,907 of record NZ_JAHZIJ010000001.1, read on the forward strand.
TTTCTTGAATAAGATCATTGGATACCGCTGTAACGGCATCGCTCCTATTGATTGCGAGACGGATCAAATCCTTGAGTGATTCATCCTGCGCCAGCACCGTAATATCTGTGCCGTGAAGGGTTGTAACTGTCCTCAGGTTTTCTCCAACCATCTGCTTCGCCAGATAAGCGCATATCGCATGTGGAACCGCATAATGCACATGGAGCAGATCAAGCTGCTGCATCTTCGCTACTTGAGCCATCTTGCTGGCGAGCGATAAGTCATAGGGCGGATAACGGAACACATAATAGTCGTTGACTTCCACTTCATGATAAAAAATATTTTTATGAAATTGTCCCAATCTGAACGGAACGCTATGCGTTATAAAATGAATTTCATGGCCTTTTTCAGCCAGCAGCTTGCCAAGCTCCGTTGCTACAACTCCGGATCCCCCGAGTGTCGGGTAGCAAGTGATTCCGATCTTCAGTTGCTTCATCGCCAGAAGTCCCCCTCGTAGTACACAGCTTTAGTACTGACATCGAATAATTGTACATTGTGACCAACCTCTAGATGAAACGACTTCCGCTTTCAAAGAAAGGCAGTGAAGCCAAGCCGGTTACTCCTGCCTCTCGCCAAACAAGGCTACCGGATGCGGACGCTTGATCGCGAATCCTTCCGCATAGCTCCACTGGCGCGTCTGGCCCAGCAGCATGTCACGCGCTTCGACCCTCTCGATATAACGGTCTGTTAAAGGCGTCTGTACGCTGTCTGCTCCAACAGGCGCGAATTGCGACTGATACGCCCGCAGAGCCTCGCGCTTCTTGTCATAGCAATTACTGACATCGACTATCAAAGAGACATCATTGCTGTCGTTTATGTAATAATAATATAGCTGATCGACTGCTGCAGCTGGCAGCTCCGGCATATAATTGCGCAGCTTGGCATTAAACACTGCCTCTTCAACCAGATGACTGCACGCGATATGGTCAGGATGGCGGTCTACCCAATAGGGTGCAAAAACAATCCGCGGACGCAATGTCCGGATCTCTCTCACGATAGCCGCAATCTGCTCCGCTGAGCCCGTAAGCCCTCGATCAGGAAGTCCCAGACAAGAACGGGCGGATAAACCAAGCACCGCGGACGCTGCGGCAGCTTCCTGCCCCCTCGTTTCCACGGTGCCGTTCGAAGACATCTCTGCTCTTGTCAGATCGCATATTGCAACGCGATAGCCGTGCTCCACATGCTTGGCAATCGTCCCGCCCATCCCGATCTCTACATCGTCAGGATGGGCGCCAAATGCAAGAATATCAACGGTTACATTATTCATTGATCATTCACCCGGTTTATATTTATGAACGAGCTCGCGCCATGCGAAATCTCCGCGCTCAAGCGCCTTGACAAGCAGCTCGCCTGTAGCAATATTCGTCGCGACTGGAATGCCTTGTACGTCGCAAAGTCTGAGCAGAGCGATGATATCGGGCTCATGCGGCTGAGCCATAAGCGGATCACGCAAGAAGATGATCAGATCCATCTCGTTCTCCGCCACTAGCGCGCCGATCTGCTGATCTCCGCCTAGCGGTCCGGACATGAACCGGTGGATCGACAAGTTTGTCTGCTCCATTATTCTCGTGCCTGTCGTACCTGTCGAGTAAAGTGTGTGGCCATGAAATACTGATTCATACGCAAGAACGAAATTAACCATCTCTTCCTTCTTGCGGTCATGCGCAATAAACGCGATGTTCATTATGATCTGTCCCCTCTCCCGTATATCCCGCAGATAACCTCTCGTATTAGTCCATCACATGCTCAAAACCATAAATAAGCCCGGTATAAGTCATAACCTTCTTAACCGCAACATTGACACCCGGCATATAGCCGGCACGATCATAGGAATCATGGCGGATCTTGAGTGTCTGGCCATAACCGCCGAAGATGACTTCCTGCTGGGCGAATACGCCCGGCAGCCTTACACTATGTATTCGGAATCCGTCATAATAACCGCCGCGAGCGCCTTCAATCGTCTCTTTCTCATTCGGATTTCCTTGACGCAGCTCCTGGCGCACCTCAGAGATCAGCTCAGCCGTCTTGATAGAGGTGCCGGATGGAGCATCCAGCTTCTGGTCACCATGATATTCGATGATTTCGACATGCGGCATATATTTGGACGCTTGCGCGGCGAATTTCATCATTAGAATTGCGCCGATGGAGAAATTCGGGGCGATGAGGCCGCCTATGCCTTGACTTCTGCACAGCTCGTCCAATTCTTTCATCTGCTCCGGCGTAAAGCCCGTCGTTCCGATCACCGGGCGCACACCGTGCTGAATCGCTGTCCGCGTAATCTCATAAACGGCATGAGGCACTGTAAAATCAACCAGCACATCGGCTTTCGCATTCGACAGCGCCGTCTCCAAATCCGGCATCACGGTTACGCCGCACGCCTGCAGTCCGACGAGCGTCCCCGCATCGACCGGCCCTGCAGACGGGCTGACCGCCGCTACCAGCTTCAACTGCTCATCTTGCAAAACCATCTTTACAACCTCGCGTCCCATCCGTCCGCCTGCTCCGGTAACCGCTACTTTAATTGGATTCATTGTCACCTATCACCTGTTCCTTTTTCGTTGTCTTCTTTGTTTGTAGGTCCTAAGGGCAAGCCTGCTTCGTCTCACATCCGCCAGCAGCCGACGGGCTGCCGAATGCTCGGGATCAAGACGCAGCGCATCCTTGGCACATACCGCCGCCTCTTCAAACCGGTTGCGCGCGGCATATGCCGCCCCCAGAATGAGAAGGGCATCCAGATTCAGCGGATCCAGACGTATCGCATCACAGAGCATGGCGATCGCCTTCTCGCCCTCCGTCCCTTCCCGGGACAGAAGCGCCTCCGCTTCTATTACCCGCCATCTGGACTGAACCGTCTGCAGATGAAATCTATACTCCTCTTGCGCGGGTTCAAGCGCAACCGCTTGTTCCGCATAATGAAGCGCCTTCTGCCATTTGCCGCTGCGCGCACATGTAATGGAGCATTTATAGTAATGAACCCCTTGATCCGGCTCCAATGCAATCGCTTCTTCGAACCGGGCAAGCGCCTGCTCGAAATCGCCGCTCAGGATAGCCTCGTAAGCCTTCCTTATGCTGCTCTCTCCATCCATCCGCCCATCCTCCTTGTACACAGGGTGATGGTACAGCATATGTAGCAGTCCGAGTTACGGTTCGACGTTTTTTCGAGTCCAGCGGTTCGCGTCTCTCGTGTTGAATTTATTCATAACGCCGTTATGCGCTTCCGTCAGATCAATGCCTAGCGAATTGGCAAAGCACATGACGATAAACATAATATCGCCAAGCTCCATCTCGATTGAATTATCGGCTTCGTCCGGCTTCTTGGGCTTCTCCCCATAATGGTGATTAACCTCCCGCGCCAGCTCTCCAACCTCTTCGCTCATTCGGGCCAGCATGGATAAAGGGCTGAAGTACCCTTCCTTAAATTGCGAAATATAGCGGTCCACCTCGCGCTGCATTTCCGCAAGCGACTTCTCCGACATATTCAATTTTCCTCTCTGCCTTCTGATGTTCACTCCATATGTTATCGCAAAGAGCATCTGAAAACAATGCTTTTGATTCGGAGCAAAAATGCCATACTAATATTATAATAAAAGATATAAAGAACAGTATGCCGAGAGGAGCACGATTCCATGAACAACCGTCTGTCCAACCTGCTGCGAACCCTTCCGCTCGTTATGCTTGGAACCGCAATATATGCTTTCGGCCTCCAATACTTCATCGTTCCGAATCAGTTAATGGAAGGTGGAGTCACCGGAATCGCGATTCTGTTCAACTATGCGCTGGGATGGCCCTTGTCAATATCCACGATCGTGCTCAACATTCCGCTTTTTATCGTCGGCTGGCTCGTACTCGGCCGGACGCAGACCGGATACTCTATCTTTGGCACCCTCTCGCTTGCCTTCTTCCTCGCTTTAATTGAGAAAATGATCGAAGCGGGCTGGATTGTTCCCTTCCGAACATCCAATGATTACATTCTTGCGGCTCTCTATGCCGGCGTAACGCTGGGCACGGGGCTCGGCATCGTATTCCGGTTCGGCGGAACGACCGGAGGAGCCGACATTGTTGCGCGCATCGCATCGAAGATGAAGGGCTGGAGCATGGGGCAGATCATACTGACACTGGATGCGATAATTATCGGCGTGTCACTCCTTTACATTCCCAAGGAAAAGGTGCTGTATACGCTGGTCGCCGTTTATATCGCCTCCAGAATGATCGATTTCATCCAGGACGGCGCCTATGCGGCCAAAGCCTTCTCCATCATTACAGATGATGGCGAGCAGATGGCAGCGATTATAACGCGCGAGATGGATCGTGGTGTTACATTGCTTCCTGCCAAGGGCGGCTATTCCGGCAAACAAAAACAGATCGTCTACTGCGTCGTCGCCCGCCATGAGATCAGACGGTTAAAGACGATTGTGCGCAGCAACGACCCGCTTGCTTTTATTGTTATATCAGATGTTCATGATGTGCTTGGCGAAGGCTTCAAGGCGGAATAAACATCCCGCCCCTTCTGCTCTATTCCACGCTTACTTCCGTCCAGCCGTATGATTCCCCTTGCCTGGAGCGGGTGATCCATGCTCCAGCTCATAGGCATATTTACGCCATACGGTATAGCCCAGAATGAGAAGAACAAATGCGGCAATGAACAGCAGCGTCAGCCGTTCTCCATTCGAGCTGACCGGTGGAACGGGGATGGCAGCCTGCACCTTGGAATCAGCATCAATTGCATGGTCGAACAGCGCATTCACCGACTCCTCCAGCGCTGAGAATACGGCATCGATACGGGCCGGTTCCAAACCGGCAGCGCCATCATCTGCCGCTTCAAGCAATTGCCCCATATGCCGCACATGCGCTTGCAGCTCTCTGACCTGCTCATCCCGCTGCCCCATAAGCGCCGCAATCTCCAGGCGCTCCACGCGCATGCGGTACACCGACAGCGATGCCCCGGCAGCACCTATACGGCTGCTGGATGACGACTTCCAGGCTTGTCTCATCCGTGTCCAGTCTTCCCTAAGCAGCCTGTCATACTGCATCCAGAGCGGTGCTTCCGGTCTATAGAGCGCGTCCACCGCAAGCTTCAGCCTCGCCGCGTCCATATAACCGTTCATTCCAGCACCCTTGTGCTCCAATGTCCGCTTCAGCTTGGCCACGCTATGATCAAATTCGCGCCAGCCCTCGACGGTTCCGAGCTTGCGGAGAACTTTCTGTACGGAAGTCTGCTGTAATCGGTTAGCGTAAGTATAGGCAAGCTGACGATTGCCTTCCTGAGCGGCAGCATACAGCTGCTCTGATAAGCCGCTTAATTGATTCAGTGCTGCCGCAGGAGGCTTGTCTGCCGTCACAACAGCAGCCGCAGATCTCATTGCCGCAGACTCCCGCTCTTCCATATTGCCGCAGCCTGTCAGAACAATTAGAAAAATGACCAGACTAACAATAGTACAGCTTGATGACTTAGACATAATCATCCCCTCCAATACACTTTATGGGGGGATGTCCCAATTTAGACCTTGACCAGGAAGAAAGCCATAACTACATCTTCGTTTTCTTGTTTCTATAATGCAGCGACAGCAATGCTCCTATGTAGCTGAAGATCGACAAGCCAAAGGTAAAGGCCGCCACTGCCGCCAGATCATCCTCCAGCTCTTCCGGGAGCCATGGGAAAACCATGCATGTATAATCGACCGTATCATTCAATATTAACCAATATGTAGCCAGACGGGCAGCCATTCGTTTGAAGATCATAAATCTGACGTACAGCAGCGCTTCGATCGCCATGCCAAGATGAGAGGCAATAAGCATATAATGCTGCCACTCCAGTGTATCCCCCTGCGCAGCACCTCCCACAATCATCGCCACGGCCCAAATGCCGTACTTCATCGATGTCACGACCGCAAGCGCTTCGATCCCCATTCGAATGGCTGTGAAGGCTTTGGATGGCTTGCCCGCATGCGGGAAAAGCAGGTAGAGCAGCGACAGCGTAAAAAACAAGCTGGCAGTCGGACTGTCCGGTACAAATATCAATTGCCACAGCGGATGATGATTCCATGTATATTCCAATTGATTTCCGTACCACATGTAGCCATACACCGTTCCGGCCGCGTTTACGAGAAACAACAGCCACAGCATCGGACGGCTCAATAGAAATGTTTTGCTCCAATAAAAAGAAATTGATGGCAAATGATGACACCCTTTCCATGTTCAATCCGTACAGAACTTTCAAAAAAACCTGATCGCATATAAATACGATCAGGCTGGTTGGTGAATTATTCAGCTTTCTTTTGCTTGGCAAGCCAGGTTGTCACCTGGTCGATTTCTTCAGCGCTCAGCATCTCTTTGAAAGAAGGCATTGCGCCGCCGCCCTTACCGTTCGTTACGATTTCGACGAGTTCTTCCTTCGTATGCGTGTCGCCTACACCGCGAAGCGCAGGGGCCTTCATACTTTCATTCCCCTTCAGATCCGGGTTATGACATGCGATACAGCGTGCTTTAAGAATTTCCATTGCCGGATCGTCCTCATCGACAATTGGAATGCTGGCAACGGGCTGCTGTTCTTCTCCGCCCTTGCCGCTCATTGCAGCCTCGCGCGCCTTCTCTTCACGAAGGTGATGCTCAGGAATCGTATTCGTCTTGGCCAGCTCGTGTTGGTAATGATCCCACGATACTTTAGTCAAGTAGAAGAGCGAGATAAGAGACAAAACCATCAGTGCAGTCGTAACTGGACGTCTGTAGAATCTGCGTTCCTTGCCCGTATCAAGAAAAGGAGCAAGCAGCAGTGCGCCGAACGCTACGCCTGGAATACCTACTGTACCGAGGACGATATAATCTCCGGCAACATAAGGATACTTCAGGAATTGATAGAGGAACAAGAAGTACCAGTCCGGCATTGGAATAAATGCCGCATTCGTTGGATCTGCCGGATAGCCGAGTGGAGCCGGTTCAGCAATTGTCAGTACGAGGAACCCGACAAGAACTACGACACCTACCATCCACTCCTTGAGCAGAAAGTTCGGAATAAAGGCTTCCGACTTGCCAGGGTAAGAAGAGTAGTCCGGCGGAACCGTATTGGGAGCGCCCGAACGCTTGCGAACCCGCGAATCTCCGACGAAAACTACTTTTTCGTTCGATTTGTGACCATGTGCCATCGCAAATGACCTCCTTTCGGCTTATAGTGGTCCCGAAATGCCTTGTTTCCGGATCATGAAGAAATGCGCCGCTAGAAGCGCTAGGAGTGCGCCTGGCAAGAAGAAAACGTGAATCGCGAAGAAGCGCGTCAACGTCTCTGCACCGACGATCTCTCCGCCTTGCATCAACTCTTTAATGTAGACTCCGATATACGGTACGGATTCAGCAATCTGAATACCAACCTTGGTTGCAAAGTAAGCTTTGTTATCCCAAGGAAGCAGGTAGCCCGTAAAGCCGAGGCCCAGCATAATGAAGAAAATCAGCATGCCGACAACCCAGTTCATTTCACGAGGCGCCTTGTAGGAGCCTGTGAAAAATACGCGAAGCGTATGAAGGAACATCATAACGATAACCAAGCTGGCGCCCCAGTGGTGCATACCGCGCACGATTCCGCCGAAGGCGACTTTATGCTGCAAGTAATCGACACTCTTGTAGGCGTTGATGATGTCCGGCACAAAATACATCGTCAGGAACATACCCGACAAAATTTGGATGACTGTGATAAAGAAAGTCAGACCGCCAAAGCAATACACGAATGCGGAGAAGTGGTGCGCAGGGTTGACGTGCTCAGGCACCTCATGATCCGCCACGTCCCTCCACATTGGCGTAATATCGAGACGTTCATCGATCCAGTTGTATACACCTTTTAACATCTGAGCTTACACCCTCCTTATACCCGTGTATTTGCTTTAATAGGTCCGAGATAAACCCAGCCTTTGTCGATCTTCAATTCGTATTCGTCAAGCGGTTTAGGAGCAACGGTCAAGTTCTTGCCGTCTTTGGTGTAGTGCGCATTGTGACACGGACAAACATACTCATTGTTTTTCTCCGTGTTCCAGCTGATCGTGCAGCCGAGATGCTTGCACACTGGCGACAGTGCAAAGAAATTGCCAGAGCTATCCTTGGAAATCCATGCTGAGAGCTCAGGGTCGCTCACATACCATCCGTCTACCTGATGAATGTTGAATTTGAACTCTTGGGGATCGTTTGTTATTTTGTTTTCCTCGACGACTTTGATCCACGTGCCGCCGGCTTTCTTCTTTAGGATTGGATCTACCGCGAAACGAATCATCGGCAGCGACATACCGGCAGCCATGAATGCTCCAGCGCCGCCAAGTGTATACGACAAAAACTGCCGTCTTGACATTCCGCTGCGTTTCACAGGCTTATGTGCGGTATTTTCGTGATGTTCGTGGTTACTCATCTTCTATTCTACCCCCTTTGCGAGCCATATCTTGCGTCTTGCCGGAGAAGGCAATACGTACGACGAACTAGGACATTACCTATAATAGCCTAGGTGTTATGGAGCGTCAAGAATATGGCGACTAATTTGCTTATCGGAACAAAAAGCGTGGCACTATTTGTTATCATTTTGTCACAATTGACCTTGTCTGGCTTTTGTTTTTCCCTAAGATCCGCCTAGTTATGCAGAGATCGTCATCTGATGTCATTATCGCCCAAGCCACAACCTCCGCACAGCTTCGCTAACAGCCGCTGCTTCTGGCAGCGCACCGTCCTGCTCCAGGCCGATCATCAGATCCGCATGCACCGCCTCAGCCCTTGTCGCATCTGCATAGAAAGCAGCAGCAAGCACAACATATTTGAAGCCCGATTGCTTCAGCTTGCGGCATAGAGCCGCAGCATGCTGCTCTCCTCCATCGTTCCATGTACCATAGTGGCATGCCGGATATGTAACCGTTCTTCCCTTGAAGGGGCCTTCAATCAGATCCAGCACATCGCGCAGCCGCTCAAGCGCTTCTGTCGCTTCATACGGCAGTTCTCCGCCCGACAATCCGGTTACGGGAACAACCGCCGTGTCCAGGTAGGGCTGCAGCTCTGCCCACTGGTCTGCCGTTAGTTCGCTAAATTTCATCTTCCCACCTGTCCTTGTTCATCAACTGATTGCATTGCATTTGCAATGACACTATTTATCCTATCACATTCTCTCCTATATCCGCACAAAAAAACGGCCTCAACCACTTTCGGATTCTCATCCGAGCAGCAGTCGGGCCGTTTTATAAGCCGCTTTTCCAAGCTGGTTATGCATGCAAGGTTTTCAGTTCCTCCGTTAACCGGCGGAACGTATCCTTGTCCCCGGCAGCGAGCGCATTGTCAATCGCGAGATAGAGCTTGTCGGAACGATACTTGAATACCGCCTCGTCGAGCACCATCTCTGCTGCCAGCCCAAGCATGACCTCGTAAGTCACTTTCATTTTATCCATAGGATAGATACACCTCCAGGCGCGATGATTAAGAGATCCATATCCGTTTCCTTATCCCCTACAGCTCTCAATCGTCCTTCTTAGCGCAATCGTTCATCTTCGGGCGTACTTCTCTGACGACATCGGCAAGCGAGTCAAGTGAAGCGCATAGGTCAATATTTATATTGATAGGTAACACGCGAACCGGCTCCTACTAAAGCATATTCATCCAAGCAACCACCGCACAAGACGATAGCCTTCTATAAAGATGAATATGTTTACGCCTAATTTTCATACTCGCTGATTGGGGTATGAAGAACGATCGCATCATCATCAATATTGAAGCCGGCAACAATGCTGCGTCCAAGCGGAGTCATCCGAATGACCCCTCCCTGCTCCGCATGCTCCCCGATCCGCAGCAGGCCGAGATGCATCATCATTGCAATTAACCGCTGATCGAAGATCGTTTCGGGCTGATCATAGTAGAATGGCTTAATATAGGGAAGCAGAGCGCCCTTCAACGTATCGCTGCTGACCCAATGCTGCGAAAGCCTGCCTACCCAGTGAGTAATCGCTCTAATATTGGGCATCGCTCCCTTGTACAAACGCAGCCAAAAGCGGTACAGCTTGTCCGGCGCCTCTGCCACTCTCACGGCCTGACGCTCCATCCCTGCCGCAGTCAAAGTAAGCATAGCGCCCGATTCTGACAGCCAGCCGTTGTAGAAGCAATAGTCATAGAGCAGCGACATCCGGTTGGGATACTCATTGATATGCCTGCCGTAGCCAAACCTCCACTCGCCCCTCCCTGGCAGCTGCTCCTGCACGCCGAGACGTTCCAGCAGCTGCTGAACATTCCGCTTGTACATAATACCTTCAGCTGTCAGCTGAATTTCATTATGATGGACATACGTAAGCAGCTCTGCCACATCTTCGCCAAGCAGCCCTTGCTCATCACGGTAAGCATCCGGCTCATCGCGGATAATGGCCACTTGGGCAGCCAGCTTGCGCTCCAGCGTCTCCTTGAAACGGTCCTTCAGATCCTTGGGGATCTGAAACAAATATCTGTCGGATCCGGCATAGCCGTTAAACAGCCAGCCATATTGCTTGAAGCGGGAAATTGTCGCGCGTGGCCCGGATTCCGGCATTGCATGCTCTTTAGCCGTCTTGGCTCGTTTGGCATTCCGCTTGACCACAGGCGCCGCAGCAGCATTCGTCATTTGCCCATTGTCTGCGGATTGTGAAGAGGAGGCTTGCTCCGGGCTGCTGAACTTGCTTTGCTGAACACGCGCCAGAAGCTCCTCCAGGCTGAATGAATCCCTTGGGTCAAACAGCAGGGAGTTCATAAACCTTAAATCCTCAAGCCCCATAGCGCCTACTTGCGACTCGAATACATCCCTGCGTGTGATCGTGGACAAAATGGACTGTATCAAATCATTCTTCGAGTTGCCATTACATTCACAACGGTATGCCGTAGCGATTCGACTTAATTGCCCTATATCTGTGTAACTAAGCATATCCGCCAAATTCATCGTTCACCCTCCGTTCCCGTTCATCTCTAGCAGGTTTACTACCATTATGGGAACATTGAGGAATTTTATAACCTGTTGCACAGAAAAAGCCGTCGGTCGCTTGATCAGCAACCAACGGCTTTCAATATTTATGTGGATGGAATGTTGTGAAAATGGTCCAGATGGAGTGTGCAATTATGCAGCAGAGGCTTCCAGCCCCCTCCGTCCCGCTCCATAATGGAGAATGACATATTCATTATCGGTTTGTCCTCCAGATCTGCACACATACCGCGCAGAAGCTGTGCAAGCAGACTTCCATGCGAGACGACCAGCAGGCGGCGTCCTGGCTGCTGCTCTGCCATCTCATCTACGAAAGCAAGCGCACGGTCCCGCACCTCTTCGTCGGACTCCTGTCCGCTGTCGCTTCTCCGCCAATCCGGCCCCCAGCGTGCCAGCCGTTCCTCTTCCGTCGTTCCTTCAATCTCGCCAAAATAACGTTCCCTCAGCCTAGAATCGCTGGGCAGGAGCGGAATATGCAGCGTGTCCGCAATGATGCGGGCCGTTTCGTGCGCCCTGGACAAGTCGCTGGAAATGACAGCATCCCATCTCATCTCCTCACGGCTTAATCGCTGCGCCAACGCTTCCGCCTGCAGAATTCCTTCCGCATTCAGCGGAGTGTCCGTCTGGCCCTGAATCTTGCCTAGCGCGTTCCAATCCGTCTTGCCGTGCCGTATAAGTCCGATCTGCACATGATTACCCTCTTTCTTATGTACATAGCTTATGGTTCAGCCTAGCTTCGTGTGCGGGTAAACCAATTAAGGATAAGCAGCGTCATAATCATGCCCAGCAGCGACAGCGCAACCCAATATTGCGGTATAGTCGGCACGACATTGAGCACAAGCGGATCACTGATGCTCGCTACCGGTACATCCGCGTAGAAATCGGCACTAATCAATGCATTGTCACCCGTTGCATTCGCTGTCTCGAGAAGTCCTGTCAGCTTCACAACCTGGGATGACGATCCATCATTACTGCTTGTTATTATATAGAATAGTCCGCAAACAAACATCGCCATACAACAGGCAATGACCGCGGTAATGTTGCGACGGAATGATTTGGTGAACTGATAGCTGCGGCTTGCAACCGGCATGAACCAGGCTTGCTCAGCATAGATGCGATCCATCACATCACGGTTCAATTCATCAACAGGAGCGATGTCATCCCCATCGAACGAAAAACCGCGTATAAGGAGCTCGCTTTCTTCCCAAATCCGGAATTCCTCCCTGCATGATTCACAGGTTTCAAGATGTTGATCTATCTCTTGCCGTTCAGCATCGTCCGGGGACATATCCCAGTAGACACCGAGCGATTGTTGAACCTCGAGGCATTTCATCGCGTTTTCATCTCCTCGTATTCTTCCAGCACCGGCGAATCGCCAAAATACGGTTCAAGCTGCAGCTTTACACTGCTGCGCGCGCGAAACAGGAGCGACTTGACAGAACTGACCGTCTGGCCAAGAATGCTAGCGATCTCTTGGTAATCCAACTGGTCATACTCTCTAAGTATAAGCGCTGATCGCTGCTTCTCAGGCAAGCTATTGATCGCTTCCCTGACCATCGACATCCGCTCATTCCGCAGCAATGTTTGCTCGGGAGTAGTGTCTGACGGAGCAACCGGGACAAAGCCGGCTTCTTCCAGCGATACATGTCCTGCCTTTTGCTTGCGCAGCTCGCTAAGTACCGTATTGCGGGCGATTGTATACAGCCATGTGGAGAAGGAAGCATCGACTTCCCGGAACGAGTGCAGACTGCGATACGTCTTGTAAAACGTCTCCGAGCATAAATCCTCTGCCAAGAGCTCCAGCTTCGCGCTCTTCAGCATGTGATAGATAAAGGCTAGGATTTTACGTTGGTAGCGCCGCATCAGTTCCGAATAAAGCTGTACGTTACCGTCTTTAATTTCACGTATTAACTGAGAATCGGTCATCGCGGGCGACCCTCCTGGCCTTCGGAGTGTACCCGGTTCGTATACTATTGTACCGAGCCGGGTGAAAAAAGTTGCGCGATCGATTAAAAAAAACGAAAGCATCTATTGGATCACTAAATTAAATTCGATAATTACGACCATATTCCTGCTTCTTTCGACATGGTTTTGCTTTCTAAGCATCAACGTTATTGTAACACAGCAGTGAATGGAGAGGGTTAAATTATTTCCAAAGATAAAACAGCCTTGGAAACGAACAACAAAAAATCAGGTGCATAATTTCACCAGTCTTGATTAGACGATTCACAGCTCCTTTTAGTTGCATCCTAAACGATAAAAATAGATGACCCCAGCGAGATCTCAGCCGTTTCGGCTTCGTCAACTCTGCCCGCATCGCTTGTCTGTTTGCATCACTCGGCTGTTCGCATCACTCGTCTGCCCGCATCGCTCGGCTGTTCGCACCACTCGTCTGTTCGCATCACTCGTCTGTCTGCATCGCTCGCTTAAAGAGCTTATGCCGGCTGTTTTAGCTGATGACGATCATATGAGAGAACATTCCTGCGCTAATGCATCTTTTCTTCTCTTGATCATCTTATTTGTTGAAGATACCTGCGATTCCGCATCTTTTGTTGCTGTTGGAGCTATATTATTGAACAAAGGGGCGAATTACCTGCGCTATCGCAGGCTTTTGCTCTAAAAGCCCATTTTTACCGGAAATTGATGCGCATTAGCAGGTTTTCTTCAAGAACCTCTCCCGCTGAAATAGACGAGTGCCAACGCTACCCTCTGCGCAGAGCTCTTCACGCTGCCAGCACACATACAAGAACACATACAAGAACACTACAAGAACACTACAAGAACACTACAAGAACACTACAAGAACACTACAAGAACACTACAAGAACACTACAAGAACACTACAAGAACACTACAAGAACACATATAAGAGCACAAAAAAAAACCGCCTATAAGGGCGGTTCGCACAAAAGTGCGAATAGATTTGGATAGGAGTGGAGAGAAACCATACTGTACTTTTATTATATGTATACGTTTTCATTTTGTCAATAAGCGTTTACATTTTTCCGATTGAATATTTAAAATTTTGGATTTTCCGCTCAATAATGAACAGAAAATCCGATCTCTCCTAGCTTAACAACCGCCAGATCCAGATCCTCCTGGGTACGGAAGGAAAGCCTCAGCACCCCAGGAACATCTTCCCGGCTCCCGATAACGTGAATGTTGCTCAGATTGATACGGCTGTTGCCAAGCTCTGTCGCAATCCGCCCGATTATGCCCGGATGATCCGGCACATCGATATAGCATTCGTAGATGGAATGAATCATTCCTTTGCGCCGCTCAGGCAGCTGGCTGCGGAATTGGCCGGATTCCAGAAAGGCCTGCTCGATGCCTTCGCCATCCTCTTGCTCCAACAGCTCAACGAAACGGGCCGTCTCTTCATTCCAGTCCTTCAGAAGCCTGAGCAGCACGCCGCGATTATTCACAAGAATGTCGCGCCATACGACGGGATCGCTCGAAGCGATTCTCGTAATGTCGCGAAAGCCGCCCGCAGCCAATGTGCCGTATAGCTCATTCGTCTCGTTGTAGCGGCGAATCTGATTAACCAGCGTTACCGCGATAATATGCGGCAGATGGCTGATCGCCCCGACGATCTCATCATGCTCATCGGGATGGACATGAACAATATTCGCCTTTGTCAGCTTCAGCAGCTCTGTGAGCTTGCTGATATCCGACTCGGCAGTTCCTTCCTCCGGCGTCAGAACATAGAAAGCATTCTCGAATAGATGGGAGGACGCCGCTTCCACACCTGAGCGCTCCGACCCTGCCATGGGGTGACCGCCAATGAAGGTCGTTCCATTCAGATTGAGTTCTCTCGCACAAGCTGCTACAGAGGCTTTCGTACTCCCTACATCCGTAATAATGCATCCCGGCTTTAAATTCAGCTCGCTGAGCTCACGCACGTATTGCTCCAGATTTCCTACAGGCACGCACAGAAAAATAAAATCCGCACCCTCTGCCGCTTCGCGCAGAGATGTCGTCGCATAATCGACAACACCTCTGTCCACATATTTGGCCGCGGATGATTCACGGATGGAATGACCGACCACCGTAAGTCCCGGCTTGCCTTTGAAGCAGAGCGCGAGAGAGCCGCCGATTAATCCAACACCGAATATCGCAATTTTTGTCATAGGATTAACCAAGCACCGCCGCTTCGTCCAGCACTTCTTCCAGCGCCTGTATAAACTTCTCGTTCTGTTCCTGGCTTCCTACAGTTATGCGAAGATGAGTCGGGTAGTAGGACCATCTCGCTCTGGCGATGATCCCCTTGCGAAGCAAAGCATCAAACACCTGCTTGGAAGGCAGCTTCGTATCGACCATAACAAAATTGCCGTGGGGCTCAAAGTATTGGAGTCCCAGACGGTCGAATGCTGCGCACAAGTAAAGCCTTCCTTCGCTGTTGCGGTCCCTGCAGCTCTGCAAGAAGGCCCCATCTCCTATTGACGCTGCCGCTGCCGCTTGCCCGAATCGGGTCGTATTGAACGGCTCGCGCACCTGATTCACATAGTGAATCAGGTCAGCGTGGCCTACGCCATAGCCGACACGGAGCGCAGCAAGACCATGGATTTTGGAGAATGTTCTCAGCACGATGACATTGTTGAACTCCTTGATGAGGGCAATGCTGTCCGGATAAGCGGCATCCGTAACATATTCGTAATACGCTTCATCCAACGCTACAATGACGTTCGAAGGCACCTGACGCAGAAATGCGGTCAATTCCTCCTGACGGACAATTGTACCCGTCGGATTGTTGGGATTGCAGATCCAGATGATTTTCGTCTTGTCCGTTACTTTGGCAAGCATGGCTTCCAGATCATGAGTTCCGTCCTTGAGAGGCACTTCAATAATTACAGCGCCCTCAATCTCTGAATTATGCTTATATTGCGGGAATGTCTCATCCGCCATTATCGTTTCGTCGCCAGGCGTAATGTATGCACGGGCAAGCATCAGAATAACCTCATCCGATCCCGCTCCGAAAATTAACTGTTTGCGCTCAACACCCAGCTGCTCCGCTAACGCAGAGGTCAGCACTGTACTAAAGCTGTCCGGATAAATGCTTGCATGGGCAATTTCATTCACGATAGCAAGCTTGGCCTGCTCCGAGCATCCGAACGGGTTCTCGTTGGAAGCAAGCTTGATGACATCCTTCAAGCCAAGCTCGCGTTTCACTTCTTCTACCGGTTTACCGGGCTGATAAACAGGCAGGTGAATTATACTTTGTTTCGGTTGCATCTGTATTCACCTCATGACAATAAACTTTTCTTCTATAAAATGCTCTGCTCTTAATTGTCTCATAACTCACAGACATTGGAAAGTTGTTTTTCGCTTATTACTGCAAGCGAGCATGCAGCAAGAAAGCTCTTTATTGACGGCCTGTGCCGAACAAAGAGCTTTCCTTGAATTAAGTATGGATAATGAATCAGCCTCTCAATGCGCTGACAAAGGCTCTGATTCCTTCAAGCCCTTCCTGCTTCGTAGCAGGTGACTGAAGAAGCGGAACCATCTCTTCGATCTTACGAACGATAGCGCTGCCGACAATGACGCCGTCCGCTTGCCCTTCGAAACGCTCGACCTGCTCCCGGCTCGATATTCCGAAGCCGACAGCGATCGGAGTTGTCGTCGCCTCGCGAACCGCTGACAGAAAAGCTTCAATCCCCTTATGAAAATCGGAACGCTCCCCCGTAACACCAAGGGAAGATACGCAGTAAACGAACCCGCGAGCCTTGCTCGCAATATGGGTTACACGATCATGCGAGGTTGGCGCGACCAGCGGTATGAGATGGATGTTGGCCTCTTCCGCTTTGGCCCGAACCTCGCCATCCTCTTCGATAGGGAGATCCGGAATAATGAGACCGCTTATCCCTTTCTCAACTATAAGCGAGAAGAACCGCTCCAAGCCGAATTGAAGCACAGGATTGTAGTAAGAGAACAGTATGAACGGCAGCTTGACACCTGCTTGGCGCGCATTCTCGGCCGTTTGAATACAATCAATAAGGGTTACATTATGTTTCAGAGCACGCTCAGAAGCACGCTGGATGACAGGACCATCCGCAAGCGGATCGGAATAGGGCACACCGAGTTCGATCATATGGGCGCCAGCTTGTTCAAGCGCTTGTATAATCTCAACCGAGGTTCCAAGATCAGGATCGCCAACCGTTATGAATGGAATTAGCGCCGTTTCGCCCTCTTCACGCAGCTCTTGAAATACCGCATCAATGTGATTCATTAGCAGTGCCTCCCAAATAGCCCATAATCGATTGCACATCTTTATCGCCGCGTCCTGACAAGCTGACTACGATCGTTTGATCAGAGTCCAGCGTAGGAGCAAGCTTCATCACTTGTGCAATCGCATGCGATGATTCCAACGCAGGTATAATCCCCTCCGTACGGGAAAGCAGCTGCAATGCTTCCAGCGCTTCGGCATCTGTAATCGGGAAGTAATCCGCACGCCCCGTATCTTTCAAATAGGCATGCTCAGGCCCGATCCCCGGGTAATCCAGACCAGCAGAGATCGAATGAGCAGGCAGCACTTGTCCATACTCGTCCTGAAGCACATAGCTGAGCGAGCCTTGGAATACACCATGGCGACCCTTGGTCATTGTTGCCGCATGTTCCTCTGTGTCAATGCCGCTGCCCGCAGCTTCAACGCCAATAAGCTTAACCGATTCGTCATTCACGAACGGGTAGAAAATACCGATCGCATTGCTTCCCCCGCCGACCGCAGCTACTACATAATCCGGCAGACGTCCCGCTTCCTTCTGAATTTGCTCGCGTGCCTCATCGCCAATTATGCGCTGAAAGTCACGGACAATCATCGGATATGGATGCGGACCGGTGACCGAGCCAAGAATATAGTACGTATCCTCTACATGGCTGACCCAGTAGCGAAGCGTTTCGTTGCAGGCATCCTTGAGTGTGCGGGTACCCGACATAACCGGAACGACCTCTGCGCCGAGAAGCTTCATCCGAAATACATTGAGCTCCTGACGCTTCGTATCCTCCTCGCCCATAAACACCTTGCATTCCATGCCGAGCAGAGCAGCTACCGTTGCAGAAGCAACACCATGCTGGCCCGCTCCGGTTTCCGCGATAATTTTTGTTTTGCCCATACGCTTGGCCAGCAGTCCCTGACCGAGTGTATTATTGATCTTATGCGCACCGGTGTGGTTCAAATCTTCGCGCTTGAGATAGATCTTCGCTCCGCCAAGATGCTTCGACAATCGTTCCGCATAGTAAAGCGATGTAGGACGGCCTGAATATTGGTTGAGCAAATAATTGAGCTCGGCAATGAATTCAGGATCCTTCGAATAATGCTTATAGGCCTCTTCTAATTCTAGCAGTGCATTCATGAGCGTTTCCGGTACGTAACGACCGCCGAATTTGCCGAAGCGCCCGTTGATATCTGGAACTTGATTCATGTGCGTTTCACCCTTTCAACAAAAAGTCGAATTTTATCCGTATCCTTCCACCCGTCACTCTCCACACCGCTGGATACGTCCACGCCATCGGGCGCGTATCCTTCCAGCAGCTCGGCTACATTGTCCGGATGAAGGCCGCCTGCTACATACAGCGGCACACCAATTGCCCTTGCCGCTTCTACATAGCTGTCAATAACAGACCAATCGAAGGCTTGGCCTGTACCGCCGCCGGCTGTATCAATGAGAACAGCATCTACTGTCCCGCGATAGCGTTCCAGACGTGCGGGACCGGCAAGAAGGATTCTCCGCCCGTCGGATGCGATGGCTTCTTCCTCGCCTGTTACTGAAAAAACCTTCCATACATCTATACCCAATTCGGATCTGATAGCTCCGCAGATCTCCGGCGTCTCCTCGCCATGAAGCTGAATAACATCAAGCGGCGCCGTCTTCAGCAGCTCCCGCAGCTCCTCCAGTACGCCATTGACGA
The DNA here is from genome assembly GCF_019443105.1 of Paenibacillus oenotherae. Taxonomy (GTDB): domain Bacteria; phylum Bacillota; class Bacilli; order Paenibacillales; family Paenibacillaceae; genus Paenibacillus_Z; species Paenibacillus_Z oenotherae. Next base: position 347,799 of record NZ_JAHZIJ010000001.1, read on the forward strand.
ATACGCCTACAACACGCGGTGCACCGCCAGATGGCGACCGCAGCTTGCGCGCTTCAAGAATCAGCTCACCTGCAAGAGAAGGAGATACCTGACGCTTGCTCTTCGCAAAAAGCAAGCCAATCTCATCGACAGCCAGTCCATCCATCGCACGAATCGTATCGGCGTCGCGAAGCCCGCAGATTTTCACCCGCGTGTCGCGTAACTTCTCTGCACACATCAGCCCTTCACCGGACCCATCAAATGTCCGACAGCTTCAGCCACATTATCCTGGCGCATGAAATGCTCTCCGATGAGTACACCCTTCGCGCCAACGGATTGCAGATAAGTAATATCCGCAGGCGTAGAAATTGCGCTTTCGCTAATAACCGTAATACCCGGCGGAACGAGATCGATCAGCTTCTCGGTCGTCGCCAGATCCGTCTCGAAGGTTTGCAGATTGCGATTGTTAATGCCAATCAGCGTTGACTTGCCAAGTCCAAGCACAGTCTCCATTTCTTCGCGGTCATGCACCTCGATCAGCACATCCAGTCCTAGCGACTTGGCCAGATCATACAGCTCAGAGAGCTTGGACTGGCGAAGAATCGCAGCAATGAGCAGCACCGCATCCGCACCGATGACACGGGCCTCATACACCTGCCTGTAGTCAATAATGAAATCCTTGCGAAGCAGCGGCAAGTCAACTGCCTCATGGATCGCTGTCAAATATTCATTTTTCCCTTGAAAATAGTCCACATCCGTCAGCACAGAAATACAATCCGCTCCTGCTGCCTGGTAGGTCTTCGCAAGCTCTACCGGATGAAAATCAGCACGAATCAGCCCTTTGGAAGGGGAGGCCTTCTTCACTTCGGCAATCAAGCCAAGCGAACGATTCGGATTATTCGTCAAGGCGCGTTCGAACCCTCTGCATGGCGCCATCTCCGCAATTCTGCGCTCATATTCATTCATCGAGAATTGCTCAGCGAGGTCATCTACTTCTTTGCGTTTGGAAGCTACAATCTTATCAAGAAACATGGGCTACCTCTCCTGTCGTCGCAATCAATTGCTGCAGTTTGGCTGCAGCCTGGCCTGAATCAATAACAGCAGCAGCTGTCTCCACTCCTTCACGAAGCGAGTCAGCGGCACCTCCAACGTAGATGCAAGCGCCTGCGTTAGCAAGCACAATCTCGCGATATGCTCCCCGTTCATTGCCGGCGAAAATATTGCGTATAATAGACGCGTTTACGGCAGCATCGCCACCGGTAACTTCTTCAATCGGCTTAACCGTCAATCCCAGCTCTTCCGGCGTAATATCGAAAGTGTGGACAGCACCGTTGCGCAGCTCGGAAATTTGGGTCGGGGCAGAGATGCTGATCTCGTCCAAGCCGTCATGGCTGCTGACAACCATTGCCCGCTTGAGTCCAAGATCGCGAAGCACCTGAGCGACAACCTCCGTGCGTGAACGGTCATAGAGGCCAAGAAGCTGCCGGTCGGCACCTGCCGGATTCGTCAGCGGTCCAAGCATATTGAAGATCGTCCGGATGCCAAGCTCGCGGCGCGGTCCTGCGGCATACTTCATCGATGGATGATAGAGCTGCGCGAACATAAAGCAAATACCGATAGATTCCAGGCATCTTGCAGCCTGCTCTGATGTCAGCGTTATATTGACACCCAGAGCTTCCAGCACGTCTGCACTGCCTGCCTTTCCCGACATAGCCCGGTTGCCATGCTTGGCTACCCGTACACCGGCTGCGGCGGCAATCATTGAAGATGCCGTTGAAATATTGAATTTATGAATACCCGAGCCGCCTGTGCCGCAAGTGTCGAGCAGTCCCTGCTGCTCGGTATGCACATGTGCGGAACGGGCACGCATCGTTTCGGCGAAGCCGGTAATTTCGTCCTTCGTCTCGCCTTTCATGCGAAGCGCCGTAATAATTGCACCCATCTGCGCGCCAGTCGCTTCGCCATTCAGAATAACCTCCATAACATGCCTTGCTTCATCCCGGGTCAAGTCCTGACCGCTAATAATGGTTGCAAGCGCGCGCTGCAAGGTCAGTGTTTCTGTTGTCATCACGGCTCATCCCTTCGCTCCAGCATAATAATCTGTATTGATCATAGTTGCTTTGCGCTCCGGCGCAGCGAATATGGCCTCTGCGGCACGTATCGCTTTAAGACTGGCCTTCGCTTTATTGACTGTCTCCGTATACTCGCTCTCCGGCACAGAATCCCATACAATTCCAGCCCCCGCTTGCACGTAGGCTCTTCCATTCTTGAATACAATCGTCCGAATCGTAATGCACGTATTCAGGCTTCCGGCAAAGCCGAGATAGCCAATCGCACCCGCATAGGGGCCGCGCGCCTCATTCTCAAGCTCTGCGATAATTTCCATTGCCCGCAGCTTGGGAGCGCCGGATACCGTGCCGGCAGGCATGCAGGAAACGAAGGCATCAAAGAAATCCTTATCCTTGCGCAGCTTGCCGGAGACATTGGAGACGATATGCATAACATGCGAGTAGCGCTCAATGTCCATATAAGAATCACAACGAACGGTGCCGAATTCCGATACGCGGCCGATATCATTCCGTCCGAGATCGACAAGCATCAGATGCTCCGCGCGTTCCTTCTCATCGGCCAGCAGTTCCCTCTCCAGCGCCAGATCCTCTTCCTCTGTCGCTCCGCGCGGACGCGTTCCTGCGATGGGCCGTGTCTCCACCACATCTCCATCCACCTTGACCAGCGCTTCCGGGGAGGTGCCGACAATAACCTCGTCCCCCATCTTCAAATAATACATATACGGAGAGGGGTTCATCGTCCTCAGCACCCGATAGACATGGAGCGGATCGACCGTCGTCTCAATGCTGAAGCGCTGGGACAACACCACCTGAAAAATATCGCCTGCGCGAATGTATTCCTTGGCCTTGTCCACATTGGCAATAAACTGCTCTTTGGTCAAATTCGACTGTACCTCGCCCAGTTCCGGATCCCTCGGTATCGACCCGCCAGCCATAAGAGCTGTAGGGAGCGGCTGTTGAATCCGTTCAATCGTCGCCTCGATCTTGGCCAGCGCTTCTCCGTAAGCGGCCGCAATGTCGCTGTCGGCCGCGCCTTCTCCAATATGCACATTGCCGATAATTTGAATCTGCTGCTTGAAATGGTCAAATACGATAATCTGATCGCAGAACATGAACTGCATATCATTCATATTCAAGTCGTCTATGCGATGGGCTGGCAGCTTCTCGTAATACTGCAGCAGATCGTAGCCGAAGAAGCCGATGGCTCCGCCTGTGAATGGCGGCAAATCCGGTATCGATGGGCTGCGGAACGAACGCAGATGCGCCTTCAGCAGCTCTAGCGGCTTCTCGCTGAGCTTCGTTACTTTGCCCTGCTGCTCAATATGCATCTCGCCGTTCTTGCCCTGAATGAGCATGAACGGATCTGTGCCGATGAAGGAATACCGTGCCCATTTGACACCACCCTCAACACTTTCCAGCAGAAAAGCACGGCGTTCGCGGTAGAAATGCTGGAACAGCCGGATCGGCGTCTCCGTGTCCGCCATAACGTGACGCACGATAGGAATTAGGTTGTACGTTTCCGCAAGCTTGATGACTTGCTGCAGCTCTTGATTCATGCTCACTCGCTCCTCATTGTCGGAAATAAAAAAACTCCTGCCGCAGCAGGAGTGTTCGTGTGTGTCAGAAGATAAACATGAGTGCTGAAACACAAATTCAATACATGACGGAATGAGAGCAGCACCTTCAAGATGCAGCAACAAACCGATTCATGATCAATGAATCTGGTCAATCTTCACTTATACTCAGCTCTACTCATCTCATCTCAAGTTACACATAACGCTAACTCGCTCGGCTCTACTTTGCTCTTACTTCTTAATTACTCATTACTATACATCAGGTCCTTATATCCGTCAACCTGACAACGCGACTCTTTTATGCTTTTGTCAGATCCGGGCGCAGTGCCTGTGCACCGCCCAAATAAATATGCTCAATCTCCTGCTGCGATTTGTCCGTATTGACAAGAACCATCAGCCGGATGCATTTCTCCAGACTTCCTTTAACCGGCACTTCAAGGGCGCACATAAGCGGAACAAGCTCCCAGCCTTCCATCTGGCGAATGGCCCGCGCAGGGAAGGTAGCATCCAGATCGCCCGTTACCGTCACGAATACACTGCATATATCGTGAGGGACAATGCCGTTCGCCTTGACGATATCATTCAACATTTCTACAGTTGCCTGCAGAATCGGGCCTTCCTCATTAACATCTACCGTTATCGCGCCGCGTATTCCCCGAACACTCATCTTAGACGGCCTCCTGTTTCAGTTGCTCCACAATTTCCCTTACAAGCTCTGTAGATACGGAATGGTCAATGATGACCTCGCCGATTGCCGTCGGCACGACGAATACCATCGTTCCCTCCGAGAACTTCTTATCGTGCAGCATTGCTTCCATGATGGCATCAATATCCAGATGCTCCGGCAATCCCACCGGCAATCCCATGCGGGACAACACCCGCTTCGTGACGGTGTAGATCTCCTCCGATCCTCCAAGCTTAACCCCAAGCCTGGCGGAACCGATCATGCCGATCGAAATCGCTTCGCCATGAAGCAGCTCATTATAGCCAGCGACCGCTTCAAGCGCGTGCCCAATTGTATGACCGAGATTGAGAATCATGCGAAGGCTGTTCTCGCGTTCATCCTGCGATACAACCTGTGCCTTAATGTTGCAGCCCATGTACAGAGCATATCCCAGCGCTTCCTCATCAAGAGCAAGCAGCCGCTCGGCATTGTTGTCAATCCAGTCTACGAATTCCGCGTCCCAGATCAGACCGCTCTTGATCACCTCGGACAGCCCTGCCTTAACATCGCGCAGCGGCAATGTTTGCAGTGTGCTGAGGTCATATAGCACAAGCTCCGGCTGATGGAATGCGCCGATAATATTTTTGGCCAGCGGGTGGTTTACGGCTACCTTGCCCCCCACGCTGCTGTCATGCGCAAGAATCGTTGTCGGCACTTGAATGAACTTGATTCCGCGCATATAAGAAGCTGCGACATAGCCTGCAAGGTCGCCTACTACACCGCCGCCAAGAGCAACGATTGTTGATTTGCGATCCAATCCTGCCTCAAGCGCTTTCGTGATCAAATCCTCGAAGACCGACAGCGACTTGGACTTCTCCCCTGGCTTCACAATGGTGCTTACAACTTGAAAGCCCGCTCCTTGGAGCGCTACCTCAAGCTTGGAGAGATGCCGCGATGCTACATTCTCGTCCGTGACAATCATGAGCGGCGATTTTTTGCTGATCTCATGCTTGGTGAAATACTCGCCAGCTTGCTCGATCAGTCCTTCGCCAATATATATCGGATAAGAGCGCTCTCCTAATTCAACTGTTACCTCGCGCACTAGTATCGCCCCATTTGTGTCAGATAGTTATCGTAATTCGCACGGATCTCCTCCATGGAATCACCGCCAAACTTCTCAAGGAAGGCTTTCGCCACTTCCCAAGCTACGACATGCTCCATCACGACACTCGCCGCAGGCACAGCACAGCTGTCGGAACGTTCAACCTGAGCGGTGAACGGCTCCTTGCTATCGATATCCACACTGCGCAATGGCTTGTAGAGTGTTGGAATCGGCTTCATAACGCCTCTTACAACGATTTGCTCGCCATTGGTCATGCCGCCTTCAAAGCCGCCCAGACGATTGCTTGCACGATAAAAGCCGCGCTCCTCCGAATACATGATCTCGTCATGAACCTGAGAGCCGCGCAGAATGCCGGCTTCGAAGCCGATTCCGATCTCGCAGCCTTTGAACGCATTGATGGAGACGACTGCCTGTGCGATCCGGCCATCCAGCTTGCGGTCATATTGCACGTGGCTGCCCAGACCAACCGGAACACCTTCAACAATACATTCCACGACGCCGCCGATCGAATCGCCATCCGCTTTGATCTGATCGATATAGGCGGTCATCTTCTCTTCCGTCGCCTTGTCTACAACGCGCACAGAAGATTCCTCCGTCAGACGGATCAATTCATCTACTGGCAAATCGTTGGCAGGCGCTTCAATGTCACCGATTCGAATAACTTGTCCAGCCACTTTGATGCCGAACTGTGCCAGAAATTGACGTGCAACTGCGCCTACCGCTACACGGGCTGCGGTCTCACGGGCGCTTGAGCGCTCCAGCACATTCCGCAAATCCTTCAGATTATACTTTAAACCGCCGTTCAAATCCGCATGTCCGGGACGCGGGCGGTGAACTCTTCGCTTGTCTTCATCACTGCCTTCGATAGGCTCGATGTTCATAACGGTCGTCCAATGCTTCCAGTCGTTGTTCTCAACAACGAGCGCTACAGGCGCACCGGTCGTTTTGCCATGACGGACGCCGCCCACAATGTTCGCCGTATCCTTCTCGATTTGCATCCGGCGCCCACGGCCATGGCCCTTCTGGCGGCGATGCAGTTGAAAATTCAATTCCTCAAAATCCAATTGCAAATTGCTAGGCAGCCCCTCAATAATGGCCGTCAATTGCGGGCCGTGCGTCTCTCCTGCTGTCAAATAACGTAAACTCACGTTAAAGCTCCTCCCAAGCGTAAACAGGTCCGCTCCTTCCGGAACGTTCTCTGTCTCGTAATTTAAAGTGAAGCAAGCACCGGCACCGGGCAGGCTTGCCCTTGTATTTGGTCTATACCGAGTACTGCCATTGGTATTCCGAGTATGTATATCTGCCAAATGTCTTTGCTCATTATAGTATAGCCTTGCTTGTTTGACAAGAAATACAACAGGCTTCTCCACCCTTGGACCTATAAAAAAGAAACTGCCCTATGCACCCTGTTGCAGGCATGCAGCGGACAGTTTCACTGACAGAGCGCTAACCATTCACAGATTGCTTGCTCCGCAGAGCCTGTGGATCGACAGTTAGGTACGGATCATTAATTAAGCCGGATATCTGGCCCATGTCTATGCCGAGAATTTGCGCGCATTCGTGGACATTGATGAACCCCCGCCGATATGCCGCAATTACTTTACGCTTGTCCATTATGCACCTCCATACATCATTAATACCTTTAGTATTGGAGAAGTTGGAAAACGATATACATCTCAGATTAAGCGCGGCGGCGGTAGAAGAACGTTTCTACGGATTCAAAATTGTATTGCGAGGGAGAGAATATCTGCTCTGTACTGCCTACGAAGAGCAATCCGCCCGGACGCAGCGCATCAGAAAATTTCTGATACAGCACATGCTTCGCTTCCTCGGTGAAATAGATCATGACATTGCGGCAAATAATAATATCAAACTGGCTGTCGAAGGAATCATGCAGCAGATTTTGCTGTTTGAACGTTATCATTTTTTTGAGTCCGTCGGCAACCGCTATTTGGTCATGATCCTTCTTCACAAGATATTTACGGCTGTAAGCCCCAGGCACATCACGCACAGAGCGCTCTTGATACAACCCTTGGGCCGCTTTCTCAAGAACAATATTATCGAGATCTGTAGCCAAAATAGAGGTTCGATCCTGGGCTCCCAGCTCGGAGGCAATCATCGCTAGCGTATAGGGCTCTTCCCCCGTAGAACAGGCGGCGCTCCACAGCTTAATCCGGCCGCCGCCAGCAAGCACCTCCGGAAGAAACCGCTTCTCCATCGCCTCCCAGCGGCTCGGATTGCGCCAGAACTCGGACACATTAATGGTCATGCGATCCAGAAACTCATTCATAAGATTGCGGTCACGATCTATCGCTTCCCAGTAAGCGGCGAAGGTATCGTAGCCGTGTTTGAGACGGAGTGTCGTAAGGCGCCGCTTCATCTGGGCCTCTTTATACTGCGAGAGATCGATAGCAGTCTTCTCTTTAATCCGTTTCACAAAAAGCGTGAAGTCTGTGTCTTCCATCAGTGGCTCCTCCGATGATGATACTATATAAGTTGAACGATACAAATGATCAACCCGCCCGCTGCGCAAGGGGAATGCTCTTACGATCGCTGTTGTTCCCGGAATTCTTGAATTAAGGTGTTTATGATGTGGAATTCCGGGAACAAAGGCGAGCGCTGACGCTTCTCCAGAATCATTCCCTTGCTCCGCTCCGTTGTTCTTTCTTACGTTCAACTTATACTAGATTGGATTGTAATTAGATCCAGCGTTGAATCGTTTGAACATATTGAATCAGTTCATGCTCGGAGAAGAAAATGCCGATTTCCCGCTGTGCGCTCTCTGGAGAATCCGAGCCATGAATGAGATTAAAATTCGTATGTACCGCATAATCGGAGCGGATCGTGCCAGGAGCAGCGTCGATCGCGTTCGTCTTGCCGATTAGTGCACGAGCTAATGCGATTACATTATCCCCCTGCCACACCATGGCGAATACCGGGCCGGAGGTAATGAAATCAACAAGCGGCGGATAGAACGGTTTGCCTACATGTTCCGCGTAATGCTTCTCGGCCAGTTCAGGCGTAATTTGCAGCAGCTTGGCCGCTACCAGTTGCAGCCCTTTGCGCTCAAACCGCGACAAAATCTCCCCGATCAACCCACGCTGCACACCATCCGGCTTCACCATCAAAAACGTTCTTTCCATTGAAGTTACCTCCTTAAGAGTTTTGCGAGCCTTGCTGATATGACAGCTAGACGTCATATCAAGAAAAACTCACTACGCAAGCATAAGCCAAGTTTTTGCGAGCCTTGCTGATCATCGTAAGCATAGGCTTACAATTGACGATCCACGCACTTGCGAGAATGAGCAGCATTCGAGCAAGTGACATTCCATAAGCGTCCGCGAAGAAAAAGGCAAGCTAAAATATTGTAAACCTAGATATGACAAATAATCCGAAAGTCATATCCAAACATTACCCCAAAAATAAGCGGGGTGGAAGAGAGGACAGCGGAGCGGGTGGAATCGTTCTGGAGAAGCGTTAGCGTTCGCCTTTGTCACTGGATTTCCACAGCTAGATCATTTATACAATGAAGAAATCCAGGGACAACAGCGATCGGAAGAATGATCCACGCGCGCAGCGTTGTCTTTTCCTCCAAGAAGAATGATCCACGCCCGCAGCGTCATCTTTCTCTCTCCCGCTTAATAGCTCCGCTTAGACACAAACCGCGCAATATCCGTCAAGCTTTTCTTAGCGGGAATGTTTGGCAGTTGATTCAGCGCGGCAATCGCCTTGGCGATATAGCGGCTAACCAAATCTTCAGCAATAGCGATGCCGCCGCTCTTACGTATTATGTTCAACACCGTATTCGTTTCCCCTGCTCCATCCGACTCGCGAATTTTATTAATTTCGTTTAAGAGCCCGTCGCGGAGGGCGGGTTCTTGAAGAGCGAGGAGCACAGGCAATGTTATATTGCCTTGGCGGATATCTGAGCCTGGAGGCTTGCCGATCTGCTTCTCCGTGCCAAGCAGGTCAAGCAGGTCATCGCCAATCTGATAGGCCATGCCCACATTATAACCGAACCGGTACAATTGATTCGCGATTGTGCGATTCGCATCGGAAGCGACTGCTCCTAGCTGGCAGCTGATCGCGATCAGCAGAGCCGTCTTGCGCCGAATCCGCCGCAAATAATTGCGGATTGACTGCTCTGTATTAAAGAAATCGCGGATCTGCTCCATTTCGCCAACGCACATTTGCACCATCGCCTTGGACAAGATCTGATGAACAAGCGGATTGCGCAGCTCCGTTGCTACTGTGAGCGCTTTACCGTATATGTAGTCACCGGTGTACATAGCGATCCGGTTGTCCCACTTGGACTTGACTGTGAGCTGGCCGCGGCGCGTCTGCGCATTGTCGATCACATCGTCATGCACAAGCGAAGCCATATGAATGAGCTCCAGCGGAACCGCGATGCGCTCCAGCACATCCAGACGGTAATCGCCGAATTTGCCGGCAAGCAGCACAAAAACAGGACGAATCCGTTTTCCTCCTGCTTTCAGCAAATGAGTCGACGTTTCGCTCAGAAGCGCATGATCCGATGTGACACTGCGTGCCAGCTCACGCTCGATGACATCAAGGTCACCTTTCATTTTCGCATATAAATCGAGTAGTTTCATTCGTTCACCCGTATGGCCGTATTCTCTATAAAAAATTGCATGCGAACTTCATGACGAAGCAACCGCAGCTGCTGCGCATAGTCAAAGTAAAGCTTCAAGCCTGCTTGCTCCTCTGAACCGAAATCATAGGACAGCTCTTGAAAATAACGATCCCAATAGCCGCTCTCGCCGCCAAGCTGACGGCAGGCCTGATCGATAAGCGGCCCGCGGTCCTTCAAGCTCTTCCGTTTGCTCTCGCTCAATGCACGCAGTACGGCTGCAACCTCTTGGGGCCGCTCCGCCGCCGTTTCCCTGCGCACAGCGAATAGGGCGAATGTCATGCCATAGCCTGTCCAACGCTGCCACAGCTCGCCGAGGTCAATAACCGTGAGACCCCTGTCCTGCCATGAGGCCTGAATCGCAGGATCGCCTATAAGAAGCGCCCCATCAGCATGCTGAAGCATGGAATCAAGATCCGGCTCCATCGTTACATAGGAAGGATTCGCGCCATAATGGAGCGACATAATTATTTTCAATAAATTAATAGATGTGGCGGAAGTGGCCGTTAAAGCAATTGTGCCTTGCAGCACCCGTTCTAACGGCTCCTTCATAAATAATAAAATGGAATTCACACGCCCCTTGGCGCTTACGGACAAATCCGGCAGGAGCAAATAGTCATCTGCATGTTCCGCATAGGCGAATGAAGACATCGCTGTGATATCCACTTCTCCCCGCTTCATTGCTCCATTAAGCGCCGACGGCACCCGTTTATCTATAATAAAGCGGTCGCCAGGCAGCATCTGTTCTGCGTAATGAAAAATCGGCCAAACGTTAGCGTAATCAATTCGTCCGATGGTGATCGGGCGGTGTAGCCCCATCCTGCTCATCTCCCCATCTTCTGTACAAATCATGATCGAGCGGCAATTGATCCAGCACCTTGCCCACAAGAAAATTAACAATATCATTCAGCGATTGAGGCCCATAGTAAAAGGCTGGCATTGCCGGAACCAGCTTTACTCCGAGCCTTGCAAGTGTCAGCATATTCTCCAAATGAATCGCATGCAGCGGTGTTTCGCGCGGGACAAGCACCAGCTTGCGCCCTTCTTTTAGCATAACATCAGCGGCACGAGTCATCAAATCATCAGAGATTCCATGCGCGATTGAAGCCAATGTTCCCATGGAGCAAGGCATGACAATCATCCCTTCCACCCGGAACGAACCGCTTGCGATAGACGCCCCGATATCCGCATTGGGATGGAAGATCAGTCTGCCTGAAGATAGATGATCCTTAAACTCCGCTTCGAGAGCAGCCTGACGCCGGGAGGTCTCCCAGCCAAGCTCCTCCTTCAGCACCCGCCAGCCCGCTTCTGTAACAATAAGGTGGACATCGATATCCATAGCCAACAGCACATGTATGAGCCGAGTGCCATATACGGAGCCGCTCGCTCCTGTAATTCCTACAACCCAACGCTTCCGGACTGCAGCTCCCGTCGAGTCTACCATTGGCGCAGCACCACCAAATCCAGCAGCGAGCTGGCGAAGATTACCATACTAAGAACGCCGTTCATTGTAAAAAAGGCCGTCTGAACCCGCGTCATATCCGCTTTCTTCACAAGCCAATGCTCATAGAATAGAATCACTGCCGCCGCTGCTGTTCCGAGCAGATAGCCCCAGCTCAGATCCGTCATCCAGAACAAGGCCAGGAATCCCACTGCCGTAACCGCGTGGAAACAGCGAGCAATCCAGAGCGCTCCCATCAGCCCGAAGCGGGCTGGAATGGAGTAAACGCCTTCCTTGCGGTCAAATTCGAAATCCTGGCAAGCATAGATAATGTCGAAGCCCGCAATCCAGAGCGCTACCGAACCATACAGCAGCCATGCCGAGAGGTCAAAAGCACCGGTAATGGCTACCCACCCGCCAAGCGGAGCAAGTCCGATCGTCAGACCAAGAAAAACATGGCATAGCCATGTAAACCGCTTCGTGTAGGAATAAAGCACAAGCATAATGACAGCGACCGGCATCAGCTTCATGCAGATCGGATCCAGTCTGGAAGAAGCAACGAACAGAAGAACGAAGGATACCGCAATGAACAAGAACACTTCACCAGCGCGAAGCAGCCCGGCAGGAATCGCCCGTTTCTCTGTGCGCGGGTTCTTCTTGTCAATGGCACTGTCGATGACCCGGTTCAATCCCATTGCAGCGCTTCTTGCGCCAACCATGGCCAGTATAATCCAACCGATCTCGCCCCATTGCGGCAGACGCTTCTCCATGACGACTGCACCAAGCAGTGCGCCCATGAAGGCAAATGGAAGCGCAAAAATCGTATGTTCAAATTTGATCATTTCCAGAAAAATTTTAATTTTGCGAATCATGCTCCGTCCGTTCCCTTCGTCCCGATATGCAAGGCGGCAATTCCACCTGTTAGCGGATAAGCGCATACATTGCGTAATCCGATCTCCCGGTATATTTCTGCCAGCTGGTTCAAATCCGGAAACGTCTTGAGCGATTCAGGAAGCCACTTGTACTGCTCGTGGCGTTTGGCGAACAATTTGCCAAGCAGCGGCAGTATGCGTTCAAAATAGAAATAATAAACCGCTTTGAACGGCTGCCACATCGGCTTGGACAGCTCCAGACAGACAACTTGTCCGCCAGGCTTGACTACGCGCATCATCTCCTGCAATACCTGCTTCAGATCCGGCACATTGCGCAGTGCGAAGCCAATCGTCGCATAGTCGAAGCGATTGTCCTCGAACGGCAGAGCCATGGCGTTGCCTTGCACAAGCGTAATTTGCTCCTGCAGCTTCTCTTTGTCTACCTTCTGCTTGCCGTAGTTCAGCATGTTCTGGCTGAAATCCAGCCCGACCATCTCCCCTGTGCCGCTGGAACGCGCGAGCGCAATCGTCCAATCGCATGTGCCGCAGCAAATATCGATGGCCGTTGCGCCCGGTTTGACGTCCATTTTGTTCATTGCAAATTTTCGCCATGCTTTATGTCTGCGCATACTGAGCAGATTATTCATCATATCATATTTGGGAGCTACGCTCTCGAACACCTCGTGGACAAACTGCTCCTTGGATTTGGCATTCATTGGATGTCACCTTCTCTCGTTAAGGACCGAAGCCGCAGGAATTAGAGGGCGCAGAAATACGTCCCCGATTTGCATGAGCTCGCGCACGAGCTTGTCTGATTCAAGTCTCGAAGCGACTGCTTGAACGTGGTCAACCGACTTCTTCAGCTGATCAGCGAGCTGGCTGCGAATATTGTACTTGACCAGCAGGGAGGGAATGAACGCCGGCTCGCCGCTCTTCTCGGCCAGCTTGCGCTTCTCCTCATCACTACCCTCATGGAGAACATGCCAAAAACCCCAGCTGCCGTCGAAGCGCTCTGGCATATCGGTGCGGCTAAGCTCGTCCGCAACAACCTCGCATCTGCCTATTCCCTGCAGCAGCTCTGACCAAATACGCGCCACCCCGTCGTCCAGTATGCCGGTGAAGGCCTGGAACAATTCCGTCCTGAGCTGCACGCATTGATTCAGATAATCTTCTGCTGTCACCTTGAGCTGCTGCATCCGCGTGTACAAGTTCATTTTCAACCGGTTGACCTCGCAAATGCTGCTGCTGAGCCTGCGGATCATATCAACCTCGCCTGCCTGCGACAGCAGTTGGTAGAAGCGGCTGCTGAAGTAATCGCCTGCCAGCACCTTGAGCTGCCGGGACCGCATTTCGCGCTCCGACACATGGCCGGACTCGGAATCAATCATCTCATGCGTATCCATGCCCAATTGAACAAGTGAGGCTGCCAGCGAATATAGCTCTATGCTGGGCTGCGGTGTCCGCTGATTGGCCAAAAAAGCGAAGAGCAGCCGAATCCTTGAATCAGGGAAGGCCGGCAGCTCTGTGTACGTTTGTATCATATCGTATTCCACGTACTTCTTAGCAATCTCTGGTATTCTATAAGATTTCATTAGGTCAAGCCTCCGGACGGATCAGCGAAAGTCTAGCTGTTCTACAATCTAAATTATTATAGCATTTTGTTTACCGTTTCGCTACAGATCTCATTGCAATCGGCTGCTTCCGATATCTGAGAATAACAGCCTCAGACGCCCTCGCCAAAGAGGATCTGTAAAGGGATTTTCGTCATTCAGACCCATCACTCCCTCTGCAAGCCATTGATCTGAACGCCTCGCATCTGCCGCCGCGAGCATGCGCAAATCCGCTGACCGGCTTGCTCTTTCATCCTCTGCGTGAGCGCTTCCCTGCAAGGTATCGATAGTCTCCATGTAACGAATGAGCACCCTGTTCACATTGCTTGTTCGCATGAACGCCAGATGCAGGAGTCGCTGCATATCGCCAGCCCATACGCGTGAATTGTCCCGCGCGGCGTCAACGGACAAATCTACTGACAGCACCGCCTGCTTCCAGTCGACTTTTATGATTTTGAGCTGAAGCTGCAAGCCGAGCATATGATCAACCAGATTATCCGAGCTGAGTCTGATAAGCGGCGCAGAACGAAAGACCGCCAGATCGCTATCCACCGCTGCATCGCGGCCCTTCATATGCGGCAGCACCGATAAGGAAACTGTAATTGCCGCTGTCACTGCCGAAGCAAGGAGAATCCTCCTCCAAACGGACATCAAGCATCTCCTCCGCAAGAAGAATGTCCTACTTCTAACAGTGTATATAAAAAAAAGCAGGCTATGCCTGCTTTCGATCAATTAGTCTTCGGTATCGATGACACCGTGCTTGGTCATAACCGTAGCTTTGCCGCGAATCTTGATAGCTGAGGTATGATCGGTGAATTGCGCAATGAGCACTTCGCCCTTGTCGAGCTTCTCGGTATGGTGGAACTTGGTATCCTGTCCGCGAGTCAGACCGATTACTTGCACACCTTGCGACTTGGCTTTAACTACGATGTATTCATTCTGAGCGTCCTTCATATGTTGTCATCTCCCTTCGCTATCGTTGATGAAAAAACTGCCTCCCGAACGGCTATGCTCAGGACGGCAGTTATGCTGGCCATATAATGGTCGGGTGTACCGGATTTGAACTGGCGACCTCTACCACCCCAAGGTAGCGCTCTACCAAGCTGAGCTAACACCCGATATCATTCGTTCTCCTGCTGCCTCTTCATGATAATAATGACAATTGCCCGAGAACCGCAATGACCAGTCTACTGGATTTCCATAGTGATGTCAATACAGATTTGTTATGAAAAACGCCCGAATGCGCAGAGGCATCCGGACGTTATCGGCGGCATATGCCGTGACTTATTTGGAGCAAAGGTCTTTCAGCGATTTACCCGCTTTAAACGTAGGGATTTTGCTCGCTGGGATGTCGATCTCCTGACCCGTTTGCGGATTGCGTCCTTTACGAGCTTCGCGGCTCTTCACCTCGAAGTTTCCGAATCCGACCAGTTGCACTTTATCACCGCTTTGCAGCGCGTCGGAGACGGCGTCAAAAACGGCATCAACCGCTTTCGATGCGTCTTTCTTGGAAAGGTCAGTCAATTCGGCTACTTTCGCAATCAGTTCCGTTTTGTTCAATTCTTTCACCTCCCCTGACAGCATCTCATGAGTACATCATTATCATTCTGTTTTACCGAAACCTGAGAATTTATACCTGCAGGCTCTGCGTAAACGATATCGCCTCATAGTCAGGACAACGAGTGTTTGCCGCTCTCGTTCATCAGAATGTGGATAAGTTTGTAACTCCTTCATGCTGAACATGAACAGATTTATAGTAATACAGTGAAAATAGAATTTCAAGGGCCTTAGGAAGTTTTAAAGCGCTGCAGCCCGGTTTTTATTGTTTTTTGCGGTTCAAATGAATGAAAGTAACCGCTAAAGCGAGCACCAGCACGCTTCCCTTGACAATATCGTTTGTATAGTATTGCAGGTTCATCATCGTCATTCCGTTCAACAGAACACCGATCAGAACCGCGCCGAAGAACGTCCCGATCACGTTCGGCTTGCCCGCACCCAGCACCGAATATCCGACAAAAACAGCGGCAACGGACTCCATGAGCAGCGAGGCTCCTGCATCGACCTGCCCTGTCCCTACCCGGGCCGCGAACAGAATGCCGCCAATAGCAGCAAACACTCCAGATGCCACATAGGCCGCTGTGCGGATTCTTTTTACACGTACGCCGGATAATCTTGCTGCTTCTTCATTGCCGCCTGTCATCGCCATCTGACGGCCATATTTCGTATAGGTGAAGAACAGATGCACGAGAACAACGGCAATGATCATCAGAATGACCGGAACGGGTATCCCGAGCCATTTGCCTTGTCCCAGCCACAGGAATGATTCATCGAAGGTTCCCGGCGCTGTCGTGCCATCAGTCAGCTGCATATTATTATAGATGGAATAGCCTTTTGTAAACGTTTTGTGAACACCTGCCACAATATACATAATTGCCAGTGTAGCTAACAGATCTGGAATGCGTATGCGGACGATGAGAAGCGAGTTGATAAGCCCGACGATCGCCCCCAGTACAAGCGGTAAAATAATAACGACATACAGCGGCTGCTCATACCATACCATTAACGCCGCAGCTACGACCGTAGTCAGCGATACTGTCGAGCCCACTGACAAATCGAAGCCATCCACCGTCAAAGAGAATGTCACGCCGATAGCAACAAACGTCACAATCGAGATCGACCGCAATATATCCGTCAGATTGCCGTAGGTGAAGAAATTTTCATTCCATAGTGAGAAAAATAGTATAACAAAAGCAATAATCATCAAGGATCCATATCTGAATGTAAAGTCCATCGCCTTGCTCTTCATCCGTTAACCTCCCCGCCACCGCTGGCATATAAAAGCAGCTGCTCTTGCGTCGCTTCCTCGCGCAGGAATGAACCCGCAAGCCGGCCATCGCACATAACCAATATGCGGTCGGCAATGCCCATCGCCTCTGTAAATTCACAGGTCAGGTAGACGATCGCTTTCCCCTGCTCTGCCAACTGGCCTATAATGCGAAAAATATCGCTTTTTGCTCCAATATCGACACCTTTTGTCGGTTCATCGAACACAAATACAGCAACATCCGTTGACAGCCATTTGCCAATAGATACTTTCTGCTGGTTGCCTCCGCTTAGGTACATCGTCTGCAGCGCGGGAGAAGAGGTCTTAATGCCAAGCCGCTCAATGATAGAGGCTGCATTCCTGGTTTCTCTCTGCTTGGAGATAAATCCGAGCCGCGTCAGCGTCTTGAGAATCGGCAGGCTCAGGTTGCGCCCTACAGATTCCGATACAAGAATGCCCTGCTTGCGCCGCTCCTCAGGAACAAGCGCAATTCCGCCTGCTATCGCGCTCGCAGGATCGGATAAATCCAACTGGCGACCGTAAACACGGACGTCCCCGGAATCCTTCTTGTCCGCCCCGAACAGCAGCCGGGACAGCTCCGTCTTGCCGGCTCCCACGAGCCCTACAATTGCGACAATTTCTCCGGCTCTCACCTCAAAGCTTACATCACGGACGTAGCGGGCGCGGGACAGCTTGGATACGGTAAGCACCGTACTGCCGATGACCGCATCCGTTTTCGGATATTCCTCAGCAAAGCTGCGGCCTAGCATCTCCCTGACAACCTCTTCGATATCCGTGTGCTGCGTCTCCGCAGTCATTACACGCCGCCCATCGCGCATCACAGTTATACGGTCACACATTCTAAACACTTCAGGCAGCCGATGAGTAATGAAAATACAGCCGATGCCGTTATTCTTCAACTGCTGCATGACACCGAACAACCGCTCGGCCTCATCAAGGCTGAGCGGTGCAGTCGGCTCGTCAAATATGACATACCTCGCTTGCTCCGTCAGAAGACGGGCAATGAGGACAAGCTGCTTCTCAGCAAGTGTGAGCTCGCTGACACGCTTGCGCACCGGAATATGGGCTCCAAGCTGTGATAGAACAGACTCCGCTTCCCGGTGCAGACTGCCCCAACGCAGCCATCCCTTGCCGCCAGGCGCTGAGATGCGGTCCAGCATCACATTCTCCGTCACGGTAAGCTGAGGCACCAAGGCAGTATCAACTTCCTGATAGACGCAGTGAATGCCGTTTGCCTTGGCATCAGCCGGCGTGCGTATCGCCGCCGTTCCGCCGTCGATTACAATGTCGCCAGAATCATTGGTATACGCGCCGGATAATATTTTCATCAATGTGCTCTTGCCTGCCCCATTAGCACCCAGAAGAGCATGAATCTCACCTGGCCGAACTTCAAAATCAACTCCGCTAAGCGCAGGAACTCCGGCGAAAGACTTGCCAATGTTGCGCATATTCAGCCCTTTGCTGGCCTTTGCCACTCGCGCACCTCCTACAGTAATGCGTCATGCGAAACTTAGGATGCGGGCAATCACATGAAGTGATTGCCCGCATCCTGTTCCTGTGCGTTATTATTATTTGGCAGCTTCTAGCTCTTTCAGCCAATCCGTGTAACCCTGCTCGCTGTTGCCCCAACCTTCGACATATTCATTCAGCTTCGTCGTGCTTACCGTTTCCGGCGGCTTAGGCAGCGCATCTCTGTGAACAAACACAGGATTCAGAACAACAACATCATCGGTTTTGTCACCGTGGAATTTCTGGTATAGATAACGAACCTGCACACGGCCGATATCCTTAGGATCAACAGCTGCGGATGCAACCCATGGATTCGCCGGATCTTGAATCATTTGCAAGTCCTCATCGCTCATGTCGATTCCGTATACTTTAATTTCTGTGCGGCCTGCTTGCTGAATGGCACGTGCTGCACCCTTGGCAAATTCATCCCATGCGGTCCATACTGCAGTAATGTCACCTTTGTTCGGATATTTGGTCAGAATAGCTTCCATTTGAGCTTGTGTATCCAATGCCGGATTGTTCGCATTGCCGAATGCGGCAATTTCTTTAATGTCCGGATATTTCGCTTGGAATGCGTTGTACGCAAGCTGACGGCGCTCCATCGGTGCGAAGCCGGCTACCCATACTTTAACGATAGACCCTTTGCCGCCCGCATCCTTGGCAAGCTCTTCAAGCGTCATTTCTGCCATCTTCTGATCATCCTGCTGCAGAACAGTTACGCCAGGCACTTTAATATCAGCATCGAAGACGACGACAGGAATATTTTTCTCCACAGCGCGCTTCACGCCTGGTTCCAATGCCCCTGCTTGTCCATGGTCGATCAGAATGCCGTCAAAGCCCTGATTGATCGCAGCGTCAAGATTGGACACCATCTTGCCGAGATCGTTGTCAGAAGCGAAAACTTGCACCTCTCCGCCCAGCTTGCCGGCCTGCTCCTTAACCCCTTCAATATATTGAGCCGAGAATGTTCCCGTATTAAATTGCATAATAAGTGCGATTTTCTTCCCCTTGAGCGAAGTCAGTCCGGCTTGAGCATCATCGTTCGTCTCTGCCGCACTTCCAGTGTTTCCTTCCCCACTCTTGTTCTCAGATTGCTTATTGCCACAAGCAGCAACGACTAGCAATACAGCTGCAAGCACAAAAATAAGCGATAGTTTTCCCCATTGTTTCATCGTGTTGTTCCCCCTGTATCAATTATAAGTGAATGATCTATGATAATAGTATCATCTTTTCCTAGTATGTCAATCGGAATTAATTTATTAATGTCGATTTTAGTCGAAATTAATAGTATTATGTCGAACAAACATAACTGCCATTATAAAAGTCCGCCCCCACAATTGCAACCTCTTTACGCGGGTTTCCAAGTTGTGGCATACTTGCAGACACGCTGTTCCGCCGCATTTATAGGTTACGGATCTCCCGGCACTCATTTCAGCTAGCTAGCTTGGCAGCAGACTTGGTTATCAAACCGCAAACAGCTACACAGTACTGTGACTCCACGAGAGAGTATCTGAATCCAGACAATTATCTCCTCATATTCATATTCACATTCACCCATACTCATACTCACGCTCTTGCTCTTGCTCTTGCTCTTGCTCTTGCTCTTGCTCATCTCATACTGGCGTTCCCCGCATACACACTGTCAAAACAATGCCAACCTCAAAGCTACCTTACCCTTACAAAAGAACGTCGAAGCATCATAAACGCTTCAAGCGCTGCTTACGCAAACTGCATGAGCTGTCCTCCTCCTCTAGCAAGCAAACTACCACCATCATTACAGCATATTTCACTTATCCAGCTCACACCTGCTCTCCTACCAATAATGAAATCATTTCACAATAGTGAAATCTTAACGCGGATGCTGTCCATAACAACGGCTGCCATGTTCTGCGTTCCGCCTGGCTACTCACTCGCGGCTGGCATTGTCTCGACTAGCAGTATGCGGTGTGCAGCGTGCGGTATGCTTTGTGCGGTGTAATAAAGGTATTGCTGCTGGTCTCATTGCTGCAGGAAAAAAGGAAGCCTGCGCAAGTGCAGGAATTCTGGTTAAAAGTAGCTGTAGAAGGTAGAATTCCTGCATTTGCGCAGGCATATTAGGCAGAATTGGCCTATAGGGGGCTAATACGGCGAAAAGCCTACACTTTGGCAGGCACTTCATCTTCAGCAGGCTAAAACGCGAAAAAAAACGGCCTTTGCGCAGGCTTCTTATCTGATTATGGTATCACCCTTGGATAGAATAGACATATCGCTGTTTGCTGCATCTTTATCTGCTATTCGCACGAGGCAGGCAATGTCTCAACTAGCGGTGTGCGGTGTATAAAGGTATTGCTGCTGGTCTCATTGCTGCAGGAAAAAAGGAAGCCTGCGCAAGTGCAGGAATTCTGGTTAAAAGTAGCTGTAGAAGGTAGAATTCCTGCATTTGCGCAGGCATATTAGGCAGAATTGGCCTATAGGGGGCTAATACGGTGAAAAGCCTGCACTTTGGCAGGCACTTCGTCTGCAGCAGGCTGAAATGCGAAAAAAACTGCATTTGCGCAGGCTTTCTCTGTTTATCGAATCACCCTTGGCATATCAGCTTGAGTACTACAACTCTGTAAGCGCGCTAGCTCAGCCGAATGTTTCATGCTGGGCATTGCAACAACACGCATACTGTGCAAGGGCCGCTCAGCTTCTTGCTGCATGCTGCGAGCAGCTAACGCGGCTTCTTGCTGCATGCAGCATGCATGCGGCACAACCAAGATCACAGTATGCAGGGGTATCGCAATAACCCTCACACTACAAGCGAGAGACACGCCTTTCGGCGTGTCTCTCCTCTTCTTACAATATAATGGCGATTAATCCGCCGGAGCCTTCGTTGATGATGCGTCCAAGCGTCTCCTGCAGCTTGTAGCGCGCATTATCCGGCATCATGGCGATTTTGCCTTGAATACCTTCGCGTACGATGGAGTGGAGTGATCTGCCGAAAATATCGGACTCCCATATCTTGATAGGGTCATTCTCGAAGTCCTGCATCAAGTAGCGGACAAGCTCCTCGCTTTGCTTCTCCGTGCCAATGATCGGCGCGAATTCGGATTCCACATCAACGCGGATCATGTGAATCGATGGCGCAGTCGCCTTGAGACGCACGCCGAATCGCGAGCCTTGGCGTATCAGCTCCGGTTCGTCTAGCGCCATCTCTGCAAGGGAAGGCGCCGCTATGCCGTAGCCGGTCGTCTTGACCATCTCAAGCGCTTCTGCGAATCGGTCATACTCCCGCTTGGCATGCGAGAACTCCTGCATCAGTTGCAGCAGATGATCTTTGCCCCGTATTTCTACACCGACCACTTCCATCAGAATCTGGTCGTATAGCTCATCCGGTGCATAGAGATCAATCTCCGCGACTCCCTGCCCCATATTCATTCCGCTAAGACCAGCCCGGACGATAAATTCATATTCCATAAACTGTGCAACGACACGGTCAACATCGCGAAGACGACGAATATCCTTCACGGTGTCGCGCACGGAATTCTCATAATTGCTTCTAAGCCAGTGCTGGTCGTTCAGCACCATCACCCAGCTCGGCAGATTGACGTTCACTTCGTGCACCGGGAACTCATAGAGCACCTCGCGAAGGACAGACATCACATCTTCCTCGCCCATTGTAGCGACGCTCAGCGTCATAACCGGGATATCATATTTGGCCTGCAGCTCACTGCGAAGCTGAAGCGCCTCTTCACTGCGCGGCCGTGTTGAATTGACGATCAGCACAAAGGGCTTGCCGACTTCCTTCAGCTCATCGATGACGCGCTCTTCCGCCTCCACATAAGAGCTGCGCGGAATTTCCGCAATTGTGCCATCGGTTGTGACCACAACACCCAGCGTGGAATGCTCCTGTATTACCTTGCGTGTCCCGATCTCAGCCGCTTCCTGGAACGGAATCGGCTCCTCAAACCACGGGGTCGTTATCATGCGCGGGCCATTCTCATCCTCATATCCTTTGGCCCCGTTAACCGCGTAGCCAACACAGTCTACCAACCGGATGTTGACATCCAGACCTTCTGCTACACGCAGCTGCACCGCTTGGTTCGGTACAAATTTCGGCTCTGTTGTCATAATGGTTTTGCCTGCCGCGCTTTGCGGCAGCTCATCAATGGCTCTCACCCGATCGGCGTCATTCGTAATGTTCGGCAGAACAACCGTCTCCATGAACCGTTTGATGAAGGTTGATTTGCCTGTGCGGACCGCACCGACAACGCCGAGGTAAATATCCCCACCGGTACGTTCGGCTATGTCCTTGAAAATGTCCACTTTCTCCACTGAATATCCCCTCCCAATCGAAATTCGCCAGTACATGGACGTACCGTTACTGCCGTGTTCCTCATGCTGCGATAGTCGTCAGGGTTCGCCGCCAGCCGTGTTGCTGATGCATACCAGCGTGCGCAACTCGTACATGATTTTGGACTAGTAATAGCTTATTGCGCTTTCCACCCAAATATGACCACTTTCACAGGAAATCTTTCGATTCATGCCCATCCTCCGGCTCCGCCCTTCCAAGATTGAGATATATGAGAGAAGAGTCCTTCGTATGCCAACAAAAAAAGCTATCCCGCAAGTGGACATAACCACTTAACGAAATAGCTTCAACAGCGCGAACTGCCCGCAATTATTCAAGAAAGGCCTGCGGCTCGCCATCGACCAGCCGGTACACGGTAGATTTAACAGGTACAAATTCTGACTGCTCCACAAGCAATGTACGCAGATCAGCCGAGCTGTCCGGCTTGCTGCCCGCATCCAGCTTGTTGACCGCTCCCATCACATCAATGCCATAATCAAGATAGACATTCCCCTTGGCATCCATCATCGCAGACAAGGTCTGTCCGGAGAAAAGGCTGCTAATATTAGGGTCTTTCATATTCAGCTTTCCGTAATCTATCCGCCAGAAATCCGGATATGCTGTCTCGCCTTTAGGCAGCTGGCCATTGCTCGCATCGGCATATTTCTTCACTGCGGCCTGAATATCGTTCACCCGCTGATAGATTACAAGGTTCATCAGCTTGACAACGGGATCGGTCTCCTCGTTAATAATTAAAAAATAATTGTTGCCGCCCATCTCATAAGCAGCAGCAGGAATGTCTGACAAATAGTTCATACGCTGCAGCTTGGCGAAATCGATCACATATTTCTCGTAAAGCGGTGTATCCGCCTCGCTGTTCTTAATGGGGAGCAGACCCGTTTCCTTATAATACTGATCAACTACGCTCTGAATATTGATAATGACATCCTTGGGCGGCTTCTGGTTCTGCGCCATCTGCTCCTCCGGATACAAGCATCCGGTTAGCACGACCGCCATAACTGCAAGCACCAGCATTACGGTACTGTTCTTCAATCCTCTCATTGCCACAAAGTCCTCCTGTCGGTATGGATGAGACTGGCTCCTACCAAAGCTCATCTTCCTCCGCCTGTCTCATCAATTGTCGCCGGACAGCTGCACGCAGCGGATCCTCCGGCACTTCAACAACCGCTTTGCCAGTAACCTTCGTCTGGCAGGCGAGTCTCGTTCCTTGCCCTTCAAGTCCCGCGAGCTTCCGCCGCTCATTGTCGCTTAGAGGAGAAAGCCCTTGCCCGCTTGCCGTCGTCACTTTGCACATCAAGCAAGCGGCTTTGCCGTCACATCTGGTACGAATGGGCACACCTGCCTTGCGGGCAGCATCCAGCACTGTCGTACCCGCTCGAACAGAAGCACTGCGTCCGGAAGGAAGAAACGTGATATCAACATTCACTATTAACCCCTCGTTTCCCCAAGTCCAATTCGTTCATGAGTCTGCTTGACCAATTCCATAGAGAGAGCATTGCGTCCTTCAATCGCACCGAAGGCATCCAGATGAAGCCCAGGTTGCGCTCGCACTTCCTCAACGATAAGATCAACGCGGTCAGCCCGGCTGCGAAGGATGTTAAACCACATCTCATGTGCCAGCGGCACAACGCCGACCCTGCGTCCATCACATTCTACCGGCAGTTGAAAGGGTGCAAGCACCCCTCTAATGTCAACCTCATACCTGTTATTCCCGCTGGACACAACAAATCCGCCGACCAGCTCGACATGAACTCCCTCGATGATATAGTGGCTTAGAAGCGAGCGATAGATCGGGCTAACACTCTCTTGCTGCACATCCGTTGCATAGTTGCGCAGCGCCACATGAAGATTCACCGCATCCTGCTCATCCGCATAGATATCCAGATCACGCGGCGGCTGCTCCAGATTCAATCCGCGAAGCTGCAGTCCTGCGCTTCCTCCGACCAGCCATGCCGCATCCATCCCGGCAGCAGCATCCGCAATTATGGCAAGGGCTCTTATGACATGCTCATTTCGGTCCATCGGACCACTTCCTTTAGTTAGAAATACGGTTGATTGACCGCTTTAATGGCACCGGCGCCTTCCTTGACAATGGCTTGACAGCCCAGTCTGTAGCCTTGATCGAATTCCTCCGGATCCATCCGGTCCCATTCCGCATCCGTAACCTCTTCCAGATACTGAGCGCCCTCTACGATCAAGCAGCGGCAGCGTGCACATGTTCCGCGGGTACAGGAGAACGCCCAGTCAAGATTGTGCTTCACAGCCAGATCCAATAATGACATTCCTGCTTCCGCTTCAACTTGAATTGATTTGGTCCTGCTCTTGAGCTCCAACATATTCTACTGCGCCTTCCTCTCTTAGCAGCTTGCAGCATAGATTGCGATTAAGCGATAGACATAAATCCGAGAATGCCGCCTACCACTAGAAACATAAAGGCAATAAGCGACAGAACAAACTTCAAGACACCCTTCGTCTTATAACGTGCGAATGAAATAAGAAACGCGGCAAGCGCCATCAATCCGATTCCTATAAGTGATACCCACATTTTTGTCATTGCATCCATAATATGAATTCATCCACCCCATACGACAAATATTCGTTCTATTATACCATTAGTGAAGACCCAGAGGCTAGTTAATGCCAAGGAGCGAGCCGCTATGTAAAAAAGACATCAAAGCGGAAAGCGGCCGCCCCGCTAACAGCGCGGCCTCCTTCGCTTGATGTCCTCATGGTTACTTCTTGAGCATCAGCTTCATCAGCATTTCCATGTTAGTCGTATTCATGCCGCTCTTCTTGACCGCTCCGACGATATCATTCACCGTCTTATCCGTTACCGGCACCTTCGCCATAGCCGAGACCTGCTTAATCAGCTTGCGAAGCTCATCCTCATCCTGCATCGTCGTCTCCGTTACACTGCTGGCCAGCTTTTTGACTGCATTCTCAGATATTGTTTTGCCGGTCTTCTTGCTTACGGCACCTAGTACATCCTTGGATATATTGCCCTTGCCGTTCATGTTTCCCCTCCTAGATGCGTTTGTGCGCACAAACCGGACCCGCTCCATAGCCTATCGAGCAAGGGGTCTTGCGCTAATGCCGCTCCATAGCACAAGCCATGGCGCATACAGCATCATATGAGGGGAATTCATTAATGGTGTAGGCCCCAGTCCTCTGAGAGCTCTTCCATTTCGTGCGTTCGTCCACGGCCCATCAGATCCTCAACTGCCGTTCGCGGCGATTGATTCTCGAACAGAACTTTGTAGAGCTGCTCCGTAATCGGCATAACAACGCCGAATTGGGCTGAAAGCGCATGAGCAGCCTTCGTGGTGCGTACACCCTCTACAACCATGCCCATCCGATCCAGAACGACATCAAGCGCCAGCCCTTCAGCCAGCATAGAGCCTGCCCGCCAATTGCGGCTGTGCCTGCTCGTACACGTCACGACGAGATCGCCGACACCGGCCAGACCCGAGAAGGTAAGCGGATTGGCTCCCATCGCCATGCCAAGACGGCTGATCTCGGCCAGTCCCCTGGTCAGCAGCGCCGCCTTGGCATTATCACCGAAGCCGAGTCCATCGCTTAACCCGGCTCCCAGCGCAATAATGTTCTTAATGGCGCCAGCCACTTCCACACCGACAACATCGGTATTCGTATAAACGCGGAAATGCGGTGTAATAAAAGCATCCTGAGCGCGCTCTGCCGCTTCCTGCGAAGCTGAGGCAACAACAACCGTCGTCGGCTGCCTGCGTACAACCTCCTCCGCGTGGCTCGGACCTGAAAGTACGACAAGGCGATTGGGATCACATGCCAATTCCTCTGCCAATACAGTCGTCATCCGCTTCAAGCTCTCGGATTCGAAGCCTTTCGTTGCATGAATGCAAAGCGTTGCTTCGTCAATATAGGGAGCGGCTTGTCTGGCCACGGCACGCATAGCTGAAGAAGGTGCTGCGAACAGCACCAACTCCGCTCCCGTCACCGCTTCCGCCATGTCCGTTGTTGCTCTAATCAAATCAGGAAGTACAGCATCCGTAAGAAATTTGCTATTGCGATGCTCATGATTGATTTCATTCGCTTGCTGTTCGTTCCGGGTCCATAATGTAACATCATAGTTGTTGTCCGCAAGTACGGCTGCCAGTGCTGTGCCCCAACTGCCAGCGACAAGTACGGTTGCTTTTTTGCTTGTCATATGTAGTCCCCTTTACCTTCTTTTTGCACCCAGCTTGTTCTCGCGACCCTGTAACAGCTTGACTATGTTACTCCGGTGACGTACGAAAGCAAAGATACAGAGGATAAGGCTTGCCCAGAAGAACGCTTGCGGCTTCTGCCATATGAGAATAAGAAGGGGTGTTGACAGGGCAAACAGCAATGAGCCCAGGGAGACGTAGCGTGTTATCGCAATGGCGACTATCGCAATAGCTCCCGCAATAAGAGTTGGCCACAAGGCCAGGCTTGCCATAACACCCACTGTAGTCGCGATGCCCTTGCCGCCCTTGAACCCGAACCAGATCGGCCAATTATGGCCGATGATGGCGGCAAGACCGCATAGAACAGCTGTCCATTCGCCATATGAGAGCAGGTAGCCCAGCACAACAGCCACCACACCCTTCACGATATCGAGCAGAAAGACAGCTGTTCCAGGCCCTTTTCCGAGCACTCTCAGCGTATTCGTGGCACCGGCATTGCCGCTCCCGTGGTTTCGGATATCAATACCCTTTACCCATTTGGCAATTAAGATGCTGAATGAGACGGAGCCTAATAAATAACTGATGATTACCGCGATGACTGTAAGCAACTTTCCTCTCTCCTTTTAAACCCCTCTTTAGTCCCTGCCGCTTCTGAAGCAGCTTGCTCCGGCAGCTTATAAGGAACTTGAGAAGGTCTCGCCCTCCGGAAACGCTATATCTTTATCTGTCATGTACGCAAGGGTGCGCCATCGCCAAGCTCTGGCCATCCTTGACGATTTACTTTTACGCCGTGAGATAAGCAATTAGAACGCGTTTTCTAGTCTTCATCGGATTTCTTCCGGGTGAAAATGCGAATCGGAGTGCCTTCAAAGTCGAAGGCTGCCCGAATCTTGTTCTCCAAATACCGCTCATAAGAGAAATGCATCATATCAGGGTCGTTGGCGAACAGCACAATCGTCGGAGGCTTGACAGCCACCTGTGTGACATAGTTGATGCGCAGCCGTCTGCCCTTATCGGTCGGAGGCGGATTAATGGCAATCGCATCGGAGATGATATCATTCAGGATATGCGTCTGAATACGAAGAGCATGCTGCTCCGATACCCGGCAAACGACAGGCAGCAGCTTATGCAGGCGCGATCTAGTTTTGGCCGACAGAAATACAACAGGCGCATAGGTCATGAATAGAAAATGATCGCGTATGTTTTGTTCAAAATACTGCATCGTCTTCTCGTCTTTCTCAACCGTATCCCACTTGTTGACGACAAAGATAGACGCCTTGCCCGCTTCATGCGCATAGCCGGCAATATGCTTGTCCTGCTCGATAATGCCCTCTTCACCGTTGATCAGCACTAATACAACATCCGCACGCTCGATCGCTTTCAAGGCACGCATAACACTGTATTTCTCAGTCGATTCATATACCTTGCCGCGCTTGCGCATGCCCGCCGTATCGATCAGCACGTATTTCTGCCCGTCACGCTCGAAGGGCGTATCTATCGCATCCCTCGTCGTTCCTGCTACGTCACTGACAATAACACGCTCCTCGCCGAGCAGCGCATTCACAAGCGAAGACTTCCCGACATTCGGTCTGCCAATTAGCGCAACCCGAATAACATCGTCATCGTAATGCTCCTCCACCAGTTCAGGCAGTCTCTCAACCGCAGCATCCAGCAGATCGCCGATACCGATGCCATGTGCGCCGGAGATTGGAACCGGATCACCGAATCCCAGGCTGTAAAATTCATAAATATCATCATGTCGATTAAAGTTATCCACTTTATTGACAGCTACTACAATTGGCTTGCGCGAACGCAGCAACATCTGCGCCACTTCGTCATCCGCGTGGGTCAATCCGGCTTTGGCATCTACCATGAAAATGATGACGTCCGCTTCTTCAATCGCCAGCTCCGCTTGCATGCGGACCGACTTCATGATCTCGTCTTCACCATCAATTTCAATTCCTCCAGTATCCACAATACTAAAGGCTCGTCCATTCCACTCCCCGGTACCATAAATACGGTCCCGCGTAATACCCGGCTTGTCCTCCACAATCGCTAACCGATCGCCAATGATACGGTTAAAGATCGTAGACTTCCCCACATTGGGTCGCCCTACGATGGCGATGATGGGTTTAGACATAGTTTCACTCCTCGAACTTAAACGGCTTGGCCGTATTATTTATCATTAATGAGTGTACATCGCATAAAAAATGCTTCTCTGAAAATACTCACGCCTTACATCATAGCAAAAAACAGCGGGAATGGCTAACTTTTCATTGTTAATGGCGATCAACCAAAATGAATGTTCCATTCTTCAAATCATGGGCGCTCGCATCCAAAATTTTTTCGAGCAAGAACGCTGTCGTTTCCCGTCTTTCCTTATCCGGTTCTACAAAAATCGGGGCGCCGCCGCCGACAGCATCCCCCTTGATTGTCACAATTGCTACGATCTTAGCCACTTGGCTCCCCCTCCCCCTTGTTCACACTAGCCTCAGTCGGCATGCGCACAGCAGATTCCAGAATCGGCACCCGCTGCACGACCACCCTCGCTTTCTCCGCATTTAATTCCTGGGGCAATAGAAAAATGCCAAGCCTCCCATCCTTCATGTCCAGCTTGGCCATCGGCACAAGAGCAGGCTCCCCGTCATCGCGGTACACGCCCAGTATGGTGGACAAGTCAAACAATATTGCCTGCCGCTGCCCGAGATTGCCCAGCGTTGCCTTGCCATTGGCATTGTAAGGAGTCAGAATAACACCGATCCCGCGCTCGGCAACAAGCTCCCGGTTCGATGCCAGGCCGACGTTCATCATATAGATATCGCCTACGAACAGATCAGGCCCGTCAATACGCACCGGAGCTACAGCAGCTTCTGCGATATGGGACAATGTTTTGCCTGACTTCAATATATATACAATAATCAGCGTAAGGCAGCCTGCGACAATCCCCCATAACAGGCCAAGCGCGGTAGAAGCGAAGCTGGTCATTAGCGCCGTAAAAATAACGAGATAATTCCGGCCCTCGAATACCATCGCGATCCCTTCAATATACGTTGTTCCGCGGGGAACAAGCTCCATACTGTCGATTTTGGACAGCGTTTCCCGTTCCATCTTGCGCACATCACGGAACTGCTGGGCGGCCAGCGTCAGGAATGTGATCGCCGTATAATCCTTCTTGTACATCGCAGGCACGGCGACCGCGCCTAGTGCCGCAGCGATTACACCAAGCGAAATATGAATAATTCTGCCATGCGGATAAGTTGGATACTGCCGGTAATCCGTTCGGAGCATCAGCAGCCTTGCAATAATTCCGAATGCCACACCTAGCAAGATGCCATACAGCACCTGGTGCGGCTGTCCCCATTCCATACCAGCCATCAAGTCCTTCAGCTCCCTTCGTGATCCGCCCGGCTTCGGACACGGACTGCCCATACACCAAGCCGTTTCAGCGCTCTTTTCAAGCCTCCTGTCAACCGCCCCGTCACTAGAGCAATCGCCAGGCCATCCCACCATGCGAAAGACCCTAATACGAAGGGCCCATCATTACTGAACGGTCTTATTAATTCACCCGCGATTGCAGCAGATGCCGCAAGGGAGACAATCATCAGCTGTGAGCGAAAGCGGTCCACTAGCATACCTGCAAGCATACCGGCGGCAAGCGCCCCGTCCCATGCGGGCTCCAGCACAGTAAATACCGGATCAACCGCATACATGAATCGAATCCAGAGCCATACCAATCCTGCAAGAAAAGAACAAGCGAGCGTATATACGAATTGGTTGGCAGGCTTGTCCATGATGACACCCACGACACTGACAACGAGGAGCAGCACCACACTTAGCTTCACCTCCAGCATCACGCCAGCCTCCAGGTGAAAGGGAGTCAACAGCAGCATGCCTCCCATTACAATAGCCAGCGTCCGGCGTGAAACACCGTCTGCAAGCTGCTGCTCCCAGCCTGTCGCGTACAGAATGATGCCGATTGTCAGCAGCCATACCGCAATGAATCCATCGTTCACCACAATCACCTCTCGATGGATGTATTATGCGCTTCTTGGGCTATTTGCAATCACCGCAGAGATTCGTGAAACGCAAAAAAGCCGCCCATCAAGCAGAGATCTGCCAGATAGACGGCTTTCAGATAGACCGTGATGACGGTCTATTTCAGTTTACTCAGTTTGTCGCCAAAACGTTCTGCAAGCGAGTAGCTCATGCTTTGGTTGCTAAGGCTTACATTCGGATTGTCGATCGCTTCAATCTTCTGTTGACGAGGCGCTCTCTCCGGTCTTGGAGCTTGCTCTGGCGCTTCTTCCGTTTCCTTGATGCTGAGGCTTACGCGCTTCTCGGCAGGGTTGAAGTCAAGCACCTTCGCTTTAACCTCTTGGCCCTCTTGCACAACCTCATGAGGAGTTGCCACATGACGGTGCGCAAGCTGCGAGATATGAACAAGGCCTTCAACGCCTGGTGCAATTTCAACGAATACGCCGAAGGTAACGATACGGCGAACAGTACCTGTTACGATATCGCCAGCGTTGAATTTGCTGCCTGCAGTATCCCATGGTCCTGGCTCTGCCGCTTTCATGCTCAGGCTGATCTTGCCAGCAGCCGGATCAACCTTAAGCACCTTAACACGAACCGATTGGCCTTCAGTTACGATGTCTTTAGGGTGTGCAACATGCTGCCACGAAAGCTCGGATACGTGGACAAGTCCATCGATGCCGCCGATATCAACAAATGCGCCGAATGGCGTCAAGCGTTGAACCGTTCCTTCAAGCTCTTGGCCCACTTCAAGGGCGCCAATTACTTGCTGCTTGTTCTGTTCGAATTCCTGATCCAGAACTTCTTTCTGGGAAAGGATAACTTTGTTGTTCTCACGGTCGATTTCCTTCACCTTAACGCGAAGCGTACGACCCTTGTAATCGCTGAAATCCTCTACAAAGTGACGCTCTACCATGGAAGCGGGGATGAATCCGCGAACGCCAACATCGGCAACAAGGCCGCCCTTAACAACATCGGCAACCGAAACCTCGAAAACTTCGCCGTTGTCGAAGCGTGCTTGCAGCACATCCCATGCGCGTTCACCGTCGATAATTTTCTTCGAGAGGACAAGCTTCTCTTTCTCATCGTCAATGCTGACAACCTTCAGCTCTACTTCTTGACCGATTGCAACAGCATCGGCAGCATTTTCAAGCTGAACCGAGGAAAGCTCGCGAAGCGGAATGACGCCGTCATATTTATATCCAAGGCTCACATAAGCTTGGTTATCCTCAATTTTGACGATCGTGCCTTTCACGGTGTCGCCTTTTTTCAAGGAGACGAAATTATCCATAGCCTCCTGGCTAATCGTTTCCGCAGGAACGGATTCTTGAACGTTTGTTTCTTCTGACATTTAAAATACCTCCTCAATTCATACCCCAACTTTATTTAAACGTGCATACTGCGGATTGAAACAACAACCTGCAGCGCACCGCCTAAAACAATCCCAGTCACTTGCCTTTTCTCTGATGTACCATTGTACGAATTTCATTCATGATGGCATCTGTCAATCTCTCAAGCACATCGGAAGAAGAATCTTGAATAAATGCAGTCATATCAATCGGTTTGCCATAATAAATTCTCATCTTGCGGAATAGGCCATACTGACCGATAATCGCGCACGGCACAACCGTTGACTTGCTTCTTAGCGCAATCATCGCTGCGCCCTTCTTGCCCATGCCATCTCCGGCGCCGCGTGTTCCTTCAGGGAAAATCCCCATTATTCCGCCAGCTTCGAGCAAGCTGATGGCAGATCTGATCGCGTCCTTGCTGACTCCCCCGCGCTTCACGGGAAAGGCCCCTACATTCCGGATCAATGGACCGAATAGAGGGATCTTGAACAGCTCCGCCTTCGCCATGAACTGCACCTTGCGGTCCAGCTTGATGCCGACTGTCGGCGGGTCGAACACGCTGATATGGTTAGAGGCCAGAACGACTGGACCCGTTGCCGGAATGTTCTCAATGCCATGTGCTTCAAAACGGAAAAATATTGCGTATAGGAAACGGAGCAAGCCACGGCAAACTTTATATAACATAGTTTACTTCGCCTCCGCCATTTTGGTTCGGCTCAAGTCTACAATAAGTGCGACAACTTGGTCGATTGTTAGCTCAGAGCTGTCTACGACGATAGCATCCTGCGCACGTATGAGCGGTGATATCGATCGTTTCTCGTCACTGGCATCGCGCTCGGCGATCTCTTGCTCCAACTGCTCCAATGTAATACTGTCATCCTTAAGTTCCTTGAAGCGGCGCAGCGCCCTGATTCCCACGCTTGCTGTCAGGAATACCTTCAGCTCGGCGTCCGGAAGCACATGCGAGCCAATATCTCGCCCGTCCATAACAATTCCCTTGCTCGCAGCAAGCTCCCTCTGCAGCTCGACCAGACGAATCCGTACCGGCTCATGAGAAGCGATCTGCGACACCTGAAGCGTAACCGCGCGTGTCCGGATTCCCTCCGTGACATCCTCGCCATTCAATAACACGGTCTGTCCCTGCTCACCAGGCATCAACCGGATGTGAAGATCAGCGACGAGAGCGCTAAGCGCCTCCGTATCATCGCTTGTAATACCTGCACGATTCGCAGCGAGTGTAACCGCGCGATACATAGCTCCGGTATCGATGTAAACATAGCCGAGTTGCTCGGCGACTTTGCGGGCTACGGTGCTCTTCCCCGCGCCGGCAGGTCCGTCAATCGCCACATTCATGCGATTGCTGTCCTGTCCCCCATCCTTGCTCAACGGTGACTAACCTCCTTGAATGATGCCATTGCACCCAGCCCTGAATAATCTTCAAGAAAAAAGCAGGCTCTGCCTGCATGTATAAAAAAATTATAACACAGCGCAAAAGGAGATGCAAAGAACGCAAACAAGCTAGAAGGGGACTCCCTCTAGCCGGTCAACGCCTGTTACCCAGTTTCTCACAGCAGGAATTTGCAATGCCAGCTGGCTCAGCATGACGGCCAAGAGCAGCATGAATATAATTTTTTTGAGAATATTCGTTACTTCATCAGACAGCTCCAGCAGACGCCTCGCCCCGCTCTTCGAGTGTTTGCTGCGGCTTAGCAGTTCGCGCACTTTCATGGAAACGACCCTTTCTTCATGATTCGATCGGGGTTAGTTTTTTCCATGAATGACTGGTTTATGCATCTTATTAATCGGCTTGCGCAAGCAGCCGCACATTAATTTTTACGGTAATCAAGCTGCCGCTCGAAGCAGAATCGAATAATCTTTTGGCGTTCGAGATCCGAGATGGTGACAAACTTCGCCATAATTTGGTTGCGTCCTGTCTCTGTTGCCTTGACCCGTACAATCTCTGCTTTGAACTGGGCATGCTCCAGCGAACCGTTCCGGTAAGGTATCAGCAGCC
Organism: Paenibacillus oenotherae; assembly: GCF_019443105.1. GTDB lineage: Bacteria > Bacillota > Bacilli > Paenibacillales > Paenibacillaceae > Paenibacillus_Z > Paenibacillus_Z oenotherae. The sequence goes on from NZ_JAHZIJ010000001.1 coordinate 382,045, forward strand.
AGCAGTCCAGCTCTTGCCCTGCTTTGACCGGCCACCGGCCATCGCACAGAAACGAGATGCCTCCTCCGCCGACATCGTCTGTCATCCCGATAAACCGAACATGAGCCGACATCTTTACCGCAATTTCCAGCTCAGCCTCCACACGAAGAAAGGAGCGCCGCTGCACGCTTGTTATTGCGCTCAGCTCCGGCTTGCGAATGCGGATCAGCTTAACGACTTCTTCCTTGAATCCGAGCACATGGGAGTTGAAATAATGCTTGACGCCTTCGCCGGAAACAAAATAAAGGGAAAGCTCGTCACCGAGAAAAAGCCGCTTGTACTTACCAGTACCCTCAATTATTGGAACATCGATCAGAAGCTCGCCTTCGTCCTCGTCTTCCACTCGCGATTTATATTCTATAGCTGCTTCTTCTTCATCGGATGAGGCCACTTGTATGAATAATAATTGTTTCACCTTAGGCAACATAGTCTCTTTCCCTCCCGTCTTTTCGATTATAGCACAGCATGTCGAAATTTGGGGAGAGGGTATGAGAAAAGGACGAGCAATAGTTCTCTCGTCCCTTTTTTTCATGCTATTCAGTCGACATTTGCTCAATAGATTCTTCCAGACCCGACTCGGCGTTAATGAAGATCCGGTACTTGCCGCCGTTGATCCGGCCCGTAAATTCATAGCACAGCACTTCCTCGCCTGTGTCTCCAAGAATAAGAGCCAGTCCCTCGGAGACGGACTTGAACTCAGGATTCAGCGACTTGCGCGCTTCCGCGATTTTCAGTTTTGCTTTAGGAATGCTGCGCTTGTGATGCTCGTAAACGTAATCGTTCGCCTGCAGCCCGACGGCCTCGCCATTGTCGAGCGCTACCTTGACAGTCAGCTTCTCGGGATAGATGAGCACGCCGTTCTGGGACGCTACACAAGTAAAGACCGCGATATTGGAGAATTCATCATAATTCACGGCCTTCATCCCTTTATAGCCATGCCGTGCGAGAAATTCGATTCCTTTACGCTCAGCCTCGCCGATCTTCATCGTTGCTTTACCGACATCCCGCGGGTTCATAAACCAGATCAATTGCCCGCCCTGCTGTGTGAAATCCATTTGAAGCGGCTTATCGGAATGCGGGCCTTTGGCAGTGACGGAGTAAGAAGCATACTCTGTGCCCTTTCCATTCTCCACAACCTTTATATTGCTTGTATCACTCGTATCCAGAAAATGAGCAGCCAGCTTCTTAATATCATCGGGAGACTTCTTTCCTCCGGCCAGCATCTTGATCGTTCGCTTCTGATACATGCTGCTTACAGACGGGCCCCAGTTGATCTCCGGATATTCGCTGACTTTCTTGTCGACCGTCTTGAAACCATCGATGATGGTGTTGTCCATAGTCGATTTCTCAGAGGCAAGCGCAATCTCCACATCCATCCAGTGCAAATTGTTTCCGATAACTTTATCCTGGACATCGTAAAGATCCTTCGCGATTTCCTTGGAGCTTGCATAAAGTGTTTTGAGTGTCTTGTATTCGTCCTTGGACAGCGGGTGCTTCGTCAAATCACGAACCGAGGTTTTGTAAGAGAAATTCGCTATTCGGGACAGAAACTCCTCTGTTTTGCTGAAGGGCAGAAGGGTCAGCGGAAGCTGGTTGATTTCATTCTGCGCCTCGCTGGTGAGCCGCCACACGTTGACTAATCCCTTGCGGTGAAACCCTTGCGATGTTGAATTTACAGCCAATGTATTGCCGAGCTCCCGGTGAAGCTGCTCGACGTGGTAGCTCAGATCATGGAATGCCCGTTGATATTGATTCTCGGCCTTGATCAGTATGGAGTTCTTCTCCTGATGCTCTTGATATCCCCAATAGATAGAACCGATAAAAAACAAGGTCATAACGGGAAACAATACAGCGCTTAGTCGTCGGTACATAAGGCAAAAGCTCCTTTCGTGTGCAAAACCTGGTGTTAGTTTGGTTTGCCGAAAGGAGCTTTATGCATGTTTTGTTGCAATTGTGATTACCCGCGCTAAAGCGCGACTTCCTGAATTTCGAAATCCGCCACATTGTTGCACAGGCATTGCTTGAAGCCCGTATCAACCTTGCCCTTCTCCCGACGGCCGCGAAGAACAAACTTCTCCCCGCAGACGTTGCATCGAATAGCTACCTTCACACGCGACAAACGAATCGGTCCTCCTAAAAGTTTTGCGAAGCAAAACTCGCTTCGTAAGCATCTGCTTTAAGTTTTGCGGAGCAAAACTCGCTTCGTAAGCATCTGCTTTAAGTTTTGCGGAGCAAAACCTGCTTCGTAAGCATCTGCTTGCCCATTAGCATTTATTACCTATTATAGGCAGAAGCGCTAGAGATTAACCTCTTCCTCGCGAAGAAGCATACGAAAGGGAGACCTGTTGTTGGCCCGATTCATTTTGCGAAGTCCCTTCACCCACAGATAGATCATAAGCGGGATCATAAACCAAATCCAATAGGTCGTGCCCGATCCGATAATCCAGTCGTATACGCCATGCTCGAGAAGAGGCACGGTGAGCGACATCAGCAGGAACAGGCGGGTGCGCGAACGCTCCGCGAACTTGGCTTTGCCCAGATAGTACCCCATCGTCACACCGAACAGTGCATGTCCGGACACCGGAAGCAGCGCTCGGCCGAGCAAGGTAGCGAATGAAGCCGGCTGATATATGGCATACAGCACATTCTCGACCGTTGCGAAGCCAAGCGATATGGCAACAGCATAGACGATGCCGTCATAGGGCTCGTCGAATTCCGTATGGTTGTAAATAATATGATAAAGCACAAACCACTTCACGATTTCTTCCACGCCCGAGGAGATTGCAAAAGCAAACACGATGGGATGATCCCCCCACCACAATGTAAGTCCTCTCTGAATGATCATAATGGGCAGAACGATCAGCACCCCGAGCAGAAACACACGAACAACCATATGCACCGGCTCTGTATCATACCTGTCCTTGAGATAAAAATAAGTTAGCAATGATATTCCAGGCGCAATCGCTGCGGTTAATATGGATAGAATCAGCATCGTTTCTCTCGTCACCTCCCAGGCTGCCTTGTCATCTGCCCTGTTTATTATTCAACTATTACACCCAGCCGCGAAGCCTGGAGGCCTCGGCTACTTTCCTGACGCCTACCATATAGGCTGCAAGCCGCATATTCACTTTGCGCGACTGGTGCAATTCATATACTTGATTGAAACCGCGAATCATCATGGCTCTGAGCTTCGTATCCACTTCCTCTTCGGACCAATAGTAGCCTTGATTGTTCTGCACCCACTCAAAGTAAGAGACGATAACGCCTCCACTGCTTGCAAGCACATCCGGAACTATTAGTATACCACGATCGGTAAGGATGCGGGTTGCTTCCAGCGTTGTAGGACCATTGGCAGCTTCAACGACGATTCGGGCACGAATCCGGTCTGCGTTGTCTGCCGTAATTTGATTCTCAATAGCTGCTGGTACAAGTATATCGCAATCCAGCGTAAGAAGCTCGTCATTCGATATCGTATTTTTGAACAAATTGGTCACTGTGCCGAAGGAATCTCTCCGATCCAGCAAATATTCAATATCGAGCCCATTCTCATTATACAACGCTCCGTTCACATCGGAAATAGCGATTACTTTGGCGCCTGCTTCATGCATGAACTTCGCCAGGTAGCTTCCTGCATTTCCAAAGCCCTGAATGACAACCCGCGCATCGGGCAGGGCAATATTCCGCTTCTTGAGCGCTTCGTCGATCATGATGGCCACACCGCGCGCAGTGGCGCTCTCTCGGCCCAATGAGCCGCCAAGCACAATAGGCTTGCCCGTTATAAACCCCGGCGAGTCAAATTCGCGAATTCTGCTGTACTCGTCCAGCATCCAAGCCATAATTTGAGCGTTCGTCATGACATCAGGCGCGGGAATATCTTTGGTCGGGCCTACGATCTGGCTAATCGCCCGAACATAACCCCGGCTGAGCCGCTCCAGCTCGCTGAATGACATTTTGCGCGGATCACATATGATGCCGCCCTTGCCGCCGCCATACGGCAAATCTGCAATGCCGCATTTCAGACTCATCCAGATCGAGAGCGCCTTCACTTCATCCTCATTCACATCAGGGTGAAACCGGACGCCGCCCTTGGTCGGGCCGACCGCATCATTGTGCTGCGCGCGATATCCGAGGAACACGCGAGTCTTCCCGTCATCCATGCGAACCGGTATTCTAACCGTCAGCATACGAATCGGCTCTTTCAACAATTCAATCATATCATCACCGTAACCAAGCTTTCTGAGCGCTTCCTCAATTACAATTTGTGTCGATGCAAGCACATCATTATTATTTTTATTCACTGTCAACGTCCCCACCTTTTCTTGTCTAATAATATGAGCGCTATGATGCCCAACTATGCGGATTCCATCAACCGTCCCTTCGCAACTGTACCAAATAAAAAAGCATCCGCATACGGCTATAATACCGCAGCTGATGCTCTGGATTAATTAAAAATGAGTGCAAATCTCCCGAACGGCTTGAGCTGGAATGATGACTTTACCGTATTCATCAAGAATAGCGGTCGTAACGGAGGTCGCCTCTCCGTACTCGGCAAGCAGCGCAATGATGGCATGATATCGCGGCAACTCTACTCCCACCGGCTCAAAAGCAAGCATATATTTGCCATTATAGGCGTATAAACGTCCATCATCTGTCAGCTCCGCAGCATGCAGCATCTTGCTGACTGAAATGACATCCTCGATATCGCGAAACGCGTACAACACGACATCGCTCTGCTCCAGAGTCACTTCAAGCTCGTAGACGTCTTCATCGTTATCTTCTTCTTCAAGAGCTCTGTCCTCATGCTTTCCGTTCACTTTACCCCGCGTGACAATGACAACCATGCCTTGGGCCGGAAGGGCAAATACTTCAACAGCAAGTGGACCGCTTGCATCAAACCCGAGCTCATTGTAGGCCTGATCCATCATCTCACTGAATAACTCATGCACTTTCGGTATTTCACGCCACATATCTTCCTTCTGGATCCCACGCTCCAGCAGGTCGTCGAACGTCAGGAAAATTCGTATTTTGTCTTGATTGAGTCGTTCGATTTTCATGATAGGATCCTCCTTTTCGAGGGCATCTGCTTCGTTTGTTCCGGAGCAAAACAATCTTCGAAAGCGCACCAACGTGGCAGTTTCTGTTATTACAGCGTATGAAACTGCAAGCAAATTGTGATTAAATCGTGCTATGTAACTATGTTATCATGTATGTCCCCCGAATGCACTAGGGTGGAATGAAAAAAGAATCGTTTGAACCGTTTGTTTCTATACGCAAAAAAACGGTCAAACGATTCATTTTTTTGATGCGCTTTTTTAATGCGCTTTTCCTTCAGCCGCAATACGCTCCGCTTCCCGCTTCACAGTTGGATCGCTGTTCATCAGCATTTCAATCTGTCCCCAGGCCGCTGCTGAATCCTCTGGAGCAGCACCCTTCTCTTTAGCTGAAGTTGAAGCAGAAGCAGAAGAGCTCTTGCTGCCGAGCTTCCTGCTAATGACAGCATCGATTGTACGTCCCTTCAAACCCGTCGCCATGCTCGTACAGGCTGCGGTCGCCCATGCGAACATGCCGGGCCGCTTCTTCGCCACATAGGCTGCAGCAGCCATACCCGCCAGACTACCGAGCAGAAACCCCGTCCATCTCATGTGCCATCCTCCTTATTTCTATTGGGTTGCGCGCTTAGTTTTGCCCTTGCCTCCACACCTCATTCCAGCATAAAAAAAGGAAGGGTGACGCATTGCATCGCTTCAGTCTTTCGGAAATATGATACAATAAGGGCGATTTACGAAAGGAGGATGATCATGCTTACCATGCAGACAACAAGAACAATTGCGGCGCTGCTCCTTGCGATTGCGCTTACTGCCGGATGCGGAGCTTCAGAGAAGGAAGCCGGCAATGGCAAGCAGCCCGCTGCTGCTGAACTATCTCCAGAGGTGGTACAGCCCGGCCAGAAGCCTCCTGCCCATGAGCCGAAGCCTCCTTCAACGGGCGCGACGAACAACGGCCAAGCTCCTTCCGAAGGAACCGGAGCCGCCAATGAAGAGCAGACGCCTGAGGTCAAGCCGAAGGAAAAGCTTTACCGCATGGATGCTGCGTACCGGTTTAAACCGATCAATAAAGATACGCCTAATAAAGTGGTGCTCCTAACGTTCGATGACGGGCCTAAAGAAGATGAGATGCTGACATCCATGCTGGATACGCTCGACAAACATAAAGCCAAAGCCATCTTCTTCGTGAATGGCTACCGGGTTAAACAGCATCCGGAGCTGCTGACAAAAATTTCTGATCGCGGACAGACTGTCGGCAATCATTCCTGGGATCATATTGATTTGAAGAAGCAAGATCTGGAGGAGGTAGAGAAGCAAATCGGGGATGTACAAGCTATAGTCAAGGAAACAATCGGAACCTCACCGCTCTTCTTCCGTCCTCCCTTTGGCTCTGGGGGCGATAAAGTGAAGAGCATCGCCCACAAGTACGGCATGCTGTACATGACTTGGTCGAACGGATCATTGGACTGGGATAAAAGCACGAAAAACAAGCCGGAGCTGGTCATCAGCAATGTGCTGGAACAGCTCCATCCCGGCGCAAATATTCTCATGCACGAGCTTCCCTGGACCAATGAGGCGCTGGATACGCTGCTCACCAAGCTGGAGGAGAAGGGCTACGGCTTCATCGATCCGGAGACGATTGATTCCGGTCTTGATGAGGCTGCGAGCGCAAAGTAAACAGATGAAGCTCTGCGGGTACATTCAAGCGCATCGGAATCTTCGAGGTGCCAAAACCGCAGCTGACGAACAACCGGGGCGACACTGCTCCGGTTGTTCTTTGGTTGGAGTCGTTATACCAGCCATCGCTGAACGACCGCACCGATACCGTCTTGAGCAGCGGTCCGAACAGCGGAAGCACAATCTGGCCTCCGTGGGTATGGCCGGTCAGGATCAGATCAACAGCTGTATCGCCTTTGAACTTCCTGACGATGATAGGGTCATGTGCCAGCAGCAGTGTGAACATATCTCCTGTTGCCCCATGCTCGCTGAGAGCGAGCTCCAGATTGGCACGGCCGGTTCGCGGATCATCGACACCGGCGAGTCTGATGATACTGCCGTCCTTTTCCTCCAGCAACACCGCTTCATTCACGAGAACCCGCACTCTTTCTTCTTGAAGCATCACTTCAAGGGGACGAATATCCTCGTCATAATCATGATTGCCGTACACCATATACAGCGGCGCGATGGATGACAGCTTGCGGATATTGCTCCTGCAACGTTCCAGCGGAACTCGCTTCTCCCGCAGATCGCCTCCGACCAGTACAAGATCTATCCGGCCTGCTGCCTTGCATTGCTGAATGATGGCATCAGGGATGCCGCGGCGATGGATGTCAGAGATAAATAACAGCCTCGTACCGTCGAATGATTCCGGCAGACGGGCCAGCGCGACCTCTTGGCAGTCCAGTTGATAGTTGTAAGCTTCGCGTATCATATACAGAATTATGATGACGGCAGCGGCCGTCAATATGAATAGAATAATTACCATCATCGGCTGCTCAGCCCCCTATTGTGCCGCTCTAGCGGCGCTCAGTCCATCACTTGAGAGGCAACTCCCCCGAATTGTGCTTCCCCCATAACAGCAGGCCTCCAAGCAGCATCAGGAACAGGACGATCAGAAAGCGATAGAACCATTTGGTCATCTGCCCTTTATTAGAAGGGTGCGTCTTTCTCCTGGAAGGAATACCCGCATCCGCGACTCTGGTCTGGACTGCCGGCTCACCGCTGCCCTGAGATTGCACATTGCGGTGCCGGCTGCCGAATTTCTCCATTCTGCTCATTGTTCCCTCCGAAATCGGATCAGTAATCCCATAATCATGTCAATCAAGAAATGGGCTATGACTGGCGCCCACAGCGTCCCGGTCTCTATGTAAATCCAGCCTAGCGCATAGCTGATTGAGAATACCAGTCCTGTCGGTATCCAGTGTCGCAAATACCGCACATGTATGGTTGCGAACAGAATACTCGTCCAGTAAGGGCCGATATGCTGCTGAATCGCCCCGCGGAACAAGGTTTCTTCGCACACTGCAATAATGAAAGACAACACGATAATATGCCATACCGGACGGCCTCGGAAAATCCGGTCATTAACCCCGCCGTCATCGCTAACATCTTCAGGGACAAAACGGGATATAAGCAGATCGACAACAATTACAAGTCCTGCCAAACCAATGCCCCATAAGGCAAACGACCATCCTTCTGGAATCCCGAATAACAAAAGTGGATTTCTATGCTGAAAAAAAATCCATATTAAACCGATAATAAGAGTGATGGCTTGCGTAGCATACAAATTAATTAGTAATAGACGGTCATCGATTTGGTCAATTGTAACTTTTTTGAACCTAATTTTGCGCATGTCGAATTTTTTCATCGTTTACCGCCTATCATGAAGGTTCATATTTCAATTTATAACATTTTCCCCTATACTTATAGGACAATCGGTTCATGCAAGTTTCATAAGATGACGCATTTCTACATATAGCAGCATCATCCCTATTATAAGTCGACAATATAGAATGAAGGGGTTTTAACATGGAGAAACGACTTACACGTACTGAAATGCTCTTTAGTTTTGGCTTTCTATTCATGCTTGTAGTTGCGGTCGGCGCCTTCTTCTACGGCGTTCAGATCGGTTCAGACAAGACAGAATCGAAGCTGATCGAGCAAACGAAGCATCTGAGCTCCACTAAGGGAGGCGCAGTAACAGCCTACCAGCAGCAGGATCTCGTTTCTTTCTATCATACCGTATTTCTGCCTTATCGTGAATTTCAAACCGAATGGTTTCAAAGCTTGCATAAAATGTCCTCTCAGCAGCTGGCCGATACGTCTTCAGCTCTGAAGGAATTATCCAGTCTGGCTAAGCAGAAGTATAAAGAAGCCGAAACCGCTTCCGTACCTAAAACGTCACCATTGCTCGAACAAGCGCAGCTTCAGTTCCTGAAAGGACTCAAAATGTTCCAGGAAGCAGCTGACCGCGGAGCGGTATCCGCGAAGGAGCTGTCTAACGCTGAACTGCTCTCGGCCTTGAAGCAGGATGCTTATTATGTTGAAGGGGTCAAGCATGCGATGGGCGGCCAACAGAACTATTATGATGCGATGCTGCAGTGGGCTTCATCGGTTAATCCCAACATCCCCAATGTAATCGCAACGTCTGACGTGCTTGAGATCAATCAGTGGAAGTCGCTCCCTCTTGTTGTGAAGAACAAGCTGATGGCCCAGCAGCTGAACACGCGCAAGCAGCTTGCCTCCTTCTACCCGCAGGATCTGACATCACGTGTGGACGAATTTATTCTGGCAGGCCAAGCGAACAAGATGAAGATGAAAACGATTGATGCGATCGTAGATCTGCTTATTAGTACAGAAGCGGTGCGCTCTGGCGATTTCAGCGGGAGCAAAGCGCAGCTGTATACGAAAGAACTGCTGCCGCAGCTCCCTTTCTTCTATCCCGAGAAAGAATAGCTGACTCTTATCCTAATCATATTGAAAGCCATCATAAATCGAGGCTACAGAAGCCATTCCACCCGCAACATTGTGGAGGCTCCCGTAGCCTTTTTCTTGCAAATAATTGCAGACGGCCGCACTGCGAACACCGTGAGCGCATATAATATAAAGCGGTTTGTCCGAGGCAAGCTCATTCAGACGATCCGGAATTGTGTTCATCGGTATAAGCAGTGATTGCTCCAAATGATAATAGTCCCATTCCATTCCTTCACGAACATCAATAATCTGACGGGATTCGAGCTTTCCTGAACGCAGCAGCTCAACGAACAACTCCGGCTCCAAATCAACCCAATGGCTCATCCATACTCCCCCATTTTTTAGGCTCCAGCCTTATCTTCTTGCGGTTGATCATAACGAAATTTTCACAAATGAGCAAGTTTCGGCATTGCTTTTGTCTACATTCTTGCTATAAAATAGTAGAGGCTAATGCATAACCTTTCTGAGGGGATGCATGCATTGAAAAACGAGTTTCTACTTGGAGACGTGACTGGATGTACGTTTCTACTTTTTTTTACATATGCTTGTAGGAGGCAATTCGACATGTTTAAAGTATTAGTCTCAGACCCAATCAGCGATCTTGGCATACAGAAGCTTGCCGACGCTGAGGATGTAATCATCGACAAGAAGCCCGGACTTAGCGAGGACGAGCTTGTCGCAATTATCGGTGAGTACGACGCACTGCTCGTTCGCAGCCAAACGCGCGTAACACCACGCATTATGGAAGCGGGCAAACAGCTCAAAGTAGTTGGACGTGCGGGTGTAGGCGTGGACAACATTGACCTGAATGCAGCAACACAGCGCGGTATCATTGTTATTAATGCACCTGACGGCAACACGATTACAACTTGTGAGCATACATTCGCCATGATTATGGCTGTTGCGCGCCACATTCCACAGGCTTATCAGAAGACAGTAAGCGGTGTATGGGATCGCAAATCCTTCCTCGGCGTTGAACTCCGCAACAAAGTGCTTGGCGTTATGGGCATGGGACGGATCGGCAGCGAGGTAGCGAAGCGCGCCAAAGCATTCGGTATGGAAATTTGGGGCTACGACCCATTCCTGACGGAAGAGCGCGCTGAAGCACTCGGCATTCGTCTTTCTACTGTCGATGATATCGTGCGCAACGCTGACTTCATGACAGTGCATACGCCATTGACGCCTGAGACGCGCCATATGATTGGCCGCAATCAGTTTGAAGTGATGAAGAAGGGCATGCGCATCGTTAACTGTGCGCGTGGCGGCATTATTGACGAGCTTGCTCTTGTTGAGGCAATCGAGCAAGGTATCGTTGCAGGAGCAGCTTTCGACGTGTTCGAAGTCGAGCCTCCGGCTGCAGATCACCCGTTCCTCAAGCTGCCGCAAGTTATCGTAACGCCTCACCTTGGCGCTTCCACTGTTGAAGCACAAGAGAATGTTGCGATTGACGTGTCGGAGCAAGTGTTGAACATCCTGCGCGGCAAGCCGTTCATCAATGCGGTTAACATGCCTCCGATTCCGGCGAATCTGCTGAACATTATTCAGCCGTACTTCCCTCTCGTAGAGAAGCTGGGCAACTTCGCGGCACAATTGGTAGAAGGTGCAGTTGAAGAGATTACGGTCAACTACTCCGGTGAATTGGCTGATCTTGATACCCAGCCGTTGACCCGCCACGTCGTTCGCGGTGTATTGTCTCACCATCTTGGTTCCGAGCAGGTCAATGTCGTTAACTCGCTCCATCTTGCCAAAGAGCGCAATGTTAATATCGTCGTTCAGAAATCGCCACTATCCCGCGACTTCACGAACCTCGTTACCGTAACGCTTCGCTCTAAGAAAGAAGAGCGTCTCGTAGCCGGCACACTGCTGTCCGGTTATGGCCCGCGTGTTGTACAGATTGACAAGTTCCCGGTTGATGTTGCTCCTGAGGGCAATCTTATTCTGGTATCCCATAACGATAAGCCTGGTATTATCGGCCGTGTCGGTACGCTTCTTGGCAACAATGATGTCAACATCGCAACGATGCAGGTTGGACGCAAAATTATTGGCGGAGCTGCTATTATGGTTCTCTCCGTTGATAAAGGAGCTTCCAAAGAAGTACTCGCCGAGCTTGCCAGCTTGGCTGATCTGAACAATGCGAAAGAAATCAATTTGCTGTAAGAGCACCTTCCATTGTGCGGAGCCCGTCTTCTTAGCGGCAGGCTCACACTTAACTTATACGAAGAAATGGTTGAGCAGTGATTCACAACTGCTCAACCATTTTTCTTTTCATACTATATGTGTGCTGAACACACTCCTCACCAGAGGACGATCCTGCTATCCCCTCTTGACGCCGAGACATATGAGACATATGCGACATATGCGACATGTGTGACATATGCGACATGTGCGACATCCGAAATATGTGAGGTATGCGAAACATGTGAGAAACGCGATAGTCAAAACATGCGAAACTGCAGGCTTTCTCTCGTTTCCGGCCTGATGAAGAGCTAATGCCTGCCAGAGTGCAGGCATTTCATCATATCTTCCTCTTATCGGCCAGTTTTTTCTAAAATACCTGCTTGGCTGCAGGAATTATATCATTGAAGCGTTTTTTAACCGAAATTCATGCGCATTTGCAGGCTTCTTATTGTTCTGGACATCCCTCTGCATTCTGCCCCCTACTCTCCTGCCATCTATTGGCTTCTCAAGCAGAGATGTCAATCACCGTTCTTCGATTCGCGCTCCTGCTTATTGTTCCGAACCTGAAGCAGAACAGAAAATGGCCGGGATCGCTGACGGCAACGGCTTTGTTCAACAGCGTGCATAATCGCAGGAGGGACTCTACCACGCACCGCACTTATCCACCGAAATTCCTGCATTTACGCATTTACGCATTTACGCAGGATTCTCGCTCTGCCAGGACCCCTCCGTCCAAAATGGGGCCAACTCACCATGCCGAATCTGCAAGATCGCTTAATAGGGCTCCCAATGCGCCGGAATACTCGCCTTTATCGAGAAAGACCGGTTTGCCACCCCTCAGCTCTGTGTAGCTCTCTACCGCTCTCTTGAGCGGATCATTGCCAATAAAGGACGACCCGATAAATACGATCGTCGAGACGCCGCAGGATTGTGCCGCAAGCACGCTTACCGTTGCGACAGTCTCTCCCACCATTCCAATGACCGAAGCGGCCAGCTCGGGCTCCCTGTATCGTCTCTCGGCGGCTGATCTTGCAACGCTGCCAAAATTACTAGCTGTCAAATGGCCCGGAATCGGCGGCTCTCCACCTTCATAGATATGGCCCACTGTCAAATCTATCCGATCACGCAAGCCGCCAGCAGCCGCTTCAACTATAGCTCCATATTCCGACAAGCCGGTAAGAAGCCGGGAGAGGCCAACCATAGTCCCTCCGCCAATGCCGGTGCCGCCTACCCGCCGCTGAACGCCTCTGTCCACATAATGGATGGAAGTTCCGGTGCCGACATTAGTCAATATGTATGATTCCTCTGCAATATGATTTTGTTCGAGCAAATACTGTGCGCCGCGGCAGGATGCTTGAAACTCGACGATCTCCCTGGCCTCCTGCTTCAGATGCCTCTGCAGTAATGACGCTTTCCCGCCTGTTATACAAATATCAGCATTCTGCATTTCGTTCAACCAAGAAGCCACATGCACCAGCTCCGCAATTGGAAAGGTGACAAGCTCCAGCGAATCCTCATGTCGATAAGCAGCTTTAATAAGCGTGCCGCCTGCATCAATGCCGATGTTCATTACTCGCTGCCCCTTCTTTCAAGCTGCTTGACGGTGCCGTCCCCGTAGCCCACAATCACTTGCCCTGCCATGCCAACAAACAGTCCGTTATCTACTACGCCGGGAATCGCATTGATTCTGATCGCAAGCTGCGACGGATGCAGGATATCCCCATAATCGCAATCCACGATATAATTCCCGTTGTCAGTCCAATATGGCTTGCCTTCCAGCATGCGCAGAACAGGCGTGCAGCCAGTAGCACTCAACTGTCTCATTGTGATTTCATAGCCGAACGGGATGACCTCCACTGGCAACGCGAAGCCGCCTAAGCGCTCCTTCACCTTGCTTTCATCAACAATGATGATGAGCTGCTTGCTGATGGAAGCAACTATTTTTTCCCGCAATAGCGCTCCACCGCCGCCTTTGATCAAACTCCAACTCCTGTCAACCTCATCCGCCCCATCAATTGTCAGGTCGAGCTCCACCGCCTCTGAGGATGACATCATTGCAATACCAAGCTCTACAGCTAATTCCTCGGATGCACGAGAGGTCGCAATCGCTCGGATATTCAGCCCTTCCTGCACTCTCTCTCCGATTCTGCGGATCGCCCAATACGCAGTTGATCCCGTGCCCAAGCCAACCGTCATACCATCTTTAATGTATTCTACTGCTTTTTCAGCAGCCGTCTTTTTGGCATTCACTGCACTCTCTCCCCTTCAATCGTCGAAAATATAACTGTCATCACGATCCTGTTTTTTAACGCTCCACCCTAATTATACCCTAACGATTGCCGCAGATGAGAGGGGCTTATTCAACTTTCCGTCATTTTTCTCCGAATCAAAGCTCAAAGCAGCTCCCTTGTCCGGGAAACCCATTTTTTCAACCATATTTCTGATTTGGAACCCCGCTTTAATCGATTTCCTATCTGTGCATCCCCATGCTAATCCGTAGATTCCTGCAAAAGTGCAGTTTTTGCCTCGTTCCGCCCTGCTGACGACCAAATACCTGCCAGAGTGCAGGCATTTCGCCGAAAATTCCGCTTATCGATCATTTCCACCTTATAATCATGAATAATCGCAGGCATTCTACCATTTGCGGCTTTTTTCCAAATGAATCCCTGCACTTACGCAGGCTTCCTTCTCTGTCTGCCGAATTGAAGTCATCAACAGCGCCGCAAAATTGACATTGTCCAGAACACTCCGGCTTTACGCCAAGCCCTATCGGTCTCCTCTACATGACAAACAATTTATATGAACAAATTGTAAATTGTTTCACGACCAACAAGATTAGTCTTCCTGAATCAACAAAAAAAGCGCTCCGATTCGGAGCGCTTTGCTAAATGCTACTCTGCTTCGACAGGAAGCAGCAGTGTGAACGTCGTCCCTGTGCCCACTGTGCTTTCCGCCTGTATATGGCCCCTGTGGGACTCTACAATGCTCTTCACAATGGCCAGTCCAAGACCAGTCCCACCGGAGGCTGCGCCGCGCGTCCGCGCTTTGTCAGCCTTGTAGAATCGCTCGAAGATATAAGGCAAATCACCTTCAGGGATGCCTTGACCCTCGTCCTTAACCTTCACTTCGATATATCGCTTCTGTTCCAGCGTGACATGCCTCGCCGACAATATAATCTCAGCATCGCTGTGTGTATGGCGCAGCGCATTATCGAGCAGATTAGTCAGCACCTGCTCCAGCCGGTCTTCATCCGCCGCTGCAACGCGAAGCGGCACCTCCGGCAGCATGCACTGAAGACGAATTCCCCGTTCCTTGGCGTAGACGAGAAACTTGCGATGAACCCGTCTTAGGAGGCTCTCCAGATCCGCTTCGATGAGATTCATCTCCATATGTCCGGCTTCCATCCGCGCCAAATCCAGCAAATCCTTCACAAGACGGCTCATGCGCAGCGATTCGTCATGAATGACCTGCACCAGCTCCTGCCGCTCTTCCGGAGAGGCCGCAATATCGTCCATCAGCGCTTCGCTGTAGCCCTGAAGCATGGACAGCGGCGTTCGAATCTCATGAGAGACGTTGGCGACAAAATCCCTTCTCAGCTTCTCCAGCTTCGTCTCCTCTGTCACATCACGTATAACGGCAACAGCACCGCGTACGGTATCATTGGATTTGAGCGGCGCCATAACAACCGACCAGACACCGCTCTGAACATGAACCTTGTCCGTCATATCCCGTCCTTCACGAAGCACGGTACGGTAAAGCTCGAACAGCGGTCCAGGCACTTGACTGCGATTGCGGCCCCGATTGCCCTTCTCCCGTTCCTCTTCAAGCCATTCCAGCTCATTCCAGCGGCCCAGCAGCTGCTGGCCATGCGGGTTAGCCAGGATGACCTGCCCTTCCGCATCGAAGGTAACTACCGCGTCCGCCATGCTTCTAAGCACACTGGCCAAATGATCCTTCTCATGATTCAGATCGCGGATCAGCGTATCGAGATCCTCCGCCATATGGTTGAATGTATTGGCAAGATCGCCAAGCTCATCATTGGAGCGAATCGGAACTCGCGTGCGATATTCGCCCTGCGAGATCAGATCCGCTGCTTTCTTCAATTGCAGGAGCGGCTGTGTAATCTTGGTAGACAAGAAGAATGCAAAAAAGGTGGACAGCAAAAATCCGATAACCGCCGTGTAGACGAACAATACTTTGACATCACCTGAATTGGTAAATGCGCTGTCGATATATTGCAGCAGGAACATTCCGAGTATAATCAGAACGACCGCCACAAGCAGCATGATCGTCAGCCACAGCTTACCGACTACACTTCTCCATATCATCACTTACTTAGGCACCTCAAGCTTGTATCCGACGCCCCATACTGTCGTGATCATGGCAGCTGCCTCCGGCGATACTTTGTTCAGCTTCTCGCGCAGCCGCTTCACATGCGTATCGACTGTGCGCAGATCGCCGAAAAATTCATAGTTCCAAACATCCTTGAGCAGCTCTTCCCGCGAGAACACCTTGTCCGGCGAAATAGCCAAATAATGAAGCAGCTCATACTCCTTCGGAGTCAAGCTGACCTCCTGGCCGCCAGCCATAACGCGATGGGCATCATGCTCGATAATGAGATGCGGGAATACGATATTGTTATTCGTTAATGTTTCTTTGGTCAGATACGCCGTTGCCGACGAGCGGCGAAGAATCGCCTTCACCCGGTAGATTACCTCGCGCGGGCTGAAAGGCTTGACCACATAATCATCAGCGCCTACCTCGAACCCTTGAACCCGGTTCATCTCCTCGCCCTTGGCAGTAAGCATAATAACAGGTGTAGCCTTAACCTGGCGCAACCTTGTACATACCTCGATGCCATCGATTCCAGGAAGCATAACATCAAGCAGAATGAGGTCGAAATCGCTGCTTGTTGCAAGGCGCAGCGCTGTCTCGCCATCCTCCGCCTCCTCGATCTCATAGCCTTCCTTCTCCAAATACATCTTCAACAGCCTGCGGATTCTTTCTTCGTCATCCACGACCAGAATACGGTGCAATTGTTCAGACATGCGGATCAGACTCCTCTCCATCCATTAATTCGTGTCTCATTAAACACCGGCATAAGAATGAAGGCCGACCAGAACGAGATTAACGCCAATGAGCGTGAACATGACAACTACAAAGCCGATAACGGCAAGCCATGCGGACTTCTTTCCATGCCAACCGCGTGACAGGCGCAGATGCAGATAGGCGGTGTAGTACAGCCAGGTTATAAGCGCCCATACTTCCTTAGGGTCCCAGCCCCAGAAGCGGGACCATGCGATGTACGCCCAGATCATAGCAAATATTAATGCGCCGAGTGTAAAGATCGGATACCCGATGGCAATGGCGCGGTAGCTGATTTCATCCAGATCTTCCTCGTCAATGCCGTCCATGAGCGGGTTGATCGCCGCTCCAAGACGTCTGCGAAGCGCCAGACGAAGGATTCCGTACAAGATCGAGCCCGTCAGAATGGACCATACAATAGTGTTCAGCTTGCGTGCCGCATTGACGCCATGCATCCATGACGGTGTCTCGAATAGCGGCTCCTTCATGCCAAGGAAAGATTGCACCTCGATATTCTGGCTGTTGTAGGGCTTGAAGATCGGCGGCATGGAATATTCAACCGTCTCCGTAGTTGTACTCTCAATCCCTTTGCTGTCAATCGACACAATCTCCTGAATGAAGGATGCCTTGTAGTCAACGCCGCGAAAGGCGAATACAGTACCGATGAACGCTACAATAATGACGATCACATAAAGGGTAAATTCGACCCAGCGCTGGTCGCGCCGAGATTGGGCATCGGTTTTCTTGAAATCAACAGTGCGAAGCAAATACATCAGGCCAGCCGCAAAGCCAACCGCGAAGAATGCTTCACCAAGCGCTGCTGTCGTAACATGAATGCGGAGCCAGTAGGAATTAAGCGCTGGTATAAGCGGCTGAACCTCCTGTGGGAATACCGACGCATAAGCGACGATAATGACCGTCAGCGGAAGTGTGAACATGCCAAGCAGCGGCTTCCGGTAAATCGCATAAACGACGACAAAAGCGAACATAATCGCCATCGCCAGAAACATCATAAACTCATACATGTTGCTGGTCGGGATATGTCCCCCGCCAATCCAGCGGGTAATGAAGAACGTCAGATGTGCGGCGAATCCCAGCACAGAGACGATAAAGGCAATGCGCCCCCAGCGCCGGAGATGATCCTCCGGCTTGCGGTTGCTCCAATTGCGGCCTGCTACAGCAACCGCATAGAACAGAAATCCAAAGCAGTATAGAAAGAAGGCGACTAGAAAGGCGTCGCTGCTGAAATCAAGCAAACTCACGATTTGTTCCCTCCGTTATCGAGCGACTTGGGCTCTATGTCGATGCCGATTCCGCGCAGAGCGGATGCGACGTCGGCACGCATGCCGTAATTGTTCTTGTTCGTATGTGCGCCCAGCAGTAGACGTCCCTCGTCTATGCGAAGCCAGATACGGCGGTGCTGCCAATAAGTTCCGATCAGAACTCCGAACATAAAGATGCCTGCGCCTACCCAAATATAAGGCATCGCATAGTCAGTCCGAACGTTGAGCGAAGTAATCGCACCAGTGAAGGCTACACCTTCCATTGACGGAACTTTAATCTCAAAGCGCTTTCCAGTCTCGCCGTTGATGGTATCCTGGCTGAACCGTTCTTTGTCATTTTGCTTAGGGAAATACATGTAGGGAACGCCCTCGGCCGGCAAATCCGCGCCTTTCAGCAGAAAAATAAATGCGGGCGCATTCGGTTCGCGCGACTTGGTCGTCGGATTGCCGGAGGAATCCAGCGTAAAATCCATATACTTCTGTCTAAGCTCAAGCGTATAATCCCCCAGCGTATAGATCAGCTTGGGATTGCGCATATCCAGCTCGAAGGGGCCGTATGTCTTGCCAGACTCTTTATCTATCAGCACGGGATTGACTGCCTTAAGCCTGGGCGTATCATCAAAGCCGAACTGATAAGCCTTGAGCCCCTTATAGGAAAGCGGATCATTCACAATGATATTATGGCGCTTCACCTCTTCCAGCTCTGGCTGGACGGATGGATCATCGCAATTCGCTGTGCATTCGTACAGGACAGCCTTTGTTTCGTACAGCTTGGCGCGCGCTGTTCCTTTGAGCCCTTCTGGAAGCTCTTCATCCGTGTAGTAATCAACGGTAAACTTCTCATTCTTCAAGTAATAGGAGGTGTCGGGAATTTGCACAACCTCGCCTTCAGGCACCGATATATAATTATCCATCGACCAGCCCGGAATAGAGCGAAGCAGCACAGCCAGCAGAAATATAATCAGGCCGATATGGTTGATATAAGGGCCCCAGCGGCTGAAGCGGTTCTTCTCCGCAAGCAAGGCCGTACCATCCGTCTTCACCCGGTAGCGTTTGCGCTTCAACTGCTCTGCCAGCCCTCCGATCCATGCTGCCTCATCACCCTTTATATCAGCAGTATAGACCGTTTTCTGTCTGGATAGAAATTCTCCATGCTTGCGCACCTGCTGTTTGCTAAGCGCCCGATAAAGAGGCAGCACCCGGTCAAGACTGCATATAACAAGCGAAGTTCCGATCATGACAAGAAGACCGATGAACCACCAGGATTCATAGGTATTGGACAAGCCAAGCTCGTAATAGACTTTGCCGATCCAGCCGTACTTCTCTTCATAGTAGGTGGAAGGATCAAAGGAGACAAAGGCATTCTCCTGCGTAAATATCGTACCGACTATAGCAGCAAGCAATGTGATAACGATTAGACGAACCGCTATTTTGACCGATGAGAAGAAATTCCATACCCGGTCGATAATGCCCGGATTGCTCTTCTGCGAGCGGCGGGCAATGCCATCATAACGCATTTCGAGCGGGGTATCCTTACCGGCTTCTTCCGCTTCCTCCAGCGGCTTGCCGCAGTTCTCGCACAGCACAGTGCCGATCGGGTTCTGGTGGCCGCATTCGCATTTCGTATTCTGAAAAGACAGCAAAGTAGAATAGACCTCCTTCGACTAGGACTGCAGCAGCTCTGTGACGCGCTCATCGATGTCCTTCTCCGTCATAGGTCCGACGAAAATGTCCATTATCGTGCCATCCGGTCTAACAAAAAACGTCGTTGGATACGACCTCAGGCCATACTTGCGTTCCACGTTTCGATTATTATCAAACAGGATTGTGTAGCTCACATCGTACTGCTTAACAAAATTGTTGACTGTAAACTCATCTTCACCCAAATTAATGCCTACGATCTCAAAGGGCTTGTCCTTATGCTTCGCATATTGGCGCTGCAGATCAGGTGTTTCATACACGCAGCCCGGACAGAAAGTTCCCCAGAAGTTGATGATTAGCGCCTTTCCTTTGTAGTCGGCAAGCCTGTGTGTCTTGCCGTCAAGGCCAAGCAAGGCAAAATCCGGCGGGGTATCTCCCTTCTGCGGCAGGCTGTCATTGGATGAGAACAATGCATTGCCTATCGCATAGCCGCCCAGTAACACGACGCCAAGCAGAATAATAATTTGAATGGTTCTGCGGTTCTTTTTCACCGGTTTATCGTCACCGCCCCTTTTGTCGCTGCACCGTGAATAGTATCATTATAACGAAAATCGGGCGGCATTAAAGCTCGCCGCCACGTGTTATTTTTGAATTTTATGTGTCTTGAGCGCCTTGTCCAGCAGCTCCTTTACCTCTTTGGGCGTCAAATGACGGAACTTGCCGCGCTGCAGATTCTCCAAGTGCAGCTCGCCGAATCTGACGCGCTTCAACCGGATGACCGGATGCGATATCGCCTCGAACATTCTCCGCACTTGGCGATTGCGCCCCTCATAGATCGTAATGCTGATCGTCGCCTGTTTCTTGTCGGGATCCACATCCTGATATTCTACTTCCGCAGGGGCAGTCATGCCGTCCTTCAGCTTGATTCCCTTCTGCAGCTTCTCCAGCTCTGTGCCGTGGGGCACGCCCTTGACTGTCGCCAGGTACGTCTTGGGCACATGATGGCTTGGATGGGTAAGCAGGTTAGCGAATTCGCCGTCATTCGTAAGCAGCAGCAGGCCTTCCGTATCATAATCCAGGCGGCCGACCGGGTAGAGCCTTTCCTTAATCCCATGCAGGAAGTCCGACACGATCTTGCGGCCCTGCGGATCGCTGGCGCTCGTAATGACACCTTTCGGTTTATTCAGCATCACATAGAGCTTGCTCTCGCTCTTGATCGGCTTGCCCTTCACTGTAATGACGTCGGCAGCTGGATCAGCCTTCACGCCCAGCGTTGTTACGACCTCGCCATTGACTTGAACTTGTCCGGAAGTAATAAGTTCCTCGCATTTGCGGCGTGATGCGACACCCGCCTGCGCCAATATTTTCTGTAAACGTTCCAATGCTTTCACCTCACCCTTCATCATACCCTAAAAGCGGCAGCAAAGGGAAGTTCCACATGAAGAAGCCTGTCGAAGCGGGGACCTTCCTCAGGCCTTCCCACCCAACAGGCTTCCAAATCATCCAAATACCAATAAACAAATCATAATCGCTGCAGCAAAGCCTACCATATCCGAGAACAGCCCGACTTTCAGCGCGTAGCGGCTGCGCCTGATTCCTACTGCGCCGAAGTATACAGTTAACACATACAGCGTCGTATCCGTGCTGCCCTGTATAGTGGAGGCGATCCGGCCGATCATAGAATCCGGGCCATACGTCTTGATCAGCTCGGTCGTGAAGGCAAGCGAGCCTGCTCCGGTAAGCGGCCTCAGCATGCCAAGCGGCAGAACCTCGGCAGGAATATGGAGCCAATGAAAAAGCGGCTCGAACAGGGAGGCCAGCATGTCCATTGCGCCAGAAGCGCGGAACATGCTGATCGCCACCATCATCCCTACAAGATGGGGAATAATATTGATCGCTGTCCCGAAGCCTTCCTGGGCGCCGCTGAGGAATGTTTCGTATACAGGCACTTTGCGGAATGCGGCGTACAGAGGAATCAGCACAATCATAAAGGGGATGATCCATGAAGATACTGCCGTTATCCATTCATACAACGGCCTCACCCTTCCCGCTGCCCGGCGTATTGTTCGCTATTGCCGCATAACCTCCCGCGCCCCCATGCTTGCCGCTTGCACCTGCCCCGCCGGAGCCCCCGCCGATGTCCTTCCATTGCGGAGGCTTGCCGGAGCGATGCCTGTACCAGCGGTCAGCCGCTATTGCAGCTGCTGTTGCGATTAGTGTCGCAGCCAGCGTCGTACCGACAATCTCGGCAGGATGGGCGGAGCTGTATGTCATCCGAATCGCAATCAGCGTAGTTGGCACGAGCGTAATGCTCGAAGTATTAAGCGCCAGCAGTGTGCACATTGCCGCCGATGCTGTTTCTTTGTCAGGGTTAAGCTTCTGCAGCTCCTGCATCGCTTTGATACCCATAGGAGTAGCTGCATTGCCAAGCCCCAGAATGTTCGCGCTCATGTTGCTCATAATATAGCCAAGCGCAGGATGGTTGCGCGGCACATCCGGGAACAGAAACCGCACGACAGGCTGCAGCAGAACGGCCATTCTATCCAGCAGCCGCGCATCCTCGGCAATGCGCATCAGTCCGAGCCAGAACACCATGACGCTAATCAGGCCGAAGCTGACCGTAACCCCGCTCTTCGCACCATCGAATGCCGCTTCAGTCAGCGCCTCCATCCTCCCGGTAACGGCTGCAGCGATGAAGCTTGCAACGATGAAGAACAACCAGATCCAATTCACCATCTTGCCGCCTCCCCTCCGAACAGCGTCCCCAGCACAAACTTCAACGCTCCCCAGAAGGAGGTCAGCCAGGGCTTGGCGGATAACGGATGCGACGTCAACGAGGTCGACCAAGCCTCCCGATCCGGCAGCTTGATACGAGCGCCCTGGGGTTCATAGACAGGTGTAGAGCCGATCTTCGCATCACCGATATACCAATTGATCGTGCCCCGCTCTCCCAGCGCATAAGCAGTAGATTTTACCGGAAGGAGTACCATCTTGGAACGAAGCTGCTCCCTCTCGCCCTCTGCGAACGGATATTGAAGCGTTCGGCCGACCGCGAGCGGATAGCCATTAACCGGTTGGCCTTTATGCGCCACTTCGTCAAGCGGATAATGGGCGAAGCCCCAATTAAGCAGCTTCTGGTGATCGACCCAATCATCGCCGTCATTCAGTGTCACGACAGCCAATTGTTGATTGTTGCGGGTCGCCGAGCTGACCAGACAGCGGAAGGCCTGCTTGGTGAAGCCGGTCTTTACGCCATCGGCTCCTTCGAACATCGTGAGCATCTTGTTTTTATTTTTCCACTTATAGTCCCATTCTTCGTTCGGATTCGGCGCTGTTTTTATTTTCGTCTTGACGATTTCTTTGAAAATCCGGTTGCGCAGCGCGTAGGCCGTCAGCTTGGCCAGATCGTTCGCAGACGAATAATGCCCTTCGGCATCCAGCCCATGGGGATTCTTGAATTGTGAATTTTCAAGCCCGAGCATGCGAGCCTTCTCATTCATGAGATGGACGAATCCTTCCTCCGAGCCGCCGACATGCTCGGCGATTGCGGTTGCCGCATCATTGCCGGAGCGGAGCATCAATCCGTACAGCATATTGTGCAGACTCATCTCCTCGCCCAGCTTCAGGTAGATCGAGGAGCCCTCCTTGCCGGCCGCGCGCTTGCTTGTCTTCACCTTGTCGGACAGCTTGCCATGCTCAATCGCTACGATAGCAGTCATTATTTTGGTCAGACTGGCGATCTTCATCTGCTTGTCGCCTTCATCGCTATACAACAGCCTGCCGGACTCCACATCGATGAGCGCGGCCGCTTTGGCATGTGTGGAGATCGGCTCAGGTTCAGCATGGACGGACGCAGCTCGGTCCCATGGTATGATGCTCCACGCTAATACGAATACCCCCATGAGACCTATGGTCATACGAACGAGCCTCATACATTTCCTCCTCTAACATTGGAATAAGCTTCAATCGGCTTGCCGACTGCCGGTTGTGATCCGACTTCAGGTCTTGTACAAGTATATGAACCCTGTGACATTCATATGTCCCTATGATCATTGCCGGTATTGACCGTATGGGGCAACATGAGCCGCAACAGAATAAAGGCTGCACCCGACCGCCATTGGGATGGCGATGGATACAGCCTTGCAGGATAGAACATGGCCTTTACGTCTCTACACCAGGTTCGACTCCGGCGTTTCGATCAGCACAGAAACATCATTCCCTGTCTGGGATTGACTGCTGCTTTTGAACATGCTTTGAATCTTGTCGAACACCTGCGGCGCAGAATCGATAACCTTCTCCATCAGATGCGTCTGACCGTCAAGCGGTACAATTTTCACACCCTGCGTCCCGACAACAAGAAAGGCAATCGGCGTAATGGAGACACCGCCGCCGCTGCCGCCGCCGAATGGCAGTGCCACCGAAGCATTGTGGGCATCGCCGGACTTTGCCGATGTGCTCTCCGTTTGCTGGCTGTTGTCGAACCGGATATCACTTCCGCCTGCTACGAAACCGAATCCTACCTTGGAGATCGGCATAATGACACTGCCGTCCGGCGTTTGGACGGGATCGCCGACAATCGTGTTCACATCGACCATTTCTTTAATATTTTCCATGGCTGTCTGCATCAAGCCTTGAATCGGATGATTGTTCACTTTCTTTCCTCCTCCTTCGGGTACTCACCTCATAAAGTCAGTGCAAGTTGCAATACCTAGCTTTCCCTTGGCTAAGATTCATTATGTGCCTTACGCCTTCAGCAGGATTTTTTGCCAGCCCAGCAGCCCTTTCTCCGTGCCATGAACCTTTTTTACCCGCCGCATCAGCACAATTCCGGCATAGATCGCATAGCCGAACCTGATCTTCGCCGTGAATTGCCCGTCTGTAGAGAACTGCGCCCGTTCAAAATTCGGGTCTACAGCGATCTCAGGCTGCGCCTGCAAACGGACCAATTGCGACAGCACGCCTATCGCCGTTGTTTTCACCGACCAGACCATTCCTGTCGCCATAGCCGTCCACATCGCATCTCCTGTACCTACTGCCGTTCGCCACTGCCAGTCAACCAGCTTCACGTGGCTCAGCATCGTTCTAACCCAGCCCAGCAAATTATCCGTATGTTTAAGCAGCATCTGAGCTTTCTCAATCGATTGCATTATTTTCTCCGGATTGAGGTTGGTTAATGACGATCCGCTATGCTTCCCGCCCATATTCTCTTCCGTAACCTCGCGCTTCAGCTCCATCTCGAATCCTTTGACCCGCATGATCGGCAGCTCCCAATGATAATTAACAAGTCCAAGCAGCGCTTTTATTTGCAGCTCGGCGTGATCATTGTCACCGATTCGCCTTGCGTTGCCGTGAATGACGACCGAGGACATCGCAGCGGCGAAAATAAGCAAAAAAAAGAGAACTGCCCCAATCAACCATCCGAGCGGGTAACCCAGCATGGGCGCTAATCCCCCGTTTCCCTATAATTGGCTCGAATATAGTATGACCTCATGGACAAATCTCATTCATCATCTTACTCGTTTTCATCGGAAGACTGCGCTTCCCTGTCGAACAGCTCCTTCTCCAGCTCTTCCGTATCCAGTTCTTCCCCATCCCATTCTTCTGTCCCTAATTCTTCCGCCTCCGGTTCCACGGTATCGAACTCCTCGGACAGCAGCTCATCCAGCGGCGGCAAATCTCCCAGCGGCATTTCCTCCAATGTCAGCTGGCGGCCCTCCAGCTTCTCGAATAAGAGCTGGGTCTGGTCGTCAAGCGAATCATCATCAACTGCTGTCGGTTCGGGAAGCGCATCCAAGCCGGCCAGTCCAAAATAATCAAGGAACGACTTCGTCGTGCCGTACAGGATCGGTCTGCCGATAGCTTCCGCGCGGCCCACCTCTTCGATCAAATCCTTCGTAACAAGCGTATAGATTGGGCGTTCGCTCTTGACTCCCCGTATCTCTTCAATTTCAACCCGTGTGATCGGCTGCCGGTAGGCGACAATCGACAGCGTCTCCAAAGCCGCTTGAGAGAGGCTCGAGCGTGTCGGTGTATAAGCCATTCGTTCAAAATAAGCCGCGTGCTTAGGATTCGTCGTTAATCGAAAGCAGCCTGCAACAAGCGTCACCTGAATACCTCGTCCCTTGCGCTTGAACTCCTTCATCAGATCATTCGTAATGTCCGCCGCAACCGCAGCGTCGAGCTCTAATATATCGGATAATTGCTTGGCGCTTAGCCCTTCGTCTCCTGCCATGAAAAGCAGGCCTTCAATAATCGACTTCAACTTCGAGTAGTCCATCTTCAGCCGCTTCTCCTCTCCTGTGTATCACAATGTCCTCGAACAATTGATGCTGATAACAGCGAATATGCTTCATCTTCATCAGCTCCAGCAGCGCCAGAAACGTTACAACGATCTCATGCCTGCTCATATCTTCACGAATCAGCTTCGAGAAACGAACCGTTTCATAGTCCCTTAATACGACGATAATGTCATTGATCCGGTCCTTAACCGATATTTCGTCCCGGTGAATCGTCGCGACTATATTGCGGCGCGTGGCTCTGCGCAGCGCCTTCTGGAACGCTTTGACGAGATCGCCCACATGCAGCCCCTTGACGGGGTTAACCGGTACTGCCTTCATATAAGGCGTTAAATCCTCCGGCTCCTTCGTAAAGACAAGGCTGCGTTCAAATTCCTGTTCCCGAAGCTGTTCCGCGATTTGCTTGTATTTCCGGTATTCAATCAGCTTGGCAATCAGCTCGTCGCGCGGATCAAGGCCGTCGTCCTCCCACAGCTCGTAATCATCCTCGATGACCGGAGGCTTAGGCAAGAGTTGCTTGCTTTTAATGGATAAGAGAGTCGCCGCCATGACAAGAAATTCGCTCGTAACCTCAAGCTCCAGCTCCTGCATCGCATTCAAATATTCCATATATTGATCCGTCACTTCACTTATGGATATTTCATGAATGTCGATTTCCGCTTTGTCGATCAAGTGCAGAAGCAGATCGAGCGGGCCTTCGAACGACTCCAGTTTGTATGTCACCGCCATGGTGCTGCCTCCTAAACGTCATGCAGACAACCGGCATTCCCTTGGTGGGAATGACCGGTTGTCTGTGCAACTGATATCATCTTTGTCTATTCTAACAACTTCATAAAATATTAGCTCAGCAGCGTTTTGGTCAGGTTCGCCATCTCGATAGCGGTAACTGCAGCTTCCCAGCCCTTGTTGCCTGCCTTCGTGCCTGCACGCTCTACCGCTTGCTCGATGGAATCCGTCGTCAGTACGCCGAATACAACCGGCACGCCTGTCTTGAGGCTGGCAGCCGCCACGCCCTTAGCCGCTTCGCTGCATACATAGTCAAAATGCGGTGTTGACCCTCTGATTACTGCGCCCAAAGTAATGACCGCATCGTATTTGCCACTCTCCGCCATCTTGAGTGCGATCAACGGAATTTCGAATGCACCTGGCACCCATGCAATATCCACCTCTGCATCATCTGCGCCATGGCGCTTGAATGCGTCCAGCGCACCGCCCAGCAGCTTGCTCGAAATAAATTCATTGAATCGTCCAACGATGACTCCATAACGCAAACCTTGCGAAATCAGGTGACCTTCGAATACTTGATGTGCCATATGATTGATCATCCTTCCACTTTTTCAATAGTATCGTCAAAACGGAGCATATGTCCGAGTTTGGATTGTTTGGTATGCAGGTAATTCGTATTGTCCTCATTCTCTTCCATTTGCAGGGGAACCCGCTCCACAACCTCGATGCCGTAGCCCTCAAGGCCCCGGATCTTCCGGGGATTATTGGTCAGAAGGCGCATCTTGCGAACGCCGAGATCCTTGAGAATTTGAGCGCCGATCCCGTAATCGCGCAGATCAGGAGCAAAGCCTAGTTTAATATTCGCGTCCACCGTGTCGAATCCCTGCTCCTGCAGTGCATAAGCCTTCAATTTATTAATCAGGCCGATACCGCGCCCCTCCTGCCGCATATAGAGCAGCACGCCGCTTCCTTCCTCATCAATCTGCTTGAGAGCAGCAGCCAGCTGCGGCCCGCAATCACAGCGGTGGGAGTGGAATACATCGCCGGTCAGACATTCCGAATGGACACGGACAAGCGTCGGACGGTCAGGGTCCAGCTGGCCCTTGACCAGCGCGACATGCTCCTTGCTGTCCACCTCATTCGTGTAAGCGATAGCGCGGAAAATACCGAAATCTGTCGGCATCTTCACATCGACCGCGCGCTCCACCAGCTTTTCTTTCTCATTGCGGTAGTGGATCAAATTCTGGATCGTAATTAGTTTCAGCTTGTGCTTGTTCTTAAATTCGATCAAGTCGGGCATTCTTGCCATTGAGCCGTCTTCTTTAATTATTTCGCAGATAACCGCTGCAGGAGCGGAGCCGCACATGCGGGCCAGATCAATCGCTGCTTCCGTATGTCCCGCCCGGCGCAGAACGCCGCCCTTCTTGGAGATAAGCGGAAAAATATGCCCCGGCCGCCGGAAGTCCGCCGCCTTCGTATTCGGATTGATTAGCGCCTTGACCGTCTCCGACCGTTCATGCGCCGAGATTCCGGTGGAAGTGGAGATATAATCGACGGACACCGTAAAGGCTGTGCCGTGATAATCCGTATTATGGGTTACCATCGGAGGAAGCTCCAGCTCTTCCGCCCTCTCAGGGGTAATCGGCACACAGACCAGACCGCGAGCCTCAGTAATCATGAAATTAATGACTTCCGGTGTTGACTTGTCCGCCAATGCGATCAGATCACCTTCATTCTCGCGGTCCTCATCATCCACGACGATGATCGGTTTGCCGAGAATCAAATCATAGATTGCCTCTTCAATCGCATCAAAGCTCCCGGCATCAATCTCGTTCGGATTTACTTGTTGTTGATCGTCATGCATAGGGTTGACCACCTTTCCTGCAAGTCTGGTTAATTACATGAATCCGTTATCCGCCAAAAAAGATGCCGTTATTCCGCCACCGCGGCTTCCTTGCCTGGATCCGGAATCGCTCTCTCCGCCTGCCGGCCCGCCGCCCTTGTAATGGAGCAGATGATCCACATACTTGCCTAATACATCACATTCAATGTTGATGACACCGCCTGCCCCTTTGAACTGCAGCGCCGTCTCCCGCAAGGTGTGCGGAATAATCGAAACCGTGAAAGTCGCTTGATCTGCAGACACAACCGTAAGACTTATACCATCCAGTGTGATGGAGCCTTGAGGAATGATATATCTTAATAAAGCAGGATCATGCGGTCTGATCGTAAACACTACCGCATTCGCATCCGGCGTCCGCGTTACGATGGCACCTGTTCCATCGGCATGGCCTTGAACGATGTGGCCGCCAAAGCGTCCTCCGGCCTTCATCGCCCGCTCAAGGTTGAGCGTCTCGCCAGGGCGAATATCCTTTATATTCGTATGGCGGAAGGTTTGCGGCATAACATCCACCGTGAAGGAGGTGCCGTTAAGCTCTACTACGGTCAAGCATACGCCATTAACTGCAATGCTGTCCCCGATTGCCGCATCCTCCAGCACGCGGGATGCTTTGATCGTCAGCAGCATGGCCTCCCCTTGCTTGTAGGAGCGTGACAGTGTACCTATCTCTTCAATAAGACCAGTAAACAAACAAAAATCACCCCTATGGCAGGCAGCCAACGGAGTGATGGGAATGTAAAGGACGTAATGGAAGACACATTTAAACAAGCCCTCATACTTTGTGAAAAAATATACAAAGTGAGCGAATAGAAAAAATGGAATTCGCAAACGTCTCCTTCTCCCATCCAGACTTTACTGTCGGTCCCGGAATTGCACCAGGTCCACCGCTTCGCCATTGCTTCACCGTTAGACGATCAGAAGCTGCGAATCGGGTCACGGACTGACAGAACGACGAACACGTAATCGTTGGACGAGTCGTGTACGCTGCTCTGATCACCGCCGGTTGGGAATTTCACCCTACCCCGAAGGAAACCGCAAATACTTTGAAGAAATGTTACCACTTCAGAATGAAAAATGCAATCTATTTTCATCGATTATTTTTGTCGGAAGCCGAAAGAGAGCAGCCCTCTGCTCAGAGACTGCTCCCCGCAATCGCTCATAACCGCTAATTATAGCCCGGATAGTGGCTGTTCTGATTGGTCAGCTTAGGCAAAATATTCATCGATTCGATATGCTCCCTCGTCCTGGGTGTACCGAGCCTGTAAATATACGCATAGAGGTCAAGCAGGTCATCGCTGAATTTCTCCTGGGCCGGGTCCCGCTCAGCGGATTTGAAAGGAATTGCTGCGCGAAGGGAGGTCGATTCCGTAATCTTCTCCTCCTGCTGCAGCTTCCGCTGAAGTATCGTAAGCTCCTCCTCGGTTGCTTGAATGGACAGCTGATCCGTGCGCGAAGGCTTCATCTCAATCGTACCCGATGTTATCGATACATAGTAAGTTTGAGGCGTCATCATGCCCCCTCCTTTCCTGATATACCTCTATAACACGATCAGTCCGATTATGAAACAGCAAATAAGGACTGTCCAGAAAGTCCAATATCCAAAGAGTCATTCCCAATTGATAGGAGAAGATGCCTCCAAAACCACTAAAAGGCTAAAAAAGTGGGGCCGGAAGCATCTATTTCATTCCTATAGTGGGGACTCTGAAATCATCAGACCACTTTCTCGGTCACCCCTTCTCCAAGTGGTTCGAAGGCAGAGTGACGGAGTAAAAAGCCTGCGAATGTGCATGAATTTCGGTTAAAAGACGCCATAATGATAAAATTCCTGCAATGATGCATGAATGTGAGAAAAAATCGGCCGTTAAAAGGAAATAAAGGTAAAATACATGCACTCTGGCAGGCATTTTACCTTCATCGGGTCAGAAACGAGAACAAAACTGCCGTTTCGCATGTTTGCCTCCTCGCATCTCGCTTGTCTCGGCGTTTGAATGACGGATCGTCCTCTGGCGAGGAAATACATCAACAATCCCAAGATCGCAGGCATTCCACGTCGTACAGCTGCTTAAAGTGGGAGCTGAGACTTCCAAAAGGACTTTCTGGAAAGCCCCTATACGAGTCAAGGCTTATTCAGGCTGACGTCCTATACGTCTACAACTTCGACCTTTTCCATTTTGTCGCGGCCCTGGAATGCATCAACATGCTCCATGCCTTTCGCCACTTTGCCGAATACGGTGTGTCCGCCATCGAGATGCGGCTGCGGCTGATAGCAGATGTAGAATTGGCTGCCTCCTGTATTGCGGCCGGCATGCGCCATTGCGAGCGTACCGCGCTCATGCTTGTTCGGGTTGATCTCACAGTTGATATTGTATCCCGGCCCACCGTTGCCGACACCGTTCGGACAGCCGCCCTGTGCGACGAAGCCCGGAATAACGCGGTGGAATGTCAAGCCATTGTAGAAACCAGAGTTCGCCAGTTTCTCAAAATTTGCAACCGTGTTCGGTGCGTCTTGATCGAATAGGTCAATTACTACTTCTCCGCCGTTTGCCATTGTAATTTTCGCTTGTTTTGCCATTGTTTGTTGTCCTCCCAATTTGGTTTAATCCCCCTAAATCCCCCTTGGAAAGGGGGACCCCAGGGGCTCCCTCCCCTGGACCCCGGCCCCACCGTACCTGCCACGAGGCCGTCTTCGTCCCCACTATGGTGCCGCAACCCGCTTTCGTCCACTTCCGTGGACACGCTCCACCTCTACGCCTCTTCACCCACTATCAGCCTCTTTAAAACCTTCCTGCTGCCACCTTCCACTCTTACCCTTCTCTCCCCCACCATCCACCTGCACCCGCTTTATGGCTCCCGCCATAAAGCTCTCTTTCGATGCACTGCACACACACACACTTCCCGTACACATCAGTGCAAGGGAAGTGTGTGACTTGGGTTGTTGGGGCGGAGCTTGGTTGTGTATTTGGCTTTAGATGATTGTGTTTGAGCTTGTGTTTGTTTTTGAGCTTGGTGTGCTTTTGGCTTTATATGGTTTTGTGAGTGGGTCTTTGATCACAACAGAATTCGGGGCTTGCTGGGACGGACAGGTTGCTTTGTCCGTCTTGTTTGCCCCTCCTTATTATAAGTTGAACGATTGCAAGAACAACAGAGCGGAGCAGGGGGAATGATTCTGGAGAAGCGTCAGCGCTCGCCTTTGTTCCTGGAATTCCACATGAACGGATACAATTCAAGAATTCCGGGAACAACAGCGATCGTAAGAACATTCCCTTGTGCAGCGGCCTGCTTGTTCATTTCCATCGTTGAACATTCTCTTGTGCAGCAACCTGCTTGTTCATTTCCATCGTTGAACATTCCCCTGCGCAGCGGCCTGTTTGTTCATTTCTATTGTTGAACGGTGCTTGCTTGCTTCATTCTTGCAGGGATTACGTCATTGCCGATAATATTGTCCAGCGACTCGCGCTTGACTGCCAGATCCGCTTGACCATCCTTGACGAAGACTACCGCCGGACGACGAATCCGGTTGTAGTTGCTTGCCATTGCATAGTTGTATGCGCCTGTGCAGAATACGGCCAGCAAATCTCCCGTCTTCGCTTTAGGCAGCTCCAAATCCCAGATCAGCATGTCGCCGCTCTCGCAGCATTTGCCCGCTACGGAGACGGTCTCTTCTGCCGCTTCATTCGCACGGTTGGCGAGAATCGCCTCGTACTTGGACTCGTACAGCGCAGGACGGGGATTGTCGGTCATGCCGCCGTCAACGGCAATATATTTGCGCACGCCTGGAATGTCTTTGCTTGTCCCAACTGTATACAGCGTCGTACCCGCATCGCCAACCATGCTGCGGCCCGGCTCAACCCAAATCTCAGGCAGCGTGTAGCCGGCATTGGAGAAGTTGGTTTTGATGGAATCGGTGATCGCCTTGACATACTGCGAGATCGGAAGCGGCGTATCCCCTTCGATGTAACGGATGCCGAAGCCGCCACCAAGGTTGATAACGCTGAACATAATGCCGAGCTCATCACGCACTTTGACCGCGAAGCCCGCTACTTTATCTACCGCCATCTGGAAGCCTTCCACCTCGAAAATTTGCGAGCCGATATGGGAGTGAACGCCCAGCAGCTCCAGGTTAGGGAGCCCATCGGCTTCCTTGATCGCCGTATATGCCGAACCGTTGCCCAGGTCGAAGCCGAATTTGGAATCGGTTTGTCCCGTTGAAATATATTCATGCGTATGTGCTTCAACACCCGGCGTAATCCGAAGCAGAATCTTAACCTTCTTGCCCTTGTCGCCTGCAAGCGCATTAAGCAGCTGCAGCTCGTTGAAGTTGTCCACTACGAAGCAGCCGATATTCGCGTCAAGCGCCATGTTGATCTCATCCGGCGTCTTGTTGTTGCCATGGAAGTGAATGCGCTGCGCCGGGAATCCTGCCTTCATCGCCGTGTAGAGCTCGCCGTCAGAGACGACGTCCAGCGACAGATCTTCTTGCTCGGCAATGGCACACATAGCCATTACACTGAATGCTTTGCTCGCATAGGCAACCTGGAATTTCAGGCCCGATGCGCGGAACGACTCCACATATTCGCGCGCGCGCTGACGCACAAGCGCCTCGTCAACAATATAAAGCGGCGTTCCAAACTGTTCTGCCAAATCTGCGACATCGCAGCCGCCGATCTCTAAATGACCTTTTACATTGATTTTGCTAGTACCGTGAAAATACATTGTTTCCCCTCCGCTGTCCAATTATTCCCATTGATTTTGATTTGTATCAATTAACATCAGTATACCTTATTCATCCCTTTGCCGAAATGGATATTTTCGCAATTCCTTTGCATTTTTTGCGAATGATTACTTTTTGGCGCGGTCAGGCATCTTATCCCGCTGCTGCGGCTTGAGGTTGTTGGGACGTGTTCTATTATACAGAACCGGCTGTCTGAATATAATGTTCCACAGCCCCTTCAGGTCGAATGGAATAAGCGGCCACATGTAGGGACGATTGAAAGACCGCTCCATAACCAGGATGATAAAAATGGCGGTGGTCGCCAGCATGAAGCCCGGTACCTTGAACGAGGCTACGGCCACAATTAGCACCAGCCGGACGATCCGGTTCGCCAGGCCAAGCTCATAGCTTGGGGTCGCGAACATGCCGATGGCAGCTACAGACATGTACAGGATGACCTCATTGACGAATACACCCGTCTTGACCGCGATGTCTCCGATCAGAATGGCTGCGATCAAGGACATTGCCGTCGCAAGCGGGGTCGGTGTATGTACAGACGCCATCCGGAGCAAATCAACCCCTAGCTCTGCAATTAGAAACTGTGCCACAAGCGGCAGCTGACCGGCTTTCTGCAAGCCGATGAAATCCAGCGCAGCAGGCTTGAGCGCGGGCTGAATCGTGAACAGAAACCACATCGGAAGCAGAAACAGCGAAGCGAAGATGCCCATAAACCGGACCCAGCGAAGATAGGTGCCGATAAACGGCGTCTGGCGATTCTCCTCCGCATGCTGGATCAGATCAAAGTAGGTCGTCGGCAAAATCATGACGCTCGGTGTTGTATCGACGAAGACGGCCACATGCCCTTCCATGAGATGAACCGCCACAACATCGGGCCTCTCCGAATAGCGGACGAGCGGAAAGGGGTTCCACCCCCGCTTCACGGTCGCTTCTTCCAGCTGTTTGTCGGCGAGCGGCAGTCCGTCCAGCTTGACCGATTTTATTTTGTCGCGAATGGATTCCAGCAGATCCTTGTCCACTATATCGTCGATATAGGCGATACACACATCTGTATGTGTCCGCTCCCCAACCTGCAGCACCTCATAGCGCAGCTGCTTGTCGCGCAGCCGCCTGCGAACGAGCGTGACGTTGACCAGCATCGTCTCTACGAAGCCGTCGCGGCTGCCGCGAACGACACGCTCCAGCGATGGCTCCTCTGGCCCGCGCGCCGGAAAGTTCTTGGCATCGATAAGGAGCAGTTCGGTCTCCCCATCCATATACAGCGCGCTTCCTCCCGAAAGCACATTAGTCATCATTTTGTTCCAATCGCCTTGACGTTCTACTTGAATGCCTGGCACATAATGATGAAAGAACGACTCCAGGGCGAAGGAGGACAGATCACTGGGGTCGAGATAAGTTAGCCGGGTCAGAATATCCGTCAGCACCTCATCCTTGGCAAACCCGTTCATGAAGAACAGCGCGGTGCGCTTGCCGCCGAATGTCATCTCCCTTACGACAACATCGAAGCTTTTCTTATATCCGACCTCCTGCTCCAGCTTCAGGATGAACGCTTCCATATTATCGGGGATTGGAACGGGCTCTTCCTTCTCCTTTTTATCTCCGCCAGCCCTGCTGTAGTGTACCTGTATAGGCTCGGAATGCTTCGTCCCCTGATCCGCATCCTCTTTCCAATGGGCAATGATCGGATCTTCTTCCCCTGCCTCCGGCCGGTTCTGGCTGCCATGCTCATGCTCGTTCATTCCTATACCCCCTATGTCTAGTTCTACTCCATCCATTGAAATACGAGCCAATCGAACAGCGATCCCGTTACTTTCCCAAGCATCATCGCCATGACGAGGCTAACCATGAAGCAGCTGAGGCGCAAGCGCTTCGCTAACAGCGGCAGCAGGTTCATCACTTCCGTCAGTGCCGCAGCGAGCATGCCGATAAAAATGCCGTCGAACAGTCCGATCCCTGCCAGCGTGAGACGTCCGGGCAGCGAGAAGCGCCATTCCATGAAATCAGCCAATGACCAGAAGACCGCTCCGCTTATGAGCGCTGTCTCATACCAGATCGACTTGCGGAAGGCGCATGCCAGCTGCGCTAGCCGGGGGATGAGATCCAGAACGATCAGCAGGGCGATGAGTCCGCTGCCGACAGACAGCCCGCCGGCAAAGCCGAGGATAGCGACGAATGCTTTTGCAGCCCATGCGATACTATCCATCATCGATCCCTGCCCGCGAGCTGCCGCCGCTGGAACGCTGACCGGGCTGACCGATATCGGCGCCGTTCTTCCTGCTCATCTCGTCAGCAATAACATAGGCATTCATATTCTCCTCGTACATATAGAGCTCCACCTCAAGCGGGTTGGGCTCTTCATTAAGCTTTTTGCGGAAAATATGATTGAAAAAGACGATCATGCCAAGTCCAATCCCGAGGGAATAGGGGATCTGAAACCATAACGGATGCTCACTCTTCTTGCCTGTCACAAGCTCCGTGATCCGCTGATGAACCTCCTTCATACTGACATCTGTATGAAAGTTCATAATCGCAAGTCCTGAACCGAAGAACAGCAGCAGCCAGGCCAGAATCAGCACGGCAATTCTCGGCTTGGGCGGCTTGTCCGCCACGAGCACAAGCACCTGCGGATCGCCGAATGTCTCAATTGTCAAATCCGGCTCCCGCTGCCGCAAGGCGCCTACAATTTGCAGCAGATCAATAACGATACGGTTGCCTTCCGTCTGTTGGTGGCGATGAAGGACGAACGTCTGCAGCTTGGCCTCAATAACAGGATCAGCGCAAAATAGACGGGCGGCGTGACCAAGCGTGACAATGCCTCCAGGCTTGATGCCGATCCGCTTGCGCAGCCGCAAATATAAGATTGATGCAGCGGCACTGCTCATATGCTTGCCTCCCATCATCAGTTAGTGGCTCCTTACCCTTCCCTTTTAGTATGATTAAAGGCCGCCGTGGATAATCGGTTCAATTGCGGTAAGTTCAACCAAACCTGCCGCGATGCAAAAAGACCCAATCGCCGCAGCCCGGCGATTGGGTCTCCTGTATGCTTATTATTGAGCGATCTGATCTCTGATCAGCTGCAATATCTTTTTCTCCAGCCTGGATACCTGCACCTGCGAGATACCTAGCCTGGATGCTACCTCAGACTGAGTCTGGTCACGGTAATAACGGAGAAAGACGATAAGCCGCTCCCGCTCCGACAATCCGCTGATCGCTTCATTAAGCGCCAGCTTGTCGAACCAGCGATCCTGCGAATCATCCGCGATCTGATCCATTAACGTGATGGGATCGCCATCGTTCTCGAATACCGTCTCATGAATCGAGGTCGGCGGCTTATTCGCCTCCTGGGCGAATACGACATCCTCCGGACTGATCCCGAGACGCTCCGCTACTTCCTTGATCGTGGGCAGGCGCCCCAGCACTTTGGACAGCTCATCCTTCGTCTTGCGCACCTTATTGGCTGTTTCCTTGAGAGACCTGCTTACCTTGAGTGTTCCGTCATCTCTGAGAAACCGCTGAATCTCCCCGATAATCATCGGAACCGCGTAGGTCGAGAATTTCACGTCATACGATAAATCGAATTTATCGACTGATTTCAACAGACCGATGCAGCCGATTTGAAACAAATCCTCCGGCTCGTAGCCGCGGCCCATAAACCGCTGCACGACAGACCAGACGAGCCGTATGTTGCATTGTACTAGTGTATCACGCGCTACCGTTTCACCAGATTGACTAAGCGCGATCAGCCGCTTCACTTCTGAATCGTCCAAGTATGGCCCCGCTGTTTGTTTCACACCGACTTCCATGAGGTTCAACCCCTACGCGCCTAATTAAATAGCGCTTTTTTCGATTCAATGCGCTTCGTCATCGCAATAGATGTTCCGGTTCCCGGCTCGCTCGACACCTCGAAGCCATCCATAAAATTCTCCATAATCGTAAAACCCATCCCCGACCGCTCCAACTCCGGCTTGGACGTATACAAGGGCTGGCGCGCCAGGTCCAAGTCCTCAATGCCATTGCCATTATCCTTAATAAGCAGCTTCACAACATCGCCTTTGATCGACGCTTCGATCGTCACCTTGCCGTCCGGATCGTTGTCATAGCCATGAATAATGGCATTCGTCACCGCTTCGGAGATGACGGTCTTCAGATCGTTCAGCTCCTCAATGGTGGGATCGAGCTGGGAGACGAATGCGGCTACAGCAATACGCGCGAACGCTTCGTTCTCCGAACGGGCGGAGAAGGTAAGCGTCATCTCATTCGTTTCGTTCATGAAACGACCTCCAGACTTGTGAGCGCTATTCGCTCATTCTCGTGAATAGGCAATATTTTGAACAGCCCTGACAGCTCGAACAATCGGTACACGCCCTGATTGACATCGCAGACGACCATTTTGCCGCCCTTGGCTTTAAGCTGCTTGTAGCGTCCCAGAATAACGCCCAGGCCGGAGCTGTCCATAAATTGGAGTTCCTTCAAACTGAGAATGATATGGTCGCTGCTGCCGTGCAGAATCGCATCCTCCATCTTGAAGCGCACGATATCGGCCGTATGATGATCCAGCTCTCCGTGCAGCCTGACGATGAGCACATTGCGGTAATGCTCCAATTCAACCTGCAAACTCATAATCCTGTTCACTCCTCCCCCGTGTTGAACAAGCATTTCTACAATTGGAGTTCCATTTCCTGCCTCACGACAAAACTAGAAGCAGGGCCCTATGAGCTGACAAAATGCGCTACACTTTTGCGACGGAATACGCATTTATTCACTGGTTCAACTGTCCATCCATTCCGGTCAGCCGTTAATCTGCGG
Organism: Paenibacillus oenotherae; assembly: GCF_019443105.1. Classification (GTDB taxonomy): domain Bacteria; phylum Bacillota; class Bacilli; order Paenibacillales; family Paenibacillaceae; genus Paenibacillus_Z; species Paenibacillus_Z oenotherae. Next base: position 420,246 of record NZ_JAHZIJ010000001.1, read on the forward strand.
CTTGAGCTTTTTAGCTGAACAGGCCGCCGAAGCTCCGTTTCAGCAGCTTCCACCAGCCTGCACGCTCAACCGATACCGGAGCGTCCACTGCGAACTCGGTGAGCACCTGATCGCCCTGATACACAATAAGCTTGCCGATCGGAGCATTCACGGTAACAGGCGCCTTGAGCGGCTCCAGCTTGAGCTCATAACGGATATCTTTGACCGAGCTGCCCTTCCTCAGCAGTACACTATAGGAATGCTTGGCCGTAAGCTGCAGCTCCGATTGCATGCCCTTCTCAATCTTGACCGTGCCCATCGGGTCACCCTTCTTGAAGATCGGATGGTTCATATATTGAGCGAAGGAGAAATCAAACATCTGCGATACTTCCGCATTGCGCGTCTTCGTATTCGGCTCGCCCATAACGACTGCAATGACACGCAGATTGTCACGGCGCGCAGTGGCTGTCAGGCAGAATTTGGCCTCTGTCGTAAAGCCAGTCTTGAGGCCGTCCGCTCCCGAGTAGAACCGGACAAGCTTGTTCGTGTTCACCAGCCAGAACGGTTTCTCGCTCGATTTGCGCAGATAGTCCTGATACATCCCTGTATACTTGGTTATTTCATTATGCTTGAGCAGCTCTCGCGACATGATGGCGATATCATGAGCCGATGAATAGTGATTCTCCGCAGGAAGACCATTGCAATTGGCAAAATGGGTATTCTTCAGTCCCAGCTCCTCCGCGCGCTTGTTCATCATGTTGACGAACTCCGCTTCCGTCCCCGCAATCTTCTCTGCCATCGCAACAGACGCATCGTTTCCTGATGCCAGCGCGATGCCTTTAAGCATCTCGTCAACACTCATCTGCTCGCCCGGCTCCAGAAAAATTTGCGACCCTCCCATAGATGCCGCATATTCGCTCGTGGACACTTTATCAGTCAGCTTGATCCGTCCTTCATCCAGCGCCTCCATAATGAGCAGCATGGTCATTACCTTCGTAATGCTTGCCGGCGGCAGCCGGTCATGGCTGCTTTTCTCGTAAATAATCGTGCCGCTATCCGCATCCATCAGAATGGCCGAACGCGAGGATGGCGCAAGCTCCGACTGGACAGCCGCTTCTCCCTCGGCCCTCTTCTCCCCGGCAGACCATGCCGTTGACGGAGCCAGCAGCAATATCGCGATGCAGCTCATAACTATTAATCGTTTACACTGTTGATTCATACGTATCGATCCCCTCCAGCATGATGTCTGCAGCTGCAAGCGGCCACAGTTCGGCTAAAATCTCTTCCTTAGTTTCGACCGATACGCGTTAAATTATTCCAGTACCGCGATTTTTTATAGTGTTTTCTAAGATTATGCCCGGTTTAAATGCATGAACAGATCTCTGCGCTGGATACGGCTTAATCTGTGCTCGATCTGTGGCTGGATCCGTAGCTGGATCCGTAGCTGGATCCGTAGCTGGATCTGTGCTCGATCTGTAGCTGGAATGCGTGATTTCGCGTTTGTAAGCCGGATATATCGTGTTATAGCACTGAATGACAACGCGGTGTATGTTGTAAGCAGGAAAATTCCTTGCTACAGCTGGAAGAGAGCCATTCGCGCCCGCGCAGAGGGTGACTTTAGACGAAAAAAACCGCTTACGACGCACGAAACAACCTCAACCTTGGCTGAAAGGCGGAAAAATCCGCTTACAGACGGCACAACAACGAACGACAGGGTCACTTGAGCTTGGGTTGTCGCTGTGTGTATCGAGGTCATCGCTGTGTATCGACCGTGAATCGGCAATAGCATCATGCAGAGCGCTGGACATGTGCTTCGAGCTTCCTGCACGTGCATTCCCGGCAGCCTGCTCAAATAAAAAAACAGCAGCCCCGTCAAAAACCGGGTGCTGCTGCCTGTCGCTGTTTGCGGCCTAACTATAGCGCTGAACGCCCTTTCCTGTCACGACTGACAGCAGAAGCGGAGACAACCCTGGTTCCTCTGTGCTAATCGTATAAGCGTTCTGCACATGCTCCACAATGAGGCGGTTGGCCTCACCTTCACTGCGTGCATGCAATATTGCAATCGTCTCGCCTGCCGCCACCTTGTCTCCTACTTTGCGGCGAAGCACCAGTCCCACAGCGTGGTCGATCGCCGCATCCTTCGTAGCGCGTCCCGCTCCGAGCTGCATCGCTGCGATTCCAAGCTGCTCGGCATCAATGCGCTGCACCCAGCCTTCCTGCAGAGCCGCAACTTCTATGAGGACAGGCGCCTGCGGCAGTAGGTCCGGCTGATCTGCAATGGCCGGATCGCCGCCCTGCGCCGCGACAAAAGCGCGGAACTTGTCCAACGCAGCGCCGGATTCCAGCCGCTCGCGCAGCATGCTCTCCGCCGATTCCATATCGCTGGCTTGACCGCTCAGCACGACCATCTGCGCGCTCAATGCAATGCAAAGCGCGGTCAAATCCTGCGGCCCCTGCCCTCTCAGCGTATCAATGGCCTCTTGAACCTCTAGCGCATTGCCAATCGCATACCCGAGCGGCTGATCCATGTCGCTAATAATTGCGGAGGTCTGCCGGCCTACCTGGGTCCCGATATCCACCATCGCACCAGCCAGCGCCTCGGCTTCATCCACTGTTTTCATAAAAGCGCCGCTGCCTACTTTCACATCCAGTACAATCGCATCCGCTCCGGCGGCAATTTTCTTGCTCATAACCGAGCTCGCAATCAACGGGATGGATTCTACTGTAGCGGTCACATCGCGCAGCGCATAAAGCTTCTTGTCCGCGGGCGTAATGTTCCCGCTCTGTCCGATTACAGCCAGACCGATCTCATTCACCTGAGCGAAGAAACGTTCTCTGGTCAGCTCTGTCTGAAAGCCGCGTATCGCTTCCAGCTTATCGATCGTTCCGCCTGTATGTCCAAGCCCTCTGCCCGACATCTTCGCCACCGGGACACCGCAAGCCGCTACAAGCGGGCCTATGATGAGCGTCGTTTTATCCCCTACGCCGCCTGTGCTGTGCTTGTCGGTCTTGATCCCGCGGATCGGAGACAGATCGATCTCATCGCCGGATTCCGCCATAGCCAGGGTCAGCGCCGCCGTTTCCTCTGCCGTCATTCCCCGAAAATAAACAGCCATTGCCCAGGCCGACATCTGGTAGTCAGGAATGTCGCCCCGGCAGTAGCCCTCCACCAGGAAAGCGATCTCCGCCTGGGACAGCGGCTCGCCGTTCTTTTTTTTATGTATAAGATCAACTGCGCGCATCATTATGAGCCTCCTCATGATGGATGTCGATAATAGCTCAGGTTGCTTTGGGCTCGTCGAGCGATTTGCGCTTGTCCGTTTGCGCTTTAACAATAAGTTGGTCGAGCGTCTGGCTGAGCAGCAGCACATCACGGTGCATAAAGGTCTGTTTCCTCATTGCTGCAGCCACCAGTTGACCACGCAGCCGTTCAAGCCGACGATTCGTAAGGTTGTCCATATTCATCACCACTTTATCTGTTATCACGGACATTATACGACGAGCGCCGAACAAAGAATGTCACAATCAGTCGAGCGAATTGTTACATTTATGTTACAGAAACAGAGATGCTGCACGACATATTGTAGCTCCAAAAGGAGTACAATCGTGCAGCATTATCATATCGAACAGATGCGCGGTATCTACCGCAAGCTCCGCGCCAACTGTGCGTTTCAGATGATTACAGCAAGGAGATCAGACCGTTGACAAGACCAAGGAATCGCGTCTTCACACGCTCGGTCGTCTCCATTACTTCCTCATGGGACAGCGGCTGGTTCAAAATACCCGATGCCATATTGCTTATGCACGAAATACCTAGTACCTCGATACCGGAATGACGCGCCGCGATAACTTCCGCAACCGTCGACATGCCCACTGCATCGGCTCCCATTGTCCGCATCATGCGGATCTCCGCAGGTGTCTCGTAGGAAGGGCCCAGAACGCCGACATAGACGCCTTCACGCAGTGTGAATCCTTGCGCCTCGGCCGTTTGGCGGGCCAGGCCGCGCAGCCGGCTGCTGTAAGCCTCCGACATATCGGGGAATCTCACGCCAAGCTCGTTGTCATTCGGTCCGACCAGCGGATTGCGTCCGGTCAGATTAATATGATCGCTGATCAGCATCAGATCGCCGGGATCATAGCCAGTGTTAATGCCTCCTGCAGCGTTCGTGACTACGAGCGTCTTCACTCCAATCGCCTTCATGACACGCACAGGGAAGGAAGTCAATTCAGGACCATAGCCCTCATACATGTGGAACCGTCCCCGCATAAGCACAACGGTGCGCCCGGAGAGCGTGCCGATCAGCAGCTCGCCTGCATGTCCCTCAACCGTGGAGAGCGGAAAATGCGGAATATCCTGATACGCTATCGTCACAGCGTTCTCAATATAATCACCCAAAATCCCCAGCCCCGAACCCATAATAAGGCCGATCTCCGGCTGTACTTTAATCCGTGCAGTTATGTATTCCGCTGCCTCGCGGATATGTGCTCCTGTTAATAAATTCATTATAAATGCCTCCCATGCGATTTGAATTATTATAGTGGCTGCGCCGGGCAGCGCAGAGCCTGCCTGCCCGCGGCGGCCCTTCCCCTAACGCAGCATGCTCAGGAACGAGCTGCCATGCTCCGGCGACTGCACGCCGAAATTATCGGCGATTGTAGCCGCGATATCCGCAAAAGTCGAACGAATGCCAAGTGAGCCATGCGCCTGAAAAGCTGGACTGTACACGAGCAATGGCACATACTCACGGGTATGATCCGTTCCAGGATGCGTCGGATCGTTGCCATGATCGGCAGTTACGATCAGCAAATCCTTGTCGCCGACCAGCTTCTCAAGCTCCGGAACCGCCCTGTCGAACGCTTCCAGCGCCTCCGCATAGCCCTGCGGGTCACGGCGGTGGCCGTAAAGCGAATCGAAATCGACCAGATTGGTAAACAGCAGCCCCTTGAAGCTGCGGGCCAGCGTCTGTGCCGTTTGCCCGATGCCATCGGCATTGCTCTTGGTCGGAAGCGACTCCGTGATGCCCTCCATACTGAAAATATCACCGATCTTGCCAACTGCGATTACGTCAAGGCCGCTGTCCTTGAGCGAATCAAGGATCGTGGGCTCGGGCGGCGCAACCGCGTAATCATGGCGGTTGGGCGTTCGCTTGAACGCCCCGGGCTTGCCGACATACGGCCTGGCGATTACCCGTCCAACCGCATAGCGGTCATCAAGCGTAAGCTCGCGGGCAATCCGGCAAGCCTCATACAGCTCTTCGAGCGGAATGATCTCTTCATGCGCAGCAATCTGAAAGACGCTGTCCGCTGAGGTATAAACAATCCATTGCCCTGTTCGCATCTGCTCCTCGCCAAGCTCGTCGAGAATTTCAGTCCCGCTGGCCGGCTTGTTGCCGAGAACGCCCCGGCCTGTCCGCGCCTCGAACTCGCCCAGCAGCTCCTTTGGGAATCCTTCGGGGAAGGTGCGGAAAGGAACTGTCACTCTCAGGCCAGCGATCTCCCAGTGTCCCGTCATCGTATCTTTGCCGACGGAGGCCTCTGCCATCTTCCCGAAGTATGCGCCCGCCTCAGCCGCAGGTGTCCAAGCCCCCAGCGGCGCAATCCGGTCAAGCCCCCAGCGGCGAAGATTCGGCAGATTAAGGGCAGGAACACGCTCCAAAATATGCCCGATCGTATGGGATCCGGCATCTCCGAAGGCTGCCGCATCCGGCATCTCGCCAATCCCTACACTGTCGAGCACAATAACTGCAATCCGGTCAAAAGACATCTCATCACTCCTTCTTCCAAGGCACTATGACCATAGACGTATATTATTTCACCTTCGCCCTGGGATGTGCAAGATTATAGACGTCCTTCATGCGCGTCTTCGTTACCTGTGTATAAATCTGTGTTGTCGAAATATCGGCATGGCCCAGCATTTCCTGGACAGACCGCAGATCCGCCCCGTTCTCCAGCAGGTGCGCGGCAAAGGAATGCCGCAGTGTATGCGGCGTAATTTCGCTTAGAATACCCGCCTCCACGGCATGCTTTTTGATGATTTTCCAGAAGCCCTGCCTTGTCATTCGGGTGCCCAGATGGTTCAGGAACAGCGCCTGCTCCGTACAGTCGCCCTTCAGAAGCTTATGACGCATAGATTGGATGTAGGTAGTCAGCGCTTTGCAAGCAACTCCTCCAAGCGGAACGATCCGCTCCTTGGCATTCGTGCCCACACAGCGGATAAAGCCCATGCTCGCATCGACATGCTCGACATCAAGCGTGATCAGCTCCGTTACCCGGATTCCAGTCGCATACAGCACTTCCAGCATCGCATTGTCCCGGGCGCCAGCAGCCGTCGTAATGACCGGAACGCTTAGAATCCGCTCAACCTCTTCTACCGTCAGCACTTTCGGCAGCCGCTTCTCCTGCTTGGGTGTCTCCAGTTCAGTGGAGGGATCGTAAGCAATAAACCGTTCTCTCGTCAAATATTGAAAAAACGAACGGATTGAAACTGTATATCGTGAAACAGTCGCAACAGCTCTGCCCTGCTGCCGCAGCTCATTTAAATATCGCAAAATATGATGCTTGTGAACATCCCCAATCGCGGATACCCCTTGCAATTGAAAGTAGTCGATAAAAATATTCAAATCACGCTCGTAGGATTCGAGAGTGTTCGGGGAGAGTCTTCGTTCGGACGATAGAAACTGGATAAATGATCGTAGATGTGCTTTCATGGGTCGGTCCTTTCCCTGAAAAATCGTTCCGATGGCGCATTTGTCCTTATGTATATTCCACAATGCCCCCGAGTTCTCCTGCCAATGAACGGCAATTCTTGTCGAATCATTGCAGAACCGCCTTTATCCCATGTCCCCCGCTTACTCCCCATACCAGTAAAATAACCGCAGTCTGTCCGATAAAGTGTTCTCCTCCAGCGGCGCAGGCTGTGCCCGAAACACTTTCTCGGCGCTGCCCTGCGGCACTCTGTAGGGGTCTTCGGGAGCTATCCATACCGCAATGTAACGGCAGCCGTTATACATCACGATCGTGAACAGAGCCAGCAGCACAATGAACACGATCCTCCTTGTCCATCTCCGAACCGATAAGACCATGACCGGCGACCCCCTCTTTCATAAGTGAGACGGACAATAATGGTTGTCCCTTACAACACCATATGAAGAGTGCCATCCAATCATGACTTATAAAGCTGTATTCGAAGGCATGCCTTCCCTTCTCCTGGCGAGATGCCATCCTAGTCGAATGGCTTGCTGCCAATCAGCTGCTCCAGCGCCATGTAAGGCATGACTACAGCCTCCGCAACCTGCGGATGCGTGACATGGCCCTTGAACGTGTTGACTCCCTTGCTCAGCGGCTCATCCTGCAGCAAGGCTTGCTTCAGTCCCTTGTTCGCAAGGTCAAGCGCATAGGACATCGTCACATTCGTCAAGGCAAAGGTTGACGTGCGCGGTACAGCACCCGGCATATTAGCCACCGCATAATGAAGCACGCCATATTTCTCATAGATCGGATTGCTGTGCGTCGTTACACGGTCAATCGTCGCGATGGAGCCGCCTTGATCGACAGCTACGTCAACGATTACCGCCCCTTTTTTCATCGTCTGCACCATTTCATCCGATACGAGCTGCGGAGCGCGGGCGCCTGGAATCAATACCGCACCGATGAGCAGATCCGCTTTTCGAACGGCGTTGGCGATATTATAGGGATTGGACATTAAAGTCCGGATTCTTCCGCCGAAGACATCATCAATATAACGCATCCGGTCAGCGCTTTTCTCCAGAATGACGACACTTGCTCCCATGCCTAGTGCAATTCTTGCCGCATTGATGCCGACCGTTCCTCCGCCGATGATGATGACCTCCGCAGGGGGCACGCCTGGAACACCGCCAAGCAGAATTCCTCTCCCGCCGTAGAAAGCCTCCAGAAATTGCGACCCCACCTGAACCGCCATTCGCCCCGCCACCTCACTCATCGGAGTGAGCAGCGGCAAGCTCCCGTTCTTCAACTGAATCGTCTCGTATGCAATTCCTGTCACACCCTTCTGGACGAGCGCCTTGGTCAGCTCAGGAGCAGCAGCCAAATGCAAGTAAGTGAACAGCAGCAGGTTCTGGCGAAAATGTGAAAATTCCTCCGGCAGCGGCTCCTTCACCTTCATAATCATCTCAGCCCTCGCCCACACTTCTGCGGCATTGTCTATCATGACCGCCCCTTCGGCTGCATACGAATCATCGTCAAAGCCGCTCCCGATACCGGCACTGGACTCAACCAGCACTTCATGGCCTGCAGCCTTCAGCATGCTGGCCCCAGCCGGCGTCAATGCCACGCGGAACTCACTTCCTTTAATCTCCTTAGGCACACCGATTATCATCACAATTCCTCCTCTTAGTAACATCTGCTAACTATAATAGCACTATATGACTGGATTTCAGTCGCTGTCCATCGCTTTGTGCCTTACTTGTCCTTTACGATACGGTTTCCTCTCCTGCTACAAATTATGTGCTTGAAGGGCAGCCGCCCATGCCTCTGGTTGTTTGCCTCCATACACTGGATTAATCGGCGCAGCATCTTGGATGCAAGACAACGGTTCCAGATCATCAATGTTCAATTGTTGGAACAATATAAGGAGGATCTTTCATTGAAAAGAGTAGAACGATTGCTTTTGCACTGCTCTAGCGGCACCGTATCTGGACAACATACTGTTCGCCAAATAATTGGATTCAAGACACAATCTAATTACAAGCGATGCATTAAGGAACTGTCGCGGCATGGCATTAAACCCGTCAAGAGCATACGTCAAAGCCGTGTCATCTCCTGTCTTCTGGACGGCCGCCGTACCGAACAGCTGCAATCGCTCAAAAATCACCCGCATGTTAAATATGTGGAGCCTGATTTGAAAATCAGTTCACACGGCCTCTCGCCTGCGTTCATCGCGCCTCCTTCAGCAGCGAAAGCAAAACGAACAAACAGCCGGCCCCTCCACTGTACAGCTGCGACTTCCACATACAACCGGGCGTCCCGCCCTCTTCTGCTTCCGCCTATCTTCTCGAACTCAGCCACCATCAGCAAAGAAATCACTTGGAACATCAACCGAATTCAAGCCCCCGACGTATGGGCCTCGACATGCGGAGAGGGCGTTGGGATTGCCATTATTGATACCGGAATCGCATCACATCCTGATCTGCAAATTGCGGGAGGCGTGAACACCATCGACGGTTCATCCTACCAGGATGACAACGGCCACGGCACCCATGTTGCCGGAACCGCCGCCGCCCTTGGAACGAACGGCAACATTGCCGGAACGGCACCCAAGGCCAGCCTCTATGCGGTCAAGGCGCTTGATGCGGACGGGGCCGGCTACGTATCCGATATTATTGCCGGAATCGACTGGTGCATAAAGAAAAAAATCAAAGTCATCAACATGAGTCTCGGCTTGCAAAATGCTACAAGCGCAGCACTGCGCGATGCGGTTCAGCGGGCGTATAAGCAAGGCATCGTCATTGTCGCATCCGCCGGCAATTCTGGCCCGAACAGCGGCACAATAGATGAGCCGGCAAGCTATTCCGAGACGATAGCAGTGGCCGCTTCTACGATTGCCAACGGTATTGCGGACTTCAGCAGCCGCGGCTCCGGTATCGATATTGCCGCACCCGGCAGCATTATCCGTTCCACCTGGCTTAAGAACGGCTATCAGGTCCTTTCCGGCACCAGCATGGCTTGTCCTCATGCTGCTGGCAGCGCTGCGCTCATTTTGGCCAAGGAGCCTAATCTGACCCCTGCGCAGGTAGCCGAGCGGCTGCGGTCATCCGCACTGACTCTGCCCGGTTACGTCGCACAATCACAAGGCTCCGGCCTGCTCCAGATTGCCGATGCTATGAGCAAAAAGAATACCAATGCCGCCGCGAGACGCAAACGCATCCTGCAGCGCAGAGCCGGCAGCCGCAGATGATAAAAAAACTCCTTCGTGCGGCATGGTTTCGCTGTAAGCGAATCATACCGCACAAAAGGAGTTATTGTTGTTGATCGTTCTTACTGCGGCATCTGCTGCAGACACCTTGAAAATCAAGCCGATGATCGATAACCGTGAAACCAAATTCCAATTCTAACCGTTCTTCCAGCGGGCCAAGCCAATCTTCTAATATTTCGTCCATCGCTCCGCATTGTACACAGATCAAATGGTGATGATGGTGTTTGTTGTTGTCCGTACGCAAATCATATCGGGCCACTCCGTCTCCGAAATTCAATTTCTCCACGACGTGAAGCTCGGTTAGCAGCTCCAAAGTCCGATATACGGTTGCTAATCCAATCTCAGGCGCCTTGTCCTTCACAAGCATAAAAACATCTTCCGCGCTGAGATGATCCTCTTCATTCTCCAAAAGTACTCGTAGTGTCGCTTCGCGTTGCGGGGTTAGTTTGTACCCTTGCGACTGCAGCTGCTGCTTAATCTTATCAATCCGGGATTCCATGGTTTCCCCCCTCGCACTGCCTTGCGCCCATCACCGGAAAACGTTTGCTTTCATTATAGGGGCACATTGCGAGTAAAGTCAAACCCTTTTTAGAATCATTATAATCCTCCCGCGACCTCGGACAGCAGCGGCACAGCCCACTTCAGCATAGCTGGCGATACAAAGGTCTCAATCGACGCTGCCGCCGCAATCATAATGAGCATCAGCCCAAACGTCCCCGTATGCGCGAGGAAGGGCTCGCTTAACGTCCCGTAGCGGCCCATGAGCCGATTGCGGACAATGTACAGGGAGAAAGAAAGGGCAGATACACTTGCAATCAACAGCGCAGGAACAACGAGCAGATTAGGCGGAGCAACAGAAACCAGCGAGAACAGAAGACCTTTCCATGAATATTGGCTGACAAGCGTGCCTACCGTGAACCCGACCAGCACTCCTTTGAGAAAATCAAGCGCCAGCACGAGCGGCATGCCGACAACCGTAAGCCCAAGCACCCATACAAGCAGAAGCCATTTGCCATGGAAAAAGACACGATCCCAGAAGGACAGAGCGCCATCCGGCAGCAGTCCTTTCTCGGCTCGTTCCGCGAATTTCTGCACATAACCGGCCAGATCCTGCTGCTGATCAAGCGTCAATGCATTGACAAGCAAGGCGCCAAAGACGATCCCCACTATAAAAATAACCGCAACGAATACATAGATCGTGAACTGATCCTTCATCAGCAGTCCCTTCGGCGATGCTCGCATGTCACACACTCCCACATTCGAATGGTACAGTGTATGTCCAAGCCATCGCCGCTATGACGCCGCAGCTAAGTCAAGCCGCGTAAATTCGCTTCATCGCGCTGCGCGGTTGCGCGCTGCTCCTCCCAGGGCGCGTGCGCACGCTATTTCCGCTTTCTGGCCACTTTGCCGTATTGACCGCCGCCGCCAGAGCTAAGCTCCACAGTTCCTTGCCGTGCACTGACGATCACTTCTGCCGCGGCTGCTCCGACTATGGCAGCAATCTCTTCCGGTGCAGCATCATGCAGGACTGCCATCTCTGTGCCGAAGCGCTCAAGAAGCTTGTCCAGCGACCGTTTCCCGATTCCCGGGATGAATTCCAGCGGCACCTGATAAATATACGGCGGACGTCCTTCCGAGACATGCGATTGCTCTCTTCCGGCAAACCGGGCAAGCTGCTCGATCCGGTCCATAACGCCCCGAACCAGCTTAGGGCTGCCGCACATGGGACAACGCTCGGCTGCGGCCTCATCGCCCGCCAGCGAGCCGCAGTTCAAGCAGTAGGTACGATGATATTTGCCAAGCAGCGGGTTCAGTCCATAATTAGCGGCAATTGACCTGCCCTCCCGGCCTCCCAGCGCCAGCCTCAGCTCAGCGTAAGACGGCTCAGCCAAATGCATGGCATTGTATTCCCGGCCGATCTTGGCGATGGAATGGGCATCGGAATTCGTGACGAAAGGGATGCCGTCCAGATCCGGTATCCATCCCGCCATCATGCTGTCCGAGCTTAGTCCAAGCTCCACGGCATCCACCAGCTCCGGGTCCAATGTCTCCTGAAGCGTATCCGAGCAGCTGCCGAACAGGCTCTTGTGGGGCGTGAAAATATGAGCAGGTATAAATAATCCGCCCCGTCCCTTCACCTCTTCCTGAAGCACTCGTGCCGGCACATAGATACGCTGCGAGCTGAGCCCGATGTTGCGCATATGCCTGCTCATCCAGCCAGAGAACTGCCGCATCGCCTCCAATGTCGGCATATAAGCCAGGTGATGAGCGGGACCGCAGCCGGGATCCCTCACCTCAATTTCTGCGCCAAGCACAATTGTAGTTCCTTTATAACGAATTCCGCCGCCTTCCGCCTCGGACATTTCGCCTGAGTCAAGAAGAGCCATAATATCATGCTGCACACCCGGCGCATGACAATCAATGATGCCAAGAAGATGAATGCCTTTGCGGACAGCAGCCTCATGAGCGATATTGCGAAAGGTAAGATCGCGGCTCCCGCTGATCTTCACCGGATCGCCGTTCTCCGTGCGGCCAATATGAATATGCAGGTCAGCGAATACCCGCTTCAGTGCCGTGTGATCCATTCGCTAAATTTCTCCCGTTAGCCTGTAGATATGCCAGGCATAGACGGCCAGAATAGTCTTCGCATCGCTGATTCGCTCCTCACGGATATACGTCTGCGCCTGTTCGAACGTAATCGCCTCGACCGCAAGATACTCATCCTCATCCGGCCTGCTCTCGCCCTTCACAAGATCCTCCGCAACAAAGAGAAACAGCTTCTCATCGGCAAACCCCGGTGAGGTATAGAAGGCGCTGATCGGGCGAAGACGTCCCGCACGGTAGCCTGTTTCCTCCTCCAGCTCGCGCGCCGCGGCAGTTATGGGGTCCTCCCCGCTGTCCAGCTTTCCTGCCGGGATCTCGATCTGAAATTTCTCCATCGGCTTCCGATATTGCTCGACGACAAGCATTTTGCCGTCTATCAAAGCAAGAACGGCGGCCGCTCCGGGATGCTTCACAATTTCGCGCGTCGCGGTTCCGCCATGCGGGAGCTGCACCGTATCGACCTGAAGAGAGATGACCTTCCCCTGGAAGATCGGTTCCGTTTTTATCGTCAGCTCTCGGAATTCATCCGTTTTCTTTAGCATTTCGTCCAGCTCTCCTTTTCTACTGCACTGCCTCAGTGCTGCCTCAGTGCCAATCTGCCTCGGTCACAGCATACATAACTTGTCCACTTCCCTCATATGCTGATATTAGCCCTGTGGCACAGCCCATTGGCAATGAACGTTAATTTGGTTCCAAGGTGCTTATAAATGCGGCCTATGCGATTAATAAAGATTAAGGGGGTATGGTTCATGAAACAATATTCCGTTACCAGTCAGCTTATGCTTGTAGGCAAGGCTTGGGAAATTCGCCATCAGCTCCGGTTAATGGCGAAGCAGGACACTGTCCGCACGAAGGAAGACCAGCGAAAGTCCACATTAAGCGAATATTTGGAGCATCGCCGTCCTCTTCATTAGCAGCACAATTCGAATCTTGCATCTCAGCAGCCAACGTTCATTCGGGACATCGCTGATCTTCATATAATGGCATATAGGGAAGAGCTGCGGCTAACTTGCTGTCCGCGCCTCTTCCCTATTGTCATTGCAATTCTTATACGGTTTTGTTCGCCGCTTGCGAGATAATCTCTACGACAAGCCCTGCGGTCTTCACCAAATCCACTACCTTAATCTGCTCTTTCGTCGTATGGATATGCTCATAGCCAACAGCCAGATTGACCGTAGGCACACCTAATCCGTTAAAAATATTAGCGTCACTGCCGCCACCCGAATGGAAAGTGCGCGGTGTAGCTCCAATGGCCGTAATTGCCGATTTGGCAAGCTCCACTACAGAGTCCCCGTCGCTGTACGAGTAGGCTGGATAAATAATGTCGCTCTCGAACTCCGCTCTGGCGCCATACTCGGCCGCTACTGTATCCACCGCCTCGCGCATAGCCGCAATCTGCCCATCCAGCTTATGCTGCACAATGCTGCGCGCCTCGGCATCCAGCTTCACGTAGTCGCACACAATATTCGTCGCGCCGCCGCCCTCGAATCGGCCGATATTAGCAGTCGTCTCATGATCAATACGTCCCAGAGGCATCCGGGCAATGGCTTTACCAGCTACTTGAATCGCGCTGATGCCGTCCTCGGGATTCACGCCCGCATGCGCTGATTTGCCGTAGATCTTAATCGTAATCTTCGCTTGTGTGGGCGCAGCAACGGCAATATCGCCGATAAGCCCGTTGGAATCCAGCGCATAGCCGAACGCCGCTTGCAGATGCTCCCGTTCGAGCGCAGCAGCGCCGAGCAGCCCGGATTCCTCGCCGACTGTAATGACGAACTGCACAGGGCCATGCTTAACCCCCTGCTCCTTCAATACTCTGATCCCCTCAAGCATCGCGGCCAGACCCGCTTTATCATCACTGCCGAGAATCGTCGTGCCGTCACTGCGAATATAGCCGTCAGCATCCAATTGCGGCTTAATTCCGTTGCCTGGCATGACCGTATCCATATGCGAAGTGAAAAATATCGTTGGCGCCGATTCCGCCCCGGCAGCAGCGAGATTAGCGATGAGGTTGCCTGCTCCGTGACCCGTCTTGGCTGCGGCGTCATCTTCCAGCACATCGAGCCCCAAGGATGAGAATTTCTGCTTCAGCACATCGCAAATTTGCCTCTCGTTCCCTGTCTCGCTATCCACCCGCACAAGCTCCATAAATTCATCAACTAGACGTTTCTCGTTAATCATCAGACTTCCACCATCCTTCTCAATCGTTTACAATAATCAGATACGCTTTATATTTTGCACGAAAGGAGTATGAGGACATGCGCCCCAATCGATTGATGAGAGTATTAATCTGGGTGTTGATCATAGCCCTGCTGTTATCAACGCTGCTAGTTGGTATCGGCTGGATCTTTGAATAGCTCGTCTCCGCCGGCAGTGGCATACCCGAACTGCCGGCAAAAATACGGAATAATTTCCTTTGCGACCTGCGTAACTGAGAGATGAATCCCCGTCAAATCCGCGAAAGAGGTCACCTCATATTCCTGAATGCCGCAAGGAATGATCCCCTTGAAGCCATCCTGCGCTATGCCTGCTTTGACATTCAATGCGAACCCGTGGCTTGTTACGAATCCCCGGCGAGTGCGGGCTTTATTGAATTTCACCCCGATAGCCGCGATTTTCTTATCCCCGATCCACACTCCCGTATATTCGGGCTTGCGTCCGCCTTCGATGCCGTATTGGGCCAGCCAATCGATAATAACCTGCTCCAGCTGCCGCAAATAGCCATGCAAATCAAGACCGGGCGCTTCCAGGTAGAGAAGCGGGTAGCCAACGAGCTGGCCGGGGCCATGATAGGTAATATCCCCGCCACGGTCAATCTGGAACAAGCCGATTCCCTGCTCTGCAAGCTGCTCTTCGGACAGCAGCAGATGCTCAGGATGGTTCTGGGAGCCGATCGTATAGGTCGGCGGATGCTGAAGCAGGAGCAGCGTCTCGCGCCGCTCCTCCTTGTCAATTTGTTTCACATATGATTTCTGAAGATCCCATGCTTCGGCGTAGCCTAACAGTTCTGTATAGCTGACGTCGAGCGTCTTGACATTCGTTGTTGTCATCGCAGTCAAGCCTCGTTTCAATACAGTTTGGTATCCAGATCGAAGCCTTCAAGATTATCCTTCACCCGCTGCAGGAACCGTCCGCAGATTACCCCGTCGAGAATCCGGTGATCCAGCGACAGACAGAGATTAGCCATAGAACGTACAGCGATCATATCATTAATAACGACCGGGCGCTTCACAATCGACTCGAATGTCAGAATAGCCGCCTGCGGGTAATTGATGATTGGATAAGAGAGAATAGAGCCGAATGAGCCTGTATTGTTGACTGTGAATGTACCGCCCTGCATGTCGGACATCGTCAGCTTGCCTTCGCGCGTCTTGCGGGCCAGATCATCAACCTCGCGCGCCAGACCGGCAATGTTCTTCTGATCGGCATTCTTAATCACAGGCGTCCATACGCCCTCTTCCGTACCTACTGCAAGAGAGAGATTGATATCACGCTTGACGATGATTTTATCAACGGCCCATACCGAGTTCATAATCGGATAGTCCTTGATCGCATTAACCACCGCTTTGAGCAGGAAAGCCAAATAGGTCAGATTAATGCCTTCACGCTTCATGAACTCGTCTTTAAGCTTGTTGCGAAGCACGACGAGATTCGTAACATCCACTTCTATTGTCGTCCAGGCATGGGGGATTTCAGTCACGCTCTGGCGCATATTTCTGGCAATCGCATTACGAAGCGGCGTCACATCGATAAAATATTCACTGCGTCCCGCTTGCGGCCCATTCTCAACTTCAATGGAAGGAAAGGGCGGCGATTCCGTCAGATGCAAGCCGGAGGAACGAACCGTCTCACGCGTATCCATATTTATTGATTGCGCTGCTGGAGCAGTACTTCCAGCCGATCCTGCGTTTGAACTGCCCGCATTGCCGGAGGCTACATAAGCGAGCACATCCTTGCGGGTAATCCGGCCGCCTAGTCCGGTTCCCTTCACGTGCGCCAGAACGATGCTGTGCTCGGCAGCGAGCTGCTGAACAGCAGGAGAGTAGCGGTGACGCATGCTCGTGTCACTGCCATCCTCCCCTTCTCTTGCTGCGGATCCGGCTCCAGTCCCGTTGCGGTCTGCCGCATGGCCTCCAGCAGATGCGTTCCCAGCGGCTGGTGTGCCTGAATGATCTCCGCCACCCGCTCCTTCTGTTTCAATAATGCAGATGGGCGCGCCGACCGGTACGGTTTCACCGGCACCGACCAAAATCTTCGTTAGTATGCCCCGAACTGTCGATGGCAGCTCAGCGTTCACCTTGTCCGTCAGAACTTCGCATAGCGGTTCATACATATCAATAGTATCGCCCGGCTGCTTCAGCCATTTGTCGATTGTAGCAGATACGAGCGATTCCGCTAGCTGCGGCATGACGATTTCCGTCACCGTCTTCATCTCTATTCAACTCCTTACCGTCTTCTATGCTACACTGTGTCAAGCTTCCTTGGCAGCAGACATTAGCATCGGAAGCATCCATCCAGCCTTGCTTTTACAAACAATAAATCCTGTATCAACAACTTATGATGGTCTAATAGAGCGCCAAATGCCTCATCGACTCTTTGACCTTATCCTTGTTCAGCATAAAAAATTTCTCGCCGGGCGGATTGATCGGCATAGCCGGCACATCCGGTCCGCATAAACGCATAATCGGCGCATCGAGCTCGAACAGCATCTCCTCCGCAATAATGGCTGACACCTCGCCGCCAATACCGCCGAACTTATTATCTTCATGAATAATGAGTACTTTGCCCGTGCGGCGGGCTGCTGCAAGAATAGCTTCCTTGTCGAGCGGCTGCAGCGTGCGCAAATCAAGAATATGCGCAGAAATCCCCTCCTCAGCGAGCTCTTCAGCCGCTTCCATGGCGAAATGCAGCGGCAAGCTGTAGCTGATGACCGTAATGTCATCGCCTTCCCTGAGCACATTAGCTTCACCAATCGGAACCGTATAATCGTCCTCCGGCACATCCCCGACAACAAGCTTATAGCATTTCTTATTCTCGAAGAACAGCACCGGGTCGGGGTCGCGCACCGCAGCCTTCAGAAGGCCTTTGGCATCATAAGCCCGATATGGAGCTACGATCTTCAATCCCGGTGTGCCGAAGAATACCGACTCCGGACACTGCGAGTGGTACAGACCGCCGAAGATGCCTCCGCCGATTGGCGCGCGAATTACGATCGGACAGGACCAGTCATTGTTGGAGCGGTAGCGGATCTTGGCCGCTTCGCTAATAATCTGATTCGTCGCCGGAAACATAAAGTCCGAATATTGCATCTCTGCAATCGGCTTCATACCGTACATAGCGGCCCCGATTGCGACACCGGCGATTGCAGATTCTGCAAGCGGCGTATCGAGCACGCGGGCTTCTCCGAATTCAGCGAGAAGTCCCTTCGTCGTTGTGAACACGCCGCCCTTGTAGCCAACGTCCTCACCCAGCACGAACACGTCCTCGTCCCGTTCCATTTCCTCTTTCATAGCAAGGCGGATCGCATCAATATATTCCATAACCGGCATCTTAACGTCCCCCTTTGCCTTGATCGCCATCATAGACATGCAGAAGAATATCCTCTGGCCTTGGGAACGGCGCCTTATCGCCATATTCCGTCGCATCGTCCAGCATGACGCGGATCTTCTTCATGAGCTCGGCATCCTTCTCCTCGTCCCATAATCCGCATTCAATCAAATATTGCTTATATTTATTAATGCCATCCTTGCCGCGATGCTCATCTACCTCTTCCTTCGTCCGGTAAGCCAGATCATTGTCGGAAGTGGAATGCGGCGAAATACGATACATCATCGCCTCGATCAGCGTCGGACCTTCTCCGGCAATCGCTCTCTCTCGTGCTTCCTTAACGACACGGTAAACCTCAAGCGGATCATTGCCGTCCACACGCACACCCGGGAATCCGTATCCGATAGCACGGTCGCAAATACGCCCGCCAACCTGCTTGTGCAGCGGAACCGATATCGCATATTGATTGTTCTCGCACATGAGGATAACAGGGAGCTTGTGAACGCCGGCAAAATTGCAGCCCTCATGAAAATCCCCTTGATTGCTGGAGCCTTCGCCGAATGTGACGAACGTCACCAATTCCTTCTTCTTCATCTTCGCGGCAAGCGCAATGCCGACAGCATGGGGAACCTGAGTCGTTACAGGACTTGAGCCTGTTACGATGCGCAGACGCTTGTGGCCGAAGTGTCCCGGCATCTGCCTTCCGCCGCTGTTGGGATCTTCCGCTTTCGCGAACAGAGAGAGCATCAATTCACGGAGTGTCATGCCAAGCGACAGGACCAGCGCATAGTCGCGGTAATAGGGCAGGAAATAATCCACATCCCGATCCAGCGCGAACGCCGCGCCAACCTGCGCAGCCTCCTGCCCGATACCGGACACGTGGAAATTAATCTTGCCTGCGCGCTGCAGCAGCAGACAGCGCTCGTCATAGCGGCGCGAAGTCATCATCGTGACATACATTTCAATGGCTTTCTCATCTGTAAGCCCAAGCGCTGCATGCTTGGATTGATTCTCGACCGATTGTGATTGCTTCATGAAGGGATGCCCTCCTTTAACCTACTTTTATAACCTGGTACTAAGACTTGGTTACACCTATTATAACTGACTTCGGAGCAAAAAGAAATGTCGCTGCTCTCTTCGCTCCGCTCAGCCCCGGAATCAAAAGGATATCGCTTTCCCGTCCACCGCAAGCATAGCTTCACCGATCACTTCAGACAATGTGGGATGCGGATGAATGACATGTCCAACCTCCCACGGAGCTGCTTCCAGCAGCATGGCAAGCGATGCCTCTGATATGAGATCTGTCGCATGCGGCCCGATCAGATGAACGCCGATAACATCATTCGTATTTCTGTCGGCAATGACTTTGGCAAAGCCTTCAGCCTCGCCGATTACGAGTGCCTTGCCGATCGCTTGAAATGGAATTTTCCCAATCTTCACATCATGTCCCTGTTTGCGCGCTTCGTCCTCGGTTAAACCGATCGATGCGATTTCGGGACGCGAATAGATACAGCGGGGAACCCTTGCTGGGTCCGGCGCCTGCTCCTTGCCGCCAAGCAAATGGTCAATCGCTACCATCGCTTCATGCGCCGCCGCGTGCGCCAGCTGCAGTCCGCCGACAACATCGCCAACCGCATAAATATGAGGCTCCGTTGTTTGGAAAAAGCCGTTCACACGAATGGCATTGTTCTCAACACGAATGTCCGTGTTCTCAAGGCCGATCCCTTCCACATTCGCCCTGCGTCCAACAGATACCAGCATTCTGTCCGCGTTCAGCTTCACGGCTCCTTCTTCTGTCCGCGCTTCGATCACAACTTGTCCATCTTCGACTGCATAAGTATCCGTCATTAATTCGATTCCTGTCAGAATGCGGACTCCTCTGCGGCGCAGCTGCTTGGCTAGCTCCAGCGAAGCTTCCGCATCCTCTCCTGGCACCAGTCTTGCTGCAGTCTCAATAAGCGTTACATCCACGCCAAAATCAACCAGCATCGACGCCCACTCCACACCAATAACGCCGCCCCCGACAATCAGGATGGATTCCGGCAGCTGCTCCATCATAAGCGCATCGTCACTTGTCATAATATGAGTTCCGTCAGGCTCAAGCCCTGGCAGCGTGCGCGGACGCGAGCCCGTCGCAATCAGGAGGTTGGTTGGCACGATCGTCTCCATCTCCCCATCCGCAAGCTCAACGGCAACACTGCCGCTTCGCGGCGAGAAGATGGACGGGCCGATCACTCTTCCGCTGCCGTTCATAATCGTTATGTCATGCTTGCGCATCAGATGCTGCAGCCCCTTGTGAAGCTGCTCAACCGTTCCCTCCTTGCGCTGCTGCACACCTGCAAAATCAAGGGTAACCGCGCCTTCCGCCACTTTGATGCCGTATGTATTTGCCTTGAGCATCGTTGAATATACCTCGGCACTTCTCAGCAGCGCCTTGCTAGGTATGCAGCCCTTGTGCAGACAGGTGCCTCCGAGCTTCTCCTTCTCAACAATAATGACCTTCTTCCCTGCTTGCGCTGCTCTGATCGCAGCCGTATATCCTGCAATGCCTCCGCCAATGATGGCAATGTCGCATTGAATCGTCATTGATTTTCCCCTCTCGCCACAAATCGCATTATTAGGTTCACCAGACTATAATCGCCAATGAAATGTTCAACCCTGATACAATCGGATGGATTGAATGATTGAATGGATTGAGTTAAATTGAATCGAATGGAATGCTTCTCCTCTCCTATTGTACCTGTTTTCGCCGCCAGGGAAAACATCCCCGTGTGGCAAATGGACAGCGCATATCGAAAAAGGTATGATAATGAAGTATCTGTTTTTGCCATACAGGAGGATCTGCAGCTATGAAACAAATCATCGCGCGTTTTATTGCCATACTACTTCTCGTTATACCCGGCCTTGGAGCCACTTACGGATTCCTGCTTATGAAGGATGCCGTCTTTCATTATTACGCTGCGCATGGCGACGAGCAGGCCATTCCTCAATTCGAATGGGGCATGATGCTGGGCGGGCTAGTGCTGTTTCTGATCGGTGTCGGCTTTATCGGCGGCTGGACATTCTTCCGTGACCGCAAGCGCAATTATCTCTCATCACGCTTTCGCGAGAAGAAGCCGCGTCCGCCGCGCCCTGGGGCGCAATAAAGTCCTGCTATAGCACGGGAAGCGCGTAAGGGACTGTCCGACAAGTCCAATATCCAATGCGTCAGTGATGTGAAAAGATGCCTCCAAACCACTCAAAGTGGGGCTGGAAGCATCTTTTTTCATTGCATATAGGGACTCTGAAATCATCAAACAACTTTCTGGACAACCCCTTCTCCAAGTGTGGTTTGAGGGCAGCATGACGATGAAGAAGAAGCCTGCGAATGTGCATGAATGTCGGTTACAAGACGGCTTTAATGGTTAAATTCCTGCGATCATGCATGAATTTGGGGGGAAATCGGCCGTTAAGAAGAAACAAAGGTGAAATACCTGCGCTCTGGCAGGCATTTCACCTTCATGGGGCCAGAAACGAGCAAATACATGCCGTTTCGCAGGTTTCGCTTGGCCCCTAGCTCACATTTCGCATCTCGTATCTCGCATGTCTCGGCGTTTGAATGACGGATCGTCCTCTGGTGAGGGGTATGTCAGCAGTGTGATAATCGCAGGCACTCCACATCGCATTTCTTCTTAAAGTGGGAGCAGGGATTTCCACAAACTGGACAGCTCCTTTAGTCTGCTGTCCATATGACCGCGGGCTGCACTTGTTCAGGCCCGTTCGCGTGAAATAATACTGTCAACAAGCCCGTATGCAACCGCCTCTTCCGCAGTCATAAACCGGTCGCGATCGGAATCCTTTTCGATCTGTTCCTGTGATTGCCCCGTGTGATCCGAGAGAATGCGATTAATTTTCTCCTTCGTCTTCAGAATCCAGCTGGCGTGGATTTGAATGTCTGCCGCTTGCCCGCGCGCTCCGCCCAGCGGCTGATGGATCATCACTTCGCTGCTGGGCAGCGCGAATCTCTTACCCTTCGCCCCTCCTGCAAGAAGAATAGCTCCGAAGCTGGCGGCTATCCCCATACATATGGTCGATACGTCAGAGCGTATGAACTGCATCGTGTCATAAATCGCGAAGCCCGCTGTCACGGAACCGCCTGGACTATTAATATACAGCTGAATGTCCTTCTCGGGCTGGTCCGCTTCCAGGAAGAGCAGTTGGGCGACAATCGAATTCGCCATATGATCTTCAATTTCTCCGTTCACCATAATGATGCGATCCTTGAGAAGCCTGGAATAAATATCATAGCTTCGTTCGCCGCGATTCGTCGTTTCAACCACATAAGGAGTCAGATTCATTCGACGCACACCTCTCTTAATTATGCTGCTGCGCACAGCTGAGCCGGCATATGGAAGGTGTTCGCAACCGGTTTTCTCCAGCCAGGAGAAGACTGCTGAACTGCAATCATTCCGCCGAGAGCTTGAACCGGATCGTTCTGAGCCAATGCCAGATACACGAGTGCCTGCGGATCAGAGCGCCGTATAGCAGTCAGATAGGCATGGAGCAAGCCTGGATCCAGCCCTTCCTGCTCTTCACCGCCGCCCGAATTGTCTTGAGCGCGGGACGATTCGTGCTTCTGCTTAACCTTTTCGAGGACATTTCTGGCCCGATGCAGGGCAGCCTTGACGGCACCCTCCGTCGTTTGCAGCCAGCCCGCTGCCTCGGCGCTCTTGTAGCCGCATACTTCCCGAAGCAGGAATACCGCCCGCTGCAGCGGCGACAAATGCTTCACAACGAGACGAAGCGCCTCCTCGACCTCTAAATGATCATGAAGCTCATCCCAGGCCGCGTCGGCAGCCGACTGGCCGATCATTTTTTCCGCTGCCCGTCTCCGACGCACGATGTCCACCCACAGATTTTTGGCGATTCGCAGCACGTAGGCTGTCGGATTGGAATGGGGATGTGCGCCAACGATAACAGACAATGCCCGCAAGCAGGTTTCCTGCACCAAATCCTCCGCATCCCAGACCGATCCCGTCAGCTTCAGGCAGTATCTGTACAACACAGCCCGAATTTCACCTGTCATTGTATCCTGCTTCAGGCCTGCATCCACGCCCGACTCCATATTTTGCACACTTGCCGCACCTTGCAGCATTTCGCTCAAAACAATCACCTCCTCAGGACTCCAGCTTAGCTCGCTGCATATTGTAAACGAATGAGGCTGTTTAAAGGATACGCTTCCTAACTATGAAATAGAAAAGGCACCTTTCATTTAGATCTGCATCCAAAGGAAGTGCCTTATTTGTAAAAGCTTTAATGTTGCAAATCCCCAGCATCCCATTTATGAGCACATTTCAAACAAGTAATTACAACTTTTTTGCTCCCAATCACTCCGCCTAATAAACCAACTGGACCAAGAAGAATCCCACCCAATGCCGCTTTACCTAATCCAAAACCTTTATTTCCCACAGTAACTTGTGCGGTTCTACACTTAGGGCATCTAACTGGTTCATCATCCATATCATTTCTTACTTCTGGCTCTAAATAATGAACTTTTTCAAGCGTTGTACCACATGAGCAGTTGGTGTTTCGTTTGATTTCAATTTCAGCATCGCTTTTAATACAATATGCTCGCATTACACGCACTTCATCTCCACAATCTTCACAGGCAAAATAGTAATAACGCCCATCTTCACGAACCATTGCCATCATATCACCTCAAAATTTTTAACATAAAAAAGAAACAAACATGCATCCCATAATAAAAAATATTTTTAAGTTTCAACATCTTGAAAATAGTGTAAATAATATCTTTAACATATCATAATTCTGTAAATATTGGCAACCGAGATTACAAATACATTCTTCAGGGTAGATCATATAAAAAAACACCACTCTCCACTGGTAATTTTGCAACCAATAGATTAGTGGTGTTTATTAATTTGATAAAAGTTAATCAGTAGCGTTTTACTTTCTTGCTTCGATTACTCTCAGCTCACCTTATGCTCAATCCGCAGCTTGTCCGCCACCATCGCGATGAATTCGCTATTCGTCGGCTTGGACTTGCTGATATTGATCGTATAGCCGAACAGGTGCGAGATGCTATCGATGTTGCCGCGTGTCCAGGCAACTTCGATAGCATGGCGGATCGCGCGTTCAACACGGGAAGGTGTTGTTTTGAATTTCTCCGCAATTGCCGGATACAGCGTCTTGGTGATCGCGCCGAGAATTTCGATATTGTTGTACACCATCGTGATGGCTTCGCGCAAGTACTGATACCCTTTAATATGCGCAGGCACACCGATCTCGTGTATGATACTTGTAATATTAGCATCCAAATTCTTGCCCTTTACAATTGGTACTACATTCGATTTAACAACAGAAGATGAACTGTAGGATGAGGATGTAGAAGATACAACATTGGAATTGCCAACAAGCTGGCGAATGCGATTAGCCAGAATTTCCATATCAAACGGCTTTAATATGTAATAGGATGCACCGAGTTGAACCGCTTTCTGTGTAATATTTTCTTGGCCGAAAGCAGTCAGCATAATAATTTTAGGCATTGGAGACAAGTTCATATCACGCAACCGCTCCAATACTCCAAGTCCATCCAAATGAGGCATAATAATATCCAGAATTAGAACGTCCGGCATCTCAGTGGATTCTTCAAGCAATCGAAGCACTTCTTCTCCGTTATAAGCGACTCCTGAGACAACCATATCGTTTTGTTCAGAAATGTACTCCGACAACAGATTCGTGAACTCCCTGTTATCATCCGCTAATAAAACTTCAATTCTTTGCAAGGTATAATCCTCCTTAGTAAAATCCATATCATACTGCTATATGGTTTCGTGATATTCCGTCTGTCCTTCATGTCTAACATACATTTTCGACATCTCAAACCAAATTCCTTCTGTCGAATAATATTTTTCTTTATTTTTTTATTCGTTTGTTTTATAATGAATATTTTGCTACATATAGCATCATAATTCGTATATTTTCGACAAAATGAATAAGAAAAAATCCTAAGGCGTACTAAGCCGCCTTAAGATTCAACCCCGCTGTCTTCAGCAGAACCCCCGCATCCTGAAGCATCCATTCAATGAAACATCCATAACCCGATGTAGGATCATTGACGAATACATGCGTTACAGCTCCAATCAGCTTGCCATTCTGAATAATTGGACTGCCGGACATCCCTTGCACAATACCACCGGTCTGTTCAATTAACCTGGAATCCGTAATTTTGATGACCATACCTTTGGTTGCTGGAGAGGATTGCCGTGTTACATGCACAATCTCTACGTTAAACCGTTCGACCTTCTGACCGTTCACTACTGTTAACAGCTGTGCGGGACCTTCCTTCACTTCCTCAGCGAATGCTACAGGAACCGAACGTTCATTGTAGCTGTGATTGGGAAGCTCCTTCATTTTGCCGAAGATGCCGAATGGCGTGTTCTTCTCAATATTGCCAAGTACCTTGCTTTCCTTGATAAAATGTGCGCGTTTCTCTCCTGGCTCGCCGCTTTGGCTCTTGTTAATCGAAGTGACATTGGATTGTAAAATTTGACCCTCGCCCACTTCAATCGGTGTTTGTGTATCCATATCGGTTATAACATGGCCTAATGCCCCATACACGCCTTGATCCGGTGCATAGAAAGTCAACGTGCCTACACCTGCGGCAGAGTCTCTAATGTAAAGCCCCAGCCGCCATGCACGATCTTCAACATCATATACAGGAGACAGTTTCGTCTCGAAAAGATGAGAACCACGCTTCACTGTCAGATGAAGAGGCTGCTTCTTACCTCCGGCACTCTCCGCCAATTCCGCTACTTTATGAACTTCATTGATGTGATTCCCATTGATACGGACAATTAAATCTCCCAGCTGCAGCTTTGCCGTCTCACCTGGCGATACTTTGGAACCTTTTCCAATAACAACTTGATGATGGCCTACGACCATAATGCCGGCTGATTTCACCTTGACTCCAATTGTCTGTCCGCCAGGAATGACACGAAGATCAGGAACGACATTCACCTTCACTGTCTTAAAAGGGATAGCGCCGAATAATTTCAGCTTCATCGTTGTCGCACCGCTATGCTGGGATTGAAGGGACAACGGCTTGTTCAGATCAACGGAGAACGAACCAGCCTTAGACCCGTTCACGCTTAATATCTGTGGATCAACTGTCACCTGTGCATGTACAGGCATGCCGTAGTCTAATTGCTTCAACTGCCCGGAAAACAAGCGAAGCTCGTTTGGAAAGGAGGCATAGTGTTGAAAGGGGGAGGACAGACCAAGCATGCAAACGATGAATACGAGAAGAAGACCAAGCCACCGCTTTCGCTGATTGGCATTCAATGACTTCACACTCCCTGTTTACAATCGCTTGACGAGATGTTTGTTCGCCAAATGCGTATCTTTAAGGTATCCCTGCCCCCGCAGTTTTATGTCGCCAAAAACCTTCCCGTATATCCTTACATTACGCTCCCTTTTGTTTGTAAGCCAAGTCAAGCATTTCTTGTGCATGATGCCGTGTTTTTTCCGTTACTTCCACCCCGCCGAGCATTCTGGCCAGCTCTTCAATACGCGTGCCATTCTGCAGTTCCGTTACATGTGTGGAGGTTCGTTCTGCAACAATTGCTTTGCGGATCTCATAATGATGATCAGCCATACAAGCTACCTGCGGCAAATGCGTAATGGAGAATACTTGGCACTGGCTCGACAGCCTAGACATCTTCTCAGCGATAGCTTGAGCTGCACGGCCACTAACACCTGTGTCAACCTCATCAAATACAAGGACAGGAACCTGATCTATGGAAGCGAATATCGCTTTAAGTGCCAGCATAATACGCGACATCTCGCCACCGGATGCGATCTTGTTCAGTGGCTTCAGTGGTTCGCCCGGATTAGGCGCCAGCATGAAGGCCGCTTCATCTATACCGTTGAGCAGAAGCCGGCAGCGCTCCCCTTCCACATGCTGCTGCAGCTCAACGCGGAATGTCGTTCGCTCCATCCCCAGCTGTCTCAGCTCCGCTTCGATGGCAATTGCCAGCCGATCCGCAGCAGCGCGCCGCAGCTCAGACAGCCGTCCCCCAACCTTGTTCGCCTCTTCATACAGGGCTGATCCTTCCTCACGAAGGCGGCTTACATGCTCATCCCGATTCTCGATTTTATCGGCCTCGGATTGAATTTTAGCCAAATAGGCCAAAATATCAGGGATTGTCTCCCCATACTTGCGCTTCAGGCTGTGAATCAGATCCAATCTGT
Organism: Paenibacillus oenotherae; assembly: GCF_019443105.1. GTDB lineage: Bacteria > Bacillota > Bacilli > Paenibacillales > Paenibacillaceae > Paenibacillus_Z > Paenibacillus_Z oenotherae. The sequence continues at coordinate 447,580 of NZ_JAHZIJ010000001.1, forward strand.
CATCAATAATAGCCAGACGTTCAGGATCAGACTCTACACCGTCACGGTAATCCCTTAATTGAAATACCGCATCTTCCAATCCATAATAAGACGATTGCAGCTGCTCCAGAATCGGACTGATTACCGCAGAATCAAATTCGCGTATATCTTCAATGCGTGAGATTGCACGGCTTACCGCATCCAGACCTTTGCTGCCATACAGCATGGAATAGGCTTCTGATGCGCTGTCCCGGCGTTTGACGGCGTACATTAGCTTCTGCTTCTCTTCCGCCAGCGATTCATCCTCCCCAGGGATAAGCTTGGCAGCAGCGATCTCTTCGATCTGAAAGCGATAGAGATCAAGCATTTGCATATTCTGACGCGACGTATCCTCAAGCTCTCTGAGCTGATGGCGAACCTGCTCATAGCGCCTGTAGACCGCTTTGTACTTCTCCAGTGTTTCCGTTACTTTAGCGCCCGCGTACATATCAAGCCAATCCAAATGCTTCTCCGTTCTGAAGAGGGATTGATGCTCATGCTGTCCATGTATATTCACAAGACATTCGCCCGCCTCACGCAGCATCGACATCGTTACAATGTGTCCATTCACACGGCTGACGCTCTTGCCCTGCGAGCTAAGCTCACGGCGGATGACGAGGCCCTCCTCCGGCAAAGCATCGATTCCAAACGTGTGCAAGGCCGCCCATACCGGATGGCTGGCAGGGAGCTCGAACATGGCTTCGATTTCCGCTTTGGCGCAGCCGTAGCGTACCATATCTGATGAGCCTCTGCCGCCAACTACGAGGCTGAGCGCATCAATCAGGATCGATTTCCCCGCTCCAGTCTCACCGGTCAGTACGTGGAATCCTTCGTGGAATCGGACTGTAACCGACTCAATTACTGCCAAATTGCGAATTGAAAGCTCCCGAAGCATGTACGTGTTCCCCCTTTATGTCTTGTAGCCATTACATTAATTCATGAAATCAAGCAGGCGATCGACCAACTGTCCGCTCTGAGCCTTGGTTCGGCAAATAATGAGAATCGTATCATCGCCGCAGATCGTCCCCATAACTTCACTCCACTCCATGTTGTCAATCATTGCACCGATCGCGTTGGCTGTACCCGGCAGGCTCTTCAGAACGACCAAATTATCAGTGTAGTCAATATGGACGAAATGATCCGCTAATGTACGCTTCAGCTTGTGAATCGGATTCGTTCGAACCTCCTGAGGCATGGAATACTTGTACCGTCCATCCTCCACAGTGACTTTAACAAGCTGCAGCTCCTTGATATCGCGTGAAACCGTAGCTTGCGTCACCTGAAATCCGGTTGAACGAAGCGCATCAACCAGTTCATCCTGCGTTTCAATAATTTGCCCTGTAATGATCTCGCGTATTTTCATATGTCGAACACTCTTCATATTATCCTCCTCAAATGCTTCCCATCCATCTATCCAAAACGAAATGTTATTGTTCGAATTGTTCTTTCCTTGCCATCGACGAACAGAATGCCTTCGCTCTCCGGCATAAGCAGTGCATACACCATCAGACGGTCTCGCACCCCGCTGCCTGTCCAGTCAATCGGCATCCGGTCACGAGCTGTCTTCACGATATAATGCTTGCCGTCCTTCTCTGCAATCAGATCAATAAACAGCCGGCTTTGCAGCAACTGTCCGTCCAAATCAATCGTTATAGGCAGCCGATAACGGCCATATGTCACTTCATACCCTCTATGCTCCAGAAATCTGACGTTCTCATCATCCTCACGCACCTCTTCCGCATTGCTGAGCAGCAGCTTGGAATTCATGCTTGGCGGCTCATGCAGCCAGCGGTAGAAGAGCCGGTACAACCAATAAATAATCAGGCTCCCAGCGACAAGCATCACCAACCAGTCACCGTATTTCCCCATTGATTCCCTCCTCACGAACAAGAGTGTTACCTATTCATTCGTGAAAGAAGAGGAAATTCCCTCTAAATGGAATGGCGAACGTTTGTTTGGTTTTTTATAGTTTATCAGATTTTGTGCATTCTGCAAAGGGGAACAACGCTTTTAACGGCGGCGCTTCCAATCTCTCCATCCCTATTATGCAGCAGCTCATACGCCAGCAAGGGGCACAGTCCCATTATTCCACAGCGAAATAAGCTTCGCAAATAGACAAAAAAAAGCCCTCCAAGCCAGCTTCCGCTGAATTGAAAGGCTCCTGCCATCTATTAGCTTATCGTTTCCAGGCTAGGCTTGATCACGCGCAAACGTCCGCCCCGCATTATGAACGAGCTCTGCCAGCTCTTCATCAGAAGGGACAGCTGCTGCTGAACCCGGCATCCACAGCCAGTAAGCCAGAAACTCTATATTGCCTTCTCCGCCTGTAATGGGGGAAAAGGTTACCTGCTGCAGTGAAAATCCCTGCTCGGCAGCAAATGTCAGCACGGTCTTCAATACATCTCGATGAACCTTGGAATCCCGCACCACACCTGATTTGCCCACATTCTCCCGCCCGGCTTCGAACTGCGGTTTAATAAGCGCCACTACTCCGGAACCTTCCGAGAGCAGTGTTCCAAGCGGCGGCAAAATGAGCTTTAGCGAGATAAAAGACACGTCTATCGTTGCAAAGGAAGGCTTGGGGCCATTCAAGTCTGACGGCTTCGTATATCTGAAATTAGTGCGCTCCATAACTTCAACTCGCTCATCTTTTCGCAGCGACCAATCCAATTGATTGTAGCCGACATCAATGGCATATACATGCGAAGCGCCATTCTGCAGCGCACAGTCCGTAAAACCTCCGGTCGAAGCGCCAATATCCAGCATAACGATGCCGTCCATTGACAGCTGGAATTCTCGAATCGCTTTCTCCAGCTTCAGACCTCCGCGGCTCACATAAGGGTGAGGCGCACCCTTTACAGTGATTGCAGCCGCTCGCGGCACTTTGGTACCGCCCTTCTCGATTCGTTCTCCATCGACGATTACGAGCCCTGCCATTACAGCAGCCTTCGCTCTCTCCCGACTTTCATAATAACCTTGCTCAACCAAGAGCACATCGATTCGTTCTTTCGCTGTCGTCATCTTATCTCCCGTTTCTTATGCAGGACCGTTCACGCGCTTGCGCACTCTGGGCAGCATGGCTTTAAGCTCTGCCGCAGTATCCTCAGCCGTAAGCCCGATTTCCTGACGCTGCTCCTTGATGGAGCCATGCTCTACATACACATCCGGAACACCTTTGATTCGCACAGATACGTCCCGTTTATTGCGAAGTGAATAGAATTCAAGCACAGCACTTCCAAGACCGCCTTGCTCGCAGCCCTCTTCCAGCACCAGCATGTTCAATCCTTCATCCGCAAGCTGCAGCAGCATTTCTTCATCAAGCGGTTTGACAAACCTGGCATTCACAACACGGATATTCAGCCCTTCGCGCTTGAGCAGTTCGGCTGCTTCTTCCGCTACCTGTACCATTGGGCCAATGGCAATAATAGCCGCCGAGTCGCCTTCACGAACCGTTTCCCATTGCCCGATCGGTATCGGTGTCATGACTGGCTCCATGGCGACCCCAAGCCCGTTAATGCGCGGATAACGAATGGCAATCGGCCCATCACTATAATCCATTGCCGTCTTCATCATCTGGCGCAGCTCATTCTCATCCTTAGGCATCATCAGCACCATATTAGGAATATGACGCAAATAAGCAATATCATATACACCCTGATGGGTTTCACCATCGGGTCCAACAAATCCCGCGCGGTCAATCGCGAATACAACGTTCAGGTTCTGGCGGCAAATATCATGGACCACCTGATCGTACGCGCGCTGCAGGAAGGTGGAATAGACCGCATAGACAGGCTTCATTCCTTCCATTGCCAGTGCCGCACACATTGTAGCCGCATGCTGCTCCGCAATCCCTACATCGATCATCCGGCCGGGGAAACGCTCGGCAAACTTCAACAGTCCAGATCCTCCGGGCATTGCAGGTGTAACGGCAACAATCCGGTTGTCCTCTGCGGCAAGCTCCATTAGCGCATCACTGAATACTTCCGTATACATAGGCGGGCCCACGGCCTTCAGCACTTGACCGGACTCAATCTTGTAAGGTGAAATGCCATGCCATTTGTGCGAATCCGCTTCTGCAGGAGAATAGCCCTTGCCCTTGACTGTCAGGATATGAATGAGAACAGGGCCGGTAACATTGTTGGCTTGCTCCATAACATCAAGCAGTTGGTTCATATCATGACCGTCAACGGGGCCAAAATACGTAAATCCGAATTGTTCAAACAAAATTCCGCCGTTAACAAGCAAATATTTGACACTATCCTTGAGACGCTCAGCCGTCTTGGCAAGCTTGCCGCCGATTGCCGGCACCTTATTAAGGAGCTGCTGCAGCTCATCCTTGGCTTTCTGATAATGGCGGTCTGTACGGATTTTGCCCAAATAATGATGCAGTGCTCCGACATTAGGCGCGATTGACATCTCATTGTCGTTGAGAATAACCGTCACATTGCTCTTCTCATGGCCGATATGATTCAGCGCCTCGAGCGCCATACCGCCGGTAAGTGCGCCGTCTCCGATTACAGCGACAACTTTGTTGTTCTCGCCTTTAAGATCGCGCGCCAGCGCCATTCCCATCGCAGCCGAAAGAGAGGTGCTGCTATGGCCCGCTTCCCACACGTCATGCGCACTCTCCGACCTCTTGACGAAGCCGCACAAACCCTTGTACTTGCGGAGCGTGTCGAATTGTTCCTTGCGGCCTGTCAATATTTTATGAACGTAGGATTGATGACCCACGTCAAATATAAATTTATCCTTAGGGCTGTCATATAAATAATGGAGTGCGAGCGTCAGCTCCACCACACCCAAATTCGGAGCGAGATGTCCCCCTGTTGCGGACAATTTCTCAATCAGAAATTCGCGGATTTCTTCAGCAAGCTGCCCAAGCTGCTCAACAGACAGCTCTTTCAAATCTTTAGGCTCGTTAATGTGTTCGAGCAACACGATATTTCCTCGCTTTCCAAGACAACGCGATTTCATTGTCCAATGAAGATCAACCAATGTCTAATTATAGCATAGATCATGGCCTTGCCCAATATTGTCCCCTAATGATCCCTGCTCATCAAGTACTCGGAGATGGCAAACAACCATTCAGGCTTGCCAAGACCGGCTCTGGTGAGCGCCTCAGTAGCTTCCTTCGTCAGCCGTTCCACAAGCGTCTTGCTCTCTTCCAGACCGATCAGATAAGGGTAGGTCACCTTCTGCTGCTGTACATCGCTCTGCGTAGGTTTGCCCAGCTTCTGTTCATCGCCGATCAGATCGAGAATATCGTCCTGAACCTGAAAAGCAAGCCCGAGCTTGTGGGCAAACTCCGTCAAGGCTTCGATCTGTGCCGGGGATGCCCCGCCGATTCTGGCCCCTGCTGTAACAGAGAATACAATCAGATCACTCGTCTTGCGGGAGTGAATGTACTCCAGTTCCGCAAGCGTCGTTCTTCCTTGCTCGCCCAGAATATCCGCCGCCTGGCCGCCAACCATGCCGGGAACGCCGGCCAAGCGGGCCAGATCGGAGACAATAGCGATGACCGTTTCTGCGGATACGCCGCGCTTCGCCGCTTGGCTGACAGAATAGAAAGCGTGTGTCAGCAGGCCGTCTCCCGCCAGAATCGCAACCGCTTCTCCATACACCTTGTGATTCGTCGGTTTGCCGCGTCTGAAATCATCATCATCCATGGCAGGCAGGTCATCGTGAATGAGTGAATACGTATGTATCATCTCAATCGCGCAGGCGACAGGCATAGCGGAGTGCCATGCATCGGAGTCGCCTTTGACTGCTTCTGCGGCAGCAAGGACAAGGATGGGGCGAAGCCGTTTGCCGCCTGCTTCAACGGAATACATCATCGCTTCGCGCAATTGAACCGGAAATACCCATTCAGCGGGTATTGCTTCAGCAAGCGCTTGCTCCACTTCCTTGGCTGACCGGCTCAAAAACTCTGCAGTAGTAACCAATGCGTTCAACCTTATTCCCCTCTATCTTCATTTGCCGCAGCAAACGGTTTTTTATGAATGGCGCCTTCCGATTCGATCAGTATCTCGATTTTGCGTTCCACCTGCTCCAGCTTGGACCCGCACAATTGGGAAAGCCTCATTCCTTCCTGAAACAGTTCAATCGCCGTCTCCAACGGTACATCACCGCTCTCCAGACGACTTACGATGCCCTCAAGCCGTTCCATCGCCTCTTCAAAGCCTAGCGGCTGCTCTGCCTCGCTCGCCATCGTCCTCATGCCTCCTCCTTCATACCCCATACATGACATTCCAAATCTCCATCAGATAGCTTAACTTTAACTAAATCCCCAAGCTGAACATCACCTATTGATTTGACCAATTTATTATTGGTGCTATCGTAAACGAGACTATAGCCGCGTGACATGACTTTAAGCGGACTCAGCGCATCCAGCTGCCGGATTGAAGCATGGAGCTTCATCCTGCGCTCCTTCATTCCGGCCGACATTGCAGCTTCCAGCCGTTCTGAAGCCGTTAACAGCCGGCCCGCCGCCAATGCCGCCTTCTCTCCCGGATGAGCTGCTGCAAGTGCGGATTTCAGACGAATAAGACGGTCATTGCCTCTTTCCGTTGCCCGCAGCATCCGCTGCTGAAGCCGTTCTGTCAGCCGATCAAGCCGTTCCGCCTGCAGCAGCATATATCTGCGTGGATGAAGGAAGACAGGTGAACGCTGCAAACGCATTAACCGTTCCTTGCGGAATTGTACGGTTCCGCGCAGCGACTGCACCAGCCGCGACCGTATATTGGTCAACTGGGCTTTCAATTCTTGCACATTCGCAACCGCGAGCTCTGCAGCAGCTGTTGGGGTAGCAGCCCGCAGATCAGCAACAAAATCCGCAATCGTAAAATCCGTCTCATGTCCAACTGCTGAAATGACCGGAATAGCTGAAGCTGCGATACTCCGTGCCACCGCTTCTTCGTTAAACGCCCACAGCTCTTCCAGCGAGCCGCCGCCGCGTCCAACAATTAATACGTCTACTTCCGCCATTTGGTTCATTATTTCTATCGCCTTCACAATAGAGGGCGCCGCTCCCGTTCCCTGGACCACAACGGGAAAAAGCAGCACCGGCACGGAAGGGTGACGACGCTGCAGCGTAATTAATATGTCCCGTACAGCAGCGCCGGTCGGTGATGTAATAATTCCTACAGCCTTTGGGTGCGCAGGTATCGGGCGCTTACGCGCTCCGTCAAACATTCCCTCCTGCTCCAGCTTGCGCTTGAGCTGTTCAAAAGCCAGGTACAGGCTTCCGATCCCATCCGGCTGCATTGCTGTAGCATAAAACTGGTAATTGCCGTCCCGCTCATAGACCGATATATTGCCCCGTGCCAGCACCTTGGAGCCTTCCTTGGGCATGAAGGGCAGCTTCACATTATGAGAAGCGAACATAATGCATTTCAATCGGCTGTCCTTATCCTTCAAGGTGAAATACATATGCCCGCTGGAATGATGGGTGAAATTCGATATTTCACCCCGCAGCCAAACATCGCCAAGAAGCCTGTCAGACTCCAGCTTCATCCGTATATATTTATTGATATCCTTAATGGAGAAAATACGTGATTCATCAGACATATGGGAATGATCACTCCCCGATTCCGTTTGCTTGTTTAGCCGCCTTCAACGTATTGAGCATCAACATCGTAATTGTCATCGGTCCAACTCCGCCTGGAACCGGAGTCACATAACCTGCCGTATCCAGCACATCATCGTAATCTACGTCGCCCGCAAGCTTGCCATCCGGCAGCCTGTTGATGCCAACGTCAATAATGACCGCTCCCGGCTTCACGAATGACCGTCCGATTGCCTTAGGCTTGCCGATAGCTACAACGAGTATGTCAGCAGTCTTCGCGATTGCCTCCATATCTGCGGTGCGGGAATGGCAAATCGTTACCGTCGCATGCTCGCGAAGAAGCAGCATGGCAACTGGCTTGCCTACAATGTTGCTGCGGCCAATGACGACTGCATGCCTGCCCGCAATCTCGATGCCCGTTCTTTTGATGAGCTCGATAACACCGGAAGGCGTGCATGGCAGCAAGCTGTCATCGCCGATTGTCAGATTGCCGACACTGATGGGATGGAAACCATCGACGTCTTTATGTACGCTAATAGCGTCAATAACCGGTTTCTCCTCGATATGCTTAGGAAGCGGGAGCTGGACAAGTATACCGTGAATGGTAGACTGATTGTTCAGCTTGTCTATAACGGCAAGAAGCTCCTCTTGCGTCGTCGACGCCGGGAGCCTGTGAACCTCCGAGTAAAAGCCCAGCTGCTGGCATGCCTTCTCCTTGCTCCCAACATACACTTTGGATGCCGGGTCTTCGCCTACCAGTACTACTGCCAATCCAGGTACGATGCCGCGCTGTGCCAGCTTAGCTGTTTCTTCACCGATTTCGACGCGGATCGCATCTGAAATTTGTTTGCCTTCAATTCGTTGTGCCGACATATTGGTTCATCTCCTTTTTATTGATCCCCCTAAATCCCCCTTGGAAAGGGGGACCCCAAGGGCTTCGCCCTCTGGACACCCAGCCGAATAACGTCTGTGCTGCAGGGACGCTCTATTGTTACTCCGAACTTCTTCCCCGCTTTCGTCCCTCCGGGACACGCTCTACTTCGGGTGATCTGCTTCCGATCATTTCTCCGGTCAGCCTATTAAGTGCCTGTCGCCCACTTCGCAGGCTTGTCCCTGCGGGACTTAAATGCTCTTTAAGTGCAAGTGCCCTGTCGCCCACTTCATGGGCTTGTCCCTTCGGGACTTAAATGCTCTTTAAGCGCAGGTGCCTGTCGCCCGCTTCGCGGGCTTGTCCCCGCGGGACTTGAAATGCGGTTTGCTAGGTTATGCTTTAGGCTTTAGCTCATCTACCGCTTGAAGGAGACGGCCTAAGACGCCGTTTACGAATTTACCGGACTCGTCTGTGCCGAAATGCTTGGCCAGATCTATCGCTTCGTTGATCGCTGCTTTGGGCGGAACATCATCGCGAAATATCATCTCATAGCATGCAAGACGCAAGATCTGACGGTCTACACGGGATAACCGGTCTACCTGCCAGCCCGTCAAATAACCCTGTAGCATATCGTCAATCGCCGCTTTGTTCGCTGTAACGCCGTTGACTAGCTCGCGAACGTGGTCGTCAATGGCTCCTACATCTGTCGAGTCAAGACCAAGCTCGTTCTCTTCGTTTACTTCGTCAAACAGCATGTTGACCGCTTCAACCGCGGCCACTTCGTTCATTTCCATCTGGTACAAGCTTTGTACCGCTATTTCCCGTGCAAGCCTTCGTTTCATGGGGCCTCCTGACAATCTCATCATATTTCAGTAAGAAGAAAAGACAGACACCGTCCTGTACGGCGAAGCCGGTCTCATCTCTCGAAGAAGTCCGTAAAGTATAGGAGAACGATTTATTTATACTTTCAGATCTTTTCAAAAAATATGATCTCCTCCCTGCCCCGATCAGAATTCATTTTGTCCGGGGTACGGAGGAGACCATAGCACTATTTGAACGGACGCCATCTCTCCATAAGCCACTCGGTAAGCCGCTGCCATGGAATTACAGGTCCGCTTTGTTCATCCTTCGCCTTGCCAATCGTATAGCCAATCCAGAGCAGCAGCGCAAAGAACAGCATGTCCCAGAAGCCTACAATGAAATAGATGATACCAAGTACTACTCCCGTAGCAACACCGGCAATCCGTCCTCCATAGGTTGTCCAGATTTCCCTCATTGACAACACCCCTATTCCACTCGACTTTTGAAGTTCGTCGACTGGATGATGTTCGCCACGAATACCGCTACTGTCGCTACCGGAATGCCAGTAATCTCTTCAACATGTGATTTAACAGCGCGCTGAATCTCTTCCGTCAATACCGGAATCGAGGACTCTCCATCCGCAACTGCCCGAAGTGAAATATCGATGCCAGCCTCGCTAATACGAATGCGCGCCCGCAGATCCTTGATCCCCCGCTGACGGCCAGCCGCCTTCAACGCCAAATTCTCAACGGTTTCAATGGAAATCCGAATGTCGCCAAATTCCGTACGCTGGTCAATGGAAGGAGCCGATGAATTGCTGCGGCGCAGCGATACATAGAAGAATCGCAATCCAATCAGGAACATAACGACCGATACGGCTACAACCGTCCACTGCAGCCACTCTACTTTGCCGCTATACAGATCTTGAACGATTTCTCTGGACCATTCCTCTGGAATCCAGTTTAACCCGATGCCAAATGCCAGTACTGACAATGCACCCACTGCGAGGCTTAACAGAAACAACAGCAGCTTGTCCATTACTCTTATCAATGGGAGCCTCCTCCTTGGGGCAGACTAGATAAAACCCCCAAGCGCCGAGCGGCAAGCCCATTCACAAGGGGGTATAGCTATCTTACTTATTCACTCCATTTACTTCACGCGATGCGCTTCATCCTCGTCCGGTTTATCATTCGTCTTGAAATGGACGTCATGGATATGAACGTTGACTTCAACGACATGCAAGCCTGTCATCGTTTCGATAGAGCGCTTCACATTCCGTTGAATGTCGGAAGCGATCTCCGGAATTCGGTTGCCGTACTCCACAATGATAGAGACGTCTACAGCCGCTTCCCGTTGTCCAACTTCAACCTTCACGCCCTTGGACAAGTTCTTGCGTCCCAGCAGCTCAGCAATACCGCCAGCTAATCCGCCGCTCATTCCAGCAACACCTTGAACCTCAATAGTCGCAAGTCCTGCGATAATCTCTATGACTTCGGGTGCGATCTGAATAGTGCCCATGTCGGTCTTCTCATAGTCCGCTGCCAGCGTACTCATGGTTATCATACACCTCCCGTAAAAAGTTGCGCAGCTTCAGCCTCCAGCCGATAGCTCATCCGCTTCTTATTTCTATACTATAGCATTCAGAGAGAAATATGACAAACAACATTGCAGTTGTTAATCAGCATCAGTGAACCCCGGGATACAGACGATGTCAAAGGTTGACAATCCTGTGTTCCGCCTGGCTGATGCCGGTTTGTCAAATTGTAAAGTTGGCGCCTTCGCCTTCTCTTTCCTTCTCCGGTTGATTGACATCGTATTCCTCAAGGAACTTAATGTCGAAATTGCCGTCAACAAACTTAGGATGATTAAGCAGCTTCATATGAAAAGGAATGGTCGTGCGAATGCCGTCGATCGCAAATTCAGCGAGTGCCCGCTTCATTCTTGATATCGCATCCTCACGGTTCTCGCCCCAAACAATCAGCTTCGCAATCATAGAATCATAATGCGGCGAAATCGTATAGCCCGGGTACGCTGCGCTGTCCACTCGAACGCCAAGACCGCCCGGCGGCAAGTAAAACTGAATTTGGCCCGGCGCAGGCATAAAGTTGCGATCCGGATCCTCCGCATTAATGCGGCATTCAATTGACCAGCCGTTAATCCGGATATCCGATTGCTTGATCGACAACGGATTGCCCTCAGCAACGGAGATCATCTCTTTGATCAGATCAACGCCTGTTATCATCTCTGTAACGGGATGCTCAACCTGAATCCGGGTATTCATCTCCATGAAGTAGAAATTGCCGTCGGGACCAAGCAGAAACTCCAGCGTTCCTGCTCCGGCATAATTCACCGCAAGAGCGGCGCGCACTGCGGCTTGTCCCATACGCTCGCGGAGAGCCTGGCTCAGCACTGCACAAGGCGCCTCCTCCACCAGCTTCTGGCGGCGGCGCTGAACGGAGCAGTCACGCTCGAACAGATGAACGGCATTGCCGTGCTTATCGGCCATAATCTGAATTTCGACATGCTTCATGCCTGTCAGAAACTTCTCCAAATATACGCCGGCATTGCCGAATGCCTTCTGGGCTTCCTGCTGCGCTGTCGTAATCTGGGAAACGAGAGATTCCTCGTCCTCCGCAATACGAATGCCTTTGCCTCCGCCGCCTGCCGTCGCTTTAATAATGACCGGATAACCGATCTCGCGGGCAATTCGAAGCGCATCGTCCATATCCTCCACAAGTCCGTCCGACCCAGGAATAACAGGAACATCCGCTGCCTTCATCGTATTCTTGGCGACTGCCTTGTCCCCCATCTTGCTGATCGCTTGCGGAGAAGGGCCTATGAAGGTCACATTGCAGGATTCGCATATTTCAGCGAAATTAGCGTTCTCGGCAAGAAATCCGTATCCAGGGTGAATGGCGTCGCACTCTGTTAATGTGGCGACACTCATAATATTCGTCAGGTTGAGATAGCTGTCCTTGGATGCTGTCGGCCCAATGCAATAAGCCTCGTCCGCAAGCCGGACATGCAGGGAATCACGATCAGCCTCAGAGTATACAGCAACAGTTCCGATGCCAAGCTCGCGGCAGGCGCGAATGATCCGGACAGCAATTTCTCCCCGGTTGGCAATCAATATTTTATTAAATTTCAAGGTCTTACCCCTTTCGATCGCTGTCGTTCATGGACTGAATTCCTCGCAGCCGGATTATTCCGGTTTGACCAGGAATAGAGGTTGTCCGAACTCAATAAGCTGTCCGTTCTCAACGAGAATATCGACAATCTCGCCGCGAACTTCCGCTTCGAGCTCATTCATCAATTTCATCGCTTCCAATATGCATACAACGGACTTCTCATTAACACGATCACCAACGCTGACAAATGGCGCAGCCTCAGGTGACGATGAGCGATAGAATGTGCCAACCATTGGAGACAGAATTTGATGCAGGTTGGCATTGACTGCTGCCGGCTGAGCTGCCTCTGGTGCAGCAGGTGCTGCCGCAAGCGCCGTCGGTGCTTGTTGTACAGGTGCGGGAACGCCTTGCGTATATGTAGGAACGAGCGACGCGGTTTGAACGTTCACCACTTCGGTTTTGCCTGGCTTGCGGATGAGCAGGCGGGCGCCTTCGTTTTCAATCTCGAGCTCATGAACAGACGTTTGATCCACTAGCTTGATCAATTCTTTAATCTCGCTTAGCTTGAACATGGTTTCACTCCTAAAAGCATACTTTTTTTGAATAGTTAACATCAGGATAAGCATCCGGCATACGTTTCCACCTTCTTATGCGGCAGAAATGCCAAAACTTGTACATAACATTCCTATTATAGCACAAACACCGTCGAACACGAACCCATTTTTATAGCATCTTACGAAAAACAGCCCCACAGCCGCAATGACGGCTATGAGGCGCAAAGGCGGGCTGCGATAAGCACAGGCCTCGCTATGGGGCTATGAATTGAACGGATACCTGATCGGCTCCAACCTCCAGCTCCTTCATGACCATCATGACGATATTATCCGCCTGGCTTCTCTCAAGCTTCTCGCTCTCAACGACGACTTTATATTTATTGTTGTTCTCCTCGACTATAATTGCATTGCTGAATTGCTTCGTCAGCTCATCCTCAATGCCGGTTTTTTTGGAGCTCTTGTCCTCCAGCTGATTGATCTGCTCCGCCGCCTTGTTCGCTTCCTTCGCATCCTGCGATGCATCCGAGATAATGCTGTACAGCCGGTTGTTCTCCTCCGCGAATTTCTGGTCACGCTTGTATTGAAGCTCTTCAAAGATGCTGCCAGCTGTACCTGCCGCTGCCGCATCCAGCTTGCGCAGCACCTCCTGATCCGCCTTCTCCGCTTCCTTGTCCACAGCCGTCTCTGTTGCAGTACCCGCATCCGCCGCCTCTGTTACCTCTGTAACGGTAAGGCCATCGAGCTTGTCAGCATTGCCGGCCGCTGCCTCTGTCGCATCCATGCCGAGCTTCTCTTCCTGGCTTCCGCCATCTGTAAGCATATTATTGCCGGGATCCACATCTTCAGTAAACAGGTAGTATGCGGACAAAATAACCATCAAGCTCAACATCGACACCAACCAGATCGTTTGCCGTTTCGTATTCATTCGTGAACAGCCTCCCTTTTCTCATTCCAATTGTTATGAATGCTTTCTTGGCACTACAGATATCCGATTCACTGGAACGCTGATCCCTTTCTCTACAGCATCCATAATAAGCCGTCTGACTGTCCCGTTCTCTGCGCCTTTGGCAACAATAAGAACTCCCCTGATGCGCGGCTTGATTCGTTTGGTCACAATGGGAGTCTGATTGCCTGACGCTTCGTACATGACCACTTGCCCATCCTTCGATATGGATGTAATATGCCGTTTGCCGCCATTCTTGTCATTCTCGTCTGTTACCTGCTGCGTCTCCTTTTCGTTGCGCTGCACGACAATCTCCTCCGTCGAATCAATCGTAACCAGCACATCGACCGCTCCAACGCCAACGATTTTCTCCAAAATATCTTTCAGCTTCTCCTCAAGGGGGCCCTCAATCGCCTCAAAGGACTCTCCCTCACCAGAGCTTCCTCCGATGAAAGCCTCTTGCTCGGAGGCAACGGGCGGGGCCGTTTGCTGTGAAGGCTCGACGGTCTGGAAGGACAGGAAGGAATGAATGAGCATGAGCAGCGCTCCTAGACCGCCAACCAATAGCAATATGCGCATTGTTCTCACCCTCTTCGGACCTCCCGGCCCTCCGCCTACAACCGATTCGAGTCCTTCCAACCATTTGGCCACCGTCGTCTCTCCTCTCCACCTGCTTGCAGGAGGTACTGTAAAAAAATACCTGTCTACTTCTGTCCGCCGACTCTATGCTCGGGTACGTATCAAGACCGATTCCGGCTCGACATCCCAGCCGTTCTGCAACACCTGCACAATTCTGTCCGCCAGCTCACCCTTGAGCAGAGTGGAATCTTCAGTCAGGGCGGCGCCAGTCCCCTCGTCATTGGCGATCCCATCCAGTTGCACAGCTACGGCAACAGGCTCTACCACCGCCACCACAGCTTCTTCCGACTGCTCGCGCCCTTCGGCCTGCCCATCCTCCGGTGCTGCGATGGTCACCGACACTTTGGCAATGACTGCTCCCCCCATACCTGCGGCATCCTCTCCAAGCTCAACGGCTACCTCCATCACATGTGTGCCTGTCCGCCTCTGAATCTGCGATAACATGGCTTCTTCGAGCTTTCGCTCCGCCAATGCTGCCGCAGAAGCCTGCGCTTTGCGCCGCATAGCCTCTGCATCGCGCTGGATATCCTGAAGTGTCGGCATATGCACTTCTCTTGCCGAGGGAGCATCGATCCAGCTTGCAAAGCTCCGGTCCAGCCGCGCATTGAAATCTCCTCTTAGCAGGGATATTATCGGCGACAGAATGGTCAGCAGAATGATCAGGCTTGCCACCAGCCGCACATAACGCTGCATCGACCGGTTGGGCAGGAGCAGATCAATGAAGCTCGCAAGCAGGACGACCGCGATGATTCCTCTCAACCAATCGGCGAGCCATGCAAGCATCCTGCCACCTCCCGCAACTAACGAATCATGACCGTCGCATTCCCGGCTGTCAGAATAATCGTCACAGCGAGAAAGAACATAAGTCCAACAGCAGCCAGCGCCGCGAACACGTAGATCAGCGTCTTCCCGATCGTCTGCAGACATCCGACTATCGGACTGTCCCCTAGCGGCTGCATAATGGCGCCTGCCACGTTGTAGATCAGTGCCAGCGTCAAAATTTTGATCGCCGGGAAAGCGCATAAGAAGATCAGAATGATCACACCTGCAAGACCAATCGCGTTCTTGACAAGCAGTGAGGCGGACATTACCGTATCAGCCGCATCAGAGAATGTCCGGCCGATAACCGGAACGAAATTGCCGGTAACGAATTTGGCCGTCCGCATCGTGATGCCGTCTGTAACCGATCCTGTCGCTCCCTGTACGGATATAACGCCAAGAAAGATAGTGAGCATAACACCCATCAGCCCTACTCCGAGATTCCGCAATACATTTGCAAGCTGGGTTACTTTGAACTTGTCCGTAAGCGAACTGGCGATGAAGAGCACCGCCGAAAAGAACAGCAGCGGGAACACGAAAGTATGGATGACTGTACCTACAGCATGGATCATAAAAATAATCAACGGATGCAGGACAGAAACCGTAACGACATTCCCCATCGTCGCGAGCAGCGTCAGCAGAAGCGGCACCATCGCCATCATGAACTGTATCATGCCGCTTATAGCATCCTTCGCATATCCGATCGCTACGTTAAAGCTGTTGACAGCGAGCACGAGCATCACCATATATGTGATGCTGTAAGCAACCTTGCTTACTGTATTGCGTTCAAATGCCGTCTGCAGCGTCTCAAGAATCATGCTGAATACAGTCAATATAACGATGGTGACGAGCAGCTTGCCGTTATAGAGCACCTCATGCAGCACATACCGGAGCAGGCCCCCGAGCACGGTGCTCAGCTTCAGTCCTTCGCCGCCCGGCATGATCATCTCCATGAAGCTCGGCACCCGGCCTTCGGGAAAAAAGCCCCCGTATTCCCTGGTCAGCCGCTCCCAGTATTTCTCCACCGCCTGCATGTCCATTCCCTTCAACTGCTCGTCAGCCAGCGATTGCGCTAATCTGGAGGACTCACCCTCAGTAGAGGAAGTGGCTTTCCTAGTATCCATATCCGAATTTGCATTTGGATTCTCGCTTGGATGCGCAGTTGGATTCGCATGGACATCCTGATCCGGATTGGCTGACAGAGCGGTTCCAGCAGCAGCAACCGCCCCCTGCAGACAGAGCATATAGGTGAGGAATATAAAGAGCACGACTGCAATTCTTAGCAATCGCAGCAGCATAACACTTCACCCTCCTGCAGGCAGCAAGCCGAGCACAGTCTCAACGATGACACTGATGATGGGAACCGCCATAACGAGGATCAGCACCTTTCCGGCAAATTCGATTTTGGATGCAATGCTCTCCTGCCCTGCGTCTCGTACGATCTGTGCGCCAAACTCTGCAATATAAGCGATACCGATTATTTTTAGAATGGTCTTGAGATAGATCGTGGGGATGCCGGAGCGATCCGCAAGTCCCTCCAGAACGGTTATTACCGCTTCAATCTTGCCGATCATAAACAGGAAGATGAAGAGTCCGGTAAATGCAGCCAGCAAAAAGGCGAACATCGGCTTTTGCTCCCGGATAACCAGGATCAGAACCGTTGCCATTAGCCCAAGGCCGACGATCTGGATCATTTCCATGCTATCCTCACCCGCCCTGCAGCCCCGATCCTGTTATTGAAACAGGAAGATCGTCTTGATTTCTTGGAACAAATCATTCAGCAATCTCACAACCATGAACAGGACAACGACAAAGCCGATCAGTGTCACCCAATGCGCCATATCTTCCTTGCCCATTTGCTTCAAGACGGTATGGATCATGGCAACAATGATGCCGATGCCTGCAATTTGGAATATGGCGCTAACATCAAGATTATTCATACATTCGGCACCCCACTAAACGATCAAAATGACGACAAGCGCCGCGATGAGGACGCCGAGGCTCTTCCACATCTTCTCATAGCGGGCTTGATCATCCCGCGCCGTCTCTTCTTCCGCTTTCAGCTGCCCCATCGCAAGCTTGAGATGCTTGATTTGATCGTCACGGTCGCTTATGCCAAGAGCCGAACCCAGCCTGATCAAAGCCCCCTGCTCAGCCGCCTTCATCGCTGTTCCCGGCCAATGCGCGGCGACTGAGCATTCCCAGCATTCGCGGAAGGTAAGCCCGTCCGCTTCATCCAGACGATTCTTCACTTCCCTTAACAGAGAGCTGACCGGTTCAGGCAGGTGTGCCGATGAGCGGGCGAGCGCTTCCGGCAGCGGCGTATAACCGTAGCCAATCTCTGTCTCAAGACGCTGCAGCGCTTGTATCAGCTGACGGATCTGACGCGGCCTTGCCGCAAAGCGGGCAGCCTGCTGGAAACCGATCATCGTGCCTGCAAAGAGAATGAGCACCGCGCCGATCAGCTTAAGCATGCGCATCCCCTCCTGGGCGCCGTGTCGGCTCCCTCGCCGCCGGTGCTCGCCCGGCCGCTGCTGCTGCCGGAATTACCCGGCTCGACATTCCCGCTGCGGTGCGCCCCAGCTCGACGCACACTGCAAATGCATCGGCCTCAAGCAGCCGCCGCAGCACCGGACGGCCACGGGCATCGTCCAGATCGCGGGCATGGGCAGTTGCAATCACGGCTATCCCTGCATGACTCGCATCAAGAATGGCATCCGCGTCCTCCTCACGGCCGATCTCATCAACAATCAGCACCTCTGGCGACATCGAACGGATCATCATCATCATCCCTTCCGCTTTCGGACAAGCATCCATCACATCCGTCCGCGGGCCGACATTGAAGCTCGGCACACCACGTATGCAAGCGGCTATCTCGGAGCGTTCATCCACTATGCCGACTTTTCTCCCCTGCCAGCCTGCTGCCGCACGATGCCCCCACTCCCCGCTGCTCACCGCCCTTGCCAGATCACGCACCAGCGTAGTCTTGCCCTGCTGTGGAGGAGCAATAATTAAAGCAGGCAGCACAGTTTGTCGGCTCAAGTCCAGCAGCTTGGGCAGCACCGTATTCGCCGCGCCCACGACCTCGCGGGCTATCCGCACATTGAATGCCGCAACATCACGAATTCCTCTGACACCGCCGTCTTCAAGAACCGTCCGTCCGGCAATGCCGATCCGATGGCCGCCAGAAGCTGTAATGTACCCCCGCCGCAGCTCTTCTTCCATCGCATAAAGCGAATGGTTCGTAACCCGCTCCAGCAATTTGCGGCAGATCGGAGCAGCAGGCTTGTACGCATCGGCTGGCTCGGTCAGAAGCGCGCCATTCTCAGCAATAAACCGAAACCCGTCGCCAAATCCAACCTCCAGCGGCCGTCCTTCGCGAATCCGTATTTCCTCCAGCCTGTCTCTTACTGTGCGGGGCATCTGCTGCAGAATGAGATGAAGCTCGGCTGGCAGCAGGTGCATTACGCGCTCTAGCATGCGGCATTCCTCCTGGAACTGCTTGTTGAAGCTGATTTCGTAGTTTCATAGAACAGGTTTGTCCATCGTTGCTTCCAAGTTTATTCCGTTCATGCTGCAATTATGACAAGCCCTTTCGTTTCTCGCAGTCTTTGAAGACTACTTTTTTAATATGCCTATTAGAAGACACGCAACTCCGGCTACAACCCACAGAAATTTGCCAGGGGACAGCTTGTCCGACAGCCCTACAAGACCGATTGTCGTTGTTGTAATAAGTACAAGCGGCCCTACGAGCGCTAAAGCTGAGTTAACCGCGAGCGCTTTGTCAATCTGGTTCAACCTGAGCATTATAAGCGCCGCGCATATTTCTACCGTACCTGACAGCAGACGCAAGGAAGCCATCGTCATCACGATTTTGTTAAGCATCACTCACTCCTCCTCAATAAATTGGCTTAACGGTTATAGTACAGCCTATGCGGACTTGTCTATCATTCAGACCGACAAATAAACTTATGCAGCCAAGCTTAATTGGGCACACGCCCTTGCCGAAATGCATATATTGCACTCGAATGTCAAAGTGATTCTTCACGATAACGTGTGAACAAGCGAGGAGATTAAATCATGAGAGCCATATCCCGTACAGCTTGGCCGGAGTTGCTGCAAGATCCCAGTGGATTGCGAGAAAAGCTATGTCGTACCGGGGATACAGCCGTCTCCCTGAACAGGCATGCCGGCCGCGGACAGACAATGGTGATCGACAAAGGCCTCGGCATGCATGCCTTCACAGATTTGCTCGAGACCGCAGGCCATTATATGGATTGCTTGAAGCTTGGCTTCGGCACCGCTCCCCTCTATCCGTCTGAGCTTCTGCACAATAAGCTGCAATTCGCCAAACGAAGCGGAATTATTGTGATGCCAGGCGGCACGCTGCTGGAGGCTGCGATTCAGCAGAACGTCGTTCCTGCTTTCTTCGAAACGATCTGCCGTCTGGGCTTTAGCGGGATCGAGGTTTCGGACGGAACGATCGAGCTGCCGCGCATACAGCGAACCGAGCTTATCCGTGAAGGTGTGAGACATGGACTGCGCGTCGTGTCCGAATATGGCAAGAAGCTGTCCGGCTCCATGATCGAAGCGGATGAGCTTGCATTCACAGCAGAAGAGGATTGGAAGGCGGGCTCCGAGCTTGTAACAATCGAAGCCAGGGAGTCAGGCACCGGTGTCGGGTTGTTCGACGAAGACGGCGAGTGCCGGGAGGATGTGCTGGAGGCGATATGCCGCGTCATACCGGATACGCGCCGGATTATGTGGGAAGCGCCGCTGAAGCATCAGCAGGTCCTGCTGCTTGATACATTCGGAGCCAATGTTCATCTCGGCAATATCCCTCCGTCAGATGCATTGACACTTGAGACGATGCGCCGCGGCCTAAGGTCTGATACCTTCCATCTGGCCAGGAACATAGAAGCTCTTCATTACATGATCTAACAGGCTTGACAACGGGACTGCTGCACATCACTGCTGTTCTCGTGCAAGAGTGACCAATGGAAGGCGGATCAATAAACGATGCATATTGAGGTTATTTCAAGCGTCAACGAAGCGCGGGCAGACCGGTTTACCCATCGGACAGCGATCGTGATTGATGTGCTCAGGGCGACCAGCACGATGATAACCGCATTGCAAGCAGGGGCAGTCAGCATCTACCCTGTTGAGACAGTGCTCGAAGCGCGCACGCTGCAGAGGCAAGGCTACATGCTGGCAGGCGAACGCTTCTGCCGTAAAATACCGGGGTTCGAGCTCGGCAACTCGCCCAATGATTTCACACCGGAAGTGGTACAAGGCCGCCGAATCGTACTGACGACAACGAATGGCACACGTGCGGTCCATAAAGCGATGCGGGCGGACTTTGTCCTGTCGGCTGCTCTGCTCAACGCTACCGCATGCGCAAAGGCCGCGATTGAATTGCGGCGGGATGTCGTCCTGCTCTGCGCTGGCTGCCATGATGATTTCGCCCTTGAGGATGGACTATGCGCAGGGCTTATTATTGATCGCCTGAAGGCTCTGTCCTCTTCCTCCGTTGGGATAGACGACTTCGGCACAGCGATGCTGGGCCTGTACCACAGCTCGAAGGAGTGTGTGGCAGAGAGACTTACGGCAAGCTCTTCGGGCAAGCGGCTGATCAAAATGGGATTCGGGCGGGATATTGAAAGCTGCGCTCAATTGGATACGAGCGGCATCGTCCCCAAACTGCAGGGGGATATGATTATTGTAGGCTGATGAGGAGCGGGGGCATATCGGCGAGGCTTGTTCCATACAATGGACAGTAGACGCCCATCCGTGCGGGATGGGATGATGCTAATGAGTTGAAGGAGCATGGGGGCATGAACGGTCAAATCATTCTAGTTATTCTAATCATTATCGGGCTGGCAGGGCGCTCTCCAATTATTTCCACCGCAGCATGCGTGCTGCTTATCGTGAAGCTCGTTCACCTGGAGCGGTTCCTGCCCATGATCGAAAGGCGCGGAATGGAGCTCGGCCTGCTGTTCCTGACCTTCAGCGTACTCGTCCCGTTCGCCTCCGAGCGGATCCAGAGCAAGGATATGATCAGCGCACTGACTTCATGGCCCGGCATCCTTGCCCTGATGGGAGGCGCGGCCGCTACCTACATTAATGGCAAAGGATTGGAGATGCTGAAGTTCGATCCCCAAATCATTGTCGGACTTGTTGCAGGCTCCATTATCGGCATCGTGTTTTTTCGCGGCATTCCGGTTGGCCCTCTTATGGCTGCAGGAATTACCGCCATTCTGTTCAAGCTGTTCACTCTTATAGCCGAACGATTCTAGTTCTTTTGGAGTTCTTGCGATCATGGGACATTTGACGTCCTTCTCGCCAGAGGATGGTCCGTCATTCAAATGCCGAGATATGCGAGATACAAGATGCGAGATGCGAGATGCGAGCCAGGCGAAACATGCGAAACGGCATTAATGTTCTCGTTTCTGACCCCATGAAGGTGAAATGCCTGCCAGCGTGCAGGTATTTCACCTTCATTTCCCCTTAACGGCCGATTTTTTTCTCAAATTCATGCATGTTTGCAGGCTTTCTACCATTATGGCGTCTTATAACCAAAATTCATGCACATTCGCAGGCTTCTTGCTCCGTCACGCTGCCTTCAAACTTGGACAAGGAGTTGGCCTGAAAGTTGTCTGATGCTTACAGACTCCCCCTAAGTTCCCCTGTACAACGAAAAAGATGCCTCCAGCTCCACTTTTTAGTGGTTTGGAGACATCTTTCACATCATTAGGGACTGACGCATTGGATATTGGACTTTTTCGGACAGTCCCAGGTTTCTTAGTGATTCAATTCAAGCTATATAATCGTGTTTAGCGGCGATCCTGCGGGCCACCAACAAAGGCTTGCTCTGCTGTATCCAATCCATATGCGGTATGCAGCGCGCGTACGACATCTTGAACAGGCTCGGCTGCAATGATGCATGACAAACGAATTTCTGACGTGCTGACCATTTTGATGCTCACGCCCAGGTTGTAGATCGCTTCAAACATCTTCGCAGCAACACCCGGGTTGCTGACCATGCCAGCGCCTACGATGGATACCTTCACGAGATCCTCTTCCGAGCTTAGCTCGCGATAAGGAACTTCTCCGCTGATGCTCTCAACAACACGCAGCGCCCGCTCTTTGTCGTCCTGAGACACAGTAAAGGAAAAGTCAGCCTTGCCATCTTGCACACCGCTTTGAACGATAATGTCCACATCGATGCCATTGCTCGCAAGGGAGCCAAATACTTTAGCCAGCACGCCCGGCACATCCTCTACGCCTGCGATGCTGATTCTTGCCACATTCTTGTCAAAAGCAATGCCGCGAACGACAATCCCCTGTTCCATGACCGCTTCCTCCTTCACACTCGTCCCTTCGTTTTGCGTAAAGCTAGAACGTACGACAAGGCGTACATTATTCAATTTCGCATATTCCACCGCACGAGGATGCAGAACAGCTGCGCCAAGATTGGCCAGCTCCAGCATTTCGTCATACGAAATTTCATTCAATTTCCGTGCACATTTAACGACACGCGGATCGGTCGAATAAACGCCGTCCACATCCGTATAAATCTCGCACACATCGGCATTGATCGCCGCAGCAAGAGCAACTGCGGTCGTGTCCGATCCGCCGCGTCCGAGTGTCGTAATTTCTCCGTCATCCGTCATTGCCTGGAATCCGGCAACAATGACCGCGTTTCCTTCATCCAGCGCCTTGAACAGCCGATCCGGCTTAATATCTCTAATACGCGCCTTGCTGTGCACCCCGTCTGTGCGAAACCCGGCTTGCCAGCCGGTAAAGGACATCGCTTGATATCCAATGCTATGGATGGCCATGGACAACAGCGACACGGAGATTTGCTCCCCGGTAGTAAGCAGCATATCCATCTCGCGAGCTGGCGGATTCGGATTAAGCTCCTTTGACTTGTCGATCAAATCATCTGTTGTATCGCCCATTGCCGACACGACAACAACTACCCGGTGACCGGCATCTTTATAATCGGCAATTCGTCTTGCGACCCGTTGCATCCGTTCTGTCGAACCGACGGAGCTGCCGCCGAACTTCATTACTATCAAAGACAACGCTGATCCACTCCCAACGTATTCAATTCATAATCATCAAATAAAGATTATAGCATAAGGTTGCCTTATTGGGTATGAAAAAACCGCCCGGGTATTCGCCCGGGCGGCCTTATATCTGGCAAGGAAGAAAGTACTATGCGCGGGAGATGTATTTGCCTTCTCGCGTATCAATGAGAAGAACGTCGCCTTCGTTAATGAAGAGCGGCACTTGAACATTCAGTCCTGTTTCGACTGTTGCGTTCTTGGTCGCGCCGGTTGCTGTGTTGCCTTTAATGCCCGGCTCGGTCTCCACAACCTTCAAGTCTACGCTGTTAGGCAGCGTAATTCCCAGAATCTCGCTATGGTAACTGGAGATGTTAACCGTCATGTTCTCCTTGAGGAAGTTGATCTCCCATTCCAGCTGCTTCTTATCCAGTGTGAACTGGTCATACGTCTCGTTGTCCATAAAGGTGTACTCGCTGCCGGAGTTGTACAAGTATTGAACAGCGCGGTTCTCTACATGCGCACGGCCAAGGCTCTCGCCTGCACGGAACGTTCTCTCCACCGTGTTGCCGTTGCGGAGATTTTTGAGCTTGGAACGAACAAAAGCCGCTCCTTTACCCGGTTTAACATGTTGAAAATCCAATACCGTAAAAATATCGCTATCCACTTCAATGGTCAGGCCTGTCTTAAAATCGTTAACTGATATCACTGCTGACAACCTCCTAAATTATGTTAAGCACTCAACCCAAAATATGTAGCTCCTTCGGTGAAGAGGTTAATAACGAATTTCCTGATTTTGTAATGACGATATCGTCCTCGATTCTGACTCCGCCAAATCCGGGAATATAGATGCCAGGCTCGACCGTAACAGTCATGCCAGGCTCCAGAATTGTATCTCCCGTCTTCGAGAGGCGCGGCGCTTCATGGATCTCCATGCCAAGGCCATGCCCTGTGCCATGACCGAAACAATCGCCATACCCATACTTCGCAATGACATCTCTTGCAATGGCATCCGCTTCGCGTCCCGTCATGCCAGGCGCAATGGCCGCCAGCGCAGCAAGCTGCGCCTCCAGCACGATCGCATAGATTTCACGGTGCCGATCCGTCGGAGAGCCAACTACAATAGTACGTGTCAGATCAGAGCAATAGCCGCCGTAATAAGCGCCAAAATCAAGCTTTACAAACTCATTGCTGCCAATAATCCGGTCGCTTGCCACCCCATGCGGCAGCGCTGACCGCTCGCCTGAAGCAACAATTGTCTCGAAGGAGGTCGATGTGGCGCCCTTGCCGCGCATATACATCTCCATCTCAAGCGCAACCTCGCGTTCGCTGATTCCCGGCTTAATGAAGCCAAGGATATGCCGGTAGGTATCGTCTGCCAGAGCAGCCGCATCCCGCATAACCGCAAGCTCGCATTCTTCCTTGATCATACGCAGTCCTTCAACAACACCGGAGACAGGAACAAGCTCAATATCGCCAAGCGCTTCCTGCCAGGCCCTGTATTCACTGAACACAACATGATCCTGTTCGAATCCAAGCCTCTGCACACCGGCTGACGCCGCCAGCTCGGCGACGGTAGCAATGATTGAGGCCGTATGCTCGACGACTGTGAATCCAGCCGCTTGCTGCGGCGCCTGCGACATATAGCGAAAATCGGTTATTAGCCACTGATCGGACGAAGTCAGCAGAAGTGCTCCGGCAGATCCGGTAAACCCGCTGACATAACGGCGGTTGAACGAATTCGTAATAAGTATGGCATCCAGCCCATGCCCATCCAGCTTCTTCGTTACACCATCTACGCGATTATTCGTCATAATCCACCCTTCCACCATGACGCTGGGACAGCAGGCTAGACCGTTTCCTGACCTCTGTCCTGCGGATTCAAATGCTGCACGAGTGCATGAAGTCCAAGCACATAGCTGTGCGCGCCGAAACCGGCGATTTGTCCAAGCGCGACTGGCGCTGTAACGGATACATGCCGGAATGCCTCGCGTTTATGAATATTGGACAGATGAACTTCGACAAAAGGGATAGCTACAGCTCCCAGCGCATCACGCAGCGCATAGCTGTAATGCGTCAGCGCACCGGGATTGATCATAATCCCGTCCACCTTGCCGTAAGCCTCGTGAATGCGGTCAATCAGGAAGCCTTCGTGGTTAGATTGATAGAATGACGTCTCCACTACAAGCAAAGCCGCCGTTTCCCGAACAAGTGTCTCAATGCCGGAAAGCGTTGTTGTTCCGTATACACCGGGCTCGCGAATTCCGAGCATGTTCAAGTTCGGTCCGTTCAATACAAGTATCTTAATCATGAGGATCCTCCCGGCGCTTAGATCATTAGACATTTTACCACAAAGAACCATGCTTTGAGAAGTGTCTCCGCCAGAGAGGAGGATGTGATATTATTTCGCTCCCTGGGCGCCCGACGGCTCTCTCGTTGCTTCATCTGTGAATTCATAAGCAATCGTGAAGCCAATGAACAGTCCCCAGATCAGAAAAACAGAAAGCTCTGTTGCAATCGTATCCATCCCCTGCTTGTGGATCGGCGCCATCATGCCGAGCAGCGGGCCAATGCCGATGAACAGCACAACCCACCACAGCAGCCCGTACGCAATGCCCGGCCGGGGGCCGGCAATCTTCCCCAGCAGCAGCTTGTACACCAGTGCCGCGACGATGGAGAGAAGGATAAAGGCTGCCAGCCCGATCGCATAGCCCCACGGGGACTTCAGGAAGGCGCTGCGGAAGAAGGGCTCTGCCAGAAAGGCGGGAATGACTTTCGTAAAGTGGATCTGGTACAGCACCCACCGGAATGAGCCCCATATTAATCCGGCAAAAAAACCTAGGCGGACACAGAACCAATAAGGGTTGGTCTGGCGGCCGCGCTTCCTTTGGCGCAATGATTTATGTGTTAGATGCATCTGCTCTCCTCCAATTTGTGCAAGACTATAGCCCGTACAGCATAGTATGCGCCAAACCCGCATCCGTAAACGGAGAGATTCACCTGAACAGGGAAATAGGGTTACTCGCATTCATAAGCAGAATCAAGTACAATAGGATGTAATTGAACTAATATAATAGAAGCAGGTAAAAGGATGGTGATTCGCCCTTGTCGCAGGAACCACGTAATATTTATGGCGGACAAGCCGTCATCGAAGGCGTTATGTTTGCCGGCAAGCATGTTAATGTAACTGCCGTTCGCCGCAAGAACGAAGAAATCGTATTCTATGAAGTTCCACGGACATCCAAGACATGGATACAGAAACTCAAAAAAATACCGCTGCTGCGCGGCATCGTAGCTATTCTGGAATCAAGCGCTAAGGGCTCGCAGCATTTGAACTTTTCGATGGAAGCTTATGCAGAAGATGAATTGGCCGACGAGAAGGATGATGCCAAAGCTGCCCAGAAGGAAAAGGAAGGCAAGGGCGGCTGGAGCCTCAGCATGATTGTTGGCGTAGCCATTGCCGGCATTATTTCGTTCATCGTCGGCAAGCTCGTCTTTACCGTCGTTCCCGCAGCAATCGAGGAACTGCTCTTCGGAGGAGCAAATTTGAATATTGTTGTACACAACCTTATTGAGGGCCTAATCAAAATTGTGTTCCTGCTGGGATACTTATACATCATCTCGCTGACACCACTCATCAAGCGTTTGTTCCAATATCACGGTGCTGAGCATAAAGTGATTAGTGCCTATGAAGCCGGAGAGGATCTTACTGTAGCGAATGTACAGCGCTATACTCGGCTCCACTATCGCTGCGGAAGCAGCTTTATCGTATTTTCCGTGCTGGTGGGAGTCATCGTCTATTCCTTCTTCCATTGGGATTCCATGTGGGAGAGAATCTATTTGCGCGTACTGCTGCTCCCCGTCGTGCTTGGCGTATCCTATGAGACGCTCCGCTTCACGAATGCGCTTCGTGAATTGCCGCTGCTTCGTTATCTCGGCTATCCGGGACTGTGGCTTCAGAAGCTGACTACGAAGGAACCGACAGATGAGCAGGTAGCTGTATCGATCGCTTCCTTCAAACGGATGCTGGAGCTGGATCGGCAAATGGGCAAAGCTTAACACCTTTAATGTATCGTATGGGAAAGAAAGGATGAGGGGTATGCCTCGAAAATGGAGTCCGTTGTTAATCGTTATTCTGACACTTGTCGTTATTGGCCTGACTGCACAGACGATCGGTAATCCTATACAGCTCATTATTCCCGTCGTCGTTCTTGGCGTCATCTTCCTGCTCTATAAATTCCCGCCAAGGCCTTCCAAAGCGAAGCCATATCAGAAGTCAGCAGCCCGCCGTGACGGAGGGCAGACCAAGCCAAAGACACGGAAGAACGTGCCGTTCCGTGTTATTGAAGGCGGCAAGGATGACGACAATTTGCCCAAATATCATTAACGCCCACCTGGCAGGCCGCTAACGCCATTTACTATCGTGAACAAAAGGGTTGTCCGAAAGTCCAATATCCAATGAGCCAGCCCCAATTGTGAAGGGATGCCTCCAAAACCACTAAAAAGTGGGATGGAAGCATCTTTTTCATTATTTACGAGGGAATTCACAGCCCTCCTTCATTCATGTTCGCCCACTGTGCAGGTTCCCGGCTCTCCCCACTTTCAATTGTGACGGAGTATGAAGCCTGCGAATGTGCATGAATTTTGACTACAAGACACTTTAATGGAAGAATGCCTGCGATCATGCATGAATTTGAGTAAAAATCGGCCGTTAAGGGGAAAAGAAGGTGAAATACCTGCACGCTGGCAGGCATTTCACCTTCTTGGGGTCAGAAACGAGAACATTAATGCCGTTTCGCATGTTTCGCCTGGCTCGCATCTCGTATCTCATGTCTCAGCGTTTGAATGACGGATCGTCCTCTGGCAAGGAATACGTCAACAGTCCCATGATCGAGTGGGAGCTGAGATTTCCAAAAAGGACTTGCGGGTAGCCCATGTTCATCACGATTCAGGAAGAAAAAATGACATCCAACCGGCAAGCCGTTGAATGTCATTCTCATTTAGCGCCATACAATTGCCTGTCCAGCGCGCTTGCGCCACAAATAACTCTATTCGCTCTCAAGCTCCGACCGGATATTGCGCAGCTCCTCCGAGCGGCTTGGATCCCGGCGAAAATATTCTACCAGTGTCTCAATACATGTAATGGAATCCCAGCTCAGATGATGCTCTATGCCTTCAACATCTGTATAGATGTTCTCTTCCTGCACACCGATTATGGTCAGGAACGACTCCAGCAAATCATGGCGTTCCATCAGCCGCTTGCCCATCTTCTTCCCTTTATTGGTTAACACTAGTCCACGATATTTCTCGTAGATGAGATAGTTATCCTTGTCCAGCTTCTGGATCATTTTCGTAACAGATGAAGGATGTACTTCAAGACCTTCCGCTATATCTGATACGCGCGCGTACCCTTTTTCGTCAATTAGTTTGTATATCCGCTCCAAATAATCTTCCATGCTGGGCGTAGGCATTAACTGAACCTCCGTTCTCCTTATTACTCATTAAGTATCATACACTGCCCGGTGAAAGGCTGCAACCTGAGACACGGAACTTTCGATGTTTGCCTGCATGTCCAGTGAACAAGCAGATGCGCTCCGCATCATTATGACGGAGCGCATCCTGCAGCTTTTCCAGATGAAGCAAACCATCATTCCGCCTAGAATTTCAGCCACTCCGGCGTGATGGAATTCAGCCAAATTGTAATTTGAGTCATCTTGTCCGTGAAGAGCAGTATGCCCATCAGCAGCATGATTCCGCCGCCGATCTTCATCATGATGCCGGAGTAACGAACAATCCATTTCGTCGAACCGATGAAGAAAGCCAGTACGAAGAACGGTATAGCGAAGCCAAGTGAATAAGCGGTCGTAAGCTGGAACCACGTGCCAGGCTCTGAAGCGGCATATAGTATAATTGCGGTAAGAATCGGTCCGACGCATGGCGACCATCCGGCAGAGAAGCCGATACCGAACACGAATGACCCGAGATAACCCGATCTTAGCTTGATCGGCAGCTTGCGCTCCTTCATCAGCACCTTAGGTTGAATAAGGCCCATCAGGAATAGTCCCATTGCAATAATCAGTACGGCGGACAGCTGGCGTATGAGCCCTTGATACTCGGAGAAGATTTCGGCAAATGCGTTCGTGCTGTAGCCAAGCGTGTAATAAACGATAGAGAAGCCCAGAATAAAGAACAACGTGTGGCTCATCGTCCGTATTCGAACCTCTTTACCTGGATTCTCACTCTTCAAATCAGTAACTGACACACCGCTTATGTACGATAAATACGAGGGATAGAGCGGCAGACAGCATGGTGATATGAATGACGCAATACCGGCGCCAAACGCAGCCCAAACCGTTACTTCGGTCATTGCAGGAAGACCTCCCAATCTTGTGACAAATTCTTTTTAGGCGCTGAATTTGCGCCTTACAGACAACAACAGCAGCAGCATAGCAATAAGGAGCAGCACAATGGTGCCCCCGGGAGCCAAATTCCACACCCCCGCAATAACAAGGCCGCTAATGATCGCAATCTCGGCAATGACAACGACGGTAATAACAGAGCGTTGAAAGCTTCTTGCAATGACAAGACTGCAAGCGGCAGGAATCGTCAGTAGCGCTGAGACGAGCAGAGCGCCGACAATCTTGATCGAGACACTAATGACCAATGCCGTCAATACGCTAATCAAAAAGTTGAAATAGCGTGTCGGCAGACCGCTGACAGCGGCGGCATCTTCATCAAACGTCATCAGAAACAGCTCCTTGGCATGCATACGAACCGCAATCAGAACCACGACCGTAACGATACCGATCAATAGAAGATCTGTATCATCCAGCGTGTAGATGCTTCCGAACAGATAGCCGCTGACGCTGACGTTAAATCCTTTTCCCATGGAGAATAACAAGGACGCCAGCGCCACGCCTCCGGACATAATAATAGCAATCGATAGCTCCGCATAAGACTTGTAAGCCTTGCGCAGCTTCTCGATTGCGAATGTCGCGGCCAGCGCGAACACAAGACCGACGCCGATCGGATATACGCCAATAAGGAAGCCTAGTGCTACGCCTGCAATGGAGACATGCGCCAATGTATCTCCAATCATCGCCAAGCGGCGAAGTACAAGAAAAAGGCCCATGAGCGGCGCGGTTATACCGATTAGAATGCCGCCAATAAGCGCTCTTTGAAAAAACTCGCTAGTTATTATTTCCAAGCCCTGCGCCCACTTTCTCTCTTTCCATGGAATGACGCAGATCCTTTAGACTATGCGTCAAGTTCGTTTCCACACAATCCTCGATCTCATGAGAGTGCTTCACATAAAATTTAAGCTTGCCGCTCCCGCCCTTGGGCTCTTCGCCCAGATAGGACCGAATCATCTCCAGATCATGGGAAACCATCAGAAACGTAATATTGTGATGCTGGTGCATATGTTTGATCAAATGAAAAAAATCTTGCTGAGTCTCCGTATCTATGCCGACGGTAGGCTCATCCAGAATAAGCAGCGCCGGATTATTGATCATGGCACGCGCCAGAAATGTCCGCTGCTGCTGGCCTCCGGACAGCTGCCCGATCCGCTTGCCCGCAAGATCCTCGATATTCATCGCATGAAGCGCTTCATCGCATTTGATCCCATCGGCCTTCGTCACCCTTCGAAACAGCTTGTTTCTGCTGTAAAGGCCTGACATGACGACCTCGCGAACGGTAGCTGGAAACAGTGGATTAAACACATTCTTCTGCGGCACATAGCCGATCCGGTTCCAATCGCGAAACTCGCCAATCGGCTGGCCAAATAAGTTAACACTGCCGCTGTCGGGCTTCAGCAGCCCGACAATAATGCGCAGCAGTGTTGTCTTGCCCGCTCCATTAGAGCCGATTAATCCGACGAAATCCCGCTCCCGTACGGCAAATTGCACATGCTCAAGCACAGGCTTCTGCTGATAAGAGAATGATATGTTCGACAACTCGATCACATTCTGATGACACATTGTTTGCTGCTGATCAGCACGCATTAAGAATCACTCCTACTCCCGCGCCCTCTGATGCTTCATTCAAATTGCATAATGACTTGAACCTTGTCTCTCTATTGTAATGCCTTCAGCAGATTTTGCAAATTGGCCTCCATAAGACTGAGATAGTCGTCGCCGTTCTTCTCCTGATCCGGTGTTAATCCTTCCAGAGGATTCAGCACAAGCGTATCGACGTCCGCCTCTCTTGCCAAAGTTTTGGCCAGCTCATCCGAGACCAGCTCTTCGAAGAAAATATATTTCACTCCATGCTCTTTGACGAATTTGGATATCTCCAGCAGATCCTGCGCTTTCGGCTCCGCTTCCGGCGACAAGCCCATAATCGATACCTGGGCAAGCCCGTAATCCCGCGCCAAGTAGCCGAAGGCCTGATGCGACACGACGATATCCTTATGCGGCGCGGCAGCCAGCTCAGTCTTGAAACGATCATGAAGCGCGGCAAGCTTGTTCGCCAGCTTCTCATAATTCGCCTCATAGTCGGCCTTGTGCGACGCATCTACCTGTATGAAGCTGTCCAGAACATTGCGAGCCATAATGAGCATGGAATTCGGACTGACCCAAGTATGCGGATCAACATCATGATGATGCCCCTCTTCGCCCCCATGCGCAGCTTCATCAGCATGAGCGGCTTCATCCTCATGTGCCGCTTCATCCGCATGGTCGGCTTCGCCCTCGTGATCATGCCCCTCTTCCTCACTGCCCTTAATTAAAGGGATACCTTTGCTGATCTCTGAAGTGGCCAGCTTGCTGTCCTTGGGCAAGCCCTCCAGAAAATCATCTACCCAGCCTTCCAGTCCAGCTCCGTTATACAGGAACAGCTGCGCCTTGGCTGCCGTATCCAAATCCCTGCTCTTGGGACTCCAATCATGCGGCTCTACGCCAGCAGGAATCATATTCACAACGTTCACCTGGTCCCCGCCAATCTCCTTCGCCAAAAAATAGAGCGGATAGATGCTCGTCACGATATTCGTCTTGCCCTCCACCAGCTTGCTGCCGGAATCACCGCATCCGGCTAACGCTATAACAGAAATAACAATCATTATTAATGTTAATGGTTTCACACTCATTCTTCCCATTCGTTCTCTCATCGCAGCCCCTGGCCTCCACCTCTAAAATCGTAAACATTACTATTAAATTGTATCAGCGGCGTACTGGGCTGTCAATGAGAAACCGCCGAAGCACTTGGCCCCGGCGGCGTAAAGTTCTTATTTATTTCACAATCGCTCCATTAGGCATGCCATCCGGCACGGTCGCAAGCGTCAGCTCATCACCGTGCGAGGCTGCAAGAATCATTCCTTGCGACATCTCGCCGCGAAGCTTCACCGGCTTTAAGTTCGTCACACAAATGACTTTGCGTCCCACCATCTCCTCAGGCGTGTAAAATTTGGCGATGCCCGAGACAACCTGGCGCTGCTCATAACCAAGATCAAGCTGCAGCTTCAACAGCTTGTCCGCTTTCTTCACCGGTTCAGCAGCGATGACCTGCGCGACGCGCAGCTCCACCTTGGCGAAATCATCAATCGCGATCTCGGCCTTAGGCTCCGGCACTTCAGCCACTGGTGCGGCGGCTGCCTCCGGCTGCGTCTCTGCTTCTGCTGCCTGCGCCGCAGCGGGGTTCATCGAAGACGCGATGTATGCCGCTTCCTCCACTGCATCCAGACGCGGGAATATCGGCTCCGCTTTCGTGACGCGGGTTCCGCCTGGCAGCCCTCCGTATGTCTTTGTGCTGTCCCAGGCAGACAGCGCTCCTTCCCCAATGCCAAGCTGTCTCTGAATTTCCTTCGGCGCAGTCGTCAGGAACGGCTGAAGCAGAATGGAAATGATGCGGAGCGACTCCGCAAGATGGTACATAACGGACGCAAGAGCCTCCCTGCTCGCCTCATCCTTGGCCAGCGTCCATGGCTGCGTCTCGTCGATATATTTGTTCGTCCGGCTGACCAGTGTCCAGATCGCGGCAAGCGCAACGGAGAACTCCATCCCTTCCATTGCTGTCTCCACCTGCTCGACTGTTCTGACCGCCAATTGCGACAGCGATTCATCGAATGCGGTCACATTGCCGCCATATGCCGGAATTTCACCGCCGAAATATTTGTCAATCATCGCGACTGTCCGGTTCAACAGATTGCCAAGATCATTAGCGAGGTCGAAATTGATCCGCTCCACGAAGCCTTCCGGCGTGAAGGTGCCGTCAGAACCGAAAGGCACTTCTCTAAGCAGGAAGTAGCGCAGCGCATCCAGGCCGTAACGCTCAATGAGAACGACCGGATCGACAACGCCGCCCTTCGACTTCGACATCTTCCCTTCCTTCGTCAGCCACCAGCCGTGCGCAAACACTTTCTTAGGCAGCGGCAATCCGAGCGCCATCAGCATAATCGGCCAATAAATCGTATGGAAGCGCACAATTTCCTTGCCCACAACATGAACATCCGCAGGCCAGAATTTGTTGAACTTGCCGGGCTCGGAGGAGCCGTATCCAAGAGCGGTGATATAGTTCGACAGCGCATCGATCCAGACGTAGACGACATGCTTGGGATCGCCCTTCACCTTGACCCCCCAGTCGAACGTTGTACGAGATACCGCCAGGTCTTCCAGACCCGGCTTAATAAAATTGTTGATCATCTCGTTCTTGCGCGATTCCGGCTGGATGAAATCAGGGTTCTCTTCATAATACTGAAGCAGTCTGTCGGCATAATTGCTCATCCGGAAGAAGTAGCTCTCTTCCTTCACGAGCTCGACGGGACGGCCGCAGTCGGGACAATTCCCGTTCACGAGCTGGCGCTCAAGGAAGAACGACTCGCATGGCGTGCAATACAGTCCTTCGTAATTGCCCTTATAGATATCACCTTGCTGCAGCAGCTGGTCGAATATTTGTTCCACTACTACTTTATGCCGCTCCTGTGTGGTTCGGATAAAGTCATCATTCGTAATATCAAGCTTCTTCCACAGCTCCTTGATCGTAACAACGATGTCATCGACAAAGCGCTGCGGAGTCGTCCCCTTCTCCTGCGCTTTCCGCTCAATCTTCTGCCCGTGCTCGTCGGTGCCGGTCAAATACCAGACATCATAGCCGCGCAGCCTCTTGTACCGCGCCATGGCGTCACAGGCCACCGTCGTATAGGCATGGCCAATATGCAGCTTGTCACTGGGATAATAGATCGGGGTTGTAATATAAAAAGACTTGTTCGTTTCGCTCATGAGTAGAGCCTCCTTATCATCATTATTGCCATCTTACAAGCTTATGTCTGCACAAAAAAAGCTCCCGTCCGCTATGGGACGAAAGCTTATCGCTCACGTGGTACCACCCAATTTTCTTCCGCCGGAGCCCAGGGCGTCCGGTGAAAGCTTCATTAGTGCCGTCCGATTGGACAGCAGCCTGGCCGATAACGCGGCCTCGCGTCCCTCCCTTGCCGTTGCAGCTTCAGCAGCTGACGGTTCGAAAGCGAATTCTCCCGGACCATTTTCCACAAGATGCGCCTTGCCGGTTTCCAGCTTCTCCGGCTCTCTGGTAAGGGCATTGTCTCTGTACTTATCCGTTCATCGAAGATTCCAGTATATTGAACTCTCTTGCTTGCTACAAACTATACCGAATCAGCAGCACCGCTGTCAAGAGCGGCAGCCCGCTCCTCCCGCGTAGGCGGAACATGGTCGATGCCTCCGGGATGGAAAGGGTGGCAGCGGCAAATTCTCCGGACGGCTAGCCAGCTGCCCCGCAGCGGCCCATGCTTCTCGATCGCTTGCAGCGCATATTCGGAGCAGGTCGGGTAGAAGCGGCAGGTCGGCGGCTTCAGGGGCGATATAACCTTACGATATGCATATATAGGCGCCTTTAATATTCTCCGCATCGCTGCCTCCTTCTCATGAACCACACTCTAGCTGCTATTGTTGCATTCTACTCCGCTCATTTTACCATAGTTACAACGCCAATCCTAATAAAAAGCCTCCTCTTGGCTGCATGAGCGTGCAGCTTGCAAGAGGAGGCCCGATGGAATTATAAGTGCAAAAGCGTCATCTACCAGCGTTCTTCCGGCAGCGGCAGAAACATCATTGCAACCGGCATGTTGCCGCCAGCCGCAGGTGTGAAGACGATCTCCAGCGATTCTTCCTTGTCGCCCGTACGATAGAGCACGCCAGCCTCATTGTTGTTCTTCAGAATGCTGTTGGTCGTAGCCTTGACGACCTGACCGTTAACGATAAACGCTCCTGTATATTCACCGCCGCGGCCATTCAGCGCAATCAGTGTATTAGGCGCTACATGCGGCAGCTTGAGCGTGTACAGAACGCCGTAGTTGCCGAAATTCAGCTGCAGCTCGCCGTTCGTATAATCGATGCCGTCTTGAAACGTGTCAATCTTGCGGTCGCCAAGCATAATGCGCTGCGGCTCAAGTCCGAGCGTCTCCGTAATTTCAATAACCCGGTTAGCCCCGTTGAAGGTACCACGCGTATGCTTATCATCCCGCGGCATCACCTTCAAATTCGGCAGCTCGACAAGCGGCAGCTTCTTCTCTGCAACAATTACGACACTATACTGGAGCTCTTGATCGGAGTATATATCAGCGTATGCCGAGAACACTTGATCCTGCTTGAGCGGCACCTTCGATATCTCCGGCAAAATAACGACAGATTGCTTAGGCCCGATCTTCGTCCATTTCGGCGATTCATTGGCAATGAGCGATTCCAGGTAACGCGCGGTGGAGAATTTGCCTGCATTCACTACATAAGGGTCCGGCCCGCCCACGCCGATTGAGCTTGTATTCACATTAACCGCAGTGCTGTTCAGATTCGTTGCCACAAGATAGATTTTGACAGGATAACCGATCTTGTTCAAATGGTGGAACATGAAACGAACCTGTCCTGTAATCTGATCCTGATAAGCGATTCCTTCTTCAATGAGCGTCTCCGGGCTGTTGCTTCTCACCATCTGAGCCGTATCGGATTGAATCGTATACGGGAGCGCTGTCGCGTTGAGTACAGAGGCGCCGTCAATTGCGAATTTATCCCCGATCCGGGTGAACAGCTTCGCATATTCATCCCGCGTATACAGCACTTCGGTCGTTACCGTGAACGTCTTGCTAACCGAGTGCGACAATCCGTGACGGTCTGTAACCTCAAGCGTTACCGTCTTCTCACCGGCGTCGAAGAACACATTCTCGCCCTCTTTGCCCGTCCAGTCTCCTGACCATTTGCGAGTTACAATCGCATTCTCATCATCATAGCTGAACTCATTGAATGTGACCTGCTCCCCAATCCGGTACTGCGACTTCTCCGTGGAGAAGTCCGCTACCGGCGGCTGATTCGGAGCTTTAACCACAATAGTAACGGAATATGGCTCGCTCCACAGTCCGTTACTATCGCGAACCTGTCTGGATACCGTATACGTACCGGGCTCCGGAAAAATCTCCATCTTGCCTTCCCACACGTCTTCTACGAAAGGATAGCCTGTGCTGTTCGTCGAACGGTCGATATAGTTCACATAGGTCTCACCCGCGTAAATCTCCGCAGGCTGCACTTCAAAGTTAGCCGTTGGCAGCACTTGCGCATTCCAAGTCAATGTGATGATATTGCCGCTAAGAAGCAGATTGCTTTCCGTAATCTGCGACCAGGCACGCAGCGGAACCATCAATGAACCGCCCTGTACATATGGCGCGACAAGAGCAGTGGCCGAAACGCCATCCTTCCACAACGTCTTGTTCCCAATCTTGAAGCGGATCTCTCCCTTACTGCTCTTCGCGATCGATTCCTTCTTCGCCGCATCATACGAGATCGTATATCCATAACGCTCGGCGATAGATTTGAACGGGATAAATGTCGTCCCCTTCACCACCGTAATGGGCTGAGGCGATTTATAAGCAGCCCCGTTATGGGTAATAACGTTGCTCTTCATCTTCACAACCAGCTTATCGGACATCTGTCCCTGTGCGGTTGCCCTTTCTACAGACAGACCGGCAATTGGAATAAACAATAACGATAAGATCAAAAACCATTTCAGCGATTTCATGCTCCGTCTCCTTTATCTCTTTAATGCAGCTTGTTACCTGTCAAGATGGCTCAAGTCATGCGCTCATGACCTGTTAAACGCCATTTTGAAGGGAAAAGTTGCGCAAAAGCGGAGATCGGACATCAATTGGTCACATTTGCCGTGCCTATCGACTTCCTATTCGAAGCCCTATCAACCGTTCACTTTCATGTTCATAACGAAGCTGAATGCCATCGCAACGAACGCTGCAACGGTGAGAATTCCAACGATCAACCGAATGGATGACAAGCGCCGAATACGCTCCGGATTTTGCTCCTGCCGCGCAGTCGTTAACGCGCGATGCGCGAATAAGAAGATAATAAGCAGCGCAACGAATACCATGTTAATCAAGAACCATAACTGTGCCCACATAACAACCCCTCCTGCTAATCGATCTTGATTCACCAGAATCAACTAGACAAGACTGTAACCGATCCCTGGCAGGAATGCAACTTTCTTTGCAGCAGCTTATTGCGCAGCCGTGTACTAAACCGTTTTCTTGCTCGGTTGCAGAACAACAGATCCGAACGCCAGCAGTACAGCGGCGAATAGAAGCAATATCCCCAGCGGGAGCAGCACATCCCTAAGCGCATTCCCGAACGCCAGCTTGCCGATCGCTTCCAGCGCCCATTTCTGCGGCATGAAATTAGCCAGCTTCTGGATGTATGGAGGCATCATGCCGATTGGCACGAAGCACCCGCCCAGCAGACAGCTTGGCGTAACGATCAGATTCTGGATCTGCGACAGCTGATTGACATTGCTCACCAGACCTGCAACGGCTGTAGCAATTCCGACTGCTGCCAGCAGAAAGCATTCCAGCACGATAAAATGCGGGAGGAAATCAACACCGTAATCGTATTGGAATATCCATTCCGTCACGATTAGCATCAGCAGCAGCTGGATCGTTCCGACCAGCAGGCTGCCAATGAAGTTGCCTGCTGCGATAGAGTAGCTCCGAATCGGGGCTGCGAACATCCGGGACATCGTCCGCTGCTCCCTGTCCTCCATCACCACTTGAATGGCCCCATTGATAGCCATCATAAGGAACATGAGAATAACACCCGTTATAAGCACATTTCTGCTCCCCGTCGATCCATCCTCATTAAGCGGCGTAATCGACAACGCTGCCGGCCGGTTGTTCGTTTCCGCTAGCAGCTGTTTCAGCATAGCCGCCCGCTTCGGCCCCTCCTCCGAATGCAGGGCGGAAAGTCTCGCATACTTCGCGGCCTGGCCCGCTTCCGAAGACAGCCTCTGCTCCAGCGCAGCGTTCCACAGCTGCTCGCTTAGACGGTACAGCTTAACCTCCGGCAGCTTCCCATCCAGCAATGAAGCCGTGTAATCTGGCGGGATATATACGGCGGCATCAGCCCGGCTGTCCGTGACGGCAGACCTAAGCTCCCCGGCATTGCTGCCGAGATTGTTCTGCAGCTGGTAGCCCCCCATCTCTTCCAACGACGAGACCAACGCCGCTCCCAGCGGGCCTTCATCCGCATTCCACAAGGCAATAACGCGAGGACTTTCTACCGATGTGCCGAATAGCAGCACAATACCAGACAGCACGAGAGCAGGAAGCAGTACGAGCATGAGGAATCCTTTCGGCTGGCCTATCGTCCGTTTCAATATATTGGCGGCAATCGTCAGGCTATGCATGCAGGCTCACCACTTTCTTCAGCCTTGCAAAGGCGAGAATAAGGAGCACGGCTGTAATCATGGCAAGAATCCCTATCCCTTGCCAGATCACGGTTGTTTCGCTCTCTTCCATAATTCGTTTAATCGTCATCACTGCCCAGTGATTAATCGTAAATTTGCCGATATTCAGCACATTCTGGTTCAAATCGGCAATCATCCCGCCAGTGAGGAATGTCATCAGCACGGTAACGGTGGAGAAAATCGATTGTGTCGCCTTGCTCGTTCCGACGATAGAAGCAATGACCAGGCTAAGGCCAATCGCGCACATGGATGTGAGCAGACACGCCAGAACGAGCAGACCGAGATGATTCCCCCAGCTTACGCCGAATATTTGCCAGGAGAACACAATAATGATGCCCGCCTGCAGGACGGCAAAAATACCTGTTCCGGTCAATTTGCCAAGCACAATAATCCAGAAGGGCTGCGGGGCTGCGTACAATCTTGCCAACGTCCCCTTCTCCTTCTCCTGAAGCAAGGACAATGCGGCGGGCATTCCCGAGTAGAGCAGGAACATGACCAGATAAGCGCCCGCATAATATTGAATGGCCGAGACGCTGCCGAAGACCGCTTTTCCCTCGCCTGCAAACTCTGTGCTGATTCGCGCCACTATTTCCTCCGATTCCGTCCTCTGCTCCAGCCCCTCTCCAGCCCCGGCCAGCATGATCGCACGTCTTGTCTCCAGCTCTTTCAGAAAGGAACCGGCTGTCTCCTCAGCCATCAGATTCTCATTATCCAGCCGTCCCGGATAAGCGGTCCAAACCGCCTCCCCACCTGCCAGAAACTTCTCCGAGAAATCCTCTGGAACGATGAAGCCATAGTCCACGCTCCCCTCCCGCAGCTGGTTCAGCACCTCCTCCCTGGATGAGGCAAATTTCACGATCATAAGCCCGGCCGTTCGCTCATCCTGCAGAAATGCTTCAATCTCCTTGCTTAGTGGTCCGCGGTCAGCGATATGCATCGCTACCTGAACCGGCTTCATCTGATTATCGAATACAGTGCCAAGCAGGAAAATAAGAAATAACGGCAGTATTAGCATAATAATTACGACTGACCGCAGCCTCAGAATCTGGATCAGCTCATACCAGGCCATTGTGATCCAAGCTTGCATAAAAGTTCTCTCCTCTCGACTCTTTCTCTCTTCGATCTCTTATCTCTCCGCTTGCTTATCCACGATCTCTCAGCGTGCGCCCGGTCAGCTGCAAAAATAACGATTCCAAATCCGTCTCGACACGGGACAGCTTGAGGAGCGCCGCACCATGCTTGTGCAGAATGAACAGCAGATCCTGCAAGGCGGTGGTTGATTCATCCAGCACGACCTCAAGTGTCTGCGCATCCGTTACCATCACCGATCGCAATCTCGGATGCTCGCGCATCTCCATCAGCATCGTTTCTTCCATGCGATCAAGCTCCAGCAGCAGCTTCTCCTCTTGACCCGACTGTTTGCGAAGCTCCTCCTTCGTGCCCAGTGCGATGAGGCGTCCGCGATCCATAATGCCGACCCTTGTGCTGATCGCCTCCACTTCCTCCATATAGTGGCTCGTATAGATAACCGTCGATCCCAGCTTGTTTAATGTCCGCACAGAATCCAGAATGTGATTGCGGGACTGCGGATCGATGCCGACCGTCGGTTCGTCCATAATAATAAGCTTGGGCCGATGCATAATGGCGCAAGCGATATTCAGCCTCCGCTTCATCCCCCCTGAGAATGTTGCAGGCTTCGCTTTGGCCCGGTCCAATAGTCCGACAAACTCCAGCGACTCCGCTACCCGCTCCCTCAGCAGGCTGCCTCTCAATCCGTACAGCTTAGCGAAAAAAGCCACGTTCTCCTCCGCCGTCAAGGTTTCATATATAGCGAGCTCCTGCGGCACAAGTCCAATGAGGCGCTTCACAGCCAGCGGCTCCTTGCGGATGGAATGTCCGCCGACCCTTACATCTCCCGCGCTGGCTCCCAGCAGACCGGCAAGAATATGAATCGTCGTGCTTTTGCCCGCCCCATTCGGGCCGAGAAGGCCGAATATTTCCCCTTCTTCTATCACCAGCGACAGATGATTAACGGACAGTGCAGCATCATATTTTTTCACAACCTCATCAAAAACGACCATGCTCATCGCAGTAAGCTCCCCTCGTAATTCTGATATCTCTATTGTAAGCAGCGGCAGACTGCTTTACATGTCCGAATCGTCACTGCACAGATATGACAAAAGTCATTTTATAAGTCTTCCTCCTCTTATTGCCGCTCGGGGAACGGATCAATATGCTATAATAGGTTCACTTATGATGGGCCGGAGGGCTGCAATGTCACTGCTTCTCAGCTGGTTGCGCCATCTTCTGCTGTTCGTCCCTGCGCTCGGTACGTTATTAGCCGGCGAGGTAGAGTCACAGGGATGGTTTGTGTTGAACGTGCTGATCGGACTGCTTCTGATCAGAATCGGGGAAATAAGGCAGAGCATCGGCGGCTGGCTGCTGCCTGTAGAGCTCGTCTGGTTCGGCTATCTCGGATTTCATGAGGGCGGGCTAATGTATCTGCTGCTCTATTCGAGCTTGGCAGCGGCCTTCAGCCGCTACAGCAAGAACGGAGCGATCGCAATGTTCGTTCTGGCAGGCGGCGTTATGCTGAATGTTGTTATTCAGAACAATCAGGGGCCTGCGGTTCTCTGGTCGGCTAACATACTTTGGTGCGCGATGGCAGCTGTGCTGTATATGACGCTTCATGCTACCGCCAGGCATCATCATGTGGAGTCGCTGTATGATGAGCTCGCCCACAGCCATGAGCAGTTGGAGCAGGCACGGCGACGGCTGCAGGATTATACCGGACAGATCGAGCAGTTTGCTCAGGCCGAGGAGCGCAATCGCATCGCCAA
This sequence comes from Paenibacillus oenotherae, assembly GCF_019443105.1. Lineage (GTDB taxonomy): Bacteria > Bacillota > Bacilli > Paenibacillales > Paenibacillaceae > Paenibacillus_Z > Paenibacillus_Z oenotherae. The sequence goes on from NZ_JAHZIJ010000001.1 coordinate 489,567, forward strand.
AGATATTCACGACGATCTTGGTCATCGTCTTATCCGGCAGAAGATGATGCTGGAGGCCGCTCTTCAGCTGCTCGACACACAGCCAGAGCGAGCGCATGCGATGCTGCGGCAAATCCGGGATCAGATGGAGGACGGGATGGAAAGAATGCGCCAAACTGTTCGCCGCCTGTCTCCCTCCGATGATTCGCATTCACGCCGATATGCGCTGGACAGACTGATTGCGACATCGGGACTTGAGCTCGGGCTCGACGTTACATTCACGGTCGAAGGGATTCCACAGCTGCTGTACCCCAGTATCGAATATGTGCTCTTCCGCAACGCTCAAGAAGCGATAACGAATGCGGTGCGCCATGGCGGCGCAAAGCAAGTCAATATCATTCTTGACTATCGTCCCTACGAGCTGGCGCTGACTGTCACTAATGACGGTGCCGTGCCTGGCGAGCCGCTTCATCACGGACTCGGCCTGCGAGGAATGGAGGAACGCATCGCAATGCTGGGAGGCCGTTTGGAGGTGCAGACTTCGCCTGCATTCACAATTACTACCATTCTTCCAATTAAGAAAAGGGGAATCCACCATTGATACGTGTACTCATAGCCGATGACGATCCCTTTATCCGTGAAAGCTTGCAGGTGCTGCTTGATCTGGATCCAGATTTGACGGTCTGCGGAACTTGCGAGGATGGCGAGGCGGCCTATCAATTTGTGCGGGAGCAAGCGGTGGACGTCGTTCTGATGGATATTCGGATGCCTGTCTGCAACGGCGTGGAAGGCACCAGAAAGCTCAAAACGCTGCCGAGCCCGCCCGCTGTCCTCATTCTGACTACCTTTGACGATGATGAATATATTACCGAAGCGCTGCGCAGCGGAGCGAATGGCTACCTGCTCAAAAATGTGCCGCCCAGCCGCATCATATCCGGCATCAAGACCGTCAATGACGGCTCGCTGCTAGTCCACCCGGATATCGCGCGCAAGCTGGCCGGACTCGTTCATTCCGGCACGCGGCCAGCCGACCCCGCCTCTGACGAGGCGGAGGAGAGAAGGCAACAGCTGCTGTCCAGTCAGGGGCTGACGCAAGCCGAGCGGCATGTCGTTCAACTGATTGCCGATGGCAAATCCAATAAGGAGATTGCCTCCGCTTTATTTCTAAGCGAAGGAACGATCAAAAATTACATTTCGGTTATACTGGATAAGCTTAGTCTGAGAGACCGCACCCAATTAGCCATCTACTATTTGAAAATGTAGCTGCATATCCGTTTTGTCACCCGTTATACATTGCAGCAATTGAAAGGAAGGATCGATTTTATGACTATGCCTGCGACTACCGAGACTGAGACTGCACCAGTAACTGCAACTGTGACAGAACCTAAGTCCACAGCTTTTAGCGGATTTTCCGCCCATGACTTCGACGTATTCCATGTACCGGGGCTGGAGGCCCGCATGTCCGTTCTGATCGAACGCGTCCGTCCCAAGCTGGAGCAGCTCGGTGAACGCCTCTCTCCCTTTCTTAGCGAGCTCGTCGGAGAAACCATCTATCCGCATGTCGCCAAGCACGCCAGACGCAAAGTAAACCCGCCGAACGATACGTGGATTGCATTCGCTGCGAACAAACGCGGCTATAAAGCCCATCCGCATTTCCAGATCGGCCTGTTCGGCTCGCACTTATTCGTGCAGTTTGCCATTATCTATGAATCGGACAACAAGTCTGTGTTTGCCGATCACGCATTGAGGCAGCTGAGCGATATGGAGAAGCACATTCCTGCGCATTTCGTATGGTCAGGCGACCATATGGTGCCAGGCGGCGATACACAGAGCGAGCTTGGACGCGAAGGATTGCGCAAGCTGCTGGAACGTCTGCGCACGGTCAAAGCATCCGAGGCGCTCTGCGGCATTATCATCGACCGCAACGACCCGCTGCTCATGGACGGTGAAGCGTTTATTGCCAAGGCCGAAGAAACGTTCAAGACGCTGCTGCCCCTGTACCGGATGGCATTCTAATTCTAGCCAGCAGCACGCGTGAATGATGCGCGGACAACCGCAGGTTGCGCAATCTGCAGCTTATACGACCGCAACTGCGCAACTTCTGCGGCTTACGTATGGCCTGCAGATCATCCCGGCTCTTAGTGCATTGTTGCCATTAGCAGCATGGCTGCTCACGAATACTACGGAAAGTTCAATATCCCATGAGCCTGTCCTAAATGATGTGAAAAAGATGCCTCCAAAACCACTAAAAAGTGGGGCTGGCAGCATCTTTTCGTTGTATATGGGGACTTACTCTTCCAGATAGCAGTCATTCTCTCCGCCGCCATAACCTGCATCGGCTGGGGGTTCCCTAGCGCTGCCTTCCCCTTTATCCAAGTTTGGAGTGCAGGCAGAGCGACGGAGGAAGAAGCCTGCGAATGTGCATAAATTTCGGTTACAAAACGCCTTATTAGTAAAATGCCTGCGATCATGCATGAATTTAAGCAAAAAGCTGCCGTTAAGGGGAAACGAAGGTGAAATACCTGCACGCTGGCAGGCATTTCACCTTCATGGGGCCAGGAACGGGCAAATACATGCCGTTTCGCATGTTTTGCCCAGCTTAGCTCGCATCTCGCATATACCGGCGTTTGAATGACGGATCGGCTTCTGACGAGAAGTACTTCAACTTGATTGCAGGCATTCCACATCGTACAGCTACTTAAAATTGGAACTGAGATTTCCAAAAAGGACTTTCTGGACAACCCCTTCTGTTCCTTCCATACTGTAACCCTGTCCTATGCGGCTTGCTCCAGCGCCGCCTCAATACGTTGGCGCTTCGACTTGCGGAAGAAGAACAATTCGTAGATGCACGGGATAATGACGAGAGTCAGCAGCGTTGCAACTGACAAGCCGCCGATTACAACAATGGCAAGGCTTTGCGAGACGATGCTGCCGCTCGCTGATGTGCCGAATACAAGCGGCAGCATGGCCGAAATCGTAGCAACAGCCGTCATTATAATCGGACGCATCCGCGTTGCTGAAGCTTCGATAAGCGCGTCGCGAATCGACATATGCTCCTCATTCTGCTTGACACGGTCAAGAAGCACAATCGCATTCGTCACGACGATGCCGATAAGCATCAGTCCTCCGAACATTGCGGTAAAGTCAGGTGTGACGCCTGATAGGAGCAGCCCGACAATAGCGCCAATTGCTGCAAGCGGCAGGGAGAACAAGATAGCGAGCGGCGCCCGAATGGTCTTGAATGTAATGACCATGATGAGATAAACGATACCGATCGAGATCAGCATTGTAATGCCCAGGTCTGCAAAGTCGCTCGATTGCTGCTTGGATGCGCCTCCTACCAAATATTTTACTCCATCAGGCGCTTTAAGCTCCGTTACTTTCTTGCTGATCTCTGCTCCAACGATGGACAACTGGCTCGGCTCAACATCTGCGGTGACCCGAACGTACAGCTTGCCATCCTTATGGTAGAACACACTGGATTCTTCACTCTTCACCAGCTTGGCGACTGAGGATACGGGTACCGGCCCTTGATCTCCCATAACCATCAGCCCGTTCAGATCCGCCTCGGATTTCGGATCGACGGAAGGCTGCAGCACGACTGTTGTCTCACGTCCATCAATCGTGACGGAACCAAGGGGTACAGCATTCAGCAAGCCTTGAAGCTGCATCGCAATATTCTGTCCTTTTGCCTTCGCCGGATCTATCTCGAATGTGTATACCGATTTCTTCTCTTCTTCATTCGACTTCACTTTGATGACGTCTTTAATAGGCTTGATTGCTGCGATTACCTGCTCTGCGCTCTTCGCCAGCTGCGCCGGATCATCACCCGTAATATCGACAACGACCTGGGTAGAGCTGCCCCCTGTCAAAATATTCGCCGCACCGGCATTCAAATCCGCGCCTTTATAATTAGGCCGCTCGGCCTTGATGGCTGCAATCAGCTTATCAGCATCCGCATCATCCTGCATCTGCAACATGTAGGTTACAACCGAAGCCGATGATACATCGCCATACTTGGCATTATCCGAGCTGTTCCCATTCATCATCATGACCCAATCGACATCATTCCGGTCATTCAGGAATTTCTCCAGCTTGCGGCCGGATGCTACAACGTCGCCATGCGGAGTATCGCTTGGATATTCCAGCGTAATGTTCAGGTTCGATGCGTTGGAGGAATCAATTGCACCTTTTGGCATCGAAAAATATGCACCGACAGAGCCGACGAACAGCAGCACGGAAACGAGCAGCGGCACCCATTTGTACTTCAGATTCCACGTAAGGAACTTCGTAAACCACTGGGATGCTTCATGCTCCTTCATCTTCGTATTGCGCAGGAAGACAGCGCTAAGCAGCGGCACAACTGTCAATGCTACGAGCAGAGACGCCAGCAAGGAATAGGATACCGTTAATGCGAACGGCAGGAGGAAGTCCTGCAGCGATCCGCGAAGCAGACCCATAGGCAGGAACACGGCAACGGTAACCAGCGTCGAGGAGGTAATTGCCGTGGCAACCTCTTTAGTCGCATCCATAATGAGCTGGAGCGAAAAGCTCTCCTTCTGCAAGCGGCGGTATATATTCTCGATGACAACAATGCTGTCATCCACGAGACGGCCTACAGCAACAGCTACGCCGCCGAGCGTAATCACGTTCAGTGTAACACCGGACAGATCCAGCAGATAAAGTGTAATCGCAAGCGACAAAGGAATCGATACAATCGTTACAATCGTCGCTCTGAAATTGCGCATGAACAGCAGAATAACAATCGTTGCGAACAAGGCGCCAAGCAATACTTCACGAAGCATGGAATTAACAGAATGGACGACCTGGTCAGCCGTGCTGATCAGCACCTTCGCTTCTTCGATGCCCTTCAATTCCTTCGCCAGCCGTTCCACTGTAGCAGCTACTTCATCTCCGACAGCTACCGCATTCGCATTGGCTTTCTTGGAGACAGTCAGCATAAGAACGTTCTTGCCATCCACGCTGCTAATCGTCTCCTGATCATTCACGAACTTAATCTCTGCCACATCGCTAAGCTTGACGCCCGGAGCAACCGGAAGCTTGCCCAGCGTCTCCATATCATTAATGCTTGCTTGCACATTAACATTGCCTGTAGCACCATCAATGACTTTCTCGCCAACCGATGAAGCTGTGCCGCGTCCTTGAAGCACACCCATTAACGCCTGGAATGGAATTCCTTTCTCCGCCAGCTTCGCATTGTTCGGGATAACCGAGACGGAAGGCATCGACCGGCCGCCTAATGTGACTTCACCTGCACCCTCGATTGCCTTGAACTGGCTCAATATCTCCTTCTCCAGCCGCTCCTGATCCGCTTCACTCAGATTCTCCTCGAATCCGACCGTCACCCACGAGATCGGAATCATTGATGTGTTGAATTGGACGACGAAGGGGGCCGACACACGCTCAGGCAGTTGAACGGCATTTACAGCACGCTCTACCTCCGCCTTCGCTTCCTTCATATCGGTCTTGGAATCAAAGCCCATGTCGATCTTGGCATATCCGTTCCCCGATGAAGAAACCATGCTGCTCTTCCCTTTGATGAACTGCAGCGACTGTTCCAATTTCTCCGTAACTTGCTTCTCCATTGACTTTGCATCGTAGCCTGGCCCGATTGCCGCAACGGTAACCATCGGGTTATCCGCCTCCGGCAAAAACTCCATCGGCAGCTTCCAATAGCTGATAACCCCCATTACGAGCGCCATTAGTACGATGATCTTCATTCCGGCTTTATTATTGAAAGCCCATTTTGTTATTCCTTGCATGACCTTTTCTCCCCTCAAATATGGTTCTCTTCCTGTCCTTGATACAGCTTATCGCTTTCCCCTATCCGCTAAAAACGTCTGCAGACCAGTCTTTCTCCCCGACCTGAGACCGAGAAAGGAGTACGCCCTTGGAAGGGGGCAGCAAAAATGAGTGATTACTCACTATGCAAAAATGTATTTATGATCTATAGTAAAAGTGAGCGATTACTCACTTTTATAATATGAAGGAGTTGAAATTCCAATGACCTTGACAACGTCCCCTCATAGCCATGCAGCTGTAGTTCTGCAGGGCATCATCCGCAAATTCGGCAAACGCACGGTTCTGGACGGCATTACGCTGACGATCCAACGCGGAGAGCTGTTCGGCCTGCTAGGCCCCTCGGGTTCAGGCAAAACAACGCTGGTCAAGCTCATTACAGGCATTGACTCAGCTGACGGCGGAACCGTCCATATGCTCGGCCAGCAGATGCCAAGGCTCAGCATGCTCCAGCGGTTCGGTTACATGGCACAGTCCGATGCGCTGTACAACGATCTTACCGCCCTGCAGAATCTGCAATTTTTCGCAGCTCTCTACGGGCTCAAGGGCAGGCAAGCGATGGAACGGATTAACGGGGCAATGGAAATCGTCAGCCTGCTCCCCCATCTGCACAAGCCGGTTGCTGCTTATTCAGGCGGAATGAAGCGGCGCTTGTCGCTGGCCATCTCGCTGCTTCACGAGCCGGAGCTGCTCGTGCTGGATGAACCGACCGTAGGCATTGATCCTGTCCTGCGCCAATCGATATGGAGAGAGCTTGGAGCTATGCGGGAGCGAGGCACGACGATCATACTGACCACCCATGTGATGGATGAGGCCGATAAATGCGACCGCCTCGCCCTCATTCGCGAGGGCAAGCTGACGGCTGTCGATACGCCTGAGGCACTGAAGGCCAGGACCGGAAGCGGCACGATAGAAGAAGCGTTTATAAGACTCGGGGAGGGTGAAGCCAGATGAGAGTTCGCGCATTAGCCATTCGGATTATTCGGCAGTTCGTTCGGGACAAACGAACACTAGCTCTGCTTTTTCTCGCTCCACTGCTCATTCTTGGGCTGATGAAGCTGGTATTCAACGGGCAGGATATGCAGCTGGAGATCGGCGCAGTACAGCTCCCTCCGGCTATTGCGGAGCGGCTCGCCAGCAATGAGGCCAATGTAACGGTCTATGCTGATCCTGCTGCCGCAGAGCAGGCTCTTAAAGAAGGAGAACTCCATGCTGTGCTGCAGCTGAGGGACGGCGTGCCGGCCATCACTTTGGAGGGCAGCGATCCTGCTATTAGCAAGGCGGTCCAGCTCATGCTTCAACGCACGCTGCAATCCGAGGCGCCAACAGCCATTCAGCCTTCCATCACATACCTGCACGGGAATGAGAATATGGCCGCATTCGATTCTTTCGGACCTGTATTAATCGGTTTCTTCTCCTTCTTCTTTGTCTTCATGCTTGCAGGCGTCTCCTTTCTCAGGGAAAGGACTGGCGGCACACTTGAGCGGCTTCTGGCAACTCCGATTCGCCGATGGGAGGTTGTCCTGGGCTATTTGTCTGGCTTCGGTCTCTTCACCCTGCTGCAAGCGGCTCTTATCGCCTGGTTCTCCATTGATGTGCTGGGACTCTATATGGACGGATCAATCTGGCTTGTACTATTAATGAATCTGCTGCTGTCGCTGACTGCTCTTACTTTGGGCACCCTGCTCTCTTCATTCGCCAGCAACGAGTTCCAGATCATCCAATTCATCCCGCTGGTCGTTGTGCCGCAGGTCTTCTTCTCCGGGTTGTTCAGTCTGGAATCGATGACGCCATGGCTGCAGAAGCTCAGCTATTTCATGCCACTCTACTATGGGGCGGATGCCATGCGCGGCATTATGCTGCGAGGCGAGGGCTGGCCGGACATTCAGTGGAATGTCGGCATTCTGCTCGGGTTGTCGCTGCTGTTCGCCCTGCTTAATGTACTTGCCTTGCGCAAGCACCGGGCCATTTAACAAATCGTTGCCTCTGTGATATGATCGTGTCGAATGTGACAACCAAGAATGGCCGCGTTTCTAGCGGGCGGAAATGCGGGAAGGAGCTGCCGGAAGATGTCGGATACGATTGAGCAGTGGTTTGAGGAAATACTGAAGCTGGATGCAGAGGGCAATAAAATGACGGAGAAGCAGTCGAAAATATTGCAAGCCGCTATCGACGTCTTCGCCGAGAAAGGCTATGCCGCTTCGTCCACAAGCGAAATTGCACAGCGCGCCGGAGTTGCTGAGGGGACTATATTTCGTCATTACAAGACGAAGAAGGACCTGCTGCTGTCCATCGTCGCACCTGTTATGGCGAAGCTGATCGCACCGTTTGTCCTGCGCGATTTCAGCAAGGTTCTGGATGCCGAATTCGAAAGCTATGAAAGTTTTCTGCGGGCACTCATTGATAACCGGATCGAATTTCTGAAGAGGCATATGAACGTTCTGCGGATTATGATACAGGAAATTCCGTTTCATTCCGAGCTGCAGCAGCAGTTCCAGAACGTTGTTCTGGCCCAGGTGCTGGAGCGGCTAGGGAAGATCGTAAGCAAATTCCAAGCGGAAGGCCATTTGATTGCCCTCCCGCCTGAGACCATTATCCGTCTGACCGCCTCGACAGTTATGGGCTATGTGTTTATTCGCACCTTCTACGGCGAGCGCGAGGGCGCCATCTGGGATGACGAATTCGAGCGGCAGGCCACAATAGATTTTATTATCCGCGGCCTCGGCACGAAACAGTAAAAAGCCTGGGCTGTCCCAAAAGTCCGTTTTGGAAATATCAGCTCCCACCAGGACTAGGCGAAACATGCGAAACGGCATTTTTTGCTCGATTCTGGCCCCATGAAGGTGAAATCTCTGCCAGCGTGCAGGCATTTCCCCTTCATTTCCTCTTGATGGCCGATTTCCTCTCAAATTCATGCATGATCGCAGGGATTTAAGTCACTATATACAACAAAAAAGATGCTTCCAGGCCCACTTTTCAGTGGTTTGGAGGCATCTTTTTACATCATTTGGAACTGACTCATTGGATAATGGACTTTTCGGACAGCCCCGGCTTTTTCGTTATCGTCTATTGCCTAGGTTGCAGTGCTTGTCTCTTGAGCCGGCGCGCTGCGGTCAATGAAGCGAAACCGTATAAGCAGCAGCAGCGCAGCTATCGACAACAATCCGCCGATCAAATAAGGCAGTTCAAGATTGATCGTCAACAGGTAAGCTCCGAAGAGCGGCCCAATGATGCGGCCCAGACTGTCCATTGACGAGCTAAGACCGGAAGCAACGCCTTGACCGACTGTTGTCTTCTGGGTAATAAGCGAAGTGACGCATGGTCTGATCAGCGCATTGCCAATGCCGAATATCGCCAAATACAGTGTAGCTGTCCACAAGGAATGTGCCGTCAATAGAAGGAAGAAGCCAATTGCTGAAATAATGAGGCCCGCCGCAATATATTGCGGCTCTTGCCCTTTGCGTATCCGGCGGCGAACGACGCCGCCTTGAATAAGTGCGCCTACCAGGCCGCAAATAAGAAACATAACGCCCACTTGAAGCGGAGTAACATCGAACCGTTTCATTCCGAACAGCTGCAGCGTTGCTTCCAGGCCCGCAAGCGTTAATGAAACGAACAGCGCCAGCACATACAAATATTTGACCGATCCCGTAAAAGCGCTCCATCTGGATGGTTTCCGCTCTTGTGTCGATCTGCGTTTGCCTTGCTCAAGCGATTCCTTGAGCTTGGCGAAAGCCAGCACAAATGTGAGCAGGGCAAGCGCTGCCGAAGCATAGAACGGCGTATTGTGCGAGACCAGGCTGAGCAGGCCGCCAAAGCCCGGACCAATCGTAAAACCAAGGCCAATCGACATGCCGACAAGCCCCATGCCCCGCGTCCTCTGCTCAGGCGGCGTAATGTCCGCTACATAGGCAACAATTACAGATGCCACCGCCCCTGAGAACAGGCCGCCCAATATACGCGAGGCGTACATCAGCGACAGGCTGCCGTCCGCGATGCCGAACAGCAGGAAGCTGAGGGCAAAGCCGAGCACCCCGGTCAGTATGACCGGCCTGCGTCCGATTCTGTCGGACAGGCCGCCCCAGAACGGAGACATGATGAAGGCTACCGCCGAATAGAGCGACAGCATCATTGCCGTGTGAAACTCGACGGAGCCCGGAGTCGCCTCTTTAATAAGCTCCGGCAGAACCGGAATTATAATACCGAATCCAATAAATGTAGTCATCAGCAAAATCATTACTATACCTAGTCGTTTGTCCTTCATCCCATTGTTCCCTCCACCCCATTATCGTACCACAACTTTTGGGCGTCTTGTTATGAACAAATGAAGAACAAACAAGATCGTAAGTACCGTTCCGCTCACCAGGAAAGGCGCGTGAGGCCCGAACGTATCCCACAGCTTGCCCGACATCACACTGCCAATTACCATCCCGAGGCCTTCAATCGTCAGGAAGAAGCCCCAGACCGCTCCCCGCTCCGACTTCGGAATCGCCTTGGCGATCAATGCATTCCATGCAGGTATAATGAGCGCGTAGCCTACGCCAACAAAGGCGACAATAAGCAATACAGCTGGCAAGGATCGCGTGTATCCGAGTATCGGCAGCGCTATGGCAGACACCAGAAATCCGACATGCAGAAACCATTTGGTTCCATAGCGGTCCACCCACTTGCCCACAGGAATCATCCCCAGAACAGTAACAGCTCCTCCTGCCACCAAGTACATACTATACTGCTGCGGTGTCAGATGAAGCACGGTGCGCGCATACAGCGTCAGGATAGGAGTAAGCAGGCCAAGCGCAAAATTTTGTGTGAACATAGCCGGGTACAGCAGCCAGCTCGCATGAAGCGAACGCCCTACTTTGGCAAAGTAATTGCGGATTCTGCTGACCATTGTGATCGTCTGCCCATGATTGTCCGGTTGAAGAGACTCCTGATGTCCTTCAATCTCGCGGGACTTCTTCCTTCCTGGAAGAAATAAAGCAACAAAAACAACAATGATCATCATCACAATGAGCAATCGGAACGCTGGTGCATAAGATTGGATAATGAAGTAATTAATGACGATGGGGCCGCAGCCCACCCCTGTCAGCCATGCTATGTAGACGACACTCATAATCGTTCCGCTCGCTTTATCGCCGCCAACAGCAGTCGCGCCTGTAATGACACAAGGCCATAAGGGCGAAGTGCCCACTCCTAACAGGACACAGGCCAATATAATCCAGCCGAACTGCGACGTGAGAGACACAATGGCCACCGATGCGAATGTCATAATGACACCGAACAGCATTACATTCCGATAGCCGATCCGGTCAATAATCCACCCTAGCGGACTGCGAAATGCGTTATCGCCAATATATTGAAGCGCAAGCGCCCAGCCAATCGCATATGCTGATAAGCCCAGAACGGTTCCCATGTAGACAGGAAGAATGGAGATCAGCAGCGCTCCTTTGACAAATTCAACAAGAAACATAATGATAAGGAGCTGTATAACAAATGGTGAAGAAAGCACTTTGCCGCCTGACCAGCTCATTCGGGTTTCCATGTGTTGCTCTCCTTTCCAAGCGCAAATTCATTATTCCTTAGTCTCAACAAAAATGTTACTTGCAATCCCTCTCGTTTTTGCTATACTCAACCTTGTTTGTACGAACGAATATTGTGGAAAGGCGGGATGACAATAATGGATCATACCCGGACCCCGCTGTTCTCCGCTCTGCGGAATCATGCGGATAATAATCCTGTTCAATTTCATATTCCCGGACATAAAAAAGGGGCGGGAAGCGACCCTGCGTTCCGAGAATTTATTGGAGATAACGCATTATCTATCGACTTGATTAATATAGCGCCGCTGGATGATTTGCATCAGCCAACCGGTGTTATTAAGGAAGCCCAGACTTTGGCTGCCGATGCTTTCGGAGCCGATTATACCTTTTTTTCCGTACAAGGCACAAGCGGCGCCATTATGACCATGATTCTCACCGTCTGCGCGCCTGGCGACAAAATCATCGTACCGCGCAATGTGCACAAATCGATCATGGCTGCCATTATTTTCGCAGGTGCACGGCCCGTCTTTATTTCGCCCGCCCGCGACGCCAATCTCGGGATTGACCACGGGATAACGACACGCTCCGTTAAGCGGGCGCTTGAACGCCATCCAGATGCAAAGGGCGTACTCGTTATTAACCCAACCTACTATGGAATATGCGCTGATCTGAAAGAAATCGTCGAGCTCGTACACAGCTATGATATTCCTGTTCTCGTCGATGAAGCACATGGCGTGCTCATTCATTTCCACGAGAAGCTGCCGATGTCCGCTATGCAGGCCGGTGCAGATATGGCTGCGACTAGTGTCCACAAGCTTGGCGGCTCCATGACGCAAAGCTCTGTCCTGAACATTCGCAATGGACGGATTAACCCGTTCCGCGTTCAGACGATTATCAGTATGCTGACGACAACGTCTACCTCTTACATTCTACTTGCGTCCCTGGATACGTCACGACGCAATCTGGCGCTGAATGGACAGCGGATCGCCCAGCAGGCGATCGAGCTTGCTCAATATGCCCGCCGTGAAATTAACAGCATTGAAGGACTGTACTGCTTCGGGGAAGATATTCTTGGCGACGAAGCAACCTATGATTATGATCCCACTAAAGTAACTATTCACGTCAGACATTTGGGGATCACTGGATACGAGACCGAAAATTGGCTGCGCGACCATTATAACATTGAGGTCGAGCTCAGCGATATGTATAATATCCTTGCCCTCATTACGCCGGGCGATACTAGAGATACAGTAGAAACACTGCTTGCAGCTCTGCGCGATCTCTCCAAATCGCATTACAGACTGAATGATGTTCAAGAGCTCGTTGTCAAAATTCCTGAAATACCGCAGCTCTCCCTCACTCCGCGAGATGCATTCTATGCAGAGACTGAGGTCGTTCCGTTCAAGGAATCAGCCGGACGGATTATTGCCGAGTTTATTTATGTCTACCCGCCAGGTATTCCTATTCTGCTGCCTGGAGAAGTTATCTCCCAGGTCAACATTGACTACATCGTTGATCATGTAGAGGTTGGATTGCCGGTCAAGGGACCGGAGGACCGCAGTATCCAGTTTGTTAAAGTAATCGTTGAAGAAACTGCCATTTCATAATCGGAAGCCGGAGCCGCCGCTCCGGCTTCTTCTATCTTCAGGAGATTGGCGGTTATTATTGTCAATGTTCATATGGAATGCTATGATGTGGAAGGGGGTGGGCGAGAATTGAGTCAAAGCGCTTACATCAAATTTGTGGAAGGTTCCACTGTGGAACGACTAAGCCTCGATGAGGTGAAAGAACAGCTTCAACGCTACCGCAAGCAGACCTCTCTGACCGGGCAACAGCTGGGCTGGGATTATACAGAGGCGGCATTCCCGTACACGCTTGAGGCCAAGCCGGGCGAGGAGCATCTCTGGTTCTACTTGAAGGGTACGAGCCCTCAGTACAACTACATTCTATTCGGTACAGGCTCGGAGCAGGACGGCGAGAAGGAAACAGCTCATATCCAGGTTGTCCTCCCTGACAGCGCCACACATGGCGACAAGGCGAAGGCCAATGAACTGTGCAAATATTTCGCCAAGCACCTGAAAGCAGAACTAATGATGTTTAATGGACGAACCATATATTATAATCCTCGCAAATAAATGAAGGCAGACAAAAACTCCGAACCTTCCGGTATCGGAGTTTTTGTTTGCCGCATGTACTGCTATGATTAGTTCTCTTGATTCTCTCGTTGAGCAATTTCCTCGTAGATGCGCGTTACGCGATCCCACTCAGCATCGTCTTCGATTCCAACAAGGAACGCTTCACCATTCTCTTCTTCAATACGGAAGATAACGCCGTCAGCCTCTGGATCATTGCGATCAAGCAGAACAGCATATACCTGTTCTTCAGATTCAAACGTGTAGACCATAACCATCTCACGCTCTTTGCCTTCCTCGTCTGTTACGAGGAACACATGCTCTTCGTGCTCGTGGTCATGACCGCATCCGCATCCGTCGCCACAGTTCTCATCATTCTTATGTTCATGTTCGCTCACGATTATAACCTCATTTCAATTCATATATAGACTTCCCCGCTATCGTAACACGGAACATGGTGTCGGTCAAACAGAAGCCCTTGCCGGACTTGGCAAGGGCTTCTGTGATGGATCAGCTTTTCGCTGTAATTGTTTTCTCTGATATTAACTTCCAATCATCTGATGCATTGGATTTCATATAGAAGCGAATTGTATATTTGCCTGATGAGCTGAACGTATAATTGATATCGTCCGTTCGATACCAGAAATTATCATTCTTGTTCGAAACCTTCTCGGACTGAATAAGCTCTTCTTTGCCATCAGGATCAAAAATCGAAACTTTAACCGCAGAAATGTCTGTTAAAAGGTTATCGATTTGAGCAAATACTTTAAATGAAATTCGATTTCCTTTGGTAACATTGCCGAATATCGTGTTGTCCTGGAAAAGGAACATATGGACATTTGGTTTGTATACCGTTACTTTCTTCGAACTCTCATCCCATGAAACAATGGATTGCATCGTATTGGCTATTTGCCGTATGGACAAATAGGTTTTGCCGTCGGTGAATAGGCCGGCATCGTCTAACTCTGATCCGTTAACGATTACACGAATTTTTTGTACCGCCGCATCGGCGAACAACATCGTACCGCCCCATAATGACATCACCAGCAGCAAGATGAGAAGCTTTCTGAACTTCATGGCTGCTAACCCTCCATCCTGTATGCTTGGATGTTTGGTTATACTCTCCAAGTCGTCCAAAGTTGCGCAGCGAGACAAAAAAATTTACCTTTTTTCAGATGTCGTATTCTGTTGAATACTGCGCTTGCCCGGGAAATGGAAGCCTTGTATGGACTACACATATTTGAGCGTCAAGATACATGGAACACCTTTCCCGATCGCTCCGGGCTGCTCCATCGATGCCAAGTATCTTAAACCTCTAGCACAAGGTGTTGGACAAACAGCACAGGTATCTGAGAGAACAAGCTTCGTTACTTTCTGCTTGCGATCGGATGCAGACTTCTTTTTTTTGACCTTTTTCCCTTTTGCCATCTTTCAAGCACCTGCCTCATCGTCTCAGTCGGTTCATTGCTATCCTATGAGCATAGAGACAAATGTGCAGCGGCTACTGTCACGGCGATTGTTTACTTTTACCAACAAACCTCTTTCCATTTCCGAATGGAAGTGATAAATTTGTAATAAGGATCACATAGGGGGATGCCCGATTGAACATACAAATGCTCGGGACCGGCAGTGCTTTTGCCAAAAATTATTACAACACCAATGCTATCTGTTATTCACAAGGACATAAGATTTTGCTCGACTGCGGCACTACAGCGCCTCTATCTTTACATCAAATTGGCCACAAATTCTGCGATATCGATGCACTGCTAGTCAGTCATATCCATGCAGATCATATAGGCGGCATTGAAGAATTTGCATTCCAGATGAAATATGTATATCAGAAGAAAGCGAAGCTGTTCGTTCCTTCTCCTCTTATTGAGACGCTCTGGGAAGAATCGCTCAGCGGCGGCTTGAAGACAGAGGAATTTCCGACACTGGATGATTATTTCGAGGTTCATCTATTGGAAGCGGGCCGCAAGCAGGAGCTGATTCCGGGATTTTCAGTGGAACCCATTCTTACGAACCACATTCCTAAGAAGCCCAGCTTTTCTTATTATATTAATGACCATTTCTTCTACTCCGCCGATATGAAGTTCGAGCCCCAATTACTGGAGCAGCTCTACCAACGGGGATGCACAGCGATTTTCCATGATTGCCAGCTCACACCGCCCGGCCTTGTTCATACGACGCTGGAGGAGCTGCTTTCTTTGCCTGAGCACCTGCAGGAGCTGATCTGGCTTATGCATTATGACGATAATAAATCCGAATATGAAGGTCTTACTGGTAAGATGCGATTCGTAGAGCAGCATGAGCTGTATACGTTCTGATTGGATGAATAGAGAAATGCTGCCGATGTCAGATGCATCGACAGCCTCGGGGCCCGCTTCTTTGCGGGCTTTTTTCATGTCATAAGGCTAGAAGCGCGGGAGTTGATCGAGATTATTGGCTGGATCCCCGTCCGCATCTCCACGGATGTAGGTTTCACCGTCTCTGCCTTTGAAGGCGTTAACTCCGGCAATTCGTCCTGCTTGCACCTCTTGCAGCGCCTGGCTGTAATCCAGAATGCGTCCTGCAGAGGTTTGAAAGGCTGTTAGATCGCCGTCACCATTCTTCTGCACGGCAACGAATGTCTCCCGGCTCTGCTGTGACTGCACTTGTTCTGTCGTATCCATCTTGATCTGCTCCTTTAGCTTAGCGGCTTGCTGTCTTGCTGTGCAGCTCTACATGCTGCTGCACCTTCACTGAGACCCACTTAGAGTACCCGCTGCCGTATAATCTATTCCTGGCGTCCCTTCATCTCCTTCAATACTGGGCCCTTGGGCATAGAGGAGGATCTCTCCGTACGTTTTAATTCATAAACGTCTCTCTGCACAGATCCGCTGAGTGGATAGACACTGGCCGATACGCTGTCATGAAGAGATTCTCCCCTGCGCATGGTCTCTTTCGTAAATCCGCAGCCTGAGCAAACAACCAGGCAAAACAGCATGAAGGCACATTTTCTCATACTTCTTCATCCCCTTGATTTCATCAATGGGACTAGTATGCGCCAATATCTGTCAAGCCAAACGAACACCGAATCATTAAGAGCCTATCATGATTTAGAGCGTTCTATTCAGGCGGCAGCTTCCGCTTCCAGACAAAATGCTCGTCGTACGCTCTGGAATCATGGATAATCAGTCTCGCCACACAGATTGAGACAATTCCGACGAGCCCGAATAAGCCCAGTAGCCAGACCGCCAAATATACGCTTTCCTGCACCATGTATACCGCCTCCTCCGTTGCCGCCCTTTCTGAAATCCTATGCATGGAATGGATCCAATAGCATCCCTTCGTATAATCACAACTCTGGTGATCATACTACTTCTGTCGTGCATAGTGACATCAAATTACCGCAAAGGAGGCTTCACACATATGCTGAATCATTTGGAGAGCAGCTATGATTGTGCCCGTGCATCTGAAGATTTGCACAGCCTGAAGCAAGAGCTTGAGGCTGTGCAGCAAGGCTCGGCCAATCCAACCCCGGAACAGCAAGAGCAAATAAACCGCATCGAGAATCAAATCCGGTTCATCGGGAACAAATGCGATATTCCGACCCATAACTGAGAGTAATGATCGAGCCTGTACCCTTGAATGCATGATGTTCTAGGGTACAGATCCTTGCCTAGGGAAGAAAATTTATTCTAATTCATTAACCAACGAGGGCATTTAAGATATGGTGATCGTAGCGAACCCCCATCCTATCAAGATGTTGCTCTCCCAGCTGAGCTAACAGATATGTAAATCTTAATGTAGTTAATGTATAATTTTCAGCAGGAGGCGAAGCACGTTATGGGGATGAATTTCACATGCTATATTGGTCATAAATTGAACGGGAATGATTTAAGCAGAATGTCCAACGCACTAAATTCAGGAAACTTCAAGTCTGTATCAGCATTTATTGAAGAAATACTTCCATACAATCCCGAGGATGTAAATAAGAAATGGAAGACTGAATTCGATAGTATAGGCGGAACTGTATGTCTTAATGGTCCGTGTGGTCTCAGTTTTACGTTCTCAGAGCACGTATGTATGATTGATCATTATACTCGATGGATCACATTCATTCTAAATGATTTGGAAGTTAACTTCAGAGCTCATTTCCGAAACATAGCGTATGAGTTATCACGCTATTTTGAGTCGTCTTTCTCTATTTATGTCCCTGATAACGCTACGAAAGAATCAGCAATCTTGGATTTCATATGGGATGATGAGAATAGAAGTATCGATTATATTAAGGACTGGCTTTTAACAAAGTGCGGTGATCCTAAACTTAATATTGAGGACATATACAAAGATTGTGGAGACTATTGGGAATCGGATGGGTATTTCATCGATTACTTCAAAGATTATACTCAATAAATTTATGAGTCTGCTATTATCACCTAGCAAACTCCGATGAAATATTTGACTGTACCCTCGAAAAACGGGAGCGCCACCAACAAAAAACACGTCAGATCAACGCTCCAAGCGTTGATCTGACGTGTTTTTACGTATGATCTGTAGTGGGCTCGAACCACTGACCCCCACCCTGTCAAGATGGTGCTCTCCCAGCTGAGCTAACAGATCAAGGGATACTACAATTAGTGACAAGAAATAATATATCAAATCAATGAACTGAAGTCAATCATTTATTTGATTATTTTTTGACGCCCACTCCTCAAATTAGGCAACTGCATATGATGGGAACAAACCTAATCTAAGGAGTGAATCATTTGTATCAACCAAGTCAGACCAGTCCAGCGCAGTTAAATCCTAGTCAGGTACAAACGGTATCATCGATTGACCCTTACGTAGTTGCTGCCCTTTGCCGCTTAATTGGCCAGTGTGTCCTACTTGAAACAACACGTGGAGCGATTGAAGGAACGATCATTGATGTAAAACCTGATCATGTACTCCTGCAATTACACAGCCAAAAGTACGGCCGGCAAGCTTGTGTACGGATTGCCGAGATTGTATGGACAATGCCGTTATAACCATTGTGGATGAATGACTGAGCTCTTTTTCGATCGGATTCTCCCATAGAACCAAACCCGAACATAAAGAGATCCCAACGGAACTGAACTGCACCCTAATTGTTAGACATGATCCAACAATTAGGGTGCAGTAGGGACATAGCCCAACAGTAGGAGCTCACACAAGTGAGCATCGTGCGTGAATAGGGCTTGTCTTGTTTCGTTCGTATGAAGAAATACCGTTCCTGTAAAGGAACTTGCACCGAATATCCTTGAGAGGGACTTCACAGCCTCAAAACCTAGCGAGAAACTATTTTTATCCCCTATGCTGAATCTGTATAACGGGGAAATCATTGCGTACACACTTGAATCACGTCCAGTTTATTCACTTGTAGCTACAATACTGGATCAAGCATTAGAGCGCCTACATGATCATGATACACTTCTCTTACATCCAGATCAGGGCTGGCATTATTAGATGGGTAAGTTAATGTAGATACAACCAATAATGTTTTCCAAATCCAGTACCATAATCAATGGGAGTATGGCCTGAAATTCTGAAATACATTCGCTCACCAGGGAGTAGGGTGTAGCTGTAAAAACCTTCAGTGCCGCCAGCACCAGCGTCAGTCAAGTATCCAAGATTAAAAAGGTTCCCGCTAGAATAGAAAAAAACTTCCACATCATAATTTAAACTTGCAGGTGATTTTAGAGCAAACGAAAAGCTGGCTGCATCAGTGTAGAACCAGTCTTCATCGAGATATTCTATACAAGCTGCATAAGTGGTGCCAGCTGATGGTGGCGAAGGATTAAGACGAATAGCCGTTGAGAAAGTATCTGCGATACCTACATATGCAAAAGCGGATTGTGAGAAGCTAAAAATCGAAAAAACAGCAAATACTGACAGAATTAACTTTCTTATTTTCATATTTCTCCTCCATCCGGAAATAATATTAGAAAGACTGGCCAGACTCTCTGTGAATATCTTACAAAAACATTCAATGTATGTAAATGGTGTTTAAGTAACATTACCGGAAATCAATTTGTCGAAAATTAAAGTAGTATGTCGATATCTACAACTAGAACGCAAAAGAAGCCCCGATCGAAATTACCCGATCGAGGTCTCTTTTGATAAAGCCTTTTATTCTAGAAACCATTATAACAAGGCGTTGACGTGGAAGAGGTAATCGTAAAGGTTTCTGAAGGAATAGGGAGCGAAACTGTATAAAAAGGCGAGAAGTTTGTCGTTACATGTGCAGTCATATAAGCTTTGTAAGTTCCCGGAGCAAGACCGCATGGACGGGATCCCGTAACGTAATCAGTCGTGCCTGGATTGACATGTCCGATATTAATCAATCGATCATGCACCTCAGTACCGCCTACGATTTTGTAGATATTAATTGTTCCAAATCCGTTCGTTGAGCCTGAATATCCTGATGGGAAGTTAGGATATACCGTCCAATAGAAGTAATCAGAAGAATATATGAGAGTAGCGGTTCCCGTCGCACCGGTAGTCGAGCCTGCCTGAGCAGAGATCGGAGCAAACACCATACACAATACCAATGAGAACATAATCAAAGATTTAATTTTTCTAGTTAACATTAGTTCACGTTCCTTTCGATTTTGGATTAGTCATTGCCTTTCATTGTCCACACTACTTGCTGGTCTTTCTTGTGCACATCTGAATAGCAAGCTCTCAATAGTTCGACGTTTGACGACCACCTCACTCCAGCGTAGATTAGGATACAGCAACAATATAACACACGACTCAATATCCATATATGGTAGTAAATGATTAATTTCTCAGAAATATATGAAGATGATTAGGGACTTTTATACCTGTGTCAATAAGTCTTAAGAAACTTGCAAACCTTCAAAACACCTTATATTTCAGTTACAAAATCATTTTTTGTAATTAATTTGTAACAAAAACCACCCATTCATAACCACTCCAACACCGCAGCCGCCTGCCCCGCGATTCCGAATTGCTGCAACATAACGAAATAACGACTCGTCTTTAGAAGTAGCTGCTTTAATGATCAACCACACTACTAATTGAGGTGATTGCTATGAGAAAGACTTATCTGATAAGTGCAATTGTTATGCTGCTGCTAGTTGTTGTCGGCCAATCCGTATGGGCGTACTCGGATACGAAAGGAGATCCCAACGAGGCCAAAATCACTGAATTGCAAAAGCAGGGTATCGTCTCATCCAGCAAGGACGACAAGTTCAACCCTAAGGACAAACTAACCTATGCCGCAGGCATTACGCTCATTGTCAAAGGGCTGGGCATTAACATTGATGACAAGCAGTTCATCAAGCAGCCTCTGGCCAGCGATTATTTTACCCGTGTGAAAGATAATGCATGGTATGCGGATGCTTTTATTATCGCTCATCTGAACGGCCTGGATATCCCTAAGGATATTGACCCTTCCGCTCCGTTGACCCGCGAGCAATATGCCCATCATCTCTTTCGCGCTATGATGACAAAAGGGGATTTTGCCTTCATTGAACTGTTCATGCTAATCCATGATGAAGCTGATGTTACTCCCGTTTATATGGAAAGCATACAGAAACTGTTGATCAGCAAGATCGTTCAGCTGGATAGCAAACAAAACTTCAATCCGCAAGCAATTATGACCAGGGGCGAAGGCGCTGGCTGGCTCCATGATGCGATGCGTTTTGTAAAGGAGAATATATTGAAACCGGAACCCGGCAAGGATGTCCAGCCCTTCCCTCTCTATGATCCGGCTATCACGATCGAAGCCGTCAATGAAGAGGTGAACAAAGTCACTGTTACCGCCCAAGCCCCTAGTCCAGGATATGGGATGCGCATTTCGTCCATTACCTTTGAAGGAGATCAGGCCACTCTGAACATAGAACCTATCTATCCCCAGAAAGATATGATGTACCCGCAAGTGCTGACTGAAGTGAAGATTGTTACGTTTATTGCAAAAAGCTACAAGCCGGTCCTGAATGAGGCCGGCAGTTCAATGAATGACACAGCAAGCTCTGACGGCAGCGCAGCAGTCAATCATGAATAGCTCCCGCTAGAAAAAAAGAGCAGTCCTCCCCATGAATGATGAACGCGGCCTGTAAGCCAGCCGAAATTCACACTTCATGATGGAGGACTGCTCTTTTGTAACATCTACTATTCTTTGTCTGCCGCTGACTCCAGCTCTGCAAGAGGGGGCACGCACCAGTCGATCTCCGGGCAGCCAATACTGTTCAGGAAGGCATTGACCTTGGAAAAGGGACGGCTGCCGAAGAAACCCCGATGTGCAGCAAAAGGGCTTGGATGCGGTGATGCAAGGATATAATGCCGATTCGTATCTATCGATGCCGCTTTCTCCTGTGCATGCTTGCCCCAGAGAATGAACGCCACTGGCTGCTTGCGGTTGTTTAATGAAGCTACAACAGCATCCGTGAACTGCTCCCACCCCATTCCTTGATGCGAAGCAGGCTGACCAGCCTGTACTGTCAGAACGTTATTCAGAAGCAGGACGCCTTGCTTGGCCCACGATACCAGATAGCCGTGATCAGGGATCGGACATCCCAGATCGTCGCGAAGCTCCTTATATATATTTTGCAGGGAAGGCGGCACCTTCACACCGGGCTGTACAGAGAAGCTCAGACCATGCGCTTGTCCTGCCCCATGATAAGGGTCCTGTCCCAATATGACAACTCTCGTGCCCTCATAGGAGGTATAATGCAGTGCATTAAAGATATCATGCATACTCGGATATATCGTAGTCGTTCGATACTCATTAGCCAGCCTCTGCCGCATGTCCCTGTAATAGGGCTGTGCCATCTCTTGATCCAAGATGGGCGCCCAGTCATTCTTGAATATATTCGTCATTTGTACCTCCAGCTATAATGAAGACTACAAAAGCCTCCATCTCATCATCTGAGAATGATCTCAGCATCTGAAAGGAAGGCTTTATGTGTGATGCTTAGTATGTAAGTTTAAGCTTTGGCTGCAAGCCATAAAAACGATGGTGCCGAGGACGGGAATCGAACCCGTACGGTGGTCACCCACCGCAGGATTTTAAGTCCTGTGCGTCTGCCAGTTCCGCCACCCCGGCATGTGATGACGTAATAGAATGGTGGGCCCTGAGGGACTCGAACCCCCGACCAATCGGTTATGAGCCGACCGCTCTAACCAACTGAGCTAAGGGCCCTAATGATTAACCATTAGAGGTTGGTTGCGGGGGCAGGATTTGAACCTGCGGCCTTCGGGTTATGAGCCCGACGAGCTACCGGGCTGCTCCACCCCGCGACATTACCATTTCACTACTGTCATTGAATGGCGACAAGAATTAATATACTATATATAGCAGTCAGAAGTCAAGATTTTTTTCAGGGTACATAACGAACGCCAAACCGCCCCCTCCGCGATTGAAAGACTTCTATCTCCTGTGGACAATCATATCCATATACCCACCAATCATTTTCCATTCTTCTGACAAGACAGCCTGCTTGAAATTTAGTCTCGTACAACCGTACCCAGTAGACCCATCGCATGACGAATCCCTCCATCATTGTTTTGCTTAGGTTACCCCAAGACCATCCAATTCAAGCATAATCCTTCAAACAAAAAAACAGATCCGCAGCCTGTTTCCAGGCGCGGATCTGTATCAAACCTTCATTATTTGTATATTTCGCCTGCAACTCCACCACCATTAAGCGTGTGGATCGAGGCTTGCGGATCCTCTTTCATTTTTTGCAGCAGCGCATCGCCTTTCGTCTGCCATTCCTTGAGCGCTTCCTCAACCGATTTCTTGCCATCGATCACTTCCATGAAAAGCTGCGAGCCATACTGGTTAACATCCCAGATGTTCGGCTTATCACGATACAGTCTCTCATTGTCCGTATCAGATGGCGGAACTGGCTTCAACGTGTAGAAGGCTTTGATGTTGTAATCCGCGCCGTCTTTAGGCTTCAAGAACGAAATACGCGACACCATCTCGTAGGTGCTGCGGGATTTCAGCTTCGCCCACTCTTTGCTGTTATTGAATTCGATAAATTTCCAAGCATCATCGCTATTAGCGGCTTTGGCATTAATCGTCATCAGGTTGTTCATGTAGATATTGCCGCCTACATTTGGCTCCTCAGGGAACGTAGGTACCGTTACAACATCCCAATCCACTGGTGTAATGTTTTTGTTTTTCTCGGCTGCGCTTTTCGCTCTGCTCAGCTCTGTGATGTAATCGTAGCCGCCAATTGTCATCGCAACACGGCCGCTAAGGAACATATCGCCTTGGAAAGGATTAAAGGCACGCTTTTCCATCATTGCGCCATCGTCTATATTCATATCTTGCTGGCCCGGAATAATTTTCTCCTTGTACAGTGGAAGTACATCCTTCCATACCTTTGCCCATTGTGCAGTGTCCACTGTCATTTTCTCGCCCTTGTCATCCCACACCTTGAGGCGCAGCGGAGCTGCATAGTTCTGTGTGTCATAGTACGGATCTCCGCCATACCGGCTGAAGGTCAATCCGAACTTGCGCTCCTTGCCCTCGCCTTTCGTTACACGCTTGGCAAGCGTGAACAGCTCATTCCACTCCATGCCATCCGTCGGGAACGGCACGCCTGCTTCAGTGAATACAGCCTTGTTATAGAACAAAGCAGATGAGCTGAACGTAGGCGCCAGACCGTACAGGCTGCCCTCGCCCGCATCCTTGATGCCCTCAAGCACTGTCGGCACGATATCCTGAATATCGAACTCGCTGTCCTGAATATACGGCTCTAGCTGCTTGAGCATGTTATCCTTCACAAGACGCTTCATGTTCCCAAGGTCAATCATGAGCACGTCTACCGGGTTTTTGCCTGTGAGCAGCTCTTTAAGGCTCTCATACGGATCCGGCTGCTTCTTCTTGGGATCATACTCTTCGTAGCGCTGATCATCATAGTTCATCGCACTGACAATTTGGATCTCGATATCAGGGTTCAACAATTCGAATGAGTCCGTATATTGCTGACGCAAATACTGCTCATTGTCAGCACTGGAATACAAGAATCCGACACGCAGAACCCGGTTGTCAGAGTCGCTGCCGCTATCCCCCTTGCTGCATGCTGCAAGCAGGGATGTCATTAAAATTAGAACGAGCACAATAGCTGTAGATTTACGAAAAATGTAATTCTTGGTTAAGTGTGATTTAGACTCCATAGCCGATTACCCCTCCAATGATTTGGGCGTCGAAATAATAATTCGCTCGCCATCGAATTCCATTGATGCTTTATCTGTAATTTGCAAAGCAGTTAAATATGCTTTTGGAATTTGCAGACGGCCTACCCGGTCAACAACGACATACTCTTCATGCGCATCCTGTACGCCCGGATCGAGACTGATCCCGCCCTCAGCATCCAAATTCGGATTGCGCTTAATAAACTCTGTACTCGTCAAGCCGTCACGGATCGCAACGACCCGGTCCACCTTCCCGGCAAGCGAAAGATCATGCGTAACGATAACGATCGTTATCCCAATCTCCTTATTAAGCTTGCGGAAAATGTCCATGATCAGATCTGAGGTTCGAGTATCAACTGATCCTGTCGGTTCATCTGCAAGCAGCAGCTTGGGGCGATTAGACAGCGAGATCGCAATTGCAACACGCTGCTGCTCACCGCCGGACAGCTGATGCAGCTTGTTGTGCATCCGCTCCTTCAGACCTACCCATTCCAGCAGCTGCTTCGCATACGCCCGATCCAGCCTGGAGGAGAGCATCATCGGCATCTCCACATTCTCCAGGGCAGTCAGATAAGGAAGCAGGTTGCGGGCATTATTCTGCCATATAAACCCTACCGTATCCCGCTTATACTCGACAAGCTGGTCATCGGTAATCTTCAGCAGATCCCAGGGGCCTACCCGCACTTGGCCAGCGGAGGGCCGATCAAGCCCTCCCAGAATATTCAGCAGTGTCGATTTGCCGCTGCCGCTATTCCCGATAATCGCCATCATCTCGCCTACACGGACATGCAGGTTCAATCCTTGCAGCGCAACGACCTCGAGATCGTCTGATTTATAAATTTTGACAAGACCCTCGCATTGAATCATGGTCGTCTAACGCTCCTCTCCCATCTTGACCGCCTGATGCACCCGCAGTCTCCGGATATGAATGAGCAGCAACGCGGCTCCCATCAGCATCATGCAGCCAACAACAACGTACAGCTGCATCGTATCCTTCGAGTCGAACACGACACGGAACGGCGGCACCGAATTGGCGACATTATCGGTTGTTTGCAGAAACGGCAGAAACAGCAAGCTGGCAATTTTGCCGATCGCAATACCAAGGCCGATCGATAGGCCCGCTGTAAACAATTGTTCCAGCAGAAGCATGCCCGTGAGCTGCTTGCGTGACAATCCCATCGCTCTCAGTACGCCGAACTGCACCACACGCCCTGACAGGTTAAAGAACCAGAAAAGCACGTAACCGGTCAGCGATACGATAATCGAGACAAGGAATCCAAGGCTCAAAATACCGAATACACCGCCTCTGGTAGGATGCTTCGCTTGTGTCGCAAGCTCGATGCGGACATCCTTCACATCTGCAAGCTCAATCCCTTTCTCTTGCAATTGCTTCATGATTGGACCCGTCAAGGCGTCCGGCTTCATCTTCAGCCATACATCATAACGGATAATTGGCACTTGATCATAAATATAATCCAGATTCGCAATTACGAACGGCGATTGATCCGGATATTGACTCGGCCAGAATGGCACGATTCCAACAATGACAAAGTCAATCATTCCGTCCTGAAGCCCAACAGATACGATATCTCCGAGCTTCAGCTGATATTTCTCAGCAATCTTCGAAGGTACAATTGCCGCTTGCTCATACATGCCAAGATAGTTCAGATAATGGAATGGATGCGCCGGGAACAAATCACTGCGGAACCATCCTACCTTGGCAAAGTCTACGTTATCAATCCCCATCAATGTGCCCTGGCCTACCGAGCGTCCGGAGACGATAACATTGCCCTTCGTCTGCATGACCCGAGCAGCGGCCTCAACGCCGTCCAGCTTGCGGAAAATCTCGAACGGAGGCTCTGTGTAATTGGTACGGGTTGGTCCTTGCGGCGCTCCTCCACCCTGCCCCCCGCCTTGGCCTCCACCCTGATTGCCGCCGTTCTGACCGCCTTGATTTTCCTTATCGATCAGTTCAGTCTCGCCTTCCCATACGGTTTGCATAATAACGTCCGTGCCGTATTTGTAAAGCGTGCGTTCTGTGGAGTTCAAATCAATCGTGCGGGCCGCGGAGGCATTATAGACACCAAGTCCCAACGTAAGTATAAGTAAGATCATCAGTGGGTAATACCCTTTGGATGAACGCGACAGCTGTGTCAGTGTCAGGAACACTGGAACCGGAAGCAGTCTGCGGCCCATCCAGCTAAACAATTTAAGCAGCCATGGGAATATACGCAAGAAGAATAATCCCATCGCAAAGATCGATAATGCCGGAACAAAGAACAGGAACGGCTGCACATTCAGCTGATCTGTCGTCATTCCGCTCTTGAACGAGATCATTTGACGCTCATTGAAGAGATACCAGCCGTAAGCGGCTGCTCCAAGCAGCACAACGTCGATATACCAGCGCTGCCAGAACGGCTTGCTGTCAGAACGCGCAAGCTGCTGCTTGTAGTTAACGATGGAAGCACGGGCATACATGACCGCCGGAATAACCGTTGCCAGGACGGCAAGCAATACTGCCGCCAAACCCGCGATTATAGCTTCCGTGGAGAACCCGACCGGTATAGACTTGCGGTTGACGAATTCCAGGAATCCGTTGGCAGAGCCAATACTCTTCGCCATATACCAGCCGATTAGCGGACCGATGACCAGAGCGGCTGCGCCCAGCATGAACCCTTCAAGCAGGTACATCCATATGATTTGTCTTGTGCCGGCGCCACGGCTCCGCAGCACCGCGATATCGCTGCGCTGTTTGTCGAGCGATTGTCTCGCATTCATCGCAATAAAATAGAATACCATGGCAATCATTGGCGCTGCCAGCGTAAACAGCAGCATTTGCAATTGCAGACTTTGCGTGCGGAACTTATCCAGCAGCTTATCGAAGGAGAGCTCAACCTTCGTATCCTTCAGCTTCTGGTACAGCTCCACATCCAGCCGGCTAAGCGTCTGACTGAGAGGAGACAGCTGGCTCGTCTTGATCTCCTTGAGATCGAAAGCATAGTACCAGTTCACAGTATGAACGGGAATTTTGTTGGCTTCAAGAAGTCCCTTCTCGAATGCTGTACCGCTAACCTGAAAAGTGTTCATAAGACCTTCCAGGCCTTGGTACCAGTAGGGATCACTCTCGCTGAGCGGCTTGTATGCCCCCACGATCTTGACTCGCAGCGTTATGTCCAAGCCTCCATAGATCGGATATTCGAACACATCGCCGATGTGAACATCACTGCGGTACATCGCCTCTTCCATCAATACAACCTCGACGAGACCATCGGCGCCAACCTCATCACTGAACCAGCGGCCCTGTGTCAGCTCGACCTTCTTATCAAGTCCTGACAGCGTGTTGATCGACATCTGACGAACGCGGCTGGCATCTACCTTGGTGGGATCCTCAGGAGTGATCTCGGTACTGCGAATTCCCATATTCCGCACAAACGTACTGAAGGGAAACCCGATATCTTGAGGCACATCTTCCTTGATATAGCGGGAAACCTCTGCCAAAGCCGCAAAGTCCGTCTTGTTGCTCGTCGATTGGTAACGCATAAGCAGTGATCCGGCCGGCAATCCGCTGCTCTCATCCTTGAGCGTCTCTGCAACGACCCGTTTGAGCGCGCCGTCCGCATACATCGGGATGCTTGTCGCGAACGCTACGGCAATGATCAAGCCTGCAAGCGAACTGAGCGTCATCCATCGCGTGTTCCACATTTTGCGGAACAGAAAGCGAAATAGCGGCATCCCCATCGATTATCGACCTACAACTTTCTGTCCTGGCGTCAATCCTTTGAGGATTTCAATTTCAGTGGACGTCTGCTCTCCTACCTCTACGTCAACCTCGCGTTTGCCATCCTTATCGGTAACCTGCACATAAGTACGTGATCCGATTGTGCGCAGCGCAGATGGCGGGATTACGATCGCATTTTCTTTGCGCTTCAGAATGATATTAATGGATAGCGGCGTTCCTCTAGTAATGCCTTTAGGCATCTTCTCCAGCTCCACAATCAGAAAATCTTCCGGTCGTTCCGGACGCTGATTGCCGCCGCCGGGATTGCCGCCGTTATTTCCTTCATCCTCTTGCGGAATAGGGAGCTGCTTTATAGTGCCGTTAACTTTGCCAATATTGTTAATATCGACGACTACAGGCATACCGACCGATATCCCTTTCAGTTCGTCCTTCGTCATCTTGGCAGCAGGTGTCAGCCTGCTCGTATCCGCAATGATGCAGATCGGATCATAGGCATTGATCTGATCGCCCTTCACCACGCTGACGGACACAATCGTTCCAGAGAAAGGCGCTTTGATTGTCGCTTTATCAATCTCCTCCTGCTGGTCAACCAGCGCTTGCCGTCCTTCTTCGAATGTAATCATCGCTTCTTCAAAATCAAGAGGCGTCATTTCATCGCGCTTGCGGAGCGTTTCCTTCATCTCCGCTTCCTTGCGCTTGAAGGAAATTCGCGCAGAACGCAAATCCTTAATCTCCTTATCCATATCCAGAACAGCCAATACCTGGCCGGCCGTCACCTTCTGGCCTACCTTCACGTCCAGTTCCTTCAATCGTTTGCCCGCCAGTGTGAAGAAAAGCGTCTCTTCCTCAAGCGATATCGTCTTGCCAATAGCCGTTTTTTTCGTTTCCAGCGTCGTCGTTGTTACCTCATACTCCGGCTTTTGCGATATTTGAGGAGGTGCGATGCTCGGCAGCACCTCCTCATTCTCTTCATCCGGCAGCAGGGAGCAGCCGCTAGTAAAAATTAACGAAGCGCCCAGAACTGCAGCCGCTGTCCGTTTAAATGAATTTCCCGTCAACCATTTCGTAAACATGATCGGCAACCTCCAAAATCGTAGGATCGTGCGTTGTCATACAAATCGTAACGTGTTCAGTGCTAATAATATTTTGAAAGACCGACATAATTTGCGCCGACATCTGCGAATCCAGCTCTGCAGTCGGTTCATCCGCCAGCAGCAGACGCGGCCTGTGGGCAATCGCCTTGGCGATTGCAACCCGCTGCTGCTCTCCGCCTGACAGCTCGAACGGGCGGTGATGCATACGCTTGCCCAGTCCTACCAAATCCATGCAATGAATGATGCGCTCCTTCCACTCGCCCCCCGGAATTCCGGCCATACGAAGCGACAGCTCAACATTCTCATAGGCAGACAGCAATGGCATAAGTGCAAACGCCTGAAAAATAAACCCCATCTGCTTGCGGCGGACCATCGTCCGTTGATCATCGCTCATCTTGTGGAAAGGCATATCCTGAAAAAAAATCTGGCCTTTGGATGGCTGATCCAGCCCTCCAATCAGGTTAAGCAGCGTTGTCTTGCCGGATCCTGAGCGTCCGCGCAGCATAACAAGCTGGCCGGTCCTCAGCTCCATATTAATACTCTTGAGAACATGCAGTGGCTGGCCGCCAACCTGAAAAGTCCGTTCGACCGATTCCACAGTCAGAAGCGTCTTCCCGATATCTGAAGGCGCCTCTCTCTGCACAGTCTTAAGAGCGGTTGCATTCCCGGCTTCCTCCACTGATTCGACCTGAACCGCCTGCGTTTCTCCTTGTTTTCGTCTCCACAGTGCCATAGATAGTAGACCATACCCCCCATCCCTACGTAAATCAATTATCTCAGTATACCGTATAGACGGCACAGAGGGACAAAAAGTTACGAATTTTATGGATAGAAAACTTAAATATTTGTTAAAAAAGCTCTTGCCTGCGCTTTTGTGATATTTCCCACAGCGCATCCAAGAGCTTCCAAATGAATTATCGAATTTTAAAGGTTGCAACCGAACGCTCAAGCTCGTCCACAATGCCTCTCAAGTGGTCGGAGGAATGAGCAATTTCTTCCATAACCGCCAACTGCTCCTGCGTTGCCGAAGCAACATTCTGCGTATTGCTCATATTCGTCCGGGCAGCGCTGGCAGATTGCTCCATCGTTGCGCTAACCTGCTGCGAGCTGGCAGACATCTGTTCCGTAATCGCTGAGTTATCGTGAATCTGTGAGGCAATGCTCTGTATTTCCTCACGAATATGCGTAAAGCTGTCGTTCACCTGCATCATTAATTGGCTGCCGACGGCAACCTCGCTCAGCGTCGAGGACATTACATTCGAAGCGTTCGCCATCTCTCCCTGGGTTGCCGTTACGAGCTGATTAATAACATCTGCGGAATGAAGGGATTGTGCCGCCAGCTTGCGGATCTCACCAGCTACGACGGAGAAGCCCCGGCCATGCTCGCCAGCCCGTGCGGCTTCAATAGATGCGTTAAGCGACAAAATATTCGTCTGGTTGGAGAATGTCGTAATATTCTCTGCAATAAGGCCGATTTCATTGGATCGTTCATTCAGCTTGGCAATGATGCCGGATAGCTGCTCAATGACGGTTTTGATACCCTTCATCTGATTATCGAGCTGCTCAAGCTGCGTTTGGCCGCGCTCTGCATCATCAGAAGTTTTCAAGGAAGCTTCGGATATAAGGGATGTATTCTCAGCGATCTTGCCGATCCCGACAGCCATTTCATCAATCGCGCGTGAAGTCTCCTCCGCTCCCCTTGCTTGAACCTCCATCCCTTCGTTCACTTCTTGAATCTCCTCCGCAACATGTGCGGCTGCAGTCGCCGACTGTTTGGCAGAAGCATTCATTTGCTCAGAGGCGGAGCTTACTTGCATCGCATTGTCAGATATCGTTACAACGAGGCCTCGCACTTTGCTGATCATGCCTTCAAGCGCATAAGCGATAGCGCCAATCTCATCTCCGCTATGCTTGATGGAGGGTTGATCTCTCAGATCTCCTTCTGATACCGCACTGGTCAATTTATTAACATATCTGATCATTCTTGCAATATTGCGGATTATAGCAAATCCCACTGCGAAAATGAGGAGCAGACAGATGACAAGACTGATCCCGCTCACATTCTTCATTTGCGCAGTCTCTTCGTTTATCTTCTTTATTTGATTTGTTGCATTTTCGTCCAAAATTTCACCGATGATATTGATGCCTTCCCTTGTCTCATCGAATATGACCATCAGCTCCGGATTGAATACCTTGCTTCGTCCATCCATTGCTGCGTTCTCGGCATCCTTGTACCATTTTGGATAATTGGCATGGAAAGCGTCCGCTATCATCCGAATCGATAAATCGCCATCCTGTTTCTTCAAATCAAGCATTCCATTCGATTCAAGAATGCCGAATGCCTCATCTATTCTCTCTTGCGCCTGCTCCGCATTGGCAACGAAATCCTCCTGCATTTGCTTGGCTTTCGTCGGATCGGACAGATTGGACTCTAACACTTGAAGCGCCGCAAGAGATTGATAAAAGTCACGGTCTGCATTCAGCACCAGCGTATTTACCTTATTCGTAGTCTCAAAAAGAGATTGCGTCAGATCATTCATATCCGTCTCATAACGCTCCATCCAATAAACGGTACTCACAATATAGAGCACAATTGGAAAAGCAGCCAGTAATACAAGTTTCACTCGCAAAGACAAGGAAAATCGGCCTTGTTTCATTCAATTATTCATCCCCTTTGATGTATAAGCTCGAATTATAAAATTATATATATTGCACTATATCGACATTTTGTTTAGCGGATATAAGAAAAGATTTAACTATGTATTTTATTAAACAAATCAATGCCGCAACCTGTTAAATCCCTTAACAAAAGGGCGTTGGGATGGTATTGTGGACGCTCCGTCTGGTCGGTTCCAGCTGCGCAGAAAGCCTGCGAATAGGCTGGCTTTTTATCCTTTCTGTTTGATAAAGACCGAATACCTGCCAAAGCGCAGGCTTTTCGCCATGTTTGCCCTCTGGTACCCCGATCGGCCATATATCCCTGCGCAATCGCAGGCATTCTGCCTATTATGGCTACTTTTAGATGAAATTCCTGCACTTTGGCAGGCTTCCCTCTCATCACCAACCGAATGTGTTGCAGTCACTCACTCTCATACGCTTAGAAGCTTAGCAAACGGAAGCGCTCCAACAAACTTTCTTAACAGCCTGGGTAAATGCAGGAATTTCGTTTAGAAGTACCCCTGAGAGGTGAAATGCCTGCGTTAGTGCAGCAATAGGAGGCAGAATAGTCCGACTGGAGGCAAACTACGGAGATTTCATACGCGCTGGCAGGCATATCATCATAAGCAGGCGGAAATGTGAGAAAGCCTGCGTTTGCGCAGGCATGTTCGCTGTCTATAGAATTGCGCCCACAGAAAAGAAGCCTCCAGCTCTGAAGTGCGCCTCCAATTGTCGGACTTTTACCAACAATTGGGTGGCACTTCACACCACTTTGCTCGTGGTTTTGAAGGCTTCTTCGAAAAGGTCTTTTCAATCCTGCACTATCTAGCTTCTTTCCACTTGTAGAATTTGGCGCCAATGAGCACCGTAGTGACTCCCCACAGGAGCAGCATGCCGACATTGAGCCAGAATGCATCATTCATGATGCCGAGCCCATAGACCATTCCGTCCCGGATGCCGTCGGCAAAATAAGTAAGCGGGAGAAAATGAGCAAGCGGTTTGATGTATTCAGGCAATGCATTCACATCGAAGAAGATTCCGCTTATGAACATCATAATGAAGCTGAACAAGTTCGCCATGCCAAAATAGCTTTCCATCGACTTGCTGAATGCCGCTATCATAAAGCCGATTCCAGCGAAGGATAAGGTTCCTACAAGGAAAATAATCAGAAATGCGCCGATATTAATATTCAGATGCGCGCCAAAGGCCAACACACCGATCAGCGACAGGAGCACAATCTGAATGCCGCTAAGAATAAACCGAACGACAATACCGCCCAGACCGAACAATCCCATGCTCGCCGGGGTCATAATGAGCCGTTTCAGCAGCCCGTTGCGCCGCATCTCCACCAGATCAATCATGCCGAACATGCCCGCCTGCGCAATGGACAGGGCAATAAGGCCCGTCAGCAGAAAATCCGTATATTCCAGCTTCTCGCTGCCAGCCGAAATATAGTCCGTTTGCAGCGAGAGGCCAGGTTCTGCCTTCACGCCCGCCATATTGCCCTGCAGCACGAGAT
The DNA here is from genome assembly GCF_019443105.1 of Paenibacillus oenotherae. GTDB lineage: Bacteria > Bacillota > Bacilli > Paenibacillales > Paenibacillaceae > Paenibacillus_Z > Paenibacillus_Z oenotherae. The sequence continues at coordinate 523,226 of NZ_JAHZIJ010000001.1, forward strand.
TATTGAGAATACTTGCGATCGCCTGAGAGGTAGAGGAGTTCTGCTTCTCCTTATTCAGCAGCAGCTTTATGTAACCGTCCCCCTCCGACTCCGGAAGGATGACAATCGCATCCACCTCGAGATCCTTCAGCGATTGCTCTGCATCCTCGCGCTTCACCGGGTTCTCTGATTGAAATTCAAACACATCAATTTCCTGCAAGCTATGAAGAAGCTGCTGGGACACCGCATTTTTGTCCGGTTCCACGAGCGCGAGCTTCGCTGAGAAGCTGTCTGAAGAGCTGCCAAAAATCATAATAAAGACAGAAAGCAGCAGCACGGGGTAGAAAATAGACCAGAACCATACTGATTTATCCCGAAACATCATTTTGAGATGAGCGCCGAAGAGCTTCTTGAACTGATTCCATTGGTTCACTCGCATCATCAGTCCCTCCACTCTTTCCCGGTATACGCAATAAATACGTCTTCCAGGCTCATTTCACGAATGGAGACTTGTTCCACTTGGATGCTGCGTTCAGTAGTGAAGCCAAACAGACCGTACAAGGTCTCTTCCGGCTTAATGGACCAGACAATGAGATGGTCACCCTCCCGCTTCACCCGGGTTACAGCGGGATTGCCAAGGGCGATAGACTCCGCCTCGGCAGCAGGGATGTCGCCTTCTGTGAACGTCAAATGAATCTCGCGTTCACGCGTCAATTGGCCGATCAGCGCCTTGGGCGTATCCAAAGCGACAATCCGCCCCTGATCGACAATACAGACCCGATCGCTAAGCTTATCCGCCTCTTCCATGTAATGCGTGGTTAGTATCGTCGTCTTGCCGAGTGATCTCAGCTTGAGCACGATATCCCAAATGTTGCGGCGGGCTTGCGGATCAAGTCCGGTCGTAGGCTCGTCAAGGAAAATCAAATCAGGATCATTAATCATGGCCAGGCCGATGGCCAGCCGCTGCTTCTGTCCGCCGGATAATACCTTTACTCTTTTGCCCCGGTGATCGGCCAGATTGATGTAATCCAGAATTTCTTCAACCTGGCGCTTGCGGTCATAGAATGAGGCGAACGTTTCCAGGTTCTCCTCCACCGTCAACAAATCAAACAATGCGCTTGTTTGGGGCTGGACACCGATGCGCATTTTGATCGCGTTTCGGCTTCTGTCCCATTTCATCCCCAGAATCGTAATCTCGCCCGCGTCAGGCTGCTGCAGACCTTCAATCATCTCCAGCGTCGTTGTTTTCCCGGCGCCGTTAGGCCCGATAATGGTGAAAATTTCTCCGCCCCGCACCTCGAAGCTGATCCCGTCAACCGCCGTTACAGCACCGAAAGTCTTGCGCAGCCCTTGTACAGCAAGCACGCTCTCCCGTACAACCGTCATCGCATTTCCTCCATTCTTAAAGTCATCTAACCAGCCATTCTGCTGCTATTATGACTATAACGAATGAGGAAAAGGATGATAACAGGCTGGAGGAGGTTTATGATCTACATCTTTGGGATGAGAATAAATCATGCCGTGTAGAGCAGATCCTCCATCATCGTAATAAGCCGCGTCTTCATCTGCTGGAGCTTCATAATGGCGCGTTCCCTGAGCAGGTCGCTGTCTTTTACCCAAGCAGTCCGGGCGATTAAACGATAGGTGTCATCCATAAGCGCAATTTCCTCACGGTTGATGGATTCACGGTCATAACGGCGGATACGCCGGATCAAATCGCCTGTCGTGTGCAATAGTTGGTTGAAATGCTGGTTCATCTGAATCTCCCTCTCAATCTATTATTCTTTTTGTTAAGCTGTCTAAGTTGAACAAATGAAACGAACAAAGGGACCGCCGGGCAGTGGAATGTTCTTACGATCGCTGTTGTTCTTTCTCTCATTCCACTTATTTAGTTATAGTAGAATATGCAATTAGATTGTTTTTCATTACCCAATATGCTGGTCTTGAAACCAAATAGGGGGATAAAGACCGAGCGATAGCCGGATATGAACGGTATTCATAGATGATTCTGGTAAAATAAGAAGTATCCTAACCTCCATAAGAAAGGAATTACATACCTATGCTGCAAGACAAACCACTCTGTCTCATTGATGCAACGATATCACTACCCTCTGCTGAGCTGCTCCTGTTGGAGCCGCATTGTAAGGTGAAATTCATCACCCCAACTGACAATATTAATGAATCCTTACTGAGCCAATGCCGGGTATTATTAGCGCACAGCCGTATTCCAGTCCATATCCTGTCCGCTCTCATACACTGTCAATATATCGGAATTCGCGCCCATAATCTGGACTATATAGACCGCCAAGCATTGCCCGGCACGCCATTAATCGAGGGAATACCGGCCCTTGCGGGACAAGCTGTGGCTGAGCATGTGCTGGCCATGATATTCTACTTGACGAAGCAACTGGGGCGAGCACGGAGCAGCATGCTGGAGGGCATCTGGAGGGACAAGCTGGGACCAAATATAGAGCTTTACGGAAAAAATCTCGGAATTGTCGGCAACGGTGAGATCGGCCAGTCTGTCGCAGCACTTGGGCGAGCGCTCGGGATGAATATTCTTATAAGTGACAAGCAGGGAGTTCAAACGGATACCGGCTTTCCGATTGAAGAGGTTCTGAATCAATCCGACATCGTTACACTGCATCTCCCGGCAACACCTGACAATACGGCCTTCTTTAATCGGGAACGCATCTATGCGATGAAGAGAGGCGCTCTCTTAATCAATACTTCCCGGGGGTCAATTCTGGATTACAGTATCCTTGAAGAAGCGCTGGCATCCGGCCAATTAGGGGGGCTTGGCCTTGATGTATACCCCGATGAGCCTGTCAGGGAGCCTCTTCCCTCTTACTTAACGCTGTCCAATGTCATTTGCACGCCGCATCATGCTTATTATGCGGATAACACGATCGCGAGGATGAACCATCATCTCATACATAATGCGCTCCGATTCTTGCAGCAGCAACAATCCTGAAGTGAACATCCTGTCTGGACAAAAAAAAAGAGCAGGGCATCGGGCTGGCTGCCCCTGCTCTGCTCTATTTATATTGCTATATATGCTGCTACACTCCGAACGATTGCGGGTTGTCGCGCCATGCTTGCAGCACAGCTATGTCGCTGCTTTGCACGGAGCCCTTCTCGACGGCTACTTCAATTAATGCTGAGTAATTCGATAGTGTATGAAGCGGAATATTCTCAGCGGCAAAAGCTTCTATTGCATGCGCGAACTGATAGGTGAAGATCGCAACAACACCCTGTACCTCGCAGCCGGCTTCACGAACAGCTACTGCTGCTTTGAGAGAGCTTCCGCCTGTGGAAATCAGGTCTTCAATGAGAACGACCTTTTGCCCCGCCTTAAAATGGCCTTCGATCTGATTCGTCTTGCCATGTCCCTTCGCTTTATCACGGACGTACAGCATCGGCAGGTTCAGCTTCTGGGCTACCCATGCCGCATGCGGAATACCGCCTGTCGCTATGCCTGCAACCGCCTCGCAATCCGGGTAACGGTCGCTAATAATCGCGGCGAAGCCTTCCGCAATGGAATCACGAATCGCCGGATAGGACATGGTCAGCCGATTATCGCAATAGATCGGCGATTTCATGCCAGAGGTCCAGGTGAAAGGATCATTCGGACGAAGGGCAACCGCATTAATTTCCAGCAGTCCTTTGGCAATCTCATAGGGCAGTTGTTCCAGCAATTGTTTACTCATCTCAAACCAGCTCCTCAATAATAGATTCAATGGCTGCACGGGGATCAGCAGCTCCTGTAATCGGCCTTCCGATTACCATAAAGTCCGTTCCTTGCGCCAGCGCTTCGCCAGGAGTCATAATGCGGGTTTGATCATTCAGCGCAGCTCCTGCCGGACGAATGCCCGGCGTTACAGTCTTGAATTCCGCGCCGCATTCAGCTTTGATCGTCTTCACTTCCTGCGGTGAAGCAACGACGCCGTTCAAGCCCGCCGCCTGGGCAAGCTTGGCGTAGCGAATAACGGCATCCTCAACGGAGCCCGCTATACCAATCTCATCATTCAGCACCGCTTGGCTTGTGCTTGTCAGCTGAGTGACCGCAATGACAATGGGGCGTTGCAGGCCGGAGCCTCCTGACGTTGCTGCCTCCACGCCTTCCATAGCCGCCTCCATCATCCCTTGGCCGCCCGCGCCATGCACGTTGAACATATCAACGCCAAGCCTCGTAATACTGCTGGCGCCGCCCTTAACGGTGTTGGGAATATCGTGCATCTTGAGATCGAGGAATACACGGTAGCCTCTATCCTTCAACCCCGAGATGAATCCCGGCCCTGCGGAATAGAACAGCTGCATGCCAACCTTGATATAGCATGGAATCCCTTCCAGGTTCCGCAACAGCGTCTCCGCAGCTCCCGCTTCCGGATAATCAAGCGCCACCATAATGCGTCCGGCTGCTTCTTCACGCGTCAAACCTGCCATCGTAATCCCTTCCTCTCACGCTGTCTATTATGGACAGACAAGACGGCCTTCCATCCGCACCGTGATGAGGCCGCCATGACAGCTTCATCACGGCCGATGTTGGCCGCTTCTTATCTGTAACCTTATTTCTTCTGCAGCACCGGCATTGGGCGCGAGGAGAAGTTAATCGTTTCGAGCATCGTAAGCAGCGCTTGTACCGTATCCAGCGAGGTCATGCAGACGACGCCGTTCTCAACCGCTTCACGGCGGATACGGAATCCGTCACGCTCAGGAGTTTTGCCCTTCGTTAATGTGTTCACAACAAAGTGCGCTTGTCCATCACGGATCAGATCAAGAATGTTAGGCGAGCCTTCGCTCAGCTTGTTCACATGTCTGACACGCAGCCCTGCCTCTTCCAGAGCTGTCGCTGTTCCGCCTGTTGCGATGATGTTGTAGCCCAGCTCGTAGAAGCCGCGCAGAATCTCAATCGCTTCCGGCTTGTCCTTGTCAGCAACTGTCGCAATAATCGCGCCTGTAGGCGGAATGCGCATTCCAGCGCCGATCAGACCCTTGTACAAGGCTTTGGCATACTGCTGGTCGCGTCCCATTACTTCACCCGTTGACTTCATCTCCGGCGTCAGTGTCGGATCTACCCGGCGAAGCTTCGCGAAGGAGAATACTGGAACTTTAACCGATACATAGTCATCCTCAGGCCACAAGCCTTCGGAATAGCCCAGGCTGGCAAGCTTCGTGCCGAGAATCGCTTTGGTCGCCAGATTCGCCATCGGCACATTCGTCACTTTGCTCAGGAACGGCACCGTACGCGAGGAGCGCGGGTTAACCTCGATCACATACACTTGATCCTGGAAAATAACGAACTGAATGTTTACAAGTCCGATTACTTTAAGCTCTTTGGCAATTTTGATCGTAATATCGATCATTTGCTGCTTCAGCTCATCCGACAAGGATTGCGGCGGGTAGACCGCGATGGAGTCGCCGGAGTGAACGCCTGCACGCTCAACATGCTCCATAATACCAGGGATCAGAACTGTCTCGCCGTCGCAGATCGCGTCTACTTCTGTTTCTTTGCCAAGCATATAACGGTCAATCAATACAGGATGCTCCGGATTGATCTTAACCGCTTGCTCCATGTAAGTAAGCAGTTCTTGATCGGAGTATACGATTTCCATCGCGCGCCCGCCAAGGACATAAGAAGGTCTTACAAGCACCGGATAACCGAGTCCTTGCGCCGCTTCGACCGCTTCGCCAACCGATACGACTGTCTTGCCTTCCGGTTGAGCGATATCCAGCTTGCGAAGCAAGGCTTCGAATTTTTTGCGGTCTTCCGCATTGTCGATGCTCTCCAGGCTGGAGCCCAGAATACGAACGCCCGCTTTGGTAAGTGGTGCAGCAAGATTGATTGCCGTTTGTCCGCCGAACTGAACGATAACGCCAATCGGCTTCTCCTGCTCGATAACGTTCATAACATCCTCGAAGAAAAGCGGCTCGAAGTACAGGCGGTCAGATGTGCTGAAGTCTGTAGATACAGTCTCCGGATTGTTATTAATGATAACCGCTTCATAGCCTGCATCCTGGATGGCCCAGACCGCATGAACGGTTGAGTAGTCAAACTCGATGCCTTGGCCGATGCGGATCGGGCCAGAGCCCAGAACAAGCACCTTCTCCTTGCTCGTTTCGATCACTTCATTCTCGGTTTCATAGGTTGAGTAGTAGTATGGTGTTGTCGCTTCGAACTCGGCCGCACAGGTATCAACCATTTTGTAGACCGGTCTGAAGCCTTCTTTAAGGCGCAGCTCGCGTACTTCCTGCTCCGTTGTCAGCGACTTGTGGCCGCCCTCGCTGCGGATCTCTGCGATGGAACGATCCGTAAAGCCTTTGCGCTTCGCTGTGTACAGCAGCTCGGAAGTGAGCTGGGACGCGCTGCGAAGCTCATTCTCGAAACGAACGATTCCTTCGAGCTTGTCCAGGAACCACCAGTCGATGTTCGTAATGTTCTGAACGTCCTGCAGCTCATAGCCGCGGCGGAAAGCTTCGGCAACAAGGAACATCCGCTCATCGTCCGGCTTGTTCAGACGGAGGCGAAGCGTTTCATCGCTCAGCTCCGATGCTTCCTTCAGGTGAATGCGGTGTACGCCGATCTCTAGCGACCGGACCGCTTTATGAATCGATTCCTCGAAGGTGCGGCCAATGGCCATTACTTCGCCGGTTGCTTTCATCTGCGTACCCAGCTTGCGGTTCGCCGAGATGAATTTATCGAACGGCCAGCGCGGAATTTTGGAAACGATGTAATCCAGCGTTGGCTCGAAGCATGCATAGGTTTGGCCCGTTACCGGGTTGACAATCTCGTCAAGCGTATAGCCGATTGCAATCTTGGCCGCCATCTTCGCGATCGGGTAACCCGTTGCTTTGGATGCCAGCGCAGAGGAACGGCTTACACGCGGATTTACTTCGATAACATAGTACTGATAGCTGAAAGGATCAAGCGCGAACTGGACGTTACAGCCGCCCTCAATGTTCAGCGCACGAATGATCTTGAGCGATGCCGAGCGAAGCATTTGGTACTCGCGGTCGGACAGTGTCTGGCTTGGCGCTACGACGATACTGTCTCCGGTATGAACGCCAACGGGATCAAAGTTCTCCATGTTGCACACTACGATACAGTTGTCGTTGGCGTCACGCATAACCTCATATTCGACTTCTTTCATGCCGGCGATCGATTTCTCGATCAAGCATTGGCTGATTGGGCTGTAGCGAATACCCGATGCCACAATCTCCAGCAGCTCTTCTTCGCTGGAGCAAATTCCGCCGCCTGTTCCGCCAAGCGTGTAAGCCGGGCGAACGATGATAGGATAGCCGATCTCATTAGCAAAATCTACTGCTTCCTCTACCGTCGTAACGATTACGCTCTCCGGAACCGGCTGCTCCAGCTCGCGCATCAGATCGCGGAACAAGTCGCGGTCCTCCGCCTTCTCGATAGCTGTCAGCTGCGTTCCCAGCAGCTGCACGTTCTCTCGCTCCAGCACGCCTGCGCGTGCCAGCTCTACCGCCATGTTAAGGCCTGTTTGGCCGCCAAGCGTAGGCAGCAAGCCGTCAGGACGCTCTTGACGGATAATTTGCGTGACGAATTCCAGCGTTATCGGCTCGATGTAAACTTTGTCCGCCATATTCGTGTCGGTCATAATTGTTGCAGGGTTGCTGTTTATGAGAACAACCTCGTAGCCTTCTTCCTTCAAAGCCTGGCAAGCTTGAGTTCCGGCATAATCGAATTCAGCCGCTTGACCGATAACGATTGGGCCGGAGCCGATGACAAGTATCTTTTTGAGTTCATTATTTTTGGGCATACTGCAGCTCTCCTCTCAATGATTCCGCAAGCTGGGCTTGGCGCGGTTTCTTCGGGTTAGTTCTTTTATGTTCGCGGATCATCTCCAGGAATTCATCAAACAGGTAGCTTGAATCGTATGGACCCGGGGCAGCTTCAGGGTGATATTGAACCGTGAATGCCGGATACTCGGTATGCTTCAAGCCTTCGATGGTGCGGTCGTTATTGTTGATATGGGTAACGGCAAGCTTCGTATTCTTAACGGAATCCTCAAGAACTGTATAGCCATGATTCTGCGATGTGATGTAGCAGCGATTCGTCGACAGCTCTTTTACCGGATGATTGCCGCCGCGATGTCCGAACTTCAGCTTCGCTGTGTCAGCTCCGCAGGCCAGTGCGAACAGTTGATGACCCAAGCAAATGCCGAAGATCGGGTATTCGCCAAGCAGCTCATTGATCATCTTGACCGCTTGAGGCACATCCTTAGGATCCCCAGGGCCATTGGAGAGCTGGATGCCATCGGGATTCAGGCGGCGAATTTGATCCGCTGTCGTATCGTGAGGCACGACAACAACATCGCAGCCGCGCTTGGTCAGCTCGCGCAGAATGCCGCTCTTCGCGCCGAAGTCTACCAGCACGATGCGCTCGCGGTCGCCAGGGCTTGAGAAGATGCTCTTCGTAGATGTGCGCGCAACTTGATCCGTCATTAGCGGCGTGGAGCCAAGACGCTCCTGAAGCTCTTCGACGCGCTCCGCGCCTGTCGTCAGAATGCCTTTCATTGTGCCGTGATGGCGAAGGATGCGAGTGAGCATTCTCGTATCAATATCGCTGATGCCGATGATGCCGTATTCCTTGAGCAGTCGATCCAGCGTATATTCAGCGCGCCAGTTGCTTGGCACCGGTTCATGGCGGCGTACAACAAAGCCGTGAATGAACGGCGAGACACATTCGAAGTCATCGCGCGTAATGCCGTAGTTGCCGACAAGCGGGTAAGTCATCGTTACGATTTGTCCACAGTAGGACGGATCGGAGATAACCTCTTGATATCCTGTAATTCCGGTATTAAATACAACTTCGCCGGATGATTGGCCTTCAGCGCCGAATCCCAGACCTGTGAACAATGTTCCGTCTTCCAATAACAATCTTGCTTGCATCCGTATCACTCCTTCAAAGTTTTCTGCGATCCCCCTGCAATATGCGAGCAGAAAACTCGCCTCGGAAGCATTCGCTTATTCTAAGTTGATTCGTCCTGCTTACAGCTCCGACCATACGACAGCGCCACCCACCATCGTCAGCACCGGCCAGCCATTTAATTTCCAACCGCCAAACGGCGTGTTTTTTCCTTTAGAAACGAAGGTCTGCGGGTCAACCTCGCGCTCGCCCTCCAGATCCACAATTGTTACATCCGCAGGCGCGCCGACCGTCAATGAGCCTGTCGGCAGCCCGAATACGCGGGCAGGGTCTGTCGTCATACGTTTGAGCAAGAAGCCTAGCGGCCATTTGCCGTTCTTCACGAACTTCGTATACATCAGCGGGAAGGCTGTCTCAAAGCCTGTAATTCCGAATGGAGCCAGCTGCATGCCGCGCGCTTTCTCTTCCGCGCTGTGCGGCGCATGGTCGGTAACGATGATGTCAAGCGTACCGTCCTCAAGCCCTTCGATAACCGCCTGCACATCACGCGGCGTGCGGAGCGGAGGATTCATTTTCCAATTGGCATCCAGTCCCGGAATATCCTCATCCGACAGAATCAGATGATGCGGGCATACCTCGGCAGTCACTTTCACTCCGATGCTCTTGGCCAGGCGGATCAAGCGAACCGACTGCTCTGTGCTCACATGACAAACATGGTAATGTACGCCTGTTGCTTCCGCCAGCAGCACATCGCGGCCGACATGAATCGCTTCGGATTCGTTCGGGATGCCTTTGAGCCCGTGCTTCTGTGCGAACTTGCCTTCCGTGACGGCTGCGCCTACAACAAGCGAATCATCCTCGCAGTGCGCGATGATCGGCATGCCCATCGATGCCGCCAGGCTCATTGCATCCTTCATCATCTGCGCGTTCTGAACGCCTACGCCATCATCTGTGAAGCCAATCGCGCCCGCTTCCTTCAATGCCGCAAAGTCCGTCAGCTCGCGTCCAAGCTCATTCTTGGTGATAGCCGCGTAAGGCAGCACCCGCACAACACCCTCAGCAGCCGTCTTATCCAGTATGTACTGGATCGTCTCCGGCGTATCAACCACCGGCCTGGTGTTCGGCATACATGCAATTGTTGTAAAGCCGCCTTTGGCCGCAGCACGCGTTCCGCTGGCAATATCCTCTTTATATTCGAAGCCCGGCTCCCGCAGATGGACGTGCATATCGATAAAGCCTGCGGAGAGGAGCATTCCTTTCGCGTCAACAACTTCGTGTCCCGCCGTATCCGGCTGGCCATCCGCACCGCTCACAATTGCTGCGATGACACCGTTCTCTACTCGAACATGTTTGCTCTCCAGTGTTTCTGTTGCCTCATTCCATACTTGTCCGTTCAATATCCATACTGACATCGTTTCATTCTCCTTTCGGCGCCCTGGAGCGATTCTGGTTCGTTTATACTAGCGCCCGCTCGATAACAGCCATCCGAACTGGCACGCCGTTCTCCATTTGCGGGAAGATGCGGGACTGCGGATGCTCGACTAGCTCATCGTCAATCTCGACATTCCGGTTGATCGGTGCAGGGTGCATAATGATCGCATGCGGCGCCAATCGTTGCGCCCGCTCCACGGTAAGCCCGTAATGCTCGCGATAATCTTCAGCTGACTTGATCATCCCGTTCTCATGGCGTTCAAGCTGCACGCGAAGCATCATAATGACATCTGCCTTCAATGCTTCTTCCATTGAGATATATTCCGCAGCGAGATCGGCTGCAACCATATTCGGCGGTGCGCAGAAGCGCACTTGAACTCCCAGCTTCTGCAGCGCCCACAGGTTGGAGCGCGCTACCCTGCTGTGCAGGATGTCGCCGACAATTGCAACGGTCAGCCCTTTAAGCTCTCCGAAATGCTTGCGCATCGTATAGATATCAAGCAAAGCTTGGGTCGGATGTTCATTATTGCCGTCACCGGCATTAATAAGCGGCACCTTGATTTTTGTAGCAAGATCGGCCAGCACTCCAATTGGCTTGAGGCGGATAACGCCTGCATCAATCCCCATCGATTCCAGCGTGCGCACCGTATCGTAGATGGATTCGCCCTTCTGTACGCTGGAGACTGCTGCTGAGAAGTTAAGCACTTCTGCGCCAAGCCGTTTCTCCGCAACCTCGAAGGAGAATCTCGTCCGCGTGCTGTTCTCGAAGAACATATTGGCCACAAACTTGCCCTGCAGCACCGGCTTCACTTTATCCGGCTGCGCTTCCCAGTAAGCTGCGCGATCAAGTATCGATATAATTTCTTCCTTGCTTAAATCCTTTAGTCCAAGCAAGCTGCGTTGTTTCAAAGTTGTAATGGTCATCCTGTCTGCCCCCTCTGATGGATTATAGTGACTTGATCTTCATCATCCACTTCTTGCAGCGACACGACAATTTGCTCCTGCTTGGAGGTCGGTACATTCTTGCCCACATAATCCGGACGGATGGGCAGCTCGCGATGTCCGCGGTCAACGAGTACCGCCAGTTGAATATTTTGCGGCCGGCCGCAGTCCATCAGCGCGTCCATCGCAGCTCTTATCGTTCGTCCGGTGTACAGCACATCGTCGAACAATATTACCCGCTTGTCCTGTACGTTCGTCGGCTTGACTATGGTGTCCGGTCCCGATTGGGAGGGCGCTGCGCCCTCCCCCCCAGCCTTCACAGCTTTGCGGTCGTCACGGTAAGAGGTAATGTCCAGCTCATGCACATCAACGGGACGTCCTTCAATTTCATGAATCCGCTCCGCCAGCCGTTCCGCGAGATAGATGCCCCGGGTACGGATCCCGATCAGGACGCAGTCGTCGATGCCTTTGTTCTTCTCGACAATTTCATGCGCGATTCGAGTAAGCGCCCGGCGGATCGCTGTCTCGTCCATGATGATCCGATGTTCCTCATCCATGTGCGTTGTCCGCCTCCTCCAGCCCAAACGAGCTACATTCACACAAAAAAACTCCTTGCGGGCAAGCGCAAGGAGTGCGTAATTCACATGAATCACACGCTGGAGTTCAGACAAGCACCGCTTGCGCGCAAGGCGCCAGCGGTCCGTCCAATCTATTCGCGGGATTCAATTATTCACGCTACCTTGCCAGCCTCTCTGGACTGAGTTAAAGGTACTGCTGTTTATCAAAAGAATTATCCCACGTTCGACATTTGATGTCAATACTTCGCGATTAATTACTTGCACACTTCTGCCGAAGCTGCCGCCGCCACTTACAGGCTCAGCTTTGTAATCCGTTCTACTGCCTTCTCCGTATTCTCAAGGCTTCCGAACGCTGTCAAGCGGAAGTAGCCTTGACCGCTCTGACCGAAACCAACGCCAGGTGTTCCGACAATGTTGGCTTCAGACAGCAGCTTATCGAAGAATGCCCATGAATCCAGGCCATTTGGCGTTTTGAGCCAGATGTAAGGCGCGTTAACACCGCCGAATACTTCAAGGCCAAGAGAAGCCAGACCGTCACGGATAATCCGCGCATTCGTCATATAGTAGTCAACGATGGATGCAATTTGCGCTTTGCCTTCCGGTGTGTAGATCGCTGCTGCTCCACGCTGCGTTACATAAGATACACCATTGAACTTGGTCGTATGGCGGCGGTTCCACAGATCATTGACTTTTACGGTATTGCCGCCCGCATCCTTCGCTTGCACCTCACGCGGTACAACCGTATAAGCACAGCGAACACCCGTGAAGCCAGCCGTCTTGGAGAAGCTGCGGAATTCGATCGCGACCTCGCGTGCGCCTTCGATCTCATAAATGCTGCGCGGAACGTCCTTCTCTTGAATGAACGCCTCATAAGCCGAATCGTAGAGAATGATGCAATCATTCGCTTTGGCATAATCAACCCAGCGCTTGAGCTCTTCCTTCGTGAGCGTCATGCCTGTCGGATTGTTCGGGTAACAGAGATAGATCAGGTCCACCTTGCGGTCCGGAAGGCTTGGCGTGAAGTTGTTCTCTGCGCTGCAAGGCAGATATACAATGTTCTCGTACCGGTTCGTTTCCTTGTTAAATTTGCCTGAACGGCCTGCCATAACGTTCGTATCTACATAAACCGGATATACAGGATCTTGAACAGCTACAATCGCATCCTGGCTGAAGATCTCCTGAATATTGCCGACATCGCACTTGGAGCCATCGCTGACGAACACTTCATTGCTTGCAATATCGATGCCGCGAGCCTTGTAGTCATTCTCGATGATCGCTTGTACGAGAAAATCATAGCCTTGCTCCGGTCCGTAGCCACGGAACGAGCCCGGACTTGCCAATTCGTCAACCGCAGCATGCATCGCCTTCACGACTGCTTCAGGCAGTCCGCGCGTTACGTCGCCAATGCCGAGGCTAATAATGCCGGCATTCGGATTCTCCTCCATAAACTTGGTGCGTCTTTTCGCAATTTCTGAGAACAGGTAGCTTCCTTGCAGCTCTGTATAATAATGATTGATTTGTGTCATTTGTATTTTCTCACCTTTCTATGGCTTATTTTTTGGCTCACTACGAAAATCAGTGGTTGACGGCCGTGAACCGTGCCGCTGCGGGTTCGGAGGGCTCTTCCGATCGCTGTTAAAGCCCGATTACTTAATTGCACGGTGATCATAGGTCGAAATCGGGCTTTAAAGGCGAACACTGCCGTTTCTCCAGAATCCCTCCGACCCTCCGCTCTGTTCGCACGCAAGTCATCCCCTGATTTAAAGATTGAGCCTGATTTTTTTTCATGCAACAATTGCTTTCATCATAACGCACTTCAGCAATTCAACATAATAAAGAAAATGGCCAAAAGTTTGCACTTTTGACCATTTCTCAATTTGAATCAGCTGTCGATTCATGGGCACGCCAACATCGGCTTACCGCTGCCGCTGCTGAACGCACGCTCTCCCGCCATGCCCGGCTAGCGGGATCTAAGTATCGCCAGCTCCCGCTCCATGTCCTCCGGAATCGGAGCCTCCAGCAGAATATCGGCACCTGTGCGCGGATGTACAAAACCAAGAACGGCCGCATGCAGCGCCTGTCCTTTCAGACCGATTGTTTTGTTCCGTCCATATACAGGATCTCCAGCAAGCGGGTATCCGATGTATTTCATATGGACACGAATTTGATGGGTGCGCCCGGTCTCCAGCTGCAGCTCCAGCAATGTGAAATCGCCGCCGATCCGCTCAACAACTGCAAAATGCGTCACCGCATGCTTGCTGCCGCGGTCTGTAACCGTGAACAGCTTGCGGTCATGCGGATCACGCCCGATTGGCGCATCGACCGTTCCATGCTCATGCGGCACATTGCCATGAACGAGCGCCATATACTTCCGCGTCACGGTATGTGCTTTCAACTGCTCGGCGAGCGAGGCATGCGCCAGATCATTCTTGGCCGCCATGATGAGGCCGGAGGTATCCTTGTCGATCCGGTGCACAATACCAGGACGCATCACGCCATTAATGCCGGACAAATCGTTGCAGTGATGCATAAGCGCATTAACAACGGTTCCCGAATAATGGCCCAGAGCAGGGTGCACCACCATGCCCCTTGGCTTATTGATGACGATAACGTCGCTATCCTCATACACCACATCGAGCGGAATATCCTCCGCTTCAATTACGGCTGTAACCGGCTCGGGAATAACAACCGTCAACGTATCCGCTGCCGCGATCTTGTAATTGGCCTTCACTTGCCGTCCATTCACCTGCACAGCGCCCGACTTTAGCCAGTCCTGCACCTGCGTTCTGGATACGGCTGCCCCGTCTTCAAGGTTGTCCGTTACGTATTTGTCAAGCCGCTGTCCGGCTTCATTCTCGCTTACGATAAATTCGAGCGTCTCCTCACTGGATCGGCTGCTGTCCTTCACGTTCTTCATGCTCATCTCGTTTATTTCGCTCATTCGAATCCCCGTTCTCATTTTTCATGGAGAGAAATGCATCCAATATAATTAGTCCTGCCCCGCATACGATACCCGAATCCGCCACATTGAAGATCGGGAACACGTAGCTTCCGAAAGTGAATTGCAGAAAATCAACAACTTCCCCGTACAGCGCCCGGTCAAGAAAATTCCCGAAGGCTCCGCCCAGTACAAGCCCTAAGCCGATCAACAGCATCGTTTTGCCGGAATTCCGGTTCGTATATATATACCAGACAATACCTGTGACGACAAGAAGTGTAATACAGATAAAAAATACCGTCTGCTCCTGCAAAATGCCAAAGGCAGCGCCCTTGTTGCGGTGCGAGGTTATGATGAAGAAATCGCCCAGCACTTTAATTTTCTCACCGATTTCAAGCCCGTTCTCGATCATCTTCTTCGTTATGTAGTCAACTACAAATACAATCAAGGCAATCCAATAGTAATAAAATTTCACCTCTTCGTCCCCCTTTTCCAAACACATTGTAGCACATTCACCCTTCGTCATACTAGCAATTCCAGATCGTCCATTCATGCCCTTATGTAAAATAGAACCGAGATGCAAAAGCTAAAGGCATTACGAACCCGCACTCAGAGAAATGACAGAAAGGAAGTGCAGCTTAGCTTATGTCCCATCTTAGCCATAAACAGGTCCTTCATCTGCGCAGACGTCTGGAATCCGACAAAAATGATACAGAGAAACGGCTGGCAAGCAGCGAGCATTATGGACTGGCTTCCTCACAGAGAGATGAAACGGGAGAATTATCCACGATTGACAACCATCCTGCGGATATCGCAACCGAACTGTATGAGCGCGGCAAAGATATTGCGCTGCTGGAGCAGGAGGATCTGCGCCTTAGCCGGATTGACGCCGCATTATCCGCCATGGACAATGGCGAATATGGAACTTGCCTGACCTGTGGCGAGGCTATACCATATGCCCGTCTTCAAGCACTGCCTGATACCCTGTACTGCATTAATCACGCGCCAAGGCAGGAGCCGTCGGATCGCAGACCAATCGAAGAGCAGTATCTGATGCCCCCCTTTGGCCGCTCCAGCATGGATGAGCGCGAAGGCTACAACGGCTTCGATGGCGAGGACGCCTGGCAAATTGTCGAGCAATGGGGGAATTCCGACTCGCCGGCAATGTCGGAGAACCGCAATGCTGCATCCTACGATGACATCGGCATTGAAACCGATGAAGCCGATGGTTATGTGGAGCCGTTAGAGAGCTTCCTGGCAACCGATATAACAGGCACCCACGTGTGCGTCATCCGCAACCAGGCCTATTACGATTATATGGATCATGAGGAAGGCGATCACGGGCTGGAGCAAGCATAGACTTCTGCCCCTCTCCCTATTCCATTAATATGCTTTGCCCTCCAATTGATGCTGTACAATGCGTACAATATCAGCGATGTAGTCGCCAATGATAGGCAGATTCAGGGCGCCAAGCAGTTGAAGCACATATAGAATTGTCGCGGCAAAAAACGTGAATCCAATCGCGATGCCGACACCTCTCGCTGTGCCTGCCACCAAATTGCGCCATATAAGCGAAAAAGGCCTGTTCAGCAGGTCCACATATTCCGCCATCTGTGACCGCTCCAGATCAATAGCTACCTTCTCCAGCCGATTATTAAGCGAATCTGCAATACGCCGCATCGCTGCCAGTTCTTTCTTCTCTTCAGTCATCAGCAACCTCCAGCAAGACATCAGTCCCCGGTCTTAGGGCCGGCAATAACAAACGCCCGTGCAACGCCGCAGCGGATTTGCTCCGCTTGCCGGCATTTATCGCATGGGCGTTCGTTATTTGACAGCTGTATGGTGGAGTATTCCCTTAATCGGCGATTAGAATTCCAATTTCTTTATCGCCCAATTGAACGCGCTCCATGCCTTCCCTGCTGCCGTATTCAACTCCGCTCAGCAGCACGTTCTGGAAGAGGATGTTCTCGAATGCCCGCAGCGCAGCCAGCAGCTCATCGTCTACGTCAAGCAGGAGATGAACCCGCTTCTCAATAGCAAAATCAAGCTTCTTCCGCGTATCCTGAACAGCGCGGATTACTTCGCGGACAAGGCCTTCCTGCTCCAGCTCCGGTGTAATATCCGTATTAAGCGCAACCGTCAGCTGGTTGCCGGAGGCTGAGGCGAAGCCGGACTTGGCATGCTTCTCGACGAGCAGCTCCTCCAGTACAATTGCAATGGTCTCGCCACCCTCCGCAGCATAGGCCAGCTCTCCGCGCTGAACCGTCGCCCGCGTCTCATCGGCAGTCAGCGTCTTCAAATACGCTTGAATCGGCCCTACCAGCTTGCCATACTTCTTGCCTGCGGTCTTCAAGTTCAGCTTGAAGGAGAAATCAACGAAGCCGCTGTCCCCGCTTGCAATCGTGATCGTCTTGACATTGATCTCGTCCTTAATGATGTCCTCGTAGGGAGACAATTCAAAATCGCGATCAAGCGCTACGATAAGCTCCGATAGCGGCTGACGGGTCTTGATGCCCGTTTCATTGCGGACGTTGCGGGCCAGCTCCACGATTCCGCGGGCCGTCTCCATGTCGCGCTCCAGCGTCTCGTCAATCGCCCCTTCATCCGCCACAGGATAGTCGGCCAGATGAACACTCTCGCTGCCTCCGCCCAGGTTGCTGTACACATCCTCAGCCAGCAACGGCGCGAATGGAGCAATCAGGCGAGACAGCGTGAGCAGCACCTGACGAAGCGTTCCATATGCATCCAGCTTGTCTTCGGTCAATCCGCTGCCCCAGAAGCGGTCGCGCGAGCGGCGAATGTACCAGTTGCTCATCTCGTCCACGAATGTCTCAATTACCTTGGCGGCATTCAAGAAATCATACGCGACGAGTCCCTTGTTCACTTGACGAACCAAGCTGTTCAGACGAGACACGATCCAGCGGTCCAGCTTCACGCCGGATACACGCTGGGGCTGCGTCTGCGGATCGTAGCCGTCAATGGATGCATAAAGCGCGAAGAATGCGTGTGTATTGACAATCGTATCGATCACCTTGGACTTCGCTTCGCCAACGATGCCGCGGGAGAAGCGCTTGCTGTTCCATGGCGCGCTGTCCGCCAGAAGTGCCCAGCGGAACGCATCGGTGCCGTATTCATTGATAATCTCCCATGGGTCGATAACATTTCCCTTGGACTTGGACATCTTCTGCCCATTCTCATCAAGAATATGTCCTGTGGACAATACTGCTTTATAAGGCGCCTTGCCGTTATAAAGCGTTGATACTGCCAACAGACTGAAGAACCAGCCCCGCGTCTGATCGATGCCTTCGCAGATAATGTCCGCCGGGTATTGATCCTGGAATGCCGCCTCGTTCTGGAACGGATAATGCTGCTGTGCAAAAGGCATTGAGCCGCTGTCGAACCAGACGTCGATCACTTCCGAGGTGCGTGTCATGACGCCGCCTTCACAATGCGGACAATTCAGCTTCACTTCATCGACATATGGCTTATGCAGCTCAATATCCGGCGAGATCGGCTCAACCGATCTTGCGGCAAGATCCGCTCTGCTGCCAGGCGCATGCTGCCCGCCGCAGCTCTCGCACACCCACACATTAAGCGGCGTGCCCCAGTAGCGGTTGCGGCTAATATTCCAGTCTACAAGATCCTCCAGAAATTTGCCGAAGCGCCCTTCACGCAGATGGCCGGGATACCAGTCTACTTCACTGTTATTGGCGATGAGCTGTTCTTTCACATCGGTCGTCTTGATGAACCAGCTCTCCGTCGCATAATAAAGCAGCGGTGATTTGCAGCGCCAACAGAACGGATAGCTGTGCTCATAGCGCTCCTTCGAGAAGAGCAGCGAGCGCTCGCTGAGCATTTTGACAATGTCGATGTCGCAATCCTTGACGAAGCGTCCGGCAAGCTCCGTAATCTCTTCATTGTAGCGTCCTCTGCCATCGATGACATTCAGGAAGTCGATGCCGTTCTGGCGGGCAACCTTATAGTCATCCTCACCATGTGCCGGAGCGATATGAACGATACCCGTCCCGCTCGTATCGCTGACAAAATCACCCGGAATGACCACATGAGCCTTTTCCAGCTTGGCATAGGAGAATGGCGGCTCATACTTCATACCAACCAGTTCTGCGCCCTTAACTGTAGACTGGATCTCGTATTCGCCTTTCATGACACTTTCCACCAGGCCTGCTGCCATAATGTATACTTCGCCGTCCTGCTTGACCCGCACATAGTCCAGCGCAGGATTGACAGCGAGCGCTACGTTGGCGGGCAGCGTCCATGGAGTAGTCGTCCAGGCCAGTATAGAAGCATCGGAATCGACCAGCTTGAATTTCACCGTTGCGCTCAAATCCTTGACATCCTCATAGCCCTGCGCGACCTCATGCGAGCTGAGCGTTGTCTGACAGCAAGGACAGTACGGGCTGACACGGTGGCCTCTGTAGAGGAGCCCCTTCTCATGAATGTTCGACAGAATATGCCATACACTTTCGATGTAATTGTTATCCAGCGTAATGTAGGGATCATCCATATTCGTCCAATAGCCGATCGCTTCCGTCAATTCCCGCCATTGGCGCTCATATTCGAACACACTATCCTTGCACTTCTTCACGAAAGCCTCAATGCCGTAATTCTCGATCTCCTGCTTGCCGGAGATACCGAGCTGCTTCTCCACGCCCAGCTCAACCGGCAGTCCATGCGTATCCCAGCCTGCTTTACGGACGACGCGATAGCCCGACATCGTCTTGTAGCGGCAGATGAAATCTTTAATAACCCGTCCCAGAACGTGGCCGATATGCGGCGCTCCATTCGCTGTAGGCGGACCTTCATAGAACACAAAATTCGGTTTTCCCTCGCGGTGGTCGATGGATCGCTTGAACGTATCCTCCGCCCGCCACTTTGCCAGTACTCTCAAATCACGGGCTCTTGCCCGTTCCTTCACATCCACGCGTTCCATTGCAGCCAATCCCCTTTCGCATCCCTATTCGCTGATAAAACAAAAAAAGCCCATCCCTGTAAAGGGACGAGGCTTGCTCGCGTTACCACCCTTGTTCCGATTCATGAACCGCAGCAGCCGTCATCGCATCGGATGCGAAGAGCTGCGCCATCAATCATTCGGCACCTTAGTCACGGATCTATAAATCCGCGGTCCCCGTAACGGTGGACATCCGGCAGCGCTTAGTAGGTTGCGCCAGCAGCTCGGCTGCGGCTTGCGGTTTCGGCGCGGCTTCTCAGAGAGGATATTCCGCCACGGTCTGCACACCGGCTTTCAGCACAAGGCCGGTTCTCTGGGGAGCAGTCATCATTAGCGTACTTGTTCTCGTCAACGAAATTAACTTGTTTAGCATTAATAGTTCTAGTTATACGACATTCGCAATCGATTGTCAATTCGGATCTATGAGGCCAGATTAGTCCCGCGACTGTATATGCTCGCTAGCAGCAGCGCTGCCGCCCTCAAGTGAATCCCAGCCCTCCAGGCCGAGCAGCTCAAGCTGCGCTTCGACAAGGGTCCGGAACCGTGCGCGATAGATCGAAGCTTGCTTCTTGAGCTCTTCCACTTCCAAGGCTACCTTGCGGGATTTCGCCAATGCTTCGTTAATGATGCGATCCGCATTCTTCTCCGCTTCCTTGAGAATAAGCTGCGCTTCCTTCTTGGAGTTGCTTTTCAGCTCATCTGCTGCTTCCTGGGCGACGATGATCGTTTTGCTCAGCGTTTCCTCAATGTTCGCAAAATGATTCAGCTTCTCCTGAAGCGCAAGCGATTGATTCTGCATCTCTTTATTCTCGCGAATGAGCGTCTCATAATCTTTAATCACCTGATCCAGAAACTCATTCACTTCATCTTCATCATAACCGCGCAGACGACGGCCGAATTCCTTGTTATGTATGTCCAATGGCGTAAGCGGCATTGGCGCACCTCCTAAGAGTTTTCGAAGTAAGACTTCATTCGTAAAGATAAGCTGGCTATCGCGGAATGCTGCAGCCGACCCCGCAGCACGCTGAATAAAGGCGTGATTATTCCATTTAGGATTCGACAACTCCGCACAAAATCCTGCAACCTTTTATTTAAATTTACCGATTTTGACGCGAACCCTGCCTTTTTTGCTTACACCCTCGACGTGCAGTACGCGGAATCTGCCTAATCCTTTGAACGAAATCACATCCCCGTCCTTGAGAGGAGCCGACGGATCCTCCTCCACCTTCCAGTTCACTCTGCATCTGCCGGCACGGATAGGCTCGACGATCTTGGAGCGGCTGATCCGGTATACATCGCTGGCGATTCCGTCAAGACGCAAAGAAGCCACCGACAAGTTCATTTCCTCGAGCTCCGTCTCTGCTGCCTGCAGATCGGCTAGAGGGATGATGTCCGTCAGGACATGAACCCGGTGGACTTGCCGCAAATGAATGTTCAGATAATCGGCAATCTCTTCCGCAATCAGACAATGGCAGAACTCTTCATGAACATGCAGATCGCCTATACGATCCCGTTTAATGCCAAGCCCCAGCAGCGCTCCCAAGTAATCGCCATGATCAAGCTCCAGATGCCCTTGCGATCCGCCGCTAATCTTCAGAAGCGCAATCCCTTCCGGCTCCTCATCCAGAATGCGGTAATCCGGAGCAATAATCGCACGTTGGCGCTCCGCCCCTTCATAGCCGCCCATCAGCCTGAGCTGAATATCGGGCTGGCGGTTGACCAGGCTTGCAACAATGTCTCTTTGACGCGGATCAAGGAAATCCGTTCGTTTCAGCTCATGTCCATGGGCTGCTCGCTCGATCCATTCAGACACACGATCGACGAACGGACGCTCATCCGGATGAAAATGCACATACAGCTCGTTCTTCATTACACAAAAATACCGATAATCGCGATAATCCCCATGGCCACGAACTGCAGGGCCAGCAATGCGACAATTGGTGAAATATCAAGCATGCCGCCGATCGGCGGAATAACACGTCTGAACGGCGTCAGGTAAGGCTCAACCAGCTTGCCCAGCCATTCGCCGATAAAGCTCTCTCTTGCATTAGGAAGCCACGAGAGCAGGATGTAGCCGATGATCATAATTCGGTATATACTAACTAGCGTTGTAACAAAAGATTCAACTTGATCCAACTCAAGGTCACCTCATTTTTTTGTAGTCAATCTCGTCTGCCAGCATTTCAGAAATAGCACCTTGAATTTCAACCGATTCCGGCGTGCACAGGAAAATATTAGGGCCCAGCTTCGATATGCTGCCGCTAAGCGCGTAGATCGTACCGCTCAGGAAATCCACAATCCGGACGGCCTGATCCGTGCGCACCCGCTGCAGATTCACGACAACTGACCGGCGCGAACGCAGGTGATCGGCGATTTCTTGCGCTTCATCATAGGAACGCGGCTCATTCAGAATGACACGCACGTTCTTCTGGGAATGAATGCTGACAACATTATTGCTCTTTGTTGTTTGTTTACGTGCTTCGAACGGAGAGGTTTCATGCTCTTGCTCTTCATGCTGATCTATTCTTTCACGATCAACCACTTCCTCTTCCTCCTGCAGCCCGAGAAAATTCATAAACTTGTTCATAACGCTCATATCGTATTCCTCCCAACTAGTATGGTACCAAGCCTCAGCCATGTAGCACCCTCTTCTACCGCCACCTCAAAATCGCCCGACATCCCCATCGACAATCCATTCGCCTGCTTCCTGAGTACCGCTGCGGCATTGAGCTCATCCCTAAGCTGCCGCAAGCCGCGAAATACAGGCCTAGATTCTTCCGCATCCCCATCCAATGGCGCCATCGTCATCAGCCCGATTGGTTCGATATTCGGCATATCCGCCACCACTCGCGCAAATTCCGTCAACCCCTCTGGAGCCAATCCATGCTTGCTGTCCTCGCCAGACACATTGACCTGTATGAAGCAAGGAACTACAATGCCAAGCTGCTCCGCGCGATTCTGAATCGCCCTGGCAAGCGAAGGCCTGTCCAGTGAATGTATATATGTAAATTTACCTACGACGTCCTTCACCTTGTTTGTCTGCAGCGAACCAATAAAGTGCCAGATGGCTTGTCCATCAGGAGATGACCCGCCATCTCCCTGGGCGGCAGCACCGCTGATCGCATTCCACTTGGCAGAGGCATCCTGCCACCGGTTCTCTCCTAGATGACGCAGCCCATGGCGGAGTGTCTCCTCCGTCTGCTCGATGCCGACATATTTGGTCACCGCTATAATCTCAATGTCTTCTCTGCTTCTGCCGCTGCGCAAGCATGCTTCGTAAAGCCGACGCTCTACAGTTTCAATACGCTCTGATAATGTCACGTGCGCGCTTCACCTCTTCTCATGCCAATCCAGCTTGCCATTCGCCCGGTAGCTCCTCCTTCCATACGATGGGAAAAGAAAATATCGGTCGAACAGCCGGTACACCACTCAGTCATTTCGATATTGATCGGCAAAATTCCTGCTTTTATCATAATCTGTCGGTTTATTTCTTTCAAGTTTATATGCGCTTTTCCTTCCCCCGAACCCGCCACCATGGACTCGAAAGAGGCTCCGTATCGGGATTGCTTGTCTGCAAGATCACGAACCAGCGGTTCAACACGCTCCAGAACAACGCTGTCCACCTCGTAGCAGCAGCCCCCGATCGACGGTCCGATTGCGGCGCGAATATCCTCCGCCCTGCAGCCGAATTCACGCTGCATCGCCCCGGCAGTCTCCCGGGCTATCTCGAGTACGGTGCCCTTCCATCCTGCATGTGCCAGCGCTATCACTTCTCGTACCGGATCATAATAATAGAGCGGCACACAATCGGCATAGAATGAAGCCAGCAGCACATCCTTCTCCCCTGTTATGAGCGCATCGGTATCCGCGATTGCCGTATCCCGGCTGCTGCGTCCCCTGCCACGGTCATCAATGGTTACCTTGTGAACATGGCTGCCATGCACCTGCTCCGCGCATGTCCAGGCTTCGAACGGCCATTCCAGCGCTTCGGCAACAAGCTGCCGGTTGCGCACAACGTCTTCATCGGCATCGCCAACATGCAGTCCGC
Organism: Paenibacillus oenotherae; assembly: GCF_019443105.1. Classification (GTDB taxonomy): domain Bacteria; phylum Bacillota; class Bacilli; order Paenibacillales; family Paenibacillaceae; genus Paenibacillus_Z; species Paenibacillus_Z oenotherae. The sequence goes on from NZ_JAHZIJ010000001.1 coordinate 547,007, forward strand.
AATTGAGCGATGTCCAGGGATTACTGCTGCTCCCGCCGAGACGGCTGGTGAATCCGCTCGTCAGACGGGCATCAGCATCCATCCATTTCTCTATTAAAAAAAGCGAAGGCCCCTTCGCTGCATCCATACGTCGAAAAGCTTCCATCCAGCTCTCACCTCGCCACAAGTGTACCACAGCAGCGGTCTCTCATGCGAGTGAATCCCGGATCATCACCCGCATGAGCCTAGCAACGATGAACGGGTCAGCGTGCCTGTGCCTCGTCCTCATCACCGCGGTACGCCTTCGTGTCATCGATCCGCACAAGCACAACATCAGTGCCGATCTTGACAATATTCCGCCAGGGAATGATCACATCGGTACCGCCGCCGCCGAACAGGCCGAAAAATTTTGTATAGTTCGGAACCACAATAGAATCGATCCGCCCCTGCCTAAGATCAAGCTCCAGATCACTCACTTGCCCGAGCTTGCGGCCATCCACGATATTAATAACATCCTTCGTTTGAAAATCGGATATTTTCAACTCACCGCTCACCACGTTTCCGTCAGAGTTTGCGTCCAAACACCCTTTTTTATACTATATGTTCACAATGGGCAAAATGTCCTGTCATCGCTGAAAAAGTCATCCTGAAGCTGACAAAGCACCTCCGATCCACGATTGAACGCGGGCTGGAGATGCTTCGCTTCCCGTTTAAACAAGCTAAAAAACGGCGCAGAGCGCGCCGTTTCACGATTTAACATGCTTCTGCATTTGTTGGATGGCCGATTTCTCCAGCCTGGATACCTGTGCCTGTGAGATGCCGATCTCATCGGCTACCTCCATTTGGGTTTTACCTTCGAAGAACCGCATGGACAATATCATTTTTTCCCGGTCATTGAGCTTCTGCATCGCTTCGCGCAGCGCGATCTCTTCGATCCAGGAGACATCCTTGTTCTTGTCATCGCTGATCTGGTCCATGACATAGATGGGATCGCCTCCGTCATGATAAATCGGTTCGAACAATGAGACCGGGTCTTGAATCGCATCAAGCGCGAACACTACGTCCTCCTTAGGAACGTTAAGCGCTTCGGATATTTCCAGAATCGTCGGCTCTCTTGAGTTTCTGTTCGTCAAGCTATCCCGCACCTGCAGCGCCTTGTATGCGATATCCCGCAAGCTGCGAGAGACGCGGATCGGGTTGTTGTCCCGAAGATAGCGGCGGATTTCACCGATAATCATCGGCACCGCATAAGTCGAAAATTTCACATTCTGGCCCAGATCGAAGTTATCGATCGCCTTCATCAATCCAATACAGCCCACTTGAAACAGGTCATCGACAAATTCTCCTCGGTTATTGAAGCGTTGAATGACGCTCAGCACCAATCGCAAATTACCATTGACCAATTTCTCTCTTGCCGCCCATTCATTGTTCGTTTGTAATGCGGTGAACAGCTCTCGCATTTCAGCATTAGTCAAAACAGGCAGTTTCGCGGTATCCACTCCACAAATCTCGACTTTGTTTCGGGTCAACGTGATTACCTCCCAAGGAGAAACATTAATGTACAGTATCTCCCCGTCCCCCCATTTTATTCCGAAATAAAAACGGCCCCTCCGCTGGAATAAAAGCCGGAAAAGCCGTTTCTGTCGCTGCTTGTCAGTACTGGCAGCGCTCTCTTTTGGACAATATTTTTTTATTCCGCTCCTGCTTCGGCTACACCATTTTGTTGAATTCCTTGCGGAGCCGTTTAATAATCCGTTTCTCCAATCGCGAGATGTAGGATTGCGAAATACCGAGCAGGTCCGCCACATCCTTCTGCGTCTTCTCTTCCCCGTCAGCAAGCCCGAACCTGAGCTCCATAATCGTTCGTTCCCGGTCAGTCAGCTTGTCGAGCGCCTTGTGCAGCAGCTTGCGGTCGACCTGCTCTTCAATATTGCGGTAAATCGTATCGTTCTCGGTCCCGAGCACGTCAGAGAGCAGCAGCTCGTTACCGTCCCAGTCAATGTTAAGCGGTTCATCGAACGAAACCTCTGTACGCGTCTTGTTGTTCCGGCGCAAATACATAAGAATTTCATTCTCGATACAGCGCGATGCGTAGGTAGCCAGCTTGATCTTCTTCTCCGGATCGAAGGTGTTGACTGCTTTAATTAGACCAATAGCTCCAATAGATACCAAATCCTCGATATTAATGCCCGTATTCTCGAACTTTCTGGCGATATAAACGACTAGACGCAGGTTTCTCTCAATCAGCATAGCCCGAATAGCGGTATCCCCGGAGGGCAGCTTTTCAAGCAAATATTCCTCTTCTTCCCGTGTGAGCGGCGGCGGCAGTGCTTCACTTCCACCGATATAATAAATTTCCTCGCTCTTGAGCCCGAATAAAAACAAAACGCGATAATAATATAACTGCAGGACTAATTTCCATTTGACGAGCATGCGACTCCATCCCTCCCCGAAGTAGTGTGAACTGGTTCGACCATAACGACGCGGTTGTTCAATAGTGATGGATGGATGATTGCCTGATAGGCCCCATCTGCGACTAATTTACCAGCATCCAGACCGATTAGCACTTTGCGTGATTGAAATCTTTCGCCTTCCCGCACAATTTCTACGAAATCCGGTTTAATAGCAAGCATAAATTGCGCACCGCGGTTAACGCCCCGGTAAGGCACCAGCCGCAGGCGATCCTGCAGTGGAAATGACTCATCATGATCGCTCATTTCGGCAATCAGCTTATCCACCTGCGCCTCGCGAATGCGGTTCACCCATGAAGCCGGCAGATCTTCCTGCCAGACTGTTGTCTCCATGACCATCACGGGTGTTCGCGTAAGCGGCTCATACAGCTGGTTGCCGGTATCAATGAGACCGATGCACCGGTGCTCACGATCGCCAATCGTAACCTTCACCTCCGCCAGATGGCTTGTGACCAAATCTCTTTCTTTGCGCTGCGTCATGACAGAACGATAGATGTACAAACCGACACAAACGATGCTGAATAGAAACACGATGCCCAGCTGCAGCTTCGGCTGAACCGTTCCGTTGACGAACGACATCGTATTCCACAATTCCTTGGACCCGCTCATAAGCAAATAATGAATCCCGAGCACTGCCCCCGCCGCCGCAAAATTGACCCCGTAAAAAGCGCCAATATGCCGGATAAAATGCTGCATGCTGCCGAATCCGAACGCCGTCAGCAGCATCACGATTGACAGCATGATCTTAATGATGATCGTGAACATGAACGACATCGGCGGAAAGACAAGCAGAATGGCATACATGGCTCCAATTCCTGCGGCAAGCAGCACCCGCCACCACGAGGCGCGTATATGGCGAACCCAGGCTGTCATCAGCAAGGTTGTGCCGTCAATGAGCAGATTAATCATGAAGTAGACATCGATATAGATAGCGTCCAGGACAGCTCACCTTCCTGCCATACATCCTCATTCCAGAGCTTGCTCCCGGGCACTCCGACAAGGATCAGCGGCTTGTGTCTAGTATAGTTAAAGCCTATTACAATGTCTGTCTAAACATGCCGTCACCAGCCATCTTTTTTTGTCGATGTTTCCTGCTTTGGCAGGATGCAGCTAAACAAAAAAAACCGCTTCCCGGTTGCCCGGAAAGCGGTTGTGCACAGCATATTGCTAACGATCATTATTGCGGCGATTGCGAAGGAAGGCAGGAATATCAAGCTGATCGCTCGATACCGTGCTTCCAAAGGGCTTAGGGCCCGGGCTGCTGCTTGTGCCAGCCGATGGCTGACGGGTGTCGGCTGCTGCTTCAGCAGGCTGTGCACCCGTTGAACGGCGTAGAGTCTGGCTTCCACGATGCTCGAAACCTGTCGCGATAACCGTTACTTTAATATCTTCCTTCAGGTTCTCGTCAATGCTTGCCCCGAAGATCATATTAACATCCGGATCGGATGCAGAGATCACAATCTCAGCCGCTTCATTCACTTCATACAGCGATAAATTAGCGCCGCCAGTAATATTCATGATAATACCGCGAGCTCCGTCAATGGACGTTTCCAGAAGCGGGCTTTGAATCGCTTTGCGCGCAGCTTCCGCCGCCCGATTCTCGCCTGTCGCAGCACCAATACCCATAAGTGCAGAACCGCGTTCTGTCATAATGGTCTTAACGTCAGCGAAGTCGAGGTTGATCAGGCCCGGAACGGCGATCAGATCAGAGATCCCTTGAACCGCCTGCTTCAGTACATTATCCGCTTCACGGAATGCTTCCAGCATCGGAGTTTTCTTATCCACGATCTCCAGCAATCGGTCATTCGGAATGACGATTAGTGTATCGACCTTTTCCTTAAGTGCTTCAATGCCAAGCTCAGCTTGTCCGGAACGCTTGCGTCCTTCGAAGGTGAACGGACGCGTGACTACGCCTACTGTAAGTGCTCCGCATTCGCGCGCGATCTCGGCAATAACAGGCGCTGCGCCTGTACCGGTACCGCCTCCCATTCCTGCCGTGACGAATACCATGTCCGCGCCTTTAAGCGTGTTCATGACCGTCTCGCGCGATTCCTCAGCCGCTTTCTTGCCGACCTCCGGATTCGCTCCTGCGCCTAGTCCGCGCGTCAGCTTATCGCCAATCTGCAGCTTCTGCTCGGATTTGGCCATATGGAGTGCTTGCGCATCCGTATTGACCGTTATAAACTCTACACCTTTGACACCATTCTCAATCATTCGGTTGACCGCGTTGCTTCCGCCGCCACCAACTCCGATCACCTTGATCTGGGCAAGTTGCTCCATATCGAAATCGAATTCCAACATTCTGTTATATCCCCCGTTCAAATGAATTCGCTAAACATATTTTTCAGCCGCTCGAACAGTCCGGGTTTCGGCGACGCAGTGGATCCCGTCTTCTTATTAGCGCTTTTCTTAGGTGCGCTTGCAGAACGGTTACGCATGTACTTCGAGACGTATTGAATCATCCCCACGCCGCTTGTGAATGCTGGATCTCTTACGCCGATATAATCGGGAACCGCAATGCGTACGGATGACTCCAGTTCGCTTTGGGCAAGTGCAAGCGTTCCAGGCATTGTTACGGAGCCTCCGGTCAGAACATAACCGTTAACCTTGTCTCCGTATCCAAGACGCCGCACTTCCTGACGAATGAGATGAAAGATCTCCTGCATTCGCGGCTCGATAATATTGGCCAAATCGACTTGTGAAAATTCCTTCTCCACATTGCTGCCCATTCGCATGACTTTGAACTTCTGATCCTCAGCCGCATCGTCAATTAGCGAACAGCCGAACTTCTGCTTGATCTTCTCCGCCTGCTCCGTTTGTGTACGAAGACCGTAGGAGATATCGCTTGTCACATATTCGCCGCCGATTGGCAACGTCGAGGTTGCCGTAATGCTGCCCCCTTCGAAGATTGCGATCGTACACTGCCCTGCCCCGATATCCGCAAGCACAGTTCCCATCATTTTCTCATCCTTGGTGAGCGCCATTTGGCCGGAAGCCAGCGACATCAGAATAACGCCCGATATGCGCAAATTGGCTTTCTCCACACAGCGGACAAGATTATGTATCGCCGTCTTGGCACCGGTAACGACCGTTGCCTCCACCTCAAGGCGAACACCAATCATTCCTCTTGGATCAGAGATTCCCTCCAGCCCGTCAACCAAATATTGCTTGGGTACGAGATTGATAATCTCCCGTTCAGGCGGAAGCGCGACTACCTTCGCGGCCTGCAACACCCGTTCGATATCATCCTCGCCGATCTCTCTGTCCTCGTTCGATACGGCCACAACGCCGTGATTGGTTTGCAGAGCGATATGATTGCCTTGAATACCGACGTAAACGTCGCTTATTTGAATGCCAACCATGCGTTCAGCATGATCCACCGCATTGCGGATGGATTGCACGGTCTGGTCAATATCAACGATGGCTCCCTTGCGAATGCCTTCCGAGTCGGCAGATCCAACTCCAATAATATTAATGGTCCCGTTATTCACTTCGCCAATAATAGCTCGAACCTTGGATGTACCGATGTCTAAACTAACGATGATGTCGTTGCTGCTCAAGCCGTGGCACCTCCGTTTCAACAGTTATTGGTACTTTACAGGTATAGTCATATGTTAGTCCCGCACGCTTTTTCTATTAATTCAACGTTGTTTATACTTTCCCTCTTTTTTCAACAAATTTTTCGAGGTTGAATATGTTTCCAGCACCGCCCCAAGCGGCTTGTACCCTACATGAATTTGTTAAAAAGAAAAAAGAGTTTGTAAATCCCCATAATTAAAATTCTATCACTCTTTGCAGCTATTGAGTAGCCTCTTTTTGCTTTGTTTCATCATTTTCTGTTTCATCCGGCACAAAAGATTCGTAAGTATCCGCAATCAGCAGCGTCAGCAGCCCCGGCTCCTGTGTTTCGATAACTGCATTCAACGTTGAAATTTTGTCCGGAAGAAGCGATGCAGCAGTTATAATTTCAAACCGGGTGCGCGTATAAATACGTATACGGTCCGGGAATGCCTTCGAAGGGAATGGAATGATTTCTGAGAAGTCGGACAGAAGCGCTGCCGGAATATTCGAGAGCTGCTTGCTTAATTCTGTCTTCAAGGGATCATCGGCCTTCCAGCCGGAGAGTATAGGCTTGTCTACAACAAGGTCGCTGCTGCCGGCCGCGACGCTTATGCCGCTGGCCAGAATCGCTGTTAGCTCGCCTTTGTCAGACAGCTCGTAAGCGACGGTCGGGTATTCCTGAACAACAATCCGGATACTGCCCGGGAACGATTTGATCACTTCTACTTTCTCAATCGGCTTCAAGGATTTGACCCGCTCCTCAATAGTGGCTGCAGAAGTGCCGAAATACGCGTCACCAGGAACGATCCCGGCGGCCCCTTGTACTTCGGACACGGTCAAATACCGCTGCCCTTCAACCGTCACAGTGGACACCTTGCTGATGGAAGAATTAAAGAATAGAACACATAGGATGACGATGAATAGTACGATAATGACAATAAGCAGCTTGCGGCCGCCTCGTCTTTTCTTTCGGACAGGCTCCCGCAGCACAGGCACTTTCTCTTGCATTGCTTGTCCCCTCTCCGTGCAAACGAGAACGGCATGACGTATCTTCAGAACGCCGCCGTTCACGATCTCTATCACAATCTCTTAAACGTGCTAAGGAGCAATTCCGTTGTTGGGAATGGGAGAATAACGCGATATGCGCGCTCCCAGACGACCAAGCATTGTCTCAATCCGGTCATAGCCGCGGTCGATGTGGTGCACCTGCTCGACGATCGTCTTGCCGTGCGAGGCCAATCCGGCGATAACAAGCGCTGCACCAGCGCGCAGATCAGTTGCTTCCACCGTTGCCCCGTATAATCGCGGTACTCCCCGAATAAAGGCTGCGTTCAAATCCACTCTGATGTCTGCCCCCATGCGCGACAGCTCATCAACATGTTTGAAGCGTCCCTCAAAAATATTCTCTTTCATGACGCTGACGCCATCAGCGAGCGCGAGCAGCACCATAAGCTGCGACTGCAGATCGGTTGGAAATGCCGGATAAGGCGAGGTTACAATCCGTTCTATCGCTCTCGGACGGTTGGCGCAGCCAACCTTAATTATATCACCGTCAACTGCAATTTGAACACCTGCACGCCTTAACACATGAATGAGCGATGTAAGGTGGGCAGGATTCGTATTCTGCAGCGTAACCTGGCCGCGGGTTGCGGCAGCAGCTACCATGACCGTACCGGTCACGATCCGGTCGGGAATAACCTGGTACCGGCAGGGAGCAAGCTTCTCCACGCCTTCGATTGTTATCGTATCTGTGCCCGCGCCGATAATCTTGGCGCCCATTGTGTTAAGAAACCGCTGCAGGTCTTGAATCTCCGGCTCACGGGCGGCATTGCTGATTGTCGTCAACCCTTCCGCCAGCACGGCGGCCATCATAATATTCTCCGTTGCACCCACGCTAGGGAAATCCAGGTGGATCTCCGCGCCTTTCAGCCGCTTGGCATGACAGACAATCCGGCTTCCTCTCTCTTCAATCTGAGCGCCGAGCGCCATCAGTCCCCGCAGGTGCAAATCGATCTTTCTCTCGCCGATTGCACACCCGCCTGGCTGATAAATCGTCACTTCGCCAAATCGAGCGATCAGAGGGCCCATTAAGAAGATGGATGAACGCATAGAACGCATGAGCTCTTCCGGAACATGCGAGCTTGCAGCAGATGAGGTATCAATCATGACCGTCTCATTGCTGTGCTCCGCCCGGCAGCCAAGCTCGCGCAAAATGTTCAGCATGACGTCGATATCGAGCAGCTTGGGTACGTGATCGATCGTCACTTTTCCTTCCACCAGCATACTGGCAGCCAAGATCGGCAAAGCGGCATTTTTCGCTCCTTGGATAACAATGGTTCCTGAGAGAGGTTTCCCGCCTTCAATCACCAATTTGTCCAATGTATCACCTCCGAATTACCGCTCACCCACCACCAATACTTCCGGCACGAGATCGATTCCGTACCGATCCTTGATCGTGCCCCGGATAGTTGCCATGAGGGTGAGGACGTCCTCAGCCGTCGCTTGCCCGGTGTTAACAATGAAATTGGCATGCTGTGTGGATACCTCGGCGCCTCCGCTGCGAAGACCCTTCAGCCCGGCTTCCTCAATGAGACGCGCAGCATAATCGTTCGGCGGATTGCGGAACACGCTGCCTGCGCATGCCAGCTGCAATGGCTGGGTGCGAAGCCGCCGCTCTTTGTATGAAGCCATGCAAGAGGCGATCTCCTGCCTGACTCCTTCTCTCAGCTCGAACGTTGCGCTTACAACTATGCCCTGCTGCTCATGCAGTACCGAATGGCGATACGAGAATGCCATATCCTCAAGGTTGTGGTTTACCAATTCCCCTGTCACCAGCACAATTTCAGCTGTTTTGAAAATGCGTGACACATCCGAACCGTGGGCGCCGGCATTCATATAGACGGCTCCGCCAACCGAACCAGGAATCCCCCCTGCAAATTCCAAGCCCGTCAAACCTTCTTTTCCCGCCAGAACAGACAATTTAATGAAGGAATGAGCGGCACCCGCATGGACGAACTCACCTTGGAATCGCGCATAATTGAATCCTTCGCCCAGCTGGATGACGACGCCGCGGATTCCTTTGTCGCTTACAAGAATGTTGGAGCCGCGTCCAAGATTGGACCACGGGATTCCATGCTTGTGAAGCAACCGGACGACCGACACTAGCTGCTCTTTATTTTGCGGAATGACCAGAACGTCGGCGGGCCCGCCGATCTTCCATGTCGTATAGGCAGAGAGCGGTTCTTGCAGCAGCATCTTGCCAGTGTCTTCCTGCAGCAGCTCCGTCAAAAATTGCTTCATTTGTCGTACCTCCTTCGCTTTAAGCGATTGTCAGAACTGCGGCATTCGTTGCCAAGCCGGGCAGCCCGTTCCTTTATAACGATACAAGTATCGGGTGGTGGGCCCGCCGGGTGACGGTCACGATTATAGGGTATACTATGCCCTCCTGCCCAGTAGTGTGACAATCGCCTATATGACGCGCTATCGCTTCTCTATTAGATGGTTCAGCTCATTGACAATCAATGAGGCGGATTGCGGCATGCCAAGCTTCAGCGCAGCTGTACTCATTTCATTTAACCGCTGTCCATCCGTCATAATCGCATATATGAGTTCGAAGAGCGCGGCGCCGCTAAGCTCCCGCTCTATGATCATCTTCGCTGCCCCCGCATCTGCAACGCTCCGGGCGTTCGCCTCCTGATGGTTATTCGTCACATTCGGGGATGGTATCAGGATGGATGGGATGCCGAGCGCTGTAATTTCCGCCAACGAGGATGCCCCCGAACGGCTGACAACCAGTGTTGACGCGCCCAGCACCTCAGGCATGTTGTGCAAATAAGGAAGGACATGAATATTGTTGGAGATACGGGGCATAACTGCCTTCATCCGCTCCATCGTCCCGTCATAATAGCTCTCTCCGGTTACAAATACAAAATGGACATCCGGCAGCCGCCCTAGCATCGGCACCATGTCCACCATGACATCGTTCATCGCTTTGGCCCCCCGGCTGCCCCCTACCATCAGTACAATCCTGCTTCCATTAGGCAGGCCTAACGAATTGAAGCCATTGTCTCTGCTTGCCTGAACGACATTCGTTGCGCAGGGATTGCCGGTATTGACGATCCGCTTCGTTCTGCTGAAGCGGGGAAGCGACTCCTGGAAGCTTACTGCTACACAATCCGCATAACGTGCCAAAAATTTATTGGTTAAACCAGGGTCCGCGTTCTGTTCATGAATAAGCGTCGGAATACCAAGCTTCGCAGCCGCATATACGACAGGCCCGCATACATAGCCGCCAGTGCCGACAACTACGTCCGGTTTAAACGTCCGCAGCAGCTCCTTGGATCTGCGGACGCCTTTGAGAAACCGCAATATGGTTCTGACATTATCATAGGAGAGCTTTCGTCTGAAGCCCGTTATTTCGACCGGCTCGAACGGAATTCCTTGAGCCGGCACAATCCGGCTCTCCAGCCCGTTAGGAGTTCCGATATATAGAATGGACGAGCTTTCATCCTCCTCTACCACCCGCTTGCCGATGGCAAGCGCAGGGTAGATATGGCCGCCTGTTCCGCCGCCAGTCAATACGATACGCATGAAATCTCACCTCGAATAACGGGATATATTAAGCAATATGCCAAGCGCCGTCAACAATAGCGTTAGTGATGATCCGCCATAGCTGACCAGCGGCAATGTTATTCCTGTTACCGGAAGCATGCCGATAACGACACCAATATTAATAAATACTTGCACGGCTACAATGCCGACGATTCCAACCGCGAGCAGACTTCCGAAAGTATCCGGCGCCGCGATGGCCGTTCGCATTCCCCGCCATACCAGTACTGCGAACAAAAGGATGATGGCTGCACCGCCAATGAAACCAAGCTCTTCAGCGACGATAGAAAATATAAAATCCGTCTGCGGCTCAGGCAAATAACTAAACTTCTGCCGGCTCATGCCAAGACCAAGGCCAACTAATCCCCCTGGACCAATGGCATATAGCGACTGGATAATCTGGTATCCCGCACCGAGCGGATCAGCCCACGGGTCCATAAAGGCCGTAATGCGCTGCATCCGGTAAGGGGCTGCAAGAATTAGTCCCACAAGACCCAGCACGCCGATCAGAGCAAGCGAGCCGAGATGGGAGAGACGCGCACCAGCCGTGTAGATGACAATGAGCGAGGCTCCCACCATAACTGCGCCGGAACCAAGATCCGGCTGCATCATAATGAGTCCGAACGCAAGTCCGAGTATGCCAAGCGGCGGCAGCAAGCCTTTGGTGAACAGCGTTACGGCTTGCTGCTTCTCCGACAGCATTTTGGCAAGAAATATAACCATGGCAAGCTTCATAAATTCAGAAGGCTGAATGCCGAAGGAGCTAATCCCGAGCCAGCTGCGCGCACCGCCCCTTACAACGCCAATCCCCGGTATAAGCACGATGACCAGCAATCCGAAGCAAATAAGCAGTCCGAGCTTCGACCATTTCTTCCATGTCCAATAATGCGCATTCATCGTTACGATCATCGCGCCGACACCAAGCGCTGCGAAGAGCGACTGCCGCTTTACATAGTAATAAGGATCGCCGAATTCATGAAAGGCGAGAACAGCACTAGCGCTGTATACCATTACAAGACCAATGGCGAGTATGAGCGAAATTGCCCCAATCATCCATACGTCCGGGGCGGACTTGGCTTTTGCCATAACGCGAACACCTCTTGCATGCGTAAGTAGGGACTAGCCCTCTACTTACAAGGTATGCGCCGATTGTTTAAAAATGCGCCCCCGCTGTTCATAGGATTTAAACATATCCCAGCTTGCGCATGCCGGAGACAAAAGCACAATATCTCCCGGCTCCGCGATGGAGGCGGCTTCGCGCACCGCACGGTGCAGCGTCGCTTCGGCGTCCTCCTCAGGTTCGACGATAATTACGTTCGTTAAACCTGCGAGCTCCGCAACACGGGCGATCTTGCCTCGGGTCTCCCCGAGCGCCACAACGGCTTTCGTCTGATCGCGGAAGTGCGGGAGCAGCTCCATGTAGTCGGAGCCCCGGTCCAGGCCGCCGGCGATCAGCACAATCCGCCCGGGAAAAGAACGCAGCGCGATAATTGTCGCTGTAGGATTCGTCGCTTTAGAGTTATTGTAATACGCGACGCCCTTGTGCTCGCCAGCGAACTCCAGCCGATGCTCGACACCGCGGAATTCCCGCAGCGGCTTCAGCAGAGATTCGATCTCGGCGCCTGCTGCCAGACAGCCGGCGATCGCCGCAAGGGCATTCGCAGCATTGTGCCTTCCCGGAATGCCAAGCTCATGAACGGGCAGGATGGGATAGTCCCCGGCATCGCGATCCCGCCATACGATGATCCGTTCCGCATCATCGGCTGACACCGTCAAATCGTCGGGGAACGGAGGCTCTATGCATACGCCATAGCCAAGGCTCTGTGTGATGGAGAATGGAATAATATTGGCAACGATATTGCCCTCTTCTACTAGTTGTCGGCAGATCGGATCGTCCGCGTTAATGACGGCCGTATCCTGAGCGGTTTGATTCGCGAACAGCTTCGCTTTGGAAGCGATATAATCGTCCATCCCGCCATGGTAGTCAAGATGGGTCTCCACTACGTTCAGCAGCAAAGACACTTTGGGACGGAACGCAGACGTTCCTTTGAGCTGGAAGCTGCTGAGCTCCGCTACAATCCAATTGTCCTCATCTGCGGTCTGTGCCGCTTCACATAGCGGTGTGCCAATATTCCCGGCAACAATCGGCTTCATGCCCGCTGCTTCCAGCATCTCGCCAATCCACGTTGTTGTCGTTGTCTTGCCGTTGGAGCCTGTTATGCCTATAATCGGAGCCGGCGACAGCAGGTAAGCTACTTCTACCTCAGTAACGACCTCGATGCCGAGCTCGATCGCCTGTCGTACCGGAGGCACACTGTACGGGATGCCCGGATTTTTGACGACAAGCGCCGTCTCCTTCGTAATCAAACCATCGGGGTGACCCCCGCATATAACAGAAACACCCAAAGCGTCCAGCTCGTCCGCTTCGGGGCATAAATGTCGCTCTTTGCTGTCATTGACGGTAACTGCCGCGCCCAGCTTGTGAAAAAGCTTGGCGACGCTGACTCCACTTTTGGCGAGGCCAAGCACAACGATGCGCTTATTCCGGTATGCTGCCGGACTCTCCATATTGATTCCCTCCTTAATGTTGCGCTGCGCAACCCCCTAAATCCCCCTTTAAGGGGGACCCCAAGGGCTCCGCCCTCTGGACACCCGTACGGTGCCGATGGATCTCACACGCCGCTCCCTATATCATTCGGCCACTATACCCGCTTTCGTCCCTTCGGGACCCGCTTGACTGCACTTAACGGCCCAGCACCAGGCCTATGGCTGCGAATAGCAGGCCTACTAACCAGAATACTGTGACTACGCGCCACTCTGTCCAGCCGGATAGCTCGAAGTGGTGGTGGATCGGGCTCATTTTGAATATGCGCTTGCCCCTCAGCTTGAACGAGCTAACCTGCAGGATAACCGACAGCATCTCAAGGACGAATACGCCGCCAATTATTATAAGTAGTATTTCCATTTTTGCCAAGATTGCTACTGCTGCCATTCCGCCGCCTATACCTAATGATCCGGTATCGCCCATAAACACTTTCGCCGGATGCGCGTTGAAGACGAGAAATCCCAGCATCGCCCCAATCATCGCTGCCGAGAATACGGCGGACTCATGCGCGCTTACATGCATCGCCAGCACGGTAAATGCGCCGAAGGCGATCGCTCCGGTGCCCGCCAGCAATCCATCCACGCCATCGGTGAAGTTAACCGCATTCGTGGTGGCGAACAGCATGATGACGACCAGCAGGTAATAAAACCAGCCAAGCTCCATTACGATCGACGTGCCTGGAACGCCTACTGCTGTGCTGTGATCCATCCCGTAGAGCAAGACACATATGATGACGGAAAATAGGAATTGCCCAATCAGCTTCTGGCGCGCCGTCAAGCCTAGTGATCGTTTGAATACGATTTTGATATAATCATCCAGAAATCCGACCAGCCCAAATCCGAAGGATGCCACGAGCAGCACCCAGAACTCGGAGGTCTTATCGGAAAATTTGAGAAATGCCAGCAGCATCGCCAGCATGATGATGACCCCGCCCATTGTTGGCGTTCCTGATTTTTTCAGATGGCTCTGCGGACCGTCTGTCCGTATCTGCTGTCCGAATTTCATCCGTCTCAGAACAGGAATGAACAGGGGACCGAATAATATCGCCAGCAAGAAGGATGCGCCGATTGACAGCAATATGACCTTGATGTCCATGATGACCCCACCTCTTAATCGTGCTGCAGCGCATGAACAACCTGTTCCATACGCATGCCGCGCGATCCTTTCACAAGTACAAGATCTTCTGGCTGAAGCTGTGAGCGCAGCCATGCGATCAGAATGTCTTTATCGTCAAATGATTGTACGATAGAGCCGCTCTCCCGTTCGGCTGGCTCTACGCCTGTTCCGAACTGCTCCGCCGCCGCTGCTGCCGTATGTCTGGACAAATTGCCATACGTTAGTACGGCATCGGCTTTGGCCGGTGTAATATACGCCCCGATTTCCCGGTGCATCTCCACTTCGTCCGGCCCCAGCTCCAGCATATCGCCCAAGACGAGCCACTTGCGCCGATAACCGGCCAATTCCCCAACGAGATCAATCGCCGCGCGAACAGCCGTCGGATTCGCATTGTAGGCATCATTAAGCACCATCGCTCCGTTATACGCCCGCATCGGCTCAATGCGCATGCCTGTCAGCTGAATATCCTGCAGTCCTTGGCGAATGCGATCAGCCGGGACACCAAGCCGGGCTGCCGCCGCTATCGCCGCAAGCGCGTTCGTGACATTGTGCTGCCCAGGCAGTGGAATGGTTACATGCCCAAGGCCGTATTCATCACCTTTGCCGTTAGCCGATACATCGAAAGTCGAAGACGTTGTCGCGATTGTCAAGCTGCCCCCATGCCAATCATTGCCTGCTCCCAGGCCGAATGTCTGAATTTCGAATGAAGAGGGCAGTTGAGCCACTACGGCTCCATCTGCCAGCAGCGGCTCGTCACCGTTGATGAGCAGCAGTCCGCCATGCTGCAGCCCTGCTACGATCTCCAGCTTGGCCTTCGCTATGCCCTTGCGGGAGCCCAATTGAAGCATATGGGCATCGCCTATGTTCGTTATAATCGCTATATCCGGCTTGCCTATTGTTGTCAGCAGCTCGATTTCGCCGAAGCCGCTCATTCCCATCTCAAGCACCGCGATATCAATCGTCTCATCCAATTGCAGCACGGTCAGCGGCAGTCCAATATGATTGTTCAAATTCCCCGCTGTCTTGTGAACGCGAAAAACAGCGCCAAGCACGGACGCTACCATATCCTTTGTTGTCGTCTTGCCATTGCTTCCGGTAATTCCGATGACCCGCACTGCGAGCTCATCACGATATTTGGATGCAAGCCGCTGCAAGGCGGCCAGCGTATCTTCAACTACTACTAACGGCGACCCTGCCAGAGACTCCGGCACCGGCCGGTCAGATTGCCAGAGTGATGCGGCGGCACCGCCGCCTAATGCGCTGCCGGTAAAATCATGACCGTCAAAATGATCCCCGACTAGCGGTATATACAATTGGCCCTGCCTGACATCGCGCGAATCCTTCGTGACGCCAACAATACCGATATCGGCAAAGATTGGATTGTTCAACGTCCCTCCGCACATGGCGGCAATGGCCCCTAACGTTCTTTTTATCACAATGTAAGACTCCTTATCGCTTCTTTGGCCACTTCACGATCATCGAAATCCGTTGTCACGCTGCCGATGATTTGATACGTTTCATGACCTTTCCCCGCAATCAATACTACATCGTCAGGGCTGGCCATTTCAACCGCTTTTTGAATAGCCGTCCGCCGATCTGCCAATAGCTGGTACTTCGCTTGAGACACACCCGCCTGGACAAGACCCTCTTCAATATCGGCAAGGATGCGCAGAGGATCTTCTGTGCGGGGATTATCGGAGGTGACAATCGCGTAATCGGCATAACGAACCGCAATTTGCCCCATAATAGGCCGCTTCGTCCGATCCCGGTCGCCGCCGCAGCCGAAGACGCATATGACACGGCCTGCAGCAAATTCCTTAACAGCCCGCAGCACGTTCTCAAGCCCGTCCGGCGTATGCGCATAATCGACGATAACAGCAAACGGCTGGCCTCCGTGAACCGCCTCGACACGGCCCGGTACGCCAGGCAGTGCTTCCAGGCTCTGCTTCATGCGCTCAAGAGACAGGCCCTCGATTAGTCCTGCACTAATAGCAGCAAGCGCATTATACACGTTGAACTTGCCTGCCATCCTCAGCGTCAAATCCATATTTCCCCGAAACGTCTCCACACGGAAGAAGGTTCCTCCAGCGGTGATCCGGATATCGGTCGCCCTTACATCAGCAGCTTGATCCACACCGTACGTAATGACCTCAGCCGAAGTTGCCGCCGCAAAGGCCGCCGAAGCGGGATCATCGCCGTTGAGCACTGCATAAGAGCGCTCATTCGGTGACTCGCTGTAGGTATTGCCAAGACGGGAGAACAACAGCTCCTTCGCTGCCGCGTAACGCTCCATCGTGCCATGGTAATCCAGGTGATCCTGTGTCAAATTCGTAAATATGGCCGTCCGGTACCGGCAGCCCTTCGTCCGCCCCTGCTCCAGCGCATGCGAGGACACCTCCATCGCGCAATAATCGGTTCCCGCCGCCGCCATATCGGCAAGATACCGCTGCAGATGAAGCGCCTCAGGCGTTGTTCCGGACATCGGCACCGTTGTCGAAGCATACCGTGTTTCTATCGTTCCGATGACCCCCGGCTTGAAGCCCGCATCAGTCAGAATCCGTTCAAGCAGATAGGTGACCGTTGTTTTGCCATTCGTTCCTGTAACGCCGATAAGCTTCAGCTTGCGGCTTGGCTGCCCGAAGAAATAATCCGAGATGACCGCCATTGCCAGCCGGCTGTCCTTCACTATAAGCTGCGGCACTGCCAGCTCAAGACGGCGCTCCGTCACGAGCGCCGCCGCTCCCTGCTCTACTGCCTGAGGCGCGAAGTCGTGGCCATCGACAGTATGGCCCGGCAAGCACAGAAACAGGTCACCAGGCGCCACCTTGCGCGAGTCAATTTGTATATTGTTTATAACCGTTTCCGGGTCGCCGTCAATCCGTGATGTTAGCAGCAGCGAAGATAATTGTTCCAGTTGCATCCTGTAGTCCTCCTCCATCCAGCCTGAGCAATGACAAGAAACGCACGCTCCGGTTTATGGTCACACATGATTAGGTAGTCTTAACCTTCATTATAGTCAATGATTGTGGCTTTCATCATTCTCGTTGGCCAAATAGATCCGAATCGTCGACCCGCGCTCTACCCGCGCCCCAGCAGCCGGAGCTTGACGTATGACCGTATTCCCGCTGCCCGCCGAAGTCAGATTGAAATTCATATTCAAATCCTCGTAGATATCAGATACTGTCTTGCCAACCAGATTGGGCACGGTCACGATCTTCGTCTCACCGTACTTGTATTCCCGCTCGATCTGCTTCTTTCTCGGCTGTATTCCCAAATACGGCAGCGCATCCGCCATAATGTTATGTACGATTGGCGCAGCTACAACGCCACCGAATTGGATGCCCTGCGGGTTGTCGACAGCCACATAAACAACGATCTTCGGATCATCTGCCGGCGCAAAGCCAATAAAAGATACAATATGCTCATTCGGCGAATAACGGCCGTTAATTACTTTCTGGGCCGTTCCTGTCTTGCCGCCTACACGATAGCCGTCAATAAAAGCATTGCGCCCCGTCCCTTTGGCTACAACGGTCTCCAGCGCTTCACGCACCAGCGCGCTTGTTTGTTCCGAGATAACTCTGCGCACCGCCTCAGGCTCCACCTCGTCCACAACATCGCCAGTATCGGGATTAATCCATGCCTTCGCAACATGAGGCTTATACAGAATCCCGCCGTTCACAGCGGCCGACACTGCAGCAATTTGTTGAATCGGCGTCACAGAGACACCCTGTCCGAATGCAGTCGTAGCAAGCTCAACCGGCCCGACCCGGCTCATCTTGAACATAATGCCGTTCTCTTCTCCGCCCAGATCAATCCCTGTTTTCTTGCCAAAGCCGAAGTCCTTGATATAAGAAAACAGCTTCTCCTTGCCTAATTTGTTGCCAAGTGCAACAAAGCCGGGATTGCAGGAGTTCTGCACAACCTCCAGAAATGACTGGCTTCCGTGACCGCCCTTTTTCCAGCAGCGAAGCCGGGCGCCTCCGATCTCCACTGCCCCGGGATCGAAGAAATGATCATGCTTCAAATCGACCTTGCCTTCCTCCAGCGCAGCCGACAGCGTAATAATCTTGAATGTCGAGCCCGGCTCATAGGTCATCCAGATCGGCAGATTGCGGTTATATATTTGCGAGTCCACCTCGCGGTATTTGTCCGGTTCATAGGACGGCCTGCTGGCCATGCCGAGCACTTCGCCGTTCGTCGGATCCATCGCGATAGCGATAATGCTGTTCGCCTGGAATTTGACCATCGCCTGGTCAAGCTCCCGCTCCATGATCATCTGAACCTGCTTGTCAATGGTCAGCTCAAGGTTCAACCCATCCCTCGGCTTCAGAAAAGTATCGGAGGAGCCTGGCATTTGCCGTCCCTTTGCGTCTGCAAGAAACGAGATATTGCCATTGATCCCTTCCAGCTTATCATTATATTTGGCTTCGATTCCCGTCAATCCCTGATTGTCGATGCCTGTAAATCCAAGCACGTGGGAAGCGAAGCTTCCAAGCGGATAATACCGCTTGTTGTCCTCAGCTACAACAATGCCGGGAAGATTGAGATCTCTGACTTTCTGCGCTTTCTCGGTCGTAATCTTGCGTCCGCCCGGCTGAATGCGCACAATCAGCTGCTTCTTCTTGATCGTTGCCAGCACTTTCTCCGGAGGCATGCCGAGCACGCCTGCAAGCTGGTTCGCTGTTGACTCTGCGTCCTTGACCTGTGCCGGAATCGCCATAATTGTAGGAGAGCTTATATTATACGCAAGCTGGGCGCCGTTTCGGTCCCATATCTCCCCGCGTTTGGCCGAGAAAGGAATTTCCCGGCGCCAGGAATTTTCCGCCTTGGCAGCCAGCTCCTCCCCTGTCCATAGCTGCACATAACTAAGCCTGCCTGCCAGCATTGTAAAAGCAAGCACTGCAATGAGCAGCGCTATGAACAAACGGCGTCTAATGGTTACGTTGGAAACCTTCACCTGCAGCCCCCCTCCGAATAGCGCGAAAAGAAACGGAACGTGATCCGTCCTATTGCTTAATCCAAGCCTATTCGGAATTGCGGGGGGATAGAACAAGCTGTCGAAGCGCTGTTCTCTGACTAATCCCCGGCTTTGCCAGCGTTCTCAGCATCTGATTTCAGTTCTTCACCGGGCGGAGCAAGCTTCAGCTTGATGACCCGTTCGCCGTTCTGCTTCGCCAGCATTTGCGAGGTAACGAATCCTTGCCCTTCCGTATACACCCTAATTTGCAGCAGCGAGCATATTTCCAGCGCATCGCGAAGCGATAATCCGCTCATATTGGGAATCGCGAGCTTGCTTCGATCCTCGGTAATGAGATAGATTCGCTGTGCAGGGCTGACGAAGGAGCCAGCCTTCGGAATTTGCTGAAGAACAGTTCCCCCCTTGCCCACAACCTCCACGCCAAGCGAGCGCGCTTTCAGCTCTTCTTTGGCCTGAGCCAGCTTAAGATCTGTCAGATCAGGCACTTGTGCCGTTTGGCCTTTCTGCTGATTCTTATCGCCAGTGCTCGTCAGGCTCGATTTGATGCCCAGGTGGCGCAAGCTTTGAAGCATGATATCTTTGAATACGGGCGCTGCAGCGGAGCCGCCGCCTGCATTGGGATCATTCGGTTCATCCACAACGACGTAAACGATCACCTTGGGGTTCTCCACCGGAGCATACCCGATAAACGAGACGACATATTTATCTGTTGAGTAACCTTTGCCGTTCTTCTCAACCTTCTGGGCCGTGCCCGTCTTGCCTGCGACTCGATAGCCCTCGATGTAGGCGTTCTTTCCTGTACCGATCTTCTGGTCGGATACGACCTGCTCCAAATATTCGCCTGCAAGCTTTGCCGTCTTCTCCGAAATAACTTGACGGACAACTTTAGGCTCAATAACTTCCGTCTTCTTCGTAACCGGGTCTTCAATCTCTTTCACCAAATGCGGTACCAGCAGCTTGCCGCCATTGGCGACCGCCGCAACGGCAGCGACCTGCTGAATCGGCGTTACCTGAACCCGTCCCTGTCCGAATGCCGCGGTTGCAACCTCGATATTAATGCTGGGGTTGAAATTAATCCCGCCTTTGCTGTCTCCCAGCTCAATTCCTGTCTTCTGGCCAAACCCGAATTTCGTAATATAGTCTTTCAACTTTGCGGCCTGCAATCGTTCATAACCCAGCTTAACGAAAGCGACGTTACTTGAATGCTTCAAACCATCCAGGAATGAAATGGTTCCCCATCCCTCTCGTTTATGATCATAGATCGGCCTAGGCCAGCCTTTAACGCGAATACTGCCAGATTGATAGGGCTCATCAGGATTGAATATCCCCTCTTCAATCGCCGCAGCCAGCGTAACAATCTTGAATGTAGAACCCGGCTCATAGAGAGATTTGGTTGCATGGTTGTCAAAATCCTCCGCCTTGCCCCGCCAATATTCATTAGGATTGAAATCCGGCAAATTCGCCATGCCCAATATTTCCATGGTCTGAGGATCTGCTGCAATGGCTGTAATACTCTTAGGCTGATACTTGTCGTAAGCCTCTTTAATGGCCGACTCGACATAATGCTGAATTTCCGCGTCGATCGTCAGCTTGACATTCTTCCCGTCACGCGATGGCTTGAATTCAACCTCGCCATTCTCCAGAATGACACCGAAGCCGTCACGCTCATATTTTATTTCTCCTGCTTCCCCGCTCAGCACATCATCAAGAGCAGCCTCCAGCCCCATTTTGGCCTGGCCCTCCTTGGCCTCATAACCAATCAAGTGGGATGCCAGATTATTTTTGGGATAATAGCGTTTCTGCTCTTTAATCAAATAGATGCCGACATCCTCCACATCATACTGCCCTTTAAGCTCCTTCGTGAACTTATCAATGCGGTCAGCCAGCGTCTTGTCAATCTTCCAGCCTTCATTGCGCACCTCGCGCTGCCGCCGGAATTCGCCGTTCTCCCCTCTGGAGGTCACGATATCGCGCAGCTCGGATTCCGGCTTGTTCAGCACGTTATGCAGCTTGCTGACGATGACATCCTCCAGCCCAAGCTTGTTAATCAGCTGCGGATTGACCGCCACCGTGTAGGCAGCGGAATCCATCGCCAGCACATTGCCGTCACGGTCTGAAATCGTTCCACGCACAGGAACCAATGTCTCTGATTTGGACCAAATCTCTCTGGCTTTATCCGCCCAATAATCTGCATTGACGACCTGAACCCAATAGACTCTACCTACCAGAACAGCAAAAAAGAGGGTGATGAACCCTCCGATCAGCAGTGTGCGCAGCTTTATCCGTTTCGTCATAGACAGTCACCTTATTCCTTCATTGCAGTTTCGTTGACGTTATCCCCTGTCCTCACTTTAATCGGATCCTGATCATTATCAATCATGCCTGTCTTTCTGGCCTGCTCTGTAATGCGATCCGGACTTTTGAGCTTCTCGACCTGTATTTGCAGCTCTTTCATCTCTATGGCCATCTTCTCGTACTCTACCGTCAGCTTCCTGACATCTGCATTAATCTCATAGATTTGCGCGTAGCGGAATATAATGACACTCGCTACAAGCACGCATACAAGAATCGTGAACATATACAGCAATTTCTCCTGCACTGGCAGTGACTTCCGTTTCACTACAACCTTCTTGGTCTCGCGGAAAGTTTGCTGCGGTGATGTCTTCTTCTTAGGCTGCAAAGCCAGGTTTCCATTCACATAAGCCATCTTATCGTATTCCCTCCCCTAATTTGTCTCAAAAGCATCTATTGCAGCAAAATGTGCGAATTATAGTTTCTCAGCAACGCGCAGCTTGGCCGAGCGCGATCTCGGATTCTGCTCCAATTCCGCCTCACTGGGTACAATCGGCTTCCGGTTCACAAGCTTGAGCAGGCCGCCGCCCCCGCAGACGCACATCGGAAAATCCGGCGGACAGCTGCATTTCTCAAGAAATTTCGCGAAGAGCTGCTTGCAGATCCGGTCCTCAAGCGAATGGAACGTAATGACGGACGCCCGCCCGCCAGGGTTAAGCACCCTTACCGTCTGCTCTAATGCCGATTCCTCAGCGCCCAGCTCATCGTTAACCGCAATACGAAGCGCTTGAAACGTCCGCTTCGCCGGATGCGGTCCCGTGCGTCTTGCAGCCGCTGGAATCCCATTCTTGATGAGCTCAACCAGCTCGCCTGTCGTCTCAATACTCCCATGCTCCCGAGCGGCAACAATTTTCTTCGCAATATTACGGGCGAACCGTTCTTCGCCATAATCAGCGATGATGCGGGAAATCTCCCGTTCATCCCACGTATTGATAATATCGCCGGCAGTGAGCAGCCCCTGCTGATCCATCCGCATATCAAGCGGCGCATCATGGTTGTAGCTGAAGCCTCGCTCTGCCTCATCAAGCTGCGGACTGGATACGCCAAGATCGAACAGCACACCGTCCACGCCCGAGATGCCGAGCCCAAGCAGCACCTGCTCCAGATGGCGAAAATTTTGCCTGACAAGGGTCACCTTGTCTATGTACGGCGCCAGACGAACCCGGGCATTGTCATGAGCCCAGTCGTCCTGATCCATAGCGATCAGCCTCCCGCCATCTCCAAGCCGGGATGCAATCAATTCACTATGGCCCGCCCCTCCGAGCGTACAATCGACATAGATCCCGTCCGGCTTGATGGCCAGACCATCGACTGCTTCTTCCTTTAGTACTGTAATATGCTGAAACATGCTGCAGCCCTCCCGGCTATTAAGTCGCCGCTACCAGCCGCAAGCGATCTAAAAATTGAAATCAAAGTCAACAAGCTTCTCCGCAATGTCGTTGAATGTCTCTTCAGACTGCTTGAAGTAGCCTTCCCAAATTTGCTTGCTCCATATCTCCACCCGGTTGGATACGCCGAGTATGATACAGTCCTTGTCGAGCTTCGCGTATTCACACAATGTGTTGGGTAGGTTTACCCTTCCCTGTTTATCAAGTTCGCATTCGGTGGCGCCCGAGAAGAAGAACCGGGAGAACGCCCGCGCATCCGACTTCATAAGCGGCAATGCTTTGAGTTTCTGCTCAAGCACGCTCCATTCGCTCATAGGGTATACGAACAAGCAGTTGTCAAGGCCCCGGGTAACGATGAACTGCTCACCCAGGCTGTCGCGGAATTTGGCTGGGATAATGATGCGGCCTTTGTCGTCTATACTGTGCTGATGCTCTCCCATAAACATTAGGCCGCTCCACTCCTTCCCCCTAATCCACCACTTAGCCCCACTTTTCACCACTAGAGTTGAACTATTCGCCACAAGGATCAGAAATCCTGCTTTCCCAGCCATAATTTAAAAATAATTTATGAGATTAAACTTGTTACACTTTTGAAACTTTTTCGGTTCCCAGTTCGTGTAAGCTAGACATATCCTGCCTGATTGATCGTATTTTACCGCTCCACATCTGTGCGATCATTGGAAATTCAGTTCCTTTGGGGATAGCACGCTGTAAAGGAGATAACGATAGACGCCATGAATGCTACTGCTGACTACATAATCGAACAATTGCGCCCTTTTGAGCAGCTATGCTATCAGGTCGCACACTATTTGCTGGGTAATGACAGGGATGCGGCGGCCGCAAGCGAAGACGCCCTCGTCGATCTCTATCAGTCACCGCTGTTT
Organism: Paenibacillus oenotherae; assembly: GCF_019443105.1. Taxonomy (GTDB): domain Bacteria; phylum Bacillota; class Bacilli; order Paenibacillales; family Paenibacillaceae; genus Paenibacillus_Z; species Paenibacillus_Z oenotherae. The sequence goes on from NZ_JAHZIJ010000001.1 coordinate 570,949, forward strand.
GTTGGCGGCAGCGAGGAGGAGCGGAGGGCACTTGCCAAGCAAACCGCTATTCGCTTCGCCCTGCAGCGTGCTGCCAGACGCCCGCAAATTCATTGACATCCCCATCACTTCATATCAAAAAAGAGAGCAGCATCCCCTCCACTACTAGCGGCGGTGATACAGCTCTCTATTTTAATCCAGCATGATTGCAATTACATGATTTCAATTGCATGATTGCAATCCACCATTATTTCTCTTGCGGCGCATCCTCAGGCGCTGAATGATTCCCCTTCCCTTCATCTGCTCCCGTATTGCCGCCCGTTCCCGTATCTATCTTCATCCCGTAACCGCCCTTGCTCGCAGCAGCTCCGCTGCTTCTGAATCGATTCCGATTGCGGCGATAGATCAAGTACCCCGGAACAGCTATTATTGCAAGCATGATCAGTACAGGCAGCGCTGCGGCAATGACGACGACAAGACCTTGAATAAATTCATATACAAAATTCCCGCTGCCCTTCAGCGCATTGCCGACTCTTTGCAAGAAGCCTTCCTGCTCCTCTTCCTTCGTTTTCGTTGCTGCATCCGGCTTCAGTTGCTGGTAAATCCGCAATTCAACCGTGGAGTAGGCGACGTTCTGATCCAGATAACGCTTTCTTCCTTTGATCTGTTCAATCTCCAGCTGCACATTCCCAAGCTCTGTAGAGAATCTGACCAGATCGTCCGCCTTCGTCGCTTTCTCCATAAAGGCTATCAGTCTTGCCTCCACAACTTGACGGGCTTTCAGCCGTGATTCCAGATCCACATATTCCTCTGTGACATCTGTACCATTCATGCTGCTCTGATAATCCAAATGCGCGACCTTCTCCAACTGCTCCAGGAAAGGCATAAATCCGGCGGAGGGGATTTTGATCGTGTGCGTGCCTCCCCGCTCATACGCCGTCTTTTCATCTGTGAAGCCAAGCGTATAGCCGCCGGACAGGTGGATCAAATTTTTCAATGCGGTTTGCGCTTTGGCATAGTCCTCCACCTCCATGCTCACATTCGCTTTGTAAATGAGCTTGCGATCATAGCTGCTTGGAGCGCCGGCTGCCGGGTCTCCTCCGCTCTGCTGTCCTCCGCCCCCAACTGCAAGGGCTTTGTCGGAGGCAACCTGCTCAGTGGAAGCAGCTTCCGCTTCCTGAGAAGCTCCAACATTAGCCGAGCTTGTAGAGACGCTTTCACTTTGCATCATTGCATCACTGCTCTGGCCGCTTGCCTTGCTGTTCTCCATGCTGCTTGCATTGTTCTCGTTTCCGCCGCAGCCTGCCAGCACGATCAACATAGCCGTGACAGCGATGACAACAATCATCCTGATCCATTCTTTTTCTCTGCGATAGTTGCTCATTGTTAGTGCCCCCTTTATCTGTGTATGATGCTAATGATATCCACTAGACGCTTGTCGTATGGAAGATGTTGCAACAAAAAAAGCCGTTCAGGCAATGAATTCGGATGAATTCAGCCCAAACGGCCTCTTTGATCTTAACGAGTGCTGTCGCTTTTAATGCTCTGCCCAGCTCTCCAGGTAGGTTTTCTGCTCTTCAGTCAGGCTGTCAATTCCAATGCCGAGCGATTCCAGCTTGAAGCGCGCCACCTGCTCGTCAAGTTCATAAGGAACATTAACAACCGTACCGCCAAGCGCCTTATAATTGTCGTTCACATATTTGAGCGACATTGCTTGAAGCGCGAAGGTCATATCCATAATCTCAGCCGGATGTCCGTCTCCAGCAGCCAGATTGACCAGTCGTCCTTCTGCCAGCAGGTAGATGCTGCGGCCGTCCTTCAGCTTATACTCCTCGATGTTGCGGCGCACGACACGCTTGCTCGCCGTCAGCGCATCAAGCTCCGGCTTGTTCACTTCGATATCGAAGTGTCCTGCATTGGAGAGGATCGCGCCATTCTTCATCACTTCATAATGCTCACCGCGAATGACATCGCGATTGCCAGTTACCGTTACGAAGATGTCGCCTACTTTGGCAGCTTCGATCATCGGCAGCACCGTATAGCCATCCATGTAAGCTTCAACCGCTCTAATTCCGTCAATTTCCGTTACGATGACGTTCGCTCCGAGCCCTTTGGCGCGCATTGCAACGCCTTTGCCGCACCAGCCGTAGCCGACAACAACAACGGTTTTGCCCGCTGCAACCAGATTCGTCGTGCGGTTAATGCCATCCCATACGGATTGTCCTGTTCCATAACGATTGTCGAACAAGTACTTGCAGAATGCATCGTTAACAGCGACCATCGGGAATTTAAGCTCGCCATCCTTCTCCATCGCTTTCAGACGAAGAATGCCTGTCGTCGTCTCTTCAGCTCCGCCGCGCACCTGAGCCATCAGATCCTGACGCTCCGCATGCAGAATCGAGATCAGATCGCCGCCATCATCAATAATAAGATCCGGCTTCGTTTCCAGCGTCTTGATCAGAAGCTCTTTGTACTCTTTCGGCTCTGGATTATACTTCGCAAATACCGTAATGCCATCCTCAACAAGCGCAGCACACACATCATCTTGTGTCGAGAGCGGGTTGCTTCCCGTAATAGTAACTTCCGCGCCGCCAGCCTTCACGACTTTGGCGAGATAAGCGGTTTTGGCTTCCAAGTGAAGCGAGATCGCCACTTTCAACCCTTTGAACGGCTGCTCCTGCTCAAATTGCTCACGGATCCGGTTCAGAACCGGCATGTGAGCCGCAACCCATTCAATCTTCAGATGGCCTTCCGGTGCAAGCGCCAGATCGGTCACAATACTTGTTTCTTTGGCATTAACGCTCATTATTCAACAACCTTTCTACAAATAAATTAAAAGATGGCCTCCGCTAATCTCGAAGGGAGCTTCCAGCAGCCGCTGCAGCCAAGCTCTGCCATACCGGCTCAAATATACCGCTGCATTGATCGTTCTCTCTTGCGGCTTGCCCTCCGGCCAGAGCGACAGCGCAATACGGTCCAGCTGCTTGAGGCCTGCAGTGAACCGAATAGCATGGGCTTCCTTCGTATGAGCTTCGAGAAAAGAAATTTGATCGATGATTCTCCCCTTGTTACTTTCGCCAAGATTAGACAATCCTGCCTGCACAGATGATACCATTTCTAGCAGTGGTTCGTAAAGGTCGGCAAACTGCTTCTTCACCTCTGCGAAATGGCGCTCGATATGGAATTCATCCTGCTTCTTCAGCCAGTCCGCTCTGCGCGCCTGGAACCGGAAGGCCACATCCTCGAACGTCAAGCCGTACTTCATCATATGTTTGGCAATTGCACCTTCGACTAAGGTGAATGACATGCGTGGCACAACAATCGGCATCTGCATATCCAACGTGCGGAATGCCTCCGCAGTTAGCGCCCAGTATGCAATCTCTCCGGGGCCAAGCACCGTCCCGAGAACTGGCAGCACATAATCCTGCATAAGCGGCCGCGTCAGCACATTGTTGCTTAGTCTCTCTGGCGCTTCTGCTGCTATGGCAAGCATCTCATCCTTCGTCCACGAGAGAGTCCCTCTGCGGTTCTCGAAGCAGCCATCCCGCTTGAACAGCAATGTCCGCTCACCCTCGATATTGCGTTCCGGTCCATCCTGCTCTCTTCGATATATAAATAGATTCGCTCCGCCAGGCGCGACCTCGGCCTGCAGCGGATAACCTAAATCCTCAACAGCCTCCGCCCCTCGGCGGTATGCGTCCTCCAGTTCGTCATTCCGCTCAATGAGCGCCTTGAACATCGGAGCTTCCAGCCGTCTCAGCTCGGGATGATCGGCATCCATCAGCACAAGCCCTTGATCGCCGAACAGCCACCCCATCATATGCGCGAACCAATCGGATAACGATGCGGATTGACCCGCATAGAGGGTCAGCCGCTCGATCAGCTCCCGCTTATACGCCGAATCCTCCAGCGCAGCACTGAGCTGCTCTACAGCTGCAGCCATCGCCTCCTGCGTCAAACGCGTTTGGCTCACAGATCTGCGGGCGCCGCCAGGACGTTCCAGCGCGATTCGTTCGATCCCATCCTCACGGGTAAGGATCAGCGCATGACTGGCTTCCTCCCAATCATGATCTTCTCCGGCGACCCAGAACACAGGCACAACAGGCACTTCCAGCATGCGCGACGCCTCCCTGGCGGCGCGAATAATGGATACTGCTTTATGTATAACCAGAAGCGGCCCTGTCCAAAGTCCGGCCTGCTGTCCGCCGACAATAACCGGAGCTCCGGCTGCAATTGCCTTAATGCCGGCTTCTGCCCCATCGCTTGCATTGAATTGTTTATTGTATCCCATAAGCATATGGGCTAGTTTCTCTGGCGCAACACGGTGAATGGATTGCTCTCTCAGCCACTGAAACCGGCGCTTCCAATCCGATTCCTCTGCGGGATGGCTGCCGAATATCGACTCCACCTGCGGGTCGGACCGCTTTATGTAAGCCTCCGTTAATGACTGGGCCATTGGCAACTGAACCGATGCGGTTTCCATGGACAGCCTCAACCTCTCTATCTTTCCGAGTCTGATAATGATTGTACACAACGAGAGGCATACCGTCAAAAAAAATCACCTCCCGTACAGGGAGGCAAGCAGCTATCGGCACAGACCTTCTAAACTGTAAACAGGCTTTTGCCAATTCCGATACACATGAGAAGCAGATAGCAGACACTCATCAGAAAAAAACCAAGCCGCCAAACCGCCCGCATAACACGCTTCATATCAACATTGCCCTTGGAGCGGTACTGCACATTGCCAAGCAATCCCCCGCCCAGCAGCATAATAAGAAGAATGCCGTACAGCCCGAACGAGCTGTTGAATATCCGGTTGAACAGCACTGCGACACAGCCGATCAGAAGAGCTGTCGTCACATCCATCGCTATCCGGAATGCTTTCTTGCGATCTCCGGTATAGGCCCCGTATCCAAAATAAATAAGGAGAAAAGGAACGATCGGGATGACGGCCAGAAATGCATAGACATGTTTGATGCTTTCCATAATCATTTGCATAACGGTCCGCACCTCCTTCGAATCAGTTCATTGCCAGCGTTTTTACAATAGTAATTATAGCGTCGTTTAGCGGTGTTGTGAGACCGTATTGACGGGCAATCGCGGCGACTCCTCCATTGATCCAATCAATTTCGGTCATTCGGCCTGCCTTTACATCCCTGAGCATGGAGGATTCATTGCTTGCCGTCCGCCGGCAGACGGTCATCAGCCGCTCCCAGGCATCCCCATCCCCGCTCATGCCGGCAGCGGATAGAACGGCTTCACTTTCAGCATGAAGCGCAATCATCAGCCGTTTCCTGCTATCATTGTCCGGCAATTCTCCGTTCGTTACACCATAGATTGCAGTTAATGGATTAATAACGGCATTAACCAGCAATTTATGGTAGATGCGATTATTCATGTCATTCGACATCGACCCTTCAATTCCTGCCGCTTCGAGTATATCCAACAACATTTTTTGCGAGCCGTCCTGCCCGGAGATTGTAACATCGTCGCTGGCAAGATCCCCCCATCGTCCGAATGTGAGCGACCCCAGGCCGGTATGTCTGACAGTCACTTCATCCAGCCTAAGCGCCCCCTCCGTTGATATAGCAGCATACAGCTGCCGTTCCGGAATGGCTTCACGCAGCTTTTCCATATGGCCTACACCGTTCTGCAAGCATAACAACGACGCTCCGCCGGAACAAAGCGCTGCAAGCGATGCTGCCAAATCATCGGTCAGATGCGGCTGCTTGACGGTTAGCCATATCCAATCCCGCGGCCCTGCTATGGCATGCGCCCCGGCAAGCGGCGCTGCATCTACAGCTGCCCTTGCTGCTGCTCCCGTGCCGTACTCTTCAATTGTTATCCCGCCCGCTGCAAGCGCCGCCGCTTGTGCAGCTGAACCCGTCAGCAATGTCACCTTCACAGAGGATTGCGCAAGTCTGGAGCCGTACAGCAATCCGATTGCACCTGCTCCTACTATCCATATCCGCACCGCTTCATCGTCTCCTCAACTATCGCTATCAGCCCCATGTTACCAGATTACAGTCCTCTCTTCGAGCTCCGCAACAGATAATTACCGCCAAACATATGAAAGCCCCGCTGACCCATCAGCGGGGCTTTCATGTGAAACGCAGGCTTGCTTTACTCAATGCGCTCCAGATTGCCGTTAGCATCCATCTTGAATCGGGGCTTCGCCTCGTCCTCTTCCGTCAATACAGTCAATCTGCGCGCACGATCCATAATTTGAATGAGTGTCTTGTAGTCATCATTCACAGTACGATAATCAGTTTGGACACTATTGACCTCTAATGACAGCTTCGCATTCTGTTCCCGCAATGCGTACAATTCCTCTTCCCTGTCGCGAAGCTCGCGTTCCAATGTCTTAATTTGCCTATACAAGTCCTGAGAAGTACCCTTCCATTGACGCAGGAAACGAATGACTGTATCGATGGAGAATGATTCTTCCGTTACAGGTTCGTTCTTGTAGGTCCGCTCATCTGTATCAATCGTACCGACCGATGACACATGCGGAGCTGCGACATACGCTTGTTTCTTCATATAATTCCGTTTCTGTCGCTGCTGCTTTGCAATTTGTATGGCATCTTCATAACGCTTGCGGACACAGCTGTTCCAGCGAAATCCGCATGCGGCGGAAGTCCGGGCGATCCTCTCTCCTACCTCTTCGAAAGCGGCGAGCTGTGTGCTGCCTTCCCGAATATGGCGAAGCGTTACTTCCGCTAGGATGAGATCATCATCCGGGCTCCACGCATCTTGTCTGACTGCTGTCATGCAACCAAAACCTCCCAACATTAGGCGCTTACTTTATCTCTATGCCCTTGGTAGAGTTCATAGAATCTATCGGATACTAATTTGTATATCCATTTTTTTAAAGGCTCATACATGATTTGATGACAATTGATGCAAACTTGAAATATGGCTCTGGAAGTCGTCAAAAAGTTTGTCATTTCGTCACGTTTGGCGGGTTTACAGTCGTTACCTTAAACGTTATAATTGGCAATAGTAATCGGGTCGAAACTGAAGAAGGGGGATGAAACCATGGCACGCATGTTTCGGGTGCTCGGCTTTTGGACGCTAGTTATTGCTCTGATGTCATTTGCTGGTGGAATGACTGAGATGGCGCTTTTGTTCTTTGCCCAGACAGTTGCATTTGTATTGTTAGGGTATTTGAACTTTTCCGAAAGAACCTACATCCTAATGTTCTGGGGTTATATGGTGTTATCATTTGTTGGCTTCACGTATTGGTCCGTGTTTGTAATGGGCAACCCATTCTAATACCGCATATTACAGCCAAACACACACAAAGGGCTGTTTCAGGGGACAAGCTACCTGAAACAGCCCTTTTTCCATATTCATCTATCATCTGACCAGTACCATAACTTTGAACGTCTCGCTCATTTCCCCTCCTAGCAGCAGCTGACGAATGGCTCTGTTGCGCCTTGCAATCTCGCTGAACGGATTGCGGCCGTCATGATCCATCAGATCCTCAAGCACCCCCTGATCAATGAGAAACTGCTTCTGCGTACCATAATATCGAACCTTCCATCCCGCCACTGCGGCTGCCCGTTCACAGGCAGTGAAATTCACATGTGCGGTTATATCCTGTTCTCCGACAGAGACAAACGGATCATCATGTGCAATATGGTTCCGATAGCACATCAACGTGCCTCGCATCCGGTGAGAGGCGGCAAGCTCCTCGGCGGTATGTCCGTAGTCAATCAGAATGATGGCTCCCCCATCGATCATACTGCCCATGTCCGCGATCCATTTCTCAGCAGCCAGGTTAACATCCAGCTCCTGTCCTTCCTTCAGCACAATACCGTCCTCTTGCAGCGAATGAACAATCCGGTCTGTTGAAAGCGGCATCTGCACATAACGGAATCCGGCCTTATGATCCTCCGCAACCCAACTGACGCCAAGCTCCCAGAGCCGTCCCGCCTTCATGACCACCCGATGAACCGGAAACGCATCAAGCAGCTCGTTCGCATACAGAATAAGCGGTTTGCCGCGCCAATTACAGGCTTCCGCCTCCTGAGGGTTCATATATCGAAGCTGAACGATGTCATTGGCAATCGCTTCTGGATGAAGCGTCCTCATGGCCTCTTCCAAATGAACCGGATTGCCGTCTACAAGCGTGAAGGTCATATTCTTCCACGAGATGCCCCTTTGGCGCCAGGCGGCTAGTATTTGCTGAGACAGCCTTCCTGTTCCTGCTCCCCATTCCGCCAGATCGCCACAGCCATCGTATCGTTCCATAAGGGAGGCGATATAAGCGGCCAGCTTCTCTCCCATCACACTTCCAATGCCGGAACTGGTGTAGAAATCACCTGATTTGCCGATCCGCACAGCACCTGTGCGGTAATAACCGCTCTCATTATCATATAGACACATCGCCATATAATCATGAAAGGACAGACACGGAACCTGTTCCCTCCTGGTTCCCCTTGAGTCAACATACCAGCCTTGAATACCGGAGCGATTTATTCGCTCCCGGATCCGGCCTGCCAGCAGCTCTGAACTACTCATTGACGGTCCGCACCTCCCGCTGCAAGGACAAAAATTCCTTTTCAAGATATAATAGATGGATTGACAGCATATAGTCGTACATACAATTGGACAAGAAGGGGGAGACGTTTGTGAGGGGTAGGATTCGCCGCCGGTGGGCTGCCTATGCGGCAATCGCATTAGCCGTATGGCTGACCGTCTTTCCCGTGCTCGCCGTATCGCCAGGGGATGAAGAAGTACGGACTATACTTGAGAAAAGCCTGTCTCTTGTCGAGCTGGACAAAGAGATCTCGCGCATCGCGCAGCAGCAGCAAATCCTCACAAGCCGAATCAAGCAATCGGGCGATGAACTGCGTCGGCATGAGCTACGGATTGCCGCGCACCGCGAGGATGCCGGACGTATTCTTCGCTCCTACTATACCGGTGAACGGGACGTCTTGTTAACAGCCCTTCTCTCCTCCCGTTCATTGGCAGACCTTCTCGCTTCACTGGACTATGTCAATGTCATCTTCTCTAATGACCACCATACATTGAACGACTATTCGAAGCAATACCGGGAATTAAAAAAATCGATCAAAGGACTTGACGACCAATCCCGCCAGCTGGCCGAGGTCGATAAGCGGCTAAAGGCGCAGCGCCTAAGAGTGCTGGCCCTGCAGCAGGATGTTGACAATCGGCTTGGCGGACGTTCCGATGAAGACAGCCTTAGGCTTATGATCGATGAGCTCACTAATTACTGGCACAATGTCGGCCTCTATGAAGTGAAACGCTACTTCAAGGCTCTTGCCAGCGCTATGAGAGAGATGCCTGGCTGGATTCAGGGCAATAAAGAAATGCTTGAGATCGATGGCTTTAATTATACGCTGACCATAGAAGAAGCTCAGCTTAATGCATTTTTGCGGGAACAAAATGAGCTGTTCAACAACTTCGCGTTCCAGTTCAAGAAAGAAACGGTTACAGTCACCGGTGTGCGCGATGGGCTGGAAGTAACTCTATCCGGACATTATACCGTAGAGAATGAACCGGTGAACGGGCTCCGCTTCCATGTTGACGAGCTTATATTCAACGGACTCTCTCTGCCTGACACAACTAGACAATCGTTGGAGGAAGAATTCGATCTCGGCTTCTATCCCGGGAAGATTGTCACATTTCTGAAGACCAGATCTGTGGAGATCGAGGACGGCAAGCTTATTGTCAAGCTCTCCATTAGTCTATAACGGCGCATCAAGAGAGCGCTGGAGCGCTTACTTGCCCCCAGCCCCATTCCACTCCCTGATGATATATTCCGCTTGCTCCAATTCCGTGAGCGCAAGCTTGGGACTGTGCCAGAGATTCACCCAACTGTTCCATCGTTCCGACCACCTCGGATCGGGAATATATACAGGCTTCTGCAGCGGCTCCACCATCCAGTTAGGCGGGCGGCTGACAATTGGTTCGGAGGCATACTGCTTCGCGTAAACTGAATTTCGCGCAGGCAGCTTGCCTATCTCAGTATACCTTTCCATCTGGCGCGAAGACGATGTCATCATATTGATCCATTGCCGCGCTCGCTGCAGCTGGCTTGATTCGGATGTAACGACGAAGCTTCTTCCCCCATTCCATGCAATGGGAGCTGTGGCGAAGCCCACACTTAACAAATGAGGCTCCTCGCGGGATATCCGCTTATACTGCGACCAGGGCATCACCACTGAGAAGATATTGCCGTTCTTGACCTCCCTGATTAACTCATACATCTGATTCTCCGGATCCAATGTGGAGGCTTCTGTCAGCGTGTACTGGATTTGATGCTTCATCGCATCATTGAAGTTCGACAGATTGGCCGCGGCTTCGATCGACCCCTTGAACGACCCTAGCCACCCCGTCATCTGCTTCGCATCATTGGGCAGCACATTAACCCCTTTCAAGGACGGATTGGATAAGCGCAATTCATTGACCAGGTCAATAAAGCTCTCCCATGTTGCTGGCGGCTCCTGAAGTGTATCTCGCAGCAGCTCTCTGCTCCAGGCGATAATCATCGGATCGGAATCAGCCGGAATGCCCCAGATGGAGCCATTCCAGCGAAGCGGATCTGTTAGCGCTTTCAATTGATCTTCAAGCGAATCCCTGGCATAGATATCATCTGCAGGCAGCAGATAGCCCTGCACAGCAAACTCTCTGACCAGATGATTATCAAGCAATATAATATCAAAAGCCTCGCCGATCTGGGACGACTTCACCCAAGCGTCATTCGCTTCATCTTCATTGAAGTTGGTCATTGTGACCTGCAGATCAGGATATTCCTCCCCGATCCTATCATTTACTTCCACCCAATATTGAAATTCACTCTTATCCATAGCAACGGCGACACGGATTGGAGAGGCAGCTTCGACAGCACCGGCCATCATCTGAGGCTCAATCCCTCTCGGAGCATCTTCCATATCAATAACCGATGCCCCTGATTGGCCCAGCACCTGGACAAGCAGCAAGCCGCAGATCGTGAACAGGCCAAGCATCATTAACAAGTATATTCTGCGAGCCACCTTCCCCTTCCTTTCCAACTTTTGACCTATTATCCATTGTATCAACAAAGCGCTTTCTTGTCGCCTGTCAATTGGGCAGTCCAATTGATTCCCGCATGTTCTTCCGTCATAATGAGAATCAGATCACATGAAAGAGGTGATGACAACAATGCAGATGCAACCCCTGCACAGCATTGAGCTGCACTTGCCGGAGGACAAGCTGCCGGGCTATTATGCGCAAATTATAAAAGGAATCGCAGATACTGTAACCATTGTTGATCGCGACAAAACAGTTCTGTTCGTGCAGAGCGCCGCTGACGCGGACGCAGTCGAGGCATTCGTCCAGCGCTATCGTGTCGATTGCGAAAGAGCCCTGTGGATCGCATTGGAAGATTCATCCTGGGAGCTGAACGACCGTCTTTTCACAGATTATGGCCTGCATACCCGGCTAGGCAATCATTATCTTGACCTTGGCCTTGTCGCCCTTGTTGCTTTATCCGCGTCGGGCGCACACTCTGAGCTGGAATCCGCTCTTCTTCAGACCGAGGAGCATGCTATCGCAAGAGCACAAGAAAACGGCCAACAGCTGATCGCTATTGACCGTCATCAGATCGAGCTTATAGAGGGCATTGCCCGTGCCTATCAATGCAAATGGGCGCAGCTGCTGTAAGCCAAGCTCAGGCGGCTTAGCACCGACTATAGCAAATCCGCTGCCAGTTGTGCGAGCTTGGAACGCTCGCCCTTCTCCAGCGTCATGTGGCCGCTTATCCCCTCCTGCTTGAAGCGCTCCACAATATGCGTAAGACCGTTGCTGATCGCGTCCAGATACGGATGGTCAATCTGCTCGGGATCTCCCATCAGCACGATTTTGCTGCCTTCCCCGACCCTGGAGACAATTGTCTTCACTTCATGCCGCGTCAGGTTCTGCGCCTCATCAATAATAATGAATTGTCCTGGTATAGAGCGGCCGCGAATGTACGTGAGCGCCTCCACCTGAATGCTGCCCAGTCCCATTAATATTTTGTCAATATCGCCGGATTTCTTCGTATCGAACAGAAACTCCAAATTATCATAGATCGGCTGCATCCAAGGCCTGAGCTTCTCTTCCTTCTCCCCCGGCAAATACCCGATATCCTTCCCCATAGGAACGACCGGCCGTGCAATAAGCAGCTTTTTATACTTGTGCTCATCCTCAACCTTCATCAGACCTGCGGCAAGCGCCAGCAGTGTCTTGCCCGTTCCCGCCTTGCCCGTGAGCGTCACCAGCGGAATATCGTCATTCAGAAGCAGCTCCAGCGCCATTCGCTGCTGCGCGTTGCGGGCTGTTATCCCCCAGATGGGGTCATTGCTCAAAAAAAGCGGCTCCAGCCTCGCGCCATCCTGACTCACCTTGAGCAAGGCTGATTTGGACGTTCCCATCTCATCGCGCAGAATGACAAATTCGTTGGGATGCAATCTTGTCGCAAGATTCATGCTTTTGATCGTCAGGAAACGGTACGTATAAAATTCATCGATGGTGGATGGATGAACAAACAGTGTCAAATAACCGGCATACACTTCCGATGGCATAACAGCCCGGTCGGACAAGTAGTCCTGCGCACTCAAGCCGAGCACATCCGCTTTAATCCGGACGAGAACATCCTTGCTTACAATTACGACAGGTCTGGGCGCTTCTTTCTCCTGCTCCTCAAGATGGTAATTCAGGGCAACGGCCAGAATCCGGTTGTCATTGGACATCTCGCCAAACATTTCCTGCAGCCGAACGAAGCTCCGATGGTTAAGCTCTACCTTGAGCAGTCCGCCATTATCAAGCTCGATACCTTCATGAAGTCGGCCATTCTCACGCATATGATCAAGCAGTCTGGAAACAGAGCGCGCATTGCGGCCCAGTTCGTCGGCTAACCTTTTCTTCGAATCAATTTCTTCCAGCACCACCGCGGGGATTACAACCTCATTATCGTCAAATGCAGTCATTGCTTGCGGATCATGTAGGAGCACATTAGTATCGAGTACGAATATTTTCTTCATCGCGATCCCTCCTGGCGGTGGAATTTCCTTCTAAAGGCATACATAGTGAGCTCTGCTTGGGGCAAACTATGCTCGAACAGATGAAATGCGAAAAGGAAAGGTCAGGTGGCCCAAATGTGTAGGTGGCTAGTATCGGCGGTTGTCCTTTGCTTGCTGGCGACAGGCTGCGGTACCGTCGCTCGCAATGAGACATCACCCTCTCCACAGAATGATCAACGTGTGCGTGCCCAGCAAACGGCCCCGCGTAAAGAAGTCATCAGCAATCCCAAAAAAGTCGCGGCGCATTTGGAATCGTTAGCCAAGCATGTTCCCGGCGTCAAGAGCGCTCATTGCGTCGTGTTCCAGAACACGGCAATTGTAGGCATTAATGTTGACGGCAAGCTGGAGCGCGCTGAAGTCGGTACGATTAAATATGCCGTTGCTGAAGCATTCCGCAAAGATAAATATGGTATTAATGCAGTTGTTACAGCCGATATTGATTTGTCCAACCGGCTGCGTGAGATGCGCAATGATTTCCAGCGCGGACGGCCTATTGCCGGCTTCGCGGAAGAGTTGGCTGACATTATCGGCCGCATTGTGCCGCAGATGCCAAGAGACACGAAACCAAGAAACACGGAGCCTGATACACGAACCGGAACGAAGATTAATAAATCTTTGTAAAGGCGAGATCCCTCATAAGAACACAAAAAGCCTAGTGAATATTCACTAGGCTTTCTTCATGGCGGCAAATACTTGCCCGTCCAGTTTCTCAGCGGCTCTCAAGTCATAAGTCTTCTCATACTGGGGCAGTGAGGACAAGCGTGCTCCGTAGAACATCGCATCGCGGATCACTTCAATCTCGATGTCGAAGCATACAAGCTTGAAAGGCACATCCTCAAGCGCATCTGTAACGAGCTTTGCCTTGCCGTATACGGTCTGGACAGCAGACGGCGCAAATACGGTAACACTCACTGCTGCATTCGCTGTCATGTTCGCGCTTAGCCGTGAACGGCCGTCAATCGCGAAGCGGAGCGTAGAGTCATTCGGCGCATAAATCCACGAAATAGCACTCGACGTTGGCGAGCCACTATCTGCATCGATCGTATGCAGGAGCACGAACGGTTCCTTCTGCAGTTGATTGAATACTTCTTCGGATAGTGTCGTGACGACTTCGGTCATTCGCTGACCTCCTCGTGTACATGGTTATGAATGCTCCGATGGCTTCATTATATCATAGCCGATGCCAATCGACCACAGGTCATTCCGCCAGTTTTGCTTGAAGCGCAGCTTTGGCAGCCTGCAGCTTGTCTTCATCCAGTCTGACATAAGGGCTTCTCCAAGTGCCCTCCAGCGGAATAAAGGTAATGTCGCTGCGGCTCATTCGGAAATAGGTAATCAGCATATTCTCAACTTCGCTAGCCGGAATATCCATCCGCATATTGTTGCCCACCGCTTCAAGAACATTGAAAATATTCGTAACGCTGGAAACTGACTTAAGCTCATCGGCTATCGCGCCGATCACTTGGCTTTGCCGCTTGTTCCGGTCGAAGTCGCTGGACATGTTGCGTCCGTCATTCGATTTGCGGTAGCGGACAAAATCCAGCGCATCGTCTCCGCCAAGTGTATGGCGGCCCTTGGTCAAATTAATATTCGTACCATCCGCGTTATCAACATAGCGCATGTTCATATCAACATCCACTTCAACCCCGCCAAGCGCGTCGACAACATCGACAAACCCTTGGAAATTAATGGTGGCTGTATAATCGATCGGAATATCGAAGTATTTGCCGAACATTTTGCGCAGATCCTGCTTCGCCTTCTGCTCGGCCGCTTTCTTGTTTAGTCCATCCTTCTTCGCACTAGCCAGGAAGTTTGCGTAATAAGCATTGGCCTTGCGGCTGTTGTAGCCATCCAGCTCGATCTTGGAATCTCGTGGAATGGATACAATCGTTGCCGTCTTCGTGTTGGGATTGAATGATGCAACCATCATAACATCCGTATTCAAACTTCCGGTTTCTTTCCTCGTATCAATGCCCATCAGCAGGAAGGTTACTCCTTTCACCTTAACCGACTGATCTTCGGGTATGACAATCTCCGGATCGGCATCTGATGTTATAACCTGCAGAGCATCCTTGGACTCCTTGTACAAGTATCCAAGATATCCGGCGACACCTACTAGCAGCAGAAGAAAGAACACCATAATTCGCCGGAACCAGCGGGACGGCTTCTTAGGTGCCTTGCCCGAACCACTTGTTCCCTTGGAGCTACGTGACGCGGATCTTGGCGGCAAAGAAGAGTTGTTGCTCATCACATTCACCTTTTGTCAATTATATTTCGGGTTCGCGTCAATGTCGCTGAGCAGCTGTTCACCCGCTTCGCGCGGGAACATCTGTACTTTGCTGCGCCCTTCCCGTTCGTAGCGGACATATATCATCGTATCGTCTACCTTATCTACCGCTACATTCGCAAGACCATGATCCTCTGTTAATATCTGCAGAAAGAAATCACGGGTATCAATGGCGGCACCGTCATCAGGCCTTGCCTCTGCTACAATTTGAATCTGAAGCCAGTTGAACAATGCATCATCAAGCCGCATGCGCCATCTCCTCGAGACATACTCCGGTATTTAAGAGCCCCGCTGCGCGTGCGGATCGTTCTTCCGATCGCTGTTGTCCCTGGATTTCTTCATTCCATAACTGCTTCAGCAGTTGAAATCCAGGGACAAAGGCGAACGCTTCGCTTCTCCAGAACGATTCCGCCCGCTCCGCTTGGCTCCTATAGCGTCATACCCTCTTACACACAAAAAAACAACATCAAACTTTACAGTCTTAAAGTTTGAGCATACGCACGAACAAAGCGGAGGGTCGGAGGGATTCTGGAGAAACGGCAGTGCTCGCCTTTAAAGCCCGATTTCAACCTTTAATTACTTCTACAATGAAGAAATCGGGCTTTAACAGCGATCGTAAGAACCCTCCGACCCGGAGCGGGATTGATTACGTCGTTTTCGTGTTTTTCCCTCTGCCCTTCCACTTGTCGTAGATCTGGCGGCCGCGCAGCATGAGCATCATCGCTACGGCGACGGACATGCACTGGATGATCGGCAGCTTGTCGATCTGCAGCACGAACAGCACGAATGCGCCAACAGCCATAACAAGGTGTACCAATATTTCTTTAATAAGCGGCAGCCGCTGTACGCGGAATACCGCATTGAAGATATACATCGTCAAGCATAGGATCAAAATATACGAGATGATGGGGTGGGCCTGAAACCAATCCTGCACCTTGTTCATCCTCCCTTCGTTGCTTCAAACAGCTTAAACGCCCGATTGAGCGGCCTGCTTGCGTTGTTTATCCGCACGCTCACGCTCGCTCTTATTGAGCAGCTTCTTGCGCAAACGGATCGATTTTGGGGTAATTTCGCAATATTCATCATCATTCAAATACTCCAGCGCTTGCTCCAGGGAGAACAGGATCGGCGTTTTCAGACGAACAGTGTCATCCTTCGATGCAGAGCGAACGTTCGTAAGCTGCTTCTCCTTACAAATGTTGACGATAATATCGCTATCGCGATTGTGCTCGCCGACAAGCATGCCTTCATAAATCTCTACGCCTGGCTCAAGGAACAGAATGCCGCGGTCCTCTACCCCCAGCATACCGTAGAAGGTAGATGTGCCGTTCTCGCTCGCCACGAGCACGCCTTGGTGACGGCCGCCGACGGAAGCGCCTGCAAGCGGGCCGTATTTGTCGAACGCATGGTTCATAATGCCATAACCGCGGGTAAGCGTCAGGAATTGCGTGCGATAGCCAATCAAGCCCCGAGCCGGAATAATAAACTCCAGGCGGACTTGGCCTGTTCCGTTGTTGATCATATTGACCATCTCGGCTTTGCGCGAACCGAGACTTTCCATAACCGAACCCGTGCTCTCTTCCGGCACGTCGATCAGCAGCCGCTCGTATGGCTCCAGCTTGACGCCATCTTCTACTTTAATAATAACCTCAGGCTTGGAAACTTGAAGCTCGAAGCCTTCGCGGCGCATATTCTCAATCAGGATACTAAGGTGTAGCTCACCGCGTCCTGAGACGATGAACGCATCCGGGCTATCCGTTTCATCAACGCGCAGAGCAACATCCGTTTCAAGCTCCTTGAACAGACGCTCGCGCAGCTTCCGGGAGGTTACCCACTTGCCCTCGCGTCCTGCGAACGGACTGTTGTTAACGAGGAATGTCATTTGCAGTGTCGGCTCATCGATCTTCAGAACCGGCAGCGCTTCAGGGTTGGCCGGATCGGCAATGGTTTCTCCAATGTTGATCTCGCGGATACCTGCTATCGCAATAATATCGCCTGCTCCAGCCTGCTCAACTTCAACCCGCTTCAAACCCTGGAATCCGAACAGCTTCTCAATGCGCGCTTGCTTGGTCGCACCTTCACGCGTAATGACAGCTACGCTCTGGCCTTGACGGATAATTCCGCGGTTAACGCGGCCGATCGCAATGCGGCCCATATATTCATTGTAATCAAGAAGAGTAACAAGGAATTGCAGCGATGCGTCCACATTCTCTGTCGGGGATGGGATATGGCTGACAATCGTTTCATACAGCGCATGCATGTCTGCGTCCTGCTTGTCAGGATCATAGCTGGATGTGCCCATAAGAGCAGATGCGTATACAACGGGGAAATCAAGCTGCTCATCATTAGCGCCAAGCTCGATGAACAGATCCAGCACCTCGTCTACCACTTCGGATGGACGCGCGTTCGGACGGTCGATTTTGTTCAATACAACGATCGGGGTAAGCTGATGCTCAAGCGCCTTGCGAAGTACGAATTTGGTTTGCGGCATACAGCCTTCGAATGCATCGACGACCAGCAGCACCCCGTCAACCATCTTCATGATCCGTTCTACTTCTCCGCCGAAATCAGCATGTCCAGGCGTATCCACGATGTTGATCAAATAATCCTTGTACGTAATTGCTGTGTTCTTGGCCAAAATGGTAATACCGCGCTCCCGCTCCAGATCGTTGGAGTCCATCGCTCTCTCCTGAACAGCTTCATTGTCACGGTATGTGCCGGATTGCTGCAGCAGTTTGTCTACTAGCGTTGTTTTACCGTGGTCAACGTGCGCAATGATTGCGATATTACGTAAATTTTCTCTGGCTTGCATTGTAATTATCCACTCCACTTATTTTATTGTTGTCTGATCCTTTGAACCTGTAAGCTTGGTCACCAGCGGGTGCGCCTTCCAGCCTTCACCAGCCACCCTCCTGCGACGATAAGCCCTACTGCAATGATGTACATTCCCCAACCCCAGAATACCATGATGACAAAGAAGGATACCGCAGTTAAAGCAAGTATGACAGCGGCAGTCAGCGGAAATTTCGGGTGTGACATTTCAAACAGATGATATTCATACAGCCCAAGCGCAACCCCCAAAATAAAAAAGGGCCACAAGACTGGCATATAGCTCCATCCGAATGCAATGCAGAAGAAAAAGATTAAGGCGTTAATCGTTAGAATTGCGCCTGGAATCAGCATAAAAGCAGGCAGCAACCGGCCGAAAAACAGCACATGCATTAAAATACCGGGAATAAGCACGAAAAGCGGCCAGAAATTCGTTCCTATGAAAGCAAACAAGCCAAGCTTTCCAAGCAAAATGGCAGCGCCGACCGTCAGGAACAATAAGCCGACAGCATATTGGTTTTTCGACATGCGAAAATTCCCTTCTCTCGACACTTTTTTATCATTACTAGTTTAAAGGAACGACGGACAAAAAACCAGTGCCAACGAATATTTCCACAAAAAAAATACCGCCCTTCATCTCTGAGGACGGAGAAGGGCGGCAATAATGACGAGCGGTATGCATAAGATCGGGATCGCATCCTGCAGCGTCGAATACGGTTGAAGCCACAATCTCAGCAATCCGGGATCATGCACGAGCATGCCTCCGGCCGCATAACCGAGCAAGCCTCCGCCCAAATAAACGAGAATCGGAAACCGGTGAAGCAGATTGCCCAGCAGGTGGCTGCCCCAAATAATCATCGGTATGCTGAGCGCAATGCCAAGCAATATCAGGACAGGCTCGCCCTCCGCTACTGCGGCAATGGCCAGCACATTGTCAAGACTCATCACGAAGTCAGCAGCCACAATCGTGCGTATCGCGCCAACGAGCGAGCCTGATTTGCGAACATTATGGACGTCATCATTCCGCCCTGCGGAATCCTTGACCAGCTTCACTGCAATGAGGAATAGCAGCACCGCTCCCGCAGCCTGAAGGTAGGGAACCTCAAGCAGCGTTATTGCTACAAGCGTCAGCAGGCAGCGGAGCAGTACGGCTGCGGCAGTTCCCCACCAGACCGCCCTGCGGCGCTGGGCATGCGGAAGCTGCTGGCTGGCAAGCGCTATTACAATGGCATTATCCCCACTTAGCAGCACATTAATAAACACAATTTGGATAAATACGAGCAGATTGTCCAGTTGCTCCTCCTCCATTCGCGGCATTTGGTCTGCACAAACGAAAAATACGCTTATCCAACTTGTATGTCCGAGCCTTCCCAGTTATGTTCGCATATCCTTTACGAATTGTCGGACGCCAACAAGCGTATGCATAAACTAGGCACGTACAAAGAGGAAGGAAGGGACACGCGATGGAACTGCTATCCGTTGAATTTCTTTCGGCATTGATCACGATTGTGTTTATCGACCTTATACTTGCAGGCGACAATGCGATTGTCATCGGACTGGCAGCCAGAAATCTGCCGACCCATCAGCAGAAGAGCGCCGTGATCTGGGGAACCGTCGGCGCTGTCGGCATTCGGGCAATCGCTACAATTCTCGTCGTCTACCTGCTGGACATTCCTTGGCTGCTCATGGTCGGCGGAATTCTGCTGCTCTGGATCGCCTACAAGCTGCTGGTCGATCAGAACGGGCATGACGACATCAAGCCGGGCAATACGCTGTGGGCTTCTATACGGACGATTATCATAGCCGATGCCGCCATGGGCCTGGACAATGTCATTGCAGTGGCAGGAGCCGCTCATGGCGATTATCTGCTTGTTGTGCTTGGTCTCATCATCAGCATTCCTATAGTCGTTTGGGGCAGCACGCTGTTCATTAAGGCCATCAACCGGCTGCCCTGGATTGTTTATCTGGGATCAGGAGTACTTGCATATACCGCGGCCAAAATGATTACTCACGAGCCCAAGGTCGAGCATTTTTTCCAAAGCAGCCCCCTGTTCAAATGGTCCTTCATGATTCTTGTCGTCATTCTCGTTATCGTGGCCGGCCTCTGGAAGAACAGCATGCGCTTGCGTATGAATGCCAATAAAAAAAGCAGGGGAACCCATCAATGAAGGGAATCCCTGCTTTATTGCGCTTTAGAACCAATCGTCATTGCCCGCAGCTTCCGCCGTTGTCCTTGCGCCCGGCGTGATACTAATCGTCTCAATACCCGCAACGGCTTCTTCAATCATCTTATCCAGATTCGGAATGCAAGCTTCGATCTTCTGAACAACCTTCAAATTCGGATTCGTTGTCGGGGACTTGGGAACAAAGAGCGTACAGCAATCCTCATAAGGCAGGATTGAGGTTGCATAAGTCCCGATCTCTTCCGCTATGCGGATAATATCGTTCTTATCCATCATAATAAGCGGCCTGAGCAGCGGCAGCTCTGTTGATCGTCCGATCACGTTCATGCTTCCAAGCGTCTGGCTGGCCACCTGCCCCAGGCTGTCACCAGTCACGATGCCCAGCGCGGCAGACTGCTCGGCCAGCCTCTGCGCTATACGAAGCATCGACCTTCGCATAAGCGTTATAATGAGCGGCTCCTGATTGGATGATGCGAGCGCTGTTTGAATTTCCGTAAAGGATACCATATGCAGCTTGATCGGAACTCCGCTGTAGTGAGCCAAGCGTCTCGTCAGCTCGATGACCTTCTCCTTGGCCTGCTCGCTTGTGAAGGGATAGCTGTGGAAGTGGACCGCTTCCAATTCCAGACCTTTGCGCATGGACAGATAGCCTGCCACCGGACTGTCGATCCCGCCGGACAGCAGCAGCATCGCTTTGCCGTTCGTCCCGTAGGGATATCCGCCCGCTCCCTCCACGACTTCGTTGAAAATATAAGTGCCTTCGGGCTGGATTTCGACCCGCAGCTCCACCTCAGGCTCTCTGACATTCACCTTCAGGTTCGGGCAAGCACGCAGCACATGCGAGCCCACCAAATGATTCATCTCGGGAGAATCGTAAGGAAAAGATTTGTCGACGCGGCGCACAGATACCTTGAACGTGACCGGCTCCTTGGGCAGCGAATGCATGAGCTCAAGCGCGGTTTCCCTGATCATTTCCAGATCGGACTCGATCCGCCTTACAGGACTGAACGAATGAATGCCGAATACAAGCTTCAATTCCTTCGCAATCGTTTCGTATGGCGCTCCGTTCAATGTTATATAAAGCCGACCGTAAGTATGTGCAACTGCCGCATCCGGGAAAGGAGCCAGTACCCCCTTAACCTTCTGCAGCATGCGTCTTTCGAATTGCCCCCGATTGCGTCCCTTTAATGTAAATTCGCCGAAACGAATCAAGATCATATCTGCTTTCATTCTCGTTGATCCTTCCTTTCAAGCGGCTTTAACTTCCCGACGACCATCCCTAGCATTTGGCACAGCCATTCCAGCTCCGCGTCGCCATGCTCATCGCCGAAGCTGATGCGAATACCGCTGGCTGCCCGTGCAGCTGAAGCGCCCATAGCTTGAAGCACACGGCTCGGCTTGTCATCCTTGGACGAACAAGCGGATTTGGTCGATGCCAGAATGCGGTGCTTTTCCAGCATATGAATGAATACCTCCGGCTTCATGCCAGGGTAGGAGAAATTGACGATATGCGGCGACATCTCCTCCCTGGGATGAGAAGCGTGCGATCCCGCCTCTGTGGAGCCCCCGATGCCGGAAGCATCGGCCCATCCATTCAGCACAAGCTCAGGGATGTCCTGCACGCAGCTGACTAGTCTGGAACGCAGCCTCTGCATTCTCCTGCTGCGTTCCTCCTGGCTCTCCACAGCAAGCCGGAACGCCTTCGCGGCTGCGACAATGGCCCCAACGTTCTCCGTACCCGGACGCAGACCGTTCTCCTGTCCTCCGCCCGCCATTAACGGCTCTAATTGAAGCCCGTTCCGAACATAGAGCAGGCCTGCCCCTCTAGGGCCTCTTACTTTATGGGCGGATGCCGTGAACAGATCAACTCCCCATTCGCGAAGGAAGATCGGCAGCTTGCCGACGCTCTGTACGCCATCGACATGGAACAGAATGCTGCGCCTTGTCTTCAGCAGCTCTCCAATTGCCGCAATCGGCTGAACGGAGCCTATTTCGTTATTGACATGCATGATGCTGACAAGTGAAGTATCCTCCGTCAAGGCGGCCTCCACATCGCTCAGCGATACAAATCCGCCAGCGTTCACCGGCAAATAAGTGACGCGAAAGCCGTCTTTCTCCAGCACTTTGAAGGTGTCATATACGGATGGATGCTCGATCTCGGTCGTAATTAAGTGATTGCCCCGCGCAGTGCTGCGGCGAGCCGCCCCGACAATGGCCATATTGTTGCTCTCTGTGCCGCCGGAGGTGAATACCCATTCCTCGGCCTCTGTTCCGAATAAACCCGCCACAAGCCCGCGTGAACGCTGAAGCAGCTTCTTCGCCTCCAGGCCGCCCCGGTGGAGGGAGGAGGGATTGCCATAATGCTGCGCCATCACCTCCGCCATCGTCCGTATAACCTCTTCATGCGGCGGTGTAGAAGCGCAGTGGTCAAAGTAGATCATCTCTTCCTCTGCCCCCTTTCCCCCAAAATAAAAAGATCAACGAAGAAAGTCTGCATGAAGCGCAGCCAGTTCCCCGCGATCTGTTCGTTCCCGTCATCTATTGGGCTTATCGATCAGGACAAGCCATACATAGCATGAGCATTCATAACCTTCGCAATGTACTTCTGTGTTTCCTGCGGCAGTAGATGAAGCTTCTCAGCAACATCGGCATTATTGTGAATGCCAGCGCGGTCTACCCGGCCAGGTCCGGCATTATAGCCGGCAAGCGCAGCTTGTACATTCCCGTCATACTTGTTGAGCAGGTAGGATAGATACCTTGTTCCGCCCTCAATATTCTGCTGCGGATCAAAGGAATTGCTGACCCCAAGCCCACGGGCTGTACCATCCATCAGCTGCATGAGGCCTTTAGCGCCTGCTGAGGATACCGCATTGGGATTGTAGGATGATTCTGTATCAATTACGGCTTTGACAAGCGCAGGATCAACATTATATTTGGCTGCAGCTGCCTCTATGTAATTGTCATAGGCTGTAGGATTCGCACTCGCTGCTGTTGCTGTATACTCCCCATTGTATGTAAGGGGCAATGATCCCTTCAGCAGCGGCATAAGCGCCGCTGTGCTTGAGGTGGAGGATAGAACGTCCGCATTGCCGAACCCGCCCCCTTCAGCTGCGCCAGAAAGCAGCTGGCTCAGCATCGTACCGAACAAAGAGCCGTCCTGGTTGTCCGGCGATAGTACGTTGGATGTGCCGCTGCCGTTCATATCGAGACTTTGCATCCATTGAAGCTGAAGCATCGTTTTCATTATCCGCGGATCTATGCTCATCGTAAGCCTCCGTTACCGTTAACATGACAATCCATTATGACATACTTTGATCTTATTCTACATCGTTTTCAATCCATTCGCCAGTAAGTAATTAGTCCTATAAAAAATCTCAGCTCCCACTACGGAAAAAAGAGACAGCGAGCTGCAAGAGCTAGGCAAAACATGCGAAACGGCATTTATTTGCTCGTTTCTGGCCCCAGGAAGGTGAACTGCCTGCCAGAGGGCAGGTAGTTCACCTTCCTTTCCCCTAAGCGACCGATTTTTGCTCAAATTCATGCATGATTGCAGGCATTCTGCCATTATGGCCTCCTGTAACCGAAATTCATGCACATTCGCAGCCTTCTTACTCCGTCACAGCTGCCGTCAAAACAGTTGGAGAGGGGTTGTGCATACATTGAAAAGATGCCTCCAATCCACTCTTCTGTGGTTTTGGAGGCATCTGCATCATTTGGGACCGGATCATTGGATATCGGACTTTTCGGATAGTCACATCTTCTGCACCAGCCGAATAATCAGGTTAGAGCGTAATAGAGCGGAATAAGGATCAAATAAGCGGCAGCAGCAATAAGGCCTAATGTGATGGACCATGTGCCAAGGCCGCGGCTGCCCTGCCGGAAAGCAATAAAGCCAAGCACAGCCGCTGTAATTCCGAGCAGCACCGGCCAGACAAACCACGATAGAGCCGCAATGATCAGACCCGCCCAGCCGACAGCAACTCCTGCGGAGCGGGTTGCTTTTCTTGCATACTCACGACGGGCGCCTTCATCTGAAGCGGAAGTATCTCCCATAAGGCCCGGAACCGCCAATTCTGCAGCCATTTCGTCCTGATGGGTTTTGTCCAGCTTACGGGACCGCTTCGCCTTCCTGTTGTCATGCGAGCTTGAATGGTTTCCCATAGCTCCTCATCACCCCTTAGGTTTAAACGTATGGCAGCAAGTGTCCGCAGATTCAGGAGCTGTATCCTGATGCTCAGAGCCAAATCCTTCTTGAGCAAACTCAGAATCCACATTGATCTTCGAATGACTGTCAATATCGATCATAATTTGATCAGCGCCGCACTGGTTGCCTTTCGCCCAATAGGTGCAGTTGGCAACGCTGCAGCTTACGCCCTTCGGCATAAAAATCACCCCCGGTATCAAGTTGCCCGTACCGGGGGTGTGTTATGCTTGCCTTATTTTTGTCCTTGCATACGGCGCTGGGTCATGTAGTCGCTCTCGTAGTAGGAAAGATCATCACGAAGCTCCTCATATACTTTAGATACAGCCAGCACGATCTCCTTGGCGTCACGCAGCGGTTTAATGCGGAATCGGATGGCATCCTGTCCCGTATAGGCATAACGTCCGTCTTCGGAGTAGCATTCATTCTTAGGATAGAAGAACGCGTTCACACATTGGTGGTACACTTCATAAAGCGCGCGCTCCGCGAATTCAATATCGAAATTCGGGCGTCTCAGGGCAACTCCCAGCTTCTCGTAAGCAACTTCCGAAAAAACAAGCAGATGTCTCAGATCGGATAGCAACCCTTTATAGAAAAGCTCCGCTTCATTGCCATTATCCTCGGCTGTCAGCCCGGGAAGCGCATGCTGGTTAAGAAATGTTTCCAAATGGCCAATCGCTTGTTTCAATTTGTCTCGTGTTGATTCACTAAGCGGCTTCACATTCGTCGAAGGCATCGGTAATTCCCCTTTCATAATCCAGAACAATACTTAATCAAACCACCAACATCGTACCACAAAATACATGCAGATGGTACTGTCCTTTGCACATAAGCACCGTATATTTTCTTGAAATAGTCCGAACTCTAAGGAAAAGCGGCCAAGGAGGCACGCTGGATTCACTTCTGAGGAGGACAACCGCAATGCGACGCAAATGGATCGGATGGGCTGCGGTACTGGCAGCCGCCGCTTTTCTCATTCCACTATCCCCGTGGTTCACTGCCCGTGCGCCTGTAGCACCCCAGCCGAATGCGCAGATTAACCGTCCAAGCGGAATAAAGCCGCTGACCGCCGCCCAAGAGCATCATATGAAGATCAGTACGGTGCGGCAGGACATGGACGCTACAGCCAAGCTGTGCGCGACAGAATGCGCCCGAAACCTGCATAAGCTCATGCTGCAAGGCAATTCCTCCAAGGAAAAGAAGGAAAAGCTGCAGCACATGATGGACATGCACAAACAGATGATTTACGTAAACTGGGTTCACAATGGGCAAAAAATAAGCAGAGGCAAACTGCCTTCCGGCTCCCATGCTCAAGCGAGCATGCAGAACTATCTCAAGCAAGGAGCTGCCGCTATTGAAAGCGGACAAAACTACACTTCCCCGCCGATAAAGGCCAATGGAAGGCTGTATCTGGTCGTTGCCGTGCCGGATGAGCGCCGCAAGGGCGACGGGATATCAGGCGTACTGCTTCAGGATGTTGTCAATCAAGTTGAACGCCACCAGAAGCGCAATTTGCGTCTTGTCCCTTACCCTGCCGAAGGGCATTATAAGATCGAATCGGTGAAACCCAATTCCACCACAGATATAACGGTAAGAAACGGCGAGGACAACGGCAATGCAAGCCATTATCATGTCAACGAGGTCGTCGTAAAATTCAACCGTCAGCCATCTGACAGCGAGCTGGAACAGATCAGGCACGATATATCCGCGCTCTCTATAAGAAAGCTTGGCTCCACTTATATTTTCCGTTCCAAGGAGATGGAGGCCCGGCCGTTAATTAATTATTTCAACAAAACATGGCAGCCTCAATATGTCGAGCCGCATTACTTATATTTAACCAATGATGCCTCTATTGTACCTAATGATGCGCTCTATTCCAAATATCAGTGGAATTTGCCGGTCATTGAGACGGAGAAGGGCTGGAATCTAACCAAAGGCAGCGAGAAGGTCATTATTGCCGTGCTCGATACCGGCGTTCAGGCCGATCATCCCGATCTGTCCGGTAAGCTGATGACCGGTACCAACATTGTCGATGACAGCATGGCCCCGGATGATGATGTCGGACATGGCACGCATGTTGCCGGCATTATTGCAGCCTCAGTGAACAATGGGGAAGGTGTTGCCGGACTGTCTTGGTACAACAAGGTTCTGCCGGTCAAGGTGCTCGACAGCAGTGGCGCCGGCTCCACTTACTCCGTAGCAGAAGGGATTATATGGGCGACCGATCACGGCGCCAAAGTGATCAATATGAGTCTTGGCAATTATGCGCAGGCAGAATTTCTGCATGATGCCATTAAGTACGCCTATGACCATGATGTCGTCCTGGTCGCGGCAAGCGGCAATGACAATACAGAACGGCCGGGCTTCCCCGCAGCTTATCCTGAAGTATTCGCTGTTGCTTCAACAGATGCCGACGGGTCCAAATCGTCCTTCTCCAACTATGGCGACTACATCGATGTCGCTGCACCGGGAGCCAGCATTGCCAGCACATATCCCGGCAGCCAATATGCCGCACTGTCCGGCACTTCTATGGCCAGCCCTCATGTGGCCGCCCTGGCCGGGCTGATCCGTTCCATTAATCCGGATCTCTCCAATGAGGAGGTAATGAAGATTATGCGAACCTCCGCCCAAGATCTCGGTGACAAGGGCAAGGACAATTATTTTGGCTACGGGCAGATTGACGTCGTTCGCGCACTGGAGAAGGCCCGGCAGTCTGCCGTATCTCTCCAGCAATTTCCTCAGCAGGTGGAGCGGCGCTTGGCGCAAATCGCCAGCAAATACAAATGAGATTGACTGCCACAGCATAAGCCAAACGAACAAAAAGGCTGCCCCGTTCTCTCCCGGTATACCGGAGACAACGGTTGCAGCCTTTATTTGTTCTAGTCGTTTGTTCTAGTCGTTGCGGAAAGCTTGCCATAAGCCGGGTTCTGTGCTTCCGGTGGTCCAATCGGGAACGACCCTCCCACTAACGAAGCGACAATCATCTATCTAGGCCCGCCATTGCTGACGGGCTCAAGCAACCAACCCGAACACGCCCCGGGTAAGGGTGCCGAAAGCCGAAGCTTTCATGCTGTGTTCTCTCGGTCTTGCTCCAGATGGGGTTTACCAGCACCGTTGTCACCAACGGTCCTCGTGGTCTCTTACACCACGGTTCCACCCTTGCCTGTGCCGGCACGAGGCCGGCCATCGGCGGTCCATTTCTGTGGCACTATCCTTCGGCTCGCGCCGACTGGACGTTATCCAGCATCCTACCCTGCGGAGCCCGGACTTTCCTCTCGCGGCCTCACAGCCGCCAGCGATTGTCTGTCAAACTTTCCGTGTACTAGCTAGTATACTAAGAATGCGGCAAAAGCTCAAGAACGAAACCTTTCCCGTACTTCCTGGGCATGCCAAAACCGCTATTCGCTGCCTGCTATACGAATATGAATGGCTCTGTTCCAATAGCAGATGGAATAGCCACCGTCCCGTATTTGCGCTCTTTCAGCTCACGGGTGAGCCAATCCGCGACCCGCGGCTTCATAATCTTCTCAATGTTATGACCGGGGTCAATGATTGAAAGTCCGGCCGCAAGCGCATCATGCGCGGTATGGTAATCAATATCGCCGGTTATGAGCACGTCGGCACCAGCGAAGAGCGCATGGCGGTAATATCTGGCGCCTGAGCCGCCAAGCACCGCCGCCTTCTTCACTTGACGATTCGGATCGCCGACCAGTCTTACATACGGTACGTCGAAGACCTCCTTCACCCGTTCAACCAGCTCTCCAAGCTTGACGGGCTCGTTCAGCTTGCCTGCTCGGCCAAGTCCAAAGGAGCGTCCCTTCAAATCCATCGCGTACAGATCATAAGCTACTTCTTCATAGGGATGCGCCTTCATCATCGCCTGCACAACTTTGCGCTGTACGCTTTGGGGTACAATCGTCTCCACCCGAATCTCCTGTACACGCTCAAGCTTGCCTTCCTTTCCGATATACGGCTTGGCGCCTTCCCCTGGCAGGAAGGTTCCTGTCCCTTCAATATTGAAGCTGCAGCAGTCATAAGCGCCAATCCCGCCTGCGCCAGCCTTCCATATCGCCTGAAGCACCGCCTCATGGTGGCTTTGCGGAACGAATACGACCAGCTTGTACAGCTTGTCTGTATGGACATCCTCAAGGCTTGTCCGCCCAGCGGCTTCAATGCCAACCATATCCGCCATCCAGTCGTTAATGCCGCCTTCCGCAACATCCAGATTGGTATGCGAAATATAGACCGCAATATCATGCTTGATAAGCTTCTCGTACAGCTTGCCAGGCGGCGTGGACGTATCTAGCTTGGCAAGCGGCCTGTAAATGATCGCATGATGCGCAATGATCAGCTCTGCGCCGACAGCAATGGCCTCGTCTACGACCTCGGCGGTTACGTCCAGCGCGACCAGCACCTTGGTCACTTCCTTGTTCAACGTTCCAAGCTGCAGCCCGATCTTGTCATTCTCTACCGCATAATGCTTAGGAGCAAGCTGCTCCATCAGTTGGACGACGGTCTGACCGTTGGCAAACATCCGAGCACCTCCCTGATTGCACTCATTTCTCTTCTGAAAGCTGCTTCCTTCTCTCTGGCCTCCGGCGTATCGGATTGGCTCATTTGCCCGCATATACGCCCCAGCTTCTCAAGCTCCAGCTCCCACTTGCGAATCAGCCATTCACTCGGCTCACGCAGCAGCAGCGGTCCCATCGCGTACAGCAGCTCCTTGCCTTCTTGCTCTGTGAAGTGAAGCGGCAGGAATGAAGGATCATACAACGACTCATTATGGGCGTCGGCTTCCGCCAGCACAGCAGCATGCAGCACCTCATAAATTCGCCCGTCCTCTTCCATTATGGTCTCATGCTGAAGCGCATAACCGCGCTCCACAAGCCATCTGCGAACGATGTCCTCCCCGACATTGGGCTGCAGAACAAGCTCCTGAACACCGGCCAGCTTGCCCTCCAGCCAACCCGTCTCAAGAATCATGCTCATCAAGCTTCCGCCCATACCAGCAATGGTAACCGTATCGGCCTCGCCAGCTTGAAGAACAGACATGCCATCCCCATGGCGGACATCAATCGCATGACGCAAGCCAGCTTCAGCTACTCCTTTGACCGCGGCTTGCCACGGTCCCTTGTTCAGTTCACCCGCAATGGCGGAGGGGCACTTACCGCTCTGGACAAGATAGACCGGCAGCAGCGCATGATCGGAGCCAATATCGGCTATGCGCGATCCATGCGTCACCCGGTCCGCAATACTTTGCAATCTTCTAGATAACTTTATCATGTCAAGCAACCCACGCAATCCATTGTTTTCGAAGCGAGAAGAGCAGCAGCCCTCCCGCAATAATTTTGACGAACAGCTGAATCTGCAGCCATGCCTGCTCGGTTACAAAGACAGCGGAATACAATTCAGGCATAAACCAGATACATGCACCTGCTACGAACAGAATTGCCGATACCGGACGCGACCAGCGGTGGAAAAACCAGCTGCACCAGCCGAACACGAAGGACGCCGGAAGCCAGTAGAGCTGCACCTCGTACCATGCCGGAGATTCCGTATTGTTGGACAGAAGCCAGGCATAGACAAGAAAGGAAGCGAGCCAGCCGCTCAGATGAAGCAGCGGTATGCGCAGGCCAATGCCGACTGCAATCCAGAAGAGGGAACAGAAGGCGAGCAGCCCTGCCTTCCAGCCCCAGCCGTCCAGCGCGTGAAGCTGAAGCATATACATCCCTAATCCAAGCATAAGAAGCATCGCAGTACCGATCAATCCGAGTCCCATCGCTTCATTCTTGCTTCGATTACGCTGCCCGATCAAGAGCAGGGTGAACACGCTCGAAGCCGTTACGCCAATTTGCAATAGCGGATGAAAAACGTTAAAATAAAGTGCAATGAAACAAATCAAGGAAAATATGCCAAATGTAACAATCCACTGTTTCCACGATGCATGCTTAACAACTTGTACCGCTCTGCCAGCCACTGTCGTAGGTGTCCGTTCCTCATTCTCTTCCAGATACAAATTCAGAAGAAAATCACAATATTGGTCAGGAAGCAGCTTGCTTCTTTGCCAATGCTCGATTTCTTTCACAATCACTTTTCTGCGTTCTTGATCCATGTCGGCTGTTCGTTCCTTTCGCCGGCGATTTTCCGATCTTTGAAAAAAGACCTTGCTGCCGAGGCAGAAAGGTCCGTATGTTTATTCGAGAAAATCCTTCAACCGCTTGCTTCGGCTCGGATGGCGCAGCTTGCGAAGCGCTTTGGCTTCGATCTGACGAATACGCTCGCGCGTAACGCCGAACACCTTGCCTACTTCCTCCAACGTCCGAGTGCGACCGTCATCCAATCCGAAACGAAGGCGAAGCACGTTCTCCTCACGCTCGGTCAGCGTATCGAGCACATCCTCCAACTGCTCCTTGAGCAGCTCGTAAGCGGCGGCGTCAGCTGGCGCAAGCGCCTCCTGATCCTCGATAAAATCGCCAAGATGCGAATCGTCCTCTTCCCCGATCGGAGTCTCCAGCGATACCGGCTCCTGCGCGATCTTCATGATTTCCCGCACTTTTTCCGTACTCAGATCCATCTCTGCCGCAATTTCTTCCGGACTTGGCTCACGGCCCAGCTCCTGCAGCAGCTGACGCGATACTCTGACCAGCTTGTTAATGGTTTCCACCATATGTACCGGAATCCGAATGGTCCGGGCTTGGTCAGCAATTGCACGCGTAATTGCCTGTCTGATCCACCAGGTTGCATAGGTACTGAACTTAAAGCCCTTGGTGAAGTCGAACTTCTCAACCGCTTTAATAAGACCCATATTACCTTCCTGAATGAGATCCAGAAACAGCATGCCGCGGCCGACGTAACGCTTGGCTATACTTACGACGAGACGCAAGTTCGCTTCCGCCAGTCTGCGCTTCGCTTCTTCATCACCATGCTCAATCCGTTTCGCAAGCTCGATCTCATCATCCGCGGACAACAGCGGTACACGTCCGATTTCCTTCAGGTACATTCTGACGGGATCGTTAATCTTAATGCCTGGCGGGAGCGCCAAATCATCATCAAAGCTGAACTCATCATGCTCGCGCTCTTGATCTTCCCCTCTTGTAATAGGGTGATCGTCATTCTCATTCACAACTTCAATGCCAATCTCATCAAGCTGCTCAAAAAACTCATCGATTTGTTCCGGATCCTGGTCGAAAGGCGAGAGCTTCTCCATAATCTCTTTGTACGTTAAGGAGGATCTTTTCTTGCCATGCTCAATCAGCTGTTCTTTAACAAGCTCCAGCTTCTGTTCGGTATCCAGTTCAGTATGTTGATCATTCGCCATATTCCGACTCCCTCCTCCCTAGAAACGATCATCCTGCTGTCCTTTAAGCTGTCTATCTAGGGCTATAATCTCACTTGCAATTTGTGCCGCCAACAACATGTCGCCGGAACGTTCCGCCCGCACCATCTCTTCTTTCTTCTGCTCGATTTCGCGGAATCTCGGCACTTTAAGAATTTCTTTTATATAATCTTCAAGCAGATGCTCGTCGAATGGAAACTCATCATCCATCATAAGGATCGATGCCGTTGCCCGTTCGAGACGATCATCCTGAAGCGATGCGATAAACCGGCTAACATCCGGATCATAGCCTTGCGCATAGAAAGCATATAAGTAAGCAGCCAGCGCCGCGTGCTCCTCCACATTAAAAGCATCCCCAAGCTTCTCATGCACCGCGCTCGCCGTCTCCGCATCCTGCAGCATTCGCGCAAGCAGTCTGCGCTCCGCAACTTGATATGCCGGCAATATAGGCGGCATATTGGACGTACGACGGTTTTCATTTCTACCATTATTCCACGAATTGTCGTTATTATCCCTTTGCGGTTTCATTTTTTGCAGCTGCTGCCAATGTTTGAAGCAGTCCTGCTTTAATGACTCCAAGGATATATCGACCTCACGGGACAATTGTTTGAGATAAAACTCCCGCTCGGTTGGAGATTCCAACCTGGCAATGATGCCGACCGCTTCGAGCGAATAGTTTTTCCGTCCCTCTTCTTCTAGGAGTATATGGTTTTTCCTAGCATATAGTAGCTTAAATTTTGTTACAGAAACGGGATGCTCGATAATCTCCCTAATGAAGACATGCTCGCCGTTGGCTGCGATAAACTCATCCGGGTCCATTCCTTTGGGCAGCATCGCCACCTGCACCTTCAATCCGACACGCTCCAGAAGCGGAATCGTCTTGAGCACGGCTGCTTGTCCGGCATCATCCCCGTCATAGCAGATAATCGCCTCTTCTACATTCCGCTGGAGAATGGCCGCATGATCTTCGGTTAGTGCTGTACCCATTGAGGCAACGCCGTTATGTACGCCGGCGCTCCAGGATTTGATAACGTCCATGTATCCTTCAAACAATACAACACGCCGAGTTTTGCGCATGAGTGCTCTTGATTGATGGAAGTTGTACAGAATCCCGCTCTTGTTGAATAACGTTGTCTCGGGCGAGTTCAAATATTTGGGCTGTCCTTCTCCCAGCATTCTGCCGGCAAAAGCAATCACTTTTCCCTCCCGACTCCATATCGGAAACATGATGCGGTTGCGGAAACGATCCAGATAGCCGCTGCCGTCTCCTTTGGCAATGAATAATCCGCCCTTTTCCATAAGCGCTTGGCTGAATTGCCTCTTCTCAAGAAAACGGACCAATGTATCCCACTCAGGAGGCGCATAGCCGATCATAAATTGATCAATCTGCTTGTCGCTGACTCCACGGGAACGAAGATATTCCAGCGCCGGCTGCCCGTGAGTCGTATTCATAAGCAAGTAATTGTACAGCTTCGCAGTAAGCTCGTGCGCTTCAATCAAATGTGCGCGCTCACTATCCTCCGCCGTTTCCTGCCTGCTGCCACCGCTTCCGGCCCATGTAACAGGAATGCCTGCTTCCTCAGCCATAGTCCGCACCGCTTCAGGAAATGAAAATCCCTCGATCTCCTCCATGAACTTGATGGAGTTGCCGCCTTTGCCGCACCCGTAGCAGTAGAAGATCCCCTTCTCCGGCGTCACTGTGAAGGACGGCGTCTTCTCCGAGTGAAACGGACATAGGCCCTTCATATATTTCCCGTGTTTCGAGAGGTGAACGTACTTCCCTACCGTATCCACGATATCATGCTGTCTGAGTACTGCCTCTATGATGGAATCTGGTATTTTATTGTAAGCCATACACCTTCACCTTCATCCTGAATGACACGTATAACTATTCGCTACCGTTCATCATTCTCCTGCCGATTGCGCAAAACTTTTGTCAGCTTTTGCTGAAATTGCTCGCGATCCTCGTCTGTCATTGCTCTGGGGCCCTTCGCTC
Organism: Paenibacillus oenotherae; assembly: GCF_019443105.1. GTDB lineage: Bacteria > Bacillota > Bacilli > Paenibacillales > Paenibacillaceae > Paenibacillus_Z > Paenibacillus_Z oenotherae. The sequence continues at coordinate 604,830 of NZ_JAHZIJ010000001.1, forward strand.
TGCCACCGCTTCGCCTCAGTTTGGCAAGCTCATGGCGCCTTGCCATCAGAAAATCAATATTCCCGTCATCATACTGCTGCCCCCTTGGCGATAAAGCAATCGCCCCCTTGGCAAGCACGATCGTAGCCAAGCCGAAGTCCTGAGTCACGACAATGTCCCCCCGTGCCACATGGTTGGAAATGTAGAGATCAACCGATTGATCGCTTCGGTCAACCTGCACGATTCGCACACCTGTCTCCGGTTCAAGACGGTGATCATAGGATGCGACCATCAGTACAGGCACGGCAAATTGGCGTGCTGTTTCGACAATTTGCCGTTTCACCGGGCAAGCATCGGCATCCACTACGATTGTAGGAATTGTTGTCACGATTATGCATCACCGCATCTTCCGCTAAAGTACCGTACTATTATATACGGCAAATTACGAAAAAATCCTGCTTCATGCATGCCGTTAGCCGATCTGCGGCAGTCACTTTGACTGAATGCATTCCAGGATGAGACTTGCCGTTTCTTCAACCGCCCGGTGCGAAACGTCAATGACAACACAACCGATCCGCTTCATAACTTCTGCGGCGTAGGCCAGCTCACGTTCGATTCGGGCCGTTGTTGCGTATGCGGCGCTGTTAGGCAGACCGAGCGCCTTCAGCCGTTCCTTGCGAATGATATTCAAATAATGCACATCAATCGTAAGTCCGATTACTTTTTCCATCGGGATGCTGAACAATTCCTTCGGCGGCTCCAGCTCCGGCATCAGCGGAACATTCGCAACCTTGAATTTCTTATGGGCAAGGTACATCGACAGCGGTGTTTTGGATGTTCGGGAGACGCCTACCAGCACGATATCGGCTTTGAGAATTCCCGTCGTGTCGCGCATATCATCGTATTTGACCGCAAATTCTACTGCCTCCACTTTACGGAAGTAATCCTCATCAAGAACATGATTCAGTCCAGGCTCTTGCCGGGATTTGCGGCTGGTCCGATTCTCAAGACTGCTCACCAGTTGGCCCAGCAGGTCGATCGCCGTTACACCGTGCTGCTCCGCAATCCGATGCAGCCCATCGCGCAGATGTGGAATAACAAGCGTATACAGAATGATCGCATTGTTCTCCTTTGCCTGAATAACGACGCGCTCAAGCGTGCCTTCATCATGGATAAACGCCGCTCTGCGAATATCGGCATTGATAGGATGGAACTGCGCGACCGCTGCACGGACAACAAGCTCACCTGTATCACCAGCAGAATCGGACACGACATAAATAATGACCTCAGGCTTTACATCGGCTGCCATCATATCGTCCTCCTTGAAAGTTTGGCCGGTGCAACATATCCCGCCGGAGGAGCCTCATACAAAGCCGTCAGCAATTGCCGGCCGCTGGCAGCTCCCCCATATCGCGATTAGGTTTTACCAAACAAGCTTGGAAAAGTCGGCTGTCTCATTGATTCCCTCGGCAATAACCGCTAGCGTCGCCAGCCTGTTGTTCCGGACGGCCTCGTCCTCAGCCATAACCATAACATGGTCGAAATAGCTGTTGATGACATCCTTCAAGCTTGCCAGCTTGGCGATTGCCGCTGCAGCGTTGCGAGTTTGGATCGCTTCCGCAATTTCGCCCTTGACCGATAGCCATGCCTCATACAGCGCCTTCTCCGTATCATCCGCAAACAATGCAGGCACTACTTCTTTAGACGATGCTTTCGCCGCAAGGTTGCATACACGAGTCAATGCATCCACTACCGTCTTAAATTCGTCACGGCGTTCTCCTGCAGCTGCGGCTGTCAGAGCTGCCGCACGATCGATCGTTTGGCCTAGATCATTGTATCCGCATGCCATTACTGCATCGATGACATCGTAACGAATGCCTTGCTCCGTCAGAACGTTCTTCACGCGCAAACCGAAAAATTCATACAGCTCCTTACGAATTTCGTCCGCTCCGCGTTTCATTGTTCGCGCAGCATGGACATCAATTGCCAATCCGAACAGGACATTCAGCGGCAGCTTCAGCTCATGAGACAGAATAATCTGCACAATGCCAGCAGCCTGACGGCGGAGCGCATAAGGATCTTGCGAGCCTGTCGGAATAATGCCAATTGAGAAGCAGCCTGCTATCGTATCGATCTTGTCCGCAAGGCTTACAATTGCACCCGTCAATGAAGCAGGCGAACGATCTCCGGCAAACCGCGGCTGATAATGCTCATTGATGGCTTGCGCTACTGCTTCCCGTTCTCCAGCCTTGCGCGCATAATCCTCGCCCATAATGCCTTGCAGCTCAGGAAATTCGTACACCATCTGGGTGACAAGATCGAACTTGCATATCGCTGCCGTTCTTGCAACATCTTCAGCAGTTTGCGAATCAGCACTTAGCGTTTCGGACAGCTTTACCGCAATGGCGTGCATCCGGCGAACCTTATCGGCCACTGTTCCAAGCTCTTCATGATAGACAATGTTCTCAAGCTTCGCGAGCGCATCGCCAATAACAAGCTTCTGATCTTCCGCGTAGAAAAACTTCGCATCGGAGAGCCGTGCGCGCAGCACCTTCTCATTCCCTTTTGCAACACCCTCGATAAAGTCGCGATTGCCGTTGCGCACAGTAACGAAGAATGGAAGCAGCTTGCCGGACTCGTCAAGCACCGGGAAATAACGCTGATGCTCCCTCATCGAGGTGATCAGCACCTCCTGCGGGATGCTGAGGAAAGAAGGATCGAATTTGCCGAACAGCACGCTTGGATATTCGACAAGGAACAGCACCTCCTCCAGCAAATCTTCCTTCACGGCAATTTGCCAGCCCTGCTCGGCTGCCAGCGCGCCAATTCCGTCAACAATCAGACCTTCACGCTCAGCAACATCGACAATAACATGCTGGGCGCGCAGCTGTTCCACATATTGAGACGGACTCGCAACGATTGTCTCACTGCCAAGAAAGCGGTGGCCGCGCGAGACATTGCCTCCCTTGACACCGGTAATCTCAAGCGGAATAATGTCTTCTCCGAACAACGCCACCAGCCAGCGAATAGGACGGACGAACCGGAACTCATGACTTCCCCAGCGCATGTTCTTAGGGAATGACATCGACGCTATTAGCGTTGTCAGACCTTCCGGCAGCACATCGCTTGTCACTGTGCCGATGCTGCTTTTATTCGCGTATATATACTCAACCCCGCCCAGCTCTTTAAAGTAGAACGAATCCGGCTCGACACCTTGGCTTCTTGCAAAGCCGAGCGCTGCCTTGCTCCAGTTGCCTTGCTCGTCTTGGGCGATTTTGCGGGATGGCCCCTTTACTTCCTCATTCACATCAGCCTGCTTCTCTTCCACATTGCGTATGAGAACCGCAATCCGGCGCGGCGTTCCGAATGCCTCCACCTCTCCGTGTCCGATCCGTGCCGACTCCAGCCATTTGACCGTCTTCTCCTTCAACTGGTTCATCGCACCACGGACGAAGCGTGCAGGAACCTCTTCAAGACCGATCTCAAGCAATAAATCTTTAGCCATTTGCGTTCACTCCTTTCTTCAGCAGCGGGAAGCCGAGACGCTCGCGCTCCTCCAAATAAGTGGCCGCACAAGCACGGGCCAAATTGCGCACGCGCATAATGTATCCCGTACGCTCCGTCACACTGATCGCACCGCGCGCGTCCAGCAGATTAAACGTATGCGAGCATTTCAGCACATAGTCATAAGCCGGGAATACCAGCTTCTCCTCCATCGTCTTCTTCGCTTCTGCCTCATACATATTGAACAGCGAGAACAGCATCGCGACATCCGAGGTTTCAAACGTATATTTGGAATGCTCATATTCCGGCTGCAGGAAGACGTCTCCGTAAGTGACTCCTTCCACCCATTCCAGATCGAACACATTCTCCTTGTCTTGAATATAAGACGCCAGACGCTCCATGCCGTACGTAATCTCAACAGCTACAGGATTCGCATCAATGCCGCCAACCTGCTGGAAATACGTAAACTGCGTAATTTCCATGCCATCAAGCCACACTTCCCAGCCAAGTCCCCATGCGCCGAGCGTCGGTGATTCCCAGTTATCCTCAACAAACCGGATATCATGCTGCAGCGGATCGATTCCAAGTCTGCTCAAGCTCTCCAGATACAGCTCCTGAATGTTGTCCGGCGACGGCTTCAGAATAACCTGAAACTGATGATGCTGATACAGCCGGTTAGGGTTCTCTCCGTATCTTCCGTCCGCAGGGCGGCGGGAAGGCTCCACGTAAGCAACATTCCATGGCTCCGGACCAATAGTCCGCAGGAATGTCATCGGATTCATCGTTCCAGCACCCTTCTCAACATCATAGGGCTGAACGAGAATGCAATTCTGCTCCGCCCAAAACTGCTGCAATGTCAAAATCATGCCTTGAAAATTCATTTCACGCGTCTCTCCTTATTGTTCAAATGTTGACGCACATGGGACAGCCGTCTATGACGATATCAAAAAAGCTCCCGCCCACTACGTCTGAATAACAGACATAGGGACGAGAGCTGATCTCCCGCGGTTCCACCCTACTTGGCTTCCGACCACACACTTGGCGTGATGAAGAAACCCGCTTTCTACAAATCTGCAAACTCCGGAGCGCCTTTCATCAGGTCCGTCCATCCGGGCTCCCACCGCCCCCGGCTCGCTAATACTGCTCTGACCGCAACCGATTACTTTCTCCATCATCGTTCAATATACATTGATAATTTATCATATCCAATAGGGTCTGACTTGTCAACACCAGCCGTTACTTATGAGGTGGCGGCTTTGATTTCCTTGCTCTTCAACTGAACCTCATCGGCATGGAAAGCCTCGGCAAAGGCAAGCTTGCGGCGGTGCTTGCGCCAACGGAAGAAGCAAAGTATGCCGCGTATATACTCATCGAGAATCATACCGACATAGATGCCGTACAGCCCCCATTCCAGACCGATCCCGAGTGTAAAAGATAGGCCAACAGCGACAATCCACATGCTTGCCAGCGCAATCACCATCACATAACGGCCGTCGCCAATCGCCATAAGCGATTGCCCGAGCGCCATATTGAGCATTTTGCCTGGCTGAAGCGCGAGATTCAACCACAGCAGGGCCACCACCATCTCAATGATCCATTCATCCTTCGTAAAGGTAGAGATGATCGGACTGCGGAATACGATAAGCAGCAGCGTATTCGCAAGCACGATAAGAATACCGAAGCCCAGCACGCGATAAGCGCTGAAGTACGCCTCCTTATGCCTGCCCGCTCCATATAAGTGGGCGATCCGGATTTGCACCGCGAGCGCAAGCGACCAGCCGAACAGGAACGCGAATGATTCCATCGTATTCATGTATGTGCGCGCTGCCAGCGGCAGTGCCCCCATGGAAGCAACGATGCTGAAGATGACGACCTGCGAGATCGTCCAGGAAGCGCCATTGATGCTCAGCGGCCAGCCGATCTTGACGATCTCCTTCAGCAGCTTGCGGTTAAAGGCTGCGAATTCACGCACGGCAATAGGCGTCCCGAATGACTGGCGGAACATCCAATATTGAAAAAGCAGCGCTACAAAGCGGCTGATTACGGTCGATACCGCAATACCGAACAGCCCCCACTTCGGAAACCCGAATGCGCCGAATATGAACGCATAATTGAGAATCACATGCAGCACATTCATTCCTATTGAAATGTACATCGGCGAGCGGGTATCGCCTGTACTGCGCACCGCAGAGCTTAGCGACAAATTAAGTGCAAGCAGAATAATACCCCCGCCAACAATGGACAAGTATGTATAGGACATTTCCTTCAAATTATCAGGCACCTGCAGAATAGCGGCAAACGTATGCGAGGAGGTTGCAAGCAGAATACTAACCCCGATACCGATAACAGCTGTCAATGAAACCGACATGACACCGATTGTTCGCGCCTCTCCAGCCTTTCCCGAGCCCAGCTTCTGCGATATAAGAATGCCGGCCCCTCCGCATACAAGCGAAAATAAAATAACGACCGCATTAAAAAACTGATTGGCAATTCCTACGACCGCCACTGCATCATTGGAAATGCGGCTTACCATTAGTGTATCCGCAGTACCAAGCATAAATTGCAGCATCATCTCAATCATAATGGGCCAGGTAAGCGCCCAGATAGCAGGCGTCTTCTGTTCCAGATCTTCTCGTTGTATATTCCCTTTTGCCATGACCATTCAACCCGCCCTTCCACTATGAACGAACTGATTGTATGCTCTCCATAGGGAAAGGTCAACGTCCTAAATATAGCCCTATAAAGGGAATTTATCCATTTGATCGAGAAAAGAGCGTGATTTCAGCGTTAAGCCCAAATTACCGTCCACTAGGAGCCGCATGGCTCGTTTAAGTTCGCCTTTCGTCTCCTCTTTCACTTGAATGGAGCCTAGTCGGCGCAGGTCCATTGTGCGGAACAGCCGCAGCAGCTTTAGCGCACCATCACCAAGCGGCAGAGCAAACGGATCCTTATATCCGCATTTGCTGCACAACACGCCGCCAGAGCGGACGCTAAGCGACATGGAGCCTACAACATTGCCGCAAGACGAGCATGCATCGAATACAGGACCGTAACCAGTCGCCTCGAGTATTCTCATCTCATAGAGCTGGGTGATGATCTCAGCATCCTTCCCTTCCCCATAAGCGGTGAAGCAGGCTTTAAGCTGTTCGAATATGAATCCGCTGGACTCATCCTCCTGCAGAGCGCGATCTGTCAATTCAGCCACATACGACGCATAGGCCGCAAGCTCAAGCCGCTCACGCAAAAGATGGTGAGATTCAATAATCTCACCATGCGTTAATGTGCCTAGGCCGCTATTGCGGAAGTAAAGAAATTCACCGTACGTAAACAGCTGGGCAAGAGATCCGTGACGGCTTTTTGTTTTCTTGGCTCCCCGGATAATAATGCCGACCTTGCCGTTGGTTCTTGTCAGAATGTTTACGATTTTGTTGCCTTCCCCGTAGTCCATGCTCCGGATAACAATCCCCTCGGCCCGGTACTGCATAGCGTTTCTCCCCTAACCCGCGTTGGCGGCGTGCGGCCGGCAAGCCGCTCATTCAAATTCCTTCTAGCTCCGAGACAGCTTCAGCAGCTTCATCCTCATCGGCCGAATCCGCTGTCTGCAGTCCATCCATCTCTTTATAAAGTAAGAAAGCGTCCACGTCCCCGGTCAGCGCAAAATACTTCCACGAAAAGTCTCGCATTCGTATCAATCCTCTCCGCCATCAGAAATGTGCATAGGGATAGAATGCGATGAACGGGGGAGTCCTATCCGAAGCATAATAGGGCATTGCACCCTAATAATGGCTCCGATGCTGCAAGAACGCACCCGATCCGTGGCCGTTTCATCAATCGTTGCGGAAACCGAGATCCTTCAAGACGCGGTCATGATTGCGCCAATCCTTCTTCACCTTCACCCACAGCTCCAGAAAGACACGCGATCCAAGCAGCAGCTCGATATCACGCCTTGCCAGCCGCCCTACCTCTTTCAGCAGCGCGCCTTGTTTGCCGATGACAATCCCTTTCTGCGAATCACGCTCCACGAAGATAACGGCGCCAATGCTGACGACGCCATTCTCCTGTACCCGCATGTCCTCAATCGTAACCGCGATGGAGTGGGGAATCTCTTCCCGTGTCTGATGCAAAATTTTCTCCCTGATCAATTCCGCGCAGACGAACTGCTCCGGATGGTCTGTCACTTGATCAGCGGGATAGTATTGCGGCCCTTCCGGCAAATATTTGGTCAGTACGTCAAGCAGTGTATTCACATTGTTGCCCTGCAGCGCGGAAATGGGCACAATTTCAGCAAAATCATGCAGCCCTTTATATTGCGCAATTAGCGGCAGCAGCGCCTCTGGATGGATTTTATCGATCTTGTTCATTACCAGGATTACCGGTGTGGTGACCTTCTTCAATTGCTCGATAATGAAGCGGTCTCCGCCGCCCAACCCTTCAGAAGCGTCAATCAGAAACAATGCCGCATCCACCTCGCCCAATGTGCCCACAGCAGCTTTCACCATGAAATCGCCGAGCTTTGATTGCGGCTTATGAATTCCCGGCGTATCCAGGAACACGATCTGCCTGTTGCCCTTCGTATATACGCCATGGATTTTGTTGCGGGTAGTCTGCGGCTTGTCCGACATGATCGCGATCTTCTGACCGATCATTTCGTTGATCAGTGTTGATTTGCCCACATTCGGACGGCCTACAATAGCGACGAACCCCGAATGAAATTTCTCTTTGCCTGTTGATGATCCACTCATAATGATGCAACGTTCCCCTTCCAGCCTGTCTTAATTCTCAATTTTCAATGAAAAAGCGCCCGGCAGCAGCTCCGAAACTGTCATCACTCGCCAGTCGCCCCGCAAGTTCCCCATAATAACGGGCATGTCGGGGGCACACAGCTCTGCCAGCACCTGCCTGCAAACGCCGCAAGGCGTAATCGGCTCCGGTGTATCCCCTATAACCGCTATCGCCGCATAAGATCCCGGCTTATGTCCATCGGCAACAGAGCGGAACAACGCCGTTCGTTCGGCACAGTTCGTGGGGCCATAGGCAGCGTTCTCCACATTGCAGCCGAGGTGGACCCCGCCATCCTCGCCAAGCAGCGCCGCTCCTACCTTAAAGGAGGAATACGGGACGTACGCCCGTTCTCTCACTTCCAATGCGCCGTTCAGCAGCTTCTGCCATGCTTCGGGAAGCTGCTCCTTCGAATTCCATGTCCCCATCTTTACCCTCCTGTTCGTCCAGTCCAGGGCAGCCGTATGAATCAGCCCAGAAATTGATCCCTCACATGCGGGCCGAATATGATCAGCCCGATTGCGATTGCAATGATGGCCAGTACAAGCACCGCCCCTGCTGCTGTGTCCTTTGCCGCCTTGGCTAACGGATGCTGCTCCGGGCTTGCAAGATCGACTACATTCTCGATAGCTGTGTTGAACAGCTCGGCCGCGATCACAAGCGCTGACAGAAGCAGCACGACAATCCATTCCGCAGCAGACAGCCTGAAGTATAGAGCTGCCGCAATGACGAGCAGAGCAGCAATAAGATGAACTTGCATATGGCGCTGCGTACGCGATGCATGAACAATACCGGACAGCGCACATCCCACGCTCCGCAAAAAGGAGATCATTACCGCTTCAAGCCTGCCTGCGACAATACCGCCTCTTGCTTTCCGGTCATGACCGCTTCACTTGCCTCATCTCCATGATCATAGCCAAGCAGATGAAGAAAGCCATGCACGAACAGAAAGCCGATCTCGCGTTCCAACGAATGGCCGTACTCTTCCGACTGCGCCTTAGCCCGCTCCACGGAAATTATAATGTCACCGAGCATACTTTCCATGTCCGCAGGAACGGGATCATCCTCGCTATCGACCTCATAGACGATCTCCAGCTCATCCTCACCGGCTTCCTGCATGGCAAATGACAGCACATCAGTAGGACGGTCAATGCCCCGATAATCGCGGTTCAACTGATGAATCTCCTCGTCATCGACAAAAGTAAGCGTCACCTCGCCGTCCTCAATGCCTTCCGCTTGGCCAGCAAGCTGCAGCAGCTGCTCCAGCCTTGCAATATAAGCATCCGGTATCTCCAGCTTATTCTGATTATTGCTCCATTCAAGTTCCAGACTCATACAAGCCGCTCCTTTTGTTTCACGTCTTCGGGATATTCAATGCGGGAATGGAAGATGCCGATCACTGTTTCTTTCAACGTCTGCGCGATCTTCTCCAATTCCTTGAGCGTCAGATCGCAATCGTTAAACTGGCCATCATCCATCCGGTCCTTCATGATCTTGTTGATCATCGATTCAATATGCTCCACCGTAGGATTACGGAGGCTTCGTACTGCCGCTTCAATACAATCGGCTATGCCGACAATCGCCGCTTCCTTCGATTGCGCTTTGGGGCCGGGGTAGCGGAAATCATCCTCTGTAAAATCCGGCTCCTCGCCCGCTTCTTCCGCCAGCTTGAGCGCCTTATGGTAGAAAAATTTAAGAAAGGTCGTGCCGTGATGCTGCTCCGCAATATCTCTGAGCGGCTTGGGAATATTATGGCTCTTGAGCATTTCAACCCCATCCCGCGCATGGGCGATAATAATCGATTTGCTCAGCTTAGGCTCGATAAAATCATGCGGATTCTCCATATTCGACTGATTCTCGATAAAATAGCTCGGCCGCTTCGTCTTTCCGATATCATGGTAGAAGGAGCCTACGCGGCAGAGCAGACCGTTCGCGCCAATCGCCTCTGCGGCTGCTTCTGATAAATTGCCCACCATAACGCTGTGGTGGTACGTGCCGGGTGTTTCCGTCAGCAGCTTGCGCAGCAGCGGATGGTTCGGGTTCGACAGCTCCACCAGCTTGAGCGCGGACAGAATGCCGAATGAGATCTCGAAGAAGGGCATAATACCAATGACCAGTACGGCCGTCAACAATCCGCTGGCGAAAGCAAAGCCCACCGTCAGCAGAATCTCCGATTTGGCCGGCAGATCCTTGAGCAGCAGCAGCGCCAATACAGAGGCAGAGCCGAAGAGGCTGACCATAATACCGGCTTTCAGAATGGTCGATCTCTGGCTTGCCCGATGAATGGCGAAGATCGCCGCGAATGAAATGACCGCAGTCATAAATCCATAGTTAAAATCAAAGATGCGGTTAGAATCCATATTGAAAATAACACTGCCCGCGATTGCAAACAAGAACGAGCTGACAACAGCCAGCTGTACATCCAGCAGCAGCGTGATCAGCATTGCGCCCATCGCAGTCGGCGCCAAATATCCGACGTATGGCATGGAATCCGTCTGCGTCAGCTCAATAATTCTCATGGCTACAATGTTCAGCAGATAGATAAGCCAGAGCATAGAGAGCTGGACATTATTATATTTGGCATTAGCAGCCGCATTCATGCCGGTCGTTTTCTCCAGATAGCTGTAGATGACCAGTACGAACAGAGCGGATAACAGCAGCAAGCCAAGCTGCGGCCAATACGATTTTTTGTCCTGCAGCAAGCCCCATGCAGACAGACGGTCATAGACTTCCTTGGTGACCATCTCTCCTTTTTGAAGAATAACCTCGCCCTGCTTGATAATGACCTCCGGCGTATTTTCCTTTGCTGCTACACGAGCTTCATTGGTCGCTTCCTTATCCGAAAATTTGTTGGGCATAATCGCGTACCGCGCGAGCTCCTGCACAATTTCCCTGGTCTTCCGTTCACTTAATGTGCTTGCATTGACTAATTCAGCCACCTTCGTTCGTGCTGTTTCCGCTTCACGCAGCGGATCGCTCATCAGCTTGCGCACGATAGCAACGCCAACCTCACGCATCTCAGAGATCTGCTTGGAGCTTAGCGATGGAAGCTTGTAATAGGTTTCCTCGGGAATGCGGTACGACTGCGCTTTAATCGTGCCCGCCATCTCCTCAAGCAGCGTATCATTATAAATTTCGTTGCCCCGGTTATTTCGAACGAATCGATCAACATAATCATTATAATGCCGGGGAATTTCCGTCCGGTAGATCGTTACCTTATTGTCGAGCGATACTTGATCATCCTGATTGAGCTGCTCCATTCGGGCAAACACCTGCTCAAGCAGCTGCTCGCTTCTAAGCGCGACAATCGAATAGATCGGCTCGACCTTCTCAGCCGCTTCTTCCTGCGCCTGAAGTCTGGCCTTGTCGTCCTTGATCTCCTTCTGCGCTTCAATGTTGCGCTCGCTTCGTTTGCCCAGCTCGATATCATAGGTAGTAGGCAGAAGGCTTGGAGACATGCTGAAATAAAACAGCAGTACAAATAGAAAAAGCAGCACCGATCGTACCGCTACACTATGCTTCCAATTGCTCAGCCTCATATGCATTCCCCCTTAGGAGAGGACATGTTGAACATCCCCCTAAATCCCCTTTGCAAGAGGATTATACGGACTGTTACCTTTACCCAGGACCCGGAATAACCGCTCCTGCTGCGGGGCTGTCCTCGTCTTCCCTCATGCTGCGCACGCTTTCATATGCCTTTCGCGTTGAGACTTCGTCAAAGCGCTCCTTGCCAGGTTCGCAATATACAACTCAGTTTCTGTGCTGAATATCATTAGCTATCATTACGACTTGTCTTCACACGGCCCGTGCTGGCGCCCCTCGTGCGTCTGCATGCCCTAGTGCTGTAAGCAGGTTTCTCATGCTTACAGGGACTTACGGCGACCGGCTAGCCGGCTGTTAGCGGATTTCATCCGCTTACGAGGCTTACGGCTGACAGCGGTAATCCACTGCCAGCCGCCACTGCCACGGATCACATCCGTTATTGCTGCTCCTGCTCTTCCGCGTCCCAGTTGTAGGCCATGATGATTTTTTGGACGAGGGAGTGGCGAACCACATCTTGTTCAGAGAATAGAATAAAGCCGATTTCTTCGATATTTTGCAAAATCCGTCTTGCTTCGATCAGACCGGATCGTTTGCCTCTTGGCAAGTCGATCTGCGTCACGTCTCCGGTCACAACCATCTTCGATCCAAAGCCTAGCCGCGTCAAAAACATCTTCATCTGCTCCGGAGTCGTGTTCTGCGCTTCATCCAGAATAATAAAGGAATCGTCGAGCGTCCTTCCCCGCATGTACGCGAGCGGAGCAACTTCAATCAATCCTCTTTCAAACGCCTTCGCCGTTTGGTCAGGACCAAGAACGTCATGAAGCGCATCGTAAAGCGGACGCAGATACGGATCAACCTTCTCCTGCAGATCACCCGGCAAGAAGCCGAGATTCTCGCCAGCCTCAACCGCCGGCCGAGTCAGCATAATCCGTTTCACAGAGCCTTCCTTGAGCGCAGCCACCGCCAACACTACCGCAAGATAGGTCTTACCTGTTCCAGCTGGCCCGATTCCGAATACGATATCCTGCTTCTTAATCGTTTTGACATAATGGCGCTGGCCGATTGTTTTCACACGAATCGGTTTGCCGCGGTACGTCGTCGTTATTTCTGCTTTGAACAAATCTAGCAATTGATCAGCCTGCAACGTTTTGGACAAATCAAGCGCATACACAATATCGCGCTCGGAAGGTGTATAACCGCCTCGAACAAGCTGTTGAAGTACTGTGTACAGCTGCTCCAGCGTGTCAACCTCTTCACTTCGCCCTGTAATGGAAATTTCCGCTTCCCGGGACATAATATCAGCATCTGTCTGCTCTTGCACAAGTCTCAGATACTTGTCCTGCGGACCGAATAAAGCCAGTCCTTCCGCCGCATTCGCAAGCGGGATCTTTATACTCTTCGTCTCATTCAACAAAAATTCTCATTCCCCTTGCATATAAACTAGCGGTCTTTCTGCTACAATCGATTGCTCCACTTCAAAAAGCACTTTCATATAAACTTTACCATTGTCCGTCTTTTCATGCAAAATGTTTTCCGAGCGGACCTCCGCCAAGGCCCCCGCTTTCGCCAACAGATCAGCACGCGCCTGCAGCAATCCCGTTGCCCGTGCTTCTTCCACGCTTACAGGCTGGTTGTCCATCCGCACTTCCAATAGTGTCTCCTTTATTCGGCCGAATGGAAGCTCATTGGTACGCCATGTCACTTTCTCCATATGTCTTACCGTTTCGTAAGCAGCGAACTTCGGGCTGCCGAATCCGCTAACCTTCAAGGCTCGTCCGCCTACAACAGCATACCATCTCGTTTCCGTATCCCCTGTGTATACCTTCAGCTGCCGCTGCAGCGGCGATACAATATTGTATTCGTGCCAGACGAGTCCTCTAACTGTTCCTTTGGCTACGACTGACTTCGTATGGGCTTCATCACCGTATATCCCGGATATAAGTACATCGCCCTTCCGCACTTTCATATTCCGCTTTACGACCGGTCTGCCGGACTCTGCAAGAATATGCGTTATGACAGCATCAGCCGAGGCTACCAGATGGCGCGGGTTGAGCAGCGGCTTAGGCTTCGCATTTTTGGACTCAACGACCTGAATCGTAATCTTCGTGCCACGCTTCTCCACACCGATCCATGCTGCACCGGGGAGCTTCTGCGCCAGTTTTTTGGACAATACCTCACTGCCTTCAAGCCGGAACGACCATTGAAGCGGATATAGACCTTCTTGCTTGGCAGCCTGCAAAATTTGCTCCTCAGACAGCAGCTCGTTGCCCTTCACTTCAATCGTCCAAACCAGTGAGGAAAGCAAGTACATCCCAATGAAAAAGAGAGCAAGTCCCCCTGCAAAAAACAGCCGCTTCTGCACTTTAACGAGCCAGAACGGCAGTCCCTCGCGTCCGTTCACATGCAGCCGACAGCCTGTCTCCTTCAAAATCGGACGAAGACGAAAAAAATCGCCTACGGACACCTCGCATAACAGCTCTCCACCGCTTGTATGGCGAATGGACCACAGCTGAATACCGGCTCCAAGCGCTCGATTAACGAGCTTCTCCATCCCCTCGCCCCGCACCCGGATCGTAACGATCCCGCGTACCCACTGTATCCAGGATGCATTCATGCCTCCGCCTCCTCAACCCTTATTTCATATCGCGAACTTCAATATGTCTGATGTGGCCTTCCACGAATACTTCTTCCGTCCAGATCGTGCGTATGACAAGCTCCTGTCCTGTTATTTCGAGCTCTCCCTTGCTGAGCGCCAGCCTCAGCTTGTCGCTGGAGAAGTGAAGCACACCGCGATGGTTCTCAATATACAACTGGCGGTCACCAATCATCGTGAGACGCGGCAAATCAAAAACAACGTCCTGAGGCAGATCGAGCAGATCGGCGGCCATTTTACGCAGTTTGCGATTTATGCGGCTCATGTTGGCAGAAGCCCCCTTTCCGTACTGTACCAAAATATGCGGCAAGAACCCGAAATATGAGGGGAAAGGAAAACAGCTATAGGAAAGGAACCCCTTACGCAAAGAAGGGCTGTTCGAAAAGTCCAGCATCCAAAAGGTCAGTCCCAATTGATATGAAAAGATGCCTCCAAACCACTAAAAAGTGGAAGTGGAAGCATCTTTTTTTATCCCTTCTCCAACTGGTTTGAAGGCAGAGTGACGAAGTAAGAAGGCTGCGAATGTGCATGAATTTCGGTTACAAGACGCCATAATGGTAATATTCCTGCGATCATGCATGAATTTGAGACGAAATCGGCCGTTAAGGGGAAATGAAGGTGAAATGCCTGCACGCTGGCAGGCATTTCACCTTCATGGGGTCAGAAACGGAAAAAAACTGCCGTTTCGCATGTTTTGCCTGGCTCGCATCTCGCATGCATGCAGGCATGCCACAACGTACAGCTTCTTAAAATGGAAGTTGAGATTTCCAACAAGGACTTTCTGGACAGCTCCTTGTATATATGCCGACAATCAGCTATTAGGGCGATACGGCCGCTTTGCACGAGGCGGGCCGAGTATCTCAGCAACCACGATGGCTCGGCGCAGCTCCTCTCCCTCTGGCATGCGAAATGGTTCGGCTTCACGCGTGGCTGTCAAATCTGCAGCGTTGCGCGTAGAGGCCAGATTGCCCGGCCTGAACGCGGAAGCACGGTCTGCCGCAATCGCCTGCGTCAATATTTCCGAGTGTGCGTGCCGCTCTTCCTCCGAGCCTGCACGCCCTTCTGAGCGGGATGACAGCTCCGGTACAGGGGGCATCTGGCTGTAATCCTGCCTTCGATCGTGAGGGAGCCCATCGGCTTGTGGCGCTGCATTCCTTCCGCTGAAATCCGGCATCCCTGTCGCATTTTTACGTTTGCCCTTATTAATTAACGAAGCAATAAACCCAATAATAATAACGACCAAAAAAATGTTATTGGATAGAAATGCGATTATTTCATCCACTTCATCACCTCCGAAGACTCATAGTCCGCCAGCCAACATACCGCTTCCAGTCCCTTACTCTTTATCCGAAGACGTTACATCCGGCTTGCCGATGGAGCTTCGCATTTGCGTATCTGCTTCAATGTTCTTCATGTTCATGTAATCAAGGACGCCAAGCTTGCCGCTCTTGAGCGCATCAGCCATAGCTAACGGCACTTGAGACTCCGATTCCACAACACGCGCTCGCATCTCTACGACACGCGCCTTCATCTCTTGCTCCTGAGCAACAGCCATCGCACGGCGCTCTTCTGCTTTTGCCTGCGCGATCCGTTTGTCAGCCTCCGCTTGCTCCGTTTGCAGATGTGCGCCGATATTTTTGCCTACATCTACATCCGCAATATCAATGGATAGAATTTCGAACGCCGTCCCCGCATCCAGACCTTTGCCGAGTACCGTACGGGAGATCATATCGGGATTTTCCAGCACATCTTTATGGGAGTTGGAAGACCCGACTGTTGTAACAATACCTTCACCAACACGGGCGATAATAGTCTCCTCACCCGCACCCCCTACGAGGCGTTCAATGTTCGCACGAACAGTTACACGCGCTTTAACCTTTACCTCGATCCCATCCTTGGCAACGGCAGCAACGATGGGCGTCTCGATTACACGCGGATTGACACTCATCTGTACAGCCTGCAGCACGTCACGGCCAGCGAGGTCAATGGCAGCCGCACGTTCGAATACAAGCTCAATATTCGCCCGCTGAGCCGCAATGAGCGCATTAACGACACGGTCAACATTACCGCCAGCCAGAAAGTGGCTCTCCAATTGGTTAATCGTCAGGCCAAGTCCGGCTTTGGACGCTTTAATCAGCGGATTTACGATTCGGCTCGGCACTACCCGGCGCAGCCTCATGGCGACCAGTGTAATAATGCCGACACGGACACCGGAAGCGAGGGCCGAGATCCAGAGCATTATCGGGAAGAAGCTTAGAAATACGGATAAGGCGATAACAGCAAGAACAACTATGATCAATATCGTAACAATCGGATCCATCGTCATAAGTACCCCTCCAATAAATTATTGATTTGCCTTCTCATTCCATTGTTGCACAATTACCCGGGCTCCATCCACTTTAATGACTTTCACCTCAATACCCGCACTAATAAACTCGCCATCGGTCACAACATCGATTCGTTCATCATCGATCGTCACCGTTCCAGCTGGCCTAAGCGGTGTCAGCGTGACGCCCTTCTTGCCGAGCAGGCTAACCTTTGTTGGATTAGAGACATATCCCTCATCCGTCGTTAAGCGGTCACTCAGAATAAATTTATTCCATACTCCGCGATGCTTGAACCGGATGGCCACAAATATAACAATTAGTGCCGCTGCCGCAAGGGCAATAGCGAGAGAAACAATCGCGGTGCGGGTATCTGAAGCCGAGGTGACAATTCCGGCAATAAGCGAGACCGTTCCCAGTATCCCCAGAATCCCGAAACTCGGTATGAACAGCTCACTTACAAGCAGCACAATGCCGACTATAAACAGCACAACCGATTCCATGCCTGCGAAGCCTGCTACAAAATGTCCGAAGAAATATAGAGCGAATGCGATAATCCCGGCGATTCCCGGAAAACCGAAGCCCGGTACCAGCAGTTCAATCGCTACTCCGACAATTCCGATTATAAGCAGCAGCGTCACGACGACCGGCGAGGTTAGGAACTGGCCGATTTTCTCCAGAACGGATGGCTTGATCTCGACAATTTGCCGTTCATCAAGGCCGATTGCCGCAAGCGCTTCATCAATGGTTCGAGCAGTAAATTCGGCGTATCCGACCTTCACCGCCTCTGTAGCGGATAGGGTCAGAATCTCACCGCTCTCAAGCGTCTGTCCTAGCTCAGGCAATTTCAGCTTAATTCTGGGATCTACCATTTTGGCTGCTATGTCCGTATTGCGGCCATTCAGCTGAGCGGCTTCCATCATGGCTTTGGTCCAGTAAGAGATGATTTTGGGGTTGTCGATCAGCTCTCCAGAGCCGTCAACAACTGCCGCCGCTCCGATTGCGCTGCCCGGCTCCATAATGATCCCTTTCGCATTAAGCGCAATATAGGTTCCCGCCGATACCGCCTTCCCTTGTACGAAAGCAGTCGTCGGCACCTTGCTAGTACGAACGAGATGACCGATCTCCTCCGCGCTGTCCACACGTCCGCCAAGTGTATTAATAACAAGGAGGATATGCTCAGCGCGCGCTTCCTCCGCTTCCTCATAAGCTCGTTCAAGAAAGGCTTGCAGTCCCGATTCAACCGTTTGCTCTGCCCGAATGACATAGACAGCGGGACCAATCGAAGAATTGTCCGCATTGCTGTCCGCCGCATATGCCGCAACAGGCAGCAGCGCAAGCAGCATAATGGCCAAAAGCGCCACAACCGACACAATCATCCTAGGTCCAAGCTTTGGTAAAGTTCGCTGCATCTTTGCCCCCTCCTAAAAGTTTTTGCGTGCTCTGCCTGACTTGTCGAGCAAAAACTGCTTCGTAAGCATATACTTAGTTTTTGCGTGCTCTGCCCGACTTGCAGCCCAGTCCACCTCTCCTTACTACGTTATGGAGGCGATCGCGTTTCAAACGCATCGATGAATGCAGGCCATCTACCGAGCATATGCTTACAAAGTCTGTCAGACCACATCATAAAGAACAACAGCGTGGAGCATGGGAATGATTCTGGAGAAGCGTTAGCGTTCGTAAGAGCGTTCCTCTGCACAGGCAGCCTGGAACTCCTTTCAATCGTTGGGACTCGTCAATGGCCCTCCGCCTGCTTAAGCTTAACGGCGTTCCAATCTGTGCGGTAGAAACGAACCATAACCGATATGCCGAACACCAGCAGGAATGAATACAACGAGAGCCATGCTCCCAAGCTGCCCATATCCAGAATGAAGATACATACGTAAGCAAGCGGCACGAACAATACCCAACTGACCAGAAATGAAATCCGGAGCAGGAAAGTCGTGTCACCAATACCGCGCAGACCGCCTGCGTAGTAGTTCAGCAATCCATCGAAGATTTGCAAATAAGCCGATACCTTAATTAGAAACGCGGCCAGCAAATAGACCTCCGGATCCTTGGAATACCAATGTGCGATTGTCTCGGCGAAGAAGAATTCCACAGTACCCAGAATAATCATAAACAGCGTTCCCAGTATCGCAGTATCCGTTCCTACCCGGCGGCCAATATGCGGTGTTCCTCTGCCTACATTTTGCCCGACCAATATGGTAGCTGTGGCCCCGAAGGCGAACGCCGGCATGAAACCCAATGCCATTACACTTAGAGCCACTTCGTTCGCTGCGAGCGCGCGGTCACCGAGCCTTGCAACAAACGCAGTGAAGATGTACATCGAGAAGCTTAGTGAAAACTCCTGAACGCCAAGCTTGCCGCTTTCAAAGGCTATCAGCTTCATCTCCGGCCATTGAAAAACAATTGCCTTGCGGCTGCGTGTATGAAACCGCTTATGTAGAACGAAGAAGAAAATATAAGCACAGATAAGCAGTTGAACCGCTTCGCCGATCAATATGGCAAAACCCGCTCCCGTCAACCCAAGCTTGGGAAAGCCCAGCTCTCCAAACGTCATTGCATATGTGAGCAATATGATCAGCAAGTTGCTGATAAGCGCTACGACCATCGACATCCTCGTCGCTCCGATCCCGCGCAGAAAACCGTGAAAGGCAAAATTAATAATTCCGAAGGCCATCGCATAGAACCGCAGCTCAAGATAAAAGCTTCCCTGCCTCACCAGATCCTCCGAGCCGCCCGTCCAGCTCAATATTTGATCCGCCGCCCCCCAGCCAACCAAGGCAATAACAACAGCGAAGACCAAGCACATCATCATAGCCAAATAAGTGCGTTCGATGCCTTTGCGCATATCGCCCGCCCCGTAATTCTGAGCCACCAAATAATTAACGGTATGCCCAATACCGGAAAATATCGCAAAGGCATTGTACATGATGATATTCGATACGCCAACGATCGCAATGGTGATAAATCCAAGTCCGCCTACCATGATCAAATTTACCGTTCCTGTCACGGTTTGTGTCGCAAAGGAAACCAGGGACGGGATAGCCAAAATCAATATGTTCCACCAATTACGCAGCATATTCTAGTTGCCTCTTTCCCTTTGGAGTCATCTGATTATAGACAATAGAAGAAGGGTGTCCAAAATAGACGGATTTATGAAAAAACACCCCCTCAAAAAGGGAGTGTTTGGCTTTCAGCCTATGTTATTGCAGAAATTGCTGCACAAATGTGTTTACTAGTTTACCATCAGCACGCCCTTTTACTTTGGGCAATAGAGCGCTCATGACTTTCCCCATCTCGGCTTTCGAAGAAGCACCGGTTTCCTGGATGGTCTGCTGAACAATCACTTTGATTTCTTCTTCGGTCAGCTGCTGAGGCAGGTATACACTAATAATTTCAATTTCTGCGGCGACATCTTTCGCAAGATCATCGCGGCCGGCTTTTTCAAATTCTTGGAGGGAATCTTTACGTTGTTTGATCTCCCGACTTAGAATATCAAGCACCTCGTTGTCCTCAAGAGGCCGTTTCAAGTCAATCTCAAGATTTTTGATGGACGCACGGACCATCCGAATCGTGGTCAGCTTGAACTTCTCCTGACTCTTCATAGCTTGTTTCATGTCGTCGTTCAATCGTTCGCTAAGGTTCATTGTGGAAGGATCCTCCTAAAACTTTCTCTTGCGCGCAGCCTCAGACTTCTTCTTGCGCTTTACACTAGGCTTCTCATAATGCTTGCGTTTCTTCACCTCAGCCAGCACGCCATCCTTTGCGATGGAACGTTTAAAACGGCGGAGTGCAGCATCGATTGTCTCGTTTTTGCGAACTTTTGTTTCAGACACCAGTTTTCCCTCCCTCCGAAAACAGACCGTCCAAGAAAGATAACACGGTTCATCAAACTTCATTATATGTTATAACAAAAGGCAGTGTCAACTCGAAAAGACAAGCTTTCTGAGCAGTGTCTCTTCATCCTAGGCTATAGGGCCCAGCCGCTTTCCGCCTAATATATGGAGATGCAGATGATAGACAATTTGCCCGCCCTCGCTATTGCAGTTGTTCACCAGCCGATATCCCGATTCCGCAATCCCCTGCTCCTTCGCAATCTCTCTTGCGACCGAGAACAGTTCTGCGATTAACTCATTATCTCCATCCGTCACATCATTCATAGTTGGAATATGTTTCTTGGGAATGACCAGGATGTGAACAGGAGCCTCTGGCTTAATATCATGGAACGCAACAATACGCTCGTTCTCAAATACCTTCCTGGAGGGAAGGCTTCCTTCAATAATTTTGCAAAAAATACAATCCACCGTTTACACCCCGCTTCCTCTTCATTCCATAATAGCGAAAAAATGCGGGCTCGTCCATTCTAATAAAACCAGCGCTTCATGCGCTGGCATAATTCGTGTAAGCCAATCCTGATTTTAGAAGAATGGAAGCAATGTCAGTCCGAGCAGCGCTGCCAGCGGGAACGTCTGGCGAATGAAGCGGCGGCGCGGGAAAAAGGGTGCCGGGAAGAAGGGCCCGGGAAAGAAGGGCGTGAACGGTGTAAAGGGGACAAACGCCCTGGGATCATAGCCCGGGCCACAGTGGGGGATTGCGATGCACAGCATATCGTCATCAATGTGCTCGATGAATCCGTCGCAGCACCAGCCGTCCCGCGTTTGCACCAGAACATACCGGTGCATCTGATCCTTGCACCATTTCTTCACTTCATACTTTTCCATTGGTTTGACCGGCATTGGTGCAATCGGAGCCGGTTCAACCGGATGATGCGGGGCTGTTGAAACTTTCTTAGGCAACGGCTCGGTCACAATCTTTTTTTCCATTATGCGAATACCTCCCGGAATTGTGCTTCACTTTCTACCATGATATTCGCCCGTGGGCGGATGGCGCCTGACCATCGCAAAAATAGGCGGGAGCCGTGCTGTACGGATTCATGCCGATTTGATGGGACTATCAGTCTAAATCGAGATGGATTGGCTCTATTTTCCCACGTATAATGTTGTATGTGCTGTGAGATCGGGCACCACATGATAGAACTGCAATTCCCACAATCGTTCGCAGCCTCTTCTCCCGCCAAGTGGAGAACGAGAATTTCAAATAATTGGACAAGCCCGCCAATCCAAAGGCAGGCAAGTCAACCAATATGACAACGAGAGAAGCGGATGAATCGCTTCGCCAGATTTTAGAGGAGGAAATACGAATGAAGATTGCGATTATCGGAGGCGGTCTTGCCGGCCTTACTGCGGCAGCTTATTTATCCGAGCAATCAGGTGTGCAGGGCGTTCTCTTTGAACGCAGCCCACAGCTTGGCGGTCGTGCTTTTACCTATGAAAAGGCAGGCTTCACCCTGAATTACGGCGCTCATGCCATCTATGGTCTGGATCGGCATACATTGTCTGTGATGGAGCGCGAGCTCGGGCTTACCTTCGGCAGCAAGCAGGTGGACCGCCGCAAGGTCATGTATGAGAAGGGCGAGCATTTGACACCTGCACCGCTCGATTTCGTCAATTTGATGAAAACCGATATTCTCACCATGATGCAGAAGGTTCGTTTCGTTGGTGAAATTACAGCCATTATCGCGAATATCCATCAGCTCAAAAACTATGCCACGCTAGGCGATTATTTGGCCGAGTCCGGAGCGGACGAGGATGTGAAGGAACTGTGGGAGCATCTGGTGTGCAGCAACTTTTTTATTACGCCTGAGGATGCCCGCCGTGTTCCTGGTCCGGTGATTAGCACCTATTATCATAATTTATTCCTCTCCAACCGTCCCGTTAACTATGTGCTTGGCAGCTGGGCCGTTATTACGAATCAGCTTCGGTCGAAGCTGGAGCAGAGCGGGCGCTGGTCTCTTGCCCTTCAAGAAGGCGTTGACGCGATCCGTTATGAGCAGGGCAAATATGTGCTCAATACGAAGGCGCGTGAGGAAACCTTTGACCGTATTATATTCGCAATGCCGGTACAGCAGGTGGTCAAGCTGCTTCGCGGAACGCCTTGGGAGCCTTTCCTTGAACCCTATGAGCATAATACAGCTACAGAGGTTATGGTCTATGATGTCGGGCTCAGCCAGGTGGTTGCCCGTCCGTTCAGCTATATTAGCGATATGAACAACAAAATGTTTATTTCGGACGTATCGGCAACAGATCACACGCTCGTCCCCGAGGGCGGACAGCTTCTGCAAGGCATCTCCTACCTGAATGACGAATCTGATGGAGACGGCGTTGACCGCAAAGCCTATCTGGAGGAACGGACAGCCCAGATGGAAGCACTGTTCGACAGACATTACCCCGGTTGGCGTGATTGCGTTGCCGTTAAGCGGGTTTCCAAGAAAGCAATGGTGCAAAGCGTGAAGAACGTTGCCAGCAACCGGCTGCTGCCGAACCGGATCGAGAGCATGCCCTTCTACTTCTGCGGTGACGGATGCGAGGGCAAGGGTGAGCTTGCCGAACGCGCATTCTCCAGCGCCAGAGTTGTAGCGGAGCAGATCATTGCTGATCTGCATGCATACAAGTAAATTGCAGCACAAAGAAGCTGGGGCTGTCCGAAAAGCCCAATATCCAATGAGTCAGCCCCAAATGATGTGAAGGGATGCTTCCAGCCCACTTTTAAAGTGGTTTGGAAGCATCTTTCATTGCATTTGGGACTTAGCGGGGACTCCGTAAGCATCAAGCCAGCTTTCTGGGCGGCCCCTTCTCCAACTGTTTTGAAGGCGGCGGACAGAGTAAGAAGCCTGCGAATGTGCATGAATTTCAGTTACAAGACGCCATAATGGTAATATTCCTGCGATCAAGCATGAATTTTTGGGAAAATCGGCCGTTAAGGAGAAACGAAGGTGAAATACCTGCCCGCTGGCAGGCATTTCACCTTCATGGGGTCGGAAACGAGAAAAAAGCTGCCGTTTCGCATGTTTCATCACCGAGTTCGCAGCTCGCTTGTCTCTCTCCCGCACCGCGCGTGGCCTACCGGCGGCGTTTGAATGACGGATCATCCTCTGGCGAGGAGTACGTGGACAGTCTATGATCGTAGGGATTCAACCTCATACAGCTTCTTAAAGTTGAGATTTCCAAAAGGACTTTCGCGACAGCCCCAGCTTTGTGCGGCTAATCGTCATACGCATGGTCCCGCCGCGCGTTAGAGCGATTGCCGTGAGCGGATCCAGTGATCGTCCTCCGGTTACGACAGCTCTACAATCTGCAGCGTGCTGCGTATTTCTCCGGCCACATCCTCCTTCTGCCTCCATTGGCTTGTATATCCGAGACATGGACAGATCAGCTTCGTATTGCCATATTGGAGCGTCTTCCTGTAGTGGACATGGCCCATAATTCCGTACTTCACAGGGAAATCCTTGTAAAGGCCAGCATACTCCGCGCTTCCCAGAAATGCGTTGAAATATCCCCAGGGCTCGCGAGTGACGGGCACAGTAAAAGCAGGATGGGTCAGCATATGCGTAACCAGCATGATCTTCTTATCCTTATGCCGCTCAAGCTCTGTTCTCAGCTTGTTATAGAAGTAGGCATGCATCTCTCTATTGCTCCTGCCCCACCGGACGAATAAGCTGTCCTTCCATAACGAGTCGCCCTGTGTCATTCTGTCGAATTCCTCGACCGTATATTCCGGTTCTCCGAACGAGTAGTCATACCAGCCGGAATCGCCGATAATAACCCAATCCTCATTGGGGGAATAGGGAGAGCCGCTAAGGCAGCCCTCTGTCTGCTGATACTGCCTGTATATCGACCAAGTATCGCGCTCCCGGTCTTTCACCGACCAATAATCATGGTTGCCCGGCACAAATAATATTTTGGCATGAGCATGCTCTTCCAGTTGCTTCACTGCTGCAATAACCTCTGAAGGCTCGCTGCTGATATCTCCTGCCACAATGAGAATATCCAGCTGCTCTTCCCTGCTCACCCTGCACAGCTCGTTAATAACGGGCTTCGCTCTATTAACATCTATGTGAATATCGGATATGATTCCTGTTTTCATTGATACACCGCACCCTTCACGATTTATCCAGCACCTCGCCTGCTTCCTCCCGGCGGCAGAGAAGCGGCAATTCCGGCCTGTTTGGCCCCGGTGGCCGCTTATCTATTGTATACCAATATGTGCAATAGAACGAATATGCGCTTCATTTTCGGCTCAGGCCACTGTGTAGAAGGGAGAGATGGGGGCTGAGCTCAGCTGCTAAGTACGACTGCTAAGCGCGACAGCTAAGCTCGGCTGTTGAGCTCGATGGCCCATAATTCCTGCGAATCAGCACCTTTAATTCATTTTTTTCATTTTAAAAAGAGAATTCCTGCGATGCTGCATCCTTTTTCGCGCTAAAGCCCCGACGGGTGAAGAAATCGCTGATTTGCCTGCACGTTTGCAGGCTTTTCCAAATATAGCAGACTTCCAGTGAAATAGCCTGCACTTTCGCAGGAATCATAGGTCTGTCCAACAAAAGAAGCATCTGAAACCCGCTGTAAAGGCGGGTTTCGATGCTTCTATGGACGAGCGCGTTTATAGGGATACGATCAGCTTGCCGGAGCTTGAGTCCGGTGCAAGTACAGTACCAAGTGCATCTTCAGACGCCGATCCTCCGCTGACAGCTATCACCTTCGCAATGCCTCGCAGTATGACCGTCCAGGACTTATCAGCAGCTCCTTCGGAGACGATAACGATCTCATTGCCGTCCCTTGATGCTGTTACCGTGAGCTGCAAATTGCCCTCCACATCATGAATATGTGCGACAGCCTTGGCGCCGGCCTCCAGCTCAAACAAATGAAGCGCGACGCCATCCGCATAGTCGTAATCAGGACGCTTGTCGTTGCTTCCGACCGCGATCAGACTGCCAGGCTTGACCATCAGCGGAAGGCTCATATAGTCATGCGTTTCCTGCTTCCAGCGGCCTCCCTCGACAGTTTCTCCGGTGAAGAAGCTCGTCCAGCGGCCCTCTGGAATATAATATTTGACAACACCGTCTTCTCTGAAGACCGGAGCAACCAGCAGCCCTTCTCCAAGCATATATTGCCTGTCCAAGTGATGGCAGGTAGGATCCTCTGGAAACTCAAGCACCATCGCCCGCATCATCGGCACGCCGAGCCGCGACGATTCGATAGCAGCCGTATACAGATAAGGCATGAGCCGGCTTTTCAGCTTCGTGTAGAAGCGAAGCACATCAACGGCCTCTTCATCGAATACCCACGGCACCCTGTAGGACTCGTTGCCATGCAGACGGCTGTGCGAGGACAACAAGCCGAATGCGACCCACCGCTTGTAAATATCAGGAGATGCGGTGCTCTCGAAGCCGCTAATATCGTGGCTCCAATAGCCGAAGCCGGACAGACCGAGCGATAATCCGCCGCGCAATGTTTCAGCCATCGAGTCATAGGATGCGGAGCAATCGCCTCCCCAATGGACAGGGAACTGCTGTCCGCCTGCTGTAGCCGAACGGGCAAACAGCATCGCTTCATTCTTGCCAAGCTTGCGCTCCAGCACCTCGAATACTGCTTTGTTGTATAGGAAAGTGTAGTAGTTGTGCATTTTCACAGGATCTGAACCGTCATAATAAACAACATTGTCCGTTGGAATACGTTCGCCGAAATCTGTCTTGAAGCTGTCCACGCCCATATCGACCAGACGCTCCAGCTTCTCTTGGTACCAGCGGACCGCCGCCGGATTGGTGAAATCGACGATTCCCATGCCGGCCTGCCACATATCCCACTGCCACACATCGCCTTCTTTTGTCTTCAGCAGATATCCGTTCTCCTTGCCTTCCTTGAACAGTGGCGATTTCTGCCCGATATAGGAATTGATCCATACGCAGATTTTGAGGCCTCTGTCCTTCAGCCGCCGCAGCATGCCCTCAGGATCAGGAAAAACAGCAGGGTCCCATTCAAAATCGCACCACTGGTACTCCTTCATCCAGAAGCAATCGAAATGGAAAACATGCAGCGGAAGATCCCGCTCGAACATGCCGTCAATAAAGCTGTTCACCGTCGCTTCGTCGTAGTTCGTTGTGAAGGAAGTTGTGAGCCACAGACCGAAGGACCATGCAGGAGGCAGCGCCGGTTTGCCAGTCAAAGCCGTATAATTGGCCAGCACTTCCTTAGGCGTGCGTCCCCCTACGATGAAATATTCCAAATATTCGCCCGGCACGCTGAACTGCACCTTCGACACATTCTCTGATGCAATCTCGAACGAGACTCGTTCCGGATGGTTGACGAACACGCCATAGCCTTCGCTGGACAGATAGAACGGAACGTTCTTGTATGCCTGCTCGCTGCTCGTGCCGCCATCCTCGTTCCAGATGTCCACAGATTGGCCATTCTTGACAAACGGAGTAAACCGCTCACCCAGACCATAGATCTGCTCGCCGATGCCAAGATCAAGCTGTTCACGGAAATAAGCCGTTCCACCGCCCGTCTGAATATATCCGGTTTTCCTGCTTCCGCTGCCTGTTATTCGTTTGCCGTAGTTCGTAAAATTAATCTGCCATGGACCAGTCTTGCTTATGTTGAGCTTCAATCCTCCGCTTGCTAAAGAAATGGCTTCATCGTCTTGATCGATGATGACTTCATTTGCAGCATCACTGTAAATTTCAAACTCCGGCCCCTTGGACAGCTTGCCGGCATGATGGGTCCATCGTATACGGATCACATCCGGCAGCGGAGAGCTTGCCTCCATATGGAGCAGAGGCGCGTTAAGCGTATCCCCCTTGCGCTGAATGCTTCTGCAAGCGGTATGGATCGACAGCTGTGATGGCTGAATATCGATATCCCGGATTTCTACGGGGTGCTGGATCGTTGTGCCTTCCTTCATCATCCAATATCCGTCAGTAAATTTCACTAGGATCACTCCCTTTCATTTAATATAATAATATTAACTATTCTGCTTAAATTCTTTATAAATATTGCGCATTTATATCATGATTTTGATATTTGTATGGGTTTATTTGGATCGATGCAGCGGGGCCTACGGGTATCATATCTAAGCATGGATGAGAAAGGGGTGTTGAAATTTGAATAAAGCGGTGCTGAAAGAGGATCGAATCCATGGAACCCCCCTCTATCCCATCAGCTACTATGAGATCTCTTGTCCCCCCGGAGAGCCGCTGCTGGAGCTGCACTGGCATGAGGAGCTGGAATTTCTGATGGTGACGGAAGGTAGAGCAGTATTCCGTGTTGATATGGCGGACTATGAGGTTCAGGCAGGCGAAGCCATCTTCGTTAATACAGGCGAGCTGCATTCCGGCTATATTGCCGGAGATCAGCCTTGCTCCTTCAAAGCGATTGTCTTTCATCCCGATTTGATCATTAGCGGCAGCTACGATGTGACGCAAGAGAAATATGTTGCCCCGCTAATCCAAAAAAGATTAAGCGTCCCCTCTCATCTGACAACCGGATCAGACATAGAGAACGAGCTGCTTGGCGATCTGAGGCGGATTATCGAGCTCAACGAGAGCAAGGAGCCTGCCTTCGAGCTGGCTACTAAGGGATTGCTCCTTATGGCGATCGCCAAGCTGACCGTATTGGGCGAGCCCCGGATGGGAGCATCATCTTCCCCGGCCGAATACCACCGGATCGCCCGGCTCAAAACGGTGCTGAATTATGTACAGGCGCACTACAGCGACCCTATTCGCCTGAAGGAGCTGGCCGCGCTTGTCTCGATGAGCGAGGCTCATTTCTGCCGGCTGTTCAAAGAAATAACAACCAAGACGCCCATTGCATACATCAATCAATATCGTGTTCAACAAGCAGCTCTCCTATTAACGACAACCGATAAAAAAATGATGGAAATCGCGCTTGACGTCGGCTTTAGCAACTCCAGCTATTTTATCGGCATCTTCAAACAATATTACGGCTGTACGCCCAGCTTCTACCGCAGCCGCGAAAGGTGATTGCTTGTCTCACGTCTCGCTATCTATTCGCCTGGTGCGCAATCGGACGGAAATAGGAAAGAGGCTATGCGAAAAGTCCAATATCGAATGAGTCAGTCCCCAATGATGTAAAAAGATGCTTCCAAACCACTGCAAGGTGGAACTGGAAGCATCTTTTTCACTGTATATGGTGGCTTAGCGGGACTCTGAAATCATGAAACCTCTTTCTGGACAAACTCTTCTCCAACTGGTTTGAAGCCAGCAGTGACGGAGTAAGAAGGCTGCAAATGTGCATGAATTTCGGTTACAAGACGCCATAATGGTAGAATGCCTGCGATGAAGCATGAATGTGAGCAAAAATCGGCCGTATAGGCGAAATGAAGGTGAAATACCTGCACTCTGGCAGGCATTTCACCTTCATAGGGCCTGAAATGAGAAAATCAATGCCGTTTCGCATGTTTCGCCTAGCTCGCAGCTCGTATCTCGCATCTCGCTTGTCCCGATGTTTGAATGACGGATCGTCTTCTGGCGAGGATTCGAATTCAGGATGGACGCTTAATTGTAAGCGGGTTTTTCCGCCTTTCAGCTAAGTTGCAGCTTTTTCGGGTGCTGTAAGCGGGTTTTTCCGTTTTAAGTCATGTTTGCGAGGAGGAGATTGAGATTTCTTGAAGCTGTAGCACGAAATTTCCTGCCTACAACTGGCTGCTGCTTGCCATTCCCGTGCTATAAAACGGAATTTCCCGCTTACAAGCCGGGATACCACCTCATGAAATGGCAAGGAGCCCTGGGAAGATGAAAATCAGATTGTCGCGCTTATGGCTGCTTGAACAGAACATTGTCCGGCTCGTTCATAATTTCCAGCAGCTTCTTGCCGATATCGACCCATCTGCCTCCTGCTTGGGCAGTGAGCG
Source organism: Paenibacillus oenotherae (assembly GCF_019443105.1). GTDB lineage: Bacteria > Bacillota > Bacilli > Paenibacillales > Paenibacillaceae > Paenibacillus_Z > Paenibacillus_Z oenotherae. The sequence continues at coordinate 634,386 of NZ_JAHZIJ010000001.1, forward strand.
CCGTGCCTCTGGAAATGGTGCTTATGCTAAATTCCGCTATAGTACCCTGCATGCTTGCATATTGCTGTTCAATGGCGCTCAAATAAGCGCGTTCCGCATCAGTCAATGGCCCCTCATGATTCCCGAGCTCGATTAAAGATTGCTCGACTTGCGACAGATAGGCGTCTGCCTTCCTCTCGGCAAATGCGAAGGGCTCCTTGCTCGACACTTCCGCTTCCTCTATGAATCTTACAAGATCCTGCTCCTGCTTGAATGCAAGAGCGGCTGATCCTTTGGCCAACAGACGGGTTGCCATATCGTCATTGCCGAGCAACAATCTCACATTGTTCAATACCGAATCAATATGCTGCTTGGCCTGATTGCCTGACTCAATAATGTCAAATCCGCGCTGAACCCGCACGTCCTGCTTGCTGTGAAGAATCTGGCTGTACAAAAATACGTTGCCCATCAAGCTGAACGTGAGTAGCACGAGAACGATCGGGGCGAACCATGACCGTCTTGGCTGCTTCTGCTCCAACATAATCCCTCCATACCAATGAGCCTCTTCCATTGCAGACGCTCATCTCAAGTTACCTTATTATAACGCGCTCCCGCAAGTCAGTTTGTGACCGTTTCTTGTCCATTGGCGAAAAATTACATCGTCTCCAGCGCAACCTGGCTCCCTCTTCCCGCAGGCTGGGCTGCCGTCACAATTAGCCGGCGCGGCAATCTTGCCCGCAGCTCCGGCACGTGGCTGATGACGCCGACAGACAGTGTATCGCTCTGCAGCTTCTCCAGCGCTGATATTACGGTATCAAGAAGCTCGGGATCGAGCGTGCCGAAGCCTTCGTCGAGGAAAAAGAATTGCAGCGGATATTTGCCCCTGAGCTGAATTTGTCCGGACAGCGCCAAAGCGAGTGCAAGCGAAGCCAGGAAGGTCTCTCCCCCCGACAGAGATGAGACCGGGCGGCGAATGCCGCCGTTGGCGTCATCCCGTATGACGAACCCGCCGCCGGAATCAACCTCCAGCGCGTAGCGCCTCTTGGTCAGAAACCCGAGACGTTCCGAGGCTGTCCGGCACACTTGAACAAGCTGCTCCTCGGCCACATATTCAACAAAAGCATTGCCGCGAAAGACGGATTGGAGCGACTTGAGCCGGACACAGAGCTGCTCTGTCGCTAGACGCGCAGTCTCAAGCTGCTGCCATCGATCCTGCTTGGCTGCCAGCTCCTCCAGATCACGTTCTGCCTTCGCGGAAGCTTGCAGCGCCGACTCGTTGGATATGCGGGCCTGCTTCAGCTCGCCTACACATTGTTCCCAATCCTCATCGGTTACGGCCCTGCCTTGCAGCTGCTCGCGCAGGAGGGCGATTTGAGCCGAAAGCTGGCTCTCCGTTTCGCGGTAACCGTCGATTTCTCCCGCAATGTCAGCCTGTTTGGACAGCATAGGCTGCAGAGCCCTCACCTCATCCGCGGATTGAAAGGGCGATGGCGCAAGCGCGGCCTGCCATTGCCCGGCCGTCTCCAATTGGCGGCTCTCTGCGTTGCGAGCCGATTCCACAGCGGCGCTGCGCTGCTCCGCCGCTTCTTGCAGTGCCGCTTGAGCGGTCTCATGCACATCTTTGAGCCGGGTTAATTGGGAACGAATCCCGGCCAGCTCACGCTCGGCTTCGGCAAGCAATGCAGCTGACGGCTTGCCATTCGTCCATTCCTTCAGCCGCGCCTCTTTATCTAGCAGCTGCTGACGCTGATGCTCCAGTCTTGCTGTGAGCTCTACTGCTTCAAGCTGTGCAGCCTGGGCCAGCTTCTCATTGTCCCCTGCTTGCTGTTCAACCTCTTCAATGAAGGTGACGCTCCTCTCCAGCCGATTGTTCAGCTCATGAGCGGCATTCTCGCGCTGCTCGTACTGTACCAGCAATTGCCGAGCCTCCTCAGGATGAAGCTCCGGACCGAACTGCTCGCTCCATTCCTTTAATTCCCCATCCATTGCTGCGGCGAGCTCACTATATTTGGCAGCATATTCTGAATCCTGCAAGGCCTGGGAGCGAAGCTCGCTGGCGGCAAGCTCGCAGCTGCGCACAGCTTCGGCGCTGCGGGTATGGCTTGCGCGAAACTTTGCAGCAGCGGATGAGAGCCACTGCTCATGCGCAGCAGATGCATCCGACACAGCGGATAGCAGTGCCTGTATCGCATGCAGCGTCTCCTCGTCCGGCAAGTCCTGATTGGCTGCTGTTATATGGGATAATGCTGCGGCAGCTTCGTTCTCCCAAGCGAGTTCTGGAGACTCTGTATTGTCAGCGCGAAGCTTATCATCCTCGGCGGGCAATGCCTCGCGGAGCCGCTCATGCGCACTCTCCGCCTTGGAGTGAAGCGGCGTTATTCGGAGGAGCAGCGCGCTTGCTCCCTGTTGTGCCCTTTCCCATTGGGAGATGAGATGGGCGGAAGGGGCAGCATCCCCTTGCGTGCCCGGCTGTGGATGAGCGCATGAGCCGCAGACCGGACACGGCTCCCCTTGTCGAAGCTCTGCCGCTAATTGCGCGGCCAGCTGCGCGTGCTGCTGCTCACGCTGATTGTCGCGCATTCGCTCAAGCCATTGCGGCAGCGTCTCGCTCAGCTGCTGCAGCCGCTTCTCCAGCTGCATCAGCTCCGATTGGACCGGCTGCAATGCCGATAAATGCCCGTCAAGCTCCGCTGCAGTTGCATCGCGCTCCGCTTCTGCTGCTGCAGTGGCCTGGCGCAGCACGGCAAGCTTCTGCGCTTGCAATTCGCATTCGCGTCTCGCATTGTCCATCTGCACGCTCAGCGCTTCAACCTGCCGCAGCCGCTTGGCAACGATGCTGCGCTGCCCGCGCTCCTCGGTAGTAAGCTGAGCTGTCTTCAGCTCAGCCTTCAGCTCGTTCTGCTTCGCGAGGGCACGGCCGAGCGTCTCCTGCGCTTTGGCGGCCGCATCGCCGAAGCTGCGCTGCCGCATGGCGGCGTCGGCGCAGCGGCGCTCGTCGCCGGCGGCGGCTGCCGCAAGCGCAGCGGCTTCGCCTTCGAGCCGCTGCGCTTGCGCGAGCTGGTCGAGCCGCAGCGCCAGGCGCGGCTCGGCAGCGGCCGCTTCCGCGGACGCCGCGGACCACGCGGCGGCGGCGGCGGCGGCGGCCTCCAGCCGGGCGGCATGCGCCAGCCCGGCGGCTTCGCGGCGCGAAGCGGCGGCGGTGAGCGCCGCTTCGGCCGCTTCGGCAGCGGCGAGCGCGGGCGTCAGCCGCTCCGCCGCCGCGAGGCGCTGCAGCTCGCGCTCAAGCGCCGCAATGCGCGGCGCGTCCGCGTGCAGCTTCGCCTGCAGCGCTTCCTTCGCGCGCTGCGCCTCCTGCCGCTCGCGCACATGCAGCCGCTCCGCGTGCAGCCGCTCCGCGTCGGCCAGCGCCGCCCGCGCAATCGCTGCCGCGGCTGCCGCTTCGCGGTGCAAGGCCGCCGCCGCATCGACCGCGGCGGCGGAGGCATCGCCGAGCCCCTGCTGCTCGGCTGCCGCTTCGTTAAGCGCGGACTCCGCCGCTTTCATGCGCTGGCTAAGCTTCAGCGCCAGCCCATCGCCAAACCGCTCCAGCCGAAAGAGCCGCTGGAGCATTTGGCGGCGATCCTTGCCCGTCAGCGATAGAAACTCCGCGAATTTACCCTGCGGCAGCACAACCGCCCGTGTGAAGTCCTGCATATTGAGGCCAATCCGTTCCTCGACGCAGCGGGTTACATCGCCTGTTTTGTCAGCAAGCACAACATCGCCAGCCTCCGTTACCTCGATGAAGCGGCTCAGCGCGCTTGCAATCGCAACTTCGCCGCCGCGCTTGAATTGCCGCTCAACGCGATAACGGCGACGCCCGTCGCCACCTCCCATATCGAAGGTGAAAGAGACCGCGAGCTGCTTCTCCGCCTGATTCATAATTCCTTGTGTCCCGTTGGCGGCACGCTCCACTCTGCCGTACAAGGCCAAGGTCATCGCATCCAATATGCTGGATTTCCCGCTGCCCGTAGAACCGAAAATGCCAAAGACGCCCGCTTCGCACAAGCGCTCAAAATCTACCTCTTGCGCTTCGCGATAGCTTTGCAATCCGCTTAACCTCAGTAATATTGGCTTCATGCTCCTTCGACCTCTTCTCTTTGCCCATCCATGCTTGCTTGCTCAGACGCTGTATCATCCTCTTCCGCGATCAACTCCAGGAACAGCGACACTGTGTCACTGTCCGGCTCCGCGCCTCCGGTCTGCCGGGTGAAGAACCGTCTGAACAATTCCTCGGCAGGCAGCTGCTCGCGCGAGCGGCCGTCCGCCTCCATCGTCTCCGCTGTTTCCGGATAGACCGGGCGAATATGTACAAGCCCGTTATGCATTTTGCGCAGTCCTTGAATATGCTGAAGCGTCATCGCCTCTGTCATCCATACGTCCAGATCGATCCATGCCCGGGCATCCCGCCCCTCGTCAAGCCAGCTGTATACCTCAGCCAAGCCGCCCTTCGCCTTCCACTGAATGAGCGGGCGGCCGCAGCTGAGTAAAATTTCCCGCGGCTCTACCGCTGTCCCCGGCTCCGCCTCGAATACGATGACCGATTTGGACTGGCCTGATTCCGAGAAGCTATAGGCAAGAGGCGTACCGCTGTAGCGCATCCGTTCATCGCCATCCACCCGCTGCGGACGATGCAGATGGCCGAGCGCCACATATTGTGCGCCGATGCGCAGCGCGGACGGATCTACCGTGTACGCCCCGCCGATCTGAATCGGCCGCTCCGAATCCGTCTCCAGGCCGCCCAGAACATAAATATGGCTCATCGCCAGATTGACCGTATCCGGACGAAACGCCGAGCCGAGCCCCTTCATCAGCCGGCCGACACGCTCGGAATACGCCGTTCTGAGCATCGCTTCATCCGTCTCCTCGCGAAGCAGCTCGCGCAGCCTCGATTCCGATGGGTAGGGCAGCGCTGCTATAATGGCCTGCTCCCCTGTTCGCGCCACATCGATCATAAGCGGTTCCGCTGACGGCATTCCCAAGAGATGAATGCCGCTTCGCCTCGCCAGCGGAGCTGATGCCGCTATCCGTTCCGGATGATCATGATTGCCGGCGATAACCGCCACCGTTCGCTGCCCGCCGTCGGCAAGCCGGGAGAGCGCCTCATAGAACAGCTGCTCTGCTGCTGCCGGAGGATTGACCGAGTCATAAATATCGCCTGCCAGCATAACGAGATCGATCGACTCATCCTTTACGATATCGACCAGCTCGTCCACGAAAGCTTCCTGCTCTTCCATCCGGCTGCGTCCCTCAAGTGTGCGTCCGAAATGCCAATCCGCTGTGTGCAATATGCGCATCGCAGTTCACCTCCATTCCTTTATTTGATCAGAACAACCTTACTGCCTGGCCTCCGTCAAAGAAAAACAGGTAGCAAGCGTCCACCGGCCTCCCCAGAGTACGCTGAATCGCTTCCGCGTATAGCGTGAGCTGGAACCGGTGCCGTTCAGCCGCCGCCTCCCATTGCTTGCCCTGAATCCGATCTGTCTTGTAATCGAGCAGCACGAGCCCATCCCCGTCCTGGAACAGACAATCAATAACCCCTTGAATAAGGATCGGCTCCTCACCGATTCCTTGCCAGCTGCCAGCGCCTCTGTCGCTGCCTGCAACGTCAGCCTTTCCAGCGTAGACTCTGTCCGCAGGGAATGTGCAGCTGAATGGCGTTTCCCTTCTGACCCAATCCGATTGCAGCAGCCTTTGTCCAACCTCAGTGGCAAAAAAGGCCGCAACTGAGGAAATGTCCACCACCCCCGCCTGTCCTGCGGTAAGCATGCTGCGCTCCTGCAGTCCTTGAATCGTCTCGCGGACGACCTCGGCATCAACAGGCCCTTCAAGCGGAATATGCTGCATGACCAAGTGACTGACTGTACCGCGTTCAGCGGCAGTCAGGGAACGCTCCTCCATAAATTTAGGACGGCGGAGCCGGAAGGTATAGTCTCCACCCTGGGCTGCCGGGCCGCCGAATAGAACAGCCTGGCCATTCCCTTCTGCATGGATACCCTCCCGTTCGCCTGCCGCTGCCGAAATTTCATCCACAGCGCTGTCAAACACAGCGAGCACTGCCGCTTCTTCATCTGCCAGCAGCTCCGCATGCAGCCGCTTCATCTCCGTGACAGATGTTTTGGCTGCAATTGTAGTAGCCGCAAGATACGGATAGGACCACGACAAGCGGTCTTCGATTGCTGCTGCAGCATCTGCTGATGCCGGAATCGGGACAAGCGCTTGAACCGCCTGCAGCCGCTCCGCAAAAGCAGCCTCAGCCGCTTCATCCACAGCTGCAGCAGCAGCCGCTTGGAGGCCGAATATAGAGGCGGGAATGACGCCGGTTTTCCAATCCTGCTTGGAATGCTGCCGCTTCTGCTCCGTGATCACAGGTTCCTGCATCAAAGCCCCGGCGCTTGCGTTTGCATCCTCTGCCGCTTCCGTGTCCGCCCCTTGTCCCGTCTCAACAGCTTCTATTGTCAACTGTATGCCATCTCGCATTGCAAGCGGGCCGATCCAATCCAGAAACCGTTTCGCCTGCGCCAATCGAAAATCCGGTATTTCACCATTCCTGTCAAAAGCTTCGCTCCAACGCTGAAGCTGCTTCTTGGCATCGCCTACGGTTCCGACAAGGAACATTTTTTCCTTCGGTCTTGTGAGAGCAACATAAAGAATGCGCATCTCCTCGGCGAGCGTCTCCATCCGCATCTTGTGACGAACCGCCAAGTAAGGGAGCGTCGGATAACTGACTCTAAGCTCCTTATCAAGGAAGCGGGGACCGAAGCCAAGCTGCTTATGCATAAGAAAGGAGCCGTTCAAATCCTGCCGGTTGAACGCCTTCCCCAGTCCGGCGACGAAGACGACCGGAAACTCAAGTCCCTTGCTCTTATGAATGGACATGATGCGAACGACATCCTCCTGCTCCCCAAGCGCCCTTGCAGTTCCAAGATCGCCGCCGCTCTCCCGCATCCGGTCGATGAACCGCAAGAAGCGGAACAGCCCGCGGAATGAGGTAGCCTCATACTGCCGTGTGCGATCATGAAGAGCTCGCAGATTCGCCTGCCGCTGCATCCCGCCCGGCATGCCGCCGACCATATCGTAATAGCCCGTCTCCCGGTACATGTCCCACAGCAGATCAGCCAGCGAGCCTCTTCTTGCCTGCTCCCGCCACTGCTCCAGCAGCAGCAGAAAATGGGCAAGCTTCTCCCTCGTCTCCTCTGGCAGCGCTGAATCTTCCCCCGCAGACAGAACAGCATCGTAATAAGCCGTTCTGCCGCCGCGAATTCGTATCCACGCCAGCTCCTCCGCAGTTACGCCAAAGATCGGCGAGCGCAGCGCTCCCGCCAGGGGGATATCCTGATACGGATTATCAATCACGCGCAGCAGGGACAATACCGTCTCCACTTCCGTCGCTTCAAAATAACCGCTGCTCAGCTCGGCATAAGCCGGAATCCCTTGGGCCTGAAGCTCTTCAATAATGACAGGAGCCCACTGCTTGTCCGCCCGCAGCAGGATAACGATATCCCGCCAAGCCAGCGGGCGCCCCCGCCCCCGTTTGCCGTCATATACCTCGAATTGGCCGGAGCTGTCGCCCTCCGCCTCATCCAAACCCTTCATACGCCTGATTTGCGATGCGATATATCTTGCTTCAAGCTGCACGGTTTGCAGATCGGCCCCGGCTATTTCTGCTCGCGCCCCCGCGCTCTCTGTCCCCAATGCTTCGCCATCGCTTCCGTCTTCCTCCGAAGAGCTGGCCTCCTCATCATCCCGGCCTGTTCCCTTATCGATCAGTGCAAACTCAATCGAATACCGCGCAGCCGCACCGCCTTCATCAGCAGGCGGATAGGAGGCCCCACACACGAGCTCTGCCCGTTTATCGTAATCCATCTCTGCCGCTTTCTCCCGCATAATGGCCCGAAACACATGATTGACCCCGTCGACAACCTCTGTCCGGCTGCGGAAATTACGCGCCAGGTCGATGCGGATACCGGACTCTCCCTCATCCTTGGCTTCCTTCTCATCAGAATCGCGCCCTTCAACATCGCTTACATTCCGATAAGCCTTGTACTTGCGCAGAAACAAATTCGGCTCCGCCAGACGAAACCGGTATATGCTCTGCTTCACATCACCGACCATGAACCGATTGCCGCTGCCGGAACGGGCAAGCAGTGCTACAATCGCTTCCTGAACCATATTCGTATCCTGATACTCGTCGAGCAGAATCTCATCGAATTGACGCTGATATTCAAGCGCGGCAGCGGAAGGAATGGACTGCTCCGGCGTCGAGGCCGGATCACGCAAGATGCGAAGACAGTAATGCTCCATATCGCCAAAATCAAGCAGCCCCTTCTCCCGCTTGGCAGCCTCGAATCGGGCCCCAAAGGCAATAACCAGCTCCGCGAGCGTGCTCATAATCGGCGCTAATTCCCGGAGCTCCTTGGCGAAGTCATCCGCTGAACGGGTGAACAGCTCGTCGGTCATATCGGCAATGATCGATTTGGCCATATCTCTGAGCTCCTTGGCCTGCTCCTGAAGCGCCTTGTCCGCATCGCCGCCGCGCTGGCTTTTCAGCTTGCCGAAGCTTATTCCAGCGAACGCGTCACACCACGACTCCCACGGTTCATTCTCAATACGGCCTTCGAGCAAGCGAACGAGCGCCAAATCATCATCCAGTGTATCCGCATAATGCGCAGGTCCCGCCGGGAGTCTGGTTAGCTCAAGCGCCTGCTCCAATAAATTTCTCGCCCCCTGAAATCCTAATGCAACCGTCCCGACGAGACTCTCTACCCACTCCGAACGGCCAAGCGCAGCAGCATCCTCCACCTGAAAGGCCGCTGCCGTTTCCCTGAGCCACACCTCCGGCCACGGATGACTCTGTGCAAAGGCATACAGCTGCAGCACCAGCGAATAGAGCGGCCCATCGCCCCGCTCACCGCCGAAGCGCTCGATCAGCTCAATGAATCCGCTCTCCCCCTCCGCTTCAGAGTAGTACTCCTCGAACAAATCATCCAGTACATCCATCCTCAGCAGCTCTGTCTCCGTTCCATTGGCGATCCGAAATCCGGGATCAAGCCCAATAAGCGGATAATAGCGGCGAATCGCATCCAGACAAAAAGAATGCAGCGTTGTAATCGATGCCCGGCCCATTAACGCCAGTTGGCGGCGCAGATGCTCCGATTCCGGATTGCGTTCAAGCTCCTTCTCCAGCGCAATCCGGATTCTTTCCTTCATCTCAGCCGCCGCCGCTTTCGTGAAGGTAGCTACCAGAAGCCGATCCACATCGGTATCGCCTGAAATTTTGCGAATAATCCGTTCAACGAGCACCGCCGTCTTGCCTGATCCGGCTGCTGCCGCAACGAGAATATTGCTGCCGCCCGTGACGATGGCGTTCCATTGATCATCCGTCCATATGCTGTCCTCGGGCTTTATCGCACTAATCATCGCCGCCATCATCCTCCCGTCTCATCCTCATTCCGAATCTGCCTGCACCGTTCCGATCCCCGGGCACTATGCCCTCGTCTTCCTGCACCTGATCTGCAGCAAGCAGATTCCAGACCTCATCCTTGCCCGGCTTGCTAAGCTTGGTATAGGCATTGCCTTCAACGAGTGGATCAAACTGGCATACCGGCTTGTAGACGCAAAACTGGCAGGGCGACTTCACTCCCAGACGATAAGGAGCAATCGACACATCGCCGCCCGCGATCCGGTCGCCTATTCCTCGAAGCGTTCCGCGCACCGAGCGGCGGAGCGTATCCCACTGCTCGTCAGACGCTACTGAAGAGCTGCTGTAGAAGCCGCCGTCCCGCTTAAGCGCAAGCGGCAGCAGCTCTGAATAACCCGTCTCCAGGGAATGGTCCATCATTCGGGCTGTTTTCTCATCAGCGAGCACTAATCCCTTCAGCTTGAACCGTTTCAGCATTTCTGTTCTTGCCTTATCCCGCGACAGTGCATTGGAGGCGGACAGCAGCGGGTTATGCACATGAAAATAAAGGACCCCCGCAGGCCGCGCTTCTTGACCTAGCCACGTCGGAGCCGCGTTAAGCAGCACATCCAGATACGTAAGCATTTGCAGGGCGAGACCGTAGGCCACTTCCTCCAGCCTGAGCTGCGTTGCGCTGGATTTGAAATCGATCACCCGCAGCAGCAATCCTTCCTCTGTCTCCGCAGCGTCCACACGGTCGATCCTTCCGGACATTTCCATCGTCCGTCCATTCGCTAGCGGAATACGTACAGGGGGCAGCGGCCCTTCCGGTCCGAAGCCGATCTCGACTCCGACCGGCTGGAAATCGGCTCGCCTTGCATGCTCGCCGAGTATAACCGCCGCTTGGCCGACAATATCCTGCAGCTTGCGGGCCACATAACGATTGCGGCTGCTGCTGAACAGAATTTGCGATTGCAGCCGCTCCGCCAGCTCTTCGACGACGATCGCCGCTTCCTTGCGAATACCATCGGCATCCATCTCCCCCCATCGCTCGCCAAGCGTCTGGGCCAGCCTGCTAAGTGCCGCATGGAACAATTGCCCAATATCCGGAGCCGCAAGCTTGAATTGCGCGCGCTCCCGAAGCCGCAGGCCATGGATGGCAAAATGCTGGAACGGGCAGGAGACGAAGCGCTCCATCCGCGACACGCTTCCCCTAAGCATCGTGCCGTACAGCAAGTCAGCAGCAGCAGCGGACAGCTTCGACGCCTCGTTGGAATATTGGAGCGAGCCAACCAGCCGCTGCAGCTTGTCCTGCCACTGCGGACGGACGGCAAACCAATTGAAAGCCTCCCACCATAATGGAGCGATGACTCCCCCGTGACGCCACGTACGGAGTTGGCTAATTAAATAAGAGAGCGTCCGCTCGGGATGCGCAATAAAGGAAAGCTGCTCCCCTTCCTTCATCCCCGCCGCAGGCTCAGCGGCAATCATCCGCTCCGGAATTCCCGGGAACATTCCCTTCACATGACGAATAACCTCGGATGCGTGCAGACTTTTCCCCTCTTCATCCGCCATAACCCAGCTGATCCAGAGATGGCGGCTGGGCATCGTGAGCGCATTGTAAATCAGAAATCGTTCGTCCAGCAGCCTTCTGCGGACACTCGGCGCCATGGCAAGCCCGCCATTGCCCAGACTTTCGCGCTCCTGCTCTGTCAGCACGCCATCCTCCTGGAACCGCTGCGGCATCACCCCGTCGTTGACTCCAAGCAGATAACAGACCGATACATGGCCCGGCCTGGTACGATCAATGCTCCCAATGAGCACTTCATCGATTGAAGGCGGGACTGCCGCAAGCTTCATGCTTTCCAGGCCCGTTTCCACCATGCCTGCGAACAGCGGCAGCGATACCGGCTCCTCGCCCGTCATCTCCGTTAATTGATCCAGCAAATTCATGACGCCGTCCCACAGCTGCTTATGCTCTCTGGCTCGCTGCGTTTGTCCTCCCGCAATTGCGCTGCGGCTCCAGCTCTCCAATCTGTCCGGAGCCCCGATGCCAATAAGCAGCAGATAGAGCGCTTCACACATTTCCCTTACATTGGCAGACTTCTTGAGCGCCCGATTGAAGCTGTGCAGCGGCGGAACAACTGCTTCCCTTGCCCTCATGACGACTTCGAACACACGTTTTTCCCGCTCCCCTGCCTCAAGGGCTTCCCCTTCCAGCGTATCGCGTGTGAAAGGCTTCCACTGGCTGGCAGAGATCCACCTGTTGCCGTCAATACCGGCAGCTAGCGCATAATTTTCGAGCAGGTCAAAGTATTCTCTTGTCACACTGCCGTCCTCTGGAAGCAGCAGCTCCGTCTTGATGCAGCGGAATACCGCTTCATAACGCCAGCCATGCTGGGCGATCTCAAGTGCGGAACGTATAAATTCAACCAGCGGATGATGCAGTGCCGCGTTCTTCTGATCCAGAAAACAAGGAATATCGTAATCGGCAAAGACCGCCGTTATGTAATCATTGTAATCCGGCGCGTTTCGCACCATAACAGCCAGCTCGCGGTAGCGCAATCCGTCATCCTTCACTCTTCGCACAATATCGCGGGCAACCGCCTCAACCTCCGCTCTTCGGCTTGCTGCCGAATAGAGCGATACACTGCCATTCTCCAATTGCTCCGGCGCCAGCGTCATCGCAGCACGGTCGCGGAAATGGCGCTCGATATGGGCCAGCATCGGACGGTCACGGAAACGGTAGGGCGTCCCTCCTAATACGAGAGATTCCTCCACCGACACACCGCCTTGAACCGCCAGATCCCGCAGCGCAATGAACGTTTCAGCTGTCGGATGGAACAATTCAAGCTCATGCGGCAATTCTCCTTGGGCATAAGGCCGATCCAGACACAAGGTTACGGTCACATCATCCGCATGCTGAAGCAGAGCGGAGAGAGCTTCAAATTCCTTAGGGGTAAAACCATGAAAGCCATCGACCCAGATGCGGGCTCCCCGCATGGACGAGGCCAAGCCGAAACCTTTGGTCATCCAGCTCAAATAATCTTCCGAATCTATATATAAACCAGCAAGCTCATGATCCAGTTCCGAATGAATGAGCTGCAGATCATGAAGCTTGCGGTTAAGCAACGAATGGGTGGAGCCTTGCTGGCTCTCGGTGAACTGCTCTACGGCCTCTGCCGTGATGCCGTACCGCTTCCACTCCGTCAGCAGCTCGCCTAACCGTTCGATGAAACCATGCTGTGATTCACTGCCCTGGAATAGCTGCAGCCGGTCAGACAATCGATTGACAATTTTGTACAGCATCATGTTCTTGCCGTCCTCGTTAATGGGAACAAGCGCAGTTCCGCCCGTCTCCTGCATTACACGAAAAGCAAGCCTTCTGAAGCTGAGCGCTTGCGCTCTGATCGTCCCGTCCAGCTCAGAATCACGAAGCAGAGCATACTCAGTTTGAAAAGTCGCTTGCTCCGGCACCAGCATAATGAGCGGCGGGCCGTCAGGCTGCCGGAGCACCTCGTTGCGTATATGATCAAGGCAATAACGGGTTTTGCCTGAACCCGGCCGGCCAATTACAAAACGGAGCGCCATGCACCCACCTCTTCTCGTTTGCGATTCTATTATTCTACCATACCATAGTTCGTTCTTTCACCTCAAAACACGAACATGCATTCCATTTCCAAGCAGGGAAATAGTGTGTACAGAGCCAACTTCTCGATTTCTCTCCACAACTGCCCGTCAGATGCAAAAAAGACATGCATCACTTTATCAGTGAAAACATGTCCTTGGTTAACGCTTTTATGCAGCTTTTATGCAGCTTTTACGCAGCCTGTATACCGCCGTGCTGCTGCCCTGTATACCGCCCCGTGCTACTTCCTGTATACAGCCGTGCTACTGCGTATACCGCCGTGCTACTGCCTGTATACTCCTGTATGCTGTCGTCTTCTCAGCGATTGCGAACCTCGAAAATTCCGAATTTCAAATAATGTCCCTCGCTCACTCCAAGAATCTGCGGGTGATCCTTACCTGCGGCGCGCCATTCGATTAGGCGGAGCGTCTTGCCAGCATCGACTGCGGCTGCTTGTATCGTTTCCAGAAACAAATCCGGACGCATGTGATAGGAGCAGCTGGCCGTTACGAGATAGCCTCCTTCGTTGACCAGCTTCATGCCATGAAGATTAATATCCTTATAGCCTCTGACGGCACTCGGAACGGCCCCCTTAGACTTCGCGAATGCAGGAGGATCGAGAATGACGACATCCCAGGTGCGGCCTGTACCGCTAAGCGGCTTGGACGTATCTATCTTGCCGCTACCGGATTTTCCGCGTTCAGCCCGTTCATCCAGCCCCTTCGCCTGAGTACGCAAATAGTCAAAGGCATCGGCCACTACAAATTCAACACGGTCTTCGAACCCGTTGCGGGCCACATTGCGCCGTGCGGTCTCAATCGCATGTTCGGACACATCCAGACAGGTGACCTTCTTTGCCCCGTATTGACAGGCATGCAGAGTGAAGCTTCCTGTATGAGCAAAGCATTCCAGCACATTTGCTCCGTCCCAGTAGGGAAAAGTCACGATTTTGCCGTTAGCGTTAACCGGTACCCGAACCGTACTCTTCAACGCTTCAAGCGCTCCCGTATCATCTCCGGCATAAAGATCCGATTCCGTAGTGCCGCCCTTGCCTGCTTCCTCAGACATCTCGGCAGCAGAACGCTCCACCAATGAAATTCCGCTTCTGAAGCCCCAGCCGGTCATAAGCGGTGCGATTGATGCCCGGTTCTCGCGCTGGTCGTAGAAATAACCCGTCTTCTGCCCCTCTGCTATATCGACTTCCATCAGCAGTCCGTTCTCACGAATATCTACAATGGCCGGACATTCGCCGAACAGGACACCAGTGCGCTCCTCTAATCCTTCCAGCTCGCGCACGGACACATCGCTTCGCTCGTAAATTCCTGTCGGTGCGAACACATGGATCAATGCATTCACAATTGATTCACGATGGATATCCATTCCAAGCGTCAGCAGTTGCACGACAAGCACGCCGCCGAACCGGTCTACGATCAATCCAGGAAGAAAATCAGCCTCGCCATAAACAAGCCGGCAGTCATTCCCGGCTACAAAACGCTCGCGGTGCAGCTTGCATTGCTGGAATCGTTCGCGGAAATATGCTTCATCCATCGCTTGCAGCGGTTTATATGACACGATGCGCACAGTGAGCTGCGATTTCGGGTTCCAATATCCTGTTGCCAAATATCTCCCTTGATGATTCACTACATCTACCAGATCTCCGGGTGAGGACTCCCCATCCATTCTCGCAATCTCACTGGCATACACCCACGGATGTCCTTGCTCCAGCCTCTTTTTTCGTTCCTTTTGCAATACCGCTTTTGCCCGTTCCATCCTGCTTTCCATCCCTTCAAATTCCTTAACAGCCTGCATCGTGCTGTTTTCGTTAATATGCTTTTACCCGCTTACAGCGATAAAGAAGTGAGGCCCTATTCGTTGTAAGCCGGTTTTTCCGGTTTATGTCTCTGTCAGCGGCCTGCTTTCCTTCTCGCTCGGCGGCTATTGCACGTTTTTTCCCGCTTACAGCACCGAAAAAGCGGGGCTCCATTCGCTGTAAGCCGGCTTATCCGGCGTATCCGACCTATGCGGTTTATCCAGCTTATCCGGTTCTTCCGCTTATGCGGTTCAGCCCGCTTGCCAGCTTAGCTCGCTCAGCCGCTGAACACTAATTTCATCCGCATATGTTTGGCCGTTTGGCCAGCATATACTGCAACCTGTACGATCCGTCCTTGCTGCCAACCGTGCGTTTGTCATGCTTGTCTGCTCAAATTCATATACATGAGAAGAAAGGTTTCTCGAACTAGTCCGCTCGCAGCATTCAGCCTTCAGCAAAGGAGCAATCATATGCAATCGATTATTCACGTTCTCACAGGTTTCGCGGTCTTTCTGGCCGGTATGAAAATAATGGAGCTGGCGCTGCATCGGTCTGTCGGACAGCATCTGCACGGCATCCTGCACAAATCGACCGCAACGCCCTTACACGGTCTCGTTGTCGGAACAGCAACAACGGCCGTTCTGCAGAGCAGCACGGCCGTTACGGTCATGACAATCGGCCTCGTCAATGCCGGATTGCTCACTTTTCCCCGCACGCTCGGCATTATTCTCGGCACCAATATCGGAACTTGCTTAACGACCGAATTAATTGGTCTCAATCTGAATGGGCTCGCCTGGCCGCTCCTCCAAGTATCACTCGGCTTATGGCTGCTAACCGCGCTGCTCGGTGAGATCGGACTTATGCAGGGCGGCAGCAGCAAATGGCAGCATAGCGGAGCAGCAAGCGGCAAAAGCTGGCTTCAGCCCCTTCGCAATAGCTCCGTCATCGCAGGAGGCTTCTCCCTGCTGTTAATCGGGATCGGACTTATGCAATCGGTAGCCGCCGACGTTCAAGCCAGCGGCATCTTCCATACATTCCTTCACCGGGCAGAGAACAGTGTGCTATGGGGGCTCGCTGCCGGAGTCATACTGACAGCTGCCGTTCACAGCAGCGCTGCTGTCATTGGCATCGTCATGGGGCTTGCGTCTGTTGGTGCGATGCCCATTGAAGTTGGCATTGCCGTCGTGCTTGGCTCCAATGTAGGAACCTGCATCACTGCCATGCTCGCATCCATCGGCGGAACCAAGTCCGGCCGGTTCGTCGCCTGGTCGCATGTGCTGCTGAATATATGCGGCGCAGCACTCTTTGCCCCATTTGTCTCAGAGCTTCATACTGTTGCAGGCTGGATATCCTCATCCCCGGCTGCCCAGATCGCTCATGCCCAGACGATCTTTAATATGCTGAGCTCTCTTCTGGCCCTGCCCCTGTGCTACCTTCCCCGGATTCAGCGCCTATCGCCGAATTGACAATAATGACGCCAGAGCTTGTTCCTAATCGGTTCGCTCCCGCCCTCAGCATCTGGATGGCTGTCGCCGCATCACGAATACCGCCCGAGGCTTTAACGCCAATGCCAGCTGATACCGAAGCTCGCATCAGCCTAATGTCTGCCTCCGTGGCACCGCCTGGGCCGAAGCCGGTCGAGGTCTTCACATAATGCGCACCCGCCGCTTCCGCTACACGGCAAGCCTCTGACTTATGCTCGTCATCCAGCAGGCCGGTCTCAAGAATAACCTTAACAATTGCTTTGCCTTCCACCGCACGGACAATAGCCGATATATCATGGGCAACCGTACCGAAACGCTCTTCCATTACGGCTCCGACCGGAAGCACCATATCAATTTCCTTCGCCCCGTCTTCCACAGCATTGACAGCTTCGAACACTTTGGCTTTCGTTGCCATAGCACCCAGCGGAAAACCGCAAACAACACTAATATGGACACCAGAGCCAGCAAGCTGCTCGCGGCACAGGGGAACCCATGAACCATTGACGCACACGCTATAAAATCCATGCTGGACAGCTTCCTCACAAAGCCTGATGATGTCCCGCTCCGTCGCAGCCGGCTTCAATAGCGTATGATCGATAAAACGGGCGATTGGCTTGCCGGGCTCCCAGATCTCCACCATTTCACTGCACCTCCAAACCAAGCAGTTTGAGCGCTCCAGCCAAAATTCTATCGTTATTGTTATAACCGGATTGCCGTTGGCGTCGCCAAGCCTCAGACGGCTCGAACCATTCTACGCCGCGGATTTCTTCCACCTGTGCTTGCAGTTTGCCGCCCACAGCTTCCACTAGATAATAATGAACCTCTTTGTCCACACTGCCTTTGGACTCGTGGTTGTATTTATATTTAATCTGATCGATGGGTGCGATAATAACGCCTTCCATGCCCGTTTCCTCGACAATTTCGCGGAGTGCGGTCTGTTCAACCGTCTCGCCCGGCTCCATTTTGCCTTTGGGCAAGGAAATTTTCCCGTATCGATCCTGTATCAATTGAATTTGCGTTTGTCCATCAATCCGGCGGAATACAACACCGCCTGCTGATATCTCTTTCATGCTCGCTCCCCCTCTGCACACAGCCTATGTAGAGCAAGGATTCTTAGACGCAACCCGGCTTGGGTGGGCAAGAATCCTCGCTATAAGATTGCCTATACGCGTCAAGCCTGCATTGCCTGCGGCAGATCCGCCGATGTCACTGCAGTACCGGCCCGTGCTCCCGCTGCTTCATTATCCAGTACACGAACCAGTTGACCACGGCATTCGTTGACGCCTGCCTCAGTAATTTTGACCCGGCACAACTCTCCGACAAGCGATTCCGAGCCCTCAAATACGACCTGCAGATAGTTGCCGGAATAACCCATGATCAGGCCGCTGCCCGGAGCTCCTTTATACTCTCGTTCCGGAATAACATCGACCACTTCGCCAACATACTTCCTGGCATATTCAACCTGCAGACGCTCCGATAAATCGATAAGCTTATGAACGCGCTCGTTCTTCACTTCATCATCAACCTGATCTTCCATGCGCGCAGCAGGAGTGCCGGTCCGTTTGGAATAAGGGAACACATGCATCTCGGCAAACTTCAGCTCTTCCATATATCGGTACCCGGTCTCGAACATCTCCTCCGTCTCGCCAGGGAAGCCGACAATGACATCGGTCGTAATCGCAACACCCGGCATTGCGATGTGCAGCAGCCGGATTTTCTCAGCGAACTGCTCGATCGTATATTTGCGGCGCATGCGGGACAATACCGTATTGTCTCCCGCCTGCAGCGGAATGTGCAGATGGCGGCACATCTTGGGAGAGCGGTTCAGCACATCGATCATCGCATCATCAATCTGACTGGCCTCGATGGAGCTGATCCGGATCCGTTCCAATCCATCAACACCGTCCAGATCCCATAGAAGATCGGACAGACGGTAATTATCCAGATCATCGCCATAACCGCCTGTATGAATGCCTGTCAGGACGATTTCCTTATAACCTGACGCAACCAGCTGACGCGCCTGATTCAGAATGCTCTCCCGATCTCGGCTGCGCGAAAGCCCCCGGGACCACGGAATAATACAGAAGGTGCAGAAATTGTTGCAGCCTTCCTGGATCTTCAGAAACGCCCGTGTCCGATCGGCAAAATCCGGCACATCCAATTCCTCGAACTCACGGGTCTTCATAATATTGCGAACCGCGTTGACAGGCTTGCGGTCGTTTTGAATTTGCCCGATATAGTCCATCAGCTTGTCCCGATCCTGTGTGCCGATGACCAGATCAACACCTTCAATAGCCAAAATCTCCGCAGGTGAGGTCTGTGCATAGCACCCTGTCACCGCGATAACCGCATCAGGATTGCGGCGAATGGCTCTGCGGATGATCTGGCGGCTCTTCTTGTCTCCGGTATTCGTTACCGTACAAGTATTAATAAGATAGACATCAGCAGTCGTCGTCTCAAAATCAACCTGCTCATAGCCTTCCTTCTTGAACAGCTGCCAGACCGCTTCCGTATCGTAGAAGTTAACTTTACAACCTAATGTATAAAAAGCAACCGACGGCATAGTCGTTAAACGCCTCCCATTTCTCCGGATTCGTACATGAGGCAGGCAAGTCCCACCATTGCCGCCGTCTCGGTGCGCAGTATGCGCTTGCCAAGCCCGACAACAACCGCGCCCGCCTGCTCTGCCTCAGCCGCTTCGCGTTCCGTGAACCCGCCTTCAGGGCCAACAATGAGCAGAAGCCGAAGCTCCTCCGCTTTGTTGCCTTCCCGGGAACGATAACCGCGAACAGCGTCGCGCAAGCCAGCGCCGCCTGATCCGCCTTCCTTCTCGTAACAAAACATAACCAAATCATACTCTGCTATGACAGCAATCAGCTGACGCCATGTCTTCACAGGCTCCACCGCCGGTATTCGGCTGCGGTGCGCTTGCTCCGCAGCCTCCTTGGCGATCTTGCTCCAGCGCTCCAGACGCTTCGCTTCCTTCTTATTATCATACTGCACAATCATCCGTTCGGATTGGAAAGGAAGAAATGCTGCCGCTCCGATCTCCGTCCCCTTCTGAATGACCAGCTCCATCTTATCGCCCTTAGGCAGGCTCTGCGCTACTGTCACCGACCACCTTGGCTCGCCGTCCATCGGCAGCCATGCCGCGATGTCCGCTTCCACTCTGTCTGATGCTGCAGAACGTATAATTGCTTTAGCCGCCCGCGACCTGCCGTCGCTGACAATAATTTCATCCCCCGGCTCCATTCGCATGACTCTGACTGCATGATGAGCATCATCACCAGCCAGCACAACCCCATCATCGCGAAGCTGCGGAGGCGCTACAAAATATCGCTGCATGTCATTTGACCCTTCACAATTGAATATTTAAAAAAGCAAAGAAAGAGCTTAGAAAGCTCCAACTTTCATCTTACACGTTTTATTCCCGATGCGCTATAGATTTAAACATTTTCCACCGCAATCATGGAATCACTTCATCTTCAGGACATCGGCCCAAAGGTCGCCCCAGAATACCCTGTCGAACACGGTCTCGAACATCCCTGCGAAAAAGTTGAAAATAACCGACCAGAACGAAAACAACGGGGTTAGCGTTACTTCTCGAAGCTGCGGAATAAACACAATAAGCAGGAAGATAAAGATGCCCCAGTGCGCATTCTGATCCATCTTATGCCTTACGTGAAGCGGAACAATATCCTGTATAATTCTGTAGCCATCCAGCGGAGGGATTGGAAGCAGGTTGAACAAGAACAAAAGGATATTAAGGGTGATTAGATAATATGAGAAATGTGCGATTGCCTGATAAACGCCAGTTGAAGCCGATTCCAGTACGCCAAAGTGATTCAGCACATAGACAGCCAGCATACCGAGCGCAGCGACCAGCAGATTGCTCAACGGGCCAACTACAGACACAACAATCCCCATCAAGCGCGGATTCTTGAATCTCCCCCGATTAACCGGCACTGGCTTTGCCCAGCCGAAGCCGGCGATAAGAATAAGAATCGTCCCGAACACGTCAAGATGAACGCGCGGATTGAGCGTCACACGCCCCGCATCATAAGCGGTACGGTCTCCAAATTTATAAGCGCTGTAAGCATGCGCAAACTCATGTACAGTGAACGCGATGACAAGTGTTAGAAATATAAATGGCAAATCCTCAAACGGATACCAAAGAAAATTCACAGACCGGCCTCCTGATCTGCCCCTTGAACCGATATATTCAAATACGGCGAGCAGTTATTAAGTTGTAGGATGAATGACTACGCTGGCTTTACGGCTACGAATGCAATCCAGTCCTGATCCCGCTGACGGTCGACAATCGTGAAGCCCGATGCCTGGAGCCCTGCCTCCACATCCTCTTCCTTGTTCTTGTAAATCCCGGACGCAATATAGGTTCCACCCGGCTTCAAAGCCGCGAATACATCATCGACGAATAACAGAATAATCTCGGCGAGAATATTGGCAACAATGAGATCGACCGGCACAGACACATGGATTGGCAGCCCTGACGCCCCCTGGTCTTCGCTGCTCTGCAGAACGCCCAGCAGATCGCTAAGCCCAACCTGGATCTCTGCGTCCAGCCCGTTAAGACGGACATTCTCCGTTGCCGAAGATACCGCTACTGGATCGAGGTCAAGGGCCAGAACCCGGCGTGCGCCAAGACGAACAGCACCAATCGCCAGAATGCCGGAGCCTGTCCCCACATCGATAACCTCTTCATCGCCGCGAATAACAGACTCCAGTGTCCGCAGACAAAGCGCAGTTGTCGGATGAGTTCCCGTTCCGAAGGCCATGCCGGGATCAAGCTCGATAATTTGCTCCTGCGGCGAAGGCTCGTAATCCTCCCATGTCGGCTTGATCGTCAATCTTTCTGACACCCGAATCGGCTTGAAGTACTGTTTCCATGCGTTAGCCCAATCCTCTTCATCTACAACGATGCACGAGATGGCATAATCACCCGTATCAATATCGAATTCGCTAAGCTCGTCAATACGCGGACGCAGCTCTTGCTCCACAGCCGCAATATCCGTCTCCTCCGAGAAATAGCCTTTAATAATAGCTTGGCCCTCTGGAATATCGTTCAATGGCACCTCATACCATTGTCCCAGCGAGGTATCGCGCTGCTTGTTCAACGTTCCCGATTCTTCGATGGATACGCCCCCAGCGCCCAATTCATGCAAAAAGTTGGAGATCATCTCGATCGATTCTTCTGTTGTCGAGATTGTAAGCTCATGCCATTTCACTATCGTACAGCCTCCCAAAAATTTCTGCGTATTCTTCCCGCTCACATCTGCATAAGCAGAAAACTTCATCGCAGGGATACGCTCGATTTACTTATCGGATCTATTTTACACCAGATAAGGCCTGCGTACAAAAAAAGAGGGCATTCAACAGCCGCAATAACTGTTGAAGCCCTCTTGATTTCTTCTTGGAGCAGCAGTCAACAGAGGAGCCCCATGCCCCGTCCAGCAAAGACGAGAGCATGGGGCTCCTCTATCTACATATCCGCCGTTCCTCCGGTATCCCGGATTAGATGAAGTGCGCGATCGACCATCTCATCCCCTACTGTAGCAGTAAAGGAGATGCCATCGCCATTCTCCTCCAGCTCCAGGACTCTGAGCGCCTGAAGCTTGATACCCGCTTCCCGGGCACCGCTGCCATCGGGAAAGGTTGCATGGATACGAGCTGTCATCGGCGTACCCTCTATTCCTGCTCTTGCTGATTCTGATCCGCCTGAGCAGCACGCTTCTGCGCTTGTTGATCATCAGCGTCGGCAAGTGCTTCGGAGAACTCGACATCTTCATTTTGCCCTGCTGGCAAATTAGCGAAATTCTGATTCTGCAAGTTTTGTTTCTCCAGGTTTTGTTCGGTCATGTCTATTCCTCCTTCCCATTGGCAACTAAAGTGCGCTTGTCACAATGGATAGGATAAACCAACTTTGCCAGAACTATACACAAGAGAACAAATTCATTAATCGCCGCGGAATGCTTTTTTCATCCGGTCAAAGATAGATTCGTGATGCTCCTCTTGGGTTGAGACGCTGTCGCCGCCCGAGAATTGACGCAGCAGCTCCCGCTGTTCGTCCGTCAGCTTCGTTGGTGTAACAACGGTCACTTTAACATGCTGGTCGCCCTGTCCGTAGCCCCGCAAGCGTGGAACGCCCTTGCCCTTCAAGCGGAAGTAAGTACCTGTTTGTGTGCCTCCGGGAATCTTCAGTTTCACTTTCTCGGACAACGTCGGAATCTCAATCTCATCGCCCAGCGCCGCTTGAGCGAACGTCAGCGGAACCTCGCAGTAGATGTCATCGCCTTCCCGCTCGAAGAAATCATGCGCCTTGACACGAATTACGATATACAGATCGCCAGCCGGTCCGCCGCGCAATCCGCCTTCACCTTCGCCAGTAAGTCGGATTTGAGCGCCTTCATCGACGCCAGCCGGAATTTTGACGTTCAGCTTGCGCTGACGCTTCACTTTGCCTGCCCCATGACAAGTACCGCACTTCTCCTTAATAATGCGGCCATTGCCGCCGCAGTTCGTACATGCACGTCTGTTGACCATTCGGCCAAACGGTGTATTCTGCACCACTTCTTGCTGCCCTGTTCCACGGCAGACGGAGCAGGACTCCGGCTTCGTACCCGGCTTCGCTCCGGAGCCGACGCAAGTATCACAGGTCTCGGTGCGTGGAATGGTCACTTCCGTTTCCTTCCCGAACACCGCTTCCTTGAACTCGACCGTCATCGTATACTGCAGGTCATTGCCGCGCTGAGGCGCGTTAGGATCACGCCGGCCTCCACCGCCGCCGAAGAACATATCGAAGATATCGCCGAAGCCGCCGCCGCCAAAATCACCGCCGCCGCCGAACCCTTGATTAGGATCGACATGTCCGTGACGGTCATACGTATCCCGCTTGCCGTCATCGCTCAGAACATCGTACGCTTCCTTCATCTCTTTGAATTTATCTTCCGCATCCGCCGCTTTGTTCACATCCGGATGGTATTCACGCGCAAGCTTACGGTAAGCCTT
Organism: Paenibacillus oenotherae; assembly: GCF_019443105.1. Classification (GTDB taxonomy): domain Bacteria; phylum Bacillota; class Bacilli; order Paenibacillales; family Paenibacillaceae; genus Paenibacillus_Z; species Paenibacillus_Z oenotherae. The sequence continues at coordinate 657,749 of NZ_JAHZIJ010000001.1, forward strand.
CTTAATCTCATCCGCGGAGGCGTCTTTCCCAACGCCCAGCACCTCGTAATAGTCCCGCTTTGCCAAATCCGTCACCCCGTCTCCTTATTGCCAATCCTGTACCCAGACACACGAAAAACGGCTGCGCCGTCCAGCCCTCGGACGGCGCACCGTTTGGCGTTTCAAGCTTATTTCTTCTCGTCTACGACTTCATAATCCGCATCGACGACATTGTCTTTGCCTTTTGCTTCGCCTGCTTCTGCGCCTTCTGCTCCTGGCGCATCCTGAGCCGCCTGCTCATAGAGCTTCACAGACAGCTGCTGCACGATTTGCGTCAGCTCTTCCGTCGCTGCAGTGATCTCTTCAAGATTGTCGCCCTCAAGCGCCTTTTTCACTTTTTCTTTCGCTTCATTAGCTTTCTCGATCTCGCCCGGATCTACCTTCTCGCCAAGATCCTTGATCGTTTTATCAACGGAGTATACGAGCTGGTCCGCATTGTTCTTCGCTTCTACAAGCTCACGGCGTTTGCGGTCTTCCTCCGCATTCAGCTCCGCATCCTTCATCATACGCTCGATTTCCTCTTCGGACAAGCCGCTTGAAGAAGTGATCGTAATTTTCTGGCTCTTGCCTGTTCCTTTATCCAGTGCCGATACGTTAACAATACCGTTCGCATCGATATCGAAGGTAACTTCGATTTGCGGTACGCCGCGTGGTGCCGGCGGAATATCGTTCAGATTGAAGCGGCCCAAAGTTTTGTTGCCGGCAGCCATCTGGCGCTCGCCTTGAAGCACGTGAATCTCTACACCTGGCTGATTGTCCGCATAAGTAGAGAACACTTGCGATTTGCTGGTAGGGATCGTCGTATTGCGGTCGATCATCTTCGTGAATACGCCGCCTGCTGTCTCGATACCAAGAGACAATGGTGTTACATCAAGAAGAACAACGTCCTTCACATCACCAGTAAGAACACCCGCTTGGACGGCTGCACCAAGAGCTACAACCTCATCCGGGTTAACGCCTTTGTGGGATTCCTTGCCGATCAGCTTCTTGATCGCTTCCTGTACGGCAGGAATACGAGTCGAACCGCCGACAAGCACTACTTTATCGATATCGCCGGAGCTCATGCCAGCATCTTGCAGCGCTTGGCGGGTTGGCTTGAGCGTACGCTCAACAAGCTCAGCCGACAGCTCTTCGAATTTCGCGCGCGACAGGCTCATTTCAAGATGCTGAGGAACTCCATCAGCCATTGTAATGAACGGCAGGGAAATCGTTGTCGTCAGAACGCCGGAAAGCTCTTTTTTCGCCTTCTCAGCTGCATCTTTCAAACGTTGTACAGCCGCCTTGTCCTTGGACAAGTCAACGCCTTGCTCTTTCTTAAATTCGGACACAAGGTGATCGATAATGACTTGGTCGAAATCGTCGCCCCCAAGGTTGTTGTCACCGCTTGTTGCTTTAACTTCGAAGAAGCCATCACCCAGCTCAAGGATAGAAACATCAAACGTACCGCCGCCAAGGTCATAGACGAGGATCGTTTGATCTTCGGATTTCTCAAGGCCGTATGCAAGCGCCCCTGCGGTCGGCTCGTTAATAATACGCAGAACTTCAAGGCCGGCAATTTTACCAGCATCCTTCGTCGCTTGACGCTGGCTGTCGTTGAAATAAGCCGGAACCGTAATAACCGCTTGCGTAACCGTTTGACCGAGATACGCTTCAGCATCAGACTTCAGCTTCTGAAGAATAATCGCCGAAATTTCTTGCGGAGAATACTCTTTGCCATCGATCGTTTCTTTGTGGTTCGTTCCCATATGGCGTTTGATCGAGCTGATCGTACGATCCGGGTTCGTGATCGCTTGACGCTTCGCTGCCTCGCCAACGATACGCTCGCCATCCTTCTTGAAGCCGACAACAGACGGCGTAGTACGGTTGCCCTCCGGATTCGGGATAACGACAGCTTCGCCGCCCTCCATTACAGCCACACATGAATTTGTTGTTCCAAGATCAATACCAATTACTTTACTCATAACTAGAAATCCTCCTCATTATTAATCAAGTTAGTTGTATTCAGAACCCGGGATTTACCCGCTTACTTTAACCATCGCAGGACGCAAAATTTTATCCTTCAGCATATAGCCCTTCTGGACTTCTTCAACGACGACGCCTTCTTCATGCTCTTCAGATTCCACCTGCATAATCGCCTGATGATAATCCGGATTGAACGGCTGGCCTACCGTCTCCATCTGCTTGAGGCCCTCTTGCTCCAATACGCCCACCAGCTGGCGGAAAATCATATCGATGCCCTTGGAGAAGGAATCGCTCTCGCCGCCGCTGCTCTTCGCCGCTTCAATCGCACGGTCAAAGTTATCGACAACCGGCAGCAGCTGCCCAATCAGCTTCATGGAAGCATACTGGCCAAGCTCTTCCTTTTCCTTCATCGTACGGCGGCGGAAGTTGTCAAAGTCCGCTTGAGCACGCAAGTAGCGCTGTTGATTCTCCTCTGCCAGCTGAGCCAGCTGCGCGTAACGCGAATCATCGGAGCCCTCCATAACTTCCACTTCCTCGGCGCTCCCTGCTTCGGTTTCCTGCTCCTGCTCATTCGAAGCGTCAACTGCTTTATCTTTATATTCTTCGGCTGTTTGTTGTTCGTTAACACTCACGGAACGCTTCACCTCCTAGTTATATTCTCATTTGAACCGGCCGCTCAGCAAAGCTGCCATATCCGAGGATAACACCTCAAGCAAGCCGATAACCTTGCCGTAATCCATTCTTGTTGGACCAAGTATTCCTATTGTGCCAAACGATTGTCCTTCGACCGAGAAAGAAGCGGTAATCAAACTGCAGTTGTTGATGGCGACATGAGCGTTCTCTGTTCCGATGCGAACTCCGATGCCGCTTGGCAGTGCAGAGAATATCCGCATAAGCGCAGGCGTCTCATCGAACAAGTCAAGCAGAGTCTTGACCTTATCCACATCCTTGAATTCGGGCTGCATCAGCATATTCGTCGTCCCGCTCAGGAACATGCGGTTCTCATCCTCGCTCGTGAGCGCTTCATCCAGCACTCCGAGGAGCAGCTCGCATTTGTCAACATAGCGCCCCAGCTCTTCCCCAACCTCCGAGTACAGCTTTGATTTCAAGCGCACAAGCGGAACGCCGATCAGTCTCGTATTCAGAATGTTGACAGCTTGTTCAATATCCTGCATGCTCATATCGGCTGGTATCGAAACCGTTTTGTTCTCCACATGTCCGGTATTTGTTACCACAATCGCAACAGCCGTATCGGAGCTAATCGGTATTAGCTGAAAATGCTTGAGCGAATTCGAGAATGTTTCCGGGCCCAGCACAATCGAGGTGTAATTGGTCAGATTGGAAAGGATCATCGCAGCATGCTGGATGATTTGTTCGGTCTGATTCATTTTGTCTGCGAAGAAGGTCCGGATCGTTGATAAATCCTGTTCATTCACTTCGCCATGCCTCACCAGATGATCCACGTAGTAACGATAGCCTTTAATGGATGGAATTCGACCTGCCGAGGTATGAGGCTGCTCCAGAAAGCCCAGATCTTCAAGATCGGCCATCTCATTACGGATCGTCGCCGGACTGTAGCCGACGTCTCCACGCTTGGATATGCTTCGCGAGCCGACGGGCTCAGCGGAACGGATGTAGTCATCGATGATTGCATTCAAAATCATGCGCTGCCTTTCTGTTAACATCACAGCTCCTCCTCTTCATTCATCCTCTGGGTACTGCCGTTACCGTGTTCTATACTGCTCGTTAGCACTCATTGTCGTCGAGTGCTAATCATTACTACAAAAATACCAAACTGACTTGCCTATTGTCAAGTCAGTTCAGCGTTTTGGGCACAGCTTTTAATTACATTCAGGTCGGAATGAAATGAATCGCTTCATTTCATTCCATATCCGCCTAGGATAGGTCGGCGTTTGACGCCACCCCGGCCTATCCACGCAAAAAACCACTATACCATTAGTCACATTATGCCCTAATGTTATAGTGGCCCTGCTCATAATAATGCTGCACAACCATTAATTCAATGTTCGCAGAACAGCGATTTCATCGCAAGCATGCTGCTTGGGACAATTCACGCAATCCGTCCATACTTTCTCAGGGAAAATCTCTTTATCTACCACGGCAAAGCCGTTCTTTTCGAAGAAACGCACTTCATAAGTAAGAGCCATCACTTTCGGAATGTGCTGCTCCTTGGCTTCTTCCAGCAGAAAATCGATCAGCTTGCTGCCGATGCCAAGCCCCTTATAACCCTCCGAGATTCCTAGTGATCGAACCTCGACAAGCTCCGTTCCCAGCCTGCATAACGAACCGCAGCCAACTACTGTTCCCTCAACCTCAGCCACGACGAATGTATCAATCTGACGCTGAAGCACATCTCGCGAGCGCGGCAGCATGATGCCTTTGGCGGCATAGCCAGCTATTAATTCTACCAATGTTTCGACGTCATCCGCTGTAGCTTTTCTGCATACCGCTTCCACGTTATTCCCCCCGCTCAACTGCTCCCAATATAAATCGATACGAATAAATATACAACAGGCTGCATGAATTTACAATAGTATTTTATGAGGAACCTATTTATCACACCTATAAAAATGTTCATCTGCCAGAAGTTCGTCCCTGCAGTACAATGAAAACAGGAAAGATCGGTTCCGCCATCTCTCTCCGGCAGAGCCGATCCTGATTTCAAATTCCAGTTCAGGAGTGTGATTCCAATGACTGAGCTTGTTCAGCAACAATCCGATGCCAAGGACAATCAATTGGCAAAGCAAGTGCTCTTCCTGTCGATCCGCGACTTCCAGGGGTTAAAATCGCTTGGCGACAGGGCAATCTCCCAGCTCTCGGCCGATGAACTGCATTGGTCGCCTATGCCGGATTCCAACAGCATCGCGATTATTATCAATCATCTGTCCGGCAATATGATTTCCCGGTGGACGGATTTTCTCACCACTGACGGGGAGAAGGAGAACCGGAATCGGGACACGGAATTCGAGAACGATGATGCGAGCCAAGCCGAGCTGCTTCGGCGCTGGGAGCTTGGATGGCATACTCTGCTGTCCACGCTGCAAGATCTGCAGCCTGAAGATTTGCTTGCAACCGTCTATATCCGTGGTGAAGCTCACTCTGTCCTTCAGGCCATTCACCGCCAAATTGCCCACTATGGCTATCATGTCGGGCAAATTGTTTATATTGCCAAAGCGTGCCGTTCTGAACATTGGGAGACACTCAGCATCAAGAAAGGCGAATCGGCTGATTTCAATGCCCGGATGCGGACATCAACATAGAACCAGCCACTCTAAGTTCTACGTCAGGAGAGCTCATTCATCTCCGATAAAAGCGCCAAACACTTCATTCCCGAGCGGTACGCCTTTCTCCGACAGTCGATAACCGCCTCCCGGAAGGGTGTCAGTCTCTTCCAGCAATCCATTTGCCAGCATCCGGTTAAGCGGTGTTCCGAATATGTCCTTTATTGTGCGTCCGTTGAACTGTGTGCCGAAATCAGCTTCGCTCACCCCTCCGAGCAGGCGCAGTCCGACCATCATGAAATCCTCCATCGCCTCCTGCTCGGATACAGGGCTGGATTCAAGACGCGGCAGACGGCCCAGCGTAGCGTCTATATACGGCTGAACGCCCTTTATATTGACATGCCGCTCCCCTCGGGCATAGCCATGCGCTCCCGCTCCCAGTCCGTAATAGGGCTCATTCCGCCAATAGGTTATATTATGGCGGCTCTCGTAACCCGGCTTGGCGAAATTGCTAATCTCATAGTGTTCATAGCCCGCTGCCTTCAATTGCTGGATCAGCAGCATATACATCGACAGCTCGTCCTCCTCAGGAGGCAGCGGCAGTTCATTGCGCTCGTAAAGCGCATGGAACAGCGTATTCTCTTCGACTTTCAACCCATATAGAGAATAATGGGTAAGGCCAAGGTCAAGCGCACGGCTGACACTATCCGCCAGCAGCTCTACCGTCTGTCCCGGCAGTCCGAACATGAGGTCGATCGATAAATTGTGAAATCCGGCACCTCTGGCATTCTCAATGCTGCGGTATACATCATCCACATTGTGAATCCGTCCAATCCGCTCCAGCAGAACGTTATCAAATGATTGAACGCCGAAGCTGATCCGGTTCACGCCACCAGCCCGCATAGCGGCAAGCTTCTCCGGATCAGTCGTTCCGGGATTCGCCTCCATCGTAAACTCAGCCTCAGGATGAATCGGGAAATACCGCTTCACTGAAGCCAGAAACCGCTCCATCTGAGGCGGTGTCAGCACAGTTGGCGTTCCGCCGCCCACGAATACTGTCCGGATCTCATCCGGAGGCAATATGGCTACCGTTCTCTCCATCTCGCGTTCAAGGGCATCCAGATACTCGTCAACCGGCTGCCCCTTCAGCACATAAGAGGTAAAATCGCAATAATGGCATTTGTTCGTGCAGAACGGGATATGAATGTACAGTGCGCGAGGCGCGTGTTGAAGCATGGGTTAATCAGCTCCTTAAATGACTGAGGCCTATCCAATTGAAGAAAGGGAGCACGCGGCTCCCTTCGTCGCCGGCTGATTGCTGTACGGTTGAAATACCGCACCGCCAATCCGCCGTTTAATCTTCGTTTATTTTGAGCACCGCCATGAATGCCTCTTGCGGCACCTCGACGCTGCCGACCTGCTTCATCCGCTTCTTGCCTTCCTTCTGCTTGTCAAGCAGCTTCCGCTTACGGCTAATATCGCCTCCGTAACACTTGGCCAATACGTTCTTCCGCATTGCCTTAACCGTCTCACGGGCAATAACCTTCGTACCGATGGAAGCCTGTACAGGCACCTCGAACATTTGGCGCGGAATGAGTTCCTTCAGCTTCTCGCATATGCCGCGGCCGCGCTGGTAAGCGCGGTCACGGTGAACGATAACGGACAAGGCATCCACCTGCTCATTGTTCAGCATAATATCCATCTTCACGAGATTCGACTTGCGGTAGCCAGAAACCTCATAGTCAAAGGAAGCATAGCCCTTCGTGCTTGATTTCAGCTGGTCGAAGAAATCGTATACGATCTCGGACAACGGAATCTCATAGGTAATCGTTACACGGTTCGTATCCAGATATTCCATATTGATGAACTCGCCGCGCTTGTTCTGGCACAGCTCCATGATGGCTCCGACAAAATCGTTAGGAACGATAATTCCGGCCTTTACATAGGGCTCTTCCACGTAATCAATCTTGCCGGCCTCCGGGTAGTTGGACGGATTGTCGATGGACAGTACTTCGCCATTGGTCTGCGTAACCTGATAGATAACGCTTGGCGCGGTTGTAATCAATGGAATGTTGAATTCCCGTTCAATGCGCTCCTGGATAATCTCCATGTGCAGCAGTCCAAGGAAGCCGCAGCGGAATCCAAACCCAAGCGCCGATGACGACTCCGGCTCGTAACGAAGCGAAGCGTCGTTAAGCTCCAGCTTCTCCAGTGCATCCCGCAGATCGTTATAATCCTGCGTCTCGATCGGGTACAGCCCGCAGAATACCATCGGATTGATCTTGCGGTAGCCCGGCAGCGGCTCAGGAGCTTGATTCTTCGCCTCCGTCACCGTATCGCCGACACGCGTATCCTTCACGTTCTTGATGCCAGCTACGATAAAGCCGACATCACCGATCGACAGCTCGCCGACTATGCCCATGCGCGGCATGAACGCGCCGACTTCAATGACTTCGAACTCAGCGCCTGTCGCCATGAACCTGATCTTCTTGCCTGCCCGAATGCTGCCGTCAACGACCCGGACATAAACGATAACACCTTTGTAGGGATCGTAATGCGAGTCGAAAATAAGCGCTTTAAGCGGGCTGTCGGGATCTCCCGTAGGCGCGGGCACTTTAGCCACGACCTGCTCAAGAATCTCCTTGATGCCGATGCCGGCTTTCGCGGATGCGAGCACCGCATCGCTCGTGTCCAGGCCGATGACATCCTCGATCTCCTGCTTAACCCGCTCCGGCTCCGCGCTCGGAAGGTCGATCTTGTTGATGACCGGCACAATCTCCAGATTGTTGTCCAGCGCCAGGTAGACGTTCGCAAGCGTCTGCGCTTCAATTCCCTGCGCAGCGTCAACAACGAGCAGCGCACCCTCGCAAGCGGCAAGACTGCGTGATACCTCATACGTAAAATCTACGTGTCCCGGCGTATCAATCAGATTAAGAATATATTCCTCGCCATCGTCAGCCTTATACCCGAGACGCACAGCCTGCAGCTTGATGGTAATACCACGCTCACGCTCCAGATCCATCTGATCCAGCACCTGCTCCTGCATTTCACGCGAGGAGAGCGCTCCGGTAAACTCCAGAATGCGGTCTGCCAATGTCGATTTGCCATGATCGATATGAGCAATAATGGAAAAATTTCGTATTTTCTTTTGTCGGTCACGTACGTCCGCCATGCCTAACCCCCACTGAATCACAAATTACGTTATCGCTAACCATTCCACTTATTATATCAGTTCGGGGGAAGCCCTTCAATCAGTTACTGAATCAAAGAACGAAACAACGAAACGGATGCCCTGGCTGGACAGTGACTGCAATATTCCAGCCGTACTGTCTGCAAGCTTGTTGACCGTCGATTGCTCGCCTAATTCAGGCATCCCGGGCAGCCGTTCATTCGCAGCCTGCCCTTTCCCTGACGCCTCCTCCGCCTTGAGCCGGTCAATGACCTGCTGAGCCTCGCGAATCAGCCGCTCCCTCTCATTGTCATCCCTGCCTTCCGTCAGCATGGATCCGCTGCCGTTGCCCTGCATGGAAGACAAGGAGCCGGCCTCCCCGCTTCCCGCCATCCGCCCATCCTCCAGGGAAGACGGGTTAACAGATAGGACACCTTGGCCATTGATAGGGCCGTTAATCCGTTCAATCCCGCTTGTCGCCATATCGATGCCGAACAGCACCACGATCGCGATTGCTCCGCCGACGAGGGCCATCTTGAATGATTTGCGGCGCATCAGCAACTCCTCCTTATGATCAGCCTAGCTCTCTTTCGGAAGATCAACTTTCTTCGCATCCCAGTACAGCTCTGCGATCACCTTGGCCAGCGCATCAACTGTCCGGTAGGACTCTTCCAGCGTATTGTCGACGCCGCCGATCTCGATCAGCACACTGCCCGGCGACAGCGACTGGTTGTACTCCCCATTGCCGTTGGCCGTTGTCTTTCCCCATATTCCGTGGGAGATGCCGGGATACTGCTTCTCCAGCTTGTCCTGAATTTTGTTGGCGAACGCCTCGTTCTTGCGCCAATTGGCATTCTCCTGGCCGATGATGAACATGACCTGGGCATATGCCTTGCCGTTGATCGTAATCGTAGTCTGCTTCTTGCGCAGCGAATTCCGGTGGATATCGAAGAAAAAGGTCAAGTCTTTGTTGGAGGCCATAGCATCCTTTACCGTTTTTTTCGAATACTTATAGGATAGCGCCCAATTGTATTTTTTAATCGCGGTCACGTAATCGGTCGCAGATTGCAGGGCGCCGATTCCTTCCTTTTCAAGCTTTTGCTGCAGCCGTTTGCCGAGCAGCGTCACATTTTTGCTGGGCGACTCTGCATATTTGCTGTCGCCGAGCAGCGGAAACCACGACTCTCTATTATGGGAATGATAGATGAATACAACATCGCGCCCGGCAGTCGTAGGTTTCGATGGATTCGACGGATCAGGCTTGTCCGGATTGCTGCCACTCTGATCGGTATTCCGAACAGGCGGCACCTCCGAAGTGCCATTCCCGCCACCGTTGTCTCCGGCATCACCCGATCTGTCCTCGTCTGGCCCCGGATCCGGGCGTCCGGAACCATCAATCGTGCTCTCCCCTTCTAGAGTACCTGTATCCCCTGTCCCTGGCAGCGGATCATGATCCTCCGGCTCTATAGACATATCAGCGCTCGTGCCTGCCCGCAGCAGATAAGCTTCATTGCCGCCCATAACCGGATATTCTCTCGTTAATAGGCTTTTGGGATCCGACGGATTAATATCCGTCATTAACCGGACTAAAAAGGAGCCGATTTCCTTGCCGGACAACGGGATAGTGGCATCACCTTGCTCCCCCGCCCCCGGCATCTCCATCTCCAGCATATCCGTGAACAAGCCGCTTGAGACTGCCGCTGCGAACCCTTTCATAGACGACATAGGCGTCGTAGAGGCACTCTGATGCACGATGGAGCCAATTCCAATAACAATAACCATGATCATGGAGCCCAAAGACAGGAAGGCAAATGTCCTGCCTGTAACAAGCAGCTGGCGAAAGCGCTGGCTTTCTCTTCCCAGGTTCCAAGTAATCGCAACATGTTTCATCGTTTCGTCCCCCTAGCGATAGACTACTATCAACTTATGAGAGACCTGCTTTTAATAGAACTGAAAGTTTGCTAGTTTCACCATATGCGAACATTCTAAATACTCACGAAGCACATAAGGCTCCGTGAGTACAGGATGCGCCTTGCCCAGCTTGCAGGCAGACTCAGTGCGTATATGCGGCAACGTTGGAGGTGTCTACCGCTTCATGCAGAGCAGCGTTGAGACCGCTCGCTACTATATTGGCGATATCCTCGATAAACTGGTCGATTTCCTTAGGCGTGACAAGAAGATCATGGCCAAGCGGGCCAAGCGCTTCGCGCACTAGCTGAAGCCTTTCCTGCTCGTTGATGGAGTCCAGCAAGCCGAGAACTCCATCAGTCGTAGAGCCATGACGCTTGAGATGTTGTTTAACAAGTTCGATGCTGTTGCTGACAATTGTAGAGGCGTACACGACCGTCGGAACTCCGATAGCTATAACGGGAATACCCAATATCTCCTTGGTCAATCCCCTGCGCTTGTTGCCAATGCCGGAACCGGGATGAATGCCTGTATCAGCGATCTGTATCGTCGTATTCACCCGCTCCAATGCCTTGGAGGCCAGCGCGTCAATAGCAATAATAAGATCCGGCTTTGTCCGGTCTACAATTCCCTGCACAATCTCACTGGATTCAATGCCGGTTACGCCAAGCACGCCCGGGGCAACAGCGCTGATGCAGCGATACCCCGGCGCAACCTCATTTGGCATCAGCTCAAAGAAATGGCGCGTCACCATCACATTCTCCACAACGAGCGGCCCCAGCGCATCGGGTGTAACATTCCAGTTGCCGAGCCCGACAATAAGCACATTGGATTGCTTGCCCACTCCGATCCGCTGCAAGAATGATTCGAATTCCTGAGCCAGCTTCGTCGCTACCTTGTCCTGCAATCCTGTATCCTGCTTGCGCAGGTCGGGAACCTCGAAGGTCACATAATGCCCAATCATTTTGCCCAGCGCCTTAGAGCCTTCCTCGTTCGTAATTTGCAGGCGCGTAATGGTGATGCCATCATCCTCAGATACGTCCGAGACTACCCCTTGAATCGGGCCTTGGCCGCCGGATTCTGCAAATTCCTTCGCTTCAACCGCCAAATCTATGCCGACAGCAAATTGCTGCAAATCGAGATTATCCATATAAGCAGGGTGCTCCTTCCATACCGTTTGACGTTAGTTTGCGAATTTGGCGTTTAATTTATTCGGCGGGCCAGCCTTCAAACGAGAGTAAGTATAGCTAGCACTATTGCTTTTTAATCAGGCACATGATAGAATGTTTCAAGTTGTGTTGTTACAATGGGGTTTTTCCTTTTACAGGAGGTGAATGCAATGCCAAACATTAAATCCGCTGTTAAACGTGTTAAAACAAACGAGAAGCGCCGCGCTTTGAACGCTTCGCAAAAATCAGCACTTCGCACGGCCGTTAAAACTGCTGACCAAGCTGTCGTCGCTACTGATGTCGATGCTGCTAAAGCAGCTCTGATCGTCGCTACGAAGAAGCTGGACAAAGCTGTTACGAAAGGCCTGATTCATAAAAATGCGGCTTCCCGCAAAAAATCACGCCTTGCCAAAAAGCTTAACGCTCTTTCGGCTAAAGCCTAATTCAAACGAATAAAGTCCTGCTCACCGCATTAGCGGTGGCAGGACTTTTTTATTGTTATTTTATGCCGCAAGCGACAAGAGGAACAGCTCCAGTCCAAGCGTCTTATCAACCTTGCCTGTCTTCATTTTGTAATCAAGCTCGGCTAACTGGTTCAAATATCGGCCCAAATCAGTGACCGAGAATTTCTTTGCCTTCTCAGCGGCAAGCTTCACCGCATAGGGATGCAGACCGATATGTCCGGCCATCTGTTGAGGAGAATAGCGTTGTCCCTCAAGCTCCTTCACCTGCAGCATAATTCGAAACTGCCGGGCTATCAAGGCGGCAATCTTGATGGGCTCCTCACGCCGCAGCAGCAGCTCCCCGTACAGCTTGAGCGCCTTATCCACCTTCAGCGAAGCCATCGCATCAATTAAAGCAAACACATCCTCTTCAACCGTGGAGGCAATCAGCGCTTCGACAACATCGGCGGTTATCGCGCCTGACTCGCCGGCATGCAGGCAGAGCTTGTCCACCTCATGTGCCAGCTGCTGCATATTCGTGCCTGTGCGGGCAAGCAGCAGTTCGGCAGCTTCACCGTTCATCCGCCTGCCCTGCTCCTCCGCGCGTCTGATCGTCCATTGAACTAGCTCAGCCTCCTGCAGCTCCTGAAAGGAGAGAAGGGCATCCTGCTCCTTGAGCAGCTTGACTACCTTGCGGCGCTCATCCAGCTTCTCTGCAAGCACATGGAAGACGACAACACTGCTCTCGCAAGGATTGGACAGATAAGCCAGCAGCTTATCTGTCCCATGCTCGATCTTGCCGCCTTCCTTGCCTCCTGAAGCAGCCAGAACGGACTGATCGCGAATAATGACGACTTTGCGCGAAGCAAAGAAAGGCAGCGTCTCCGCCTCCAACACCGCCTCTTCAATCGCCGTCTCCGAAGTATCGAACCTGACAACACCCAGCTCACGCTCTTCCTTGGTCAGCAGCAGCTCGATCAGCGTGTTTGAGCATTCCCGCATGCGATAGCGATCCTTGCCGTACAACACATAAACAGGGCGGAACTTGCCTGCCTTCCATTCCTTTATTGCATTTCTGATGTCCATCTTCTATATGCCCCCTTGCACGCGCTGCATGCTATCATTCCCTTGCATTCATCCTGTTCTATGTAACCGCAACAAAGGGATGAAGCCCTCTGTGACTTCATCCCTTTGTCCCTGAACATCTATATAAACATCCGCGTGAAGACGGGCCATGGTACCGTCTGCGGATGGTCATACGACGTCAAGGTACCGTCCTATGACGTTTCCGTTCACTACACAGTATACGCAGATACCCTGCTATGTGTGCGGAATACGCTGCAATTATTATGGCTGCAACTGTTCCGTCCCGTTCTTGGGATCGATGACGAATTTGGCCAGCTTCCCGTCATCCGCCAACGTCTCATAGACCAGCTGCCTGCTGTCATCCGACCATTGCAGCCCGCCAAAGCCGCTTGCCCGCTTCACGCTCTCGAAGAGGAGCGTGCTGTCGGCAATCAGATACACCTTAAGCTGACTATCGAGAATAACCGCTCTGTAGATCCCGTCAGGTGATACCATCCGGTCAACCGAAAGATTCTCAGCAGCTATTGGAGCGCCGACTCCCTCATTGGCTTCGCTGTCTTTCGTTTCGCCACCGCCAGCAAATGAGTTGCCTGTAACCGGATTGTCAGGGATGCTGTTGTCCGCAATTGCATTCCCGCCATCGCTGCCATAGCTATTGGTATTGGCCGAGCTCTCATTATCCCGACTGTTGTCAGATTGAGCGGCGCCTAATTGATCATTCACTATGGTTGTCTCATAATTCGGCGACTGCACCTTGCCAATACGCTCCTGGGAAGAAGTCTCCTCTGCAGGCGCGAAGTTCCTGGCAGCATCCGAGCCGCTCTCAGCCTTGGACTTGTCACTCCGTTCGGCATCAGACTTCAGAGCGATATCTGAGGAAGGTGCAGATTCAATCTCCACATTCTTTTGGAGCTGCAAGGCAGAATCCGTTGCCTCTTCCGATAGCGACTTATCTGCAGCGCTATTGGCGCCCGCAGACATGCTGGATTCTGCAACCAGCTTCTGCCCAGCACTGTCGCTCAGATTATCCATCGCGCCAGGTCTGTAAGTAACGAGGAACAACCCGACTACAACTCCTGCAGCTATGACACCCCCAAGCGTCCGCATGGACAATGAATTCTTCCAGCGGCCGAATCGCCCTGTGCGCTCTGCTCGTCTGACAAGCGGAAGCGGCTCATCCGCTTCTGGCCTGCCAGGATCTGCAGCTTCTGGGTGAAGCTCCATCAAGCGAGGCATAATGGCATCAACCAGGCTGTAGCTGGGCGTTACCTTAGGCAGATTCTCCAGGCCGGCAGAAAGCAGCTCCAGACGATCGAGCATAGTGGCGCAGTCCTGGCATTGCCGCGTATGAGCCATCAAGATGTCGGCTTCCTGTTCGTCCAGATCGCCATCCAGCTGTCTCTGCATATATTCCATCACCTCTTGACAATTCATCCTCGGACACCACCTTTCTGATAATCATGGAGGTACGTTTGCAGCTGTTGCCTTGCCCGGAATAAATAAGATTTGACCGTGTTTAGAGGCAGATCAAGAGAATCAGCGATTTCATTGTATGAAAAATCCTGCAAATACCTCAGCACAACAACTGCTCGGTGATGCTCAGGCAGCTTGTCAATCGCCTTCCGAATATCCTGCACTGCATAAGAGGAAAGCACTTCCTCCTCCACAGATTGCGAATCTCGAAAATCCATCTCATGCTCGTCAATCGACACCGTTGGCTTGTTCCGTCTAAACTTGTCGATGCAAATATTCGTAACAATACGTTGAACCCATGTTTTGAACTGAGCTTTTTCTTCGTATGAGCCTATCTTCGTATAGATGCGGATCAATGCCTCTTGAGCGGCGTCCAGCGCATCCTGTTCATTGTTTAGTATATAATAAGCTGTCCGGTAAACATGGTTTTCAATCGTTCGCAATAGAGAAATCAGAGCATCGCCATCACCCGCTTGAGCGGCTTTAATCAGGCCGGGCTCTACCACGGAAGATCCCCCTCTCTTGCAACCTTACAGACGAAATGCCCTGTAATTATGTTGCACCCCATCATTCAAATTCTTTAATGAATTTTTAGGAAATAATAAAATAAGCACAGATACACCAACTTCAAGAATATCAGAAAAATAATGAACCGTATAGCCTCCTATCAGATGGAAAAAACGGCTGCTCAGACCCGCCAGCGAAGCCTGGACGCCCGCAGCAAAATAGAGCAGCAAACCTTGGGTCAATACGCCGCATGGTTCGCTGCTCTATCATTTTCGCTTGCTTGACTTAATATTCGCTGCGGGGATCGACAACATTAAGAACCGGCCCCTTGCCTTGAACGTAGCTTCCAAGGTTATCCAGAAATATATCGACGACCCGTTCCTCGTAGGCCGTCGTATCTCCTGCAATATGCGGCGTAATCAAGACGTTGTCCATCGACCAGAGCGGATGCTCAGGCGGCAGCGGCTCATTCTCGAACACATCAAGCCCGGCGCCGCTGATGGCACCGGTGCGCAGCGCCTCCAGAAGCGCATCGGTATCCGTTGTCTTGCCTCTTCCAATATTAATATAGTAGGCAGTCGGCTTCATCGCCTGAAACTGCTCCCTCCCGATAAGATGCTCTGTCTCCCGCGTATGAGGCAAGCAGTTAATAATATAATCACTTTTTTGCAGCACCTCTTGAAGACCGTCCAGTCCATACATCTCATCCACCTCTGGCTCCGGCTCTCCTGATCTGCGGACACCAAGCACTCGCATCTTGAATGCCTTGGCCAGCCTCGCCGTCTCCAATCCGGCAGCACCAACGCCCAATATGCCGATTGTACGTTCATGCGCCTCTCCAAGCGTGCCCGTTCCTTCCCAAACCCGCTTCGACTGATTGCGCAGTGACAAATGAAGATGGCGCGTAAAAGCAAGCAGCATGGCAAAGATCGTTTCGGAGATGGGATACGGATGAACGCCGCTGGCATTCGTTAGCGTAATACCAAGCTGATGAAGCTTCTGCAGCGGCAAACGATCGACACCGGCCCCCCAATACTGCAGCCAGCGCAGTGTGGACGAGCCGTTCACAATGGCCTCTCTAACAATTCTGTTCCAGCCAAAAACAACGTCCGCATCATGCAGATGCTCCTGCAGTACAGACTTATCACTTCCATCGACAACCATCCATCCCGGCGCAGTCTCCTTGATCCGCAATAGATGGCGTTCTTCCAGCTTATGTACAACTACGATTTTCCCCATATCGTCGTCTCTCCTGATTCAATTAAATTTCATTAAGCGGGACATCATAAAAAAAAAGACCAAGGCATCTCTTCGCACCGGGTCCCGTTCAGCCTTCTAAAACATATGCCATAAATAGTAATGGAATCGTATCACCCGCCGCTCAAACTGTCAAACCTGTCCGATAAGCAGGCATAAACTGATTTTTCAAAAAAAACCATTTCAGTACTTGCAATTCTGATAATTCCGAGTATAATACTTGGTAAATAGAGATAGAGAGAGGCGATCATACGATGATCTTAGATACGAAAGAAATTTCTAGACGTTGGGTTGACGATCATTTGGATCTCTACAATTTTGCCGGACAAATCGGAGATCGGGAATGGCAGCAGCAAATTGTTGAGACGATGCAGGGGCTCAATAAATATGTGAACGAGGAAGTTCGATATACGATTACACAGCAATTGTGGCAGCGGTTCGATTCCATTAACAATAGAATGCTGAATTTATTCTCACAGATGAAACAAAGCACGAATTCGGAGGAAGAGTCATCAATAAGGGAGTTAATTTGGAAGTTGAAGCTTCAGAGGATTGATTTGGCAAGGAAGATCAAGGCTTATTGCGGGTAATGGTAAGAGGATAAAAAATGTTGGCATACGGTTGACCGTTCTGCCGCTGTATATTGATAAAGGCATCAGAGGACTGGTCGCCTAATCAAACGCTGATGGTTGGCAATGAATTGTAGGGATTCATTGGCCATTACATTGTAGCTTGTTTCATTTCGCTCATCATGGACATCATCATCGTCATCATTTCATCACATTGTTGCATATTGGACATCATCATGTCAACATTCATGTCCATCATGTTCATGTCTTTCATGTTTTCCATCATCATTTTCATACATTTCATCTTGCACATCATGTCTTCCATACACATGTTCATCATCATTTGCATGCACATTTTCTCCATTTCTATCACTCCTTCCTCCTTCTATTTTCTTCCTTTTTCAAGATACTATATTCCCGGGACAATTACAATACTTTTTTATTGATTTTTTGAATTAATCCGTGTTATTATTAAATATTTAATCCTTAGTAAATTGATGAGATTTATCGTTAAACTCCCCTTATAGAGGCTGCTCCCGAGATCATTCAAGGGAGGCAGCCTTTTCGCGAGCTCGCCCCTTTATCTCTCCCGTTGCAGCTCTCCATCCGGGTTGATCTTGGTTCTGGCATGCAGCATCCCACTGGAACTTATACGAAACTGAACCTCTCCCCCCTGGTCTGTGCGCAGAATCTCAACCTGCTCCTGCTGAAGTCTGCGAAGCACATCCGGATAGGGATGGCCATACATATTGCTCCGTCCAACCGAAATAACAGCGGCCGCTGGCTGCCAGTAATCCAGCCATTGCCCTGTGGTCGAGGTTTTGCTGCCGTGATGCGCGACCTTCAGTACATCAACCGATTTTCTGTCAACTATGGATATCGGCCGCCCGATCAGCGTTCTCTCTTGAGCCGCATCAGCATCTCCTGTAAACAGGAAGGTCCGGTTATAGAGATAGAGGAGCATCACGATGCTCTGTCCGTTCTGTTCCGGAACAAGCGGAAGCGCCGATGGCCCCGCAGGCATCCCCTCGGCAAGCAGCTCTCCCGCCGGGCGGTAAGGCGATGCATCCCTCTCAGCTCTATCAGCCGCAGTGAAACCCTTACTGCCCCGCCGCGCGCCGGGATCTGCATGCGGTGCAGAAAGAACGGCTCGCTCCGATGAGCCTACAATTTCAATTCTGCTGTCCTTGTCAACTGTCCAGCTCTGCCTTGCAAATGCTCCATATACAGGAATACCGCGATCGATTGCTGCACGGAACAGCACTACAGCGTCGTCCGAAGGCTTCATTGTGCCGTTCCATAGTATACGCTTCACCGGAATGTCTCTGAGAACGGCTTGCAGCCCCTTGATATGGTCACTGTCCAGATGGGAAATGACAACCAGATCAAGGACATGAACCCCCCGCTTGCGCAGCAGCGGCACGACAACATGGCGGCCGACCTCAAACGGATCACGGCGATCCCGCCATTCCTCTCCCGGCTTCCGGAACATGACCATCCCCCCGCCGTCAATCAGGATATGCTTGCCAGACGGCGAGCGGATCAGAATGGAATCCCCCTGTCCGACATCGATAACACTGACGATGGCATTCGTATTCTGCCAATCTGGCTCGTATGCCCATAGTAACGGAAGAATGAGCGCAGCAGTCATCATTGCGGGCAGCCATCGTTTCCACATGTGAGATCCGCTCCTGGCAGAGCTCCCTCTGTGAGGAGCGAATCGCGTATTGGAAGGGACTCCTTGCCCCAGCGGCTCTGTCAGCTGCTCGGCTGCAAACAGTGAACGGCTGGCTTCGGGACATCCATAGTCCCAGGCATCATGTGCCGCTGCATCTTTCATTTCTCCGCTGCGGCCTCTTCCAAAGAGAATTGCCAGCATGGCATACATATAGACCGGCCACCACGCCGGAGGTGTCGCCCATATGAACTGCATGGACTGGAATTCACTGAGCTTCGTTACTAGTCCGAAAGTCAGCTCATTGAAGGCAGAGGTCACCCGCGCAAGCAGTCCCGCTGCCGGGAACCAGATGCCAGCCAGTATAAGCGATGCGCCGCCCAGCGGCATGACAATAAAGCTGATGAACGGCACAAGAATGAAATTGGCCGGCAGCGATAATGGATTAAACCCGTTGAAATAGGTGATGGTCAATGGGAATGAGACAGCTTGCGCCACCACCGTTACTGCGATCAAATCAAACAGCGGCTTCCACCGCCGCGACTGCGGCAGCCAGCTGCGAACTGGCGGCACACCGATGATGAGCCCCGCCGTAACGATAAATGACAGCTGGAAGCTGACATTGCCGAGCATATAAGGATCCCATGCAAGCATAATTAGCGCAGCGGCCGCCAGCAGATGCAGGCCGTCCTTGAGCTTGTTCATCCGTGCGGCGGCGAGGCCGAGCATCGCCATCATGCCTGCACGAATTATGGACGGCGAGCCGCCAGCAAGCAGGACATACAGCGGCACTGCCGCCAGCATGACCAGCAGCATGCGCTCGCGCGTCATGCTGACGAGCCGCAGCGCGCCGCCCAGCACATAGAGGAAGACGGCGACATGCAGTCCCGAGACCGCCAGTATATGCGTAAGCCCCAGCTGCGAGAATTGGCGGTAGCGCTCCGGGTCGAGGTCATCGCTCATGCCGAGGACGAGCCCCCTCATGTACCCGGATTGCCCGGCCGGGTACAGCTTGTCCAGCCGCGAGCCCAGCGAGGCGCGGATGGAATCGATGCGGCCCAGCAGCGATTCCATGCTCCAGCGCGGACCGGCGCTTGCCTCTACGGCGGCCGCGCCCTTGACCTTGAGCAGCCAGTGGATCCGCTGGCTGCGCAGGTGGCGGCGGTAATCGAAGCCGCCGAAGTTCGTCGCTTGGGCCGGGAGCTCCAGCGCCCCGGCCATGCGAACCCGGTCGCCGCGCTGCCATGCCGCGGCGACTGCCAGGTCCGGCTGCGCTGCGAGCCGGACCTGCACAATGATGCGTTCGCCGCCGAGACTTCGCGGCGAACGCTCGCCCTTGACGGTGACGCTGTGCGCCGTCACCTTGAACTGCACGCGGTCGCCGTCGATCTCGACCGCGGACGCAATGACCCCCGAGGCGTCCACCGCATACCCGGTGGACGCCTCGGGGGCAGCTGCCGCAGCGGCGAGCAGCTCCGGGAGCGCAGTGGCATTGTGGGCATCCGCCCACATGCGCTCCCCCGCGGCGACGCCGAAAGCGGCAATGCATGCTGCGGCAAGCGGCCACGATGCCCGCCGCAGCGCAGCCATTGCAAGCATGGCGGCAGCAAGCGCGCCGCCTGCCAACAAAATGCCGCTGCCCGCCAGCCCGGCAGCAGCTGCGCTGCCAAGCACCCAACAGACCGTAAAAATAACGAGCGGTCTTCTCAACTTACTCACTACCCCCTTCAACAACGAATCGGCAACGGCAAAAAACCTCCGCAGCGCCAAATACAATGGCGCAGACGGAGGTTCTTCCTCACGTGATGCTGTTTAATGACTGAAGCTATTGCTGTTCTTTCTCTCGTTCCACATATATACGGAAATCTCTAGGAGATAACGCTCATTCCTGCCTGAGCAGGCGGCTCATAATTGGTTAAACAGCGAAACAGGATGCCTCTCTGCTTCATGAGAGAGATAACCTTCTCGCTATCCTTGGGGTAACCGCGATGATAGACGATTTCCTTGACTCCGCTGTTGGCCAGCATATTGGCGCATGTCCAGCAGGGCTGATCGGTTACATAGACGGTTGATCCTTCGCGGTCAGTCCGATCTGTGAAAAGCAGCAAATTCTGCTCCGCATGTATCGTCCGGATACAGCGCTGCTTCTTGATCATCTGCTCCTCATCGCCAACGATATTAACCTCAAGCTCTTCAACAACCATGCAGCCAGCCTCCGAGCAATCCGCTACCCCCATCGGAGCGCCGTTATATGCGGTTCCGAGCAGCTTCTTGCCTTGGACAAGCACAGAGCCCACATGCCGCCTTGGGCAGCGGGAGCGCGTCGACACCATGTAGGCAATATCCATGAAGTAAGTGTCCCAATCCTTACGCTCATTATCTTGTAATATCGTTACCATCGTTCCTTCAATCTTCCTTTCGTCCTTGCCTTGCTAGTTCTGGCTTGCGTCCAGCGCTTGTGATAAATCATGCAAAATATCATCAATGCCTTCTGTTCCAATCGACAGGCGAATCATGCCCGGCGTTACGCCGGCTGCCGCCTGCTCCGCTTCACCCAACTGCTTATGCGTCGTGCTTGCCGGATGGATAATAAGCGACTTCGAATCTCCGACATTCGCGAGATGCGAGAATAGCTTGACGGCATCAATAACCTTTTTGCCTTCTTCTATGCCGCCCTTAATGCCGAATGTGATAATAGCTCCTTGACCTTTAGGCAAATATTTTTGTCCAAGCGCATAGGAGGTATGGCTCGGAAGTCCAGCGTAGTTGACCCATTCTACCGCATCATGGCTCTCCAGGAACTGCGCGACAGCAAGTGCATTGGAGCTGTGGCGTTCCATGCGCAGATGCAAAGTCTCAAGCCCCTGCAGCAGCAGGAATGAATTGAATGGCGATATAGCGGCTCCCATGTCGCGAAGAAGCTGTATGCGCATTTTAACAATATAAGCAATAGCCCCGATGGCTTCGGAATAAACAAGGCCATGATAGGTTGGATCCGGCTCTGTCAAGCCAGGGAACTTGCCGCTTGCCTTCCAATCGAACTTGCCGCTGTCTACAATGACACCGCCAATAGACGTACCGTGGCCGCCAATAAATTTGGTCGCGGAATGAACGACAATATCAGCGCCATGCTCGATCGGACGGCACAGATAAGGGCTTGGGAACGTATTATCCACTATGAATGGAATGCCGTGCTTGTGGGCAATTGCCGCAACCGCTTCAAGATCGACAACATCCCCGCGCGGATTGCCAATGGTTTCAGCATAAACAGCTTTGGTCTTATCTGTGATCGCTGCCTCAAAGTTCGCAGGATCTGAGGGATCAACAAACTTGACAGTAATGCCGAGTTTGGCAAACGTTGCGGAGAAAAGATTGTACGTCCCGCCGTACACGCTGGCTGCCGAGACGATCTCATCACCCGCTCCGGCAATGTTCAATATGGAATAGGTGATCGCCGCTTGCCCGGAAGCGACCATCAATGCTGCAGGCGCGCCTTCGAGTGCGGCAATCCGCTTCTCAAGAACATCGCTTGTAGGATTCATAATACGGGTATAAATATTACCGAATTCTTTAAGTTCAAATAAGTTCGCCGCGTGCTCGGTATCGCGGAATCCATAAGAAGTCGTTTGATAAATCGGAACCGCACGAGACATTGTTGTCGGATCAATATCCTGGCCTCCGTGGACGGATAGCGTTTCGAGTGAAAGCTCTCTTTCTTCAGACATGCAGTAATTCCTCCTCGCCAGAATTGGATAAAGACAATATTTGCCTTTATTATTTTCATTGTCGCATAATCAAGGCTTTACGACAATGGATGACTTTATTTTTTCAAGCATTTTCGGTCCTATCCCCTTCACTCTGAGCAAATCCTCCACTGTACGGAACCTGCCATTCTTCTCCCGTTCCTTTACAATCGCTGCTGCTTTAGCCGCTCCTATCCCCGGCAGTGCGTCCAGTTCCTCTGCGCTAGCCCGGTTAATATCTATTAACCCGGAATTCCCCGCCCCTTCCTGTTCCGAGCCCTGTGCTTGCCGCTGCTCCTGCCCTTTCGCTTGCCCGCTCTCCTGCTTCTGCGCTTGCCCGCTCTCCTGCTTCTGCGCTTGCTCAAGCTCCTTCTTTGCTCTCTCCTGTTCCAAAGGCACTATCGTTTGTTCTACTTGCTTACTGATCTCGATCCATCCCTCCGGCTCTATTTCCTTGGGCTGCCACAATGCAGCTGCAAGCAGAATCAGCCCCAGAAGCAGCAAGGCTGCAGCTGCCGCCTTCTCGCGACGCATGACCCTCATGCTGATTGGTTTCATCCATGAACCACTCCGTTCTTCATCAAATTTTCATTCAGGCACAATTTCCCGTCATCTTGGCCGAGCAACGTTGCATACGGTAGTAAGAGCAATGATGGCAAAAGGGCTCGGAGCTTTGCTAATGCCGGCAGCAGCCTAAGGCAGCAGATGCTAAGCCATTGCACAGGATACTCTGCGCTTTACGCTAGTAAAGTGCTTCAGGAGGGGTCAAGATGAATGTCGGGTTTATCGGGATCGGTAGTATGGGTAGCTTGCTGATTGATTCGTTCATCGACTCAGGCGCGCTTCAGCCGTCTCAAATTACAGCCAGCAACCGAACGATCGTCAAAGCTGAAATTATTGCCGAGCGGCATCCCGGCCTGTGCGTCGCCCCCAGCAACCGCGATGCCGCATTCGGAAGCGACATCGTCTTTCTCTGTGTCAAGCCGCTTGAATATAAGAGAGTCATTGAGGAGCTGCGCGGTACGATACAGCCGCATCAAATTGTCGTTTCCATCACCAGTCCCGTTATGCTCTCACAGCTCGAAGATTGGCTCCCTTGCAAGGTAGCAAAGGTAATTCCAAGTATTACAAATTATGTATTACGCGGGGCAACGCTGACCATGTTCGGCAAACGGATGACAGATGAGGACAAATATATCCTTAACAGTCTGCTGTCGCATATCAGCACACCGCTGGCCATTGAAGAGCAGCACACCCGCATCGTCTCCGACTTGTCCAGCTGCGGTCCCGCCTTTATGGCCTTCCTGCTGCAAAAGTTTATTGATGCCGCCGTCGAAGAAACCGGCATTCCCCGCGAAGAAGCGCTCGTCGTAGCAAGCGCCATGCTAAGCGGCACAGGCCAGCTGCTGACAGAAGGCGGCATGACGCCGGAGCAGCTTCAATCGCGCGTAGCCGTTCCAGGCGGTATAACCGCTCAAGCCCTCGCGCTGCTCAATCGCGAGCTGGACGGCGTATTTAATGCGGTCATCCGCACTACGCATGCGAAATACCACGAAGATCTGGAGCATGTTGCCGTCTCCTTATACGGCAAAGAGGTGAACGGCTCCTAGCGCATGCTTTGCGCTTGGAGGCCATCCACCTCTTTTTTCTATTCTCTAATTTGCAACGATGTTAACCAGCTTGCCTTTGACAGCAATCACTTTGCGAATGGTCTTGCCAGCGATCGCTTGAGCCACCTGCTCCGAATTTTTCGCGAGCTCCTCCATCTCTGCTTGCTCCGTATCAGCAGCAATCAGAATGCGGTCGAGAATCTTGCCATTGACCTGCACAACGATCTCAACCTCTTGATCAACTGTAAGAGCTTCATCATATGAAGGCCACTGCGCATAGGTTACAGACTCGTTATGTCCAAGCTTCAACCACAGCTCCTCCGCAATATGCGGGGAAAGCGGCGAGAGCATCTGGACAAAATGCTCCATTGCCTCTCTTGGCAGCGACTCCGCCTTGTAAGCCTCATTGACGAAGATCATCAGCTGGCTGATCGCTGTGTTGAACCGCAGGTTCTCATAATCTTCCGTAATCTTCTTGATCGTCCGGTGCCATGTCCGTTTGAACGCTTCCGACGCCTCTTTGCTGCTGATCTTCTCATTCAGCTCGCCGTTGTCCCCAACGAAGAGTCTCCATACGCGGCTGAGGAAACGATGCATCCCTTCCACACCGTTCGTATTCCATGGCTTGGTCGCTTCCAGCGGCCCCATAAACATCTCATACATACGCAGCGTGTCTGCGCCGTACTCATTGACAATATCGTCCGGATTAATAACATTGCCGCGTGACTTACTCATTTTCTCATTGTTGGTTCCAAGGATCATCCCTTGGTTGACCAGCTTATGGAATGGCTCCTTCGTCGCGACGACGCCCAGATCATAGAGCACTTTATGCCAGAATCTGGCGTACAGCAAGTGAAGCACCGCATGCTCGGCACCGCCGATATACAGATCGACCGGCAGCCACTCCGCCTGCTTCTCCCTGGAGCAAATCTCCTTGTCATTATGCGGATCGATAAACCGCAAGTAATACCAGCAGCTGCCAGCCCATTGCGGCATCGTATTCGTCTCCCGGCGCGCAGGCTTCCCGGTCTCCGGATCAACCGTATTCACCCAATCCGCCACATTCGCAAGCGGGGATTCACCCGTACCCGATGGCTTGATTTGGTCAACATCCGGCAGCAGCAGCGGCAGCTGATCATCCGGCACCGGCTTCATCGTGCCATCCTCCAGATGCAGAATCGGAATCGGCTCGCCCCAATAACGCTGACGGCTGAACAGCCAGTCGCGCAGACGGTACGTTATTTTGCCTTTGCCCGTGCCATCCTTCTCCAAGCGCTCAATCATTGCGGCTATCGCATCCGCATTATTCAGGCCGTTCAAGAAGTCAGAGTTTACATGCGGTCCGTCTCCGGCGTACGCTTCCTTGGAAACATCGCCGCCCTGCACCACTTCAACAATGTTCAGGCCAAACTGCTTCGCAAACTCCCAATCCCGCTCATCATGGCCCGGCACCGCCATAATTGCGCCAGTTCCGTAGCCAGCAAGCACGTAATCAGCAATCCAGATCGGAACCTTGACACCGCTGACCGGATTGATTGCATAAGCACCGGTAAATACGCCGGACTTGTCTTTGTTCAAATCTGTACGTTCCAGGTCCGACTTGTGCGCCGCCATCGCTTGATAGCCCTCTACCGCCGCTTTCTGCTCTGCCGTTGTAATCCGGGCAACAAGCTCATGCTCCGGCGCCAGTACGCAATAGGTTGCGCCGAACAAAGTATCCGGCCGCGTCGTGAATACAACCAATGATTGATCATGTCCATCGATCGGGAACGTAACTTCCGCGCCCTTCGACTTGCCGATCCAGTTGCGCTGCATATCCTTGATGCTCTCAGACCAGTCCAGCTCTTCAAGATCCTCCAGCAGGCGATCCGCATACTCCGTAATTTTGAGCACCCATTGACGCATTGGCTTGCGGACAACAGGATGGTTGCCGCGCTCGCTCAAACCATTGATAACCTCTTCATTCGCAAGGACTGTTCCAAGCGCAGGACACCAGTTAACCGGAATTTCATCCACATAGGCAAGCCCTTTATTGAAGAGCTGAATGAAAATCCACTGCGTCCATTTATAGTAATCGGGGTCAGTTGTGCTGAATTCACGATCCCAGTCGTAAGAGAAGCCAAGCGACTTAATCTGACGGCGGAAATTGTTAATGTTCATGACGGTAAACCCGCGCGGATGCTCGCCCGTATTGATGGCATGCTGCTCCGCCGGCAGACCGAATGCGTCCCAGCCCATCGGGTGAAGGACATTATAACCGCGCATCCGCTTGTAGCGGGATACGATATCGGTTGCCGTGTAGCCCTCAGGATGTCCTACGTGAAGACCTGCTCCAGAAGGATACGGGAACATATCGAGCGCATAAAATTTCGGTTTGCCCGGCTCCTCAGTCGTCTTGAAGGTTTTGTTCTCATCCCAAAAGGCCTGCCATTTCGGTTCAATGACTAACGGATTGTAGCCTTGCTGCTCTTGTCGATCCTGTGCCATGCTTTCTTTGCCTCCCTATTCATCTCGCACGAGGGGGATCCTATCCGGAGCCCCACTGCGCTCTGTCCATAAAAAAACCTCCCATCCCTAGCGCAAACGCTAGGGACGAGAGGATTAATTCCCGTGGTACCACCCTAGTTAGCAGGGGTATGCTTTACCCTTGCTCACTCCATTCCCTTAACGCGGGCGAGACGGCGCGCTTCCTACGAAGTGAACGGACATGAACACTGTTCTGCTTCGGGTTGGCACGCGGCTCCAAGGCGAGTTCGCTTCCACGCTGGTCCGGCTTGCACCACTTCTCCGGCTCTCTGATTCCTAGCGCTGCGGAAACTACTGCTCCTTATCGACGCCTAATGATGATGACATCTTATAAAAATAGTTAGTTCGATTATAAATAAGCAGCTCAACTGTGTCAAGCGGCCTGATTCGACATGTTCACCATGTTACTTAATCGCTGCAAAAAACAACCGCTCGGAGTCAGCTCCTGGTTCCTCCAGCTTGAAATCCGCGAACGACTCGATTCTGCTGAAGCCAGCGCGGGCAAGCGCTCCGCGAATCCATGCAGGGTCATAAGCCCGCTGCACATGAACCTCCTCGATCCGGCTGAAGCGCGCATCCCGCTCCTCGCCTTGACGGGCAAAGATCGTAAGGCGATGCTCGATTTCGCAACGTTCACGGTCGAGATCGCTCGTCCAAATATACGCGATGTCGCGCTCGTCCAGCACGAAAGGCTGTTCTTCCGCATATCGCTCCAGCTGGCCGGGGGCATGGACATCAAAGAGAAAGACACCTCCGGGCTTCAAGCCATTGCAGGTGGCCTTGAACGCTGCCTCCACATCGCCCTCTTCAGTCAAGTAGTTCACACAATCACAAAAGGAAATGACCGTATCAACCTCTTCCGGCAGCTCCCAAGCGCTCATGTCCTGCTGCAGCCAACGAATGGAGCCTTTGCTTGAGCGGATCGCCTGCTGCGGTGCGTCATCCCATTTGCTGCGCGCGATTGTCAGCATATCAGCTGACAAATCAATAGCGAATACGTGGAAGCCTGAGCGTGCCAATGGAATTGAAATGCTGCCTGTCCCACAGCCCAAATCTACTATCGTCTGAGGAATGCCGTACCGCTCCCAGCACTCGCGCGCGAATCGCATCCACTCGGAGTACGGCATATCTTCCATCAGCCGATCATAAACAGAAGCAAATTGCCGGTATGCCCGCATCTTATCGCATCCTTATTTTTTCTGTGCCTGCCATACTTGCATTAGCTACGGCTTCTCAACACTCTCAGCCTCAAAACTCAATTGGTCTGTGCTGTAAGCGGGTTTCATCGTGCTAACTGTCACTCTCTACTCGCCAGCTTCGGAATTGGAAGTGGAAGCTGAATCGGAGGCGGCAGCTTCGCCCTCCACCAGCTTGGTCCAACTGCCCTGCTGCGTAACCAGGCCTTCGCGCATCAGCTTGCCGATCGCGCGCTTGAACGCGGATTTGCTGATGCCGAATCTCTGCTTGATAATATCCGCTGAAGTCTCATCAGAGTATGGCATAGCTCCGCCCGGACGCTCCCGCAGGAAGGCGAGCAGCTTCTCGGAATCTTCCAGCCGGCCAACCTCCTTGCGCAGCGTCATCGACAAATTCACTCTGCCGTCCTCCCGCACATAGGTTACACGGGCGCTCACCCGTTCGCCTAGGCGAAGCTGGCGGGTACGGTCATCGGCAGGGATCAGTCCCATCACGCCAAAGCCGACTACACCGCCATCAATCAGGACGAACGAGCCCATTTTAAGCGGCTTCGTCACCCAGCCCTCTACCCACGTATTTCGCCATGATTCCGGAGCCCTGAACGCAAGCTCCGCGAGATCTTCCTCGAATGCGATCTTCGCCACAAGGCGTCCGATCTTATCATGAGCAAGCTTGACGAACACCTCATCACCCGGTATCGGCCGCAGCTCCTTCATCTCCGGCTGCTCCGACATAGGCAGCAGCAGCTGACGGCCAAGTCCCATCTCAAGAAACGCGCCGATGCGCGGATGAACGTCAGCAACTACAAGACGCGCGACCTCTCCCAGAGTGATCAGCGGCTTCTTCATCGTTGCCGCGATGCGATCCTCTGTGTCGTAGAACAGGAAAACCTCGATATCGTCCCCTGGCTGCGGGCGCTCGCCTACGATTTCCGTATAATGGAGCAGCACATCCGATTCGCCGTCATTCAAGAAATAACCATAGGGCGACACTTCGCGTGCCACCCTCACATTGACGTATGTTCCAGCAACGAGACTCATGCGAACTCCACAACTTTCGCATCAGACCACAGCCGCTCAATATTGTAATACTCCCGCTCATCGCGGTGGAATACATGGACCACGACATCGCCGATATCAATCAGCACCCATCTGCCCGAATCCATACCTTCAATCCCTTTGATGCGCGCCCCGCTCATTTCCGCCTGCTTGCGGATTTCAGTCGTAATCGCCTGCACCTGTGTATCTGAATTACCGTGACAGATAACAAAATAATCGGTAACAAGCGATATTCCCTGCAAATTAAGCGCTACTATTCCATGGGCTTTCTTTTCCTCTGCCGCAGCTACTACGAGCTGCATTAATTCATTCGCCTCTACTGTCATCGCCCAGACTCCCTTACGAATAAGATCAAATCATTGCGAGCCATCACCGTCAATGGATAGACTCTCCGGCCCTGCTCCAGCAAATACGCTATCGTCGAATCAAATCCGGCGATAAGAGCGTTCTCCACACTATACTCAGCTATTTCCCGAATTTTATTCACCGCTGGAAAATCTCGTCCCGGCTCCATGTAATCAGCAAGGCAGACGATCTTGTCCATCAGCGTCATGCCCTCCCGCCCAGAGGTATGATACCGGATTGCATCCAGAACTTCCGGGTCCGTAACACCATAATCACGCTCTGCTACAAAAGCGCCAACCGGTGCATGCCACAGCTCTTTATCATACTGCAGCAGATCGGCGGGCAGACCTTCCTCACGGATGATCGTCTCCATTCTGGATGTCGGCCAATACTTCGCCACATCATGCAGAATCGCCGCCCGCTCCGCCTTGACAGGATCAGCCCCGAACCGTTCGGCCAGCACGACTGCCGTCTCCATTACACCTACCGTATGCGTCCAGCGGCGCTCCGGCATTTCAGCGCGTACCGCTTCAATCATTTCATTCCGGCTTTTCATAGAGCGCATTCCTTTTTATAAAAGAGTAGACCTTCTCCGGTACCATGAAACGGATCGAGCGCTTATCCGCCTGCCGCTGCCTGATCTCCGTTGAGGAAATGTCAATAAGAGGCATTCCAATGATCGTCAACCGATCCTGAATATACACTGGCAGCGAGGAGACATCTATGGACTCCCCCGGACGCTCGACACCAATGAAGGCAACGATTCGCGCCAATTCTTCGATGCGGTGCCATTGCGGCAGATCGTTGACGCGGTCGGAGCCAATGATATAGCTGAACGTACGCCCCGGATAGTTCTCCTGAAGCGACTTCACCGTATCAATGGAATAGCTTGTTCCGCCCCGCTCCAGCTCGATATCCATCGCACGAAAGTGCGGCTGGAAGTCAATCGCGCGATAGACCATCTCAAGGCGGGCATTGGTATCTGCATTCGGTTCATTATCCTTCAGCGGCGGTTGAAAAGAAGGAATGAACCATACTTCATCAAGCCCGCACGCCTCTCTTGCCCTCTCCGCTGCAAGCAGATGACCGTAATGAATCGGGTCGAACGTTCCCCCCATTATGCCAACTTTAATCATATGATCACTCCTCATGTAGAACAGCGTTTATGTTTGAATTCAGAATCAGTTTTTTCCTTTTGGCAGCTCTATCGTTTTGTGATCCTTGGACTCCTTGTACAGCACAATGGTCTTGCCGATTACCTGCACAAGCTCCGCTCCTGCTTCTTCGGCGATCCATTGTCCAATTTCCCTGGGGTCGTCGAGGCAATTGTTCAGCACGGATACCTTTATGAGCTCCCTTGTCTCTATCGCTTCCACGACATGGCGGACGATGTGGTCGTTGGTTCCGCCTTTGCCAACCTGGAATATCGGTGTCAAATGATGCGCCAATGCGCGCAAATGTCTTTTCTGTTTGCCTGTCAGCATAATTCCTGTTCCTTCTCTCGTTAGATTAACGTTAATGTTCGTATCCCAGCGCTTCCAGCACGGCTGCGCGCATCGCTTGCACCGGAGCCGGAACGCCTGTCCAATATTCAAAGGCATAGGCCCCCTGGTAGACAAACATGCCGAGTCCCCCGTGAATACGGCAGCCGCGGCTCTTCGCTTCCTCCAGGAAACGTGTGGTCAACGGGTTATAAATAAGATCACTTGCGATACTCTCCGGCCGCAGCCAGGAGGTGTCGATCGGCGTCCCTTCAACATGCGGATACATGCCCAAGGAGGTTGTATTAATAATGATGTCGGCTTCCTTGCATGCATCCTTCAGCTTCTCGCTGCCCACAACACGGATATCCGTCTGCAAGCGAAAAGCGTCGACGAGCACCTGCGCCCGCTCGACTGTCCGGTTCGAGATGACAATGCTCCCGACACCTTCCTTCGCCAAGGCATAAATAATTCCTCTTGTCGCGCCGCCAGCGCCAATAATCAGAACCCGCTTGCCGCCAAGCTCCGGCTCCGCTTCCTCCCTGAGGGAACGGACATAACCAAGGCCATCGGTATTGTATCCGATCAGATTGCCATCCTCATTGACAATTGTATTCACTGCTCCGATTGCTTGGGCGCTCTCGTCAATCTCATCCAGCAGCGGTATAATATCCAGCTTATGAGGGATCGTTACATTGACGCCGCGGATGCCCATGGCACGCACGCCAGCAACAAAATCCGCCAAGCGTTCGCTTTTAATATGAAAAGCCGTATAAATGCCGTTAATGCCGCTCTCCCTGAAGGCGCGATTCATCATTGCAGGCGATTTGGACTGGCGGATCGGATCGCCTATGACGCTGTAAAGCAGAGTTCCGCTGTCTACTTTATTGCCAATAAGGGAAAGCCCAGCCGTTGAATTGTCAATTCCGCTCACTGCCCATTCACTCTCCTGATTACCAGTACGTTGTTCCCCTGGAATGTCTTGTGTTGCCATCCTGCCAGCTAGGCTAGATCAGCGCATCGCGCAGCAGTACCCGGATTCCTTTGGGTACATGGATGTCTATGAGCGCTCCGGCGCCGCTGTTGACATGAATCCAGCCCAGTCCGGAAATATAGATATCTGTATCCGCACCGCGCCGGATCGTCAGGCGATGGCGCGTCCATGCCGGAATATCATCCAATTGCTCTCTCTTCGGCGGTGCCAGCATAACGCCCTTGTGATCGGCATACAGCTCATCCGCGCGTTCCAGCTTCGTCCGGTGTACAGGCAGCGCATTGGACATGTAGAGCGAGAACGACTGGCGATCCCCTTCTATGAAATCAAATCGTGCCAGCGCGCCGATAAAAAGGGTCTGCTGCTCATTCAACTGATAGACCAGCTGCTTGATCGGCTTGTCCGGCAGAAGAGCCTGAAGCACATCCCGCGGAACGATCTCCGTCATCCGATGCGCGTAAACAATGCCCGGCGTGTCGATAATATCGTGACCGTCATCAAGCGGGATATGAACCGCATCCAGTGTTGTGCCCGGATAACGGGACGTCGTCAGCTCGCGTTCCAGATCGCTGAAATCGTGGATAAGCCGGTTGATCAGCGTGGACTTGCCAACATTGGTAGCGCCAACGACATACACATCGCGTTTGCCGCGATGCTTGCCAAGCGCTTCAATAACATGTTCGAAGCCTATATTGCGTTTCGCGCTGCACAGCACGACATCCAGAACACGGAGCCCCTGTGCCTTCGCCTGCTTCTGCACCCAGTTGCGCAGCCGGTTCAGATTGATCCCTTTCGGCAGAAGATCGATCTTATTAACGACCAGCAGCACCGGATTGTTGCCCACAAATCGCTGCAGACCCGAAATCAGGCTGCCCTCAAAATCAAAAATATCAACGATATGCACAACAAGGCTCTCCGTATTCGCTATACCGCCGAGCAGCTTGATGAAATCGTCCTGATCAATTGTGACCGTTGTTGCATCATTATAATTTTTAATACGGAAGCATCTCTGACAGATTACCGGCTCCCGCTGAAGCGCTGTCTCCGGAATATATCCGGGTTTGCTCGCTTCTGCCGTCTGCAGCTTCACACCGCAGCCTGCGCAGCCGCCCTGTTCCAATTGCTGTTTCGTCACTTCTTGCGTTCCTCCTCGGGCCAGAGCCCTTTTTTGCGTAGATTGGAGAGGGCAATTCTCTCGATCCTTCGGTTGATGCGTGTCATAACGCCTTCATCATTCGGCGCAATAGGACTGACGAGAATCGTGAATAGCCCCATCCGTCTTCCGCCAAGTACGTCTGTCAGCATCTGGTCGCCAATGACTGCTGTTTGCTCCACCGGCAGACTCAGCTCCTTAAGCGCTTTAAGAAACGCTTTGTTCGCGGGCTTGCGGGCCGCATGAACGAAAGGAATGTTAAGCGGACTTGAGAAGTTGGACACGCGTGTCTGATTATTATTGGAAACGATGACAACCTTAAAGCCAAGACTACGCACGTTATCCAGCCATTCTACCAGCTCTGGCGTGGCAAGCGGTACCTTGGCGCCGACAAGTGTATTGTCGAGATCCGTAATTATGCCTCTAATGCCTTGTTTCTTCAAAGCATTCAAATCAATATTGTAAATGGTATTGACGCGCATGTGCGGCAACAGCCGTTCAAACATAGTTTCGACTCCCCTGCTATCGCTATCATCGAAACTATACCATACAAAGGGAATTTGTTGCAAAGGCCGTATTGGGCATAAAAAACCGGCCGGGACGATGCAGCGCATCATTCCGGCCGGTCTCCACTTAGCTTATGCGCTCGCGAATAGACTTCATTGTTGTATCGAACACCTCAGCTTCTTCCTTGCTGATTGTATCCTTACTGTACATGGCCTTCTCGAATATCGTAATGATGAATGACAGCTCTTCCAGCAGCAGAGGCCTTCGCTCTGCCCAATGAGTCATAGTTTCACGTACCGTCTCATTCGCACTGGATGTCAGGCCTTTCCTCCGGCCATAGCGTATTAGCCGGTCCGTATCTTTGACAATACGCTCATTAACTGTGATCGCATTCATTCGATAACGCTGCCACAGCCCTATGATTTGGCGGCGCTGCCATACGATCAGCGCTGCAAGGAGCAGACCTGCGACAACAGCAAAGCCCCATGCCGGAACCTTGAATTCTGTCGAGCTTGCCCCATCCTTCTCGGTAGTTGCAGCATTATCCGTATCCATAGATTCCAGGCTTTGATTTTGCGCCATCGCATAAGGGAAAGAAAAACCCGCCGTTGGCTCGAATGGAAACCATCCATAGCCTTCGAAATATACCTCAACCCAGGAATGCGCATCCGCATTGCGTACGGTATACGTGCCTTTCCCCTCCGGATTGACATCGACACCTGTGCCTTCAAGGCGCAGCGTTTCCGGATCGATCGGCATACTTCCTGGCGCATAGCCTTTTACCCATCGGGCTGGAATACCGATCGAACGGGTCAATACAGCCATTGCAGTAGAATAGTAGTCGCAGTAGCCTTCTTTCATCTCGAATAAGAAAGCATCCACGAAATCTTTGCTTTCCTTCTTCGACAAGTCAGGCTCGTTCGTATACTTGAAATTCGATTGCAAATAGCTCTCAATTGCCCTGACTTTATCATACGGAGTAGCCCCATCCCTGGATATTTCCAAAGCCAGGTCACTCACCCGTGAAGGCAGTCCTGAGGGGAGCTGCAAATACATGTCGGAAACAGACGAGCTATCCCCTGATTCCGCCACGCTGCGCAGCTTCTTCTCATCCAGCACAGGCACATGTGAAATGATGGAGTACTTGTCAGGATAGGCGGACTTTCCGGCTGGCAGCCTTAATTCCCATGATTGCGGCAGCCATTCCAGGCTTGGCAGGTAGCTGTCAATTTCATTGACCGAAACAACCTCGGATACAGGGCTGGCACCGAACAATACGGGGTACTTGTCCTTGCCCAGCATATTGACTGACTGGTCGACTTGAATCGTCTCAACATCATCTCCAATGCTGCCAGCATCAAGAGACTGTCCGGGAGCGAGTGCTCTGACCGCTTGCTCGCCCTTCTCCTCCGGCGCTTCCTCCCAGCCGCTGCCTGTATACAGCGCCCTGGTCTCGCCCCGCCAGTAGCTCTTCCTCGTTGTCGTAATATCCATTATCGGTGAATAATCAAATTTGAAGCCATTGCCCAGATTCTCATCATTGCGGCTGTAGCCTGAGCTGGTATCACCCTCCCCCTTGCCGCCGTTCTCACCTTCACCCTTGTCCCCGATAAAAGTCGGAACTTCCTCCCCCCTAGCTTCTTTCCAGGCGGTATAGGGGTCAGTCAGAATCGGTTTGATGGATGGGACGAACAATCCTGCCCCCATAACAAGTGTGATAATTAGCAGCACCGGCAGAAACAGGCTCAGCGGATACTCAAGCAGGTGCTCCCAGCTCTCCGGGTGCTTCTGTTTGAAGTTCAGGAAGTGGTTGGCAACAAGCCAGCCAAGCCCGATAAATACCATCAAGGCAATTTCGCCCCACAGATAGACCGGTGTGAACAATGAATCCGCAACCGCCAGTGAAAGCAGACTAAAGCTGATGATGCCGATAATGCCCAAGCGGTGCTTGCTGCAAATCAGTATTGCCTGCAAGGCCGCCCATATGACAAGGCTTATCCAGAGAAAGGGCATAAGCTGCTCCACCTGGGCCCATAGCCAGCTTGTCCAATCCCCAATCTTGCCCTTTTGTCCTTCGAACGGGCCCCACTCGAATCCGGTCAGTGCCACATTGACGATGAAGAGCGCAATGAGCTGTATGACCGTTGAGAACCATTTTGAAGGAATGAGCATCACGGCGACCAGTGACGTCAGCAGCATGCAGTGCACGATTGTGTAGGTTTCCGCCCACCAATAGCCTTCAAAGCTGCGAATCCATGCAAAGACAACCAGTACGGAGAAAATAGCGGATAATTGGGCGTACCAGTTCAAGGAAAACCACTTGCTGAATGATTGGGTTTGAGATGTCATGAAGCGCTCCCTCCTTCCAGCGCAGCAGGCAGCTCATGAAGCGCATTGATCGAATGCACGATAAAACCGTTTCGCTGCAGCATTTGCAGACATTCCTTGCTCTTCCCGCCAGTACCTTCTCCGATTCGGAACTTATCATCCCCGATTTCCTTCAAATGGATCAGGACCGGAACGACGCCTTTGCGTTTCAGCCATTCCATGGCAAGGACGATATCCTCACCTGTCTGTGGGCTGACAATAACAGCAAACGATCCGGCAGGAATAAGGGAGGTTGACTGCCTTAGCGCCTTGTAGAGCGGAGTCTTGCCATCCGGCTGGACACGAACGAGATGGTTCATGATCGATTGCCGCTGGTTAAGAGTCGCATTAGGCGGGAACCCTTCACTTGTTTCTCCGACTGATATGAGACCGGTAGCCGTTGAACGCCGGGAGCCAAAGTCCAATATAGAGGCGACGACTGACACCGCCAATTCGAATTGATCCTGCCGTACATATGCGCCCGCATAACGATCCAGAACGAATACCGTCCGCGGCAATGACTCGCGCTCGAATTCTTTTGACTTCCACTCGCCTGTTCTGGCTGTCGCATTCCAATGGATTCGCGACAATCTGTCTCCGTAGATATATTCGCGCACACCGTTAATTTGTGTGGTCTCCTTGGCCGACAATCGCGAGGCGGAAGTCGAATACGGACCCTTGGCGCCGCGCTTCAGCTGCTGCCAGCTTCTTATATTGATCGTGCGCGGATAGACACTGACCGGCTCTGAGGAATCGAAAGTGCCGGAATGCTCGAACAATCCAAAAATATCGCAGGTCGAACATTCCGTCTGAGCGAACCGGTATACCCCTCTCTCCAAGGGCGGAGTCGTATAGGTTACATCTCCTTGCCTGCGGTAGCTCGGCACAAATGAAGCCTCGAACGGAATTGTACCGCCGTTCTGCCGGATCAAGACATCACGAACGAGCACATAAGGAATCGGCCACACACCGGGAATTTGCACGGAAACATTGACGTCCAGCTTGCTTCCGGCCATCAGATGATGCTCCGACCCGGAGCTGTTCGACAGCTTCCGGACACCCGCTACCTTGCCGATGCCGCTCCAACGTCCCAGCAGCAAGTAAAGCAGCAGCACATTCAAGATACAAAACAGCATGAAGGATGCTTTTCCGCCCTGAAACAGCAAATAAAGCAGAGAGCCAGCATATACGATGCCGATAATTTGCCATCTCATCTTCGTTGCTTTTGCCGTAAGCATGAGAATTATCGCTCCATTCGGACAGGGACATTCGTGCTATGAAGGACAGCCTGAATAACATCCTCGGCTGTCAAGCCGTTCATTCTTGATTCTGTATGCAGCAGAATCCGATGAGCCAGCACGGATGGAGCAAGCGATTTGATATCATCGGGGATCATGTAATCACGTTCATTCAGGAATGCCTTGGCTTTGGCAGCTGCAAGCAGCGATATCGCCGCACGCGGGCTGGCTCCCAGCTGGACGCCGTTGTGCTCCCGGGTTCCCCTCACAACGCGGATCAAATAATCGCCAACCGCTTCATCGACATGAACTTTCTTCACCTGCTCCATCAGGGCCGCAACATGCTCAATATCCGCGACCGGTGCAAGCTGATCCGCAGGTGCCGTAGAGAACGGCGACATGACCATCTGACGTTCGGTCGCAGCATCCGGATAGCCTAAGGTAAGCTTCATCATAAACCGGTCAAGCTGGGCCTCCGGCAGTGTATAGGTTCCTTCAAATTCAATCGGGTTTTGCGTGGCGATCAGGACAAAAGGATTAGGCAGCTGATACGTTTCGCCATCCACTGTGACGTTGCGCTCCTCCATCGCTTCCAGCAATGCCGATTGCGTCTTGGTCGTTGCGCGGTTAATCTCATCGACAAGCAGCAGATTCGCCATGACAGGGCCAGGCCTGAAGATGAATGCTTCGTCTTTCGGATGATATATAGCAACACCAGTAATATCCGTTGGCAGCAGATCCGGATTGCATTGGATTCTGCGGAAATGCCCGCCTATCGTTCTGGCAAGCGCTTTCACAAGCTGCGTCTTGCCAGTGCCCGGCACGTCTTCAAGCAAAATATGGCCGCCAGCGAGCAGTGCGATCATTAATTGTTCAATTTCATTGCTCTTCCCCAGGATACAGTTTTCTAAATTACGACGAATTAGTGCGCATAATGAATAATCTGTCTTACGGTTCTCCATGTCTTTGGACCCTCCCGGATGAAATAAAAAATGAAAAATGCCATCATTCTATTATTTTACAAAAAATACAACAAACCGTACAGTTATATATCCACCAAAAAAAATTGGAGATTCCCACAGGAGGAAAATTCCAATTCAACGAAGGAAGGGGGAGCTGCCTGGGGCTCAGTCTGCGCCAAGATCCGTTATTCGACGAATCAATGTTGTCTTGGCTGCCTTTCGCAGCGAGTGCCAGAAGCTGCGCGTGGTGTTTCGCCTCGTGACGGCAATCGGTCGAGCATCTGTAAGCGGGTTTTTCCGGCCTACAGCACACGAGTCGCTCGTTTAGTGTGCGGTAGGCGGATTTTGCCGTCTTAAAGTCGCGTTTCGCGCGGATGGGAATGGTTTCAGAACGCTGTAGCACGGCATTTCCTGCTTACAACACATAACATGTTGTCATTCTATGCTGTAGCACGGTATTTCCCACTTACAAGCGGAAACTCACGACTGAAGCACGGAGCCGGTGTGCGATTCCAGTACGGTACGAGCCAGTAAGGAGCCCAGTGCAGGTCAAATGCAGGTCAAATGCAGGTCAAATGCGAATCCAGCAGCTTCAATACGGAAGCTTGGAGTGAGGAGCGACGTAGCCGATTCACAGCTATTCTGAACATTCTGAACATCAAGACGGGGCTGTCCAGAAAGTCCTTTTTGGGAGTCTCCTCTTACTTAAGAAACTGCACGATGTGGAATGACTGCGATCATGGGACTGCCCACGTACTTCTCGCTAGAGCACGATTCGTCATTCAAACGCCGAGACATGCGAGCTGCGAGCGAGGCGAAACATGCGAAACGGCATTTATTTGCTCGTTTCTGGCCCCATGAAGGTGAAATGCCTGCCAGCGTGCAGGCATTTCACCTTCGTTCCCCCTTAACAGCCGATTTTTTCTCAAATTCATGCCTGATTGCAGGAATGTTATCATTTATGACGTCTTGTAACCGAAATTCATGCACATTCGCAGGCTTCTTACTCCGTCACTCTGCCTTCTAACCACACTTGCAGAAGCGGTGTCCAGAAAGTTATTTGATGATTTCAGACAGAGTCCCCACGAAGTGCCCCCATATAATGAAAAAGATGCTTCCAGCTCCACTTTTTAGTGGTTTGGAGGCATCTTTTCACATCATACGGGACTGACTCATTGGATATTTTCGGCCAGCCAGCCCCGTCTTATGCGGAGATCCGGCTATCCTTTGGGCTTAACGACAAGGGCCGCCAGGAAAGAGAAGATGATCGCGGCGGAAATGCCTGCGCTCGTTAGCTTGAAGATGCCTGTTATGACACCAACCCATCCGTCATTCTGCAGCTCCGTCAAGGCGCCATGAACAAGCGCATTGCCAAAGCTGGTGATCGGAACCGTTACCCCGGCCCCAGCGAATTCCATCATCGGCTCATACCAGCCTATACCGTCCACGATTGCTCCGGCCACGACCAGTATCGCCATCGTATGTGCAGGTGTCAGCTTGGCCACATCGAACATCAGCTGTCCCACGATACATATAGCGCCTCCAACTACAAATGCCCACAAATAAATCATTCTGCAGCTCTCTCCTTCCGTTATAGTTGCCGTGCAATCGAGACGGCATGCGCAATGCATGGAATGCTCTCGCCCTGCTGATAAGACAGCGGAGAGAGCAGAGCTCCTGTCGCAACAACGAGAATACGCTTGAGATCGCCATCCTTCTGCAACCGCTTCAGCAGATGGCCGTAGGTCACGACCGCCGAGCAGCCGCAGCCGCTTCCTCCCGCCTGAACCTTCTGCTTTTGCACATCGTAAATCATCAGACCACAATCCATAAATTCCGTCTGCTCCATCGGCACCCCGTCTCTTGCCAGCAAATCCTTGGCGATGGGATGACCGACACCTGCCAAGTCTCCTGTAACGATAAGATCGTAATCCTTGGGCTCCCGGCCCGTATCATTAAAATGGGCTTGTATTGTATCCACCGCGGCAGGTGCCATTGCTGCCCCCATATTGAAAGGATCTTTAATGCCCAGATCGACGATCTTCCCGATTGTTGCACACTCCACAACAGGACCTGTGCCGTCCGCGCCGATTACGGCTGCTCCGGAGCCCGTGACGGTATACTGTGCTGTCGGCGGTTTTTGCGAGCCGTATTCGGTAGGATAACGGAACTGCTTCTCAGCTGTACAGT
Source organism: Paenibacillus oenotherae (assembly GCF_019443105.1). Taxonomy (GTDB): domain Bacteria; phylum Bacillota; class Bacilli; order Paenibacillales; family Paenibacillaceae; genus Paenibacillus_Z; species Paenibacillus_Z oenotherae. The sequence goes on from NZ_JAHZIJ010000001.1 coordinate 697,619, forward strand.
TATGGCTGCAAGTGCCGGCCATCACATATTGCCCCGAACCGGAATTGATGATAAGTGAAGCAATCGCCAGAGACTCCATTGAGGTGGAACATGCCCCGAAGACGCCAATATAAGGAACGCCAAGCGTGCGTGCCGCAAAGCTGTTGCTTATAATTTGGTTCATCAGATCTCCGCCGACAAAATACTGCAGCTGCTGCTTATTCACCTTCGCATTTTTGAGCGCAAGATCGGTGGCCTGCTCAAGCAGCAGCCGCTCCGCCTTTTCCCAGCTTTTTTGCTGCATTTCCAGCTCTGGATGGATCAGATCAAAATCAGCCGCAAGCGGTCCCTCGCCCTCATCCGGCCCGACCACAGTCGCCGCTCCGATAATGACAGGACGCTTCTCGAACCACCATGTTTGTTTGCCTTTGAGCATATTATGTCAATGCCCCCTAATGCCGAAGATCATATAGATGATTCCGACGAAAAAAGCCGCTACTGTACCGAATACAATAACTCCGCCCGCCAGCTTGAACATATTAGCGCCAACGCCGAGCACCAATCCCTCGCTCCGGTGTTCTATAGCTGCGGAGCACATGGAATTGGCGAATCCGGTTACAGGAACGGCACTGCCGGCACCTGCCCATTGCGCGATCTTGTCATACACACCCATGCTCGTCAGTACGACAGAGATGAAAATAAGTACAGCAACCGTTGGATTGCTTGCATCCGTCTTGGACATGCCGAATACATGAACGAACATATCCTGTATCCCTTGTCCCAGCAGACAGATGCCTCCCCCTACAATAAAAGCCCGAATACAATTAGCGCCAACCGAACGGTTGGGCTCGCGTGTTTTGGCGAATGTCTGGTATTCCTGCGGCGACATCGTCATTTTTTTATACTTGCTTTTTCCTGCGCTCTTTGTGGCCATTTCTTGCGCCCCCTAAAAGTTTTTGCGTGCTATGCCCGACTGGTCGAGCAAAAACTGCTACGTAAGCATAAGCTTCGTTTTTGCGTGCTATGCCCGACTGGTCGAGCAAAAACTGCTCCGTAAGCATAAGCTTCGTTTTTGCGTGCCTACATAAAGTGTGAACAAAATCTTAATCAAGTATTTGTAATAATGGGCTCTGTTATGCTGACATGCCGCATCTATTTGCAATCAGCTCCAATAATGAAAAGGAGATTTCCAAAAAGTCCTTTTTGGAAATTTCAACTCTCCCTTTTAAGAAGCGGTACGATGTGGAATGCCTGCGATCATGCGACTCGACTGTTCACCTACTCCTCTCCAGGGGACCGTCCGTCGTTCAAACAGCCGAGACATGCGAGATGCAAGATACGAGCTAGGTAAAGCATGCGAAACGGCATGTATTTCCCCATTTTTGGCCCCATAAAGGTGAAATGCCTGCCAGCGTGCAGGTATTTCACCTTCATTTCCCCTTAACGGCCGACTTTTCCTCAAATTCATGCTTCATCGCAGGAATTGCACCAAATATGGCGCCTTGTAACCGAAATTCATGCACATTCGCAGGCTTCTTGCTCTGTCACGCTGCCTTCAAACCACTTGAAGAAGGAGGTGTCCTCTATAACAACGAAAAAGATGCTTCCAGTCCCACCTTTTAGTGGTTTGGAAGCATCCCTTCACATCATTTGGGACTAACGCATTGGATATTGGACTTTTTCGGCCAGCCAGCCCCATAGCAATATTTTCGATGTACAGTCTCGTCCCGCCCAGCAATCGCCCTAAATCAAAGCTATTATTAGAAGCATGACAAGCAGTACGTACAGCGCAAGTGCCAGCACAATGATGTTTCGCCTCATGCACGAGCAGCTCCTCTCAAGAGGTATTAGCCTTTGCTACAGTTTATGCGGGCAGGAGCGGATGCGGATGTTGTCCCAGAACTTCCTCTTATTAATCACAAGCCCCTTCTTTTGACAATTTGTAGAAAATTAATTAGGATATCTAATGAAGTGTATTTTGTAAGATGAATGAGAGGTGCGCAATGACAAAGATTGACCAGGCAGCTCGCCCTGCCGCCGAGTTTCGTATCAGCAGTATTATAGTCCCGCTTATTGCAATTATCGCCGGAGTTTTCATGGTCATTCTCGATTCTACTGCAATGAATGTGGCGCTTACCCATCTGTCCAAAGACTTCAACTCAACAATCAATACACTGCAGTGGACAATATCTGGCTACCTGCTGGCACAAGCAGCCGTCATTCCGCTCGCTGGCTGGCTGTCAGACCGTTACGGAGCCAAAAATATTTTCCTTCTGTCTGTTGCCCTCTTTACAATCGGCTCCGTCCTGTGCGCCCTGCCGAACACTGCAGAATGGCTCACTGTATTCCGCATCCTGCAAGGTCTTGGAGGAGGGGCTGTCCTGCCCGTCTCGATGGCTTACGTTTACCGGCTAAGTCCGCCTCATAAGGTGGGGACTGTCATGGGAATGATGGGCCTGCCGATCCTGTTCGCTCCTGCGATTGGCCCTACTCTCTCGGGCTGGCTGGTGGAATTTCATTCGTGGAGATGGATTTTCCTCATCAATTTGCCGATCGGTATTCTATGCGTGCTGCTGGGTGTCAAATATCTGCCTAAAATTGACCGGAATGCGGTAGCTGGCATGGACTGGCTTGGCATGATTCTGGGCCCGCTTGCGTTCGCCGCTTTATCCTATGGTGTCAGTGAAGGCGCCCATAGCTGGACCTCCGACAAAACGCTGGCCGGACTTATTATCGGCGGCCTGGCGCTGATCGCCTTTATTATTGTGGAGCTCAAAGTACGGACACCACTGCTGGAGCTTCGCGTATTCCGCTCTGTCGATTTCTCCCTCGCTATCGTGGTGCAATGGGTAGGACAGTTTGCCCTTTACGGCGCCATATTTCTATTGCCTCAATTCCTTCAGCAGGGGCGGGGCTTTGGCGCTTTCGATACGGGACTGATTCTGATGCCGCAGGCCATTGCCTCCGGATTGATGATGCCCGTAGGCGGCTTGCTTTATGACAGGATCGGCATTCGCTGGCTCGTCGTCGCAGGTCTCAGTCTCATCTCCGGCGCGATCTATCAATACTCGATGGTTGATGCGACAACGACAGGCAGTGATCTGCTGCTGCCGCTCATTATGGCCGGTGCGGGGATGGGGCTTATGATGATGCCTCTCAATACGCATCTGATGGGCAAAGCGCCGCGTGAGCTTGTTAGCCGCGTAACCTCGATTACTAACGGTTTGCAGACAGTGGTCAACTCGCTCGCTGTGGCCTCCATCGTTACGATACTCACTGCTAATATTACGAGCAGGCAAGCCGAGATGGCAGCAACCGCCAAGCAAGGCGAAGCCGCTGCGGAGCCAGCTCAAGCTGCTCTGCATGCAGCTATTCTGGGCTTTGACGATACATTCAGTGTCATGATACTGATTGCAGCATTCGGCGCGCTGATGGGCCTCGCACTGCGTCGCAATAAGAAGCTGCAAGATGATGCGGGCAACAATAAGCAGATCGAATTTATGCACGGGTAACGTATCCCGTCTTATTACGAACGACCCTGAGCCGCTTCCACAGGTTGTCTTGTGCGGGGCGGTTCATTTTTGTCCAAATAAGAGATACAATGTAGGCATATGCAGATGTTTCGGAAGGAGGCGTCCTCTTATGCCTAAATATTCATTTACTATTCTCCTGCGAGTCGGGCTTGTTCTTGTATTTGCTTTAGCCGCTCTACCCATTCAACATGCTGACGCCAGCTTTATTGACCGGATTACAGATATTTATAATGCTCCGGAGAAAGTCGAAGAGCTGACGGAGTCTTTCAAGCTGCAGCAGGAGAAGCTCGAACGCGAGCTTAATGAGCAGCAGGAACGGCTTCTTGAGGCCCAGCAAACTGCACAGCAGTATGCAGCGCAGCAGGAAGAGCTCATGAAGCAGAACGAACAGTATCGTCTCCAGAATGAGCAATTGTCCAAGCAGAACAACAGCCTGCTCCAAAGGATGGAAACGATGGAAGCTGACAAATCCAAGCGCAGCCAGTTCTATCGCAAGATCGTCACTTCTGTGCTTGTCATTGCCGGAATGGGACTGCTCTATTTGTTATCCATACGCATATGGCGCTATAATGTTTGGCGTAAACATAAGCATTCCGGCGGAGGTGTGTAGCATTTGGAAGTCAAGGCGCCCACACCGATTGGGCATGTTCGCGTCGCTCTCGCCGGAGAGGACTTGCTTCACGTTCTGCATCCCAAATCTATTCTTGCTTATCAGGGCGCACCGCAATCGCGGGAAGACCGGTTCATGGATCTCGCTGGCGCCTACCGGAAGAGAAAGTGGATCCGCTCGAAGCTGCAGGGGCCGAGTGAGTTTATTCTTGGCCTTCCTCCGGGCTGCCAGCTGGAAACGGTCGATATTGGGCCCAAGAGCGACTTGATGTTCGATTTTCGCCACGTTATGTTCTATACAGACGGACTTCATATGAAAAGCAAGGTACAAAAAATTAAAACCGCCTGGATCACGCAGGAATGGATCAGAATGAAATTTACCGGACCAGGCACGCTTGGCATTATTACGACTGGTGATTTGGTTGCGATGCAGCTTCACCCTTCTACTCCGCTGTTTGTGGAAGCCGGCTCTCTAATTGCTTATCCGGATGGCGCCAAGATCAAGCTCGCTGTATACGGCAATCAGTTGGCCAGCCAGCATATGAATGTCCAATGGGAGCTGACAGGCTCAGGCCCTGTCCTTATTCAATCCGGCTCACGGGATGCACAGCTGATCGAACAGCTTCAAGGAGGCGGCATTATTAAACGGATTCTTAGAGAGCTGCTTCCTTTCGGAAGTGTTTATATCAAATAGATATCGTACAATCGGAGGCAGTCATGTCGGACTATATTATTCTGGATATTGAGTTTAACGGCCGCAAGTTTGCCAGTGATAAACCGATGGAGGTCATTGAGATCGGGGCAGTCAGACTCGACTCGTCACTACAGCCCATCGATGAATTTGCCGCCTTTATTAAACCGATCTATTTCTCGAAGCTTAATGGCTTTATTAAGAAAAAGACGGGGATTCCTCAGGAGGAGATTGACCGCGCTCCCCGATTCCCCGCCGTCATTGCCGCTTTCATCCAATGGCTGAACCGCAGCGGGAATTTCACCTTGATCACCTGGGGCGGCGAGGATCTCAAGCGTATCGTGTTCGATACCCGGATGCACAAGCTGGATGACAGCTTCTGGCTGTCTGTCGATTATTTCGATCTGCTGAAAGGCTTCCTGAGGGCCAAAAATTTAACGAATGACGTCAGTGTTGAGGGAGCTCTGCTCGAGCTTGGAATTCCGATGACGGGCTCCGCACACCGGGCTTTGGATGATGCGCGAATGACAGCCGATGTGTTCAGGAATGTGATAGACGGACTGGATTTCAGCCACATCCAGCAGTTCAAGGATGTCTATTCCAATGCCAAAGAACGAAGAATGGTTAAGGTTGCCGTACGGAATATATATGCGCAGAAGAAAATCCCTGTTTGGGAAGCGGTGGTCGAGCATTATTTGAAGGATAAAATATCACTGGATGATCCAAGGAAGATCGCCGAGCTGCAGCATTACTTTGCCGATGAAGTGAATAGCCGGCATCAACAGCTTCAAGCGGAGAGGGATAATAATCCCGCCAGCAGCTAGTCAGTGGCTTCACCGTGTGAAGAGCATGAGGAAACAAACAAAGGGGCTGACCGAGAAGCAGTCCCAAATGATGTGAAGAGATGCCTCCTGACCACTAAAAAGTGGAACTGGAAGCATCTTTTTCATTGTACAGGGGACAACTCCTTCTCCAAGTGGCCTGAAGGCAGCGTGACGGAGTAATAAGCCTGCGAATGTGCATGAATTTCGGGTTCAAGACGCCATAATGATAACATTCCTGCAATCAGGCATGAATTTGGGAAAAAATCGGCCGTTAAGGGGAAATGAAGGTGAAATACCTGCACGCTGGCAGGCATTTCACCTTCATGGGGCCAGAAACGGGAAAATAACTGCCGTTTCGCATGTTTCGCCTGGCTCGTAGCTCCGTACAACCTTCAAACCCTCGCGGTTTCAGTCCCCACCACTCAAATAAACCGGAATCCAGCCTCTCAGGCTATTGATCAACCAGAGAGATTCTGCAGCTCTGATCTCATCCCGTCGTATCGTGCGCTCTTCGATCACTCCGCTGGCGAGCAGGCTGGCCCGCATTGTTCCAGGCAGCATTCCGCAATGAAGCGGCGGCGTTACCATACATCCGCCAATCTTTGCTACAAGGTTGCCTATCGTGAACTCGGTAATCTCATCGTCCTCATTCCACAACAGAACATCGAATACATCGCCCGCTCCTTGCTTGCAGTCTTCGTAAATGTGGCGGTTCGTCGTTTTATGGCGGAGAAACACATCCTCCTTGGAGATCGGGCGCTGGGCCAGAGCAACTGGAAATTCATTTCCTTCCAGCGGTATATAGGGCTGTGATTCAACCTGCACCCTGCCGTCCGCATCCAGCAGCAGACGCACTCTTCTCGGTTCAGAATAGGCCGCCGCATGGGCTGCCAATTCCCGCCGTATCTGTTCCTCATCCCCGTGGAACCCAAAGTAAGCAGCGGAGTCCATGAGCCGCAATATATGGTGCTCCAGCAAGCTGTATTCCCCATTCTCCAGCAACAGCGTTTCCAGCAATTGAAAAGCACTCTTGTATGAATGATTGGCCTGCATCCTCAATTCAACCTCCAACGCTCACCGAATGAACAGAACGGTCGCCCTGCAGACGGTAATAAGAGCGGTTATATTCGCTAAACTTCATCTCCGTAATCGTTCGAAGCAGCACATCCGCCTTCAGCAGAATCTCATCATATTCCGCCTCTGCTTCGGAGAGCATCACAACTGCGCCGCCTGCGCCAATCGATATCCGTCCTTCGCTGCAGACGATTGTCCGAATGACGATATTCAGATCCGCAGAGCCATTAGCAGCCAGGAAACCGATCGCCCCCGAATAAATCCCTCGTGGACGAGCCTCTAATTGGTCAATGATCGCCATGCTGCGGAGTTTGGGGGCTCCCGTCATAGATCCGCCGGGAAAAGCAGCCCGGATACAGGCCACAGCGGTTAAATCCTTGCGCAGTTTGCCGCGTACGGTGGATACCATCTGATGAACGGTCTCATACGATTCAATCGCCATCAGCTTAGGAACGTGGACGCTGCCTACCTCGCAGACAGCGCCAAGATCGTTGCGGAGCAAATCGACAATCATCAGATTCTCCGAACGGTCCTTCTCGCTCGCCAGCAGGCTGTTCCTGAGTTTCTCATCCTCTTCCTCTTGCCCTGCAGCTCCTCTGCGAATGGTTCCTTTGATCGGCTTCGCTTCTATACAGCCATCCTTGTCGATCTTGACGAATCGCTCGGGCGATGAACTTAGAATCTGATAATCCCCGAACTGCATGTAGGCCGAATAAGGCGCAGGATTGTTCTTGCGAATATTCAGGTACAGGGCAAATGGATCCTCGCTATATTCGCAGCTGATTTCGTTAGTCAGGTTAATCTCATAGGTTTCGCCTTCACGAAGAAATTGCTTCGTGCTGGCAATAGACCCCATGTACTCCGCATGTGATTGATGCAGCTTGAATACAAGCGGCATAGGCTGTCCCGCAGAAGTATTCATTGCCGCTGCATCTGAATCGGGACGATTATACGCCGGCTCTTCGTTCACAGCATCTGTCGCGGATTCGGCCTCCATAGCAAGCAAAAGCTCCTCTATCTCCGCAAACCATTGATAGGCAAGCTCCTCCTCTGCTGCAGGTGTCAGACTAAGCAGATACATCTGACGCTCCAAGTGATCGAAGACGATGATGCGATCCGCCAGTATGAATGCCGCATCCGGCAAATGGGACTTATGAGCGTGGTCGCCACCGCTCTCTGCCTTCATTTCGTAACCGAAATATCCGGCAAAGCCCGTATTGTAATCGAATGGCACATCCGAGTCGCAGCTAATATTGTGCAGCGTTCGCTCTATGTAATCGTAGATGCTCTCTTTGACCGTCGTTCTAATCCCCTGACCGGTTGCAATTGCAATGATGCCGCTCTGCACCTCGTAGGTCATCCGCTGGCTATAGGGACCTCCAAAGGCACCCATATACGAAAATCTCGCCAAGCCCTGGTCGGTCCTGCTGCTATCCAGCCAAAAGGAATACGGCTGATTCACATACATTCTAGCAAATACCTGCTCAGGCTGCATCAGCCCATTGAACTGCTTCACTGTCACGGTATAGCAATCTTCCGTATCGGCTATGCGCTTCCCTGCTCCCTTGGCATCAGGGACAGCATTCTTATGGTTCATCTTATCCAGCGGTACCCGCCCTGACCGGTCGAGCTGGGATTGACTCCAGTATGCCTCTGTCAATGCCTTGAAATTACGCAGCAGGCTGAGCCCGCATTTCGTCGCAATCGATTCAGGGTGGAACTGCACCCCCCAGACCGGACGCTGTCTATGCCTGAGCCCCATAATGACACCATCCCCGGTCCATGCAGTGGCCTCCAGATCATCGGAGAGAGGCGCTTCCACCACAAGAGAGTGGTAGCGCACAACCTGGCTTCCTTGTGGAATTCCCGCGAACAGCTCCGTGTCATTATGATACAGGCTGCTCAATCGTCCATGCATCGCTTCCGGCGCCTGGACGATCCGAGAACCGTACAGATGGCCAATCCCCTGATGCCCCAGGCAAACACCAAGCACGGGTACATCAGCATGCTGGATCGCTTGCGCACTAATTCCGAAGTCCTTCTCATTCCCGGGATTGCCGGGACCTGGGGAGATGACGATATTATCGAAGCGGCAGCCCGCTATCTCATGCCATTGCAAAGCGTCATTCCGGATGACAAATGGCTCCTCTCCGTTTATCTCTGCCAGCAGCTGGAATAAATTAAACGTATAGGAGTCATAATTATCGATCAGCAGCGTCTTCACGGATGCACCTCACTTGCAAATGATTTCTATTATTTATAAACCGCCGATGTGCGACCGAGCGCCGCGTGCCTCGATGGCACGAGGGTGGGCACAATAAGACCAGGCTGAGCGGTCATGCTGCACCGCAGCCAGCATCCCATTATTATAGCGTTCGTTTCTCAATGGCGAAAGATTAATTCGATCGACTCAAAAAAAGCCCCCTAACAGGGAGCGTTGGCTGTTGCAATGGCTGTACTGCACCGCGCGCAGCTCCCAGCGCGCGGTGGGACGGTACGGGTGTCACCTTGCAATAACCTTGCCGAGGGAAAAGGCTCCACGATCGGCGAACATTCCTGCTGGAAAGCAGGTTTACACTCGTTCCAGCCTGTTTGAGGATGAAATGCCTGCCAGACGGCAGGTATTTCGCTCTGTTCGCCCGAAATCGGCCCAGTCCGCCATATATTCCTGCACTATCGCAGGCATTCTGCCCTCAGAGCTTCTTTTACTCGAAATTGCTGCGCTTACGCAGGCATTCCTCTCCCCACCAACCGGATGTGTTGTAGCCAGTCACTTGTACATCTTTGGAGCACGCGCAGCTGCAAGCGCGGCGGAGGCGGTTCGGACGGCACCAGCGAGTTGGCGGAAAGCCCGCCGGACTTTCACAGGCAGTCTGAGTTCCCGAACAGAGAGCATGTTTGTCATTTGGGCTGTTCGACCATTTGTTCCGCCTGCTGGAGCTTCTCGAGTCCAGCATTCATTCCCGCTACAAACAACCGGTTATCTTTGAAGTCGGCCAAGTCGCTAATCTCTAAACTATCAAAATATTCCAACAGGGAGTTTAAGGCAGTTACTTGCATCGCGATCCCATCCATCATATTCCCTTTACTCTCTATAAGCAGCTTCCTGACATCCTCGCTTAAATCCTTCGGAATCTGCTGCTGTCCCAGGAAATCTCTGTAAGAAAGAATAACTTCCTTATAGCTTTCTACATACTGATACCCTTCCACAGTAGGCTGCGGATTACTCAAGAAATCCGTCTCGAACGTCACAAATAATGCGCTGCTCTCCAATGCCTTCTTGGAAAAATCCAGCATTTTCTTCTCGTAAGCTTTATACAATACCGCATCATTCTTTCTCTTTTCCGCTTGCTTTTTCAGCTCCTCTTTCTTCTTCTGCTCCTCTTTCTTCTTCTGCTCCTCTTTCTTCTTCTGCTCCTCTTTCTTCTTCTGCTCCTCTTTCTTCTTCTGCTCCTCTTTCTTCTTCTGCTCCTCTTTCTTCTTCTGCTCCTCGTCCTTGCTCTTGTCCGCAGCAGTTTCCGCCACAGTCGGCGCATCGTTGTCAGAACCCAACTGGTTGCTGCCGACGATTATCATCGCTGTAAAACATACGACGGCAAGAACAAAGCTGATATGCATGCCCCTTCTTCTCGCACGCCTCTCGTTCCTGTTTGCTGTGAGAAACAATAAAATTAAAAAGAAAATACATGTTATCGAGAAAAATATCCATGCGAAACCTAAAGCATAGAACATAAAAAGCCTCCCCGGCTGAAATGATATGTATATTTTACCAAACTTTTTCTGAAAGTAATATTAGTATTTTCAAAGAGGCACTCTCTTCTCAAAGCCACTTTAGCAGTTCTTTAGAATTATACATTCTTCCATATATCGCTAAAATGAGCCTTTTGAATTATAATATTAATAGGCTATAAGAACTAGTTACTCCTCCATCAAATGGAGAGAAACAATTAAAGGGGTATGAGAATGAGAAGAACTCCTCTATTGTCATTAGCATTAGTTGCCACTTTATTATTGTCTGCATGTTCGGAAGCTAAGATTAAAAAGGTTGAGCCGACTGCTGCCGATTCAACTGGCACGAATCAAAATGGCGGGGACACGGACGAAGAGACGAATCCGCCAGCAACATTCAAAATCGGAGACTCGGTTATTTTTGATGATTTGATCATTACCGTAAATTCGTTAAGCGGACATACTGGCGGAGATTATGAAAAACCGGAGGAAGGCAAAGTATTCATCGTGGTAGATGCAACCATAGAGAACACAGCTGAAGATACTGCCAATGTCTCTACGCTGCTGATGATGAAACTGGCTGATGCTGAGGGTTACTACTATAATCCAACTATCGCTACGTTTGTAGAAGGCCAATTAGATGGACAAATACCATCCGGACGCAAAAAAAGAGGACAAGTTGCCTTCCAGGTCCCGAAAGATGCTGCCGGCTTTGAATTTATTTTCGAGACCCCCCTTTCTTCAAGCGGTCAAGCAATCTGGAGCACGCAGTAATTGTGAATGCAACGTGATTCTTGATTCAATTACATAAGGAATGGACCAGCCTCTATTTAATAGCAGCTGGTCCATTCTGTTAAGGCATCCGGATCACGATTCACACTGATCACTCATGCACCTATTCTAAGCATTTATGCTGACGGGATTTCAAACGCAACGCGGCCTGCATCAGCTTGCTTTAAATCTGGGCCGTTTTTTTCCAATCGGCGGCGAATTTCTCCATTCCTTGATCTGTAAGAGGATGCTTGGAGATTTGCTCGATAACTGCAAACGGAATCGTTGCGATATGCGCGCCAGCCATCGCTACGCGGGTAACATGATCCGGATGGCGGACAGATGCGGCGATAATTTGAGCGCTCAGGTTATGCGTGCGGAACAATTCAGCGACCTTTACGATCAATTGAACACCGTCCTCCGAGATGTCATCCAAGCGGCCCAGGAACGGAGAGACATAGGTTGCGCCTGCACGCGCGGCTAAGAGCGCCTGATTGACGGTGAAGATCAGCGTTACGTTCGTTTTCACGCCTTTGTCAGCCAGATAACGGCAAGCCTCCAGTCCGGCCAGTGTCATCGGGAGCTTGATTGTAATGTTTTTATCGCCGCCATTGATTGTGATCAATTCATTCGCTTGTGCAATCATCTCTTCGGCTGTCAGCGCATCTGGGGTCACTTCCGCCGAAACGGATTCAACCCCCGGCACTGCCTGTAAAATCTCCGCGATCCGGTCTTCGAATTTCACGCCTTCCTTGGCTACAAGAGAAGGATTCGTCGTTACACCGGATAAGACGCCGATTTTATTCGCTTTTTTGATTTCCTCTACATTTGCGGTATCGATAAAAAATTTCATTTTTACTAACCTCCATTTTTTATTAGGTTCTATTATGGAATCAGTGCGGGGAGCCCGAACCTGCAGCGCCCTTAATCGCTGATTGTGGTTTTCAACAACTCTTGCGCCAGTTTTACTACATTCTGCGCAGAGAAACCAAAGTACTCCATAACCTCGCCACCTGGCCCGGAAACGCCGAATGTGTCGATCGACACTATACGACCGTCTTTCCCCGTGTAACGTTCCCAACCTAGCGAAATGCCAGCTTCAATGGCTATCCGATTCGTGACGGAATCAGGAAGAACGCTCTGCTTGTAAGCTTCGGGCGCACGATCGAACAATTCCCTGCTCGGCATGGCCACCACGCGAACGGAGATGTTGTCCCGCTCCAGCTCCTCCTTGGCGCTCACGGCAAGAGATACCTCGGATCCCGTCCCGATCAAGATGACATCCGGCTGAGCGTCGGTTTCCGTCAGAATATATGCGCCTCTTGCTACCGCATCGACATTGGACTTGGTCGCTTCATAGACCGGAAGGTTCTGTCTGCTCAGCACCAAGGCTACCGGACCATCGTTCTGCCCCAGGGCATACGCCCATGCGCTTGCCGTTTCGTTCGCATCCGTCGGCCTGATGACGGTAAGTCCCGGAATGGTGCGCAATGCGGCAAGATGCTCAACAGGCTCATGCGTTGGCCCATCTTCCCCGACGGCAATGGAGTCATGCGTAAAGACATAGATTAACGGCAGCTTCTGCAGGGCAGCCAGCCGGATCGCCGGACGCAAATAATCGCTGAATACGAAGAAGGTGCTCACGAACGGTTTGACGCCTCCATGCAGCGCCATGCCGTTCCCTGCTGCGCCCATCGCGTGCTCACGAACGCCAAAATAGATGTTGCGGCCCGAATAGCTATCGATGGCGAACATTTGCTCACCCTTCATATCCGTCATCGTCGAATGTGACAAATCCGCACTGCCGCCGAACAGGGCAGGAACGGTTTTCACATAATGATTGATGGCTTCACCGCTCGCCACACGGGTAGAAATCGTCTTGGAAGCGTCGAAGGCAAGAATATCTTCGGCGCCGAGCAGCACTGAACCGCCGATGGCTTGCTTGAGCTCCTTGCCAAGCTCAGGATATTGCGCAGCATAGGAGGCAAGCAGGTCGTTCCACTGTTCCTCTTTCGCCGCCCCCTCCCCCTTAAGCTGCTCGAAATGCGCTTTGACTTCTTCGGGGACAACAAACTCTTCTTCGTGCTGCCAGCCGTAAGCGGCCTTGGTCGCGATTGCCTCTTCTTTGCCAAGCGGATTGCCATGTGCTTTATTAGTGCCCGCTACCTTGCTGCCGTATCCGATAATCGTTCTGATTTCGATAAGCGTCGGTTGCGATTCATTGCGTTTCGCCGCTCCGATCGCTTCGGCAATCCCCGCCACATCATTGCCGTCCTCTACACGTATATATTCCCAATTCGCCGATTCCGCTCTTTTTTGCATATTTTCACCGAAGGAAAGATTGAGCGCTCCATCCAATGAAATGTCGTTGGAATCATACAAAACGATTAATTTGCCAAGCTTCATATGCCCGGCCATGGACATCGCTTCGTAAGAGATCCCTTCCATCAAGCAGCCGTCACCGACAAGCGCATACGTGTAATGATCAACAACAGGGAAGCCGTCCTGATTGAATTTCGAGGCCAGATGGGCTTCGGCCATCGCCATACCGACTGCCATCGCAATTCCTTGTCCCAAAGGTCCTGTTGTTGCATCTACGCCATCCGTATGACCGAATTCGGGATGCCCCGGTGTCCTGCTGTTCAGCTTGCGGAACTGCTTCAAATCATCCAGCGACACCCCATAGCCGGACAAATGCAGGAGGCTGTACAATAAAGCAGACCCGTGGCCCGCAGACAGAATGAAGCGGTCGCGGTTAAACCATTTTGCATGGCCGGGATTGTGTTGAAGCAGCTTCGCCCAGAGGGCGTACGCCATCGGCGCGGCTCCCATTGGCAGTCCCGGATGGCCGGAATTGGCGCGGTTAATCGCATCGATGGACAACGTTCGAATCGTATCGATAGCTAACTGGTCAATTGTCTTTGTCATTGGCATCTTGTTCATTTACTCCCTTTCTCTTCATGGCTGCTTTTTTCTCATTCCTAAATCCACTATAATACGAATAACATCCATATAAGTAATTGATAGATTTCAGAGGAGCTATAGACCATATCTATGAATAATAATTATGAATTGTACAAAGTATTTTATTGGGCTGCGAAGACAGGCAGCTTGACGAAGGCGGCCAATAATCTGTATCTGACCCAGCCAAGTGTCAGCCATGCGATCAAGCAGCTGGAGGAACGCTTCGGCATCGCCTTATTTTATCGCAATTCCAAGGGCGTTACACTGACGCAGGAGGGCGCCATGCTGTACTCCTATATTGAGCAATCCCAAATCTTAATAACGCTCGCTGAAGAAAAGATGGCCGCACTCAAAAACCTGGATAGCGGCGAGCTTCGGATCGGCGGTAGCGATTCGCTGTTCAAGCATTATTTGCTCCCTTATTTGGAGGACTTCCATCATAACCATCCGGGCATCCGGCTTCACCTGAACCACGGGACGACCCCGGAGATCATTACATTCTTGAAGGAAGGCCGCATCGATCTGGGCGTCGTGCGCATGCCTATCCATGATTCACAGCTTCAAGTGAGGGAAAGCATAAAGCTGCAGGATTGTTTCGTAACGGGGGCACGTTATGCCGAGCTTAAAGGTGCAATTCTTTCGCTGGATAAGCTGCTGCAGTATCCCGTCATCTTGTTCTCGCGCAACAGCCGGGCACGGATGGCGATAACGGAACTATTCCAAAACTATGGTTATACGCTCAAGCCTGAAATCGAGGTCGGAAGCGTGGAGCTGCTCATCGAGTTCGCGCGGAAAGGACTGGGCATATCATATGTAACAAGAGAATTTGTTGCGAAGGAACTGGAAGAAGGCTCGCTCTTCGAGATCCAGTTAGACGTTCAGCTGCCGCCTACACATGTGGGGATCATGACGATGCGGAACATGCCCCTCTCCCGCGCAGCCAGCAGCTTTATTGAACTCGTTCGATAGAAACGTTCTGCACTGAGGAAGAGTCCAGCGCCACATTGGAAAATCAATAGTTAAAGCCGCTTAACAAAAAATAAGGGCCGTCCCGAAAGTCCTATCTGGAAATTTCAGCTCCCACTTAGGGTTAAAAAAACCTTCAGCTCCACTTTTATAGTGGCTATGAAGGTTCATTTGTGCATCTTATGGATTGACTAACAGTGGTTTACTCTTATGGGTTAGCCCCTCTCGTCAAACGCCGAGACATGCGAGTTGCGAAATACGAGGTGTCAGCGGCAAAACATGCGAAACCGCAGGTTTTTTCTTGTTTATGACCCCATGAATGCGAAAGACCTGCCAGCGTGCAGGCATTTCACCTTCATTTTCCCTTATCGGCCGATTCTTTCTCAAATTCATGCATGATTGCAGGAATGTTGCCATTATGGCGTCTTGTAACCGAAATTCATGCACATTCGCAGGCTTTTTACTTCGCCACGCTGCCTTCTAACCAACCACACTTAGAGGAAAGGCAACGCCGAAGAAGAACTCCCCATCCGATGTGACTTATGACAGATTCAACAACTCCTGCAGCACGCGATCGCTCAAGAAAGGCAGGTATTCATGACCGTATTCATGATACACAACAAGCTCCTTGTCGGACGTAATCTTGTTGTACGTCGCAAATTGCGTATACGGCGGACAGACCGGGTCGGCTAGACCCGTTACAAAAATAACCTTTGCTTCTATCCGCTCAGCCAGATTCTGAATGTCGATATAGCCGAGCTTATGGAACAGCTCATCCTGCCGTGTATGCAGCGGATCCAAAAAGCGGAAGAAGTAAGCAATTTCTTCATAAGCCGAAGAGGTAGCATCCATCTCCCAAGCCTTCTTGTAATCGGTCAAGAACGGATACACTGGAATCGCCAGCTTGACGCTCGGTTCGAGCGCAGCGCAGGCAATGGCCAAGGCACCGCCCTGCGAGCAGCCATGGACGCCAATTTTATCCGGGTCTACACCATCCATAGACTTCAATATTCTCACGGTTTGAACCAGATCAAGGAAAACATGCCGGTAATAAAGCCGATCCGGATTCTCCTCCTCTATCCCTCGGATGATATGGCCCTTTAATGTATTTCCTTTTACAGCCAGGTTGTCCTCGGATAGCCCTCCCTGTCCTCGGCAGTCCAGGGCGATAACCGTGATGCCATGTGCCGCATAGGTCACCTTATCGAACCAGTCGCCGCTGCTGGAGTGATAACCGTGGAACAGAGCCAATCCAGGCCCCCTGCCGCTCGACGCTTTAGGCTTGACGTATTTGGCATGCACTCTTGCTCCGCCGACACCGGTAAAATAGAGATGATAGCATTCCGCCAGAGGTGTTTGGAATTTCGCCTCTACCAGTTCATAGGCAAGAGGTTGATCATCCAGCTCGTTCAGCGCACGCGCCCAATAAGCATCGAAATCATCCGGCTTCGGGCTGCTTCCTTTATATTTCAGCAAATCTTCCACTTTATCGTTAGCCAAGTCAGTTCCTCCTTGAAAAAGAAAACGGATAAACCATTAAAGCGATTATCCGTTTCCATTGGGTTATAAGGATAAGAATTGCGATGCTTTACATGATGCCGATTTCGGCATCGTCGCCAACTTCTTCATGCGTCGCTTTCACATAATCGATAATTTCCTGTACTGTCGTATAAGCTACACCGACGTAAGTGTCTGCGGCGCCGTAGTAAATCGCGATCCGGCCAGTCTCCGCATCCGTCAGCGTGGCGCAAGGGAATACGACGTTAGGCACGAAACCGCGCTCCTCGTACCACTCTTCCGGCGTAAGCACATAAGTGCTGGAACGGTACTTCACCTTGGACGGCTCGTCCTTGTCCAAAATAACAGCGCCCATGCTGTACACCAGACCGTTGCATGTACCGGTTACCCCATGATAGAACATCAGCCAGCCCTCGCTCGTCTCGATCGGAGCCGGTCCTCCGCCAATTTTAACCGACTGCCACCAGCCCTGGCCGCCTTTGCTCATCACATGGCGATGCTTGCCCCAATAGACGAAATCCGGGCTCTCGCTCAGGAAGACATCGCCAAACGGCGTATGGCCGCTGTCGCTTGGACGGGAAAGCATGACGAAATTGCCATTGATTTTGCGCGGGAACAAGACACCGTTGCGGTTGAACGGGAGAAACGGATTTTCCAGGCGCACGAAGGATTCGAAATCGGTCGTCCTCGCGACACCAATTGCGGCTCCGTAGAAATCCGTACACCATATGATGTAATAAACGTCCTCCACCTTTACTAGCCGCGGGTCGTAGGCGTAATTCGGCTGGAATGGCTCGCCTTGCTCGTTGACGAACGGAATTCTCTCCTCCTCGATCGTCCATTTCAAACCATCCTTGCTGCGGCCCATATGCAGATGCGAGCGGCCATTCGTCGACTCGGCACGGAAAATACCTACGTATTCGCCTTCGAACGGAACGACGGCACTGTTGAAAATGCGGGCTACGCCCTTGACCGGATTACGATGGATGACCGGGTTATCGGAATGTCTCCATACCGGGCCAACTGCCCCCTCCGGTTTCTCCTGCCAAGGCATGTTCGGAAGATTCTCTCCAATAATGCGTACTGTGCTCATATATAATCTCCTTTATTAACATGATAGAATTTTATTTAACCGATCCTTGCGCAAAGCCGTTATAAATGTATTTCTGCAGGGACAGGAAGATAATCAGAATCGGAATGATCGTAATCATGATGCCGGCGCAGATGACCTCCCACTGGGAGCCGTAAGGGCCTTTGAACTTGAAGAGCGCCGTAGACAGAACCTGCAGATTTTCACTCGGCATATAAAGGAATGGCGTGTAGAAATCGTTGTAAATGTTGACGCCTTTAACGATGATAACCGTCACAATCGCCGGTGCCAGAAGCGGCAAAATGATTCTCCAGAAGATCGTGAAATAAGAAGCGCCATCCAGCATCGCGGATTCATCCAGCGAGTCCGAAATCGAATCCAAAAACTGCATAAAAATGTACACGGCAATAATATCCGTACCGAGATAGAGCAGAATCGGAGCAAAACGGGTATCCATCAGATGCAGGGAATCGATAATCCGGAAGGTAGCTACCTGGGTCGTTACACTGGGGATCAGCGTAGCTAGCAAAAAGGCGACGATCAAAATGTTTCTGCCGCGGAATCGGAACCGGTTAAGCACATAGGCAATCATTGCGCCAATCAGCGTAGCGCCGATGATGGACATCACCACGATAAAAATCGTATTCCCGAAGCCCAGCAGCATCTTGCCGTTAATAAATGCTTTCGAATAGTTGGAAAAGTTAAACCAGTTCTCCGGGAGCGTGAGCGGACTTGTTGTGCTGTATTCCTTGTTCGTCTTGAAGGAAGCGAAGAGAACAACCGCGATCGGAACGAGTGCGGCAAACGCGCCAAGCAACAAGGTGGCATACTTGAAAACAGCCGCCGTCCCGTATTTCAATTTATACATAGGTTATTTCTCCTCCTTGATGAACAAGCGTTGCAGGAAGGTCACAATAACGACAATGAAGAGCAGAACGACCGCCATGGCGGAGGCAAGGCCAAGCTTGTTGTACTTGAACGCTGTCGTTACCGTCTGGATGACAAACGTATTACTGCCATTCGAACCGCCAGTCATGATATATGGAATATCGAACGCACTGATTGCGCCGCTAATCGCCAGAATCAAGTTCAACTGCACAATGCTCTTAATGCTCGGGAGAATGATGTGGCGGAATTGATGCCAACGATTCGCTCCGTCAATTTCAGCCGCTTCATAAACATCCTTGCCGATTGAGGAGATTGCCCCGAGGAAGATAATGAAGTTAAAGCCCATATATCTCCATAGGGATGCCCCGGCCAGCGAGATATTGATAATATGCGGATTGAGCAGCCAGCCTTGCGTATAAGCACCGAGACCCACGCTTTGCAGCAGCGTATCCAAAGTACCGTCAGGCCTGAAGAAGAATAGAAAGATAAAGCCGATCGCTACGCCGTTCAGAAGATAGGGGAAGAACATAACCCCTTTAAAGAAGTTCTTGAACCGGACACTCGTGCTTAGAATCGTCGCGAAGTATAACGCCAGCCCCATCTGGACGAATGAGCCGGCAAAATAGTACAAGCTGACTTTGAAGACGGAAAAATATTTGGAATCCGTAAAAATGGTTTTGTAATTCTCAAATCCGACATAGTCGTAGCTCTTGCTGTATCCGTTCCAGTCGGTAAAGCTGTATTTGAACATATTGAAAACCGGCAAGTACGCAAATGTGAATAATAACGTGACCGGGATCAGCGAAAAAGCGAATATAATGAGTCTTCGCTGCACTTTATAGCTCAGGTTCTTAAACATCACTCATACCTCCAAAGGTCCTGCTCTGCACTTCTCTCTACTTTGGCGAATATAAGGGAAACGCATGCTGCATGCGTCTCCCCTCTTCTATTGCCGCAGTTACACATCATCCTGGCGTTACACTATTTGCCGACAACCTTGGCGCGGGAATTCACCCAATCTTCGTTCAAATCCTTCATAATATCATCGAAAGACTCATCGAGGTTGCCGATGGCTGCTTCGATAATCCGCTTCTTGAATTCCGGCTGCCAGAGGCCAATCTCGGCATCCTTGTCGATTTTATCAACCCAGCCCTCTTGTCCCGGCTTTGCAGGGGACTGGAGCTCAAACTTCACATCCGTGCCTTCGAACTGCTTCAACGTCTCAGGAAGTGGAGCGCCGATAACCGGGCTCATGCCGCCCGCTTGCTCTACCGAGTAGCCGGACTCCTTAACGAACCAGTCAATCCATGCTCTTGCGGCTTCTTTGTTATCACTGTTTTTATTAATGCCGAGCGTGTAGTCGTCAGCCAATGGCATAATAATTTCACTTGCATTAGTCGGGAACGGCATGTAAGCAATGTCATCCTTGTTCGGCGCTAATGCACTCACTTGACCAATCGCCCAGGAACCGAGCACCATGGCGCCGATCTTGCCGTTAGCCATATCCGCTTTGGAAGCCTCCCAGTTCGTTGTCGTTGGATCTTTCTCGATCAAGCCTTGCTTTGCGGCGTCATACATCACTTTGTACAGCTCATAGTGAGGCTTGCCAGGCACGAAGTTCTCATCGGTATTCGGCTGTTCGACGTTCACGTAGTCTACATTGCCGGCAACCGTAGTCAATGCAGCTTCCCACTGCGTCAACGGCCAGCTATCCGCATAGTTCGTGTAAAGCGGTATCGCATTGCCTTTGTCTTTAATCGCTTTCAATGCTGCGAGGAATTCATCTGTCGTTCTTGGCGCCTTCGTTACGCCCGCATCATTAAACACTTTTTTGTTGTATAACACGCCCGAGAAGTTAACCGCAATTGGAATACCGTAAGCCTTGCCGTCAACCGCTCTTTCTTCCAGACCGATATATTCCTTGCTCATTTCGGCCAAATCCCCGAGAGGCTCAAAAAATTCAGGCGTATCCGCTAGTGGAATGCTTGTCGGCACAAGCAGAACATCACCATAATCGTCAGAGTTCATCCGAACCGTAATTTGACCTTCATAATCGGACAATGCTTGGAAGTTCACTTTAACATCCGGATATTTCTTATTAAATTCAGCTGCATAACCTTTGAACACCGTATCAACGATGTCTGTTCGTTGGGTAAGCACCGTAATTTCACCTGATGGGCCTTTGCCCGTTTGTTCCGTTCCCTCTGTGTTGGTAGTTGGGTTATTCTCTGCGTTGTTCTGTGAGCACCCCGCCAGCATCGAACCGACGAGAGCTACAGTTAGTAAACCGATCGTAGTTTTTCTTTTTATCATTTTTCGTAACCCCTTTCTAAACTAAAATTTAAGTTATCGATAAATCACTTCTTTATTCTATGTTGTATGCGCTTTCTTGTCAACAACTTAATTAAATCACCCCTTAATATTAGTTAATAAGTAAAGTAATTAAACTAGCTGCAACAAATTACTTTATATACTGAGGCTATAGATGTATACTGTTTTTAGCATAACAAGCTGCTTCCGTTTAAAATTTATAGGACGGTGAATGTAAGTAATGAAAAGCAACATTACGATGAAAGATATTGCAGATAAAGTTGGAGTCAGCAGCGTAACGGTCTCCAAAGCGCTTAACGATAAAGAAGGCGTCAGCGACAGTTTGAAGCTCAAAATAAAAAAAATTGCCGGCGAGATGGGCTATCGCTATAATTCAGCCGCCAAATCGATTAAGGAAGGACTGTCCTATAATATAGGCGTAATGATTCCGCAACGGTTTACAGGCCTGAATGATTCCTTCTATTTGCAGGTTTATCAGCAAATCTCCCTCCATCTTGAGCATTACGGTTATTATGGCATTCTAAATGTACTTAGCAATGAGGACGAAGAACAGCTCAGCTTTCCCAGAGTCTACAGTGAAAACAAAGTGGACGGGATCATTATTTTGGGCCAGGTCAGCAAGGAATACATCAATATTGTTCAAACTATGAACCTGCCCAAATTATTTTTGGACTTCTATGATGAACATGCAGAGATCGATTCCATCATCCAGGACAACTTCTACGGCGCTTATGAACTAACGAATTACTTAATCGCGATGGGCCACCGTGAAATCGCTTATGTCGGCAATATTTACTCCACCAGCAGCATTCAGGATCGTTTTCTCGGCTATTACAAGTCGCTTCTTGAACACGGGCTGGCTTTTCAGGAACGATTACTGCTGAATGATCGTGACGAGCGCGGCCGCTACATCGAGATCAAGCTGCCCGAGAAGATGCCCACAGCCTTCGTCTGCAACTGCGATCAGGTTGCGTACAATGTTTACGAACGGCTTACAGAATTAGGATTCCAAATTCCTTCCGATTGTTCCGTGGTAGGTTTTGACAATGACATCTATGCCACACTGGTCTCTCCGCACCTGACAACAGTTGAAGTGGATATCGATCAAATGGCAAGAACTGCGGTCAAATTTATCATGGAGAAGATCGCCAACCCAAGCCGCCGGAACGGCCGAGTGCTCGTACAAGGCAAAATTATTTATAGAGACTCGGTTCAGCGCTTGGAGGCAAGCAACTAAAAATAGGCTTTTCACTTTAAACCGTCTGCAGAGGCGGTTTTTTTGTTGTTGTTAAGTAAAAAATAAAGTAACAAAGTAATAAAATCGAATTTATAGGTTGAATCCAATAACAATTATCTTTATAGTATCTATTAAGTAGTTATTTTGTTAGTGTTTTTGATAACAAACGCTAACAAAAGATGCGAATCAAACTAACGAGGTGAACAGAATGCATGTATCCGAACCATTTATTGCCGGAATGACTTGGGGTTTCATGGGTGTCAGAGGCACATGGAATAATAAATCCGCTTCTCTGTCGATGGAACGTATGGCTGAATCCACGAATGCCAACTGGACTGCGATCGCATTCTCCGCGCTTCAGGCTACTGCCTTCTCTACAGAAATCCCGTACTGGGACGAGCCGACTGTCACTGACGATGAAGTGCGCTGGGCGATCCGCAAAGCCAAATCGTTAGGTCTTCAAGTGTGTCTGAAGCCGATTGTGAATTGCGCGGATGGCACATGGCGCGCTCACATTAACTTTTTCGATAAGGACGTACCCTGTGAACCCAAGTGGAGCCAGTGGTTCGCCTCCTATCGCGCTTACATGCTGCATTTCGCGAAGATTGCCGAAGAAACCGGCTGCGAAATGTTATGCATTGGCTGCGAGATGGTGCAAACTGACCGCCGGGAAACCGAATGGCGCCAATTGATCGCCGAAGTAAGGAAGGTGTACAGCGGCCTGATTACTTACAATTGCGACAAATATCAGGAAGATAATATAGCTTGGTGGGATGCGGTTGATATCATCAGCTCCAGCGGATACTATCCCATTCAGGATTGGGACCGTCAATTGAACCGCATTGAGGGCGTCGTAAAGCAGTTCGACAAACCGTTCTTCTTCATGGAGGCGGGCTGCCCAAGCCGCACTGGCTCTGCCGCCATCCCGAACGACTGGATGCTTCAAGGGGAGAATAATCAAACCGAGCAAGCGGATTTCTATCGCATGATGTTTGCTAAATGCGCCGAACGTGAATGGGTTCGCGGTTTTATGTTATGGGATTGGCCGGCTAACGTGTACGAGCGCGAACAAGCCGTCCATGATGATGGCTACTGTGTCTATGGCAAGGAAGCAGAGCCGGTAATTGCGAAGTTCTATGCATCGAAACGATAAGGAGGGCTGCACGGTGGATATAGCACAATGGAAAGAAGAGCTGCAAGCCGAGCTGCAAGGCAATATTTTAAAGTTCTGGATGGAGCAGACGGTGGATGACGAACATGGCGGATTTGTCGGCGAGATCGACGGACAGCTTCGGATCGATCCCCGTGCTGACAAAGGGCTTGTATTAAATGCCCGCATTCTGTGGTCCTTTGCTTCCGCATACCGGCTCTTCCCAAATTCCGAATATAAGAAGATGGCCGATCGAGCTTACGATTATTTGAAAAATCATTTCATCGACCGCGATAATGGCGGGTTATTCTGGAGCGTTGATTATACCGGACAGCCCGCACAAACCAAAAAACAGGTGTACGGACAAGCTTTTTATATCTACGCATTGGCGGAATATAACCGCGCCTTCGGCAGCCAGGAGGCCATTGATCTGGCCATCGGCATTTATCAGCTGTTAGAGCGGCATGCCTACGAACCCGTTCATAAAGGCTATATCGAGGCGCTGACACTAGATTGGAAGCAAACTGACGATCTTAGCTTGAGCAATAAGGATTTGAACGAGAAGAAATCAATGAATACGCATCTTCATGTCCTTGAAGCTTATACCAATCTCTATCGGGTATGGAAATCAGAAGAGCTGAAGCGCAGCCTGACCGAGCTCATTGAGGTGACACTGGATCATATTATTGATCCTGAGCATGCCAGATTCGAACTGTTCTTCGATGAGAGCTGGCAGGTCAAAGGCCATCACATTTCTTACGGCCACGATATTGAGGGCAGCTGGCTGCTGTACGAGGCCGCCGAAGTGCTTGGCACCCCTTCTCTGCTGGAGCGCGTCGAACGAATGGCACTTGCGATGGCGGAGGCGGTTCTTGCGGATGGCATCGACAAGGACGGCGGCATATGGAACGAAGCAGATCAGTCCGGCGTGACCGATTCCAACAAGGACTGGTGGCCGCAAGCCGAAGCGATGGTCGGATTTTACAATGCCTATCAGCTTTCAGGGGAAGATAAATTTCGGGCCGCCGCTTGGCATTCCTGGAACTTCATTAAAGCTTATATTGTGGATCCGGCTGGCGGGGAATGGTACTGGGGTGTCGATCAGGCAGGCAAACCGCTGGCCCATGAGCCTAAGGTCAGCCCGTGGAAGTGCCCTTACCACAATAGCCGCGCCTGCCTGGAAATGCTGGAGCGGCTGGAGCGGCAAGCTCTATCCCTACACTAAATTTAACGGAGGAACATACTATGCATCTATTCGAGGAACGAAAGAACCAATTAACCGAACGTTACGAAACGCTGCTTAACCGACGCAACGAAGCGGTGCCACTCGGCAATGGCGTTTATGACCGTTATAAATACCCTGTGCTCACTTCGCAGCACGCGCCGTTAATCTGGAAGTATGATTTTAACCCGGAAACGAATCCTTACTTCTCCGAAAGACTTGGGATCAACGCCGTCCTCAATCCGGGCGCGATCTACCTGAACGGCAAATACTATTTGGTCGCACGCGTGGAAGGCGTCGACCGCAAATCGTTCTTTGCCATCGCGGAAAGCGATAACGGCGTAGACGGCTTCCGTTTCTGGGACCGCCCTGTCGTGCTGCCGGAAACGGACGTACCGGATACAAACGTATACGATATGCGTCTCGTTCAGCACGAGGACGGCTGGATTTACGGTTTGTTCTGCACCGAGCGGAAAGATCCTGACGCTCCACGCGGAGATCTCTCCAGCGCAGTCGCACTGTGTGGCATCGCACGGACGAAAGACCTGGTCACTTGGGAACGCCTCGCCGATCTGAAGACCCCGTCCGCCCAACAGCGCAACGTCGTGCTTCATCCGGAATTCGTGGATGGCCAGTATGCATTCTATACACGTCCGCAGGACGGTTTCATCGATACGGGCTCCGGCGGCGGCATCGGCTGGGGATTGTCGGCGTCTATTGAGAACGCGGTCATCGACAACGAAATCATTATCGACGAACGTCATTATCATACGATTAAAGAAGTCAAGAACGGTCAAGGCCCTGCACCGATCAAGACGAAGCACGGATGGCTCCACATCGCCCACGGGGTACGCAATACAGCAGCCGGACTGCGCTATGTGCTCTATGCGTTTCTCACCGATCTTGACAAACCGTATAAAGCCACTCATCGTCCGGGCGGCCACCTCATTGCACCGGAAGGCGAGGAGCGCGTAGGCGATGTATCTAATGTGGTTTTCTGTAATGGTGTTATTGCAACCGAGAATGGCGACGTCTATATTTATTACGCTTCCTCCGATACACGTATCCATGTGGCTGCCACAACGGTAGACCGTTTGCTGGACTACGTGCTGAATACGCCCGAGGACGCTTTCCGCTCCTATGCCTGTGTGGCCCAGCGGATTGAACTGATTGACCGCAATCTGTCACTTCGCTAGTTTCTGCAGCCACCATAATGTCAAAAGGAGCTGTCCAGGCTAGGCGAAACATGCAAAACGGCAGTTTTTTGCCCGTTTCTGGCCCCATGAAGGTGAAATGCCTGCCAGCGTGCAGGTATTCCACCTTCGTTTCCCCTTAACGGCCGATTTCCCCTCAAATTCATGCCGGATTGCAGGAATGTTATCATTATGGCGTCTTGTAAGCGAAATTCATGCTCATTCGCAGGCTTCTTACTCCGTCACGCTGCCTTCAAACCACTTGGAGAAGGAGTGTCCAGAAAGTTGTTTGATTTCAGCGTCCCCACTATGTCCCCCAAAGAAAAAGATGCTTCCCGTCCCACTTTTTAGTTTTTAGTGGTGATGGAGGCATCTTTTTACATCATTTGGGACTGGCTCATTGGATATTGGATCGGGCAGCCCCTTTATTTCTGCGCGTCTGCCGCCAGCGGAGCTGCTGTAGAATCCCGATGAACCAACTCGGCGCACACTAATATTTTTTCATAGGGCTGTTCCGGATTGCTGATGCGTTCCAGAAGCTTCTTGACCGCTCTATGGCCCATCGCCTGCTTCGGCACATCAACAGTCGTAATCGGCGGATCGCTGCGATACGCGTCGTCGATATTGTCAAATCCCGTGATTGCCATTCCAGCAGGCACTTCTATATCCGCTTCCTTGAGCAGCTGCCGCACGTGCAGGGCAATGGAATCATTGGCGCAGACGAGTGCGGTAGGCATCGGCTTGCTGCTCTTCTGTACTGCAATCCATTCCTTAACATCCGGACCATATTCACCTGTCTCCACGCCACGCAGCCGCAGCATCGGATCTTGACGATCGGGCACTGTCAATCCGTTCAATTCCAGCACCTCCCGAAAGCCGATCCAGCGGTCATGGAAGCTGCTCGAGAACTGAATATCACCGAGAAAATGAAGTCTGGTATGGCCAAGACCGACCAAATGCGTGCATAGCCGCGACATGCTGTCCCGATTGTTGGCAAATACCGTATCCGTCGGAATGAGCGCATCCTCGTGGTCCACAAGAATAAGCGGCAGCCCTGATCGGTGAACCTCCAGCAGCAGCGATGATTCGATCTGTCCGACCCCGATCATCCCCAGAATTCCTTCCAGATTCAGTACATGCAAGAAATCTTCGGCTCTGGACTCCGACACAATAATCATACCAAGCTGGCGCAATTCCAGCTCTTCGGAGATACCCTCCAGTATTTTCCCCCAATAAAGCGATTCCTTATTTTGAAACCGAATATTAGGCATGAGCACAAGCACCGACCGCTTGCCATGGATGGATGCCTTTCTTTCCGCAGGGATTTGGTTTTTCATATATGCGGATTTTTGCCCGAAATAACCAAGCTCAGAGGCCGCTTGAATGACCCTTTTTTTAGTTGCTTCACTTACGCCGCCTTTGCCCGAGAGCGCCTTGGAAACGGCAAACTTGGACAGGCCGAGATGGTCGGCAATCTGCTGCATCGTAATTCTCTTCAACTGGATGCTACCTCCGCAAACCTAACTGTTTGTATAATTCACTCCTTTTATTATAACAAATTAAGAACAGAGATACATGCAATTATTTAGCATCGATGAAGGTTAGATTCCCGTTATCCTCTGCGATTGTCAGCTACCTTAAAAATCCCACGACATGATTTAATTTCTCTACAGCTTGGGGTTGTATTTTCAACGTCGTCTGCGGTACCCCTGTTCCACCATAAATATACGGGAATCGATGCAGCCCTCTGTCCATTATTGCAGGGAGGCCAGGATTTATTAACGATACATCTCCAATCTTACACCCTGTTACTTGTTCTGCCTCTTGCGGCTTGGCCAATCTGATCTCATCAAGCTTCAGAAGTTCTTTTAATACTTCAAAATCAACTCGTCCATAATCACCCGAAAGAATGAGAGAGTAATAGCCTTTGTCTGTCTTCAAAATTAAAGTTGGGGCTGTTTGTCCAATTTCAATGCCAAAGTAGTCTGCGCCTTCTTGAGCGCTATGAATTTTCTTGCTGTGCTTGAGGATTTCGTACTCAATCTGCTGATTGTTTAGAATTGATAATAACTGCTCCATGCTCATCCAACTTCCACTTGTAATTTACCTAACCTCGTTTAACCTTGTTAAAACTATTTTACATATATAATATTTTACCATTTTTTTGATAGATTAGGAAAGCAAGTTGTTGCATATCCCCCGCATTCTCGTTCAAAATAGTGGCTGAAACAATTAAAATCGAGGCTGTCCCATCAGATTTTCTATCTTCTAGCGCAGTAAATGACTTCATAATACGGTATCGCACTGTGTGAGCACCAAGCTCTGGCGTGGCGCTGCATGACAGTGGTCGGCCACTGCGAAGCAGGAAGCCTGCGAATGTGCATGAATTTCGGTTACAAGATGCCATAATGGCATCATTCCTGCGATAAGGCATGAATTTGAGCAAAAATCGGCCGTTAAGGGGAAGCGAAGGTGAAATACCTGCACACTGGCAGGCATTTCACCTTCATGGGGCCTGAAACAGGAAAAAAACTGCCGTTTCGCATGTTTCGCCTAACCTAACTCGCATATCTCGGTGTTTGAATGACGGATCTTCCTCTGGTGAGGAGTACGTCAAACAGTCTGATAATCGCAGGCATTCCACATCGTACCGCTTGCATTTCAGAATCGGTGGCTTCTACATAGGTTTTGAGGGTTGCCTTATTCGGCACGCCAGTCAACGTTTCACTTCTTTACCTTATAAAACTCATGATACAGCTTCATTAACGCCCGCTTCTCAATCCGTGATACGTAGCTGCGGCTGATGCCGAGTTCCTTCGCGATCTCCCGTTGTGTCCGTTCTTCCCCGCCATGCACTAAGCCAAAACGACCGACAACCACTTCCTTTTCCCGATCGTCCAAAATATCCAGATTTTTGTATATTTTTGATTTCTCGATTTTCAGCTGCACCTTGTCTGCAACATCATCGGCTTCTGTGCCGAGAATATCGATCAAGGTGATCTCGTTCCCTTCTTTGTCCGTTCCGATGGGGTCATGCAGTGATACGTCCTTGCGGGTTTTCTTCAAAGATCTGAGATGCATAAGTATTTCGTTCTCAATACAACGAGCGGCGAAAGTGGCAAGCTTCGTTCCTTTGTTCGGCTGGAAGCTCTCGATTGCCTTAATGAGACCGATCGTGCCGATGGAGATCAGATCCTCCAGATCCTCCCCTGTATTGTCGAATTTCTTGACGATATGCGCCACCAGCCGCAAATTATGCTCGATAAGCAGGTTGCGGGAATGCTGGTTGCCTTCGGCCATCAGCTGCAGATGCTTGATTTCATCTTCCTCGTGAAGCGGTTGCGGGAAGGCATTATTTTTAACGTAGGATACAAGAAGCGACAACTGCTTAATCATCAGTGCGATAGCAGCAAATAATCCAGGCATGATACCGTCCACCTCCATCATGTAATGCCAAGGAAACACGCCGGATTCCTCAACGAACACTAAAGACTGTTCTACATTCTATGTGGGCAGCGGCCTAGAAGTGCATGTACGGCATGCAAGGGGCATTCATTTTAGAAAGTGGGCGAACTTATCCGGCTCATGACGAATGTCTTGCGCAAGCTTCTCGTATTCCAATGTTAATTTGACTGAACGGACTCTCTGGGCATCTTGATCTCGCGGTTCGATGAATCCTTCATCTCTCCAATGACTTACCTTTTCCCTGATCGAGCGATCCGACAAACGCAGAAGCTCTCTCATTTCGCTTGTTGTCAGCGTGTCTTGCTTGAAAGTTAATTGAGCAAACACCATTCTCTGCTGTGGATCAAGCTTTCGAATCAGATCCGGTTCGATTCTCGTCATTTGAACAGATTTCTCTGTAACAATGTTAGCTGCTTCTTGAAAGACTTCCGCTAAGCCGTCGATAAAAAATTCCAGCCAAGGTGTCAATTCGGCATCATGACGACCAAAATAATAATTGTGATGGAGGCCGAGTTGAAGTCGTCGATAGTACTCTGCAAGATTGCGATCATAGAAATTTTCGAGTACAAATAATCCTTTCAGTCCATATCCCCCCCTGCGAAGAAGGTATGTCGTGATCATCCGGGCTGTTCGGCCATTTCCGTCCCAATAGGGATGGATGGTGAGAAACTGCCACATGAAAATCCCTGCTTTGATTGGAGCCGGAATCGAATACGTTTCCGGGGAATTGATCCAGGCAACCAAATCCTCCATTAACACAGGGACGTCCTGCCATTCGGGAGGCAGATAAAAGCCGGAATCATTACGGCTGCCAACTTGATTCTGCTCTTCACGATATTCACTGACACGCGGTCTTCGACCGTGCGAAATTTTGATTATGGCATGAAGCTTCTTCACAAACTCTTCTGTAACCGGCAATTGCCTCTTTTCAGCCTCATCAAGGTATTGCAAAGCTTTCATCAAGTTATACACTTCTTGTTCTTCATTGTCACTACTGGTTTGGTACAAAGCCTTTCGCTTCGTCGCCTCATCGAGCGTATTCCCCTCAATCTTAGTAGAGAGAATTACCGTTTTTTCCATCGATTCTTTCTTAAGCAAATCCAGAATGGATACGGGCAATGGAAGCAGATCCACGACCGCACTTGCACGTTGAATATCCATCAACCGCCTGGCAACGGAATCCGTTATTGAATATTTTGGTGTAAACATCAAATCACTCCTCCCAATAAAATTATAACATTGCCGCTATTTTGCCGCAAATAATAGCGATATTGTTTAATTCTACTGTAACTCAACTTCATGTCATAGTCCTCTTCACTCAGCTTGACAATGAATGGGTAGAAAAAAGACGACTACCACAAAGTAGTCGCCTGAAGACACTTTCTCAAAACAAATCTATCTGATCCATCCGTGAAGCAATCCGCTCCAACGTTTCCGGGGCATGATCCCGGAAATAAGCATGCTGTACCCACTGGGCTGATTCCATGAGTTGCTTGGAGGCATCCGTGGTGCTGCGAAGACGGCAGCTGTAAACGATCGGAAAATAGTCCTGCAGAAACTTTCCTTCCGCATGAGAGGTTAAGGCGATGATCTGGAATACCAACTGCTCAGCGATAAAATAACGGGGCTGAGCACATGATCGCTGGATGCCTTGCCGAACGAACGGGTTGTCCAAAATAACCGTCCGGTGCAGCTTCATATTGGCTTTAATATACTGACGGCGCTCGGTAACATAATTCAGAAGGCCGAGAAACAGCGTCATATTTTCACTCCATTTCTCCCCCGCCTGACCAACGGTTCGACTGCTCCCAGGAGTAGGCCGTTTTCGTGACCTGATGGTCATTTGTCACCTTTCAGCAGGTGACCTTCTTTTTCAACAGCCTGTTTCTTTACTCATCATTTTCCCTTCAGTAATGTCTATAGTATTAATTTAACATACATAATTAGCATTATATGTAAATTTAACTATGAATGATAAACCTCCAAATTCACGAAATAATAGCTCGATCAGCTACCCGTCGCCAATTCATGCCGTCTGAGTATGCAGGAGTAGGCCCGCCTACATCATCCGTAACAAAGATTTGCGACCCCGCAGGTGTTACACTCGGAAGAGACTCCTTCGCAAAGCTAGGGAGCACTGGCGGTCTGTTGAAGTTCAAGCGCTGGTTAGTAGGATCATACGTGAATATTTCATTTACTCCGTTTTCTCCATATAACACGAACTCGCCCGTACTTTTTGCAATTAAGTAATAGGAGTTTACTGGACTAGAGCCGCCCAATATCATTCGAAACCTAGATTCTCCTCCGACATCTGGGAATAGTTCTACAGTTTGATCTATTCCCATTTTTACGGTTGGTCGTCCACCTGTATCAATATAAATCGGATAATGTTGTCCGCGATTCGTTGCCACGGTTCCAATGCGATATTCGCCAAATGCCTTTGCGACAATAACAATCCTTTCCTCGCTACCACCACTCATTTTGTTTAACCCAATAGCAGCACAATCATACGACTCTGTTGAATCATGAATATAGGGCACACTATTTTGCACCCCTGCTGAACTGCCTAGCGTAATGGTTAACGCGTCCTCAGATACTGCTAAGACGGAATAGGAAATACCATTGATAAGTATTTCTGTCCACCAGTATGCGAATAACTCCCCGCTGACCCATGAAACAGTCACACCGTTTGTGTCAACAATGCCCTTTGAAGTTGTAGCGACCTTTTGATACAACACATCATTTTGCACCCCTGCGCTCCCTGTCAAGGTTAGGGTTGTTGTAGAATCTACGCTTAGTACGTTATATAGTGCATTATCAATGTAAATATTCGCCCCCAACCAATTCTCATCAAACAAACTACCGCTCACCCAAGTAACCGCAGTGCCGTTCGTATTCACAAAACCATTATAGGAATTGGGCTGGACGGTTATTTCTGTATTGGCTCCCCGCCTACTCGTTTGAATGGTTGCCCAAGATGGGTTTCCGTCTGTGCCGTAGAAGATGCCGTCGGGCTGCCCTGGAACGGTTCCACCTATTAATACGCCGCCATTACCACTTCCTAGCCCTCCTGCAATAACTGATGTTGCTTTGATCTCCTGAGCTAGTTGAGAATTCGTTACCCAATCTCCCATCTGATAAATTACACCTGTATATCCACCAACAAAAGAAGCATTATCACCGAAGAAAACTACTTGGTCTGCATTTGCAACAGAGGTTATATAATACTGTCCACCACTTGAAGTGTGTGGGAAGTAGATTGCTTTACTCCCTGCTGCAATAGCCATATTCACTAGCGCCTGTAGTTCTGCTGTGTCGTCTGTTACGCCATCTCCAACCAAGCCACATTCGAGGACGTTGTACATTATGTTTCCCCACGTTTCAAAGTTTTTAATTAAATCTCCGATATCCCTGCTCACTAAACTGCTAACCCTATGATCTAACCGCCTAATCAAGAGTCTGTATAACAAATTCCGTTTCCCTTTCCTGAATCAAAAACCATCAGCAAATAATCTAAGCATCATACGTCCAACCCCTATCATTTAATGCCAAGGAAAACTTATAACTTTATGAATAAGAGAATCTTTTAAGTGCAAATCATCGATGAAAAATGAAAAATTAAAGCTAATAGTGATATCTATCAACATGACCTCGTCATCAATTAAAACCGAATCGAAAGCCCCTTTCCCCGTAGCTGCTGCAAAGGGAAGGGGGCTCTTGGAACATTCCGATACCATTTACCATCCTAAAGAGGGGGCATATGCGATTTACAGTGCAGCAGGCGCTGACTCTGTCGCGCTGCCGTCCCACCAAAGCGATTTGCCATTAAAATTGTTCACGAAGGTAACCTCCTGCTTCTCCAGAAGGTTGTCTATGAAAAGTTGAACCGCTTCTTTCTCCGCGGAGACGATAGAATCCAGCTTGGAAATAATATAGTCCAGCAAGGAGCGGTCGCCTTTTATCGTCGCCTTGATAAACGTGTTCCGTATGACCAGAAATTCATCCAGAATCGCTTGATACAGCTTCAACAGCTGCTCACTCTCTCTCAAGAAACCATTGCTGTCCAGAAATTTGATTCGTTCGATCATCATCTCTTTATGATCCACGAGGACATGCAGCGGTCTGGAATCCATATGCTTCCCCTCTGTCTTCAAGCTCTCCAGGAATGCGGCCAGGCTCGCGTACACCTCTAATCCGAAGGCCAAGTCTCTGGGATTCTCGGAGGCCCTGTTCCGCTCCGTAGGGTTCTTCGAGTGCAAATATTCATGCAGCGATTCCTTCACCAATACGGCGTCCAGGCCATAAGAAGCGGCAGCATTGAAGGAAACGAGCTGAATGCCGCCCTTGCCTTCGTTTAACGTATCGTAGTCCGGGTCCATCTTCTCGTAAGCCTCGACGATTTCATGATAGGGAACCGTTTTTTGCGAATACTTGTAATCGAATATGAAATCATTCACATAGAACATTTCATTCTCCGCATCATACCCGCTAATAAAGAGATCATGAGGCGCGATCCGTTTGTTCCTCGCGTAATTCTCGCCCCGCTTAATATACTTGAGATCGAACATGCCGTAGACATAGCAGCCGTCATCGATGCTGCTGATGAGCAGTTCAAGGATGCCCGCCTTCATATTCTGCAACGTTTTTCTGGAGATCGTCTGCACATCCACCCATGGACATTTCTGCATTGGAAACATAGGGAGCACATCCACATAGGCATGTCCGGTCAAATCCTTCTCGCAAAACAAGTGAATATAATTGCTGAAAATCCAGCTCGACGTTTGCCCATAGCTCGACAAGATCGACAGCAGGTTGGCATGCCATTGCCAGGAGGTCATGAACGGCTCGGACATCGGTAATTTTTTACTCATAGGGCGTATTTTCCTCTCCAACATCATTATTTTTGGGAATAAGACAGGAAATTTGAGCAGAGACAGGTTGATGGAATACTGACCGTTCACTTCATGCGGCGAATGCCCCGGCAAAAGAATGATCATACACAACAATTTGACAAAACAAGTGTATGCGATTCCTTCTGTAGAAGTAAGGGGAAAGCTGTCGAACGGGCAATTTATTATCCATTCCTGCTGTCTCTGCCTCTGGAAAATAGCAGCCTTATGATGACATTAATCGGCGTATACGTTAAACGAGCGCATGCTCCACAGTCTGATGCTTCTCGAAGCATTCCTGCACGGCCTGCTTCAGAATCGTGCAGCCAGCCTCAAGCTCCTCCATCGACACCGTGAGCGGCGGCATCAGCTTGACGACATTATCGTGGCGGCCTACCCGCTCGATGACAAGCCCCAGCTCATAGCAGCGTGATGTAATCTCTTTGGAAATATTGGCATGCTTGCTGGCAGATACATCAACTCCCCACAGCAATCCCATGCCGCGGACAGAAATTTCGCCGCTGATCGGCGCAATTTCCCGATTCAGGAATTGTGCGACAAACTCCGCCTTTCTGCCCACTTCCGCTTCCAGGTTGACCAGCTCTCGATATTCCAGCGCTGCAGACGCGCCGACAAACGCAAGCTGATTGCCGCGGAACGTGCCGGTATGCTCAGCAGGCTTCCACACATCCAGCTCAGGCTTCAGCAGCACAATCGCCATCGGGAGTCCATAGCCGCTGATCGATTTGGAGAGCACGACCATATCAGGCACGATGCCTGCACGCTCGAACGAGAAGAACGGGCCCGTCCGGCCGCAGCCGACCTGAATCTCATCACAGATAAGCAGAATGTCGTGACGATCGCACAGAGCGCGCAGCCGCTGCATCCACTCCACCGGAGCCTCGTTCAGCCCGCCTTCGGCCTGTACCGTTTCGAAGATGATGGCCGCCGGCTTTTCGATACCGGAATGATCATCCGTCAGCACCTCTTCCATATATTGAATCGTATCGAAGGTGCTCATGAAGCCAGTCGGGAACGGCATGAAGGTAACGCCGCCCAGATCAACAGCCGCCGCTTCCCTGTGATACAGATTGCTCGTCGCGGACAAGCTGCCCAGCGACATGCCGTGAAATGCCCCCATGAAGGAGAAGATTCCGCTCCGTCCCTTCACCTTGCGCGCCAGCTTCAACGCTGCTTCTACCGCATTTGTGCCCGTAGGGCCGCAGAATTGGATTTTGTAAGCAAGATTCCTCGGCTTCAGAATCAGCTCCGAGAACGTGTTCAGGAACCCCTCTTTGGCGGAAGTATGCATGTCCAGTCCGTGCGACAGCCCGTCGGATTGCAAATATTCGATCAGCTTGCCCTTGATGTAGTCATTGTTATGGCCATAATTCAATGCGCCAGCCCCTGCGAAAAAGTCGATGTAGGTTTTGCCCGACTCCGCATGCAGCAGCGATCCCTTCGCTTTCCCGAATACATCGGGAAAGGACCTGCAGTAAGAACGCACGTTGGATTCCATTTGCTCAAAAACATTCATCATTTCCACTCCTCCATTATTGGTTGATTGCATGGATCATACCAAGGCATATTCCTTTTCCTTCTTGAATTGAAATTCATACAGGCCGGCATAAATCCCGTCCTGTCTCATCAATTCGTCATGGCTTCCCTGCTCCGCCACTTTGCCCTGCTCCATAACACAGATCGTACCGGCTTCCTGTATCGTACTCAGGCGATGCGCGATTACGAGCACCGTCCTGTCTTTCATCAGCCTGTTGAGCGCCTGCTGAACCCAGTATTCAGACTCATTGTCAAGCGCAGAGGTCGCCTCGTCCAGCAGCAGAATCGGCGCGTTCTTGAGCAGCGCCCGGGCAATCGCCACACGCTGCCGCTGTCCGCCGGACAGCTTGGCGCCGCGCTCGCCCACCATCGTCGCATACCCTTCGGGCAGCGCTTCGATGAATTCATGCGCATAAGCAGCTTGAGCGGCGGCGATCATTTCCTCTCTCGACGCGCCCTCCTTGCCCAGCAGAATGTTCTCTTCGATCGTCCCTTCGAACAGGTAGGCATCCTGCGGCACATAAGCAATCATGCCGCGAATCTCCTCCAGCGTGTAGGCGGAGATCGGCTTGCCCGCTATCCCCAGCGCCCCACTGTCAGGGGAATAGAAGCCCAGCAGCAGCTTGAACACCGTGCTTTTGCCGCTGCCGCTCGCTCCCACCAGGGCAGCTACCTCGCCTCGCTTCACTTTAAGCTGGAATCCATTCAGCACCTGTGATTCGGGCTCGTAGGAGAAGCCTACTCCCTGGAATTCCAGCATGGCATCTTTGGATAGCGATGACTCTTCAGTGCGGGACGGGAACCGCTCGGCCTCAGGCGCATGGTCAATGACTTCAAACACGCGCGCAGCACCGGCAAGCGAGCTCTGCATCAAGGACACGACGCTTCCTAGCTGCAGGAAGATCATCGTAACGCCCATTTCCAGCTGTACGATTGCCGCCATCTGGCCCAGCTCCAGATATCCACGGGCGAACATGAGAATGCCGACAACAAGAATGCCTCCGAAGCTGATGAAATTAATCAAATAATTGACCGATTCCAGTATCCCGTTGCGATTGCCCTGCTCCAGCGATGATGCCGTTACATGCTCATTCGCCTCGTTGAACTTGCCGGTAATAATCTTCTGAAGCCGGAACATCTTCGTCGTCTGAAGCCCTGCCAGCACATCGGTCAGCCGCTCTGTCATGCCGCCCATATGCAGCTGCAGCTTGTCCCCGATACGGCGCATCGGTCCGGCGAAGGCCAGATTGACGCCGATGCCCGCCCCGCCGAAGAGCGTCAAGGCAACCGCAAACCGCCAATCCAATATATACATGGAGACGATTGATCCGAGCAGGGTAAAGGCATCCGTCAGCATCGACTTCAGATGCTCCGTATAAATATTTTCCATCGTCTGAACATCGGTCGTGGAGCGGGAGATGAGATCTCCCGAATGCCGGGTTTCAAAGTAGCCCGGAGGCAGCATGCCGAAGTGCTCGTACAGCCGCGCCCGCAGCTCGGTCATCGTCCGCTTCACAACTCGCATATACATGTAGGAGAAGACGGGCGACAGCAGGGCAATAGCAAGGAATGCCGCGCTCACCAGAGCAATGGATTGGAATAGCTGCCGCTCCTCGCCCTGAACGGAAAAGTCGAGCAAATTTTTGAATACGAACGCCATCATGATCGTCAAGCTGCCATGCACCATGCTGTCTCCGATCAATCCGGCAAAATACAGCTTGCGCTGGGGGCCAAGCAGTGCCAGCATGCGGCGAAGCTCAGCCAAGCTGTGTTTCAAGTGCTGTCTCTCTCCGAACATGTTGCGGCCCCCTCTCTGCTGTCTCTTTATCATCTGCGGCGCCAGGCGCGAATTGCTTCAAGTACAGCTTCTTATACAAGCCGTTGCGCTCCAGCAGCCCGTCATGCGTTCCCCGCTCCACAATCTCCCCATCCTGCAGCACCAGCACAAGATCGGCATCTTTAATGGTTGAAAGCCGGTGCGCGACCACGAGCACCGTGCTGTCCTGCATGATCCGCTCCAGCGCTTCCTGAACGAGCGCCTCGGACTGCGTATCCAGCGCCGATGTCGCTTCGTCCAGCAGCAGGATCGGCGCACGCTTGAGCATGGCGCGGGCGATTGCGATGCGCTGCCGCTGTCCGCCGGACAGCCTCGCGCCGCGTTCGCCGAGCAGCGTCTCATAGCCATCCGGCAGCTCCATAATAAATTCATGCGCACCCGCGGCCCGTGCTGCTTCAAGCACCTGCTCCCGGCTTGCGCCCGGACGTCCGTACCCGATATTGTCCGCGACACTTACCGGGAACAGATAGGTATCCTGTGAGACAAGCGACAGCCTGTCTCGCAGGGAAAGCGGGTCCCACTCGGCTAGCGGGTGGCCAAGCACCCGAATGGTGCCGGATAGACGGGGGCGCGCTTCTCCCGCATTGCCTTCATCAGCGGCTGCAGAAGCGTCCGCTTGTCCGCTCCCGTCACTCGCCGCATTCGGCATAACGGCGGTCCCATCCGCATTCACTTCCATTCCGTAAAAGCCGCAAATCAGCTTCAGTATCGTGCTTTTGCCGCTGCCGCTCGGCCCTACCAACGCAACCGTTTGACGATGGGGCAGCTCAAAGCTGATATCCGAGAGCACATTGGACGTGCCCCCGTAGGAGAAGGAGACGCCATCAAGCACAAGCGGCGGCCCCTCATTGCGGAGAGCAAGCTCCCCACGGCCCGAAGGCTCCAGCGGCAGCTCAAGAATCTCGAACAACCGCTTCGCGGCACCCTTCACCTCCTGAACCTGCGCGGACAGAATCGGCGCCATGGAGAGCGGCTGCATCAGGAAGTTAAGCAGATAGAGGAAGAGAATCATCCCTCCCGCAGTCAGCTCCCCTTCTCTGATCAGATAGCCGCCATACGTTACGCTGAAAATAATCGGGCTCGACAGCAGCAGCAGGCTGACGGGTGCGATGAGCGCACGCCTTTTCTCCACCTGCAGGCTTGTCTTGAGCACAAGCCCCATCGCGGCGCGATATTTGCCCGACATCGCTCTGAACATGTTGAACGCCTTCAGCATAGGGATGCCGCCAAGCGTATCCTGAGCGATAGCATTTGCGGAGCCCAGATGCTTCTGCAGCTGCTCCGACATTTTGTTCATCGGGAAGATGAGCACAGACGTAATCAGAATCGCTACCGGGAGCAGCAGCAGGCTGAACACCACCAGCTTCCAGTTGGTCAGCAGCAGCACCGTCAACGCGCTGACGAATACGACCGGCATGTAGAACAGATTGGCGAAATGCATCTTGAAGAAATTCTGGATGACCATCGCATCATTCGTCAGACGTGACACCAGATCGCCGGAATGGCGGCTCTCAAGCGCGGATACCTCCGCTCGCTCCAAGTGGCTCACCAGATCCCGCCGGATGTCGCGCAGAGCGGAGGCGCTGAACCGGGTCAGAGCATATTTGGTCGCATAGCTGGCCGCAGCGCCGGCAACGGTAAGCACAGCAAGCAGAGAGAACGTATCTTCCATGCTGATGGCAAGCCCTCCGGTTGCGTCCTCGACAAGCTCTTCGATGAACAAGCCGAGCCAGATGTCGATGGCCGCGACGACCAGAGATGCCACAATGCTGAGCAGTATCCACAGGGCGTAAGGTTTCATATATTTTGCCAGCTTAATCAAGATGTTTCTCCTTTCCCGGTCAACACAGCAGTCCCCGGATCAATTCTGCGTTCGCCTTCAGATGCGCTGGCTCCAGCATATCCTCATGCGGTCCGGCGCCCTTGTATTTGATTTGCTTTCCGGTCGTATGCTTGCTCCAGCTCAACTGCCGCTGAAGCAGATTCAAGCCTTTGCCTTCCGATTCAATGAAATGGATATCGGCCCCGACCTTGCCCTTGTTGTCGAGCTCGTTCAGGAAAGCAACATAACCGATCATATGGTTGGCGATCGTATTGCGCACCGTTTCATTCTGCAGGTAGACGCCATATTGCGCTCCGGCGCCTTCCTCCTCAATCATCTTGCCGACCTCGTCCTGCATCTGCTGCGCAGTCTGATTGGTCGTCTTCTTCTTGGGCTCCGCATCCAGCATAATCAGATCGGATACATGGCAGCCCGCCGCTTCGAGCTCCCGGGCAATGCCGAAGGCGAGATTGCCCCCTGCCGAGTACCCCAGAAGCCGATAAGGCCCTTCCGGCTGAAGCGTCCGGATATGATCAACATACTTCTGGATGCGGTCATCGTCTTGAATAAAGTCAAAGCCGTACACTGCAACGCCCGCTTCCTCCAGCAATACAGCCAGCTCCTGATAAACGAAGCCATAGCCTGCTACAGGCGGGAAACAGAAGATCGTCCGCTTCACTGAAGCCGGGCGGTTAAGCAGCGTTACAGGGCGATCCCCGCTCCGCTCGATGCGATGACGGGCAATGAAGCTTGTCAGCTCCGCGATTGTCGGATGCTGGAATATCGTAATGAACGGTATCTCGACACTGAGCTTCTCGAAAATTTGCGCTGTCAGTATTGTCGCCTTCAGCGAGTTGCCGCCGATCTCGAAGAAGTTGTCGTGGATGCCGACAGGTATCACCCCAAGCAGCTCCTCCCAAATGGCAACGAGCCGGGTCTCCTCATCATTGCGCGGCGCTGCATATTCCGCGCGGACCACATTCATATCCGGCATCGGCAGCGCTCTCGTATCGATCTTGCCGTTCGGCGTGACCGGCAGCTTGGGCAATGCCACGAAATGCGCCGGCAGCATGTAGGCAGGCAGCTCATCTGCTGCGCTTGCCTTGACCGCTCTGATCGCTTCTTCGTTATCTGCTGCGACATAAGCGCACAAGAACTTATGCCCTTGCGCATCATCCAGGGCCTGTACAGTCGCCTCGCGAATGCCCGGTGCCCGGAGCAGCACAGCCTCGATCTCGGACAGCTCGATCCGGTAGCCGCGCACCTTCACCTGCTGGTCGATCCGTCCGGCGTATTCAATCATGCCGCCAGGCAGCCAGCGTGCAGCATCGCCAGTGCGATACATGCGCTCGCCCGGCAGGAACGGACACGGCACGAACTTCTCCGCCGTCAGCTCCGGCTGGTTCCAATACCCTCGCGCCAGACCGGCGCCCGCAATACAGAGCTCGCCTCTCACTCCGACAGGCTGCAATTGAAGCCGTTCGTTCACGATGAATACCTGCATATTGGCGATCGGACCGCCGATCGTAATGCTGCTCTCCGGTTCAATGCCGCGCATAAAGGTAGAGGTGACACTGCCCTCCGTCGGTCCGTACTCGTTCACCAGCTCAACCGCCGCATTCTTGCTCTTCGCCGCCGCGGCCAGGCCGCTTGGGAGCGGCTCACCGCCGAGGATGACGCTCCTGAGGGACGCCGCCTCGTGAGGCTCCAGCAGATGGATAATCGTGCTGAACAAATTCGGCACGCTCGTCAGATGCGTGATTCCGTAATCAGCGACAATCCGCCTCAACGCAACCGGATCCTTCGCTTCCTCCAATGGCGCTATATAGCTGGCGGCACCGGAGGCCAGCGGCGTGAACAGACTCAGTACAGAGGCGTCGAATGCAAACGAGATCACCTGAAGTGCTCTGTCATGAGGGCCGAATGCGAACTCGTCCCGCCGCCACTTCACCGTATTGCTGATGCTGCCGTGCTCGACCACAACACCCTTGGGCTTGCCCGTCGTTCCGGAGGTGTAGATGATATAAGCGGGATCGCCAGGCTCGACGTTCCAATCCGGCTTGGAGTCATCGGCCGCGTAGCTGCTGCCGTCCTCCAGATTCAGCACCCTCCCGCCAAATGCACGGAGCGGCTCCGGCAGCCCGCTCCCTCTTGCGACCAAGAGCGATGTGCTGCTGTCCTCCAGCAAATAATGAATCCGTTCGCCCGGATAATCCGGATCGATAGGCAGGTAAGCGGCTCCGGCCTTCATAATGCCGATCATGCCGATCACCATTTCCGGTGTCCGGTCGGCCACGACAGCAACGATATCGCCACTGCCGACACCGAGGCTGCGAATCTTGCGCGCCAACTGATTCGTCTTCGCGTTCAGCTGCCCGTAAGTGAGCGTTGCTTTGCCCTGTACGATTGCCGGCTGCTCCGGCAGCCGCTCTGCCTGCTCCTGGAACAGCCCGTGCAGCAGGCTGGAGCCGGCAAGCTCGCGTCCCGTGTCGT
The DNA here is from genome assembly GCF_019443105.1 of Paenibacillus oenotherae. GTDB lineage: Bacteria > Bacillota > Bacilli > Paenibacillales > Paenibacillaceae > Paenibacillus_Z > Paenibacillus_Z oenotherae. The sequence continues at coordinate 739,451 of NZ_JAHZIJ010000001.1, forward strand.
TAAACCTCGTCAGCTCCGCCTGCTCCGTCTCCGTCATCAGCGCAATCAGACCGATCGCTCTCTCCGGCGCTTGTACGGCCTCCTCCAGAATGCGAAGGAAATGCTGCGACATACGGCGGATGGTTTCCTCCCGGAACAAGTCCGTGCAGTATTCCAGGCTGAGACGGAGGCTTCCTTCGCCGCTTGGCGCAGCAATCAAGGAAATATCGAACTTCGCGATGCTGTGCTCCTGTCCGAACGGCATGACATTCAGGTCATTCTCATTAGCGGCGGAGCTCAGGCTCGCAGCATTCGCGCCAGCGGTATCGGCACTGTCCGGTGAATCCCCGTTTTGCCAAACGAGCACAGTATCGAACACAGGATTGCGGCTCAAATCGCGAGTCAGCTGGAGCTTCTCGACAAGCAGCTCGAATGGGTAATCCCCTTTCTCCATCGCAGCGAGTGCATTGCTCTTCACTTCCGACACAGTTTCCTTGAAGGAGCGGTCCGCGTCAAGCGAGCTGCGGATTGCCAGCGAATTGACGAACATGCCCAGCATCCCCGCAGTATCGGCATGCGAGCGGCCGGCAATCGGCGAGCCGACGATGACGTCCTCCTGTCCGCTGTATTTGTGCAGCAGCACCTTGTAGGCGGCCAGCAGCACCATGTACAGAGTAGCTCCGGCATCTCTCGCCAATGCTTCCAGCCCAGCAGCCAGCCCTGGATCGGCCTCGAAGTCAACTACCGCACCTGCGAAGCTCTTCACTGCCGGACGCTGATAATCTGCTGGCAGCTCAAGCACCGGAAGGTCTCCATCGCCCAGCTTGCCCAGCCAAAACTGCTCTTGCCGGAGGAAGGCTTCGCCAGCCATCCACTCGTTCTGCCATAATGCAAAATCCTTGTAGTGCAGCGTTCTCTCCGGAAGCGGCTCCCCTTCATACAGGGCGATCAGCTCCTCCATGAAGATAGAACCTGACACCCCGTCAGAAATGATATGGTGCGTATCATGCGCGAACAGATGTCTGTGATCCGCAATACGGATCAACACAGCCCGCAGCAGCGGCGCTGATGCCAGATCGAACGGCTGGAACCATTCTTCGAGCAATTGTCCCGCATGATCCTCTGAGTCCGCCTCAAGCTGCTCCAAGGTGAATGCCGCCGTTTCATGCACGCGCTGCATCGGTTCGCCGTTCACACGGTGGAACGAGGTTCGCAGCACCTCATGACGGGCAACAAGCGCTTGCAGCGCCTTCTCGAACCTTCCCGCATCCATGCGGCCTTCCAGAATAACGGCCGACGGCATGTTGTAGGCGAGTCCCTTGCCTTCTCCTTCGAACAAATCCAGAAGATACATCCGTTTCTGAGCGGAGGATACGGCATACAGCTCCTGCTCTGCCGCAGGGACAATGGACTGATACACGCCCCGTCCCTGCTCATCGATATATCGGGCAGCCGCTTCAATCGTCGGCGTCTCGAACAGCAGCCGCAGCGGCAACTCTACCCCGCAGCTCTTGTGCATCGCGGCAATGAGCGTCATCGCCTTGAGCGAGTGCCCGCCGAGCGTGAAGAAGCTGTCCAGCATGCCGATCTCTCCGGCACCCAGCGTTTCCTGCCAGATCGCGGCGAGGCGCTCCTCTGTAGGCGTGCGCGGCGCGACATACGGTGTGCCCGTTGCCAGCATGCCATCCGGCTTGGGCAGCGCCTTCCGGTTGATTTTGCCATTCGGCGACAGCGGCATGCCCTCCAGTTGAACGAACTGCGACGGAATCATATAAGACGGCAGATCGCCCCCGAGATGCTCGCGAAGCGCTGTCACATGAAGCGATGCGTCAGCTGTAAAGTATGCACACAGGAAGTGCCCGCCCGCCTCGTCCGGAAGAGCGACGACGACTGTTTCACGAATGGCCTCATGCTTCAGCAGCACCGTTTCGATCTCGCCCAGCTCGATCCGGTAGCCGCGGATTTTGACTTGAAAGTCCAGCCGTCCGAGATATTCAATATTACCGTCCGGCAGCCAGCGGGCGAGGTCGCCGGTGCGGTACATTTTCGTCCCGGCCGTGTACGGATTATCTACAAATTTCTCTGCGGTCAGTTCGGGCTTATTGACATAGCCGCGAGCCAGACCCGTGCCTGCTATGCATAGCTCTCCCGGTACGCCGATCGGCTGCAGACGGAAAGCCTCATCCAGCACATACAGCTGAATATTGTCAATCGGCTTCCCGATCGGCACGCTGCCAGCAGCCTCATTCGCTGAGCAATCATAGAACGAGACGTCTACCGCAGCCTCGGTCGGTCCATACAGATTAATCAGCTTCGCCCCGCAGCGGCTGTAGATCTCGGCATTGAACCGCTTCACCTGGGCAAGCTGCAGCGCCTCTCCGCTGGCGAACACATGCCGCAGGCTGGTAATTCGCTCCCTCTGCGGAGAGCCTTCTATATAATCGAGGAATATGCTCAGCATAGAAGGAACGAAGTGCATCGTCGTTACGCCGCTGCGCTGAATTTCCTCCACGATTTCCTCCGGATTCTTCTCGCCGCCCGGCTTCAGGAAGCACATCTTCGCTCCCGCAAAGCCGAACCAGAACAGCTCCCAGACCGAAACATCGAACGTATAAGGCGTCTTCTGCAAAATAACGTCAGACGCTCCCAGCGGATACGCCCGATCCATCCAATGAATCCGGTTGACCGCTGCACGATGCTCGATCATGACACCTTTGGGCTGTCCCGTAGAGCCCGAAGTGTAGATCACATAAGCCAGATTGCGGGGCCCGGCGATAGGGGGCAGATTGGCGCCGTTACCATCCGCATACACGGCTGGATCGTCCAGATCGATCAGATCCCCGCCGAACAGTCCGCGCGCCTTCGCCACAAACTTCGTTTGCGTCAGCAGCCAGTTAGCCTCCGAATCCTCCAGCATGTACGCAATCCGATCCTCCGGGAACTCGGGGTCAATCGGCAGATAAGCACCGCCCGCCTTCTGAATCGCCAGAATGCCGATGATCATCTCGGACGCGCGCTCCAGCATGAGCGGCACAATTCGGTCAGGTCCCACGCCTCTGGCGCGAAGCCTTGCCGCAAGCCGGTTCGCCCCTGTATTGAGCTCGCCGTACGTCAGCCTGCGGCTGCCGTCAATGACTGCCACCGCCTCTGGCGTCCTTGCCGCTTGTGCTTCAATCATGCCATGCAGCGTCGCATCTGCCGGGTAATCAGCAGCCGTAGCATTGAAACTCTCTGCAACACGCGTCTTCTCTTCCGGTGTCAGCAGCTCGATCTCGGAGAGCAGTGTATCGGGATTGTCGGCAATCTCGCGCAAAATATTCAAGTAATGCTGCGCCATCCGGCTTACTGTATCGTGGTGGAACAGTGCCGTGCCGTACTCGAAGCTGATGACCAGCTCCTCTTCCGTTTCCGTCGCTTCCAGCGACAGGTCGAATTTGGCCGCGCCGCCTTCGAACTGGAACGGCTCGATATTAAGTCCTGTCATCTCTCCGGCATCCATATCGATATTTTGCAGGCTGAACATTGTATCGAACAGCGGATTGCGGCTCAGGTCACGCGGCAGATTCAGCTTCTCCACCAGCGAATCGAACGGATAGCTCTGATTGTCGAACGCACCCAGCGTCGTTGTTTTCACTTCGTCCAACAGCTGCCGGAACGTCTTCGTCCGCTCTGGCCGTCCTCTCAGTGCAAGGGTGTTCACGAACATCCCGATGACGGGTGTTACCTCCGAATGCGTCCGTCCGGCAACCGGCGTACCCACGACGATATCATCCTGTCCGCTGTATTTATGAAGCAGCACGTTGTAAGCGGCCAGCAGCACCATGAACAGGGTAGCACCGCTCGCTGCCGCGGCTTCATTCAAGGCCGCCTTCAGCCCGCTGCCCGATCCTACCGCAAAGGTCGCTCCCTTGAAGCTCTGAACTGCCGGACGCGGGTAATCGGTCGGGAGCGCCAGCAGCGGCACTTCCTCGGCGAAGGCATCCAGCCAGAAGGCTTCCTTGCGGCCCATCGCGGCCAGTCCGGCTTCACTGTTCAGCCATACCGCGTAATCCTTGTATTGAATGCGCAGCGGCGTCAGCTCAGCGCCCTCGTACAGCTCCACGAATTCCTTCATGAAAATGCTCATCGATACGCCATCTGCGATAATGTGGTGCATATCGCACAGCAGCACATGCCTCTCAGCCGACAGCTGGATCAACTCCACCCTGAGCAGCGGCGCTTGCTCCAGCTGGAAGGGGCGAATAAAAGCGTCCACCATGTCCGCCACTTCCTCTTCAGCCGCTTTGCGCAGATCAATCGCAAATGCGATGTCCTCTAGCGGCACAATACGCTGAACAGGCTCGCTGTCAACGAGGCTGAAGGAGGTGCGCAGCGCTTCATGACGAGCTATCAGCCCAAGGAAGGCTTGCTGAAGGCGCTCCTTGTCGAGCGCTCCCTCAATTGTCATGATGCGAGGCAGATTATAGCTGATGCCAGCTCCCTCGAACCGGCTAAGAACGAACAGCCGTTTCTGCGCAGGCGACAGCGGATAATACTCCTGCTCCGGGGCAGGCTCAATCGTCTCCGCTCCAGCTTCCTCCGCAACCTCGATATAGGCGGCAAGCGCCTCCACCGTCGGCGACTCGAACAGCTTGCGCAGCGGCACATCCACACTGAACTGCCCCTTCATCCGGGCAATCAGCGTCATAGCCTTCAACGAATGGCCCCCAAGCGCAAAGAAATCGTCGTACACGCCGACAGCTTCCACGCCCAGCACATCGGCCCATATCGCTGCGAGTTCCTTTTCCGTGTCTGTACGGGGAGCTGTATACTCCGCCCCTTGGGACATTGCCGTCCAATCCGGCTCCGGCAGCGCACGGCGGTCTATTTTGCCATTGGTCGTCAGTGGGAGCCGGTCCATCCCGGTAAAATATTGCGGAATCATGTAGGAGGGCAGCTCGCGCGCCAGAGCGTGACGCAGTCCCGTCTCCTCCTGCGCAGCATCACAGACATAGTAAGCGCACAGCGTCTTTTGCCCGCTGCGGTCCTCTTTGGCAAGAACACAGACTTCCTTGATGCCTGGCTGCTGCAGAATCGCCGCTTCGATCTCTCCAAGCTCGATCCGGTAGCCGCGAATTTTGACCTGCTGGTCGATCCGGCCCAAATATTCGATGGTGCCGTCATGACGCCAGCGGCCGAGATCGCCGGTTTTGTACATTCTCTCCCCCGGAGCGAAAGGATTCTCCACGAATTTCTCCGCCGTCATTTCCGGCAGATTCGCATATCCTCTGCTGACGCCATCCCCGCCGACAACAAGCTCGCCCGGTACGCCGATTGGCTGCAAGTATCCCGCTTCATCGACCACATATACAGTAGAATTGCTGACAGGACGTCCGATTGGAATCGGCGCGTCATAATCGCAAACAACCGGATAGGTAAGCGAGAACGTCGTATTCTCGGTAGGACCGTAGCCATTAATAATGATGTCGCCACAGCTGCGGCGCACCCGGTTAACATGGCTCGGCGAAAGAGCCTCCCCGCCGACAATGAGCTGCCTTATGCCAGCGAACATCTCCGGTCGATACTCCGACAGCCCGTTGAACAGCGAAGTAGTCAGCCACAGCTGCGTAATCTTATGGTCGCGGATATAATCGGCAAGCATGTCCGCGTTCAGCAGAACGTCCTTGTCCACGACATGGAGGGTCAATCCGTTCAACAGCACGCCGAATATTTCATAGATGATAGCATCGAAGCTGACAGAGCCCGTGAGCAACAAGCGGTCGTCCGCATCGAAGCTGACGTAATTCGTCTCCTTCACAAGGCGGATGACGTTGCGCTGCTCCACCATGACCCCCTTCGGCTTGCCGGTCGAGCCGGATGTGTACATATAATAAGCGAGATCATTCGGCGCAATATCGAGTCCCGGGTCAGCAGCTTCTCCGGCTGCAAGCGACTCATCGCCCAGATCAAGCCAGGAAACTCCCAGGCCAGCAGGCGGCTCTGCCTCGAACTTCAGGCAAACTGTAGCCGCGCTATCCTCCAGCATATGCCGCAACCGCTCCTCGGGGAAGGAAGGGTCGATGGTCACAAATGCAGCGCCCGCCTTCAGAATCCCCATAATGCCGACTACGAGTTCAAGCGACCGTTCCGCATAGATGCCTACAGCATCGCCGATGCGGATTCCCCGCTCCTGCAGCGCATGCGCCAAAGCATTAGCGCGGGAATCAAGCTCGCGATAGGTCAGCGTCCGTCCGCGGTGCGTAAGAGCGGGATGATTCGGCGCAAGCTCCGCCTGCTGCCGGAACAGTGCGGCAATAGAGGCATCCCGCGGATAATCCGTTCGCGTGTCATTGAAGAGAGCCACGATCTGCTCCTGCTCGTCTTCCGTAATCATCGCGATATCCCGGATCTGAACAGCCGGTTCATCCGCAATTACATGCAAGATTTGAATATAATGGCCGATCAGCCGCTCAATCGTATCCTCACGATACAGAGCCGAGCTGTATTCCACGCTAAGCAGCAGTCCTTCCTCCGCTTCCATCGCCTGAAACGATAGATCGAACTTGGACACGCGGGATTCCGATGCCACTGGAGCGAAGCTCAGCCCAGGCAGCTCCGGCGAATCCAGATTCATATTCTGGAGAATAAACATCGTATCAAACAGCGGATTGCGGCTGATGTCCCGCTGCAGCTTCAGCTTCTCGATCAGCGATTCGAACGGATATCCGCCATTCTCGAACGCCTCAAGCGTAGTTTCCTTCACTTCCTGCAGGAAATCGGTGAACATTCTGCCGCCCTCCGGCCGATTGCGCAGCGCCAGCGTTCCAACGAACATGCCGATCATCGGTTCGGTATCGGCATGCTGGCGGCCTGCTGTCGGAGAACCGACAACGACATCTTCCTTGCCCGAATATTTGGCCAGCATGACGTTATAGGCTGCAAGCAGCACCATGTAGAGCGTTGTGCCTGTTCCCTTCGCGAGCGTTTGAAGCCGGTCCAGCAGCAAGCGGCTTGCTTGCCGCGACATGACGCCGCCCTCGAAGCTTTGCACCGTCGGGCGCGGAAAGTCAGACGGCAAATCCAGCACCGGCAGCGATCCGGAGAACCGGTTCAGCCAATACTGCTCCTGCCGCTGCATCACCTCGGAGCCGAGGCGCTCCTGCTGCCATACCGCATAATCCTTGTATTGCACGCGCAGCGGCGCCAGCTCGTCGCCTTGATAGAGCGCCACTAATTCCCGTACGAGTATGCCTGCGGACACCCCGTCAGAAATGATGTGGTGCATATCATAGAGAAGCAAATGCCTGCCTGCGCCAAGCTTCACCATTTCCGCCCGGAACAGCGGCGCCTGCTGTAGATCGAACGGACGGACGAACGCGTCCGCCAGCGCATCCACTTCCGATTCCGATGCACCAAGCGATTCCGAATAGGGAACATCGAATGCGATGTCCTTCTCCACGAACTGAACAGGCTCTCCCTCCACCGATGCGAAGGAGGTGCGCAGCGTCTCGTGCCGCGCGACTAATTGGCGGAAAGCTTCCCGCAGCCGCGCAACGTCCAGCTCTCCCTCGACCATCATGACACCCGGCAAATTATAGCTTGTACCGGAGCCTTCCAGAGAGCTGACGACGAACATCCGTTTCTGTGCGGATGAAACCGGATAGTAGGGTCTTGCGGGTACCGGCTCCATCGCCGCGAATGCGCTGCCTTGCCCATCGCCTTGCTCCCTGATATAGGACGCGATATCCGCTACAGTCGGTGATTCGAATACGACGCGAAGCGGAACCTCGACGCCGAATGCTTTATGTATTTGCGATAGCAGCATCATTGCTGTTAGTGAATGGCCGCCCCGATTGAAAAAATGATCCCTGATGCCGATTCGCTGAGCACCCAGCAGCTCCTGCCAGATCGCACACAGCCGCTCCTCCGTTTCATCCGAAGGCGCTTCGTATGCTGCTTCTTGAGCTCCAAGCGTCGTTTCATCCGGCTCCGGCAGCGCCTTGCGGTCCAGCTTGCCATTGGGCAGACGCGGCATGCGCTCCAGCTGAATGATATGCCTCGGCACCATATAGGCAGGAAGCTCGGATACGAGCCGCTCCCTGACATCGATAAGCGCCGTTTCGTCATCGGCGGTAATATACGCGCACAGCATCTTCCCTCCGTGGGCATCGTCGCCTGCGATGACGACTGCTTCCTTGACGGTCTGCAGCCGCAGAATAGCGGCCTCAATCTCGCCAAGCTCGATGCGGTAGCCGCGGATTTTGACCTGATGGTCGATCCGGTCCATATAATCGATCGTGCCATCCGGCAGCCAGCGGGCCATGTCGCCTGTGCGGTACATCCTCTGTCCCGGCTCGAACGGACAGGCAACGAATTTGTCCGCCGTCAGCTCCGGCCTCATCCAATAGCCCCTTGCCAGTCCGGCTCCGGCTACACACAGCTCGCCGGGAACACCTGCGGGCATGAGCTGCATATGTTCATTGACAATGTAGATGCGCGTGTTCGCAATCGGACCGCCGATGGTTACTGGCTCCTCACTGCGCAAATTGCGGCAAAAGGTAGCCACGACACTCGTTTCTGTAGGGCCGTATTCGTTGACCAGCTCCGCTTGCGGTGCAAGCGTCTTGCTTCGGGCGATCAGCGAATCCGTTATCCTCTCGCCCGCCACTGTCACGATTCGGAGCGACCGCGCCTCTTGCGGCGGCATCCCTTCGATTACAGCGCCGTACAGACTCGGCACACAAATAAAATGCGTCACGCCGCAAGCGGCAATATGCCTTCTGATCGCCAGCGGATCCTTGGACTCGTCCTCGGTCAGCAGCTGGACGGTCGCCCCGCAGACGATAGGGGTGAAGAAGCTGGTCACAAAGCCGTCGAAGGAGAAGGAGAACAGCTGCAGCACAACATCCTGCTCTGTCAGCGCATATTCCGCAGCGCGCCATTGAATGGAGTTGACGGCCCCGCGGTGCTCCACCATAACGCCTTTGGGCAATCCGGTCGTGCCGGAGGTATAAATGATATATGCCAAATGATGCGAACCCGCAACGAAATCCGGATCGGAATCGTCCTCATCATAAGAGGCTTCATCATCCAGATCGATATAAGCTTTTCCTGCTTGGACAGCTGCCTGAATAGCTGTCTCGGTGGCTGTCTGGGCAGCTGTCTGATGGCCCCCCTGCGCCAGCACCAGGCCTGCGCGGCTGTCCTCCAGCAGATACGCGATCCGTTCCTCGGGATAGGCCGGATCGACAGGCAGATAGGCAGCCCCCGCCTTCATAACGGCGAGCAGCGCCACAATCATAGCCGTCGAGCGTTCAGCAACGACTGCAACGACTGTATCGGGCGCTGCCCCGCGAGCGCGAAGCGTGCGTGCCAGCCGATTGGCGCGCGCGTTCAGCTCGCGATACGTCAGCATCTCCGCTCCCAGCCGTACAGCCGGCTGCTCCGGCGATCTGCGAACCTGCGCCTCGAACAGCCCGTGAAGCGTCTCTCCCTGCGGCAGGCTGCGGGCTGTGTTGTTGAACGTTTCCAGCAGAAGGGTACGTTCCTCTGGAGCCAGCAGGCCGAGAGAGGCGAGCGGTTCATCCGGACATTCGATAGCGCGCAATACGCTCTCCAGATGATAGGCTAGCGAAGCGATCGAGGCATCGCTGTACCGGTTGGCATCATAGCGGATGGCGACATCGACACGATCGCCGTCCAGGGTGAACACAAAGGACAGGCTGGAGCGGATATGGGCCACATAGCTCGCATCATGAACGCCTTCCAGCATTACCATCGTCGGCACCTCTGCCGTCCCATCCTCAGCTATGGCAATTTGCGCGTACTGAGCCAGTGCCAGGAAGGGCACATTCTGATTTTCGTTCGCCTCTGTTACAGCTTGCCGGACAACGCCTGCCCACTGGCGAAAGCCATGGCTCGCCGCATATTCAGTCCGAATGACCAGCAGCGTATTGATCAGCTCCGAGGCGTCCTTGCTTTGCTTGAACACCGGAACTCCGATCCGGGCATCGTCCCCCGAAGTGTAGCGGTGCATCAAATAGCTGACACCGGAGAGCAGCAGCATAAACATGGCATGGCCCGATCTCGCGGCGTTCATCAGCTTGCCGGTTACGGCAGCGTCCAACGTGCCGGTATATACCTCATAGTCTGGATTCAAGTTGTTCCCGCTCGGCTTATCGGCTGAGGCCGAGCCTCCGCGCGCGATAACGCGCGGAAACTCGCTCATGCCGGAGCCGTCATGCAGCTTTTGCGCCCAGTATTGCTTTTCTTTCTCGTAGCGGCCACTGGACAGCAGCATTTGTTGCGAGTATTTATCAATCATTGCGGTCTCTCCTAACCAAATCAGAAATGGAACTGCATATCTTCGTCCAGCACATTGTCGAGATGCCCGGCCTCGATCATTGCAATATCAGCGATACAGACGGAATGATCCTTCGCAGCCGCTTCCAGCACCTTCAGAAAATCCTGCGCCAGCCGGTCAACCGTCTCTCTCTTGAACAGCGACGTTGCATATTCGAAGCAGAATCTGAAGCCCTCATCCTCCTCGACCGCCGACAGGGTCAAATCGAACTTCGCGATGGAGCTGCCCGATTCATAAGGCATGAACTGCAGGCCGTCGATTTCCTCTGCATCATTTTGAATATTTTGCAGACTGAAGACGGTATCGAACAGTGGATTGCGGCTCAAGTCGCGCTGCAGGCCAAGCTTCGCCGTCAGCTGCTCAAGCGGATAATCCTGATATTGGAAAGCTCCGAGCGTCCGCTCCTTTACATCTGCCAGAAATGCCGAGAAAGTCATCTCTCCCTGCGGGAAATTGCGGAGCGCCAGCGTATTGACGAACATGCCCATCACATGCTCAAGGTCGGCATGAGGCCGTCCGGCGACAGGAGCTCCGATGACGATATCCTCTTGTCCGGCATATTTCGAGAGCAGTACATTATAGGCGGCCAGCAGCACCATGAACAGCGTAGTACCCGTGTCCTCGGCCAGCTTGTACAGCGCCTGCTTCAATGCTGAATCCCCGGCAAAAGTAATCGAATCCCCCTCGAAGCTGCGCTTCTCAGGCCGCGGATAATCCGTCGGCAGCGTCAATTGCGGAACACCGTCCGCGAATTGTCCGCACCAGTAGGCTTCCATCCGTCCATACTCCCCGGAAGCAAACAGCCCGTTCTGCCAAGCTGCAAAATCTTTATACTGCACGGTCAGCTCTGGAAGCTCGCGCCCCCCGTACAGCTCGGCAAACTCGCCGATCATAATCCCCATCGATACACCGTCACTAATGATGTGATGCATATCGAACATCAGCACATAGCGGTTCCGCTCCAGCATGGCCAGACCAATGCGCAGCAGTGGAGCAGATTCCAGATCGAATGGTCTTACAAACTCACGAAGGATATTGTCGATGTCCGCTTCCTCCGCGACCCGGTAGGATATCTCAAAGGGGACCTCCTCGTGAATGATCTGCACAGGCTCGCCGCCAACAGAAGCAAATGTTGTGCGGAACGCCTCATGCCGCCGGACAATGGTACGGAATGCATTCTGCAGCCGTTCCGAATCCAGCTCACCCTCAATGATCATCGCGCCCGGCATATTATAGCCAGTTCCGCTTCCTTCGAATTGATGCATGATGTACATGCGCCGCTGCGCTGCCGATACCGCATAATGCGGCTGCTCGGGAAGCGGTACAATGGCTGCTGCCGACTCGCGTTCCGCAAGGTCAATCGCCGAAGCAAGCGCACCGAGAGTCGGGCGCTGGAACAGCTCTCCCAGCTCCAGCTTGACATCGAATGCCTGAGCGATTCTCGCAATCAAGCTCATCGCTTTCAGCGAATGTCCGCCCAGCCGGAAGAAATCGTCGTGGATGCCGACACGCTCCGCCCCCAGCAGCTCTCCCCATATTGCTGCAAGCTTCTGCTCCGTTGCGCTGCGCGGCGGCACATATGCCGAGCCCTCTCCCTGATCCGGATCGGCCAGCTCAAGCAGAGCGCGGCGGTCGATCTTGCCGTTCGAGGTGAGCGGCATGCTGCCTACCCGAATGAGCTGCGCCGGAATCATAAAGCCCGGCAGCAGAGCGGCCAAATGCTGGCGCATCAGGGAAGGCTCGATATCTCCCTCCGCCGTATAGTAAGCAGACAGGTAGGCCTCGCCCTGCCCGTTGTGCTGCGCCAAAGCAATGGCTTCCACCACAGCCTCATGCTTCAGCATCGAGGCTTCGATCTCGCCAAGCTCAATGCGATAGCCGCGAATTTTGACCTGGTGGTCGATGCGGCCCATATATTCAATGCTGCCGTCAGGCAGCCAGCGCGCCAAGTCGCCTGTGCGGTACATCCGCTCGCCGTCAGCGAACGGACAAGGCACGAACTTCTCCGCCGTCAGCTCCGGACGGTTCAAGTACCCGCGCGCCAGTCCGGCGCCTCCAACGCATAGCTCGCCGGGTACGCCGATCGGCTGAAGCCCGTTATCCCGTCCCACAATATAGATCGCCGTATTGGGCAGCGGCCTGCCGATCGGCACTGAGCCGGAACCATTCAGCATCGACTCCTCTACCTCGCAGGCCGTTGCGCAAATCGTCGTTTCCGTCGGACCGTAAGCATTCACATACACGACGCGTCCCAGCCAGCGCTGCACAAGCTCACGCGTTGTCGCCGAACCGGCTGTAATGAGGCGGCGCAGATGAGGCAGCCGCTCGGGTTCAAGATGGACAACAAAGGTCGGCGGCAGCGTAATGACCGTAATCCGTTCCTCGTTCATGAACGCTTCGAAGCTGCCATAGTCGTTCAGAGCAGCCTTTGGAACAAGATGAAGGCTGGCTCCCGTCAGCAGCGCCATGAAGGTCTCCCAGATGGAAGCATCGAAGGAGCTGCTGGCGAATTGAGCGATCCGGTCGCCCTCGGTTATCCCGTAGCTGTCGCGGAAATAGACCTGCAGATTGGCAAGACCCCGATGCTCCAGCATCGTCCCTTTAGGCAGCCCGGTCGTTCCTGAGGTATAGATTACATAGGCAAGGTCAGCAGAGCTTGCGCTCGCGCGGTCATGTGTGACAGTCCCCTCAACGACGCCCTCAGCTGCTCCATCCTCATAAACGAACAGTGCCATCGCAGGTCCCAGCAGACTGCGAACCTTCTCGCGCTCCCGCCGTCCCGTTACAATAAGCCGTGTACCGCTGTCCTCCGCAATATAGCGAATCCGGTCAGCGGGGTAGTCGATATCGATGGGCAGATAGGCGCCGCCTGCCTTCAGAATGGCTAGCATGGAGACAATCATCTCCACGGAACGCTCCATCATGACGCCGACAATCGATTCGGCTCCTACATTAGCGCGGCGCAGTTCCTCAGCCATACGCTCGGCTTCTGCATTCAGCTCCGCATAGGTCAGCAGCTCTTCGCCCAGCTTGACTGCCGTCGCATCCGGCACGCGCGCCGCCTGCTCCGCAAACAGCTCGGGAATCGTGCGTTCAGCAGGAAACGCTGCTGCTGTATCATTGAACTGCTCCAGCAGCAGTGCACGATCCTCTGCCGGCAGCAGCCCAATATCAGCCAGTGCAAGATCAGGACGGGCCGCGATATTCCGCAGCAGCTCCGTGTAATAACGCAGCAGCCGCTCCATCGTGTCCTTCTTGAATAGTGCCGTGCAATATTCAACCCCGAGCGTCAGGCCTTCGTCAGATGGCTCCGCCATAAGAGTAAGATCGAACTTGGACACATTGTTCTCGAACTCGCAAGGCGCCAGCTCCAGCCCCTGCGGATCCTTGGCGCCTCCGGCCATATTCTGGACCATGAACAGCACGTCGAACAGCGGATTGCGGCCAAGATCGCGGGCAGCGTTCAGCTTCGCGGGCAGTTCCTCGAACGGGTAATCCTGATGCTCGAACGCTTGCAGCGTCAAAGCTTTTACTTCCTGCAGCAGAGTACGGAACGTTTTGCCCCCATCAGGCTTTCCGCGCAGTGCCACCGTATTGATGAACATCCCGACCATAGACTCCATATCGGAATGCGTGCGGCCCGCTACCGGAGTGCCGACGATGATGTCGGTTTGTCCGGTATATTTGTACAGCAGCCCGTAATAAGCGGCGAGCATGACCATGTATAATGTTGCGCCTTCCCTTGCCGCAAGCCGCTCAAGCTCCCTGGCCAGCTCCGGCTCCACCTTCATCGACAGATGATGGCCCGCGAAGCTGCGCACCGCTGGCCTCGGGTAATCGGTCGGCATGTCCAGCAGCGGCAAATCGCCGGAAAGCTGATCCAGCCAGTAGGCTTCCTTCTTGCGGAATGTCTCCGAAGCCATTAAGCCATTCTGCCAGACGGCAAAATCTTTGTACTGCACACGCAGCGGAGCCAGCACCTCGCCCCTGTACAGGGCGGCGAATTCGTCCATCACAATGCTGAGCGAGACACCGTCTGCAATAATATGATGCATATCCAGCATCAGCAGATGCCGGTTCGGAGCCAGCTTGATCAATCCGGCGCGCAGCAGCGGAGCCTCATCCAGGCGAAACGGCTGAATGAAGCTCTCCGCCAGCTTCTCGGGTACAAGATCCTCTTCCGGTAACCCGCTTGCATCGCTGACTTTCACGCTGAACCTGACAGATTCATGCACACGCTGCACCGGCTCGCCATCATCCCCCAAGTGGAACGAGGTGCGGAACGACTCATGACGATTCACCAGCTCGTGGAGCGCCCGCTCCAGGCGGGAGATATGGGGATCTCCTTCCAGCATGAAGATGCCGGGAATATTGTAGCCCGTCCCGGCAGCGCTCAGACCGCTCAGGACATACATCCGCTTCTGGGCGGATGAAACTGGATAGACTTCGCTGGGGACCGCCTGCGGTATGCTCTCATGCTCCGTTCCTTGGCCGTCTCCTCCGGCAATATACCGGGCTAACGCCGCAATGGTCGGCTCCTGGAACAATACTTTGAGCGGCACTTCAGCATTGCACTGCTTGTTCATCCGCGAGATGAGCGTCATCGCCTTGAGCGAATGTCCGCCGAGCGTGAAGAAATTATCGGCCATGCCGACTCGCGCCACGCCGAGAATCTCTTCCCATATCGCAGCGAGCGTCTCCTCCAGCTCATTCGTCGGCGCGACATAATCCGCACCCGCTTGAAGGCTGGCGTCCGGCTCCGGCAGCGCCCGCCGATCCGTCTTGCCATTAGGCGTAAGCGGCAGCCCCGGCAGCTGAATGAAATAGGACGGCACCATATACTCCGGCAGCGCGCCAAGCATATAGGCCCGAAGTTCAGGCGCAGCCAGCGCGTTCCCTGCCGCGTAATAGGCACACAGATATTTGCCGCCTTTGCCGTCATCGAAGGGCAGTACGGCCGCTTCCGTTACGGCGGCGTGGTTAAGCAGCCTTGATTCGATTTCGCCAAGCTCGATGCGATGTCCGCGGATTTTGACCTGATGATCGATCCGGCCCAGAAATTGCACCTCGCCATCCGGCAGCCAGCGGGCGAGATCGCCTGTACGGTACATCCGCTCGCCAGAGCGGTACGGATTGGAGATGAACTTCTCCGCCGTCAAGACATCATTGCCCATATAGCCGCGCCCGACATTGTCCCCGGCAATGAACAGCTCGCCCACGATGCCGACTGGCTGAAGCTGCAGACCGCTGTTCATAATATAAATACCGGTATTCGCGATAGGACGTCCGATATTCGGAAGCTCCGCGATCTCATCCTGAGGCCCCATCGCCAGTGTTGTCACAACATGTGTCTCCGAAGGACCATAGTGATTGTGAAGCGTTACTCCCCGTTCGCGCAAATACGTTCTCAGCAGCTCCGGTACGACAAGCTGTTCGCCAGCAGTAATGATATGCTCGACGCATGGCGGGAAGAGCGCCACATAATCCGCCTCGTTGAAGATGAATTTGAGGAATGAGACGGGCAGGAACAGCACCGGAATCGAATGCTCGCGGATCAGAGCCGCCAGCTTCTCCACGCTGCGCTTTGTCTCGTTATCGATAAGATAGAGCGTGCCTCCGGCAAGCAGCGCGGAGAACATCTCCTGATAGCAGACATCGAAGCTGATCGTTGTATATTGCAGCACCCCTGCGCTGTATGGAACAGCTGTATCTGCAAAAACACAGGAGAGCAGGTTGACCATATTCCGATGCTCCAGCATAACCCCTTTGGGCTGGCCGGTCGTACCGGAGGTATAGATGACATACAGCAGGTCGCCCGAACCGGCAGACGAGGCCAAATTATGCGATGGCTCCCCGGCGTACAGCTCCCGATGAAGCGGCAGCAGCTCGCAATTGCCCGCGCTAAGCGCCGGGACGGCGGCTCCCGCTAATTCCGTGCCTGCCAGAAGCAGCTCTGCCCCGCTGTTATCCAGCATGTAGGCTACACGATCTGCCGGATATTCCGGATCGATCGGCACGAATGCGCCGCCTGCTTTCAGTACGGCGAGCACAGCGGTCACATATTCCGGCGAGCGGCCGCTCATAATGCCGACTGTCTTGCCGGGAGCGACGCCGCGTCCCCGCAGCATATGAGCCATCCGGTTTGCTTCCCCATTCAATTCGTCATACGTCAGGCGCTGAGAACCAAACACAACGGCTGCAGCATGAGGCGTGCGGGCCGCCTGCTCTTCGAACAGAGCATGTATCGTTTGCCCGGACGGATAAGGACAGGCGGTATCGTTGAACGACTGAAGCTGCCCTTCTTCCTCTTCCGTCACCAGACGCATTTCTCTCACTGGAAGGGCAGAATCAGCAGCCACCTGCTCCGCCAGAGTGCGAAGATGCCCCTCCAGCGCTCCAAGCCGATCCGTATCGTACACCAAAGCGTTATAGTTCAGCTTGACGGTCAAGTCCTCTCCCGGCAGCACCATAACGTTGAGATCGTAGCTTGTCTGCTCATACATGCTCACATCGCCCACATCGAAGCCAAGCGTATCCTCATCGCTCCCGCCGGATACTTCCTTCTCCACGGGGTAATTCTCGAACACGACAATGTGGTTGATCAGATCCTGCTTCAAGGCGGTCAAGCCCTGAATCTCATAGAGCGGCATATAATCATATCGCTCGGATTGCACGGCGCGGCGCTGTACCTCAGCGGCCAGCTCCGCGAACGTCTCGCTTCCCGATGCCTGTATGCGCACCGGAATCGTGTTGATGAACAGTCCCACCATCGTTTCAATGCCGGGAACCTCGGAAGGGCGGCCGGATACGACCGAGCCGAACACAATATCCTCTGTATGGTTGTAGCGTTGCAGCAGCACACCCCATAGGGTCTGGAACAGCGTGTTCAATGTAATCTGGCAGCTGCTCGCCAGCTCCTGCAGCTTGCGGGACAGCTCCACTCCGAAGCTGAACCGCAGCTCCGTCCCTTCGTAGTGGCCGTCACCGCCTGCCGGAACGGATTCGCGCCGCGGCAGTGCTGCCTCCTGCTCATAATCGCCCAGCAGCCCGCCCCAATAGCGCAGCGCTTCTTCCTTGTTCTGTCCTTCCAGCCACTTGATGTAATCGCTGTATGGATATACCGAGCCGAGTACCGGGGATTCTCCCTTCTTGAGTGAGGCATACACCCCGAACAGCTCGTTGATAATGATGCCGAGACACCATCCATCCATCAGGATGTGGTGGTGGCTCCATATCATTTCATATTCACGGGCTGCCAGACGGAACACGATCATTCGCGTCGGGATGTCGCGGGACAGGTCGAAGCCTGCCTCGCGATCCTGACGCCGGAACGCCTCCAATTGTCTCTCCTGCTCTTCCTTCGCAATGCCGGACAGATCCTCCACACGAATGGTGAACGGGCGCTGCTTGAGCACCACCTGAACAGGACGCTTCACCTTCTCATGAAGGAAGGTTGTCCGAAACACGTCATACCGGTCAACAATCCGGTTCATGCTCTGCTCGAACAGTGCAATGTCCAGCTCGCCATGAATACGAACCGTCAATTGTTCAAAATATGTTGCCCCCTCATTCAGCAAGGTATGGAACAGCATCCCTTCCTGCATCGGCGACAAGTAATACATGTCCTTTACTTGATCCTTCTTAAACGTTGACATCTCACACCTCTTTGACCCTTGTCGGGCATTGGCTTTCTCAGTTCAGCTTTTCTCCCAGCAGCTCGAATATATCGTCCATCTCATCCATCGTGATTCCCTTCGAGCTAACATCGCTCGGCGTCAGCTCCGAATCGCCATGCCCGACGCAATGAGCAATCAAGGCCGTCAGCTGCGACCGGAAAATATTCATAAAGCGTTCCATCGTCGTTTCCTTGAATGCCAGACTGTTGTAGTGGCATTTCATCGAAAGGCGTCCGTCCTCGACGATGCCCCCGAAATTCCATGCAAAGCTGTTCTCGGCGCTTGCGCTTACCGGAGAGCCGTTATCATAGTGGGAGCTGCGGAACGTCTCGTTCGCCACATCCCCGTCAATCTGACCCAAGTAGTTGAAGCAAATATCAGACTCCAGCTCGAAGCGGAGATCATGCATATCCTTAGGCGTCATATATTTCAAAATGTCGTAGCCGATCCCTTTGTTCGGCACGGCGCGCAGCTGTTCTTTGGTCAGCTTGATCTGCCGTGACAGATCGCCGGCAGCAGCACCCATATCCAGCACAATCGGATACTGCGATGTAAACCAGCCCACCGTGCGGGAGATGTCGAGCGCCTCTGCAATCTGCTCCCGTCCATGCGATTCCAGATTGACGCATACACGCTCCATGCCGGACCATTCCTTGACAGCAAGGCCGAGCGCGGTCAGCAGCAAATCATTGATCTCGGTATTATAGGCGCGGCCCGCTTCCTTCAGCATATGATCGGTCTCCTCCGGGGACAGCTCGAACCCGGCTGTGCGCAGATCAGAGAACCGTCCTCTTCCCGCCTCCATGTCGCGCGGCAGCGACCCTGCGCCCGCAGACTGGAGTCCCCGCCAATAGTCAGCTTCCCGCAGCAGAAGCGGGCTTGCTGCATATTGGCGCAGCTGCTCTGACCAGTACAGGAAGGAGTCCGTTTTGAGCGGCAGCACGATTGGCTCGCCGCCCAGCGCTTGTCCATAGGCCTGCTCCAAATCCTCGAACAGAATCCGCCACGATACGCCGTCGATCACGAGGTGATGGGCGATCAGCAGCAGATGGTCTCCCTCGCGCGTCCGATAGTGCGCGGTCTGGAGCAGCGGTCCCTGGGACAGCACAATAGAGCTTTGAAGCTGCTCCGCATGACGGGCAAGCGCCGATTGATCATCCGTCTCCCCGGTCAAGTCAACATAATGGAACCCGTAGGGGTGTCCGTCTTCCGGTCCGCGATTGTAAGCCTCCATGCTTCCGTCCTCTCTGGAGCGGAATACGAAGCGCAGCGCGTCATGATGCCGGACGATAGCGTCCAATGCCTGGCGCAGGGCGTTCCCATCGAATCTCTCAGGGCTATACAGCATAACCGACTGGTTCCAGTGATGCGCATCCGTATACCCCTGCTGGAAGAACCAATGCTGAATCGGCGTAAGCGCGGCTTCACCTTCCACAGCCCCTTGATCGATAGGGCGGACAGCGGATTTCAGACGCGCCGCCAGCTCTCCGACAGTCGGATATTGGAACAGATCCTTCATCTCCAGCTTTAACCCGTGCGCGCCCAATCGCGCCGCCACCTGGATCGCTTTGATGGAATCCCCGCCAAGCGCAAAGAAATTATCGTCGATGCCGACACGCGGGGCACCCAGCACACCCTGCCATATGTCCGCAAGCAGCTCCTCGCGGATGGATTGCGGTGCGCTGTATGCCGTCCCCGAAGCCATGCTTCTGTCAGGCTCCGGCAGCGCGCGCCGGTCAATCTTGCCGTTGGAGGTGAGCGGCATTCCCTGAAGCTGGATAAAATGCGCCGGAACCATATAATCCGGCAGCGATGCTTTCGTGAATTCGCGAAGCTCCATCACGGTAAGCTCGACATCGGCCACCACATAGGCGCACAGGGCATTGCCGCCCCCGTTCTCGTCATCACGGGCGATCACGATGGTCTCTCTTACACTGTCATGCCGCAAAAGAACGGTCTCGATCTCACCCAGCTCAATGCGGTGGCCGCGAATTTTGACTTGATGGTCGATTCGTCCCAAATACTCCATCTCGCCGCTGGCCATTCTGCGGGCCAAATCACCCGTGCGGTACAATCGCTCCGCCGGCTTGTACGGATTCGGGACGAAGCGCTCCGCCGTCAGCTCCTCGCGGTTCAAGTATCCACGGGCTACACCGTCTCCGCCTACATACAGCTCGCCAGCAACACCGATTGGCACAAGCCTTCCATGCGGATCGAAAATATAGCAGGTCAGCGTCGGAATCGGCTTGCCGATGTTGCTCACATTAGAAGCGATCTCCTGCTCCGTTATTTCTTTATAGGTAACATGAACGGTCGTTTCTGTAATGCCGTACATGTTGATCAATTTCGTGCCCGGATATTTGCTGTAATAAGGTCGCAGCATGGCAGGGTTAAGCGCCTCGCCGCCGAAGATGACGTAGCGCAGTGCCAAGCCGCTGTCCTGCCGTCCCGTTTCCTCGTGAATGAGCGCGTAGAAGGCAGTTGGCGTCTGGTTCAGCACCGTAACTCCCTCGCGGCGCAGCAGGCCGGCGAAATCCTGCGGATTTTGCGCTGTAAGGCGCGGTACGACAACAACATGGCCGCCGTACAGCAGCGCGCCGTACATTTCCCATACCGAGAAATCAAAGCAGTACGAATGGAACATCGTCCAGACGTCCTTCTCGTCGAAGCGGAACGCCAATCGGTCGTTAATGAGCAAGCGGACTACATTCCGGTGCGAGATCATAACGCCCTTGGGACGGCCGGTCGTTCCCGATGTGTAGATAATGTACGCGAGATCATGCGGCTCATTGACCGTCTCAAGATTGCCGGTATCGCCCTGGAAGGTCGAGCCTTCATCAAGATTGAGAACAGTGCCTGCCCCGGTTCCGGCTAATGCCAGATACGCCTCTGCGGTCAGAACCGCCTTCGTGCGGCTGTCTTCCATAATGAAGCGGATCCGATCCTCCGGATAGGCCGGATCAATCGGCACGTAAGCGCCGCCCGCCTTCAGAACAGCCAGCATGGCAACGACCATGTCGGCGGAACGATCCAGCAGAATGGCCACCAGATCATCGCGGCAGACTCCAGCCTCATCCCGCAGCTTTCTTGCCAGTACATTGGCCCGCGCATTCAGCTCGCCGTACGTAAGACGAATATCATCGTATGAAACGGCAATGCTCTGCGGCCTAAGCACCGCCTGCTGCTGGAACAGCGATACAAGCGTCGCATCCTGCGGATAGGCCGCTTCCGTGTCGTTGAACCCGGTCAGCAGCTGCTCCTTCTCTTGCGCATTGAGCATATCCAGCTCTGCCAGCGTCGCCGCTGGATCGGCCGTGACCGCCTCCAGCAGCTGGACGTAGTGCCGGGCCAACCGTTCGGCGGTTGCCGGACTGTAAAGCGCAGTTGCATATTCGATGCTCAGCAACAGCGTCTCGTCTTCTTGCTCGATTGCGCCGAAGGTCAGATCGAACTTGGCGATATCGTTGGACTGCGGATAAGCGCTCAGCTTCAAGTCCTCCAGATAAAGATCCGCCTTGTCCATGTTCTGCATCAGGAACATCGTGTCGAACAGCGGATTGCGGCTCATATCGCGCGTCAGCCCAAGCTTCCCGACCAGCTCCTCGAACGGATACTCGCCATGTCCGAACGCATCCAGACAATGCTCCTTCACCTCAGCCACAAACTGGCGGAACGCAAGCTCCGGACGCGGGCGGGAACGAAGCGCGAGCGTATTGACGAACAATCCCGCCATCTCGCGCACATCGTCATGCCCTCTGCCCGCTGACGGCGTGCCTACGACAAAGTCCTCCTGCCCCGAATATTTGGCCAGCAGCACATTGTAGGCGGCCAGCAGCACCATAAACAAGGTGGCTCCCTCGGTTGCGGACAGCTCGCGCAGCGCGCGCGTCAGCTCCGCTCCGGCAGTGAATTCATAGCGTGCGCCGGCAAAATCGCGAACGAGCGGACGGCTGTAATCGGTCGGCAGATCCACAGCCGGCACACCGTCCGCGAACTGCTTCAGCCAGAAGGCCTCGTCCTTCTTCACCTGTTCCGCATATTCGCCACCGGATTGCCATACAGCGTAATCCTTGTACTGAATGGCCAGCTCCGGTAGCGGCTCGCCGCGATACAGAGCAGCCATATCCCGAATCAACAGCCCGATGGATACGCCATCGGCGATAATATGATGAAGATCCAGCAGCAGCAGATGCTGCTCTTCCTCCAGACGAACGAGTCCGACCCGCATGAGGGGAGCACTGTCCAGCTGGAACGGGCGAATGAATGCCTCTACCAGCCGGTCTGCCTCCTCCCTGCCGGCAGCTTCCATATATTCAATATGAAGCTCGGCGGAAGCGTGAATGCGCTGCACCGGCTCCTCCCCTGCCATTTCGAAGGAGGTTCGCAGCGGCTCATGCCGCGCGATGAGCGCCTGAAATGCGCTTGCGAGCCGATCCCGCTGGATCGGACCCTCCAGCAGCAGCGCGTCCGGCATATTGTATGCCGTGCCGACATTCTCGAATTGACCCATAACGTACATACGGCGCTGTCCCGATGAGACGGGGTATGTATCGCTTGGCTCCGCAGGGGAGATCTCGACAAAGTCGCTGTACTCCCCGTCATCCCCTTCTATATAGCGGGCAATGGCGCGAATGGTCGGCCGCTGGAACAGCGTCTTGAGCGGCACCTCGGCCTGGAGCTCCTTCTTGAGCCGGGTGACCAGCGTCATCGCTTTCAGAGAATGGCCTCCCAGCTCGAAGAAATCATCCTTAACCCCAACACGCTCCACCTGCAAAATCTCCTGCCAGATCGGCGCAAGCTTCGCTTCCAGCAAAGTTCCCGGCGCCGTGTAGGCCCGCTTCGCCCCGCTGCCGGACTCCGGCGACGGGAGCGCTTTGCGGTCTATTTTGCCGTTCGTCGTGAGCGGCAGCTCATCCATCCGGATGATAAACGCTGGAGACATGTAAGCAGGAAGCTCAGCGCGCAGCGCTGCTCTTAGCGCCGCCTCATGCCATGCGCCGCCCTCTGCAACGGTCACATAAGCGCATAGCTGCTTGGTGCCGGAGCCGTCCTGAACCGCCAGTACGACCGCTTCCTCAATGGCGTCCTGCTTGCGCAGCAGCGCCTCGATCTCGCCCAGCTCGATCCGGTAGCCGCGAATTTTCACCTGATGATCGGCACGCTCGACGAATTCCAGCTCGCCATCCGCCGTCCACCTGGCCAAATCGCCTGTCCGGTACAATCTTTCACCCTCTGCATAAGGATGCGGCACAAAGGCCTCCGCCGTCAGCTCGGGCCGATTCCAATAGCCGCGGGCAAGTCCGGTGCCGGAAATGCACAGCTCGCCGACTGCGCCGAGCGGCTGCAGGCGCAGGTCTGCTCCCAATATCCAAACCCGCGTATTGGCGATCGGGCTGCCGATGGTGATAGGACGGCCGTCTTCAATATGGCGCAGACAGGTCGTAATGACACTGTTCTCTGTCGGGCCGTATTCATTGACCAGTTCAAGACCGGGATGAATGCCGGCTGCACGCGCCGCAATACGCTCGGACAGCTTTTCCCCTCCCAGTGTGACCGCCTTGAGCGTCCCGGCCTCCTCTGGGGTAATGGCATCCAGAATGGCCTGAAACATAGCGGGAACGGTGCTGAAATGCGTAATCCGCTCCCCGGCGATCAGCGCCTTCAGCGCCTGCGGGTCTTTCGCCTCTTCATCCTTGGCGAATACAACAGCAGAGCCCGAGATCAGCGGTGCGAAGAATGTGCTGACAAAGGCGTCGAAAGCGAACGACAGGAACAGCAGCGTCCGGTCCCCGGGGCCAAAGCCGTATTCGCTCTTGCGCCAGAGGAGTGTATTGGCAATGCTGCGATGCTCGATCATAACGCCTTTCGGCTTGCCGGTCGTACCCGATGTATAGATGATATAAGCAAGATCATCCGATCCTGTCTGAAGCGGAAGATTCCCGTCATTCCCTGCATATGCGCTTCTGTCGCCCAAATCGATAGCCAGCACGCCCTTGCCCTCTGTTAGGGAAAGGAATGATGTTCCCGCCAGTACGATGCAGGCGCCGCTATCCTCCAGCAAATAAGCGATCCGCTCCTCCGGATATTCCGGATCAATCGGCACGTAAGCCGCGCCAGCCTTGAGCGCAGCAAGCAGCGCTACGGCCATGTCCAATGACCGCTCTGCCAGCACTGCCACGACGCGGCCAGCCGCGCCCTTCTCGCGCAGTGTCCATGCGAGCCGGTTCGCTTCCCGGTTCAGCTCGCTGTAAGTCAGCTCTCCTCCCGCGCCAATAACGGCAGTTCCGGACGGTGTCGACGCCGCCTGCTTCTCGAACAGCTCATGGATAAGCGGCGATTCCGCGTAATCCTTGTTGGTGGCGTTGAAACCTTCTGTCAGCAGATGCTTCTCTTCTGCCGCAACGACTTCCAGCTGGGGCAGCTCAATCGCCGGATTGTCCAGAATCTGTGCGAACAGTTCGCGAAGATGTCCCTCCACACGATTGACAAAGGAGGCATCGAAGCGATTGCTGTTATAGCTGAATTTGATGGACAGCTCGTCACCGGGAGATACGACCACGTTAAGGTCATAGTTCGTTTGCTCGAATACGCGGTCTACATGCGCCTGAAAGCCGATTGCCTCCTCCGCGCTCTGCCCCTCGGCGTCCTTGCCCAGCGGATAGTTCTCGAAAATAATAATATGGTCCAGCAGCGCCTGCTTCAGCTCCGACTGGTTCTGCACCTCGTACAGCGGCAAATAGCTGTGCGCCTCCATCTCGACTGCGCTCGCATGAATTTGCGACAGCAGCTGTGCAAAGGTCTCCACACCCTCCATCTTCACGCGGACAGGAACGGCATTGATGAACAGTCCCACCATGCTTTCAATATCCGGCACCTCGGACGGACGTCCGGAGACAACCGAACCGAATACGACATCAGCGGCCATATTGTATTTGCCCAGGAGAACTGCCCAGACTGCCTGGAACAGGCTGTTCAGCGTCGTTCCGCAGCCCCGCGCCATCCGGCTCAGCTGCTCCGTAGTTTGCTGGTCGATGATGAATTCGCACTGCTCTTGGCGGTACTCCTTCTCCTCTGCGCCCTTCAGCCGCCCCGGCAGCGATGCTTGTGCCTCGTAGCCGTCCAGTATGCTCCTCCAATAGGCCAGCGAATCTTCCTTGCTTCTCTTCTCCAGCCATTTGACATATTCGCTATAGGGATAGACCGTATTTGGCGGAATCGCCTCATTGTTCCTAAGAGCGGCGTACAGCTGGAACAAGCGGCTGATGACAACACCAAAGCCCCAACCATCCAGCAGGATGTGATGATGGCTCCACACCAGCCGGTACGTCCGTTCCTCTACGCGGAACAGAGCGACTCTAACCAGCACATCCTTGGACAGCTGGAAGCCGCGGCGGCGGTTCTCTTCATTGAAATCCTCCACATGCTTGCGCTGCTCTTCCTCCGCCATTGTGCGCAAATCCTCGTAATGCAGCCGCGTCTTCCGTTCATGAAAGACAACCTGACGGGGACGCTGCAAATTTTGATGCACAAATACGGTGCGCAGGATGTCGTATTCTCCGATAATATGATTCAGACTTTGCTCGAACAGCTCCGGGTCCACATTTCCGGCCAGCGTTGCTTCCATCTGCGTGAAGTAGGCGCTGGACGTTTGATCCATGAGGGAGTGGAACAGCATTCCTTCCTGCATGGGCGTAAGAGGGTAAACCTTTTGAATCGCATCCGCCTTAGTCATCATTCACCTCCAAAAAGTTTTCGCATGACCCTGCGGGTAATCTTAGACTTGACAGGTCTTGCATGCTGGTTATGTAAAATGTCTCTATGTGGAGCAGTCGTCTCCCGGCAGCCGCGAAGGGCTGCCGGAGACTGCTGCCCCATTAAAATTCAATCGATTCCAGAAGGCTGTCGAGCTCCTCCAGTGTTAATTCATCATCACCCAGATCGCTTGGCGTCAGCTCCGTTGTTTCTTTGAGCGTGCAGTGCGCGATAATAGCAAGCAAGCGCTCCTGCAGACGGTCGATCAATCGTTCTGCCGTCGATGCCTCATATTCCTGCGCATTATAATGCAGCGCCAGCTTCAGCTTGCCTTCCGTTACCAGACCGCTGACATCAAGCGCAGCAGGCCGCTGCGAATCGGCGCTGAATGGCAGTCCGGCATCATAGGACGAAGGCTCCATCCCGTTGCCACTTTCCGCATCACCGTCGAATTGTCCCAAATAGTTAAAGGAGATTTCCGGTTGAAGCGTCAAGTCGCGCAGCCGGTCGGTCATATATTTCAAAATGCCGTAGCCGATGCCCTTGTTCGGAATTTTCCGGAGCGTTTCCTTCGTCGATTTGATGATGTAGGCCAAATCCTCCGATTGCTCCATATCCAGAACGACAGGGAACTGGGACGTAAACCAGCCTACTGTACGTGTAATGTCCAGCCCTTCCACGAACGCTTCGCGGCCATGCCCCTCCAGATTGACCGCAATGGTGTTTCCTTTGCTCCAATCCTTGAGCGCCAATGCCAGTGCCGCCATCAGCAGATCGTTCATCTCCGTGCGGTAAGCCTCATGGGCTCCCTTGAGCAGCTGCTCCGTCGCCTCGGCGGCCAGCTCTCTCTCCACGCTGCGCATATGCTTCACGAGATTGTCCGCACCAGCTTTGTCCTTAGGCAGCGGAGCAAAGTCCAGACCGCCAAGCTTATGCCAATACGCGGCTTCCTTCAGCAGCTCATCGCTGCTTGCATAAGCGGCCATCTGCTGTGACCAGTAGCGGTAGGAGTCTGTTTTGGCTGGCAGCGTGATGGCTTCCCCCTGCTCCGCCTGACGATAAGCCTCCGCCAGATCCTCGAACAGGATGCGCCAGGATACTCCGTCTACAGCCAAATGATGGATCGCAATCAGCAGATGGTCGCCCTCATTCGTGCGGAACAGGCCGAGCTTCACAAGCGGTCCATGGGCCAGATCCATACCGCTTTGAATCGCGGTACCCTCGGCAAGAATGGACCCCTTGATCTCGTCGCCCGTCCGGCCGCGAAGGTCGATAACGGCCAGGGAGTAATGCTCCCCTTCGATGTCCTCGTTATAACCCTTGATGACATCATCATCACCTGCCGCATACCGGAGACGCAGCGCATCATGATGCTCCGTCAGCTTGCGGAATACAGTATGAAGCAGCTCCACGTCGAAGCCTTGCGGGCGGTAAATAAGCTCGGACTGATTCCAGTAATGCATATCCCTGAATCGGCTCTCGAAGAACCAGCTCTGAATCGGCGTCAGCGGCACCTCTCCGGTTACCGCTCCTTGCTCGATAATCCGGTCCGTTGCCTTGAGGCGCGGAACCAGCTCCGAGATGGTGGGGTAGCGGAACAGGTCGCGGATTTCAAGACGCAGGCCGAACTTGTTCAATCTCGCCGCTACCTGAATCGCCTTGATGGAATCTCCGCCAAGATGGAAGAAATGATCCCCGGTGCCGATGCGCTCCGCTCCCAGCACCTCTGCCCATATATCGGCCATAATTTGTTCGCGTTCACCGGCTGGGGCTACATAAGCCGAAGCGTTCCAGAGGCCATTGCGATCCGGTTCAGGCAGCGCCCTCCGGTCTACCTTGCCGTTCGGCGTCACCGGCATGCCAGCGAGCTGGATAATAAACGGCGGTACCATGTATTCCGGCAGCACTTTCGCCAGCTCATCCTTCAGCACAGCGGTATTCAATTCCCGCTCTGCCGTTACATAAGCGCATAAGTATTTCCCACTGCCGTCGTCATCACGAGCCAGCACGACAGTTTCCTTCACGCCCGGCTGGCGCAGCAGCGCGCCTTCGATCTCGCCAAGCTCGATCCGGTAACCGCGCACCTTGACCTGATGATCGATCCGGCCGATATACTCGATCCGGCCGTCAGGCAGCCAGCGCGCGGCATCACCGGTGCGGTACATCCGCTCTCCAGGCTGGAGAGGATCGGCGGTGAATCGTTCTGCCGTCATCTCCGGCAAGCCGACATATCCGCGAGCCAAGCCTGCGCCTGCGATGCACAGCTCTCCAGCCGCGCCGATTGGAGCCAGCCCGCCGTCCCCACCAAGGATGCGGATGGCAGTTCCAGCGATCGGCCGTCCAATCGTAATTGGGGCTCCCGGCTGCAGATCGCGTTCGATCGTCGCGACAACACTGCTCTCCGTCGGGCCGTATTCATTAATCAGCTCAATACCGTCATTGACGGATTTGCTGAGTGCGATTGTTTTATCCGTTACTTTCTCGCCTGCCAGTGTAACCATGCGAAGCGAGGCAGCGTCCTCCCGGCTCATACATTCAAGCACACCGGCGTACAGACTCGGCACACTGATGAAATGCGTAACGCCGTGGCGCTTGATAGCATCCTTGATCGCTACCGGATCCTTCGCCTCATCCTCAAGAAGCAGAACGACGGCGGAGCCCGAGACAATCGGTGTGTAGAAGCTGGTGACAAATCCGTCGAAGGCGAACGAGAACAGCTGAAGCACAGCGTCCCGGTCCGTCAAGCCGTAAGCTTCCTTGCGCCACCATATATTGCCGGATATGCTCCGGTGCTGGATCATAACCCCCTTAGGCTTGCCGGTCGTACCCGATGTATAGATGATATAAGCCAGATCATCGGGACTTCCCGCAGCCGGGAGATTGCTTCCATCCTGCGCATACAGCGCTTCATCGGCAAGATCCAGCCAGGCTGCAGATGTTCCCGCTGCGAAATCCGCTATGCAATGCGCTTGCGCCAGCACGATATCCGCGCCGCTGTCTCCCAGCATGTAAGTGACCCGATCGGCCGGATAGGCCGGATCGATCGGCATGTATGCACCGCCTGCTTTCATGACAGCCAGCATGCCGGTGATCATCTCGAAGGAGCGGTGAGCCATAACGCCGACCACCGTCTCCGCGCCTACGCCGCGTTCCCGCAGCTTACGGGCAAGGCGATTGGCCCGCGCATTCAACTCCCCGTAGGTCAACTCCTCCGAGCCCATTGCCAGCGCGACATTCTCAGGTGCTGACGCTGCTTGCCGCTCGAACAGGCCGTGAAGCGTTGAAGCTGGATCCTGAATCGTTCCGGATGCGTTGAATGTATGAACCAGCAGCTCCCGCTCGTCTGCTGCAAGCATATCGAGCTCTGCCAGCATACGCTCCGGATGCTGCGCAATAGCGCGGAGCATGCCGACATAATGCTTCGCCATCCGCTCCATCGTCTCGCCGCAGAACAGCGCCGTGCAATATTCCCAGCTCAAGGCGAGCCGGTCATTCTCCTCCTCCGCCATCAGCGTCAGATCGAACTTCGAGATTTTGTTCTCGTACTCGTAAGGCTCGAATGAGACCCCGTCAATCTCCATCGTCTCACGGCTCATATTTTGCAGAATGAATACCGTGTCGAACAGCGGATTCCGGCTCAGGTCGCGATACGGCTGCAGCTTCTCCACCATCGTCTCGAATGGGTAGTCCCCGTTCTCATAAGCCTCATATGCGTTCCGCTTCACCTCATCCAGGAATTCGAGGAACGTCTTGCTGCCCTGTGGACGGTTGCGCATCGGCAGCGTACTGATGAACATACCGATCAAATCCTCGGTATCCGCATGCGAGCGGCCAGCAATCGGCGTGCCGACAACAATGTCGTGCTGATTGGCATACTTCGCCAGCAGCACATTGTAAGCCGCCAGCAGCACCATGAACAGCGTGGTGCCTGTATGAGCGGCAAGATCTTTCAGCCCCCGCAGCAATTCCGCATCGGCCTCGAACTCGTAATAATCGCCTTCCAGACTGCGCACGGCAGGCCTTGGGAAATCAGTGGACAAGTCCAGCACCGGAATTTCATCGCCGAAGCGCTCCATCCAGTATGCCTCCTGCTTGCCATAGGCCTTGGACTGGAACAATTCATGCTGCCATACCGCATAATCCTTGTACTGCACCTTCAGCGGCGGCAGCGAGTCTCCACGGTAGAGCGCAACAAATTCGCGGATGAGCACGCTCATCGAGATGCCGTCTGAGACGATATGATGCATATCGAACAGCAGCAGATGCTCGTTCTCCTGCAGCCCGACCAATCCAACCCGCAGCAGCGGCGCCATATCCAGCCGGAACGGCTGTACGAAGGCCTCTATTAATTGCTCCGTCTCCGCAGCCGAATCCGCAGCTTCCAGCCATTCAACATGCAGCTCCGCATGTTCATGCACCTTTTGTTTCGGTTCAGTCTCAATCGTATGGAAGGATGTCCGCAGAGATTCATGACGGTCTACCAGCGCCTGGAATGCACCTTCGAACCGGGCACGATCCAGCGCGCCCTTCATGCGCAGAACACCCGGCA
Source organism: Paenibacillus oenotherae (assembly GCF_019443105.1). Lineage (GTDB taxonomy): Bacteria > Bacillota > Bacilli > Paenibacillales > Paenibacillaceae > Paenibacillus_Z > Paenibacillus_Z oenotherae. The sequence continues at coordinate 769,749 of NZ_JAHZIJ010000001.1, forward strand.
TGTTGTAGCCTGTACCCGGGCCTTCAAGCTGGTCCAGCACATACAGACGCATCTGAGCCGATGACAGCGGGTAATAATCCCTCGCCATGACAGGCCGCAGTGACAGATCCTCCGCTCGTTCTGCGGACAGAATGAACCGGGCCAAGTCCCGGATCGTCGCCGTCTCGAATATGGCTCGCAGCGGCACCTCGACCATAAACTCCCGATACAGCTGGGATACAAGCATCATCGCCTTCAACGAATGACCGCCCAGATCAAAGAAATTATCCGCCATGCCAATCCGCTCTACCCGCAGCGTATCCTGCAGCAGCTCTTGCAGCATAAGCGCGAGCTTCGACTCCACTTCATTCGCCGGCGCAACATACTCACGCACCCGCAGCAGATCCGTATCGGGGGCAGGCAGCGCCCGCGTATCGATCTTCCCGTTCGGTGTGAGCGGCATGGACGGCAGCTGAATGAAATAGGACGGAACCATGTAACCCGGCAGCTCTGCCGCCAGCCTTGCGCGAAGGTCAAGAACCGCCAGCTCATCGTCGGATACGATATAAGCGCATAGATATTTTTGCCCGCCCTCGTCATCGCGTGCGATCACGACAGCTTCTTTAACAGATGCAAGCTTCCGAAGGCTTGCCTCAATCTCGCCAAGCTCGATCCGGTAGCCGCGGATTTTGACCTGATGGTCGATCCGGCCGACGAAGTCGATTGTGCCGTCCGCCAGCCACCTGGCCCGGTCACCGGTACGGTACATCCGCTCACCCGGAGCGAATGGACATGGCACGAACTTCTCCGCCGTCAGCTCCGGCTCATTGAGGTAGCCCCGCGCCAGCCCAGCGCCGCTGATGCACAGCTCGCCATGGATACCTGCAGGCTGCAATTGCAAGTGGCTGTCTACAATATAAATACGGGTGTTGTCGATCGGACGGCCGATTGTAACTGGCCTATCCGCTTGAAGCCCGCTCAGAATTGTTGCTGTAACACTGCTCTCGGTCGGCCCGTATTCGTTATGCAGCACAAGCTGCGGATTCAGTGCCGCGCTCTTCTCGATGAAGCTGGCAGGCACCCGTTCTCCGCCAAGCGTGACCGCCTTCAGTGAAGCGGCTTCCGCGCTGCTCAGCATCTCCAGCACGGCGCCGTACAGGCTAGGTACTGCGCTGAAATGCGTAATGCCATGGTTCGCAATATAGCCTTTCAACGCAAGCGGATCCTTCGCTTCGTCATCCAATGCGATAATGGAGGATCCTCCCGCTGCCATCGGGGCAAAGAAGCTGCCGACGAAAGCATCAAACGCATAGGAGAGGAGCTGCAGCACGCGGTCGCCCGGAGCAAAGCCATACGCCTCTCTCCGCCAGATGATTGTATTGACGATGCTGCTGTGCTGGATCATAACCCCTTTCGGACGGCCGGTCGTGCCCGATGTATAGATCACATACGCCAGATCAGCCGGCCCGTTAAGCGGCTGAAGCGGTGAAGCGTCCCCGCTGTACGCGTCGGCAGCGCTCAAATTCAGCGTCTCCCCGGCAAAATCGCCGGAATAAGGGGAATCTCCCTGGCCTTGCGTCAGCAAGAGCAGCGCTCCGCTGTCCTCCAGCATGTAGCGGATACGGTCCTGCGGATATTCAGGATCAATCGGCATGTACGCCGCTCCTGATTTCAGCACAGCTAGTATCGCCACCGCCATCTCCACAGAGCGGTCAGCCAGTATGGCAACGATCCGCTCCGGTCCGGCTCCCTTGGCACGCAGCGTCCGCGCCAATTGGTTGGCCCTCTCGTTCCACTCGCGGTAAGTCAGCGTCCGGGAGCCGGCAATGATCGCTGGAAGCCGGGGCGTCTTGCCCGCCTGCTCCTCAACAAGTCCGTGCAGCAGCTCCGTTCCCCCATGCTGTACTGCTGTCGCATTGAATGTCTCCTGCAGCAGTGTCTTCTCTTCCGCCGACAGCAGGGACAGCTCGCTCAATGAGGCATCCGGCCTTAATGTCACTTCAGACAGCAATGCTTCCAGGTGTGCTGCCATCCGCTCGATTGTAGGCTTGCTGAACAATCTGGAGGCGTATTCCAGCACGAATTCCATCCTGTCTTCCAGCTCTGTCGCTTCCAGCGTCAGATCGAATTTGGTCATCGTTTGCTCTGTTGCAAGGGACTCAAGCTTGACATCCCCGAGCTGAAGCGGACCGTCATCGGTATTTTGCAAAATAAACATCGTATCGAACACCGGATTCCGGCTCAGCTCACGGGACAGGTTCAACCCTTCAACAAGCTGCTCGAACGGATAATCGCCATGCTCGTAAGCACCGAGCAAGCGCTGCTTCACATCCACAAGCAATTCGCGGAAGGTGCGGCTGTCATCCACCGCTGTACGGATGGCCAGCGTATTGACGAACATGCCCACAACGCCGCCAAGATCCGCATGCGAGCGTCCGGCAGCGGCTGTGCCCACGATGAGGTCGGATTGCCCGCTGTATTTGGCAAGCAGCACATTGTAGGCTGCCAGCAGCACCATATACAGAGTCGTTCCCGTCTCTGAAGCGAGGCGGTTCAGCTCATCTTTAAGCTTCGCATCGGTGCGGAATGACAGCTGTGCCCCATCAAAGCTCTGCAGCGATGGACGCGGGTAATCTGTCGGCAGCTCCAGTACCGGCAGTTCGCCGGACAGCGCCTCCAGCCAGTATGCCTCCTGCTTCTGCAGGAAGCCGGACGCGAACAGCCCATTCTGCCAGGCGGCGAAGTCCTTGTACTGAAGTCCCAGCTCCGGCAGTAATTCTCCGCCATAGAGGGCTGCAAATTCGCTCATAATAATGCCCATCGACAAGCCGTCCGAAACGATATGATGCATATCGAACAGGAACAGATGCCGCTCGTCTTCCAGCTTCACCAGCCCTACGCGCATGAGCGGCGCCTTGCTCAGGTCGAACGGCTTCACGAATGAGGCCGCTGCCGCCTCCAGCTCCTCCTGGGATGCATGGAGCAGCTCCGTATAGGAGAGAGCAAAATCAACCTCCGCATGCACACGCTGCACAGGCTCGCCATTCACCATCAGGAACGAGGTGCGCAGCGATTCATGGCGGCTGATAAGCTCGCGGAATGCCGATTCCACCCGTGCAGAGTCAATCCGGCCCTCCATCAGCATGGCATCCGGCATGTTGTAGCTGGTGCCCGTTCCCTCCATGCCGTTCAGAATGAATAATCGCTTCTGGGCAGAAGAAAGCTCGTAATAATCTTGCGGCTCTACCCGCTGAATCGCCGCGAAGCCTGTATCTGAAGCTCCTTCTTCACCTTCAATGAACCTTGCCATTCCCGCTACTGTCGGCGTCTCGAAGACTTGACGAAGCGGCATTGCAGTGCCGAACGCTTTATGAATATGCGATACGAGCACCATCGCCTTGAGAGAATGGCCCCCTAGACTGAAGAAGTCATCGTTCACGCCAACCGCTGTCATGCCAAGCACACGCTCCATGATCTCTGCGAGTTGAATCTCCGCAGCTGTCGATGGCGCGGCATACTCGCTCGATTTGAGTCCTAAGCCGGCAGGCTCTGGCAGTGCTTTGCGGTCGATCTTGCCGTTAGGCGTAAGCGGCATGGCTTCCAGCACCACCACATGAGACGGCACCATATAGGACGGCAGATCCACTGTCAGATGCGCTTGCAATTCGCCCAGTGTCAGCTCCTTGGCCCCTACGATATAGGCGCACAAATATTTCTGCGCCATATCGTCCTCGCGGGCAATAACGATAGCCTCGCGTATGCCGGAATGCTTCAGCAGGCAGGCTTCGATCTCGCCAAGCTCGATCCGGTAGCCCCGCACCTTGACTTGATGGTCATTGCGTCCGAGAAACATCAGATTGCCATCCGGCATCCATTTGGCCAGATCGCCCGTGCGATAAAGCCTGCTGCCGGAGTCGTACGGATTGGACACGAATTTCTCGTTTGTCAGCTCCTCGCGGCCGAGATAGCCGCGTGCTACCCCGGCACCGCCGATGTACAGCTCTCCTGCTACGCCGATCGGCAGCAGACGGCGTCTCTCATCCAGCACGTAGTAGGACATATTCGGCAACGGCTTGCCGATTGGAACACTTCCCGCCGCCGGGAGCACTTCGAGCGCTTCCTCATAGTAGCTGGAATCGATCGCCGCTTCCGTCACGCCATAGCTGTTAATAATGCGCATTTCTGCACCGAAGCGCGACAGCAGCTTGCGGAACTCCTCCACCGGACAGCTGTCGGCTCCGAGAATAAGCAGTCTCAAGAAGCTGGCATCCAGGCCATTCTCGTAGATATGCTCCATCAATGGCGCAATGAGGGACGGCGTAGATTCGAATATATTGACTTCATGCTCCCGCATCAATGTGTACAAGGATGCAGGATCAAGCTTGATATCATTCGGACATATGATGAGCCTTCCGCCGTTCAGCAGCGCGCGGGCCATATCGCCTGCGAAGACGTCGAACGAGAAGCTTGCCATCCCCAGCAGCCGGACAGGGAACTGCTCCAGCTCGTATTGTTCCTTCCAGGCGTAAGCCACGTTCATATATTGGCGGTGCTCAATCATGACTCCCTTAGGATTGCCTGTCGTGCCCGACGTATAGATGATGTAGGCCAAATGATGCGGCTCCGCCCTATTGTCAGGCTCATGGAGCTCTTCAGCAGAAGCTCCTGCTGCATCGGTCCCGCACTGCTCCAGCACTGCGATCTCGCCTGAGAAAGGCACGTCTTCCAGCAGCTCCGCTTCCGTGATGACCAATGCCGCTCCGCTGTCCTGCAGCAGATAGGCGATCCGGTCCGCCGGATAATCGGGGTCGATCGGGAGATAAGCGCCGCCGGCCTTCATAACCGCCAGCGCAGCAACGAGCATTTGCTCCGAGCGGCCTACCATAATGCCGACGATGCTCTCCGGCATAACTCCCTTGTCCCGGAGGACGTGGGCCAGTACGTTGGAGCGTTCATTCAGCTCGCGGTACGTCATGCTGCGCCCGCCGGACACAACGGCGATATGCTCCGGCGTCTTCTTCGCTTGTGCGACGAAGGCTTCATGGAATGTCAAGCTCTGCGGATAAGAACGCTCTGTAGCATTGAAGGCAACGAGCAGCTGCTCCCTCTCCGCAGCCGTCAACAGCTCGATATCGGAGAGCGCTCCATGCGGATTAGCGGCCACAGCACGAATGATTTGCAAATAATGCTGTGCTGCACGCTCAACTGTATCCCGCTTAAACAGCTTCGTGCTGTATTCCAATTCAAAGGCAATGCCACTGGCTGATTCGACGGCATCCAGCGACAGATCGAACTTGGAGGTTCTGTTCTCCAGCTCGAAAGGCGTGAAGGTCAGTCCTTGAACCGCTAATGCCTCCATATCGCTCATCTGATGGCTGAACATCGTATCGAACAACGGGTTGCGGCTGAAGTCACGGGCAAGATTCAGCTTGTCTACCAACTCCTCGAACGGATATTCTCCATTCTCGAATGCGCCCAGACTTGCCGTCTTCACGACTTCCAGCAGCTCCTTGAACGTCATATCCGGCGTCATGCGGCAGCGAACCGCCAGCGTATTGACGAACATTCCCGCCAAATCCAGCACATCGGCATGCGGCCTTCCGGCAACCGGCGTACCGATAACCCCATCATGCTGCCCGGTATATTTGCTCAATAAGACGTTATAAGCAGCCAGCAGAACCATGTACATCGTGGCTCCTGATTCGCCAGCCAGCCGCTGCAATTGTCCATGCAGCTCTGTTCCTGCGGAGAATGCAAGGCGATCGCCCTCGAAGCTTTGCATGGATGGCCTTGCATAATCAGTTGGAAGCTGCAGCACCGGAATATCTCCGTCCGCAAATTGATTCAGCCAGTAGGCCTCCTGCCGCTTCATAGCCTCGGATGCGAAACGCTCGTTCTGCCAAGCGGCAAAATCCTTGTACTGCACCGTCAGCGCAGGAAGCTCCTCCCCGCCGTACAGAGCAATGAACTCATCCACCAGCAGCCGGATCGTCTCCCCGTCGGATACGATATGATGCATGTCAAGCAGCACGATATGCCGTTCCGCAGACAGCTTCAATACCTCGGCGCGCATCAATGGCGCTTCATCAAGGCGGAATGGACGGACGAAGCTGCGGGCGATGCCCTCCGCCTCATGCTCCTCCACTTCCTTGACCACCCAGTTCAGCTCCGCTTCCTCATGAACCTTCTGATACGGCTCGCCATCGATGGAATGGAAGGAGGTTCGCAATATTTCGTGCCTGCGCACCATCTCGCGGAATGCTTCCGTCAGCCGTTCAAGCTGAAGCGGTCCGTCGATACGCAGCGCATCGGACATATTGTAGCTTGTGCTCTCGCCTTCCTCGAATTGATCCAGAATATAGATTCGCTTCTGAGCCGACGACACCGGGTAGTATTCCTGCTCGGGAATGGCCGGAATGACCGCCGCAGCGATTCCTTCCGTCGCTCCATCACGCTGCAGCTCCACGGCTCGGGCCAGCCCTTCCAGCGTCGGCGCATTAAACAATTCCCGCAGCGGCACCTCTGCACCGAGCGCTTTGGCGGCATGCGACAGCATGACCATCGCCTTCAGGGAATGTCCTCCCAGCTCGAAGAAGTGATCGCGCGCGCCTACTCGTTCGACGCCAAGCACTCCCTGCCAGATGTCGGCAAGCTTCCGCTCCGTATCATTGCGCGGAGCGACATATTCCGCTGACGAAAGATCGCCTTCGGGCTCCGGAAGCGCTTTGCGGTCGATTTTGCCGTTAGGCGTAAGCGGGAATTTGTCCAACTGCACGAAGAATGAAGGCACCATGTACGCTGGCAGCTCCGCCAGCACAAATTCCTTCAGCACTGCGGCATCAAGCTCTTCCATTGCGGTAAAATAAGCGCATAAATATTTATTGTTATGGGCATCCGCGCGATCCAGCACGATGACTTCCTTCATGCCCTCATATCCAAGCAGCCTTGCCTCGATCTCGCCGCATTCGATCCGGTGGCCGCGAATTTTGACCTGATGGTCCATACGGCCCCTGTATTCCAGACTGCCATCCGGCAGCCATCTGGCATAATCGCCCGTTCGATAGAGACGAACACCCTTCTCTGTGCGGAACGGATCCTCCATGAACACCTTTGCCGTCTTCTCAGGATCATTCAAATATCCGCGCCCTACGCCAATGCCGGAGACACACAGCTCGCCGACAACACCAATTGGCAGCAGATTCATTCCCCCGTCAACAACGTACACCTTCAAATTGCGCACCGGCTTGCCGATCGGCATCACATCCGATTCCGGAGCCCGGTCCAGAATGTGCAGCGTAATATCGTCACAGGCTTCCGTCGGCCCATATGCGTTAATGAGCTTGATGTGCGGGTACCGTTGGAACCATTGTCTTGCCAATTGAGCCTTCGCATTCTCACCCGTAACGAGCAAATATTCCAGTGCAGGCAGCTCCGTATCAATCTCCATCTCCAGCATCGCCGACATGAAGGAAACGACCACCTCAAGCACAGTCACGCCATCCCTTGCGACAGCTGCAATGAATGCGTTGGGATTCGTAATCAGCTCGTTCGGATAAATGACCGTTGTACCGCCAATCGTCAGCGCCGTCACGAACTGCCAGACCGAGATATCAAAGCAGTGCGGCGCGTTCTGCGCCATCACACAGCTGTCCTTCATGTGCAGCTCTTCGATCATGGCCTCTATATGATTCAGCATGCCGGCATGCTCCAGCATGGCGCCCTTAGGCTTGCCCGTTGAGCCGGAGGTGTAGATCAGATAAGCCAGCTGTTCCGGCACAAGCTCGATCTCCGGATTGCTCTGCTCCAGCGTTGCGAGTACGCCGCCGAGCGTGTCCAGCGCGACGAATTCCGCACCCGGCAGCGCCTCTTGAAGCTCGCCGCTCACGAACTGGCTCTCAGTCAGTACGCATTTCGCCTCGGAATCTCCAATCATGTCCACAATGCGTCCCGTCGGGTAAAGCGGATCGACAGGCACGTATGCCCCGCCCGACTTCCAGATCGCCAGAATACACTCCACCATGCTCGGCTTGCGATCCATGAAGATCGCGACGCGGTCATCCCGGCCTACACCCTTCTCCAGCAGGAGACGGGCCAGCCGGTTCGCCCGGCGGTTCAATTCCGCGTAAGTAACCGTCTCCTCGCCGAAGCGTACCGCAATCCGCTCCGGATAACGTGCCGCTTGCTCCTCGAACAGAGAAACAGTTGTCGCCCCTTGACGGATCGGAGCATCGGTATGATTGAAGACATCGATAATTTGATGTTTCTCCGCTTCGGTCAGAACCGGAAGCTCTCCGAGCTTCGTCCGGGGAGCCTTCACAATTGCGCCGAGCAGCTCCACATAATGGCTGGCAAACCTTCTGGCCGTCTCTTCACGGAACAGCCGTGTGCAGTATTCCAGAACGAACCCGATCGTTCCGTTCTCTTCGCGGGCCTCCAGGGAAATATCGAACTTGGATATCCCCTCGTGGATATCGATCTGGCGGAGCGGCAGTCCAGCCAGCTCCAGCTTGGCCGTATCGACATTGTTCACGCTGAACATCGTGTCGAAGAGCGGGTTGCGGCTGAGGTCACGGCGGATGCCGAGCTTGTCGACCAGCTCCTCGAATGGATATTCCTGATGGTCAAAGGCTTCCAGCGCACGCTCCTTCACTTGGCCCAAATAACCCGTAAACGTCTGCTCCGCATCAGGATAAGTACGGATTGCGAGCGTATTGACGAACATGCCGATCATATCGTTCAGGTCGGCATGGCCGCGATTGGCGATCGGCGTTCCTACGATGAAGTCGTTCGCACCGCTGTACTTGAACAGAAGCACTTTGTAGGCGGCCAGCAGCACCATGTACAGTGTCGTGCCGGTTTCTGCGGTCAGAGCATTCAACCGGTACGCCAAATCGGCATCCAGCTCGAACTTGAAGTCATGCCCGTCAAAGCTTTGCACTGGCGGGCGCTGATAATCATAAGGCAGCTCCAATACCGGCAGCTCGCCAGCCATTGCTCCCAGCCAGTAGGACTCCTGCTTCCGGTAGTCCTCAGCAGCGATCCAATTCTGCTGCCATACGGCATAATCCTTATACTGCAGGCGAAGCGCTGGCAGCGATTCATTGCCATAGAGCGCGATCAATTCTTTTATGATGACTGCGACTGAAATTCCATCCGAAACGATATGATGCATATCAAACAGCATCAGCTGTCTTCCCTCAGCAAGTCTCGTCAGGCCGATGCGCAGCAGCGGCGGGCTGGCAAGGTCGAAGGGACGAACGAAGCGCTTCACCGCTTGCGGAATATCAGCTTCCAGCGTATCGCTGTAATGAACCGTGAAATCAACATTCTCAAGCACCCGCTGCACCGGCTCGCCATTCTCCAGCTTGAACGAGGTGCGCAGTGCTTCATGTCTGCGAATGATCTCCCCGAATGCACGCTGCAGCCGGTCGCGGTCAACCTCTCCCTCCACGATCAGGGCGGCAGGCAGATTATAGGCTGTACCGGCATTCTCGCCCTCCAGTCTGTCCAGTACGAACAGGCGCTTCTGCGCTGAGGAGAGCGGATAGTACGGCTGAATCGGTGCCGGAGCAATCGTCAGATCCATATCAGCCGCCGACACCTCTGCACCTTCCGCATGGCTGGCGTTCGCTGCATTCGCTGCTTTCGCTGCATCTGCATTGCCCGGCTCCGTTCCTTTCGCTGCAGCGGCTTTTGCCGGGGCTCCTCCGGTTTTCTCGTCAATGCTCGCAGCCAGCTCAGCAATCGTAGGATGCTTGAAAATGGTGCGAAGCGGCATTTTCGTCTTGAATTCCTTCAATATGCGGGCAGCCAGCATCGCTGCACTGAGGGAATGGCCGCCCTTTTGGAAGAAGTCATCCTGGGGCTCCAGTCCGTCCACGCCCAGAAGCTCCTTCCATATGGCGATCATCCGCTCTTCCGTTTCCGTATGCGGCTCCGCTTGCACCGTTTCGGCTGCTGCCGTCATACCCGGCGCTGGCAGTGCTTCCGCATCCAGCCTGCCATCCTCTGTGAGCGGCATGCTCTCCAGCCTTACGAAGCACGATGGAATCATATAAGGGGGCAGCTGCTCGGACAACAGAGCGCGCAGCTCGGTGTCGCTTGCTGCGCCGTTCTCGATGTAGTAAGCCGTCAGCACAGACTCATTGTCCGCAGCAGACCTCATCCATACAGCAGCTTCGCGGATTTGCGGCGATTGAAGCAGGACGGCTTCAATATCGCTCCATGCCATCCGGTTGCCGCGGATAGATTGCTGCTGCTCCCGGTCTCCGAAATATTCCAGCTCGCCGCCGGACGTTATTCGTGCCAATGCACCCGTACGGAACAGCACCTCCTCCGGCTTGTACGGATTGGCGATAAACCGCTCGGCTGTCAGCGCCGGACGATTCCAATAGCCTTGTGCTGCTCCAGCGCCTCCGACATAGAGCTCGCTGATGACTCCTGCTGGCGCCAGTCCCATGCTCTCGTCGAAAATATAAGCTGCAACGTTAGGCAGCAGCGCGCCGGTGTGGATGCTGCTCCTCGAAGCAAGCTCCCCGTCGCCGATTTCTTTGTAAGCCGCATGCACCGTCACTTCTGTGAAGCCGTACATGTGCAGCAGTCTCGTATGCGGATATTTCTCCCGCCATGGACGAAGCATCGCCGGGTTCAGCGTCTCCCCGCTGAAGAACAGGCAGCGGAGGGCAAGCTCATGATCTGCCCGACGCGCTTCTTCATGCATAAGCGCATAGAGCAGCCTCGGCGCACCGTTCAAAACAGTGACGCGTTCTATGCGCAGCAGCTCGGCAAGCTCCGCCGGATTGTGAGCGGCAGCCTGAGGCACTGCCACAAGCTGGCCTCCGTTAAGAAGCGCGCCATACATTTCCCAGACCGACACGCCGTCGCCATGGGAATGAATCATTGCCCATACATCTGACGATCCGAATTGGAATGGCAGATGATCATTCGAGAGCAAGCTGGCCACATTGCGGTGGGTTAGCATGACCCCTGCAGCTGTTCCATCCGGATTGCCTGCGGCCCGGTAAAGAATGGCCAAACCGTCATCCGGCTCATTCACAGACGGCAGGTCGCTGCCGTCCCCGGTGAAGACGGCCTCGTCCATCATATCGATGACGATTCCCTCATAGCCGGACGCCAAGCTGACATGCTCCGTGCCTGTAAGCAGCACAGCAGCTTCGCAATCCTGCAGCACGAACGGAATGTCCAGGCCGCTGCGTGCCGGATCAAGCGCCACATACGCGCCGCCAGCTTTCACGACAGCTAGCATAGCGGCAATCATTTCGATGGAACGCGATGCCAGTACCGCTACCGGACTATTCCTCGTTACGCCGCACTCGCGCAGCGTGCGCGCCAGACAATTGGCACGCTCGTTCAGCTCGCGGTATGTCCACGAACGCCCCTCATAAGTAACCGCCAGCTTGCCTGGCACAGCAGCTGCTTGTTTCTCGAACAAGCCTGCAATCGTCGCCGCTTCGGGATAGGCAGACTGCGCTTCCCCGAAGCCTGACAGCAGCTCCGTCTTCTCCTCCGGGGTCAATAGATCAATCTGTCCAAGCCGCACTTCAGGCTGGGCGGTTACCGCTTGCAGCAAATTCATATAATGGACGGCAAGCCTGTCCATCGTGTCCTTGCGGAATAGCGCCGTACAATATTGCAGCTTGAAGCGAATTTCATGGGCTCTCTCCGAGGCCTCCAATAGCAGATCGAACTTGGATACCCCTTCATCCAGCTCATGCACCTTGAATGTCAGGCCATCAAGTTCCATCTCCACAATATCGTTGCTCAGATGGACGAACATCGTATCGAATAACGGATTTCGGCTCGTATCGCGCTCCAGATCAAGCTTCTCCACCAGAAGGTCAAGCGGATAATCCTGATGCTCATACGCCTGGAACAGCGTATCCTTCACTTCCTGAACAAGCTGAGTGAATGTCTTGTCTGCCGAAGCATAGGTACGGATGCCCAGCGTGTTGACGAACATGCCGAATACGCCGCTCACATCAGCATGCGCCCGGCCCGCGATTGGTGTGCCTACAATATGGTCATTCTGCCCTGTATATTTGAACAGCAGCGCCTGATAAGCAGCCAGCAGCACCATATAAGGCGTCGTGCCCGTGGCCGTGGCTGTCTCTCTTACAGCAGCCGTCAGCTCGCTTCCAGCATGGAACCAGAACCGGTCTCCATCGAAGCTCTGCACCGATGGCCGCGGATAATCGGCAGGAAGCGCAAGCACTGGCAGTTCCCCTGCGAACTGTTCCAGCCAATAAGCCTCCTGCTCCCGCATCGTCTCGCTCTCCAGCAGGCGATTCTGCCAGGCAGAGAAATCCTTATACTGCACCCGCAGCTCCGGCAAATGCGCACCGCGGTACAGGGCTCCGAATTGCTCCAGAAACAGCTGGATGGAGACACCATCGGAAATAATATGGTGCATGTCCAGAAACAGCGCATATCTCTCTTCGCCCAGCTCCACCAGCATCATCCGCAGCAGCGGCGCCTGGGTCAGATCGAATGTCCGGATGAATTCCTGCTCCAGGCGGGACAGTTCCTGCTCGGAAGCCTTTATAACCGGCACTTCCAATTGAATCTCCGCATGTACCTTCTGGAACGGCACACCGTCTATCATCGCAAACGAGGTGCGCAGCGACTCATGCCGCTCTACGAGCGCCTGCAGCGCTTCCCGCACACGCGCCACATTCAACTTGCCCTCAATGGCGATCCTGCCCGGCATATTGTAGGCCGTGCTCTCATCCTCCATCATGTGCAGCAGATACATCCGCTTCTGTGCGGAAGATACCGCATAGAGCTCCTGCTCCGGTACAGGCGAGATCGCTTCATAGCGCTTGGCGCCTGCTCCTCCCATAGAGCGTCCGAGAACAAGGGCAAGCCCCTCAACGGTAGGCGTCTCGAACAGCTCCCGCAGAGGCAGTTCAACCCCATACTGCTTGTATATATTGGCCATGATAAGCATAGCCTTCAGCGAATCTCCGCCCAGCTCGAAGTAATTGTCGCGCACGCCAACCTGTCCGAAACCAAGCACAGTGCCCCAAATATTCGCAAGCTGCTGCTCCGCATCACTGCGGGGAGCGACATACTGTGCTCCAGCGTCGCCGGATGAGCCCTCCGGTTCAGGAAGAGCCTTCCGGTCAATCTTGCCATTGGGTGTCAGCGGGAAGCTCTCCAGTCCAACGAAATGGGACGGAACCATATAGTTCGGCAGCTCTGCTCCGACGAAAGCCCGCAGCTCAGCTGAACTAACCTCACTCGTTCCCGTATAATAGGCGCACAAATATTTATTGCCGCTTGCATCACTGCGGTCCAGCACCAGCACTTCCTTGAGCGCTTCATGCCGCTGCAGCCGTGCTTCGATATCGCCGCATTCGATCCGGTGACCGCGAATCTTCACTTGATGATCGATCCGCCCCATGTACTCCAGGCTTCCATCCGGCAGCCAGCGGGCCAAGTCGCCCGTCCGGTATAGCCTGATTCCCCGCTCCTCCCGGAACGGATCCTCCATGAACGCTTTCGCGGTACGCTCCGGATCATTCATATAGCCCCGGCCAACACCGATTCCCGACACACACAGCTCGCCGATTACACCTACAGGCAGCAAATTCATATGCTTGTCGACGACATAGACCTTCAGATTGCGCACTGGCTTGCCGATTGGCATCACGTCCGATTCCGGCGCACAATCCATGATATGCAGTGTAATATCATCACAGGCTTCTGTCGGTCCGTATGCATTGATCACTTTAATATGGTCAAACCGGTCGAACCAGAGGCGCACCAGATGAGGCTTCGCTGCTTCGCCAGTCACGAGCAGACACTCCAGCGCTGCCAGCTTTACATCCAGCTCCATCTCCAGCAGGGCGGCCATAAACGAAACGACCACTTCCAGCACAGTGACGCCATCGCGCTCAACCTCGGCAATAAAGGCTCTCGGATTCAGAATCAGCTCATTGGGATAAATAACAGTCGTGCCGCCCAGCGTCAGCGCCGTCACGAACTGCCATACCGAAATATCAAAGCAATGCGGCGCATTCTGTGCCATGACGCAATGCTCGTTCATGCCGAGCTCCTCCACCATCGCCTCGATGTGGTTCAGCATGCCGGCATGCTCCAGCATTGCGCCCTTAGGCTTGCCAGTGGAGCCTGATGTATAGATCATGTAGGCCAACTGCCCGGGAACGATCTCGACAGAGCAGTTGGCGCCATCCAGCACTGCCAGCTCTTCCACCGCTTCATCGAGCAGGAAGAACCCGCTTTCCGGAAGCGCCTTGACCAGCTCGTCATGGATATAACCGGATTCCGTCAGCACGCAGCGCGCGCCGGAGTCGGCGATCATATCGACGATCCGCTGCCCCGGATACGCGGGATCGACCGGCACATAAGCTCCGCCGGCCTTCCATATCGCGAGAATGCACTCCACCATGAGCGGCTTGCGTTCCAGCAGTATTGCCACGCGGTCGTCGCGTCCTACTCCTCTGGCTGCCAGTGCGCGCGCCAGACGATTGGCCCGCTCGTTCAGCTCGCGGTAGGTCACTTCGATATCCCCGCATTTGACAGCGATCCGATCCGGTACACGCAGCACCTGCTCCTCGAACAGGGCAATCGTCGTCAGACCGGGGATAGCGGCAGCATCCGTGTTGTTAAACTCCTCTACAATGCGCCTTTTCTCCTCGGGGGAGCACAGCTCCAGCTCAGAGAGCGATTTGCCCGGATTGTAGACCGCATCCTCAACCAGCACCAGCAGATGGCGGCACATCTCGTGAATCTCATCCCGTGCAAACAGCTCTGTACGGTAATCGAACACGATCTGGAGCTCATTTTTGTCCCATTGGTCCTTGACGGAAATAAACAGATCGTTCAGCTCTTGGCCGCAGAACAGCTGATCCACCACATAGCTGATGCCTTCCTTTTCCTTCCAGCCCATGACGATGTATTCCAGCGACAATCCGAACAACGAGCTGATATCCGGCTTTAGCACCTTAATATCGTTCAGAATCGTGTTGTAGGGATACTTCTGATGGCGAAGCACGCCCATCTGCTCCTTCAGCACGCTGCGGGCGAACGAGAGAAAATCCGTCTCCGGCGCAAGCTGCATGCGAACCGGCGTCGTGCTGACGAACATGCCCGGCATTGCCTTCTCCTTCGCATTCGTCCGGTTGGCAAGAAATGTGCCTACAACAAGATCCTCATGACCGGTTATCCGATAGCAGTATGTATACAAAGCAGCAAGAAAGAGCGTCAAGACGCCCAAATTATGCTCCCCGCAAAATTGGCGGATTTGCTCCTCCAGCGCTGGCGGGATTACGAATACCTCCCGGTCCGCTTCGGTGCGAATGCTGTAGCTGTCGGTCGGTTTTAGCGATGTAAACTCCGGCAGCGTCTTGAATTTGTCATTCCAGAAGCCCTTATCCTTCTGATAGCGGTCCGATCCTTTGTATTCCTGCTCAGCGGGAAGGTAATCCAGATAGGAAGACTGCTGCTCCTCAGCCACTTCCTTGCCTCCCGCCAGAGCGAGGTACGTATCGATAATATCGTTGATCGTCAGGATCATCCCGTTGCCATCCGATAGAATATGATTGACCTTAATCAGAAGGCAGCCCCTGGATTCTCCCGTCCGGGCAATCGCAAAGGCAAAAAGATCCGCTTCGTAGAAAGGGATCGGCTCCCGGATGAATGCATCCGCCCAGCTATCCAGAGCAGCATCATCGTTCTCCTCCGAGAAGTCTCTCACTTCAACCTCAAACGGCTGATAACCGGCGACAATCTGCTTCGGCTCACTGCCCGGTTCATTCAGCATACGAAGCCTTATCGTATCGTTAAGGCGCACATAATGATTGATCGCCTGCTTCAACAGCCCGGCATCAAACGGCTCCGTTGTATTGAAACGCACTGCTCCGCCGATGTTTGAAATGCCCGTACCCGGATAAAACATCTCCGTGTACCAAATCCGTTTCTGCGCATCGGTTAACGGATACGTCAATTGAGTGTCCATCCATTTCCCTCCAAAATAATCTGGAATCCAAACGCTTGCTTGCCTTTATTCTCTAATGCCGCTATTCAAGCTCCTGGCCGACACCGTTACGCTTGGCGAGCCTGGAGTAGAATTGCCCGATGGCAATATCGAACGAGGCCATGCCCATTGGATTGAACATAACAGCAGCCTGCGGGTCAAATTGAGCGATGCAGTCGTTCTGGATCACATCGACGATTGACCTGGTTCCTTCTTCTTGCAAACCCATTTGCAGATGCATCATCTCTACATCTGTCTTCTCCCTGCAGACCTCTTCCCAGTTGTCCACAATAATCGCATCCTTGACATGCGGATAGATCGCATCAGCGACGAAATCCCGCAGTGAAACGTTGAGCAGGAGCGCTCCCGGCTTCGGCGCCTCGTTAATGTAAGGCTTGGAAGAAACGGTACATGTTATAAAAATATCAGCATCCACATACGCTTGCTGCCAGCTCTCTGCAATTGTGATCCGCTCGTCCCCTTGCAGGCCATGCGCTTCGAGATCAATCGGCCTCAGATCATACAGCGTGATGCTCGCGATCCGGTCGCCCAGCAGCTGCTGGCACATTCTGAGATGATACTGTCCAATCGGCCCGAAGCCGATAATACCCAATTTATAGGATGGCTTAGGTCTTGCCGCCATGAAATGCTTCATAATCATCCCCGTCACCGACGCTGTGCGGATAACGCTCAGAAGAGAGGTGTTGATGACAGCGGTCGGCTGTCCGGTATCCACATCATTCAGAATCATAACGCTGCTTGCACGGGGCAAATTGCGCTCGATGTTCCCGGGGAAGCTGGCAATCCATTTGATGCCCGCCGAATTGGTATCGCCGCCCACGAATGCAGGCATTGCAATGATGCGATTCTTCAGATCGCGAAAACGCAGATAGGGCTTCACTGGCTGCGCATAATCGCCGTTATCCAGACAGCGAACCGCTCCCTCAATCGCTTCAATCGTTTCATGCCAGTCTACACCTAGTTGCTTCACATGTTTTTCGTTAAGATACAGCATCTTTTCTCTCCTTTAGATAAGCTCCAATGTTTTCTTCGGTTCCAGAAAAGGCGTGTACCAGGACGGATTATAAATTGTATTGCCATACCGTTCGCCTCGATCAGCAAAAATCATAACGACATTGGGATTTCCAGTTATCGTTTTTCCTGCGAAATACTGCTTGACTGCACTATAGACGGAACCGGACGATCCGCCGGCATAAATCATCTCTTTATCCAACAGCTCATGGCAGCTTCTGATCGTGGATGCTTCATCCACCATCATGACCTCATCGATTACAGCCGTCTTGAGAATATCGGGTGTCATGCTTGAGCCGATACCGGGAATATGCCGCTTCTGG
Organism: Paenibacillus oenotherae; assembly: GCF_019443105.1. Taxonomy (GTDB): domain Bacteria; phylum Bacillota; class Bacilli; order Paenibacillales; family Paenibacillaceae; genus Paenibacillus_Z; species Paenibacillus_Z oenotherae. Next base: position 787,101 of record NZ_JAHZIJ010000001.1, read on the forward strand.
GGCGCCCCGCCGAAGATGACGGAGCCGACCATATCAACAGCAATCACCTTGCAGTTCGGGAACATCTCCTTCACCTTCCTCGATGTGCCGGAGATCGTCCCGCCGGAGCTGACGCCCATGAACAGATAGTCAATTTGATCAAATTGTCCGCATAATTCCGTGGCCAGTGTATGGTAGTAAGCACTGGCGTTCAGCGGATTCCCGTACTGATTGATCCAGTAGGAGTTGGCAATTTCCCGCTTCAATTCCTTGACCTTCTCGATCCGGGTCAATAAGTACCCTCCGCTTGAATCCGGTGTCGTTACCTTGATCATCTTCGTGCTGAGCCGCTGGATCAGCATCTCATTCTCCGAGGCGATATTAGGGTCAACGATGCAATAGAACGGCAGTCCGAAATAGCGGCAGTACGAGGACAGCGCCACGCCGAAATTGCCTGAGGAGGATTCCATAATGACCGTTTCCTTGTTGATCTCGCCGCTGTTCAGCAAGGTCTGTATGATGTAGGAGGCCGCTCTGTCCTTGACGCTTCCTGTTGGGTTGAAGGATTCCATTTTGGCGTAAAGATGAATATGGTTCAGTTCGGAGGGACTTAGTTGGACGACAGGAGTGTTTCCGACCTTATCCAGAATAACTTGATTTACCATATCTACTTCCCTCTATTCTCTCTCTTATTTTTTCGCCGAAATCTTGTTATCTATCTTGGGGTCGTCATGCAATAGGTAAGTTAAACAAGCGCCATAGCGTTAGGCCGTGGCAGCGCTTTGCGATCCACCTTGCCATTGGGGGTAACCGGCATCTGATCCAGCTGGATCAAATAGGACGGAACCATGTAGTACGGGAGCAATTGCGAGATATAAGTCTTGACCGCCGCAGTATCCATGCCGGATCTTCCGACCAGATAAGCGCACAGATATTTGGTTCCGATCTCATCCTCCAGATCAACTACGACCGCTTCATTGACGTCAGGGTGATTGACCAGCTTGTTCTCAATCTCGCCCAGCTCGATCCTGAAGCCTCTGATCTTGACCTGATGATCCTTTCTTCCGAAAAACTCGATAATTCCGCCCGGCAGCCACCTGCCAAGATCGCCTGTCTTATAGAGACGGCGGCCTGCTTCATCCGTGAACGGGTCAGACATAAATACCGCTTCCGTACGGACTTTATCGTTTAAGTATCCTCTTCCGACACCGATGCCGGAGACGCAAATCTCTCCCTTCACCCCCATAGGGCAAAGCCGCATTCCTTTGTCGACAATGTAGATTTGAAAATTATGCACGGGCTTGCCCACCGGAATCGTATCCAGCTCGGGCACTTCGTTCATAATGTGATGGGTAATATCATCGGAGGCCTCAGTCGGGCCGTAGGCATTGACCATCGGAATAGCGGGATACAGCTCAAGCCAACGCTTCACCACGTTGCCCTTTAATGTTTCTCCGGTGACGACAAGCGCCTTCAATTGCGGGAATTCACGGAAATCCGACTCCAGAAATTCCAGCATGACGGAGAGATACGAAGGGACAACCTCAAGGATAGTCGCCTCATCGGCAATGACACAGTCGATAAGCGAATCCGGGTCTGCCGCCAGATCGTTCGGATAAATCAGCGTTGTGCCTCCGGCGACCAGCGCCACAAAATATTGCCATACCGAGATATCAAAGCAATGGGATGCATTCTGCACGACAATGCTGTCACCGGTAATCTGAAGATCATTCGTCTTGGCATATAAGTGATTCATCATCCCCAGATGCTCGACCATTGCGCCCTTAGGCTTGCCTGTCGAGCCGGATGTATAGATGACATAAGCTAGCTGGTGAATATCAACATGGACATTGGGATTGTCGGCCGGACAGCGTTCCAGCTCGCTCTGCAGGCTGTCCAGATAGGCAGCCGGGCAGGACACTTCCTGCTGCAGCAGCGGGGGAGCCGCTTCCGTATCCGTCAGAACGAGGCAGCAGCCGGAATCGCTCAGAATGCCTTTAATTCGTTCGAGCGGGTATGCTGGATCAAGCGGTATGTAGGCTGCTCCCGCTTTCCAGACGGCCAGAATGCTCTCCGCCATGCGCGGCCCGCGATTCATCAGAATAGCTACCAGCTGCTCCTTGCCTACACCTTGCCCGATGATCCAATGTGCCAGCCTGTTCGCGTTCTCGTTAACTTCCCTGTAAGTGAACCTCTCGTCTTCATAAATGAGCGCAATGCCGTCCGGCTTTGCTGCAGCTTGATCCTCGAAGGAGTGGTGGATGGATTTATCTCTTGAGAAAGAAAATGCTGCTCCGCCGAACGCTGTCAGAAGCAGGTCTCTCTCCTCGTTCGTCAAGATGTCGATGTCCTTCAGGGCAATGTCCGGGTTGCCTGCGACGGCTTGGACAATACATTGAAAATGCTGAGCTGCTTGTACGGCAAGCTGGCGATCGTACACCGCTTCGTTATAAATAAATGTGACCACGCACTGCTCTCCTGCAGCTGCTGCATACACATGAAAATCAGCCTTCGCCACCTCATTGCCCGGCGATACTGCGCTGCCGCCAGCCGCCTCCACTGTCGCTTGCTGAAGGCCCCGCACCCATTCGCCAAATCCCGCTTGCTCGTCCAGCACGGTCTCGATGGAGAAGAGGCTTGGAAGTCCGTCCTTCATAACGGCGAAGTTCAAGGCTAGCTCGTACTCATCGGTATACCTGGACAGCAGCACTCCCCAGATTCCAAGCACGAGGCTGTCTAATGTCAGCTGCCAGCGACCGGCAAGCTCATTCATCATCCGGCTGGCCGCCTCGCCAAGCTCCAGCTCATATTGTTTGAAGGACTGCTCCGCAAGCAGCCGCTTCAAGTAGAGCTCCAGTTGCTCTGGAGCCGTTTCCTTATTCAAGAATGCTGCATGCAGCATCGGGTTCTGTATGATCATTTCTATTCTTCACTCCTGATCGTTTGCTTTAGATACTCGTATGTTCACGGATACACTTGGATGCAATCCGTCGAATTCGTCTAGTACGCATGATGAATAACAGGGGTCTTGCTCAGGCTGCCATTGATCTTCTCCGCGATTCTCTCCTGCTCCTCATGCAGGAAGAAGTGATCCCCTTCGAGCATAAGCAGGTCGGACTCATTCCGCGTAAGTTCCTTCCATGCAGCAAGAGCCTCCACGCTGACTTCATCGTCAGCCATTCCGCCGAATACGGTAATTGGACAAGAGATAGGTTCATCCAGGGAGAAGGAATAGGTCTCGCACACTTCGAAGTCAGCTCTAAATCTTGGCAGCAGCACATCCATCAATTCATCATTTTGCAAAATGGCTTCCGGCGTTCCTTTCAGAACCCGCAATTGCTGGATAAGTTCGTCGTCTGGGAGCAGATAGATCTTGCTATTGGAGCGCGTGAGCTGGGGAGCAGATCGTCCTGAAACGAATAGGTGAGTGGGGATTTTATTGTATTTTTTGCCAAGATAGCGGGCTGTTTCATAAGCAAGCAGCGCCCCCATGCTGTGACCGAAAAAAGCAAACGGAACATTGAGCAGCGGTTGAATCTCATCAACAACAGCTTGTACAATTCCAGTCAAGGAACTAATCGGCGCTTCCATTCCCCTGTTCTCTCTGCCGGGAAGCTGGACTGCACAAACCTCCATATCCTTAGGGAAAAGCTGGGGCCAGTCGCGATAAATGCTAGCCCCCCCGCCTGCATAAGGGAAGCAGAACAATCGCATGTTCGCTTGAGAATGGACGTTGGCGTTCATAAACCATGAATGAAGCTTGGCTGCCATTTCTCTACCTCTTTTCATGACAAGTATTTGATTTTACAGCACATTCGCGGCTGTTTCTATAATGTGTTTCGGACCTCCCGACGCTTTGTTGGACTTTGCAATTCTGCCTAAACAAATTGCATGATGCGACCTGGCTCGTCGTTCATGATCGCCTTCGTCCAATATTCGACTGAATATTCTGACATTCGTTTACCTGCGGGCCGGTTGCGCCGCGCATCGCGAGTAATACGAAGTGTTCGTTTGGATCGGTGAAGCACCATTCTGACAGTAGCAACCGTACATTGGAGCTCATCGGCAATATTCTGGTAGGAGTAGCTGAATACCTCCGATAGCAGGAGCATATAGGCCTCGCGCTCGGACAGATGTTCAGCCAGCCATTCCACCAGCCCTCTTGCCGCTGCATAATTCGCATCCGAGTAGGGAAGATCAGCTTCGGCATGTACCGATACCACCGTTCTTCGGTGTCTCCGCAGCCCATCAATCCATATATTGCGGGTCATCTTGTACAGAAGTGTTGAAGGATGCCGGATTGCTCCGGCCTTTAGATAATATTGATAAGCCTTGATCAACACTTCCTGCACAAGATCTTCCGCATCCCACTCGGAAGGGGTCAAATAAAGGCAATGATGGTGAAGCGTCTGCAAATGCGGTTCGATAAAATGCTCAAACTCTTCCGCATGCCTCATCTGGAGCATCCCCCCGCAGCCTGTCTTCATTAGGGCGGTGCCAGCATGGCTATTCATATCGCAACGCTTCAATCGGCTGCAGCTTGGCTGCTTTATTCGCGGGGTAGTAACCGAAGAAAATACCGACAGTAGCGGAAAAGCCAAATGCCAGAACAATGGCCCAGATCGATACCACGTTAGGCAGGCTCAGTACTAGAGAAGCTAGCGCTCCTACGAGTAATCCCAGCACCGCGCCTACCGTCCCTCCCAGGAAGGACAGGATGACGGATTCAATCAAGAACTGCTGCTTGATCGCGCGCGGAGTCGCCCCGATCGCTTTGCGTATCCCGATCTCGCGCGTCCGCTCCGTTACGGATACCAGCATGATGTTCATAATGCCAATGCCGCCGACAAGCAGCGATATACCGGCAATCGAGCCGATAACAAGCTGGAGCATGCTGAAGATACTGGACACTTGCTCCTGTACCTCTTTGCCTGTCTGGGATTTGAAGTCATCCGTCTCGGCATTATGCCGGACTGCGAGCCATTCCTTCAATTCCTGAATCGTTTCATCCATGCCTTCCGGCGTCTCCGCCAGAAACTCCAATGTGCTCAAATAGCGTCCTGTGCCGGTGCCTGTATCAGGCATCGAATCCATCGGTGTATAAGCCTTGTACTGTGTTCCGCCTACCCCGCCGAAAATACTTTTCTGCGGCGCGTACACGCCGATGATCCGAAAGCTGCCGCCAGAGAGCTTCACCTTCCGGTTGATCGCCCGTTCGGCAGTTCCATATACCTTCTCGGCATAAGCCGCTTCGACCACGATAACCTTCTGTCTGGCCCGCTGCTCCTGCGCATTGAAGAATCGGCCGGCTACAAAATCAACCTTCTGCATCTTCACCATATCGGAGGTCGTAGCAGAGATGATAAACTGCAGCTTTTCTTTGCCGCGCATCTCCGACATCTGGTAGCTGTTGGTTGAGGATACGTATTTGACTCCCTCCAGCTTGCGGGCTTCGCTCAAGTCTCTCATTCTAATTTCCGCTTTGGCGTTGCCGTCTCCGACGCTCTTGTACAGGATGAAGAATCCGTCCTTGTAATTGGACAGCTCCGAGAGCACGGAAGCCTGGCCCGCCTGGCCGATCGAGACGACCGTTACGACAGCCATAACACCAAACACAATTCCAATCATGGTCAGAAAGGAGCGCAGCTTGTTCACTCTCAAATTATCAAGCGCGACCATGATGCTCTCAAACATACTCATGTTGCAGCACTTCCTCTGCGTGTTTCCCTGAGCAGCTTGCCGTCTCCGAACCAGAGCACCCGCTCCGCATATTCCGCAATATCCGGCTCATGCGTAACCAGAATAATTGTCGTGCCTTCTTCATGGATGCCCTTGAACAACGCCATAATATCTTCAGAAGATTTGGAATCCAAATTTCCTGTCGGTTCATCCGCCAGCAGAATAGGAGCATCCATCGTTAATGCTCTAGCTATAGCTACCCGCTGTTTTTGGCCTCCGGAAAGCTCGGTGGGCTTGTGCTTGACCCGTCCGCCCAGACCAACCTTATCCAGCAGCTCCAGCGCCCGCTGTGTGCGCTTGGCGCCGCTGACCCCGCCGTACATGAGCGGCAGCTCGACATTATGGAGAACAGTCTGTCTGCCCAGCAGATTGAAGCTTTGAAAGACGAAGCCGATCTTGCGGTTGCGCACAGAGGACAGCTTTCCTTCGTCCAGTGCCTGTACTTCCTCGCCGTCCAAAATATACTTTCCTGATGTTGGCACATCAAGACAGCCGATAATATTCATTAAAGTTGATTTGCCTGAGCCTGATGAGCCCATTATGGCTACAAATTCGCCGCGCTCAATGGTCAAATTAATCGAGCTGAGCGCCTCAACCTCAAGCGGACCGTTGCGATAGACTTTGCGGATATTCTGAAGTGTGATCATCGGGCCGCCACCTTGGCGCCGTCTTCCAGCAATTCGGTGCCTTCAACGACAATCTGATCGCCTACTTCAACTCCGGATGTAATCTCCAAATATTCATCGTTCTCTTTGCCTGTCTGTACCTCAACCTTCACCGCCCTGTCTCCATCAAGTTTGTATGCATATGATTTCCCTTCGCTCTGAACGATGGCCGTTAACGGAGCGACGATTCTAAGTTGGTCTGGCACCTCCAGTTCTATGTTGACGTTGTATCCGGAACGAAGCTCTGGGCTTGTTTTGTCCAATGCGACTGTCGTCGCAACGAATGCATCCTTGTAGGCAGGATCTGTAACAACTGCGATTGGCGCCATCTTGGCCACCTTGCCTTGATAAACCTCCTGGAACGACTCGCCAGTAATGTCTACCTCCATGCCGAGCGCCACTTTGCCGGCATCGATCTCATTAATATTGGCAACCACCTGGTAGGCGGAGAGGTCTGAAACCTTCACGATCTGCATGCCTTCGCTTATCATCTGTCCGCTGTTCACGGACAGCTCAGTCACAGTACCGTCAGCGTTGGCGGTAATCTCGTCTTTCGCCAATTTCTTCTCCAAGCCTCGGATCGTCACATAATGATTCTTGATCCTCAGATCGTACTGCTCCAGATTTAAGGGCTCGATCTTCGCATCTGCCTGCTCCGCCCGCTGCTTCTTCGTTTGGTTGAAATGATCCCGCTTGGCAGCCAGCCGTTCTGCTTGCGTAAGCTCCAGATTAATCCGCTCAGTCTCCAGCTGTTGATTAAGAGAATCCACATTCAGCGTAAGGAGCACCTGCCCCTTCTTCACCTGATCTCCTACCTTGACCTTCACCTGCTTCACCAATGCGTTCACATCGGAGTACAACGCTGTCGTTTCCTTTGCTTCGAGCTTGCCGCTTACGTATATTTTCTCTGCCATCGATTGCTGGCTGACTTTCCCCAGTGCGACCTCCACAGGCTGATTCATGCTCATGAAGAGAAAGCCAACGATCCCTCCGCCCACCAAAACGATGACGATCATCCAAATCCATTTTTTCATTGCATCCACCTTTTCTAAATATAAGTCCTGAATCCGTTCATGTGTCTGACGGGATATGTATGCCTCTATTATAGTATAGTATTCATACCAATTTAATAGGTTTTGAACTCACGGAAAATCTTTTTTAAAACCGTTCGGGCCAATTCAGTTAAGACATTTCGACTTTAACTTACGGATTCAGGTAATTGTTTTCTTACACTAGGTAAAATACCGTATATTTCATTATTTGATCAATAGTACAAAGTGCTTAATGTTTAGCAGGTAGTTTACAAGACCATAGAAAAAAATGGGTATATTTTACCGTTTTTTGGCTCAAAAGGTCGAAAAACGACCCGTCTTTGCTAAAACTTTAAACTCTGTTCCCCCTTCAGCGGCTTACTGAAGTAAACCATATTTGGAGTCATTAAACCAACAACCCCAAATACTTACAACCTACATCCCTTGTAATATCGCCTAATATCGCGCTGACTTTACAAAAAGCACATGAAGAATAACGCCCGCTGGAAATGATCTTACAAATGTCATACTATGCAAGTCGCATGAAAGTATGATTGCAAATATCGTAAAATGACGATAAAGCGCTAACAATTGTGGCTAAATAGCAAACAATTAATGCGGCCGATCAAGCCCCTGAACCTATCGTTCAGATCTGCCACTATTACTATAGAAGAAACATATCTTCGGACAAGCTGATAATGACTCCAGAAAAAGGTTTCAAAATTACGGATTGGAGTTAATAACTATAACACTGTCATGAGAAACAACATGAGAATTACGATGGCCTAATTGCCTTTTCTTACCGTTTGAAATTTCAATCAACTATGTTATCATCATCATGAAAGCGCTAACAATTTCATCTTAGAGGGGGATTGCACATGATGAAAGTTGGAATGGAAGGAAAGAGCCTGTACGAAAGCTTCGAGGTTCAGAAAGATATTTACTACTTCAAAGTTGGCAGGCTCGGCACAGTCAGTTTCCACGGCAGGAACTATAATATTAGAAGAAACATTTCCGCAGACCAGTTGAAGAGCTACCTCGCAGACGGCCACTTCGTCAAAATAAGCTCCCGATGCTACATTAATCTCAACAAGGTTCTGTCGCTCACAGACGGCATGCTCCACTTCGCCCAGGACGGCACCTATCCGAAACAATTGCCTATATCCAAATGGAAGCAGCAGCACATCAGAAACTTATTATCCGCGCGCAAATCAATCGCCATGTAAATGTAATGCAGCAAGACGAAAACGATTGAAGACCTGCCAATAGCAGTGCTGCGTCACTTTGGACTGTTGCGTTATCTTGGACTGTTGCGTTCCTTTGGACTGTTGCGTTGCATCCCGTTGCCAAGGGCACGATTCCACAAACATTGAACATGCCTGCGAAAGAGCAGGTTTTTTCTCTTTTCGGCCTGCTAAAGACGAAATGCCTGCCAAAGCGCAGGCATTTCGCCGTATTTGCCCTTTTCGAGCGCTACCAGCCTCCAATTCCTGCATAATCGCAGGCATTCCACCTTCAACGGCTTCTCTTGGGCAAAAATCATGCACTTACGCAGGCTTTCCTCTTCGTTTCTTGCTCTTCACTCCTCGCTCTTCACTCTTCACTCTTCACCTTCACTCCTCGCTCCTCGCTCCTCACTCCTCACTCCTCACTCCTCACTCCTCACTCCTCACTCCTCACTCTTCACCTTCACTCCTCGCTCTTCACTCTTCGCCCTTCCCTCTTATCTCTCCCGTTCCCTCTTTCCTGTTCCCTCTTCACTCTTCACTCAGATCCACCTCATGTAAAACCCAGTATTACCCAGTCCGCGCAGTGGGGCGGTACGAGTGTCACCATCCGGATGTGATGAAGTCATACACTGGTGCACGTCCCGCCATTCACAGACTAATATTTCCCACCTTATCATTGTTTTAACCGCTGCGCCGAAACGCACAATAAACTCCATAACACGAGAGGAGGTGTTCACTTATGGCCAAGCAGCAGGGACATGCCCGGAAAAATACAACGACGAAAACTTCCGATAAAAAAGGAAACGGCGGCTAACCGCCTCCAAGCACCTCCATGCCACGTGCCTCTAGCTGCGCACGATGCGCTGATACGTGGTCGACCTGCCGCTGTCATGCAGCAACAACACCGCGCGGCCGGGAGTTGCGCACGGTGCAAAAAAGCCTCGTCCGTCAAATATGCTATGCATACTGACGGACAAGGCTTAATGCAGCGACAAGCTATGCCTCGGCTTTTTCCTGGCGCTTGTTCTTATGCGAGCCGCTGCGAAGCGGAACTTCCTTCACGAAGAAGGTGAGCACGATCGATAAGGCAATAACGATCGCTCCCGCAAGAAATACGCCGGACAGTGCATAGCTAAGCGCTTCTCTCAGCATATCGACCGTATGCTGGAATACCTGCTGCAGTTCAAGGGGCAGCTGCCCTTGCGCTTGCTCAAGCTTCTCCGGATCGAGCAGAATTTGCGGATCATGCAGCAGCCCGAATATAGGCTTCACTTCCTCCGGCAGTGCTGCGGCATCTTGCTGCGCAGCCCCGGCTCCCGCCATCATCTTGTCCGTTAGCCGATGCGACAGCACCGTTGACATAATGGCAACTCCGATTGTACCGCCCAGCGAGCGGAACAGCTGCGATGATGCTGTCGCAACGCCAAGCTGGCTGGAGTCAACTGAATTTTGCACCGTTAGAGAGAAGACCGGCATTGCCAGCCCCAGACCAAGACCTGTAACAATCATGAACAGGATAACATCCCATGTCGTCGTTGAAAGATCCATAAAGGCGAGCAGAAGCATTCCCGCTGCCATAATTACTGTCCCGCATAGAGCCAGCAGCTTGTATTTGCCCGTTCGGGTAACCAGCTGTCCGCCGACTGCGCTGCCAAGAACGAGACTGAGCATCATCGGCATCGTTACATAACCCGACAATGTTGCAGAGGTACCCATAACACCTTGAATGAACCATGGCATGTACATAACGGCTCCGAACATCCCGGCTCCCAGAATAAAGCTGATCAGATTCGATAGCGAGTACGTGCTGTTCCTGAACAAGTTCATAGGCAGCACAGGACTTTTGACACGCTGCTCAATGAAGATGAAGCCCATCAAAGCTACCAGTGTTACAACAAGAAGGCCGATAATTTGCGCCGATCCCCAGTCATACTTTGAGCCCGCCCAGGTGAAAGCAAGCAGCATAGGAACCATCGTTAAGGTCAGCAACGTAGAACCCCAATAATCGACCGATTCCCCCTCTTTGCGCGCAACCTTGGGAAACATCATCATAATAAGCACGAATGCAATAATACCTACAGGAAGAAAAACCCAGAAAACCCAATTCCATTCCAAGTGGTCCACAATATAACCGCCGAGTGTAGGGCCAAGCACACTGGCAAGCCCGAAAGCACCAGTCATAATTCCCTGCCACCGCCCCCGATCCCGTGGAGCGAACAGATCGCCAACTACTGCAAATGAGGTGGACATAATCATGCCTGCGCCCAGCCCCTGAATACCGCGATAAATAATCAACTGAATGATGTCGCCTGACGTTCCGCACAGGAAAGCGCCGATAAGAAAGATGCCAATCCCTACAAGAATAAAGGGGCGGCGCCCATAAATATCAGACAGCTTGCCGACAAGTATCGTCGTTATGCTTGAAGTAAGCATATAGACAGTAAACACCCAGCTGTAATATTCCATGCCGCCCAGACGTTCCACAATACGCGGAAGTGCGGTACTGACAATCGTTTGGTTCAATGCTGCGAACAACAGGGCCGCGAGCACCGCTACCATAATCGTCGTCTTTTTCCTTTGATCTAAATGCTCCATATCTTACTTTTTCTCCTCTACATTCGCTTCATCCATATTCGTAATGATTTGATTGAATATACGGGTCAATTCGCTGACATCCTCGGTTGATAATCCCGCGAACATCATATCCATAATAGCGGCTCGTTTCGCACGAAGCTTCTCGACAAGCTCGCGTCCCTGCTCCACCAGAACAAGATAGACGACACGGCGGTCATCCATATCGCGCTCCCGCTCAATAAGTCCCATATCAAGCAGCTTATCCGCGATGCCTGTTACGGCTCCGGCAGTAATATACAGCTTCTCTGCGAGCACAGAAGCCTTCTGCGGCCCGTCTTCAAAAAGCCGAATCAGTATCCGTCCCTGAATAGCCGTAAGCCCGATATTTTCCTTGTTCCACTCACAATCCATCCGGCGCTTAACTTGAATAAACACGCGCTCCAGCGCGAATATTTCCTGCTGACGCTCATTTGTCATTGCTAACCGCTCCCTTCTAAACGTTTGTGATAGTATTTTAGTTCAATATATTTTAGTTGTAAAGTATTTAGTAGTAAACTATTTAACGGTAAAATAAAACGGCTCTGCCATCAGGATGGCAAAGCCGCCGCTCATTTATTTATGAAATTGCAGTGGAGCTTGATGGAGCAATACACGGCGAAGCGTCTGCCATGCCTCAGCCAGCACCTCTTGCAGCGGCCATGCGGCCATGCCTGCTGTCATTACTGCGATGCCGAACTTATGTGTCGCAGTGACCCCTGCAAGGACAGGCTGCCCTTCCCGCTGGGGCAAGGCAGCTATCGCATTCCGTACAGCCTCTACATGCCGGGAGGTTATCGCATCGGAGAATGCGTAGAGCACCCCCGTATGGGTCATTCCCCCCAGACAGCCCGGAGCGGTCAAAAGCTGCTTGCCCGGCTCAATTAATCCGTTCTGCGCATAGATTAATTCCCCTTCGTGCCGAACACGGAGCCGGTTGCGATAGGAGCGGTATTGGAACCGTTCGCCGCGAAGCGTCCGTCCCGGGCATACAATTTCGGCCTGCATCCATACCGAGCCTGACGAGAGCTGCACTTCCGTCTCATTCACGAAGGCAGCATCCTTGTACAGCATGATCGGCTCTGGCATCGATTCCACGACAGCACCCTGCTGGAGCTGGAATTTCTGCACGATAGACGATCCTCCGCGAACAGGATCCCCACAAGGATGCACCTTGGTGAATGACTGGTTCGTCATGTAGACATGAGCATTCGGACCGATCTTCCATTCCAGCTCATAGCGGTCGCCGGCGAGCAGTCCCGGTGATACATCCATTACGATGACACCTGCCGGGCCGCCAAGCGGAAAAACTTTGGCGATCTTGATCGGGGCTGTATGATATTTGGAGACCAGATGCGTCACCCCGCTGCTGCACTGGAATTCGGCACGCAGCTCCGATACCCGGGCTTGCATCGAACTAATGGGAATGGTCAGCGGCATGAACCTGTTGGTGTCCATGAGGAACATCCGTGCCTTTATGATCGCGGGCATGCGCATCGGTATGCTCGTGAGTATGTTCGTGTGTATGTGCATGGGTATGTTCGTGAGTATGTTCGTGAGTATGTTCGTGTGTATGTGCACGGGTATGCTCGTGAGTATGTTCGTGTGTATGTGCATGGGTATGCTCGTGAGTTTGTGCATGGTTATGCTCATGCTCATGTCCGTGATTATGCTGGAGTCCATGGGCATGGGCAAGCTCGTGCTCCAGCCAGCCAACGATGTCATCTACGCCTTGGCCGCCGAACAGATTGGAGAATACGTAAGGACGTCCGCTGCGCATCCGTATCGTATCCTCTTCCATAACCTGCAGACTTGCTCCCACATAAGGGGCGAGATCGATCTTGTTCACGACGAGCAGGTCGGAGCGCATAATGCCAGGCCCGCCTTTGCGCGGGATTTTTTCCCCTTGAGCCACATCTATAATGTAGATAAAACGATCGACCAGCTCCGGACTGAAGGCCGCTGCCAGATTATCGCCGCCGCTCTCGATGAAAATAATATCAAGCGGCTGGAACCGATTCGTCAGCTCTTCCACAGCCTCGAAGTTCATGGATGCATCCTCGCGGATCGCCGTATGCGGACAGCCGCCTGTCTCCACCCCTATAATCCGCTCTTCCGGCAGCACACCTGTCGCAGCCAGAATACGGGCATCTTCCTTTGTATAAATATCATTCGTAATAACAGCCAGACTATACTTGCCGCTCAGCGCTCCGGCCAACCGCTCCACAAGCGCCGTCTTGCCTGAGCCTACAGGGCCCCCGATTCCAATGCGGATAGGCCGCGAGCGATCCAGTGCTGGCTGCTCCCACCCATGGTGATGATGTCCCTGACCTTGTCCCTGACACATAATGTGTTCCTCCTTATGAATGAATAGCAACTAAGACATAAACAATCTTGAATACAACGTTTCATGACGGATCATCGCGATCTCGGCCAGCGGCATATTGGAGTATGCATCCTCCGGCTCATTGGAAGCCACGTCCGTCCAGGCAGGGGCTATCTTCGCTGTCAGCCGGGCGATAATCGCCTGGCCTTCCGTCTGTCCGATGGACATAAGCCGCAGCGCGCTGTTCACGCATGTGACGATGCAGGTGTACAGATAGCCCTGTACCGCAGTATCAAGCGCGATGCCAAGCCTGTAGCATGCAAATCCGTGCGCAAGCGGGTGCGAAGCGAAGCAGCGGCCACTGCTGTGCGCGTTAGTAAGGGGGCTCCAGTCCATCTGTGGATAGATGCTGCTCATTAATTGCAGCATCCTTCTGCCCATCTTCTCCACTCCGATGCGGGATTCCGAAGCCGTTCGCGCTGTGTGCACCAGCCGTTCAACGGCCCATAGCGAATCCCAATCGCCAACCGGAGCGTCACGATAGACGGCTTTAATAATCATCGCATCTGCGGATGCCCAGCTTTGGCGCAGCATGACCTCCCCGTACAGCTCCATATCAGCACTCGTCCTCACCGCACCTTCCTGTACTAATGTTTCAAGACCGAATGAATGGGAGAACCCGCCGATCGGAAGCGCTGAATCGAGCAATTGCTGGAGCGCCAGCCACGGGAGCGGATGATGACCGCCGATTCCCGTATTCTGAGCGGAAGTGATCGGCTGGTTTGTCTGCATATGTGTCTGTATATGTGTCTTTGCTGCATCCATGGACGTTTACGCCACCTCCACCTGTTAGAACAGGAAATACCGCTGCGCCATCGGCAGCACCTCTGCCGGTTCGCAGACAGCTGGAACACCGTCCACTTTCACCTCATAGGTCTCGGGATCAACCTCGATCTTAGGCGTTGCTCCGTTATGGATCATATCTTTCTTCGTAATGCTGCGGCAGCCCTTAACAGGCTCGATCCGCTTGTTTAACCCTAGCTCAGCTGCAATTCCGCTGTCATAAGCGGCCTGGGAGACGAAGGTGATGGAGCCACTTCCAACTGCTTTCCCGAAGCCGCCGAACATCATTCTGCCGAATACAGGCTGCGGCGTCGGGATCGATGCGTTGGGATCGCCCATTTGCGCATAAGCAATCGTACCGCCCTTCAGGATCATATCCGGCTTGACGCCGAAGAACATCGGGCTCCATACGACAAGATCGGCGAATTTGCCAGGTTCAAGGGAACCGACGAGATGAGAAACTCCATGCGTGATGGCCGGATTAATCGTATATTTGGCAATATATCGTTTAATTCGCTCATTGTCCGCACCTTCAGCATCCCCCTCCAGCGGGCCGCGTTGACGCTTCATTTTATCCGCTGTCTGCCATGTTCGAATAATGACCTCGCCCACACGCCCCATCGCCTGCGAATCCGAGCTGATCATGCTGAACACGCCCATATCGTGCAAAATATCTTCCGCCGCAATCGTTTCCGGACGTATGCGGGAATCTGCAAAAGCCACATCCTCCGGGATGCTGCTGTCCAAATGATGACAGACCATCAGCATGTCCAGATGCTCTTCAATCGTATTAATGGTAAAAGGCCGCGTCGGATTCGTGGAAGACGGCAGAACATTGAGCTCGCTCGCCGCCCGAATGATGTCAGGCGCATGGCCTCCGCCCGCCCCTTCCGTATGGTAGGTGTGGATCGTCCTGCCCTTGAACGCAGCCAGTGTATCCTCCAGAAACCCGGCTTCATTCAGCGTATCAGTGTGAATCGCAACCTGAACGTCATACCGGTCTGCCACGTCCAGACAAGTATCAATCGCCGCTGGTGTCGTTCCCCAGTCTTCATGAAGCTTCAACCCGATGGCGCCCGCCTCGATTTGCTCGATTAACGGGCCTGCTGACGAAGCATTGCCCTTGCCGGTAAAGCCCATATTCATCGGAAAAGCTTCCGCCGCCTCCAGCATCCGCCGCATATGCCAAGCTCCCGGAGTACAGGTCGTTGCATTCGTACCGGTGGCAGGCCCCGTTCCACCGCCAATCATCGTCGTCACACCTGACGAGAGTGCCGTCTCGATCTGCTGCGGGCATATGTAATGAATATGCGAATCTATGCCGCCTGCGGTAATGATTTTGCCTTCTCCTGCGATCACCTCAGTGCTGGCTCCAACAACCATATTCGGCATAACGCCATCCATAATGTCGGGATTGCCTCCTTTGCCGATCGCAACGATCAGTCCGTCCCTTATGCCGATATCGGCCTTCACGATGCCCCAATGATCGATAATGACGGCATTCGTAATGAGCGTATCCAGCACGCCGTCGCTGCGCTGCGCACCGCTGGATTGTCCCATGCCATCGCGGATTACCTTGCCTCCGCCGAACTTGCATTCATCACCGTAAACAGTGTAATCATGCTCGACTTGCGCCCATAGCTCTGTATCGGCCAAGCGAACCGCATCGCCTGTGGTCGGACCGAACATTTGCGCATAGCTGCTTCGGCTCATACGGCTCATTGCTGCACCCCCTTCCATTCGTTCAGCCTTGAACGAACGTCTTCCGGCATCGCGCCGTGCTGGGCAGGTCCGTTCGTAATGCCGTTCAAGCCATAGGAACGCTTGCGTCCGCCCAGCTCGACGAGCAGCACAGGCTTCTCCTCGCCCGGCTCGAACCGTACAGCCGTACCTGCCGCAATATGCAGCCTCATGCCAAAAGCAGCCTCACGGTCAAATGAGAGCGCTCGATTCACCTCGAAAAAATGAAAATGCGAACCAACCTGAACCGGCCGATCGCCCGTATTCACCACAATAACCTCCACAGTCGCCCGCCCCGCATTCAACATAATCTCGCCTGGAGCAGTACGATATTGTCCGGGAATCATTCAATCACCTTCTTCATCTGACTAGATACGTTATTGGAACTAACAAGCTGCTGATGAGCTCAGCTTGCCGATCATAAGAATCCAAAGCTCGCTTTCGCATAAATAACAAGCTAATAACGAATGCTTATAAAGATCATCTCGCCATACGCCGAATTGTGTGCACCGCACTGTGGCGATGCACCATGCTGTGGCGATGCGCCCAGCTATTGTGAACTGTAAGGCGGGATATCCCGCTTTCAGCAATTGAAAGAGGTCCGTTTACTCCCCATAGCACGGTATTTCCTGCTTACAGATCATGGCTCAAGCTCAAATCCTGCCATCTGCCCAACTGTAAGGCGAACAAATCCGCTTTCAGTTATTGATGAGCATCCGCTTACTCGCCATAGCACGGTATTTCCTGCTTACAGATCATGGCTCAAGCTCAATCCTGCCATCTGCCCAACTGTAAGGCGAACAAATCCGCTTTCAGTTATTGATGAGCATTTGTTTACTCGCCATAGCACGGTATTTTCTGCTTACAGATCACAGCCTCATACCAATCCCATCATCTGCGAACGGTGATTAAGCTGCTACTACTGTATGGCGGAAAACCCCTTATAAGCTGTATAGCGGGAAGGTTTCGGGGATGACAAGGAAAGCGGTATCCCTTTCAGCCCAACTCCACCCCTGTGCCGCCACGATTACATCCATAATAGGTCGCACATGAACTAAGTTAGGCACTGAACCAATCTATTCAACCAAACCAATCTAATCCTGATTCATTAGCTTCTATATATTAATGCGCAATGGGATGATGAATCGTGACGAGCTTCGTTCCGTCTGGAAAGGTTGCTTCAACCTGAACCTCGTCGATCATATCAGCAACACCGCTCATCAGCTGGCTTCGGTTCAAAATCCGCGTCCCATGCTCCATCAGTTGTGCAACCGTCATGCCATCACGCGCGCCTTCCATTATTTCCGAGGTAATAAGCGCTATACTTTCAGGATAGTTCAGCTTAACGCCACGATCCAATCGTCTTCGAGCCAAATCAGCGGCAATTGTGATGAGCAATTTTTCCTTTTCGCGTTCCGTCAACTGCATGTATCCACCTCTTCCTAATGTTTGTTAGCTTCATTATAACGGCGGCTGACCCCCAAGTAAATCTTTTGTGTCATATTTATTAACATCACTGTGGCACATTCCAAAAAAACGGCACATCAACAAAATTAATCCGCTCGCAGCAAAGCTATGAAAAGCATTTTCCAATACAAATCGCTCCCCGCACAGCCATAGATTCCTAGCCAATCCACGTCCATTGTGGTAGACTAATAGCTATTGAACTTACTTGGGAGGGACAGGAATGGCGCCAAAAAAAATGCGTTCAGATATGATTAAAAAAGGTTTCGACCGGGCTCCGCACCGCAGCTTGCTGCGTGCTGCAGGCGTTAAGGAAGAAGACTTCAACAAGCCGTTCATCGCGGTTTGCAACTCGTACATTGATATTGTACCGGGTCATGTTCACCTTCAGGAATTCGGCAAAATCGTTAAGGAAGCCATCCGCGAAGCAGGCGGCGTACCTTTTGAATTCAATACGATCGGCGTTGATGACGGCATCGCGATGGGCCACATCGGCATGCGTTATTCGCTTGCCAGCCGCGAGATTATTGCAGACTCCGTAGAGACAGTCGTTAATGCGCACTGGTTCGACGGCATGATCTGTATCCCTAACTGTGACAAAATCACGCCCGGCATGATTATGGGCGCGCTTCGCGTCAACATTCCGGCACTGCTCGTGAGCGGCGGACCGATGAAAGCGGGCCGCACATCAGACGGACGCGCAATCTCGCTCTCCAGCGTATTCGAAGGCGTCGGCGCATTCCAGGCCGGCAAGATCGACGAGAAGAGCTTGACTGAGCTTGAGCAATACGGATGCCCGACTTGCGGCTCCTGCTCCGGCATGTTCACCGCCAATTCCATGAACTGTCTCGCAGAAGGCCTTGGCCTTGCGCTGCCGGGCAACGGAACGATTCTTGCCGTAGCGCCTGAGCGCCGCGATTTCGTTAGGCAGTCCGCTCGCCAGCTTATGAAGCTGATTGAGCAGGACATTAAGCCGCGCGATATCGTTACGATTGAGTCCATCGATAACGCGTTCGCCCTCGATATGGCGATGGGCGGTTCGACCAACACTGTTCTTCATACACTGGCTATCGCGCACGAAGCAGGCATTGAATATCCAATCGAGCGCATCAACGAAGTTGCTGCTCGCGTGCCTCATCTGGCGAAGATCGCTCCAGCGTCTGATTACCACATCGAAGATGTGCATAATGCTGGCGGCGTCAGCGCAATCATCAACGAGCTGTTCAAGAAGGAAGGCGCGCTTAACGGCGACCGTCTCACCGTTACCGGCAACACGCTACGCGAGAATGTAGCAGGCTGTGAGATTAAAGATACCGATGTTATTCATACACTGGACAACCCGCACAGCGAGCGCGGCGGCCTTGCCGTCCTGTTCGGCAACCTCGCGCCGGGCGGTGCTATTATTAAGGTAGGAGCTGTAGACAAATCTGTCGGCGGCTACCATAAAGGACCTGCAATCTGCTTCGACTCCCAGGACGAAGCGCTTGCTGGCATCGCAGGCGGCAAGATCAAAGAAGGCCATGTCGTCGTTATCCGCTACGAAGGCCCTAAAGGCGGACCAGGCATGCCAGAGATGCTTGCTCCTACGTCGCAAATCGTCGGTATGGGACTTGGAGCGAAGGTCGGTCTTGTCACAGACGGACGTTTCTCCGGCGCATCCCGCGGGATCAGCATCGGCCACGTTTCTCCGGAAGCAGCCGAGGGCGGACCAATCGCTTTCGTTGAAGATGGCGATATTATCGAGCTTGATCTGGAAGGCCGCGCAATGAACCTGCTCATCAGCGATGAGGAGTTCGATCGCCGCCGCGCTAACTGGAAAGGCTTCGAGCCTAAGATCAAACGCGGCTACCTTGCCCGTTACTCCCATCTTGTTACATCCGCCAGCACTGGCGGCGTCATGAAAATCTAGTTCCGCGCAAGCTAAAAAACGTTCTGTCCTTGAATCAATATTCAAGGTGCAGAACGTTTTTTATTTCAGTTCGTCAGCTCATCCGTTCTTCTGTCCGGCCCTGCTGCGCTTCTATGAAGCCGCTTCTATATGATTCGCTGCCGATTGAGAGGGATGAGAGGGAGCGCCTGCTCTCGTTACGCTCTTCCGTCCATCAATGCTTACCGGAACATCGCCATCCACCGTTACACGGCGGACGATCCGCTGCTGATCACCATAATCATTCACGGCATAATGCTGGGTAGCGCGATTATCCCAGATGACGACATCACCGGCCGACCAGCGCCAGCGCACCGTGTTCTCCGGCCGGATAATATGATTTTGCAGCAGCGTGATCAGATTGGCCGAATCCGCGGAGGACAACCCGATGATTTTCTTCGCAAAATGTCCCAGCAGCAGTGTGCGCTCTCCCGTCTCCGGATGAACGCGGACAAGCGGATGCTCCGTCTCGTATTTGGTTGAGGTGAACACCTCTCTATAGTGGCGGGCGGATTCCTCCGGGATATCCGATTTTTGCGCCGCATAATCATACTCATTGGAATGAACGGCCCATAGTCCATCGACAAAATGACGCAAATGCTCGGGCAGATGCTCGTAAGCCGCAGCCGTATTCGCCCATACCGTATCCCCGCCGGATTCCGGCACGACAATCGAACGAAGGATGGACGCCTGCGGGTACGCATCCACAAAGGATACATCCGTATGCCAGGAGTCTGCCCTTCCTCCATGTGCGGAATTCAGCTCCAGCAGGTAATCCGTTCCTTGCTTGATCGGCACGGTAGGATGAGCTACAGGTGCGCCGAACAGACCGGCAAGAGACTCTTGCCCCGCATCATCAAGATGGTTCTGTCCACGGAAGAAGATGACCTTGTACTTGAGCAAAGCTTCGCGAATTGCCGCCGCCTGCCCTGGATCAAGATCTGCAGACAGCTTGACGCCTCTGATCTCCGCACCAATCCGTCCGGCAACCGGAAGGATCTCAATACCTGTTTCCTCAACAACATTGTTCTGTTCAACTGTACTCATACCTATTACCTCCTCAGAGCTTTCCGCAGTCAGGCTTCAGCCTTGACTTTCGGAAGCATTTTATCATCTACACACCCGGCTGCTGTCCACCGTCAACCAAAATTTCCGCTCCTGTAATTGAGGCTGCCTTGTCAGATGCAAGGAACAGCACCAAATCTGCGATCTCCTGCGGGTCTACAATTCGTCCGAGCGGAATGTCAGCCGCCCGTTCTGCAAGCTGCTGCTCGATCGTAATTCCTTTGGCTGCCGCCTGTTGCTCCGCAAGCACTCCTGCCCGCTCCGTATCGGTCAAGCCCGGAGAGACAGAATTGATCCGCACCCCATGCTTCGCCAGCTCCCTGGAAATCCCCTTGGCAAAATTCAGCAATGCGGCATTAGTCGTCCCGCCAGGCAGGAACGTTGGCGAAGGCGTCCGTCCTGCGCCTCCGACAATATTGACGATACTCCCCCTCTTCTTCTCAATAAAGTGAGGCAAAACTGCTCTAATGGTGCGTATATAACCAAGCAGCTTCAGATTCCACGTATCGGTGAAATCCTCATCTGTCAGGTCCAGGAATGAACCCGCGCGCGCAGATCCGGCGTTATTGATCAGAATATCAATGCCTCCAAAATGGCTGATTGCCGTTTCCGCTGCCCGCTGTACGGTCTCCGCTTGTCTCAAATCCCCATCAACGACAACAACCTTAGGTGAACCGCCCTTCACCCCGTCCTGGGCTTCGATTGCCGCTTTGGCCTCATTGAGCTTGGCGAGATTGCGGGATACGATCACAACATGAACGCCTTCCTTAAATAGCGACTTGGCAATGGCCAGCCCGATTCCCGCGCTGCCGCCAGTCACAATTGCCGCTTTCCCTGCCAGGTGCAGTCCCATTCTGCATCTCTCCTTCCTGCCTTCAGTTATTGCTGCGCTATGCTATGTCAGAGCGGCGGATGCAGCCGCTGCTGTTGATCCAGCAGTGGTTGAGGCCGCTGCTTCTGCTGTTGATGCAACTGCGGCTGAGGCCGCTGCTTCTGCTGTTGATGCAACTGCGGCCGAGGCTGCTGCTTCTGCTGTTGATGCAACTGCGGCCGAGACTGCTGCTTCTGCTGTTGATGCAACAGCGACCGAGACTGCTGCTTCTGCAGAAGCAGCACCGGTTGACGCAACAGCGGAGGCTGCATGCACTGGCCGCTTCAGGCCCAGATTGTCCCTTAATGTTGCTCCGGTGTATTCAGTGCGGAATAGTCCCCGGCGCTGAAGCTCCGGAACGACAAGATCAACAAAGTCCTCCAGTCCGCCCGGCAGATAAGGAGGCATAATATTGAACCCGTCCGCAGCGCCATTGACGAACCATTCCTCCAGCTGATCCGCGATCTGGACAGGTGTTCCGACAATTTCACGGTGGCCGCGAGCACCTGCTATCCGCTGATAGAGCTTGCGGATCGTCAGTCCTTCCCGCTCCGCGAGATCCTTCAGCAGTGTGAAGCGGCTCTTGCCGCCATTAATCTGCTCCAGCTCGGGCAGATCCGGCAGCGGTCCGTCCACCGGATACGGCGAGAGATCGAAGCTGATCAAGCTGGACAGCAGGCTGACACCTGCCTCCAGAGGAATCAGCTCCTCGAGCTTAGCTTTCTTCTCAAGCGCCTCGGCTTCCGTCCTGCCGATAATAGGGAAGACGCCGGGCATAATCTTCAGCTCGTCAGGCGAGCGGCCGTATTGGGCCAAGCGCCCCTTCACATCGCTGTAGAACTGCTGCGCTTCCTCCAGCGTCTGCCATGCGGTGAAGATCACCTCGGCAGTTCTCGCCGCCAGCTCCTTGCCCGGCTCCGATGAACCGGCTTGAATGACTACGGGATGGCCTTGTACGGGACGCGCCACATTAAGCGGTCCGCGAACGGTGAACCATTCTCCCTTGTGATTCAACGTATGCAGCTTGCTCCTGTCAGCAAATACCGCGTTCTCCTTGTCATATAGGAAGGCATCATCCTCCCAGCTGTCCCACAGTCCAGTCACGACATTGAGGAATTCCTCCGCCCGCTCATAACGAAGGGAATGCAGCAGATGATGATCCTTATTGAAATTAAGCGCTTCGGCCGGATTGGCTGAGGTGACCACATTCCAGGCAGCGCGCCCGCCGCTCAAATGATCCAGCGAAGCGAATTTTCTCGCCACATGAAAGGGCTCATTGTACGTAGTGGATACTGTCGCGGCAAGCCCGACATGCTCTGTCACAGCAGACAATGCGGAGAGCAGCGTAATCGGCTCAGGGCGCACGGTGACGGTCTGCGATATCGCTTCCGGATAGTTTTCCGAGACCGCATAACCATCGGCAAGAAACAGCATATCGAATTTGCCGCGCTCGGCGGTCTGCGCTAATCTTTTGTAGAAGCCGAGGCTGAGCACCTGCGATGCTTCTGTATCGGGATAACGCCAAGCAGCTACATGATGACCCGGTGTCATCAGGAAGGCGCCCAACCTTAATTGTCTTTTCTCGTTACTCATCTTGATCGCTCCTCTGCGCTTCTTGGCTATCTATCACTTTCCCGTCACACGCCCGATACACGGGACAATGGAACGTTAACGAACTTGTTGACCGGTCTGTTCAGGCCGTAATGCTCACGCAGCGTGCTGCCCGTATATTGGGTGCGGAACAAGCCTCTGCGCTGCAGCTCGGGAATAACCTCTTCGGCAAAAGCCTCCAATCCCTCCGGCAAATATGGCGGCATCACATTAAAGCCATCACTGCCCCCTTGCGTGAACCATTCCTCCAGCTCATCGGCGATTTGTACCGCTGTACCGGCAAAGGTTCGATGTCCCCGCCCACCGGCCAAACGCTGGATCAGCTGTCGAATCGTCAGGTTATCCCGCCGTGCCAGATCAGCCACCAATTGAAACCGGCTCTTATTCCCGTTAATCTCCTCCACATTAGGCAGCTCAGGGAGCGGACCATCCAGCGGATAGGTGAACAGATCCACCTTCAGCATATTGGACAGCTGGTTGAGCCCATACTCCGGTATGATCAGCTCATGCAGCTCCTGCTCCTTTTCCTTCGCTTCCGCCTCTGTCTTCCCGATGATCGCGGATATGCCCGGCAATATTTTGAGCTCGTCGGGATGGCGTCCGTATTTGCCCAATCTTCCTTTGACATCGGCGTAGAACCGCTGCGCTTCACCGAGCGTCTGCTGGGCTGTGAAGATCGCCTCCGCATAGCGGGCGGCGAATTCTTTTCCATCCTCGGAAGAACCTGCCTGCACCAGTACGGGATAGCCCTGCGGCGATCTCGGAACGTTCAGCGGGCCGCGCACCTGGAAGAAATGACCGTCATGATTGATTTCATGCACCTTGGCCCCCTCCGAGAACGTACCGGATTCCCGGTCGATCACGATAGCGTCATCCTCCCAGCTGTCCCACAGTCCTGTCGTCACATCCAGAAACTCAGCGGCGCGGTCATAGCGTTTGCTGTGCTCGGGATGCGCGTCCTGATTAAAGTTGTTCGCCTCAATATCACTGCCGGAGGTGACGATATTCCAGCCCGCGCGACCCTTGCTGATATGATCCAGCGAAGCGAACTTGCGCGCGACATGGAAGGGCTCGTTGTAGGTCGTGGACACCGTTCCGATCAGTCCAATCCGCTCGGTAACTGCCGCCAGAGCAGACAATAAGGTGAAGGGCTCAAGTCCGGCCAAAGCCGCGCCATGCTTGACGTTCTTGCCCACGGCCAGAATGTCGGCGAGGAAGAGCGAGTCGAACTTCGCTTGCTCCGCAAGCCGCGCCAGCCGGGTGAAATAGCCAAGGTCGGTTATATGCTGGGGCTCTGTCCCCGGATGACGCCAAGCCGCTTCATGATGGCCGACGTTCATCAGAAATACATTCAAATTCATTTGCCGTTTATGTTTACTCATCGCCATGACACGCCCTCTCGCCAAATTGAATCTACTCGCTATAGGTTTGCTTCCATGCAGTAAGCTTCTTCTCAACCAGGACCAACAGATAGTTAATGATCAAGCCAATGACAGAGATCGAGATAATGCCCGCGTACATCTCCGGAATTTGAAAGCTGAACTGCGTATATTGGATCAAATAACCAAGACCCGACTTCGCCCCCACCATCTCAGCTGCTACCAGCACAAGAATGGAGCTCGCCCCTGCCTGCCGGATACCGACGAATATCGTGGGCACCGAAGCAGGCAGGATCACCTTGCGAAACAGGCTAAGCGAGGATAAGCCCATCGAACGCGCCGATTTGATCAAGAGCGGATCGACATTCCTCACCCCGCTAATCGTATTGAGCAGGAGCGGAAAGGCGCAGGCATAGAAGACGATGGCAATCTTCGACGTCTCGCCAAGTCCCAGCAGAAGGATAAAGACGGGGAGAATAGCCAGCGCTGCGGTGTTGCGGAACAATTCCAGCAGCGGGTTCAAATATTGCGCCACCGGCTTCCACCAGCCAATCGCCAGCCCGATGGGGATACTGACTGCAATAGCGAGAAGGAAGCCTCCGACCGATCGCGTCAAGCTCGCTATGGTATGATCAGCCAAGTCTCCTGACAGCAGCAGACGCCACCAAGCCTGAAGCACCTCTGTCAGCGGGGGCAGGAAGGTCGTATTGACCAGACCCAGTCGCGGTGCCGCCTCCCAGAGAAATAGAAAGCCGATAATCGCGATCGATATTCTGAAGCCTTTATTTAATTGGAATAAAGACCATCTGAGCGCCTCATTCGCCCGCTTGCCGTTCTCAAAACGAACCAGCACTTCCCCTGTACTTGTTGAGTTAGCCATCGGAAGCCACCCCTTTAACATTGGATTTTGCACTATTTGCCTTCAACGTCTTATCCTTCTCCTGCTCCTGTGCGCGATGCACCTCATCCTTGAGCAAATCCCATATCTGATGCCGTATCTTCACAAACTCCGGATTAGATCTCAGATCCTCCTCGGACGTTCGCGCTTCGAATGGAACATCGATCACTTCTTTGATGCGTCCCGGACGGGAGGTCATAACCGCCACCCGCTGTCCCAGATAGACCGCTTCTTCAATGCCATGCGTGATGAAAATAATCGTCTTCTTCGTCGTTTCCCATATGCGGAGCAGCTCGCTCTGCAGCGTCTCCCGTGTCTGCGCATCCAGCGCAGCGAACGGCTCATCCATCAGCAGCACTTCCGGATCGTAGGCGAGGCTGCGGGCGATGGCTACCCGCTGCTTCATTCCGCCTGACAGCTCATGTGGATACCGGTGCTCGAAGCCTGCTAATCCTACGAGGTTGATATATTCCTGCGCAATCTGCTTGCGCTCCTTCCGTCCCACACCCTTCGTCTCCAGGCCGAATTCCACATTGGCAAGCGCCGTCTTCCACGGGAATAGAGCATATTGCTGGAATACGATTCCCCTGTCCAGATTCGGCCCCGTAATCGCCTTGCCATCGAGCAGAATCTGTCCGCTGTTCGGCTTGGTCAAGCCCGCGAGCAGATCAAGCAATGTTGATTTGCCGCAGCCGCTCGGGCCGACGATAACCATAAATTCGCCCTGCTTCACATCAAGATTAATATCCTGAAGAGCGGATATCGGCTGGAGCACCTCCTTGAGATGGCCCAAATTCCGTTTGATCCGAAACGCCTTCTGTACGTTTTGAATGCTGATTTTCGCTGTCATTCTCAACCACCACGCTCTCCGGCATATTTGTTATTTCTCATTCAGAAATGGATTGAAGTCATTCGTATAGAGGTTCTTGCCCTCCAGCTCGCCCTCTTCAATCGTGCCTTCCTTGACAAGCCAATTCACCCATGTATCAAACTCTTTATCACTGATGAGCCCGCCCTTGCCGGCAATTCCCGTGCTCTTCCAATACTTGATATTGCCCGCATCCTCCTTGCGTCCGCGCTCTGCAATGATCTTCTCGAACCGGGCCACAACCTCATCCCGGGGAGTCGTCCGCGCCCACTCAATCGCCTTGGCTGTCGCTTCAACAAATTTGCGTGTCGTATTCGGATTCTCCTTAATAAAATCACTCTTGAGCACATAGCTGCCTGCGCTGAATACCCCGAACAAATCCTTATCCGTGAACAGCGGTGTAATGCCGCCGCGTTCCAGCGCCTTATCTCTAAGCACGCCGCCTAGGGTCGCCACATCGACCTGATTGGCGCGAAGCGTCTGTTCACCTGTAATCGGCGGCACAACGACCAATGTGACCTGCTTGATCTCATCCGCCGTTAATCCGGCACGGTGCAGATATTCCTTAATGACAAACTCATGATGCGCGCCCAGTGTGTTCACAGCAATTTTTTTGCCGATCAGATCCTTGGCCGACTTGATAGGGCTGCCGTCCAGCACGTAGTAGCCGTTCCATGTGTTGTCATCCACCCCGTAGTAAGCAATAACCGGTGTAATCGGCGCTTTCGCTGCCAGCAGCTTGACGATCGCCCCGTTGAATGCACCTCCGAAGTCGGTATCCCCGGTTACGACAGATTGAATGTCCTGCGGTCCGCTGATCGTATTCCCGATATAATTGAGCTTCAATGGAGCCAAATAACCGAGATCCTCCGCCAATTCAGGAAAAGTCACCGAACCTGCGCCGCCCTGATAACGAAGCTCTGTCACCTCCAGCCCGCCGTTGTTTGAGCCGTTTGCTGCTGATGTTTCTTTATTACCGCATCCTGTCAACAGGATTGATGTTGTAAGAATAAGTGCTGCTGCGATGCTTAGGAGCCTTTGAGCTGATTTCTTCATAATGACGACCTCCAAAAGTTAATTTGTTGTTCCACAGCGAGATAATGTCAGTCAAAGAGCCGATGAGGGTATAAAAAAAGACGCATTCATCTCCACGATGAGCGTCTCTCCGGAAGTCCGGTCGATTTTATTTATATAATTCCTATCAACTTACTCTGATTTAAAAACATACTACTCTCACGAATGGATCGTGTCAACAGTTTTTTTGCTAAAAATCGGAACAGAAGCCGCCGCGCAGGCAGAATGATCTTCCGATCGCTGTTATTCCCGGATTTGCTGATGATAGGGGCAAAAACACGCATTATTGAAGAAAGAGGTTAGGGTTGACACTCAAATAAAAGTGCTGCTATGATAAAACGCACAGTTATCCAATTGAATCAATCGGAATTATGATGGATCGACCGGATTACCGGAGACATGCAGCAGCCTGGGACGAGGCAGCCATGTCTCTTTTTTTGATATCATCCATCAGGGGAGTGATCGCGCTGACTACAGCTGCAGTACACAAGGACGATCTCACACTGACGCATTACTGGCCTGTATTGTGCATTCTTATTGCCGGATCCTTCATCTCGATCTACAACATCTGCTCCATGAACGTCAGCCTTCCGTCATTCATTCGTATCTTTCATTCCGATCTGGCGACCGTGCAATGGCTAATGACCGGATTCACGCTGACGACCGGCGTCATTACACCGCTCAGCGGCTATCTCGGCGACCGGTTCAGCAACAAGCATCTGTTCTTGTTCTCCATCGCCGGCCTGCTGATCAGCTCCATCCTATGCGCAATCTCGTGGAATATCTATAGCTTAGTCTGCTTCCGGATGCTGCAGGGCTTATTCTGCGGCTTAATCCAGCCGGTCACGTTGACGATCATATTCCAGGTCGTTCCCCAGCACAAAAGAACGATGGCTGTCAGCTTGTGGTCCGCTTCCACCATATTGGGACCAGCACTTGCGCCTACGATCAGCGGCTGGCTGATGGAGCACAACTGGCATTGGATGTTTCTCGTGCTTGTTCCCTTATGTCTGCTCACATTGTTCATGGGCTGGCGGGTCATTCCCTTTTACCGCACCCGTATTCCGGGCGCAATGGACGGATTAGGGCTGGCATATGCCGTAGTCGGCAGCTTGTCCCTCTTATTCTTCCTTGGCAAGGTTCATGAGTGGGGATGGGCCTCTTGGCGCTCGCTCGGATTCCTTGCAGTCGGCATCGTGTCGCTGCTGCTGTTCATTCGGCAGGAGCTGCGCACGAAGGAGCCGCTGCTGCAGCTGCGGCTGTTTCGCAATCGCATCTTTACCGCGAGCATCTCCGTATCTGCCGTGCTGCTCATCGTCGGGCTTTACTCCGGCATTTATTTCATCCCGCTCTATTTGCAGGAAATTCATCAAATGTCGCCTTTTCACGTCGGCCTGCTGCTGCTTTTGCCTTCGCTGACACTCGGCGTTGCGACCATCGCCTCCGGCTATTGGTATGAGCGGATCGGCCCGCTTCGTCTTGTGCTCGCCGGTGCTGTTCTGGTCGTGCTGGCCTCGTGGAAATTCAGCTTCCTGGAGCTGGATACAAGCTACTCCTATGTCGCGCTGTGGATGGCTGTCCGCTATATCGGGGTCGGCCTGTCGATGACGCCTGCCATGAATGCGGGCATGCGGGCGGTGCCCGCAGAGTTCTACAGCCACGCATCGGCGTTAATTAACTGGCTCAGGCAAATATTCGGAGCACTTGCGCTAGGGCTGTTCACCTCCATCTTCTACACACGCATGGATACGCACACAACCGCCCTGCAGCAATCAACTCCATCCGAGAGCGTGCAGTGGATTCAATCGACCGCTTATACACTCAGCATCGACGATGCTTTTATGTTCGCAGCCATCTTCGCGGTGGCAGGGCTGCCTCTAGCCCTGCTTCTCAGAAGGAGTCTGACTTCGCCTTCTTGATGCTGGCCTCAACTGTTATGCTACGGTAGGGACGGTGCTGTCCAGAAAGTCCAATATCCAGTAAGTCCGTCCATGTGAGAAGATGCTTCCAAAACACTGAAAGGTGGGACTGGAAGTATCTTTTTTCATGATATAGGGGGACTCATAGCGGAGACTCTGGAATCATCAAACCACTTTCTGAGCCCCCCTTCTCCAAGTGTTTTGAAGGTAGGGTGACGTCAGAAGCCTGCGAATAGGCATGAATTTCGGTAACAAGACGCCTAAATGGTAAAATTCCTGCGATCAGGCATGTATTTGAGGAGAAATCAGCCGTTAAGGGGAAATGAAGGTACAATACCTGCACTCTGGCAGGCATTGTACCTTCATGGGGTCAGAAAGGAGAAAAAAACTGCGGTTTCGCATGTTTTGCCTGCTCATCCTCGCTTGTCTCGGCGTTTGAATGACGGATCGACCTTTGGAGAGGAGTACGTCGTCATCAGTCTGATATCGCAGGCGCTCCACATCGTACAGCTTCTTAAAAGTAGGAACTGAGATTTCCGAAAAAGACTTTCTGGACAGCCCCATCCCTTGTTTTGGGATTAGTCGAGCCTGGCATACAAGCCCGTGAAAAGCAGACAGAACCAGGGGGCTAGGTCCTCGGCTATAATTTCCAATCAATGAGAGCTATAATAGGAGTTAGGCTGACTAACCAATAACAAGGGAGAGTACCGAATATGGCTAATTCCAG
Source organism: Paenibacillus oenotherae (assembly GCF_019443105.1). Lineage (GTDB taxonomy): Bacteria > Bacillota > Bacilli > Paenibacillales > Paenibacillaceae > Paenibacillus_Z > Paenibacillus_Z oenotherae. Next base: position 817,066 of record NZ_JAHZIJ010000001.1, read on the forward strand.
TATTATCGTACGACTTGAGCTTGATCATCAGCTAATTACCTTCGGTGATGTCGCTGCTGCTATAAGCAAGGCGGGAGGCGATATTACCTCCATCGATGTCATTCGACCAGGCAAAGACACCTCTATCCGCGATATTACCATTGATGTTGCAGACACCGTAGAGAGTGAACTGGTCGCTACACTAAAGCAGCAAGACGGCATTAAGCTTATCAACGTCTCCGACCGAACCTTCCTGCTCCATCTGGGCGGGAAAATAACGACCCAACCGAAGATCCCCATCCAGAATCGGGATGATCTCTCCAAGGTGTACACGCCAGGGGTCGCTAAAGTATGCACCTCCATTGCCGAAGATACGAACAAAGCCTACTCATTGACCATTAAGCGCAACACAGTCGCTGTCGTATCGGACGGCACCGCTGTGCTTGGCCTCGGCGATATCGGCCCACATGCCGCAGCGCCCGTTATGGAAGGAAAAGCGATGCTGTTCAAGCAGCTTGCCGGGGTTGATGCCTTCCCCATCTGTCTGGACACGAAGGATACCGAAGAGATTATACGTACAATCAAAGCGATCAGCCCCATATTCGGGGGCATTAATCTGGAAGACATCAGCTCCCCGCGCTGCTTCGAGATTGAGAAGCGGCTTGAGCAGGAGCTGGACATCCCTGTCTTCCATGATGACCAGCACGGAACTGCTATCGTCGTTATCGCGGGATTGCTGAATGCTCTCAAGGTCGTCAACAAGCGGATCGACCAGATCCGTGTCGTCGTGAACGGCATTGGCGCGGCAGGCGTATCCATCTGCAAAATGCTGCTGGCTGCCGGAGTGAAGCAGCTCGTCCCTGTGGATCGCGACGGCGCTATTGTATTCGGCGGCAAGTACGAATACCCGATGTGGCAATGGCTGGCGGAGCAGCCACAGGTTGAAGCGGCCTCCGGCTTGCTTGGCGACGTCATCCATGATGCCGATGTATTCATCGGCGTATCGCGCGGCGGCGTACTTTCTGTCGAAGCCGTGCAATCCATGGGCCCGGATCGGATCGTGTTCGCGATGGCCAATCCAACGCCCGAGATCGATCCCGAGCTGGCGCAGCCCCATGTCCGGGTGCTGGCAACGGGGAGAAGCGACTATCCCAACCAGATCAATAACGTCCTCGTATTCCCCGGCTTGTTCCGCGGCTGCCTGGACTGCCGTGCACAACTGATCAACGAGCCGATGAAGCTCGCAACCGCACGCGCAATTGCATCCGTCGTCTCCGAGAGCGAGCTGAACGAGCATTACATTATTCCCAGCCTGTTCAACGAGAATGTCGTCAACAAGGTGCGGCACGCTGTTATCGAGACCGCTATACTTACGGGCGTAGCGCGGCGTATTCCGCGTGATTTTAGGTAGTGTTGAGCAAGCGGGTTAGCGGCTTGACCTTTTAGCTATAGATGAGCCTGACGGGATGTGTTGTAATCCGTCAGGCTTATTTTGCGCTGCGCGCTTTTGGATAATAGTGCCGGGTTCAAATTGATTTGTAGTTTGGAAGATGCTGACGGGGAGCATGGCGTTCGTTGCGTTATCAAATGTGAAGAGTTTCCTGCATGCAGTCCGCATGCGACTATCACTTGACAGCCTCATCTGCTACTAACGGTTCTTTGCACATTATTCAGGAATAAAATGTTAATTCACAGCTGAAAAACAGCTGTTTTTTTGAATCTCTTCATTTAAAATCAACCTATTTCCGGCTAGATGCGGTATAATCAAGATATGTATTATTTTACATTGGAGGCGCATACAATGGCTCAAAATCTGCTACGGAATGAAAGAGGAACAACCCTGATCCAGGCACTCGGAGCAGTTGTTATTTTAACAGCTATTGTTTTGTCTTTCGTTGGTATCGCCCAATTCACAGCGGCATCCAACAAAGATACCGATAATCGTAATAAGGCCTTGTTTATAGCTGAGGAAATGATCAATAACTATAGATCCGGTACAACATACGTGATAGGAACAGAAACACCAACGTCAGAGGCCGGGTTTAATTATATCATTAATAGAGTGGCTCTCCCTGCAGCTAATACTTCTATCACCCTTCCAGCCATTGCATCGCGATATCAAGTATCACTGCAGGCATTAATAAGAAGTGGGACATCAACGAGCCCAAATCTAGTTTCGGTGACAGTATCATGGGGAGGATAATCAGATGCCAATACATATGAATAATGACCGTGGATTAACATTAATCGAAGTATTGGGAAGTATAGCCATTACCGTTATTGTCCTCAGTACAGCAATTGCCCTATTTATGGGAATAACTGATCTTTCTTATTCAAGAGGGGATGGGCGCAATGCTCAGAAAGATGCTACATATGCGCTATCCCAGATATCAGCACGTCTCCAAGACAGCAACAGTGTATATAAGCCAAATAATAATAATGAACTACGTTTTTCAACGTTTGCGAATGGTCTTAAATCTTATAAAGCAATTTATTATTCAGCAGCCACACAAGAACTGTGGTTGTATGATTTCAATGCGGGATCTTCAACAGAATCATTTTGTAACACTACAGCTGGAGCCGATATTAGTTTTTTATCGAACTCGGGTTTTTATATTAATGGGTTTAAATTAGCCGATAACGTCGTGGTTGCCCCTTCCTATACCTACACAGCAAGCGGAGTAACGCAACCTATTATAGGTTCCTATGGTTCCAACCAACGAATTAATATTACCATTACATCCCAACCTAGTACAAAAACAACAACTAGTGGCGGCAAGCATACCCCCGGAAGTTTCCAGGTCAGGACTAGTGTTAAACTCTATAAGTACTAAGAAAGGAACCGCGATAGGCGGTTCCTTTCTTATATGTTGAGATACTACTTCCTTCCATAATCATACTTGATCCCCCCGTTACAACCCGAAAATATATTTACCCCTCCGTTACCGCACTGAAGAGCAGTTGATGTCCCCGCCGGGCTGAAGGAGTTGCTTGGTGGGTCATTATTGAAATCAATCTTATCCGCAGCTACAATTAAGCCGGATACATTTAGTTTGAAAGCTCCAGCACCAGATGCTTTAATATCATGTTTGATAAAGAGATCGCGCGCAGTAATATCCGTCGACTTATCATTTATCATATCCATTCTGCTAGCGGTAATGAATTTACTCACTGTTAATTTTGAATATCCTTTTACTTCAAAAGCATTAGCAACAAATATTGACTCTGCTTTTATTTCCGATTCAATACCGTGTAATGCATCGCTAACTACAAAAACATCACCGACGTATAATCTTTTACCAACTATCAATTTATCGCCATCTTTGTGTACATTTAAATGACCTGCCGCGTACATATTACCATCTACTTCAATATAACCTGGCCCATCATTATTTGTTCTAACAATCCCTTCTACATATAGATCCCCAGTAACATGGAGCTTTGCCCTCTTTTTGTTAAATTCAAGTGGACCCGCTACATATAAATTTCCATTTATTGTTAACGTTATGTCATCTGCATCGAAATTGATACTGTTAGCTTTAACAAACCCCGCACCTGATGGATAACTCACAGTTGAAACTATAGTCCCATTATTAATAAAATGCGTCTCAGACTTAGCCTTAAAATTCGTTATTTCTTGATTAATCTTTGCACGTTCTGCGGCTCTAAAAACTTCAATTGCACCTGAAGCACCACCGATACCCACGTGATCAAAGTTTTTCAAGCTGGGAGCATCCAGCAATTCTTTTGTTAATATATAGGATTTATTGGGATCAGTATCCAGAGACACATTGACTGGCGCATCTGGATTGATAACAAGACTTGATTTGGTCCCCTTAATTAAATAACGATATTCTTTTACCACTGACTTACCACTACTCGCCCTTATGACCACTGTGACCCCAGGAGCGGGTGACACAAAATCAACTTCGGTTAAACTTGAGACATTCGTTACAAGTACATTATTTATGTAAGCCTGTTGCTCCAATCTCGCTACTTTACCATTAGGCAGAGTAATAGATTTTGTCCCCCAACCTTTATAATTATGAATCGATGCCTGTATCGTTCCACCGCTGTCGATATGCGTAAGAAACTCCTCCATTGCACTCGAAGCCAACGTATGGACTAGAATATTATCTTCATTTCTTGTACTGGATAACTTCTCAGTAGATACGTTCATCAATATCAGTGGAGTAACAACCATTAGCACAATGAGAATTAACAAGCAGTATAGTAGAACACTGCCCTCTTCATTCGCCACTAGCCCTCGGAAGAATTTCTTTCTATTATCTAGCATTAAATTTCACTTCCTTAATACAAGGATCGAACACCTTGGAAAGACAGCATTCTATCTCAGTTTACTGTCAAATCTCACTAATCTTAGTATTCATCATCGATTTAATTCTCTTTTGATTGAGTATTTGGTGCAAGCACTTCGGCGTATCCAGGCGCCCAATAATGATTCATGTTTATAGACATTTCCGATGGTTCGTCTGTATTAACCTTTATTGAAACCTCATTAATAATTGTTAAACGTTCTAGATCCAACAAGGATTCCAAATAACTTTTAAGTTGCTCCGGTTCGCCTTGAATGGTAAGTTGCAAGTCTTGACTCATTACTTTTGGTGTTGGGTTTGCTGGAATAACGTCAGTACTGCTTGCATCCGTTTGTGTTGATGTTTCTGAAGACGAGGCATTTGGTTCAGATTGCGTTGCAGCAGGCTCGCTTAATTTAATTTCAGATGGTTCATCTACATTTATATTTAAAATCGTTGCTCCACTCTTTTTTTCCGCCTCTGTCAAATTAGTTAAATAATGAGTTGCCTCAGCATGTACCGGCACTCGAGTGAGCAATTTGTCAATATCAGCTTGTTTTATTACACGAGCTTCCTTTTGTTGTTCCAACGTATTAATCCTTCTTTCAAGACGCGCCCGCTCCAACTCATATTCTTCGACGACCTTAGCCTTTGAGTTATAGACGAAATAAATAACAACGTTCAAACCAATGCCACCAATAAGAGAGAAAATCAAAAGAATGATAGGCAGCTTTAACGTATTCCGTCCTAATACTACGTTTGATGAGTTCATTGGCGCTCCCTACTTTTCATTTGAGTGAAATACAATACTAATATTGACAGTATGTTTAATACTAAGCTCAAAACCTCTGTCATAAGCAGACGAATTTAATTGTTCACCCTTTCTTGATATCGAAGTTAGCTTGACATCATCAATCATCGGCTCCTGTTCCAACTGATCCATATAATGAATAACTTCGCTCATTCGGTTGAATTGGTAGCTAACCTCTAATAAATTATTGTTCTTTCCAGAGATATCGATATACTTTGCCTCTGCGGGCAAATAAAATTCAACACGGTCAATAATAAGCTTCCAATCCGTTTGTAAAGCTTCTAACTCATCAACTGACTTACTAAGCTCTTCATAACTAGCAGTCACAGGATTGACCTGCAGCCTCTTAGACATTACTTGCACGCGATTATCCATATCTGCTATTTCTGCCTTTAAAGAAGATTCATTAATCGAATCCGTTATATAACCTATAAGCATAACCGCAAAAGGAATTAAGATTGCCATAATCAATACCGTAAATAGCTGCCTAAAATATTGCTTCAGAAATGGCTTTCGGGGCAACAGATTGAGATTAAGATTATTCATGCCTCTTTCCCCCTTAATGCCAAACCTAGAGGAACAGCAAAGGTGGGATACTCTGAATCGAAATCAAGATACTGTGATTCAAAATCTGGATTCATCATAATCGATACTTCTTGTGGCATCTGATTGTTTAAATATTCACTAATATCATACAATCCATTTATATCACCACACAGATACACATTAGTAACCTGATGATCACGATGATCCAAAGTATACAAATAAAATTTAATAAGACGATCCATTTCATCGGCAAGCTCTGCACATAAGTCGTCAATTGAATTATCCTCATCCTTATAGAAGAGACCTTGGTTTGTTGGGAAGCGCAGTGGTATATTCCGTGAAATTTTCAAGACACCTCGATGAAGGATGACAAGTTCCATGTAGTTTTTACCGATATCTGCAATTAGTATACTCTGTTCTTTGCTGGCTGGATAAGCAACGGTCATTAACCTATAAAGTGATAGTGGCTTAATTTCAAAGCTAAGCAGTTGCAATCCTGCCGCTTCAAGTACTTCGACAAATTCAATTATACGCTCGCTGGGAGCTGCAGCTAGCATGACGTCACACATAGCAGCTTGGTGAGAATTTTCAGATCCCTCTGAAGGAAGTACAGATACAGGTGATCTGCCAGTTGACTTCTTTTGTTTAAAAAGTTTATTTAATGAAACTTCCTTCTGAAGAATGTCAGATCGCTTGGATTTTTTCAAATCCCCATTTAATTTAACAAAATCATGACGAGGATTTTCAAATGGAAGCTGCAAATTATGTTCGATTTCAAACTGAATCATTTTTCTCAGATCCTGTTCAGCAATGTCTGGAAGCTTCAGGAAGCGAATAAGAACGAGTTGAGTAGGGATCACAAAATGAACCAATCTACTCTTTAATTTATGATTGGAAAGTAAATGCTTGAGTGAACGGACGATTGATCCGGAATCTGCAATAATTCCATTCGAAATAGTGCCATCAGCCAAGGGTTCAATAATACAATTTTTTACAATAGGAAGACCAACAAGCTGAGGCTCAATCTCAACAAGCTTAATGCAAAAATCTGTAATTTCTATTCCAAGATAATTGCGCTGCAAACGTTGACGGAGGCCTGATATATTGAGTAACTGTTGTTTCATAGAATCGTCAATCCTTTCACAGTCGCAGTATTAAGTGAACAGACCCCAGTACCAATCAAATAACGGCTCGCCCCATAAATAGGCAAACGTTCCCACTAAGGCGATATATGGACCGAAGGGTATCGCTGTGATATGCTTTCGTTCCTGTTGAAGCCTGCCAAGCATTCCAAATAGAAAACCAATAAGGCTAGCCGCAAACAAGGTTAACAAAGTTGCTTTCATACCCATAAAAAGAGCAATCAAAGCGAAGAGTTTGATATCCCCTCCTCCAATACCACCTTTACTTACAGCTGCAAGTGTATATAAGAGAACTCCCACAATCAGACTCGCTAAAGTATAATTCCATAATGGCAAGGGATGAAAAATGAACAGCCTGAATAATACAATAACTATTAAACCGTATAGTAGCACTCGATCAGGGATTATTCTCTTCTTAATATCCGTTTGTACAATAATCACCATAATAGAAATAAATATCAAACCAGGTATAAGCTCTAGCTGAAAGCCTAGCTTCCATGCGAACAACATGAACAACATCGAGGTCACAAGTTCGCCTATCGGATATACTGGAGAAATTTGGATCTTACAAGATCTGCATTTTCCTCTTAACAAAACATAGCTTAAAATAGGAACTAATTCATAAGGTTTCAGTGCTGTATGACATGCCATACAATGGGAGGAAGGGAAGGCTACTGATTCCCCTGTTAGTGTCCGTATAGCAACGACATTCAGAAAACTTCCTATCAATAGGCCAAATATGCCCACCATCAGGATTAAAAATATTTCCATAGTAAACATTTCATGCTCCTGCCTTATATTTTCGAAAAAAGGTAACTCTTTCGAGTTACCCTTCTGATATAAATTTATATATTATAATTGCTTAGTTAATTGCAGTCCTTCTCCAGTTTTCGGTGGTTGCGGTCCTAGTCACTACAACACTTACATATTCATCACCAGCATTAGCTCCTGACTGTCTAACCGGTTCTGCTTGAATGTAGTTATTAGTTACTAGAGCTTCAACAGTTATTGTTTGATCACCAACCAGTGGGCTGTAAGTATCTTCTCGATCAATAATAAACCTGAAAGCTGCATCTGTTAAAGCTTGTTCTGTAGCTTCATCTGTATTTACTCTTGAATTGTTGATCGCACCCATTATCAAAGGAATAGCAATAGCCGCGATAATCCCTATAATAACTACTACTGCCAGTAACTCAATAAGTGTTAACCCTTTCTCATTTTTGACCCATTTCAACCTTGCTGAACGTACTGCTGCTTGTAACATTGTAACTCCTCCTAGAATAAGTTTAATAATATTTGGAAATTCGAATCCACGTACGAGTCCGAATTTGTCCACAAACTGAATACTTAACAAACTTCTTATAAAATCATTTCATGTTCCCCATCAATGAAAAACTAGGTAAAATAATTGCTAAAACAATAGTCCCTACAGCTACCGTCATTAGCACAATGAGTAAAGGTTCGATTAATGCCTTAAGACGATCAGCCATAATATCTACATCTGACTCGTAAAAATCCGCTAGTTTTCCCATCATGACATCAATTGTTCCTGTCCGTTCACCAGCTGATATCATTTCCACTACCATAGGCGGGAATAGCGGGCTTTTTTGTAAAGGTTCAATTAAAGAATGTCCTGCTCTCACATTCTCACGTGTTTCTATTAGAACTTTACCAAGAGCCTCATTGCCAGCCACTTTAGAGACAATTGTGAGTATTTGTAGCATTGGTACAGAAGCACGGTTCAAAGAAGAAAACGTCCGGCTGAAACGCGCGACCGCCTGTTTATGCCACAACTTACCAAAAATAGGGAGCTTCAACTTATATAAATCTATTGAATATGCCCCTCTTTCGGATTTGCGATAATATATTATCACTAATGATAATATGATAATTCCAAGCATTAAAAAATACCAGTATCCAATTAAAAAATCGCTGAGAGCCACAACCATTCGTGTTGGCAATGGAAGTTCGACACCCATTGCTAAGAAATTCTGCATATACGTCGGTACAACGAATATCATCATAAATACTACTACGAGCGTAATTGCAATTAGCATTACAATCGGATAAATCATGGCCGATTTTACTTTTTCCTTTGTCGTATGCTCCTTTTCAAACATCGTCGATACACGCTGAAGCATTTCATCCAAATTACCGCTCGCCTCACCGGCTTCGATCATATGTACGAAGACCGTATTGAATACCTTTGGATGCTGTGCAGCCGCTGCCGAGAAGGACGAGCCGCTCTTCATCTCCTGGATGATCTCGCTCAGCACGGCCTTGAGAGGCTTACTGCTGCTCTGCCTTGCTACGATCTCGATTGCTTCAACCAGGTTAACCCCTGCCGAGTACATCGTTGCCAGCTGGCGGCAGAACAGGGTGAACTGGTCCTTCTTGACCTTAGCCGACAGAAATCCGATATCGCGGCTCCAGATGCTCTGCTGCGGATCTGCCAATTCAACAATCCATAATCTCCGTGCCCGAAGCTGCTCATTGGCCAGTTGAATATTCTCCGATTCGATGGTGCCTTTCTTGTAAACGCCACTGTGATCGACAACTGTGTATTTAAACGTGGGCAGCTGCTCTCACCTCCTTGCAGTAAACGAATGAAAGCGTTTCCAGCTGGTGTAAAAATCATAACATTTTTCTTCAATTTTTGTAAACATGTTTTTGGGCCTTTATACTCAATTCCGAATATAAAAATCCTCTCATATTTACACCGTTTTACACGGTCACTCGAAGCACTTCCTGAAGCGTCGTCTGGCCCTGCGCCACCTTATGAAGACCGTCCACCATGATCGGAACAAGACCCTTCGTAGCTGCGTATTCCCGGTAATCGGTATCCGCCCGCCGCTGCAGAATCATCGACCGCAGCGTATCGTCCAGCACCAGCACTTCGTGAATCGCCATCCTGCCCTTATAGCCAGTCTGGGAGCATCGAATGCAGCCCGTTCCACGCCTCAGCTTCTCAACGGGAATTCCGTTGTCCTGGAACCATTGACGCTCCTCCGGTGTCGGATCATGATCCTGTCCGCATTCCCTGCATACCCGGCGAACCAGCCGCTGGGCTACAACGCAGACAAGTGACGATGCGACCAAGAACGGCTCAACCCCCATATCGATCAATCGGGTAATCGCATTGATGGAGTTATTGGCATGGAGTGTGCTCAGTACAAGATGCCCTGTCATAGCAGCCCGCACGGAGATCTCCGCCGTCTCCACATCCCGCATCTCCCCTACCATCGCGATGTCAGGATCCTGCCGGAGCAATGAACGCAATCCCTTTGCGAAGGTCAGTCCCGGTCCCGGATTCACCTGTACCTGATTGATGCCAAGCAGCTGATACTCAACAGGATCCTCAATCGTTACAATATTGACTTCCTCCGAGTTCAGATGTGTCAGCGCGGAATACAATGTCGTCGTCTTGCCGCTTCCTGTTGGGCCGACAATAACGACCATGCCGTAAGCGCTGTCAATGCTCTGCTTGAACCGACTCAGGTTATGATCCGTAAACCCGAGATTGGCGATCTTGTTGTTCTTATTGCTGGAATCGAGAATCCGCATAACGATCTTCTCGCCATACATAGTCGGCAATGTCGAGATCCGGATGTCGATCTTGCGGTTGAGCACTGTCAGCTCAACCCTGCCGTCATGCGGCAGTCTCCGCTCAGCTATGTCCAGTTGAGCCATAATCTTCACCCGCGCGGAGATAACCTTCTGCATGTGGGACGGCAGCTTCTTCTCCGTACGCAGCACCCCGTCCACACGATAACGGATGCGCAGGCTGTCTTCCTGCGGGTCGAAGTGAATATCACTCGCTCCGATCGATACCGCTTGCTCGATAATCTGGTTCACCGTCTTAACAACCGGTGAGTATACTTCATCCTGAAGCATCGCGGGGTCATCAAGCTCCCGCTCCTCCAGACGCTTGACGATCTGGTCTACCGACTCCTGAAAGCCGTAGTATCTGGCAATCGCCCGCTCCAGTTCATCCTTCGAGGTGATCACAGGCGTAATGTTCATGCCCGTTGTCATCCGCAATTCATCAATGGCAAAGTAATCCAATGGATCATTCATCGCAACGATCAGCTTATTGCCTTCTATTCTTATAGGAAGCACTTTTTGCCGCTCTGCTAGCTTCTGAGGGATAAGCGCAATGATTTTTGGGTCCATTTCCAAGTGATTGATTTGAACGTAGGAGACGCCAAGCTGAATCTCCAGTGTTTCGATAATCTGCTGTTCTGTAACGTAGTTCTTCAATACAAGCAAGTCGCCTAGCCGTTTCTTTAATGTCTTCTGTTCCTCAAGAGCGGTATTCAGCTGCTCCTGAGTGAGCAGTCCGGCTTCAATCAGCAAATCGCCAATTCTTTTTCTCTGTATCATTTCCCATCACCCCGACGTTCAGCTTTACTTTGTCGATCTGCCAGAGGGCCCTTTCCCTATCAACATCATTAACATCTTTCCCTTAAATCCTGCGACAAAATCCCATTCCGTTGAGATCATCGCAATCCTGATTGAGGGCCATGTTAACTATATCGGCATCAGATCGCCTTCAGATAAAGCTTTTCCCCGTTATTACCAATAATTCTTCAATAAATTTAAAAATTTAATCTTTGCGTGCTCACACGCCCGCCCAACCGCCATTATGGATAATTCCTGTATCAACCCTATAAATTATACCAAAAAAAGAAGGCTTTTGGATACGTTATGTATCGCACACAAAAAAACAAACAGTACTCCCTCATAGATGCACTGTCAATTACTTATCTGATCAAGGGATACTATTCATTATTAATAACCCACACCAAATACTAGAAATATTACTCTATTTTCTTGCGTTGCGCAATAGTTTTTTTAAGATATTGTAAATCTCCGCCATGCACAACTCATATATTCTAAAAACATTCCCCTAACAGCTGCATTATATTGAATAAAAATAATAGTTAGCGATAGGATTTATGCTTTTATATCATTCTATTACATGTATCGTCCGTTCGTGAATCCGACTGATTGCGCATTTCTTCCTGTCGGTTCTTGCTGAAACTATTGTACTAGATCGCTCTGACCAATTTCTGACCATATAATAGAAGCCCAAGAGAGTCCATCGGACTCTCCCAGGCTGCGCTCAGCTCTTAAAATCCTCTGCTAAGATCCCGGACCCTGCGCTTCCCGCAAAAAGGGGATTGCCCAAGGCTTTTCATAATATCACAGCTGCCAATCACTCGGCTCAAATAACAAAAATAAGCATTTCTGTGAAATTCGGAGCATAAAAGCGATAGAATGAGCTGCTGCTGATGCAGCATTCTTCAGAATATGATGGCAGCGCCTATTCCGGGCATCACGAAAAAATACGAACATGTGTTTTTGGCGTTTGACCGTATTTGCCGCTCCACATTAATATTATGACGTGTTAATGCTGATCGGCGGGGTGCGTTTCTAATCGTGAAATTTCCGGCATGGTATCGCTTCTTTTTAGGACAAATTATGCGCAATCAAGGAGCCTTCTGGCTTATCGTTCTTCTGACCGTTATGGTTACCGTTTGCAGTGGTATCGCTCCTATTCTGGCTGGCGCATTAATAGACAGCATTGTCCAGGGAGATTCTACTAATCTATGGCCGCCCGCACTTCTGCTCTTGGGCATTGTGCTGACAGCGGAGCTGTTCGCGCTTCTGCGCAGCTATGTTTCCAAGGGAGTCATGCTCCGATTGACGTATGAACTGACCGCAGATGCAATGGCCGCCCTCTTTCGCACAAAGGTCAGTTATTTTATTCAAGCATCAAGAGGCGAGCTGCTGCAGCGCTGCATTCAGGATACACGCTCCATCCAGCAACTTGGCTTGTTTGCCATTCCCGGCTTTCTGCAGGATCTTGTTCTCGCTTGTACGGCAATTGTCGTCATCAGCCACATTTATGCGCCTGTGGCGGTGATGATCGGCCTTCTCTATCTCGTTCTGTCCATTCCCTTGTTCATGATCGGCAGGAAGCGCGGAGCCGCAAGAGAGCTGCTGACACAACAGGATGCCAGACTGAGGCACAGCTTATTGGAGAAGCTGGAATCGATCAAACAGATCAAAATATTCGCAGCGGAGCAGCAGGAATACGAGGATTACCGCAAAGCGCAGGAGAAGGGCTCCGAACTCGCGTTCCAGCATGGAATTCTAACCGACTTATACATGGGCTTCCCACGATTACCCGACTCTCTGGCGCCTGCCCTGGCCTTGCTGTTTATCGGCTGGCAAGCTGTCCACGGCAGGGCCACGGTCGGGGAGCTTGTGACCGTACTGGCATTCATTCCTGCCATTAACGCGCCTGTGCGCTCGTTCTTCGCTCTCTATGTTGCATTGGCGGAGATTCGGGTTCGGCTTGCTGGCGTGCTGGAATATTTAAGACTCCCCATCGAACCCGGAAAAGCTGAAGGGCTGCTGAAGCCGTCCCATTTTCGCGGTATGGCCATTTCTTTGACCCATGTGTCTGTTGAAGGGGAGAACCGTTCAGGCGAGCTGCTGAGCCGGATCACCTGCCGCATTGAGCCCGGTCAGCATGTGGCGATCGTCGGGCCAAGCGGTGCAGGCAAGAGCACACTGTTAAACGTGCTGACAAGACAACTGGAGCCAGCTGCTGGGGCCATCCTTTTCGGCGATTATTCGCTTGCCCAATTGGACGCCCCCCATCTGCGCAGCCGAATCGGCTATATGACCCAGGAAGGGTTTCTGTTTCAGGAGACGCTCCTGTATAACCTGACCTGCTTCAAGACGGCTGACCGCGCTGTTCTGGATCATTGGATGTCCGTGCTAGGGGCCGAGGATATTGTAAACCAGCTGCCGCAAGGCTATGACACCATTATCGGAGGCAAGGGCAGCCAGCTCTCCGGCGGGCAGCGGCAAATTGTGGAGCTGATCCGCACACTCGTCAAAGAACCGGACGTGCTGCTGCTGGATGAAGCGACTTCCGCCCTTGATCAAGCGAGCGAAGCGCTCGTCTATGAGGCGCTCCGGCAATACGCCGGCCATATGACCAGAATAACGGTGAATCATCGTCTTCACAGTGTCATGCGCGCAGATCATATTATCGTGCTGGATCAGGGCGAGCTTGTTGAACAAGGGACACATGAAGAGCTGTTGTCGAATCCTGCAAGCTTGTACGCCGCGCTTTGGAGGAATCAGCTTACTGATAGACAGATTGGGGAGAGCTTCACTATGGGGGAGGCTTGCAATGTCAAAAGTAAATAGAAGAATCGCTCTGTCCTACACGGCTAAGCTGCTCCATCCGCATAAAGGCACCTTGCTCCGCATGATTGGCAATGCGGGAATACGCAGCCTGCTCTTCATGGTGCCGCCAGTCATGATGAAATATATTCTGGAATGGGCACTGCCCCGCAGTGATTGGAATCTTCTGCTGATTGTTTGCTGCTGTATTATTGTTGCTCCATTAGTGGGAAGCGCCATGATTGCTGTTGGAACATACAGGAGCAAATTCCTGTATCGTTTATACGGACAGGGACGCTCCGACCTCTATCAGCGTGTCCAATCCCGCCCACTGGCCTGGTTTCAGCGCAGAAGAACCGGTGATTTGATGACACGGATGCTGGATGATACGCAAGCGGTTTATCCATTTGTCGACGGTACGGTTGTCTTCCTGATCGTCCTTGTCTTCACAATCGGAATCGGCTCGGTCGTGCTGGTGACGCTTCAACCTGTATTAGGGGCTTTTATTATCATCCTTTGGGCAACACATTCGCTTCTCATCGCCAAGCTTGGCGATTCTGTCAAGAATAAAACAGCTGAGATTCAGAGGCAGACGTCTACTGTAACGGAGACAGCCAGAGAGCTGTTCTCCGGCACCCGTTGGATAACGATGTCCGGCCAAGAGAAGCGGGCAATGAAACTGCTGAAGAATTGTCTTCATGAGGAATGGAAGCTTGCAAGGGGAGGACTGCTTGCCGAGAACAAGCTGAGGCTTATAGATGCATTTCTCCATGCCAGCTCTCTTGTGCTGATGTATTACTTAGGCGGTCGGCTGGTCATTAATGGCGACATGTCGCTTGGTTCACTGGTTTCTTTTATCGCTGTTTATAATTGGCTGCGGCCCCTCGGTGTTTCTGCGTACAATATATTAATCTCAGTCAAACAAACAGAACCTTCTATCGATCGGATTCTGGACATTGCAGATCCGCTTCCGAGCCATAAGGGACTTATTCCCGAGGATGTGCTGCACACGATACAATTGGAGGATGTGAGCTTTCATTATGAAGGAAAGTCCGTTCTGCACGGAATTAACCTGCATATAAGCGCCCCCTCTGTTATTGCGATTATCGGTCAGCGCGGCAGCGGCAAATCAACCTTGGCAGAGCTGCTGCTGAGACTCCAAACATCTTCCTCAGGGACGATAAAAGTGAACGGAATCCCGCTCGACAAGCTTGATGAAGCTTGGATAAGACGGCATCTGCTATGTGTCACGCAGGACAACTACATTCGCAGCGGTACGTTGATGGACAACCTTACATTCGGCTGTCAGGATGTTGATCCTGTTTCCCTCCACCAGGCCATAGCGACGGCAGAGCTGGGGGAATGGATTGCCCGCCTTCCTGACGGTCTTCAGACAGAGGTGGGAGAGCAGGGGATGGCTCTCTCCGGCGGCGAAAGGCAGCGGATCAGTATTGCCCGGGCAATTGTCCGTCAGCCATCCTTGCTTATTCTGGATGAATCCACCTCTGCGCTTGATGCGTGCACAGAGCAAAGACTGCTCGCCAATATAACGCAATCTCTGCCCCATACGACAATAATCTTCATCACGCATCGAATGGCTGCGGTGCAGTTCTCTCAACATATTTACAGGTTGAGCAATGGGACTATAGGGAATGACGACCATAGATGCTAATGGTGGCGGCCGCCTGGAATTCGTACATACGAGCGTCCGGAATGCTTCTCTACAACTACCGGGGCCTCAAAGAAATGACTCAGCGTGACGCCGTCCATTATCTTTTCCGTTCTGCCCTGCTCCACTGCCTCTCCCTTGCGCAGCAACAGGGTGTGGCTGAATACGGGAAGTATTTCTTCCGTATGATGCGTAACATATATCAATGTCGGCGTCCGCTCCTGCAAGGTCAGCTCTTCTATACTGTCCAGCAATTTCTCACGGGAAAAGAGGTCAAGTCCGTTGCAGGGCTCGTCCAGAATAAGAATTCGCGGCTGGGCCATCAGTGCCCGCGCTATGAGCAGCTTTTGCTTTTCTCCCTGAGAGCATGTCCGAAACTCACGATCCCATAGATGCCCGCAGCCCAAAGTCTTCATCAAGCCCTCAGCTTGGCCCAAATCCTCCTCGCTAAGCCGTTCATACAGACCGATTGTCGCATATTTGCCGCTAATGACAACATGCTGTGCCTTGTCCGTACCATACAGCTGCTCCTGCAAGGATGAGCTGACCCAGCCGATCAGCTTGCGCAGATCACGCAAATCGACCTCACCGAACCGGTGTCCCAGTACAGATACCGTTCCTTCCGACGGCCAAATATAGCCATTGATCATTTTGAGCAGCGTTGTTTTGCCCGATCCGTTCAGTCCAAGCAGCGCCCAATGCTCCCCTGGCTTCACCTGCCAGCTAACATCACGAAGCAAATGACTGGAACCGTTTCTCCAGTGCACATTCTGCAATTGAATTACATTTCCCATCATCTCAACCTCTTTCATCCGGTATCATGTTGTTTGGTGTATATTCGCCGCTTATATGTTGTGGGTCTATTGGTGGCAGGCATTGCTACTTATTGGATCGCGATCACGGGTGACTTATCCGGATGGAGCATGCGCAGCAGCGTGAGCAGATTTTGCTCTGACATCGCGACACAACCGCCGGTTGGCTTGTCGGGCCCCTTCCATATATGCATAAAGATAGCGCTCCCTTTGTTCTTCTGGATAGGATCCGTATTGTAGCGGATAATCACCGCATATTTGTATAACGGAATATGGAGCTGCTCATATGATTTCCACTTTTTTGACGGATTGCCGGTATATCGGACCCATCGATTGTAGTCTGGCGAGGCGGGGTCATCAATCCAATAATCATCCTTGGTCGATTGGACATAGAACTGCTTGATCCCCTCAGGCCTCTGCACAGTACCGAAGGACTTGCCGAGCTTGTATACGCCTAGCGGTGTCTTCCGATCCCCTTCCCTTGCTTTGCCAATACCTTTGCTCCCTAGTACGACAGGGATATCGGACAGGAGCGTCTGCCATTCTCCGTCAATCTTTTCAACCAGCGAAAGCGTTCCTCTGAAAGATTGCTTATGCTCAGCGGTCACAATAACAACCTGTGTGGCGTTTAAAGCGTCGATTTTCTTGAAATAGTGGGGCGGTAATGCATCCGCAGATACACTACCTGACAATAGAAGAATTGATAATGCAACCATCAACATAACGAATCTGGTCCTCATCCTGCTCTCCTCCTCTTGACTGCCGCTGCCAAACACTCTCATTTATTAAAAGTATAGCTTGGCAATCGGGAAAAGGGAATTTCATTTTACAAAATAAGGATAACAATAGTGGTAAATCTTCTACTATTGTGCCGTGCTCAACTTCTAGCGCGCAGTGTATCGCTCGCTGCATGACTGCATTCGGTCGGCCACAAGTTCGCGACAGAACTGCGAGCGAGGCAATTTCATGTGATAGTGGTGGGGCTTTCATGCGGTCGGCAGTTCTGTAAGCGGGTTTTTCCCGCTCTCGGTTGAAATTAGTTAGTCTGGCGGGCGCTGTAAGTTGGTTTTATCCGTTTAACGGGGCTCAGTGGCGGGACTCTCGTGCGGTCGGCCGTTCTGTAAGCGGATTTCACCTGCTTTCGGTCGCAATTAGTTCGTCTAGCGAGGACTGTAAGATGGTTTCATCCGTTTAACGGGACTCAGTGGAGGGGCTTTCATCCAGCCGTGGGACTCTCCCGTGCGGTCGGCTGTTCTGTAAGCGGATTTCTCCCGCTTTCGCCCACAAATTTGTTAGTCTGGCGGGCGCTGCGCTGTGAGTTGGTTTCATCCGTTTAACAGAGCTCGACAGCGACGATACTACGATATAGGTTCCAGAGAAGCGTCAGCGATCGGAAAACATTCCCCTGCTTCAGGGCTGATTAAATTTTGATATATAATGCTTGAATGTTTGCTATGGGTTTGACGGCTGCAGCACCTTACAATGAAAGCGTAACCAATAATGTTGGCTGAAAGGGGTTATTACAGAATGAAACGGACAAAAAGCAGTATTGTTGGGTTAACGCTTGCGCTCACTATGGGTTTGACAGCATGCGGCGGCAATCAGAATTCGGAGAACGCTCCATCAGCGGACAAGCCTTTCGCCGGACAAAAGCTGACTGTATTCGCACTGAGCCACCCATGGACAGATGGGCTCAAATCTTCTCTCGGAGAATTCGAGAACGCAACCGGCATCGATGTCGATTTGCAGGTCTTCCCGGAGGAGCAGCTGCAGCAGAAGCTGGCCGTTCAATTCACTTCCCAGGCTGGAACGCCTGATGTGTTCACATACCGTCCTTTCATGGAGAAGCTTCTGTATGACAAGAATGGCTGGACGGAACCACTGGACAGCTATGTTGGCAAAAATGCGGCATACGACTTCGGTGATTTCTCCAAGGCTTCTGTTGACGGCAGCATGGTGAACGGCAAGCTGATGTCGATTCCGCTCTGGACAGATCAATTCGTCATGTATTACCGCAAAGATATTTTGGAGAAAAACAATATTCCCGTACCTAAGACGCTCGCCGAACTGGAAGCAGCCGCCAAGCAGCTCAATGATCCCGCCAATGATTTCTACGGCTTCGTGTCCCGCGGCCAGCGCAATGCGCTCGTATCGGCAGCCGCCTCCTTCGTCTACTCCGAGGGCGGGGACTTCATCGTAGACGGCAAAGCGGCGGTCAATACGCCGGAAGCGATCCGTGGCTTCGAAATCTACGCGAATCTGTTGAAGAACTATGGACCGAAGGGCTCGCTGAACATGGGCTGGCCGCAAGCAGCCGCATTGTTCGCGCAAGGCAAAGCTGCTTTCTACGTTGATGCGTCCGCACTCTTCAATAACACGACGGATCCGGAAAAATCGCTTGTCGCCAAAGATGTCGCATTCGCTCCATTCCCTGCTGGCACAGCGGGACAAAAGCCTTACGCGATTGCCGCTTGGGCGCTGGCTATGAACCCGAAATCAGAGAAGAAGGATGCCGCGTGGGCATTCATGGAATGGTCCAGCAGCAAGGAGAATGTGCTGCGCATTCAACAAAGCGGCGTACCGGGTGCGCGTGATTCCGTCTGGGCATCCCCGGAAGGCATTGAGAAATTCCCTGCTGATCTCGCCGACGCTATTAAGACAACAATGAGCATTGGCGTTGATCACAGTGTGCCGCAAGTGATGAGTGTAACTGAAGCACGTGATGTCGTAGGCAGTATCGTTGTGAAGGCAATGCTGGGAGAAGACATTCACAAGGCAGCCGAAACAGCGAACAAAGAGCTTCAGGCCATTATAGAAAGCGACAGCAAAAAATAATTCATCGGGTCGCTGCCATCGGCCTATCAGCCGCCAAACAGCACTCAGTGCAAATGCAGCAATGCGGGCACTGCCCTCAGGAGGCGCGCATTGCTGCTTTCTATGCGGACACCGCCCGCAAGAGGCGCGCATTGCTGCTTTCTATGCAGGCACCGCCCTCAGGAGGCGCGCATTGCTGCTTTCTACGCGGGCAAACGGCGCATACTGGGTCACCGAAAGCCGGAAGCGGTTCGGCAGCTCTATTTTCAGACGTTTCAATGCAAAGGAGTCGGTAATATGATCATCAACTGGATAGACCGTCATCTTAAGTGGGTTTTTACATTGCCAGCCGTGCTCTTCATCATTCTGATGGTTGCCTATCCGCTTGTGTATACAGGAAGACTCAGCTTCTACGAATGGAGTATGTCCGCAGTTACACCGCCCAAATGGGTGGGACTGGATAATTATATCGCCCTGTTCAAGGATACGCGGTTCTGGAACGCGCTGAAGGTGACGTTCTATCATACTTCCGTCAGCATCGTGCTTCAAACGATACTAGGCGTTGGTATCGCTGTCCTGTTCTCCCGCAAATTCAAGGGCGTTCGTCTTGTCAAAACTGTCATGATGCTGCCCATGGTTGCCACACCTGTCTCCATCGCACTCGTATGGCTGCTTATCTATGAGCCTTCTATCGGCTTTGCCAACCAGGTGTTCAAATGGCTCGGCTTCGAAACGCAGGAATGGCTGGGCTCGGTGACACAGGTTATTCCGTCCCTTATCCTCATCGATGTGTGGGAATGGACGCCGTTCATCGCCCTGATCGTCATCGCCGGTATCGCTACACTGCCGACCGATCCTTATGAATCGGCTGACGTGGACGGCGCAAGCTCCTGGCAGAAGCTCGTTCATATTACACTGCCGCTGCTGACACCAACGATCATTACTGCGGTCACGCTGCGTATTATCGATCTGCTGAAGACATTCGACACCATCTATGCGACGACGCAAGGCGGACCGAATTTTGCATCCCAGTCGCTTAATATTCTGGTGTACGATCTGGCATTCCAGAACTTCAAGCTTGGCTCGGCGTCCGCGCTGCTCGTCATATTCTTCATCCTTATTCTTTCCGTTATTCTCGTATTGACATCTATCCGCAAAAGGCAGGAGGGCCGCATATGAGAACATCCAGACTTGCCAAAACCAACTACACCATCTTAAATGCCATCATATTGCTGCTGTTCCTCTTCCCTTTTCTATGGATGCTGATTGCCTCCTTCAAGACACAGGTACAGGTATTATCGCCGGATTATATGTTTATTTTCTCACCCACCTTCAAAAACTATATGGCAGTATTCCTGGAATACGATTATTTGAAGTTCATCTGGAACACGCTCGTCATTGCGCTCGTCTCAACCTTAGGCTCTCTCCTGCTGGGACTGCCTGCCGCATACGGTATTGCGAAATACAAAATGCCTTATTTTGCCCTAACCATTCTCGTTGCCAAAATCATTCCGGGGATTACGTACCTTGTTCCTTGGTATATCCTGTTCAACAAAGCGCATCTGATCGACTCCTACGGCGGCATGATTCTGGCCCATATGGTCATCGGCCTGCCGTTCATTATGTGGGTTATGATCCCTTTCTTCGAGCAATTCCCTAAGGAGGTCGAGGAATCGTCATGGATTGACGGCTGTTCGAAGGTCCGCACCTTCGCCCAGATGGTACTGCCTGTCTCCATGCCCGGCATTATTACCTCTTCCCTGCTCGCGTTCATTTTCTCCTGGAACAATTTCATGTTCTCGCTCGTGCTGTCCGGTGAAAAGACGAAAACACTTCCGCTCGCCATCTATAATTTCATGTCCAACACGTCCATCAACTGGGGCGCCTTAATGGCAGCGGCCTGCGTCATTACTTTGCCGGTTATCGTCATTGCCATGCTGGCGCAGAAATATATCGTAAGCGGATTGTCTGCCGGAGCTGTCAAGGGATAAGAAAAAAGGAGCTAATGGCCCATGCTCTACGGTTGGAATACGTTCAGCAAGACCGTCCTGTTGATCATAATCGTGCTGCTGCCGATCGCCTTCATCTTCGGCTACACGAATCAAATATCGGTTGACGTCATAGAGGAGGAGCTTCAAGAGAAAGCGTTGAAGCGCCTTTCCTTTTTTGGCGCCCAAATTGACAATAACGTTAATCAGCTGTCCGTCATCTCCATTGTGCTGAGCCGTGATCCCGGCATGAAGAAGCTCGGCAATCCCGGCACAGGCCCCGGCGCTTATGACCGGCTTCAGACGCAGGAGGATTTCATCCAGAAGATGAGCCTGCTTAGCGCAACGAGCAGCTGGACGAATCGGCTCTCCATCTATTACCCCCGTATTCAGCAGGCGCTATCCAGCGACTACTACGCAATCTACAACAAGTCCTACCTGGAGGAGATGAGCAGGCAGCCCGCAGGCTCCTGGATTTATCGGGGCGGAGGGAAGGACGAGGCTTATTTTGCCAAGCTGGTCTGGAGCCCGCTTCTCGTTAACCGCAGCATCGAGGCTGCGGAGACTGTCGTGGAGGTCCGCTTCTCGGAGAGCAACCTGATTACGATGCTTCGCAATTATACGCATGATGAGAGCGGCAATTCTTTCTTCTATAAGAAGGGCTTCAAGCCGATCTATGATCGCGAGGCCGATTCCGTGCTGACCGCTTCGATCAATGCAGCGCTGGAGAAGGAGCCGCCGCTTGGCAGCGGATACCGCATTATGGACTTGAAGGATGAATCATATATGGTCAATTATGTCCATGCCGACAGCTTGAACTGGTACGCGGTGAACTATACGCCGCTCAAGGAGGTTCTCTCGCCTATAACGAAGAGCCGCAATCTGTTCTATGCCTCCCTCCTGCTTATGCTGGCCATCGGGCTGATGGCAGCTGTATTTCTGTACAAGCAGGTTCAACTGCCCATTAGAATGCTGCTGCGCGGTATTCAGAGAATCCAGACGGGCGAGTTTGTCTACAGGATCAGGTACAAGCCCAAGAATGAATTCGATTATCTGTTCCTGAAATTCAATCAGATGTCCGGTGAGATTCAGCGTCTCGTAGAGAAGGTGTATGAGGAGAACATTCGCTACCGCGAAGCGCAGCTCAAGCATTTGCAGGCGCAGATTAATCCGCATTTCTTATCGAACAGTATGTTTTTTATCAAAAATATGATTGCGGTCGATGATAAAGAAGCCGCCACGCGGATGATCATTAATTTGGCCTCCTATTACCGCTATGTGACCAAGCTTGAGCATACGATGACCTCGCTGCAGGAGGAGCTTGAGCTGATCGAGCATTATTTGGTCATTCAGAATTTGCGGCTGGAGCGGTTTCATTATGAGATCCATGTTCCTGACAGCATGCGCAATCTGCAAATTCCGCGCCTGCTTATACAGCCCATTGTGGAGAATACGGTCATCCATAGCATTGAGAAGACGGGCCGCTACGGCATTATTGATATTACATGTGAACAGCAGGGCGAGGACTACCTCATCAGGGTCGATGACAACGGAACGGAAATAACGGATGACACCATTCGCAGACTGCAACTGAAGGTGGAGCGGCCTGTTGAGAAGAGCGAAGGCTTCGGACTGTGGAATGTGCACCAGCGGCTTCATTACAAATACGGACAGGGCTCCGGCCTCGCATTCGCCCGTTCCCCGCTGGGAGGGCTAAGAGTCATCATACGGTGGAAGACATCCACACAGGACATGACGGAAGGGGAGCTATCATAATGCAGCTGCTGCTGGTTGACGATGAGATGAATGTGGCGGATACGCTGGCAGAGACGATTCCATGGCATACGATAGGCATTGAGAACGTTCACAAGGCCTATTCGGCTTCGGATGCGCTCAATCTTCTGAATATGCACGAGATCGATATTGTTATCACAGATGTGCGAATGCCGGAGATGGACGGGCTGGAGCTGGCGCGCAGTATTTATCAGCACTGGACGCATATCAAATGCCTGCTCTTAACCGCGCATGCGGACTTCGAATATGCCCAGGCAGCGATCAAGAACAATATTCAAGGCTACATGCTGAAGCCGATAGAAGATCAAGAGCTGATCGACCAAATAAGCGCCGTCGTCGGGGCGATTCAAGCAGAACGCGCCAACGAATCCAACTACAACCGGGCGATAGCAGCGATGCGCCATCATCTGCCGCGAATCCAGGCGGAGCTGCTGCACAGTCTGCTGCAAGGGACACGAATGCCCCCGCATAAGCTGGAGGAGCAGCTTAGACTGCTTGAAGTCGCTGCGCGGCCCGGGCAGGATGTATTCATGATGCTGGTCCGTTTCAAGGATCAGCTGTCCGACTATAATTCATTTGAAATTTCTTTGATGGAATATGCGATTGTCAATCTTGCCAAAGAGACGTTTCAGGATTATTTTGAAGCGTGGTACTGCCGTGACGTCCACGATTATTTGGTCTTCGTCCTTATCCCCAACCGCCGGATGGATTGCGAGGGGGAGGCAAGACATTCAGGAGAGGAGATCCAACCTCAAGTGCGCGGGCAAGCCGGGGAGCGTGGACTATCTGGAGAGCGCCAGCAGTCTGAAGAGGAGCTGCTTCAGTATCATCTGAAGCGGCTTGCCAATCAATTTCAGATTAATGTGCAGCGCTATCTGAGCAAGCCGATCTCGGTGTTGTCCGGCCATTCCGGCCGCTTCCCCGATGATATGATGCAGATTTACAATAACCTGCTGCTGCTGTTCGGCAAGCGGTTCGGGGATGACAAGGAGCTGCCCGTCTATATTGCCGGACAAGGCGAAATGGCGACCATTGGTACATTGGTATCGTTGTATGAGCCCCCGCTGTTCGTTCATCTCATGGAAGCGGGACATTGGGAAGCCGTGTCCGCGAAGCTGGACGCCGTTATGAACGAGCTTGAGAGGGATTGGAGCGAATCGTCGGAGCTATTGACCGAAGCCTTCTTCGCCATCTTCTCGGCGTTCTCCTATATCGCCCATAAGAGCGGACGCAGCCTTGCCGATCTTATCGGCAAAGAGTACGTCCTTGGCAAGGAGCTGAGGCCAGCCAGAACGGTTAAGGATCTGAAGGAATGGTCCTCGAACGTATTGGACACCTTCCGGAGGAAGGCCCAGAACGAGACAAGGACAGCACGTACGGCAGCCGTAAAGGAGGCGCAGCGGTTCATCATCTCCCATCTGTCCGGCGATCTCTCCGTTCAGATGATCTCCGATGTGCTGAACATGCACCCGGCTTACTTGTCCCGGCTGTATAAGCTGGAGACCGGCGAGAACATCAGCGAATATATCAGCAGGCTGAAGATGGAGAAGGCCTGCCAGCTGCTCAGAACGAGCACGAAGAAGATCTACGAAATCTCTATCGAGATCGGCTATCAGAACCCGCATTACTTTATTAAGCTGTTCAAGAAGCACTTTGGCTTCACGCCGCAGGAATACCGCAATATGAATCAGTGAGCCGGAGCTGACCAGAGGCCGTTGGTCGTTACGTTGGTCGTTACGCTGCCAGTCATAATGACCACGGCCCGGTGTGCTTGTCTGCTCATTACGATTCAATAACGATCCCGGTTAATTGAAGATTAACCTTGTTCTCGATCGTATCACCCACAGGGCATGTCTGCTCCAGGAACGCAATGAATTCCTCCACCCGCTCTTTGGGCGCATCCGTCTTAATATGGAAGGTATAACGAATGTCGGAGTATCCGGGGCGTACATCCGATTTCTTGAAGAATCCATCCAGATCAAGATCACCCTCCACCTCCACGCGAAAATCGTCAAGCCGTATATTAAACCTGTCGGCATACACTCTCGCCACGATGGACTGGCAGGCGCCAAGTGCCCCGAGTAATGCTTCTACAGGGTTCGGCCCCGTATCTGTTCCACCGAGGCTCTTAGGCTCGTCAATAATGGTCTCAAAATGTCTGGAGCGCACTTTAACGGCTACACCCTCCTGCAGATGTGCTGTCGCTTTGAACGTCGTTATAGCCATACAACTTCTCTCCCTTTTGCTCATATGTTGTTCATGTGGACTATCATATCATATAATTCCGATTGTTTTAATATGATTTTTGAAAAAATTTGTGAGATGTTCCCATGCCCAAAAAACGGCTGTCCAATAAGTAGTCCAATATCAATGAGTCAGTCCCGAATAATGTGAAAAGATGCCTCCAAACCACTAAAAAGTGGAGCTGGAAGCATCTTTTTCATTCTATAGGGGGACTTAGCGAGACTGTGTCTGAGATCATCCAACAACTTTCTGGACAACCCCTTCTCCAACTGTTTTGAAGGCAGCACGACGGAGTAAAAGCCTGCGAATGTGCATGAATTTCGGTTACAAGACGCCATATTGGTAACATTCCTGCGAACAGGCATGAATTTTTGGGATAATCGGCTGTTAAAGGAGAAATGAAGGTAAAAAAACCTGCACGCTGGCAGGCATTTCACCTTCGTGGGGCCAGTAACGAGCAAATAACTGCCGTTTCGCAGGTTTCGCATTTTCGCAGGTTTCGCCCAGCTCCGCATCTCGCAGCATGCTTGTCTCTTTTTTCCGTATCGCGTGCATCTCCCGGCGGCATTTGAATGACGGATCGTCCACTGGCGGGAGTACGTCAGCAGTCCCGTGATCGCAGTCATGCCACATCGTACAGCCTCTTAAAGCGGGAGTTGAGAATAGACTCTCAATCTCATCATACGAGATTCAAATTTAATTCCTCACTGATATCCTTGGTCAGCTTGGACAATACGCGCTTGTCCAAATTCTGATCGGTTACATAATTGGAAACAATCGTCGCGATGACATCTTCGCGGCTTGCGAACAGCTTGCCTCCATACTTTTTGAAGAGCTCATCGATCTGCGTATCGGAATAGATGACCCGTTTTTTGATCAGATCCACGACGTAGTCCTTGTGCATGTTATACAATTCCCTGATTTTAAATACACTCAGATTGTTCTCCACCCTCTGCTTTAAATCCAGGTCCATACAGCTGTCTTTGATAACGATATCGAACTCATCGCCAACGCCGAGCAAATAGTCGATCTGGCTCGTGTCCCCAGGCCTGAGATCATCTCCGTTCTTCATGGCCACGCTAAACTTGAACAATCCGCCGAAGTCTTCCATATACGGATTCAGATGAGTATCGACAGTAAAAGGGTCCGAGCCCCTCAAATCCGAATTGCAAATGCCGCAGCACGGGATCAGGTTGTACATGGACAACGCCAGATAAGGATAAGTAGCCTTGTCATAGAAATGATCGAGCTTGCCCCTCGTCTTGCCCTTCGTCTCACAGATCATGAATATATACTGGCGGTTGCAGTACGGGCATACTTTGACGTTCAGCCTGGAGACGAATTGATAGGCCCCCCACTTGCTCGGCGGATACCTGTCTACAAAATTGCTGTAATTGAATATCTTCACCAGAATCTTATAGAGCGCGTGCTTCCTCGTATTCTCATCGAATTCGATCATAAGCACCGTTATCATATGCTCGATGATTCCCTTCAGCACACGCGGTTTCCCAATCAGAATTTCTTCGATATGATCCTTCAAATAACGGTAAACCTTCTTGTGATGCAGCCCTTTTTTGCTTATTAACGTATCAAGCTTGCGCACTAACTTCTTCTTATAGTAGGTTAAATGCTCCTGTTCGACATCAGCGAGGTTGACCTTGCGATCCGCATTAATGATGATCATTGTTCCGGATTCCTTTTTTCAGCTCTTTAATTTCGTGCTGCATCTTCAGAATGATCTCAATTAGCTGCTGATTACTGTGCTCTCGCTCCAGGTAAGGCCCGATCCGATCCTTGAGCATACTGCTCAGCTTGCTTCGCAGGACGGGCTCGCCAATCTGTCCGATCAGAATTTCCATTTCTGAGCTTTGTGCATATAGTGCCTCCGAGGGCAGCGAATTGATTTGATTGATCAGCGCAAGTATCTTCTGGTGGGCGAACTCGCCGATCAGTCCTGTGTCCATGAAGAACGCGTCAGAGAACAGGGTGTGGATATTGGCGGCGAACGTCTGTTTATTTTCCAGCAGACCATCGATTACCTTGCAGCCTTTGTCCGTCTTATCGATAAAGATGAGATGCGACTTGGGCAGATCAGAGATAATGACCGGAGAATTCGACGTCATAATGATCTGTATATTCCGGTTCGTATAGATTTGAGGCAAATATTCAATCAAGCTGTTCAAATACCGCTTCTGCCATTCCGGGTGAAGATACAGCTCCCCTTCATCGATCAGAATAAGAACATTATCCTCCAGATGCAAGTTGCTGAACCTTTCCTGCTCATCAGCAATGGAATGGAACCTGGCGTAGGTGCTCAGCAGCGCTTTCTGCCCGGAGCTCAAATCACGCCAATCGAAATCGAGAAAGGAAGTGATGACGGACGCTCTCAGATGGGCATCCATGATGTCCATGATGGCGATCTCGTTCTTGTCATCGGTAAACAGCGGCAGATGAAAGGTGTAATCCACAGTGTTCTCCGGTGTAATGCAGCGATCCAGCATCCGCACAAGCTCCATTGCGCCATCAATCCAGTTCAGCATATCCTTATTTTTGTATTCTTGAATGACCATACTTGAGCCTATCGAATTCATGAGCTCCAATATTTTGAGGTACAGCTCCTCATTGCCTTGATAGAGCTTGTCGAAGTCGACGGGTACTCGTTCTTCCGGTATCCAGTCCAAAAAATAACTCATCATCTCATTTAGGAACGTATATACAACCGCCGAGAAAAACCGGTGCTTCACGCTTTCCGCTCTTCCTTTGGCCTGAACTTCCATTGCTTTCAACCAATCTCTTGTGTGGCGATGCAAATCATTAAAAGACTTATATCTATCCTTGGTGTGGCTGAGGGACGCATGCAGCAGAGCTTCTACCGGCCTTGCGATAACCGTTGCCCGCTCCGGTATAGGAAAGGGCAGCTCAAAGCCGCTCGCATCATAGCTGCGGATAAAGTTAAGCTGTCTCTTAATTTCATCTCTGCGATATAGCTCCGTCTCACTGGCTCCGGCATCTACATGCCCCATCTCCGCCTGCTTCCGCTTCGCATCCTTCACCAGATAATTGGTGGAGATGTTGCGCATCCCGCTCCATTCGCGCTCCTGCTTGGCATCGAATATTGTCGAGAAAAAGACAACCGCTGTATTCTCCATCGGGTTGCTCTGCGGCATAGAATGAATATTGCCTAATTCGGTATAATAGATCGGATCATGGAACCGAAAGCTTTTGTCATTCCAGTTCCCCTTCTCTATCTTCAGATCTCTATGGCAATGGATGTAGCCCTGTCCCCGCTCATCTCTGGTCACGACAATGGCACACTCGATCAGTCCCCCCGCACCTTCAACAAAGTTATCCTTAATAAAATCCAGTATAGTTGTCTTTCCTGCCCCATTCTTCCCGATAATCCCCGTAATGTTCTTGATCCTGCCCTCATTGCTGCCCCCTTCCCTCGAATGCTGAAAAAAGTTAGGGATATGCATCTCATTGCGCTCAATTCGGAATTCATGTGCTGCTTTATTATATTTGAATCGTAGTTCACTGCTGAAATTAAACTCCTGCTCCTTAAAGGTGTTCCTGTACCGATCAATAAAGACATACATAAGCTCCACTGCGTCCCACTCCCGGCTGCCGATTAATTGCATACATCAGACTCTGGTTAGAGCCGTGAGATTCTATTCGACAAAAAGCTTGGTAAATCCTTCTAAAGACCCTGTTCTATTGGCCCATACGCATGATGCCCAAGATACATATCCTGCCCCCGCATACCTGCAAACGTACAGGATTTTCGGGTTAAAAGACGCGAAATGGTGAACGTCCTGCGATGATCAGGCCGCCGTGAAAGGCTGGCGTGTTCCCGTTATTCAGGCCGGAACGTATGCCTGTGACTGTCTTCTACATACCCGGATGGCAAAGTGCGGGAGGGCAGAGTGAGGAATGGCGGAGTGCGCGATGGCAGAGTGCGGGATGGCGGAGTGAGAGATGGCGGAGGGCGGGAATCCTGCGAAAGCGCAGGCTTTTCGGCTAAAAGAAGCCGTTGCGGACAGAATGCCTGCGATGATGCAGGAATATATGGCGGATCGGGCTGCTATCGGGAAAACACGGCGAAATGCCTGCGCTTTGGCAGGCATTCGGCCGTCAGCAGCTTAAAGCGAGTGAAAAACCTGCGCTACTGCAGGCATATTCGCCATTCCAGCGAAGCAGCTTCACGGGAGGATGGATCACGCCTCCATTACCTTTCCACTTCCATTATTGCGGACATGTTCGCGGTTTATGGAGTGCCCAGCCGCGCAACAATACGAAAAAGAAGCATCCCGCCCACAGAAAATGGTGCGGAATGCTTCTCTTTGTCTTCTCGGGGATCGTCTAATCTCGTTCCCCTTATCGGACATCGTCCAAATGAATCAAGTGGAGTCGATTCATTAAAGTCCATTCGACTCGATTCAAATCAAACTCAATCCGATTCAAGTCTCTTCGCATGTATTGCTCTGACTACTTCAAGAACTCTCCATCCACACCGATCTTGCCTGGTGCAGGGTTGCCTGGAAGATCAAGCACATACACGCGCATATTCCCTTTGCCGGATACAGAAGCCGTCAACGTGCCGTTCGTAACGTTCTTCACGTCGCCGGTAATGGCATCCTTGTAAACGCCGCTAGGAATGTTGTTGAATGTAGCTGAACCGCTGATCGTCACGAGTGCGAAGCTGTCAATGCCTTTCGCTGCATCCGTGTAACGACGCTTGAACGACATGTTGCCGCTGATGTTCTCCGTCGAATATTGACCCTTCTGCAGCGCCGGAATTTTGCGGCGGATCTGGTTCAGACGTTGAACATGCTTAACGAGCGGGTTGTTCAATGTTGTAGCTACTGCTCCCGAAGCGGAATCAGCCTTGCCGAATTCACTAGCAGTGACATTACCTTCGATTTTGCCACCGAAGTAAGCGCGTCCTGTCGTTTCGAGCGGACAAGTTGGTCCACAGTCGATCTCAGCGCCAGCCTTGAACTCGATCTCGGAGCCGTAGTACAGCGTTGGAATACCACGGAAGGTCCACATCAAGCTCATGTTCTCTGCCCAAGCCGCAGTACCGCCAGCAAAGCGGTTCTTGGACTTGTTCGGGCCGTAGTCATGGCTGTCAACGTAAACGACGTTGTAGGTCGCATCGTTGTAGCTGTCATCTGAATCTTTACCATTGTGGAACGCATTGTTCGCTTCACCGAAGTTCATGTGCATGCGCATATCGATAACGCTCATGCCTGAGAACTTGCTGTGATCCGGCGCGTGATAGTTATTGCCATTCAAGAAGGCATTCGTCGATGTCGGTTGGTTGCTAATACCCATGTTGTTCTCATAATTGTACTGCTCAAGTGCTGCTACTTCATCATTCGCGCTGTATTCTTTACGCTCTTTCCATGTGAAGAATTGAGCCGAGTGGTTAACCGATCCACGGTTCCACTTGTCATGCACGAATGCGCCTACTTCACCAAACATGAAGAAGTTCTTGCCCTTCTCACCGAACTTCTCAACCGAATAGTTCATCGCATCCGGAAGGAAGTGACGGTTCCAGGTTACACGCGGAACGTGTACGGCGGTATCGATACGGAAGGAGTCAACACCCATATCGATGAATCTGCGATACGCTTCCTTCAGGTAATCCTGTACCACTTTGGATTCCGTATTGAAGTCGGCCAGATCCTCATGTATCCAGCAGCTGCGGGAATCTTCACCTTCCCAGTTGCCAATCCAGCACGGGTGATAGAATTGGGTTGGGAACATGCCGGAAGTAGCGTTTGGCCACTGGCAGTTGTATACTTTCTTGCCTTCAGGGTTCGTTCCCTGCTGAATGCCCCAGTTACGGCACGTATTGCCCGCTGGCTCTTCTGTTGACCACAAATCGCCGTTATAAGGCTTGCCGGCAGCATTCTCCGTAAGACCATCATACTCTAAGCCTGGAATCGGCTCATCGTAGGTAGTGCTCCACTGGCTGTCGCGAATGCCGAATACTTTAGGCGTGAACAGGCCTTTGGCACCCCAACGGCTGGAGTGATTGTACACAACGTCTTGAATGATCTTAATGCCCTTGTTGTGAGCAGCATTGATCAGGTCCTGATAAGTTGCGCCAGGAGACTCAAGACGCGGATCTACACGGAAGAAGTCATAGCCATGGTATCCATGGAAATCATAATCCGAGCGGTTCAGAACAACTGGCGTAATCCAGATGGCTGAGAAGCCCAGTGCTTTAATATAATCCAGTTTCTCAATAAGTCCTTTGAAATCGCCTCGGAACATCGGATCGTTGTTCGCCGCATTGCCGCTGGTAACATGCTTCACGCCACCGCGGTTGTTCGAGGAATCGCCGTCATAGAAACGGGCAGTCATGACGAAATAGATGGAATCTTCACGCATATCTGTACCAAGCGGCGTACCGCCCACTGGCTGTTGCGGCGCATCGCCGGTCTTAGCCGACACTGGCGCACTGCTTGCCGATGTATTCACTGGTACTGCTTTGTCGTATGCCTTCACGGTATACGTATACGTCGTTTGCGCATCCAATCTGGAATCACTGTAGAAATTATTCGTCGTTGTGAAAACTTTCGTACCTTGCGAGCCACCAGTACGTGTAACCTCGTAGCCGGCAACGCCGCGACCGCCTGCATTGTCAGTCGATGCCGTCCAAGTG
The DNA here is from genome assembly GCF_019443105.1 of Paenibacillus oenotherae. GTDB lineage: Bacteria > Bacillota > Bacilli > Paenibacillales > Paenibacillaceae > Paenibacillus_Z > Paenibacillus_Z oenotherae. The sequence goes on from NZ_JAHZIJ010000001.1 coordinate 849,060, forward strand.
ACCGTAATGCTTACATTCGTTGCAGTCGCTTGAAGGTTCTGTGGTACGGATGGTGCTGTAAGATCTTCAGGCAATGGAACACAAGGACTCACAGCATTATTCGTTACAACGCCATCCTTGACTGTAACAATGCCAAAGCCAAGATTGTAGTCAGCTCCGTTGTTGTTATCCCAGCTAGAGCCATTGTTGAAGTCAGCGTTCATGCCTGTAGCTGTGCCCAGGTTGATCGTTTTCTTCGTCCAATCCGTACAGCCTGTTTCATTCATAGGTACGCCTGGAGCAGTCGTCCACGTACCGCCCGTAGGTCTGTAATGGATATTAACAGCACTCCAATTGCGTGTCTTCGTGTAGTAATAAACCTCTGCAACATTGCCGCTTCCGCCTTCTGTCGTCACTTGCAATGCCGCGGATGGAGCGGATTTGTTGCCTGCAGCGTCTTTGGCCAATACGGTGTAGCTGTATGCTGTAGCTGCCGTCAATCCTGTATCGGTGTAGGATGTCGTTGCCGTTGTTCCTACAACCGTGTTGTTGCGCAATACTTCATAGCCGGTAACACCGACATTATCCGTGGAAGCTGTCCAGGACAAGCTTACCGTTGTCGCTGTTTTGCCAGTCGATGCAAGACCTGCAGGCACGGTTGGCGCTTGCGTATCCGTTCCAGGTGAAGTAACTACCGTTACTTCATTGCTCGCTGCCGAACGGTTGCCTTCGCCGTCGTAAGCTTTTACCGTATATTTGTACGATGTTTCTGCCGTAAGGCCTGTATCCGTATAGCTAGTCGTCGTGGAAGTACCCACTTTAACTCCGTTGCGAAGGATATCATAGCCGGTTACGCCAACATTATCGGTAGAAGCTGTCCAGGACAGGCTTACCGTTGTGGCTGTTTTGCCAGTCGATGCCAGGCCAGTCGGCGCCGTTGGCGGATTCAGATCAGGACCCGCAGAAGTAACAACCGTTACTTCATTGCTCGCTGCCGAAACATTGCTCGCTGCATCAAAAGCTTTAACTGTGTACTTATAAGATGTCTCTGCTGTCAAGCCTGTATCGGTGTAGCTTGTCGTTGTAGAGGTGCCTACTTTAGTTCCATTGCGGAAAACATCATAGCCGGTTACGCCAACATTATCCGTTGAAGCCGTCCAGGACAGGCTTACCGTTGTGTTGGTCTTGCCGGTAGATGCAAGATTCGCAGGTGCGCTTGGCGCTTGCGTGTCGCCGCCAGAACCGTTCTCGCTCAGGAATTTCATATCGTCTACGATGAAGCTTCCCCCGCCGCCTGCTGCGGAACCGCGAAGAATGGCATAGACTTTTGCTCTGGTCGTACCTGCTGGCGTTGTGCCAGTCAGCTGCAGCGGGATGTAGCCGCTAGTCACTTGCGTCTGATCCAGCTTCTTGTAGCTGATCAACGTGTTGCTTGCATTGTAGAAGTCAATATAGAGCTGAACTCTTGCATTCGTCAGGCTCGTTACTTTAAATTGACCGCTTGCAGTATACGCTGTGTTCTCTGCAATAGGTACGTATTGATAGATCATAGCGGTGTTGCTGCTAGCCATGTTGGAGGCCGTAATCTGCTGTGCCTTGCTTCCTTCAGCGACTGGTGTTGTCACCACTTCGAAGGTGGAAGTTATGCCTGATGTTACGGACTTCGTCCAGCTATTCGCTATGCCGGTAGTTCCCGTGTAAGTTTCGAAGCCAGGGTTGACAATCAAGTTGCTGCTCGCAACGTTAAGTGTCGTCGCACTGACTGCTTGGCTCGGGTCAGACGTGTTGCCCGCCGCATCCTTTGCCTTCACTGTAAAGCTGTACGCCGTATTAGGCGTCAAGCCTGTAACGTTGTAGCTGGTAGCTGTTCCAGCAACGCTTCCTGCGAGCGTGCTGCCATTGTAGATGTCGTAGCCCGTTACGCCTACGTTATCCGTGGATGCCGTCCAGGAAATCGCTACGGACGTCGTTGTTACCGTTCCCTTCGTTACGCCTGCCGGAACAGACGGTTTAACCGTATCCACGCCAGCGGAGGTCGTTGCCGGCAGCGCTGCGGACTGCGCCGATTTGTTGCCGGCAGCATCCTTCGCCAGTACTGTGTAGCTGTAAGCGGTGGACTCTGCCAGACCTGTGTCTGTATAAGAGGTTGCCGTTGCATCCGCTTTGATCAGAGTACCGTTGCGGTAGATCTCATAAGCCGTTACGCCGACGTTATCAGTCGAAGCCGTCCAGGAGAAAGCTGCGGACGTGCTCGTTACCGTTCCCAATGTCAGGCCAGCCGGAACAGTTGGCGGGGTCGTATCGCCGCAAGGGCTGCCCGCAGATACAGTACCGTTCTCAATCTTGACATCGCCGGTGCCTATCGTATAGTTCTTATTGCCGTTATTGTCCCATGTTGAGCCGTTGTTGAAGGCTGCGGTAAGGCCAGTAGCCGTACCGATATCAACCGTCTTCACCTTCCAGCCTACACAAGCCTGCTCCATTGCAACTCCCGGAGGCGTCGTCCATGCGCCGCCATTCGGTTGAAAGTGAATATTCACATTCGTCCAGCTTGCATTTGCTTTGTAGTATACATTTGCTTTGTTGCCATCAGGCAGTGGCGTGCCGCAGGGATTTCCTGCACCAGCTACTAACTGCCCGTTCTTCACCTGATGGATGCCAGGACCAGCGGAATAGTTGTTGCCGCCGTTATTATCCCAAGCATTGGAGCCATTATTGAACACCATCTGAAAAGTAGTGTTGCTGCCCAAGCTTATCGTCTTGCTTGTCCAATTGGTACAAGCCGCTTCCATTGCTACGCCCGGAACCGCAGTCCAGTTGCCGCCGCCGCTGTGATGAATATTGACTGAGCTCCAGTTCTTGAACGGGGTGTAGTAATACACCGTTGCTGTGCCTGCCCCGTCAGCGCTGGTCAGCACAGGTGTGATTGTCAATAGCATTGATAAGCACAGAATACAGCTCAATAGCGCGCTAATCGACTTTTTAGCCATGAATAATTTTCCTCCTAAAATTCATTAAATCTTGCCTTCTCATAAACTACTGCTACTCCAATCTACAGCTATCATCTGTCTATGAATAAATTCCCCATGTTCCTCCCCTCAAAATGCAAACGTTTTCACAGTCAATTTATATACTACCAAGCGAAGTTAAAGTTTTCTTTAAGTTTTCAAGAGAATTATTAAAATTTATTTATTTTAACCCATTTTTTTATATTCAAATGATCCCGTTCGGTAGGAAAATAAAAAAAACCGCGATTATTGTAATTTAATCGCGGTTGCTGTATATTGACGCCAAAAAAGATGGAATAAATTATATAGGCAACCCATAATCAGGGTATTGCTCACTGGTTAATACGACATTATGACAGGACTTGAACTGTTATCTCAAAGCTTCTGGAAGCTGTATGAAGCCAAGGTCTTTGATAATGAAATCTTATCGTTCTTTGACCTGCTGCACTCGCAGTGTACGTCCATGCCCGAGCGCCCGAAGCGCCAGGACTGCCAGGATCACCGGCATGCTCCTCATGCCCGAGAAGAATCATATTCTGCTCGGGAGCGACCTCTTCGAGCCATGTATATCCTGTAGAGGCATTCTCGTACAGTACGATTTGCAGCTGTTCGCCTTCCTTCATCTGAACCGTTCTGCCATTATCTTGCTCCCCGATCGATATCACCTTTAAATCCCCTTGCTCCTAATGGTATTGAATCTTCTGTTCTCCACCCCAATTATTAATCTTAACCTCTTCAGTAAAGCTTTCATTCATCTGTGTCAGCACCTTCTCCTTCGCCTTGACCAGTGCATCGACATTATCAATTAAATCTGTACCGCTGTATGCTTCGAAGTTCTCATCCATATCGATATAGGAGTAAGGCAGGTAGCCAAAACCTCCGTCTCCCCAGCTCGTACTCCATGAGTTTTTGAACTTCAGCATCCCGGTATGATCATTGTAACCCACCACACATAATGCATGCCCGCCAACAATTCGGCCGCTCGGCATCGGAATCTTCCCTGTTGCTCCCACTTCAGGATTCCGCCAATTCTCATATACAGTAACACCGATGACAAAAGGACCATTGACAAGCAAGCTTCTCTTCATTGTATCCAGGGAATCCAGTCTGGCATAGGCCTTGATCCTGTATTTCCCGGCATTCTCGTCAGCTCCGGCTCCAGGACTGCTTGTCTCACAGGCTTTGTAAGGCCAGAAACTCTCCTCGCAGACACCATTATGCTGAAGCACCCTCATCGCTACACTTATGGAAGTTCCGTCACCACCAGGCGAGCAGCGTGGATTGCCATCCGGGAATTGATCTGCCGCTTTCGTTTTTTCGTAGAGATAACGGGGGGAAAGCGCTATATAGCTGCCCTGCTCCTTTTGCTCCTGCCATTCCTTCATCCCGATCGTACAGGCAAAACCAACACAGGTGCCTTCCGTATCCTGATCCTTTACAGGCGTAATATTCTCCACCTCAAATTGCGGAGGAATTGCGAAAGCCGGCAGTACAGCGGACATGAGTATATCCCTTTTATCCACCGGAGATGGAATTAACCCTAATCCTTTAACTTCTGACACTTTTACTCCTCCTTCATTATCCTTGTACCCCCTTAGCTTTACTTTGCAGCCGCCTTTATATCACTCGTCCCCCCATGAATATAATGGTAACCTGAGCCTTCAGCAGGACAGAAAGAATGGCTGCTCCAGCAGTTCGATATCGACCTAGAAGCAACCGTTCCCGACTGTCCGCACCCAACCGACAACCAGCGATTGACTTCTGGTTCAACAACTGAACCACGCCCCAGTAGGACGTGGTTCTTCGAAAGGTACCTTTAATTGATTGCGTTCAAATTCGTAATATGCAAATTGTTTTCTTGAATAATCAACTCACCGATAGCTTTTTTCATATCCAAATGATGTTCATTTAACGCATTTATTTGCACACATGCTGATTTCTCTTCGTTTAGCTGATTATATTCCCCTTGCAATACAAGCAACTCATCATTTAACTTCTGCTTCTTGCTACGGGCCGAGAACGAGTCATCCAACATCAAGACGTTGAGCTTGTGCTGAATCTCTAATTTCTTATTTGAATTTTCCGCTAATTTCTCGTCATATTCAGCCAAAGAATATCTTCCCGCTAATGGAGTTGCCGCCTTAATTGTACGAATTCGAGCAGTAACATAGTCATCTTGTTTGCTGTACTCCTTGTTCAATTCGGCAATAGCATCATTATGACGTTTCTTCTCTGCGTCAATTAATGCTTGTTTGTTTGAACTGGTGCTGGTGCTCGGACTAGTAGTGCCTGAATTAGTGTTGATATTGGAGCTTGGATTAGTAGTCGTTGCAGTGCCAGTAGTATTGCTGCCGCCCGAATTCTGGTTCATACTGCCAGTTGGGGAAGTCCCGGAAGAATGATCCGTAACAGCATTCGTGTTTTCTTGTTGAATCTTGGGATCAGAATAAATAGTGACCGTCCCTGTTTTCTCATCAAATTGATAGCTCATATTCAAAATTCGGGTAAAAGCTTCAATCGGGATATAATGGAAACTGCCAATCTCAACAGGGGCCATTTCAAGGACATGTCTCATGCTGTTTACAACCAATTCCTTCGATCCAATCGCAAAACTCAGCTTTAAGTGTTTTGACTCCAATGATGTCTCTTTCGCTGCAAGATCATATGAAATTCTGCCAGTAGCCACTAGCCTCTGTATAACACTACTCTCTATCAAAATAGTTTTATTCATATTAATCATTCCAAAATCCTTTATCACTGCACCGTTAAGGTTCAACGTATAGTTCAATATTTTATAGGACGGATCTGTCCATCCGGTTAGCTTAAGTTTACTAATTTGCAGGTGAATCACTTTGTTTTGAGCTGTAAACGTATAGCCTAGCGAGGATGATAAGAAATCTACCGGAGCATAGACCTTACCATTGATATTATACAATGGCTTCAAAGGATCTGCTTTCACCTCTTGATTTCTGACGAACAGTCTATAATCCGTTACTTTGGCAAGGATATCCCCGGTCGCCGCATACGAAATTCCCGAGAAAAATATAGCCCCACATAGAAATGCAATCCCTAGCTTTAATTTCTGCTTCATTAAATTGCCCCCTCTTCTTCATTTCAATTCTTCTTTCAACTTTGCTGCAGTTGGACCATAATTTAGTGTAATAACTCATTATTCCATATATCGGTTAATTCACCCAAAACATGAGCGTCATAAAGACTATGAGCATGCAAGAAGCGAAATGCCAGCCCCATGCCATTGCCACTTGCACAGCAAAAAGCCTCCGGAACCACGATCAAACGATCAACGTGGAGCCCGAGGCCTCTACATGCTTATATCCTTATTTTACTTTTATCCAATCCTATTACTGGTTGAGCGCACTCTCGTCCATATATACGAACTCCCAGAGATGGCCGTCAATATCTTGAAAGCCCCATTCGTACATAAAGCCATGATCAATAGGGTCTTTGGATTCGGCGGCACCGGCTGCCAATGCCTTGTTGACGATCTCATTCACCTGCTCCTTGCTGTTGGCAGACAGGGCGACAATCACCTCTGTGCTGGTGCTCGCATCCGAAATTTCTTTCCTGATAAAGGATTTGAACTTGTCTTCAACTAGCAGCATAGCGAAAATATTGTCGCTTATAATCATACAAGTAGCTGTCTCGTCGGTAAATTGAGCGTTGAATTCGAAACCGATCTCCGTAAAAAACGCGATCGATTTATTCAGATCCTTAACCGGTAAATTAACGAATATTTTTTCTGCTCTTAATCCCATTACAGATCACCTCGAATGAATTTTTTATACAAACGCTGAACCTTCAACACTCCCTTATTATAACATCAACTCGGCAGCCCCGTTTCTCTTGGATTGCTATTGTGCATATTTGGTGCTTCGAAACAGCTCCTCTCGAACAGTGTTCGAGTACTGTTCGAGTACTGTTCGAGTACTGTTCGAGTACTGTTCGAACATTCCAACAGTGCCCTCGTTAGTTCCGCAGCGGCCCTGCCGCTTCCTTGAGCCTTTGCTCCAAGCCGGATGTGTATGCCGCACGCTGCACCCCGCTCCAGCCCAGCAGCTCCGCCATCGCTGCGATAACCTGCTCTTTCCACCGCTGCACTTCGGCAATGCGGAAAAACAAATCTCCGGTGCGCCGAATGAAGAAGTCCTCCGGCGTTACCGCCATCTCCGCTTCAACCGCATATGAGAGCTGCACCGCCAGCAGGAGCGGCAGCCCGAAGCATGCAGCCCGCTCAGCGATTCCTCCGGCCAACGCAAAAACCTGATCGACGTTGGAGCCGTATCTCCGGGCCAGCCACGCCGACTCTTCCGCCGTGAAGCCATAGCGGAGGCCATCGGCCGTTTTACGCTGGACGAAGGCGGCAAAATGGCGGGAACCGCCCACATCCCCTCCGGAAATCGGCAGTATCCGGGTATGGCCTCCGGCATAGGACGCCGCATGGAGAGCGCCTTTCTTGTCCAGCAGCTCGACGGCTTTATCGACGACAGCTTCGGCCATTTTGCGGTAGCCGGTCAGCTTGCCTCCTGCAATTGAGATCAGACCAGAGGGCGATACGAATATTTCATCCCTGCGCGAAATTTCCGAGGGCGATTTGCCCTCCTGATGGATCAGCGGACGCAGTCCTGCCCAGCTGGATTCCACATCTCCCTCAGCAAGGAGCAGCTCCGGGAACATGAAGTTAGCCGCTGCCAGCAAGTAAGTGCAATCCTCCACCGTCATAACGGGATTGGCCTTATCGCCGTCATCATTCGTGTCCGTCGTTCCGAAGTAGGTTTTGCCCTCCCGTGGAATAGCAAATACCATGCGCCCATCCGGCGTATCATAGTATACCGCTTGGCGCAAGGGGAATCGGCTCCTGTCAAAAACAAGATGCACGCCCTTCGTCAGCCGCAGCGTCTTCCCCTGCCTGGAGCCGTCCATTTCGCGCAGCTCATCGACCCATGGCCCGGCAGCGTTAACGGTGACGGCGGCTTTTATTTCATAGACGCCCCCATGGATCCCATCCCGGACGAAAGCTCCGGTAATACCGCCTTTCCCATCGTACAGCAGTTTCTCCGCCTTCGTATAATTAACAGCGAGTGCTCCAGACTCCACGGCCTTCTTCAATACCTCAATCGTAAGCCGCGCATCGTCCGTCCGGTATTCAACATAGCAGCCGCCCCCCTTCAGCCCATCGCGCTTCAGCAGCGGTTCCTTGGCTAGCGTATCTGCTGCGCTCAGCATGAAGCGCCGCTCGTCCTTCTTCACCCCTGCCAGAAAATCATAGATCCGCAAGCCGATGGAGGTGGATAATCGGCCGAAAGAGCCTCCCTTGTACAGCGGCAGCAGCATCCATTCCGGTGTCGTTACATGCGGCCCGTTCTCGTATACAATCGCCCGCTCCTTGCCCACCTCTGCAACAACGCCGATCTCCAGCTGCTTCAAATACCGCAAGCCGCCGTGCACAAGCTTCGTCGAACGGCTTGATGTTCCCGCCGCATAGTCCTGCATCTCCACCAGCGCAACTCTCAGCCCCCGGGCCGCCGCATCCAGCGCAATACCAGCTCCTGTAATTCCGCCCCCGATGACCAATACATCGATAGGCGACCGCTGCATCTCCTCCAGCACGCGCCCCCGATTAAACGCAGCAAAAGCTCCTTTTTCCACTCCTTCGGTCATTGCGCCAGCCTCCCCGTATCGGCATCTCACTGCTCCAGTATATGAAAAGAAACCACCAAGCCGCCTCCCACCCCAGCGGGCTTGGATACAGTCATCGTGGTTTCGCCTGAAGGACGAGCATGAAATTATGGCTAGTATACTACATATACTACGTTAGAACATTTATTTCTAACCATTCTCTCCAGAATTTCGGTTCATTTAAGCTGCAATCATATTCCTCAAAATCCTCATCCCCAGGCTGCTCTTCAGACCACTTCTGTAATAAACCTTCTAACTCATCCATTGCCTCAAGCGCGAGTCTATTCAATTTATTATTTTCGTTCAGAATGTAGTAATTATTATTATCTTGCAGGTTTGTGACAAGGTTACTTTCTATAGATGAATCGAAAGTTTTCCCTTCATATGCGTTATATTTCTGACCGTCGTTAGACTTAAAATAAAGAAATAAAAAGCGTCCATATTCTGATTTAGATACACCTGACTTTTTTATTATCCGTTGTAATTCAGAGATAGCAGGTTGAATGTCATTATTCCAGTCTAGTCCGTAGTCTGAAACCTCAGAAGGTAAGAGATTTTCGGAGGAAGGCTCGATACCTGCGGTCTTTAACTCAGATTGTAAATTTTGATTCATTAGAAGTAATTCAGAGTTCTCAGCATGAATGGCATCAAGCTCTTTACAAAGTTTATCGTAATCATTTCTTGATACTTCGATTTTTTCTTCAATACTGATCGACTGTTCAAACAGCTGGTAAAGTGATGTTTGTCCTAAACCCTTTAAGTTAGCATCACCCAATTCAAAAGTTACCGCTCTCTTACCAATAAATTTTTGATATTCAAAAGAAGTAATAACTGTACCAGGAAGAGCATATTTAGATATACGCGCACACCGATCCACTGCTGTACCTTGCGGGTCTAATTCCTTATGTCCGGAGTATTCAACTAAATACACGGGACCTTTATCAATCGAAATTTTCACCTTTGTATCGTGTCCCGTTATTTCTGTAAGTGCTTCTTGTATTTCATCGATACGAATGACTAGATTTAACGCATCATTTACTTTCGAAGGGTGATCGAAGATTGCCATTACCTCATCACCAATATATTTGACCACTTTACCGTTCAAACTTTCAATTAATTGAGACAAGAAATTTGAAAACTGCATCAACCGTAATATCCATTGTTCAGGCTCATCTCGAAATTGCACTTTAAATCTCGTAGAATCAACGAGATCGATGAATACAATCACTACATCCTGAAAGCCGGAACGAATTTCCTGTACTACTTTATCAGCATCCTCTTCAACCTTCTGAATTAACTGCTTGTATTCTTCAAGTTGGCTCACCTTCGTATTGATTGCAGGGGATTTAACTACCTTAGAGATTCCTTTTTTTACAACCATGCGAGTAGTTCTCCTTCGTAAAAATAAAATTATTTATTAGGTATATTTTACCACGAACGAGGATTTGTTGCTAAGTCGCCATGAATGACTACGTTTACATGCAGTCAGTATCGGCAAGCATAGGATTGATACCTCAGACGACCGTACATGCTGCATCCTCGACCTAAGCAGGGGAAAAAACCTGATCGAAGGTCTATTTTGCGCTATGCGCACTTCCGGTATAGTTCTGTTGTAGAACAAATTCCAGGAGGTTTAATTAGCATGACAACAGAAGCCGTGTTGCAGCTTCGCAACCTTACCAAAAAAATAGGCACTCGCACGATCGTCAATGATCTTACCTTCGATATTCCCGCAGGGGAAGTATTCGGATTTCTAGGGCCGAATGGCGCAGGCAAAACAACGACCATTCGCATGATCGTCGGTTTGATCTCCATGACGAAGGGTGAAGCGATCATTAAGGGCGTTTCCGTCCGCAATCATTTTGAACTGGCAATGACCCACGTCGGGGCTATTGTCGAGAATCCGGAAATGTATAAATTTCTGACCGGATACCAGAACTTGATTCATTTCGCACGTCGTCACAGCGGCATTACAAAGGAGCGGATCAATGAAGTCATCAACATGCTTGGGCTTCAGAACCGCATCCATGAGAAGGTCAAGCGTTACTCCCTTGGCATGAGGCAGCGCCTTGGGGTTGCGCAGGCGATTCTGCATCGCCCATCTCTGCTCATTCTAGATGAGCCGACCAACGGCCTTGATCCAGCGGGCATTCGCGAGCTGCGTGATTACTTGCGCAGGCTGACCCGCGAAGAAGGCATTTCGGTCATCGTCTCCTCCCATCTCTTGTCCGAGATGGAGCTCATGTGCGATCGAGTCGCCATCATCCAGGGGGGCAAGCTCGTCGATATTCGTTCCTTGCAGGAAACCCGAGATACTGCGCAGACGAAAATCATCATCGAAGCCGATGACATTCCTGCCGCCCAGACCCTGCTCGTCTCCATGTTCGATTCGTCAAGGGTATCCGTATCCGGAAACCAACTCGAGCTTATGGCGGATAAAACAGCCATCCCGAGCATCGCCAAGCTTCTCGTAACCGCCGAAATCGAAATATACGGCATTCATGCCGTGCAGAAATCGTTGGAAGAACAATTCCTCGAAATTACAGGAGGTGAGATGGTTGTCTAGTCTATCAATGCTTATTCGCAATGAAAACATGAAAATTTATCGCCGTCCCCGGACGTGGGTCATGATTGCTTTTCTTATCCTAACCGTTGCGCTGCTTAGCGGAATGATGAAATGGGATGAGCGTGAGGATAATCAGCCCAATTGGGAGCAAAACTTAACACAGGAAAACGCCCACATACAAAAACAACTAGTGGAAATTAAAGATCTCAATCCGGATCACAAAGCATACTTAACTGAACAGATCAAGCTCAACGAATATTATTTGGAGCATGACATCAATCCGAACGATCTTCAACTGTGGGACTATGTGAACAACTCGGCTTCCTTGACCATACTCGTCACACTATTGACAGTCATTATCGCTGCGGACATGATCGCCGCCGAATTCTCTTGGGGCACGATTAAGCTGCTTCTTGTCGGACCTGCATCGCGAACCAAAATCTTGGTGAGCAAATATGTAGCCACAATGGGCTTCGCGCTGCTGCTGCTGCTGATATGCTTTGCGGCCGCCTTTGCCGCTGGAGGCATATTGGAAGGCTTTAGCGGTGTGAACCAGCCGTATCTGTCCATTGATGCGGACAATGTTGTCCAGGAGAGCTCCATGATTGTGCATGCTTTGCAAAAATACGGCTTCGCAATCGTGTCGCTGATCCTGTATGTAATGATGGCCTTTATGATCTCTGCCGCGTTTCGCAGCTCTTCGATGGCTATCGCCTTCTCGCTCCTGTTCATGCTCGTTGGCACTACGCTGACAGCACTACTGAGCGAATACAGCTGGGTGAAGTACTTGCTCTTCGCCAACATCGATCTGACTCAGTATCTCGCAGGCGCCTCGCCGATCCGACCAGACATGACGCTGTCATTCTCCATTATGATGCTCATTGGTTATTATCTGGTGTTCCAATTTGTTGCATGGCTGCTGTTCACTAAGCGTGACGTTGCCGCTTAGGGATAGGGCGGTTCGGACCGTTTAAAATTCTGTCCTTATTGCTGGCATAAAAAAATACACCCCCTAGAATTTCATCGATTAAACCAACGGTTTAGCCCATGTCCATTCTAAGGGGTGTATATTCTTCTCCGGAGTGTTTAGTCTAGAAAAGATCTCTTCTCGGAACAAAGCTATGGGTAGGGCACAAGAAAGACCTTGAGGCTTTACCGCCCCCAAGGCCAAGTTAAACATCACCACTAATTATAAACTTTATATCCTTTAGCGATTACCCACCCATTAAGACCATACGAAGCTGAAATCACATAATAGTTGTACTTTTCATTTTGTAAATGTTCAAGCAAATCCTCTGCTTTTTCATAATGCATTGGCCACCCGTAGTTCTTCTGTTTCTCCAACAGTTCCTTGTTACTTTTGAGAAATCGGCTTACTTCAAATGTGCTGATATCAAAAATAATACTTCCCTGTAATTGTGTTTCAAACATATGAGCCAGGACATCAGTAAACTCGATATTGGTGGTAACTGAATCCTCGTTACCATCTAATGTTAGAATTGTAATTCTAGATTCACGAAAATCAACTTCATAGGAAACAATTTCATTGTCATGAATATTTAGCATTTTTCCTCAACCCCCTATCATAAATGAGATACATTATTTGCTTCTTTTTGGAGAACCACTAGTCCAATCCCAAGTATGTCTATGAGGGAATTCATGGCTATTGTCTCCATTTGAGTGTTCATAATCAATGTCTTCTATAGCTCGCCCGTTTTCGTCGTAATATCTTCTCTACGTCAGTGTACCTTTCTAATCGTAAAAGTCTATTGAGGAATTCGGTTTACCAGTCGTTGGAAAGGGTAATCTTTATTTTGTAGATAACGAGAGGTTTGTTCGGCACTAGGTCCCCCCCTCACGTGTCTATTTACCATCAATAGTTTTAATTTAAATTTGCAGTACAAACAGCTATAATAAATGCCCAAGCGAACCATCTCTACACCTCGCTTGGGCTGACTCATTATGCTTTTAAAAAGTTATATGATATTTCTTTCGCTGCAATTAAGCAACCAAAATCACTTGGATAATCTTCAGGGGTAAATTTAAAAATATAATGCAAATACTCAACCTGAAACTTTTCACTAGTTTCTTTTTCATCCTCTCCCTCAAGCACATTTAAGATTGTTTCTTTCGTGTCTGTTTTCCATATCATTGGAAGAGATATGAAAAATATATCCTTAAATTTTATTTCAATATCTGGATGACTTAAACTTAATCCGCCATATAAAGAAAGTTCGCCATCAAAATATTTTTTTATTTCAAAATCAAACCATAAACCACTACTAATAAAATCATTAATTTCTTGGACAACTAGTTTTACTTCTTCTATATTCATTTTATCCCTCATTTTAATTGTATATGAGTTGTTTTGCAGCGGTATCATTACCAGACTTCAAAACACTTGTATGATACCATTTCCCATCACTACCTAAATATTCCCATCCATAACCCTGATTAGAGCCTGGCTTCATGCCCTGCTGTCTCCTAGATACCCTATAAATACTCCCTGTTTTATCATAACTTAGGTCTGCAGCGTGTATCCTTACTTCATAGTCAAAACCATCTTGAGACCATTTTTCTTTAAAATTATTTGGTGCTTTATTTAAATTTTGTCTTTTTAAAGCAGCATTTAGATAATCATTCGGATTATTTGAATTTACTAGTTTACTCGTACCCGTAGTTGCTTTATTCTTTTTTCCAAATGAAGTTAGAGTGATCCCCCACAAAACTCCATCCCAAAAATCAGGAAACCCCGCACTGATCTGCTCATTCATATAGCCTGAAAGTAGACGTTGCCGAAGTCTTAATTGAGTATCTCTATCAAGACCGTAGTAATAATCGTTATCCCCTGCAAGCCACCTGATATACGAATAGTCATTCGGGTGTAAATTCCAATAATTACCTTTGTCATAAGTCGATGACCAAGCTACCTTACCAGTAGCTAATATTCCCCCCACTACAATACCATTTTGGATGAATGGTCTGCCTGCGTACACAGAATCTGCTCCCATATAAATCGAGCCTTCTGACCCGCATTCACCCGCGTGCGCCCAATTCCCATTATTAGAAACGCAATAGTTTCCTGTGGGGTCCACGATAATCAACGGATTATTATGCACATACGTATATAAATTCTGGCTCAGTGGGTTATTCACTCGCCCCTTATACGTATCCTCATTAATAAACCGCCCTATCGAAGGGTCATAGTACCACGCACGCAGATAGATGTACCTCGGTTACATTGCCCCAGATGTCATAAGCATAGCGGTTGATCTCGGTCCCGCTGGCATCCGTGATCTGTACCATATCGCCATGTTCATTATACCAGTAATAACCAGCCTTGTTCGACCTGCCCGATTAATGGGTGGTGCGCGGCAGGTGGACATAATCTTAGGTCGAAAAAGAAACCTTGAAAGGCAGCAAGCCAATCAAGGTAACTTTGGTGTTAGTCATTCAATATTCTTCAGTTCTTGCTTCGCTAAATCAAGAGCAACCGCTAACTTAATTTGATTCTGTTTACTGAGGCCATGTAAGTATTGGGGAACATTTTCAAATTCAACAATAGGCTCAACTTCATCGCTATTACGATCTAACTCAATCCCTGCAATAATAGCATCATTAATTAATACCTTATAAATATCCTCACCCTGTTCGGGTATCCAGTTAACAATGTACGCTGTTTTCATTTCTGAAAATGAATTTCTTATCACTTCCAGTAGTCTTCTTTTTTCCTCACTCTTAAATAATGATTGATTGGATTTAATAAGTTGTTCCCTTAGTTCTTGTTCCAACTTACTCCCAATTAGTTTCACGGTTCTCCCTCCCTTTTTAGGTTATTTTATTATTCCGGGTGTTGCTGTAATTAAATTCCCATGCTTATCAGTCAGGATTGTCATTGTGGAAGTCGGTTTGAAATCATTGAATTTATCAAGTCCGATAGACTTATTTAAAGTAACCTCTCTTACATATCGAATTCCATCGGCACTATCCATACTCCTGATGACTGGTGAGTTTACTATATCTTTACTGGAAAGCATTGAACGAAGCTCCTTCTGAGATATGGTGAATTGAGAAGCATTCTTATTAGAAAAATGTCTATCAACAACATGCTTCCACCCAGCATTACTGATATTTATCCGGGATTGAACAATAGGAGGCATGCCTGGGACTTTACCCGTCCCCTTAGTTTCTTTATTCTTTTTTCCAAGTGAAGTTAGAGTGATCCCCCACAAAACTCCATCCCAAAAATCAGGAAACCCCGCACTGATCTGCTCATTCATATAGCCTGAAAGTAGACGTTGCCGAAGTCTTAATTGAGTATCTCTATCAAGACCGTAGTAATAATCGTTATCCCCTGCAAGCCACCTGATATACGAATAGTCATCCGGGTATAGATTCCAATAATTACCACTGTCATGAGTCGATGACCAAGCTACCTTACCAGTAGCTAATATATCCCCCATTACAATACCATTTTGGATGTGTGGTCTACCTGCGTACACAGAATCTGCTCCCATATAAATCGAGTCTTCTGATCCGCATTCACCCGCGTGCGCCCAATTCCCATTATTAGAAACGCAATAGTTTCCTGTGGGGTCCACGTTAATCAACGGATTATTATGCACATACGTATATAAATTCTGGCTCAGTGGGTTATTCACTCGCCCCTTATACGTATCCTCATTAATAAACCGCCCCATCGAAGGGTCATAATACCGCGCCCGCAGATAAATGTACCCCGACTCATCATCCTGGATTTCCCCGGTGTAGCGGAACGGATTGCTCATCCCTTCGCTCTTCTCGGTTACATTGCCCCAGATGTCATAAGCGTAGCGGTTGATCTCGGTCCCACTGGCATCCTTGATCTGCACCACATCGCCATGTCCATTATACCAGTAATAGCCAGCCTTATTCGACGCCTTGTCCTGCCGCCACAGCAGCTCGTTGCCCCAGATGTTCCTCGCCTTTACATTACCGCTGCTATCGAGTTCCTCGATTACACGGCCGTTCACATACACATAACGCGTCAGCGTCCCGTTCACCGTCTTCGTCGCCCGAAGTCCGTCGCCGTAATACGTATACGAAGCTTGGGCCGTCCCCGTCGGGATGCCCGTCTGCTCAAAGTTGCTTAGCATATCCATCGCATTGTACGTCAGCTTCCGCTCGCCCATTGGCAGACGCGAAGGCTGCGTCGTTGCATTCGTCACCCGATTGCCTTTCCCGTCATAGCCGTACTCGCTTGTCCCCTCCGACGTCACTTCCTTCTGAATCCGGTTCAGCAGATCGTAACGGAAGCTGGAGGACTTCGATGCCGTTCCGATCGTCTCCGTCAGCGAGGTGATGTTGGAAAATCCGTCATGGGTATATGTCTCCACCCTGCCGGACGCGCTAGCGTTCTCATGCTCGGTACGCTTCATTTCCCCAAACGCATTGCGGGTAAAGGTTTGCTGCAAGCTGCTGCTATAGGCCACGGTATAGCCATTGTTATCCGCGCCTCTTGTATACGTATAGTTCACCGTATTCATGCCGGGGTATTGCACCGACGCGATCCTGCTTAGCGCATCATACGTATACACC
Source organism: Paenibacillus oenotherae (assembly GCF_019443105.1). Taxonomy (GTDB): domain Bacteria; phylum Bacillota; class Bacilli; order Paenibacillales; family Paenibacillaceae; genus Paenibacillus_Z; species Paenibacillus_Z oenotherae. The sequence goes on from NZ_JAHZIJ010000001.1 coordinate 865,887, forward strand.
TGCTCCTGCTGATCCGGGAACTGGATCCCTTGCAGCCGATCATAGGCGTCATAGCGGAACGTGTACGTTCGTCCAGCTACTTGTTGCGTGCGAGGACGTTTCCATTCATCGTACCCGTACGTTAATGTTTCATTCTCGCTGGTGCGCGTCTGCGTGAGCAACCGCGTTGTCGGCGCATAGTCATTTTCCTGCCAGTAGATTTCACTGCTTCCATCGGATACCGATAACCGGCTCGGTTCCATATAGGGCGTATAAGTATAGGTCTTCGTCCGCCCGTTCCTATCTGTCATGGCGGTCAATAATCCACTGCTGTTATACGTGAACGTTTCCGTTTTGCCGTCCCCATCCAGACCGGTCAACTGCCAGCCCAGTTCATTGTAGCTTTTCTGGCTCTGCAGCTTGCCGTTTACCAAGGTCATGATGACTTGACCCTGATGGTTGTATACATACTGGGTTTTGTGGCCTGCCGCATCCTGCACCAAGGTCAAGTTTCCGCGCGCGTCATAGCGGTACTGCGTCGCCTCCGTCTGCTCGCTGCCGCTGCTCCCCAGCGCCTTGACCTCCTTGCGTGCCAGCTCACCTGCCGGTGAATAGGTAAACGTGGTCGTGCGCGTCTGCGAAGCGCTGCTCTCCAGCAAACGTTCGAGCTGTCCGACACGGTTATAAAAGCTCGTTTCGGTTTTGCCATCGGGATAGCTGACCTCCACCGTCTCTTTCATTTCGAAGGCGCTGCCCGTCTGCAACCCGTTCGAATACGCGTAGCTGGTCACTTGACCGATGCTGTCTGTAGCTGTTTTCGGCCTGCCGCTGGAATCATAGGTGTACGCGGTCTGCAAGGCGCTTTCCCCATAAGGCAAGCTCGCCCGCACCTGCTGGCCGTCACTGCTTTCGTTCTTCGTCGTCACCCGGGTCGTGCCGTTCACGGTCCGCTGCTGTTTCAGCGCCAGACCAAAAGGCGAATAGAAGGATTCCAGCAGCTCCCCGTCCGGCGTCGTAACTGCGACTTTCCGGCTGGCATCGTCATACTGGATCGTATACGCCTGCGCCGCGCTTTCGCCGTCTCCCGGGATAAAGGTGCTGGAGCGGACGCGGTCCAGATGATCGTACGTATACTGCGCTTCGCCCCCATCCGGGTAGCTCTCCTGCTGCAAGCGCCCGGCTGCGTCGTACTGGTACGATACCGTCACCGGCGACGGCGGCTCATTTTCCTGCAAACGAACCCCGATCGTCTCCTGTTTCAGCTGCCCTTTGGGTGTATAGGCAAAGATGCTTTTCATCGTGCTGCTATCCGTATTCACGCTGCCTTCTGCCCGCTCTTCCACAGCAGCCACCTGATGATCCGTCGTATAGGCGGTAAAAGCTTTCGTAACCCTCTCACGCTGCTGTTCGGCGGGATTGGCCGGGTTCGGATACTGCTGATCCTGCGTGACGGTGTTCGGCAGAAACTCGTACGCATGTCCGGCAGCGTAATACGCCGTCTCCGTCGTCACAGTCGTCTTCTGATCAGTGCTGCGTGTCGTTTGACGACTAACTTGGTGGAAAGGTCCCCCATATTCCATCGTCGTCGTGGTGCCCAGCGCATCCTTGACGGTCAGCGGCTGCCCCCAGTCATCATAGCTCGTCTGCTGTATCAGGTCCGTCGTCTTGTAAAGGGGCGGATTCTGGTTGTCCGTCACATTGCCTGCATAGCTGTACACTTTGCTTGGCTGTGAGAGCCGGAGTTCAATCGCAGGATTGGCGGCCATCGGGTATTCATAGGCGGTCAGCACATGGTCTTTGTTCGTATAGGTGCCGCCTGATACAGTCCCTGCCCACTGCAAATAGTTCCACGGCTGCTTCCAACTGTAGGTTAACAAGTAGCCCGCTGCCTGCGGCTCGATGCGGTACTGCACATAGGCGGTTTCGGTTGACTCTCCCTGCTGACGATCTTGTCGCAGCGTCTGCTTGTCTCCAAACCGGGAGCTGATCTTCAGGCGCGGCAGCTCCTGCTTGGGCACTTTCCAATATTCGTTGAACTGCCAGCCATGATCGGGATGCTCGTTCGTGTAGTAATCGGACAGCAGCCTTGTCGCACCATCCTGCTGGTACAGGTAATCGACCCGTTCCACCGCATGATAGCCGAAATATTGCAGGGCATGCTTATCCTGATAGAGCCTTGTCGTGCCCCGGTATTGCTCGCGCTGGGTCAGATTCGTATTCATCCCCCAGCCAGCGTTGTAGTTCTGGTAGTTGAATTTCACGGTCAGTCCGTTATAGGTATTCACTTTGTTCAGCAGTAGGTAGGCGATTTCTCCGTAGCGCTCTCCGTTCTGCTGCACGACATCGCCCATTTCCGCCAGTTGGCCGTCTCCCCAGCTCCAGGCTTGTCCAAAGCAGGTTTTGAGCGGATCGCCGCAGGTACCCGTGACCGGCGCGCCCTGTGCGTCGGAGCGGTAGGTGACGCCGTCGGGCTTGAAGTTGAAGTCAGCCATTTTCGTGCTGTCGACCGGGTAATAGGTATACGATTCCAGCGTATGATTGCCTGCCGTCACATCCCGCACCCGGTCCAACTGCCAATAGCCGACATGCTTATCGATGACGCCGACGGCGCCGTTATTTTCGGTCCAGGTCCGGATGATCAGATCCGCTGCGGCGCGCGTCACATCGTAGTGGATTTTTTTCGTGACGACGCCGCCCTCGCGCACTTCAAAACCCGTGACAACCCACTTGTCAGCGGTGCTTGACAGAGAGGTATCCCGTGTACGGAACAGCGTAATGGTCCGACCGTAGGAGTCGGTGATGATAATATTGGCGCTTCCTTCGGGATAGGCATAGGCGACCGATTCGCCGAAGGCATTCGTTTTTTTCAAAATACGTCCGTCAGGCGAGAAGGTATAGGTCAGCCAGCCACCTTGCACGGCCAGCACATAGTTACCCTCCGCATCGATGGTATAGGAGGCATCCTTGTACGGGTAGCGGTAAGGCTCCCAGTTGCGGAATTCGATCGTGCTGCCGTCATCCAAAGTAAAGGCGACTTTCAGGTAAAAGCTCTCCAGCAGACCCTTCGCATAGGTCGTTTGATAGCCGCTCGTCTGCACATTGACAGTATCCCCCGTTTGGCACGGATTGTTGGTCGACGAGCAGGCGACGGTTGTCGCTTTCACTTCTTCGGTGATCGGCTCGGCATGAGCATAAGGCAGGTTCAAATGCCAGCCGGTCGCGATAAAGCCGGTCCGGTACGGCTGATCCGGCTTCTCGCCGAAGTTGCCACGATTGCCCTCGCCTCCGTTTTCCCCGCCGAACAGGTTTTTGCTAATGTATTGCGGCTCCAAAATGTTGCTGTCCAGCGAGTTATACGAGCGGACGAGGTGTATTTCCAGTCCCGTCTTCCCGGATAAGGACAGATCGGTGATCGCCTGATTCGCCGTCCGGTACAGCGGATCGACCAGTTGATCGGTGTTGACCCGGTAGCTGTACTCATTCGTAAACGGGCTGTACACATATTTATCGTTGGCCTGAGCGGAGAGAGTAGTGACGCTGCTTTTGTTTGTCCGCTTTTTCGATGCTGCCGCTTGGTTGGATTTGCCGTTCTCCTCCTCTTCGGTTGGCTCGTACAGGGGTGCATGTTTAGCTTTGTAGGTCGGCTTGTTCTGGTGAAAATCCCGATGCTCGGTCGCAATGGGCGCAACCGCTTCGAGCTGCTTGAGCTGGGCGGCAGTTAGGGAGCTGATCGCTTCGTTCACTTGCTTCGTTTCCCAGCCCAGGATGGTCAGCTTCTCGCTGTCTTGCAACTCGCTCAGCCACTCGGGATAGAAGTAGGCCACGATTTGTTTCATCTTGACCGGCAGCTTCCCGATGGCAGCCGCGCGCTCGGAAGGCAGCAGCTCTTCTTTTTTCAGCAGATCCTTCCTGCCTACGCTGGCTTCGAACGCTTGCAGGGTATCCCCCTTTTTCATCCGGGATTCCGGCTGGGGAGCGGCCTCTTTTTTCGGCTTGGCCGTTCGTTTCTTCGTCGTATCCTCCACGGGCTGGATCGGCTTTCCAGGCATCTGCTGCTGTTCCGCCGCCTTCCCTTGGGCGTCAGCCGTTTCGGCAAAGGAAGGAACGAGCAGCGTGACGGCGAGTATGAGAAGTGTAATTCTTCTGAACATAATAAGCCTCCATTGAGGAGAAAGCAGCTTCATCGTCCTGCTTCCTCCGATTCGATAGGGTTGGATGTATTCATCAATTCAAACGAAATCGATCTCAAGTATGGGTAGATCCAAGCAACCAGCCTGCGAAGGGGGTTGAAACCCCGTTATCGCCAAAAGCGGCGGGCATCCGCCAGAAAGGACGGAAGATAACATAGGATGCAGCCGCCCCGTGAGGAGCGTTGAACGCCTGAGGGTCAGCGGGGCTTTGCGTAAAGCTCATCGCATCTACCTCGAAGCTGCCCGTGCCGCCTGCGCCGGTTCCCCGGAGGATGGCATAGACTTTGGCTTTGGCCGCCGCTATCGGAGTAACACCGGACTTCTCCAAAGTGATATAGCCGGTTGTCGGGCTTAACTGCTCCGCGCGGGCGGTTCCGACGATGGCGTTGCTTGCATCCAGAAAATCGACATAGAGCTGAACTTTGGCCGCCGTCAAGCTATCCACGTTGAACTGGCCGCTGACGGTGTACGGTACGTTCGGTTCGATGGCCGTGATCTGATGGATTTTAACGTTGTCACCGCTTGCCAGGCCGGAGCCGGATAGCTTCTGTGCCTGAACGCCTTCGAATACCGGGTTGTTAACGGTCTGGAAAGCTTGCGTGACCCCGGCCGTAAAGGATTTGATCCAGTTGTCGGCCACGCCGCCGCTTCCGGTATAGGTTTCAAATCCGCCGTTGAGCAGCAGATTAGGACTGCTTGGCGCTATCGTTGTCGTGACGCTCAGCGGCGTGTTCGCCGCTGAGCTATTCCCCGCCGCATCCTTCGCTTTGACGGTGAAGGTGTATGACGTGCCTGCCGTCAGGTTCGTGACGGTAAAGGTCGTTGTCGTGCCATTCACACTGCCGACCACCGTACTGCCGTTGTAAATGTCATAGCCGGTTACTCCGGTGTTGTCGGTCGAGACTGTCCATGACAGGTCCACGGTCGTTTCGGTGACGGCCACTGCGGTCAGGCCCGCCGGAGCGCTTGGCGCCTCGGTGTCGCCTGACGGCATCGCTTGGATGAAACGCATATCATCCACAATAAAGCTGCCCGCGCCACCGGCTCCGGTTCCCCGAAGGATCGCATAAACTTTCGTTTTGACCGCCGCTGACGGGGTGACGCCGGATTTCTCCAAGGTGATATAGCCGCTTGTCGGGCTCAGTTGCTCCACGCGCGCTGTTCCAACGATGGCGTTGCTTACATCCAGAAAATCGACATAGAGCTGCACCTTGGACGCCGTCAAGCTGTCCACGTTGAACTGGCCGCTGACGGTGTACGGTGCGTTTGGCTCGATGGCGGCGATCTGGTGAATTTTGACGTTGTCCCCGTTTGCCAGGCCAGAACCGGATAGCTGCTGCGCCTGAGCGCCTTCGAATACCGGGCTGCCCACGGTCTGGAAGGCTTGCGTAACGCCGGCGGTAAAGGATTTGACCCAGTTATCGGCCACGCCGCCGCTTCCGGTGTAAGCTTCAAAGCCGCCGTTAAGCAGCAGATTCGGGTTGCTTGGCGCCGTTGTTGTCGTAACGTGGAGCGAATCACTCTCCGCCGAGCTATTGCCCGCTGCATCCTTCGCTTTGACGGTGAAGGTATATGGCATGCCTGCCGTCAGGTTCGTGACGGTAAAGGTCGTAGTCGTACCATTTACGCTGCCCGCCACCGTGCTACCGTTGTAAATGTCATAGCCAGTGACGCCGATGTTATCCGTTGAGGCGGTCCATGACAGCTCCACGCTTGTGTCGGTGATCGCCGCTGCAGTCAGGTCCGCCGGGGAGCTTGGCGCTTCGGTATCTGCCGCCTCGCCCCCAATATGCAGCGCCGAGCTGGATGCCGACCAGTTGCCCGCCGCATCCTGCGCGCGGACAGTGAAGGCATAGGCCGTGTTGGCGTCGATCGGGCTGACGGTAAAGCGGTTCGTTGCGCTCGTCCCAAGCAGTGTCGTCCCATCGTAAATTTCATAACCGGTTACACCGATATTGTCGGTCGAAGGCAGCCAGACGAGGTCAAGGCTGGTCTCCGTCCGGTTTTCTACCGCCAAGCTTTGCGGGATAGACGGCGCTTCCTGATCGGGTGCACCTGCTCCGCGTGTGGTGACGGTGACAGCCGAGCTAACCGGGGACAGGTTGCCTGCCATATCCTGTGCCTGCACAGTATAGGTGTAGGCCGTTCCCGGCTGCAAGTTGATATCGGTGAAGGTTTCGACGCTCGTTGTGCCTACTTCTTCGTTGTTGCGAAGGATCGTGTAGGACACCACACCGACATTGTCCGTAGACGGCTGCCAGCGCAACGTCACTTCCCGTTCGCCGCGCACGTCGGCTTCCAGCCCGCTGGGGATGGACGGCGCTTCGGCATCCGGGATGATGCGGGCCGTGAACGGCTCGCTGAAGGCCGAGTGATGGCCTGCGGCATCTTTGGCCCTGATCGTAAAGGCATAGGTGACGTTTGGCTGCAAGCCGACGACGACATAGGTCGGCAGCAGGCTGGATCCTGCCAGCACGCCATCCCGATAGATATCATAGCCCGCAACTGCGGTATTATCTGTCGAAGCCTCCCAAGTGAGGCTGATGCTGTCCGTGGTGTAGCTATTCATTTGAATACCCGTCGGTACGCTTGGCGCGGTATTGTCGGCTAACGTTGTTACCTGTATAGTTCCTGCCACAGAACGGTTACCCGATCCGTCAAGGGCGGTGACAGCGAAGGTGTAGACGGTATTCGGTTTCAAGTCCGTCACGACCAAGCTGGTTTCGGGCCGTGTTGCGACTACGGTTTGATTTTGTTTGATTTCGTAGGCGACGACATCTACGTTGTCTGTCGCTGGCTGCCAGTGCAAGGTTACGCCGCTTTCGGTAATCTGCTCGGCCTGCACGACAGGGGTCGTCGGAGCTTCGGTATCCGGCAGCAGGGTGACGGTGATCGGCGCACTCTCCATCGAACGGTTACCAGCCGCATCATAGGCGCGGACAGTGATGGTATAGGCACGGCTGGCTTCCAGACCGGTGATGATGCCACTTGGTTCGGTGAAGGTGCCTTTGACGGTACTGTCGATCAGAACCTCATAGCCGATGATGCCCACTTGATCGGTACTGGCGTTCCAGGCCAGGTCGGCATAGGTGCCCATCGTGTTGAGCAACTGCAAACCGGTTGGCGCTGTTGGTGCAGTAATGTCAGCCATAGTGCGAACGCTGACCATGTTGCTTTTGCCTACTACACGTCCCTCCGCATCTACTGCTTTGACTGTGAATACATATTTAGTAGAAGGCTGAAGACCGGTGATTTCGAACTGCTTGGTTGTCGTTTCTCCGATAGGTTCTAGTCCTTTGTAGATATGATAGCGGACGACCCCACCTTCCTCCGCTTTGTCCATCAGCCAACTAAGAGAGATGCTGGTATCGGTTTGAGCGGCGGTAACATGAATCCGTGGTTGGTTGTCGTAACTGCCTTCGACCAGACTAACTTCGGCAATTGGTGCCTTAATGTTAAGCTGACCCCATTCATTATCCCCCCAGCTATGAACCGTTCCATCGTTATTTAGCGCAAGAGTATGAGAATCCCCGGCCACTACAGCAGTAACTTTGTCCAGATTTTTGACACGAACAGGTTGATTTCTGTTCGTTGTTGTGCCGTCTCCTAATTGACCAGACCCATTATATCCCCATGACCAAACCGTGCCGTCACTTTTGACAGCCACACTATGGCCACTTCCAGCCGCTATAGCGATAACGGAGTTTAATCCTATCACCTGAACGGGATTAATCTTGTTTTCCCATGTACCATCTCCCAATTGACCCCTTGAATTTTCTCCCCATGTCCAAACCGTGCCATCATTTTTAAGTGCAATACTGTGTCTAGATCCAACTGCAACAGTACGCACGCCATCAAGTTCTGTTACTTGAACGGGCAGACTTCTAAAGCTATCCGGGAAATAACCAGTATAATAATATCCCCACGTCCATACTGTGCCATCGTTTTTAACTGCTATGCTTTGAGGCCCTGCCGCAATGGCTACGGCATCAGTAATCCCGAGAGCTTGCACGGGGGAGGAACTGTCGATTGTCGTTCCGTTACCCAGTTGTCCCCCCTCGTTAGCTCCCCATGTCCAGACCGTTCCGTCATCTTTCAGCACCATGCCATAGTCATACCTTGCCGCGACTGCCCTTCCACCGCTTAAACCTACAACCACACCAGGAAGGTGACTTCCCCAACGATATCCCCGACCTAATTGACCCTTTGAATTTTCTCCCCATGACCAGACCTTACCGTCACTAGTAACAGCCAGACTGTGATACCTTCCTGATGCTATATCGACCACTTCGTTTATATCTGGAATGACAAAATCTACCTTATTGTCAGTTGTTCCATCTCCCAGTTGACCACTACCATTCCACCCCCATGTCACCAGCGTACGGTCATTTTTCAATGCCATACTATGATAATTTCCAGTTGCTATATCCGTCACTTCGCTTAAACCTGATATAGAAGCTGGGATCGTTATCAGTTCGGGAGTCGTTCCTTGTCCGGGAGTCGTTCCCCATGGGGTATTCTCAAAGCCATTATAGCCCCATGACCATAAAGTCCCATCACTTTTGACCGCCATACTTTTGTAATTCCCTGCTTCAATAGCGATAACCGAATTCAAATTCAGAACTTGAACAGGGATGCTGCTGGTTGTTGTTGCTCCGTCACCTAATTCACTATAAAAATTACTGCCCCATGCCCACAAACTGCCGTCGCCCCTTAGCGCCATACTGTGGCTGTAGCCAGCTGATATATCTACAACATCATTCATGCCAACGACTTGTACCGGTTCTGGTTTGTCCGTGAACGTACCGTCTCCTAGTTGACCCTCCCTATTCCAACCCCACGTCCAAACAGTACCGTCATTTCTGATCACCATTCTGTGACCATTCCCGGCAGATACCTTCACTACATGGTTTAAACCAGACACTTGCACCGGTGTTGTTGAATTACCTCCCCACGACCAGACCGTACCGTCACTTTTCACGGCAAGATTATAGTTACTTCCGGCCGCGATATCAACTACGTCGGTTAGTCCAGCAACCTGGATGGGAGCACTCCGATCTCTTGTCGTCCCATCTCCTAGCTGACCATACTCATTATCTCCCCATGTCCATACTGTACCGTCGTTTTTGAGTGCCATCCTATGCTCGTCTCCAGATGATATAGCAATAATCCTACTTAAACCAGCAATCTGAATCGGTGTAGTGCGCCAATTCCAGAACCAGACCGTGCCATCACTTTTCAAAGCCATATTACTATCTCTACTCCCAGCGGATACTGCCACGATTTCAGTTAACCCTGGAATTATATCCAGCGAATTGGAACCAACCTTCCAGACCGTTCCATTGCTTTGCAAAGCAAATGATTCTCCATAGATGAATGACGGCATCGATACGGCAACGATATCATTGAACTTCCGGGGAGTTGCAGGAAGAGATTTGCTTCTAGTGCTGCCGTCACCCAATTGACCAAATTCGTTTGTTCCCCATGACCAGACACTTCCGTCGCTTGTCACTACACTGCTGTGCCCATCTCCAGCTCCAGCCGCAACAGCTTTTTCGATTCCGCTGGCTACAACAGGGGTCCTGCTGCCTGTCGTTGAAGCGTTACCCAATTGACCGTTGTTGTTCTTCCCCCATGTCCGGACGGTGCCATCACTCATAAGGGCCAGGCTGTGCGCCTCCCCGGCCTCTATCTCTCTAACTGCTGCCAGACCGATGATCTGAACAGGCGCTCCTGTACTGGCCGTTGTTCCATTTCCCAATTGACCTGAGTTATTTTCTCCCCATGACCACACAGTTCCATCACGAAGAACCGCCAGATTATGGTGGCTCCCTGCCGCTATCGAATTTGCTTGGCCTAGTCCCGTTACCTGAACCGGAACGCTTGCATCGGTGGTCGTGCCATTACCCAACTGGCCCGAGCTATTGTCCCCCCACGCCCAGACGGTTCCATCCTCTTTAAGTGCCAGACTGTGATTTCCACCTGCCGCTACCGCCACAACCCCACTTAGTCCTCCCACTTGAACCGGAGTTTTTCTATCAATTGTGGTGCCATCGCCTAGCTGGCCGTCTGAGTTATCTCCCCATGACCAAACCGTTCCATCGCTCTTTACAGCAAGATTATGATAATCTCCAGCGGCAACCGCAATGATAGCCTCGATATTTGTCAGTTGGGTTGGCGCACCAGATAACTCCGTCCTACCATTACCTAATTGACCGAAATCGTTGATCCCCCATGACCAGACCGCTCCGTCTTCTGTGAGAGCAATGGTATGCTCCTTCCCACCGGATACATCCTGGACATCCGTAATCCCTCCCACCAATATAGGGATTGTCCTCTTTAACAAATTAATCTTATTCTCCCCAAGCCCTAGTTGCCCGAATCTGTTGTCACCCCATGCCCATAACGAACCATCAGTCTGAATGCCAAAAGATGAAGTAGCCCCGCTGCCTACTTTGACAAAAGACTTCTCCAGCGGTTCGTTTGTACGCTCTGTGATCTCCTTCGTCAGTTGATTCACCATATTCCCGCTATGATCATATGTATAGCTTGTCCGGTACTGCTTCCCATCCTTCTCGAACTCGATTTGCGTCAGTCTATTGTTCTCATCGTAGACATAGAGATCAGGCTGCGCATAAGCGAGCGTTTGAAACGATAAAACAAGAATTATAAGCAAGAGCAACATCCGCTTGATTTTCAACTTCATACCCTCCATTTTCTTATTCTCCAATAATAACTAACAATAAATCCAATTTATTATACATGAAAATAAAACAAATGTAGTATATAATTATAAGTTTTAGAAACTTTTATAATACCTAAATCCGTGATGCTCTAAGCTTCTCTTCTGCCAGACGGACCGTATTATGAAAGATAGGAATGGTACAGTAGGATTTACGGCATTCTTCACTACAGATTCTAATAAGGACGGCTTTTCGAGAGAAGCAAGGCATGTGAAATAAACCTACCTTTTTCAGAGTGGCTTCGTCTGTGATACGTAATAAAATATTTTATCCATTTTCAAAAATCAGCTCCATTACACCGTGATCTTCTAGGTTTAGGAATATACATGCCACCTTCAGTAGGAGAATGGACCGATATAATTCCCCCGCTTTGAATTGTGCCAACCTTATTCCCGTTGAGTCGCGCCACACGATTTACTCGGCACTGGCTCGGGCAAAAAAAAGACCTTAAAGTAGAAAGTCCACTTTAAGGTTTGGAAATTATTGAATTTTCTTACCTATGCATCACTATTCAAGTTACTTAATTATATCTTTTTTTGTACTCCTGATGATTCTCGAGCCATACTGATGCTGTTCCTGTGGCAATCAAGCATTGTGAATGGTTGTATCCTAGTAAATAGTCAGCACATGGATTTGTAACATAGAACTCCACATTGAAGAGTTCTCCAATTATTGAAACCAAATTCTCTCCATTATTCAGTCTATAGTACTCTCTTTCATCATCTGGCTTAAAAAATAAAACTTCAGTATTTTCATTAATAAAATCAGAAATCCACATCCATGAGTCAGCAATTTCTACTCCTACGTAGTCTTTTATTTTATCAAATAACGGAAATTTACGAAGTTGATTGTCTTCAAGAAATTTGAACATAATACTGTTTTTTATTTCTTCTCTTTCTTCAAGAGTTAAAATATTAACTTCAATCTCCAACTTGCTTGAAGCTGTAAGAATTTGATCTTGGATATTCCACATAGCCCCACACCTCATCAATATTTATATGATGGCCTGCCTACCTGAACTGAGTCCAAAATAATATATCCAACTGAATTTTTCCTAGAGCTTTCCAAGAAGCATTGCAATCGGCGGGGTATAAAGAAGACCTCGAGAATTGACGCCTCCCAAGGTCAAGTATTATCAAAGAAACTCCACACTAATCCGATCTACATATAGTTCAATGTACTCTCCATCAAGATGTGAGTATTCAAAAAGAAAATCCTCTTCAAACAATACACCAGCGTTCAATTTATTCCCCGTTAGCTTTCCTCTAATCAAATAAGCAAGCCCATCACTAATTTGATATAACTCTTCTATTGGCTTCTCTAGCTTCTTTATTTTAATTTCATCCAAGATTGTTAACCCTAATTCTACCTTGTAGTGTTTGCCCACCTCAATTGGATATGGGCATACAGATGAAAATCCAGTTAAAGTGATATCATTAGTATAAATAGTAACCTCTTCCTCAATAAAAGGATTGAGCTTTTCTAACAGAACCAGATATTTCATGTTCAAACACCACCCTCCAGCCCCTTAACTCCCTACCGTGTTTATGTATGTAGTTTTTGCTTCAAAGTTCACTTTTGTCTTAGTCGCCCGATTCATTCGGCACTGGATCGGATCGAAGCCAATATATCCACCTGGACCGTTAATTGCCTCTCCTAAAGCACAAAAGAAAGAAGTTAAATCCGTTACATAAGTTGCATCTAGAAGAATGGATGGTTGTCGGTTGTCTCGATGCTTTGCTCCCGTTAGGAGTTATAAACTTGATTCAGGGAAGAAAGAAGGCGGCAACTATATCAGCTACCGCCAGTATATCTCAAATAAATGCCTGTAGCTGTAAGAATGATATTGCAACATGTTACCAGACCTAATTCCCCAAAACTAATTAAATCTGCTCCAAGATACGGTGGTATCTGATAATATTGGGGCTTTTGCGAAGTTAGAGGATTGTGGTAAAAGGTTATATTTTGCAAGCATTGAATGTGCGTACAGGCATATTAGAGGAATATTAGAGGAATATTATACATGGGCAATGAGGGTTAAGTTCTTTCGGGTCGTGCCGCCCGATTCATTCGGCACTGGGTAGGGTAAAAGAAAGACCTTGAGGATTAACGCCCCCAAGGTCAATGAAGTCATTAGATTACTTATAATTCAATAATCGTTGATATTATTTGAATTCTTCCGATTGATTATATCTCCATAATTCTTCTACACCAGAACCTCCAATGTTTATAGGGTGGGGGTAAAAAGAAAGACCTTGAAGGGGTTTCTCCCCTCAAGGTCTTAATGCTAAAAATCATGTGGGTCTGACCATACAAAGTCATCTTCTGATAGGCTAACTTCTTCCATACCTTCAATAGTTTCAAAAAAAGACTTTATCGTATCTTCTAATGATTCAGATATTGTATTACCAAAACCCGTAATCCAATCCGGTTCATTATCTAATAGACCTTTAACTGCAACGTTAGTTGAACCAGAGAATCCTCCTGTACTAATCTCCCTTATTTTCACTTTGAATTTGGGAAATGGTAGCTTTTGAATAGCCCAAACATTAAACTCAGCAACAACTCTTTCTATTTTTGTCACACCAACAACTTTAATACTTTTCCAATCGTCCATTGAATTTCACCTATTTCCCAAATGAAATAATTGTTCCGTCAGGGGCAATATCTATATATTTGCCGTTCTTCTTGTACCTTATCACACCATCAACTGCTCCATCTACATAACTCTTCGTTGCACCCCTTAGATTCTGTGCAAAGCCCTCAGCTTTCCTTATATACTGTGCCAAATCTTCAGCACCAACCTGAGAACCATGTTTTTTGAAGTGCTTTATCAATGAATCCCCTGCGGTATCAAAACTACCTTTATTCCACATTCCGTATAATCTATCGTCAAGCGTATCTAGTTGGTTAGCTAATGGGTCAGTTGCGTATTTAACTGCTCTACCACAGCTGTCAATATTATGAACCCAAATGCCTAAGTCACTTACAAAGTAGGTATGGAAGTCAGCAACAGTAAAGTTGTAAACCTTGACCTTTTCTTCGTGCTTAACAATCTTGATGTTGTCAATCCTCAAGGTATTCCCGTTACTCTGCTGTAATTTGTCCCCCACCTGCAAGTCAACCGCTAGTATCCAACCTTTACCTTCCACCCAAAACGGATGATTGTCGGTTGTTTCAATGACTTGGTCACCTACAGTTAGTTCATAGGTGATCTCCTTATCATTTCGATACAGATGCGTGACTTCCTTGTAAGCAAACTCGCCAGTCTCTTCATCCTTAGCGAGAACCATATCTCCGACCTCAATGTCTTCAATATTCTTCTCCCCTTCGTCTGTCAACACCTTCGTCCCCGCTGTAAAGCAGTTGCAAAAATTGACACTCCCGCTTGCATATTTCCACTTTCCGTTACTTTTAATAAACTTAAAGGTGATTTTTCCGAATTTAACAACCTTACCAATAGGAATCAGTGATAGTATCGCAATTCCTTTTTGCGTAAATGTCGTCTTAGATGAAAATATGGCCCTTAAATCATCAAAGAACAAGAAATTCAAGGCCTTTTTGGTATCATTGTATACCACTTTAGGGGTCTTTACTTTACAGAAACTCATCCCCGGGAGACACGGCAAATTCCCTGTAGGATCCGTGTACTTCAGCGGATTATTATTTACGTACGTATATAAATTTTGCGATAACGGATCGTCATTCTCGCCTTCGTACGTATCCTCGTTCGTAAATCGTCCGACAGTAGGATCATAATATCTGGCCCGAAGATAGATGTATCCTGACTCATCATCCTGAATTTCTCCGGTGTAGCGGAACGGGTTGCTCATCCCCTCCACTTTCTCGGTCACATTGCCCCAGATGTCGTAGGCATAGCGGTTAATCTCCGTGCCGCTCGCATCCGTTATACGGATAACATCCCCATGTCCGTTATACCAATAGTAGCCCGATTTGTTAGCAAGCTTGTCCTGACGCCACAGCAGCTCATTGCCCCATATGTTTCGAGCTTTGACGTTTCCGCTGCCATCGAGCTCTTCAATGGCTTGCCCCTCGACATACACATATCGGGTAAGTGTGCCATTCACATTCTTCGTCGCGCGAAGACCGTCCCCGTAATACGTGTACGATGCATCCGTTCCTGTATCCGTCTGCTCGAAGCGGCTCAGCATATCCATTGCGTTATAAGTGAGATTGCGTTCCCCCATCGACAAGCGGGGTGGCTGCGTGGTTTTGTTGATTACCCGGCTGCCCTTGCCGTCGTATTGATATTCGCTCGTTCCTTCCGGTGTTTCTTCCCACTGAATCCGGTTAAGCAGATCGTACGTGAAGCTGGATTGCTCCGATTCGCTCCCATCCAGCTTCGTTATTCCCGTCATATTCGAGAATCCGTCATGTGTGAATGTCTCTGAATAGCTGGTTACATTATTTTTGGAATGCAGGGTCTCTATCAACTCATCAAACGCGTTGCGGGTCACCGACTGCCGGGACGACCCATTGAAAGACCTCTTGTATTCATACTCGTTGTCCGCCGTCGTATACGTGTAGTTCACGGTCTCCATACCCGGATATTGAACGGTCTGAATCCGGTTTAAGGAATCATAAGTGTATACTTGCTTCTTCTGATCCGGGAACAGAATCCCTTCTAAACGATCATAGGCGTCATAGCTAAAGGTATAGGTTCTGCCGACTACTTGCTGCGTACGCATCCTTTGCCACTTGTCGTAACTAAAATCTAAGGTTTCATTCTCACTCGTCCGGGTCTGTGTAAGCAGACGTGTGGACGGATCATATTGATTTTCCTGCCAGTACACTTCGCTGGTCCCATCCGAGACCGCTGACCGGCTGAGCTCCATATAAGGTGTATAAGCAAACGTTCTTGTCAGCCCGTTTCTGTCTTTCGTTGCCGCCGGTAAACCGGTGTTGAAGTATTTGTAGCTTTCTTTGCGGCCTTCGCCATCCAGATCGGTGAGCTTCCATCCTATTTCATTGTACCCTGTCTGTTTGCGAAGCTTGCCGTCCACCATAGTCATGATAACTTGACCCTGGTGATTATAGACATATTGATTCTTGTGTCCGGCTGCATCAAGCACATACGTCAGATTACCCGCCGCATCATAGCTATATCGTGTTGTCTCTGTCACTTCAGAGCCGCTGCTTCCCGCTGCCTTGACATCCTGCCGAGAAACTTGACCGAATGGCGTATAGGTTAATAACGTTGTTCTCGTATCTTCTGGACTCGATTCTACCAATCGTTCCAACTGTCCGAAGCGATTATAGTAGCTTGTCTCTTTCTTACCGTCCGGGTAGATCACCTGAACGGTTTCTTTCTGTTCATTCCCTGCGCTTGTCTGCGCCATATTCGAATAGTAGAATTGCGTTTCCTGACCGATACTGTTAGTTTCCGTTCTAGGTCTTCCGCTGGAGTCATATGTGTATGACGTTTGTAGCGTACTTTCCCCATACGGCAATGCTGCGCTTATTTGCTGCCCGTCATTCGTTTTGTTTACCAGGGTAACGCGGGTTTCACCATCTACCGTCCGCTGTTCCTTCAGAACAAGACCGAAAGGGGTGTATGCGGTCTCTACCTTCTCTTGCTCCGGGGTATGGACAGCGACCACACGATTGGCATCATCATACTGAATCGTATAGGATCGGGATCCGCTCGTACCATCGCCCGGGATAAACACACTGGAACGAATCCGATCCAGATCGTCATAAGCATAAGTCGTCTGGCTGGAGTCCGGAAGTATCTCCTTCGTCAAACGGCCAGCCGCATCATATTCATAGCTAAGTGTGATCGGTGACGGCTGTGCATCCGCCTCAAGACGGGCCCAAACCGTTTCTGTTTGCAGTTGACCGCTCGGCGTATAAGTAAATGCAGTTCGCGTCTGCTGTCCCTCTCCGCCTACTTCCCTCTCTTTTACTTCAAGCACTTGATGATCGGAGGAATACGCGCTGTAATCCGTAATGGTAACATCCTCTTGTGTCTGTACGGTGTTCATTGGGTTTGGATACTTCTGTGATTGCGTACGCACTGCCGGCAAGAAACGATAGGCATGACCGGATGGATAATAGACCGTCTCTGTCTTCGCGCTTGTCTTCTGATCTGCACTTTGCATCGTTTGACGGCTCACCTGATGGAACGGCCCCTCATATTCCACACTCGTTTTATTGCCGATGGCATCTGTGATCGTTAGCGGCTGTCCCCAGTCATCATACTGCGTTTGCTCAATCAAATGCTTGGCTTGATAAAGCGGCGGGTTCTGATGATCGGTAACCTGACCTGCGTACTGATAGATTTTGCTTGGCTTTGGCAGCAGAAGCTCCATCGACTGGTCTGCCACCGGCGGGTATTCGTAGGCGCTTACGAGATGATCCGCATTGGTATACGTCACATTCGACTCTGTTTGCTGCAGCACCATGTAGTTCCAAGGTTGATTCCAGCTAAATTTTAAAAGATAGCCCGACGCTTTCGGCTCGATCCGATACTGCCGGTAGGACGTTTCGGTGGATTCCCCGCGCTGGACGTCTTCACGAATTGTCTGCTTGTCCCCGAACCGGGAGCTTGCCTGCAGCCGTGGAACGCTCTGCTTCGGTGTTTTCCAATACTCGTTGTATGTCCATCCATGGTCTTGATGCTCATTGGCATAATAATTGGATAATAGCTTGGCTGCACCTTCTTGCTGGTACAGGTAGTCAATGCGTTCAATGGCATGGTAGCCAAAATATTGCAGCACATTCTTATCCTGATAAAGGCGTGTCGTGCCGCGATACTGCTCTTGCTGGGTAACATGCGTATTTTGATCCCAGTTCGCATTATAGCTCTGATAGTTGTATTTGATAGTTAAACCTTGCAACGTCTTGACTTTATTAAGCAGCAGGTAAGCGATCTCGCCATAACGCTGATTGTTCTTCTTGAGCACATGGTCCATCTCTGCCAATTGACCGTCTTCCCAGCTCCACGCTGCTCCGAAGCATGTTTTGGCGACATCCGCACAAGAACCCGTGACCGGCAGACCCTGGCTATCCGAGCGATAGGTAACCCCATCCGGTTTAAGGTTAAAATCCGCCATCCTGGTATTGTCGATGGGATAGTATTCGTAGGATTCCAAGGTGTGATTGCCTGCTGTCAGATCCCTAACGCGATCGAGCTGCCAATACCCGATATGTTTGTCAGCTAGGCCAATTTCCCCGTTATTCTCCGTCCATGTCCGAGTGACCAAATCAGCAGCAGCCCTAGTCACGTCGTACTGAATCTTGCGAGTCAGGACGTTGTTCTCTCTCACGTCAAAGCCCGTAATAACCCACTTATCATCCTCGGCTGAAATGGATAAGTCCTGTGTCCGATATAATGTGATCGTGCGGCCATAGGAATCCGTAATAATCGTTCGGCTCTGTGTCGGATAGGTGAATGTCAGCTGATCGCCGAGTGCATTTTTCTTGCTCAGAATCTCTCCTGTAGGGGAAAAGGTATACGTGATCCATCCTCCCTGCAGACTGAGAATGTGCTGATCTTGCTCATTCACACTATAGGCGGCATCCTTGTACGGATAACGATAAGGGACTCGGTCGCGAAATTCGATGGAGCTGCCATCCTCTAACGTAAAAATGATTTTCTCATAAGGAGTATCCAGCAGAACTTCCTTATAGTTGGTCTGATAACCACTCGTCTGAACGTTGACATTGCTCCCCTGCTGACAAGGATTATCTGTCGTTGCACAGGCAACGGTCTCCGCTTGTACGCCTTTCAATATAAACTGGGCTTCCATTTGTGGCAGATTCAACTGCCAGCCGGTCGCTATAAACCCGGTTTGGTACGAGCTATCCGGCTTTTCGCCAAAGTTGCCGAAATCCCCCTCTTCCCCTGGACCTTCCTGGAAGACGTTTCTGCTAATATAATGGGGTTCCAGAACCTGACTACCCAACGAATTATAGGTACGTATCAAATTGAGATCCAATCCCGGTTTGCCTGCAAGCGAGAGATCGGTGACCGTTCGGTTGGCTGTACGGAAAATAGGGTCTACCAGATCATCTGTATTGACCTTGTAGTTGTATTCATTTGTAAACGGACGATACACATATTTGCCATTGCCGGGAGCCGATAGTACAGAGACATTTTGGGCAGCTTTCGGCTTTTTCGGTGACTTTGCAGGTTCCGCTTCGTGATCCGGCTCCGATTTATCGTACAAAGGAGCGTGTTTGACTTTGTAGGTCTTCTTGTCCTGGTGGAAATCCCGATGCTCGATGGCGACCGGCGCCAGTGCTTCCAACTGCTTGAGCTGGGCAGCGGAAAGCGAGGCAATCGCTTGGTTGACCTCTTTGCTCCCCCAGCTCAGCACGGCGAGCTTCTCGCTTTCCTGCAAACTGTCAAACTGAGCCGGATAAAAATAAGCCATAATCTGCTTCATGAAGGCCGGCAGCTTGTCCATCGCTTTGGAACGCTCGGAAGGGAGCAAATCTTGTTTTCTCAGCAGCTCCTTCCGATCGGCCTGAGCCTCAACCGCTTGAAGGGCCGTCCCGTTTTTCATCCGGGACTCCTTGGGCGCAGCTGTTTCCTTCCGCTGCTTGATAGTCGATTTCTTCGCTGGTTTGGCTGGTTTTGCATTCTCCGCTTGTCCATTCTGGAGCGGTTGAGCAGGCGACTCCGGGGTCTTACCCGCTGTCTGCGCCTCTGCTGCTCCATTCAGAGAAGGGATCAGAAACGTTATCGCAAGGATGATGATAACAATCCGCTTGAACATGATTGACCTCCAATTGTCCAGAGACGACCGGGTTTACCAGCGTCTCTGGGTATCATATATGTGGGTGTACAATGATTTGTGGTTCGTATAGTCGTTGGCTGCTTACCGTATATATTGCTTGCCGCAGTATCAATGCGACCGCTTATTATGAGATGTCGTGCAGCGGCTTGCCTGTCCTAAGGCTGATGAGGCGCATGTCATCCACGATGAAGCTGCCCGCGCCGCCTGCGGCGGTTCCCCGCAGGATGGCGTACACTTTCGCTTTGGCCGCTGTAGTTGGTGTTACGCCGGATTTCGATAAGGTGATATAGCCGCTTGTGGCATCCAGTTGCTCCACTTTGGCCGTTCCTACGATGACATTGCTCGCATCCAGGAAGTCGACATAAAGCTGAATTCTCGCGCCTGTCAGGCTTGCGGCATGAACCTGCCCGCTAACGGTGTACGCCGTATTGGGGGCAACATTGACCAACTGCTGAATTTTTGCCGTATCTCCATTGGCTAGGCCCGAGCCGGTAATTTGCTGCGCCTGAGCCCCTTCAGCGACCGGAGTATTCACGGTCTGGAAGGACACCGTGATGCCCGCACTCGATGATTTGATCCAGTTATCCGCCACGCCGCTGCTGCCCGTATACGTTTCAAATCCGCCGTTCAGCAGCAGATTGAGCGGACTGCTCACGGTCGTGACGTTAAGCGCGTTGCTCGCGGCCGAGACGTTCCCTGCCGCATCCTTCGCTTTTGCCGTGAAGGTATAAGCTGTGCCCGCTGTCAGGCCTGTTGCAGTAAATGCCGTTGTCGTGCCGCTCACGCTGCCGATCAGTGAGCTGCCGTTGTAGAGATCATAGCCGCTGACACCCACATTGTCCGTCGATGCCGTCCAGGACAGTGCGACGGTTGTTTCTGTTGTACCAGTCTGAAGCAGAGATCCCGGCGCGCTTGGCGCCTCGGTATCCCCCGGCGGCGGCGCTTGCGTGACGCGCAGATCATCGACCGTGAAGTTGCCTGCTCCGCCTGCAGCAGTTCCCCGCAAGATGGCGTATACTTTCGCTTTGGCCGCTGTAGCCGGTGTTACGCCGGACTTCGTCAGGGTGATATAGCCGCTCGTGGCATCGAGCTGCTCCACTTTGGCCGTTCCGACGATGGCGTTGCTCGCATCCAGGAAGTCAACATAGAGCTGAACCTTCGCCCCGGTCAGGCTGGCCACGTTAAACTGGCCGCTGACGGTGTACGCCGTGCTCGGCGTCATGGTGACGAGCTGCTGAATCTTGGCACTATCCCCATTAGCCATACCAGAAGCGGTCATTTGCTGTGCTTGAATCCCTTCGGCAACAGGATTGCTTACGGTCTGGAAGACCGCTGAGGCGCCTGCGCTCGATGATTTGATCCAATTATCCGCGACGCCACTGCTGCCCGTGTAGGTTTCAAAACCGCCGTTCAGCAGCAGATTGGCACCGGTTGTCGTTACGCTGAACACTTGGCTGGCTGCCGACACGTTAGCCGCTGCATCCTTCGCATGAACGGTGAAGAGATAGGTCGTATTCGCCGTCAAGCCTGCTGCGGTAAAGGCTGTCGTCGTGCCGTTCACGCTGCCGATCAGTGTGCTGCCGTTATAAATGTCATAGCCGCTGACACCGATATTGTCCGTCGATGCTGTCCAGGACAGCTGGACGGTCGTATCGGTTGTCGCATCCGCGCTCAGATTCGTCGGCGCGCTTGGCGCTTCGGTATCTGCGCCATCGCCCGCAAGGTGCAGCGCAGCGCTCCGTTCAGAACGGTTGCCCGCCGCATCCAGCGCCCGGACGGTGAACGCATAGGAGGTTGCCGTATCGACCGGGTCTACGGTGAAGCGGTTGGTTACGCTTGTGCCGAGCAACGTCTCACCGGCATAGATTTCGTAGCCGCTGACACCAACATTATCCGTCGATGGGAGCCAGACAAGGTCGAGACTCGTCCCGGTCCGATTGTCCACTGCCAGACTTTGCGGGGTGGACGGCGCCTCGCCATCGGCGAGGGCGTCTCCGCGTGTTACGATTGTAATAGCTGGGCTTGCCGGGGAGAGATTCCCCGCTCCATCCCGGGCTTTGACGGTGTACATATAGGTCGTGCCCGGCTGAAGCCCTGTATCTGTAAAGGTTGGCGTGCTGCTATGACCGATCACGGTATTGTCGCGGAAGATGGCATAGCTCACCACGCCGACATTGTCGGTGGCGGGCTGCCAGCGCAGCGTCGCTTCCCGTTCGCTCCATGCTTCGGCTTCCAGTCCCAGCGGGGCAGCAGGCG
Source organism: Paenibacillus oenotherae (assembly GCF_019443105.1). Classification (GTDB taxonomy): domain Bacteria; phylum Bacillota; class Bacilli; order Paenibacillales; family Paenibacillaceae; genus Paenibacillus_Z; species Paenibacillus_Z oenotherae. Next base: position 887,820 of record NZ_JAHZIJ010000001.1, read on the forward strand.
CTTCGTCATCCGGGATGATCGTGGCGGCAAGCGGCTGGCTGAAGCCGGATACGTTGCCGGAGCCGTCTTTTGCCTTGACGGTGAAGGTGTACGGCACATTGGGCTGCAAGCCCACGACGACATAGGTCGGCAGCAGGCTGGATCCTGCCAGAACGCCATCCCGGTAAATGTCATAGCCGGTCACTGCGGCATTGTCCGTGGATGCCTCCCAGGTCAAGCTGATGCTATCTGAGGTGTAGCTGTTCATCTGAACACCGACCGGTACGCTTGGCGCTGTCTGATCCGCTAACGTTGTCACGTTCACAGTGCCCTCCGCCGAGCGGTTGCCTGAACCGTCAAGGGCGGTGACGGCAAAGGTGTGCGCCGTGTTCGGTTTCAATCCCGTCACCAGGTAGGTTGTCGCGCTGCCGGGTTCTATGCGGATCACGGCTTGGTTCTGTTGAATCTCATAGGACACGACAGCCACATTGTCTGTCGCGGGCTGCCACGTTAACGTCACGCCGCTTTCGGTGACGGCTTCTGCCTGCACGACCGGTGTGGTTGGCGCTGCGGTGTCAGGTAGCAGTGTTGCTGTGAGAGCAGCGCTTGCGGCGGAGCGATTTCCAGCAGCATCATAGGCCCTTACGGTTATCGCATACGCATGGCCTGCTTCAAGGCCAGTGATGATTCCGCTAGTGTCCGTGAAGGTCCCCTTTACCACCCCATCGACTAGCACTTCATAGCCCGTAACACCCACGTTATCTGTACTCGCATTCCATGCCAGATCCGCATAGGTGCCCATGGTATTTAGGAGCTGCAAGCCGCTTGGCGCGGTTGGAGCGGTGGTGTCGGCCATCGTACTGATCGCTACGAGTCCGCTTTCAGCCACCACTTGCCCTGCTGCATTTATCCCCTTGATCTGGAAGAGGTAACGTGTGGAAGGACGAAGATTTGTTACCTCGAACTGTCTGGTCGTTGTTTCTCCCACACGTTCAACACCTTGGTAGATTTCATAGTTCGCAATTCCAGCTTCTTCTGCATCATTCACTAGCCATTTCAGAGCGATGCTAGTGTCTGTTTTCGTATGCGAGACAGGAATGTTTTGCTCGGTAGGGTATGAGCCCCATACTTCGCGAACTGGTGCTTCTATACCAAGCTGGCGGTAATAATTGTAACCCCAACCTAACGCCTTCCCATCGCTTTGAACCGCAACACTATGACGTTCACCGGCAGAAACAGCAATAACCGAGCTATTATTTTTTATGAGGACCGGCAATGTTCGATTGTTTGTTCCGATACCGCCGCTTAACTGGCTATATTGGTTATCTCCCCATCCCCACATACTTCCATCATTCTGGACTGCTAGACTAAAAACTGCTCCAGCTGCAACAGCTTTAACTGAGCCAAGGCCCGATACTCGAACGGGAGATAAACGATTCGTAGTCGTCGTTCCATCTCCTAGTTGGCCCCATCCATTATTTCCCCAGGCCCAAACGCTGCCATCGCTCTTGACTGCCAGATTATGCGCTTGGCCAGCAGCTATAGCAACAATGGAGTCTAGCTCCGGCACTTGAATAGGAAACGCTTGAGATGTTGTCGTTCCGTCACCAAGTTGACCAAATTGATTACTTCCCCATGTCCACACAGTCCCATCACTTTTAAGCGCTATACAGTGGAAACTACCTGTCGCTAAAGCAATAATTGAGCTTAATCCGGGTACTTGAACAGGAGAGGCAGTGTGTAAGCCCCATCTCCATACACTTCCGTCATTTTTCACGGCGAAACTATGATTCCAGCCAGCCTCCGCGAATTTGACATCATTCAGGTTGAGCACTCTTACAGGCGCCGATCTAGTAATATTCGTGCCGTCTCCTAGTTCTTGATATGCGTTAGTTCCCCATGCCCAAACGCTCCCATCACTTTTGACCGCTAGATTATGTGAATAACCAGCAGATATAGACACAATCGAATCTATCCCTGGAACTAATATTGGATTACTTCCACCGATAGTATCGCCTACTTGTCCATCGAGATTATAACCGTACGCCAATACTGTTCCGTCAGATTTTAGCGCTAAGGTATGCAGACGATCCGTATCTATCTCAACTATCGAGCTCAAGCTTTGCGATTCAACCGGGCTATGAACAGTTAGAAGCGTACCGTCTCCCCAGCCATCAATTCCTATTGATCCCCACATCACCAATGAACCGTCACTTTTAACGCCAACACTATGATATTCGCCTACCGAGACATTAACGATCCCTTCCAACTCTGGCATTTGAGTCGGCGTATTCTCATAGTTTTTATTCGCTGCTCCTCCTAGTTGCCCCTCTTGATTTCGTCCCCAAACCCAAACGGTTCCATCACTTCTAACTGCTGTTCTATGAAAACGGCCATCCTCTATTGCAACAACATCAGTTAACCCAGGCACTTGTACCGGAGACACCGTAGAATACGTTGTATTACCTTCTTGCTTTGTAACCCCCCACATCCAAACACTTCCATCACTTTTAAGCGCTGTACTGTGGAAGTCGCCTGCCGATACCGCAACGACAGAATTTAAACCAGATAATTGAACAGGAGTATTATTACTCGCTCCAGAACCGTTTGTAAGTCCCCAACCCCATACTGTCCCGTCGCTTTTGACCGCTAGACTATGATTGCTGCCAACCGCTACAGCAACAACGGAGTCCAATCCGATTACTTGAACAGGCGAGAGTCGGTTTGTATTCGAGCCGTCTCCCAGTTGACCATAGGAATTATCTCCCCATGCCCATACCGTACCGTCCCGCTTGATCGCTAAACTGTAATTGCCTCCTGCTACTACAGAGATAACGGAGCTTAAACCGGAGAGCTGCACAGGTTCATATCTGTTTACCTCTGTACCGTCACCCAGTTGACCGTAATTATTACGTCCCCATGTCCAGACCGTACCATCGCTTATAACCGCAATACTATGTTGGTTTCCGGCCGCTATTGATACTACTGAAGTTAGAGATGGAACAAGAATTGGAGAATACCTTGGTAATCCACTTAGACCATCACCCAATTGCCCATATGAATTCTGCCCCCATGCCCACAAACTCCCATCATATTGAACTACTAGATGGTGCCCATACCCTGATGCTGTTGCAATAATGGAATTAATATTCTTTGTAGGGGCTGGTGTGTTTCTATTATTAAAACTTCCATTGCCTAATTGCCAAAAGTTATTACTTCCCCATGTCATCACAGTTCCATCTGTTTGAAGAGCAATACTATGATTTGCGCCTATTGCAATTTCAGTTATACTTAATTCGGACAAATGAACAGGTGAGCTTCTATTAACAAAAGTTCCATCCCCCAATTGGCCGTAATTATTATTCCCCCATCTCCAGACAGATCCATCGCCGCTTACCGCAATATTGTGGTTACTTCCGGACTTTATTTCAACAATACCGTCCAAACCAGATACTTTAACAGGATAGAAATAATTCAAAGTTCCATTGCCTAATTGACCGCTGCCATTATTACCCCAGGTCCAGACTGTCCCATCGGTTTTCAGAGCCACACTATGATAATATCCGGCTGCTACAGCTACGACCCCGCTCAGGTTCGTTACTTGGACAGGGACGCTTTTATTAGCATATGTCCAATCGCCGAGCTTCTGATAAGAATTTTCTCCCCACGTCCAAACAGTTCCATCACTTTTCACTGCCATACTATGATTGTTCCCAGCCGCTACAGCTACAACATCACTTAAACCAGTAACTTGGACAGGACTGCTCCTATTTGTAGTCGTGCCGTCCCCTAACTGTCCATAGGTATTATCTCCCCAAGACCACACCGTCCCGTCATTTTTTAAAACTAAGTTGTATTCGCTTCCGGCCGCTACAGCTTCAATCTCGCTTAATCCTACCACTTGTTCAGGTACTGGCTTTAGAACGACTACACCTTGCCCCAATTGCCCCTTGTAATTCCTTCCCCACGACCATACCGTTCCATCTTTTTTTAGGGCTAGTGTATGATCAGTTCCGCCAGACAACGTTTCCACATCTGCAATCCCTTCAACTAGAACAGGGGTATTCCCGATCGAGCTTACTTTCTCTGCGCCTGTACCAAGTTGACCATAGGAATTATTCCCCCATGCCCATAAGGAGCCATCCGCTTTAATTGCAAAAGAGAAATCATACCCCGCGCTTACTTTCACAAAACCATTTGAAACAGGCGGCTCTGCTCCGCCTTCAATCTCTGCTGTAATCTGATTGATCATATTGCCATTGTGATCGTACGTGTAGCTTGTCCGATATTGCTTGCCATCCTTCTCAAATTCAATTTGGGACAGTCTATTATTGTCATCATAAATATAGATCATTGGCCCCGCATAGGCTGTAGTCTGCACTAACATGATTACAACGAATACGAGCAAAATAACTTTCTTGAAGTTCAATGATAACCCTTCCCCTCAACAGTTCTTGATAAATACCCTATCTTCCATTTCTAACAAACAATAATTTCTATAAAAAATTATCACCTAAAAATTGCTTAACGTCTGATATATTATCCTAAAAACAAAGGAAATGATAGGTCGTTTTATTAAAGAATGACTTAAAATATTAAGGAATCCCAATTACATAATCACAAACAAAAATAAGCCGCCCCCCAGATCCTCACAGATCCTACGAGACGACCCTTCGCCTATCTTTTCATCTACCGACTTTTCACCAACAACTCTATTGCTTCTTGCACAATCTCTTCCTGCCGGTTGTTCCTCGAAATTGCATTGCTTCAAATGTTACTTACAAAACATATTTATATCATCTAAAGCTGAATGTGCGTGCCCTCTAACAAACGAACTCTCATCTTTTAATGCATCATTGATAAGTGGAATAATCAGTTCCTTATTAACTGTTGCATGTATTCTTGCGATATGACCAAAGCAAAGAATTGCTATCCCTCTTATATTTTCGTTTTTATGCTGAGTATAATGAACCATCAGTTCCTGTACAAACTCCCCATCGTCCGCATTAAAAGTCAGGGAAAGCAAGCCGTTTACGATTGTACCAGGATTATCGGAATTAATCAGGTTCATGATCTCTTGATTTTCTTCTATGTTGGTGCTGTATCGTTCCACTCGCTCGTGAACAATATCATCTAGTACCTTTTCGAAGGATTCGATTTCCTGCCTTATTTGTTGAGCAGATTCATTATTTGCAGTTCTAAGTTTTTCAAATGCATGAATTAAACGTTTCTTTGTTTGAATTTCTTTATCCGTTTGTTTTAGGATACTTCGTCTATCTCTATACATGATGTAGTGTTTTTTGAAGTTCTGCCGGGCCTCTGCAAGTGAATAATCTTGATTGGGACCACCCCAAACTTTATCTGCGGGGGGATCATCTTGGCCATCATCTTCCCAATTACATAAGCAACAAATCTCCCAACCTCGTCTTTCCTCCAGTGTGGGATAACCACAGCAAGGACAATTATATCTGTTCATATTAGTTGCCCCTTTTCATCTCACCTACCCAAACATGCCCGACTTTCACATTAAAAACTGTATCGAAAGTACCACTCAAATTTATAGGGTCAATCCTATATGCTTTTTCCTTAATATACTCAATATCCTTTTGTGTTCTATATCCTAAATTTACATCTTCCTGAAGTTCGGAAAGCAAATAATGATCTGCATCAATATGAAGCGCCCAATCAAAATGCGATAAAGACACTGTGCCCTCATAGAGAGCAGTAGGGAATGATCTATGTTCATTACTCTTATCAAAAGTATTGTTGTAAAAGTCTAAACACTCACGAAAAGCAACAACAATTTGTGAATTTATAAAATGGGGATGATATAACCAAATTTTTAGATAAAATGGCTCATTTAGTTGTTTTAACCGTTGGTACCAAGATAAATAAACCTGTATCATTGCCCTAAATATTAATCGAGAATACCACATCGGAGGATTACGTCTAGTCAACCTGTAAAATGGGTCAATCCATAACTTTACATAGTCTCTATTGTTACGAAATAATTGTTCAATGTCCAAATCAATATGACGTTGTTTCCATTGTTCAATCTGCTTAATTCTACGCTTCCAACCACGGACTTTCTTTTTGTTTGCAAATGGATTTGCCATAATCCCTTCATGCCCTCCACATAAACCGCCACCCATGTGTATCACTCCTAGCTCATTAACATTACTATAATTATCCATAAAAACAAAGAACCCCCCGCTATGTTGGATGGGTTCTGACACCGTCACATCTTGTTTAATCTTTTCTCGCCAGGAGTGAACAACAACTAAAAGGATGTAGAAGTGTTCACTAAAAATACTTCCTTATCTTATAATTGCCCACTTAACCCTTCCTCACAAAAGGCATCAGCTTCCGCACTCTTTCATCGACCAGCCACAGTCCTCCCCAGGCTAGCGCGGCAAAGATGACAGGAGACAGCGTGTGGGAGAAGAGCGGAGAATCCATTCGAACATGAATAGCAATTGCGCCGCCAAAATACCCCGTAAGCAGCACGACACCCAGGAAGGAGGTACGCGGAACCGCATACAGCAGGATAGATAGAAGCCCCAGCGAGGCAATGACCGCAATATGATGTTCTGCAAATCCAAGCTCGACTGTTCCTTCTACCACAACAGCAGGCTTGAAAAATTTAGATATACTGTCAAACAGCATAAACAGAATAACAAGCCCTCTCATAATTCGCGCCGTCCACAGACGGCCTTTGGAAATGTTGCTGTTCATAAACAATCCCCTCTCTCACAATGATGGTATGAACACATCGTAGCACATCATTGAACCTCGGATTTCTTATGGATTGCTCACATTACGGCCGAATAATTCTTTTGTTCTTCGCCTCTTTCAGCCACAGCGGAAACTCATTCAGCAGCTGGCTGTACAGCGTTTCATCCGATACTGCCGCAATATCCTTCACATGGAAAAAGTTAGCGTTATCCACGATCCGCCCTTCCATCGAGTCCAACCGCTTTAACACTTCAAAGTCGGAATTGCCAATCCCTACGAACTGCCAGAAGATCGGCTGTACAGCAGACTCCGTTATAACCTTCTTGATCTGCTTTACGACCCCGCCATCATTGATAAATATGATGAACACCGGCAATGCGGAATCCTCTTCCACTGTATATTTGCGTATGACATCCTCCATCACCGGCGGCTCGTTGTTGCGGCCAAACTTGTGGATATGCCTGTTATTCATAATGTGGTTCAACACATAGTTCTCAAAGTCTTTCTCCGTCGCGGAAGGCAGGCGGCTGTACTCGTTATCGTAAACCCATACATCCAGCACCGCATCATCATCAAACTTGCAAGCGACTGCGAGAATCCGCTCCACCACTTCCTGCACGGTACCATTCTTGTACAGATTCAGCATGGATCCCGAAATGTCGAGCACAAGCCCCACTCTGGCTGCTACTTGGGTCATGTTTTTCTTTTCCAATGTAATGCCCACGATCCGCTTGCGCAAATCAATCGTCGAAACGACCGTTTCTTCCACAGCTGCGGCAGCCTCTTGCGTCCCTTCATCTTCGATCTCCAGGCCGAAGTTCGTGCATAATGCCGCCAGCCCGCCATAGAACCCGCTGCCAATCGCATTAAACTTCCATTCTCCATTATGCCTGTACAGCTCCCCGACTACGATAGCCGTCTCCCTGGACAGATCCGAGCCATATTCATAACGGAACAGCTCCTCGCCATTGTCGTCATTCATAAGCCGCACATACATATTCGAGACATCCTTCATCCCATACCCATGCTTCTCGCCCTCATAGATGGTAACGGTGAACGCAACTTTGGCAGTACTCGCCGGAAGCTTGGAGAGGGCGATCCTGATGCCTTCCTTATCCGGTCCATTCAATTGAGCATGAGTCAAGGCGCCGCTCCCTGCAGACGGATTCCCGTAGAAAATAAAATCCCCTTCCCGCTCACACCGGTTCCGCTCCGATAATACGAAGCAAGCGGCATCTATGCTGAATGCATCACTGGCCGTTGACCATCCAAATTGCAGACTCAAATTAGCGAGATTTCTTCCCTTTGTAATATCAGCCTTTTGTCCCTTCAGCAGCAGCATTCGCTCATCTCCTCTTCATAGTCGTGCTTGGATGTAAACGACGAGTTCTGAACCGTTCGTCTGCTCCTATTCTATCAATATTTTTAACCCAGCCAAGGGAAATTGTGGTACAATCTCCCTATATGATCCTAAGTACCTACTTCCCCATACACAAAACTACAACTTTAGGAGGATAATTATGTACAGACAGGCACTATTCACATTGATCGCACTCATACTAGCAATCGGGCTGATAAGCGGATGCAGCAGCAATAGCAATACGGACAAGAAGGTAATAGAAGATTTGCAAAATCAGCTCAGTGATCGAGATAGCGAAATTGAATCATTGAATGCAAAAATTAGCGGCCTCCAGTCCGAAATGACTGCAATGACGAATGAATTGGATGAAGTCAAGAACGGCCCGCAAAATGATCTTATTGCAATCAGAAACAGCTATGAAAAGAAGCAGTACCTGGAAGTCATTGCAAAAGCAAAAAAGATCCACGAAAAGTACAATGGTACTCCAGAGGACAAGGAAGCGCAGAAGCTCGCTGCGTCCAGCACGCAAATTCTGAGCAAGCTCGATGCCGAAAGAAAAGCTGAAGCTGATCGCAAGAAAGCCGAAGCAGCCAAGAGCGCACGCGAGAAGGCTCGGGGAATCCTCCGAGTATCTAAAGTTTATCCCGGTGAGCCAAATTCTGCAGATGGTGTTAACTTATATGTGCATTGGACGAATAAATCCGATAAAACGATTAAATATATCTATTTTGAAGTTGTTCCCTACAATGCGGTTGGCGATATTGTGAGCAGTGATATAGGCGGAGGCAGTACCTTTAGAGGCATGCACACTGGTCCGACGAAACCAGGCGTGTCCTTCGGCTCGCAATACTATTGGGAGAATGCCTGGTATAACAATACGATCACACAGGTGCAATTGCGGAAAGTTGATATTACCTATATGGATGAAAGCACGATTACTCTATCAGGAGACGATATTACCCATATCCAATATTAATAACACGGCTCTCCTATCACTGCCAAGCTGACTGTCCGTCCATCTGAGAAGCTATAAAAGTTGCTTTTAGCAGACGTTTTACAGCATTCATGCAATCGAGTGAAAAAGTGCCGTTGCATGAATGTGGTCATCCATTTGCTAAGTTTCGATAATGCCGACTTTTATAGCTTTAATCTTTTTCTCTACTCTTTGCCTGGCGGTTAAGGTTCTGCTATAGTGATAATCTACTACTACCGCCCGGAGGGATGGGAGATGCGCTACTACAAGCCGATTGAGATAGCCAGAGAGCTTGGGATAAGCACTAGTGCATTGCGGCATTATGAATCCTGGGGAGTTATTCCGCCTCCTGACCGCGCAGCCAATGGTTACCGCCTTTATACGGGGGTGCATCTGGCTTATTTTCGCTGTCTGCGCGCTATGGTCGCCGGATTCGGCTTCCCTGTCACTTGCGGGGTGCTCCGCCACATTCAGGACGGGAATATGGACACCGCCTTCTGGCTCGTCAACAAGGAACAAGCCGATCTGCAGCAAGAGAAAGTCATTGCTGACCAGACGCTTGCGCTGCTGCATCATCCGGAGCTCACGCCAAGCACCAACAAAGGCCTCAAGCCCCTCATGACCATTGGCGAAGCCGCCGCTTTCACCGATGTACAAGCTTCAGCCATCCGCCACTGGGAATCGGAAGGACTCCTTACCCCGGAACGTGATCCTGAGAATGGATACCGGGTGTTCTCCCCTATGCACATCCGGCAAATTTTGCTCATACGCACATTGCGAAGAACCGTCTACTTCCTGGAGAATATGAAAGAAATCGTACAAGCTGTGGAGCAGCATTCAATTGAAAAAGCGAAAAAGGTTACGGAGGAGGCACTGCTGAGCATCCACAACCGCAACCGCCAGCAATTGTACGGTGTATATCAGTTAGTCGAGCTGTGCAAGGAGCTCGGGCTGACATAGAGCGATTCCACAAATGTTGAACATATCTGCGAAATTCCTCCTCTTGTTCCTGCATCCGCATGCTCCAAGCTGCTGAAAGTCCATCGCGTTCGACCTTTAACACAAACCAGACTCCAAACGTGCACCAGTCACTGACCCGCTTACTCGTAGACTTCACGACTTTCTTTTTCGCATCGCGCGCTCCTCACAGCGCGCGGTGACATCGCAACAAGCTGTGCTCGGTCACACGTCGGCGGTCAACCCTGGACCCAGCCGATAGAGAAGGAAGCCTGCGCAAGTGCAGGAATTCCGGTTAAAAAAGCCGTATGCGGCAGAATACCTGCGATAAAGCAGGAATATGAGGCAAAATGGGCCGACTGAGAGGAAATGCAGCGAAATTCCTGCACTTTAGCAGGCATTCCATCTTCAGTTGGTCGGAACGCGAAAAAGCCTGCCTTTTCGCAGGAATGTCCAACGTTTACGGAATGGCGGCACCACGCTCAGACCCAGGCACGCGGCGGGGCGATACGTGCTTACCGTTTCGAGCCTGCAAGTCCCTCGCATGAATATTTCTCCCCCCAATCGATAAAGATACTACCAAAAAAGGAAATTACAACATGGAACTGACAACATGGTTGAATGATCGGCTCCAAATGCGCGGGGACGTCGTCTCCCAGACGCTCGAACAGGGTGCATTCATATGCACGGTCTATTATTTGTCCGACGGCATCGATCTTGAGATGCTCCAGACCCATGTACTGAAGCCACTGCTGCTGCCGTACCCCGGAGAGAATGAAGACCGTCTATCCGATATACTCGAACGCAGATCCTTTTTTCCAACGACATACGCGGTTACGCAATCTCCCGAGATGGCCTTGAACGGCCTGTTGAACGGGCAGGCGCTGTTGTGCATAGCTGGGCAGGAGAAGGGAATTCTGTTCCCATTCCAGAAACAATCGCAGCGGGCGGTCAGCCAAGCCGAGAACGAGAAGAGCATCCGCGGACCAAAAGAATCGTTCGTGGAGAATATATGGACGAACCTCTCGCTCATTCGCCAGCGGATGAAAAGCGAGAAGCTTGCGGTGGAGCATTTCACAATCGGCAGCGAATCACGCACGCTTGTGATGATGCTCTACATGAACGGACGTTGCAGCTCCGAGCTGATCAGCACGATCAAGGGCAAGCTGCAAGCGATTCGGACGGAGCGCGTAACGGGCAGCAGCTTCCTGGAAGAAGCGCTGGATTCCCGGTTGTCCTCCCCTTTCCCGAGGATGCTCAACACGGAAAGACCTGATCTCGTCGCCTCCTCCTTGTTCGAGGGACGAGTTGCCATTCTCGTAGAAGGCACGCCCAATAATCTGATCGCTCCGGCGACACTGCTGTCCTTCATGCAATCCTCCGAGGATTATTACCAGCGCTATTTCTTCAGCAGCTGGGTGCGGTTTCTTCGTTATTTATTTTTCGCTGTCAGTCTCGTTCTGCCCTCCGCTTATGTAGCGATAACGACATTCCATCCGGAGATGCTGCCCTACAATTTGCTCATTTCCATCGCATCCAGCCGGGACATCGTTCCATTCCCCGCGATTGTGGAGGCTTATATTATGGAGGTCTCATTCGAGCTTATGCGGGAGGCAGGCCAGCGCATCCCTACGGTGATCGGCCAGACGATCTCCATCGTTGGAGCGATTGTTATCGGAGATGCTGCTGTGCAGGCGGGAATCGTAAGCGCTCCGATGCTTATTATCGTTGCGCTCACAGGAATTTCCTCCTTCGTCGTACCGCATTTCTCCATGACGCTGACCGTGCGGTTTCTGCGCTTTGTCCTGCTATGTGTCTCCGCCATGTTTGGTCTGCTCGGCCTGCTGATCGGCATCATCCTTATCGTGATTCATCTGGTGTCGCTGGATTCCTTCGGCACACCGTACTTATCGCCGTTCGTCCCTTTCAAAGCTGAGCAGATGAGAGATGCCGCCGGCCGTTTTCCTTGGACCCGATGGATGCGGAGAAGCGAATAACGGTTCACCAAGAAAGAAGGTGAAGATGAGGTGCATATCGTCAAACGGGCAGCCCGCATGCTGCTGGCCCTGGGCCTGGCTTGCATGCTGCTGTCAGGCTGCTGGTCGAAGCAGGAGCTGAACGACAGATCTTTCATCTCCACGCTGATCATCGATCTGAATGAAGAAGGGGCGACTGAGGTTTCCGCATTGTTTCTGCTGCCTAACCGGATTTCCACTGGACTGCAGTCCAACACTGCGGGTCAAAAGCCATACGTGCTCGTCACCGGCACAGGCCGGAACATCCCGGAGGCCTTTCATGATTTTCAACGGGACCTGCCGCGAAACGTCACCTGGGGACAATTGTCAGTTATTATTATCGGGGATCGTTACGCACGGGCCGGGCTCGCTCCCCTGTTCGACTTTCTGGTTCGTTCAACGGAATTCAGGCTGCGGGTCAATGTATTCTATTACAAAGGCGTCGCTCGAAATCTTTCTAAACTAGCCCCCATATTCGAACGGTTTCCGACCGAAATTTGGCGCGAGACCGCCCATACGAGGCGAACCCCGCCAGTACGGATAAGGGATATGCTGTATTCTTATTGGAACAATCTAGGGGATGGCTATCTTCCAGAGCTCAACCTCAAAATGAATAATCTTCTGACCGAGAACAAGAAGGTGCCGTGGTCAGGAATCGGCGGAGCGGCAATATTAAAGAACGGCAAAGTAATAGACCGGTTTACGGAGGAAGAGACCGAGGGCGTTCTTCTTCTGACGACGGATGTCAATGAGCTGCTCGTTACGGGACAGATGCCTGACGACGGCGGATTAGTCAGCGCGCGATTGATCGATGTCAAGCATAAGGTAAAGGCGGTGAGGCGGGGCGATGAGGTTGATATCCGCGTCGCTGTCACGGCTGATGCAGACCTGATGTCCATCCAATCGAACCTTGATCTGGGCCGCCCATCGAATTTGAGGATCATAGAGCAAGCGCTGCAGGAGCAGCTTCTGAAGAAGGCCCAGGCTGCCATCGATCGGGCGCGGAAGCGCCGTGTGGATGCGTTTCAATGGAGCGAGTATGTTAAATATAAATATCCGTCTCTCTGGCAGCAATGGTCGAAGCATCCCCGCAGTAATTTGACCGAAAAAATGAAGCCTGAGATTGACGTTCGCATACGGTTGCGCAATACCGGTGTAAGCCGGTCAACCAAATCTTAAACAGAGAGGAGGCACCGGATCATGCTAATTCTGATCGCCAGCTTCGCGGTCATCGGATATTACCAGGCAGCCTTGCACCGCCGTCTGAAGACGGGCAGACGAGAGAAAGTCTTGGCATACGGAGTTACCGGACTGGCATTCGTCTACGGCACGCTCTGCCATTATTCACCCATGTGGGTTAATCCCAATAACGCGATTCGTCTTGTATTCAGCCCCCTTCAAAGCTGGCTGCTGCAAATCTGAGAGGGAAGGGGGAATCCATAGTGAAGCAAAAGGGATCTGTAACCGGCCTTCAGCTAGGAGCGATGACCTTCATTTTTGTTTTCTCCACCACACTCGCCTTCTTGATCGGACCGCTGGTGAAAACAGCTTCCTTTGACGGCTGGCTGTGTATCCTGATAGGCGGAGTAGCCGGAACCGCTGCTGCGGTGCTATCGCTGCGTTTCGCCTTACGGCGGCCTGACTCCAATCTTGGCCAATATGGCAGCCAGATTGTCGGCGGCCCAGTGCATATGTGCATCATGCTGTTGACGGCGTTTTTTCACCTCCACCTGTCTGCTTATATATTGCGGGAATTTACCGATTTCTTCGTGCCCTCTTTTTTGCGCCAGACGCCGCCGCTCGCTGTAGCGGTTCTGGTCATGTCAGCGGTCGTGGCGTTAACCCAGTCGGGCATATCGGCCCTGTTCAGGTTTGCTCAGGGCTGCTTCATATTCATCGGGCTGTTCTTCCTGCTGAAGCCGCTTTTCTTTGTGTCGGCACTTGATTCGCCGATGTGGCATGAGTTTGCGCGCGTCCATGACTGGAGGGCACTGTGGGCACAATCCTTTTCGATCATTCCCTGGTATGGGGAACTGACCATGCTCGCCTTCATCGTCCCGCACTTCGCCGCCAAACTAAAAACATCAAAGGTCATATGGATTAGCTCTATGCTGGGGACTTACATTCTAATCGTCGAATTTTTCCTCATTGTCCTGTTCTTCGGACCGAAGCTGGCAGGCACGCTCATCTATCCGGCGCTTGAGCTGACCGGTTTTGTGCATTTCGGAGATTTTCTGTACAATTTGGACGCCTTGATCGTCTCGATATGGTTTATGGGATTCTTCGTGAAGCTGTGCGCAGTCTTCGCCGTTGGCACACTGATCTTCTCCGAAGCGATGTCCATGCCATATTATCAGCCGATTACCGCTCCGCTTGCAGCGATTGTCGTTGCGTTCTCGCTTGTCATGTCGAGGAATCCGGAGGATCTGGCGAGCTTCTTCAGCAGCAGCTGGCCGACCTTCGCGTTAACGGTTGAATGTCTGACCCTGCTTTACCCCCTGGTCGCATGGGCGAGAGGAATCAAGGCATCTTCCTTATCCTGAATCCTCGCGCCCCAAGCCGTCTATTGGGTTGCCGGCAATCATACACTAGGTGAAACGATTCTTTCCTGCAAGGAGGGTATTCATCTATGAAGCAAGCCGCTGACGGATGTATAACGGTTCGGGAGGAGCATCTGTTCTGGCTGGAAGTGCTGGAAGACCATGCGCATTTTCTGCGGGATTATCTATCGCCGGTGGAGACGAGATGGTGGCATGAAGCGGAGAAATTCATCGGCTGGTTCCGCGAGGCAATCAGGCAAGCTTCCTCTCTGCCGCCGGACGATACAGCGAATTCAGAGAGGATGACAGCGTTCGCCCGAAACGTCTACCCGCTAGCCGATGCCTACTGCAGGCTTGAGGGACATATGCAGCATCTGCGGCTGTGGAATCGTGTCAACCTTAATCTGACCCCGTCCTATTTTAACGGTACGATCAGCGAGAATCGGGAATATTTGCGCCAGCTGGCATTCCTGATGAAGGGCGTTCCGGCCAAGCCGCTGACGCTGACGCAATTGCTTGATTTGTGGCTGGAGGATCAGCTCGGGCATGCCGTTCTGCTGCAAGGCCTGCTTGACCCTGTAGAGCGGACGCTAGGCGCAGAGGCGGACAAATACGCCGCTCAATTCTCGTCATACCTGGTCAAAAACCGCGCCATGCAGGGCTATCTGCGATTCACACCTCCCGGCTTCCCCTCAGAAATCAAGTTCGCCTCCGAAGTGCTCGGAACGGTGAAGGCTTTCTATGAGTTCGTGCAGCGGATCGTTGCGCAATACCGCCATGCCCAATTGCTGTCCAAATCGACTCTGCGTTTTCTGGAGCATCATTTTCCGGAATCATGCTACTTCATGCGCAAGCTAGCCGTATTCGTCCCCGGCTCTCCTTCATTCGCAGACTGCCCGTTAACCCGTCCCTCATTCGGGGGAGCATGATACGGATCTGGGCGCGGCGCAGGTGCAGGTGCAGATCACCATCGCCGTTATGCAGCGAACGCAGCGGCATGGCTTACGGTAGGGCGGATTCCTTCTTCAGCACCGGAATCCAGATCTCGCTTCTGAAGGTTGGCGATGCCATATCCTTATTCGCGTTCCACAATATTTCCGGTCCTTCTACCAGCTCATAGCTTGAGGATGGGAACCATTCCGAATAAATGCGGCCCCAAATATTTTGCAGCGTCTCGGGAAAAGGGCCGACCGATTCGAATACAGCCCATGTCAAGGCGGGCACTTCCAGCGCTGTGAACTGGTCAGGGCATGGCTCCGTTGTTGCCGCGCCGATGTAGTGATCAAGCTCTCCTTTCCCATCCCCATCCATGCGGTTATCCGAGAAATTGACCGATGCACTGATCAAGCCAGACGGCTCGACATTCGAAAGCCCCTTCAGATTGGTGATGATTTCTTGATTCAAGCTTTGCCACATCGCCGTAATTTCCGGATTAACACCGTGGTAGATCAGAGTGACCCGTTTCTTAAAGCCGACAATACGAAACGCTTCCTTTTCTTCAATACGATAGTTCATTTCGCTTCCTCCTTTAATGGTCAATTGAAAGGTCATGCGCGGATAAGCTTTCAGTGATTGGCCATTATGCCTCGCTTCCGATGGTGTCAGGCCGTGCAAAAGCTGGAAGGCTCTCGCAAACGAGTCCGGCGAGCTATAGCCGTATTTAATAGCGATGTCGATAATTCTGCTGCTGCCGCTTGTCAGCTCGAAGGCCGCCAGAGTAAGCCGCCTGCGCCGGATATACTCCGACAGAGGGATGCCGGAGAGGCTGGAGAACATCCGTTTGAAATGGTATTCCGAGCAGTAAGCCCGCCTCGCCACTTCCTTCACGTCGATCTCATGTGCAAGATTCTCCTCCACGTAGCTTAATGCTTCATTCAATCTTTCGAGCAAATCCATTGTCATGACCTCCCTCTCATCAAAAGAATAACAGGTACTGCTCCCGCCCACCCGACATTTCCGCGTTCAATTGTGCAGGACACCCACTGTCCCAAGGGCCTGTCTCCAATATAGAAAAGCACCTGTATGCCCCCTCCAGATCAACATCGGGAACAACAAGTGCTAAGCTATTCCAGCCATGGACGACAGAATGATGGGATGGTGCTGGGTATGTTTTTGAGTGCTACTATTGGGTAGCTATGTGCTACGGTTGGATAGCTATGTGTTACGGCTGGGTAGCTATGTGCTACGGTTGGATGCTGGGTGGTGCTGAATGGTGAATGCTACGCTTGCTGTGGCGCTTCATGGGTCTCGGCAAAATGGATGCCAATGCGCATCTTTTTCAACCCCAACTAACCAATTTGTGCTGAATTGATGCGAAGGCGCATCTTTTTCCTCACTTCAGTCGAGGATTGGCCGTCTCCGGGCTCTATTGATGCACTTTCGCAGGCTTTTGCCTTAAAACGGCGCTTTCTCGGCCAAATTGATGCTCTTTCGCATCAATTGCCTTCATTTCAGCGATTCCGGGTACCGCAGCTTGAGGAGTACCCGATATGAAGCTGTGGCGCTTCATGCGGCGGTCTCGGCAAAATGGATGCCAATGCGCATCTTTTTCAACCCCAACTAACTAATTTGTGCTGAATTGATGCGAAGGCGCATCTTTTTCCTCACTTCAGTCGAGGATTGGCCGTCTCCGGGCTCTATTGATGCACTTTCGCAGGCTTTTGCCTTAAAACGGCGCTTTCTCGGCCAAATTGATGCTCTTTGGCATCAATTGCCTTCAAGCAGCTTGAGTAGCAGGTCGGCTACAGAAGTACTGCTGCTTGAGAAGTACCGCACAGAATGCAGAATCCATAATGCAGGAGCAGCACGTGCTGCCCGGGCCGCCAACATGCAGCGCTCAAAGCACACCGAACTGCATGCGATTCAAGTATACGAGCAAGCCAATTTCGTACCACCACTTGCCGAGCAAGCCATCCTCCTATATTCCGTCGATACACCCTATTACACTTCGGCGTGGACCGTACCTGCCTGGAAGTCTGTCGCTTCTATCCACATCCTGATTACTTCCTTCAGCTTGTCTTTCTTGGCTGTCACATCGTTCAGATCAGTGAATTTCACTATCGCTCTATCCCCTGATGCCCAGTCCAACAATCCCGTCGGATCTTCGAACAGCTGCCCTGCTCCCGTGTTATCTCTTACCTTGGCACCACAATGAAAAATCAGCCGAAAAAAGCCTTTTCCCGGCAAATTGAGCGTAAACCTGTCCTCATAATTCACACAGAAGCTTGGAGCATTCCATTTGATCTGCTCCGTTATACGGCCGTCAGCGCTTCGTATAATTTGTAGAACTTCTTCAATCGCTTGCTTCAGCGGGTGTTCGAGATTAGTCATGAAATCAGCTACTTGTTGAGGACCGGACTGTTGCTTGAGGTTCTTTGCCGTTTTCACTGATTTTCTCTTGTCAGTTGCCATATTCATCTCCCCATCCTCAGTAATAGAATTCCCTCACAATCCATCCCCGCACTTACCTCCGCCTGCCTCGCACAACAGGTTGTTCAAGTGAGTATAATTCGTCTTCGATTTGCGCCGTTTTCTCCGTTATGAGCTGCCTGCTGTCTGCTATCGCCTTGTTATACACATACGGCCCGAGCTCCTGTATCATAAAATCAATCAATTGCTCTGCTGCCAATGCGCCGATAGTCTCTGACCGCTCTTCTTCAAAATAGGCTTGCACGCTATTGATGATAGCGTCCTTTTCTTCTTTTGGCAGTTTAATGGAAATAACCATCTTGCTTGCTCCTCCTCTTCTTCGATTCCATGTGTTTAGTTCATCACTCGATTATAATGAAGTTTTCTCTGAGTCCTCATCATATAGAACAGCTATTCATATTTTACCATTTTCTAATGCTATTGGAGAATGGGGTTTGAAAAACCAGACTGGATTAATGGCCGAGCACGCATTATAATGATGCTAGACGAAGAACGTCCTTATTCATTCCTGAGCGAATGGATGCGGGGCGTTCTTTTTTGTCATTTGGAGGGAGGGTTTACGATGGATTTCGAAGAGGCTCATAACGCCTATATTCAGCACCATATGCTGAGGAGGAAGGGGGAAAGGAGGGGGCGTCTGGAACGTGGGCACCGGGAAGCCGAGAAGCTGTTTTGCCGCAATATATGGTGGCCTCTGCGTGGGAACTTTGATGATTTGCATCCGGAATTCGAAGTTCCCGACTGGCGGGGTCAATCATATTTTTGCGATTTTGTCTGGCTTACACAGCTAGTCAAACTGATCGTCGAAATTAAAGGCTTTGGCCCGCATGTACGGGATATGGATAGGCAAAAATATTGCAATGAACTCAACCGGGAAACTTTTTTGACCGCTATGGGTTTCCAAGTCATTTCATTCGCTTATGATGATGTCGCCCATCGTCCTGAGTTATGCACAACAATGCTGCGCATGGTGCTTAGCCGCTTTCAGCCAGAGTCCTCTCCTGTCCACCCGCACCGTATTACCGAACGGGAAATCATCCGCCTTGCTTGCAGTCTCGCTCAATCGCTGCGCCCCATCGATGTGCAGACACACCTGGGCATTGGTCATCGCGCTGCTGTTCGCACACTGCAATCACTCTGTTCGAAGGGTCTGTTCTCCCCACTGACAGGCGCGTCAGGCAAACATGTCGTGCGGTATGAGCTTCAACGAGGAGCAACGATAGGAATTTAGCCAAGAGCCTCCAACGCACACCGCCCCCCACCCTCGCGCTCTGCGGGAGTTGGGAGGCGGTGCTAGGTTTGGAGAATGGATGCTGAATGGATGCTCGAACGAATGGTGAACGACAGAAGGGTGAGCATTCCTGCATAAATGCATGCTTTTTCTTGCAATAGTCTACTGTGAGGGAAATGCCTGCCAAAGTGCATGTTTTTCCGAGCTATAGCCCGCTGTGGGGGAAATGCCTGCAAATGCGCATGTTTTCCGCTGTATTTTCACCCATTGGGACGAGAACGCCTGATATTCCTGCTCTTGCGCAGGCATTTCGCCTTCCTACGCATTATTAAGCCGAAATTCCTGCACTTATGCAGGATTGCTTAGCTGCTGTTTTCGCACCGGGCACCACCCGGTACTCCGCACGTTGCGCCTCAGGGCTTACTCGCCGCTTGTCCGCTGGCCGGGCACCCGGTACTCCGCACGTTGCGCCTCAGGGCTTACTCGCCGCTTGTCCGCTGGCCCGGGCACCCGGAACTGCGCGCGTTGCGCCTACTGCCGAGGCACCCCGCGGCCCCCATCTACTCGTGTATCTGATACCGGACGACCCTTCGTTTAAGCCACTCGATGACAATCGCATCCATAAGCCACACCAGGGCACGGTTCATTACACCGAGCTTGATCATGCCAAGTTTTCTTTCCCGGCGCGACACTACGACCTCCATAACACGATATCCGTTCATACTAGCCAGCGTCGGAAGATACCGGTGCATGCCATTGTACAAATGGTAGCTGTCGGCCACTTCCCGCTTCATCAGCTTCAGCGGACTTCCCGTATCATTCCGGTTATCTCCTGTGAGCCAATTGAGAAGCGTATGACCCATCCGTGAAGAAGACAGCCTTCGGAGCAGCGTACCCTCACGTTCAACACGAGTCCCATTAACGAAATCCACTTTGCCGATATAAGGCATCAACTTGAAAATATCACGGGGATCTGTCCCCGAATCGGCATCCATAAGCGCAATTAATTTCCCCTCGGACTTCCGCATACCCGCCCAGACGGCAGCCGTCAGGCCATAGCTCATTTTGAATTGAATAACCTTTACCGACTTATCAACCGCCGCCAGCTCAGACAAAATGCCTGCAGTCCGATCCTTGCTGCCATCATTGACGAGTATGATCTCGTAGCTCCCGATCTTGTGCCGTACCGCCTCCGTTATGCTGCGGTGGAGCTCGATCAGATTATCCTCCTTATTAATCGGTATGATCACGGATAAATCAACCACTGCCATTCACCCCTGTACCCAAGTTCCCAAGTTCCCGGTAAGCCCGTTCCCTTCAATCTATCCTATTCCTCATCCAAAGGCTTAATTTCACTAAAATAAAGCATCACTTGCCTAAGCAAAGCAATAAATGCCTCGCTCTGCTCCTCGCCCAATCGGTCAACCAGACCGCCCATGTGCAGCAAATGTTGTTCCAAAGCTTGTTTGACAACCGCTTCCCCGCTGCTCGTCAGGCGGAGTAAAGTCATGCGTTTATCATTCGCGTCATCGTAGCTTTGGACATATCCGGCCTTAATTAACTGCTTGATCAATTGCGTGACTGTCGGCGAGGTTACACATAATCGTTTGCTAATATCGGAAATGCTAACCTCATGACGGCCTTGATTGCATAAAGACTGGATGCAAAACAGAACACGAAGCTCGCTTGGCCTGGTGCCGCACGCTCTTCTCTTCCGCCAATCCATCTTGAAAAACATCTCCATAGCTTCAGCCATTTCCTTTGCTATGGAGGAGGTTTCATTGACCATAGCTGCTATCACCTCAGTTTAGGATTCCGGTTAGAATGTAATCGAAAGGGCGTGACCGAATAGTTCGGTACGCCCTCCCAGCAATCGAATAAACTTAAGCTCCCGCCTCATCCGGCAGGAGGCTGAAAGAACCAATGAATCGCAATAATCAGGCCAAAATGTCGCAGACATCAGAGATCCGGCCCCTACTTCCGATTTAATCACTATATAAATAGGTTGTCAACCTATTTATATCAATAGTGCACATATAGTTAGGTTTACAACCTAATTATAATATGTTTTAATAGATCTAGATCGACTTCAAGCTGAGGAGAGTGATCGTATGCAAGCATTGGATATTATGATTGATCATGTGATTCATGTTCATGAGAAGGATACAATCCGTACTGTTCTGGACAAATTTATCGATCACGGCATCAGCGGCCTGCCCGTTGTGAATAATAGTAATGAAATTGTCGGCTATATTAGCGACGGAGATATCATGCAGTTTATCGGCAAGCACAAGGATATTGTTCTGGATGTCATCTTGCTGGTCAGCGTCATCAAGGGGGATCAGGATCAGTTTGAAGAAAGAGCCCGTAATATTCTCGCATTGAACGTCATGGAATTAGCGAATAAAAAGGTCATTAAAGTGAAGTGGAATGAGGAAATAGAGAATGTCGCTGCTGTTCTTGGGGAGAAGCGGATTAAAAAGCTTCCCGTTGAACGCGATGGCAAATTGGTTGGCATCATTAGCCGCGGGGATGTCATCCGAAACGCCTTCAAAGACCTGCTCCACAAATAACGGTGAAAAACGATGCCTCTTGTTAATAGCCATCATAATTTAGCTGCTTATAGGCAGAGGGCGTACCAGATTTTTGCGATGGTACGTCCTCTTACTTGGGAGTGATGCAGCGCTCCTTCTACTCCTCCGACTAAACGGCGGATATGCCTGCTAAAAGGCAGGTTTTTCCCCGTTCTGGCCTGCTGAAGACGAAATGCCTGCTGAAGCGCAGGCATTTCGTCTTATTAGCTCGAATTAGCCAAATTCCTCTGCATATTCCTGCACTTTCGCAGGCATTCTCCCATCTAAAGCTTCTTTTGGCCGAAATTCCTGCGCTTACGCAGGCTTCCCTCGCTTACTGACGAAGCTTCCTTCCTTCGCTTACCGATGAAGCTCCCCTCGTTTACTAACGAAGCCTCCTTCGTTTACTAACGAAATTCCTTCGCCCACTGGCGAGGATCATGCACAAACTCTAGTTCGAGCCCGCCCTCTTTCGTTAATTATCCGATACAAAAGCATCCGCGGCGGCTGCAACATAATAGGCCAGGCCCGTTTGCTGGTCTTCGAGCATCCGAAGATGAAAGTCATCCTGGAGAAAAAAACGAGTCTGAGCTGCGAAATCCGCAGCAGATATCCCATGCCCGTACCCATTAAGAAAGCTGATATGGCTGCTGATCAGTTCTTTTATTTGCGCATCATTATGTTTTATCCCTGTACTCAACGCATTTGCCATATCCTTCATGAAGGCGCCCGCTTCTACTGCCTGTTCATTCATCGCTCCAACATCAATCGAGGCCTCATCAAGCAAATCCACCTCATACGTCTGCTTCAAATACTCATTCTGACCGCTCATCGCTTCTTTCCATGCCGCTTCGCTCTCCAGTCCTTTAAACATGTCCTGATTCTCCATTGCTACACCTCTCTCCGAATAATGAATAGATGTCCTCAACGTTTGAAGGATCGTTTCCAGCCTTTGCTGACGATTCAGCAGAAGCTTCTCTTGCTGCAGTAGAATAGATTTTCGTTCCGGTTGCCCCTCCAGCAGCTCTTTAATTGTCTCTAGCGGGAAATCCAATTCTCTGTAGAACAGAATCTGCTGCAGCCGCTCAAGTTCTTTCGTCCCATACAACCGGTACCCGGATTCGCTGATCTCACAGGGCAGTAGAAGACCGATCCTGTGATAATGATGAAGCGTTTTGATCGTGACATTGGAAATGGACGATACCTCTTTCACCGTGTGCAGCATGGGGATTCACCTCCTTCTCCATCCAATCTAAAGCCTCCCCCAAGAGGAGAGTCAAGTCTTCAGCCTGTAAATTGTGCGTATAAAAAAAGTATTCCACACCCGAAGCAGTGACGGAATACTTTATGAATGCATCGTATATGCTCAGGATGACCTCAGCAAAGCTCAGCAAAGCTCAGCAAAGCTCTTGATAGCATCTACATAGGACGAAGCAGGATATTCTGCCTTCGCATGCTCATAACCGGGGTTGCCCGGGGACCAGGCACAGGTCAATACCAAACGAGTGGCATCGCCATCAGGGATCAGCTTGAAGGTCATATTGCAGCGTACGGTTTCGTGATTCTCATTGTAAGCCGGGGCAGGATGCTGCTCATAGGAAAATTCAACATACGGCTCATAATGCCGCACAAATCCATAGACATGCAAGGTGTTGTCTCCATCCGGGCCCTGACCGCGAAATTCAATCCGAGCACCCGGCTCGAAGGTTGACTCCATGCTGCACCCGAACAAAGTCGCCTTGGACCCTTCCGAGGTAGCTACTGCAGCCCATACCCGCTCCGGCTTCGCAGTAATCCGTATCTCATACGTTAAACTGTTGCCACCATGTTCATTCGTACTCACTGTTCCACATCCTGACTATGATTTGATGATCATGAATGATTAATGCAGGCGGCGATGTAATTGTTAGCCAATTATTCTGCTTGTTCCAAAGTAACACGAACAGAATAAGTATTTCAATCCTTAGTTCTACATGAGCCTTAATGTAGAAGAGATCCTGACCTTATCCCTGCCATCGAGGCGTGCTCCCGAAGTGACTGACAGCGCCCCGGCGAGCCTCGCAACCAGAAGGTTGACTCCGTATGGTCTACATGGATGGCTTGTTTCATATACATAGACAGGCTTCAATATATGTTTTTGAAGGGTGACCATTTTCTGAAAGGATGCGATTGCCGCCATATGGAGCATCTTCTGCCGCTAAAAGTACAGTATCTACTGCTATTTGGGGTAGCCTTGTTCTGGACTATCGTCTATATTCTCATCATTTATAAAGGGTTCCGGGATCGTGTTTGTGGAATGCCCCTGGCGGCCATATGCGCCAACATTACATGGGAGTTTCTGTTCACCTTTTGCCTGCCCTTTCATCCTCTTCAGCAGCTCGTAACCTTGATATGGTTTTTGCTGGACTGCATCATACTGCTCCAATTCCTCGCCTATTCCAAAGGCCTCTATCCGAAGCGCACACTTTATGCTGCCGTCTCGACCTTGCTGCTCATCGCTTTACTGCTGCATTATGGAATGAGCGTTGAGTTTAACGATACAATGGGTGTTTACTCCGCCTTCGGCATCAATTTGATGATGTCCCTGCTCTTCATACGAATGCTGCTGATCAAAGAGCTGCAAGGCCAATCACTAGCTATCGCTTATTTCAAAATGATAGGCACACTTTGTGCCTCCATCCTCTGCTATTCGTTCTATCCGCAATCCATTCTACTAATGATTATGTATGTTCTCATATTTGCGCTTGATATGCTGTATATCCTGCTCATCTATAGCAAATCCATTACAGTTGTTCATAAGCGAGCAGCACTGCCTCCTCTGACCAAGTCATAACTATTATTTGTTTGAGCCCCTTTGCCTAGGGCATTCGCGCGGGGCACAATTCTGAATCCGGTACGGGACTGGAAACCTTGAGCATTCCTGCGAAACTGCAGGTTTTGTCTCGTTCCGGGTAGTGTCCAGACCGAATGCCTGCCAAAGTGCAGGAATCTCGCCGTATTTGCTCCTATCCAACTCTTTCCGCCTCATATTCCTGCATTTACGCAGGCATTCCGCCTTCAACGGCCTTTTTTGACTAGAATTCCTGCTCTTACGCAGGCTTCCCTCTCTATCAACCGCGAGTAATAAAGGGGCTGCCCCGAAAAATCGGAACAACCCCTTTATGTTTTGAACTGCTTTTATATCAGCTCGGATTTTTGGAGCAATCGCTCGATAATTGCAGCGACCTCGGCTCTTGTGATATACGCTTTCGGGGCAAGCACGGATTCGCTTCTTCCCGTTATGATGCCTGCTGTAACACTATCGACAAGACTGCTTACGGCCCAGACAGACACTTCCGCACGATCCGCATACGAACGCAGCAGTTGCTCCGCCGCTTGCTCTGGAAGCTTGTCTTTCAAGCCGGTGAGCTTCATCGCTCTGTCGATAATGACCATCGCCTGCTCCCGTGTAATTTTGTCGCTTGGACGGAACGTCCCGTCCTCGAAGCCGCTAATCAGATCGTAGGCATACGCTGTTTGAACTGCGCTGCTGTACCAATCTGTTGATTGCACGTCCGAATAAGGCGCTGCCGCCTCTTCCGGTTTAAGTCCCAATCCTCGAACGACGATTGCAGTGAATTCAGCGCGGGTAATATCACGATTCGGGCTAAATACGCCATTGCCAGTACCCTCTATTACCATTCGCGATCCCATATTGTTGACTGCTTTTTTCGCCCAATGGTTGGCTACATCACTGAATTCCAGCGGATGCCAGACAACGGAATACAGGCTGTTTGTCAAACTGCTGATTTTTGCGTAATGCTTGCCATCTATGATGATGACTTTGGTCGGTACATGGCGTACGGTGCCGTCCTGATCTACGACAATACCTGTTGTGATTTTGTCCGCATCCACTCCGTCCGGTATTGCAATCAATCGCTCTACATAAAGATTGAATTTGGACACTTCAATAACATTGTCCTTGTAAACGCCTCTTACTGTAAAATCAACCGAAGGCGCAACAATGGCAAATTGGCCTTTTGCCGCCGAGCTCTCGATCACTTTTACCTGCTCTTCATTCGGAGCAGCTATTTCAATCTGAATCTTAATATCTTCAAGCGCAACAGATTCTCCAAGCTGAGAAGAGATCGTCTTGATATCAATCTGCTGTGCAGGCAGCATATAGGTCGCTTGTTCTGTCTTGATTTCTACGACTGCCTGTTTTTGTTCCATGTTGCTGATTATTTGACCGTTCAACTCACCGATTGTGATATCGGTTTTGGTATTCAACGGGATCGTAATGACCGCTTTCGGCCCTTCGGCTTCGAGCTTCGAATCCAGCTTCTTCTGATCGACCGCAACGGTTGTTACTGAACGATTGTTACTCGTGCTTGTTGTGGCCGTGCCTGCATTTTCTTTTTTGCCATTGACCAGCACATCCACTCCATTGGACTGCGGCGGTGTACTTACATCTGGTGTCGACGGCTGTGTCGGTGGTGTGTAGGTTGTTGCATTTACGGTCACTTTTGACACGCTGCTCGTTACTGTTGCTGTCTTGCTGCCTGTTGCGTTATTGTCCGTGTTCGTGATGACAACGTAATAGTATGTCGTGCCTGCCGTTGAGGTTGGCGGTGCATACGTAGCGCTCGTCGCTCCGTTAATCAACGTGCCGCCCGTGTTACTGTTCGTTGTGTTGCTATACCATTGGTAGCTCAGCGTACCGCTGCCGCTTGCTGCTGCCGTTACGCTTAGCGTAACAGTATCTCCTGTATTCGCTGTCCGATCCGTCAATCCCGTGCTAATGCTCGGCGTGGAAGCATGAGTCAGCGCATTAACCGTTACTTTTGCCGCACTGCTCGTTGCTGTTGCTGTCTTGCTGCCTGTTGCGTTGTTGTTCGTGTTCGTGATGACAACATAATAGTAAGTTGTTCCAACCGCTGAGCTTGATGGCTCATACGTGGCGCTCGTCGCTCCGTTAATCGAATCGCCGCCAGTGTTGCTGTTCGTCGAATTGCTGTACCACTGGTAGCTCAGCGTGCCGCTGCCGCTTGCTGTTGCCGTTACACTTAGCGTAACAGTATCTCCTGTATTCGCTGTCCGATCCGTCAATCCCGTGCTAATGCTCGGCGTGGAAGCATGAGTCAGCGCATTAACCGTTACTTTTGCCGCACTGCTCGTTACTGTTGCTGTCTTGCTGCCTGTTGCGTTGTTGTCCGTGTTTGTGATGACAACGTAATAGTACGTTGTTCCAACCGCTGACGTTGACGGCTCATACGTGGCGCTCGTCGCTCCGTTAATCGAATCGCCGCCCGTGTTGCTGTTCGTCGAATTGCTGTACCACTGGTAGCTCAGCGTGCCGCTGCCGCTTGCTGTTGCCGTTACACTTAGCGTAACGCCGCTCTCTCCTTGATTAGCGGTCACATCGGCTGGTTCTCCGCTGATGCTTGGCGTGGTAGCATGAGTCAACGCATTCACCGTTACTTTTGCCGCGCTGCTCGTTGCTGTTGCTGTTTTGTTACCCGTCATGCTGTTGTCGGTATTCGTGATGACAACATAATAGTATGTCGTGCCTACCGCTGACGTTGACGGCTCATACGTGGCGCTCGTCGCTCCGTTAATCGAATCGCCGCCCGTGTTGCTGTTCGTCGAATTGCTATACCATTGGTAGCTCAGCGTGCCGCTGCCGCTTGCTGCTGCCGTTACGCTCAGCGTAACGCCGCTCTCTCCGTGATTAGCGGTCACATCGGCTGGTTCTCCGCTGATGCTTGGCGTGGTAGCATGAGTCAGCGCATTAACCGTTACTTTTGCCGCGCTGCTTGTTGATGTTGCTGTCTTGTTGCCTGTCGCGTTGTTGTCCGTGTTCGTGATGACAACATAATAGTATGTCGTGCCAACCGCTGACGTTGACGGCTCATATGTTGCGCTCGTCGCTCCGTTGATCGAATCGCCGCCAGTGTTGCTGTTCGTCGAATTGCTATACCATTGGTAGCTCAGCGTGCCGCTGCCGCTTGCTGCTGCCGTTACGCTCAGCGTAACGCCGCTCTCTCCTTGATCAGCAGTAACATCGACTGGTTCTCCGCTGATGCTTGGCGTGGTAGCATGAGTCAACGCATTAACCGTTACTTTTGCCGCACTGCTCGTTGCTGTTGCTGTTTTGTTACCCGTCATGCTGTTGTCGGTATTCGTGATGACAACATAATAGTATGTTGTACCAACCGCTGACGTTGACGGCTCATATGTTGCGCTCGTCGCTCCGTTAATCGAATCGCCGCCCGTGTTGCTGTTCGTCGAATTGCTATACCATTGGTAGCTCAGCGTACCGCTTCCGCTTGCTGCTGCCGTTACGCTCAGCGTAACGCCGCTCTCTCCGTGATTAGCGGTCACATCCGCTGGTTCTCCGCTGATGCTTGGCGTAGTAGCATGAGTCAGCGCATTAACCGTTACTTTTGCCGCGCTGCTCGTTGCTGTTGCTGTTTTGTTACCCGTCATGCTGTTGTCCGTGTTCGTGATGACAACATAATAGTATGTTGTACCAACCGCTGACGTTGACGGCTCATACGTAGCGCTCGTCGCTCCGTTAATCGAATCGCCGCCCGTGTTGCTGTTCGTCGAATTGCTATACCACTGGTAGCTCAGCGTTCCGCTGCCGCTTGCTGTTGCCGTTACGCTTAGCGTAACGCCGCTCTCTCCTTGATTAGCGGTAGCATCGACTGGCTCTCCGCTGATGCTTGGCGTGGTAGCATGAGTCAGCGCATTAACCGTTACTTTTGCCGCGCTGCTCGTTGCTGTTGCTGTTTTGTTACCCGTCATGCTGTTGTCGGTATTCGTGATGACAACATAATAGTAAGTTGTTCCAACCGCTGACGTTGACGGCTCATATGTTGCGCTCATCGCTCCGTTAATCGAATCGCCGCCCGTGTTGCTGTTCGTCGAATTGCTATACCACTGGTAGCTCAGTGTTCCGCTGCCGCTTGCTGCTGCCGTTACGCTCAGCGTAACACCGCTCTCTCCTTGATTAGCGGTAACATCGGCTGGTTCTCCGCTGATGCTTGGCGTGGAAGCGTGAGTCAGCGCGTTGACCGTCAAGGCTGCGCCATTTGATGCGGCCGCAGGTGATGTACTGCCAGTTGCAACCGCCCGATACATGTAGCCGTTCATAGCTGCTGTAGCGCCTGTAATCGTTAATGTCGCCGTGGTAGCCCCGCTGTACACCGAATCATTGCTAATATTCATATAACCCATACCCGTATCAACTTGCCATTGATAGGATGAAGCATTGGATGCGCTAATCGAAAAGGTTGTGTTGCCTCCCTCTACAATAGACGTGTTGCTTGGATGCGCTTGAATAGCCGGAGCCGGCAGCGCATTTGTAGTAAAAGTCTGGTCGCTGCCATAGCTTGTCCCTGCGCTATTAACAGCTACCACCCTGAAATGATAGATCGTGCCCGGCGATAAATTGGCAAGCTCTGCCGAGGAAGCTGTGCTCCCTGAGCCCGCAGTGATCGTTGCGCCAACAGTTGCTGCAATCGTGCTTCCGTAGCTCGCTGATGTTCCATATTCGAAGCTGACCGTTGTATCCGCCCCGTTATCGTTGACAGTTCCGTTCAACTGAGCAGCGGTTGCGGTTACGCCGGTTGCGGCCCCCGAAACGGCTGCAGGAGCCACAGGGCCTGGCACTCCTCCGGACATACCGGTCAAATACAGTTTGTTCGTCGCGTCATTATACAAGCCGAAGCCAGAATTATACCCGGAGAAGAGGAAATAAGAATAAGTCACAAATTCCGTAAAAGGATCAGAATCAAGCAGCGTCCAATCTTGTACCAACGAGCCGTCATTGCCGATAATCTGGCCCGATAACCTGTAATCGTCCGACACTTTGTAAAGGATGAAGCCGCCTTCCATCATGGGAACCATTCCCATCAGGTAGTCGCTGCCCACACCGTTGATCGAGAAGTCGCTTCCTGCGGCCGCTCCATCGTCTGCAATAATTCTGAGCTTCAGTTCGCCTGCCGCATCTTTAAACATGACAGCGTAATTGCCATTGGACAGAGAGATATTGGAAGAATAAGCCGAATTGGTATATTTGGGTGCAAAAATGAAGTGGTTGTAGCCGTTGATCGTTTTTTGCGTGCCATCATTGTTGTAGATAACGGCGTAATAGTTGTTGCTGTTGTAGGCATGATACGTAATCAAAAAGGTTCCGTTGTTGTTCGCCGCAACCGAGTGTGAATATGAAGAACCGTAACCGGACAAGCCTTCTCTTGTTCCTGTTTTATCAATGGACACCGGAGAGGTTACCGCATTACCTTGCGCATCGAATATACGCATTAAATAATCGTCGCCCGCATGCTGCCAAATAAAAGCGATGTTGCCGTCCGAAAGCTTCGCGCCTCCGGTGTAGCAGTTGTAAGAAGCCGTTTGGGTGCTGATATTCGTCGGACCTTTGACAAGACTTCCATCCGAATCGAGAATCATAAACTGAAACAAGTTGCCCGTGTTATTGTCGCAGCCGTTGCTGGTTCCTTCCCACGTAATAGCCGCCTTCCCGTTATCCAAGGCATAAACGTTGAAAAGACTGACATTATACGCCCGCGCTCCCAGGATCGTGCTAAGGTTCGTATCGGAGAGAACAGTGCCGGAATAGTCCAATACTTTGTAAAAGTACGTCGTATTCGCGCTGGTTGCCCAATTGTCGGTAGAAACAGAGTAGAGAACCCCCGTCTTGCCGTCCGGCAGTCCTACATTCGTCATCACATAGCTGTCGCTTGTAGAGGCCAGCACATTATTGATGACATGGGCTGAATTACGGTCAATCGTTGCCGCGAAGGCGGCGTTTGATAAAGACAAACAGAGCATAACCAAAATCAGGAAACAACTTAAATTTCGTTTTACGTTTTTCATAGATGTAGTTCTCCTTCTCATGTTGGACTCAACGGCGGGTTCTGTGGAGATAAAACGGGCACATTCTCATAACAAGACATAGCAAATAATTGCTAGCAACTTATTATATATCGGCTAAATAAGAGTATATTATTAGTTTTTAAGACCTATTGAAAAAAATAAAAATAGAATATTACCGATTCCCAACCCTACCGTCCTGCTCATCTATAGCAAATCCATTACAGTTGTTCACAAGCCAGCAGCACTGCCACCTCTGACCAAAAAATAACTATCATTCAGCGGCGAGCATGACGGGAGTAAAATTTAGTTTGAGCCCCTTGCCTACGGCATTCGTGCGGGGCACGATTCTGAATCCGGCACCGGACTGGAAGCCTTGAACATTCCTGCGAGAATACAGTTTTTGTCTCCTTTCAGCCTGCTCAAGACAGAATGCCTGCCAAAGTGCAGGAATTTCGCCGCATTTGCTCCTATCCAGCACTTTCCGCCTCATATTCCTGCATTTACGCAGGCATTTCACCTTCAACGGCCTTTTTTGACTAGAATTCCTGCTCTTACGCAGGCTTCCCTCTTTATCAACCGTGAGTGATGAAGTCGGTAACCGGTGCATGCTTGAAGTCTAGCTTATATTAACGTGGGAGTACTGCCATTTTATACATTGAAATTGCCGGAAAACCCGCAGGATTTTCTCACAGCATGTTTGGATGTACCTTAGCCACTTAATTCAATCCACCGCTCCGCGTGGGAGCGACAAATGCAGAAAACGAGAAAAGAAAGGCATCGAGAGATTTCAATCCACGCTCCCGCATGGGGAGCGACCAGGCCCTTCATTTCACTTTCAACGTAAGCGTCAAATAGCCCCCACCTTGTAACGAATATGAGGGCTCAGATAAGCTGTTATTAAGATTTGAATACTCGGCAGGTCAATGGAATCGTTGACGACCATGGAAGCAGATTGTCCAGTGCTTCTAGATCTTTCGGATCGGGAAGCTGCGGGAGTTGCTCGAACAGGTGCATCAAGTACTTAAACGGGTTTAGTCCGTTCTCCTTTGCCGTTTCGATCACGCTGTAGATGATTACGCTGGCCTTCGCTCCGCGAGGTGTGTTGGCGAACAGCCAGTTCTTTCGCCCGATGACAAACGGCTTGATCGCCCGTTCGCTGCGAATGTTGTCGATCTCCAGTCGTCCGTCTTGTAAGAAGGCGATCAGCTTGTCCCATTGATTCAAGCTGTAGGTAATTGCTTGTCCAAGTAAACTTTTGGGCAATGTACGAGATCGCTCGCTGCTGACGTAGCCATACCAAATAAGAATCCAGAACGGTCCTCCCGCTTACTTCATGTTCGATTGGCAGGATGCATGGAATTCCGTCAAGAAGCTAGAAGCACTTAAGCCACAAGCTGCCATAACCGGGCACGGTGTACCCATGTTTGGGAATCAGCTGCTGCAAGGACTTGCCCGCCTGGCACAGAATTTCGATCGAATCGCCATACCGAAGGACAACAGTTACGTTACCTAGAGCTCTCCACTCCCTACATTAACGAGACAATGCGTGTACATCATGTAAGTATATGCCTAACCAAAAGGTGTCTTTATGGCGGTATCCCCTTCGCTCAGTTGAAGAATAAATTGAACAAGTCGGTCCTGAGTCGAAGGGATATCGTCATTAAGGCTCGGATTATGCGTGATCACAGCTTTAAGAAAAACGGCTTCGCCGTCCTTGGGACGGTTGCAGACGTTTGTATCGTGCTGTCAGATATTACGTTTAGATGATCCCCTTTGCTAATATTCAGCAATATTTTCAAAGTCGTTCTTTCAGGGTGTTGAGTATTTAAGTCTACGGTCTAGCAAATAACGTCCCCAGAACGTTGCTCCTACTATGCATATTCCGCCAAGCCAGTTTATCGACGTGAGAATTTCGCCTCCTATTAATGTTGCAAAGAATGCACCAAACACAGGCTCCATTCCCATCAGCAAACCAACTCGTGTAGGCGACGTTCTTCGAATGAACACCATCTGGGCAAAGAAAGCAAAAATCGTACAAAACAAAGCTAAATACAACGTAAGCAACCAAAATTCCAAGGATTGGTGGATGTGAAATAAGGATGTCCCTTCAGCGGAAAGACTGAATACTCCAGATAATACAGCAACTACACCCAATTGAATAACCGTTAATGCGCTGCTGTCCAGAACTTTCCCCTCTGTCATTTTTTTGGTGAAGGTCATCTGTGTGGCTCTTAGAAGTGCAGCTCCAAGAATTAGAGAATCTCCTATATTAAATAAAATGGTGTCCTTGAAGGTTAAGAGCCCCGTTCCAATAATAGACAAACCAACCGCCATAAAGAAAGTGAAACCCGTAAACTTCTTGTTCACAATCCAATCCAATATAGGTGTTAATATAAGAGTCAGACTTATAATAAAAGCTGAATTTGAGGCTGAGGTGTAATGAATTCCCCATGTTTCAAAAGAAAAAATGGAAAACAAAAATAAGCCGAATATCACACCGGTTATCCATGTTTCCGAGGAAGCCTTCTTTAAATTCCTCCATGTAAAAGGCAGCATAATGAGAACAGTCAGTAAGAAACGGTAAAATAAAAACATAAATGGCTCGTAATTATTCAAAACCGTTTTGGCGGTGATATAACTTGATCCCCAGGCTAAAGCCACTAGTAGTAAAATAATATCTGCTGCCCAAGGAAAGTTGTTTATATGAAAACGACTTTTGGGCTTACGTATAACTTCGCTGTTTGGCAATTGTTTTTCTCCCCTCAAACTAGCACATTACCCTTTACACTTATAGGTCATTGCTCTTTTGTAAATGCAACAACAAGAACATCGCGATACCCTTGCTCGCCATTTTTATCTACTTGCACAGGAGTTACACCATGCATCGTTTTATTATCATCTGCAATTAATATATCTAGCGGATTCGTAAGCGTCAAATAGCCCCCACCCTTGTAACGAATATGAGGGCTCAGATAAGCTGTTATTAAGATTTGAATACTCGGCAGGTCAATGGAATCGTTGACGACCATGGAAGCAGATTGTCCAGTGCTTCTGGATCTTTCGGATCGGGAAGCTGCGGGAGTTGCTCCAACAGGTGCATCAAGTACTTAAACGGGTTTAGTCCGTTCTCCTTTGCCGTTTCGATCACGCTGTAGATGATTGCGCTGGCCTTCGCTCCGCGAGGTGTGTTGGCGAACAGCCAGTTCTTTCGCCCGATGACAAACGGCTTGATCGCCCGTTCGCTGCGATTGTTGTCGATCTCCAGTCGTCCGTCTTGTAAGAAGGCGATCAGCTTGTCCCATTGATTCAAGCTGTAGGTAATTGCTTGTCCAAGTAAACTTTTGGGCAATGTACGAGATCGCTGCTGACGTTTCTGTTCCAGATCTTCTATTGTAAGTGGGGAATTCGATTGAGTATCCATACCTTAGATTTTCGCTGAAAAGCCTCCTATTCCTGCCGTTAGGTATGGCGAAATGGCAAACGATTGCGTTAGATCACCGTGCTAGCCGTGACTTGAGAGTGAGCTTGCCGTTGGCTTAGCGCAAGTCCGTCTAGCAGCCAGCGAAGCTCGCGGTTAGAGACTGCCACCGGATCACCGCTGCCGATTGGCCACTGGAACGTCCCGCGTTCAAGGCGACGATAGAACAGCCAGAAGCCGTTGTGCTCCCAGTACAAAATTTTGAGTTTGTTGCGCTCGCGGTTACAGAACACGAATAAGCAGGTGGAGAATGGGTCAAGTCCAAAGCCTTCTTGAACGATTGCGGCCAACCCATCGATAGACTTGCGCAAATCCGTCGATCCACAAGCGAGATAAACACGCTGAGTGTTAGATAGCGTTAGCATAGCGCTTCCAATGCCTGCACGATTTCACGAAGGAGTCGAGCGTCGAAGCCTGTTCGAAGCTCAATACTGGCTTGTCCGACGCAAACAACAAGTGAAGGTGCTGAGTTTGGAGATTCGGTTTGATCAGCAACCGCAAGCGGTACCCAGTGAGTAGGCGGAGTTAGTGCGGCTGTGGAAGAAGCTGCTTTCGTTTTACGGAGCCAATATCTCAGTTTTTCTTTGGTGAAGTGATTGGATGTACACCATGCCGACATCGTAAGGCCACTGTTCCTATAATCCGCGATGCGCGCAATCCATTCGTGAAGACGTTGTTCTTTGGTAGTCATGAGGCAGCCTCCTGTATTGGGGTGCCCTCATTTTCTCATGTGGGGATTGGACTTTGAAGGTGGGGTAGGTTTGACGCTTACCTATCAACGGCGCGATCGTATCTACTGCGAGATTTCAATCCACACTCCCGTTCAGGGAGTGACCGAAGAGACCTCTAGATCCCTTTCTTCCTGCAACCAATTTCAATCCACACTCCCGTGCAGGGAGTGACTGCTGTAATCGAGAACAACTTTAGCTACCATGCACCATTTCAATCCACACTCCCGCGCAGGGAGTGACGTCCATGAGCTTCTGCCAGCCGAATTGATCATTCCGATTTCAATCCACACTCCCGCGCAGGGAGTGACTTTAAAAATGGAACAAGTCTTTTGACTATAGGAATTTCAATCCACACTCCCGCACAGGGAGTGACCCAACCCCTACGTCGAGCACAAAGGTAGAAAAATGATTTCAATCCACACTCCCGCACAGGGAGTGACAGTGGGCGTTTTGAGCCCATGTCTGGCAAGGTTTTGAAAGCATTTTAGTGCGAATCTCATTTTCAAGCGTTTAAAATGGAAATATTTATGCACAAAATCCCCCAAAACCCGCGCCGGGCACAAGGTGCGAAACCCCCAGGGATTTCATGTGAGCTTCACATTCGCACCAGCAGAATGAATCAGCCATCCAAAGCCATCGATTCCACAATTGCTACATATCAACCTCGGTCATATAGTAAATAATTGTAAGACCACTACCAATCCAGAGTAGTCCTCGACGACTATTTTGTCAATCATCCGCATGGATCCCACCCGCAAAGTAGTTACAATCACAATTTTGAAGAGCCAGGAGA
This sequence comes from Paenibacillus oenotherae, assembly GCF_019443105.1. GTDB lineage: Bacteria > Bacillota > Bacilli > Paenibacillales > Paenibacillaceae > Paenibacillus_Z > Paenibacillus_Z oenotherae. The sequence continues at coordinate 923,494 of NZ_JAHZIJ010000001.1, forward strand.
CGACCTCCTCTGACCCAACTCCTTCTCAGCAACACCTCAGCAACCACCCCAGCTTAGTCGATTAAATTGGCAATATAAAAAAGCCGACATTTGTCGGCTCACAGCAGCGGAATATGGATATAATGATCAAATTCCGCTTTGGTATATTCGTGTTTTCTGTTATTGGAATGCGAATCGATATAAAATTGCATGATCTGAAAGGCAACATCAACCTGATTCCTGTCCATTTCCATTCTCAGCGCGCTTATGTCCGGCGGCAATAGCTCCGGGCAGCCGCTCGTGCAAAAAACGGTCAACGGAAGCTCCATCCCCTGTGAAGCATTCGCAACATGCATACCGACAAATTCATTGATTATTGCGCCGCTCTTCCCACGCTGCTTCGCCAAAAAACCGGGCAAGCCATCCGCGCTGTCTGCGCTCAGGATGAAGATGGAATCCGAATCCATATTCGCAGCTTCAATAATTTGATTCATCAGGCTATCGTTATTGAATGACTCCATAACAAGGAAATATTGTCCTGAGCCTCTTCCCGTCCGCTCCTTCCAAAGCGCAAATGCCTTTCGGTAATCAAATACGACCTTGTGAAAAAGCGGGTCCTCGATATAGCTGTCAAGCAGCACAACTGGCACTCCGAGATTGAAGTGAACGGATATATCCCGGAACACCTCCTTCTTCACATCAACAAGAAGGACCCCGTCCACCTCCCGTTGCTGCACAATAGCGAGGTTCGGCTGTTCCGCGTCCATCCCCAATACAAGCAGGTGATAGCCTTCCCGATTGCAGACGGCTTCCATGCGTTCAGCCAGCATCCCGTAATAGAGCTGCTTCCAATAGCCGTCCCTTTTGCTGCGGTTAAAGAGCAGCACCAGCATGCCCGATTTCCCTTTGACCAGTGAACGCGCCGTCAAACTCGGAACATAGTTCAGTCTCTTGGCCGTATCAAGCACTCTGCAGCGCGTTTCATCCGTTATCGTCTGATTATCTACTTTGTTAAGAATATAACTGACCGTTGCCACTGAAACGCTAGCTTCACGGGCGATATCCTTCATCGTCGCTTTTTTCACAATCGGCACCTCATTGATTTTCTTCTCTATCATTAATTAACCCTTGGACGCCCCTGAAGTCAATCCCCCAACCAGATAGCGTTGCAAATACATAAACAGCACGGTGATCGGAATCGCTACTAGAACCGCACCTGCCGAAAACATTGTAAAATTACTGTTCTGGTAGGATGATACCATATCCCATAATCCGACCGCTACTGTCCACTGTTCCTTGGAACGAAGAATCAGCCTCGCAAAGATGAAATCAACCCATGCGCCAACGAAATTCGTAAGAGCAAGATAAGTCAGCATAGGTCTGGCCAACGGCAAAATGATGGATACAAACACTCGCAAATGACTGGCCCCGTCCATGCGGGCAGATTCATCAATGCTCCTCGGAATTGTATCTAGTATGCCTTTTGATACAAACGCACCGAAGACCGGAGCTCCCGCGGCGTAGACGAGGATGACCGCGATATGCGTATCCAGCAGCTTCATCTGAAGCAGCAGGACGTAAATGGCAATCATGCTCATAAATCCGGGAAACATGCTAAGCGACAGCAGAATCGACATCGATGTGCGCCTGCCGTAGAAGCGGAACCGTGAAAAGGCGTACGCCACGAGGGTCGTAAGCAAGGTACCGAGAACCATGCTTATAACGGATATTTTCACCGTGTTCCAATACCATCTCTTGAAGAGCAGCGTTCGGGATTCGAACAGCTCCCTATAATGCTCCAACGTGCTCGCCCTGGGGATCAGGTCTGGGCTGTACAACGAGCTTCCCTCCCGCAAAGAGGAGAGGACCACCCACAAAGCCGGATATAAAGTGCATAGCGATATAAGGATCAGAATGGCATAACCGAGGAGGTTGGACAACGTGCTTTTCCGCTTGCGTCTTCCATTCATTGGAACATATCCTCCTCTCTGAACGATCTTGATCTGCGGTAGCTCCCGATCGACAAGCTGGCGATGATAAGGAAGATAATGATTCCAATCGCCGATGCTGTGCTGAACTTGCTGCTTTCGAGCGTCAGTTTATACAGCCAGGTGACAAGCAAATCCGTGCTTCCCGCATATTGATAATCGGGCTGAACCGGGTTCCCGTTCGTCATGAGATAAATGACATTGAAGTTGTTGAAGTTGCCGGCAAACTGAATAATCAGAATCGGCGCCGTCGAGAACAGGATCATCGGCAGCGTTATAAATCGGAACCTCTGCAGCCCTGTTGCTCCATCCACTTCAGCCGCTTCATAAAATTCCTTCGGTATCGTCGATAATACGCCCATCATCAGCACCATTGTCAGAGGCATGCCGATCCACATGTTCACTGCAATGACCGTTGCTTTCGCCCATACCGGATCAGATAGCCAAGGCAGCTTGCCTAATCCGAAATAGGATAAATATTGGTTGATGGGTCCAAATTGCCCATTGAATAGATTCCGCATGACCAACAGGGAAATAATTTGCGGGATCGCGTAGGGCAAGATCAAGATGGTGCGCCACATCGTTTTGAATCGGATTCCTTTTCTTTGAATAAGAAGCGCAATGAGGATGCCGCTGAAATAAGTCGTAATTGTAGATAATACCGCCCAAATGATCGTCCAGATCAAGACACCATAGAAAGTCTTGCTCCATGTCTTTAACTGAAGAAGATCGATGAAGGATTGAAATCCTGTCCAGTCCACAAGCTTGGCAGGGGGAATATGATCGGGAGCAGAGTAATTCGTAAACGCCAGTAAAATCATGAAAATAATCGGCATAACAGTAAAGATCAAAATACCTGCAGCCGGGAGAGCCAACAGAAGATAAGCGAATTTCCGGTCGAGCAGCGCGTACATATCCTGACGGAACGTATGGATAGATTTGCCGGACTCTCTTATCCGCCCTGCATCATGCGCATCCTTTATATTCAACAGATAAATTCCGAGATAGATGACCGCCAAAGCAAGGATAATAAGTCCTTCTATCATCAGATAGATGGAGTGGTCTCCCGCAAGATGCTGATAAATCTTCCCGACAAGCTCCATACGTGCAGCATGGTCCCCCAAGGTGAGCAGTCCTCTAACTGCTCCCGGCACATACAGGATAGAGTAGTATAACCCGACCATATGGATTGCCAGAAACACGATCCCTTTCATGAACTGACGATTGTACAATTGACCAAGACCCATACAGAGCAGAGAGAGTATAACGGCGGTTTTCGAATAACGTTTCATTAGCCACTTTTCCTTTCATCATCGATGCGGAAACGCCCCGCCCGCATGGGGATGCGAGCGGCCGCCCCCTCTATAGTGCAGAACGAAACCGTTACAGTCCGCCTCCGGAAGAACCGCCGGATATCGAATCTTTAATTTGGCCTACAGCCTGATCCAGCGCTTGCTTGACATCCGCGCCGTTGTTCCAAACATCGGACATGGCGGCTGCCATCGGTATCCAAACCGCGCTCATTTCCTGAATAGAAGGCATTGGATAAGAATTCTCGAACTGCTTCGCTATCGCGGATACGAACTCATCCTTTTGCACGCCCTCATCTAGCATCACTTCTGAATTGGAAGGAGCTGCACCGGTCAATTGAAAATTAAGCAGCTGTGCGTCCTTGCTTGATGCGAAATGAGCAAAGCTCTTGGCGGCGTTCGGATAGCTTGTATAGGAATTGACATACCACGACTTAACCCCTGAGGACGATACGGATGGCTTGCCATTGATCGACGGAATCGGAACGGCGCCATACATGTCTCCTTTCTTTTTCAGTTCGCCGACGAGCCATGGACCGTCAATATTCATGGCAAGCTGGCCGCTTAGAAACTGTCCTTTCTTAACATCGTAAGTAACGTCGCCTGTACGCACTGGCAGAAGCTCGTCCTTCAAGGAGCCGTAATAAGCGACACCCTCCGCAGCGCCTTCATTATTGAGGCCGATATCGTTGAAATTGACGCCATTATTGCCGAATACATAGCCGCCGTTGGTAGCAATGAACATATAATTGAAATAGAAATTCTCAATTTCCCACATGAGGGCAAACTTGGCTTTATCGGGATCGTTGTATCCTTTGGCAAATTCCACTACCTCCTCGAAGGTGACCGGAGGATCAGGCACAAGCTGCTTGTTGTAGAACATGATTGGCGCTTCAATAGACAGCGGATAACCGTACATAATATTGCCATAGCTGACCGCCCGGATAATGTTGTCCTTGTTTGCGCTCTTTGTATCCTCTTGCCAAACATCATTCGGCAGCACAAGCCCTGCGGCAACCGCTTTGCCCAAATGATCATGCGTGAATATAACCACATCAGCGCCGATTTGGGCCGGACCATCCGTCGTCAGCTTGTTCAGCGTATCGCCCGCTCCTACTTCCTGAATCGTTATCGGGACGCCGTGTTTCTCTGTATATTGTTTTGAAACCGCATTCATAAATGGAAGGTCTTCTTTGCTGGCCCATATCAACAGCTCGGCTCCCGGCTCAAGCTGCAGCCCGTCTTCGGCGTTATCTCCCTTTGGGCTTGCCGTGTTGTTCAGCTCATTAGCATTACTGCAAGCAACAACTGCAAGCAACATCGATAATACCAGGATCAGACTCGTCATTTTCCTCATCGTGCATACCCCTCTTACAATAAATTTTCACTGCTTGAATCAGTCAGTGGCGGCGGCCAAAATGTTCACCTCCTCTCAAGCCGTTGCTAGCCAGCCACACCGCCAAGAACAGAAGCACACTTGCGCTGATTAAATAAAAAGTACCGGAAACGCCCAAATAGTGAAGCAAAATGCCGGCCAGCATGTTCCCGAGCGGAACAAAGCCGTTGAGCAGCATATTGTAAACGCTTGCTAATCTTGCTCTATCGCCCCCTTCTCCAGCGCGCAGCACCGCCGAATTCGAGACCGTAATAAATCCCGTCAGACAGAATCCGTACAAGCCGAGAAGAAGAACGACCGGCAGCCCGCGGGACATTGATGGCAGCGCCGCATAAATAACAGCGATGAGTGCAGGCAATAGCGGAATCAACCAGACCCGTTGAAACCAGCCGCTTCTTATCACTATAAGCACGGCTGCAAGCAGAGAGCCTCCTCCCATTGCTGCCAATAGCCGGCTGTAGCCAATGTCCGAATTCCCCGCTTGCTCTCCGGCGAACACAGGGAGCAGCGTATTATAATTCATTAGCAGCATGCCGAACACGAACACGATCAGCAGCACCCGCATCACTTGGGGCCGGGAATGGAGCGCTGCGGGCGCCTTAGGTTCATGACGGATAATCGTTGCAGGCCTGATATGATCTGAAGGCAGTGAAACCGACAGCAGCCCCACTAAGCCAATTACGAACAACAATGCGTTGACGGCAAAGCCCCATGACAACTCGGCAAGGACCATAAACAGGCTGGCAAGCAGCGGCCCCGCAATTCTCGCGCTATTGAAAACGATGGAATTAAGCGCAATCGCCTGCATCAAACGCTCATCCCCGAACAACCGGGTGAGAATGATTTGCTTGCAGGGCAAGTCAATCGCATAGATCGTACCCGTCAAAAAAGCCAATATAAGCAGAGGCTCCAGAGCCATCAGATCCAGTGCCAGCAGCAGGGCATAAGCCAGCATCATGATTGCATTGGCGGCCTGTGTCCATATTAAGACTGTCTTTGCAGGCAATCTGGCCAGCATTGCACCAATAAACCAGGAGAAGAGCAGCGTCGGCAAGCTGTATGCCGCCAATGTAACCCCCAGCCACAGAGGCGATTCCGAGATGCGCAGCGCCAACGTGGAAAGCATCGTCAGGTGCATCCACACGCCGACTACTGCAAAGGCCTGACCGACAATATAGAAAACAATCGCACGCCGATTCATAGTGAACCGTTCTGCTTCTCCCATGCCTCCACGCGGTATTCCAGTTTCATATCCTCATTCCACCGAATGATGCGATACGGAATAACTTCTCCATTCGCCCCTGCTTCATGTACCCCGCTGTCAGTCACAATTTTGTAGCGGACAGCCATATCACGCGGCAGTTGGAAAACGCCTCCGTATAGCTGCTCGGAAATTCGTGGAACAGCCAGTTTCCCGATCAGGATCGCTTCGTTCGCCGGTGTATTCGCTGGCACAAGAATGCAGATGGTCACATTAACAACATCAGGCAAATACTCGACGACCGAAGCCTCAACCTGTGCGCTCACCGCCGCCTTGCCTCTGTAAGTAATTTGCGCGTTTCCCTTTTTGAACGGCCTCACGGCGCCATTCTTCTGCACTTCAAGAATTGACGGATCGCTCGTCTCGAAGACGCCGTTCAAATCGGTCATTTCAAAGCCGCTGTCGAAGGTAACGACCGGGTTCAACCAAGAGACCATGCCCTCCAGCCCGAATTCGGTTCTTCCATACAGCCTGGCAGCAATCGGTTGTCCCGGATTTCCGAAAAAGTACAACAGCGGCAGATGGACCCGATCCGCCCAATCCTTCTCCGTATGCGCTGCACCCGGCACCTCATGAAACATCAGATTGTCGCCCGGGGCATATCCTTGCTCAATCAGCTCCTCTACGACTCCTCTTACATGCCGGACCAGAATATTCGCTTCAACCTCCCCGATATCAATCCACAAGCTCAAATTCGCTGTACCGGAATAACGGTTATAGAAACGGCTTTCTTCAAGCGTGTTCGGATTCAGTCGAATGAAGTAAGGGGACAGGATGCCTAATTTCGAGAAAATATGCGGATTGCGTAAGCCGATATGATAGGTGGCAAGTCCGCCCATCGACGAGCCCATCAGCGCCGTATGCTCCCGATCCGTTATTGTGCGAAACGACTGATCCATATAGGGCTTGAGCTCTTCGATCAGAAACCGCTCATACAACTCCCCTTTGCACATAATATCCGGGGCGCCAGGAATACCTCCGTCCTCAACAGCGAAAGCGTACTCATTCAGCCGTTCCTCGCCGCGGTTGTCGATGCCGATAATAATGATTTCTTCCATAAGTCCTTCCGCAATTAACCGGTCTGCTGTCAGATGCACATTCCAGGAGCTGTTGGAAAATGGATTCGGATTGAAAATTCCCTGACCGTCGTGCATATAAAGTACCGGATACCGCCGGCTTGACTCTTCAAAATAACTTGGCGGCAGGTAGATGTGCACTCCCCGTTCTTGCTCCATCACTGCGGAGGCGAAGGCGGGAATTCGCAGCAAGCGCTCATCCCAAGTATTCGGGTTCATCATCATGTTCCCACTCCTCTACAATGAAATGAAAGCTGGCAGATTCCGAAGTGCTGAACCTCCTGCTTGCTTCCCTTTTCTCATGAAATCCGAATCCCCGGGATACTTTAATATCAAAGGCCAAGTCCCGCGGCAAAAGAAAATGCCCTTGATAAAATCCATCCCGCTTCTTAGGTATTTCAAACCCGGCATGTATCTGGGCATCGGCAGGAGTGAGCGCAGGAACGGATACGCAGATTCCAATCTCCACCATATCCGACAATTCCGGTACAACCTCGATTACGGCTGAGCCCGTTACACCTTCATAGCGGACGAATACTTCCACCGTTCCTACAGTGAGAGGAACGATAGCGCCGTCCTCTTCTATCCGCAACACTTTAGGATGATCGACTGCATATTCGGCTGCAAGCAGGCTCATCTGGAAGCCTGTATTATACGTTACCTTTGGATAAAGATGAGTCCGCAGTCCCTTTAGGCCGATCTTCCTTCTGCCTTCAATATCCACGCTTTGAGGACGACCGATATAACCGAACAGATACAGCAGCGGGTTAGCCAGCCGTTTCGCCCAATCTGCCTGGGAATGCCCTGCTTCTGCATCCAGCATAAACATCAGATCGTCCCCGGGCTTGAAGCCCTGCCCAATAAGCTCATCGGCAAATTCCCGGACATGCCGCGGCATAATGATGCCTTCCACCCCGCCGATATCCAGCCACACCCGAACAGACGGCTTATCCGAACATGGACGGTAAATTTTCATCTCGCTTATGGGGTCTTGATCACCGCTCCCCTCCCCTTGCTCGTTTACAACCGCGTGCACGAAGAAAGGAGACAATATCGCAACCTGACCGAATATGTCCGGTCTTCGGAAAGCCATATGATAGGAGACGAGGCCTCCCGCAGACGAGCCGATCAATGCCGTATTTGCCCGGTCCGGCAAAGTGCGGAATAGGCGGTCGATCATCGGCTTTAGCTCCTCGATTATGAACTGCTCGTATACCTCCCCCTTGCATTTCGCATGGAATGCTTCCTCAACCCCTGGATTCTCGTGAAAATATTCAGATACACGTTGATCGGATATAGAGGATATAGCGACAATAATAATTTCCTTCATATGGCCTTCGCGGCTTAAGCGGTCTGCTGTATGGTGCATCTCCCACGAATCGCCCTTCTCGTCCGCATTGAACATATGCTGTCCATCATGCGCGTACAGGACAGGATAACGCTGCGGGACCTCCTCGTCATAGGAAGGAGGCAAATAAATATAAATTTCTCGAGAATTGTCCAAGTACTTTGAATAAACATTAGAAATTGTGATGATATTCATTTCCACAACCAACCGCCTCTTCAATAATCTAAAATCACTTAAACGATTAATGTATACCACTTATACGTTTAAGTGATTTGTTAAATGGATTCTACTCCTTACCTGTTATTTTTGTCAACTAGGAAAATAATGTAATACTAATGTTAAAAAAGTAGACATCGAGCTTTAAAAACTTCATTCAGCAGGAGAAAAGAGAGTGATATGGTGTTATGTAGGGTTGAAAGCGCTTTATATTCTTAAATCTTCATCACTTTGCGTAGGAAAGGAGACGGTAGACGAATTTCAACGGATTCCACGCATTCGACCTCAATTCTTGCAAGGCTATCAAACCCGAAGTAAAGGAGATCGTAAAACATGGGGAAGCTTTTAAAAAGGGCAGGAGTCTATGTTTTAGCATTGCTTGTTCTTATGCAAGCAATGGCATTAGATGGTTTCAATACAGCATGGGCTAATTCGGATACGCCTGATGAACCTTATGTATCCACAATTCCCACGCCGCAGAACAGCCATCTGATCAATCCCGAATACAACAGGGATTATGACGACATGAGCGTACAATCAAGCGCCGGTATTGTTCATCCGGGTTATTTTATCAGTCGTGAAGACTTGAACGTTATGCGCGACATGATCTGGCAAGGGAATTCGCCGTGGAAAGAATCATTTGAAACCTTTAGAAAAAGTGCCTACTCCAATTTGACTTATATCAACAGTGGACCCTTTACTACGCTGACCAGCGACAGGGAAACCTATGCGCTGATTCGCGACGCGAACGCGGCCTACTACTTATCCTTAATGTGGTACATTACAGGCAATAACGATTATGTCGATAAGGCCAAGAAAATTCTGAACGACTGGTCGAGCACGCTGGTGACCGATTCGAAGCGGGATATTATTCGCAGCGGAATAGCCGTTCCCATGCTGGTAATGGCAGCCGAAATTCTCAGATATACACCGAGCTCCGGCTGGGGGAGCGATGAGGAGCTTGAGAAATTCGAGAGTATGCTGAGGCTTCTCCTTCCCGGCGTCGACCGGAAGGACGGCTACTTCAATCAAGGAAATTTCGGCGCGCAAGCCTATATGGCCATAGCGATCTATCTGGACGATCTGGACATGTATAAGGACGCCGTCGAGCGTATTGTGCGCAATCAAGCTCGGGTTGGCTTATCCGGGATATCACATAATTTCTCGATTGATTCGATGATTCTGGACTCCGGCCAACAGGTTGAGATGGGACGCGATATTCCGCATGCCCAGGAGAGCATGCTGCCGATGTCTGCGATGGCGCGCACAACCTATATTCAAGGCACATTGGTAGATGAGACGGGAGCGTTCAAAACCGCCGAAGAAGGCGGTGTCAATCTGTTCGAGTTATATGGACAAAAGCTTTTGAAATATGCCGCCTACTTCTCCAAATATAATCTTGGCGGCGAAGTCTTCTGGCAGCCTAGCATCAACGGAACCGGGGATCAATCCCCTTTCGGTAAAATTACGACGGATGGCAGAGGACGGATTTTCAATACCTTTGGCACTCTGCTGAATTATTATAAGCATGAAAAGGGATATGCCGATGAGGATGTCAGAACCGATCCGTACATGAGCAATGAGGACGGCATCTATATGAATTTGTACGGAGACAGCACCTACGGGAGTCTGTATAAATATATCGATGCCGCATATGAAAGCGCTGACACTCTTGGCGTAGAAGAGATGGTAACTACACCATGGACGGTAAGCATAGGGCAGACAGGAGCTGGTCTCCCCGCAGATCCTGAACCGGTAGATGACTCTTATGAGGTATATAACCGACTGCCAGGCTATCAGTACACAGCCACCGGCGGTACGGAAGGCGGCGTTATCACCGAACCGTTCCCGGATGAGGATGGCATCATGCGATTTGCTACCAGCAATGTGAAGAACGGCGCCTGGACAGCCTATAGCGTGGATTTTGACCAATTCGGATCCACTCCAGGCAACATTGCGGACATGCTGATGATCAGCTTCGGCATGAATTCGAATATTGGCGGCAGTATAGATGTGCGAATTGGCGATCATGTAGCGAATCCTACAGTGAACAATTTCAACAATTCGACGCTTGCCGGCACTATACAAGTTGAGAATACGAGCTGGTACAACATTTTCAAGACCAATTCGCAAAAGCTCAAGGCCAGACCTGACCTTCTAACCGGTCAAAAAACAGTTTATTTCTACTTCTATGGCTCAGGCAACGGCTATAATTTTCATGGAAATACGCAATGGTTCAAATTTACGAAATCAACGCTGGCAACGAATACGAAAGCGGCGGATGCCGATCTGTTCAGTTCTGCGGCCGCCGTCAAAAACCCGGATCAAACCGTTACGTTGTCGGACGGCGGATATATAGGGTTTAAAAATATGGATTTCGATAAAGGAATCCACACGTTTAATCTCACTGGCAAAACAACCGGCGGAACATTAAAGCTCGTATTGGGCTCGCCGGGCAGCGCACCCTTCAAAGAATACGCGCTGACAAGCACAGGCGAATTGATGCGGACGCTCACATTCGAGCATGGCGACAATGAGCAATTGTACGGCCGCAATGGCGGCAATAATGATGTCTATCTCGTGTATGAGGGCGCCGGCAGCATTACAATTGACAGCATGGTTGCAAAGCCGGCTGTTAACGCATCAACCTTTCAACCTGTCAGCGGCGGAAGTTATGCTTTCCAGATTGAAGGAGAGGCAACAAGAGCGGAAGGAAAACAAGGATCTGTCAAGCTTGCTGTAGCACCGGGAGCAAAAACTTCCGTGTCTTACACAGATGTTGATTTTCTAACAGGAAGCCCTACTCTGCGGATTAAAGTAAAAAGCGATACAGACGCCGTCTTGCATTTCGACATGCTGGGCGATCCGGTCGGCAGAGTGGCGCAATTCAAAGTACCCAGAACGGATGGACTTAGCGCCGATGGCTGGATCACGCTGAATTTCAATCTCGCGGCCACCGGGTACGAGTCCCAGATCGGCACAACAAACTTTTTGCGAGTCACAGCTTCCAGCGAGAGCTCCGGGACCGTGGAATTGAAAGATTTTCTGTTCAATGAGAAGAGAGATTACTCTGCGCTGTCGATTGCTTCCAATGTCAATGAAATTCTGTTGTACCCGGGAGGCAGTTATACAAACAATGTGCTGGCGCATGACGTAAACGGCAATCAGGCTGCCGTTGTCGCGACATCCAAGCCCGAATCCGCTACTTATGATGCGCAAAGCGGCAATTTGGTCTGGCAGGTGCCAGTGGATGAGCCCGAAGGAAAAGGATACATCACATTGGCCTCAACTAGCGGCGATGGCGTCAGCACATCCGTATTTATGGTGCAATACAACGTTCTCCAGAACGAGAACTATATCGCCAAGCTGATCGCCGATACGATCAACTTGTATCCGATCACCGAAGCACTAGCAGAAGACGACTATACGCCGGAGAATTGGCAGATTATTGTTTCCGCACTGAGCAATGCCAAGGCCATTACGGCTCAGGTCTCTCCATCCAGAGAGGATGCGGAGACGGCCTATTATGGTCTGAAGAATGCGCTGGATACGGCTCTCCCGATACAGGAGGCCGATATTTTCGGCAAGAGCTTTAACATCACACTTAACAATGGGAATACGGGCGGAACAGCTCGAAACATCGTATCGATCTGGTTTGACGGCAAGCCCAACACTTTTACGGAATGGCAAGGAAGCAACCAATGGGCAATGTTTGATTTCGGGCCGGCTACGACCTTCACACTGGACCGGGCGAAAATTTTGGGTAGAGCGCAATGGGGATCCAGAATTTCCGGCGTTCGTATTGAAGGATCCAACAATGGCACGAACTGGACACAGTTAACGGATCCCGCCGCGAATACAGATGCCCTGCAGAAGTTTTTCAGCAAAGACGCCAATACGGCCTTCCGTTATATCAGAGTGCTTAACAACGGAAGCTGGTATGCTAATTTGGCGGAGCTTAAATTGTACGGTACATTTACGGATCTGAACTTGCTTGAAGAAATTAGCGAGGTATCGCTTGCATCGAGCAACGAGAATCCAACGGTTGCTAATGTCGGAGATACGGTGTCACTCTCATTTAAGGCGGACAATGTTATTGAAGACGTAAATGTTGTCCTTTATGGCAAACCTGTAGTGCCGGTATCCGAGGATGGTTTGAACTGGAAGGCGGAAGTCGTTGTCAGCGAGCTTGATACGCCGGGAGACATCAAGTTTGTTATTAATTATAAGGATGGATGGCCTGTGGAACAGACAACGGACGGCTCATCCGTTAAGGTGCTTGAGGAGCCAGGATACATTCATAATGTAATGGATATCGCCAGCTTCATTGACTCAACGCCTAACCGCGCGGCAGAGACTACTCTGGCACAGGTAGCCAATCTGTTCGACAGAGATATAAGAACGAATTCGGATTTCCGCGGTCCCGGCAACAACGGGGCAGGCTGGTTCATTATGGATTTCAAGGATCGGATGATCAAGCTGAGCAAGGTTAAATTGATCGCGAGACAGGATCAGCTTGCACGGGCGGCAGGAACAGTAATACAAGGCTCCAATGACAATGTGAGCTGGACGAATCTGGTTACTGGCGTGGAAGGCGTACAGCCTTGGCAAGCGTTCGACGTAACAGATCAAACGGCATACAGATATTTGAAGGTGACGAACCCTGGCAATTGGTATGGCAACTTGGCCGAGGTCAAGCTTTACGGCGAATTTGCAGAGCCGGAACTGGAAGTCGAGAGCATTACCGTTAACTCAACGACACATCAGACACAATATCTGGTAGAAGAAGAGCTTAGCGTTGCAGATCTGACGCTGGAAGTAAGCTGGAGCAATGGAACCAAAACAACGGTGCCTGTCACAGCCGAAATGGTAGAGGGCTTTAGCAGCAGCGCTGCTGTGGAAAGCCAAACGCTGACGATTACTTACCAAGGAGCGACCACTACGTACAATGTCGCCATTTTGGAAGCGCCGACAGTCGCAGGAATCGCGATCAAATCGTCAGGGCACAAAACGCAATACCGGATCGGCGATGTTCTCGACGTATCGGGCTTGACGCTTGAAGTCCGTTGGAGCGACGCTACAACGACCGAAGTGGCAGTAACGCCGGATATGGTTAGCGGGTTCGATACCAGCGTGCCAGTGGACAGCCAGCAACTGACGATCACCTATCAAGGCCAGTCAACAACCTTTGCGATCACGATTGTGGATGCGGCTGTCCCCGTGGTAGACAGCATCGCGATCAAGTCGACGGAGCACAAGATACAGTACCAGGTCGGCGATACGCTCGATGTATCGGGCTTGACGCTTGAGGTCCGTTGGAGCGACGATACAACGACCGAAGTGGCGGTAACGCCGGATATGGTTAGCGGGTTCGATAGCAGCCGTGCGGTGTCGAGCCAGACATTGACCGTTACTTATGAAGGCCGCACGGCAACCTTTACGATCACGATTGTGGGTGCGTCTGTCCCGTTGATAGACAGCATGGCGATCAAATCGACGGAGCACAAGACACAGTACCAGGTCGGCGATACGCTCGATGTATCGGGCTTGACGCTTGAGGTCCGTTGGAGCGACGATACAACGACCGAAGTGGCGGTAACGCCGGATATGGTTAGCGGGTTCGATACCAGCGTGCCAGTGGACAGCCAGCAACTGACGATCACCTATCAAGGCCAGTCAACAACCTTTGCGATCACGATTGTGGGTGCGGCTGTCCCGTTGATAGACAGCATCGCGATCAAATCGACGGAGCACAAGACACAGTACCAGGTCGGCGATACGCTCGATGTATCGGGCTTGACGCTTGAAGTCCGTTGGAGCGACGATACAACGACCGAAGTGGCGGTAACGCCGGATATGGTTAGCGGGTTCGATAGCAGCCGTGCGGTGTCGAGCCAGACATTGACCGTTACTTATGAAGGCCTCACGGCAACCTTTACGATCAAGATTGCTGCCAGACCGGTCGTAATCATCCCGCCGACCACTTATGTCGTCAGCTTTGACGCCAACGGCGGAACGCCAGTGTCGAGCCTGACGGTAAATGCCGGTTCGGCAGTAGGTACTTTGCCTGGGACTGCACGAGAAGGCTATATATTCGAAGGATGGCACAATGCGGACGGAACTCCGTTCTCCTCTTCAACGGCTATCTATTCCAGCCGAACACTAACCGCGAAGTGGAGCAAGCAGCCGAATGCGGCGGAGCCGGAAACACCAGAAAAGCCGGTAGAGCCGGAGCAACCGGAACGTCCGATGATTAAGTTTACGGATGTGCTGGAGACGAACTGGGCCAGCAAGGAAATTGGACGCTTGGTCGAGCTGGGAGCCATCTCGGGATACGGGGACGGAACCTTCAAGCCTCAAGCAACTGTAACAAGGGCGGAGTTTCTGAAGATGATTGTGCTTTCGCTGGGGCTGCAAGCGGAAGGAAGCAAGGCATTTGCCGATACGGAAGGTCATTGGGCGCAGCAATATGTTTCCATTGCAGGAGCGCTTGGGATCGTAAGAGGCAAAAGCGACAATACGTTTGAACCGAATGCCGTTATTACGAGAGAGGAAATGGCCGTCATTCTGGCCCGAGTCGCCAATATGGCAACCGTTTCAAGCAAAAGTCCGTTTAAAGACGGCGGCAGCATCTCGGGATGGGCTAGCGACGCGATTGCCGCGATTGCGGAAGCGGGCATCATGAGCGGATATCCGGACGGAAGCTTCCAGCCTCAGAACAATGCATCCAGGGCTCAAGCGGCGGCTGTAATTGTCAGAATGATGGATTACCTGCTTGAAGTCCGAGAGTAGCCCGGACTAGTTTGTTGAGACACAAGGGTAGTCCCCCCTGCCCCATCATAACAGTTTTCAGAACTGCTCGTTTCACAAGCAACTCTATTAAGCATATTATTTTCAAAGCTTGAAATTGATATGAAGATCGCCGAATTGACGGCGATCTTCATATCATTTTGGTGACAGGCGGCCATTCTCTGGATCTGCTAGATCTGCTGCTCATCTATAGCAAATCCATTACAGTTGTTCATAAGCATAAGCCATATTAGGTCTCTCCTTTTCTGTTGACGCAACTGATCGAACTGCAGCAACCCACCATTCCCTTAGTAACACCTCAAAAACCAAACCGTTTACAGTTGTTGTAGTAGTAAAAAGTTTTAGAGTTACTCAGTGGGCGGCTTACTGGTTGAAGTTCCTTGGTCAGTATCAAAAGGCAGTTTATTCGAATATAAGATCGTATCGTTAAAACAGAATCGATGACGCATTCAGCAAAGATAAAAAAATCGCCCCACTTCTTTGAAAGCAAGGCGATTTTCTATCTGAGATTGCGATCCACAAACATGCTGACCAGGCAATACTAGTATTCAGCATTTCAATTCACACATAGGCTTCGCCCATTATGATGGCAAGCAATTAACGATATTTAGTTGAAAATGTTTGCAAACGGCGAGGAGATTCTTGATAAAGCTACTCTGAAATCATCAAACATACTTTCTGGGCAGCCCCTTCTCCAAGTGTTTGAAGTCAGAGTGACGAAGAAGCCTGCGAATGTGCATGAATTTCGGTTACAAGACGCCATAATGGTACAATTCCTGCGATCGTGCATGAATTTGAGGAAAAATCGGCCGTTAAGGGAAAACCAAGGTGAAATACCTGCACTCTGGCAGGCATTTCACCTTCATGGGGTCAGAAATGCGAAAAAAACTGCCGTTCCGCATGTTTTGTCTAGCCCACATCTCAGGAGAGAAAACTCCAATTACATTATGACATTATCTTACCCACGCTCTCGATACCACTTTTTCTCCTTATTAGCAACCTTCCCTCCTACATATGGAGCTGCTAACATGCTGAGATCAATCAAGAAGTTCACAAAAAAAGGATCGCTTTCGGGATCACCTATCAAAATTATGGATTCTGAAAAGCTCCATGTAAACATAATTAGACCCATTATTAAAGCTTGATTCCATATGATACCTTCTCTTGTATGCCTTTGTGCATAGTAACCACCAATGATCAGAGATAACACAGAAAGAGTTATCAAAATAGGATACTCGTAATCATTAAACCAGTCTTTCAATCCTATAGCTACTAGCAGCGCTAATGAGGATAAACCTAGAGCAATAGATGAAAAAAACAATCCAATAAAACCAATTGCCAATGCTTTTAGATCAAATCTCTTCATAACTTACCCCTTTTTATATGTATAATTATATATTTTACCATACCATACTCCCAAAATAATTATAAATATAATCGAGGTTCAAATACGTGATCCCCAAGGCATAATCGGTACTAACCTAATATCAAAATAATCCAGCGAAGCATACACGTTGATTTCAAATGCCACCATTAATGCCAGAAACCTTACAGCATGGGAAAAATCGCAGTAGCACCCGTTGCACGTATTCATTCACAAATACAAGAAAAAAGAGGCCCCCAAAGGCACCTCTTCTTACGGATTATATAAGACTCAGCTTCATTAAAATAATGTCTGGGTGGCGCTTGGTTCGAAGCTCAAAAGCTCTTCTGTCCGATTACCGCGTATTTTGGCTGACCATGCCGGATCAGCGAGCAAGGCACGGCCTACTGCCACCAAATCGAATTCCCCGTTCTCCAGCCTTTCAATCAAGCTGTTGAGAACTGCTGGCTGCGCATTATACCCTTTGCTGCTTCCAAACTCATTATCCAGCCCAACTGAGCCTACTGTTATCGTCGGTTTTCCTGCCAGCTTCTTCGTCCAGCCTGCCAGATTCAGATTAGAATCTTGAAACTCCGGCTCCCAATACCGACGTGTCGAGCAATGGAAGACATCCACACCCGCATCTGCAAGCGGCCTCAGAAATTGCTCAAGCTGCTGAGGCGACTCGGCCAGCTTGGCCTCATAATAGCCGGCTTTCCATTGGGAAAATCTCAACACAATTGGAAAATCCGGTCCAACAGCTCGGCGGCAGGACTGTATAACCTCAACCGCGAACCGCGTCCGGGCTGCCAGATCCCCGCCGAAGCGATCCGTGCGTTGGTTTGTTTTGCCCCAGAAAAACTGATCGATCAAATAACCATGCGCGCCGTGAAGCTCAATTCCGTCAAAGCCGATTCGAGCTGCATCTGCTGCTGCCTGTCCATATGCTGCGATGACATCCCCAATCTCATTCTCCGTTAAAGGCTCCGTTATTTTCTCTCCTGAGAGATTCAGTCCGGATGGGCCGATTGGCAATGCCTCAGGGTTTGGAAGATCGCCTGGCTTGCGCGTCAATCCTACATGCCACAGTTGCGGGATGATTTTGCCTCCTGCTTCATGAACCTCTTTTACCACATTGGACCAACCGCCCAGCGCCGCCTCGCCATGAAAATGAGGGCAATTCGGACCTGCCGAAGCAGCCGGATGATTGATCACCGTTCCTTCGGTCACGATTAGGCCGACCCCATTCTCCGCCCTTCGGCGGTAATAAGCCGCCACATCCTCCCCCGGCACACCATTCGGAGAGAATCCTCTAGTCATCGGCGCCATCACAATGCGATTGGCCACCTGCAAACTTCCGGTTGTAAAAGGCTTGAACAATGCTTTAACCGAAGTTGCGTTGCTGGCATCAGACATTTGCCTACCTCCTTGTATATTTAATGTTCGTCTGCAATACTTGTGCACCCTTTCATACTATCACGAATACCCATGTAACCCTAGTATTTTACTCATGGTATGATCTGAACACCAAATTTTTAAATAACATCGACTCGATAAAAGATTATAAAAATTGATTGACTTAAATTCAACCCAGTCAATCATTTTTCCATCTTTAATTTGTAAGTCGAATGCTGATTCCCCGAATGTTATACTCGCCGCAGACTATTTCACACAGTAATGACGATGTTGCTTTTCGTGCCCTTATCGACATAACGGTAGGCTCGCTTATTTGACTTGATCAATAGAAATATTGATTTTATAGTGTCCGTACGTTAATATCTCGTCCAGCAGATTGGCCAATAGATCCGGGTCCGCAA
Source organism: Paenibacillus oenotherae (assembly GCF_019443105.1). Lineage (GTDB taxonomy): Bacteria > Bacillota > Bacilli > Paenibacillales > Paenibacillaceae > Paenibacillus_Z > Paenibacillus_Z oenotherae. The sequence continues at coordinate 942,058 of NZ_JAHZIJ010000001.1, forward strand.
GCTGCACCTTCAGAATAAAACAAGGCTCGCCGCTTACCCGGTGGGCTTCTTTAATTTCATCCCTCGTCTTTATAAACTCCGTGAATTTGGTGTGCCTGTAGTCCTTCATCATCACAACAATAAATATGCATTGATTATTGCCGAGGAGCCTTTCATTGAGCTTAACCGTATACCCTTCAATAATCCCAGCCTTCTCCAATTTGTTAATTCGATTGGTGACAGCGGGAGCACTCATATGAACCAATTCACCGATTTCCTTCCATTGAATTCTTGAGTTCTGGAGGAGCATTTTAATCATCATCATGTCGGTGGAGTCAATCATTGTGAATTTTCCTTTCACGGGCAAAGTAAATCGTGAACATTACTTACGTCATGATATGTAACGTTCACCATAATCTCGATACTATTATACCAGTAGACAATAAATAACAAGCAATATGAAGGAGGAAGTTTCTCTCCTATATGAAGGAGATCGTCAATGAGATTCAAACCATGAACGTTGCTGTCGTGGAGCTGCCCCCCTGAACGGGAGGTTCACTTAGAGATGTTCCTTCACGAGGGTGAGCTATACATAACGTTTGCCAATCGGGGCGTTCATCTGTCGAATGAAATGATCGGACAAATCTTCCAACCCGGCTATACGACCAAGGAAGACCGGCCTAATGGATGTCTAAAGAAAATAAAGTGTTAGCTCGAACACAACTATGCGATATATAAATTTGATAAATCTTAGAACTGAAGCGAGGTCGCAGATGAAACGGTTTGTATCGAAACGAAGGGCAATAGTTATCATTGCTTTGCTTGCTTTTATATTAGCAACTTACCACTTTTCTCTGGGAGACGATGAAGATTATCTGAATTACGTATTGTGGAGAACTATTCAAAGGCAAAATTATATGCTGAAACAGAGCTTGTACTTGCGTGTATCGTTCCCGAGAAGCGCTCAAGTCCAATATTAATTGGTATTAAACACAAGGGACATGATAGCCATAACTGGTGTCTGTGGTTGTTTCATATGCATAGACTAGCCCTCATAACAAGCTGTAAATGGTCAAAAGTTTTCCGAAAGGATGCGATTGCTTTCATATGGAGTCCCTTTTGCCGCTAAAAGTACAGTACCTTTTTCTATTGTGAGTAGCTCTATTTTGGATCATCGTCTATATTCTCGTCATCTATAAAGGGTTCAAGCATCATGTCTGCGAGATGCCCCTCGCCGCCATATGCGCCAACATTACTTGGGAGTTTCTTTTTACCTTCTGCATGCCGTTTCATCTGCTTCAGCAAATCATAACCTTCATATGGTTTCTATTAGATTGCATCATTCTACTCCAGTTTCTCACCTATTCCAAAGGGCAGGTTTCAAAACGTACACTTCGTGCGGCCGTCTTCACTTTGCTTGTCGTCGCACCAAATTTTGGATGCTACCTGATTTCACAGCCCCGCTTGTTGCGGAACATCAACTTAATAAAGAACCTCCGATCCTACATTACTCATAACTAGTAGTTTCAGAGGTTCAACATGCCATACTTGAACTATCCGCTACTCGTTCAAATACGTATTAATCCGGTTGGCAGCCGATTGGGCTACTGCTTCGGCCGATTTGTTGCCGCTGAAATACGCAGCTGATTCCTCGGTAATCATGCTCAGTACTTTCGAATCCTGATTGGTGTATTTGCCGACGGATGGCATCAGGTCAGATACTTTCTTAATATCTTCGTCACTTACGGTCGGGTGGATTTCTTCTCCATCCTTGCCCCTCAACATAATTTTGGCTGACTTGCCGCCTCTTTTACTGCCTCCCCCTTCTAGTATTTGCTTCGTATCAGCCAGCTTGTCATTAAGCGCTGCCTGGTTCACGGGAAAATTCATCATGGCCATGGAAGTCTGCATCTCTTCGGAAAGCAGAAACTTGACGAACGACCATGCGGCATCCTTCACCTTCGAATTGGCATTCAGCCCAAGCACCTGGCTTGATTTGAACGGTATGCCCTCATCCTGTCCGATTCCCGGGGGACGAAGCATGGTCTGCAATTTACTTTCCATCTGCGGGATCAGAAGGGCGCTCATCGGGGAGTCCATGTTCATGAGACTGAAATTGGAATTGCCCGGTCCCATCATCTCTGAAGTTGCCAGACCTCCATCATAGAGCTTCTTGATGTTCTCCATATAGCCCTGAAAGGCTTCCGCATCAAATAAGATGGAGTTCCCGTCCTGCTTCACCAGCTGCCCGTATACTGATTCGGCCACATATTTGAGCAGCATTTCGGGTGTGAGCATGGCAATGCCATATTTGCCCTCGGTCTTCATTCCGGCTAGCAGGTCGACGAATTGCTCCCATGTCCATGTTCGGTCATCCAGATCATGCTGCTGGAGCAGAGAAGCGTCCCCGAGCAAGACATCCAGCGAAAAGGAGGTAGGGATACCGTACCAGCCGCCGCCTTTCGAAACACCGTCAAAGATGTTCTCGTAATAATCGGATTTGTTGAAGCTGCTGTCTTCTCCGGCCACTTCGCTCCAATCAGCCAGAAGTCCCTTTCCGGCATATTTGTCGACAGGAAGATTTTCTACAGAAATAATATCTGACGCATTGCCTGACATGAGCGCAGTATTGACGCTGCTTACGTATTTCTCCACCTCCTCCGGTTTCGGTCCATTATCCGTGCCTCGTATCATAACGGCTTTGTCACCGCTGCTCGTGTCCGCAGGAACAATTTCATTGATTTGAATGTCGATATCGGGGAACATCTCTTCGAATTTCTGCTCTGCTTCTATAAGGAAACGATCCCTCGTCAGGATGCTCATCGTTACGACTGTTTGGCCCTCTGATGCTGCAGGCGTACTGCCAGTGGGCACCGTTGACCCATTCACTCCGTTGTTACTATTACCTCCCCAGCATGCCGTCAAGGCAGCGCACAGCAGAATCAGCACACCCATTTTCCAAAATCCTGTCTGAATCCTCATTGTATTTCCTCCTTCGTTTGATTCGATCATTTTAGTAACGGACGCGGTCGCCATCGCTGATCGGTTCGCTAGAGTCCGTAATGAACAGCTCGTCAGGCATCAGCCCGTCCACAACTGCCGTATCTCCGTTCTCGTCTTTGATGGTTACATAGGTTTTGGCGGCGTAATAGGCGGTGCCGAGCGGCCCGTTTTTGTCCGTCAGGGTGAATATGTAATAGCCGTTATTGTCTTGTTGGAGCACAGCTTTCGGAATTTGCATCCCGAAGGAACGGCTCTGATTCGAGATGCTTATGTAGGCCTTCAAGCCCGGCTTCAGCTTAGCATCCGCCACTTCGAACGTTATTTGTTTGTTGCTTCCTTCCGAATTACCATCATTGCCGCTCGCCTCTGCATCCTCAATATCAGAGATCAACCCCTCTATGCTCCTCCTCGGCTCTTCATCGAGCGCTATGCTGACTTTGTCGCCAATGCGAAGCAGGGAAGCATCGTTGCTGTCCGCCATAATGGAGAACTGATAGCCGGCAGCGTCGTCAGCGATTTCAATAACTGGCTGTCCTCTGCTGGCTGCAGCTCCTTCAGATGCGTTAAGAGCTGTAACGATGCCGTCAACGGGGGCTCTTAGCGTGCCGCCTTCGGCGATTTGCTTCTGCAAATCTGCGAGTTTGCGCTCCTGCATCTCCATATCCAGCTTATGACTCTCGATGCTGCGCTTCTGATCTTCAATGCCGGACGTATCGCCGCTCCGCAGCACGGCTTTCATCTGATCTATCATCCTTGCCAATTGCAGCTCCTGCTGCTGATAGCGGGTCTTCTCATCCTGCAATGTTCTTTTGGTCGAAGCGGTATTGAAAGTAATAAGAGGATCACCCCGCTTCACCCGGTCGTTCTTCCGTTTGAGTATCTTCTCAACCTTCCAGTCCGCTTCTGCATGAAGCTGTGCAGTGTGCGCAGGCTGGAGAAAGCCATCCCCCGATACGTTCAGGTCAAGTCCGCCCATGCCGGGCTTATCGACAGCTACTTTAGGAAGTGACAGGCCCTGAATGGTATTGGACAGAAATGTAAGTACAAGAAGAAGCGCACAAAAAATTCCGATCATCCAGCTCAGCATCCCTTTTCGCCGTTGCATATTCGCAAATATACCTCCTCTCTCCGCGCTACCCTTTAATGCCCGACATTTGAATGCCTTCCACCAGATGCTCTTCGCCATAGAGGAAAATGAGCACCATCGGGGCCATGTACAGCACGGAAGCGGTGAATGCAACCCCGCGGGCCCCTTCGGCGATATCCGCCAAATACACGGACAGCGGCTGGCGAATCGGCTCGGTCAGGAACAGAATCGGCTGCTCTACCATGTTCCAGTTGTCAACGAAGGACAACAGTATGAGCGCGGCAATGCCCGGTCTCGCGAGCGGAAGAGCAATATGGATAAACGCCCGCACATGGCCTGCGCCATCGATTCTCACTGCCTCCAGATAAGCATCCGGAATGCCCGCCATGAACTGCCTCATCAGGAACACGCCGAACGTTGCGAATATGCCCGGGAGCACAATTGCTCCGTAGCTGTCCAGGAAGCCAAGCTTATCCGCCACCAAGTAATTCGGCACGAGCGTAACCTGGAACGGCATAAGCATCGTAAGCAGGTAGATGAAGAAGAGCCTGTCCCTTCCGGGGAAAGCCAATTTGGCGAACGCGAATCCGGCTAAGGTGCCGACAATGGCCTGACCTATGATGATAGGGAGTGTCAGCTTGACGGAATTCCAGAAATGCAGCAGAAATTTCGGGCGTTTCAGCAGCACCTCTTCGTACTGAGCTAATGTGACCCACTCCGGGATTAGACGAATGCTCATGTTTTTGCTGGCAGCGGCGGATTCTCCTCCGTTCAAGGCATCGTAATGGCGGCTGATCTCCTCCTCGGACATGAATGAATTGCTGACCGTCAGCACGACAGGAAACAGCATCGCCAGCACAATCAGAATGAGAAATGTCAATTTCAAGGTGGTCAGTGTATGGTGCAGAGCAATACTCATTATTGCAGCGCCTCCCTTGAACGTCTCTCCATTCGGAATAGTACATAGACAACGGCCCCGATGACGATCGACAGCAGGACGGCAGCCGCCGTCAGCTTCGGGTAGTCCAGCGACTTGAACATGTTGTTCATGAAATGCTGCAGCGTATAGATAGAATCGTTCGGATAGGCGCCGGCTACCAGGTACGTCTCCCGAAACACCTTGAACGACTGTACGATGCTCATCACGATGACAAAGAAGGAGGTCGGTGACAGCCCCGGCCACGTGATATGCAGGAATTGGCGGAACGCTCCGGCCCCGTCTATAGAGGCCGATTCATACTGCTCCGCAGGAATGTTGGACAGCCCCGCGAGAAAAATAATCAGATTGTAGCCAGCGTTCTTCCACACGAATACGACCAGCATGACGGCAAATGCCCATCTTGTGTTCATCCAGTCGACGGGATCGAGCCCCCATTCCATCAAGTAATGATTGATCGCTCCATGCCAATGAAACAGCGTCTGCCATACGAGGATCACAGAAGCGACAGGTACAACGAGCGGGAGCAGGAACATCGTCCGCAGCGATTGGCGGAATGGAAGTTTTCCCTTCAGAAGCAGCGACAATCCAAGCGATATGGCAAAAAGCAAGGGTACGCTGACGCCGGCGAACAACAGCGAGTTGACGAATGCTTTGCGGAATGAGCCGCTGGCCTGCAATGCTGCGTAATTATCGAAGCCGACGATTTTGCCGCTTACGGGATTGTCGATAAACGAGTAGTAGACAACCGCTCCGAACGGGATGATGAAAAACAGGAGAAATCCGGCCAGGCTCGGGGCCAGGAACAGCAGCACAAGCGGCGCATCCCTCCGGTATTGCTGTCTAATCCGGTTCAAGTGATCACTCCTCTCTTGGGCGGGTTGTTTCGCTTTTGGTCGTCGTCATGCCCTCCATCATAATCCAGTTATGTGACAGCTGTGTGACAGGCCCTATGGTGACAAAGCGGTATGGCTCGCTTACAATAAACCTGTGAAATGGACGCGGCAAGAAGGGACTGAACAGCGTGAAACCGAAAGTGCTTATTGTCGAGGACGAACGGCGAATCCGCGAATTAATCGCTGATTATTTGGACGAGGATGGCCTGGACTGGTGCGAATGCGCGCGGGGCGACATGGCCTTGGAGAGGTTCCGGGAGCACAACCCCCAGCTCGTTATTCTTGATATTCTAATGCCGGGACTGGACGGGTACGACGTATGCGAGGCGATCCGCGCCATATCGAATGTGCCCATCATCTTCCTCACGGCCAAATCCGAAGAAGACGACAAACTGCTCGGATACGACCTCGGCGCCGACGATTACATAACCAAACCGTTCAGCCCGAAGGTGCTGACAGCCAAAATAAAAGCATTGCTGAAACGGGCGGAGACGGTGAAAAGAGCGATGTCTATCGAGACGGCGAATAAAATGGTGTTAACCGAAGCCGCGAACGAATGGGTGAAAGCGGAAGGGTTAACGCTGGATCTGGCGGCTAGGGAAGCGGAGCTTGACGGCGCACCTCTTGCGCTATCGGCCAAAGAATTTGATCTGCTGCTCCACTTCGTCCGCAACCGCAACCGGGTGCTTAGCCGCGAGATGCTGCTGGACGCTGTGTGGGGATATGATTACGAAGGCTATGTCCGCACCGTGGATACGCATGTGAAACGATTGCGGCAGAAGCTCGGGGCGCGGGCAGATTGGATCGTTACATTAAGAGGTGCCGGGTACCGGATGAAGATGAAGGTGACATCATGACCCGTTGGAGACATTCTGTCGCATTCCGGCTGTTCGCCATCACCTTTGTTGTCATCATGCTGTTTCTCGGTGTACTGCTCACGGTTCTTGCAGGAAGCTTCTCTTCGTTCTATGAGCGTCGGCAGATCAAGGATATTGAGCAGGAACTGAATCTCCTACGTGACCAATATAAGAGCTCAAGCTCATCTTTAGCTACGGACGGGTTCCCTCCATACTTCTTCCAGTTCGAAAATGATTATTACGCGACAATTTCACTGGTGACGATGGCGAACAATAAAGTTTTGGTCCAGCGAGCAAAGCAGGATGTGCCCGAAGATTCGCAGGAGAATGGATGGCCTCCTATGCTGCCCTATGGTCCTGATGAGCAGACCCGCAAATTTATGTCGGCGCTTCAGGAATGGCAGAAGGATTCGCATGCAGTCGACCAGGTCATGAACCAGTCCATGACGCTCGTGTACCGTTCTCATGGGAATAGCTCGCTCAATTCCGCTAGCGATCAGCTGCTTGCGGTCGCTCCGATTGAAACCGACGGGCACGGCGGCGGTACCTTGCTCTTCGCCACATCCTCGCTGCAGCCGGTTATCGGTGCCGCGAAAGTTATCCGCGATTTCTCCTGGTATGCCTTTGGCGTTGCGTTCGTCTTCGTACCGGTGCTGGCCTTCCTGTACGCTGGCATTCTTACCCGACCGCTCCGCTCTCTGAACGAGCTTGCCGGCAGGCTGGCGTCGCTTGATTTCTCCGTTCGCATCCAGTGGCGCCGCAAGGATGAGATCGGCGAACTTGCGCGGACGTTTGATTTCCTGGCAGACAACTTGCAGGGGGCGCTTGCGGAGCTTCATGAAGCCAACGACAAGCTGCGGGAGGATATTGAGCGGGAGAAAGCGCTGGAGCGGATTCGCCGCGATTTTATTGCCGGAGTATCTCATGAGCTCAAGACGCCGCTCAGCTTGATCGGAGGGTATGCGGAAGGTTTGCAGGACAACATCGGAACGGGGGCCAAGCGGGAGAGATACGTGGAAGTCATTCTGGACGAGACGCGGCGCATGTCCGCCATTGTTGGTGACATGCTGGACTTGTCCCAGCTGGAATCCGGCCAATACCGGCTGAACCTGGAGCCGTTCGATGCTGCGGAGCTGCTCAAGGAATCTGCCGCACGCGCGGATGCGCTCGGAGCAGAGAGACATGTCCTTGTGAAGGTGTCCGTGCCGCCTGCAGATGAGGACGGAATCGTCGAGGTTCTGGCCGACCGGTTCCGGATCGGGCAGGTGCTGACCAATCTGGTGACTAACGCGGTGCGGCATACGCCGGACAAAGGAACGGTCACGCTTGCGGCTGCACGGGACGGTGCCGAATGGCGCTTCACCGTCCATAATGAGGGGGATCCCATAGCGGAGGAAGAACTCCCGCGCATATGGAGCCAATTTTACCGCGTTGACAAAGCACGCGCCCGCGAAAGCGGCGGAACCGGGATCGGCCTCGCCATCGTGAAGCAAATTCTCGACCTGCACGGCAGCCGATACGATGTGCGCAACGAGCAGGGAGGCGTGATGTTTGCCTTCACGCTTCAGGTGAATCGTTGAGCGGAGCTGCTGGAACAACGATAGGCTGGTGCAGATTAGTTGTTGATAAACCCCGCCCAAGGTAGCGATCCCAGACACGTCGAATATGCCTGCAACAGTGGCGAAAGCGCAGGCTTTCTGCCGTGCTGGCCTGATGAAGAGCTAATGCCTGCCGAAGCGCAGGCTTTCTTCCGTTCTAGGCTGATGAAGAGCTAATGCCTGCCAAAACGCAGGCTTTCTTCCGTTCTAGGCTGATGAAGAGCTAATACCTGCCGAAGCGCAGGCTTTCTTCCGTTCTAGGCTGATGAAGAGCTAATACCTGCCGAAGCGCAGGCTTTCTTCCGTTCTAGGCTGATGAAGAGCTAATACCTGCCAAAACGCAGGCTTTCTCACCATATTTGCTCATATCGGCGAATTTGGCCTCGTATTCCTGCGTAATTGCAGGCATTATTCCACTTCAAGCTACTTTTGGCCGGAATTCCTGCGCTTACGCAGGAATTCTTGGCCTCCTCCCCTCCCCGAGAAGGAGTCAACCGCTGATTTCGTTCGGAGCCTATTATTATGTATCCCGCATTAGAGCGGCAACGGGCGTGTTGAGCCCATGTCTGGCAAGGCTATGGGAGCAGAGCAGCAAATTCGTAAATATTTCAGCTTCAATGCTTCAATGCTTCAATGCTTCAATGCTTCAATGCTTAAATGCTTAAATGCTTCAATGCTTCAATGCTTCAATGCTTCAATGCCAATATAACAAGCATCCAACCAACAAATATCATCAATGATCGAACAAGTATCCTTTTAATAACAGCGCCGCCTTAGCCCGGTCATTGGTTCCGATCTTGGTATAGATGCCGCTTAAATAGTTCTTCACCGTTCCTTGAGTCAGAAATAATTTGTCGGCGATTTCCTTGGAGTTGTACCCCTCTACAAGCAGTCTTGCAAGATCCAGCTCTCTTGGCGTCAGTTCAAGCTCCTCGCCCGCCTGCTCGAATCGGCTGTTCTTGCTGCGGATATTGAGGGCAAGCTTATGCGCCACCTTGCCGGTCAGCAGCAAATTGCCGGATAACGCTTCATGTATGGATTGTACAAGCTTCTCGCCGTCGATGTCCTTGAGCAAATAACCGGAAGCTCCATTGCTTAAAGCCTCAATAATATACGCATCATCGTCGAAGGTCGTCAAGATGAGAATGGTCACCTGCGGATAGAGCTCCTTAATGGCTTCGGTTGCCTTTACGCCTCCCATGCCCGGCATGCGGATATCCATCAGAATAACATCCGGAACAACCGAGCGGAGCCGTTCAAGCGCTTCCTCACCTGTTAGAGCCGTCCCAACGACCTCTACATCCGTGCGGATCGAAAGCAGCGTTTCCAGACCTTCCAGCATAATTTTCTGGTCATCCACAAGCATGACACTGATTTTGTGATCGCTATCCATGAACCATCCCCCTCGCAACAGGCATGCGGATATGGAGTGCAAACCCGTTCATCGGCTCGCTTTCCACACTGAATTGGCCTCCGATGGCCACTATTCTTTCCTCCATCGTATTCAGGCCAAAGCCGTATACCACCGAATCGCTGCCTCTTCCATCATCCTTTACCGCAATATGTATCGTATCTTGCTGCTCCAGCACTGCGATCTCAATCACATCTGCCTTGCCATGCTTCAGCGCATTCGTAATCGATTCCTTGATCGCGCTCAGCACCACATACTCCTGAAGGGAGATAAGAGGGGCGGCCACCTCATAATGAAAAATAAACCGGACACCCGTCTGCTTCGCCGTATCGCTTATGATCTTGCTTATCCCCTCCTTCAGCCCCAGGCCGCCCGTTGTCCCGTCCGCAGCTTTCAACGTCTTGACGACCTGACGGATATTGCCGAGTCCTTCCTTCATCTGCTCGCGTGCAACGAGAATCTTCCGGTAAGCTTCCTCCGGTCTCTTCTCGAAGAGCAGCTGCGCCCCTTCAAGGGCGACGATCGCTGTCGTTAGCGTATGACCCACCGTATCATGAACTTCTTCCGCAATCCGGGTCCTCTCCTTTAATGCCGCCATCTCTTCCCTCGTCCTGGATTCCTGGATCAAAGCATCGTTTAAGCGGAGGCTCAGCTCCCTTTGATTGAGCAGCAGCTTCGTGCTCCAGATCGGAATAACCAGACACGAATAGCTCAAAATACCGATCACATTGCTCCATATATCCTCGCCCTCTCCCGGCCACAACAATATATAAGCCAGAAACCCGCCATAGGCAAACGGGAGCGCGTACCACGACTTGTAGTGCAGAAGAAGATCCGCAGCAAAGAGCACAAATACGATACTCTCAATTTCTGTGCCGCTTCGCAGGAACAAGAGAAAGAGCAGAATGATTTCCACAAGCGGAGATACGGCTGCAACAGGGTGATACCTGGGATGATTCAATACTCGCTCCGAGTGCCTGATGAAATAGAGCCCGATGAGGATCGCAACAACGATGAAGCCCTTATACTGAGATAGAACAACGAAAAGCAATAGCAGAGCCACATAGACACATGCCAGTCCGTAGAAAAAAATTCTCGAAACTTTCGTATTGCTGAGTGTCTGAATCGTTGACATATTCATAAGACCGCACTTCCCTTAATAATGGATCACATTATAAGAATCCCAGAACGACGGCAGCAACACCTAGCAGCAGAGGAATGGCTTCCACTCCGTGAATGATGATGGCTGGCCAGAAGCTCCGATATTTGACATTCAAAAAGCCGTAAAAAAGCGATCCGATAATAAACAGAGGGATTTCCGATATTTTATGAAGGTGGTAGGCAGCGAACAGGACGCCGTTCATGGCCCAATCCCATTTGCCAAAAGCTCCCCTCATCTTGGGCAGCAGAACCCCCCGGAAGAACAGCTCTTCCCCCAATAAATAATTAAACAAACAACTGACAAGCGCAATGCCAAGCAGATACCAGGCGCCGACGAATTCGGGGGTCGCCAGATTTTCAATTAGCGTATACTCCTCTGGAGCCATTGCCGGGAAAAACCGATTGATCGCCTCTTCCATAAACCCGAACAAGCCTGAGCTTTCAAAGAAAAAAGCGTACAGAATAATTGGAATCGTGAATGAATAAGCGAGCTTGTAGATTCGATGCGTCCTCGGATGAATCGGATGATTCAACCATAATCTCTGCTTCAGCTTCTCCCAGCTCAAGCGGCCCAGTTCTCTTCTCAGAATGATGACAGACAGCACGAACTGCCAGATCATGCCAGCAATCATGAGCATCCAATAGAGAATACCCGGGTGAAAACTGACGATTGGCACCAGAACAGGCATCAATACGAATCGCATAAGGAGCATCGGCAAAGCAACCAATGCCCATAGCCCCAATATTTTCCGAACACTGTATTGTTTTACTTCCATTTCGTCATACAACCTTCCCACTCCTTCTTAGGACGAATTTATTTCCTTGAAGCAACTATAGGAGAAGGGAGCATCATATGATAAGTGACGATCGTCATAAAGCGACAAGCAAGGCGGATGGACATCCTGCTTATGGAGGTATTGCAACGAAAAATGCAGCCTTTATCAGGCTGCATTGGGCTAAATCATGGCACGAGCATTCAAACGTTCTGGGCGTCCAGGTAAACAAAGAAAGAGCAGCTGCCGTTGGCAAACTGCCCCATGATCCGTTTGAACAATCGTACTCGATAGTTGAACAAACCTGCGTCTTTTTACGATTGGCCGTTCGTGTTTCCATGTTCATGAGCAAGAATGTTGATAAGCTTGCCGAACGGATCGCGGACATAGAATCGTCGAACTCCCCAAGGCTCATCAACTGGCCCATATTCTATCGGAAATCCAGCTTTCTTCATGCCTTCTAATGCAGTATCGACATCATCGACTTCAATCGATAGATCAGGCGTAGGCGTTTCTGAGCCACCCTGTGAGGCGAAACTAATTTGAATGCCCATCTCCTCGTTTAAACCATAAGTTCTAATCCAGCCATGATCCATCATTAAATCAAGGCCAAGCACATCCTGGTAGAAGCATTTTGCTGCCATGAGATCATTCGTATTTATATTGGCGACGATTCGTTTGACCTTCATTTTCATACCTCCCAGGTATAAGCAGATTGTCCTTCAAAAATCCCCATTTACGCCGTTATTCTGCCCGTAACGAGGCCGCCAGGAAGAAGCAAGGGTAACAAGCACTCCAGGTTCCCGTGTAGGGAGTGACCCTATCAAATCCCACGCCTCTATCCAGTCCAGAATTTCAATCCAGCACTCCCGCGTAGGGAGTGACCGTGTTGCGTATGCGGCGCTGTAATCCTGCAGAATTTCAATCCACACTCCCGCGTAGGGAGTGACAGGCATGACTATTTTATAAAACAACGGTTCAAGATTTCAATCCACACTCCCGCGTAGGGAGTGACGCGATTATCTGCTTGCATTCGAAGTCACGATGGAATTTCAATCCACACTCCCGCGTAGGGAGTGACTGCTGGCCGTGGCCGCTATCGTGCTGGTGATCGTATTTCAATCCACACTCCCGCGTAGGGAGTGACAGCGCCTAGAGGACTTACAATCCCTCTACGGACAATTTCAATCCACACTCCCGCGTAGGGAGTGACTTCATCTCGTTCCCGTTCGGACTCTACCAACCGCATTTCAATCCACACTCCCGCGTAGGGAGTGACGATCGTATATTGCGTATCGATTTTGATAGTAATAATTTCAATCCACACTCCCGCGTAGGGAGTGACCGTGATCGTCCATTGATAATTCACGTATCACTCCCATTTCAATCCACACTCCCGCGTAGGGAGTGACATAAAGTGGAAATGATTACATACATCGCTTTAGATTTCAATCCACACTCCCGCGTAGGGAGTGACATTTTCATTTGGTAAGCAATACTCTTCCTGTTTCGATTTCAATCCACACTCCCGCGTAGGGAGTGACGGGCTAACCAAACCCGTGTGCTTAACGAGCAGTGATTTCAATCCACACTCCCGCGTAGGGAGTGACGGCAAGCAGCAGACGTTCCGGCGGGTGTTTAAGGAATTTCAATCCACACTCCCGCGTAGGGAGTGACACCCCTACATGACAATAAATTGCGAATAGTGGAATTTCAATCCACACTCCCGCGTAGGGAGTGACCATTTTAAAATCTCCTTCTCAGATTGTTTTTGAGAATTTCAATCCACACTCCCGCGTAGGGAGTGACGACTTTGCGTATATCCAGTACAGGTCTTGGAGAATTTCAATCCACACTCCCGCGTAGGGAGTGACCTGTCGCTATGAGTAGACAAGCGATAATAAATGATTTCAATCCACACTCCCGCGTAGGGAGTGACAGCGGGCGTTTTGAGCCCTTGTCTGGCAAGGCTTTGAAAGCGCTTTAGTGCGAATCACATTTTTGAACACTTAAAATTGATAAAATATGTTTACAAAATCCCCGAAACCCGCGCCAGCAGCGAGGTGCGAAACCCCCAGGGATTTCATGTGAGCTTCACATTCGCACCAGCAGAATGAGCCATTCAAACGATCCATGCCACTACAGCAAGTTCAACTTATACATATGGGGATAAATGTAAAAACCGTTGCCCATTCAGAATATTCCTCGCCGACAATTTTGTCAATGATCCACAGAGTCAGCTATCGAAGAATGCAGGGAGCTTTCATAGTGTTTTCACAAAAAATGAACCGCTCTTTTGTAAAATAGAGGCACCACCGCCATGAGATAGTTTTTGCCACTACCATTCCAGAGAGTTCCTCTCTCATGCCGCCAGAGCCCCGTAAGCATAGGCAGTGTCACTCCACATCTACCCTTTTCAACTCACCATCATTATATCTATAGCTAGCCGTGACATTGTACTCATGTTCGACGTTCATAACAGCAGTAATGTTTATTCGAGCCTGATCATCTAACATTGCTGTACTATATGATGCATTTGGTACTCCAAGCGCGCTCTTAAGGGGCGGGCTTTTTTCAAGGCTGCGATTCGTCCATCGATAAACAGTAACATCAGGCCAAGACATATGTAATCCCTGGAATTGATTCACAAGCTCAGCAGTTCCATCGCCATCCAAATCAACCACTCGGGGAAAGCCCCAATCTTCAAAACCATACCATCGGCCTTGCCCCACATCGAAATAAAAATAAACCATCCTGCCCGGACCGTTGGCACTCAGTTCAACGGCCCCATGAACGATACGAGTTGAATCCCGATTCTCCTCATGCTTGTAGCCCAATAAGAACAGCGCAGCATGCTGTTCAGGATGCTCCTCCTCAAGACTTCCCATGAAGCAATCCTGGTAGCGATACTTTTCTTTTTTGTATTCGACCAATACGACTCGCTCATAGCTCAATCCACAAAGTGCTTCTTCATCGTGAGTTTTGTACACTTCCAACAACACGGGCTCACCATCGATCTCACCGAAGGGGATTGTTTGCGTATGCTCCCATGTCCCACCTGCCTGCTCCTTAGAAAGTTCGCTAATCTCTACCGGCTGAAATTGGAGTTTAACAGACTTCGGGAACGTGTACTCCTGATGGCTTTCTCCCAAATTTGAGTCGGCATCCCCATCCGGAGCTCCACTTAATTTTGAATCCATATTTGAATCCGCAGCCATGCTTCCAGTGGAGGCATCAGGACCCTTAATATGCGCTCTGCCCGGATCGTTAACTCCACACGAAGCCAATGCCATTCCCAATATTACACAGGCCACTATCAATGTATACCGCCATTTAGCTATTGCTTTAACAATCACTGTTCTTCACCCCAAAGTATACTTACCAATTAGACGGCCGCTCCAGGAAAAAGTTACCCGCTCCCCCGTCCACTACCCCGCAGACAGAGAAGAAATCCGGCGTAAGTGCAGGAATTCCGGATAAAAGAAGCCGCGAACACTACAATGCCTGCACAAGTGCAGGCATTGTGAGCAGAATGAGCCGATTAGAGGAATATAGGGTGAATTTCCTGCGCTTTGGCAGGCATTTCGTCTATAGCAGGCCGAAACGAGAAAAAACCTGCGTTTGCGCAGGAATGCTCGCTATTTAGAATCGCGCCCTCCCATCAGGGCTGGCATGAGGACGGCTGTCAAGTTGCGCGCCACTAGCTCTGCTTCGGCCCGATAGACTTTCATTGAAGCTTATCGGGCCTTCGTTCACTTCGTAAGAGGGGATTGAATTAAAGTGGCGAAATTAAATGGATGTAAATGTTCATCATTCAAGGTCGTTTTGCCTGTAACAAAATGGACGTGTTTGCCGTTTCCGACCGGAATAGCTGGCCCCGTTCTTATTTTCTTCAAATTATGAAAATGATCCAAGAAATCGGTATGGGTAAAATCTATTTCATGCACATGGCTGTTCCCTATTCGAATCGCTTGCCCCGTTACACCTGCGAAGCGATGATTATGCCGATCCTCGCCTTCCTCAGCCAATCTGGTACTGCCTTCAAATTCATGGACATGCCGCTGCTTCTTTCGTTTAGCACAAGCATACCCTGCTTTCGTCTTGATGATAGCTTTCTTCTTCAACTTATTACACGCCTCCTTCGGATTGTTTTACAACAACATCCTATTGAGGCGGGCACGGATGGGTGCTGGGCAGGAGCCCCTATTTCCCGCAGCAAATCTCTCCAGGCGTTCGCCCTCGAGCAAGCTGGAACGAGAACATCTCTGCATATTCGCAGGCATCCAGGTTCAACGTTTACGAAAATCATGCCCCAGGCAAGCGCCTCTAATTATTCTCCACCTGCTGGATCGCCGCTCACTGTGAGGATTACATTGCCCTTCTTATGTCCCTTATCGACATATTCATGTGCCTTCGCGACCTGCTCCAACGGATAGCGCCTGTCGATGACCGACTGCAGCTTTCCCGCCTCGATCAGCTCTTTGAGGTAGTTCAGGTGCTCCGCCTTATCGCTCGCTACCCCGGATATGACCCTCTTGCCACCGATTATAGAAGTCCACAATATTTGTGCAGCCTCCACATAATCCATGACAGCCAGCACATAGGATCCTTTCTGCTTGAGCGAGCCCTTGCAGCGTGAGAATGATGTCTTGCCCACCGTGTCGAAAATAATATCGTAGGCCACATCTCTCTCCGTAAAATCCTCTTTCGTATAATCGATGACCTCATCTGCGCCGAGCGACTTCACCCATCCCACATTCGCGGTGCTGCATACTCCGGTTACCTCGGCCCCAAAATATTTGGCAAGCTGTATCGCATAAGTTCCCACCGCCCCGGAAGCGCCATAGATCAGAACCTTTTGTCCGCTCTGAATATTTCCTTTCCTCAGAAAATACAACGCGGTGGATGCCCCGACCGTAACGGCAGCGGCTTCTTCGTAGCTCATATTGACCGGCTTCAATGCCACCGCCCCGTCCTCAGGCATTGCCAAATACTCGGCATACGCCCCAAAGCCAAAGCCGCTTGACGCAAATACTTGATCCCCCGGCTTGAATCGTGTGACATCCCGGCCCACGGCTTCAACTTCCCCAGCCAGTTCAACGCCCAATATCGCTTTTCTTGGTTTTGTTAGACCAATCGCTAATTTGGAGAGCGGCCAGAGGGGCAATGATTTTCTGCTGCCATTTCGAAGCCTTGCGTCTCCTGCTGTTACGGTGGCCGCCACGATTTTGATCAGTATTTCATTGTTCTTGGGAACAGGCTTTTCTACCTCTCTGAGCTGAAGAACATCCGGCGATCCGTATTTTGTACATATGATAGCTTTCATGTGGAGCTCCTTCCTTTAGGTACAGCCCTAATGGTATTAACGACCGGGGTCGGCGTAAATGACCGAGAGCAGCGGCATTCCTAAATCACGCACTCTTCTTAGCAAACCATACAATGCAGCCTGATCGGCTACGGGACCGGCAAGAAGCGTATCGCCGTTGTCTTCCAGCGTGATGGCGAAGCCCTCGAACCAGTCTTTCCACTCGGGACCCAGATGTCCCTTGATTCTGATTTCATAGACCATGGATTCGCTTGGATTCGTATTGGGGGTGAGTTTGTTTGACATTGCCCTGTACCTGTAGTGGCCAGCCATCACCATCGTCCTGACGACTGTGCCACTTGTTCAATTTATAAGTAGTATATATGCAGCAGGTATTGGCATGTAGATACTTAAGTATGGTTTTTGAGGGATTGTTGCGGGGCGGCGCTACAGCAAACCCAGCTCGCGGGCGCGTGCTACAGCTTCGGTTCTCCTTAGCACCTGCAGCTTGCCATAGATATTCCGGTTGTGTCCTTTAACTGTACTCAGGGCAAGGAACAGACGACTGCTGATCTCGTCATTCGAGAGTCCTTGGGCAATAAGCTGCAAAATCTCCAATTCGCGTCCGCTCAGTGGCTCGATTAGAGATCCGGCTGGGGCAGGACGCAGACTAGCCTGGCCTTCATTCTTCCCCTCCCCGGCTTTACATGCAGCCAGCAGCCTCCCTGTATAATCGGGCATAATTCCCTGTGCGGCCGCTGCATGCAACAGCTCCGCCATCGGATCGCCTTCATCGACAAAAATACGGATGAAGCCGCCCGGCTCCGCCAGTGCCAGCACATCGCCCAGCAACCGGGCGGCCTTGCCCGTTTCGCCATGCGCATGCAGGGCAACTGCCTGCAGTACCATAGCTTTGAGCCGTTCGTTCTCCCAGCCCTTCGCCTCTGCCTGCCGGAGCAGCGGCTCCAGCACCGCAAGCGCCGCCATTGCATCGCCCCTGGCCAGATGCACCCGAGCTTGGCTGAGAGGGAGTCCATACGTTCCAGCGAGACGATCGGCTTCCTCCAGATTGCCGAGGCGAAGCAGTGCCATCACTTGTGCCGCTGCAATCTCCGGCATCTGATGCATAAAGTTATGCTGGCGCGCAAGCTGACTTGTCTTGGCTAACGTTGCGGCAGCGCCGCTCGTATCTCCCCCGGCAAGCTTCATAGTCGACAGAAACACCTCGCCAGCAATGAATCTATCCGTGCTTTCGATCTGCTGGGCCAATTGGTCGCTCTGCTGCCAGTGCTGCTCGGCAGATTCCAGGTCATTCCACTGGTACCCTATTCGGGCCAGGCCAAGATGCGCTTCGCAGGCAACCGGCAGCGGCGGATCGCCTGCCAGCTGCAGAACTTGCCGATAGGTGGCAGAGGCCAGCTGAAGCTGGTTCTCTGCTTCCTGGAGATTGCCCAGACCAGTTGCAGCCATGATAGTAATGATGAAATGCCCAATCGCCTGGCTGGTCGATATCGCTTCGGTAAAGGCCCGGGTGGCGGCAGCGCGATCCCCTTGGAGCTGATAAGCATATCCCAGCGTCCAGGTTGTAGCCGTGCGGACAGGCAGATTGTCTGGGTGCAAATACTCCAGAGCACGCTGTGACTGGACAATGATGGCTTCTAGCTGGTGTTGGCTGACAGCCAGCGTAGCCCGTATGGCGGCAATATGTCCGACAAGGTCACGGTTCTTATCGTCCAGCTCGGCGCCCTGCAGAGCTGCTTCTGCGGATTGCAGCTTCTGTTCGACGCCGTTTATTTGGCTGGCGAACAATAGCACGGAGGCATACGCCACCAACAGCGACGGCTCGGCATTCAGCACCGATGGCCGCAGCGATTCCAGCCAGCTCAGCACAGGGCCCGCAGCACCGCGAAAGAACAGGGGCATCCCCCCTCCTTCCATGAGCCGCGCAGCGCGGTCAACATCATTTGCAGCAGCAGCATGTTTAAAAGCTTCAATCTCCAGCCCATCCTCCTCATACCACACACTGGCTCGCAAATGCAGCCCGGCTGCTTCTTCTTCAGCCGAGGCGGCGCTCTGCTGCAACCGCTGCCGCAGCAAATCAGCAAAGAGGTGATGATAACGATACCAGCGCCGCTCGTTGTCCAGAGGCACGATGAACAGATTGGCGGTTTCGAGATACTCCAACACCTCTTGTCCGGAGGCAAAAGGGCCGAGCGGCTGTGAGCCGGAGCTCAGAGGGGACAAGGATACAGGGGAGAAATCCTCTGCGCTGCCCGGCTCGGCTGCTTCGGCTTCGCTTCGCAGAACGGCATCACAAAGAGGACCGCATAGGCGATCGAGGATAGAGGTGCGCAGCAAAAAAGTCTGAACTTGCTCCGACTGCCGCTGCAGTACCTCTTCAACCAGATAATCGAGCACGAAGCGGTGGCTGCCCGTGAAGGAGTGAATGAAGCTCGCAGCATCTGTATGTCCCTGCATCGAAATCGCAGCCAATTGCAAGCCCGCAATCCAACCCTCAGTACGAGTTTCAAGCCGGGCGATATCTTCCGCTGAGAGATTCAGATTCATCACCCCGTTAAGAAATCCGGCTGCCTCGGAAGGACTGAACCTGAGGTCTGTCACACGCAGTTCGTTCAATTGGCCGCGGGCACGCAAACGGGCCAGAGGAATACGCGGGTCCTCACGAGTAGCGATGACCAGATGCATCTGGTCTGGCATGCGCTCAAGCACAAAGGCGAGGGCATCGTCAACGGGCTTGGCATCAATAACGTGATAATCGTCCAGGACAAGGACAAAGTGATGCGGGAGCGCGGTAATTTCATTGAGCAGTACCGTCAGAATCGATTTCATAGACGGCGAGCCCGGAGATTGGAGCGCAGCAAAAACGCCTTCCCCAATATTGACCCCAGCGGTCTGCAGAGCAGCGCAGAGGTAAGTCAGAAAGCGTGCGGGATCGTTATCCCCATCGTCAAGCGACAGCCAGGCGGCTCTTCGGCCGCAGCCGGAGAGCCATTCGCTGACCAGCGTTGTTTTGCCAAATCCGGCTGAGGCCGAGATAAGCGACAGCTTGCCATGCAGCCCCTCGTTCAACCGCTCCGTCAGTCGAGGACGGAGGACAGCTTTCGGCCGCGGCGGAGGGATATATATTTTAGTGGATACAATTGGCATAATCATAAATTAATTATAATAATCACAAGTTTCCGCCGTCAACCGCCGCGCCGGGTGCTCTCTTGAATGATCTGAGCGATCTTGTGGGATCGTTGAGCCGTCCGGGGTAAGCGGGCTTATGCACCTATGTGATATATGCATGATGCATGGATGCACGGATGCATGGATGCACGTATGTGATGTAAGCACGCGAAGCAATGCGCCGATGTCATCACCTGCTTGACGCATGTAATGCACGCATATAACGCACACATGTAGCGCACACATATAATGCACACATATAATGCACACATATAACACACACATATAACACACACATATAACACACACATATAACACACACATGTAGCGCACACATATAACACACACATATAATGCACACATGTAACACACACATATAACACACACATATAACACACACATATAACACACACATATAACACACACATATAACACACACATATAACACACACATATAACACACACATATAACACACACATATAACACACACATATAACACACACATATAACACACACATATAACACACACATATAACACACACATATAACGCACACATATAACGCACGCAATGATGCACGTATGTAACGCTGCAGTCGCTACCTTTGTTGAAATAATATTCCTGCTAAAGCGCAGGTTTTTCAAGGAGAAATTATCATTTTTAGTCTAAAGCCTGCAAAAGTGCATGTATCTTAGCCCGACAAGCGCTAAGTGCTCTTCTGCCGCGAAAAAAGATGCCGTTCTGCAACAATTCGATATTATGGTGTTGTTTTTCATCCAAAAGATGCGTTTTTGCAACAATTGTGCTGTTTGACACCTGTTCAACACCTTAAGCCGTAGTAGCTGAATTGCTTTCGTTGAAGCTCCTTCTGTTGAAGCTCCTTCTATTGAAGCTCCTTCTATTGAAGCTCCTTCTGTTGAAGCTGCGTCTGCTTCACCTGTTGCCGCACCTGCGGGGGCCGACTAATTGATCAAGCTCAATTAGAAAAAGAAGCCTTCAGTTCCACTTAAGAAGTGGTCCTGAAGGCTTCTTCATAAACCTTGCGTTAATGTATGCCGTGCTCTTCACGGATTTTGTACAAGCCTTGAATGACCAGATCCGCAGGATCACGATTCAACAGCAATTGCGTAAACAATACGTGAAGAGGGAAAGCGCACACGTTGTTGCCTTCCTTTATCTCTGGAAATCCGGCTTCAAAGACGATACCACTGTGCTCCTTGTTCCAATCCAGATCCGCATGAACTTGCTGCGGGGCGAATTCTTCGCGAATTGACGTGATAACCTGTGGAACCAGCACCTTATCGATAAACACCTTTGCTTCATCCTCGCTTGCGGGAGGCGTAGGAAGCAACTTGCCCCCTTCGGTCCTCATCAGCTCGACGAAGAAAGAAGCCATCCATTCTGACGGATCACCGTCCGACTGGAACTTCGCGACCAGTTCGCGAAGAAAAAAGCCGCATTCATATCCGTTATTCGAATCATCCATCACCCGATAAACAAAAACAGGACCGTAAATTTCCTTGTTTATCACCTGGCCCTCGACTTCGTCGAAGTGCTGTTTCAAAGCAACGAGGCCGTTATGGTAAACAGCCTTGATCAGTTCAACATATTTCTCTTCAGAAATGGTTTCTTGATTGCTGTTGACTTCTTCGTTTGTCTTCTCATTATTCATCGTCTGCTTCACCCGTTATCCATCATATCATTCGGCTGTTAGGCGCGTCTAGTGGGCCGTGGACAACCTTCTGCCACTCCTGTGCGTTCAGCCAGCCAAAACCAAGCCAAAGCCATCATGCTTTATTTTGCAATTCGGATTTATTGTGTCCATCTTTCCATCCCATTCACTCACTCCATTGCAATTGCGCATGGCCTCCTTTAACTTTAATTCCCACTGTGCTTCACACTGATCCTGCTGAGAGGTAGCAGAACTGTAAATTCAGTTCCTTCCCCCGGCTTGCTGCACACGGAGATCGAGCCGCCATGCAGCTCGGTAATCTTATGCGCGATGGAAAGTCCGAGGCCGCTGCCTCCTGCCGTGCGGGTACGTGATTGGTCCGCTTTATAGAATCGTTCGAAGATGCGCGGCTGATCCTGCTCAGCGATCCCCGGCCCTGTGTCAGCAATGCGGACGGCCGCCTGATCTCCGTTGCAAGCAAGATGGATGCTTATTTTTCCGCCATGTGGTGTAAACTTGATCGCGTTATGAATGAGATTGAGCCAGACCTGGCTCATCTGATCCTCATCTGCGGTGATTTCAATCTCTTCCGCCTCTACGCTCATGTCGATCTTTCGGGCTTCCCATTGCGGCTCGCAGGCAAGAAGCAGCGATACCAGCTGCTTATCCAGTCGATAAGGTTCCGGATGGAACGTCTGCTGAGCCGAATCGAGGACCGCCAGCTTCATTAGATTATCGCTTAGCTTCGATAAGCGAACACATTCCGTCTCGATAATCGTTAAATACTGATGCCGCTGCTCTAGGTCCAGCTTCTCATCCTTGAGCGCCTTGGCGAACCCGCTGATCGATGTAAGTGGTGATCCAATCTCATGCGATACGTTCGAGATAAACTCCTGCCGGAGCTCCTCCATCGCCTTTAAATTCGCCGCCATAGCGTTGATGCTGTCTATAAGCTGCACATGGGGATGCTTCTGCCGCTGTCTTCCTTTCCTATAGCCGACCGCTATCTCGATATTAACGCGAAAGTCGCCTCGCGATATGCGCTTCAACGCTTCATTCATCTCAGTAAAAAAATGATGCTCTCTTGGCCGGAGGAAAGGCCCCACAATCGCGATTGCTGTACCGAAGAGAACGAAACCGAGCGTAGCGTTAATGAGCAAGGCGAACAAACCATGAGGCTCCCATCCAATTCGCGAGTAGAGGGCCCCCGTTATATAGAATGCCGCTGTCCAGCTGAGAAACAGCGCCAATAATACCATCCCCACGCTCGCAACGAAATGGATGTATCCCGGTTCCCGCTTCATTGCTGCACCTCCAACCGGTAACCCAATCCCCGTATGGTGCTGATTCGGAAAGCGTGGCGCTCCTCCGGAAATCGTTCCCGAAGGCGCTTAATATGCACATCGACCGTTCTTTCGTCGCCCTCGTAATCGTAACCCCAGATCTGCTCGATCAACTGGTCGCGCGTGAACGTCTTGCCCGGATAACTGGCGAGCTTGAACAGCAGCTCGAACTCCTTGAGCGGCAGTGTAATCTCTGCTTCGCCCGCCCGGCACTCGAACGTATCACGGCGCAGCGCAACATCTCCGATCTGCACCGATTGCGACGCTATAATTCGATAGCGCTTCAATAAAGCCTTCACCCGTGCGACAAGCACCATAGGGTCGAACGGCTTCACCAGATAGTCGTCCGTTCCAAGCGCGAAGCCTTTGACGATTTGCGACGTTTCGCCCTTCGCCGTGAGCATGAGCAGAGGCAGATCGGTCTGACTGCGCAGCTCGCGGCACAGCTCCCACCCGTCCATGCCAGGCATCATAATATCAAGGATAACCAGATCAACCTTCATGCCGGCAAGGAGACGCAGCGCGTCCAGGCCATCCACCGCCTCCAGTACCTCCAACCCTTCCTGGCGCATGAAATGCCCCACCAATTCACGAATATGCGGGTCGTCATCAACGACTAGAATCCGAGTCATTACCGTCACCTCTTTTGCAAGCTTGCCCTAACCATCTCACCCTTGTCAAGAAACCGCGGCCTCTTCGCGGGAACGATGCGTTCCTCCCGGGTTGCGTCATTGGCTATATCTTCATCGGGTCCAGTCTATCTAGGTCCGGCGCATATACGCACGCACTGTGAGCGGTGCGAAGATCGCTACAATAACTGCAGCGCCAATGAGGGAGATGGCAAGATCCTGGCCAAACGTTCCAGCATTGGCAAGATCCCGGACAGCAGTGACAAGATGCGAGATCGGGTTGATGTTCACGAACCATTGCAGCCAGTCAGGCATCGTATTAACCGGAACGAAAGCGTTAGAGAGAAAGGTCAGCGGGAACAGCACAATCATCGAGATCCCCTGAACACTTGAAACCGTGCGTGCTATCACGCCGAAAAAGGCGAAGATCCAGCTGATTGCCCAGGAACAAACAATAACAAGCAGCGCGGCGATGGCAACATTGCCCAACCCTCCGTCTGGTTGATAGCCCATTATATAGCCCATCGTGAAGGTGAGTACCGTCGCAATGGTGTAGCGAATCGTATCTGCCATCAGTGCTCCTGCCAAAGGCGCAATGCGTGCGATTGGCAGTGACTTGAATCGGTCGAACACGCCCTTGTCCATATCTTCACGCAGCTGGACGCCTGTGGCAATCGAGGTTGTGATCACGGTCTGCACGAGAATACCGGGAATGATAACTGGCAAATAATTAGCTACATCTCCTGAGATAGCGCCGCCAAAGATATAAGTAAACATAAGAGTAAAGATAATTGGCTGGAGCGTAACGTCGAATAATTGCTCCGGTGTGCGCCGAATCTTCAGCAGGCCTCTATAGGCCATGGTCAAGGAGTTGCGCACCGTTTGACCGAAGCTTGTATATTTTTTCAATTGGCGGCCAGCGCCCGGCTTAATAGATGTACTTTGCATACTTACTTCCTCCCCATATTCGAATCTGCGGACGCCAGTGACGTATTATCCTTTACACCTTGACCCGTGGTGGCCAGAAACACCTCATCGAGAGTCGGCTTCTGCACACTAATCTCGGCCAGATGAACCCCTGCAGCACGGAGAGCGACAAGCACATCAGTGACCTTGTCCGTATTCGCCAGCGGCGCAGTAATTCTGGCGGCTTCCGCTGATATATTCGACTGGGCCGCAAGCACCTGTTCGACGATCTGACGGGCGCGCTCGATAACTTGCGGATCTTGGACCTTCAACTGCAGCGACGAAGTGCCGACAGATGCTTTTAGCTCATCAACCGTGCCTTCAGCTACCACCCGGCCATGATCGATCACCGCGATTCGGTCAGCCAGTTGATCCGCCTCATCAAGATATTGCGTTGTTAACAGCACGGTCGAGCCTGTCTTCACCAACCTGCGTATCGTATCCCACATCTGGGCGCGCGTGCGCGGATCCAGCCCGGTAGTCGGTTCGTCCAGGAAGATGAGCGGCGGCTGCGCAATGAGGCTTGCCGCCAAATCCAGCCTGCGGCGCATACCGCCGGAGAATTGCTTCAGCGGACGCCTTGCGGCCTCTGTCAAACCGAATTCCTCCAGCAACTCTGCTGCCTTGCGCCGCGACTCTGCATGCCCCAGACCGAGCAGCCGGGAGAAAATAACCAGATTCTCAACAGCGCTGAGTGACTCGTCAACCGACGCATACTGCCCTGTCACCCCGATCAATTGACGCACGATATGCGGCTCTTTGACCACATCATGCCCAAAGATGCGTGCTGACCCTCCATCCGGCCGCAATAGCGTTGCGAGCATTCGAATTGTAGTCGTCTTGCCCGCTCCATTCGGACCGAGCACGCCATAGATCGTACCGGCCCGCACCTTCATATCTACACCATCAACCGCAGACTTGCCGCCGAACGTCTTGACGAGCCCTTGCGCTTCAACCGCCCATTCGCCACTGTCTGTCCCCGCTATCCTTCTATGTTTATCACTCATCGCAATTCCTCCATATCAATGTTATATGGGGATAATAACGTAAGTTTATGAACTGAATATGAATGGAAGGAGCCGGCAATTGAACATCCTATAATGAACGAAAAAAGCTGACCCAGGCAACCCGGATCAGCGTCTTCTTTATGGAGCCTGCAGCTCCTCATCATTATTGAGTTTATGCAGCATCTCTTCCCAGTGGCGCCTCATTACTTCTCTCATATAGACGTCTTCCAGCATTTCCTGATGAATAGCGATCGTTGTTTTACCCGTATTCGTTGACAAAAAATAAATTTGGAGCCGGGACGGGTTGTCCCACTCCGGGCGTTTCCAGGTCATCCGCAGCTTATGGTAGGGCACGACGACTGTAATTTTGCCGGACACGCCTTCCTTGGACTCATATTCATGTCCCGCCTGCAACGTTAAAGAGGGCAATTCCCCGATCCATAACGGCAACCCCTTTGACGAAGTAAGGAAATCCCAGACACGCTCCTTAGTCAGGGCCATTGTCTTTCTGACACCAATTTGCACACCGGCATCTTTGGTTGTTCCAACAGGCACTCGGCCCATCATTTGCTCGTACATGAGGGCGATCCATTCGCTCCACTCCTCTGACACTCCATGCTGCTCGCCGACATAGTGCTTGATTTGCTCATGAGACCATAGCTGATCCACTTCCTGCCCAAGCTTCATGATCCATTCTTCCCATGCTAATCCCGTCGCTTCCTTCACTGCCTGCTTAAAAATAGTGCCTGCCACCATGCTCTCCTCCTGACGCATCTCTTTGCTTCATTATATAGCACAATCACTGACAAAGAAGGTCAGTGTTTGTGAAACAAAGTTTCCTGCATTAATTAACATGCTGGCCCCCTAGCGAGCATCAGCGACTGGCTTCATGCCAGCGGCAAGGGTCTCTGCAAGGGTCGGGCCGTCCGCCGTCATGCAGTGGAACACCACATGCTGGGCCGGGAGCTAGGCGCGGTGCGAGCTAGGCGCGTTGCGCAACATGCTGCGAAACGCCACGCGCTGCGAGCCGCACGGTGCGCAACATTCAGCGAAACACTACGCGCTGCGAGCCGCACGGTGCGCAACATACTGCGAAACGCCACGCGCTACGGGCCGCGCGGTGCGCAACATTCATGCAGATGTGCAGGTTTATCGCTTGAATGAAGCCGGAATCGGACGAATGCCTGCAATAATGCATCAATATGCGGCGGAATGGGCCAATAGAGACCTATACGGCGAAAAAGCCTGCACTTGGGACGGTATTTTCATCTTCAGCAGGCCGGAACGAAAGAAAGCCTGCTCTTTCGCAGGCTTGTTCTATATGTTGAAAGAACGCCCGACTATTGCGTGACCGCCAGCCAACCGTCACTCGCGGCGACTAATGCGTGACAGCAAATCATCACTCGCGCGTCACGATTCTGTGATCGTACCCGCACCTTATGTGCACTCGCTCGCGCTAAGGATACATGTGGTTGACTGCCAACACGAATCGCTTCACCTTGCTCGCCTTATGTGCACTCGCTCGCGCTAAGTGTACATGTGGTTGGACTCGCCCCTATATGCACTCGCTCGCGCTAAGGATACATAGCGCGGCGCTTTTGGCGCTAGCCAGCGAGGCGTTGAGCAGCATGCCCTCATCACCCACCCAGTCTCCTGCAACGTAGAGTCCTGCCCGTCCTTTCACGACGGGACCGGGTCTTCCCGAGTACCCGCCTCTTACCGCTGCGACGACATCATGCGCTACGAGCATATGCGGCAGAAAGCGACGCTTGATGACATGCTCACGCCATCCCGATTGAATCAGGTCGAGGAACCCTTCCAGCTCGCGTTCGTCCTGCGATGCGTTCGAGGCATCACCCGGACGCAAATATTTCATGACGTGCACGACGGAGTGATCAGGATGCTCGGTAAATTTCGCAACAGCCGAATGGTTGGAGAAATACCAGGGATAATCGGCGCCGATTGCAAAAGTCGTTTTGGGCCTTGGCATGTTGTCCATAACCAAATCCAGACATGCCGCCTGAGTAGGAACGGTCCTCTCGAACATCGCGGCTTCCTCCGGCTGAAGCGCCGGATTGAGCAGCGCCAACGTTTCTTTCGGTCCGATGGTGGACAAGACATTGTGCGTATTCAGCATTGTCCCGTCCTTTAGAGCGACCTTCATTTCCGGCTGGCTCCCTGTGACATCCCGCACAGCGGAGTGGTATCGGATCGTTACCCCCGTAGCGAGTGCTTGTTTCTGCAATTGATCCACAAGCGTCCCCCAGCCTCCATCCAGGTACAGCACTTGTCCGCGCTGAAGCTGCCCGAGCGCTGCGCCTGCACTAAGAATATCAGGAGCGTTGCAGTATGTCGCTGTGCGCACAAGAGCAAGCACGGCATTGCGGACGCGCGGGCTGGGAATATGATTGTCCAAATATTGCTGCAGGCTGACGCTCTGCAAGGCTCCGGTATCCGCTTTGCGCATCCGGCTGTAAAATCGAAGCAGCTGGATTTTCTCAGACCAGTTGAGAAACGAGCCGAGCAGAAGCTGAAGCACAGGAAGAGCGACATCTTCGCCCTTTTTGTTCCTGTATACAAGCAGGCTGCTCAGCTTGGGCATCGCACCCTTGGGAGTGACGCCAACCTCCTCCAGAATTCCGCATGCACTTTTATAAAGGGCATGCGGACCAAGATTAACCCGCGCGCCCGCCATATCCGTAGTTGCAGCTCTGCCGCCGGGCTCGGCCGACCTTTCAAGCAGCAGCACCTTCCGTCCCGCCCTCGCTGTATAGATGGAAGCCGTTAATCCCGCAATTCCAGCTCCAATGATAACAACATCCCATTTTGTTGCATCTCCATTCATCATCACACACACCTTCCTTGTCGTCTGGATACTAACAGGACGATTGAAGGAGCGGATTCGTGACAATGATTACAATCGCATCGTAGCCTGTGACCCGGCAGGGACACGACTGGTTTGTTTGGCCGCACCGGATTCTGGCCTGTATACACGAATTTGATTGGGGAATATTAACATCATATATGTTGTGCCAATGCCTAAGGAGGAATTGAGATCACTGTGCCGGGCAACTGTTCGAATCCACTAGCGCCTATTTCCACTGGCCATGATGCTGCGCAGCAAAATATGATATTGGAACGCAAGCCGGTATCAGAATGCCTGGATGATAACGAGAAGCTTATTGGAGAGGTTTTCTCAGGCTGTGGCGATCTCGTCCTCCTTCCTTGGCACTATGGTTCTGAGCTGCAACAGAGGGCCTTCTCCGTTTATTTTGACACACTGGTGCAGGAAAAGCAGATGAACTATATGAAAGCCACCTTGCAGGATTTGGTAGCTCATGAAGTGGGACAAGCTTCGTCGGTTACACCCGACGATGTGATTCGATTCTTCGGCAGCAACGGTGTATCCTTCAAATCGGCGAGCTTGCTGGCTGACTTTCGTAAGGTTGTCGACCATCTTGTGCGGGGCCATCTTCTTATTTTCTTCGAGGGCTGGGACCGGGCGATCAGCTACGATGCCTCCGGCGTCCTCCATCGCCAGCTTAGCGAGCCGATTACTGAGCCGGTCGTGCAGGGCCCGCATATAAGCACGATTGAAAATATAAAGGTGAACATCGGATTAATCCGGAACTTGCTGAAATCGCCCAGACTTAAATTCGAGAACCGGACAACAGGAGCAGAAAGCAGAAGGAGCATCGCTTTCGGTTATCTGGACGGCGCAGTCGATCCGGCGACACTCGACGAGTTCAAGCGGCGGATGGCC
Source organism: Paenibacillus oenotherae (assembly GCF_019443105.1). GTDB lineage: Bacteria > Bacillota > Bacilli > Paenibacillales > Paenibacillaceae > Paenibacillus_Z > Paenibacillus_Z oenotherae. Next base: position 971,634 of record NZ_JAHZIJ010000001.1, read on the forward strand.
GATATTGACAAGGAAGAGATCATGGAAACCTCATATCTGGAAGAATGGCTGAGGGAGTCCGCATATACGCCGTTCCCGCAGGTGCGCTATACCGAGCGCCCGGATACCGCGGCTGCAGCTCTGCTTGACGGCAAGATTATCGCAATGGTAGAAGGTACGCCAACGATCATGATTTGTCCGGGACTCTATGTGGAATTTTTTATGACAAGCGAGGATTATTATAACCAGACGCTCTATTCCTCGTTAATTCGGTTGCTGCGAGTCGGCGCCTTCTTCATCGCGCTTTTGCTGCCAAGTGTTTATATTGCTCTATCAACGTTCCATTCGGAGCTTCTGCCGACCGTTCTACTGCTGACTATTCTGGATGCGCGCGAAGGAATCCCGTTTCCGGCATTAGTGGAGGCGCTCATAATGGAGTTTTTCTTTGAGCTGCTTCGAGAAGCCGGTATCCGGTTGCCTCGTCCTATCGGTTCCGCCGTCAGCATCGTCGGAGCGCTAGTTATCGGACAAGCCGCTATTCAGGCGAAGATTGCTTCTCCGGTCATGGTCATCGTCGTCGCGCTGACAGGAATCGCTTCGTTCGCTATACCCCAATACAGCATGGCGATCGCGCTTAGAATATTAAGATTTCCGCTGATGATTCTTGCTGGTACAATGGGGGGTCTCGGCGTGATGTTCGGACTGATGATGATCTTCTTGCATTTGGTTGCGCTGCGGTCATTAGACCAGCCCTACTTGGCCCCGTTGGCGCCACTTCGAATCCGTCAATTGAGAGATGTGTTTGTAGTTATTCCCAGAAAAATTCTTCTCCACCATCCGAGAAATCATCATCTGCACAAATCGAAAGGCAAGACAGAGCCATGAGATGGACGATGCTCATCCTGATCCCGGCGATGCTCTTGTTGAGCGGTTGCTGGGACAAATCAGAGCTCGTGGAATTCGGGTATGTCCAGGCTGTCGCGATTGATCTGAGCCCGCAAGGCAAATTCGAGCTGACCACCCAATTTTACAAGTCTGGAGGGGCGCCGGATACGAACGGACAGTCGCAGCAAGCGAGCAAGACGTTGAATATTCGGACTCGGGGCGGAACGATCTACGAGGCAATAAGGAGTATTCCTAACCAACTCGGCAGAGAGGCCAAATGGGACCATATGCGAGTCATCCTGGTCGGGGAACGAATGGCGAGGCAGGAGAGCATAGATAAGGTGCTTGATTTTTTCTCAAGGGATCTTGAGCCCCGGGGTACCATCTATTGCATGATTGCCGCAGGCAAGGCCAGCGCCTACTTGAATGTGAAGCCCTTCGTCGAGAATACGATCGGCCAACAGCTGCGCAAAATGGAGGAAACGGGCGCGCAATATTCGTCGAGAACTTCCCGGGTGCCGCTGCTGGATCTAATGATTCAGCTCAAGGACGGGGCGCGTGTTGCCACCATCCCATATGTGCATAGGGACAAGGCGTCAGATCAGGTATCGGTATCCGGAATTGCCTTGCTTAAAGAAGGGAAGTTGATCGGCAGCAGAATTGCTCCTGACCAAACCCCGGCGCTAATCATGCTGCTGAACAAGTATAAGTCCGGAATTGTGAAACTGCGCTGTCCGGGGACGGAGGATGACAAAGCGGCACAGGAATCGTTCGAGGTTATCACGCTATCGACACGTGTAACGCCACATATTCGTGAAGACAAGGTGAACGTTCATATCGGGATTGTCATTACGGGATCGGTCGGCGAGCTTCAATGCTCTTCTTTGATGACCAGGGAGGAAGGAAGCCGCTTTGAACAAAAGGTCCAAAAGCAGGTCGCGCGCAACGTAAATTCCGTACTTGCATTGCTGCAAAAGAAGCAACTCGATGCGTTAGGAATTGGCAATCAAATTTATCGCAGACACCCGTCTCTGTGGAAGAAGTGGAAGCCGTCATGGGACCGGCGATTTGGGGAAATTGCATTCAAGGTTGATGTCAAGGTCAATGTGCTGCATACAGGGATGAACCTTGGCAAGCCATTCCAGAAAGAGGTTGAATAAATATGCTCGCCAAGCTTGCTATCCTGGCACTGGTCTGTGCGGCAATGTTGAAATTCGATAGCGCGTGCTGGAAGCAGGCTGATCGCAGAGCTCGTATCGTGTACGGCATATTGATGGTGCCTGTTGCGTACCTTGGTTTCTTGTATGTCGCAAACCTGTATAGTCCGAATCTTGACGAGCTTATTGATCTGGTCTTTCTTGAGCCGGCCAAGCGTCTGGTCGGGATAATCCAAATTTCCTCATCATCGTAGAGCCAACCGGAGGTTATATGAATAAAAAGGAAAGCATCAGCTCTATCCAGACGGCGCTGCTGTTTCTTGTTGGAATAACAGGCTCGTCCATCATTCTGATTCCTGCCTCGGTCACCGGCGCCGCCCGTAACGGCGCTTGGATATCCTTTCTTATGGCGTGGTTGGCAGGTTTTCTGCTTCTGCTGAGCATTCTTTATCTGCAAAAACAACATCCGGGGCTGACGTTCATGGAATACAGCCGCCGGATGGTGGGCAAGCCGGTGGCAACCATAATGGCGATCCTGTTTTTGCTTGCACTGTTCTGGCAGGAAGCCGCTATAATCATCGAGGTTAGCGGTTTTTTCAAAAGTACGATGATGAAAAATACGCCCTCCCCTGTCATTAACGCTATGTTTTTTACGATGGCTGCCTTGACTGCGCGGGCTGGCATCGAGGTCATGGCTCGGATGTTCAGCATTCTGGCCTTGATTATGTTCGGGTGCGTTACCGCTGTATTGTTGCTTGTTTCAGTCAATTTTCACCTGGAATTCTTGCTTCCGGTCATGCCAGACGGGATCAAGCCGATTCTGCACGGCGCCTACATCGCATACGGATTTCCGTATGCCGAGGTGGTGATATTCTCCTGGATTCTACAATTTGTCCGTAAGGATGAGGCGCAGCGGCTCGGGAGAGATATGTGTTCCGCTTTTGTGATTAATGGAACTACCCTGCTGTTCTCGATTGTTAGCAGCATTATCGTGCTGGGCCCGCTGGCGGGCGATTTGAAGTACTCCCTATACCAGCTCGCGCGACTGGTCTTCGTGCAGGAGATTATCGAGCGGATCGAATCGGTGATCGGGCTTTCGCTCATTATTGGCTCCTACATGAAATCGACCATCGTGCTGTTTATAATAACGAGGCTGCTGTCCCAGCTAAGCGGTCTGAGCAATTATCGTATCGTTATTTTTCCGACCACACTGATATGCTTGCTGCTGTCGGTTACAATGTACGCCAATGAGGCGTCATTCGTCGAAGACGGCTACGTGATGTGGCCCTTGTTCAACACGATCGCCTATGTTGTGCCCATGCTCATCGTGTTGGCCGCGACATGGGTAAATGGACGAATGAGGAAGTAGCCAATAGTTATTACCAGGGCAGATTCGCCGATTTATGAAAAAATCCACCCGTAGGCCCGTCACCAGGAAGTGTCGCTAAAGAAACAGCTGTTGCGGCCCCTTCATCAATTTCCATGACGGCATTCTCTCCGCCCATATCGGTCTTGACCCAGCCAGGATGGCAAGCATTCACCTTCACGTTCGTCCCCTTGAGCTGAATGGATAGCTGGGCTGTCCATGCATTTAGCGCAGCCTTCGATGCCGTGTATGCCGGAACAGCAGCACTTGCATACATTTCATCCTCAAGTATCGTCGCTATTGAGCCCAGTATGCTCGATTGATTCACAATCCGCCCTGCCGGACTTGCGCTCAATAGATGGAGAACTGCTCCTGTCAGCGCGTGTGCACCGAACAAATTAACTTCAAAGCTCCTTCGCATCACATCCGTGTTATTGCCCTCATGATCCAGATAGGTCCCCGCATTGTTAACGAGAATATCCAGCTTCCCATATTCCGCTTCGATCTTTGCGGCTGCCGACCGGATATGCTCACTATTGGTCACATCCAGCTCAATCGGGTATGCTTGAATATCCTCTGCCTGCAACTGAGCTGCTGCAGCCTCCGCCTTCGCCAAGCTGCGGGCTCCAAGAAGCACAATGATGCCCTGCCGTCCCAGCTGCCGTCCAATCTCCAGGCCAATTCCCTTGTTTGCTCCTGTGATCAATGCGATTGTCTTCTCCATATCGATGATTCCCCCTCTAATTATTATATTACATACCAATCAGTACGAAATGATCAAAAAAAAAGCTCATTCGAGCAAAGTCAGTATTTCCGTTACCGCATTCTCAACCAATGAACGGTCGGGCCTGGCCTTCATCGTTACCGAGAGCCCTATAGCCGAAATGATCAATGCACGCGCGACCGCAGCGGGATTCAACGCACTTGATAGCTCTCCTGTACGAATACCATCCTCAATCGTCCCCTGCAACAATTCGGTAAGCTTCAGCTGGTAGTCTCTGGTGAATTGGGCAAAGATCACATCATGCGGCGCCAGTTCAACCATCGTGTTCACACACAAGCAACCCAGATCAGGATTGCTCCCGCCCGCCCCTTCAATAATCCCTTGAAAATAAACGCGCATCGCTTCTCTAACCGAAGCCGCACTGCGAATTCTTCTCTCAATAAAGGCAAGGCTCATCCCCGCATAGGAGCCCAGTACTGCTTCAAACAGCTCCTTCTTTCCCCCGAATGCCGCATATAGACTCGGACGTTGAATGCCCATTCGTGAGGTGAGGTCGCTAATGGAGCTGGCTTCATAGCCCTTCTCCCAGAATACTTGCATGGCTGCAGCCAATGCTTGTTGTTCATCAAATTCCCGCGGTCTTGCCATAGCTATGCTCTCTCTTTCTGTACCAATCGGTATGTAATGATCTTATAGCATTTTATGTTAATTCGTCAAGTTGTTTTCTGCGGAGAGCTGAACCTGCTTAGGGAGCGGGATTGAAGCGAATCCCTTCCATTGCGTTCCTTACCAGCTGCTGAACATAGGCATCGTCCAATACTTCGCCGGTTATAAGCAGCCGATAGAAGATCGGACCATAAATAAGATCAATGCTTAATTCGACATCGAGATCATTCTTCAATTCCCCGCGCTGAATGCCACGTTCCATAAGAAGCCTGGCCTCCAGCCGTCGCGGATGAAAATATCGGGTACGATACGCCTCCGCCAATCCCGAATCAAACTGGCCTTCGCCGATTAACTCCGTAATAATGACACCCTCGCGGCTTGTCAGGAACCGGGCTAAATTCGTCGCATGAATCAGAATATCATCTATTGCTGAGCCCGTTTCAGGCACAGGCAATCTTTCCAAAGTGGCAGACATGAAGCTATCCATCACCACGGCAGCCTTGTTCGGCCACCACTTATAAATCGTAGCTTTGCTGACCTTGGCACGATCAGCGATTTTTTCTACTGTGACCGCTCCAAAGCCTTGCTCCAGCAATAAGTCATAGGAAGCGGAAAGGATAGCCTTTTGCGTCTCCATATTGCGCGGTCTCCCTCTTTTGCCCTGCATACTGGTCCTCCCCTTCGAATCCATATCACCCGTAAAATATAAACGATACGTTCAGTATACTCAATCCTTCATAAAAAGAAAATGAAAACGACTATTTACAAAACCATACGTTCAGTATATGATTTGATTATTATTTAGTAAACTGTACGTTCAGTATTTAATTGTGTGCGGCCGCACACTCAGAAACAATTAGGAGGAGGATTATTATGCAAAGGGAACAAAACATGACAGCGGTGGCTGACCAAGGCCATATGCAGCCAAGCACCGCGTACCGCGCTTCAAGCTGGATGATCGTTCTGCTCGCAGCGGCATGCGGCCTTATCGTTGCCAATCTTTATTATGCGCAAACTTTGGTGGGGCCGATCAGTGCCGCTATAGGCCTTTCGTCGACAGCAGCAGGATTAATTGTCACGTTAACCCAAGTCGGTTATGTTGTGGGACTGCTGTTTATCGTGCCGCTCAGCGACATGATGGAGAATCGGCGGCTCACGGTCTTATCGCTGTTCGTTGCCGTCGTGGCCTTGCTTGCAGCTGCATTCGCTCCCAATCCAGTGTGGTTCCTGACCGCTTCTCTGTTTATTGGCATTGGATCGGTAGTAGCCCAAATATTGGTGCCTTATGCGACCTATCTGGCGTCTGAAGAGCAGCGCGGCGCGGTCGTCGGAAAAGTAATGAGCGGACTGCTGCTCGGCATTATGTTCGCGCGGCCAGTGGCGAGCCTTATAACCAGCATCTGGGGCTGGCAAGCCGTATTTATTTTGTCGGCGATTATGATCGCACTATTGACGGTGCTGCTCTCCCGGCTTCTTCCCGAGCGCAGGCCTGTCCCAGCTGCAACCTATAGCAAGTTAATTGTCTCCCTAGGCACTCTATTGAAGCAAACGCCTGCACTGCGCCGCCGCGCCCTGTACCAGGCCTGTTTATTTGGAGCCTTCAGCCTCTTCTGGACTGTCGTTCCTTTGCGATTAGCGGAGGATTTTGGAATGTCGCAGCAGGGCATCGCATGGTTTGCGCTAGTTGGTGTGGGCGGCGCCGCAGCAGCGCCGATAGCCGGCAGACTGGCGGACAAAGGCTGGAGCAGATTGCTAACAGGGCTGGCCATGATCGTTGCCGCCTTATCCTTTTTGCTGATCTTCTTTGTTCAGAGCCATTCAACTATCGCTCTCATCCTCCTCTTTATTTCCGCGATAACACTTGATATGGCCGTATCAGGCAATCTTGTGCTTGGGCAGCGTGCTATTTATGCATTGGGAAGTGAGGCAAGAGGCCGTTTGAACGGGCTTTTCATGTCTATTTTTTTCATTGGCGGAGCCATTGGCTCATCTCTGGGAAGCTGGTCTTACACCCATGGGGGCTGGAGTTTCACCGCTCTTATTGGAGCGGCTCTGCCTCTCTTGGCTTACCTTTACTTTTTGACCGAGAAAAAATGAATGAAACGGCTGTGGATTCACTTCCTCTCCTCGTTCATGGCACGCTGTTCTTGCTCGGTATCACGAGAATTTCACCGTGAAGCGGTGTATGTCTGACAACGTTATCCCATAAATTATTCATTGAGGCAGTCCGATCATTGCGATTATGCGGAGTGCCTCTTTTCTGTCATGAGTAGTAGCGTTACTTGTTTGTATATCACATTATCCAATTTAGTCGATGCATTTTCTGCTGCAAAATTAATCTATACTTACTTTTTAGAGTAGGAAATCTTAATTATGGAAGGATATGATAAAAAAACTTATACTATTGAAATAAGTTATTCGTGCGCTACATGCGCCGCTACACTGTATTTCAGGAGGATATAACATGCCCAATTATGATTTTCATACATTGCTAGAACCGCTAGAATTTGAAGGATTGGTTTGCGATGTTGTCCAACAAAGAGAAGGTATTTTTCTAGAAACTTACAGAGAAGGTCCTGATTCAGGTATAGACGGCTTGTATAGGGATAGAAATAATAAAAAAACGATAGTTCAAGCAAAACGCTATAAAGATTTCAATAGGCTTTATCGTGACTTGAAACATTTTGAATTACCCAAGGTGCGTAAATTAAATCCTTACCGATATATCTTGGGTGTTTCTATTGACTTTAGGCCAGGTCAGAAAGAGAAAATTAAGGAATTGTTCAGTGAGTACATTTCAAGCGAAAGCGATATTTTAAGTAATACAAATATGAACCGCCTACTGAAAGAGCCGAAATACGAATGGATAATTCAGGCGTATCCTAAACTTTGGATGCCTAACATTAATATATTCAAGAAAATATTAAATGAATCTATACACCGGGCAGCCTATAAAGAGTCGGCAGAGGAACTTAAAGAAGCGCTCAAAACGTCTAAAGTTTTTGTCCCAACCAGAATTTATCGCGAGGCGTTACATAAGTGGTCACAAAACCATGTGATTATTCTTTCCGGAGAACCTGGTGTAGGTAAAACATCAATGGCTTATCTTTTAGCCTTAGCATATCTGCAACCCAATAGTTTGGATGGATTTGTATGGGCTAATTCAATTAATGATGTGTTTGACATGATTGATGATGAAAAGAAACAAGTTATCATTTTGGATGATTTTTGGGGTAGCATCTTTCATGAGGAATATATGCGTAGAAATAACGAGAATCGATTGAATAAAATTATTAGACGTATTATTGAGTCCGATGGGAAGAAGCGCTTAATATTGACAACACGAGAGTACGTTTTGCAACAAGGTTTACAAAAACATCCTGAACTACGAGACACGTTAGACCAATACTCAATAATCTGTACAATGGAAGAGTATGGATACGACGAAAAGGCCAGCATTCTGTTTCGTCATCTCTACGCATCCAAGCTTAAATATGAATTTGTAAACCACTTATTTATGGAATACAAGAAAATTATATATAACGAGAATTATAATCCCCGCGTGCTGGCGATCTTTCTGAATAAAGAACCAGACAGTGATTGTTCACCTGAAGATTATTACGAAGAATTATGTGACTATTTCGATAACCCTGGTGCATTTTGGGAGTATATCTTTAAAGAACTCTCTCCAGAGGCAAAGATGGTCGCTCTGCTTCTTTTAATCTCATCAACTCCTATGCGTTTGACGGATATGAAATCTTGCTATATAAAATATATTCAAAATTCCACCAATCAAACAAAGGTAATGAATTTAGGTGAGTGCATTGCCGAACTTGAGAAAACGATGATCAAGTCGTTCTATAGCGATGAAGAGGAAGAAATCCTTTTAAAGTTCAATATGCCGGCAGTACAGGATTTTCTTTATTCGTATATAACAAAAAACAGCGAACAGTGTATTCCCTCGATTTTACAATGTTGTGCTTTCTATAATCAGCTTCAATTTCTACTTGAGTATCAATCAAAGAACTGTAGTGAAAAAATCCTAAAATTAATAGAGCAGGAATGTATCTTGCATTATCACGATTACAACTATTGCTATGTGGAATACGACGGAAGTTGGAATTGGGATATGGATTTGGATTTAGATCTTTTCAATCAAAATGAAGAACTACATAGGTTCTTTCACCTACTCCGTTGCTGTAAACCCGAAAAGCATATTGAGCTTTATCATTTCTTAGAAAGTGAAATAAACGACTATTGCTTAACTATGGGAAGTGGGGATTTAGAGGCACAATACGCAGATCTGCATAATTTACCGGGAATAATAGTCAATTGCATAGAAAAAGGGATGACTTTCAATGGTAAAGACATCATAGATAAATATTGTGAAGCGGCATTCAGTGTACATCACTATTCAGCAATAAAAGAATTTCAAAAAGTGTTTCCGAAAGAGTACAGTATATCTTATTCCGCTTATTTTCACAAAATTAAAAAAAGGCTGAAGAGCAGTATACTTTCTGAACTAGAGCTGCTTGATGAATTGTGCATGGATGTTGAGCTAGACGTATTGATTGATAGCATTCCAGATATTCTCAAGGAATTCGATTTGCGGTATACCAAACAGTTTGGGCAGAAAATAATTTCATTGTGCGGAAGAGAACCGATTGCTATGACTGGAAATAAGGATTCGTTGAAAAAACCATCTCATGAGTATATTGATCGGGAACAGCAAGCTCACGAGGTCGTAAAAGAAGATGCTGAAAATTGGCTTTTGGGGCCTACAGAGGAATATTTAGATGAAGACCAGATTATTGAATTTATTTCGAAAAGCACCCTGAATCCAGCATTGAAAACAAAAATGAATCAAGTGCTCAATACTGGAGCACCCCAACATATTTTCAATCTCTTACAAACGAAAAAATCCATTGAGCTATTTTTTGCCGCGTTATCTCCTTCCATGCATATTTATCATGAACAAGAGAGCTCACTAAGTATGATCATGCTATCACATATTGGTCAGGATAATCGAGAGCTGATGAAAAAACTTATTAATTTTTGTGCAGAAACATTCAATATAATTATGTATCAGCAAGAACCCATTCTACGTGTAAACGAATTTTTATCTAGTGATATTTACAACCATTATTTAAAAAATGATGCTCCGCTTCATGTAGTTGTCTTTGAACACTTAATCATACGAGATGAACAATGGGTACGTTTTCTTCATTTACCACTGTTTATTTTTTGTTATGTTTTTGTTTGGTCTATTACAAATAATGATGATGAGTTGGAAGGGGGAGAAGAAAACTACCATAGCCTCTGGGGTAATAATTCTTTTAAATATAAACGAATAACGATATTTGATTCCAGACCTGAGGTTAACATATATTATGCGGAATATGGTTCTTACCATTTTACGTGCTATGAATGGGAGAGATGTATTTATAAAATGTTTGAAGAACTTACTCCCTTTCATTTTAATAAATCTTACGTAGAACCTATGTTAAAAACCTACTTAGACAAATTAGGGAATGGAGACGATGATAGCAAAGTCTTAAATCATTTATCGCTCTGCAGAATTGAAATTAAATACAGTAAATCCGGGGCTAATCATTCATCTAGTTGTCTTATTAGTGATGAGCTAAGTTTGATTGAGCATTTGGAAATTGCAGAAGTTCTAGATGCATACCCAAGACTAATAACGAAAAGCAAATTAAAGCAGCTTCAAAAAGACGAAATAATCTGCGAAAAAGACAGTGATACATGGAACATACTAATATATAAAATAGAGGATATCGAGTTGCTAAAGGAACTCGGTATTTACGATGAATTATTAGAATTCGTAAAGAAAGTAGAACGTATATACACAAGGTTTATGAATGGTGATTATTCACAAATATAAAGAGAGATTGTCGATTCCTGATAACCGATGGATTTCAGGGACTGCCAATAAAATTGTATAACTTCGAATAGACGGAATCACTGTGAGAGGGGAAGCGCGCCGTTCATAGAGGAACGGCAAAAGTATCTGCATGATGAGGCCTCCATGATCGAATTGGCTGCGAAAATTCTTGCTCCTTCGTCAAAGCAGTAAAAGCGCCGCAGGGGCGCTTTTACTGCTTTGTCATGGTCCCTTCCAAGCCTATTCCCCGTAGACTCGCACTTCCACCAGCTCCGCGCAGGCCGAGCCGTTTGTCGCTTCGACCGTGATGCGCAGCGCGTCGGTTGCGACAGGCCGCTCCAGCCTGATCCGGTTCGTCCGGCGCCGATTGTCGCGGATCGCAACCACCGTCTTCCACTCCCCGCTTATTCTTGCTTCCAATCGATAATGCTTCGCCAGCTCGGGAATGATCTCGAATGAGGTGCGATGATGGTGAAGATTGATCAAATCCTCGTTGACGTCGTCATTCCAGGTAATGATGATCTCTTCCGCAGCGATGGCATGCTCCCAGCTCAGCTCCAGCCACTGCTCGCCTCCCGCTTCAAGCTCGTCCGACACCCACACATTCGGGCCGCCGTAAGGCCGCTTATACCCGTCAACAGCCTTTCGCGGCGAATAGGCTTCCGTAGCGGATAATGACCGGAAGCAGAACGGGCGACGGACAAGCTTCTTCATGCTCCAGTCTACGATCGGCTGGGTCGGATCGTGATCCTCCAGCTCCGCTGTCGCATGGGGAGCCGCTCCGCGTTCAAACGCCAGCACGCCAGTGAACGGCTCGGCAGATTGATGCAGCGCGATCTTCCCGTTGCTCCGAATAACGACAAAGGCGTTCTGCGGGTGGTCTGGCTCCCACTCCAACTGAAATGGAATCCACTGGCTCTGCCCTATAGCAACAATAGCTGAAGCTGTTGAAATGAGCCGATGCGGCACATAGTTCTCGGGAAGGCCCGTATCCCACAGCTCCACGGTCAGCGTCGTATCCTCCGCAGCGTCCGCAAGCAGCTCCAATCCGTGCAGCTTCGGATCAACCGGGAGCAGAATACCAACGTCATGCAGGAGCGTGTATCGCCCCTCGCCCGTTTCTACAGCGATTCTCCTCCTCGCAGACGATGCGCGAACCTTCGCCCGGCGCGCCAGATCGGCGGCGTCGCGATTCGCAAGGCCGATTACGGAAGCGTCCTGCTTCAGCAGTGTTTGCTGGAACACTTCCAGCTCCCTTGCATACAGACCGCGCGGCGAAACGCCCAGCTCCAGACATAAAGCGGCCGCTGTACCTGCCGCTTCGCCCATCACGGCGCAGGTCGCCATGACTCGTGTCGTCCCGAACGCAACATGGGACGCGCTGACGTTGCGCCCGGCGAACAGCAGATTGCTCACGTTCACGGAATAGAGCGAGCGGTAAGGGATATGGTAGATGCCGTCCGCGTGCATATGCTTCGAGCCGCTCTCGGCGGCATACATGCCCTGCGGCGGATGAAGATCAATCGACCAGCCGCCGAAGGCGATCCGGTCCTCGAACTGGCGCTGACCGATGATGTCGTTCTGGTTCAGCACATAGTCGCCGATGAAGCGCCGATATTCCCGCTTGCCCGGAATAGAGCCGACCCACTCCAGCGTCATATTGCCTGCATCGAACTGCCCGGAATTTTTGATGTAATCCCAAATGCCGTAAATTACCGACCACAGCTCGTCGCGGATGCGCTCATTGTCATGCACCGTATCGAGCTCTCCGCCCCACTCGATCCACCAATAATGGCAGCCGGAGTCGCCGCTGCGGATAACCCGCTTCAGCGGAATCGGCGTCTGCGCAATATCCTTGGCGAAGCTGGGAGGGACAAATTTGACCGGATGGCCTGCGTCCTTCGTATAGAAAAGCAGCGTGCTGCCGAGCGTAATGTCGTCCGCCGTCTCCGGCGCCCATGCCTCGCCGTATTCATCCTTCGCTTCCCGGCCAAGCCGGTACCGCGCTCCTGCGAGAAAGCCAATCAATCCGTCGCCCGTACAATCGAGGAAATACGGGCTTTTATAGCGAATTTGCCGCTCCGAGCCCATCATCCAGCCCGTAACCGAGCTGATGATCCGTTGTTCCTCGTCTCCGTCGGCCTCCACCTCATGCACATCGGTATTCAGAAACAGCCGAATATTCGATTCCGCCCGCACCGTCTCCAGAATGACCAAATCCCACAGGTACGGATTGCCCTCCGGATTGCGGTATTGGTTTTCCACAAACAGCTCGCCTATAATCCCCGTCTCCCGGGCATACCGGTTCGTCCCGTGAGCGGTCGCCCCGCATACCCACACCCTTACTTCGCTGCTGGAGTTTCCCCCAAGCACAGGCCGATTATGGACAAGCGAGACTGTTTTCCCCAGCCTCGCAGCCGCTACCGCTGCGCAAACACCAGCCAACCCGCCCCCGACGATTGTGATGTCCGACTGAATGGTTTCTTGACGCATATTTATCACCCTTTGACCGCTGAATTGGTTAAGCCTTGAATAATGTAACGCTGACCGATCGCGAAGACGATAATCATCGGCAATATGCCTGCGGATGCAGCCGCCATCATTCCGTTGTAGTCAACCGTGTTCTCAAGAATAAAATTTTGCAGCCCGAGCGGTACCGTATACAAATGCTCGTCGATCAGAAACACAAGCGCGTTCTCGTAATCGTTCCACTGCCAGGAGAAGTCAATAATGGCAAGCGTCGCAAGAGCGGGCTTCGCAAGCGGCAGGATGAGCTGGAAAAAAATCCGGAAATGCCCCGCGCCGTCGATAAACGCCGATTCAGTAATATCCTTAGGAATGGACAGGAAGAACTGACGAAGCATAAACACCCCGAATATCGTGAACAGCCCCGGCAAAATAAGCGCCAAATGCGTGTTGTAGATGCCCGCCCAATCAAACATCAGAAACTTCGGAACAAACAGCACCTGCGGCGGGATCATCATCATCGACAAGTACAGCATAAACAGAGCATTCCGTCCCTTAAACTGGATACGGGCGAAGCCATATGCGGCGAAGGCTGACAGAAACGTTGCTCCGACCATCCCGATAAGCGAAATTTTGAGCGAGTTCCAGTAGTAGGTCGCGAAGTTTTTCGGGCCTGTCCATATCTTGATGTGATGCTCCCAGGTGAGATTCTCCGGAATCCAGCGAATTGGATATTCGAACACTTGTGCCGGCGTTTTCAGGGACGTGCTGATCATCCACAAGAAAGGGATAACCATCACGACCGCCAGCAGCAGCATGACGACTGTAATGATGAACCTCTTCAATACGTCAGCCGATTGGGCTCGTTTCGTATTCATCGTTGATGTCATCCTCTCTTCGTCTTAGTAGTGAACCCACCGTTTCTGACCGATCCATTGCACCAAAGTAATGAGCAATATAACGATAAACAGCGCCCAGGAAATCGTCGATGCATAGCCCATGTCATAATATCGGAACGCATTCTGGTAGACGTAGAGCGACAGAATCGTGGTGCTGTTGCCCGGTCCGCCTTGCGTAATGGCTTGGATGATACCGAAGGTTTTGATCGTCATGATCAGACCTGTAATGAGCAGCAGGAAGGTCGTCGGGCTGACGAGCGGCCAAATGATCCGCCGCAGAATCTGTCCCCGCTTCGCCCCGTCCATCTTCGCCGCTTCCAGCAGCTCGGGCGACACCTCCTGCAGTGCAGCCATATAGATGATCATGTTGTAGCCGAGCAGGAACCAGATCCAGATGATGTCGATGGCAAACATTGAGGATGTTGTGGTCGAGAGCCAGCCGGGCGGATTATCGAAGCCGATGCTGCGGAGCAAGCCGTTGATCGGCCCCTGCTTCGGATGGAACAGCAGCATCCAGACGAAAGCCACGGCGACACCGCTCGTAATATAAGGCATAAAATAAAGCCCGCGAAGCAGCTTCTTCAAATAAATCCGCTGGTTCAGCACGACCGCGACCACAAAACCGAGTCCGATGGAAAACGGAACCGCCAGCAGAAAAAGGACCGTGTTTTTCAGCGAGAGGTAGAACATCGGGTCATGCAGCAGCCGGACGATATTGTCCAGACCGACAAATTCGACGTTCGGATTCATGAACTTGTAATTCGTGAACATCAATCCGAACGAATACACGGCCGGAATCAGGAAAAATAGCAATACGCCGAGCATGCTGGGCCCGATAAAGATGTAGCCGAGCAGCTGCTGTCTTCTCATCCAGTTGTTATTCATGCGTCTGATCCTCGTTTCTTCATGGAATACATCCAGTTTATCAACCGGCTCCACGATCGGTAATGAACAAAATTACCGGATTCATCTCACGATTTCACGCAAAAAAACCGCCCCATAGGGCGGTTTCCCACATCGCTCGCATGAAATCGTTCTATCCTTGCGCGCCTGGCAGCAGAGGCCGCATCCGCTGGGCAAGCCGCTCCCCGATACGGATCATGCCGCTGTTGCCGGGATGCAGCAAATCATGGGACAAGCCGCGCCAATCATCCAGCAGCTCCCGTCCGTCCACATAGCTGACATTCCCAAGACCCGTCCCCTCCGCTATTCCCTTCAGCGCTTCCCTGTACTCCGAGCTGGAAGCTTGGACATTGCGCCCCGGCCACGTCCACCCAAAGTCCGCAAAGCTTGGGAACAAGCCGATGCATACAAGCGGCTTCGCCGGATGGACGAAGGCGATCCTTCGTACCATCATTCCCGCCTTCTCCTCAAACTCCTCCACACTTACGCCTCCATTCAGCATATTGACGGACACGCATAGGGACGCAATATCCCAATCGTTCCTGCCTGCAATATGCTCTGTTATTGCGGGCTCGCAATAAGCGGAGCCCGGCATGCCGAGATTGACTGCATCGAGTCCCAGCCGCCAGGCCGCTTGTCCGACATAGGACAGATCGGGCGTCGCAGCCGAAAGGCCAAAGGTGATCGACGTGCCATAGGCCAAATAAGTCAGCGCGGGCTTCTCATACGCTTCGGGCGGCCGCAAGCCAGCGCCTGTGATGTCCAGCAGATGGACCTCGAAGCCATGCACCACAAGCCGCCAGATCGCGCCGAACGACGGCCTTGGAACTTGCCCTTGCCACGGCGGGTCGAACTGAAAGCCCGGCACCGGCTGCTTGATCACAATCGTTGTCGGCTCCGCTCCCACCTCGCTCTCCTCTATCCAATAATCGCCGTAATACAGCTGCACCCTGCTGCTGCCGCCGTAGCTGGCAATCGTGACAGCCGCCTCCCCCGACTCCGCCGCGAACCGGATCTCGATAGAGGCCGCCCTGCGAATTTGCTCGCTCCCGAGCTCAAGCAGGCCCGAACGCACCGATTCGGGCACGCGCTGCATCAGCTTGCCGGGCCGCCCCCCCACCTCCACCAATTCCTCCACGTTATGGAGCTCGACTTGACCATATAACATGACAACATCCCTCCTGTTCCCAGAAAAAAGGGAATTACCGCTGTTGACGGCAATTCCCTCCTTAGCGGGCCATCGCCCTATTTGTTTTGCTTCAAATACTCGTTATGCCTTGTCACCATGGCGGCAATCGTGTCATCTGCAGACTGCGAGCCAAGAAAATACTTTTCATATTCCTGAGCGCGGACGTCCATAACCTCTTGCGCCAAGCTCCTGACGTAGGTCGGCGTCTTGTTTTCGAACATGACGTACATCAGAGAATCGAGATCGTACGTGCTGCTTTTATCGCCAAGCAGGCTATCCAGCGCCGTTTTCTGATCGGCGTCTTTGGATGCCGGGAGCCTTCCGCCCGCAGCCATCGGGGCCATGCCTCCATCTGCATACCATTTCAGAAACTCCCATGCCGCCGCCTGATTTTTGGACTTGGCGTTAATCGAGATATAATCGCCAAGACCGCCGCGCGTCACGTAATCGTCTGCGCTGTCCACCAGTCTAGGCACTGGCGCAAACGCAATTTTGAAATCGCGCGGGAAGTCCGTAAAGTTATTCGAGCTGCGAAGCAGCCATGCGCCGATATTGAGCATCGGTACTTTCCCGCTCAAAAACTCTTGCTCGACCGGCATCTTCGACGTCAGCTGCTCACCGAGCGGAGGCGTCGTTTGGTCTTCTTTCATCATCGTATTCAACGTTTCCAGCCATTTCTTCACGAGCGGATGATTC
This sequence comes from Paenibacillus oenotherae, assembly GCF_019443105.1. GTDB lineage: Bacteria > Bacillota > Bacilli > Paenibacillales > Paenibacillaceae > Paenibacillus_Z > Paenibacillus_Z oenotherae. Next base: position 988,466 of record NZ_JAHZIJ010000001.1, read on the forward strand.
AGATTAGAGTTGCCGTCCGCTTTTGTATAGCCCTCCTGCGACAGCACTGAATCGATCGGATCAACAAACGGCTCGGTGTGCTGGATGAAGCCGTAGCCGTCACCGGATTTCAGCTTTTTCGCATATTCGCGCAGCTCGTCCCAGGTCCAGTCCGTCGGCACCTTCAAACCCGCTGCGTCAAGCGCATCCTTGTTAAGCGCTACGAAAAACGGGCTCTTGGTCGTTGGAATTCCGTAATATTTGCCGTCAATCTGCCAGCTCTTGGCGTCGGCGCCCATTTTCTCATCGATATTATAGTCAGTGAATGTGCTCAAATCTGCTGCCAGGCCGGATTCCATCCGCTTCCCCGCTTGCGAAATCGTATAGTTGACGAAGAGGTCGACATTCTGTCCCGTCATCATCGCCGTATCCAGCTTCAGATTGCCTTCATCATCATTGACGAAACGCACGTATTCCACTTGGATTTCGGGATGCTCCTTGTTCCAGGCATCGATGACTCCCTGCGGCCCCGATTCAGGCGGCACGCCTCCCCACATTTTCAGCTTGATCGGGTCCCCTGTGCCGGCGGACGGAGTCTGCTCTCCCGGCTTCGATGCATTGCCGTTGTTGCCGTTGCCCGTACACCCTGCCAATATCCCCATAAGAAGAACGAGCGAAACCATGCTGGTGAATAATCTTTTTCTTCTCACAATCGACGACCTCCTTGAATGTCTTGAATTCGTGCTGCACCTCAAGGATAACAAGACAGCGGCGGGCTGTAGAAGTAACAAAATTACGTTTTGCATGGAACATAAATATGCAATTTGCAAGCGCTTTCCCGTTTCATTCTGGACCAAATCGTTCTATTTGGCATTGCGGTATTGGCTCGGCGTCGTTCCCGTTATCCGCTTGAATATTTTGATGAAATAGTTGTCATTCATAAACCCGACGTTTTGGCCGATCTGATTAACGGGCAAATCGCTCGTCAGCAGCAGCTCAATCGCCTTCTCGATGCGAATGCGGTGCAAATAATGGATCAGCGTCTCCCCGGTTTTCTTCTTGAACAAAGCGCTGACGTAATTTTCACCCATCATGACATGCCGCGATAAGGACGCAAGCGTGATTTCTTCATCGTAATGTTCATCGATATATAGGATGATCTTCTTCACTTCGGGATGCGTGATTCGCTCTGCGGTCTCTTCGGCCGCTGACATGGCCGCAGGCTTGGAAGTGGACGAGGACAGCTCTGCGCTAATCTTGGCCAGCGTCTCCCGCAGATCCTTGACGCTCATCGACAGCTTCAAAATATAGTTGGATGCGCCAAACTCCATCGCCTTCCTCATCGATTCGAAGTCGCCCATGCAGGTCAGCATAACAAACTTGGAGGCGATTCCGGCCCGCCTCGTTTCCTTCAGAAGCTCAAGCCCGTCCATCTTAGGCATGACAATATCGCATAATACGAGGTCGGGCTGTTGCTTGCGGATCATCTCCAGCGCCTCTTCCCCGTTGCTCGCTTCGCCAGTCAGCGTGAAGCCCATGTCCTCCCATTGAATAATTTCCTTCACCGATTCGCGGACAAAAGTTTCGTCTTCGACAAGCAGGACCTTCCACATGAAACATCCCCCTCTTCTGTAACTGGATGTTATCGGTCGTTATTGGCGTATGGCTCGGACAACAGAAATGGCAAGGTCATGCGGCATAACGTCCCCTGTTCGAGCGGTATCGTTTCCAGAGCCGCGTTATCCTTAAACAACAGGTGCAGCCTTTCGCGCACATTGGCAAGCCCGATGCCCGGACGCTTGCGGCCCGCCTCCTGGTTCAGCCTTGACTGCTCCAGGCCGATGCCGTTATCCTCAACCTCCAGCACAAGCTGCGCTGAGTTCTTGTCGGCAAGCCCCATCCGGATATAAATCCGCCCCCCGCTGTCCAGATGCGAAATGCCATGGCGGATGGCGTTGTCCACAAGCGGCTGCAGGCTCAGCTTCGGTACCAGCGCATACTGAATATCCTCCTCGTAGCTGAACTCCACCTCGAAGCTATTGCTGTATCTGACCTGCTGGATATAAATAAACGCTTTCGTCAGCTCGATTTCATCCTTCAGATGAATGAGATCGACGTCGGAATTGAGGCTTGTCTCCAGCAGTTTGCCGAGCGACAGACATATTTCCACAATATCCTCGTTTTTGCTGCGCATTCCAATCCACTTCATCGTGTTCAGCGTATTAAGCAGAAAATGCGGATTGACTTGAGCGAGCAGCATCTGGAAGTGAACGGCATCCCTCTGCCTTTCTTCTGCTTTGAGCCGGTGAACGAGTCCGTTCATATCGACCATCATCGCATTAAAGGTTCTCGTCAGCTCCAGAACTTCACCCTTGTAATTTTTCTCCGGCAAGCGGATTCTGAGATCCTTGCGCACCGCGTCCTTCATCTTGGCCTGCATATGGGAGAGCGGTCTGGTGAACGTATATGCAATCATAAATGCGACAGCAATAAAAGCGGCCGTAATGACGTAAAATGTTACAAAATATTGCTGCTTCAAGCTCTCGATTTCCTTAAACAGGACATCCAGCGGAATTTGATTCACGATGTACCAGTCCAATGACGGCAAATAGCTGTAGTTGACGAGCGTGTTATTGCCGTTATCGGTCCAGTAACCGTTAGCCGGAGAAGTCTTCACCTCGCCGATGACCTCCTGTGACAAACTCGCTTCCAGAGCGGATTTGGCAATGACTTCTCCTTTTCTCGACAGAATAAAATAGGTCTGATCGCTTGCCGGCTTCTGCAGGACGGATTGGAACCAGAAAGAAAAGTCGATGCTGACTCTCGCCCAGCCATAGGTCCGGGTCCGGTTATCTTTAAGTTCCGAATAGAGGGACAATAGCGTCGGACTTTTGGAAATATCGCTCGACACATAATTGTTGTCATCGGTGACCCAGAAATAAGAAGCGCCGCTTTCTCTCATCTCGGCGAACGACGGAGTCGATGATATTTGATCATAATCGAGTGTGTACCTGGGCTGGTAAGAGGCATAGACATGCCCTTGATCGTCGAGCAGCGTAAAATACACGGAAGGGTTATATAGGAAAAAGCTGTTGTTCAGCCCTTTGAACTTGTTTTCCATCTCTGCTTTATTATCCAGCACGGATCGCTTGTCCGGATTCCGGAGAATATCGCGTACGTCAGCGTCCTGCTCCAGAAAAATAAGCGTTTTAAACGCGATGCTGAGCTGATCCTCCAGCGTGCGATGCAAATTGTCGAGCTGCTCATGGCTTTGCTCGCTAATTTTATTTTGCACAAGTGTCTCGATTCTCTGGTAGTTGTAAATGTTCAATATGCTGAAAGGCAGTAAAATGACGAGGACAAACACAGCAAACAGCCGGTATTTGAGTTTATGGGGAACGAAGAAAGCTAGCCAGCCCCGCATCAGCATTCTCCCCTTTGCGTATGGTGCCCTCATTATATCATCATTTCCAATAGGGAACGGAATCGAGGGCAAAATGCATCATTTTGTGATGTTTGGGCGGGAGCGGTTCATCAAATCGTTCTATTGACGGCGCGCTTTACCGGACACCGAAGAAGCATTGGCATGAGGCCATCCATATACCCGATACTATCCTTTATGTATACCTTCGTATAATATTCATTCCCTTTATCCTGTTATATATTTACTAATGTGTTCAGCAACTTTAAGAAAGCAGGAGGTCATTTCGCATGAATTAACGTGATGTCGTGATGTCTGTCGATACGCGCTGTTTGTAAACTGCAAGGTCAATAAAATGAAGAAAACATATCTAGGAGGATTATAATGATTACAACTAAATTCAAATCTTTAATGGCAATGATAACTTTATCCTGCATGGCACTGCTCGTTCTATTCCCGGTCTCGACAATCAACGCATTTACAGGTGAAGGGCCGCTGGTGCAGCAATCATCGTGGCAAAGCTCTGACGGCGGACGCAACATGTATACGAATGTAACGCTGCAGCGCTCAGGACCGCTTGCTGGACAGATGGATGTGATGACCCGCACGAAAAACAACGTACTGATGACTGGCTTTACGGGCGGTGTATTCATCCTGCTGCATAATCAGCACGGCGCCGTAATCGGCGTAACCAACATGCAGAAGTTCGGCGTTGACGGCAAGTGGATCGGCCGTTATGACCGTACGGACTACTGGAACTGGTCATTCAACCCGACCGTTGCTGCAGCTACAGCATCGATGAGCATCGTCCAACAGCATGCAGCCAAAGATTTCAGCGATCAATTGGCCTACTGGCAGCGCGTTGTGTGCAGCAATCTGGATCGGTTAGGCTTGCCTAAACCACCATACGGCTGCCCGGGCTAACCCCATCGTTACCCGCTGCTTGTTAACTCATAAAAGGGGCTGTCCGAAAAGTCCAATAGCATGCACTGAGTTAGTCTAAAATGATGTAAAAAGATGCCTCCAAAACCACTAAAAAAGCTAAAAAGTGGGACTGGAAGCATCTTTTTATTGTATATCTCTTTAGTGTATTTGGGGGACTGCCCCTTCCCCAACTGTTATGAAGGCAGTGTGACGAAGAGGAAGCCTGCGAATGTGCATGAATTTCGGTTACAAGTCGCCTTTATGGTAAAATTCCTGCGATCGTGCATGAATTTGAGGAAAAATCGGCCGTTAAGGGGAAGCGAGGGCGAAATTCCTGCGCTCTGGCAGGCATTTCACCTTCATGGGGTCAGAAATGCGAAAAAAACTGCCGTTTCGCATGTTTCGTCTAGCCCACATCTCGCTTGTCTCGGTGTTCGAATGATGGAATCGTCCTCTGGCGAGGAGTACGCGGGCAGTCCCATGATCGCAGGCATTCCACATCGTTCAACTTCTTAAAGCAGGAGCTGAGCTTTCCAAAAAGGACTTTCCGGACAGCCCCTTCAGGTTTATAGCGAGGGCTCCAGCAGTTTCTTCAGCAATTGGGTCCGATTGCTTGCGTTCAGCTTGCCTAGCATCGAGGTCATATGCTTCTTCACTGTAATTTCGCTCACATACAAAGCAGCAGCGATCTCGGCATTGGTGAGCCCTTTCTCCAGAAGCTTGGCCACATCCTTCTCCCGGGGCGTCAGCTCGGGATGCGCAAGAATCGGATCGACATTCGGCATAACAGCATGACGGGCAGGCTCTTCTGCTTCTTTAGCCGACAGAAGCTTGCGTCCAAGCTCCGTCTGGTTAAGTATGTGATGAATATAATGAATGAATTGCTCGCCTTTCCAATTGAATACGAACGTCGGAGTCGGCGTGACGCCGTCATAGCCGTAATGAACAGCGTTCTGAACCCGTTCGAAGCCCAGGCTTTCATGCGCCATGATGAAGTATGGAAGCGGGGCAGGCGACTCTACAATCAGTTCACCCGTCAGCATCATCGCATACAGCAAATGGCCGGTTGCCGCCTGCTGCATCGGATTGCCGAAGTCAAGCGTATCGATCGTTTCGATAAACCAGCCTGAACGCATCGTCTCCGGCACCGCCATCGCTTTCGTTTGTTCGGGTGCAAGGCCGTTGAAAAAAGGCGCCGAGCGCATGCTTTGCTGCAAATAAGGCAGCGTTCTCCGATTAATCGGGATAATGACCGCCAGGCCGATCATAGCGCCTGATGGATCCTTCATTGTCCAGAAGACGTCGCTGTCGAGCGCCATTAAGGCGTCCAGATTCAAGTTCCGCAGCGTATAGCCGCTCTCCTCCGCCGTGATGCTAATGTCGAAGCATCGGTTCGTATGCGGATCGTTCAACTCCACCTTGATATCTTTTGCCTCGCTGTGCCGTCTCTGCATGTAGGCCTCAATCTCGCTCTTATCGGCTGTGCCCACGTGATTGAAGCGGCTAGGGGACATGTCAAACCAATGGATGAACGCGCGAAGGGCAGCATCTCCGATCACATACAGCAATTCGGTCGCTTCTTGCTCTACCGCAAGCGGATTTGTAGCATGATGGAGCTTGTCATAGTAATAATGCAGCACGCGAGTTCGCCTGTCCTCGAACAGATCAGGGGATCTCGACAACAGCTCCCGGTTGATCAACTCCCGCATCAGAGCGTGAACCGTCCACCCATTGTCCACCTTCCGTATGAATGAACAACGGATCAGCTGGTGAAACTCGGACAAGGCAATATCGCGATCCATAACGAAAGAGAGACTTTCCTGATTGAAGAATCGGAGAAGAGCCGCCGTCTCAACCAGCGCACGCTGACTGTCATCAGGAACCTCGCGCAGCCATTGATTGACGATGTACGGTAAACTTCCATAGTCCTCAAGCGGCGTATCCGTTTCATTCATATCCAATTGTTGGCTAATATAAGTAACCAGCGACATCGTCAGGGGATGGCCCTTAGAGTGCCGCCATATTTGCTGTATCCGCTCGTTATCGTTAATAGAGCTGCAGCCTGCATATCGTTCCACCGATTGATAGTCAAGCTCAGCTAGCGGCATCCGATGAATAAACTGTCTCCAGACGGGAGAGACGAACCATGGCTCAGACAAAGGATGCCTGCCCGCAATAACAATAAGAATGCTCCGATGGAGCTGCTTTAGAAAATAGTCGCGGAGCCAGTGGTCCATAGCTGCCAGCTGTTCGTACACATCGATAAAAAGGACGGTTCGCTCCGGCATAGCCCCATTAAGCGTTCGAATGCACTGTTCCGCGATGTCAGCAGAAGCGGAACTTGCATTCGCGGCGGATCGATCAAGCACTTGCAGAATAGCTCTGCACAATGCTTCAGGAGTTTTAACCAAATGCTCGCAATCGATTGCGATGGGGCACGCACCGGCCATTCGCGCCTGCCGCTGAAACTCATCGAGCAGAAAGCTTTTGCCGATGCCTGCCGTACCGTATACATTAATGATTTTGTGGGAGAAGGATTCATCACCCAGTATTGCGGCAAAGGATTGAAGCTCATGGCCCCGCCCAACAAGCATCAGGCTCTCCAGTTGCTCCAATCTCTCGCTTTCCTTCATAAATTCAACTCCTTGAATTTGACTGTCTTCCTAATCATACTACATAAATTGTGGGTTCAACAGATAGCCAAAGGGAGCCACCCCGACAGCAGCGCTCCTTGCTCCGAATGGTTGGCTGCGATAAGCTCGCCTCCATGCCGCCTAATAATTCTCCGGGAAATGGTCAGGCCGAGGCCCGCTCCGCCTGTTGATCGATTTCTCGACACTTCTCCCCGATATAACGGTTCAAATACGCGTTGAAGCTCCTTTACGGTGAAACCCGGCCCCGTATCCATGACGGTGAAAACCGCTTTATGATCTTCCCTGCAGCATTGAACCTCTATCCTGCCATTGGGTGGTGTATGTCTCACGGCGTTATCCAACAAATTGTTCATAGCGCGCTCCAATAAGTGCGCATCGCCGGCAATTTCGAAATCTTCTGCAGCATGATTCATGATCAATGAAATCTGCTTTTTCCCGGCTAATGGTTTCAGGCTGTCAATCGCCTTCTGCAATATCGTTCTAAGGTTTATCGCGCTTGCGCTAAGCTCTGCTTCCAAATATTCAATCTTTGTAAAAGTGAACAGCTCCTCTACCAGAAGGTCCAGCTGCGCAGATTTTTCCTTGCAAACCGCCACATACTTGGCCAATTTCTCCGGTGATTGCGCTATTCCTTGCTCTATGCCGTCCAAATAACCTCGCAATGAAAATAATGGAGTCCTTAAATCATGCGCGACAGCAGCAATGACGAAGCGGCGTTCTTCCTCAAGCTCCGCTTGTTTCTGATGTGACAGTCGAAGTCCCTGCACCATCATGTTGAAACCGTCGCGCACTTCGGCAATCTCTGTAATTCTTGCCGAGGGCAGCTGGACATTCCAATCGCCCGCAGCAATTTGCCGAGCGGCAATGCTCATTGTGTCGAGCGGTTTAAGCATGTACCTTCGCATTCCGGCACCTGCAATAAATAAAGCGAGCAATAGTCCGGCAAACGCCGCAATCAATGAAACTGCATTTGAATTCGAATTCGGCATGTAAAGGACAACTCTTCCAAGCAGCCTGCCGTCCTCAATAATGGAGAACTGTTCTGACTTCGACCATGCTCGGCTGCGCTCTGGCTTGAATCGATATATCTCCTCATTCGAGGCGTCCATAATAGCCGCAGCCATGTTCGCTTCCCGCAATTGAATTTGCAATTGGTTCTGCCAATTCGGATCGGTCCAGCTGCCTGCGCCTGATTCAATCCGTTGAATCATCCCGGTCAGTTGCTGCTTCAGCTTTGTATCTTGCGGCTGATCCTCGCCAAGACTTAACGTATTAGTTTGCATAAAATGTGCGGCAACAAAAAATATCCACGGCAGCGAAAAGATGAACAATAAACCAAGCACCGTAAAGCGGCGAATGCGAAGCGTCCTCATATTATCCTCCCTCGAACCGATATCCGACGCCCCATACGTTAATCAACAATTTGGGGGCATTCGGGTCAGATTCGATTTTTTCGCGCAGCCGGCTAAGATGAACCCGGATCGTATGCTTATCGCCCACGCCGTCCCAAAACTTGTCTAGCAATTGATCGTAAGAAAAAACATGTCCCGGATGCTCGGCGAACAGCCGCAGCAGTTCAAATTCCTTTGGTGTGAGCGAGATCCGTTGTCCTTCTGCAAACACTTCGCGCGCAGATAAGTTTATTTGCAAGCCTCCATAATTCAGCATGTCTCTGCCCGTCTCCTGCTGAGAGCCGGTACGTCGCAATACAGCCTTCACTCTGGCGACAATCTCTCCAGGCGAAGCCGTCTTGACGATATAATCATCGCCGCCGAGCGTCAGTCCCCGAATCTTGTCTACATCGTCGCTTCGCGCACTCAGGAATAGAATAGGAACGCTGCTCTCCGCGCGAATTCGCCGACATAATTCAAAGCCGTTTATTCCCGGCATCATAATGTCAACAACCATGCAATGAATGGCACGCTGCTGGAAGACAGCAAGCGCTTCTGCGGCATCACGCGCGATTTCCACCTGGAAATTATCATTTTCCAGAAAATCCCTCAACAGTTCAACGATACTCTGGTCATCATCCACGACCAAAATCGTTTTTAATTCGTTCATGATTACCGCCACCTTTAAGCCTATCATTGTTCCTGCATGAATGATTCCAATATGATTACAGATTAAGCTTATCATTTTTCCTGAATAGAAAACGGAACTTTTCATTTTGTGATGAATTGTTTATTGTTTTGTGACTTTTTTACAGCCTCGTTCGAGATTTTTCATTGGTATGCTTTCATTGCAGTACCGAAGGGGTACCGTCATCTAACTGAACAGGAATGCGGGTTTCCTGACTATATGGAGGATTTGGATATGATGAAGAAACGCAATATTCCATACGGCGTTTTAGCCTGTATTTCGATTGTTTTTATCCTTTACGCCTTGGTCAACAATTATATTATTGATCCCGGAGCCGAGAAATTTCTAAGTCAAAAAACCGGACTGAGCCGTCAGTTGAAGCTGCCAATATGGTTAAACGTTATGTACATACATGTTGCATTTGCCTGCATCGCCATGGCGGCGGGGCTGCTCAACTTTTCTAAAGTTCTGTTTGAGAAAAGCCGCAAGTTCCATCGTATAAACGGCTATATTTATCTAATATCCGTCCTTGCTGTAGTGCTGACTTCCGGGTACATGGCCCCTTACGCAACAGGAGGGAAGATCAGCAGTATGGGGTTCAATGCGCTTAATATGATTTGGCTGTTTATAACCGTTACAGCGCTTGTCCAAATTAAAAAGAAGCGGGTATCCCGGCACCGGAGCTGGATGATGCGAAGTTACGCCTTTTGCTTCACGAACATGCTGATTCATCTCACAGCCTTTCTTTGTCATAACGGCTTCGGCTACGAATATGCAGTCAGCTACACAATCGGCATATACAGCTCCATTGCGCTGCTGCTCGTTATTCCCGAGGTCATTATTAGAATCAGGGAGCGTTGGAACATAAAGTGACATAGCACAACAATATAGGAATAAGCTTTTTCGGCTGAAGCTGCTGACCTACAAAGACGCACCCCATGCATGGTATAATAAGAAGAAATGGAGTTGATTGTCAGATGCCGGAATTGCTCGACCCTCGGAATGATTTCGTATTCAAACGAATCTTTGGGAGTGAGGAAAATAAAGATGTGCTGCTTGCTTTCCTGAATCGCACTTTGCCGAATCTGGCGAGCCGCCATTGACAGAAATTGTGCTGCTCAATCCGTACACTGAAAAAGATGCCCCTCTCGATAAACAGTCCATTTTTGACATATGGGCGAAGACATCCGAAGGCAAATTGATCAATATCGAGATGCAGCTTTTCAACAAATACGATATCGAGAAGCGTACGCTTTACTACTGGAGCAAACGATACTCCAGCCAGTTGCAGGAAGGGCAGACTTACAAAGAGCTTAAAAAATGCGTTACTATTAATATTTTGAATTACTCATTTATTCCGAATGAGCGTTATCACAACGTATTCCACCTAAGAGAAGACCATACGGGTATTGAACTGAGCGATGATATCGAAGTTCATTTTATCGAACTCTCCAAGCTGGATGATCAGTCTGTTCCGGTAGAAGGTGGTTTGATTAATTGGTTGCTGTTCCTGAAGGGGCCGACAAATCGAATTGGGAGGTGCTGAAGATGAATGAACCGACTTTGAAGAAAGCAATGGATACGCTGGAGTTTCTCAGCCAGGATCGGGAAGCCCGACGTTTATATGAGGAGCGGCAAAAGTATTTGCATGACGAAGCTTCAATGATTGAATGGGCTACGGAAAAAGGGCTGAAGAAGGGCCGGGCTGAAGGAGAACATGCAAAAGCTATAGCTATCGCCAAAAACATGCTCTCGATGGGAATTGAAGCTTCCGTTATCGCCAAAGCAAGTGGTCTGTCCGAATCCGAAGTCGAATCACTCAAGCCTATCCAATAACATTCAGCCGAACTACTGAACGCCGCGCCTGAACAAAAAAGCCGCCAACCCAATTAAAGCCCTTGTGTTTGGCGGCTTCCTCATACGCATCCATTTTAAGCTCCCTACTCGTATTTCTTCACATCGACCTGATGAACGGTAAAGCTGACGCCCGGCTGTTCAGCCGGATCGATACGGATCTGTTCGACATCTCCATCAATCATTACTTCCAAGGCAGAGTCGCTGTTAAACACTTTGCTTCGTTCTTCTGCAAAGCCCTCATTCTGCCCTCTCCAGAACACTTGAACCCGGTCGCTGCCGGTGACCATCTCCATATGAAGGTAGGTTTGCTTCGCATCCGCTAACGCAAAGAGGGGACTAAGCAGAATCGGATCATTGCTTGTTGATATCCATTCTCCATTCTTCTCAATGCCGGATGCCGCCCACTCATTCAAATTGGTATACACGTCATGTGTCAGTTCTACACTTCCGCTCTGCTTCCAGCGAAGCTCTTCCTTGTCCCGGTTTAACAGAAGACCTCCCATTACCATCAGCACGCATATCGTTGCAAGGACTAAACCAATTTTACGCATCATCGGGCGAACCTCTTCCTGACCAGATCATTAACAGAGGATAACATATAGACAAACATAACAATGACATAAGGCATGACCGGGAAAGCATATCTGGGTATGGACAGCATAACTTGATGCAGAATCGTATATGAAATCACCACAACTGCGATCCATTGCAGCGGGCTTCTGCGAATGACGCTAAGCCAAATGCCAATCCAACCGCCAATAACCAGAACGAGATGCAGCGGATTCCTAAGCTTCTCCAATAGATGGGCAATCTCGCCATTCTCAACCCACGGCAGCTTCCAGAATAAATTCATCTTTCCAAACACAAACCATTTGATAAATAGTACGTTGTCTATTTGCGCCGCAAACATCTCCCTGGCCTTGGCCGACCACAGCCGATTGCGTGCAAGCTCGTCCGCGTTCAACTTATAGATAGCATCAAATGTATCCAACACACCGATCAGGTAGGGATGCACGCCCCACAGAAGCGGGTTGCCTCCGGATGTCGTGAATAGAACAATTTCGCCATACAGCAAAAAGTTTCTGATCCACCATGGCAATACGATGACGAATGAGCTCAGACCTACATAGACAATCGCCTGATAGATTCGCTTCCTGGAGGGAATTATCAGGATAAAGTACACGATGATCGGAATGATAAGCGTAGCCAGCGTTGGTCTGAACATGACGCTCAATCCTAAACAAACTCCGCTTAATACATAATGATACCTGCGGCCGCTCTCAATACCCAGTAATAAAGTCCAGAAGAACAAGGCGGTCAGAAGCGTAAAGCTGACCTCCGTCAACAAGAGTCCATTGGCGTAGATAAAGCTTGGATATATCGCCATAATTGCCGCACACAACAAACAATAGCTTTCCTTCATAAATTTTCGAGAGATTTTATATACAACACCGATCGTGATCACACTAAATATGACTTGCAAGAGTTGAAACCAGATCAGATTCGTTCCGAATACAAGGTACACCAACGATAGCAGCACAGGAAACCCAGGCATAACAAAAGCATTCGGTGTCGTCTTCAAATATCCGAGCACACCGGTCTCCAGAAACTGCCTGGCCATCTTGTCATAGCCAAAGGCATCTCCCTCCAGCGGCGGAAATGTATTGGTAACGATATAGTAGACACGTAATGCCAGCGCTGCAGCAAGCACGATGTACATCCATTTATTCAATTCTCTAGTTTGCTGGGCATGTTCTTGCCTTGGGATTAGTTCGTTCATAACATCATTATAGCGTTAAGCCTATCCGTTAGAAAGCCTCTACTGAACCAAGCATTTCAAACGCCGAGAAATGCGTAATGCGAGTGGGAAGCATGCGAAACGGCCGTTTTTTTCTCATTTCTGACCCCATGAAGACGAAATGCCTGCCAGAGCGCAGGTATTTCATCTTCGTTTCCCCTTAACGGCCGATTTCCCCAGAAATTTTGCAAAGAGTTAGCTTACCTATAGAGAGCGGCAATTCGCTGTACACGGATTCTCGTAGAAGCAGTGGGCCACGACTTTTTATGAACAAAAGCGGGGTTTCTGAACGAGCGTTGTATGT
>NZ_JAHZIJ010000020.1 GCF_019443105.1 Paenibacillus oenotherae
AGAAAAAATTGTATACTTGGACACCATCGCCTACAACGAACGTTTTGAGAACCGTGTCATCCCAGGTTTTGGCGATCCCGTTGTCAAACAAAAACTTAATGAGATGTTTGAAAAGCGCTATTCCTCGGATTCTGTTCAGTCGGATCCTCGGATCGAAAGTTAAAACAATGTGGTGGGGGGCGGAGTCCTCCGCCCCCCACCAACACTTACCCGATGGGTATATCTACAAGCTTACACAAACTTCTTGACGCTACCCAAAGTCTATTACCGTGTAGTTTATTGTTGTTCCATTGCCGTCGTGTAAAATAATCGACTTATGCAAAGGACATCTCTCTATAATTTGCTTGTCCATCACTTCAAGGGGCAGTCCTGATTTTAACCTGTGAAAAAAGCTGTCTCTCTCGAAAATCACCACATATTCCATTAACTTGTCCTCTAGGCCCCGCCTGCGTTCCCTGTTTTCCCAAAACCCGTATTTTTCTCTCAAGTGAAATCCACCTGTTAGGAGTACAATTTCTTCTTTTCTTGGAGTAAGTGGAGTACTTTTTATCGTCATTATTCTTTCGATTCTCAGTAAGGTGTCGATGCCAAAATCAGGTGCAACCTTGGTATATGTGTTGTCTTCAAAATCAATAAGCAGCACATCTGTTGTCTCATACGTGTTCGAAGTCGAACAGCCAACCAGGCAATAACGATCATCGATCCCTCGCATTTCTGTTCGATACACGGTTGAATTCCCCAGAACATCTGTTAGTGATACAGTAATTTGAGATGACTGCACATGACCGAATTCTACCCTATGAATGTGCATTAAAGCTTTTTCATGCGAAAACCAGGCACAATAGAATGCCCCATTGTAAAGCAGTCCAGAGAAATCCAACGCTTTTTCCTCACATTCCCCTAAAAAGAAAATGCTCTTATTATGAAATCCATTGACACGTAAAATATTGAGCATGACCAGTACCTGCCTTATAAGAATAGGAATGAGGGCTGTCCCGAAAGTCTCTTTGGAAATTTCGGTTCCCATTAGGCGAAACATGCGAAACGGCAGAAGGCGAATACAAAAAACCCGCTCTCGCGGGCTGTTCTGCATTTAATAGGATTCATTAGTCAGTTGTATAAAATCATCGGCATGTCTGCGAATATATTCGGCAAGACGATTGAACGAATCGGAAGTAGCCTGCTGAAGCTGGACATAGAAAGCGTTGAAGGACGCCAGCAATTCCGCATCACGCCCAAGATCCTGAATCGTGGCAGCGAAGCTGTCCAGGCTTCTTGCATAATTCCTCTCGGCGAGAAATCCTTCTATCTCCTCTGCAAGCTGCAGAATCCCCTGTTCCCCAATAAGGGGCAGCGTGTTCTTCAACGAAGACCAGATGACAGGCTGTGCATGGTAATAGGCACTGCGCCAATACAAGTCCTCCGGCGAATGAATGACATGATCGTAGTAGATCCGGAACATAAATAATGCCTGTTGACCGTCTGTAAGACTGTCATAGAACGCCCTCTCGTCTCCCCCGCCGACCCGGATGTTCTTGAACTCGCCGATCAAGGGCGCGAAGCAAGCCGAACAAAGCCCACGGTCATCCATCGTGTCAAACTCATTTCGTTTCATTACTGCCAACAACGTTATAATCACTCCCTCATCTGCGATTATAACGGAGTTCCAATTATAGTCAAGACAACCGTACTGCAAGGCATCGGCTATAGAGCCAGATCCTCCCATGCTTCCTCCGTTAGATCCGTATTGACGCCGATTGCAGAACGACTGCCCTCGGCTGCCGCAATAATCAATTGGGATGGCGTGATGACAGCTGTATCTCCCGCTGCGTAGACTCCTTTCACGCTCGTTCTGCCAAAGGAATCTGTCACTATACCGCCCATCTCATTCCTTTCACAGCCCAGTTGCTCACCAAAGGAGGTTGTCTGCGAGAATTGCGGAGTGACGAAGCCGCCCTCTCTTGCAATCGAGCTTCCGCCTGCAAAGCGCACTTCCGCCAATCGTCCTTCTTCTCCAAGAAAAGCTGCGATAGGCTCAGTTATGACTCTGATCCCCTTGCCTGACAGCACCCTCTGCTGCTCATCCGTAATAATAGAATGCCCATTCGTGCATAAAACGAGATCCCGGCTCCAGTTATATACGGTCTTGACCATATGCAAGGCGCGGTTGCTCTCCGTAACCAGAACAAGCGGCTTGTCCTTCAGCTCCCACCCGTCACAATAGGGGCAGTTAAACAAGCTTTTGCCATAAAAGTCATGAAAGCCTTCAATTGCGGGAAACGTTTCCTTCAAGCCTGTGGCCAGAATGAGCTTGCCAGCAGCAAACTTCTCTCCTTCTGCCGTTTCGACCTGGAAGCCGGATTCTGTGCTGGAGAGTCCCGCAACCTCCCCTTCAAGACGTCGTACGGTCGGATATTGGGACAGCTCTTCATGCGCAATAGCCCGAAATTCAGCCGGCTTGACACCATCCCTTGTAATAAAGCCATGCGAAGCATGCGTGACGGCATTGCGGGGCTTGCTGCTGTCGATCAATAGAGTGCTTCTCCTCGCTCTTCCAAGTACTAAAGCTGCATTCAGACCGGCAGGCCCTCCGCCAATAATTACACAATCGTAAACCATGCCACTCACTCCTTTATTTGGGTATCTATTGTTTCCACTGCATTCACGCTTTTGGCTGATCCTCATTCACTAATTAAAGACTTTATATGTCTATAATATCTATATTAATGAATGTTGTCAATTGTTCCTCTCCGAACATCCTTATATCCCTTTCATTGATCTTTGCGCATCCCTTAGCTCTCTCCATGATAGGAGCCGGATGTTCTCCTGATCGAACAGTTCCTTGATCTGCGGATCGCTGAAAAGTCTATGTTCCCATTCCCTCTTTTCCGCGTGCGGGGTCGCAGCTCTTGCATGAGCCGAGAATAGCGCCGGATGAAGCAAAATTTGCGTAATGCCCGGCTCTGTCGCCCTGATCTCCTGCTCCATTCTCACTTTGAAACGACCGTACTCCTCTCCGTCTTCCAGCTCATACGGGAGTGCGATGATATGATCAATCAGCATAATGCCGCGACGATCGGCTTCAGCGATCCGCTGTTGGAATAGATGCCTCTGTTCCTTGCTGAAGAACGGCTGCGATACGATTCTCCTCGGAAGATTAAACGGCAGGCCGTACTGCTCGCACAATTCAAAAGCAAGCTCCAGAAAATCTCTCCCGACCGCGAAGCCCATCAAACAGCCGGCATGGGTATCCAGATGTGTCGGGTCAACCCCCAGTGCAATGGCAGATTGAATTTGCGCATCTAATTCAGCCTTCACTTCCATTGCATCAGCATACCGCTCAATCGTATACATCTCACGGGGCAGAAATCCATTCCTATTCATCACACTTCCCGCCCGATGCCCTTGGAACACAGGTCTGTATCCCGCGTCGCCGGAACTGCAGAGGGTAAGGTGAATTCCAGCATTGACATGCGCGTTGCGCTTACAGAAAGCAGCCGCCTCCGCTGCCCAGGAACAGGGCATCATAATAGATGCCGAAGTGATGGAACGGCTGAGAAACATGTCCTGAATCCCCTCATTCGCATGCGGTGAGATACCATAATCATCGGCCTGAATAATAATATAACGGTCTTGGGAACGTAATCCCGGATTCTCTAGCATACAGCTCTCTCCTTTAATGGCCCTTATTCCATGCAAAAAGAGGCGCGGATCACATGAAAGTGATCCAGCGCCTCTGGCAGGTTTAGGTATTATAGTTCTTTCGTCCATCATTATATAACAGAAAACCGAAAAGTAAAGCATTAATTTTGCCTATTTCGATAAGAGAGTCAACCCATCCATCACAATAGACACTATTTGCTCTTCTTTGCCGCTTTCGATATCAATTCATACACGGCCGGAAGCGCATCTCGGGCTTCTCTCTTTCTCATGTTGTCAATATAATAATGGCGGCTGTCATAAAGCTGCTTGAGAGCAGAAACCAATGCTTCCCCTGTTAACTGTTCCTCGTACAGCACTTCACAGAAACCGGATTTTTCGAAGGATCGGGCATTCAGCAGCTGATCTCCCCGGCTCTGCTCCTTCGATAATGGAATTAAGAGCATCGGCTTGCTCAGCGATAGAAATTCAAAGATCGAATTGGACCCGGCCCGCGATATAACGAGATCACTCATAGCCAGTACATCCTGCAGCCCTTCATGAATATATTCAAATTGCATATAGCCAGGATGAGAGATTGAAGCATCGATTCCCCCTTTGCCGCATAGATGGACAATCTGGAACTGCCGGGCAAGAGCAGGCAGCGCTTGCCTGACCGACTCATTAATCGAGCGTGCTCCGAGACTGCCGCCCATAATAAGCACAACAGGCTTCCTCTCCGAGAAGCCACAGAACGCCCTTCCCCTCTCTGCATCTCCGCGGCTGATTTCCTCGCGAATAATTGCGCCCACATAATGGCATTTGTCTCGCTTCAAGTGTTCCGCTGTCTCCGGAAAAGTCGTGCAGACACCCGCAGCAAACGGAATCGAGATGACATTCGCAAGCCCCGGCGTAAGATCAGATTCATGAATTATAACAGGAACCTTGTTTAGCCAAGCTGCCAATACAACAGGTACAGAAACAAAGCCTCCTTTGGAGAAAATAACGCTCGGCTTTCCTCTGCGAATCAGTCGATAAGCCTGCAGCACACCCTTCATTACTTTGAACGGGTCCTTCACGTTCTGCCAGTCCATATATCTTCTCAATTTGCCTGTTGCAATCGGATGATAGGCTACATTGGCAATAGAGGAGACAAGCTCGCGCTCTATGCCATGCTCGGAGCCGATATAATCGACTGACCAGCCCTCTTCAAGAAACCGGGGAATCAGGGCGATATTGACCGTAACATGACCCGCTGATCCGCCTCCGGTGAACATAATTTTTCTCATAGGCTTCAATTATGCAACTCCTTCCAACTGCCGCTAAACCTATCATACCAAAAGCAGGAGCAGGAGGCACTCCGTGACTACGGATGCATCAGAATACGCTCTATATAGGCTTTAATATCAACGACACGCCTGGAAGCAAGCTTCTCCTCAGCTCCCCAAACAATGAATGGGATTAATGATTCGGTCTCATGGAGGGAACCATGTCCGCCTCCTCCCTCATGCGTTGGCGAGCTGTGCCCTTTAAGCTCATAGCCCTCTTTGGCGGTGACAACGAGAAACTGTCCTTTATGCGATGTTAAAGCGCCGTATATCCGTCTTAGCGCATCAGGGTATTGACCGTAGCGCAGCCCGTTATTCTCACGTTTCATATGCATATCCAGCAGCGCTGCATCTCCACTGACAGTCCATGCTTGACCGTACTGGTCAACGATTTTCCCTCCCGGCTTGTATTGAAATGCCGTCTGAGCTCCTCCTTTCGTCACATGGATCCATCCGTCCTCCTTCCATGCAATGAGATCGACACGTTGATCCGCTTCAACCACATCTGCCAGCTGGCGCATGGACGCCTTTGTATGAAGCTTATACACATAAGCCATCGTTTCATTGACGGCGAACACAAGCTCCGTATCCTTTGTCACCCGGTCACCAGGCCGGAGGCTGCTATAGCCGCTATACAGGGTGGTCAACTCAATAACGGAGTGTTCCCTTGCAGGCCGCAGCTGGCTCATGCCGCTATCGCCAACAATCATAACTGTCGCCTGGCTCCTCGCTTTGTCTGGAGAACCGAACGCTTGCAGCAGATCGTGCAGCTGCTTATCCAGCTTCACCAGACCTTTCATCGATGAGGGTCCCTTCTTATGAAGCTCCTGGTCGAGATCAGGCAGATAAACATACAGAAAATCAGGCAGCTTATTGTTGCGGATTAAGTAGGCCGCTGTTTCAACAGCGAACTCATTGTTAAATCCCATTCGATTGGCAAGCGAGTCAGGCAGCTGCTTCAACCCGTCAAGCGGATTCGATAACGACCCGAAGGACAGATAATCCGGCCCCTTGACGGTGAGCGATTCCGGCAATGATACCGTTTTGCCGAGCCATGCCGGGATCTCTATCGTATGCTCCACCGGCCCGCGATAAATTAGTCCATTAATAGAACCACTCTTGAGCCCCTTCCTGCTCAGCTCCTCATAGATCGTAGAGACGGCGGGACTTAGATCCCGGCTGTTCAAATGAAGCAGCCCGTCCCATACTACATCCTTCACTCCCTTTCTCATAATTTCCATCGGACCTGTGCCGTAATTAATGTCTTTCTCCGTGTCGGCATTATACCAGGCCAGTCCGGGAATGTGATGCTGGTCCGGATAGGTTCCGGTCATTAAGGAGCTGTCGATCGTAACGGACATTGTTGGAAATGAGCTGACGATATCCTTGTAGTACTGGCCATTGTCAATGAGATACTTTAATGTAGGCAGCTTCTGCTGCGCTATGCCCCTGTCTATCGCCTCATACATGAGGGAATCCACGAGAATCAGAATGACCTTCTTCGCATGAGTTCCTTCCTCGGACTGAATATGAAGGAGATCCCTTTCCTTCTCTTCCTTATTGCCGCCACTACATCCCGATAGAAGTAAAAGGGCCAACAGCCATACAGCACATCCAATTCGTCCGGGAGCCGCCATTTGTACTCACACCTTTTTATATGTATTGCCTTCATTGTGTTCCATGCCTATAGAAGTATGCACGGCAATAAAAGGAACAATGTGCATAATACGGCTCTTCGCGGGGGAACATGAAGCGTAATAGATCATACATTCAGGGTGGATGAGACGAATGAGCCAATCCGAACTGCTCTCGCGAAGTCTTCAGCATAATATCGAGACGCTCAAATCATTAACGGGAAACAGCTCCGATATCATTATCCGCACCTTTCAAGGCGCGGGCGGTTTGCCCATGGCGGTTATCTATATTAATGGGCTGACTGACTCAGCGATGATTAACGATAATATTATGAAGCCGATTATGTTGTCCGGACGCACGAACGAGAATACAGCCAAGGCAAGCGTCGATCATTTCCGCACGGTCAGGGATCAGGTTGTTTCCATATGCGCAGCCAGCGAAATACTGCGATGGGATGCTTTCATACTGACTATTCATAACGGCAACACTGTTATTCTCGGAGATGGCTGGAATCAGGGGATTTCTGCAAGCACGGCCAAATGGGAGCAAAGAAGTGTCGAAGAGCCCTCCTCACAAACTGTTATTCGGGGACCCAAGGAAGGCTTTACCGAGAATATCGGCATCAATGTTGCCCTGCTGCGCCGCAAGATCAAAAGCAAAAATTTGTGGAAAATCGACCGGCGAATCGGAACGGAAACACAAACGGATGTCTGTATCATGTATCTGAAAGGGACAGCCAATGACGATGTTGTAACCGAAGTGCTTGAGAGACTTGACCGCATCAAGACAGATAGCATACTGGACAGCTGCTATTTGGAAGAGTTCATTCAGGACAAGACCTTCACGCCGTTTCCGACCATTATCAATACAGAACGCCCTGATAGTGTCGCGGCCTCGATCCTTGAAGGCCAGGTGGCTCTTCTTGTAGACGGCACACCATTTGCTCTCATCCTCCCCGTTACCTTCTTCAAGTTCTTTAGTGCAAGCGAGGACTATTATCAACGGTTTGATATATCGACCTTTCTCCGCATTCTGCGCTTAGGCTCATTTGCGGTATCCATGCTTCTGCCATCGCTTTATTTGGCGATTACGACCTTTCATCAGGAGATGGTGCCCACAACTCTTCTTATCGGCCTGGCGGCACAGCGTGAGGGCGTTCCTCTGCCGGCATTCTATGAAGCGCTGCTGATGGAGGTCACTTTCGAAATATTGCGGGAAGCCGGGGTCCGCATGCCGCGTGCTATCGGCTCTGCTATATCGATTGTAGGAGCGCTCGTATTGGGACAAGCTGCAGTAGATGCTGGTCTTGTATCTGCGGCTATGGTAATCGTCGTATCCTTCACCGCTATATCCAGCTTTGTCATACCGGCATCTAATGTTGCGGTTGCCGCACGCTTAATCCGCTTCATGCTCATGATGCTTGCTGCAACGCTGGGCTTATTCGGGATCATGTCAGGAATTTTCTTCCTCCTGATCCATCTGTCATCTATTCGCTCCTTCGGTATTCCTTATCTGACGCCAATATCTCCATTCATACCCAGCAACATTAAAGATACGATTGTAAGGGTGCCCTGGAAGCTGATGAATACGCGTCCTCGTCTATTCGCCAAAAATAATTACAGACGTCAAAAAAGGAGATGATGATATGAGGCGATCGCTGACTCTGGCCTCCATCATCCTTCTTGTATGCTTGCAAACTGGCTGCTGGAGCCGGGTGGAGCTTAACAGGCTGGGCATTATCAGCGCATCTTCCCTGGACCTGTCCGAGGATAATCAATGGGTCGTGTCCTTTCAAATTATTATTGCAAATTCAAGTCAGGGCGGTGCCGGCAAGAACGGCTCGCATTCCCCTGTGACCGTCGTCTCCATGAAGGGCAGCACGATTCTGGAGGCACTCCAGAAGTGCGATCTGGAAACGCCCAGGCATCTGTTCTACTCCCACAATCGTGTGTTGATTATTAGCAAGCGGGTAGCCCAGCATGGCATCAATCTGCTCATGGACTATTACTTGCGCAACAATCAAGCGAGGGAGAATGTCAATATTCTCATTACGGACGGGGAAGCCAAGCCTTACCTGCAGGTGCTTGTGCCGCTTGAGACCATTCCCGGAAATGCGATTTCGAATTTGATTAACGACCGGCTGGATGATCAGCCCAAAATGGCGTTGTCCAAGATGTATCAAGTCATGCTTACGCTAGCGAACCCTACTGCAAGCGCGACTATGCGCGAGCTCAAAATTATCGGGGATAGTTCAAAGCAGCAATCATTGGACGCTCTGAAAACAACCAAGGTCGAAGGCAAACTGAAATTGGACAGGGTCGCTGTATTCAAGGGAGACAAGTTCAAGGGCTGGATAAGCCGGGCAGACAGCTTGGGCATACCCTGGATTACGAATGTGCTCCGAAGCACTGACATCCCCTTTTACTGCAATGGTGAAGCACGCAAGGATCAACTGTCCGGCTTCTATGTCGAGAAGACGCATTCCCAATTGAAGCCGCGGATTAAGGATGGCCGTTTGTTCATGTCCATCCACATTAAAGTGAAGGGCAATTTGAAAGAAACCGCATGCAAGCTGGAGCTGAAAAAATCGAAAGCTCTTAATCTTCTGAAGAAGCCGATTGAGAATGCGATCAAAGAGGATGTGGTGCATACCTTCCTCAAACTGAAGGAGTTGAAGGCAGATGCGCTGGGGTTCGGGGATGCCTTTCACAAGGCCTATCCCAAGGAGTGGAAGAAGCTCTCGAGGAACTGGGATCAGGAGTTTGCAAATATCACGATGGATGTAACCGTCGCAGTCAAAATCCGTCGAGCCGGAATGATTAACGACACCTTCAATATGCTAACGGAAAAATGACGAAGGAGGCTGTAAAATGGAGCGGATCAGCAAATTTCAATTGGGCGCGATGATCATTTTATTCCAGATTGGAAGCACTCCGCTATTCGAGATCGGGAGCAAGGCCAAGCAGGACGCCTGGCTGGTCGTCGTAGTCAGCATGCTGCTGGGATCGATTCTGCTGACCATGTTCCTGTACATCCAGCGAAGAGAACCGGAGATGAATCTTAGCGGACTGTTCATGCATTATTTCGGTCCGTGGATCGGGCGTTTTCTGCTGCTGTTCTATGTCTCTGTATTTGCTTATGAGTCGATGCGGAATTTGCGTGACTTCGGAGATCTTACCATAATGACGATACTCCCCCGGACGCCGATCTCCCTGATTATGATCATCATTCTTTCCCTGACCATCTATTCGATCTACAAAGGAATGGAGGTCTTCTTCCGTGTTGCTGAATTTATTGTTTGGGGCGTATTGTTCTTTTATTTTGTCCTGTTCGCTATGTATTTGATTTCAGGCATTATCGTATTTGACCATATTCTGCCTGTTCTTGAGAATGGCATTCAGCCCGTCATTAAGGAGAGCCTGTCGGGTTATGTCTGGTTCCCCTACGGTCAAATGATCATATTCCTCATGTTCTGGAACTATCTGAGCGAGAAGACGCTGCTCGTCAAGACGACGGTTCTGTCCTTTGTTGTATCCGGAATCGTCATCCTTATTACGAATATGATCAATCTGATGGTGCTTGGCCCGGCATTGCCGGACATCTCCTCGATCCCCCTGCTCCAATCTGTGCAGCTGATCCAGATCGCCAACATTCTGGAGCGGTTCGATGCGTTCGTCATACTGCTCTTCTATGCGGGCATATTCATCAAGTCCACCTTGTGGTTTCTGGCCGCAGTTCTCGGACTCTCCCAGCTGTTCCAAACCGAATACCGGAAGTTTGCCCTTCCCGTTGGAGCGATCATCTACTCTTTGACGTTCATCCCGCCCAACTGGCAGACACATGTTGAGATCGGCGAAACGATTGCGAAGAAATACATGCTTAATCCGATCTATATTCTCTTTATACCGACGATTCTTATGATCATCATGTGGATCAGAGGGCCCAGCAACAAGAGCAGCAGCCAAAGCTCTTGAAGAAACGAGCCGACGAGCAGATGAGCATTGTTGCGAAGATGCGACAATGCAACAATGCGACAATGCGCAAATGCAAAGATGCAGGCTGAGCCGTCGATGACCGAATGCCTGCCTGCGACAATGCAGGCTTGAGCTGTCGATGACCGAATTCCTGCCAATGCACCTACGCCGCAGGTTTTCTCTCGTTCCCCAGCCTGATCACTGCTATCGAAGCCGTCGAAAGCCGAAAGCCTGCCAATGCGCAGGCTTTCTCTCGTTCTGAGACTGCTGGGAACAAAATGCCTGCCAACGCGCAGGCATTTTCGCCGTATTGCCCCTGTCGGCCAATTCCGCCATATATTCCTGCACTTTCGCAGGTACTTCGTCTCTTACTGCCACTATTGCCCGAAATCCCTGCCCTTTCGCAGGCATTCACTCGTCCCTGCCTGACCACTGTTTTCGGAGCCGTCCAAAAGCCGAATGCCTGCCAATGCGCAGGCTTTCTCTCGTTCTGAGACTGCTGGGAACGAAATGCCTGCCAACGCGCAGGCATTTTCGCCGAATTGGCCCCTGTCGGCCAATTCCGCCATATAATCCTGCACTTTCGCAGGCACTTCGTCTCCTACTGCCACTATTGCCCGAAATCCCTGCCCTTTCGCAAGCATTCACTCGTCCCTGCCTGATCACTGCTATCGAAGCCGTCAAAAAGCCGAAAGCCTGCCAACGCGCAGGCTTTCTCTCGTTCTGAGACTGCTGGGAACGAAATGCCTGCCAACGCGCAGGCATTTTCGCCGTATTGGCCCCTGTCGGCCAATTCCGCCATATATTCCTGCACTTTCGCAGGCACTTCGTCTCTTACTGCCACTATTGCCCGAAATCTCTGCCCTTTCGCAGGCATTCACTCGTCCCTGCCTGACCACTGCTATCGAAGCCGTCAAAAAGCCGAATGCCTGCCAACGCGCAGGTTTTCTCTCGTTCTGAGACTGCTGGGAACGAAATGCCTGCTAATGCGCAGGTATTTTCACCGTATTGGCCCCTGTCGGCTAATTCCGCCATATATTCCTGCACTTTCGCAGGCACTTCGTCTCTTACTGCCACTATTGCCCGAAATCCCTGCCCTTTCGCAGGCTTTCTTCCGGCCTTCCAAGAAGTAATGCCATTCGCTCAATCGCTGGCTTATAGATGCAGATTACCGGCTTCTACGAATGACAAAGCCTGCATCCGTTCTGGTGAATCCAATCTTCGGGTAATAATCCAATGCCTGGGGCGCTGACAATAGAATAAGCGAGCATTCCTCCCCGATTCGTGCCTGGACACGCTTGACGAGCTCATTGCCGATTCCTGACCTCTGGTAATCCCCGTCGACAGCCAGGTCGGATAAGTAGCAGCAGTACGAGTAATCCGTCAATGCCCGGGCAATACCAACCAGCTTGTCCCCATCCCAGGCCGATATAATAATATCCGCATTCGCAATCATCCGCTTCAGTCTTTCCAGATCCTCATACGGTCTGCTGATGCCGGACTTTGCAAATACTCGCGCAAGATCCTCAGGCAGTATAGCCGTTGTTTCACGGTATGTAATCTCCATTGCAGTGTCCCCCATCTTCATGATTAAACTTTACGTTTGAAAACCGCTACGATATCCCTGGATTGGCCTTGATAAACGCTTGTGTCGAAACAAGAGATCAATTCCCAGCCTTCAAAACCGTAGCTATTTAGCAACTCTTCGAATTCATCCTCTTTAATCTTACCGCCGAGAAACCCGCCTGTCTTATACTTCACAGTCTTGTAAGCCCATCTGTCCATCTCTCACCTCTCCTCCTATGTCACTGCCAGCTTGCGGCAACGCGGTAATAAAACCGTGCTCCATCGCTTCGCTAGCCGCGCATGCAGAACTCGCAGCTCAATTATGAATATATTACTTGAAAAGATAGTTTTATACAAATTGCAACACCTCTTACATCATCGCATTTCTGCTTGAGTGCCATTCCCTTGCAGAACGCATTTGGCCGGAAGCCGCCACTTCCGCTAACCGGTCTGCTGCTTCGGCAATCCGGCGGATACCGTTGTGGATCTGCTGATCATCTGTTCGGATGACACTGACTCTTAACGCATTTTCGCTAGGGAAGGCTGGCAAGTAGAATCTGTCCGAGGGTGTAACGAGCACCTCCTGCTGCCTTAGAGCTGCCGCTATCTCCCATGCGTCAATTCCGTCAGGAAGCGTGATGGAGCAGAATATGCCACCTTGCGGAGCATCAACTTGAATACGCGGAGCAAGGTAACGCAGGCTTGCGTCCTGCAGCACTTTCATCCGTTCCCGATACCGGCTGCGCATATGAGTGACATGCCGGTCAAACATGCCGCTGTTCAAATAGATTTCCAGTGCCGCTTGTGATAATGCCGCTGTGCTGAGGTCATTGGATGATTTGAACAACGTAAATGTCTCGATCAGCCGCTTGGGCAGGACAGCCAGTGCAAGCCGCAGGCCGGGCAGCATCACTTTAGAGAAGCTTCTCGTATAGATCACATGGCCTGTTGTGTCATAACTATAGATGGGATCGGCCTTCCGGTCGATTTCCAAATCTCCCAGGTAGTCATCTTCCACAATATAAACATCATATTTGCTTGCCAGTCTGGCGATTTGCTTCTTCTGCTCCTGGGTATAGCTCCATCCTGTTGGATTATGATAGCGCGATACAGTATAGAAAAACTTGATGTTATTGTTGCGAAAATGTCTCTCCAGCTCTTCCAGGTCAACGCCATCCTTCGTGCGGGCAATTCCGACTGCTTTAATATGCAGCAGCTCCAGAGATCGAAGCATGCCGGAATAAGCCGGCTGTTCGACAAGAACAGTAGATTTGCCATTAGGGAATGGCATCACATTCGCCAGATGCAGCGCTTGCTGCGAGCCTGAAACGACGCAGATATGCTCCGGACGGGCGAATATTTGCGAGTCGGCCAGATGCTTTGCCAGCGATTGCCGGAGAGTCAAGAAGCCTTGCGGATCTGTATAAGAGAATAATTGATCTTGATAGAGTGCAATGGCACGGTTAAGACAATGCTGGAAATCCTCGTAAGGCATCACCTCTGGATCCGGGGCAGCGGACGAGAAATCAATGAGTCCGGCAGTGGCTTGCACATCGGAGGCAGCACCCTGCACCGCATAGTAGCCGCTCTTGGGAACCGAATAAATGAGATGCTCCTTCTCCAAATCATCATAAGCCCGAATGACAGTATTTTTGCTGCAAGCAAACTGGCTAGATATCTCCCGTATCGACATCAGCTTCGCTCCGGGCTTAATGGCATTCGACTGCAGCTGGTCTTTAATATAACGCTTCACATGCTCGTATTTGTTCATTTTAGCCGCCCCCTCCCCCTCTTCTGTACAGGTACAGAAGAGTTAAATTCACATTTACCTCAAGTATCTGTAACTATTATACTTGCAATCATAATGAACAGTCTATATCAGGAGGGATACAGATGGAATGGAAGCATGACAGCTTGCCTTACCGGATCAGCGATGACAAACAGCTGCTGGATTTGAACATGATTCACACGCTGCTGCAAAGCAGCTACTGGGCTTCAGAGAGAAGTATAGAGCGCACCAAAGAGAGCATAGCGGGCTCGCTATGCTACGGCATTTTTGACGAATCGGGGCAAATTGGATTTATGCGGGTCGTTACAGACCGCGCGACAATCTCATGGATATGTGATGTCATTATTCATCCGGACCACCGGGGCAAAGGGCTCGGCAAGTGGCTCATGCAGTACCTGCTGGAGCATCCCGATGTTCGCCATACCAATATGCTTCTGGGTACCCGGGATGCGCACGGCTTATATGAGCAATTCGGCTTTGAGAGAAGAGAAATGATGCGAAGAACTGTTGTCAGTCATTAGGACAATCTGATCTCCTTATGCCGCAATTATTTCGTTCTCTCCCATGGCACCCACCAGTTCCAACGGCCGAGCCATTTCATGAACGACGGTACCAGCACGAGTCTAATAATCGTCGCATCAATCAAGATCGCTGCAGCGATCCCGATCCCTAGCTGCTTGACTCCTGCCACCTCGCCAAGCGCGAATGGCGCCGTAACTGCAATCAGGATCGCTGCAGCAGACGTGATAATCCGGCTTGTTGACGATAATCCGGCCATTACCGCATATTCATTATCGCCCGTCTTCCGATGCGCCTCATAGATTCGCGACAGCAGAAACACCCCGTAATCCATACTGATGCCAAACACAAGCCCGAATATAAAAACAGGGATCATAATGGCGACAGGACTCCTCTCGAATCCTCCTATCCCCTCTTCGAATATCCACGCCAGAATGCCAAAGGATGCGCCTAGACTGAGCATATTCATCACGATTGTCTTAATCGGTATAACGATAGAGTGAAAAGCGATTGCGAGCAGCATAAAATTGGCGGCAAATATAAACATCCCGGCATATTTAATGTTGTTAAATATGGCATCAAACACTTCCTGCTGATACTTAGGCTCTCCACCAATCAGCCATTGCACCTTGCCTGCTTGCACCTCCCGCGCCAACTCCCTGACCCAGCTCCTGGCCGCCTCTGAGGACGCGCTGTCTTTAAGAATAGCGTGCAGAAGCATCCGCTGCTCCCCTATATCCTGCGGACGAGTGGAACTTCCCTGCTGTTCGCGCAATCTTGGTACGACGGGGGAAGGGACGGCATTAACCTCCGCTACGAAGGGATCGCCTGTTAACCTTTGCATCACAGAGTGGACTTCTCTCTCCTTTTCGCCAAGGCCAGACCATTCCGCTCCGCTTACATTAGCCAGCATATAAATTTGAGAGGCTCCTGGTAATCCGAAATGAAATTCGAAGGTCTGGTAAGCGCTGCGAGAGGCATATTGCTGTGGCAAGGAAGAGGCATCAGGTATGGCAATCTTCAATTTAGTTAATGGCATAAATAAAATAATGAGCAGCAATGAAGCCAGAATGCTCAGAACAACTGGCCTGCGCATGACAAAGGCAGCCCATAGAGGCCATAGATTGGAAGTTTGCAATTGGGAGCGCGGATTTGATGCCGATCTAAGGCAAGGCGTCAGGAGCGTCAGCAGGGCGGGCAGCAGCGTCAATGCCAGCAGCACCGATACGGCTAGAACAGCAGCCGCGCCCAGGGCGACTGATCTGAAGAGCGGCAGCGGGATCAAACATATCCCGGCAAGGCCGAACCCGGCACAGGCTGCCGAGAGCAGCACCGCTCTCCCTGCAGTTCCCATTGCCGTTGCCAGCGCTTGCTCTGCCGCCGAACATGCCAGTTCCTCGCGATACCGTCCTACAATAAGCAGAGCAAAATCTATACTGAGCGCCAAGCCCACCATCGGGATCACATTGAGGACAAAATTCGATAGGGACACAATTGTACCCAGTCCATACATGAGTCCCATCGTAATGGACACAGCGACCATGCCGATGACGACCGGCAGGATCGCGGGTACAATTCCACGGAATGCGAACAGCAGAATGAGGAAAGCAATCGGAAGGCCGATCATTTCGGCTTGTCGCAGATCCCTTTCACTGGTCTCATTTACATCGCGCTGAATGACTGATTTGCCTGTCATCGTTACCGATGCGAATTCATGGGCAGGCAATCTCGCAGCTGCTTCATTAAGCAAAGGTGTTATTTCATAGCTTTTATAGGAGGATGCGAGCAGTGCGTAGGCGTAATTGCCTTTGAACATGCCTGGATGCTCCAGAGGAGACCGGATCGCCTCAATGCCCCTTACTCCCTCCAGCCTCTGCAGTGTTAGCGCAATGAACCCATGGAATTCCGCTGTGGATAGCTGCGCTTCCCGTTCGAATAACAGAATTACGGGATCATCCGGAATTTGATAATCAACAGCTAATATCCGCTGAACCTCACTATAATCGCCATCGGCAAGCAATCCGTGATCCTCCAGCACTGCAGGCAGCTTGGATGCATGCATTCCGATCAGGAGCAGAAGCACGGCCCACAGCATAATAACAATTCTGGGGAATCGCTGTGCGACAACTGCAAGAAATTGTATGCCCATATGTTCGCTCCTTCTCCGCTACTCGCCGGGTATCAGGCATGCTCCGTGCCTCGCGATCAGATATTTAACCTCGTTAATTGAACGAGTTTGCGTGCCAGCCCAGGTGCAGCGAAATGGACACCAGCGAACAGACGAGGCAGCAGCGGGACGCCAAGCAGCCCTTGCAGCACACGTCCCCAGCCAATCGGTCCGGTAAATTCCCGCTCCATCACCGCCGAATACTCCTCCTTCCAGCCGTCCATCGTCAGCTCGCCGCGCAGATAGCAGTGACCCAGATTGGCGCACAGCTGCGCTGAACGCAGCGCCATAGACATGCCATCACCGCATAGCGGCGGAATCATAACCGAAGCATCGCCCGCCACCGGGATGGAATCCCACGTCATCAGCTTGCGTCCGGTATCTACCGGAGCAACCGAGCATTGCGTTCCCGGCACCGGGAATGCGTGCTTCAACCTCTCGTACAGCCTGCGGTTTCGACTTGCGGCATAGTCAATGATTCCGGCTACGGATTTGTCTGCATGCCGAATCGCTTCTCTTGTCAGCAGTGCGGCAACATTGATCCGCTCTCCTTCCACAGGGCATATGCCCAAATACCCGCCCGAAAAAAAATAGAGCTCCACAACCGGCTCCATTTCGATTCCTGTGTAATGCGATTTGATCCCTACATATGCCTTCTTCTTCACAGGGCCCCCTGTTCCTGCCGCCGGATGCACGATGCCAGCCCGTCGCTGAGCGCCCCAAGCTGCAATGACTGCTCTGGCATAATAGGTCACATCCCCGCTCTCCTGCTTCGTCTCTATCGAATATCCCCCCTCACGGGGATACAGGGAGCTAACCGAGGCGGCTGTCCTAATATCCGCACCCGCCCCCCGCGCAGCATCATGAAGCGCGGAATCCAGCGCATACCGGCTTACGCCAAACGTTGTGCCGGGTAGAGGAATATCCAGCACTGCCCCGTGGCTTAGGATCAAGCGCGCCCGCTGGATCCCGCAGGGCCCAAGCGATGTTACGGCATCCAGCAGGCCTAGCGAGCGCAAGCTGCGCAGTGATTCCGGCGAGAGAAATTCACCGCACACCTTATGCCGCGGGAACCGCTGCCGATCGATCAGAATGGTTCTCCACCCCTTATCGGCCAAAGCTTTGGCCATGCTGCCGCCTGCGATGCCGGCACCGAGCACGGCTACATCATAGCTGGTATCCATCACGTTCAACTCCATCACTGAATTCGCCTTCTCACCGTCTTCTGCAGAATGACCGCATAGCGGAACAAGGGCCGCCATGAATAAGCCATATCCGCTGCCCCCTGCAGCGCGTCCCTGATGCGGCTCCAATCCTTCTTGCGGAACCCTTTCGCTACTGATAACGGTCCGTCATGTAGGATATAACGATTGTTCGAAATGATTCGCGTGGTCAAGCGTACGACAGCCCATGGCAGCCAATGCCGATGAATATCGTTAATGACGACGCCCAGCCGCGACACGTTCAGCATGCATCTGATGACATTCGGCAGCTCCGCATCTGTAAAATGGTGTACAAACTGCGTCCCCGTAACGATATCCGCACGGTCAGGCGGGAGGGCAAATAAATCTCCTCTTGTCACCCGGACTCGCGGCTCATTGCGATAGAAGCGGCTTGCTTCCCTGCAAGCCTCCTCCGTAATATCGACAAGTGTAATTGTAAGATCGATCCCATTGGCAGCAGCCCATCTCAAGAGAGCAGCGTTCACATCCCCTGAGCCTGCACCGATGTCCATAATGGTGAGAGAACGGGGCCTGCCAGCCAATATCCATAACCTATGTATGCCGTATCTTGTCGGCGAGGCGGCACCGAAAATATGATTGAGCACCCGCAAATGGCGAAGCGCTTCATGCAGCTCATTCCCTCCGGAGCTGAAGTCATCCATCAGCTCCGGCTGCACGGCCCGTTCCTTCAGTGCTCTAAACATAAGCTCTGTCGGAGTACTGCTCCTGCTGCCTGGTTGAAGGAACATAATGGAATCGGATCATCTCGGCTGTTAGACCGGGACCGAATGCGATCGCAATTCCACTGCTCCCTCCGGAAGCTGTCTGGCTAAGTTCCTGCAGCATCTCATTCAGAACGAACAGCAGCGTAGCCGACGACAGATTGCCATAATGCAGCAGCACATGACGGCTGTAGCGCGCTTGTTCATCGGTCAGCCCGAAAATGCCTTGCATTGTGTCAATGATTCCGCGTCCCCCGGGATGAATGGCCCATAGGTCGGGCTTCTCTCCGTCATGCAGCAATCGGCTGACCTCTTTCGGAATCAGCTCGCCTAGCAGCTTGGGAATTTTCGGAGAGAGGTAAAGATGGAAGCCGTAATCGCCCACCTCCCAGACCATCTCCTCCGCGCTGTCCGGAAGAAGTACCGAATGCTCGTCTCCCAGCTGGAGAAGCCCGCTATGGCAGTCATCAGCGGTTCCGATAACACAAGCAGAAGCGCCGTCTCCGAAGAAGGAAGCCGCTAATAATGCCTCCTTCTCTATAGAGGGCTGGATGTGCAGTGTGCATAATTCGACGCATACGATAAGCACATTGGCTTCATGCTGCCTGGATACAATTCCCTTGCCCAGACAGATGGCCTTCAGCCCTGCAGCACAACCAAGAAAGTTGAGCGGAATCCGATTCACGTGAGGGGCAAGTCCCAGTTGATGAACCAATACGGCATCCAGTCCCGGCAGAAATTGTCCCGTACAGCTCACCGTGATCAGATGCGTGATATCGCTCGCCGTGATGTTGCTGTTATACAGCGCGCTGCTCGCTGCCTTGAAAGCCAGTGGAACAGATTCCCGCTTATAGATACTCATTCGCTCACTGGTGGCAGGAATATGCTCCATCGTTTCCTGTGGTAAATAGCGGCAGCCGGTAATCGCTGCAAGCAGATCAGGCTCGCAAGTATAGCGGGTATTGACCCCGCTCTGCCTGAATATCCGCTTCGCCCAGCGTATGGAGTGCGGATCCCCTTCCAGCGCTTCACATAATCGTTGTGATGCATCCTCTTGATCGATCCGGCAATCGGGCACCGCAGTGCCTATTCCCAGAATTGCAACTGTAGGATCAGCGTGTTCCATTGCCGCTATCATCTCCTCGGACAAGTGTAAGACTTATACACCATCCTATTCCACAGCCTGGACCAATATAACCGTGCGGTTGAAGCCAAACAAGCAGATCACCTTATGCGACCTGCTTGTCTGTTGACCCGATTAGCCTGTAAAGTTGCCTGCAACCGCGGTTCCGCTAAAGTTTCTTGCGCCAATCGTCGTGCCAGGATTGGCAGCAGCAGTAAAGATCTCTGCTGTGTACTGAATCTGTCCTGTCGCAACTACCGCCGCAGGAGGAAAATCAACCGTGCTGAAGCCAAAAGCCTGATTATCCAACGAGTCAGCAGCACCATAAACCGTTTCAAAAATCAAAACGGCGTTACGGTAAACATGAATGGTGACCGTGCCGAACTGTGGTCCAACAACGATTTTGGCAAAACCATTCAATTGCACACGAACAAGACCCTGATTGGCAACGGAAACACCTGCGGTTTGCAAGCCGATATCTCCAAACACCAATGGCGTTGCAGCAACGGGAATTGCAGTTGGAGAGGCGTCTGAATTCGCTTGCTGCGATATCCGCATATCAACAAATTGTATGCTCATCTTCTCACCTCCCTATCAGTACTATGATAGTTTATGAGAGGACAGGCATGACCGATTGGGTATTCTAGCATAAATTGCTAGATTGCACAGAGCGTCCGCATAATGTTATGAAAATCAGCAATATATCTATCCGCAGAATAAGTTGTACGGATATACTGCTCGCCTTGCGCCTGAATCCTTTCTCTCAATGTCTTGTTCTCAATCAATTCTATCGCTTCATAAGCGGCGTCATTCGGTGTTCCGGCGTGAAAGAACTTGCCCGTCACATTATGGATAATCGAGCTTCTGATCCCTTCTGAATCGGTGGATAAGACCGGGCATCGGCAGCTGATCGCCTCTGCAGCCGCATATCCGAAGCTTTCGACATTAGATGTCGAGATCAGCATTCCGCCGGAATCGCTAATCGATGATAAATAATGCGGCATCTCCGCATGGGGAACGTTCGAACGGACAATGAGGTGATTGACAAGAGCAAGCCTGCGTACCACACCCTCGAACTGCCCTCTCTCCTCTTCCTCGTAAATATTGGCGTCCTCGAACATCCAAAGCTGCAGCTTGGGGTACCGGTACAGCAGCACACTGCCAATCTGCAGAAACAGCCGCCAGTTCTTATTCCGTTCAATTCTGCCGATCCAGGCAACAATCGGCTGCTCTATGAATTGCGCCATGCCCGTTGGCCGATAGCGAAACAGCTCTGTATCGACGATATTCTGCACATAGAATCGCGGAAAATCAGAGAGATAAGAATTGAACAACCCCATCAAATGCGGTGTTTCATGCGTTATCGCACCGCTCGCATATTGTCTGATGTACGGCACCGCATTCGACAGTGTAATTCCGGCCTGCTCCATGCTGCCGAGGCCTTGCGCTTCATAGATCAGCTTCCCCTGATAGCCGAGCCCGCGCAGTCTGCGAAGCATCAAATGGTCACATATCGTGACAATTATGTCATATTGATTGGCATGAATAATGGTACTCAGCTCATCGTCCCGGTCCGTAATGAATAGCGGGATATCCTTGATATTTTGCCGGCCAGCCCCATCTCTTGAGTAGAGAAGATGGCATTCAATTCCAGCTCGTCTAAGCGCATGGCATCTGAGCCGATTCATCGTTTCCACTCCGCCGCTTGGTACGAAATAACTGAACAAAATCTTCATGACTACCCTCACCCCTTGAGCATCTCTCAACCTGCCTTATATTTTATGCCAATGGAATAGGTTTGATTGGGTTACATTAAGATTGCTGCATGTTCACATATAAGGTAGACTTATATTAACTGAGCATCCCCCCATATCATGAAAAAGGTGAATCCGATGAATGAAGAGCAATATGCCGACGTCAAAAAATTAATGGAGACCTTCCAGCGTTTCGCCAAAGCGGATTGGCGCAGAGAAACCAGGTGGGGTATTAAAGCCAGTGAAATACGAGCACTGCTGGCTATACAAGATATATGCCGCTATAATGAGCATGGAGCCAACGTATCCGACATCAGCAAGAAGCTGCACGTGACCTCTCCTACCATTACGCAAATTATGAAGAGCTTGACTGCTCACGGTCTAATCGAGCGTTCTACTGACGCCCGGGATAAACGAATGACAACGATCAAGCTGACGGCGCGGGGCGAGGAAATTACCGGGAAAGCGATGGCGCGCTATCGGACAGTCTTCACGGGCCTCAAGGAGTCGCTCGGCAAGGAACAGACCGATACGCTGGTTCATCTGTTGGATCAGGTGTATGCTTACTTTAAAGAAGCGAGCATGCTCGACGACGAATAGCAAGCCCGAGCTGCCGCCAGTCCGCCCTAGACGGTCAACATGAATAGCCCTCCAGCTTCCCGTTCAGGAGCCGGAGGGCTATGTTCATATCCATAACGCCAAGCGCGAGCCTGGCGCGTACTTCCGTTCACTTGGCAGACAGTATCGTCCACTAAACGTTGATTTTGTTTACAATCTTGAGAACCGCAGCTCTCGTTAGTTTATTCCCGCCCGCAGCAAGAAGATTGACGGTTGCATGGGCAAGCGCCAACGGAATTTTGCAGAACTGTACAGCAGGTCCCTTCCTCAGCTCAGCGATATAATCATCCGCAAGCTTCAGATTGCGGCGTGTATACTTCAGCATATCCTTGAACTCCCAGCCGTCCGGGAAGAAGTCCACTCCGCGCTTGAGATCCTCATCCCGATTGCGCAAAATATTAACAGCCTGAAGCCCTCTTCCGAAAGCAACCGCCTTCGTCATGTCAGACTTGGTTCCATCATTCCATTGCCACAGCTCAGAGAGCATCTCGCCTACCATGCCAGCAACACTGTAGGTGTAGCGATCCAGATCCTCTTCTGTCGATATCCTCCACTGCGTCTGTACCCAATCAGCCATCTGTTCTGACATCATCGCGATGTAATGAAATACAGTCTGGGCTATTGAAGCCGGACAGAGAAGCATCCATTCATTCAACCGCATCGATACCTCAGGCAGAATCTCCTTGTGGGGAGACAGCTGATCCTGTGTCGCTTCAATCGCATTGGGTGACTTGATCGCATCCCGGATTCCGTACAGCAGATTCTTCTTCAATTCATCGTTGATCTCTTCATGATCCTCGATTTCATCAATCGCACGCATACATAGATAGGCAGAGGTCACCGCTTCCCGCAGCCCCGCATCCAACCGACTAATCGGAATATAGAAAGTCCGGCTCGTTTTCTCTAACATGGTCATAGCATCATTCAGGATGACGTTCGTAATGAGAATTCCCTCCAAAAAAGCAGCATAGCTACTCACGTATCGTTAGCTTGTCATAAACCATGATAACATACGTTGCTATCCATTATCTAGGTTCACATCTATAAACCTGCCCCGTATTTGCCTGCCGGATCACGGTTTGACACTGGTTGTCTACAGGATTGCTTTCCGGCATCTTAGCTGGGTCAGCTCCTTGCCTCTTATGATTGCCCTTTCCTTCCCGTCGAACTGGAATCCCGCACGCTCGTAGAAGCTTCTGGCGCTCGTATTCTTCGCCAGCACCCAGAGGAAGGCATCGGAATAGCCCGATTCTCTCAGCCTGTTAATGCCCCAGTCCAGCAGCAGCTTGCCCAAGCCCTTCCCCCGGCTGTCTTCCAGCAAATACAGTCCCCGGATCTCGCCATAGCCGCTGGCATCCATATCCTCTTCCTTGCCACCGTCTACAGTGATATAACCGATGATACGCCCAGACAGCAGCAGCAGTCCAATTTGCTCTTTCCCTGCGCGTAAAGCCTGTTCATAATAAATCTCCTGCTTGTCTGCTGTAATTTGATCCAGAAAGTGTTGCGGCATAATGCCCCTATATGCGCTGCGGTACGATTCCGCATGAACGAATGCCAATTCGCTTCTGTCGGAATAGACCGCCAATCTGACAGCTGCAGCCTGATGAATGTGTTCGCCCATCTCTTACACACAACTCCTTCGGAGGGCGCAGCACGGCCCCTCAAAATGCTCTGCTATGAGAAGTGTACCAACTTCTTCCTTCAGTTGCTACGATATGCGGGAAGAAAAAAAAAGCCCGCAGCATGAGCGCTGCGGGCCAGATCCAACATTTATTCATCTCTCTCTATTATTGCGGACTGCCGTTGACAATATTGCCGCTATTGAATGTGGACGTTCCGGCGTTAAAGAAGTAGTTTTTACCGCCGTTGCTGTCCCATGTACCGGAGCCGTTGTTGAAGCATACTTCAGCTCTGGTTGCGGTGCCGATCGACAGTGTTACTTTGCTGTAGCCGGCAATTTCCGAGCTCTGCATAAGCTGTCCTGGAGCCGATGTCCATGTACCGCCTTCTGGACGCCAGTGAATATAAGGAGCAGCATAGCCTTGCTTGTAATAGATCGTTACCGTATTCTCAGCAGATGGTACCGGAACGCCAGGCTGTATAGTACCGCCACCGAAGTTCGATACGCCAAGCGGGAAGATATAATTCTTGCCGCCGTTGTTATCCCATGTGCCGCTGCCGTTGTTGAATACCGCTTCCAGGCCGGTAGCTGTTCCAACATCTACGGTAATCTTGTTGTAGCCAGAAATCTCGGATGGCTGTATCGCAACTCCCGGAGCTGTCGTCCATGCTCCGCCAATCGGACGATAATGGATGTACGGGTTCGCATAGCCTTTCTTGTAGTAAATCGTTACTTTTCCAGTAGAAGGAGCATCATTGGTCGTGACCGTAATGCCTGCGCTTAGCGCTGACAAATTGCCCGCTACGTCGAATGCGCTCACTTTGTAGTTGTAAGCTGTGCTAGCGGTAAGTCCCGAATCCGTGAAGGATGTCGCCGTTGATGTGCCGATCTTCGCATTGTCGCGCCAAATCTCATAACCGGCAATACCTTTATTATCTGTTGATGCTGTCCAGATCAGGCTGACCGATGTTTCGGTTTTGCCGTTCGATGCAAGACCTGCCGGCACGCTTGGCGCTTGCGTATCCGGGCCAGCCGATGTAACTACTGTTACTTCATTGCTCGCTGCCGACAGATTGCCTGCAGCGTCGTAAGCTTTAACGGTGTACTTGTACGAAGTTTCTGCCGTCAAGCCTGTATCTGTGAAGTTTGCTGCTGCGGCAGTGCCGATTTTCGCGCCGTTGCGGAAAATCTCGTAGCCTGCAACGCCGACATTATCGGTTGAAGCTGTCCAGGACAGGCTTGCCGTTGTGTCGGTTTTGCCAGTAGCCGCAAGGCTGGCAGGTGCGCTTGGCGCTTGTGTATCTACTGGTGTCTCTTCTTCAGCAAGGAATTTCATATCATCCACGATGAAGCTGCCTGCACCGCCAGCTGCCGAGCCGCGAAGAATCGCGTAAACTTTAGCTCTTGTAGCACCTGCTGGCACTGTGCCGCTTAGTTGCAGCGGGATGAAGCTGCTGGACACTTGCGTGTAATCCAGCTTCTTGTAGCCGAGCAAGCTGTTGCTTGCATTGTAGAAGTCAATGTACAGCTGAACTCTTGCGTTGGTCAGACTGTTGACTTTGAATTGACCGCTCGCGTTATAAGGCGTGTTTTCTGTTACTGGTACATATTGATAAATCATGACTGCGTTTCCATTTGCCAGGTTGGAACCCGTAACTTGCTGTGCTTTGCTTCCAGCTGCGACTGGTGTTGTTACCAATTCGAAGGTGGAGGTTACACCTGATGTTACGGATTTGGTCCAGTTGTTTGCTACACCGGTCGTACCCGTGTAGGTTTCGAAGCCTGGGTTGACGATAAGGTTGCTGCTGCTTCCAACGTTAGATGTCGTCACGCTAAGCGCTTGACTTGCATTGGATTCATTGCCTGCCGCATCCTTCGCTTTCACTGTGAAGCTGTACGCCGTATTAGGCGTCAGACCTGTAACCGTATAGCTGGTAACAGTTCCTGCTACGCTTCCAGCAAGCGTGCTGCCATTATAGATGTTGTAGCCTGTTACACCAATGTTATCTGTGGATGCTGTCCAGCCCAGTGTTGCACTGTTTGCCGTTTTTGCGCTTTCCACCAGATTGGTTGGCGCTGTAGGCGGCTGTGTATCCGTTCCAGTATCAGTCGTAACAGAAACGCTGATGCTCGCTTCCGATACTTGGTTCGCGTTATAAGCTTTGATTGTGTAGCTGTAAGCTGTACCTGCTGTCAGTCCTGTGTCTGTGTAAGACGTTGTCGCGCTTGTTCCTACTTTCGTAGCTCCGCGCCAGATCTCGTAACCAGTGACAGTACCTGTAGAGGCAGTCCAGCCCAGCGTTACACTCGTTTGGGTCTTGCCGGTTACTGTCGGGTTCCCAGGCGCTGAAGGCGGCTGCGAGACTACCGCTTCCGTGGTGACGGAGATGCTGCTGCTCGCCCCGGATACATTGTTAGCCGCATCATATGCTTTGACCGTATAGCTGTAAGCTGTATTTGCGGTAAGGCCGGTGTCCGTGTAGGAAGTCGTTGCTGTCGTTCCTACCTTCGTATTGCCGCGCCAGATCTCGTAGCCAGTCACACTCACGTTGTCCGAAGATGCTGTCCAGCCCAGCGTTACACTGTTTGTTGTCTTGCTGTTTGCTTTCAATGCTGTAGGAACGGTTGGCGCTTCGGTATCTACACCTTGCGGTGCGCCAATCGTAATCGTTCCTGCAGCAAATGTTGAAGTTCCGGCATTGAACTTGTAGTTCTGTCCGCCGTTATTGTCCCATGTGCCGCTGCCGTTGTTGAATACAGCCTCAACGCCTGAAGCATCAGCAAGGTCAATCGTAATCTTGTTGTAGCCGCTCACTTCTGCAACAGGCATCTTGACTCCCGGCGCAACTGTCCATGCACCGCCATTAGGACGGTAATGAATGTAAGGCGCGGTGTAGCCCTGCTTGTAGTAGATCGTCGCACTATTGCCCTTATCTGTTGTAGATACGGAGAATGGAGCGCTCAGAGCAGAGATGTTGCCTTTTTTGTCATAAGCCTTAATTGTGTATGTGTAGCTCGTTAGCTGGGTCAGGCCGCTATCCGTGTAACTTGCAGATGCGGAAGTTCCCACCTTCGTGCCGTTGCGATAAATCTCATAGCCAGTAACTTTCACATCATCCGTTGAAGGCGTCCACGACAAGCTGATCGTCGTTTTGGAGCTTGCAGAAGAGGTGATCGCTGTTGGAACAGATGGAGCTGTTACGTCATCAACTGGCGCTTTATCCGTAATGAACGGATACGTACCTTCGATATCGCCATTGATGTCTTCTACAATCTTGCCGCCCTCACGCTTGTATTTGCCTGTGCCGACGTATACCTGTTGAATATCGCTCTTCGTCACATTGCCCTTGGAGTCAACCGCTTCAATGTAGTAATCGAGCAGTTGATCACGATATTGGTTCAGGTACGTGAAATACAGATCGCCAATCTCTTGAGCTGGCACTTTCTTGAACATTTGCGTCGAGCTTGCTTGCCACTCAACACCGTTAATATCCGGTTTCAGATCGCGCTTGTTCATTGGATATTCAACCCAAGCTCCAACCTTGGCTGGATCGATTCCCGGAACATTCTGAGCTTTCAGAGCCGCTGGATCGTAAACGCGGAAAGTGTTATCCGATGCATTTGCGGATTTATCGCGATGCGTACGGACCTTCAGCTTAATGTCTGTGATGCCGTTCATATCATACGCGTACGTATAGATACCGAACGTATTGTCGAAGTAATGCAGAGTCCATCCTTCGGATTTATCCACATTTGCGCTGCCTGGATTGTACGGCCATCTCTGCGGCCACCAGACAGATGGACCCGTCTTGTCTTTGCTTGCGTTGCTCGCAACATAAGGTTTAGAGAAGTGCAAGGATTGATTGAATGACAGCGTCGGTTTAACACCATCATCGACATTCTCATCGTAGTAACCGAAGCCCGAATCAAGCGCCGGGATCAGGAAGTACCATGACAATTCAGCCGGATTCGCTCCGCCTGCGTAATTGTTTGCAGGATCTCCCTTAACCGGATACGACATCATCCACGGGTTCAATTGGTTGCCTTGGTAAGTCACTTGACGGTCAAGCTCAGTCTTAGGTGACCAGTAGTTCGGATTATCATCCAGCCAGATTTGCTCTGCTGTCTTCGCATAGTTAAGCGCAGCCTGCAGCAATGCAAAATTCCGCTCCAGATAGTGATATCCGTACTCGAAGGAAACGGTCATGCCGTCTTGTTGTCCGGACAGATTCTTCTTAGGCTCATAATCTGTTCCATTAACACGGTTGAAATCTGCAAATTGTCCTTTCCAGATACCGAAAGGAAGCTTCCAGTGATGCCATTGCGGATCAGAAGAGGAGTCGCGCGTATCGATCCACGAACCGTCCTGCACGTGAACAACATCGCTTGCAGCAGGCGTATTATTGACCAGGTACTCATCAATACCGATACCTTTGACGCCAGCGTCGCTGTATGTCACATTGCCGGCATTCCGCCATGTGCCTTCGTCTCCTGCGCGTCCTTGTGAGTTATCGCCGTCATGCGCGATGACGAAGAACTGCTTCTGCGGAACCAAGCCTTCGAACGGCTTCAAAGCTTTAGCCGTTACAGAGCCTTGGTAGCCCTCTTCCCAAGATTCGGCCTGTGCAACAGGAACACCGACGATCTTGGATTCTTGACCCGTAGTCGGATTCACATATTTAACCCAGTGCGGTGTTGAAGCAAATGGGAATTTGTTGTGCGTGACTTGCTGTTCATTGAACATTGGCTGAGAAATCCATGAGCCGACATTGCTCTCGTTCTGGAGATCAGCGCGGTTAGGCGGGGATACCATTGTATCCTTGCCCGGATCATTCAGCAGCGGGTAATCCTTCAACGTTCTGGAGAAGTGGTTATTGCCGATTACCGACCACTTGATGCCAAGCTTCTCCAATACAGGAATGATCCGCTCGGAGAATCCAAGCTCCGTCGGGAAAAACCCTTGGGAGGACTTGAAGTCAGCACCCAGGAAGGATGGCTGTGCAAGCGTTACGTTCTGGTAGATGAGGTCTTTGAGCATATACTCATTACCAGTCAGTGGTCCCATGGAGTGATGGCCTGTAAAGTGAACAAGATCCATCGTTCTTTTGCCGCTTGGCGTTTTCAGCGTATTGTACGCATTCTTCCAAGGAGCGCCCCAATTGACATTGTTGTATGCACCAATGTTGTTGGTGTACATAAAGCTGTTTACATTGTTAACAGCAGATCCTGACATTGTGACCTGCATTTGCGCAGACGGATGATTGGTCCTCAGCGTCTGGGCTACACTCCAAGGCCAGTATAAGTAAGCGCCTACTTTCGCATGATGGGAATAGTAGCTGACGAGATCATCATGCGGCATTGGAGTGCCATTAGGCAGGTAGTAAGGATAACCCGCCGGAGGGCTTTTCTTAAGATCAATAACTTGTCCGTCATACATGTAGCGAATTTCTCCGCCAACAGGCGTAGCTGAATACTTGGAGAGATCATAATAAGGCCAGAAGTTCGGCATATGATTGTGGTACACGTGAGATGCCGCAATTTCGGCGAATGCGAAGCTAGGCGCAATTAGCGAGCTAATTAGCACGGTTGCAAGCATTACTCTTCTAAATAACGATAGTTTTTTCATTAAGCACCTTCTTCATTTTAATGACATGCAAACGTTTTCGCAGCATTGCTGCAATACCTCCGATGAGCTTCATTGCAGCCCCACCCTGCAATTCCAACACAATCGGCAATGCAAAAATTGTCCCCCCTCTATTATAAAGCGCTTACAAAAACCGGTATTATTAACATTAATTCACACCCAATTCATAGGAAATACGAATTTAAATGAAAATGATGGCATGAAACCGGTTTCATGCCCTAAATTTAGCATGACTTTATTGATAAATCAACTTAGGAATTTCTCATAATTCATAGCTGAGCTCTGTATACTAAAAAGATGCTTCCAGTTCCACTTTTTAGCGGTTTGGAGGCATCTTTCATTTGGGACTGACTCATTGGATATGGAGCTATTCGGACCGATTCTTAACGATTAACGTATCTATGGATTACCGGCCAAGCCGAAATCAAGCAGCGCTTAATCCGTAATATTCACCACATACGGAACGGTGAAAACTTCTCCGCCATGCTGGAACTGCCCCCAGATTTTATACGTGCCGCCCTTGGGGAATGTCGTGGCGAACCTTGCTTCCGGTCCGGAAGTCTTCTCGTCGATGGGATGGACATGGATGTATTGCTCGGCATCCTCGGAAAGAATGACAACATGGCCGACTGCACCCAAGTATTGCTCAAGATTCGTAATGTCATCCTTCGAGCTGGCATCACGTATGTGGAAGGAAAGGACGGCCTCTTCGCCAGCCTTGCTGCTGCTAAGATTCAGCTCCACCTCCTTGCCGGCATCCTCCTTGACCAGCGAAGAATCAGGCTTGATCTCCGTGTGGCCGCTTTCCTTGCCGCTTACTTCAATCCATTCGCTCTTCGTAATATTGGAGCCTCCCGCTGGAATGAAGTCGGCAAACACTTTGTATTCTCCCCCTTCAGGAAAAGCAGTCTTAATCGTGAACTTGCCCTCCCCTTGGTAGGCCGGATGAATATGGTTGAAGTAACCGAGGCTATGGTCTACCACAATCAAATGAAGAAGCTTCTCATGGTTCTCTGTAAATGACTTGACAGGCGTTCCGTCTTCATTCGAGATCATAATGGTCAATTCACTCTCTTCATTCGCTTCAGGCTTCCCGCCTGCAAAAGAGAATTCTGCCTTCATACCTTCCATTTCATCAACAGCGGCACCCGTATTATGCGCTCCCCCATGATTGCCATGGCCGCCGCTCTCCTCTCCCTCTTCCGCAGAAGCATTCGCAGGCTTGTCGTCTGTGCTGTTGTCCGTATGGCCGCTCGCCGCATGATTGTTATGGCTTGTATCCTTGCTGCATGCGCTTGCCATAACGGTGATCAGGAGTAAAGCAGCAGCTGCCAGCATCCATTTGTTCTTCTTCACTATCATTTGTACATTCCACGCTTTCTTTGTTTAATGTTAATTTCGGATACGGATACGCTGCAGACGCAGCGCATTCAAGACAACGGATACGGAGCTTAATGCCATTGCGGCACCAGCAACCCATGGAGCAAGCAGACCAATGGCCGCAATCGGAATACCGAGCGTGTTATAGCCAAGCGCCCAGAACAAATTTTGTTTAATATTGCTCATCGTTCTGCGGCTCATGTAGATCGCATCCGGTATGCTGGTAAGCTCGCCGCGCATAAGCGTCACATCCGCCGCTTCCATAGCGACATCTGTTCCGGTGCCGATTGCCATGCCGATATCCGCGGTCGCAAGTGCTGGCGCATCATTAATGCCGTCGCCGACCATGGCGAC
This sequence comes from Paenibacillus oenotherae, assembly GCF_019443105.1. Lineage (GTDB taxonomy): Bacteria > Bacillota > Bacilli > Paenibacillales > Paenibacillaceae > Paenibacillus_Z > Paenibacillus_Z oenotherae. The sequence continues at coordinate 31,060 of NZ_JAHZIJ010000020.1, forward strand.
CTTCTTCCCCTGCTCCTGCAGCTTTCTCACCTCGGCGGCCTTGCCTTCCGGAAGAACTTCTGCAAGCACATGATCAATTCCCACCTGCGCGGCAATAGCCTTCGCAGTACGCTCATTGTCACCGGTAATCATGATGACTTGAATTCCCATATCCTTCAGTCTTGCCACCGCAGCCTTAGAGGAATCTTTGATTGTGTCGGCAACGGCAACCATGCCCGCATAAGAGCGGTCAATTGCAACGAGCATGGCTGTTTTCCCTGCTTCTTCAAGAGAGGACATCGCTTCATAGACATGAGTGGCATCGATGCCATGCTGCTCCAGCAAGCGGCGGGTTCCGATAAGCAATTCCTTGCCTTCTACAATTGCCGAGATGCCATACCCTGGAATGGCCTCAAATCCAGCCGCCTCAGGCAGCTCAATACCGCGCTCCATAATACCCTGAACGATTGCTTCCGCAAGCGGATGCTCGGAGCTGCGCTCTGCTGCCCCGACGAGCCTCAGAAAGCTTTCTTCCTTCCATTGTTCCCCATACGTATAGACATCTGTCAGCTCAGGCTTTCCTTTCGTTACTGTGCCAGTCTTGTCCAATATGATCGCATCTATCTTATGTGTCTGTTCCAGATGCTCGCCGCCCTTGAAAAGGATCCCCAGCTCTGCGGCACGGCCCGAGCCCGCCATAATGGAAGTCGGTGTAGCCAAGCCGAGTGCGCATGGGCAGGCAATGACGAGTATTGTAATCGCAATCTCAAGCGCCTTGGCAAAGTCCCCTGGACTAACGAAGAAGTACCAGACTAGCGCGGCTGCAACAGCAATACCTACAACGATCGGAACAAATATGCCTGAGATCACATCGGCAACACGTTGAATAGGCGCCTTGGAGCCTTGTGCTTCCTCTACCACTTTAATAATTTGAGCAAGCGCAGTATCTCTGCCAACCTTCGTTGCTCTCACCTTGAGCATGCCGTTCTTGTTGATCGTCGCTCCGATGACAGCATCGCCAGCCTTCTTCTCAACCGGAATGCTCTCGCCTGTAAGCATCGACTCATCAACAGCAGAGCTGCCCTCGATAACCTCGCCGTCAACAGGCACCTTGTCGCCAGGTCTTACAAGTACGATATCCCCTGTCAACACCTCCTCTACCGGAACTGTAAGCTCCTGTCCGTCCCTGACGATGAGGGCAGTCTTGGCTTGCAGTCCCATCAGCGACTTGATCGCCTCGGAGGTACGCCCTTTCGCCAATGCCTCGAACAGCTTGCCCATAATAACGAGCGTAATTAACACCGCACTCGTCTCATAATATAACGCCGGGCCATGATGACCACTTGTACCGAGCGACCAGTCAATCGTCTGGTACAAGCTGTAGAAAAACGCGGCTGAAGTTCCTAGAGAAACAAGGACATCCATATTCGCACTGCCATTGCGCAGCGCCTTATAGGCGCCTGTGTAGAATTGCCAGCCGACAATAAATTGGACCGGTGCTGCCAGTATGAACTGAAACCACGGGTTCATGAACAGCTCCGGCGTATAGAGCCAGGAGGTGAAGGAGAAATGCCCTGCCATTGCCCACAAGAGCGGCGACGATAATATCGCCGAGAACAGCAGCTTGCGCTTATGATTGCGGATTTCTCTCTCCCGGTGGTTCTCTTTCTCGCCGCCGCTTTGCTTCGGATAGGCTTTATACCCCAGCTTAGCAACCTTCTTCTCCATGTCAGCTAGTGAAACTTCACCTGGAGCAAACTCGACATGAGCGGTCTCCAGCGCAAAATTGACTGTGGCTTTCGAGACGCCCGGCAGCTTGTTCAAGCCTTTCTCAATCCGGTTCGCACAAGCCGCGCACGTCATGCCCTCCAATTGCAGATCAACGGATTCCTTAGCTGTGTCATAACCCAATTTCTTGATGCGTGTTTCTAATTGTTCCATGTTCACTTGTGACGGATTATAGATGACGCTTGCCCGTTCCAGTGCAAAATTCACATTGGCCGAAGATACGCCCTCCAGCTTGCTCAGACCCTTCTCAATTCTGCTCGCGCAAGCTGCGCACGTCATCCCTGTAATTTGAATCGTGGACTGCTTATTATTGTTATCATTATCGCTCGAAACGATTGTGCTCATTCTGTCTTCACTCCTTCAACGGCTTTCCATCGGGTACTGGAATTCGTTGCTAATGTTTTGTTACTCCTAATATACCCCCCCTCCCTATATTAAGTCAAGCATTTTTTTAGCATACCCCCGTAACCTATATCACAAGCAGCACGAATCAAATGAAATGGCTGGTATGCGAAATCAGTTAATAAGAAACGCTAATCCATGATGATCTGTCAGTCCACATGAAGCATTAGCTATCAGCAAAGGATGGGGATATATGCTCGCACGCAAATGTCTGTTAGGCGCCTTATGCATTCTGGCACTGTTGACAGCAACTGAAGCCGATGCAAGGCCACTGAAGAAGGACCGGTTCTATTACGAGCGGAAAGGTGCAATGATCTGGGAGGTACAGACCCGGCAGAAGCTGATTGCGTTAACATTCGATGATGGCCCGGATGCCGTCCAGACGAATGAAATTCTTGATTTGCTCAAGCTTTACAATGCGAAGGCAACCTTTTTTGTTGTAGGCAAACGTGTGGCGCAATATCCCGATATTGTGAGGCGGATAGCAGCAGAGGAGCATGAAGTTGCGAACCATACCTACAGCCATTCGTACTTCAAAATGCCGGCTTCAGAATATGACGTAAGAAAAGAAATCGAACGAACGGAAGCCGAAATTTTCAAAGCCATTGGACGTAAATCCGCCCTGTTCCGGCCCCCCGGCGGCATGTTCGACGAAACCATTGTACAAGTATCCAATGCCATGGGGCTGGTTCCGGTTATGTGGTCCTGGCATCAGGATACTCAGGACTGGCGAAGGCCCGGCGTTTATTTTATAAGAAATAAAGTGCTGGATAACGCCAGGAACGGAGATATCGTGCTGTTCCACGATCATGTTCAGGGCAAATCGCAAACCATTGAAGCATTGAAGCAAATTTTGCCCCAGCTGCTTGCGCGCGGATTTCGACTTGTCACTGTATCCGAACTGGTCAAATCATCCATTGCCGAGACCCATGGCGCCACGAACTAGATGCCGTTGAATTGATTACCAGCATGAACATCTCGCTGTTGAAGCATTCTATATGATGGAGGTGACACTACAAGGTGAAAAAATCTGCAGGTGTACTACTGTTGTCCATTGCTCTTGTCGTGACAGCGACGGGGTGTATGCGCGATGACGGACTGAAGACAAACCAGTACAAGGCCCGATCCATCGATCATCGCACCACGAATAACAGGTATATGAATCGTTCGCTCGACAACCGCGCTTTAACGGATGGAAATGGGTTACGTTCCCTTGATCGCGGCACAGCGATGGATGGAATTAACCGCGACAACACCATGAATGGCATGAATCGCGATAACACCATGAATGGTGTCGGAACTCGTCCTGCAAGAAACGCGAATAATCCGTATGAAAATGCATCCGGACGATTGTTGAAGCATGTTTCCGCGATTAATGGAGTAGACAAGGCTACTGTTGTTATCAATAATCGAGATGCCATCATTGGGATTGATGTGAAAGCAGGCGCCAATACCGCTGATGTTGCCCGTAAAGTCAAGGCTGAAGCCAAGAAGCTTGAGCCCAAGTACAACGTGCATGTCACAGCAGACAAAAATATGCATTCCCGCATTAGAGGGATGCAGCGCCAAATGGTTCCACTGGACGGTCATCCAGTCCGCAACTTTACTGAAGATATCGGAATTCTCATTCGCGATATTGGCCGTGCCGTAACAGCTCCGCTTCGCTAGGCATTACACGAAGTAAAGGGGCTGCCCCGCAAGTTTTTTGGAAATTTCACCTCACGATTGCGAGATGCGAGCCAAGCAAAACATGCGAAACGGCAGTTTTGTCCCTGGTTCTGACCCCTTGAAGGTGAAATGCCTGCCAGCGTGCAGGTATTTCACCTTAGTTTGCCCTTATCGGTCAATTTATCCTATAATTCATGCATGATCGCAGGAATTTGACCATTTAGGTGTCGTGTAACCGAAATTCATGCACATTCGCAGGCTTCTTACTCCGTCACGACTGTACGAAGGACGCTATGAACATAAGAAGCGCGAGTGACAGGTGAGATGCCCCTGTCACTCGCGCTTTTTTTTAAAACAAATCTTGAAGTAAACTCTGTTCAATCAAACGGAATCGATTTATAATGCTTGATCCGTTCATGGCGCATGTCATTCTCATTATAGCCTTGATGGATTAATTCCAATCGGCCCGTCGTTGGATCCATGACGAAGCCATGAACAGGGATATCGGTTGGCATGAGCGGATGTCTGCGGATCATGCTCACACTGTGCATAACCCCTTCTTCAGCTGTTTCGAAGCCCTTCAGAAACCGGTTCATCCGAATTCCTGAGTTTTCCAGCGTCATCAGCACTTCCTCGGAGATCCCCTTCTGCATAAATTTCTGCACCAGATTGTCAGGACTATGGTTCGTCATTCCACAGCCATGATGGCCGATTACGAGAATCTCCTGGACATCCATCTCGTAGATTGCGATCAGAATGCTGCGCATCGCGCTTCCGAATGGCTGAGTGAGGATGGCTCCCGCGTTCTTAATAATTTTGGCATCGCCATTCTTAAGATTCAGCGCCTTGGGCAGCAGCTCGACAAGCCGAGTGTCCATGCAGGTGAGAATTGCAATTCTCTTATCCGGATATTTGTCCGTTACATACGACTCGTATTGCTTTTCCTGAACGAATTTCTCATTGAAGGCCATAATTTCGTCAATCATAAGCGTACCTCACCTTCTTCGTATAATGGCTGTAGCCGTAACGACCTTCTTCCAACAGTCCCGGATTCATCCGGGCGGTGTTGTCTTTGAGCCGGCCGGGTCTCGAAAAAAGCACAAAAAGACCCTATGGGAATAGGGTCTCGTTAACATACAATAGATTTCAAGACCCATCTACTGCTGACGAGGTTAGCTGACGGGCTCGGGTAGATGGTACCCTACATGTGCAATGATTCGCCCCAATTGACTGGTTCCCCCGCTTCCCGGCAAAAGGCTTGCCGAGAATTAAGCGTATATCCATTGTAGAATATAATCGTTTCAAAAGTCAAAGCAAACAGCATATATTGACATGTGAAAATTTACTCCTTGACTTCCATCACAATCTCGTTCTCTTGCTCATCCAGTGTAATAATCAGCTTCTTATTGTCCAAGTACCAGAGATTATCCTCTTCCATATAGAAATCGATGCCTGCCGCAATATGATGAAGCGCCGCATTGCGCGGGACGTCCTTCATGACGCCCAATGAGAAGCCTGGCTGTACACTGCCGCAGCCTCCCAATCGCACGAAAATCCGCACATGATCCCCTTCTTGCAAGAGCATCTCTCTCTTGTACCAATCTGCAGCCGCTCCTTCAACCAACAATCTCATCGTCTCCATCTCCCTTCATGCCGACGCCAAACACCTTCACTATTAATATAACACCACCCTGGAAGATTATGAACAGTTGCACCGCAAAAACATTTTCACAACAGGAACACTCATATATAATACAAATATATCAGGGCAGCTCATTGCACCCGCGCCCGCTGAAACGATAGGAGAAAACAGATGGATATTGTTGAAATTGCTACACATCTCATAGACGAGGACAGTGATCAACCGAGATATCAGTTCGATGAAGAAGCGCTGCAGGAATTGATGAGAAGCATCGAGGAGCTCGGTTTGCTGTCACCCATCAAAGTAAGAACAACAGACAACGGCAGGTACAAAATTATATATGGCAACCGCCGCTACAAAGCTTGCCAGACGCTGGACCGCAAGACGATTCCCTGCATCGTATCCGATGTAACGGATGATCTGGAAATTTATTTGGAGCAAATCGCGGAAAATTTAACGAGGGAGGGCTTCTCGCCCATTGAGGAGGCGGAGGCGTTCAACAAGCTGTTGACGGATACCAGGTTCAGCAGCTCCACCAAATTTCTCTCCAGCAAGCTCGGCAAACCCGAGTCCTATATTAAGAACAAATGCGAATTGCTGAAGTTCGGCAAAGCGGTTAAGAAGCTGATAGTAAGCGGTACAGAGATCCGGAAGGACAAGCTGACGGAGGATCAGCTGCTGCCGCTCAAAAATTTGCAGCTTGAGCATCGTGATCCGTTAGCGCTCATTATTGCCAGAGACGAACTGCCCGTATCCGATGTCAAAAAAATCGCCCGGTTATTCATGGACGCGGACATCTCGACCGGAACGAAGGACAAGCTGCTGTACAAGTCAGGGCGCGATCTGCTGGAAACCTGGTCCGTCTATGAGCATAACCGGAAGGAGCGGGCGAAGCGCGCTGCTGAAGCAGACTCTGAACAAGGCGCAGCGACAGCCAAGAAAGAACGTGTCGAACGGGTAAAGGAACCGCTGGTGAAGGAAAAGCTGCAGCGGCTCATTACCTCCCTGCCAACTCATACTCCTCTGACAACGGAGGCAATCTCCTCATTGGAATCTGTCCTCGGAGAAGAGCGGTCGAGCTTGCTTGCCGATATGGACAAGCTGATTGAACAACTTGAGAACCACCTTGCCGATTGGCGAACAATCAGAGAAAGAGCGCAATAATTGATCTCGCTTGTTAACGCCCCTGTTTGGAGCGTTAGCTGAACATATGCACAATCGGAGAGAACAGCGCATCTATCCAGCGGGATGGACCGCTTATCGCGGGGAAGAACAGAAGCAAGACAGCGAGCAGCCACCCTATGCTAGTCAGCATCAGGAAAGCTGCTCTTTCCTTTAGACTGTTCTGGGGAATGCCTCTCCATTCCAGCAGATAGATAAACGCAACAATCAACGTGATACAAAGAAAATAGCTGGCCTTCATCCATTCATCCCTTCTCCCCTTCCATCCTGTTCGTAGGCACTGTACGTTTTCCTGGGTTCACAATGACGGTCTTAATATCGTACTTCACCTGAACATGGGGAAAGATTTCCTCCCAATTGCCCTTTTCCTTATTCCAAATTTTTGGATACTTCCGATGAAAAGCTTCTGCAAAACCGAATACATCCGCTTCAAATTTTTTTTGCACAATTTGCAGCGTTCGATTCATTCGCTTCTCAATTTCCTGCTTGAGCCCCTCTTCCACTATCCGGGTTCCTTTTAACTCCGCAACATCAGTGTTGGACGTATTCTGAACCAGAATCTCTCTCGTATCAATTCCGACTGTCATCTCCCATATCCCATTGCTGATTCGCGGTTTAAGTCTGGTTCTCCCACGGTTAAGCCTTGCGGAGATGATTCCTCCCTGATCCTCTGTTACAATAGTCGCTGTGGCCATATCGATTTCATTACGGAACCACATCACCCCACGGGTAATATTGTCATCAATATATCCGGCAAGCTTCGAATCCTTGAACACCGCACAGCCTGTAATGGCAGGGTAGCGCTTCTGCGGCTGTCCTTCAGGCGCTGGCATAATTTCGATACTGGGCATAATCGCTGTTCCTTTGCTGCTGCTCAGCATAATATTGAAATTTCCGGCGGACATGGCAAGCCCGATCTTCAGATTACTGACTTCCTCAAGCACATCTGCGGAGCTGCTTCTCAGCTGTGGTGTCAAAGCCAGAACATCCTTTGCCTTCGTCCGGCTGACAAAGACCAGTGCGCTGCCGCGGATTTGCGGGACACGCAGAATATAATCCATATGTCCGGCTATATCCTGCTTTGCTGCACTATGACTGAAGACAAAGACCTCATTCTGCCCCCAGAACAGCAGGCGCGGCACCTTTTCCTGCACTTTCGACACTGCGTCGGCGAAATTGATGCCAGTAGCCGATATAACCGTTGATTGATTCTGACTGGAACTGCCCTTGGATCCGCCGCCTTGCATTGAAATGCTGCTGCCTTGAGGCGGAGTATAAATTTGCAAGGAAAGCTCAATCAGGTTATCGGAGTACTGATCAATCCCTACCGCTGTAATTGTCGCCAGATCATTGACCTCTATACGGTCCCAGCAGCCGCTCAGCGTACAGGAGGCCAGGACGAGCAGTACGAATACTCCTCCAGCCTTCAACAGCATTGGCCGTACCCTCATTTTGCCGCCCTCCTCATCAATGCCGCCAGAAGCAGCAGGAACGGGACTACCACCTGCATAGTCAATAAATAATAAGGGACAGCGGTATTAAAAAAATGATCAAGCTCCTGCAGGCGCGGCTGCCCCCACTGGCTTAGAATCACCACAAGCAGCCCGACCGGAAGCGCCATAATCCGGTAACGGGGCAGTCCGCACCACTGTGAGGCCCCAAGTGTGCAGGCATATAGAAACATCGATAGCTTGACAAAGGTGCCTGCCACCCAAAGCACCATAATTAAGGATTCAAGGTGCTGGAAAAAGCCCGCGACACTAATCGTTCTTGCGACGCCTATTAGCGGGTAGATATAATGAGCCGTTTCCTCCCCCATGAGCAGCAGTGCGCCCAAATTAACAAGAATCAGCGTGATCATGACGGCGAGAAGTGTGAAGAAGCCCGCTTTCATGCCTTCATCGCGATTATGCATATAAGGGAGAAGAAAAGCGATGATAAAAAACTCGCTGTACCAGCTATGAATGGAGAGGGATCCTCTAATAGACGGCATCAATCCATGCTCGAACATAGGCAGCATGTTGGTCGGTGTAAGCTCAGGAGTAACGAGGATAAGCACCGACATAAGCAGGATGAAGGCAAAAGGTGTAACTAGCGAGGCCGTTCTGGCAACGACTTCAATGCCCCCGCGCGCGGTATATGCACACAGCAGCGCAAAGCTGGCGACAATGACGATCATCGGCGTTTTGATGAAGAAATTGCCGATAATAAAGTTGCCGTACTCCTTCAGGATCAGGCTTGAAACGTGGATATAGAAGAACAAATAGAGGAACCCGAGCGCCTTGCCCATGACTTTCCCGAGAATGCTCTCACAGTATTCAATCACGGTCGCTTTAGGATACATTTTATTCAATTGAATCGCTATTAATAAACTGGCGGCGCCAGCGATAAAAGCCCAGATCGGCGTGATCCACATATCGCGCCCTGCGTATTCGGCAGCCATGGACGGAAGCGAAAGAATGGCAGTGGCAATAATAGTAGGATACATGACCATGCACAACTGGACGCCGCCGATTTTTCCTTGTTCCATCATACCGATTCACCTTCGATTTCATTGTTCGTCTTGGATGCGTTTATCTCTCCTGGCAGCAGGCTGTCTGTGAATGTTCCTGTCGATTGTAAGTGAGGGACGAGTATTCATCTTCCACCATGGCGCTCGGATCAGGATGTCCTTGAGATCCTTCTGCTCCACTGTGGCCAAGGGCGACATATAAGGAACTCCGAATGAGCGCAATGTGCATACGTGAATGAGAACGGCGAGAATCCCCATAATAACGCCAAGCAATCCCAGCATTCCCGCCAGCAGCATAATCGGAAATCTTATGATGCGCAGCGTAAAGCCGATAGCGTAGTGAGGCACCATAAAGGAAGAAATTCCGGTAATCGCCACGACCATGACCATGGGTGCCGATACGATCCCGGCGGCTACTGCAGCTTGACCGATAACTAGCGCCCCCACGATACTGACCGCCGAGCCGACCTGCTTGGGAAGCCTGACCCCGGCTTCCCGCAGCGCCTCAAATGCAATCTCCATAATCAGTGCCTCTACGATGGCGGGGAAAGGAACCGTCTCTCTTGATGAAGCGATGCTGAAGTACAGAGAAGCCGGCAGCATCTCCTGGTGATAGCTAAGAATCGCAACATATAGGGAAGGCAGCAGCATGGACATGGCCAGGAATACATACCGCAGCCAGCGTGTTGCCGTACTGAAAATATAGCGATCGTAATAATCTTCAGGCGATTGCAGCAGGGAAAAGAAAGAGATCGGAACGATGAGCACGAACGGGGTTCCATTGACGAATATCGCAATTCTGCCTTCCAGCAGATTGGCGGCTACGACATCCGGACGCTCGGTCACGAGCGATCGCGGGAAGGGTGTCAACGACTTATCCTCAATCATCTCCTCGATGTAGGAGGTCTCAAGGATGCCGTCGATATCAATGCTCTTGACGCGGGTTCTAACCTCTTTGAGCAGCTCATCCAGCACAAGTCCCTCAATATAAGTGAGCACAACCTCGGTCCCTGTATATCTGCCGATCGTCATGCTCTCTGTCTTCAAGAGTGGTGTACGGATTTTCCGGCGAACGAGCGACAAGTTGACCGTTAATGTTTCCGTGAAGCCTTCGCGCGGCCCTCTAATGACCGACTCGGCCTGGGGCTCCTCTACGGACCTCTTCTCCGTCTTCGTAATCGCAATTGCGATGCCTTGCCGGTGGCCATCAATAATCAGGACAGCATGTCCGATGGACAGATGGTTCACACAGTCCTGGATTGTATTGACCGGCTTCACTTCCGAAACTGGCAGCGACTTTTCTACAAGATTGCCGATTCCTTCATCCAATGCTGTGCTGCCCTGCATGAGCGGAATGAGCACATACTGGCCGATCCCTTCATGGTCTGTAAGTCCACTAATATAGATAATGGTCGCATTAATATGACCGCTTATCTGGAACGGACGGAAGACTACATCCGAGCATTGCTTATAAACAGCCTGGATCATTCTTATGTTCGCTGTATAACTTTCCGTGAGCTTTTCTTGTGAAGGCTTGTCATTCTCAGGGCGACTATTATTTTTCTGATTAGCTTGGGACCACTTGTGGAGCAGTCTCATTAGTAATCTCATTTGCTTGTCGCTCCTTGTAAGATGATGGAGCTATTTTTTACCATCCTGCAGTAATTTATGCGCTGGTTGCAGAACCTGCCCGCAATCAGCGATCCCTGCTAACTCTGCAGCCCCTGCTTTCCCGTGTTGTGCATTCACAACGTTTGTTCCATTATGCTGTGCAGCAATCGGAATGACTCGCTGCTCCTTCCCATTCCCCGTCTGATCTCGTCCGCAGTTTGGATATAGGGACCGGCACCCAGCTCTCCAGCCCATTGAGCCAGCATCTCCTCTATGCAAGCGGGCGTAGTCTCCAGGTGAAACTGCAGGCCCACTATACGCGCATCATATGCGAAAGCTTGATTGGCGCAGCCATCCGACCAAGCCAGCCGTCTGGCTCCTTGAGGCAGATCAAACGTATCCCCGTGCCACTGAAAACTGTGAAAGTTGGCCGGAATTTCCTTGAACCAAGGATGCTCCTCACCGGTACGAAGGATGCGGTGCCAGCCAATTTCTTTGCAGGTATGCCGATATACCCGGCCTCCCAGCAGCTCAGCCAGCATCTGCGCTCCCAGACAGATGCCGAGCACTTTCTTCCCGCGCAGAATCGCCTGCTCGACGAACCGCTTCTCCTCCGCTAACCAAGGATACAGACTTTCCTGATAGACACTCATCGGCCCGCCCAGAATGATCAATAAATCGATACTGTTAAGCCATTCCATTCTCAAGCCCAGCGAAGGATCATGAACATTCAGCACATGTCCGTGCCTGTTGGACCACATCGACAGCGCGTGAATATCATCAAAAGCAAAATGTTTCAAAGCAAGTATGTTCAAACGGATCACCTTCCTCGTCAAAATCATGGTTATGTTATATTTCCTGTCACCATAGTAGTGGATTAATTGTGATCCCGGTAGATGATTATCCCACTATGTGGGATGATGGAATAAAAAAAAGCAGCCTTGACGGCTCCGCTGCTGATGGCTGCTGTGTACGCAATGTCTGACATTCCTGCAATTGTACTCGGTATCTCTAGCAAACCTCTGTCGCTCTGTCGGACTGCTATAAACGATTCCTCCAGCATTCCTGCTAATGTTCCCGGTATCTCTAGCAAACCTCTGTCGCTCTGTCCGAACTGATATACTCGATTCCTCCAGCATTCCTGACCCTTACTCTAACTGCAGCACTCGATTCCTCCAGCATTCCTGCTATTGTGCATCCTTTGGTGGCCTATTTACTCCGAAATTCAACAATTCCTGCGACAGCGCATCCTTTTATCGACTGAAGCTCAATTTGAAGCGATAATCACTGGAATTCATGCCCTATCGCAGGCTTTTCGCTATTCCAGCGTAATCTGCGGATAATTGATGCACATTTGCATGTTTATTTTGCAGGGGACGCCACCATATGAGAGAGCAGCATATATCGCAATGTGTCCTCTCATCATTATGCTCATTTTCTCCACCCAACTGATCAGCAGCGGTCTACTCCATTTCAACAAACTTTACGGACTCTAATGCTGCTCTGCTCGATAGGTTGACCACCTGCATGTGACGCCAAGCACCGCGCACTGGGAGCTGCAGGCGTTCTACTACTAACATTCCTGCTATTGTGCATCCTTTAGCGACCTATTTACTTCGAAATTCAACAATTCCTGCGACAGCGCATCCTTTTATCGACTGAAGCTCAAATTGATGCGATAATCGCTGGAATTCATGCTCAATCGCAGGCTTTTCGCTATTTCGGCTCATTCTGCGGTAAATTGATGCACTATAGCAGGCTTTGTCTTTAAGCATGAGAGTGACATAGTAGTTAGCTATTCGACGGGTATTTGGACACGCCTATGATGGATTTGCGATGAGCATTCGATGGACATCGACGGATCTTCAACAGGTATGCAACGGCTCGGCTACCATCGGGTATTTGGTATTTGGTATTTGGTATTTGGTATTTGGTATTTGGTATTTGGTATTTGGTATGGGGTATCGGGTATCGGCGTACCCTCGATATGCGTAAGATCGCTGCCCACACCCCATCCTATATGCCCGACGGTTATTCCTGTCGCTGCTGGCGTGCCCGATTGCGGAATCCGAGCTCGGCGGATATCAGATCCGCATACTTCTTGGTGGCCGCACTGAACTTCTCGAGATGCTGCCCAGTGAATCGAACAGACGGTCCGGCGCAATTGAGCGACCCGATGACCGTCTGGTCATACGAGAAGATCGGCGCCCCGATCCCGGTCGTATCCGCAGTTGCTTCACCAGTCGTAATTGCAAAGCCTTGACTTCTGATCAAGTCAAGCTCGCTCTCAATATAAGCTCTAGTGAGCGGCTTTAGTGAAGGAACTGCAGACCAATCGACGTCTGACAGCAATTGATCTCTTGTTCGCTTAGGCAAATAGGCCAGAATGACCCGGTTGGATGCGCCAATAAACAGCGGCAAGCGCAATCCGATCGGCTCCGATATTTTTAGCAGCTGGGGGGAATCGATGCTGTCGATATAGACACCTTCGGCATTTTCACGGGTAGCCAGATATACCGTCTCCTTCGTTCGCTGGCATAATTCCTCCATGAACGGTCTCGCTACGGAACGGAGCATCAGACTATCCCACATGAGGAAGCCGTACTTCATAATGGACAGCCCCAGCTTATACTTCTTTGTCCCCGCATTCTGGGCTACGAACCCGTGGCTGACCAGTGATCCAATAATCCGATGCACGCTCTGCACCGGCATATCCAGCTCCCTGCTAATCTCTGTCACGCTCATTTCCTTCTCGCTGCCTTGCGGAAGAAGGACATCCAGAATCTGAATCGCTTTCGATATGACGCCAGACAGCATTCTCACCCCTTTAGTTCATTCCTGCAACCACACGCTCACGCCTTTAGCAATATTACTCCTGACGTCCAGACGCCGCAGCCTATCCATTATCATACACCTTCCCACTCTCTTCGGGCCACCGGATGTTGCTATTCCGGCTATAATGTGATTACATGAAATCAACCGAACCGAATGATGATGAAAAGAAAAAATAGCGATAAGCCCAGAGAATCGGCTATCGCTATTCAATATGAGGTGATGCAATTGATTCTGCACAAGGGTGAAACATTATTTCGTCAAGGAGAGTCCGGGCCGCTTTACCATCTGGCCAGCGGATTGTTGAAAATTGTACGCCATCATGAAGACGGGCATTCCGTCCTGGTCAATATTATCGTTCCGAACGAAACCATCCCGCATCATTCTTTAATAAGCCCCAAGCCTTACTACGGAACGGCAATCGCGCTTACGACTTGTGAAATTCAAGTGCTGGCTGCGAATGATTGGTATCAGGAATTGAAGGCTAATCCTGAGAAATCCCATCATGTAGCCCTGCAGCTTCAGGATAAATTGCGGATGATGCAGCAGCGGATTGATCAGCTTACCCAAGTAACGCCAGCCGAGAAGCTGCGCAAGCTACAGCTCTGGTTCCAGTCCTACATCGCCCCGGATATGCTGACCGATATTTTGACGCAAGATGAGATCGGACAATTCATCGGCCTGCGCCGGGAGACCGTCAACCGACTGCTGCGGGCCCAGTCCGCACCTGCTGCGCCAGTTAAGTAAACCGCGCAGCGGACAAACGGCTGTGTCATTGCTGTGCAAGCTAAGCCAGACTTTGACTAGGTCCAAAAAACTCAAAATGGATATCTTTCTCCTGCACGCCGCAATCGAGCAGCGCACCATGAATCGCCTTCATGAACGGAGTCGGCCCGCAATAGTAGAAGCCTGCATCTACACCTGGCAGCACCTCGCTCAGCCAGTGGCGGTCAATAAAGCCGGTATGGTGATGCGCAGCTGCTGCCTCATCAGCCTGGGACGGCTGCTCATAGCACCAATAGACTTTCAGCTGCGGATGCAGCCGGGCAAGCTCCTCTACATGATCGCGCAGCGCGTGAACCTGCCCATTGCGTGCAGCATGAATGAACGTCACCTGCCGCTGCGGATTTGAAGCTGTCACCGTATTCAGCATACTGATCATTGGGGTTAAACCAACCCCCCCGCTCATAAGTACAAGCGGCCGGGCATCATCAGTATCCAATACAAAGTCTCCAGCAGGAGCAGTCAGCAGCAGCTCCCCGCCTTCTTCGATATGCTCGTGCAGGAAGACAGATACCTTGCCAGCCGGATGATCCCCAATCGCATCCTCGCGTTTGACAGAGATCCGGTAATAGCTTTGACCGGGAGCATCAGATAAGCTGTATTGACGAATATGCGTATAGGAATCCCCTGGTATATTGACCTTGATGCTGACATACTGCCCCGGTTGATAGAGGGCCAGCGCCCTTCCATCCTGGGGAACCAGATAGAACGACGTAATGACATCGCTCTCCCGTACTTTTCTCACCACACGGAACGCTCTATAGTCAGCCCAGCCCCCTGCCTGCTCCTCCGACTCGCGGTACATCTCCGCCTCGACATTAATAAATACATCTGCGATGACTCCGTAAGCCTCAGCCCATGCTCCCATAATCTCGTCCGTGGCAGCATCTCCAAGCACATCCTTAATAGCGGCTAATAAATTCTCCCCCACAATAGGATAGTGCTCCGCCCGCACACCCAGACTGCGGTGCTTATGGGCAATCCCTTTCACAACAGGGAGAATGCTCTCCAATTTGTCAATATGCAGGGCGGCCGCGTAGACCACATTAGCCAGCGCGGTCTGCTGACGGCCCTGCTTTTGATTCGCATGATTGAAGATGTTTAATAGTTCGGGATGGTTCGTGAACAGCAGCTGATAGAATCTCGTCGTTATGGCCGTACCGTGGACTTCCAGTACAGGCACGGTGGATTTGATTGTCTGTATCGTTGCTTCATTAAGCATTTGGCTCGCCTCGCCTTATTATTGGTTTTGTATGAGCTAAGTATAAACAAGACGACAGCGAGCGCGTGTGATTATAATCACACCAAATGCCAACAATCTGTGACAAAGAGCAGAACGATCCTATCCCTCTATCCCTCTATCCCTTCATACCGCTGCTGAAGCATAAGTGTTATAAGCTCAATCTCCAGAAGAAAGTTCTTATTCCAGCTCTCAATTGTAGACGGGTGATGAAGCTCTGTACTATACTCCCAATCGATAACAATATCCTCATTCTCAACACCGCAGCTGATCAGAATCCAATTGGAGCGCACCATATCGCCACTTGCGTCGCGGAGCGGAAAATCGACTGTGGTAATGCCATCCAGCTGGACGGTCTCCTCATCGATACTTTGAATGCCCTTGAAATTGAAATTGACTTGCGGATCAGGAATCTGCATCATCTTCTCGCGAATTTCCTGCGAAGGGTGGCAATATTTGAGCAGGCCATAGCTGTTATCCTTGGGAATGAGACGATTCTGCCTCCGGATGTCCATAAGGAAATCAAAGGTGTTGGCATCGGACTGATAACGGTATTGCACCGGAAACATGCTGTTCATCCAGCCCATTGTATTGGCCAGCTCCAACTCGGACGAATACGGGTAACGGCCCGTATCAAAAATATTCATGAGCAAATGATCCTTGCCCGACCATCGGCTGTAACTGGATAGATACGCGGCGACCATAATATCGTTAAGCTGGATACCATCCTGCTTCAAGGCTTTCTTCAATATGCCCAGCGTTCCTTTGATGGGATACTTCATTTTCAGCGGCTTGAAGGACCAGCTTATACATTCCCCATCCGGATTATCGACTGGTATATTATGATCATACTTTGTGATCTCAAGCCAGTAATCCAGCTGCTTCTCGCATGCCTCGCTCTCTGCATAATGCATCATTGCCCTGGCAAATTTGGCGTAGGAGGAGGTTCGCGGCGGCAGCACGATTTCTTTGCCCTCCATCTGTGCCTGCAGGCTGATGATCATCTCTGACCTTAGAATGTCCAATGAATATTTATCCATGCAATAATGATGGATGAAGTAACACAGCTCGCTTGGCTTGCCTGCGCCATAATCAAACAGCCGCAGACCAAACAACGGACCATGCTCCAGATTGGTCTCTTCTTCCAATTCCCTGAATCTCTTAAGCTTGTAATCGAATTGCTCCTCTTCCGGGATTACCGTCATATCAATTCTCTTAAAAGGAACCTCACCGTCAAACGGTACAATCCGTTCAATCCATCCCTGCTCCGTCTTGATAAACCGGCCCCGCAGCGCGTCATGACGCTCTATCATCAGCTTGACTGCATTGTGGACCCATTCCGGATTCAACTGAATCGGGAATTGGAAGAGCAGCTTGTCCCCCCACAGATTCAAATCCGGATTGTTAGGGAACGACAAGCTATAGGCAATGTTCGGGTGAATCGGTATCTCTCCCGTCTCATCCTCTACATCCTCCTCCGAGCGGTTGCTGAAGGATAAATGCGGCGACAAGCTGTCGATGGTCAAATAGACGAACAAATCCTGCACCGAAACTTTCAAGCCCCGCTGTGACAAGGCGGTATTGACCTGGATGATCTGCATGGAGCTTCCGCCCAGATCGAAGAAATGATCCTTAATGCCTACCCGCTCAATATTCAGGATCTTCGTCCATACGTCGCATACAATTGCTTCAATCTCATTCCGTGGAGCCTCATACTCGGTATCCGTTATAACAGAATCGCCCGGAGCAGGCAGTGCCTTGCGATCCAGCTTGCCGTTGGATGTAACGGGCATCCGGTCCAAATGAACGAAATGCCCTGGTATCATATAAGCCGGAAGCGTCTGAGCCAAATAATCACGCCATACACTGACAGCACACTGGGATTCGGCTACAATGTATGCGCACAGCGTCTTCTCGCCATCCTCTCTCGCACGATCAATGACAATAGCTTCCTTGACAAGCGGATGCTTGATCAGCTGCGCCTGAATTTCTCCAAGCTCTACGCGGTAGCCGCGAATCTTCACCTGATGATCAGACCTGCCCATAAATTCCATGTTGCCGTCCGCCATCCATCTTGCCAGATCTCCCGTCTTGTACATCACCGCTCCCGGCTCCAGCCCGAACGGATCAGGAATGAAACGCTCCTTCGTAATAACAGGATCGGTATAGCCGCTGGCCAAGCATTCGCCCCCGATATACAAGTCCCCATTCACATGGTAAGGGCACGGCTCCAGCGACTCATTCAAAATATAGTAACGCGCATTAGCGATTGGCCGTCCATACGGTATACTTGCCCAATCCGGATCAACTTGCCCGATCGGGAAGAAGTTGGACCACACCGCAGCTTCTGTCGCGCCGCCCAAGCCAATGACCTGCACCCCGGGGAAATTCCGCTTCAACGTGTCCGGCAGCGTGAGCGGTATCCAGTCCCCGCTCAGGAAGACGAGGCGCAGCGCGCTTGTGGAGCAGTCCACATTCCCTTGCTCCATAAGAATGGCCAGCTGCTGCAATGCCGCAGGAGCCGAATCCCAGAACGTAATGCCTTCGTTCGCCACAATAGCCAGCAGCCGCTCCGGATTGCGAACCTCCTCCTCCGATGCGATTCGAATGGAGCCGCCCGCAGACAGCGTGCCGAATATATCATATACAGAGAGATCGAAGCATAGGGAGGTCAGGAACAGCAAGCGATCCGTTGAACACACCCCGAATGTGCCATTCACCCACTGCATCAGATTGATCACCGGACGATGGGTGACAACGACCCCCTTAGGAACACCAGTGGAGCCGGATGTGAATATCGTATACGCCTTCGTGCCGGCATCCGTCCTTGCGGCGACATTATCTCCGCTATAGGAGGAGATATGATGACGCGTCCAATATTGGAGCGAACCCGCCCCTTCCCCGGCAGCCGCATTCATCCCTGCGTTCGATGAATCCGTCTTGCGAATAACGACATCGAAGCGGTATTGAAGCTCGTTGTCGAATAGGCCGTCACGCCGGATAATCTCGACACTTCCGATTGCCTCCAACCGATTGTTAAGCTGCTGGAACAACCGGGCATCGCAGTACAGTTCCCCGTCAAAATTGCTCTTGCTTCGCGCAGACTCGGGATGAGCTTGCTTGAACTGCTCAATGGATGCGATAAAAGCATCCTTGCGGCCGATATCCATAATATCCGCAACAATGAATGCCCCGCCCGGCTTCAACAGGCTCATTGCGCTGCGGATAACATCCTCCAGATAGAAGTAACCCGGGAAAAACTGCACCGTACTTGCCATGATGATGGCATCATAGGTTTCTGTAAGCAGGTCGGATACTTCATGGGCATACCCCTTCACCCATTCCAGGTTAGACACTCCCAGCTCCGCACTTCTCCTGATGTTATGTCCGATCATTCCTGAGGATGGATCCATCCCGACTCCCTTATGAATAAGCGGCGCAAGCTCTGACAGAATATGTCCCGGACCGCAGCCGATCTCAAGCACTTTGGAGCTCTCGTTCACATGCGGCTTCACGAGGTCTGTCACGTACTGAACATATTGATTGACATCCTTCTCGGAGAAGGACTCTCCTGTATAGCTGCTTCTGAATCCGCCCACTGTCACTTCATCCGTAGCAGATTCCGCCACATGATCCCACAGCGCCTCGACCTCGGAATGATTGATCCATTCCGGTCCGGGTACCTTCTCGTTGACATCCATATAGACGATATCCTGCAGGGACGGCACCTTCCACAACAGCTCCTGGAAGGGCACCGCGATTGTATGCTTCGTTAACAGGACACGAACATCCAGTCCGTTCAGAATCGTCTCTATTCTCGCTTTAGGCGTGTTAGGCTCCAGCGGCACATAGGCGCCTCCTGCCTTCAGAACAGCCAGAACAGCCACAATCATATCCGGTGTCCGGTCCATAATTACCGCAACATCAAGCCCCTGCTGTATCCCGCGCTTCTGGAGAAGCGCCGCGAGCCGGTTCGCCTCTTCATTGAGCTGCCGATATGTTAAGGATGCAGCTCCGCCCACAACCGCGATTCCGTCCGGCTGAAGCCGTGCCTGCTCTTCGAAGCTCTGATGGATCAGCTCATGCCTTGCGTAAGGCTGCTGCGTTTCATTCAGTTCGTTCATCCATGCCAGCGCCGCCTGCTCGCGGAACAGCCGCAGGCCCGCTCTGCTGACCGTTACATCCTCCACTGCTTGCTCCATTACCGTTACGAAGCAGGCCAGCAATTGACGAACAACATGGGCTTGCAGCCGGTTGCTGTTATAGTCGCATCTGATGCCCAGGATGTCGCCCGTCCGCTCGATCAGGAAAGAGCAATCCGGGCTGTACTCCTGCTTGAGTGACCGGTAGACCTCAGCGCTGTGTATGGCATCCATCGCGAATAGAAAATGTCCGAACAGCTTATCGGGCTCCACCTGCAAATCCCCCGCCAATTTGCTGAAAGGATAATGCTGGTTCTTATAGCCTTCTACGACAGTCTGCTGTACAAGCGCGAGAAGCTGCTTGTAGCTTGTCCCGTCCTCCATCGCATTGCGGAACAGCACGAAAGCATTGCCGGTGAGCGGTGCTTCTGTTCCGCCTCCAGCGATAAACACCGGCGAGGCAACAGTAACCTCCTCCTTGTTCAGCAGCTTGGAGAGAAACAAATTAAAGCCTGTCAAAAGCAGAACATACAAGGACAAATCCTTTCCTTTGCCCATCGCGATCAACCGTTCAGTTAATGGAGCAGACAATGCGATCCGTTCGCTCTTCTCCAGATAGCTGGGAGCTGTTCCGTAACGGGGGAAGAAACGATTCTCCTCCCATTCGCCTTGCAATCGTTCCAACCAGTAATTTCTTGCAGTTTCGAACGTTTCCAGGCTTAACAACCCTTTTTCCATGACCCTCAATTCCTCCTTTAGAGTAGATTACAAATCAAAATCTATGTCAAGCGCATCCTCTGTTTGCGCTATTGAACCGAGCAATTGACTTTTCAATCCCTCATCTACGATGTCGATTTGACCCAGCAGAGACTCTGGCTGCTCCATGACTTTGCCGGCTACCTGCAGCAATGCCTCCATGAACAATTCTGCACTCTCTCTTTTGAACAGACTGCTGGCATATTCCAGTTCAAACCCGATCCCGTCCTCATCCTCTGTGGCCCACAGCGTCAAGTCAAATTTGGCTGCCGATACCGTATCGCCATAGGTACGAACCGATATATCTTCCAGATCGAAGCGGGGCATGTCCATATTCTGCAGTGCAAAGGAAACGTTGAAGAGCGGATTGATTCCCGGCTCTCTTCTGATCTTCAAAGCATGCACCATCTCATCGAATGGATATTGCTGATGCTGGAACGCACTGAGGACCGTCTCCTTCACTTCAGCCAAATAGGCCAGGAATGGCTTCGAGGAGAGAGGTGCGCTGCGCATCGGCAGCATGTTGACGAACATGCCGACAATATCATTAACCTCTGCCACAGGACGTCCGGCTACTGGCGTCCCTACTACAATATCGTTTTGAAGTGCCAGCTTGGACAGCGTAATGCTGTAGATCGCCAGCAGCGCCATATACACCGTAGTACCTGTAAGGCTCGTTAATTGATTCAACTGCTCCCTCTGGCTGGCATCCAGCCGTGCCCGCAGCCGTTCTCCGGCATAAGACGACAATTCAGGCCGCTCATAATCAAGCGGCAGCAGAACCGGGGGCGCAGCCTCGGCAAACACGGACTTCCAATAGCTCTCATGCACAGCCACTGAACCGATTTCCACCTGCTTTTGCTGCCAGACGGCATAATCCTTATATTGAATAGCGAGCGGCGCCAATTCCTTGCCTTCATACAAAGCCATATAATCTCGCAGCAGATTCGCCACAGAGACACCGTCGGAAATAATATGATGCATATCGACAAGCAGAATAGCTCTATCAGATTGAATCAGCAGCAGCTCCATGCGCAGCAGCGGAGCATGTCCGAGGTCAAATGGCTGCAGGAATGCTTTCGTTCTGTCCTCCACCTCAGATTCTGACGCTTGCACAACCGATAGCTTGAACGTCGGCTGTTCGTGGATGATTTGTACAGGCTCGCCATCCTGCCAATGAAACGATGTCCGCAGCGATTCATGTCTCTGAATCAACTGGCGGGCCGCATTCTCAAGCCGACCCGGATCGATTGTGCCGCGGATCTCCATGAAGATCGGTATGTTGTATGCAACTCCAGTCCCTTCATGCCCGCTAAGGATGAACATTCGTGTCTGGGCTGGAGACAGCGGGTAACGGTCGCTTGGCGGCGCAGGCTCGATAACAATCCGCTCTACTTCCTCCCCGCTTTC
Source organism: Paenibacillus oenotherae (assembly GCF_019443105.1). Taxonomy (GTDB): domain Bacteria; phylum Bacillota; class Bacilli; order Paenibacillales; family Paenibacillaceae; genus Paenibacillus_Z; species Paenibacillus_Z oenotherae. The sequence goes on from NZ_JAHZIJ010000020.1 coordinate 53,007, forward strand.
AATGATCCGGGCAAGCGCTTCAATCGTCGGCGCCTCCATAAACTGGCTAATCGTTACTTGCCGTCCAAAGGCAGCGTATATATCCGATATCATCGTCATGGCCTTCAAGGAATGGCCGCCGATCTCGAAGAAATTCTCCCGAACGCCGATCCCGTCACGCCTTAATGTTTTTTTCCATATTTGAAGAAGCTCCTCCTCAAACCGCGTTGAAGGAGCATCGTCCCCTTCAGCAGCAGAGCTGTTTGCAGTGAATTGCTCCGGATCCGGCAGAGCCTTGCGATCGACTTTGCCATTGGGAGTCAGGGGCAGCTGGTCCATTCTGTAGAAGAAGGACGGAATCATGTAATCCGGCAGCTGTTCGCTCATGAAGGCCCGCAGTTCCGGGGTGGAGATTGCATCCTCCGACACGTAGTAGGCGTACAGTACGGCTCCGCCCTCTTCCTGTCTGGCAATGACTACACCCTGCGTCAATCCGGAATAAGCGGACAAGCGGTTCTCAATCTCGCCCAGCTCGATTCTAAAGCCTCTGATCTTCAACTGATCATCCAGCCGGCCCAAATATTCAATATTGCCGTCGGGAAGCCAGCGCGCCATATCGCCGGTTCCATACATTCTGCTCCCCGTACGATAAGGATCAGCTACGAACTTCTCCCTGCTCAGCTCTTCACGATTCCGGTAGCCCCGCGCAATGCCGGGACTGGATATATATAACTCGCCAGCTAATCCGAGGGGCATATGCTGATGCTCATGATTCAGAATGTAGATGCGATTGTTGAGGATTGGTGTCCCGATCGGGACCGTGCCATTCTCGAATTCCCTCCCGTTCTCAAAGCGGCTTCTCGTTCCTTTGCTGCTCCACATTGTCGCACATATAGTCGCTTCCGTTGGTCCGTAAGCATTAATAAATTCGATCTCTGCACTCCACTTGCGCACCAGCTCGGAGGAGACCGCAGAACCGGCTGTTATAACCATCCGCAGACTGCCTGTATCTTCGGGGTTCAGATAGGCCAAGTAATTCGGAGGCAGTGTTACGACTGTAATCCCGTTAGCATGCAGGTAGCTTGCGAATGCTTCAAAGCTGTTGACCGTATCCTCCGGCACCATATGCAGCTCCGCTCCCGTATGAAGCGCCATGAACATCTCCCAGACCGATGCGTCAAAGGAAGGGCTAGCGAACTGCACAATGGCATCCTCGGGAGTAATGGCCAGCTCTTGGCTGAATGTCTCCTTGAGAGCAGCCAAGCCTCTATGCTGGAGCATAACTCCTTTCGGCAAGCCGGTCGAACCGGATGTATAGATCATATAAGCCAAATGCTCCGGTGACGGATCTGCTTGCAAATTCTCGGATGATCCCTTCTCCTCATCAGCTGCATCCTGCAGGTCCAGCACATGCAGCTCCTCAGGCAGCAGAGATGTGTACTTCATATCTGCAATTGCAAGTCCCGCACCGCTGTCCTGCAGCATATAGGCGATGCGCTCTGCAGGATAGGACGGATCGACGGGCAGGAATGCGCCGCCAGCCTTCAATATGGCCAGCATAGCAATAATCCGCTCTGCAGTCCGGTCGGCGATGAGGGCGACGATGACGTCTGGGCCGACCCCCTTGTCAGCAAGCACATGGGCAAGACGGTTCGCTCTTTCGTTCAATTCCGCATACGTCAGACGGAACTCCCCGCTAACCACCGCCGTCCTGCCGGGATGCTCGCTTGCGATCCGCTCGAACAGCCGGGAAGCAGACAGGTGAGATGCATAAGGGGTGTCCGTCTGATTGAATTGATTCGTAATCTGATGCTTCTCTTCTTCTGCAACCAGCTCAAGCTGATTCACGCTCAAATCCGGATGATGAAGGAACTGATCCAGCAGCCGGCACAATGCGGATGCAATCGTTTCTATCGTCGTCTGCTTAAAGCGCAGCGCATCGTATTGAATTTCAAATTCCAATATCTGCGTCGCAGCATCATTCCGGCTGAACCGGAATACGAGATCATTATGGGGGAGCTCTCTGGGCTTCAGCGCTTGTCCATGAATAGCATCATAAGCGAACACGATCCTGAATACCGGCTCATTCGCCAAACCCAGCTTATCGAGCAATTTTCCGATGGGATAGTACTGATAATTGTAAGCGTCAGCGACATTCAGCTTGACCGATTGAAGAACTTCCTTGCAGGTCATCTCGCCGCTCATAAGCGACCTTAGCAGGACAAACGAATTGTCGTCCTCGTCCTGTGCGTATGCAGTATGAATAGGCGAGCCGATGATGATATCCCTCTGAGCCGTGACCTTGCAGACCAGCGTTTGCAGGACGGATACCAGAAACACACTGATCAGCCCGTCATTTCCTTTGCAGCGCTGCAACAGCGCTTCTGATAGCGCCGGGGGCATAGAGCAGCGGTGAATGCCCTCAGATTTATCGGCATGCTTCACAGAGTCACCTTGGAATGAAGGTGCTGTGGGCAAATCTCTTAATTTATCGAGCCAGTATAATTCGGCTTGACGAAACTCCTCGGTTGTTGATTGTTCCCAGCCTGCGGGAGCTATTGCATCCCTGTTCATTATTTTTCCTCCCTCGTATTTTAACTCGAAGTGCAGCGTGAACCTGCATCGGTTTTACGTGGAAGCCCGCATGCCTGCTGTATGGTCAGTCTCCTCTATTTCACATATGTGATTTCTATATTTGACTGCAGCCGGACAATGCTGGACCTTCCCCTGTACATCTCTCTTTAGACAGTTGTTATATTGTCCCAGATTAGGAATCCGCCCGTTTTGACTGCTCCATTAATCCCCTTATACAACTGTTGTGACCTTACATGGGCCACCAAGTATTCTTCAACAGAATTTCACAAAACCCTCCTTCCAGGTGGTCATTTTTACAAATTTTCATGCAAAAAAAGCTAAATTACAGTCGATCATCGACAATAACTTCGCTTTTTCTCAGTATTATATTTATGATGACTGATTTGCACCCTGTTTACAGTCACCAAGTACAGCTGAAGGAGGTCCCAACACATCCGTTCAATACACCTGAAATCTCCTTATCTCTGTATAAAATGGGGCATTATAGCTACCCTCATTTTCCAGTAGTTAATGAAGCAGAATAGGGGTAATTGCAATGCCGGATGGAAAGCTGCCTGTGGGCAAAATGGCGATCGGCAGCTGGCTCTGCACATCAATTACAGCCACATAGCCGAACGTCAGCATCGTGACATACACCTTCGTTCCGTCCGTGGTGACGGCCAGACCAGCTGCATTGCTCCCCTCCGGCAGATCGATCGTCGTCAGAATCTCATTGCGCGCCAGATTCAGCACCATAATCTCATCGCTGCCTCTGTTCGCCATATAAGCGAGCGCCCCATCTGGCGTGATGACGATATTTTGCGGATCGCTGCCGCGATCCAGCTTAATCGTCCCGCAGATCTTGCAGGTTTTGGCCGCAATAATATGAACGCAATCGGATTGCACATCACCTGCGTAGAGGAATTGTCCGTCGGGGGCTGCCGCCAGGCAAGAAGGCTTGCTCCCTTTGGGCAGACGAATGGAAGCCGTTATCTCATCCGAGACTGTATCCAGTACAACAATAGTCCCTGTGTTCATACAGCTGCAATAGACCTTCTGGCCGCATGGCGATACCGCCAGCACAGAGGGATCGCTATTATCAGGCAGAGGGATCGAACGAATGATGGTATTGCTGATCGTATCGATAACAGTAACCGTATCCTCTACCAAGGTTGTAACATAGACCTTATCAATTAACGGAATGCACTTGATTGCAAAAGGGATCCGGTTAGCCGGAAGAGTGATCTCCGCTGCAATCCCATGTGCAATCGTATCGATCACTCTAATCGTGTGATCGCCGTGGCAGGTAACATAGATGTTGGAGCCGTCAGGCGCAGCATCCAGAAGACGGGGACTGCTGCCGGACGGCAGCTTGACCGTAGCGACCTTCGTATTCGTCGAGGTCTGAATAACGGTGATTGTATGCTGGGTATGATTGACCACATAAGCTAGCAGCAGCTCTTCCAATCTGGCCGGCATGACGGGAAGGAGATACTGTCTGACAACTTCCTCCGCATCGCTAAATTCTGCCACAGTCGCAATAACATCTCCGGCCCCCAAGCCGTTCGTCACGACCCGCACGCCAAAGACATCCAGCCCATCAATATCATATCCTTCCGTATAGATGGATCCCTGCTGTCCTGCTGGCTGCAGATGGATCAGCTTGGCGGCCGTGGTACATGTATTGCCGAATCCTTCGCTCTTCCCTGTCAGCGTATAGATCTGTATGCCGGCTAGCGCCTTCTGCCTTCCTGTATTCATAGCGGTTATTGAGAGTCTGACCGTTCGTGAAGTGTCCCGGTTCATCTGCAGGCCTGTATCCAATACCGGCATAATTCTGTCCGCCTCCTCTACCCTTCCATTCCATATGTTATGAAATGGTAGAGAGAACGGCGCGTGGCAATACCCTAGCGGAATCAAGTAGATTCACATTCCCGCTAGTTGTAATAAGCCAACAATTCCGCTGCAATCTCAGACAAGCATTGTTTCACCCCGTCCGGTTCCAGAACACGGATCTTGCCGCCGAATGACAGAAGATAATAGGGAACCTGTGTATATAAAGTAAGCTCATCGAGCTTGAATCGCGCTTCGCCAGCCGTTCGCTCCGCTAATGCATGGCCCATCAGCCAATGCTGACAGATATCATCGATCGCCTGCGGATTACCTGCCAGAACAAGATCGACCTCTTCTCCCCCGCGCTCTTTGTCCGGAAGCAGATGCTGAAGCAGGTATTGACGGGCAGAGAAATTGTCCGGCCGGATGAATGTGCCAGCCGTTTCTGCCAGCTCCAGAATGCGCTCCAGACGAAAGCTCCGGATCTCCTGTCTGAAATGACAATGGCCGATAACGTACCATTTGCTCTTCCAGTGTACGAGTCCGTATGGATCAACTTGTCGGAAGCGGACTGCGCCTTCATACCCTGACTTGTATTTCATCCCTATCGTTGTTCCTTCTGCAATCGAGGTTTCCAGCAGCTGCAAATTTGCAACAAGTGCCGAATCTAGCGGAGGATGAATGACCTCCAGTCCTCCCTCATGCTTCTCAATAGCTTGAAGCTGCTGCGGGTTCGTATATCGCTTGAGCTTCATAATTGCGCGATTCAATGCGTCCCCATGCGGATAGCCTGCTTCATGTGCGAATACAGCCGCCTGAACAAGCGCCTTCTGTTCATCAGGATCAAACAGCAGCGGCGCGTCCTGAAAATGATGGTGCAGCCTGTAGCCGCCATTGCGGCCGGATTCGGCAATAATCGGAACCCCTGTTATGCATAGGGCATCTATGCATCTATACACGGTTCGAATATGAATCTCCAACTCTTCCGCCAACTCCTTGGCCGACATTTGCTTGCGGGTCTTCAACAGCCATAAAATAGACAGCATATGATCCGCCTTTGACATCGCTGCTCCTCCTTCCTTGCCTATAGAATGAAAACAGACCAGCAAGTCTCCCGTAACCGGAAACCTGCAGGCCTCTTCACTTGCCCTCAGTAATGCTTGCTAATGGGACGGCTTCTTATGGCCAGCGAACCAGCCCTTCAGCTCCCGGGCTGACACAGCGGACATATGCCGAATGGAGAACATCGCCCGGTTGCGGCCAGAAGCAAGTGCGACAGAGATCGTCGCCAGATTCTTCCGCAGCTGAAACGGTGTCTCCGACATTCTGTTCCACTGCACACGCCTTCTATGAATAAGCGCTTGATGCTTTGTAAAACCGCCATATTGAATGAAAAGCCTTCCATCCCACGCATGCCATGCCGTTTGCTTGTAATTCAACCATGCGCTGACCCCAACCAGACCTGGCAGCAGGACGGCCAACCATCCATACGAGCCTGGAATCCAGATAATAGCCGGAATGATGACTGCAATTGACAATAGAAGCGGAACCGTCAAGAAGCTGGCAAGCGACCGTTTCTCCAGCCTCTGCCATTGGTCAGGCATTTCATATTGCGGCGCGAACCGCTGCAGGAAGCTTGCCAGCTCTGTCTTCCGCAGCAGCGGGAACATTAAGGCGGACGTGCCGTTCTTCTCGTCATAGCCCGTTGCGACCACATGTACGCTGAACCAGCCGAACGGCCTGCGGAGAAGGTTTTGCGTCAGGTGAATCGCCTGAATACTCTGCAGCGGAACTGTAATTTGCTTCTTCTCCAGCAGCCCGCGGGTAATGACAAGCTTATCTCCGTTCCGCGTCAGGGTAAAGCCGTATTCCTTCACGAATGTAATAAGGATAGCCAACAGCCATGCGACTAGAAGACCAGCAAATGCAAAGAGCGCAATCAATCCAATATTCAAAGCATGCGTACTGAACCAGGAGGAGATGATCCCTTTGAAATCAATAAACCTATCAAGCACATCATCCAATTGGGAATAGGCTGCCCCGAACAAAGCGATAATGACGCCTACCCTTCCTGATGTCGCGCTGAACAGCAGCAGATCCTTCGCGGAGAGAACACGGGTATCATGCGGCTCCGGCGCCCCTGCAGGTATCGTCTCGATTGGAACAGCAGCCCTCTCTTCTGCGACTGGCGCTGCTATTCCATCCTCCCCTGACAGGTCATGGCCATTAACAGCAGCCGATGAAGGCTCTGCCGCAGCACTGTTGCTGGCAGGAGTGCTGCCCAGCAGCAGTGCCGTCCGAATCTTTTCCGCTTCCCCTCCGGTAATTGCATTCAGCGCGACTTCCGGCTTTTTGCCGCCAGCTGTCTCCACACTCACCTTAACAAGCCCGAGAACACGATGCACAACACCTGCAGTCGTATCGACAGATTGAACCCGATCTCTCGTGATCCACGTCTTCTTGCGGACAAACACACCCTGCTCCACATGCAGCGCGTTATTCTCCAGGTAGTATGTAAACCGGTACCATGTCAAATAACTGATGCTGATCAATAACAGCAGAAACAGCACACTTCCTCCGCCGATCCATAGCAAGTTCACTTCCTTGCGAACGATGGTCGAGATCAGGAAGACAAGAAGCGGGTACAATAAGTCCTTAATCGCTTTAGCAATAAAAAAGACCAGTGAAATGGGATGCAGTCTGCTCCCCTTGCCCTGCGGCTCCCCCGAATTAGACCTCTTCATTCGATATCCTCGCCAATCTGGCAATCTGTCTTCTTGCATCGTCGGCAGCCTCATCGGTTAATGCCGGTATTTCGTGGCTCCCTGCCGCAGTTGAGAAAGTGACCGTTGCCAGATCATAGCGGCGGAGAATAGGGCCTTGCTTCTTGTCTACATGCTGAATACGCACCATGGGAATCGAGGTGCGCTTGCGAAAGATGATGCCATGCTTCAATTCAATGCCATCTTCATTAATGTCATACCGCCACTGACGATACTTCAGCCGGGGCCAGATCACGATTTCGACGATTGATTCGCAGACGGCCAGCAAGAGCACAGTGAGGAATATCCAGATCGGCCAGTGAAATCTTAGCGACAGCACGAGCAGTGTAACGACGATAATAAGATTGACAGCGGCGGAGACACATCCGCTCAACTGCCAAGCCTTCAACGCTTTCGCGTCGATCTGTTTCTGTGGTTCATTATACATGATGACGATTCCACCTCCTGGGTAAGGGAATGGAAATATTATACTTCCATTCCGCTTATTATACCCTTTAATCCTCTTTCTTTGAAGTTAATCTTCCGGCCTTGCGCAGCGCTTCGCGAAGCAGGAATTCGATATGCCCGTTTACACTGCGGAACTCGTCAGCGGCCCAATTCTCAAGCGCCCGGTGCAGCTCGGGATCGAGACGAAGCGGGAATGCCTTCTTTTCTTTGGCCATTGTGAGTGGCTCCTGTTAGTACAACGATCCCGTATTAATAACCGGCGTCGCTGACCGATCTGATACGATAGCGACCATTAAATTGTTAACCATGGCTGCACGCCGTTCTGCATCAAGCTCAATTCCGTTGTCATCCAGCTGGCGCAATGCAGCATCTACCATGCCGACTGCACCTTCGACGATCTTCTGCCTCGCCGATACGATCGCGGACGCCTGCTGGCGCTGCAGCATGGCGCTGGCGATTTCCGGTGAATACGCAAGATGGGTAAGACGCGTTTCCAGCACCTGGACACCGGCGACGTCGAGACGGACCTGCAGTTCTCCCATCAGTTCCATCGCTACCTCATCCGAATTCCCCCGAAGCGATATACCCTGCTCGTCATTGAAATTATCATATGCATGCTGAGCTGCAATATGGCGAACTGCTGTCTCACTTTGAATCGCTACAAACCGCTCATAATTGTCAACATCGAAGGTCGCTTTAGCCGTGTCCACTACGCGGAATACAACGACCGCGCCAATCTCAATCGGATTGCCCTCCGCGTCATTGACCTTCAGAGTCTGGCTATTGAAATTGCGCACCTTGAGCGAAACATTCTTCTTGTCGGTAAAAGGAACCACCATCCACATGCCGTCCTTCGATACGGTACCGATATATTTGCCGAAAAATGTAATTATTCTCGCCTCGTTCGGCTGAATAATAGTCAGCGATGATGCCGCTACCGCCGCCAGAATCAATAAGATAATACCCGCAGTGAGCGATGCAATGTTGGTGTCACCGTCCTTAATCCCATAATAAATCGCAAACCCGCCGGCAATTGCAAAGATCGCAGATAACAGCAGGGCAACAAAACCGTTAATATGCCAAGCCTTGAATTCTTTCATATCAGCACCCCTTATTATGATATTCATGTGATATATTTATGATATCACTTTTTCCAATATCGTACAAATGGATTTTTCTGTGAGCGCCCCGGCTGTATGCAGCACAAACAGGCTGCCCTTTGCGGGGCAGCCTTAGATTGTTGAAATCCCCTCTATTGCAGTGGGGATCGATTCTATTAACGCGGAGTATGCCTGCGAAACAGCAGCTTTTCTCTCGTTCCGGCCTGTCCGAAGCTGAAATACCTGCCAAGGCGCAGGCATTTCATCGTGTTCGCCCGATAGCAGCCCGATCCGCCATATTTTCCTGCACTTTCGCAGGCATTCTGCCCTCAACGGCTCCTTTTGACCGAAATGCCTGCACATTCGCAGGCTTCTCTCTCTTACAGCAGGTTGTATTGTGCCAGACCAGCCTAGTGGTTAAAAGGAAACCCGCCGGACTGTTCAATAACCTGCCAATAGGCAGGCTTTTCCCCATTTCAGCCTGCTGAACGCCGAATGCCTGCCAGAACGCAGGCATTTCGTCGTGTTCGCCCGATAGCTGCCCGATCCGCCATATTTTCCTGCACTTTCGCAGGCATTCTGCCCTCAACGGCTCCTTTTGACCGAAATGCCTGCACTTTCGCAGGCTTCTCTCTCTTTATCTCTTGAAGCCACCCACCGGCACACGTTTGGAGCCTAGTTGACGTGAGACCGCTGGACTGTTCTCAACAGCCTGAATACCGCAAGTATTGTACCACCTAGAGTAACTTTTTATCGGAATTCCTGCACTTACGACGGCTTCACACACAATCTGGACTTTCTTAGGCAGCCCGAGGCAGCCAGCCTGTGACCAACCGCCATGAATGTCACGCAAATACGGAGCTAATCGTGGTCCGGACTTCCTGCAACATCCCTTTATAGGCTGCATCATCGACGTAACCAATACTTCCGAACAGCAGATGTCCTACAGGCTCGATACCGACAAAATCCAGGATGCCCGTATCAGACGTCACCTTCAATCCCGCCGTCATGCCGATCTCATCGTAAACCTCGCTTGGTGTTCCGTGCGTATTAATAATGAAGCCCTGCTTGCCCTTGAGCAGCTTAATGATGCCTTCCGGTCCAACACTGTAAGCAAAGCCGTAGGAAAAAACTCTGTCAATATATCCTTTCAGAATCGCAGGCAGTCCCGTCCACCATATCGGATAAATGAAAGTAATCGCATCCGCCTCCGAGATAAAATTTTGCTCCGTCTTTATATCGATCGGTGTGTGTCCCGCTTTCATCGCTTCCGTATCTTCCGGTTTCAACACTGGTTGAAATTGAAGCGCATATAAATCACGCACAGTAACTTCATGGCCATTGTTCTTTAAAGCCTCTACTGTAGTTTCTAATATAGCGTGGTTGAGGCTTTCAGGGCTGGGATGAGCATAGACGACTAGATGTTTCATTTCACAAACCTCCGTTAATCGTTATCCTCCATACCCTTTACAAAGACACAGATATCTATACCGTTTACTATATAAATCAATATCTTCCAATTAGAAACAATTGCAGCAAATGCTCCAGTTGTTTGTCCTCACTATGCATCCTATCTCGTGGCAACGCTGTTAATTACTCTTGAGCTCGCTGCACAGAGCGGCAATCTTGTTAACCGTTTCCCAGTTGCGCGTAGTAGCAGCGACTCCCAGCTTTTTCTCCAGAAAATTGTTCGAGAACAATGATTTGCCGTATCCTTTTCGACTTAAAATATAGACTTCCCGCCCGATGACTTCATAATCATCAATATCGTTCCTGAACTTCAGCAGCTCCTCTGCCGCTTCTGCCTTCGGCTCTGCAGCCAAATAAGATACATAGACCCTCTCATCCTTCTGCAGCTCCAGGCTGCTGTACGGGTTATTCCGCACACTTTCTTCAAGCTCGTCATGCGTCCGAATGACAACCGTCACATCAAAGCCGAACACTTCCTTCAGCTTGCTCTCGATCAGAGTGCGCAGCAGCCCCTTGTCATCCTCTACCGCTTCAAAAATAACATTGCCGCTCTGAATATAGGTCCGAACCTGCCGAAACTGCAGCGATTCGAAGATCGCACGCAGGTGATCCATCTTTATGATTTTCTGACCGCTAACATTGATCCCGCGCAGCAGCGCAGCGTAGATTCCCATCTGTCACGCCTCACTTTCATTGATTGCCAATCCGTGCTTTCTACGCCCTTGATTCTCCCAGCAGCTTCAACCCTAGAAAGATAAAGAGGGCCCCCATCATTTTGCCCAGCCAGCCTGCCCATCTGCTCGTCCTTAATGCTCTGGTTGCCAACTCTGAGCCGACTACCAGCATCATACACCATATCGTCCCGGTAGCGATAAAAGTAAAGCCCAGAACCAGAAAAGGCAGCGGCCCGAAAGCATGTTCAGGCTTAATGAACTGGGGCAAGTAAGCTAAGTAAAAGATGGCCACTTTAGGATTCAGCAGGTTGGTCAGCAGTCCCTGCCAATAGATTTTATCCAGCATTGCCCGAGTCCCATCCACTGAAAAGGAATGATCACCCGTCTCTCGATAGAATGGCCCTCACGCCCAAATAAATGAGATAAGTCGCTCCCGCCCATTTTACAATTGTAAAGGCAACCGCCGACTTCACCAGGATTACCGACAATCCGATTGCTGCCAGCAGCGTGTGGATGATGGCCCCATTTATAATTCCAAGCACGGATACAATACCCGCGCTTCTTCCTTGCGACAGCGTTCTGCCCAGAATGAACAGTGTATCGCTGCCCGGCGTAATGTTTAGAATAATGCCCGACAGCACGAATAAGGTGTAATGCTCAATTCCCAACATTGTTCTCACCTGCTCTCTCTCATACTGTTATTGATCCCGGACGAAGACGAAGACCCTTTCCCTTGATTACTGCCTCTATTAAGCCGCACTCGTGGATTCCGTTCTGCACGAGCCCCATAACTGTTGCCCTGAGCTACCACAGACGTTGATTGATTCTCCACTCGTCGTTCACCAGTATCAGTTCATACGCCATCTCATCCTCCGAGCTATCCTCCCACTTGCGGGTAACCTCAATGTGAACTACCTTTTTATTCTGGACGGCGATCCTGTCAACATAGAAATCGACAAGATTCAGACTGTTCTTATTGATTTCCTTAAAAATTTTTTTCATTTCAGCTACCGATTTTTCCCCCGAATAATCGCTTGAGCAGAGTGCATACACCTGTCTTACAAAATCATCAGTTACTTGGCCCCATTTTTCAGCATCGTTGAATTGTTCAAAATGAGCGATGATCGCTGCTCTCAGCCTGGGATCGTCCGGCTCTTCCCCTTTATACCTGTTGGCCTCGGCATTACAGCCCGCTAACATAAAGCAGAATACAGCGAATAGCAGCGCCTTCTTCATCATCTTTCCATGTGCCTCCTCTATTTCTCTATCATCTATTCCAGACATTGTAATGTCGCTTCCTATAATATGTCAATTACTATCTAATGCAATCTGACTACTCCTCCCACACCAGCCCGGAACAGGCATGCAACAGCCGCTAAAAGCAACATAAATAAGCCCATCAGTCCAGTCCCGATACGGGATTAGCCTGATGAGCCGTTATTTCTTCCGCTATAAGGATGTGATTAGCAAGAACCAGATGAGCAAAGCATATTTATCTGAATTCTCCATCCTTCTCATTATCATGATCTTCCCATTTTTTCGAGTACGCTTTATTCGTTACCCAGATGGTCATCCAGGTAAGCAAGATCACAATAATAATTGCAGCAACCCATACCCCCATTGGTACCTGCATGCTTGTTCCCCTCCTCTACTTAACCAAAGCACAGTACGTGCATGCCGACATTTCCAGTTTGATTATAGCAGTGAATTCGACAACGTCAACCACTATAGCGTGATTGTTAATGAACGTCCATATTTATGAGTGAACGAGCAGACTTTTGTGGATCCAAATGGCGGCTTGAGAGCCATCGCCTATCGCTATAACGGCTTGCTCGGAATGAGAGGTCACATCGCCTGCTGCCCAAACATGGGCTACATTTGTCATTTTCGTACGGGGATCTACTTCGATATGTCTATTGTCTGTTAAAGCGACACCCAGCTGATCCGCCAGCTCCGAATGGACATGATTGCCGCCGAAAGCAGTGAACCCATAGCCGCCCTCAATATATGTGCCCTGTCCCAGCGTTACACCTTGCAGCCTGCCCTCTGAATGAATGACCTCGTCGATGCTGTCTGCGACAGTAATAATTCCCGCTTTCTCCAACTGGTGCGCATGCTCCTCATGAATGCTGACACCGTCATGGTTGATATAGATAATGTCAGATGTCCAGTAGCGCAGTGTCAGCGACATCGCTGCTCCCGGATTGCCTGAACCGAGAACGAGCACCCGCTTGTCCCTCACCTCATAGCCATCGCAATCCGGACATACGAACACAGTCAGCCCCAGACATTCCGCCAGCTTCTGCTGCATCGGGATGCGATCCTGAACCCCCGCAGCGATCAAAAGCCTGCTCGCACGTATTCGTCTCCCATCAGATGCGGTAAGAACAAAATCTTCCCCCTTCTGTTCAGCATGCTTTACTACAGCATCCATAAATTCCACCCCCAGCCGCTCCGCATGCTCTCTGCCCAGCTGACGCAGCTGCTTGCCGCTAATTCCATCCGGCCATCCCAGTATATTGTGATAACAACGGCATAGATTCGATCTCCCACCTCCGGCATCTGCTACAACGATCTTATGCCGGTACCGCCCAAGCTGAATCGCAGCCTGAAGCCCCGCAAGCCCCCCGCCCACAATGGCACAATCGTACTGGATCATACAGCCTCCTGATCATAACCGCATCGTTATTCCTATTAATGTGAAGCTGATTGGTCTTAAATATTCCTTCATTGACACTGTTTTCTCTGCAGCCAAAAAAAACCGCGCAATGCGCGGTGTCAAGTTGTGATGAAATCCCTCTTGTTGGTAGGGGCGATTGTGGCTGACCGAACCGCCGTCAAGCAGCGAAACACCGTTGCGCCAGGAGCAGCGCGCAGTGCAGATGAAGCTTCTAGAATCGGCATACATGCCTATGCATGCCTAAATCAGGCTGCTTAACAAAGTCTGGCGCGTTCCTGCCAACTAGGCTTCCAAACGTTCGCAAGTGGCTGACTTCAACTTATTCGGTTGGTAAAGAGCGGGAAGCCTGCATAATTGCAGGCTTTTCGGCCAAAAGGGGCCGTTGAGGGCAGAATGCCTGCGACGATGCAGGAATATATGGCGGATCGGGCTGCTATCGGGCGAACACGACGAAATGCCTGCGCTTTGGCAGGCATTCGGTCTTCAGCAGGCTGAAATGCGGAAAAGCCTGCCTATTGGCAGGCTTTTGAATAGTCCGGCGGGTTTCCCGTCAACCAGTCTTTTAAAGGGTGCAATTGGCTGGCCTAACTGCAACACATCCGGTTGGCAGTAAAAGAAGCCTGCGTAAACGCAAGCTTTCTCTCGTTACGGCCTGTAGAAGATGAAATACCTGCCAGAAAGCAGGCCTTTCGCCATAATCTCCTCTACCGAGCCCATTCTGGCTCCAATTCCTGCAGCTTCGCAGGCATTTTACCCCATACGGCTTGTTGTGACCAAAATCCCTGCGCTTATGCAGGATTTCCTGCTCTGATGCTATGAGCGAGTGCACCTCGACGTGGCCGGGAGATGCACTCATCGCGTTGCCGGGCAGCGCAGTAAGCGGCTACATCCATCAATCCTTAACAACCCCATTACTCCCCGCGCGGATGAACGGATTCATCCGCCTCAACGAGCCGTTTAAGAGCCTGCAGCCTGTTCTCCCAGTAACGCTCGTAATAAGCAAGCCAGCGCTTCAATTCGAGGAGCGGCTCAGGGTCTAATCGGTAACGCGTCTCACGACCGACCTTCCGTTCTACAACAAGTCCGGCTTCTGATAAGATCCGCAGATGCTTGGAGACGGCGGTGCGGCTCATCGGATAGTGTCCGGCTATGTCCTTGACCGGAATTTCCTGATCAACCAGCAATTGCAGCAGGCTGCGCCGAGTTGGGTCAGCGATGGCCTGGAACACATCATGCTTCTGCGATGAGGCAGCTTGATCAGCCCTCGACATACGCTTTGAGCTTCGCCACGATACCGACCCAGCCGCCGGACATTCTGTCACGGACTTCATTATGGGCTTGTCCAAACTCCGTCACCTTGTCAGCAATCCAGCCGGAATGAATAAGTGTAAATTCCGTTCCGTTATCCTTCTCGATTAATTCAAAGGTAAGCGACCAGTCCTTGCCCCATTCGAAAGAGAGACGGTTCGGCGGGTCGAGCACCGTTACTTTGCAAGGAGATTTGCCGAAAGGCCCCGCTTCCAGATGGAATTCAAAATCCAGCTCAGGCTGAAAATCATTGGGCATGAACCATGCCGCGATCCCCTCCGAAGTTGCTACTGATTCCCATACTTTCTGAATCGGTGCGTTTAGCAGTATCGTCTGACGTATGTCGGGCAGTTGATTGTTCGTGTTGTGATCCATTGCATTCATCCCTTCCGCAAAATTATGAAACCATTTGGTTTCACTTATTATATGACACCATATGGTTTCGCGTCAACGACTATCCTGCAATCGCAATTGCAGCTCCTTCGTGAACCAGAGCCGATAGCTGAGCAGACCGAGAATAATACTTGTAACAGCGGCAGATGAAGTGAAAGCGAACACGATCAGAATTTGATACCTCACCGCTTCAAGCGGATCTGCGCCGGCAATGATCATTCCGGTCATCATGCCGGGCAATTGAACAATGCCTACCGTCTTCATCCCGTCAATCGTCGGGATCATACTGGCCTTCACCGCTCGCTTCAAGCATTGCTGGATAGCTTGCCTGGCATTCGCTCCCAGTGCGAGCAGAGCTTCGATCTCGCCTTTGGAGGCCAGAACATCCTGCTTCATCCCGTTCAAGAACAGACCCGCTACTACCATAGCATTCCCGATTGACATTCCGCTTATCGGTATGATGTATTGCGAGGCCGGCTCAATGATGCCAAGCCCCAGCAGCAGAAGCATAATAAGCGCTTCCGTCGCCCCGATCGACAAGGCTATTCTCCAGCGGATGCCGCGCAGCCCGCTCCCTCTCTGCCCGGCATTCCATGCGGCAACCGCGATCATCATAACAATAATAAATATGATCAAGAACAAATTTTCCGTCCGAAAAACAAACTGCAGCACGTAGCCGACAAGCAGTAATTGAACCGCTGCCCGAATCGTGCCGATCATAATATCCTTCTCAAGCCCAAGCTTCTGCCTCATAGAAACAAGGACAGTAATAAAGACGAAGATTAATGTAAAGGTAAGCGCTAAGCCTGACATTTCTCTCCCTCCTCCCTATCTGCCAAGGAAAGAAATCGTCGCGCGGCTTCTGATTGGGGGCTCCGGAAGAACTCCCCTGTCGGAGCATCCTCAAGCAGCGTTCCTTCCCCCATAAACCATACGCGATTACTGACAGAGCGGGCCTGCTCCAGATCATGCGTGACCCATATGTACGTCGTCCCTTGCTTCTCATGAAGCTCCGCCAGCATGACCTCTACAGCTACCTTGCTGTGTGGATCAAGCGATGCTGTAATCTCATCAAGCAGCAGAAGATCAGGATAGAGCAGCAGCGATCTGACGAGCGCTACTCTCTGCTTCTCGCCGCCAGACAGATCAGCGGATGGCTTGCACCAATCAAGCTCATGGAGCCCAACATCGGCCATTAGCTTCCGCGCATAGTCATTGTCGAATACTGTGCGGTGCAGCCGGCTGGCGATGCGCAAATTGTCCTCCACACTGCCTGGAAGCATGACGGCCTGCTGTGCAACATACATGGCCTTCATTCGCCAATGGAGCGGCTGCCATTCCCTGAACGATACATTGTTCAGCAGAATATCTCCCTCATCGGCACAGTCAAGCAGCGATAATATTCGCAATAACGTACTCTTGCCCTGCCCCGATGGCGCCAGAAGAGCAATGCGCTCCGGTTCATCAATTACGGCTGATACATTGCTGAACAGAGGCTGGTTCTCGCTGCTGCCTTGAAGCCTTTTGCTCAAATGGTCAAACTTCAAGATGGACATGTACGTGGAGCCTCCTTAACAGGGATCGATGTTATCAACAATAACATAATAACCGGAGGCACTGCATGCCCGCGGCTAGAATGACTTGCTCTTGATCGCGAATAAAGCGTCGATGGGCTCATGCTGTACGCCATAGGCGCTCACAAACGCCGCATTCTCATGATCATGAAACCCCTTCATAATCGTCACCGCATAGCCCAGTTCCTCTAATTCCTCCGCCTCCCAGCCGCTATGATGCTCCTGGAACTTCTCCCCCATCATGCCATAATGATCGACATTCTGTTGGGGGAAGTAACCTCTTGGCGTGAACACGACCACATGATGCTTCGCAATCATCTCGGCATCCCGCAGCAGCTGCAATCCCTGCTCCTTCGTAAAATGCTCCAAGGAATCGATAAATGAGACAGTCGAGAAGGATTGGGGAATGAACAGCTGAGAGATCATAGTGGCATCGGCGTTAATGGGAATAATGTGATCCATAACGGATTGACGGCTGATCAGATAGGGGCGGTGAATATCAAGCGCAACGATCAGCTTATAATCCAAATAACGGAGCAGCACACAGGGGCCGCTGCCGACATCAAGCAGACTGTCCCGGTGAGCGACATTGCCATTCAAACGGCCGATCAAGCTGTGGTCAAACGTTTCTTGTATCAATGATACTTCCTCCCTCACATCTCCGGCTCTTGTCATCTTCGATTATCGATTTCTCCCGGCGATCAGTCAGCGAAAGATGATCGATCACCGATCAGCGATCAAGCTCATTCTAGCGACTGCATTCTTCACCATTCTATGAAAGCTGCTCGCGTTCGCAACGGCAAATGTACACCTAATTTCTCGCTAGCCGTGCATTCGACCACACCTGTTGAAGCATGTTTCATAGAATAAAAGAGACGATGGTAGATGCCGCTCAGCTTCTACTGACTATATGAGAGGAGTGAAGCAATGGGGATCGATGTTTCGATTATTCTGCCCTCCTATAATAGATATCCATTAAATTTAATGACCTTGTATTCCTTGGAGAACCAGACTTATCCCAAGGATCAGTACGAGGTCATTCTAGTGGACGACGGATCGACAGACGCCACCCCGACAATTGCAGCGACGCACACTTTCCCCTATGCATTCCGTTACTTGCCGATCGATGAGAACAAGGGCCGTCCCGCAGCCCGCAACGTCGGCATACAGCATGCACAGGGCAAATGGATTATTTTTCTGGATGCTGAGGTTATCGTTGACCCCGGATTTATTGCGTCCCATGTCGCCTTGCATCAGCAGAATGATCAGCTTGTGGCAGAAGGCGTGCTGACGATGAAAGGTGTCTATACAGAGGTCAGCAGCGGGTTCTCGGATTCCCAGAAGCATGAGCTAGCTACCCTGCTTATCGCCAATCCCGAGCTGCTTATGAGAACAGAAAGGTATGCCAAGTATGGAGAATCCGTTCTTCTCTTCAGCCGAGAAGACATTCATGCTGGCATGTTTCGGCGGATGATGTTCAAGAAGCCATTCGAGCAGGCTTATGAGAACGAAATTCTGCAGCGCCACGGCGACCGGTTTGAAGGCTTCCAGCTGCCCTGGCTCAGCTTTCACACGGGCAATGTATCACTTGCGAAGGAAGCGTTTATGCGTCACGGCTTATTTGAGGAGTATGAGGGTTATGGGTGGGATGATCTGGAGATGGGGTTCCGATTGTTCAAGAACGGCTACCAGTTTGCGCATATTCGCCACCCGTATACGTATCATCAGGAGCATCCGGTGTCGAAATTGAACGAAGCGGAGGCGGAGATCAACTTCTTCAAATTTCAGCAAAAATACAGAGATATCCAGCAATTAATGCAACTTCTTACTTTCCTTCCCAAGCCACTGGCCGTCCATCAAATGAATCATGCGCTTAAAGAGCTTAATGACCTGAAAGCCAGGGAGCCCCAGCGTTCCCGTCTAGTGATACCGGTTCTGCGCCAAATGCTTGAGGCGGTCGGCTATCTCAGACGCTTCGAGCTTCCCGTGACAGGTTTATTCCATTTCACTGACATCCAGTATCCCAGTCCGGTATTCGATCAATTCGCGGATGATAAGCGCTGGCTGGAATGCTCAGGCAAGTATCCGCAATTGAATAAGGTGCTGGATTATCTACTGCGTGTGTAAGGGGTAGCGCATACCCCTTGCATATCCACTGCCGTATTTTCTTCCCGGTGAGTCGCCGTGAGCAAGAGCAGCTTTATCAGAAAGAATGTAGATTACACATCAGGTCTATTGTATAATTGATTCGCATTGTACAAGCTATGGTAATAGATGATACATTTGCCTGCTGCACACACATGTTGGTCATAAGGAGAATCAGACAGTGCTTAAGAAGCAATCCCTTTCCAGTAAAATAAGGATGTCCCCGCCAAAGACATTAACGCTTGGCTTTGTCCTTATCATTCTCATCGGCACCCTGCTGCTCATGCTTCCGATCTCAACGATCTCTGGGGAATCGACGCCCTTCATCGATGCCTTCTTCACTGCGACCTCGGCGACCTGTGTAACCGGTCTCGTTATTATGGATACGGGCACCCATTTCTCCACATTCGGTCAGATGGTCATGATTACGCTTGTACAGATCGGCGGCCTTGGCTTTATGACCATGGCGACCCTGATCGCACTCGTAATGCGCAAGCGGATCTCGCTTAGAGAAAGATTGATTCTTCAGGAATCGATGAAGCAGAATTCAATGGACGGCATCGTCCGCCTTATTCGTAAAGTATTGATCTATGCGCTGTTCATCGAGCTGACGGGAGCTATACTGCTTACCATTCGCTGGTCCGTAGATATGCCTTTTGCCAAGGCCCTTTATTTTGGCTTCTTCCATAGTATCTCGATGTTCAATAATGCAGGATTTGATCTGTTCGGGAGCATCCATACCCCATTCAACAGCCTGGCGGCCTACGTCCATGATCCGGCTGTTAACCTGATCGTCATTCTGCTTATCGTGCTCGGCGGCATTGGCTTTATCGTTATTGCGGACCTGCTGGAATACCCCAAGAAGAAGAAATTTACTTTACATACGAAGGTGGTCCTGTCCGCTTCAGCAGTACTCATAGTGATCAGCACCATCATTATCTTCATATTCGAATACAGCAACCCGCTGACACTGGAGCCTCTCAATCTGGCCCACAAAAGTCTCGGAAGCCTGTTCCAATCCATCTCTCCCCGTTCGGGCGGAGTAAGCACCCTTGATGTTGCGGACATGCGGCAGGCCACACAGTTCTTCATTGTTATTCTCATGTTCATCGGAGCTGCGCCCGGCTCTGCCGGAGGAGGCATCAAGATTACAACCTTCGTTATCCTGATCGGAGCAGTTGTAGCGATGGTAAGAGGAAAAGAAACGATCGTCTTCTTCCGCCGCAGCTTGTCCAAGGATCGCGTCAATAAGGCGATTACGATGACATTGCTTGCACTTATGCTTATTATTTTCGTATCCATGGTGCTTTCAACGACGGAGGATCATCAGTTTTTGGTAATTTTGTTCGAAGTTACGTCAGCATTTGGCACAACGGGGATGTCGATGGGACTTACACAAGATCTGACAACCTTTGGCAAGGTTATGATTTCAATCATGATGTTCCTCGGAAGACTTGGACCGCTAACGCTGGCCTACGCGCTTACTTCCAAGCCCGAGAAGGAACTGATCAAATATCCGGAGGACAAGATCATTATCGGATAAAAAGAACTCATTGCTGCGTATCCGTCCATTGGCATCGCATATGCAGCATACCGCCCTCAAGTGAAGCCGTCAGCTTCCCGTTCATACGCAGCATCAGGCTTTGGGCAATCGACAGTCCAAGGCCTGTTCCTTTGTTGCCCGAGCGCGTCAGATCCGCTGTGTAGAACCGGTTGAACAGCAGCTCCACATGCTCCTGCTTCAATTGATCGGCTGCATTGCTGACCGTCAGCATGCTGCCTGATACGGTCTTCTCCAGTGTGATTGCAATACTGCCGTTCGAATGATTAATGGCATTAACAATAAGATTCTCGACCACCCGCTTCACAGCGGAGTCATCCGTAATCAGCAGAATATCCTCCTCCGGCAAGGCGATAACGGGCTCCACATTACGCTCATTGAACAAATCATAATAGTTTACCAGGACGTCCATAACCGTGTGGTTCAGCTTCAATCGTTCCAGCTTCATCGGATAATCGATGGACTCTATGACCGAGAGCTCGAAGAAATCATTCAGCAGCACCTGCAGCCTCTTCGCCCGATTGTTAATGATGGACAAATATTCACGCTTGTCCTCCGCGCTAAGGTCATCTGATTCCAGCAATTGAATATAGCCGAATATAGAAGTAAGCGGTGTGCGTATGTCATGTGACATACTTGCAACCGCTTGTTTCAGTTCATCCTCCGTTCGCCTTCTGCGTGCGTTCGCCTGAACGGTTAGCTCGGAATGACGGTTGATCTCAACCGCAAGCTCCTCCAGCCCCTTATCGAAAAAGGCAAGATCAATCTTCTTCTCAGTCTGATGCTCATTGTATGCTCTGAGCTGAGCTGCAACTCTGCGCATTTCCCTCCGAATTTGTAGAAGGCGGGCGAACAGAATGACTACCGCGATCATAGACAACATGACAATATAGACCATATGCTCACCCGCTCCATCTCGCTTTTATTTAATCTCTTTTTTCGTGTAGATCCACGCGCCCAGGCTGCCAAGCACAATATAAGTGATAACAGGTACTGCAATGAGCTTGAACAGCATCCCATTATCCATGTTTAATGCATCAATCTCTTGAGACAGCTTGAATACCATGTTATCATCTATCGTCCGAACAAAAGGGGCGAAATTGCCAAGTAAAAATAGAATGGTATCAATAAACATAAAGAATACTAGCCCCATCCCGATCGTCTTGCCGCTCTCTGCAAAAATCGTGCTGAATACCGCTACAATCGATGCGAAAGCTATGGCATACAGAAAAGTCAAGCCTGTCACTCTCAGCACATATGCAAGCGAAGAACCATCAGGCAGTTCACCAAAGCCCGACAACAAGGTGCCTATCGTTAGCAGTGTAAAAGGAAGTACTAGCGAGATCACGATTCCTCCAAAGGAGAGCACGAATAATTTGGCCATGTAGATGCGCAGCCTGCTATTGCCGGAGGAGGCAATCGTCTTCATAACTCCGGTCGAATACTCGCTTGCGATGAAGAAGCCAGCAAGAATAGGGAGACTGAATTTAATCATATAGTTGTTGCCGATAATCGTGTTCATGAAATAATCGATGCCTTTGACCTCGGCCTCCTGATCCATTCGGCTGTCAATATAGCTCAGGACAACAAACGCAGCAGCAAGTCCCATAATAATGAAAATCAAGGTCCAGAAGGATCTGTTCTTGCGCAGCTTGAACAGCTCGGATTGGATCAGATTATCCATGCCGAACACCTCCGATCCGCTTCGTGAAGAAGCTCTCCAGGTCCTCGCCCATCGGCATGAACTCTTCGATTACCAGACCTTCGGACGCAAGCAGCGTAGACACTTTGCCCGGCTGATCAAGATGTTTATACAGCTTCATAATGCCGCTGGACACAACCTCATATTCCGTCGTTCCAAGCTTGTTCTCTATAACGGTAGCCGCTCTGCCGGGGTCATTCACCTTAATATGCAAATACTGCTGGCATTTGTCGTTCAATTCCTTCGTAGTCAGCTGCTCCAGCAGCTGGCCATGATGAATGATGCCATAGTGGGTAGCAAGCAGATGCAGCTCGCTAAGGATATGGCTGGAGATTAAGATCGTTATGCCTCTCTCCCGGTTAAGCTTCTTGAGCAGCTCCCTCATCTCGACAACCCCCATAGGATCTAGTCCGTTAGTCGGCTCATCGAGGATCAGAAACTCAGGATCGCCAAGCAGTGCAATCGCAAGGCCAAGCCTCTGCTTCATGCCGAGCGAGAAGTTCTTCGCTGTCTTCTTGCCCGTATCCTGCAAGCCGACAAACCGAAGCGTTCTTGCGACACAGTCTTTACCCGGTATTCCCCTCATAAGACGGTGCGCCTCCAGGTTATCAACGGCTGTCATATTGGGAAACAGCGCAGGGCCTTCAATTATGGAGCCAATCCGTTTACGGGTCGCCACCAGCTCGCGCTGGCTGCTTTGTCCGAACAGCTCTACCGTGCCGCCACTAGGAAAAGCAAGTCCGGTTACGATGCGGATTAAAGTTGACTTGCCTGCTCCGTTCTGTCCAATAAAGCCATAAATCGAGCCCTTCCTGATCGACATGTCCACCTTATCCAGCGCAAAGCTATGCTTGAATTTCTTCGTAAGCCCATTGGTTTGAAGCACATGTTCATTCATCTCTTATCGAGCCTCCTTATCTGTTAGCTTCAGCATACTAAGGAGATCGTAAGATGAGCTAAAGCAAATCTTAATAATGTATTAAGCTTTCAGCCGATAACCCATTCCCCATATCGTCTCAATATATTCTTCCTGCGGATTGGCCTTTGCCAGCTTGCTTCGCAAATTGCTGATGTGAACATTAAGCGTATTGTCATCACTTATAAATTCTTCTCCCCATATGCTCTCGAACAGATTCGCTTTCGTAAAGACCTTTCTGGGCGAAGCCATCATCAGCGTCAGAATGCTGTATTCCCGCGCAGTTAATACAAGATCTGAGCCGCCAACTGTCACCGCCTGTTCATCCACATCAATGACGATGTCTTTATGTCTCAGCAGCTTCTGTTCAACAATCGGCCCGGTACGCTGATATCTGCGCAGATGGGAATCGATGCGTGCCGATACTTCCTCAATGTCGAAGGGCTTCGTAATATAATCATCCGCTCCGGCCCGCAGCGTATCGATCTTGGTCTGCTGCTCCCCTTTGGCCGAAATAATGAGGATAGGAAATGTCCTCTGCTCGCCTATGCGCGCAAGCAGCTCCTCTCCTGTCAAGCCGGGAAGCATCAGATCGAGCAGGATCATTTGCCATTCCTGCTTCTCCACATAGAGCAGCGCCTCTGTTCCCGAGAAGGCCGGCTGTGCCTGATAACCACTCTTCCTGACAATGCTGCAGAGCAGCTGATTAATATCATTATCATCTTCCACGACCAGGATCGAGATCTCTTTAACCATTGGCTCACCTTCGCATCATACATAATATGGTCTAATTTAAACCTAAACAGCTCCTTCACGCAATGCCCGGATTGCTGTATTCGGAGATCTTAAGAAAAAAATTAGAGTTGCAGCGCTGACGCTTCTCCAGAATCATTCCCCTTGCTCCGCTCTCGAACAAAAAGGATTTGTCCGAAACAAGTCCACTATCCAATGAGTCAGTCTCAAGATGTGAAAAGATGCCTCCAAAACCACTCTAAAAGAAGGGCTGAAAGCATCTTTTTATTCCTTTTAGGGGGTCTTAGTGGGGCCAACCCCTTCTCCAAGTGGTTTGAAGGCAGAGGGACGGAGTAGGAAGCCTGCGAATGTGCATGAATTTCGGTTGCAAGACGCCAAAATGGTTAAATTCCTGCGATGGTGCATGAAAGTGAGAAAAAATTGGCCGTTAAGGGGAGGTGAAAGCAAAATGCCTGCACGCTGGCAGGCATTTTACTTCATGGAGTCAGAAACGAGGAAAAAACTGCGGTCTTGCATGTTTCACCTGCTCGCATCTTGCTTGTCTCGGCGTTTGTATGACTGATCGTCCTCTGGCGAGGAGCAGGTCAACACTCCCATGCCATCGCAGCCGATCTGCCCATTTCTACCAGAGCACGCGCCCGGTTCATCTCTTCCGCTGTCGGTTCCGCCACACCATCCAAAGGATACTCTCTGCCGAGCTGCTGCCACTTGTAGACTCCCATTCGATGATACGGAAGCAGCTCGATCTTCTCTACATTGCCAAGCGTTCCAATATATTGCCCTAATGCGGTCAGATCCCCGTAACCGTCTGTTACTCCCGGCACGATCACATGACGGACCCAAACCGACTTGCCTTTGGCCGATAACCAATCAGCGAAGCGAAGAATACGATCATTCGGCTGGCTCGTGAGCGCTTGATGCTTGTTCCGATCCATATGCTTCAGATCCAGCAGCACGAGATCCGTATGCTTAATCAACTCTTCCGCATGCTGAGGATCACAGAAGCCTGAGGAATCAAGCGTCGTATGCAATCCCCAGCGCTCCTTGCATGCCTTGAACAGCTTTGCCACGAAGGGGGCTTGAAGCGTCGGCTCGCCGCCGGTCACTGTAATCCCCCCGCCCGACTTGCGGTAATAAGCGAGATAAGGCTCGATTTCACGCATCATATCTTCGACCTCTACAAGCCTTCCCCCGCCCGTGTCCCATGAATCCGGGTTATGGCAATAAGCGCATTGCAGGGCGCAGCCCTGCATGAACAGTACGAAACGAATGCCGGGACCGTCAACCGTGCCGAACGTTTCTATCGAATGAATACGACCCTTCATCACGGCCACGCTCCTTGCCTGAAGTTATACCGAACCGTGGAATGTTCGATTGATGACATCGAGCTGCTGTTCACGGGTCAGCTTAATGAAATTAACGGCGTAGCCGGAGACCCGGATTGTGAGCTGCGGATAGTTCTCGGGATGCTCCATCGCATCCAGCAGCTGTTCCCGCTCAAACACATTTACGTTGAGATGATGTCCGCCGCTGACCGCATAGCCATCCAGCATGGCGACCAAATTGCCTATCTGCGTCTCTCTTTCCTTGCCGAGCGCCTTAGGTACAATAGAGAACGTGTTGGAGATGCCATCGAGACAATGCTCATACGGAATTTTGGCAACCGAGCCTAGCGATGCCAGCGCGCCCTTGCGGTCACGTCCGTGCATCGGATTCGCGCCTGGCGCGAAGGGTTCGCCTGCCTTGCGGCCATCCGGCGTACTGCCTGTCTTCTTGCCGTAGACGACATTGGATGTGATCGTCAGAACAGACATCGTCGGGATCGCTTCCCGATAAGTCGAATGCTTGCGCAGCTTGTTCATGAAAGATTCAGTGAGCGCAACAGCGATACTGTCCACGCGGTCGTCATTATTGCCATACTGCGGATATTCACCTTCTATAACAAAGTCAACAATCAAGCCCTGCTCATTGCGTATTGGACGAACATGGGCATATCGAATTGCGCTAAGGCTATCCGCTACAACCGACAGCCCTGCAATACCGCATGCCATCGTACGCACGATTTCTCTGTCATGCAGCGCCATCTCAATCCGTTCATAGCAGTATTTATCATGCATATAGTGGATGACATTGAGCGTATTCATGTACAGTCCCGCAAGCCATTCCATCATGAGGTCAAATTTCTGCATGACTTCCTCATAACGGAGCACATCGCCGGCAACCGGCTGTGCCGCCGGGCCGATTTGAACGCCCAGTTTTTCATCTATTCCCCCATTAATGGCATACAGCAGCGCTTTGGCCAGATTCGCACGGGCGCCGAAGAACTGCATTTGCTTGCCGATCCGCATCGCAGATACACAGCAGGCGATACCGTAATCGTCACCATAATGGGGGCGCATCAGGTCATCGTTCTCATACTGGATCGAGCTTGTCTGGATCGAGACCTTCGCACTGTAGCGCTTGAACAGCTCCGGCAGCTTCTCTGACCAGAGCACCGTCAGATTGGGCTCCGGCGCAGGCCCAAGATTGTAGAGCGTATGCAAGAAACGGAAGGAGTTTTTCGTTACCCTTGTCACACCTGACAATGACATGCCGCCAATAGATTCCGTCACCCATGTCGGATCGCCGCTGAACAGATCATTATAGTCCGGCGTCCGCAGAAACTTGACAATCCGCAGCTTCATGACGAACTGGTCAATCAGCTCTTGCGCAGCCGACTCCGTGATGGCCCCTTCTGCAAGATCCCGCGCGATATAAATATCAAGGAAGCTCGACACCCGGCCCAGACTCATCGCCGCTCCGTTCTGTTCTTTAATCGCGGCCAGATAAGCAAAGTACAGCCACTGCACCGCTTCCTTCGCATTGGCAGCTGGAGTGGAAATATCGAAGCCATAGGATGCCGCCATCTTCTTCAGCTCTTGCAGCGCCCGGATCTGCTCGCTCAGCTCCTCGCGAAGCCGGATGACACTCTCGGTCATCGTGTCCACTTCAAGCTGCAGCTGATCTGACTTCTTCTCTGCGATCAGCCGGTCAACGCCGTACAGCGCCACCCTCCGGTAATCGCCAATAATTCTTCCGCGCCCATAGGCATCAGGGAGGCCGGTAATAATACCGGCTCTCCGTGCATTGCGCATATCGGTCGTATAGGCGTCGAATACACCCTGATTATGCGTTTTGCGAATGTCGGTGAAAAGTCTGATCATCTCTTCCGGCAGCTTGAAGCCGTAGGCTTCACAGGCATCAACCGCCATCTTGATCCCGCCGAAGGGCTGAATGGACCGCTTCAACGGACCGTCAGTCTGCAGACCGACAACTTGTTCCTTAGCCTTGTCAATATATCCGGGCGGATGTGCCGTTATAGTGGAGACCGTATGGACATCGACCTCCAGCACGCCGCCATTCCCCCGCTCCAGGCGCATCAACTCCAGCAGCTGCCCCCACAGCTCCTTCGTCGCCTCCGTTGGCGGCTCCAAGAAGCTCTCGTCGCCATAATAGGGAGTCAAATTGGCATCTATAAAATCCTTGACATCGATCTGCCGCTGCCACTTGCCGCTCTGAAAGCCTCTCCAGCCATTGCCCGCCTGTCTGTCCTTCAACTCCGATTCCGATACTGCCATGACGCTGGCACCTCCTGCCCTGGAATTATGCTTAGAATCTGCCATAGAATGCATTGCGGTACACATCTGCCAGCTCCGTTACAAGCGGCATGCGCGGATTAGCGGTTGTACATTGATCCTC
Source organism: Paenibacillus oenotherae (assembly GCF_019443105.1). Lineage (GTDB taxonomy): Bacteria > Bacillota > Bacilli > Paenibacillales > Paenibacillaceae > Paenibacillus_Z > Paenibacillus_Z oenotherae. The sequence continues at coordinate 80,637 of NZ_JAHZIJ010000020.1, forward strand.
GAACGCACGATCCGCCAGATAGTCCACTCGTGCCTCGAATTGTGCCGGTTCAAAGCCCAGGTCCTGGAATTTCTCCGGAATGCCAAGTGATTCATTGAGCTTGCGAATCGCTGCAATGAGACTGTTGACGCCCTCCTCTGTCGTACGAGCAGACAGGCCCAGCATTCTCGCTATCTCTGCATACCGCTGATCGGCTACAAAATGATCGTATTTCGGGAAAGAAGCGAATTTCGATGGCTTCCCGGCATTATAGCGAATGACATGCGGCATCAGAATCGCATTCGTGCGGCCATGTGCCGTATGGTATTCACCGCCCCATTTGTGAGCCAGGCTATGATTGATGCCGAGGAAAGCATTCGCGAATGCCATTCCCGCAATCGTCGAGGCATTGTGCATTTTCTCCCTCGCCAGCGGGTCAGCCTTATGATACGAATCCTCCAGATGCTTGAATACAAGGCGGATCGCTTGCAGTGCCAGACCATCCGTATAATCGCTCGCCATGACCGATACATAAGCTTCGATAGCATGGGTGAGCACATCCATCCCCGTATCTGCTACGGCTGTCTTGGGCAGCGAATAGACGAACTCCGGATCAACAATCGCCACATCCGGTGTCAGCTCATAATCAGCCAACGGATACTTCGTATTCCCTTCTCTCTTATCTGTAATGACAGCGAACGAAGTGACCTCAGAGCCCGTTCCCGACGTCGTCGGAATCGCTACGAATTTGGCCTTGCGGCCGAGACGGGGATATTTGTACACCCGTTTGCGAATGTCCAGAAACTTCTGCTTCAATGAATGGAAGCTCGTATCCGGATATTCATAGAACAGCCACATCGCTTTAGCGGCATCCATCGGCGATCCGCCGCCAAGGGCGATAATGCAGTCCGGCTGGAAGCTCTCCATCAGCTTCGTTCCGCGTTCTACGGTTTCCACCGACGGGTCAGGCTCAATATCCGAGAACACTTCCAGATGAACCGGCTTGTTGCGCTTGCGCAAATAATATTCCAGCTTCTCCACATAGCCGAGCTTCACCATCATCGCATCTGTCACGATCAGCACACGCGAGATATCCGGCATTTTCTCCAAATATTGCGTCGAGCCCTTCTCGAAGTAGATTTTGTTCGGAATTTTGAACCATTGCATATTCACTGTCCGGTGAGCGACACGCTTAATGTTGAGCAGATTGACTGCCGTCACATTGGAGGTCGTCGAGTTATGTCCGTACGATCCGCAGCCCAGCGTAAGTGAAGGCAGGTTCGTATTGTACAAATCGCCAATCGCCCCGTGCGTGGAAGGTGAATTGACAATCACGCGGCCCGTCTTGAGCTTCGCTGCAAAGGCTGCAATAACCGCCTCATTGCTGGAATGAATGACCGAGGAATGTCCCAGCCCGCCGAAGGCAACTACATCGGCTGCCCGCTCAATGCCTTGCTCGGCATTCTTCACCTTGTAGCAAGCGAGCACAGGGCTGAGCTTCTCTGCCGACAGCGGGTACGCTTCGCCTACACCTTGCAGCTCGGCGACCAGAATCTTCGTATCTGCTGCGACTGTGATCCCCGCCATCTCGGCGATCTTGGTCGCCGGCTGTCCTACAATGACGGCATTAACGGCACATTTCTCCGAATTGATGACCAGCTTCGACACCGCTTCCGTCTCGGTCTTCGTCAAGAAGTGGCAGCCGTTGTCCTTCATCAGCCGTTTCACGCTGTCATAGACCGGCTCCTCAATAATAACGGCCTGCTCTGAAGCGCATATCATGCCGTTGTCGAAGGTCTTGGACAAGATCAAATCCGTTACAGCCTGGTTGATATCCGCGCTCTGCTCGATGAAGCATGGCACGTTGCCGGGCCCTACTCCAAGCGCTGGCTTGCCTGTGCTGTACGCCGCCTTCACCATGGAAGCTCCGCCTGTAGCGAGCACCAGCGCCACATCCGGGTGGTTCATAAGCAGCTGCGTCGCTTCCAGGGACGGTGTCTCCACCCACTGGATACAGTGCTTGGGAGCACCGTTCTTGACGGCGGCCTCCAGCAAAGTGCGCGCGGCCTCCGAGCTGCTCTTCTGTGCGGAAGGATGGAAGGCAAAAATAATAGGGTTGCGTGTCTTCGCCGCTATCAGCGCCTTGAACATTGTCGTAGAGGTCGGATTCGTTACCGGAGTAACGCCTGCAATAACACCGACCGGCTCTGCTACTTTCTGAAAGCTTTCATACGGATTATCCTCGATGACACCGACAGTCTTGTCATATTTGATGCTGTGATAGATATATTCCGTAGCGAAAATATTTTTCGTAATCTTATCCTCATACACGCCTCTGCCTGTTTCCTCATGCGCCATCTTAGCCAGAACCATATGACGATCAAGTCCGGCAAGCGCCATCGCCTGCACAATTCCGTCAACCTGTTCCTGATTAAGCTTCAGAAATTCCTCCTGAGCTGCAATTGCCTTGGCCACCAATGCATGAACTTCTTCCTGGGCAGGTGATGAATCATTCGTTTTTATCTCTTTAACAGCCATAGTCTCTCTCCTCCTGGATTGGAATATCATTCCTGTTGCCTGGCTCTATCATAGAACTTCTCCTTGCTGGCCTCTATGATAAAAATCACAGCTAGCGGATAAGCTCCATGCCTGCCAGCTTGAGGCAATCCTGATACTGCTCCCATGTGCGGATATTGCGGACGAACCGCGGGTCTATGCCCCTGAGCCCGAATTCACGCTCATTCGCTTCGATCCATGCCAGCTCCTTCAATAATCCCGTCATCTGGCGCTCACCGCGTTCGATTAAGGCGAGCGCTTCCTCTGCACAGCCCCTGTCATAAACACCATGCAGCGGCGAGGGCTCGCCTCCTATAACCGGAATGGCGGCATCATAGCCGCCCTGTTGAAGCTGATGCAGCCGTTCTGCGGCAGAGGATGACAAGAAGGGCATCCCGCAGCCGACAGTCCAGACGGAATTGTTTCTGGCGAGACTAAGACCTGCGTGCATGCCGCCCAGCGGACCTTTGCCCGGATAATAATCCGTAATAATACGCACATCCCTGTCTACAATGCGCAAGAATGGCCTGGGGTCTTCAGCCGCTATGATGACCTCTGAACAAATGGTGCGCATCTCGCGGATTTGCCTTTGCAGCAAACATTCACCGCCAAATAACAGAAGCGGCTTGCACTCCTCATTCATTCTTCGTTGCGGACCTCCTGCGAGTATGAGCCCTGTCAGCATGCTCCCCGCCCCTTCCTTCGTCAGCCTTCTTCATGTCCTTCCTTGGACTCGTCGTTCGCAGCGCTTACCTTGCAGTCTCCACATATCCAGCTTGTGCCTACCTCATTGTGACCGTTCGTCTTGCCGCATTCGTTGCAAGTTATCATATCCTCGCATCCTTCCTTTGTTAGATAGCTATGAGAACAAATAATCAATATCCGTTAGAATCTCCTCCGCTAGCGGGTAGATCAGCTCTTCCTCCATATGAAGATGTCCCTTCAGAATAAGGCAGCCCTGTGTCAGCTGATCCGAAGCGAATTTCAATTCATGAATCGTAATGACATCGTATTGCTTTAGGCCGAGCGACAGCATGCCAAGCACCGAACTGCACTGCTCCTCGAAAGAGTCCAGAAACTGCAATGCCAGCTCATAGTCCTTCTCCAGCACCCACATGGACGGCAGCATCGTCGGTTCAATCTTCTTACGGAAATATCTCGCAAAAACAGGGAACAGCTCCTGCTCCTCCCACTTGGCATGCCGCTTTAGATCGCGCTTCAAGTGAGCTACCTTCTCAAGCAAACCTTCGAACTGATGAATCGAGCGTGTGCTGCCTGCTGCCGCATTCGTTCCTTGATTCATCCGGCATAATACAGCAACCTTATCCTTGAGGCGATCATGATCCTCCTTCAGCTTCATTGCGAGCATCATAAACACGCTTGGCCTCGCTGAATTAAACGGTTCAAGTTCTATTCCGGCTTCCCGATTATACATCCCGCCACCTCCACCCAAGATCTTCACTGCTTATGTAGAACTTTACATGAGATGAATAGGTTGCGAAGTGAGAAAAATCACTTGTCATCCAGTGATAACCATCACAGATTCCCAGAGACAGGCAGAACTAGAATAGAGCAAGAACATAATCAACTGCTCAGGAGATGAAATGCCATGCACATCTTAGATGATCGAAGAGGCGCCCTTCATACGTACATCACCAATGTAAAATTTATTCTTATCGCGCTCGTCGTTTCAGCCAATATGCTGGAGCCTGTAATCAGCCGCAGTGATACCGCATTCACCTTGTACAAAGCGATCTATCTGTTTCATATTCCGGCGTTCGTGCTTGTTATGGGATATATGGCCCGTGAATCTCAGCCTGCCGACGGAAGCCGCTTCAGCTTCAGAGCGATAGCCGTAATCGGCTATCAGTATGTACTTTTCCAGAGCCTGTACACGTTAGCGGATGCCTTCTTCTTCCACGCCAGCGGCATTGTCCACTCCTTCTTCATGCCTTACTCGCTACTGTGGTTTCTATGCAGCCATCTTTGCTGGAAGCTTCTGCTGCCCTTATTCATGAAGCTGCGGCATCCGCTGACGGCATCCGTCCTGCTCGGGATAGCGGTCGGCTATATTCCATGGGACGGGAGCTGGCTCAGCATCTCCCGCACCTTTGTGTTCTTCCCGTTCTTCATAGCCGGCTATCGAATGAGAAGGTGGGGAAATTGGCAGTCGGCAGCGAATCACTGGCGGGCTGCTGCAATCGGATGCGGTGCGGTCATAATCACCGCTTTAGGGCTTGGCCTATCACTCAATCAGGGCTGGCTGTATGGTAGTGAAACCTTGTCGCAGCTTGGCCATCATGCATGGTATTCCGGCATTTACCGGCTGGGCATATACGCGCTTGAAGCAGCCGCTTTGACCTGCTTCCTTCTCTGCGTGCCCTGGCGCTCATCCATACTGACTGCATGGGGCAAACGGACACTCTTCGTGTTCCTCCTGCATGGATTCATCATCAAGGCCGCCATTGCAGCCGGATTATTCGATTCTCTTGATGGCAAGCTGTGGCATGTTCCGCTGCTGCTGTCAGCCGCGCTGGCGTTAACGCTCTGCTTATCCCACCCTCTTGTGGAGCGATACGCCAAAGGCTGGATCGAGCCTGCATTCAACCCGATGAAGCAACTCGTCAGCAAAGTTTCCGTTCATCCGAATGGCAGAAAGTAAGCTGCATAAGCGTAGAAAAGAAAGCGGCTGTCCAAGAGTCCCATATTCAAGGCGTCAGTCCCAAATGATGTGAAAAGATGCCTCCAAAAACCACTAAAAAATGGTAATGAAAGCATCTCTTTATTGTATCTCTTTATTGTATCTCTTTATTGTATATGGGGGACTTAGTGGGGCCTCTGCAATCATCAAACCACTTTCTGGACAACTCCTTCTCCAAGTGATTTGAAGGCAGCGTGACGGAGTAAGAAGCCTGCGAATGTGCATGAATTTTTGGTTATAAGACGCCATAATGGTAACATTCCTGCCATCGCGCATGAATTTGGGCAAAAATCGGCCGTTAAGGGGAAAAGAAGGTGAAATACCTGCACGCTGGCAGGCATTTCACCTTCATGGGGTCAGAAACGAGTAAAGAAATGCCATTTTGCATGTTTCGCCTAGTTCGCATCTCACACATCTCGCATCTCGCATGTCTCGGCGTTTGAATGACGGATCCTTCCTTTGGCGAGGAGTACGTCAAAGCCTGACGATCGCAGGGCATTGCACAGCGTACAGCTTCTTAAAGCGGGAGCTGAGATTTCCAAAGCGGACTTTCGGGACAGCCCTGTCTGTTCATGTCATTCTCTACCCCCAGCTTACAGATTGTTTGCCGATATCGGAATCGTTAGCCGCACTTCCGTACCTTGGCTGGGCTGGGATAGAAGCTGGAATTTGCCGCCAACAGCTCTTGCCCGCTCCTCCATGCTGAAGCGGCCGACACCCTTGAAGCTGGCAGCCGGATCAAAGCCCGCACCATGATCGATAATCCGGACAGCAATAGCGGTTTCGTTCTGATGGATGGATACTGCTGCCTCCGACACATCGGCATACTTGGCTATATTCGTCAATGCCTCTTGAATGACACGATATATAGCCGTTTCCTTCAGCACATCAAGCCGTCCCCGCAGGCTGCAATCGAATTGCACGTTAATACCGTAATGCGAAGAATAATTATCAATATAAGTGCGTATGGCAGGAACAACGCCGAGATCATCCAGCACAGACGGGCGCAGCTCCCAGGCCAGCCCGCGGACATCCTCGATGATATCCGCGACATTTTGCCGCAGCGGCGCAAGCTCTGATTCGCCATCTTCCTTGCCCGCGATCAATCGGTCGATGCCAATAAGCAGCGAGAAGAGGCTTTGCCCAATGCCATCATGCAGCTCGCGGGAAAATTTCCTCCGTTCATTCTCTTGAATCTGCATCACCTGTGTCATCATTTCCTGCAGCTCTTCCTCAACCCGCTTGAGCTTGGTAACCTCATTGCGAATCGCAAGGAACTGATAGGGCACGCCGTCATCGCCGATGAACGGAACAATTGTCGTGTTGACCCAATAATAGGAGCCGTCCTTCGCACGGTTGCGAATCTCGCCGAACCATACCTCGCCAGATTTGATCGTCTCCCACAATGAACGCATAAATTCCTTGTCATGAAGTCCGGAATTGATGATCCGATGATCATGTCCGATTAACTCGATGCGCTCGTACTGCGATATTTCACAAAACTTGTCATTCACATATTGAATCTTGCCCTTGCCGTCGGTAACCGCGACAATCGATGATTCATCCAGCGCGAATTTCACATTGGAGAGCTGCTTGAGAGATTGCTTCAGCTCACTGCGGAAGCGCTCATCCTCGATCTTCTCATCCAATCTCTGCAGCAGCGAATTGACATACTGGCCGATTACTTCGGATTCACTTCGACGCCGTTCATTATTCAAACTGCAGCAGCCCCTTCTTCACCGCATATTTGATCAATTCGGGCCTTGATTTCAGCCCCAGCTTCTCCATTACATTGCTCTTATGCGTCTCTACCGTCTTCACGCTAATAATAAGCTGCTCCGCGATCTCCTTGTTGGCGTAGCCTTTGGCCGTCAGGGACAGCACTTCCTTCTCCCGCTCCGAGAGAGATTCATAGATATCTCCGCTCTCTCCACGCCGCATCCGCTCCATATACTCGTTCATGAGCCGTTTAGTCGCAGTCGGGTAGAGATAGGCATTGCCCTCCGATACAGAACGAATGGCGGATAGAAGCTCCTCATGCGGCGCACTCTTAAGCACGTAGCCTGAGGCTCCGGCATGAATCGCGCGGAACAGATATTCATCATCGTCATGCATCGTCAAAATAAGGACAGCCGTATTCGGAAACTCGCTATTCAGCTCCGCAGCGGCAGTGAGACCGTCCTTGCCATGGGGCATGCTTAAATCCATTAATACAACATCCGGATTCAGCTCCCGCACCAGCCGGATGCCCTCATCACCATCCGCCGCTTCCCCGATCACTTCAATATCTGCCTTGCCGCTAAGAAGCAGCCGCATTCCTGACCGCACCATAGCGTGGTCATCTACAATGATGATCTTGATCATTCGCAACCTCCAGCTACAAGCACAATAATACTGTCTCCGCTATTATAGCAAACTTTTCCCGTCGATGCTTCTGTCCGGCTCAATCATCGGGCTGCTGTGATCTATAGTCATTCCGTTCCATGCTGTGCTTAGAACTGCTCTCACTGCAGCACTTTCGGCACTGCTGAATGGTCGATCCGATCTTCTGCCCAGCAGCAGGATCCCGCCCATTATAGCTGTGCCCGCTCCTGGGAGCGGATAAGCAGCGGCGGTTATTAACCGCTCCGCCAGCATGACCGGACAGTCCGGATCGACTCCGCCGCCAGACAGTGAGCCATGCCGCAGAGCTTCTCGCTGATGCGAGTCCCCCTCTGCCAATACCTCTATATCGTTCCTCGCTGATCGACTGCGATATTCGATTCCCAAGCGAAGAGCCATACCCGCCGGTCCGACACCGGGGGTGATTTTCATTTGCAGAATTTTACCGTTTCGACTGCCCGCTATTGTGCTCCATTTCATATGGCGGTTCATAGGATTATGCAGTGCCAACGCGGCAAAATCACTGTCCGTCCCCGTGAGCAGCCCTTCCAGCATCGGCATGAGCCGATCACGGCCGCTCTCATCTGCTGCCCCCATGGCCCCCATCTCCTTTCCCTGGCTTTTATCCCGATAGTATGTCTACATCATCTATTCTATAGACGAACCCGCAGTTTGTAAGTAAGGGAATACCCTGATTTGCTGTTAAGGGAGCGGTGCGTTCACATCGACGAATCATGGATGAAACATGGGGGCATCTGCTGACCGGCTGTGACTTTCCTCACTGCAAGATCGGGGAACTGCCCTGCCAAAGATCAGGTGCTCCCCCGATTACAGCGGTCCCCGTCTTTCGATATGATGGATATAGAACGATTCGAGCGAAGGTGGCGATCCAGGATGACAAAGATTGAACAGAACATCCAGACAGAACTTGACCAAGCGGCGCGTCAACATATAGGCACAGCAGGCATATTTTCACCGGAGAATATGGAAAGATTAAAGAGCATCATGTATGCCAAATCAGCCAAAGCAGGCTCGCACCTGTTCTGGGAGGGCGATTCGGCAGATAAGCTCTATTTTGTTAAGCAAGGCGGGGTTCGCATTACCAAATCGGCTGATAACGGGCGTTCTCTGACCTTGTATCTGCATCCGCAAGGAGATTTGTTCGGGCAGGTCGATCCGTTCCGTGATTCCGTTCATGGCTTTAATGCAGAAGTGACCGAGGATAGCGAGATCGGTGTTATTCAACAGAAGGATCTGGAGGTGCTTCTGTGGCAGCATGGAGACTTAGCGGTAGAGTTTATGAAGTGGATGGGCCTGATGCACCGCATGACACAGACCAAGTTCCGCGATCTGATGATGTACGGCAAGCCGGGCGCATTATGCTCGCTGCTCATTCGGCTCAGCAATACGTACGGTGTCCAGCAGGACGGGCAGATTCATATCAATATGCGGCTTACGAACGCCGAGATGGCTGACATGGTGGGAACGACACGGGAGAGCGTGAACCGGATGCTCAGCGACATGCGCAAGGAGGATATTATCGAAATGTACGAAGGGTCGATTATTATTAAAGACCTGGATTACTTGCGCGATATTTGCCACTGCGAGAATTGCCCCAAAGAAATATGCCGCATGTAGAAATGAACATTAAAGCCGCGCAGGCAGTTGGGATGGTGTCCCGGTTCCTCCTTGCGCGGCTTTTTGCTTCCTTAATATCCATAATGATTCGAACGGTCTACCAGCTCAGCCACCAGTGCCTCTTCCATGCCAAAATGCCCCTGCAGCACCTCAAGCGCCTGATTCAAGTACGAGGCCATCTCATGTGCTTCATAGCTGCGAACAGGCGCGCGCTCCACCGCATCCACGAATGCCTGAACGAACTGCTCAGCGAGCAGATGCTCCTGCTCAATCAGCGTAAACTGGTTCAACTCCTCGCCATAATAAGCCGTCATTTGAGGAAACAGCGTTTCCTCCTCCCACTTCGCATGCTGCGCCAACTCCTGTTGAAAAGCAGCGGCCCTGCCTCTAAGCTTGCGCAGCGTTACGGCATCAATGACTGGCCGGCTCCCAATCCGTCTCGCCATCAAGTATAAGGTTTGCAGCTCAGTGAGCAATGCTTCATGCTCTTCCTTCAAATGCTGAACCGGCACTAGCCAATCCTGCTGCGGTTGACCGATATTTACATCATATTGTACCCTGGCTTCCTTCATCATGCATCCCTCCGTTACATTCGCTGATTGCTCTCGTACTGGTGAGGAGATCGCCTTTATGTGGCTTGCTCTAACTATAACGGAGTTCAGTGGGGCGCACTATGATGAAAGTCACAGGGACGGCAGAATGATTCAGAAATTTGCCTCCTTTAACAATTGGGGCTCCAGCATCATAACACCCTTGGCTGTAAAAAATCCTTCTTTCCGCAATACAAATTCAGCGCCATTCCAATGATAGGTGTAGCGAAAATAACCTAGAGCATGCCCCCGACTATAACCAGGGATCAATTTCACAAGATTAATCTTCGCTCCTCCACCATCGTTTATGAGATCAGCTTGCGTAAACCATAATAATGATGTGGCGAACTGTTTATTCAACAAAAATTTTCAAAGTGTTGTCCGTTACAACGGATACCTTGAGCGTCTCGGAGTCACCATCTTTATTCCAATCGGTGTTCTCTTGCAGCAGCATTAGTTCATCTGTTGCTTCAGGCAGCGTCTTGACCTCAGCATTTTCCACTGATTGCGAGGTATTGAGATTATGCTCAGCAGTAGTGGGAGAGTGATCCTCCTGTGCTTTCTGAGTTTCGCAGGAACTGGATACCAAACCTAAACATATAGCCATCATGATGATTCCCAACTTGTTCATTAAAAACCCCCGCTAATGTAATTTCATTATTAAGACGTTCAAATCCGGTTTGTTCTCATTTTTTATCTTCATTATCAAGCCTGTTCGATTTGCACTTTTTCTGCAGGCTGAAATCCATTCTCGCAACCTCAAAAAGAGAGAGCACGAATGCTCCCCCATTATTGAACCATTAGATCAAACTGACGATTAATTACTAGCGCTACATACTGAACCGCTGCCTGTACCCGCATTTCCGGCACAGCTCCTCGACGACTTCCCTGCGGGAGAATCCGTCATACAGCTTGTTCGCGCGCTCTCCTTCAATAATTTCCGAGAATGGTTTATCGTTGATATTGCCCAGATTAATAACACCCTCGCCATCCAGACAGCAAGGAACGACAGTACCGTCTACCAGTATAGCCGCCTGATTGCGAAGCGCATGACAGAAGCCCCTGCCCTCGTCTTCCTTCTCCTTCAAATCCGGCCATTGGAATTCATGATCCTGATTCAAATATATGCCGTCCGCAATCTTCAGCCCGCTGCCCCTTACGAATTTCTCTTCAATTCTGTAATCCAGATTGAACTCCTTCTCGATCGCAGCCAGTATCTCACGATTGCGACTCCGCTCCGCATTTGTCGCATTATCCATCGTAAGATTCCATAGCCTCAGGGAGATCAGCATATTGCTGGTCGCCGCCGCCTCTTTGGCAAAGGTAAGCACACTGTTAACGTATCCTTCCTTATCTGTAGAGCCCTCATGTCCATCAAAGCTGTGGAGGGAGAAATTCATTTGTCTTAGCGCCGGCTTATGGAGCAGCTTATGCCTGTTCTTCTCCAGAAGAGTTCCATTCGTCGTTATATTGACCTTGAACCCTTTCTCGTGCGTAATATCCAGCAGCTGATCAATCTTGGGATGAAGCAGCGGTTCGCCCTTCACATGGTAATAGATGTACTCGGTATGAGGCTTGACCTGATCCAGAATGGCTGTAAAATCCTCCACTCCGATAAACTTCGCCTGCCGCTTCGTTTGCGGACAGAATGTACATGCCAGATTGCATACGCTCGTAATCTCTATATAGAATTTTTTGAATTTTTTCATGTCTGTCCTGCTCCGATTCTATCTGTTGATCTATCTATTATAACATGCTCTACTCGTTCCGAAAGCCATGATTATTGAAATCGCATAGCTGCACTTTTAGGCGAATGCCGCATACTATAATTCCATGATGTCAAAAGATCATCCCATACAGGAAAGGGTGCAACCTAGAATGTCCTGCAACTGTCAAGGAACCTATCCCGTACCGGCACAAGGGCGCTCATTCCAGCTGCCGCAGATCGTACCTGGCATACCTTCTTTGCCGTTGTCTCCTCTGCAGCCGGGAACCATTCCCATGGCTCCTCTTCAACCAGGCACATTCCCATTATCGACTCCAGGTCAGGGGGCTTTCCCCTTGCCGATGCCTCCGCTTCAGCCCGGAGGATCTCCTCCTCCTCCGTTCGGAACGGCAATACCGCCACAGCTATCGCAAAGCAACTTAACGAATATTCTCAGTCAGCATCAGCGACCTTTTGGACAACCGCCAGGTGAAATGATCATGGTCTACAATTTACTCAAGAGCAATCCCTCCATGCTGCAAATGTTCATCCAGCAGCGTCCGCAGACGCTTCAGCAAGCCGTGCAATTCGCACAGTTCGGGACTATGCCTCAACGAGAAGATGATGAGCGGGTATTGCCGGGCTTCTGCTACAATCGATGGGCGCTCGTCTTCACGTTCTCTGATGTGTTCCTCATGTGGCCGGTTACGAACCTGTTCGGTTTTGTCATCGGATATTGCTTCCCCGCCCTTGCGCCGTGCATTATTCCTGACTTTACAATCGTCTTTGCATTCTGCTGATCATCTGAGGACAGGAAGCATCTTTGTTGGGGACTTAGTGGGGCAACAGTGCAGCTGATCCTCTTCCAGATAGGAGTAATTCTCTTCACCGCCATAACTGCTTCGGCAATAACCGTTCCCGGAAGGCTCCCCGGCGTTGCCCTTCACCTCCTCCTTCTCCATGTGTGGTTTGAAGACAGCGTGACGGAGCAAGAAGCCTGCGAATGTGCATGAATTTCGGTCATATAACGCCATAATGGCAGAATGCCTGCGATCGCGCATGAATTTGAGGACAAATCGGCCGATAAAGGAAAATGAAGGTGAATGCCTGCACTCTGGCAGGCATTTCACCTTCATCGGGCCAGAAACGAGCAAATAAATGCCGTTTCGCATCTTTCGCCTAGCTCGCATCTCGCTTGTCTTTTTTCCATACCGCTCGCTCCCCGGCGGCGTTTGAATGACGGATCGTCCTCTGGTGAGGAGTACGTGGGCAGTCCCATGATCGCAGCAGACATTCCACATCGTACAGTTTCTTAAAGCGGGAGCTGAGATTTCCACAAAGAACTTCTGAACAGCCCTTTTATTGCTTCTTATTGAATGAGCATGTCTTCTTGCTCTTGCTCTTGCTCTTCTTCCTTTGCATCCTTCTTGTTGATGATCGAGTTCTTCTTCAGCAGCAGCCACAATTGACTCGCAATAAAGATCGTGGAATAAATACCGAATACAAGACCCAGCGTCATCGCTAACGAGAACAGCTTGATCGATTCACTTCCCAGTACCAGCAGGATCAACGAAGCGACCAGCACGGTAAGACCTGTATTAATGGAACGGGACAGCGTTTGCGAGATACTGACATTCACAAGGTGCTCCAATTCCTCGAACGTTTTGATTCTGGCAAAACGTAAATTTTCACGAATACGGTCGAAGATAACGATCGTATCGTTAATCGAGTAACCGATGATGGTCAGCACAGCTGCCACGAACGGCAGATTGACCTCCAGCCTGAAGATCGAGAACACACTAACGACCATGAATGCATCGTGGAAAAGCGCAATAATAGCCGCGAGCGCGAAACGCCATTCGAAACGCAGCATAACGAGCACAATAATGCCCAAGCTCGCAATAGCGACCGAAATAATCGCCTTTACACCGAGCTCCTGTGCAATTCCCGGATCGACAGTATTCTCTTCCTCGGATACATTCTCGCCATATTGATCCTTGAAAATCTTCAGAATGCGGTTGACATCACCCTCATCCGAGCTTAACACCTTCTCAAAGCGAGCTGAAATTCGCGAATTATTATCTCCGCCAATCGTCACTGAAGCTGGAATCAGGCCGGCTTCGGCAAACAATTGCTCCGCACGCTCCTTCGTAATCGATTGTCCGATGGAGAGGTCAAGATTGGTCCCCGCCTTGAAATCTACGCCATAATTAAGGTTGAACACCAGCATCGTTACAATGCCCAGCACCGTAATAACGATGGACAAGGAGAAGAACAGCTTGCGATGCTTCACAAAATCATAAATCCGATAATAGGATTTCTTCTCTTTATTCGTGTCCGCTAAAGATTCGATATCAGCGGCCTTCACACCCATATATTCCGGCTTGTTGACCATACCGCTTCTAATCAGCAGATGCATTAAAAATCTGGAGAAACCAACGTTAGTCAGCATACTGAGCAGATTGCTCAGAATAAGCGTCAGCGCAAACCCTTGAATCGCGCCTGTTCCGATAAAATAAAGCACCGCAGCAGCCACAATTGTTGTAACGTTAGCGTCCATTATAGTACGGAACGAGTTTTTGGAGCCTGCCTTGAGCGAGGACAGCAAGCTCTTGCCGCTGCGCATCTCTTCTCTGATGCGCTCCGCAGTTATAATGTTGGCATCAACCGCCATCCCGATCCCGAGAACAAACGCAGCAATACCCGGCAAAGTTAACGTGGCATTCATCCAATAGAAGATGAGCAGCAGCGCCCACGAATACACAATTAAGGTGATACAAGCAATGAGCCCAGGAATCCGGTATACGAACAGCATGAACAGCAGAATGAACACTGATCCCAGCGCACCAGCCAGCAAAGTCTGTTCCAGTGATTGCTGCCCCAGTGTAGCTCCTACTGACTGCGTGTACTTCTCCGTGAGCTTCAGCGGAAGTGCGCCAAGATTGATAACATCTGCAAGCTCCTGTGCTTGCTCAATCGTATAGGTGCCAGAAATCGTCGCCTTGCCATCCGACAGAATGGCTTCTACAATCGGTGACGACAGCACGGTTTCATCCAGGTAGATGGATAGCGGCTGTTGGTATAGCTTTTTCGAAACCGCCTCCAGCTTCGCTCTTTCTTTTACCTCAATCAGAATCATCGGATTATTGAGCTGGTCATAGGAAACCTTCGCGGCCCCTTCAACAAAGTCGCTCCCGTGCATCTCAATCGTGCCATCCGGCCCCCGGAACGTAAGCTCCGCCGGCTTTTTCATGATGTCCCTGACCTTCTCTTGATCAGTTACACCAGCAATTCTTGCCCGGATACGATTGTCACCCTCAGGTGTTACTTCAGGCTCTGCCACACCATAAGCGTTCGCTCTCTTCTCCAAACTTTTAGCCGTTTCCCGCAGAGCTTCATTAGTAATCTGTCCGCCTTCGATTACAGGCTCAGCTTCATACAGAATCTCGAATCCGCCCTTGAGATCAAGGCCAAGCTTAATACCGTCTAGTATAGAAGGTGTTGTAATCGCAATAATCGTAAATGATAAAATAATTGCTGCAAAAAATGCCGTAATTCTTCTCTTATTCATGCATCCTTCTCCTTCATCGTCTAATATCATTGTCGTTCAAATCTCTATGATTGATGACGGACGGAGGGAATCACAAAGTTAGAGGTATACTTGATGGGATCAAGCAGCAGATGCTTTAATCGAATGGCAATGCAAGGGTATAGAAGCACAGCCGAAAGTATCAGCAAATAGAGATGGTATATAGAATGAAACTTATCAGACAGGATCGAGCCAAGAAATAACGAATACGCCCCGTCTCGCTGCTTCGCTGCATAACTGATCATGACATCATATTTCTCAGAGACATTTGGCGAGTTCTCTGGCACTTCCACCTTGGCAATGAACATTAACTGTGCATATGTATGAAGAGAAAGCAGAAACACGATAACCCAAACGATGGTCTTTAAGCTTCTTGCATACAGCTTGTCCAATTCGATTATCGCCCTCTCCCTTCTCTTCCAAAAATAGCATGTCCATTCTGTATCATATACGATTCTGGCATGTACGAGCAAATTTTTCTAAATACAGCAAAAGAAGTGCCCTTCTCAGGCACTTCCTCATCATTGTATACACCTTCAAAACTGGATGCGAAGTTTATGCAAAGTTAATACCTTTAGCTAGTTTGTACCAAATAGGATAAGCCCTCGACCGATTAGTATTCGTCAGCTGCATGCATTGCTGCACTTCCACCCCGAACCTATCAACCTGGTCGTCTACCAGGGGTCTTACGAATTGGGAAATCTCATCTTGAG
>NZ_JAHZIJ010000021.1 GCF_019443105.1 Paenibacillus oenotherae
GTTCGTTTCATCCTCCATGAAGTGTTTGATCTCCGCCTTCATAATGGATTCCAGGTTTTCTTTTACAAACTGAGTGACAAGATTTTCAAATAGGTTTGTGAGCTGGTTTTCTGCTATTATAGTCATGGAGTAGAGTCCCTTCTTGGTGCGTGGTAACCCCGAGGATACTCTACTTTTTTGTTCCCTGTTAAGGGGCCAAATCTTGGTACACAAACTATTGTACGTCATCTCGTTCTGGCCTACTTAAGATGAAATGCCTGCCGAAGTACAGGAATTTGGCCGTATTTATCCCTATCGGCTGATTTTCGCCTCATAAGCATGCGTTTTTGCATGTATTCTGCTGATCGGGGCTTCTTTAGACGAAAAAGCCTGCACTTACGCAGGTTCCTTCTTTTCGAATACGTTGAAGAAGCCAACCACAACCACTGAAGCTCACGGGAGAAGTGCCGCAGCCGCTCTTTTCCACGAGCACGATCCATGCCGTCTTTCATTCTTTTCCTGATTTAATCGATTGCATAAATTCAATATGCTTATATCCCCAGCCGCACATATCGGTCAATACAGAGCTTAATGTTCGGCCATGATCGGACAATGAATATTCAACTTTGGGTGGAATCTCCTGATACGCCTGACGTACGATCAATTTATCCCGTTCCAATTCACGGAGCTGGTTGGTCAGCATGCCTTGTGTTACATTCGGAAGCTGGCGTCTCAATTCCCCGAACCGCTTCGTACCTTCATGCAGCAAAATAAACAGGATAAGCGGCTTCCATTTCCCGCCCATCACATCAAGGGTAGCTTGTATTCCTTGCGTTGCTTTCTCATCACGGACTTCTTCCGGCATCGTTCCCAACCCTCGATCGTATAAAGTGAAGTTTAGTTTTCTCCGATACATTTTACCAAAGGATACCGTTTTGCAACAGCACGACAGTATAGTCGGTGCCGATGGTACCATTTATAGGACTAAGTATGAAAAAAGAGCGTACTTTTCACAATTCCTTTTCTGCGAAATAATAAGGATGTAGATCGCGACCCTACAATAACGATTAAGGGTGAATGTTATGAGAATTATGGTAATCGCTGCACATCCACATTTTGATAAATCCCGGGCTAATCAGGCCTTGGCGCACGAGCTGAAGCATCATGCAGACATCTATGTTCGCGATCTCTATGAGGAGTATTCTGGATGGGAAATTGACGTGGAAAGGGAGCAGCAGCTTCTCACGCAATATGACAGGGTCGTGTTTCAGTTCCCGTTCTATTGGTACAGTTGTCCCCCATTGCTCAAAAAGTGGTTTGATGACGTACTGACATATGGCTGGGCTTTCGGACCTGAAGGAACAGCCTTAATGGACAAAGAGTTTATGATAGCAACAACAACGGGAGGCACAGAGCAATCCTACCAGTCCGGCGGAGATAACGGGTTCACAATCAGTGAACTGCTGCGGCCCATCCAAAGAACATTGACCAGGTGCAACGGGATTTATCTGCCCGCATTTGTTTCCTATAATGTTACTCCAGGTACGGATGCTTATCTTGCAGCCGAGGCCAAAAGATATGTGGAGCATATCCAAACTTCCATGCGGGCTCTTATACACTGATTCGGGAGAACCGTAGCTAAGAAAGCAAATTAGGCAGATGCAGCTGCCTGGAAATCTGCAGAAGCTGAGCGCGTCCACTGCCTGTATCGCGATCCATCAAAAATGTTGAAAGGCTACTGACATGCTGTTGTCAGTAGCCTTCTTGTATAGTTAGAGCAGATGAACATAAAGGAGCTGTTGAATACTATGAACACGATGGAAGCATTGAAGCGGTTGGAGGATCATGTGGTTTATTACCTTCACGAATTGGAGGGTTTCAGCATAGAGCAGTTGCAGCGGAAGCCGAGTGAGGACGAGTGGTCGCTTGGACAGATGTATCAGCATTTGATTAATTCGGCTCTTCACATGCATCTGCGCAATATTGAACAATGCATGACACAGAGCGGGGACGCTTCGGCCTCTCCAGCGGAACAGACCAAGGATGGTGCAGCGATATTCGAGCAGGGAGGGTTTCCTCCCATACGTATTCAAGTTCCGGCTTCTCCGCAATATACACCAGGGCAGCCGGAAAGCAAGGAGCAGCTGATCCTGGGATTGAACAGCGTCGTCCAGCGAATGAAAGAAATCGAGCCGACACTTGAGAAAGCTCCATCGAACAGCACCGTTTCCCATCCGAGATTCGGCGCGCTGCATGCGAAAGAATGGTACCTGCTTATCGAAATGCAC
The DNA here is from genome assembly GCF_019443105.1 of Paenibacillus oenotherae. Lineage (GTDB taxonomy): Bacteria > Bacillota > Bacilli > Paenibacillales > Paenibacillaceae > Paenibacillus_Z > Paenibacillus_Z oenotherae. The sequence continues at coordinate 2,268 of NZ_JAHZIJ010000021.1, forward strand.
TACCGCCACCATCTGCTGCAATTAACCCGCTTGAAAAATGCTCTGGAGAGCAGCGTATAGCAGAGCCGCTCGGACTCTTCATTCATCATGCCGGAGCGATTCCGTAAAGGTTGAACATGCCTGCAAAAATGCGAAAATGCAGGTTTGATCTCATGTATATCCGGATTAATTTGGTACATACTACTTTACTAGCGAGCCATCACAAACACCGCTCAGGGCTGCAGTGCACACTACCAAGAAGTAGTAGTCGAGGCCAGATGCGAATGGGAGATAGACGTGTAAGCTGCACAATCGTAAGGAGGTGAATGAAGGTGAAGACAAATGAATCCTCGGAGAAGAAACCTACAGTTCTAATGTTCCAACCCACTCCATTGGAACTCATTAATGACGAACGCATCGCAGATTGGGAAAAGCAGTTGCGTGAGGAACTTGGCGTAGATCATTTATTGGGAAATCCTAGCATTACGTTCTGCCGACATGGCGATCACTACCACGCCTGCGACTCAGATGAGGTCTGATATCAAAAGAGGTTGCGTGGCGATTGTGAGTCATCACAACGACCTTCATGCCCATACGGTTCAAAGAGAACTGGCCAAGCAAAAGGATATACAGTGTCATATTATTCCTAGTGACCGTATATCTGAGAGTGGGCTGCTAACGTGGACGAACCTTAACGAGCGGGAAAATTGTTCCGTGTTACCCACTTACGACGGGCAAGGGATAGATGTGAGAGAGATTGATACGATCTGGTACCGTCGTGGCTTCGTGCCCCAGGAAGTAGGGCTGAACGATAATGCAACCCACGCAGACGTTACATATAACGTGATCAATAACAGTTCTTCCTGGGCGTTATATGGCCTCCTTCTTAGCAATTTCAGGGGCAATTGGATCAATGATCCTAGCGCCAACCGTATCGCTGAGAATAAGGCAGTCCAACTCAAGGTTGCACAAGAGGTTGGCTTGGCCACTCCAAAAACACTGATCAGCAGTGATCCCAATGAAGTCAGAAAATTCTGTTCATTGCTCAAAAATCAGGTAGTTGTGAAGACAATTCGGCCTTGCCGTCACACACCAATCGTAACTCAAAAGCTCAGACCTGAACATCTTGCGTCAGACGAGTCTATTCGACTCTGTCCAGCTATATATCAGGAGTACATACCTGGGGATCGTCATTTGCGAGTTCACGTATTCGGTGATCTCGTTCTGGCTAGCTCCATAGAATCAAGCAACTTGGACTGGAGACCTGACATAGATTTTAAATGCCACAGCTACGATTTAAATGAAACGCTCTCCTCGAAGATTCGTCAGGCTGTACAAGCCCTGAATCTGAAAATGGGAATTGTCGATTTAAAACTCAACGGTGAAGAGCCCACTTTTCTTGAAATTAATCCGCAGGGGCAGTTCCTCTTCGTTGAAGCTTTAAGTGGAGCACCGCTTACGGCCGCTATGGCTGAATTCCTGTACTCAGAGTCACTGGGAGCCCGCTTGGCATAGCTCGCGACTCCATGGTACGCAGGGCCGACTGGAAGGAATGGACTGGCCCTCCCTTATACGGAAATTTGAGAAGGACGGAACCGTAGCGTTAATAAATCCTTGCAGCGATTCCGTAAACGTTGAACATGCCTGCGAATATGCAGGCTTATTCACATTCCGGCTTGCTAAAGACAGAATGCCTGCCAAAGTGCAGGCATTCTACCGCATTTTTCTGATAGCGGCCGAATTCGCCTCATATTCCTGCATGATCGCAGGCATTCCACCTTCAGCGGCTTCTTTTAACCGAAATTCCTGCACTTTCGCAGGCTTCCCCTCTCCATACTAACCGGATGTGTTGAAGCCAGTCACTCGCGCACGTGTGGAGCCTAGTTGCCGGGAAGCACCCACCGGACCTGGACTGCTCTCAATAGCCCTAACATATGTCACTCCCCCGCACGCCCCCCAAAGCTCGCGTCCCATGCGCGACGCCTGCTGCGCGGTGGCATCGTGCTTGGTGCACTCCCCTCTTACATGCTGTATTCAATCGGCAGGGTCAAATTTCGAGTGCTGCAGAAAGCCAGGACTTCTTCCATGGATGGAATACCGTCTTGAGCGCCATGCTTTGTAACTTTGAGCGCGCTGACAATGGATGCGAATTGGGCGGCAGCTATTAACGTTTGCCCCCCAGCTAACGCGTAGGCCAGTGCTCCGGCATACGAATCTCCAGCTCCGACCGTATCGACGGCATGGACAGCGATGGCTTGAATATGCTCATGCGTTCCATCCTGATACACAAGGGAGCCCTGCTCCCCTATCTTGATGATCGATTTGGCGATGCCATAATGCCGGTGCAGATAACGGGCTGCTTCTATAGCTGTAGAGATATTGTGAACCTCAATACGGGTCAGAAACCGTGCTTCCTGCTGATTCGGAACAATAATATCTGCATACTGCAGGGAAGAAGTGTCGATACCATCGGTGGGAGCGGGATCGAGCAGGATCGTTACGCCATGCCTTCGAGCCGTAATCATCGCGTGCTTAATGACTTCACTGCGGATCTCCATCTGCACGAGCAGTATTCGGCTTCTGCTAATGATATGCTCGCAGCGATCAATATCCCCGATCGTCAGGCAATCATTAGCACCCTTCACTACGAGTATCGTATTCTCGGCGGATGAATCAACGGTAACAAGCGCCGTTCCCGTCCCGCTATCCTCCACTGTCTTCATCGATTCAATATGGACCTGATTGCTCTGCAATTTGTGCAGCAAGGTTTGTCCAAAAGCATCATTGCCCACACAGCCAATAAAGGTGGTTGCGGCGCCCAGCTTTGCACAGGTGGTTGCCTGGTTGGCCCCCTTGCCTCCAGGGGAGTATCTAACCTCTTTGCCGAACACGGTATCTCCATGCCGGGGATAATGATCGGTCAAGAAAACAATATCCATAATTACACTGCCTATAACTGTAATGGTCATCGGTCTGCCTCCTCCTTGCATGGATCAATGGATTCCCTATGCATGCGAAATGAGCCGCTTCACCTGAGCAACGGAATGCCCCAATGATTGCCCCGGTATAAAAATGCTGGAAGTACCGCACACTAACATATCAGCGCCACTCGCTACAACCTCCGGAATAATAGCCTTGCTGATATTCCCGTCAACCTCTATTGCGATATCGCCGCAATCTGCTTGATCGATTTTTTTCTTCAAATCTTTGATTTTACCCAGCGTGCTCGGTATGAATTTCTGTCCGGCGAATCCGGGATTCACCGTCATTAAACAGATGTAATCCAGTGAATCCATAATGTAATCCAGTACGCATAGCGGAGTCGAAGGATTGAGCGCCACGCCGGCTTTAAGGCCATGGCTTCTAACTTGCTGGAGCGCTCTTTGCAGGTGCACCTTGGATTCGGCATGGACGGAGATCATATCCGCGCCTGCCTCGGCAATGAGAGCGATGAATCTCTCCGGCTCCTCCACCATCAGATGGACATCAAACGGCTTGTCCGTGCAGGGGCGCAACGCTCTCATTACATCAGGCCCCAACGTAATATTAGGAACAAAGCTGCCATCCATAATATCGAAATGATAGAAATCAACATCTGCCAGGTCCAACTGCTGAATATTATCGATCAGCCGGCCGAGATCTGCGCACATTAATGAAGGTCCAATTTTAATCAAAGGCTGTTCTCCCCTTTTTATCCTGTTCGGATCATGCTGCAAGTTTTTATAATTAAACTATATAAATTACGGCTGCCAATAAGAATGAACATATCCAACAACCGACTGGAACAAAGATAAGCGGCTAAAAGAGAGCGCTCCGCCTGTCCGTCAAAGGAAAATCAGTGATATGTATGATGAAGATATAAGGTTTGTTCCATCAGTCGTGTACGGAAATCTATTAGAATAGAAGGGAACGGGGCTCCAGCGGCATAGTTGAAGGGGGATCACACATGGGCATCAAGGCGATTTACTACAAAATGAAACCCCAAAGATTAAAGGGGCAGCTCTTTCTATCGATGCTCGTGCTTATTATTTGTCCTGTAATTGTTCTGAGTGTGTATTTATTCAACGAATTCGAAGTGGCGCTGCAGGACAAAATTGTTGCGCAAAGCTCCAAAGGTCTGGATCAAGTGCAGCAATCCACGGAGGATCTCATGAGTCTGGTTTATAAAACATTAGTGATGGTTCAGAACGATAGTGTGACTTACGATGTGCTGACAAAGCCTGAGGATTACAATGTGCTTGAACGGATTGACCTTTTAGAGCAGGTGCTCAAAAACATTGATAATAGTATTTTTTTATTTAATTCACAAATTGTATATTATACACTGCTGGATTTTAGTGGAAACGTTTACACCTCATTTCAGCCCGAAGAGATGCTGGATTACAACAAATTAAGAAGTGAGAGTTGGGCACAGCAATTAAGTGTGGAACGCCCTTATATGTGGATTGCCAATGATCCGAATTATGTTTCCCGCAATATTACGGGCAGCAAGCATTTATTAACCCTTAGCTCGACAATGAGAGATACCAGCAACAGGCCATTCAGCCTGGCGAGAGTCAGTATTGATTATGAGACATGGTTCCGAACATTTGTGAGAAGCGATCAGGAGCATCAGTACTACATTATCGATAAGGCGGGTACGCTGGTCTCTTCCTTTAATAGCGAGCTCGTGCTTGAACCGGGCGTCCTCTCTTTCTTTCAGACAGCCTCTGAGAAGGGCGGATTTTATTTCGATCAAGGTACAGATTCTCTCATTAATTACCGGAGTATCCCGCAGCTGGATTGGTACTTCGTTGATGTTATTCCCAGAAAAGTGCTGTTCCATGAAGTCCATTTATTGAAGATCAGATTTTTCAGCATTTTTATTGCCTTTATTGCGCTGTTTATAGGGATTAATATGTTTATTTCGTATAAGTTCACGAAGCCATTAACGGTGCTGGAAAAGAAAATGAGCAGTATCGTCAAACAGAATCTGAAACTAACCATTCCCGAGAGGAACTATTCAGGGGAAATTCTGCAATTAATTCGTTCCTTCAATCAGATGTCAACAGATATGAATACGATGGTGAAATTGTTGAAGGATGAGCAGAAGCAACGGGAGCTGGTTCATTTTCAAATGCTATTGTCACAGATCAATCCCCATTTCTTGCTGAATACGCTCAATACAATCAAGTGGCTGGCCATAAGAAAAGGCGATAAGGATATCCCGGATATTTGTGTGTCACTGGGCAATATTCTGGAGACGAGCCTGCATGCAGAAGCAGAATTAATTTTTCTCAAGGACGAGATTAATCTGGTGGAGGATTACTTGCTCATTCATGAACTGCGTTACAATGACGGGCTGGATGTAGAATATGAATACAGCTCGGTTATGGACTATACCCTTGTTCCGAAGCTAAGCATTCAGCCTTTAATCGAGAATGCCATCATTCATGGGATTGCGCCGCTCAAAGGGCAAGGAACCATTCGCATACGCATTTTCACTCAGGACAAGCTGCTGTTTATTGAAGTTGAAGACAACGGGGTTGGAATTGCAGAGCAAAGCATGAAGCAAAGAGGGAGAAGCCGGAAAGGGATTGGTCTGCAAAATTTAAAGGACAGGCTCCATATCCTGTTCAAGGAAGATGGCAAACTGGAGGTTATTCCTTTGGAGCAAGGGACATTAGTGCGCATGCAGCTGCCTTATTTGCTTTCTAGACCATATGAAAAGAGCTGACATCGATGTGGAAAGTGATGCTTGTGGAGGATGAGATGTTCGTCAGAGAGTCGGTCAAAATGATTGTCAATTGGGAGGAGCTTGGCTTCACCATTTTAGGGGAAGCAGATAATGGAGAGGAGGCTCTGCAGCTGCTTCAAGAAAAGCATTTTGATCTGGTTATTACAGATATCAAGATGCCGGTTATGGATGGGGTCGGGTTATTGAAGCAAGCCAGGGAGCTGGATTACACCTGCAAATTTATTATGCTGAGCTGCATGAATGAATTTGAATATGTGAGAAAGGCGCTGGAATACGGGGCTTCGAATTATATTCTGAAGCTTTCCATGAGTGTAACCAGTTTGGTCGAGGCGCTATCCAAAATTAAATTGGAGCTTGAAGAGCAGTCCCAGTACGCTGATCAACGAATCCATCTGTTCTATCAGCAGATGTGGCGCCATATAACCGAGCTGGAGCAGGAGGAGCCTGTGGCTGTGCCATCGGTCATTGCCGAGCTGCAGCATTTCAATCTCACCATTGTATCTGTTATTCGAGGCGAGGAACGCTGGACTTCCAAGGAGCATATTGGAGCGCTGCCCTTTATTGATTACCGCTATGCAGAAGTGACTCATCTCTATCACAGTGAAGGACTGACCACCGTCTTTATTTGGCATAAGCCGGAGGCGCCATTAATTGATACTTCCGCAGGAGACAACAATTACGCGATTGTGTATGGGACGAACCTGCCCTATTCGCAGCTGCATATGCAGTGGAGCAGAATCATTCAGCAGATGAGCATAGTCTGGTATAGCGGAAAGAAGGGCGTATTCTATGTGGATGCGATGGAGGTCAAGGAATCTGCTCCTTACTTTGTATGGAGAAAGAAACGAGAGCTGATATCCAGCTTCGAGAAGCTGGAAGAGAAGCGCTGCCAGGAGCTTATTGATGAGATATGGAACGATATGCAGAGCAGCCATTTATCCATGGTGCAGGTGAAGAAGATAGCGGCAGATATCGACTATACGCTGTATTCCATGATTCAGAAGGGAAGCAGCAGCCAGAGCGCGTTATTCGATGCAAGAAATCATGAGCAGTTGAAGGGGGCGGTTCTGGCGAAATTGCAGTCATGCCTGAATGCCTACAAACAGACGCAGCCGACGATTATGACAGACCATCCGGAAGTGAATAAGGTCATTACGTATATTAATGACAATTTTCACAACGATGATATTTCAGTGAAAAGCATGGCGGCTATGATTGCAATGGATGAAAACTATTTCAGCAGCTTGTTTAAAGCGAAGACGAAGGAAAGCCTCATTACGTATGTGCATCAGCTCCGGATTAACAAAGCGCTGTTCTACTTGACGCAGACCGATCTCACAATCCAGCAAATTTCAGAGAATGTCGGGTTCAAAAATATTAATTATTTCAATCGCATATTCAAACGAATGAAGGGCGTCACGCCTTCTCAATATAGAGAAGGATGAGCGCCCTTGTATTTCAATTGTTTTGTTCTATGCGATTAATGGATATGTTCATTCTTTTCATCCTCAATCCTTTATAAGATGGACTCGTAACCTAACAACACAGATGGAGGTCAAATGAAGATGAAAAAAAAGAGCGTAGGATTCGTTGTTATTCTAATGTTAGTAGCTGCTCTATCTGCTTGCTCAGGCAACAATAATAACCAAGGCACGAACGGGCAAGCGGGATCATCGGCTGGTTCCTCGGACAAAGTGGTTAATCTGACGTTCTGGGGAGGCGTTCCGGCTGAAGCAGGGCCGCAAGAGATTGTGGATACGTGGAACAAGCAGAACCCCAATATCCAGGTTACCTATGTTCGATATGTCAATGACGACAGCGGCAATTTGAAATTAGATACGGCACTCGTCTCCGGCCAGAATGTCGATATCTTCGCAAACTATACCAAACCGTTGCTGTCGAAACGGGTATCGTCCGGCGCAGCGCTCGACCTGAGCCAATTCAGTGACTATAACATCGATGACAAGATGGGGGCAGGCGCGAAGGAATGGCTGGTGAATGACAAGTATTATGCGCTTCCAACGAAGAAAAACATGCACTTTGTCTGGTTGAACAAGGATGCTCTTGATGAGGCCGGGCTGCCGGTTCCAACGGATTGGACATTAGCCGATGTTGAGAAATATGCAAAAGCGCTGCAAACCGATTCCAGATGGGGCTATGCGACATTTCCATTCTGGAGAGATGTTGTTTCGTTCGACGGATCTTTGGCCGTGCAGGGATCGGTCAAGGAGGATGGCACCTCTAACTTCGACGCTCCTATCGTAGGGGAAGCCCTGCAGCAGCAATATGACATGATGCATACCTCTAAAGTGAGTCCGCCGATTAGCTTGATCGAGACGACCAAAATGAATTTGATCGCAGAATTTTTGGGCAATAAGGTCGCGATGCTGAATGCGGGCGAATGGGTATTCCGGGATGCCAATAATTTGACGGATTATCCGCGTGACTTTAAAGCTGCATTTGCTCCACTGCCGCGAATGACAGAGGCGCAGGATGATTTCCGCTATTTGGGCGGCTTGGGCGATGCAATTGCTATTAATGCCAAATCCGAATACACCAAAGAAGCATGGGAATTTCTGAAGTGGTATGCTGACGGCGGCATGCTTCCACAGGCTAAGGGAGGCCGTATTCCAGCCTCTAAGGATGCGGATCAGTCCAAGGCAATTGAGCTGCTGCTTGGCGATTTGAAGGATAAGTATGATCTGGAATCGTTAGAAAGAGTGCTGTCGAATGAGCTGCCTACTTTCCAGGTCTCGCTTCCGCAGGAGGTACTGGATATTAGAACCGAGGAGTTTGACAAGTACTATATTAAAGCGCAGTCCTTAGAGGAGACGCTTCAGAATGTCGTCAGGAGACATAATGAGTATCTGAAGAGAAATTAACATTGAATAATAATGGGGCGGGGAAAGGGATAGCCGTTTCTCCGCTCAATTAGGGGAGCTGCAGATGAAGCTTAACTGGATGAGACGACAACAGCTGGTAGGGTATATGTTCATTGCTCCTAACATGATAGGTGTAACCGCTTTCATAATTCTTCCTGCTCTATTTTCTATTTTTTTGGCTTTCACGAATTGGGAGTTTCCGCAGCTGAAGGCTGATTTCGTCGGGATGGGCAATTTCTCCCGATTGGTTCAAGACGAGGTCTTCTATCATTCTTTGAAAAACACGTTGATCTTTCTAGGATCAGTTCCTATATCTGTCGGACTCGGCTTTCTCGCGGCGCTTGTGCTGAACAAGAGCGTATATTTCAAAAAAACGCTGCGAACGATGTTCTTTCTGCCGTATATCACCACAGGTGTTGCGATTGCGTTTGTATGGATGCTGATCTTCCAGCCGGTCAATGGCCCGGTGAATACATTATTGATGAGTTTGGGTATCAGCAATCCGCCGGGATGGCTGTCCTCGACCTCTTCCGCCATCTTCGTGTTCGACATTATCTGGATCTGGTTCCTGCTCGGATACAATATCATTATTTATTTGGCGGCTCTGCAGGAGATATCCTCCGAGCAGCTTGAAGCGTCCAAGATGGATGGAGCCCGCTTGTTCCATACGGTCAGATATGTGATCTGGCCCTTGGTGAGTCCGACAACACTTTTCCTGCTCATGACAGGATTTATTGTATCGATCAAACAGATGGGTATCTTCCAAGCCGTGACGAACGGCGGGCCTGGAGACAGTACGACCGTATTATCCCTGTACATCTACAAGACGGCCTTCAGATACTATGATATGGGCTATGCTTCTGCGATTTCAGTTGCTCTGCTAGTTATCATTATTCTGATCACAGCTATACAATGGATAGCTCAGAAAAAATGGGTTCATTATTCATGAAAGGATAGAGCATATGCGTAAACTTATTTCTACGATAGTCATGCTCCTGTTTGCACTCATCATGATCTATCCATTTCTTTGGATGATAAGCACTTCCTTTAAGCAGCCATTCGAAGTGTTTCAGTCCCCGTTTCAGTGGATATCCGATCAGCCTACTTTAAAATATCACGAGAAAGTGTGGACGGGAGCAGCCAGCTTCGTCGGTTATTATTGGAATTCTCTGAAAATATCGATTATAAGCACGATTGGAGCCGTGTTTTTTGCTGCCGTAGCCGCTTACGGGTTTTCCAGAATTGAATTTAAGGGCAGAGACACGTTGTTCTTAATCTATCTCGTAGCGATGATGATTCCGAACCAAATTATTTTCATCCCTAAATTCATTATGTTTAATTCGCTTGGGCTCTATAACACACATTGGGCATTGATACTGCCTGGTTTATTTACCGTACTTGGCGTATTTATGCTCCGGCAATTCTTCATTGCCGTGCCGAAGGATATCTCGGAATCCGCCATGCTCGATGGCGCGGGCCATTTCAGCATCTTTCTTCGCATCATGCTGCCGATGGCCAAGCCTTCCTTAGCCACATTAGCCATTATTGATTTCTCCTGGCACTGGAATGATTTTGAGAACGCGCTTATTTTCCTGTTGGATAAGAATCTGTATACCGTCTCGCTGGGCTTGCAAAGCTTCGTGCTGGAGAACAGTGTAGATTACAACGGAATGATGGCAGCGGCTACAGCCGGCATGGTTCCGATGATCATTGTTTTCCTGATTGGCCAGAAATTTATTGTAGAGGGACTAGCCAGCTCTGCTGTTAAAGGATAACGCATAACCACATGGCGAAAGGGGCAAGTGAAAATGAGGTTTGAATCGGTTAAGTCAGATATTACGGTGATCGGCGGCGGGTTGTCAGGCGTATGTGCTGCTGTAGCAGCCGCAAGGAACGGCAAAACGGTGGCGCTGATACAGAACCGTCCGATGCTAGGCGGCAATTCAAGCAGTGAGGTTAGAGTTTGGGTTGTTGGCGCAACAGGACATGGCGTGAATCGATATGCGCGAGAGACGGGAATTATGGGTGAAATGTTTCTGAAAAACCAGTACGTAAACCCGGATGGCAATCCGTATTTATGGGATATGGTTGTTCTTGAGACGGTGAGGAACGAGAAGAACATTCAGCTGTTTCTAAATACCGATGTGCATGAGATTGAAGCTGACGGGCCGGAGAGCGCTCGGGTCATCCACGCCGTAACGGGCTGGATGATGGGCTCTGAGCGCAGAATCAGGTTCGAGAGTCCCGTGTTCCTGGACTGTACGGGCGATGGCCTTGTCGGCTTCCTGGCAGGAGCCAAATATCGGATCGGACGGGAAGCGCACGCTGAATTTCAAGAGAAATGGGCGCCGGAGGCGGCAGATGATATTACACTAGGCAGTACACTGCTGTTCTATACGAAGGAAGTGGATCATCCCGTCCAATATATCGCGCCAAGCTTCGCCAAGGATATTACGCAAACGCCCATTCCGGTCAAACGAGTGCTGAGAAGCGGTGATTCGGGCTGCCACTATTGGTGGATAGAGTGGGGCGGAGAGATCGATACCCTCTACGATAACGAACGTATTCGGGATGAGCTGTGGTCGGTTATTTACGGGATATGGGATTACATTAAGAACTCCGGCAACTTTGATGCTGAACGGATGACGCTGGAATGGGTCGGCAGTGTGCCAGGGAAAAGGGAGTATCGGCGTTTTATCGGCGATTATGTCTTTAACCAAAATGATATTGAAGCTCAAACGCAGTTTGACGATTGCGTTACCTTCGGGGGCTGGTCGATCGATTTGCATCAGAAGGAAGGCATGTATGCTGATAATCACAAATCGATGCATTACCATAGCGACGGCATCTTCCAGATTCCTTATCGTTCCTTGTATTCAACCAATGTGAGCAATCTGCTGTTTGCAGGCCGCAATATTAGTGCTACTCACGTCGCGTTCGGCGCAACCCGTGTAATGGGAACTTGTGCCACCATTGGCGAGGCTGCTGGAACAGCAGCGGCATTATGTGTAGAGCATGGCGTAACGCCGCGCGGGCTGTACCAGAACCACATGAAGGAGCTGCAGCAGGCATTGTTATGGCAGGATGCGTCCATCATTGGCCTGAAGCATGAGGACACCAGGGATTTGGCGAGAGCAGCGACGGTATCCGCATCCAGCTATAGATCGACCATTAATATCGATTCTCCGGCTGAGAAGCATCATCTGGAAGCAGACGCAGCCATTCTGGTGCCGGTGGATCCTGCAATCACTACGATTGAAATTCTAATGGATGTGGCGGAAGCGACTACTGTGGAGGTTGAGCTGTGGAGTACGGGCAGACCAGAGAATTATATCCCTGTGCAGCTAGAGGTGAAGGATGCTGCCTCGGTTCAAGCGGGTGACCTGCAGTGGGTATCATTCCATTTGCCATGGCGTCCAGCTGCAGCTGAGAATGCCTTTATTATTGTTCGAGAGAACGCCAGCATTCATTTGCATTTGTCGCATAAGCCATGGAGCGGTGTTCTGTCCTTCCTTAGAGAGCAGCAATTAAACGTCGCAAGAGGATTAGAAGGTCTGGACCCGAATCAACTAGTCGTGCAATGGAATATGAGACGGACCGTGCGGAAGCCGTTCTGTGTGAGGGTAGAGGAGCCAATGGAAGTCTACCATCCGTCCAAAGCTATTGATGGTTACATGAGGCCGTATGGCGGTCCCCATATGTGGTCTGCCGAGGTGACGAATGGGGCGGAGTGGCTGCACTTCAAGTGGGAGGAGCCTGCAACGGCAAGCGAGGTCCATATTACGTTCAATGATGACGTCAATGAAGACCTGATCAATTTGCATCATCATCGCACACCGTTCCAGGCCATCCCTGAATTAGTAAAGAGCTACGCGATAGAGGTTCTTCGAGGGAAGGAGTGGACTGCAGTCGCAGAAGTGAATGATAATCGGCAGCGCAAGCAGGTTCATTATTTTGAGGACGCTATTACGATGCAAGAGATGCGAATCCGATGTCTGGAAACAAACGGCCATTCGCAATTCGAAATCGTGGGTGTACAAATTCGATAGCTGAGGAGGCAGGCGGGGAATGATGGGCAACGTGATGATGAATGCGGCGGTTATGAAGGAAAAACTGCATATCGAAGTGGAAAAGATGGAACGGCCTGTGCCGGGCCCTGATGAAGCCTTGATAAAGGTGGCGTGTATCGGCATATGCGGCTCGGATATTCATTACTATGAGCACGGCAGAATTGGAAGATATGTCGTTGAGGAGCCGCTCATATTAGGCCATGAGGTAGCGGGTACAATTGTCCAGGTGGGAGCTAATGTGAGCAATGTGGCGGTCGGGGATCGGGTCGCCATTGAACCCGGAGTGCCATGCGGACGGTGCGACTATTGCAAGGGCGGCAGATACAATCTGTGCCCGGACGTGTTCTTTCTGGCGACTCCGCCAGATAACGGGGCGTGGGCTGACTACATTGTTATGCGCAGCGATGTCCTGTTCAAGCTGCCGGATACGATGAGCTTCGAGGAAGGCGCCTTGCTGGAGCCGCTATCGGTAGGCTACCATGCCATGAACCGCGCTAACGTTAGACCGAGTGATAAACTATTTATAACAGGTCTCGGCCCTATAGGCTTGTTGGCTATTCAAGCGGCAAAGCTGTTTGGCGTGCAGGAGATTTATGCGAGCGATGTTGTTGCGTTCCGCCGGGAGGTTGCCCTGCAAATGGGGGCAACAGCCGTCTTTAACCCGCTTGAGGATTCCATTGTTGAGGAGCTGGCGCGGTTAACCGACCACACTGGAATCGATGTCGTCATCGAATCGTCAGGGAATCACAGCTCCATCTCAAGCACGGTGAATGTAGTTAAGCGAGGCGGGAGAATCGTATTCGTCGGCCTGCCTCCTGAGAATAAAGTATTGCTCGATGTAGATAAGATCATTGATTCTGAATTGAACATCTATGGTGTATTTCGATATGCCAACACCTATGCGGCAGCGATACAGGCCTATGCCAAAAGCGACCTCAATATGAGCGAGATTATTACGCATCAGTTTGATTTGCAGCATATAAGCGAGGCTCTGCAGCTTTGCAGAACGCAAAAGGACAAAGCGATTAAAGTGATGATTTATCCCCGATCAGAGTAAGGGGCAACAGCTGCTGTCCCGAGAGTCCTTTGTGGAAATCTCAACGCCCACTTTAAGAAGCGGTACGATGTGGCATGCCTGCGATCATGGCACTGTTGGCGAACTCCTCGCCAGAGGACGATCCGTCATTCGCACACCGCCGGGAGACGTGCGCGGTACGGACAAAAGAGACGAGCGAGCTGCGAGATGAGCGAAACATGATAGTGCGAGTTAGGCGAGACATGATAGATGCGAGCTGCGAGCTGCGAGCTGCGAGGTGCGAGATGCAAGGTGCGAGATGCAAGGTGCGAGATGCAAGGTGCGAGATGCAAGCTGGGCGAGGCATGCGAGATGCGAGTTAAGCGAAACATACGAGATGCAAGATGTGAGCTGGGCGAGACATGCGAGATGCACGATGCGAGCTAGGAGAAACATGCAAAACATGCAAAACATGCAAAACGGCATTTAATTGCTCGTTTCAGGCCCCATGAAGGTGAAATGCCTGCCAGAGTGCAGGTATTTCATCTTAGTTTCTCCTTATCGGCCGATTTTTTCTCACATTCATGCCTGATCGCAGGAATATTGCCATTATGGCGTCTTGTAACCGAAAATTCATGCACATTCGCAGGCTTCTTACTCCGTCACGCTGCCGTCTAACCACACTTGGAGAAGGAGTTTCCCAGAAAGTTTGTTTGACGATTTCAGAGGCCCCACTAAGTCCCCATATACAATGAAGATGCTTCCAGTCCACCTTTTAGTGGGTTGGAGGCATCTTTTCACATCATTTGGGACTGACTTATTGGATATAGGACTTTTCGGAAAGCAGCTTTTTGTATGTTATCGCATTAGGCCTTCGCCGCTTCCCGCAAGCGTTGTTCTTTCTCTTCGCGCTGGTGCCGGGATCGGAAGCGCAGCAGCCCGAGGGATGCAGCAGCTATCGCTGCAGCGGCGACTACGGATGCAGCCCCGATCCAGCTGATGGACGCCAGAGGCGCATTTCCTACGATGATCCCTCCGATTCCCGCGCCAGCGGCCATTGCAAGCTGCAGGACGGAGCTATTCAGGCTCAGCATAATGCCGGAGGCTTCCGGAGCAAGCGTAATGAGATGGTACTGCTGGGTAGGGCCCGACGACCAAGCGGAGAAAGCCCATAGCATAAGCAGCGGGAACACGATAACCGCGGAGTGGGCTGCCAGCGACAGCAGGATAAGAGTGATAGCGTGCAGCAGCATCCCGCCGATCAACGTGCGGGGAACACCCCATTTGTCCGTGCCGAAGCCCCCAAGCTTGGAGCCGATCAAGCTGGCGATGCCGAAGGCGAACAGCCCAGCGCTCACGGCTTTTTCACTCATCCCTGTAACGGTAAGCAGAAACGGAGAAATGTACGTATAGACGATGGCATACCCGGCGATCCAGAAAAAGGTTACCGACAAGGCGATAAGAATTTTCGGTTCCTTCAGCAGAGCGAGCTGCTTGCGGACCGGAACCGGTTCTTCGCCGTCCGTTTGCGGAATCGTGAACCATATCGCAAGCATGGCAAGCAATCCTAATACTCCGATTCCTCCGAAGATAACCTTCCAATTGTAGGCGGCGGAGATAACCCTGCCGATAGGAACGCCAATGATCAAGGCTGTGCTGAACCCCATGACGAGCGTAGCAATGGCGCTTCCCTGCTTATCGGGAGGGGCGAGCTTGGAGGCTACGGTCAATGCCGTAACGACGAATACCCCGGTACTAAGCGCCAAGACGACCCGAGAGCTGATAAGAAATCCGAATCCCGGCAGAGCGATTGCAATTGCATTGCCGATGACGAATACGAAGAGGGCGTAGAGCAGCAACTTTCGCCGCTCCAGCCGGGCCGTGGCCGCCATTATTAAAGGAGTCCCGAAAGCATAAGCGAGCGAGAACACCGTAATAAGCTGACCCGCTGCAGATACCGAGACACCGACATCTGTCGCTACCTTATCGAGAATGCCTGCGATAATGAACTCCGACGTGCCGACCAGAAAGCTGACGATAGCCAGCATGTAGATTTTCCACTGATTTGAATTCATTGTGCTGCCTCCTTCTCCACTCCAATGTTTTTATATTTCTAAAAATATAGAAATTAGGACGAACAAGAACTACTGCAGCAAGTAAGGCGCATACTTTATCGCCATCTCGCGGTTCACGCTGTAGTAGATGTACGTTCCATCCTTCCTGAGATCCAGCAGGCCGCAATCCGTCAATTGCTTCAGGTGGTGGGAAAGCGTCGAACCGGCGACTGATTCCAGCTTGCCCATAATATCGGAGCAGCACAGGTTTCTCTCTTCAGTCAGCAGCAAGGCGATTTTGAGACGGGTCGGCTCTCCTAGCGCTTTGTACACTTTGACGGCTTGCCGTAGTTCCGCGGTATCATCAACCATTGTGTTTGCCTCCTGACCGTTTCGCTATTTCTAAATGTATGGAAATAAAGCTATCATAGTTCATCATGAAAGTAAAGCCTAATTCATTCAACCGATTAGAGGAGCCGGAGAAGGCGGTTGCCGGCGAGCCCGCATCCCATAGCTGTTATATTTGGATGGTTCTGTGCTATATTAGGTATTACCTAATATATTAAGTTAGCACCGAAATCAAACGGAGGCGACACGATGCTTGAATGGAAGTTGAGAAATGTTATGGCTGAAAGAGGGATTTGGACGGGGGCAGCTTTAGGGAGGTTGCTCCAACAAAAGGCAGGTTACAGTCTATCCCCGGCTTCTATTAGTGTGTTGATGACTAATCAGCCCAGACAGATGAAGGCGGAAACGCTTGATGCATTATGCACCGCTTTAGAATGTTCACCGAATGATTTGTGGGTACATACACCACCCCAATATACAAAAGGAGCATAACGATGACTGTAAAAAGTATTTTGCCTTTTGGGGATCCTGTCCTGCGTAAAGCGGCCAAACCAGTAGAAACAATCAACGCCAAAACGTTAAAATTGCTGGATGACATGGCGGAAACCTTATATGCAGCAGAAGGGCGTGCAGGTCTAGCCGCTCCGCAGATTGGTATGCTGAGGAGATTGATTGTTATGGATTGCGGCGAAGGGCTCATCGAGCTCATCAACCCTGAAATTCTGGAGATGAGCGGAGAACAGGAGGGGGCTGAGGCCTGCTTGTCTTTTCCGGGATATTATGGGCATATAAAGCGGGCGAATCGGGTTAGGATCACAAGCCTGAGCAGGCAAGGTGAGAAAATCTCCTTCGAGTGCGAGGGATACCTTGCGCGCTGCGTTCAACATGAGGTGGATCATCTGAATGGGGTGCTCTTTATTGACCATGTTCAAGACAAATGGTTGTATCATGAGAACACCAAGCAGCGGATTGATCTCATGGAAGTGATCCGATTATCGAATCAACCAAGGCTTTAACGCAAGCTCTATTAACCGCCTCTCCCGAGAATGCTGGTATTAAAATCCAAGTTGACAAAGCAGGCAAGGGATTATATAGTGTTCATTAATTCCTACTATTCACAGGGGAATAATATAAAACGACCGTTCAAACGGAGGCACTCTATTCACAAGGGGGCCTCCTTTTTGTTTGCAACAAAGGGTATGGGGAGGAGAGAATCCGTGAGTGCAACAAACCTGCTGCATATTCAGCATCTAAGCAAGACGTTCCAGTCCGCTAAAGGGGATGTTAAAGCGCTGCATAATATCCAGCTGGACATTCAAGAGGGAGAATTCGTTACTGTTATTGGTCCGAGCGGTTGCGGCAAAAGCACGCTATTGAAGATCATCGCAGGCCTGGATGTTCATTATAAGGGTACAGTCAGCCTTGGAGACCGCAAGGTAGAAGGGCCCGGCATCGATAAGGGATTTATATTCCAGGAGCCGAGGCTGTTCCCATGGCTCACGGTGGAGCGCAACATTGCAGCCGACTTGTCGCTTCGCAAGCCCGAAATTCGCCAGAAGGTGGATGAATTGATCGAGCTGGTGCGACTGAAGGGCTTCGAGAAATCATACCCGCGTGAATTGTCCGGAGGGATGGCCCAGCGGGTAGCCATTGCCAGAGCATTGCTCCGCAATCCCAAGGTGCTGCTTCTGGATGAGCCGTTCGGCGCTCTGGATGCCTTTACCCGTGCGCATATGCAGGAGGTGCTGCTCGATATATGGCAGCGCAATCGCACAACGATGATATTCGTGACTCACGATATTGACGAAGCGGTGTTCCTTGCTAATCGGATTGTAGTGCTGAAGCCCAGACCAGGCGCGATCCAGAACATTATTGGCGTGGATCTTGCGTTCCCCCGGAAGAAGTCGAGCACGGCCTTCCACCAGCTTCGTTTCAAGGTGCTTAGCGAGTTCGACAAAATCGAGGAATTGGAGCTGGTCGGCGGTGCGGGTATTTAAGCGCGGCACAGCGCACAAACCGGAGAGGAGCGGATGCGCTTGAGTGCTCCAACGACATCATTAACGAATCGCGGAACGCGGAAGTCGACGATCGTTCTGCTAGGTGCTCTGATCCCGGTCTCCGTCCTTGTCGGATGGCAGGTCTTCGGCGACCTGGGGTATATCTCCACCTTGCTGTTCCCTACACCGCTTACTATCGCGGAAGCCTTTGGCAAGCTAGTTGCATCAGGAGAGCTCGCAGAGCATTTGCGGATCAGCCTCACCCGGGCCGGGCTGGGTTTCCTGTTAGGAGGCGGCCTGGGGCTGCTGTTCGGAGTGCTTGTCGGCCTATTCCGCCAAACGGAGCGAGCACTTGACCCTTCGGTGCAGATGCTGCGGATGATTCCGCACTTGGCTGTCGCCCCATTATTCATTCTCTGGTTCGGTATCGGAGAGGAATCCAAAGTGCTGCTGATTGCGAAAGGTGCTTTTTTTCCGCTCTATATCAATACATTTCTAGGCATTCGCAATGTCGACAACAAATTGTTCGAGGTAGCGAAGGTGCTGCAGTTCAGTCGTTTCAAGCAAGTCATCCGCTTGGCCCTGCCTGCTTCCATGCCGAATATTCTGCTTGGCCTGCGCCTGTCGATTGCTGTGTCATGGTTGGGGCTTGTCGTTGCGGAATTAATGGCATCCACATCAGGTATCGGCTACTTAATGTCAGATGCGAGGCAGTTCAGCAAGACTTCGGTCGTGTTCGTGGGCATTGTTGTATTCGCTGTAGTCGGGAAGCTGGCGGATTCTGCTGTCAAACTGCTGGAACATCGGCTTATCAGGTGGCGTGACAGCTATAAAGGATAGGAAGGAGTGGATGAATTGAGCAAGCCGATCGAGCTGCTTGGACAGCCGGATCATGCCACGCAGACCGGGAAGGGATGGAGAGTTTCAACAAGATGGAAGGAGCGAATGGGCAGCTTTGCCATTGGCGGTCTGCTGCCGGTCGGCCTGTTGGTCATCTGGCAGCTGGCAGGTGAATTGGGGCTCATCTCTACGTTTTTTCTGCCCACACCAACGATGATTTTTGCGGCCTTCGGAGATTTGTTCGCAAGCGGAGATCTGGCCTATCATTTGGGCGTCAGTCTCAAGCGCGCCGCAGCGGGCTTCGCCATTGGCGGCAGCATTGGCCTGCTCCTAGGACTGGTCGCCGGATTCTCCCGCTATGGGGAGTATGTACTGGATCCCAGCGTGCAGATGTTCCGGATGATCCCGCATCTGGCAATCGCGCCGCTGATCATCCTGTGGTTCGGATTCGGCGAAGTATCCAAAATATTGATTATCGCCAAGGGGGCCTTTTTCCCCTTATATATCAATACCTTCCTCGGCATTCGCAATGTGGACAATAAGCTGATTGATGTAGCCCGGGTGCTGTCGTTCAAGCGTTACAAGCAATTCTTTTTGCTTATTCTTCCGGCGTCGCTGCCCCAGCTTTTTCTCGGCTTGCGGCTGTCGCTGGCACTCTCTTGGCTAGGTCTTGTTGTTGCGGAGCTAATTGGCTCCGAGGCCGGTATCGGGTTCCTAATGACGATCGCCAAGCAAAATTCAATGATGGAAATTATTTTTGTCGGTGTCATCTTGTTTGCAGTTGTCGGCAAGCTTATAGACTCGTTCGTCCGATTGCTGGAACGCAGGTTTCTGCAATGGCAGGACAGCTACAAAGGATAATTAGGGAGGCATGATGAAATGAGCGAAAGAAAAGCGGATCTGCAATTAACGGCGGATGTATTGGTGATCGGCGGAGGGCCAGCGGGAACATGGGCAGCTATTACAGCGGTATCCAAAGGGTCCAAGGTTGTGCTGGTCGATAAAGGGTATTGCGGCACCAGCGGAGCGACAGCTCCTTCGGGAACAGGCGTCTGGTACATCAAGCCGGATCAGCAGGAGCGCGAGGAAGCGAAGCAAAGCCGGTTCGGCTTGGGCGGGCAGCTTGCGGATAACCGCTGGATGGACCGAGTTCTTGATCGCACGTATGAAAATATGAACAAGCTTGGGGAGTATGGCTATCCATTCCCGCTTGATGAACTGGGCAACCCCTATAAGAGAGGGCTTCAAGGGCCGGAATATATGAAGCTGATGCGCAGGCTTGTTCACAAAGCGGGCGTGCGCATTCTCGACCATAGTCCCGCCCTGGAGCTGCTTGCCGATGAGCATGGGGTAGGCGGAGCTCATGGCTATAATGTGCATACGGGAGAGACATGGAGCGTTCAGGCAGGGGCAGTCATCATTGCAACAGGGGGCTGTGCCTTCCTGAGCAAGGCGCTTGGATGCAATGTGCTGACAGGAGACGGCTATTTATTAGCGGCGGAAGCCGGTGCGGAGCTGTCAGGCATGGAATTCTCTAATGCCTATGCCATTTCGCCGACCTTCTCGTCGGTGACGAAGACGGCCTATTACCGGTATGCCAGCTTCTATTATGAAGACGGAACTGTCGTGGAAGGAGCGGGATCACAGCGGGGGCGGTCAATTATCGCACGCAACCTGCTCCAGGGGCGCCAGGTATATGCCTCTCTCGATCAAGCGCCAGAGGATATTCATCCGCTTCTGCGTGTGAATCAGACGAATTTCTTCCTGCCGTTCGACCGTCTTGGCATTAATCCGTTCAAGGATAAATTCCCTGTAACGCTGCGCCTTGAGGGCACGGTGCGAGGCACGGGCGGCATTCACATCGTCGATGAGACATGCGCAACGAAGGTGCCGGGCCTCTATGCGGCCGGAGATGCGGCGACTCGTGAGCTGATATGCGGCGGCTTCACTGGCGGCGGCAGCCACAATGCGGCATGGGCGATGTCCTCAGGCTCGTTCGCCGGTGAAGGGGCGGCAGCCTATGCGGCCGCTCTGGGCGAAGCCTCGTCCACCCGGTCGCTCAAAGGCTTGTCCTCCTCTCCATTAACAACGGCGGCTACGGACAGCAAGCCAAGCAAGACGGAGGAGAGAATCCGCGCAGTACAGGATGAGGTCGCCCCTTATGACCGCAACCTGTTCCGGACATCCAGCGGTCTGAGTGAATCGCTGTCGACGCTGGATCATATTTGGAAGGATATCCGCAATGAGACGATCACCCTGGATGCGCAATCGGTCAAGAAGAGAGAAGCTGCCGCAATGACTGCGACGGCGCGCTGGATGTACAATACGGCCCGTGAACGGACGGAGACCCGCGGTATGCACAAGCGCGATGATTTCCCGGAGCTGGATGCTTCCCAGCATTACCGTCTTGTCAGCAGCGGACTTGATCAGGTGCAGGTCAGGAAAGAGGATGTTAAGAAGGAGGCCGTATTGCATTGATTGAGATCGTAAGCGAGTCCAAGTGCATATCGTGCAATTTGTGCGTGTCCGTATGTCCAACGAATGTGTTCGACAAAGTCGAGGGCGGCATTCCTGTTATTGCCCGCCAAAGTGATTGCCAGACCTGCTTCATGTGCGAGCTGTACTGCCCGACAGACGCTCTGTACGTGGCCCCCGATTCGGAGCAGGTCACGCTGCAAAGCGAGGATGAAGTGGAGAGGCTTGGTTTGTTCGGCGGCTACCGCGAGAAGGTCGGCTGGGGCAAGGGCCGCACGCCGATTGCCAAGCATGAATATATGTATCAGCTTTCAGTAAAAACAAGATAGTCGCTATTATCATCAAGCTCAAAAAGATTCGTATAGGTGGATGGGGAGGAACAACAGAGATGGTTCAGCAGCAGAGAGCAAGAGTCAGAGGAAATAAATTCAGTATAAGTATAGCGGTGCTTCTGCTAGGGGCAATGCTATTGCTGCAGGCATGCGGCAATCAAGCGGGCAATACGGCCAGCGGCGAGGAGCAGGCAGGCGGAGTCCCGTCTGTCCTCAACTATGGCTATATCGGGGTGAATGAATTGAATCTGCCGAGAGCCGCTGAGGGCTGGGGCTTGCACAAGGGGATTATTCAAGCGGAGCTGAAGAAACACGGAATTACGGAAGTTAAGCTAAGCGGCTTCCCCAATGGCCCGGATTTGAGCGAATCGCTCATTAGCGGCAGGCTTGATATCGGCAGTCTTGGGGACACGCCAGCGATTCTTGCGCGTTCCTCCGGCGCGAAGACGAGATTGATTACACAGGCCTCAACCGATAATATCGGCTATCTGATCGGCAGGAAGGACTTGAAGGACAAGAAGGAATTGCAGGGCAAGACCATCGCCATTCAGAAAGGCTCCTTCATGCACCGGTATGTCGTCGGCTTGCTCAAGAAGGAAGGGATAACGGATTATAAGCTGATTCATATGCTTCGTCCTGACGGAGAAGCGGCTTTGGCCCGGGGCGAGGTCGATGCTATGACCAATAATGGCGTATATGCGCTTAAACTGATTGAAGAAGGCTTCTCACATTTGGACGATGCGACGAAACATCCGGAGCTGTATGGCTCGAACGCAACGGTCGTCTCCGAGGAGTATCTGAAGAAGTTCCCGGATTTCCCTAAAGTATGGAATGAGGCGCGGGAGAAAGCACTGGAGGACTTGAAGAAGCATCCGGAGGAGTATTATCAGTTTATCGCTGACATTCAGAAAACGACGCCCGAGCTGGCGAAGAAGACAGCGCCGATTGAATGGATCAAGGATGAACCCTTCACAGATCCCGGAATCGAGCTGCTTGAGGGTACAAAAAACTTCTTGGTCGAGGAGAAGCTGGCCGAGAATGATTTTGACATTAAAGAATGGATTCTAAAATAAGAGACAGAGTGGGAGAAGTATAACATCATGGTAAAAGCAGTTCATGAATAGCTGGCGCAAGCAGCATGCAGCGCTAATGCTGGTACAACTGTTCGTAAGCACGGCCCATAGCATGTATATTACGCTGCTGCCGGGGCAACTGGTGAGGCTTGGGCTGAGTGAAGAAGAGCTGGCGATATGGACGGGCATTATTTTTGCAGGCAATTTCGCAGCTATGATGCTGATTATGCCGGTACTTGGAAGAATGGGCGACCGGATCGGACGGAAGCCCATTATGCTGTGGTCAGGGCTCGGCATGGCTGTGATGACGCTGCTCATGTCGGTTGCGGGCAGCCAGGTGGAAATGGCGGTGCTTCGTTTTTTGCAGGGCTGCTTTACCGGCATTCTGCCGTTCTCGATGATTCTCGTCGTTACTGGAGCGCCTAAGGATCGGGTAGGAGTATCTGTGGGCAAAATGCAGATGATGGCCGAAAGCGGCGCCGTAATAGGCCCTCTTATCGGTGCGGTGCTCCTCATATTCCTGCAGCCCAGATTCGGGTTTCCGGTCATGAGCGCATTCATTCTGACGGCTACAATTTTTGTATGGAAATTTGTACAGGATCCAAGAGATACGCGGCCCCGCGTTGAACCAACGACCAATTTGTGGCAGGATTTCCGGGAGATTTGGCGTACGAAGCCATTTCCTCAATTAATGCTGAGCGCCTTCTGCATCAACTTTTGTTTGATCGGGACGGCGCCGCTGCTGGGCTTTTTCATTGAAACCGCGGATGGACATTGGTGGCATGGAGGCTTCAACGTTGGCTTTGCGCTTTCGGTGACCTCCTTAGCCGTCATCTTGTGTTCCCCGTTTCTCGGCAAGTTGTCGGATCGCATCGGGGCGCTTCCTATGCTTACGGTGGCGACGCTCCTTGCTGCTGTGCTCAGCGCAGCGCAAGCGATGGCCCATTCGTATACGGCTATTGTCATTTGCCGATTTCTTATGGGCGTCTGTGTCGCCGCGCTGCTGCCCAACGTTCAAGCTCAGATCCGCCAGTACGTTCGCCCCGGGATGGAATCCAGAACCTTCGGCTTCACCAACTCCTGGCAGTTCATGGGGAGCTTGTCAGGCCCGGCATTAGGAGGATTGCTGACATCCTACATCGGTATACGGGGCTGGTTCTGGGCGCTGGTGCTGGTCTTCGGATTCAGCTGCTTGCAGGCACTGTGGATTGGCCGATTAGTAAGAGAGAGCCGGGGATTGCTGCCCGTCGTTAAGCCGGAGATCGGATGAAGTCCGCTTCATGCGTTTCATGTCCTTGCACCAGCTCTGCCTGGGAGGGCAATGCGTTCTCGTTGAAAAGGGATAATAAACCTCGCACCTGCTGCGGGGTTTATTTTGTGGCCCAAATATAAATAGGTTGCCAACCTAATAATAGTATGGTTTAATACATAAACGGAGATATTATTTCTATGGAAGGACGGTGGCATGATGAATCATCTGTCACAGAAACAAAAAGTGACCGTTATGATCGCTCTTATGGCGGCTATGTTTTTTGCATCTATCAACCAGACGATCGTGAGTACGGCGATGCCACGGATTATTTCTTTGCTGGGAGGCATGGAGTATTATTCCTGGGTCATTACGATCTTTATGCTCATGTCCACGATTTCTACTGTATTGGTCGGCAAATTGTCCGATATTTATGGACGGAAGCCCTTTTTGCTCAGCGGGATCGTTATCTTCATGATCGGTTCCTTCTTAACCGGACTATCATCTGATATCGTACAAATGATTATATTCCGGGCTATTCAGGGCGTTGGAGCCGGTATTCTCATGTCTACTACCATTACCGCTGTCGGGGATCTGTTCGCTCCGCGCGAAAGAGCCAAATGGACAGGTGTGATGATGTCGATCTTCGGCTTATCGAGCATTCTTGGACCTACGCTTGGCGGGGTGCTTATTGATCACATGGAGTGGAAATGGCTGTTCTGGATCTTTCTGCCGCTGGGCGTTATTGCCTTCGTCATGATCTGGCGCATGTTTCCCAAGACGGCGCGCACTTCATCAGAGTCGATCGATTACTGGGGCTCACTTGTTCTTTCGGCTTCGATCGTTGCCTTGCTGCTCGGCTTCTCATGGGCGGGTAATAAATACGCTTGGGGTTCTGCGCAAATACTTGGCCTTTTTGCCGCGAGCATCATTGGTATCATCCTGTTAATTATGATCGAAAGGAAAGCGAAGAGTCCGGTTCTGCCGCTCTCCATTTTTAAAAACAGTGTGGTAACCCTCTCCATCTCTGTAGGCTTTCTAATGAATGCCGGCATGATGGGGGCCATGATTTATTTGCCGTTCTTCGTACAGGGCGTGGAAGGCTTGACTCCTACGCAATCGGGCTTCGTCAATATGCCGATGTCCATCACGATGATTATTCTCAGCACCTTGGTAGGCCGCTGGATTGCCAAGTCGGGCAAATACAAGCACTTTGCTATCATTGGCATAGCTGTTATGATCGGCAGTATGCTTATGATGGCCAATATGCATAGCGTGGCATTCGCAGTCGCCAGCATGACGGTATTCGGTATTGGACTCGGGTTAAGCATGTCGGTCTTTACCTTGACCGTCCAGAATGCGCTGCCGCCATCTCAGATAGGCGTTGGTACTGCAACCTCGACGCTATTCCGCAACCTCGGAGGCACGATAGGGATCGCCATACTGGGCTCGGTTATGACCTCTACGCTAACTCGCAATATGGATAAAGCGATGGCTTCCGACCCGGGTATGGACCTGTCGCAAGTCGATCCGAAAGTAGCCGCTGAATTGAGCGGATTGCTTGACCCCAAACTGCTGATGAACCAGCCTCTGCTGGAGCAAATACACACGGAGCTGCCGGATCAGGTGCAGCCTTTGTTCGCCCATATGATTGATATTCTGCGTTCCGTATTAAGCGATACGCTATCAACCGTCTTCATCATCGGGGCCATATTAGTCGGCGTTGGATTGCTGCTCACTTTCTTCTTGAAAGAGATTCCGCTGCGCACATCCAATGAACAGCAGGCACCCAAATCGGATGAAACCAGTGCCAGTGGTGTCAACCAGCTGAAGAAGTCGACCTCCCACTAAAGGTGGGCAGGACGGGTTATCAGCATGAAGAATAGTAAGGAAGGCTTGATTAGGGCTCCGTATAGACCAGGAGCCTAATCAAGCCTTCCTTTTTTGTCGCCCAGCTGTGTCGCTTGGCTTCAACACGTATGGCCCCCCACTGCGCTGTGCGCTGTGCGCGGAGTAAGTGTGCTGTATATGGTCGGCTGGCCGCCGTCATGCAGCGAAACAGCGCGCGTTGGCGCTGGGCTGGGCGCGGTCCGTGCAAGGTGCGTGCTGCGAGGTGCTGCGAGGTGCGCGCTGTGAGGTACTGCGAGGTGCATGCTGCGAGGTGCGAGCGGTGCGGCATCGCGGCATCCGCTTTTGCAGGCAAACGCTCTTCCGCAGGCTGAGAGGTAGAAAAAGTCTGCCTGATCGTCCTGTATGCAGACTATTGAGAACGTCAGAGGTCTTCACACCCAACTAGTCTTCAAACGTGTACGAGTGACTGACAGCAGCACATCCGGTTGGTAGAGAGCGAGAGAGTGTGTGAGAGGAAGAGGAAGTGAGGGAGAGGGGGAAGGGAAGCCTGCGAAAGTGCAGGAATTTTAGCGCAATGAGGCCACTAAGTGGAGAAAGCCTGCGAGAGTGCAGGAATATATGGCGAATTGGGCCGCTATCGGGAAAACACGGTGAAATGCCTGCGCTTTGGCAGGCATTCGGTCATCAGCGGTCTCAAATGAGAAAAAGCATGCCTATATGCAGGAATGTCGAGAGAGAAAGTCCGGTGTGCTTGCCGTTAACTAGTCTTCAAACGTGTACGAGTGACTGACAGCAGCACATCCGGTTGGTAGAGAGTGAGAGTGTGTGAGAGGAAGAGGAAGAGGAAGAGGAAGAGAGGGAGAGGGGGGAAGGGAAGCCTGCGAAAGTGCAGGAATTTTAGCGCAATGAGGCCACTGAGTGGAGAAAGCCTGCGAGAGTGCAGGAATATATGGCGAATTGGGCCGCTATCGGGAAAACACGGTGAAATGCCTGCGCTTTGGCAGGCATTCGGTCATCAGCGGTCTCAAATGAGAAAAAGCATGCCTATTATGCAGGAATGTTCGTCGTCGTCGACGGAATGATTTCAGATACCTTCCCCTCCACGCAGTAGAGCTATGCGGGTTCGCCCCACAGGCTGCACCCAGCGCAGTTCTCGGCGTGCATGAGGCCAGCACATGGGAGCCCACGCCAGCCAGCAATCGCAGCGGCAGTGCTGCAATCCCCAATGTTCAGCAGAGCCAATTGTAATAATAATGAAGCGGAAAACGAACCATACTAAGACGCGGAAGGGCAATCCACATTTGCAGCAGAGAAATAAAGGAAGATGCGACGATCAATCAATTGTAGGAAAGATTTTTCACAATAATAAATTTGGTGAAATTAATTTACAATATCGAAATTTAGTGTTATCTTGTTCTTGTCAGACATAACGGATAGAGGAGGCAGCGCAGTGCGATTAGACAAGTTCCACGGAATCATTCCCGCTTTCTATGCTTGCTATGACGATGAAGGAAATATCTCGGAAGCTCGAACAAAGGACTTAGGCCAGTATTTGTATGAGAAAGGAGTCCAGGGTGTATATGTCGGAGGCAGCTCCGGAGAGTGCATCTACCACAGCCTGGACGAGCGCAAAGCGGCACTGAGCTATGCAGCGAAGCATTTGAAGGGTAAAATGACGCTCATTGCCCATGTGGGGGCGCCTTCCACAAGAGACAGTATTGCATTAGCGAAGCATGCGGCAGAATTGGGTTACGATGCCTTATCTGCGATTCCGCCTATATATTTCAAGCTGCCCGACAGCGCAGTTCTTAAATATTGGAGCGAAATTATCGATGCAACTCCTCTTGATTTCATTATTTATAACATTCCACAGACGACAGGATATACGCTCACGACATCACTGTTCGAGAAGCTGCTGGAGAACAAGAAGGTCATCGGCGTCAAAAACTCTTCAATGCCAACGATGGACATTGAGCGCTTCAAAAAAACCGGCGGAGACAATGTCATCGTCTTCAACGGTCCGGACGAACAGTTCGTCGCTGGCAGAATTATGGGTGCTGATGCCGGAATAGGCGGCACCTATGGCGCGATGCCGGAGCTGTTCCTTCAGGCGAACCGTTTCGTCCAGGAAGGCAAGTTCCAGGAGGCGCGGCTCCTGCAGAGCGAGATTAACGACATCATTATCGCGCTATGCTCGCTGAACGGCTCTATGTACGCAGGGATCAAAGAAGTGCTGAGAAGAAGAGGCGTCAACATCGGCAGTGTAAGAGGGCCTCTCGAAGGGATTTCCAGCGAGGATGGCGGCCGAATCGACAATATTATCGTCATGATCGATCAGACTATTCAACGATTCTGCAGGTGATACAAGTGAGGAGAAAAACGATTGTATGCTTTGGAGACTCCAATACTTGGGGCTATGATGCGTCAACAGGTACAAGATTCGATGAGGACACGAGGTGGACAGGCCTGCTGGCAGCCAGCTTGGGCAGCGACTACCGGGTTGTAGAAGAAGGGCTCAGCGGCAGAACGAGTGTATGCGATGATCCTCTGTTCGAGGGGCTGTCGGGGCTATCCTACCTCTACCCGTGTCTGCTGTCGCACTCGCCATTGAACCTCGTAATCATTATGCTCGGTACGAACGACACGAAGGAACGGTTCGGTCTCACTTCTTATAACATTGCTCAAGGTATCGTCAGACTCGCCAGGAAAGCACGGGAGTCTGCGGCAGGAATCGGCGGACAGGCCCCGGAGGTTCTCGTAGTTTCTCCTCCTGCAATCGGAGGGAAGTATGTGCATACCTCAATCGGCAAGCCGATGGGCAGCCAGTGCAGCGGCAAATCGTTGGAGCTGGCGGATCATCTGGAGAGCCTGATTGCGGGGACGGATATTCACTTTGCGGATGCGAAATTGCATGTGTCGATGAATGAGATTGACTATATGCATCTGGATGCCGGAGGGCATCGACTAATGGCGGAATTTATGCGGGGTCAGGTCACAAGTATATTAAACGGGAGGTAATGTTTTTTATGAAAAGGAAGCGTTCTCTTGTCGCTGTTGTCGCTCTCATGATGTTGACTTCAATTATTGCTGGATGTGCAGGCGGCAATAATGAAGCAAGTAACAATAAAGGAACCAACGCATCTTCCGGCAAGGAAAAAGTGGAGATCAAAGTATGGCTGACACCACAGTGGAAAGGTGTTCTGGACGCTACGGAACAAGGAGCCGACTATGACAGCTTCTTGAAATACGCCGCTGAGAAATTCACGAAGCAATATGATAAGTACGATGCGAAGGTGAATGTGGAAGTTATCGCCGGCGACCAGCGCGATCAGCTTCTCAATGTTAATCTGAGCGGCGGCACACCTCCTGATGTTTTCTTTGAAAGCGTTTTTGCAATGGGTGATTATGTGCACCGCGGGGCATTGGTGCCGCTGACTGATATCGTGGATGACAGCGCGAAAAGCGATATTGCCCAGAACTATTGGGATGCAGTGACCTTCGGAGATGATGTTTACTTCTATCCGTTCCAGCATAATCCTGGCACGCTCGTATACAACGCGGACATGTTCAGAGCAGCGGGTCTGGATAAATTCGTAGGCGAAGAAACAGAGATCAAAACATGGACACTTGCGGAATACGAGGAAATTCTGAAGGGACTTAAAGACAAGCTGCCTAAGGACAAATATTCCAATGCTTACCCAATGGCGCAGTATGCTGTGAACAACCAAGGGGACACATGGAATCTGGCTTACCTCAGAATGTTCGGCAACCCATTCTTTGACGAGCAAGGCAACATCATTGTGAATGATGAGAAGGGCGTTAAGGCAATGGAATGGCTGAAGAAAATCAAGGACGCAGGCTATACGAACCCGGGTGCGGAATCCGTATCGTCCAATGATGCCAACGGCATGTTCCAGAACCAGCAGCTGGCGATCAGCTTCACGAACCCGATCCTGTTCAGCAACACGAAAGCGGATATGGAGAGCGGCAAAGCGAACAAGTTCGATATGCGTCTTGCCAACATCCCGTCCGAAAGCGGCGATCCGCTGTCCTTCACTTATGTAGTTGGAGCAAGCGTATTCCAGACCAATGATGAGAAAAGAGTCGAAGTAGCCAAAGATTTCGTGAAATTCTTCTCCACGGATCCGGAACTGGTGAAGTCATCCAAGAACGGCATCCCGGTCAGAACTTCCGTTTCCGAGGAATTCAAGAGCGAGAAGCCACTGTTTGCGGCTTATGATGCGAACTCCAAGTATCTGTTCAACTTCACAGGCAACATCCCGGGATACAGCCAGCTAAGGGAAGTTCTCTATCCAGAGCTTCAGGCGCTGTATATCGGAGCCAAGACGCCGCAGCAGGCGATCGCGGATTATCAGACTAACGGCAACAAGATCATTGAAACGAACAAAGCGAGCTCCGTCATCTATCAGAAGAAGTAAACGGATAAATAAACGATTAACAGCCTTGGGGTCCAAGCGGTCTCAAGGCTGCTAATTAGAAAGGTACAACGATATGAGACTACGTAATCAATCCATCAAAGAGAATTTTACCGGATATTTGTTTATCTTGCCTCAGATCCTGATTTTCTTGGTTTTTCTGGTATATCCGATTATTGAAGGCATAAGGCTCAGCTTCTATCAGATTAATTATCAGAACGAGAAGTTTGTTGGACTGGATAATTACGCGTCTCTGTTTGGCGATCCTGTATTCTTTAAAGCGCTTATCAACACGGTTGTATTCGTTGTTTTTATCGTCATTCTAACGGTAGGCTTTGCGCTGTTCGTAGCATCTGCTGTATTCGACAAGAACGCCAAGTATGTCTCCTTTATTAGAGGAAGCTATTACATCCCTGTGATGGTCTCGATGGTCGTCATGAGTATGGTATGGAGCTTTCTGCTGAACCCTGCCAACGGACTGATTTCTTATTTTTCTCAGGAAATGGGTCTTGGTACGGTTAATCTACTGGGAAAATCACAGACGGTTCTGCCGGTTATTATATTCGTAACATTCGCGACCAATGTTGGGCAAGCCATTATCCTGTATATCGCGGCGATGATCGGGGTTCCCAAGGATCTGTTTGAAGCAGCGGAGGTGGACGGGGCCAGCAGATGGCAGGTCATTCTCAAAATTTTGATCCCTTCTGTCAAGTCCTCCACAATTTATATTACGATCATCAACATCATTGCCGTCTTGAAAATATTCGTCGTTATCCAGCTCTTGACCGGGGGCGGGCCGAACAATGCCTCTGTGACACTGATGTACTATCTATACAATAACGCCTTTAAATACAATCAGCTCGGCATGGCTTCTGCGGTTGGGGTTATTATGTTCCTCATTACGCTGCTGCTGTCGGTGCCTCAGCTAAGAAGCTTGATTAAGGAGAAGTGAGGGGTAATCAGCATGTCGCAGACGAAAAATAAGAAGAAGATGGAGCGGTTTGATGTTATAACAAACGTGATCGTCGTCCTCTTCGCGATTGTTAACCTGTTTCCTTTGTATTGGCTGTTTACAAGCTCGCTTAAGAACAGCTCGGATGTTGTGAAGATGCCGCCTGACTGGTGGCCGACCACGATCACGTTCTCCAATTATGCGGATGTGTTCCAAAGCCAGCCGGCCTTAAGATGGGCCTTCAACAGCCTGTTCGTCTCGGGAGTTGCCACGATCCTTGTCATAATGGTAGGGGCTATGGCCGCTTATGGCTTCTCGAAGCTCAAATTCAAAGGAAGAAACATCATTTTCATCATTTTCATATCGAGCTTGATGATTCCTAAAGAAATTATGATTGTGCCGTTATTTCGCATTACCCAGGATTTCGGGATGGTCAACAGCTTCAGCGGTATGATCTGGCCTAACGTTGCTACCGCATTTGGCGTATTCCTGTTGAAAGGCTTTTTCGATTCGACGCCTGATGCATTAAGAGAAGCATCCCGAATTGATGGGGCAGGCGAGTGGAGAACCTTCTTCCAAATTATGCTGCCTATCGTCAAGCCTGGTATCGGTGCATTATTCATATTAAACTTCGTGCAAGTATGGAACGACTACCTGTGGCAGCTGGTCATAGGTCAAGAGAAGACAATGAAGACATTAATGGTAGGAACTGCGACCTTGATGCAGGATCTGAATCCGAACTTTGCCTACAAGATGGCAGGAGCAACCGTTGCTGCAATTCCGATGCTGTTGATCTTCTTATTATTCCAACGGTACTTTACACAAGGCATGACGGCTGGAGCAGTGAAGGAGTAAAACTAACAGGTGTGGAGTTGGAAACCAATGAAAACGCAAATAAATATACTCGAAATGATAAAACATAAGCTGATCGTTTCTTGCCAGGCATTGCCTGAGGAACCGCTGCACAGTCCATTTATTATGGGAAGAATGGCATATGCGGCTTTCTTGGGCGGCGCTTCGGGCATTCGGGCCAACAGCGTGGACGATATACGGGAAATTAAAAAGCAGGTGGATTTGCCGATCATCGGCATCATTAAGCAAGTGTATGAGGGCTCGGAAGTATTCATCACGCCTACGATGAAGGAAGTGGACGAGCTTTGCCGCGAAGGCGCAGATATAATCGCGCTGGACGCCACGGACCGCGCAAGACCTGACGGATCGACAATATCGGAGTTGTTCCCGGCAATTAGAGACAAGTACAAGCACCAGCTCTTCATGGCCGATTGCTCCACGTACGAGGAAGGGGTCATGGCTGCCCGGCTCGGGTTCGACATTGTGGGAACGACTTTGAGCGGTTATACGGAAGGGACGAGGGACAGATCCTTGCCTGATTTTGATTTGGTGGAGCGGCTGGTGAATACGGTATCTGTTCCGGTCATTGCTGAAGGTGGCATCTCGACGCCCGAGGAATTGAGAAGATTGTTCGAGCTTGGTATTTATTCGGCAGTGGTAGGGTCTGCAATTACGAGACCGATGGAAATTACGAAGAAGTTTATTAAGGCTGTGGAATAGCCGATGAGTATGAGAATTGTGGCGGCGGACATCGGGGGCACGAATACGAAGATCGGCATTTGTGATGAACAGGGGCATATCGGGCAGTTTAAAGAATACGCCACCGAAAGTCATAAGGGTGGTCCGCATGTAGTCAGCAGATTGCTGGAGCAGCTGGCAATGTACGATGATGATTTCGATGCCATCGCGATCAGTACGGCGGGACAAGTGGATGCCGAAGCAGGCCGCATTGTCTATGCCAACGAGAACATACCGAGTTATACAGGAATGCAGCTCAAGGAGACGATAGAGGCCCGGTTCCAAAAGCCCGTCAAGGTGGAGAATGACGTGAACGCCGCTGCGCTTGGTGAAGCAGCCTTCGGCGCAGCCCGGTCATTCCGTGATTTCTTGTGCCTGACTTTCGGCACGGGCATCGGCGGAGCGATTGTCATCAATCGCCAGATCTACCGGGGAGCGAATGGAGTAGCGGCGGAATTCGGCCATATCTTCACCCGCCCTCTGGCGGGAATGAGCGGAGGCGCAAGATCGTCCCGTTATGAGTCGCATGCTTCAACGACAGCTTTAATCCGAATGGCGCGGGAAGCGGACCCGGAATGTGTGGACGGGAAGGTATTTTTTGATAAAATAGGGAAAGGGAACGTCGAACTGCAACAAATTTTGCATGACTGGGCTGCTGAAGTATCCCTTGGCTTGGCGTCGCTGATCCATGTGTTCAACCCCGCGGCTATTATTGTAGGAGGCGGAGTGATGGAGCAGGAGCGCCTTGTTCGTCTCGTCGCAGAAGAGACCAAGGCTATTGTGATGCCAAGCTTCGCTGATGTGTCGATTGTGAAGGCATCTCTGGGCAATAAAGCCGGGTTATTAGGTGCTGCCTCTCTCTTCCTCCGCTGAACGAGGCGCAGTTGGAGCTGCTGTGATCGAACGGACCCAATCCTGAGCATTCAAGAGGTGATAGCTTGCGCACAATCAATATTTTTACAACCATTCATTCCAAGTACAACAATCTGACGAATACGGAGAAAAAGGTAGCGGATCATGTGCTGGAGAATGCCAAAAGTGTCGTATATATGTCGATTACGGATCTTGCGGATGCTTGCGGAGTAGGCGAATCCAGTATATTCAGATTTTGCAAGTCGCTGAGCTACAAGGGATATCAGGATTTCAAGATTGCACTTGCGCACAGCATCACGGTAGAGAATGAAATTCCGCAGCTCACAGACAAGGTTCTGATGAACGATACGATCGAGCAGGTCGCATCCAAGGTGCTGTCAACCAATATAAGCGCGCTGAACGAAACGTTCAATCTGATCGACAACTCGAAGATCGATCAAGCGATCCAGCATTTGCTTGGGGCGGAGCGGATCATTTTCTTTGGTGTCGGTTCATCCTTAATGACTGCGATGGAAGCCAAAATTAAATTTATGCGCATCACGAACAAGACGGAATGCTCCATCGATTCGCATCTTCAGATGATGTCGGCGGCTTTAATGACCCCGCGGGATGTCGCGGTTATTATATCTTATTCCGGTTCAACCAAGGATACGATTGAGGTGGCGAAGAAAGCGAAGGAGTGCGGCGCTACTGTTATCTCCATTACCAGATTCGTGAAGTCTCCGCTGACCTCGTATTCTGATCTTACACTGCTTTGCGGTGCGAATGAGGGCCCTCTTCAGGGCGGTTCATTGTCCGCGAAAATTTCGCAGCTCTACCTGCTGGACGTCTTATATGTGGAATATTTCAAAAGAGATTACGAGGAATCGATAAGGAATAAAGAGCATACGGCAGCGTCGGTGGCCGTGAAATTGCTTTGATATATAGGGCTGTGCGCGGGCAGATCGTGCGAGAAGATCGAGCGGGATTAATCGTGCGGACTAGTCGCATGGATTAATTGCAAGTGCTAATCCCACGGAATAATCGCATTTGCTACTCGCATGGAGTACCCGCGCGCGGGCCTGGGCCCTGCGAGGGTTACATCGTTTTTTTGAAATCCATTGCTGGGGGAATGAATTATGATTCTAGGTTCTATGACATCATGGCAAGACCACACTACATTCGAACATAGGGTCATCGTAGAAGCATTGGAGAAGCTGAGCAGCTTGCTTCAGCAGCATCCAGCCGAAGGGCGTGTCGAGTTCGATGGCGACAAGCTGTACGCTTCGATTATGGAGTTCGACGTCAAGTCGTTGACGGAGCAGGTGGCTGAGAAGCATGAGCAGTATATCGATGTCCATTACCTGATTGAAGGAGAAGAGACGATAGGCTGGTCCTCTCTGCAGGAGGACAGCACGGCTGTTAAGCCGTATGACAGCGAGCAGGATTATGCGCTGTACGAGCCTTCGGCGGATGAGCTGCTGATCCGGCTCAAGCCGGGCATGTTCGCGGTCTTTTTCCCGCACGACATTCACAGGCCCGGTATGGGAGAGCCCGCGAGAATCAAGAAGGCGGTCATCAAAATTCACGTCGGACTGATGCAGGCCTAGAGAGATGAAAAGAAAGAAGGACAATCCTTTCGTTCCGGTGATTGTCCTTCTGGCAGTTAAGATGTTGCCCCCCGAGGGGGAGCGCTCCCAGTAACATGCGCGATGCGAGATATGCCTGCGAAACGGCAGGTTTTCTCGCGTTTCCGACCCGATGAAGGAGAAATGCCTGCCAGAGTGCAGGCATTTCTCCTTCATTTCCCCTTATCGGCCACTTTTCCCTCGAATTCATGCGTTATCGCAGGAATTTTACTATTACGCCTCCTTTTAACCGAAATTCATGCACATTCGCAGGTTTTTCATCCCGCTGGTTGCGCCTCCGCTGGTTGCGCCTCCGCTGGTTGCGCCTCCGCTAGTGGTCACCCCGCAGTCGCCACTCAGCCTACCGAGTGGTCAAGCCAGTCACAGATCGTTTGGAATCCGTCTTTATAAATGAAGAAGCAGGTGACAGCACATTAAATTACTCTTTATTTGCAGCCGTAATAGATGGCGCAGTTTAACAGCCGAGAAGATCTTCGATGGCTTCAACGGCTACGCGGTCAGATCCGCAGGAACGGAGGACAGTGCAAGGATTAAAGTTACTGAAGGGCACATTGGCTGGTCTGATATGATATTTGTGATGGAAAAAAGGCATATAAGCCGGCTTAAACAGAAGTTCTCAAGTACACAATTGCATAAACCTTTGATTTGTCTGGACATCCCTGATGATTACAATTACATGGATGAAGAGCTGATAGAAACTCTAAAATCGAGGGTATCCCAATATGTTGAGGTTCCCGAATAAGGAAGTACAGTGATTCATGAGCTGGCTGCGATCAGACAGAGCTCAGACAGAATATGAATGCGTGATTCACAGCTTTTGCTCAAGCACACTGCGAGTAATTCTGGCTACAAAATGTCTGGGGAAGAAGCGGGGCGCCTGAGCCAGCAGCCAGTTCTGGAAGCCTGGTACTACGAACGGTTTTTGCTTCATCAGTGCTTGGAATCCGATTTGGGCGACTTTTTTGGCGTCCATGAGCGCGTCGGTTTTGGACACTTTTTGCTTATCCATGTTGGCATTGCGGAAAAATTCTGTGCCTGTGGCCCCCGGGCAAAGCGCGGTAACACTGACCCCTGTTCCCTTTAGTTCATTGGCAGCAGCCTCCGTCAGATGGAGGACAAAGGCTTTGGATGCGGAGTAGTTGGCGCTCAGCGGACATGGGTAGAAGGAAGTCGTAGAGCCCAGATTAAGAATTCGGCCGCTATTCCTCTTCACCATATCGGGCAGAAACAGCATCATGAGATGAGAGAGAGCATGAACATTCAACTGAATCATATCCAGCTCGGACTGGACATTTTGTTCGTGCAGAAAGCCGTATGAGCCAATGCCTGCATTATTAATGAGCACATCAATATCGATGGATTTTCCTTTAATGGCATCGTACAGCTGACGGGGACCCTGGCTTTGAGCCAGGTCAACAGCTATGACAACAGCTTCAGTCTGATACTGCTGCTTCAAATGCTTAGCGATCACTCTCAGCTTCTCCTCGCTCCGCGCGGCTAGAATAACCCGATAATGCTTGCTCGCGAAAATCTCTGCAAACTCCTTGCCTATGCCGCTTGATGCTCCTGTAATAAGAACGGTTTCCTTCATGAATATGCCTCCTGGTATTATATGATTTAAATAACTAACCATTCGAATAATTAGTTATTTAGTTATAAGGTTGAAAAAGAAAAGGCTTATTCAGCCTCATCGGGTGTCTTCAATTCGATAATTTGCTCTGTCGTGCCAATGAAATCCTTCAGCTGTGATACCGCGGATTCAATCTCCAAGCTGTAGAAGATCTCCGTCGCTACTTTATTGGAAGAGATCAGATTCGCCTGCCGTAAAATTTTCAAGTGATGTGAGATCGCTGACCGGGACATAGGCGAGCGTTCCACAATCTGGGCGACATTCAGCTTCTCATGCTTCGTCAACATCATAATAATGTCCTGACGGACAGGATCCGCTAAAGCGAGAAATATGGGGCTGCATGATCGTAGTTGTTCGTGAACTCTGATCTCTAGCTGGGAAGTATCAGGGGTTTCCATTATGATCGTCTCCAAAGATTATATAACTAAGTATTTGGTTATTTGAGTGTATGACATCGAACTTGAAAAGTCAAGCGGTACAGCAGCGGAGTCAACTCAAAAGACCAGCATGCATCTTCTTGGCATGCTTTTTTCCATTGCGGGCAAACAGCGAAATACGAAATTGTCAATTAGCAGTCTTACATTGCGGATACGCAATCAACGCGAGCCGGACGCCTTGATACAATGAGGATGCTGGTGGGGGACATGACGGGTGAGGAAGGAGGATTCACGTTTAAAAGGGGGACCAGATCGGTCTATGGGTGACTCAAGAGAGTAGAGAGAAATTAGTATCCGTTCGTTCACTATATATGAGGAAAGTGGGAATTAATATCATGAAGCTAGTTAAAGTGCTATGCGCTCTGGTTCTCGTATTGATGCTTGGCCAGCAGACGGTATTTGCGGCGGCGCCTGCCCCTACCCCTGCAAAGGCAAATGAGCACTCCTCCACCATGAAAGTAACATTCTATAGTGACAGTCTGCACAAAGAGATGCAGCTCAATGTCTATTTGCCGCCGAATTATGACGCCCAGGAGAAGTATCCGGTACTGTACGTGCTGCATTCCTACAAGCTTAATGAGGATCACTGGTTTGACACACTCAAAATGAAGGAACAAGCGGATGCGCTCATTGCCAGCAAGAAGATAACGCCCATGATTATTGTTGCTCCAAGAATCGAGAACAGCTTTGGCGTCAACTCTTCCAAAGAGCTGGGATATGAAGAAGGGAGCGGCAATCCCGGTGATCCCGGCGTGCTGAATAAGGGCATGTATGAAGATTATATAACGAAAGATGTCATCACTTATATCGACACGCATTTCAAGACGATACAATCACGCAACAGCCGATATATCGGGGGCACCTCGATGGGAGGGTTCGCTGCCTTGCATATCGGCCTCAGCAACCCGCTGCTATTCAGTAAAGTTGGCGGCCATGCGCCTGCATTATTCGTTGGCGATATGTGGGCTCCTCTGAAGAATCTCGTGTATCCAACGGATGAGATCCGCAAGCATAATGACCCTCTTCTTCTAGCGGCAAGCCAGAAGCTGAATAAGCAAAGCATCTACTTGGATTGTGGGGATCAAGACGATTTTATAGCCGCTACCAAGCAGCTGGACAAGGTGTTAAAAATGAAAAAAACAAAGTCTTATGAATTCCATGTCATCGAAGGCGGTCATCATGATGATGCTTACTGGAGCAGCCAAATGGAGAATTATTTGATGTTCTATGGCGCGACTGATCATCACTAATTGAAAGGTTAATATATTGCAAAATTCGACAAAATGAAGCAAATAATGAGGGACAGCTGCATACGGTAAAATGAAGGGGCTGTCCCGAACCTTTTGGAATCACAGCTCCCATTTTAAGAAGCTGTACGATGTGGAATGCCTGCGATCATGGGACTGCCCACGTACTCCTCGCCAGAGGATGATCCGTCATTCCAACGCCAAGACAAGCGAGATGCGAGGAGATGCGAGCTAGGCAAAACATGCGAAACCGCAGGTTGTTTCCCGATTCTGACCCCATGAAGGTGAAATGCCTGCCAGCGTGCAGGTATTTCACCTTCATTTCCTCTTAACGGCAAATTTTTCCTCAAATTCATGTATGATTGCAGGAATCTCACCATTATGGCGTCTTGTAACCGAAATTCCTGCACATTCGCAGGCTTCTTACTCCATCACTCTGCCTTCAAATCACTTGGAGAAGGAGTTTCCCCATATTACAATGAAAAGATGCTTCCAGTCCCTTTTTTTAGTTGTTCTTAAGGCATCCCTTTACATCATTTGGGACTGACTTATTCAATATTGGACTTTGCGCACAGACCCTTTATTTTTCTATACGAACAATTGCGCTCGCCGCATCCGGGAAACACTGCTTCCCAGACAAACAAGAGGGGAACACGGCCCTTGTTTTAGCCCTATAATTCTGGGACAATAAATGAAGGGCTTGTTGGCTTGCTGCCCAGCAGACAGGCGGAATGATGAAGCTCCTGAAAAGAGGCTAACGAATGAATAAGACATCCATTTATGGATTAACATTAGATCAGTTGACAGCATGGTTATCGGAGCATGGACATAAGAGGTTCCGGGCATCGCAGGTTTGGGAATGGCTGTATCGGAAGCGGGTCACGGACTTCTCCGAAATGACGGACGTGAACAAGGAATGCCTGCAATTGCTGGAAGAGCATTTTGTTATCGGGACGATGAACGAGCACTTGAGGCAGGAATCAGCGGATGGGACGATCAAGTTTCTGTTCAGGCTGCAGGATGGCAATCTGATTGAAACGGTCCTCATGAGGCATAAATATGGTCTGTCCGTATGTGTCACGACCCAGGTTGGCTGCAACATCGGGTGCAGCTTCTGTGCGAGCGGGCTGCTCGCGAAGAGCCGCGATCTGTCCAGCGGAGAGATTGTGGAGCAGATCATGAAGGTCCAGCTTCACCTGGATGCAGCGGGTGAGGAGGAGAGGGTTAGCCACATCGTTGTGATGGGCATTGGCGAGCCGTTCGATAATTTCGCTAACATGGTAGACTTCCTGGAGGTCGTTAAGGATCACAAGGGGCTCGCCATCGGCGCAAGACATATCACGGTATCGACGAGCGGTCTTGCCGACAAAATCGTTGAATTCGCCGATAGCAATCTGCAGGTGAATCTTGCGGTCTCCCTGCATGCGCCGAATGACGAGCTGAGGACGCGGATCATGAAGATCAACCGGGCTATTCCGATCGACAAGCTGATGAAGTCTATTGATTATTATCTGGACAAGACCAATCGGAGAATAACGCTTGAGTACATTCTGCTCAAGGACGTGAATGACCGCAAGGAGCATGCCCTAGAGCTGGTGGAGCTGATTGGCGAAAGGCAGCAGCTTGCTACCGTTAACTTGATTCCATACAATCCTGTGGATGAACATAGCCAGTATCAGAGAAGCGAGCAGGAATCCGTTCGTGCCTTCTATGATGTATTGAAGAAGCATGGCATGAATTGCAGCATCCGTCTCGAACACGGTACGGATATTGACGCCGCTTGCGGACAACTGAGAAGCAAGCAGATCAGGGAAGCATAAGAAATAAAAAAACGCCTCCTGTTATACGCCTTCGTTCCATTGCTCGAATAAGCCCGCTGCATCAGCAGCGGGCTTATTCGAGTCCTGCCCATGACTACTGAAGATCACTTGCTTGTCCCTCCCATTCGCATTTAAAACATCACTATTTATGAACGATTGTTTGCTTCAAAGATTTTTAAGTTGCTCTTTAGGAGAGGTGCTTTTTCACCGATACATACATTACAGCGACTTTTTCCAAGCACGATTACAGACAACGGACGGAGACAAGCAAAAGGTCGGAACAAGAACTACATTATAAATGGGGGAAGATTATGCTGAATGTATTGAGGCGGATTCGAATGTCTGTAAAGGAAAGGGACTCGCTTTTACCAGATAAGGACCGGGATATGACCCGGCGTAATTTTGTTGCGCTGCTGGCGATGTACATCGCTATTGGCATGACGTTTCTGGGGTTTCTGAGCTCTGTCGCTCAAGGTACTGTCGGTACATACGTCCTTCTAAGCATCGGGATGCAGCTTGTCACAACTAGTGTTTACGCTTACTTTTACTATTCTAGAAAATTTATTCACCATATTGGTTACATAGCCATTCTGGGCATCATACTGAATACAGCGGCTACGATGATCCAGACACCGAATTTAAGCAATACATACTCGATCATGTATTTGGCAGTTCTGTCTGTCATCTTCATGAAGATGGGGCCTCTGCTACTGGGTATGGCTGCTGGTGCCGGACAATTGATCTTTATGGCCACTGTTCAGCGCGAAAGCATCAACATGGCTTCTGAATCGCTCATGACCTACTTCATCATTTATGTGCTGGTAGCAGCTGCTTTGTATAGCCTGGTTGTCGTATCAAGGCAGATGATTGATAATATGGAGCTTGCGCGGGCACGAGCCGAAGAGCTGTCTCAGCTGCAGCAGAACCAGAAGCAGGTCGTTCTTGACAATGTCTCATCAGTAACCCAGCATCTGAATACGGTTACGAGGGCGGGTGAGGAGAACACCAATTCCTTTGAAGAGATGAATATTGCCTTCCAGGAAATTTCCCGCGGTGCAGCGGATCAGGTGGATTCCACGATATCCATAAGCGATTCCATTCAAGATATGAATACACTGATCAGTGAATTGTCCCGTTCCTTTGAGGTGCTGCTGAACAAGACCAGCGAAGCGGCGTACTTATCGGATCAGGGCAAGGGCAGTATGGACAAGCTTTCGGAGACCAATGCAGACTTCAAGCATGATATCGAATCCGTGACCAAGGAAACCTCCATGCTGATCGACCGTTTGGCGGAGACGAGCCAATTCAGTTCAACGATCAAAGATATTGCGAACCAGACGAATCTGCTTTCACTGAATGCAAGCATTGAAGCGGCGAGAGCGGGGGAGCACGGCAAGGGCTTCGCGGTGGTAGCGATGGAAATCCGCAAGCTTGCAGAGATGAGCTCACAGGCAGCGGTCAGAATTTCGGAGCAGCTGGATGAATTCTCTAATCAATCCGAGTCCACCCGCGTGAAGATGAACCAGGCTGCGTTGCGGATGAATGAGAGCAACCAGATTACCGAGCAGACGAAACAATCCTTCGATTCCATCTCTGATGCGGTGTCCCAGCTTAACACGCTGTCTGCCGACAGCGGCGGCTTAGTGAACAGGATCAGCGGCTCCTCCCGTGTCATTGCTGATTCCACTACGAACCTATCGTCCATCAGCGAAGAAGTATCCGCCACGTTGGAGCAATTATCTGCTACGCTGGCCTCGCTATTGCAGAACAATCGCGTCAGCCAGGATCGGATTAAGGAAGCGGAATCGAATCTGCAAAAGGTGGCGGGATAGTAATTCCGGCAGAGTCGTCCGGCGAAGTCATTCCGTAAACGGCGAACATGCCTGCGATCAGGAAGTCTTTCTCTCGTTCCGGCTTGCTGAAGAACCGAATGCCTGCCAAAGTGCAGGCATTTCGCCGTTTTTCCCCCAATCAACGGTTTTTCGCTCACACTTCCTGCACTTACGCAGGGATTTAGCTTTCTATCGGTATTTTTAACCGGACATCCTGCTCTTACGCAGGCTTGCCTCTCTGAGCACCGAGTAGTGCAGAGGGGTAAGGCCAATCCAATAAAATGCAATTTCAGGAAAGTCCGCCGGACTTTCTCATCAGCCCGAGGCTGCCTGAAGAGGCAGCCTTTGTTGTATAAAACCGCTGCTATACAGGCAGCCGACTTCGAAGCGCTTTCAATATCCAACATTCTGTCATGCAATGGCGCAAAAAAGCATTTCCTATATCTTCACGAAACATTATAATAGATATAGAGTATCAGTGCGCAAACGTTTGCGCAAAATTAATGAAAAAGGGTGAACTCATGAAAAGGTTATTCCAGGTCGACAGTTGGAAGATCATTGAGACAGAACTTCACAAGGAAGAATTCCGACTGGCAGAAAGTATGATGAGCCTTGGTAACGGTCATATGGGCATGCGGGGCAACTTTGAAGAGAACTATTCCGGGGATTTTCACCGCGGATCGTATGTAGCGGGTGTCTGGTTCCCAGACAAAACGCGCGTCGGCTGGTGGAAGAAC
The DNA here is from genome assembly GCF_019443105.1 of Paenibacillus oenotherae. Lineage (GTDB taxonomy): Bacteria > Bacillota > Bacilli > Paenibacillales > Paenibacillaceae > Paenibacillus_Z > Paenibacillus_Z oenotherae. The sequence goes on from NZ_JAHZIJ010000021.1 coordinate 45,352, forward strand.
GGTTATCCTAATTATTTCGGTAAAGTAATTAACTCCACGAACTACATCGGTGTCCGTGTATTGATTGATGGAGAAGAGGTAGATCTCTATAACGCGACGGTGAAGGAATTTTACCGTGAGCTCGATATGCAGCATGGCGTTCTGACTCGTAAATTCACCGTCATTCAAGGTGAGAAGGAGACAGAAATTACAGCTGTTCGTTTCCTCTCGCTTGCCGAGAAAGAGCTGGCGGTTATCCGTTATACCGTTACAGCGAAGAACTATAGCGGCATCGTTACTTTCATCCCTTACCTGGATGGAGATATCCGCAACGAGGACTCCAACTATGATGAGGATTTCTGGGTATCAATCGACCGCGAAGCAGCGGATTATGGAGCAGGCCTGGTCATGAAGACCAAGGACAATCCATTCGGAACACCGACCTTCCAAGTAGCAACGGTCATGAAAGCAGAAGTAGAAGGCACGGTAGCGAATATCTCCTTCTCCCAGCAGGAAGAGTATGTGGAGAATACGATTCAAGTGAAAGCGGAGCAAGGCCAAGCCGTTACGCTTAACAAATACGTCGCTGTTACAACGGATCGCGATCATGATGCAAGCCTGCTGATTGCCAAGGGCAAGGAAGTGCTGGCTAGAGCAGCATCCAAAGGCTTTGCCGCTCTGCTTGACGAGCACAAGGCTGGCTGGCTGCAGCGCTGGGAAATCGCCGATGTCGAGATTCAAGGAGATGCTGAGGCTCAGCAAGGAATCCGCTTCAATCTGTTCCAGCTTTTCTGTACGTACTATGGAGAAGACGCTCGTCTGAACATCGGGCCTAAAGGCTTTACAGGCGAGAAATACGGCGGAGCAACCTACTGGGATACAGAGGCTTACGCGATTCCGCTCTACCTGTCCACAGCCAAGCCTGAAGTGGCTCGCAATCTTGCAGTTTACCGTCATACGCAATTGGAAGGCGCATACCACAACGCAGGCCAGCAAGGGCTGCAGGGCGCGCTCTATCCGATGGTTACCTTCACTGGCGTAGAATGCCACAACGAGTGGGAGATTACCTTTGAAGAAATTCACCGTAACGGGGCAATTGCTTATGCCGTCTACAATTATGTGAACTACACAGGCGATCAGGATTACCTCCACGAGTACGGGATCGACGTGCTGACGGGCATCTCCCGTTTCTGGGCGGATCGTGTGCATTACCATGAGAAGAAGGACCAGTACATGATGCATGGCGTTACAGGTCCGAACGAATACGAGAACAATGTGAACAACAACTGGTACACTAACAAAATGGCTGCCTGGACGCTGAAATACACGCTGAAGGTTGTTGAGCAGTTGAAAGCAAGCGGCCATGGCGGACGTGTTGCGGGACTTCATATTACCGATGAAGAAACAGCCAAGTGGCAGCAAATTGTAGACAAAATGTACTATCCTTTCAGCGAAGAGCTGAACGTATTCGTACAGCATGACACGTTCCTTGACAAGGATCTGAAGACGGTAGATAAGCTGAAGCCGGAAGATCGTCCGTTGAATCAGAAGTGGTCATGGGATAAAATTTTGCGCAGCTGCTTCATCAAGCAAGCCGATGTACTGCAAGGGATTTATTTCTTCAACGATGAATTTACAATTGAGGAGAAGCGCCGCAACTTCGACTTCTATGAGCCGATGACGGTTCACGAATCCTCGCTCTCCCCATGTATCCACTCCATCCTCGCGGCGGAGCTTGGCATGGAAGAGAAAGCGTTCGAGATGTACCACCGTACGGCGCGTCTTGATCTCGACAACTATAACAATGATACCGAAGACGGTCTGCATATCACATCGATGACAGGTTCGTGGCTGGCGATTGTACAGGGCTTCGCGGGTATGAGAACTGCGGACGAGTCGCTCTCCTTTGCACCGTTTATCCCGCAGGCTTGGGAGCGTTACAGCTTCAAGATCGTTTACCGCGAGCATTACCTGAAGATCGAAGTAGACAAGAAGAAGGTTACGATCTCGCAAGAGGGACCAGAGCTGACTATTGGCCTCTACAACGACAGCTACACGCTGCCAGCGAACGGTGAAGTTTCGGTTGATGTGAAGCAGACTGCAGAGGTGGCACGATGAGCAAACCACTACAGGCGTTTATCTTCGATCTGGATGGAGTCATCACAGAATCCGCGGAATATCACTATCTGGCGTGGAAAGCGCTCGGCGAGGATTTGAACATTCCCTTTACCCGGGAGTTTAATGAAGAGCTGAAGGGTGTCTCCCGGATGGATTCCCTGGAGAAAATTCTGGTGCTCGGGGGCAGACAGAATGACTTCACGCAAGAGCAGAAGAACAGTCTGGCTGAGAAGAAGAATGACCATTACTGCACGCTAATTCAGAACATTACGCCAGCAGATATTTTGCCGGGCATTGAGCCGCTTCTTGCGGAGATCCGTGCTCAGGGCTTGAAGCTGGGTCTGGCTTCTGTCAGCAAGAACGCATTCACCGTTATGACTTCGCTCGGCCTGAAGGACGAGTTCGATGTCATTGTTGATGCAGCGACAATAGCAAAGGGCAAGCCTGATCCGGAAATCTTCCTGACAGCTGCTCGTCTGCTGGGCGTTGAAGCATCTGCATGTATCGGTGTGGAAGATGCAGCGGCAGGCGTGGATTCCATCAAAGGCGCGGGCATGTTCGCAGTGGGAGTAGGATCAGCGGAATCGCTGGCCAAGGCCGATTTGATCTATCCGAACACATCCCTGCTGTCCTATGCAGAGATCGTTGAGAAGTACCAGCAGGCTTAAGGCTGCATCGTATAAGCTTTAAAATTAAAAGGACATTGAGACGCCTAGCGGGCGGCTTCAATGTCCTTTTTTCTGTGGCGTGACGGCGAGCCGTCGGGCAACCTGCAGAAGTGCAGGTTGGTGAAAATCACCCCCTCTGAGGCCACCCTTCGAGGGGAGAGAGTGCGCCTGAACGGCGAGCATACCGACGAGCACAGGCGTGCCAGCAAGCACGCCAACTGGCATGTAATCGAACATGCCGACGAGCATGCCAATGAGCATGGCGACTAGCGCGCCAGCAAGCATGTAGGCGAGCACGCCAATGAGAACATGGCGACTAGCATGCCAATGAACATGGCGACTAGCGCGCCAGCGAGCATGTAGGCGAGCACGCCAATGAGAACATGGCGACTAGCATGCCAAAGAGCATGCCAATGAACATGGCGACTAGCGCGCCAGCAAGCATGTAGGCGAGCACGCCAATCTGGCATGTAATCGAATATGCCGACGAGCACACCAACGAGAATGTCAACGAGCACGCCGACGAACATGTCTATGAGCATGTCAACGAGCACACCAACCTGGCATGTAATCGAATATGTCAACGAGCACGCCAAACTGGCATGCCAACGAACATGCCAACCAGTATGCCAACGAGCATCTCAACGATAATGCCTGCGAAAAGGCAGGCTTTCTTCCATAATCGGTCTGCTGAAGATGGAATGCCTGCCAAAGTGCAGGTATTTCCGCCGTATATGTCTCTTTGGACCGATTTCGCTTAATATTCCTGCATATTCGCAGGCATTTTGCATCCACGGGTTATTTTGGCTGGAATTCCTGCGCTTAGGCAGGTTTTCTTCTTTTCCATGCTTGCGCGGGTTCCATTTCCCCCTACCGAGATGAAGTTAGCAGAGATGGCGCCCAGTTTATGAGTCAGCAGCCTATGAGTCTGCCTATGAGCCAGCGCCTATGAGCCAGCTCATGAGCCAGTCTGTGGTCAGCCTGCGAGTACTGTCATTGTCAGGTGGGCAGCAAATGTGTGAATCGGCCGCGGCTGTGTTGCTAGGGGATGTGAAGAAGAACATGAAGGGGTTTGTCTACGGCGACTGCCGCCTTCTTCTCCTTCTCTTCTCCGCCCCATCCTTCTTCTATCTTAGTGCTCCCCGTTTAAGGCCTGCCAGAACGGCTCCGAGAATTGTCAGTATGCCGCCAGCGAGTGAGAGCAAGGAAAGTTGTTCGTTCAGCAGAATGAGTCCGAATACAACTGTCCATACCGGGAGCAGATTGATATAGGGGGCAGCATAACCTGCACCGACGATCTTCACACCGGAATTCCAGGCGAGATACGCGCCTACGGAAGCGAAGGTGCTGACATAGAGCACACAAATCCATGCCATTCCCGTCATATGGATGCTGTCGAGGTCAACAGTGCCCACGCAGCTGATAGCGCTGAAGATTGTGCCGTACAGCGCTGCACCAGCCGTCATTGTCAGCGGATCGATCTCTTTGCCATACTTTTTGCCAAGAACCGTATACAGCCCCCATGCCAGGCAGGAGAGAATAACGGCTATTTGACCAATGAAGGAGCCGCCGGAGGCGTCGGTATGCTTGCCTTGAAACAAGATGATGACGCCAATAATGGATACGATCGCGCCAAGCCATGATTTGGGCCCGATTCGCTCCTTCAGCACCAAGGGGGTGAACAGCAGGATCGCGATTGGGATTCCAGCGGAGATCATGCCGGCTTGAGAGGCGTTAATACTGTGAAGTCCGAAGTAAGTCAAGGTCGAGAATGAGAAGATGCCCAAAAATCCGAGTATACTGAACTCCTTCCAACGAGCGATAACAGGCAGGCTCTTTCTGTTCATTGCCAGTATGCCAACAAGAATAGCTGTCGATATCGCCCAGCGAATCGTGTTCAGCAGTGTTGAGGGCAGCGCAGGCCCCAGGTAGCGTCCGCAAATATAATTGCCGCCCCATAATATCGTAGCAAGAATAAGCAGGGCAATTCCTCGTTTCATATATTTTCACAATTCCTTTCATTCCGGACGATCCGTCATCCGGACAGCAACCTTATTATAGGGGCTGAAAGCGATTGTTGCCAGTCAAAAAGAGAGGGTGCTTGCACGCAAGGAAAGCCGGAATAAATAATTGTTGTCGTATTGTGAAGGTGAACCGTGTTGTATACAATTATATGTAAGAGAAATATAAGGAACAATAGATTAGATCTTCCATTATTGCTAGTAGGGGGTGTGCTTCCTGGACATGAACCGGATTCAACCAAAGCAGAATGTACATCAATTTCATCGTAATCGGAGGCCAGAGCTGTATTTTGAGCATAGCGGGCATTATTATGAGGGGACGATTTCTCATTACTGGAATTGCGGTTTTCGTATCGTCACCAGGCATCTTCTCCCGCTGCGAATAGGCGAGATTCTTCCCCGCTTCAAGCTTCTAAGCAGTGAACGGGATCATTTTCTGCATGGGCTGACGATTACAGCGATTGTTGAAGATGACGAGGATGTCCTGATCATTGATGTAGCCGAATGCAATTCGGCCGCATGGGAGCAATTCCAGCAACGGTTTCATCGCGCTTTCTTAGGGCACTCCACACTTCCAGGTTCTGAAGGTTCTGAAGGTTCTGAAGGTTCTGAAGCTTCAGCGGGCTCAGTGGGCTCAGCGGGCTCTGAGTCCACCTCCATCTCACTGGCAGCGATGCCCTCATTCATCGGCCGCAAGCATTACACGCAAGAAGCAACGGAAGCCCGTCAGCACTGGCTGGAGCACGCAACTGGCAAGAAGCTGAGCTATGTGTCCCGGTCGATATTCCATGACAATCCTTCACAGCTAGCCGGGAATATTGAGAATTTCGTCGGTGCGGTGCAGATTCCGCTCGGAATTGCAGGGCCGCTGTTGATCAAGGGAACCTATGCGAGCGGATATTCTCCAATCCCTATCGCCACAACAGAAGGTGCGCTCATCAGCTCTATCTCACGCGGGGCCAAGCTATGTAATGCTGCTGGAGGCATAGAGGTGCATGTTACACGCCAGACGATGGTTCGGGCTCCGGTGTTCTTCTGTGGGGATATGCGGGGCGCCATCCGTCTTGCGGAATGGATGGAAGACCATTATGACGTTATCAAAGCCAAGGCACAAAGCGCATCTTCGATCGCCAAGCTGATCAGCATGAAGACGTACCCCTTCGGGGACGGACTGCATGTTCAGTTCTGTTATGAAACAGGGGATGCCGCCGGACAGAATATGACGACCTCCTGCACCTATGTTGCCTGTGAGTGGATTGCCGATGCTGTCAAGGATATACCTGCTATCAACTACCTCTCTTATATGATTGAGGGTAATATGGCCGGGGACAAAAAGGTCAATCTGCGGAGCTTCATTGAAGGCAGAGGAATTGGCGTGGTCGCCTCCATTCATATCCCGGAGACGCTGTTCCGCCAGACGATGCGGCTCTCAACGGAACAATATCTGCATCGCTGGTATGCGGCCGAAGTGGGCGGGCTGCAGACGGGAATGGTCGGGCATAACGTGAACTTTGCGAATGTGCTCGCAGGGATCTTCACAGCTACAGGCCAAGATATTGCTTGTGTGCATGAGTCCGCCTGCGGAATTTTCAAGCCGCGTCAGGAGAAGGACGGCATCTCCATTCATGCTGTGCTGCCTTCGCTCGTAATCGGGACTGTAGGGGGCGGAACAAGTCTGCCTACACAGCGCGAATGCCTGGATATGATGGGCTGCAGCGGACATGGCAAAGCATACAAGCTGGCGGAAATTATTGCTGGAGCTTGTCTTGCACTTGATATATCGACCAGCGCGGCAATTGGATCGAATGAATTTGTCAAAGCGCATGAGAGGCTGGGAAGGAAGTCGTCGCAGACGGGGATCAACCGCAGTGAGATCACATCACGCTTCTTCCAATCATTATTAGGTGAGCAGTATGGGAAAGTAACGTCGTTCGATTCGATAGATTTGAATACGGAATCAAGTGTAGTAACGAATATGATGAAGAAGCAGACAAGCCGTTTCCAAGGGCTGCATCGCTATGGGCTCCACCTTCAACGGGAAACGGGGCCCGAGACACTGCCAGTGGTACTTAAAGTGAAGTCGGATGACCGGGAAATGATGGATCTCGGCATCGGAATAGCCAAGCTGTCAGGGGAGGATCGATTATCAGGATTATTCGAATCGCAGCTGCATATATTCGGTTTTGAGGGGGCTCATTTACGGGAGATTGCCTTATACAAGCATGTATCATCATCGTTGCTTCGCTATTGTCCTGACATATACGGGGTCATTCACAATGAAGACAAGGAAGCTTACGCGATTCTGATGGAGGATCTGTCATCCTGCAGCCACATGAACGCCATTGGGACGGCCGCAGAATGGGATGAGGAGCATATCGGCGTCGTACTGAACGATTTGGCCGCTATGCACGCCGTATATCTGGATCAGGAGGACAGCATTCCGGCAGCCATTGCCGTAGAGAGGCTGGACGAAGCAGGCTATGAGGACGCTGCGGAGCTGCTGCTCGCCTTGACCGATTATAATCACGAGAGATTCCCTGCCCTGATGTCCAAAGAGCTGTACGGGCTGATATCTGAATTTATTCGGGACATCGCAGCACATATCGGAGAGATGAAGCAATACCACAGCACCTTGACGCATAATGATTTCAATCCGCGCAATTTGGCCTTGCGTACTCTGCCGGACTCGAAGCGGCTTGTGGTGTATGATTGGGAGCTGGCGAGCTACGGGAACCCTCAGCATGATTGTCTCGAATTTCTGATCTATACGCTGCCAGCGGATGCGACGATGCAGGAGTGGGATCATTATCTGGACGGGTATCGCCACAGCTTGGAGCGGGAGGGCGGCATAACGCTGGACAAGCAAGCCTTCGAGCGGATCACATTATTGAATGCGCTTGAGCTCGCCGCCGTTCGCTTCAATCTTTACCTGCTTGCGAACAATCTGCTGCATCTCCCTTACATGGAGAGAGTTTACCTTAACCTGTCCCGATATATTACGGAGAAGCTTGCCAATTCGGGAAATTGTGAAGGGAATGGGGCAGGGGCTGTCCCAGAAACCAACTTCTGATTGACCGCTCCGCTCTATGTGAACGATGTTACAGCATGGATTAAACCGACTATAAAGCCAGCGGCAGCCTTGGACCTGAAAATAAAGTCCAAGGCTGCCGCTGATGTATTAAACTATACTCTACCGGATAGTGTAGGGCTCGCACCTACATCCAATCTTCGAAATGATCGGTTACAAACCGGATCTCACTCTCATAATGCGCCAAGTGGCCCTCGTCAACCATTTTTTGAAAGGCAGCATTTCCGTCAGCAGCACCGTTTCTCTAGTCGTCGATTCCGAGAAATCTCGGCGCCCCATCAAACCCTTGCTTCTCCAAATGGTTGAGCAGTTCATGAACAGATGGACTCCAATAGCCGATAGGGCGGAGAACCGTGTTTGCCCTGCGGACAATATGATTCATATTGCCGCCTTCCAATACTTCTTCCTGAGTCACTATGCCCCACTCCTCACTTTTCAGTATGCTCAGCCTGCCTGCTTCTTCAAGCCCAGCACGAACAGCAGCAGATTGACGACATAATGAATCCCTGTGCCGATAAGCAGGAACAGCAGCACTTCCAGGCCTGTCGGATGGTAGAAAATATAAGTGGCCAGCACGCATCCGATCACGGAGTCGGCTTGGTCGATCAAGGTGAAGCTGATGCCTGTCCAGCCTTTAATATTGCGCCCGGGCGGAATATTAAGCCTCCGCTTGATGAAGCTGTTCGGCAGCTCGAACAGGACATAAGCGAACCCCCACAGCAATCCGTAGCCCCATTCCGTAAAAGGGGTGTTATACGTTTCCCACGGGAGCAGGGAGTTCTCCTTCAGCCAAGTCCACTGTCCGGTCAGCCAGCCCATGAGGCCGAACCAGAATGCGGTGAATACAATCATGCCAAAGAAGCCTTGCCAAGTCTTGTTGTCACCGAAGATTCGCTTGCCATCCCGCCAATAGCCTCCGCCATCCATCGGCTTTCGGTTCCTGCGGACTACGGGCAGCTTCACGAAGATCATATTTGTTACACCCGCTAATATAATCGGCAGCATAAAAAGCAGCACCTGTATAGGTAGCATCATTTATCCCTAACCTCTCCCAAACGATTAGTCAGTTAGTCCCCCAGCTTATAAGCCGCTCCACTATACGAGCACCCAAAGGCAGGATGAAAAAAGTAAATCCAAGGATGTAAAACTTTCTTGCGGATGAGGCGATAGGCCGCCGGATCAATTGCACAGCCCAATACATATTCACGAGCATGTGAGCAGTAAGCACAATGGCAAAACCGTATGATTCCTCGATGCTGCGGCTCATCCATAGTCCGAAGATGAAGGAGAGGGCGAATAGTGCAGCTGCAATGGCGGCTGTTCCCCGCGAGCCAATGATGCTGTCATACGTGCGCAGGGGAGCGGGCTTCTCTTCGCCAACATTATGGGCATACTCATGTGCAACGGCCGCCAAATATACGAATCCAGCGCAGCCTGCCGATTCTGCACTGAATTGGCCTGAGTAGACAAGCTCAGCGAGGAACGGCAGAGCGGCGAAGACCATATTGGAGCCGAAAGGACGAAGCAGCAGCGGGAGCCGCTCGCTGATTCTGTACAATAACGTGTAATAGACAACCAGCACGCCGAGGAATGCCAATGCCTCCCGATGCGGAATATAGAGCAATGCGAGCAGCAGCAGGGCCAGCATGCAAGCATATCTTATGGAGGATGCAGCAATGCGTCCTGTTACCAAGCCGCGATGAGGACTCTTAATGCGGTCCGTATCGATGGCATGCAGATCATCCGCAGCCCTTAGCAGGAACATTCCGAGCCAGACCGCGAGTACAGCGATAGCATATTGCTGCCAGCTGACCTGCAGTACAGGCATAACCCCGATGGCGATAACTGTGGACATCGGCAGGGTGACGGTGATGGGATATCTCTCCTGGACATAATGCCATACATGAATCATACGGCGGTCTGCCGGGACGCGCGTTCAATCCATTCGATCTCGCCCGTATCCCCGTTCAGAATAAGCAGATCCCCGTCGGTTATTAGTACAGTAGCTTTCTCCACGGCTGTAATGGCCGGAATGCCGAACTCGCGCGCGACGATTGCTCCGTGTGACAGCATGCCGCCCTTCTCCAGAATCAATCCTCCCGCAATCTTGAACAGCGGCGTCCAGCCGGGATCGGTGCTGCGTGTGACCAATATATCACCAGGCTGCAAGCGCTGGTCTTGAACGGGGTCAAAAATAATCCGCGCCCGCCCCTTTATTCTGCCTCCTGATACGGCGACGCCGACTAGCCGCGATTCCTCATGCGCCTCATTACCGCCGGAATCCGCTTCCTTGACTTCATAGTAGATGCCCTGCTCCCGCATGAACAAGCCCGGAGGATCAACCTTCTCGTTGTTTTTATGCGCCTCCTGCCGCAGAGCGATAAGCTGAGGGATGGTCTCCGGAAACTGGTATTTGCCATACGCCAATTCTTCAATCTCATTCCACCGCAAATAAAAAATATGATCGTTCTGCCCCAGATGTCCCTTCTCTACAAGCCGTTTCCCGATCTCCAATGCGATCTGGCGAATCTCCCCGAACAGCAGGCTGCGGATAATCCGGCTTTTCTCCCGCAGGCGGATGGCTCCATGCGTATGGCGCAGCATGAAGCGGAAGGCCAATCGCTTCCAGAACGATAAGGATCGGTTGATCCCGCCGATCCAGTCGATATCATGAGAGGAGGAGGAATGCTCATCCGATGCGGCTCTTGGCCCCGCGGCCTCTTGATATTTGTGCACCAGCTGCCAGTACAGGTCATGGCGTTCCTCGAAGGTAGGGGAGACAATGGTGCAGTCGTGGTAGCAGCGTCCCCCGAATTCATCCATGAACCGCTGGAATTTATGCAGAGCCTCGCCCTGAAGCTGCCCCTCCAGCTCCTCGTATCGCCCCTCGGACAATAGCCGCTGCAGCTGAGGCAGCGTTCCGATAATAGCGGCCTGTTCCTCAATAAGCCGGGTTGGCTCCAGGCTGCGGATATCATCGGTCTGCATCACATGCACAGCCGCGAGGTCAGTGTTGATCCCCGCATCCTTGACCCAGCGCTTGATGAGCAGCTTCAGTCCTCCGGGGAAGATGGCTGCCAGCAGGTCCACAACCGCAGGCCGGTCATAATAACGGCTCACAAAACGGTTCATCACCGTATCTAATACTTGTAGCAGATGGTCCAGCGATTTCCCTTCGTAGCCGTCAGAGCGCCAAATTTGCCTCTGGGCATAGAAGTCTGTCTCGTATTGCTGAACCCGCCTTGAAGCGGTTGCCCATAGCTTCACGAACTGGCAACCAAAGGCGCTGTAGCGAAGAGCCTTGAACCCGCCGCTTCTGGACTTCACGGGAAGATCGGAGCGAGGCTCGAATTGGAATGGCACATATTGTCCGATGAAGTTGTCCAGCAATGTCTTGAGCAGCGGACCGATGGGCAGAAGATATGCACCCTCGTACCAATGGCTCAGATTGTAGTAGATGCGACCGGCATGAATGCCTGTTGTATGATCCACGACAGAGCGGATCTGCGATAATTGCCTATCGCTCCAGCCGAACAGTCCCAGCATTCTTCTTGTGTAATGCTGATAGAATTGATCCACGATAGACCATGTGAACGGCGTGACCACGGACGGGAAATTTTCCACCATGTTCACATTCGTCCACAGCACCATGTGGCGTCCCTTCAAGCCGGTGATGGGCCGTACCTGCAGAATGACGACCTCATATCCATCTATGCACCATTCGATATCAATCGGAAATCCATAGTCATGCTCGATCTTTAAGGCCAGCTTTACAAGACGTGACAGAGCATCCGCGAGCAGCGGATCGCTAGTCTGCCGGGGAATTTGTCCTGTCATGCGGGAGACGATTGCGCGCTCCGGCGTTACTTCACCAGCTACCAGCTTGTCGCCAAGCCCGTCTACCCACTCGATAATGAGGTGATCGGTGTCCTTGGTGATCGGATTCATCGTAAACAGGACACCGGCGTATTGAGGATGCTTCTGTTCCTGAACAATGACACCCATCTGGACGGAATGCCCGATATCGCTTTTCTCGCTATAGGCGGCTACAGCAGCGCTGAACATACTGGACCAGCAGGCCTGGATACGATCATAGACATCATCGGAGACGACGCTCAGATAAGTCTCGAACTGCCCGGCCATGGAATGCTCGGCTCCATCCTCGGCAACGGAGGACGAGCGTACCGCATACTGGTCGAAGGCGTAATGCAGCAGTGCGCTGTCGACAGCCTCCCGCAGTGCAAGCGGAAATTCGCCGGACATGATCCGCTCCGATTGCATGTCCCGATTGGAGTCAGGATCAAGCACATCAATATGATTGAAGTCGCAATACAGCTGAAAGGCAGGAACAGTCAGCACGAAGCCATGTGGGACGGGATAATGGAGCCGATGAAGCTCCATCAATCTTGCCGCTTTGCCGCCGACGGCTGCCGTGTCGGCCTCGTCCTGGGACAAGTGCAGCAGAAGCGGCTGCGGACTGCGAGATGCAGCCTTTTGCGCGGACATGAATTCAACTCCTTCTCTACCAGTGATTCCTTCTAATTCCAATGGTATAATTATATATGTTTGCCAGACCAATACCAATTGAAATCTTGGAAGAATAGGAGGTAGGCAGCCGATCGTGCGCAATCAACGGATGTTCCCGGCACTACAGTTTATGAATGTTCCGAACGGGCTTACAACATTATCGATCATAACGGGTTTCGCCAGCTTCATTCTTCTAGTGGAGAATGCCCTGCCATGGGCCTTCACTTGCTATGCGTTTACGGTTCTGTTGGACCGGATGGATGGGATCGCCGCCCGCCGGCTCGGTCAATCCTCCCCGCTTGGCGGCCAGCTCGACAGCTTGGCCGATGCCGTTAACTTCTGCCTGTATCCGCCGCTGTTCATCTGGATGCTCCAGGAACAGGCGCTCCCGATACTTCCCTGCCTGTTGTTGTACGTGGGGGCAGGTGTTTGGCGGCTTGCTTATTTCAACATCGCGGGGATGGAGGAAACGGAGCGGGGTGCTTACTTTACCGGTGTGCCAACGACCGTATGCGCGAGCTGGTTCATCATCGTGTATGCACTGCTGCACGCTTGTGGAGCCAATTCTGCGCTGCAAGCCATTGTTTGGAGTGTGTATTTTCTGCTGGCCGCTGTGCTTATGCTCTCATCCATTCCTTATGCGAAGAACGGTATCGCAACGAAGCTGCTGTATCTGCTCATTCCCGGCTCGGTCGTGTTGATTTGGGTCGTTGTATAGAATAGTTGGCTTGTAAGTATAAAGGGAAGCCTCGACTGCCGGAAATCAGGCAGAGCGGGGCTTTTTTTGCCGTCAGGGGAGTTAGGGGTACTACAAAATGGTAGTACTATACACTTCGAATAGGATAACGTATTCTAAGGGTGAGATAGAGATATCGCATTAATATCGATCATTTATTGGAGAAATATTTTATTATTTCCTACAACCAGGAGGCTGCAAATGAAGCCGATAAAAGTTAAAATACTAGGAACTGGAAAATATTTGCCCAAGCAAGCGGTTACGGCTCAGGAGCTGGATATTAAGCTGGGCTGCAGTCCGGGATGGGTAGCCAAAAAATCGGGTGTGGATGTCCGCTATTTCGTCACGGACGAGACTGCCTCTTATATGGGTGCGCAAGCTGTCACCGATGCTGTTGCAGCGGCGGGATTAACGATGAAGGATATCGACTGTATCGTTTGCGCCAGCGCCATATTCGAGCAGCCCATACCAGCAACGGCTGTATTGATTCAGAGGGAGCTTGGGCTTCAATGGTCGGGCATCCCCTCTTTTGATATAAACGCGACATGTCTGAGCTTTCTGGTCGGCCTGGATACGATGTCCTGCCTGATTGCAGCAGGCAAATACCGTCATGTCGTACTCGTATCCACCGAGGTTGCTTCCGCCGGGATTAATTGGGAGCAATTGGAGAGCAGCATTCTGTTCGGCGACGGTGCCGCAGCTGTCGTTCTGGGGCCGAGTAATGACGGGGAGGCGTCAGGGATTCTGTCCTCCAGAATCGAAACGTACAGTGCTGGAGCGGATTTCTCCGAGATTCGCGGAGGGGGTACGCGGTTCCCGCCAAGGCATTACAATGAGCGGACGCGGAGCGAGTATCTGTTCGATATGGATGGCCATAAAATTTTCAAGATGGTATCGAAGCTTCTGCCGGACTTTATGGAACGGCTGATGGGGCCGACCCAAAGCCGCATCAAGGACTTCCACCGGGTCATTCCGCATCAGGGCAGTGCAATGGCGATGCGGCTGCTTCAGAAGAAGCTGGGCATTACAGATACGCAGCTGCTTAACATTATTGCCGATTACGGCAATACGATATCAGCCTCCATTCCGCTGGCTCTTCACGAGGGCATCAGCCGGGGAGAGATTCATCGCGGCGACCGGCTGGCGATCATCGGCATGGCGGCCGGTGTCTCGCTCGGGGGGATGATTCTTGATTATTAATGGAGATCAGAAGCGGGTGCTGCTGACAGGCGGACGGGCTCCGGCAACGCTGGAGCTGGCAAGGCTGCTCGGCCAGGAGAGGCATCGCATCTATGTAGCGGAGTGTCTGCCCAAGCACCTGTGCCTGGGCAGCAGATATGTGGAGCGATGCTTTGATATTCCTTCGCCTGCCGCCGACGAGGAAGGCTTTGTGGAACGACTCGCTGCTATAATACGTGAAGAGAAGATTGATTGCTTAATACCGACCTGCGAAGAAGCGTTCTATATTGCCAAAGCTTACGAACGGCTGAGTGCTTGCTGCACGGTCTTTGTCAGTCCCATTGCGGTCATGCGCACGCTGCACAGCAAATGGGAGTTTAATGCGCTGCTGCGCCGCAGCGGATTCCAAGCGCCGGATTCCTGGCTTATTGGGCAGGAATCCGAGCTTCACCGCGTACTTGGGGATATCGATCCCGAAGCGCGGGAGAAGTGGGTGATGAAGCCGGAGTTCTCGCGCTTCTCGAGCAAGGTGGAGATCTTCACGGGCAGGCCGCCCCTGCCGCTGCGGATGAAGGAGGGCGAGAGCTGGGTGCTGCAGCGCTTCGTGGAGGGCAGGCAAATATGCACATTTGCAGTCGCGAGCGAGGGACGCATGGGGGCATATTCCGCTTATTCTTCAGAGTTCACTGCGGGCAAGGGAGCCTGCATCTCTTTTACCTTTGAGCCGGACCCGAACGTGATGGAATGGATGGAGCGGTTCGTCAAGCTTGCCGGATATACAGGCTTGATCGCGCTGGATCTCATTGTCGGGAAGGATGGACGCATTCATCCTATTGAGTGCAATCCGCGCTTGACGAGCGGCATTCATCTGTTCACGGCAGCGGATGGGATCGGCAGAGCCATATTCCGCTCCTCCGATGAAGTGATAACGCCCAAGGGGAATCATAGCAGCATGATTGCATTAGCGATGCTCTTGTATGGGCTGCCGCAGATACGCTCTCCAAGAGGGATCTTCCGTTGGCTGCACAAGCTGCTGACCTCCCGGGACGTGCTGTTCCGGTTCAAGGATCCGCTGCCATTCCTGGGCCAGATGGGCGTGTATGGCACGATATGGCGAATCAGCCGCAGGCTGAACATCTCTCCATTGGAAGCCTCGACGATCGATATTGAATGGAATGGTGAGTTATGAATGTACTTGTAACCGGAGCGACCGGATTTCTGGGCAGACGCCTTGTGCAGCGGCTGCTGGAAGAGGGATATACGGTGACGGCAGCGGGGAGAAACGAGGCGGTTGGCCGCGAGCTTACTCTGGAGGGGGCGAGATTTCTTCCCGCCTCTCTCGAAGATGAACAGGCGATGCTGGACGCATGCAGGGGGCAGAGCTATGTCTTCCATTGCGGGGCGCTCTCGACGCCATGGGGCGCATACCGCGACTTCTACCGCAGCAATGTGATGGGCACCCGTCATGTCATTGCAGGCTGTCGGACTCATGGGGTAACACGGCTGATTCACGTTTCGACTCCCTCGTTATATTTTCAATACAAGGACGGATTCGGGATCTCGGAAGCGTCGCCTCTGCCGAACAAGCCGGTTAATCATTACGCCCGGACCAAACGGATGGCCGAGTCGCTGGTGGATGAGGCATTCGCGCAAGGTCTGCCAGTGGTAACAATCAGGCCGAGGGCGCTCTTCGGTCCGGGAGACAATGCGATCTTCCCGCGGCTCGTCAGAGCCAATCAGAAGAAGTTCGTCCCGCTGTTCCGCAAGGGGCAGATTATGATGGATATTACCTATATAGACAATTGTGTAGATGCGCTGCTGCTGTGCATGCGGTCTCCCGAGAGCACACTAGGCAGAAAATATAATATTACGAATGGCGAGCCGATTCCGTTCATCAATATATTAGAGCAGGTTTTTCGGCTGTTGGATATGCCGTTTCATCACAAGGAAATTCCGTACAAGTTGGCTTATTCGCTTGCCGGCCTTATGGAGCTGGCATCCAAGACGCTGCTGCTCGGCAAGGCGGAGCCTGTTCTGACGCGGTATACGCTAGGAACGCTGGGCTTTCATCAGACCCTGGATATTACGGCCGCCCGGGAGGAGCTGGGATATCGTCCTTCTATCAGCAATGAAGCGGGCATCAGGCTGTTCGCAGACTGGTGGAAGCGGATGTACGGTCAGAACGGTTAAGAAGGAGGTCGGTTCATTTTGCAGCTCACCTTGTTCAGTGCAGGCTACTGCAAGCAGCTGGAGGCCATTTCCATACGGGGCGGCAAATGGAGGTCGATGGCGTTTCCCGCGATCTTCGGTTGTATCGAGCACCCGTACTGGGGGCTGATTTTGTTTGATACGGGGTATTCCTCGCACTTTTTCCGGGCGTCGGACGCCTTTCCTTACCGTCTATACCGCTGGACGACACCTGTAACGTATTCGGAGGGGCAGTCGGCCCTTCATCAGTTGAAGCAGCGGGGGTATCGCGCGGAGGATATCCGTTATATTTTTCTTTCCCACTTTCACGCGGATCATGTCGGGGGCTTGCGGGATTTTCCCAATGCCCGCATTATATGCTCGGCTGCTGCCTATGAGTCGGTCGCAGGACTGCAAGGATTTGCGGCGGTTAAAAAGGCGTTCCTGCCTGATCTGATGCCGGATGATATTAAGGATCGGCTGACCCTGCTGGGGCCATCGGCCCTTTGCAGCCTCCCTGCATCACTGGCCCCTTTTACGCATGGTTACGATGTGATGGGGGACGGCAGTCTGCTGGCCATTGATCTTCCGGGCCATGCAGTCGGCCAGCTCGGGCTCTATATGGTGGATCGGCATGGAGCAGCTTACCTTCTGGGGGCGGATGCCAGCTGGTCGGCCAGGGCAATCAGGGAAAGCCGGCTGCCCCATCCCATCGCCTTCGCCCTGTTCGATTCCAGCGCCTATAAGGAGACGTTCCGCAAGCTGGAGGAGCTCCATCATAATCAGCCTCGTCTGCAAATGATCTTCTCCCATTGCCATGAGGCATGGGAGCGTTGCCGTGTAGAGGAGGAAGGGAGGGGCGTCGGCATTGAATAAGCTTGCGCTGCTATTCGCCTATATGAGGACTTTGCGGCTGCGGAATCGGTTCCGCACCCGGGAAGAGCTTGCAGCATGGCAGGGGAGGAAGGTGAGAGCCTTCCTTCTGAAGGTTAGGAGCCAGTCCCGTTATTACAGGAGCCGCTATGACGGGCTGGCTGTGGAGGACTGGGAGCAGTGGCCGGTGATGAGCAAGACGGAGTTTATGGATGGATTCGATGATTTGAATACAGTGGGCATCAGCAAAAATGAGGCCTATGAGCTGGCGGTCAAGGCGGAGATGACGCGGGATTTCTCGTCCAAGATTGGCGCGGTTACGGTAGGCTTGTCCTCCGGCACCTCGGGCCACCGGGGCATCTTCCTTGTCAGTGACCGCGAACGGGCGGCATGGGCGGGAACAATTATGGCCAAGGTGCTGCCTGACCCGATTTACAAGAAACAGCGGATCGCCTTCTTCCTTAGAGCGAACAGCAATCTATACGAAACGGTGCAGTCCAGGCTGCTGCAGTTTCATTATCTGGATCTGCTGGATCCTATAGAGCAGCATATTGCCAGGCTGCAGGAGCTGCAGCCGACGGTGCTGGTGGCGCCGCCTTCTATGCTAAGGCTGCTAGCGGAGGCGATGAACCGGGGCGAGCTTCGCCTGCAGCCCAAGAAGGTCATCTCCATTGCGGAGGTGCTGGAGCCGCTGGACGAACAGTATATACGCCATGCCTTTCAATCCGTGATTCATCAGGTATACCAATGCACGGAAGGATTTCTCGCCTCCACCTGCACCCATGGAACACTCCATATCAATGAGGATGTACTGGTCATTCAGCCGGAATATATCGATGAGGAGCGCCGCAGATTCCTCCCCATTATTACTGACTTCTCGCGGGCATCACAGCCTGTAATCCGCTACCGGCTCAATGATATTCTGACATTCCGGGAGGAGCCTTGCCCTTGCGGCTCTCTGTTTAAGGCGATTGAGACGATTGAAGGCCGAATGGATGATCTGTTCTATGGCATCCACAGAGAAGATGGGCAGCAGCGGATTCCGGTGTTCCCTGACTTCATACGCCGGGCGATCTTGTTATCCTCTGAGGCGGTGATGGAATATCGGGTCAGCCAGCTTTCTCCAATGGAGCTGGAAGTGGCCGTGAAGCTGGAGTCGGGGAATAATGCTGCTGCCGAGGCGAGGGTGCGGCAGGAGCTGACCGATGTTTTTCGGCTGCATGGCTGTCTGCCGCCCGATGTACATTTTACAACCTATCGATTGGATGCGGGGCCAACGAAGCTGAGGCGAATTAAACGGGAGTATGGAACTGCAGGAGCTGAAGATGCGCCATCGGGCTGAATGTTGAAGGGGGAGCATATGGGGGCAAGCGTGCAATGGTTGAGGGATCTGGAGCAGCTGGCAGGGTTGGATATTCAGGAAGGGGAGGGAGGAGCCGCATCATTCGAGCTGCAATACATGAGGCCTCTTCTTGAGGAAGGGACGCGGGCCTATGTGCATAATGTGGAAACGGAGTTCCAGGTTGTACGTGTGGGCAAGCCGCTGCTGCCGGTAACGGTGAATGACAAGCAATATGGCAACTCCTACGTCAGCTCCCCTTATTCCACCTATGTCAGCTATGCCAGGGAAGAGCTGTATTTGTTGAACAATCGGCTGCTGGAGCGCTTGCTGTCCGGTATGCTTGGCCTAATCTCACCACTGTTAAAAGGGGCGAGGATCAACCAGGCCGTTCATATCAACAATTGGCTGCTGTCTACGAATCTATACGAGGATTTGCAGATAGAGGATCTATCGGAGTTGAAGGAACAGCTGACAACCAAGTATCCCGGTCATGCCATCATCTTCCGTTCGTTGAATGAGCGCACCAATAAGGGGCTAATGAATGATCTGTCCGCGCTGGGATTCCGCTTCGTACCGAGCAGGCAGGTGTACTTCTTCGACGGTCGGCAGCCAGATTATATGATGAAAAAGAATAATGTCTGGGATCGGCAGCAGCTTGCGCGCTCACCCCTGGAGCTTGTCCCGCATGAGCAGCTTGGCGAGCGGGATTATGAGCGGATCAAGGAGCTGTATGACCTGCTGTATATCGCCAAATATTCTTCGCTGAATCCGCAGTTTACGACTGCATATATCCGGTTGTGCCACGGTAAGAAGCTGATGACGATGTTCGGCCTGCGCGATAGGGACGGGGTGCTCCAAGGAATAATCGGGTGCTTTATCCGCAATGGGATCATTACAGCTCCACTGGTTGGCTACAACACCGCTCTGCCTCAGAAGGCGGGGCTATACCGGATGCTGATGGCTGTCGTATTGCAGGAAGCCGCGAGCCGCGGGCTGCTACTGCATCTGAGCTCGGGCGCCTCCCACTTCAAGATAATGCGCGGGGGCACGCCTGAGATAGAATACAGCGCGGTCTATGACCGTCATCTGCTCCCTTATCGGCGTTGGCCGTGGAGGATATTGGAGGGACTGCTTATGAAGATAGGAGTGCCTATGATGAGGAAGCATCAACTATGAATATCGTGAGCTAACGAATGCGTGCGGCGGAGCGGATAGAGCGCAATTACACATTGATCCGGTCGGCGCACAGCGGGCTGTCAGAACGTATCGATGAAACGTTTGGCGGTCTTGGATAGATAGCGGTCCTGAAGCCATACAATACCCACATCGGATTGGAATTCGGCGTTGGTAATATCGTACATCCGCATATTGTTCAAGGGGAAGGATGCCATAACGGATTTGGGCAGTATCGTGGCGCCGATTCCTGCGGCTACGAATGCAAGTATGATGGCAACGCTGGAGCATTCGCACAGAATTTGCGGCTCCAGGCCATTTTGCCGGAACTCATTGACCACCTTGGCATGCATGCCCGTCGTTTGGTCTGTTTTCAACGTTAGAAAAGGATACTGGGCCAGCTCGCGCATGGTCAGCGTCAGCTGCGACATTGGCGGACTCCATTGACTGGGGAGGATGGCTACGAACGGATCGGACGGCAGCTGCAGAACAGAATAGCGCTGCAGCTCCGATGATGCCTCGAAGGGCAGCCGTGTTACGATCAGCTCAATTGTTCGCTGCTCCAGCTGCTCTCCCAGCAGAAAATGATCACCTTCCTGCACTTTAAAAGTGACACGAGGGTACTGCTCCCTGAATATTTTGATCCGCTGCGGAAGCAGGGAAATACAGGAGACGACCGCACCAATGGATAATACTCCCTGGATGCCCTCATCCTGCTCCTTCACCTCGGTAATGGTTTCGTTGAACTGCTGCAGCAGCGCTGCGGCCCGCAAGCGCAGAAGCTCTCCTGTCGGGGTAAGCCTGAGCCGCTTGCCGCTCCGATCGAACAGCGTTACGCCAAGCTCTTGCTCCAGCAGCTTGAGCTGGCGGCTGAGCGGCGGCTGCTCCATATTCAATGATTTGGCCGCGCTTGTAACCTGCCCTTCATTCGCTACCGCAAGAAAGTATCTCAGCTGGCGAATATCCAATAAGTCCCTCTCCCCAATCATACCAATCAGGTATATTAATCATATAAATCAGATACTTTAAATATACAAAATCATTTGTTACGATTCAATTAACAAATTGATCAATAGGAGTATGATGTCGCAGATGGCACATCTGATAACTGTAGAGCTTACGGATACGAAAAAAACGAAACCTGCAGAGGACAAGCTCGGCTTCGGCAAATATTATACGGACCACATGTTCATTATGAATTATGAAGAGGCGAAGGGAGGCTGGCATTCCCCGCGCATTGTTCCTTATCAGCCAATCTCATTGGACCCGGCAGCCAAGATCTTTCATTATGGCCAAAGCGTGTTCGAGGGCATGAAAGCTTATCGGACGTCGGATGGGCAAATTCAACTGTTCCGTCCGCAGAAAAACTGGGAGCGTCTGAATAAATCCCATGCGCGTCTATGTATGCCGCCGGTCGACGAAGATATTGCGATGGAGGCATTGAAGCAATTGATTCTCGTCGATCAGGACTGGATTCCGGAGGAGCCGGGAACATCGCTCTATATTCGTCCATTCGTATTCGCAACCGAACCATTGCTCGGTGTAGCATCGTCCAAAGAGTACTTGTTCATCATTATTCTCTCTCCGGTGGGCGCTTATTACGCGGAGGGCATCAATCCTGTAACGATCCATGTAGAGTCCCAGTATGTCCGTGCTGTAGCCGGCGGTGTCGGCAATGCGAAGACAGCGGGCAATTATGCCGCAGGGATGAAAGCGCAGGAAGAAGCGGCAGACAAAGGATTTACACAGGTGCTGTGGCTGGATGGTGTTCACAGGAAGTACATCGAGGAAGTTGGGAGCATGAACGTGTTCTTCATGATCGATGGCAAAGTGGTGACGCCTGCATTGAACGGCAGTATTCTGGAAGGCATTACAAGAGATTCTGTCATGCAGCTGCTGCGCCATTGGAATGTGCCTGTGGAAGAGCGGGCGATCTCAATCGAAGAGCTGTATGAAGCGAGTCGCAACGGAACGCTTCAAGAGGCGTTCGGCACGGGAACAGCCGCTGTTATTTCTCCCATTGGAGAGTTGAACTGGAATAACGACAAGCTCGTGATCGGCGAAGGCCGTACCGGACAATTAACGAGCCGTATATACGATACGATAACGGGTATTCAGAATGGAACCACAGAGGATCCGTTCGGCTGGGTTGTTAAGCTGGGCGAATAGCAGCGCAAACCATGTAGAATGACTGCGATCATGGGTTGCTGACGCACTTCTCGCCAGAGGACGATCCATCAATCGAACGCCGCCGAGACAAGCGAGATGCGAAATACGAGATGCGAGATGCTAGCCAGGCGAAACATGCGAAATATACAAAACATGCGAAACGGCATTTCATTTCTCATTTCTTGCCCCATGAAGGTGAATTGCCTGCCAGAGTGCAGGTATTTCACCTTCATTTCTCTTTAAGGGCCGATTTTCTCCCAAATTCATGCTTGATCGCAGGAATTTAACCATTATGGCGTCTTGTAATCGAAATACATGCACATTCGCAGGCTTCTTACTCCGTCACGCTGCCGTCAAACTACAAGGGGAAATTAGATATCCAGTAATCTGATCAAGTATAATGGGTGTTGGAGACAACGACTTGAACCATTCGTGTGTGCCTCGCGCTTACGAAACTGAGAAGGGAAGAGCATTGATGGAGCAAACATCGTTCTCGGAGCAAATGTATACCACCTACAAAACCTTGCTGTTCACGCTGGCCTACCGGATGCTGGGAAGTGTTATGGATGCGGAGGATATTGTACAGGAGACTTTTATTTCCTTGAATGGCGTGGAGCCGGAACGGATTGATAATATCAAATCGTATCTGTGCAGGATGGTTACGAATCGCTGTATTGATCGCCTGCGCTCTGCACAGAAGCAGCGCGAAACTTATATTGGACCGTGGCTGCCGGAGCCGCTGGTGACGGAGCAGAATGACAGCAGCGATCCCTACCGCGCCTATGCGCAGCAGGAATCACTGTCAACGGCCTATCTGCTGCTGCTTCAACAGCTTAGTGCAGTGGAGCGGGCCGTCTTCCTGCTGCGGGAGGTGCTGCAGTATGATTATGAGGAAATTGCCGAGATCGTAGGCAAGAGCGGCACGAACTGCAGACAAATCTTCCATCGCGCCAAGCGCAGAATCGGCAATCAAACCTTGCTGCAGGAGGGGGAGGAAAGCGTGCTCCCTCCGAAGATGGCAGCGCAGGATGAAGGTGCTGCGGGCACGATCAATCAATTTATTGAAGCGCTCGCTATCGGCGATATCGGCCAAATACTGAACCTGTTGTCCAGCGAGGCGATTCTTTACTCTGACGGCGGCGGCAAGGTGCGTGCTGCGATCAATCCTATACTGGGAGCCGATCGTGTGCTCCGCTTCCTCACTGGCATTAGAGCAAAGGTGACGGAGGGCTTCTCGTTCAAGAAGACGGTTGTCAACGGTCTGCCTGGAATCGTGACCTATGTGGACGGACATATTAGATCTGTCTATTCTTTCGGGCAGGAGAACAATGTCGTTACGGCTATTTATATTGTCAATAATCCGGATAAGCTGAAGAATGTCCACTAGCGGCACGCTCCACATTCACAGCTTATCTATCCCGTCTTGGCGCATGATTACTTACTTGGCTGTCACGCCGCCGTCCACCGGAAGCTCGATGCCTGTAATATAGGAGGAAGCATCAGAAGCCAGGAACAATACAGCGGCGGCTACCTCTGACGCTTGTCCGATTCGCGGCAAAGCCGTCTGAGACAGAAACCATTGCAGCATTCGATCATCATGAACCAGGTCCGAGCTCATTGGTGTCTCGATAAAGCCGGGGTGAACCGAGTTAATGCGGATATTATGCTTGCCGAAATCTACCGCAGCCGCTTTGGACAGCATCCGGACACCGCCTTTGGAAGCCGTGTAAGCACCAGCGCCACTGCTTCCGGTGAGCCCGGCGATGGATGAGATATTAATAATGGAGCCGCCCTTGTTAGTCTCCATATGCGGAATAACATGCTTCATGCCCAGAAAAACGCTTGTCAGGTTGATTTGAATGACCTTGTTCCATTGATCCATCGTCGTGTCCAGCAAGCCGACAGCCAGCGAAATGCCTGCGTTGTTCACAAGCACGTCCACTTTGCTGAATTTCTGAATCGTACCATTCACCACGTTGACCCATTCTTCTTCTGAAGCGACATTATGAGCAAAAGCTATCGCTTCCCCTCCCGCCGCCTCGATCTCCTTAACGACCGCAAGTACGGCCGCTTCGTTGATATCAGTTGCCGTGACCCTGGCTCCTTCGCGAGCAAGCAGGATCGCTTCCTCCCGCCCCATTCCGCTGCCAGCCCCCGTTACGATCGCTACCTTATTCATTAGCATAGCCATTAGCCACAACCCCCATATAAATTCTCTTGGTGTCCGTTATCCTCGACTACTGTAGGATAGCCGAAACCGGGGCTGCAAATTCACTACGGGGAGTTCAGCGGGGGGAAAATGGATCATCACGTTAGACCAGAAATTTGAGCTTAGGGAAGCAGCCCATTATATCTGTCGTCTTGATAACCTCCACGCCTATGTTCTTTAACTCTTTCACGCCCTGATCGTACAGTCCTGATACGGCATCTCCGGCAAGCACGATCCGGAAATCGCGCGAGCTTGCTTCATAGATGGAAGTCCGCGGGCAATGAGGATAATTGCATCCGCTGAACAAGAGGGAGGTCACTCCCCTGTCCCGCAGAAATTGCTCGCATTGTGTCCCGTGGAAGGCTCCCCACCTCGGCTTGTACATGATCCATTCCTTAGCGCCAATCTGCTGGAGCTCGCCTCTCAATAATAGATCCGGATCCAATCGGACCCGCTCAAGGGGTCTGATCTCCGCCACAAGCTCAGAGCCCGGGGACGCCGGAGCGACAATCTGTGCTCCTTGCTCAATAGCCTCCCGCCGGCAAAGTTCTGCGTTGGATCCGTCTTCTTTATATAATCGGACAACATGCACAATGGGCAGGTTGGAGACCCGGTATAAATCCAGCAGCAGCTTCATATTAGGCAGTATTTCGAAGGTTCCGCTAACCTCGGCTGGAGCCCCGGGCAGAGTGAAATCATTCTGTGTATCAATCGTAATAAGTGCCGATGTAGACCAATCCGGGTAGATATGACGGCTCATTGCACGCACTCCCCGCCAGGGATATTGGTTGTTGTCAGTTGCTGAAGCAACCCTTCTTTGTTTCCTGATATCCCATTCCTAGTGGTCAGTGGATGAATAACTGTACCGATTGTTTGCTGTAAATTGATGACCATTGTTGTCCCCCTTTAATATGCTAGTAATCACATGTCATCCCCTGATTAAGGGTAATGTTTGTCACACAGCAAAAAACAGGGGGCCCCAATTGCACCTCCTGCCATTGCAGATAACAATCTCTAGCATAGTTTACAGCAGATTCTAGCTTTCAAAAAGAGACAGATTGGCATTCATCAACGAGGACAGGACGGTAATCCGGTCATTCCTTCGTCAATCGCTCCAGCAGGGCATTCCCATTGGCGCTTACACGAATATAAGCGAATCGGGCGCTGCGTTCTACTTCCAGCCCGGTTCCCTCTGGCACGAAATAAGTTTCGATTCCATAATAGACGGGCCCCCAGCCGCTGGTTGTGCCATTCAATACAATTTCATCGGAGGCGAGAGTCTCGCCTTCCTGATACAAGCGTTTGAAGACATGCACCCCTTTGGCATCCGGCGCAAGCACGACTTTTAACTTCTGTCTGCTGCCACGGGATTCCAGTCCTGATGCTACGCTCTGCGGCAGTGTTGAAATGCTGTAATTCAGCGTCACATAGTCCCCTTGCAGCAAGGACCGGGGATCAATGGGCGCAAGCTCCAGCTTGATTGAATCGCCAGTACGCAGCAGCCGTTCACTGGTCACGGCCTGATAAGTGAGGAATCCGAATTGCAGCATGATGACAATGAGCAGCAGAAAGCCCCTTTGCCAGTAATTGTGGTTTGCGGCACTGTCGTTGTCATCGGATATATGGCTTCGGCGGGCAATGGCATAAGTGATGAACAGGGTCAGCAGGCCGAGAAGTGCAAGGGTGATGGACTTGTGCAGCAGCGACCATAAGAGATCGTAATATTTGTAAACCAGGAAGGCGAACCAGAATACCGAGCTGATGGCCGTCTCCAGTGCCAGATTTCTGCGAATGGATTGAAACAGCAACAAGCTGACAGCAATCAAGTAGAAGGCATTGAATATGGCGTAAGAGTACGGGAACATATCCCCGAAGAATGTGAGCCAGAACAAGAAGAGCAAAGTGAAGCTCAGACTGCTTTCCTTAATTTGCTGCTGGGTTATACCATCCCTGATGCGGGAATGGAAGAGATATGCGGCCGCATTCATAATGGCCAAGAGAAGGATGGTCAGCTCCAGGCGGAAATCGAACGAATGCAACACCATCGCCAGTGCCAGATTAACCAGTCCGTAGGAGATGAAGCGCTGCAAGCGTCCTTCCAGGCGAATCCACCCCGCTGCGAAGAGAAGCGCGAAGAGAGCCGCAACTACGATGGAGTTGATCCACACGATGGACACGATCCCGAGCAGATACCCGATGTAGAGCAAGGTATAGCGAACGGTAGGGTTAATAGCTGTCAAGAGAATCATCGGAACGGCGAATAATAAGGACAAGAACAGGAAGATCATCTGCGGATCTCTGCTATCCATCGTAAACAGCACGAGTCCGATCAAGCATGCGCTGCCAATCGTAACGCCAAGCGCGGTGACGATGATGGATACGACCGCGGCAACATTCCCGTCGGAGCGGCGGCGAGGCTTTTTCTTAGCGGACTGTTCATGTTCAGCATCGAGAGGGTGTCCGTCGTCGTCCTGGCCCATCTTATTCAAGTAGCGGAAGAAGAACACATTGCCCGCGAGCAGCAGTGCGACAAAGACCAGTCCGTAGAAGAAAAAGGCGGTAGAGGCATGTCTGACTGCCAGCTCGATGAATTTAAAGATCGCGAATGCGGACGCCGCCAAGGCATTGACCGCAAGGTAAGTCTTGCTCAGCCGGACGCGGGTGAAATAGTAGAACCCTGCAATGATTGCTGACACACCTATCAAATTCATCCACGGCCCCGCGTTTTCGTACACGAACGAGTTGGTCATCAGCAGCAGAGAAGTATGAAGAACGATGAAGCTTATGAACTTCAGCGGCGAGGATGTCCCCATATAGCGTTCTGTAAGAATAAAGAGGATCAGATTGATAATGGCGAATAAGCCGCCAATGGTTAGAAGCGCAGCTTCGCTATGGTTCACGGGCATGGATGAAGGAAAGAAGTAGAACCACAGCGTCAAATGAATCAGCACATAGGACAGCAGGTAAAAAGGGTGATATCGTGTAATCCCTGCGAATAATAGGGCGGGGATGGCCCATACAAGGAATAGACTGTAGCTGTCGGCATGTGAATTATAGATTTGCCCGAGCAGAGCGACTGCCGCGCCGAAGGAAATACAGCCCCCGACAAGAAGCAGCGCGGATAGGAAGGTATGATGGCCAAGCATCGACCGGAATTTGGACAGGGCATAGGATGCGCCGTAGAACAGTGCGACCAGCCCGGCTGAAGCAAAGATTCGCTCTACACGGTCCAGACCGCCCCAATTGGCTGCGAAGAAATAGATAATGGCTGCAAGCAATAACGAAATACCCAGTACAAAGCCGGTTCGTATCGCACCTAGCTGAAGCATCGAAGTCACTACCCCTCTGTTCTTTCTTACTGTCATTATAATTCCCCCTTTAGTAGCCTCCTAGTACTAACTTCTATTAGTACCCTTCGCTGAACAGATGTGCAGGAACGGTGTTCAAGTGTTGATTTGGCGCAGAATAACTTATATTATTCTTATACGCTTTACCACTAACGAAAACATACATCTCGAAAGGCGTGTCTGGTGATTTATGAATGACAGACTTGTAATGCCGATATGGACCTTTGGCTTGTTTCTTATTGTTATGAACACCACAATGTTTAATGTATCGATTCCAAGCATTATTCAGGAACTTCATATTACGGAAGATCTGGGGTCATGGATTATATCCAGCTACTCGATCGGATACGCGCTATCTACGGTCATCTACAGCCGGTTGTCGGATGTGGTCTCGATTCGAAGACTGCTTATCGTAGGGCTTATTGTGCTTGGGCTTTCCTCCTTCCTCGGCATCTTCGCCCATGAATTTCACATTCTGCTGGCAGCCAGAATTATGCAGTCGGCAGGTGCGGGCTCCATGGCGGGACTTGGGCTGGTTCTGGCCAGCAGGTACATCCCGATTGAGCGGCGGGGCAGGGCAATTGCAATGATCTCGGCAGGCAGCGCGATGGCGTTCGGGCTTGGGCCGATTGTCGGCGGAGCCATCAGCGAGTTTTTCGGATGGAATGGGCTTTTTGCCGTTACGTGTCTTGTGCTGGTCATTCTTCCCGTTCTTGTGCGCCTGCTGCCGCAAGAGAAGCCTGAAGCGTCCAGCTTCGATATTCCGGGCGCGGCACTAACCGTCATTAATGCGGCAACACTGCTTACGGCCGTTACACATTTGTCCGTTTTGTGGCTGGCAATCAGCGTCCTTTCTTTTGCCGCACATGCATGGCATCTGAGAAGAGGGAAGGATCCGTTCATCAATCCTGAGCTGTTGAAGAAGGCGGGGTACAGGAAGCTGCTGCTCGTTGGCTTCTGCATACTCGTCCTTAATCTGGGGAACTTGTTCCTTATGCCGCTTGTGCTGGCGCATTTGTTCCAGCAGTCGGCACTGAGCATCGGCTTGATGATTGCCCCTGGCGCTATTCTCTCTGCTGTTCTCTCCAGGTTTGTGGGACGGTGGATCGACCGCTATGGGAATGTCCGGTTCCTGCTGTTAGGGCACATTATACTTGCCGCTGTGCTGGCCTTCTTTTCCTTGGAGCTCGCAGTATCGCCAGCAATTATTATCGGGGGCTATCTGTTCTTCTCTCCTGCTTTCTCGGCGACAATCGCGTCATTGAACAACGAGACGTCACTCGCGCTCCCTCGCGTGCAGATCGGCTCAGGCATGGGATTCATGCAGCTGGTTCAGTTCTTCGGCGGCTCAATATCGGTCGCTCTGTGCGGAATCTTGCTTCATGAGCAGCGGTTTTCTCCGCTCGTTAAGGCATACCAGCACATATACGGCCTTTTGTTCATTGTCTGTTTATGTTCGCTTGGCATGCTGCTGTGGTACAGGAGGTCTTCCTTGCCTGAGGCTTCTTGATAAGGATTCATTTAGAGGAGGATGTTCAATATGAAGTATCGTCATCTTGGCAATAGCGGACTTCAAGTATCCGCATTGGGATTAGGTACGAATGCCTTTGGGAAAAGGGCTGACGAGGCCGCTTCTACAGGGATTATTCACCATGCGATAGACAGCGGCATCAATTTCATCGATACGGCGAATATATATGCGAATACGGAATCGGAGCGGATTATCGGCCGCGCTCTGGAAGGCAAGCGCCACGGGGTTGTGCTGGCAACGAAGGCTGGCTTGGTGAAGGGCAGGGGTCCTAATGAGCGAGGCTCATCCCGTTACCATTTGCAGTTGGAGCTGGAGAACAGCCTGAGGCGGCTGAACACGGATTATATCGATCTGTATCAAATTCATACCTTTGACCCCTATACACCGCTTGAAGAGACTTTGCGCACATTGGAGGATATGATCCGCTCAGGGAAGGTTCGCTATATTGGCGCCTCGAATTATGCGGCATGGGAACTGATGAAGGCGCTAGGGATTAGTGATCGCCTCGGGCTTAATCGGTTTATCGCCACACAATCCAGCTATTCGCTCGCAGATCGCACGCCTGAGCTTGAGCTTGTGCCGATGTGTCTGGATCAAGGTGTCGGCATCATCCCGTATTTTCCGCTGGCAGGAGGCATTCTTAGCGGCAAATACAGCTCCACAGGCGAGGTGCCGTCCGGATCCAGGGCCGATAAGGATCAGAACTTCCACAGATTCCTTGATGAGCGAACCATTGCTCTGGGACAGCAGACGAGCAAGCTGGCGGAGGCTTACGGACATACGCCGAGCGCGCTGTCGCTGGCCTGGCTGATGGACAGGCCTGCGGTTGCGACCGTTATTGTGGGTGCGACCTCGACGGGTCAGCTTCAGGATAATCTGAAGAGCCTGTCTATCTCCCTTGAGCCGGAAGGCTTGCAAGAAGAGCTGGATGCTATTAGCAGCCCCTGCCGTTATGGCGAGCCGTTCGCTATTTATCGCTTGCCCTAGGCGGAATTATACGCATATAAAGAGGCCTTCTCAGCCATTGGTTTGGCAACGGGAAGGCCTCTGCTATATCAACCTGCAGTTACATGACATCGTCGGAATGAACTTCTCTATAGACGGAGATAAGCACTAATGCGGGCTGATCGCCAATATTGGTTACTTTATGAGGTACGCTGGCATTCCAGCTGAAGGCATCGCCCTCCTCCAGAATTGCTGAATCCTCGCCTTGCTCCGCCAATATTCTTCCCTTCAGTACAAAATGGCATTCCTCCCCTTCGTGGGCATGGGGGTCGCCGGTGGATGAGCCTGGCGGAGACTCCACGATCATCATGCGCAGCCCGCCTTCGGCAGACAGATGCTCGACCTTCAGCTTCTCCTTGCCGGTTGTCGTATGTTTGCGCTCATCCCGTCGCACGACGTCCATGCGCTGCTCTTTGCGCAGCAGCAGGTACGGCAGAGGAACCTTGAGAAAGGCGGCAATGCTCTCAAGAGTAGCTATGGAGGGAGAGGTTTTGTTATTCTCGACATTGCTTATGAATCCTTTGGAAAGACCGGTTCCTTCACATAGCTGGGGAATGGTCAGTCCCTTGCGCTTGCGAATAGAGCGGATCGCAGCCCCGATATCCATTCGTTAACAACTCCTCGGTTTGGCAATAGATACATGATATTCATAATACCAAAAAGAAGGTTGACACTCTACACGGCAAGTGATAAATTATTGTTATTATATATGAACTAAAGTTCGCTATAAGAATACTTTTTAAGGAGGTGAGCCTGCAGATGTAGTGCTTCTTTTTTGGTCCATTGGTTTTGTTATATGAATATAATATATTTATTATATAACTTTTGGAGCTTAGCAGATGGATTAATGATCAAGGTGCAAAAGGATAATTTCACAATAATGGATCGATTTAATGAAGGAGTGTTAGCAGATAATGAAGACAAAAGTAGTTGTAACGTTGATGCGGGTGTTGCTGGGGATTCTGTTCATGGCGCACGGGATTTCGAAATTTCAGATGGGGCTTGGCAATACAGCGGGGTGGTTCGGCAGTATCGGCATCCCGGAATTTGTCGCTTATATCGTTGCTTTCCTCGAATTGATCGGCGGTATCGCACTAATTGCCGGGTTTGCAACGCGGTACTTCTCGGCAGCCTTTATCATCCTGCTTCTCGGGGCAATCTTCACTGCGAAGCTGGAGGGCGGCCTGCTTGGAACCGATGGAATGGCGGGTTATGAGCTGGATCTTGCGCTGATTGCATTGGCTGCCTACTTCACCATTGCGGATGAACGTGGAGTCGGAGTCGATCAGCTCATCGCCAAAAAATAACTGTTCCGATCGATCACAGATGGGCAGTAAACAAATATGGAATGAGAGGAAGGAGTCTGAATATGTTACCCTCCTTTTTTATCGCGCACGGCGCTCCGTCGCTGGCAATAGAGAATCACGCTTATACAGATTTTTTGAAGGAGCTTGCAGCCGGGCTGCCAAAGCCGAAGGCTATCGTCCTGTTCTCCGCTCATTGGGAGAGCAGCGAGCAGCAGGTATCAGGTGCGGAATCGTATGAAACGATCTATGATTTCTCCGGATTCCAACCGGAATTGTATCAGGTGCAATACCCGGCGGCCGGTACTCCAGACTTGGCGAAGGAGATTCAATCGTTATTCCAGGAGCAGAACATTCCGGCAGCGATTGATACAGAAAGAGGATTGGATCATGGCGCGTGGGTCGTCCTGCATCTGATGTATCCCGAAGCGGATATTCCGGTCATCGCGCTGTCGGTCAATCGGTATCTGTCCAATGAGGAGCAATATCGGATCGGCAAGGCCATTTCCGCGCTTCGTGAACAGGATATTCTGATCATCGGGAGCGGAGGAACCGTCCATAATTTGCGGCGGCTCGATTGGGGCGCGTCCGGCATTAATGAATGGGCGGCAGAGTTTGACGGATGGCTGCAGGAGAAGCTGCTGGCATGGGATGTGGAATCGTTGATCAAATACGAGCAGCTGGCGCCGCATGCGAGAGAAGCGGTACCTACGCCGGAGCACTTCATCCCGCTTCTGCTGGCGATGGGAACCGGAGACAGGAGCAGGAAGGCTGCGCTGCTGCACCGCAGCTATCAGTTCGGCAGCCTCAGCTTGAGCTGCTGGAGATTTGATTGAGACAGCGCAGGTTAGCGTCAGGAGAAGGGGAGCGGCTTTATGCTGCTCCCCTATTTCTTTGTGCTGGAGTGATCTCTATAATGTTCAATAGATGTGTGCAGATGTGATCGTTCGTTCGTGGATTGTGATGATGACGAGGGCGCGGACCGACCACCGTCATGCAGCGGAACAGCGCCGCTGGGAGCTGCGCGCGGTGGAGGTTTTGTCGAAGGAGGATATACAGGTGAAAATTGTCATTGCACCAGATTCATTCAAAGGCAGCCTGTCAGCGAAGAGAGCGGGCCTTGCAATCGAAAGGGGCGTTAAGCGGGCCTTTCCAGAAAGCGTCACCGTCGTTATTCCGATGGCTGATGGCGGGGAGGGGACGCTGGAATGTTTGATTGAGGCAACAGAGGGGCAATTGATCAAGACGACCGTCAAGGATCCATTAGGCCGGGATATAGAGTCCGGATTCGGCATACTGGGCGACCGAACCACCTGTATTATCGAGATGGCAATGTGCGCGGGTCTTTATTTGCTTGCTCCCCATGAACGGAACCCGCTTGTAACAACGACTTATGGATTTGGACAGCTCATCCTGGCGGCGCTGGATCATGGCTGCTGCAAGTTTATACTCGGCATCGGGGGGAGCGCGACCAATGATGGCGGAGCAGGGATGCTTCAGGCGCTGGGCATCCAGCTATTGGATCAAGCTGGTCAATCCGTAGGCTTTGGCGGCGGACAGTTGGAGGCCATCGCAGAGATCCGCACCGCGGGCTTGGACCCGCGCATATCGGAGTGCGAGTTTATAGTTGCTTGCGATGTGGACAATCCGTTCGTTGGCCCAAGCGGGGCATCGGTTGTATTCGGGCCACAGAAGGGAGCCGCGCCGGAAGCCGTTCGACGGCTTGATCGCAGCATGAATAATTTCGCAGATGTTATCCAGCGTGAGCAAGGAATCGCCCTGCATAACATTCCAGGTACGGGTGCTGCGGGCGGATTATCAGGCGCAATCCTGGCCTTCATGAACGGCAAGCTGGAATCAGGGGTATCCATCATTGCCCGGGTTATGGGGCTGGATGCCGCTGTTCGGGATGCCGATCTTGTCATAACGGGCGAGGGCCAGGTTGATTTCCAAACGGCACGCGGCAAGACGCCTTGCGGAGTTGCCCATGCTGCCCGCAAATACGGCGTGCCTGTCATCATCCTGGCGGGCTCTATCGGCACCGGCATTGAGAGCCTGTACGACCATGGGGTAACGGCGGTCGTCAGTATTATGAACCGGCCGATGACGCTTGAAGAGGCTTTGAGCGGAGCGGAGCCGCTTCTGGAAGAGGCGGCGGAAGGAGCCGCCCGCATCCGCTTAGGCCATCGCCCGGATTAAGGGCGGGGGCAGGTTCGGCTCCGGGGTTCGGAGCCGGAGTTCGGATTCGGGGTTCGGATTCGGAGTTCGGAGCCGGAGTTCGGCGCTAGGGTTCGGAGCCGGGCTGCTGGGCCGGGGGATGAGCTCCCCGACCAGGCTGTTGAACAGCACAGCCTCGGGCCTGGCGATTCCATAAAGTGCGCACCGCGATTCCGCATCGTGCGCGCCTTTCGGCGCACGGTGCAAGCGTGGCCCGCGGTGCTGCTCGGTTACACGTCGGCGGTCAAACCATCATGCCTGCAAAAATGCAAAATAGCAGGTTTTCTTCCCACTCCAGCCTGCTGAGGACCTAATGCCTGCCAAAGCGCAGGTATTTCGACGTGTTTTCCTCCATCCGGCTAATTTTGCCTAATATTCCTGCATCATCGCAGGCATTGCAAGGCCTCCGGCTTCTTTTAACCGAAATTCCTGCACTTACGCAGGCTTTGACTGTCATCTCCTTCATCTCTGTCATCTCTCCCCACGCTGCTGCCGAGAGGATGCCCTGTCGCTGTTTTGTGTTTGGAAAGATACTGCCGGGAAGTGCTATCACCGCTCCGTTATTCCTGTGGCCTTGTAGATGCCGAGCAGCGACAGCCGGGTGAGTTGGAGGGCCATATGCCGGGGGGAATGGATCGACTGCTGGGCGAGCCATTTTGTAAGGATGCCTTGAATCGAGAAGCTGGCGTAATCAAGCAAAATATCGAGCGAAACAAGCAGCTTCTGCTCCTTGTTCATGCTGGAGATGCGGATGTGAAGGCTCTCGCGGATCGCTGCGGTCATTTTGTCTGCGAAAAGAGTGTTGTTCATCTTCCCCAGAATGACGCTATAGAACAGCTTGTTGTCTGCGAGATGCTCGAACAGCGCGACATAGTAAGGATCCAGTGTATCGGGGCCAGGCTCATAAGGCGTTGCCTGCTCGCGGGATAACCGGGTCAGCGCCGACAGCTTTTCATTCGTTATTCTGTTCAGCAGATCCTCCTTATCCTCATAATGCGCATAGAACGTGGAACGGTTCACATTGGCGCGTTCTGTAATGTCCTTAATAATAATGTCACCGAATTCCTTCTCCTGGCAAAGAGACAGAAAAGCATCGATTATCATCCCTTGCGTGCGGCGAACACGGCGATCCACCGTTTGACCGTCTGTCATTACCCATAACCTCCTATCCCCATCCAACCAACACTATTACGAATGATACCGATTCTCCGACAAAATGGCGCATGCTCTGCAATCCTCTGAAGCACTCAGACTCAGAGCTCAGACTTAGCACTCAGAGCTCAGACTTAGCACTCAGAACTCAGAACTCAGAACTCAGAACTCAACAACGCTCCCGAATTCTCCTCAACAAACCACACCGCTTCGCAGCCTAATTTTGAATATAAACAACAAAAACGGCATGAAATGTTGGTTAAGCGTCAAAACCAAGGAAACTGATGGTTGTCATACAGGAATTATTAGCTATCATAGTAAATAAATCATATAAAATCAATCGGAATATTAGGGATTATTCTATTCCTCGGGGAGACAGGACTCCATACAACGGATTCGACAGGTGCGGCTAATGAAGCCGGTGTGGAAGCGGCTGCTGTAGGGAGCGAGCGAGGGCGGATAACTTCCGTTACAACGATATGAGATGGCTGGAGGAGGGATGGGCGTGGAGCTGTTTTGGTTTATTCCCACGCATGGTGATGGTCGTTATTTGGGTACAAATGAGGGTGCGAGAGCAGTCAGCTATAATTATTGCAGGCAAATCGCTCAAGCTGTTGATGAATTAGGCTACACCGGGGTGCTGCTGCCGACAGGCCGATCCTGCGAGGATGCGTGGGTAGTCGCTTCTACACTTGTGCCGGCAACGGAGAGGCTGAAGTTTCTCGTTGCGCTGCGCCCGGGCCTTACGACGCCGACATTCGCCGCGCGGATGGCGGCTACACTGGATCGTTTCTCGAAGGGAAGGCTGCTCATTAATGTTGTAGCCGGAGGCGATCCTGTGGAGCTGGCGGGGGACGGCCTGTTTCTGGATCACGACGAGCGTTACAAGCTCACTGATGAATTTCTGTCCGTGTGGCGTCGTGAGCTGGATGGGGAATCGGTTGACTTCGAAGGCGAGCATATACGGGTAGAGGGAGGACAGGTGCTGTATCCAACTGTGCAGAAGCCTTATCCGCCGCTATATTTCGGGGGATCGTCCGATGCGGCGATGGATGTTGCCGCTGATCATGTTGATGTCTATCTGACATGGGGCGAGCCGCCTGCACAGGTGGAGCAGAAGATTAACCGGATGCGCCAGCTGGCGGCTGCGAAGGGGCGGACGCTGCGGTTCGGAATTCGGCTGCATGTCATTGTGCGCAAGACGGAGGAAGAGGCGTGGCAGGCGGCGGATGAGCTGATTGCGCATCTGGACGAGGAGACAATTGCGTCGGCGCAGAGCATTTTCGCCAGAATGGATTCGGAGGGGCAGAAGCGGATGTCTCAGCTTCATAAGGGAGACCGCTCCAAGCTGGAGATCAGTCCCAATCTGTGGGCAGGCATTGGGCTCGTTCGCGGAGGGGCAGGGACGGCGCTGGTCGGCAGTGCGGACAATGTGGCTGCCCGAATGAAGGAGTATGCGGCGCTCGGCATTGAGACGTTTATCCTCTCCGGCTATCCTCACCTCGAGGAAGCTTACCGGACAGCGGAGCTGCTCTTCCCCAGGCTGCCGCTTCGCCGTCCGGAGGAAACCGGGGATGCGAGGGCGTTTATTAGTCCTTTCGGTGAAATCATTGCCAATAATAAAATTCCGGAGCACCGCGTGAAGCCGGACTCCACCGCTGCACAGGCTGCTTATGCGGCCCGATAGAGGGTTTCAATATATAGCAGGCATGACGGGCTGCAGAGCTGCCGTCACACTCATACGTAAATAGGACAGGACCGGGTATCCTCTCAAGGGGGAAGGCCCGGTCCTGTTTCGTTTCGCAGGTATGCGCCGGCGGCTTGTCAAAATCGTTACATTTTGTTCGCGTAGACTTCATTCGGAAGGAACTGTAAAATATCTTTGTATCTTAATCGTGAGAAGGAAAGAGGTGAGGGTCTTGTCCTTTGTGACTCGGCTGCAGTGGTTTTTCAGAGAGAGATGGGGCAGCTATGCGCTGGCAATCAGTTTGATGACGGCGGTTAGTCTGCTTACAATTATACCTCCCAAGTTGATTGGCAATATAGTAGATCATATTCGCAATGGAGATTTGACCTCCTCCGGCTTGAGCCAGACCGTGCTGCTGCTCATAGGCCTGTCCTTGCTGCTCTATGTAATGGTCTATGTCTGGATTACAACCTTGTTCGGCAACTCCGCGCTGATCGAGAAGCTGCTTAGAGGGCGGCTGCTCGCCCATTTGACCAGAATGACGCCGTCCTTCTACCAGCGCAACAGTACGGGACAATTGATGGCGCTTGCTACCAATGACATTCTGGCGATCGGCCAGACGGCTGGCTATGGTGTCATGACACTGGTAAATACGCTTGTCGGCGCATCTGTCGTTATTGTTACTATGATCTCTCTTATCAGCTACAAACTAATGCTTGCGGCGCTGATACCGCTGCCTTTCCTGGCCTGGGTCATCAGCAAGCTGGGCAAGGGCGTCAGAATCCGTTTTCTTGAAGCCCAAGCTTCTTTCGGCCAAATGAATGATCATGCGCTGGAATCCATATCGGGTATTCGGGTTATTCGTTCCTATGTGCAGGAGGAGCATGATCTGGCTGCCTTTGACAAAGTGACCTCGAAGGTCATGAACAAGAATAAGCGTGTGTCCGTTCTGAATGCGCTGTTCCAGCCCGTTATTTCACTCATTGTTGGCGTGAGCTACTCCATCGGGATCGGCTATGGCGCTTATCTTGTATTGGATGGCCAGATTACACTTGGACAATTGATATCTTTTAATATTTATCTCGGCATGCTGATCTGGCCGATGATCTCCTTCGGTGAGTTCATTAACGTGCTCCAGCGCGGAAGCGCATCCGCAGACCGTTTGGCAACGACGGAGGCTCAGACACCGGATCTGGAGGACCCGGCAACGCCTGCCGAAGTGGCCGTTCTTTCTTCCATTGAGATGAGGAGGCTGACCTTCACTTATCCTGGAGCGAGCCAACCAAGTCTCCGGCAGATTTCTTTGCGGTTGGAGAGAGGGGAGACACTGGGCGTTGTAGGGAGGACAGGCAGTGGGAAGAGTACGCTGCTGAAGCAGCTGCTGCGCCAGTATACCGTTGATCGGGAACAGCTGTACTTCGCTGATATTCCTGTGGAGCAAATTGCTTTGGATCGGATAAAAAGCTGGATCGCATACGTGCCGCAGGAGCATCTGCTGCTGTCCAAAACCATTCGTGAGAACATTGCGCTCGGCAAGCCGGATGCATCGCATGAGGAGATTGAAAGGGCAGTAGAGATGGCCTCCTTCACCTCGGATATTGCTGGCATGCCGGAGGGTCTTGAGACGATTGTCGGTGAGAACGGCGTCATGCTGTCTGGCGGGCAGAAGCAGCGTCTGGCGATTGCCCGGGCACTGCTCATCGATTCGGAATTGCTGCTGCTTGATGATGCGTTGTCAGCGGTAGATGCACGGACGGAAAGCCGGATTCTCCATCATATCCGCCAGGAGCGTGCAGGCCGAACGACGATGATTACGACCCATCGCTTATCCGCAGTAGCGCATGCGAACTGGATTATCGTGCTGGATGAAGGGCGCATTGTTGAGGAAGGCACGCATGAGCAGCTCATGCTGCTTGGCGGCTGGTACAAGCAGCAATGGGAGCGCCAGCAGATGGAAGCGAGTCTGGAAGAGTAGCATCGCAAAACGAAGCGAGTTTTGCTGCGATGCAGGATCAAGGAAGTAATGCTTCGCAAAACGAAGCCTATGCTTACGAAGCAAGTTTTGCTGCGATGCAGATTCAAGGAAGTAATGCTTCGCAAAACGAAGCCTATGCTTACGAAGCGAGTTTTGCTGCGATGCAGATTCAAGGAAGTAATGCTTCGCAAAACTTTTAGGAGGCTCCATTATGCCCAAGCAATCGACGGCGAGAAGACTACTCGGGTATGCTCTCGTCTATAAATTTAGAATTATTGGCGCGCTGCTGATTCTGTGCTGTGCGGTTGGCGCTGAGCTTGGCGGTCCGTATATTACGAAGACGATCATTGATCAGCATCTGTCCAAGGATACCGGGGAGCTGTCATCGGTGCTTGTGCTGCTTGCCTTTTATATGGGCCTGCTGCTGGTCGCCAGCATCGGCAATTTCCTGCAAGCCTATATTTTGCAGTCAACGGCTCTCCAAATTATTAAAAACATGCGTATGGATCTGATGAGGCACATTCAGCGGATTCCGCTCCGGTATTTCGACAATACTCCGATTGGCGGAGTTGTTTCGAGAATTGCCAATGATACAGAGGCGGTACGCGACCTGTTTATGAGCTTTATGGCTACGTTCGTCGTGAGCTTCATACAGCTGACAGGTATTTATGTAGCACTATTTGTGCTGGATGTGAAGCTTGCGCTGTATTGCTTGCTGCTGCCGCCGATGTTCGCCATCATTATGATCATCCATCTGAAATATTCGAAGGGATTCATCAGCATCATGCGCGCACGTCTCAGCGATATGAACGCTATGATCAATGAATCCATTGCCGTTATGCCTATTATTCAAGCCTTTCGCCGGGAGAGCAAGACGCTGCAAGAGTTTGAGGTGCTTAATGATGAGCGTTATATTAATCAGATCAAACAGTTCCGCGTATTCTCTCTGTCCTCGCGTAATATTGTAGGTACAATCGGCAGCCTGGTTACTGCTTTGGTCATTTGGTATTTTGGCTTTCAATCGCTGCAGTCTGCTATTTCATTCGGCGTTTTCTATGCTTTTATCGATTACTTGGGGCGGATCTTCCATCCTATTATCGGGATATTCGATCAGCTGACGAATGCGCAGAGAGCCTTTGTAGCTGCGGACAAGGTGTTTGCAATTATGGATATGGAGGGCACTGAGGTCGCGAAGACCGATGGTGTGGCCCGTCCCGAAGGCATTGTGAAGTTCGATAATGTGAGCTTTGCCTATAAGGCAGGGGAGAATGTGCTAAGCGGTATCTCCTTCGAGGTGCGCAAAGGGGAGACGGTCGCGCTTGTCGGACATACAGGCTCCGGCAAAAGCTCGATTGTGAATCTGCTCCTTGGCTTCTATGAGCCTGGGCAAGGCAAAATTACGATTGACGGGATGGATACGGCATCCATGTCCAAGCAGGCGCTGCGCAAGCATATGGGCATTGTGCTGCAGGATCCGTACCTTTTTGCCGGAGATATCAAATTCAACGTCAGCCTCTACAATGAGCATATTTCATTCGAGCGTGTGCGCAGCGCACTTCAGGAGGTTGGAGCATCGACTTTCATTGAGCAGCTGCCTAATGGTTATGACGAGCAGGTAGTCGAGCGGGGCAGTACGCTGTCTGCGGGACAGCGGCAGCTGATTTCTTTTGCCAGAGCGCTCGCCTACGATCCTTCTATCCTGATTCTTGATGAAGCGACGGCTAGTATCGACAGTGAGACGGAAGGGCTGATTCAGGAGGCGCTGAAGGTCGTCAGTGAAGGCCGGACGACTCTGGTTATCGCGCACAGGCTGTCAACGATACGTGATGCCGATCAAATTCTCGTGCTGCATCGTGGCGAAATTGTGGAGCGGGGCAATCATGATGCGCTAATGGCGCTTGAAGGCAGATATTACAAAATGTATCAACTGCAAAAAGGGGAATCGGCCGCGGCCTCTTCTTCCGCTGCGGTAACGAATCATTCCCAATAAACGCTGATTCATGAGTGCTGAGAAGGGAAGACAGCGATGATGATTTCCCTTTATAATGCGATATCTCTTTTATTTGTAGTGGTGGTACTGCTTGCGGTACTCTCGATTGTATATGCGAGCTGGAGGAATGGGATCTCCCCCATGCCCTCCTCGGCAATTGTACGCTATGCGGTATCGAACGAGATTAACCGGCTGGAGAAGGGCGGTATCATTGTGGAGGCAGGCTCTGGCTGGGGGACGCTGGCGCTCCATGTGCTCCGCCATTGTTCCTGCCAGAAACTGATCGGAATCGAGAATTCCCCGGTACCGCTATGGGTGTCCCGGCTTAGTGTTCGTCTGCTATTGTCGCGAAAGTCCGCTTTAAGAGGAATCATAACGTTCAATCGCGGGGATATATACACCTACTCGTATGAACGGGCGGATGTCGTCTTGTGTTACTTATACCCGGGAGCGATGGAACGGTTAAACTTGGCTTTCAATGAACGGCTGAAGCCGGGTGCCCGGGTCATTAGCGTCTGCTTCGCTCTTCCCGGCTGGCGGCCGGAGCGCATTATAACATGCAATGATTTATACCGGACGAAGATTTATGTGTACCGCACTGTTGGTTACAGCGGGAACATTCATAGTTAAAGCCAGGGGCTATTCCTGTCATGTTCATGACTTATGGAATAGCCCTTTAAGCTCCTCTAACGGCACCGCGTCGCAGCGCCGTACCGCACGCATTTTGCAGCGAGTAGCGTGGTGTTGTCTTGCATGGCGTCGGCGGCAGGCTGCAGCCGAGAAGGAATGCCTGCGTGAGCGCAGGCATTTCGGTTAAAAGAGACCTTGGATGATGCAATGCCTGCATAAGTGCAGGAATGTAGCGGGAGAAGGGGCCAATTGAGGCAAATGTGGCGAAATACCTGCACCTTGGCAGGTATTTCGTCTTCAACAGGCCGAAATGGAGAGAAAGCCTGCCGTTTCGCAGGTATATTCGCCCGCCCCATGTGGTGGAATCGCATTGCATGGCAACGCAGCATCGTATCGTATCGCATCGCACCGTATTGCAGCATCGCATCGCGACACCGCGCACCGTACCGCAGGTATATTTTCCAGCGGGAGGCGTGGTGTTGTCTTTGCATGGCGTCGGCGGCCGGCTGCAGCCGAGAAGGAATGCCTGCGTAAGCGCAGGCATTCCGGTTAAAAGAGACCGTGGATGATGCAATGCCTGCATAAGTGCAGGAATGTAGCGGGAGAAAGGGCCAATTGAGGCAAATATGGCGAAATACCTGCACCTTGGCAGGTATTTCGTCTTCAAC
Organism: Paenibacillus oenotherae; assembly: GCF_019443105.1. Lineage (GTDB taxonomy): Bacteria > Bacillota > Bacilli > Paenibacillales > Paenibacillaceae > Paenibacillus_Z > Paenibacillus_Z oenotherae. Next base: position 87,127 of record NZ_JAHZIJ010000021.1, read on the forward strand.
AGCAGAAATTTTGCAAAGAGTTAGCTTACCTATAGAGAGCGGCAATTCGCTGTACACGGATTCTCGTAGAAGCAGTGGGCCACGACTTTTTATGAACAAAAGCGGGGTTTCTGAACGAGCGTTGTATGT
>NZ_JAHZIJ010000022.1 GCF_019443105.1 Paenibacillus oenotherae
CTGTAGATTCCATCCCTAACGATCCGGCGACTTCCGACACGCCAGGAGTAAGCGAATCCAACTCTCCGAAAGAGTGGGGCGACACTGACCTTCTGACCGTTCCTTTCGCTCGCATCGGCAAGTAAGAAGCAATTCAACAATTCAATCTCTGAATAAGTAAAGAAGAACCTTCGACTTCACGAATCGTGAAATCGAAGGTTCTTCTTATTGTGCAATACGGCTGCAGTGCCAGGCATGCTTTATAAGCAAACACTGCTCCCGCACATCACGGATTCAGCCCGTTTCCCTCTTCCGCTTCAACTGGTTTTTTCGTAAACTTCAGTTCGATTCTCTTGCTGATCCATAGCGACAAGCCGATGAATATGACGACATAGATCAGTTCCAGCGGGTTATGGATAAACCTTGTAAGATCATGTCCAATGAAGGATACGGATAATACCATAATCGCTTTGCCGAACAGAATCGCAATCATAAAGGAACGAACCCGCATGCGTGCAATTGCCGCGGCCATATTAATGACAACGAACGGTCCGACCGGAAATATACTGAGCAGGAACACATAACTGAATGCATTGCGCTGCACCCATACCATGCTCTTCTTCACCTTGGGCTTCTGAGCCCAGCGCTCCAGATACGGATGGCCGGAAATCCGGCGTACAATGAGGAAAGTAACCATACAGCCGCATACCATACCGATCCATGAATAGAGAAAGCCAAGCCACAACCCGTATACAGCCGCATTCACACCAACAATAACAATTGTAGGCAGGGGCGGAATAAACGATTTCATAAAGGTCAGAAGAATGCCTGGCAGCGGTCCGAAGGATCGGTACTGCTCCAGCATCTGCTTCAAATTGTCTTCTGTCATATAAGCTATTAGATCAGATATACTCATCACGTCATACACACCTGTTTTCTGCTTACTTTACCCTCTATCATATACCATTTCCGCAGTACCCACCACTTCATTCCCATGAATTGAAATCTCATTCGCCGCCTCATATCCGGGCATGCACAACCAAGCAGAAAACCTCCGGCCCCACATAGCAGTAGCAGCGGGTACAGAGGTTCTTTGCTCCAACTATTCCAGACTGATTAAGCCTGATTATCAGGTGAATTGGATTCCGTATGATGTCCTGGCGCTTGACGCCTTCCGAAGAGAGAACGAACCCTCTTCCAGATGAAGGAACCAAGTCCGACAATACCAACCACAATCAGGTACCAGAATTTCTTGATAATAAGCAGCAGCCCGAATTTCTTCGCTACAGCGAGTCCTGCGCCGCCCAGAATAAGTCCAGTCAGCCCGTACTCTGCCACCTTATCGGTCGATTCATTGAAATCCGCATATCGCTGTCCTTCAACTATAGTAAGCTTAGGAAGCACCTGCTCTTCGAAGGTTACGATGTCCGCAGCCAGATGCTCCGGATCGGATACAAGAATCGCGGAGATATAGCCCTCGCGAGTCAGCAGCCGGACATTGTAGTTAATGAGCGGCTCATTCGCCCCTGTATGAAGAAGCAAGGACCATTTCAAGCTGTGCAGCTTATCGGAGTACACAGGCGGTATGTCCCAGCCGTCAACGAACAGTTGGTTGGCTGCCTCCTTCGATTTGTTCGCTTCCTCATTGCCGTTCTTATAGCTTTCCAGCAGTGCGTCCGCATCAATCTCATTCTTCTCTTCATCTGCGATATGGCCGGATTCTTCATATTCGAAGTAGACGACCCAGTTCTGCTCTTGATCCATAGGGAAGATCGATCCAATCTCTCTTCCAGTCGGAATGTCTCCGTACTGTTCTTCGAATTTCACTGTATTCGGTCCATCCAGAAACACGAAATCCGTTGTAAGATTGAAGCTCGCTACTTTACCAAGCTGCACCTGCTGCCCGGTTCCCTCTACCCAATTAATATCCGTACCTTCCCCTTCAGCGGAAGCGATGCCGGCCGATACTAATGCAACTGAAGCATACAGTACCAATGCAAATGCTGCCACTCTCTTGCGGAATATGCCCTTCCCCTTGCCCATCTTGATAATATCCTCCTTATAAAAGCTTATAAATCCATATAAAGGTATTATAGAAGGGGATTTTCAAGTAAGTCTACGGACTTTACGTACCGTTCTACTAGAATAGAACTGTCAGCTGTTATATATCTACAAATTTCGCGGTGAAATTCCGATTAAAGAATAAGGGCTTCATTCACTTTTTTCCACCGGAGGGTTACAGTTGGATATCCAGATTGATTTTGGGAAGAGGGTTAAGGAGCTTCGAACAAAGAATGGATTCAGTCAGGAAATATTGGCGGCCAGAGCAGGACTGGACCGTTCTTATATTGGAGGGATCGAGCGGGGAGAGCGCAATGTCAGCCTCAGGAATATACAACGGCTCGCCGTGGCGCTCAATACCACCATTCCGTGTCTCTTCTCCGAGATCGAGGCCAGAATCGTCGTGCATGTACAACCTTTTCTCTAGGGCACCATAACGGGGCTGTCTCTTGGTCAATGACCGCAGAGACAGCCCCGCTTGCAGGTTCGGCTATTATTTGAACAGCTTAATACGATCTTCAAGCGGCTGGAATGTTTTCTCTCCAGCTGGTGCTGTAGGCTTGCCGAAAGGCATCTGCGCTACAAGCTGCCAGCTCGCCGGCAAGCTCCACTCCGCCTTGACTTGCTCATCAATAAGCGGATTGTAATGCTGCAGGTTCGCCCCGAGTCCTTCCTGCTCAAGAGCCGTCCACAGAACGAATTGGTGCATGGCACTCGCATGCTGCGCCCATACCGGAAAGCGATCCTGATAGGTCGGGAAGCCCGCTTGCAATTGTTCTACGACTGCCTGCTCCTCGAAGAACAGCACTGTGCCGTATCCGTTGCGGAATCCGTCCATTCGCTGCTGCGTCGATTCGAACTGGTCGGCAGGAACGATAGCCTTCAGAATATCCGTCGTCAGATCCCATAGCTTGTCATGCTGCTCCCCTAGAAGCACAACTAATCTTGAGCTCTGCGAGTTAAAGGATGATGGGGTATGTTTAACCGTCTCCTGCACAATCTCCAAGATACGCTCGTCCGAAATTGTCGATTCTTTGCTAAGAGTATAAATGCTGCGTCTTTCACTAACAGCAGTCAAAAAGTCCTGCGCCATTGGTTCAATCTCCTCCAATTATATAGGATTAGTTCTCACGTTGTTATTTTAATTCCTTTACTTTATACTGTAAAGTACGAAAAATATTTATATGTTGTAAATTGATATTTACTTACTAACTATATGTAAGGTAGGTGAACTGCATTGGAAGATTTCAAGGAAGGCCTCTGCCTCGCGCATGTATCTAAGGTATTGGATATTTTCGGCGGCAAATGGTCCTTTCACATCCTCACACAGCTATTCTCCGGTACGAAACGATACAACGAGCTGCAGCGGCAATTAAATAATGTCAGCTCCAAGGCGCTGTCCGATACACTGAAACATCTGTTGAACAATGGGATCATCAGCCGCCAGGTATACCCTACTACTCCGGTAACGGTAGAGTATTCCTTGACACAGAAAGGGATCGACTTCCGCAATGTAATGACGGAGATGAATACGTGGGGGAAAAAGTGGCTCGATGACCCGCACCCTGAGATCGTATCTCCCCCTGAAGCTGAACAACAATAAAGAGGCCTGCTCTCGAAGGCCTCTTCGCCAGGAGTACATCCCTGTCAATCCGATAATTTGTTGCCATATTTGGATACACCGGGCAGTCTGCCCGAGCGCCGCGGCTTCGATCCGCCCTCGCCGAGCTCCCTCCATCGGTTAATCGGGATGACACACACTACGGCATCAGGATCGATAGATTGTATGAGATCTTTGACCGCCAGCTCCTCAAGCCGATAGATCGCCAGCTGCAGCGTGTGCTGAATCTGGCCGTCTCCCACCCTCCTGCTCGTAACTCTTATCACCTCACGGTTAATTGCCCGCCGCACCGCTTCGTCGATTTCATCGCCATAGATGCTGCTGATTTGCATCATCCTTGTGGAGGATGAGCGATTCGATAAATAACAAGCAGCAACAAAGGCCAAGGCAGCCACGATGACATAGGTGGCAGCGCTCAGCATGACCCCCGCTCCTTCAAGCCAGACCAGCGCGCTCAGCATCAGCGCCAGTGCGATGGCGGCACGGGCTGCCCCACTCTCCGCCTGCAACCCGGCTCCTCTATTCCAAAGCATCGTTTCCTTTGCATGTCTCATAGTGAATTCCTCCTCACCTGATCCCGGTTTAGAATGAAGTTCAAACTTGTGATGGCAGTAAAGGTTCAACGTTTACTCGGCTGAACTCGCTTCTCCTTAAAGCGGAATACCCGGCTCATAAGACTGTATATCCCTTTGGTCTCCTTCGTGAGCAGCGGCCCCAGAACCGCCAGTATCAGCACGTACAATGCTGCGAACGGTTGTACGATCGGCAGCAAGCCCCCTGCTTTGGCCAGATTGGCCATTATAATTGAGAATTCACCTCTTGCCACTATGGTGAAACCGATATTGACCGATGCCTTGGCAGACAATCCGGCGCTGTGCCCGGCCCACATGCCTGCCGCGAAATTCCCGATCAAGGTCAGTACAACCGCGGCAATCGACAACCATACAGCGCCGCCAAGTGTCGTCGGATCAATCGTCAGCCCAAAGCTGAAGAAGAAGATCGCTCCGAAGAAATCACGGAAGGGCAATATTTTAGACTCGATCCGCTTCATATGCTCCGTTTCCGCCAGTACCAGACCGACAAGCAGCGCCCCGATCGCTTCCGCAACATGAATCGTCTCGGAGAACCCGGCAACAATAAACAGAATGGCGAAGATAACGAGCAGGAACAGCTCATTGGATCGAATATTGAGCAGCCGGTTGAGCAGCGGAACTGCCTTGCGCCCTACTACAAGCACGAGCAGCATGAAGCCCAGCGCGATCAGTGCAGATGTCGCAACACCCCAGAATGAAGAGGAGCCGCTTAACACCAGACCGGAGACGATAGAAATATAGATCGCCAGGAATACATCCTCGAACATAATAATGCCAAGAATCATCTCTGTCTCCGGGTTGGCCGTCCGCTTCAGATCCACAAGAACTTTGGCCACAATGGCGCTGGAGGAAATGGTTGTAATACCCGCTATAATAAGCAGCTCCAACAGCGGAAATCCCGCGACCCACCCGAATATCAGACCGAGTGTGAAGTTGATGAGAATGTAGATCGTACCCCCGACAGCAATGGATTTGCCGGACTTGATTAACCGCCCTACCGAGAACTCAAGCCCTAGATAGAACAGCAAAAACAATACTCCAATCCGCCCAAGAAATTCAATCAACGGCTGGCTCTCGATGAACCGCAGATCAATATGCCAAATTTCGAAGGAATGAGGCCCCACCGCCATGCCGACCAATATATAGAATGGAATAACGGAGAACCGCAGCTTGGCAGACAACAGGCCCGCGAGCGCAATTAGCCCGATCGCTATTCCAATTTCAAATACGATATAGTTCATCTGTTCAATCACATCCGTTCATCAAAATGTTTTTGAAAAGCTTCTGCTGCCCCCTCTCGCCCGCCACAACAAGTGTAGCTTCCGCTTTTATGCGCACCTCCGGCCCAGGATTGATCTGCTTGGACTGATGCTTCTCAACAACTGCAATTATGGTCGCACCCGAGATATGGCGGACATTCAGCTCACCGATTGTTTTACCCACGCATTTATACTCGGGATCTACCCGGTACCATTCAATAATAAGGTCATCAAGAGCGACCTCAATGGTCTCCAGCGCCCGCGGCTTGTAGGTCATCCCGCCAATAATGCCAGCGACCAGCCGCGCCTCATCATCATCCAGCGTAATAAGAGAAAGGGTGTCGTCAGGACTTTCAGGATCAAAGTGATAGCATTCCCGCCGGCCGTCATCATGAACAACAATAACCAGCTTATCGCCGCTTCTTGTAGTCACCTGAAACTTCTTGCCGATTCCGGGGAGATCTGTTTCACGAATCGTCATCTATTAAACCTCCTGCTTTTATATTCTTGATTGGTTATTGAGCTTGCGAAGAGCTTACTAAGAGCTTGCGAAGACCGATTGTGCGTATGAGTGCCGATTTTAGGCAATATCAAATAGACCTTCGGCTGTCGTTTTTTTCAAATGAACAGAGAACGTGATTCACACTATATAAAATCAGCTGAATAAGCGCTTACCGGAAACACAAATAAACCGGTGGGCAGCAGCCGAAATTTTCCAGCTTCATCGGGTCATAACAAATAGATCATCATAATGGATGAAATGAATGATTGCTTTGGGGGGGATGGTGACTACACGAATACAGATGTCATCTTAATAGGGGAGAGCAGCAGCCGGGTCAGCCGGCGGGCAATTTGAGGGTAGAACGAAAGATGTGTTTCGGATAAGGAGCCCCAAGTCGCTCTTATCATGGCAACCAGCAGAAAGGACAAGGCAGAGAAAAGCGCAGCTAATCGCATTCCTTCCGGTACAATATGCTTGCGTATGACAACCTTGCTTGCTATATTCTCGATTCCCTTGGTCAACACTGTGCGAGCCGTTTCACTGATGTTCGTCTCCACAAGCGGAGTAGGCATCGCAAAAACCATAAATAAAACGATCAAAACGATAGAGAATGAACGATTAGACGAGGTATCACGAGATAACATGCAACTTCACCTCCTTTTCCCTGAATTATAACGAAATTATAACATAAATCGCCGTTTAACTCAAACTTCCGGGCTTGCAAATATTGGTGAAAAGGAGTTTGTCTGATGCATAGAGCAGATCCTCTGCATGCTGCTGATGTTGATCACTGAGCCGGGAGCATCTGCGTATCTGCGTTAGCTGGTCTGTATGCGCTTCGAGCATCGTTGTGGCATTCCTGCGTTTATATGACCTGTAGGAGATGTCTGTACGAGCTTCGTCGTTGTAGTATCCCTCCTTCTACATGGTATATTCAAGCATCTCCGTTGCAGCTTCGTCTGCATGAGCTCGCGTTGCGGAATTCCTGCGTCTTCATAGTCTGTGCAAGCTCATCGTTACGGGGTTCCAGCGTCTTCATAGTCTGTTCGAGCTCGGCGTTATGGAATTCCTGCGATTGCGCATCTATTTTCGTCATTATCTATCTAATTCACTAACATTCCTGCATATACGCATCTTTTTAATGACATGAGCCTAATATCAGAGGAGAATGGCTGGAATTCCTGTACCTATGCAGGCTTTTCTCTAAATATTGCATTCCGAGTGGAAATACCTGCACTTTAGCAGGTTCTTATTTCCACACTGCGCACTTTGTACTTCCACACTCTGACACCTCGACATTTCCACACTCCTACACTCGCTCACACCGCCACACTTGCCACTCCCGCTGCATACAACTAACGGACCCTGCCAAGCGACCCCACGATCACGGATAGAACTGGTTCGTGCCCTCCACACAGCGCTTCTTAGCAAAATAAACGGCTACTACAAAAAAAAGCAGGCCTCCGCAGAGACCCGCCCTTCCAAAAGTCTACTATTACCGCCAGCCTGGAATCTGCCTTTGATCGCCATCCCAAACCTGGTACTTGCACTCCACCTTCATATTCTCGGGAGAAGAGGCCGTGTGCAAATAGCAGGCGTCTATCCCGATCCTTCTCGCGCCTTCCAGATCTGTTCTGGGATCATTCCCGATCATGATCGCGGAAGACAGATCAGCTCCGTAAGTATCCGCCAGATAGTGATAGAACAACGGATCGGGCTTGCTCAGCCTGGCTTCTGACGAGATCGCAATGCCATCGAACAAATGATAGATGCCAAGCCGCTTCAGCTCCGCTTCTATGAAAGTCTTCTGCCCATTGGACAGAAGGTATATTTTCTTGCCCTTATCCCGCAAACTCTCCAATATCTCAATTACTCCGTCATACAAGGCAATATGGCGCATGGACACGGTGCGGAACCAGCGAACGGTTTCGTTCAGCCATGCCGATGACGGCTTCCCGCCCAGCTTGGCGGCTATCTCTGCCAATACTTCCTCCATGATGAAATCCGGAAACTCGCAGTTCTCCCTCGCTATAGACAACTGGCGTTCCACCTCCCGAGCAACAAGCTCTTTGAGCTCCGTCCCAGTCGTCTCCATACCTTCATAGCGGAAATGATGCATCATGGCCTCCCACAGCTGTGGACAGTCCTCATCGGTCTCAATATCAATCAATGTGCCGTACAAGTCAAATATATAAGTCTGATACACCCTGATTCCTCCTGATGGCAAGTCTATTGCAGCAACCCTATTCTACTATTCTTGCAAAAGAGGGCCGCAAAAGCAATACCCATGCCGTTCCCGTGCTATAACTGGTATCGATCTTATTAACTGGTATAGATCCCGTCAATTGGTAGGGTTCCTGTTAGTCGGTATGGTTCCTGTTAGTCAGCAGGGTTCCTGTCAGTCGGTATGATTCCCGCAAACTAGTGCCATCCCCATCCCTGTTACCGATTCCCCATGTCTATAATAACTCTCCAGTGATTGCTGGCAGCTGCATGGATCGTCCCCCGCTGAATAATGTAATCGGCGACCAGCTCCGACATATCGATATCGATCTCTTGGATGATCGGCTTGCCCTTGTACATATCATAATCCCCGCCTCCGGCTGCTCGGTAGCTGTTCAGAACAACATCATAATGCTGATCGGGCAGGACAGGCTGACCTTTATGGCTCAGCTTCACAACACGCTCGCCGATAGGTCTTGCAACATTCAGGTCGTATTCGATACCTGCCCACATATCATAATTGTAGTGCTGCAGCTTAGGCTCCACATAAGCAGGATTCACACCAAGCCCTCCATCTGCTTCAACTTGGAAGTAGGAGGCCGTCTGTTCAAGCGCCTCCACAATATCCTGGCCCGACAGACGCAATACAGTGAGCGTGTTGGGATACATGAAGTTGGTCAGAATATCTCTCATCGTAATGATGGACCCGAACCCCCCAGACTCATGATTGAGCAACGCCGTAGCCGATAGCTGGACACCCGCTGTATCCATCTGAACCTTATTAATAAAAGCAATGAACGGATGATCGGCTCTCCGGCATTCCAACGGACTCGATATCGACATATCCCCGATTACTTCACCAATCTGCTGATCCAGCCATGCCTGTGTCTCCGACTCGATGCCCTGCGTCAATTTTAGAACAGCCTCATCAGGGACAACGGTATTATCCACGCCCAGCAGCTCCGCCTTCTTCGCTGATATTGTCCAGCGCCCCTCAACTTCAGTGAAGGAGACACTGATCTTCCCCACAGCTTGCCCATTGCAGCTCGGCTGAATGATGGTGACGCCATTCACTTCAGCCGCCAACGCGCGATGCTGATGACCGGTAATTAGCACATCCAGGCCTTCCACTTCCATACACATCGCGTATGCCTGATTCTCGCTCGTTCCCTTGCCTTCCGGCGCTCCTGTAGCGAGATTGCGCTCGAACCCCCCGTGATAGGACACCACGAGCAGATCCGGCTTCTCATCCTCCCGTATGCGGCGCGCCCAGGCCTTCACTGTCTCCAACGCATCGGAGAAGTCCAGTCCCGTAATGTGAAGCGGGTTCTCCCAGCTTGGGATATAGTGCGTCGTCACGCCTAGAATGGCGACTTTGATTCCATTCCTGAACGTCCGCACAATGTAGGGCTTGCCGAACGCAGGCTCCTGGCTCGCCCGATCCGTTATGCCGGCTGACAGCCAAGGGAAGCTTGAATCGCCCGTAACCTTGCGCAGCACATCAAGGCCGTAATTAAATTCATGATTGCCAAGTACGGCAGCATCATATTGAAGCTCGTTCAGCACGGCTACTGCAGGATGCGCCTGCTCCCCAAGCTGAAGGGCGTAATAATAAGACAGCGGAGACCCTTGAATGAGATCGCCATTGTCGATCAGCAGCAGTTCGGGCGACCGCAGCCGTTCCCGCCGGATCAAGGTTGCTGCTTTGGCCAAGCCCATATTACGATCTTCATGCGTCCGATAGTCTGTAGGATACAAATGCCCGTGTATATCGCTAGTTGCCAGTATGTCTACTATGAATGCAGCAGCTTCTCTATCTTCCATCCAGAATGCTCCTTCTCTATCATATATGCTTCTTTATTCTAACAGGAATACGCATGCACCGCTTACGAATAGATTCATTTACAAAACATTATCGACGCTCTTACGGTCCGTTAATAAACCCTCCTTATAGTTAGACAAGTAATCAAAACTATGGAACTTTCTGGAGGTTGTATCATTTTGAAAAGAATCCTGACCATCGTTCTCCCCCTTCTCCTTGTCCTTGTTGTCCTCAGCGGATGCGGCGGCAACGAGGCTAACAACACCGCGAACAACACCAAAGCCGCTAACACTCCAGCAGCAGACACGACAGAGAATAACACAACCGGCAGCGAGACAGAGACCACTGGATATGTGCCGGAGAAATTGACCGTGCAGTTCGTACCGTCCCAGAATGCCGATACGCTTGAAGCAAAAGCCAAGCCGTTGGAAGAGCTGTTGAATGCCAAGCTGGGCATTCCTGTAGAAGTAAGTGTATCAACCGATTACAACGTAATCATTGAAGCAATGGCCTCCCATAAAGTGGATGTCGGTTTTCTTCCCCCAACAGCCTATGTGTTAGCCAAAGAAAAAGGAGCCGCCGAGGTTATCCTCCAGGCACAGCGCTTCGGTGTCCAGGATGAGACCGGTGCCCCGACTGACCAGCTCGTCGATTTCTACAAATCGATGATTATTGTGAAGAAGGATTCCCCCATTCAATCTGTAGCCGATCTGAAAGGCAAGAAGATCGCTTATCAGAACGTAACCTCCTCAGCGGGCTATGTATGGCCTGCCGCTATCATGATGGACAACGGGGTTGATCCGCTGAGTGATGTTGAAGCGATCACTGTCAAAGGTCATGACCAGGCTGTTCTTGCCGTGCTGAACGGCGATGTGGATGCGGCGGCAATCTTCCAGGACGCACGCAACATTGTGAAGAAGGACTATCCGACTGTATTCGAGGATACACGTGTACTGACTTATACGGCCAATATTCCGAATGATACGATCTCCGTCCGTTCCGATATGAATGCGGAATGGTCTGCCAAGATCCAGCAAGCCTTTATCGATATCGGCTTAGACCCTGCAGGCCGCGCCATTATCAAAGAAATCTACTCGCACGAAGGCTACGTGAAGTCCGAGGACAGCATTTTCAACGTTGTTCGTGAATACGGTCAGAAAGTCAAAACCGAGTAGCGGAATAACCCGCTTCGCCGCCTCTGCCGCCCCTTCCCCGAAAGATGCCCCATTGCGCAGCCAGTCGAGTGTCCTTCACTCGTACTGGCTGCTATTGTTCTACCATAACTGTTATAAAGGATGATGCACCCGTGATCCAGATCCGCAACATAACCAAGACCTATCCCAATGGAACCAAGGGCCTGAACGGCATTACGCTGTCCATTGCCCGCGGGGAATTTATCGCCGTCGTTGGATTGTCCGGCGCGGGCAAGTCCACTCTTCTTCGCTCGATTAACCGGCTGCATGATATTACGGAGGGGGAGATTCTGATCGACGGCAGCTCGATTACCAGAGCAAGCGGCAGGGAGCTGCGTTCCATCCGCCGTGATATCGGCATGATCTTCCAGAGCTTTAACCTAGTGAAGCGCGCGACTGTTCTTCGCAATGTGCTGGCTGGCCGCGTCGGCTATCACTCCACCTTGCGGACGATATTAGGGAGATTCCCCGAGAGAGATCTTGACATTGCCTTCCGCGCTCTGGACCGGGTCAATATCGTTGAGAAGGCGTATGCGCGGGCCGATGAGCTGTCAGGCGGCCAGCAGCAGCGCGTTGCAATCGCCCGTGTTCTGGCCCAGGAAGCGAAGATTATCCTGGCGGATGAGCCTGTCGCCTCGCTTGACCCACTGACAACCAAGCAAGTCATGGATGATCTGAAGGGCATCAACCAGGAGCTTGGCATTACGACCATCGTGAACCTGCACTTTATTGATCTGGCGAGACAGTATGCTACACGCATCATCGGGCTTCGGGCGGGCGAGGTCGTGTTCGATGGACCTGTGTCGGAGGCGACGGACGAGCGGTTCGCGGAAATTTATGGACGTCCGATCAGTCAGGATGAGTGGTTGGGAGTACCTGCGATATGAGCAAGACAGCTATTGCACAGTTGAAGCGTCCGAAACCGCCGAGCAAGCTGAAGCATTATTTGACCGCAGGCTTCATTGTCCTTATTCTCTGGGGAAGTGCGGTGAATACCGACTCCACCTTAGGCGAGCTTATTGACGGGCTGCCGAATATGATGGATCTGCTCCGGGACATGTTCCCTCCCAAGTGGAGCTACCTTGACAATATTGCCGGCGCCATGCTGGAGACGATCCGCATGGCGCTGGTGGGAACGACAATTGGCGCCTTGCTGGCTGTTCCGGTAGCCTTGCTGTGCGCGGGCAACATAGCGGCAAGCCGGTGGCTCTACCATCCCGCCCGACTGCTGCTCAATCTGATCCGCACATTGCCGGACCTTCTTCTGGCAGCGATCTTCGTATCCATCTTCGGGCTTGGCCCGCTTCCCGGCATTTTCGCACTTGTTATATTCTCGATGGGACTGATCGCCAAGCTGACTTATGAATCGCTCGAGACGATTGACCCCGGTCCATTGGAGGCATTGACCTCTGTCGGAGCGAATCGCGCACAGTGGATCGTATATGGCGTTATTCCGCAAATTCAGGCGCATTTCATGTCCTATGTGCTCTATACGTTCGAGATCAACGTCCGGGCGGCGGCGATCCTCGGCTTGGTCGGGGCCGGGGGAATCGGCCATTATTATGAGGTCACACTGGGATTTCTGGAATATGACAAGACCTGCACCATTATTATTTTCACCTTGGCTATCGTTCTCATGATTGATTATGCAAGCACTAAGCTGCGGGAGAAGCTGCTATGATGACTACGAAGAAGCAATGGCATACCATCGTTCAGAAACCAAGGAAGAGCCGCTATCGCTGGCTTATCTATGCGGCGCTGGCAGCACTTTATGTGTGGGCTTTCGCCGGAATACCCTTCACGGGACTGAAGGAGACGGCAGGGCAGGTGACCCAGGCCATCTTCGCCGGCATTTTCTCCCCTGACTGGGGCTATGTCTATTTGCCCGAAGGCGAGGATCTGCTGCGGGGGCTGTTGGATACGCTCGCCATTGCCGCGCTTGGCACCTTTATCTCGACGCTGGTGAGTATTCCGTTTGCCTTCTGGTCTGCGGCCAACATGAGCCGGGCAAGGACAGTCTCCGCTTCCGGCCGAATGGTGCTGAGCTTCATCCGCTCCTTCCCCGAAATCGTGATGGCGATTCTATTCATCAAAGCTGTCGGCCCGGGTTCTTTCGCGGGCGTGCTTGCGCTTGGCCTGCATTCCGTCGGCATGCTGGGCAAGCTGTTCGCCGAAGAGGTGGAGAGCATGGACCGGGGACCCCAAGAGGCACTGGTTGCTTCCGGCGCCAACTACTGGCAGATGCTGTGGTTCGCCGTGATCCCTCAGGTGCTGCCCGGTTTTCTGTCCTATACACTCTACCGGTTCGAGATTAATGTCCGCTCCGCCACGATTCTCGGCATTATTGGAGCAGGAGGCATCGGGACTCCGCTCATCTTCGCGCAAAGCTCGCGGGACTGGGATCGGGTAGGTATTATTTTGCTGGGGATCATTGTGATGGTCACGCTCATTGATCTGATCTCCGGCGCGATCCGGAGGAAGATTACTTAGGCGTACACCAGACACCAGTAGCCAAGCTGCTCTATATGCAGCTTGGCTTTTTGGTCATCCACTCAACCAGCTCCTCTTGTAACAACGCTCAATGCATGGAAATTAAAATGAACATAGAAATGGAGCACTCCATTAATAATTTCATGCCTCATTCCTCTTCCTTGTATCAAATTGCCTGCCACCGCAATATTCTCGAGTATCGTGTATAAATGATTAGCAGTATCATGAAGCCCTTTATATGTAGGGACTAAAGTCATATACTCGATTTTGAACTGATGTATAAGCTGGTACCTGCGACCCATCTCGCGATTGTTTGCCACAGACATCAGTTTGACCGCGAATAGCGGCTTGGGATAGTCTTCCTTAGCTTCCCCGACTGCCATCGTTGTCCCGGGATATTTTTCTCCGAGCGAATCCATTATCCCATCCAGCACATCGTCTACCGTCATACCTATCATAACGAATCATCACCCTTCCGTTTTTAAATGGGTCTGCAAATGTCAATCAGAGCGTGTAGAACATTCCACACGAACGGGAATGTATGTTCTGTTTCTATACTAATAGGTGGCAACCGTAAGACAAAGAATAGGCCCTGGAAGGCACTCCAATAGACTAGTAAAAATTACCTATAAAAATTAGGAAAAAAGCGTTAGTTTTCGACACATTGCAACGTTAATATATTTGTATCAGATAAATAAGGAGGAGTCATAAATGAAAAAAGCTACATTTACTGCCGCACGTCTTGGTCTACTGCTGGTCATCGCACTGCTGGTTATCCCTGGACACATCTTTGCAAGCGCTTCACCGGCACTCTCGCAGCAAGCGAAGACACCGCCGCCGCCGATCCTGATCACACCGTTTACAGTGTTTGATCCTGCCTTTAATTATCTTGAGAATGGAACATGCGGCATCTCTTACTCTGGAACCTCCGGGAATTATAAAGCCACCATATGGGGCGATACATCAGGTGTCATCCGAGTGGACAAGATTGGCGTTAAAGTGTATCTGCAGCGCTGGTCAGGATCTGCCTGGGTTGATGTCTACACCGGCGCCAACACGGAGCTGACCGAAGCCTCTTATGTCTACCAGTCTCATAGCAATCTCTCGGTTACATCCGGCTATTATTACCGGACCAAATCCTATCACTGGATACTGGAAGGCTCTACGAGCGAGAACGGATACCGATATTCCTCTTCCATTCTCATTCCATAGCGAAACGATAGAAAAAAGGCGAGCGGCACTCAGTGCCGCTTGCCTTTTTAATGTAACGACTCTGCGAATTTGATAATGTCCTCTTCTGACACTTTGCCGGACACCGTTATGACAATCATATCTTTCGTCAACCACTCCAAGTAGTGCGAGCCATCTGGAATTACAACCAATACAGCAGGAGCGCCATCAATAGCGAGCTCTTTAATTTCGCCAGCTCCCTCTGCAATATCCGTCTTAACAGACCCGGAATGCTCGGCGATCAGCTGCTGATTCATCTTGAGAAGATCTCCTGACTCATTGATGTATTCCAGAAAAGCATTCCTGTACTCATTCTCCGCTTCCCTGAAGATCCGCACGATATCCAGGCGATAGCCGTCGGGCACATATTCAGGTGTCCGCAGGGAGAACATCAGCTTCGACTTCGCATCATCCAATGTGGTTTGCTCAGGTACTGCTGAATTTGTCTCGTTCCCCTCTACCGGAGGCGGGGTCTTGGCGTGGCTGTTGTCCTCATTCTTGTTCGGATCCTGGAAGAAGATCTGAATCATCTGGTTCTTGGCTTCACGGAACAGTGATGAGAAATCAGCATAGGTGACTGGCATATTGAGATTCAAAGCGAGATTGATGAATAGCGAGACGGCAACGATTCCGGACGTAACTTTGGCGCGATTGGCCCACTTTATACGTCTGCGTCTCTTTCTCAATTGCTCCTGGGCTTTCTTCCATGATTGTGCATTGTCTGGGATGTCCACATCATTATAAATGTTTAGAACAATTTTTTTGAATGTTTCCTCTTGTTGTTCTGAATTATCTTTCATGACGATCAACCCATTTTCTTGAAAAGTATTGAAGCAGCTTCTTGCGCGCTCTGGCCAACCGCTGGGTAACAACCTGCTCGGATAACTGCAGCTCTCTGCAGATTTCGCTATATGTCTTCTCTTCCACGTAGTATAGCAAAAGCAGGATACGATAGTCCGGCTTCAGCTCATTTATCGTTTGATGCAGCAGTTCATCCCTGAGTTTGTTCTCCACTTCCGACGCTACGCCTATTGCATTTTGGCCAAAGTACTCCTTCTGCTCTACTATATTAACGATATCCAGTTCAAGATTCTGACGATTTTTTTTATTTTTTCTTAACCAGTCCAATGCTGTGTTGCGTGTGACCTGCTTAATCCAGCCCTGAAGGTTGGATGAATGCTTGGCTTTGGGACATTGCACGACAACCTTGATAAAGGCTTCATGAATGATATCCTCGGTAGTAGAATGGTCCCTGACAATAAAATAAATATCCTTATACACAAATTGCCGGAATGAATGGTAGATCATTTCCTGTGACTCAGGGTCCAAAGTTTCGATGTTGTTGCGTAGCAAGTAGAACCACTGTTCCATATGAGTAATACCCCTATCTTCTTCAATGGTAAAGGGGCAGCGCAGTAGGGCCCTATAGAATGTATAGTGCTGAAATCAACTGGTGTTTGCGGCCCGCCCAACGTTGGCTTTGATCAAATCATAGATTTTTTATATTTATGGCGTCATATTTTCGATTAATGGAACGTTTATAGAGTATACACCTTTTTTGATGTACATGTATCCCTGATATCGCTTCCCTTTTTATATAAGATTAACACAAAAAAATAATGACTGTCCAAGTTAGCCCAAATAAATATGGAAGCAAACATCCAAATGATTACACGATAGAACTCTCCCCATCGGATTCCCTATTGTTTCACTAATTTTGGAAATGAGTTCTAGCGCACTGGGGTTAGGTGGTTTACGAATCATGACTTCTATTCTTATCGAATTTCGCAATGTATCCAAAACTTTAGGCAGCAAGCATGTGTTGAAAAATGTCCACCTATCGCTCGCTACAGGTGCTGTGATCGGTATTACCGGCGCAAGCGGATCAGGCAAGAGCACGCTGCTGAGGCTGGCTTCAGGCCTCATGTACGCGGACCATGGGGAGGTATGGGTGTCAGGCAGGAAGGTAAGACCCGGGGTTGCCGGCAATCTGCCTGAAGGCGTCGGCTCGTTTATAGAATCTCCTGTCTTTCTTCCAACACTGTCCGGTCTGCAGAACTTAACAATGCTTGCCCACATTCAAGGAAAAGTTGATGCCGCGTACATACGGGATTCCATGCATCGCGTTGGATTGAATCCCGATAATAATAGTGCGTTCAGAACTTATTCTCCTAGCATGCGCCAGCGGCTAGGCATTGCTCAGGCGATTATGGAGAATCCGGGCGTGCTGCTGCTCGATGAGCCCACTCATGGACTTGACAGGGACGAGAAGCATCTGTTCGCTGATTTGATTGCAGAGCTCGCGGGCCGAGGTACAGCCGTTATGATCTCTTCACATGTGCAGGAGGATATCTATCGTTATTGTGATCGTGTTTATTCCCTTGCAGAAGGAATATTGAGACCGCTTCAACAGCACAGGGAACGTGTATGGACCATCATAACCAATTCCCAAGAGGATATCGGGTTGCTGAGAATGAATATCCCTTCCTTCCGAAGGAACGGTTGGATTAATAGTAATCCGGCAGGCATATGTACGGGAGAGTGGGAGAACGAAGAGGAGCTTTTTGCATTTCTTGCGCTCAAAGGGATTTTTTGCGTAGAGATCAGAGGAGAACACTAGCACATACCGACTGCTTATATATGACGCCGCGCTTATCAAAATCGATGTGGGATGATCTTTCTATGAAACTGCTTATCTATCTCAATACGCTGACAATCCTTCGATTAAGAACCGTGTTGACGACCTCTATCTATTTCATATCGCTCTCTATTCTCCACTTAATTATGATTTTGCAATATTCAGCATCCCGCTATATTAGCATTTGGGACTATCTTCTGTTATCTGTTGGCGGGGTACTTGTCAATGATACGGTGATCCGGCTTCTCGTATGGATCGGCGTACTATTGCCGGTATTGATATATCTTTACTGCCTGCCCAGTGTCAATGGAGCCTATGATATTGTCCTTCTCACACGATCCGGCTCAAGATTCAGATGGTGGACCGCAAAGTATATGGCAATCATGATTATCATATCCATATATGGGGTCTGGTATGGGATTATTCATTTCATAACAGGCAGCTTCTTTTTTTCACTCCAGAATGATTGGGGCCCGCTCGTGAAAGAGGAATTCATTCGCATCTTCCAGCTGCAGCTGTCACCTGCAAGCATCATAGGGCTGGCCATGCTTCTGTTCGTTTCCGGCTTGCTGGCCTTTTGCACGCTTGGACAGAGCTTCGCTATTTTTTTTCGCCATTCAAGAGCAGCAAGCGTTATTCTGACGATTCTATTGCTTGCAGTGTACCTGTGTTATTCTTTGAAAGGCCTCCTGTTCCGGGAGCTTTCGCCCTTTCATTACCCCTCCTTCATATCGGTCATTCAGACAGGGGCTCACGGCTTGAGTGCCTTTGCATACTTCCTCTGCTTCAATATATTTCTCTCATTCGCTTGCTATTTATTGGGACTGGCTGCCATCCGAAGGATCAGCTTTACAGGCAAAAACGGATAAACACGGCCGCGCCGACCAAGCCCCGGCCTGCGACCGTTGCTCCGTACCGGAACAATCGTTTCGCAGACCGCCGATCGCTTCACCCCGGCTGGCTTACAACACAGCTTGATCTCCCAGCTTGTCCGATATTTTCTTCTGCGCCCGCTGTACATAAGTATGCACAGTTCCCTTGCTGATCCCGATCATGCGGCCGATCTCCGCCAGCGAGAAACATTCGCCATGCGCCATCACATAGCAATCCCGCTCGCGTTCAGTTAGTCCGGACAGCACCTCCCTGATGCGCGATCGCTGATCCTCCGAGAGATTCGCCGGACTTCCTCCGCTGCTTGCCTGCACAAAGGACTGCATCCGTATAGGATCCATCAGCTTCTCACGCTGGTAAGCCGCCCTTCTTTCAATCCCGCGCCGGTTGCCTGGACGCCTCCCTGTCTGCATCCACTGCAGGGAATAATCACAATCCCCTATCATATCGCCGACAATTTGCCTCTCCGCCCCATTCGTAACCAGCGTGCGAAGCGCCCTCAATATGCGCCTCGTATCCTTGTAGCCATCAATCATGTCTTCCATTATGACCGCCCCCTTTCATCATGTTCTGCAGCGAACTCTCCGCCCTTGATTTCCTTATGCAAATTCCGCAGCACCTCCGCTATTCTCCAATCCTCCTTGCCCTCCGCTAATGCGATACAAGCGTCCAAATGATCGGTCAGCTTCGACTCATCAATATATTTCATCGCTTCATTCCTCCTGATCGTTAAAGCAAATATTATCGCCAGATTGCGCTAATAATATTTACAACGTATAATGGGAATAGTAAATAATATTAACGTTATGCCTGTGAAAAATTCACTTGATATCAACCCTGCACCCTACAATTGAAATGTTACATGTAAATAATATTTTCGTCAATAAGTAAATTGTATTTACTTAAAAGGAGCGATTACCGTGGCGATTGGAGCAAGAATCAAAGAGCTAAGAATGAAGAGAGGGTATACGCAGGATCAGATGGCAGAGCAGCTTGGAATGAACCGCGCCAATTTCTCCAACTATGAGAGGGATGTAGCGACTCCCCCCGGGGAGACATTGACCAAAATTGCTGATATGCTGAACACATCAACAGATTATTTGCTGGGCCGCAGAGACTACGAAATACCTGAATGGGCGACGGGCAAGGACAAGCGTGATTTCAAACGGATGCTGGAAGAGGATGGCGAGATCATGTTCGATGGCGTGCCCATGTCCGAACGGGATCGCGAGCGGGTGCTGGATGTGCTGACCGGACTGTTCTGGGATGCCAAGCAAATGAACAAGCGCAAGAAAAAAAGCGACAGCATGGATGACTTCAAAAGTAATCATAATCGATAGGGTGGCGCCATGGATAAACTGATCGTAAAGCTCGTACGCAAATTCCAGACCAACGATCCTTTTGTCATTGCCCAAGGAATTGGTATCCATATCCGGTATGCCGACCTGGGAGACCGAACAAGAGGGCTTTATTATAAGAAGCTTCGAAGAAGATTCATCGTTATACATGATTGCCTGTCCGATGACTGGAGCCGCTTCGTATGTGCGCATGAGCTTGGGCATGACAGGCTGCACCCTGGCTTCAGCCGTTTCTGGCTGGACGAGCAATCCTTCTTCAATGTGGGGAAATTCGAGCGCCAGGCCAACAAATTCGCCGCCCGTCTCTTGACCGCGGGCGACTCGCCCAGGAACGGCGAAGCGATTGCCGATATGCTGCGCCGGAATGGCGTTCCGGAAGAGATGCAAGCCTTCTACTTCTAATAACAGGAGCTGAACGATAATGAAGAACGAGATCATCAACCGATTCACCACCTACGTGCAGGTAGATACCCAGTCGGATGACAGCAGCAGCACATGTCCATCAACTCCCGGACAGCTCACGCTTGGCCGCATGCTGGCCGACGAGCTGAAGGAGATCGGCATGGAGGATGTAACGATGGACGAGAATGGCTATGTGATGGCCACTCTGCCTTCCAATAGTGACAAGAACGTAACAACCATCGGCTTCCTGGCCCATATTGATACCGCAACTGACTTTACAGGAGCAGGCGTTAAGCCGCAGCTCGTGAATGATTACGATGGCGGGGATATTGTGTTGAATGCAGCTGGGCCCATTGTGCTGTCGCCGCGAGAGTTCCCTGAGCTTGCCGGTTACAAGGGCCATACACTTATCACGACCGACGGCACTACGCTTCTCGGAGCAGATAACAAAGCCGGCATTGCCGAGATTATGACTGCGATGGCGTATTTGCTCCAGCATCCTGAAATTAAACATGGCAAAGTGAGAGTCGCATTCACGCCGGATGAAGAGATCGGAAGAGGGCCGCATCGTTTCGATGTGGATGCTTTCGGCGCTGCATACGCTTATACCATTGACGGAGGGCCGCTTGGCGAGCTGCAATATGAGAGCTTCAACGCGGCAGCAGCCAGAATTACGTGCCGAGGCACTAACGTTCACCCCGGCACCGCCAAGGGCAAGATGGTTCACTCCGCCAAGATCGCCATGGAATTGCATCGGCGGCTGCCTGTGGCGGAAGTTCCCGAGCAAACGGAGGGCTATGAAGGCTTCTTCCACCTTATTTCCATTCACGGAGATGTGGAAGAGACGAAGCTCCATTACTTGATTCGGGATTTCGACCGGCATGCATTCAACGACCGCAAGACCACACTGACTGGAATCGTCGAGGAGCTTCAGGCTGTCTACGGGCAAGAAAGCATTAGCATGGAGATCAAGGATCAATACTTCAACATGAGAGAGAAGATCGAGCCGGTCAGAGAGGTCGTCGATATCGCTCACGAGGCAATGATGAACCTGGGCATTGAGCCTATCGTGCAGCCCATTCGCGGAGGCACGGACGGGTCGCAGCTTTCTTACATGGGGTTGCCGACACCGAATATTTTCACTGGCGGGGAGAATTACCACGGCAAGTATGAATACGTGTCGGTAGACAACATGCTCCGCGCCACCAACGTCATTATCGAGATCGTCAAGCTCTTCGAACAGAGAGGCTCAGCGGAATAAAGCATTCACAGCCGCGCACATGTGAATGGGGCCACGCCGCCGTCCTGACTCTAGAAGTGCTATAAGCAGGTTTTATCGACTTATGGCACTTCTGCACGAGCGTTCACTGCGCTGTAAGAGGATGTATTCGTGTTTCAGCGATCAAGCACAATGATAGCCTGGACCTAGCGATGACATAAGCAGGTTTTATCGACTTATGGCACTTCTGCACGAGCGCTCACTGCGCTGTAAGAGGATGTATTCGCTTTTCAGCGTCCAAGCATAGTTATAGTTTAGACCTAGCGATGAGATAAGCGGGTTTTATCGACTTATGGCACTTCTGCACGAGCGCTCACTGCGCTGTAAGAGGATGTATTCGCTTTTCAGCGTCCACGCATAGTTATAGTTTAGACCTAGCGATGAGATAAGCGGGTTTTATCGGCCTATGGCACTTCTGCACGAGCGCTCACTGCGCTGTAAGAGGATGTATTCGCTTTTCAGCGTCCAAGCGCAGTGATATGGGCTCGGCCGGCCGAAGCACCGGGGTGCGCCTCGCTTGCTTACGCAACGTTCATAGCCGAGCGGAGCAAGCTCCGCATTCCCTAAAAAAGAGAGCACCCGCTGCAGCTGCAGTTCGGATGCTCTCTTCTTTTGCTATAATTCGCTAGCTCCCCGTGCTGGAGAAGGCTTTCAGCCCCTTCTTCCACACCTGGTACGCAATCGTCACCGAAATGATCGCGACCACCGGCGACAGCAGCCCGATCATCGTGTACTCTGAATTCTCGATGAACAAGGTAGCCGGGTAGAAGGCTGTGAACCCGTAAGGAATCAGCCAGGTGAGTACAAATTTGACGCTTCTGTTGTAGATCGACATCGGGTAACGGGTGAAATCGCTTAGCGTGAAAACCGCACCCATAATCGGAATGCTGTCTACAATCCAGAAGGAAAGGCTTGCGAAGAACAAATTAACCGCCATGAAGATCGCCCCGCTGGATACGATCATCAAGACCAGGAGAAGCAGCTCGCTTATTCCCCATTCAATCGGCAGATTGACCATCGCAGTTATAAGGACGATCAAGCCCATCAGCACCTGCCCCACCCCATCAGCCTGAACGCGGTCTGCAAGCACATGGAATAATGGATTAACAGGACGGATGAGTATCCGGTCGAATTGCCCCGGCCGAATATAATTCTGGCCCAGCACCCATAGATTATCGAAGAATATAAATTCCAGCGCTCTTCCCGTCTGGGCAATTCCGTAGATGAACAGAATCTGATAGAATGTCCACCCATGAAGTGCTTCAATATGGTCAAATACAATCGCTACAAAAAAGATCGATGTCCCTTGAATAAGAAATACGGATAGAATGCCGATCAGAAAATCGATACGGTACTCCATCATGACCTTAATATGCATTTTGAAAAATTCCCAATATAATCTGGCATAACGAACCATTGCCCTGCAACCCCCTTTACCCTCCGAAGATGGTCACTCTTCTTAAGGCGAACGACCACAATAAACGTATTATTCCGAAGATCACGACGAGCCACACCAG
Organism: Paenibacillus oenotherae; assembly: GCF_019443105.1. Taxonomy (GTDB): domain Bacteria; phylum Bacillota; class Bacilli; order Paenibacillales; family Paenibacillaceae; genus Paenibacillus_Z; species Paenibacillus_Z oenotherae. The sequence continues at coordinate 23,059 of NZ_JAHZIJ010000022.1, forward strand.
CTGCATCAGGATCGAAAAATAGATATCACTCCCTGTAATCTGACCCGTGTAGATTGCCACAGGAACATAGACAATGGACTGGAACGGCAGGAATGTACTGACGGTCTGCAGCCAATCCGGGAACAAGCTGATTGGCAGCAGCGCGCCGGAGAAGAACAGCAGAATCGCATTGCGCAATATACGCAGCCCCCAAATATAGAACACCCAGAAAGCCAGAATACCGATGATCATATCCAGTTGGGCACCAATGAACACCCCGATGATCGCGCTCAGTATGCTGAGCGGCCCCGCAAACCATGTATGCGGCAAATTAATGCCGATAAAGATGAACGACAGAATGATGATCGGCAGCGTATTGCGAACAGAGCTTGTGATCTTCGTCCCCAAATCCAGCGCTACAAGCTTATGCATAAGATCATACGGGCGCATGAGCTCAATGGCGACTTCCCCGTTCCGGACACGGTTCGCAAGCTCATAGCCTACTCCCGCAGAATAGTTGCTGAGCAGTGTAGCAAGTACCACATAGGTCAGCATCGTACTGAGCGGAATGCCGGTAATCTCCACCCGATTATCGTAGACCGCGCTCCAGAAGGCATAAATTACGAATACTCTTAGAATCGTTGAGGCCGTTCCCGACCAGTACCATATGGTATAGGCGGAATCGAGCTTAATTTGCGACTTCATTAACTCCCAATATTTTCTCATCGGCGCTACACCCCACGTTCATAGATCTCATGAACGATTGTTTCGATTTTCGGATCGGCAATCGTCAAATCCCGTGCGCGGTATTCGCCAAGAACCGCCGAAATGACGTCTGCCGCATTCATTTCCTTGCTAGAGAAGGATAAGCTGATCTTGCCCTCCTCCTCACCCGGTATTACATTGGCTTTACCCTCCAAGGCAGCCGGAAGTGTGAACTCCCCTTCAAGGTCCAGCTCGAAGTGAATGACCCGCTTCTGGCCGAATCGCTCTTTAATAGAGGCGAGACTGCCATCATAGAGCACCTTGCCCTCATCGATGATAATAATACGGTTGCAGATCTCCTCAATATCCTGCATATCATGTGTCGTCAGCAGCACAGTCGTGTTGTGCAGCTTGTTCATCTCCCGAATAAACGCGCGGATTCTCGTCTTCACTGCGACATCCAGACCAATCGTCGGCTCATCCAGATAGACGATAGACGGGTTATGCAAGAAAGCCGCCGCAAGCTCGCAGCGCATCTTCTGTCCCAGGGACAGCTGTCTCACCGGCGTTGCCAGCAGAGGCCCGAGATTCAAGACTTCTATGAACATCTCCAGTGTTTCCTTATGCTGCTTGTCTGGAATCTGGTAGATATGCTTCAGCAGATGATAGGATTCCCGGACAGCAATATCCCAGAACAGCTGTGTTCGTTGTCCGAATACAGCGCCGATGGTCTGTGCATTCTTCTTCCTCTCTTGATAGGGAATAATGCCATTAACCTTCACCTCGCCTGAGCTTGGTGTCAGAATTCCCGAGAGCATCTTGATCGTGGTCGATTTGCCAGCACCATTAGCGCCTATGTAGCCTACCAGCTCGCCCTGGTTGATAGAGAAGTTGATATTATCAACCGCACGCTTGACCGTGTAATCCCTTACAAAAAGCCCTTTGACCGCCCCTCTCAAACCGGGACTTTTCTTCACAATCGTGTACTCCTTGGTTAGTCCGCGCACTTCGATCATGCTGCACCCCATCTCAAAATATTCTCTATTTTCTGGATAATAATTAACCATTATGTACCTATAACTGATATTTTTCAACAAATTTTTTTACAGTATCCGACAGACTGCCTGCCCGCAATATTCTCCATAAAAAAGAACCTCTCCTCTACTCTGTGAGTAGCTGGAAAGGTTCTGTGCCTATTTTACAGGAGTCATTCACGCTGCCTTTGGGCTGTCATTTGGAAATAACAGCAGCTCCTAAACCTTTATTCGATGGCGGCTTGAGCTGTAGAGGACTGCTTGCGGAAGACGGCTGGCGTCATCTCCATCCGTTTCTTGAAGACGCGGTGAAAGTGTGTCAATGTCTCGAACCCGCATCGCTCTGCGATCTCTTCGATGCTGGCTGTCGTGTGGATCAACAGCTGCTTGGCATGAAGAATCTTCTTGGCATGGATGTAATCCGTCAGCTTCATCCCGGTCATGTCCTTGAATACCCGGCTCAGATGCTCACGGCTGACAAGCGCCCTCTTCGCCAATAGCGACAAGGTAAGGGGAAGCTCCGGGTTCGTATCGATATAGAGAAGCGTTTCCTGCAGCCATGGATAGGGCGAGCCCTGCGCAGGGCTCCTCATCTCTTCGAAGTCCAGCTGCTGAGATCGCGACAGCTCCAGCAGCAGCTGATGGAGAATAAGCCTGATCGCGAAATGGTTTCCCTGCTGGCGGGATTGCACCTCCTCATGAATGCGCTCAATCCCGTTCATAAAGGAGGCTCTGTCCGCCTCATTCAAGGTTACTCTATATTGTCCGCTCTGCCTGATGTTATCGAACAAGGCAGGCAGAGAAAAGGATTCGCCAAGCGAGAGCTCAGGAATTAGCTTGCGGCCGAAATACACGACAGAAGAAGTGACAGGGTTGCTCTTGTCAGGAACAGCATGATGAATGGTGTCACCAGGCAGAAGAAAGATATCGCCCGCTCGCATCTCGAAGAAAAGGCTGTCTATGAAGAAGGTTCCCCTCCCGCTGTAAACATATACAATTTCATTCCAGTCATGCACATGCTCCGGCAGCTCGCTCTGCGGACTCTTCGTATCCCGGTAGACGAACTGCAGGGGAAATTCATCATTCTCCATAAAATGCTTCCGCATCGCTTTCATCGCATCATCCCTCCCCATTTATTTTACATCAATATCGGTTATATTCGCATCAAAATCCGGAATTAAATAATGGATAGAGATCTCTATAATGAAGGTATAACACGATTATGAATGACGGGGAGCGTGGGTGAACCAGCATGTTGACGATAACTTCAGACCAGGAGCCTTTGCAGTATCCCCTCTTGAATAAAAATAGCTTAAAGGCGAACCATTTATCACAGTATGTGCGAATGACCGAATATCCCGTCAAAGTGCTGCAGATCGGCGAAGGCAATTTTCTGCGGGGATTCTTCGACTGGATGATGGGACAGCTGCATATGCGCGGCTTGTATGAAGGCAGTATCGCGGTTACACAGCCGAGACCTACAGGAGCGGCGAAGCTTCAGGAGCTGCAGCGCCAGGACGGTCTCTATCATGCCATTATTCGGGGCATCCAGCAGGGAGAAAGAATAGAAGAAGCCGAATTAATCGCCGGATTCTCGATGTTCATCGATCCTTACCAGGAATGGGATACCTTCCTCGGTTTATCGGCCAGTCCGGAACTGGACATCATCGTATCGAATACGACAGAAGCCGGTCTTGCGTATCAATTCAGCAGTTGGAATCCGGACAAGCCGATCCGCTCGTATCCCGGCAAGCTGACACTGTTCCTATATCACCGCTACGTCGCATTCTCTGCTCACCCGGACAGCGGACTCATGATTATGCCCTGCGAGCTGGTGGAGCGAAACGGCGACCGTCTGCAAGAGATCGTCCTGCAGCATGCGGAGGACTGGAATCTGCCGGAGCCATTCAAGCGCTGGGTAATGGAGCATAATCTGTTCCTGAATTCGCTCGTAGACCGCATCGTAACCGGATTCCCCCAAGCTGAGGCAGAGTCGCTGAATAAGCAGCTGGGCGTTCAGGATAAGCTTCTGACTGCTGCTGAACCCTATTATTTGTGGGCGATTGAAGGAGACCCTGCCCTGGATGGGCGCCTGCCGTTGAAGCAAGCAGGACTGAACGTCCACTGGGTGGCGGATCTGCGTCCATTCCAATTGCGCAAGGTGCGTATTCTGAACGGCGCCCATACGCTGCTGGCAGCTATTGGACTGCTGCATGGCTTTCGCGAGGTTCGCGAGGTTGTCCAGCATGCCGAGCTTGGCGCAAGGGTGAGACAAGCCGTGATGGAGGAGATCGTTCCGGTTCTGCCTCTGGATACTGACGAATTGAAGCGCTATGCGGAAGAGGTAATCGAACGGTTCCTTAATCCGTTCATCCAGCACCAGCTAACGGATATTGCAATGAATAGCTTGTCCAAATTCAAAGTCAGGCTCATCCCTACGCTTATTAGCTACAGGGAACGATTCGGCGTCCTGCCGCCAATTCTTACCGAGGCGCTGGCCTCTCTGATCAGACTTTACAACGTCCATGAGGAAGATGGGCGTTACATTGGCCGCCGTTTGGACGGCATGGATCTTGTGGTGAGAGATGATGCTGCGCATCTGCGGCGTTTGCAGCAGCTCTGGGAACAGGTAGAGCAAGGAGAACGGAAGCTGTCGGAGCTGGTCGATCAGGTTCTGGGGGATCGGGAGCTGTGGGACAGTGATTTGAACGAAATGGACGGCCTTGGCGATGCCATTATGGCACATCTGCTAACGATGGAGAGGAGATAACAGAAGATGAACGATACCTTAGTCATCCACCCGAGTGATGATGTAGCCATTGCCCTTCGCGCATTCTCTGCGGGAGAGATGCTCCGCTATGACGTTCACGGCAGGACAGAAACGGTTGCGGTCATTAACGATGTGCCCAGAGGTCATAAAATAAGTCTCCGCCCTCTGCCAGAGGGCAGCCACATTCATAAGTTCGGCTATTCCATTGGCATTGCCAAGGAGGATATCGTCCCAGGAAGCTGGGTTCATACGCATAATCTGCGTACTGGACTTGGAAAACTGCTGGATTATACTTACACACCGGCAGCCCCGGAACGAGAGGAGCACAACCAGAGCCAGCAGGCGCAGGCGACTTTCCAGGGCTACATCCGCGCGAACGGCGAGGTCGGCATCCGTAACGAGATATGGATTATTAATACAGTTGGCTGCATCAACAAAACATGCGAGCGGCTAGCATCAATGGCAACGAAGAAATATGGGGATCGGGCAATTGACGGCATCCTGCATTTCGCTCATCCTTTCGGATGCTCGCAGCTGGGCGATGACTTGCTCGCTACGCAAAAGCTTCTTGCCGCACTGGCCTGTCATCCCAACGCGGCGGCCGTGCTTGTGGTCGGGCTGGGCTGTGAGAATAATACAATCGACTCCTTCAAAGCGCTCTTAGGCGATATCCCGGAGGGCAGAATAAAGTTTATGAAATCCCAGGAGGTCGAGGATGAGCTTGAAACGGGGATGGCATTGATCGATCAATTGGTCGATTATGCCGAGACCTTCACCCGGACAGCCGTTCCACTGTCCAAGCTTAAGATTGGCTTGAAATGCGGCGGGTCTGACGGATTCTCGGGCATTACCGCCAATCCGCTGGTCGGGACAATCGCCGATGCGGTGACAGCAGAGGGCGGCACCGCGCTGCTTAGCGAGGTGCCGGAGATGTTCGGGGCCGAGACCATTCTAATGGAGCGGGCCAAGGACGAGAACGTATTCACAAGCATCGTAACGCTAATTAACGGCTTCAAGGATTATTTTATCAGGCATGGTCAGGAAATTTACGAGAATCCTTCACCTGGCAATAAAGACGGCGGCATCTCCACACTGGAAGAGAAGTCGCTCGGTTGTACACAGAAGGGCGGACATGCTGTCGTAACGGATGTGCTGCGCTATGCGGAGAGATCGCAGAAGCCCGGCCTGAATCTGGTTCAGGCGCCAGGCAATGACCTTGTGTCTGTGACAGCGCTATCCGCTGCCGGCGCCCACATCGTCCTGTTCACGACGGGCAGAGGGACACCGTTCGGCGGCCCTGTTCCGACCTTGAAGATCGCGACGAATTCTGTGCTTGCCGAGCGCAAGCGGAATTGGATCGATTATAACGCCGGGCAATTGATTGAGGGACATTCTATGGACAGTATGCGTGATGAGCTGCTGGCCTTGATCATTTCCATCGCCTCGGGAGAGGCGCAAACCCGCAATGAGGAGAACGGCTTTCGCGAGATCGCCATCTTCAAGGACGGCGTCATCCTCTAGAAAACTTATGTGAAGGAAGGGGACAATACCATGAGAACGATTCTGTGCCGCCAAATAGACGAATTCGAAATGATCGAGACAGAACGGCCTGTTCCTCAGACGGGTGAAGCGCTGGTCCGGATTAAGAGGATCGGCATTTGCGGGACCGATTTGCATGCTTTCAAAGGAAATCAGCCCTATTTTACCTATCCCCGTGTGTTAGGCCATGAGCTGAGCGGAATCGTGGAGCAGATCAACGGTGACCGCCTTGGCTTGGCAGTTGGAGATCAAGTCGCCATCATTCCCTATCTGGAATGCGGAATCTGTGTAGCCTGCCGCCGGGGCAAAAGCAATTGCTGCACGGATATGAGGGTGCTCGGGGTTCATACGGACGGCGGGATGAGAGAATATATAACGGTGCCGACCGACCATTTGGTGAAGGTCAACGATATCTCGCTGGATCATGCTGCAGTTATTGAGCCGCTGAGCATTGGCGCCCATGCAGTGAGGCGTGCTGGTCTCAGCCAAGGCGAGACGGTTCTTGTCATTGGAGCGGGCCCAATCGGGCTCGGCGTCATGGCGCTTGCCAAGAACAGCGGCGCAAGGGTAATCGTGATGGATGTCAGCGAGGAGCGCCTCCAATTCTGCAGGGAATGGGCAGGCATTCATGACACGGTCAATGCTCTGCAATCACCTGTGGACAGGCTGCGGGAATTGACAGGCGGCGATCTCCCCACTGTCGTCTTCGATGCGACCGGCAATGTGAAGTCGATGACAGGGGCTTTCGACTATGTCGCCCATGGGGGCAAGCTGATCTATGTAGGCTTGGTGAAATCCGACATCACGTTCAACGATCCGGACTTCCATAAGAAGGAGCTTACTTTAATGGGCAGCCGCAATGCGACTAAGGAAGATTTCCACGCCGTGCTCGATGTGGTAAGGAAAAAGCTTGTACCTCTTGATGACTATATCACGCATCGCGTCTCCTTCAACGGGATGATCGATGAATTCGAGCGCTGGATGAATCCCGCTGCCGGAGTGATCAAAGCAATGGTGGAGGTGTAGTATGGACGTCGTAACATTCGGTGAATCAATGGCACTCCTCAAGGGAGATTCCGCCAATGGAATCGAATACGCTGCCCGGATGGATATTTCTTTCGGGGGAGCGGAGAGCAATGTTGCGATCGGCGTGTCCAGATTGGGGCATCGGGCGGGCTGGTTCGGACGGCTTGGCAATGATCCGCTTGGGCGCTCCATCCTGAAATCAATCCGGGGCGAAGGTGTGGATGTTTCCCGTGCCGTTCTATCCGACGATGGACCAACAGGACTGATGGTGAGAGAGACCGTGAGGGGCAAGACCTCCCTCTATTACTACCGTCAATATTCCGCCATGAGCCGGATGGCTCCCGTCAATTTGGACCCGGAATATATCGCTGGCGCCCGCATCCTTCATCTTACCGGAATCACGCCGGCTCTGAGTGACAGCTGCCGCGAGACGGTGATAGAAGCCATCCGGGCAGCGAAACGGAGCGGCGTGAAGATCTGCTTCGATCCCAACCTTCGGCTAAAGCTGTGGAGCATCGAACAAGCCGCAGACGTGCTGCTGTCTCTTGCAGAGGAAGCGGATTATTTTCTCCCGGGATTGGATGAATTGAAGCTGCTCTATCGTACAGATGACTTCGATACAATCGTCAGTGAACTGAACAAGCTGTCTGCCCTGTCTGTGGTCAAAGGGGGAGAGGGTGTCACCTATCTGATCGAGAACGGGACTGTACGCGAGATTCCATTCTTCAAAGCCGCCTCGGTCGTCGATACGGTAGGTGCTGGCGATGGGTTCTGCGCTGGATTTCTGTCCGGATTGCTTCAGGAGCTGGACAGCTCAGATGCTGTCGCTCTCGGCAATCTTGTGGGCAGCCTGGTCGTTCAAGCCGAAGGCGATTGGGAGAGCATTCCCACCCGCGCTGAGGTGGACGCGGTCCTGCAGGGAACCTCGCATATTGAGCGGTAGCCTCTCCATAGGTCGCTGGCGGCTGGCGGTAGCCCTCTGGCGTTCGGCTGATGGCTGGCGGCTGGAGGAGAGACTCTCTAGAGTATGGCTGATGGCCAGCTGTTGGCGGTAGCCTCCACCCCCATCCCTAGCAGCGTACGGTTGATGGCCGGCAGCAGACAGCAGCCTCCACCCCCATCGCCTCCGGTCTTACAACCGGCGAACTGACTGGTATGCACCCATCACATTTTACATTGACAACAAAGAGGTGGCATTTATGAAGAAAATCGAGGTCATTCGCCAAATCCATAAGTACGGTGTAGTAGCTGTATTGCGCGGCAATACTGTGGAAGAAGCTGTAGAGGCCGCTGAACAAGCCATTGCAGGCGGGATCAAAATCATTGAACTGACGATGACCGTACCCTATGCACTTCAAGCGATAGAGCAGCTAGCCAAAAAATACAGCAGTACCACCGCTGAAGCAGACAAATTCGCCGTGATCGGAGCGGGAACCGTCCTGGATCCCGAGACGGCACGCGCAGCCATACTAAGCGGAGCTGAGTTCGTAGTCGGCCCTTGTCTTAATCCAGCAACGGCAACCCTTTGCAATCGATACCGGATACCGGTTATGCCGGGGATTATGACAGTTAAGGAAGCGCAGGAGGCACTGGAGCTGGGTGTCGATATCGTGAAGCTGTTTCCCGGCAATTTGTACTCCCCCTCTATTATCAACTCGCTGAAGGGGCCGCTGCCACAGCTGAATATCATGCCTACGGGCGGTGTCTCGCTAAATAATCTGGAGGATTGGATTACTGCAGGCGCTGTTGCGGTAGGAATCGGATCTGATCTAACCGCAGAAGCTGCCAAGACTAGGAACTATGGCCTTGTTGCGGAGAAGGCGCAGCAATATATGGACGCTTATCATAGAGCTATAGCGAAACGTGATCTTTAGTTGAGAATGAGTAGCAAGAATCGAAATTTGTTCGCTGATTAGCGCTTCGTGTGACCAACATTCCTGCAAATACGCATCCTTTAACCCACTCGCTTAACCGAAGTTAGTCTATTCCTGCGAATGTGCATCCTTTTATCGTTCTCACCTCATATATTGGACCAAATCAACGAAAAAGCCTGCGGTGGCGCAGGCTTTTCTTCTAAATATCGGTTTTTGGCGGAATTTCCTGCGCTTTCGCAGGTTTATGAGTCAATTGGCTGGTGTGGTGGAGAGCTATCGGTTTATTCTCCGGGACAATAAACACCAACCAGACATCTCTTTGGCATAGTACGACGAAAAGCATCGTCAGCTCTAACAATGGGTCGCTGCGATGCTTTTATGTGCCGATTATAATCTTTTGCGTTTATAGAAAACGACGATGAGACAAGAGATCAGAAGCAGCACGGCAGCGATTCCCGCTTGAACTGCATCGCTTGCGCTGCCTTCCGGCTGTTGTGCAGCTTGTCCGCCAGGACCGAAGCCAAACCCGCCGGGCCCTCCACCCATACCTCCGGGACCACCTCGCATACCGCCGAAGCCGCCGCCCATCTCACCGGGAAAACCCGGCTGGCCCGCTTGACCATCAGGCGGCATTTGCTGCTGCCACTGGCCTTGCTGGCCCTGGCCCGGCTCGGCCTGTGGTTGGCCCTGCTGGGCCTGGCCCGGCTGGCCCTGACCTGCCTGGCCCTGGCCCGGCTCGGCCTGGAGCGGCTCGGCTTGGCCCGGTTGGCCCTGGCCGCCTTGTTGCCACTGGCCAGGCTGGCCACCTTGGCCAGCCTGCGCTCCCGCTGCGGCTGCGCCTTGAGCTGGCCCGGCGCCTGCGGCATTGCCCGGCCTTACGCCTTGCATGCCTTCTCGCACGCCGCCTTGCATGCCTTCTCGCATGCCGCCTTGTATGCCTTCTCGCACGCCGCCTTGTATGCCTTCTCGCACGCCGCCGACGCCGCCCATGCCTCCGCCGCTGCCGGACCCGTCCCCTGACGATGGGGACGTGCCGTCCAGCTGCTTCGTGAACAGCGCGGTCTGCTGGGCTACGAACGAGACCAGAGCAGATACGCCCTGCTCATACTGCTCATAGGTATAAAATGCCGTCGGATCCTTCTCGACATGGGACGAGATCAGATCCGCCACCTCTTTTACACGCGCGCTGAACGCCTCGTCCGAGAGATACCCCTTCAGCATCTCTGACAAATACTGATGGTACTTCTCCTTATACGCCGCCACTCCGAGCAGCTTCGCGATCAGCGGGCGTTCCGCCAATGCGCCTTGTGTCGGCTCGTCGATCAGGATGCCCGTTCCGCCAAATCCGCCGAACGCCATATTATAATCCCATGGCAGAATCGAGAATAGACCATCATCCTCGTACAAATAATAATTATGCTTGTTCATGCCGTGATAACTGTCCATATTGGCGGATAGTGTATTGAGCGCGATGAATTTCAACGCTTCCTCCACATCCAGAACCTTCTCATACCCCGTACCGTTGTTCAGTTCATCCAGCATGTCCAGAATAATATCATCATTGGAGGATGCCGATTTCAGATCAAGCCCCGTGTAAGCGGACATCTTCTCCAGCCAAGTAAGCTCGCTGCCGCTGCCCCCATTGGCTTTGTACAGCGCCCCGGCGGAATTGCCGAAATTCCGCTTCAGATACGACTCGCCCACCTGCTCGACAGCCAGATAAAATCCGCGAAGCTCATCATTTACATACACGTTGACAAAAGAATACTTAGGCGTCGGCAAGCCCATTGCCTCCGCCAGCTCATACGCCAGAAATTCCCGCATATAAGAAGCATCGCTGAAATTATTATTCAGATTGATCTTGGTCACACCGTTCAAGCTCTGTCCCGCTATATATTCATCGAAAGACAGCTTGAAGCTGTACCGGTCCGAATCTGAATTAATTACACTCCGCAGACTAAGATTGCCCTTCGTCCTGACTGCAATATTATCGATCTGCTGCCCGTTGTAATTGACCGAAGCGGTCTTGTACTCTTCATTGCCAGCATTGTCCAGCATGTCCTGATAATCTGCCGGATCAAGCTTAATTCTCACATCCACAACTCTATCCTTGGGGAATACCATCTCGTCTATGCGCTGTTCACTCTCCGTAGCCGCCTTGCCAGATCCAGCCTCGTCCGTCTGCTTCTCTGCCAGCGTACTGCAGCCTGACAACCCTATGATCAGACAGATGCATAGAAGAAGTATCGCTCTCGCTCTTATCTCCAACACCCTCCATCATCAGGATACATAATTTCCGCTGTAGCTGATCAGCACAGCATTCCGAACACCTTCCAGCTCCGAGATCCCATTCACGAATTGGCCTTCGCTGTCACGCAGCCGGATCTCCAGTGTCGTCTCGATATTGCCCTGCGTTACAGTCTTCTGCTTCACATTGTAGCGCTTCACCATCTTACCTACATGCCCATGCACTGCCTGCTCGCTCTTATCACTGTCACAATTAATAACAAGGAGATAGGGCGTCTCGAAGGTCGACCGTTTAATAAAAAAGAACATGATCAGGCCGATCACAACGGAACCGACCATCGCAAGCGTGTAGAAGCCCGCCCCTGCGACGATGCCTGCCGCAGCTGCCCAGAACAGGAAGATCAGGTCCGTCGGATCTTTGATCGGCGTTCTGAACCGGACGATAGAGAGCGCGCCGACCATACCGAGCGACAGCACCAGATTGGAATTGACCGCAATAATGACCATCGCCGTAACCATCGTCATCCCGATCAGCGAAATATTGAAGCTCCGGGAATACAGCACACCGCTGAACACCCTTTTGTAGAGCAGATAGATGAAATAGCCGATCAGAAAAGCGACTCCCAGCGTCAGCAGCATTTTGGTCAAATCGATGTCGGATACAAAATTGTTAAGCACCGATTTCTTCAATATATCGGCGAAATTCGTCGTCTCTGTTGTCGTTGTTTCCATTGATTAATAATCCTCCCATGTATTCGTTTTCAGAAATTTGCGGCATATCACATATTTGGACGCCGACTGCCTCGTCAATCCTTGCAGCTGCAGCGCAGTCTGGATATAGCCCGGAATATACTCGTCGTACTTCACCTCAAGAATAATCAGATTGTCGTCAAGCGCCCGCACCGAGCTCAAATCCTTGTTGAAAATATCCGTCGAGTTCAGCCCCGTCCGCAGCTCCTTGTCGAACGTAATCCGCACATTGCCGTTATGGCATACATAGGGCTCGCGGACATAATCGACGATAACCTTCGGCCGCAGCAGATTATGGTTCATCTCGTTGTACAGCTCCATCATAAAGGGCTTGTCAGGCTGATGAAGCACCTCATAATCTCCTGCAATGATGGCCTCGTACATGTCCCTTGTCAGCGATTCCTTCACCTTGGCGATGTAATCGTCACGCTTGATCTTTTTCTCAAAATGAATGATATGATCCTGCACATTGTAGATGCGTATCCGATACTTCACCCGGTCCCGGATGCCGCCCAATTTCTCGTGAAGCGCCTTGTTGTTCATATCATCAAAGTATAAGCTCCGAATGTGATACTCCCCTGTCGGCCCCGCGTGCTTGTCCCGGCTCATCAGGTTCCGCAGCCTGCTGCTGATCAGATAGAATTGATGATAGTTGATCATAAATTTCAATTCATGACGGTACTTCAGATTGTTGTTCATGTCACACCTCTCTCTAGTCAGACTGTACGTGCACCCCTCTTTTCCACTACTATTGTAGAAGGCCTAACTGAGTCCATCCTGAGACGTAACTGAATGACCGCTGAATGTTTTACAATTCCTTAACATTAGAGATATCATTGACGGTACAATAGAAGTGAACGGGTCAAGCGCAGCTTCACAGTATGAGGCTGTAAGGAGGAACCATATAATGAGAACGAGTATCTACAGAAAAGCACTGAAATTGACAGCCATTATTATGATGGGCATAACTGTGATGACTGGCTGCAGCGAAGCTTTGGATACGGGTGTCCATTCAAGTGCCAAATCAATCGTGACTACAATATCCGGCGATGCGCGCACCAGCCGCTCATTCACCTGGCATACGGAGCCTGCTGCGGCAGATGCCGTTATCCAAGTTGTAGAAGGCGCGTGGAAGAAAGATCTCGACGAGAACCATATTCTCACTGTGAAGGGCAATACAACCACTATCACCACCGAGAAGAATGTGCAGCAAGGTGTCCATAAAGTTGACGTTACGGGGCTGAAGGCGGGAACCGCCTACTCCTATCGGGTGGGCAGCGGTGACGGGCACGGGTGGAGCGAGCCTGCGCAATTCGTTACAGAGCCGGAGGCTGCCGAGGCGTTCACATTTCTTAATGTGACGGACTCACAAGGCATTACGGAAGCGGATTTCAAGCTGTGGGGCCACACATTGGACCAGGCTTTTCAACTGCTGCCGGATGCCAGATTCATTGTGCATAACGGGGATTTGACGGAGTTTCCAGGGATTGAATCGGGATGGGATCACTTCTTCGAAAAAGGAGAGCAATGGCTGACCCGTATTCCGCTTATGCCGGTCACAGGCAACCATGAGGAAATCGATAACGATGCGGAGCGGTTCGTATCGCATTTTCGAGTGCCTGATAATGGGGCGGACGGCTCCATTCCCGGTACGACATATTCGTTCGATTACGGCAATGCGCATTTCGTCGTCTTGAATACGGAATCCAATATTGAGGGTCAGACAGAGTGGCTCAGGGAGGATCTGGCCCGCACGGACAAGCCATGGATCATCGCCGCGATGCATCGCGGCGCTTACGGCGGCAGCTCCTACAAGAAAGTGAAGAAGTGGGTCGAAGTGTTCGACGAGTTCAAGGTGGATTTGGTGCTGCAAGGTCATAACCACGAATATTCGCGATCCTATCCGCTGCGAGGCGGCGAGGTCGTTGGTGACGGGGAGAGTGCTGTGACAGGCAAGCAAGGGACCGTATATGTCGTAGCCAATACGTCAGGGCCCAAGTTCAATGAGAAGAAGGGCGATAAGTTCTACCATAAGGTGCATTTCCAGAATAGCCAGCAGATGTTCGCGGGGATTACAATCGATGGGGATACCCTGTCATATAAAGCCTATAATGTGGACGGGGAGCTGCTGGACAAGTTCGAGCTCAAGCATTAGCGTGAATGACTATAATTCTTGCGAAGAGCTCTCTTCCCGCAGCTACGACCACATACACCTCTTTCATCCGGTGGGTCGTGCTGTAAGCGGGTTTCGTCCTCCTTCGGGGCTACATCCGCCTTCATCCGTATTCATCCGCCTTAAAAGCCCGCCCCGTTTCTTCACTGAGACGAAACGAGGCGGAGCTCCCATATTCCGAATTGTTAGGCATGACAATTACTATCCATATACGATGACAAAAGTATCATCCCGCCACCGGATTCACGAGCGGCTCAAAGCCCCCGCTAATTCGGCATTCCACAACATCCCCGTCCCGAATGACGACAGCGCCCGGAGTGCCTGTCAGAATGACATCTCCGGGAAGCAGGGTCATGACCTGCGAGTGAAAAGCGACGATATACCACGGCTGGTAACGCATATTAGCCAGCACATTGCGGTGGCTGACATCGCCGTTGAGCACTGTCTCTACAGTTAGAGCCAGCACATCCTCGATCTCATCTGCCGTAATAAGCTGCGGACCGAAGCTGAAGAACGTGTCGAAGCTCTTCGCCCTTGTCAGGAACCGCTGATTCTTCGCATGGATATCCGCAGCGGTCATATCCAGTGATGTTGTGAACCCTGCAACGACCTCACGCGCTTGCGCCTCAGATATACACTTGCATTCCCGGCCAATAATGATGGCCAGCTCCGCCTCCGCAGTCGGCTCTTCCGACTGCACGGGAAGCCGGATGGCTTCGCCGTTCCCGATGATGGTCGTGTCCGGCTTCATGAAGCTCACAGGCTCAGCATCCGCCGGCACGAAAGCCAGATCCGAGGCGTTCTTCACATAATTCATGCCGATTCCCCATATTTTGCGGGGGTGACGGTACAGCGGGGCATAGTGCGCATCCGCCAGCGGAATGGACGCCATAGCAGCCAGCCGCTCCCGCCCGCCGCCGCCATACCATTCCTTGATCTCATCCAGCTGCCCTAGCGAGATAAGATCAAAGACACTGCCGCTCCACTGCTTGCGCTCCGCCGCATTGATCGTATCGATCAGAACACAGAAGGAAGGCTCGATAACCGCCGCCAGCTCGGCGCCGCCCAGCCTTAATGTTGCCAGCTTCATAATAGTTGCGCTCCTTACGGACTACCGTTGTCTCAAATCCGAGATTTCAAATCTGCTCAGCTCGACGAAGGCTTTGGCCAGAAAGTCTGTAATTCTCCCCTGGATAATGACTCCTTTGTCAGCGGTTGCCCGCGTTGCGTCTCCAGCTACTCCGCTTTCCGAGATATCGCTCATGATCCAAGCGAACCGCACTCTTCCTTCCAATGTGAGCTGTTCATATTGCGAGAGATCCACCATTTCGGCTACGGCAAGCTCATCATGCACCCAATTCGGCTTAATCGCCTTCACGATGGATGTCTCATAATCACCGCCGTGGATGCCATATTCGAGCTCCTCCGGCGTCATGAGATCATTGGCCGCATCCAGACTATGCGGCGCCAGATAGAATACCATTAGTCCTGTGGCAATTCGCACCTCGCGTGCAATGACATTAAGCATGTCCATATTGCCTCCATGCGTATTGAACAGCAGCAGCCTTCGGAAGCCGCTTCTCTGCAGGCTGTGAGCAATATCCGTGACAATGCTTTGCAGCGTTGCGGCTGATAATGCGATGGTACCGGCGAAGCCGAGATGCTCGTTGCTCTTGCCGTAGGCGAGGGGAGGCAGATTCCAAATCTGCTCGTCCGGATCGATCTTGTCGAACGTCTGTGTTAACGTCGCCTCCCCGATAAGCGCATCGGTCATAACGGGCAAATGATAGCCATGCTGCTCCACAGCGCCCAGCGACAGGATGCACAGCGCATTCTCCTTAGGCAGCTCGGCGATCCCCTTGCTCGTCAGCCGCGGCAAAAATTTATCCTCCCACGCCTTTCCTTCATATCTGCTAAACATAAGCATTAAGCACCCTCCTTTCCCTATTCGAGACTTGCGCCGCTCCCGTCTCACTGCGGTGTGACAGTGTAGCGAGCCGCTTAAACAAGATGGCAATCCAGTCCGGCGAATTCCGCACTCCAGCCTAACAAGTTCCTATAGCGCGCCTCTCTCCGACAGCTCGAACACCAGCTCCAGCAGCGCTAGATCGCAGCCTCGTCCTGCTACAATCGACAAACCAACCGGCAGTCCGTCCACTCGGCCGACTGGCAGCGTCACTTGGGGCAAACCAGCCAGTCCGGCAATGCAGCATATTTGCAGCGTCCGCACTCTGGTCGTCTCCAACTGCTCAGCCGGCATATTCAGCAGAGGAGCGGGGCCCGGGGCGGTCGGCATCACCAGGATCGCTCCGTCCCTCAGCAGTTCATCCATCGTTTCACGTATAAGCTCACGCGCTGTGAACATATCCTCATGCCAGCTGGCCGCCAAGCTCTCCGTCCATGCGAAGCGCTCTGCAATGCCAGGACCAAACACAGGATGATGAGCTTCAATCCACGCCCCATGCGAGCGCCAAATCTCCAACCCTTGCAGAATGCGGAACGTGTTCATCCATTCGGAATACCCGCCCTCGTGAAGGATGAACCTCCGGGCAGGGCCGACATAACGGGCAATATCCGCGACTTTGCCTTCCAGCTCAGCCCTGCAGGCATCCTCGGCCAAGCTCCATATATCCTCCGCCACCAAAACCCGGTTAAAGCGCCGTACAGCGGAATCACCGCCGCCGGTCAGCACCTTGCCAACGGCCAGCAGCTCCTCCGCATCCCTTGCCATCCAGCCCACTGTGTCAAAGCTGGGCGCCAGCGGGATCAGTCCATCCGCAGCAACTGCGCCATGCGAGGGACGGAAGCCGTAAATGCCGCAATAGGAGGACGGAATACGAACAGAACCCCCTGTATCCGTACCAATGGCGAAATCCGCTTCACCTGCTGCCACCGCAACAGCAGAGCCGCTCGACGATCCCCCTGGAATGCGGCCCGCAGCATTGGGATTGACAGGTGTGCCATAATGAAAATTCTCCCCGTTCAAGCTGTACATCAGCTCGTCGGTATGCGCGGCCCCTCGCAGTCTTGCTCCTCCCCGCAGAAGCTTCTCCACAGCACTCGCTGTAACAGCGGCAGCCTCATGAGTTCGCAGCCAGTCCGGATTGCCCGCGGCATTGCGATGGCCCTTCACAGCGAATACATCCTTGACGGCAAACACAAGACCGTTCAGAGGACCGCTCCCCAGCGGCTCTCTAGTCAACGATTGATCGATGAAAGCGCGGTAACAGTCCTCCATCCCCTCACCCCTTATGCAAGAGAACCTTCAAGTCCTCTTCATCCAGACTCGTTAGCGGCCCGGACAGAATCAGCTTAGAGAACTTCTCATCCGGGATCATCGTTGTGAAAACATATAAGCGTCCTGCGCCAGTGTTCTCGATCTTATGCGAATGGTTCGGCGGTACTACCAGATGCGCGCCCGTTTCGATCGGGATGACCTGGTCGCCTACCGTTGCAATCCCGCTTCCCGCAATGACATAGAAATGCTCGAACGCTTCCAGATGCGTGTTGGGCGGCGTTTTGCCATTCACATCGAAGATTTCGATGCAATTCATGAAGGGATAGAACTCCCCGTTGCTGAGAATAACGAACTTGTTCGTATCCTTTTCCGATATTTTGTGTACGGGACAATCCTTCAGCATAGCAGCATAGGGTTGGTAGATATCCATAGAAGCAGCTCCCTCTCGGTGTAATATTATTAGCTCCTGTCCATGCCCTGCATGACAGAGGTTGACGTTGCGACGAATCCATAGCATTGCTTCGTGTTGTACAAGGTGGCCTCCAGACAGAACGCCGGGGAGGTCGTTGCCGCGCAATCCTCCAGCAATATGGCGTCATAGCCGAGACAGACCGCATCCTCCAGCGTTGCCATTACACATTGATCGATATTGACACCCGTGAAGAATAATGTCTGAATGCCCAGGTTGCGCAGAATAGAATCCAGCGGCGTATCCCAGAATCCGCTCATCCGGTACTTGTCCACCCGAATATCGGTTGGCTCGGCATGGAGCACATCCACAAGAGCCGCTCCCCAGCCGTCCTTCTGGAGGACAGGCGAGCCATTGCCCGGAAGGGGATCGCCAAGACCGTGCCCAACACCGGATGATTTGTACACATGCTGCAGGGATGGGCTGATGTTCAGATGATCCGCGCGGTTGCCCCAATTGACCCACAGCACGGGGACGTTCTCGCGACGCAGCACAGGCAGCAGCCGATTGAGCCGCTCTACGGGACGAACCGCCGGAGCAATATCAACGCCGATATGATGCAGCCAGCCACCCTCTGTACAGAAATCATTCTGCATATCAATGACGATAATAGCCGACTTGTTGAGATCTACCGTTACCTCCTGCGGCTCCGCGGCGAAGGTAACGGGACGGACAGGGAGAGCAGGACTTGTAAGGTCCGCCAGGCGCTCATTCACCATCCAATGTCTCCTGCCCGTTCCGAGCTTGTTCATGCCTTCACCCCATCCCTTATTGGGCCGGAAGGAATTCAGTTGTGAACGCCTGGGTCACATCCTGATCCTTCTTCAGCAGATCAACGAATTTCATCGCATCGTACAGCTCCGCCCAGCGCGCTTCCGTCATGAAGCCAATACCGCCCTTAGCAGCGTCGCCATCTGTCGTTAACGGCGTTTGAATTTCCCAGCCATACTTCGCGCCGTCCATATCCAGATCGCGGTTCTCCTCCTTCATCCTGTCATGAGCCGCCGCAGGGTCCGCATTGTAGCTCTCCCAGCCCTTGATCGACGCCTGCACGAACGCTTTGACGATGTCAGGATTCTCTTTGATATACTTCTCCGTTGTAAAAATAACATCAGGATACGGATTGAAGCCGGAATCCGAGTTCAGCTTGTAGCTGACGTCGAAGCCTTCCTTCTTCGCATAGAACGGCTCATTCGTCGCATAGCCCTGTTGAACGGCGTTCTTATCGGCAAGGAACGCATTCAATGTGCCGTTATAAGCGACTTCCTTCGCCTGCACATTGTATTTCTTCTTAATATATTCCCAATAAGCGACACCGGGCTGAATAATAACGGTCTTGCCATTCAGATCCGAGTAATCGTTGAATTCCATATCCGAGTGGAACAGCAGCGATTGCGGACTTTTTTGGAAAATAGCGGCCACGCCTACGAGCGGAATGCCATTCTCGCGCGCCTGCAATATTTCGTAGCCCTGTGCAATGCCGAATTCCGCTTTGCCGGAGGCAACCAGCTGAATATACGATACGCTTGCCCCGCCTTGCTGTGTCTCAACCTTCAAGCCTGCCTCTTCATAATAGCCTTTAATATCGGCTTCATACTGGCCGCCGAACTCCGGCCCTGCATACCATTGCAGCACTTGCTTGACCTCTGTCAGCTCCTTGGGCTTGTCTGCCGATCCTGTATTCTCCGCTCCCGACGGCGCTCCGCCGTTTTCTGTGCCGTTTCCTTTGTTATTCTCCGTGTTGCCGCATGCAGACAAGACAAGCACCGTAACCATCAGCAAACTTAAGACGAGTCCAAGCGTTGATTTTGATTTTCTCATGATGTATAACCCCTCTGCCATATAGTTGGTTTCCCTGCTCCTGCTGCCGATTCTTGATCGCTCGCTAATTGCCGCTTCCTGACCGCTAATCGCTAGTTCTCCATCTCAACGCTTGATTCATGCCAGTTGCGGAGAATTAAGCTTGAGATCATATTGACGAGAATAAACACGATGAATCCCATGACACATGATACTATTGCAGCCGCGAACAGATAATCCATTCTGAGCTGTGTAGCCGCAACCGTAATGACATAGCCCAGTCCGCCGTCACTCCCTCCGATCCCTGCCTGATATTCGCCGACGATTGTGCCGATGACGGCTGCACCGCTTGATATTTTCATCCCCGTAAGAATATACGGAGTGGCGAACGGAATGCGCAGCCTCCACAGCTTCTGCCACCAGGAGGCGCGATAGAGCGTCATCAGATTAACCAGATTATGCTCTGTTGACAATAAGCCGGTTAATGTATTCGTAATGATCGGGAATACGGATACGATGAATGAGATAAGCAGAATAGAATTAAGTCCAGGCCCCATCCACACGATGATAATTGGAGCAATGGATACGACAGGCACGGTTTGCAGCACGACCGCGTAAGGATAGATGCTTCTCTCTACAACCTTCGACTGCGCCATCAATATGGCAACCAGCACGCCAACGACGATACTGAGCGCGAAGCCGCCCATCGATGCGATGAAGGTCATGTAGCTTGCCTGCATCAGGCTTGAGAAATTATCAACCATCGCTTGGGCGATCCGCGTGGGGACAGGCAGCAAATACGGCTCGATGCCGAACAACTTGTTGCTGCTTTGCCATAGAGCAAGAATGAAGAGAAACAGCAGCACCGGCGGCGCATAGCCCTTCAGCTTCTTCAGCCTCTTTCCCTTATTCGCTATCCTCACAGCAGGCGCGTAAGCTTCCGTTCCGGCTTGTCTTTCTTCCACAGCTGTAATCATAGAAGCACCTCACAGTAGACTTGAAATCGATGCAGACAACTCAGTGAATGCGATAGAGGAGCGGAATTCATCCCCTCTAGGATAAGGATGGTCAATAGCGACAATCTCCCTGATTCTGCCCGGGTGCGCCCGCATTGCGACCACCTTGGTTGATAGAAAGACCGCTTCCTGCACATTATGGGTAACGAAAACAACGGTAATCCCCGTGTCCTTCCAGATGTGGAGCAGCTCGCTGTTCAAGCGGTAGCGCGTCATTTCGTCCAATGCGCCAAAGGGCTCGTCCATCAGCAATAGCTTGGGCCCTGACGCCAGCGCCCTGGCGATGGATACTCGCATCTTCATCCCGCCGGACAGCTGGCGCGGATAAGCGTCCGCATATTTCTCCAGACCGACCATCTTGAGCTTCTCCAGCGCGGCCGCCTCGCGTTCCGCCTTGGGAACCTTCCTCAGTGCCAGCGGCAAAGTCACATTGTCCAGCACGGTTCGCCACGGCATTAACGTTGCGTCCTGGAACACGTAGGACAACCCGCTGTCCCTGCTGCCCTTGCTCTTCGCATCACCGCTTGCGATCTCTACGCTGCCCGCCGAATAATCGCCCAAGCCCGCTATAATTCGCAGCAAGGTGGATTTACCGCAGCCGGATGGGCCAACGATGGATACAAATTCGCCTTCCTGTATATCGAGTGAGACATGATCGATAGCCAATACGCCGGTATTATACTGCTTGCGAATTCCCTTCAGCTTTACGATACTCCTGACAGAGGATTGTGTAACATTACCTTCCAAAACTTTCTCTTTGTAAGCATGATCTTCCGTTTCTTTACTTTTTGACTGTATCATCACATCACCTCGTTCGAAACGTCAGCTTTTTTTCTTTATTATAACGATGTGTTTTCACAACGTCAACCTTTTATGTTAGATTAACTAACATAAATAACTCCTTTGAATACCTATAAAATACCATTTATGGTTTAATTAAGTTTATTTTATCGTCGAAAACAACGAAAATCACATCTTGTCATGGTATCATCCATCTTTTAAGTTATATTATCTAACATAGAACACAGACTTAGACAACTACCAGCCTATCGCCGCACCATCACAGCGCGGATCTGTTCCTCCAGTCAAGAAGCCGTCCGTATCAACCGATATGGCATGCGCATGCCCCATAATCCCATCGAAATCCCCCATAACACGGACACTATGCCCTGAACGGGACAGCCCTGCAGCTATCTGACGGTCAATCCGCCCCTCCAGCTTCAATTCCTGTGTAGGCTTGCCCCATGTCCTCCCCCACACCCATCGCGGCTCATCAATCGCTTGCTGAGGATTCATCCCGTAATCAATCATGCGGGTTAACAGAGCGGTCTGCGTCTGAGGCTGGCCCTCCCCGCCCTGTGTGCCGTACAGATAGCGCGGTTTTCCATTGAGGCAAGCCATGGCAGGCATCAAAGTATGGAAGGTGCGCTTATGCGGCTGCAAGCAGTTGACATGGGCAGGATCGAGCGAGAAGAAGGAGCCGCGATTCTGCAGCAGAATGCCCGTCTCCCCCGCCACAACGCCTGAACCAAATTCAAAATATAAGCTCTGGATAAAAGAAACCGCGTTCCCCTCACCGTCAACAACTGCCGCATAAGCCGTGTCACTGCCGACCGGTTCCGTCTGGATCTCGCATGCCTTGTCCATATGAATGCTTCGCGCAAGCTCCGCCGCATAAGAATTACTGAGCAATCTTTCGAGCGGAACCGCCGAGAACTCGGGGTCAGTCAAATACTTGTTGCGGTCGCGGAAGCTCAGCTTCAACGCCTCAATGAGGAGATGATAATAGTCATAGGAGCCGTGCTCGACACTTTGGAAATCAAAATGCTCCAGAATCTGCAGCGCCATAATGCCCACGAAGCCCTGTGAATTCGGAGGCAGTTGATAGACAGAATGTCCGCGATACGAGCCGACAATGGGCTCCACCCAATTCCCCGCATGATCGGCAAAGTCATCCCTTGTCAGCAGACCGCCCTCCGCGCCAAGGAATCGCACTATTTCTTCTGCAATAGGCCCTTTATAGAAAGCATCCCTGCCTCCTGCAGCGACCCCCTTGAGCGATTCCGCCAGGCCTGCCTGGATGAACCGCTGACCAACCGCCTTTATCCCTCCGCCCGGCAGGTAAATGCCGCTCGCCGGAACGCTTTGCGAAAGCACTGCCTCATTCAGCACCGTGTTCTCATATTGATCCTTGGACATCGGGAATCCTTCTGCTGCATATTGGATCGCAGGCTGAAGCACATCCGCGAAGCTCAATCTCCCATATTCTCTATGAACAGCCTCCCAGGCATCTACCATGCCCGGAACTGTAATCGCGCTTCTCGCCCCGCGCACCGGAATAGCGGCTTCGCCTTCAAAGGCATCGATATTCGCCCTGTAGCCAGAACGCCCACTTCCGTTATAGGCTCTTACCTTGCCCTCGCCACTATGGCAGGACAACCAGAAGGAATCGCCGCCTAGTCCCGTCATATGCGGATAAACAACCGCGAGACAAGCGCTGACAGCAATCGCCGCATCATAAGCGTTGCCGCCCCTCTCCAGCATGCGCGCTCCCGCCGCTGAAGCGAGATAATGCGGACTTACAACCATTGTTCGCGTACCCATAACCGGCTTCCCCATCCCATCCCCTCGCCTTATGATAGATTAGATGACATTTAATGAACACAAAAATACCATGATTTTCGTTGTCGATGCAACTATAAATTGATTTTTCGCAATTGAATGCGTAATTTTTCATTGAAATCGTATGTTTTTCGATATATATTAGATCAAAGAGTAAGTAAAACTAACCTATCTCGTTACATTCGAGAATGCCACACTATCCCTAGGAGCTGATTCATATGCCTATAAATGACATCCCGCCTGTACTAATCGATGAAGTTGACCGCAAAATTATAGCCGCGCTCAATAAAAATGGAAGAATATCTTACACTGACCTTGCCAAAGAGATCGGGCTATCCCGTGTAGCCGTACAAGCACGCATCAATGCACTGATGGAGACAGGGGTCATTGAACGATTCACAGCCGTCATTAATCCGGAGAAAATCGGCATTCATGTGTCTGCTTTTTTCAATGTAGAGGTGGAGCCCAAATGCCTTCAGGCAGTGGCAGACCGATTGTCTGAGGAGCCAGTAGTAACAAGCCTCTATCATATGACAGGCCCGAGCAAGCTTCATATGCACGGATTGTTTATGAATAATCAGGAGATGGAAAACTTTATGAAGGAGAAATTGTACCCGCTTCCGGGAATAATGAGCGTGGACTGCCAAGTATTGATTACGAGGTATAAAAGCCGTATGGGAATGAGGTTGTAGACGCGATGGCAGACTCTAATGAGCAAGGCTCCTATGGACAAATCGTGTGGGCTATGGCCAAAACAGGAATTCTTGGGTATGGCGGCGGGCCATCTGTCATTCCGCTCATCCGCTATGAGGCCGTTACCCGCTATCGCTGGCTGGGAGATGAGGAGTTCGGCGAGACGCTCGCCATCGCCAACGCGCTGCCAGGGCCTATCGCAACGAAGATCGCCGCTTACCTGGGATATAGACAGAAGGGAGTCGCAGGCGCATGTGCAGCTGTATTGGCTCATATACTGCCTTCGGCAATTGCTATGATCAGCCTGTTATCTGTTGTGACTCTATTAAGCAGCTCCAGTGTCATGCAAGGAATGATCGCGGCTGTTGTCCCTGTTGTCGCTGTCATGCTCGGCATGATGGCCTATGAATTTGGCGAGCGCGCTGTGAAAGGACTTGGCAAAGCGCTTGGTATTGTATTCTTCGCCGTCTCCTTCCTGCTCCTGCAGACCTTCCAAGTGCATCCGGCGATTGTCGTCGTTATTTTCCTGGCGTATGGCGCCATTCATATGAAGGCCATGACACGATTTAAGAACTCAGCCTGGTTCAAATAAAGGGATACAACAAGAGAAGGAAGATGCAGCATGGACTGGTTAGAGCTGATTATCGGTTTTTTCATTGCCAATGTGCTTGGGTATGGCGGAGGCCCCTCCTCCATTCCGCTTATGTATCAAGAGATCGTCGTTCATCACAGATGGACAAGCGATCATGATTTCTCTAACATTCTGGCGCTGGGCAACGCCTTGCCGGGGCCTATCGCAACGAAGATCGCCGCCTATGTCGGCTATGATGTAGCCGGCGTCGCAGGTGCTGTTGCCGCGCTTGCCGCCACGATCGTACCCTCTGCAGCCGCACTCATCATACTGCTTCGAATTATGCAGCGGCACCGCCAATCTCCGGTGGTCAAAGGCATGACGCTGCTCGTCCAGCCCGTAATCGCCATCATGATGCTGCTGCTCACCTGGACGATGGGCGTCGCCTCCTATGAGTCGATAGGCATCTGGCAATCGCTAGGCATTGCCGCCGTCGCATTCTGGGCGATGGCGATCAAGAAGATCCACCCCGCAATCGTCATCGTCTGCGCATTCGCTTATGGCGGCCTGATTTTGTCGCAATTCAGCGTCTAAGGGACGGTCGCTGATAACGGAATGGGGATAGGCTGCGGCCGCTGTTAAACATCGTGTTCTTGTGAATTGGCACCCCACTAGGGGAGAACACGATGTTTAAAGGCGGAGGTCAACTCCTTCGCCCCTCCTCCAAGACCGTTGACGAAGGCAGGCCCGGCTCATCCGAATCTCCCTGTACCTTCATACAGTCGCCTTGAGCAACAGTGGATCTGCTCCTCTCCCAGATCGCAGCCATTCTCTTCGGCGCCATAACTGCTTCGGCAATAACCGTTCCCGGAAGGTTCCCCAGCGTTGCCCTTCTCCTTCTCCTTCTCCTTCTCCTTCTCCTTCTCCAAGTGTGGTTTGAAGATAAAGTGAAGGAGCAAGAAGCCCCAAGAAGCCTGCGAATGTGCATGAATTTCGGCTGGAAGACGCCATAATAGTTAAATTCCTGCGATCACGCATGAATTTGAGGAAAAATCGGCCGATAAAGGAAAATGAAGGTGAAATGCCTGCACTCTGGCAGGCATTTCACCTTCATGGGGCCAGAAACGAGCAAATTAATGCCGTTTCGCATGTTTCGCCTAGCTCGCTTCCCGCAGCTCGCGGCTCGCATCTCACGTCTCGCATGTCTCGCATCTCTCGCATCTCTCGCACGTCTCGCATGTCTCGGCGTTCCAATGACGGATCGTCCTCTGGCGAGGAGTAACACGAGTGAGTCCAACCCATTAAAATACACAAAAGATCTTTTCTCCACGCTGCCATTTCAGCTTTTCGCGGAGTTTTCTACAGACCCTGCTATATGCCTGTCATACCATTCGGCTGCCGCCTCTACCTCTGAGCGGGTAAGCTGATGGCCTGCACTCTCCCAATGAACGGACACCTCCGCCCCTGCGCTGCGCAAGGTCGATTCCAGCTCGATCGTCTCATGCGGCGAGCAGATCGGATCATTATTGCCCGCTCCAATAAATATTGGCGTATCCGACAGATCCGGAAGAACGACGCCCCTAATTGGCACCATAGGATGATGCAGAATCGCGCCTCTCAGCGCATTCTGATAATGAAACAACAGACTTCCGGCGATATTGGCGCCGTTGGAGTAGCCGATGGCGACAAGATTGCTGCGGTCGAATCCATATTCAGCCGCAGCCTCCTGAAGATAATCGTTCAGCTCCGCGGTCCGGAAGATCAGATCCTCTTCGTCGAACACCCCTTCGGCCAAGCGGCGGAAATACCGGGGCATCCCGTTCTCCAGCACATTGCCTCTGACACTCAGCAACGAGGAGTCCGGCGCGACCCGCTTCGCGAGCGGCAGAAGGTCGCGCTCCGTACCGCCCGTGCCATGGAGCAGCAGCAATACCGGCGCATCCGGGTTATTCCCTTGTTGGAAAATATGCTTCATTGCTCCTTCACCTCCAATTCCCTTACCTCGATAGGCGGCAAGTTGGCCTCTATCTCTGAACGGGCTGGCTCAAACCATGCCGGCAGCATCAGCTTTCCGCCCAATTCGGCAGGCTCCTCATCACGTGCAAAGCCCGGCGGATCTGTTGCGATCTCGAATAATATGCCGCCGCTCTCGCGGAAGTAGATCGCATTGAAATATTGGCGGTCCACAATCGGCGTAGGCCGGAGCCCTTTGCTCTCAACATGGCTTCTCCACTGGGCATGCTCCTCGTCGTCTTTGGCGCGCCATGCAATATGATGCACCGTCCCGGATCCGCCAACTCCCATCTCTACTGGCTCTGCATTGAGATCGATAATGTTGCCCAGCTCTCCTGTTGCTCTGTAGCGGGCGAACGCGCCCTCTTCACCGACTTTCTCCAGGCCCATCACATTCACGAGCAGCTCTGCCGTCTTGCGTGGAGCGCCGCTGTAGAGAACAGCTCCTCCGAACCCTTTGATCGCTTTATCCACGGGAACTCCGCCGAATGACCAGCCGCTCCGGGGACCTTCCTCCCGCGCTACAATTTCAAGCTGCAGTCCGGCAGCATCACTGAATTGCAGATACGATTCCGAGAACCGCTCCACTTTCGTTACCGGAATGCCGAACCGCTCCAGACGCTCCTCCCAGAAGGACAGCGCACCCGCCGGGACAACATAGCTCGTAATTCCGACCTGGCCCCCTCCGATACGGCCTTTGCGCGAGCCCGCCCATGGGAAGAATGTAATAATGGTGCCGGGACCGCCGATCTCATTGCCGAAGTACAAATGATATACCTCTGGAGCGTCAAAATTAATCGTTTTCTTAACCAGTCTGAGCCCAAGCACCCCTGCATAGAAATCAACAGTGTCCTGTGCATTGCCTACAAAAGCTGTAATATGATGAATTCCTGCGGTTGGTTGTCGCATAATTATTCTCTCCTCAAAGTTAAATTTCGTTACAGCCAGTATGCCCTCAAAATGCGTTGTAGCTGACAAATTCGCCCACCGGCTTGCGGTACCCGCGCTTTCGCAGGCTCGATGTATCTTCCTTGCCGATCGTAATCATCATGGCAGGGACATGCGTATCTGGAATGTTCAGCAGCTTCCGCACCGCGTCCGGATCGAAGCCGATCATGGGACAAGTGTCCCAGCCCTTATCCTTGGCGATCAGCATGAACTGCATGGCCGACAGGCTCGCATTGCGGATAGCATCCTCGGTCTTGAAGGTGTCGCCCCGTTCTTCATAGAAGCTGTTCACATAGCTCACGGTGCCATCGTATTCCTGCTGATTCATAACGCCCAGATGCAGCAGGCCTTCATTGATTTTGCCCGCATCCTTGTGCGCTTCCTTATTGCCAAGAACGATAATAACAGCCGATGCCGTCTGTACCTTGTACTGCTTGCTGGCCGCCTCATATACCCGCTCCTTGATTCCCGGATCTTGAACAACGATGTAATGCGCATGCTGCAAATTAAAGGCGGATGGCGCGAACTTCACCAGATTGAATATTTCATCCAGCTCCCTCTCTGTAATCTCTACCCCAGGTATAAATTTGTTGGCTGATCTGCGTGCCTTCACTAATGAAGTAAAATCGCTCATCTCAAACGCCTCCCGAATTAAATGATTAAAAATTGATTATCTTTAAATTAAGATATATGACAATAAGTGATCTATCCCTCTTCTTCTCTTGCCGCCGCCAGCATCTCTGCTGGTGTATAAATACCATTTCTTTATTTATCTTAAATTTAAGATACTTTATTTAAAGAATATTGTCAACCCCTTGAGATCAACAAAATGATTGATCCAGAGTTGGAATGGAAAATTTCGGACATGCTAACTGACATACCTATCGAAAGGCGGTTCTGCTATGAACGAAGAAGCCATCCCTTCCGCACATACGAATGAAACAGCGGACAGCATTCTGACAGATCGTCAGGGGCATCCCATATCGGATAATCAGAATGTCCGCACTGTGGGCAGCCGGGGACCAACGACGCTGGAGAACTATCATTTTATTGAGAAAATCACCCACTTCGACCGGGAGCGCATTCCGGAGCGGGTCGTCCATGCGCGCGGAGCGGGAGCACATGGCGTCTTCGAAGCCTACGGTACAGTCGGGGATCAGCCGCCCTCCGCTTATACACGAGCCAAGCTGTTCCAGGAGAAGGGCAAGCAAACCCCTGTCTTCGTCCGTTTCTCTACCGTTATTCACGGCGGGCATTCGCCTGAGACGCTGCGCGACCCCCGCGGCTTCGCCGTCAAATTCTATACCGAGGACGGCAACTGGGATCTGGTGGGCAACAATCTGAAGATCTTCTTCATTCGCGATCCGCTGAAATTCCCGGATATGGTGCATGCCTTCAAGCCTGATCCCATCACCAATGCCCAGAGCATGGAGCGCTTCTTCGACTTCATCTCGATGAGCCCGGAAGCGACGCATATGATTACCTTCCTGTTCTCGCCCTGGGGCATTCCGGCTAATTACCGTCAGATGCAAGGCTCGGGTGTCAACACGTACAAGTGGGTCAATAAGGATGGCGAGGGCGTGCTGGTCAAATACCACTGGGAGCCCCTCAAGCAAGGGATCAAAAATCTGCTGCAGCGGGATGCGAACGAGATCCAATCAACCGCCTTCAACCATGCGACATTGGATTTGTACCTGGCTATTGAGCGGGGCGACTATCCGGAGTGGGAGCTGTGCGTCCAGATCATGAGCGACGGGGAGCATCCCGAGCTTGATTTTGACCCTCTGGATCCTACCAAGCTGTGGCCGGCGGACCAGTTTCCTTTTCTCCCTGTAGGCAAAATGACGCTGAACCGCAATCCTGAGGATTATTTCGCTGAGGTCGAGCAGGCATCCTTCGGTACAGGCGTACTTGTCGATGGGCTGGACTTCTCCGATGACAAGCTGCTGCAGGGCAGAACCTTCTCCTATTCCGATACACAGCGGCATCGCGTGGGGGCGAATTATTTGCAGCTGCCCATCAATGCGCCGAAGAGCCGGGTAGCGACGAACCAGAGCGGCGGGCAGATGCAGTACCGTGTGGATCGTGCGCCGGGCCAGAATCCGCATATCAATTACGAGCCCTCCTCCCTCGGCGGATTGCAAGAAGCGCCTAGATGCGGGAAGGAGCATGAACCGCGTTATGACGCCAGGCTCGTCAGGGAGAAGCTGGACAGACCCAACGACTTCAAGCAAGCGGGCGACACCTACCGTGCTTTCGAGGAATGGGAACGCGATGAGCTCGTGGCTAATCTGTCGAATGCGCTAGCAACCTGCACGTCTGGCATCCGGAGCAGATTGATCGGCTATCTCACAGAGGCCGATTCTGAATACGGGAAGCGCGTATCAGAAGGAATCGCCGCCGCGGCAAGCAAGCTGCAAGCGGATGGCGCAGACCGACACCCTGCCGTTAAGAAAGCGGAGCAATTGGGGCATGGAGCAGACCCGTACTAGGCCGCGCCTCCGTGAATGCATTAGAGGGGGGCTGTCCGACTTGATGGAAATTTCAGCTCCCACTTAGGCAAAACATGCGAAGCGGCAGTTTTTTTCACGTTTCTGGCCCCATGAAGGTGAAATGCCTGCCAGCGTGCAGGTATTTCACCTTCATTTCCCCTTATCGGCCGATTTCTCCTAAAATTCCTGCATGGTCGCAGGAATTAAACCATTAAAGCGTCTTGAAACCGAAATTACTGCACATTCGCAGGCTTCTTACTCCGTCACTTTGCCTTCAACCACACTTAGAGAAGGCGAAAGGCTACGCTGGGGAACCCCCAAGGAACGGTTAATGCCTATGCAGAACCTTTTATTACTTGCTTGCCATACAATCCGAAATGTCTGCTCCGGTATCGCCGAGAACATACAAATACGTGGTCAAAGCATGATAGCAGGAAATGGAATGCTTGATCGGGAACTGTGTGGAGTCGATCTCCATGCTTGGCTCGACATGATGGTAGCCGGCAAGCTCGACCGGAACCTTAGGCACGATATCCGGCTTATTATAAATCCGTGTATTCCGGATCGTCGTTTTCTGGAAGGCCTCGACAAATTTACGATCCCCCACTCTTGGCGAAGCAAAAGTAATCAGATCAACCGCAAACCCTTTCGTGCTAGCGACAAAGGCATGCAGGGTAGCAAAAGCGCTGCCCAAGCTGTGGCCCGTCACCGTAAGCTGTTTTCCGGCAGGGAGTCCGTCCAGGTAATTGATCAGCGACACCTCCGGCTTGCTCGCATCGACATCTTGCACCTTCATAGACCGGTACAGATTCGTGAATCCCTGTTCCGTCTCCCCGGCATTCGGAACCTCCTTGAACGTCTCCATAATAAACTCGAAGTCCGACAACCAATCAAGCACACTCTCCGTTCCACGGAAGACGACTGCTTGTTGAAGCGGATTGTCAATCGACTCCGCAATAAAACCAGCGAATTCCAAATCCTTCATTCCCAGAATGCCTGGATCCATCGTTATATTGGCAATCCGCTGCCATCCTGCCGGGAAATTAGCTGGCGAGACTGGCTGCCTCGCATTGCTGTTATACATGTCGTAAGCAATCTCTACGAACTCCCCCCAAAAAATGAATGTTCCGTTCGTTCCATTGTTCATTACACTATTCCTCCCATATAGTTATACTTTAAAATCATTATTTTTATTGCACCCTTCATTTCATTCTATAATAAATGGTAATATCCCTTTAATTTCTATGTTAATTTTTATAACTTAATCTTTTCATACGAGGCGATATTCACTGCATGCCTTTCTGGCAAGCTTCGGTCATAATTGCTGATGCCGCTCCTGCTTGCCGTTCATAAATAAATTTAGTCATACCAAGATTACAGGTTGTCTGCTAGAATGTTAGATAGCAAACAAAAATCGTTATCGATGAGGTGCCCTTGCAACGCAAGCAAGGGGTAACAGGGAATCGGGTGCAAATCCCGAGCGGTCCCGCCACTGTAATCGGGGAGCTGCTTCCAAGATGTCACTCGGCCTTTGGGCCGGGGAAGGCGGAAGCCGTGCAGATCCGAGAGCCAGGAGACCTACCTCAGACGATTACACCAAGTTTCCTTCGCGGAGAGGAGAGGTGTGCGTAGAGCTGGATTGGCAATGGGATCGCTCCCGTTGTCTATTGTTACGTACTCCGGGACCGATCCTTTACGGATTGGTCTTTTTGTGTTGTTGTGCTGACTATTATTGAGGAGGAATTAACGTATGAAAGCAAGAAAGTCTGTCAGCCTGCTGCTTCTGGTTATGGGATTCACCGCATTTCTGCTTGTGAATGAGCCCCAGTCAGCGTATGCCATGCACATTATGGAAGGGTTCCTTCCCGTTGGCTGGGCCCTG
This sequence comes from Paenibacillus oenotherae, assembly GCF_019443105.1. GTDB lineage: Bacteria > Bacillota > Bacilli > Paenibacillales > Paenibacillaceae > Paenibacillus_Z > Paenibacillus_Z oenotherae. The sequence continues at coordinate 54,900 of NZ_JAHZIJ010000022.1, forward strand.
TTCTGGTGGGCTCTGTTCATTCCATTCTTCGTCCTGGGGCTGCGGGCCATCGCCCGTATTACACGAGAGACCCCTGAGCTCAAGCTTATGCTTGGTTTAGCCGGAGCATTCACCTTTGTGCTGTCCGCGCTCAAAATTCCATCCGTCACAGGGAGCAGCTCCCATCCTACCGGAACCGGACTCGGCACGGTTATGTTCGGCCCCCTTCCCATGAGCGTGCTTGGCTCTATCGTCCTGTTATTCCAGGCCGTGCTGCTTGCACATGGCGGCATTACGACACTGGGCGCCAATGCGTTCTCCATGGCGGTCTGCGGCCCGATCGTCGGCTATGCGGTATACAAATGGCTGATGAAATCGACCGGCAAGCAACTGATGGCGATCTTCTTCGCAGCAGCGCTCGCCGACCTGACGACTTATGTTGTTACATCGCTGCAGCTTTCCCTTGCTTTTCCCGCAGAGAGCGGCGGCATTCTGGCTTCCTTCGTGAAGTTCGGCGGCATCTTCGCCACAACGCAAATTCCGCTAGCCGTCAGCGAGGGCCTGCTGACCGTCCTGATCTGGAATTGGCTGAAATCCAACAGCTCTGAAGAATTATCGATTCTTGAACGCAGAATGAAAGGAGCCCACCAAGCATGAGATTAGCAACCCGGAACATTCTGCTTCTAACCGCTGTCATTCTGCTCGCAGTTCTCCCTCTGCTGCTGGTTAATGGCGAGTTCGGCGGCGCGGACGATGCAGCCGAAGCATTGATTCAAGAGATCCATCCCTCCTATGAGCCATGGTTCTCTTCCTTCTTCGAGCTGCCGTCGGAGACAGAGAGCATGCTGTTCGCCCTTCAGGCCGCTATCGGAGCAGGTATAATCTGTTACGCTATCGGTTACTTCAAAGGCAAATCCGTTACCAAAACAAAAGCAAAATGATCAAGCTGATCGATACGCTTTCTTACAGCAATGCGCTGCGACCTGTATCTCCTCTATGGAAATGCGGATTCGCAGCGGCACTGCTTCTATTATCCTATGTGACCCATCCACAGATTCAGCTGTGCATTCTGCTGTGGATGCTAATATGGATAATCGGTTATGCGGGAATTCCCGCCAAGTACTGCTTGCTGCTGCTGGGGAGCTCCTGCTTGTTCTACCTCGCCAGCTTGCCTGCACTAATCGTAGAATTCAAGGCATGGACTATTTACATCTCCGATAATGGCGTTCAGACGGTGGCGGTCTTATTCTGCCGCATGATCGCATGCCTGTCCGCGATGCTCTTCATCATTCTGACCACGCCGATCTCGCAGCTGCTTCAAGTCATGCGCAAGCTGAGAGTGCCCGCGCTTGTTCTGGAGCTGATGCTGATCACTTACCGCTTTCTGTTCTTGTTTCTGGATACCGCGCAGGATATGTACGTTGCCCAGCGGGCACGCGGGGGCCAATACGGATTTAAGAGCAAGCTCCGGGACACCGCCGTTATCGTGGTGCGGCTGTTCGCCAAGACGATGCAACGCTACAGAGGCTTGTCCCATGGCTTGATCTCGCGCGGGTTCACCGACGAGATCAAGCCGGCCCCCTATGAGGCCGGGGCTCTGCCGCTGCGGTTCCGTCTGGAGATGGGTATTGGCATTGTTATTTTACTGCTGGGAGAGAGCTGGCTTCGATGGGGGATGTAGCGAGATGAAATCGATAATGGAAGTGGATGAGGTTCGTTACCGATATGCCGGAACGGATAAGGAGGCCTTGAAGGGACTGAGCCTGCGAATACCCGAGGGCAAAAGAACGGCGATATGCGGCCACAATGGCTCGGGCAAATCGACTTTATTCCTGCATGCCATAGGCATCTATCGGCCGCAATCGGGCCAAGTGAGATGGAAGGGCCAGCCCGTCAGCTATCGGCCAGGCGATCTCCGCGAGCTGCGGCGCAAGGTCGGGCTTGTCTTTCAGGATCCTGAGCAGCAGCTCATCCTGAATACGCCCTATGAGGACATCGCTTACGGCATGCGCAATGCTGGCCTGCCGGAACCCGACATTCGGGCCCGTACGGAACGAATGATCTCCTCCATGGGGCTGCAGCCTTGGGCGGATACACCGCTGCATCACCTCAGCCTCGGCATGAAGAAAAGAACCGCTCTTGCAGGCGTTCTGGCTCTGGAGCCGGAGCTGCTGCTGCTGGATGAGCCCACCGCTTACCTGGACCGCAAGTCCGAGGGGCAGCTCATCGAGGAGCTGAACCGGATTCATGCAGAGGGCATAACGATCGCTATGGCTACCCATGACATGAATCTGGCCTATTGCTGGGCCGACTGGATTCTCGTGATGGATCGGGGACAATGCGTCATGGCAGGTACCCCGCACGAAGTGTTCGGGCAGGAGCAGCACATCCAGTCGCTGGGCCTGGAGCTGCCCCTGCTCTACGAGGTCTGGCAGGCGCTGCCCTCGGCAATAAGAAGAGAGGCGGCCCCGCCCAGAAGCATCGACTCGCTCAAACGCTATTTGTCCGGCAATTTCGGCTAACAGAGGGCGCGTTATTGAATTTATAAAAGAAGCCCTCCTTTTAAATGGCTGCTCGACACTTCCATTTTACCAAGGCGGGGCTTCTATTTGTTTGTGTTCAGTGCATTATGAGAACCCCCTTTTTCAAAAAACGCTTTGAACAAGGATGTCGATGGACTACCCTACTCGGGAAGCGGGGAATGGCAGGTGTAAAGAGCGCAGAAGGCAGAGCGACGACCAGCGGAGTAAAAAGCCTGCGAATGTGCATGCATTTCGGTTAGAAGACGCTGGAATGGTAAAATTACTGCGATCATGCAGGAATTTATAGAGAAAGTCGCTGATTGAGGGAAACTAAAGTGAAATGCATGCACGCTGGCAGGCATTTCACCTTCATCAAGTCAAAAGTGAGCAAAAACCTGCGGTTTCGCATGTTTCCTCTAGCTCGCTTCTCGCTATTCGTCATGTCTCGGCGGCGTTAGGTCTTGTAAAAGGCATTTCCGGGGGACAGTTTGTCCCTCATGCTCCGGCGACAAGAGCCGAGACTGCTCCATTCATACTGAACTATTAGCGTTCTAATTAATCCTTCCGTAGATATATAGGATAGAACGCTCTTTTGCGTGTGCTGTAGAGAAGCGAATAACCCACCCCTTCATTCACTTCGAATAATATGCCTCAAGTGCTTGTTCCGCCCGGTAGCGGGCCCGATTAAATGAAGGCCAATCATGATCTGTCCGGGATAAACGTCCCCAGTTTCTTTTTAGATAATACTTCATGTCCGGGTATTCCTCCTGTCCGAAGGAAGCGAGCAGCGGGATCGCATCTGATGACAAGCGGCTTAAATACGAAGCGTCGATTTGTCCGGTTGTCCGGAACCGGTCGATATTATTCTGCGCAATAATGACATCCATCCCGATATAATTCACGGCCAAGTACGCAAGCAGGCTGATAACGATGTAACATTTCGCCAGAGAGATGCGCTTGATCGCAATGCATAGACAGGCTGTAATCAGCAGCAGACCCAGGTAGATCATAAAGGCATGAACGAGAAATCGAATATAGGTGTAGCCATACTTCGCCTCGTAGAGATCCAGCCGCATGTAAGCTGAGTAGAGCATGACAGCCGAGCAGGCAATCAGCAAATAAAGCATGTAACGGTTCATTGTAATGAGCGTCCCGCCCCCTCGTCCGCCGAAGGCCATTGTGCAGAGGATAATAGAAAAGTTGATGACCGATACCGCAACCAGCTCGATAAAACCGCTCCTCGCATACTCGGCGTAGGACTTGTCAGCCGGCAGCCCCCCATCCCAAGCGCCAAACAGATAAGAGAACTGAATGATCACGAACATCACATATACGATATTGATCGCAATTAATACGGTAGCGATAATAATAGGATCAAGCTGGCGTCTGTCTGGGCTTTCCTCCGCTTCTCCGTTCTCCTCCCACTCGTATTTCTTTGGATGAAGGAACCCTCTTAAATAAGCGAACATGACATTACCTGCAATGATGACCCATGCGAGCCGTACCAACCCCTCACCTAGTGACAGCCCTCCCACCCAATAGGGAAATCGGGTAAGGGCAAGATGGAACATCCCGTCTGCAGAAGATAACAACAGGAGGATGACGAATAGCAATGGCACCGCAATCGACAAGCCAATCAGCACCTTGCTCATCACTTCCTTCTGGCGGCTGCCCAGCTTGCGGCTGACAGAATGCCTGGCAACCTTCGTTGCAGCAGGCCAGTGGCGGAATAACTGTGGAATAGCATAATCCATCACATCGGTGAAGAGGCGGATATGATCCCAGGACAGTTTGCGGAAGCTCAGCATCAGCGTCAAATGCAGACAAATGAGCGCGGGGATGACCACTAGATTCAGTCCGTAGAAGACAGGATTGTCAAACCACACATACGTCATCGAGAGCATCATAATGCTGCCGAACAACATCCAGCCGTACCCCGGAGGATGCTGCTGAATCCGGTCCTTGGCGAACAGAAGCATATACAGATAGAAGCAGATAACGAAGATCGGGTAGGATACACCGAGCAGATTGCCATAAAATAAATATTGATGAAGCACAGCCAGAGCAAACGCGGCAATCAGTGCCGCAAGAGGCCGTTTTGAAGCATGCTGAAGCGTCGGACCCATTGGTATATACCCCCAGAATTGGACTATCTAATCTTCATTCTAGCTACTAAAATAAGAATATAAATAGAAATTATTCATGCATTAATTTCGTATTTTAGAGCCGTTTATTTTCCGAATGCGAAGGAACCGGAACGCTCTGTGAACCCGTGATTCGGCGACCGGGTGACCGGGTGACCCCGCCAGCGGCGAGGGGATCTGGAGGTCTGGGGACCTCGTGATCCAGAGGGCTCACGACTCAGAGATCCGGCCGGGCTGCCGAAGTAAGTCCAGTGGATCTGCTGACGAGGTTAGTGGCAGAAAAGTGGTATTCCTGCGTAAATGCAGGAATTTCGGTTAAAATAGGCGATATATAGTAAAATTCCTGCGAATATGCAGGAATATGGAGAAAAATGATCCCGTTTCAGGAAATAAGGCAAAAATCCCTGCACTTTGGCAGGCATTTTCGCTCTAGCAAGCCGAAACGAGAACAAGCCTGCTCTTATGCATGCATTTACACACGCACGTACTCATACACTTTCGCACACACTTACGTCACGCACGTACTCACACACTTTCGCACACACTTACGTCACGCACGTACTCATACACTTTCGCGCACATTTACTCTCACGCACGTACTCATACACTTTCGCACACACTTTCGTCACACACGTACTCATACACTTTCGCATGCTCTTACTCACGCTCTTACACCACTCACTTACGTCACTCACTTACGCTGGAATCATCGCAACCTGTTCGCAACCTGTTCGCGGCCGTTTATGGAATTGATCCCATAATAGGCAACCGCAGCTCATTCATTGCCAATACCTTCACATACTGACTATCTACTCTCTATTCAAGCTGGTAAAATAAGAAAAATAATAGCGGAATGTGCTGCATATTTTGAAAGGCGATGATTCCATGAAACTCCATAACCAGTTCCTGCGGCTGCACTCCCGTTGCAACGACAATAATGTCATCTCCATTACACTCGGTGACATAGCGAAGATATTGGATTGCACGCACCGCAATGCGATGATGATTATCAACCATATGGCGGAGCTCGGATGGATCACCTGGACCTCCCAGCGCGGAAGAGGACGCCGCTCTACACTGCACTTTCTCGTTCAGCCGCAGGAGATTGCGGTGCAATCCATGATGGAGGCCATCAATCGCAAAGACATCAAGCGCGCGCTTGACGGCATCAGCTACCATACGCAATCATCAGTGCTTCAGGAGCATCTGCAGGGATGGCTGCTGACTTACTTCGGGCAGCATTCCGAGATCAGGAGAGACCGGCAGATCGACACGCTGAGACTGCCCATTCGGGAGCAGATTGGAACCGTTGATCCGCTCTATATGAATCTGTTGGCCGAATCCTTCATCTCCAGCCATGTGTTCGACGGACTCCTCCGCAGAAGCAACGGCTCCGATGAGGAGATATTGCCGAATATTGCGCACGCTTGGGATGTAGATCAGAGCCGCACCGTCTGGACCTTCTTCCTGCGCAAGGAGGTGCTGTTCCATAACGGCAGAATTATGACGGCCGAGGATGTTGTCTATACCTTCGAGCGTTTAATCCATACCTCGCGCAGAACGTTGTACAGCTCTATTTTCAGACTGATCCGCTCTATTCGGGCTCTCACGCCAACTACGGTCAGAATCGAGCTCAAGGAGCCCAACGAGCTGTTCCTGCCGTTCCTGTGCACCAGCCGTGCGGCAATCGTTCCACGAGACTTGGAGCAGTTGGGAGAAGCGGGATTCGGCATTAAACCGGTAGGTACTGGGCCATTCAAGGTGACGGAGATGAATGAGAGCCTTTGCTCGCTGGAGGTGTTCGCGCATTATTTTCGGGGAAGGGCCCATCTTGATCGTGTGGAGATCGTTCATGTGCCGTGGGATATGATGCCGGGCAGCAGCCAGGCTGCCGACAGCCTGTCGCCCTTTCATCTGATTCATAACTCTGCTTCTGCCGGGGACGAATGGAGCCATCTCCATTCCGACGTCTCGGTGCGCAAATTCATTACATGCAATACCAAAAAAACCGGACCGCTAAGCGATCCGGCTATTCGAGCCCATGTGCTGTCCTGCTTGAGGGGAGAAGCGGCTGAGCAACGGCAATCGCTGCAGGGCTGCGCACTGCAAATTGCTACGATTCCGCAATACAGACAGGATGCGGAATTCGCTGCCGAGATCTTGATGAAGCAAGGCTGCGACTGTTCCGTCCTTGCCGCTTCACCGGAGGAGTTCAAAGGCGCCGTCCGCCTGGAATCCGACCTTATTCTCTTCGCATTTGTCCGCGATCGCGATGAACAGCTTCGCCTGTTCGATCTCTACCTGACGATAGCCGAGCATGTGGAGGCGCATACCCGAATCGATATCGAGACCTCGCTGCGCAGCATAGCGCGCGCACGCGATCCGCAAGCCAGAGCGTACGGGTTCAAGGAGATCGAGACCCGTCTGCTGCAAGAGCAGCAGCTGTTTATTATGTCGGAGAGACCGGTTCAGACCGCTTATCTGCCCTCTGTTCGAGGTGTAACATTCAATTCGCAGGGCTGGGTGGATCTAAGGAATGTCTGGTTTCCTCCGGTCTCAACCCTTACATAACGGGCGATATGTGCTGGCTGTCAACCACACGCGCATGGCTCATGGCAGGTTCCGCCTACGCATACGCATACGCCTACGCCTACGCCTACACCTAGCAGCGAATTTTGCTCTTGAAGTCGTTATAGCTGTCCGCCCAGTGGAAATCCACATCATGGGACACTGCTTTGAAATGCAGCTCGCCGCACCTGATCTTCAGTCTTTCGACGCCCGACAAATCCGCATAATCCTTATCCGTCTTCGTCTCGACGATGAAATACAGCTTGGCGGTGCGGCCTTCTCCTCTATAAATAACCGCCCAGTCGGGGGAATATTCCCCATATGGCGTATCGATTACAAAGCCGCCGCGCTTGATCTTCGTGTAGAGAAGCACCCGTTCATCGGAATCCAGCCGCTCGGCGAACTCCCGCTCTCCCTTGCTGTCAAGCTTGTAGTACTTGTGCATCGCCCTTCGGTTGCCGGATGCCGTTGCATAGATGCTGCCTGATGCTTCATCCAGCATAGCCCGGTCAATGGCGTCCGCCTCGAAGATCGTGCGGTCATCGAACTTGTAGCCCTCGATGAGCCCATACTCCGTAATCCCGGCGGCCTTGAATTCCTTCAGCTTCCCCTTGATCCGCTGCGTTGCGGCATCCAGAATATCCTGATTGCCCAGCAGCCGCCTTCCCTCCAAACCAGAGATGATCCTGTAGATCGCGAGCCGTGGAAGCAGCGTATGGTACATGATATAGTTGATGATCTCAAAATCGCTTTTCTGCCGCACCCCGGTCTGCTCTCCGGCATCCTCGTATTCGAAATGAAGGAACGACTCCCCCAGCACGAACTTTTGCCCCTCGTTAAAGGCCGCTTTGCCTGTTTCAATGCCGTACTCGCTGCGCAGCCGCTTGTGCCGCAGCAGGCCGTCCAATTCAACGATGCAAGCGGCAACAAATGCCTCATGATCGATTTGCACCCGGTACATCGTACGCTTGGCCATCCGGACGCTAAGCTCTCCAAGCAGCATGGCGAAGTATTCCTCCGACATGTAGCTGTGCGGGCCGTTCTCGACCGGGACATCATCCCCGTTCTTGATGGGAATCCGCTTCGTCCCTTTCGCGAGCATAAGCTGGATGAGCTTCTCCTTAATCATTGTGCCATGCTCCTGCAGGACCGTATCCTTGAAGTCCAGCGTGCGAATCTCCCCGGCATCCTTGGTCAAACGGTTCTTCCCATCGATCAGCCCCTGCGCAAGCAGCTCATTCCTGAGCGTATCCACCAGCTCAGCGGTCAGCTTACGGGCCGGGAGGCCCCCTTGCCCAAGCGCTTGATGAATAATCTCTGCTGTCACTTCATCCTTGTCAAAGCCCGTCTGCTCATTGAAATCCTGCTGAAGCGCAGCCGCGAAATGGTCATAATAATCATTGGCAATGATCGTCAATTCATTGAGATCGGCATCCGTACAGCGGTTCCCATTGGTATCCACCGGCAATCGAAGTCCCCGGCCGATCTCCTGCTTCTTAGCGATCTCCGAGCCTCCGCGCTTCAATGTGCATAGGGTGAAGACGTTGGGATTATCCCAGCCCTCCCGCAGCGCCGAGTGGGAGAAAATAAAAGCGAGCGGCTCCTCGAAGGAGATCAGCTCATCCTTCTTCTCCAGAATAAGCTCAATTCCCCGATCCACATCCTCCTGCGACTTCTGCTTGAGCTTCTGCTCATCGAGCACGCTCTCCCAATTCTCCACCTCTACAGCATTCCGGTTCTTGTCCACGGCAAAATAACCCTCGCGAACCCTTCCGATGTCCTTGTAATGCTTGAACAGGGCCGGATATTCGGCGAACAGCCCTCTCCAGCCGTCATCCGCCGTCACCTTCGCATATTCTTCATCGAAGATGCGGAGGTATTCGCCCCGTCCATCCGGAGCCGTGTGATCTCTGAACTTATGCACGGCATCAATAAAGAACAGCGTAAGCACCTTCATGGTATAGCCCTGCCGGAGGATCTTCAGCTGCTTGTCCAGATGCGTCCGTATGGCAAGGCGGATCTGAATGCGGATCATGTCGCCCTCATTCAACTCCGCGTTATTCTCTCCTATCGCAAGCTCCAATAGCTGATCCCCTGTGCCAATCCGCAGCTTCCGCAGTCCATGGGGGTCCTCCTGGACCACCATATTCCGGTACTGTTCCAGATTGCCTGACAGCTCGTACAGATCCGCACCGCCGCGCACATTGAATGACTTGTTGCGAATGATGCCGCCCTGCTCCATATGGAAGATCTCCACCCGTGCATACAGATCCTTGGTGAACGCTGCGTAGCGGATGTACGGATAATCCTTGGGAATCGTGCCATGCACGGTTCTCACTTCGATCCGCTTGACCAGATTCTGTCCATAGGCATCGAAGGAATCCAGCTTGTACACCTGATTGTACAGCTTCTTATGCGTAGCGGAGTACCGCAGGATGAAGAGCGGATTGATCATCTCAATCGCCTCCAGCGAGGCGCTCTTCTTCTTGCCTGCCCCCTCCAGCTTCTGCGGCTCATCGATAATGACAACAGGCGCCACATAGCGGATATCATCCCACAGCACTTGTCCGTATTCATCCTGCTGCCTGAGCTTGTTGGTCTCTTTGTTGAAGGCTTGAATGTTCATGACCGCGATGCTCAGATCTCTTGCCTCCACGAATTTGGAGCTGATCTCCCTAGGCGTTGCAGAGCTGTACACAAAGGCATGATTCTTCATATCCAGACCGTCATACAGCGCCATAAAATGCTCCCGCAGCATAGCGATACTTTTCTCGACACCTTTGCGGATCGCAATCGTAGGCACGACAATCATAAATTTGGTGAAGCCATACGTGCGGTACAGCTCAAGAATAGTGCGCAGATAGACATAGGTCTTGCCTGTTCCCGTCTCCATCTCTATCGTGAAATTGCGTCCCTCCAGCTGCCCGTCAAGGAACAGCATATTGCTCAGCTGAACGTCTCTAAGATTCCTTAGCAGCCGTTCCTCGCCAATAAGCGAAGGATTGCGGACAGGGTCTCCTTCCGATATCAGCTGCGTCCGATTCACATTGCGATAGATGCTGCTATCCGCCTGCTGCACCGTTCCCTTGAAGAGATTGACGACCGACCTGATCGCATCCTTCTGGTAGCCCAGACTGTCCTGGAACTGAAAAGCTATCCGACTCGCCACTGCCGCCTCACCCCGTTCAAATAAACTCGACACGATACGCCCGCTTCGCGGCACCGCCCTGTCTGCGAATCTGCACCTCCAGCCTAAGCATCGTATTCTCCTTCAACGAAATATCCTCCCCGAACGCGCTATCCCTCAAAATGATCTTCGTCGGCATCGGTTCAGCAGCAGCAATGCCGTCAATAACCGCATCTGTCATGGATTCCTCCAGGCAGACTACAACCGTCTCCGCGAATCTGTAGGTGCGCGGGCCAATTCCCTGGAGCTGCTCCACTGCGGTCGTGAGCGGGATGCCTCGATGGCGGAGCATAATTTCGTACACCACATCGGGATCGGTAAAACCGGGGTTGAAATCCAGCATATCCTTGTCGCTCATCGTCATATCGATATCAAAAATATCGTTGCGCATCGCCTCGCTGAACCAGCGGATATTCGTATCCGCCGCCCGAAATACTTTGAAGCCAGTATCCAGCTCCCCGATATGCTCCTTATCCCCATTAGCTTCCGCAATTCTTGATCCCGCTCTGCGAATCCGTTCCTGACCGATATCACAAATCGTGCGAAACCCTTCCTTGAAGCTGTCGGATTCCTCCGCGATCGGCTCAGGGAGCTGCACCATAATAAACTTGCGCCGTCCCCCGTCTTCAGCATTCAGGTTCATAACCGCATGAGCCGTCGTGCCTGATCCTGAGAAGAAATCCAGCACGATGTCGTCCGGAGATGTGCAGCCGATGCGTATGAGATGCTCCAGCAGAGACAGCGGCTTGGGAAAATCGAACGGGCTGGTCTGAAAAATCGACTTGAGCGCTTCTGTCCCCTCCGCATTCGTCCCTACCTCAGAGAGCCAGGTCCGGTAGGGCTTCAGTCTGGCATCCGTCGTTCTGATTTTCTCATAAACGATGAATGTCCCGTCCTCCCGCTTCTCGAACAGCGCGTCGCCTTGCGCCACAAGCTCCAGCAGCTTCGCCTTGCCCCAGCGCCAGCAGCCCTCGGAACCGTCATTGCGGATCGGGTACACCTCTTCGCCGCTTGGCCCCGGGATGGGATAATACATCGTCGGCCGATCCTGTCTGCTGGAATTGGAGCCCCATTTGTTAAGCTCGCGCCCTTTGCGGTAGGGGCCCTTCTCGTCCGTCAGATTGAGAGGCTCGGCATCCATCGGAATTTTGGATACGGGCTCGCTATCGATGTTTTTGGCATAGCAAATGACATACTGGTGGTCGATGACAACGTTGGAGACGTCGCCGCCGCCGCCTTTCTTGGACTGCCATACGAATTGGCCTACGAAATGATAGCCATCATAAATCTCATCAAGGATCAATCTCAGGTTGCTGACCTCGTTCTCGTCAATGCTGATAAAGATCACGCCGTCCTCTGACAGCAAATCCCGGGCCGTCCTTAGACGGGCATACATCATCGTAAGCCAGTTGGAGTGAAATCTGCCGCTGCTGCGCTGATTGACCACGAGCCGCCTGCCCTCTTCACCAATATCCCCTTCCGCAATTGCCGTGGCCTGTTCGCTCTGGGCGAAGTTGTCCTTGTATATGAAATCATTCCCCGTATTATACGGCGGGTCGATATAGATCATCTTGATTCGGTTATAATAGCTGCTTCTGAGGAGCTTCAGCACCTCCAGATTGTCGCCTTCTATGTATAGATTCTCTGTCGTTTCCGCATGTTTGCTGCGCTCAGGAACAAGCTTCAGCGTCCTGCCGGCAATATCCGTATTGGCTGAACGCTTGGCCTCTCTCTTGCCGGCCCAATTCAGCTCGAAGCGCTCCTCCGTGTCCGCATATTGTCCTAGTTCAGCAAGCAGCGCACTGTAATCAATTACGCCATCCTTCACTACAGCCGGGAACAGCTCGTTAAGCCCATCGCCGAATGCTGCTGCGAACTTTGCTTTATTGACCGCTATGGGATCGAAGATCTCTCTGGATACTTTGTTGTCAATCACCTATTGTTCCTCCTCATGTCCGGATGCCAGCTGCACGCCCAACGAGTCCACTACTAATTCTATAGTTCCTGCGGCTTCAAGTCTATGTGAATACTAAGGGAATGGCACGAGCAGTCCGGGCTGACCCTTCTGTGCCAAGCAAAAAAAGCCGTCAGTACCACTTTGATGTGGCCATGACAGCTTGTGTCGGTTTGTTGTAACGTTGTTAGCCCGCTCCCCCGACCTCTACCTTATCTTCTGAACGGTCTCCTAGCAGCCTGTACATGGAGCGGTCATATTCGCGGCCGGGGTATTTCGTCTGGACAATGGATTTTATAAGCACATCAGCCTTGAGCAGAATTTCATCATACTCCGCCTCCGCCTCCGACAGCATCACAACCGCACCGCCCACACCAATCGTCAGCCCGCCTTGATGACTGACAATCGTTCGGATGACGATATTCATATCCGCCGATCCATTCACGGCCAGAAACCCGATTGAACCGGAATAAATGCCGCGGGGACGGGCTTCCAGCTGGTCGATAATTTGCATGCTGCGGATTTTGGGAGCACCCGTCATCGAGCCGCCAGGGAAGGCCGCCCGAATGCAGGATACCGCCGTAAGACCGCTGCGCAGCTGGCCGCATACAGTGGATACCATTTGATGGACCGTCTCATACGATTCAATATCCATCAGCTTGGGGACCCGCACACTTCCCACCTCGCATACAATACCCAGATCATTACGCAGCAAATCGACGATCATTAGATTCTCCGAGCGATCCTTCTCACTGCTTTGCAGGCTTGTCCGCAGCCACTCATCCTCTTGCGCAGTCGCGCCTCTTCGGATGGTGCCTTTAATCGGCTTCGCCTCGACGCCGCCATGCCTGTCAATTTTGACGAACCGCTCGGGTGAGGAGCATAGGATTTGATAATCGCCAAACTGCATGTAAGCCGAATACGGGGCAGGATTATTTTTGCGTATGTTCAAGTAGAGCAGGAAGGGGTCGCCCTCGTACTGGCAGCTAATCTCATTCGTCAGATTGATCTCATACGTCTCGCCTTCCCGCAGCAAGCCCTTCGTTTGCGCAATCGATTGCATATATTCATCATAGGAACGGTGAAGCTTGAAGGCGAGCAGTGCTCCAGCCCTTTCCGCTTCTACCGGAGCTGCCAGCGGTGCTTCCACCGGAACTTCCACCCGAGCTGCCCCTTGTGCGGCACCGATACCGGATAGCACGGTACCGATGCCGGATACAGTCGCCAACCGCTGTTCCATCTCGGCAAACCAATCCATTGACAGGCTTGTCTCCATATGAGGTGTCAAGCCGAGCAAATACATCTGCCTCTCCAAATGGTCGAACACCACTATTCTGTCCGCCAGAATAAACGCCGCATCCGGCAGAACAGCGCTATGAGGATGATCACCGCCGCTCTCCGCCTTCATCTCGTAGCCGAAGTAGCCGACAAAGCCGGTATTATAATCGAACGGCACATCCGTATCGCAGCAGTTGACCTGCTGTATTATACGTTCTATATAATCATAGACACTTTCGTTTCGTACCGTTGTAATCCCCTGAGCGGCAGTAGTAATTTCCAGTCTCCCCGTCTCTGCACAGTACGACAGACGCTGGCTGTATGGTCCCCCATAAGCGCCCATGAAGGAGAATCGCGCCATTCCAGGCTGGGCCCTGCTGCTATCGAGCCAGAACGAATAAGGCTGTCCCGCATACAGTTCGGAATACACTTGCTCCGGCAAAGCGAAGCCGTCTATTCGCCTCACCGTTACCGTATACGCCTCATCTGCCGTTGCGCTGTGATTATTGGCCGTCTGACTGGCAGCAGGCACGATATTTTTGTGCACAAGGCTTTCCAGGGACAGCCGTCCCGCTTTGTCTATTCTGGACTGGCTCCAATACGCTTGCGTCAATGCTTTGAAGTTGACCAGGAGCTGGCGTCCGCACGTTGTTGCGATAGATTCCGGGTGAAACTGCACGCCCCAGATGGGTCTATTCTTATGCTGCAGCCCCATTATAATACCATCCTGCTGCGTCCAGGCGGTGGCTTCGAGATCATCAGATAGCGGGTGCTCTACCATCAGCGAGTGGTATCTGACAACAGGGCTGCCTTGAGGAATGCCTGCAAACAATGCGGATTCATTGTGATGGATCTCGCTTAACCTGCCATGCATGGCTTCAGGGGCGTGCACGACCTTGGAGCCAAACAGATGACCGATGCCTTGATGGCCCAGACAGACACCGAGAACCGGCACTTCCGCATGTGCAATCGCTTGGGCGCTAATGCCGAAATCCTCCGCTTTGCCGGGGCTGCCGGGGCCGGGAGAGATGACGATATTATCGAAGCGGTATGCCTCGATATCCTGCCATTGCAAGGCGTCATTGCGTATGACGAAAGGCTCCTCGCCATTAATATCCGCCAGTAGTTGATATAAATTGAACGTGTAGGAGTCATAGTTATCAATCAACAGCGTCTTCACGAGCACACCTCACTCACAACAAAAATAATCGATACCTCAGGCTGTTGAATGCCCTGCCCAGAGAGCAATGAGGCGAATTTATCAACAGCGAATTTGACGCTGGAATATATGAGAATTTGAAGCAGGACATATACCGCGAGTTCGAATCAGGGCATATACCGCGAATTCGACGCTGAACAAATACCGCGAGTTTGGCGGTGATTGTGCAGGTTGTTATTCTCTCGTTCCGGCCTGCAGAACATGAGATGCCTGCCAACGTGCAGACATTGTCGCCGTATTGGCTCCTAATTTGCCGACCCCGCATTCTGCACACCAGCGCAGGTTGTTGACACAGCTCCCCTGTACGATGGGCGATGCTTGCTGGGGGCCCCTTCCCTGCGAGCGAGAACAATCGTGTGAACGGCGAGCATTCCTGCGAAAGTGCATGCTTTTTCTCGTTTCGGCCCCATGAAGAACGAATGCCTGCTAAAGTGCAGCAATTTCGCCGCATTTCCTCTCTAGCAGCCAATTCCAACTAATATTCCTGCACAATCGCAGGCATTCTGCCACATACGGCTCTTTATAACCAAAATTCCTGCTCTTACGCAGGCTTCCTTCTCTATAGGACACAGCTCCCCGGTGCCCAGTGGGCGATGCTTGTTGGAGGCCCCTTCCCTGCGAGCGAGAACAATCGCGTGAACGGTGAACATTCCTGCGAAAAGGCATGCTTTTTCTCGTTTCGGCCCCATGAAGAGCGAATGCCTGCTAAAGTGCAGCAATTTCGCCGCATTTCCTCTCTAGCAGCCAATTCCAACTAATATTCCTGCACAATCGCAGGCATTCTGCCACATACGGCTCTTTGTAACCAAAATTCCTGCTCTTACGCAGGCTTCCTTCTCTATAGGACACAGCTCCCCGGTGCCCAGTGGGCGATGCATATACGCTGTCAACCATTCCAGCGCTTGAAGATCAATGATGCGTTGAAGCCGCCGAATCCAAAGGAATTAGTCAGCACAGCATCTACTCGGCGCTCCACAGCTGCGTTAGCTGTGTAGTTCAGATCGCATTGCGGATCCGGTTCCTCCAGATTAATAGTCGGGGCGATCCTGCCTGTGGTCAGTGTCAGAACGGAGATAACCGCTTCTACAGCCCCCGCTGCGCCCAGAAGATGTCCCGTCATTGATTTGGTGGAACTGATGAACAGCTCATGGGCATGACTGCCGAATACCGTCTTGATTGCCGTCGTTTCCGTGCGATCCCCCGCCGGAGTAGATGTGCCGTGCGCATTAATATACTGCACCTGCTCTGCGCCCATTGCCGCATCCTTCAGCGCCTCGGCCATGCAGCGTGCCGCCCCTTCGCCCTCGGGCGCAGGCAGCGTCATATTATAGGCATCCGCGCTCATGCCATACCCGGCAACCTCCGCATAGATTCGAGCCCCGCGGGCAATCGCATGATCCATCTCCTCCAGAATCAGCATTCCCGATCCTTCGCCCATGACGAATCCGTTGCGCCCTATATCAAAGGGACGGCTGGCCCGCTCCGGCTCATCGTTGCGAACAGATAGCGCTCTGAGTGCACAGAACCCTCCCAGCCCGCCGGGAGATACAGAGGCTTCCGCACCACCGCATATCATTACATCGGCAGCACCGCGCTGAATCAGCTTGAATGCATCCCCGATGGCATTCGTTCCTGATGCGCAGGCCGTTGCAGTTGTGCTGATCGGCCCCTTCGCTCCCGTGAACATCGATACTTGCCCAGAGCCCATATTAACGATCATCATGGGGATAAAATACGGATTCAGCTGCCTGACGCCTCTCTCATGCAGGACGATAATCTGCTCTTCCCAAGTATTATTGCCGCCTACCCCCGAGCCAACAATAACGCCGATCCTTTCGGGCCTCTCATAGTCATGCGTGTTGAGCCCGGCATCCTTGAGCGCCTTCGACGCAGCAGCAACCGCAAGCTGTGAGAACCGGTCCATTAAACGGGAGTCCTTCTTCTCTATATACTGATCAGGGTCAAAATCCTTGATTTCAGCCGCGATCCGTGTCGGGAACGGGCTCGCATCAAAGCCTTCAATTCTTGAAATGCCCGATTTGCCCGCGATCAGGCTGTTCCAGAAATCATCCAGTGTATGTCCCAGTGATGTGCATACTCCCATTCCGGTTACAACGACTCTGCGGCTCACGATAACGAACCGCCTTCCGCCTTCATGCCTGCCTGCGGACTTGGTGCTCCCGTCTGCCTGAATAGCTCCCTATAGACGTACTCGGCAATATTAACATACCCAGCGGCGTTAGGATGAATAAAATCAGCGCTGAAATGCGCCAAGTCCCGGCTATCGGGGCGGCTCCAGAAATCAAGATGTACGGCATTATGCTGCCTGGCAAGCTCCGCGATCACGCTGTTGGCATCCCGGATCAGCCTTTGCAGCTCAATCTTCTTGGGCATTTTCAATACCGGAATTGTAAGCGCGAAATCCGCAATATTTCCAACTATTATAACAGCTCCCTGACTGCGAATGGCACTCAGCATGTCACCAAGCAGCTTGCGGAATTCCCCTTCATTCCATACACCTTTCATGATGTCATTGCCTCCGGTAATAATGCTCACCAGATCCGGCTTCAAGCTCAACGCCCGCTCCAGTTGCTGCTCCATAATCTCACGGGTAATAAGCCCGCCTTGAGCGAGATTGACAGACTTGAATGCCGGTTCTTCATGCCGCATGCGTTCTGCGAAATGCTCCACCCAGCTTATACATTGAAGCTCTCCGACATCGTCGCCTTTACCTTCAGTAAAGCTGTCGCCTATGGCAGTAAACCGTTTCCACACATCATTCGTCCCCTTTGCAGCCTTCTGTTAATCGGGTGCTCCTAATCGGCCTCAACGCCGAAACGGCCCAGCAGCTTGGTACTGCCATGCTCATTCGTTATAACTACATCACAGATCGTCAGACAGCAGCCAGTTGCCCCCGATACCTCTGTTATGGAGCCGTTGACTGTTAATATCTCGCCTGCCCTGGAAGGTTCGATGAATCTTGCTTTCATCTGTCTGATCCTGCGCTCCGGAAACCAGCGGCCAGCCGCTTCCGCCATAAAGCCCATGACCAGCATGCCATGGGCGATTACACCACCATGCCCTGCGCGAACCCCCTCATCATGAACAGTATGGATGGGATTAAAATCACCGGAGGCCCCGGCGTACCGTACGAGCTGAACCGGTGAGATCGGCTCCTTCACCAGCGGCTCCAATACCGCGTGATGATCCGTGTTTATTGTCTGCATCAGCTTCAATCCTCCAGGGAGTATATTGCTGTTTATTGTTTCTTCATCATTAATTTGAAGCTTCCGAGTACAATTCTGCTCCCTGCCAAGTCGCGAAGCTCGGTCTCCAGCATAAGCAGAATCATGCCCGCCTTATTCCGGATCGAGAGAATCGATGGATAGCCGTGAACCGTATCACCGGCGCACAGCTCCTGCGTATACGTATATTCCTGCTCGACATGCAGTATTCCTATAGCAGGCAAATCAAGCGTCCGGCACACCTGCAGCAGATCATTGCCCGTCCACATATCTATTGCAACGGGGAATGTCGGAGGGGCCGGAATATCCCGGTAGCCGCATGCTCTGGCCCTGTCGATGTCATAATACAGCGGATTGGGGTCACCGATCGCTGATGCGAACTCTTGAATTTTCACACGCTCCACCAAATAAGTAAAAGAAGGCAGTGCAATTGGAAAAGCCGCATGAACGGCAGGCCGCTCTGCTTCTCCATATGACGCCGACGCTGATACCGCCTGTTCTGTCATAAAACCGATTCCTCCTTTGCCACTCCCTAATGGAGGGTGATAAGCACTCCGCTCCATTCGCCGGGTGCGGACGGCTCGACCAAGATCAAATAATCATACAGCCCCGGTTCGGCCAGCCTAGCGAAGACTTCCTTCCATTGGCGCTGGAACTGATAGGGCACCCCAATTGTGCAGCAGGCTCCGCTCTTGTCCAGCATCAGCTGCCCGATACATGCCTCTTCCGTGCTGCATCCGATCACCACAGCTTCGATATAAGCAGCAGCACATCCTAGCGACTGTGCCTGGTCCGCATCCATAAGAACCAGCCCGGCCGCCCGGTCGCGTGAATCGGGCTGCATCGATATCGGAATCCCAGCAATAGCGCTGGCAGCTGTATCAACACTAGCAGCGGCATGGTCACCAGCATTAGCAGTAGTTTCAGTATTAGCACTAGTGTCAGCATCAGCCCCGCACTCAACAGCAGTGGCCCGCACTCTGTCGCCCCCGGCCAGCTCTGCCTGGATGAGCACTGCTGTCTCTACTTCCTCTCCGCAGAGCATGCTGGATGCCAGCTCAATAAGCAAGTTCATCATGCCGCCATAACCGGATATACAGCTAATCGGGCCCGTGATGCCGTACTCCTGGGCTATATAGCCGGTAATCGAGGATGGAACAGACTGATAGAACAGCAGTGCATTATGATGCTGGCCTGCTGCCAGATTGCGGCTTGCCAGATCGGCCGTTGTCGTATCGCCGTAACAGCTTCCTAGCACAATCGCTGAATTGCCGCCCAGGCGGCAGCCCTGTGCTGCGGCTAATTGCTTGAAGCATGCATACACAAGCGGGCTGAACTGCGATTCTACAAATCCGGGCACGGGCAGCAGCTCGCCCGGCTCAGCCTCTATGGCACAGGTAGAGATGATGGCTACTTTATTCATCAGGCACTCGTAATTCCTTTCAGAATTAATGCGCAGTTGTTGCCCCCGAATCCCGCATTAAGGTTCATTACTGTCTGAAGCCTGGCAGTTCGAGGCTCATTCGGCACATAATCCAGATCGCAAGCGGGATCCCTGCTGGAGTAGGAGGCAGTCGGAGGAATGATCCCGCGCCTCATTGCAACCAGGCATATGGCGGTTTCTACCGCTCCAGTGCCCTCCAAAATGTGGCCAGTCATCGACTTGCTCGATGATATTGGCAGCCCTTGCACCGCAGATCCGAATGCTTCCTTGATCCCCTTCGTCTCCGCAGGATCGTTAATCGGAGTCGCTGTTCCATGCGCGTTCACGTAATCAATCGCCGACGGCTGCAAATCCGCGCGGTGCAGCGCCCGCTTGACTGCCATTGCCATTCCGCTCCCTTCCGGATGCGGCTGGCACACATGATAAGCATCACAGGCAAGACCCCAGCCGGCCAGCTCGGCAAGCGGAACCGCCCCCCGCTGCAAGGCATGCTCCAGGCTTTCAAGCACGAACATGGCGCCGCCGTCACCGAGCAGCAGTCCGCTGCGATCCGCAGAGAACGGGCGCACAAGTCCATCCCTGGACAATGCGCGCCCGGAATTGAATTTTGCGGTGAACTCCTCATTGACAAGGAAATAACCCCCGCATACGGCCAGCTCATCCTGTCCTTGAGCGATGCGGTCATAGCCATAGCCAATCGCATTGCTGGAGGCGACGCAAGCATTCGTGAATGCGATTCGGCGGCCCTGGATACGATATTCTGCAGCAATAGCCTCTGCATGATAGCCGGGCACGCTGGCCTTCAACGGCAGCATGCTCTTGCGATCATGCAGGCGGCCTTGCCAGAACTGTTGGATGGCGTCATAATCACCGTTTGTACCGATTAGCACCGAGCCGTTGAGCGGCCCTCTCAAGCCTGACATTCCAAGCGCTTCTCCGGTACATTCGATTCCGAGCTGGAGCAGGCTTCCGTCATAATCGGATTCAGCGGCAATGCTGCTGCGATAAGGCGCACCGTCGAAGCGTCGTACCGGACGGAAGCCGTGCTTGCCGCGCAGAATATGTTCGGCTACCGCCTGCTCCCCGAAGCCGAAGGCCGTCATCACACCATAGCCTGTAATAACGACCCGCCTCTTCAAACGGTCCCCCGCATGCCATCCTGGGAGACGCTTTTACCCGTCACATAGCTATAAATGGCATTGATGCTCGTAAATACACTCCAATCCTCTTCCTCATCCAGCCTGATGCCGCATTCATGCTCCAATCCGGCGATAAACCAGACTAACGATAACGAATCCAATACAAACTCCGTGTCGTTCGTAAGCGTATCATCCAGCGAAGCGAACAGTTTTCTCTCCAGCAGCACCTTTCTAATCGCCTCTTTGGTAATGGTCGCCGTCTTCATCGTTATGCAGCGGCCTTTTCTACGACATAGTTGACCAAATCCCCGAGAGTGAATGCAGCCATCTTCTCCACATCCTCGTCCGGAATCGTTACTTTGAATTCATTCTCAAGATTCAATGTCAGCTCTACAACGGCCAGAGATTCAAGTCCCAGCCCGCCTTTCACCAGAGGCGTATCATTCGTTACCGCACTTCTGTCAACCGGAAGGTTCAGTTTATCCGTAATAAGAGTCAGCACATAATTTTTCACTTGTTCCTGCATGTTGATCTCCTCCAACTTTTTTATGATAATGATGACTCCACTTCTTCTGCCGCAAACAATTCCAATGCCGGATCTACATCCGCTTCATAATCGACACCATCAACCGCAAAGCCGAACAAATTCATAAACTGCCTGCGATACTCCTCGAAATCAGCCAGCTCCTCCAGATTGGAGGTCTCTACAATTGACCATCTGCGCAGCAGCTCTTCCTGAATCTCCGGCAGCAGCTCCTTCTCATCCAGACGAATGCGGCCTTGATCGTCCACCGGGACGGTTTCTCCCGCATATAGGCGCTCAGACATCAACCGGTACACCTGCTCAATACAGCCCTCATGCACATTCTGCTCTCGCATAATCCGGAAGAGCAGCATCGTATACAGCGGGCTGATTGGAATCGCAGCGCTTGATTGCGTTATGAGCGCCTTCATAACAGCTGTATAGGCCCGCCCTCCACTGGCGGTCAGACGGGCATCTAGCTGATGCGCCGTTGCCTCCAGATGATCCTTGGCTCTGCCGATTGTTCCACCTCGATAGAATTCCTGGAAGAGCGGGGTGCCAACGTAGGAATAAGCAAGCGTGACCGCTCCCTGGGCAATCGCATCGGCGGCTTCGAGCTGTTCCACCCATTCCTCCCAGTCGCTTCCCCCCATCACCTGCACCGTTTCTGCGATTTCCTCGGCCGTTGCCGGCTGCAGGGTGACGCTGCCTACCTCTCCGGTATGAATGTGAACCGTCTTGTTCGTATATGGCTCCCCGATCGTCTTCAAGACAGAGGTGTACACCTGCCCTGTCAGCGGATCACTCCTCCTCGGGGCTGCCAGGCTGTAGACGATCAGATCAAGCTGGCCGAACTGCTCTTTCACCCGCAGAATCGTCCGCCGCTTCGTCTCCTCGGAGAATGCGTCTCCGAACAAGGTCTCCGCATGTCTTCCTTCGCGTGCCGCAAGCGATTGCCATGCCCGATTGTGGTACCAGCCCGCAGAAGCAGGCCGCTCTGCCATCGGCTCTCTCTCCAGGCATACGGTTATCGTATCGGCTTTCATTCCGAAGGTGGATACGATACAGGTAGCAAGCCCGTAGCCCATTGAGCCTCCGATTACGAGCACTCTTCTCGCCCCCTCAACGAAGGGCTGCCGCTCCACAAACTGCCGCTGCTGCTGCACCTGAAGCGCGCAGCCAACCGGATGGGCCGTCGTGGAAATATAACCTCGCATAGCTGGTGCGATAATCATGCCGGCTCCACCCTCTCCCCAGCCGCTGATTCCTCTCGTTCAGGGCCCCAGAAGCTGCCTCGGCCGTTGCGGACATATTCTGCTTGCAGCCCCCTGTCGGTCAGCAGATCCCGGTGCTTGTCTCGCAGTACCCGTTTGAGCACCTTGCCGGTTGCGCCGAGCGGGATATCTTCCGGCTCCGTTGCAATTAATAGCGCCGCGAGCCGATGTCTGCCCGTCTCCTGCAAATAGGCGTTAAAGTCTTCCAGCATAGCCGAAGCGCATGCCCCGCTGCGCTCGGCAAGCTGAACAATCGCTATCGGCTCTTGGCCGCGATTGCCGCCAGTTCCGGCACCAACCACGGTACAGTCAACAATGTCACCGATCCGTTTTATCAGCAGCTCTTCATAGACCAGACTGTAGACATTCCCCTCAGGCGTGCGAATGACATCCGGTGTTCTATCCACCTGATAGAACATCCCGTCACGATCCCTGTAGACCATATCCCCGGTTAGAAAATACCCCTGCACTCGCGAGCTGTACGTCACATCAGAGCTGTTCCAGTAACCCCGTTCGTTGATTGTCGGCGACTTCATTCCCAGCATGCCAACCTCCATGTCCGGCAGGATATCTCCCTCATCACTGATGACAGCCGCATCCACATAATCGACGGGAAACCCGACGCAGCGATTATAGTTGGTGGCATTGACGGTATACACCTTGGTCATCAGAAAGCTGGCCAGTTCAGTAGATCCGAGCGCATCAACGAACCAGGAGCCATCCACGCGGCTGCCGCCACGCATCGTGCTGCCATGCTTGACGATCTCCCGGATATGCTCTTCATGGGCCGCATCGCCTGTATTGAACCACAGCTCAATCGAATAGAGGTCATACTTGCTCATCTCCAGCTTCGCTATCGATGTGTACGTTTGATTGAACGCAGCGACCAAGGTAGGCCGGAACTTCTCCGCACTCTCAAGCACCTTCACGCCCATAAGCTCGGACAGCAGCATAATCGGGCAGCCCTGCAGCAAATAGAGCATATTGAATTGAACAAAGGCCGAATGCGACGAGATCATCGCAGACAGGTAGCGATCCTCCGGACGGGCAGACTTCAAGCGATGCCTGACCGTATAGAACAGCTGCTGATGCTCGGCACAGACCGCTTTGGGCAGCCCTGTCGTACCGGACGAATGGAAGATTGCAACGGGATCGGTATCATAGTGCTTGTAAGGGAACTGCCCAGGCAATTCTCCCATGCCGAAGGGGGCGGCCGTCTCATCCGATACGGCGAACCTCAGATTGCTGTTCCCGCCGAGCAGCTTTTGAACCCGGGCTAGACGGACACTGTCGGAGAAGAAACCTTTTACACGCACATACTGGATATACTCGCTTACGATCTCAGGCCGCAGATGGCTGTTGACGGGAACCGCGATAGCCCCGATTCTTGTCAGCGCCAAATAATGAATCAAATAGGCTGCACCATCATCGAACTGGTAAGCAATAGGCTCTCTTGCCCTGACACCCTGGCTGTAATACCAGGCGGAATACAGATCCGCGGCCTCTCGCAGCGCATGCAGACTGAATGCCTCATGGACGGATCCGTCAATAAGGCGGAACGGCTGCTGCAAGTGGATGAGGGCAGCATCAGGATCCGGACTTGCCTGAATCGCATAGTCGAGGAAATTGCCGCTCCCTAGCGCGGTATCAGCAATCAGCTCCCTTCTCACCGCCGGAGAGGTGTAAGGTGCTGTCAGTGAAATCGATTGCGGGTGCATGGGAATCCCTCCATTACTCTGTAATGCTTTCGATAATCGATACTGTAGGCTCAATCACAATCTCGACATTGCCGCGCATCAGCTTGGCGATCATACAGCTCTTCTCAGCCCGCGACGTCAACGTTTCCGCCAGGCGCACTTGAGCATCCGTTGCCTCGGAGGAGAGTGCAATATTCAGGCGATGAATGATCTTGGTATAGTCGTAGGAGCCGCCCTGAGCCGTCACCTGTCCCTGTGTGGTCATGCTCAGATCCGCAATGGGCAGCTTCATTTTGTCCGCAATGAAAGAATAGGTGACCAGGTAACAGGTCGCTGCTGCACCGAGCATCAGCTCCTCTGAATTCATCCCCATTCCTGGCCCTTCCATCTCCCGGGGCATGGAGGTTATCCCCTCGTAGCTGTCCCCCTGGACTGTACCTTGCCCGTTCCAGCTGCCGCTCCAACTGCTCTTGACTTCAAATTGATACTGTGACATCAATTCATCTCCTTTGTCATTGTCGTTACACCGTAGTTCAGAATTAGCGACCGCATGTGCTCATAGAGCATGTCCCGATTCCGAATCAGCTTGCCGGTCGCCGTCTTGGGCAGCTCCGGCAGGATGAAGAATGCCTTTGGAATTTTGTACTCCGCCACCTGCTCTTTCATATATAGCAGCATCTCTTGGGCTGCAAGCGGCTGCATCGAGCCGATATACGCTTCAATTTGCTGGAATGGGTTCGTTACAGCTATAATCTCCGTTACTTTTGGATGCTGCTTGAGAACAGCTTCGATCTCACCCAGATTGACCTTAAGACCGCCAATCGTCACAACCGAGTCCGTCCTGCCATGCACATGCAGAATACGCCGCTGCTCATCATAAGCACCAAGATCGCCCGTGCGCAGCCAGCCCTCTTCATAACGATTGCCAGCAGCTTCGTACAGGTAAGGACTCTGGCTCATTCGCACGTACAGCTCATCCTGCTCCACCTTCACATGCATCCCCTGCAAAAGCTGTCCGGCCCCCTCGCATTCGGCCTTTAAATCCATGCTGATAATCCCCGTCTCCGTCATGCCGTATACTTGTCCGATCGGTATGCCGAACCGTTCCGAGAATCCAGTGCGGATCGTATCGCTCAGCACTTCCCCGGCAGATGCCGCCACTCTCAGATCAGGAAAGAGCAGGTTAGGCTGCAGGGTTGCCAACAGCTCGAAGTGGGCAGGAACGCCGAACATGCACGTTACGCGATGAGCGGTCATCGTCTCCAGCATCTGATGGGGCTGCGGCGAAGGAGCGAATACTAACGAAGCGCCCGCCGCCAATGTCTGCATGACGCCTGTGATCAGGCCGTATGTATGGGTAATGGAGCATAGAATCAGCACCTTGTCATTACGGACGACCCGATGATTCGCCGCCTTCAGGCGCTCCAGCTCAGCGTGCAAGGATGCGGCTGTTCGCCCAATAATCTTGGGCATTCCGGTTGAGCCCGAGGTGAATTGCACCAGTTGGATTGAATTATCGATATTCGAATCCGCATACATGCGTTCAATGGATACAGGCTCCTCCACGCGAAAAGCAATCATTGCGCTCCGCTCCTGCTTCGCGGTAATTCGAAGATGAGGCCGGCACTGCTCAAGCGCTCTGCCGCACTCAGCCTCCTTCCAACGGGGGTCCAGAAGGATCACCGTACCGCCGGCTCGCCAGACCGCATAAAGCACAGCCAGCAGAGTCACGGAAGCGGGGATCTGCACAGCGACAGAGATCCCCTGCCCCACGCCGACTCCCTGTAATCTCTCCTCCCATTCCCGAATAATCGACTGAAACTGCCCGTAAGTAGTTACAGCTTTAGATATTATGCAGGGCTCGCCAGAATCTATATCGGGCAAGCATAGGTTCATATCGAGTTGAGCAGCCAGATGTTCTCACCGCCTTTCAGACATTGATTGATTAGGGCGTTTACCGCCAAATAAGCCATGAATGAGGGTGCGGGTGTCTTTTCGGCTATCGGATGTCGGATGTCTGTGTCGGATGTAAGATGTAAGATGTCAGCTTTGGCTCAGTAACAAACTGCCCTTTGAAAGCACCTTGAGTATATCCACAAATTGACTTAATTTGTATAGCCAGTTACACTATTTATGAGCAGTCCAGATTTGTCGTTTTGTTGAAATTTTTTGAAATTTATTCGTGCTGAGGATAATATAATATGTTTGATTTGATGCCTCATTTGGATGATAAGAAGAGCGAGCCCTTGTATATCCAGCTGTATGAGTATATTCGATCCGAGATTATTGCCCGAAGGATCAAGGCTAATATCAAACTGCCCTCCACAAGAACACTTGCAGCCTGCTTGCGCATCAGCAGATCAACGGTAGAGATGGCATACACGATGCTATTGTCCGAGGGGTACATCATTAGCAAGCATCGAAGCGGCTACTACACGTTGAAGGTCGAGAATGCCACTGACCATCCCATCCTGTCCGGTTCTGTCTCCGGATCAAGTGAACCGATTCACCGAAAGCCTCCAGCAGTTCCTTCAGAAGCACACCATTCCGTAATTGATTTTCTTCCGTCACAAATCGACACCGACCACTTTCCAATTAATTTATGGAGGAAGCTGACCATTGAAGTGCTGGACGGCAGTCCTGCAGACTGGATCCATTATGGGGATCCTCAAGGAGAATCCGGCTTGCGCGAAGAGCTGGAAAATTATTTGCGCCATTCAAGGGGCGTGCTTACCCGTCCTGAAGCTATCGTGATTCGCTCCGGAGCCCAATCGTCGATTCAGCTCATTTGCCATCTGATCGGAGGCCAGTATGGACGGCGTGTTGCTATGGAGGATCCCGGCTATAGCAAAGTCCGAAGAGCCTTTCAGTTCGGGGGATTTGAGATTGATCCGATCTCGCTGGAATCTGATGGATTGAACGTGGAGCAGCTGTATGCTTCGCAAGCAAGGATCGTATACGTAACGCCTTCGCATCAATTTCCTACCGGAACGGTCATGTCTATGGATAAGAAAAGAAATCTGCTGCAGTGGATGCATGATGTGCGAGGCTTGGTCATTGAGGATGATTACGACGGGGAGTTTCGTTATCATAGCAGGCCGGTTCCTGCACTGCACGGACTTGCGCCCTACAGCGGCATTATCTATCTCGGAACCTTATCCAAAGCGCTGCTGCCCTCCATACGGGTCAGCTACTGCATATTGCCGGAGCCGCTGCTAACAGCCTGGAAACGAATATCGGCCGCATATGATTGCCCGGTCTCCAGACTGCATCAAATTACTTTGGAGCGGCTATTCTCGCAAGGCCACTGGGGGCGGCATATCCGCAAGATGCGGACATTGTACCAGAAAAAGCATGACGCGCTTATTCAAGCGGTCAAGATCCAGTTCAACAATAAGATTAGAGTTACAGGCATCCATGCAGGGCTGCATCTGAACCTGAAGCTCGATACTGCGACGGATATCCGCCAATTGGCTGCGGCTGCCGAGGCTCATGGTGTTCGGATTTATCACACAGAGAAAACCTGGTTCCAGTCACCGCCTGCCCATGAGCTGCAGCCGATTCTAGGCTTTGGCGGGCTGTCCATTTGCGCAATTCAGGAAGGCGTACTGCGATTGAGGAAGGCCTGGGCTCCCTTTCTTACGTGAACCATCGCTGCTATTTCGGGCCATTCCAACTATTTAAGCCATTACAGGCATTTCAGGCATTACAGGCATGCCGACACAAGGTTAGCCGCCTGGGAGGATAAGAACACTTCACTTTTTCCGGTTCAACAGGGAGCGGGCGTCCGCAGTTACTCCCCCTTGAATCAGGAGGATGCGTTGCGATTCCACCACATGGGCGGCGAATATGCCTGCGAAACCGCAGGCTTTCTCTCCATTTCGGCCTGTTGAAGCAGAAATTTTGCAAAGAACCACAAGCACCAAATACAGAGGGGAATTTTACAAAAAGAAGAGGTTCCTGTACCGTAGATAGTAACGACACCCCTACGGAAAGGAAACCTCTTGCCTACAATCGTATC
>NZ_JAHZIJ010000023.1 GCF_019443105.1 Paenibacillus oenotherae
AGAAAAAATTGTATACTTGGACACCATCGCCTACAACGAACGTTTTGAGAACCGTGTCATCCCAGGTTTTGGCGATCCCGTTGTCAAACAAAAACTTAATGAGATGTTTGAAAAGCGCTATTCCTCGAATTCTGTTCAGTCGGATCCTCGGATCGAAAGTTAAACCAATATGGCGGGGCGGATTCCTCCACCCCCACCAACACCCGATGGATATATCTACAAGCTTACACAAACTTCTTGACGCTACCCATATGAGCTGAATTCGTTCTATATTCCTGCAGGATTGCAGGCATTTCGCCGTTTCGTGTTCTGATAGCAAAAACTCCTGCACTTTAGCAGGCTTTCATTCCAACCAACCAACCAACCAACCAACCAACCAACCTACTTACCTACCAACCGTGCGGCGTTGCGCATTTTTCGCATCAAGCGCGAGCTCCCAGTGCGGTGCTTGGCGTCACATGATGGTGGTTAACCGTCAACCACGTGGCTTTGCGAGTGGAGGTCATTTCTGTACAGATTATGGATGCCCGAATGGCCCGGTATGCGATATACTATGCTTACCAGCATCGAGAATGGATGCACGATTTCATTTGCAGAAAGGAATAATGACATGACACACGCAAGACCTCCCTGTTAATCTGCAGCCTTACGCCGCACGCGGGGACCTCCATATTCTGAATGCGCATCATTCATTCAGATTATGAGAGGAGCCGCTGGTATGGGCTATACGCGGAATGTTTGGAAACTGTACGTCATCCGCTTTTTTTATCATCTTATCCCTGCTTATGTGATTGAGCGGTTGTTCTGGGAAGAGCGGGGCATGACGATCCAGATGGTCGTCTATACGGAAATTATTTTTGCCGCTACGGTTGTTATGGCTGAGGTTCCGACAGGAATTATCGCTGACAAATGGGGCCGGAAGCAGATGATTGTGTTGGCCGCCTTGTTGGGCTGCTTCGAGTTTCTTATTCTGGTGTTCGCAACGGAGTTCTGGCACTTCGCGCTTGTTGTATTTCTGGCGGCAATCGGCAGCTCGGCAAGCAGCGGGGCGGAGAATGCCTTGCTCTATGATTCGTTATTGGCAGAGGGTAAGGAAAAGGATTTTGAGAAGATACTGGGCCGTATGAATGCTCTTGATATCGTCTCCATCATCATTGCCGCGCTGTGCGGCAGCTTATTGTCGGACCGCTTCGGCTTTGAGCTTAATTACTGGATTTCATTAGCGGCTATGATCGTCTCTCTGGGCATGACAGCAACACTGGTTGAGCCTGGCGCCCGGCAAACAAATGCGGATAACGAAATGCCTGTCCCGATGAAAACCTATATAACGGCTTCTGTACGCTTCTTCAGCCATAATCCGGGCGTCAGCCTGGTGATGCTGTCTGGGATGGTGACTGGCGCAGCGATAAATTTCATCGATGAGTTCTGGCAGATCTACCTGAACAGATTAGAGATTCCTGTCATTTACTTCGGCTTGTTCTCGGCGCTGTTCTTCCTGCTCCGACTTCCGGGCAATGTCCTCGCCTATAAGCTGAAGGGCCGATTCAGCCATAGGATATTGCTGTCAGCCGTAACGGCAGTGCTGGCTCTTGGCTTCGTCTATATCTCGGCAGTGCGGGACTACAGCGGGCTGGCGGCCTTGTTCATCATCTGCCTGGCTGCCGGTGTCATCGAGCCGCTCGCTGCCGGATATTTGAACCACCGGATTGACTCCTCCATGAGAGCGACAATGGGCTCATTTCAATCTCTTGGCGAGAATGCTGTATTGGTGCTTGCGGGGCTCGGCTTTGGATATTTTTCCTCCAGGTTCGATGTTTTTGGCGGATTCGGCTTCGTTGCCATACTGTGCAGCGCCTTCTTTGTTTACTTTGCATTCGCATCCAGAAGGGTTGTTGAATAGTTGTCTGGAACGCTAGAGTAAGAAAAAACTAGCTGTCGGCGTGAAAAACCCAGCTATCAGCGTGAGCGAGGATAGAGTGGAGTATCGCCAGAAACAGCCATGAAAAAAAACAGCCGGTGGCCATCCACCGGCTGTTGCAATAAGCAGCTTATTGTTGAATTTCATAAATCGCATAAAGCTCATCAAGCATCAGGTTAGCTGCAATTACGCCGCCAGCCGTGTTCCAGATCGCATCGTTTACGCGGATTGCCTTGTTATTCTTCACAACGGAAAGGCTCTGCCAGAGCGGATCCTTCAGCATCGTTTCTTCCATCTCTGTTCCTTTGCCGTCACCCGTTTCGTACGTGAAGTAGAACAGCATGTCCGCATCTACTTCCGGGAGACGCTCCTTCGTAATTTCCTCTACGAATGTATCCGTATATTTCTGATTGTCCGGACGTGTAATGCCAAGCTTGGAGAATGCGACTCCTGTGAAGGTATCTTCCAGGTAAATGCGTATTTTTCCAGCCATGAAACGAACGACAGATACTTTCTGGTTCAGCTTGTCGCCTGCTTTGGACTTGAAGTCCGCAGTGCGGCTGTCGTAAGCTGCAATAGCTTTCTCGCCCTCGGCTTTTTTGCCCAGTGCATCAGCGTATAACAGGAAGTTCGCCTGCCATTCACCACGAAGCGTTTCGGAGAACACGGTTGGAGCGATTGCTTTCAACTGCTCGTACACTTTCTCCTGACGCAATTTGTTGCCGATTATAAGATCAGGTTTAAGACTGGCAATAAGTTCTAAGTTGGGCTGGCTTTCGTCACCGACGACGGTGACACCTTCCATGTCAGCAGAGATATGCTCGTACCATGGATTGCCTGTCCAGGATTTAACAGCTCCTACCGGCTTTACTCCGAGTGCCAGCAGCGCTTCCGTTCCTTCATTTGTGAGCACGACTACACGAGCCGGCGTGCCGGTAATTTCCGTTGTGCCCATCGCGTGGGTTACACTGCGTGCTGCTTGCTCTGTTTCTCCAGTGGCGGCAGTGTTGGCGTTGTTCTTGTTGTTGTCAGACCCGGCTTGGCCGCAGCCCGAAACGATAATAGCTAGTGCGAGTAAAACAGTGGTAATTGTCCAACCATACTTCTGCTTAAATACATGTGACATTGATTATGACTTCCTTTCTTCTGCGAATGACTCTCAATATCAGTCAATGAGAAACTATAGCAGGATCAAATATTAAAGTCAACGTTCTGTAACAGTTCCTCCTGATAATGATTCTTATATTCATTGACACGTTCTGCCGCATCCCATAAAATTATGAGGTGCCCTTATTGGACGGGTACAGGAAAAGGGAAAGAGGACAACATGAACACTTTACTAACGACGACCTCACAGAAGATTATGGGACTGTTGCTCTGCCTGATTGCTCTTACTGCCGGAATTATCTGCAGCATCGTATTCGGTGTAGCAAATATTAGCTGGCAAACGATTGTAGAATCATATACCGCATTCAATGGCTCTCAGGAGCATCTTATTATTCAAACTGCAAGAGCCCCCCGCGCGTTTATAGCGGCCATAGCTGGTGCAGCTCTGGCTGTTGCCGGCTCTCTGATGCAGGGTATAACCCGCAATCCGATTGCTTCTCCAAGCATCTTCGGCATTAATGCCGGGGCTGCTTTCTTTATCGTTGCGGGAGCCGCTTTCTTCGGAGCAAGCGGCCTGGCAACCTTCGCCTTGCTCGCTTTTATCGGTGCGGCATTCACGGTCATTGTCGTCTATGTGCTTGGCTCTATAGGAAGCGACGGATTGACACCGCTTAAAGTAACGCTCGCAGGAGCGGCTATGACCGCTTTTTTCTCATCGCTATCACTCGGTATTCTGCTGACCGGAGGGCAGACGTTCGATCAGGTGCTGCATTGGTTCGTCGGCTCGGTGGCAGGACGGGACATGAGCATTTTTACATCTGCGGCTCCATATATGGGGATTGCGCTTCTGGGCACGATTGTGCTGGCGAGGCATATGAATTTGCTGGCGCTTGGAGAGGATGTCGCTACAGGACTTGGGCAAAGGACGATCTACATTAAACTGGCTGCGGGAATTATTGTCGTGCTGCTTGCAGGCGGCTCTGTAGCTATTGCGGGTCCAATCGCTTTTGTCGGCATCATCATTCCGCATTTGACTCGTCACCTGGTCGGCATTGATTATCGCTGGGTCATTCCATACTGCGCATTGCTTGGCGGGGTTCTGCTGCTGGCAGCCGACATCGGCTCACGATATATTTCATTTCCCAAGGAAGTTCCTGTTGGCGTTATGACCGCGATTATTGGTGTGCCGTTCTTCGTCTATATTGCCAGAAGAGGGGGGCGCAACTGATATGAATCATTGGTTGACGTTTAGAGGACGGTACCATTCGTTCGAAATTCACCGCCGTACTATAGGGGTCATTCTGCTCCTGCTGCTGGCTAATCTGGCTGCTGTCATCGTCTGTGCAGGCCTCGGCGGAACAGCGATCAGTCCAGTCTCGGTTGTTAAAACTTTGCTTGGCATTGGCGAATCATCCGATTCCATGATTATTTTCTCACTTCGCATGCCGCGTGTTGTGATCGCTGTTATGGTGGGCGCGGCGCTTGGCGTGTCAGGCGCACTGCTGCAAGGGATTGTCCGCAACCCGCTGACCTCGCCGGATATTATTGGCATCTCAGGCGGAGCTGCGCTCGGTACGGTTATTTTCATTCTGTACTTCTCCCATATCAGTATCCGTTATATGCCGATCAGCTCGATTGCAGGGGCTTTTATCGCCGCCTTCCTGATCTACCTGTTCGCCTATCGCAAGGGGATTACGCCGCTTAGGCTTGTCCTTATTGGAATTGGGATGGCAACAGCGTTAACGGCTGTTACTTACATGCTCATTCTTACATCCTCGTTCACGCCGACAGCGGTAGCGGTCAAAGCGTTTACCTTTATGACGGGGAGCATCTATGGTGTGTCATGGGAGCGGGATGTGATGACACTGCTGCCATGGATTGTGGTGCTGCTGCCTGTCTCGTTTATCTATGCCAGACATCTGAATGTTCAAGAGCTGGGGGATGAGGTTGCTACCAGTGTGGGCAGCTCCGTACATGTCAAAAGAACGATTCTGCTCTTCGTCAGTGTCGCTCTTGCAGGGGCGGCGGTCGCTATTGGCGGAACGATTAATTTTATCGGTCTCATGGCGCCGCATATTGCCCGGAAGCTTGTCGGTCCCGCCTACGGAGGCGTCATTCCGGTGTCGGCGCTTATCGGCTCGCTTGTGCTGCTGTTATCCGATCTTGTAGCCAGGGTTGCTTTTATTCCGCTTGATATTCCTGCTGGGGTATTTACTGCCGCTATTGGAGCGCCTTTCTTTATTTACTTACTGTATCGCAACCGCAAATCATAAAGGGAGTGAGTCTCATGTCGGTTATTCAAGCGGAGAAGCTTACGTTGTCTTATGGAAAAGAGCCGATCTTCTCAAATCTGGATCTAGCCATCCCCCCTCATAAAATAACAGTATTCATCGGCAGCAACGGCTGCGGCAAATCAACGCTGCTGCGTTCGCTTGCCCGTCTACTGAAGCCTCAAGAGGGGGCCATTATTCTTAATGGCAAAGATATTGCCAAGCTGTCAAGCAAGGAAGTTGCGCGGCAACTTGCTATTCTGCCGCAAGGCCCGGTCGTTCCAGAGGGATTGACCGTGCAGCAGCTCGTCAAGCAAGGTCGTTATCCTTACCAAAGCTTTCTGCAGCAATGGTCGCATGAGGACGAGAAGCAGGTGAAGCGGGCGCTTGAGGTTACCCATATGGATGGGCTGGCATCCCGCTCGGTGGATTCACTGTCCGGGGGACAACGGCAGCGGGCCTGGATTGCGATGACGCTGGCACAGAACACCGGAACGATTCTGCTGGATGAGCCTACCACCTACCTGGATATGACGCATCAGATCGAAATACTCGATCTGTTGTTCGAGCTTAACAAGCAAGAGAATCGCACCATTGCTATGGTGCTCCATGATATCAATCTCGCCTGCCGCTATGCGCATCATATCGTAGCGGTCAAAGAAGGCAGCATCTACGCGCAAGGCGAGCCGGAAAATATCGTAAACGAGCAGCTTATCCGCGACGTATTCGATATGGAATGCCAAGTGATGAAGGACCCCATCTTCGGAACGCCGCTCTGTATTCCATACGGCAAAGGCCGTATGCTCAGCGAGGCGTAAGGCTCGCTTCTGCGAGCGGTGGCGCCTCGGGGCGGCGCTGCGGCCGCTGGCGTTGCGGCCGCGCGCGTGCCACGTGCTTGCCGCGTGGTATGGGCACGCTGTGCTGCGCCGCCGTGCTGCGCCGCCGTGCTGCGCGTGCGCCGCGTCTTGCTGCGTCGCGTACGTGCCGTGCGGCATGCACGCTATGCTGGAGGTGAGCGGGGCAGCGGGTGGAGCACATGCGGTGGCGGTAAGCGGGCCAGCAGGTGGAGCGCTGAGCGGAACCGCTATGCGAGACGCAAGCGAGATGGCAAGCGAGACGGCAAGGGGGGCGGAAAGCCTGCGGAAGAGCAGGCTTTCCCGCTGAAATCCGGCATTTGGAGAAAAAGCCTGCGATGAAGCAGGCTTTTTGGCCATTCTCCTCTCGAATGAGGGTTGGAGCGGAAAAAAGATGCAGGATTGCAGGTATTCCAGTAAATTGGGTAAATAAGCCGCCTAAAGGATGCACATTTGCAGGCATGTTGGCAGGAGCAAACATATGGACTGATCCCGCATGTGCCGAGCAAGGAGAGGTGGCCAATCCACAGCTGACCAGGCAGATCACGCAGACCATACCATATGGAGACGGCAAGGGGGGCGGAAAGCCTGCGGAAGAGCAGGTTTTCCCGTTGAAATCCGGCATTTGGAGAAAAAGCCTGTGATGAAGCAGGCTTTTTGGCTATTCTCCTCTCGAAACAGGGTTGGAGCGGAAAAAAGATGCAGGATTGCAGGAATTTCAGTAAATTGGGTAAATAAGCCGCCTAAAGGATGCACAATTGCAGGCATGTTGGCAGGAGCAACCTTATGGACTGATCCCGCATGTGGCTAGAAAGGAGAGCTGGCCAATCCACAGTTGACCAGGCAGATCAGACCAACCGCATCAATCGCACCAACCGCACCAACCGCACCAACCGCACCAACCGCACCAACCGCACCAACCGCACCAACCGCACCAACCGCACCAACCGCACCAACCGCACCAACCGCACCAACCGCACCAACCGCACCAACCACCCAAACCACCCAAACCACCCAAACCATCCAAACCACCCAAACCCTGCTCAGCCCACGCTCAGCCCCCACCCCACACGTAAAGGCAAAGCGGGATTGCCTGGGCGGTAGATTACATCCGAGGTATGTCTAACTATACAGAAGAGTTGAAAGCCACAGCGACTATCAGTGGAATTGGCAAGCTGGTTCCCTTCATATAATAGCGAAAACCCGTCCTGCGCAGGGTGGGCTTTCTTCGTAATCTCCCGGTACAGACACAGTATGTACTGGCATTTTTCAGTTACCAAAAAGATGATAAAAGTGTAAAATTACGATATGAACTCACTCATTATTGCAGCTAATATGAAGAGGAGATTCTGATGAAAGCTATATTTTGCGTCATATTATTCATGTCCATTAGCCTCATTATTGGCTGCTCAGCCCGCAATGTGGAGGACTCGCGCCCGAGTGTGCTGTCAGATGATTCAACTCCCGAGATGCCAGCAACAGTAACGATCAAGGCAGGAAATATCGTCATCAATCACGACTTAGACAATATGGATAGAGGGAATCACGAGTATGAGGGGAGTCTAGTTGTCCATAAAAGCTACTGCGACTCCAATGAAATGAAACGAGGAGATGTTGTTTATTTTAGAACGCCCCCATTCCAACATCCAAACCCCAATATGACCGTTCCGAAAAAAAGTATATCCAGAGTGGTGGCACTGGCAGGAGAGAAAATCGAAATAAAGGAGGGACAAATTTATATAGACGGGAAGCAGTTGGATGCCTTTTATGGCAAAGCGCAGTCGAAAGGAGTGGATCGTGAGCAATATAAACTGCTCGATGCCAAGCTCCAAAATCCGGAGTTGTTGCAGCAATTCTATCATATGAATCTGCCAGAGGTCGAAATTCCGGCTGATCATGTTTTTGTGCTGGGGGATACATGGTGGAGGAGTGTGGACAGCCAACTGTTCGGGCCTTTGCCAATCGAGCAAATAGAAGGGCGTGTTGAAGGATATC
Source organism: Paenibacillus oenotherae (assembly GCF_019443105.1). Taxonomy (GTDB): domain Bacteria; phylum Bacillota; class Bacilli; order Paenibacillales; family Paenibacillaceae; genus Paenibacillus_Z; species Paenibacillus_Z oenotherae. The sequence continues at coordinate 8,145 of NZ_JAHZIJ010000023.1, forward strand.
CAGCTAAGTTAAGCGATTGAAATATACGACAAGCCGCTGAGCTTGGAGAATGGGGGGGCTCCTGTAAGCAGGTGCAAGCCGTTATCCTGAATGACAAAGGAGAAGATGTTATGGAGCATTGGATTCTTGTTCTTATCATTATTTTAATATCAGGTGCAATTGGGGGGATCGTTAATTATTTGCTGGTGGAAAGAGTAGGCGTATTATTTCTGAGGGACAGGGAGTTCTACAAATCAATCTTTATTGGATTGGCGGCTGCCTTGCTTGTACCGTTATTTCTGAATACAATATCAAGCAATCTCATCAGAGATAGTGAAACGGATATCTACAAAATATTTGTTATCTCAGGCTTTTGTCTTATCGCCTCCATCTATTCCAAAAGCTTCATCCAAACCTTATCAGATAAGGTGATCAGGCAATTAGATGAGGTTCAACAAAAGGTTAAGAATGTTGAGAAGGATGTCAATGCAATTGCAGATAGTGAAACGGAGGATGGCTCTGGAGGCAAACATAATGACATTATGGTTTCCCATTCATTGGATGAGCATCTGCCTCAATTGAAGGCTTCATTCAGAGAAAATGACACCGATAAAATTAAGATCCTCCGATCCCTGGCGGAAGGGAATTATACCTTTCGATCTCTGCAAGGAATGAGCAAGGAGACGGGGATAAATGAACGGGAAATCAACATCGCTATTAATGAATTATCTGCGTTAGGTTATATAGATCAATCCATGAGAGGCAGTGGTATAAGATTCTATATTACCAGGCCAGGTCGGGAGCATCTTGCTTGGTATAACGGGACCTCCTATGCCCACCTGCTCGAAAAGAACGGGGATATCAAGGGGGCGTAAGGAATCTGCCGCGATCGTCCCCGTCCCAAAAGAGCTGCTTCTTGTGCAGACCCCGTCACAGCGGGGCCCATTGGGCGCGTGTCCAGGCCAGTTGCATGCCAATTCGCTCCATATTGTGCTGGCTTGTGCTGCCGAACCCGGCTTGTGCGACAACAAGCTCACAGCCGATTTCATGCGCCTCATACATCCGCTGCTGGAGCAGAGCCGTTTGCAGCCCATGTCTTCGGCGTTCAGGCAGTGTTGCCGCCAGCGTGCAGGATGCGATGCCGCCGCCACTGCTATGCATGACAGCCACAGCAGACGGGACGTCGTTCCATAATGCCATATACAGGCTCCAGCCGGGTCTGTTCAGCAAGCCGATGTTATTGTTCACGAAGTGATGCTTATGCTCGGCCGACATCCCGGCGCCAACACAATGTATTCCCGCGTAGAGGTCAAAATCCTGTTCATTATCAATCTTGCGGATGGTTATAGGAGCGGGCAAGGAGGGCCTTTCCTCAGCCGGGCGTCCAACAAGGACGGAATGAAACCCGGCTTGGTACAAACCGTGCTCCGCCAATGCCCTGAGCATGCCGGGACTGCTTCCGGCAGGATTGATATCGAGCTGGAAGCTGCGCTCCCGTTCCCGATAGAATGCAAGAATGGCTTCCAGATGGCCAACATCCTCGCAGGAGAATCCCTTCACAGAATTGAATAGGGGCCAGGGCATCGTTCGAATGTAAAAGGCAGTTGCTTGGCCAAACCGCTTCATCTCGACGCCTTCGGGATTGCCGTTTCGTTCGCCGATCGAGCTGATTCGCGAGGTGAAATAGTCGATTTCGGACTGCTGTATCCGCTGTGCCAGTTCCCCGTTGATAACAGGCAATTTCAATATGAACACTCCATTCCATAGTAGAGCCGTTTTGTAATGTAAAAGTATCATAGCTAGAACCTAATTGTAAAATAATAGTTTAAATGGATGATGAGAGAACTGATGCTGCGAGGCGGATTGCTGTCACATGAAAGGCGAGATATTCGATTATTCGCGGACGCTATGTTCAGTTCGATAGAGTATCATTTGCGATAGAGCATACAATAGACTGGGACGTCATGAAGCTGTGTTTCCCGATGCAGAAGAAATCCGTTCTTGCGGTACCAAGCGACATTTTCTTTGTTTTCCGTATCGAGCAGGATGCCTTGCGATAGCTGATCCGCATTTGCCGCATGCAATAGGTGTAGCAGCAGCGTACCGCCGATGCCCTTTCCTTGCGCCTCAGGTTCTACGCCAATCATAATGAGGTAGTGATGCGGCACAGAGGGAGCAGCAGATCGCGTGATTCGCATGTAGGCGTTAAGGAGGCCCAAAGGTGGGGAGGATATGCGAAATAGCAAAGGAACCAGCCTGCCGATCAACAGCAAACCGCCGATCACATTCATAAGCTTGCTTGCAGATGGCTTCTCTACGACGTATGCGCCGAGCAGTCTTTCATGCTCAAACACGCCCACTATCTCTTCATGGAGCATGAAGCTGCTGTCAAATATAAAAGAGAGAAAGGCTGTCATCCGGCTGTTTGCTTTGCGATCCACTTCTGAATCTCCGAAAATATACAGGAATAAAGGATCACGGGCAAATGCCCTGCTCATCAACCCCACGAATAGAGGCTTGTCATTCTTCGTTAGCTTGGCCGTTCTGTATGGGGCAGTCATGCTTTGTCACCGGAGATTTTTATTGCTGTACCGTAATGGTCAACTGCGAAGCTGTAGGACACCTTGAGCATGAATAATAGGAAGGTTATTAGCATATAGGGCTGAATATCCGGCAGCATCGGTATAGAGCCAAGGCCCGCGGAGAGGAGCAAGCCAGCAACGAATCGCTGCGAGTGCTTGCCGTGAAGAGCATTGACGATGAATGCTGCACTAATCGTATACGCCCACACCGCTACCGAGTACCAAATATCTGCCTGCAGCAAAAGTGCGACAAGAATCACATGGAAATGTATCGCAATGAATACGATTCGGTTCTTATCGCGTGCTGCATAAAAGTTGCTGGTCGATGCCGTAAAGTTTGCTGCACAGCCGGAAAATATATCGAACATGAGCAGTAAGGCCAAGCTGCTGCGCCAGACCGGCACATTGTCGGCAAGCTCAGGGAATGCCAAATACAATGCAGCCGTCAGAAGTCCGCCGAATAGCAATATCGCCACAATCGCGCCGATGCTCTGTCTTTCACCGAATACATCATGCAAAAATGAAGGGATGAGTCTCTGTTTCATTCACATTCACTCCTGTCGTTGATTTAATTGCATAAGTGATGGCGGGGGAAGTTTTGTAGTTATTTTGTTGATTTACTACAAAACTATTATAGAATTGTAAGAATGGAATTGCAATAGATTTGTACTCAAATTGTTGTAATACTCTAAAACTTGGGCTACACTACAAGTGAGGTGGAGAAGATGAACGGTTTTGAACGACGGAAGCAGAAGAAGATTGAGCAAATATACAGCAAGGCCTTTCAGCTTTTTGCTGAGCATGGCTTTCAGAGGGTTAGTGTGAACGAGATCGCCCAGCAGGCGAAGGTGTCTCCGGCGACCATCTATAATTATTTCGGAACGAAAGAGCAGCTCTATGCCGATATGCTAATAGACTGGATGGACAGGCAGTTGGAGCATTACGAGGGTATTCTTGATTCGGAGCGTTCTTTTCCTGAGAAGGCCAGGGAGATTATGCTGCATGAGGTCAGCAATTTGAAGATCCTGTCGGATGAGTTTCAACAAGTCCCATCCTCCGATCGAAGCGGTTTGATGGGGATGATCGAGAGCTACAGCGAGCAAAAGATCAGGGGATTTTTCATGAAATTTGTTGCCGCCGGGAAGCACGAGGGCTATATCCGGGAGGATCTGACCGAAGAGATGATGCTGCTCTATTTCAATATGTACAAAAATGAGCTGGGCCGCTACTGGGAGTCGTCGGAACAGGAACCCGAAAACCGGAATATTGATCATTTGATGGAGTTGTTTTTTTATGGGTTGGTTGGCGGGGGAGGGGGATAGGGATAGTTGTTTTGGATTTATTTGGGAGCCGCGGCCGAAGGGCACAAGAGTATTGCTCTCTATCTTCAGAAGAAATTGGCTGCCATGAATTTTTTAGAACATCAATTAGCTTCGTAATACTTATGCCATGTTCCGATATTGCAACATCAGCTAATAATAGAGCATATGAACCCGAATTCTGACAGAAGTCAGAAATAACGTTTATGGAAAGCTGGTGTATTAATGACTTCTCCAGGCAACACGCACCAAACCATTAAAAAGAAAGAACAATGCCCGTGTGGTTCAGGAAGACAATATCGTAACTGTTGCAAGAAGAAAGATTTTTTATTGTACAGGAAAGATGGAAAAGTTTTTAAAAAAATACCTCTCGTGAAAGAATTATCAGATGAACTGAAAAATCAAAAAGTATTGTTTAAAGAAATTTATGGTCGCGAAGTAGGAGAGCACGATTTCATATTCTTCGGTATTTATAACGACAAACGTAATTTCGATAAATTTACCGTAAAGTTTTTGCGTGATGCGGGTTTCCCCGAGGAATTTATTTATGCATATACCCAAACAGGGTTAATCCCAACAGAATTCAATACGGGTTTAATCTCCGATACCGAATTAGAGGAATTTACCATGTATGTCGAGGAGTATCGGGAGAGTATTCAAGAAGCTCCAGCCTCTAATAAAGTTAATATCCTCATGTATATAGAATTTTCAAATCACTTTTTGAATGAAGTATTCGACAAGCTATTTTCTTATTTGATGTATTCATATAATTATTTTATTAGAACTCATCTGGAAGAGAGGCAGGATTTTTTTAACTACAGTGTCCAATCTTATTTGGATTTCGGCGGATTATGCGCAATCAAAACGCTCAAAAATTTGGAATCGATAGGACAATTAATAGAATACGAACTCGAAGAAAATATTCTTGCGACAACAAGGTTTGTTTTCGAAAGTTACTTATATTTGGTTATGTTGAATCAAGACAAAAGTTTCTTTCAGAAACATATATTAAATAATTCGAAATCAAACAGACTAACAATAAAGTCCATGTCGGAACGTAGCATGTTTGATCAAGATAAGAAATTGTATGAATTATTTTTCAAAACTTCATCAAAATATGTACATCTGGATGTACTAACCGCTCAAAGTTATTTTAAAGTAAGCCATCCTTTTGAAGAAGTGAACCGATCATTGGTAGCCTCGATAATAGGAACTGCTTTTTCAATATTAACCTTAGAGCAAATCTCCATTTTGGAAGGAAACAATCCGCAATTTAAGCAGGATATTCGCTATATGACTCAAAATGCAAAACAGGATCTAATAAAATGTTTTGAAGTCATTAAATCCGATGCGTCTCCTCAAGACGAAATGTATTCGACAATGATATCCAGATTGCGCGAGAATAAAACGAAAGAATAGGAATCTATGCTGTTCATTGGCTTCATTTATTATTCTTTCGATAGGTAATTACATTGATGGACTCTGACCCAGATAAGAAATAGCGATATTTTGCGAGAGTCCGCATTTTTGTCGAAATCAATACTGCCAAAAGCATTCTCCAAAAATAGGATGAAAGAAGAATAGATACTGATGTTTATATAGATATTTTTGAAGTAAGTAGAGGTTTTAATTGTGTCAATAAGTATGTGATCGCCCTCATTTTATACAATTTTTTTATTATCCGTGTCCCTTAGTCTGCTCTAACGGAAGCACTGAGAACGACACCCTCGAGAACGCTCGTAAATGGATTAAGAAAGGCCTTCCGATTAATAATTGGGAAACGCTCAACGGGATTAAACGAAGTTTGGAATTGGGACTAATACGCACAAATAAATTTAAGGGCCAAGTTATACGTTTCCATGACACCCGCCGTCTAATTTTGTGTTAAATTAAAATAGATAATTACGAGCTTTGCTGTTAAGGAGCTGAACACAATGTCTGGAACACAAATTTTGTTAATTGGTGATGATCAGTCGGGAGGTTGGCATCCACTTCAACCAGTGCGGGAAGAGCTGGAAAAGATCCTGAAAGAAAAATTCCAATTGACCGTAACAAACAATTACGATGACTTATCGACTCTCGATACCAGTAAGTTTGCAGCCTGTATCTCTTATGCGGATATCGGGACTCGGAATGTTACTCTGACATCGGAGCAAGTATCCGGCCTGCTGAAATTCATTGCAGACGGGGGCGGCCTGCTTGCCATTCATAACGGCATTTCATTGGCACGCAGCTACGAGCTGCTGCAAGTAATCGGTGCCAAATTTGTAGCTCATCCACCTTTTCAACCGCTTCATTTTTATCGAGTAATGAATGAGCATCCATTGCTTGAAGGAGTGGAGGATTTTACAGTCGATGAGGAGCCGTATCAGTTTGAATTCGATAGTTTCACACCCCGTACTGTATTCCTTGAATACGAATATAACGGAAAGAGATGGCCCTCTGCGTGGGAACACAAGTATGGTTTAGGTAAGGTCGTCTACTTGCATCCGGGCCACACGGAAGATTCTTTCAAGCCGGAAGCTATCCAACGGCTTATTCTAAATAGTGTTAGCTGGATAGCCGGCCTGGATTTCTAATAGCGGGAATCCGGTTGCCCATTAACCTCCGCCCGGAGCATACTTTTCATGTCATACCCGGACGGGTTCTGGAAGACGCGAAGGCCGAACTCCGGAGCTACGGCGAGGATATGGTCGAAAATATCGGACTGTACCCTTTCATATACGCTCCAGTCAATGTCGTTCGTGAACGCATAGATTTCCAGAGGAAGGCCTGTCTCCCCGGGAGCCAGCTGCCGGACGATGAGCGTCATGTCTTGATGAATATTCGGATGATGCTGAAGATAACGCATGACATAGGCGCGGAACACGCCGATATTGGTCATGGCCCGGCCGTTGACCACAACCGATCGATCAATGTCGTTCTCCCGGTTATACGCCTGGATCTCTTCCTCCTTCTCCTGCACATAATCACGGAGATATTGGATTTTCTTGAACTTCTCGATCATATCGGGACTGCAGAAGCCCACACTGCTCATATCGATGAAGACGGAGCGTTTGATTCGCCGTCCCCCGGAAATTTGCATGCCCCTCCAGTTTTTGAATGAATCCGAAATTAGCGCGTATGTCGGGATGGTCGTGATCGTCTTATCCCAATTTTGTACCTTGACCGTATTCAAGGAAATATCGGTGATGTTTCCGTCCGCGCCGTATTTGGGCATCTCGATCCAGTCGCCGACCCGGACCATATCGTTGGAGGTCAGCTGAACGCCCGCGACGAGACCGAGGAGCGAATCTTTGAAAATCAACAGCATCACGGCCGACATGGCGCCGATCCCGCTGAGAAGAATAAGCGGACTCTCGCCGATAACCCGGGAGATGACGAGAATTGCGCCGATGATGAATATGAAAATTTTGACGACCTGTATGTAGCCCCGGATCGGCCTGCTTTTGGAGATTTCGAACGTCGTGTAGATGTCGTTTACTGCATTCAGCAAGGCATCCAGAATCAGCAGCGCGACGATGATCAGATAGATGACGACACCTTGCTCAATCAGACGCTGATATTCAGGAAAGCTATAAGAGAACGAGTAAATGATCAGAGCAGGAATGATATGGGAGAGCTTCTGGATCACCTTTCGCTCCATAATGTAGCTGCCCCACTGGAACCGCTTGTTCCGAATGTAAGAAGAGACGATCTTCAGCACGATCTTCTTGGTCACATAGTTGGCCAGAATGGTCAGCGCTCCGACTCCGATGATGAGAATAATAGTAGCCATATAGACGGCGGTGCTATCCTTAATGCCCAGATCAGCAAGCAGATCCTTGATGTAATTCATACCTTCCTCCTCAATAAAAGCAAGGCTCTCCAGATGCGCATCGATCGATACGGTTAAGGGAGCTTTTATGACGATGTTATCGAAAGGCGCCTCCAACGTCAACTGTGAGGATAACCCAGGATCGGGATGATCATGCCGAGATGGTTCAGTGCAGGGGGAGTAGAATGAAAGACAAAAGGCCTTCCCGCATGGGATTGGCCCTATAACTGTGTTTAAGTGTAGCTAATAAATGCCTTATACTATAGCTCAATCGTATGTGGCCTAACATCAGGATCATGATTTGCGATTACTTCCACGCAGTTTGGACGCAGGCTCATTTCTTTAACCCACTGCAGTGATTCAAGGGCTTGCCGCTTACTAACGGTAAATCCGGGAAGTATCATGCTCTCCCATGACTTCTTTGCATAGCCAGTATCGGCTGCCAGGAGCACAAATTTGCCGTTTCTTTGGATAAGGGTTGAGGTCAAGCCTTTCGAATGCCCTGGTGTATGGACGAAAAGTACAGATCCATCACCGAACAGATCAAAGGCCTTTTGTTGAGGGCCAAATTCTGAGTCTTCCAGCGCAAATGTACGGACCGGAACCCCTTCCCACATATGCCGAAGGTAGCGGATACCGCCCTTTGATGCAGCCTGCCATTCCAAATCACTGGTCAAAATACGTTTAGCCTCGCTTACTAATTTCAGGCCGCTGGCATGATCGATATCCATATGGCTTAATACGACGTAATCCAGCTCCTTTGCTGTTATTCCTCTCTCAAGCAGTTGCTCATTGATAGCTTTCGCTTCAGGGAGAATGGCTTTACTGGCTTTGAAGCCCAGTCGTCCCATATATTTGACTTGATCTCCACGCAGATCGGTATGCCATCCGGTATCAATTAAGACGAGCCCTTTAGGGTGCTCAATCAGATAAGCCGAAACGGGGACAACAACCTGGTGCTTTTTTGAACGAAAGATACCAGCGGCAGCAACAGGATTAAGGGTATTCTGTCTGAATGGCACAGCAATATCAACCTGCACATGGCCACAGTGTAAAATATGCACTTTAATTGAATCTGACATGTTATACCCCGTCCTCTTCTGATGGCTGTTTTTGAATGTCCGTTATACATGCTTCAATGTTATCAAACATTTTTTTGAGCTTAAAAATATCGCTCTTAATAACATCCAGGTAATAATAATTTTTTGTTCCCTCTTTGCTAAATCCAATCAAATTCGCATCTTTTAAAATTTTCAAGTGATGGGACACAGCTGGACGGGATAGATTTGTCCTTTTTGTAAGCTCGCCAACACGGATACCCCTTTCACAGTCACTTACACTCTCCATAAGTGCAATGATGATGGATTGGCGTGTTTCATCCCCAATTGCTGTTAAAGCTTTTTTACATTCACTGAATTCATCAGCCAACTTTTTCAATCGTTTTTGTTTATCCATAATCGTCCTCGCGGTTTATTGGTTTAATTTTATAAACCATACTATCATAAAAAATGTTGAAAAGTTCATTGGGAAAGTAAATCGAGACCATTGGAGCCAGTATGCCCTAAGCGGAACATTGCCTGAGGCGTCCATTCGGATCGCAAGGAGAGTCCGGCTTGGCCGAATGAGGCGGGGTGGGGGCTCTGAATGTGTGGGTGCAACTTGGCGTTGCGGGGCAGCGCAACGAGATCGTTCTTTACTTTTGCGAGCGTCTGATTGAATAATTGCTTATAAGTTGCAGAAAGGCAGGTGCGGGATGGTTTTTGGCGAGAAGCTTAAAGGCGAAAGAAATAAAAGAGGCTGGTCCCAGGAAGAGCTGGCGGAACAATTGTTTGTCAGCCGGCAATCGGTTTCTAAATGGGAGAATGGGCAGAACTATCCAAGCATTGAGGTCATTATAAAGATAAGTGATCTATTCGGCTTAACAATCGATGAATTGCTAAGGAGCGATGAGGAATTGACCAAGAAAGTGATCAAAGATAGTAAGCAGCTTGCACATCCTAAATTGAAACTTGTATTCGATTTGCTTTTTATGCTGGGGCTTGCGCTCATGTTTATCAAGATTGGCATCCTTATTCTAAACAAACTTACCGAGCTCGACATTGCGTTGTTCGGCGGGACATTCTCTTGGAACATTGGAACGATCGCCTTAATGGTCGTTGGCGGAATCGGTTCAAACGTACTGAAGGATAAGTTTAAGGAAGAATAGACCTCAGGAAGTTGATTTCAATAACCAAACTAGGTAGCGATATGGATTTCATAGTCCCCAATTAAATATAAGCTGGCTCTGGCAGTTGCACCCTTATTGGGTGCTTTTTTGTTCCGAAACGGCTGCTGATGTCGAAAAGATGCTGCAAAAAAGGAAGCTTTGCACAGGATCACGAATATGATATAGGATTCAAATTGAATTTATATCTTAAAAAGTAAATATTTGCGAAAGAAGGGTTAGCGATGATTGAAGCCTTGAATGAATATGACCAGTTCCGCGACTGGATTCCCCTGCTACGTCATAGTGCCAAGATTGAACGCATACACAAGGGATATTCAAGTGATGAGAAATACATCGTGCATGACAGCGATGGCGCCCCCCAATACATATTAAGAACCTACAGCATCGATCACGACAAAGACAAGCGAGTAGAATTCAGCACTCTCAAGCTGATGGAAGTTCATAATGTGAAATGCTCCAGGCCTATTGAAATCGGGCTCCTTCCTGAACAAGCACTCGGCTACATGATCGTCTCCTTCATTGAGGGGAATGAAGCATCAGAAGAGCTGCCACTTTTAACGGAAGAAGAGCAGTTCAAGATAGGCGTTCAATCGGGATTAGAATTAAAGAAGATCCATCAGATTATCTGCCCCGATAATATGAAGCCGTGGGATGAAAGAATGCTCGCCAAGCATCATCGATACCGAATGAAGTATGCTAACTGCGGAGTTGCGATAAATAACGATGTGCGGTTGCTATCCTTTATTGATGACAAGCTCGATTTAATGAAAGGCAGGCCTAATATTTTTCAACATGATGACTACCACGTGGGAAATCTTATTGTCAGGGATGGGAACCTGTCGGGTATCATTGATTTCAACAGGTACGACTGGGGAGATCCTATTCATGAGTTTGTGAAAGTCGGCATGTTTAGCTCGGAAATTAGTATCCCTTTTTCAGTGGGCCAAATTCGGAGATACAATAATGATATTGAACCTGGCGATGAGTTCTGGCAGCTGTATTCTCTCTATCTAGCCATGACGCTTATTTCCTCTGTCGTGTGGATCTTAAAGGCTAAGCCGGATGAGCTGGATTCAATGTTAATGAAAATACAGAGGGTAATGGACGACCACGATGACTTCGAGTTAATTGTGCCTAAGTGGTACGGTCAGCATCGCCTAAGCCAGTAACGAGGAATAACCGATTAAACGCGGAAACAGCTAAACAAGAATCAGGAGGGAGCGGGGTTCCGTGAGCTCAAGCATTTGTTCTGTGAAAAGGTGGGGGGAGACAGGGTTTATTGGAACATCAGAGTAAATATTGAATGTCTGTACAACCCCTTCCTCCAGATGTTTTGAAGGCAGAGTGCCTGGAGTGAGAAGCCTGCGAATGTGCATGAATTTCGGTTACAAGACGCCATAATGGTAATATTCCTGCGATCAGGCATCAATTTGAGCAAAAATCGGCCGTAAAGGGGAAACGAAAGTAAAATACCTGCACGCTGGCAGGTATTTTACCTTCATGGGGTCAGAAACGAGCAAAAAACTGCCGTTTCGCATGTTTTACCTCGCTTACATCTCGCATCTCGCTTGTCTCGGCGTTTGAAAGCTCTTAGATAGGTCCTGCATGCGCTCATCCCAGCTTGTATCAATTATTCTGCTTGTTACGGTTGTCCGGAATGATAAACGTCACGGTTGTTCCTGTGCTCGGCTGACTGGCAATAGACAGGCCTTGGCCGTACAGCTGGATCAGCCGCCGATTCGTATTGGAAAGTCCAATGCCGCCCTTGTCCTTCATGGTAGGACTCAAAAGCTGAACAGCCTTCTCCGCTTTCATGCCCTTCCCATTATCCCTAACTTCAATCAGCGTGGAGCTGTCCTGGCGGGCAATCCGAATATGAACCGTGCCGCCGTTCATCTGGCTCATGAGGCCGTGCTTGACGGCATTCTCAACAAGCGGCTGGATCGAGAGCGGAGGGAGAAGCAAGTTGATGCCGGGATCAACCTCCCATGCGACGGACAGCCTTTCCTCAAACCGTTCTTGTTCAATATACAAATAGGCTTTAACCAGCTCCAGTTCATGCGATAGCTCGACCAGCTCCCCCGTATTGAGAAAATCAAAGCTGATCCGCAAATAGGATGCAAAAGCGCCGACCAGATTTTGCATTTTTACCGTGTCGATATCACTAAGCGCCATAATGGAATTCAGCGTATTGAACAGGAAGTGTGGATGAATTTGCGCCTGAAGATAGGCCGCTTCCATACGCAGCCGTTCATTGATGGATTGCCTCAGCGTAGTTAGCGCCCTGATTCGGTATTTGAGCTCCAATGCATCTACTGGCTTGGTCACATAGTCGCTCGCTCCCGACGAGAATCCGGTATAGATGTCAGCAGGCTGGCTGCGCGCGGTCAGCAGCAGAATCGGCAGCTCGGATACGGAGTAATGCTCCCGTACTTTCTGCGTCAACTCGTAGCCGGACATCTGCGGCATCATGACATCGGCAATCAGCAGATCCCATTGCTGCGTGCCCAGCATTTCCAACACTTCACGGGCTGAGCTGGCGGTTGTGATGCGATACGGCTCCGTCGAAAGGATGCCAACAAGCACATTCAGGTTGACCGGGTCGTCATCTACTGCAAGAATATTCACCTTCCCGTCATTCAATAGCGGCGGAATCTGTACGGAAGCTGCTAACTCCCTGATTGCACCGCTCGGAAAATATAATCCAGAGGGCTGGGCTTCAGCCTCATCTGTTATCTGTCCGGGAAGGAGGGGGGCTTGCGGCAATGGGAGATGCGACATGTCCGCTAACGGCAGATCAAAGCTGAATACGGAGCCCTTGCCCGGTTCGGAGCGAACGGTCAAAGCACCGCCGTGCAATTCGACCAGCTGCTTGCATATGCTCAGACCAAGCCCGATTCCTCTCCCATCACTAATGCCATGAGAGCCTTGTTCGTAAGAGTGAAACACTCGCGCCTGTGTCTCCTCATTCATGCCAACCCCGGTATCGGTGACATGGATCACGGCATTTCCATTCCGCGTTTCGGCGGAAATGGAGATGGTTCCTTCAGCTGTAAATTTGATCGCATTGTGCACCAGGTTATACAAAATTTGCACGAGCCTTTTCTCATCGGCCATGATCGGCGGCATCGAGTCTGCGATATTCATATCCAGCCGGACAGGCTTGCCTTCCAGCATAAATTTGAGCATGCCGATTACGCCGGGAACGACCGATTGAATCTGCAAGGGCTCTTGCCGCAGCACGACACGCTGCTCCTGAAGGCGGGCGACATCTAGCAGATCGCCAAGCATATGCGACATGCGGCGGCTTATCGTTATAAGCAGCTCCATATCCTTCAGGCTCTTCTCGTTTAATGCGGCTTTCTCTTTGATGACAACGGTCTCGGCAATATTCATAATGCCGTGCAGCGGCGTTCTCAGCTCATGCGAAGTATTGGCCAGAAATTGGTCCTTCAGCTTGTCGGCCTTCAGCAGCTGTTTGTTCAGATTGGCGATTTCCGTGGCATTGCGGAAGTATTTCTTGAACCAATAAGCGGAGAATCCGATAATAGCCACAATAATATCGATGGGATAATAAACGGTGGTAACGTTTTTAACGGACTCCAATATGCTCCACAGCAAGTTGGAGATGATGCCTGCTGCGGACAGCAGCAGGAAGGCGATGTCTTTGTCGGCCTGCTTCTTGAAGATCAGTGTCCCAACGATATAAATAAACCAAGCGAAGGCCAATAAATAGATTGTAATAAAAATCCTCAGATCGATGATTCCATTGGCCCATGAAGCGGGTGCAGCCAGCAGCAATCCCGACAGGCATATCAGTGTCACAGTGTATGCCCGCAGCCATACGTTCTGTGGCGGAGCCGCAGCGAATCTTCTGAATACAAGAAGAATAAAAAGATTTTGCCATAGAAGGAAGATCAGCCTGAGCTTAATCGCCCACGTATAATTGATCGGCAGCCATAACAGGAGCAAATTATCATGTCCGATCGTAATCGCTATTCCGACCGTCAGCGTTAACAGACTAGTGATGAACAAGGTTCGTTCTCGCGGATTAAATAAGTAAAGGATAAGGGCGTACAAGCCATGAAGCAGCAAAATAATAAATGTAACCAGTTGAAATCCGATCGAGTACCAGCGTACAGTGTCAATCGCGGCCAGAGAGCCAAAACGAATGGAGCGCATAATCCCGCCGTTAAAAGGCTCGTCGAAGTTGGCTGCCCGAATAAGCAGCTCAATCTCTGTTGAACCCTCTATTGTATAGGAAGCTGTGTAGGAGACATTCTCGGGCGTATATTCATGAGCGTTCGAGGCAAGCTTGCCGACATGGCTAGTGAGAACGCCATTGATCTCCACTTCCGAGGAAGCTTGAATGCTCTGAAGCCAGAAGGCGACAGGCTGCTTCAACGGGTTCATCAAAATGCGCAGCCGATATGTTCCGTATCCGTAAGAGGAACCGGAATCCTTGTTCAGCACGCTCCCCCAGTCGCCTGGAACCTGAATAGTGCGAAATTTATTATCCTCCGACTCTATTTGCTCATGTGTAATAAACTGTCCAGGGTAGAATTGCCATTCGCCGTCCAAATTGATTGCCGAGGACTGTTCCAAATCCAAGCCGCGCATGTCCAGCATGCCATTGACAGGACGGGGAGATTCCGAGATATGAAAAAACTCGGACCATACCCATCGCAGACAAAGAAGAACGCTAAAAAATAGTATCATTATCGCCACATATTTGAGGGTCGTTTTATTAAGTATTCGCATCATACGAAGAGATTCGCCATTAATTGCAAATAACCCTTTATTGCGTTTGCTCTGTGAAATGCCAGTGGCTAGAACAATAATCCTAATCAAATGTATTTACCATATATGGTAAAATAAATTGCGGATGCGGCATACGATTACAGGCGAAAGAAGGAAATATACAATGATAACGATTCACGAGGTCGAATACGATAAAAAGCCTGCGTTAAAAAATCTGCTGGAGCTTTATAGATATGATTTTACCGAGTTCGATCCTGATGATGTTAATGAAGACGGACTATATGATGATTATATGAATTTCGATTATTATTGGACGGAAGAAGGAAGATATCCCTTTTTTATTCGGGTGGATGGGAAGCTGGCCGGGTTTGCATTGGTAAGAGAGATCGGTACTAGTGAACACAACCAGACCATCTATTCAGTGGCTGAATTCTTCGTCATGAAAAAATATAGACAACTGGGAGTAGGCCAGCATGCCTCTACTGCATTATTCAATAGATTCCATGGTATATGGAGAGTTGCCCAGATCGAAGCGAATACACCGGCGCAAGCTTTTTGGAGGAAGACGATTAGCAGGTACACGAATGATGATTACCAGGAAGTTAGAGAAGAGGACTGGCATGGGCCGGTTCAAATGTTTGTATCAGGCGCTCGATGAGGACGATGGATTCTAAGGCAGAAAAGTTCTGCCGGACACAAGGGATGCTGCCAGCATTCGGTGGCTGTCGGTGAATGGGGAGGTAATGAAATACAATGACAATGGTTACACGACGTTTGACATTGCGTCAGCTTGAGCTTCATGACGCGGACGCAATCGAGCATTTGGCTGGTGATAAGGATGTAGCGGATACGACTTTGAGCATGCCTCATCCGTATCCTGCGGGTTCAGCCGCTACGTTTATTAATGCAAGACGTGAAGCTGCAGCGAGAGGCGAGGGCTATTCCTTCGCTGTAACTTCTACTGAAGACAGCGTCTTTCTCGGCATTGTTGGCCTGCATATAAATAAGACTCACCATATGGCAGAGCTAGGGTATTGGATTGGTAAACCATATTGGGGATATGGCTATTGCACAGAAGCGGCTGCCCGGGTCGTTCAGTTCGCATTCGACGAGCTTGAGTTGAATCGGGTGTTTGCCGCGGCAATGACGCGAAATCCTGCATCGTACAAAGTAATGGAGAAGATCGGAATGAAATATGAAGGCATCTTGCGCAATCATATTCGAAAAGGCGACACTTATGAGGATTTGAGGTACTATGGGCTGCTGCGAACGGACAGATAGGTGAATGCCCCGATATAGCTCTGTTATGGTTCATAGGCAGAGAGAGAACATTTTATAGGAATATTCCTTGACGGGAATATTCCTATAATGGTATATTGTAAATGCGAGCACGGTAAACATAACAAAGCGAGGTGGTTGGGGATGATTTCGAATGGAAGGGCTTGTGCCGTACTCTATACGATTATGGATTCATTAACGTTACATCCGAACGATGGATACAACAACATTTAGCGCACTAGCCGAACCCAACCGCTTGCGTATTGTTGAGCTTCTGCAGGGCGGGCCCATGACTGTCGGGGAAATCGCCGATCATACCGAGCTCCGCCAGCCGCAAGCCTCGAAGCATCTGCGTGTCCTGCTGGAGGCCGGATTAGTCGAGGTAGAAGCTGCCGCCAATCGCCGGAACTACAAGCTTCGAATGGAGCCGTTCCAAGCGTTGGACAGTTGGCTGGATACTTACCGCAATATTTGGAATGAGCGATTTGACAATTTGGACAACTACTTAAAGCAGCTGCAAGCGAAGAATAACAAACAAAATGAATCCTAGGAGGAATTATTCATGTCGAACAAAATGATTACTAAGGTAGAGGGCCCTCAGCTTACTCTGGAGCGTGTCTTCGATGCGCCGCGCGAGCTAGTATTCCAAGCATTCTCAGAGGCTGAGCATCTGAAGCATTGGTGGGGCCCGCGAGGCTGGACGCTTACGGTTTGCAATATTGATTTTCGCCCGGGCGGCATCTGGCACTACTGTATGAAGTGCATCGACGAGAATCAGGGGGATTTCTTCAACTACGAATCTTGGGGCAAAGGCGTCTACCAGGAGATCATTGACGGGGAGAAGATCGTCTATACCGATTATTTCTCGGATGCCGAGGGCAATGAAGCGGAAGGGATGCCTTCGACCCAGGTTACGTTGACCTTTGAAGAGCATGAGGGGAAGACGAAGCTCACTAGCAGCTCCATCTACGCTTCTGAGGAGGCGCTCAAGACTGTTCTGGATATGGGTATGGAGCAAGGCATTACAGAAACATGGGATCGTCTTGCCGAGCATCTGCAAGCGGTGAAATAAGCGAAACATCGCAGTGGCCGCCGGGTATCGCGTACTTCAGGCAGGCGGCGGACAACACTCTATCATGCACCGCGCACCGGAAACGGCACGCGGTGCATGAAGCCCTCAATGCCATTGTGGCGTTGAGGGCTTCAAGGCGCTTGCCAAGCAATTGTCTTAATCTGCAGGCAAGGCAAGCGGTCATTATGCACAATAACAATAAACAATTAAGGGAGTTGTACTGAAGTGGCGAATGCGAATCAGAAAATTACGCCCTTTTTGATGTTCACCGGTCAGGCGGAGGAGGCAATGAATTTCTACATCTCGCTATTTGACGACTCGGGAATTACAAGCATGCTGCATCATGAGGATGGAACGGTGCTGCACGCTGTCTTCACTTTAAACGGACAGACGTTTATGTGTATTGACAGCAATCTGGATCATGGCTTCACCTTCACGCCCGCAACCTCATTGTTTGTTAACTGCAATTCTTCTGAAGAAATTGACGCCATCTATGCCGCCCTGACACAAGAGGGCGCCATACTCATGCCTATCGCTCCAACGCCGGTAAGCGACAAATTCGCCTGGGTGAATGATAAATTCGGTGTCTCCTGGCAGTTGAACCTCCCCAAGCAGTAACGGAATTTGCGCCGCAGCAGCGACTCTCTGCAAGCAGCACACAGCACAGCAGCTGTATGAACACGCCTGTCCGGCGTGTTTTTTTGCGTTATGGGCTGTCGCTCGCACAGATTCATTGATTGTGAGAATCATTATCAATTATAATGATGAATGAATCTTCTTCTATTCCGGGATTGCAGAATTGTGGAGGATGCGATTGGCAGCAGCTTAGGGAGTGGACGATGGAATGAAATTAAATGATCATATATTGTTGTGGAATCATGTCTTTATTAAGGTGATCGATATTCGCCATAACGTGATGGAGAAGGGGGAGGAGCTGCGCTCTTATCGGCTTCCTGTCAGTACATTCCTCTATACGGTGCGCGGAAATGCGCGGATATGGCTGGATGACAATATCCACACGGCCAAGCGGTTTCATATTCTTCATGGCGGCAAGGGAACGAGCCTGAATATTATAGCGGATGATGAATTGGAGTACTATATGATTCTGTACAAGCCGACTCTTCCCTTGCTCTGTCGCCAGGAAATTGTGCAACTGATGGAGAAGGATAATCCCTTTCACTATCAGTATGCTTTTGCCCCGAGCTATCCGCTGTCTTTATACGACTATATCGTTCAGATGGACAAGTATTGGCATGAGTCGGCCACGTTAAGCAAGCTGCAGGTCAAAGCGACATTGTATCAGTTCGTTTATGAGCTGCTGCGGCAGCTGCATCGGCAGGACTTTGAGCCGGTAAGGCCTGATCCCGTTAGGCTGGCCGTCCGCTATATCCGCGAGCATTTCAATGAGCCGCTTACGCTTGATTCTATTGCACAAGCACTGGATTGCAGCGCAGGACATCTGTCGAGACTATTCAAGAGCAGCATGAACAATAGTCCCATTCATTATTTGGGCCAGATCCGGATTGACCGTACGATGCAGCTGCTGATTCGGACTGACGCAACTCTGCAGGAAATCGCTGAACAAGTCGGATTTGCCGATGCCCATTCTTTAAGCCGTGCCTTCAAGAAATATCAAGGTCTGTCACCTTCCCGCTTCAGAGAGAAGCAGCGCCGAAGCTGGCAGGATCGTGATTTGCCCTTGTCTATGCAAAGATTTGCCGTTCTACAGCATAAATTTTATCCCTATAATGATATTGAAAATCATTCTCATTATAGAACAGGGAGAGAGTTATTGATGCAAAGAAGAACAAAGATAGCGGTCATGACCTTGGTAATGTGCTTCTCATTATTAGTGGGGGCTTGCTCAAGTCCGGCCAATACAAATGTTGGCACTCAAGCTCCGGCTAATCATGCTGCGGAGGCTAATATCAATACAGGCAAGGGCGATCAGCAGGCGAACGCAGCGGCAAAAACAAGAATTGTATCTACTTTGAAGGGGGATGTAGAGGTGCCCGCTGAGCCTAAACGTGTAGCATCCGATCAATATATGGGCCATCTATTGAAGCTGGGCATTATTCCTGTAGGGGTTAGAAGCTTTATGCTGGGCGAGTCCTGGATTAGTAAGGCGGGCATTTCACAAGAAATTCTGAATGGAATTGAGGATCTCGGCGGATTTCCTATGAATCTGGAGAAGTTGACTTATTTGGAGCCGGATTTGATCATAGGCTCGCTCGATAAAAATATCGAGGAATACCAAAAAATCGGAACAACGGTGTTCCTGCCGTATTGGGAAGGCGAATCGACAGCGGGGCCGCTGGAGAAATTCCGGAGAATCAGTGAAATATTCGGAAAGCAGCAGGAAGCCGAGCAATGGATAACGGAATATGAGAAGAAAGTTGCAGAGGCTAAAGCGAAAATTGCCGGCATTGTTAAAGAAGGAGAGACGGTCTCTGTTGTGCAAATCGGCAGCAAGGCGATGTATGTTTTTGCTGCGGAGGGCGGCAATTATGGAAGCTCGACGATTTATCAAATGCTGCAGCTGCCGCCCACGAAGCAAGCGCTGAATATGAAGGAAGGATTCGAGAATATCTCTCTGGAGGTTCTGCCTGAATATATGGGTGACCATGTATTCGTGTACGGTGCAAAGGATGAAGGGGCCGATCAAATTATAAACAGCGACCTATGGAAGAGTATTCCCGCTGTTCAAAAGGGTCAGGTGTATATGTACGGGTCATTCGGCGAGAAGGGCGATGAGTTCGTAATGGAGGATCCTTACTCGTTGGAGCTTCAGCTCGATACGATTGTAAATCTGCTGTTGGCGAATAAAAAGTAAATGTATAGGGCAGGAAATAATAAGATCCATCCGATATTTCGGGATGGATTTTTTCGCATTATATTATTGATATCATGATAATTGGTTGTTTACAATAGTGTGTGACACACAGTATAATAACAGCAGGAGTTGATCATATGAGCAGCGTTAATGAAACCATCAGCGGCTTAATGCAGGAATTGCGCCGCGGGACGATTATTATCGGGGTATTGAGCCAGTTGTCAGAGCCTCAATATGGCTACTCCCTTGTTGCTATTCTGGAAGCGAAGGGAATCAGCATTGATCCAGGGACGCTCTATCCGCTGCTGCGCAGACTGGAGAAGCAAGAGCTGCTGGAGAGTAAGTGGGATACGAATGAAGCACGTCCGCGGAAGTATTATTTGCTCAGTCCGTTCGGGAAAGAGGTATACGAGCAGTTATGTCTGGAGTGGAGAAGTATGATTAGCAGCGTGGAGAGCATCATTGATCAAGCTTAAAGGAGGACGAGGCCATGGATTTAATTAAAAGGTACATTTATGCGGTTACGCACAAATTGCCGGAGAAGCAGAGAGCGGATATTGAACAGGAACTGCACGGATTAATCGAGGATATGCTGGAGCATCGTACGGGAGGCGGGGCGGTCACGGAGAAGGAGGTTGAGGAGGTGCTGCTTGAGCTCGGCTCTCCTCAGGAGATGGCTGAGAAGTACCTTGGACAGCGCAGATATTTGATCGGGCCCAAGCTGTTCGATCTCTATTGGATGGTGGTCAGAATCGTCGTGTTCTCCATTGTTCTCGCGCTCGGAATTGGACTGATCATCGAGCTCTTCCTCGAACCGGTTCAGGGCGGGCAGTTCATCATCGAGTCGATCGCTTCACTCATCTCCGCGGCCGTTCAAGGCTTTGCCTGGGTGACAGTTGTATTCGCGGTGATGGAATACAGGGGAGTGAAAGCGCCGGACATCGGACTGGGTGCCAAGAATGAATGGAGACCGTCCCAGCTTGCCCCCATTCCTAATCCTAAGACGACCATTAAACGGAGCGAGCCGATTGCATCGATTATTGTCAACCTGCTGGTCATCCTCTGGTTGACTTCTTCTATTCACTATTTCGGCATTATTTATTTCAATGAGGACGGGGGAACGGTCATTATTCCGTTTTTTAATGAAGCGGTATTCCGGGC
Organism: Paenibacillus oenotherae; assembly: GCF_019443105.1. Classification (GTDB taxonomy): domain Bacteria; phylum Bacillota; class Bacilli; order Paenibacillales; family Paenibacillaceae; genus Paenibacillus_Z; species Paenibacillus_Z oenotherae. Next base: position 29,174 of record NZ_JAHZIJ010000023.1, read on the forward strand.
TTACTATCCGCTCATCTGGGTGACGATTGCGATTAGTATTTTGAAGGATTCTATCAAATTAGTTGCAGGAAGATGGACGACAAAGCTTGCTGCCTTTCATCTGCTCTTCAACCTGGCCTCTGTTGTTATTGCAGCGATCATATTCATGGACCCGGCGGTGTGGAATGCCGAATTCCTGAGCGAGCTGCTGGCCTCCGGCATGGTGTCCGCAGGCAGCGAAGGTTATGAGACAGCGAGCATCATCTGGAACAATACGGCAGACAATTTCATTTATATTGTTGCGGTCATTGCAATTATCGATTCTATTGCGGTCATCTATAAGTTGTTCCAGGCCAGGAAGTAAATTGTCTGGTTAGAGAATACTCGAAAGGGTGTTGTCATCCCCCTTGATCTGGGGGGATGCTATAAATTGCGAACATGCCTGCGTTTACGCAGGCATGTTCGCATTCCGGCTTGCTAAAGGCGAGATGCCTGCCAAAGCGCAGGAATTTCGCCGTGTTCGCCCGATATCGGCCCGATCCGTCGTATATTCCTGCACATACGCAGGCATTCAGCCCTCAGCGGCTCCTTTTAGCCGAAAAGCCTGCACATACGCAGGCATTCTGCTCTCAGCGGCTCCTTTTAGCCGAAAAGCCTGCACATACGCAGGCATTCTGCTCTCAGCGGCTCCTTTTAGCCGAAAAGCCTGCACATACGCAGGCATTCAGCCCTCAGTGGCTCCTTTTAGCTGAAAAGCCTGCACTTACGCATGCTTCGCTCTCTCAGCCAGCAGGATGAGTTGTAGCAAGTTTACTCGTACCTGTTTGGGAGCGCGCGCAGCTCCCGGCACGGTGGGGACGGTACGGGTATCACCGCCTAGTTGATGGGAACCCGCCGGACTTTCTCAAAACCTGCGGATAGGCAGGCTTTTGCTCATTTTAACCCGCTGAAGACCGAATTCCTGCCAAAGCGCAGGAATTTCGCCGTGTTCGCCCGATATGGGCCCAATCCGCCATATATTCCTGCACATACGCAGGCATTCTGCTCTCAGCGGCTCCTTTTAGCCGAAAAGCCTGCACATACGCAGGCATTCAGTCCTCAGCAGCTCATTTTAGCTGAAATGTCTGCACATACGCATGCTTTGCTCTCTCAGCCAGCAGGATGAGTTATAGCAAGTTTACTCGTACCTGTTTGGGAGCGCGCGCAGCTCCCGGCACGGTGGGGACGGTAAGGGTGTCACTGCCTAACCTAGTTGATGGGAACCCGCCGGGCTTTCTCAAAAACCTGCGGATAGGCAGGCTTTTGCTCATTTCAACCCGCTGAAGAGCGAATGCCTGCCAAAGCGCAGGAATTTCGCCGTGTTCGCCCGATATGGGCCCAATCCGCCATATATTCCTGCACATACGCAGGCATTCAACCCTCAGCGGCTCCTTTTAGCCGAAAAGCCTGCACATACGCAGGCATTCAGTCCTCAGCAGCTCATTTTAGCTGAAATGTCTGCACATACGCATGCTTCGCTCTCTCAGCCAGCCGGATCAGTTGTAGCCAGTTACTCCGTACCTGTTTGGGAGCGCGCGCAGCTCCCGGCACGGTGGGGACGGTACGGGTGTCACCGAACAGTACGTGGGGTCAGCGGCTAGTTGACGGGGAGCCCGCCATAGTTCAAAGCGAAAGTATTTCACCGTTCCACCGTTTCGCCGTTTCGCCGTAATTTCCTCGAAACGCCCCATTCCGCCACCAAAGCCTGCATATGCGCAGGCAGTACGTTTCTACGACTTCTTTTAACTAGAATGGTTGCACTCGCGCAGATTCTTTCTCTCTATTGCTGGATGCCTCAATGGCAGCACTCTTTCTCCGCCCCTGAAAGGGTGCTTATTAATTTCCAATGGGTCATTAACAAATTCACAACAATTATGATACAATTAGTATCGTTATTTATAAATTCCGCATAAGAAAGGAGGTGAAATTGATCGAATCGACAAAAATAATGGGTATTATCCTCTCTTTTGTCAAACCCTATCGACTTATGGCTACAATTTGTATATTAGGCGCTTTTTTTGGAACCGGGGTGGATATTGTACAGGCGAATCTGCTCAAGGAGGTTGTAGATCATGCGATAGGGGGCGATAAGCAGGGGTTTATAGCAGCGGTTACTGCCATTATTCTTGTTATTGCAGCGAGCTGCCTGATCCGTTATGGGATCAAATACTACTCGGGACATCTGGGTATTCAGATTCTTAGAGATGTCCGAAGCCGGTTGGCCGGGCGGTTAGGGCGCTTGCCTGCCGCTTGTCTGGAGAACCGCCATTCGGGAGACATCATAACGAGAATGAATAATGATGTAGGCTCGATCTCAGGCTTTGTGGACCGCCATATTACGAACATGATCTACCTTCCGCTGGTCATTACTGGCGTCGCTGTTTATTTGCTTTATTTTAACTGGAAGCTGCTGATCGTCTCGATCATTCTGCTGCCGGTCAGCATGCTGGCATCCCATAAGCTAGGGCGAGCGGTGGGCAAATATGCGACTGAGCTGCAGGAGAGCTTCGCAAGATACAGCGCTGCTGTCCAGGACACGACAGGCGGTATCGCCTTGTTGAAGTCGTATAATATGGAGCCCGTCATGTTCGGCAAATTCAAGCGGATAACAGAGGATATTCTGGCGATCAAGCTCAAGACGGATTGGCGGTGCATGTATATTGCCCCGATCTCGATGGTGGTGGGCGTTGTCCCGCAGATGAGCTGCATTCTCTATGGCGGCTATTTGACCGTCCATGGTGTGCTTACGCCCGGCGAGCTGTTGACCTTCATCTATCTGCTGGGCTTTCTCATCGGCCCTCTATCCGGCATTCCGGGACTAATCATAGATTTCAAGGTTACGATTGCATCCGCAAGGCGTGTTATTGAACTGCTGGAGGAGCCGGAGGAGCGGCAGGACGGGAGCGTCTTTGCGCCGCCGGAGAACGGGGATACGCTGGTCGAATTCCGTAATGTCAGCTTCTCCTACGGGGAAGGCGAGCCCGCACTGCGCGGCTTGAATCTGACCATGCGGAGAAACAGGATCACCGCCCTGGCCGGGCCGAGCGGAAGCGGGAAAAGCACGGTGGCCAAGCTGCTGTGCGGTCAATATGACGGCTATGACGGCGATATCTATATCTATGGCAGCGAGCTGCACCAGTGGAGTTTGAGCGAGGCAAGAGCACGAATCTCGATTGTTTCGCAGGATACGTATCTCTTCCCGTGCTCTATCTATGAGAATATCGCGTATGGCAGAAGGGATGCGTCAAGAGAGGAGGTGATGCAGGCAGCTTCACTGGCTGGCGCGGATGAATTTATTCGGGATTTGCCCCAAGGCTATGAAACGGCGGTGGGGGAACGCGGGGCTGCCTTGTCGGGAGGGCAGCGGCAGCGGATAGCGATTGCCAGAGCCATTCTGAAGGATGCGCCAATCGTCATTCTGGACGAGCCCACTTCAGCCTTGGACGGGCAGTCCGAAGCATTGGTGCAGGAAGCGCTGGAGCGGATTGTCGTGAACCGGACCGTGCTTATTATTGCGCATAGGCTGTCCACGATCAGGGATGCGGATGAAATTGTTGTGATGAACAACGGTCAACTGGTAGAACAAGGCGGACATGAGGAGCTGATAGGAACCGATTCTTTGTACAGACAGCTATACAATAATCAGTATGCGTACTGCACCGAAGGGGGTGAATGATGATCAGGTTTCAATATGTGAGGGAGTTCAATCGGGTGATGGCCTTTATGAAACCAAGGGCATGGATATATGGCATCGGAATCGTCGGCAACAATGTATCCGCTGCGCTTGGCCTGAATATTGCTATGGCCTTCATTTATATGGATATGGTGAACGGGGCTGTTGAAGCGGATATGCGCCTGCTCGCCAGATCGGTTATTCTCGCCTTGGCCGTGCTGGCGGTCAGCAGCTTTCTGTGTACCTTTCTAACCTACATGTACAACAAATGCGTGCGGCATACGATGACGGAGATCAGGCAAATCAGCTTCCGCCATGTCGAAAGGCTGCCTCTTGCGGCATTCGAGCGTTCGCATAGCGGCGGCATGCTGTCGAGGCTGACGAATGATCTGAATCATATCGAGCATCTGTATGACGGGGCGATAGGGGGCATGATCTACGCGCTTGTCGTCGGCATAGGCGCTGCTGTTGCCATGTTCGCTCTTAACTGGAAGCTTGCCGTATACGCCATTGTGCTTGGGGGCGTTACTTTTCTTGTGAACACTTGCTTTGCAGGCAGATTCCGGAGCATGAATGATGATATCCAGCGCGCATTGGGCAGGAAGACAGAGCTGCTGTCGGATCTGTTGTCAGGCGTTCAGCTCGTCAAGATGTTCCAGCTCGGAGCAGCAATAACGGGCAAGTATGACGCCGCTAACAGGGAGATTGCCGCCTTGTCTACGAAAGTAAACCGGAAATACGCGCTGCTGGACGGCATCAATACGATATTGGGGAGCATGAGCTTTATCGGGATTGTCATTATTGGCGGGATGATGGCGCTGAATGACCGGACTGATTTCGGCACGATTATGGCCTTTATTAAGCTGCAGGGCAATATTGGCGCCATGTTCTTTAAGGCGGGAGATCTGGTGACCGATCTGCAGCGTGTATTGGCAGGGGCCAGCCGTGTCTTCGAGGTGCTGGACAAGCCGGTCGAGCCCGAGCGCTACCAGTCTCCCCCCGCCAGATGTACGGATTCGGCTCTTGAAATGAAGGATGTCGCCTTCCAGTATGAGGGCGGCAAAGAGGTGCTGCGGGGACTGAGCCTGACGATCGGCAAAGGGGAATGCGCAGCGCTCGTAGGTCTGAGCGGCAGCGGCAAGAGCACCATAGTAAAGCTGCTGCTGGGCTTCTATCCGGCGGGCAGCGGGAGCATGAGCTTGCTCGGCAAGCCGATGGGCGCCTACAGGCTGTCCGAGATCAGAGGTCTGATCGCCTACGTCCCTCAGGATGCGTTCCTGTTCGATGGCACGATCGGGGAGAATATCGGATATGGGAATCCGCGCGCCTCCCAAGCGGATATTATCGCTGCTGCGAAGGATGCCCACGCGCATGATTTTATTATGAACCAGCCTCAAGGCTACAGTACGGCTATTGGCGAAAGGGGAGTGAGGCTGTCAGGCGGACAAAAGCAGAGAATTGCCATTGCCCGGGCCTTCCTCAAGGATGCTCCGATTCTGCTGCTGGATGAAGCGACCTCTGCATTGGATACGGAGTCCGAAGCGATTGTGCAGGGAGCACTGAACCAATTGATGCAGGGCCGGACGGTCATTATGATTGCCCACCGGTTATCAACGATTGAGCGGGCGGACCGGATCTATGTAGTAGACAATGGTACCGTGCTTGAGCATGGGGGACATGAGGAGCTGATGGGACAGCAAAGTCTGTACAAGCAGCTGTATCAGCTTCAAACGGGAGATAGGGCAGGATAAGCCGGACCTGCTGATCGATGCAGGCGCAATACATGGAGGGGGAATCATCATGATTATTAGCCAGACACCTTTGAGAGTCAGCTTTTTTGGGGGTGGAACGGATTTAAAGGACTATTATCGTTTCCATGGCGGAGCTGTACTGAGCAGTACGATCGACAAGTATATCTATGTCATCGTGAAATCGAGATATGATGACCGGATTGTATTGAATTACGCGAAGAAGGAGGAGGTCCGCACTGTTGCGGAGATCGAGCATCCGATTATTAGAGAAGCGCTGACAATTGTCGGCATCGACCAAGGGATCGAGATTACGAGCATTTCGGACATTCCCTCTGAAGGCAGCGGTCTCGGCTCATCCAGCTCCTTCACGATCGGCTTGTTGAACGCCTTGTACATGTACAAGGGCGAGACCAAAAATCCGCATGAGCTCGGCGCGATTGCTTGCAGAATCGAAATTGATCTGCTGAAGGAGCCTATCGGCAAGCAGGATCAGTATGCCGCGGCCTTCGGCGGGTTCAAGAAGTACAGCTTCAACAGCGATGATACTGTAAGCGTGGACAGCATCCCGCTGACCAACAGCCAATATAAGCTGCTGGATATGCATGCGATGATGTTCTTTACGGGGATTACCAGAAAAGCATCTGCTGTACTGGCAGATCAGAAGCAGAACACAGGCAATAATCTGGATACGCTGAACCGGCTCAAGCAATTTGTGGATACTTGCCATGATGATTTTCTAAGTCTGAATATTGAGCGGATCGGCAGGCTGCTGGATGTCAGCTGGGAGGAGAAGAAGAAGCTGTCCCGGAAAATCAATAACAACGAAATCGACCGCATCTATGAGGCGGCCAAGGAAGCCGGCATATACGGCGGCAAGCTGCTGGGCGCTGGCGGAGGAGGGTTCTTCCTCTTCCTCTGTCCGCTGGAGAACCAGCAGAGGGTAAGGCAAGCGCTGCACCATTACGACGAGCTGCCAATCAGCTTCGACCGCTATGGAAGCCGGATCGTGCTGAATGCGAATGATCATTGCGGCTTTGTTAATTTGAAGGTGGGGTGCTAATGATGGAGAAGTCGATACTTATTGCGGCGGTAAGCAAGGATCCCTTTGAGACGAATGCTTTGAATGATGGATTTGTCCGCGAGCTGCTGGAGAGGGGGATAGACGCGAGAATGATACTCCCGCTCCATGACAGCATAGAAGGCATATGCGAATTGGACCTATCTATCATCGGAGACATTGCCTTGACAATGGATGGCAGACCTGTGCAAGGCACGATCAAGCAGGGTGTCATGAACGGAATCATCACCTATCTGATCGATACGCCGGAGTACTTCAATCGCGAGAAAATGTTCGAAAATCCTGATGATGCAGAACGGTTCTCTTATTACTGCAGAGCGGTATTGGCCTCATTGGCATGCATCGGTTTTGAGCCGGACATCATCCATTGCGAGGATTGGCCGGCCGCATTCATCCCCTTCTTGCTGAGAGCTAATTATGGCGGTCTGGAGCAATACAAGGGCACGCAAACCGTCCTGACCTTCAACAGCTTCGCCCATCAGGGCGTATTCGACCGGGAGAACAGCATCTATCTGGATATGGACTGGGATTCCATCAAGGATTGCGGGCTGGATTATTATGACCAGATCAATTTCTTGAAGGCGGGTCTGCTCTATGCGGATGTGCTGACGACCGTAAGCCCCAACTATGCATTGGAGATCCAGACGGAGATATGGGGCCAAACGCTGGAGGACTTTGCGATTAAGCGGAGGGATGATCTGCATGGGATATTGAACGGCGCTGACCCGGCGAAATATGACCCGGCGACGGATCGCCGTCTGCACGCCAATTACAGCATCGGCAATATGGAGGGGAAAGCGCGCAATAAAGCCAAGGTTCAGGCCGCGCATGGATTGGCCGCAAGAGAGGATGTTCCGCTTCTTGTGAGCAGCTTCAGAATGACCAGCGAGCATGGAGCCGAGCTGCTTCAATATGCGATTGGCGATCTTCTGAAGGCGGATATTCAGTTCATCCTGATGATAACAAGGGATGATGCGCTGTACACGGAGAGCGAGAAGGAGATCTTCATCAACTTCTTCCAAGCGGAAGCGGACAAGCACCCGGATAAATTCCGTTTCCTGAGCTTTGACGAGGATGAGCTGTTCAGACTCATTGCCGGAGCTGATCTGTATCTCATGCCTGCATCGGAGCCTTGCGGAATTGGCCATCTTATTGCGATGAGGTATGGCACGGTTCCGATTGTGAAGCATACCGGCGGTGCGGTGGACACGGTGCAGCCGTTCTGTGAGCAGTCAAGGGAGGGAACGGGCTTCTGCTTCAAGTATGCAAACGAGAAGGTTCTGCTGTACCAGGCGCGCAAGGCTGTTGGACTGTACAGCAGAACAGATGTCTGGCAGGAGCTCGTGGAGAATGGCATGAGGGAGCAGTTCTCGCAGAAGCATTATGCAGAGCAGTATATTGCGCTTTATGACAAATTGATCCATGGCAAGTATGTCACGGTGTAACCATAACCATAGTCCGGATGGAGGCTTGAGCGATGAACAATACAGTGCTGTTTGTTACGTCCCAGTTGTATCCCTTTACGACCGGAACGATGGGGATCTTCAATTATTCCCTTCCTAAGAACCTGATCGGGATGGGCTGGGATGCCAGAGTTATTGTACCGAAAGTAAATAAAACCTATCGGCCCTACCCGCATGATACGGAGGTGATCGCCGAGCTGAATATTGCGATGGGCGATAAAGCCTATGCCTGTACGATTGAAGCTTGTGTCTATGACGGCGTCCCGCTCTATTTCATTCAAGACTCTTATTATTTCGGCAGAGACGAGCTGTATGGCTACGAGGATGAGGTGGAGCGGTTCAGCTTCTTCACCAAGGCCGTGCTGGAAGCATTGCCGCATCTCGGCTTTAAGCCGAAGCTTCTGCACTGCCAGGACTGGCATACCGGCTTTATTCCGCTGCTCAAGAAGGTCAAGTATGCCGGGCAGCCTTTCTATGAGGAGATCAAGACGCTGTATACGATCCACAATATGGGCTATCAAGGGATATTCGATCAAGATAATTGCTTGTTCCTGGATATGGACTGGGAGGAGCTTCTGAGGCACAGAGTCGATTATTACGAGCAGCTTAATTTCATGAAGACGGGCCTGCTGCATGCGGATAAAATAACGGCGGTCAGCCCTACCTATGCCAAGGAAATTGCAACCGAGCAGTATGGCTCCACGCTTGAATTGACCGTTCAAGAAAGGCAGGCCGACATCTGTGGCGTTCTCTGCGGCCTGGATCTTGAGATCAATAATCCTTCGGCAGATGCACGCATCTACGCGAACTACGACGAGCATTCATTGGACGGCAAATATGCGAACAAGCGGATGCTTCAGCAGGCGCTCGGATTCCAGGTCAGGGAGGATATTCCGATCCTCTCCCTGTTCTCCAGATTGAAGACGGAGAAGGGGCTGGATCTGGTCAAAAATACGTTCAAGGACATTATGAAGCTGGATATCCAATTCGTGATGGTATCCAATGGCGATGCGGTGTACGAGGAGTTTTTTCAGGAGGCTGCGCGCAAATATCCTGATAAATTCTCCTTTACGCTCTATGATAATGATTTTGCTTACAAAGCCTATGCGGGCTCGGATCTGTTCCTTATGCCCTCCAGCTATGAGCCGTGCGGCATTGGCCAGTTAATTGCGCTGCGATACGGCACCGTGCCTATCGTTCGTCAGGTCGGGGGGCTGAATGACAGCATTCAGCACTATAACGAGGAGACCGGAGAAGGGAACGGATTTCTATTCAAGCATTATAATGCGAAGGTGATGCTTTATACGATTCGCCAGGCCATTGAAGTCTATAAGCGCAAGGAGACATGGGAGAATATCGTCCGCAATTGCATGGTGCAGAATCATGGATGGCCGCGCTATGTGAAGGAGTATACAGGCGTGTATGAAAGGGTGCTGGGAGCATGAAGGCGGTCATTCTCGCAGGCGGCAAAGGAACAAGGCTAAGCGAATTTACGAAGGAAATTCCGAAGCCGCTTGTTCCGGTTAACGGGAAATCCGTATTGGAGTATGCCATCGATAATTTCGCCCGGTATGGAATGAAGGACATCATTATCGTTATCGGGCATCTGGGGCATAAAATTCAGCAGGTTCTGGGGGACGGCCAGGAGCTTGGTGTGAGGATCAGCTATTATGTGGAGGATCAGCCGCTCGGAACGGCGGGAGCTCTGTATGCGCTGAAAGACGTGCTGACAGAGGATTTTGTGCTTGCCTATGGCGATGTTATTTTTGATATCGATCTTGCCCGGTTCATCGCTTTCCACAAGCAGCAAGGGCTGACGGGAACGCTTGCCGCGCATCCCAACAATCATCCCTACGATAGCGATGTGCTGCGAATGAAGGGCAGCGGAGTCGTGGAGGACATTCTGAAGAAGAATGAGAAGCGGGATTTCTATTATAGCAATTGCGTGAATGCTGGCGTGTTCGTATTCAATAAACGGATTGTCAGCTATATTGCTGCGAATACGAAGCAGGATCTGGAGAAGGACGTCATCGCACAGCTGATTCCCGAGGGAGAGATCTGTGCCTACCGGACGACTGAATATATGAAGGATATGGGAACCCCCGACCGGTATGGACTGGTGCAGCGGCATGTGGAGAAAGGGATTGTAGGGAAGAAGAATCTGTCTCTGAAGCAGCGGGCTATCTTTATCGACCGGGACGGAACGATTAACAAATATGTCGGGCTGCTCTCCAAGCCGGAGCAGCTGGAAATTGAAGACCGTGTTGTGGAAGCGCTGCGGGAAATTAATGATTCGGACTATATCAGCATCGTCATTACGAATCAGCCGGTAGTTGCCCGGAATCTATGCTCGGAGGAGGAGCTCGGCCAGATTCACCGGAAGCTGGAGACCCTTCTTGGCGAGCGGGGTGTCTATGTGGACGATATTATGTATTGTCCCCATCATCCTGATGGGGGATATCCGGAAGAGAACAAGGCGTACAAAATTCCTTGCAGCTGCCGGAAGCCATCCATTGGCATGCTGGAAGCCGCCGCAAGCAAATACAACATTGACCTTGCAAGCTCGTTCCTGATCGGGGATACCACCGTTGATATCCAGACAGGCGTCAATGCGAATGTAAGCACGGTGCTGGTATCGACTGGACTCGGCGGGAAGGATAACAAATTTCAAGTGGCGCCGGATTATTATGCCGAGCATTTGCTGGAGGCGGTTCAGTACATTATGAAGTGAAGCAAATGACAGGACAGGGGGAATATTGTGATCACTAGCCAGGGGAGCATGATGCCGTATTTATACGGAGCGAATAAATGGGATCGGATCGGTATCGAGAAGCGGGCGGGGCTGCTTGCCCCTCTATTCAGCCTTCATTCGAAGCGGAGTGCGGGTGTAGGCGATCTGGAGGATTTGAAGCGGGCAGTGGACTGGTGCGAGCGAACAGGCCATACGATCCTTCAGCTTCTGCCTATGAGCGACTACTATAATACGCCTTATTCGACGACCACCTTGTTCGCCGTTGAACCGATGTATATGGCGATGGATCATTTGCTCGGAGTCGCGAAGGAAGCGGTCGAGCCATACATTCAGGGAATCCGGGAGCAGTTCCCTATCGATAAGGGCTTCATGGATTTGAATGTGAAGCACGCCAAGATTAACGCGCTTCATGATTTATTTCAGCAGGTGCAGCCTGTGGAAAGCCCGGCTTTTCACGATTATATGGCGGCCAATAAATATTGGCTGGATGACTACGCGCTGTTCTGCGCCTTGAAAATGAACTATTCACCGAATTTCTGGGAAGCTTGGGAGCCGAGGTACAGAGACCGCGATCCTGAAGCAATAGAGCAATTCTGCGAGGAGCATGCCCTCAGCATCTTATTCATCAAATGGATGCAGTGGCAGCTGTATGAGCAGTTTAAAGCGGCGAAGGCGTATGCGAATAGCAAAAACGTGCTGTTGATGGGTGATCTGTTCTATGTCTCCGCCCGGGACAGCTCCGATGTATGGGCGCGCGGCAAATATTTCAGGCTGGATCTTGTCCCTGGACTGCCCCCGGAACCGAGCCATGTGAAGGGGCAAAGATGGGGGGATCAGCCGATCTACAACTGGCAGGCCATCATAGCGGACGACTGTGAGCTTTATAAGAAGCGCTTGCAATATAATCAGAACTTTTTTGATATTATGCGGCTTGACGCGGCATCGACATTGTTCAAGATGTGGTGCATTCCAAGGGAGGAGCCTTCGGAGAATCTTGGTCTCAACGGATTCTACTATCCGGGCACGCCACAAGAACAGGAGGAACAGGGAAGGACGATGCTGACGGCTATGCTGGACAGTACCACAATGATGCTCTGTGCAGAGAACCTGGCTCCCTTTGGCGAGGAATTCACACCTATCGTGAGAGAATTGGGAATTCCTCCGATTAATTTTCAGCGCTGGGACAAGGATTGGGACGGAACGAAAGGATTTACGCTGCCTGAGGAGCATGATCCGCTCACTGTTTTTATTCTATCGAATCATGATACGTCCATATGGGGGGATTGGTGGGAGAATGAAGCGGGGACGATAGATGCTTCTATCTTTATGGAATACTGCGGCAAGGCAGGGCTTGATTATGAGGAGATGAAGGTAATTATTTTCGAAGAAACTCTCTCCTCCGATAACAAGCTGCGCTGGAGGAATCATGTAAACTCCCATGATAAATTGGCCGAACTTCTGGGCAGACCAAAGATGGATCTGTACGATCTGTATCACAGCTATGTTCTCAGCTACGGGGAAAAGGAGATGTTATGGGCCATAATGGGCCTGGAAGGAGCGGCAAGGGAGAAATGCGATCACGAGATCATTAGAGCGGCTATTCATTCTGTCCAATCCTCGAATGCGGTATGGTCGATAACGTCCATTCTTGATTATTTGAGCATGCTGGGGGCGATTGAAGGCGACTACCGCGAATTCAGATATAATCGGCCGGGCACCTGTGGAGATTGGAATTGGACGATTACATCTCCCCTTGCAATGGAAGAGCTGTTGGAGGAGAGTGTATGCTCTCAAGTGAGAGCCGTGGTCGAAAGCAGCATGTCAATTTCGACATCCAGCGTGTAATATAATGTCTAAATATTAGGATATTTAACTAATAAATAGTTCTCAATACTCTAAAAAAACAGCAGTTATCAGAGTATCATAAATAGGTGTCCATAATATTATACTTATGGTCATTATTTCGGGACCCATGAGAGGAGTGCTTTAAAATGAGTGGAGTAATGGGGCAAGTAGCTGTCGATTTTCGAGCGGATATCCAGGGATATTTGAGTGGATTGAAGGAAGTGCTCGATCAACTGGACGTCAATGAGATCCAAACCGTCATTGAGAAATTAATTAAGGTGAATGAGCGTGGAGGATTTGTTTACATTTTCGGCAACGGCGGAAGCGCCTCGACCGCATCCCATTTCGTCAATGATTTCAACAAGGGTGTAAGCGAGAAGCTGCGCAAGAAGTTCCGCTTCTGCTGCTTGAATGACAGTGTATCTACGATTATGGCAATCGCCAATGATGTGAGCTATGATCAAATTTTCAAAGTGCAGCTGGAAAACTACTTGACGCCTAATGACCTTGTGATTGGAATATCCGGCAGCGGCAATTCCAAGAATATTGTAGCGGCGCTGGAATATGCCAATACGCAAGGGGCGGAGACAATCGGGCTGGTCGGCTATGACGGAGGCAAGGTCAAGGAGCTTGCGACATGCTCCATCCATGTGCCGATTCATGACATGCAGAAGGTCGAGGATGTGCATATGATTATGGATCATCTCATGATGTTTATTCTCAAGGATTATTTGGAGAGGTGGGCGAGCTAACCTGCGATGAATGGTGTCAGCACCTTATAAGGAGATGAATTGATAAGCGAATAGAATCGGGTACCCGGTAAAGGCAAAGGCTTGTCCCATCCGTCATGACGACTGGGGACAGGCCTTTTGTGCTTCGTTCGGACAGGATTGATTGTTGGAGCATCCAATTCTATAATTAGCAGCATCGATGGATGTCATAATCAATAGTGATCAATAGCAAGGAGGAGAGGCTGGAGATGGAGGCCATGCTTGATATCGTGGTTCGATCCACAGAAATTGATGTCAACGGACATGTGAATAATGCAAAATATTTGGAGTACCTGGAATGGGGAAGAGAGGAATGGTACGAGCGGTCAGAGCTGCATTATGAAACTTTGCTCGCCATGGGGATTCAGACCGTTACCGTTAACATTAATATTAACTATCGGCATGAATGCAGACAGGGGGATCGTTTAACAATCACGACCACTCCCGAGAGAGCCGGACGAACCAGCTATGTGCTCAAGCAGACGATTATCAATGCCGATGGTGTATTGTGCGCAGATGCGCTCGTCACCAGTGTCACTATGGATGTGGCGACACGCAAGAGCAGGGAAATTCCCGGCGAGCTGCGGCGGTTGTTCGCAGCGGAGGCGCTGTGAGGTTGCCGTGGAGCTGCATCATGTATATCATTGCCCCAATGTAAGTAGAATACTGCTAGACGACGCTCATTGAATAAGCAGAATTGGAGGCGGGCACAACGTGAAATTCAGAACAGAGAAGGACTCCATGGGAGAGATTCAAGTTCCCGCGGAACGGCTGTGGGGAGCGCAAACGCAGCGAAGCCTGAATAATTTCAAGATCGGTGCGGATACGATGCCACTTGAGCTCATTCGTGCTTTTGCGTATTTGAAGAAGGGTGCGGCTATCGTTAATAAGGAGCTAGGCAAGCTTGACGCAGGGAAAGCGGATGCCATTGCGGAGGCCGCCGATGAGGTATTGGCGGGACGATGGGATGATGAATTCCCGCTTGCTGTATGGCAGACGGGCAGCGGTACGCAGTCCAATATGAATGTGAATGAGGTCATTGCGCGCAGAGCGGGCCAGCTGCTGGATGAACGAGCGGGCTCCGGCGCAGTTCATCCTAATGATGATGTCAATCGTTCCCAGAGCTCGAACGATACTTTCCCGACTGCGATGCACATTGCGGCTGCAATTGCAGTCGATGAGCTTGTGCTGCCGGCCATCGCGCAGCTAAGGGGGACTCTGGAACGCAAGCGTGATGAATACGCGAACGTGATTAAGATCGGTCGCACCCATTTGCAGGATGCGACTCCCCTTACGCTGGGGCAAGAGATCAGCGGCTGGGTGAGCATGCTCGCGAAGTGCGAGCGATATCTTCTTACCAGCCGCGAAGAGCTCCGTGAGCTTGCCATTGGCGGAACCGCAGTGGGCACAGGGCTCAATGCCCATCCGGAGTTCGGAGATCGCGTTGCTTCTGCGATCAGCGGACTGACGGGCAAGCGGTTCGTGAGCGCCGCCAATAAGTTTCATGCGCTGACAAGCCACGATGAGCTTGTATTCGTCCATGGAGCGCTCAAGGCGTTGGCGGCGGATCTTATGAAGATCGCCAACGATGTCAGGTGGCTGGCGAGCGGCCCGCGCTGCGGAATCGGCGAGATCCGCATACCGGAGAACGAGCCCGGCAGCTCCATTATGCCGGGCAAGGTCAATCCCACGCAGAGTGAGGCGCTGACTATGGTCGTCTGCCAGGTGATGGGCAATGATGCGGCAATCGGCTTCGCAGCCAGCCAAGGCAACTTCGAGCTTAACGTGTTCAAGCCCGTTATTATTCGCAACTTCCTGCATTCAGCACGGCTGCTGGCCGATGCAATGCGATCATTCGATGAGCATTGCGCCACCGGCCTGGAGGCGAATCTCGAAGCTATCGCCAGCTATCTGAGCGAATCGCTCATGCTGGTGACAGCACTTAACCCGCATATCGGTTATGAGAATGCGGCGACGATCGCCAAGACCGCACACAAGGAAGGGCTAACCTTGCGTGAGGCGGCGATCCGCAGCGGGCTTATTACCGCTGCGAAGTTCGATGAGGTGGTGCGGGCGGAGGATATGATATATCCGAAGAACTGACATCAGCCACCAGGTACGAGCCACAGGTCACCAGGCACGAGCCACAGGTCACCAGGCACGAGCCACAAGTCACCAGGCACGAGCCACAAGTCACCAGGCACAAGTCACCAGGCACGAGCCACAAGTCACCAGGCACAAGTCACCAGCCGCGAGCCACGAGCCACCAGCAGCAAGTCTATTGCTGGATCGGCGGATTTATTTTTGGCGAACTTGAAGAATGGGAAGAAGAGCCTTCGTGGTTCTTCTTTTTTTTGCCCAGAAAGGGCAGTGACAGTGCGAACTGCTTGCATGGTTTTTTGTGAATGCCATTTCTGTCGAAATGCAGTACCGCATTTATTTCACCGCCAAGCACGATTATGATGCTGGACAAATACAGCCATGTCAGCAGTACGATGATCCCTCCAATGCTTCCATAGGTCTTGGAATAGCTGCCGAAATTGTTTACATAGAAGGAGAACAGCAGCGAGATCGTTATCCAGCCGAATGTGGCGAAGACCGCCCCCGGAATGACCTCCTTGAACCTCAAACTCAGGTTCGGAATGAACAGATACAGCGAAGCGAACACGGCAATCATCATAAGAATGGGCAGCACATACTGGCCGGTTGCCCAGATTTGATCGAAGCTGCCGGGCAGACGAGAGAACTTATACAGGGAGTCTCCTATCACTCTGCCAAATACGAGCATAACAAAGCTGCATACGATAACGACAGCCAATACGATCGTGAATGCGAGCGAGATTGATTTGACCTTCCAGAACGGCCGTGATTCCTCCACATCGTACGCTTTGTTGAGCGCCTTCATCACCGCGCTGATGCCGTTGGACGCAGACCATAGCGTAATCAGAAGGCCGAAGGAGAGCAGGGAGCCGCTGCGGGATTCCTGAATCTCCGCGAAAGCATCCGTAATTGTGGAAGCAGACATCTCGGGCAGAACAAGCTGAATGTATGCGATGACATTCTGGATGCTGAGGTCAGTGAAGCTGAGAACCGCGATGACGAAGATCAGAAACGGGAAGAATGCAAGTATCAGATAGTAGGTCAACTGCGCTCCCATAGCAGGAACCTCATCATCCTGGAATCGGCAGTAAAGATTTTGAGCGAAATCGAGGGATCGTTTCTTAAAGGGTGTACGTGGCTTAGGCATAATTGCGGCCTCCTTCCTTATCACGTTAATACCCCTTCGCGTCATGAATTAACCGTGGGGAGGTTCAAGGTTCGCCAGCAAGCTCGGCAGCATTAGCCTGGATTGTTTGCAAATTTTATGCTTTTTTTAGATTTCATTAACGAGCAGTTTAGAGTTAGGGATTATTCTGATATCAGAAAGCTTCAGGAAACAAAAGGAAGTTTTCAAAAATAGATGAGGTGGAGGAATAGAAGATGAATAAGAAAAAATGGTTGAGTTTCGGCATCCCGGTAGCTGCAAGCGCAGTATTGCTGGTAGTCAGCGGCTTCACGGTTAGTGCAGGCACGTCCGGTTATGAGGCTTACAAATCAGCGTTGAAGAACAGTGACAACATCTCCAGTGTAACGACAGATTTCGCCCTGTCAGTCACGGATAATGGCAAGAGCGTCCTGGATGCAAAAGCAAATATTAAGCTGGATGAGGAAGGAGAGGGCACTAACGCTAATTTCTCCATAAACAACGGCACCGATAGCCGCCAATTGCAGGTTTATCACCAAGGAGACCAGGTGATCGTCAAGAACAGTGCGGATGATACGTATTACACCTTGGATACGAAAGAAAATAGCCGGAAAATAGAGCGAATGGAAAGAGAGAAATGGGAAGCGCCAGAGGAGATTGAGAATGTCATTGATGCCCTGGTCGGCAATTTGAAGCAGCAGATCAGTCTTGAAGAAGGAGCCGACGGGAAGCAGGAGGTTTCCTTGCATATGTCGGGCAATCAATTGCCGCCAATCGTCAATGCTGCCGGATCGCTAATGATCAAGTTTGCGGGTGAGCATAAGGAGTTCAACGCGGATGACAATAATTCCAATTCATTCAAAGAGCAGCTGTTCGGTGAAGAATTCGATGCCGCAATACCGGATCTGACAGAGGATATTCGAATTGAGGCAGTAAATATAGATGCCACGATCAATAAAGACAACCAATTGGAGCATCAGGCCTTTGAAATTGAAGTTACCGGTAAGGATGAGGCAGGGCAGGCACATGAAGTGAAGGTCGCTTTCAAAGCGGATTTTACTAACTTTAACGGTACGGTAGCCGAAGAGATCGATCTGCAGGGCAAAAAAGTTGAAGCTATCGATCCGAAAGCATGGAAAGAGAGAAAGCATCACTAAGATACAACGACCAAATCGGCCAAGGGAGCCGGATGCTGCACCACAGTGTCTGGCTCTGATGGTTTATGAATGAGGGGATAATAATGACAGAGCAAGCAGCGATGACAATAGCCCATATATCCAAAACCTACAAGAATGGTAGAGGCGTGCGCGATGTTAGCCTCTCCGTTAATAAAGGAGAGATATTTGGCCTGTTCGGCCCTAATGGCTCGGGCAAGACGACATTGCTCAAGATTATGACAGGTCTTTGTACTGCAGACGAGGGAGCCATCCACATTTTTGGCCATTCTATTTCAGAGCAGTTTGAAGGGGCGATGGCTAAGGTTGGTTGTGTCATTGAGACTGCGGATGCATACGAGTATATGAGCGGGTATGCGAATTTGAAGCTGGCAAGCCGATTTTATAACGATTTGCCGAGCGGCCGGATTGAAGAAGTATTGGAATTAGTAGGATTGAAAGCATACGGCCATGAAAAGGTAAGCGGATATTCCCTGGGCATGAAGCAGCGGTTAGCGCTGGCGGCAGCACTGATAAGCAATCCCAAGCTGATCATATTGGATGAACCGACGAACGGTCTTGATATTGAGGGAATCATCTCGGTGCGAAATGTCATTCTTCACCTGGCCGAGCATCAGGGCATGACCTTCATTATCTCCAGCCATATGATGAGCGAGATGGAGTTGATTTGCACGCGGATTGGGATTCTTTTTGGAGGACAGTTGATTGGGCAAGGGGAAATCGGAGAGCTACTAGAGGGAGGACAAACGATGGAGCAGTATTATCTGTCCGCGATTCAGCCATTCAAGGAGGGGGCAGCACATGTTTAGCTTAACTGCGAATATCCGTAATGAAATGCACAAATGGTGGCTGCATCGCAAGACCAAATGGTTCCTGCTGGCCATTGTACTCCTGCCTGTGGGGTTTGCCTGGTTAATTGCTAACGTGCAGGTGAGCATGGGCATTTCGGCAATTATCGGAACAGACTTCCCGCTCATCATGCTTGGCCTGTTGACGACAATTCTGCTTCCGCTCTACTTGTTCA
Source organism: Paenibacillus oenotherae (assembly GCF_019443105.1). GTDB lineage: Bacteria > Bacillota > Bacilli > Paenibacillales > Paenibacillaceae > Paenibacillus_Z > Paenibacillus_Z oenotherae. Next base: position 47,967 of record NZ_JAHZIJ010000023.1, read on the forward strand.
TGACCGCCGCAGATTCATTCTCAGGCGAATCGGCAGCACGAACAATGAAGATCGTTCTTGTAAGACCGATTACAAGGTCGAAAATTTTTGCTTCCAAAGTCATTTCCTTGATTGTTATTGCCATTATCACACTTGCAGGAGGCTGGTTGGCCTCGCTCTTGTCGGGTCTGTTTCTCGAGAACAGCTGGAGCTTGTCCGGAATATGGGATGGAGCAGCTGCGTACATGGTAGCCTTGGTCCCGATGGCTGTTGTGGCGATCTTTGCTGCACTAGTGGCGCAGTGGTTTCAAAGCAGTACGACAGCCATCATCTTATGTATTGCCATTTACGGGGCACTCAAGCTGCTGCCTTACCTCCTTCCACAAGCTTCTGTCTGGTCGCCCTTTGCTTATACGGATTGGTACAGCATGTGGTTAGGGAACGGTGTTTCATTCATGAAACTATTCAGTGTCTTCGTCTTTCTGTTATCGTGCAGTATAATAGTGTACATGGCAGGTTTGTTGCAATTTGCCAGAAGACAATACTAAACTAGGAGAATTCCCATGTCCATCCGGCTGAAGCTGCTGCTTTCCTATCTCGCAATGATTATTGTACCTGCGATTATTTTTATACTTACCGTTGTTATCATCTTGTCTTTGATTATGAAGGACAAAATGAATCCGCTCATCAGGATCATAGGTGATTTCGAAAGCGTGAGGGAAGCGCAAGAAATGATGCAGAAGCAGGAAGAATGGACATCAGGGCTAGCCTTCTTCTCCAAACACGAGCCGGAACGCTTTCGGGATGCTTCATTTCTGAAGAAGACCGATCAAGAACTAGATGGTTCGGAAACTGGTCTTGCAGTTGAGATTGACGGCTCATTAACATTCGCTTCATCGTTCTTGAATGAGGGGGAGCTTGAGCACAAGCTGAAGACGATAGAAAAGAAACGACCTGTCTATGGCTATATTGAGGCAGATCATTTTGATATTGGCGGCGTTGATTATATGGTAACGGTGCATGAATTGACTTTCGCGGATAATAGCAAAGGTATACTGTACGTATTGGCTGAGGATCGAGTGAGCGAGATGCTTATGATCAGCTTTCCATTTATCATTCTATTCGTACTGCTAGTAGTGGGATTAACAAATGGGGGATTAACCTATCTCATGTCTCGCAGCTTTATTAAACCGTTATACGCACTCAAACGGGCAGCGCAGCAGATCAAGGAGGGCAATCTTGACTATAATCTGAAGCTTGTCCGAAAAGACGAGTTTGGCCAATTAAGTGATGCTTTTGAAGAAATGAGAGTCAGGCTCAAGGATTCGATTGGGATTCAGCTGCAGTTTGAAGAGAATCGGAAAGAATTGATCTCGAATATCTCGCATGATTTGAAAACTCCGATAGCAGCGATAACGGCATGCGCGGAAGGAATGAAGGATGGCATTGCCGATTCTCCGGAGATGCAGCTTAAATATATCGATATGATTCATAAGAAGGCCTCTCACATGAATCGGTTAATAGATGAGTTATTCCTATTCTCGAAGCTGGATTTAAAGCGGCTCCCGTTCTACTTCGAGCAGACGGACATTCGCGGATTCTTGAACAATTATGTGGAGGAGCTTCGACTGCATCCGCAATATTCGGAAATCCGCTTCTTATTGGTTAGCGATTGTAATGAGCCGGTATATGTCATGGCTGACCGTGAGAAGCTTGGCAGAGTGATCGCGAATATAGTGGACAATAGTATCAAGCATATGGACACAATTGAGAAAATCATACAGTTCGAGCTCAGTGGCAGCAGAGAAGAAGCGACGGTATCGATTAGAGACAGCGGAAGAGGAATTAATGCTGATGCGCTTCCCTATATATTTGACCGGTTTTATCGAGCGGAGTCCGCCAGAAATACAGATACGGGCGGCACAGGGCTTGGTCTTGCTATTGTGAAACAAATTATAGAGGAGCATGGGGGCAGAACATGGGCTGAGAGCACCCTGGGTGAAGGAACCGCAATCAGCTTTACATTACTTACTCCAGAAGGGCATAAAGGTGAACGTCATGAAAAAAATACTAATCATTGAGGACGATACAGTTATAGCAGAAGTGCAAAAAGATTATCTGGAGGCAAGCGGCTATACGGTAAACATTGCAACGAGCGGTGACGTTGGTCTGCAAATCGCCATGAATGAAAAGGTTGATTTGATCATTCTGGATCTGATGCTCCCTGGCGTGGATGGTTACGAGATATGCAAGCAGGTCCGCGAGCATAGTACCGTTCCTATTCTCATGGTATCAGCAAAGAAAGAAGAAGTAGACAAAATCCGTGGTTTCGGTTTAGGCGCTGATGACTACATCATCAAACCCTTTAGCGTTGGCGAGTTAGTCGCAAGAGTGAAAGCCCATCTCGCTCGATTCGAGCGATTGACAGGTGACCAGTCGCATAAAAGGAAACAAGAACAGGTTCGCATTCGGGATCTCGTAATCGATAAGCTTCCGAGAAAAGTATACGTAAGAGAACGGGAAGTTGTATTTACTACGAAAGAATACGATTTATTGCTTCACTTGGCGTCGAATCCGAACCGCGTATTTACGAAAGAGCAGCTATTCGAAAGCATATGGGGACTAGACTCCCTCGGTGATCTGCCTACAGTTACCGTTCATATAAGCAAGCTCCGAGAGAAAATTGAGCAAAATCCCTCCAAACCCCAATTCATCGAAACAATCTGGGGTGTTGGTTATCGATTTAACTTGTAACGGAGTCGCACGACGATTACTTGCTAATCCAAGAAGATTCACCTAATCTGGCTTATATAATGAAAAAAAGTAATAAATGTATTTATTAAAATTAATAATTAAATAATTTATAATATAGACGAGTTCAGATGCAATGTGGGCTCGTTTTTTGTTGGGCTACTTTAAAATAATCACCCATAAAGATCATATTCCATCTACCTAAAGCGCATCAATATAGACCGCAAATTATCCGTCATCTTTCCATTCTGTCAGTTCCTAATTATACTGAAAATCGACAAAATTTAGTCTATTAATCCAAATAGAAAGATTTAAAGGAAAAATTAATATAGTTCGATAGACTTCGACATATTAACTGTGATATTCTAAAAAAAGGTTTTTATCAATTAATATGGAGAAATAATATGGGAGAATTAAAAGATCTAATTAAAGTTATTCCAGATTGCACAAGAATGAGTACTAAACAGGATGATTTGTTACATCATGGTAAGGATAAATCTTCCTATCATCCCGTTTTAACCCCTGATATTGTTGTATTTCCAATTACAACAGAAGAAGTTAAAGGGGTAGTTGTATTTGCTTCAGAAAAAGGAATTCCGGTAACTCCTTTTGGTCTTGGAACTTCTGTCGAAGGTCAGGTTATCCCCATCCTAGGTGGAATCAGTATGGATCTTAGTTTAATGAACAAAATTTTGGAGATTAGGCCAAATGATTTTTTTGTGAAGGTTCAGCCAGGTGTGACAAGAAATCAGCTGAATCAAGCTTTGAAGCCTTACAATTTATTTTTTCCTGTTGATCCGGCATTAGATGCTACGTTAGGCGGCATGGTGGCAACGAATGCAAGTGGAACGACAGCCGTTCGGTACGGGGCTATGAAAGATCAAATCCTAGGACTGGAGGTTGTACTGGCCAGCGGAGAAGTGATCCGTACAGGAGGTGCCTTTTTGAAATCATCCGCAGGTTATAATTTGACCGGTCTTTTTACTGGATCAGAAGGTACTTTGGGCGTAATTACAGAGATTATTTTGAAAGTATATGCATTGCCCGAATTTACAGCTACATTGACCGCCGGATTTGAGAGTCTCGAGGCGGCAAGCCGAGCTGTTGCAGGAATGATGCAAAACGGTCTGGCGATCGGCTGTGTCGAGATTGTCGACGAGCGAACTATTAATGCTATTAATCAATATAAAAAAATGGATCTCCCTGAGATTCCTCAGTTGTTTATAGAATTGGTCGGAAAAGAGTATACGGTTATGAACGATTTGGATGTAGTTAAAAAGGAGTTGGAGTTGCAAGGCTGCGTTCATATCGAGTATGCGTCGGATAAAGAACAGCGGGAACGATTGTGGATGGCCAGGCATGAAGCGGCAATGGCAATTATGGCAATAAATCCGGGGAAAAGGCTGATGGCGACGGACGTTTGCGTACCGCTCTCCGTATTGCCGTCAGCGATCCAGCGAACAAGAGAAATTATGAACGAATACGGGGTTGCGGGAGCCATAATGGGACATGTGGGAGACGGCAACTTCCACGCTGTTTTTGGGGTTGATCCGATGAATAAGGATGATTTGAGGAAGTTGCAGTCCATTAATGGGGCGATTGTTGACTATGCGTTAAGTCACGAAGGAACATGTTCCGGGGAACATGGCATTGGTATTGGGAAAATACCATTTATGCATAAGCAGCATGAAGATTTGATAGCCATATTTAAATCTATCAAAAAGATGTTCGATCCTAACAATATTATGAATCCAGGTAAGATTATATAAATTCGTTTACATACAGTATGGAGGTGTTCGTTTTGAGTTACCACGTGCAGAACCGTTTTGAGAAAGCAAGTGCCGTAGATGTTATAGATATTGAATACATTGAGATGTATACAAGCAATGCGAAGCAATCGGCCTTCTATTTTTGCAAACTGTACGGTTTCGAGATTATCGGGTACAGCGGATTGGAGACCGGCAACCGCGAGAAGACATCTTATTATTTGCAGCAAGGAGACGCCCGGCTAATTTTGAGTGCCGCTTACAGTTCTAATCATTTCATATCTGATTTTGTTAATAAAAGAGGGGATGGCGTTAAAGATATCGCTCTACTGGTAGATGATGTGGAGGAAACCTATCGCAATGCGCTACTTAACGGCGGGATCGCTATTGAAGAGCCTAATACGGTAAAAGATGAGCATGGTGAGATTAAACGTGCAGTGCTGGGGACATTCGGTGAAACGATACATACTTTGATCGAAAAACATAACTATACAGGAACGATGCTCCCGAATTTTGAAGCGGTTAAGGGGAAATACATTACTCCTAAGACGGGAATTACACGCTTTGACCATTTAGCGATTTGCGTGGAACAGAATCAGGAATGGATTGAATATTATGAAAGCGTATTCGGATTCGCGATGTCCCAACAATTTAGCAAAGATCAGGTCAGTTCACAGACTTCCTCGTTAATGACAAAAATTCTTCAGAATGGTACAGACAAAGTCAAGATGACAATTATCGAGCCGGCTCAAGGGAAGAAGAAATCGCAAATTACCGAGTTTTTAGAGTATAACGCAGGTGCTGGCGTACAGCATATCGCTTTACTGACATCCAATATTTTGGAGACAGTAGATAATTTGCAGATGAGTGGAACTGAATTTTTATATACGCCTGACATGTATTACGATATGTTGCCTGATCGTGTAGGAAATATTGATGAGTCGATTGACAAGCTGCACCGATTGAAGATATTGGTAGACCGCGATGACGAAGGCTATCTGTTGCAAATTTTTGCGCGGGCAATACAGGACAGGCCCACGCTTTTCTTTGAAATTATTCAAAGAAAAGGATCGCGAGGCTTTGGCAACGGGAATATAAGAGCTTTATTCGAAGCAGTTGAGAGGGAGCAGGCGCTGAGAGGGAATTTATAAGAAATATTACTTGACAAGGGGATTTGAAAATGATGAATTGGATTTTTATTAATGGGGAATATGTACGTCAGGAAGATGCGAAAATTTCAATCTATGATCATAGTTTTTTATTCGGGGACGGCATTTTTGAAGGGATACGGGCTTACAGCGGAAATGTATTTCGGTTAAGGGAGCATGTCTTGCGGCTGTTTGATTCTGCCAAGGCATTGCTGCTGCCTGTTCCTTATACCGTAGAGCAGATTGAGAATATTGTGCTGGAAACGCTGAGCAGAAACAAGTTGGAGACCGCGTATATCCGTCTTATTCTTACGAGAGGCGAGGGTGGCGGATTCAGTCTGGATCCGTTCATTTGCAAGGATCCTCAATTTATTTGTATTACGGTTGCGTTCGATGCTTTTCCGGAAAAGTACTATAACAGCGGGATCGAGATTGTTACGGTGCCGACTAGAAGAAATAGAGCCGACGTACTGAGTCCTCAAGTAAAATCCTTGAATTATTTGAACAATGTGCTTGTCAAAATAGAAGCTATTAATGCTGGCGTACAAGACGGTTTGATGTTAAATACGGAAGGTTTTGTTGCAGAAGGCACCACTCAAAACGTGTTTTTCGTAAAGAACGGAATTATATGTACGCCTCCTTGCTCGCAAGGTGCACTGGAAGGCATAACTCGCAATGCGGTGATGGAATTGGCTGCCGGCATGGGTATAACTGTAAAAGAACAAACCGTTACTCGCCATGATATTTATACTGCGGATGAAGTGTTCATGACGGGAACGGCTGCAGAAATTATCGGGGTAGTGAAAGTAGACGGTCGAGTAATCGGCAACGGAACGCCTGGCGAGTACACAAGACGTCTCTATCAGACTTATAAAATGTTTGTTCTCGGTTCAGAAATCCACACTGCGCAACACTAATGTTAATTTGGAGAGGAAGCTGACGGCTTTCTCTCATTTTTTCAAGCTAATCTTAAGATTATTAGGGGGATATCGTTCTTGTGTCGACTTATTTGGAGGCTGTTCTAAGTGTAATTATAGTCGTATTATCTGGTTGCTCTCTGTGGAGTGCAATCGAGATATCTCGTTCCAAACGAGAGAAAATGGCTCCAGTAGCGATTAAGACGATGCTTTTTCATTTGTTAATGGGAGTCATCTATTTTGCATTATTTATTTGGTGTATGCAGGATGCCAGCTCTGTAATTCCCCTTGTCTCGCCGATATTTGAGGGCTCTGAAGCTTGGATCGAGCAGTCCACGAGCTTATTGACGACTGCCGGTACACTGCTCTATGTGTACCTGCTGCTGGATCTCGCTTTTCCAGCCAAGAGGAATTCAAAGCTGATTGCGATTACTTTGCTGAGCGTTTTAAGCGGTTTTGGAGGGGCGTTCATCATTGTTGTATTAAACCAAGCAGTGCAACATGATCCGGCTGGATGGGTGGAATATTTTCTGTTTGCCATATTCGCCTCGCTTTACGGAGGCAGAGTTGTACGTATTAAACTGACGGAAATCTCGAATCGGATCGTTCTGGAAAAAAGAACGAGCTTAATAGAGAAGCTGCTGAATGCCTCCTATGAAAAGATCGAGAAGGTCGATAAAGGGAACATTCGAGTTTGTCTTAATCATGACACGGAAACGATAAGTCGTTTCGCGGGTGAAGCGGTATCCATTATACGGAACAGCGTCACTCTTCTCGTTAGCCTGCTTTATTTGGCTACATTAAATATTACCGCATTGCTCGTATCCGTAGCAGTATTTGGAATTGCCATAGCCTTCTATTATATTACCTCGCGAAGAGCAGGGAAAGATTGGACAAAAAATCGTGACATTCAAAATCTGTTTTATAAATATATTGATGATTTAATTTACGGTTACAAAGAACTGAGCATGAAAAAGGCTAAAAGGGCTGATTTTCAGAACGATATATTGCAAAGCTGCCAGATTAATTTTGAGACGCGTGTCCGAGGTGAGAATCGGTTCACCAATGTGTTTCTTATAGGAGAACTGCTTACATTCTCCATAATTGGAATGGTTATTTTTATTTTTCCGCTTCTATTTGTACTAGAGCCGGCATTTTTGCTTAGTTACTTATTGATTTTCCTATACATTAATGGCCAGATCTCATCCCTGCTGAACAGCATTCCACAAGTGGTGATGATGAGAATAAGCTGGGCGCGTATTAAAGAGACGATTGAACAAATTGAAAATATTAAAGTGAACGAACAGGAACGCGAGGATGAGATAGAAGCGGTGCCTGCCAGCATTCGTCTTCAGCTGCACGATGTCGGTTATGAATACGAGAACGAAGAGGATACTCCATTTTCAATAGGGCCTGTCAATTGCGAGTTTCGTTCAGGTGAAATTACATTCATTACAGGTGGAAATGGAAGCGGCAAGTCTACTTTGGCCAAAATTATTACAGGCTTGTACACACCGCATCAAGGCTATGTGACGTTTAATGGGATGCCTGTTTCTCAAAAATATTTAAGTGAACAGTTTACTGCTGTGTTTAGCGATTTTTATTTGTTCGAAAAATTATATGGCGTCTCTTATCAAGAGAAGAAGCAACAATTGGATCAGTATTTGAAGCTGCTTCAAATCGATACGAAGCTAACGGTGGATCATGGGAAATTCAGTACAGTCGCTCTTTCAACCGGACAGAGAAAGAGACTCGCATTATTAATCAGCTATATGGAGGATGCTCCTATTATCTTGTTTGATGAATGGGCAGCGGACCAAGATCCGGAATTCCGGAAATTCTTTTATTATGAGCTTCTGCCGGAATTGCGTCAAAGAGGAAAATGTGTAATTGCCATCACTCATGATGAACATTATTTCCATATGGCCGACCATCATTTAAAGATGGAATTCGGACAATTGAAGCTGCAAGTATTAGAAGGTGTTGGGGCGGAGGGACATTAGTGAATCGGATGCAATTATTTTGCCTTCCTTACGCAGGCGGGTCTGCCGCAGTTTACAAAAAGTGGAGCGATTGCTTGGAGTCTTGGATTGAGCTTGTTCCGATAGAGCTTTCAGGTCGCGGCAACCGCTTCAATCTTCCTTTCTATTCGACGATCAAAGAAGCGGTGGACGATGTGCAGCAGCAGATTGTTTCTTGCTTGAAGCCAAATACTCCTTATGCCATATGGGGGCACAGTATGGGCGCTTTATTAAGTTATGAAGCGGCTCACAGCTTGAGTCAGAGCGGTGTGCGTCAGCCTGATCATCTTTTTGTATCAGGGTCGAGCGCTCCAAACCACCGGAAAAAGGAAAAAAATTTGCATAACTTAGATGATGAAGAGTTTATGCGAGAGTTGAAAGAATTACAGGGGACGCCTGCTGATTTTTTTGAGAATAAAGAACTGGTGGAGCTGTTCCTTCCGATTATTCGCAATGATTTTAAAATTTCGGAGCAATACATTTACGAAGCTCCTTCAGCAAAGCTGCGGACGAATATAAGCGTCTTATACGGAAATGAAGAGAAATTCATTAACAAGATTCACGCATGGAGCGAACATACAGAGAAAGAGTGTCGATATCACGAGTTCCAAGGCGGTCACTTTTTTATTTTTGACCATATCCCAAAGGTTACTGACTTAATTAATGGATCTTTATCCCAATATAAATTCATTGGAATCCGGTGATTTCGGGGAGGGACTGAAATGAGCCTAAGCAAACAGCACTATCCATTGACACATGCACAGAAAAGAATTTGGCAAGTCGAAGCCATGTACCAGGGGACGGCAGTTGCCAATCTTGCGGGTCTAATTAAATTAGATGGCACATTAGATATTGATATTTTCCAGAAAGCTGCTAATCTGCTTGTTTCCTTAAATGATTCTTTAAGAATTCAAATGAAGCGTACCGAGGAGGAAGAAATTGAACAATACTTCGCTGAAGATACTGAAAAAGTTTTTGAATTGCATGATTTTAGTGAAAATGGCGGTGAAGAAAGGGCTCGTGAGTGGTTTGAAAAACAGAAACGCATTCCGTTTGCTCTATTAGATAGTCCGCTATACCGTATTTCATTAGTTAAAATAGAAGAAAGAAAATTTTGGATTTTTGTAGTGGTTCATCATATTGTAATCGACGGAATCTCTTTAAATTTAATTGGGAATGAGTTTCTTGCTATTTTGGAACAATTGGAACGGGGAACTTTTGAAAGACCACATAAACATTCGTTTCTCCAACATATTGAGAATGAGGAACGTTATTTGAGTTCTAAGCGATTCAGTGAAGATGAATTATTTTGGAACAATCAGTATAGCACCATACCGGAGCAAGTGCGATTAAGTGCGTCTAATCCTTTTTTAGTCAGTACCACCAGCAGGAGGATTACTACAATTATTCCTCAAGAAATGAGAGACCGTTTAAAAGCATTTGAACAGGAATATAATTCCTCAATTTATAATACTTTTTTGGCTGGATTGTATCTTAGTTTATACCGAATGACCTCCATTCCGGATCATACGATTGGTGCATTTTATTCCAACAGAGTCAATAGAGAAGAAAGACAGATGACAGGCATGTTTGTAAGTACGGTTCCTTTTCGTATGATCATACAGCCGGAAAACAATTTTTTGGACTTCTTGAAGGAAGTTCAGAAAAAGGCAAGAACCATTTTGCGGCACCAGAAGTACCCTTACGATCTTTTACTTAATGCTCTGCGAGAGAAACAGTCTGGTATAGAAAGATTGTTTGGGGTCTCAATTCTGTATCAGAGTTTTGATTGGAGCGAAATTGCTTCTTTTTTTGAACAATTGTTTACTGAAGATGAGACCCATGATTTTATTATTAAAATTCATCACTACCTGCATAATGATGAAATCCATATTAACGTCGATTATAGGATTGAAATGTTTTCAGAAAACGAGATTACTTCTTTCATTGAACAAATGATTGAAATTTTAAATTATGTGTTGAAGTTCCCCCAGCATGAAATTGATATTATGACGGTTGCTGAGAAAAAGCAGCAATTACTTGGTTTCAACAACACGGCAGCAAGCTTCCCAGTCGACAAGACGATTCACGAGCTATTCGAGGAGCAGGTTGAAAAAACACCTGAGCAAGTGGCGCTCCTCTTCGGTGCCGAGCGGGTAACTTATCGAGAATTGAACAATCGGGTTAATCGAATGGCGGTAACGCTGAGGCAGAAAGGCGTGGGTCCAGACCGCATCGTGGGCATTATGGCTGAGCGATCGGTCGAAATGATCGTTGGCATTTTGTCCATTCTTAAAGCGGGTGGAGCCTATTTGCCCTTGGATTCAACGCATCCGGACGACAGGCTGGCCTATATGTTACAAGATGCCAATGTCTCATTGTTGCTCATACAGCCGCATTTACAAGATCGTCTCGGCTCGAATGGGATTTTATACGGTGGGGAAGTTGTTCTTTTGCTCGCTCAAGAGGCGGGGGATAGTGGGGAAGCAGTGGAGAATCCGGCTCCACTATCGACGGCGGCCGACTTGGCCTATGTGATTTATACTTCGGGATCGACAGGGCAACCCAAAGGTGTGGCGGTAGAACACCGTTCAGTCGTGAATCGGTTAAAGTGGATGCAAAAGCGTTATCCGTTGACGGTGGATGATGTGATCATGCAAAAAACGCCGATTTCTTTTGACGTATCGGTTTGGGAATTGTTTTGGTGGGCAATGGAAGGGGCTTCCATGTGCTTGCTTCAACCGGGCGAAGAGAAGGACCCTCATGCAATTACCGGGGCTATTGCCGAATACCGGGTCACGACCATGCACTTTGTTCCATCTATGCTGAATTCGTTTCTCGGATATTTAGAAACGAGGGATAACGAAACCGGCAGGTTGTCTTCTTTACGCCATGTATTTGCTAGCGGTGAAGCGCTTGGAGTTATTCAGGCAAAGCGGTTCTATCAACGGATTACGACAGAACACGGCGCGAAGCTAATCAATCTGTATGGACCGACTGAAGCGACTGTAGATGTTACCTATTTCGACTGCGATGCATCGGATGATCGAAGCTTCATTCCAATAGGCAAGCCGATCGATAATACCCGAATTTATTTGCTGAATGAAGGGATGCGTTTGCAGCCTTTGGGCTTGATCGGGGAGATCTATATTGCAGGCGAAGGCGTGGCAAGAGGTTATTTGAACAATGCCGAATTGACCGCGCAAAAATTCGTGGAAAATCCCTATAAGCAGGGAGAGCGAATGTATCGGACGGGAGATTTGGCCCGTTGGCTGCCTGATGGAAACATAGAATATATTGGACGAATGGATCATCAGGTGAAAATACGCGGTTACCGAATTGAGCTCGGAGAGATCGAGTCAGTCTTGCTGGAATATCCCGTTATTAAGGAAGCGGTCGTGACAGCAAGGAAGGATGACCATGAAGACCATTATATGTGCGCATATGTGGTATCAGCCGATCATATTCAGCCTGCTGCATTACGGGAATGGTTGGGGAATCGGCTCGCCAACTATATGATCCCTTCATTTTTTGTTCAATTGGAGCACATGCCTTTGACCCCGAACGGGAAGCTGGACCGGAGGGCATTGCCGGCGCCTGAGAAGGGAGCAGCAGGAGCTGAAGTGTATGTGGAGCCGCGCACTATGTTGGAAGCGAAGCTGGTGGAATTATGGAGCAGTGTGCTGGATGTGAATCGGATAGGGGTTAAAGATCACTTTTTCGAAAGAGGCGGCCATTCTCTGAAGGCTACCAAGTTGATTGCCCTTATGCACAAAGAATTAAAGGTAACGGTTCCGCTTAAAACGATCTTTCAATATCCAGTGCTGGAAGAAATGGCTTCAATCGTTGAGAGGCTGGAAAGGGAAGGATACTCGGAGATCAGCACGATCGAGGAAAGCGCTTATTATCAGGTTTCTTCCGCACAGAAGCGAATGTATGTATTGAATCAGGTGGATGGGTCGGGGCTTGGATATAACATGTCAGGCATCTTCGAAATAACGGGACATGTTGACGCAGAGCGTCTGGAGCAGGCATTTGCCCAGCTGATCCTTCGTCATGAATCTCTGCGCACATCGTTTTTGATTGTAGACGGAGTCCCGGTACAGCGTGTGCAGGCTGATGTGAACTTCAAGCTTCATGCAGAAGATTGCTTACATGCTGTCGGGGAGTCCGACATTAGAGAACGGCTGCAATCGTTTGTGAGGCCGTTTGATTTGGAGCAAGCCCCTCTGCTTCGAGTAGAATTGCTTGAACGGTCGTCAGACCATCACATTCTAATGTTCGATATGCACCATATCATCTCGGATGGCGTGTCCATCATGCGAATAATAGATGAGGTCAGCCGTTTCTACGCAGGGGAGAGCTTGCCGGAGCTGCGAATCCAATATAAGGATTATGCGGCGTGGCAGCAAAAGGAGCTCGAAAGCGAAAGGATGCGCCGTCAGGAAGCCTACTGGCTGGAGACGTTCGCGGACGAGATTCCGGTACTGAATCTGCCGACGGATTACGGAAGGCCGGCGTTGCAAAGCTTTGACGGGGGAACGGTGCATGCCGCGCTTGCAGAAGAAGCGATGAAGGGCTTGCGTAGGATCGGCGCGGAGACAGGAGCGACCTTGTATATGGTGCTGCTAGCTGCGTTCACCGCTTTTCTGGCGAAATATTCGGGTCAGGAAGATATTGTAGTGGGAACGCCGATTGCAGGCCGTCCGCATGCGGATCTGGAGCCGATCATTGGCATGTTCGTCGAGACGCTGGCGCTGCGGAATTATCCGCGAAGCGATTTGACGTTTCTCTCCTACGTGAAGGAGGTCAAGCAGCGGACGCTGGAAGCGTTCGAGCATGGAGACTATCCGCTTGAGGAATTGATCGACAAGCTGAATGTCCAGCGGGATATGAGCCGGAATGCGCTGTTCGATGTCATGTTCTCTCTGCAGCATAAGGAAGAGGCTGTCGAGCGCTTGGTCGGACTGGCTATAAAGCCGTATCCGCTGGAGCAGGCGACCGCGAAGTTTGATCTGACGCTGCATGCGGAGGAAACGGAGGGAGACGGCCTGATCCTCGGGCTGGAATTCGCCACATCGTTGTTCACACGGGAGACGGCGGAGCGGATGCTGCGCCACTTCCTGCAGCTGACGGCCGAGCTGGCCGCAAGTCCGGAGAAGCGAATAGAGGAAGCGGGCATGCTGGCGGAGGAAGAGCGGAAGGAGCTTCTGCTGGCAGCCTGTCCGGTAGCTGCCGCCCCGCGCGCGGACAAAACGGTGAGCGAATTGTTCGAGGAGCAGGCGGAGCGGACGCCTGCGCGTCCGGCTGTGAGGTTCGGAGCGGACAGCTTGACCTATCTGGAGCTGAATGAACGGTCGAACCGGCTGGCAAGAGCGCTGCAAAAGCGGGGCGTCGGTCCGGAGAGCATCGTGGCGATTCTTGTGGAGCGGTCGGTGGAGATGGTCGTCAGCATGCTGGCGGTGCTGAAGGCGGGCGGTGCTTATCTGCCGATCGATCCGGATTACCCGCAGGAGCGAATCCGGTTCCTGCTGGAGGACTCGGCGGCGAAGACGGTCGTGACGCAGCCGCAGCTGGCGCGGCTGCTGGAAGGCAGCGAAGCGGAGCAAGTCATTGCGCTGGAGGGCGATCTGCTTGCGGAAGAGGAAAGCGGGAATCTGCCGCGAGCAGCCGGAAGCGACAATCTGGCGTATGTGATCTACACGTCGGGCTCGACGGGACAGCCGAAGGGCGTCATGATCGAGCACGGTAATTATACGGCGATGGCGTATGCCTGGCGGTCATCGTACGAACTGGATTGCTTCGAGGTAAGAGCGCTGCAGATGGCGAGCTTCTCCTTTGATGTGTTTGCAGGAGATGTGGCTCGGACGCTGCTGTGGGGCGGGGAACTGGTTATTTGTCCGAATGAGGCAAGATCCGACCTGAGAGCCCTGTCGGAGCTGATCGACGAGCATCGGATTACGATCATGGAATCGACGCCGGCGCTGGTGATGCCGCTGCTTCGGTATCGGGAAGAGAACGGCCGAGGGATGGGTGAATTGAGACTGCTGATCATCGGCTCGGATACGTGTCCGGCTGGGGAGTTCAAGAAGCTGGTCAGCAGCTACGGCGCGACGCTCCGCATACTGAATAGCTACGGTGTGACGGAATGCTGCATCGATTCGAGCTATTACGAGACGGGAGAGAGCCCGCTCAAGGAAGGCGGGAACGTGCCGATAGGCAAGCCGCTGCCGGGAGTCGGCATGTACGTCCTCAACAGAGGAATGGAGCTGCAGCCTGTCGGCGTGATGGGCGAGCTGTGCATTGGCGGAAGCGGAGTTGGGCGCGGCTATTGGAGAAGACCCGAGCTGACGGCTGAGAAATTCGTGGATCATCCGTACGCGGCGGGCGAGCGTCTATACCGGACGGGAGACTTGGCGAGACGGCTGCCTGATGGCAACATCGAATACTTGGGTCGCATGGACCAGCAGGTGAAGATTCGGGGCTACCGGATCGAGCTGGGCGAGATTGAGGAGAGTCTGCAGGAGCAAGAGCAGATTCGGGAAGCGGTTGTAACGGTAAGAGAGGACGCGCAGGGCGAGCGTTACTTGTGCGCGTACGTGACGGCGTCAGACGAGCTTGATCTAACGGCTTTGCGGAGCAGGCTGAGCGAACGGCTGGCAAGCTACATGATTCCGAGCTACTTCGTGATGCTGGAGGAACTGCCGTTGACACCGAACGGGAAGCTGGACCGGCGGGCGCTGCCGGCGCCGGAAGAGCAGGCGTCTGGAACGGCGCCGTATGTCGAACCGCGAACAGCGCTGGAAGCAAGTCTGGCCGCCATCTGGCAGAGCGTGCTGGGTGTTCCCCGTATCGGAGCAAAGGACCATTTCTTCGAGAAGGGCGGTCATTCATTGAAAGCTGCCGTTCTGGCGTCGCGCATTCATAAGGAATTGCAGATCAACGTGCCGCTGCGCACCATTTTTCAATCTCCTGTTCTTGAACAGCTGGCGGCTGCTGTCTTGGATTATTCCGGGCAAAAGTTCGTCGAGATTACCCGGGTTAAGGAGAGTCCTTATTATCCTCTGTCCTCGGCGCAAAAACGGATGTACATGTTGAATCAATTGAGCGAAGCGGATGCGGGCTACAATATTACAGGCGCATATACTATAGAAGGCGAGCTGGATAGAGCGCGTTTGGAGCAGGCGTTCCGCAAGTTAATCTGGCGTCATGAATCTTTAAGGACATCATTTCATATGGTGGACGGCGAGCTGGTTCAAAAAGTGCATGAAGAAGTCGACTTCCGTATAAATATCCAGTCAATTGATGGAACCGGACAGGCTGAAATCCGCGAGAGGCAGCTAATGTTTATACGCCCGTTTGATTTAAGCCAAGCTCCGTTGCTTAGAGTAGAACTGCTGAGACTGTCATCCGACCGACATATTATTATGTTTGATACGCATCACATTGTGTCGGACGGTTTGTCTATCGGTTTATTAATTGGCGAAATAGGCCGTCTCTACAACGGAGAAAAGCTTCCTGAACTGCAATTGCAATATAAAGACTATGCCATTTGGCAGCGCAAACTAATGGACAGTGAAGTCATGCGCAACCAGGAAAGGTTCTGGCTCGGAGACTTTAAGGGAGACATGCCGGTGCTGGAGCTTCCAACCGACTTCGCCAGACCGGCAATACAGCGCTTTGAAGGGGATGCGGTCTACTTCGATATTCCGCAGGAGACAGATGAAGGGCTTCGTCGAATTGCAGATATGACCGATTCGACCTTGTATATGGTGCTGCTGGCTTCCTACTCTATCTTGCTGGCTAAATATTCGGGCCAGGAAGAGGTAGTGATAGGAACGCCTGTCGCAGGTCGGCCTCATGCCGATTTGGAAAGCTTGCTCGGACTGTTCGTAGGTACGCTACCTATGAGAAGTTATCCAACTGGCACTAAGCGGTTCATCGAATATGTAAGGGAAGTGAAGGAACGCGTCCTGCAAGCTTTCGAGAATCAGGATTATCCGTTCGAAGAATTGGTCGATAAGCTGAATGTGCCAAGCGATCTCAGCCGAAACCCTGTGTTCGACGCCATGTTCGCATTCGACAATACGGGGCAGGGAGAGCCGGAATTGACGGGTCTTCGCTTGCTTCCGCTCCGGAATGCGAAGGAATTTGCTAAATTCGATCTCAACCTCCAACTGACACAATCGGCAGGCGGCTTGAACGGGCGACTCTTGTTCTCTACCGCGTTGTTCCGGCCGACTACGGCGCAGCAGATGGTTGACCGGTTTCTCGTTCTATTAGCTGAAGCGGCGAAGCGGTCTGAGCTTCCTATCAAAGATATGGCATGGTTCTCAGCGGAAGAAAAAGAGCGTCTGCTTGGATTTCCGGCAATGACGCGGAATTACCCGCTAGATAAGCCGGTACATCAATTATTCGAGGAAATCGCATACCGGACGCCGGAAGGGATCGCCCTAGTAATGGGAGAGCAACGGCTGACGTATAGCGAGCTTAACGAGAGGGCGAATCATTTGGCCCATTTTCTCGTTTCCAGGCGTGCCGAACGGGGCGACACCATCGCTTTATACATGGAACCGTCCGTTGAGATGATTATCGCATTGATAGGTGTGATGAAAGCGGGCTGCGCTTATTTGCCGCTAGACCCTGAGCACCGACAGCAGAAGAGACAACTGCTTATGCTTCAGGATAGCAGGGCTCGACTTCTCCTAACGACACGGGAGTGCGGGGCCGAGCTGTCTTTTGCGGACCAATGCGAAGTGGTTTACGTCGATGAGGAAGCCGGAATGTCGGCTGATCGACCTAATCATCCGGCAGCGTCTGATGATTTGCTTTATATCATCTATACTTCCGGCACTACGGGCAAGCCTAAGGGAGTAAAGGTTCGACATCGGAACATTGTCAATTACAGCTCTTGGTTAATCGAACAGGCTGGACTCCATAAAGCGGATAAAACGGCGCTGCTCTCCTCTTATGCCTTCGACTTGGGATATACGGGTTTGTTCGGTTCGCTATTAAGCGGAGGAGAGCTGCACCTGCTGGCCAGAGAGCAGTATGCGGATCCGAGTGGGCTTCATCGGTATATAAGCGATCATGGTCTGACGTATTTGAAGATGACGCCTTCTTTATTCCATATGCTGGCGTCCTATGAGGGTGGAACAGAGGAGCATGACTTAAACAACAAACTGCGTTTGATCGTGCTTGGAGGAGAAAAAGTAAAGACGGATGATATTGAGCGATACGCAAGTCGTCATCCGCATATTCGCTACATTAATCATTACGGTCCTACAGAAACGACGGTCGGCTGTATTGCGCATCCGATCCCGATGGAGGATTGGGAGGCATACAAAGAGCAGCCTGTCATTGGCCGGCCGATTGCGAATACGCGCATCTTTATTGTTGATGAATCGATGAATCTGCAGCCTATAGGCGTTTACGGGGAAATCGTCGTTGGAGGAGAAGGGGTAACCGCCGGATATGAGCAGCAGCCCCTGTTGGACAGTGGAGGATTTACCCAGATCAAATATTCGGAATCGCCCGTTTATCGTACGGGGGATATAGGAAGGTATTTGCCGGACGGAACGATTGAACTGTCAGGACGCAAAGATACGCAACTGAAAATACTTGGTTATCGGGTGGAGCTAGGTGAGGTGGAAGCTTGTATTCGAAAGCTGCCTGGCATTTCAGATGCGGCCGTGGTCGGTTTTGACCTAGATGCATCACCTTACTTATGCGGGTATTATGTCTCGACAGAAACGATCGAAAGCTCGGAAATCCGCCAGATGCTGGCGTTAGTCTTGCCTAGCTATATGATACCCGCTTTCCTGATGGGGGTCGTAAGCATTCCATTAACCCTTAACGGGAAAGTAGACAAGAGCGCGCTTCCAATGCCGCAGGGCGGCGGGACGGACAACACCTTTGTGGCGCCGCGCACCTTGCTCGAAAGCCGTCTTGCCGATATGTGGAAAAGCGTGCTTGGCATCGAGCAGGTAAGTGTTAAAGATCATTTCTTCGAGCTAGGGGGCCATTCTTTAAAGGCGACTACCCTAGTGGCGCGAATGTTCAAAGAATTGCAGGTCAATATGCCGCTTCGAACAATTTTCCAAGCGCCTACGCTGGAAGAGTTGGCCGGTAAAGTTGCGAATATGGCACGCCGGCACCATACGTCGATTAAGCCGGTCGAACCGAAACCGTATTACCCTGCTTCTTCGGCACAGAAGCGAATGTATATTTTGAATCAATTAAGCGGCGCCAAGCTCAGCTATAACATGCCCGGATATTATCTCATTGAGGGAGCGCTTGACGTTATACGTTTGGAGCAGGCTTTCCATGCGTTGATTCAGCGCCACGAATCGCTGAGAACCTCGTTCGATATGATGGCAGGGGAACCGGTACAGATTGTGAAGGATGATGTTCAGTTCGCTATCGAATTTGAGGATCTATATGTAGCGGACTGGGATACGATCGAAGCGCGCTTGCGCTGCTTTGTAGACGAATTCAGCCTGGAGGAAGCTCCGTTGCTGCGAGTCGGACTTCTGAGATTGGCTGCAAACCGTCATATTTTGATGTTCGATATGCACCATATAATAACGGATGGCGTATCCATCGCCCTGATGTTGAAGGAACTGAACAGTCTGTATATTGGCGAAGAGCTCCCGCGCCTCGCTTTGCAATATAAAGACTATGCGGTGTGGCAGCGGCGGTTGGAGGACAGCCACGCGATGCTCGAGCAGGAAGCTTATTGGAAGGGAATATTTTCTGGAGAACTTCCAACGCTTGAATTGCCGACGGATTATCCTCGTCCGGCTGTCCTTAGCTTCGAAGGAAGCACGATGAGTTTTACGCTTGATGAGGAGATCGTCACAGGGCTCCGCCGCATATCCAGGCAAACTGGCGCAACCTTGTATATGGTGCTGTTTTCGCTCTTTTCTATTTTGTTGTCTAAATATGCAGGACAAGATGATATTGTGGTCGGAACACCGGTCGCAGGACGTCCCCATGCCGATTTGGAATCCATGATTGGAATGTTTGTTGGAACTCTTGCGATTAGAAGCTGTCCTTCCGAAGAAAAAACATTCATTGACTATTTGGGCGAAGTGAAAGAGCTGACTTTACAAGCCTATGAAAACCAGGACTATCCGTTCGAACGACTGGTCGATAAGCTGAATGTCCAAAACGATATGGGCAGAAATCCGTTGTTTGACGTTATGTTCGTCATGCAGGACAGGTCAACGGCTACCGAATTAGGGGCGTTGCAGGTAACGCCGTATTACTCGGCTGACCGGACTGCCAAATTCGATCTGACCTTGTCAGTTGCCGAGCAAGACGATCAACTTCGTTTGTCGATAGAGTATAGAACTTCTTTGTTCCAAAAACAAACCATCGAACGAATGGCTGGGCATTTGTGTCAATTGATTGCCGAAGCTGTGTCGCGTCCGGAGCAGCAGCTGCGGGAGCTGGAGATGCTGACCGAGCAGGAGCGCATGCAGGTGCTTTATGACTTCAACGATACAGCGGCAGGTTATCCGGAAGAACAAACGATTCATAGCCTGTTCGAAGAGCAAGCGGCTAACCGTCCTGATTATGTAGCGGTCGCTTTCGGTGAATCTCGAATGATCTATCGGGAACTTAATGCCCGCGCCAATCGGATTGCCAGGACACTGCGGAACCAAGGGGTTCGGCGCAACGACATCGTTGGACTTATGACTGACCGTTCGGTGGAGATGATTGCAGGCATACTAGGAATCCTCAAAGCGGGAGGAGCCTACATGCCGATTGACCCTGATTACCCAGTCGATCGGATCGAGTATATGCTTAGCGATTCGGGCGCATCCGTATTGGTGACAGATAACGGAGATTGGCTTGCAACCAGCACTGGAAAGTTTAAAGGAATCACCTTGGATATACGTCATATCTGGATAGATGAACAGATTGAAGCTGAAGATGTAGAGCGGGTGAACACCAGCGATGACCTAGCCTATGTGATCTATACTTCGGGTACGACAGGCTTGCCAAAGGGTGTTTTGATTGAACATCGGAATGTAGTGAGGCTGTTGTTCAATGACCGAACACTGTTCGACTTCGGGGCTCATGATGTGTGGACATTGTTTCATTCGTATTGTTTTGATTTCTCCGTATGGGAAATGTACGGAGCACTGCTCAACGGAGGTAAGCTTGTCATTATCCCTACCTTGACGGCACGGGATGCAAGAGCTTACTTGAAATTATTGGAAGATGAACAAGTTACAATTGTGAATCAGACGCCGTCGGCATTCTATCAGCTAGCAACTGAAGCATTGCACCTGAAGCCTGAATTGCGCATACGGAAGGTAATCTTCGGAGGAGAAGCGCTGGAGCCGCTGCAGCTGTTGGCGTTCAATGACGCTTATCCTAACCTAAGACTTATCAACATGTATGGAATTACCGAAACGACGGTTCATGTCACATGCAAAGAGCTGGCGAGAGAGGACCTTGAGCTGGGCCGCAGCAATATCGGCCAACCGATTCCGACATTGCAGGCTTATGTGCTGAGTAAGGATATGAAGGTATTGCCGATAGGCGTTCCAGGCGAGCTGTATATCGGCGGCGATGGGGTAGGCAGAGGATATTTGAACCGTGAAGAGCTTACGGCGGAACGTTTTGTCGCCAATCCGTTCATCGAGGGTGGCCGGATGTACCGCACAGGCGATTTAGCAAGATGGACGGCCGACAGCAGTCTGGAGTACATGGGACGTTTGGATCAGCAGGTGAAAATCCGGGGCTACCGGATTGAACTGGGCGATATCGAGTCGCAGCTTCTCCGGATTAACGGAATAAATGAAACAGCTGTTCTAGCCCGAAAAGATGACAACGGTCACTCTTATCTGTGCGCGTATCTGGCAGCTGAAGCTTCTGTTGACGCCAACGCGCTGCGGCATGAATTAAGCAGTCGTCTTCCGGGGTATATGATTCCTTCTTTCTTTGTACAGGTAGCCCGTATGCCTATAACATCTAATGGAAAATTGGATCGGAAAGCGCTGCTCGCCATAGAGGGAGAAATTTTAACCGCGGCGCCTTACCTCGCTCCGCGTACAGAGATGGAGATTAGGCTCGCCAGCCTGTGGTCGGGTGTTCTAGGGATTGACAAGATCGGGGCGAAGGACAATTTCTTCGAACGTGGGGGGCATTCTCTAACGGCTGCCACGTTGGCGGCAAGAATGCACAAAGAGTTGAATATTAATGTACCGCTTCGCACCATTTTCCATCATCCGACTTTGGAGGGACTTGCGGAAGCGCTGGAGCAGCTCGACTTCCAACGATTTACAGGTTTGAAGCAGGCAGAGGAGATGTCTCATTATCCTGTTACTGGAGAACAGCGCCGACTGTACATTTTAAGCCAGCTTGGCGAGACGGAACTCGCATACAATATGCCGGTCCAGTACAGTATCGAGGGTCCGTTTGAGCGCGAGAAGGTAGAGCGGACGATCCGGCAATTAATCGTCCGGCATCAAATACTGCGCACCTCATTTGAACTGGTGGATGGAGAGCCAGTACAGCGTATTCATGATCAAGTTCCGTTCGAGCTTGAATTCGAGAGGCTTTTATCGGGGACAGAAGAAGACTTTACCCGCTATGCGAAAGCTTTCGTAAGGCCGTTCGATTTGTCGGCTGCTCCGCTTCTTCGTGTCGGATTGCTGGAGTTAGGGCCTGAGCGGCATATGCTGCTATTCGATATGCATCATATTATTTCCGATGGCGTATCGATGTCGGTATTGGCCCAAGAGTTCACCCGATTGTATGCGGGCGAGACACTCGCTGAGCCGGGGCTTCAGTACAAAGATTACGCTGTCTGGCAAAGAAAGTGGATGGATGGCGAAGGAATGCGGAAGCAAGAAGCTTACTGGCTTGCACAATTTGCCGGAGAAATCCCGACGATGGAATTGACTGTGGATTATAGGCGACCGTTGGCGCGGACTTTCGAAGGAGAGTTTCTGGACATTGAGATCGATAGGGCGCTGACAGCTAAGCTGCATCGTCTCGCTTCCGATACAGGGTCCACTCTATACATGCTTCTTTTGACTGCTTTCACGGTTTTGCTTTCGAAGTATAGCGGGCAAGAAGATATTATCGTGGGTACTCCGGTAGCTGGAAGACGCCATGCCGATTTGGAGCAGATGCTTGGCATGTTTGTCGGCACGCTTGCCTTGCGGAATTATCCGTCTCGCAATAAGCCGTTTCTGGATTATGTGCGAGAGGTCAAAGAAAGGACCCTGGAAGCATTCGAGCATCAGAATTATCCATTTGAGAAGCTGGTAGAGCAGATCGATGTAGGAAAAGATTTAAGCAGAAATCCGCTTTTTGACACCATGTTCATTATGCAGAATATAGAGCAGGCAAGCATTGAGCTGGGTGGTCTCAAGCTTACTTCCATCGAACCTGCCCACCAATTTGCAAAATTCGATTTAACTTTGATCGCGTCGGAACATGAACAGAAGCTTATGTTGCGATTCCAGTACAGAACGTCTTTATTCGCAAAGCAAACGATCGAGCGAATGGCCGGTCATATGAATCAATTGCTTTGTCAAGCGGCAGAGCGTCCGGAGCTTCACTTATCCAGCTTGGAGCTCATGACAGCTTCGGAGCGGAAGATCATATTGGATCAATTTAATTATACGGCAGCGGCGTACCCGTCTGGGAAGACCATTCATGAATTGTTCGAGGAGCAAGTAGAGAGGACACCGGATCAAATTGCTGTTGTATTCGGTCAATCGCACCTTACTTATAGGGAGCTTAATGCGCTGGCCAACCGAATGGCTGAGAATTTGCGAACAAGAGGTGCAGGGCCTGAACAGGTCGTTGGCCTGTTGGCCGAACGCTCTCTGGAAATGGTTGTGAGCACTCTGGCAGTGTTAAAAGCAGGAGCGGCCTTTCTGCCTATCGATCCGGCTTACCCGCAAGAGCGAATCCGCTTCATGATTGAAGACGCGGCTATCCGGTTGGTGCTAGTCCAACCTCACTTGAACTCTTATGACGTGGATGCAGATTTCGTAGAGATAACGCTTGAACGAAATGCAGCGAGTATGGCTGGGGCTGGCAATTTAACAACAGTCTCCGGTCCCGACAATGCGGCCTATATCATCTATACCTCAGGATCGACGGGCACGCCTAAAGGGGTCGTTGTAGAGCATCGTTCATTAGTAAATTTAAGTGTATGGCATGGGCAATTTTTCAAGGTCAGCCCTGTAGACCGGATTGCCAAATATGCTTCTGACGCCTTTGATGCATCGGTTTGGGAGTTGTTCCCTTATTTGATTGCTGGGGCAAGCGTTTATATTGTTCCCCAGGAAATAAGGCTGGACATCGAGGCGCTTCATCAGTTTTATGCTGTTAATCAAATTACAATCGCGTGGCTGCCTCCTCAAATGTATGAATTGTTGGCAGATACGGAGAATGAGAGTTTGCGGCTGCTATTAACAGGCTCGGATAAAGTGAAGTTGTATAAGCCTGTTTCCTATGAAGTATGGAATACTTACGGACCGACGGAATGCACCGTAATTAGCACGGCTTACCGTCTTGCAGACGAAGTTAGGCGAAGCATACCGATCGGCAAACCGTTGGCGAATACAAAAATTTATATTGTAGATGAACAAATGAATCTGATGCCGATTGGCGTGCCGGGCGAGTTATGCATCGCAGGCGATGGTGTAGCGAGAGGTTATTGGAACAGGCCGGAATTGACGGCAGAGCGGTTCGTCCGGGATCCGTTCTCCGAAGAGGGAAGAATGTATCGGACGGGAGATCTGGCACGGTGGTTACCGGACGGTAACATTGAATATTTAGGCAGAATCGACGAACAAGTGAAAATACGCGGTTACCGGATTGAGCTTGGTGAGATTGAAGCACAACTGCTTCAGGTGCGGGAAATAAAGGAAGCGATCGTATCGACAAGACAGGATGACAACGGTGAATCGTATTTATGCGCTTACTTTGTAGCACATGCAGCTTTAGATATTGCGAAGCTCCGGTCATGGTTAAGTGATCGGCTTCCCGGGTATATGCAGCCATCGTTCTTCGTCCAGCTTGCCCAATTGCCTTTGACGCCGAACGGAAAGGTAGATCGCCGCGGACTGCCTGCACCAGAACAATCCCGATTGAATGAAACGTTTGCTTTGCCGCGTACCGTAACGGAAGTAAAGCTTGCGGAAATTTGGAGAAGCATACTCGGGATTGAGCAGTTAGGCAGAGATGACAGCTTTTTTGATCTGGGAGGGCATTCACTGAAGGCGGCGATGCTTGTTGCTCGTCTGAACAAGGAGCTTCACGTAAGCTTGCCGCTCAGAAGTGTGTTTGAGGCCCCATCTCTATCGGCTATGTCAAAGCGAATTGAAAGCTTGGAGGAGAGTTCTTATACAGCGATAGAGCGGACTGCATTAAGCGGCAACTATTCGTTGTCATCTGCCCAGAAGCGAATGTACATCTTGGATCAACTGGAAGGCGCCCAAACCAGCTACAATATGCCGGCTGTGTATATCATTGACGGCATGCTGGATATTCAGCGCATGGAGAGCGCGCTTCAGGAAATTATTAACAGACATGAATCGATGCGAACGTTCTTCGTACTTGAGAACGGGATACCGGTGCAGCGGGTGCAGGAGAACATTCAGTTCAAGTTGTCGATTGTGGAAGGCGCGGAGACCGGAGATGCGGCCGACGCGGTTCTGAAAGGCTTCGTCCGCCCGTTTGATTTGGGACAAGCTCCACTGTTCCGTTCGGGAGTATCGAGACTGTCAGACGGACGATATTTGTTCTTTTTTGATATCCATCATATCGTTTCCGACGGAATTTCAATGGGCGTCTTGCTGGATGAGTTTGAGCGGCTATACGCAGGGGAGAGCTTGCCGGAGCTGCGAATCCAATATAAGGATTATGCGGCGTGGCAGCAAAAGGAGCTCGAAAGCGAAAGGATGCGCCGTCAGGAAGCCTACTGGCTGGAGACGTTCGCGGACGAGATTCCGGTACTGAATCTGCCGACGGATTACGGAAGGCCGGCGTTGCAAAGCTTTGACGGGGGAACGGTGCATGCCGCGCTTGCAGAAGAAGCGATGAAGGGCTTGCGGAGGATCGGCGCGGAGACGGGAGCGACCTTGTATATGGTGCTGCTGGCTGCGTTCACCGCTTTTCTGGCGAAATATTCGGGTCAGGAAGATATTGTAGTGGGAACGCCGATTGCAGGCCGTCCGCATGCGGATCTGGAGCCGATCATTGGCATGTTCGTCGAGACGCTGGCGCTGCGGAATTATCCGCGAAGCGATCTGACGTTTCTCTCCTACGTGAAGGAGGTCAAGCAGCGGACGCTGGAAGCGTTCGAGCACGGAGACTATCCGCTTGAGGAATTGATCGACAAGCTGAATGTCCAGCGGGATATGAGCCGGAATGCGCTGTTCGATGTCATGTTCTCTCTGCAGCATAAGGAAGAGGCTGTCGAGCGCTTGGTCGGACTGGCTATAAAGCCGTATCCGCTGGAGCAGGCGACCGCGAAGTTTGATCTGACGCTGCATGCGGAGGAAACGGAGGGAGACGGCCTGATCCTCGGGCTGGAATTCGCCACATCGTTGTTCACACGGGAGACGGCGGAGCGGATGCTGCGCCACTTCCTGCAGCTGACGGCCGAGCTGGCCGCAAGTCCGGAGAAGCGAATAGAGGAAGCGGGCATGCTGGCGGAGGAAGAGCGGAAGGAGCTTCTGCTGGCAGCCTGTCCGGTAGCTGCCGCCCCGCGCGCGGACAAAACGGTGAGCGAATTGTTCGAGGAGCAGGCGGAGCGGACGCCTGCGCGTCCGGCTGTGAGGTTCGGAGCGGACAGCTTGACCTATCTGGAGCTGAATGAACGGTCGAACCGGCTGGCAAGAGCGCTGCAAAAGCGGGGCGTCGGTCCGGAGAGCATCGTGGCGATTCTTGTGGAGCGGTCGGTGGAGATGGTCGTCAGCATGCTGGCGGTGCTGAAGGCGGGCGGTGCTTATCTGCCGATCGATCCGGATTACCCGCAGGAGCGAATCCGGTTCCTGCTGGAGGACTCGGCGGCGAAGACGGTCGTGACGCAGCCGCAGCTGGCGCGGCTGCTGGAAGGCAGCGAAGCGGAGCAAGTCATTGCGCTGGAGGGCGATCTGCTTGCGGAAGAGGAAAGCGGGAATCTGCCGCGAGCAGCCGGAAGCGACAATCTGGCGTATGTGATCTACACGTCGGGCTCGACGGGACAGCCGAAGGGCGTCATGATCGAGCACGGTAATTATACGGCGATGGCGTATGCCTGGCGGTCATCGTACGAACTGGATTGCTTCGAGGTAAGAGCGCTGCAGATGGCGAGCTTCTCCTTTGATGTGTTTGCAGGAGATGTGGCTCGGACGCTGCTGTGGGGCGGGGAACTGGTTATTTGTCCGAATGAGGCAAGATCCGACCTGAGAGCCCTGTCGGAGCTGATCGACGAGCATCGGATTACGATCATGGAATCGACGCCGGCGCTGGTGATGCCGCTGCTTCGGTATCGGGAAGAGAACGGCCGAGGGATGGGTGAATTGAGACTGCTGATCATCGGCTCGGATACGTGTCCGGCTGGGGAGTTCAAGAAGCTGGTCAGCAGCTACGGCGCGACGCTCCGCATACTGAATAGCTACGGTGTGACGGAATGCTGCATCGATTCGAGCTATTACGAGACGGGAGAGAGCCCGCTCAAGGAAGGCGGGAACGTGCCGATAGGCAAGCCGCTGCCGGGAGTCGGCATGTACGTCCTCAACAGAGGAATGGAGCTGCAGCCTGTCGGCGTGATGGGCGAGCTGTGCATTGGCGGAAGCGGAGTTGGGCGCGGCTATTGGAGAAGACCCGAGCTGACGGCTGAGAAATTCGTGGATCATCCGTACGCGGCGGGCGAGCGTCTATACCGGACGGGAGACTTGGCGAGACGGCTGCCTGATGGCAACATCGAATACTTGGGTCGCATGGACCAGCAGGTGAAGATTCGGGGCTACCGGATCGAGCTGGGCGAGATTGAGGAGAGTCTGCAGGAGCAAGAGCAGATTCGGGAAGCGGTTGTAACGGTAAGAGAGGACGCGCAGGGCGAGCGTTACTTGTGCGCGTACGTGACGGCGTCAGACGAGCTTGATCTAACGGCTTTGCGGAGCAGGCTGAGCGAACGGTTGGCAAGCTACATGATTCCGAGCTATTTCGTGATGCTGGAGGAGCTGCCGTTGACACCGAACGGGAAGCTGGACCGGCGGGCGCTGCCGGCGCCGGAAGAGCAGGCGTCTGGAACGGCGCCGTATGTCGAACCGCGAACAGCGCTGGAAGCAAGTCTGGCCGCCATCTGGCAGAGCGTGCTGGGTGTTCCCCGTATCGGAGCAAAGGACCATTTCTTCGAGAAGGGCGGTCATTCATTGAAAGCTGCCGTTCTGGCGTCGCGCATTCATAAGGAACTACATGTCAGCCTGCCGCTCCGAAGCGTGTTCGAGGTGCCGATATTGGAGGAGATGTCCGAACGGATTGCCGGATTGAAGCAGGAGCGCTATCAAATGATCCAACCTGTGGAAGAGCGGGACTATTATCCGGTAACTTCCGCGCAAAAACGGATGTACCTTATGAATCTAACGGAAGGGGAGTCCTCCCTTCGTTATAATATGCCCGCCATTTTTACAATCGAAGGCGGCATCGACAAAGAACTTCTCAAAAATGTGATGCGGCAGTTGATCGACAGGCACGAATCCTTGCGAACCTCTTTCCACATGGTAAAAGGGGAACTCGTTCAAATGGTGCACAAGCAGGTTAAATTCCATTTAATGGAAATTGAAGCGACCGAAACTGATCTTGAACGGCATATCCGCTCTTGTATTCGTTCGTTCGATGTCCATGAAGCTCCGCTGCTTCGAGTTGCCTTAATCGAAGTGTCCGAAACTAAGCATACACTCATTTTTGATACGCATCATATTGTGTCTGATGGTGTATCGATGGATGTTTTATTAGAAGAATTTGCTCGGTTGTATGCAGGAGAGGAGTTACCTGAGTCCCTCATTCAATACAAGGATTTTGCGGTTTGGCAGCAAGAGAGGCTGGGTCAGGGAAGTTTAAATAATTCTGAGGATTATTGGCTTAATGTCTATGCTGAGCCGATCAAACAGCTTGAATTAATAACAGACTTTCCAAGGACAGACGTCAGTCAATCGGTCAGCGGCGTGCATTATTTCAATCTCGACAGCCGTGTTCTGGATAAGCTTCGTCGAATTGCAGCTTTAACCGGCTCTACGATGTATATGGTGCTTCTATCTGCATATTCCATACAGCTTTCCAAATATTCCGGTCAAAATGATATCGTCATCGGCTCTCCGTCCGAGGGCAGAACTTATGCGGGGCTGGAGCGCGTAGTAGGCATGTTCGTGAATACATTGGCCATGCGAGTTCATCCACAAAGCGATTTATCGTTTTATGACTACTTGGTGGATACCAGGAAACGAACGTTGGACGCAATTGAGCATCAGGAATATCCGTTTGAGTGGCTGGTAGAGAAGCTGGATCTTGTACGTGAACATAACCGGAACCCGCTGTTCGATACGATGTTTGTTTGGCAAACGGAGCTAGAGCAGTCGTTACAGTTGGACCAATTAAAGCTTATTCCTTGGGAAGGAGATACGGAGAAGAGCTCCAAATTCGACCTTTCATTCATTATTACGGAGAAGGCGGAGGGCGATCCTGTCTGTTGCTTTGAATACAGCACAATGTTGTTCAAACATCAAACCATTGAACAATTCGCAGCAGATTTCATGGAAATACTAGAGCAAATCGGTGCCGAACCTTATATCTGCTTGCAGGATATTGAGCTGAGTCAGGCGGGAACAACGTTCATTCGAAACGGCTTTGCTGAAGTGGATTTTATTTTTTAAGCAGTCGTCCTATTACTTTATGAGTGGAGAGAGAAGGAAGCTTCTCTCTCCACACTAAAGTGGGCTCTCGTAATGAAATTATAGATAGGGTGGGAGTAAGTATAATGGCGAATTATCTAAAGCAGATTCGGTATTGGGAGAAAGCGCTGAGCGAGGAGGATGCAATAACCTATATTCCTTACGATACTTATTCTTCACATTCACATGCTTCGGAAGGGCAGTTCAACCATCATATCCATGAAATGCCGGAAAATTTATCAGAGAGACTGTTCGCAATAGGGAATCGCTCTCATTACACGATATATACGCTGCTATTAGCAGCTGTTCATTGTTTGTTAAGCAAATATACGGGGAATGGAACCGTTATTACCGGTATGCCCGTTATAAGTGAAGCTATCCGATCAGGTGAGGATTCGAATCCGATTATATTTCTCAAAAGCAAGTTCGATGCGACAGATACATTTAAAAATGTACTGGCTCGTATGTCAAGTCAATTGAAAGAGGCGACGGATAATCAAAGCTTGCCGTTTCATGAAATAGCAAAGAGAATTCAACTTTCTTACTCTTCAGAATTGCCAATGGTAGAAACTATCGTCACTTTAACAAATATTCACAGTGAAAAATATCAGCAATCGATTATATCGAATATGATCTTTCTGTTCACTATAGATGGTTCAAATATAGATATGAAAATTCGTTTTAATGAGGTTTGCTATCAAGAGGCAGCGATAGTGAGGCTGTGCGAGCATTTCAATCAGCTTCTGGAACAATTGTTGAGTTTTGCAGACCAGCCGCTAGTGGAACTGGAATGGATCGGCTTCAATGAGAAGAGGATGCTGGCGGCGTTCAACGGGACGGAAGCGCCGTATCCGAAGGAGCAGACGATTCACGGGCTGTTCGAGGAGCAAGTAAAGCGAGCGCCGGAGCGTACAGCGCTGGTGTACGGAGAAGAGCGTCTAAGCTACGCAGAGCTGAATGCCCGTTCGAATCGTCTTGCACGGAGACTGCGGGAGCAGGGAGTCGGACCGGATGAGCTGGTGGGTATCGCGTTGGAGCGGTCAACGAAAATGATCGTGGCGATCTTGGCGGTGCTGAAGGCGGGAGGCGCGTATGTGCCGATCGACCCGAGCTACCCGGAGGAGCGTATCCGCTACACGCTGGAAGATGCAGGAGTGAAGCTGGTGCTGACGCAGACGGATTTGGCGGAGAAGTTGGCGGGCATAACGGAATCGTTGCTGGTGCTGGAGCGCGGGCTGCTGGAAGAAGGAGACGGAACAGATCTGCCGGAGAGGGCGGGAGCAGAGCATCTGGCGTACGTGATCTACACATCGGGCTCAACGGGCCGTCCGAAAGGGGTGCTGATTGAGCACCGGTCGCTGGTGAACTTGAGCGAGTGGCATCGGCAGTTCTACCGCGTGACGGAAGAGGATGTAGCGGCGACATACGCCTCGTTCGCCTTCGACGCGTCGGTGTGGGAGCTGTTCCCGTATTTGATCGCGGGGGCGAGCGTGTGCATCGTGCCGGAAGAGATCCGTCTGGAAATGAAGGAACTGACCGAATTTTACCGGGAGCACGAGATTACGATCGCGTGGCTGCCGCCGCAAATGTACGAGCAGCTGCTGGAGGAGGAAGCGCCCTCGAAGCTGAGACTGCTGCTGACGGGAGCGGACAAGGTGAAAGGGTACAAGCCGGTGCCGTACGAAGTATGGAACACGTACGGACCGACGGAGAGCACGGTTATCTGTACGGCGTACCGGATTGAAGGGGAGTCAGGGAACATTCCGATCGGGAAGCCGTTGTCCAATACGCGGCTGTATGTCATGGATGATCGGCTCAGGGAGCAGCCGATCGGGGTAGCCGGAGAGCTGTGCATCGCGGGAGCGGGCTTGGCGCGCGGCTACCTGAACCGCCCGGAACTGACGGAAGAGAAGTTTGTGCAGCATCCGAACGGAGAGCGGCTGTACCGGACGGGAGATTTGGCGAGATGGCTGCCGGACGGCAACCTGGACTATTTGGGCCGGATTGACGAGCAGGTGAAAATCCGGGGCTACCGGATCGAGCTGGGCGAGATCGAGGCGGTTCTGCAGCGACACGAGCAGGTGAAGGAAGCGGTAGTGATCGCACGTCAGGATAAGGGAGCGGATTCCTATCTGTGCGCGTATGTGGTTGGTCACGGCAAGCTGGAAGCAGCGGAGCTTCGCCGATATGTGGGAAGCCAACTGCCAAGCTACATGGTGCCGGCGTTCTTCG
>NZ_JAHZIJ010000024.1 GCF_019443105.1 Paenibacillus oenotherae
GATGGCGGAGGGGACCCACGCGTTCCCATCTCGAACACGACCGTTAAGCCCTCCAGCGCCGATGGTACTTGGACCGCAGGGTCCTGGGAGAGTAGGACGTCGCCAAGCACGAAGATCCGACCGTGGTACACGGTCGGTTTTTTGTTGTTTCCATAGTTGCTGTCATTAAGCAAAAGGGGCTGTCCCCTAAGTAGATTATTTATCGTTCATGGGAGGTTCCTCCAGCGCAGCTTTTACCTTCTCCAAGTGTGGTTTGAAGGTAGCGTGACAGAGTAAGATTCCTGCGAATGTACATGAATTTCGGTTATGCGACTCCTAAATAGTTAAATTCCTGCGATCATGCATGAATGTGAGAGGAAATCGGCCGATAAGAGGAAACGAAGGTGAAATACCTGCACGCTGGCAGGCATTTCACCTTCATGGGGTCAGAAATGAGAAAAAGGCTGCTGTTTCGCATGTTTCGCCTAGTGGGAACCGAAATTTCCATAGAGGACTTTCGGGACAGCCCCTTGTTTGTTATCGCTTATTAGCGGTATCAGCGGTGATAGTAACTGACGTCAGTGGCTTGAATACGTAACACGCCATCACGTTTAGCTTTGCGGAATTGGCGAAGCATAATGATTCTCGGAGCAAGAAACCATAGATGCCAGCTGATCAGACTTATCATCTGTGCTTCGGTCGCCCAAGGATATACGACGCCTATAGCACATAAGCCAAGCCAGAGCAGATGACGGTGCAGCCTGCGGAACAAGGCAAGTTCAATATGGGCAATCGGAATGTATCCGATCCAAGGAGGGAAGATCCTCCAACCCCATCGTTTGTAATCGGGTTCATCTACACGAATAAGTGTAAGCCGAATGATGATGAAATGAATGATCTGGGTTGCAATGATGCCTGCCCCTAGAGCTATTGCCCCGTCTAAACGATACATAATGAGCTGAAATATAGAAAGCACAAGAACGATAATGAGATGACTCCATAGCAGTTCTTTGCGTACGATAATTTTGCGTACGAGCTGATATTGGTATATCGTTGCTTTGACTTGGTCAGCAAGCGTACCCCTCATGAAATCAACGCTCCTTCAAATAGCTACGACATATATCGGTATACAGGTGCGTTTTATGAAGACTTCCCTTCCAAAACTAGTGCAAGCCTCCGTTCACCAATTAGTGGTCGCCAACATAAGATGTATTACTATTTGAAATGGGCTATGAAACAAGTATATCCTGCTAGAATTTACGGCATAATAGTAGTAATGACGATTATGAAGAATCGCGAGGTGTTATAGTATGGAAGAGCAACGAATGGATCAATTATGTATTATCTGCGGACATGAGAAGCAGGAAGGCCTGCGCATTATTGATGAGTTTATATGCGAAGCCTGTGAGCTGGAGATGGTTAAGACGGAAGTGCAGGACGCTAAATATCCATTTTTCATTCATCAGTTGAAAAGGCTGTGGATCCAGAAGAATGCGTAATGACAGTTGGTTAGCTCGCATTATTCATACAGTCTTTAATCCTCACTAGTTTCGCAGCATATGCGGAAAGGATGAGGATTATTTTTTTATAAGGGGCGTTGGCGTTTAAGATTATTAGAATATCAGTTATGATGAAGGAACAAGCATTGGGTATAGGAAAGGATCCAACTTCTCATGACGAATAATGGCTTGCGATGGCATGCTCCACTGTATGAAGGATTAGCTGCATTGAGACGCACACAACCAAGCAGCTTTCATGTACCTGGACATAAGTATGGTCGGCTGCTGGATCTTCTAGGCTCTGTAGAGACAACGACTGCAGAAGTATTCCGGAGCTTGATGGAAATTGATGTGACAGAGCTTTCGGTGACAGATGATTTGCATGATCCTTCTGGCATCATTGCTGAGGCACAGCAGCTGGCGGCTTTATGCTACGGCGCGGAAGAAACCTTCTTCCTTGTCGGTGGCAGTACAGCAGGCAATCTGGCCATGCTGCTTGGCTGCTGCCAGCCAGGTGAGCTGGTGATTGTTCAGCGCAATGCTCATAAATCCATCCTTAACGGACTAGCGCTCGCAGGAGCGCAAGCTGTATTCATTATGCCTCAGCGGGAGGTGCAAACAGGTCTCGATTGTGTGCCTGCACTATCCGATGTTGAGGAGGCTGTCAGGCGCCACCCGGAGGCCCGAGCAGTCTTGCTGACAAATCCGAGCTACTACGGTGCACATGTGGATCTGACGCCTTATGCTGCGCTTGTACATGATCATGGCAAGCTGCTGCTTGTTGATGAGGCGCATGGAGCGCATTACGGACATCATCCGTCCTTCCCGCGATCAGCGCTTCAAGCTGGTGCTGATGCCGTTGTTCAGTCTACGCATAAGACGCTGCCAGCTCTTACTATGGGGGCGATGCTGCATCTGCAAGGGGAGAGAATCGACCGTGAAGCTATAAGGCACGCTTTGACGATGATACAGAGCTCCAGCCCTTCCTATCCTATAATGGCCTCTCTGGATATTGCCCGGGCAATGTTGGATGTGCTAGGTTCATCTATGTTTGATAAAGGCATTCTTGGGGCGCAGGCTTTTAAACAATGGCTGCAGAGCATGAACCATGATGTGAAGCATAGTGTAAAGCCTGGTGTGGCGCTGCATGACGGTGGCAGGGGCCCTCTGTTGGAGGTCGTTGACGGCAAGAAACATCGTATAATTGATGGAATGGATCCATTGCGAATTGTTCTTGGAGATCGTACTGGTCTTCTGTCTGGTTATGAATTGCAGCGGCAGCTGGAGAAGAGAGGCTGTTGGGTAGAGATGGCGGATCCGCTCTACGTTGTTTTATTATTTGGTGCTGCTGTGTCCGAGAAGGATATCATCCGGCTTCAAGATGCATTAAGTGAAATTGCTCAGGAATACAGTAGTATCCATACTGTCAGGAATGCGGATGAAGGTGAACCGAAGGCTTATATTAATGAAGCTTCAGATTTTGAGTATAAGAGGAATGAAGCGGATTGGATTACACTCGGAGAAGAGTCCGAGCGAATATCGAAGCCAATCGTTTTTAGCAGGCGGGGGATAGATTTAAGTACAACGGAACGAATACCTGTTGCCGAGGCAGTTGGCAGAATTGCTGCGGAAGCTGTTATTCCTTATCCTCCGGGCATACCGATTCTATATAAGGGTGAAACGATTACGGCCAGAACAGTGTCCTATATTCAGAAGCTTGCTCTGCACGGTGCAAGATGCCAAGGAGCCACCGATCCAACTATGCAGTCATTAGCAGTTATCGCGGATAGCTAGACATTTACGCCTATGGTTGGCTTTGTTATGATAGAGGTATTAAGAGATAGAGGAGTTCTTCGTTTGAATATAGGATTGTTTATAACGGTTGAAGGCGGCGAAGGTGCCGGTAAAACAACTTTAATAGAAGGTGTAGCTCGTATTCTCCATGAAAGAGGGCTGCGTGTTATAACTACGCGCGAGCCTGGAGGAATCCCCATTGCAGAGCAGATTCGGGGCGTTATTCTCGATAAAGCAAATACAGCGATGGAGGCCAGGACGGAGGCGCTGCTTTATGCGGCGGCAAGAAGACAGCATTTGGTTGAGAAAGTGATACCAGCGCTGGATGAAGGTTATATCGTTATATGTGACCGGTTCGTGGACAGCAGTCTGGCTTATCAGGGGCACGCACGAGGTCTTGGCATTGATGAGGTGTGGTCGATCAATCGGTTCGCTGTTGAAGGGGCAATGCCGGATTTGACGTTGTTTATGGATATCTCGCCTGAGGCAGGACTTGCTCGTATTCATGGAGCGTCAGATCGGGAGATCAACCGTCTGGATCTGGAGGGTCTTGCATTCCACAGGCTCGTTCGGGAAGGCTATATGAAGCTGCTGCAGCGTGAGCCGAACCGTATTGTGTCCATAGATGCTGATCGGCCGGCTAATCTAGTATTAGATGATGCTGTAGCGATCATAATTGCCCGATTTGAAGGATTATTAGCAGGCGATGTCAAACAAGTATAGTACATTCATTTCAACAGGAGGGGTATCCGATGAAATTAGTGATTGCGATCGTACAAGACAAGGATAGCAACCGTTTGTCTAATGCTCTCGTTCGTGAAGGTTTCAGAGCGACGAAGCTTGCAAGCACAGGTGGATTTCTGCGGGCCGGTAATACGACGTTCATGATCGGGATTGAAGATGAACGCGTTTCCGATGTGATGCAGGTTATCAAATCCAACTGTAAGGTGCGCGATCAGCTCGTTTCTCCGGTATCTCCAATGGGCAGTACGACAGATTCTTATATTCCTTTTCCGGTTGAAGTGCAGGTTGGTGGAGCGGCAGTGTTCGTTGTGCCTGTTGAACGCTTTGAACATTTCTGATTGGGCGTGAGTAGCGATGAAGATTAATCCAGGCTGGCGTCCTCTCGGTCAAGATCGTGCACGGGCCGATATCGGCGCAAAGCCGGTACAGGCGAGAAACTTCGCTGATGTGATGAGCCACCAAGATGAGCAGCGAACGATGGAGCAGCTTCAGCAGAAGCTTCAGGATATTCATAATCAGGGTGAACGGCTTACCCGTTCTATGACAGTACGTGAGCTCAAGCTTTACCGGCAGATGGTGAAGCAGTTTCTGGAGGATACGCTGGGGCGTGGTGTTGGGCTGAAGGAAACGAGAGGATTTGACCGTCGAGGCCGTACGAAACGGTATAAGCTGCTTGATGAGCTGGATTCCACTCTCATTGCGATGGGTGAGGAACTGCTTGAGAGTGAGGAAGGCAGAATGGAGCTGCTTGGGAAGATCGGAGATATTCGCGGCATGCTGATCAATTTGTTTTTCTAGCGAGCAGTGGTATTCGGAGGGGAAAGAGCTGTATGAGCATTGCAGAATTAACCAAGCAGCCCAAAGCACAGCAAATTTTACGCTATGCGCTGAAGAGTGGCAAAGTATCGCATGCCTATTTATTCAGCGGTCCGCAGGGCAGCGGCAGAATGGCGATGGCAAGTGCATTCGCCCAAGCGTTGTTCTGCACCAGCGGCGGAGATGACGCTTGCGGTCAATGTTTGGAATGCCGCAAGTTCGAGCATGGCAATCAATTGGATCTCCATATCTTGGAACCAGACGGAAGTTCGATTAAGATCGATCAGATCCGTGAGCTTCAGAAGGAGCTGGCCTATCGAAATACAGGCTCGCAGCGCAAGGTGTATATTATGCAGCGGGCAGAGACGATGACGCTGCAGGCTGCCAACAGTCTGCTGAAATTTCTGGAGGAGCCGCAATCATCGGTTGTGGCTATTTTGCTTACAGAGAATGGACAAGCGATGCTGCCTACCATTCGCTCGAGGACGCAATTAGTACCTTTTATACCATTAGCTCCGGAAGCGATGCTGCAGACATTGGTCATGGAAGGCTTTCCGCAATTGCTTGTCCGAGCAGCGGTTCATCTCGCATCAGGCTTGGAGGCATGCCGGGAGATCATCCAGCAGAATGGGTTTGCAGAAATGAGAAACGTAGTGATACAATTAGGGAAGGATAGTGGAACCCGATTCACCGCGGCTATGCTGTCCGCCCATCAACAAGTTTTCAAGACGAATCTTGGCGAACAGCCTCAGCTGCTGTTGGCATTACTCGTTTTATGGTATAAAGACATGATTCATTTTCAAGCTGGAAGACAAGAAGCAGTCGTTTTTATAGATCAGATTGATTGGATCAGCAAGCATGCATTCGCACGCTCAGTAGAAGGCTGGGTCAACTGTATTGCGTATACGCTTGAAGCAGGCAAGCGGATGAGAGCGCACGTGTCGCCACAACTAGCGCTTGAACAACTGCTAATCCGTATACAGGAGGGGTGATTGATTGTATAACGTCGTTGGTGTCCGCTTCAAGAAAGCGGGCAAAATCTATTACTTTGATCCGGTTGAATTCCCGATCGACAAGGAACAGCATGTCATTGTCGAGACTGCAAGAGGGATCGAATACGGTAAAGTGGTGGTAGGACAGAAAGAAGTCGGTGAATCGGATGTTGTCCTTCCGCTTAAGCGGGTTATCCGTATTGCTGGTGACAACGACGCCAAGATCGTTGAGGAGAATAAGGCAGCAGCCCGGAATGCCTTTGCCACTTGCCTGGAGAAGATTAAGGATCATCAGCTGAAGATGAAGCTGGTTGACGTTGAATTCACGTTCGATCGCAATAAAATTATTTTTTATTTTACAGCCGAAGGACGCGTCGACTTCCGTGAGCTTGTCAAAGACTTAGCCAGCGTATTCCGTACCCGGATTGAACTGCGCCAAATCGGTGTACGTGATGAAGCGAAGATGCTCGGCGGTATCGGCCCTTGCGGCCGTGTACTATGCTGCTCCTCTTGGCTTGGCGACTTCGAGCCCGTTTCCATCAAGATGGCGAAGGATCAGAATCTGTCGCTTAATCCGACCAAGATATCTGGACTGTGCGGCAGACTTATGTGTTGTCTCAAGTACGAGCATGACAATTATGAAAGTGTTCGTGAAGAGATGCCTGCTGTCGGCAAGGTAGTTATTACCTCTTATGGCGAAGGCAAAGTAACAGGAATTAATGCGGGTTCGAAATCCGTGTATGTCCAGCTATTCGAAGGCGGCAAGCCTAAGGAACTGTCGCTTGACGATGTTGTAATTAAATAATGCAATAGCAAGTCCAGAGCCGATCAGTCTTTTGAGGTGGGAATGTGAGAAAAAAGGATATTTTTACTCAAATGGATGTGCTGGAGTCGAATATGGGGAGTCTGCATGGTGAGCTTGGGTCGCTGAAGGGGAAGGTAAAAGCACTTCTTGAAGAGAATCAGCGATTAAGTATAGAAAACCAGCAGCTCCGCAAAATATTAAAGCGCGAGAATGCGATCCATCAGCCCATAGCTGAACCGGTAGCCGTGAATGCTAAGGCGGCCAATACGCTGCCGGCAGAAATATCAGATGAAGAACCAGTAGACTTCGCTGCTGTTGGCGAGGGCCACGATAATCTCGCCCGGTTGTATCATGAGGGATTTCATATTTGCAATTTGTATTATGGTCATTTGCGAACGGAAGGCGACTGTCTATTCTGTCTTTCCTTCCTTAATAAAGAGTAAGGTGAACAAGACTCCTTCATTGGAGTCTTGTTTGCTTGTGTGGGGAATTAACAAGCTCAGGCATAGGGCTGTGCTTGTATGGGGCCTGTAGTTTCGTTTATTCTGGGAATAACAACCCCTTCATAACGGCAGTTAAACAAGGAAAGCGAGGATCACGTTATTATGTCGATGGAAGTTATGCTGGAGCCGAATGAACGACTGGATGATCTATTGACGCATCAATTGCACATTATTCAGAGCCGGGAGGTATTCAGCTTCTCTATGGATGCTGTTCTGCTGGCACGATTCGCAGGTGTACCGCCGAAGGGAAGAATTCTTGACTTGTGTACAGGGAACGGTGTTGTGCCCCTGCTCTTGACGACGAGAACAAAGGCGATGATTGATGGGGTGGAAATTCAGCCGCGGCTTGCAGATATGGCAAGACGAAGCGTGGAGTGGAACAAGCTTGGCGATCGGATACGCATTTGTGAAGGCGATCTGCGGTTGTTTCATGAGCAGACCGGCCATGGGGCTTATGATGCAATAACGATCAATCCCCCTTATATGCCTGCCGGAAGCGGTGACCAGAACGAGAATGAGCATTTTGCAATGGCCAGGCATGAGATCAATGGTTCTCTGGATGAGATGGTTGCTGCCTGCTCTCGGCTGGTGCGTCCCGGTGGCCGTGTCTCCATGGTGCATCGGCCTTCGCGGATGATTGAAATTATAGAGGCTATGCGAAAATGGAAGCTTGAGCCGAAACGAATACGATTCGTCCATCCTTATCTGGGGGCGGAAGCGAATATGATTCTGATCGAGGCGGCCAAGGACGGCAAGCCAGAGGTAAGGCTTATGCCACCGCTTATCGTGTATACCCACGAGAGGCATTATACAGAGGAAATGATGAAAATCTACTACGGAGACAATGAGCCGGGAACGAGGGAATGATGATGAATGTGCAGCGCAGCTTTATGACAGCTAGTGGCGGCGAGAAGGTGACAAGAGAGAGCGGGACATTGTATCTGGTTGGTACGCCAATCGGCAACCTGGAGGATATGACGTTCCGTGCAATCCGCACGCTGAAGGAGGTAGGTCTCATTGCCGCGGAGGATACCAGGCAGACTAGAAAGCTGCTTACGCATTTCGAAATATCGACCAGGCTGGTCAGCTATCATGAGCATAATAAAGAGGCGAGCGGCGTTGAATTAATTCGTCTTCTTGAAGAAGGGCAATCCATTGCGCTCGTGAGCGATGCCGGTCTGCCTGCAATCTCTGATCCTGGTGTTGATCTGGTCAAGGCAGCAGTAGAACGGGAAATTGCAGTTGTACCGATTCCTGGAGCGAATGCGGCATTATCTGCTCTTATTATATCCGGATTGCCGACGGAGCGGTTCACCTTCCTGGGGTTTCCGCCACGCGAGCGGAAAGGGTTGAATGAATGGCTGCTGCGCAATCGGAAGCAGCAAGGAACGATTATTTGCTATGAATCGCCGCATCGGGTGGTGAAGACTTTGACTGCCATGCTGGAGCAATGGGGCGATCGGCCAGTTGCGATGGTAAGAGAATTGACGAAGCGGCATGAGGAGGCAGCAAGGGGGACGATATCGGAATGCCTGGAATGGCTCAGCGAACATTCTCCACTCGGCGAATATTGTCTGGTTATAGGTGAAGGATCTGACCGAGATGCGGCTGGGCTTGATGAGGACGAACGTCCGTGGTGGTCGGAGCTGGATATTGCGGAACATGTCAGCCGCTATGAAGAGGAGACGGGCGACCGTAAGGAAGCAATCAAACGTGCGGCCGTGGATCGGGGCTTGCCTAAGCGGGATGTCTATAATGAAATTATGAGGAAATAAAAAAAGGGCCTTCCTGATTGGGTTCAAGAATCAGGAAGGCAGTAAGGAGTATTAAAAAGGTTAGAATTAACAAGTGCGGTAAATGTATTATAACCTATAATTCTGGATTTGTCTCTTATTTTGTGACAGGTGTAGGCATTTCTGATAAACAAACGTTACAAACGATCTTTCCTTTGAAGTAAGAAACGTTCTCAGCATTGCCACAGAAGATGCATGCAGGCTCATATTTCTTCAACATGATGCGCTCGCCATCTACATAAATCTCAAGTGCATCTTTCTCTCCGATACCCAGCGTACGGCGCAATTCGATCGGAATAACTACACGGCCCAGCTCATCAACTTTACGGACAATACCAGTGGACTTCATCATGATCTATCATGTCCCCTCTCAGATTCCTTAATTCGTCACGATTCGACAAAATTCTATTAAGTTCTTGTTTCTATAATACCAACGTTTCCCATAATAGTCAACCTAGATTTACAAGCAAAAAACACCAATTTTCCTCATGTAATCAAGGGTGATAAGGTATAATGCACATCATTTAGAGTACAACATCAGCGTGTGTTTTGGAAATGGAAAAACGACATCATTCGACAAATAATCGACATGTGTGTCGAAAAATTGAACGAAGGAGGGCTTAAAATGTCGAAACAGCAGCAGCGACCGTTAGCAGAAGAGAAAGTATTCAAAGATCCGGTACACAAATACATCTATGTCCAGGATCAGACGATTTGGAATCTCATTAATACGAAAGAGTTTCAAAGACTTAGGAGGATCAGACAGCTCGGAACCTCGTACCTTACTTTCCATGGTGCGGAGCATAGCCGCTTCTCTCATTCGCTCGGTGTATATGAGATTACACGCAAAATCATTTCGCAATTCGAACGCAGCGGCTATCCGGACTGGCCGAAGGAGGAGAAGCTCGTCTCCCTCTGCGCGGCGCTTCTGCATGACATTGGCCACGGCCCGTTCTCTCATTCTATAGAGGAGGTATTCGACACTCATCATGAGGATTGGACCTGTCGTATCTTATTAGAAGATACAGAAGTGAATGCAGTGCTCCGCGAGTTCGATACAAGCTTACCGGAGCGGGTTGCAGCGGTCATACGCAAGACGTATCATCAGCCCATTGTAATCAGCCTGGTATCCAGTCAGATGGATGCCGACCGGATGGATTATTTGCTGCGGGACGCTTATTTTACCGGTGTTAATTACGGCACCTTTGATCTTGATCGTATTCTCCGCGTGCTTAGACCGCATCAAGGACGGATTGTAGTTAAGGAAAGCGGGATGCACGCCGTTGAAGATTATTTGATGTCGCGCTATCAGATGTATTGGCAGGTATACTTTCATCCTGTGACCCGAAGCTCGGAGATCATACTTAGGCAAATATTTCGCAGAGCGAAAGAGCTATACGGGGGTGGTTACACATTTCAATGGATGATTGGGCCGCTCGTTCAGCTGCTGGACGGCACGCTGGATGTAGAAGCTTACCTCTCCCTGGATGAAGCGCTCGTCCAGACCGCCTTCATGCAATGGAGTGGCGAGTCCGATATGCTCTTGTCTGATCTGTGCAGGCGTTTCTTGCATCGGAGGTTATATAAATATGTAGCAATGGATAATGCTGATGATGAGCTGTGGGAGGAAATACGCGAACAGTTCATTGCCATCGGACTCAATCCCGACTATCACCTGGAAATCGACTTTCCATACGATATGCCGTATGATGTATATCGCCGGGGGACGCGGGCAGCAGAGAATGAGAAGCCTCCAATTCTTCTGCTGGACAATGAGGACGGACTGTCCGAAATTTCGGCCAAATCCGATATTATTCGTTCTATCACAGGTCTTCATCAAGGCAAATACCATCTGTATTACCCTGAGGAGCCGCTTCGTGAAACAGCACATAAAATGAAGCCGCATATCCGCGAATTTTTTGGTTTTATGTAGAAAGGAGCTTCTTCACTCATGTTAATTGATACGCATACCCATCTAGATTCCCATCAATTCGACGAGGATCGTGAGGAGGTTATCGAAAGAGCCCGCGCTGCGGGTATCGAGACGCTCATTAATGTCGGTTTTAACCGGGAGACCATCCCGACAACAATGGCACTTGCCGAGAAATATGATTTCATCTATGCCGTTGTGGGCTGGCATCCGGTAGATAGCATCGCTATGCTTCCGGAGGATCTCGATTGGATTGCCTCCTTGTGCGATCATAAGAAGGTTGTTGCCATCGGCGAGATTGGTCTGGATTACCACTGGGACACCTCGCCGAAGGATGTCCAGCAACGGGTGTTCCGTGAGCAGATCAGACTTGCCCGAGACAAGCGCATGCCGATCGTTATCCACAACCGCGATGCCCACGAGGATATCGTACATATATTGAAGGAAGAGAACGCGAAAGATGTCGGAGGGGTGATGCATTGCTTCTCGGGCAGCTGGGAAACGGCTAAAAAATGTCTCGACATGAACTTCTATATTTCGTTCGGCGGGCCGGTCACCTTCAAGAATGCAAGAGTACCCAAGGAGGTTCTCAGGCAGGTTCCTCTGGATCGGATTCTCATCGAAACAGATGCCCCTTATTTGGCACCGCATCCATTTAGAGGGAAGCGAAATGAGTCCGCTTACGTTCGTCTTGTTGCAGAAGCGGCAGCGGAGATAACAGGCAAAACTGTGGAAGAAATTTCAAAAATAACGAGCGAAAATGCAAAGAAATGTTTTAACATCTCCTGAAAACGGCTTTGAAAGCAAGGATTTGGGACTATTCCGGTGAAAAAACTGATTTTGGTTCGAGAAAATGCTTGTTTTTGACGCGATTTTCCTAAAAATTCGTTAAAATCGTCATTAATCGCTTCTTTACAATGAGGCGTAAAAGACGGTATCATTCATCTCAGAGCATATCAATACCTGTATTCCTTTTCCAATAACGCTT
The DNA here is from genome assembly GCF_019443105.1 of Paenibacillus oenotherae. Classification (GTDB taxonomy): domain Bacteria; phylum Bacillota; class Bacilli; order Paenibacillales; family Paenibacillaceae; genus Paenibacillus_Z; species Paenibacillus_Z oenotherae. The sequence continues at coordinate 11,844 of NZ_JAHZIJ010000024.1, forward strand.
AATCTCCGGATCGGAGAGCGGGGGAACCAAGTGTGCAAGACTTTCGCCATGAGCGAGTAGTTGTCAACATTGAATTCCTATCTTGGGGTGAATTTTGCGAGTGGCGCAGCTTCAGTTATAGCGTCATAGCGAATAGGGCGACTCTTACGCCCGAATCCGACAGCTAACCTCGTCAGCGTAAATAAGAGAGATCAACCTCGTGCATCTAATCCATGTTCCTATATGTCATTATGGGAAGCCACGAAACAGATCCTCTGTCGTCGGGCTTCTTTTATTTTTTGAATATTACGTAAAGCGACGACATAGGGTGTTACATGGAGGTGAGCATAGGGAGGAAAATAGGAGTAGCGTGCTTGCACGCTAACAAACTACAAATAGTACCGTCAAATGTAATCATGCAAATTCGACGGCGGGGCTATGAAGGAGGACCGAAGAAGTGGGCGCACTCCAGCTTAAGGACACCCATGGTAAACGATCATCCAGCATGTCTTTCGCATTGCGATGGAAGCATGAGAACTTGCGTTTAATTGTACTAAGCGCTATGATCTCAATCGCTATGACTTTCATGTTTCTGGTGTTGTTGTACGGAACGGCTGACAAAAGCGTATCCGTAGTAGTGAACGGACAAGAAACCATTGTTACGACAAAGCAATGGGTCCTTCAACGCCTACTGGATGAACAAGCCATCAAGATCGGACCGCACGATAAAGTGTCCATTCCGCTTAATGCGGGTGTTAAGGACGGCGACCGAATTGTAATCGACCAAGCATATCCGCTGGTCGTGAAGGCTGACGGCAAGGTAAGAACGTTGTACACGACAGAAAGAACGGTTCAGGCGGCGATCGATCAAGCTGACATATCGATACGCAATCTAGACAAAGTGTTCCCTTCCTTGGGTGCTGCAATCGAACCGAATATGACCGTAACGGTCATCCGTATCGATAAGAAGTACTCCGAAAGTGAGCACAAAGTAGCCTTCTCCATTGTGAAGAAGGAAGACCCCAAGCTAGAAAAGGGTAAAGAGAAGATGGTGCAGGCCGGCAAAGAGGGGACGATCCGCAAGCGGTTCGAAAGTGTTTTTGCTGACGGAGTTCTCATCTCTCAGACGCTTGTTACCAAGTCCACAGAGACCCCTTCGGTGAATAAAATCGTTGCTGTCGGAACGAAGAAGCTGGAGCCTAAGGTAACGGTATTAAGCTCCAAGTCTCCCAGCGTCTCGACATTAACGAAGAGCGGCAAGAACCTGAAGGCGAAGAAGGTGCTGTCGAACGTAACACTAACAGCTTATTCGGCTGGTGTGGCTTCGACGGGCAAGGGGAAGAAACATCCGCAATATGGCATTACCGCATCGGGTGCGCGTGTTCAAGAGGGACGTACGATCGCTGTTGATCCTAAGGTCATTCCGATTGGCTGGTGGGTCTACATCGAAGGTATCGGCTTCCGTCGTGCAGAGGATACGGGAAGTGCTGTTAAAGGGAACAAGATCGATGTGTATTTCGACAGTGAATCGTATGCTGAGAAGTTTGGCCGCAAGCGGGGATATACCGTGTACGTTATCGGTCCGAAGAAGCCAGACTCCATATAATGTCACGATAAAGCTGTGATTTATTCATATCGTAATTCAAACCTAAATATGCCATCATAAGAAGAGGCGATGCCTCTTCTTTTTGTATGTTTGTCTGAAGGGAATGAATGGTGGAGATGATGAAGGAAATCATTGTCGTTGAGGGCAAGGACGACACGGTCGCGATTAAACGTGCTGTCGAAGCCGAAACGATTGAGACTGGCGGCTCAGCTATTGGCGAGGATGTGCTGCGCCGGGTGAAGCTGGCACAGGAACGCCGCGGCGTTATTATATTTACGGACCCGGATCATGCAGGCGAACGCATTCGCAAGATTGTCTCGCGGCATGTCCCAGGCTGCAAGCATGCGTTCCTGCCTCAGGAGGATGCGCTGTACAAGGGTGATATCGGCGTGGAGAACGCATCACCTGAAGCCATCAGGAGAGCGCTGGCTAATGTGCGCACGGAGACGATCTCGGAGGAGGCTCAGGGGGACGAGGCTGGCCTGGCGATATCTATGGACGATCTGATGGCCGCGGGGCTGCTCGTCCATCCTCAGGCATCGGACAGGCGTCTCAGGATGGGCAAGCTGCTTGGCATCGGCTATGCCAATGGCAAGCAGTTCTATAAGCGCTGCTCGGTATTCCGAATCACGAGAGAGGAATTTCTGCGGGCATATGAACAGATGGAGCGTGAGCTCGAAGGAGGAGCAGTATAATGGACGGAAGCGGAGTTGAAGATACAGCCGCCGATAACAAGAGGAGCAGCCAAGCGGGAGCGATGTCTGCACAAGCTGATGTGGGGACGCCCAAGCGAACGAAGGATATTATTTCGAAGTATGGCTTCTCATTCAAGAAGAGTCTCGGACAGAATTTCCTGATCGACCAGAATATATTGCGCAAGATCGTATCTGCTGCCGAGCTGGATGAGTCGAAGGGGGCGCTGGAGATCGGTCCTGGTATTGGTGCTTTAACGCAGCAGCTGGCGCAAGCTGCTGGCCGTGTAACCGCTGTGGAGATCGATAACCGTCTCATCCCTATTCTGCGTGATGTACTCGCTGATGCGCCAAATGTGCATGTTGAGCACGGTGATGTGCTCAAGCTCGATCTGGAGGCGCTTATAGCGGAGCAGTTCGCTGGTCTAAGCGGTGTGAGTGTTGTGGCCAACCTGCCTTATTATGTGACGACTCCTATCCTTATGAAGCTGCTGGAGGAGAAGCTGCCGCTCCAGCATATCGTCGTCATGATTCAGAAGGAGGTTGCAGAGCGGATGGCCGCCAAGCCTGGGGGCAAAGAATACGGCAGTCTCAGTATCGCCGTACAGTATTATTGTGTGCCTGAGCTAGTGTGCATCGTGCCGCACACCGTCTTCATCCCGCAGCCTAATGTCGATTCTGCGGTTATCAAGCTGACTGTGCGGGACAAGCCGCCTGTGGATGTAGCTGATGAGGCTCATTTCTTCCGCACAGTGCAGGCCTGCTTCGCACAGCGCCGCAAGACGATCGCTAACAATTTGACGGCATTCGTCGGCAAAGCTCATCGCGAGTCCCTGGGACCGCTGCTTGTGAGCTGCGGCATTGATCCGTCGCGGAGGGGCGAGACGCTGTCGCTAGCGGAGTATGCCCTCCTCAGCCGTGCGCTCCTGGATGCGGGCTTGCCGGAGGCCTAGAACATATTAGCTGCCTGACAATGGTTCAAAGCGCTGCTTTGTACCGTTGCGGGCAGCTATTATTTTGACCTTGCAGAGTAGAGTGATGCACCATTAGCCCTGTCAGCCCATAAGATAGACGAAGAGGTGATTTGCCCATGAAGCAAGGGGACCTGGTCGTCCGTAAATCATACGGCGGGGACGTGATTTTTCGCATTGCGACCATAGATCAACATCAACAAGCAGCTGTAATTAAGGGCACGGACTACCGGCTGATAGCAGACGCGCCGATTCCCGACTTGTCCGTTGTCCGTGATCCGGAAGTTACGGGTGCAGCGAAACAAGTGCGAATCAAAGTTGATGAGTCGATGCAGCGGATGCGCGAGCAGCGTGAACAGCAGGTGCAGCAGAATGAGAGCGAGCTGCGGCGGGCTTCGAATCAGAACCAGCCGTATTTTGAAGTGCCGGGCAAAGTGCTTCATCTGGACGGGGACAGCAACTATCTGAAGAAAAGCATGCAGCTGTACACGCAGATGCGTGTGCCTGCTTATGGACTTCATGTGCATGAGTCGCAAATGCCGGATATGGTCTATCGGCTGCTTCTGCAGTTGAAACCGGATATTATTGTGATTACCGGTCATGACGGCGTGCTCAAGAACCGGATAAGCAAGGATCTGTACAGCTTAACCAGCTACAAAAATTCGCAGAATTTCGTTAATGCAGTGAAGGTTGCCCGGGAGTATGAGAAGAATCGTGATGGCCTCATCGTCATTGCAGGCGCCTGTCAGTCCCATTATGAAGCGCTGCTGCAGACCGGGTCTAATTTTGCCAGTTCGCCGGGCCGTGTTCTCATCCATGCTCTTGATCCTGTCTACGTGGCTATCAAGGCGAGCTACACGTCAATCCGGGAGACAATCAACCTTTCGGATGTCATTCAGGGCACAATTAGCGGTATTGACGGAGTCGGCGGTATTGAGACGCTTGGCAAATATCGGGTCGGTTTGCCTAAGCCCAAGACGTTGTCCGGTGTAAAAGCAACTTTATAATATGCCTTGTTACGGATGGAATATTCATACAACCGAAAAAAATAGCTTTTTATTTATTGACAACATATTTGGTTCGCTGTTATAATAATAATTTTTTGACAAACTCCACCTCTTTGGTTATAATGGACAAGGAAAGAGGTGGTAGTGGATAATGGCAAAAAATGCGCTGTTGGAGATCAAACGCAGTTTGGAAGCCCATGTCGGCTCCAAAATACGTCTTCGAGCAAACGGTGGTCGCCGAAAGACCATCGAACGGACCGGTGTGTTGGAAGAAATCTACCCTTCTGTTTTCATTGTCAAACTCGACCAGGAGCAGCATGCTTTTAAACGGGTCTCCTATAGCTATGCGGATATTTTAACCGAGTCGGTTGAAGTGACTGTAGATAGCGATGATGGTCAGGTGCGCATTTCGTTTTTGCAGTAACCACAAATAATTGCAAGGCAATACAATGGGAGTGCGGCTGCTTGAGGCTGTGCTCTTTTTTTCTGTCCATGGGACGAAGAACCGCGCCTGCTGTATGAGAAACCGGATTTAACACATACTAATGGCAACCCATTGGACGAAGGAGGATGTATGATATGAGCCGCAGACGCCGAAGCTTCATGAGTGAGCAGCTCAAGAACGAGCTGGCGAAGGACCTTGGATTCTATGACACCATTCAGCGCGAGGGCTGGGGGGGCATAAAGGCGAAGGACGCAGGAAATATGGTCAAGCGGGCGATTCAGCTTGCAGAGCAAGCAGCAGCGCAGCAGAACGTGCAGCAGCAGTCCCAGGCTGTCACCTATGCTCAGTCTGCTGCGCGGCCTCAGCCTGCGTCTTATAGGGCCCAGCCGCCGCAGCAAGCGGCACAGCAGCCATCGCAGGCCAGCCAGCCTCAGACGGGGCTTCAAGCAGGGCAATATGCAGGGAATATTCCTTATGTACAGCAGCAAATTCAGCAGGCGGGACAATTCAGTTCCTACAGGCAATAAAGGATCGATTGGATCATTAAGCTAAGATGTTCAGGCGTGTGCGGGAGCAGCGCAGAAGGACATCTTAGCTTTTCTTATGTCCTTTTGTTAATATATAAAGAAAGGATTGCAGATTTGAAGATTAACCGAACGGGTGAAGATGAATGAAGGTCTATGAGAAGGCGCCGGCCAAAATCAATTTATCGCTTGATGTGCTGCGCAAACGCGAAGATGGATTCCACGAAGTGGAAATGATAATGACGATGGTCGATTTGGCTGACCGTCTTGAGATGGAAGAGCTTCCGCGCGACACGATCATCATATCGAGCCAAGCGGGCTATATTCCTTTGGATGAGAAGAATCTGGCTTTTCAAGCGGCCAAGCTGATTAAGGATCGTTATGACGTCCGCAAAGGGGTCTATATTCATCTGGACAAAAAGATTCCGGTGGCAGCCGGCCTTGCAGGCGGCAGCAGCGATGCAGCGGCGACGCTGAGAGGCTTGAATCGGCTGTGGGGGCTTGGCATCTCGGAGGACGAGCTGTGCACGCTCGGAGCCGAGCTCGGCTCTGATGTGCCATTCTGCGTGACAGGCGGCACAGCGATTGCGCGAGGGCGCGGAGAGAAGCTGGAGCGGATTAATAATCCCCCGCAATGCTGGGTCATTCTTGCGAAGCCGCCAATCAACGTTTCGACGGCGGATGTGTATGGCAAGCTTCGCGCTTCAGAGCTGAAGCAGCATCCTTCCACCGCAGCGATGCTGTCGGCAATATCGAGCGGTTCATTCCCCGGCATTATTAGCAACCTGGGCAATGTGCTGGAGACGGTCACGCTGCAGTACTACCCGGAGGTGCTTCAGCTGAAGCAAATTATGCAGCGGCTTGGGGCTGATGGTGTTCTGATGTCCGGCAGCGGGCCGACCGTATTCGGTCTTGTCAGCAAGGAAGCGAAGGTGTCCCGGATATACAATGGACTGCGTGGTTTCTGTAAAGAAGTGTATGTGGTAAGAATGCTAACATGAATGGGACGTTGTCCTTGATTAAATCCGTATGAAAATGGTATATTGTCATTATATTATTCGGATTTAGCTAAGGGGAGAACATCGTGAAGAAGTTGAAACGAAGCGCTAGGTTAGTAGAAATGACACAGTACCTGCTTACCCGCCCCCATACGTTAATTTCACTGACAGCTTTTGCTGATCGTTACCAGTCTGCGAAATCATCGATCAGTGAAGATCTTGCTATCATAAAAGAAGTATTCGAGGATGAGGGGCTCGGTGAGCTCCAGACGCATGCCGGCGCTGCCGGAGGCGTCAAATATACGCCCAAGATGAATCGGGATCAAGCGTTGTCGATTATACAAGACGTTTGCCGCCAGTTGGAGCAGCCTGAGAGGGTGCTGCCAGGCGGCTATTTGTATATGACCGATATGCTGGGACAGCCTGGTCTGCTCGCCGATGTGGGGCGTATGTTTGCAACCGCGTTTGCATCTTCGGATATCGATGTCATTATGACAGTGGAGACGAAGGGAATACCGCTTGCTTACGCTACAGCAGCCTGCATGAACCTGCCGGTTGTAATTGTAAGGCGGGACAATAAGGTAACGGAAGGCTCGGCAGTCAGCATTAATTATGTATCCGGCTCCAACAAGCGCATCCAGACGATGTCACTTGCCCGTAGAGCGCTCAGAGAGCAATCCCGCGTGCTTATCATTGATGACTTCATGAAGGCGGGCGGCACGATACAAGGCATGATGGACCTGCTGTACGAATTCAATGCGACAGTAGCAGGCGTAGGCGTATTCGTCGAATCGGCCGAGGTCGGAACCGAGGAGAGGCTGCTGGAGGATTATGTTTCCTTGGCGAATTTGACTGAGGTCGATATGAAGACGAAGCAAACGGCAATTAGACCGGGGAACTTTTTTGGCTAGGCTAATTCAGGTTAGTGAAGATGAAAATTTCAGAGGAGGCATGTACTGATCATGAAACATCAACCGCAAATCGTATCCACGGGCAAGGCGCCAGCTGCCATTGGACCTTATTCGCAAGCGATCAAGCTTGGCAATCTGTTGTTCACTTCCGGACAAATTCCACTGGATGCCGACGGACAGCTTGTAGAGGGTGGAATTGAGGAGCAGACGCATCAGGTATTTCGCAATTTGGAGGCTGTGCTGGCTGAAGCGGGAGCGACGTTCTCCGATGTGGCCAAGGCGACAGTTTTTATTAAAGATATGAACCAATTTGGGGCTGTGAATTCGATCTATGCATCGTATTTTGGTGACCACAAGCCAGCCCGTTCTACCGTAGAAGTAGCGCGGTTGCCCAAAGACGTCCTTGTCGAAATAGAGCTGATTGTATCGATTGAAGTCGAATAAAAGTCGAATCTAATCGAAATGGCTAAACTGGAAAAAAATATTTTAAAAACGAGCAAGTTTTTACCAAAAACATGAAGGATTTTGCATCTGAATGTGGAATTATACACCAAGTCTTCGATAGGCAAAGGTGGTGAACATAAGTGCAAATTACCGATGTCAGACTCCGCCGTGTAAATTCCGAAGGGCGCATGAAGGCCATTGCCTCCATTACCATTGATAATGAATTTGTCGTTCACGATATTCGTGTAATCGACGGTAACAATGGAATGTTTGTAGCAATGCCCAGCAAGCGGACTCCTGATGGAGAATTCCGCGATATCGCCCATCCTATTTCTTCGACTACCCGTGAGAAGATTCAAGCTGCAGTACTCGCTGAATACGAGCGTGCGGCAACGGAAGAAGAAGTTATTGAAGAAGGAGCGTAATTGACGTTATCTAGGAGCACATGAGTTGGAACTGAATAAGTACCGTGAATCGATAGATTCGGTTCATGAAGAACAAGGGAGCCTTTTGGCTCTCTTTTCTTTTGTTCCCGAATAGGCTATATTCAATAGAGAATTTACGAGGGCAGCTCGTTGAACCAGGAGGGACTTGAATTGAAAATGATGGCGATCGTGCTTGCTGCAGGACAGGGCAAGCGGATGAAATCGAAACTATATAAGGTGCTCCACCCGGTATGCGGCAAACCAATGGTTGGCCATGTTCTGCAGACCGTGCAAGAGGCCCGGTGCGAACGTACGGTTGTTGTAGTGGGCCATGGGGCTGAAGCGGTACAGGCTTATATCGGCGACGGTGCGGAGTTTGCGCTCCAGGAGAAGCAACTGGGCACAGGACATGCTGTACAGCAGGCAGAGCCTCTGCTGGGCAATGAAGAGGGAACGACCGTAATTCTGTACGGGGACACGCCTCTTGTTACGTCTGAGACGATTCAAGCTTTGCTTGATCTGCATCTATCAACGAAATCGGCAGCGACGGTGCTTACCGCAGTTGTGCCGAATCCGCAAGGCTTGGGCCGGATCATCCGTGATGATGCAGGCTCCGTGCTTCGTATTGTGGAGCAGAAGGACTGCACGCCTGAGGAGGCGCTCATCAGCGAGATTAACACGGGCATGTACTGCTTTGACAATCAGAAGCTGTTCCAAGCGCTCAAGCAGGTTAAGAACGACAACGCGCAGGGGGAGTTCTACCTGACCGATGTCATGGAGATTATGAGAAGCGGTGGAGAGACGGTACAGGCTTACTGCGCCTCCGATTTTGCTGAAGGTATCGGCGTTAATGACCGCATCGGTCTGGCAGAGGCTGAAGGGCTAATGCGTGCGCGTATTGTGCGTAAGCATCAGGTGAATGGCGTAACGGTCATTGATCCGGCTGCTACTTACATTGAGGCTGGCGTTGTTATCGGCTCTGACACGGTTCTTTACCCGGGCACGGTGCTCAGAGGCAGCACTGTTATTGGTGAGGACTGCATCATTGGACCGCAAGCGGACATCACGGATACGGTCATAGGGAACGGTGTTGTGTTTAAGCATTCTGTCTCTGTGGAGGCCGTTATTGGAGATGAGAGTGCGGTTGGCCCCTATGCGAATCTCAGACCTGCTTCAAAGCTGGGTGTGGGCTGCAAAATAGGCGACTTCGTTGAACTGAAGAACGCGGAGCTGGGCGATGGCAGTAAAGTGTCCCATCTCAGCTACATCGGCGATGCTAAGGTCGGCAAGGACGTTAATATTGGCTGCGGCGCTATAACTGTCAATTACGACGGCTACAATAAGGCTGTGACCGAGATTGGAGATAATGCGTTCGTTGGCAGCAATGTCAATCTGATCGCGCCAATTAAGGTGGGTGACGGCGCCTATGTTGTAGCGGGATCTACGATCACGCATGACGTAGAAGCCGGTGATCTTGCTATCGCCCGTGAGCGCCAAGTGAATAAGCCTGGCTATGCGGAGAAGCTTCGCGGACGCGCCAAGGCGAGGAAAGAGAACAGTAAGAACCACTAACATGTAGCATTCACATAAACGAAGAAGCGGTGCGCTAAACACGGAGCAGTACGTAAATAACCAAAAGCAGCTTAGCAATCGCCTAAAGCAGCAGTAAAGTAGAAAGTCGTGCAGTAAACTGCCTAAAGTAGCAGTGAAACAGAACTCGTGCATTAACTGTCTAAAGTAGCAGTGAACCAGAACGTCTGCAGTAAACCGCCTAAAGTAGCAGTGAACCAGAACTCGTGCAGTAACTGTCTAAAGTAGCAGTGAACCAGAACTCGTGCAGTAAACCGCCTAAAGTAGCAGTGAACCAGAACGCCGTGTAGTAACTGTCTAAAGTAGCAGTGAACCAGAACGCCGTGCAGTAACTGTCTAAAGTAGCAGTGAACCAGAAACGCCGTGCAGTAACCGCCTATGGCGGGAGCGGATTCGCGCAGTACGATAACACTGCCTTTGACGGTTAGAGGAGCGAGAGTTTTCAAACAAATCAGCTGTGGCGGTAGTAGGGGTTCGAAAATCTCTGTATCCTGCTGAGGGCAGCGCTTCAATAAACAGTGAACAAGCATGCGAAACTACAGGTTTTCTTGTGTTCCGGCGTGCTGAAGGCTGAATGCCTGCCAAAGTGCAGGCATTTCACTGGCATTTGTCCTAATCAGTCAATTCAGCCGTAAATTCCTGCCTAATCGCAGCAATTCTACCTCTTAGGGCTTCTTTTGGCCGAAAATCCTGCGCTTTCGCAGGATTTTTTTTCTGCCGAGCACAAGGCTGAGCTGAAGCGCTCGCTGGCGTTGGGCGCATACCCGCCAGACTATCTCGTACAGCCTGATGGATGCGGACTTCAAGCGCTGCTCGTGGAACTGCGGCAGAAATAATTGTTTAATTCGGCTTGGCATTGGGTATGAATATATGGAACTCGATTTACAAGGAGGTTTCATATATGGCTATTGCACTAAGAGCCGAGGAACGAACTGTAGGAACACAAGGTCAATTGAACAAGCTGCGGCAGCAAGGAGTTATTCCGGGTGTCGTATACGGCAAGCAGCTAGAAACTCCTAGGCCAATTAAAGTAGATGAGAAGGAGCTTCTAAGCCTCTTGCGTTCACATCCCCATGCGCTGCTCGAAATAGAAGTGCCTGGCGTTGGCAAGCAGCCTGTCATGTTGACGGAGGTTCAGCGAGATCCATTGACACGGAGTGTCGTTCATATCGATTTACATCAGATTAATATGAATGAGACGGTGAAAACACCGGTTCGTATTGAAGTTGTAGGTGAGGCGCAAGGTGCTCGGGAGGGCGGCATCCTACAGCTCATGATTCATGAACTGGAGATACAGTGCTTGCCGAATGAAATTCCGGAGGCCATCGAAATTGATGTGACAGAACTTCAAATGGGCGATAACTTGCTCGTTAGCGATCTGTTGCTGCCTAAAGGGGTCACTACCCGCATTGATGCTGAACAGGTGGTGGTAACGGTTCTTGTGCCGCAGAAAGACCTGACAGAGGAAGAAGCTGAGGACGCTGCGGTGGAATCGGTGGAAGCCGACCAACGAGCAAAGGAAGCGAACATGGACGCTGTGCATACCGAATAGCATCGTAATGATAAAAGATAAATACAGGAAAGGGCTGCCGAGGCAGCCCTTTCCTGTATTGCATTATGAGGAATAAGTTCGTCTGATGACAAAATTATTGTTAATAGCCTGGGCGAGAAACAAAGGTATATTCCTTCCGACCGTAGAAAATATTATTGACCTTGATGTAGTCCGAACAATACTGTTCAATGAAGCCGATGTCACTGTGCTCCTTCTGCAAATAAATTTGAATAGGTACATGACACTCGCGATGATCGTCGAAATGCGTGTCATCAAAAATCAGTTGACCGTTTAGATACATCGAAAACTCTCCTTTGAATTCAATGTATGGCTCAATGCCGTTTATATAGATATGACAATCGACAATGATGATTCGTTGCATTATTACAAAATATTTCATCATTTTTTTTGCAAAGTGAGCTATTTTTCGTTTAAGCTGCATATTACAGCGGCAACTCACAACGGTTTCAAGCTCTATCGCTGTACGGAGAGAGGTCTGCATGTTCAAAAGAAGCCTCTGCTTCAGGCAGTGGTTGAAGCTCGTATAAACTTTTAGGAGATGAATTTCAGCATGAAATGGATTGTCGGATTAGGCAACCCGGGTACGACTTATCAAGGGACTCGTCATAATATTGGATTCATGGCGGTTGATGCCTTCGCTAAGCGGCATGGGATCAACATAACTCAAAGTAAATGCAAGGCGCTGATCGGGGAAGGAAATGTCGCTGGCACAAAGGTCGTACTGATTAAGCCGATGACGTATATGAACTTATCCGGTGAGTCGGTAAGGGGATTTATGGACTACTATAAGGCCGACCTGGCCGATATGATTGTAGTCTATGACGATCTCGATACGGAGTGCGGGAGAATCAGACTCCGCTATCAAGGCAGTGCAGGCGGACATAATGGAATTAAGTCCATCATTGCGCATACGGGCACGCAAGTATTCAATCGGGTGCGAATGGGAATTTCCCGTCCGCAGCCAGGAATGAATATCGCGGATTATGTGCTGGCCAACTTCCCGAGAAGCGAAGGCGACCAGGTGAAGGCAATGATCGAGGATACCTGCGACTCCCTTGAGTTTGCGCTGAAAAATCCTTTTGACCAGACGATGGCCAAATTCAACCGTTAGAATTGGGCACGTTCGGGCATACTGAGGGTATAACAACCGCTCAGGAGGCATACATATGGCTGTAAATTATATTTGTCGGCACTGCAGAACGGCGATGGGATCGATCGAGAGCGCTGGAATATCGGAGCTGCAGCTTGGCTTCCATTTCTTGACCCCTGAAGAACGCAGCGATATAATAGCGTATAATCCGAATGGAGATGTCACGGTAAAGGTTGTGTGTGATTATTGTCGCGAAGCGCTTGAAAGCAATCCAGAATTGCTGCTTGTGACAAGCCCCCTTCAGTAGCAAGCAAGGTAAGAATGAATAGCAGCGAGGAGTCTTGGCGCACGGCCGAGGCTCCTTTTGTGACGGGATGAACGGTTGCCGTCGACATAGAAATGACCGTACTTGGCTTGTGGATGAAATGAGGTGCCAGAGCGTTGAAAGCGTTATTAGAGGCATACGCCGCGGATACAGACTTCCAGTCCGTCTTATCCGGAATTCAAAAAGGGATGCGCGAACAGCTTGTATCCGGACTCGCAGGCTCATCGCGTCAAGTGATGATTGCTGCGCTGGTGCGAGAGTTAGCAAGGCCAATCGTTGTTGTAACACATAATATGTTCGCTGCTCAGAAGATTGCCGAGGATCTGGCGGAATGTCTGAACCCCGACGAGGTGCTGCTCTATCCGGCCAATGAGCTGGTAGCAGCTGAAGCGGCGATATCAAGTCCGGAAACGCTCGCACAGCGCATGGATGTGCTTATCCAGCTGTCACAAGGGTTTCGCGGTGTTGTTGTCGTGCCTTTCTCCGGGGTTCGGCGCTATCTTCCTGTACGCGGAGCGATGGCCGGCGCAAGAATTGAGCTTCGTGTGGGAGAGACACTCCCGATGGAATCCTTCCTGCAGCAGATGGTCGGACTTGGTTATACACGTGTGGATAAAGTCGAGAACAAGGGCGAGATGAGTGTTCGCGGAGGTATCGTAGACGTCTATCCGCTGACAACGATCCACCCTTTCCGCATTGAATGGTTTGATGATGACATCGACTCTATACGAACGTTCGATCCAATCGAGCAGCGTTCGATCGATAAGCTGGATCATTATGTCGTGCCGCCTTGCCAGGAGCTGGCAGCGGATGCGCCAAGATTCGCGAGCGCAGCTCAGCATGCGTCTGAGCTGCTGGAGCAGCAGCTGCTCAAGATGACAGACCGGTCGGCTAAAGACCGGCTGCGCGCTGATATAGGCGCCGAGATTGAGCAGCTGCGGCAGCATCAATATTTTCCGGAAATCTATAAATATATCTCGCTGCTTTATCCTGAACGGCAGACCCTATTCGATTATCTTGCGCAGGATACGCTGCTCATCTACGATGAACCGACGCGGCTGATCGAGACGGGCAAGCAGTTGGAGCGGGATGAAGCGGAATGGGCGACGCACTTGCTTCAGAACGGGAAGTCGCTGCCGGGCTTTGTTCTGGCCTGTCCGTCGGATGATGTGCTCTATCATCGTCCCTTCCAGACGGTGTTTCTGTCTCTTTTCTTACGGCAGATTCCACATACCCAGCCGCAGAATATTCTTAATGTTGTCAGTCGGGCAATGCAGAACTTCCACGGCCAGATGAATGTGCTCAAGGCGGAGATGGAGCGCTGGCGCAAATCCGGAGCCAATGTGATGATGATGGCCGGCAATGCGGAGCGAATGGACAGGATGCGGCGGGTTCTCTACGATTATGGCATTGAACCGCCTGTCTTGATTGAGGGCAATCTGCAATCAGGCTTCGAGCTGCCCTCGATTCATCTGGTCGTCATTACGGAAGGCGAGATGTTCTCGCAGAAGCAGCGCAAGGCGCGGCGTGTAGACAAGAAGCTGGATAATGCGGAGCGAATCAAGAGCTATACCGAGCTGAAGGTCGGCGATTACGTCGTTCATCAGAATCACGGAATTGGAAAATATATGGGCATCGGCACGCTTGAAATCGCCGGGATCCATAAGGACTACATCCATATCATGTATGCGGGTGGCGACAAGCTCTCGGTTCCGATTGAACAGATCGACATGATTCAGAAATATGTCGGTTCGGAGGAGAAGGATCCGAAGGTCTACAAGCTTGGCGGAAGTGATTGGGTACGGGCCAAGAATAAGGCGCGTTCTTCTGTGCAGGATATTGCCGATGATCTGATTAAGCTGTATGCGGAGCGTCAGGCAACGACAGGATTTGCTTTCGGTGCGGATACGACGTATCAGCAGGAATTCGAAGCGATGTTCCCGTATGACGAGACCAGAGATCAGATGAGAGCTATTGAAGAGATCAAGAAGGATATGCAAATTGCCCGTCCGATGGACCGTCTGTTGTGTGGTGATGTCGGCTACGGCAAGACAGAGGTAGCGGTTCGTGCAGCATTCAAAGCGGCTATCGAAGGGAAGCAGGTTGCGATCCTCGTTCCTACGACGATCTTGGCGCAACAGCATTACGAGACGTTCAAGGAGCGATTCTCCGAGTTTCCGTTCAACATCCAGGTGCTGAGCCGTTTCCGCTCCAAGAAGGAGCAGAATGATACGATCAAGGGCATCAAGGCAGGCACAGTTGATGTCGTAATTGGAACGCACCGCTTGCTGTCACAGGATATCATATTTAAAGACCTCGGCCTGCTTATCGTCGATGAGGAGCAGCGGTTCGGCGTATCCCACAAGGAGAAGCTCAAGCGGCTCAAGACGAATGTCGATGTGTTGACGCTCACTGCAACGCCGATTCCGCGCACGCTGCATATGTCTATGCTGGGTGTGCGTGATCTGTCGGTTATTGAGACGCCGCCGGAGAACCGGTTCCCGGTTCAGACCTATGTCGTTGAATACAGCCCGTCCCTCGTTCGTGAAGCGATTGAGCGAGAGCTGGCGCGGGGCGGCCAGGTGTACTATTTGTACAACCGTGTCCAGGGCATTACACAGATGGCGGAGCAGATCAATATGCTGGTGCCGGATGCGCGTGTAGCGGTCGGCCACGGTCAGATGTCCGAGCAGGAGCTGGAGAAGACGATTCTTGACTTCCTGGATGGAGAGTCGGACGTGCTTGTGAGCACCAGTATTATTGAGACGGGCGTCGATATCCCGAATGTGAATACGTTGATTGTGCATGATGCGGACAAAATGGGGTTATCGCAGCTGTATCAGCTGCGCGGCCGTGTTGGCAGGTCTAATCGCATTGCCTACGCTTACTTTACTTATCAGCGGGATAAGGTGCTGACGGAGGTCGCCGAGAAGCGGCTGCAATCTATTAAGGAGTTCACAGAGCTCGGCTCCGGATTCAAGATTGCGATGCGGGACTTGTCTATTCGCGGTGCAGGCAATCTGCTCGGCGCAGAGCAGCATGGTTTCATCGCATCGGTCGGATTTGATCTATATTCACAGATGCTGGCAGATGAGATAGCCAAGCGCAAGGCGGATATGGAGGGCCATGAGGCGGTGCCGGAGAAAGAAGTGAGCACGGTTATCGATATGAGCATCGATGCTTACTTGCCCTCAGCTTATATTTACGATAGCATACAGAAGATAGAGATATATAAAAAGGTGGCGGCGATAAGATCGTTCGAGGAAGCGGATGATCTTAGAGAGGAACTGGTCGATCGATTCGGCGATTTGCCGCAGTCGGTAGACAATCTGTTGGCAGTAGCCCGCTTGAAGGTGTTCGGAGCGATATGCGGAATTGAGCAGATTAGCGGACGCAGCGACGATATTATCGTGCGTTTCGCAGAGCGCGAGAAGCAGCGCATGGACACGAAGAAGGTGGATCAGCTCTGTCTGCAATTCGAGAATCGGTTCAAGCGTTCAACCGGCAATGAGCCATGCCCTCTGATTCAACTGCGAGGAAAGGGCATTACAATGGAGCAGAAGCTTGAGCTGCTGGAACGGTTCTTGACTCACATTAGAGATACTAACCATTCGAAAGGGGAATTACAGGATGTTGCGCACTAACTTTTGGAAGAAGGGGATCCTGCTTACGCTGGCAGCTCTTCTTATCGTCGTGCTTGCGACGGGATGCGGCAAGAAAGACGAAGGAGAGGTCATCGCGACCTATAAGGACGGAACAGTAACACAGGTGGAATTCGACAAGTATCTGGCATTCTTCAGTATTCTTCAGCCAGGTTCAGAGATGTATTTCACAATTCCGCAATTCAAGGAGCAGCTTCTTAATCAGTATATCGGCTACAAAGTGCTGAACAGCCGTCTTGGAGATAAGAAGGATGAAGAGATTGAAAAAGAAATTAGCGGCTTCTACACGGAATTCGAGAAGCAGCGTGCAGCGAATGAAGAGCTGAAGAAGAAAGTGGAAGAATCGAACCTGTCCGGTGACGACATGAAAAATTTCTACAAAATGGTCATCAGCGTGACGAAGGATCAGGATAGCAAAATTTCAGATGATGATGTGAAGAAGCAATACGAGAAAGCCAAGGCTGAATTCAGTATTGTAAGTGTTCGTCATGTTCTGGTGAAAACAACCGAGAGAGAAACCGGCGCAGAAGTGCGCAAGGATGAAGAGGCGCTGAAAATCGCCAAGGAAGTGAAAAGCAAGCTGGAAGCGAACGGCGACTGGAATGCGATCGCCAAGCAATATTCGGAAGATCCAGGCTCCAAGGATAATGGCGGTCTGTATGAGGATGTAGAAGCCCGCAATTGGACACCGGAATTCAAAGAAGCTTCCCTCAAGCAAGAGATTGGAAAAATCGGCGATCCGGTTAAATCGTCGGATGGTTACCACGTAATTAAAGTAGAGAAGCGCGTAGAACAAGCGTTTGATAAATTGTCTCAAGAAGCGAAGAACAGCCTGAGACAGGCAATTGCTTCAGAGAGAATGAACGAGTTCATGACGAAGGAGCTTCCAGGTCTGATTGAAAAGATCAATCTGCCGAAAGAAGAAGCGCCTGCAACGGATGATGCGGCCAAAGACAATACGGGCAAGACGGATGAGAAGGCTGAAGAGACGAAATAATTCACGATTCAGCAGGATAACAAGCAAGATAAGCGGGACAAGCAAGGCAAGTAGGACAAGCCCTCCGGGTAATCGGA
The DNA here is from genome assembly GCF_019443105.1 of Paenibacillus oenotherae. Taxonomy (GTDB): domain Bacteria; phylum Bacillota; class Bacilli; order Paenibacillales; family Paenibacillaceae; genus Paenibacillus_Z; species Paenibacillus_Z oenotherae. The sequence continues at coordinate 29,160 of NZ_JAHZIJ010000024.1, forward strand.
ACGGCTTGTCTTCTTTTTTATCAATGAGATGATTGCTGTGCATATGAAGGGTAATAGTGAGTGGATAAGAAGAATGCCATTGAAGGAGGAAGGCTGCATGAAGGAAAGGTTGTTGTATGTCGGCTCTTACGCTGCGAAGGATGAAGAAGGGATAACAGGGTATCGGTTTCAATATGATGAAGGCAAGCTGGAGAAGCGGTTCGGGATGGCGGGTATCGCTAATCCTTCATTCTTGACACTGAACAGTGATAGGACGCGTTTATATGCGGTTAGCGAAGCGTCTGATGGCGATGGAATTGTCGCAAGCTTCGCTATTCACGAGAGCAGCGGAGAGCTTATTCTGCTTAATAAGCGCACAACGTATGGTTCCGCGCCCTGTCATGTGATGCTTGACGGGGAGGAGGAATTCCTTGTCGTTACGAACTATCTCGGCGGCAATGTGGTGTTATATCGCGTAGAAAAGGATGGCTCCATTGGGCCTATTGCTGACAATGTCGCCCACGAAGGCCATGGTCCCCGAAGCGACCGTCAGGAGAAGGCGCACCCTCATTCCTCTATCATGGATCCATCTAACCGCTATGTGATTGTGGCCGATCTCGGAATCGACAAGCTCGTGCATTATCGGCTTGATCGCGAAGCGGGAAAGCTGATCCTTCACAGGGAGACGGTGACCGCTTCAGGAGCAGGGCCGCGTCATCTTGCTTTTCATTCCGGCGGCAGGCTTCTCTATGTGCTGAATGAACTCGACTGTACGGTTGCTGTCTATTCATTCCGTGCTGAGGATTCTGAGCTTGTAAGGATACAGATCATCTCAGCGCTGCCAGAATCCTTCGATGGTGAGAATACAAGCGCAGATATCCATGTGACGGGATGTGGCCGTTATCTCTATGCTTCTAATCGCGGGCATGACAGTATTGTAGTGTATCGAATCGATGACGAGGGGCTGTTGGCCTTGGTGGAGCACGTGCCAAGCGGCGGGCGGATACCGCGAAATTTCGCCCTTGCACCGGATGATCAATTTCTGCTTGCTGCTAACCAGGATACCCATGAGGTCGTTGTGTTTCGCATTGATCCGGAAACAGGGCGACTGCTGGAGACGAGTCACATTATTAATGGGGCGGCGCCCGTGTGTATTCAATTCGTTTAAGATGGAGGCAGAGTCGTCTAAGCCTCCGAAACCCACTTTGTAGTGGCAGGCTGTTGAAATACCCGACCGCTGTCATACAGCGCAGCACCGCTCTGGCATCTGCGAGCACGGTGCGAACACCTCCGGTGCAGCGGAGCGTGCCCATAAACGGCGAACATGCCTGCGAAAATGCAGGCTTTCTCTCGTTCTGGATAGCTAAAATTGAAATGCCTGCCAAAGTGCAGGCATTTTTCTGTTTTTTGCCCCTATCAATCATTTCCGCTGCATATTCCTGCATGATCGCAGGCATTCTGCCTTCCAGGGCTTCTTTTAACCGAAATTCCTGCATCTACGCAGGCTTCCCTCGTTGTCGTCGGGTCAGTCACTAAAATGAAGCCTCGTCTCCACAGTCCGACTATGTTACATATATGTCATATGTGGCGCAGAAAGTTCGTCATTTCAAGACAAAAAGAGACGAAATCCATCATTTATGTTAAGTATATGTTATTTATATCGATAAAAATAACCGAAGCGCCACTAAAAAACAAGAATATCCACAATTTGATGTAATATATATTGACATGTAAGAGATCGTGAATCTATAATGAATCAACGAACAAAGGAGCGCTTGATGTGCGAAACGTTCGGAATAGAGAAAAAAATAGCCTGGGGAGTGGGAGAATGAGAGAAAATGTTTGGAAAAGCCTTTCTTTACTACTGGTAGCACTCTGTATTGCATTAGCAGGCTGCAGCAATGACAACAAGGGGTCGACAAGTGAGGGTACAACGGAAACCAGCGGGGCTGGCGGTGGAGACGGCGAGATCAAGGTCGGTATCCTCCACTCGCTTAGCGGTACGATGGCGATCAGCGAGGTTTCTGTTAAGGAAGCGGAAATGATGGCGATCGATGAGATTAATGCCAAAGGGGGCGTGCTTGGGAAAAAGCTCGTGCCTGTCGTTGAGGATGGCGCATCGGACTGGCCGACTTTCGCAGAAAAAGCACGCAAGCTTATATCAGAGGACAAAGTTGCAACGGTGTTCGGAGGATGGACCTCCGCAAGCCGCAAAGCAATGCTCCCTGTATTCGAAGAACTGAATGGGCTGCTCTGGTATCCTGTTCAATATGAAGGCTTGGAGGCATCGCCGAATATCTTCTATACAGGCGCAACGACGAATCAGCAGATCGTTCCGGCAGTGACCTGGCTGCTTGAGAACAGAGGGAAGAAATTCTTCCTGCTCGGCTCTGATTATGTGTTCCCTCGTACAGCCAATAAAATTATTAAGGAACAGCTGAAAGCCGAAGGCGGCGAGCTTGCAGGCGAGGAGTATACCCCGCTGGGCCACACGGATTATGCGACGATTATAAGCAAGATTAAAGCGGCGAAGCCGGATGTCGTCTTCAATACGCTTAACGGAGACAGCAATGTTGCCTTCTTCAAGCAGCTCAAGGATGCGGGAATTACAGCGAAGGATCTCACTACGCTGTCTGTATCGGTAGCAGAGGAGGAAATTCGCGGTATTGGCGTCGATGTGCTGGAGGGCCACTTTGCGGCCTGGAACTATTACCAGACGACAGATACGCCGGCGAACAAGACCTTCGTGGAGAACTACAAGAAGAAGTACGGGGCCGACCGCGTAACGGCGGATCCTATTGAAGCAGGTTATGATGCTGTCTACCTGTGGGCAGCGGCAGTAGAGAAGGCTGGCTCTGTTGATGTTGCGAAGGTGAAGGAAGCGGCTAAGGGATTGGAGTGGGACGCGCCTGAAGGCAAAATCAAGATCGACGGCGATAACCAGCATATCTATAAGACGGTTCGTATCGGCGAGGTGCAGGCAGACGGACAGTTCAAGGAGCTGTGGAACTCCGGTGATCCGGTCAAGCCGGATCCGTATCTGAAGGGATATGAATGGGCGGGCAGTCTAAGCTCGGGCAACTAAAAGGTTAACCTTTCTAGGCAGGTGATGGCAGGGGGAGTATTCGGCGCTTGATACTCGGATACTTCCTCTTGTCATATCTGAAGCTGTTCTCTCAGGGGTGAAGGTATGGATGTTATAGTGCTTCAACTGTTCAATGGTATTAGCGTCAGCTCCATCTTGCTGCTGATCGCGCTTGGTCTTGCGATTACGTTCGGACTTATGAAGGTCATTAATATGGCTCACGGAGAGCTGATTATGATTGGCGCCTACTCGGCATATGTCGTCCAGAATCTATTCACTTCATATATGCCCTCTTCGATGTTCAATTGGTATTTCGTTGCTGCTATCCCTGTCAGCTTCATCGTAGCATTCCTGATGGGCTTGCTGCTGGAGACGACATTGATTCGTTTCCTGTACGGGCGTCCGCTCGACAGTCTGCTTGCTACATGGGGGATCGGCCTCATGCTGCAGCAGCTTGCACGCACGATCTTCGGAGCGCCGAACGTCGGCGTGACCAGCCCGTCCTGGCTCAATGGCGGTGTGACAATTATGGGAGATGTCGTTCTGCCATACAAAAGGTTGTTTATTATCGCGCTCGTCTGTTTGTGCTTGTTCGCGATGTACGTATATATTTACCGCAGTCACTCAGGACGCCGGATGCGGGCTGTCATGCAGAATCGCGAGATGGCCGCATGTCTTGGCATCTCTACGCGCCGGGTCGATGCGGTGACATTCGCTATCGGCTCCGGCATTGCGGGGATTGCTGGTTGCGCACTCACGCTGATGGGGCCGATCGGGCCTTCGATTGGCACCTATTACATCGTAGATGCGTTCATGGTTGTTGTGCTGGGCGGTGTCGGCAAGCTGGTTGGAACGGTGTTCGGCGCTTTCGGCATTGGGATGTCGAATACGCTGTTCGAATACTGGACGACGGCCTCTCTCGGCAAAGTCTTGGTCTTCTTATGCATCGTCGCCTTCCTGCAGTGGAGGCCGATGGGGCTGATCGCGATGCGTTCACGTTCGCTTGATTAAGAGATAAAGGTGGGACTTTAACATGCATAAGCGATTGATGTCGCCTCAGCGGCTCTGGCTGCTTGCGGGATATACGGCTGCGGCTGTGGCGCTGTTCTGCGCACCGCTATATTTAAGTGATTTTCGGCTGAATCTGCTTGCCAAGTTTCTCGCTTTCGCCATTGTTGCGCTGGGTCTTGATCTGATCTGGGGCTATACCGGCATTCTAAGTCTGGGGCACGGGGTATTCTTCGGTCTGGGCGGTTATGCGATGGCGATGTATCTAAAGCTGGAGGCAAGCGGCGGCCGCCTTCCGGACTTTATGGATTGGAGCGGACTGACCGCGCTGCCGTGGTTCTGGAAGCCGTTCAGCAGCTTCGGCTTTGCGTTCGCTGCAGGCATACTGCTGCCTGCGCTGCTTGCGCTGGTGCTGGGATATTTTACATTCCGGAATCGGATCCGCGGGGTTTATTTTACGATACTGACCCAGGCGCTTGTTATCATTACAGTAACGCTGTTTATTGGACAGCAGGCCTACACGGGCGGTACGAATGGCGTAACGGGGTACGGCAAGCTGTTCGGACAATCGCTAGCCTCTCCGGAGACGAAGCAGACCCTCTACTGGGTGACCGTTGTTGCGCTTATTGCGGCTTATGTGCTGTGCAGGTTTCTTGTGAAGAGCAGATTCGGCAAAGTGCTCCGGGCGATCCGCGACGGTGAGAACCGCGTCCGATTCATCGGCTATAATCCTGCTGTCTATCAAATGGTCGCCTTCAGCATATCCGCAGGATTGGCGGGGCTGGCGGGTATGCTCTTCGTTCTTCATGTAGGCATTATTTCGCCGTCGATGATGGGGATTGTGCCCTCGATAGAGATGGTCCTCTGGGTGGCAATCGGCGGTCGCGGCACCTTGGTGGGCGCAGCGCTTGGGGCGATTCTGCTCAATTCTGCGAAAAGTGTGTTCAGCGAGTCCTATCCGGACGCCTGGCTGTTCTTCATGGGGGCGTTGTTCGTTATTGTCGTCGTATTCCTGCCTAAGGGTGCGGCTGGATTGTTCGGGCAATTCAAGTGGCTGAGAAAGGGGAGGACGGTGCATGAAGATGGGGATGGAGTCAGCTATCCTGCAGTGCGATGAGGTGACGGTCGATTTCGACGGATTCAAGGCTGTTCAAGGGATGAGCTTCCGGCTTGAGCGGGGGGAGCTGAGATTCCTTATCGGACCCAATGGCGCAGGCAAAACAACGATGCTGGATGTCATCTGCGGCAAGGTGAAGCCGACGGTCGGCAAAGTGCTGTTCGGCGGCAAGATTGATATTACGCGCAAGAAAGAGCATCAGATTGCCGAGCTTGGCATCGGACGCAAATTCCAGACACCGTCGATCTTCCCAACGTTAACCGTGTTCGAGAATCTGGAGATTGCCATGCGGCAGAACCGCAGCGTGCTGGCGGCATTGCGGGCAAAGCTGAATGCGGAGGAGCAGGAGCGGATTGCAGCGCAGCTGGAGATGATCGGACTTCAGGAGAAGGCTTACTGGAGGGCTGGAGGTCTGTCCCATGGCGAGAAGCAGTGGCTTGAGATCGGGATGATGCTGCTGCAGGAGCCGGAAATTCTGCTGCTGGATGAGCCTGTGGCTGGCATGACGGACAATGAGACAGAGAAGACCGGCGAGCTGCTTCGGACAATCAGCCAGACCCAGTCTATTGTTGTCGTGGAGCATGATATGGAATTTGTCCGCAATTTTGCAAGCAAAGTAACGGTCATGCATGAGGGCAGGCTGCTCAAGGAAGGCTCGATGGAGGATGTGCAGCGCGATGACCGGGTGGCAGAGGTCTATCTTGGGAAAAGGCGGGATGCTGATGCTGGCCGTTCAACAGCTTGAAGCAGGTTATGGCGAGAGTGTCATACTGCGCAATGTGACGCTTGAGGTGAAGCAGGGAGAGGTGGTCTGTCTGCTCGGGCGCAATGGAGTAGGCAAAACAACACTGATGAAGAGCATCATGGGCGTGCTGAAGGCGCGCAAAGGGCGCGTAACCTACTATGGCGATGATCTGACGAAACGAACGCCGGGACAGCGGGCCAAGAGGGGGATTGGATATGTGCCGCAAGGGCGGGAGATCTTCCCGCAGCTGACGGTGTTCGAGAATTTGCTGCTTGGTCTGGAAGCATCCCCGGAGAAGGGGCGTGTGGTTCCTGAGTCTGCCATCGCGAAATTTCCGGTGCTGCCAACGATGTATGGACGGCGCGGCGGCGACCTGAGCGGGGGGCAGCAGCAGCAGCTGGCCTTCGCGAGAGCATTGGCGTCCCAGCCGGAGGTACTGCTGCTCGACGAGCCTTGCGAAGGGATTCAGCCTTCTATTGTGGACGATATCCGGGATGTTATCCGCTCGATCAAGTCGGACGGCAAGACAGCTATACTGCTCGCGGAGCAAAGCCTGGAGTTCGTGAAGAGTGTTGGCGATTACTTCTACATTCTGGAGAAGGGCTCGGTAGCATGGGAGGGCAATTGCGAGTCGTTGAGCGATGAGGTCATTCGCCGCTATTTGACGGTCTAACAGGTTGGGTGTGTAATAAAACCTGACATACACATTGACAAAAGGGAGCAGGGCCCCTGACAATTGTAAGAAATAGTGGCATTGGGCCAAGGTTCTTAAGGAGTGGATGTACTTGCACATACCGGACGGATTTCTCGACGCAAAGGTGTGGATGACGACAACGATAATTGGCGCAGGTGCGGCAGCATACAGCTTGAGGCGGACGAAATTGGCCATGGAGCCTAAGAAAGTGCCGATGATCGCGCTGATGGGCGCATTTGTGTTTGCGGCGCAGATGATTAATTTCCCGATTGCGGGAGCGACCTCGGGCCATTTTCTGGGCGGGGCACTAACTTCCATTCTGTTCGGTCCGTGGATCGGGTCAATTATAATGGCAGCCGTTCTCTGCGTTCAGGCGCTTGTGTTCCAGGATGGAGGCATTACAGTATTGGGAGCCAATGTTCTGTGTACCGGCTTCATAGGCTGTTTTGTCGGCTATGGGGTATACCGTACGGGTATGCTGCTGCTGCGAGGCAGAGGCAGGGCTCTCATAACGTTCTTCGCGGCATGGCTGTCTATTGTGGCTGCATCTGCTGGCGTGGCGCTGCTGCTGGCATGGTCAGGGACGTTCGAGCTTGGCCTGGCGCTAAAAGCCATGCTTGGCTGGCACAGCTTGATCGGCATTGGCGAGGGTGTTATCACGACACTGGTCACAGGGTACCTGCTTGAGCGAAAGGTATCCGTAGCCAAGGGGGTGGCGGGCCATGCTTGATGGAATGGATAAGAAGCGATTGGATGATCAGGGGAAACCGGGGAATGCTGCTTCTGGGCCGGAGAACGCGAAATCCTATGTGCTGACCATAAACAGGACCAAGTGGGCGATTATGCTGACTGCAACCCTGGCGGTAGCGGGACTCTTATCGCCCTGGGCGTCATCTTCGCCTGACGGATTGGAGCGTGTCGCTGAAGATCACGGATTCCTCGATACGGCTGGCGCGGTGCATCAATGGGCTCCTATTCCTGATTATGAAGTAGGCGGCTTGCCGGGCAATGCGCTTAAGGTAGGCGCTGCTGGTGTCATTGGCGTACTCGTTATGCTGGCTGCGCTATGGGCGGTTTCGCGTGACTACAACAGGAACAGCGGCAGTGGAGGCGATACGGATGTCGTCAACTGATTCGATCAAAGCCACGCACAATGACGTCCCTGCAAAGCTGCCCTTCCTCCGCCAGGTGAATCGCCGGCTGTTGACTGTGCTGGCATTGCTCGCTACGATAATGTTCTTTCGCAATCCTGCGGCTCTTACGGGGGCAGCAGGATGTTTTCTGTTTATCGCCCTTTGGTCAGGAGTTCCGCTTCGACATATGGTGAAGCGCCTGCTGCTTATTGTGCCATTCGGACTCGGGGCCGTTGTGTTCATTCCGTTCCAGGGTGCTGGCACGCCGTTTATGGAGATCGGGCCATGGACGGCGACGCAGGAGGGTATGGACAGCGCGACGGTTATTTTGCTCAAGATGGTCTGCGCAAATGTATTACTTACATATCTGCTCTTCATTACTCCCCTGTTTGATTTGATCAGAAGCTTGCGATCCCTGGGAGTTTCAGCGATTTTTATTGAGATTATCGGGCTGATGATGCGGTATTTCTTCCTGCTCAAGGAGGAGGCGGCCAGCATGGTGAGCGCACAGCGCTCGCGGGGGCTGGAGCTGAGGGGCTGGCTGTGGAGCCGCAGAACTTATAAACGCTTCGGGGAACTGCTCGGCGTGTTGTTCCTGCGTGCCTTTCACCGCAGTGAACGCATACACCAGTCGATCTCGGCACGAGGCGGATTCTCTGGCGGAGGGATGTCCCGTCATCATGGGGAAAGCATTCAAGGGGGCGGCAGTGCGGCCATTGAGGTGCGCGATGCCTCATATTCTTACGGCGGCAGTAATATTGAAGCGCTTCGCGGGGTATCCTTTACGATTGAACGGGGCGTTAAGACGGTGCTGATGGGACCGAATGGAGCGGGAAAATCGACCTTGATCTCCCTTCTTAACGGCCTGGAGGAGCCGTCAAGCGGAGAGGTTCAAGTGTTAGGTAAGCGATGGACACGCGAGTCGGGGATGAGGTTGCGCCAGCGTGTCGGTGTCGTCTATCAAGATCCTGACGACCAGATTTTCTCTACATCTGTCGAAGAGGACGTCGCATTCGGGCCGCGTAATTTGGGACTGCCGGAATCGGAAGTAAAGGAGAGAGTCGCCGATGCTCTTCGTACAATGGGCATCTGCGAGCTGCGGGGTCGGTCGCCGTTCGAGCTGAGCTATGGTCAAAAGCGTCGTGTGGCCATTGCCGGTGTACTGGCGATGCGGCCGGAGATTATTATTCTCGACGAGCCGATGGCATTTCTTGACCCTAAGAGCCGGGACGATCTGCAGGCTATGCTCGATGAACTGCATGGACTTGGTATCACGCTGATGGTCGCGACGCATGATGTTGATTTTGCGGCAGAGTGGGCGGAGAGGGTACTCCTGTTGAAGGAGGGGCGGTTGCTGGCGGCGGGAACGACAGACCTGTTGTACGATGATGCGCTGATCGCGAAGGCGGATCTCCATCTGCCCCGGCTTGCCCGTCCTTTTCGCTTGCTTCATGGGGTGAAGGGCTTGCGTCCGCGCACGGTACAGGAGACGGCGCAGTTGATCTGGAAGCTGATGATGCGTGGACCAGGTACTTCGGCTGAAGAGGATGAAGAAGCACGGAAGCCGGATGTGCGGCGGGGGCGCTGATCCAATATATGGGGATGCGCAGCAGGAGCAGAAGGGCTCCATTGGAATTGGAATTTGCCGGAAGTTGCGGTGGAATCATGGTTTGCATGGGATTGAGCCGTGCATAAGAATCTGGGAGGGGATGAATACTATGGTCAGATTCGAATTCACCATTTTCAAGGATCCTCTCCTCTTGAGCGATAGACAAGCATGATGTATCCCAGTCAAATTCAAACCTTCAAGGAAAGTGGGGCAACTAGAATATGAAAGCAACTGGAATTGTTCGCCGCATTGATGATCTCGGCAGGGTGGTCATACCAAAGGAAATCCGCCGTACATTGCGTATTCGCGAAGGCGACCCGTTAGAAATATTCGTTGACCGTGATGGTGAAGTTATTCTGAAGAAGTATTCACCTATTGGAGAACTTGGAGATTTCGCCAAGGAGTATGCGGAGTCGCTGTCCGAGAGTACGAGCCATATCGCCATGATTACCGACCGTGATCATATTATTGCGCTTGCGGGTGCGCCAAAGAAGGAGTATCTGGAGAAGCAGATTGGCGCCTTGCTGGAAGGATGCATGGAGAATCGGAAGACGCTGTCTGAATCGGCCGGCGGTTCCTTCGAGGTTGTCAAGGATGTCGGAGAAACCTTCAGCTCATTCGTAGCTGCCCCCATCGTTGCCGGAGGAGATCCCATCGGTACGGTCGTTCTGCTAAGCAAAGACGACAGTGTGAAGATGTCCGAGATGGAAATCAAGATGGTTGAGACGGCAGCGGGCTTTCTTGCCAAGCAGATGGAACAATAACAAAGCGAAGCTTCCTGGAGATGTTCTTCAAGGGAGCTTTTTTCTTTGGAGATTGGCTGATCAGCGTTTCAAGGGCGGTGGCAGGGCGGCTGCTGCCCTGCTGATTGTTGTGCGATTATGAGCATAACGGGGTATAATGGGGGATAGGAGAAGAGATAGGCAGGTGCAAGCAGTGGAACGTGGACTGGACGAGAGGGCGGCTGCTTCTGACGCCAGTACCGGAGCTCCGATACCCACAGGGATGTCAGGGCAACCGGACAGCCGTTTAGGCAAAGCCTCATTGTGGAGAGGCGCAGCGGTAATGGGAATCGCGATGCTGGTGAGCAAAGTGATCGGTACCTTGCAGAAAATCCCGCTGCAAAACATTGCCGGTGACCGCGTGTTCGGGATCTATAATGCGGTGTATCCGCTGTATCAGCTGTTGTTGGCCGCAGTGACGGCCGGATTCCCTGTTGCTGTCTCGCTGCTTGTCGCAGAGAGAGAGGCGGCCGGAGACCGCGAGGGGGCCTACAAGGTTCTGGGGGCCAGTGCGCTGCTGCTGTCGATCAGTGGAGCGGCAGGCTTCGTGCTGCTGTGGGCTGGCGCCGACCTGGTAGCGGGATGGATTGGTGACAAGGGGACGGCTCCGGCTATTCGGATGACGGCGCTAGCCTTATGGGTTGTGCCGCTTATGGCTGCTCTGAGAGGCTATTATCAAGGACTGGGACGGATGCTGCCCTCAGCAGTGTCGCAGCTCGCTGAGCAGAGTGTGCGCGTGGCGGGAATGCTTCTGCTGCTTGCAATAGGCTGGCAGCTGGGCTGGGCGGATCCGGAGCTCGCTGCCGGGGCAACAGCCGGATCGGCTATCGGCGGAGCGGTCGGCCTCGCGGTTATGGGGCTGTATTGGCTTCGTGAGAAGCGGGAGCGGAGCGGCAGGCAGAAGAAGAGTGCGGCAAGCGTTGAATCTTCGGCTGATAAGTGGCAGCTATTAGATGAACAAGATGAACGGAATGGACTGCTGGCGATTGTGCGGCGATTGTCGGCGCTGGCATTGCCTGTGGCGCTGGGGGCACTTGCTGTTCCCGCGCTCAGTGTGGTTGACGCGTTCACTGTGCCGCGCCTTCTGCGCGACACGGTTGGCGACGCCGATGCCTTGGCGGCATTCGGTTTATACAGCAGAGGCCAGCCGCTTGTGCAGCTGGTCGTAATGGTCGCCGGTGCCATAGGCGCTGCGCTTGTTCCGGCTTTGGCGGCAGCGCGTGTGCGCGGTGATGGGTCGGGGCTGCGCCAGCACGCGAATATTACGATGCGGACCGCGTGGTCATTAGGCGCAGCCGCTGCTGTGGGGCTCGTTATTCTGGCGGAGCCCATCAATGTGATGCTGTATGCGGACGATAACGGAACGCTGGCATTCGCTCTTGTTGCCTGTACTGCGCTGGCAGGTACAGTTAACGCTATCGCGGCAGCAGTGCTGCAAGGCCTCGGCCAGGTGCGCGGGCCGATGCTGTTCATGCTTGCTGCAGCTGCGCTCAAAGCGGCACTAAACGCGGTGCTGGTGCCGCCATATGGCATCGCTGGCGCGGCCTGCGCAGGCATTGCCGCGCTCACTGCGGCTGCCCTGCTGAGCGCGGTCGCTGTGCGCCGCGCCACAGGCGCAGCAGCCATGCCCGCCCGCGATGCTGCGGGCATGGGACTCGCGCTCGCGGTCATGGCCGCGGCGCTGGTCTTGGCCGAGCGCGGCGGTGCGGCGCTGCTCGGCCCTGCGCTGCCGCCGAGGGCGGCAGCTGCGGTGCTTGCGCTAGGGGGCACCGCCCTCGGCGCAGCGCTGTTCTTTGCCGCCGCGCTGCGCAGCGGCGGTATACGGGCGCGCGACCTGCGCGCGCTGCCCCGCGGCGAGGCTATCGCCGCCAGGCTTCGCCGCTGGCGGCTGCTGCCCCGCGGCGAATAGCCGCCTCAGCCGTAGACTCAGCCGTAGACCCTGCCCTGGGTCAACTGGCTGCCCTTGGGTCCGAATAGCCGCCTGTAGCACTCAATAGGCGGGCGGAGTGTACCGGTGTAACTTTTCAACGCCTGAAAGCGTTAACTATAAAGGAGGATACATATATGCAACCGAGTATTACTGTCGTTGGTCTTGGCACCGGCGATGTGGATCAGCTGACGATTGGAATTTGGCGGAGGCTGCAGGCGGCGGAGCATCGTTATGTGCGAACGGACAAGCATCCGACGATGCGGCTTTTTAACGAGCACCAATTATCTTATACGTCATTTGACTATCTGTACGAGGAGCTCGACTCATTCCCGGATGTCTACGCGGCGATAGCGGAGGCGCTGCTTGCGCGGGCGGCCGAGGGGCAGCCTGTTGTATACGCCGTTCCCGGACACCCCATGGTAGCCGAGCGTACAGTACAGCTTCTGCGCGAGCGCTGTCCACAGGAAGGGGTCGCGCTTACAGTCTTAGGCGGGGAGAGTTTTCTCGATCAGGCATTCACGAGGCTCGGCTTCGATCCCATCGAAGGGTTCCAGCTGCTGGATGCGGCTGAGCTGAAGCCGTCTCTGCTCCAGCCCAAGCTGCACACCCTCATTGGTCAGGTGTACGACGAATACACGGCCTCTGATGTCAAGCTGACGTTGATGGAACGCTATCCCGATGATCATCCCGTCACGATTGGGCATGCGCTTGGCGTTCCTGGCGAGGAGCGAATTATTACGGTGCCGCTGTACGAGCTGGATCGGATACAGGAATACGGCAACTTGTCGCTGATCTGGATTCCGCAATCCAATGGCGAAGCACTTCAGAACCGTTCGTTTGACCGCTTGCACGAAATCGTCGCTATTCTTCGCAGTCCTGAGGGTTGTCCGTGGGACCGCGAGCAGACGCATCAGTCCATACGCAAAAATTTTATCGAAGAGACCTATGAAGCGATTGAAGCGCTCGATAATGATGATCCGGACGGGATGCGCGAGGAGTTTGGTGACGTCATTCTGCAGGTTATGCTTCACAGCCAAATGGAAGAGGAGGTAGGCTCCTTCTCCATCTATGATGTGATAGAAACGCTGAATGAGAAGCTGCTGTTCCGCCACCCTCATGTTTTCGGTGAAGAAGGGGCTGCCGATGCGCAGGAAGCGCTTCAGAACTGGGAGCAGATGAAAGCGGAGGAGAAGCGCCGCAAGGGTATCGACCCTGCGCTGCAATCGAAGCTGGACGGTATTCCTCCTGATCTGCCAGCACTTATGAAAGCTTACAAGATTCAGAAGAAAGCGGCCAAGGTAGGTTTTGATTGGGATGATATTAATCCGGTACTGGACAAAATCCAAGAGGAACTCGGGGAGCTGCGTGAGGCGATAGACAGCAAGGATGCGGACGAGCAGGCTTCTGAATTGGGTGATCTCCTGTTTGCTGTAGTCAACGCGTCTCGATTCATTCACGCTGATCCGGAAGAGGCGCTTGCACGAACCAACCAGAAATTCAAAAAGAGATTTTCATATATTGAAGAGCAGCTTCGTATAAGTGGACGAACCTTTGACCAAACTGATTTAACAGAGATGGATCGTTTTTGGGAGGAAGCAAAGCGAATTCCATAACCTTAATTCGTCAAAAATCGGGTCAATTCCACACCATTCTCAAAAAATTTGCTGAAACAGCAGGATTTTTTTAGCATCAAGCAGAATAGTATCTTTCGAAAGGCGCACCCTGCAGCCAACGAGATTGCTCTTTGGCTGGTGCATAACAAAGTGCTTTCCAGTAGAGTCGCAGAAAACGAAGCGAAAGCTTACGAGGCTGGTTTTCTGCTCACAGGAAGCCTGGCATGTAAGTATCGCAGAAAACCTTAGGAGGCTAAAAAAGATGAACAAAACAGATCTAATCAACAACATTGCTGCTAAGAGTGGCCTGACCAAACGTGATGTAGAAGCCGTATTGAACGGATTTATGGGTGAAGTAACTGACGCGCTTGCAGGTGGAGATAAAGTCCAACTGATCGGCTTTGGCACGTTCGAAACACGCAAACGCTCTGGACGTACGGGCCGCAACCCGCAGACGGGCGCTGCTATCACTATTGCTGAATCCAATGTTCCTGCTTTCAAAGCGGGCAACAAACTGAAAGAAGCAATCAAGTAATTCATGCGTCTTGATAAATTTCTCAAAGTATCGCGGTTGATCAAACGGCGCACTGTCGCCAAGGACGTCTCCGATCAAGGGCGTGTCTGGGTCAATGGCCGCGAAGCCAAAGCGAGCAGCACCGTCAAAGCCGGCGATGAGCTCAAAATTCAATTCGGCCAAAAAATCGTCACTGTTCGCGTAGAGCGAATTACGGAGACGACGAAGAAGGACGAAGCGAGCGGCATGTATACTTTGTTAAGTGAAGAATCCCGCCAGTCCGAGAACAAACTCGATTGGCAATAGCAAGCATTAGAGAGTATTGTCCCCATGGGACAATTCCTGCTGCAAACACAACGGGGCTGTCCGAAAAAGTCCCAACTGATGTGAAAAAGATGCCTCCTAACCACTGAGAAGTGGGGCTGGAAGCATCTTTTTCGTTATATATGGATTCTCGGCACTCCCTTCTCCAACTGTTTTGAGGGCAGGGCGACGGAGCAGGAAGCCTGCGAATGTGCATGAATTTCGATTACAAGACGCCATAACGTTGAAATGCCTGCGATCATGCATGAATTTGAGGGAAAATCGGCCGTTAAGGGGAAACGAAGGTGAAATACCTGCGCTCTGGCAGGCATTTCACCTTCATGGGGCCACAAACGGGCAAATACATGCCGTTTCGCATGTTTCGCCTAACTCCGCAGCTCGCAGCTTGGTTAGGATACCTCTTGAATCGATAGCCTAGTCAGTCGAAGAAATGCACAGAGTAGCGGAGTGTGGCTGCCCCCCCTTGCTTGTTCACTAGTCCGGAGATGGATACGTCGTAAATGTCACCGTCCTGATAGCGCTGAATGCCGTCCGGGCGGAAAATGATCGCATTCGGAATGCCGTAGCCCCCAGTATCTACGTGGAAGTAGCGGGCATTGTCCGGATTGTCCGACTTTCTATCCAGCTTCCATACCTTCTGATCAGACCGTCGTTCGAGCGTCACGGTAATGCTGTCGCCATCCGGCTCCTCATAGAGGAGCGGGTTAAGAGAGACGGACCACGGCACATTGCCCGCGAATGTCTCGGTAGGGAAATAGCCTCTATTAGGCCAGAGCACCTCGGTGTATTCCACCTTGTCCTTGCGGCTTGTGTCGAATACCTGCATGCTGGAGTAGTAGTGATTGTTGTCCTCCGTCATAGCGAAGCCAAAGCCGATCCGCTGCAGCGCAGGATTCAGAATCCATCTGCGATGCCCAACCCTGCTGACGTTGCTGCTGTCTTCGTCATCCATATACCCTTTCACAGTCTCGGCCAAAAAATCCGGTGATGCGCTGCCCCCATAGCGGGCGTAGATGTTGCTGCTCGTTGTGGACTTGTATCCGGCGTTGAAGAAGGCATCACTCATGTCTGCAGGCTGCGACGGTGTATGAGTGAGCAGGTCTGTGCTTGCCAGAAGGACTGCACCGTGCTGGGCTTGCCGAATCAAGGCCTCGTCGCTGATCAGATCATCAGGCAATCCGGCAAGGTAGCGCATATAGTTGGCAGCCTTGAGTCCATTGCCGTGGAATGTGGCGGTTAATTCGCCAGCAGCGTAAGTCCCCGTCACACGCGGTTCTGTCAGAAAAGGCTTGGCCTTCCCGTTAGCCGCGTAATGGCTGCTCATCGCCCTGATCATCCGCTTGGTCCGTCCATCGATCGCTGGATCTGACGATATTCCAATGCGCCGTTCCTTGGCATTCCAGCTCACATACATATCGAAATTTTCACTAATGAATCGAAGCGGAACCATCATGCTGCCGTTCTTGATGACAGATGGAGCGCTAAGCGAATAAGCTTTATTGTTTACAGCTGCTTTCGTAGAGCCGGCAATCAGCTTGATGGCAAGCCCGTTCTTGCTGCCGGTTACTGTACCCGTCTCGGGATCCCAGGCTACTTTGGCTCCGAGAGATTCGAAGATTGCGCGGAAAGGAACCAATGTGCTCCCCTCCATGACGAGAGGCGGCTGGTCATACTGCTGCCTGACCCCGTTCAAATAAACTTCTATCTCGCTATTATCCGCGTAACTGGAGACGGAGAGTGACGGGAATACGAGAGCTATGGCCAACCACACGACAAAAGAATAGGATACGATTTTCTTCACCTGCTGTCCCACCTTTCCCGGCATAGTTTCATTTTCTGTTATATCGGTTATATCTCTATGGAATATGAATGCAGCACCGGTCGCAGAACCTTGCTTGACCAATCCCGGCACCTGCGGGTTCTAAACCCTGTCCTACTCCCATAGGCTAGTCTTGAGGGAGGGGATTGAAGCGATGAACGATCATGCAAAAGGCCAGAAACGTCAGGAAGTCAAGATGCTTAACCGCAAGCTGCTTGAAATTACGGGCGTCATGAATGTGGAAAGCTTCGATAACGAAGAATTTCTGCTCGAAACGGAGCTCGGCTTCTTAACGATCCGCGGACATAATTTGCATATGAAGCATTTGAGTCTGGAGCAAGGTCTTGTTGCCATTGAGGGGCTCGTCCATTCACTCGCCTATTTGGACGGGAATACCGCAACGAAATCAAAGAGTTTTCTGGGGAAGCTGTTTAAGTGAGTCTTAGTGTACAATGGTGGACGATGCTGACGATGCTGCTGTCCGGTATCGGCATGGGTGTTGTATTCGACGGCTATCGTGTCGTGTCGGACGAGCTCCGCATCAATCGCTGGTGGATTCCGGTGCTGGACTTGCTTTACTGGATCGCCGCTACGCTCATCGTTTTCCACGTGCTGTCCGCAAGTAACGAGGGCGAAGTGCGGACATATGTGTTTCTGGGGCTGCTGCTTGGAATAGCTTGTCATTACTGGCTGTTCAGCAAACTGGTGGAGAAGCTTGTACATGCGTTGATTCGGGGGCTGAGGGCGCTTATACAGTTAGTCATCACGATGTTCATGCTGCTTGTAGTCCGGCCGCTGCAGCTTCTATTTCGTCTGGCAAAACTGATTTTTGCTTTTTTGGCCGCGTTCACTATGTTCCTATTCAGAATTGTGGTACAATTGGTTCGTCCGCTCTGGCTTTTGGTGCTATTCTTGATGCGGCCGCTCTTGCGGCCTGTGGGCAATTGGCTCGGTCAATGGTTCCGCCCGCTGCTCCTGAAGTGGAGGATCAAGGAGAGATGCCAGGCTGCTTTCCGTTATACTGCAGAGTTGTGGCGAAGATGGAAGAATAGGAAGAAGGACGATAAGAGATAGACTATTATCTATAACGTCAGGAGGTCCAAGCGTTGATAACGTCAATCCAGACGAACAAACCAGCTGCACCATCAGGTACCAAGCGTCGGCTTAAAATTTGGCTTTTCGTTATCGCGTTGTTTATGGGCTGGGCGATATATACATTCATTACTCAGTTGGAGAGTCAAGGCCAGGCGGAGATCAAGCTTGCTGAAGTGCAGGGCAAGATCGATGTGGCCACGAAGCAGATGAATGATTTGAGGCTGCAGGTTGAGCGTCTGAACGATAAGGAATATATCGAACAGCTTGCCACGAAGGAGCAGGGTCTGGTTAAGAAAGGCGAGAAGCAGATTGTCGTTGAATAGGCTTGCAATCGGGTATCCGTCTGTTGACCTTGCTTCTCTCGTTCGGTTATAATCACGTTAGTAAGCTGTATTCTCATTTTTTTAATACTTCTGAAGCTATTAGCTTCACATAACAGTTAGGGAGGAAAATTTTCACCTATGGCAATTGAAGTGGGCGCCAAGTTAGAGGGCAAAGTGACAGGCATTACGCATTTCGGAGCATTCGTCGATTTGTCGGGAGGTGTCACAGGGCTCGTTCACATCTCAGAAATTGCCGATAATTACGTCAAGGATGTTAAAGACCATTTGAAGCTGGACGATGTTGTCACAGTGAAGGTCATTAATGTGGATAAAGACGGGAAAATCGGACTTTCGATTAAACAGGCAATAGACCGGCCGGAGGGTTCTGTTCCACCTCAACGCGAACGCGGACCAGGTGGCGGTGGTGGAGGCTTCAATCGCGGACCAGGTGGCGGCGGTGGAGGCGGAAGCTTTAATCGTGGACCAGGCGGCGGTGGTGGTGGCTTTAACCGCGGACCAGGTGGCGGAGGCGGTGGAGGCGGACGGCCTTTCAAGCAGTCATCCGGCAAACCATCTTACGGCAAGCCAACATTCGAGGACAAAATGTCCCGCTTCCTGAAGGATAGTGAGGAGCGTATCTCTTCTCTGAAGAAGAATACAGAATCCAAACGCGGCGGCCGCGGAGCCAAGCGCGACTAATCTCATAGGTGACTTGCAGGCAGAGCCTTAATGGCTCTGCCTTTTTTGGCATTTCCGGCGATTATTCATTTCTCTCGGCAGCTTGCCTGCCACTTATGCTCCTGAACCCGCAAGTATTCCTCCGTCTATCAAAAACTTTTCCCGTGTTCTCCACCAATCCCGACAGGTTCGGACGGCGTTTAGCCCCCATCGCGAGCTTCCATCATAACGGTTTTTGTTGAAGATTATACAGATTACCCCCGTTAGGCAATGATCAAAGCCGCGCTATGTATGCGTTTGCTGCAGCGGTGCCAGCCGAGGCGGGAAGAGGCGATTTTGTCGGAAAAAACTTTTGGAATGACAACGCTTTCTGACAAACTTCATAGAAATCAGCTCCTATAATAAGAGACACCAATAAGGGAAAAGGCGGTGTCTTAACAATGATGGAGAAACAGAATGTGGTGATGTTCCCGGGTGTTCAGCGGACAAGCCTCGTGCAGGCAGCAGTTCGCAAAGGGATGAATTGGGCGATGGCGCGCCGCGCCTTTCAGATGATTTCCTCCAGAAAATGGACATTCGTGCTCATGGCAGTTGGCTTTCTGCTGGGCCGTGCGGTTATTCTGGAATCGCTTGCGCCTTTCGCCGTCTCTTACTTCGCTGTTATCTATTTTCTTAGACATGATGCCCATCGTTCGGTCGCGCTGTCAATCGTCGCCGGCAGCTGCCTGGCCATAACGGCGGAGCCGCTATGGATCGCTGTGGAGCTGGCTGTAATGTACCTGTTGCTAAAGGGATTGGAAGCTTATGAACGCTCGGAGCTGTCTTATGCCCCTATGCTTGTATTTATCTCGATGCTGCTCGTTAGGCTGTTCGGCGTTGTAATAGCTGATGCACTGGGCTGGTATGAGCTGATGATGGTTGGGGTTGAGGCGGCATTAGGCTTCGTCCTGACGCTAGTATTCGTGCAGGCGATTCCTGTACTCACTATGACGAAGAAGACGTCTGCGCTTAAGAATGAGGAAATTATCTGTCTCATGATTCTGCTGGCTTCTGTGATGACTGGAGCGGTTGGCTGGGCTGTATATGGCTTGTCCGTTGAACATATCATGTCGCGGTATATGCTGCTTCTATTCGCATTTGTAGGGGGAGCGCCGCTCGGCGCATCGGTCGGGGTTGTGGCAGGACTCATCCTCAGCCTCGCGGATTTCAATGCGGTCGTACAAATGAGCCTGCTCGCTTTTGCCGGCTTGCTGGCCGGTCTGCTTCGCGAAGGGGGCAAAATGGCGGTTGCATTCGGGATGCTGCTCGGCTCTGCTATTCTCTCTATTTATGTCGGCAGCCAGGGAGATGTGATGGCCTCAACATGGGAATCCGTCGTTGCTGCAAGCTTATTCCTGATAACACCGCGCACCATCGTCCGCACGATTGCCAAGTATGTGCCCGGCACAACAGAGCATGTGAAATCACAGCATGAATACGCTAGGCGTGTGCGGGATGTAACGGCCCAGCGTGTAGCGCAATTCTCTGAAGTATTCCGGCAGCTCTCACGCAGCTTCGGGCAGGTGAATACGGTCAATGAGAGCGTCAAGCGCGAAGAGACGGTTGGTCATTTCATGAATGCGGCAGCGGAGAAGATCTGCAGCTCCTGCCATCGCAAGGAGTTATGCTGGGAAGGGAAATTTTACGATACGTACAAGATGATGACCCATATGATGACAGCCGTTGAGGAAGGGAGAAGAATCGGGCAGAAGGAGGGGCCTAAGGAGTGGCGGGTGCATTGCATGAAATCCCAGCAGGTGTTTGATGTAATGGGCCAGCAGTATGAATTGTACAAGCATGATCAGCTGTGGAGGAAGCAGCTTAACGATTCCCGCCAGCTTGTCGCGGAGCAGCTGTCCGGTGTATCGCAGGTTATGGAGGATTTGGCGCGCGAGATTCAGCGGGAAGGACAGCAGCTGCATTTGCAGGAGGAACAGATCCGGGAGGCGCTGGAAGGGCTCGGTTTATCAATACAGGGTATTGATGTCGTGAATCTGGAGGAGGGCAATGTCGAGATTGAAGTGTTCCATACGTTCGGAAGGGGATACGATGAATGCCGCAAAATTATTGCGCCGCTGCTGACGGATATACTGGGAGAGCCAATCGCTGTTATGTCAGAGAGGTATCCGGAGAAAAGCGGTGAGCCTGCGCTTGTTATATTCGGCTCCGCCAAAGCCTACGAGGTAGAGACTGGTGTTGCCGGTGTTGCCAAGGGAGGCGATCTGTTATCGGGCGACAGCTTCAGTACCGTGGAGCTGGGCAATGGCAAATTCGCCGTTGCGATCAGCGATGGGATGGGCAATGGGGAGCGGGCGAAGCTTGAGAGCAGCACGGCGCTCACCATCTTGCAGCAGCTGCTGCAATCGGGTATGGATGAGAAGCTGGCGATCAAATCGGTTAATTCCGTGCTGCTGCTTCGTTCCTCTGATGAAGTGTTCGCCACTGTCGATGTGGCGTTGATCGATATGTACACGGCGAAGACGACATTCATGAAGATTGGTTCAACGCCAAGCTTTATCAAGCGGGGGACAGAGGTCATCTCGATATCGGCCAATAACCTGCCGGTCGGCATTCTGCAGGAGATCGACGTCGATCTTATTCGCGTACAGCTCCAGCCTGGCGATA
Source organism: Paenibacillus oenotherae (assembly GCF_019443105.1). Lineage (GTDB taxonomy): Bacteria > Bacillota > Bacilli > Paenibacillales > Paenibacillaceae > Paenibacillus_Z > Paenibacillus_Z oenotherae. The sequence continues at coordinate 50,272 of NZ_JAHZIJ010000024.1, forward strand.
CTTTAATTATGATGACGGACGGAATCTATGATGCGCCTGGCCATGCGGCCAATAAAGAAATGTGGATGAAGCGGGTCATTCAGGAGATCAGCAGCGATAATCCGCAAGAAATCGCCGATGCGCTGCTGGAGACCGTTGTGCGCTATCATAAAGGCGACATTATCGATGATATGACCGTAGTTGTGGCCAGAGTGGACAAGCATCAGCCGGAATGGGCGACCTTCCGCTGGCCCGGCATATCCAAGCTTGAGCGTCCAAGGACGGTGAGCTAGCCTGCTCATGTGGGGCGTCATTGAACGGGAGATAGCCGCTGACAAATAAGATGCGGGTGCTCGGAAACACTTACGTGGTGTTTTCGGGCATTTTTATTATATGTCTCAGCCGCTGCCGTATCTCAGACACTGACCCTTACGCTGGGCGCGGTTGTCAGCACAGTTTCCCACCCATTTCTTCAAACCACTCGTCAAAAATATGATCGGCCGTTTTCACTGGATCGTGGGTATACTTGCTCTCGTAACAGTACGTAGCGATTAATTTATTTTTAGAGACATCATAAATCAGTTTCATTTCTGCAGGCATTTCTCTGTTATATTTTTTGCATAGTTCTTTTATTGCGCGAATATTTTCATTACAGATATTGAGCACTGCGTTCTGCCTATCTCTAGAAACATTATATAGGTGATAGGAGTGGCTAACTGCGTTTTGAATCGCATTATTCACCTTGTGTTTTTCAACGATACAATTATTTATTTTGTAAAATACATCTGAACTAATTAATCCGTATTCATTTGAAGCATATATAAATATCATATCTGCCTTATTGTTTACATAATCCATACAAATCGAGACCATATCTGCTTGCAATTCCGAGAAATAATCTTCAAAGATCTTTGCCATAGTGCCCCCTTTAATGGATCCCTTCAAAGCTCTAATCGTACGATCTGCCGATCCCAGTACCATCCTTTGATTTCGCAATCTGCTTATTCGCAACGATTCTCATGGCCTCATCCAGAGTGACATTGATAGAAATAGTGGCTCCGTTGCTTCGGGCCGTCGAAGCGAGCGCGCTAGCGGCATTCATTGCGGCCTTATCGCCGATCTTCTGGGCGTTGTCATAGTCGAGTTTAGCTCTTAGAATCTGTTCATTAGGAGAAAGCCGGGTCGGCAAGGCAATTGCAGCTTTGCCACTGTTTATACTGTCGTCTTTGATCCGATTAGCTGAATAAACGAACCCGGCGCTTGATGATGCCGACACTGGAGCAGGCTTGGCCGTGGCTTTGGATGGCGATAATATATTGGAGATCTGTGGCGCGGCTACAAGCATACTGGCTGCGGCGGCGGAGATTGTTACTATGTCTTTCTTAGCAATGGCTGGTGGCGCAACGGCAGCCGTTGCTGCCGTATTTGGCACCGGCTTATGGCTGGATAGGTTACTGCTGAAGTTGTAACTGTTGTTTTCCAAACTGGGAAATATAAAAGGCATAGTGGCGACCCTTTCCTTCTAATAAATGGTTGTCATACTATATTTAAAGCAGAATCTACTTTGTGTAAATAGCGAATCTTGTCGATTATTGTCGAAATAATGATTATTGAACATTAAAATATTATAATTTTTTTAATTTATTAATAGATATAATTATCCCAAATATCCAAGCCCGCAAACCTCCCTGAGGTTATATCCTTTCAAATGTGGGCACGATGGTAGGGAGACTACTATCGGTAGATTCCACCACTTGGGAGGTATGAATCGTGAATCAAATATTACTGATTACAGACGGCTGCTCCAATGTCGGCATCAGCCCGGTTGTGGCGGCGGCCCAAGCATATGCGGAGGGCATTACGGTCAATGTTGTCGGAGTTGTGGATCAAGGAGATCTTGGTGAATTTGGATCAGCTGAGATTGAAGAGATCGCCCGGGCGGGCGGCGGTCTGAGCCGTCTTGCGCATACGAAGCAACTGTCGCAGACAGTGCAGATGCTGACACGCAAAACGGTGGCGCAAACGATTCAGCATGCCGTTCAACGGGAGTTAAAGCAGGTGTTTGGTTCGTCATCAATCGAGTCGCTGCCGCCTGATAAGCGCGGGGAGGTCGTGCGCGTCATTGATGAACTGGGGGAAACAAGCAAGCTGCGTGTCGCGCTGCTGATCGATGCGAGCGCAAGCATGAAGCCTAAGCTTCAGGCAGTCGAAGAAGCGATTCGCGATCTGGTGCTGAGCCTGCAAGCCAGACAGGGCAGCAGCGAGATTGCGGTATTCCATTTTCCAGGCACGGCTTATGGCGAGGATTGCATGCTTGATCTGGATTGGACGAGCAATGTGAACGGGATGACGTCATTATTTCCGCGTTTGCAGATGCGCGGGACGACGCCGACAGGTCCGGCGCTGATGGGGGTCATTGATTTTTACCGAAAAGCCGATTATGGTAGTAGGAAGAATGACGGAACGGACGGGATGATGAGTGACTACGTCGTTTGAATGGAGCCTGCCCCGCGGCACGGTCGTGAAGGGCAAGTGGAAGCAGGGCAGCTATAGAGTAGAACGGCTGCTTGGTGAAGGAGCTAATGGAAAAGTATTCCTCGTAGAACGGAATCGAGGCTGGTATGCGCTGAAAATTGGTGCTGATGCGGTCGATTTACAGTCAGAGGTTAACGTACTGCAGTCGATTGCGAAGCAGCAGCGCGGATCGCGGACGGAAGCATTCCTTGTCGATGTCGATGATTTGCGGGGCATGGACGGGAAGGACTACCCTTTCTATGTCATGCGGTATATTCGGGGAGCTACGCTCTCCGAATATTTGGCGCGTCATGGCATGGACTGGTTCCCGGTTGTGGGCTACAGCTTGCTTGGCAAGCTTGGCGAGCTTCACGAGGCAGGATGGATATTCGGCGACCTTAAGGTGGAGAATGTAATGGTTGCCGATTACGGACGTGTCGATCTGGTCGACTATGGAGGCGTCACCGCTGCTGGCAAGGGTGTGCGGCAATTCACGGAGATTTATGACCGTGGATATTGGAATGCCGGCACGCGTATCGCTGAGCCGGGCTACGATCTGTTCTCTTTCGCCGTACTTTGTATCCAATTGCATGACAGCCGCAGATTAGCTAATTTGATCGGGGCGATGCTTCCGCAGATGCGGACACCTGACGAGCTGCTGCGCCTTGCAGGAACGATCCCGGCGCTCAAGCCGTTAGGCGGCTGGCTGCGCAAGGCACTGTACGGCGAATTCAGCAGCTCGCGCGAAGCGGCGGCGGCTTGGCAGCAGTGGATGCACCGTCCCGGGACCAAGCGCTCCTCGGCCCCAACGCCTGGATGGCTGAAGGGTTTGTTTGTCGGATCGGCTGCTCTGCTCGCGACAACGATCTACTGGCTGCTGCAGAATGGGTTATAGCGGCACCAATTGGAGAGGGATGTACATATATGGAGGATTGGTTGAACGTAGTGTCGCAGACTGCTGCCGAGGAGCGGCTATGGGCGGCAGGAGACACGATTGTGGTAGCTGTATCAGGCGGGCCGGATTCGGTTGCTCTGCTGCATATTCTGCATGAGCTGGCACCGAAAGAAGGGCTGACCCTGATCGCGGCCCATGTCGATCATGGATTCCGCGGTGAAGAGTCGGCGCTTGAAGCAGAGTCGGTGAAGCAAATGGCTGGCGAGCTGGGTATTGTCTGCGAATCGACATACATCGATCTGCCTGCTTATATAGAAGAAACGGGAATGAATCCGCAATCGGCTGCGAGGGAGAAGCGGTATGCTTATCTGCATGAAGTAGCCGAGAAGCACCAGGCCAAGCGGATCGCAATCGCCCATCATGGGGACGATCAAGCGGAGACTGTACTCATGCGGATTGTCCGAGGAACAAGCCCGGGAGGACTGTCAGGCATACCTATTCGGCGTACTGAAAAAAACGTGGAACTTATTCGGCCTCTCTTACGTATGTACAAGGCAGACATTCTAAGTTTCTGTAAGAATCGCGGGCTTCGATACAGTCAAGACAGCAGCAATGAGCAGCGATATTACTTCCGCAATACAGTAAGGCTGGATTTATTGCCGGCTCTGGCTCAATATAATCCAGAGATCGCCAATGCGCTTGTCCGATTATCGCTGCTTGCAGCGCAAGAGGACGAGTGGATGGAGGGGGAGACGCAAGCGGCGTTTCACCGCTATGTCCGGCAGAACAGCGTAGGATGTCAGATGAATCGCGAAGCGCTGCTGAGCCTGCATGTCGCTTTACAAAGGAGAATGATTAAATTAATATTAAAATGTGTTGGACTGGAAATGGAAACCACTTCCTTCGACATCATTGAGACGATCAGGCATGCGGCCGACAGAGGTGCGGCCTCGACGTGGAGCATTGATGCGGGCAGAGGAATCCGGTTCGTTCGGGAGTATGATGTGCTGCGGTTCATCCGTGCCCAACCAGAGAGCGGATCGTTAGAGCGTTCTGGCGGCGGATATGAGTATATCGTCACAGAAGGTGCAGCACAGCTGGAAGTGTCTGAAGCGGATGCAAGGCTGATCTTTAGCGAGCTGCCATCTTCAAGTGCTGACAGGCCTAAGAACAGACAGGAAGCGATCTTTGATGCGGCGCTTCTTCAATACCCGCTAACCGTTCGCAATCGCCGTCCCGGCGATCGTATGGCGGTACTTGGTTTAAACGGCACCAAAAAAGTACAAGATATGTTCGTTGACGACCGAATTGCTCCGTCACAGCGTGAGATTCTTCCGCTTCTGGTGGATGGGGAAGGCAAGGTGCTCTGGATTCCTGGCGTCAGGCGGTCTGACGCGGCGCAGGTACTGCCATCGACCACCCGCGTCCTGCATATTCGGATGGAAAATCCGGCATCGGACAATATTGTCTCGAATAAGATGCACTGATTCATTCATAGTATAGGTAAAAACATAGGAGGTCCCGGCATTGCTGAATGACATTCAAGAAGTTCTGTATGACGTTAACCAGATTCAGCAGAAGGTTGACGAGCTTGGAGAAACGATAAGCCGGGAGTTTGAAGGACGCAACCCGCTCGTGATTTGCGTCTTGAAGGGTGCGTTTATCTTTATGGCCGATCTGGTGAAGAAGATTACAATCCCGCTGGAGATTGATTTCATGGCTGTATCCAGCTACGGACAATCCACCAAGACATCCGGGGTTGTCAAGATTATCAAGGATCTTGACGTACCTGTGCAGGGCCGGGAAATTATTATCGTCGAGGATATTATCGACAGCGGACTTACACTCAGCTATCTGATTGATGTGCTGGAGAGGCGTAATGCCAAGTCGGTTACACTTGTGACGTTGTTCGATAAGCCGTCAGGGCGAAAGGTCGAGCTTGAAGCAGACCATAAGGGATTTATTCTGCCTGATGCATTTGTCGTTGGTTACGGGCTTGATTACGCGGAGAAATACCGCAATCTGCCGCTTATCGGCGTTCTAAAGCCTGAAGTTTATGAGAAGTAGCAGCATGTCCGCAGCCGCGGATTTGTTCCTGAATGATGCGATTATCCATATCATGTCGTTCCCTTGCCGTGTATTTGTGAAGGAAAGTCATGCTATGGTAAAATATTTAAGCGTCTTGAGAGGAGGTAGGGGATGAATCGAATCATCCGTAACACTGGATTTTATTTGATTATTTTTTTGGTGACCGTTGGGATCTTCCAATTTATCAGCAGCCAAAATGATACCACCGTCGAAATTCGATACGATCAATTGAGACAAGCGCTCAATGAGAATAACGTAAAGAAGATTTCACTACAATTTGACGGATACTCCTATTTGGTCACTGGTGAATATAATAAGAAGCCCAATGGGTCTGAGTCCGTTCAATTCTATACTCATACGAATATAGAAGAATTTGTGGTCAAGGATATTTATGAGACCGCGGCCAAGAACAATGTTGAGATCAAGAACGAGCCAATGGAAGAACCAAGCATCTGGCTCACATTCTTAACATCGATCATCCCTTTCGTGATCATCTTCATTCTGTTCTTCTTCCTGATTAATCAAGCGCAGGGCGGCGGCGGCAAAGTGATGAACTTTGGCAAGAGCCGGGCGCGTTTGTACAATGAAGAGAAGAAGCGCGTCACTTTCGAGGACGTGGCAGGTGCCGATGAGGAGAAGCAGGAGCTTGTCGAGGTTGTAGAGTTTTTGAAGGACCCTCGCAAATTCGCGGTGGTCGGAGCACGTATTCCTAAGGGCGTACTGCTTAACGGACCTCCAGGTACAGGTAAAACATTGCTCGCACGCGCAGTTGCAGGTGAAGCGGGTGTGCCATTCTTCAGCATTTCCGGTTCGGACTTCGTTGAGATGTTCGTCGGTGTCGGGGCTTCCCGTGTTCGTGATTTGTTTGAGAATGCGAAGAAGAATGCGCCTTGTATCATCTTTATCGATGAGATTGATGCGGTGGGCCGTCAGCGCGGCGCCGGTCTCGGCGGCGGACATGACGAGCGTGAGCAGACGCTCAACCAATTGCTCGTTGAGATGGACGGCTTTGGTGCGAATGAAGGAATTATTATCGTGGCGGCGACGAACCGTCCTGATATTCTGGACCCGGCGCTTCTGCGTCCCGGCCGTTTCGACCGTCAAATTACAGTCGATCGTCCAGATGTGAAAGGCCGCGAAGCGGTATTGAAGGTACATGCGCGCAACAAGCCGCTTTCCAAGGACGTCAAGCTTGATGTCATTGCGAAGCGTACAACCGGATTTACTGGCGCTGATCTGGAGAACCTGCTGAATGAAGCAGCGCTTCTGGCAGCACGCCGCAACAAGAAGGATATCGCAATGATCGAGGTAGATGAAGCCATCGACCGCGTCATTGTAGGTACGGAGAAACGCAGCCGTGTCGTTAGCGACCGGGAGAAACGGATTGTTGCCTACCATGAGGCAGGCCATACGATTGTCGGTTATTTCCTTGAGCATGCTGATCAAGTGCATAAAGTAACAATCATCCCGCGCGGACGCGCAGGCGGATATGTCATCATGCTGCCTAAAGATGGCGATCGCATGCTGAACACGAAGCAAGAGCTTCTCGATAAAGTTACGGGGCTGCTCGGCGGCCGTGTAGCAGAAGAGATCTTCATTGGCGAAATCGGTACTGGCGCTTACAGCGACTTCAAGCAAGCTACAGCTATCGTTCGTGCTATGATCATGGAATACGGAATGAGCGACAAGCTCGGACCATTGCAATTCGGCAGCTCGCAAGGTCAGGTGTTCCTCGGACGCGATATCGGACATGAGCAGAATTACTCTGATGCCATCGCTTATGAGATTGACCAGGAGATGCAGAATATTATTGGCGCTTGTTATGCCCGCGCCAAGGAGCTTCTTACGGAGAAGACGAAAGAAGTTCATCTCATCGCACAAACGCTGCTCACTGAAGAGACGCTTGAGATCGAACAAATCAAGCGCTTGATCGAGACAGGTTCGCTCGAAGGCAACGGCGAAGGCTCCACTGAGCCAATCGAAGAGCCCAAGGGTGAGCCGATCGTAGATACAATTGGCGGTGTGAAGGTGCGAATCTTGCCTAAAGATGACACCGAGCCTCCAGTTGATCCGGACGGCGGCACTGATGGTGGAACCAATAACAATAGTTAGTTGATTACGGAAGGCTGTCCGCAAGCAGGCAACTGCTAGGGCAGCCTTCTTATCTTTGTGGACTGCAGGATCACGGCATGCAAGCGATGGATAAGTCGTATAACTGTAAGCTTTCGCAGTGCTGCCCAGCATTTCAGGAGGAATCCTTGTCGAAAACGGCTGAAATGGCCTGTTTTATCGGTTGACAGTACTTCCAGCGTTGTGTAAATATAATGTTAATCGAGCGATTATCAGCATCGATGATTCATTGGGGAAATGGATACGCTAATAATGAATACCGGAATCCATATATAGTCCAGAATCGCAGCTCGACAGCCGCTGCTGTCCGAGTTTGTGCATCGGTTCACAAAGTCTGTAAAAAGAGGAGAAATTGCGATGGAAGCATTGGCACTCGAGCGTAAAGCGGAACAAAACCGTGAGCTGCGAGAACGTTTGATGCAGCTGAAGAAAGAGCGTAATGCCATAATTCTTGCTCATTATTATCAGCGCGATGAAATACAGGAGGTAGCTGATTTCCGTGGCGATTCCTTCCTGCTTGCACAGAAGGCAGCACAAACCGATGCGGATGTCATCGTATTCTGCGGTGTTCATTTCATGGGGGAGAGCGCTAAAATTCTTGCTCCGAACAAGACGGTTATAATACCGGATGAACGGGCTGGCTGCCCAATGGCGGATATGGTTAATGTTGATGGCCTCCGCAAGCTGAAGGCACAGCATCCCAATGCGACGGTTGTGACGTATATTAACTCTTCAGCAGAAATTAAGGCGGAGACGGACATATGCTGTACCTCTGCGAATGCGGTGCGTGTCGTAAATTCTGTGGAGTCCGATGAGATTATTTGGGTACCGGATAAGAATCTTGGACATTACGTGCAGCAGAATACGGATAAAAAAATGATTATTTGGGAAGGTTACTGCAACACCCATGATATGCTGACCGTCAAAGATGTAGAAGAGATGAAGGCCAAGCATCCTGGCGCGGAATTCGTCGTGCATCCGGAGTGCCGTCCCGAGGTTGTCGAATTGGGCGATTTTGTCGGCAGCACGACCGCAATTATCAAATACTGCAAAGAATCGCCCAACAAGGAGTTTATCGTTGGCACCGAGGATGGGACAGGCTACCAGCTGCGGCTTGACAGCCCGGACAAAACGTTTCATTTTGCCACCAAATATTTGGTTTGTCCAAACATGAAAGTGAACAATCTGAAGAAGCTTGTGAAATGCTTGGAGACGATGCAGCCACAGATTTATGTACCAGAGCAGGTTGCCAATCAAGCACGTTTATCCTTGGAGCGCATGTTACAAGTGAAGTAGCATGCGCTACTCTCTTTCCGCAGAAAGGAAAGTTGACCGCGATGATTCCACGATACTTAGTTGATGTTGTATTAGAAGATCTGCCTGTCATTGATAAGGATGTTATTGTCATTGGGGCCGGCATTGCCGGTCTTTTTACCGCTATTAAAGCGAGTAAGACGAATGAAGTGCTTATGATTACGAAGAAGTCGCTTCTCGACAGCAATACCCGCTATGCGCAGGGCGGCATCGCCGCTGTTATCTCGGAAGATGATTCCCCCGCCTACCATAGGCAGGATACGCTTATAGCGGGTGCAGGTCTGTGCGCGGATGAAGCGGTCGAGCTGCTTGTGCATGAAGGCCCCAAGGGCGTCGATGACTTGGTGCGCATGGGCACGCAATTCGATCAAGAGAATGGCGAGTTTGCGCTGACGAAAGAAGGCGCACACAGCCAGCGGCGTATTCTGCATGCCAATGGAGATGCGACAGGCTTCGAGATTGTTCGCGCTCTGTCAGAGAAGGCTGTCGAGAATTCGCGCATTGAGGTATGGGATGATCACTTTGTTATTGATCTCATAACGGATAATGGAAAGTGCCTTGGCGCTCTTGTGCAGAAGCCGGACGGACAGCGATTGTTCGTGCGGGGCAAGGCGACCGTACTGTGCTCAGGCGGCGCGGGTCAATTATACCGCTATACCACGAATCCAGAGGTCGCTACAGGCGACGGCATTGCTATGGCGTACCGCGCGGGGGCATACATACAAGATGTGGAGTTTATTCAGTTTCATCCAACCTCGCTTTGTTATCCTGGTGCGCCTCGCTTCCTGATTTCTGAGGCGGTACGCGGAGAGGGAGCAGTACTGCGCAATATTAAGGGCGAGCGCTTCATGGAGAAGTATCATGAGCAGCTTGAGCTTGCACCACGCGATATTGTGGCCCGTGCAATTGTGAGCGAAATGGAAGAGACGAAGTCAACCTTCGTCTATATCGATATTACCCATGAATCGGCGGATATGGTGAAGCATCGTTTTCCTACTATTTATGAATTCTGCTTGAATTATGGTCTGGATATGACATCGGATTGGATTCCGGTGGCTCCTGCTGCGCATTATATGATGGGCGGAGTCAAGGCGGATCTGAACGGGGAGACGAACGTGGCCAGATTATTCGCCTGCGGCGAATGCTCGTCTACAGGTGTTCATGGAGCGAATCGGCTGGCGAGCAACTCCTTATCAGAGGCGATCGTGTTCGGCCGCCGAATTGTGGAGCGGATTAATCAGCTGGAGCCGCTTCCCAAGGATACAACGGTACATATGGATTCATTGGATCGCCGGGAGCCCTCTATACAGGCGGTCGTGGAGAAACGCTTGAAGCTGCAGAAAATAATGGTTCGTTATGCAGGACTGCGGCGTGATGGGAAGGGCTTGGGCAAAGGGCTGGAAGAGCTCAAGCGGCAGCTGCCGATCTTCCATTCCGAGCTGACAAAGCGTGAGGAATATGAATTTGCCAATCTGTTAACCTGTGCGATGCTGACGACCGAGGCGGCGTTAACACGCGAGGAGAGCCGCGGCGCGCACTATCGCGAGGATTTCCCTGACCGGGATGATCTCGTATGGCGGAAGCATTCCGTGCTCCATCGGGAGCATGGTGTTATAGAGGAGCGGATTAACGATGTTTGATGCGGAATTACACGCAATAAGCGCGGGTAACCTGGATACGCTGAGCGCTCAAATACGATCTTGGCTGGCAGAGGATATCGGCACAGGCGATGTCACCAGCTGGGCTACAATTCCGGCAGGCACATTAGCCAAGGCTGTCATCCATGTGAAGGAAAGCGGTATTATAGCGGGCATACCCATCGCCAGGCTTGTTTTCCATGTGGTGGATCCTTCATTAACCTTCCGCGCGCTTGTCAGTGATGGACAGGCCGCAGCAAAGGGAACGGTCCTCGCAGAAGTGGAAGGAAGCGCGCACAGCCTGCTGACAGGCGAGCGGCTTGCCCTTAACCTGCTGCAGCGATTGTCCGGCATTGCCACGAAGACACACGCTTATGTGGAGGCGCTGGGAGGGCTGCCTGTCCGGCTGGCCGATACGCGCAAGACAACACCGGGACACCGGCTGCTGGAGAAATATGCGGTACGTGTCGGCGGGGGCTCCAACCACAGGTTCGGGTTGTATGATGCTGTGATGATCAAGGATAATCATATTAAAGGATCGGGCGGCATTTCTTCCGCTGTTGCGGCAGCACGGGCAATTATTCCGCACACGATGAAGATTGAAGTGGAGACGGAATCGCTGCAGCAGGTAGAGGAAGCTCTTGCTAGCGGTGCGGATATAATAATGCTTGATAATATGACGCATGAATTGATGAGGGAGGCTGTTCGGCAGATCAGATCGCATGCACCGCATGTCATCATTGAAGCTTCCGGCGGCGTTCGACTGGACACGGTAAGAGATATTGCAGAATGCGGTGTCGATGTGATTTCGGTCGGCGGGTTAACCTATTCGTTCGAATCGCTGGATATCAGCCTTGACTTGAATGAGAAGAAGGGTGGACCATCGGCGTGATTCTAGTCATCGATGTAGGCAATACCAATATCGTTATTGGTATATACAAGGGCAAGACGCTCCTTCATCATTGGCGGCTCAGTACGAACCGGTCCGCTACCGTGGATGAGTACGGGATTATGATTCATAATCTGGTGCATTATGCGGGCGTGAAGCTGGAACATATTAATGGAGTCATCATCTCTTCGGTTGTTCCGCCTCTTATGCGGACGCTGGAGCAGCTCTGCCAGCAGTATCTGCGCAAGGCCCCGCTTATTGTCGGACCAGGCGTGAAGACGGGGCTGAACATCCGGTATGAGAATCCGCGCGAGGTCGGTGCAGACCGGATCGTCAATTCCATCGCAGGAATTGAGAAGTACGGAACGCCGCTTATCGTGGTTGATTTCGGGACGGCGACGACATTCGATTATATCGATGCCGGCGGGAATTATCTCGGGGGCGCGATCGTGCCGGGTATCGGGATTTCCACGGAGGCACTGTACCAGCGGGCGGCCAAGCTTCCGCGCATAGAGCTGGTTAGACCTAAGAGTGTCATTGGACGCAATCCGGTCACTTCCATGCAGGCAGGCATTATTTTTGGCTATGCGGGCCAAGTCGATGGAATCGTCGGACGCATCCGCCGTGAGTTCAATGTATCGCCTCGAGTTATTGCAACGGGAGGTCTTGCCGAGCTCATTGCTGCCGAATCGGAAACGATTCAGGAAGTCGATCCGCTGCTGACGCTTGAGGGGCTGCGCATTATTTATGAACGAAATCAGGAACATTAATATAGCGGGATATTCTATATGAACGACGGAGGGAGCTGCGAAATGGAGGACACCAAGGATTATTTAGTACGGGGTACAGCATGGGACGGGAAGCTTCGCGTGTTCGCTGTGCAAACCACCGAGCTTGTTGACGAGCTGCGTCGTCGTCATGGCACGCTGCCGACAGCAACTGCAGCGATTGGCCGTTCGGCTACAGCGGGAGCGATGATGGGCGCCATGCTGAAGGGCGAGGAGAAGCTCACCATTCAGGTGAAGGGCGATGGCCCGATCGGCTCTATCGTCATCGATGCCAATGCAAAAGGGGAAGTGCGTGGTTATGTTGATCATCCACAGGTGCAGCTGGCAAGCAATGCACAGGGGAAGCTTGATGTAGCCGGTGCTGTAGGACGGACAGGCCACATTCATATCATTAAGGATCTCGGGCTTAAAGACCCTTATCGCGGCAGTATCCCGATCGTATCCGGAGAGCTTGCGGAGGATTTCACTTATTATTTTGCCACCTCCGAGCAAACGCCTTCAGTTGTAGGTCTCAGTGTGCTTGTCGATGAGTATGGGAAAGTATTGAATGCCGGAGGCTTTATCGTTCAGCTGCTGCCGGGAATAGCGGATGAGGAAATTGCCAAGCTGGAGCAGGCTCTGGGCACGCTGCCGCCGATCTCTTCGCTGCTCGATCAAGGTGAAACGCCGGAAGGGCTGCTGCGCTGGCTTGTTGGTGATGATCTGCAGATATTGGGCACGCTTGATATCGCCTTTCAATGCAATTGCTCTCATGCGCGTGTGGAGAGAACCCTCATTAGTATGGGTGAGCAAGAACTTGTACAGTTAATTGAAGAAGACGGACAAGCTGAAGTCGTATGCCATTTCTGCAATGAGAAGTATGCATTTGACCGCCCGCAGCTGGAGAAGCTGCTTAACCAAGCCAAGCTGAAGCCGATTCAATAAATCGGAGGCCAAGCATGATGAAGAAAGACCAAGTATTGAGGGGCGTCGTACTTCTTCAAGCCGTATGTATGATTGTGCTGGCCGTTGTGGTTGTCACTCAGGTCATGGCAGCTTCTGAACCGATGGCCCCGCCGGTGGACGAGAAGGATGAAGGCACGGATCAGGCTAGTGTCGCAGACGGAATCGCGGCAACGGTAGGCTCCGAGCAAATTACGTCAGCAGCTCTAATCGGCCAGCTTCGCCGTCAGTATGGTGATTCTGTGCTGCGCACCTTGATGGTACGTGCGGCTATACGGCTGGAGGCGGAAGCATACAGCCTGAGCATCTCAACGGAGGAGCTGGGGGAAGAGCTAACGAATGCGATGTCCGGTTATGAGGATGAAGAACATTTCTACGAGGCTATGAAGCAGCAGCTGGCTCTGACGCCGGAGGCTATCGAAGAGGATATCCAATATCGTCTGCTGCTCGAGAAAATCGCCATTCGATCCATTGACGTAACGGATTCGGAGGTTGAAGACTACATCGAGAGCAACCCGGAAGAGTTTCAACCCCGAACCCAATACCGGCTATCGTGGATCGTTGCCCGGAATAAACGGGATGCTGAGGATATACTGCAGATGCTGGATGCGGGAGAGGATTTTGCATTGCTGGCCCGAACCTATTCGCTTGATGAATTGACTGCTTACAGCGGCGGGGATCTCGGTATGATCGATGGGGATGATCCTTTTCTTGATGAGGCCATTCTTGATGCAGCAAGCCAGCTGGAGCCGGGAGCATGGAGCGTGCCGATCAAAATTGATGAGGGGCAAGCAATCATCTATCTGGCTGAGAAGCGGGTAACGGAGCAATTGGACGAACGGAGGCTGCGAGAGGCTGCCAGGAAGCAACTGGCCCTCTCCCAAGCGCAGCCGCTTCAACAAGTGGAAGAAGAGCTTTTGTCCAAATACGGTGCCAAGATTGTGCAGTAACAATGACCACAATTGCGGCAGCACCACAGAGATCCATTAAAGTTAAAGTGCCTATTGACACTTGCGGCCTGCATTGATAAGATGTAGGTAAAACCAACTGAATTAGTCGGAATAAGGAGGATCTTCATTCATGGCAAAGATTGTACAAAGCGTAACTGAACTTATTGGCGATACGCCGTTAGTCCGTTTAAACCGTTTGGTGCCTGAAGGCAGTGCAGAGGTCTACGTTAAATTGGAGTTCCAGAATCCCGGTGCAAGCGTTAAAGACCGGATTGCGATCAGCATGATTGAAGTGGCTGAGCAAGAGGGCATCCTCAAGCCAGGCGATACGATCATTGAGCCTACTAGTGGCAACACCGGTATTGGTCTTGCAATGGTTGCAGCAGCCAAAGGCTACAAAGCAATCCTTGTTATGCCTGAAACGATGAGCATCGAGCGTCGCAACTTGCTTCGCGCATATGGAGCTGATCTTGTGCTTACGCCGGGCTCTGAAGGTATGAATGGTGCAGTTCGCCGTGCTGAAGAGCTTCAGAAGGAGAATCCTTCCTATTTCATGCCGCAACAATTCAAGAACCAAGCGAATGTTAAGGTTCACCGTGAGACAACAGGTCCAGAAATCGTTGAAGCGATCAATTCCCTCGACGGCAAGCTGGATGCATTCATTGCGGGAATCGGTACAGGCGGAACGATCTCTGGTGCTGGTGAAGTATTGAAAGCCAACTTCCCAGGCGTGAAAGTATATGCAGTTGAACCGGCAGCATCTCCTTTGCTCTCCGGCGGCAACCCAGGCCCGCACAAAATCCAAGGTATCGGAGCTAACTTCATTCCAGATATCTTGAACCGTGACATTTATGACGGCGTGATCACGATTGAGAATGACGATGCATTCGAATATGCGCGTCGTGCAGCCAAAGAAGAAGGTATCCTGTGCGGAATATCCTCCGGTGCAGCAATCTATGCCGCACTTCAAGTAGCTAAAGAGCTTGGTGCAGGCAAGCGTGTTGTTGCAATTGTTCCAAGCAATGGCGAGCGCTATCTGTCGACACCATTGTTTAACTTCGAGAACTAGGATCGGCTTAACATATGAATGGACTCCCGATGTGATGGGGGTCCATTTGTTCTTGGATAAGGCGTTCTAAGCCTGAATGCCCTTTTCTTTTGCGCGTCAATTCGGTATACTAGCTTGCAAAAGAAGACGTGCAGAATTGGCAATAAGAGAGTGGACTTCAAACATTGAGAAGGGGGAATATTGATGATATTGGTTATTGATAACTATGATTCCTTTACGTATAATCTGGTTCAATATTTGGGGGAGCTTGGCGAGGAGATCGTTGTTAAGCGCAATGACGAAATCGATCTCGATGGCATTGCTTCGCTAGCTCCGGATCATATCCTTATCTCTCCCGGTCCGTGCAGCCCGAATGAAGCGGGCATTAGTCTGGCGTTAATTGAGCGATTCAAAGGTGAAATTCCGATTTTTGGCGTATGCTTGGGCCACCAATCAATCGGGCAAGCATTCGGCGGTGATGTCGTGCGTGCGGATAAGCTGATGCATGGCAAGACTTCCGAGATGCTGCATGACGGCAAGACCATATTCGAGGGAATTCCTTCACCCTTCACGGCGACAAGGTATCATTCCCTGATCGTTAAGCGCGAGACGTTGCCGGATTGTCTGGAGATCAGCGCGGAAACAGCTGAAGGCGAGATCATGGGACTTCGTCACAAAGAATATCCGATTGAAGGTGTTCAGTTCCATCCGGAATCAATAATTACGGAGAATGGCCTTGCCCTGTTGCGTAATTTCCTTCGTCAGCGGGCAGGCGCAGCACGATGAAGAACGGATTGAGCGGTAAGATCTAGCATGAGAGCCGTGATCCCGGCAGATGATCACGGTTTTTTTGTATGGTAGTGATGCCGCTGTGTCCCTTTCAGGTTAAGGAGAAAGATGAGGTGCTTGCGATGCTTGCCTATAAGAATAATGACAATTGGACGCCCAGCATTCGTTCATACGAGCTGTCTGGAGGGGTCAAGCTGGAGCTCGGACATCGGACGCTTATTATGGGTATTCTAAACACGACACCTGATTCGTTCTCCGACGGCGGACGTTTCTTGGAGATCGAAGCGGCTGTTCAGCATGCTCGGGCGATGGTGGCCGATGGCGTCGATATTATAGATATCGGCGGCGAATCGACCCGCCCGGGTGGAGAGAAGGTCGGACTTGAGGAAGAGCTGCGGCGGGTGCTGCCTGTTATTCGGGCCATACGTCAGGAGCTGCCGGATACGGCTATCTCCATAGACACTTACAAAGCAGAGACGGCGCGGCAGGCTCTGGAGGCAGGAGCGCATATTATTAACGATGTATGGGCGTTGCAGGCAGATGAAGATATGGCCTCTGTTGCTGCGGCTTATGGCTGTCCGGTCATCTTGAGTCATAATCGGCATGACCGTAATTATGCGGATTTCATACCGGATGTTATTGCTGACCTGCGCAGCAGCATCGGGACTGCACTTGCCGCAGGCGTTGCGGCTGAGCAGATCTGGCTTGATCCTGGCATTGGCTTCGCTAAGGATTACGAGAACAATCTGACGATGATGGGTAATCTGCAGCAGCTTACAGCGATTGGGTATCCTGTGCTGCTAGCTACATCACGCAAGCGGTTTATCCAGAATACCTTGCAGCTTGCAGCCGAGCAGTCTATATTCGGAACGGCCGCGACAGTAACGCTGGGTATCGCGCAGGGGTGTCAGATTGTACGTGTACATGATGTGAAGGAAATGAAGCAAACAGCGAAGATGGCTGATGCGATCGTATATAGGCAGAAGAGTTTGCGAAATGAGTTTTAAGAACATCTAGCAAGATATCTTTTAGGAGGATCTTTCATGGATCGATTATCACTGAGTGGGATGCGATTCTTCGGGTATCATGGCGTATTTCCTGAAGAGAACAAGCTGGGTCAACAATATATCGTCGATGTTGAGCTTCATCTGGATTTGTCGCGGGCAGCCGCAACGGATGATTTGAATCAGACGGTGAACTATGCGGAACTGCATGCTCTAGTCAAAACAATTGTGCAGGGGCCACCCTTCAAACTGGTGGAGGCTTTAGCGGGTAACATTGCATCACGGCTGCTCGACGCTTATACTAGTGTAAATGCAGTGACGGTTCGTGTAACGAAACCTCACCCGCCGTTTGAAATTTATTTTGACGGCATGACTGTTGAACTTTGCAGAAAGCGGGATGAGCATGAACAATAAGCACCTGCAGGGCGCTGAGTGCCTGAGTGCAAAGAATTCCGATAATCAACGGCATACCCATATACATACATCAGCTGGCACAGGTGAGAAAGTCAGTTCACAGCTCGCTGCTCCATGCGTACTTGATGCTTATATCGCTCTTGGCTCTAATGTTGGAGAACGGGAGCGCATGCTGAAGGAGGCGCTGATTCATCTGGAGCAGCATCCGGACATTGAAGTAATTCGTGTGTCCGGCATCTACGAAACAGATCCTGTCGGGTATACGGATCAGCCTGCTTTCTTGAATATGGCGGCAGCCATCCGCACGACATTGGAGCCCCTTGAGCTGCTTAGGGCGATGCTTGGCATCGAGAATCAGCTTGGCAGAACGAGGGACATTCGCTGGGGTCCGCGTACAATCGACCTTGACCTGCTGCTGATGGATGGAACAGTCATGGACGCTGAGGAGCTGACATTGCCCCATCCTCGTATGATGGAGCGTGCATTCGTGCTTGTTCCGCTGCGAGATGTGCTGTTGCCCGCTCATACGTTGAAGGAGCAGGTTGAAGAAGCTGCGAGCCGTGTGCTACAGGATGGAGGGGAAGGCATCTCGTTATGGAATACGATCAATTGGCGCAGCGTGTCCGCGCATTCAGAAAGTTAAAAGGCTATACACAGCAAGAGCTTGCGGAGCGTTTGGGCGTGTCAGTTGCTGTTCTGGGGTCGCTTGAGCGCGGGACGCGCAAGCCGGATCCCAAGCTGCTGGACCGCATATCGAATACGCTGGGCATCAGCTACGAGGAGCTCACAGCTGACGGCAGCCGTCAATGAGGCTGCAAGTGCGTTCAGAATGTAGATGTTAGATGGCTATTCAAATTTCATCATATAACTTAACTATTGAGGAAGCTGACAGTAACGTACAAACGACGTTCCTAAGCTGTTTCTTCCTAATGTCAGAAGGGAGTGGAGAGCGGCATGCTCAAAATCGGAAACATCGAGATGAAGAATAAAGTGGTGCTTGCGCCGATGGCAGGCGTGTGCAATCCGGCTTTTCGACTGATTGCCAAAGAATTCGGCTGCGGACTCGTCTGCGCGGAGATGGTAAGCGATAAAGCTATTTTGCACGGAAATAAACGCACACTTGAGATGTTGTTCGTGGACGAACGGGAGAAGCCGTTAAGTCTGCAAATTTTCGGGGGCGACCGGGAATCGCTCGTCGAGGCAGCGAAGGTTGTTGATACTCAGACCAATGCGGACATTATCGACATCAATATGGGCTGTCCGGTGCCTAAGGTTACGAAGTGCGACGCGGGTGCGCGCTGGCTGCTTGACCCTAACAAAATCTACGAGATGGTATCAGCGGTCGTTGATGCTGTCAGCAAGCCGGTTACGGTTAAGATGCGGATCGGATGGGATGACGAGCATGTGTTTGCCGTAGAGAATGCCCAGGCAGTGGAGCGTGCAGGCGGCATGGCGGTAAGTGTTCATGGACGTACCCGTGAGCAGTTGTATACGGGCAAGGCAAATTGGGATATTATAAGGGATGTCAAACAAGCGGTAAACATTCCCGTTATTGGCAATGGGGATGTGTTCTCGCCTGAGGATGCGAAGCGTATGCTGGAGCATACCGGCAGTGATGGCGTTATGATCGGGCGGGGCGCGCTCGGCAATCCGTGGATGCTGTATCGGACCGTTCATTATTTGACAGAGGGTGAGCTGCTGCCTGACCCGTCACCGCGAGAGAAGATGCGAATCGCGATCCTTCACATGGACCGGCTGGTGAATCTCAAGGGAGAAGCGGTTGCTGTACGTGAAATGCGCAAGCATCTGGCATGGTATCTGAAGGGCCTTCCCGGTGGTGCGCGTGTTAAAGACGTGATCATGGAGGAGACAGGCAGGGATAAGATGGCTCAGATCCTTGAACATTACATCGATTCGCTTGGCGAGGATAGCGAGCGGCCAAGTTTGGCAGTATCGCATACAGAGGATGCGCCTGTTCATCATTAATTATGGAAGATGCATGCGGCACAGCCTTGCGTATCCAGATTCAAGCCAATGGCAAGATAGACAAGAGGTTAAGCGTTCTCAAAGAACGCTTAAGGTTCGTTGACATATGGGGTAAATTTGCAATATAATTCTTCAATATAATCTGTAACAGACCGTCCGCCTGACAGAGTGAACAGACTAACGGACCCCTGCGCGGTGTCATTAAGGTTTGAGTAAGTAATATATTGAGTAACAGTGAATTCATACAAGGTATGAAAATAGTCACACGACAGGAGAATCAGTAACATGGCCGATAAAGAGATCATTTTGACTCAGGACGGACTGAAGAAACTGGAAGAAGAACTCGAGTTTTTGAAATCGGTCAAGCGTCGTGAGGTAGCTGAACGGATTAAAGTTGCGATTGGATATGGAGATATTAGCGAGAACTCCGAGTATGAGGACGCTAAGAACGAGCAGGCTTTTATTGAGGGGCGTATTATTACGCTTGAGAAAATGCTTCGCAATGCCCGTATCATCAACAATGATGATATTGACATTGATACTGTGAGCATCGGCTCCATTGTAACGGTAGAGGATATGGAATTCGGCGATACGATGGAATATGCGATCGTGGGTACGGCTGAATCTGATCCGCTTAAGAACAAGATTTCGAATGAAAGCCCGGTTGGCAGAGCGATTCTCGGCAAGCAAAAAGGGACCGTTGTTGAAGTCAATGTACCTGCGGGCATTATTCAATATAAAATTGTGGATATCAAAAAATAATTATCAGGCATACAGGATTGGAAAAGCTTCCATTGGAAGCTTTTTTCCCTATTTAGCGCAGGCGCAGGTTGCTGCCTAGTCATAACGAGGAGATGAATGAAGTGGAGCAGGGAACGCAAGAGCAGGAATTAAGTGAATTATTGCAGATTCGCAGAGACAAATTGGATGAACTTAGAGGGCTTGGAATCGACCCGTTCGGCGGAAAATACGAGCGGACGCATCATGCGAAGGAAATTCTCGATGCTTATGAAGAGACAAGCAAGGAAGATCTGGAGAGCCAGGCCATTGAAGTAAGCTTGGCTGGACGTATTATGCAGAAGCGGGGAATGGGCAAGGCGGGCTTCTCCCATATTCAGGATCTGAGCGGCAAAATCCAGATCTATGCGCGTAAGGACAGTGTTGAAGAAAAGCAATATCAAGCCTTTGAGCTGCTCGATATTGGCGATATTATCGGTGTGCGCGGCACAGTTTTCAAGACGAATACCGGTGAAACGTCGATTAAAGCCAAGGAAATTATCGTTTTATCCAAATCATTGCTCCCTCTGCCTGATAAATTCCACGGGCTTAAGGACGTTGAGCTGCGCTACCGCCAGCGGTATGTGGACCTCATCGTTAGCCCGGAGGTACAGCAAACCTTCATCATGCGCTCGAGAATTATTCAATCGATGCGTCGTTACCTCGATAGCAGAGGTTATCTGGAGGTGGAGACGCCTACCCTGCATGCAATTGCCGGCGGGGCATCGGCCCGACCGTTTATTACGCATCACAATGCACTGGATATGCAGCTTTTCATGCGGATTGCGATCGAGCTCCATCTGAAGCGTCTGATTGTCGGCGGTATGGAGAAGGTGTATGAGATCGGCCGCGTCTATCGGAATGAGGGCATCTCGACACGTCACAATCCGGAATTCACGATGATCGAGCTGTATGAGGCATATGCCGACTACAAAGATATTATGGCTTTGACGGAGTCTCTTGTTGCGCATATCGCTCAAGAAGTGCTTGGAACGACCAAGATCAATTACCAGGGGCAAGAGGTGGATCTGTCGCCATCCTGGCGCCGTGTATCCATGGTTGATCTTGTCAAAGAAGCAACGGGTGTAGACTTCTCCTTGCAGATGACGGATGAGGAAGCGCATCAGCATGCCAAGACTCATAATGTTAAAGTAGAGCCGCATATGACATTCGGGCATATTCTGAATGCGTTCTTCGAGGAGTTCGTCGAGCATACGCTTATTCAGCCTACTTTTGTTACCGGACATCCGGTAGCGATTTCGCCGCTGGCCAAGAAGAGCGACAGTGATCCGCGGTTTACCGACAGGTTCGAGCTGTTTATCGTTGCGCGCGAGCATGCGAACGCATTTACCGAGCTGAATGATCCAATTGACCAGCGCCAGCGCTTTGAGGCACAGCTTGTTGAGCGTGAGAAGGGCAATGACGAGGCGCATGAGATGGACGAAGACTTTATCCGTGCCCTAGAGTATGGCATGCCTCCGACAGGCGGTCTCGGTATCGGTATCGACAGGCTGGTTATGCTGTTGACCGATGCGCCATCGATCCGCGATGTTCTGCTGTTCCCGCATATGCGTGAACGTGCAGGTGAATAAATAACTAATGAGCCAGCCGCCATGGATTCTTCGGAGTCAATGGCGGCTTCTTTATTCATACAGTAGCTTTAATTAATTGTATGAGGGAGAGAGCGCACAGCGCACATCTGGTGCGTTTGGAGTGTGATTGCTGTCAAGAACATCTACATATAGAAGACAGCCTTGCGGATATAAGTCGCAGAAAAAAAGTAAATAAAGATTTATTAAAAAAATGCTTGCATTTAGATTGTCGTCTATGGTATCTTAGTTAAGTCGCCGCTGAGACAACGCTGCTAAACAGAGTTGGACAAGCACAGGAAAAGCTAGACGCGACAAGGGATTCACAAGAATTTGTTCTTTGAAAACTGAACAATGAGCGACCTGTCAAACAGGTTTTAACAAGTAAGTCAGCGATGAGCTAACAAGCCATCCTGAAACTGGCTTCGGCCACTTTTATGGAGAGTTTGATCCTGGCTCAGGACGAACGCTGGCGGCGTGCCTAATACATGCAAGTCGAGCGGACTTGATGAGAAGCTTGCTTCTCTGATAGTTAGCGGCGGACGGGTGAGTAACACGT
>NZ_JAHZIJ010000025.1 GCF_019443105.1 Paenibacillus oenotherae
GCGATGGCGGAGGGGACCCACGCGTTCCCATCTCGAACACGACCGTTAAGCCCTCCAGCGCCGATGGTACTTGGACCGCAGGGTCCTGGGAGAGTAGGACGTCGCCAAGCACGAAGATCCGACCGTGAACCACGGTCGGTTTTTTGTTGTTTCCATAGTTGCTGTCATTAAGCAAACGGGGCTGTCCCCAAAATAGATTATTTATCATTCTTCCTCCAGCGTAGCTTTTACCTTCTCCAAGTGTGGTTTGGCAGAGCGACAGAGTAAGATTCCTGCGAATGTACATGAATTTCGGTTACGCGACTCCTAAATGGTTAAATTCCTGCGATCATGCATGAATGTGAGAGGAAATCGGCCGATAAGGGGAAACGAAGGTGAAATACCTGCACGCTGGCAGGCATTTCACCTTCATGGGGTCAGAAATGAGAAAAAAGCTGCCGTTTTGCATGTTTCGCCTAGCTTAGCTCGCATCTCGCATCTCATATTCAGCTTCTCGTATGTCTCAGTGTTTGAATGAGGGATCATCCTCTGGCGAGGAGGAGTCAACAGTCCCTTGATCGCAGGCTTTCCACATCGTACAGTTTCTTAAAGTGGTAGTTGAGATTTCCCAAAGGACTTATTAGACAGCCCCGTACTTTATGATTCTTTCAGCATAAGCGGAAGCTGCAGTGTGAAGGTGCTGCCAGATTTAACTTTGCTTGCAACTTCAATTCGTCCCCCATGGGCTTCCGCGATTGATTTGGAGATTGCGAGTCCCAGACCGGCGCCGCCGTGCTTGCGTGTACGAGAGGAGTCACTTCTGTAGAACCGTTCGAACAGGTGGGGCATATGCGCTTCCGTGATGCCCGGTCCGTTGTCTGTAATGGCTATGAAACCCGAGCTGCCGCCATCAGTGCTTAGTTTGACTGATATGATTCCTTGCTCGGGGTCCGTGTGCTGGACTGCATTGTGAAACAAGTTTAATATGACTTGTTTGATTTTATCGGAATCATACATGCCGTGCAGCCCTGTTGCCAGATCGACCCGGAGAGCTCGATTGCCAGCAAGCATTCTAAGATGAGGCTCCATCTCGGAGATGATTTCATCCAGATGAGTTA
Organism: Paenibacillus oenotherae; assembly: GCF_019443105.1. Taxonomy (GTDB): domain Bacteria; phylum Bacillota; class Bacilli; order Paenibacillales; family Paenibacillaceae; genus Paenibacillus_Z; species Paenibacillus_Z oenotherae. The sequence continues at coordinate 1,098 of NZ_JAHZIJ010000025.1, forward strand.
TATGAAGCACAAGCGCTGGAGCACGATCCAGCTTGGCCAGTATTAGCAAATCCTCGACCAGTTTCTTGATGCGGGTCGATTCGCCGTGCATGCTGTTCAATGCTGCATAAAGCTGCTCGCGTTTGTCGGCAGCACCACGAAGCAGCACCTCAAGGAAACCATGTATCGAAGTGAGCGGCGTACGCAGCTCATGGGAAGCATCGGCAATGAACCGTCTCATCTGCTCCTTGGCCTCCCGCTCTGTCTCAAAGGACATGGCCAATCTGCCCAGCATGCCGTTGAACGATTCTGCAAGCAGGTCTATTTCTTCTTGTCCCTGACCTACAGGGAATCGCTCATCCAAATTGCCTGCATCGGTTCTTTCTACTGTTTTGACCATCTGCTGGAGGGGATTTAGTGTTCGGCGAAGCACCGGCAAATATAAGGCCAATCCGCCAGCAAGCGCCCCAACCGAGAGTGCGGCGAATATGAGCAATTGCTGAAGCACGACTGCTTTAATCGGAGCGGTTGGCTTGCCGATCTGAATGATCCCGGTTATGTTCCCAGGGCCTCCGGCTTGCCGGAATACAATAAGCTGTTCTGTTCCTTCGGCATCAGATACAACGCGGTATTCCTTGGATGATTTATATAACGCCTTTTTGGTCAGAACGCTCATATATTCCGCATCAGACAGTCTTGGCGATAATGAACCGTTATTAGTACCGGAAATATCCGTAAAACGGCCGTCCTGTTCTATTAGCGCAAAGGAGGTGTCCTCCAGAAACAGAACGGGACCGCGCGGCTTGTTGGCATCACTGGCCGAATTGCCGCTGCCGTTATTGCTGCGTTCGAATCCGAAGCCGGATCTATCCATAAACATTGCTTCTCGCAGTGGCCCTCTAGCTTCAGCGGACAATGTTTCCGCTTCATTGCGGTACAGGAAGTTCTTCATAAATACGTATTGAAGGGTGCCAATTAGAATAAGCAGTGCCGCCAATATGAGAAGAGATCGGGCTAATAGCTGAAATCGGAGTGAATGGCGGTTCAACCAGTCGGTTGCCGGTCTGTGTAGGCGCTTCATGGCAGATCAATCCTATAACCGGCACCGCGAAGCGTTCGGATCAGCCGATGATCCTTATCATTCAACTTTTCCCTCAATGACCGGACATACACCTCAACGATATTTTCCTCACCGCCAAAATCATAACCCCATACAACATCGAGTATTTTGGACTTACTTAGCACGATCCCATGATTAATAATCAAATATTTGAGAAGGTCGTACTCCGTTGGAGAGAGCTCCAGCACCCGATCCCTGTAGAGGATTTCTCTGCGCCGGTCGTCCATACGGAAAGGTCCCAGTGCTACTTCGCCAAAAAGAGACGGGAACTGATTACGAAGCCTGGCCTCAATTCGTGCGAGCAGTTCTTCAAAGCTGAAAGGTTTGATTAAATAATCGTCAGCGCCCAGTTTAAGCCCCTTTACCCGATCTTCAATCTCATCTTTGGCAGTCAGCATAATCACGGCCATATCCGTGCCCCTCTTCTTGAGCAGGCGGCATGTCTCGAACCCATCCATACCCGGCATCATAATATCCAGCACAACGACATGCGGTTGGAATTTCACGGCCATGTTTACGGCGGTCATGCCATCCGGTGCAGTCTTGATCGTGTAGCCCTCCTCGACAAGCCCCATCTCCAAAAACTGCAATATATGCGGTTCATCATCGACAAGCAATATCCGAATATTTCTATCGTTTGTCATATTCAAGCCTCCCATGCTTCTTTCCCTGAAGTAAGTATAAGCCAACAACCTGAATATTCCCTGAATGGGGCCTGAGCCGATACTGAAATGTGGGCCAGGCATTCACTGGATATGATGGAGCGTCAGGCTGGGAGTCGTAAGGTTTTCAGCTAACATTCAGCAGGGCTTCAACTCTTATTCAGTATGGGGACGCATAATGATGAGGACCGTTCATTGCGGCAGCTTTTATCTACCCACGATATGGAGGAACGAAAATGGTTAAGAAATCACGTCAATTGCATTTATGGATCGGTTTAATCTGCTCGGTCTTTATTCTGATACAAGCGGCTACAGGATTGTTAATACTGGAACCGTGGCTTATCGGAGGCAGCGAAATGCCCGAGCAGGGCGGGTTTCCCCGCCAAATGCAGCTGCAGCAGATGAATGACGGTGCAGCAGGTAATTCTGATGGAAACGTTGGCATGGGTCAGATGGGGGAAGTTCCAGAAGGCAATATGAACGGTAGAATGGGGCGGCCAGGTGGGGATGCTTTTCCCGGCAATGGCAATTTCGGCCCAGGCAGAGAGGATGGACAAGGTGCTAGCGGCTTCATCAAAAATCTTCATCAAGGACGAATCAGGGGTACGGATGTCAGCTGGATACTAAGCATCGTTGCTGTAGGCATGATCATTCTGACAGTAACAGGAATTGTGATGTCTACGAAGATATTGGCGGCTCAGAGCTCACGCAGAAATAAACGAAAAGCTGAGCTTTAGGAGCAGGTTAGGGATGAGGAAGCTGACCGGATTTGAAGCTAAGATTGCTCCCTATACAGCTGAGCTTCGTGTCTATTGCCTGAGGCTTGCGAGAAATCACTGGGATGCGGAGGATTTATATCAGGAAGTGATGATGCGTGTCTTCCAATACTATCGGAATTCGGGGGATATCCGTCAAGCCCGCCCGCTTCTCTATCGAGTTGCCCGCAATCTTCGAATTGATCAGTACCGCCGCAGCCGCATGCAGAGCAATTGCGTTTCTCTGGAAGAACGAAGCGATCCTGGAGCCTGCTTGGCGGACGCATGTCCCGAATATGTGGCGGTGAGGTCATTGGTTGAATGGACTGCGGAGCATTTGACGAAGAGGGAAATGTGCATGCTGTTTTTATTCGCCGTATTCCGTTACACCTATCGGGAAATTGCTGAGGAACTGGGCTGCACGCTTTCAGCAGTCCGTATGGTTCTACACCGGTCCAAGCTCGTCCTGCGATCTTCAGCGAATACAGGCGGTTCTGCCATAAAGACGGATGTCCGCGGCAAGGTCGTGGATTTCTGGACGAAGGCATTATTGCATCAGACACCATCTAGCAGGCAGAATGTTTCGATATGACGGAAAGGTATGGAAAGGAGTTCAGCAATGAAGAAATGGATCTACATAGGTATAGGCATTGTGCTCATCGGGGCCGGAGGGTACTACGGATATCAGCACTATTTTCAGACAGAGGCGGTTATGTCGGTTCCTGTGCAGACAGCAGCTGTGACCAAGGGTGAGCTGAAAGTATCGGTAACGGGATCAGGTGCGGTTGCAACAGCAAACAGCAAAGAAATCAAGGCGGATGAATCCGGAGAAATCGGTACCTTGCATGTCAAAGAAGGAGACAGTGTCAAAAAGGGGCAGGTGCTGGTTTCCTATATTGCACCGGATGTGGATGATCAAATTGCCCAGAAGCAGATTTCGCTCCAAAAGAGCGAACTGCAGTATCAGCAGCTTAAGAAGAAGTATATTGAAGCCCAGGATGATCTTGCTCGTGCAGATGTGAAGATTCAGATCGATTCGTTAAAGCTGGATATACAATCAGATGAAACTACGCTCGCCGATCTTAGGGAGCAGAAGAATGACAAGCATGAAATCGTCGCTTCGATTGCGGGCAAGGTGACAACAATCAGTGTGGAGGAAGGGCAAAAGGTTCAAGAGAATGCTGTTGTTGCCTCAATCGTGGATTATGAGAATCTACAGTCCGTTATCCAGATTGATGAGCTGGATGTAACGAAGGTGAAGATCGGGCAGGAGGCTGCGATTACGCTGGATGCCCTGCCTGATGCTTCGATCAAGGGAACTGTCACAAAAATTGCGGATGAAGGAAGCGCATCAAACGGGGTATCTCTGTTCGATGTCACGATTGGATTCAAAGCACAAACAGGTGTCAAAGTAGGAATGACAACAAGCGCTGATATTAGCATTGAAAATAAGCAAAATGTCCTTATGGTTCCGATTGAGGCCATTCGGGAGCGTGGAGGCAATAAATTCGTGCTGGTTGCTTCTGCCGCGAATGCTAGCAGCACCAATGCGGACAGCACCGGGGCGTCATCGATGCCATCGGCTAATGAGCAGGCCTCTGGCCAGAGCGGAGCCGGCAGGCCGGCACGCGAGCAGGGTGAGGCAAGTCAGCAGGGTGCGGCAAGTCAGCAAGGCGCGACAGAACAGCAGGGTGAGGCAAGTCAGCAAGGCGCGATAGAACAGCAGGGTGTGGCAGGCCGACAAGGTGCGGCAAGTCAGCAAGACACGACAGAACAGCAGGGTGTGGCAGGCCGACAGGGTGAGGCAAGTCAGCAAGACACGACAGGCCAGCAAGGTGTCGTAGGCCAGCAAGGAACAGCAGGCCAGCAGGGTGCGGCTGCCAATCCGACGAGAGGGGCAGATAGCGCCCCGAACCGACAAGGCGGTCAAGGTTTCCCGCAGTCTAACGTGCAGAACGGATCGGGACAGGGCACAATGCGTCAAGTTACCGTTGGCATTGCGAACGACACTTATATAGAAGTGCTAAGCGGGCTTGCTGAGGGAGAGCGCGTAATTCTACCGACCATTGCGGCATCGTCATCCGCCAACCAGATGCAGGGATTCCCTGGAGGTGGATTCGGGACAGGCGGATTCGCCGGAGGACAAGGTCCGAGTGGTTTTGGCGGCGGCGGAGCTACTGGCGGGAACCGCAGTGGTGCCGCAGGCGGCACCCGTGGAGCTGCGCCGGGTGGTGGAAGCTGATGAATGAGGAACAGCATATAGGCATTGAGCTGAAGGATATCGTAAAATCCTACCGCATGGGAGGAGAAATGGTTACTACACTGAGAGGAATCTCGCTGCATGTGTACAGTGGTGAATTTCTGGCTATAGTAGGACCTTCTGGCTCCGGCAAATCGACATTAATGAATATTATCGGCTGCCTGGATACCCCGTCTTCCGGCAGTTATACGATTGATGGTCAGGATACGAGCAGACTCAGTGATAATCGATTGGCAGAGATTCGCAATCATAAAATAGGTTTTATCTTTCAGAGTTTTCACCTGCTCACACAGCTTACTGCGCTGGAGAATGTAGAGCTGCCTCTTGTATATCGAGGGTTAAGCTCCAGACAGCGGCGGGAGAGGGCGGTAACTGCTCTTACGCGAATGGGGCTTCAAGACCGTATGCATCATAAGCCCAAAGAGTTATCAGGCGGGCAGCAGCAGCGTGTTGCCATTGCAAGGGCGCTCGCCGGCAATCCCACTATTCTGTTGGCTGATGAGCCGACAGGTGCGCTGGATACGAAAACCGGCCGGGAAGTACTTCATATTTTCGACGAGCTGCATAAAGCGGGGCACACGATTGTTCTCATTACGCATGATCCAGAGGTAGCTGAACGGGCCGAGAGTGTCGTGCGGATCACTGACGGTGTTTTGACAGAGGAAAGGAGGGGAAGACATGCACTTCAGTCAAGGCGTCCGGATGGCCTGGAAGAGCATTCTCTCTAACAAAATGAGAACCCTCCTGACGATGCTGGGCATAGTGATTGGCGTCTCGTCGGTCATTACGCTTGTTGCGATGGGACGGGGATCGTCTGCACAGGTAAAGGAACAGATGAGCAGCTTGGGCACGAACCTGCTCTCTGTTACGATAACCGGACGGGGCGCTGTAACGACACTTTCCGTAGACGAGGCAGAGGCATTCGGCACGATTGACGGTGTAATTGGCGTCTCACCCGTAGTCAGCGGCAATGTATCGGCAAAATATGCGACAACGAATCAGAATGTTGCCGTCGAAGGCGTAACGGCCTCGTATGAGACCGTGCGCGAATATGCGATGCAAAGCGGGAGGTTTATTTCCTCCATTGACGTTGAATATTTGCAGAAGGTAGCTGTGCTTGGATCGACAACGGCAACGGATCTATTTGGTACAGACGACCCTGTCGGTCAATCAGTATCGTTGAATGGCATTCGTTATAAAGTGGTGGGGCTGCTTGCCGAGAAAGGCTCCTCGCTGGGAGGCTCCAACGACGAGAAGATACTTATTCCGATCTCTGCGGCGCAGCGTCTGCTGCAATCCAAGGGTGTTCGCTCGGTCTATATTCAGGCAGAGAGCGAGGAGCAGCTGGATCTCGTCCAAGCCTATGTGGAGAATGATCTGGCGAAGAAATTCCGGGAAACAACTACAAACGGCAGCAGCAGCAGCTATCGGGTATTTAATCAGGCGGATCTGGTGGACACAGTGGCGTCTGTATCTTCCACGCTTGCCGTCACGCTGTCGGGAATTGCGTGCATCTCGCTGCTCGTCGGCGGGATCGGTGTCATGAATATTATGCTGGTGTCTGTTACGGAGCGGACACGGGAGATCGGCATCCGCAAGTCAGTAGGGGCGAAGCGCAGGGACATTATGCTGCAGTTTCTGCTTGAAGCGCTGGTCATCAGCGGCTGGAGCGGCGCTTTCGGAGTGGGAATCAGCTACGCGATCGGTCCGATTGTTGAGAGTGCTACTGGCACGCCGATTCTAATGTCATGGGATATCATTCTGCTCTCCTTTGCTTTTTCATTCAGCATCGGCATTATATTCGGCATTTTCCCTGCGAGCAAAGCATCGCGTCTCAAGCCTGTAGATGCTTTGAGGTACGATTAGCAGATCCCCGCAGGAGCAGTGACCGACCTGCCATAAATGTTGGCGGCAGCCCGAAAACAGGATGTTGATGTTTTCATGGCTGCCGCCATTTTTCGTATTGGGCGGGGCTTCTTGCAGGTTCTTGCGCGCTGCCAAGGGTATGGAGGAGGACGCGTTAAATAATAATATATTGGGGTAATGATATTTGCAGGTATATTTCGCAGGTAACCGCCCATCATATTAAGGGAAGCTATGGCAGGAAGCCTCTTGACCTTTTGATGAAATTGCGTATAATAAAATTAAAGTCAAAGAAAGTCAAAGTCAATTGTCGCAAAACTTTGACGATTTTGATTTTATTGGTTCAATGAACCGGTTCTGTTCTGCAACTTAAGGAGGTTAGTGAAATGCGCAACATTTCCGATCTCATTGAGCAGCACTTGAAGCATATGCTACAGGAGAGCTCCGATGGCGCGGTAGAATTACAGCGGAATGATCTGGCGGATCAATTCTCTTGTGTCCCATCGCAGATCAATTACGTGATCAGCACGCGGTTTACGCTTGAGAAGGGCTATGTGGTCGAGAGCAAGCGCGGGGGCGGCGGTTACATTCGTATTCAACGGATTGAATTGCCTACGCTGACTGCGATTCAAGGGCACATTGCTCAGACCATCGGTGATCAAGTGGATCAGAGCGCGGCAGAAGGGTTGATCTATCAATTGGAGGAAGCTGAGTTTATCTCCAAGAGAGAAGCGAATCTGCTGCGGGCAGCGATTTCCCGTGAGGCGATAGCTGTGAAACTGCCTCTGCGCGACGAGATTCGGGCAAGACTTCTGAAAGCTATGCTGATAACGCTGCTCATCAAGTAGACTTGTGCGCCTTTTGGCCTTGCAAAAGGGGGGACTTATCCGGAATGACTTGTCAAGAATGCGGCAAGAAACCGGCAACGCTTCATTTTACGAAAATTGTGAATGGAGAGAAGACGGAGTTCCATATTTGCGAAACATGCGCAAGGGAGAGGGGAGAAGGAATACCGGGCACCTCGAACGGTTTTTCGATCCATAGCCTTCTGTCCGGCTTGCTCGATATTGAATCGGCAGGCGGGATACATGGATTCGGGGCCAAGCCGCAGCCATTGCGCTGTGAAACTTGTGGCCTGACCTATGCGCAATTCAGCAAGATGGGACGGTTGGGATGCAGCAAGTGTTACTCGCAGTTTGGCGATAAGCTCGATCCTATACTTAAACGGGTTCACGGCAGTACGGTTCACAGCGGTAAAATTCCGAAACGTGCCGGCGGCCAAATTAAAATTAAGCGAGAGATCGAGCAGTTAAGGCAAAATCTTCATGAGCAGATTATACACGAGGAATTCGAGAATGCGGCGCAAATCCGCGACCAAATTCGGGAGCTGGAGCGCAAGGTCGCAGACAGTTGATGCGGTTAGGAAGGGTGAATCGGTTTGACAAAACGTTCTTTTGCGCAGCACGCGCTAAGCGATTGGATGAAGGGGACCGGCCCGGACGCTGACATTGTCATTAGCAGCCGAATTCGGATCGCCCGGAACATACGCGCGCATCCGTTCCCTATGCTGGCAACGAATGAGCAAGCTCGCGAGGTTATGGAGCGTCTGACATCCGTCGCTGGCAATGGCAGGCTTAACGGACTCGGACAATTCGATACTATTGAGCTGTCGGAGCTGAATGAGCTGGAACGGAGGGTGCTTGTAGAGAAGCATCTGATCAGTCCGAATCTTGCGAATGAATCTAGACACGGGGCGCTCATTCTAAGTGAGAATGAAGCCGTCAGTATTATGGTTAATGAAGAGGATCATTTGCGGATTCAATGTCTGTACCCGGGCTTTCAAATTAATGAAGCGTGGGAGCAGGCGAGCCGTATTGACGATATTTTTGAAGAAGTGGCCGATTACGCTTATGATGAGAAACGCGGCTATTTGACCAGCTGCCCGACGAATGTCGGCACCGGCATCCGCGCATCGGTAATGATGCATCTGCCTGCACTTGTCTTGTCGCAGCAGATTAACCGCATTCTGTCGGCCATTACACAGGTAGGGCTTGCAGTACGGGGCATCTATGGCGAAGGCAGCGAGGCGCTGGGCAATTTGTTTCAAATCTCCAATCAGATTACGCTGGGCCAGTCCGAGACTGAGATCATCGACAATCTGTACAGTGTGGCGAAGCAAATTATCGAGCATGAACGCGCTGCCCGTGAGAAGATGCTGGAGGATTCGCGTGTGCGGATCGAGGATCGGGTATACCGCTCCTATGGTATTCTCTCTCATGCCATGATCATGGATTCCAAGGAGGCCGCGCAGCGTCTCTCTGATGTTCGGCTCGGAATCGATCTCGGACTTATAAGCGATGTTCCGCCGCAAGTAATGAATGAAATGATGGTTTTAACGCAGCCGGGTTTTCTGCAGCAGGTGTTTCATGAGAAGATGAGCCCTGAACAACGGGATATCCGGCGAGCAGAACTTATACGACAGCAATTAATAAGCAAATCCGATCATGGGGGTGTATCTACATGATGTTTGGTAGATTTACGGAACGTGCACAGAAGGTGCTCGCATTAGCACAGGAAGAAGCAGTTCGTCTCGGTCATAATAATATTGGTACAGAACATATTCTGCTTGGTTTGAACCGGGAAGGGGAAGGCATTGCAGCAAAGGCGCTGATCGGTCTTGGTCTGAGCCTGGAGAAAATTCAGGACGAAGTGGAAACGCTAATAGGCCGGGGCCAGGAGCAGCCGACGAATATTGCTTATACGCCTCGCGCCAAGAAGGTCATTGAGCTGTCGATGGACGAAGCGCGCAAGCTCGGTCACACCTATGTAGGCACAGAGCACATTCTGCTTGGCCTTATCCGTGAAGGGGAAGGCGTAGCGGCAAGAGTGCTTAATAATCTGGGCATTAGCCTGAACAAAGCTCGTCAGCAAGTGCTGCAGCTGCTTGGCAGCAGCGAAGCTGTATCCAGCAGCCATGGTGCGCCTTCCAATGTAAGCACGCCTACGCTGGATGGTCTTGCACGTGATCTGACTGCCTATGCGAAGGATGGAAATCTGGATCCCGTTATCGGCCGCAGCAAGGAGATCGAGCGTGTTATTCAAGTGCTGAGCCGCCGTACGAAGAACAATCCGGTTCTTATCGGTGAACCTGGCGTAGGTAAAACAGCTATCGCAGAAGGTCTTGCACAGAAGATCATTGCCGGTGAAATTCCTGAGACGCTTCGTGATAAAAGGGTAATGACGCTCGATATGGGTTCAGTTGTAGCTGGCACCAAGTATCGCGGTGAGTTCGAGGATCGCCTGAAGAAAATTATGGATGAGATCCGGCAAGCAGGTAACATTATTCTCTTCATCGACGAGCTGCATACGCTGATCGGCGCTGGCGGCGCAGAAGGGGCGATCGATGCCTCCAATATTCTGAAGCCTGCTCTTGCCCGCGGCGAGCTGCAGTGCATCGGTGCTACAACGCTGGATGAATACAGAAAGTACATCGAGAAGGATGCGGCTCTTGAGCGTCGTTTCCAGCCGATTACAGTGGATCAGCCTTCTCCTGAAGAGGCGATTCAAATTCTCCATGGCTTGCGTGACCGTTATGAAGCGCATCATCGCGTGAAAATTACCGATGAGGCCATTATCCAGGCGGTTAAATTGTCCGACCGCTATATTACGGACCGTTTCTTGCCGGACAAAGCGATTGACCTGATCGACGAGGCGAGCTCCAAGGTACGCTTGAAATCATACACTGTACCGCCTAACTTGAAGCAGCTTGAGAACCGTTTGGATGATATCCGCAAGGAGAAGGATTCCGCGGTGCAGAGCCAGGAATTCGAGAAAGCGGCAGCGCTTCGCGATACGGAACAAAAAATTCGGGAAGAGCTGGATGTAACGAAGAACCAGTGGAAGGAAAAGCAGGGCCGTACCGATTCTGAGGTAACAACGGAAGATATCGCGCAGGTTGTCGCCAGCTGGACGGGAATTCCGGTCAGCAAGCTTGCAGAGGAAGAAACGCAGCGACTTCTCAAGATGGAAGAGATTCTTCACGACCGTGTCATTGGCCAGGACGAAGCGGTTAAAGCGGTATCGAGGGCTATTCGCCGGGCAAGAGCGGGACTCAAGGATCCTAAGCGTCCGATGGGCTCCTTCATTTTCCTCGGACCTACAGGCGTTGGTAAGACAGAGCTTGCCCGTGCTTTGGCGGAAGCGATGTTCGGTGAAGAGAATGCGGTCATCCGCATCGATATGTCCGAGTATATGGAGAAGCATTCTACCTCTCGTCTGGTTGGAGCGCCTCCGGGATATGTCGGCTATGAGGAAGGCGGCCAATTGACCGAGAAGGTTCGCCGCAAGCCGTATTCCGTTGTTCTGCTCGATGAAATTGAGAAGGCGCATCCGGAAGTATTCAACATTCTGCTGCAAGTGCTTGAGGATGGCCGTCTGACGGATTCCAAGGGCAGAGTGGTTGACTTCCGCAATACGCTGATCATTATGACATCCAACGTAGGTGCTGATCAGATCAAGCGCAACTCCTCGCTCGGCTTCACCGCTGTTCAGGATGCGGGACGCGACTTCAGCATTATGAAGGATAAAGTTATGGCTGAGCTCAAGAAGAGCTTCCGTCCGGAGTTCCTGAACCGGATTGATGAGACCATCGTGTTCCATTCGCTGGAGCAGGAGCATATTGCACAAATCGTGTCCCTGATGGGCGAAGAGCTGCGCAAGCGTCTGCGTGAGCAGGAGGTTGATTTCACACTAACCGATGCTGCGAAGACATTCCTGGCGAAGGAAGGCTTTGATCCTCAGTATGGCGCGCGTCCGCTTCGCCGGGCGATCCAGAAGCATATTGAGGACCGTCTGTCCGAGGATCTGCTGATCGGCAATATTTCGAAGGGCGATAAGCTGGTTATCGATGAGAAGGATGGCGCTCTGACGGTAATCCGTGAGAACTCTGAGCCTGAATCAGCCGCTTCGGAAGAGCCGGCGGCTAAATCATAATATACGAAGACGACAGGAGTCCCTTGCTTCACGCATGCGAATGCGTTCATTAGCTGAGCTAGTGATGCATTCACAGCAAGCAAGGGGCTCCTTGCATTCATGAGCCAAGCTCCGCTTCTCTCTTGACGAGGGAAGGGGGCTTTTTTGCTTGATTGGAATGGATTGCGATCCGGATTGGGAATGCTTGTGAAAATGGGTTTCTTCCCTACGTAATAAATGGTAAACTTTTAATGTAGCGCAATTTGCATAAGGAGCCGTACATGGCAAAAGTTAAAATAAAGTTCGCTTGCACTGAATGTGGCACAGAAGCGCCGAAATGGCTGGGCAAATGCCCGGGCTGCGGTGCCTGGAACACGATGGTGGAAGAGAAGGAAACGGTTGTTAAGACGCAAGGGATCAGCACTTCCATTATTGGAATGAAAGAAAAGCCGGTTCCCATCATACAAATAGATAATGGTCATGAGCCGCGCATTGAGACAACGCTGGGGGAGCTGAATCGTGTACTCGGCGGCGGCGTAGTGCCAGGCTCGCTCATATTGGTCGGCGGTGACCCCGGTATCGGGAAATCGACGCTGCTGCTGCAAACTTCGCATGCTCTTGCATCACAGCAACTGACGGTTCTATATATATCTGGTGAGGAATCGGTCAGGCAGACGCGCTTGCGTGCAGACCGCCTGGGTGCGTTGACAGATAAGCTGTATGTGTTGTGCGAGACCAATATGGAGCTCATTAATGATGCGATTGAATCCGTGAAGCCGGATTTTCTCGTTATCGATTCCATACAGACGGTTTATGATCCGAACGTGCAATCCGCGCCGGGCAGCGTCTCGCAGGTACGTGAATGCACAGCTCACTTCATGCGCGTAGCGAAGATTAAGGGTATCGCAACGGTGCTGGTCGGTCATGTAACCAAAGAAGGCGCGATTGCAGGTCCAAGGATGCTGGAGCATATGGTGGACTGTGTGCTTTATTTCGAGGGAGAGCGGCATCATTCCTATCGGCTGCTGCGGGCGGTGAAGAACCGGTTTGGCTCGACGAATGAAATCGGCATTTTTGAAATGGGCGAAGGGGGTCTGCGGGAGGTCAGCAATCCTTCGGAGCTGTTCCTGTCAGAGAGGCCGCTTGGCGTATCCGGCTCGACCGTCGTAGCGAGTATGGAAGGGACGCGGCCGGTGCTTGTTGAACTGCAGGCGCTGGTAGCGACAACGAACTTCCCCTCGCCGAGACGGATGTCAACAGGCATCGACCATAATCGGCTGGTGCTCATTATTGCGGTGCTGGAGAAGCGGATGGGCATGTTCCTGCAAACGCAGGATGCGTATCTGAATGTAGCAGGCGGGATCAAGCTGGACGAACCTGCTGTCGATCTGGCAGCAGCGGTAAGCATAGCTTCAAGCTTTCGGGATGCGCCGACCCGTCCCTTCGATGTTATATTCGGCGAGATTGGCCTAACGGGTGAAGTACGTGCTGTGTCAAGGGCGGAGCAGCGTGTACGGGAAGCGCAGAAGCTGGGCTTTAAACGTGTCATCATGCCGAAGAAGAGCTTGAAAGGCTGGAACCCGCCCTCCGGCATACAGATCATCGGTGTCGAGACGGTGTCGGAAGCGCTCTCAGCAGCGTTCGAATAAGGGGGCATAAGATGAAAGAGCTGAATCAAGTAGAGATTATGAACCAATTGCTGCAAATGGTCGCGCCCGGAACAGCCTTCAGGGAAGGACTTGATAATGTTCTGCGAGCGAAGACAGGGGCGCTCATTGTTGTCGGCTACAGTCCGGAGGTTATGGAGGTTGTCGATGGCGGCTTCTCCATCAATTGCGATTTCTCCCCGAACTACTTGTACGAGCTTGCCAAGATGGACGGAGCTATTATATTGAGCGAGGATCGCAAACGAGTGCTGTATGCCAATACACAGCTCATTCCCGACAGCTCGATCTCTTCAATCGAGACCGGGATTCGCCACCGGACGGCGGAGCGGGTCGCCAAGCAGACCGGCAAGCTGGTCGTCTCTATATCGCAAAGACGCAATGTCATCACTTTGTATCAAGGCCAACTGCGCTATTCCCTGAAAGATATGGGCGTCATATTGACGAAGGCCAATCAGGCGATTGGCACGCTGGAGAAATACAAGGTCGTATTGAATCAATCCTTCACGAACCTGTCCGCATTGGAGTTTGAGGAGCTTGTCACCCTCCATGAGGTTGCGCATGTCATTAAACGGGTAGAAATGGTTATAAGGGTCAAGATGGAAATCAAGCGTTACGTGAATGAGCTTGGCACTGAGGGACGGCTAATCAGCATGCAGATGGAGGAGCTTGTTGGCGGTGTTGAGGAAGAGGCGTGGTTTCTGCTCAAGGATTACGCGAAGGATCCGCAGGAAGAGAAAATACGCGAAATTCGCTCGGCTATACGCAGGCTGAGCTCGGATGAATTATTGGAAGTGAACAGTATTCTGAAGCTGCTGGGCTATTCCGGATCAGGGGCGGCTGCCGAAGAGATGGTTGCTCCGCGCGGTTACAGGCTGCTAAGCCGAATACCACGTTTGCCGGCTGTAATTATGAATAACCTGGTCGACCAATTCCAGCATTTGCCTCATATTCTAATGGCTACAATCGAGGAGCTTGATGCTGTGGACGGGATAGGCGAGGTCAGGGCAAGAGCAATCAAAGAAGGCATGAAGCGGATTCAAGAACAGATGTTCATTGACAGACAAATTTAAATCCCATACAATGTGAGAATGCGGACAGCCGCTGCTGGTTCAATTTGACAGTTCGCTCATCCCCGAAAGACTTTAAATAAGAAGTTTTTCTCACAGCTTGCCGACTTAGCTGCAAGAAGCGGTTTTGGGGCATAGTAAAGATGAGGTGGAGCATAATGATTACGAAATCGATACCGAGTCTTTTTACGGTGGCGAATTTATTTCTAGGTATTGTCGCCATTTTACTCGTGTTTCCTGAGAATGCAAAGCCGGAAATCGCTGCGATGATGGTTATTATCGCGATGCTGATGGACGGTGTCGACGGTCGCGTTGCACGTGCGCTTAATGCGCAGAGTGAGTTCGGCAAAGAGCTGGATTCACTGTCAGATGTCATATCGTTCGGAGTAGCGCCGGCTTTTATTATGTACAGTGTTGCCTTCCAAGAGCTGAATGCGGCGCCTGCATGGATTATTACAGCGCTGTTCCCGATCTGTGGAGCGCTCAGGCTCGCGCGTTTTAACGTCGTTTCTGGAATGCCCGGCTATTTTATCGGTTTGCCGATTCCTGCGGCTGGAGGCGTCCTGGCTACACTGGCGCTGTTCCATAAGGATATTGCGGTCTCTGTCTTGATGGCGAGCACATTAATTCTGTCCTTCCTGATGGTCAGCACGATCAAGTATCCGAATTTCAAGAAGCTCGGCATACCTAAGAACGCCATCTGGGTTGTTCCGATCATCGTTGTTGTTGCGGTAGTGCTGGGAATTCTGTTCCCGAACCATCTATCCAAAATCATTTTTATCCCGCTAGTGCTCTATGCGCTATACGGCCTAAAAAAAAACGTTGATCGCCGGTTGCCCGGCCGGAAACGGAAACGGAAGCACCGCAAGCAAGAAGAGAACATGCAATCCGAACATAGCGCATAATAATAAAACCGCCTGGCCCATCCCCAATCGGATGCTGCTTGGCGGTTTTGTTATGTTCTTAGAGGTCGGCTTTATCTAGGTCAAATTGAACAAACCAAGAGTGGAGCATTTGCCGGATTCCTGAGCGACAACATCATCAAGCTGAATGTCGAGCAAATTGCACATAGCGGACATATAGAATAAATTGCGTCCGAGTTCGTTCTTGATGGCATCCCTGCAGTGCTCGCACAGATTGCCGGAGGTGTGATAATGAAGATTGGTCTTCGCTTTCTCAAGATCGATGTCGTCAGTGAACTCTTGTCTGCGGGCATTAAGCTCGATACAGCCGCATTCGGTGACGGATTTGGCTACGGCGCGATTCACCGAGGCTCCGGTCTGACCGTATTTGGACAAAACATCCAGCAAGCTCCGATGACGCAACAGCAGTTCGGATACTTGCTGCTGAAATTGCTCCAGCGTTGGGGCACTCATCGACTCCACCTCATTTCGGGATTGACATTGCTACATCCCATTATAATCGTCATTGCCCCGTAATTCAAAATAGTTTTACGAAAATTTAGACATTTGCCCCTTCGGGCAATAAAATCTTGCATAATATCGCCTTCCTGACGATTAACGATCGAAAGATTGGAACATAATTGTAATGGAGGTGGATTTATTGTGATGAAACGAATAATTCAAATGCTTGGTTTATTTTTTGGAGGTGCCCTTGGCGGTCAGGTTCATAGCTGGATGCACATGGGGACACTCTGGGCGGATTCGACCTATGGGGTTATGCAGCGTTCCGGGGGCTATTATATGAACGTCGGTATCGGCGCAATTTGTGGATTGGCAGCGGCGACGGTAATAGCAGGCCCCATTGTGAAATGGATGCAGCAGGGTGCAGAGCGCGCTTCGGCCATGCCGACGGGCGAATTAATGTCGGGAGGTGGCGGTCTCATTGGCGGACTTGCTGTATCGGCGCTGCTCTACCCGGCTGTCTCCGGTTTTTCTGGCGCAGGTCTCCTCGTTCCGGTATGTCTGACGTTATTTTTAGGTTATCTCGGATTGCGTATTGGCATTGGCAAACGGGAGGAACTGTCCGAGCGCTTCTCCGCCTTTATGGGCATGCAGTCGAGGTCGGCTGCTCCGTCAGAGAAGAGCTCCTTCGAGGAGCACAAGATTCTGGACACAAGTGTCATCATTGATGGGCGAATAGCGGATATTTGCAAAACTGGGTTCATTGAGGGGACGCTGGTCATCCCGGAGTTTGTGCTGGAAGAGCTGCAGCATATTGCCGATTCCTCTGATCTGCTCAAACGAAATCGCGGACGGCGCGGGCTTGATATTTTGAACAAAATTCAAAAAGAGCTCGATGTCAGGGTGCTGATCTACGAAGGGGACATGGAGGATGGCGAGGTCGACAGCAAGCTGGTCAAGCTGGCCAAGGTGCTTGGCGGCAAGGTTGTCACGAATGACTTCAACCTCAACAAAGTGTGCGAGCTTCAAGGAGTTTCTGTGCTGAACATCAATGATCTTGCTAATGCGGTGAAGCCTGTCGTGCTGCCCGGCGAGGAAATTGTCGTCCAAGTGATCAAGGATGGCAAGGAGCACGGCCAGGGAGTCGCCTATCTCGATGATGGCACGATGATCGTAGTCGAGGGCGGGCGTGACTATATCGGCACGACGATGGAAGTATTGGTAACGAGCGTGCTGCAGACCTCTGCAGGCCGAATGATTTTCGCCAAGCCTAAGCTGTTGGAAAAAGCGCTGTAACACGGTATGATAGTACGGAGAGTACACGTTTAACGTGTTAAAGTTTACAGCGAGGCGGTAGGAAGGTATGTTGGCTCGGGCAAAATGGGATGTCATCGTCGTTGCGGCAGGACGCGGAACGCGGATGGGGACGGCAGAAAGCAAGCAGTATTTGCTGCTGGAGGACAAGCCGATCTTGATCCATACGCTCCAGCTGTTTGAGGCAATGGAAGAGATAGCGGAAATGGTGCTGGTCGTTGGCGCACAGGATGTGACTCGCTGCGAGGAGCTGCTGCTCCAGTACAATCTTCATAAAGTGAAGGCTGTTGCTGCAGGCGGCAGCGAACGCCAGCATTCCGTAAGGATCGGGCTATCGCTGCTGCATGGAGACTGGGTGATGGTGCATGATGGGGTGCGCCCTCTGGTAACGCCGGCAGCAGTGCGTGCCTGCATGGCAGCGGCGGAGCGCTCTGAGGCTGCTGTGCTGGCTGTGCCTGTGAAGGATACGATTAAGCAAGTGAATGAGTCCGGCATCATCGTTGCGACACCTGACCGTCGAAGCTTGTGGGCGATTCAAACGCCGCAGGCTTTTCGTCGTTCCCTTCTGCAAGAAGGGCATGAGCGGGCTGCCGCTGAAGGGTTCGTCGGCACCGACGATGCGAGTGTTGTTGAGCGGCTTGGCGTATCTGTAACAGTGGCTGAGGGTGATTACACGAATATTAAGATTACGACGCCTGAGGATCTGCCTTGGGCGGAGTTTCTGCTTGCCAGCCGCAAGCAGGAATAGAGACAGCAGACGAGAGGGGAAGAAAGCAATGATTCGGGTAGGACAAGGATTTGATGTGCATCAATTGGTTGAGGGCCGTCCATGCATTATCGGCGGAGTTACGATTCCCTATGAGAAGGGATTGCTTGGACATTCCGATGCGGATGTGCTGCTGCATGCCATTAGCGATGCGGTGCTGGGAGCGCTCGGACTTGGCGATATCGGCAAGCATTATCCCGATACAGATCCGGCATTCAAGGACGCGGACAGTCTCAAGCTGCTGCTGCACATCTGGTCGATGGTGAAGGAGCGGGGCTATAAGCTGGGCAATGTGGATTCCACGATTATTGCGCAGCGTCCCAAGATGGCGCCTTACATACCTGACATGGTGAAGATTATTGCGGATGCGCTTGAAGCGGAGGACCTCTCGCAAGTCAATGTGAAAGCAACGACAACCGAGCAGCTGGGATTTACAGGCCGGGGCGAAGGAATTGCCGCGCAATCGGTTGTCTGCCTTGTAAAAGTTGTGCTATGATTCACTGATGAATCTGGAATGGATGGAAGGAGCTTGAACGATAATGTCTAATGAAATTCGTGTTCGATATGCACCATCGCCAACGGGGCATCTGCATATCGGCAATGCAAGAACGGCCTTATTCAATTACTTATTCGCACGCAGCCGCGGCGGCAAATTTATTATACGTATCGAAGATACCGATGTGAAACGCAACGTTGCAGGCGGTGAAGAGAGCCAGCTCAAGTATTTGAAATGGCTTGGCATTGACTGGGATGAGAGCGTCGATATCGGCGGGGGCTACGGGCCTTACCGCCAGACGGAGCGGATCGATATCTACAATAAGTACTGGCAGGATCTTATTGACCGCGATCTGGCTTACAAATGCTATTGCACGGAAGAAGAGCTGGAGCAGGAGCGGGAGGAACAGACCGCAAGGGGCGAGATGCCGCGTTATTCCGGCAGGCACAGCCGGTTGACGGAGGAGCAGCGCCAGGCTTTTGAGGCAGAAGGCCGTATTCCCAGCATTCGGTTCCGCGTTCCGCAAGGCAAAACCTATACGTTCCATGATATGGTCAAAGGGACGATCAGCTTCGAATCCGATGGCATCGGAGATTTCGTTATCGTGAAGAAGGACGGTATTCCGACCTATAACTTTGCGGTTGCGCTTGACGATCATCTGATGGCGATCAGCCATGTGCTGCGCGGAGAGGATCATATCTCCAATACCCCCCGTCAACTAATGATTTATGAAGCGTTCGGCTGGGAGCCGCCGCAATTTGCGCATATGACGCTGATCGTCAATGAGCAGCGCAAGAAGCTCAGCAAGCGCGACGAGTCGATCATTCAGTTCATCGAGCAGTACGACACGCTTGGCTATCTGCCTGAAGCGATGTTCAACTTCATTACGCTGCTCGGCTGGTCACCGGAGGGCGAGCAGGAGATTTTCACACGGGAAGAGCTTATTGGTGTGTTTAACCCTGATCGTCTCAGCAAAAGTACGGCTGTATTCGATACGAATAAGCTGAGCTGGATGAACAATGAATATTTGAAGAAGTCGGAGCTGCCGAGAGTGGTTGATCTGTGCTTGCCTCATCTGCAGTCTGCAGGGCGGCTTCCGGAAGCGCTGGATGAGTCGGGTCGCCAATGGGCGAATGATCTTATTGCGCTGTATCAGGACAAGCTGCGCTACGGGGCAGAGATTGTACCGCTCACGGAGCTGTTCTTCCGCACAGAGGTTGTGGATGAAGAAGAAGCGCTGGCCGTGCTGGCGGAGGAGGGTGTGCCGGCTGTACTGGCAGCCTTTGCCGATGGGGTGGCAGCAATGGATATCCTCGAGGCAGATGGAATTAAAGCGGCGATTAAAGCGGTGCAGCAGGCAACCGGCTGCAAGGGCAAAGCGCTGTTCATGCCGATCCGTGCCGCAGTAACGGGGCAGACGCATGGTCCTGATCTCAATATGACGATCGTTCTGCTTGGCAAAGCAAAGGTTGTGGAGCGTCTGCGCGGGCGGCTGGGCTGAACAATTTTGGACAGCCATGCCAGCGCCAATAGGCAACGTGGCACTTGTCAGTTATTCGACTGTCGGATATACTTGAACTATTAGATGTTAGCTAGGTTATCGGTATAAGGCTTAGAACAGGAACGTTCATTTCATGAAGGAATTGTCAGAGAGGGCGACCTATCAAGCGGAGCCAATATTCGCAGAGCAGGACTTATGCGTGTTGGACTTCGTGGGATTGGGTGGAAGTCGTTCATTCCTTGAAATGCAACATTGCGCCTGGGAGCTGCGCACCCGATCCGAGCGTGCATGGGAGACCTCTCGATCAACGGCTTGCCGGGATCAGAGGAAGCACTTGTATGGCACGGGGTAGGCGGCGACGTCCGGTTCGCGTTAAGAACCAATGAGACGGGAGTTATGCTGTGCATAAGATGCTCCCAAGCAGAGTGGAACCGCGTTAGTACGCCTCTGCAGCCCCAGGCTGCAGAGGCTTTTGTTTATTCAGGCATATCATGCGACTACAGATAGGACAACCGATTGTTCGCAGTTAGGTAGCCCTGAATCGTCGATGTTCGAGAGGAGTCTTGACCATGTTTCGCCAACTAAGAACGGATATTGAAACGGTGATTGACAACGATCCCGCAGCCAGGAATAAGTTCGAAATTATATTTACGTATTCGGGACTTCATGCCATCTGGGCGCATCGCCTTGCGCATCGGCTCTACAAGCGCCACTGGTTCACGGTAGCGCGGATCATTTCGCAGATAAGCCGGTTTTTCACAGGAATTGAGATCCATCCTGGTGCTACGATAGGGGAGCGCCTGTTTATTGACCACGGCATGGGTGTCGTTATCGGTGAAACCTGCGAGATCGGGGACAATGTGGTGATCTATCAAGGTGTAACGCTTGGCGGAACAGGGAAAGAAAAAGGCAAGCGGCATCCAACAATCGGAAACAACGTCGTAATTGGTTCCGGAGCGAAGGTGCTGGGCTCCTTTGAAGTTGGGGATAATGTGAATATTGGCTCGAACTCGGTCGTGCTAAGGGAGATTCCGTCTAACAGCACGGTTGTCGGCAATCCCGGCCGTGTTGTGAAGCGCAATGGCGAGCGTGTCGGAGACAGACTTGATCATACCAAGCTGCCCGATCCGGTCATTGAGATGCTGAGGGCGATGCAAAGCGAGATTCAAGCTTTGAAAACTGAACTGGAACGCGAACGGCATAGACAGCCTGTCGCTGGAGGGGAAATTAGAAAATGACCTTGCATATCTATGATACATTGTCTCGTGAGAAGAAAGAGTTTGTGCCGCTGGAACCGGGTAAAGTGAATATGTATGTATGCGGGCCGACCGTATATGATTATATCCACATCGGCAATGCAAGGCCGGTTATTTTCTTTGACGTGGTGCGCCGTTATCTGGAAGTGTCCGGATATGAGGTTAATTACGTGGTGAACTTTACCGATGTTGACGATAAATTGATACGCAAGGCGGAGCAGCTTGGCACAACGGTGCCGGAGGTTGCGGAGCGGTTTATTGGCGCTTTCAATGAGAATATCGCCGGACTTGGCGTCCATAAGGCCACGATCAATCCTCGCGTGACGGAGAATATCCCGGAGATTGTTGCGTTCGTGCAGCAATTGGTCGACAGGGGATATGCCTATGAAAGCGGCGGGGATGTGTACTTCCGCATCAACAAATTTGCCGATTACGGCAAGCTGTCGCATCAGAACATGGATGAGCTGCAGCTCGGAATCCGCATCGAGGTGGACCAGCGCAAGGAGAACGGTCAGGATTTTGTACTGTGGAAAGCTGCCAAGCCTGGAGAAATCCATTGGGAGAGCCCTTGGGGACCCGGCCGTCCCGGCTGGCATATCGAATGCTCGGCGATGGCGCGCAAATATCTGGGAGACACGCTCGATATTCATGGCGGAGGCCATGATTTGCAATTTCCGCATCATGAGTGCGAGGTGGCTCAATCGGAGTCGGTAACAGGCAAGCCGCTTGCCCGCTACTGGATGCATAACGGCTTCATTAACATCAATAATGAGAAGATATCCAAGTCATTGGGTAACGGCATTACAGTCAACGAGCTGCTCAAAACGGTGAAGTCTACTACGATTCGGTACTTTATCCTATCCTCTCACTACCGCAGCCCGCTTAATTTCAGCGATGAGACGATTGCACAGGCGGAGAACAGCGTGGAACGCATTACGAATTGCATCGGCAATCTGAAGCATCGTTTGTCGGTAGCGGTGAGCGCCGCCAGTGAGGCGGAATTGGAGCTGCGATCCAGCATTGGCGCTATCCAGGACGGCTTCCGCTCGCGAATGGACGATGATCTCAACACGCCGGATGCGATCACGAGCATATTCGAGCTGGTCGCTGTGGCGAATCAATATTTGCAGCGGCCCGTTGTATCTGCTGAAGGGCTGGAAATGCTGATCGAAGCCTTTGCCTTGTTTGACAAAGTATTTGGCTTGCTCCCTGATGAGGAGGATGGCGAGATGCTGGATGCCGATATTGATGATCTCATCGTACAACGGACGGAGGCCCGGCAGTCAAAAAATTGGGCGCGTGCGGATGAGATCCGTGACTTGCTTGCAGCCCAGGGCATCGTGCTGGAGGATACGCCGCAAGGTATCCGTTGGCGGCGCAAATGATGGAGCGCCCGGCATCGTCAATTGCGGCGGATCGCGATCTGTGGAGCCATGATCCGGTGAAGCCGCCGCATTTGCTGAACCCGATCGTGCTGGCTTATATCGGCGATGCAGTGTTCGAGCTGCTCATTCGTCAATACTTGATCTCTCAGCCTAACCACAAGCTGCAGCATCTGCACCGTCAAGCAACCGGCTTCGTGTCTGCTAAAGCGCAGTGTTCGCTGCTAGAGAGATGGAAGCCGCTGCTTACGGAGGCGGAAGCGGATATCGTCAGGAGAGGGCGGAATGCCAAGTCCGGCAGTCTGCCCAAGAACGCGGATCCTGCAGACTACCGCCAAGCGACAGCGTTGGAATGTTTGGTAGGATACTTATATTACAGCAAGCAAATAGAACGGCTGCACGAATTAATGGCGATTGCATTCGGTGCGAGGGCCGATGAACATGAGCGAGCAATATCCGAGGAGGGCAAGGAATGACTGAGCATGAGCAGGACGGACAAGAGTGGATTGCGGGCAAGCATCCAGTTATGGAGGCGCTTCGTTCCGGTCGGGAGATCAACAAAATATGGATCGCGGAGCAGGCTCAGAAGCATGCGACAGGGCCAATCGTTATCGAAGCAAAGAAGCTTGGCATAATCGTGCAATTTGTGGACAAGCGCAAGCTCGACAGCATGGTGGAAGGCATTCAGCATCAAGGGATCGTTGCTCAGGCGGCTGCCCATCGTTATTATGAAGTCGATGAATTAATCGAGCGGGCGCGCGAAAGCGGCGAGACGCCGTTCCTTCTGCTGCTGGATGAGATTGAAGATCCGCACAACCTGGGCTCTATTCTGCGGACGGCGGAATGCACAGGCGTGCATGGTGTCATTATTCCCAAGCGGCGTGCGGCTTCACTGACGGCAACCGTATCCAAGACCTCTGCAGGCGCAGTGGAATATGTACCGGTGGCAAGAGTGACGAACCTGGCGCAAACGATTGATAAATTGAAAGAAGCGGGCATCTGGATTGCCGGTGCCGATGTAGGCGCGCAGCAGGATGTGTTTGCCACCCGCAATTTTGACATGCCGCTGGCGATTATTATTGGGAACGAGAGCAAAGGCATCGGCAGATTGATTCGGGAGAAATGTGATTTTCTGGTCAAGCTCCCCATGCAGGGCAGTCTTAACTCGCTTAACGCCTCAGTGGCGGCAGGCGTATTGATGTATGAAGTGGTGCGACAGCGTCGGAGCCTTTAACAATGCGACGGCAGGATGATATTATGCTGGTTGACGGATATAACATGATTGGCGCATGGCCGATGCTTGCTGCAATAAGGGATAATGACTTGGAAGAGGCGCGTGACCGATTGCTGGAAATGCTGGCAGAGTATCAGGGCTTTACCGGAGTAAGTGTAGTTGTAGTATTTGACGCCTATCAGGTGCCGGGCGCAGGATCGACCTTTAACCAGCACCGTGTTACTGTAGTGTTCACGAAGGAAAAAGAAACGGCTGACGCTTGTATCGAGCGTCTCGCCATTGAGCTGGCGCTGCGCAGCCGCAATCTGTATGTAGCTACTTCAGATATGGTGGAACAGCACGTTGCTTTTGGCAAAGGAGCGCTTCGGATCTCGGCAAGGGAGCTGCTTACGGATATTGAACAGAACCGGATTTCGATCGAGCGGACTTTGAAGCATACAGAGAGCAAACGCAACGAACTCGATGAGAATTTAAGCGTAGATGTTCGCATGAAGCTTGAACGGTGGCGAAGAGGGAAGCTGTGAGGCAGGCAATGTGTTGCAGAATTGCGAACTGGATGGACAGAAATTCCATTTCCACTATTTTATAAGCAAACATTCGACATCAAGCTGATTGACGGCCTTAGGTTACATAATGTATACTAGGTCTAGGTTTGGCGACTGGAATCGTAGTAAGCTCCGCGCTTCTTGTATAAAAACTAGCGACAAGTGTTGGCGTCAAGGGGACGTCGGTTAACATTTGCGCGTAGCCGATTCAGAGTAATGTACGCCTTTCGAGCCGGAGGGATTGTTCGTGAGCATCGACCTCAGAGAGTGGAAAACGCTGGAATATGACTGCAGAACGGACGAGGATATTGTAGAAGCGGTTCGAGAAGGTGATGGCGAAGCGCTGGAATTTCTGATTAACAAGTATAAGAACTTTGTCCGTGCTAAGGCGCGTTCCTATTTCTTAATCGGGGCTGACCGCGAGGATATTGTCCAGGAAGGCATGATTGGCCTTTATAAGGCGATTCGGGATTTTAAAGGGGATAAGTTAGCGTCCTTCAAGGCGTTCGCTGAACTTTGCATCACGCGTCAGATTATTACAGCCATTAAGACGGCGACGCGTCAGAAGCATATTCCGCTCAATTCCTATGTTTCTTTGGACAAGCCGATCTACGATGAGGATTCCGACAGGACGCTGCTGGACGTTATTTGCGGAACACGCGTATCTGATCCGGAAGAACTGATTATCAATCAAGAGGAGTTCGTTGGCCTTGAGGATAAGATGTCCGAGATTCTGAGCGATCTGGAGCGCAAAGTTCTTATGCTGTATCTGGATGGCCGTTCATATCAAGAGATTGCAGTCGATTTGGATCGCCATGTTAAGTCTATTGATAATGCGCTCCAACGCGTGAAGCGCAAGCTGGAACGCTACCTGGAAGTTCGTAATATTAGCGGATAAATGTGCGAATGTGAGAGCCTGCGGGCTCTTTTTTTTATGAATGAAAGGGATTGCAATGTTTGAGAGGGCTGCTTTTCGTCGATAATGAGGATAGATGACGTTGACTTTGAATAGTTTTCGTTGACACTAACTATTGCTTGTGATAAAGTGTTTTAGGTAGCCCTAAATAGGTCTTTTTTATTGTGGGTACTGAACGAAGCTTAGTCACATAAAGAGATTCAAATTTTTTTTATTTATGGTTAGTTCGGAGGTGTACAGCAATGCGGGTAATTATTACGTTGGCTTGCACAAACTGCAAACAGAGAAATTATGCTTCAAGCAAGAACAAGCGGAATCACCCCGACCGCATCGAGATGAAGAAGTTCTGCAAGTTCTGTAACGAGCATACTCCTCATCGCGAGACGAGATAGCTAATTTGGAGGTGTGGACGTGGCATTTTTCGCACAAGTGAAGCAATTCTTCGGCACGACGTTTTCCTTCTTGTCCGACAGCGTCGCAGAACTGAAGAAAGTTCGCTGGCCAAGCCGTAAAGAGTTGACAAGCTATACGCTCGTAGTATTATTTACGATTATAGTTGTCACGATTTATTTTTGGGTTCTTGACATCGGGATCTCCGAATTGGTCGAACTGATTGTTTAAGAAGGGGCCAAAGGTGGCTTGTTTATGGAAAAAAGATGGTACGTTGTGCATACTTACTCAGGCTATGAGAACAAGGTGAAAGCCAACCTGGAGAAGCGTGTTGAATCAATGGGCATGGAAGACAAGATTTTCCGTGTGCTTGTCCCTATGGAGGAAGAAGTGGTAAACAAGGACGGTAAGAAGAAGACCGTCATGCGTAAAGTTTACCCCGGCTATGTCCTGGTGGAGATGGTTCAGACCGATGATTCCTGGTATGTTGTTCGTAATACGCCTGGCGTGACCGGGTTCGTCGGATCAACTGGTTCCGGTTCGAAGCCGACTCCTTTGCTGCCTGATGAAGTGGAGCAAATCCTCAAGCATATGGGTATGGAGGAGCCGAAGCCGAAGATCGAGTTTGATGTGAAAGAAACGGTTCGCGTAACAGTAGGTCCGTTTGCTAATTTTGTCGGTACGGTAGAAGAAATTCTGCTCGACAAAAGCAAGCTGAAGGTTCATGTGAACATGTTTGGTAGGGAAACCCCAGTTGAGCTTGATTATACTCAGGTGGAGAAGATATAATTCCGGTTTCCGGGGGCCGTTTCTCTTAGACGGCGAGAGAGCTTTGGCGATTGTATCGTTCAGGGCTGAATGGATTATTGGGGCAAGGAGGTGTGCAACATGGCAAAAAAGGTCATCAAGATGGTAAAACTGCAAGTGCCAGCAGGTAAAGCGAACCCGGCTCCGCCGATCGGTCCTGCACTCGGTCAAGCAGGTGTGAACATCATGGCGTTCTGTAAAGAGTTCAATGCTCGTACAGCCGACCAGGCAGGTCTGATCATTCCGGTTGAAATTTCCGTATTTGAAGACCGTTCGTTCACATTCATCACCAAAACACCACCGGCGGCCGTATTACTACGCGTTGCTGCGAAGATTGAGAAGGGTTCTGGTGAGCCGAACAAGAAGAAAGTCGCTACTGTGAAACGTGCAACTGTACGTGAAATCGCAGAGCAAAAAATGCCTGACCTCAACGCAGCTTCTGTAGAAGCAGCTATGCGCATGGTTGAAGGTACAGCGCGCAGCATGGGCGTTGTAATCGAAGACTAATTCGGTTGCGATTGCAGCACATGTAGGGCACGCCGGAAGGCGTTGTCTGCTATAGCGTAACTTTAGTTTCGCTACAGTGGGAGGATCTCCTTTCAAGGAGGATTTTCCGTTAAAACCACACAAGGAGGACGAATACCATGGCAAAACACGGCAAGAAGTATCTTGAAGCCGTTAAGCTGATTGACAGCGAAGCGACTTATGAGTCATTGGAAGCCATTGAATTGGTGAAGAAAGCTGCGACTGCGAAATTCGACGAGACTGTTGAAGTTGCTGTTCGCCTGGGTGTAGACCCTAAGAAACAAGACCAAGCAGTGCGTGGTGTCGTTGTACTTCCGCACGGTACTGGTAAGACGAAACGCGTTCTCGTTTTCGCGAAAGGCGACAAAGCCAAAGAAGCGGAAGCAGCTGGCGCAGATTTTGTTGGCGATGCTGACATGATCAACAAAATCCAACAAGGCTGGTTCGAGTTCGACGTTTGTGTCGCTACTCCGGACATGATGGCTGAAGTTGGTAAACTCGGACGTATTCTCGGTGGTAAAGGTCTCATGCCGAACCCTAAAGCGGGTACTGTAACGTTTGACGTTACTAAAGCTGTGCAAGAGATCAAAGCCGGTAAAATCGAATACCGTCTTGACCGTGCAGGTCAAATCCATGCTCCAATCGGCAAAGTATCGTTTGATGCTGACAAGCTGAACGAAAACCTTCGTTCCTTGGTTGAGGCGCTCGTTCGTGCTAAGCCGGCTGCTGCTAAAGGGGTTTACCTGAAAAACATTGCTGTTGCCTCCACTATGGGCCCTAGCGCTCGTGTTAACGTAGCGGCTTACCGCTAAGAGGAACAGTAACTAACATTCGAATACGCATACCGTAGACAGTAGGTGCCGTAAGGCTTAATTTCCTACCGAGGTGTTATGATATCGTGTTTGTGCTTGGATGGACGCTTGCGTCCGGATATGCAACTGACCATCATGGCCTTCGCATTGTCTGCGAAGGCCTTTCTCATGCATCGAGGAAGAAGGAATTTGCCGCTAGAATCGGGATGTTGATAACTTTACGGGAGGTGTACATTTTGGCAAATGCAAAGATCATCCAAGGCAAACAAGCTGCTGTAGAAGAAATCACGACGAAGCTTCGTGAGAGCTCTTGCACAGTTGTTGCTGACTATCGTGGATTGAACGTTAAGCAAGTAACTGAGCTTCGTAAATCGCTGCGTGAAGCAGGTATCGAATTTCAAGTATTGAAAAACTCGATTCTGCGCCGTGCGACTGCAGGTGCTGATCTGACAGAGATGGATTCAGTATTGACTGGTCCAACTGCTATCGCATTCAGCAAGGAAGACGCAGTAGCACCAGCTAAAATTCTGAGCGAATTCGCTAAGAAGAACGAAGCTTTGCAACTTAAAGGCGGCGTTGTTGAAGGTCAATTTATGGATGCAGTGCAAATCAAAGCGATTGCGGATCTTCCGTCTCGCGAAGGCTTGCTCTCCATGCTCCTCAGCGTGCTCCAAGCTCCTATGCGCAACTTCGCCCTTGCTGTTAAAGCAGTGGCAGAGAAGCAAGAAGCTTAATAATCGGCTCGGCTATGCCGGGTAATAGCAATAACCCAAATAAAACAAATTCACTGGAGGTTTAACCATGAGTAAAGAGCAAATCTTAGAAGCTATCAAAGGCATGAACGTTCTTGAACTGAACGACCTAGTTAAAGCAATCGAAGAAGAATTCGGCGTAACAGCTGCTGCACCTGTAGCGGTTGTAGCTGGTGGCGGAGCTGCTGAAGCTGCTGAGCAATCCGAGTTCGACGTAATCCTGGCTAACGCTGGCGCTTCCAAAATCAACGTTATCAAAGCAGTTCGCGAAATTACAGGTCTTGGCCTGAAAGAAGCGAAAGATCTTGTTGATGGCGCTCCTAAGCCAATCAAAGAAAAAGTAGCTAAAGAAGAAGCAGAAGCTGTTAAAGCTAAGCTTGAAGAAGCAGGCGCTACTGTAGAAGTGAAGTAATTTAAGCTAACCTAGCTTATCGGCGAACCCCTAGAGGCTACTGGTCTCTTGGGGTTCGTTTCATTAAAAATAGGAGAAAGGCGGGCCTTGCTAGCGCAGAATGTCTGCTTTTCTAATATTTTTAACGTAAGAAACGCCTAGGCGGCAGTATGCTCTATAAAAGGTGAAGTCTAGGATGGAGAGGGATACGATGTCGGACCATTATTATACACAGGCACCTGGCGCGAAGCACGAGCACAGGGAATATGAAACTGCTATTCGCGGTCAACAGCTGCGATTTATGACAGATGCCGGCGTCTTCTCGAAAACAGGTGTCGATTATGGTACCCGCGTGCTTGTCGAAGCGCTGGATATTCCGTCCCACGCACGAGTTCTGGACGTAGGCTGCGGATATGGCCCCATCGGAATTATGGCTGCAAAGCTTGCTCCCCGTGGACACATCACGATGATCGATATTAACGAGCGTGCTGTTCAGTTGGCGGAGAAGAATGCGAAGCTGAACGGTGCTGCTAATATCACTGTTCTGCAAAGCGATTTGTTTGAGCGGGTGCGCGGTCAAGAGTTTGATGTGATTATCACTAATCCGCCCATTCGGGCAGGAAAGGCAGTTGTGCATCAAATATTCGAGGAAGGCGCCAAGCTGCTGGCATCAGGCGGATCCATGTGGGTTGTTATTCAGAAGAAACAAGGCGCGCCCTCTGCTGAGGCCAAGCTTGAAGCGATATTTGGCAATGTTGAAGAAGTGACGAAGGACAAAGGTTATCGCATATTTCGGTCGCGCAAGGAAGATTAGGCAGATGCTCAATATTTTGTTGACTTGACTTTTGGGTTGTGGTATCATTATAAAATGTCAGTATTAATATGGGCTCAATCTCTTTAGTTAACTAAAATGTCAAGCGTTAATTTTTATGAATAGAAATGACATGTTTGACGTATAATGTTTACATTTTGGGCAAAATTACATGATATGAGACTTTCTTTTCTTGTAAGCATGTAAGAGTTACTAGCGGAAACATGCTCTTTTTTCGAAAATATTCGATAAGGGCTTTTCTTTATTGAATCAGAATTTGCCTGCTGCACGTTCTGGTTGGCGATGAGATAGTGAGGCATCGTCATTTTAAGAGAGGGCGCAGAAAGAAACGTGGAATTGAATGCCCACGTTGAGTGCGATGCCTGTTCATCGTTGTTTTGGTGAAAGAGTGCATGGTTCATTTTCTGTGGAAGCAGACATGAGGGGTGAGGTTAAGTTGGCAGGACAACTTGTTCAGTTTGGTCGGCGCACGCGCAGAAGCTATGCTCGCATCAATGAGGTGCTTGAAGTTCCGAACCTGATTGAAATCCAGCAGAAATCGTATGAGAAGTTTTTGGAGAAGGATTTATTGGAACTTTTCCAGGACATTTCGCCGATTCAGGATTTTACAGGTAACTTGATGCTTGAGTTCATAGACTATTCGCTCGGAGAACCGAAATATTCCGTCGACGAATCGAAAGAACGTGACGTAACTTACGCAGCGCCGTTACGTGTAAAGGTTCGGCTCATCAATAAAGAAACCGGCGAAGTGAAAGAGCAAGAAGTATTCATGGGCGATTTCCCGCTGATGACTGAAACGGGCACATTCATTATTAACGGTGCTGAACGGGTTATTGTAAGCCAATTGGTCCGCTCGCCAAGTGTCTATTTCAGCACGAAAGTGGACAAAAACGGCAAAAAGACTTACACGGCAACGGTTATTCCGAACCGCGGCGCATGGCTGGAACTTGAGACGGATGCCAAGGATATCGTCTATGTCCGTATCGACCGTACGCGGAAGATTCCGGTGACGGTTCTTCTACGTTCGCTTGGTTTTGGCACAGATGCTGAGATCCTTGATTTGCTCGGCAATGACGAGTATATCCGCAATACGCTAGATAAGGATAATACCGATTCTACAGAGAAAGCGCTTATTGAAATTTACGAGCGCCTTCGTCCGGGTGAGCCGCCGACGCTTGATAATGCCAAGAGCTTGCTCGTCGCGCGTTTCTTTGATCCGAAGCGTTATGATCTTGCGAATGTCGGTCGCTACAAAATCAATAAAAAGCTGCATATTAAGAACCGTTTGTTCAACCAGCGGCTGGCGGAAACACTCGTTGATCCGTCTACAGGAGAGATTCTGGCCGAAGCCGGTCAAATGATCGATCGCAGACTGCTTGATGAGATTATTCCTTACCTGGAGAATAACGTAGGCTTCAAAACCTATCATGTCGCTAACGGCGTACTTGATGCGGATAGTATTCCACTTCAAGCGATCAGCGTATTCTCTCCTGATGATGAAACAAAGGTCATCAAGGTCATCGCTAATGGTGTCATTGACAAATCGGTTAAACATATAACGCCGGCGGATATAATTTCGTCGATTAACTATTTCTTGAACCTGCTCCACGGTGTTGGCAGCACGGATGATATCGATCACCTCGGTAACCGCCGTCTTCGTTCCGTTGGCGAGCTGCTGCAGAACCAGTTCCGCATCGGTTTGTCGCGTATGGAGCGCGTTGTCCGTGAACGGATGTCCATCCAGGATGCGAATGCAATTACGCCGCAAGCGCTTATCAATATACGGCCTGTTATTGCGTCGATCAAAGAGTTCTTTGGTTCCTCGCAATTGTCCCAATTTATGGATCAAACAAACCCGCTTGCCGAGCTTACGCACAAGCGTCGTTTGTCCGCTTTGGGACCCGGCGGTTTGACTCGTGAACGCGCGGGCTTTGAAGTGCGTGACGTTCATAACTCTCACTACGGCCGGATGTGTCCGATTGAGACGCCAGAGGGACCGAACATTGGATTGATCAACTCCTTATCCACGTTCGCCCGCATTAATGAATATGGATTTATCGAAGCGCCGTATCGTTGGGTTGATCCCAAGACCGGCATTGTTACGGAGCAAATCGCATACCTGACAGCAGATGAAGAAGACAACTATATCATTGCGCAAGCAAATGCCAAGTTGACAGAAGAAAGCCGATTTGCTGATGAGGCGGTTATCGTCCGTTATAACAAACAAGCAGATAACATCCTCACGATGCCAAGTGATCGAGTCGATTACATGGACGTTTCACCTAAACAGGTTGTTTCGGTTGCAACAGCGCTCATTCCGTTCCTTGAGAATGATGACTCCAACCGTGCGCTCATGGGTTCCAACATGCAACGTCAAGCTGTGCCGCTGCTTATTCCGAAGTCGCCGCTTGTCGGAACGGGTATGGAGCATAAATCGGCAAAAGACTCCGGTGTATGTATTGTTGCCAAATACGATGGAATTATCGAGCGTGTTTCGGCTAACGAGATCTGGCTTCGCCGTGTTGAGATAATCGATGGCAAGCCTGTTACCGGAGACCTGGTTAAGCAGAAGCTGCATAAGTTTATGCGTTCCAACCAAGGAACATGTATTAACCAGCGTCCGCTATGCCGTCGTGGCGATCACGTGAAGAAGGGCGATATCCTTGCGGATGGACCATCCACCGAGATGGGCGAGTTGGCTCTTGGCCGCAACGTAGTCGTTGCCTTTATGACATGGGAAGGCTACAACTACGAGGATGCGATTCTTCTTAGCGAGAAGCTTGTGAAGGAAGATGTGTACACGTCGATTCATATCGAAGAGTATGAGTCTGAAGCGCGGGACACGAAGCTTGGACCGGAAGAAATTACACGCGACATTCCTAATGTCGGGGAAGAAGCTCTTCGCAACCTCGATGAGCGCGGAATTATCCGCGTAGGTGCTGAGATCAGCGCAGGCGACATTCTGGTCGGTAAAGTGACACCTAAGGGTGTAACGGAGCTGACGGCTGAAGAGCGTCTCCTTCATGCGATCTTCGGCGAGAAGGCTCGCGAAGTGCGTGATACAAGCTTGCGCGTGCCTCACGGAACGGACGGAATCGTCGTTGACGTGAAGGTGTTTACCCGTGAGAACGGCGATGAGCTTCCTCCAGGCGTTAACCAATTGGTTCGTGCTTATATCGCTCAGAAGCGTAAGATCTCCGAGGGTGATAAAATGGCCGGACGTCACGGTAACAAAGGGGTTATCGCCCGCATTTTGCCGGAAGAGGATATGCCTTTCCTTCCTGATGGCACACCGGTAGAAGTCGTTCTGAACCCGCTGGGGGTTCCGTCGCGGATGAACATCGGTCAAGTGCTTGAGGTTCACCTTGGCATGGCTTGCAAGCGTCTGGGCATCCATGCTGCAACACCGGTATTTGACGGTGCGCGTGAGGATGACGTATTTGACTCCATGGAAGAAGCAGGAATGCAGCGCAACGGTAAGACAGTTCTCTATGACGGCCGTACTGGCGAAGAGTTTGAACGTGAAGTTACCGTTGGCGTCATGTATATGATCAAGCTTGCGCACATGGTCGATGACAAAATCCACGCCCGTTCCACAGGGCCTTACTCGCTTGTTACCCAGCAGCCGCTCGGTGGTAAAGCGCAGTTTGGCGGACAGCGTTTCGGGGAGATGGAGGTTTGGGCGCTTGAGGCTTATGGCGCTGCCTATACATTGCAAGAGATTCTTACCGTCAAGTCCGATGATGTTGTCGGTCGTGTGAAGACATACGAATCGATCGTCAAGGGCGAGAACGTTCCTGAGCCGGGCGTGCCTGAGTCGTTCAAAGTTCTTATTAAAGAGCTTCAGAGCTTGGGTATGGATGTCAAGATACTGGCAGAGAACGAAGAAGAGATCGAAATGAAAGAAATGGACGACGAGGAAGACGCAACTAGCGATAAGCTGAACCTCAATCTTGAGGGTGCAGAGGTTGGAGTAGAGTAACGGAATACGTACGAACGCTAATGAGCATGCCGTACGTCCGTGTTGAAGATGTCGGGGCCGGCTTTGTTCTGGTATGAAGCATGGCTCCCGGCAACGGCGTTGCACACGTAACGAGCTTGACATAGTGAACCAAGACGAAGGAGGGTTGCTCCTTGCTAGACGTGAACAACTTCGAATACATGAAGATTGGATTGGCATCTCCGGACAAAATCCGCTCGTGGTCCCGCGGAGAAGTGAAGAAACCGGAGACAATCAACTACAGGACGCTAAAACCGGAAAAAGAAGGCTTGTTCTGCGAGAAAATCTTCGGACCAACGAAGGACTGGGAGTGCCATTGCGGCAAATACAAACGTGTACGTTATAAAGGCGTTGTGTGTGACCGTTGTGGAGTAGAAGTAACTCGGGCGAAAGTCCGCCGCGAACGGATGGGCCACATTGAGCTGGCTGCTCCTGTATCGCATATATGGTATTTCAAAGGTATTCCAAGCCGCATGGGACTTGCGCTTGATATGTCCCCGCGTTCTTTGGAAGAAATCATTTACTTTGCATCGTATGTTGTTACGGACCCAGGTGATACGCCTTTGGAGAAGAAACAACTGCTGTCCGAGAAGGAATACCGCAGCTATCGTGAGAAATACGGCTATGGCTTCCATGCTGGCATGGGTGCCGAGGCTGTTAAGAAGCTGCTTCAGGATATTGATGTCGAGCGCGACCTTGAGAACTTGAAGGAAGAGCTTAGAACAGCTCAAGGCCAACGCCGCAATCGTGCGATCAAGCGTTTGGAGGTCATTGAAGCATTCCGCAACTCAGGCAATATGCCGGAGTGGATGATTCTTGATGTGCTTCCTGTTATACCGCCAGAGCTTCGTCCAATGGTACAGCTGGATGGCGGACGTTTTGCCACGTCTGACCTTAACGACTTGTACCGTCGTGTAATTAACCGTAACAATCGTTTGAAACGTCTGCTTGATCTTGGCGCACCGGATATTATCGTCCAGAATGAGAAGCGCATGCTTCAAGAAGCAGTTGATGCGCTTATCGATAATGGCCGTCGCGGCCGTCCGGTAACAGGACCAGGCAACCGTCCGCTTAAATCCCTCAGCCATATGCTGAAAGGTAAACAAGGACGCTTCCGTCAGAACCTTCTCGGTAAACGTGTTGACTATTCCGGTCGTTCCGTTATCGTAGTCGGACCTAGCCTGAAGATGTACCAGTGCGGTTTGCCGAAGGAAATGGCGCTGGAATTGTTCAAGCCGTTCGTAATGAAAGAGCTTGTTAACAAAGGTCTTGCTCATAATATCAAGAGTGCGAAGCGCAAGGTTGAGCGCGTAAGTCCAGAAGTATGGGACGTTCTTGAGGAAGTCATTAAAGAACATCCGGTTCTTCTAAACCGTGCCCCTACGCTCCACAGATTGGGTATTCAAGCATTTGAGCCGATTCTGGTAGAAGGTCGTGCGATTAAGCTTCACCCGCTCGTTTGTACCGCTTATAATGCGGACTTTGACGGTGACCAAATGGCTGTCCACGTTCCATTATCGGCAGAGGCACAGGCGGAAGCTCGTCTTCTGATGCTTGCTTCAGGCAACATTCTTAACCCGAAAGATGGTAAGCCGGTCGTTACCCCTTCACAGGATATGGTTCTCGGCAGTTACTATTTGACGATGGATAACAAGGAATCCAAGGGCAGCGGTTCCGTATTCGCGACTGTGAATGAA
The DNA here is from genome assembly GCF_019443105.1 of Paenibacillus oenotherae. GTDB lineage: Bacteria > Bacillota > Bacilli > Paenibacillales > Paenibacillaceae > Paenibacillus_Z > Paenibacillus_Z oenotherae. Next base: position 36,422 of record NZ_JAHZIJ010000025.1, read on the forward strand.
GCGATTTCGGCATACCAAAGAGGAATTGTTTCCTTGCATGCTCGCATCTTTATTCCCGTAAAAGTGCTTAAGAAAGTGACCTTTACAGAGGCGCAGCAGAGCTCGCTGATTTCCACGACTGTGGGTAAAGTAATTTTCAATGAAATATTCCCGGAAACGTTCCCTTACATCAACGAGCCTACAAAGGTTAACTTGCTTCAAGGTACGCCGGACAAATATTTCGTATACGAGAAAGGCACTGACTTGCGGAAGTTTATGGACGAAGTACCGCAAATGGGTGCTGTCGGCAAGGAATATCTTGGCCTTGTTATTGCTGAGTGCTTCCGTCAATACCATACGACACAAACTTCCATCATTCTTGATGATATCAAGCAATTGGGCTTTACTTACTCGACTCGTGCGGGGATCACGATTGCTGTATCCGATGTTATCGTGCCGGACGAGAAGAAGGAATTGCTGAAGGAATCGGAAGAGAAGGTCAGAGTCGTTACCAATCAATACCGTCGTGGTTTGATTACAAACGAAGAGCGCTATGACCGTGTAATCGAAATTTGGAGCAAATCCAAAGACAAGATCACAGAAGTTCTCATGAGATCAATGGATCGTTATAACTCCATTATGCTCATGGTGGATTCCAAGGCGCGGGGTAACAAATCACAAATTACTCAGCTTGGTGGTATGCGTGGTCTCATGGCGAATCCGTCCGGTCGTATCATCGAGTTGCCAATCAAATCGAACTTCCGTGAAGGTCTGACCGTTCTCGAGTACTTTATCTCGACTCACGGTGCGCGGAAAGGTCTTGCCGATACAGCGCTTCGTACCGCTGACTCCGGTTACTTGACCCGCCGACTCGTTGACGTTGCTCAAGACGTGATTGTACGCGAAGACGATTGCGGCACGGATAAAGGCTTTACTGTCAGCAAGATTCAAGATGGTAAAGAGGTTATCGAGGATCTGTATGATCGTATCGAAGGACGCTACTCCTTCGAGACAGTACGGAATCCGAAGACGGGCGAAGTGATCCTTCACCGCAACCAGCTGATTGACTCCAACAAAGCGGAAGAAGTTATCGAAGCTGGTGTTGAGAAGCTGCAAATTCGCTCCGTTCTTAGCTGCCGTGCTCGTCATGGCGTATGTAAAATTTGTTACGGCCGCAATCTTGCGACAGGCAAATTTGTCGAAATCGGTGAAGCAGTCGGTATCATTGCAGCTCAATCGATCGGTGAGCCGGGAACACAGCTTACAATGCGTACATTCCATACCGGCGGTGTTGCCGGAGACGATATTACGCAAGGTTTGCCGCGTATCCAGGAGCTTTTCGAGGCGCGTAATCCGAAAGGTCAAGCGATTATCTCTGAACTTGACGGCGTTATTAAAGACATCCGTGAAGCTAAGGATCGTCGTGAAATAGAAGTGCAAGGCGAAGCTGAGTCAAAAGTATATGCGGTCACATATGGTTCCCGTATTCGTGTCGTTAAAGGCCAGCACATTGAGGCGGGCGACGAGCTTACGGACGGATCGATCGATCCGAAAGATATGCTCCGCATTAAAGGTATCCGTGGCGTTCAGAACTACATTCTGCAAGAAGTTCAGCGCGTTTACCGGAACCAGGGCGTTGAGATTAACGACAAGCACGTAGAAGTTATGATCAAGCAGATGCTTCGTAAGATCCGTATCGTTGATGCGGGAGACACTAAGCTTCTCCCTGGTGCATTCGTGGATATCCATGAATATGAATCAGCGAACCGTGAAGCTATTCTTTCCAGTCTGGAACCAGCCGTTGCCAAACCGGTATTGCTTGGTATTACCAAAGCATCACTGGAGACGGATTCCTTCTTGTCGGCAGCATCTTTCCAAGAAACGACTCGTGTCCTTACGGATGCAGCGATCAAAGGTAAAGTGGATCAGTTGCTCGGCTTGAAAGAGAACGTAATTATTGGTAAGCTCATTCCAGCTGGTACTGGAATGAACCGTTATCGGAGCATAAGCTTCGCAGGCATGGAAGAAGAGCTGGCGGAAGAGGAATCTCTTGCCGCTGCTGAAACGGTCACTGTAGAATAGGCAGCAAAGTTCTCTGAACTGAATGTGTGATCTGGTAGGAGCGCGGGGAGCGAGCTGCGGCACAGCCGTTATGGTTGGTGCTGCAAATCGCTCTTTGTGCTGTCATACCTAACCATAGATGGAGTTTACGAAACCTTCATAGAACGCACTTCTATAACTTACTTGACACACAGCCAGACAAAGTGCTAATATGTCGTAGTGTGCCTATTGCATTGTCCTTGTAATTGTCAGTTCAGAACTTGTTGTCTCTCATGTAGATATAGAGTTTTGACAGAGCATAGAAGGATGGGATATCATGCAATTTGTTATCGGCAGCAAGCAGACGACGAAGATGGTAGAGCAAGGCAGCGCCATTCTAGTCTATGTTGCACAAGATGCAGATCAGCGGATGACGGACAAGATTGTCCGACTTTGCGAAACGGCGGGGGTTCCAATCTCCTGGGTGGACACGATGAAGAACCTTGGGGTTACCTGCGGGATCGAAGTCGGTGCTGCTATGGCGGCAGTCATACCTGAAATAGAATAAGGAAATATCGTTTTTACCGGGAAAGGCAGCGGTAGAAACTTTCGTTTGTTTCTTTATGAACCGCCTGGGTCTGTGGGCTTAATATAAGCCTTCATATTGGATGGAGCAAGACAGTCATTTGGGAAGGAGGTGGCAACATGCCAACAATTAATCAGCTCGTACGCAAAGGCCGTGAAGCGAAAGTCGTTAAATCGAAATCGCCGGCACTGCAAAAAGGATTCAACGCACTTAAACGTGAGGAAACAAACCAAAGCGCGCCACAAAAACGCGGGGTTTGTACTCGTGTAGGTACGATGACACCGAAAAAACCGAACTCCGCATTGCGGAAATATGCGCGTGTACGCTTGTCGAACCGCGTTGAGGTTACTGCATACATCGGCGGTATCGGTCACAACCTGCAGGAGCACAGCGTTGTATTGGTTCGCGGCGGCCGGGTTAAAGACCTTCCGGGCGTACGTTACCATATCGTTCGCGGTGCGCTTGATACTTCGGGCGTAAACAACCGTAAACAAGCTCGTTCTAAATACGGAACGAAGCGTGCTAAAGTTAAAAAATAAGACTTGCCACATGAGGTTATCATTAAGGTAGCCGATGTGAATACTAGAGAAAGGGGGATTTCCTCATGCCACGCAAAGGTCCTGTTGCTAAACGTGATGTTCTTCCAGATCCGCTGTACAATAGCAAACTTGTTACTCGTCTCATCAACCGCATTATGCTCGATGGTAAACGCGGTGTTGCTCAAACGATTTTGTATGATGCATTCACCCTTATTAACGAGCGTACGGGCAAAGAGCCGATGGAAGTTTTCGAAGCGGCAATCAAAAACATCATGCCTGTTCTTGAAGTTAAAGCTCGCCGTGTAGGTGGTTCAAACTATCAAGTACCGGTTGAAGTAAAACCAGAACGTCGTACATCGCTTGGTCTCCGTTGGCTCGTGAACTACTCACGTAACCGCGGTGAGAAAACGATGGAAGAGCGTCTGGCTGCTGAAATCATCGATGCTTCCAATAACACTGGCGCATCCGTGAAGAAGCGCGAAGATACACACAAGATGGCGGAAGCTAATAAAGCATTCGCTCACTACCGCTGGTAGGATTCACATAATCGAAAGGAGACGAAATCATGGCAAGAGAGTTCTCCTTGAAAAATACACGCAACATCGGGATTATGGCGCATATCGATGCGGGTAAAACAACCACGACAGAGCGGATTCTGTTCTACACAGGCCGTACCCACAAAATCGGAGAAGTGCACGAAGGTGCAGCGACGATGGACTGGATGGAGCAGGAACAAGAGCGCGGAATTACGATTACTTCCGCTGCTACTACTGCTCAATGGAAGGGTCACCGCATCAATATTATCGACACCCCGGGACACGTTGACTTCACAGTTGAAGTTGAGCGTTCCCTGCGCGTATTGGACGGGGCCGTAGGCGTTTTCAGTGCAAAAGAAGGCGTTGAGCCGCAATCCGAAACAGTATGGCGTCAAGCTGACCGTTACGGCGTTCCGCGGATCGCATACGTCAACAAAATGGACATCATCGGCGCAGACTTCCTTAACGTTATCAAAGATATGCGTGAGCGTCTGCAAGCTAATGCTGTCGCTATTCAATTGCCAATCGGTGCCGAGAATGACTTTATTGGTATAGTTGACCTCGTTGAACGGGTCGCTTACAAATATAAAGACGATCTTGGTAAAGATCCGGAGCAAATTGAAATTCCAGCTGATTTGGTGGATAAAGTTGAAGAGCTTCGCAATGATCTCGTTGAGAAGGTTGCTGAGCTTGATGAAGAGCTCACAATGAAATTCCTTGAGGGCGAAGAAATCACAATTCCTGAAATCAAAGCAGCATTGCGCAAAGGCGTTTGTGAAGTTAAGATCTACCCGGTTGTATGTGGATCTTCCTACCGCAACAAAGGCGTTCAATTTATGATTGACGCAGTTGTTGATTACTTGCCTGCTCCAATCGATGTTCCAGATATCAAGGGTACACTTGAAGATGGAACCGAAACGACTCGCAAGTCGGCAGACGACCAGCCTTTCGCAGCATTGGCATTCAAAATTATGACAGATCCTTACGTTGGTAAACTGACGTTCTTCCGCGTATACTCTGGGGTTCTTAGCTCCGGTTCATATGTCGTGAATGCAACGAAAGGCAAACGTGAGCGCGTTGGACGTATTCTTCAGATGCATGCGAACAGCCGTCAAGAAATTACCGATGTTTACTCCGGTGATATCGCGGCTGCAGTAGGTCTGAAAGATACAACGACTGGCGATACGCTTTGCGATGAGAAGAACCCTGTTATTCTGGAGTCGATGGTGTTCCCTGAGCCGGTTATCCAGCTCGCGGTTGAGCCTAAGACGAAAGCTGACCAAGACAAAATGGGTATCGCATTGCAAAAGCTGTCTGAAGAGGATCCGACTTTCCGTGCACACACGGATGAAGAGACAGGACAGACAATCATCGCTGGTATGGGTGAGCTTCACCTTGAAATCCTCGTTGACCGTATGCTTCGTGAATTCAAAGTTGAAACGAACGTTGGTAAGCCTCAAGTTGCTTATCGTGAGACGTTCAAGCAACATGCGAAGGTCGAAGGTAAATTCGTTCGTCAATCCGGCGGACGCGGTCAATTCGGACATTGTTGGGTTGAGTTCGAACCACAAGAAGCAGGAGCTGGCTTCACATTCGAAAGCAAGGTTGTCGGCGGTGCGATTCCTCGTGAATTTATCGGGCCGATCCAAGCTGGTATCGAAGAGTCAATGAAGAACGGTGTCCTCGCGGGCTTCCCGCTCGTTGACATTAAAGCTACTGTTGTTGATGGTTCGTACCATGACGTTGACTCCTCGGAGATGGCGTTTAAAATTGCTGGATCGATGGCGCTTAAAGCGGCTAAGGACAAATGTGCTCCTGTCCTGCTTGAGCCTATCATGAAAGTAGAAGTAACTGTACCAGAAGAGTACATGGGTGACGTAATGGGTATGCTGAGCTCCCGTCGTGGACGCATCGAAGGTTCTGACACGCGTCATGGTTCCTTGATCGTTCGTGCGAAGGTGCCTCTGGCAGAGATGTTCGGATACTCCACAACACTTCGTTCCGGTACACAAGGACGCGGCGTATTCTCCATGGAGCTTTCGCACTATGAAGAAGTACCTCGTTCGATCTCGGAAGAGATCATTTCCAAATCCAAAGGTAATGCTTAATAGCTGCCTTTGACCGTGCAAGACCTGTTAGAAGCTGTACTTGGTCGGATCAAGGGAAACCATTGGGATTCCGAATCCGACCGATCACATATTTTCTATATATTAAGGAGGATTAAGTTCAATGGCTAAGGCAAAATTTGAACGTAATAAACCGCACGTTAATATCGGTACAATCGGTCACGTTGACCATGGTAAAACAACTTTGACTGCTGCTATCACGACTGTTCTTTCCAAGCGTTATGGTGGAGCTGCAGTAGCATTCGACCAAATCGACAAAGCTCCAGAAGAGCGCGAGCGCGGTATCACGATCTCGACAGCTCACGTTGAGTACGAGACGCCTAACCGTCACTATGCTCACGTTGACTGCCCAGGTCACGCCGACTACGTTAAAAACATGATCACTGGTGCTGCACAAATGGACGGAGCAATCCTCGTTGTGTCCGCAGCAGACGGTCCTATGCCACAAACTCGTGAGCACATCCTGCTTTCCAAACAAGTAGGTGTTCCTTACATCGTCGTATTCCTGAACAAATGCGACATGGTTGAAGACGATGAGCTTCTTGAACTGGTTGAGATGGAAGTTCGCGACCTTCTTAACGAATATGAGTTCCCAGGCGACGATACGCCAATCATCCGTGGTGCTGCTCGTGAAGCGTTGCAAAACCCAGATGGCGCATGGGCTGACAAAATCGTTGAACTGTTCGAGCAAGTTGATACTTACATCCCAACTCCTGAGCGCGATACGGACAAACCTTTCCTTATGCCGGTTGAGGACGTATTCACGATCACAGGTCGCGGTACAGTTGCTACTGGCCGTGTAGAGCGTGGCGTTGTTAAAGTAGGCGACGAGATCGAAATCATCGGTCTGGTTGAAGAAACTCGCAAATGCGTAGTAACAGGCGTAGAAATGTTCCGCAAATTGCTTGACTCCGCTCAAGCTGGCGACAACATCGGCGCATTGCTTCGTGGTGTAGACCGTGCTGACATCGAGCGTGGCCAAGTATTGGCTAAGCCAGGTTCCGTTAAACCACACACGAACTTTACTGCTCAAATCTACGTTTTGACAAAAGAAGAGGGTGGCCGTCATAAGCCTTTCTTCACTGGCTACCGTCCACAGTTCTACTTCCGTACAACTGACGTAACGGGTATCATCAACCTGCCAGAAGGCACTGAGATGGTAATGCCTGGTGATAACATCACAGTTACGGTTGAGCTGATCGCTCCAATCGCAGTTGAAGATGGAACTCGCTTCGCTATCCGCGAAGGCGGCCGTACTGTAGGCGCTGGCGCTGTAGCATCCATCCAAAAATAATAAAGCCCGGCATCAGCCGTGCTCACATTATAATGGTAGAAAACCCCTCACTTCGGTGAGGGGTTTTTGTTGTTCTATAGGTTGTTCTATAATGTGTTCTGAAACTGTGCTGCATCTCAGTTTCTATTTTGTTTCTACATTATAATAGAAGAAACAGAATAGAAACGAATGTACATGTAGTGCTATAAGCATTACGGGTTTAAGAATCCAAGGCAGCTGCAATACTGATAACAGCTGCCTTGGATATTAAAATGCGCGCTTAGCGCATGATGATCTTGATGAATGGGGAGCGAAGCAGAGCAATAAACGAGTCGGAGAGTTTACGAGCCGCCTTTGCGATCATGTTGCCACCTTGAGTTACTATATAATGAAGCAACATGATTGCAACAGCGGCCGCAGACCGTTTATTGCCCCGCGCAGCGCCTCCAAATTCATCACAATTAAATGCCTAATTTAGTTGTTGCATTCACCCATCAATTTCGATATAATAGTGAAGTTGGTCTGTGACGTTGCGATGATGTGAGAGGTTGCCGACACACACGGCTCCTTTGCCATGAGGGGCGTGTCGGGTTTTCTCGCGGAGTATGTCCGATACTAAATTGGGCGATAAAAGGAGGGACTTATATGGCAAAGCAAAAGATTCGTATTCGCTTGAAAGCGTACGATCACAGAATTCTTGATCAATCCGCAGAGAAAATTGTGGAGACTGCTAAACGTTCTGGTGCAGGCGTTTCGGGACCGATTCCGCTTCCGACTGAGAAGCAAATCATCACCATTCTGCGTGCGGTACACAAGTACAAGGATTCTAGGGAGCAATTCGAAATGCGCACTCACAAGCGCTTGATCGACATTGTTAACCCAACGCCGCAAACGGTAGATGCATTGATGCGCTTAGACCTGCCATCCGGTGTAGATATCGAAATTAAACTGTAATACAGCATAATGCAGGAAGGAAATGAGGTGTCAACATGAAGGGTATCTTAGGTAAAAAACTAGGAATGACGCAAGTGTTTACCGCTGAAGGTAATGTTATACCTGTAACGGTAATTGAAGCAGGTCCGTGTGTTGTTCTGCAGAAGAAAGACCAAGAGAACGATGGCTATGAGGCTGTTCAAATTGGTTTCTCTGACAAGAAAGCTAGCAGAGCAACTAAACCGGAAGTCGGTCATGCTAAGAAAGCTGATTCGACTCCTAAGCGCTACGTTCGTGAGATTCGCGGCATTAACATTGGCGAATACGAAGTTGGCCAGCAATTGAAAGCTGACTTGTTCGCTGCAGGCGAATTCGTTGACGTAACAGGTATTTCCAAAGGTAAAGGATTCCAAGGTGTTATCAAACGCTGGAACCAAAGCCGCGGCCCAATGTCGCACGGTTCCCGTTATCACCGTGGTCCAGGTTCCATGGGTTCTATCCAAGCGAACCGCGTTCCTAAGGGCAAACGCCTTCCAGGACATATGGGTAACGAAACCGTTACAATTCAAAATCTTGAAATTGTACGCGTTGATGCAGAACGTAATGTGCTGCTCGTTAAAGGCTCTATCCCAGGCCCTAAAAACAGCTTCGTTAAAGTTAAATTAACGGTGAAGAAATAATCGCTTCTAAAGAAAGGAGGAACAAGCAATGCCGAAAGTAGCACTTTTTAGCGTGAACGGCTCGCAAGTTGGTGAAGTTGAATTGTCTGAATCCGTATTCGGAATTCAACCGAACGTACACGTCTTGCACAGCGCGGTTCTGTTGCAGCAAGCTGCAGAACGCAGAGGTACGCATAAGACGAAAGGGCGCTCTGAAGTACGCGGTGGCGGTCGTAAACCTTGGAAACAAAAAGGTACAGGACGCGCGCGTCAAGGTAGCATCCGCTCCCCGCAATGGGTTGGCGGCGGTACGGTTTTCGGACCTACACCTCGCAGCTACGGCTTCAAATTGCCGAAGAAAGTTCGCCGTCTGGCGATTAAATCCGCTTTGTCTTCAAAGGTGATCGACAACGATATCATCGTTCTGGATCAATTGGCTCTGTCGCAGCCTAAGACGAAGGAATTCACATCAATCCTGAACAACCTGAAGGTTGCTCGCAAAGCACTTGTAGTAACGGCTACCTACGAGGATAATGTAGCATTGTCCGCTCGTAATATTCCGGGAATCAAGATCGTTGCAGCTGATGGCATTAATGTTCTGGATGTGCTTGTATATGACAAGCTTATTATTACCAAAGAAGCAGTTGAGAAAGTACAGGAGGTGCTTGCGTAATGAAGAATCCACGCGATCTTATCAAGCGCCCGATCATTACGGAACAAACGAGCGAGCTTATGGCTACTAAACGATATGTGTTCGAAGTCGACATGCGTGCGAATAAGACCAATATCAAACAAGCTATCGAGCAAATTTTCAACGTTAAAGTTGCGTTTGTTAATACAATGCGTATGCCGGCTAAGCCGAAACGTTATGGCAAACATAGCGGATATACGTCCGAATGGAAAAAGGCGATCGTTCAATTGACCGCTGAAAGCAATGAACTAGAATTTTTCGAAACGGTTTAGTTTACAGCAGCGGAACCTGATGGTTCTGCCTGTGGATAAACCGCAAGATATCGGTTAAGGAGGGAATCGAAGTGCCAATCAAGAAGTATAAACCGACATCTCCAGCACGTCGTGCTATGTCCGTATCGACATTCGAAGAGATTACGACAAGTACACCGGAGAAATCGCTTCTTGCGCCGCTTTTCAAAAAAGCAGGCCGCAACAATCAAGGTAAAATTACGGTTCGCCATCATGGTGGCGGCCATAAACGTAAATACCGGATCATCGACTTCAAACGCAACAAGGATGGCGTTATTGGTAATGTAGCATCGATCGAGTACGATCCAAACCGTACGTCGAACATTGCACTTATCCACTATGTGGATGGAGAAAAACGTTACATCATCGCTCCTAAAGGTCTGAAAGTCGGCGCTCAAATCGTTTCCGGCGTTGGATCGGATATCAAAATCGGCAACGCAATGCCGCTTGAGAACATTCCGGTTGGTACAGTTATCCACAATATCGAGCTGAAGCCTGGTAAAGGCGGACAGTTGGTTCGTGCAGCAGGCACAGAAGCACAACTGCTCGGTAAAGAAGATAACTATGTAACGATCCGCTTGTCCTCCGGTGAAGTTCGCCGCATTCTGAAAACTTGCCGTGCAACAATCGGTTCTGTAGGCAACGAGGATCACGAGCTCGTGAAAATCGGTAAAGCCGGCCGTTCCCGTTGGCTTGGCAAACGTCCAGAAGTACGTGGTGTTGTAATGAACCCGAACGATCACCCGCACGGTGGTGGTGAAGGCCGCGCTCCTATCGGACGCAAATCTCCGATGTCTCCATGGGGCAAACCGACACTCGGATTCAAAACTCGCAAAAAGAAAAAGGCTTCAACTCAATATATCGTTCGTCGTCGTACGAAATAATAATCGCATGACGCAATCGCGTCATGCAATGCTAGCGTGAAGGGAGGATCATCCATGGGTCGCAGTTTGAAAAAAGGACCGTTTATCGACGGTTACCTGTTGAAAAAAGTTGAGGTATTGAACGAGTCTGAGAAGAAGGTCGTTGTTAAAACCTGGTCTCGCCGTTCGACAATTTTCCCGCAATTCATCGGACACACTTTCGCTGTTTATGACGGACGCAAGCATGTGCCAGTGTATGTGACGGAAGATATGGTTGGACACAAACTCGGTGAGTTTGCACCAACACGCGCTTACAAAGGCCACGGTAATGACGACAAGAAAACAGGACGTCGTTAATCGTTAATTGATAGTTTCTAACGAACGAAAGGAGGTTCATCCATGCAACAAGCTAAAGCGTTCGCTAATCACGTTCGTATTGCTCCTCGTAAAGCGCAGCTGGTTGTGGACTTGATCCGCGGCAAGCAAGTTGGCGAAGCAATTGCGATTCTGCGTCATACGCCGAAATCGGCTTCCCCAATCGTGGAGAAGCTGCTTAACTCTGCTATTGCTAATGCAGAACATAATTTCCAGCTGGATATTAACAAATTGGTCGTATCACAAGTATTCGTGAATCAAGGGCCAACTATGAAACGTTTCCGTCCGCGTGCAATGGGTCGCGCTAGCCGGATTAACAAAAGAACCAGCCACATTACATTGGTGGTATCTGAGAAATAAGGAGGGATAACGTGTGGGTCAAAAGGTAAATCCAGTCGGTCTTCGTGTCGGCGTCATTCGTGATTGGGAATCGAAATGGTACGCTGGCAAAGACTTTGGTGATCTTCTCATGGAAGACGTTAAGATCCGTGAGTACTTGAAAAACAAGTTGAAAGACGCAGCTGTTTCCCGCTTTGAAATTGAGCGTGCAGCTAACCGCGTTAACGTTACGATCAATACGGCTAAGCCTGGTATGGTAATTGGTAAAGGCGGTTCCGAGGTTGAGAACCTTCGTTCCGAAGTTTCCAAAATTGCTAAGGGCAAAAAAGTCCATATCAATATTGCTGAGATCAAAAATCCGGAACTCGATGCAATCTTGGTTGCAGAGAGCATTGCACAACAGCTTGAGCGTCGTATTTCGTTCCGTCGTGCGATGAAACAATCCATTCAACGGACTATTCGTTCCGGTGCTAAAGGAATCAAAACATCTGTAAGCGGTCGTCTTGGCGGCGCTGAGATTGCTCGTACGGAAGGTTACAGCGAAGGAACAGTTCCACTTCATACGCTGCGTGCTGATATTGACTATGGTACAGCAGAAGCGCATACGACCTATGGCCGTATCGGCGTTAAAGTATGGATCTACCGCGGTGAAATCCTTCCACCTAAGAAGAAAGCTCCGCAGGAAGGAGGCAACTAATCATGTTGGTACCAAAACGTGTCAAACATCGTAAACAACAACGTGGTCACATGAAAGGTCGCGCTAAAGGCGGAACGACAGTTAACTTTGGTGAGTTTGGTCTTCAAGCTATGGAGCCTTCATGGATCACTAACCGTCAGATCGAAGCAGCGCGTATCGCGATGACTCGCTACATCCGTCGTGGTGGTAAAGTATGGATCAAGGTATTCCCAGATAAACCGATTACTCAAAAACCTCTTGAGGTGCGGATGGGTAGCGGTAAAGGTAATGTTGAGAAATGGGTTGCAGTCGTTAAACCGGGTAAAATTTTGTTTGAGCTTGCAGGTGTTAGCGAAGAGATCGCTCGCGAAGCAATGCGTCTTGCTGCTCACAAACTCCCGATTAAAACGAAGTTTGTGAAACGCGAAGAAGTGGGTGGTGAAGCAAATGAAAGCTAGTGAATTGCGCAACCTGACCTCTACTGAGATCGAACAAAAAGTTGCCGGATTTAAAGAAGAGCTTTTCAACCTTCGTTTTCAATTGGCTACCGGTCAATTGGAGAACCCAACGCGCATCCGTGATGTGCGGAAGGAAATTGCTCGTGCAAAAACCGTTCTGCGTGAGAGAGAACTCGGAATCAGCAGCTAGTTGATCGTCCGTGATTGATAACGAAACGGTATTGTAAGGAAGGAGGAAGAACATGAGCGAACGTAATGCACGCAAAGTTCAAATCGGTAAAGTCGTGAGCGATAAAATGGACAAGACGATCGTTGTAGCAATCGAGACTTACAAAAAACACGATCTGTACCATAAACGCATCAAATACACGAAAAAATTCAAAGCGCATGACGAGAACAATGAAGCTAAGATCGGCGATGTAGTCAAAATCATGGAGACTCGTCCGCTTTCGAAAGATAAACGGTTCCGCCTTGTCGAAATCGTTGAAGTAGCTGTTATTTTGTAAGAATGCTTTTATAAGCATTTTCCCGAAAGGAGGACGTTGAAATGATTCAACCATTTACACGTATGAGTGTTGCCGATAACTCTGGCGCAAAAGAACTGATGTGTATTCGTGTGCTCGGTGGTACCGGTCGTCGTGTAGCACACATCGGTGATTTGGTCGTCTGCTCCGTTAAACAAGCAACACCAGGTGGCGTTGTCAAAAAAGGTGATGTTGTTAAAGCGGTTATCGTACGCACGAAGCGTGCAGTACGCCGTAAAGACGGTTCTTACATCTCGTTTGATGAGAATGCAGCTGTAATCGTTAAAGAAGATAAGAGCCCGCGCGGTACGCGTATTTTCGGACCAGTTGCTCGCGAACTCCGTGATCGTGACTTCATGAAAATCGTATCCCTTGCTCCGGAAGTTATTTAATAAAGCGAAATTGGCTTGCGTCAATCGCAAGATGCAGGAGGTGTAACTCATGCCAAAGGTGAAAAAAGTGTTGGAATCACACAACAATAAATTGCACGTGAAGAAAGACGATACGATCATCGTGATTACTGGTAAAGACAAAGGCAAAAAAGGCCGCGTCATCGCTGCGTATCCACGTGAGAATCGCGTACTCGTCGAAGGCGTTAACATGGTGAAGAAGCATTCGCGTCCTACCCAGCAAAACCCTCAAGGCGGCATCATTGAGCAAGAAGCGCCAATTCACGTGTCGAACGTTATGCACGTTGATCCTAAGAGCGGTAAAGTAACCCGTATCGGATACAAAGTGCTCGACAACGGCAAGAAAGTTCGGATTGCCAAAAGATCCGGAGAAGTTATCGATTAATTGACCGTTAGAGAAAGGAGGACCACGAAACATGGCAGCAAGAATGAAAGATCGTTTCTTGAATGAAATTACTCCTGCATTGATGCAGAAGTTCAATTATACGACAGTAATGCAAGTGCCTAAAGTTGAGAAAGTTGTCATCAACATCGGTGTTGGTGAAGCTGTTTCCAACTCCAAAGTTCTTGATGTTGCTGTTGAAGAGCTTCGCCTGATCACAGGTCAAAAGCCTGTTGTAACTCGTGCGAAGAAATCCATTGCGGGTTTCAAACTTCGCGAGAACATGCCAATCGGGGTTAAAGTAACGCTGCGCGGCGAGCGTATGTACTACTTCCTTGACAAACTGTTCAACGTATCTCTTCCACGCGTACGTGATTTCCGCGGTGTATCAAACAAAGCGTTTGATGGTCGCGGCAACTATACACTGGGCTTGAAAGAGCAACTTATCTTCCCTGAGATTGAGTATGATAAAGTTGATAAAGTGCGTGGTATGGACGTCGTCATCGTCACGACGGCAAAAACGGACGAGGAATCTCGTGAATTGCTGACCCAATTGGGTATGCCGTTTACGAAGTAATCCACAGGAGGTGTAATACCAAGTGGCAAAAACTTCGATGAAGGTCAAGCAACAACGCACACCAAAGTTCCAAGTGCGCGCTTATACGCGCTGCGAGCGTTGTGGCCGTCCACATTCCGTTTTGCAAAAATTTAAAATTTGCCGGATTTGTTTCCGTGAATTAGCACACAAAGGCCAGATTCCTGGCGTTAAAAAAGCAAGCTGGTAATCAGCCTAGTTCGGGAAGGAGGTTAATACAATGGTTATGTCTGATCCGATCGCAGATATGCTGACTCGCATTCGTAACGCTAACGTTGTTCGTCACGAGACGGTTGAAATGCCTGCTTCGAAAGTAAAGAAGCAAATCGCTGAAATTTTGAAGCGTGAGGGCTTTATCCGTGATGCTGAGTATATCGAAGATAACAAACAAGGGATTATCCGTATTTTCTTGAAATACGGCCCTAATCAAGAGCGTGTCATTACCGGCCTGAAACGTATCAGCAAACCGGGACTGCGCGTCTACACGAAAAGCAATGAAATCCCTCGCGTACTGGGCGGCCTTGGAATGGCGATCATCTCCACATCCAAAGGGATTATGACCGATAAAGAAGCGCGCCAGGTGAAATCCGGCGGCGAAGTAGTCTGCTACGTTTGGTAATAAACTGTCACAAAGATTGGAGGTGCAACAATGTCTCGTATTGGCCGTAAACCGATCCAAGTACCAGGTGGCGTAAACATCGACTTGGACAATAGCTTCATTACCGTTAAAGGACCTAAAGGTTCATTGAGCCGTGAACTCCACAAGGATATGAAAGTGGTAGTAGCGGACAGTGTAATCACTGTAGAGCGTCCTTCTGACAATAAATTGCATCGTTCACTGCATGGTACAACCCGCAGCATCATCGCTAACATGGTTAGCGGAGTATCCGAAGGTTTTGCGAAAAACCTGGAGCTTGTTGGCGTTGGTTACCGTGCAAGCAAGGCTGGCGACAAAGTCGTCTTGAACGTTGGTTACTCCCATCCGGTTGAGATTACACCGGAAGGCGGCATCGAGTTCGAAGTTCCGTCTAACACGAAAATTATCGTGAAAGGCATCGACAAAGAACTTGTTGGCGCTACAGCTGCTAAGATCCGTTCTGTTCGTGAGCCTGAGCCTTACAAAGGTAAAGGTATTAAGTACGAAGGCGAGCGTATTCTTCGCAAAGAAGGTAAAGCTGGTAAGAAAAAATAAGCAGCCAAGAGCGGCTGCTTAAATAGAAGAGCTTCATAAGGACCAATGAAAGGAGTGTGCAACGAATGATTACAAAGGGCGATAAAAACAAAGCGCGTCTGAAGCGTCACCTGCGTGTTCGTAAGAAAATCAGCGGAACAACGCAACGTCCGCGTCTCTCTGTATTCCGTTCTTCGAAACATATCTATGCTCAATTGATCGATGATGTTCAAGGCGTAACGATCGCTTCCGCATCAACGCTTGATAAAGAAGTTGCAGCACAAATCGGCAACGGCGGCAACGTTGAATCCGCTCGTAAAATCGGCGAATTGATTGCAGCTCGTGCAAAAGCAAAAGGTCATGAGCAAGTAGTATTCGATCGCGGCGGTTACTTGTACCACGGCAGAGTTCAAGCTTTGGCAGACGCAGCACGCGAAGCCGGTCTGAAATTCTGATTTAAATATTCATTAAGGAGGTAAAACGACTTGCGTATAGATCCGAATACGTTAGAACTGACTGAAAAAGTAGTCCAAATCAACCGTGTTTCGAAAGTTGTTAAAGGCGGACGCCGTTTCAGCTTTAGTGCACTTGTAGTTGTCGGCGACGGCAAAGGTCATGTTGGAGCTGGTATCGGTAAAGCGGGCGAAGTTCCAGATGCTATTCGTAAAGGCATCGAGGATGCTAAGAAAAATCTGATCCTCGTTCCGCTTGTAAATACAACGATTCCGCATCTGGTGCTAGGACATTTCGGTGCAGGACGCGTGCTTCTCAAACCGGCATCGGAAGGTACCGGAGTGATTGCTGGCGGTCCTGTTCGTGCGGTTCTTGAACTGGCTGGAGTAGGCGACATTCTTACGAAATCGCTTGGTTCTTCCAATTCCATGAACATGGTTAACGCAACGCTGGAAGGGCTGTCCCGCCTGAAACGCGCTGAGGATGTTGCCAAACTGCGCGGCAAAACCGTACAAGAGCTTTTGGGTTAAGGAGGGAAATACGATGGCAAAATTGCAAATCACCCTCGTTCGTAGCCTAATCGGTCGTAACGAGAAACAGCGTGCGACTGTTGCTACGCTGGGTCTGCGTAAGATTCGTCAATCGGTTGTCCACAGTGACAGCCCAGCCATTCGCGGCATGGTGAACCATGTTAGCCACTTGGTTAAAGTTGAAGAAGTAAAAGCATAAATCGCCCTGAATAGGCTTTAGAAATAATAAGGAGGTGCAACGTACGATGAAATTGCATGATCTGGCATCAGCACCGGGTTCTCGTAAAGAGGGCTTCCGCAAAGGCCGTGGTATCGGTAGCGGCAACGGTAAAACTGCTGGCCGCGGTCACAAGGGTCAAAACGCTCGTTCCGGCGGCGGTGTTCGCCCAGGATTCGAGGGTGGACAAAACCCGTTGTATCGTCGCGTGCCTAAGCGTGGTTTCAACAATCCGTTCCGTAAAGAGTATGCGATTGTAAATATCGATGAGCTAAACAGCTTCGCAGATGGAACTGAAGTTACACCTGAGTTGCTTATCGAGCAAGGAATCGTCAAAAATCCTCAAAGCGGCATCAAAGTTTTGGGCAATGGCGAGATTTCTGCTAAGCTTACCGTAAAAGCAAACAAATTCTCTCAATCTGCGGTAGAGAAAATCCAGGCTGCCGGCGGTAAAACCGAGGTGATCTAATTGTTCAAGACCATTTCCAACATATGGAAAGTGGAAGACCTTCGCAAGCGGATTTTGTTTACACTGTTCATCTTGTTCATTTACCGTTTAGGTTCATTTATTCCGGTGCCTGGAGTAAATAAAGATGTATTCAAAAGCGTAGATCAACAGGGCTCGGATTTGTTCGGGCTGCTTAACACTTTCTCCGGTGGTGCATTGTTCCAGTTCTCTATCTTTGCGATCGGGATCCTACCTTACATCACATCGTCAATCATCGTACAATTACTGTCGATGGACGTTATTCCTAAATTTGCTGAATGGGCAAAAGAAGGCGAGAATGGTAAGCGCAAGCTGGCGCAAATTACGCGTTATGGTACTGTTGCGCTCGCTTTGATTCAAGGTTTTGGTACTGCAATCGGCTTTAACAGACAATATGGTTATGAGATGGTTCCGGGGGCTACTGTGACCGACTATATCATGATCGCTATTGTACTGACTGCCGGTACATCCTTCTTGATGTGGCTAGGTGAGCAGATTACGGAGAGAGGCATTGGCAACGGAATTTCGATTCTGATCTTTGCCGGTATCTCTGCTGCAATCCCGGGTCACATTCGTACGATCTACACCGATCAATTCGTTGATGCAGGTGATCAGCTGTTCCTGAACATTGTGAAAGCAATCGTAATGGTCGTTGTGGTTATTGCGGTTATTGTGGCTGTTATTTATGTTCAGCAGGGGATTCGAAAAATTCCGGTTCAATATGCCAAACGTGTTGTTGGCCGGAAAATGTACGGTGGCCAATCTACGCACATTCCGCTGAAAGTTAACGGAGCAGGCGTTATCCCGGTTATCTTTGCAAGTTCGCTTCTGATGTTCCCAGGTACGATAGCGCAGTTCTGGTCGACTCATGATTGGGCGATCTGGGTCAAGAAGAACTTGTATTATGATGCACCGCTCGGTATGGTGCTTTATGTGCTGTTGATTATCGGTTTCACGTTCTTCTACACGTTCGTGCAAATTAATCCGGTGCAGATGGCTGATCAAATGAAGAAGAACGGCGGATATATCCCTGGCGTTCGTCCAGGCAAACCAACTTCATCCTTCATCACTCGCGTTATGTCACGGATTACTTTGAGTGGAGCGATTTTCTTGGCGCTTATCTCACTGATGCCTATTGCTTTTGGTTCTCTGGCCGGACTGCCAACAAGCGTACAGCTTGGCGGAACGTCATTGCTCATCATCGTAGGTGTTGCACTCGATACAATGAAGCAAATCGAGACACAATTGATCAAGCGCCATTACAAAGGGTTTATCAATAAATAATGATAGGTTCAAAACCGGGATTCCGCACATGCAAGTCCATGCGGCGGAACCCGCTTAGAGCCTATTGTGCTTAAAGCGAGGAAGACGCTAATGAACATTTTATTCATGGGCCCTCCAGGCGCTGGTAAAGGTACGCAGGCCGAACGAATTGTAGACACCTTCGGTGTTCCGCACATTTCGACCGGCGATGCTTTTCGGCTCGCTATGAAGCAGGGAACTCCACTCGGTCAGAAAGCTAAGGAATATGTTGATCAAGGACTTCTAGTTCCGGATGAAATCACGAACGGTATCGTACGTGAGCGCCTGCAGCTTGAAGATTGCAACTCCGGCTTCCTGCTTGATGGTTTCCCGCGTACGCTTCAGCAAGCTGAGGCACTGGACGGAATGCTGGCTGAGATGGGCCGCAGCATCGATCATGTCGTTAACTTAAAGGTAGACCGTGGCTTGCTGCTTGCGCGTCTGACCGGTCGCCGCATTTGTAAAGCTTGTGGCGCGACTTATCATGTTATGTTCAATCCGCCGGTGCAAGAAGGCGTTTGCGATAAATGCGGCGGTGAGCTGTATCAGCGGTCAGACGATACGGAAGCAAAAGTCGGAACACGTCTTGACGAATATATCTCAAAGACATCACTGCTGCTTGATTATTACTCAGGCAAAGGATTGCTGAGAGAAGTAAACGGCGAGAAAGAAATCGACGAAGTAACAGGTGAAATTACGGCCTGTCTGCGAGGTTCGCTATAATGATCATCTGCAAGTCCGAAGCGGAATTGCGATATATGAGAGAAGCTGGTCGGATCGTAGCTGAGACGCATCGTTTGTTGAAGCAAGCCATACGTCCTGGCATTACGACCAAGGAGCTTGACGGTATCGCCGAGTCGTACATTCGCAGTCAAAACGCTTTGCCTTCTTTTAAAGGGTACAATCAGTTTCCTGCCAGTATTTGCGCTTCTGTAAACAACGAGCTGGTGCATGGCATTCCGGGTTCACGAAAGCTGAATGATGGCGACATTATCAGCATTGATATCGGTGCGCAGTATAAAGGCTACCATGGCGATTCCGCCTGGACCTACGGCGTAGGCGATGTCAGTGAAGAAGTAAGCCGTCTGCTGGAAGTGACTGAACAGTCGCTTTATGCAGGCCTTGCTATGGTGAAAGCGGATGTCCGCCTGTTCACCGTCTCGCATGCGATTCAACAAGTGATCGAAGCAGCTGGCTTCTCCGTAGTACGGGAATATGTCGGTCATGGAATAGGCGCAAGCCTTCATGAAGAGCCGCAAATTCCAAATTACGGCGTACCTGATCGCGGTCCACGCCTGAAACCAGGCATGGTACTGGCAATCGAACCGATGGTAGTCATCGGCGAACGTTATGTACGTACGCTGGAGGATAATTGGACAGTCGTAACTGTGGATAACACCTGGTGCGCTCATTTTGAACACACCGTGGCAGTTACCGAGAATGGCTGCGAAATATTCACTCAATCCAGAGAGCAAGCAGGTTGAGCGCATTGGAACATATGCCTGAAATCGGCCGGATCGTCAAAGTAGTGCGCGGCAAGGACGAGGGCGGCTATGCTGTCATCATCGGCATCGTCGATGAACGGTTTGTCCTTATCGCCGACGGAGACAAACGGCGTTTCGATCAACCTAAGAAGAAGAATGTTCTACATCTTCTCATGCAACCGGTCGTCAGTCATGAAGTGACTGACAGCATGCGGGAATCCGGCCGTGTAACAAACGCCAAGCTGCGTTTTGTAATTCAGAAGTTTGCGCAAGTGAAAGGAGAATGACTGTGGCCAAAGAGGACGTTATTGAAGTCGAAGGTACGGTCGTCGAACCGCTGCCCAATGCCATGTTCAAGGTAGAGCTGGAGAACGGCCACCAAATCCTGGCCCACGTATCGGGCAAGCTCAGAATGCATTTCATTCGTATTCTGACTGGAGATAAAGTAGTCGTACAGTTATCGCCTTATGATTTGTCTAGAGGACGCATTACCTATCGGAAGTAGATCCGCAATGGATCTGCTGACGAGAGAATTCGGGAGGTAATCACAATGAAGGTCAGACCTTCGGTCAAGCCCATTTGCGAGAAATGCAAAGTTATTCGTCGCAAAGGCAATGTTATGGTGATTTGTGAAAATCCGAAACACAAACAAAAACAAGGATAAAGGAGGAAACGACACATGGCACGTATAGCTGGTGTAGACTTACCTCGCGATAAACGCGTCGTAATCGCATTGACGTACATTTTCGGTATTGGTACGACGACTGCACAGAAAATTCTGAGCACGACTGGTATCAGCGCTGAAACACGCGTTCGCGATTTGACTGAAGATGAAGTAAGCCGTTTGCGCGAAACGATTGATAAATCGGTTAAAGTTGAAGGCGACCTTCGTCGCGAGATTTCGCTTAATATTAAGCGTCTGATTGAGATTGGCTGCTACCGTGGTGTTCGTCACCGCCGTGGTCTTCCTGTTCGCGGTCAACGCACGAAAACTAATGCTCGTACGCGTAAAGGTCCTCGCCGGACTGTAGCGAACAAGAAGAAATAATAAGGGGGGATAACCGAAATGGCTAAACCAAAGAAAGTGGTTCGTACCAAACGTCGTGACCGTAAAAATATCGAGTCGGGCGTAGCACACATCCGCTCGACGTTCAACAACACGATCGTCACGATCACTGACCCTCACGGCAATGCGATTTCTTGGGCAAGCTCGGGTAACCTCGGTTTCAAAGGTTCCCGTAAAAGCACACCATTCGCAGCTCAAATGGCTGCTGAATCCGCTGCTAAAGCGGCAATGGAACACGGCATGAAAGCTGTGGAAGTGGTAGTTAAAGGACCGGGCGCAGGCCGTGAAGCGGCAATTCGCTCGCTGCAAGCTGCAGGTCTTGAAGTTAATATCATTAGAGACGTCACACCAGTTCCACATAACGGATGCCGTCCGCCAAAACGTCGTCGCGTATAGTCAATCTGCCCGTGGTATCAAATAACTCCAACTTGTGAATAATGGTTGTGAAGGTTTGGCATACTACATGATTTGACCCACTAGCGATAATAGTAGCGGAGCGACGTTTTGAAGGAGGGTACTATTAGTGATTGAGATCGAAAAGCCGAAAATCGAAACCGTAGAATTGAATGATGAAGGCACTTACGGACGTTTCGTCGTCGAGCCGCTGGAACGCGGCTACGGCACGACGCTAGGTAATTCACTGCGCCGGATCCTGCTGTCATCGCTGCCGGGCGCAGCAGTGACTTCAGTTCAAATCGACGGTGTTCTTCACGAATTCTCGACGGTTCCAGGAGTAATTGAGGACGTAACCGAGATCATCCTGAACCTTAAGGGCCTCTCGTTGAAAATCCATTCCGACGAAGAGAAGGTATTGGAAATCGACGCTGAGGGCGATGGAATCGTTACGGCTGGTGACATTCGCGCTGATAGCGATGTCGAGATTTTAAGCCCTGATCTTCATATCGCAACCTTGGCCTCCGGTGCACGTCTCCATATGCGAGTATTCGCAAATCGTGGACGCGGTTATGTTCAGGCGGATCGCAACAAACGGGAAGATCAGCCGATTGGCGTCATTCCGGTAGATTCCATCTACACGCCGATTACACGCATCAACTATAGTGTTGAAAATACTCGCGTCGGTCAAGTGACCAACTATGATAAGCTGACACTTGAAGTATGGACTGACGGCAGCATCAGGCCGGAAGAAGCAGTTAGCCTCGGCGCAAAAATTTTAACCGAGCACCTTGATTTGTTCGTTGGCCTGACGGATGAAGCCAAAGATGCGGAAATTATGGTCGAGAAGGAAGAGGACAAGAAAGAGAAAGTTCTGGAGATGACAATCGAGGAACTGGATCTTTCCGTACGCTCGTACAATTGTCTCAAACGTGCAGGCATTAACACCGTTCAAGAGCTGATCACGAAAACCGAAGAAGATATGATGAAGGTTCGTAACCTTGGTCGCAAATCTTTGGAGGAAGTACAAGAGAAGCTTGAAGAACTTGGTCTTGGCCTTCGCATGGAAGACTAATCGAACCATTATGCTGCGAAGTTAGATTTGCTTGGCAGCTCTAAACTCGTGCTAACGAACTAAGATTTGCTCTGCAAATCTCAACTTATGCTTATGAAGTGAGATTTGCTGCACAAATCTCATAAGGAGGGGAAATCAATGGCATATTCAAAACTAAGCCGTGATGCTAGCTCGCGTAAAGCATTATTCCGCGACCTCGTCACTGACTTGTTCCTTTATGAGCGTATCCAAACGACGGAAGCAAAAGCGAAAGAGCTTCGTCCGATCGCGGAGAAACTGATCACGCTTGCTAAGCGTGGCGATCTTCATGCTCGTCGTCAAGTTGCTGCTTATGTACGTCGCGAGTCGATCGATGGCGGACAAGACGCAATCCAGAAGCTGTTCTCCGATTTGGCTGCCCGTTATGCGGAACGTCCAGGCGGTTACACGCGAATTCTGAAGCTTGGTCCTCGCCGTGGCGATGCTGCACCTATGGTGTACTTGGAACTGGTGGATCGTGCGTAAACAAGAAAGGGTGGGCCTCGCGGCCACCTTTTTTTATTTGCCGTAATGAGCGATCGGTGTGCAAGGAGAGAGGGGGTGCAGGATGAGAAATATAAGGATGGTCGTCAGTTATGACGGAACGGGATATTATGGCTTTCAGACGCAGCCAGGCGGCAATACGATACAGGACATTATAGAAAAGGCCAATAAAGCTATCACCGGGGAAGATGAGCGTATTATTGGATCGGGCCGCACTGATGCGGGCGTACATGCGCGCGGCCAGGTGTTCAACTTTTATACGCATACGCGCATACCGGTTGAACGCTGGGCGCTGGCCTTGAACTCGCGGTTGCCAAAGGATATTGTCGTTCTCCATGCTGATGAAGTCTCGCTTGAATTTCACTCGCGTCGTTCAGCGAAGAAGAAGACGTACAGATATACGATCGATACGAACAAGTTTCCTGATGTGTTCGAGCGGAGCTATCGTTTTCATCATCCTACCCCTCTTGATGTGAAGGCAATGAAGGCTGCGATAGCAGAGCTTATCGGAGAGTATGATTTCACCTCATTCGCCTCCAGGCATTCTACGAAGTCGAGCCATGTAAGAAAAATATATGATGCATTCATAGATGAGGGAGAAGGCAAGCTGGACATTTATGTGACAGGCAATGGCTTCTTGTTCAACATGGTTCGCATTATTGTTGGCACTTTGCTGTGGGTAGGCCAGGGAAAAAGGAATGCAGCGGATATGGCGCGAATTCTGCATGCGCGGGATCGCTCGGCAGCAGGTCCAACCGCTATGGCGCATGGATTAATGCTATGGGATATCGAGTATTCGGAGTAAGCGAAACCCGCAAAAACAAGTGAACAAACTGCTTGCGTATAGCTATTATTTATAGTAGAATATAACTTGTGCTTTCTTAGTGGCTCTCCCACAGCCCCGACTAAGATGGCCCCAAACATTAGTAAATTCAAACTTGTACTTAGACCGATGAAACGTATAACGTTTCTTCATACATGAGAACGAATGTTTAAATGAAGAAGGAGGATCTTTCATGCGCACCACCTTTATGGCTAAGCCTAATGAAGTAGAACGCAAATGGCACGTCATCGATGCGACTGGCAAGACGCTTGGCCGTCTTGCAAGCGAAGCGGCAAGCCTCATTCGCGGTAAGCATAAACCACAATTTACTCCGCACGTTGATACTGGCGATTTCGTTGTTATCATCAATGCAGAGAAAGTTCATCTTACAGGCAACAAACTGCAAAACAAATTGTACTACCGTCACTCCATGCACCCAGGTGGTTTGAAAGTGACATCAGCAGGAGAATTGCTGAAGAACAAGCCAGAGCGTGTATTGGAAGCTGCTATCCACGGTATGCTGCCAAAGAATCGTCTGGGCGACAAGCTGAAGCTTAAGCTGAAAGTTTACGCAGGATCGGAACATCCACATCAAGCACAAAATCCAGAAGTTTACGAACTTCGTGGTTAATTAGAGGGAGGACAGTTTCATGGCTCAAGTTCAATACTATGGAACCGGTCGTCGGAAACACTCCGTTGCACGTGTACGTCTAGTGCCGGGTGAAGGACGAATCGTTATCAATAAACGCGACCTTAATGAATACTTTGGTCTTGAAACGCTCAAGCTGATCGTGAAACAACCACTTACGCTGACGGATACGACGGCTAAATACGACGTAATCGTTATCGCACACGGTGGCGGTATCTCTGGTCAAGCAGGAGCAATTCGTCACGGTATTTCCCGTGCTCTGCTTAAAGCAGATCCGGAATTCCGTCCAGCTTTGAAACGCGCAGGATTCCTGACGCGTGACCCACGTATGAAAGAACGTAAGAAGTACGGCCTTAAAGCAGCACGTCGTGCGCCTCAGTTCTCGAAACGTTAATCTATTCATCGAAAAATACCTTCTCTGCTCATCAGAGGAGGTTTTTTTTATCAATTTGGCGCATTTAGGTCATTGAACATTAATGAAGATGGACGTATAATTTAATGTAGCTAATTTTAAGGAATTCTAAACGGGGGGACTCAATCATGAACCTTTTTGAAAAAGAAGCGCTAGTTCAGCAAAAGGCGGAAGAGCTCGAGCATGCTACGCCTGAAGCTATTTTGCAATATGCGGTAGAAACATTCCCTAATATCACCTTTGCTTGCAGCTTTGGTGCGGAGGATGTTGTACTTGTAGATATGCTGCAGAAGATCAGCCCGGGCACGGATGTGTTCTATTTGGATACAGATTTCCACTTCAAGGAAACCTACGAAACGCGCGACAAAATGATGGAGAAATACGGCATGAAGTTTGTGCAGGTGAAACCGGAGATAACACCGGAGGAGCAAGCGCAGCAGTTCGGCGAAGAACTGTGGAAAAGCGATGCGAACCAATGCTGCAACATTCGCAAAGTACAACCGTTAACGAAGATCCTATCGAAGTATGATGCGTGGATTACGGGGATTCGCCGTGATCAGGCACCAACCCGCGCCAACTCGAAGAAGGTCGAATATGATACGAAGTTCGGCTTGATCAAATTTAACCCGATTGCTCACTGGACAACGGAAGATGTATGGAATTATATCCGTGAGAACAATGTTTATTATAACCCATTGCATGATAACAACTATCCAAGCATTGGCTGCGAGTACTGTACCCGCCAAGTTATGCCTGGTGAAGATCCGCGTGCTGGACGTTGGTCAGGTCAAGAAAAAACAGAATGCGGTCTGCATAAATAAAGGGAGGCAACACGTATAATGAGCAACATTAAACCGCATGGCGGTGTTTTGATCAACCGTGTCGCAACTGGAGCGGAGCGCGAAGCGCTGCTGGCTGAAGCGGCAAGCTTGCAAACAATCGAGATCAACAACTGGACTGTATCCGATTTGGATCTGATCGGTGTTGGAGCTTTCTCTCCATTGGTTGGGTTTCTGAATGAGGCGGATTATCGTTCGGTTGTAGAACGTATGCGTCTGGCAGATGGAACGGTATGGAGCATTCCTGTGACGCTGGCAGTTGAGGAAGCGAAGGCTGCCCAATTGGCAGTAGGCAAACGTGCTGCACTCGTCGGTGAAGACGGTATTCTTTACGGTGTTATTGATGTTGAGAGCATCTACAGCGTTGATCAGAAGCACGAAGCCCTTCATATCTTCAAGACTGATGATGTAGAGCATCCAGGCGTTGCAAAGCTGTATGGCCGTCCGTCCACTTATGTTGGCGGAGCTATTACGGTATTGAATCGTCCTGTTCCTGAGAAGTTCAATGAGTTCTACTTTGATCCTGCCGAGACTCGCCGGATTTTCGCTGAGAAGGGCTGGCGTACAATCGTCGGATTCCAGACTCGCAACCCGGTACACCGTGCGCATGAATATATTCAGAAGTGCGCGATGGAGATCGTTGATGCGCTGTTCCTGAATCCGCTTGTTGGCGAGACGAAGTCTGATGATGTGCCTGCCAATGTTCGGATGAAGAGCTATATCGCGCTGCTTGAGAACTACTATCCGCAGGACCGCGCGTTTCTGGGTGTATTCCCGGCTGCAATGCGTTATGCGGGACCTCGTGAAGCGATCTTCCATGCAATGGTACGCAAAAACTATGGCTGCACCCACTTCATTGTGGGCCGCGATCATGCCGGTGTAGGCGACTATTACGGCACCTACGAGGCGCAAGACCTGCTCCGTACTTTCACTGCTGATGAGCTTGGCATTACGCCATTGTTCTTCGAGCACAGCTTCTTCTGCAAAAAATGCGGCAACATGGCATCCAGCAAAACTTGCCCGCATGGCAGCGAGGATCATTTGACACTTTCCGGTACAAAGGTTCGCGCACTGCTGCGTGACGGCGTTTGCCCTCCGCCTGAATTCTCGCGTCCGGAAGTCGCCAAGATTCTGATTGAAGGCATGTCCCAGCAGCCGGTGAACTAATCGGAGCTGACGAAAGCATAACGAACCACCTCGTCCCATAAGATGATAGTAAAGCGCAGGAAAGACAAACCTGCACATTACCTTCATTTGTGGAATAGGGGTGGTTTTTGTATGCGCGGAATTCGGGGCCGGTTTGTTATTTGGTTGACGTACCGTGGTCTGTTTCGCATTGTCGTGGGCATGTCTGCAGTTATGCTTACTGTCATTCTTCTCACTCAAGAAATACCTTCAAGCCGTACATGGACATATTGGACGCTCCCTTTATCAGGTAAAGTTGTAGCGATTGACGCAGGACATGGCGGGGCTGACGGCGGGGCTGTGAGCAAGCAGGGCGTGGTGGAGAAGGATCTTAATCTGGCTATCGCACTGCAGCTTCGCGATTATTTACAGGAGGCTGGGGCGATCGTTGTCATGACCCGTGAGGGCGATTATGATCTGGCAGAGGAAGGAACGCGCAAGCTGAGCCGGAGAAAGACGGAGGATCTGGTCAAACGGGCCCAGTTCGTAAAGGAGAAGAAGGCGTCGCTGTTTATTAGTATTCATATGAACAGCATTCCCTCGCCGCGATGGTCGGGGGCACAAACGTTCTTCTATCCCAATCATCCCGATAATATGATGCTGGCATCCTTTATACAGAATGAGATTAAGCGGAACCTGGAAAATACGCAGCGAGTAGCCTCCACGGTGAATACCGTGTATTTGCTGAAGGCGGTCGAGGATATTCCAAGCGCCCTTGTGGAGGTGGGGTTTCTCTCCAATCCTGGTGAGGCCAGCAGACTGGCGGACAGCAATTATCAAAAAATGGTTGCCGCCTCCATTTATCAGGGCATTCTGAGATATACCGCTAAGGAGAAATGGGGACCAGGCGAAGCTGCACAGTAGCAATGCCGAGATGTCGAAGTGTTGTAAGTTTGCGATTGCTTCATAAAAGGACTCGCAGCTGCAATGGTGGCAGGGGTTGGATTATTTTTGGCGGTGGAATATTTGGCTATAAGTTGGTTTATGGTATTATAAATATATTACAATCGCAATAGTAGGATTTATGTAAGGCGGATAAGGAGACGAAGAACATATGCCGACTCGTGAGGAAATGATCACAGCCGCAGAAGCTGCTGCGGCGCAATATAGTGCGGATGGAGCGATAGCGATCCGCGATGTTATGGTGAGGGACCGTCACGTTTCATTGACGGTCCTGGGTGTCAGCGAAGGGGCAGAGCCTTCGCTGGAGAGCGCGCTGCGCGAAGCGCTTGCGGGAGCCGGCGCCGAAACCGTGCACTTCCGGTTTCGGGCCGGCGATGCGCACGCGGAGGCGCCCGCGCAAGGCGCGGCTAGCGCCGCTGCCGCCGCGGGCGCTGGCCGCGCGGCGGGGGAACCCGCAGCCGCAGGCGCAGCTGCGGGCGGCGAAGCAGCCACAGGCCCCGTACGCGGGCACGGGGCTGGGCTGGAGGCACATCCGCTGCTGCGTGCAGGCAGCGGGGTGCAGTTCATTGCCATCGCCAGCGGCAAGGGCGGCGTCGGCAAATCTACGGTGACCGTCAACTTGGCGGTCGCCTTAGCCCGCAAGGGCAAACGTGTCGGCATTATAGACGCCGACATCTATGGCTTTAGTGTGCCGGATATGATGGGAATTGAAGACCGGCCGAAGATCGTCAACGAGCGTGTTATACCGATTGAGAAATTCGGTGTGCAGGTCATGTCGATGGGATTCTTCGTTGAAGACAACGCGCCGATCGTCTGGCGCGGCCCTATGCTTGGCAAGATGCTGCGGAACTTCTTTCAAGAGATTGAATGGGGCGAGCTCGACTACTTGCTGCTGGACCTGCCCCCAGGAACGGGTGATGTAGCGCTCGATGTGCATCAGCTCATTCCGCAGAGCAAAGAAATTATCGTAACCACTCCGCATGCCACTGCGGCATTCGTCGCAGCGCGTGCTGGCGCTATGGCGATCAAAACCGAGCATGAGATCATCGGTGTGATCGAGAATATGTCCCATTTCGTGAGCAAGAGCGGCGAGGTGGAATATGTATTCGGAAGAGGCGGGGGCGCCCGTCTTGCAGAATCCTTGAACTCCGAGCTGCTGGCACAGATTCCGCTTGGTGCGCCGGACAACCATCCGTCCGAGCCTGATTTCTCGCCATCGGTTTATAAGGCGGAGACCGAGAACGGCAAGCTGTATCTGGAAGTTGCGGATCGCGTCATTGCCAAGTGCGAAGCCTCAGCGTAGCGCTTAACGCAACGCTTAACGCTTAGCGTCTTCCCTGCAAACTACAGCTGCAAAAACAATAAAGCCCGCTGGCAGCACGCTGCAGCGAACCGCGCCTTGTGCGTGCGTTCGCTGCGGCATTGCAGCTTAGCGGGCTTTATGCCTTAAGTTGAAGCGTCCTGAGAGTCGCTGGAATCTTCCTCAGACCCGGATCCACTGGACTCGTCCTGTTTTTGCTGGTCTGAGCTACCGCTATCTTCACCGCCTGATTTTTTAACTTTTTCGTCAGGCTTCGGCTTAAGCTCTTCCTGAACCGCTTTTTTGAGCAGATCGAGTATTTCCAGCCGGTACATCGGGCTTTGCATCGATTCTTGCATAATAGTGGTGACCTGCTTGCGGTATTGGGTGCTTTGAAGGACATCCAGAATCATCCGATTCATTTCCGGACTTTTCATAACCTGCATTAAGTCTTTCTGATAGGTTGGATCCTTCATGAGATCTTTATGAATTTGTTTGTTCTGCTTGTTGACTGACTTGGCGAACTCTCCAGCAAACCTGGGATCAGTCATCAGCTTTTCGATGACCTTGTCATATTCCGGAGATACCAGCGTTTCCTTTACAGCGAGCCGAACCTGTTCCTGATCCTGGACGCTCATAATTTTCGAACTGAAGCCGGAATTGCCAGACATCTGCTGGGCGGATTCCTGCAGTGCCTTCTGGGCATCTTCGGTTTTCAGGATGTCTATTACCATCGATTTCATGTCTTTGTAGCTGATTGCTTCATTCGAGCCGCCTGATGGTTCAGCGCCGCAGCTTGCCAGTACAGTTGTCAGCATGACGCATGCGATAAGCATTGCACACCGTTTGAGCATGATTCACGCGTCTCCCTTCTATGTGTAGGACGTGCTTCATGTTCTTTAGTATGTACATTGTTCATCGGATTATCATGGACACAGCATAGCTTTTTGTAGTGAACGTGGTAAAATAAAGCGATGCTTGATTCCGGAATATTCGGCGGCGCAAAGCCAAGCAATAACAAGCCCATGCTTACCGAACAATAATTTATAGGAGTGGACAAACTTGAACTTACGCAGATGGTTTTTCTTATTTTGGAGCACGATGGCAGTGGGAGGGGTAGTCACTATCCTGGTTGGAACCATTATGCAGTGGACGGATACATCATTTGGCTTTATGGGCCTTGAGGCAACGGGATTCAATGCGCTTATGATGGCTCTTGTGGGACTGTTGTTCGGCGCGTTCAGCCAAATGGGCTTCTTCGCCTATCTGATTCTGACTTACATCGCACTGAGCATTATTCGCAAAAGCTATTTGTGGAATGCGCTCCAGGGCTACACAACGCTGTTTGCTGTTGGCTGGCTGGGCTATAGTTTGTACGAGGACAGAGGGAGCTTGGATAACAACTGGATCTTCTGGGTGCTGCCGCTGCTGCTTGTGCTGGCTTCCGCCGCTGTTACCTATTTCAAAGTGAAGCAAACGAACATGAGCGCCATGGCTCCAACCATGTTCCTACTCTTCGTCGTGACCATTCTGGAGGCATGGCCAAGCATTAAAGGCGAGGAGAGCAATACAGCAGCCATATTTTTTATGATTATCCCGCTGTTCGCCTGCAATGCGTACCAAATTATGTGGCTGCACCGTCTTGTCCGCAAGAACACGGATACAACCGACCCCGCTGTAACAGCGAAGCCGGCTGTATAAGGAACCTTAATAACCTGCCAGGGCAGTATCGAACTGACCGAACATGGTTGCTTTATCCTGCACTGATTTGCCTTGAACCTCCGTTTGTGCAATGAGCTCGGACACCGTCACGAAATCATAGCCCTTTGCCCGCAGTTGATCGATAATTGCAGGCAGCGCTTCATGGGTCTGCTTGACAGAGTCGCTGGCATGCATAAGAATAATGTCGCCGGGATGCGCCTTGCTGACGACTCTGTTGATGATTTTGGCTGTACCGATGTTCATCCAGTCGAGCGAATCCGTATCCCATTGAATAACCTTGTAGTTAAGCTGCTCGGCTACACTAAGCACCCTTTTGTCAAAATCGCCATTGGGCATCCGAATCAAGTTCGGCGTTTTGCCCGTCAGTTGCGTCAGAATGGTATGAGCGGTTTGAATCTGGGTGCGTATTTCTTCCTCGCTCAATTTGCTGTAATTATCGTGCTTGTGCCCATGACTGCCGATTTCATAGCCGCTCTCTACAATTTTTTTGACAATTTCCGGATGGGACTGGCTCCATGGCGAGGAGAGGAAAAAGGTCGCTTTATTCACATTTTTCCCCTTCAGCACCTCAAGAATAGGCTCTGTCCGCTTATCTCCCCAGCTAATGTCGAAGGTAAGCGCCACGACCTTCTTCTCCGTCGGGATACTGTAGATCGCTGCAGGCTGGTTGGGAGCGAACACTGTAATGTTATCCTTCTCCGCATAAATCACGCCGGCTGCAAAAAGAACGCCGATGCAAACAAGCAAGTAACGCTTCAGTTTCCGGCCATTCCATACATAGAACATATTCATCAGGCATTGATCTCCTCTCTATTCAGGCTTGTTCTAGTACAATCTATGCTCGTACAAGCGACTTATTCGTGCTGTATAAGAAAAAATCAACCAACAGAGGTGAGCGCCGCCATGTTTGCGATACGTGAAATATTCGGTCATTTGAAAGAAATGAGACATTACATCATATTCAGCGCAGTTGTTATGCTGGCGGGAATGGTAGTCGGGGCAACGAATCCGGCGTTGGACAGTTTCGTTCAGGGCCAGCTGTCCGGCTTGCGAGATGTGGCGGAAACTCTGGAGTCCAAAGATAATTCAGCAGTGTGGTTTATGGTTTTCATTTTCTTCAATAATGCCATCAAGTCCATTCTCGTCATGTACATCGGCTCCTTGTTCGGTATAGTGCCTATCATTTTTCTGGCGGTTAACGGGATGGTCATCGGCTATATCATCAACATTGCTGCCGAAGAGGGTCAGCTATTTACGCTGATTGTCAAAGGATTGCTTCCGCACGGCATATTGGAAATACCCGCTATACTGATTGCATGCGCATACGGAATACGTTTCGGCAAAATGATGTTCACAGGCCTGGGAGCGATGGTGACAAGGCGAAAAGGGTGGGGGCAGGAGCTGGAAAGCTTCGTGGCAAGAACGCTGCCGGCGATGGTTCTAATCGTTGTCATGCTGCTGATTGCCTCTATCATCGAGAGTACAGTTACAGTTTGGCTGCTTCAGATGTAATAAAAATTCCAATATTTGAGCATACCAGTAAGGCGGCGTCTAACGTGACATGCGATAGGCGCCGTTTCTATTGGCCAACAGGGCTGAATCGTACAAGGGGGGCACTACCAGCTATGCTCGGAATACTATTCAATGAAAAAGAATGCAAAGAACTCGACTACGTCCTTCGCAAAGAGCTTGACGAAATGCAGCTGGATCTCAATGATTCCCGACTGGATGGCGATATTAAGACGTCTATTGCCAAACGTTACAAAGTTATATTTCGCATGTATGCACGTATCGCATCACCCAAGGAGTTATCCAGATATGCGCTAAATATGCGTTCATATCGTTGATTTTCCTGCACTATTCACATGTGCATAAAATTATTTTTAAATAATGCTTGCATTATCCACATGACCTATGGTATCTTATTAAAGTCGCCGCTGAGACAACGCTGCTAAACAGAGTTGGACAAGCACAGCAAAAGCTAGACGCGACAAGGGATTCACAAGAATTTGTTCTTTGAAAACTGAACAATGAGCGACCTGTCAAACAGGTTTTAACAAGTAAGTCAGCGATGAGCTAACAAGCCATCCTGAAACTGGCTTCGGCCACTTTTATGGAGAGTTTGATCCTGGCTCAGGACGAACGCTGGCGGCGTGCCTAATACATGCAAGTCGAGCGGACTTGACGAGAAGCTTGCTTCTCTGATGGTTAGCGGCGGACGGGTGAGTAACACGT
>NZ_JAHZIJ010000026.1 GCF_019443105.1 Paenibacillus oenotherae
ATTCCATATTTAACCAATACCCTCCGCACCACCGGAGGTTCTTTGGCATGTACAAAAAGTATAGCACCATTTTTCTCAAATTCCAAGTCATCAATGCTTGACAAACATTAGCTGGTTTCATTGTATAGGGAGACTTAGTGGGGACTCTGTCTAAAATCATCAAACAACTTTCTGGACAAGCTCTTCTCCAAGTAGTTTGAAGGCAGCGTGACGGAGCAGGAGGCCTGCGAATGTGCATGAATTTCGGTTGAAAGACGCCATAATGGTTAAATTCCTGCGATCAGGCATGAATTTGAGAAAAAATTGGCTGTTTAGGAGAAACAAAGGTGAAATACCTGCACGCTGGCAGGCATTTCACCTTCATGGGGCCAGAAACGAACAAATAAATGCCGTTTCGCATGTTTCGCCTAGCTCGTATCTTGCATGTCTCGGCGTTTGAATGACGGATCGTCCTCTGGCGAGGAGTACGTCAGAAGTCTGATGATCGCAGGCACTCCACATCGTACAGCTTCTTACAGTGGGAGATGAGATTTCCAAAAAGGACTTTCTGAACAGCCCCATTGTTGTTCTTGGTCGCTTACAGTCCCATAATGCTATCGCCGGATCGTTCAAACAGATAACTGTGAATGGTATCAGGTATCTCATTCAGCTTGTTCAGCGTAAAAAATGCTCCCTTAGGAACAATATCAATCCCTACAATATTGTAGACCCATTCAGAGTCAGCCTTCATATGAATGGCATGGATACCGGAAGTGAGAGCGGGGACGACATCGGTTCGCATAGAATTGCCGATCATCCATGTCATGCTGCGGTCGAAGCCGCCTTCCTGCAGTATATTCTCCATCGCCTCGTTATTCTTATGGGAGCGGATGTAGATCCGATTGCCGAAATAGCGCTCAAGCCTCATCTTCTCTATCTTGCGCCGTTGGATGAGCAACTCGCCGCCCGTATAGAGATGAAGCTCATGACCGCTGGACGCCAGGCGATCCAATGTCTCCTCCATAAAGGGATAAGGCTCGACTTCATGCTCGTACACACTCCGGCCGAGCTTCCATAGCAGATCCTCTTCAAGAACAGAACGGGTCCTGCCAACAAGATTCGAGAAATGCCGATAGGTGTCAATGAATGACTGCGGGAAGTGATCGCTCTTGAAGCCCACGGCATGGACAGCAGCAATATCGATTTCAGTTTGCTTGCTGCGGATGATATCTGATGAAATATTGTAACCATGGAAATAAGAAGCCATGGAATCAATAAACTGGTCAATGACAAGATAGAAATATCGATTGCAATATATGAGTGTATCATCAAGATCGAAGAGTATATTCTGTTTCATCTAGACGGGACTCCTTCCTGAGCGGATGCGGGCTGTATGAACAATTTACCGCACATGAGGACGGTCCGTCAAATCGAATAAGAATGCTGTCATTAACAAATACTTTATCCGGAGGTGAGTCTAACCATGCCATTCAATAAAAGTCAGAAGAAAGACAATCAGCGCAACGAATCAAGCTTCAGAGAACATTCCATTACCACCAGCCCGGAGAAAACAGCACAACGTCCGTCCAGCCTGAACGGCATTAACAAGCAGCTGCCATAAGAATTGCCGGGTGGGCGCAGCTGCCAGTTATTCCGAAGCGATGCGCGCCTCCCGCATAGGCGGATCAAGGGGCGGGAGGCGCATAAAGCGGGCAGTTATGCATACTTGCTCTGCTTGGCATTCAAATCCTGTTTAATAAAAGCAATCCGTCTCCGGACATAGAAGTCATAGCTCTCGCCCTTCAGCTCCCGAGGTGTGATCACCTCATCCGCTGTGTTGTCGATAATGGTCAATGCGCCGTCGGAGTAAAATTTAAACGTCAAATCGCGCCACGGGCGGTGCCTTTCGATGAATCGATAGTTTTCACAGTTTCTCATGATGATCAGCCTCCTCAGAAATAAATTTTGGAACATGTGTTCTTGTTTCTATTATACCAAACATTTGTTCGTGTGGAAACAATTATTTTAATCCCTTAAACTAGATTGATAGACTTTACTGAAGCCAGTAATAAAGGAGCGCCTTACATGATCAGAGTAACTCAACTATCGAAGCAAATACCAGGCGGACCGGTTGTTCTATCAGATGTAAGCTTTGAAGTCCAGCGGGGAGAATTCGTCGCAATCAAAGGAGCAAGCGGAAGCGGCAAATCCATGCTTTTGCGCTGTTTGGCCCTTCGCGAGAAGTGGGACAGCGGTACCTATATAGTCGATGATGCCAATGTATTTGATAAAGGGCTTGCAGGCAGGCTTCAAATCCGCCGTGAAATGGCCTATCTGGAAGAGAAACCGATGCTGCAGCCCAATCGCACGGTGCTGAAAAACGTACTTATCGGCGCTTCCTACCAGACCCCAATGTGGCGAAGGCTGACGGGCATGATTCGGAACGATGATCATATGGGCGCAATGGATATGATTGAGAAGCGGGGGCTGCTGGACAAGGCCCACCTGATGGCTGGCAAGCTAAGCGGTGGAGAGAAGCAGCGTGTAGCCATTGCGCGTGCGCTAGTGCACGGAGCCAAGACGCTGCTCGTTGATGAGCCGGTGTCAGGCCTGGATCCCCAAACGGCAGAACAGGTGCTGGCTGATCTGAAGGGGTTGTGCCAGTCGCAAGGGGTGACGGTGATCGCGGTCATGCACCAGGGCGATTGGGCGGAACGCTACGCGGATCGTATTCTTGGGCTCAGTAGCGGCAAGCTTGTACTCGACATTAAAGGCAGACGGCTGACAGAACGGGAGAAAATGCTGCTGTAAGCGAAGAGGAGAAATAGCGCGAAGTAGAAATGTAGAAATGGGAACCGAGCTCGCGGCATATAATGGAGCATCAACCTAAATAGGCAGGTGTCCATATATGGCATTCCAATTCCCGGCTGTCATCCATGCGTCACGCATTACCTTTCCCAAAGCAGAGCTGTGGGTTCCCGTAATTAGCGGACTGCACAACGCGGCTGCACGCAACGCCATGAACGAGACGATCAGACGGACGGTGAGAGAGCTCGTAACCGAGCAAGGATCCTTGGACGATCCAAGAGCGGAGATGCAAGGCTATTTCGAAATAAAGACCAATGAAAAAAATGTGCTCAGCCTCTCCTTGTTCAATTATGCGTACACAGGAGGGGCTCATGGCTTGACGCTGCAGAGATCGTTAACCTTCGATACCGGAACAGGCAAAGCCTACTCCTTGTCAGAGATGTTCAAGCCGGGCAGCCCATACGTAAGCAGATTATCGGATATCATCAAGAAGCAAATCGAAGAGCGGGAAATCGCTACGCTTGATCCCTTCAATGCTATCAGTCCGGATCAATCCTTCTATATTGCTGATCGTGCTTTGGTCATTTATTTTGCCTTATACGAGTTAACTCCGTATGCCTTTGGTTTCCCTTATTTCCCTATATCCGTCTATGATTTGACCGACATTATTAACCCCAATGGACCACTCGCACCCATGACTGTGAATTATTAGGTGATGTCAATCTTTTTTTTACATGTAATAGAGGGATTTTCGAGCAGACGTCGAAAAGTGGTATGGGAAAGCCTGATTTAGAGGAGCATTCTCATGAAGTATTTTCTCATACTGCTATCCATCGTTGCGATTGCCGTAATTATTGGAGCAGTAAGCAAGTTGTCACTTAAACGTGTAAGTCGAAGTCCCGTTGACGGAGCGCCGCCGAAATCAATTTCGGAATTTTCATTACATCGTGTACCTGAGCAATCGATACTGGTGCAAGAGCAGGTCGTTTATTCTTCACTGGCCGAAGCGAGCGATCAACCGTTTGCGATTCTCATTGTGGACGACCAGGCGGCAATACGGATGCTGCTTCGCGAGATGTTTGAGCTGGAAGGGATTTTCGTATATGAGGCCGCGAACGGAATGAGTGCCATTGAACAGGTTCGGCAGAACCGGATTGACTTCATTCTGCTGGATGTGAAGATGCCGGATATGGATGGCTTCGAAGCGCTAAGCCAAATTCGCTGCTTCAATTCTGAAGTCAAGGTAGCAATGATCACTGCATATGGGGCTTCGGACAGGATGGAGCAGGCCAAGCAGCTCGGTACGCTTGCGTTCTTTACGAAACCATTCGATATTGAAATTGTGAAATCATTCGTATTGTCCCATCTGCATCATACTTAAGGCTATTCCTAATATGTTGTGCTGACAATCACTCCACCTTCATACAGTCATGTATGGGGGTGGAGCTTTGTTTATGGTGTATCTGGGCTTGTTGCTGTTTCTTATCGTTGGTGTATTGTCGGTATATATTGGTGCTGTCGCACTGCGGAAATCCGGTCAGTCTCTTCATCAGTCACTGGCTCAGCACTCTTCATATGTTCGATACATGCAGGACAAACATGAGCTGAACCGATTTGGGTATGCGCAGCAGCTGACCCGATATGCCGGGGCGTTCTCGGCCTTTGGAGCTTCTTTCTCCACACTGTCCGTTCTTGGGGGAGCATTATTTATACTCGGGCCGGCAGTTGCTGCGGGCGGACCGGCAATAGTGGGCATCGGCTGGCCGCTGCTTGCTCTGTTCGCAATCGCAACGTCATGTTCGCTTGCCATGCTTGCTTCGGCATTTCCACTTGCAGGAGGCTGTTATCACTGGGCTGCGGCCTGCGGCGGCAGACGGTTGGCGGCTATGGCGGGCTGGCTCCATCTATGCGGCTATATTCTTCTTACTGTGGTAACCAATCTGTTCTGTGCAGACTGGATCAATGAAATGGTCGGGAGGCTGCTCGGCTTCGACAGCACAGGCTGGTCATTGGGAGGCATTGCGCTGCTCATGTTCCTGACGCAGGCAGCAGCCTGTGCGAAGGGCGCAACCTCGCTCGGACGAATATGGAGCGCAATGACGTGGCTGCATGCATTGTTTGTTCTCGGACTAGTAGCTTCTCTTATCACACTATCCTGGCCTGGTATTTTTCCGCTGGAACTTCTATATGATACTGCCGGCATTGCTCCTGCAAGCTCAGATTCTTCGCTGCCATTCATAGTGGGCTTGCTGCTGCTTCAGCGGTTATTCGTGGGTTCAGATGCGGCAGCGCAATTGGCCGAAGAGACGGTTGATCCGAAAATCAATGTTCCCTGGTCGATCTATTTGTCTGTTGTTTATGTGTTTATATTCGGGTTTGTTATGTTTGTTGTTCTGCTGCTGCATTTTCCCCTTGGTGCCGCGGGCTACGGTTCCTATGGCGTGCTCTCAATCTGGATCATGGATAGCTGGATGGGCTGGGGCAAAGCACTCCTGTGGTGTCTCTCGCCAATTATCGTACTGATCTGCTGGAGCAGCGGACTAGGCGCTATGAATACAGGAGCCCGGATGCTGTTCGCTATGGCCAGGGATGAGGCAGTGCCTGTATCAAAGTGGCTGTCTCACATCTCGGAGCGGTATCGCGCGCCTGTCGGGTCGGTTGTATGTACGGCGCTGGCTGCAATTGTCATTGCTGCAGTGGTACTGTCCAGCGGTTGGAGGGGATCGGGCGAAGGGCTGGCAGTGCAGCTTATGCTTGCTGTCATAATTGCTATTCAGCTTGCTTGTGCCATTCCGATAGCCTTGAAAATTCGTGCCAGGAGACAGGGAATAATAACGGCTGCACTTATTGGCCCTTGGCAGCTTGGGAAATTGTCGCCTGTCATGGATGCGGTTTCATTGGTTTGGTTTATTGCAAGCACAGGTGGAGCATTATGGCTGTTGAATGGATCAATGCTGGCAGCTGCATGTTTAATATTCATTGCGTTTATAGTCTATGTGGAGGCCACATTTAATAACATGAAGCTGAAAGGCACACTTAGAACGAGAGATACGATTGCTTTCACGCGAATGAAGATGGATGAAATGATCCGAATTGAGAGAAAATTTCCGCAACAATAATTTCCCGGCGATACTCCGAATTATTTCCCGGGGAAGCGCAGAAAACAACAGAAAAAGCAGACTTTCGACACCATAATAATTGCCGGGGTGGAACTGCCGCTGCATGAAATAATAAAATTAATAATATGAAAATTTTATAATGTTAAATATAGACCGATGATGAGGTTAAGCCTGCTGCTGGTATGCCTGAAGCGTTCGATTGCTTCGCAGCCGGAAGACATCATATAATGACCATAGAAGATGATGGATGGAGGAATTTGGCGTGACATTGCTCGGCAAAATCAATTCCCTTAATGTATCGCTGCCAGTCGCGGTACTGCATGGAACAAAGGAAATCGAAACCGGAATTTTCAAAAAATCAGCAGGGCAGCCGTTAATGCTGACGTTTACGGGGTTAATAGGTGATGGGCAAGCGGATCTGATCAATCATGGAGGGCCGGATAAAGCGGTATGCGTTTACTCGGCCCGTCACTATCCTTATTGGTCAGCGAAGTGGCAGCGCGAGGTGGAGCCAGGAGCCTTCGGGGAAAATTTTACCGTGTCCGATCTGACGGAGGAGACCTTATGCATCGGAGACATTGTCCGCGCCGGACATGCTTGGGTACAAGTAAGCCAGCCGCGCCAGCCTTGCTTTAAATTAGGCATGAAGCACAATCTTCCGGAGCTTCCGCAGCAGGTTCAGCAGAATGGCTACACGGGCTTTTATTTTCGCGTCCTGCAAGAAGGTGTTGTTGCCGCAGGCGATCCTCTCTATCTGGAGTCAAGACATGCTGCTGGAGTCACCATCGCGGCGGCGAATCATGTCATGTATGAGCAGAAGACAAGCATTGACAGCATGCAGCGTCTGCTTGCGATTCCTGAGCTGGCGGAGAGCTGGCGGCACACGTTCCAGAGCAGAATTGCCAGGTTAGCGGCTGATGAATGAATTGAGGGTCGGACACGATGACTAGAGAAGCAGGTGTCGACGTCGGCGCCTATCTTGCAGCTTATGAGCTTCCGGCATCATGGCGTGCAGTGCAGGAAGAGAGCGGCATGAACAATACGACGCGAATGATCTATGCGGGAGACGTCAGGTATGTGCTGCGGATATATGACAACCACCAGGATTCGGGAATCGTAGAGCTTGAACATCATTTGTTAAAAGAGCTGCAGCTTGCCAAGCTGCCGTTCCATGTGCCTCAGCCAGTCTTCAGCAGGGAAGGGAAGACGATAACAGTTCATCAGAGCGGTAAGCTTGGGGCGTTATACCATTACATAGAAGGCGAGCGCTCATCGCCTGACAATGATTCGCATATCGAAGGTCTTGGCTGGGCGACCGGCATGCTTGCTCATGCGTTGCAAAGGATTAACGTCATTAATAAACCGCTATACGAGCCGTATTATGAATGGGAGAAAACGCATTTTTCCGTACCGAATGATCGTCTGCGGCAGTTGGTCAATGAATCTGAGCTGCTCAATTATCATCTGGACGAGCTTGAACAGCTTATAGGACATCGGGAACGATTGAGTGAACTGCGCACGCATTTTATGAAGCTGCCGCATCAGTGGATTCATGGCGACCTCGTGTTTTCCAATTGTTTGGCAGCCGGCGACCGAATTGTCGGCATTCTGGATTTTGAATTCTGCACGAAGGATATTCGGGTGATGGAGCTTGCTGTAGTACTGGCTGAGTTCCCGCATGATGATACGGATGAAGCCGTTCGGCGAATCGGTTTATTGTGCCAGGGGTACGGTTCGGCGGCCCAATTAACCCGCGAGGAGCTGCATCATCTTCCTGATCTGATCAAGCTCCGTATGATGGATGTATTCCTGCATTTCGCCGGCCGCTATGAATCCAATCTGGATGCTGCTGAGGTGTGGGATAAGCAAATTGTCCGCACTTCGTTCGTCTGCGGCTGGGTAGATCGGAACAGGGAGAGGCTCATGGAGTTGTTCCTGAAGTTTCTGCTCTAAACGATAACGCCGGCGCCATATAATCAAGTAAGGAATCATGCCGGATACTGTTGCAGCAATGGGTTAACATATGGCTGGAGGCGATTGCGATGAACGTGGCACAAGCGCTCGGTTACAGTGCGGATGACCGTCTTTTCATCGTTAATGCGGATGATTACGGATTATGTCATTCCACGAATACAGGCATTCAGAAGCTGCTTATCGACGGTGTTATTTCGTCCGCTACCTTAATGATGCCATGCAGTTGGGCAAGGGAGGCAGCACTGTGGAGTGCGCGGCATGCCCATATGGACGTTGGCGTGCATTTCACCTTTACGAGCGAGTGGGACATGATGAAATGGGGACCCGTTAACCGGCATGGCGCCATCGATACACTTGTTACCCATGAGGGATATTTCCCCAAGGATGTGAAGAGCTTCGAACGCCAAGCTGATCCAGAACAGGTTCGCGGCGAGCTGGAAGCCCAGGTGCGGATGGCAATAACGCTCGGTGTCGGCTTGACCCATGCGGATAATCATATGGGGAGTCTTTACGGCCTGCAGACGGGAAGACATTTTCTGAATGAAACGTTGGACGTGTGCGCCAAGTACGGACTGCCGTTCCGGCTGCCGCGCAACCTGCTGCTGGAGAATGGCCAGGTCGCTCCGGCCGAGCTGGCGGAGCAAGCACGCAAGCATGCTGAAGCAGCGGATGCCAAAGGTGTTGTCGTACTCGACTATTTGCTCGGACTTCCGTTCCGGTCGGAGGGGAACGATACATTCGATATGTATAAATCACAAATGATAGCACTGCTGGGCAACCTTCATGCCGGCGTATCCGAGATCATTATTCATCCCTCCTTCGTAACGGATGAGCTGAGGGCCTTTCATGATGCTCCAGCGAGACGGGGGATGGAGCTGGAGCTGTTTCGCGATCCGGACATTCAGGAGACGATTCGGAAGGAAAGCTTAATTCCGGTTCGCTGGCGTCAGCTTCGTGATCTGCAGCGCGGCTTGATGATTCCTTAATGCAGGTGGATGATCAGGGTTCATGCTCGCCCACTGAGCAGGTTATGGGCAAGTGCAAGCCACAGAGTGACAGAGTAACAGAGTAAGAAGCCTGCGAATGGGCATGTATTTTGGTTACAAGATGCCTTATATAGTAAAGTTCCTGCGAACATGCATCTATTGGAGAAAAAATCGGCTAATAAGGGGAAATGGAGGCGAAATCCCTGCACTCTGGCAGGCATTTCGCCTTCATGGGGCCAGAAATGGGAAAAAACCAGCTATTTCGCATGTTTCGTCTAGCTCGCATCACACATGTTTCGGCGTTTGAATTACGGCTCGTCCTCTGGCGAGGAGTACGTGGGCAGTCCCATCATCGCAGGCATGTCAAACACATAAAATACACAAGAGAACCTTCATAACCACTATAAAAGTGGAGCTGAAGGTTCTTTTTCGATAGTTATTTACAATTTTAGATGGTATTTTAGGATATAGATGGTAAGTTATTTCACGTACGATAATGAACTTTTTTATATTCAAAAGGTTGGTAAAATCCAAGTTCAGATGGGTAGTGATCATGATGCTAATTGAACGAAATGCGAATGTTAGTGCAGAAGAGTTAAATGCTTTGCTGGCTACTCAGAAATGGGACATGCCGCTTGATAAGCTGGAATTGTCCATGAAGTCTACGTGGGGATGGATAACGGCAAGGAATGAGCAGGGAGAACTGACAGGGTTTGTCCGCGTATTTTCTGATGGTTTCTATCACGCCTATATTCTGCACCTTCTTGTTCATCCGAATTATCAGCATAAAGGCATTGGGACAGCTGTCATGAAGGAATTAATGCGGTTATTGGGCGAGCATCGGCTTATGCCTACTTTGGTAGCGACCCCAGGGAATGTGTCGTTCTACCGGAAATTCGGGTTTGAGACCCAAATGAATGGACTTACAGCCATGTGTATTCGAGGTCTTCCTTACTGGGAGAATGAAGGATCAGGCGGTAATGCGTAGTACTCTGGCTCTGCTGACAGATTGCCCTCCACAGCACGCGCTGTTTGTTCGTCCACAATGCTGTCCAAGTGGACATGGTACAAATGCCGATGCCTAAAAATATACTGTTTAGCAAAGACGATACGCAGTGGAGGGAAGAGCAGTGTACAACAGTTATTACAGTATGTCTGTTCCTTATTACTATGGTTACAGCAGACAGGGAACCATGACGTACAAATCGCTTGAAGAAGCGCTTAGACTTATTAGGCAGTCGGTCGAGGGTGAGCGGGAGGACGAATTGTTCTATGACTATTTGATTTCTGTGGCCCCTTCTCAGGAGGAGAAGGATATTATTACGAGCATCCGCAACGACGAACGCAAGCATAACAGGATGTTTCGAAGCATCTACCAGGGCCTGACGGGACAAACGATACCGGCGCCGGATCAAGTCGAATTCGAGAAGCCCAAAACCTATATTGACGGGATCAGAAAGGCATTATTCGGAGAATTGTCTGCAGTAGAGCGATATCGTGATATTCGTGCCGGGCTGCAGAGCCGATATTACCGTGACATGGTGTTTGAAATTTTGACCGATGAGCTGAAGCATGCGACCAAATACAATTATATTCTTGATCTCGATACAAGGCGGCTTATAGGCAAATAAGGTTGACAGAGGGAGACACGGGCCAGTCCCTGCTGTGGCAGAATTTAACGTAGCACTGAGGATCGGTTTGAACCAACAAAGCACACTTCAGGTGCGGGGGGCTGAAATGTGCTTTGTTCGACTTTCAATATTTCTGCATATCCAACGAAAGAACCTCTATTCGCGACTGGGGAGTAATGGTATACTGATAGTTGTGAATTTAACGATTATTCAGACAAGTCGCGAAGGGAGTGTAACAATTGACAGTGCTTCCGAAACAGAATGAACTGGGTTTCTTCGAAATTCGCTTGGAATCGATTGGTGGCTTGGGCGCTAACTTGGCTGGCAAGATG
This sequence comes from Paenibacillus oenotherae, assembly GCF_019443105.1. Taxonomy (GTDB): domain Bacteria; phylum Bacillota; class Bacilli; order Paenibacillales; family Paenibacillaceae; genus Paenibacillus_Z; species Paenibacillus_Z oenotherae. The sequence continues at coordinate 10,830 of NZ_JAHZIJ010000026.1, forward strand.
CTGGCTGAAGCGGGCGTAGTTGGAAGCGGTTTCAATGGTGTCAGCTTTTCCTCATACGGTTCAGAGAAGAAGGGCTCGCCTGTTAAAGCGCATATCCGGTTTTGCGACCTGGATACGAACATCCGAGATACGACACCAGTGGAAAGACCGCATATTGTAGGCATATTTCATGAGAATTTGTCTAAGACGGTTAATGTCATCAGCGGGATTTATGAAGATAGTGTGGTGCTGGTTAATTCCCCCAAGTCGCCTCAGCAGCTTAAGGACAAGATGAAACTTCTCGGCGGTACGATGGCGGTCGTAGATGCAACGGGCATCTCGCTGGAGGAGCATAATCGGGTCAACATGGCGATGCTGGGCGGCTTGTTTCGACTTTGCAGCTTTCTGGATTTTGAACATATGAAAGGCATTATCCGCAAATCGCTGGAGAAAAAATATCCCCAGGCGGTTGAACCGGCGCTGCGGACGTTCCAACGGGGCTATGACGAGGTGCAGTTCCAGACCTTCGATCTGCCGGAAGGCATTGAGATGCCGCTGCCTACGCGATGGGATATTCCAACACTTGGTTATGCGACGCAGCCGATGGGAGGCATGATTGTAAATCCCGGGAATAGCATACTGAAGGATCTAAGTATTTCACGCCAAGGGATGATGCCGCATTTCGACGAGGAGAAATGTATCCACTGCGCCGCTTGCGATACGGCATGCCCGGATTTCTGTTTCGTGTGGGATGAGCAGGAGGACAAGAAGGGGCGGCCCCAGATGTTCCTGCAAGGAATCGACTATCAATACTGCAAGGGCTGCTTGAAGTGTGTTGTCGCCTGCCCGACTGAAGCACTCTCTTCGGAGAGGGAGACGGATGGATACGGGGAGACGCATCGCATTGCGCATCGTTTTCAGTGGGCAAGCTCATGAATGTTCGATTAAGCGCGAGGAGAGGAGAGATAAGAAACGATGGCAATCGAGATCAATAAGGAAGTGAGCCGGGGTACAGTCGAGCAGCGCATGGTATATGAATCCGGCAATGAAATGGCAGCTTATGCCGCACACCAGATCAATTATCATGTGATGGGGTATTTTCCGATATCACCTTCGACCGAGGTTGCACAATTTCTTGACTTGATGAAGGCGAACGGACAGCATGATATTAAGCTTATTCCCGCTGACGGCGAGCATGGCTCTGCCGGTATTTGTTATGGGGCTTCGGCAGCAGGCGGCCGCGTGTTCAACGCAACGAGCTCCAACGGCTACTTGTATATGCTGGAGCAGATGCCGGTACAGTCCGGGACACGGTTCCCGATGGTTCTGAATTTGGTCTGCCGCTCTGTGTCGGGGCCGCTGGATATTCATGGCGACCATTCCGACCTGTACTTTGCGTTGAATACGGGCTGGCCGATTCTGATGTGCCGTGATCCGCAAGCGGTATACGACATGAACATTATGGCGATCAAGCTTGCGGAGGATCCTTCTGTCCGCCTTCCGGTGCTTGTTGCTTCCGACGGTTATTTCACATCGCATCAGAAGCGCCGTGTACAGACCTTTGCCCATCGGGCCGATGTGCATGCCTTTACCGGAGAGCGGCCGCCTGAAGGCTTTGCTCATGTGCTGGACCGGAATAATCCGATTACTGTAGGGCCTTATATGAATGAGCCGGACTATATTAACAACTGCTATCAGCAGTCGGTGGCGATGTACAATGCTTCGGCTGTATATGACCGGATCAGGCAGGAATACGCAGTTCTGACAGGCCGGGACTACCCGATTCTGGACCTCTACCGGATGGAGGATGCTGAGGTAGCCGTATTTCTTATGAATTCAGCTTCGGAAATCATTAAGGATGTGGTTGACCAGCTCCGTGCCAAGGGTATTAAAGCAGGCTCAATCGCCCCTAATATGATTCGTCCGTTCCCTGCCAAGGAGGTCGCCGAGGCGCTGCGCGGTGTGAAGGCGGTAACGATCGGCGACCGTGCCGATTCGTATGGCGCTCATGGCGGCAATATGACCAATGAGATCAAATCGGCTCTGTTCACGCATGACGTGCGGGATACGCTTGTGATCAGCCGCGTCTTCGGTCTCGGCGGCAAGGACTTCTATGCCGAGGATGGCCATCATTTCTTCGAGCTTGCTATTGAGGCGGCACAATCGGGCAGCGTAGACAGGCCGTTCGATTATTATGGACATACTGCAGGTGATCCGGATAAAACACCTAAGCGTGTGCTGGAGCCGATGAAATACGAGGAGCTCAAGACAGGACTTATAACGGTAGATCGCGACGCATCAACTGGCAAGCTCAAGGTGAAGGTTCCGCCTGTACGGCAGCTGACCAAGAAGCCTAAGCGACTTGCCCCTGGTCATGGCGCTTGCCCGGGCTGCGGAATTTTCTCCGGCCTGGAGCTGTTCTTCAAAGGGATTGAAGGCGACATCGTGGCCCTCTATCAGACGGGCTGCGCTATGGTCGTAACGACCGGATTTCCTTACTCCTCGCATAAGGCGACTTATATTCACAATCTGTTCCAGAACGGCGCAGCTACGCTATCTGGCGTTGTGGAGATGTTCTGGGAGCGGAAGCGCCGCGGCGAGCTGGAGGCTTACGGCTTGAAGGATGATTTCACCTTCGTCATGATTACCGGAGACGGCGGCATGGATATCGGCATGGGCCCGGCTATCGGCAGTGCGCTTCGCAACCATAAGATGATTATTCTGGAATATGATAATGAAGGGTATATGAACACTGGTGCGCAGCTGTCCTATTCCACACCGCTCGGGCACCGTACATCTACCTCGAACGTAGGCAAGCATCAGGGCGGCAAGCTGTTCCACCATAAGGATACTGCCCAAATTATGGCGGCGACGAACATTCCTTATGTGTTCACTGGCTCGGAGTCATTGCCGCAGGATCTGCTTAGAAAGGCTGCCAAGGCGCAATATTATGCGCAGAATGTCGGTCTGGTCTATGGTAAAATTCTGATCTCCTGCCCGCTCAACTGGCTGTCCGAGGAGAAGATCGGGCAGACGCTGATCGATGAGGCTGTCAATACATGCTTCTTCCCCATGTACGAGGTGGAGGAGGGCGTAACGAATATTACGTATAATCCGGAGGAGAAGGGCAAGCGAATTCCAATGGCTGACTGGCTCAAAAATATGGGCAAAACGAAGCATATGACCCGTCCGGAATATGCGGAGGCGCTGCAATCGTTCGAGGACGAGGTTGAGCGCCGATGGCTGCGGCTGAAAGCGAAGCACGAGAATCCATATCTATAGAGCAGTTCATCTACTGCGGCAAGGCAAGCGGGCGGGGTGCAGGCGCAAGAGGCTTGCGCCCCTTTTGCTGCGGCGGATGACAAGGAGGAGTGTGAACAAGCGATGCCAATTGTGCTGAGGCACCGTACTACGGGGGAGATTGCTTGCGGGACACTGCGCAACGTGTACGATATTGCGTATTATGGAGCGCTTTGGTGGGAAGATAAGGAAACAGCGGAGCGTATGATGGATCATGCTTTAGCTGCGGCCGGGCGGGAGCAGGCAGCGGGCTGGGAGGCTCTTGAGGTGAGGGAGGAGCGGCTGAAGCTGTTCAACGTGAAGCTGAATAATGATCCCAGGCGGCAATTGACGCTGGAGCGTGATGGAACGATCACGGTTCATAAAGGATAACCCGTGTCAACAACCGGACATTGGCTCCGCCGCCGGAAGGAGGCTCTAATTTGCAAACGACCCAAAGTGAATATTTCGTGCAGTTAGCCGAGCTGGATTCTGAGCATGAAGCGGCCGCATTGGGAGAGCAGCTGCGCCGGGAGGGATTTACGGCCGTACGCCGTTTCCTGGATGAATGCCGTGAGTATCTGCGGAGGTATGAGGAGGAGGAATGCGAGCTGGCAGAAGCGTTATTGCACAAGGCGCGCATAATGCTGCCAGATCCGGGAAGGATTAGTCCATCATGGACGTACATATGGAAGGAATTCGATGGCATTATGAGCACCAAGCGCCACGTTCTGAGCGACATCGACAAGGGCAGGCGAAACGGGGAATGGCAGGTGCTGCTTGATAATCAATTTTCCAATCAGAGTATCGCTGTTTATCCTGGCTTGTCCTTCTACGAAGCCGTCTATATGTTCGCTTACTTTCGGACGGAACTGGAGAATAACGAATATATTCGACTGCAGAAGGTGGACACCGTGATCACGTTCAGCGGTGCGGATCGCACAGCTATTGCGAGCCGTGGATAGCGGCTCGCTGCTAAAGAGGCCTTGATGCCCCACCCAATGGGGGCGTCAAAGCCTCTTTAAGCTTGGCTGGCATCCTGATCTATTCGGGAAGGACATATCCTGACTCCACGAGATGAGCAGCGATCTTCCGGCCATGGAAACGGCCCGTCTCGATGAAGATCTCGTTCGCTTCCCGGCGCGAAGCGACGACTCCGGCCAGATAGATACCGGGCACATTGGTCTCCATCGTGGCATCGTTGAAGGTTGGATAGCCCTCAGTCTCTATCGTCACGCCCATTGCAGTGAGAAAATCACGGTCAGGATGAAATCCGGTCAGCGCAAGCACGAAATCATTCGCAAGCTGCTCCCGGCCATCCCCGTTCTCAACTGTAACGGTGCGTGGCCCGATCTCGACTACTCGCGACTGGAAGCGGATAGCGATTCTGTCTTTGCCGACAAGGCTTTGGAATGTAGGCAGCACCCAAGGCTTAATGCTCGGTGAATAGCTGTCGCCACGGTAAACAACGGTAACATCCGCGCCGACCCGTTCCAGCTCAAGCGCAGCGTCAATCGCGGAATTGCTGCCCCCGATGATGGCAACCTTCGTACCGGTATAGGGATGGGCTTCACGGAAGAAATGGCTTACTTTATCCAACTGCTCGCCCGGTATGCCGAGCTCGTTGGGATGATCGAAGTAGCCTGTTGACACGATGACGGCGGGTGCGCGGTAAGTTAATGCTTCGCCATAACGGTCCTCGCTAATAAGCTGGAATCCGCCGCCGCTAAGCGGTGATACATGCTTGACAGTCTCGTAGGCATGGACACGCACCTTGCTGCGCAGAGCAACATTGCGGTAATAATTAAGTGCTTCCAGCCTGGATGGCTTATCATTGGCGGTAGTAAAGGGAATATTGCCGATCTCCAGCAGCTCAGGCGTACTGAAGAAGTGCATATAAGTCGGATATTGGGAGATGGAATGGACGATGTTCCGCTTCTCAATAATGAGCGGATTCAGCCCAATGGATTGCAATTCAATGGCAGAGGCAAGTCCGCAGGGTCCTGCGCCGATGATGATAATTTGTTCGGTATTCATAGCTTCTATTCTGCGCCTCCTTCAGTAATCACAAGTCGTTCCTATACAGCAGACAACACTATTCTACCATACTCGTCCGGTCAGTTCCTGCACCTCTATTATGCAAGGACAGGCAATTGGCTCTGTGTACGAGCGGCAGAATGATGTATAATAAGCTGATATTGCTAGTATGGTATAGGGGGGAGATAGAATGCGACGACGTTTTGTTATTGAAGCCGTAATGGTGGCCACCTATGGACATTTACTCGTACCAAGCCGTCCAGTCGATTTTGTCTTGCCGTATTCAACGATTATGGAGCTGTATGAGATGAAGGAAGGTACAGATCCAGTAATGGACGATCCGGAGGACAACGAGCATGTGAAGCTCAAGATAGCGGAGCTGATCGGCTTCTTCGAAGATCCCTTCAACCGCAAAAAGATCGAGCGCGCGCTCCAAATGCCGTGGCGGGAAAGCTCGCCGCTGCTGCTGAGCGACACCATACAATTTACAGTCGTGCACGCGATAGACAATGCCCATTACGGCGATTATTTCGACCCGATCGAGACGGAATTGCTGCTTACGTCGTTGAAGCTGAATGTCCCGCTGCTGTCGGATCAGTTCGAGTTTCAGGATCGGCTGATCGAAGCGGAGGTTCCCGTTCAGGTGTACGATATTGAGGATTATGAGTTTGCGGTCGAGGAAGGCATTGCTTCGACGGACATGTAGATGTGACGGGAATAGAGGCATGCTGCCGAAAAAAGTTTCTCACGACCCCTTGCGCAATTATTGGATGTAGTGATAAACTTTGGATGTTCCAGAAAACAAACAATGAAAGGAGGGACGATGGATATGTTTAATTTCACTTTTGATGTACGCAATCAACGTCATTATTCATTCCATCGGCCCAACTTCTTGCGCAAGACGTAGCTGCTATGTGCTGCGTTATTGCATGTACAGGGAGACTTTGAGCCTATTGGCTCGGAGTCTCCCTTTTTTGTTGCTGGAATAATGAGTACGGCTATTGCCAGTGCAGGGCAATATGTCCGCCGCTTGCAACATCAGTTCGCTGCAGTTCTCCCATTCCGGGTGGCGAGGCTGCTTGGCTGGACTTTGAGGAGGAGAGAGAGAATGAAAGTTATGCTTCGTCTAACGAAGTACTTGCGGCCCAATGCCAAGTTGGTAGCGACCGCATTCGGATTGCTGCTGCTCGGGACCTTTATCGATTTGCTGGCGCCTTGGCTGCTGAAGGAAATCTTCGATAAGGGAATCGCGAACAAAAATATTAGCGTCATTCTGGCCTTAACGCTGTCGCTGGCTGGCATACAGGTAATCAAGAGCATCGGTATGTTCATTCAGGGACGCTCGCAAGAGCTGGTGGGGCAGAACGTCGTCTTCGCGCTGCGCAAGGATCTGTATAACCATCTGCAGCGGCTGTCCTTCAGTTATTATGACAAGGCACAGACGGGGCAGCTTATGTCGCGCATGACCGGCGATATTGAGGCCGTCAAAAATTTTATCGGCTTCGGAGCTATTATGATGCTTCTTGGTCTGCTGACATTCATTGGAACGATAATTGTCATGTTCTTCATGCAGTGGAAGGTCACACTGATCAGCATGTCAACGATACCGCTGCTGCTGTTCGTCCTGTGGAAATTCAATCGCAAGGTTGGTCCGGCATGGGGGCAGATCCGCGAGCAGATGGGAAGGCTGACTACTACTCTCCAGGAGAATATATCGGGTATTCGAGTCGTGAAGGCATTCGCCAGGGAGCGGGAAGAGGAAGGCAAGTTCAAGGATCGCAATGAGCAGAACTTTGAGACGAATATGCAGCGTGCAAAGCTGGAGGCGAATGCGTTTCCGCTTATGGGCTTCTACGGCGGCCTCGTCTTCTTGCTTATGATCTGGCTCGGCGCTATATTTGTAGCCCGCGGCGAGATGACGTTGGGTACGTTCATGGCATTTCAATGGTACGTATGGGGGATTATATGGCCGCTGAACATGCTCGGCTGGCAGATCAACATTATGCAGCAGGCCATCAAAGCAGCTCCGAGAGTGCTGGAGGTGATTGATTCCTCCGTCGAAATCGCCTCTCCTGCGGGTGGCGGTGCCGATGCCGACTCTATTGCAGGGAATGTTGTGTTCGAGGAGGTTTCCTTTCATTTTCCCGATCAGGATGCCACCAAGGACAAAGGGGTGCTTGAAGGCATTAGCCTGAAGGTTCGGCAGGGTGAAGTGGTCGCAGTGCTGGGGGCAACCGGTTCTGGCAAAAGCAGCTTGATAGCGCTGTTGTCCCGTTTCTATGATGTAAGCGGAGGAAGATTGCTCATCGATGATACGGACGTCCGCGATTATGATCTGGACGGCTTGCGCCGGAAGATCGGTATCGTTCCGCAGGAAACATTCCTGTTCTCCGCATCGATCCGCGACAATATCGCTTATGGCGCTCCGGATGCGACGCAGGAGGCGATCGAGTGGGCAGCCCGCAAAGCCCAAATCCATGCGTTCATTGAAACGATGCCGTTCGGCTATGATACGCTGATCGGCGAGCGCGGTGTCGGCCTGTCAGGGGGGCAGCGTCAGCGGGTCGCGCTGGCACGGGCGATTCTGATGAATCCGCCCATTCTTGTGCTCGACGAGGCGACGGCAAGCGTAGATACAGCGACGGAATCGGCCATTCATGAGGAGCTGCTGGAAGTCATGAAGGGGCGTACAACATTCATTATTGCGCAGCGGCTGTCCTCTGTGAAACGGGCAGATCGCATCATCGTGCTCGACAATGGCAGAATTGTGCAGCAAGGAACACATAAGGAATTGTTCGAGGAGGATGGGTTCTTCCGCAATCTGTTCCAGATGCAGGATGCCGCTGCTGCGAGATAGTGCTCATATAAAGGCAAGTGTTGGTTGATTAGGAGGGATAGGCATGAGTCAGGTGGAATGGGACTCCGACAACGAGCTGGAGGAGAAGCCCTTTAATAAAGCATACATGAAACGGCTGTTTCGATATTTGCTGCCGTATCGCAAGGTTCTGGCCTTTGTGGCTGTCATCGTCTTGGTTAATATGGCGCTCAGTCTCGCGGAGCCCCTGCTGCTCGGTTATATCATCGATGAGGGGATCAGGGAAGGGAACTTTGCCGTCATACACTGGATCGGATTCAGCCTGTTGGCCATTCGGCTTGTGAGCTGGCTGCTTGGCTATTTGCATACGCGGTTTATTAATTTTACCGGACAGCGTATTCTGTTCGACCTGAGACAGCAATTGTTCAATCATTTGCAAACGTTGTCTTTTCGTTTCTTCGACGGCAGGCCGGCAGGCAAAATTATGTCGCGGATTACGAATGATACGAATGCGATCGGCGAGTTGATTAATGGCGGACTGATTACAATCGTAATGGAAGTTACGCATCTGTTCGGGATTGTAGCGATTCTGCTGTGGATGGATTGGCAGCTTGCGCTGCTGTCTTTTGCAACGATGCCCTTTCTTTATCTGATTGTCGTCAAGCTGCAGCCAAGAATTGAAGGCGCGTATTCGCGCTCCCGCAGGACGATGTCAGCCATTAACGGCAATCTGAATGAAACGATTCAAGGCATTCGGGTCATCCAGGCCTTCTCCAGGCAAGGGGTGAACAACGGCAGGTTTGATACCTTGAATACGAATAACAAGCAGGCTTATATGCGGGCGGCTACACTGGAGAATACGGTATGGCCCCTCGTAGAATTGATCGGTATGCTGGGAACCTGTATCGTCGTCTGGTTCGGTGCGATGCGAGTAATGGACGAGACGCTGACACTGGGATTTATTATGGCTTTTATCAATTATCTATGGCGCTTCTGGGGGCCGATCAGCGCACTGTCCAAGGTATACAGCCAGCTGCTGTCGGCTATGGCCTCGGCGGAACGGATCTTCGAGGTGCTTGACACCGAGCCTGAGGTCAAGGATCGCTCCAACGCCAAGGCAATGGATCCTATACAGGGCGAGGTTGTTTTTGACAACGTGTCCTTCCGGTACGGGGAGGACAAACCGGAAGTATTATCCGGCATCCAGCTTCATGTGAAGCCAGGGCAGCGCGTAGCTCTCGTCGGGCCGACGGGCGCGGGCAAGAGCACCATTGTTAATCTGCTGATGCGTTTCTACGATGCGACCGGGGGCAGGATTAGAATCGATGGCCAGGACGTTAAGGAAGTGACGCTGGAATCATTGCGCAGGCAGATCGGCATTGTGCTGCAGGACTCTTTTATATTCTCAGGGACGATTGAGGAGAATTTGCGTTACGGCAATGAAGATGCCACGGACGAAGCTTTGAAGCTGGCTGCCCATCATGTTCGCATCGACCAGTTTGTGTCGCAATTTCCCGATGGATATCAGACTCAGGTGGAGGAACGCGGCTCCAAGCTGTCCGTAGGCCAGCGGCAGTTGCTTGCCTTTGGCAGGGTGCTTCTGTCCGATCCGCGAATTCTGATTCTAGACGAAGCAACGTCAAGCGTCGATACAGAGACGGAGCAGCATATTCAAGCCGCTCTGAACAAAGTGCTGGAAGGACGGACGGCCTTCATTATCGCTCACCGCTTATCAACGATCCGCGATGCCGATCTCATTCTTGTCGTTCGCGATGGACGCATCGCCGAGCAGGGCAGTCATGAGGAGCTGATGGGGCAAGATGGCGTATATAAGAAGCTGTATATGACGCAGTACGAGATGCAGCAGTCTTTGGCTGTGAAGACAGGGGCGTAAGGTGGAGGAATGGGCTGGCGGCCTCGGAAGTTGGGGGAGAGAGTCCGAATTTGAGCAAAAAAAAGTAAAGCGAGTTGTCTGATATTGATAGGCTGCACTCGCTTTACTGAATTTTCTATCTAGCGGGAACGGCTTCTCTTTTTTTAACATCCGTATGGCTGCATGATTCTGTAGAATGCCCTTTCTCATTCGTGCACCATGATTGCGATAAGAATGCCAAGAATATAGCCACCCATTTATCTTTAAATTGGATCAGTATTCCACCATCTTGCCACGAACCGTTGTCACCCTTCCAACGTCCCTCGTTTCCTTGATTCATATGAACATTGTGGACACCGCGGCCGGGTTCAAAACCGAATATTTTATCAGGCTTGTTGTTTTCTGGTCCCCATTCTGATCCATAAACATAACAGATGGCTTTTTCTTTAATCGCTTTTTCAATATACTTCTGGATTTTATCATTCAAATCATTATCCGGGCCTGATTTGTCATGCGGGAGCGGCACCATTTTGGAAGGGTCAAACAATTCCCCTCTGACATAATCCAGCGCAATATCTCTATTGTCTTTCGTGATTCTGGTAAACCCGTTGCTCATTGTAGGCAAAATGGTTATCGAGGAAGCATCATATTGTTCGTCGACCAAGTATAATACTTCAGATTCATGAGAGCTCGACATGACATTAACGGCAATTCTATAGTCAGTGTTATCTTCTCCGATCATTCTAATTTGATAATGAGGTGTGGAATTGTCGCGTTCATCCTTACCGTCGATTGCTATTCCTTTTAGAACACCATAACCTTTAATTGGCATACGGGTACCCCCTGTTTTTGTTTTGAATTCAAACATTAATACTGTTTCTTAGATTCGTGCGATTCATGTTAGGTAAATTATTCTGGAACTAACATTCGGGATTGCAGATAGCCGGAAGCTCTGCTACAATACGACTAATAACCGCATACGCGATCATGCCTGTGAAGAGAATCCAACTCGGAGGCGTTGCGATCGGGACTGTTCGGCTGATTCAGGCAGCAGTAGTCCTCTAAGTATTCCGGAACCGCACCGTTACAGGCGGATCAAGAGAGTTGGCACTTGCTGCCGGCTAATTTGGGTGGCACCGCGAGCGCGCTCCTCGTCCCTTATATGGGATGGGTGAGCGCGTATTTTGTTATATACTCGGGAGGAGTGCTGACCATGTTAGACATTGCTATGATCAGGCAGAGGCGGAAGGAAATTGGAGAAGCGGCTGTCCGCAAAGGACTGACCTTCGATGTAGAGGAGCTGCTTGCGGTCGATGAGCGAAGAAGAAGGGCGCTTGCAGAGACGGAGGAGCTTCGCGCTCAGCGCAATCGGGGATCGGCGGCCGTTGAACAGTTGTTAAGAGACGGACGCAGGGGCGAAGCGGACACGGAGAAGAGGATCAACGGAGAGCTGGCTGCGAAGTTGAAGGGAAAGGAAGCCGAGCTGAGGGAGCTGGAAGCAGAGTATAAGAGACTCCTGCTGCTCGTTCCGAATCTGATTTCGCCCGATACGCCGGAGGGGACATCTGATCATGATAATGTGGAAGTGATGAAATATTTGGAGCCGCCTGTGTTCGACTTTGAACCTAGGAGTCATATTGAACTGGGAGAGACGCTTGATCTGATTGACCTCGTTCGTGGTGTCAAGATTGGCGGAACTAGGCAGTATGTGCTTCGAAATCACGGGGTGCTGCTTCATCGCGCGGTTCAGCAGCTTGCCGCTGATATCGCCCAGGAGCAAGGCTTTACCTTATTGGATGTTCCGATCATGGTGCGGGAGGAGACGCTTGTTGCTACCGGATTCTTCCCGGACAACCGTGAAGGAACCTATGCGATCGATGGCGAGGACAAATGGCTGGCCGGCACATCGGAAGTGCCGCTTGTCTCATATTACAGCGGTGAAACGCTTGACTTGAGCGAGCCAGAACTGCTGGCAGCGGCAAGTGCCTGCTATCGGGGCGAGGTTGGCTCGGCAGGCCGTGATGTGCATGGCTTGTACCGAGTTCATGCCTTTGCCAAGGTGGAGCAGGTCGTTATTTGCCGAGCGGATTTGGAGCTGGCGGAGGAGCTGTTGCAGCGGATTCTGATGAATGCCAGGACCTTTGTGGAGAAGCTGGAGCTGCCTTATCGCATCGTTGCAGTATGCGCAGGCGATATGTCGCAGAAAAATTACAAGCAGTACGATATTGAAACCTGGATGCCCAGCCGCAACAGCTATGGAGAAACGCATTCGGCATCGTCGATTCTGGATTTCCAGGCAAGACGCGCCGGGATTCGTTATCGGGATGACGATGGACGGCTGCAATATGCCTTTACTCTGAACTGTACCATTGCCGCGAGTCCCCGCATCCTTATTCCACTGCTTGAGAACCACCAGCTGGAGGATGGCTCGGTCTATATCCCGGAAGCGCTCAGGCCATATATGAACGGAATAAAGGAACTGCACTGCCGTTAGGGGGCTTGTATTAGAGGCTGCTCCATAAGATTTTCTATCTTTGGGGGCAGTGAATGACTTCATGATTCGGTATCGCTCTATATGTATCTCCCAGCTCTGGCGTGGCGCTGCATGACGGTGGTTGGCCACTGCGGAGCAGTGAAGTAAGGTGCAGTGAAGTGCAGTGAAGTGCAGTGAAGTGCAGTGAAATGCAGTGAAGTGCAGTGAAGTGCAGTGAAATGCAGTGAAGTGCAGTGAAATGCAGTGAAGTGCAGGAAGCCTGCGAAAGTGCATGAATTTCGGTTAAAAGTACCCTTACGAGGTGAAATACCTGCGTTGGAGCAGGAATAATTGACCGAATGGACCCACTAGAGCCAATTACGGCGAAATGCCTGCACTGTGGCAGGCATTTCGCATTTAGCAGGCTGGAACGAGAGAAAAGCTGCATTTACGCAGGCATGTTCGTCGTCTAATAAACCACGTCTTAAACAAAATTGAAGCCTCCACACCTCATTGACTCAGGAAGAAATGCAGCCCAATTGTTAGACACCGTCCAACAGTTGGTCTGCATTTCAGAATTGGAGGCTTCTTTATAAGATTTGGGGGTGTGTTTTCGACATTCGTTTTCGGACAGCCCCTAAATTTTTAGTCACGCCAGTACCATTTTCTCATAGGTCAGCGGCAGCGCGGATGACCGCGAGCAGTCCATACTCCATCAATATATTACAATTGAACTGTCAAAAATGAGTCTAGCCTTTTCTTTTATCAACGGGTATACTTTGGTTTATGTAATTACATTTCATACCATTAATGCGAAATAGAGAGGGGTATCAGGAAATGAGCTTGGAATCGGTACATAGATTGGCGGACCAGATCCGGTCGAATGTCAGTAAAGTAATCGTAGGGAAAGAAGATATAATCGACAAGCTGCTTATAGCTATCATTGCCTCCGGCCACGTCCTGCTTGAGGATGTTCCGGGCACTGGAAAGACGCTTATAGCGAAAGCGCTGTCAAAATCACTTGATTGTTCATTTAAGCGCATACAATTTACGCCCGACCTGCTGCCTTCCGACCTTACCGGCATTCATTTCTATAATCAGAAGCTGTCGGAATTTGAATTCCGTCCAGGGCCTTTATTTACGAACATTGTGCTTGCAGATGAGATCAACCGGGCAACCCCGCGTACCCAATCCAGTCTGCTGGAATGTATGGAAGAGCGCCAGGTGACGATTGACGGGACAACGCATGGGCTGGCGAAGCCTTTTCTCGTCATCGCTACGCAAAATCCGGTCGAGCAGCAGGGAACGTTCCCTCTGCCGGAGGCGCAGCTAGACCGTTTCCTGTTCAAGATCAAGATGGGCTACCCTTCCTCGGAAGAGGGGCTCCATATTATGAAGCGTTTCATGTCGGATAATCCGCTTGAACAGCTCCAGCCCGTTGCGAATGCTGCGGATATCGCGGAAGCGCAGAAGGCCGTTCTCCAAATTCAAGTGAGCGAGGATCTGCTTCGCTACATACTCGCCATTGTAGAGGCGACGCGCACACATCCGGATGCCGCACTAGGCGTAAGTCCGCGCGGGAGCCAGGCGCTGCTTCGCTCATGCCAGGTATACGCAGCGCTGCAGGGCCGCGATTATGTCATACCTGATGACGTGAAAGCAATGGTTGTGCCCGCTCTCGCTCACCGTATCACGCTTCGCAGCTCGCAGCGGCTTAGGTCGGATGCGGCAGAGAGCCTGCTGGAATCTGTCATGCGGTCGGTGGAGGTTCCTGCCGATGCCCCTCTGAGATAAACCTGTCATCGATCAGAAGTCTGATGAGAGAAAGGAGAGGGAGCGATTCATGAATATTCATTGGTTTATTATTAGTGCAATAGTTGTGATCCTCATTCAGGTTCTTATATTCCGTCTATTCAGCTTGAAAGGCTTTGCATATGAGCGGTCATTCAATAAAGCTTACTGCTTCGAAGGCGACCGGGTCGAAATGGTGGAGCGTCTCGTTAACAGCAAGATGCTTCCCATTCCATGGCTGCGTGTAGAATCCCAGATTCATACAGGTCTCAAGTTCGAAAGCCAGCATAATTTCGATGTCAGTGACGGGAGCTATTATCAGAATCATAAGAGCTTCTTCAGCTTGATGGGGAATAAGCAGTTGACCCGCCGCCATAATGTGCAATGCAACATGCGGGGCTGTTACCGGTTGAAAAGCACGGCTTTAACATTCGGGGATTTGTTCGGATTATATAAGAAATGGATCAGAATCCCCCTTGAAGAGGAGATAGTGGTCTATCCAAGGCCGGCAGACCTTTCTGATCTTAATCTGCCCTCCAGAAGCTGGCAGGGTGATGTGTCCGTTCGCCGCTGGATTGTCGACGATCCCTTCTATATTACGGGTGTCCGCGATTACATGCCAGGCGATTCGATGAAATCGATCAACTGGAGCGCAACCGCGCGTGCAGGCGAGCTTCAGGTACACAGAAGAGATTATACAGCCGATTATAAACTGCTCGTTGTTCTTAATGTAGAGGATCATCCCAATGTATGGACGACGGTCAAGGATACAGCAATAATCGAACGCGGCATACGATATGCGGCAGCGCTAGTCCAGTATGCGTCCCAGCAAGGGATGGAGACGGGGTTCGCCACCAATGGCCATCATATGGATATTCCCGGCAAGACTGTTATGGTGGATATGGAGTCCGGGCAAGACCATATGTTCTATATTTTCGAGCAAATGGCGAAGCTGGTCATATCACCAGTTATTACTAGTTCTGAGCTGTTGAACGAGATATCTGAACGTTACAGGGAACGGTATGACATTGTTATTGTGTCCGCTTTCGTATCGGAGGGGATCGAGCTGGCGATCGACAAGCTAAGAAGCGCAGGGCATGGCGTCGATCTGCTCCCGATTCCGCAGCAGGAAGGTGGTGCAGCATGATGGGAGTCATGCGCGAAAGCGCGCTCGTAATGGTACGCGGCTCCATAGAAATGGTGCTCTATCTGCCGATTGCGATACTTCTGCAGGTCTATCTGCTGCCTGCCGATCAGGGATGGCTGTGGCTGCTTCCGATGCTGATCGCTTATCCGGCCGGTTATCGGTTGAATCGTCTACTGTCGCTCCATCATCCGGCGGCAATTATGCTGATTAGCATAGTTGCTGCTGCTCTGTACGGAATGTCTGTATACGGAATCTCGATCATCGGAATTGTAACGTTCATTACAGCGGCAGCTGGCATGTATCGGGGCCAAATGATGGCTGTGCACCTATGGTCAACCCGATTCTATCCGTGGCAGTACGGAACGGGATTGTTCACTTATTTTACGGTATCGATCGTATTCGGCTGGATGGAGCCGTTTCAGCCTTTCAAATGGCCGCTGCTCGGCTTTGGCTTGTTATCGCTCGTATTGACTCTAAATGCGATCAACAAGAGCTATGTAAATACGGAATCGCTTACGAATGAGCATATGCCCAGAGTGGAGAAAACGGTCAAAAGGCAGAATCGCCTGTTCGTCGCTATCATAATCGTTGTCTCAGTCCTTATTGTGTTTACGTACCAGTTGCAGTGGTTGTTTACGGCTTTGTGGAATGCGTTTCAGAATTGGCTGAATAGCTGGCAACTGATGGAGCCAACGGAGGAGCCTCCGGCCGAGGTTACTCCTGCTCCTATGCCCCGGCAAGAGCTGGAGCTGCCCACTGAGAATAGAACGACACTCAACATACCATGGGATTTGATCTTGTATATTTTCACGGGAATTCTCGCTCTAGTCCTGCTATTCATTATTGTGCGCTACATTCGTCACTTGCCTAAGCTATGGAAGGCATTAAAGGACATTTGGAAGCAGATGCTGCAGCGGGAGCGTATTACTGTTGCGGCTGGCTACGTGGATGAGATCGAGGATATTAGCAAGCCCAAGCGAATACGTGTATGGCTGTCGGGAAGAAATAAGCAGCCGCGGATAAAGTGGAAGGATCTGCAGGATAATGAATCCCGCATCCGCTACCTGTACCGACAATGGCTGGGCAGGGCAATCAAGGGCGGATATGTATTCAAGCCTCATTTTACACCGCAAGAGAATGGCAGAGAGCTGATCGCCACAAGCGGAAGCAGCGGGCATGCTGTATGGGTGAAGACATTGCTGGAGCAATATATGGGTGTCCGTTATGGCGCGAGGAAGGTTAAAGATGAGAAGCTGCAGCAGTTGATCGACGAAAAGCCGGAGCAATAGCCATACATATTTATCCATCAAAGCGGTCATTCTAAGTAGAGCTCAAATGATCACTTGGAGGGATAAATATGGAGAACCAAGGCCAACCGATTAACAGCCAGCAGCTTTCGTACGAGCAATTTCAAGCGCAGGTACAGCAGCAGCAGGAGCAGCAAAGAATACAGGCACAGCAAGCGCTGCGCAATGTAGGGCTGGATCCGCGCTCACAGCAAATCAGCAAGGTAGTTATCGAGCTGCAAAGTATTCAAAGCGAGCTGCAGCTGGCCGAGAATCAGATTGGGATGCAAATGGATGCGCAAAAGCGGCAAATTCAAAGCTTGCAGCAGCGCCTTCAGCAGGCTGTAACCCATGTCCAGAGCACATTTGGTGCGAATACGAATACGAATGCGGCGAGTGGCTCGGATCTGCAGCCGCCGCAGGGGCAGCAAGGACAGTTCTACCAGTAGATGCAAGGAATCGGAAAGGGAGCAGGGAGGAGATCCTTGTTCCTTTTTTTCGTGATACTGCTCTGGCTTGTGCTGGCTATTGCTGGAATTTCCCCTTTGCGACTGCAAATCCAACCAGAACGATACCTAGACCGACCCATGTTCTCCACGTTGCAGTTTCCTTGAAGAACATAAAACCCATGAGCAGTGAAATCAGCATTTCGATTCCTTTGGATGTGATAAGAACGAAGATCAGATTGCCGACTGCTCTAAACCCAAACTTGACCCCGTAGCCGATGCAGAGATTCGCAATCAGGAATAACGGGAGTGCGCAGAGCTGGAATTTGAGCGTTGACCAGAAGTGGGGATCAATATGCTTGCTCTGGTAAGAAAACACCAGATTAACAATGAGCAGCCCCGTAAGCAGCAGAGAGAAGCTGTACAAGTAATACATCGTGACCTCCAGTAATGCCCCTATTGGACCAAGGTTTTGCGTACTGCTAATAAAGTTTCCACAATGCAACTTTTTTATAAGTGTCCAATTTGAAAGTGGTGATATGAATTGAATCTACAATCATTATTCTCGGAACAAATTATTTCGCAAACTTCACTGGGTGGCCGTGCAAGCGATGTGTGGCAGGTGAAGACGGAGAATGGCGAGTATGTTGTCAGATCATCGGGAGTGAATGAAAACTCGGATGCTCCTTTCTTATGGGCATGCAGGAACTTGTTCGGAATTGAACTGCAACATACTTATGACATCGAATATGTGAACGATCAACTTGGACAAATGAGTACTAACATAGATGTCCCTCGGGTGATTCAAAAGGGAATCATTGATGGAAGGCAGTTTATTGTAGTCGAAAAAATGAATGGAACGGAATTTCGTTTTCTGGATATGCCTCCTCTAATGATGGAGGGCTTCGGGATGGCAATAGCGGATATTCATTCCCATGGCTTTTCGGAGTATGGTGCACCGGCAGGGACTTATAGAAATCCTGTAGAGCAATTCCCGCAACACCTCAGTAATGCCCTTAGTGTATTATCCTCACGTTATTACAATTCCAACATTGAGATCACCAGTAAATTACAATATTATTGTTCACTAGCTGAGAATTTACCTCTCCCTGGAAGTGCTTCTTATGTCATGCTTGATATGGACGCAAGACAATTTCTTGCAGCAAATCATAGAGTTACTGCAATTGTCGATACAGAAGCCTATGTGCTCGGACCGAGAGAACTCGATCTGGTGGCCATCGAATGTTCCCTGGATAAAAATGGTGCCGCATCCTTCAAGAAAGGATACGCTGCCGTATTGCCGTTTCCAGATTTATCGCCAGTTCGCGATGTGTATCGATTCCTGTTTTGTTTATTAGAAATTAAGGGGCCAGCAGTTGATTACAACAGTTGGCTCTCATCGCCCCGCTGGTTCGACAGCATCGGGCCGTCTTATAAATAACATAGATTTAGAAGTAAATGGTGGTGATTCATAGTGAGATATTCGATACGGCTGGCAGTGGAAGCGGATTTGGAGCAGCTGGCGCAAATGAATAAAGAGAAATGCGGGCTGAGAATATATTGCAATAATGGAACGTATGTTCTATGATATAATTTAGTTGGCAATTAGTACATGTATATCTCAAAAATATTGCCGATTTGCCTGAAATGGAAAAGGTGTTTTTCGAGTTTTTTGAAGAAAATAAATTCCCTGCGCGAATGACAACGACTACTGATTTTATTGATTCCGATTGTCTAATTATGATAGATGGCATTGCATACAAGGGTCAATGATGATTATTAATCCATATTTTAATATTAATAACTATAAAGAGGGATATTGTTTATGAGTGCACAATCCATATATAAGAGTGAAGAAGGAAAGAGAACAATCCTCAATCATTATGAATCTTATTTAAGCTTGCTTAATGTTGATTTTCAAAGAATGTATGTAGAAACTTGCTTCGGCAGTACGCATCTATTAACGACAGGACCGGCGGATGGCAAACCGTTATTTATTCTTCAAGGAGGCAACTGCATCAATCCGATTACATTATCCTGGTTCTCTTCCTTGTTTGGGAAATATCGAATTTATGCGCCAGACACAATTGGGCATCCCGGTTATAGTGCTGAAACAAGAGTTTCTGCAAAAGACGCGAGCTATGCTTTATGGATTTCTGATATAATGAATGTTCTTAATATTGAGAAAAGTGCTTTTGTCGGCCCTTCTTATGGCGCTGGCATCATTCTCAGAATAGCTGCTCATATGCCGGAAAAAATTGCTTGTTCGGTGCTCGTTGCGCCATCAGGTTTGCAACTGGGCTCGAAATTAATCATGATACGAAAAATACTGCTCCCAATGCTCCTGTTTAAAATGAATGCCTCACAAAAACATTTGCAAGGCATTGCGGATGCGATGTCATTTAATAGCATGAAAGAAATCGATAAACAGATTATCGGGGATATTTTTACTCATGTAAAATTGGAGCAAAATATGCCTAAGTTGACTGAGAAACGAGAACTGTTGAATTATTTTTCACCCACACTGGTTGTGGCGGGACAACAGGATATTTTCTTCCCCGATAAGAAAGTGATTAAGAAAGCGAAGGGAATCATCTCTAATGTGATTACAACCAGCTATGAAATGGGTCATTTCCCATCCGAACAATATGTGAAATTAATGAATGAAGATATCAAAGCGTTCCTGTCAGAAAATTATTCATGATCCATATAAAGCCGAGAAGAATGGGGAATGTGCAGTGATGAGAAGCAGAGTCTTCAGTGAAATCATTCATTCAGCGGATGAATTGGTCGCGTTATACGGAACTCCGAGCAATATTGTAATGAATAAAACGATCGGGATTCTTGATGGGCACTGCCGTTATTTTATATCCCGGTCGCCATTCGTTGTCATCTCTACAAGTGATGCGGCAGGGCATTGCGATGCTTCTCCACGCGGGGATGCAGCGGGATTCGTGCATGTTCTGGACGACAGGCATCTGGTAATACCTGAACGTCCCGGCAACCGGCGCTTTGATTCATTGACCAACATTATGGCGAATCCGCACATCGGCCTGCTGTTTATCATTCCTGGTCTTGAAGTCACTTTAAGGATCAATGGACAAGCTGTCATTATGAAGATCCGTCTATATTGGCGCAGATGGAGGCCTTCGGGAAGGTTCCGCTTGTTGGTATCGGCGTTGAGGTGTCAGAATGCTTCATCCATTGCGCCAAATCGTTCAAACGGTCGCGATTGTGGGATGCTGCGTCATGGCCTGAGCAAGAAACGCTGCCGAATCCGAATAAGATGATAGCGGATCATGCCAGCAATCTCGGTATAACCGAAGCAGATGTGGACCGGGCATTGAAGGAAAGCTATAAGCAGCGGCTTTATTAATGCTAGTTAACCATTACATACGATAGAATAGGAGGCCATAAGATGGCAACAAAGGGCTCGTATCGGGCTGCACAAGCTCCGGTGTGTGTCATTCAATCGATGCACCTCAGGACGATCAGAAAGAAGAGAACGATCCGATACCGCCATGTGCAGACTACGATGCTGATCTTCATTATTGGGGGTAGCGGCACAGCGCTCATAGATCGCCGGAAGGTCGAGCTTGTGGCAGGCACTGTGCTGCTGCTGACGCCAGGCATGCAGATCACCGTCTCCTGTCCGGCAAAGAATCTGGACTACTATCTGATCGCTTTCACCCATCTGGTTGCAGATGCTGTTGGCAGGTCAGCGGCCAGGGTTCAATTCCGCAATGAACCGCTTGGGCTGTTCGAGCCGGGAGTGCTTCAAATAAGCAGGGTACAGCAAGCAATGAAGCTTGTCCAGCGGTTATATGAGGATAGCCAAAGCGGCCTGGATGATGGACGGATGATGCTCCGGTTCCAGGAGCTGCTGCTAATGATGGCACAGGATTGCGATCTGCAACAAGCAAGAGATGGTTCGCGCCATTGTCTGGACCAATCCATCGCTTACATGAAGGCGCATTTCCATGAGAAGCTGGATATGAGAGAGCTGGCCGCTATTGCTGGTGTAACGTTGAGCTCTTATTCGCGTCTGTTCAAGCAAATTACGGGCGAGACGCCAACCGAATATTTGACCCGGCTTAGGATGGAGAACGCCCAGCAATTGTTGAAGCAGAACCAATACAAAGTCAAGGAGGTCTCATCGGCTGTCGGCTATAAGGATGAATTTTATTTCAGCCATGCCTTCCACAGATTTGTTGGCATCACGCCCACTCAGTACAGGAAGAGAAGCCAGTTGAGGGTAGCTGTTGCCTCTTGTACGCAATTAGAGGATTGTCTGGTCTCGCTCGGTATTCAGCCCGTTACCTGTGTGAACTGCTTCCGGTATCCGGGAATGGCGGATGAAGAATACGAGCATTTGTTTACTCGGCTTCTGGAAGAGCTGGTGCAGGCCAGACCGGATGTTATTATCGGAGACCGGCATCATTTGAGTCTTGAGGACCGGTTCAAGGCGATTACCCGCCAGATTGTGTATGCAGTTGATATGGATTGGGTGGCGAATTACCGCAAGCTCGCTGAGCTGTTCGGAACAATGGATGGAATGAACACGAGAATGAATGAATTGTCCTTACGGACTAACGAGGCAAAGGGCATATTGAAGCAGAACTGGAATAATCAATCGGTCGCTATCATACAGGTATCTCATCTTGGTATCCGCGTGCAGGGGATGACCGGCCATCCGTTGAATGAACTGATCTATCGCGAGCTGGAACTGCCCCCTGGGAAAAATATACCGATGCAGCTGGCGTTCATGGAATACCTGCCAGAATGGCTGCCGCAGCTGGAAGCGGATCATCTCTTCATTCATATGAATCACCGGAGAGCGGGCAGTGAAGCCATCTATGAACGGATGCGCCAGACACATGCCTGGCAGTCCATCAACGCTGTTCAGAGGGGAACTGTAACGATCATTCCGAATTGGTTCCGGCTGAGCTGGACACCTGCCGGACGGGACAGGATTATGCTGGAATTGCTTGAAGCGGCAGACAGCTGATGGATGAAGCGAGATGCCAGAAGGCTGCTGCTGCGAAAAAACGAAGGTTTTCTGGCAAATGAGCACATGGACAGAAAGAGGCGGGTTATAATACATTATCATTGATAATGATTCCCATTATCATCATAAACGAAAGAGAGATGAAAGGGAGAGAGTCATGAAGAAGATTCAAAGTTTGGGCTTGATATTATTTGTTTTATTGCTGGTGGCAGGCTGCGGCAGCGCGGGCAAGAACAGCAGCAATAACGGTGTGAAAGCAGCGGATGGTACCACCACCGATTCGACGGGCACCCTTGCAAGCGGGAAGACGATCAAGCATGAGATGGGTACGGCAATTCTGCAGAAGGTGCCGGAGCGAGTGGTCTATTTGTTCCAGGGGATGAATGATATTGGCGCCGCATTGGAGGTCAAGCCTGTAGGAGCCGTTGAATCGACGGATCAAAAGCCATGGTTCCAATACTTGGGCGACAGAAGCGGCATTGAGAATCTGGGCGAAGAAGGCCAGCCTAATCTGGAGAAGATTGTCTCCTTGAAGCCGGACTTAATCATTGGAACGAAAGTTCGCCATGAGAAAATATATGCGCAGCTGCAAGCTATCGCGCCTACGATCATAACGGCTGATCTGGCTGATTGGAAGAGCAATTTGCGGATTGCTGGTGAAGCGCTTGGCAAGGAGGAGGAGGCAGCGAAGCTGCTGTCGGATTGGGACGAGAGGGTCGCAAAGTTTAAGGAAGAGATGGGGGACAAGCTGAGCTCCACGGAGGTCTCCGTTATCCGGATTCAACGGGATGGCAGTGTCAAAGTATATTTGGCGGGCTTCCCGGGGCTGTTCATGAAGGATATCGGACTGTCTGTCCCTGAATCTCAGCGAGTGGAATTTAATGGGTCAGGCCTTGATATTATGTCCAAGGAGCACATCCCGCAATTTGACGCTGATTATATATTCGATATAACGGCATCGAGCCTGGAGGGACAAGAGAATATTCCACAGCTGTACGGGGAGTGGACGTCACATCCGCTCTGGAGTGAATTAAATGCGGTCAAAGCGGGCCGATATTATCAAGTAGACCCCATCATGTGGAATTTCGGTGCAGGGCCGATCGCAGCAAAGTCGATGCTGGACGATTTGTTCCGTTTATTGAAGCTGGAATAAGGAATCGGATTGCTTGAGACTCCACGACCCGAATTGTGATAATATAGTGTACAAATCAACAATTGCAGGCGGTGGAGATATGACACTGGATGAAGTGATAAGGAAGCTGGAAGAGCTGGGAACTGAGCAGACGAAACGAACATTCATCCGCCATGGGGCGGAGGAGGGGCGGCTGTTCGGAGTCAAGGTCGGAGATCTGAAGAAGCTGGTCAAGGATGTGAAGAAGGATCAGGCGCTGGCGCTGGCTCTCTATGATACTGGCATCAGTGATGCGATGTATCTGGCCGGATTAACCGTCAAACCGCAAATTATGACCAAGGAGCGGCTGCAGGCATGGGTAGAGCAAGCGTACTGGTCGATGATCTCGGAGTTCACAGTTGCCGGCGTTGCTGGTGAAAGTCCGTACGCGCTGGAGCTGGCAAGAGAGTGGATCGAATCGCCGGATGAGGGTATCGCTACGAGCGGTTGGTGCACGATCGCCAATTATATATCGCTTACGCCGGATGAGGAGCTGGATCTGGCAGAAATACGCCAGCTCTTGCACCGGGTGGAGGAGACCATACATGAGGAGCGGAATCGTGTTCGATACACGATGAACAATTTTGTAATCGTTGTCGGATGTTATGTAACCCCTCTTCATGAAGAAGCGACGGCGGCAGCCGAGAGGATTGGCAAGGTTCATGTGAATGTGGGACAGACCGCATGCAAAGTACCGCTGGCGACCGCCTATATAGAGAAGGTTAAAGATATGGGCAGAATCGGAATGAAGAAGAAAACCTGTATTTGTTAAAATAAGGATGAATCATAGGACGAGCCGTTCCTTCCCTAGAGAAGGAGCGGTTTTTCTGTTGAATAAGGTTGAAATTCCTCTTTACAAATAGAAGTAAAACTGATGATAATATAAATTATGGAAAACGTAACAGAAAGCAATAATTAATGGAGTTAATCATAAATTGCCGGAAAGAGGCTGACGATATGATGATGATCGGGATCGATTTGGGCACAACAAACAGTCTGGTGGCTCACTGGACGAAGGATGGCCCAGCCATAATACCTAATGTGCACGGGGAACTGCTAACCCCTTCCGTCATTAGTCTGGATGAGAATGGAGAGATTCTGATTGGACAGATTGCCAAGGAGCGTCTCATCACTCACCCGAATGTCACTGTAGCGACCTTCAAGCGCTATATGGGAACGGAGAAAATCTACCGTTTGGGCCGCCATTCCTTTACTCCGGAAGAGCTGTCCTCTTTTATAGTGAAATCGTTGAAAGCAGATGCAGAGGCCTATCTGGGAGTTGAGGTCACAGAGGCGGTTATCAGTGTGCCCGCTTACTTCAATGATACCCAGCGAAAAGCAACCAAGCGCGCAGCCGAAATCGCAGGCTTGAAGGTGGAACGCCTCATTAGCGAGCCGACGGCCGCAGCTATCTCTTACGGGCTGCATCAGCAGCAATCGGATACGAAGTTTCTGGTCTTCGACCTGGGCGGAGGCACCTTTGACGTGTCGATTCTGGAGTTTTTCGAAGGGGTTATGGAGGTCAAATCGATCGCAGGCGACAACTACCTGGGCGGGGAAGACTTCACTCAGCTGCTGTTTAATCATTTCATAGATTCCCAGGGCATTGATCCGGTATCGCTTGATTTCAAGGAGCGTTCCTCTATTTACAAGCAGGCTGAGGTGTGCAAACGCACAGTTGGACGCGAGAATGCAGGGAAGATGATCTTTACCAGGGGGGACCGGACCTGCGAGCTTATTATTGACCGCGCCGATTTCGAGAAGATTGCGAGCCAGCTTGTGCTGCGCCTTCGTCATCCGATCGAGCGGGCATTGCGGGATGCTGCGTTGTCGCCGGATGATCTGGATGCCATTATCCTTATCGGCGGAGCAACCCGGATGCCGATTATTAAATCCATTATTAGCCGCATGTTCGGACGCCTCCCCTATACAGGCATCAATCCGGATGAGGCGGTTGCCCTCGGCGCCGCCATTCAGGTCGCGCTCAAGGAAAGGAATGAGGCGCTGCAGGAGGTCGTTCTGACGGATGTGTGTCCATTCACGCTTGGAACGGACATTACGAAGAAATTGGCTAACGGCAGCTTCGACAGGGGACATTTCAGCCCGATTATTGAACGCAATACACCGATTCCAGTCAGCAAGGTGGAGCGCTATTGCACGCTGCATGATCAGCAGAAGGAGATTCATATCGAGATCTTTCAAGGCGAAAGCCGGAGGGTCGAGAATAATGTGAAGCTGGGGGAATTAAGTCTGCAAGTGCCTCCGGATCCCGCCGGAAAGCAGACGGTTGATGTCAGGTTCACTTATGATATCAACGGCATTCTGGAGGTTGAGGTTACAATCGTGAACACAGGAATGAAGAAGAAGATCATTATTGAGCAGAACCCCGGCAAGCTTACGCAGGGTGAGATCGAGCAGAGGCTGAATGAATTGAAGGACATTAAGATCCACCCGAGGGAGCGAAGCGAGAACAGGCTGCTGCTGGCGATGGGGGAGCGTCTTTATGAAGAGGCTTTGGGCGAGAAACGGGCTGAGGTGGAGTTCATGCTGCATCAGTTTGAAAGCGTGCTTGCCACTCAGAACGAGAATGACATTAAGAGAGCGGCGATAGAATTGAGAAAGCAGCTTGAGCATTTCGAGAGATGGCGTGATTATTAATGCGAGCATGGGATTATCTGGGCATTAAGCCTACGGATGATACGGCCGCAATTAAGAGAGCCTATGCGAAAATGTTGAAGCTCCATCATCCCGAAGACGATCCGGCAGGCTATCAAAGACTGCGCGAAGCTTATGACCAGGTTATGAAGGGGGTCAAGGTTAAGGCGCAGAAGGAACGATCCTCTGCCAGTAGAAGGCTGCTGGATGAAGACGATTTGATATCGGTTGAATCATCGGCTAAGGGGCCGGATGAAGAGATACAGCAGCCGGCCTCCTATACATATCGAATAATTGAAAGTGTCAATCGGCGATCGGCAATGGAGCATGAGGCGCACAGCGAGCAAGAAGAGGATGCGCGTTCGGCTTCTGGAGGCGGGCTCGACGGCTTTATGGAGAAGGTGAAATCGGTCTATTCGGATTTCCCTGCCCGACTTGATCCGTACCAGTGGTCTGAGCTGCTGAATGATGATCTGGTATGGAATGCAAGCCTGCAGCAGGAGGTATCGGAGAGATTATTGTCCTTTTTGGAGGAGCATTATTTCCTGCCTAAGGCGGTATGGACGCTGCTGGATGAGACGTATCATTGGAAGGAGCGGGCTAAGGAGGAGACTGCGCACTTCCTGGCTGAATACCCCCAAGTATACGCTTGTATCGCTTGCAACGGCCACAATATGAAATATGACTACCTGCGGAGTGGGGGCAATATTGATTATGAAGCTTATCTCCGCCAGCGCGAGGCCGCTTACCGGGCATTGAAGGATGGAGATCTTCAGGCAATGAAGGGAGCGCTGGATCAGGCTTTCGCAATATTCGAAGGTGATGGCGAGCTTGTCAGGCTGCAGCTTGAATATTATCGGAGGCTGGGCGATGCCGAGGCTGCTATAGCGAACTGCAATCTGAGCGTGCTGGAAGTCTATCACTATGATGAGGCCTGCTATTATCGTGCGCGTCTCTTATACGAGAGCGGACAATGGTTGGAGGCATTGCCGGTTATCGAAGAGCTTCTTGCGCGTCTGCCGAATGATATTGATGTGCTGGATCTGGCAGGGCAATGCTGCAGGAGTCTGCAGAAGCAGCAGCAGGCACAAGAGATGTTTGACCGTATCCTTGCCTTGAATGAGAATGATATCGGCGCTTTTCTGTCTCAGGTGCAGATGAACAATTATGAAGGCGCACACCATTCGCAGCAGGAGGCAATCCGTCAGAAGCGTGAAAGGAACCTGCGGTTGAGACGAATGCTGGTGATGGGGAGAAAGGCCTTTCTCCAGCTGCTTCTGCGCAAATGGCTCAGCTTTGCTGTCATTATTGTCATTCTGGTGCTCCTTAACAGCCCGCGGTCACCTCTGGCATTTCCGGCCGAAACCGAGATCAGAACGATTGACGATTACTATAATATCATCGCATATCTGCAAAGCGAGCCATTGATTCGTGTAACACTGCGGGATGTAGAGTGGACAACATTAAAGCAGACGGACAGGCAAGTATATTTTAAGGACGGCAATATGTTTGAGTCCCCTTCCGATCAGGAGCCGAGGCCGAATGAAGGCTATATTTGTGTAGGCTACCTGGATGGTGTCGGGATTATGTTTAACGCAAGCTCAGAGCTGGTAGAGGGAATAAAAGGTCTTCATCGCTACAGTCTTGAAGTAACAGGAACTGTTCGTGAATTTCTGCCGACGGTTATTTGGGAATTGGAGTCATCCGATACGACTTTGTCCGGCATGTATGCCCAGGATCATGGGGAGTTCTTCGCAACAGATGCTTTTATCGATTCTTCAGAGGCGGGCAAGAGCCGCGGCTTCCTTTCCTTTGTCCAGTTTATTCTAATTGTTGCCGTGCTTGTTCTTATTTTTATGATCTTAAGGAAGCTTCTGTTTCTATGGAGCCGATTGCGGTGGAGCTGATGGAGAGCGGGGAATAATGCCATGATGAATAGCAGCAATCGTCCAATACGGCCAGCTTCATTGCGGCCCTATGTAAATCCGTTAACGCAGCTCTGTTATGTAGGTGCTGACCATTGCCAGTATGATTTGTTAAATTCGGTTACGAATGCTGACCGTCAAATTTATGAGATGCTGAGCCGATGGGCGATTAGGGATACCACTGCATTGATTCAAAAGATGAAGTGGCTGATGGGTACAGGAACACGACAGGAATTTGAGAGCGCGCACAACATACTGACAGGCATGATGGGGTCAGAACGGAGAGGCTACATCGAGACCAGCAGCGAGAGTGACAGAGAAAGGCATCGCTTGACTGTGGTTCATTACTATATGCGGCGCATGCCGCCTGGCGGAATTAAGGCCTATGATTATTCATGGATTGTATTCCTCAGCTGCGCGGGTCACAAGCTGGGCTTTATAACGGAATCAGAGATGTGGTACTACATTTCCGATACTGTAGATTTGATTCAAGGCAGCTATATCAGTTGGAAGGACTACATCATCGGTTACAGTATTGGAGCCGTGTACAACGCAGCCGATCTATCCTGGAATTGCATCAGTGATCATAAAGCTCTGCTTGCCAGACTGCTGAACTCCAGTGCGAATCCGCTGAACAGTATCGATAAGAAGCATTAGAATGAGCCAGTTCGAGAGGTGACGTGACGACCAATGAGGGTATGGAATATCCTTGGCATTGAGCCGACGGACGATGTCAAGAGCATCAAGAGAGCCTATGCCAGGCTGTTGAAAATTCATCATCCCGAGGATGATCCGCAGGGATATCAACGGCTAAGAGAAGCTTATGATCTGGCGATCAAGCTGGCTAAGCAAAGTGGTCACAGCAGTTCCACCAGGGCGCTCAAGGATTCAGAGGATGAAGCTGGCCGCGATATTGAAGGCTCTGCTGGCGATGACGCCGGACAGGGAGCCGCTTATTCGGGGTCATCCGATTATGAAGCGGAAGCGGAAGACGAGATTCCCGCCGAACTTCGCAACAGTTATTATTTGGAATGGGATAACAAGCCCGACCCTGAGAGTCAATTAAACCTGTTCATTCATACGGTGGAGCATATCTACAACGATATGCAATCCCGGATGAACAAGGCCAATTGGCTGGAGCTGCTGAATGCGGATATTGTATGGAATGCCTCCATGAGAGCTGCAGTTTCGGACAGGCTGCTGCATTTTCTGGAGGGCCATTATTTTTTGCCAGCGGCGATCTGGGAACTGCTTGACGGGACCTTTCATTGGTCGAACCAGGACTTGGGCCAGAATGAAGAGCTTGCTCATGAATTCCCTGCTGTGTATGCGTATATGTCTGCCAAATCCAATGAGCTGAATATGGATTACTCCTATCTTCTGCGAGCGGGAAATATTGATTATGAGACGTACTTGCGGCACCGGGAAGCGGCCTGCCTGGCGCTGTTGAATGATGAACTGGAGAAGGCGGAGAAATCGCTGCAGCAGGCTGCGGCTATATTCAACGAGGACTTGGAGCTGGTCCTCTTGCAGATCGAATGCTTCAAGCGCATGGGAGACCATGAACGATGGCTTGCCAGCTGCAGCCATCGTATTGCGCTTGATCCCAATGCGTTGAACGGCTATTACAACCGGGCAGCTGCTTACTACGAATGCAGCCGTCTAGCGGAAGCACTGCGCGATCTCAGGTTCATCCTCAACCTTGGGCCTAATGATAGGGATGGTCTCTCTCTTGCGGGGCAGTGCTATTGGAAGATGGGTGATATGGAACAGGCTCAGGAAATGTTCAAACGTCTCCTGGCGGTCGATCGGGATGATGCCGTTGCGATTCTTGCATTGATGCAGCTCAAGGCGCAAGAGGAGCGCAAAATTAGAAAGAACGGAGGCCCCGGCAAGCGTGAGGTGTTGAAGGGGCTGCGACAAGAGCTTGGCAGAATACCCTTTGCCGTACGGTTTCTAAGAGGAGTGCGCCTATTCATTTCCCGCAGCTGGCTGACGCTTATCTTGTTGATTATATTCAAATTCATCTTATTCATCGCTTGTATGAGCTATATCGATGATACGCAGGTGATAGCGAATCGTGAAGAACTGATGAAAGTGCCGCTCGAAACGCAGGCTGTGAGGCTGACATTGTCCGAAGCTGCTTGTACCGGCTATCAAGGGAAATGGAGCGAGCGGATAAATGGCGAGCGGGATACCGGTGAAACCGTTAACGATGTCAATTCATTCTTGAGCAGGATGGAAGCACAGAATACTGACAGCGGTGAAGCGGATTACCTTTGCATTGGCAATCTTCAGCCGGAAACGGCTGTTATGGTTATTATGACCAAGGAGCAGAGGGACGCCATGATGAGCAAGCCGGAGTTCCAATTCGAAGGTCTCGTTCGCAGCGAGCTGATGAGTATGCCATGGGATCAAGCAAGCTTGGCGTTTCGCGATGAGGTGATGAAATCGGGCTCCGCTGGCAAGCGGTTAATGAACGTTTATATCGACTCCAGAGAGAGTCAGGAATCCGGGGGAGACAAGGCTGTCCAGATCACGATGACACTGCTGCTTGTGTTCCTGGTCTATATCTCCTATAAAGCGTTTCTGCAGGAATTCCGGAGAGCGTGGAGATTCATCGCCTATAATTGATAAAACGCAAGAGGTGCACATACAATGAATTACGATGATCGCAAGATCCGGGCAAAATTGCAGCCTTATATCAACGCGCTTGCCTCGCCGCTCTTTATCGAAAGTACTAGTGATTATTATCTGATTCAACCGGAGCTTATCTTGAATCATGCGAAGGATCTGGGCAAGCTGCTTGACAGCTGGGGTCTGGATACGGATGATGACCCGGCAGACAATATTGATTGGTTCGTGGAGGAAGGACATCGGGCGTCATTCAGGCATAATTGCAATACTTTGGCGCGCATGAAGGAGTCAGAGCGCAATCCCTTTATAGCGTCAATCAAGGATGATGCGTTGGCCAGACATAAGCTGGAGATTGCCCACCAGTATTTACAACGCATGCCCTCTGGCGGAATTGCGGCGTTTGACTATTCCTGGATTGTATTCAAATGCTGCGCCGGCTTCACATTAGGCTACTTGACAGAATCGGACAAGTGGAGGTATATCGCTCAGGTGTATGACATGCTTGAGAAAAGCTACAGCAATAGTCATGATTATATGCTCGGGTTTGCTGTTGGCTGCATATATAATTCCTCGAATCTGTCGAGTGACTATGTCCGGCGCAACAAGGCTGCCATTCACAAGCTGTTATCCTCCAAGCAAAGTCCCCTTAACCGTGTGGATATATGGCGGTCCTGAGCGGGATACCAAAGTGCAAGGCGTATTGGAACTGCCTCCTGTTGGACACAATATTGTCATCCAGTTGTCGAATTTGTGGTGTAAAATCATCTGTCGTCCTTCCATAACCTGGTGTCGTCAGCCAGGATGCGATACAATAAGGTGATACGTACTACCCGATTGTCATCATGATAACGATATGAAGGAAGGTAGATGATGGTTCTTAATTTGTTTTTGGTTGCACTGCTAATTGTGTTAACCGCTTTTTTTGTCGCTACGGAGTTTGCAATTATTCGAATTCGTTCCAGCAGAGTGGATCAGATGGTGTTGGAGGGACAGAAGAATGCGCTTGCTGTACAGAAGGTAACTGCTAATCTGGATGGTTATTTGTCAGCCTGTCAGCTTGGAATTACGATTACGGCGCTTGGACTTGGATGGCTGGGAGAACCGACAGTGGAGAAAATGCTGCATCCATTATTCGAGAAGCTGGCGGTTGGAGAGAGCTTAAGCCATATTTTATCCTTCGGGATCGCCTTTATTTCGATTACATACCTCCATGTCGTTCTGGGGGAGCTCGCACCTAAGACGCTGGCTATTCAGAAAGCGGAGAAGATCTCAATTCTGACGGCCCCGCTCATTATTTTCTTCTATAAGCTTATGTATCCGTTCATATGGCTGCTTAATGGATCTGCGAATAAGCTCGTGCAGTTGTTCGGCATGAAGGCGGTAAGCGAGCATGAGGAAGCGCATTCTGAAGAGGAGATTCGCATTATTCTGTCAGAGAGCTACCAGAGCGGCAAGATCAACAAGACGGAGTACGGTTATGTGAACCGGATCTTCACCTTTGACCAGCTGCTTGCCCGCGAAATTATGGTGCCCCGCACCGATATGACCTGTCTGTATGCGAACAAAACGC
This sequence comes from Paenibacillus oenotherae, assembly GCF_019443105.1. Classification (GTDB taxonomy): domain Bacteria; phylum Bacillota; class Bacilli; order Paenibacillales; family Paenibacillaceae; genus Paenibacillus_Z; species Paenibacillus_Z oenotherae. The sequence continues at coordinate 42,922 of NZ_JAHZIJ010000026.1, forward strand.
TGGAGGAGAATCTGGCGATTATTAAAAGAGAGCAGTATACGCGTTTTCCGGTTGCGCTTGAGAATAAGGATCATATTATCGGCATTGTGAACACGAAGCAGTTCTTTCTCCGCTATGACAACAACCCGGACTTCGACTTCAAGTCTCTGCTTCAGCCGGTTATGGCCGTACCCGAGGTCATGCCGGTCAAATCGCTGCTCAAGAAGATGCAGCAGGAGCAGGTCCATATCGCTTTGCTGTTGGATGAATACGGTGGAACGTCCGGACTTATTACGATTGAGGATATTCTGGAGGAGATCGTCGGGGAGATCCGGGATGAATTCGACCAGGACGAGAATAAGGAATTCGAAGTATTGGGCGATAACCACTATTTGGTGCAGGGTGTTCTATTGATTGATCAGCTTAACGATCTGCTTGGCACTCATCTGGAGCATGAGGATGTTGATTCTATCGGCGGCTGGCTATACAGCAAGCAGTCTGAATTGAAGAAAGGGGACGAATGGCGTTACGGTTCCCTGACCTTCATCATACGCGAGCGGGATAAGAATCGGATTCGCAAAATCGAAATTATTAAGCATGACGACGACACGTCCGCTGAGGAATAGTGTTGAGAAAGGGAGCTCCCATGGCGGGGCTCCCTTTCGTCTGTTCTAAGGAGACTGTTCGAAGACTCCCTGCGTTTTCGCATTTTTGTGTCCTGTGGGAGCTGCGTACGGTACCGAACTTGTGCAAACCTGTACCAATCTGTGCGAGCATATATGCTCGCGCGGGATGTGGTATCACCCCCTCGCTTGCGGGTTATACGGGTTCGGATTGCTTCTGCGGGAATTGCAGCTCGTAGAGCTGCTTGTACTTGCCCCCATTGGCAATCAAGGATTCATGTGTGCCGGATTCTAATAGCTGTCCTTTGTCGAGGACAAAGATGCGGTCGGCCCGCTGAATCGTTGATAATCGGTGGGCGATGACAAGGGAAGTCCGGTCCGCCAATAGATGGACTAATGCATCTTGTATGGCTTTCTCCGATTCCGTGTCAAGGGAGGAGGTCGCTTCATCGAGAATGATTAGCCGCGGATCCTTCAGTATAGCTCGCGCAATGGAAAGCCGCTGCTTCTGGCCGCCGGAGAGCTTGACCCCGCGTTCACCGATCGGGGATTCGTAACCGAGAGGGAACGACATAATGAAGTCATGCGCATGAGCAGCCCGTGCAGCAGCTTCGACCTCCTCATCGGTTGCATCCGGTTTGCCATACACCATATTCTCGCGTATCGTGCCGTTAAGCAGCACAATATCCTGTGAAACAATCCCCATTTGCCTTCGCAGTGAGGCAAGCCCGACATCTGTCAGCGGGTGGCCGTCTATGGTGATCGATCCTTGCTGCGGGTCATAGAAACGAGTCATTAGATGGGTGATTGTTGACTTGCCCGCTCCGGATGAACCGACGATGGCAGTCACTTTGCCCGCCTCTAGCTCGAAGTTGAACTGGTCGAGAACAGGTACTCCCGTATTGTAGGCAAAGCTGACATCGTGAAATTGAACATGTCCCCGCACATTGGCCAGCTCCAGTGCATTCTCTTTCTCTACAACCTTTGATTTCGTCTCCAAAATCTCCATAATTCTCTCATACGCTGCCGCAGATTGCTGAATCGTATTCAAGGTCCGGCTGAATCGGCGTACCGGATTTTGCAGCAGCCGCAAATAGGCGAGAAAGGCGACAATCGTACCCACTGTAAGCTTGCCGTCCATAGTTCCCTTGGCACCGAGTATAAGCACGATGGCGAGTCCGGCGAATATAAGCATGTCGATAATGGGCTCGTAGACTGCACGAAGCTTGACGGCAGCAATATTTGCGTTCATATTATTGCGGCTCCTGACTGCGAACCGTTCCGTCTCATATTCCTCCGTGGAGAACGATTTCATCAGTCTGATGGAGGATAATGTATCCTGAAGATGATTCGTAACCTCGGCTACGGACTCCTGAATTTTCTTGAATGCGGCGCGTATTCGCTTGGAGAAGAAGCGTGTCGTAATAATCATGACCGGGAAGGTCGCCAGCACGACAAGCGTAAGCTGCCAATCCATCCACATCATATAAGCTGCTACAGCAATAAAGGTGAACAGATCGGTTACGATGGACATCATGCCTGAAGAGACGAGCTGTTGAAGCATGCCGACATCGCTAGTAACGCGCGACATGAGATCGCCTGTCCGGTTGCGGTCGAAGAAGCTGACATCCAGCATTTGGAGATGCCGGTACAGCTGATTGCGCAGCTGGTACACTGCATTCTGGCCAATGGTTGCCATAACTATGCTGCTTAAATAGTTGAAGATGGCGAGCAGAACCGCTGTCCCAAGCACACCTAGCGCAATCCATACAAGGCCATCATACCTTTTTTCGGGGATAAGGCGGTCAATGGTATATTGGGACAATTGCGGGATAACAAATTCAAGCAGGGACACGGCAATAATGGAGACGGCGGCAATAACGAGCAGTCCCCACTGGGAGCGCACTTGAAAGAAGATCCGTTTGTACATGTTCCAGATACTGCCTGACTTTGGCTTTGCTTGCCCTTGAACCGTGCGATAATTGGGAATACCGTGCTGCATCGTGGGCTCACTCCGCTTCCGTGCGGCCCGAATCGGAATGCTGCTCAAGAAACGCCGCCAGTTGAATTTGAATATCGTGCACGATTTGTCGGAGCTGCTCTTGTGAATGGCTTTGACCCTCCGTCATATGCTCTGCAGCGGCTAATTGCTGGATCAGCTTATAGGAGTCTGCCGACAGGCCAAGCTTTCTTCGGACTCGCTCATGCCTGTACAGGTCATCCGCAGCGATAACGCCCCTGGCAGGTCTCCGGTCATAAGCGCAGGATTCCTCCGTTTCCGGCTTCTGCCCCAGAAGGGAGCGGCCCTCATCCGTAATCTGATAGACCTTCTTGCCCTCATTCTCATAAACCGTTATAAGCGAACGATCTTCCAGCATCTGCAGTGTAGGGTAGATCGTGCCGGCGCTTGGTATGTACAAGCCTCCAGACTGCTCCTCCAGCGCCTTCATCATTTGATAACCGTGCATCGATTGTTGTGTTAGAAGCTCAAGAAGCGCGAATTTGACACCGCCTCTGCCGAAATACCTGCGACGGCCTCCTCCACGGTAATGTCCGCGTGAGCAGTCATGCTCCTCATGATCGTAGGAGCTGCTGTCACGGTTATGTTGTGAACGGGAATGATCATTTGTTCCATCCCACATTGAAAACCCTCCTAGATTAAATACGATATATCGTAAAGTATTATCTAATTTAAACGATATATCGTATTGTGTCAAATCGGCAGCCCGATCGCCTGATTCGCCTGAGCATAGGTGGTTAAAATGTTGCTGAAAAGGGTAACATGAACAAGTCTGATTATCTTGGCAAAGGAGATTGATCATATGAGCCATTCATTCTTTGAGTCGGTAAAGAAACGGCGCACCATCTATGGAATTAGCAAAGATTCCGTTATTAGCGATGAACAGCTGGAGAAGCTGGTTGGTGAGGCAGTACTGCATACACCATCTGCTTTTAATTCGCAGAGCGCTCGTGTAGTGCTGCTCCTGAAGGACAAGCATGACAAGCTGTGGGATATTACTGAGGAGACGCTTAAAGCGATCGTTCCTGCGGACAGCTTCGCGTCAACAGCTGAGAAGATGGCGGCCTTCCGCAGCGGATACGGAACGGTGCTATTCTTCGAGGATCAGACCGTCATTCAAGGTCTGCAAGAGCAGTATGCTGCCTATAAGGATAATTTCCCGTTATGGTCGCAGCATTCCTCAGGCATGCTTCAATTCGTTGTCTGGACTGCGCTGGAGCTGGAAGGCTATGGCGCTTCGCTGCAGCATTATAATCCATTGATCGACGAGAAAGTGGGCAAGGAATGGGACATTCCTTCGAGCTGGAAGCTGATCGCAGAGATGCCATTCGGCAAGCCGACCGCACCGGCGGGAGAGAAAACGTTCGAGCCGCTGGAGAAGAGGCTGAAGGTATTTAAGTAAGGAGCAGCGGCCGCGAGTAACACATAAGCCGATGATAGGAGAAGAAGCTTGAGCAATCAGGCTTCTTTGTTATTTTATAGGACAATTTGAGTGGAATAAGCTGGAAGTTGACAGGCGGCCGTGGTAGTATTGGAGTAGCAGAATATAGAAGTTGAACGATTGAAATGAACGGGCAGGCTGCTGCTCAAGAGATGCTCTTGCGAGCAAGATAGAACGGTACGAATATCAACGATAGCGGGATGTGAATCTATGATGCAATTTAACGAGCTGGAAGGAGAAAGAGTCAAGCTTATCCCCCTTGTGGCTGATCATTTAACGGAATTGTATGCATGCTCCAAGCATCCCGAGATATGGTTGAATTATCCTCTCCAGATAGCAAGTATGGAGGATATGAGCCTTTTTATTGAAGGGGCGCTGAAAGGGAGAGAAAGAGGAGAGCAATTTCCTTATGTCGTTTATGACAAACAGCTGCAGCGAATTATCGGATCGACAAGATATTTGCGCATATCGGAAGAGAATCGCAACCTTAACATTGGTTCTACCTGGCTCATACCTCACGTATGGCGAACAAGTGTTAATACAGAGGCCAAATACTTAATGCTGCGATACGCATTCGAGACACTGCAGGTCGTTCGGGTGGAGATCATTACAACGCCTGACAATGAACGGTCGCAACGAGCGATTGAACGGCTGGGTGCGGTCAGGGAAGGACTGTTCCGGCAGAAATACAATCGTACGGATTATATTGTTTACAGTATTATAGATTCGGAATGGGACAGAGTTAAGCAATCTTTGAATGATAGACTGGGGCTGGCCATTTGATAAGGGAGATCTATGAACTGTTACTATCACGAGGATAATTCAAGTATTCGGGAATGTTTAGGATGCAAGAAGCATCTCTGCTCGGAATGTGTACATAACGATTATTCTGATTATTGCTGGAGCTGTGGTCTTGAATATATGAATCAGACGGTGTCGGGGGCGGATTGGAGCGCAGAAGGCAGTTCTGTTACGAGCAGCAAATTTTTCAAGTTTGCAGTGCGGCAATTCGTTGGGACAGGATGCGCCTGGATAACGGTTTTATTATTGAGTACCGCTTATTATTGGAGTAACAACGATGTCTCGTTTGCTTTGTTCATAGTCACGGCTAGTTTTATCTTGGCGATTCCTTTTTTTACCTATGGTTTATTGTCTGCACTGCTCATTGAGATTTTTTTGTCCGTAGCCAAGCTGAAACAATGGTATTGGAAATTGATGTTGTATTTATTAATGGGGTTGTGCGCTCCTTGGGTGGGATTTATCGATATTGATCATAAGTTGTGGCCCGTGCTAATCGGCTGCTTATGTGTATCCCTGATCTATTACATATACCAAATGATCAGTATATCTCCCGTCGCGCAGACGATCCTTGCCATTACTACTGCGGTTTTATTATTCCCGTCGCTATTATTATTCTTTACCTTATTGGGGGAATCCATATGACAACATTAATGGATGATGTACTGAATCAGATGAATAAGCAGCTTGCCCGAATTGAGACGAGCTTAAACCGGCTGACAGAAGAACAGGTATGGCGGAAGCTTCATCCTGATACGAATAGTGTGGCCAATCTATGCTTCCATTTGGCGGGCAATGAATACCAGCATTTCGTCAGCGGAATTGGCGGGAAACCTTTTATACGGCAACGCTCGGAGGAATTCAATCTTGCCGGCGGCAAGTCAAAGGCGGAGATCTTGGATCAGCTCAAGGCTGTTAGAGAAGAATCGGCAATCATCCTCGGTCAGTTGACGAATGAGGATTTATTGCGGGAGGTTCAGGTCTATTATGACGCGGACGATTGGCAGCGTATGATGGCTGGAAGTGGCGCCGAGACTGAGCCTTATTATATAAGGCCGATTCGGAATCACTTGTTCGCTGTAGCGGAGCATTATGGCTACCATACCGGGCAAATCGTATATATGACCAAGCTGATGCAGGCAGGCGGCATGAATATTGCGGGATATGCCCATTAACTTTCTCGGCTCAACAGAAATTGAAAGGATTGAACAGCATGAATCATGATGACGGGTCATCGTTATGGATTACCGCTGAATGGTGCGAGGAAGAGGTCAACTATGTACGTGATCAGCTCGTCAGCTTTAACCGGGAGCAGGCGCCAGCATCTACGGGGCTTGCAGATTACGAAACGGTCAACGTCTTGTTGAAGGATCGTACGGGCCAGGTTCAAGGGGGAGTGCTCGGCCAGATCTTCTGCTCCGTGCTGTACATTGGCATTCTGTGGATTGATGAGAACCACCGCAAGGGCGGCTATGGGGGCAAGCTGCTGCATGCAGCAGAAGAAATAGCCAAGGGCAAGGGTTGCGGAATGCTGCATCTGGACACCTTCAGCTTTCAGGCGCCGGATTTTTATTTGAAGCACGGATTCCAAATATTCGGCACATTAGAGGGATACTCGGGCGGTATTAAGCGCTTCTATCTGAAAAAGGATTTATGAATAGTAGACGACATTCTTAAAATTGAACGATAATGCGAAGGCGAGGGCCATCCGACCAGGGATGGTTCTCTTTCTGCTGCTTGCGGTTATTGGGGTCTACCCTTCGCATGATAATGCACATTGCTGGGTAATCTATGGTGGAATTAGGAAGGCGTTGCTTATATTCGCATTCGATGAATGAAGGAGAGGGGGAGCTAACGTATGCGTAACAATCCGTTTCATGTTTTTGTCCAGGATGTCCGTCTGTTTCTCAAGAGCCCGATGCTGATTGTCACCTTTGTCGCCGTTGCCTGTATCCCGGTTCTGTATGCCGGCTTCCTGATTAAAGGGGCATGGGATCCTTACGGCAAGCTGAATGAGCTCCCTGTAGCAGTTGTCAATATGGATACGGGAGCGGTCCTTGAGGGAGAGAAGATGGAGGTCGGCAAGGACTTCGTCGAGGAGCTCAAGAAGAATCGCAGCTTCGGCTGGCGATTCGTAAGCGAGGAGGATGCGCGGGCTGGAATGGTCAACAATGTCTATTACGCGACCATTACCATTCCAACCGAGTTTTCAGCGGATGTGGCATCCTTGACGGGTGACATGCCCAAACAGGCGGAGCTTATCTACGAGTCCAACAGCTATTATAATTTTGTAGCAGGGCAAATTAGCGAGAATGCAACGAAGGAGCTGCGGACGAAGCTTTCGCAGCATTTGACAGAAGCGTATTCGCGAAGTATCGTTACCCAGTTTCAAACGTTATCAAGCGGGCTAGGCGACGCCAGCGAAGGAGCAGCCAAGCTGAATAAAGGAGCTCTTGAGCTTAAAGATGGAGCGGTGAAGGTCGCTGACAATTTGAATGGGCTGGAGGCTGGAGCCAGGAAGCTCAACAGCAGTGTCAGCCAGCTTCACAGCGGTGCGGTTAAGCTGCATAACGGAGTTTCGGAATTAGTTAATGGCACTAATAAACTTGGCGATGGAGTGTCAAAGCTATCTGCTGCGAATGGGCAGCTTCAGAGGGGCGCAGACGAGCTGGTAGGGGGAACTAAAGCCTTCGAAGCCGGCATTCGTGATTCCAGGGATGGGGCTGATCGACTAACAGAAGGGCTGCAATCGGCTGCGAAAGGGAGCAGCCAGCTGGAAGCGGGACTTGCCTCCTCCGTCACTGCAAGCGAGAAGCTGAAGGATGGATCGGCAGGTGTAGCAGAAGGACTGCGACGGCTGATTGAAAGCAATGCGGAGCTTGCGGGCGATTCGGAACTCCAGAAGCTGCTTGAGATGAGCCAGGCTGTGGCAGCAGGCTCACAAGAGCTGACGAGCGGACAGTCCAAGCTGCTTGATGGCAGCAGAACGTTGAACCGGGCTCAGCAGCTGCTGCTGAAGGGCAGTCAGAGTATTAGCAGTGGCCAAGCGGAGCTGCTTCAAGGGATCCGGCAATTGCAGAACGGCGGGGTCAAGCTGAGCGACGGGTTAAAAGAGTACAGCGCCAGCTTCACTCCGCTCAAAACAGGCATAGACAAGGCTGCGGCAGGCGCTCGCCAGCTCAGCGCAGGCAGCCAGCGCCTTGAAGCGGGCTTGAGCTTGCTCAGCGAGGGCAGCGGGGAGCTTGCAGCAGGTGCAACGCAGCTTCATGCAGGCGGGGTGAAGCTGAGTGGCGGCGCTGTTCAATTGACGGAGGGAACCGATGAATTAGCGGTTAAATTAAGCCATGCTGCTCAGGAAACAGCAGCATTAAAGGCTGATGACCGTACCCTTAATCTGTTCAGCCATCCTGTCGAGGTCAAGGCCAACGATGATCGTCATATTAAGAAATACGGATATGGGATCGCCCCTTACTTCCTATCCATCGCTTTATTCGCTGGGTCGCTTATCTTCACCACGGTGTTCTCGCCGCGCAACTCCTCCGCCTTGGATGCGGCTGGCATGCGGCTGTTTGTCAGCAAAGCGATAACCTTCGGCATGATGAGTCTGGCCCAGTCGCTTATTGTCTGCACGTTTCTTGCCTTTGTTCTGGGATTGAAGGTGCAGAGCATCCCACTGTTTTATCTATTCACGATAATAACAGGCTTCGCCTTTATGTTCATCTGTCAGGCTGCCGTAACCTGGTTTGACCAGCCGGGCCGGTTTCTGGTTCTGCTGCTGATGATCTTCCAACTTGTGTCCAGCGCAGGCACCTTCCCGCTAGAGCTGCTCCCGGGCTGGGCCAAAGCCATTCATCCGTGGATGCCGATGACTTACAGCATTCGCGGCTTCCGGGATGTGATCTCCAGCGGCGATTATTCTGATCTGTGGAGGCAAGCCGGACATCTGGCCATCTATTGCGTGTTCTTCTTCGTACTGACACTCGTCTATTTTCTTATTCGGCGAGAGGGCCGGGTGCAAGAGCAGCAGATGCCCGCATAGCCGTGTTGTCCAGCTGTGACGGCGGACAGCCGATTGTTCAAGCGCAGACGGACATGCTAAGCAGAGAATTGGAACTGTTCATTCAACCAGTGGACAGCAAGCTGGAACCAGGTCCCGCAATGGCTCATCCGTTCCCCGACCTCTTCGTTGCACATCGATAACCCGTGATGGCCCTTCTCATAAAGATGGGCCTCGAAGGGGATGCCCGCTCTTCTCAAGGCAGCGATAAACAACAGGCTGTTCTCGATCGGCACGAGATCGTCCTCGCCCGTATGCCATATGAAGGTCGGCGGTGTCTGCTCCGATACCCTTTTTTCGAGAGAGTAGAACCTGTTGTTCTCTTCATCATAGTCATAGCCAGTCAGGTTGTAGAAGGAGCCTCGATGGGCATATTCGCCCGATGTGATGACAGGATAAGCAAGGATCAGAGCATTCGGCTTGTTCAGTCCGCCCTTCGTATCCAATTTCAATTGAAGCTGCTCGTGGTTCCACAGTACACCCAGGCTCCCTGCCAGATGCCCGCCTGCTGAAAAGCCGCACACCGCAATTTTGTCCGGATCAATATTCCACTGCTCATTATTCTCTCTAAGCAGCATCATAGCCGTGCTGAGTTCAATGAGGGGCTGCAGCTCGCGCGCCTGTTCCTCAACAGAATAGCGTAAAATAAACGCTTGATAGCCTTGGGCCAAAAAGCTCAGCGCTACAGGATCTGATTCGCGCTCTGATACAAAGCTGTAACCGCCGCCGGGACAGATGATAATTGCAGGCCGGTTGTGCCTGTGCGGCATCTCCGTGGAACGGTCATGTATATATCCCGTCAGTACTGCACCCTTATTGCTAATTGCCACGCTTATCTTCTCCATAGAACCTCCCGATTCCCGATTTCATTGGTTTGACGGCTTCAGTATAGCATAATTCCACGGTAAATATAGCCTGATGACGCTGTAGTTTAGTACAGTGCCGCTGCCGGCTTCGTTTTGCTTTTGCACCTTTGCTTGGTGTATAACTGGGAATGAGGAAGGCAGGCGATTGGCATCGAACGCAAATTATTGGAAGCAATGGACCATCTGAAGCAATGGAAAATAAAAGATGTCGTGCTTATGCAAAGCGGCGAGCTGCTCTGGGAATGGCATGAGAAGGAGACCGATCGGGTAGGCGCGGTCTATTCCTGTACGAAGAGCATCCTCTCCGCGCTGATCGGCATTGCTCTGGCCCAGGGGCGAATCGAGAGTGTGGAGCAGCCGCTATCGGATTATTTCGAGGAGATCCGCCTGTCAGCGGATGAACGCAAGCGTGCGATCAAGCTGAAGCATCTGCTCACAATGACTCCGGGAATGGACTGGCCGGATTTCGACAAGCCCTATTGGAGCATGAAGCGGCGCGAGGATTGGATATCCTATATTCTTGCCCAGCCGATGGCTCATGAGCCAGGAGAGGCCTTTACCTACAACTCCGGCGGCTCCCATCTGCTGTCAGCTGTTCTGACGAAAGCAACGGGAATGTCCGCCTTCGAATATGCGCAGCGGGAACTATTCAGCAAGCTGGGCTTCCGCAAGCCGAGATGGAACAGCTCTGGCGGCATAAGCGAGGGGGGAGCAGGTCTTCATCTGTCATCGCTGGATATGGCGAAGTTCGGCCAGCTGTATTTGCAGCGGGGCAATTGGAACGGAGAACAGCTGCTGCCTGAGAGCTGGGTAGAGCTGTCCACCAAGTTCCACCATAAGGGACTGCTTCATTATGAGCCACCGATATTCGGTGAATACGGCTATCATTGGTGGCTGTCGGATAAAGCGCATAACGGAGCAGCTGATTGCTTCTTTGCGAAGGGATATGGCGGACAATATATCTTCGTGGTTCCGTCGATGGAGCTGGTCGCGGCCATCCGCAAGGAGCCGGAAGGGAAGAGCAAAGCCATGCTGTCGAAGAAGCTCTTCTTCGAGCAGATCTTGTCGGTTCTGCCCGTGAGGCTGCCAGAGCAGTAAGTTTCTGCTGCAAGGCAGCTTTTTTGCAATGGAATGCAACTATTGGGAGTGATGTGCCGTAATCGTAGATGTCGCGATGTCTATAGGTTTATCGATCCCACTTTACTTGCAGAAAGGAATACGTTATGGAATCCTCCAACACGGTTATTACAGAGCAATCAAAGGGCAACTGGCGGCTGTTTATTCGCATGATCCGCAGCACCAAGCCATCGGTCCTCATTATGAGTATCGCCATTGTTATGAGTGTTGCGTCTACTCTCGTCGGTCTGTTCATCCCGCTAGTTACGAAGAATCTCGTCGATGGCTTCTCCATTAGCAATCTGAGCTGGGGCCAGATCGCACTGATCGCGGTTACTTTCGTCGTACAGACGATTGCGAGCGGCTTGTCGATTTATTTGTTGAACCGGATCGGGCAGCGGATTGTTGCAGAGCTGCGGGACCGGCTGTGGAAGAAGCTGCTCGTGCTGCCGGTCAGCTACTATGATCAGCATCGTACCGGAGAGACAATCAGCCGGATGACCAATGATACCGGAGTCGTCAAGACGCTGATCTCCGATCATATGACGAGCTTCTTTACAGGCATCTTGTCTGTTGTAGGCTCTATCGTCGTCCTCATCTACCTGGATTGGAAGATGACGGTCGTCATGCTTAGCGTCGTCCCTCTTGCAGCTTTGTTTCTAGTGCCGCTCGGCCGGCAAATGTACAAAATCTCCAAGGGGCTTCAGGAGGAGACCGCATCCTTCACCACCGTGCTCACACAAGTGCTGTCCGAGATTCGTCTTGTGAAATCCTCCAATGCGGAAGCCAGAGAATACGACAATGGCAAAAAGGGGATTACAAGCCTGTTCCGCTTTGGGCTGCGGGAAGCGAAGGTACAGGCTCTCATTGCGCCGCTCATGTTCCTCGTCATGATGATGCTGCTTGTCATTATCGTCGGGTACGGCGGAATGAGAGTTTCATCGGGAGCATTGACAGCGGGAGAGCTTGTCGCTTTCATTCTTTATCTGATTCAGATTGTGATGCCTATGAGCCAGATCACCACTTTCTTCACGCAATTCCAGAAGGCAATCGGCGCAACCGAGAGAATTATCGAGATGCTGGACGGGGAAGAGGAGAACCATGATACTGGCGTGGCTGTCAAGCGCTCTGATCTGCCGATTACAGTCGATCGACTATCCTTTCATTACAAGACCGGGGAAGCGGTTCTGCGGGATGTCAGCTTCCGGGTTGATCCGGGTTCAGTCACGGCAATTGTCGGGCCAAGCGGCGGAGGGAAGACAACATTGTTCTCCCTGCTGGAGCGTTATTACAAGCCATCATCAGGCACGATTAAGCTAGGTGGAGATGCCATCGATACGTTCACGCTGCATTCATGGCGAAGCCAGTTCGGTTATGTTTCGCAGGAGAGTCCGTTGATTGCGGGAACGATACGCGACAATATTTGCTACGGCATCGACGAGAAGGTCGATGAGGAGGCCTTGGAGCGTGCGGCGCGCATGGCTTATGCGGATAAATTTATCCATGAGCTGCCGGACGGCTATGAGACGGAGGTGGGCGAGCGGGGCGTCAAGCTCTCCGGCGGCCAGCGGCAGCGGATTGCAATCGCGCGGGCACTGCTGCGGAATCCTAAAATTCTTATGCTGGATGAAGCGACCTCCAGTCTGGACAGCAAGTCGGAGGTTATTGTGCAGGAGGCGCTGAAAAATCTGATGGATGGGCGGACCACGCTAGTTATTGCGCACCGTCTCTCCACAGTTGTTGATGCCGACCAGATCATATTCGTCGAGAAGGGAACGATTACGGGAAGCGGCACACATGCCGAGCTGCTGCAAAGGCATGAGCTGTACCGGGAATTCGCAACACAGCAGCTGCGCTTGAATGAGGCGACATCACTGGCAGCCGCGCTGCCGGAGAATGTGAATTTGTAATTCCGGCGCACCGAACAAATTTCTTCCGTTCGTTAAACTCTTTGCATCACTATTTCGTCAAGTAGATGGAACGATATTGCTTGATAGTAAGGAAGGGCATTATGAGCAGACATATTCTGATCGTCGATGACGATCCCAAGATTGCGCAGCTGATTGAGATCTATCTTGCTAATGAAGGCTACACAATCAGCAAGGCAAGTGATGGACTAATGGCACTGGAGCTTATGGAGCGCGAGACCGTCGAGCTGGTTATACTGGACATTATGATGCCAGGCATGGACGGTCTTAGCGTGTGCATCAAGATTCGCGAGAATCGGACGACTCCGATTCTGATGATCAGCGCGAAGGACGGGGATATGGACAAGATTACTGGTCTGATGACCGGTGCGGACGATTATATGATCAAGCCGTTCAATCCGCTTGAACTTGTAGCGCGTGTGAAATCGCTGCTAAGAAGGGCCTACTTCCACGCGGCGCCTGCCCAGTCGCAGCAGGATCATCTCATTCGGATACAGTCGCTGCAGATTGACAAGCTTACCCACACGGTACTATTTGATGGAAGACCGATCAAGCTGACTCCGATTGAATTCAGCATTCTCTATCTGCTTGCCAGCCATCCCGGACGTGTATTCAGCTCAGAGGATATATTCGAGATGATCTGGAAGGAGAAGTATTACGAATCGAACAATTCTGTCTCAGTACATATGAGCAGATTGCGGGAGAAGCTGATCAAGGAGATGGACGGCGAGAAGCTGATTCATACGGTGTGGGGGGTAGGCTACAAAATTGAAGCTTAGATGGATCATTCCGATCTTCTGGAGTGTGGCAGCGTCCACATTTGTACTCTTTGCACTCATTATGGTGGGCAAGCTGTTATTCTACTCCTCCTTCGCTACCGTGAACGCGAATCTGTTCTTCCAGTGGGTCTACCGGAACATTGGTTATCCGCAGACCTATATTATTGCAGGAATTCCTATCTTTCTGATGGCTGCAGTCTATTTCTTCAAGCGGGACAAGCGAATTCTGAGTGAGCGTTATCTTGTTCAAATTACGCAGCATGTGCAGAAGATCGCGGAAGGCGACTTTGAGCTGAAAATTCCGGTTCGTTCTGATGAAGAGCTGGGCCAGCTGGCCGGTAATATCAACCGGTTCGTGGAGCGGCTGAACACCTCGCTGAATGAGGAACGAAGAGCCCAGCAGACCAAGAACGAGCTAATTACGAATGTCTCGCATGATTTGCGGACACCGCTTACTTCTATCACAGGTTATTTGGGTCTCATTGAGCAGGACCTGTACCGTGATGAGGTGGAGCTTCGTTATTATGTGTCGCTGGTCTACGAGGAATCGGAGCGGATGAGCCAGCTCATTCAGGATTTGTTCGAATATACGAGGCTGCGGAATAATGAGATGAAGCTTCAGACGAGCAGAATCAATCTCGTGGAGATGCTTCATCAGATGACAGAGCAGTTCCAATTGCAGCTGGAGTCGGCGAAGCTGCAGGCACGCTTGCATTTCACGAGCCCGCAATTGTTTGTGCTGGGTGATGGCAACAAGCTGCGAAGAGTGTTTGAGAACCTCATTACGAACGCGATCAAGTACGGTCAGGACGGAGAATATCTGGATATTACCGGCCACCTTGAGAATGGCGTCGTTGCACTAGATATTGTTAATTATGGGGAGGTCATCCCCCAATCCGATCTGCCGCACATATTCGATAGATTCTATCGTGTAGAGAAGTCGCGATCTGCCCATACCGGAGGCTCGGGGCTCGGCCTTGCAATCGCGAAGCAAATTATTGACCTTCATGGCGGCGCCATCGGCGCATTCAGCGATCTGGAGCGCACGGTGTTCTCGATTCGCTTGAAGGAGCATCGAGGCTGATAACGCTACCGCTTTCTTATATCAGGAGGCGGCAGCGTTATTTTTATTAATAGAAACGTTATCTTTTCGTAATCTTTTCGTATCGGTAGGTTAGAAGCTGTCGGTCATACTGGGATTAATGAGAGTGAAGAGAGGAGATTTATTCCCAGTGGTGACTACAGCAGTGATGCGGAAATCGTTCAGATACATAAGTGTTCTCTTATTCGTTTATTTGGCGGCGGCCCATGGCCCCACAATTAAAGAGGGTGTCTCCTATATGTGGGAGGAAATAAGCGCATTGCGCTTCAGTGGCGGTAGTCTGGCGATTGGCAAGCTGCAGGGAGATGCCGCTATTCTCATCGACGAGAAGACCGGTAAAATTCTGTATGGGAAGAATGAGCATGAACGATTATATCCAGCCAGTACGACCAAAATTGTTACGGCATTGCTGGCATTGGAGAAGGGTGATCCGGAGGATATCGTGGAGATCGGCGATGAAGTACGCTTTCGTACGGCGGGAGAAAGCTCTTCCGGGCTCGTCGAAGGCCAGCGGATTACGCTGAGAGATCTTGTATCTGCACTGATGCTTCCGTCAGGCAATGATGCGGCGCGTACCATTGCAAGGTATGTAACAACTTTAGATACCGGACATGTTCAATCCACCGAGGATTCCATCTCGCATTTCGCACAATTGATGAACGAACGGGCTGAGGAGATCGGCGCGATAGAGTCCCATTTCGTCAATCCGCACGGCCTTCATGATCCGGAGCATTATACGACTGCGCATGATCTGGCACTTATCGCTCAGGTGGCCAGAACCAACACGCTCTTCCGTCAAATCGTCAGTGAGACGGAGCGAACGATCAACACAGGACATTCTGCGCAAACCTTGGTGAACCGCAACAAGCTGCTGCAGGAGGGCAGTGAATATTATTATCAAGGTGCGAACGGGATTAAGACCGGTTATACGGGAGAGGCCGGGTATTGCCTGGTCGCTTCAGCAGAACGCGGGGATGCCAATTTGATCGCAGTTGTTCTGCATTCCACCTCAGCGGATGTGTGGTATGATGCGCAGAAAATGCTGGAGTACGGATTCGATCGTATAAAAAAATGATAAAACCTGCATTCCGATGTAGGAAATGTTGAAGCGATGTCGAAATGATGAACAAGCAAACAATCTATAGAGCCAGAGGAGTGGACAGCGTTGTTTTTGCATTTTCTGCAGAAGAAGGAACATAAGGAAGCATTTCTTGAAATAGCGCATCTCGTAGCGAAGGCGGACGGGTTCGTGCATCGGAAGGAACAGGGCTACTTGCGCGCCTATAGAGATGAGATGAAGATGCCGGAATCGGATTACGAGTTCACTGGGGAGCGGGAGCTGGCTGACATCATCGGAGATCTGAAGGAGGATCAGGTGAAAAATATTTTCTTTGCCGAGATTCTGCTGCTGACCTTTGCTGATGGTGATTATAATGATGCGGAAAAGCAAATCACGCAAGAGATGAAACGGCTGTTCGGCTTCACGGATGAAACCTACGGGGTGTTCAAAGATTGGGTTATCCGCATGGACAAGCTGAAGATCGAGGGCATGCGGCTCATACTTGACCCGTCCTAAAACATTAGGCGCATCGATCGGGCACCGTTCTTTATCCCATACATAACAGGTCGAGTAACAGAGAGCTTGAATAATGAGGGGACTGCCCGATAAGTCCATTATCCAATAAGTCAGTCCCCAATGATGGGAAGGGATGCCTCCAAACCACTAAGAAGTGGGGCTGGAAGCATCTTTTTTGTTGTATCGCTGAAATCATCCAACCACTTTCTGGACAGCCGCTCCTCCAAGTGTTTGGAAGGCAGCGTGACGGAGTAAGAAGCCTGCGAATGTGCATGAATTTTGGTTACAAAACGCCATATTGGTGAAATGCCTGCGATCATGCATGAATTTATGCAGCAATCGGCCGTTAAGGGGAAACGAAGGTGAAATACCTGCACTCTGGCAGGCATTTCACCTTCATGGGGGCAGAAATGAGATAAAAACTGCCGTTTCGCATGTTTTTCGCCTGGCTCGCAGTTCGCTTGGTAGCGTCAAGAAGTTTGTGTAAGCTTGTAGATATACCCATCGGGTAAGTGTTGGTGGGGGGCGGAGGACTCCGCCCCCCACCACATTGTTTTAACTTTCGATCCGAGGATCCGACTGAACAGAATCCGAGGAATAGCGCTTTTCAAACATCTCATTAAGTTTTTGTTTGACAACGGGATCGCCAAAACCTGGGATGACACGGTTCTCAAAACGTTCGTTGTAGGCGATGGTGTCCAAGTATACAATTTTTTCT
>NZ_JAHZIJ010000027.1 GCF_019443105.1 Paenibacillus oenotherae
GGGAGAACAGTTTCATCGACGGGATCTGCGTCCCTAAAGATGCTTCGTTTTCCCGGCTACCACCATCGTATAACACTTACAAAAATAGGCCAACCAGAATTCTCTGGCTGACCTAATAATACGAAAAGATGCTTCCAGTTCCACTTATTAGTGGTTTGGAGGCATCTTTTCACATCATTTGGGACTAACTCATTGGATATTGGACTTTTCGGACGGACAAGCCTATTTCATTCGTTTAATGCTGCAAATTCGATCGTTCCGCGCTCCCGATCTGCAAGGATCAGCTTGCCTGAGAATGCTGCGCCATCTGCTGATTTCAGCGTAAGCTTGCGCGTCTCGCCATTAGTCACTAACGCCTTCGCCATCGCAGCTGTTATCGCTCTGCCCTGCTGCTCCTTCCAAATGACGAAGGAACAGCCTTCTCTGAAGCGGATACAGCCATAACCACGTTTTCCTTCAACGACTTGGCCACCGCAGCCTGGGCGAGGACAACCTCCGATGACAGCAGGAGCATTGCTTGAAGTCGCGGATGCCGGAGTGGCCGGTTCATTCTCTCCGCCCGCAGCGCTCTTCTTGGGAGCTGTTTTCCTCGTCTTCGGGGCAGAGACGCTCTTGTCGGATGACGCCTTCCTTCCTGCAGCAGCAGCGGATACGCTTTTCTCTGCGTCCCCCTTGCTGCGGCTGCGCCCCTTCTTCTCTGCTTCTTCCTCAGCGAACAGACTTGCTGCTGCCGGACGCTGGCGCTTTACTTTACCGACAATCATCTCGGCGAACTGCTTCACCTTCTGCATAAACTGCTCGTCCGATGCTTCACCCTTGGAGATTTGGTGAAGACGCTGTTCCCAGCGTCCTGTCATCTCTGGCGATGCCAGCAATTCCACGCCTGCACCGCGAATAAGCTCGATAGCAGCGCAGCCTTTCGTCGTTATATCCAGCCGTTTGCCAGTAGGCTTAATGTAACCGACCTGCTTGAGCCGCTCTATGGTAGCTGCGCGGGTAGCCGGTGTTCCAAGACCCGTCTGCTTCATCGCTTCCCTCAGCTCGTCATCCTCGATTGATTTGCCGGCACTCTCCATCGCCTTGAGCAGCGTGCCCTCTGTGAACGGCTTGGGCGGCTTAGTCGCCTTCTCCACAGCAGCAGCCTCAGAGCAATGCACCGGTAATGCTGCATTCACAGAGAACGGACGGTCCGTCACCATTAATTCATCCTCTGAATCATCAGCTCCGGTTCCATCGTCACCCTTCTTCTTGCGGGACTTCTCAGGCGCTCCCTTGCTCTCATCACCGCTAAGAACAACGCGCCAACCGGCATCAAGCTGCTCCTTGGCCCGTGTGCGGAACGTCTCCCCTTCAACCTCCGTTATCACCTCGTGATTGTTGTATACAGCGGGCGGATAGTAATGGGATAAAAATCTGCGCACAATCAGATCGTAAATATTCTGCTCCTCAGCACTTAATGCGCCGGGCTTCTTGGGAGTCGGAAGAATGGCATGGTGATCCTCAACCTTGGCCGGATTGCATACCGCTTTATTGCCTTTATGAACACGGCTGTGATCGGCCCCATTCGCCAAATCCCCGTACTGGGTGGACTGCTTTAACGTATTCAGCACATTGCCCATAACCGGGATATTCTCTTCCGTCACATAGTTCGAGCTGGTTCTCGGATACGTAATGACTTTATGCTTCTCATAGAGAGCTTGCGCAATATCAAGCGTTTTCTTGGCGGGATAGCCGAACTTGCCATTGGCTTCACGTTGAAGCAAGGTCAGGTCATACAATCTGAACGGGTATTCCTTCGATTCATTCGTTTCATAGCTGACAATTCGCCCCTGCTTGTCCGCCACCTTGGCAGCCAGCGCCTCAGCCTGCTCACGCTTCGTAATGCGATCACCCTGCCAAAGTCCCTTGTAGCTGAAATCCTCTTGATTGAATACGGCCTGGACTACAAAATAAGTTTCACTATCGAAGGCCGTTATTTCTTTGTGTCGGTCATAGAGCAGCGCCAGGACAGGCGTCTGCACTCTGCCTACCGACAGCAGCGTACGGTGGCGGATCGTGAAAGCTCTTGACGCATTCATGCCAACAAGCCAATCGGCTTCGCTCCGCGCCCGTGCGGCACGGGTTAACGGATCATATTCCTGGTCACTGCGCAGCATATCGAACCCACGACGAATAGTCTCCGGTGTTAAGTCGGAGATCCATAGCCGTTCAGTAGGCTGTGTCATTTTCAAATATTGCCTGATCAGGTGGAATATAAGCTGCCCTTCGCGCCCGGCATCGCAGGCATTAACCAAACGGTCGCAGCGCTTGGACAGATCTCCTATAATCTGCAGCTGATCCTTCGTCCTCGGATTAGGAAACAGAATGAAGCGATCCGGTATAATCGGCAAATCCGCTTCATTCCACTTTTTATATTTGGGATCATAATGATCCGGTTCAGCAAGACTGACTAGATGCCCGATTGCCCATGTAATGATATACTGCTCGCCTTCCAGATAGGACCGCTTGTTCTGCGCTTTAGGTTCAATGACAGCAGCTATCGTGCGGCCCATATCCGGCTTCTCAGCGATGATTAATGTTTTCAACTGATCGCCTCTTTACTACGGGGTATCTGTCTCCAAATGACGTTTCATCGCCTTAAAAATACTTCGTACACCATTGGACCAATTAGGGTCCTCTGCATACTCTCTGTTAATCCACGTAAAAGCATCCCTGTTATCCGGCCTGTCCTTGCTCAGCCGCATAATCGTACGTGCTGCTACAGCAGCCGACTGCTTGATCGTTGTATTATATTCTTCCCAGCTATGAAAAACATTGAACGGGTTGTTCGCTATCTTCTTCGCCTGTTTATGGTCTCTAGGCACAAACCCTTGCTCTTGCCCGGTAATAGCAAATAGAAACAGCGGATGAATATCAAATTCCCTGGCAGTATCCAATATGGCATTCATATAAGGTGCATCAGCAAGAATCGATTTCTTACTCTGCAGGAATGCCGTTAGCCGCGCCCGGTCTACCTCGATATATTGCAGTTCAGCCGGAAGCTCATTCTTGGATTGCAGCACGATGTCCTTCGTCGGAATTGGTGCCGCAATCGGCAGCGGGTCAGCAGTCTGCTCCGTTTTCATGAGGTGCCATCCATACATCGTAGTCGTAATGACAAGCAGCAAGGAAAGTACAGCATACAGTGATGTACGCATGACATTGTGCTGGCGCAGCGGCAGCTCTATCACTTGTCCGACGACACTGGCTAATGCTAGTCCGGTCTCGCCCCCGCTGATGCTCTGAAGACCGGCCGCATGAGACTTTGCCCTGCTCCATGCCGAACTGTCTTCCCCGTTTACCGCATCAGCGTTCGACGCCGCAGCCAGCAATCCGCGGAACGCTGCTGCATCCATGTCCAGATTCAGCCGCTGCTCCGTCCATGACTGGAGGGGCTCTAGAAGCTCCGGATCCTCCAAGCTCAAGGACAGGCAGCGTGAAAAAATATGCTCGGCGCCAACAGGCCGCTGCTCAGCAGCAACAACTTCTCGCAATAGCTCGGCTGCAAGCTTGCGCTTCACATCATTCGTGAAATCCGGCAGCTGCTTTAATACGATCTGCCGCATCGCATCCGCAACAATCTCGGCATGACGATGACTCGGCAGATCTCTATATTTCACCTTTACATAATGACGAATGTTGCCAATGTCGGTCGGCGTAAGCACAGTGGCGCCGTCGGTCCGCATCGTCATTCCCCCAACTGAAGAGTGGCTAATCCAATCTCTTCGATTCTACCACAACTTTCCTGCCGTTGGGGAGGATAGATTTGCAATGGCCAGCTGGATTTCCGGGCGCTCCATATATGCCGCTATCTGCTCTTTCTCGCTTGCCGTAAATTGAAACTCGCAATCGCAGCCTTCATCCAGAGGAACGATCTGAGCAATCATTCCATTGATCGTACAAATAACGAGAACCGTAAGCAAAGTTATACCAGCTGGAATTGGTGTTGCATCCGACAATTCAACATCCAGCTCAATATCAACCCATTGCCCGTCACGCGGTTCAATATGGGGATGGAATGCAGTGAATACCAGCTCCGTTATCGTATCAGACCCGTATTGAATCATTTGATTCCCTCCTCGCCTTCGCGCTCTTCATCTTCATCGTTTCAGCCTATTTCGCACTCTATGCCCGGCACAGACGAATTCCAAGCAAATAAAAAGCGCCCGAAGGCGCTTCGTTATACCTATTATGACACATCTCTATACTTTATGGCAGCATTGTTGTTCCCATCAGGTAGCGGTCAACCTCACGAGCCGCTTCACGGCCTTCATTGATTGCCCACACGACAAGACTTTGACCACGACGCATATCACCAGCCGCGAACACTTTGTCTACACTTGTGCGGTAATCTCCGTAAGAAGCCTTCACATTGGAACGGCGATCCTGTTCAAGACCGAGCTGATTAATAATGGAGTTCTCCGGGCCTTCGAAGCCGATTGCAATCATGACGATGTCTGCCGGCCATACTTTCTCCGTGCCTGGAATCTCCTTGTAGATCTTCCGGCCTGTTTCATCGACAGTGCGTTCAATTTGAACCGTGTGCAATTCCTTCAGGTTGCCGTTCTCGTCACCAACGAATTTCTTCGTCAGTACAGAGAAAGCACGCGGATCTTCGCCGTAGAGAGCTTTCGCTTCCTCTTGCGCATAGTCCAGCGTATAGACATTCGGGAATTCTGGCCAAGGATTGTTGATTTGATCACGCTCCAATGGCGCTTTGGCATGAGTACCGAATTGCGTGACCGACTTGCAGCCATGGCGAAGCGCTGTCGCTACACAGTCCGTACCGGTATCGCCGCCGCCGATAACAATTACATCCTTGTCTTTGGCGGAAATATAATTGCCGTCCTCCAGATTGGAGTCCAGATAACTCTTGATTGTGCCGTTCAAGTAATCCATTGCCAGATGAACGCCCTTCAAATCGCGGCCTTCAATATCGACCTCACGGGCTTTCGTTGCGCCGCCGCACAGGACAACAGCATCAAACTCGTTCATCAGCTGGTCTGCTGGAATATCCTTGCCGATCTCGGTATTCGTAACGAAAGTAATCCCTTCCGCTGCCAGCAGATCAACACGGCGCTGAACGACATGCTTCTCCAGCTTCATTGTCGGGATTCCATACATCAGCAAGCCGCCGATACGATCCGCACGCTCATAGACCGTTACCGTATGCCCTGCTTTATTCAACTGAGCCGCAGCCGCGAGGCCAGCAGGTCCAGAACCTACAACAGCGACGCGCTTGCCTGTACGCACTTTAGGAGGGTGAGGCACGACCCAGCCTTCGTCGAAGCCCTTATCGATAATTGCTTGCTCAATCGTCTTAATCGTAACCGCGTCGCCGATCAGGCCAACTGTACATGATCCTTCGCAAGGCGCAGGACAGACTCGGCCGGTAAACTCAGGGAAATTGTTCGTTTTGTGCAAACGCTCCAGCGCTTCATGCCATAGTCCGCGGTAGATCAGGTTGTTCCACTCTGGAATAAGATTGTTGACCGGGCAGCCGGACGTCCCGCCGCTAAGCTCCATTCCTGTATGACAGTATGGCGTGCCGCAGTCCATGCAGCGCGCTCCTTGAGTACGCAATTGGTCATCGCTGAAATGCTTATGAAATTCTCCCCAATCCTTTATCCGATCAAGCGGATCGCGGTCAGTGGGCAGCTCGCGTTTAAAGTCCATGAATCCAGTAGGTGTTGACATGATCGCTTATCCTCCATCTCTTTGTGCAAGGTACGCTCGAAACTCTCTCTCTAAAAAATATATCGAGAATTGCTGATTTTATCAATATCAAACTTTGCCATTGAGAGCAAAGCATCTATATAATCGTAGCAATTGCACATCAACCGTTAAATGGATTTTCCGTATAATAATTTGCACTTTAATACATATCATTCGTCATAGACTGGCATAAAATTCTAATTTTTCGACACCGTATTGCGTACATAAGTGCAAATTTTGAAATCATAGCTGTTCTTCTCGTCCCGTTCATGAGAGATTTCTTCAACCAAACGCCAATCGGCAGCATCAAAGGCAGGAAAGAATGCATCGCCTTCAACATCGGCATCCACCTTGGTCACCAGCAGCTTGTCAGCGAAAGGAAGGAATTGCTTGTAGACCTGTTCCCCGCCGATAACGACGAGTTCCTGCTCCTGGTCACTATGATCAGCCAGAAGGGAACATGCCTCCTCGACGGTATGGACGGCCTCGCAGCCCTCTGCATGCCAGTTGGGATCGCGGGTCAGTATGATATTCCGGCGGTCCTTGAGCGGCCGTCCGAGCGATTCGAACGTTTTGCGGCCCATTAGAACGGCTCTGCCTATTGTTGATCGGCGGAAGTGCGCCATCTCAGCCGGCAGCTTCCATGGCAGTTGATTATTAATGCCGATGACGTTATTATGAGCCATCGCAGCTACTAGCGTAATGCTCATGCGCAGCAGCCCCCTTTCTGTCTAGATCGCTACCTCTGCCTTAATCGTCGGATGATGCTCATAATGGAGAATTTCGAAATCTTCAAACTTATACTCAAAGATGGACGCCGGCTTGCGCTTAATTACAAGCTGCGGCAGCGGGAGCGGCTCTCTCGTCAACTGGAGCTTGACCTGCTCGATATGATTGCTGTAGATATGAACGTCCGCACCTGAATATATAAACTCCCCAACTTCCAGATCGCACTGCTGTGCAATCATATGTGTGAGGAGAGCATATTGCGCAATATTGAAAGGCAGCCCCAGGAACGTATCGGAAGAGCGCATTGTCAGCATACAGGATAATTTGCCGCCCGCCACATAGAACTGGAACACAAAATGGCACGGAGGCAGCTTCATATTGTCAATCTCAGCGACATTCCATGCGCTGACGATATGTCGCCGTGAATCGGGATTGCGCTTGATCGAATCGATGACGCCGGCAATTTGGTCAATTCTTCGTCCATCCGGCGCCTCCCACGCGCGCCACTGGGAGCCATACACCGGGCCCAGATCGCCGTTCTCATCCGCCCATTCATTCCATATCCGCACGCCATTCTCCTGCAAATAACGGACGTTCGTATCTCCCATGAGAAACCAGAGCAGTTCATGAATGATCGATTTCACATGCATCCTTTTGGTTGTGACAAGCGGAAACCCTTTGCTCAGATCGAAGCGCAGCTGCCTGCCGAATACAGACACCGTTCCCGTTCCCGTCCGATCCTCTTTGACGATCCCATTATCAAGCACATCCTGCAGCAAGTCCAAATATGATCTCAAAGCAGATGAAACCCCCTTCTCCTGCAATTACGTTAACTCTAAAGTTGATTGTTCTAACATTCTACCATCTAACGCGCAATCTGACGAGCAAACAAACTCCCGGCCTTCGCATGCTGTTTAGCGAGCGTCCTCCCTTTCCTGCTTCCGCGCCATCCGCTGCTCATAACGGCCCGGGGCCGAGGCATGCAGCGCCTTCTCCTCCTCGCTCTCTGGAATCACGATAGGAACCAGCGTTGGCCTTCCATTCTCGTCTAACGCCACGAAGGAGAAGAATGCTGTTACCGCGGTCGTTTTCTCGCCCGTATATACATTTTCAGCCACTACCTTTACATAAACCTCCATCGAGCTTTTGCGGGTCCACGTAACATAAGCCTCCACCTCAATCACATCGCCCACCCGAATCGGCGCAACGAAATCCAGACTATCCGTCGAGACAGTAACAGCAGGTTTACGGGCATGACGCATACTGGTAATCGCCGCTATTTTATCCATATATTCCATCACTTTACCGCCAAACATCGTCCCATGATAATTCGTGTCGGATGGAAAAATAAGCTGTGTCATTATCGAACGTGATTCACTTGCACGTCTGCTCTCCCGTTCCATGCCGGTATGCCCCCTGTCATCGTATAGGAATCAGAAAAGAGGCCAGCCGCTGCAACAGCGGCGTGACCTCCAAGCTCTCATGTCTCTAAACTTTGCTTACTTGCCAATCGCGTGTATAGGATGACCAAGCGCCATTTCGACTGCGTCGAGAACGATCTCTCCCAGCGTCGGATGCGCATGAATCGTAAGTGCAATATCCTCAAGCGTTGCGCCCATTTCGATTGCAAGACCTAGCTCGGCAATCATGTTGGATGCTTCAATACCAGCAATCTGAGCACCGAGAACAAGCCCGTTGTCAGCATCTGCGATCACTTTCACGAAGCCCTCTTTGACGCCAAGGGACAGCGCGCGTCCATTGATGTTGAAAGGAAATTTGCCAACCTTCACATTATGGCCTTTATCCTTCGCTTCTTTCTCGCTGTAGCCGACACTGGAGCATTCCGGATCAGAAAATACGACAAGCGGGATGCACTTGTAATCGATCTTGCTCGGCTGTCCGGCAATGACCTCGGCTGCTACGCGGCCTTCGTACATCGCTTTATGCGCAAGCGCAGGCCCATCGATAATATCGCCAATTGCGAAAATATGCGGGATGTTCGTACGGCATTGCTCATCGACTTCAATCAGACCGCGATCAGTCATTTTGATATTGATCAGATCAAGGCCAAGCTCGCCATCCGTATTCGGACGGCGGCCAACAGTAACGAGCAGATAATCAGCCGTCACTTGCTTGTCTTCTCCGCCTACCGTGTAAGTAACCGTAACATCTTTGTCCGTCTGCTCCGCGCTCTTCGCTTGTGCGCCGGTCACAATCTCTGCCTGTGAGCCCTTAAGCTTCTTGGCTACAAGAGAAGACATATCCTTATCGAAGCCCGGAAGAATCGTATCGGAGCCCTCGATGATCGTTACTTTCGTGCCGAAGCGGGCATACATTTGTCCGAGCTCAACACCGATATAGCCGCCGCCGATAACGATCAGGCTCTTAGGAATCTCAGGCAGCGACAGCGCTTCGGTCGAGGACACGATACGGCCGCCGTACGGGAATGCCTTCAGCTCGATCGGACGGGAACCCGTCGCGATAATACAGTTCTTGAACCGGTAACGAGGCGCTTCCTGATCATTAAAGACACGAGCCTCGTTCTCGTTGATGAACATCACTTCGCCGCTGAAGTACTCGATCTTGTTCGCCTTGAGCAGCGATGCAACGCCGCCTGTCAGCTTTTTCACAACGCCATTCTTGAACTCCTGCACTTTGCTCCATTCAACCTTCACATCAGAAGCGGTAATGCCGAACTGGGAAGCATGGCCGATGGATTCATATTGATGGGATGCGGAAATGAGCGCCTTGGAAGGAATACAGCCTACATTCAGGCATACGCCGCCGACATAAGCTTTATCCACAACAAGAACATTCTGTCCAAGCTGAGCGGCACGAATCGCCGCTACGTAACCGCCTGGTCCTGCACCAATGACTAGAGTATCAATATCCAGTGAAGCGTCACCTACTACCATTGGGTTACACCTCCATTACAAGCAATTGCGGGTCTGCCAGCAGTTGCTTGATATAATTCATGAAATTCTGAGCTGTTGCGCCGTCGATCAGACGGTGGTCGAAGCTAAGGGACAGTGCCATAACTGGAGCGATAACAATCTCTCCATTCTTCACAACCGGCTTCTCCGTTATACGTCCTGTTCCGAGAATTGCAACTTCAGGGAAGTTGATGACCGGCGTGAAGAACATGCCGCCCGCGGAACCGATATTGGTAATTGTAATCGTGCTGCCCTTGAGCTCGCTGCCCGACAGCTTGCCGTCGCGTCCGCGTGTTGCCAGATCCTTGATCGTCTCCGCAACCATCCACACGTTCTTGCGATCCGCATCCGCAATGACCGGAACGATCAGACCGTTGTCCGTATCTGTAGCAATTCCGATATTATAGTACTTCTTGTATACAATCTCCTGCTTCTCTTCATCCAGCATGGCATTCATAATCGGGAATTGGCGGCATGCCGCAACAAGCGCCTTCACGATGAATGGCAAGTAAGTCAGCTTGACGCCCTTCTTCTCGGCAAGCGGCTTCGCTTTCGTGCGGAGCGCAACGAGCTCGGTAACGTCCACTTCGTCCATAATCGTAACATGTGGAGCTGTGTAGACCGATTTGGACATGGCGTTCGCAATGACTTTGCGGATGCCTTTGAAAGGAACACGCTCCTCGGTACGGTCGCCAACCACAGTGCTTGCTTGAGCAGGCTTCGCTTCTCCTGCGCCTTGAGCCGCAACAGCTGCTGCGTCTTCACCTTTCGGTGCAGCTGCACCGCCGCCCGCTGCATATCCATCGATGTCCTCGCGTGTAATGCGTCCGTTCTTGCCGGAACCGCTAACAGCCGCGATGTCCACACTCTTCTCGCGAGCATATTTGCGCACGCTCGGTGTTGCTAGCACAAGACCGCCGCTTGACTTCGCAGGCGCTGCTCCTTGTGCTGCTGCCTGTGGCGCTGCATCCTTCGCTGTATCCGCTGCACTGGTCTTAGGCAGCTCTGATTCAGCCGGCTTGGCAGCCTGTGCCGGAGCCGGAGCGCTGCTGTGGCTGTCGCCCGCTGGAGCCGCTTGCTCTGGAACCTCGCCCTCTGCATCAATAACAGCGACAACTTCGCCAACATGGCATACTTGTCCGTCCTTCACTAGCACTTCCAGCACTTTGCCGTTCACTGGACAAGGCACCTCTACGATCGCCTTGTCGTTCTGTACTTCCATAATGATGTCTTCATCCGTTACCGTATCGCCTGGCTTGATGTGCATTTTAATAATTTCGCCCTCATGCAGCCCTTCGCCCAGCTCCGGAAAACGATACTCGAATTTCGCCACGTGACGTGACCTCCCTCATCTCGATCTTGACGACATGCCTTGAATAATTAAAGCATCTATAATAGCCGTACTAAAATTCCAATACTTTGTTCACTGCTGCGATCACACGAGCAGGGTTTGGCAGCCAAGCATCTTCCACCTGAGCGAACGGATATACCGTATCCGGTCCTGCCACACGCAGTACAGGCGCTTCAAGATGAAGAATAGCCTTCTCATTGATTTGTGCGATAATTTCTGCTGCAGCCCCGGACGTCTTCTGCGCTTCTTGAACTACAATCGCGCGGTTCGTCTTCTGAATCGAAGCTACAATCGTATCGATATCAAGCGGCAACAACGTGCGAAGATCGATAACCTCTGCCTTCACGCCGCTCTTCTCCAGCTCTTCAGCTGCTTTAACCGCTGTGTGAACCATCATGCCATAGGCGATGATCGTAACATCGCTGCCTTCACGGACAACATTAGCTTTGCCGATTGGCACTGTGTATGCCTCCTCAGGCACATCCTGACGGAATGCATGGTACAGATTCAAGTGCTCCATGAAGAAGACCGGATCGTTGTCGCGAATTGCCGATACAAGCAATCCCTTCGCGTCATAAGGATTCGAAGGAACGATAACTTTAATGCCCGGTGTTTGAATCGCGAGCCCTTCGAGTGAATCTGTATGAAGCTCGGCAGCTTTAACGCCTCCGCCGAACGGAGTGCGGAATACGATTGGCGAATTGTAACGGCCGCCGGAACGGTAACGCATGCGAGCAGCTTGAATGAACATTTGGTCAAGAGCTTCATAGATGAAGCCGACAAATTGAATCTCGGCTACTGGACGGAAGCCTTGAATGCCCATCCCTACCGCCATACCTGCAATTGCAGATTCAGCAAGCGGCGTATCAAACACGCGATCTTCGCCGAACTCGCCTTGCAGACCTTCCGTCGCGCGGAATACTCCACCGACTTTACCGACGTCTTCACCGAAAACAAGAACGTTGGGATCGTTTTTCAACTCTACGCGCATCGCGTCGCGTATCGCTTCTTTCATATTCATTTGAGCCATTGTCGAAGATCCTCCTCCAAGAGTTTTACCCGGTCTAGCTATATGTCAACCCATTATTGAAAATCGGCTTTTTGCTCTTCTAAGTATTGCGGAGTCGATTCGAACATGGAATCGATCAGTCCGCTAACTGTCATTTTCTCAGTCGCTTCGGCTTTCTTGATGTTCTCGTTAACAGCCGCTTTCGCTTCTTCTTTCACACGCGCTGTATCCTCATCCGACCATAGACCCTTCTTCTCGAGGAATTTGGCAAAACGAGTGAGCGGATCTTTCAAGCTCCATTCTGCTTCTTCTTCCTTCGTCCGGTATTTGGACGTGTCATCCGCCATGGAGTGCGGACGGAAACGGTAAGTCAGAAGCTCGATCAAAGTCGCGCCCTCGCCATTGCGGCCGCGCTCTGCTGCGTCGGAAACGGCTTTAATAACAGCAAGTACATCCATGCCGTCAACCTGAACGCCCTTGATGCCTGCGGCTACCGCTTTGTGAGCGATAGACAGGGCAGCTGTCTGCTTCTCGAAAGGTGTCGTAATCGCATATCCGTTATTCTGCACACAGTAGATAACAGGAAGCTTGAATACGCCAGCAAAGTTAAGGCCCTCGTAGAAATCGCCTTCCGAGGAACCGCCATCACCTGTATAAGTGATCGCTACGCGCTTCTCATTCCGTTTCTTGAATGCCATCGCTACGCCAGTAGCGTGGAGAATTTGCGCTCCGATAATAATCTGTGGCATCAGAACATTAACGCCCTCAGGAATTTGTCCGCCGTGCTGATGGCCGCGGGAGTAGAGGAATGCTTGATACAGCGGCAAGCCATGCCATACGATCTGCGGCATATCGCGGTAACCCGGACATACAAAGTCATCCTTGTTAAGCGCATACTCACTGCCGACCATAGAAGCTTCTTGTCCGGAAACCGGAGCATAGAATCCAAGACGCCCTTGTCTTCCGAGATTAACTGCGCGTTCGTCCCATGTACGAGTGAATACCATGCGGTACATAATTTCTTTCAGTTGATCGTCCGTCAAAGCCGGCATCAAATCCGGATTAACGATTTCACCTTCTGGAGAAAGCACGGACAACGGCAGAACCGGCTCCGTCTGAACTTCGTAAGGCAGCTTACTCATGATCGTTCACCTCAGTAAAATATTTGTAAAACGTCGAGTCTCTGTTATAGAATGATTATAACCCTGTTTTCTGTTTATGGTCAAAGTATAAAATAGTAAAACCCGTGGTTTTTCACACTTTCATTCACTTTTGACCTCAGATTGTATATGTAACAGTATATCGATTTTTATATAACAGCATAATACAACACCATCAGCATATGCCGCATCAGCGAGCTATTGATCTCCCTTTTGTTTACCCACAACAGGCGCAAACCATGCAAGATTGAAAGGAGAATTTCACAAATGACCGACAACCGCTATCTCAAACGCACCATCAATAAGGAAACGGTGCCCAGCACGCATCTTCCTGAAGGCTCCAGGGATCTGCGAGTCTACCTTCCGCCCGGTTACAATGAATTGCTAAGCTATCCGGTCGTTTACTGTCAGGATGGGGAGGATTTCTTCAACTTCGGCAGAATTGCCACAATCGCCAACCGGATGATTCTCGACGAGGGACTCGAGCCCTTCCTTATCGTCGGCGTTGAGGTAGACAAGAGCAAGCGCACGGATGAATATGCGGCTGACGGTGCACGGCATAACCAATACACCACCTTCTTCGGGGAAGAACTTATCCCGTTTATTGAGGGCAAATATCCGGTTCGGCGCGAGCCTTCTCAGCGCGTGCTCGCCGGAGACTCGCTAGGCGCAACGGTATCTCTGCACATTGCTCTCGCCTATCCTGATCTGTTCCATCAAATCATCTCGCTATCCGGGGCTTATTATCCCTCATCCTGCACCATTGCATCCGAGACCGGCGATCTGGGCTGGTTAACGATGTACATGATCGTTGGACTGCAGGAAACAGCTTACGAGACCGACCGCGGCATCTATGATTTTGTCGCGATGAATCGTGAGATGAAGCAAATTCTGGAAAGCAAAAATGCCACTCTGCACTACAGCGAGCATGAAGGCCAGCATGCATGGGGCTTCTGGCAGCGGATGATTCCCGAAGCGCTGCAAACCTTTATTGACTCTGATTCCTAACCGCCGCCAGCATGAGGGGCATAACAATAATAAAAACCGTTCACCGCAGGGGTCTCAGCTTAGCTGCCCCTGTGTGGTGAACGGTTATTCATCATCCCTTATACGCCCTCCCGGCTCAGCTGTTCCTCCTGAATCCGGGCCATCAGCCGCTTGCATCCTTGTTCCACAAGCTGGTATACCTCTTCAAAGTTGCCTGTATAATAGGGATCGGGTACATCATCGCATTTCTTCTCGGGCAGCAAACTCATAAATTTGAACACCTTCGCATTGCCGTCGGATTTGCTGCCGAACAGCTGGCGGACGTCCCGCTCATTGTTGCTGTCCATGCAGACGATATAGTCAAACTCATTGTAATCTGTCAAACGCACTTGACGCGCGCGCATCCCTTCATAGGAAACGCCATACTGATCCAACAGGCTTCGAGTTCCTTCATGCGGCTGCTTGCCGATATGCCAGTCCCCTGTTCCCGCTGAATCAACCGTTATCACGCCCTCCAGGCCCTGCTCCAACAGTTGATGCTTGAATACCGCTTCCGCCATAGGCGACCGGCAAATATTGCCAAGACATACGAACAATACCGAGATCATGCTGAATTCCCCTTCTTCTGTTCATCTATTGCAGCTGCCGCTGCTGCACGCCGCTCCTCAGAGTGAATGGATTGCGACAATGCATATTTGAGCGAGCGTCGTGGCAGCCTCCATTTGTACTTAACCGACAGCATTCGAAAAATAATGACAATTACGAACAGCATAAGCAGTTCCCACGGTGTCTGGAACCAGCCGAGACCAATTACTGCACCTGCCGCCATTGCCCATACCGCATAGATTTCGTCTCTCAGCACGAGCGGCTTGCGGCCGGCCAGCACATCCCGAATCATTCCGCCGCCTATTCCCGTCAGCATCGCTGCAACGATAACTGCGCTGAGCGGATGCTTGCCAGTTGCGTACAGCGCTCCTTGAATGGCGAACGCCGACAGGCCGATTGCATCAAAGAACGCCTCGCTTCTCTGCCATCGCTGTATCCACCTGACCGGGAGTATGAACGCAATCGTCATCGCGATTATCGCGGTTTTGAGCAGGGGCCCCTGTGTCCATAACGTCGTAACCGGAACGTCAATGAGCAAATTGCGTACAACCCCCCCGCCGAAGGCCGTAACAAGCCCCAGTACGTAGACGCCCAAAATATCGTACTCCTCTTCCATTGCTACAATCGCGCCGCTCACTGCAAAAGCGATCGTACCAATCACACTGAATATCGTGAAGATATCCATGTCCAAGTGCCAGTTCACCTCATGATGCCTCCGCTTACAGATTTGGCGATTATGGAGATTCCTTTCACAAGCAAGCCCCGCAATTGCTCAAATCATGTCCGATTCAAATCCTATCTCATTTTAGCTGTGCGAATCAGAATCGGCAAGCGAAAAATATTCAGTCCGGCTCGTCCTGCTTCATGAAGCGTAATTCCTGGCCAGCTCCGGCAATCATCAGCTTTTGCATTTTCGCCTATATTCATGCTGGTCAACAGACTCGCGCGCGGGTATACTGACGTAAGATTTGTCTTATAGAGAGGAACGATCTGCCGATGGGCAACAACCGCATACTAATCTTTACGGGCGGCCGTCTCGGTGAATGGGCGCTGGAACATATACAAGAAGGCGATACGCTTTATGGCGCGGATAGCGGCGCATTATTCCTGGTTAAGCACGGGTTCCGCCCGGATCTTTCATTAGGCGACTTTGACTCTGTTACAGGGGAGCAGCTCGCTGCGATACGGCAGGCTAGCACAGAAACATACGATTGCGACCCCGTTGATAAAGACTACACGGATACCGAGCTTGCATTCCGGCAAGCACTTGGGCAGCAGCCGGATGAGATCGTGCTGCTCGGCGCGCTCGGCACAAGGTTCGACCATTCCTTAGCGAACGTCCATCTGCTGCGCTCGGCCATTGAGCAGGGCATTGCAGCCCTTATTATGGACGAGCATAATACGATTCGGCTCATTGATGGCATGGTCGAGCTTGAACGCAGCCCGCATCGGTCCTATGTGTCCCTGCTGCCGCTCTCGACACAAGTTACAGGCATTACTCTGGTCGGATTTCAGTATCCGTTGACCGATGCCTCCCTGGAGATCGGCCAATCTCTTGGCATCAGCAATGTGCTGTTGCACGATCGCGGCACGATCTCGATTCGGGATGGACTGCTGCTCGTTATCGAAAGCCGGGATTAACGCCTGAACTTTTGACCACTCATTCACAGGATGCGGCTGTCCCGAAAGTCCTTTTTGGAAATTTCGGTTACCAATGCGAGTTGCGAGTTGCGAGTTGGGCGAAACATACGAAACGGCATGTATTTGCTCGCTTCTGGCCCCATAAAGGTAAAATGCCTGCCAGCGCGCAGGTATTTTACCTTCGTTCCCCATTATCGGCCGATTTTCCTTCAAATTCATGCATGATCGCAGGAATTTAACCATTATGGTGCCCTGCAACCGAAATTCATGCACATTCGCAGGAATCTTACTCTGTCACGCTGCCTTCAAACCACACTTGGAGAAAGTAAAGGCTACGCCGGAGAACCTCCCAGAAACAATAAATAATCTGCTTATGGGACAGCCCTACTTAGTCTTGCTGCTCTTCCGGCGGTGAGACAATCGTTAGTCCGGGGACATATTTTCTCCCCATCAGATTTCTCAGCTTGCGATTCTCCTTGGATTCGAACACAATATCCATGTCATAATCATCACCGGGATACAACTCCTTGCTGGCAATGTATAGAGACAGCCGTTTCCGGTTGAAGGTCAGCTTCCTCTTCTCCACCTGCACGATAACTTCCCCCCGCTCATTAGCCGGACGGTAGACGATGCCTGTTCTGCGCAGCGGGTAAATCCAGACACAATCGCCGACCTGGAATGGACGCTGGGCCGGTTTGCTTGCCCCTTCACTTCCTGCGGCTCCACTCTCCTTGCTTGCAGCTGGCCTCCTCGTCTTTTTCGCAGCTGCCGATTGTCCCTTATCCGGCACTTCAGCTGCAGGCTCTCCCAAACTTTGTATATTGGCTGGCCGATTGTTATTGGAGTCCTCCCCGCCCCAATTCCGATAGGATGCAACCTTCTCCTCTGCCCGGCGAACAAGCCGCTCCGGAAGGCCGAATCTTCTCGCAATAGCAAAGGCAAAGCTGTCCCCGGCTTCGCCGATCTCAAGCTGATAAAGCGGCTCTAACGTTTCTGGATGAAAGGTCATACGAGCATTGATGCAGCCCTCTGTCCGCGAAGCAAAACGTTTAATCTCGTTAAAATGTGTCGTCGCTGCCGTCAGCGTCCCACGTTCCAGCAATTCCTCCAGAACCGCTATCGATAATGCAATACCTTCGCCTGGATCTGTTCCCGCAGCCAATTCATCCAGCAGAACGAGTGATCGCCCATTTGCTGCGCCCAGAATGTCCTTCAAGCTGGCCATATGAGCAGAGAAGGTACTCAACGATTGCTCAATACTCTGACCGTCGCCAACATCCGCCATAATATGCTGGAAAATGCCGAACGTCGTCCCCTCTCCTGCCGGGACGAGCAAGCCGGATTGAACCATAAGCGCAAGCAGCCCGATCGTCTTCAGCGTTACCGTCTTGCCTCCCGTGTTGGGACCCGTGATGATCAGTTGATTCCACTCCCCTCCAAGCTCTGCATGAAGCGGCACACACCCTGTGCCGAGCAGAGGATGCTTCGCTCCTGCCAGCTTGACATAGGGTCTGTCAGCCAGCTTCACGGCAATCCCGTCATAGGTGAGTGCCAGCTTGGCTCTGGCGAAGATGAAATCAAACGAAGCCATCGCCTCCATATTCCATCTGAGCTGCTGTTCATGCTGCTCGGCCAGCTCTGACAATCCGGCCAGAATAATCGTACGCTCCCGCTCCTCTTCCGCTTTCCACAGCTGCCATTCTCCTTGAAGCTCGCCAACATCAACCGGCTCCACGAACAGCGTTTGCCCGCTTGCCGATTGATCCCATACTGTACCCGGCACCTGTTTGCGGTAATCGCGCTTCACTGGGATAACGAAGTGTCCGTTTCGCTTACTGACAAGTTGCTCCTGCAGAGCGGATTTATATTTGCTGAGCAGTCCATTGAGCCTGCGCTCAATTCGATCCTCTGCTACAGCGATCTGCCGGCGAATATGAGCGAGCGAGCTGCTTGCCCCATCTGTCAACACGCCATGGCGAATGGCGCGGTCAATTTCTGTACGCAGCTGCGGGCAATCCTGCATGGAATCACCGTAGCCGCTTATCGTCGGGGCAATAAACCGCTTCGAATCCATATACCGCTTCATTTGCGCGACAGCGCTAAGCCATGCGGACAATGCCTGAAGCTCCTGCTCCGAATAGATCTTTCCTTTGCCAAGCAGCGCAATAAAAGGCTCCATTCCATCCATGGAAGATAACGGCACACTCGCCCCTGCAGCAAGCAGCCGCGCTGCCTCCTCGGTCTCGTTCAACCATGCTTTGACCTGGGCATCATTCGTGCTTGGGCTAAGAGCTTCAGCAAGCGCCCTGCCGGATGCGGACAGCGTAAATTCCAACAATTTAACCTTTATTTTGTCGTATTCCAATCTCTTCAAGCTATGCTCGTTCATTTGGTAATCCTCCTCGTATCTCCTATTGGGTACAAAAAAAACAGGAGCAGAACGCATAATCGCGTCCCGCTCCTGTTCGTATATACGGCAAACATACAGTTATGCGGCACCGCATTCATCTCATGAAGCGGTGCTCGCTGTATAACTGTAGGAATAAAGAAAGGCGTGCTCTAAGAGCACGCCTTTCTGCCGTATTGCAGGCGGAAATCGTCATGTTCTTAACTCAGGGCGAGAAGGAGTGATGAGATACAGCGAATAAACCAGACATCCACAGAAAGTCGGGCATGATTCTCTATACTCTGCATTCATTCACAGTCTCGCTTATCCAATTACGAGTTAAGAACACCAGCAAACATTAAAATTTCCCCTTGCACATTAAGATAGGTTAATCATACCGATATCAGACTTCAGCGTCAAGGGCATTCCGCCCTTAGACAGAAATCACAGTACCCGTACGCGCAAATTCAACAGCAGGAGGCAGCGGATAACTGCGGCGCAGATCAATGTCATGGGACAAATGCGTGAATATTGCGCGATCCGGCTTCCATATCTGAAGGCAATCCAGCGCTTCGACCACATCATAGACCGATCGTGTCTCAACGGCGAACGGTTCCTTGTAGAAATTGGTGCCTAATATGAGGACATTAAGCCCGTGGAGCGGCTGCTGCTGCTCATCCGTCAGCGCAATCGCATCCGAGCAGTAAGCCCACGAGCGCCCGGAAGGATTGTGAGAGAATCGGAATGCATACGCATGCCCGTTCTTCCCGTGATTGACCCTCCAGCAGCCGACAGTCCATCCTCCAAATTGGAGCGGACCTTCAATCGGTATGAAGGCAATCTGATTATGAATCCAGGGGAAACGCACCCCAATATCGCCAATGACATCCGGCATCGCATAGGCTTCGCCTTTAATCCCCAGATAGCGGCACATATCCGCCCATTCAGGAAGGCCGCCGATATGGTCAAAGTGCGCATGCGTGATCAAAATCCGTTCGATTCGCCTTTTGCCAGCCCGTTCCATTTGCCCGCGCCAATCGGGTCCGCAATCGATCAGCATAGACCCGAATTCAGGGTCATCGACATGGACAAGCGACCGGTAACGCCGATTTACCCCTGTATCTCTCGCTTCCGTGCAAATTGCACATTCGCAGAACACACGGGGCACTCCCGCAGAATCACCCGTACCCCAGAACGTGATCGCAGTTGTCATAGCCATAACCCTCCCGCAGCTGCAAATACCATCAAATTGGTTTCAGCTTAATAGATTGTTCCCGTTTCAGCAGCGCAATCATCTCATGCCATGCAGCCGGCTTATTCGGAAGAGCCGTATAATAACGCTCCAGAAATGTTGTCACAAGCGAAGCCGGCAATGCCGTCATCGTTTCATCCTCTGGCAGAAAACAAAGATCAAGCCCCTCTACCGCTTCCCCGTTCTCCTCCCAGGATGGATGAACATAAGCGAAATCCAGCCGTTGATAGCCGATATGCGATAATACTTCACGACGCACGTAGGGATTCATGGCCGCCACACCGCCAAACCCATAATCGACTTGCTGCGGATTATAGATCTCTGCGAACATACCGATTGCCACCGTTCCGCTTGCCGATGCCAGCCTGGCAATGTCCTTCTCGCGTTTGCGCAGCAGGAATCGGCCAATGCCTGAATTGGGACGGCCAATAATGGTAAAATCGGTCATCGCTACACGCATGTCGGGATAATACCGGTATTCCGTAGCGCCGACAACCTCCCCATCCAATACGGCAGCATAGACATGTATCCCTTCATCCTCCAGCGGTTCCTTCCATTTGTCTGCCGCCAACACTTCCTCGGGAGGAAACACGTTGCCCATTAACTCATGCATGCGTTGAAACAGCGGATCCTGAATGGATTGTATGCGGATATATTCCATCTTATTGCCTCCTCATCGTTGCAAAGGGATTTCTCCACTCCATGATTGCTGCATAATGGCAGGATTCTTCATCTTCCAGATAATGCTGCGCCACACCAACAGGCATTCTTCCGCAGCGCAGCAGGAAAGTGATCACGGGATCATGCCATTCCCCAGCCACTACGCGGTCCAAGTATTGCTGTGCAGTCGCTTCATTCGCATAGCGATGATAGCCTGGCATGCGCCCCCCGCCCACCAGCCTGTTCAGTCCGAGATGAACAACCACCTCGAACATGGACTGCATCAGCCATTTGCCGATTCCAGCCTTGCGATAGGCAGGAATAACACACAGATCAACGACATAAAGCGTATCGCCAGCCGGGTTATGATTACGGATATACCCTCCGTCCGTGATCTCTTCCCAGCTGTGGTTCCCCACAGCCGCTGTACCATCGACAAGAAGGCCGGTCATCGATCCGATAAGCCTTCCGTCTGCTTCCGCGCACAACGCTCCCTCAGGAAAGCGCGCCACATGCTCCAGCAGCTGCAGCTCATTCCACCAAAGCTCAGACGGAAATGGCGGCGGGAAGCTTTGCTGCTGGATCGCGATCATGCCCTGCAGGTCATCCCTCGTGTAGTTGCGAATAACAATCCGCTCCGGCTTGCCGGATACGTAGACGATCAGCTCTTTGTGCATCGTACTCTCCTTCAACGTTCCGCCTTGCAACCATTGACCTACCAATCCCTGTAAAGATCCGTTCTCCGGTCCCGCCATGTCGTGACAGAGCCTGCTGCCCTCACATCAGCCAGCAGCTGCAAATCCAAGTCGGCTACAATAAGCATGTCATCATTTATGACACCCTCGCTAATAATGCCAGCTGGCGGAAACGGGATATCATTAGGCGATATAATAGCAGCTTGCCCATAATTAGCCCTCATGAAATCAACCTTGCGCAGCGAGCCTACAGTTCCGGTCGTTACAATATAGATCTGATTCTCAACAGCTCGCGCATGACAGCAGTAACGAACACGATAGAAGCCATGGCGGTCATCTGTGCATGAAGGGCAGAAGATGATGTCCGCTCCCCTAGCCCGAGCCATTCTTACAATCTCGGGGAACTCAATATCGTAACAGGTCAGCATAGCAACCGTTCCGTACTCGGTCTCGAATACGGCAAGCGAATCGCCCGCGTCCATATGCCACTCTTCGCGCTCGGTTGGTGTCATATGCAGCTTCGCTTGAACTGCAACACGGCCATCGGGATAGAACAAATGCGCAGCATTATGCTTCCTGCCGTTACCCGCATCTATAACATGTGTGCCGCCGACAATATGCATCCCATATTGGGCAGCCAGCCCCGTGAACAGCGCCAAATACGGCTCAGTGAACTGCGGAAGATCGTCTATCGCAAGCGCATTGCCCTCCCCGTCAGGAATAGATAGAAGCTGTGTAGTGAAGAATTCCGGGAACAGTATAAATTCCACACCATATTCCGAAGCATTCCTGACATAATGGGCAGCCTGATCCGCGAATTGTTGAAAGCTACTGATGTCCTCCAGCATGTACTGAACCGCGCAAACACGTATTTTCACAATTCCTTCTCCCCTACTATTAAAAATTTCTCATCGTTTTCTAATAAACATGCTCAAATGCTTGAAAACACTACCATTCACTTCTTCGTGGTAATGTTTAGGAGCAACTTTTTCTGATATAGTGGTTTCCGACAGACAAGTCAACACCGATGAATTTGGAGGGACAACAAGAATATGACAACGAAGAACAACAGATTCATCCGTACAGTAGCAACGATTGGTATAAGCGCTGTTATCGGATTATCAACTATTACGATCGGACATACCCCTAAAGCAGAGGCAGCCACCGCTTCCGTTGCCAACAAAATTATTAGCATTGGTGACAACTATCTGGGCGTGCCTTACCGATTCGGAGCTCCGGTGGGAATTACATATGTATTCGACTGCTCTTCCTTTACCCAATATGTATTCAAGAAAATAGGCGTTTCCCTCCCGCGTACTTCCAAGGCGCAAGCAAGCAGAGGGAGTTATGTATCCAGAGCGAATCTGAAGAAGGGGGATCTCGTCTTTTTCTCCACAGCGCGTACAGGTAAAAGCATTGGCCATGTGGCGATTTATGCCGGCAACAACCGCATACTGCACACTTATGGCAGCGGTGGCGTCAGATTCTCCAATCTCAACTCCTCGCATTGGAGTTCCCATTACATTACCGCACGCCGAGTGAAGTAGTCTATCTACCAAACCGTTCGATCAATAGCTGATCACAGCGGGAATGGAGCTATCCCTAAGTTATTGTTCCTGGGAGGTTCCCCGGCGTTTCGCCTGTTTCGCCTGACGGGAACCAAAATTTCCAAATAGAACTTTCGGGAAAGCCCCATTCCATGCTGGAATCAGTTATTTTCTTTGCGGCAGCACGACTGTAATAGTTGTACCGTGCTCAGCTTTGCTAAAGACATCGATCTTCCCCTCATGCAGGTCCACGATTCTCTTCGCAATCGATAAACCCAGGCCAACGCCTCCAGTCGTTCGGCTTCTTGCTCCGTCCACACGAAAGAATCTTTCGAACAGCAGCGGCATATCATCCTCAGGAATGCCAATCCCTTTGTCCGCAACGGAAATGCGTACAGTTCCCTTCGCCACTTGCATGGAAATATCAATCGCTTCTTTGCTGTATTTAAGCGCATTATCCAGCAATATAACAAGCAGCTGCCTTATTTTGTCCTTGTCCGCAATTAATTTAACATCGCTCTTAGGCGTATGCACGCGAATTGTCCGTCCGAAGGTCGCGTTCAGCATTTCTGCTGTCTCATCGGCAAGCTGCACGAGATCGAACCGCTCCAGCTTCAGCCAATCCTCCCGCTCTGCTTCCGCCAGAACCAGCATCGACTTGGTGAGATTCTGCAGACGTTGCGCTTCCGTGCTGATCGCCTCAATCGCTTCATCGCGCACATTCTCATCATCTCTTCCCCAACGCTTCAGCATGTTTGCATAACTGCTAATAACGGTGAGCGGTGTTTTGAGCTCATGCGAAGCATCAGCGACAAACTGCTTCTGCCGATCGAAGGTCCGCTCAAGACGATTGATCATCTGATTAAAGGCGCGAGCCAACTGCTCCAGCTCCGCTGACTGCTCCTTGCCGCTTAGCTCGATCTGCCTCAGCTTGCCGCTTCGATCAATCTCCCGCATCGTCTGCACCATATACTGAATGGGCGATGTCAGCCGTGAAGTGAACCAATACGTTCCTATTATGGCGAATAAAACAGCGCCGAAGCTGGTTATTGTCAGGGCAATGACGAGCACTTGAATGTAGCTGTCAAGCAGCGTCAGCTTCCTGTACATTTCCAGCGTGCCGATAATTTTGTCGCCCTGATACAAGGGCACCTTCATGTAGAGCACCCGGCGGCCTTCAAGATAATTCATTCCCGTCTCATACTCTGTCGTGAACTGCGGAGCAAGCGCCAGCAGCTCCGGGTCGGAGCCCTGCATATTGGCAACCGCCCCTCCCGGCAAAACAATGCGCATCAGTTCATTGACATTATAATAGTCACGGAGCAGCTCCAGACTATTGAGCTTATTGGGATCATTGATCTTGGGGTCTTCGAGCAGAATATTCACTTTATTCGTGAGCAGCTGCTCCTCGCTGCGCATCGTTATCTTTATGACGAACAAATACACAAAAATGTTGAATAAAATTAAGATGAAAATTAACCAAAAGATTGTAAAAAAAGTAAACCTTCTTCGTAAGGTCATGCATCCGGCTCCTTAAGCATGTATCCAACTCCGCGAACCGTGTGAATGAGCTTATGTCGGTAACCCTTATCAATCTTCTGCCTCAAATACCGGATATATACGTCGACCAGATTCGTCTCGCCTATGAAGTCATAGCCCCATACCTCGGACAATATATCCTCCCTCGATTTCTCCTGATTCTTGTTCTCCGCGAGAAACACGAGCAGCTCAAACTCTCTCGGCGTGAGCTCGATCGGCAGCTCCTTGCGGGTTACTTTGCGAGTCCTCAGCTCAATGGATAAATCAGCGGCCTTCAGCACATCCGGACTTTCACTCTCACGGGGCTGCTGCTGAAAAATGCGCAATAAATTGCGTACACGCGCAAGCAGCTCCTCCATAGCGAACGGCTTGGTCAAATAGTCGTTAGCCCCATGCTCAAACCCGCTTACCTTGTCAGGGATCGTATCTCGCGCTGTTAGAAGGATGATCGGGATGGGATTGCCTGCTTGCCTGATCCGTCTCAGCACTTCTATTCCATTCAATGCCGGGAGCATGACATCGAGCAGAACCAGATCCCACTCGCCGGAGCTCGCTTTCTCAAGTCCCGTTCGTCCGTCTGCTGCCCGTCCTACTGTGTAGCCTTCATGCTCAAGCTCCAATTGGAGAACACGAGCGATTCCATCTTCATCTTCAATGACCAGAACACGTTCCTTCATATGTACACCCACTTCTACATTGGACTTCTTCTTTTTGGGGATGGATCATTGTTTTTTCCTATCATAAAGAAGCGTTCCCCCATTTGCAAGCAAGAACCGCCTCGCTATAAAACAAGCCATCCGGCAATAGCGGAGAAGAGCACCGCTTCCCAAGGCTGCCGCTTCCATACATGCAGCAGCATAAAAACAAGGAGGACAATTACAAAATGACTCGTCGATGTTACTGCATCCTGCCAGATCGGATCATACAGAGCCGCCAGCAAAATACCGACTACGGCCGCATTAATGCCCATTAGCGCAGCCTGTGCCCGTTGATTGCGGCGAATGGCTTGCCAGAACGGCAGCGCTCCCGCCAGAAGCAGATAAGATGGCAAGAAGATAGCTGCCAATGCAGCCACGCTGTAGATCACACTCTGCACACCACCAGCCATGGCGCCTCCGAGATAAGCAGCAAAGGTGAATAAGGGTCCCGGAACAGCCTGAACCGCTCCGTAACCCGCTGTAAAAGTTTCCGCAGACAGCTTGCCGGAACCAGTACCGACCAGCTCGCTTTCCAGCATAGGAAGAATGACATGCCCGCCTCCGAATACAAGCGATCCCGCTCTGTAAGCGCTATCCATTAAGGATAATAAGGGCGAATCCAAAACCTGCACGGCAGTTGGAAGCAAGATCAGCAGCAGCACAAAGGATAAAACGGATAGCAACGCGGTCTTCTTGGACACATACAGGTTAAAGGCGAAGTCCTTCTCCACCTCTTGAAGAGGGGCCGCAGCCCCTGTGTTCTTGGAGGATCGGAACAAGAGGAAGCCTGTTATAGCGCATACAACCAGGGGCAGCAGTTGTCCCGCTGCACCCGGTATTAACAACGCGGCACCTGCTGCGCCGATTGCCATCGTCGCACGCGGAAGGTCGGGAGCCAGCGTACGGCTCATGCTCCATACCGCCAATGCGACGACCGCTACTGCAGCCAGCTTCAACCCTTGCAGCCACCCCGCATTGTAGACGTCCACATTGGTTGCTGCAAATGCGAAGAACAGCATCACAAGTGCGGATGGCAGCGAGAATCCTAGCCATGCCGCTAAAGCACCCGGCAATCCAGCGCGACCGATGCCAATTGCCATGCCAAGCTGACTGCTGGCAGGTCCAGGAAGGAACTGGCAGAGGGCGGTAAGATCGGCAAAGGCCCCCTCACTTAACCACCGTCTCCGATTCACATATTCATCCCGGAAATATCCGATATGAGCCGTCGGACCGCCAAATGACGTCAAACCAAGCTTCAATGCAGTCAGGAACACTTCACCAAAGGTTCCTCTAGATGGCTTCTCGTTCATCGGTCACTTCTCCATCTCAAGAATAGTAAGATGAATCGTCGCTATTATTTCGCGCTTTGCATTGACCAGGCTTCAACATCCCATGTCTTGGTTACCCAATCCTCGTAGAAGTCCGGTTCGTGGGAAACGAGGACAATGGTTCCTTTGAATGCTTGCAGCGCACGCTTTAATTCCGCTTTGGCTACGACGTCCAAGTGATTCGTCGGTTCATCGAATGCGATGAAATTGCTTTCGCGCATCAAGAGCTTGCACAGACGCACCTTGGCTTGCTCGCCACCGCTCAACTGATTCAGCGCACGTGTAATATGCTCATTCTTGAGTCCGCAGCGGGCAAGCGCAGCGCGCACCTCGTGCTGGTTCATGCTGGAGAATTCATTCCATACATCATCGAGCGGTGTTGCAGTCGGCGCCTTCACCTCTTGCTGAAAATAAGCCGGGTGCAAATAGTCGCCATGATATACTTTGCCGTCAAGCGCAGGTATGACGCCAAGAATGGTCTTCAGAAGGGTAGATTTACCAACCCCGTTGCAGCCGACGATGGCGATCTTGTCACCGCGCTCAATCAGCATATCCATCTTGGGCAGAAGGGGCTGTGAATAGCCGATGGACAAACCTTCCGCCTGAAATACCGTCTTGCCACTTGTGCGCGCTTCCTTGAAAACGAAAGTCGGCTTCATCGCCTCCTCCGGACGGTCAATCCTCTCGATCCGGTCAAGCTGCTTCTCGCGGCTCTTGGCACGTCCGCTTGTGGAGTAGCGCGCTTTGTTGCGCTGAATGAAATCTTCCTGCTTCTTGATGAACTCCTGCTGCTTCTCATATGCGTCGATATGCTGGTTCTTATTTATATCGGCCATTTGCAGAAATTTTTCATAGTTGGCTGTATATCGAGTCAATTTGGCAAATTCCAAATGGTAGATAACATCCACAACTTCGTTCATAAAGGTCGTATCATGCGATATCAGCATAAACGCATGCGGATATGATTTGAGATAATTGGTGAGCCATGCAATATGCTCATCATCCAGATAGTTGGTAGGCTCATCAAGCAGCAGTACCGTAGGCTTCTCCAGCAGCAGCTTGGCGAGTAGCACCTTGGTCCGCTGTCCCCCGCTCAGAGCAGCTACATCACGGTCGAGTCCGATCACATTCAAGCCAAGGCCGTTAGCCATCTCCTCCACCTTCACGTCCAGCAGGTAGAAATCGCCGATCTCAAGCTCTTCCTGAATCTCGCCCATGCGGATGAGAAGCTGCTCCAATGTATCGGGGTCAGCTTCTGCCATCTGCGCCGCGATCTCATTCAATTCCGTCTCAAGCTCCAGCAAAGGGAGAAACGCATCTTTGAGCACATCACGAATGGTAAGTCCCGGGGTCAGCTTCGTATGCTGATCCAGATAGCCGTAACGCACTTTGGGCGTCCATTCCACTTTACCGCTGTCCTTCAACAGCTTTCCGGTCAGAATGTTCATCATCGTGGACTTGCCTGTTCCGTTGGCGCCAACCAATCCGACATGCTCTCCAGCCAGCAGGCGGAAGGAGACGTTCTTGAACAGCGTCCGGTCGCCAAAATTATGGGATAGTTCTTCTACAGTCAATAAGCTCATTGTTCGAGGCTCCGTTTCATTATGGTCATGTCAATAGAGCGAGGTTAACCATCGCTCGCGTTCCATTGTATCACAGGAGATTCACTCTTGTGTCAACTTCATGCAAAAAGCTTTGCAAATATCGGTTCG
Organism: Paenibacillus oenotherae; assembly: GCF_019443105.1. Taxonomy (GTDB): domain Bacteria; phylum Bacillota; class Bacilli; order Paenibacillales; family Paenibacillaceae; genus Paenibacillus_Z; species Paenibacillus_Z oenotherae. The sequence continues at coordinate 27,988 of NZ_JAHZIJ010000027.1, forward strand.
AATGCTCTCTCCATTAGCCGCAGCCATGGTCCATGTGCCGTAACCCACCCGCCGCGCCATAGCTTTTGCGTCCATTCCTCAGGCGGAAGCTGCGGAATCGCAGCAACGGGCCTGGACGGCATGCTCCTCAGCCACTCTCTGCGGCTCGGGAAGGCCATATCCCGGTTAGCAATCCACAGGGTCGAAAGGTTATGGCTTGCCCGCTCAGAGCAGAGTGCTGCTGAAGCCCCGATGCGTGTTGGCGTCCACTTGGCTGGATGTGGGTCAACAACGAATAACAGAATATCTGCGCGAAGCAGCTGTTCCTCCCCGTCCTTGCCCAGCCAGCGGCTGGAAAGGTCGGTGACGATGATTCTTTGCGAGACATTCTCCAGCATCAGCCGATATTTGAGCCCTAGATCAGCGCCTTCATGCCTGCCCGTTGGTTCCAGCGCGTGCCACAGCACGCCATCTCTATATGCACGGATATATCGAGGGTCCTGGGGCGCGGAGGCGGTTGCAGACTGCCTTGCTCTGGCAAAGTCGAGCAGCGCATGCCATTCCGGTTCCAGCTCCCAATATTCTACCGCTGCACAGGCAATACCGCGCAAGCCCAGCAAATGCGCCAGTGTAAGCGACACGAAAGTAGCGCCAGCGCCTGGGCAAAGCGATGCAACCGCTACATGAAGCGGCCTGCTTGCAGCTCCCTCTGCGGCAGTTGAATCTTCTGTACGAGCGGGATATCCAGCTGCAAGCGACTCTGCCCACGTCGTCGAAAGGCCAGCTTGCATATTGTCGGGATATTGCCGCCCATGCGGCAAGCATGCCATCAGCGCCGCCTGCGTTTCCTTCATTGAAGCATAGCGGCAGCCCGGGCGTTCATCCATCATCCGGTCAATAACAGCGGCAAGCGGCTCCGGCAGTTGAACCATATATGGACTGCGCTGCGGAGTAAACACATGCCCACCGCTCAACAAATAGTATAATAATGCCCCCAGACCGTAAATATCCGTCCGCGCATCGCTCTGACTCTCACCCCCCTGCTCCGGCGCAGCAAAGCCAGGTGTGCCGAGCATCACTGTATCCTGCTGCTGATAGTTCTTGTAGCGCCTGGCGATGCCGAAGTCAATAAGCCGAATATGACCGCTGCTTGAAATCATCACATTGGAAGGCTTCAAATCCCGATGAATAATAGGCGGCTGCTGCATATGCAAATAATGGAGCGCCTCACAGAGCTGTATCCCGATACCGATCACCGCTTCAACCGCTATAACGCCATCTTGCGCTTGCACATAGGATTGCATCGTTGCTCCATCGATGTAATCCATCACCAGCATCTCAACTCCGGCATCATCAGGCGGATAATAATCGACGATTGCCGGCAGCCGGGGATGATTCAGGCGCATCAGCAGCGATGCCTCCTCCACGCAGTTCTTCGCTGGCTCTGAAGTCGGCTTATTCACTTTAAGAGCGCGCAGCTTACCCTGCAGCCGCATGTCCTCCACCGCATAGACCTCCCCCATCCCGCCGCTTCCTATGAAGCCGACGATCCGGTATCTCCCCCCGATGATGGCGTCATTGGCGAGCCCCTCCTGCGGTACATTGTTCATTCCCTCTCCTCCTCTGCACAAAAAAACATCCCGAATGAGGGGACCGCAGTCCATTCATTCGGGATGCTTTCCCGATCCATTATTTAATAGCATAAATTATCTCTTCACCAAGTATAACGTTATTTCATCGCGGTTGTGGAATAACTGCTTTGCCTTCACGAGAACGAATGCTGATTCAAGCTTCGCAATAACATCACGAATCGTTTGCAAAGGTTTCTTGTGCATGAGCTTCACCGTAATAATTGCTGTCGCCCCATTCGCCAAAGCACCGATACCTTCCAGCACGAGCTTGGACATCTGCATCGGACTCCAGCTCATATCGCACACCAGCAAATCAAATGCTTCCGCCTTGAATTTGACATCTGACGCATTCTTCTTCCAGTAAGTCAGCCGCGGGTACTGCTTCAATGAAGGATGCAGCTCAGCCGGGTCTACCGAGGTGACATACAGCCCCCGCTCGAGCAGCAGCTGTGTCCACCCGCCTGGAGCTGCCCCGATATCCAGCGCCTCCCCGAAGGAAGCGAAATCCAGCTTGAATGCCCGCTCCGCCTCCAGCAGCTTGAATTTCGCCCGCGAGATCTGCCCGTCTTCACGTTGAAATCTGACAGCCCCTCCCGGCCAATCCGACAGCTGCTCCTCCGGTGTCCCCCATCCGACATACAGCTCTTGTGCGCCTGCGTAAATTGATAAAATAAGCTCGGGGGACTGCACAACAGGCTCACAGTCTACCTCGCTAAGCACCGCATCCAATATCGCCTTGGTATCCCCCGCCGTATACAGGAATGGACTATTATCCGCACGGCGCAGATGAACAGCAGTCATTCGATTCTCACAGCGCAAGCGGGAGTTGCGAACGAGATCGGATAATGCTTGCAGATCATCCGCATTGCCTTCAATCGGCAGTATCCGCTCAACCGGCTGTATATGGCGCAGGAAGATCGGCTCCTTTTGCTGGAGCATTGCCATTGCCTCTTCGCGCTCAAGCGGAACCTCCATGCGGAATATTTCATTAGGTGCAAGCTGGTTGAACTTAACGTCATTAAATAAACGGCGCAGCTCTTCCATTGCATAAGTGGCAAAACCATGATTAGCCGTACAAATCCATTGCGTCACTGTTGTTCTCCTCCTGGTGCTGCCTTGATCCAAGGCCTGCCATACGACCATTCAACCTCAACCGGCCATTCATAGATCCCACTAAGCCGTTCTCCGCTAAGCACCTCTTCCTTAGGGCCAGCGATGGCAATTTGACCGTCGTGCACTAATGCTACATGTGTAAACATAGGGATGATTTCCTCCAGATGATGGGTAACGTAAACGACTGTAATCTCCCTCTCCTTGAGCCTCTCCAGATCGGCAAGCAGCTTTTCCCGTTCGTGCAGGTCCAGTCCGGCACAGGGCTCGTCCATGATGAGCAGCTTGGGGTCAGCCATCAGCGCTCTTGCCAATATAGCCTTCTTTCGTTCCCCCTGCGATAAGGTGCCAAAAGGCTGCTCAGCCATATGACGGAGCCCTGCCTCGTCCAGCAGGCGAAGCGCCTTCAGCCTCACGGATTCATCAATCTCCTGATAGAAACGCAGGAAGGCATATTGACCGGTAGCGACAATTTCCCACACGGGATCCCGCAAGGTCAGCTTCTCGATCACCGATTGGCTGATGTAGCCGATTTCCTTGCGAACCTCCCGAATATCAACCTCGCCGTAGCGATGGCCGAGCACCTCGACAGTGCCTGAAGAGGGAAAAAGATAACCCGTCATCATTTCGAGCAGCGTAGTCTTGCCGGAGCCGTTGCGCCCGAGAATGGCCCAGTGCTCGCCCTTGTTGATTGTCAGGTCCACACCCTTGAGCAGCTCACGCTCTTCCCGCCGTAGATACAGACGTTGCAATTGAATCATTCTAGAGTCCCCCACTCTTGAAAATGTTCCGTCAATCCGGCATCGATCTATTATGGATGACGACCTCTGGCGGTGCATGCTGAATCAGCCAATGATGCATCTGCAATCGCCCGGAAGGGCTCGATGTATGAATATAGATCGTTCGCGGATAACGGCCGCTGGACACGATATAATTGACAACCTCCATGCCTGTCGGCTGCCCCCACCCCAGATCAAAGTCAAGCGAAATAATGTCCACCTGCTCTGCTTCCAGCAGCAGAATGCATTCCTCAGAGGTTTTGGCTGGCACGAACCCTTGCGGGCATGGCCGATAATCATCGAGGTAGATGTTAATCACCGATCAGTCGTCTCCTCCCCATTGCCTAACAAGCTCTAACTGCATGCGATGCGTTCCATCAGATCCCGAGGGTGTTTCCAATATAAAAGGCGTAGCTGCGAATGCTGGCTGCCCAAGCAGCCATCTCATTCCTTCTGCTCCGATATGTCCTTCGCCGATAACCGCATGCCTGTCCCGCTTCGCTCCGGAAGGGTACACGGAATCGTTCAAATGAATCGCCGCCACATGCTGTAATACATCGAGCCGCTTCGCCTTCTCGAACCATTCCGCGTCCACGCTGCCGTCCCATACACCGCTTGCGAACAGATGACAGGTATCCAGGCAAAATCCGATTTTGTGCGGATCGGCGCATAAGCTCCGAATCTGTGCCAGCTCCTCCATGGTGGTTCCCATGAAAGTATGGTCTCCCGCCCCGTTCTCAATCAACAGCTTGGCTCGTCCATGCCATTGCGCAGCGACACTGCTTAGCGCGACAACAGCATTGCGGTAGCCTTGAAGCGGGTCCTTCCCTTTGTACACGCCAAAATGAACGACGACCCCAAGCGAACCGCATGCCTCGGCAATATCAAGATCATTCAATAACGAAAGGACCGAACGTTCCAGATGACTGGGGTCCTCTGCGGCTACATTGGTCGGATAAGGCGAATGCGCAATAGAGACGATCCCCTTCGCCTGGCAATATTCCGCACAACGCCCGGCATCCCCTGCATCGAATGATTTCGGCGACAGACTGCGGGGATTTTTCGGAAAATATTGAAAAGCTCTCGCCCCAGCATCATGGGCTCTCTTCGCAGCTTCCCGATAACCTCCACGGGTGGACACATGATAGCCGATCAGCATCTCGCCTCTACCGGTCTCTCTGACAGGATGGGCAATAGAAGGCCTTGCGGGAGTTAATCTCGCTTTGCTCAATCGTTCCGTTGCAGCGCACACATGGCTCCCCTGCACGATCATAGACACGGCAGCGTTCATTGAAGCCGCCTGTGAGCGTATCATCCGCCGTGAAAGGCATCTCCATATACCCGCCGTAGGTCAGAGCCTCATTCAGCACTTCATGCATAGCCCCATATAGCCGCTCCCAAGTTCCCTCTTCCAGATCGGATAATTGAGCGCTTGGCAGAACTCCCGCTGCGAAAGTGATCTCATCCGAATAGCAGTTGCCGATGCCGGAGATTACATTCTGGTTGACCAACGCCGTCTTGAGCGAGCCGCGCTTCCGTGCGAAGCGCTCCTTGAAACGCTCCAGCGTCAATCGTTTGTCGAAGGGGTCCGGTCCCAGCTTGCCCAGGCTATTCTCGACTTCCTTCGCAGTTAGAAGATGGATGTAGCCGAGACGAAGTCCGATAAAGCTGATCTCGCCAACCGGGAATCGAATGGAAACTTGAACGGTCCTCTCCGGTTTGTCCTCGGGCTGACCGAAATAGATCATTCCGCCCAGCATCAGATGAAGCAGCAGGCGCTTGCCATTATCGAGGTGGAACAGCAGCGTTTTTCCCCGCCGCTCAACAAACCATACCGTGCGTCCGATCAGCTCTTGCGAGAATTGCTCTGGTGCAACGTTTATCGATTTGGGCCGTGTCACCTCCACGCCTGAAATCGGCTGCCCGACGATTCTCTGTGCGAGCATAGTTCGATAGGATTCCATTTCCGGCCATTCCGGCATCTGTACTCTTCCTTCCTGTTGTAAGTTGCGATTATTGTGCAGCAGACTTTCTTATATACTCCAGCAATATATGTAGATTGTCGAACACCGCGTCAGCCTTGCAGTCTGCTGATTGAAGCAATTCGCTGTAATTCGCTTGCGTTGCCAGCCCTGTCAGCACAAGAATGGAACGGCATCCTGCCGCATTGCCTGCTGCAATATCTGTAGCCGGATTATCACCGACAACCCATGTATCCTCTGCGGGCAGAGCCAGCTTCTCCAGAGCATAATCCATCAGAATCGCAGAGGGCTTGCCGATCACGGTCGGCCGAACGCCGCTTGCTGTTTGAAGGAGAGCAGATATGGAGCCTGCGCCCGGGATAAAACCTCCGTCAGAGGGAAGCAGCACATCGGGATTCGTCAGTATATAGGTTGCTCCCTGCCTGATGTAACCAACTGCCGTGGACAATCGGGAATAAGTGAGCTGCCTGTCAATCCCCTGAAGAACGACATCGGGATTCTCCTCGACAAGCTGCAGTCCCGCATTCATCACTGCGAAACGCAGCCCCTCCTCGCCGATTGTGAATACTCTGCTGGCTTCCAGCCTCTTCGCAATATAGAATGCGGCTGCCTGCGCAGAGGTGCACACTTCATGAGGCTGGGCCGGAATTCCCATTCCATTGAGCCGCTCCGCTACTTTCTCTGGCGTGGCGGAAGAGTTGTTCGTCACGAACAGGAAGCGGGTACCCAGTTCCCGCAATGTGTGTATTAAAGCATCCGCGCCTTCGATCATTGTATGGCCCTTGTACAAGGTGCCGTCAAGATCGATCAATAAGCCCTTGATTGCCGGGATGTCCATTTAGTTCAGCCCCTTGTTTTCCTTCAGGACGCGATCGATCCAGTACTCGGCCTGTACCCCGTCGGCAATAGTCGGAGCGAGTCCAGGGAACCGGTCCTCTCCTGCATAACGCCATAAGAAATGATACAACGCGCCAAAATGCGTATCCACTCCGAAACCCATCGTCCCCTTCTCATCCGGGAGCAGCGACAGCGACTCCGCTGCCGGCAGCGAGGACGTGCCTCCTTTGAGCAAGTGGACAGTCGGGATCGCATCGCGCTCCAGGTCGCATGTAATCGATCCCCGCTTGCCGACAATCTGAATATCGAAGGCATCTGAGCCAAGGGCGATCCGGGAAACCTCCACCGTGCCGCTCACACCCGAGGCTGTGAAATAGTGCAGCATCGCCCAGTCGTCCACATCTACGTCTACGATATTGCCGGATGCCGAATCCGGCCGCTGCTTGACATATGTATTCGTCCGTCCTCTAACATCCATCAGCTCGCCAAACCAGTGACGGAGCAGATCCAGCGCATGAACGCCCAGATCGCTGATTGCGCCTCCGCCCGACATGCCGCTCTGCAGACGCCAGCTGACGGGACGCTCGGGGTTCAAATAACCTGATCTGCGATAGGCAATTTTGCATTGCAGCACATCGCCGATGAGTCCCTCCTCCAGCCAGCGCCGGATGCGCATTACAGCCGGGTGGTACCGGAAGGTGAACGCCAGCTGCTCCAGCACCGCTGGCCCGCTCTCGATCAGACCTAGCAGCTCCTTGGAGCGTTCATAGTCTTCTGTCACCGGCTTCTCGCAGTAGATCGCCTTGCCTCCCTGCAGACCTGCGGCAACATCAGTGTAGTGGTTCGCGTTAGGCGTGCACACATCGAATGCATGCACCTTGTCATCCTGGGCCGCTTCGCTGATTGAAGAGGTGACACGGCGGAAACCGATCAGCTCCGCCTGCGCTCTGTTCGCCTCCGGATCTCTTGTGACCAGTGTATCCAGAACCGGAACCACCGGTAGCTTCTTTATAATTGGCATCGCTCTTAGCGCAGTCATATGCGTCTTGGCAATATTCCCGAATCCCAGTATCGCAAATCGCAGTTCATTCATCCTGACAGCCTCCCTATCTTCACCCTCAGCCGGTCGATCCGTTTGCGGATGCCTTCCAGCTCCTCGCGTCTCTTGGCATCGAGCCTGAGGCCAAGATAACGCTTCTGAGCGAGCGAAAGTGCAGTCTCAGCGAGCGACAACGCGGACTGAATCTGTTTGGTCTTATGCTCATAGTACATGGACAGCTCAATATGAGCCTTCCAATCCGGCCACAAGGAGCTTTCGGCCGCATGTACAACCTTCTGCCACAATAACACAGCACGAGTCCAATTTCCACATTTCTTGTCTCTTTCGGCCAGCATTAACAAGCAGGCAGGCGAAGCGCTGCCATCATCGGCAAGCTGCGCGAATATCGGCTCTGCGAGCAGCATCGCCCCCATCTTCTCCAGCCATAGTCCTGTGCGCAGCAGTTCCTCCGATTCAGGCCGCTGCTGAACATAAGCGCCAAGCTGTCCGGCCAGCAGATGTCCGAAGCGAATAGCAAGACATGCCAAAGACAGCATATCGGTCTCATTATGACGAAAAACACCCAGCAGCGGCTGTGGATTATGATCGGCCAAAAATTGAAAATAAATAGCCGGCGCCAGCGATCCCGGAACATCATCATCTCTGGTAATGCCTAGCCGCTCCTCCTCCACATGGCTTAACCGGCAGGAGACGAGCGTATTGCGCCAAACACTGCGTGAGGGATGGAGCAAATCAATATGAAGCGGCTCCCACGTGAATTTGCGAAAGCCGTTAAGAATAAGACGATTAAGCAATAGCGGCCAATCAAAGGTTCTGCCGTTATAAGTAACAAGATGAGTAAACCCCGGCAGCTTCCCGCACAGATAAGTCAGCATGGCCCGCTCTTCTGCTGGGTGCCGGATTAGCATCTGCTCGACTATAAACGCTTCACCGGACATGTACGCAATGCCCACCATAAAAGGAACATTGCCGGTCCCGACACCAAGACCTGTTGTCTCCAGATCGAGAAACAGCACCTTTTCCGGATCGAGGGGCGTCCGGTTGGCAGCATCGAACTGCTCCTGCCGAATCGTCCGATTGCGCTCTACGGCTGAGACCGCCCGAAAAGCAGCAAGCCCCTTCACCGATGCACGCAGCTCCTCCAAGCGATGGAGCCCATGCTGATACGACAGCGGGTATTTCGCTTCTCTGCGCAAGAAGGAACCGTTCGCCGTATCGGTCAATTGAACGTCAAGACCTTCCCATAATGGAGACAGCGTCTCATGCTCAGCTTCCTCCATTCCCTCCACGGAAGCAGCATCAGCATCGACAGGGCTCGCTGTGTCCGCACTTGGCTCTTCCATGACCTCTTCGGCAGAGGCACGATGCCGGAGCAGCCGATCCCGCAGCCGGCTCATCCTACGATCTCCGCCTGCTCGATCAGATCGAGCGCCAATGACTTGCCAAGCAATCCGACCTCTTCAATCGGGCCGACGCAGGCCGGGCAGCCGCTGAGACAGGAGCATGCCCTGATAAGCGATTTGGCTTGGCTGAGGAGCTTGTCGTGCACCTCGAACAACCGTTCGCTAAGGCCGATGCCGCCAGGGTAACGGTCATAGAAGTAGATTGTCGGCCGCTTCGTATGAACAGCCTTCACCTGTGGCACAACACGAATATCCTGCGGATCGCACATCAAATACAGCGGCGCGATATGGACAAGCACATTCGATAGCCCGAGCAGCGCCTGCTGCATATCGTTCGTGCTCTTCCGCGCAGCAGCCTCCTCGCTGAAGGAGAACCAGTAGCCGCTCGTATGCAGCTCCTCCTCCGGCAGATGAATAGGGCCTGAGCCGATATTTTCATGCGAGCCGAGCCTGATTTTCTTGAAAATCGTTGCCTTTGCGTTGACGGTCAGCTCGCCGTATTGCCTGAGCAGCTCGCCTGTCTCCCGCTCCTTGTCCACATGCAGCACCTTCAGCTCCACTGCCAGGTTCGCGTCTGTGAAATAATCGACATCCACCTCGCGCACATACGCTTTTTTCTCCGGATAATCGAGCTTCTCCACTTGATACTGGACACCTTCATGAATATAGATTGCCTCTTCATGGATAAGCGTTGGCGCACTGAACCGGTCTACCTCGCCAAGCACTCTGCTGCCTTCCGTCCGGTCGATAATGATGAAATTCTCCTGCGCCGCGCTGCGCAGCGAGATGCCGTGAGCCGGGAATGACTGCTCCATCCAGAACCAGCGGTCGCCCGCGTGGTGAAGCACCTTCTCTTCAGCCAGAAACTCCAGCATGTCCTCAAGCGGCTCATCCCCGAACTTCTCGCCTCTCTCGAACGGAAGCTCGTAAGCAGCACATTTCACATGATCGATCAGGATGAGCAAATTGTCGGGATGAATCAGCGCCCGTTCTGGCGGACGGTTGAAGAAGAAGTCCGGATTCTGAATCATGTACTGATCCAGCGGATTGCTGCTTGCGACAAGGAAGGTGACTGAGGTGCCCTGTCTGCGGCCAGCGCGCCCCGATTGCTGCCATGTGCTGGCGATGGTGCCCGGATAGCCGTTCATGACACAGGCCTGCAGCTGGCCGATATCAATACCGAGCTCCAGCGCATTCGTGCTGACGACGCCGCGGATCTCCCCGTTCCGAAGCCCCCGCTCGATCTCCCGCCGCAGCTTGGGCAGATACCCGCCGCGATAGCCCCGGATCGTCTTCGTTCCAAGCTCGTCCTTTACCAGCTCCTGCAAGTAAGTGAGCAGCAGCTCCACCCTGACCCGGCTGCGGGCAAATACGATCGTTTGGACACCCTGACGGAGCAGCGACGCTGCCAGTCTGCGCGTCTCCAGCACGCTGCTGCGGCGTATGCCAAGCTGCTTGTTAACGACAGGCGGATTATAGCAGATGAAGTGCTTCTCGCCCATCGGCGCTCCATTATTGTCGATCAAGCTTACATCCTCGCCGATCAGGCGCTCCGCATGCTCGCGCGGATTGTCAATGGTTGCGGAGGCGCAAATGAACTGCGGATTCGAGCCGTAGAATCGGCATATACGCTTCAACCGCCTAATAACATTGGCCACATGGCTTCCAAACACTCCTCTGTAGGAATGCAGCTCATCTATGATGATATATTTAATATTCTCGAATAATTTCACCCATTTGGTATGATGTGGAAGGATAGCAGAATGCAGCATATCGGGATTCGTCACGACGATATGACCGGCATTGCGTATAATCTGCCTCACGGTTGGCGGTGTATCCCCGTCATAAGTGTTCGTCTTGAGATCGACATCCATTGCCGCTGCCAGCTCCTGAAGCTCTGCCACTTGATCCTGTGCAAGCGCCTTCGTAGGAAATAAGTACAGCGCTCTTCCGCTCCCATTCTCAAGCAGCGACTGCACAACGGGCAGGTTGTAGCACAGCGTCTTGCCTGATGCCGTCGGAGTGACCGTCACGACATGATCTCCCTTGCGAACAGCAAGATACGCCTCCGCCTGATGAACGAACAGCCTCTCGATCCCGCGTCCGGCTAACGCTTCGGCGAGCTTGGGATGAATGTCCTGCGGCATTGCCGCTGTACGCGGCTCGCGTGGCGGAATCGTATGCCAATGCGTCACATTTGCCATTATTTCCGGCTGTCCCTTGAGAAGCTGCAGCCATTCCTCCAAGCCCGATGCTTTCCCCGTCCACCGGTTCATTGCAATCTCTCCCTCATTATATATGTTGAACGCGCTATGCCCGGTGAATGTTCTTCTGAACGCTGACGCTTCTTCAGAACCCTTCCATCTGACACTGCTCTGTTGTTCTTTCACTCATGCAATAGTAATCGCTCCTGTAACTACTTATTGTACAGAATGCATGTTCGGTCTGCAATCCAAAATAGCTATAAACAATAAGCATAACAATCGGACTGCATGCGCGATCAAATAAAAACGGTTATCTTAAAGGCCGTATTCCTGACCTGAAAGGTAACCGTTTCTGCGCTGCTAATGAAACCTTGAATCATCCTATTGGCTTTGGAATATTAACATCCATATAATCGCACGCAGCAACTGTATTCGGGAATGCTTCACGCGCCGCCTCTACCAGCGTAGTAATAGCATGATCATCAAAGCGTGAGCTGAAATGCGTAAGCACAAGCTGCTTAACCTTTGCGAGCGCAGCTATTTGCGCAGCCTGCAGTACGGTAGAGTGGCCATAAGCCCGCGCCTTCTCCTCCATCCCCGGTGCGAATGTCCCCTCATGCACGAGCAGATCACTATCCATAGCCAGCTTGATTGCGTTGTCGCAGGGACATGTATCACCCAGCACCGTTATGATCCGGCCAGGAACCTGGGGGCCGACGACATCAGCGGCATGAATAATGCCGCCGCTCTCAAGAGTCACATCCTGCCCATGCTTCAGCTTGCCATATAACGGGCCCGGCGGCACGCCCAGCTCCGCTAATCTCGACAAATTTAATTGTCCAGGCTGAGGATATTCCGTAATCCGGTATCCATAACAGGGCATGCGATGGTCAAGCTCGGCAGCTTCCACCTTGAACCGTCCATCATCCATAATTTCGCCAGGCGCAATCTCGACAATGTCCAGCTCATACGCCAGATGCGTGCCGCTCAGCTTGAACACACCCTCAACAAACGCGCGGATGCCCGATGGTCCGAATAGCTTCAGCGGCCCCGCACCGTCAAAATAAGAACGGCTGCTGAGCAGCCCTGGAAGCCCGTACACATGATCGCCGTGCAGATGTGTAATAAAAATATGTTCCAGCTTATTCAGCTTCAGCTTGCTGCCCATTAGCCGGTGCTGTGTGCCTTCACCCGCATCGAAAAGCCAGAAGCCGTTCAATGGCTCAGGCAGCGATAATGCGATCGAAGTTACATTGCGTTCCTTGGTCGGCCTTCCGGCACTTGTACCGAGAAAAGTAAGCTGCATGTGTACACACCTCCCTATTATAGGTCTCTACAGCAATACCCTTCGCGAAAGACGGAGAAACTCCGTAAGCGCGAAGGGTATGCGGTCAATCAATACGTTCACTATTCGTTATGGTTAGCCTTTGTAATCCCGCTAAACTTTCTCAACATTGAAATATTGCGCCTCGCGATGGGAGAAGACCATTGCGGATACCGATGCTTCCGGCTCCATCATAAAGCCTTCCGTAAGCTCAACTCCGATATCTTCCGGTTTCATCAAGGCGAACAGCGGCCCCTGATCCTCCAGATTCGGACAAGCCGGATATCCGAACGACACGCGGATTCCTTGATAGCGCGCGCCATGGCGCTGCTTCATCGTCATCTCCAGCGGATCCGGGAATCCCCAAATATCGCGCATAACATGGTGGACCCGCTCCGCAAGTCCTTCCGCAACCTCAAGTGCAACTGCGTTAAGCGCATGTGAACGCAAGTAATCGCCATTATCCTTCCATTCGTTAGCCATGTCGCGAACACCCTCGCCAGCTGTTACAACAAGGAAACCGACATAATCCATTATACCACTCTCTACCGGCTTCAAGAAATCAGCGAGACAGAGATACGGCTCCACATTCTGGCGCGGGAATGTGAATCGCTTAATCTCCCGACCAGGCTCCTGCGGATCATAAATAATGATATCATTGCCTGTCGATTGTGCCGGGAAGAAGCGATACATCGCATGTGCGCGAATAATGCCCTTCGTTGCAGCTTCATGCAGAATGTTATCCACTGTTTCCTTGAGCTGTACCGCCTTCTCATTGCCTTCTGCAAGCAATTGATCCACATTGCCGCGCAGCCCGAGGTGATGACCCAGCAGCATGCTCATATTCACATAGGGCACAATATGCGGAATCGGGACATCTCTAAGGACGTGACGATCAAGATCCGGCGGTATAAACACAGGATCATCGACTGAAATTTTGGATCTTTCAACACGAGTTAGCGCAGGCAATTCCTTCTTCTCTTCCGTCTCGACACTGCCCGCTGCCTTGAATGCAGCCAACTCTTCTTCATACTGGCGACGGAACTCCGGATTCATGAGCTTATTCGATATATCAAGCCCATCCATCGCGTCCTTCGCATAGAGCACCAGACCGTCATATTCAGGACTGATACGGTTCTTCGTAAACTTCCTTGTCAAAGCGGCGCCGCCTACCAATATCGGAGCATCAATGCCGGCTACACGCAGATCCTGCGCGGTTGTTACCATTTGCTGTGCCGATTTGACAAGCAGTCCCGATAATCCGATCGCATCCACATTCTCCTTGCGATAAGCTTCGATGATCTGCTCTGGCGGCACCTTGATGCCGAGGTTAATGATTTTGTAGCCGTTGTTCGACAAAATAATCTCGACGAGATTTTTACCGATATCATGGACATCGCCTTTAACGGTAGCGAGAATAATTTTCCCTTTGACAGAGGTCTCGTTCTTCTCCATGAACGGCTCCAGATAAGCGACAGATGCTTTCATAACCTCTGCGCTCTGCAGCACCTCGGCCACGATCAGCTCATTGTTGTTGAACAGGCGGCCTACCTCTTCCATCCCTTTCATGAGCGGACCGTTGATGATCTCAAGCGGCGAATACTTCTTCATCGCTTCATCCAGATCAGGGATCAGCCCCTCCTTGGTCCCTTCAACAACATAAGAACCAAGACGCTCCTCAAGCGACAGATTGGATACCTTCTCCTTCTTCTCCACCTTCTTATCGCGGAAGGCAGCAACAAAAGCAGCTAAAGTATCATCATTTGTATTATAAATCAGTTCCTCGGCCAGGCGGCGGTCTTCCTCAGAGATGGATGCGTAGCGCTCCAGCTTCTCCGTGTTGACGATCGCGTAGTCCAGACCCGCCTTCGTGCAATGATAGAGATATACCGAGTTCAGCACTTCACGTCCGGCATCTGGCAAGCCGAATGAGATGTTGCTGAGTCCCAGAATGGTTTTGGCTCTAGGGAACTTCTCCTTTATCATCCGTATCCCTTCAATCGTCTCTACAGCAGAGCCGATATACTGCGGATCACCGGAGCCGACAGGGAACATGTTGGGATCAAAAATGATATCATCCGGTACCATGCCGTATTTGTTCACCAACAAGTCGTAGGATCTGGAGGCAACCTCCATCTTCGCTTCCCGCGACACAGCCTGCCCCCGCTCATCAATAAGAATACAAACGACAGCAGCGCCATAACGATGTATAAGCGGGAGAATCTGTTCGAACTTCGATTCCCCGTCCTCAAGGTTAATGGAGTTAATAATGGCCTTGCCTTGTGAATATTTGAGCCCCAGCTCAATAATATGATCATAGGTGGAGTCCAGCATGAGCGGGACTTTAATCTTCTTCACAACCTCAGGCAGGAATTGATTCACCGCGTACGCTTCATCAATATCGGTATCCTGAAGGTTAATATCGATAATATGCGCGCCGCCCTTAACCTGCGACCTGGCAATCTCGGACGCTTCGTCGAACTTGCCTTCCTTAATAAGCCGCTTGAACTTGCGCGATCCGGATATGTTTGTCCGCTCCCCGATCATGATCGGGCGGTTATCCTCTTCAATATAGACCGTCTCGATACCGGATACTGCAGGCGGGTGATCCCCGTTAATCTCACGCGGCGAAAATTTGCTCAGCACCTCGTCCATTGCCCGGATATGATCCGGTGTAGTTCCACAGCATCCGCCGGCGATATTGAGCCAGCCCTGCTCCGCAAATGCCGAGATCTTCGCAGCCAATGAAGCTGGCGATTCATGATAGTTGCCGTTCTCATCCGGCAATCCGGCATTCGGATAGCAGCTGATCGCTGTACGGGCAATCGCTGACAACGACCGGATATGATCCCGCATGAATTCCGGACCTGTCGCACAGTTCAAGCCGATCGAGATCGGATTCAAGTGCTCCAGTGATATATAGAAGGATTCAATATTTTGTCCCGCGAGCGTAGTGCCCATCGGCTCAATCGTACCCGAAATCATAATAGGCAGCGTCTGCCCTGTAATTTCGAACGCTTGATGAATACCGATGCTTCCCGCCTTGACGTTCAAAGTATCCTGCGATGTTTCCAGCATAAGCGCGTCAACGCCGCCTTCAATAAGCGCCACCGCTTGCTCGCGGTAGCTTTCTACAAGCTCATCGAATGTAACGCCTCCGGTGACGGATAGCGTCTTCGTCGTTGGCCCCATTGCGCCAGCTACATAACGCGGACGTTCAGGTGTAGAGTATTTGCGTGCCGCTTCCACAGCAATAGCCGCTGCCGCTAGATTGATCTCTCTCGCCTTGTCCTGAATATCGTATTCCGCAAGCACGACACTTGCTGCTCCGAATGTATTCGTCTCCAGAATATCGGTTCCAGCTGCCAGGTATGCCTCGTGAATATCACGAATAACATCCGGTCTGGTCAAAACCAGCATTTCGTTGCAGCCCTCCAGCTCTTCGCCTCCGAAGTCTTCAGGACCCAGGTCAACCTGTTGAATCATCGTCCCCATTGCTCCATCCAGAATGAGGATTCGCTGCTTTATCATTTCTTGAATTGTCGGCTTCGACATCGATGAACTTCCTTCCCCACACTGCAATATAGGCCCCTGCAACAGTCAACAGCTGGCACATTTGTCAGTGAAAAATCATTACCACTTAGTCTACCAGAATCGTTCGAATGTGAAAAGGTTCTTCTGTCGACAGTGCTGTACATTTCCTATATAATAATTCTTATCGGAATATAACACATTATGAAACGAGGGATAAAGCGATGGCTGAAATTCGCATTCGCAACACAAATGAACGCATTCAAGGTGAAGAGAACGTTCGCGCCTTTCTTGAAGGCCAGGAAGTTCTCTATGAGCATTGGAATCCCGAACAGCTCCCCGTAGAGCTTCGCAACAAATTCATATTAAGCGATGAGGAGAAAGGGCAGATTCTGGCGACCTTCGATAACGAGATTCGTGATCTTGCCTCCCGCCGCGGCTACCTGACCTGGGATATTATTGCATTGTCAGATGCGACGCCTAACCTTGATGAGCTGTTGAAGAAATTCGAGCAGGTTCATACGCATACGGAAGACGAAGTGCGTGCCATTACAGCAGGCAAAGGAATTTTCATCATTAAAGGCACTGACGAGGTTGGTTACTTCGACGTCGAATTGGAAGCTGGCGATGTCATTTCCGTCCCTGAGCATAAGCCTCACTTCTTCACCCTGATGGAGAACCGCCAAATTGTTGCTGTTCGCCTCTTTATCGAGACTGAGGGCTGGATTGCCCACTCGTACGACGATCCTTCATTCCAGAAAGCGCAAGCTTAATACAGGCTGCTCATAACGCCTATTTATAAAGACCCGCTTATCAGAACGCTTCACAAGCGTACTGGTAAACGGGTCTCTTTATTTGTCTGCGCAATTATTAAACAAGCAGCGGCAATAGCTCTTCCAGATGCTTGATTTCATGTGTCGGAATAATTTCATCCGTGCGCTCCATGCCATGACGATTGATCCATACAGAAGTCATGCCGATCGTATTGGCGCCAAGAATATCAGTGGTCAGCTTGTCCCCGACCATGACCCCGTCCTCAGGCTGTATGCCCAGACGCTCCAGTGCATGCTCGAAGATAGGAGCCGCAGGCTTGCCTACACCGAACTCACCGGAAATAATAATGTCGTCGAAATAAGGAGCCAGTTCCGGCACTCCGCTAAGCTTCTCCCGCTGCAGATCAGGCGAGCCATTCGTGAGCAGCAGCAGCTGGTACTTCCCTTTCAGCGCATCAAGCAGGCGGAATGTTTCTTCATAAACGATCGGACGATTGCGTCGTTCAGCCGGGAACTGCTCAGCAAGCTCCGCGCCAAGCTCTTCATTGTTGACGCCCAGAGCGCTTAGTCCCCGTGTCCAAGCTTCGCGACGGTAACCAGGAGCCAGCTGCTCTAGCTTGCGGAACTCCTCCTGCTCTCCCTCGCGAAATTGCGCCCACAGGCCTTCGAACGGGTTAATGCCAATCATTTTCGTAAAAGGGAACGTCTCATACGATTCATACAACGCCCGCGCCTCGCGGCGAACCGATTCCTCCAGCGCCTCGGCATCAACACCCGCAGCCTCTGCCCCTCTCCGGCAGGTCACTTCAAAGGCTTCCTTGATGCTCCGGTCGTCCCACAGCAAAGTATCATCCAAATCAAACAGTACCGCTTTCTTAGCCATAACGAATATTCGACCCCTGTCTCTTTTATTTCTCCACGAATGGAATGCCATTGTTTGCTGCAAAAATGCGTAAAGGCTCGCTCATTTGATCCGTTGGAAACCGGTTCGTCGCTTGTGCGAAGACCCAGTTGCCGCCCTTCTGCTGTTCAATGATAACGTAGCCTCTCTTCACGACAATCGCCTTAATCGCAACCTTGTACAACGATTTGTCACCTGTAAACCGGCGGGAGCGGATAAATTCCTTCCCAATGGACAAATACGGCCTCCGGAAAAAGAACAATACAGCAAGCAGCACATAACAAGCGATTGTAACCCAGAACATAGCCCCTGTCTGCGCGTAAACAGCAGATCTGAGCGTAACGGAAATATAGAAACCGATAAACATCAGAAGGAAAATCGGGAAAATAAAGCTTCTGCCCTTAAACGTCTCCACTGCTGGCTCAGCTGAAGCTGCGGATGAACCGATACTTAGCGGCTTCTTCCCTTCCTTCTTTCTTTGTTTATTAAGCTGTGATTGATTCTTCTGAACTTTGCGTTCCCAAGATCGTGACACGGATGTTCCCCCTTATATCGATAGCAAAGCTGGCATTACATGCTTCAGCATGTGCCGCTTCTTATAACGGTCTGGCGAATTTGGCGATAAAACGGTTCGGGTACTCGGAAGGCAGCGCGCTTGCCGCATCTAGCTGATCCCAGATCTCTTGGGGCATCATCCAGCCAACGGCTCCCATATTGTCTTCGAACTGTTCTAATGTTCTCGCGCCAAAGATAGGAGAGGTTACCCCTCTTTGTTGAATCAGCCATCTTAGAGCAATTTGGGCTGGCGTTCTGCCCAGCTCCCTTGCTGCGCTCTGTATGGCGTCCAGAATAGCAAAGTTTCTGTCCGTTGCGCGAACCTCCCAGGAGCTCTCCCCCGTCTTCGCGGTCAGACGACCGCTTGTCGGCTCTTCCCTTGTGTAACGACCTGTCAGGAAGCCGCCACCGAGCGGTGCCCAAGGAATAATGCCCACATTCTCTTCCAGGCAGAGCGAGATCATCTCACGATCCATCTCACGGCTAACCAGGCTGTACTGCGGTTGAATGGAGATGAAACGAACGTACTTGTTCATTTCACTCGTTGCAAGCGACTTCATGAGCTGCCAGGCCAAAAAATTCGAACAGCCGATATAGCGCACCTTGCCTGAAGAAACCAGATCGTCCAGTGTGCGCAGTGTTTCATCGATGGGGGTCGCATGATCCCACACATGCATCTGGTACAAATCGATATAATCGGTTTGCAGCCGTTTCAGGCTTGCCTCTACCCCATCCATGATATGCTTGCGTGAAATGCCGGCTCCATTGGGATGATCCGCTGTCGCGAAGCGCACTTTGGTTGCCAGAACAACCTCAGAGCGGCGGTCCTTAATCGCTTGACCGACAATCTCTTCGGAACGGCCGGAAACATAAACATCAGCGGTATCCAGAAAATTTCCTCCGCGATCCAGAAAGCTGTGAATCATCGAAATGGACTCACTGTCACTTGTCGTATTGCCAAAGGTCATTGTGCCAAGACAAAGCTCCGAAACGGCAAGTCCGCTCCGGCCAAGCAATCGTGCCTGCATCATCTTAGGGTACCCTCCTTCGTCATGTTACGGCTGCTATTCCTTCTTATCTTCACTGCCTTCGTCTTCGTCTTCGGCCCATTTGATATGATCAAGCTGATCACGAAAGTTACGTTTGAAGTTATCCAGATACTGTCGTCGCAGCTCATCGCGTTCGATAACCTCTTCAGGTGATAAACCCACCGTCTTGTGCTTGCGCGACAGTTCATTAATACGGGCGATTAAATTCTCCACCAGCATGTGCTCCTCTCTCGTTGCGGTAAACATTCACTCCTTACTTTGACATTATTAAACCCGCATTGTCAAGGCGATTGAGCCGATTGAATCAACTGATTTCCGACATTTACTCTCATATCCCTCGCTTCTGTCCAATTGAGGAGACTATCATTGTAAAAATAGCGTGATTCGTGATGCGCTATTAAGTCTCTAAGGCACTGCTCTAAAGGATTCAAGGCCTATGTCGGGGAGCAAGACAAAAAAAACAGAGTGCAGGAACATATGTTCCTGCACTCTGTTTTCTCCAATTATTTATTTAGGTACGATTAATGTCTGTCCCGAACGAAGTACGCTCGATCCCAGGTCGTTGCGTTCCTTCAAATCATATACGATTCTGCGAACATCGTCATCCGCCTCACTTATTCCGCTTGCTATGGACCACAATGTATCACCAGTGGCAACAACGATTACCCGCTCATCTGCTGTCGGCAATGCAGGAGCATCTCCGCTCGCATTTCCTTTCATGAAAGCAAAGCCTACAAATAGTAACATGAATAGCAGCGCAGCACCCGCAAGTCTCAGCATGAGACGTTCTACACGGTGTTCCCTCTTTGCTTTAACCGCGACTTTCACTGTTGTATGAGCATTATGATTAGAATAGGAAGAGATCATCGATATCATTATCAGCACCCCAAACGTTTGTTCTGTATTATCTGCATTCAGATTAACACGAACGTTCGTTTGGTGTCAACAATATTTGGAACATTTGTTCGCAATAAAATACGAACCCTTGTTTCTCGAACTTATGTTTGTACGAACTCCGGTTCTGTGCTATAATTTGACACAAATGAACCCTATGGAGTGATTCAAGTGTCGAAACTATCCAACCGCCAACAGGCGATACTCGAATTTATAAAGAATGAAGTTCGGGAGAAAGGCTACCCGCCTTCTGTACGTGAAATAGGCGAAGCGGTAGGACTTGCTTCCAGTTCAACGGTTCACGGTCATTTGGATCGATTGGAGAAGAAGGGCCTGATCCGCCGGGACCCAACGAAGCCAAGAGCAATCGAGATATTGGATCAGGAGGATATGGAGTTCCCCTTCCCTCTAGCGATCGCCAAAGTTCCTGTTGTCGGCAAGGTAACGGCAGGCCTGCCGATTACTGCTACTGAGAATATCGATGACTACTTCCCGCTTCCTGCCAGCAAGGTAGGCGACCATAACGTATTCATATTAAGTGTTAGTGGTGAGAGTATGATAGATGCAGGCATTCGCAATGGCGATTATGTCATCGTACGCCAACAGCAATCCGCTTCTAACGGTGACATCGTCGTTGCAATGACTGAGGAAGACGAAGCAACTGTTAAGACCTTCTATCGCGAGAAGGATCATATTCGCCTTCAGCCAGAGAACCAGACAATGGAACCCATTCGGCTTCGCAATGTCACTATACTAGGCAAAGTAATTGGGCTATTTCGGGATATTCACTAGAATTAGTATTTTCGCAATAAAGGAGTCTCGATATTAAGCTGTAACAGCTTAATATCGAGACTCCTTTATTCATTCATTGCCACATTGCCCGCATAGAGGCGTTTGGCTCAGAATGAGGCTGCCGTTCGCCGTTGTACTCGCTCATTAAAGAGTGATCCCCATAACGGCGAATAATGCCTGCGTAAAAGCAGGTTTTTCTCTCGTTCCAGCCTGCCGAAGACCGAATGCCTGCCAAAGCGCAGGCATTTCGCCGTGTTTGCCCGATAGCAGCTCCATCCGCCATATTTTCCTGTGTTATTGCAGGCATTCTGCTCTCAACGGCTCCCTTTGATCGAAATGCCTGCACTTTCGCAGGCTTTACTCTCTACCAACCGAATGTGTTGTAGCCAGGCCAGACAATTGCACACTTTGGAAGAGTGGTTGACGGGAAAACCGCCGGACTATTCAATAACCTGCAAATAGGCAGGCTTTTCCCCATTTCAGCTTCCTGAAGACCGAATGCCTGCCAAAGCGCAGGCATTTCGTCGGATTTGCCCGATAGCAGCCCCATCCGCCATATTTTCCTGCGTTATCGCAGGCATTCTGCCCTCAACGCGATGACGTACAATAGTTTGTGTACCAAGATTTGGCCCCTTAACAGGGAACAAAAAAGTAGAGTATCCTCGGGGTTACCACGCACCAAGAAGGGACTCTACTCCATGACTATAATAGCAGAAAACCAGCTCACAAACCTATTTGAAAATCTTGTCACTCAGTTTGTAAAAGAAAACCTGGAATCCATTATGAAGGCGGAGATCAAACACTTCATGGAGGATGAAACGAAC
>NZ_JAHZIJ010000028.1 GCF_019443105.1 Paenibacillus oenotherae
ATATCGCCTTGCTCATACGTACGGGAGAACGTGTACGGAGCGTCTGCGATTTTGGCATGTTGACCTGCACCGATTGCGATGTGATTGTTTCTGAATTGGCCAATCTTCTGCCAGTGGCTTTGAACAGAGGTATTAATGCTGCCCCAGTTCATGAAGGAACGTGAACCCATATCCGGGTCAGAGCCATTCTCGCCTACTGGTCTAGCTGTTTCATCACCGTAGAACGTTTGTACTGCACCAGGAGCAAGCAGCAAAGCTGTTCCTGCCTGGATTAGATTACCACGGTCATACAGCCTCTTATCATGTGATGAGATGTAGCTTAGCATACTGTAGTTTGCTGCACTGCCGTTAAACTCGGTTGCATACTGAGAGAAGATTTTCTCCAAATTAGAGAAGTTCTCTCCTTGGAACGCGAAGTTGATCAGGGAGTCAAAACCATTATTGAAATAATTGCCGTCTCTGCCGAGACCTTTATCGTATACTTCACCTGTCATCCAGAAGTTATCGGTCCAATCTGCTCCTGGTTTCGTCGGGTTGTTCTGTCTCCATTTGGCAAGGGCGCTGCTTGCTTCTGTCTTCAGTGCACCCCATCTGTCATATTGAACGTGTTTCGCCGTATCCGCACGGAATCCGTCGATACCAAACTCTTCAACCCATGAGGACAACCATTTGATCATGTAGTCTTTAGGAGCTACGTTCAGGTCTGTACGGTATTTCTTGGCAGCTGGAACGATCCAGTTGTCAAAGCCGCTCGCTTCTTTAGCGAACTTCGTTTTCAGAATTGGCGGCAATGTAGTCGGGCTGGTGGAATCCGTCTTGATGTCAGGCAAGAAGCCGACGCAAGAAGTGAAGTCGCCGCCGCTACATTGGTCGTAGCCTGCGATGCCATTCGGGCGGATCCAGTTTGTGCCCCACCATGTGGACCAGGCAGATGCATTTTGTGTATTCATGATGTTGTTGTGCGTGTGCCAGTTCTGGCCTTGCGATTGACTTGGCGTCCAGTTGCCGGCAAGTCCGCCGCGGTCGCCATAGTTGTATTCTGCCATATCTACAAGCGTAGGGTAGGCAACATGGTTCATAACAACGTCAAGAATGATACGGATTCCTTTCGAGTGCGCGAGATCAACGAATTCACGCATTTCGTCAATTGTTCCGTAGCTCTTGTCCATTGCCGTGAAGTCAAGGGCATAGTAGCCGTGGTAGCCGTAGTGAGCGAAGTCGCCCTCTTTACCGCCTACCCAGCCGTGCATTTGCTCCCAAGGAGCCGAGATCCAGATTGCATTGGTTCCAAGATCAGTAAAGTAGCCGTCTTGGAGCTTCTGCGTCAAACCTTTAATATCGCCGCCGTGGAAGGTAGCGATGTTTTTGCCCCATGCATCGGTTTTTGGTCTTCCGTATGCACCGTCATTGCTCGTATTGCCGTTGTTGAAACGGTCGGTCATAACGAAGTAGACGTTGGCATTATCCCAACTGAATGGGCTGCCTGTCGGTTGCTGATTGCCGCCGTTGCCGATCTTGGCCGTAGCCGGCGGGCTGGATACTGATTTCTGTCCGATCGTATCGACTGCTTTGACCGTGTACGAGTAGGTATTGTTGTTCGCGACGGTTGTATCGGAATAGGAAGTTCCAGTCGGCTGGCCGATAAGTGCGCCATCGCGGTATACTTCATATTTCGCAACACCCTTGTCATCTGTGGAAGCAGTCCAGGTCAGGTTGACGGATGTTGTGCCAACTACTGTGGCCTGTAAATTTGTTGGAGTTGTAGGAGGCTGATCTGTTCCGCTGCCGCCTACGGTTACACTTTTTGCGATGCTTGCTGCAGATTTCTGCGCAATCGTATCAACAGCCTTGACCGTGTAGGAGTAGGTGTTGTTCGCTGCTACTGTGGTGTCCGTGTAATTGGTAGTCGTGGACTCGCCTTTCAGCACGTTGTCACGGTAGATCTCGTATTTCACTACGCCTTTATCATCAGTAGAAGCATTCCAGGTCAGGTTAACAGCGGTTGTTCCTGAAGCTGCGCCTTGCAGATTCGTAGGAGCAGTAGGAGCCTGATCGACTGGTGTAGCTACATCCGGAACCCAGATGGATACAGAGCCGTCCTTAACCTTGAAGTTACCATTACCGTTGGAGCCGATTGTTACTTTGTCCGTGAAGTTGCCAGTGATATCTTTCCATTGCTCACCAGCATGGCTTGTTCCGACGTACATTGTTTTCGTTCCGCCCGTGCGGTCCGTCATCACTGTAGCCAGACCGGAACCAGGCTTGGCAGCAAGGCCTTCACGTGTCCAACCGATCATATCATCGCTATCCAGGTAATCGTTCTGTTTGCCGTAAGCATAATCCTTACGCGCTTTCAGAATCGGATCAAGCTTGTCTTTCAGTGCAGGGATTTTGCCCGTGCCATAGTAGTCGCCATAGAATACAGTCGGGTAGCCTTGCTCACGCGTCAGGATAAAAGCGTAAGCCAATGGCTTGAACCAGGAGAGAATTGGCGCTCCATGAGCGTCATTGCCGCGGTCAGGCTGTGTATCATGGTTCTCGATGAAAGTCATTGCTTTAACAGGATTGGAACCCATCAAAGTTCCGCTTGCAAGGTTGCGCATGCTGTAGCCGCCGTTGGAGTTGGAAGCTGATGCAAGGTTGCCGCGAAGCGGGAAATCGAACAGCGACATATTTTGTCCGACTTTGTTCAAGTAGTTGTCCAGATCACCCAAAGAACCGATAAACTCACCGACAGCGAACAGGTTTTTGCCTGTTTGCGCGCGTGCGTTATCTACGAATTCCTTCATGAAGCTGTATTTAATATGCTTAACAGCGTCAAGTCTGTAACCATCCAGACCGATTTCGTTCACATACCATACGCCCCACTTCTTGATCTCGTCAGCAACTGCCGGATTGTCGTAATCGATATCGGTACCCATGAGATAGTCATAGTTGCCGTTCTCGCCACTTACTTCCCAATCCCAGCTCTTGCCTTGGAAACGGTAGATTTTACCGAAGTCGTCAACGCCGTTGAAATGCGTCCAGTTCCATTTGAACGAGGAGTACGCATTATTGCGGCCAGCAAAGTTGTAAGTCGTAAACACATTCTTATTGAACTCGCCGGAGATGGTGTTGTTCCGGTTGTTGCCTGCTACTTCCGTTACAGGCACGCTTTGGCTGGAGTCGCCGCCCATCATATGGTTGACAACGATATCCGCGTAAGCTTGAATATTGTTGCTATGAAGCGCGTCAACTGCACTTTTCAACTGGGCTTTCGTACCGTATTTAGTACGAACAGTACCCTTCTGGTTGAATTCGCCCAGATCGTAGAAGTCATAGACGCCGTATCCGACGTCATTCGTTCCGACATGCCCTTTGTATGCAGGGGGCAGCCAGATCGAAGTAATACCAATATCGCTCAGATGCGGGGCATCTGCAGCGAGTCTGTTCCAGTGCTCGCCGTCATTCGGTGTATTCCATTCAAAATACTGCATCATCGTTCCGTTAACCGGAACTGCAGCAGGTGCAGCGGCAGGAACTTCGCCCGAAGCCGCTTCTGCTCTGTTCACAGGAGCGCCTATAAGACCACTCCATAGCATTGAGCAGGCAATGGTCAGGCTTAAAAGTACTTTGGTGCTCTTCTTTAACATTTACCAATTTCCTCCTAAAATTATTCTAAAAACAATAGTGCGGGGCAGTTTGCCCAGTTATCATGTTAATTTTTTTTGATTACATCGCCTCCTTGTATATGTGCAAACGTTTTCATTCATGTTCCTAATTTTAACAATTCAGTTTAAAGCCTAGTTAAAGTTTTAAGGATGAATAATGAAAAAATTCACATTTTTAGTCATTTACGAAAACGTTTCCGATTGTGTTTCAATGGCTCCAAGGGAAACAGCACCGTTGAATTTGTAGCCGGCCCCCCTTACGGTATGGATGTAGAGAGGCTTATTCGGACGAAGCTCAATCTTCTGCCGCAAATTATAGATATGGACCATCACGGTACGGACATCACCCAGCTTATTGTCCCTCCACACAAGGTCATACAGGGCTTCGGTATGAAAGACGCGGTTGGGATTTTTGGCGAGGATTACTAATAGCTGGAACTCTTTCGTAGATAGAATCGCTTCTTTTCCATACGAAATAACACAGTGAGTCGAGAGATTCACCTCAAGACCGGGAAAGTGCAGCAGATGCCGCTGGTTAACGGGGAAAGCCCGCCTATTCCTGCGAATTAACGCTTTGATCCGAGCATGAAACACATCATAGCTAAGCGGCTTGGAGATATAATCGTCTCCACCCAGATTGAATGCCGATATTTTGATATAATCATCGGAATGGTAGCTCATGAACAGAATTGGAACATCGCTGACCTTACGAACTTCCGCGCACAGTTCCAGTCCTGCCAGGCGGGGAGTCGATAAATCGAGAATAATAAGATCAGGGTCGTGAGAATAGAACATTTCGAGTGTGTCGTGGTCGTGGTTGTTGTATGAACAGCTGATGACTTCGAGTCCGTGTTTGGTTAAGTATTGAACCAGAAGCTTGCGGCTGTCTTCATCATCATCAACGATGATAATTTTATCTCGCATACTATATCTCTCCCCTTATCAGAAGTGCAAGCGCTTACTCTTGATTATATCATTTACAGAATGCTGCATTTTGTCAATTGTATTACTAATAATTTAGGCGAATTAGTTCGAAAGAAGGGGGAATAGCTGCTAACAACCCAAGACCCCTGGGCAGTGAATGGGGGCTGCTTGTCTCTGCCGCAGGACTGGCCTCTGGCTCAAAGGGAGGGGCTTACAGGTTGAGCTTCTTCTTGATCGACTGCATATGCTTTTTGACGGTGTCTGTGGATTTGAGCAGCGTGTCGGCAATTGCTTTTTTGCTGAGGCCTTTTTGCTGGAGGTAATAGATTTCCTGCTCGGAAGGGGTGAGAATCCGTACTTTCTTTTCTTCTTTTATTCTGGCGATCAGCGCGGGAGAGGCATCGTGATGGATGGCTGTCTTGCCTTCAGCGGCATCCTTTATTGCTGCTATAATGTCGTAAATGCTGGATTTGTTCATATAATTGACAGCCCCCGACTCAAAGGAGCTTACGATGACATGCTCATCCATGATTGCTGTGAGAGCGATGACCTTAGAGCCGAGCCTGCTTAATTGCTCGATCAGCTCGATCCCGTCCAGAGCGGCGCGTGACAGGTTGAGATCCAGCAGCACGACATCTATCGCCTCATTCTCTTCTGCGAACCTGAGCGCCTCTTCCTTGGAACCTGTAACAAAGGCGACCTCGATATTATGTCCTTCCCGCTCAATATATTTGGATATATTGTCCTGCCAGAAAGGATCGTCTTCAACAAGCAGTACTTTTATTGTCCGTTCCATCATTTGTCCGCATCCTACTCCAAACCTATTTGCGATTTTTGTGCAACAATCCGGGATTTCGGAAGATGAACAATGACCGAAGTCCCCTTGTTCACCTCGCTATGTACGACTATTTCACCATCATGCGCTCTGACAGCCATATAGCAGAAGCTCAGCCCCAAGCCGTGATTCTTAATATTCCTCTTCGTAGAAAAGAATGGCTCCATAATACGCGGCAGCTCTTCCTTGGGAATGCCTTCGCCATTGTCGCTGACCGCCACGCTGACACCGCCCCTCTTATGAAACAAATGAACATGTATGACCCCCTGAGGGGCCGTGATGGCCTCCATCGCATTATGAAGCAGATTCTTCATCACTTCGGCGAGCAGAACGCCATCGCATCGTACGGTACAGTCCATCTCCCATTCTGTCCTGATCTCAATTCCTCTCGCGCGGCAAAGGGGGCTGGTGGCGTCGATGGCCTGGTGGAGCAATTGCACAAGCTCGACATCAGTTGCTGTAAGAGCAATTTCTTCTGTCTTGGACCGAATCCGGTCGACCATGTTGTCGATGCTTTCTATAGCGGAGAATACCGATTCGATGGAGGACTTCGCCTCCTCCAGATCCTTTTTGTCAATCGAGGCTTGAGCCAGGTTGAAGAAAAATTTGATTTTCTCAATTTCATTCTTGACGGTGTGGTTCAGAATCGCTGTTCCGCTGCTGATGATCTGGATCGACTTGTCCAGCACCTGCTGCTCGACCTTGATCTTGATTCCGAACGCGCCTGTCAGGAAGATATAGCCGATAAACAGCATAAAGGCAAGGCCGAAGAAGATCGGCACCAGGCGGAAAATCTCCGTATCAGGGTTAATGGCTCTGCCCACGTAGTTAAAGATGAAGACACCGAGCCAGACCGGAACGAGGACGACAAACACCCGCTGCCGATCCCTCTTCCGGTACATATTGCTCTCATTGCGCCATGTGTAGAACAGGATCCAGCTTGCTGACAACAGATAGGGAGCCACCCAGGCCAGCAGCGCCTGAAAGTTAATGGCGATGTCAGGATGGAAATCGGTGAAGGGGATCATGGCAGCCATCGGTAAGGCAAGCAGAATAGCGAGCTTCTTGCGGGTACCGGGCTGCACGATCTCGGAATAGACAATGGCATACATAAGAACGGCATAAGGCGAGACCACCTGTGCCAGAAACTGAAAATAGATATGAGCCTCGAACAGCAGCGCGGACACGTCGGCCCCAGCGCCCACTAATTCCAGCTCAGGTATGATGTCGGTTAGCAATGCCTCTGACAGACCGCCGATCGAAGCGGACATACAGAATGTAATCATCCAGCGGTTAGCTATATTTTCTTTGGGCTGGCTGACGTACAGGATGATTGCAAATAATAAGCTGATGAAGAATACAACTAGCATACATGGTTACCCCGCAATCAATAAGTCTTAATAAATGCGCTATATGACCCATCAAATAGTTACTATACCATAAAATCACAATTAATAGAGTCGAATTTATGCCTAAAAAAGTGCGCCTTTGTAACTATTTCAGTACGAATGAATGACTTTCGGCTTGTGGAAGAATCTAAAGAAAGCAACCCTCATATCCTAAGTTCCTGCATTGTAGGGAGTTCGGCAGCGAGCCATAATAGGCTTATAACTTGAAGAGGGGGAAACAAGGTGGCGACAATGTCCAAAGGTGTGAAGGCGGTTATGGCGGGTGCGCTTGCTCTTAGCCTGGCGGCATGCGGGACGAACAACAACTCGGCAACTGGCGGCAATGACAACAAAGGGGCAGCTAACGGGAGCAAGGCGACGAATCAGGAGAAGATCACAATTACATTCCAGAATATATATCCCGACCCGACAGATCCAAAGCATGGCGCTGTCAAGAAGATCGTGGAGCAGTACGAAGCGGAGCACAGCAATATCAAGATTGAGCTGGACTCGCTCAATACAGATCAGCAGAAGCTGAAGCTCAAGACGCAGGCTGCGTCCAAGGAAGTGCCGGATATTACGGTCGTTAATCCCTCTGCACAGATGAAGCCTTTCGTTGAAGCAGGCCTGTTCGCCCCGTTGAATGATATGGTGGAGCAGAATGGGCTGAAGGCCACGTTCCAGGAGGGAATTCTCGACTGGTATTCCTTCGATAACAACCTGTATGCATTGCCGGATGGGAACAATATCGGTGTTGTCTATTACAATAAAGAGCTGTTCGAGCAGGGAGGCGTGAAGGTTCCTGCTACGTTCGAAGAGATGATCGAAGTTGTGAAAACGCTTAAATCGAAAGGGATTACGCCGATTGCGATCGGGGAGAAGGATACATGGACGGGTTCCTTCCTGTTCATGAACGTTCTGCTCCGCACCAATGGCGGCCCTGGATTCCTTCAGGATGTGCAGGATGGCAAGAAGACATTCGAGGATCAGGCCTTCGTAGATGCCGTTGACAGCTTCCAGGATCTCGTGCAAGCAGGAGCGTTCCAGGAAGGCGCAACTTCCTTCGACTACAATGCGGGAGAGAACCTGTTCAAGACAGGCAAGAGCGCGATGTACTATATGGGAAGCTGGGCAACGGGCGGCATAGAGACCTCCTCGGTTAACGGCAAAGTAGGCGTATTCAAGTTCCCTACGGTCAAAGGCAAGGGCAACCCGAACGAATTCATGTTAGCGCCGGGCAGCGGATTCGCTATCTCAGCCAACAGCAAGCATCTGCAGGAAACGAAGGATTTCTTGAACTATTTCATGCTGAACTTCCCGAAAGTGATGTTCGAAGCTAAGGGCGCGATCGGCATTGCCCAGAAGGTAGAGGGGGATTTCAAGGCACAGGGCTACTCCGAGATGGCGATGGAAATTCTCGATCTGTTCAAGGAAGTACAGGGCGGCGATCTCTCGTTCGACAATACGATGAATCCGGGAACGTCGCAGGCGCATCTGACGAGCATTCAAGATCTGTTCGGACAGAAGCGTGATTCCAAGGAGATCGGGAAGGATCATCAGACCGCATATACGAGCAACAAAGAGTAGCAGCCGTGCGCGGCAGCATGACCGCTGGAGAGATAAGGGGTTCGAATCGGAATCGAGCCCCTTCTCCCATTTAGTAGAAGGCAGAGCATAAGAAACATTACTTGAGGAGGCGATGAAGATGAATGTGTTAAGAGTCTCCAAATGGACGATAGCCGCATTTGTGCTGCCGTGTTTGCTGCTCTACTTCTGCCTTGTGTTTGTGCCTATTCTCGTTTCATTCTATAGCGGCTTGCTGGATTGGAACGGGATTGGCGAATCGAAGTTTGTCGGGCTTGCGAATTTCCAGAAGCTGTTGTTTGAAGATGCGGTATTCTGGCCTTCTGTGAAGCGGACTCTTATGTTCGCGGTATTCTCGATGGCCGAGATTCCGGTGGCTCTGTTCGTCGCCATTCTGCTGAGCAGATTTGTGAAGAAGCCGAATTTTCTCGTATCGAGCTATTTTCTTCCCGTTATCTTATCCGTTGTAATCATCGGTCAATTGTGGAAGACGATCTATAATCCGGCCTCCATGGGCGGCATGCTGAATCAAGTATTGGAAACGATAGGTTTAGGCGATTGGACAAGAGCATGGCTGACAGATCCCAATGTCGCTATGTATGCGCTGTATTTCGTAGCATTATGGCAATATCTCGGCTATCATACACTGATTCAATTCACGGGCATTCAGAATATCCCTTCGGATATTTATGAAGCAGCCCGAATCGATGGCGCAGAAGGCCTGAAGGCCGACTGGCATATCACACTTCCTATGAATATTCCGATTTTCAAAATATCGATCGTCCTTTCCTTTATCGGCTCGTTGCAGGCTTTTGACATGATCATGGTTATGACAGGGGGCGGCCCGGCGCATGCGACGGACGTCATCTCCACCCATATGTACAACATGTCGTTCCTGTCCATGAAATATGGGTACGGCAGCGCAATCGCGGCATTTCTTGTTGTTCTCTGCCTGGCTGCAACATTGCTCGTGAATCTGGTCTTCAACCGGCTGGAGCGAAAATTTACGTAAAAGGAAGGAGGCTGCGGCATCATGAGTCAAATGATCGGTGTGGCTGCCCCTAGCGCCAAGCCCATAGTCCGGACAGGAGCTCTGCGCTCGCGGATCTTCAAGGCGGCGGTCTTCGTCATTCTCTCTGTCTTGTTCGTCACGCAGCTGTATCCGCTCCTGTGGCTGCTCATCTATTCACTGAAAAATAATGAGGAGATTCTGTCGGGGAGCTTCTTCTCCCTGCCGGCATCTCCGCAATGGAATAATTTCACCGATGCAATCGCATCCGGCAATTACTTCAAGTATCTCGCCAACAGTCTGCTCGTCACCACCGTAACGATGCTGGGCGTCCTTCTGCTCAGCGCGCTCGCATCCTTCGCGATCAGCCGGTTCAAGTGGCGGTACGGCGGGGCTGTGATGGTTCTGTTCCTGGTGGGGATGATGATCCCGATGCAGGCGACGCTGCTGCCGCTCATGATTATTTTCAAGAATATCGATATTCTGAACACGCATCTGTCGATCATATTGCCCTATATCGCTTTCCAAACGCCGATTGCGGTGTTTATTCTAAGCGGGTTCATGAGATCCATTCCCCATGAGATTGAAGAATCGGCTATCGTGGATGGAGCGGGCGTATTCCGGATTTTCCGGAGCATCATTCTTCCAGTGTCTGTGCCGCCGATGATGACGGTATGTATTCTTACGTTTATCAATATTTGGAATGAGTACATTATGGCATCCACCTTCATTTCCTCCGAGGGGCTCAAGACGCTTCCGTTCGGGGTATACAGCTTCGTCAGCCAATATTCCGTTAATTACGGGGCAATCGGCGCATTCCTCGTGCTGGGCGCGCTGCCGGTTGTCATTATCTACTTCCTGCTGGCCGACAAAATTACGAAAGGGATGGTAGCGGGGGCGGTGAAAGGGTAGCGGGGCTCCCCCTCTCCCTCTTCCGTAATGACCTGTGCTAATATGGGGGAAAGATAAGCAGGAGGAGGGGGCCGCCCATGCGAAGCATGCATACGATCCATAATCGCTTGTTCCTGCTGTTTCTCTCCTGTATGATGGCCCTTCTGATCATCGGCGGCTTTCTCTATTATCAGAAGACAACGAGCATTATTCATGCCAAGATCAGCGATATGGCGGAGAAAAATATTTCGCAAACCGTCGGGCTGTTCGACCTGCTGCTGGAGGGCTATGACAGCATTACCAAGTCGCTGAACAGCAACTTCGAGCTGCTGCGGCTGCTCGAAGCCAGGGAGCGGCCCGCCGAGCCGACGATCAGCGGCATTCATGAGCGCACCATTACGAATATAATGGGTGCTGTTTTTTATTCCCGGGATGATATCGTCGGCATTCATATCATTACGAATGCGGGGAAAATCTATAATTACGAGAAGCATTTCGCAGGCGTGATCGATATGAATTACGCCTCGACCGACTGGTACAGCAAGCTGAGGCAATCTACCGGAGAGATGGTATGGCTCGGCTTGCATCAGGGATCAGTCATCAACCATATGCAGAAGGAATCCGTATTCGTCTTCGGAAGGCAGCTCTATAATCTGTCTACGCACAAGCCAATCGGCATTATGTTCATCGAGACGGATCCGGCGCCGATTCTGGCTGCGCTCTCCAATGTAACGATCAGCCCCAACAGCCGGGTCTACATTGCTGACAAAGAGGATCGGATTGTCGCATCTACGGAGAAGGAGGGCGGGCTGCTCCCCTTGTTCAATGATTTGCCGCGGCCCGAGGGGGACGAGATCCTGGTCGATGACCGGACAGATGAGCTTATTGTCGCAGGCAAGGCAGCCATGGCCGATTGGACGGTGCTGGGACTGACGCCCAAGGCAGATATCAGCTCGGAGATCGACGAGACCCGGCAGTATGTGTTCTTCGTCATTATTGCACTGGTCATTCTGTCGGCGGCGCTGGCTACACTGATATCAAGGAATATCGCATCTCCTCTCAAGCTGCTCATTCGTGAAATGAAGCAGGTCGAGATGGGGAACTTCAGAGGCTCGGTCAATGTCAAATCCTTCGAGGAGATCAACAGTCTCGTCGCCTCCTTCAACCGGATGGTGTATCGGATGGATGAGCTGATTGAGGGCATCACGTTGTCATCGATCAGTGAGAAGAACGCGCAGCTGCAGGCGCTCCAGTCGCAGGTCAATCCTCATTTTCTATACAACACGCTGGACATGATCTATTGGATGCTGGATGAGCGGGAGAATGACAGGCTGGGCCGGGTCATTCTGGCGCTCTCGCATATGTTCCGCTACAGCAGCGACTGGGAAGAGGCGTCGAAGACGACGCTGCGGCAGGAGCTTGATCAGATGCGGCATTACATGACGATCATTGAGAGCCGTCTGGAGGGCCGGGTGAGCGCGGACATTCGTGTTGACAGCCAATGGCTCGATATTCCGCTGCCCAAGATGACGATCCAGCCCATTATCGAGAACGCAGTGAAGAGCGGGCTGGAGCCGCTTGATCATCCAGGAGTGCTTCGCCTCTACACGGAGGCGAAGGATCAGGAGCTGCATATTGTCATTGCAGACAACGGAATCGGCATTGCGGAGGAGACGCTGGAACAGCTGCGGGAATCGCTGCGGGAGCGCTATCCTTCGCGCAGCGATGCGGGGGCAGCGGGCTCTTGGGGCGCTGCGGGCCCGGCGGGCTCTCGTAGCAAGGGTACTGCGGGCGGGCCCGAAGGATTTCGCGACAACGGGCCCGGTACGGGCGTTCCGGCAAGCCCCCAAGGCAATGGATCCGCAGCTGGCGGTTCCGCACAATCGCGCAGCGGCGGATTAAGGCGGGGGATCGGATTGCCTAATGTCCATCGCCGCATTTCGCTCATGTTCGGGGAAGCCTACGGGCTTCGCATTGAGAGCAGGCAAGGTGAAGGGACGACGGTTATCATCGCGATACCGCTTCCGACGAAAGGTGGCTAGGGCAATGGACATTCTCATAGTGGACGACGAGATGGTCATACGCGAAGGGATCAAGCGGACATTGAACAACCGGTTTCCGGACTACCGCATCTACTTGGCCTCCAATCCGGAGGAGGCGGTCGTGCTGC
The DNA here is from genome assembly GCF_019443105.1 of Paenibacillus oenotherae. Taxonomy (GTDB): domain Bacteria; phylum Bacillota; class Bacilli; order Paenibacillales; family Paenibacillaceae; genus Paenibacillus_Z; species Paenibacillus_Z oenotherae. The sequence goes on from NZ_JAHZIJ010000028.1 coordinate 12,452, forward strand.
TTCGCAGGCACCGCATCCATCTGGTGCTGACCGACATTCTGATGCCGGGCATGACGGGTCTGGAGCTGATGAGCATCTCCCGCGGGCGCCACCCTGATGTGAAGTGGGTGGTCATCTCGGCTTATTCGGAATTCGCCTATGCGCAGGAAGCGGTGCGGCTGGGCGCCAAGGATTATTTGCTCAAGCCCATCGGCAAGGAAGTGCTGATCGGGATGGTCGAGAAGCTGAGCGAGGAGATTATGCGGGATGCAGCGCTAATGCAGGAGGCGGAGATTCTGAAGGTGAACCGCAAGTACTTGCGGGAAGCGGTCTTCCAGCGTTGGGCGGCGGGCCTGGATATCGGACGGATCGATCTCAGCTCCTTCATGGAGAGCTACCCGCATTTTCATCTCATTATGGTTAAGATGGAGAGCGACAAAGTCGTTCATCTGGAGCATTTTATGATCGAGAATGTGCTGGGCGAGCTGATTGAACGAAGCGGGAGCGGGTTTGTGACCATTCATGACAGCAAAAGTCTGCTCGGGCTTGTCATGCTGCATGAAGGAGTTAAGCTGCCTGCACTGCTGGAGGAGCTGCGAACCCATCTCATTACATATTTGCGCGTGCCGTTCCAGATTATGCATTCCGAGCAGCTCGACCACTTCAATGTCGTTCCTGCGGAGGTGCAGCGGATGCGCAAGGCTTCCACCACACAAGTATACGAGCATTATGCCAGCGGCGGCGACCGGGCGGTCGAGGTGGCTCTGCAGTATATTAAGACGCAGTACAATGAGGAGCTGTCGCTGGAGAAGGTGGCCTCTGTCGTTTACTTGAATCCTGTATATTTCAGCCAGCTGTTCAAGCAGAAGACCGGCAAGGGCTTCAAGGAATATGTCATCCATCTGCGGCTGGAGCAGGCCAAGGGCATGCTGCTGAATCCACAGCTGAAAATCGCCGATATCGCCCAGCGGGTAGGGTATAACGACATTCGGCATTTCTCGCAAGTATTCCGCAAGAAGTATGACGCAACACCCTCTGAATACCGCCAGGCTTCTCTGGCTGACGTTACGGAATAGCAGAATCCGGGAAGTGCGAGGAAGTGCGATACAGGAAGAGGGCGCTCAATCCGTTGTTGACGGAATGGACGCCCTCTTCCTGTGCTGAGAATAATTCGTGCCGACGATTCCTAGAATGATGAGGATTGCTCCTATGTAATGGTAGTATAGGAGCTGCTCCTTCAAGAGGAGCGTTCCGGCGAACATCGTCAGCAGCGTGGACAGATTGTTGAACACGCTGACCCGCGAAGCTTCCAGCCGGGATAGGGCGTAGTTGGACAAGAAGGTCGTGACAAGCGAAGATAATACGCCCAAATAGACGATGGACAGGACGAACATCGGGCTGGAAAAGGACTGGAAGTAATTTTCCAGTGTTCCTTCGGAAGTATGCTCGAGAACAGCCATTATATTGAAGGATAGAAAGCCGATCGCAATCATGACGAAGGTGATATCTGTAATCTTGTAAGGGCCGATCAGCTTGCGCGCCAGCACATTGTAAGCTGCGACGGACAAGGTGGACAAGAGGATAAGCAGAAAGCCGATCGTATCCGAGGCTTCGAACCGTATTCCCTTCATCGCCAGAATATATCCCATTCCCGCCATGGACAGCAGAATGGAGAGCTTCTGCCGCATGCTTGTGCGCTCCTTCAGGAAGGCGCCAGCAAGCATCATCGTGAACACGGGTATTGCTGCCTGGACAATGCCGGCCTCCGAGGAGGAGATATGCAGCAAGCCGAAGGCTTGAAGGGCGAAGAATAAGGTCGGGGACAGGGCAGCCAGAGGCAGAAGGAGCAGCACATCCTTCAGCTTCATCGCGAATCGGAGCCGGCCGATTGCAGCGCAAACAAGGATAGCGATGAAGGAGATGGTGAAACGGTGCGCGAGAAGATCTGCCGGATTCGATTCCGTGAGAGCGAGCTTCACGAATATGAAAGAGAAGCCAATAATAATGGCGGTAAGTATTGCGGCTGCATACGCGCGGCTTGGGCTGCTGTTCATCGTTGCTACCTCCATGCGCGTTTGCCGTTTGCGGTGCTCGGCACCAGCGGTTATTTTTAATAGTAGAGGGCATAGGGAAGGGAATCAATGCGGATAGCCTTACTTTGTAGAAATGATAACGAAACGGCTGCGGATTAGTGTTTATGACAGTGGAAAAGGTGAAATTGGCAGACGAACTGTGATATGGTAGTGGAATGACAATCGAATGTCAGGACTAGGCGCAGCACGGGTAGAAAAAATTCGAGGAGGCAGTATTGTAATGAGTATCGAGCAAGAGAACGCGGCATTGCCGCCAAAAACGTGTACGATTGACCGTCTGGTTACGGTTCAAGGAGATGTGGACAAAGTTATTGCAGGGCAGAAGACTGCAACCCGCCGCAACGGAAGATATGCGGATATCGGTGAAATTATGACCCTTGAAGGCCGTAATTTTGTCGTTGACCGGGTATATGCTCAATCATTGGGAGAGCTGACGGACGAGCATGCGCGCCAAGAAGGCTATGACAGCGTAGAGGACTACAAGCAAGCGATCCTGTCATTCCATCCCGGAATGCCTTGGCTGCCGCACATGAAAGTATGGGTTCATGAATTCAGCCCGGTTCAGGAATAGCAATTCTTGGATCTGCTGCATAGGTTGTACCTGTACACCCATATTGTCAGCGCGATAATGTCCATTGGCCCGTTCTTCATCCTCATCCCATTGCTGAGCAAATTACGGGCCTCGGAGCTGCATGTGCAGCATGCTTATCTGGATACCTTCAAGTCGGCTGTCCGATTGGCTAAGCATGCAGGGCATGTGTTGGTTGTATCAGGAATATTGCTCGTTATGGAAGGCTCTTGGTCATGGACAACCTCGTGGATTGTCGTGACCGTTCTGATCTTGTTAAGCTCATTATTTTTCCTGGCACGGGCTTTCTCGCCCTCGATACGGAAGCTTGCCCAGCCCGAGTCAAACCGGGAGCAAGCGATGAATAAACTTACACGGGCTGTCTATATCTACTTGGCTCTGCTGCTGATCATGTTATGGTTCATGGTGGCGAAGCCTACCCTGTGGTGAAGGCAGATTGTGTGCATGGTACAGACGCGGCATGGCGAATTTATTCGCCGGCCGCGTCTTTCGCTTGTTTGGGCCAGAGCGTGTAGCTGAAGCTAATCGCGAAATCAATCAGCAGGATGCCGGCCCATAGAAGCGACATTTGCTGAAGCGGCCCGGTCTGCTCGGGATGATTGACGAGAACAATCATGCCAAGCAGCAGTGCAGAGCCTAGAGCCCATGCGAGAAGATGCTTATACCATCCGGTCCGTTCGCGCTTGGCGCGTTCCTTCCCGTACCTGGGCTTGCCTGCCGGCTTCGGGCCGCCTGCGAACATGTACAGGAAACGGGCGTCAGCCCACGCGATCATGCCGCGCCCGAAGGCCACGGTAACGCCGACATAAATGGCGGCCAAGCCATGGAATACGCTCGCTGCAGCTCCGTTGCGAAGATCGATGACGGTAAATAAGATCAATAAAATGTCAATGACAGGAGTCCCAAGAAGCAGCAGAGCGCCTAGCTTTTCTTTGCGCAGTACATACCTTGCGAACAAGCCCCCTATCACGAACAGCCAGAAGGCTGCTTCTCCCGCGACAATAAGCCAACCGATCATGGTTGCTCCACTCCTTTTGCAATACAGTTGTATTAATTTAATTTAGCACAACTGTATTAAAACATCAACTGATGATATAATGTAGCCATGCCAAAAATAGTCGATCATCACAAACAAAAAGAAAAGCTGGCGGAAGCGGCGTGGAGAGTCATTCTCCGCGAGGGGATGGAGCGTGCTTCTGTCCGCAATATAGCTGAGGAAGCGGGCTTGTCGGCAGGCTCTCTCCGGCATTATTTCTCGACGCAATCAGAGCTGCTGGCCTTCTCCATGGAGATGGTCTCTGTACGAGTCAAGGAGCGGATCAGAGGGTTGCCCTTTACCGGCGAGCCGATTGCCGATGCACAGCTGCTGCTGTGGGAGCTGCTGCCGATTGACGAGGAGAGAAGAGCGGAGATGGCGGTCTGGCTGGCATTTACGGCCAAAGCGCTGTCAGATCCGTTGCTCCAGCCATTGAAGGATGAGATCTATGCCGAGATGAAGCTGGGCATGGTCTCTGTCATTGAAGAGCTGTTCAACCGATACCACAGCACGGCCTCAAAAGAGGAGCGGGCGCTTGAGGCGGAGCGGCTGTATGCGCTGCTGGACGGTCTGGCGATCCATAGCATCATGAAGCCGGCTGAGGTAGATGCCGGTGTAATGAAATCAGTCATCAAGCAGCATATTAACAGCATCTGCAGGAACGATCCGGCGGCAGGCGGCTGAAATCGAAGAAGTCGGGTGTATGTTCCGTCCTCTCTGCACACACGCTCCGGCGCTAAGCGGAGTAAAGTAAACGATCATCATGAAGAGGGGGATGCGCTTGATTCGATTATCCCGGCCCGATGAAGGGCAGTATGTTGTTCCGCTTCTATATGCAGCGATTGGCAGTGACATTGCGGCGATGCTGACCGGCGAGCGGGAGGCGCAGCGGGCGATGGAAGTCATGCTGGATTTCTTCGGGCAACAGGGCAACAGGCTCAGCTATGAGAACGTGGTCGTTGCGGAGGCGGACGGGCACCCGGTGGGCTGCGTGTTGTTCTATCATGGCAGCGCTATCGGCGACTTGGATCGGCCGCTGTTGAACCGGGTAGCGATGCTGACGAACAACCCTGATGTCTCTTTCACCAGAGAGGCGCAGGAGGATGAATTCTATCTCGATTCCCTTGCGGTGGATGACCGATATCAGGGGCGGGGAATCGGCGGAGCGCTCATCGCGGCATTCGAGGCCGCAGGCAGAGCCCGTGGCTTTGACCGGCTGGCACTGATCGTGATCCGGGGCAATGATAAGGCCAAGGCGCTCTATATCAAGAAAGGCTACGAGCCGGATGGCCAACTTGAGCTGTGCGGCCATATCTATGATCATATGGTGAAGCGGATTGATCATAGCGGCGGCAGCGTGAAAGGAAGCTGACGGGCCGTCTGCGGCCCGTTGCTGGCTTGCGTTGCTGGCTTGCGTTGCTGGCCCGTTGCTGGCTTGCGTTGCGTGCGGCTCGTGCGGAGCTGCGTTGGGAGCTGTCCAGGCCGTTTGGGGAATCCCTCCGGCCGGGGATTTCATAAACGGCGAACATTGCCTGCTTAAAAGCAGGTTTTTTCGCGTTTTCGGCCCGCTAAAGACGAAATGCCTGCCAAAGTGCAGCCATTTCATCATATTTGCCTCTCTCGGCCCCTTGCTGCTCGCTATTCCTGCTTTATCGCAGGCTTTCTGCCTCTCACGGCTTCTTTTAACTACAATTCCTGCACTTACGCAGGCTTACTTCCATGCTGTGGGCGACAATCGTCGTGCAACGTCATGACGCGCGCTGAGCGAAGAACATGTGGTAGCCCCGTCCCGCCGCGTGTTGAACGTAGATCATGTGGTAGCATCCGTCCCGCCACGTGTTGAACGTAGATCATGTGGTAGCCCCCGTCCTGCCGCGGCCTGAACGTAGATCATGTGGTAGCATCCGTCCCGCCGCGCGCTGAGCGAAGATCATGTGGTGGCATCCGTCCCGCCGCGCGCTGAGCGAAGATCATGTGGTGGCACCCGCCCCGCCACGAGCTGAGCGAAGATCATGTGGTGGCATCCGTCCCGCCACGAGCTGGAGCGTATCATTCAATTGGCTCAATCCGCAGTGGGCCAGCCCAAAGGAAAAGCGGCTAAGAGCAATGCTCCAGCCGGGAGCTGAACGGTTGTCGTTCAGTTATTATTGTGTGCTGTCCGTGTTGATGTTGACGTCCGGTTCAGCAGGGGTGACAATGGGGGCGGTATTATCCACCTCACCGTTGTTGTTCCCATTGCTGTTGCTGTCATTCATACATGCTGATGCACTCATCAGAAGAGTAATGCTCAAGACTGCGGTAAGAAGCAGTGTGGACCAGCGTTTGAACGTGTTTTTCCTTTCCATGTCGCAGTTCCCCTTTCGACTAGTGGTTGTCGTTCATGATACATACATACCCGGATCTGCGAAATTAAACACATGATTTGGGGAAGGCGCATGAAACGATGACAGGATGGTGTCCACTTTGTTATCGTACAATGATGCTGTTGCGGGCTGGACGATAACGATAGGAAGAGGATGGTGCAGTACTATGGAAATTACGGATGAGCCAGTACAGCTGGCAAGCATGACATTAGCCGGTGTAGGCGCAAGGACGGATAATCAATGTGAGGCGGGGCCGGAGGGCTGCATTCCCGAGCTATGGCAGCGTTTTATGGAGGCGGGCTTGTCTCAGCTGCCGGGTACACAAGAGCCGCGATATACATACGTCCTATATACAGACTATGAGAGTGACGTGAACGGAGCGTACACTGTTCTTATCGGGCATGAATGGGAGGGCGAGCCGCCGGTGGTAGACAAGGTTGGCTGGACAACGGCTGCTCTGCCGGAATCCCGGTATATTGTTTTCAAGGCATCGGGGGGCCCTGTGCAGCAGGTCGTTATTGAGGCATGGCAATACATTTGGGCATGGTTCGAATCCTCCCCGCATGTTCGAACGTATTCGGGAGACTTTGAGCGTTACGACATGGCTGGCTTCAATCCCGAGCAGGCTGTGGTGGAAATCTATTTGGCGATCCAATAGCACAACTGGGAAGCTTCGTTCGCGAAATGAAATAGCCGGCAGCCATGAGAGACATGGGTGCCGGCTATTTTAGAAGATGCTCAATATGCTATTAGTGCTGCGTTACTTTCGAAATCGTTACCAGCTTGACCGTGGTCTTTGGATGGAATCCGTTTCCCTGTCGATATCGTTCATCATATCTTTGATCCGGTCCAAAGCTTGTTGAAGCTGCTTTTGATGAGAATCAAGACGATGGGCGATCGATCTCATTTGTGCCTGGCTAGGGGGTTGCGGCGCATTGGAGAGTTCAATTAACTCTTTCTCAATGGCATCAATCCCGATCAAGCCTGTGCCAAGCATTTCGATGCCAAACTTTGCTTTATCAGCAATGTGATCAATTCTTAAGGCCGTTTCTTTAGCTTGATTGTTTCCCCAGCCGGAAATGTAGTTAGGTTGACCTACAGGCGGTGTGTAATCACTCATAGAATAAAGCCTCCTTATTTCTGGTATTTATCGGTGATTTCATCGATTTTATCGGTCAGCTTGTCAATCTCGTCTGTCAAACTGTCAATTTCATTCGTTAATTTGTCTACATCCTTGATGTTCCGTTGAACTTCGTCAATATTTCCGCCCGCAGCAATAACTTTGGACATGACCTCCTGTGCGATGGAGGTTACAAGAACCTGCACATGATCAGGAGCGTTCTGTCCAACTTGCGCAACCAGTCTGTCAATAAGCGGCTTGATTTGAGTCAATGTAGTTGCAGCATTCGTTAATTCACGGCCGCAAGAGTTGAGCTCGGAGTCAATTTTATCGGCTACGCGGTCAATTTTTGACTGTGTAATTTGATCAATTTCTCTTATTACTTTATCGATATCATTCGCCATTTCACGGACTGCGCTTTTTCCTACGAACATTGACTTCTCCTCCAGTTTGTTTACAAATTAGTGAGTCATCTTGATTATAAGGGAGAACCCGTTACTCCACAATCAAAACTAGGTAAATATCCCAAATTTTTCGCGTGAATCAGAGTCAAATAACAATTTATTCCTGTTAATCATCAACTGTCGCGCCGGTGTTCTTTTGGCCACTATCCCTTTCACTCAGACAACAATTTTCAATCAGACAACAATGGGCTCATCCCGGATAAAATGACGGGCACCCGTTCATTCCGCGGCCATCTGAACGAAGGGGATAGTGGCCCAAAGGCCGTCAGTATGAGGGTTCTGATTACGGGCCAACAGCGGTCAATTGCCGGTAAACGGGTATCTATTTTCCCTATACTACACGATTGCACAATCTCTCTGCGTGAGCCTCTCATATAGTATCAAGAGGTGACTGATATTGAAATCGCGCAGGTACAACAGCAGGCCTATTAGAGGCAAGCTTCGTGTGTGCAATTATTTGACCGCCAGCAATGGGCTCAAACGCCATGTTCCCCATACGGTTCTGTTCACTGAGAACAATCTCAAGTCTATGTCTCTATCCTATAAATCGGTCTATATTAAGCCCGATATTGGCTCTATGGGCATAGGTGTTTATAAGCTGAATCATGTCTCGGACGGCTTCGAGCTCTATTCGACCTTTAAACGCAGGCAGCATCGGCAGCATTTCGGTACGGTGTCAGCCGTGTACAATCATATTAAAGCCAGGCATGGGAACAGAATGATTATTCAAACGACGGTTGCACTTGATCGAGTAAACAACCGCCCCTATGACATTAGGGCAATGGTTCAGAGAAGGCCGGGTGGAGCATGGACATGCACAGGCTATCTGGTCAAGATAGGAGCCACGCCGAACCATATTGTGACGAACTATTCCCAAGGAGGGGCGATCGAGACAATCCAGAAGCTTCTGAAGAGGAAGGGATTATCGGCTGGGGAGCGCGCTTCCCGGATACGTTGGCTGTCCAATAAGGCAATTGCGGTGTGCAGAACTCTCAGCAGCAAACGATCCGGCATGCGCGAGATGGGGATCGATTTTGCATACGATAAGAATGGCCGTCTGTGGATTCTGGAGGTAAACTCCAATCACCCGCAATTCCATCCGCTAAAAAATATAGACCGCACGGCATATTCCAGAATGCTGTCCTTCGCGAAAAGCTATGGCCGGTACAGCAGCAAGTAAGCTGCTGGCGGCCTTTTCTAATTCACCTTTACATCCATCCAGATAATGGATTAAGCTAAGTGTAGTGGCAAATCCAATGAACAGGCAAAGGGTGTGAAATGATGAAAGGGTTGATGCGAAGCCCGCGGCCTGCGTGCTGGCTGCTCGGGCTGCTGCTCATCTTCCTGTCAGGCTGCGCGGCAGACAATAAACCGGCGGTCAAGGATACAGTTGAGGTACAGGAGGTTAAGAAAGAGGAGCCGCAGGAGACAGTGATCGATAAGGCTTCTCAGGAAGACCGGACGCAGGAGGCATGGAGGTTCGGGACGCAGGGACGAATTACGTCTTCGCCGCTTGTTTATGAAAACGCTGTCTACTTCGGCAGTGATGACGGCAAGCTGTATGCCGTTTCGGCACAGGATGGCAAGGAGCTGTGGAGCTTCGATGCCGGCGGCATGATCCGTTCCAGTCCTAAGCTTACGGAGCTCGGCACCGTAGTCTTCCAGAACCATGGGGGAATCGTCTATGCGCTGGACGCCAAGAGCGGGGCGGTCGCTTGGGAGTATTCCGGGCATAAGGTGCAGGGAGAGGCGCAGATGGACGAATGGGACTATTACGATGCTTCGGCATCTGTGGACGGTGACAGGATCTACATAGGCAGCGCCAACGGCATGATGGCCGCTTTGCAGAGCAGTACGGGCGCGCTGCTCTGGCAGTTCAAGGCAGGGGCGCCGATCAAGGCAACCGCGGCCCATGATGAAGAGCGTGTCTACGTGGGGGACTGGAACGGCAAGCTGTATGCGCTGGACAATAAGACCGGCAAGCTAAGCTGGGAATATCAGACGAAGCCGAATCTCCATCATAAGGCGATTCAATCAACACCTTGGGTGGAGGATGGCACCGTCTATCTGGGGGGCAGGAATTTCTCCTTCTATGCGCTTCATGCAGCGGAGGGAACCGTCCTCTGGGAGCGTCATGAGCCGGCTTGGGTTGCCTCGCCCGTCTATGCAGACGGCAAGGTTCTCGCAGGCAATTCCAACGGCACCTTCATGGAGGCTGTCGAGCCGGAGACAGGTGAGATGCAGTGGAAGTTTATGCTGGACAGCAATGTGCTGGCAGCACCGGCCGTTGCGGATGGGGTTGTCTATTTCGGCTCGGGCTTCGCTTATGAAACGGGAACCAGGGATGAGTATCTGTACGGAGTGGAGTTCTCAACGGGAGAGCTGAAGTGGAAGCACGCAACAGGCAAAATGCAAACAACACCAGCGGTGCAAGGAGACAAGGTCTATTACACGGGATTCGACGGGGCGCTTCATGCTGTGCGAATGAACGGGAATGACTAGGAGGAGCAGGGAGATGAATATGCGCAAATGGTTATGTTGTACCATTATGGCCAGTTTCGTTCTGGTTGGGGCTGCGGGCTGCGCCCAGCCCGAGGACAATAATAGCGGCGCGTCGCCTTCACCGATCGCGGCAGCCCCGGCTCAAGCCAAGCCCGATCCGGTGAAGAAGAAGACGTCGGGCAATGGGCCCGTATGGAACAGGGAAGTATTCTATAGCGAATCGCTGCAGAAGGAGATGGATGTCCATGTGTATCTTCCGCCGGGCTATTCAGCCTCCGAGAGCTATCCGGTGCTGTATCTTCTTCATGGCTTTGGCGGTAATTATCAGGATTGGATCCCGCACAGCGGACTTCCGGGCGTTGCGGACAAGCTGATACGGAGCGGCAAGGTCAAGCCGCTTATCGTCGTCAGCCCGCAGATCGATACGAGCTTCGGCATCAATTCCTCCAGTGGTCCGGCTGAGGTGAATGCGATTGGGGTAAGCGAGGGTCTGTATGAGGATTATATCGCTCAAGACCTCCGCAACTATATCGAGAAGAACTATGCGGCGGATCGGAGCTCGAGCAGCAGATATATCGGGGGCATCTCGATGGGCGGCTTCGCGGCGCTGCATATCGCGTTCCGCAATCCGGAGCTGTACAGCCGGGTCGGGGGTCACAGTGCATCGCTTTGGCTGGAGGACTCCAATGATTTCAGTGATCAGAAGGCATGGGTATTCGGAGACCAGATTACGAAGCGGGCCCGTGATCCGTTGGAGCTGGCCGAATATGCGGATCTGGGCGCTATGGAAGTCTATCTGGATTGCGGCAATTATGATGCATTCGCCCCGCGTTCGGTCAAGCTGTATGAGCGGCTGAGCGAACGGCAAGTATCTACAGAGCTGCACATTCAAGAGGGTGGGCATAGCGGCGCCTATTGGAGCAAGCATGTGGAGGATTATTTGCTGTTCTATGCAAAGTAGTAACGGATGCTGTGACTAATCTCACATGAATATACGATATTATGTTATTCTATTCCTTTTTTATATTATTGGAAGCGTTTGTATAATGGCCCGAAAGCCAGCTGAAATGTTGAATGCGGAACCTTCCTCTTCTTAGGCCTAAAAATAATGTCTACAAATAGTTAGAAGTGGTTTATACTAAGGATAAGAAGAAGATTCATGTCATTAAACATAACATAAACGGAGGTGCGATCATCAATGAAAAAAGGGATCGTCTTGTTGGCTGTTTGTGCGCTGGTGCTAAGCTTGCTTGCCGGGTGCGGCAACAAAGAGAATGGAGGCTCTGATGGAACCGGAGACTCCGGGTCTGCAAGCTTCAAGGTCGGCATGGTGACGGATGCGGGTACAATAGATGATAAATCCTTCAATCAGGGCACCTGGGAAGGGATTAAGAAAGCGGCAGAGGAATTCAAGCTCGACAGCAAGTACTTGAAGCCTAATGGAACGACAGAGGCTGAATATACGAAGGAAATCGGCAATCTCTTCGATGCCGGATTCAAATTCATTGTAACGCCTGGCTTCAAATTCGAGACAGCTATCTTCAAGTCTCAGGACAAATATAAGGATGCCAAGTTCGTACTGATCGATGGCGCGCCGCATAGCGGAGACGGCAAGGCAGCGGTGAAGGAGAATACGGTATCGATCTTCTTCGCGGAGCATGAATCCGGGTTCATCGCAGGTGTCGCAACTGCACTGCAGCTGAAGGAAGGCGAAGCGGGCTTCATTGGCGGCATGGAGATCCCTCCCGTGCAGAAATACAACTGGGGCTTCCAGCAGGGCGTCAAGTACGCGAATGAAAACCTTGGCACGAAGATCTCCATCAAGCAGGAGAATGTTATCTACGAAGGCAGCTTCGACAATGTGGCAGGAGGCGGACAACTCGCAGCGCAAATGTTCGACCGCGGTGTGGACGTTATTTTCTGCGCAGCAGGCGGAGTTGGCGTAGGTGCTATTAATGAAGCGAAGACTCGCGGTGCTGGCGGGGCAGAAGCATGGATCGTTGGCGTAGACGTGGACCAGTATGCGGATGGCGTGTATAAGGATGGCAAGTCGATCATTCTGACGTCTGCGATGAAGAAGATCGATCATGCTGCATACGATATGATTCAGGCAGAGAAGGAAGGCAAGTTCCCGGGCGGTCAGACGCTGGTGTTCGATGCCAAGAATGACGGCATAGGCATACCGACAGAGAATCCGAATTTGAGCAGCGAGACGACGACGCAGGTGGACGAACTATTCAAGAAGCTCAAAGCGGGTGAAATTACTGTCGCGGGGGAACAAGGCGGTCTGATCAAATAATTGAATAATGGAAGAGACGGGCTACCGTCTCTTTTTGATTTTGAGGCCATAAAGGAGGGGCGGTCCATGGATTATGCGGTTGAGATGCTGGGCATAAGAAAGGAATTTCCGGGCATCGTCGCCAATGACGATATTACGCTGTGTCTGAAGCGCGGTGAAGTTCATGCTCTGCTGGGCGAGAATGGAGCGGGAAAGTCAACGCTGATGGGTATTCTGTTCGGCATGTACCAGGCTGATCGCGGTCTCGTCAAGGTGAACGGCAAGGAGGTGCGCATCGGCAATCCCAACGTGGCGACGAAGCTTGGCATCGGGATGGTGCACCAGCATTTCAAGCTGGTAAGTACGTTTACGGTGACGGAGAATATTATTCTGGGCAGCGAGACACGCAAGGGCTTTGTGCTGGATGTGAAGACAGCCAGCCGGAGGATTGAGGAGCTGTCTCAGCGATACGGCTTGAATGTTGATCCCTATGCGAAGATCGAGGATATCTCGGTAGGCATGCAGCAGAGAGTGGAAATTTTGAAGATGCTCTATCGGGATGCGGAAGTGCTCATACTGGATGAACCGACGGCCGTGCTGACCCCTCAGGAAATTCTGGATCTCGGCGTTATTATGAGGAATCTCATTCAAGAGGGCAAGTCCATCATTCTAATTACACATAAGCTCAAGGAAATCAAGGCTAACGCGCACCGCTGCACGGTGATTCGCCGTGGCAGGACGATCGGTACGGTGGATGTGGCGGCGACCAGCGAGCTGGCTATGGCTGAGATGATGGTGGGCCGTCAGGTCACCTTCAAGGTGGACAAGAAGCCTGCCGTCCCGGGAGCAGTCGTGCTGGAGGTGGATTCGCTGTCAGTCAAGAACAACAAGAAATGCCTGGCGCTCAGCGACTTTTCCCTTCAGGTAAGAGCTGGCGAAATTGTCGGTATTGCCGGCGTGGACGGGAATGGACAGTCGGAACTGGTGGAAGCGATTGCAGGCCTGCGCAAGCCGGAATCGGGAACGGTGCGTTTGAAGGGTGAGGAGATCACGGCGATGTCTGTCAGGGGCAGAATTCAGCGGGGAATCGGGCATATCCCTGAGGACCGGCAGAAACGGGGACTCGTGCTGGATTATTCGATAGCGGAGAATATGGTGCTGGAGGTCTATCACCGCGAGCCGCACTCCAGAAGAGGCATTCTGAATAAGTTGGCGATCAAGCAATACGCGGAACGGATTATTGCGAGTTTCGACGTCAGATCCGGGCAAGGTGCTGCGTCGATCGTCCGTTCGCTGTCCGGCGGCAACCAGCAGAAGGCGATTATCGGCCGCGAGATAGAGCTTAATCCCGATCTGCTTATCGCCGTACAGCCTACAAGGGGACTGGACGTCGGGTCGATTGAGTATATCCATAAACGGCTGATCGAGCAGCGCGACAAGGGGAAGGCGGTTCTGCTCATTTCGTTGGAGCTGGATGAGATCTTGAATCTGTCCGACCGGATCGCTGTTGTGAACCAGGGGGAGCGAGTCGGAATTGTCGAGGCTTCCGAGACAGACGAGAACGAGATCGGGATGCTGATGGCTGGCGTGAAGGCAGAAGGAGGGGAAGGCGCATGAGAAGCGGGATTATCTCTTTAATCGCTGTTCTCTTCGGGCTGCTGGCAGGGGCTGTATTAATGGCGGTCACGGGCCACAGTCCGCTTGCGGGCTACACGTATCTGTTCGAGGGAGGGCTGAAGAACCCGGAGCGAATCGGGAATACCCTTGCAACGGCGACACCGCTTATATTCACGGGCCTGTCGGTTGCCTTCGCTTTCCGCACAGGGCTGTTCAATATCGGCGCAGCGGGCCAGATGCTGTTCGGCGGCTTTCTTGCCTCGGCAGCCGGGCTTAGCTTCGATCTTCCCAAGCCGCTTCTGCTGCTCGTCATGGTTATTGCCGGATTCGTGGGCGGGGCGCTGTGGGCTGTCATTCCAGGCATTCTGAAGGCCAGGTACAATGTGCACGAGGTCGTCTCCACGATTATGATGAACTGGATTGCTTACTGGACGGTATATTATGCTGTTCCGGCCTATTTCAAAGGGGAGTTTCTGGAGACGGAGTCGAAGTTGCTGCCGGATGCCGCAACATTGAAGATCCCTTTCTTAACGGACCTGTTCGGCGGCTCCTATATTAATCTGGGGTTGTTCCTGGCGGTGATTGCCGTCATTGTCTTCGCCTTCATTATTAACCGGACCACGCTGGGCTATGAATTGAAGGCGGTGGGCCTGAACCGTCAGGCTGCTGAATATGCGGGTATTGCCGTCAATCGCAGCATCGTGCTGTCGATGATCATTGCGGGCGGCTTGGCGGGGCTTGGAGGCGTGGCGGAGTATGCGGGCAATGCCGCGAATATCCAGATCGGCATTTTGCCGTCACAAGGGTTCGATGGTATTGCTGTCGCCTTGTTAGGCGCGAATACGCCTGTCGGCGTATTGTTGTCTGCGCTGTTCTTCGGTTTATTGTATTCGGGCAGAGGCTTTATGAATGCGATGACTGAGATTCCGCCGGAGATTGCGAACTCGATTATTGCCATTATCATCTATTTCGCAGCTGCCAGCATTCTGATTGAACGTCTGGTGCGGTGGCTCGTGAGACGACGGGCGGCGGGCAGCGAATCCGGGCCGTCAGCCGAAAGGAAGGTGGAATGACGATGTGGACAACCCTTGTGCAAATTATGCCTTATGCGATCGTGTTCACCATTCCACTACTTATTACGGCGCTTGGCGCCCTGTTCAGCGAGCGGAGCGGTATCGTCAATATTGGTCTGGAAGGTCTGATGGTAGTTGGCGCGTTCGCGGGCGCCTTCGTCATATTCAAATTCCAGGCGTTATGGCCGAACAATGCCGCAGCACTGTGGATGGGTCTGCTGGTGGCGATGATCGCGGGCATTCTGTTCTCGCTCCTTCACGCCTTTGCGAGCATTAATCTAAGCGCCAATCAGATTATAAGCGGTACAGCGATTAATATGATCGCTGGAGCGATTACGGTATTCCTTGCCAGAAATATGACAGGGAGCGGGAACATTCGGATTACAAGCGGGTTTAGCCGATACGATGTTCCGCTGCTGTCGGATATTCCGGTCATCGGCAAGCTGCTGTTCACCAACACCTATGATACGACCTGGTTGATTCTCCTTATTGTGGCGGCAAGCACTTTCGTACTGTACAAGACACCGTTCGGGCTTCGCCTCAGAGCTTGCGGAGAGCATCCGCATGCGGCGGAAGCGGCGGGCATCAATGTCAGGAAGATGCGCTACATGGGTGTTATGATCTCCGGCGCCTTCTCCGGTCTTGGCGGAGCGATTATTATTGTAACCTTCGCAGGCGAATTTACGGGAAGTGTGTCCGGACTCGGATTCCTGGCGCTTGCATCTCTGATCTTCGGGCAATGGAAGCCGATGGGCATTCTTGCGGCGACACTATTCTTCGGCTTCGCCAGCACTGTGGCCAACGTATCGCAGGTGATCCCGTCGCTTGCCGTAATCCCGCCAGTCATCCTGAAGGTATTCCCGTATGTTGTGACATTGCTTGCGCTTATCGTCTTCTCTAAGTCATCTCGGGCGCCGCAAGCGGCGGGGGAGCCGTTCGATTCCGGCAAGCGGTAAAGGCTGCCTGGCCGCGGCTCGCGGCACGGCGTTGCGGCTGTGCGGCGTGCGTGAGTGGTGTGGGGTGACTTGAAGCGGATAAGGTGATGCATACCTGGCATGGCGGGGCTGGCCGGGCCGCCCGGGCCAGCCGGAGCAATGGCCGCTTTACCGTCGCGAGTAGGCCTTGCGCTCATGGAAGGACACGGATCTGTAGCGCAGCGCCAGCTGCTTGCGCTTGGCGCTTGTCAGCTGGGCGGCATTCATCGTCAAGCTCTTGTTGAGTGCTGGCCTCAGCTTGTACTTGCCGGAATGGCGGGACCTGAAGTAGTTCCCGTACGTCTCGAACTCGGAGAAGGCGAATTGGCGATTCTTGTTCATGCTGCGGAGGATCGCCTTGTACCAGCTGGTGCCGTGCCTGGCTTCAATATCCTGCTTCAGCTTCGTCACCTTGGAGCGCTGGAACAGCATATAGTGGGTAACGAAGGAGACAGGCGAGGCCGCCTTGTGCCCCATCAGTCTTTTGTAGGTGCGAAAATATTCCGGCTGGCTCCATTTGCGATAGTAGAAAATCGATTGTTCCTTGTCTGAGGCTGTGAAAGTATGCGGCCGAATGAGCACGGTATCGGCATCGATCACCAGATAGTAGCGCTGCTTGGTCAGTTGGTCGCCGCTGAGCTTCAACAGCTGCTGGTACAGCCAGCCTGAACGGTCCCAGCGCTTCGAGCTGTAGTTGATGCTGCTCTTCGTAATAGGCAGAACGCGCTTCTCATTGATGAATGTACAGCCTTTGCGGCTGCACAGCTGCTTCATCCTCTCCGTGTCCGGCGAGATGATCAGAATTTTGCCGATAGGATGCTTAACCATTGTTCTTACGCTGTCGATCACGTAGGGAAGTGTCTTCAAGTCCTTCTCTATAGCTGGAATCAGAATATCGATTGTGGGAAGTCCCATGTTCTTGTCAACTCCATATGGATTTGGATTGGATGCTCTGTGCACAGAATATGTAGCGCTCCGGCAGAAGGTTCAATGTTGATATTGGGATCAGTATATGCAGGGAAAGGGGGAGCAGGCTTGAAGGAGTCGGGGGCTAACAGAAACGGACTGAATGAGCTGCGCGGGCTGGATGAGCCAGATGAGCCGCACGGGCTGGATGAGCCAGATGAGCCACGCGGGCTGGATGAGATCAGTGAGCGAGGGGCGAGTAGCGCCTTTCCCGCTGACCTTGTACTTCCGGATGGATCATTGAACGGCAGATGGGCCAGGGGAAGAGAGATTCTGTACCGGGGCATGAATGGACAAGCGGTCGAGCGATTCTATATGGATGGGCCGCTGAGCTATATTTACAAGCCGCTAACGAATAGCGGGCAGTGGGGACAAGAGAAGTGGGTGTACGAGCATGTGCTGCCATCCTTCCCGCCGTTATACCCGCAGCTGCTGGCTGCTTCGGCTGACCGGAGCACGGGGCTGCACTGGATGATATTCGAGGACATGGGCAAGCTGCGCCATGAATTCAGCGCGTCTGCTGCGGCTGAGCTGGCCAGACATGTATCATGGTGGCATTCGCAGCCCGTAGACAGGCTGGTTCATATTCCGCTGAAGGGACCCAAGCCGCCGATGGAGCAAATGGTTGCGGAACTGCTCGGCAATGAAGCGGGAGTAAGGAAGATGCTGGCGGATATTTCGCTTCCCGAGGATATGCAGGAGCATGTATATGCTGCGCTGAAGCGGGGGCTGTTCCCGGCAGAACGGGTGCTCTCCCACGGTGATCTTCATCTGGGAAATTACGCGCAGGTTAGCGGCCGGATCGTCGTCCTGGACTGGGAGCATGCCCATCTGAACTCACCCTTCTGGGATCTGTATCACATTATCGATATGTCCCATCCTTCCTTTCCCAAGAGCATCACTAGCAGCGCCAGGCTTCTCATTCTGCAAGCTTATGGGGAACGAAGGGGCGGCGGCCTCAAGGAGCCGGAGTTTCTGCGGGAATATGCTCTGTTCGCCTGTGCGTTCTCGCTCTGGATGCTGGGGCTCATAGCAGGGGATCTGGCGGCGGGGGGAGAGACCAAGTGGCCGAGGGAGCAGCTGGAGAGACAGCTGCAGGAGACGATAGCGAGCTTGCGCCAGTGTGCCGAGATGCTGTAATGCCGCACTATGCGGCTGCTTTCAGAATTCGGGAATGGGGTAATAGATACCATTCTCAAATTCAGTTAAGGAGGCGGCATGAATGGCGATGAAGGATCAAGAAATGAAGGATCTCGCTACTCAAAGGGATATCGATCCCGATTATGGTTTGTTTGTTGATGAGGTAGATGAGGATGTCATTCCGGGTGCTGAAGAGGAGCTGCTGGAAATCTATCCGTATGATGAGGTACTTAGGGTGGACGAAGACAGAGTGTCGGAAGCGGAGGACAAGGGGGATGACAGCCCCGTTGATCCGGCGGCGCCAGAAGACGGCTTTCACGGCACTGATCTGCTCAATGGCGTCGGCCATGAGCCGGAGAAGGAAGACTGAAGCGCAGCAAGGAGCGCATCAAACCACTTCTGGACAACCCCTTCTCCAAGCGTGGTTTGAAGGCAGCGTGACGGAGTAAGAAGCCTGCGAATGTGCATGAATTTCGGTTACAAGATGCCATAATGGTTAAATTTCTGCGATCATGCATGAATTTTGGGGAAAATCGGCCGTTTAAGGAGAAATGAAGGTGAAATACCTGCACGCTGGCAGGCATTTCACCTTCATGGGGCCAGAAACGAGCAAATACATGCCGTTTGGCAGGTTTCGCCTGGCTGGCATCTCGCTTGTCTCTTTTTTTCGTACCGCGTGCTCCACCCGGTGGCGATTTGAAGTCGCACCTCGCGCGGGGAGCTGCGCGAGGTGCCGGAGTACGGATCGTCCTCTGGCGAGGAGTACGTCAGCAGTCCCATGATCGCAGGGATGCCACATCGTATAGCTTCTTAAAGTGGGAGCTGAGATTTTCCAAAAGGACTTTCGGGACAGCTCCTTGCTGTGCCAGACCGGAGCCCAATAGCCGTTACGGCTTCGCGTGTCTCCACCAGATGCCCGCGCATTCCGGCAGTGTAGTCCAGTTGTTGGCCACCACCTGGTCTGCTATGATGTCGCCGAAGAAGAAGCGCGTCAGCTCTTCCGCCTGCCCCAGGTCGTCAAAGACATAGTCGGTTCGGATAGACCGGTGGGAGAAGCCATACTCCTGCACGAGCGTGTCATAGTAGCTCTGAAGGAAGTCAGGAGCCGAGGGAGTTGCTGCGGCTGTTCCCATCGTTTCGAAAATAATAACGGTGCCGCCAGGCCGAAGAACGCGCTCAATTTCGTTCATGACTTCACGGATGTTCGACTGCCAATGGGGGACATTGGTGCTGCCCAGATAGCAGATGCTCCAGCCTGCAACGATCAGATCAGCGCTCTCATCGGCAAGGGGGAGACTGCGGTTGTCGGCGACCGCCGTTCGCCAATTGTCATGTCCGGCAGTCTGGCTGAGCCTGCTTGCCGCAACAGCAAGCATAGCTTCTGCGCCATCCAGCGCAGTAATCGAGCGCGCCTTGGGGGCCAGAGCGACGGCAAGCCTGCCTGTGCCGGCTCCGATATCGACGATGTCCAAGCCTTGATAGCTCCTTATTTCATCGACATAAGTGTGCAGTTCGTGCTGTTTGGAGATCAGTTGGTGATACTTGTGTGCTTCTTGCTCATAGATTAGATCATGATTAGGCATTTGTAATAACCTCCTTCGTTTCCTGCATCGTACATGTTGACGCAGCGTGAAGGTCAAGCGTTAGTAGAACGAATCTCCACGGATCGGAATGGCGTATACAAGATGCAGCCGATCATTCAACTGCTTGTGCTTCGTGACATACCCGTTGTCCTCGAACCATTGCAGCAGTGACGGCAGCTTAATGCTCTCCTCCGAATGACCTCTGTCGATAGGTTGGTCAGCGGCAGCAGAGCCTGCAACCATCAGGTCCGCAATGCATATCCGACCGTGCGGTCTGGACACTCTTCGCATCTCCTCCAATGCCAGAGTCTGCTGCTCGCCTGTCAGGTGATGAAAGGCAAAGCTGCTTACGACAAAATGAAATTGACCGCCTATATAAGGGAGCGCCAGAAAGTTGCCCAGTCTGGTTTCCATCGCGGGGTACTTGGATTGGCAGAGCCGCAGCATTTCCTTGGATTGATCGACACCTGACATGTGAGCCCCCTTGCTGATAAGCATGCCAGCCAGATTGCCTGTCCCTGTGCCGATGTCGAGACCCTCTTCCCCCTGTGCTGGCGATATCCAATTCACGATCTCATCCAGCGCATGTTCGTAGTCCATATACATGCCGGAATTGCCTGTTACCCGTCTGTCGTGAGTCTCGGCCAATTCGTCGAAATCCCATTTGTCCTTCCAATTCTCACGCTGCTCCCTGATCTGCTTGGAGTCGGCAGCGAGCTTATATATATCTTCCAGCGGCAGGGTATGATTGTCTTGCAGCAGGGAAATCATATGATCGGTCGTCTCAATAACCTGCTTGATCTCCAGCCACTGCTTCATCATGACAGAGCGTTGGAGCTCCAGATAATACCGCAGCTCTCCATGGCCCTTCGCGTCAATTTCCTGAAGCGCTTGCTTGATATTGGACAGCTTCATTCCGGATTCACGCAGCGAAATGATCGTTTGCAGCCGCCAAATATCCTTCTCCTCGAAGGTGCGGTACAGGTTATGCTCCTCTTTATGAGGGGACAGCAGCCCCTTCTCTTCATAAAAACGGATCGCCCGCGCGGATATATTCAGCTTGTCGGCGAGTTCCTTGATCTTCATAGCGGCACGCTCCTTCTCCCTTCATGATAAACATTCACGCTGCGTGAATGTAAAGGGGATGAGGTTATTGTAGCGGCTGCGAATCATTATTTGAAGGGTTTGGATGCAGCGAAATTTAATTGGAAATTTGGGAAAGAAAAATTGCTTTTTATGGTGGGAGTATGGTAAGATGAAAGCACTCATATCGACGGAACCTTAATTCACATATTGTAAAGGGTTGTCATTGTGTTGGATGGTACCTTTTACAATGTGTGAATTTTATTTGTAACAAGAATAAATAAACATGTTAATTTACTTTTGGAGGTAACACCCATGCAAACAGGAACAGTTAAATGGTTTAACGCAGAGAAAGGCTTTGGCTTCATCGAAGTTGAAGGCGGCAACGATGTATTCGTACACTTCAGCGCAATCACTGGCGAAGGCTTCAAAACGTTGGACGAAGGACAACGCGTTGAATTCAACGTTGTTCAAGGCAACCGTGGACCACAAGCTGAGAACGTTGTAAAACTGTAAGAACATCAGACATAAGAAGCTGTCCCAGGTCATTTTGATGACAAGGGACAGCTTTTTTTAATGCGGTTTACACGCGCAAAATCATTATTTTTTCGGCGTCAGTCGAATAATTCGGTCGTCTTCTTGGCTGGGGCTGCCGCGGCCGTCGCGATTGTTGGTCATGAGATAGAGCGTGCCATCAGCTCCATTGTATACATTACGCAGCCGCCCGAATTCCTGGTAGAGTACAGATTGTATGGAGGGGGTATCTCCCAATGTGACACGGATAAGCTGCTGACCGCGCAAGGCGGCAACCAACAGACTTCCTTTCCACGGACCTTCGTTAACGAAGGTAATGCCGGATGGAGCCCAGGTTTCATTGCCGCTATGCAGCAGCGGAGCTAACAATGGGTTGTCCTTGTCGTCCACGGACTCATCCCCTTCAATGAGAGGCCAGCCGTAATTGCCGCCAGGCTTGATTTCGTTAATCTCATCATGCGCCGATTGTCCGTGCTCGGAGCTGTACAGCTTGCCTGTCTCAGGATGCCAGGCGAGCCCTTGCGGATTACGATGTCCCCAGCTGTACACAGGTGAATTTGGGAATGGATTGTCGGGAGGTATTGTGCCATCCAGGGCGATCCGCAAAATTTTGCCGCCGGTGCTGCCGGGATCCTGCGCTAATGGCGGCTCGTACCGGTCACCGGAGGTAATGTAGAGATACCCGTCGGGTCCGATCTTGATTCTGCCGCCGTTATGGTTGGATGAACCCGGGAGGTCATCAATCAGCACTTTGTCCACCTGCGCCTTGTTGCCGCTCTCGACGAGCCGCAGAACGCGATTCTTGACCTCATCGTTCTCTTCATACGTGTGATAAAGGTATAGAATATGGTTGGCGGAGAAACCCGGATCAAGCGTCAGCCCTAATAATCCGCCCTCGCCATCGCTGATGAAGGGCGTGTCCAGGGTAATGACAGGCTCCGGATTCAGCTGTCCATCCTCAATAACGCGAAGCGCGCCCGATCTCTCGGTGAAAAAGATTCTGCCGTCATCGGCGATATCCATCTCCCAGGGCACATCTAGTTCTGAGGCGATAACGTCTATCGTGTAGGGAATATCTGCTTGAGACAATCCGGCCTCTTCTTCACCTGCTATCTCTGAACTTCGCACACAGCCAGTGGCAACGACGGTCATTATTAACACAAGTAGAATGGCAGCACTTCTCATCATGCAACTCCTCTCGCAATTTGCTGATCAATCTTTGCCTGAGTTATGGCATGGTTATCCGGCCTATCTATTATACCATTGCAATTGCCCAATGAACTCGACGACTTGATCACCCTTCACAATTTCCCCGATCTCATAAGCAGGACAGCCATGCTTCCGCAGATGCTCAATTATCAATTGCACGCCTGCGGGATCAGCAACTACCGTCATACCAACGCCAAGATTGAAAGTTTGCAGCATGTCCTCTGGAGGAACTTGTCCGAACGTATAGATTGCGTTGAAGACCGGAAGGATGTCTATTGTGCTGCAATCGATCCGCGCGTTTGTCCCCTGGGGCAGAATCCGGTTCAGATTGCCTGCAATCCCCCCTCCGGTAATATGAGCCAGACCATGAAGCTCCGGCATCTCGAACAACTCCTTCAATGGCCTGTAATAGCATGTGTGCGGCCGCAATATCGCGTCGAGAAAGGACTCCCCGTCAATCGTCTGGTCAACGATCTCGGGCGATTCCTCCATGATCTTCCTGACCAGCGAGTATCCGTTCGTATGGGGGCCGTTGGATGCGATGGCCAGCACCTTGTCACCCTGCCGAATCCTGCTGCCGTCAATGATTTTGTTCCGGTCAACGACACCGAGAATGCTCGCATTGAGCATGTAGTGCCCCTCACTTAATAGTCCTGGCTGCTCTGAGGTTTCTCCTCCGATCAGACTGCAGTCTTGCTCCCGGCAAGCCTGCGACAGATGCTTCACAATGTCCACGACGGTTTCCCTCTCCAGCTTGCCGCACAGAATCGTATCCAGCACGACCTCGGGTTTGGCGCCCATAACGATAATGTCGTTCACCAGATGATGGATGAGATCGCGGCAAATCTGCTCTATCCGGCCGTGCTGGAATGCCAGCAGCTGCTTGGAGCCCGGCTCCTCCGCTTTCAGCACAAGCACTGGATTGTCAATGCCTGCGAAATCCGCTGCAAACAAGGATGCGAAAGCGCCTGGCTTGTTCATCACGCGGGGATCCCCGGTAGCCATCACGTGCTTGAGCTCGGCCTTCGTTTGGTCTGCATTCCGGATATCGACGCCTGCATCCGTATATGTCCGCTTCTTTTCCATTATGAATCGCCTCTTTCTTGTGGATGGATTATAGCTCGATTATAACGATGAAATGTCATTTTCAAATGTACAGATTATTTATATAATTAATGACAGATGACAATCATACTACTCACCACTCTTAAAGGAGACGAGAGCCATGTTCATGCCTCCGATACTGCCGCAGCAGCAGGGTACATCCAAGGAAGCCGGATATATGCGGATCTACCGCTATTATAGGGAAAATATTTTGCAGGGCAGCATCCCGCAGCATTCGAAGCTGCCCTCCATCCGCGCGCTTGCGCAGCATATGGGGATAAGCCGCAATCCGGTGGAGACGGCTTATGCCCATCTGGTTGCGGAAGGATATATCATCAATAAGGAGAAAAGCGGCTATTACGCAGCTCCGTTGGAAGGGCTGAACACACGCGGGGATCTGCATGCGGTGCAGAATGCCCCCGGTGAACCGCATGCGGCGGAGAATGCCGCGGGTGAGCCACATGAGGTACAGAATGCCGCGGGTGAACCGCGTGCGGCGCAGAACGCCCCCGATGAACCGCGTGCAGTTCAGCACGCGGCTGACGGGATTTATTTTGGCCATGACGGGGTGAATATGGAGCACTTCCCGCTCGCTGTCTGGAAGAAGCTTACCTTGAAGGTGCTCCGCAGTGAAGGGGATCGAAGTCTGTTCAGCTATGGGGATCGGAAGGGGGAGCCGCGATTGCGATCCCTTATAGGGGATTATCTGAAGGGGAATCGCGGCGTCCAATGTGATCCTGCGCAAGTCATCATCACCTCTGGCACGCAGCAATCTGCGCTAATTATTAGCGCGCTTCTTCGCAGCGAGAAGGGGGGGATGGGAGTTGAGCAGGCGATGCACCCTGGCATGTATCGCATTTTCCAGCAGCAGCTTCTCCAGCCGGTGCCCATTCCGCTGGAAGCGGACGGTTTATCCTGTGACGAGGAGAATCTCAGCGATGCGCTGAGCAGCGTATACGTAACCCCTTCGCATCAATTTCCTTACGGGATGATTCTTCCGGCGGCGAAGCGGGTCTCGCTCCTTCAATGGGCGTATCGAACGAACGGCTGGATCATCGAGGATGATTATGACAGCGAATTTATTTATGAGGGCCGCCCTCTGCCTGCACTGCAAGGAATGGATCATAGGGGCAGCGTCATCTATCTCGGAACATTCTCCAAAGCGCTTGCGCCTGCGATCCGCCTGAGCTATCTTGTCCTTCCGCCGCGTCTGCTCGCGAGGTTCGAGCGCGAATTCAGCCATTATGACCAAACGGCTTCCCGCTTGACCCAGAAGACGATGGAAGCTTTCATGGAAGGCGGACATCTGGATCGGCATATCCGAAGGATGAGAAAGGTATATAACGAGAGCCGCCAAGTGCTGATTGCTGCTGTCGAGTCCTATTTTTGCGGAAAAGGAATTATATCGGGCTCATCTTCCGGCCTGCATCTTCTCCTGAGTGTGTATAGCGCTTATTCTACTGAGGAGCTCCTCAGTCGGGCCGCTGCGAGCAAAATAGTTCTCGATCCTGTCTCGAAATATCATATAGCGGGAGGAGAAGATGTAGATGCAGCTATGGCGGCATCCAGCTTCGTAATGGGATTCGGCGGGCTGTCCCCCCGTGAGATAGAGGAAGGGGTTCGGAAGCTTGCGGGGGCATGGCTAGATTAAGTCTATAGTTAGTCAGGCCGCATTTTAGGAAACCGGTTTCCTACATTAGCTATATACGGCAAACAGCTGGCCCGGAGTAGTTAAGAATACGGAAGCTATGCTATGATGTGTGAGTCAAAATTTTACTAATGGAAGTGATTTCATGAAGGGTATGAAGCTAGGCTTCCTTGCCTCACATGGGGGAAGCAACGCCAGGGCGATTATAGAGGCCTATAAAGCCGGACGCCTGCTGGCTGAGCCGACTGTCGTTATAAGCAATAATTCGAATTCTCCTGCTCTTGCCTATGCCAGGGAAGAAGGACTCCCGCATTACCACCTTAGCTCTGTCAAATATGCCGATCCGGGTGATCTTGATCATGCCATTCTCGGCACATTGTTGAAGCATGGCGTGAATATCGTTATTCTCGCCGGATATATGAAGAAGATCGGGCCCCTGATGTTAGGGGAGTACAGCAATCGCATCCTGAATATTCATCCATCGCTGCTGCCTAAGCATGGCGGCAAGAATATGTTCGGGAAGGCTGTTCATGCATCCGTATTGGAATCCGGGGATACTACGACAGGCGTGACCATTCATCTGGTCAACGAAGAGTACGACCAGGGTCCGATATTGGCCCAATTCCCGGTTCCGGTTCATCCATCGGATGATGTGGATACGCTCGCCGCGCGCGTGCTGGAGCAAGAACATCTCTCTTATGCGGAGACGATTAACCGGATCGCCCAGGGAGAATTGAAGCTGAATCTGGGTAATCCGGGTCAATCCTGACCTGATGTGACACGGCTGAAGCATTAATCATTGTTTCCCGCAGCATGACGCTATTCATGAGGAGCGACACGGCATCATACCATTAGATTAGGATGAATCCTTCCATGATGAGTATGAAGGGTATCTGGACTCGGACAGATACTCTCAGTGCCGGAGGCGAGCATATTGAATTCCATCTACATAGGCGGCAATAGAATTCTTAGTCTGACAGGCTGCGGACATAAGCTCATTCTGCCGTCTGCTGATCTCAGTATTACGCCGGAGATTGTCATAAATGGAGGAATAGAGTGGCCGCTGACCCGGTTTTTACTTCGGGAAGTGAAGCAGGGCCATCGTGTGGTCGATATTGGCGCGAATGTAGGCTATTTTGCCGTCTTATGCGGTTATCTTATTGGCCCAAGCGGGAAGCTATGGGCTTATGAGCCGCATCCTGAGCTGTATCCCTTCCTGATGGATAATCTGTCGATTAATTATTTGCACGATCGGACAGAGGTTAGGCCGCTGGCTGTATATTCGGCTGCCGGCTCCCTTGTCTTTCAAGCGGCTCAGCGGTTTATGGGCAACAGCTCTGTTCATCGGCATGGTGATGCCTACCACAAGCACTACAGGGATCATATCGTGGAGCTATCGGTCGAAGCGGTTGCCCTGGATGATAATGCAGATGAGCTCGGCACCGTCGATTACATGAAAATGGATATTGAGGGCGGGGAATACCGCGCTCTGTTAGGTATGGATGGCATGATCAGAAACGGAATCCGACATCTTATCTTCGAAGTGAACCGGACTATGCTTGCGGACGACTGGATGCCTTTCTGTGAATTGCTGCGAAAGTACGAGGCTGATTACGGCAAACAATTTTCACTCCTGACGGAAGAAGGGGTTCCGGTTCCGACCACGGCGGACGATCTGATCGAGTCAGGCAGTCAGCCCTTTGTCCTCATGAAGGCAAGGGCAGAGAGTTAATCCATCTGTGATAGAAAATGAAGAGCAAAATACCCTAAAAAGGGTATTTTATTTTTTTATGGCGTGATAAACAGTATCTGTTCTTGCAACGTCAGTTATATAATAGAGGCATACAGATAGAAGGAAGGGGGATTCTCTTTGTTATACGCTTTTATACTAACGCTTACAATCGGGCTGGTAATCACGTTTGCCGGCAATCGGACGCCTACCGCAAAGGGGGCGGCCTATCTGATGTTTGCCGCAGCTGCAGGTTGTCTGGGACGGGCCCTTGAAGGAGGCATTATAAAAAGTGTCGTGGATCATGAATTATTACCCCTCCCTATGATCCCTTATTTAGTAGGCGCTTCCGAGATCGGCATTGCGATAGGCATCTATGCATTGCCCTGCTGTTACGTGAACTATGCGTATGCCTCTTGGGGAGTGAGGGCGGCATCGTGGTGGGTCAAGATCGGCTTGAGACTGCACTGGGTACTGGCTGCATTATTAGTGGCCTATCACGGGCGCCTCGTCCCTGTGACATTGGCTGAGAGACGCCTGAATCTGGCAGTGGTCGCAACGCTGGTTATCGGAGCCTCTATTATTATTGTTGTTGGTTATATACGAGAGCGGAACCCGGTAAGACGAAGGAATCGCTTGGAGGCTATGCTGCTCTTCGTTCCGCTCATGATGATCAATCTGTTTATTGGCTATGTAGGCGCTGCATTCGGTTTTAAAAATATGTTTCTGCTGAACACGGTGCTAATAACCCTTTTTTTCATGTGGTTTATCGTGTTCGCTATTAAACGCGGATTGTTCGGACTGCGTCTGCGGCTTGAGAGGCAACTCTACAGCTCGGCCATTAGCGGCTTAGGTACGGGTGTGTCGCAATTGAATCATGCTATCAAAAATCAAGCAAGCCTGCTCGTCCTGTTCGGGGATCGACTCAAGCAGATTTCTGATAATCCGACGAAAGAGCAACTCCTCCACCAAGCAGAGCTGATTGCTGAAACAGGTCATCACCTGGCGCAGTGGACTGACCGTATTCATGCGCAGACACAAGAGATCATACTTCAGGAGGAACAGGTCAATCTGGCGTCATTAATTGAATACAATTTAACAACTCTTAGTGGGATGGGGGATGACATTCATATCGTTCGGGATTATACAATTGAGCCGCTGCTTCATTGTGATCCGACACATTTGAAGGAAACAATCGCTAATATCATCATCAACGCATCTGAAGCGATGGGTGGTAAGGGGACCCTGACTATACGGATCTGCGAGTCCGGCAAGTGGCTGATCCTATCGTTCGAGGATACGGGCCACGGAATGGATGCAAGCCAGCAGGCGAAGGTATTGCAGCCATTCTATACGACGAAAAGGAATCCAGGCAACTACGGGCTGGGACTATCTTATTGCTTTCAGGTTATGGAGCGCCACCGTGGCGAGCTTCGCCTCTGCAGCAAGGCAGGACAAGGGACCGTTGTAAGTCTGTGCTTCTCATTGAAGCGCATGAAGAAACAAGCAGCTGCATCGTTGGCAAAAGGTGAACCAGCGAACCGGTACAGGGCGAAATGAGGCATTGCTGGCGGCTCCCGGCATGCGGGATGTGCGCTGCTTCGGCAGAGAAGTGCCAGGCCTTGTCCGCTGCCAAGGGTGGCTGAAATGATGAGGATACGCTCCAATTCGGATTGCTTTCATGCCGCTGATAAGCTATCGTTTACAGAATAGAGCATGTTGCTTCATAGAAGGAGGACACGTACATCATGGGCTCACAATTTGTAATTGGCGTCGATATCGGCACAACAAGCACCAAATCGGTCTTATTCACCCTTGACGGGGCAATTATAGCAACACATGGCATTGAATATCTGCTCCATTCGCCTACGCCGGATACGGCAGAGCAGGATCCCGAGGAGATTTTTCGAGCTGTCATAAGCACGGTTGAGCATGTCATTAGAACAAGCGGGATAGCACCCGGCAGCATTGTATGCGTTTCCTTCAGCTCGGCAGGCCACAGCGTCATTGCAGTGGACAAGGAAGGCACGCCTATTACCCCTTGTATAACATGGGCGGATAATCGCAGCGCAGCATGGACGGACAAGATTAAGAATGAGATGAACGGTCATGACATCTATCTTCGCACGGGGCTGCCTATCCATCCGATGTCGCCGCTATCGAAGCTGACGTGGCTGCGGCATGAGCAGCCGGATATTTTTGCGGCAAGCTATAAGTTTATTTCGATCAAAGAGTATGTCTTCTTTAAACTGTTTCACACCTATGTGATTGATTACTCGATTGCATCAGGAACGGGCCTGTTGCATCTGGAATCGCTGACCTGGGACGAAGAGGCGCTTCAGGTGGCAGGAGTGTCCAAGGAGCAGCTGTCAGAGCTGGTTCCGACAACGCATCAGTTGAGCGGGATGGACGAAGCCTATGCGAATGAGATGGGGCTGTCCCCGTCCACTCCTGTTGTCATCGGTGCGATTGACGGTGTATTGTCGAACCTTGGCTTGAACGCAATAGAGCCGGGTGTCGTTGCTGTTACGATTGGTACGAGCGGTGCGATCCGGACAGTCGTGGATCGTCCTGTCACAGATCCCAAGGGACGAACGTTCTGTTATGCCTTGACGGAGAATTACTGGGTCATCGGCGGGGCGGTCAACAATGGCGGCATGATCTTTCGATGGGCGCGCAATGTGCTGGGGGCGTTGGAGATCGAGGCCGCCGAGCGGCTCGGTACCGATTCCTACGAGATGCTGACAGAGATGGCGAGCAAAGTGAAAGCGGGCTCGGACGGGCTGCTGTTCCACCCTTATCTTGCGGGTGAACGGGCACCGTTATGGGACGCTAATGCGAGAGGATCCTTCTTTGGCCTTGGACTGCATCATAAGCGGGAGCATATGATACGGGCTGCTCTGGAAGGCGTTATTTTTAACCTGTACACCGTGTTCCTCGCTTTGGAAGAGCTGATCGGCCTGCCGAACAAGATTCAAGCTACGGGCGGCTTCGCGCGCTCCCCATTATGGCGTCAGATTATGGCGGATATATTCGATCAGGAGGTATTCGTGCCGGAGAGTGCGGAGAGCTCCTGTCTCGGCGCAGCTGTCCTCGGCTTGTACAGTATCGGGGAGATCGATTCGCTGCAAGAGGTGTCCAAGATGGTGGGCGGCAGCCACCATCATGTGCCGAATGAAGAGAACGTGGAAGTGTACAGGGAACTGGTGCCGATCTACGTCAGGCTATCCCGTCTGTTGACGGAGGAGTATGCGAGTATTGCGGAGTTTCAAAGACGGAGGGTTTGATGGGGGGCTGACGAAGTAGACCCCATGGACCTGAAAAGTCGGGAAGTCGAGGGTGTTTATTTGGTTCTAAGCTGAGTGGCTATTATGAAGATGAGAACCAGAATGATTATTGAGGGCTTAAATATTGTTCCAGCCAAAAACCTGCCACAACAGTGGGGATACATAAAACACTCAGAGTGATTGGAATCCAGTTGAGTTTGTTGTTCATTGTGGGCCCCCTTACATCAAGGTCAATAAAAGACATTCCAAATACATGTTATTGTATATAATTTTTCTTGTTCAATTATTAGTTCTAGAATAGTAGGTCAAACACATACAATGCAAAGACGGCAGGAATGTACGGTAAGCAAAAGGCCCTCCCTGCAAGGGAAGGCCTACGTGATTATAACCGGTTGGTTCATGGATTCGAGTTTCTTCACTAATGCTTTGTATTTCTCCCAAGCGAGAGTGCAGTACTTGGAATCACGAGTGATTTCTTCTTCGAAGTAGGCTTTCTTGAATTGGCTGTCTAGTCTTTTAATGCTTCTGATATTGACGGCGTTGTTACGGTCGACCAAAGCAAACTCGAAGCCACTCTCTTGTAGGGCGGTAATCCAGTACCTTAGAGTCCCCATGGTATAAAAAGTTTCATGCAGTTTGTGGACTCGAATTTGCGCCTCACTTCCGCCGATGTATTCAAAAAAGATGATATCCCTCACATCAATCGAAAGGAGGCCGCCGCTCCCGTCTCTGCTGCCTGTAACCGTTAATTCCATGGGCAACTCCTCGGTTTTTACTTTTTCAGAAGTTCTGAAGGCACTTTTGGTTGGTACAACCAAGCTGAGCATGCAGTGGAAACAATGGATACCCCAATCCAAACCAACACGGAGCAGACGAAGTAGAGTAACTTGGTACTAAGACGGTTCATTATGCTTTCCTCCTCTTCTTTCTTATAAGCGTTAGGCTTTGAATAAGAAATGTTACCGCAATAATAGATGAACCGATCAAGTAGTTAGATGCTATAAGTATCACCGATATAAGTTTCAATACCGGGAAATACTTCTTAGGAATTCTTGTTTGTTCTTCGATTCTGGAAGGAGCATAAATTAAGGCTATTACAACACTAATACTGGTAGCTACTACAACGTATATTGCAGGAAAATCCGAAAGGCTTGCAAAATTTGCGACGATCGCTGTGACTAGCGTACATAACGAAGAATATTTAAAGTGGGCTCCGCCTGAAACCATTCGCAAAGCAGCCAATGCTGTCAGGGCTAAACAGGTTGCAAGGATTTGCCCTGTAAATAAACTGATAAACAACGTCAACATTAGAGCACCAATTATATTTAATAAAACTTCAAATGCGAACTGAAAGACTGCAACGCTGCCGTGGTGAGAAGGGACACGATTCTTTAAGCCCAAGGCAAGTTTATAGGCTATCGTCTGCATCCTGTTTCTCCTTTCTGTGGGCGAAATAAATCAGGAAGGCGAAACCAACCATTAGAATACCCATAACCACAAAGAGATTATTAATGTAAAGAAACGTACCGGATACAATAGCTATAAGTGTCAGCATAATAACATGCCCAATTGTACCTAGACGGAATTGAAGGCGTTGGAATTGAAAAGCATATCCAATTCCGCGACGGTACAGGTAACGACCGATTACGAATGATACCAATCCTGTAATCACTTGAATTACATTTGTTTTCCAGCCGGAAAACTCTACTTGGTCTGGAGGGAGGAATTGCAGTTGGATTGACAAGATTAGAAAAAATGCTTGTAGCAAAACAAACGCAAGGTATCCTGTGACTGCTACTATTATCGCCCAAAATATAGGTATCCGGACTACGGCTATTAACAATAGGATAATAAAAGCTAATACTATTGCTGGTGTGTATACTGTAAGAAATTCATTTCTGATGTAGAAGTTTACCAGATGCATAATGATGCTTATGACAAGTGCAGGTAACCAATATTTCTCTAGGTCCAATCTGTAAAGCGCAAATATCAAAGAGAAATAACCGAGATTTTCGATTAAAGCAAAAACCATAAATAAGACAAAATCCACTTCCTGACCACACCCCTTACTGTGTTAAAGTGCCCCTTTTATCTGCGTATCTTTATGCCAGTGCGAGTTTGTCTCTACTGGATTTGATAATAATCACGACGGGATTACCAACCCCTTATATTTAATTATTCTTATATTTTTAGTCGTGATATTATCTTCGTTAAGCTGCGTCGATAAGCAATAAAAAATAAATTAAGGTATCTTATCCAACTATTCCCTATTACGACTTTGTTTTAGCTATTAATTTAGCGAAATTTCACGTATTAGCCTCAACATAACATTTCCCTATAAACTCGTCAATTACCTACTATGACTTTTTTCGCGGTACTGGAGTCAGATGTAATAAGGGCAGATAAACTTGTTAAGTAAGCGTTTACAAGTTTGTGGTTTGAAACGGCGACAGATTGGGTTGGCTAGGTAACAATCAAACCCGGGATATACGTAGTGAGAAGTGGTGTGTGATCTTAGAATATGCCGTTTGTTGCGTATTATTCTTATGTATTCAACTTTTGCAGCTAAAAACTAAGCGGAACCCTCGAATTTTTACGAATAAAAAGAAAATTTCCTACTGCCAGCCTATAAATTCATCAAACTTGTGGCTGAAGGTCTGTAATCATCATAGCCTTGCCTCGCGGTTCTCAAGGGTATCGTACTTTCGTTGGTTCTCCTCTATACTTTCATATCGATGCCGGCGCACAATTCTCAACTTCTCCATTATTCCTATACGTTCATCCTTCCTTGAAGGCGAATGTCTCCGTATTGGCCTCATGCGATTAGCGACTATTTCTTTCTTCTGCTCACAAAAAAGCATCCCCGAATGGGTATCGAAAAAACCAAGTTATGCGAATGCCAGATAAAGATTTCATAAAATTATGAATATTCGATATCAACCAGCAATAACCGACAATAACTCCTAAAGATAATAATTATTGTATGGATTAAAATGTTCACGAATCTATATAAGTTTTATGTTATCGATAGTGGAACTAGATCAGGGAGCCAGAAAGGAGTTGCGCGAAGCTTTAAATTTAATGGTGCAACACAGCAGGTCGATAAACCGCAAAATTAACAATAGGGAGACAGGTCATGGGAAAAGAAAAGTATATCCGAATCGTACTTATTGTCATCAGCTT
Source organism: Paenibacillus oenotherae (assembly GCF_019443105.1). GTDB lineage: Bacteria > Bacillota > Bacilli > Paenibacillales > Paenibacillaceae > Paenibacillus_Z > Paenibacillus_Z oenotherae. Next base: position 46,006 of record NZ_JAHZIJ010000028.1, read on the forward strand.
GATGTTGGTGTTCCCTGGTGTTGTTCTAGGAGAACCTATAGATATCACAGAGGAATCCGGTGCAATTCAATCAGATACCAGCAAATTGAATATTGAATCAGATCTCTCGGATTCTAAAAGAGGTATTGAGAAAAAAGTAGTAAAAGAGTTGAAAGAAAAAAGGGACTATAACACAAAGCATTATTTGTTGGAAGACGGAACTATGAAAGCAGAAGTATATCAAGGCAACGCTCATTACCTGGATGCATTGAACAATTGGGAAGATATCGATTCGACACTGATTGATGAGGTGGACATTGATACCAGCAAGATGAAGGTCTCCAAAGAAATTGCAAGCGAGGCCAAGGCGATCTCCAATACGAACAAAGCGAAAAAAGCAAAGAGTATTGACCGAAGCCAGACTAATTTCCGGGCATTGCATGTCCCTTTTAATGTGACGATTCCGAAGGATTACAGGAAAGGTTACTCCATCTCCAAAGGAACGGACAAGCTGGGGTTTGTACCTTTAAACGCCAATAAAGCAGTAGGCATTGTGGATATGAAAGAAAGAAATAGTGTTCTCTATAAGAATGCTTGGCAGCAAACGGATGTGAAGCTCACGGTGACAAATGAGGGGATTAAGGAGTTTATTTATCTATTGGATCAACAGGCTCCCAAGAAATTTTCCTTTGAGCTTAACACGAAGCTATCCAGCAAGCTGGAGCATGGTCAATTGTATATAGCCCCGCTTTGGATGGCGGACAGCAAAGGAGCCTTCAAATATATTGCGCCAACAATCACTTCTGTGGGCAATAAAACATTTTTCCATATTGAAGTGGATACAACCGGAATGACGTTTCCTATAACGATAGACCCGAGTGTTGGCTTCGTTAGAATGGTTAAAAGTGATACCTATGTGGATTCAAAATTCCCCACTATGAACTATGGACCTTTCAGCGAAATAAAAGTCGGTCATATAAGCGGTTATTATAATGGATCAATGACCTATGAGTCTTATAATGGCTACTATAACTTTGATTTATCAGGCTTCAATAATGCTTCTGTCATTACGGATGCAATGTTATTTCTATATGCCAAGAATATCAATTTAATCCCGGGAACAGGCCAATTAAATATCGCTGCGTATCGTGTAACTTCACCTTGGAGTACATACGGCATGACATGGAACACAAGAGCTTCCTATACAACTGACAACGCAGCAAGTCAACGTACGTTTACTTCCACCTCTACAGGATGGTGGCATTGGTATGTTTTGAATATTGTGAAAGATGCCATTATAACGAATCAGCCCTATGGTTTTATGATGCAGCATACTGCAGATAAAAGTGGTCTTGGTGGTTATGTGAACTTTAGTAGTGAAGCATCCACGACTTATCCAGGAGGGCCTGATTATAGACCTCATCTCGTCATATTCCATGACCCCTATAACCGGACATTGCAACGGTGGCAAACCTATAAGGACTATATAAACAATGCCGAGACTCATTATTACAAGTTCAAGGCTCCTAAGACGGATACCTATCATTTCAGCCTCAAAGCCCCTGCTTCAAAAAACTATGATATTGAAATCGCGTCGGAATCAGGCACTTCAACTACGGTTATAGCTACCGGGAATCAGCCGACAGGTGTGCAAGAGGAGATAAGTATTCGACTGACCCAAGACCAGACTTATTATATTCGTGTCTACGGCATGAATGGGAGCTACGATACAAGCAATCCCTATACGTTGCGAGTCACTGACAATGCTAGAGTCTATAACTATGACCAAGCTGGCCGACTTCAAAGCATGATTTACGAGAAAGGGTTAACCAGATATACAATCTACTATTATTACGACAATAACGGCAATCTGATCAATAAAGTCCCATCATCTTCGGCAATCACTTCATAAACAGGCGAGAACGCTATTTTAAACAACCATACAAGGAGAATCATAAATGAGAAAATTATTGAGTCTGATTCTGATCCTCTCGCTAGTGTTGCCGAGCGTGAACATCGCCAGTGCGCGATCGAATCCCGTGCAGCCGGGCGTAGAGAAGACAAAGGCCTATCCAGTCGTCCCCTTTGAAAATGAGCCGCTGCAAGAGATAGATGAGCGTATCCTAATCGATCAGCAACTTCCGCCAAAAAGCGGGGATGGTATTGTGCTGAACGAGCTTCCGCAGGTTGTGGACGCGGTATATCGAAGCACGGTAACAGATTCCGTCTATGGCAAAAGCGCTCGCATGATGACGGCGGCTATGTCCGACCCAACTCCTTCACCGAGCATTCTATCTGCCATCAACAATCTGAATCTCAAAAACATGAAATCCCCCTTCCAAATCAACAAAGGGGCGGAGAGCATCTCGCCGGTAAGCGGCAGCTTATCGCTGCAGGAAGCGGATCTGTCCCTGCCTGGGCGCAATGGCTTATCCTTTACTTTGAGCCGTTACTACGATTCTTCCTCCTCGAATGTCTACGACAAAGAGGTATCTTTCGGCTTATTTTGCTCCTGTATCATTGAATACGATGCGATCAGCTATACAGAGAGATATAACGACAATACAG
>NZ_JAHZIJ010000029.1 GCF_019443105.1 Paenibacillus oenotherae
TCCCAATTCGTAAGACCCCTGGTAGACGACCAGGTTGATAGGTTCGGGGTGGAAGTGCAGCAATGCATGCAGCTGACGAATACTAATCGGTCGAGGGCTTATCCTATTTGGTATAAACCAGCTAATATTTACGCAAACCTTTCGTATCCAGTTTTCAGGGTGTAACCTGGTTTGGTAATACTACCAAGTGTAGTGATATCTAATCTGTTGCACACGGCGTTTGGCGACGTCGTACAACCTGACCTTACCGCCTTGCCCTGGCGATGTAAGGGACAAGCTTTATAAGGGCAATTTGTGTGGCGGTGTAGCTCAGCTGGCTAGAGCGTACGGTTCATACCCGTGAGGTCGGGGGTTCGATCCCCTCCGCCGCTACCATACATACGGAGGCTTAGCTCAGCTGGGAGAGCATCTGCCTTACAAGCAGAGGGTCGGCGGTTCGATCCCGTCAGCCTCCACCATTCAACAAATACGGAGCTGTGGTGTAGTGGCCCAACATGCCTGCCTGTCACGCAGGAGACCGCGGGTTCGAATCCCGTCAGCTCCGCCATTTTTTATGGCTCGGTAGCTCAGTTGGTAGAGCAGAGGACTGAAAATCCTCGTGTCGGCGGTTCGATTCCGTCCCGAGCCACCATTTGTTGTTAGTTAAACAAATGAATTGTGCAGTTTCTGGAGGGCTAGCGAAGTGGCCAAACGCAGCAGACTGTAAATCTGTTCTCTGACGAGTTCGGTGGTTCGAATCCATCGCCCTCCACCAGTTTATCCAAGCAAGAGCCATTAGCTCAGTTGGTAGAGCACCTGACTTTTAATCAGGGTGTCGTAGGTTCGAGTCCTACATGGCTCACCATTTTTACACACCAAACTCTGTGGATCTATCCACAGAGTTTTTTTGTTGTATCTTAGCAAGGTTCGAATTTAAGTCAGGAGTAATTTATTAGATGAAGGGTACACTGAGGCATATAGCCTGCGTTCACGGGAGGTTCCTTCATGTTATATATAATGGCTGCTGCATTAGCGTTCGCGATCGTCGCCGTGTTAGTGCCAGTGCTTAGAAGATTGGCATTGCGGTTAGGTTTTGTAGATCGTCCTACGTCCCGCAAAATTCATCGAAATCCGATCCCTCTTATGGGCGGAGCCTCTCTATACATAGGAATTGTTGTCGCATTATTTGCGTTCAAAGGATTCACTCCGCTCAGTCTGACGATTAGCAGCGGAGGTCTCATTCTTGTTGTCGTTGGTCTTATTGATGATGCAGCGAAAGCGAAAGGAAGAGATTTTCCAGTATGGCCGCGTGTATGGTTGTATCTTATTGCGTCCGCTGTCCCTCTCCTGTACGGAATTCGAATTATTGGCCTGTCAGGTCCCGGGGGGATGATCATTCTGCCGGATTGGCTTGCTGTCGGGGTCTCGCTCCTGTGGGTTTTCGCGCTGATCAACATGATTAATTTCATCGACGGTGTGGACGGATTGGCCTCCGGTGTGGCAACTTTATCCTCCTTGACGTTATTTATAGCGGCATTGTTCAAAGGCCAGCTGGAGACGGCGCTGCTTGCCGTTATACTTGTTGGAGCTTGCGCGGCTTTTCTTGTCTATAATTTTTATCCAGCCCGGATCTTCATGGGGGATGCCGGTGCGACCTTTCTTGGATACACGCTGGCTGTCATTGCTGTAGACGGTGCTTTCAAGAGCGCGACATTGATGACCCTTGCGGTTCCTCTGCTGGCGCTAGGTGTGCCTATTCTGGATACAGTGGTCGTTATGCTTAGGCGGCTTACTACGGGCAAAGGGCTTCATCAGGCGGACAAGCTTCATACTCACCATACGCTTATGCGATGGGGATTGACGCAAATTCAGACGGTATCCTTTATTTATCTCATTGCTGCCCTTTTCTCCTTGTTGTCCATCGTTGTCCTGCTGACACTAAGCTGAAAACAGTGGAGATGTATGATACAATGGCTCTAAAAAAGAGCACTACGACGGGCTCGTGGATAGGGGCAGCAGATGGATGAGTGAAGCCAAATGGATGGAGCAGCTGCAGCATATACTAGATTGCCCGCTCAGACAATTTCAACTGCCAGTTCAGGCTTGGAAATCGAATGGGTCAGGATCGAATAGAGGAACGAAGGCCTCCCGCTCTGCGAATGCGGCTAAAGCCGGAGACCACATGGCGGGACAGGAGGGACTGATATGGTTTGCTCTACGGGTTGATTCGGGGAGCATCACCGCATTAGAGGTAGGTAAGGAGCAGCTGTCCGATACGGAGAAGAAGCTGATCGGTTGGATGATCTCGCTCAAAGCTGCCGGCACAGGAGCTGGCGCTAATGTTTCGGAATCGGAGCGCTATGCCAGGGAGCTTGGATCATGGATTGCAGAACAGCTGGAGATTCCTGATGCGAAGCTTTCTGTGCCGGATCATTTGATGGCAAGGGGGAGACTGTTCTCCAGCATGATCCCGTTTCTGCTTGTTTGTGAGCAAGCGGAGGCTGTCAGGTCAAGCTATACGGAGCTGGAGAAGCTGCTGCGTTCTTTCTTGGCAGAGGATGTGATGCTTATTCCTCTTAAAGAGCAGGAATGGCTCGTGCTTAGTCCCGTATCATTAATTCGCGATGCACAATCGGAGGATCGTGAGACGGAACAGGAGGAGTCCGTTGAGGAAAGTCTGGCTTCTATTGCACAGGGCCTGCAGGAGATGCTGTCCAGTGAATGGATTGGCGAATGCCATTTGGCGGTTTCGCAGCCTATGTCTCCAGCCAGTTCAATCGTCGCAACGACGGCTTTGTTGAGGGAAACGATTCATTTGGGCCGGACGTTCCATATGGGTGCCAACATCCATCTGCCGTGGCTGCTTCATCTGGAGCGCCTTCTTAGCACAATACCGGAGAGCCAGCGGGCCAGATTTGTTGAACAAGCGCTCAAGCGGACGGACTTCTTCCTGGAGCCGGAAATTTTATCAACGCTCGAAACCTTCTTTTCACTGGACTGCAATGTGAGTGAGACGGCGAAGAAGCTGTACATTCATCGCAACACGCTTCTGTACCGGTTGGACAAGCTCAAGCAGGAGACGGAGCTGGATGTGAGGCAGTTCAGCGATGCGGTTCTTGTGAAGATTGTTCTGCTTTTGTATAAAGTGACGAAAAGGAAGTAGTTTTTTTGTAAAGTATGTACATAGTCATAATGACTGTGCTGATATAAGATAAGTGTAGTCAAGAACAACTATTCGTTTAGGGGGAAATACACATGGCAGGCGTACGTTTAGAGCACATTTACAAGAAATATGCAGGTACCGATAAAGCTTCTGTTACTGACGTTAACTTGGATATTAAGGACAAGGAATTCCTCGTTCTGGTTGGTCCGTCGGGTTGCGGTAAATCCACGACATTGCGTATGATCGCAGGTCTTGAAGATATTACCGAAGGAAAGCTGTTCATCGGCGAGCGTCTTGTAAACGATGTTGCTCCTAAAGACCGCGATATCGCGATGGTTTTCCAATCCTATGCACTGTATCCTCATATGAACGTATATCAGAACATGGCATTTGGTCTTAAACTCCGTAAATTCAAAAAGGCGGATATCGATAAACGTGTTCGTGAAGCCGCTAAAATTCTTGATATTGAGCATTTGCTTGAGCGTAAGCCGAAAGCACTCTCCGGTGGTCAACGTCAGCGTGTCGCACTGGGCCGCGCAATCGTTCGTGAGCCTCAAGTATTCTTGATGGATGAGCCGCTCTCCAACTTGGATGCTAAACTTCGTGGTCAGATGCGTGCTGAAATTACGAAACTGGCTAAGCGTCTGGAAACGACTGTTATCTACGTAACGCATGACCAGATCGAAGCAATGACGATGGGTGACCGTATCGTAGTTATGAAGGACGGCTTTATTCAACAAGCTGCTTCTCCAGAAGAGCTGTACAACCACCCGATTAATATTTTCGTAGCAGGCTTTATCGGATCGCCATCGATGAACTTCATCAATGGTACGCTGTCTGATCAAGGCGGCGCTGTTCGCTTCAAAACGAATGGTGTTGACGTTGTTGTCCCTGAAGGCAGAGCACAGTTGCTCCGTGACAAGGGCATGATCGGCAAAGAGGTCATTATGGGTCTTCGTCCTGAGGATCTGCATGAAGAGCCTGTATTCCTGGAAGCATCGCCAAATTCAATCGTTAACGCTAATGTAGACGTAGCGGAGAATCTGGGTCACGAAATCCTTCTGTACATGAACGGTGTCGGCAATGATACGGTAATCGCTCGTGTAGACGGCCGCTCCAATGTTAAAGAAGGCTCCAAGCTTAAGCTTGCAATCGATATGAATAAAGTTCATATCTTCGATAAAGAGACCGAAATGAACGTGTTTGAAGTTTAATAACGGCTTGTTCATAAACCGCCCGATTTCATCGGGCGGTTTCGTGTGTCCAAAGTATTAAATTTATAAGGAAAGCAATTGCGCCGAAATGAACGGAAACGTTGATTTCGGCGCTTTTTTCCTATACGATGATTACATTGGAAATTTGGTGTACTATCACATTGATTATAGCTGGCAACGAATGAGGAGGCCGAGGAATGGCTAAGAAGGTAAAAGTTTCCGAGCTTGTTGGGCAGTTACAGCTGGAGATTGTTAGTGGAGAAGATGGACTGAAACGGAATATAACGGTCGATGATTTGTCCCGGCCAGGTCTGGAGATGGCCGGCTACTTTCATTATTATCCCAAGGAACGGGTACAAATTCTCGGGAAGACAGAGCTAGCCTTTATGGAGACGCTCACGAACGAGGAGCGGATGGACCGCATCGAGCGCCTATGTGATGATGAGACGCCGTGCTTCATCATTACGCGCGGATTGGAAGCGCCGCAGGAGCTTATTGAGCAATCGAATTTGAAGAAGATTCCGGTGCTCCGCAGTACAGGAGCGACAACGATTCTGCTCAGTCGAATAACGAACTTTCTGGAACGAAAGCTTGCCCCTTCGGCGACGATTCACGGGGTTCTGGTCGATGTCTATGGTGTCGGCATGCTCATTACTGGCGGAAGCGGTATCGGTAAGAGTGAAACTGCACTTGAGCTTGTAAAGCGGAGCCATCGGCTTGTTGCAGATGATGCTGTAGAAATCAGGCAAACATCGGATGGTCAATTGCATGGCAGCGCTCCGGAGCTTATTCGCCACCTGCTTGAAATACGCGGACTTGGCATCATCAATGTGATGACCTTATTCGGCGCAGGAGCGGTTCGCACGATGAAGAGAATCAGTGTCGTTATTAAGCTGGAGAACTGGCAGCCTGATAAGCAATATGACCGCTTGGGCCTCGATGAGGAGCTGACCCGCATCATTGATACGGATGTGCCGCTCGTTACTGTGCCGGTACGCCCGGGGCGGAACTTGGCGGTTATTATAGAGGTTGCTGCGATGAACTTCCGCCTGAAACGGATGGGCTACAACGCCGCGCTGCAATTTACGAATAAGCTGACAGAGACCATTGCTGACGACACGGATGATTTTGATTGATAAAGGAGCATGCTGAGCTATGTTTGCATTGAGTCTGGAGTCCATTGCTTTTACACTAGGACCGCTTAAGGTTCACTGGTACGGCATTATTCTGGGAGCTGCAGCGCTTGTTGGTTTGCTGCTGGCTGTAAGAGAGGGCAAACGGTTCGGCTTGTCGCCGGATTTCTTCATGGATCTGGTGCTGCTTGGCGTACCGTCGGCCATTATTGGCGCGCGGTTATATTATGTCGCCTTCAAGTGGGAAGAATATAACGATAATTGGCTGGATATATTCAAGATCTGGAACGGTGGCATTGCAATCTATGGGGCAATAATAGGCGCGTTAATCTGCGGTTATTTCTACGCTCGCCGCAAAGGCTACGGCTTCCTGCGCATTGCCGATATTTGTGCGCCGGGGTTAATTGTTGGACAACTGATTGGACGCTGGGGCAATTACGTCAATCAGGAGGCTTACGGCGGACCTGTCGAGGAGAGCTTCCTCAGGGATACTCTTAATCTGCCAGGCTGGATTGTGGATCAAATGTTTATTAACGGTCAGTTTCATCACCCGACATTCCTCTATGAATCATTATGGAATCTTGTAGGGCTTGGACTGCTTCTGGTACTTCGCCGTCGTCCATTCCTGCGTGCGGGCGAGCTGCTGATGAGCTACTTTATCTGGTATTCTATCGGCAGGTTCTTTATCGAAGGTCTGCGTACAGATAGTCTGGCGTTCCAAGGGCCTTCATGGTTCGCTTCGCTGATTGACGGTTTATGGTCTCCGATGACTGCGGTATTCACCGCAGGAGATCTGAGCGCTGATTACGGCAATGTACGTATTTCACAGCTTGTATCTCTTGTGCTTATAGTTGCCGCTGTGGCGTTCATTATAATCCGGAGGAAGACAGGAGCGGCGAACGAGCGTTACTCCGATCCCATCATTTCACGCAAGACAGGTCTTCCAGCCGGAATCGTTGTGCAAGAAGCTGGCGATGAAGCGCAAGCGGGCGTGGCAAGCAATGCAGCGGATAAAGGTTCCAAGAAGGAATGAAAGTTAAAGGAGCAGCCGATGATAACCGACATCAGAACGATCCTGTTTGATCTGGACGGAACGATACTGGATACGAACGACCTCATTATTGAATCCTTCATTCAATCTCTTCAAGATATTGTTCCTCAGCCATTCGGCCGGGAGGATATCATTCCGAGCATGGGACAGCCTTTGCCTGTGCAGATGCAGTTGTTCTCGGGGCAAGAAGAGGTGTCCCATCTTGTAGCTATGTACCGGGAAATTAATCTGCGCCTGCATGATGACTATGTGAAGCCGTTCCCGGGTGTGCAGGAGGTGCTCGCAAGGCTGCACGCACATGGCATTCAGATTGGGATTGTCACGACGAAGATGAGACTGACGACAGAACGAGGACTGCGTTATGCAGGATTGTATGATTATGTCGCGCCGCAGGGCATTATTACGATTGATGATGTTGCTAATCCCAAGCCGCATCCCGAGCCTGTGCGATTAGCTGTAGAAGCGCTGGGCGCTGATCCGGCAACGACAATCATGGTTGGCGACAGTACAGTCGATATGGAATCGGCGGAGTCTGCCGGTGTTGCATCGGTTGGCGTTGCGTGGTCGCTGAAGGGCGAGGAGATACTGCGTCAGAGCGGTGCGCGTCATATCATATACGATATGCGCGATTTGTATGCGTTCGCAGGATTGGAGCGGGAGCCGCTTGAGAAACGTTGAGCGATATCCGGTGGAAGGGCCGAATGCGCTCTGGCAGATGTACCGGACAGTGAGCAGGTTCAAAGCGGTTCGCAATTTCATTTTTATTCAACTAGCACGTTATTGCCCGTCATTGCCGGTCAAGAATTGGATCTATCGGCGCGTACTTGGAATGAAGGTAGGGCGTCATAGCGCTTTTGCCTTGATGGTGATGGTGGATGTGTTCTTCCCTGAGCGTATCTCGGTTGGCGATAACACGATTATTGGCTATAATACGACGATTCTGACGCATGAGTATTTGATCAAGGAGTACCGTCTCGGCCATGTGGCGATTGGCTCGGATGTGATGATCGGCGCCAATACGACGATACTGCCGGGAGTAACAATTGGCGATGGCGCCGTTGTAGCAGCGGGCTCTGTTGTACATAAGGATGTGCCTGCCGGAGCCTTTGTTGGCGGGAATCCTGTTCGTGAGCTGACGAGGAAATCGTGAGGATTATGCGACGGTCTATATAAGCCGGATAAGGGTGCCATGCTGTGCTTGACGAATCGGGTGCAGCGTGGTACTATTACGTCTAATCTCTTTATTTTGGCAGTATGGTAACTTGGTAGTACGTTAATATACTAAAGTATTTGTGGGTGAAAACGAGAATGTCCAAACCTAAAGTATTTGAGAAACCAATTGGTGTAAAAGATTACTTGCCGCATGCTGTCGGCAAGCTGAGGCAGATTGAGAATAATGTGCTTGCCTGCATGCGTTCATGGGGTTATGAGCAGATTATGACGCCAACGATGGAATATTACGATACGGTAGGTGTCGCAAGTGCGACATCGGACCAGAAGCTGTTCAAGCTGCTTAATAATCGCGGCACTACGCTCGTGCTGCGCTCCGATATGACGGCGCCAATCGCAAGGGTTGTATCCTCCCTGCTCAAGGATTCCGAGTTCCCTCTGCGGCTGTCGTACCACTCCAATGTGTTCCGGAGCATCGAGGAGGAAGCCGGACGCGAAGCGGAGTTCTTCCAGACGGGAGTGGAGCTTGTCGGCGATGCATCGCCGGAGGCTGATGCCGAGGTTGTGGCGCTGGCCATTGCTTCGCTTCAAGCTGCCGGTGTCGAGCGTTTCAAAATTGCGATCGGCCATGTCGGTTTCCTGAATGGCTTATTCGAGGAGACGCTCAAAGGACATGAGGAGGCGCAAGAGGAGCTTAAGGCGTGCCTGCTTGGCCGTGACTATGTCGGCTATCGCGAGCGTCTTCGGGCGCTGGCGCTGGCGGAGCCGGTTCAGCGCGAGCTGGAAGGCATCCTCAGGCTGCGCGGCGGGCAGGAAATCTGCAATCAAGCGCTGCAGCTCAGCGCTGATGCGACCGCACAGGCGTCGATCCGCCATTTGTGCGAGGTGTGGGATGTGCTTGGGGCGTACGGTGTGTGCGAGCATGTCATGATCGATCTGACGATGATTGGCGATTTTGACTATTATACGGGGATGACTTTCGAGGGGTATGCGGCGGATCTTGGCTTCCCGGTTGTAAGCGGCGGACGCTATGATAATCTGCTGAAGCAGTTCGGCCGTCCGGCTCCTGCGACAGGCTTCTCCTTGAAGACGACGCGCATTCTGGAGCTGATCGGCGATCATTCCGGGGATACTAAACCGCGTGTGCTGATCGGTTATATTGCAGGCGGACGCGAAGCTGCACTTGATAAGGCGCTCCGGCTGCGCGAAGCAGGGGATGCCATCATTGTAACGGAGAAGCTGGATGCTGCCGAGCAATTGATTGCTTTGAATCTAGAAGCTTCGGCATCGAATGATGGCAAGATTCTGTATAAAGGCGTAACATTCGAGACTTTCTTGCCGTTCTTCGGCAATGAAGATAGGGAGGTGCGCTAGTAATGGGCACTGAAGAGCGTGATAACCTGACGGGATCCCCGGAGACTGGCCTGCCCAAGAGGGAGCTGCTGAAGGTAGCGATGCCCAAAGGGCGTATCTATAAGCAGGCGTCCAAGCTGTTCCGTGAAGCGGGACTGCCGATTCCAAGCGATTTTGACGATACGCGGAAGCTGATCATCGAGCTTCCCGAAGCGGGCATGTCGTTTATTATGGCCAAGCCGGTGGATGTTCCCACTTATGTGGAATACGGCGTTGCCGATATCGGTATTGTAGGCAAGGATGTCTTGATGGAAGAGAATAAGGATGTCTACGAGCTGCTGGATCTCGGTATTGCGAAATGCCGGATGTCGGTGATCGGATTGCCGGATTGGAAGCCGATTATTAACCCTCGGGTCGCGACGAAGTACCCCAATGTGGCATCACAGTATTTCCGCGAGCTGGGACAGCAGGTGGAGGTCATCAAGCTGAACGGCTCTATTGAGCTTGCACCGCTCATCGGCCTTGCCGACCGAATCGTCGATATGGTGGAAACCGGCCAGACGCTGCGCGAGAACGGGCTTGTCGAGATGCAGACGATATTCGGCATTACGAGCCGGCTGATCGCTAATCGCGTCAGCTACCGGATGAAGAATGAAGCGATTCAAGGTCTGTGCGATAAGCTGCAGCATACAATTGCGGCTGGAGTAAAGGCTTAGGGCTGCGGCTTATTGGAGCAGCTTGGCACGATATATGAAGCGGCGGCATTCTTCATAAGAATCGCGCGCCGCGGTGAAAGGGGCGAGGCGGCATGCGCAGACTGCGAGCGGAGCAGTTTGGTTTGACGCGTGAGGTGGAGTATGGAACTCCTCAGCAGAATGAGACGGTAGGGCAGATCGTGGAAGCGGTCCGGACCGAGGGTGATGAGGCGCTGCTGCGCTATACGGAGCAGCTTGACCGGGTTAAGCTGGACACAGCGTCATTGCGTGTGACCGATAGTGAGATACAGGCGGCTTATGCGAAGGTAGACGAAGCCTTCTTGACGGCTATTCGCGAGGCTGCCGTGAATATTAGGGTGTTCCATGAGAAGCAGCTGCGGCAATCATGGGTGGATGTTCAGCCTGACGGTACGATGCTGGGCCAGCTGCTGCGTCCGCTTAAACGGGTCGGAGTATATGTGCCTGGCGGCAAAGCTGCCTACCCTTCGTCCGTGCTTATGAACGTTATACCGGCGCAGGTTGCCGGTGTGCCGGAGATTGTAATGGTCACACCGCCATCGACTGGCGGCAAAGAAGGGATCGATCCGTTCATTCTGGTGGCAGCTGCTGAAGCGGGTGTGAAGGAAATGTACCGTGTCGGCGGCGCACAGGCGATTGCTGCGCTCGCATACGGGACTGCAACGATAAAGCCTGTCGATAAAATTACGGGACCGGGCAATATTTATGTGGCGCTTGCGAAACGGGCTGTATTCGGAGCGGTCGATATTGACAGCATCGCGGGTCCAAGCGAGATTGTCGTGCTCGCTGACGACACGGCCAATCCGGCCTATGTTGCTGCCGATCTATTGTCACAAGCAGAGCATGATGAGATGTCGTCGGCTATCCTTGTCACGACATCCCAGGTGCTGGCGGATGCTGTGTCGGCAGAGGTGGAGCGGCAATTATCCCTGCTGCCGCGGGAAGAGATTGCCCGCAAATCAATCGAGAACAACGGTGCTGTATTAATGGCGGACACGCTGGATGAGGCGATTGCGGTCATTAACCGGATGGCGCCGGAGCATTTGGAGATTATGACGGCGGAGCCGATGTCGCTTCTGGGCCGGATCGAGAATGCGGGAGCGATCTTCATCGGACCTTACAGCTCGGAGCCGGTGGGCGATTATTGGGCAGGCCCGAATCATATTCTGCCAACGAATGGAACCGCAAGGTTCTCGTCGCCCGTCAATGTGGATGACTTCGTTAAGAAGTCCAGCTTGATCTATTACAGCAAGGACGCGCTGCTGGCCAGCGGCGACAAGATTATGACGTTAGCCCGTCACGAAGGGCTGGAGGCGCATGCCCGCGCGATTGAGATCCGGTTGGAGCAGGAACGCGGTTAATGCAATGTAATGGTTCCCGGCTGCGGGAACTCTCTATATATAAGGGAAGAGGGTTAATTCATGGCGGATCAAATTACTCGTGCGGCCGATGTGGTGCGCAAGACGAATGAAACGGACATTAAGCTGGCATTTGCAATTGATGGGAGCGGCGTGTCCAAGATCGAGACGGATGTGCCGTTCTTGAACCATATGCTGGATTTGTTCACGAAGCATGGACAATTCGATTTGAATGTAGAGGCGCTCGGGGATGTTGATATCGATGACCACCATACGGTGGAGGATATCGGCATTTGTCTGGGGCAGACGATTCAGGCAGCGCTTGGAGACAAGCGCGGCATTAAACGGTATGCGTCGGTGTTCGTTCCGATGGATGAGGCGCTGGCACAGGTTGTTATTGATCTGAGCAACCGCCCGCATTTTGAATACCGCGCTCAATACCCGTCCGCACAAGTGGGCAGCTTCCAGACTGAGCTTGTTCATGAGTTTCTGTGGAAGCTGGCCCTTGAAGCGCGGATGACGCTTCACGTTATCGTTCATTATGGCGTTAACACGCATCATATGATTGAAGCGGTGTTCAAAGCGCTCGGGCGTGCTCTGGATGAGGCGTCGAGTATCGATCCGCGTGTACAAGGAGTGCCTTCGACGAAAGGAGTGCTGTAGATGATTGCAATTATCGACTACGGCATGGGGAATTTGCATAGTGTGAGCAAGGCTGTTGAACGTCTTGGTTATGAAGCGGTCGTAACAGCCGATGCGAAGGAAATTATGGAGGCAGATGGCGCTATTCTGCCGGGTGTCGGCGCCTTCGGCGATGCGATGCAGAATTTGCAGAATACGGGGCTGGATGAGGTAACGAAGTTTTATGCAGCCTCCGGCAAGCCGCTGCTCGGCATTTGCCTTGGCATGCAGCTGCTGTTCGGCGAGAGCCAGGAATATGGGCTGCACAAGGGGCTGAATCTGCTGCCCGGAGAGGTCATTCGTTTCCAGGGTGATTTCAAGGTGCCGCATATGGGCTGGAACCGCTTGACGTTCCGCCAAGGCAATCCGCTGTTCGAAGGGCTGGAGGAAGGGCATGTATACTTCGTGCATTCCTTTCATGCAAAGCCGGAGCAAGGTGATGACCTTCTCGCTACGACGGATTATTATGGACAAGTAACGGCTATTGTCGGCCGGGGCAATGTGTATGGCATGCAGTTCCACCCTGAGAAGAGCGGGGATCTTGGGATGAGCCTGCTCCGCAATTTCCTTGCGCTTACAGTCTCAAGCAAAGCGGCACTGTAATTTTGGGGCCTGTGGTCGGCAGTGTGCTATAGGATAGTATGACAGAAGGAGGCGGCATCTCATGCTGGCCAAACGAATAATTCCATGCCTCGATGTGAAGGATGGGCGAGTGGTGAAAGGCGTTAATTTCGTCAATTTGCGCGATGCGGGCGATCCTGTGGAGCTTGCGGCAACGTATGACAAGGAAGGCGCAGACGAGCTGGTGTTTCTCGATATATCGGCTTCTATTGAGGGAAGAGCGACTATGGTGGAGGTCGTTAAGCGGACAGCGGGCGAGATTACGATTCCGTTCACGGTTGGCGGCGGCATCTCCCATGTTGATGATATGAAGCGGCTGCTTCGCGCCGGAGCGGATAAGATTGGGATCAATACGGCAGCAGTCAAGAATCCGTCGCTTGTTAAGGATGGCTCCCGCAAGTTCGGCTCGCAGTGCATCGTTGTCGCTATTGATGCGAAGTTCAATCCTGCATGGGGCGAATGGGAAGTCTATACGCATGGCGGACGGAACGCGACGGGCATCCGGGCGCTCGCATGGGCGAAGGAAGTCGAGCAGCTTGGTGCGGGCGAGATTCTGCTGACCAGCATGGATGCCGACGGGACAAAGGATGGGTTCGATCTGAAGCTGACACGCGCAGTATCGGAGGCGCTCGGCATTCCGGTTATTGCCTCCGGCGGAGCGGGACGAGTGGAGGATTTCTTCGATGTGTTCCAGGAAGGCCGCGCGGATGCAGGTCTGGCGGCGACTATTTTTCACTACAAGGAAATGACGATTCGTGATGTTAAGGATGATCTGAGACAGAGGGGAGTAGAGGTACGATGAGCAGCGCAACAGATAAGGCAGTCAGTGAAATCAAGTGGAATGAGGCAGGTCTTGTTCCGGCCATTATTCAGGACTCCATCAGCAAAGAAGTGCTCATGATGGCTTATATGAACCGGGAATCGCTGGCGAAATCGCTAGAGTCAGGTGAAACCTGGTTCTGGAGCCGTTCACGCAATGAGCTCTGGCATAAGGGAGCGACAAGCGGACATGTTCAGCGCATTGTGTCGATGCATTATGATTGTGACGGGGATACGCTGCTTGTGCGTGTAGAGCAGAGCGGCGCCGCCTGTCATACGGGCAGCTACAGCTGCTTCTTCAACAAGGTGGAGGGCGTTGCAGGAGCTGAGACTGGCTCCGAGACTCTGCCGACCGGTGACCGGTTCGCGATGCTGAATCAGCTTGAGGCTGTTATTGCCCAGCGTTATGCTGAGCGTCCGGAGGGTGCATACACCACCTATCTGTTCGAGAAGGGCGTCGACAAAATTCTGAAGAAGGTCGGCGAAGAGACGGCAGAGGTTATTATCGCTGCGAAGAATAATGACAAGGACGAGCTGCGTTACGAAGCCAGCGACCTCATCTTCCATTTGATGGTACTGCTGCGCGAGCAGGGAGTACCGCTTGATGATTTGATGATGGAGCTAGGGCGCCGTCACAATAAATCGAAGCAGTCCTCTTAGGCGGAAGGGTGCCGCAACAGGGGCATTGAAGAATAGCAGTCAGAGGAGGTACCGGAACTTGTTGATCGATTATCATACTCATCACGCCAGATGCGGACACGCAGTCGGCACATTGGAGGAATACGTGAAGCAGGGCATCGCAATTGGCCTTCAGCAGATCGGGTTATCCGATCATATGCCGCTGCTTCATGTCGATCCGGCCGATTATTATCCGGAGATGGCCATGCCGATGGACGAGCTGCCTCGTTATGTGGAGGAATGCTTCGAGCTGAAGGAGAAGTATAAGGGCCAAATTGATGTGCGTGTCGGTCTTGAAGGGGATTATATCGAAGGCTGGGAGGAAGCGATCCAGCGTATCGTCTCCGCCTACCCTTGGGATTATGTGATCGGCTCCGTTCATTTTCTCGGCACATGGGATGTGACGGACTTCCGCCAGACAGCTGGCTGGGAAGGCCAGGACCGGATGGCTGTCTATGAGCGTTATTATGATGCTATCGGCAAGGCGGCGGCAACGGGCTTCTATGATTATATCGGCCACATTGACGTCATCAAGCGTTTCGGCTACAAGCCGGATGGCGATGTGACGCATTTGGAGGATGCTGCGCTTGAGGCTGTGAAGCGGGCTGGAATCGCGATTGAGCTGAATGCCTCGGGACTTCGCACGCCTGCGGCGGAGATGTTCCCAAGCCGCCGGATGCTGGAGCGGGCCCGTGATCTGGGCATTCCGCTGACAATCGGTTCGGACGCGCATCAACCGGAACGACTTGGACAATATTTAGATGAGGCGCGTGCGCTGTTGAAAGAAGTCGGAATCAGGCAGTTAGCGACCTTTGAAGGGCGAAAACGGCGGATGATTGATTTTTGAATTATTCGTGATTCCATGTATAATGAAAGATGTCGAAACAAGCTGTGCATACGAACGCAAATTTAGTGGTTTAATCGCTCAGGAGGGTATCATGTTTAGCGACAAGTTGCGTCTTTTCTCTGGTTCTTCGAACCAAAAACTTGCCGAAAGCATCAGTTCCGAACTCGGAATGCCGCTCGGTAAAATCAAAGTGTCTCGCTTCAAAAGCGGCGAGATTTATGTACACTATGAGGAGACAATTCGCAACTGCGACGTCTTCATCCTGCAGTCTTTCTCGCACCCGATTAACGATCATTTTGTCGAATTGCTCGTCATGATCGATGCGGCCAAGCGCGCTTCTGCACGTACTGTTAACATCATTGTGCCGTATTACGGCTATGCGCGTCAGGAAAGAAAGGCAGCGCCGCGGGAGCCAATCTCGGCGAAAATGCTGGCGGACGTTCTCACGACGGTAGGCGCCAATCGTGTGATTACGATTGATCTGCATGCGCCAGCGATCCAGGGCTTCTTCAATATTCCTGTCGATCATCTGACAGCGCTGGATATTATCAGCGACTATCTGAAGGGCAAGAACATTAAGAATCCGGTTGTTGTATCCCCGGATGCAGGACGTGCATCCACAGCTGAGAAGCTGGCCAACTACCTGGATTCGCCGTTCGCGATTATGATCAAGAAGCGTCCTGCTCACAATGAGTCTGTCATTACTCATGTCATCGGTGATGTACAAGGTCAAACCCCGATCATCATCGAGGATATGATTGATACAGGTACGACAATCGTCAATGTCGTAGAGGGTCTCAAGGAACGCGGCGCAGAGGATGTCTATGTATGCGCGACACATCCGCTTTTCTCCGGTCCTGCTCTTCAGCGATTGGATCATCCCAATATTAAGGAAGTCGTCGTCACCGACTCGATCCTGCTGCCTGAGAACCGTTCGGAACGGTTCACGGTGCTTTCGGTTGCGCCAATGCTGGCAGAAGCAACCCGAATTATTATGCAGGGCGGTTCCATCAGCACACTGTTCAAAAGCGCTGGAATCTAGCATATCGGGAAATCGGGGCATGATTCATTCACGACAATTCCCTTCGAACGATAGCGGGAGTCTCCTCTCGCTTATCGTTTATCGGGGGCATTTAACTGGTGATAGAACGCAAGTATGATACGATGCAGTTTATAATTCAATACGGCCGCAGACAGCGGTATTCCCCTAAATCGTGGGTCTTCATGCGATTAACGACCGCCCTTCCTTCTATAGGAGGCGTAATTGTTTGCGCAGGTAGTCCACGATTTTCCCACATATTCTTTCGTGTATGGATTTGCCGCGCTGTGGTATAATCGTAGCAACTTTGATGTACCGGGGAGGTGCCTTGCGGATGAAAGAAAAGAAACGAGCGGCTGCCAGTCATAAGACCAAAGTAATACCGATTCAATGGGACGCAACGTTCTTCTTCGAGCGGGCTGTTCGCTCGCTGGATCGATATCATTATGACAAGGCACTGAAGTATTTCCGGCGCGCCGTTGAATATGAGCCGGATAATCCGGTTAACCATTGCAATATGGCGGGCATTCTGTCGGAGATGGGCGATTATCAGGAATCGAATCTGATTCTCAGCAAAATCGTTGAAGAGCTGGAGCCGACGATGACGGAATGCCACTTTTATATGGCGAACAACTACGCCAATATGGAGAGGTATGAGGATGCGGAGGATTCACTAATCCGCTACCTGGAAGAGGATCCTGACGGGCAGTTTCTTGACGAAGCGGAAGAGATGATGGATCTGCTCCACTTCGAGTTGGAGCGGCCGACTCGGCTTGCCTTTATTAAGGCGCGTGAAGGCTACTACGAACATGACCGAGCGCGGTCGATGCTGGAGGAAGGCAAGTTCGTCGAAGCGGTCAAGCTGCTGGAAGGAATTGTCGAGAAGAATGGCGAGTTTCTTGCAGCCCGCAACAATCTGGCGCTGGCCTACTACTACATGGGCATGTTCGAGAAAGCGATGGTTACCATCCACGAGGTTCTGGCTATTGAATCCGGCAATCTGCATGCCCTCTGCAATCTGGCGATCTTCCTTCAACACTCCGGGGATACGGAACAGCTGAAGCCGCTGGTTGCGCTGCTGTGCAAGACGATTCCGTTCCACCAGGAGCATGTATTTAAGCTTGCTACGACGATGGGTATATTAGGTGAGCACCGGGAAGCGCACAGACATTTTGTGCGGCTGCTAAAGGATAGCTCTCTTCGTTCTGATGCATGCTTGTATCATTACACAGCTGTTGCCGCGTGCAATATCGGACGGCTGGAGGAAGCGGAGCGGATGTGGCAGCAAGCGAACAAGCTTGATCCTTCATCCAATGTACCGGGATATTACCTGGAGCAGCTCGGCCTCTTCCGCAGCGGCAGCCAGACGGCGCCGACCAGCTATCACTATCATCTCCCCTTCGAAGAGCAGTTCAAGCTCTGGGAGAAATCAAGCGATACCATTCCCGATCACCTGAAGCGTGACCCGCTTGTACGGTCTTCCTTCTTCTGGGCGCTGCGTCATGGTGATCGTCATACGAAGCTTCAAGTCATACAGGCGCTTGGCATGATTGCCGACAATGAAGTGAAGGATGCGCTGCGCCATTTCATAATGGAGCCGCTTGAAGATGATTATTTGAAGCGGATCGCAATCTTTGTGCTCCGTTCGATTGGTGTGCATGAATCGCTGGAGGCCATTCTGGAAGGCAAGGAAACCGTTATTGAACATAGCCGGATGCCGTCGAGGCTGCCGGTATGGGAAGACAAATGGCAAGCGGTGCTGGAAGCGGCGCTTGTACGGATGAACAAGCATTACGATCTGGTACAGCAGCATGATCTGTTGACGCTCTGGATCGAGTTTTTGTCGCGTGTCTACCCGGATGTGCCTAAGCTTGGCAAGGTTGAAGGCTGGGCGGCGGCTTTGGAGTATTTGACTGCGAAGATGCATAGACGGGCCATCTCGTACCATGAAGTATCCCAGCGATATGGGATCTCCATTGCGACTGTGAGCAAGTGCTCCAAGCGTATTGATGAAATATGTGGAATTAAGGAAAAGATGAAACTAATTTTCCCCGCTTTGGCGGATTCTAATAATGAATAATGATCTAGACGCTTTTGAAGGAGGCAAATGATATGTACAAATCCATTATTATCGGAACAGGGCCGGCTGGATTGACGGCAGCTATTTACCTGGCTCGTGCGAACATGAACCCGCTCGTTATTGAAGGGCCGGAGCCTGGCGGTCAGCTAACGACAACGACAGAGGTTGAGAACTTCCCTGGTTTTCCTGAAGGCATCATGGGGCCGGATCTGATGGCGAACATGCGCAAGCAGGCTGAACGGTTCGGCGCGGAATTCCGTACCGGTTGGGTCAATTCTGTGGACACATCCAAGCGTCCGTTCACACTTCAGGTTGAAGGACAAGGCGAACTGCAGGCAGAGACGCTTATTATTTCTACCGGAGCTTCTGCCAAGTACCTTGGAATTGCCAATGAGAAGGAAAACATCGGACGGGGTGTCAGCACCTGCGCAACCTGTGACGGCTTCTTCTTCAGAGGCAAAAAAATTATTGTAGTCGGCGGCGGCGATTCTGCGATGGAGGAAGCCAACTTCCTGACTCGCTTCGCAACTGAGGTCGTCCTGGTGCACCGTCGTGAAGAGATGCGGGCATCGAAGATTATGCAGGATCGCGCCCGCGAGAACAGCAAGATCAGCTGGGCTCTGAACAAGACGCCGGTTGAGGTGGTAGCTGGCGAGCAAGGCGTGACCGGGTTGAAGGTTCGCAACAATGAGACAGGTGCTGAGGAAATCATTGAGACCAATGGTATATTCGTAGCGATCGGCCATACGCCGAATACGAAGTTTCTTGGCGGTCAATTGGATGCGGATGAGACCGGCTATCTGCTCGTGAAGCCGGGTACGTCAGAGACGAACATCCCTGGTATATTCGCTTGCGGAGATGTGCAGGATCAAAAGTACCGCCAAGCGATTACAGCGGCAGGAAGTGGTTGCATGGCGGCGCTTGATTGCGAGAGATTCCTTGAAGAGAATGCGGTGCACGACTGGAGTCAATCGGTATAAGCACCAAGGTTACATCTGACCAGTCGGAGCTGCGGGTCGGATAGACGACGCTGCCCGAGGAGAAGGGCGGCGTCGCTTCATGTAAGAGGCTGACACGCAAACCCTTGATAATTCTAGGATTGGTTGCCCTTGACCACTAGAGGGCGTTCAATTATAGTGGAACAGAAGAATCGCATACCTATATTGTAGAGGTGGACTAGTTAATGTCTGAGAAGATTGTTGTTGGCGTTGATATCGGCGGAACCGCCATTAAAGTTGGCATTTGCAGCATGGACGGCGAACTGCTTCATACTTATGAAGGACCAACAGGAGTAGAGAAGGGCAGCGATGAGATATGTCAGAACATCGCCCAATACGCACGAAATATTGTCGAGCAATCTCCATACAGCTGGGAGCAGGTAGAGGGTGTCGGGATCGGTATTGCAGGGTTTCTTGATATTCCCGCAGGCATCGTGAAATTCTCGCCCAACTTACCTTTAAGGAACATAAACTTAAAAGCATTTCTTGAAGAAAAACTCGAGAAAAGAGTGCTTATTAATAATGATGCTAACGTTGCGGCGCTTGGTGAAGCTTGGGCTGGAGCAGGCAGAGGAATTGATCACTGCGTTTGCTATACACTCGGAACGGGTGTAGGCGGCGGTGTTATTATCGGCGGGAAAATTGTCGAGGGCTCCAATGGCATGGCAGGAGAACTGGGCCATATGTCAGTCGTTCCGGATCTGGAAGCGATTCAGTGCGGCTGCGGCAAAATGGGCTGCCTGGAAAGCGTCTCCTCTGCAACTGGCATTATCCGGATGGCCAAGGACGCTGTTGAACGCGGAGACCGCACCTCGCTGTCCTTTGTTGACGAAATTAAGGCCAAGGATGTGTTCGACGCGGCGAAGGCTGGCGACGAGGTTGCGGTGCGTATCGTAAATCGTGCAGCATTCTATCTGGGCAAATCGATGGCAATGGTAGCGGTTGTCCTTAATCCTAAGCGGTTTATCATTGGCGGCGGTGTCTCTAATGCCGGCGAGTTCCTATTTGAACAAATTCGGGAAGTATTCCAGAAGGCTGCACCTGAGATGGCGCAGGAAGGCGTTGAGATCGTACCTGCTATTCTTGGCAATAATGCGGGGGTTGTGGGAGCGGCCGGTCTGATTATTCGTTCTTAATTTCAGCGTGCGTTCGGGGGAGGAATAGACAATGGATGCGGGAACAGCGAAGGCGAAGCTGGTCATAATCACGGGCATGTCCGGTGCAGGCAAAACAATAGCGGTGCAGAGTCTGGAGGATCTGGGATTCTTCTGCGTTGATAATTTGCCGCCGGTCCTTATTCCTAAGTTTGCTGAGCTTATCGAGCAGTCGAATGGTAAAATAGGAAAGGTAGCACTTGTGATCGATCTGCGGGGACGCGAGTTTTTCACGGCGTTGTCGGAGTCTCTCAGCTATGTGAAGGAACATTTTACAATCGGGTACGAGATTCTGTTTCTGGATGCAACAGATAGCGTGCTTGTTCAGCGATACAAAGAAAGCCGCAGACGTCATCCGCTGGCTCCTGAAGGACTGCCTCTGGAGGGCATCAAGATGGAACGCCGCATGCTGGAGGACTTGAAGGGCTGGGCAACACAGGTTATCGATACGAGCAGTCTGAAGCCTGTACAGCTTAAAGAGCGTATTATTTCACGGTTTACGAATGCTGACTTGAATACGATTTCGATTAATATCACTTCATTCGGCTTTAAATATGGCATACCGATAGACGCTGATTTGATTTATGATGTCAGATTTCTGCCTAATCCGCATTATGTGGAGCATCTGCGGCCCAATACGGGACAGGATCCGGAAGTCTATGATTATGTGATGAAATGGCCGGAGACACAAGCTTTCCTGACCAAGCTGCTGGATATGCTGCAATTTCTTATTCCTCTCTATCGCAAGGAAGGCAAAAGTCAGGTCGTTATAGGCATTGGATGCACAGGCGGCAAGCACCGTTCTGTCGCCATTGCTGAATATTTGAGCCGGATGCTTGGCAGCAGCGATACAGAAGCTGTGCGCGTAAGCCATCGCGATTCTGATCGCGATCGGCACTGAGGTGGACATGACGGAACCGAATAAACGTCAGGTCCCTCGGATTGTTGTCATCGGCGGCGGTACGGGATTATCGGTTATGCTGCGGGGGCTGAAGGAGAAGCCGCTCGATATTACGGCTATCGTAACGGTAGCTGATGATGGCGGAAGCTCTGGCATTCTTCGCAATGAACTGCAAATTCCGCCCCCGGGTGATATTCGCAACGTACTTATCGCACTAGCCGATGTGGAGCCGCTTTTGTCGGATATGCTGCAGTACCGCTTTAACAGCGGCACCGGTCTGGCGGGACATAGTCTGGGCAATCTGATGCTCGCGGCAATGACGGATATCTCTGGCGACTTTGTTACTGGCGTCCGTGAGCTCAGCCGAGTGCTGGCAGTACGCGGCCGCGTGCTTCCGGCAGCAGGGCAAGCAATTGTGCTGCATGGGGAGATGATCGATGGAACAATTGTCTCCGGAGAGTCCAATATCCCTAAGGCGGGGCGCGCAATTAAGCGTGTGTTCATCGAGCCGGCGAATGTAGAGCCGCTGGAGGAAGCGGTGGAGGCAATCCGCAGCGCAGATGCGATTCTGATCGGACCGGGGAGCCTGTATACGAGTATTATTCCTAATTTGCTTGTTCCTAAGCTTGCAGAGAGCATTGTTGAATCGGAAGCGGTCAAAATGTTTGTATGCAATGTGATGACACAGCCCGGCGAGACAGATAATTATTCTGTCAGTGATCATTTGGCCGCTGTTCATGCGCATATCGGTCATCATCTATTCGATTATATTATTGTCAATGACGGAGAAATCCCGCCGCAGGTGCAGATGAAATACGCAGAGCGCGGGGCGAAGGCCGTGCATCTCGATTTGGAAGAAGTAACGCGTCGCGGGTACAAGGTAATTGCCGACAGGCTTGTTTTGTTCCGTACCTATTTGCGGCACGATGCGGCTAGACTCAGCCATCATATTTATCAATTGGTGGAAAGCTGGATGGAGAGAAAAGAGGTGAGATAAGGTGTCTTTTGCGGCACAAACGAAGAAAGAACTAACGCTTATCGAGGCTGATCCGTGCTGTGAGAGAGCGGAGCTGTCCGCACTCATTCGAATGAACGGGTCCGTGCAATTGTCCAGCCGCAAAGTCATTCTTGATATCTCTACCGAAAATGCTGCTATTGCCAGAAGGATCTACACGCTCATCAAGAAGCTGTTCGCGGTGCATACAGAGCTTCTTGTCCGTAAGAAAATGCGGCTGAAAAAAAATAATGTCTACATTGTCCGTATTCCGGTCAAGGTTCAGGAGATTCTAAGTGAGCTGGGAATTGTAGCTGAAGGCTTCATGTTCAATCAAGGCATCGACAAGGATATGATTCGCAAGCCTTGCTGCAAGCGGTCTTATCTGCGGGGGGCATTCCTTGCAAGCGGCTCGGTCAACAATCCAGAAGGCTCGTCTTACCATCTGGAGATCTCTACGATGTATGAGGAGCACTGCAAAGCGCTCGTGGAGCTGGCGAACAAGTTCGACTTGAACGCACGCTGCATTGAGCGCAAGAAGGGGTTCATCTTCTACATGAAGGAAGGCGAGAAAATTATCGAGCTCTTGAGCATTATTGGAGCCCACCAAGCCTTGTTCAAATTCGAGGATGTACGGATTATGCGGGACATGCGAAACTCTGTTAATCGTATCGTCAATTGTGAGACGGCGAACTTGAACAAGACAATCGGTGCTGCTGTAAGGCAGATCGATAACATCAAGCTGCTTCAGAAGGAAATCGGACTGCAGAGCTTGCCGGACAAACTGCGCGAGGTTGCTGAAATCCGCTTGCAGCATCCTGATTTGAACTTGAAGGAAGTCGGGGAAATGCTCAAGGGAACTGTCAGCAAATCGGGCGTCAACCACAGATTGCGCAAAATTGATGAAATGGCGGAAAAAATTAGGAACGGTTAGGCATAAGGCTAGTGAAGTTGTCACAATAGTGGTATAATGGTGTGAAAAATATGTTTGCGCTATCAATATAAGAGTTCATTCAGTATAGGGGGTAAGGTTTCCATGACAAGGCATCCGGTTGTCGTTCGCCTGAAAACAGGTCTCCATGCAAGACCGGCCGCACTTTTCGTCCAGGAGGCAAATAAATTTTCTTCTGAAGTGTTCGTCGAGAAAGACGATAAAAAAGTGAACGCAAAATCGATTATGGGGATTATGAGCCTAGCAATCAGCTCCGGCACAGAAGTTACGATAAGCGCGGAAGGTTCGGATGCCGACCAGGCTGTAACCGCTTTAGTCAATTTGGTCAGCAAGGAAGAGCTGGAAAACCAATAATACACATTCATGTGTAAGAAACTCCCCTCAGGGGAGTTTTTTTATATTAAGGGCTAGTGCAACAATGAGGGGGCTTTCAGCGTCATAGAAAGTACTAAGGATAAGGGGCTGATCAAGATGACGGACAACAAGATAACGAACTCTATTTCCACAGAAGGCAAGAACAGCAAGGGGGCACGCAAGCGCTCCATGCTGCTGATCGTGCCGGCACTCGCTGTAGCAATTGGAATTGGCGCCGTACTGGGCGCAAGCGGGGGGAAGGCTGAAGTGTATGCACTTGATGCAACTGCAAGCGTGCAGAAGGGCTTAATAACTGTCTCGGGTAACGGTGAGCTTCGGGCTGCTCCGGATGTTGCTTATGTCCAGGTGGCTGTTGAGACTCGTGCTGCTACAGCGAAGGATGCACAGTCCAAGAATGCGACTCAGTTCGCCGGATTGAAGAAGGTTCTGTTCGAGAAGTACAAGATGGCAGCTAAGGATGTGCAATCCACTGGGATCTCCGTGCAGCCAGAGCACCAATACAATAACAAGGATGGCACAAGCAAGATTGTAGGCTATATCTCTACGCATAGTATTCGAATTACGACTCGTGATCTGGAAGGAACAGGAACACTTCTGGACGATCTGTCGACAGCTGGAGCGAATCGGGTTGACGGTATTCAATTCGATACAGAAAAGCAGGATCAATATGAGCTGCAAGCGTTAGAGAAGGCAATGGCTAATGCGAAGTTGAAAGCAGAGACGCTGGCTAAAGCAGCAGGGCGTCAGCTCAAGGGAGTCGTCAATATCGCACAGAGCAATGTCAGCAATGGACCTATTCCTTACTACGGGAACTATGCAATGAAGAGTGAGGCAGCGGCAGATAGCGCAGGTTCTACATCGGTTCAAACAGGTGAGATCACACTTTCAACCGATGTGACGGTTGTTTACGAAATGGAATAGAGCATGCAACATAAAGGGCAGCAGCCTCTACAATGAGGATGCTGCCCTTTATGTATTAATTAGGTAATGAGTTACATTCGAAGTCATTGTTAGCCGATAAACCACGCTGATTAATTGCCTGTTCAATTAAAGCAATGAACTCTTCAGACAAGCGCATTGCTTTCGCCTCGTGATAAACTTCAATGAGATGAGTATCACTAAGCGGACGCAAAAGTAATGATTTGTCTTGCATGGGAAGAAACAACTGCTGTGTTTCTTCATGATCATTAGTGTGGCGTTCGAAGGGTTGTTCATATACTGGTGCATAGGGAGTGAATTTGCGTCCAGGTTCACTGGATCGGATGAAATTTCGCACGCTTGCGAATGGATTCGATAGTTTCATGCGTGTGCAACTCCGTTATTTAGATTTCGTATCACGGGCCCAAGTGACGGGGAATATGGAATCATTTAGTACATATTAACATGAAATTAAGACATCGTCGTTATGGATTCAGCCGTACGAATCTTTCTTGACAAAACCACAAAAGTGTGATTTCTAGATGCTTTTGGGAGGGTGGATATAGCTATATCAGTCAACTGCTGAGGTGAAAAGGCTTGTGGGAACGACCGCTGCAGCAAGGGTGGGCACATTGGAGAGCATAAGGAGGAAAAACCGTCTAACAGCCGCCAGTAGCAGCTCATAGATGAGCGTTAAGCGGGTGGAAACGGCTTACGGGAACGCCATCAGCAGCAAGGGTGGGCACATTGGAGAGCATAAGGAGGAAAAACCGTCTAACAGCTGCTAGTAGCAGCTCATAGATGAGCGTTAAGCGGGCGAAACCGGCTTACGAGAACAGCAACAGCGGGAAGCCTGGGGCCATCGCGAAAAGCTGCAAATTAAAAGGAGTGCCGGATCGTCTTCTGACGATAGGCACTCTCAGCAGGATAAAGCAGTATTTACAATTTCTCAATCACTTTATCGACGAGTCCGTATACCTGTGCTTCTGCTGCGGACATGAAGTAGTCACGATCTGTATCTCGTTCGATCTTCTCAAGCGGTTGACCGGTACGTTCGGACAAAATATTGTTCAATGTATCACGGGTCTTGAGGATATGCTTGGCACGAATCTCGATATCCGTTGCTTGTCCTTGTGCGCCCCCGAGCGGCTGGTGAATCATGACCTCGCTGTTAGGCAGCGCCATACGCTTGCCCTTGGCGCCTGCAGCAAGCAGGAACGCGCCCATGGAAGCCGCCATGCCTACACATATGGTGGACACATCCGGTTTGATGAACTGCATCGTATCGAAGATAGCAAGACCAGCGGAAACTGAACCGCCAGGGCTGTTGATGTAGAGTGAAATATCCTTCTCAGGGTCATCTGCTGCCAGAAACAGCAGCTGCGCGATGATGGAGTTCGCCACGATGTCATTCACGGGTGTGCCGAGAAAGACGATCCGGTCTTTAAGCAACCGGGAGTATATGTCGTAAGCTCGTTCGCCGCGATTGTTCTGCTCAATAACCATAGGTACGAAATTCATTTCCAAAGTAAGTCCCTCCTTCAATTGATTAGCGATGTATTAACATCATAACGGATTGCAAAGCGAAAGTCAAAGAAGGTCAGAAAAAGGTTCAAAGGTTGAATGGAACGGGTAATGGAATGGGGAAAAAGAATCCCTATGCGCAAAAAAGACCGCCCTCTGTCAGGGCAGTCTCAGCAGTAGCAGTTATTATGGCGCGCCCGCGAGGGATCGAACCTCGATCTCAGGCTCCGGAGGCCTACGTCATATCCATTGGACCACGGGCGCGAATTGATAGCGAGATTTATTATATGCTATAGAAAAAGAAAAAGCAAGAAGCTTTCCAAATAAAATTTTGTGCAAATCGTGACAGAAAACGGTTACATAATCAAATGCCGTCTTGCCGTATGTCAATCTTTGCAGTACAATAGCAGTGGGACTAAAAACGCGCAAGCGGGACGTATTAAGTCCAAGTAATAATTGCAGCTTATTCGGCAAATGGAGATGATGTTGAACAATGCAATCTCTCATCGATATACAGCAGCAGCTTTTGCCGGATTTGCTCATTGTAATGAAGAAACGGTACTTAATTCTCCGTCAGGTTATGCTCTCGGACATGATCGGCAGGCGAACGCTCGCTGCTTCGCTTAACCTGACAGAACGCGTGCTTCGTGCGGAGACCGACTTTCTGAAGGGACAGGGTCTTCTTCTCATTGATGCTGCTGGCATGCGCATCAGCGATGCGGGGAGACGGCTGCTGGAGGACATGGAGCCCTTCTATAAGACGATGTTCGGCTTGTCTGATCTGGAGGAGCGCATTCGCGCCCACTTCGGTCTGAAGGGAGTAACGATTGTTCCCGGCGATTCCGACACCTCTCCTTATGCGAAACGCGAGCTTGGACGTGCGGGAAGTGCGGCACTTCGCAAAGTAATGGGTAAGGATGATGTAGTGGCTGTTACAGGAGGCTCAACACTGGCTCATTTGGCTAATCAGCTTATGACTCAGACGCCGCTCAAGGGCAATTGGTTTGTCCCGGCGCGTGGCGGGCTTGGCGAAAGTCTTGACTATCAAGCGAACACGATCGCTTCGACGATGGCCAAGCGTACAGGCGCCCAGTACAGGCTGCTTCATGTTCCCGACCATCTTAGCGACGAAGCCTACATGTCACTCATGCAGGAGCCTAACATCAGAGAAATTGTTGAAGTCATCCGCAGTGCCAGGATTGTCCTGCATGGCATCGGAGATGCTATGGTAATGGCGCGCAGGCGGCGTGTAGACGAATCCGTTATTAACGCGATGGAAGCGGAGAAGGCGCTGGCAGAGGCGTTCGGTTATTATTTTGACCGCAATGGCGCTGTTGTGCATAAGATGTCCACCGCAGGCCTCAGACTTGAGGACATCATGGAGACGGAAGTTGTCATAGCGATCGCGGGCGGCCGAAGCAAGGGCGAAGCTATTGCGGCGGTTATGCGGTTCGGGCATGATGACATGCTGGTCACTGATGAAGCCGCAGCGCTGGAGATCGCGGCCATTATGGACCGTGAATAGCTGCCTGGATGTATGATGTTGTGATCTTGACGAATGCGAGTGGCTGAATTGTCGCCGCAAGATCGTCTTGAGATATATTGAAACTACGCTTAGGAGGAATTTAAAATGGTAAAAGTAGGCATTAACGGTTTTGGACGTATCGGACGTAACGTATTCCGCGCAGCTTTGAACAATCCAGATGTACAAGTGGTGGCTGTCAATGATTTGACAGATACGAACACGCTTGCTCACCTGCTCAAGTATGACACGACTCATGGTACGCTTGATGCTAAAGTTGAAGCTAAAGAAGGCGCGCTGATCGTTAACGGCCGCGAGATCAAAGTATTTGCCGAGCGCAACCCGGAAAACCTCCCTTGGGGACAAGAAGGCGTAGAAATCGTTGTTGAATCCACTGGTATCTTCACAGCTAAAGAAAAAGCTGAGCTTCACTTGAAAGGCGGCGCGAAGAAAGTTATCATCTCCGCACCTGCTACGAACGAAGACATCACGATCGTTATGGGCGTTAACGAAGACAAATACGATGCTTCCGCTCACACTGTAATCTCCAACGCTTCTTGTACGACGAACTGCCTTGCTCCTTTCGCAAAAGTTCTTAACGATAAATTCGGTATCGTCAAAGGTATGATGACGACGATTCACTCCTATACAAACGATCAATCCGTACTGGACGTTCCTCATAAAGACCTGCGTCGTGCTCGCGCGGCTGCTGAGAACATCATTCCTTCGTCCACTGGCGCAGCAAAAGCAGTTTCCCTTGTTCTGCCTGAGCTGAAAGGCAAATTGAACGGTATGGCAATGCGTGTTCCTACGCCTAACGTATCGGTTACTGACCTCGTTGCTGAGCTGAAAGTTAACGTAACGGTTGAAGAAGTAAACAACGCGCTTAAAGCAGCTTCTGAAGGCCCGCTGAAAGGCATCCTTAAATACTCCGAAGAGCCGCTTGTATCCAGCGACTACAATGGCGACCCTGCTTCTTCCGCTATCGACGCGCTGTCGACAATGGTTGTTGAAGGCAACATGGTTAAAGTTGTTTCCTGGTATGACAACGAGTGGGGCTACTCGAACCGCGTAGTTGATCTTTGTGGCTTCATCGCTTCTAAAGGACTGTAATAATAGGGAACCCTATTCATTGAAAGCCGTTTTCTTTAGGGAAAACCTTTAGGGAACCCAAGCTCAGGGCAATCCCCTGGGCACCCTATATTCGCGAAGGAGCTGCTTGTGGTAGCTCCTTCGTGGCGGTTTGCGCAGGGGTTCGCTTTAAGCCGCTTGCCGGGGAACATCCCGGACGGGACGGCTATAAGCAGTTCATGACTTGCTTAATGCCTTACTGTGAGAGAATGCCTCAGTGTCTTCAGGATTACTGGGAAAAGATATATATAGAGTGGGAATAGACATAGAAACTGCGGCGCATCGCTGAGAACGGTGCGGATAGCAGAATGGATAGGTTTGGCAGAGCTTTTGAATAGAAGAAGGGCCCTTAATGGCGATAGCCATTAGCAGGACGGCGCACAGCAGCAGGCAAGTCTGCCCAATGATGGAAGACGGCCTGGCAATAGGCTGATGCGCTCTCTTGAGGGTCAACTACCGGGAGGGTAACCGATGAATAAGAAAAGTGTGCGTGACGTTGAAGTATCAGGCAAGCGTGTATTTGTACGTGTCGATTTTAATGTGCCGCTTGAGAATGGTGCGATTACGGACGATAAGCGTATTCGCGAGACGCTGCCAACGATCAATTACTTGATCGAGAATGGTGCTAAAGTGATTCTCGCCAGCCACATGGGCCGTCCTAATGGACAAGTTGTTGAAGAGCTGCGCCTTACTCCAGCGGCTAACCGTCTGTCCGAGCTGCTGGGCAAGCCAGTTGTGAAGGCGAACGAAGTCATTGGCGAAGCTGTACAGGCACAAGTGGCTGCGCTTAATAACGGCGACGTGCTGCTGCTTGAGAACGTTCGTTTCAATGCTGGTGAGGAGAAGAACGATGCGGAATTGGCGAAAGCTTTTGCCGGCCTGGCTGATCTGTTCGTTAACGATGCATTCGGCGCTGCTCACCGTGCTCATGCTTCGACAGAAGGCATTGCTCATCACCTGCCGGCTGTATCGGGCCTGCTTATGGAGAAAGAGCTTGATGTTCTCGGCAAAGCGCTTCTGAATCCTGAGCGTCCGTTCACTGCAATCGTGGGCGGCTCCAAGGTTAAGGACAAAATCGATGTTATCAACAAAATGATCGAAATCGCTGACAACATCATCATTGGCGGCGGACTCTCCTATACGTTCTTCAAGGCGCAAGGCCACGAAATCGGCCAATCCCTTGTGGACAATGAGAAGCTTGATCTGGCTCTTGGTTTCATTGAGAAAGCGAAGCAGCTTGGCAAGAACTTCCTGATCCCGGTTGATATCGTTGTATCCGACGATTTCAGTGCAAAGGCGAACACGCAAATTGTAAACGTTGACGGCATTCCTGCTGATTGGGAAGGCATTGATATCGGACCTAAGACGCGTGAAATCTATGCGGACGTTATTAAGAACTCCAAGCTTGTTGTATGGAATGGACCGATGGGCGTATTCGAGATCGAGCCTTTCTCCCATGGTACGCAAGCTGTTGCCCGCGCATGTGCGGAAACATCCGGCTACACCGTTATCGGCGGCGGCGATTCTGCAGCAGCAGCTGAGAAATTCGGCCTGGCTGACAAAATGGACCACATCTCCACTGGCGGCGGCGCTTCTCTGGAGTTCATGGAAGGCAAAGCGCTCCCGGGCGTTGTTGCATTAAACGATAAATAAGCAAACACCACGCTATTAAAGCTGTATAGAAGGAGCTGAAAAACATGCGTAAACCCATTATTGCGGGTAACTGGAAAATGTTCAAAACGGTTTCCGAAGCGACATCGTTCTTCGCGGATGTGAAGGGCAAAGCGGAGGTTGAGGGTGTTGAGTCCGTCATCTGCGCACCTTTCACAGCACTGCCGGCGCTTGTAGAGGCGGCTAAAGGCACGACGATTGCGATCGGAGCACAGAACGTGCACTTCGAAGACAATGGCGCATTCACTGGCGAGATCAGCGGTGTTATGCTGAAGGATCTGGGCGTGAAGTATGTAATCATCGGCCACTCCGAGCGCCGCGCTTATTTTGCAGAAAGCGACGAGATCGTGAATAAGAAAGCGCAAGCGGCTTTCAAGCACGGCCTGACGCCAATTATCTGTGTGGGCGAGAAGCTGGAAGAGCGTGAAGCCGGCCAAACGAAGGAAGTCTGCAAGGTGCAAACTGAAGCAGCTTTCCAAGGTCTGTCCGCAGCTCAAGCAGCCGAGGTTGTCATTGCTTATGAGCCAATCTGGGCGATTGGAACGGGCAAATCCTCTACTTCCGAGGATGCAGAGGATGTTATTGCTTACATTCGCGGCATTGTTGAAGGTCTCTATGGCGCTGAAACTGCGAATGCTGTCCGTATTCAATACGGCGGCAGTGTTAAACCGAACAACGTGAGCGAATACATGGGGCAACCCAATATCGACGGTGCTCTGGTAGGCGGCGCTAGCCTTGAGGCAGCTTCCTACATCCAGCTTGTCGAGGGGGCGAAGTAAGATGTCGGTACCAAAACCGGTAGCGCTTATTATTCTGGATGGCTTCGGTCTTCGCAACGATGTAACAGGCAATGCGGTCGCGCAGGCGAACAAGCCGAATTATGACCGTTACCTGGCGCAATATCCGAATACGACATTGACGGCTTGCGGCGAAGCCGTAGGCTTGCCGGAAGGCCAGATGGGCAACTCCGAGGTCGGCCACCTGAACATCGGTGCTGGACGTATTGTATATCAGGATCTGACCCGGATCAGCAAATCGATCCGTGATGGCGAGTTTTTTGACAATGAGACATTGATCGGTGCAGTCCGTCATGCGAAATCGAACGGCACGAAGCTCCATCTGTATGGCCTTTTGTCTGATGGCGGCGTTCACAGTCATATCGCGCATCTGTTCGCACTGCTTGATCTGGCGAAGAAGGAAGACTTGTCCGAGGTATACATTCACGCCTTCCTGGATGGCCGGGATGTATCGCCGGATAGCGCCAAAGGCTATCTGGAGCAGCTTCAAGCGAAGATCGCAGAGGTTGGCGTAGGGCGGATCGCAACTGTGCAGGGCCGCTACTATGCGATGGACCGCGACAAGCGCTGGGAGCGTACGGAGAAGTCCTACCGCGCTATGGTATATGGCGAAGGCCCGCAGTATACGGATCCTGTTCAAGCGGTCGTTGAATCCTATGAAAAGTCCGTCTATGACGAGTTCGTTATGCCGACTGTGATCGTGGGCGAAGACGGCAAGCCGGTAGGGCTGGTTGAATCAAACGATGCTATCGTGTTCTTCAACTTCCGTCCTGACCGTGCCATTCAATTGTCGCAGGTGTTCACCAACCAGGATTTCCGCGGATTCGACCGTGGACTGAAAATTCCGATGAACCTGCACTTCGTTTGTCTGACACTGTTCAGCGAGACGGTTGGCGGCTATGTCGCATATTCTCCTAAGAACCTCGACAATACGCTTGGGGAAGTGCTCGTGCAGAACGGCAAAGCACAGCTCCGTATTGCGGAGACGGAGAAATACCCGCATGTGACGTTCTTCTTCAGCGGCGGACGTGACGTGGAGCTTCCCGGCGAGACACGTATTCTTATTAGCTCGCCCAAAGTTGCTACCTATGATCTGAAGCCTGAGATGAGCGCATATGAAGTAGCTGAAGCGGCAGTGAAGGAGATCGAGTCGGATAAGCATGATGCGATCATTCTGAACTTCGCTAACCCGGATATGGTCGGACACTCCGGTATGCTGCTGCCGACGATCAAGGCGGTAGAAGCTACGGATGAATGTCTGGGCAAAGTGGTCGATGCTGTTCTTGCAAAAGGCGGCGTGTGCCTGATTACTGCAGACCACGGCAATGCCGATATGGTTATTGACGAGCTTGGCCGTCCGTTCACGGCGCATACGACGAACCCGGTTCCGCTTATCGTCACGAAGCAAGGCGTTACGCTGCGCGAAGGCGGTATTCTGGCCGATCTGGCTCCGACGATGCTCTCGCTGCTCGAATTGGCGAAGCCGGTTGAAATGACGGGTGCAACCCTCATAAATGAGGTATAATGTATAGTTGAGACGGCAGCAGCCTGGCGGTAGAGCAATTCAGCTGTATCTGCCAGGCGGGAAGCTGCGGTTCCATATAAATGATCTATCCAACAAATTAAAGGAGTGTTCTATTCAATGTCTATCATTACTGACGTATATGCACGCGAAGTGCTTGATTCCCGTGGTAACCCGACTGTAGAAGTTGAAGTTGTTCTTGAGTCCGGCGGCAAAGGCAGCGCAATCGTACCATCCGGCGCATCCACTGGCGCATATGAGGCTGTTGAGCTTCGTGATGGCGACAAAGGCCGTTACCTCGGCAAAGGCGTTCTGAAAGCTGTTGAGAACGTGAATTCGATTATCGCTCCTGAAATTATCGGTCTGGATGCGCTTGATCAAGTATTGATCGACCGTACGATGATCGCGCTTGACGGTACGCCTAACAAAGCGAAGCTTGGCGCTAACGCGATTCTTGCAGTATCGATGGCAGTTGCACGCGCAGCGGCAGACGCTCTAGATGTGCCTTTGTATACTTATCTTGGCGGATTCAACGCTAAGACTCTTCCAGTACCTATGATGAACATCGTTAACGGCGGCGAGCATGCGGACAACAACATTGATGTTCAAGAGTTCATGGTTCTGCCTGTAGGCGCTGAGAACTTCAAAGAAGCGCTTCGCATCGGCGCAGAAATCTTCCACAACCTGAAATCAGTTCTGAAAGATAAAGGCCTGAACACTGCAGTTGGCGACGAAGGCGGCTTCGCTCCTAACCTTGGCTCCAATGAAGAAGCAATCACGACGATCCTTGCTGCTATCGAGCGCGCAGGCTACAAGCCGGGCGTAGACGTATTCCTCGGTATGGACGTTGCTTCCACTGAGTTCTTCAAAGACGGCAAATACCACCTCGAAGGCGAAGGCAAATCCTTCACGCCTGCTGAGTTCGTTGACCTGCTTGCTTCATGGGTTGATAAATATCCAATCATCACAATCGAAGACGGCTGCTCCGAAGACGATTGGGAGGGCTGGAAACTGCTCACTGATAAATTGGGCAGCAAAATCCAACTCGTTGGCGACGATCTGTTCGTAACGAACACAGAGCGTCTGTCCGATGGTATCGAGAAGGGTGTAGGCAACTCCATCCTCGTTAAAGTTAACCAAATCGGATCGCTTACTGAGACTTTCGACGCAATCGAGATGGCTAAGCGCGCAGGCTACACAGCTGTTATCTCCCACCGTTCCGGCGAGTCCGAGGACAGCACGATCGCTGATATCGCTGTAGCTACCAACGCAGGCCAAATTAAAACCGGCGCTCCGTCCCGTACGGACCGTGTTGCAAAATACAACCAATTGCTTCGCATTGAAGACCAACTGGGCTCCACGGCTCAATATGCAGGCAAAAGCGCATTCTACAACCTGAAAAGCTTCAAGTAATTCGTATGAATCCGGTAAACGCTAGCTTATGGCGGCATGACCCGGTTCAGGTTGAATAGGGCTGCCTGTTAGGGCAGGCCATATATAAGGGAGAGTATTGCTTGATTATCAGGCGATGCTCTCTCTTTTTGTCATGGGGGGATAAAACAGGCGGCTGGCGCGAACACTTAGCGTGTATGTTCTCATTTATGAGGCGTGAGGCGTTAATGAATGAAGGAGTGGATGAGAGTGGCCCCGATTATTGGATTGCAGATGTATTCGCTGCGGGATTTGGCTGAGAAGGATTTTTTGGGTACGCTTCATAAGGTGAAGGAGATGGGCTATCAAGCGGTGGAGTTCTCCGGATATTATGCAACACCTGCGAGCGAGCTGAAGTCTGTGCTGGACAATATCGGTCTGAAAGCGCCCTCTGCCCATGTCAGCCTTCATTATGACGATGACCGCAGCAAAATAAAGCATGATATCACCAAGCAAATTGAATACGCGAAGGAAATTGGGCTGGAATATTTGATCACCCCTTGGGCGCCTTTGCCGGAGAAGCCTTCAGCGGATGATGTCACCTATCTGGCCAATATTCTGGAATTTGTCGGAAAGCAGGTATATGAGGGCGGGCTCCAGTATGGCTACCACAACCACGATTTTGAATTCAAGATGGTGGATAATAATAAACGGGTTATTGATCTGCTGTTGGAACGCATTCCGGCGGACTATTTGATCGCGGAGTTCGATCTGGGGTGGATTCATATGGGCGGCCAGAAGCCGGTTGATTATTTGATGCGTTATGCTGGCAGGGTGCCGCTGGTGCATTTCAAAGACTTTGGCGCGGGGCGCCGCGATACCGAGATCGGCAAGGGCAATGTGGATCTGAAAGGTGTGCTGCAGGCGACAGAGGAGGCCGGCGTTCAATATATTTTTGTGGAGCAGGAGCAGTTCTCCTCTTCGTCAGTGGAGAGTATGAAGAAGTCACTTGAATTCTTTCAAGAGAATGGAGTCTTGCAAATAGAGCATGCGCAGAAGGGGAATGGTTGCTGAATATACTAATATTTCTTGAAATTATGTGTTAATTGTGTTACACTGATAATGCTGTTTTTAGGTCTTGTCTCCATGTGTGACGGGACAGCGGCAAATGAGATGCTCCTTATGCAGGAGGTGGAACTGTGGAAATTACATTCAGAATTTTGCTTATTGTTTTCTCGTTGGCCTTAATTACGGTCGTTCTTCTTCAAAAGGGGAAAAGTGCGGGACTGGCGGGTGCGATCTCCGGTGGTGCTGAGCATTTGTTCGGCAAACAAAAAGCGCGCGGTTTGGACTTGTTCTTGCAACGTCTGACAATTGGCGTCGCGGTTGGATTTTTCGTGACGGCACTGATTGTTGCCTACTTGGTGAAACCTGTATAGGTAACATGCGAAAAGCGGGATGAATCCCGCTTTTTTTAATTTCTTCTTAACTCAACTGGGCAATCCTCTGCCTATGACATTCGCTGATACGGGTTGCAGTCCAATCTCTCTCGCCCATACGGATAGCTGGCCCATATGATGAATTTCGTGTGCGATTAAATGGCGTAATATTTCACCTTTGATAAAATCCCCTTCAGTCCACGGAACGGTCACAGTCTCGTGTTCAAAATCATTAGACCATGTATGCAAGAACGCTTGTACTTCAGTAAGCCAACAATCGGAAAGCTCCTTTATTTGCTGAAGTGTCTCATAGTCCTCGAATTGTACGATGATTTCCTGTTTGCCTTGTATGCCGCGAATCCAACTATATTCCACGTCCAAAATATGAAAAAGGGTATAAAGAATAGAGCCTGCCCCGCCAATTCGCTTGCGCAACAATTCCTCAGTTGAGACTTGCTTGAATCGTTGGAACCATTCCTCTCTTACCATCCAGTTATACTGGAACAACTTTATCAACTTAACCGCTCCTTATCCCATATAGCTGATGATCTGTGGCTGATGCTGCGATTTTGCTTATATTATAGAACGAATGTTCGCAAATATCAATGAGGCTATTTGAGCTAATGGGTTTCGGGGGTTAATTATAGAAATTTTGCATGATTTATGAGGAATTTTGGGCTGCTTTTCAGCAAGTGCGGATGGTAATGCTTAGTTTCGTGTATACTATATGGTATATAGGAATCTATCAACCGACTGCTGCATATTCGATAGACGGCATCGCGGTACATGAGGTGAGAGATATGGTGACGGAGCAGCAGCTTCTTGATTTCATGCGTGAACAGGCGTACAAGCCAATGACCTATCAGGAATTGGATGAACAATTAGGCAGAGGAGATGCCGAATCTTATAAGTCTTTTCTGGTCATGTTGAATGGTCTGGAGGATGAGGGGAAGATCGTCCGAACCCGCAATGACCGATATGGAGTGCCGGAGCGGATGAATCTGCTGCGCGGCCGCATACAAGCGCATGCGAAAGGCTTTGCGTTCCTGCTCCCTGAGGACAAGGAGCATCCGGACGTTTATTTGCATGCCAATGATCTTAAAAGCGCGATGAACGGCGACACGGTGTTCGTGCGCATTACGTCCAAGAGTGAGGGCGGCGGCCGTATGGAAGGCGAAGTCGTTCGGATCGTGGAACGCGCCGTTACGCAAATTGTCGGCACGTTCGACAATCATGATGCCTATGGGTTTGTGCTGCCGGATGATAAACGGATTAATCGCGATATTTTCATACCTAAGGGGCAGTTCCAAGGGGCGGTGTCCGGCCAAAAGGTCGTCGTGCGCATCACGAATTATCCGGAAGGGCGGTCTGCTGCCGAGGGCGAGATTATTGAGGTGCTTGGGCACAAGGATGATCCGGGCGTCGATATTCTCTCCATTATCCGCAAGCATCAGCTGCCTGAGGGCTTCCCTGATGATGTAATGGAGGAAGCGGAGGCAGCGCCGGATGCGATCACGGAGGAAGAGATTGTGCGCCAGGGCCGCCGCGATCTGCGCGATAAGGTCATTGTGACGATTGACGGCGAGGACGCGAAGGATCTTGATGATGCGGTTAATGTGGAGCGTCTGGAGAACGGCAACTATGTGCTGGGCGTGCATATTGCCGATGTGGGCTATTATGTGCGGGAGAAGTCTGCGCTGGATCAGGAGGCTTACCGGCGCGGCTGCAGCGTCTATTTGGTCGATCGGGTGATTCCGATGCTGCCGCATCGTCTGTCCAACGGGATCTGTTCCTTGAACCCGCAGGTGGACCGGCTGACGATGTCCTGCGAGATGGAGTTCGACGCGAAGACGCTGAAGCGGGTGCGTCATGATGTGTTCACGAGCGTGATCCGGACGAAAGAGCGGATGACGTATACGAATGTGCGCAAAATCGTGCAGGATGAGGATCCTGAGGTGACGGAGCGTTATGCGGAGCTTGTCGATACGTTCAAGCTGATGGAAGAGCTTGCAATGCGTCTGCGGTCGCATCGGATGAAGCGGGGCGCGATTGATTTTGACTTCGTGGAGTCCAAGGTGATTGTGGACAGCGAGGGCAAGGCGGTCGATATCGTGAAACGTGAACGCTCGGTGGCCGAGCAGATTATTGAGGAGTTCATGCTTGCGGCTAACGAGACGGTAGCCGAGCATTTCTATTGGCTGCGCGTGCCGTTCTTGTATCGGACGCACGAGAATCCGGATATGGAGAAGCTGCTGCACTTCGTTCAGTTCGCGGCGAACTTCGGCTACACGATTAAAGGCAAGGGCGGCAGTGAAATTCATCCGCGCGCGCTGCAGACGCTGCTGGAGGAAATCCGCGGGACGAAGGAGCAGACCGTGATCTCCACTGTCATGCTTCGTTCGATGAAGCAGGCGAAGTATGATGCACAGAGTCTGGGGCATTTCGGGCTGGCTGCGGAGTTCTATTCCCACTTCACATCGCCGATCCGGCGTTATCCTGACCTTGTCATTCACCGTGTGATGCGTGAGGTGTTCGAGAATGGCGGGATACTGCCAGAGGCGCGTATTGATGCGCTGTCTGCCAGGATGCCGGATATTGCGCAGCAATCCTCGGAGCGCGAACGTGTCGCGGTCGAGGCCGAACGCGATACGGATAAGCTTAAGAAGTGCGAGTTCATGCTGGATAAGATCGGCGAGGAATTCGACGGTATTATTAGCAGTGTGACGAGCTTCGGTATTTTCGTCGAGCTCGAGAACACGGTGGAAGGGCTCATCCGGCTTAGCGATCTCGTGGATGATTATTATCATTTCCACGAGCAGCATATGCTGCTTATCGGCGAGCGGACGTCGAAGACGTACCGCATTGGCGATGAGGTGAGGATTCGCGTGGAGCGCGTGAATATGGATGAGCACACCATTGATTTTGCAATGGTGGAGAATAAAGCGCAGGGCGCTGGTGTAGGGCGAGGCCGCGAGTTTCTGAGCGGCCGCAGCGGCGGCGGACGCGGGCGCAGCGGCGGCGAGCGGGTTGGCCGCGGCGGAGCGGGAGCAGGCGAGCGAAGCGGACGCGGTGGCGCGGGAGCAGGCGAGCGAAGCGGGCGTGGCGGAGCGGGAGCAGGCGAGCGAAGCGGACGTGGCGGAGCGGGAGCTGGCGAGCGAAGCGGACGCGGTGGAGCGGGAGCTGGTGAGCGAAGCGGACGCGGTGGAGCGGGAGCTGGTGAGCGAAGCGGACGCGGCGGAGCGGGAGCTGGCGAGCGAAGCGGACGCGGCGGAGCGGGAGCAGGCGAGCGAAGCGGGCGTGGCGGAGCGGGAGCAGGCGAGCGAAGCGGACGTGGCGGAGCGGGAGCAGGCGAGCGAAGCGGGCGTGGCGGAGCGGGAGCAGGCGAGCGAAGCGGACGTGGCGGAGCGGGAGCAGGCGAGCGAAGCGGACGTGGCGGAGCGGGAGCTGGTGAGCGAAGCGGACGTAAGCGCGGCGGGGCGAATGAGCGGAATGGTGAAGGTCGAGGCCGAGCAGGTGATGGCGCAAGACGCGCCGGAGGCGGGCAGCCAAACGGTTCAGATACACGGGC
Source organism: Paenibacillus oenotherae (assembly GCF_019443105.1). Classification (GTDB taxonomy): domain Bacteria; phylum Bacillota; class Bacilli; order Paenibacillales; family Paenibacillaceae; genus Paenibacillus_Z; species Paenibacillus_Z oenotherae. The sequence goes on from NZ_JAHZIJ010000029.1 coordinate 38,758, forward strand.
ATGGAAGCCTGAGGATGACTACAATCTGGATCGGATTCTTGGCGAGGGCAATGACCGCAGCGGCGCTGCATCCGCAGAGCAGGGCGGCGGATCAGGAGGCGAAACGCGCCGTGGTGCGCTTCGCACAGATATGTGGGGTTTGCCAATCCGAGGTACGGGCGGCATCATCGATGATGGGGAAGATCCGGATCGTTCCTTCAATAGAGGCAGAAATGGCGGGTCTGGACGAGGCAGAAACGGCGGGGATCGTGGTTTCAAAGGTTCCTCCGGGGGTGCTGGAAGAACCAGTACGGGCAGCGGTAACGGCAAGGGCTCCCGCAGAAAGAAAGCATCAACCGGTGAAGGGACAAGTGGAGCGAGCGCTACAGCGAAACCCGATTCTGGAACTGGATCATTAAGGAAGAAAAAGAGCGGCGGTAACGAAACGGCTGCTTTTGTAAGAAAGAAACGGAAATAGAAGCTGAGGCAAACACCGTGAGGTTAATCAAGGAACATTGATTACAGGCCTAATGGCGCTGCAATGCAGAGTATTCTTGATTTCGGTTTGTAAAGTTGTTACAATGGACTCCTGACAAAGCCTGTTAGGAGTCCGTATTTTCATCGAGTGGCTCCAGACAGCCATGCAACGCTACAAACAAAGAGGTGATCGGCATGGGCAAGAAGAGTGACGGGAAACAACTCGCCCAGAACAAGAAGGCTTCCCATGACTATTTCATCGAGGATACGTATGAAGCGGGCATTGTGCTGATGGGGACCGAGATCAAGGCGCTGCGTACGGGAAAAGCGAATATCAGTGATGCGTTTGCAACGATCCGGAATGGTGAAATGTTCATACACAATATGCACATCAGCCCGTTCGAACAGGGCAACCGCCACAATCCGACCGACCCGACCAGAACGCGCAAGCTGCTGCTGCACAAGGAGCAGATTCATAAGCTGCTGGGCTTGTCCAAGCAGGATGGATATGCGATTGTGCCGCTCAAGATCTATGTGAAGAACGGTTATGCCAAGCTGCTTATTGGACTTGGTAAAGGTAAGAAGCAGTATGACAAGCGCGAGAGCGCCGCGAAGAAAGATGCACAGCGTGACATTCAGCGTGCTCTGCGTGAGAAGCAGAAGGTAGCGCGGTAATTTTACAAGCGAGCGTGCTAACTGGTTCATGTGGCGAACACCGCCATTCCTTCCAGAAAGACTTTCGCCTGTGGGCTTCAATCCTGTGTTATACTAAATGAGCAGCAAGAAACAACAACTTTTGCTCGAAACGCTTATGACCGATGATGCTTGAAGATTGTCGGTGACTGCGTCGATTCACGTCAGACCTGCTAAACGGATCACCGCGAGGCTTGTATAGAGCTTAGTGGAATCAAGGCCGTTTATGCTACATTGGGGGCGTTTATGGATTCGACGGGGATAGTTCGAGCATGGGTTGCGGGTAGTGGGGACGCGTCCGCTTCATCAACGCTAAAGCCTATTAAATGGCAACCAACGTACAACTTTAGCAGCAGCCTAAGAAACTGTATGCTAAGCTCCTCTCTTGCATCGCCCATGTGCCAGATGTAGGGGCTCACTCTTAGTGGGATACGCTGTCACATCTCCGCCTGGGGTGTGCTGAAGAAGACAATCAGGCTGACCTTAGCGATAGCCGGTTACGGGGCGCTTGCTAGGGTGACATCAAATCTGTGACTACACCCGTAGATGCCTATGTGGCGATGTCTTCGGACAGGGGTTCAAATCCCCTCGCCTCCACCAATACCATGAACACCATCCGCGAGAGGATGGTGTTTTTGCTGTTATGATGAAATGCTTGCGTTTAAGTCAACACGGTGTACAATAATAAATAAAGTGAAATTTTGTAAAAGGTGGGAATGAGATGTGGGATGTGTGGGGGGCACTGATTACTCCTTCAATAGGGTTTTCAGGATTTGTAGGGGCAATAATAATTGCAGTCGTCACAACGGTTTACAAAGTAAAAAATAATCCATTCAGATTTTTTATTTCACTGGAAGAAACACAATATATGAGCGGTTGGGCTAGATTGTTTAGAACAATATACCTTTCGATTGTTATTACTATTGGCGTTTCTTTATATGCGATTTATATTACAACAATCGATCATGAATATAAGTATGCATGGGCCCACAAGGCTATGGTTGCCTGGATTAATCCCATCTCAATGTTAGTCGCACTTTCTGTTTTGATATTTATTATTGTACTTTTATGCTGGGAAAGTGCTCAAAAGAAATTATCCAAGAAGTTACATAGTCAATCAGTTACAAAACGTCAAAGAAGCATGTTTATTATCATCATTATGATTTTCATACTGGTTTACGGTTTGTTCTTTTCTGCATTATACGGCGTTATTGTGAATGAATGCTTGATAAAAGCAAATCAAAGGAATATTGAGTATTCACATTCCTTTCAAATGCTATTCAAGATTCATTTATTAGACAGTTTAATTATAGGCCAAATAATTGCTTTAACAATCTTATATTACATTGCACTTATCCCTACTATAAAAGTGTCGAAGTTTTTAGGGCGATCAGAGCTGATTGTAAATATTTTTCTGAAGTCTGGAAAAAGCTTTGAAGGGAAATATGTGCTGAATTCCAATGTTGATGATGGAATCCTAATTTGTGATTCGCTTAATATATTTGATCAAAATAAACACTTGATTCCAAAAATGAATATAGATTACGTTAGTTTCAAGACAACATATTACAGTCTCGGCAAAGAAGTAGTCCAAAGTTCTATCTCACCGTTGGTGACATTGTCTCAAACCAACGATGACGAGAAGGCATTATTAAAATCAATTCTAAGAGCAAAAGATAAGGAAAATCGTTAACTGAATTAGGAGTTTATATCGTATCTTGCTTCTTTTAGACTATTGGATAGTGGTGGTAGAAGCCTGAGAGTAACGAAAAGCTGCAATACATGTATTGGAATGCCGACTACAGTCCTAGTGTAAAGAGGAGAAGCGCCAAATAAGGCGCTTTTTTCTATTCAATGCAGGAAAAAAGTCACATATAGTCGAATGTTGATAATGGAAATTATGTTTGCATGAGGAAAACGTAGAAGTGGAACTTCCAGCACGAGTAAAAAGATTTACATTAAGGAGTGAATAATGATATGAGTGACTTTAATCAGATTCCTTTTGCCGCTGAGTTTGCGGAAAATCCTGAGCCAAGATGTCCGTGTATTTTATTGCTTGATACATCGTATTCAATGAACGGAAATCCGATAAATCAACTTAATAATGGTTTATCTGTCTTCAAAGAGGAGCTAACTTCTGATGCAATGGCGGCTAAAAGGGTTGAACTGGCAATAGTAACCTTTGGGCCTGTTCAGGTTATTTCTGACTTTCAAACACCAGATGCGTTTTATCCTCCAACATTGATTGCTGACAATGATACGCCTATGGGAAGCGCAATTGAATACGGTCTGGAGATGCTAAAGTTACGTAAAGAAGTGTACAAACAGAATGGTGTTTCCTACTATAGACCGTGGATATTTTTAATTACGGATGGCGCTCCGACGGACAATTGGCAACGTGCCGCATCACTTGTAAAAGATGGAGAAGCGTCAAAATCTTTTATGTTTTTTGCAGTTGGGGTAGAGAACGCTGATATGAACACGCTTAAACAAATTTCTGTCAGAGAACCATTGAAGTTAAAAGGACTTCGATTTAAAGAGCTTTTCTCATGGCTATCTAATTCACTAAGTTCTGTTTCTCACTCTACACCTGGAGATCAGATTAAACTTGAAAATCCTGCAAGTCCTGATGGGTGGGGCGTGATCTGAAGTGTGGAGATATGCAAATGCATCTGTACGAGGCACTTCGCATGAAAAGAGTGAAGCCCCGTGTCAGGATTATTCCTTGTGTCGTGTGATTCAATCATCTAATGACCATGAAGTTCTTATTGCAGTAGTATCAGACGGAGCGGGTAGCGCGAGTCATTCGGAAATTGGTTCGGAGCTCGCTTGTTCGCTATTTGTTGATGAGATCACTTCATATCTTAATACAGGGAGTAGTATCCATAGGCTTGATCGTGAATTTTACGAAGAATGGGTAATACGCTTCCAGAATGAGGTCAAGGTACGGGCTGAAGCTATGGGGCTATCATCCAGAGAATTCGCTTGTACATTCTTGTCAGTAGTAATTGACGATTCGTGCGCTGTATTTGCTCAGATTGGTGATGGGGCGATTGTAACGAATAGTCCCGAGGAAGAAGACGAGTATAACTGGCAATTCTGGCCTCAACAGGGCGAGTATGAGAATACAACATATTTTTTGACTCAAACAAATGCCACCGAAATGCTTCAGTTTAGCTTGTTATCAGGTAGAGTTTGTTCTGAGATTGCTCTATTTACAGATGGTATTCAAAGGCTGGCTCTGCATTATCAATCACAAAGTGCCCACAATCCATTTTTTCGCCCTTTTTTTGCAGCACTTAGAGATCAACAAGAAGCAGAATCTGATAAATTTACGAATTCACTTAGAGCTTTTCTTGAATCGGATAAAGTCAATAGTCGTACGGATGATGATAAAAGCTTGATTCTGGCCACAAGCAGGAAAGTCACGCCTCCTGGTGAAAAGAGTTCATGAAAATCATAACAAGTGCAATTAATAGTGCAGGTAGTGTCGTGTATTTGGATAGCGAGCTTGGCAGAGGCGGGGAGGGGGGCGTCTATTCTGTAAAGTCAAACAGCAATACCGTGGCGAAAATATACCATCAGCCGATAACGAATGAGAAACAAGAGAAGATAAAGACAATGGTAAATTTGAAGTCGGACGCCCTCTTGACGTTCACTACCTGGCCTACTGATACATTGCGGAATGCCAATGGTCAAGTTATAGGGTTCCTTATGCCTAAATTGACTGGCAAAGAAATTCATAAGTTGTATGGGCCTAAAACAAGGTTACTGGAGTTCCCCAATGCGACATATTCATTTCTTGTCCATACAGCGACAAACCTAGCGCGTGCATTTGCTTCGGTGCATGAAAGCGGACATGTTGTTGGAGATATCAATCATGGAAATTTTTATGTGACAGATCAAGCTACAGTAAAACTGTTGGACTGTGACAGCTTTCAAATTAGTACAACAAGCAGGCTATTCAAGTGTGAAGTTGGAATACCAATGTATCAGCCTCCAGAATTACAAAGTATATCGTCCTATAGAGATATAACAAGAACGCAGAACCATGATAACTTTGGACTAGCGTTATTCATATTTCTATTGTTGTTCATGGGGAGACATCCTTTTGCTGGACGGTATCTTGGTTCTGGAGAAATGCCTATTGAGAAGGCAATTAAAGAGTACAGGTTCGCTTACAGTAGTTCAGCTCCATCAATGATGATGCAACCACCGCCAGGGACCGTTCATATGGGAACAATCCCCTTTCAAATATCTAATTTATTTGAAAGGGCCTTCTCTAAAGAGAGTGGTAGAGATAATGCTCGACCTAAGCCTGAAGAGTGGGTTAAAGAACTAGAGGCGCTATCAAGTAAGTTGAGAAAATGCAATCCTAAAGAAGGACATTTATTCTCTGATGTCAATAGAGGCTGCCCGTGGTGTGACCTAGAGCAAAAAACTGGAGTTGTTCTCTTCCATGCAGTTATAGCTACAGCAACAACACAACATAATAATACTTTCGATTTACAACGGATATGGTTACAGATATCAGGAGTTCCTACGCCTGGAACTGCAATGCAACTGCCAAATCCGACTTCAATTAGTGTAGTCGCTGACCCACAACTCGTTGAAAGCTATAAACAATCTAAAATCAGAAAAAATCTTTCTGCTATTCCTCCAGTTGTAGGGTTTGTGTTACTCTTTATGATTCCAGAGGCATGGTTTGTTATCGTGTTAGTTGCTGCTATAGTTACATCTGCAATTTACAGATCAGACGCATCGCAATTGAACCAAGGTTGGGAGACAAGGAGGGCGGAAGCCCAACAACGTTGGGAGCAGATTTCACAACGTTGGCTCAAAGAAGCAAGCGATGAGTCATTTAGGCAAAAGAAATTCCAGCTAGAGCAGCTTAAAAAGGATTACGAGGGGTTAGATCAACTAAGGGCGGAGAAGTTGAATAGATTGAAGATTGACCGACATCGTATGCAACTTCAAGCTCACTTGCAACGCCACAGGATAGAAAGCGCCAGTATTGACGGTATTGGCACAAGTCGTAAAGCTACTCTTGAAGCTTTCGGAATTGAAACAGCATTAGATGTCAAGGCTAATTCTATCCTGCAAGTTCCAGGCTTCGGCCCTACATATACTAGGAAATTGATGGATTGGAAAAACAATATTGAGAAAAAGTTTGTGTTCAATCCCAATCAGGGGATACCCCAATCGGAGATCGCAAACGTTGACCGAGATATCCTTGCTCTAAGAAAGAAGCTGGAGCAAGAGTTATTGTCTGGCTCTGGGCAGTTAATGCAGATCTCTAATCAGATCAAGGTTAGGAGAAACGCCCTGTGGCCTGAGGTGGAAATGGCTGCTAAGGAGCTTGCTCAAGCGATTTGTAATGCAGAGTATAGAGCAGCTAAATGATGAAAAAAACTGAAATGGTAGTTGATGTTTTGAGGAAACGTGTCGTCACTGTTGAGCGCGATATACGAGCAGAAAAGCGTCAGAGGATAAGTTGAATGAGATGCAGCAGGAGTTAGCAGCTAAGAAGCGAGAACTGGTTGTGTTGTCGTTGAGCCTGCTGAATCTCTCAGTGCCTGAAGAATACATTGCATCTGGCAAATACAATATGCAGACGATGATCGGGCTACTTGATGCAGAAGTACCGAATCCTCAGATGCTGAATCAGTTGGCGATGAAGTTTGTATTAAAGGTGTTTATTCAGCGGGAGACGAAGCGGTTGTTTTTGACGGTGCAGCTGCGAATGAGGGATGAGATATTATTTGATAAGACAAGAGTAGCTGAATTATAATATTCCGCTACTCTTGGGGAACAGTCGTCTTTGAAAGATGCGGAAAGACAAGAAGGCAATAACGTTTTCTTTGTTGTTTTTTCAAAAATTAGCATATGATGGAAATCTTAATATACTAAGTGTTTGGTTGATACTTGTGAAAAAAGACAAGTATAGATGAACTGTAGTATAATATTATAGGCAAACAAGATGCAGTTGAATTTTTGATGGTGATAAACGCTATCTCGTATTTCAATGTATCTACACATCGCTATTCTCTCTTCTCGTTGTTTATCCAATTGTCTCATATGGTATCAACGGTATGATTTAGAAAGGTAGAACTGCACTTGTTTGCCTACTTCTTTGACAGAGGTGACTTTTATCAGTACTTTAGTGCAACCATCATTACAAAGTTCGGACGAAGAAATAAAAGCTAAATTCAAGAGGTTGTTTGATTTTGAAGATGTCGCATTGCTTTTGGAGATTCCCACTGAGTTTCTTTGGAAGATTCTTATTAGAGACAAATATATTAACTACACATCTTTTCACTTGAGTAAAAAGAATGGCGGCTATCGTACAATCCACTCTCCCTCGAAAAATCTGGTGATTCTTCAAAAAAAGCTTGCCTACATACTTTCTCTGAACTTCAATCCCCATAATAGGGCACATGGTTTTATAGAAAAGCGAAGTATTGTTACAAATGCTTCGGAGCATTTAAAAAAATCTTTTGTATTAAATGTGGATTTGGAAAACTTTTTTGAGAGTATATCTTTTGCAAGGGTTAGAAAGATGTTTACCTCGTATTTTAGGCTGAATGAAACGGTCGCTACAACTTTTGCAAATATATGTACTCATCATGAGGGTTTTTTGCCTCAAGGAGCGGCGACATCTCCAATAATATCTAATATTCTCGCTAAGAGTCTGGATAAAGAACTTAAGCAACTCTCCCTTGAAAGCAAAGGGGTTAAATATACACGATATGCAGATGATATTACATTCTCTACAAATAAAACGGATTTTCCTAAAAGTATTGCATTTTTGAATGAGAATAGGCAGATAGTGTTAAGTGAGAAATTATTACAGATTATTAAGAAGAATGGCTTCAAAGTGAACGGACAGAAAATAAGATTGCAAAATCGTAAAAGTAACCAATCTGTAACAGGTATAACCGTAAATGACAAGTTAAACGTAAGCAGGATATACATTCGTAGAATTCGTTCCATTTTGAATTGTATAGAAAAGAATAGTGCTGATCTCGATGTTGCAAGGAAAGTGTTTCAAAGTAAATATCCATTTCGACAAACAGCAAGAGGAAAGTCTTCGGAGATGTTTTCAGTACTGAAAGGTATGATTAATCATGTAGGGCATGTAAAAGGTACAAACGACCCAGTCTATTTAAAGTTAGCTAGCCGTTATAATAATGTCTCTCCAGAAAATAAAGTTATTAAATTTGTAGAGCAACAAATTAATAAAAGAAAAATATATGAAGGTTATACTTATGTTATAGATCATAGTAGCCCCATTGTGGTCTACATTCCTGGAGACGATAAGTGTACTGACATATATTATGGACAGGGAACAGGATTTTTACTTAGGGGAATAGGAGTGGTTACTAATGCTCACGTAATTAAAGATGTGCTAGTTGCTTTGGAACTAGAAACTAAGTTTCCCAATGAATATTACTTGCACGCCTTTAAGCACGATTATAAACCTGCTTGTCAATTGAAAGTAGCTTGTTATGATATTAAAAGAGACATTGCTATCTTAACACCTAGTGATATTAATTACTCCATAGAAGGATTCAAATACAACATTGATATTAAGGAAGAACAGCTCATTGATCTCATAGGATATCCAAACTATAGAATGGGACAGGAGATAAGAGTTGAGAATGGATTTGTGAAAGGTAGAAGGATACATGAGATTGATAAGATGAGATACAGTCGTCATGAAATATCACCTACAATTTATGAGGGTAATAGTGGAGGGCCAATCGTTAACGAAAATGCAGAGGTGATAGCTGTTGCAGTAAAAGGGGCGGGAATAATGCCTAACGAAGTAATACCTATTCTAGAAATTATCAATTTGGCTAAAAATCATGGGTTACTTGACCAATAAAATATCAATATATAGAAGCCTAAGAAACTGTGTGCGTGCTTCTACCCAGCATCGTCCATGTGACTGGATTAGGGGCTAACAAGTAGTGGAATACGCTGTCACATCTCCGCCTGGGGTGTGCTGAAGAAGACAATCAGGCTGACCTTAGCGATAGCCGGTTACGGGGCGCTTGCTAGGGTGACATCAAATCTGTGACTGCACCCGTAGATGCCTATGTGGCGATGTCTTCGGACAGGGGTTCAAATCCCCTCGCCTCCACCATTAAAAACCCTGTACGTGATTTCCGCGTCATAATGGTTGATATCAGTGGACGATTGGATCACGATACGATCTACATATTCCTGAAGGA
>NZ_JAHZIJ010000002.1 GCF_019443105.1 Paenibacillus oenotherae
GGTACGGGTTACGGGTTACGGGTTACGGGGTACGGGGTACGGGGTACGGGGTACGGGGTACGGGGTACGGGGTACGGGGTACGGGGTACGGGGTACGGGGTACGGGGTACGGGGTACGGGGTACGGGGTACGGGGTACGGGGTACGGGGTACGGGGTACGGGTTGCGGGGTACGGGTTGCGGGGTACGGGTTGCGGGTTGCGGGTTGCGGGTTGCGGGTTGCGGGTTGCGGGTTACGGGTTGCGGGTTGCGGGTGTGCTGCGCTTGCCGGGCAGCGGCTGTGGGAGCTGCGGGATAACGGCAGTTGTGGGCGTCCGCAGGAACTTTTCGCACCATGCGGCCGCTTTTTAAGCAACCTTCAGTTGCTCCTATCCACTCCCCAGCTGCCCCGCATTTACGTTGCTCGAGATTATTCTTCCCTATGCTTCTTAAGCCGCTTGGCAATATTCAAATACCTTGCAAGCTCGTGCATCAGTTGAAGAATAGCGGCTCGCACCTCGAATTCCTGGCGGCTGGAGGGCAGCGGCATCGCTCTGAACTGCTCCTTGAGCTCCGGCAATTTGCGCTCCACTGCTCCTTCATAGACCTCGGACTTCACATTATCCGCCAAGATATCGAATTGCTCCGCCACCAGCTCTCCCTGCGGCAAGGATTCATAGACGAATGAAAGCTGGACAAGCATCTGCTGAATCGATTCCAGCTGCTGACGGCGCATCTCGAAGTAAGAGGGATAATAATTCCACGCCGTTCTGGCTTGTCCCCACAATCGATTCTCCTGACTCACCTCTGCACGGCGCAGCCCCTGCTCAATCGCCCCATTGGCTTGCAGCAGCTCCTCCCCGTTCCATATTAGCGAAGGATCTCGAAGCGTCTGTCCCATCCGTTGAAAAATATCGGCAAAGCTCTGCTCCGTCTGCTGGCGAAGCAGTGCCAGATTGTTGTCTTCCTTAGGCATATAGAGCATATTAATGACCGTTGCCCAGCCGAGTCCGGTAAGCAGCAGCATAATTTCATTGCTTATAAGGGCGACCGTCACCTCTTCTCTGGCAAAGACGTGGAAGACGATAACCGAGCTTGTCACGATCCCCTCCTTCAACTGCGCACGAGACAAGATCGGGAAGACAAGCAGGATGAATAATGAGATCGTCCATATATGAAATCCCAGCAGTACAAACAGCACCGAAGCGAAAAAAAGCCCCAGCACAGAGGCAACGAATCGGACAAGGGCGCTTCTCAGCCCTTTCATCCGTGTCACCTCAACACCAAGAATCGCCAGCAATCCTGCTGATAGAGGGGTTTCCAGACCGATAGAATAGGCGGTATAGAGGGCGGCAAGCGCCGCCAGGGCGGTTTTGATGACTCGAATTCCCATGATTGGTGACCTCTGCTCATCCGATAGTTCCGGTATTTTCCTCTATCGTACCGTTAGCCTGGACAAGGAGTCAACCATTCACCCTCCGTTTGTGTCCGCCACCTGCTCCTCTGTATCGCGCTTCAAGTTCGTCCGCCACCTGATTCTCTATATCGTACTTCAAGCCGTCCGCCACTGCTCCTCCATATCGCGCTTCAAGTTCGTCCGCCGCCTGCTCCTCTATATCGTACTTCAAGCCGTCCGCCACTGCTCCTCCATATCGCGCTTCAAGTTCGTCCGCCACCTGATTCTCTATATCGTACTTCAAGCCGTCCGCCACTGCTCCTCCATATCGCGCTTCAAGTTCGTCCGCCGCCTGCTCCTCTATATCGTACTTCAAGCCGTCCGCCACTGCTCCTCCATATCGCGCTTCAAGTTCGTCCGCCACCTGATTCTCTATATCGTACTTCAAGCCGTCCGCCACTGCTCCTCCATATCGCGCTTCAAGTTCGTCCGCCGCCTGCTCCTCTATATCGTACTTCAAGCCGTCCGCCACTGCTCCTCCATATCGCGCTTCAAGTTCGTCCGCCACCTGCTCCTCCATAATGTGCTTCGAGATCGGTGCGAGCTGCACGCTCATGGTTTGCGCATGTCTGATCCCATCAATAGTCTTTCGATATAGGTGACGCCCTGATACATTAACGTGGCTACAACAGCTATGAGGAGCAGGCTGGAGAGCACCAGTGTAAAATTAAATACCTGGAAGCCGTAGATCATCAAATAACCGAGTCCCTCCTTGGCAACAAGAAATTCGCCGACGATAACGCCCACCCAGGCGAGTCCCACATTCACCTTCAGCGTGGAGACAATCGTGGGGAAGGATGCGGGGAGGACAACATAGCGGAAGGTCTGCGCCTTGCTGCCGCCGAACAGTGAGATGACCTTGATATAGTTCTGGTCAACCTCGCGGAAGCTATTGTAGATAACCAGCGTCGTTATGATGACGGTAAGCGACAGCGTTGTCGCTACAATCGATATAAATCCGGGGCCGAAACCGACGATGAATACAGGACCGAGCGCTACCTTGGGCAAGCTGTTCAGTACGACGATGAAGGGGTCCAGCACACGGGAGACGAAGGGCATCCACCAGAGCAGGGCGGCAATAGCGGTTCCGAACACTGTCCCTAGTATGAATCCCACCACTGTCTCCAGCACAGTTATGCCAAGATGAGGAAACAGCGAGCCGTCAGCAGCTGTGTTGCAGATCTGGATCAGCAGTTTGCTGGGATAGCTGAACAGCAGCACATCAATCCAGCCTAATCTGCCCGCTGCTTCCCATAAGCCCATCAGCCCGGTCAGCAGCAGCACTTGCGACACCCGTACGGCCCATCTCGTCCGCCTTGCAGCGCTCAAATGCCTTTTGTGAATTTCGTGAATCCAGCTCATGTTCATGCTCATGTCACTACGCCTCCTTTCCCCCGCTAATCTCCAACGCCTCCCAAATCCGGTCAAAAATCGGCTGGAACCCGCTCATTCTGCGCGCTTCCGTGGGCAATGCGCTGCTCATGGCCTCCGGAATCCGAAATGAGCTGAAATATCTTCCCGGATTGCGGGCCAGCACAATAATTCTGTCGCTCATCGCTGCCGCTTCCGCCAGATCATGTGTGACCAGGACGGCAGTCTTGCCTCTTTTCCTCAAGGTTGCCTGCACCAGATCCTCAAGCTGCAGCTTGATGGCCATATCCAGTGCCGAGAATGGCTCGTCAAGCAGCAGAACATCGGGCTCCATCGCCAAGGTTCGGACGAGCGCAGCCCGCTGCCTCATCCCCCCGGACAGCTCATGCGGCATGCGCTTCTCGAACGCGCCCAATCCAAGCTCATGAAGGAGCGAGCGTGTGAATGCGATGCTCTGCTCCGTCTTCCTGCCGCTTAGCTCCAGTCCGATCAGCACATTATCCAGAATCGTGCGCCAAGGGAACAAATAATCCTGCTGCAGCATGTATCCGATTCTAGGCGACGGACTGAGCACCCTCTCGCCCCCCACGATCACTTCCCCCCGGGTCGGCTTCAGCAATCCGGCCAGCATGCTTAGAACGGTTGTTTTGCCACAGCCGCTTGGGCCAACCAGACTAATAAACTCTCCCCGCTTCACCGCGAATGACAAATCCTCTACGGCAAGGGTCGCCCTGCTGTCATTCACATAGACCTGTGTAACCTGCCTCAGCTCCAGAACAGTGTCCATCGCCAGCTCCCCTTCTCCGTCAGACATGTCAGTCTAGCGCATGCTCGGCGAAGGAATTGTTCACGAGCGCATCATGCGCCGGTCTTGCCGCCAGCTCTCCTGCCTCTGTCATGACATCGAGCAAATTATTCCACTCTTCCTCGTCTACGATCGGGTTCAATGCATACGAGCCCTGCTGCTTGTAGCGGTCAATGACTTTGATGGCGATATCGCGATCCGTATCCTTGAAGAACGGGAGAACGGCATCCGCAATTTCTTCTGCGCTGTGCTCCGCTACCCACTGCTGCGCCTTGTAGATCGCATTGGTGAATTTCTGCGTGGTCTCCCCGTTCTCAGCGATATAGCTCCCCTTGCTCATAAAGACAGTATAAGGAAGATGTCCGCTCTCTACCCCGAAGGAAGCAACGACCTTCCCCTTGCCCTCCTGCTCAAAAATCGATGCCTGCGGCTCGAACAGCTGTACATAATCGCCCGTGCCGGAGGCGAATGCAGCCGGTATATTGGCAAATTCAATATTCTGGATCAGCTCAAGATCCTTCTGCGGATCGATGCCATGCCCCTTCAGTGTGAACTCCCCGGCCATCTGCGGCATGCCGCCTTTGCGCTGGCCAAGGAACACGCTGCCCTTCAGCTCCTCCCATTGAAACTCTTCCCCCGCATCGCGCGCCACAAGAAAGGTTCCGTCGGTCTGCGTCAACTGCGCAAAGTTAATAACGGGGTCATCGGCCCCCTGCTGATACACATAGATCGACGTTTCCGAGCCCACCAAGGCGATATCGATGCCCCCCGTCAGCAGTGCCGTCATCGTCTTGTCCCCGCCGAATGTTGTTGTGAGCTCCACATCAAGCCCCTCAGCCTTGAACAAATCCTTGGCCACTGCTACATACTCCGGCGCATAGAATAGCGACCTCGTCACCTCGCCTACCCTGACCTTCACAAGCTGATCTTCACCGCTTTTATTGCCGCATCCCGCCAGCAGAGCGATAATAAGCCCTGCAGCTATTAGAAAAGGCAGTATTCTTCGTTTCATCAGATGTCCTCCTGCTGCACATGTCTTGTATTTCAGCCTATGCAGCGGCAAAGGTTTGGTGAGGAGCAGCGGGCTCTTTTGGGCGCAAAATAAAAGCGGTTTCTCAGAGTGTGAATCCACTTGAGAAACCGCATGGGCTGATCGGGTCTTACAGCCGATAAATATCCTTGTACTTCCGCTCCAAATAAGCGACCAGATAATCGGGATCAAGCGATTTGCCGGTAATGCTTGTTATGAGCTCAGAAGGTGTTCTAAGCTTGCCGTACTGGTAGATTTTATCCGTTAGCCACTCCTTGATCGGGTGAAGCTCTCCGCGTCCGACCATCTCCCACAGAGCAGGCACTTCTCTCTCCATCGTATCGGTAATTTGCGCCGCGTACATGTTGCCGAGCGAATAGGAAGGGAAATAGCCGAAGGCGCCGCCAGACCAATGGACGTCCTGCAGGACGCCGTCGCTGTAGTTGTCCGCCACAACACCAAGATATTCCTTGTACTTCTCATTCCAGATTGCGGGCAGTTCGGAAGCCTTCACACCTCCGTTGAACAGCAGCTTCTCGATCTCGTAGCGAATAATAATGTGCAGGTTGTAGGTCAGCTCATCGGCCTCGATCCGGATCAGCGAAGGACGCACCACATTGGTCGCCCGGTAGAAATCCTCGACAGGCACATCCAATTGATTCGGGAACTGCTTCTGCAGGTCTCCGTAATAGCGGCTCCAGAACGGCTTGCTGCGGCCGATGATATTCTCCCAGAAGCGGGACTGCGACTCATGAATGCCCATGGATGTACCCGTACACAGCGTTGTTCCGATAAGCGCCTTCATGATGTTCTGTTCATAGAGCGCATGTCCGCCCTCATGAATCGTACCGAACAGCGCGCTTGTCACATCCCCCTCCAGATAGCGGGTCGTTATGCGGACATCGCCCGGATTGAGGCCCGTTGCGAAGGGATGGACGCTCTCGTCCAGCCTGCCGGAGCTGAAGTTGAAGCCCATCTGCTCCAGAATGAACAGGCTGAATTGCTTCTGCGCATCCTTTGCATAGGTCTGCTGCAGAAATCCGGTTTCCGGCTGATGCGGCGACGCGGCAATTGCAGCAGCCAGTGGAACAAGCTTCTCGCGCAGTCCTCCGAACACACGGTCAAGCTCAGCTGTTGTCATCCCCGGCTCATAAGCATCAAGCAGCGTATCGTACCGGGTAGCCTTGGGGCCCCACAGATCGATAAACTGGTTCGTATATGTAATGATTTTGTCCAGATAGGGCTCGAACATCGCATAGTCGTTCTTCTCCTTGGCCTCTTCCCAGATCGATTCCGCCTGCGAGGTGAGCACGACATATTCCTGATAGAGCTTGGGCGGGATTTTGATGCTGCGATCATAATCCTTGCGTGTCTCCGTTACTAATCTGCTGTGGATTTCGGTTAATCCCGATATGACCTCAGGCCGCTCCAGCTCCGATAGCCATTCTCCAAGCTCAGGGTCTGTCGAAAGCTTGAACATCTGGCCCGACAGCATGCCAATCGCTTCAGAACGGGCTTCCATGCCATTGCGGGGCGCTCCCGTCCGCAAATCCCAGTAGAGCACACCAAGTGCTTCCTCATAACTTTTAATCTGGCTAATCCGCTCATTGAACCTTTGCAATACATTTTCCGCGCTTGTTGTCATTTGGCTAAATCCACCCTTCCATTATTTTCTTTCTTGCAGACTCTACTTGATCATACTTTTTGCAAAACGTATAATCAACTTTAGCCGGAAATTTACAGCATGAGAGATTGGAGGAGGGAATGAACATGCAATTTACTTTCACCGATTCTGCGGTTGAACAGCTGTCAGGCCTGCTTGAGGACGGTAACCGAAGCCTGAGGCTAAAGTATGATACAGAGGGCTGCGGCTGCGTGGTCAGCGGTGTGCCGGCACTTGAGCTGATTGGAGCGCCTGATGCCGATGACAAACAAGCCGACGGCACGCCTTATGCCGTATGGTATGAGCCGCGTTTTGCAGTATTTTTCGAGCCGAACCTGAGAATTGATTATAACAAGGAGCGCCACTCATTCAGCTTGAAGAGCGACAATCAGATCTACACGAACAACCTGCGATTGGTGAAGTAGCAAGAGCCCCCCTGCAGCCAGCAATAGCTGTATGATGGACGGAATTATTAGTGTACACAGAGAAACCTGCTGAAGAAGCATGAAAGACAAATTTGGATGGAGGCCTATTCATTTATGAACAAACTTGAACAGATCGTAGCATTCAATAAAAGCTTCGTCGAGAACAAAGACTATGAGCCCTACTTGACCGACCGTTACCCGGACAAACGCATGGTCATCGTCACATGTATGGATACCCGTCTTACAGAGCTTCTCCCCAAGGCGCTGAACCTGAAGAACGGCGATGCCAAAATCATTAAAAATGCGGGCGGAATCGTCACTCAGCCCTTCGGCAATATTATGCGGAGCATACTCGTTGCCGTCTATGAGCTTGGCGCTGAGGAAGTCATCGTAATCGGACATTATGAATGCGGAATGACAGGTCTTAATCCGGAGATTGTTATCGATCATATGAAGGAGAACGGCATTAAAGACGATACCATCGATACGCTGATGCATTCCGGCATTAACCTGAAGCGGTGGCTTACCGGCTTCGATAGCGTTCAGGAAAGTGTAGAGAACAGCGTTAATATTATTCGCAATCATCCCCTGCTGCCGCCGGGAACGGCTGTGCACGGCTTCATCATAGATCCTAAGACCGGTGGACTTGATCTCCGGACAGACGGCTACAAGCATTTGAAAGCCAAGCAATCCTGATACCAATAGCGGGGCTGTCCGAAAAATCCACTATCCACTGAGTCAGTCCTATAGATGTAAAAAGATGCTTCCAAAACCACTAAAAAGTGTGGCTGGAAGCATCTTTTTCTTGTATATGAGGTTAGCATCGGCTGGGAGGTTCCCCAGCGCAGCCTTCCCCCTACTCCAAGTGTGGTTTGAAGGCAGCGTGGCGGAGTAAGAAGCCTGCGAATGTGCATGAATTTCGGTTGCAAGACGCCATAATGGCAACATTCCTGCAATCATGCATGAATTTTTGGGGAGAATCGGCCTTTAAGGGGAAATGAAGGTGAAATACCTGCACGTTGGCAGGCATTTCACCTTCATGGGGTTAGAAAAGAGAAAAAACTGCTGTTTCGCATGTTTCGCCCAACTCGCATCTCGCATCGGGAGCTGAAATTTCCTAAACGGACTTTCGAGACAGCCCCCTCTTTCTATAGAGGTCAAGACTCTGTTCAAGGCTGGGCTCTCTGCTGCCGCTTCGTTTCCGCCGAGGCTTGCCGTGCTGCTATAACCTCGCTCCGGTCACGCAGCGTATGCCGGTTCGTCAGCGCTTCGTCTGTGCTGCTGGGCGCTCCCCATACGAGACCGCTTGACTGGCATTCCACCTGGCACCGCCTGACAAGCGAATCATCCGCAAACGGCATATCGGGATCTGCGAATGGCCGCTGCTCCTCGGCCGCAGCCATTCGTTCCGCTATTAGCGGGAGCAGCCTGCCGCTGTCGAGACCGAGCTCTTGCAGCTTTTGCCCGTCTGCAGACAGCCTTGTTAAGCTTTGACGGAACATTTTGACCGCGCCTGCCGTGTTGTTCCTGCGGTGATGATAGGCTCCGACAGCCAGCTGGATCAGCCCTACCCATTGCTCCGCATAACGGTCGCCGGGATGATCCTTCCAATATTCTTCCAATAATTCATGGCATTCAAAATAATCACGTGTTGCGTGAAATTCTATCAGGAATTGTACATACGCCGCTGGATAAAGGTTCTGTGCGTCCATCTATATCCCCCAAATCGGACCCGCTATTCACGGAAGAAGAATGAAAAGTGTAACCTTTGATTATATTAGTCGTAATTGAAGGGAAAGGCAACGCTTAGGCTAGCCCCAAATCAACTGAAGGAGAAATGACATCATGAAAAAGACCCTGTTGCTTCTAATGGCCTTCACCCTATTCGTCGCTTTCAGCGCAGGGGCGGCGGATGCCAGGCCAAGAGGCGGAATCAAGTCCCCCAAGAAAAGCTTTACGCAGACACCCAAGAAGCAGGTTAACGAGAGCAACTCAGGCACGAAGGCTCCCGGTACTCCCGCAGCAGGCACGAAGGCGAATCGCGGCTTCTTCAGCGGAGGCAGCCTGATGAAAGGGCTGATGATCGGCGGAATTGCCGGCCTCTTGTTCGGAGGAATGTTCGCCAATCTCGGGTTTCTCGGCGATTTTCTCGGCCTGCTAATAAACGTGCTGGCGATCTACGTGCTGTTCATAGCCATACGCGGCATTTTCCGATACTTCCGCAACAACCGCAAGCCATCCAATCCGGATGACTGGAGAAGATAGCGGCAATGCGAATTTATACCGACGAAATTATTAATGCGGTCTGTCTGAACATTGCAGGGCGCAAGGGCATCCAGCCCACAGAAGTGGAAGTGCAGCTGTCCTGGGATGAGGAGTACGGATTTACAGCGGAGGTGTGGACACAAGGGCGCAGCCAGTATCTGGTCGAAGCCAATCTGCTGGAAGCGATTGAGCAATATATGTTCAATCAGTATAACCGCCGGGTGTTCCGGTCACAGATTACACTGGATGCGGATGAAGAGTTTTGGGCCGATATAGCGGATTGACGATCAGTCGATCCGTTATTTTTTTTGCCTGCTGATTCATTAGCGATATTATGCAAATTTATGCAATCTTCTTTTTTGCGCAACCGTGCCCTCTCTTAGGCGTCTAATGAGGTAGATTAAGAGAGGAGATGATTCCAGGCACATGCGGCAAAAATGGAGTTTAGTGCTGGCTGTCATGCTGATTCTGCAAGCTTCTATGGCGGTCATCGTGTCGGCAGCAGGCAGCGGGTCGGATCAGACAACGAAATTCCGGGTCTACCAGAATGATAGAGCGGTGAAGGAGTTCGCCACTTCGGCAAGAGCGATCGCCTTTGCCAAGAGCTATCCATACAGTCATGTGGAGCGAATTGAGGGCCGAGGCTGGATATGGGACAATCTCCCCCGCTACAAGGTGTACGAGAATGGCTATTCGACCACAGGCAGGGAATTTGCCACGTTGAATGAAGCCAAGGCGTTCGCGAAAAAGCTGCGGTTCGCCCAAATCCGCGACCTTCAGAAGCCGGGCTGGGTATCCGGCACTTATGCGAATTATGCCATGTATCAAGGAGATAAAACGTTGCCGAACTGGACGTTTGCCACGCTTGCCGAAGCGAAAAATGCAGCCAAGGCGTACAGCAACATACATATCATTGAATTGTCCACCAATCAATGGATATGGGATAACCTTACTGCCGCGCAGAAGCAAGCGCAGCGCAAAGCTGCTCCCGTATACGATATCACCGTGGATGGCGCTACAAGCGGCGGGCCGCTCTACCCTT
This sequence comes from Paenibacillus oenotherae, assembly GCF_019443105.1. Classification (GTDB taxonomy): domain Bacteria; phylum Bacillota; class Bacilli; order Paenibacillales; family Paenibacillaceae; genus Paenibacillus_Z; species Paenibacillus_Z oenotherae. The sequence continues at coordinate 10,036 of NZ_JAHZIJ010000002.1, forward strand.
TCCTGCTCGATGCCATTCGCGCTTCAACGATGCTGCCCGGCAGCTCAGTTGTGAATACGGCTACAGGACGCACCGTTCATATGAACACGCCCTCATTCGTGGTGACACAGAACGGCAAAGCAGTAAAGTCGTTCTACGGCGCGGGCAGCGCAGTCAAATACGCCTCCACTCTGTCCGGTTCGGCTGTAACGAAGGATGGCAGCGAGTGGTGGACGAATGTGCCTTACTTGAAGGTGAAGCAGAATGACCGTATTATCCGCTATTTCCATACCCGCAAAGGGGCAGTAGATTTTGCAAACGGATATAAGAATGCGGTTGTTGCCACCGCAGACGGCCGGGCAATCTGGAACAACAGGCAAGGGCTGATGTATCTGGCATGGAACGGAACCTCCCGCACAGATACGGTTCTGGCTCAGGTCAGCGGAACACAGGGCCTGGATGTTGATTCCCCTACCTGGTTCGAGCTTGCGGATGCAGCCGGAACACTGACTGACAGCTCCGATCCGGCGCTAGTAACAGCGATGAGAACAGCAGGCATCAAGCTGACACCGCTCGTGCACAACCAGTTTGACGCGGGGATGACAAGTGCCTTTCTAAGGGACGAAGCTGCGAAGTCGAAGTTTATTGGGGCACTTGTCGGCAGGCTTGCCGCACTTGGCGTTGATGGCGTCAATCTGGATTTCGAAGCGCTTGCCGGGGGTGACCGGGCTCTGTATACGGCATTTGTCCGCAGCTTGACGGAAGCGGCTCATGCCAAGGGATTGACTGTATCTATCGACCTGCCGCGCGGGGATGTCCTGTGGGATCACAAGACCGCCTATGATCATGCCGCGCTTGCGGGCATTGTCGATATGATTATGATTATGGCATACGATCAGCATTGGAGCGGCAGTGATACAGCAGGCTCTGTAGCCCAGCTGAAATGGGTTGAGGACGGCGTCAAGACCTTCCTGGCTTATGGTATTCCCCGCAGCAAGCTGATGCTCGGCATTCCTTTCTATGTACGGGAATGGCGTGTGGACGCTTCGGGAGCATTGGTCGATAACAAGGCGATAATTATGAAGGAAGTACCCCGCATTATTGCGGAAAATAATGCAAAGGGCGTCTATGATGCCGCCTCAGGACAGACCAAATACTCTTATGCCAAGAATGGCTACACGCATGTATTCTGGGCGGAGACAGCGGGTACTGTGAAGGCGCGAATTGATATTGCTGCCAAGTATGATCTGGCAGGTGTTGCCGCATGGCGTCTTGGCTATGAAAGCGCAGATCTGTGGACCATGATGCTGCAGCAGAAATAGATTGAGGGATGAATTCTGCGGCCGCGTGCTGTATTCTTGAATTCCGTTGTGGTATGATGTTGAAAACTTGTTTCTGCCTATAGAGACAAGCAACTTTCGCGAGAGGGGACATTCATATTTCACAGCTAAAGGAAATTCAAACCATCGAGGAATGGAATGCAGCATTCGAAGCATCCAGCCAACGTCCACTGGTCGTTTTCAAGCACAGCACGACTTGTCCGGTCAGTGCGAACGCATATAGCGAGTTCAGCAATTATTTGAAGACCAGCGCGGCACCGAATGCGGATTATGTGCTGGTTAAGGTCATTGAATCGCGCCCGGTATCGAACCAGATCGCCGAGGATGTAGCCGTCAAGCATGAGTCGCCCCAAATTATTATGGTGAAGGACAAAGCCAAATATTGGAGCGCTACCCACTGGGCAATCACGGAAGAGCATATCCGTGCTGTATTAAACGATTAGTTGACGATGAAGAGCAGCTTGGGAGGAGATTCCCAGGCTGCTCTTCTGCTTCGTTCCAGCTATGCAAGTCGAACAATCGTCATTGTAGCTCCTGCCGAGACGTTGAATCCGCTCGTATTTACAAGTGATAGCGTACTGGCCGGACCCGCCGGAGTGTTAAAAATCGCCGTGCCTGCCGCAGTAGCCTGCAAGCCGCCAAACGGGGAGCTTGAGAAGCTGGCACCACTCAGCACCCCGTTAAGAGACAGCTGGAATTGCGCATTCACATTCGCTGCTATACCTTGAATGCTGTCTACTTCGTATACGACAAGATAGGTTCCTCCGCCTTCTAGAAATACTTGCGTATCTAGTCCCGGTGACCTCGTAATACTGGTTCCATTGATCAGCACGTTCGTATTGAACGGGAATCCGTTGCCCGTTCCTACCGTCGAGAACGTCGCATCGACAAAAGCATTGTTCGCGGTAACCGTCGGACCTGTTGCTCCCGTGGCTCCAGTGGCTCCGGTGGCTCCAGTGGCTCCCGTTGCCCCAGTTGCTCCTGTCGCTCCGGTGGCTCCAGTTCCTCCGGTTGCCCCGGTTGCCCCAGTTTCTCCAGTCGCTCCCGTTCCTCCGGTGGCTCCGGTGGCTCCGGTGGCTCCGGTGGCTCCCGTTCCGCCTGTTGCTCCGGTTGCACCCGTTTCTCCTGTCGCTCCGGTCGCTCCCGTTCCTCCGGTCGGTCCGGTTGCCCCAGTTCCTCCGGTAGCCCCGGTAGCTCCCGTTCCACCTGTCGCTCCCGTGGCTCCTGTTCCACCTGTCGCTCCGGTTGCCCCAGTTGCTCCTGTCGCTCCGGTCGCTCCGGTTGCCCCAGTTCCTCCGGTCGCTCCCGTTCCTCCTGTTGCCCCAGTTCCTCCGGTTGCCCCGGTAGCTCCCGTTCCTCCTGTCGCTCCCGTGGCTCCTGTTCCACCTGTCGCTCCGGTTGCCCCAGTTTCTCCTGTCGCTCCGGTTGCTCCGGTCGCTCCCGTTCCTCCTGTTGCTCCCGTGGCTCCTGTTCCACCTGTTGCTCCGGTAGCTCCCGTTCCTCCGGTTGCTCCGGTAGCTCCCGTTCCTCCTGTTGCTCCCGTGGCTCCTGTTCCACCTGTTGCTCCGGTAGCTCCCGTTCCTCCGGTTGCTCCGGTAGCTCCCGTTCCTCCGGTTGCTCCGGTTGCACCAGTTCCTCCTGTCGCTCCGGTTGCCCCAGTTCCTCCGGTTGCTCCCGTTCCTCCTGTCGCTCCGGTCGCTCCCGTTCCACCTGTCGCTCCGGTGGCTCCCGTTCCACCTGTCGCCCCGGTAGCTCCCGTTCCTCCGGTGGCTCCGGTTGCACCAGTTCCTCCGGTAGCTCCCGTTCCTCCTGTCGCTCCTGTCGCCCCGGTAGCTCCCGTTCCTCCTGTCGCTCCGGTTCCACCCGTCGCCCCGGTCGCCCCAGCTACTCCCGGTTCGCCTTGCTCACCTGTAGCCCCGGTCGCCCCGGCTACTCCCGGTTCGCCTTGCTCACCCGTGGCCCCGGTCGCCCCGGCTACTCCCGGTTCGCCCTGATCACCCGTGGCCCCGGTCGCTCCAGCTACACCTGGGTCACCCCGCTCACCCGTGGCCCCGGTCGCTCCAGCTACTCCCGGTTCGCCCCGCTCACCCGTCGCTCCGGTAGCCCCGGCTACTCCCGGTTCGCCTCGCTCACCTGTCGCGCCCGCTGCTCCGGTAGCGCCTGTCCCACCAACTGCGCCCGCAGACCCTGGAGCACCTGTCGCGCCCTTTGCTCCGCTGACACCTGTGGCTCCTTTTGCACCTGCTGCTCCCGTGGCTCCCTTAGAGCCAGTTGCTCCTGTCGCGCCCGCCAGTCCTCGAAACCCACGCGGCCCTCTTTCTCCTGTAGCTCCAATGTCCCCTTTTGGACCTTTTGCCCCTTTTATCCCTTGTGGCCCTTGTGGTCCGGGAGGACATTTGATACATCGTTTGCTTGGTTTCTTGCGCTTTTTGCAACGTTTACGCTCCGATGGCTTCTTGCATTTCGCACAATAGCAGCCAGTCGATTTTCTTTTGAGTGCAGCTTTTCGGCAGCATTTGCATCGTTTGCGAATGGCAGTTCGTTTCGGCGGGCATTTATTTGTCTCAGGAAGATTCTCTTCCGGTTTATCTATATCGGGTGGACAACTGTCAGCCATGAACTCCCCCCTTCCGATTCAAGGCTCATCGGCTTAATATCCTTCATTAACTTGTCTATTCCAGAGGCGCCTTTACTAAAGTCTATGCATATTCGCACAAATGGCAGCTTGGACGCCAAAAATGGTTACCAGCCCTCACACCTTTCAAACTCAGACTCTGAACATAATCCGCAGGAAGAACGCATAGGCTTCATCAACTTGTTCCAAACATGAACTCCGCAGACAGGAGGGGACCTATGCAGCCCGAGGTCATTTTCAGCAAAAAAGCAGCCTGGGCCATACCGCCCGTAAAAGAGCACGTCACCGTACAGCCTTCTCATGACGAGGATTTTCGCTGGATTAAGCAAAGACGCGTGAAAGGAGCCTGCTGGCCATACCGTGCTGCCCGAGAGATCGGCTGGACAATTCTATCTCCGATTGATGTCGAAATTTATCCCGCAACTGAGATTCAGATCGGCGCGGAGCATGCGGAAGAGATCCCCCACATTCAACATTTGACAGGCATTCATTATTGGCAGAGGCGAGAGGATATCTACTTGGGTGTCAAACCATCCGGATGGTTCCAGCTGCATCAATTCAAAGTCGACAACAACTGGCATCAAATGTTCATTCCAAACGGGGAAGGCACCTTTGAATGGAGGATGGGCTGGAGCGTTCAAATTCCCAATGACCACGTGCTGCTTTTCCAACCGCTTGAGCATACGGACAACAGCTACATTATTCATCCCGGACTGCTTACGGCCCAAAGTCTCGACCGTTTTCACAGCGGCCTTGGCCTTCCTATTGCTTTCGAGCCGAGACAGAACAAGGTTATTAAACGCAGTGACCCATTAGCCAAAATGCTTGTGCTGCACAAGTCCGCGCTGTCGCTCCGGGAGCAAGTGATTGAAGCCGGTCATTCTGTCACTGGGGAAGAACAGTAATAAAGGGGGGGCCTCCGAATACATCAAAAATCCCGAATGATTTCAGCTCATCCGGGATTTTTTTCATGCCGTTCGTTGGCCTGAAAATTGAATCACATTCACTGTGGATAGACAAGCTGTAATTAACAGTGAATAATTAAAGTTATTCTTAGATCCCGGAGGAATCACATGATGAAGAAACTCGGAAGAAACGACCCTTGCCATTGCGGCAGCGGCTTGAAATACAAAAAGTGCTGTCTGAATAAGGATGAGGGAAACAATGTCACCCGGATAACGCAAACTATTCCGAAACCACCCGCTAACATCATCGAGGACAAGCTGACATGGGATAACGATCTGCACAAATCGATAGCCACTTATTTCTTTAATCAAACCGCCAGCTTGTATGAAACCGATGAAATCCATCAGGTCATCCAAATGTGGAATAAATATGCCAATACCGTTGATCCAGTCACCAAAAAAATAGGGGTGTACCCTGCTGCATTAGAGTATATTCTCTGTCAGATCTTCGGTTACACAACTACCCAAAGCGAGCTGGCCGCCAAATATGACGTTTCAGTCAACACATTATCGCAACGGGCGAATCAGATATTCTCTTTTCTCGATGAACTTCTGCCTCAGTTGCCGAATGAATCAAGCCATGGCATATCCCCTGCTTCTCCTCTCTCAAAGATGGGGATGGAACGGGAGATGCAGCGTATTCACACCTTGCTCGATGAGCAGGATTTCGGCACCCTTGAGGAAGCTAATGCATTTCTTCAACAAAATTTAAATACGAAGCCTGCCAAACGTAAAAGTCTCAGCAAATCAGAACAAGCTGCGGAGCTTCTGTATGCTGCATGGGATGAACCGAATCCGAAACAAAGGATCAAGATGGCGCAGGAAGCGCTGCTCCTTGATCCCAATAGCGTCGACGCATACAACATACTCGCCGAATGTGCGGCTGCTTCCCTTAAAGATGCGGCCTTTTATTACAAGCAGGGAATGTTGGCCGGAGAGCAGAGTTTCGGCGAAGCGTTCTTCAAGGAACATAAGGGACACTTCTGGCTCCATGCACCGACACGACCTTATATGAGAGCGAAGAAGGGCTACGCAGAAGCGCATGCCGGGCTTGGAAATATGCCGGAGGCCATTAAGCATTACAATGAGCTGTTGGAGCTTAATCCGAATGATAATCAAGGTGTACGCGAGCTGCTTCTGTCAGCCTATATCGAGACGGCAGATTGGAAGAGCGCGGCAAAGCTTATTCAACAATTTGATGAAGATGGCAGCGCAGCCTTCAATTATAGCCGAATTCTTGTCGAATATGGGTTGAAAGGACAATCTCCCGAGCTTACTAAGCTAATCAAGAAAGCAATCGGACATAATCCTTATGTTCCTGCTTATTTGCAAGGCAAGAAACGGCTTCCTCGTGAAATGCCGGAATATACAGGTTATGGAGACGACCGGGAAGCAATCGTATATGCGCATATCAGCCGCCATCTTTGGTTGATTCGTCCAGAGCTGCTGCAGCTTTTGTCAACGAAATAAGTGCAATAGGGAGCAAATATCGGCTTGTGCGCCATGTGTTTTATCAATTATTGCACTGGCGCCTTGTTATATCCGCTATCACCGTAGGGCTGCAATTTCTCCACCCACTGCTTCTCCAGTTTCTTAAGCTCCCAGCGCATGTCGGTAATCTCGCCCGCATCCTTCTGCTCCAGCACCTCAAAGGTGAAATTTTCACTCCCCAGCTCCTTCCAATCCTTCTGTAACTGGATATTCAGAAACTGGCCCAGGTTCAGCTGAGTCTGTATGGACGACCATTTGTTTTTCAGGTTGGGATAGCTTTTTACGAAAATTTTGCCGTTGACGCTGCATTTGATTTGTATGGCACCCATATAGGTTTTAATCTCCTTGAATGCCTCCTGAAGCTCCTTGCGCTTGTTCTTGTCCATGGTGCTATCTCCTCTCGATCCGCTAAAATAACTGCAAAAATTATAAATACCGTGCGATAATACGAACCAGCTTGGCAGGCAGCTCCGCTAGATTGGTAATATCCAGGAATCTCTCGTTCCCGTAGATCTGATTGATGACTTCCTTATCCTGGCCTATTGCCGCTGCAAGAAATGTAATGCCTTTCCGTTCATATTCGGCTATCGTCTGCTGCATATCCTGGATCGCATACCCTCCGGTATAGTCCTCCATCGCTTTGGGCTGCCCATCGCTTATGCTGATCAACAATCGGGTCTGCTGCGGCGAAGCCGCCAACCGATCCCCCATAATTCGGAGCGCCATCCCGTCGCGGTTGTTGCTTCTGGCACGAATGCCCATCAGTCTGAACCGATCATTGACATCAGGTTTGTCGGAATCGGCATAGGCATAGATCGACATTTGCTCCAGCTTGGAGACATCTGCTGTATCTCCATAGATGAATACGGGAATGCTACAAATCCGGCAAAATTCATATACGGCAAGCACGGCGCGCTTCGCAGCTTCCAATCTTCCGAAGGCCGACATCGATGCCGACTCATCCACCCTCAGACCGACTGCAAGGGAGGGAGATTCTGTTGGCGGAAGCTTCCTGGCAAAATATCTGAAATCCCGGTAAGCAACACGATCGGCTTGAAATTTGCTGCCATAAAATTGACGCCCCGCAAATTCGGAGGAAACCTCATGCTCCAGCAGCGGAAGTGTCTTGCTGGCAATTTCCCGGATGATGGGCATAAGCTCCTTGCTCAGACTGTCATATTCCTGCCGGGACGCCATATCGTAATCGGGACGGTGAACGATGAGCTTCACCCGTTTATGGATCGAATCGGACACAGCCTCCCTTGCATCGCGATTCAGCCCTTTGCGGTAATCCCGCTCTTGCCGCTTCGCTTCTTCGTCTGGCATCGGCTCAGGGTTGGCCTGATGATAGACCGGCTTGCCGTCCTCTCCTGTATCGGAGCTTTCCATGTCTGAAGCTTCATTCGATTCGGACGCATCGGATGCTGCGCTATCATCGCTGTCCGCAGATTTTTTCAACGCGATTCCCTGCTCCTCTGTCGCCGTGCCAGGGTCAAAATCAGTGTCGTCGATGCTGCCCGATATGTTTATCTCGGCCTGACCCAAGATTCTTTTTTTTTTTACATTCCAGCTCTACGTTATCTAAAGCCGCCAGCAAGCCATGGGTATTCAACGCATCCTCCAACAGCTTGATTTCATCGGAATCGGTTGTGATCTTGTAGATGACTTTATGATAAAGCGATTGCCCGGCAAGGGCGCCTCCGGCGACCGCGTCCGCCCAGTAGAACAAGGAGCGCATGCCAGCCACGCCTTTAATCGCATTGACCCGGGCAGTTCTGTCCAGCACGATAATGATATCCGCCAGCACATCCAGCACCTGCTCATCCTTATATCCGGTCTTCGACATGGCCCGTTCAATCATGGTTTCCTTAGTCGGCAGATCCATCTTCTCCGTATGCTGAACCCTGTCGCGCAGCGCTTCATTGAGCGGTCTCGTTCCCGCATAACTGCGGTTGGTCGTGATGATTGCTACGAAATCGGGATGTCTGCGTATGATTTCTGTTGGAAGATTAATGCTTCCGTCCAGCTCCAAGGCAGAGTTAAGCGCCATTAGCACTGCGGCATCCCGGATAACAGTTGGTTCTTGAATTTCCAGCAGATAGCCTTTCTGATAAGCTCTGACGATTTCGGAAGGGTAGAATCGATACTCCACTGCCTCTTCATCCCCGGAGCTATGCTCCACCTTGTTCAATAACTGCTTCATCTTCAAGGCTGCCTGTTCCTGAGTGACGCCCAGCACATCCATCAATATTTCAGCAGCGCTATGGAAGCCGTCGCTTTCATACAATGCTTGCAGAACGGCCTGCTCCGAGAGCTCCAGCTTCTCTAATCTTTCCGATGAAATCACCGGCAAAATAGCGCCAATAATATCGGATTTGTCCATATCGGCAAAACAAGTGACCTTCGTATAAGGCAATCCCAAGTTAGCCGACAGCGCTTTGGCAAGCTGCGTCTTGCCGGAGCCTGCGTCTCCCTCTAACAAAATAGTGGCGATTTTCATTTCGCCGCGATGCCAATTGCGCTTTATTTCGTTGCTAATACGCAGCTCCTCTTCACTGACCTTATGAGATGCCGGCTTTGTCCAAACAAGCCCTTGTTCGATCTCAGTCAGCAGTCTTGCAGGGGAGACCGCGTATTGCTCCTGGATGTTCATTACACTCACCTCTTCAAACTATTAATACCCCATTTCCTTCAAAAGGCGGGAGAGGACACGAAGCCGTTCTCCGATCATTTCGCCATCGTCGCTAAGCGCCTGAGCGAACAGCTTGATGTCGCTGTCAATCATCGGATTCTCCTCACAGACGGCTACGCTCATCGCATCCCCCTGCAGTCCAATGCGGTCGATCGTTGTGTTCTCAGGATCATACAGCTTCGGATACCGATAGGCATCCTGGAAATGCAAGCTGCTTCTGCAGATCAGAATGGCAAGGTCAAGAACACGGTGCATGGGCAGTTCCTCCGACTGCCTCGACCATTTCTCCCCCGTATATCGCCATACTTTGGCCGAAATATCGACCTTCCCCCGATCATTCCACTGGGCCAAGCCCAGGGATAAACCTTTCGCATCTGTGTTACCCGCATAACGGCCGTCAACCTGCTCGTAATTTTCTATTACGACAACGGGCTTATGTTTTAATGTTGTTGGTATTTTCATTTGGTGTACACGCTCCATCGGGATATTTAGAATTTACTTATTTACTGGTTTTATAATTTACTAATTTACTAAATCTAAAGCTCATAATACGCTTCATTTCATCATCTGTCAATGTGGCAGTTAGAGCAAATTTTGGTCTTGGGGAATATAAAAAGCCGCCATTCGGCGGCCCAGGCTCTGTGGAAAGTCCACGGGAGACGTTATTCAGCGGTGCGGGGGCCGCATCAGTCATCGCTTGCATCGCATCTCGACAATGCAGAGATAGCCGATGCTCATCCTGCGTTGCTCTGTCGCTACCTGTAAGAAGGTTTTTCAAAGTTACACAGCGTGCCTCGCCCCTCTTGTCGGTGCTATAACGCGGTATTTCCACCTTATGGAGTTAGCCGAAGATCATTTTGCAATGCCTGGCCATCTGTACGATGGTTTTTCAGCTTTACAGCGCGTCTCGCTCTACTTTTCCGTGCTGTAGCGCGGTATTTCCGCCTTATACAGCGAATATCCGGACTGACTTTCTCGACAATCTGAGCCGCCATTCGGCGGCTTATAACTAAACCTGTACAGAGGATGTCTCGCTGAGCTTACCTACCAGGTATGCCGTTCCGTTTGGATAAAGTAAAAAAAGCCAGGACACGGGTTGGATCTGTGTCTTGGCTTTTGTCCTGTCTAATTCAGCGTTACTCCACCCACGCAACGACTTCCTGCGCGCATCGACGTGTCTTTTCCGCCGGGTCATGCAATCTGTAGCCAAAGGCAGCCATAACCGATACGCCATAATGTTCAGGGTCCATTATCCCTTCTGCAACTAATACATCGCTGATCTTCTCTCTGTTGAATCCCTCAATCGGACAAGAATCAATGCCAATCATTGCAGCAGCGGTCATCATGTTGCCTAATGCAAGATACGTTTGACGGCAGGCCCATTCGAACATCACTCTCGGATCATCTTCAATCGCAAACCCTGTTTTCAAAAAATGATCATAGACCGCCTGCTTCCCCTGTACAGTCTCGGGTGACAGCTGCTGGACATCCACCATCATTCTCCGAATATAATCAGAGCCTGCAACCATATCCTTCGGCAATCTTGATAGAATAATCATAAAATGACTTGCTGTTGGCAATTGTTTTCTAGCTCCAGAAGCATACTCCGCTAACTTGGCTCGAATGTCCTTATTCTGCACCATGACAAATTTCCACGGTTCAAAGCCAAACGAGCTTGGCGATAAACGCCCCGTCTCTATTATGTACTGAAAGTCAGCGTCGCTTATTTTCTTATCAGGATCAAACTCTTTAGTCGCATGTCGGAATTGAAATGCCGACAGAATCTCATTCTTCTTTCCCTCTAGATCACTCAATGGATGAACTCCTTTATTCATTCTTAGGTTTTGCGGTTCAATTGCTATTTTAGCATATTTATAAAACAAATCATTCTGGTACACCTCAGAGTTCATGAGGATCGCGCGTAGCGTTCCCCCTGCTCATCGCCATAGGAGCCACATCCTTATACGAAATGTTCTCCACCGTTGACATTGATGATTTCCCCTACGACGTAAGAAGCGTCATTCGACGCCAAATAGACGTATGCCCCCGCAATTTCGAACGGTTGTGCTGCGCGTCTGATCGGAGCTGAATAACCAGTCGAGGCGTACTCTTCCGGCGGGAACGATGCCGGTACAAGCGGTGTCCACGTCGAGCCGGGTGCAACAGCATTAACTCGGATGCCGCGATCGATTAGTGAAGTCGCTAGCGCACGCGTAAAGGCGTTGATCGCGCCTTTTGTAGCGGAATAATCGATCAGGACGTTTAATCCGGTTGTTCCCAAAACGGAGGACGTATTTATAATTGAGCTGCCGCACTTCATGTAAGGGAGAGCCGCCTTGGTCAAATAAAACATGCCGAATAGATTCGTACGGAACGTCAATTCTAATTGGCTGCGACTTATCTCCTCGATGGATGTTTGATAGAACTGCACCGCGGCGTTGTTCACTAATATATCGATCCGCCCGAATGCGCGAACAACTTGTTCAACGATATGGCTGCTGAACTCTTCATTCCCGATATCGCCTGCAATTGTCAGACAACGCTTCCCCAATTGTTCGATGCGCGCCTTCGTTTCTTCGGCATCTACGTGCTCGTTGTAGTACACCACCACAATGTCCGCATCCTCTTTGGCGAATGCGTAGGCGACTGCTCTTCCAATCCCGCTGTCTCCTCCTGTAATAACCGCCACTTTGCCGGATAATTTCCCGCAGCCTTGAGAGGAAGGGGCTTCCGATACCGGTCTTTGCTTCATCAAATACTCCAACCCGGGCTGCTGTGGCTGGTATTCCGGCAAATAAAAGATCGGAACGTTCTCACAATTGGTCTTATACCCGTGTATGTTAGGTGGCACTTTCATCGCGCATCCCCCATATCCTCGTCGATCATTACTTCAACCTATGCCTAGACGGCGGATGGTATGAGAGGTCTTGCGTGTATCTAGTCCTTTATAAATAGGTGTCTAAGGTATCCCGAATACCTCTGGATCACTCCAATAGGTATTGGAATCAACAATCCTGTCTCCGCAGCTCAGACATTCAATCGCTGCTGTGTCCCTCCGGTTCTTGCTATGTAAGCCCGTCCAATCCTTCTATGACATCATCCATGGATTGACTTTCCATCTAATAACGATTAACATATGAACAAGTGTTCATTCATTGTTGGAGGATGATAATTATGAAAGAATATCGGGTTAAAGGCTTGTCTTGCGGCAATTGCGCCCTCATGCTCCAGCATGAGATCCGGCAATTGGAGCATGGCGAAACAGCAACACTAAGCTTCAACAGCGGCAAATTGATCGTTGATGAGCGTGTACCCTTGGATAGAGTGAAGGCTATTCTAAAATCCGATCGTGCCTACATCGAGCGAGAGAATGACCATTCCCATGAGGGACACGATCATCAAGGCGATCATGACCATGATCATAGTCAGGGCAATAAGAGGATGATCGGAATTCTCGCGGTATCTGCTGTCATCTATGTAAGTGCGATAGGGGTGGACGGCCAAGCGGCCGCTTCTACCGTCATCTTGCTTTACCTGATCGCGACCGTGCTAAGCGGCTATTCCACATTCATGAAGGGTCTTAAAAATCTATTCCGGCTAAAGTTTACTATCGACACGTTGATGACGATTGCCCTTGTAGGTGCCGTTTCCATCGGAGAATGGAAAGAAGCGACGCTGGTCGCTATTTTGTTCGGATTAAACGAGCTGTTGGAAGGACTCGGCATGGAGAAAGCCCGCCGTTCTATGGAAACCTTGCTCAAAGTCGCCCCCAAAGAAGCGACCAAGCTGGAGAGCGGCATCGAAACCGTCGTCCCCATTGCAACACTCCAAGCGGGTGATACCGTTATCGTTAAGCCGGGAGAGAAGATTCCATCCGACGGTTCTGTGCTTTCCGGCAGCAGCTCAGTCAATGAATCGGCCATTACCGGTGAATCCCTCCCTGTTGAGAAGGCAGAAGGTGAACCCGTATTCGGCGGAAGCATCAATAACGAAGGCGTACTCCGGGTCCGCATCGACAAAGCTTATCAGGATTCCTCATTGGCCAAAATATTGCATCTGGTCGAAGAAGCGCAAGAAACGAAAACGCCAACAGAGCTATTCATCAACAAATTCGCCAAATATTATACGCCGATTATTATGATCGTCGCTGCGCTTGTCATCGTGCTCCCTCCCCTTCTACTCGGGGGCGATTGGACAGAATGGTTGTATCAGGGCCTCGCCGTCCTGATCGTCGGCTGCCCGTGTGCTTTGATCTTATCCTCTCCAATCGCTATAGTAGCGGGAATTACACGCAATGCGCGCAACGGAATATTGATTAAAGGCGGCGTGTTCCTTGAGCAGTTAGGCAAGCTGGATACAATCGCTTTTGATAAAACCGGGACGTTGACGAAGGGAGAGCCTCATGTCGAGAAATCCGTCGTGTATGACGAGCAGAGATTCCTTGCAGTAGCCGGCGCTATCGAGAAATCGTCCACCCACCCGCTCGCCAAAGCGATCATGAAAGAAGTAGCCCGCCATGGAATTGAGATTAAGGAAGCGGAAGACATTCAGGCCGTCTCAGGTCGCGGTATTGTGGCAACTTACGAAGGAAACAACTATTGGCTCGGCAACGAAGGAAGCATGGCGCATCTTTCGATTCCAAGTGAGGTCCAATCAACGATTGAGCAGCTTAAGGAAAGCGGCCTTACGCTCGTTCTTGTAGCAGATGAGAAGCAAGTGATCGGGATGTTCGGTATTTCTGATGAAATTCGTGAGGAGAGCAGAAGCGTAATAGCTGCCTTGCATCGAACTGGCATCCGCCATACCGTTATGCTGACGGGCGATCATCAGAAGACGGCGGAGAAAGTAGCAGCGGCAGTTGGAGTTACGGCGTATTATGGAAACTTGCTGCCAGAAGATAAAGTGGCGCAAGTCAGGCGGCTTGCCGAGCAAGGCAATGTCGGCATGATCGGTGATGGCATCAATGATGCGCCCGCCCTGGCATCCGCGCAGCTCGGCATTGCGATGGGTAAAGGTACGGACAGCGCTATTGAGACTGCTGATATCGTACTCATGCAGGATCACCTTGGCAAGCTGCCCGAAGCCATACGAGTAGCCCGGCGCGTGAATCGTATTATCCGGTTTAACATCGGTATTTCCTTAGGATTGAAGGTTATTGCCTTACTCCTAACCATTCCAGGCTGGTTAACGCTATGGGTCGCTATTCTATCCGATATGGGAGCGACTATTTTCGTTACTTTGGTGAGTTTGACTGTTCTTGTTGAGAGGAAATCATTGGGGTAGTCTGGGGAGAGAAACCAGTCGGGAACACGAAAGTGTCGGACTGGTTTTGTTTCATATATGACTTCGGTTTAATTTATTGATAGATTCGCATATTACGGTGTTATACGAGCCATTCTTCGAGAATCTCTGACCTTCAAAACACCCGAAAACGCATGTGCATCAAGGGATTCCAGCGATTTTGGAGGAACGCGAATATCCTTCAAATAACCTGGTTTTTCGGGCTAGTTATACGAAAGTGTATAACTGATTGTTATACGAATCCCGCTCCCCTCCTTCGCATATCCGCTTTGGTTCGCATAACTCCATAGGGAGGAAATACGAAGTGCCGAACCAGGAAAACTTCATATTAAATTCAGATTGGAATGATACTGTCCAATTGTTTTTGCAGGACTGTAAAGTCAGAAATTTGAGCAAGGAGAGCATTCGCCGCTACCATAATGGTTTAAAAAACTCCGGCAACATCTCGTCTTGTTGGAACTACAATTGCAGGAGCTTGAAATGGTATAATATAGGTAATTGATCAAAACTACTCATTCAATTCTGTTCATCTATATCTGAACTATCATCATATTGGCTTAAGGGAGCTGATTATATGAATATTATCAGTCATGTGGTAGGGAACAATCAAATTGTGCAAGTCCAATCGACACCAGAAGCTGAACTTATAGACGTTAGTCGAGTTGCCTCCTCTTGGCGTGGTGTTTTATCGCTTGTAGCACCAGACGGAGGTTCTACTGGACTTCGTCCTGCACAACTTGGTGCTTTATTTTCAATAAAAGCGCACTGGACTGTATCGAGTGAGCCTGCTACTGTCGTTATGCCAACAGGCACAGGCAAAACAGAGACAATGATTGCAACTGTTGTATCGGAAATGATAGATCGAACTTTTATTGTTGTGCCAAGTAACTTATTAAGAAAGCAAACTGCTGAGAAATTTATGACTTTTGGAATTTTACAAGATATCGGTGTCATTAATGACATTGCATTGAAGCCTGCCGTGACAACACTACTTAGAACTCCAAAAGAGCTTTCTGATCTTCAGACAATCCTTTATAAATCAAATGTTGTAGTGACTACAATGGCACTATTGCAAAGATTTCCTGATAATTATTTGGAGGCAATACGGAATACTTGCGATACACTAATCGTAGATGAGGCACATCATATCGCAGCCAATACATGGGCATCAGTAAAATACAAATTAAGAAAATTAAAATGCTTGCAGTTCACAGCAACGCCTTTTAGAAATGATGGGAAGAAGGTTGACGGAAGAATAATTTACAATTTCCCACTATCCATGGCTCAAGAACAGGGGTATTTTCAAGAGATCAATTTTCTTCCTATCCTTGAATTTGACGAAGAAAAAGGAGACTTGGCTATTGCTACGGCTGCAGTAAACCAACTTGAAAAAGATCTTGAAGCTGGATATAATCACGTCATTCTTGTCCGTGCTAAAGATAAGCGTTCTGCGGATCGTTTGTATAAAACGATATATCACCCTTACTTTTCAAAGTATAATCCTGTGTTAATACACAGCGATATTCCACCAACTGATAGAGCAGCTTCAATGACAGCACTTAAAAATGGAGACGCAAAAGTTGTTGTTTGTGTCGATATGTTTGGAGAAGGCATTGACATACCCAGCCTCAAAATAGCTGCAGTACATGATAAGTACAAATCATTGCCTATAACGTTGCAATTTATCGGACGATTTGCAAGGTCAAAAAAAGGGCTTGGTACGGCAACAGTCATTACAAATATAGCGAATGATGAACTCAATGAATCACTCCGAGAACTGTACTCCCAGGATTCCGACTGGAATGTATTACTTCATATTTTGGCTAACCGAGAAATTAATAGAGAGTTATCCCTTCAAGAACTTGCAGAAGGATTTGATGTTTCTTCACTACATGGAATGACAATACAACAACTACGACCTAAGATTAGTATGATAGCATACAATACCAAAGAGAAAAATTGGAATCCAGATGGAATTTATAATGTGTTTGACCCTGATAATTGCTTCTTCACTATAAATAATGAAACTGGAATTATAGTCATTGTTGAAAAACAAGATTCAAATATTGATTGGACCTCTTTCAAAGGAATTAGTGATACTAACTGGCATTTACACTTAGTCTATTGGAATCCCGAAATAAATATGTTCTTTATAAACAGTACGAATAAGAGCATTTCAGATACCCTAGCAGATGTGCTATTTGCCCAACACGATAAAATTCGCGGAGAAACAGTGTTTCGGTGTTTGCATGAGATCAAGCGTTTAATGCTGGGTACTGTCGGACTTAAGTCAGCAATCGACGGTCCCATTCGATACCGAATGTTTGCAGGGATTGATATAGGCAATGGTATAACTGAATCACAAAAAGAAACCTCGTACAAATCCAATTTATTTGGTGCTGGATATAGCGGAAATGGCAAGATAAGCATTGGGTGCTCTTACAAAGGTCGTATTTGGTCTAAGTGGGTTGAGAGCATGGATTATTGGTTGAACTGGTGCAATGAGATAGCTGCTCGACTCCAAAATGAAAAAATCAATACCTCTAAGATATTTGAAGGCGCATTAGTACCTGAGATCATTAATGATCGTCCGACATCTGTTCCTTACGGAATAGAATGGCCAATTGATATGGATTTGATTAATGACAGCAGTTTTCTTATCAAACATGGTCCAAACACTTACTCGATTTATGATTTGGAAATCAAACTTTCAAGTAATAGTGAAACCGATCCGATCCGATTCACTATCGGAAACGAATATGTTTGCGAGGAATATGAGCTTCAAATATCGAACAGGAAATTTGAATTTAAAGCCATAAAACCAACAGGATTAATACTCAAAAGGAGTAAACGCGAATACCGGATGACAGAGTTTTTCAATGAATTCCCACCCCGCATAAAGTTTGTTGATCAATCAATGTTGGAGGGAAATCTCATTGTTAGAATGACTTCAGCGCCACCAGTATTCAATAAAGAACGAATAATATCATGGGATTGGAGCAATGTAGATATCCAGAAAGAATCTCAAGGTATACAACGTGATATACAAAGCATTCAATATCACACCATTCAGAAATTGGTCTCCTCCAATAAATATTGTGTGATATTTGATGATGATGGTGCAGGTGAAGTTGCAGATATTATAAGTATTATCGATGAGTCTGGTAAAATAACCATTCAATTTTATCACTGTAAATATGCACATGGTGAAAGTCCTGGAGCGCGAGTTGCAGATTTGTATGAAGTCTGTGGACAAGCTGAAAAATCTGTTAAATGGTGCCAAGATCCCGCCTTAATTATTGATCGGCTTATGAAACGCGAATCTTCTCGTGCACGATCAGGTGGAACTAGGTTTGAAATTGGTGATTTGCGAAAACTTCGCGAGATTAAAAATAAGATGCGTGTTTTTCCAGTAAAAGTTGAAATAAAAATCGTACAGCCAGGTATTAATTCACAAGGTATTACGGACGATATGCTTCGTATTTTAAGCGGAACCGCATCGTATTTAATGGATACCTACAGTATTGACCTCAAAATCATTTGCAGCTGATCCAAATAAATTACCTCGCAGCAAGCTGCGAGGAACTAGACTCGAAGCGGTTAAATATGATTGCCAATGTTTGAATAACCAAATCCTCCTCTAAATCTGTGTGAACTGATATAATTTTCTCTAATAAGCTTTCGAACAAAAAAGGTAGTGCTACAGCTCAATTTAGAGTGCGGCGCTACCGTTCTAAAGTTAGTTAAGTTTTAACTTGCCACCTTTGATTATTTTAAGTAACCTTTAAAAACATACTCAATGGAATTAGGTTTATAGTCACTCTTATAAAGATTAGCTGTATGCTTTCAGCATTAAGGAGAGTAACATCACTAGCGATGGGGGTGTCATATAAACTCATAAACATTCATATTTTTCCAACGACCTCCTCTATATGCCAATATAAGGATACCTCGCACGAACAGGAGATTTAATCGGTTATGAAACACACACTTAACAAAATAGAAGCATGGCATAAAATCGAGTATTTACGAATTTACGAAATTGACGAAACGAATTTTGACCAAGATTTAGCGGACAATGAAATTGCTGCTTCTTCGCTAGCTAGAATCGACGATGATCTGCCGTGGCTGCGGCCTGATAAATTTGATTTAGTCGAAACAGAAGACTGGACGTATATGCACACCGTGTTTATCGGCGTTTTCGAAATTAGGGAAGTTCAACAAATTGTGAGAAACCGACTCACAAATAACTCTAATCGTTTTACTGATCATAACGATAATGGAAGAACTGTTTATGCTCAGATACGCGTAAGTCATAAAGGCGAATTTGTAGCAGATTCCTGCAAAATTTCTACTGTACCGTTTGCTCTCGGTAAACTGGAGCAAGGCATGCTCTATGATGATTGGCACAATGAATTTCGTAAGTTAGAAACTTATATTAGCTTAGCAATCTTGCAAATTTGTCGCAATAAAGTGACGATTGCTTCACTGCAATCACTACTCGAAATGTTTACAGAAAAATTCAATTGGACTGCCCCTTTTCACTCGCATCCTTTCTGGATTTGCAGTAATAAAATGAAGAAGAAACAAGAAGAAGAAAAGTCCGAAGAAGAAAATGAACAAGAGCCAGGTAAAGTCGATATCCTGAATAGCTTCTTTTTGCGAGATCTGGAGACAATCCGTCAAGAAGTAACACAAGGGTCTGTAGGTCAAGGATTGCACTATTATCTAAATGGAGAAGACTTGCTCGAACCGGGATCAAGAATAGATTTAGAACGACAGCCAGAACATTTATTGGCTGTTGCTGCTCCGGGCCAAGTGCCGTTGGGCAAATGGCCAAGTGGCTATCATTTGAATCTCATGCAGCAAGCTGCTGTAAACCAAATTATGAGCCGCTTGGGAAATGAGCCGGGTATCTCTTCAGTGAACGGTCCGCCAGGTACGGGTAAAACAACGCTCCTTCGTGACGTCATTGCTGCCATAATTGTAGAACGAGCCTGCAACATGGTGAGCTTTGATAATCCCGCAGATGCATTCGTCAAAATTAAAAGTATTGGTCAGTCAGTGATAAATCGCCTTGCGGATTCACTATCGGGATATGGCATCATTATTGCCTCTTCTAATAATGGCGCTGTTGAAAATATTTCTCTTGAGCTGCCTGATGAGAAAACAATCCCTCCGTCTTATCGCTCACATCCCGGAGCGCAGTATTTGCAACGTGTAGCGAAAACCGTATACGGCGAGAGCTCTTGGGGAATGATCTCGGCCAGACTGGGCAACAGTAATAATCGCTCTAAATTCAACCGAAACTTTTGGTTCAAAAAGGCAAACGAAGGTTACGCGTTCAGACACTGGCTAATGGATGCAAAGCATGCTCTCGCGGCTAGCGCAGATCGTTTCAAATCGTGGAATGAGGCTAGAGAATCTTTCCAACAAGCCTTGCAAACTGTGCAACAGCATCAAGCAAGGGCCGTCCGAGTATTTGATGCGCTGAGGGAACATTCGTTACAGGAAGAAGCATTACATAAAAAACGAATCGAACACAACGAGTTTGCAAGGCAACGGAAGCAAGTGCTGGAAGAACAACAGCAGCAAGAACGTGTACTATTCAGTTGTCAGGAAAGTTTGGCGGAGTGGAAAGAAATTGCTGAAACGCTCGACAAGGTGAAATATGGATTCTGGGAGCGGTTTTGGAAACGCAAGGAGTATAAAGCTCATCGTTTACAGCATCGGGAAGCGCATCGCAAGTTATCGGAGCAACTGCAAGAGCAAGCGAAAGCCAAACACCGCTTAGAAGACTTGCAGCAGAACATCGAGCGATGGGACTCCCAGCTTCAAGACTCCGCTATGAAAATGAAAGCATTGCAAGTCCGCATTGATGAACTTCGGCAGTTTATTGATGAAGATAGACAGACCACTGGCAGAGTTCTCATGGATGAAGCATTCTGGGAGCTATCTCATGAAGATAAACAAAAGAGTACGCCGTGGATGACGAAAGAATGGGCAGAAGCCCGTGAACTGTTGTTTTTGGAGGCATTGCGGCTTCACGAACAGTTTTTATTTGTTGCACAGCCTCAGATCATTGGGGGCTTCTATGAGTTCATGAAGCTAAGAAAATTGGTCAATACAGAGGAACCTGAAGTCATTCGCGCGATCTGGGACATCTTTACTCTTGCTACTCCTGTCGTCTCCACTGCATTTGCTTCCGTTCAATCTATGCTAAGGGGACTTGGCAAAGAATCCTTCGGCTGGTTATTCATTGACGAAGCGGGACAAGCAGTGCCTCAAGCGGCAGTTGGTGCCATATGGCGTGCTCAAAAAACGGTTGTTGTCGGTGACCCGAAGCAAATCGAACCTGTTGTAACTCTACCAGAATCGATTTTCTCCGATCTGCAACAGCATTATGATGTAAATGCTCCATACGTATCTTCCACCGCCTCCGTTCAAACGCTCGCGGATATAGCAAATTCGCAAGGAACATGGCTAAAAGGGAGTTGGCTTGGCAGCCCATTATGGGTACATCGAAGGTGCGACAATCCAATGTTCGATATTAGCAATGAGATTGCTTATGATAATCGGATGGTGCTTGATAAGAAGACTCCTTCGTCGGATGTATCAAGAACATTCGAAGATTTGGGAGCAAGCCGATGGATTGATGTATGCGGAGAAGCAATTTTAAAACAGTATGTTCAGCAGCAAGGAATGGAGATCGTCCTTCTTGTCACCGAGGCATTTGCCATTATGGCGACGCAAAATTCAGGAAGTATTCTTCCTGAATTGTATGTCATCACACCATTTACGGCGGTTAAACAAAATCTCATTGATTTGTTGAAGCAACACTACCAGCATGTTACGAAAGGTAATATATCGAAGAGTGCGTATGTCAGGTGGCTATACCGGTCCATCGGAACCGTGCATACCTTCCAAGGAAAAGAAGCGAATGTGGTGGTGCTTTGTTTGGGTACGGATACCACACAAAAACCTGCGATTCAATGGGCGACAACCGAACCCAATCTGTTGAATGTCGCCGTTTCTCGCGCCAAACATCGGCTTTTCGTTGTAGGAGATAGGCGGCTATGGATGCAGTATCCAAATGCTAGAACACTGGTTGACAAACTGGGTTGTTAAGTTCAAGTTTGATGTGATAAATTGGAAAAGATATGAAGCCTTATTGACCCTTGCATCAATCCGGTGCGATAGATAAGGCCGAGCCATAATCATCCATAAACACTATGGGTGAAGCAGGCACAAACGGAAGCATTAACCGCGCCGTACTGTGTCCTAGACGCAGTACGGCTTTTCGTTGTCCTGTATGTCGCTCGAATATCGATAAATCTTTTATCGAGAGGAGCTCGTACATGAAGAGTTACAAGCCGCTTTGGTGCGGTTGTCTACCATTGTGAGCAGCACACCGTCCACAGCAAGCTTTGGATTAATTTGACGCCGGACGCGGGCAAACCGTCTGCAAAAGCTGCGTCATGCCTTTGGCGGGCAGATAGTGCGCCTGTACCAGGATGATGACGCTATCTCTAGTATCCAGAATCGAAGTCGACTCTCTAATCTTTTTCTGAGGCAATGTGACAACTATCTCGACAAACACCTACTTATTACCGCTCATCATTAAACTAATTTTAAACAATCCACTCTACAATATCTGTAAATTCATTTTCATAAAGTTTTTCAAAACTTTTCCCATTCTCATCAGATAAAAACTGCAATAATTCCCCCATGTCCTTTCTATATATCTGACCCATTATTTGAAGATCTTTAGCTGCCTCACGCGTCGCTTCATAATCCCCAATCTTATTCATTGTTTCCCGTAGATTATCATGCTTATCTTTCCAAAATCCTATATACTCAAGTTTTGCCTGAGCTCCATCATAGATACTTGTTCCAATCTTTTCCGGAGCATTCTTGCCATAATATCTTCTTTCATTTTCGCTTAATACAACAAACAAAAGCTTGTTCTTGTAGTGGTGATCTTTTAAGGTTTCACCAACCTCATACATACATGCCTGCCTTTTCAGATACGTATCACTTATAATTATTAATACGTAATCATGATCCTGCAATGTATTCATAAATGCCATAAAACTATCTTTGTACCTCAATTCGGTATATCGTGAAACTTCTACTTCATTCTTCAGCTTCTCTCGAATTCCCTTTTCAATAATATCCACAATTGGTGTATCACATTCCGTATATGAAATAAACAAAGTTGGAGGCTCGTTTGATACCTTTGCACCAATTATCTCCACACCATTATTCTTATAACAATAATAGGTACCATCTACCATTATTTTTCTTTTTGATTTTTTAACTTTAATAGCAAAAATATTAATCCCTGCTACACTAACATACTGATGAACGCTATAGGCGTCACCTGTCAATTTTTTATATGTCGACTCCATAATGCTACTCATGTCAAACGCAAGTTGGAGTCCTACTGGTTTCAATATCCCATTATCTTTTTCAACTCCGATAAGAATATAACCCCCTTCGTTATTGGCTAATCCACATATGAATTTTGCTAATTCCCCGGGACGTGACTCCAATGGTTTACATATTAAATTATCTAATTTGCTTTTACTAATTATGTCTATAATATCTTTTTCGTTCAATTTCATTCACCCATCATGCCTTTCAATGGTATCCTGTTAAGTTTAGTCAACTTAATTATTTTTCCAAAGGTAAGTTTTTGTGGATCGTCTTTTCCATTTGAAACCCATAGTTCCCAATCCATGGAGTAGTCAAGAATATCCTTTTCTGTACTGTAAAATATTCTTACTTCTCCACCATTAGAGGGTCTTGTCAGCAAATATATTTCTTTTCCATCTTTCTTTATTACAAATATTGTGTTAATCGCAAATTTAGAGTTGACTAAAGGTTGAATATCAGTAAGATCATATCCATCATCTTTTTTTGTTTTCAGATATGAAATAATTGTATCTTTTGATTTATCAATTATGGACTTTACATACTCAAATGACTCTACTTTGTGTTTCGATGGCCTTATAAACTGGTTTGCAAAGTCAGCATTAGTAAAAGCCGTTTCTAATGCATCTTCTGAGTCGATACCATATTGTAATAGTATATCTTCTGTAATCTCAATTCTTACATCAGTATCCTCATTCTTATGGACTTGACTTTTACGTATGATTTCCTCAAGTTTTTCCGGACTAGAAATACCGAATTTATCCATTATATTATGCAATGTCTCAGCCTGCTTAATATTTAGAGAAATTTCTTCATCGTCATATAAATAGTGTTTATTACGATATAATTCCGGGAAAATATCTTTTGCCTTTTCCTCATGATCAGATAACCACAATAATAACTTTCTAAAATTATTTCTAACTTCAGTTTCTTTTGTATTCCTATATTTATTTACATATTGTACAATTGCTTGTGATACATCGCTATCATTTTTCCATCTACTTTCTGGTAAATCCAAATAAATATTTCTTATCAGTAAAACCGCCTTAATATCTTGTCCTGCGCTGACTGCTAATTCTTTCAATGTTTCATCCATCTCATTATCAAGGAAGATGTCATCTTTTATCATAAATTTCCCGTTCTGATTTGGAAGAATCGGTTTCGTTGACTTATTAATAAGGTTGTCGTATCCATGTTGTACTGCAAATTCAACAAATTCTTTCAATATTTCTATAGCGTTAGCTTCAGGCAAATTCATGTATTGTGAAAAATCAACAACATCTCCCAATTCACTAATTTTGTCTGCCACACTGGTCATTATATATTTTAGCGCTTCCTGCAATAATTTTTCCGAAATCACAGGTACCTCTATCAGTTGATTATCAGTTTCAAGTATTTTATTTGCATATTGACAAATTTTTATCTGCACACCAAGAAGTTCATGACCATTTCTATACAAATAAGCCAATTTTAAAAAAATATCTGTTTTTTGCTGTCGAGCAGCGTCATCTAATTTACCCTCAATAAGCTTTAAAGTCTGCTCGTTATCAAATTCTTTAAACTGAAACCACTCTCTGTTTTTAACATTTAAATCAAGAAGCCACTCCCTACAATCATTATCAAGAATATTCAATATATCTTTATACTCTGCCAAAATCTCATTATCTAATTTTAATTCTTCAATACCACAAAATACTCCATTTTGATTAGGTATTACTTTAATCTTATTTGAGCTAATATATGTCTGAAAGTTTTTATTATCACTTATCAAATCATAATAATCTGATAACCATGTTTTCCACTTTTTCTCTGCTATATTATTCTGTAGTTGTTCTACATCTCTATAATCCTGCAGTTGCTTCGTTAACGTTTTAAAAGTGTAGCTATTACAATCACTCCATAATGAATGGTACCAATTATGAATATCTTCCTTACACGGAATGCGTTCCGGCATTATTCTATTCATCAAATCCCATACATTTTCACGTATTTTATCATCTCGTTCAGAAATGATAAATACTTGCTCGGAATCAAAACAATTTAGCAATTCCATCATAGAATCACTACTTGTTCTGATAATAGGTGTATGGAGAATAGTATCTTTGCAACAATCAACTATTTCATCTGCAAATTCCTTATCGTACCATTCTTTTTTTGAAGATGGATTGATACAAGTTATATTGTAAATTCCACTCCATTTCTCTTCCGCAACATGAGCTAATAATTTCTTGTATAATTCACATGCCTTTTCAAGGATATTTCGATTTTGCTCTATTTTATTGTCAATCTTCATTTTTGAATTGAACATAACAATACCATCTCTTGGTTCTGTCGGATTAAAAGCCCTCGAGCAAACTAAAACTGGAAAAGGGAAATCCTCTGTACCAATCAGTGGAAAATCACAAAACAGCTTGGATTGTTCATCTGCAAATGGCATAATGTTCATTGTATTATCGCAGCAATCCAATGCAATTGATATTGTAGTATCATCCTGTTCTACATTCAAAACAAAAATGCTCTTTTTCTCAATAGCAGATTCATATAATATTTCATGAATAAATGCATTTTCCAATCCACATGAATTTTTATCTATATATCTATACACTTCTCCTGTAGACTCAAGTGTAATTTCTTCAATATCTCTGAGCATGGACAAAACATATGGAGCCGAGACTCTTAAGTTCTCAATTCCTTGCCGCGCCACTTCCACCCCATACTCATCTAACTCATACTCAAACATGGTATTGTACGCATTTGGATCCAAATCCTCCTCTAATAGTGGCTGACATTCCTGAAGCTGCTCAACAGATCTTTCCAATGCTTTAATAATTTCATTTTTCTCGTGTCCAGTGCGATCTAAAGTGATATCAAATCTTGAATATTTGCCTGTTTCAGATTCTAAAACTCCTGACACATTAACTATTTCAGATAGCAAATGCGTTGTAATAAATCCCGTTCCAAACTTTCCACTTTCTCTGTCGACTTCATCAGTTCTGTCCTTAGAAGAAGATTGATTAATGAGCGACATCACATTCATCATAGAAAAAGCTTTACCGTTGTGCTTAAATACAACAATTTTGTTTTCTTTATTAAAGTTGATACTTATTTTCACTCTACCAGTATTGTTACTCACATCTTTGGCATTTTGGCATAACTCCCAAATCCATCTTTTAGCACTATTCTCGTTATTACTATGTCGAAGTTTATCTAGTAATTGAACAATACGATTTGCAGCACCTATTCTTAATGAATTATTATCTGCTTCCACTATACTTCTCTGCAAATGTTCTTTATTCATATTTCCTCCTCCAAAAAAAGTAATATAAAATAAGTTAATTTGAACTTTCAAATAAAAATATGTATTTTATATCATCGTTATTTATTCAGTTTTAATAGTCTTTTTTAACAGTTCAATTATTTAACCTACACTCTATAAATGAGCAAAAACGAATACTAAAAATCATATTATCCCCTATATAATTTTGAACAACTCGCAAACGACATGAAAGGAATCGCAACTTCGTCCACATTCATAAACGACTAGGAAGCGTTCCTGTTGAAAATCCACCCACTTTACCGCTAAAACCTGTCGCGGTTGCGGCCGCCATATACGATTCGATAGGCTGCAAAACCGACTTAGAATAATTAAGCGTAAGACGGTGATGTAACAAAAAGTTGCGAAGTGATCGGGTACGATAGCAGTATGAGACATTGCGAGTTCTCTTTGGGTAAATGGGGTTGTGGTGACTACTTTTTACCACAAGGAGAGCGCTTTGCCTCTATTCTTTTTGTCTTTACAGTTTACTGGAAGTGACATTTATTAGAAGTGAACTTGCTCATTTATAGTTAGAATGATAAAAATCCATTCTGCTAGAATTACTTCTATAGAACAGGTACAAAGTCCTGCAAATTTGACAAATTGCAACCAACGACAGGTTCGAATCCGTCCAGCCGATCATGGGGGACTTTGATCTCCTGATCGCCATACTCGGTGTGCACCGGTTATCTTAGCATATAGCCGTTTCAACTATTCTTGGTTTCTTTATTATGATCGTAGTGGCAATGTCCAATTAGGTGTCAAGCTCAGCTGTCAATGTGGCCCACACCACTTCCTTGAACATGTCCTTCATTGCAACCTGGATTGCTCCACGGACTAAAAAATTGCGGGTTCCACATCCTATTTGTTCCCAAATTCCACTTAATCTTATATCATTTTCATTTTCATTTTTTTGATTAGTTTTCTCCAAGTACAAACTGCCGTTACTGGAACCATTTTAATCAAAATTTGTAGCCATTTTATTTATACTAGATTCTGCAATTTGAATTATAGTTTTTTCTACACTCTGTGGTACACTAGCAAGTTCACTTTGTTCCTCAGTAATCCCTATAGCAACTGCAACTCCTTTTAATTTTTCTCTATTCATCTCCAAAATAAGAGGTTTGTTTCGAACATCATTAGCTTCAGTATTTGATTCTTCTCGTTCTCTATAACCTTCATCCACTAATTCAATATCATCCAGAACAAAAAGGTTTTTTGGGGGTAATTCAACACAATTTAATACAGCCGGGAGAGCTACTGCTAAAGACGACAATTCTCTAGTTCATATACAGCAAGCGTGTCAAGGCCTCGAAGCGTTCATTTCAGCCTTGACCTGCGATCTCGTCCTTACCACTCTTCATGGCCCAGCAAAGCTTGCTGGGCCTGCCACACGGCGAGTGACGGGAAGCACTCTTTATGTAAAGTCACTTTAATGATTCAGATTGCTGCTTTCTCATTCCTAACTCTTGACTGATAATTTGACACAAGGTAAGCTCTAACTATCAGCTTCGTATATCACTGAAAAATCAGGTGCGTATGTCTTTTTCTGTGTATAACCCATTAGCGCCTGTTTCGTATATCTTGGCTGACAAATTCAAAGTTATGCGAATACGAAGCGAGAAAAGCGAAGTAGTGGAATAGAGATAAGCCTTATTGAACATGGGATTCCATTTTGATAGGTCAAAAATTGGTTCGCATATCACGGTGTTATACGAGCCCTATTTTGAGACAATACGGTGAACGGACGAATCAAGGCGATAAAGCAGTTTGATAAAAAAACGTTCACGGGTTACCGGGATTTTACTATGATGATGGTGTTGCTTGAAACGGGGATGCGAATCGGTGAGCTATGTCATTGTGGCGTCCGCCTTGTTTCAAAACGGTTTTTATGCCCCAATTTTTCCAGCTTCATTTGCCCTCACACTTGGTTTTTCACCCTTTTGGCCGACTTTATTTCCGAGTGGCTATAACAATCAGATGTAATGTTTACTATTTCCCTAAAACTACAATTTCGTTTCTGCCCCCAAGGGCAGCCTGATCGTAAAAATCGAACCTCGATTAAGCTCACTCTCTACCTCAATCGATCCTTCGCACAAATCGACGATGCGCTTTACCAGTGTTAATCCGAGTCCGTTCCCCGCCGTTGCGCGAGAGGCATCGCCTTGATAAAATTTATCAAACATCCGCCGCATCGTCTCTTCGCTCATCCCGCATCCCTGGTCCTCAAGCCGAAACACCGCCTTCCCTCCGCTTTGCCATAAGCTAACCTTAAGCATCCCTCCGCTGTTCGAATGCTTGATCGCATTATCCAACAAATTGATCCATACCTGCTGAATCATATTTTTATTACCGCATATTTCGATCTCATCGTCCAAGGCAAGCTCCAAATTGAGATTGCAGGCGCTCCACTTCGGCTCCAGCATCAGAATCGCCAGCCTGACTTGCTCATCCAAGCGGTAGGAGGACTTTTCACTCACGATTTCGATATTCTCTACCTTCGACAAGTTGAGAATGCTGGCCGACAAGCCGACCAATCGTTCAGATTCTTGGATAATGCTGTCCAAGTAGTCCTGTTTGTCCGCCTCGCTAAGGCCACCCTTCTTCAACAATTTGGCGAAGCCGCTGATAGAGGCTATGGGGGTCTTGAATTCATGGGAGAAATTTCGCACGAAATCGCTGCGCAACGTCTCAATCCCCTTCAGCTCCTGCACCATTTTGTTAAAGCTCGCCGCCAGCGCATCCAGTTCAAAAACAATGCTGCCCTTCGCCCTCACTTCAGCGGAAAAATCTCCTTTCGCCACCCTACTGGTGGCTTCCATCATATCCCGGATCGGCCTCACCGAGCGCCTGCTCAGCAGCGCGGCAATCACCACCCCCAGAAAAAGGCTGATATATAACAACACATACACCCCGCGAATGGGCTCAGGGTGACTCATGTCAAGCAGGCCTGCCCGATAAAGGAAAAACGCAAGCAAACCCGCGGAACCAATAGATAGCACCATGACTACAAACACTAACGCCACCAAGGAAAACGCCAGACTGATTTTTTGCGGAAAAATCCTTCGCTTTCTTGGCATCCTCTTCATCCCCTTCACCCGCGCTTCACCATCTTGTACCCCAACCCGCGCACCGTCACAATCTCAAAATCAGGATTGTCCCTGAATTTGTCGCGCAATCGATTAATATGGACATTCAGGGTATGACTATCAATCTCTGTTTCCAGCCCCCAAATTTCCTCCATTAAATGCATGCGGGTAAAAATTTTGTCGGTATAGCTCATCAGCTTAAATAGCAGGTAGAACTCCTTCTGGGGCAGAAAGGTTTCCACCTCTCCTCTCGTAACCGATAGAGCATTGTAATTCAATGTAGTATCTCCCAGCACGAGCTTATGCTCGCTGGCAACCTGCGCCCTGCGAAGCAGCGCCTTGATGCGGAACAGCAGCTCCTGCTCGTCGAACGGCTTCGTCATGTAATCGTCCGTGCCAGCAAGGAAGCCTTGATGCTTGTCCGTGATTTCATGCGCAGCCGTGACCATCAGAATCGGGATATGGTCCCCGGCGCTGCGCAATTCCTTGCATAATTGATAACCGTCCATCTCCGGCATCATCAGGTCCAGCACAATCAAGTCAAATCGTTGCTCCTCCATCCGGCTCAGCGCTTCGAGCCCGTTCTTAACCGAATGGGCATTGAAGCCTCCATGCTTGAGCACAGCGCATAGCAGCTTTTGCGTACTGGCATCATCTTCGACCACGAGAATATCGAACAATGCGCACTCCTCCCTCCACCACATCATTAATATACTGTCCCAAAATAAACGGAACATCAACCCCTATTTGCTGCGCCGCTTGAGGTTCAGTTGATATTCAGCCATTAAAATTCGGTTATCCCTGAATAAAGGAGAGATTATGTTATGAGAACAAGCAGTAGAGGCAAAATCGGCAGTGCTATCGCCATCCATCTTGAGAATGTCAGCAAAAGCTTCGGCGATTTCCCGGCCGTGCGCAATCTTTCGATGGAGGTGAACCGCGGAGAAATTATCGGCTTCCTTGGGTTGAACGGAGCTGGCAAGACTACGACCATCAAAATGCTCCTTTCGCTGTTGAGGCCGTCATCCGGCAGCATCCACATGTTGGGAAGCAAGGTTGACGCCGGCAATTATAAGCTGTGGGAAAGGGTGGGCTATTTGGAGGAGGCCACCTTCTATCCAGAACTTACGGTCACGGAAAATCTGGACATTGCCCGCAGGATGCATCTGCTCTCCGACCGCAATTCCATTGCTCGCGTCATCCAGCAGCTTGATCTAGGCGCCCATCAGGACAAGCAGGCCAAAAGGCTTTCACTGGGAAACAAGCAACGGCTAGGATTGGCAAAAGCGATGCTCCACAACCCGGAGGTATTGATTCTGGACGAGCCGATCAACGGACTTGACCCGGCCAGTGTCGTCGAAATACGGGAGCTGCTGCTCGACTTGTCGCGCAATCGTGGCGTCACAATCCTCATTTCCAGCCACCTACTAGAAGAATTATCCAAGCTGGTGGACCGTATAGGCATCATGCACAGGGGGCAGCTCATCCAAGACATGAAGATGAACCAACTGGAGCAATCTCTGCAAAAAAGCTTAATGCTGGACGGACGCAATCGCGGTGCCCTGATGCGTATTCTCACAGAACAGGGGTACAGCTATGCAGAAGCCGCGGACGGGCGCTTGGTCTTGGCAGAAGGCAGCGCGATCGCGCAACCGGAGAAGCTTGCAGAACTGTTGGTGCGAACTGGTCAGCCGCCGACTCACCTGAGCGTCGTTACGGAGGATCTGGAAGGTTATTTCTTGCGCATGATCCGTACAGCAGGGAGGAAGCAGGCATGAAGCTCCTTTCTCTCATTCACAACGAAGCTCGTAAAATAGGGCGGTCTGTCGTCTTCTGGGTCATGCTCGCAGTCTTTACGGTATTGCCCTTGATGATCGCTGTTTTTAACAGTTCCGCTGCCAATTGGGAAGCCTACTTCGCGGATCTGCTCGGCTCCATAGGCTCCTTGCTGGTCGTAGGATTCTCATTCACCTCCGCCTGGGTGTTCGGAATGGAGTACACCAACAATACCCTCAAGGATATGCTTGTTAAGCCGGTCCCCAAGTCATATTCGGTATTGGCCAAATTTATCGTCATCGCCCTGTGGAATACAGGAATCGCCGTTTTCACCTTTGCGGTAATCGCGGGCGCTGGTACCGTGATTGGCGTTAGCGGAGGCTCATTATCCACCATTCTGACTATTTGCTGGCCTTTCATGGCGGCTTCCCTGCTGATTATGCTTGTCAGCACAACGAGCGCTTTATTCGCCAATCTCACCCGAGGCTACCTCGCTCCGATCGGGATCACCTTTGTAATCGTAATTGTATCGAATGTGGTCGTACAGCTAGGATATGGGCTTTATTTCCCCTGGACGATTCCAGTCCTTCTGCTAACCGGAGCAGAGCTGGACTTCATCAGCATGATCGTACTGGCTGCCACAGGAATAGCAGGGTTCGCCGGAACAGTGGCTTGGTGGCGATTTGCCGAGCATAAGTAACAGCCCTCAAAAGGAGGACTTGAAAAAGATTACTTTCCACATAATGAGTAAGCATAGCTTCCTCTGCTGGATCACACAAAATTAAAAAAAGCCGCGAATTAAGCGACTTTTAATGGATTATTATGGACTGGGATTAGCCTTTCACCGCACCGGACGTAATACCTTGGATAATGTAACGCTGCATGAATAGGAAGAACAGGATGATCGGGACAACTGCCATCGTTAAAGCCGCCATCGCCAGATGCCATTCATTCGTATATTGGCCGAAATAAATGTTCGCGGCCAGCGGGATCGTTCTGGTACTATCACTGCTCAACGTTATTAGCGGAAGCAGAAAGTCGTTCCATATCCAGAGTGAATGTAAAATGGCGATTGTCGTGGTGATGGGTTTGAGCAACGGAAGCAGAATCCTGAAAAACACACCGAATGTGCCGCTTCCGTCAATGTGAGCCGCCTCCTCTAATTCGCGCGGGATTCCTTTGATGAAGCCGTGATACAGGAATATCGCAAGCGGAACGCCAAAACCCCAGTACATCATGATAATTCCGTGGAGTGAATTGATAATACTGAGATCCTTAGCTACCTTCACAAGAGGCACCATCAGTGTTTGGAACGGAATAATCAATGAAGCAAGAATAGACATGAAAATCACGTTACTCACCTTACCTGGGCGGCGAACGAGTTGGTAAGCAGCCATCGAGCTGATAAGCAGAATGCCGATTACGGACACGGCAGTGACGATGATAGAATTCATGAACACGCCGAAGAAATTGATCTGCTTCCATACCGTAATAAAATTTTCCAATTGGAACACCTCAGGAAGCGCTGCGACGGAGGTCACGACCTCGTTATAGGTTTTGAACCCATTGACAAACGTCATGTACAGCGGGACGAAGAATATTAGCGCCAGCGCAACCATGAGCAGCTCGAGTCCGAGAGTTCTTATGTTGTAGCGACCGTTATTCACATCTCTACCTCCTTGCGTTTCATTACTGAGACTTGCACAAGAGTGATACCGGCCAGCACCAGGAAGAACACGACGGCTTTCGCCGAAGCAAGAGTAAACAAGTTCTTCGTGAAGGCATCCAAGTAAATGTGATAGGCGATCGATTCCGTCGTTCCGAAAGGCCCGCCTCTCGTCAGGGCGAAGTTCAAATCAAAAGCCTTGAAGCCTGAGGAAATCGCCAAAAACAAGTTGATTGTCATCGCCGGGCGAATGAGTGGTAGAACTACGTTCTGCATACGCTTCCATTTTCCAGCACCATCAATTTCCGCAGCCTCCAGCAAATCCTTCGGAACGCCCTGAAGCGCTGCCAGGTAAATCACCATGAAATAACCGACGGAATGCCATACGGTGACAATAACTAACGACCAGAAGGCATACCCCGGCAAGCTGAGCCAGTTTTTCATAAACATGGACCACTCGGTGGCTTTGCCGATTTCCGCGAACAGATTCGTGAAAATGAACTGCCATATGAAGCCGATGATGACAGGTCCGATGACGTAAGGAAGGAAAAAAGCGGTCCGAAGAAGATTACGGCTTTTCAATGACAAGTTCAACACCAAGGCAAGCAAAAATCCGAACACGTTCAACAAGATTGTTATGACAAGCACAAATTTAAGCGTAAATGCAAACGACTTATGGAACCCGGCGTCCTTCCAAATCGTCGCATAATTATCCCAGCCAGCCCAGGCGATATCGCTGCTGATTCCGTTCCAATCCTGAAATGAATATATAATGGCCCGCAAAAACGGCACCAGGATAATCATCGTGAAAAAAAATAAAGCAGGCGCGACAAATACCACATACGTCCATAGCTTACGATTGCTCGAGTTCATACTGTCCGTCTCCTTTATCTTTCTATAAACGATTCGATGTATGCCCCTGCTACGGAAGACATACATCGAATCGTTACGGTGATAGATGGATTAGTTTGTGATGCGGGTATTCCAAATGTTCTGAACTTCGTTGATAGCCTGATCTTTCGTAAATTGTCCGCCGACGTAGGCCTGAAGCGGCTTCGCGAACTCCTGGTTCGAACCGGATGGCCATAGCGTATGTGCCCAAGGAAGGGTTTGGTTTTTCTCCACGTAGACACTCAGGTCATTCGCCAAAGGTCCGAGCTCCGGAGTCGTCTTCAGATCAGTGAACGCTGGAATCAACTTAAAGGAATCGACCAAATACTTCTGGCCGTTTTGATGCAGCCATGTCAGGAATTTTTTCGTTTCGTCCACATGCCTGGAATTTTTGTTAAGGACATAATAACCTGGAACGCCTACTGGCATTTTCGTTTCAGCTGCGTTATCGTTCAGTGGAATCGCGAACATACCCATTTGGATGTCGGGGTTGATTTTCATGATGGAATCGATGGTCCATACGCCCTGCTGCATCATGGCCGTTTTGCCAGAGGCGAAATCAGACACCTGATTATCATAGCTGACACCGACGGATTCCGCTCCTTTGCCGTATTTTACGGTCAAGTCAAGAACATCGAAGAACCCGTTAATATTGGCGATATCTTTGACTTTCAGTTGGCCTTTATTAATATTCTCAATGGAAGCTATGGGATCTTGTTCAGCTGCGAACGGTAGGTTGAACAGATGCTGTCCGAGTATCCACCATTCCTTGTAACCCTCGGCGTAAGACTGTATGCCGGCTGCCTTCAGTTTTTCGTTCAACTGCGTAAGTTCTGTCAGCGTTGTCGGCACCTTGTCGATACCAGCTTTAGCAAAAAGATCTTTGTTATAGATGAAGCCATATCCCTCGAAAGCAATCGGAAAGCCAAGTTGTTTGCCGTCAACCGTCATGCCTGCCACTGCGGAAGGGGATACCTTGCTCATCCAAGGTTCATTGGACAAGTCCACCAGCTTATCGGACCAGTCCTTAATATCGGTGAAGGCTTTGGTCATGAAAATATCAGGTTCTTCACCGGAAGCAAAGCGGGTTTTGAGAATCGTTTCGTAATCCTTGGTTACTTGAGCCTCAATGATAACATTCGGATTTTCCTTCATGTAGTCGTCAGCCATCGCCTTTACTTTGTCGGTGATTTCCGCTTTGAACTGCAGCAGTTTAAGGGTCACTTTTTCACCTTCGCCTGATTTGGACGTGCTGTTCGGAGAATCGGCATTATTGCTCGGGGCATTCCCTCCACCAGCACAACCCGCTAAGGAAACCATGAGCAATGCCATGGTGCAGACCATAGAAATCGACTTTTTCATTCGTGTTTATCCCCCTTGAATTAGAGTGAATCCTGCTTACACTCCGATTGTATCTTTTCCGTATGCTCAGGGGCAGGGAATATATTCGCCCAAAAAAGGAATCTATGAATCTCGGTTCTGCTTCCGGAATTGAAGAGGAGAGACACCCTGCTGCTTCTTGAATACTTTACCGAAGTAATTCTCATCGTCGTAGCCGAGCGAGTTCGCGATTTCCGAAACCGGCTTGTCCGTAAATTGGAGCAGTGACCTGGCCTTATCCATCCGAATCTCGGTTAAACTCGTCATCACGGTCGTATTATATAGCTCCTTAAATTTCTTGGCGATATACTGCGGACTGAAATGAAATCGTTCCGACAGCATCGACAGCGACAGATCCTCATGAAAATGTCGTTCGATATAATCTCGGATCGCCTTCACGCCGCGGTTACCCAAGCCTTCGCGCTCTTGCTCCTCCATAAGAGCCCACCAATGCTGAATGAACGTCCTCTCCCATTCATTCAAATCGCTAATCCATAGCGGCATCAGAAGATCTGACGCCTCCTTGCTGGAATGCATCAGCCGACTGGCCCGCTCCAAAAGAAGGTTGGCCTCAATTGTGCAGGCCTGCAGATCCTTCAGCCGAAAATTCCCTCTCTGCCGGAGGCTTTGAACGAAAGAGCGAATAATCTCGGCTGCATAAGCCTTGTCACCGGTATCAAGAGTGGTTTGCAGCAGAAACTGTTGATCCGTCAACCGCGGGGGCTCCCCAGGGTCGAGTTTCGTTCCAGTGGAAGATTTCCATATATCAGTATTCAACAAGGCAGAGCGAGCTTCACCGATCGCACCCGGCAATCCGGCAGTGTCTGCTTCCGAATCGCATATTCCTATAAGCGTATCCAGCCCCAAAATGTCCCGCCATGCTTTGGTTACCTTCTCCATGCAGCGCCGGTGCTCTGACGCAGACTGATAACCGGAGGTCAAGGCCGTTAGCAGAATCCACTGATAATCATCGAATCTGCATAAGTAATGAGCGCCATAAGCTCTAAGCGTTTCATGGGCAATATTATTGATCGCAAAAACAAAGAGCTCTCTATCTCCCTTAAAGCGCCGGTCCACAAGATCCATGCGGTTGCATGGCAGTATCAGCGACACCCTTAGACGTTCTGAAGAAAGACCCACTTTATGCAGCATGCCCCGTAACCCCTCATGAAAGACGGATTCCCCCTTTAAATAAGCCGCCAGCTTCTGCTCATGGACTAAGGCGTCGGCCCACTTGATCTTGAAGCCGGTTTCCCGCTCTTCCAGCAGACTCACTTCCCGATCCCTCCAAGCGATTACAGCTTGTTCGAGAACTTGTTCAAGATCCCTTTTGGAAAAAGGTTTAAGCAAATAATCAAGCCCATTCGCCCGAATTGCAGCACGCGTGTATTGGAAATCGTCATGTCCACTGACTACAATGACTTGTGTATCAAAGCATTCTTCCCGCAGTTGACGCAAAAGCTCCGTACCGTCCATTCCTGGCATACGCATGTCGCAAAACATAACTGCGGGCTTATGCAGCCGCAGCAAGTCGAGTGCTTCTCGGCCGTCCTCAGCCTGCAGCCTCTCGGAAATCCCGAATTTCTCCCAATCTATAGCCAAATCAATGCCTTCCCGCACATGTTCTTCATCGTCAACGATCAACACTTTCAAGGTCATTCCCCTCCTGCGATGCTGACTTCAACTGGAAAACGAAGCGTAATAACAGTGGCTGCATAAGGCATGCTGCTTATGTCCCATTCGAAATCCGGTCCGTAAGACAAATGCAACCGGTGCAACACATTGAGGAGCCCGATACCGCCTTCATCCGGTCCTTGCAATTGACGCTTATCGTAACTCAATCTGATTCGTTCCAGCACTTCAGGCTCGATTCCCTTCCCGTTATCCATAACACGAATCACGAGATCTCGGCCAAGCTCAATGCTGATATGAAGCGTTCCTGTTCCCGTGCCCTTTTCTATGCCGTGTATAATACTGTTTTCCACCAACGGCTGCAGGATCATCTTCGGAACACTAATGGACAGCGCCTCGCTGGGGCAGGACAGTGTATAAGAGAGCTTATTTTTGAATCTGCCCGTTTGCAATGACAAATAGTGTTCGATATGCTCGATTTCCTGTTGAAGGCGCACCGTTTCCGATTTCAAATCCATGCTGTATCTCATAATTGCACCGAGATCGGCGATCTTATCACTGATATCATCGGCGCGGTGGCGAAGTGCCATCGTTCCGATTGATTGCAAAGTATTATATAAAAAATGAGGATTGATTTGCGCCTGCAGCATCTTGAGCCTTGCCGTCGTAAGCTCCAATCGGCTGCGGTATTCATTGTTGATCAAGTCGTCCAGCCTGCCGACCATCGTTTGGAAACGCTGTTCCAACACACCGATCTCGTCCATACGCCCAGAAGTCTCCCTAACGCGGAAATTGCCTGATTCTAATTGCACGATGTTGCGCAGCAGTCTCTTAATCGGAACAATCGTCCGATAAGATAAGATGGAAGCGAGCAGGATTAGAAAAAAGAGCGCGATGAGTTGAAGAACCAAAGTAAAGTTTAAGGTCCGTTCAGCCGCCCCATTAATGATATCGGCTGGTACGAATTTGACGAGGGACAACGGTAAATCCTGATACTGGCCCTGAACGTACACAAACACTCCTTTTCTTCCGTCAAGTTGTCCATTCACATAACCTCGAGCACCCCAATGCTCCGGTTGAGACTCCGGCCCGTCAAATTCCATGGCCGGTTCCAGGCTGGATGCATAAAGCAGCTTAAATTGCTTTTGAATATGAAGAAATACCGCCTCTCCCCTATGGCCATCGGATAACGGACGAATGATTTCAGAGATTTCTTTTTGTCCTGCATAAAGGGAAACGAGACCGAGAACATCAGGCTTCGGGTAATCGACGAGCGGCTTGTGGAAAGCCAACACTCTCTCCTCGCCAAGCATCAACACTTCATACCCCCGGTTTATATCCCAGTTCTCCCCCTCTTTCTTCGGAATTTCCGAAGGGGATAGCTTAAGAGATAACTCCAACAGCGCAGAATGCGAGTTCAAGTACGTCTGACCGCTTCCCGCGCTAACGTAACGTACCGCTTTTAATTCCGAATAGCTGTTGTATAAGTTTGAGACCTTATCGGTAATGTAAAGCATTTGGAATGGGGCCGTCTCCTTAGCGCGCAAATATTTCATAAGCGTTTGATCATTATAGAACGCAACCGACAATCTGTTAAGGTTAGTCAAATAACGTTTCATATTGTCCATGCCGATCTCCATCGTATTCTGGTTGAGCGCGATAACCTGCTCTTCTACCGAATCCGATGTCATTTTATACGAGATCAGATTGGATAGTGCAAATGGTAATACGACAGCAATGAGTATGTCGACCAGTAATTTGAAAAATAAACTTTTTTTATATAGCATACGGATTCTGTTCCTTTGCAAGGGTAGTTTTTTTACTATAAATAAATGATAAGAAATATATTCTTCGATGAACATAACATGGATCTACAAGATAATACATCAATAAAAAACTACCAGCAACGTGATATTTCAAACTTGACATGTGCTCAAAAAATCCCCGCCAAGCACGAGGCCACTGACGAGCTTATGTTTTTTCTGGGCTGGCATGTTGCAGGTACAAAAAAGAAGACATCCGTATCCCATTTATGGGACCGATGTCTTCTTTTTTGAACCCTTTGAGTGCACTATTCTTTCTTGATCGCCGTGTTATGTGTCGAATTCTCACAGATTACCGCCCCGCCTTTCTTGCTCAGGGCTGACTTTACTGATACCGAACTTTTTCAGTCTGGCGGTAGAAAATGGGCTTCTTCAACACCTGCTAAGCTTAACCCCTATTATTGAAATAGCTGTGAAATAATTCTGCGTTACTCCACCCACGCCACTACTTCCTGCGCGCATCGACGTGTCTTGTCAGTCGGGGCATGCAATCTATAGCCAAAAGCCGCCATAACTGAAACGCCATAATGTTCAGAGTCCATTATTCCTTCTGCAACTAATACATCGCTAATCTTCTCCTTGTTAACTCCTTCAATCGGACAAGAATCAATACCAATCCGTGCGGCAGCAGTCATCATATTGCCTAATGCAATATACGTTTGACGGCAAGGCCCATTCGAGCATCACTCAACAACAACCCGCGCTTCGGTGCTAGATGTGCTGCAAAAGGTCGTTGACACAGGCGGCAGCATGCATTTTATGTTGCACCGTGTAGAGGACACTCCAATAGGCCCTATTCCAGAGATTTGCTACCCGACTGCGGAGTTAGAGTGGTTGTGTGGTGTCGTGTATAGTATGGGACTAGATGATGTCACGATTTCAGAATGGTTTGATCAATTAGTTAACCCAAGGTCATTTGTTGGAATCTATTAAACACCCGAACACGATGTTCTTAAGTTGGAGAGTCAAAAGACTCTCCATTTTTTTAGGCTCAACCTCAAAATCAGTGCTTGATTTATTCCACTTAGTCGATTGCGGTTGCATTCAACTAAAATCGGTATCGAGGGTAATTGATACTCTTTTCATGCCAATTACACATCGTTTATAGTGCGTTTTTGATGGCTTCGTGGTCGATTTTTCTCCTCTGCTCACACCAGCGGTGGAGGTCAAGCTTTGCGATTTCGACTCGGTGAATTGTCATACCACGTGGTAAGGCTTCTTCCATTCCCATACGGTCAATCTTCTTTAGTGTTCTCTAAGATGATTCCCCAACCTAGATTATCTTCAAGCACCCTCTTTTCAAAAGCATCAATTCCGTCAGTTGTAATCGTAATTGTAATTTCATCCGAAGAATCTTTCAATGGCTTAACTTCAATTAACCCTTTGTCCAATAGGTAAACAATCGCCTTATGTTGCTCAATATCAGATTGCTGATAGAACATTTCTTTGGTGGTAACCAACATAGGGTTTTCTTTAAACCATAGTGCGTACAAATTTTCCAATATGCCTGTTCTTATATAGATTCTTTCGCTAACAATTTTTTTATACATCAAGATACACCCCCAAGATTAGCCTATCTAGTGGGATTATACCATACCCAATAGATAGGCTCTAATTCTTTGCTAAATTATTCAATGGTTAAC
Source organism: Paenibacillus oenotherae (assembly GCF_019443105.1). Classification (GTDB taxonomy): domain Bacteria; phylum Bacillota; class Bacilli; order Paenibacillales; family Paenibacillaceae; genus Paenibacillus_Z; species Paenibacillus_Z oenotherae. The sequence continues at coordinate 50,091 of NZ_JAHZIJ010000002.1, forward strand.
CACCAACTGTATATTCTCCATCAAAATACTTTTGTCCAGAGTAATGAATGATATAGTTTGAGCCAGTCGTGTTAGTAATGGTTCCTGAAACTTTTACTCGGTATTGCCCTGCATCAGTAGGCATGAAATAAGATTGATTGGACTCATTGCTTCCTTGACCCCCAGCATATATAAAGGTTTCACTATCAACCTCTTCCCAAGCAAACAAGAAGTTCTTACGGTATTGCAATTCCATGACTAAGTTAACGAAAGTAATAATTTTACCAGAGTAGTTAAAATCCCACTTCCCAGTAACGCCACCGAAAGGTGATATTACAACTTCACAATCAAAATCGGGACTAGATGATGCTAGGGATTCCAACTGAGGTTCTACTACCGTTGCAGCTGAAGCTGAAGCAAACGGAATGATGGAGATAGACAAAATCAAAACAAGAAATAAAACTACGACTTTTTTTCATTTTAATATCCTCCTTATTTTTCAATAAATATATTATAATTGCATTATATAACCAAATATAGTTGTGTAAAATGGTGCAAATGACCTTTATATTCGATAATAAGTAAATAAATGTAACTATATATTTTGCGAAATACGAGTTAAATTGTCTACTTATGTAATATAACTGATGTTAACTGCTAAGGAGAATTGTTTTTGTCTATGAAGAAGTTTCCTGAAGTGAACATTAGGAATGAAAAATACGAAGAAACTTACGAATATTTTTTCATTGTCCATATGGGGGGGGGGGGGCAAAATATAGCTCCCATCACCTATTGCTATGAATAACAAATAAAGGTTCAGAGGAGAGATAACTGTGACTGAAAAACTAGAAGATGTTCTTGGTTTACCACAGGAGTGTAAAGATTTTACTGATGGAAAGGTTCGTATCGCTCACCCTGTTACTATGAAAAAATTCCCCTCTTTTGTATCCAATCTTGGCTTTATTAAGCCTAAAAGCCTTTGGAACAACATGATATTTGATGAAGGAATAAATGCAACAAGAATCGTACTAGTATCCACTTTTAAAGATGAGGACATTGAAGATGTTATGGACTAGAGATTAAATCATTATCAAAATAAATCGACTAAACGCCCTTTCACCCTTTGTAACAAATCGTTCTCAAAAAATGCAAATAGCCTTTGTGTAGAATTCAAAAAGACTGCCAATTGCTTTTGTGTCATGTTTTCGTCTTCACATAAATCCTTGATTTTTATGTTTATATTTATCAACAAATAAAATCTAATTATACGAAAATTGCATAAAAGTAAAATATAAAAACTTCATGATATACAATGGTTTGGGACATGATTTCGATTTTCGCAATTCTACATACTTTCCATAATAAACTATCAACCTTCCCGCAGAAAGGAACAATCCGATATGAAAAGCATTATAGAACACCTCTACAATGACAATTTGCTGCTTAGTGCGCATGCTGCTACTAAGGACTCGCAATATCGCGTTTCCGGCAATAAAATTAACGATGAAATGGACAAATGGAGGGCAAAATTAACAAAAGAGGACTATGATAAGCTCATTGATTTATTGGACCAGCACGCTCAAATACACGACATGGATACAACCGCATCATTTGCTTATGGCTTCAAGCTGGGCGCGTCGATCATGCTGGAAGTGCTTAATGGGAGAAGCGAGCTAATTCGTACGAAATTTGAATCTAACAAATGAAACGAAAAACCAACCGATCCATCTGAATGATCACATCAAGTTACGGGAAAAGTGAATGATGATAAAAAACTTCCTGAGGAAGGAGGATAACGCATTGCAAGGGACGTTGCTTAGGAGCACTGCTGTTTTGCTGACAATATTGTTATTATGCAGTGCCGCATATCCAGACCCTGACAATATGACATTAACGGTTCGTTCGAGCCCGGCTTCCGTATACCAAACAATGCATGCGATAGACAGTTCCATACTTTCTTTGCCAACGGAATTCATTACACTTGCACATGCCCCCTACTTGACAGATATATATGTTACGCTGAGGACGGGCTCGCAATTAGAGCATTATCGCTTAGAGCGGTCTGGTAATCTATGGGATGAGCGTTCATCCCGTCGCCTCGTCCTGCACAAAGCTGCCGCAGCCAAATTGCTGCAGAAAGCATCCATGTTGAGAAGACAGCATTTCGGGAAAATAATCGACTGGGAAGAAGCTCAGCGGATCATTACACGCAAAGCCGTGTTTTCCATCAAGGATTTGGAATCGGGCTTAACCTTTCGTGTTCAGCGGCGGGCCGGAAGCGCTCATGCGGATGTACAACCGTTAACTAAAGAGGATACAAAAATTATGAAACAAATTTTTAAGGGCAAATGGAGCTGGGATCGCAAAGCAGTACTCGCAGGCTCGAATAATAATTGGATTGCCGCCTCCATGAACGGAATGCCTCACGGAGGAGACGGCATACCGGATAATGATTTCTCGGGTCATTTCTGCGTTCATTTTCTGAACAGTACAACTCACCGGTCTGACGAGCCAGACCCCGATCACCAGTTGATGGTTCTTAAAGCGGGCGGGAATTTGAGGGCCTACTTCAATGCTGCCTCCCCGCACACGCTTGTCCAGAATCTGGTTGGCGCAGTGAATCTCCATGATGACGAATTGATCCGCTTAATTCTTGAAGGAACACCTCGGGATACAGAGGCACAACTTCTTCGAGCATTTAGCTCCATCGACTCTATACGAATGATCAAGACGCGAGAAACCGAATATTCCGATGATACGTTATTCTCCTCTGTTGCAATGAAAGCCATGCTTCGGTATAAAGACAGGAAGAAACAGCGCATCGAACTCCGCTTCATGCTTGACCGTCAATTCGTTCATTCCCCATGGCGTATTCAGGACCTTGTTGTAATCAATGGAACAAAAGAAACACCTATAGAAAAATATTCGGAATAACCAATGAAATACTCCCGGCTATGGAACCCATCAGAATCGACAGCAATACACTATAGAGACAAATGACTATTTATTCTATGGAGGTATTGTTAATGGATCGTGGATTTGTTCCCGGCGGCGGCTTTGGTGGAGGATTCGGACGTCCCTTCTTTCGCCCGTTCGCCCATCCCTTTTTTCCTCGGCGCTTTTTGTTTCCATTTTTCTTCTTTTCTCCGTTTTTCTTCCCATTCTTTAGAGATGGAAAATCCGACGACATGTTATTCGCGCAGCATCAGGTGCAGAAAGGGGACACTTTAGCTGCGGTGGGACACAAATATAATATGCCTGTCGCCATTCTTGAGGAGGCCAACCCGCAACTGGCCAATCCGCAGCAATTAAGTGCCGGAGAGGTCATTTACATCCCTCGAATATCTAATATGATGTGCCAGAAAACCTATTCGGAGATGCCGGCCTCCATGCAGCAAAGCCAGTCGATGATGCAGCAAGGATAATGATGCCCCTGCTAATCCCCCACTGCCATCGCGCCGAGGGGGATTTTTTTCATAATTGAAAATCATGTCCGCCATACTAAAGGAGGCTGGAATAATAAATCCAAAAAGGTGATTCGATTGCTGAAAAAAAATGGGACGGGCATTCTTCGCGTCATTGTAACGGCAGCCCTAATCGTAATTATGCACGGGACCGTTATCGTCCATCCTGCCTATGCCGATCCATCGCTGCCGATTGTGGCCGACCAAGGGATCTATTCGATTGATGTTTACCCGCTGTATCACCAGTTAATTGTGCGAGCGCAAGGACAAAAGTTTAAAACCTATACGATTGCCGTTGGAAATCCATCAACGCCTACCCCGATTGGAGAATATCAGGTCGTGTATAAGGGGAAGGATTGGGGAGCTTCCTTCGGGCCCCGCTGGCTAGGGTTAAATGTTCCATGGGGCAGCTACGGAATACATGGTACGAATAAGCCGTACTCCATAGGGCAGCATTTGAGCCACGGCTGTATTCGCATGCGCAATAGCGATGTCATGGAGCTGTACGAAATCATTCCGCTGGGCACGAAAGTGACCATTCACGGACATGTGCTGGGAGATCCGAATCATGAGCCAAGGAATTTGGCGGAGGGGGACGTCGGTGGGGATGTGCAGCTAGTCCAGTCCCGGTTGAAGAGCGCCGGTTATTTCAAAGGCATTTGCGACGGCAAATTCCGTTCCGACACAACGGCAGCGCTCCTTCAATTTCAAAGCGACCATCATTTGATGCATAACGGCATCGTCACGATACAGGTGTATGAAACGCTTGGATTGCTGGATTGACGATCTTTTTAATTACATTTCAGTTCACCCTTGATAAAGGTGCATTTTCTGAACTTGCTTAGCTTTTCAAGAGAACCAGCCCACGCAGCACATACACGAAAAACGCCACCCTCCAAGGGTGACGTTCCATAAACTAGACATGCTCACCTACTAAGCGTTCCTTCAATAATACTCGTCATTCATGCCAATGCCCGTATCGGGTATGGTCAAATGAACCTCATCCGCCTGCCGATCAATCCGAATATGCTGCCGTCCCGCCTCTCGTCAGCCTCAGAATGCCGTGCCGAACCGCATTCTCCACCAGCAAACTCTCCTCGAAACGCCGCTGCTCGATATACAAGCTAGTCCGCCACAAGCTGCAGCTCCCGCTTGTGCGATTCGGCTCATCAAGCCAGCTTGTTAGCCGATCGTTCCAGCTTTCGGATAGCAGAATCTGTGCCGCTTGTGCGATTCGGCTCACCAAGCGCAGCTGTTAGCCGGTTTTTCCAGCTTTCAGATAGCGGGATCTGTGCCGCTTGTGCGATTCGGCTCATCAAGCGCAGCTGTTAGCAGGTTTTTCCAGCTTACAGACAGTGAGATGTTAGTTTGTTGCTCTGTAAGCAGGTTTTTCCGGTTTAAAGCGGCAGGAAGAGCGTCCAGATTGACTTTGATGGAGCAGTAACACGATTTTTCCGGCTTACAGCGCCTCTAGCCGCTCCCCATCCTTACTGTAACGCGGAAATGCCTGCTTACGGCGAAACAACACACCTGCTCGGGTCAGACTTCACCCAAGAAAAAAGCTTCTCCCAAGAAGCAGCGCTAGAAATCAAAGTTGTCCGGGTCGGGGCCGATCCTCTGGTCAAGATTCAGCGCATCGATAGCCTCCATATCCGTATCGGACAGCTCGAAATCGAAGATGTCCGCGTTCTCGCGGATGCGCGCCTCCTTCACAGACTTGGGAATCGTGACGATTCCGCTCTGAACATCCCACCGCAGAATGATCTGCGTCGGTGTTTTACGATACTTCTCCGCCAACTGCACTATGGTTTCATTGTCCAGAAGCTGGCCCTTCATAAGCGGGCTCCACGCTTCGATCTGAATATTGTGCTCGGCGCAGAACTGTCTTAGCTCCCGCTGCGAGAGGCGGGGATGCAGCTCCACCTGGTTAACGGCAGGCACGACCGCGCTTCCTTCCATCAGATCCTGCAAGTGATGGGTCTGGAAATTGCTTACGCCGATGGCGCGAATTCGTCCTTCGCCGTACAGCTTCTCCATCGCCCGCCAGCTCTCCTTATATTTCCCTTTAACCGGCCAATGAATCAGATACAGATCGATGTAATCCAGCCGCAGCTTGCCGCGGCTGTCCTCGAATGCCTTCAAAGCGCTCTCGTATCCTTGATCAGGATTCGCCAGCTTCGTCGTGATGAACAGCTCCTCCCGGGGAATGCCGCACTGCTGAATCGCTTCCCCGACTCCGAGCTCGTTATCATAAGCTGCCGCCGTATCTATGCTGCGATAACCAGCCTTGATCGCGGACAAGACGGACTGCTTCACCTCTTCCCCGTCATTCGCCTGGAATACGCCAAGCCCGAACCAAGGCATCCGCACGCCGTTGTTCAATATCGTTGTGTCGCTAATGTGCCGGATTCCCTTCATATTTCCACTTTCCTGCTGCATTCGTTGCACCGCCTTCATTTCCTCATTCATTGAGCATTCATATCAATTACGTTCATTCATACTGATTGCTTTCATTCAATTCGATTACATTCATTTCGACTACGTTCATTCCATTCCAAAATTGCTTTCATTCATCTGCTCAGCTCTTCAAGCAAAGCATCGATTTGCCGTTTCTCTTCAGGGAGAAGCGGTTCAACCGGCATGGACGCCTTGGGATTGCCCAGATTCATTCTGTGCATCACGTATTTCATCCCGGTCAGCCAAGAGCTTCCAATCCCGCATATTCGCTTGATGCTAATAATCTGCTGCTGCAGCTCCTTGGTGCGGGCAGCATCCCCTTGCTGAGCGGCTTCATAAATTTCAGCGAATACCTTCGGATACAGATTCGCAAGTCCCGCAATGCTCCCGTGAGTGCCGAACAAGAGACTTGGCCCGCACAGCTCTTCCCCGCCGCAGAAAATCCGCATATCCGTGTCCGCAAGCAATGACAGCGTCTTGAAATGCTGATCCCAGTTGCCGCAAGTATCCTTGTATCCGACAACGTTATCGATCCGCGACAACGCCAGCACCGTTTCCGGCAGGATGTTCACTTGTGTTAGTGCCGGGATGTTGTAGACGAGCATCTTGGCTGCCGTCTTGCTGCTTATCGCCTCGAAATGCCGGATAATCTCCTCCTGGCAGGAGGTGTTCATATAGAAATGCGGCGTCGCCACCACATACTCCGCTCCATGCTGCTCCAGCCTCTTGATGCCCTCGATTACACGGGGTGTGGAGACATCGATGACGCCGCAATAGACAGGGATCTTGCCGCCTGCCTCTTGCAGGCACAGCACATTCGCACGCTCCCACACCTCTCTGCTTACATTGGTCCCTTCTCCGGCCGAGCCCATCGGGAACAAGCCGTGGACACCGCCCTCCAGACAATGATGAATCAGCTTCACGAAGCTGCCTTCATCGAGCGTTTCATCCTCGTTCAGCGGAGTGAACAAGGGCGGCACGATTCCTTTCAGATCCTCGATCGCATATGTCATAGCGCCAGCTCCTTCACCAAGGTCAGCCGAAGCGCCTCGTAATCCGCATCCGACAGCGTGCCGAGCGGTTCTCTGCAGCGTCTTGAGCCGTATCCCGCTATTTCCGCTCCGGCCTTCATTTTCCGGATATCTCCGGCGAACAGCTGCGCATACTTATGCAAGTCCATCTGGCAGTTCAGCGCTGTTGCGCTGTCGCCGCAGTCTACCGCCCGCTTCAAGGTGACGAAGCGCTCGGGCACGATATTGATCATCCCGGATATAATGCCATCCGTGCCATGGGACAGCGCGTACAGCGCGGTTATATCCGAGCCTGTGAAGAAGGTGGTGTCCGGCATAGCCGAATAGGCCATCGTGCGGAGCATATCGTCCTGGCTGTTCTTCAGCCCGGCAATATTGCTGTACTCCCCGACTAAACGCTGCACCAGCTCCGGCTTCAGATCATTGCCGGTATGCGGCATATTATAGAGATACAGCGGCGTATCCTGAACCCGCTCGGCTATCGCTCCGAAGAAGCCCGCCAACGATTCGTCGTCATGCTTCCAGAACCAGGGGGATACGGCGACCAGCGCGTCTGCGCCGAGCGCTCTTCCGTGATCGGCCAGCCTGAGGCTGTCACGCAGATTTGAAGCGGTTACATGAATCAGGAAAGGAACTCTGCCGGCCGTTCGCTCCATTAATCGTTCGGCTATAAGCTCCCGCTCCTCCAGGTCCAGCGCAATGAATTCACCCGCCGATCCGCCAACGAAGATGGCATCCACTCCGGCTTCAATAAGGGCTTCCATATGGGCTTCCATCGCTTCAAGATCGATGCCGCCCTGCGCGTTGAATTGGGTAAATATCGGAACGACAATTCCGCTTAGCTGTCTATTCATTGCTGCCATCCTCTCCTCTCCATCCGCTTATTTGATGTCTGCTTCCCAATGTTTGACGATATCCTGATAAGCCTGCTCCGGCGTAATCCGGTCGAAGATGACCTCGGCGCCTACCTTGTTGAAATCGACGATGAAGATTCCGAAACCTTTGGGCCCGACCGTGAACGGATTGGCGTCGGCCTTGGTCGCATTGATTAGACCGAGCTGGGCCTTGGCTGCGTCATTGAGCTTCGGCTGCAAATAATCGAGAATTTGGGTCGATACAGGTACGCCCCTGGTAACACCAAGTATGTCCGCTGCTTCCTTGTCATTGATGAAGAAGTCGATAAATTTCTTGGACTGCTCAATATGATCCGAATTTGCGCTTATCGCCCAATACATGGCCGGCTTGATGTACCCTCCGGCTTGTGTGCTTCTTGGCGCTTTCGCCAGACCGAACACCCCTGGCTGCACGCTTTCCCATGAAGGATAATCCGAGGCGTAGCTTTGCTTGATCAATACTTTGCCATTCAGCAGCAGGTCAAGCTGCGGATCGTATTTCTTCTCGGATACCGATATTTCCGCAGGCGGGACGACGCCCTCCGCTCTCAGCTCGGCAAACACCTTGCACCACTCCAGCCACGTTGCCTCATCGACGTTCAGCTTGCCGTCGGGTGTGGAGAGCGCGCCCTTGCCTTTGCTTAACTGGAACATCTCGTACACTTCGCCATCGACGGTGAAATCGCGCAGCGCATATTTCCCCTTCTCCAGCTTCGGCTGGATGTCGCGCGCCAGCTGGAACAGCTCATCCCATGTCCAGTTATCCCCCGGTGCGCCGAAGCCCATCTTCTCAATCGCCGCCTTGTTATATACAATGCCGAAGGGATTGCTGCCGATCGGAATAGCGAACAGCTTGTCCTGATATTTCCCCGCGCTGAGCAGATTCGGGTCCAGATCATTCACGTTGATGCCCGAGGACAGATCAGCCAGTTGATTGCGCGCGGCGTACTCATTGAAGTACTGGGCGTCCATCTGGATCATATCCGGCGCGTTCTTGGCCGCTGATTGGGTTGCGAGCTTGTCCCAATAGCTGTCGAAGCCGGAGAAGTCCGGTTCGAATGTAATGCCGGGATTGTTCTTCGTATACAGGTCGAGCACCATCTTCGTCGCATCATGCCTCGCCTGCGAGCCCCACCAGACAATGCGAAGCTTGGCGGATTCGGCATTACCCGCTCCTTCGCCCGGCTTCTCGGCCGAGGACGGCGTTTCATTGTTCGAACCGCAGGCGGCCAGCAACACGAACACCATACAAACCGCAATGGACAACGTCACGCTTCTCGATAATTTCTTCAACGCTTACTCCCCCTTGTGAATTGAATTGGCTTGCAACTTAACTATAAAGCGTTTACATTTCGACCTAAATACGAAGGATACACAAAAACTTTCGAGTTTTAACAAACTATGCGGCGCGGGGATTATTTCAGCAGATCCGTCGGGTTGAGGCCCGTATGCTTTTTGAACAGCGTGCTGAAATAAGGCACATTCTTGAAGCCTACCTTTTCCGCGATTTCGTAGATCAGCAGCTTGCCTTCCAGAATCATCGCCCGCGCCTTGGCTATCCGCACCTTGGTCAAATAATGGTTGAAGGAATCCCCGGTTGCTTTCTTGAAGATCTGCCCGAGATAATATCTGGAGATGAATAATTCGTTCGATAAGGACTGGATCGTTATATTGTCTGCATAATGCTCATGAATATATTGGATCATGAATTCGACGGCCTGCTTATGCTTCAAGTTCTCATCCCATTGCTGGCTGCCGCAGATCAGCTCAGCCTTCCGCAGCAGCCAGTCCATTAGCTGGCCTGAAGTGGAGATCGGGCTTAACTGCTGCTTGAGATCAAGCTCCGGGAACATATCATCAAGGAAAATGCCGACGTCATAGAGCGAATAGGCCAGAATCGCCCAGATCTCCGTTCCCAGCATGACAATATCCGGCGGCGCAAGCGCGACATCCTCCAGCTTCTCCCGATACGCTTCTATAGCCCTGCGGACTTGCTCCAGCCGCGAATGCTGCAGTCCTTCCAATAGTTGTTGGCAGAACTTAATATGGCCAACCGATTTCCGTACTCCTGCCATCGTCAGCGGACGGTTCGCGACCGCGCTGTATTCCACCATATAGCTGTCATTGGATTGCAGCGAATAATTGGCCGCAATGGAGAAGAAGGCCTCTTCCGCAGAATCGGCAATTTCCTGCCAATTCGGCTTCAAGGAGCCTACACCGACACAAACCTTATATTCTGGATAACTGGCCGCGCTCCGAATCATCCGCATGCCCGTCCCGCGAATCTGCGTCAACGCTTCGTTAGGGGGCACGTCCCGGTCATAGTGAATGATTACCGCTTTGTGATGGCTGTGCAGCTCGATAAACTCGCAGTCCAACTGCTCTTCGAGCAGGGCGGCGCTCAGAACGCCAATAAGCGCGGCTCCATCCCCCTCGCTCTGATCGGCAGCGGCGTTTAGCGGCTTTTTATCCGCCCTGTTAATATGCAGGCCTAGCACGACATGGCTCTGCTTCTCCCATTTCGCCCGCAGCGCTTCGGCTTCCTTCAGCCGGGCAAGCTCGGGGGTTGCCGTCCCCGTCAGAACGGATTTGATCCATTCCTTCATGACGAACGGCTCGTACATAAGCAGCTTATCTTCAAGCCGCTGCTGCTCGGCATGCCTGAGCCGCTCCCCCTCCAAGTCCGCGATGACTTTGCCCAGCACTTCTCTTATCGTCTGGATCGTAACCGGCTTCGACAAATAATCGTTCACGTTCAAGCGCAAAGCTTGTCTGGCATGGTTAAAGTCCGAATAGCCGCTCAGAATAACGATTTCCCCCTCGTATTGCTCGGAGCGCAGCTGCTCGATCATCTCGATCCCGTTCATGACCGGCATATAGATGTCCGTCAATACGATGTGCGGCTGCGTTCTTCTGACCAATGCCAGTCCCTGCTCGCCATCCATGCTCTCGCCAACCCACTGCGCTCCCAGCTCTTCCCATGGAATCGCGTTTTTCATCCCTTTGAGAACACGGGGATCGTCATCAATTATGACTATTTTCCACATATGAACCTCCTGCCAAGGCTGGCTTCTCCGTCACCTCGGGTATCCGTACCGAAACCAGAGTGCCCCTATTCGGATTGCTGCTGATGCCGATATCGTAAGCTGGGCCATAATAAGCAATCATTCTTTCTCTCACGTTGCGTATGCCGTATCCGCCCGTATTGCGCTGCTTCTGCTGCTGCCAATTGCCGGATATGCCTACTCCATTGTCGCTTATTGTGAAATGGATATCCCCTTGGGATTGGACAGCCGTAATCACGATCAGCCCTGTGTCCCGCCCATGAAACCCGTGAATGATCGCATTCTCGACAAAAGGCTGCAGGGTTAGCTTGGGGATGTACATCGCCCTGATCGGCTCCGGCACATCGATGGCATAGCCGAGGTTCTCCCCCCAGCGAATTTGCTGAATCTGCAAATAGCATTCCAGATGGGTTAATTCCTTCTCCACCGTAATCATGCTCTCGCCGTTCGATAACCCGATTCGAAACATCCGGCCCATCAGCTCCAGCACACGGCTCATTTTCTCCTCGCCCGCCTCGATCGCCATCCAGTTCAATTGATCCAGCGTGTTGTACAGAAAATGGGGGTTGATCATCGCCTGCAAAGCCTGAATCTCCGCTTCCTTCTGCTTCCGGTATTGCTCCTCCAGAGAGGCGTACAATTCTGTCGTCCGGTCCACCAGAACGGCATACCCTTTGAACAGCGCCCCGAACTCATTCTGATAATCGTTGACATCAGGCTTGTCCTTCTTGCCCAGCGAGAAGTTGTTCATGCTCTTGAGCAAAATAATGATCGGCTTGGTGAATTGCTTGGCCAGAATCAGCGTCATGACGAGCGCAATAATAACCGCGATCAGCCCGATCGAAAATAATACGATTGCCGTTCTGACGCTGCCCTTCGTAATCTTCGACCATGGCGTCACCTCCATCAGAATCCAGTCCGAGCTGAACAGCTTGGACCAGACGACCAGCGAATCGTGATAACGGATATTCCCTTTGCTGTTCATATTCACTTGATAGTTGTCAATGAGATCCTGAACCGTATCGATATATTGCTGGGAGCGAATGTCGCCGGTGTAGGTTACCGCCCTTAGCCCCAAATCCAATAATACCCGGTTGGAATGGGGATCCTCCCCTTGAATGAGCTTAATGATATCGCTAGCTTTAATATCCAATACAACCAATGCTTTATATTCATAGCCCGGTGTATAAATTTTCCTTGCGAAGCTAATAACGGGCACATCCCCTTTATTCGTCGTGATGACATGCTGGCCGATCCATGAGAAATCGGAATTGTCCACCGTGCCGTGCCATTGCTCCCGATTCAGCTCTCCCAGCTCAATGAACCTGACTGGCCCCTGAACGTCCGAGCCGGGCGGATCATCGACATAGACGCGGATCGATTGAATAATCGGCATGCTGAAGGCGATATTGGACAGGTCAAAGGTCATGCGCGAAGCATTCTTGAACCGGGTATAGGAATCCGCTTCCTTCTTGTCCATATACGCCTGCAAATTGCTGTTGCGGGATATCGCCAGCGAGATGTTCTCGATCTCCGTCATCTGAATATTCAGCTGCTTGTCGAGCTGATTCAGATTGTTCTGCTGGTAATAAGAGGTGCTTCTGACCATCTCGCGAACAGAAAATTGATAGCTGACACCGATTACGATTACAAGAACAACGATAATAAATCCGGCGAAGCTGCCGAAAAAAACATGACCGATCTGAAAGTTCTTGAATGGTTGAATGAAACGGCGGATAGCCCTTACCCCCTTCGCCAACGATAAACGAATGCCGCCGTCCCCAGCGCCGCACGGCGCGCAGTTCCCAGCGCGCGGCGCGGCGCTGCATGGCGGCGGTTTTGGACCACGCACATAAGGCGGCACTGCGTTTATATGGTTAGAGCCAGCCTTCCTGCTGTTCTTCAAGCAGGCAGCTCACTGTATTGTGCATTCTAGCCTTTTAAGCCGCTCGTTGCAACACCTTCTACGATGTGACGCTGCGCGAAGAAGAAGATAAGCACGGCGGGCAGAACGGATACGAGAGACATCGCGAACAATTGGCCCCAAGGCGCCGTCGAGCTCGTATCGATCATCATTCTGAGCGCCAGGCCAACCGTATATTTATCCACATCATTGATGTAGATCAGATGGCCGAGGAAGTCGTCCCAGTTCCACAGAAAGCAGTAGATCGCGACCGTCACCAGAGGCGCCTTCAAGAGCGGCATAATAATCCGGAAGTAGATGCCGAACCAGGAGCAGCCGTCGATCTTGGCCGCTTCATCCAGCTCCGAAGGAATTCCCCTGATGAACTGCACGAGCAGGAAGATGAAGAACGCCCCTCCGATTCCTCCTGCCATGCTATGCGGAACGATGAAAGGCAGATACGTGTTGACCCAGCCAAAATCGTTGAACATGGCGTATTGCGGAACGAGCGTAATTTGATTGGGCAGCATCACGGTCATCAGCACGATCGAGAACCAGAAGGAGCGCAGCGGGAAATCCAGCCTTGAGAAGCCGAAGGCAACCAGACTGCAGGAAATAAGTGTCGTAAACAGCACGCCCGCAATAAGCAGGAAGGTGTTGGCATAGAAATGCGTGAAGCTGAATCCCGGAACGGCATGCCAGCCTTCGATGAAATTGTTTATCGTAGCCTTGATCGGGATCAGACCTGGAGAACTCATTTCTTCATTAGACTTAAAGGAAGCGCTGATCCACCAAACGACCGGATATATCATGAAGAGGCTAAGCACAAGCAATAGACCGTGGCGCCGCAAACTTTTCCATGTCAACCTGTTCATTTCGATTTGCCCCCATCCGTTGCGTAGAATACCCAATACCTAGAGGAGAAGAAGATCAGTGCCGTAACAGCGCCAATTATCAGAAGCAGTATCCAAGCCATCGCGGACGCATAACCCATCTCCAATCTTCCGAATGCCTTCTCATAGAGATAGAGAGCGAACATATAAGTCGAATTGATCGGTCCGCCCTTCGTAATGACGAACGCCTGCGTGAACATCTGGAATGCCGCAATCGTCTGCAATACGAGATTGAAGAGAATAACAGGCGACAGCAGCGGAATCGTAATCGTTCTGAACTGTCTGATCCTGGATGCACCGTCAACCGATGCCGCTTCATAGAGCTCTCCCGATATCTGCTTAAGTCCGGCCAGGAAAATAACCATCGAAGCGCCGAACTGCCACATCGCCAGCAGGATCAACGTTCCAAGCGCCGTATCCGGGCTGCCGATCCAGCTTTTCCCCTCGATTCCGGCATAGGAGAGAAGCTTGTTGACGAATCCGTCAGTTCCGAGCATGTTGCTCCATAGAATTGCGATCGCTACACTCGTTCCGACGAGCGAAGGAAAATAGATCAAGGTGCGGTAAATATGCATGCCCCTGAGCTTGCGGTTCAACAATACCGCCACCAGCAGCGCCGTCATCAGCTTCAGAGGGACAGATATGAACACAAACCATAGCGTCACGCCCAGAGACTTGTAGAATAAACGGTCCTCGTTGAGGATCTTGTTGAAGTTGTCCAGCCCGATCCACTTGGGAGCCTCCAGCAGGGAATATTCCGTAAAGGAGAAATACGCGGATTGAATCATGGGCCAGAAGGTAAAGAGGAAAAAACCGAGCAGCCACGGCGAGATGAACAGATAACCCGCGAGCGGACTTTCCCATCTTCGTCCAGCTTTTAATTTCCTGCTCCCGGCAGCGTCTGGCGGATGATCAGCTGGCAGACTGTAAGCGCTGTTAATTTGTTTGCCCATAGTGGCCTCACTCCTTGTTGAATTAATCGGTGTACATCAAGAATAGCGAATTAAAACGCTTTCAAAAATAAGAGTAATCGCTAAACTCTTTCACTTTTTAACAAACTTGTTTCCGGGCGCGTGTCGCTTTCATCCTCCGGCCCTGCAGCAGCTACAGCAGCTCTTATTCCATCCAGGTACCTGCTTTTCATAGGAAAAAAAGAAGCCCGGACACGGAATGAATCTGTGTCTTGGCTTCTGTGGTTTGGCGAACGCCCGCCAGTGTCCAAGACATTGGCGGCTTTCATCTTAGGTGCTCATTAGAGCTTCAGCGGAGCATACACTACTCTCATCATTTCTGTCTATCTTCACCCTGGTTGGGCTAGACGAAGACGAGCCCTCCCGTTGCAGGGTCATACTTGACCGTAAGCTCGGTAGTATTCTGATCGATTGAGATTTCGATCGGCTCGCCAACTTTAATGATGCCGGATTCAGTTTCACTGCCTAATTGGATAGATACGGTCACTTTTCCATCATGGTCAGTAACGGAATCAACTTGATTGTGCTGTAAGGGCGAGGCTTCGAGCAACGATGCACCGCTTATTGCTTCGCCATTCACAACAACGTCATGAGGAAGATAATTAATGGGAGCATCTGGGGCAGAGAGCTGCCCCTCGTTAAAGCTTTCAACAGCGCTCACTTCTGCTGACGAGTAGGAAGCAAGCGAATAAACCGAGTAATCTTCTATCCACGATATGGTGTTTCTCTCTATCGGATTGACGGTCATCCAAGCAATAGTAGCAGGCGAGTTGGCGTTAGAAGCTGATTTGCCCAAAAACAATCTAAACTTATCATGCGTTTTTTTAGACTCAGAATTATCGAAATTAATAGTCAGAGTATATTCATTCATAAGCATACCACCCATTCGTTGCATAATTGTTAATACACGATACGAATTATACCTGAAATTAGCAGCTGCTAAAACCCTCTTCTTCCCAATTCCTAATCTACATCCCCCATCTCTTACTCATGTGCACAATCACCTCAGATTCCCAATACCGTTGCAAATAACCGCGAGATTGCCAGAATGGATAGCCCCCCGGCAAGTACAGTGAGGTATGCAGGCAGCTCTCCGCATAACCGGCTTCTCTCGCAAACCTCTCTGCTTGTGCATAGAGCCGGGCTCCGATTCCCTTTCTCCGTTTATCCGGGTGGATATAGAATTTGACAATTTCGCAGACGGGCCCGCTCCCCAGAGCAGGTTCAACCTCGGGAAACCGCCTGTCGTACGGCCTGACCGCTGCTGTGCCAATAATGACGCCACTGGCATCCTCGGCAATGAAGAAGCAGGCGTTCGGGGACCGGATATACACTTCCTCGAAGAACATCAGATCATGCGGGTTCTCATAATAGGTGCCTGGCGGGTATAGGTCGCCCATCTGCGCCAGTACAAAATCCTTAATTTCCGCGCCTCTATCCGCATCCGCTGATACGATCCGATAGTCCATTTCCTGCAACATACAGCTCCTCCCTTCTTCTTTCATTCCGGCACGGCGGCTTGCTGCATCCGGCGCTCTCCCATACTCCTGTTCAAGACCGCCATACACGCCGCGATAACCCCTACTGCTGCACTTACCGCATACATGGCGCTGAAGGAGAAACGGTCGGCTATCGGGCCCATTGCCATGCCACCCATCGAGATGCCGAGATCAGCCGTCGCAATGAACAGCCCAATATATACATTCCGCGATGTGCCGGGCAGAACAAAGGTCAAATAGGTGGTTAGCGTCGGGTACAGCATCGCCTGTGCAATACCGATGGATACCGCTGCGGCATAGAAGACGACCGGGCCCATTGCTTGAGATAACGACAGCAGCAATGCCCCGACAGAGCCAAGCAGGCAGATGGCTCCAACAAACCATGCATGCCATTTGCCGTCTGAAGGTATCCGCTTGCTGAGCGCGAATCGGGCGACTACAATAATGCCCGCCTGGATCATCAAGTAGACTCCTGCATGGCCATATGATATTTGCCGGGCATACAGCGGGATAAACGCCGTCACGGCGCCGAACACGATGGATGCCAGCAGCATCAGCAGGCTGCAGATCAACAGCGGGCGATTGCCCGCGATCCGGCCCAGTGCGCCGCGCAGCCCCAGTCGCTCTTGTGCGGCATTCCCCTGCCCCTTCTGGGCGAATTGCATAGGCACGCTGTACCCGAACAATCCCGTCGCCAGCGCGATGAGGATCATCGCGGCTGTAAAGCCATTCACGCCTCCCAACTCCCAAATCCCGACCGCTAAGAGCGGACCGATAATTGTCGGCATGTAGGTGAACAGTGAATACAGTGACAAGCCTTGGGAACGCTGCTCCTCTGGCAGCGCGTCAATAATGCCCATCTGAAGCGACATGGAGAAGAATGCAGTACATATCCCCTGCATCACACGCGCGGCCAAGTATCCTTCCATTCCAGTAAAGGTATACAAGATAAGAGCAAGCCCGTTCACGGCAAGCAGAATGCGCAGCACGATGACTGGCCCATGCTTGTGAACGAGATGACCGGCCCATGGCCGGAAAAACATGCAGGTGAACATATAAGCGCCCATAATGAACCCGATGTCGCTGTTGCTTGCACCCCATGCTTCGATGCGCAGGGGCACAATGACATTGAGGATGGAATTGGCGCTGAAGAACAGTAGTGCTAGCGCATATAAGCGCAGAAACGGCGCTGACATAGCTTGGTTCATACTCATCTCGAATTACCTCCGGCCTCTGTCTCCTCTGTTTCATGCGAGGCCAATCATCATCGACATATAAGTGCTTTCTCATCAATGGGAACTGCCAGCATACGATGATTCGAACCGCCTGCATCGGGCTGCAGCATCTTGCCTGTCTGCGTGATGTCTGCTTGCATCGAGCTGCTTGCATCATCTTGTCTGTCTGCGTCATGTCTGTTTACTTCGAGGCCGCCTGCAGATGTTGTCTGTATCTTGCGTGCTGTACGCGGGAAATTCCGTCTTACAGCAAAAAATAACAGTATGAGAGACGCCGAAAGCAGGAAAAATCGTCTTATCCAGCCAACCAAATCCAAACCGGACACTCTCAATGCGACTGTAGAGCGGTAAAATCCGCTTACAGCCCACCAAACTAGCATCCCTCAAGCTGTAAAACGGAACAAACGTCTTACAGTCGGCAACGCAGGGCAAGCCCCTTCAGCAGGCACCCATAATGGCAGCGCTTGACCGCCATCATCAGGCGAAACATCGTGATCTGAGAGCTGCGTGCTTAGAGCACTGATTTTTCATATCTGAGAGCTGGGATCTGTGTGCTTAGAGCACTGACCTTTCACATTCGCGAGCTGAGACCAGTGTGCTTAGAGCACTGACCTTTCACATTCGCGAGCTGAGACCAGTGTGCTTCATGCACTGGCCTTTCACATCTGCGAACTGAGACCAGTGTGCTTCATGCACCGATTCTCGCATCTATCAGTCCATATAGATGGAGCTGCCTTGATTCCACTCCACCTGCCCTAGCACCTCGGCGTTCATGCGCAGCGTGGAATCGGGAACATCCAGACTCTGGATCAGGTCTGACCGATAGTTGGCGGAATCGGCGGGACACATGCTCCAGGGCTGCAGCTCCCGCGCCATCAAGCGCACGGTTTCGATATCAGCCTCTGTCGCGAACCCCTGCTGCTCCATCCATTCATCATTGAACAAGGTTTGGATGTAGCGCTCTCCGCCATCGGCAATCATGCAGACGACCCGCTTCTGCGGTCCAAGCTCCTGAGCAAGCTTGAGGGCAACCAGTGCGCAAGCGCCGCTGGAGGGCCCCATCAATATGCCTTCATTGCGGGCCAGCGCCCGGGCGGTGAGGAAGGCTTGCTCATCCGTCACTTTATAAGCACAGTCGATATGTGCCATATTCAGATTAACCGGTGTCCAGCCAAGACCGATGCCGGGTATACGATAGGAATCCGCATGGCCTCCAAAAATCGTCGAGCCTGCCGCATCCACGCCGATAATCTGCACCTCCGGCGCAAAGGTCTTGAGATATTTGGAGATGCCCCCCAATTGGCCGCCTGTGCTGACCGCCGTTATGAAGGCCGTTATTTCATTGGAGCAGGCATCCATAATTTCACGCGCCGTGCTGTTGTAATGCGCTTCGCTGTTCAGCAGGTTGAAGCACTGGTCAGGGCGGTAGGAATTCTCGATCTCCCTCGCAAGCTTGTTGGCCAGGGCGATTCGTGTTTTATGATAGCTGCCGCAGTCATCCTTGTCCGTTACGACGATGACCTCGGCTCCGAAGCATTTCAGCAGCGCGAGATTGGCGCTTGTCGTCTTGGGATCGATCAGGATAATAACGCGATAGCCTTTGGCCGCGCCGATCATCGCAAGAGAGATACCGAAATTGCCGCTGGACGACTCAATAATTGTTCCCCCCGGCCTCAATAGTCCCCTGCGCTCGGCTTCCGCAATAATGTAATTCGCAGCGCGATCCTTAATGCTTCCGCCAGGATTGTATCGCTCGTATTTAAACAGCACCTGACCTTCACTTGCCCTGTTGCTGTTCGGAATCGTTATAAGCGGCGTATTGCCGATTGTCTCCAAAATGCTGGCGATCATCGCGAATTCACTCCCTCCTTAATAAAGGCCTTCTTCCATATCTCCTGCGCATCTCAGCAGCAGCTGTGTATAGGATTGTTTGCTTTCATGGAGCAGCGCGCTCGCCCGTTTGACCTCTGAGAAGCTGCCATGGTTCATAACTGCGATATGATGGCAAAAGGATCGGAGCACTCGGATGTCATGCGAAATCATCAGAATCGAGAATCCGAACTGCTTGTGAAGCCGCTGCAGCAGTGCCAATATTTGCGCCTGTACGCTCATATCCAGTGCAGATACCGCTTCATCGCAAATAAGCACCTCCGGCCTCAACACCAGCGCTCTGGCAATCGCGATACGCTGGCATTGGCCTGTACTAAGCTGGGGCGGCCGCCGACTGAGCAAGTCCCCCGTAATTCCCACTTCATGGAGATAGAACCTAGCGAGCGTTTCCCGCTCGCCTTTATTCCCAATATGCATGTATTGAAGCGGCTCTTGTACAAGCTGCATGGCTGTTCGCCCTGGATTAAGGCTCGCTCTGGCATCCTGAAAGACCATCTGGATATGCTTGCAAAGCCCGCGTTTCCCCTTGCCCCGCAAGCGGCTAATATCGGCCCCTCGATACATCACATGTCCGCGTTCGGGGTACTCCAGCCCTGTGATGCATCGGGCCAAGGTTGATTTGCCGCAGCCGCTCCCTCCGAGAATGCCTAATATTTCCTTGCGGTTCAGCGCCAGGTTGACATCATGCAGCACCCGCTTCTTCCCGTCGAACGTCTTCTCCAGCCCTATAATCTCCAGCAGAGGCTCCCCGGCATGCGACGATTCGCGCTCCCGCGAGGGCTTGGCAATTTGCGAACGGGAGGAGAGCAGTTGGCGAGTGTATGCGGCGCGCGGCTTGGAGAATACGGCTCTCGTATCGCCCTCCTCCTCAATAACTCCCTTGTTCAAGACGATCACTCTGTCGCTAACCGCATTCGCCACGGCGATATCATGGGTGATGAGCAGCACGGCCAGACCAAGCTCCTTCTGCGTTATCTTCAGCAGATCAAGCACTTCCTTCTGGCTCACCGTATCCAGCGCGGAGGTCGGCTCGTCGGCAATAAGCACCGCAGGCTTCAGACAGAGCGCAAGGGCCAGACATACCCGCTGGCACATGCCGCCGCTAAGCTGGAACGGATAGCACTCCAGAATGCGCTCCCCGTCAAGGAAGCCCAGCTGGCTCAGCAACCGGATGCTTATAGGCTTCACTTCATCAGGGGATGCAAGGCGATGGTAGAGCAGGCTTTCTCTGAAATGCGCTCCTATCTTCATAACAGGGTTAAGCGCCTGCTGCGCATCCTGGAAGAGCATGGCGATCCCTCTTCCCCGAATCCCCTCCCATTGGATGCCCTTGCCTTTGCCCCTGCCTTTGCCCCTGCCTTTGCCCCTGCCCTTGCCTGCTGCCATATCCATATCCACGCGCAAGGTGGAGCCAATATGCAGCGTTCCGCCGCCAATATGGGCCGATGGGGGCAGCAGCCCCGTAACCGCCTTGGCGATCGTCGATTTGCCCGACCCGCTCTCTCCCAGCAGGGCGAGAATTTCGCCTTGTCTCAGCTCCAATGAAAGGTTATCCAATACACGGACGGATTGCCGCCCTTGCCTATAGGCCACCTGCAGGTTCGTAATCTGCAGCATCGTCTCGAGTTCTTTTTTCACCATGATGAATGTATCCTCCCCGAAGTACCGCGCAGCAAACATGAGCCTTGCTCGCACTCCTCGTTATAGCTCTGATTTCTCATAGGGGTCCAGCCGGTCCCGCAGTCCCTCGCCGATCAGGTTAAACGCCAGCACCGTCAGGAAGATAAAGAGCGCAGGCCCGATCAGAATGTGCGGCGCTTGCATGAAATGATCACGCCCATCTGCCAGCATGCTGCCCCACTCCGGCGCCGGAGGCTGCGAGCCGAGTCCCAGGAACGAGAGGGCTACAATGGACAGAATCAGGCTGCCCAGCTCGAACGTCGCCAGAATGAGCACCGGACTTATCGCTTTGGGCAGCAGCTCCTTGAAGATGATGGCCCCGTTTGTTGCCCCGAGAACTCGGGCTGCGGCGAAGGAGGTTTCGTTCTTGGCATGCAGAACGACACTGCGGGTCAAGCGGGCAAAGGAAACCCACCATACCGCGACGACGGCAAGCAGCAGATGGATAAGACTTGTGCCGAACAGGGCCGCAATAACCATCGCCAGCACCATAAAAGGAAAGGACAGCAGCACATCAATAAGGCGCATCAGAATGATATCGATGATCGAGCCATGGAACATCCCCGCCGTCAAGCCGACAAGAAGTCCGATTATAAGGGCGGCGCAAAGCGCAACGACGGACGATATCAAAGTCGTTTGCCCGCCGTGCAGCGTCCGGGACAGAACATCCCGCCCGAAACGATCCGTACCCAAAGGATGCTCCATGCTCGGCTTCTCCAGACGCTCGGTTACGTTCTGCTTCACGGGATCATAAGGCGCAAGGAATGGCGCACCCAGAATAAGAATGGCCAGCAGGCTCAGAACGACGATGCCGCTTATGAGGCTGATTGGATGATTGGCGTTAGACATGTTCTTCAGCTCCTGCCTCTCTGTTACGATGGATGCGAGGATCGATGAGCGCGTACACGACATCCACGCATAGATGAATGAGAATCACCAGCGATACCATAACTAGAGCGTAGCCTTGAATGACGGGATAATCCTTCAGCAGAATGCTGTCGAGTGCGTACTTGCCAATCCCCGGCCAGGAAAAAATACTTTCGATCACGACGGCCCCGCTGATCAGTGAAGTAAGCGAGAGCGCAATCATCGTAATGACAGGAAGCAGCGCATTTCTTAACGCATGCTTGACGACCCGTCCCCGGCCCAGCCCTCTGGAGAGCGCTGAAAGCACGTAGATGCGCCCGAACTCGGCCAGCATATTGGCTCTCGCCATCCGTATTAATTGCGGGGCGCCGATGAGCCCTAATGTAAGGGCGGGAAGCCACAGCCTTGACAGTCCGGCTTCACTGCTAATTTCGTAAGCGCCTAACGTCACTGCAAATACAGACAATAACACCAGTCCGATAACAAACGCCGGAGTGGAAGCAAGCGCTACACAGACAAGCCTGATGGCATTGTCGCCAGGCTTGCCCGCCTTTAGAGCAGAGACTGTCCCGAAGAACAGTCCCAGCACGGCTTGAATGAGCAGAGCGGCGGCGGACAGCATGGCAGTGGCCGGAAGTCTTGCCGCGATCTCCGCGCCAACCGCTCTTCCCGTATGAATGGAAGTGCCGAGGTCAAGCTGGACCAGCTTATGAATCCATGCCGTGTACTGCTTGATCATGCTCTGATCCAGCCCCAATTTGGCGCGCAGCCCGGCTGCCCGATCATCATAAGCCTGCTTATCGCTCAGGGCAGCCTCACCCGGATGGCCCAGAAGCAGCTGGACCGGATCGCCGGGAGCGAGACGAATCAAGGTGAAGATGATGAGCGTCGCACAAAATAACGTAATGAACGCTTCCAGCAGCTTGCGCAGCAGCATCCTGTACATGGCTGCCGCCTATTTCGAATCTAGCGTCAGATTAGCGTTCACGACATTCTCGAACTGTCTGAAGTGGTCTTCGAATCCATGAAGCGCTCCGCTTACCGCCGTAATCTGCGGACGTGGGAACAGGCTGATGACCGGCGCCTGCCCGGCAACCCGCTCATTGATCTGAAGTGCCAGCTCATGCCGTGCCGCTCCATCCGACGCTTCCGCCAAGCGGGCCAGCAGTTGATTCGTTTCGGCATCCTTATAGCCGCCATAGTTGGCGCTGCCCTCCGGTGCGTACTGACCTGTCAACAGCGTAAGCTCATCCCCGAAGGTGCTCCATGCTTCAATTGATGCGTCCCAATCGCCGGATTCGCGGGCGGTCTGGATCAGGCTGTAATCGCCATGCTGCACCTCTGCTTTCACGCCGATACGGGTCCATTGGCTTTGCAGCGCTTCTCCCAATGCTTTATCACCGCCCCATGTCATCAGTCGCAGCGTTAGCGGCTTCCCATCCTTATGGCGAATGCCGTCAGCGCCTTGTGCCCATCCCGCCTCATCCAGCAGCTCCGCAGCTTTGTCCGGGTCGAACTTGGTGTAGACCGCATTCTTCGCCTCTGCGAATGCCGGATTGGAACCCAGCCACGTTGTAACGGGAATACTCTCCCCTTCTGCCGCAAGGATAACAAGCTCCTCCCGGTTCAGCGCCCAGGACAGCGCCTGCCTGACTCTGGCATCCTCGAACTGGGGCTTGCGCAGATTGAGATAAATCGTTTGCGTATTGGCCGCCGGGGCAGCCGAAATACTCACCTCTTCGCTGTTCTCCAATTGCCCCAGACTCGTTGTGCCGATATTCAGAGCCACATGGCTGCGCCCGCTTAATACGGAGAGCACCCTCGTCTGCTCGTCGCTGATTTCTTCATAGACGACCCTTTGAATGACGGGCTTCTCTCCCCAATAATTCTCATTCCGTGCCAGAACCATCTTCTGCTTCGGACTAAACTCCAGCACTTTGTACATCCCGGTAAGATCCATCGTACCGATCGCGTCATGCTTGGCTTCCGCATTGTGGATGACGGTCTGGTAATAGGACAGGTTCAGCGGCACCTGCACGTGGCTGCGCTTTGTCTTGACCTGCAGCGTATAATCGTCCTTCTTGGCAAAGCTCAGCTCCTCCAGAAACGGCTTCGCCTGCAAATCAAGCGATCGAGAGCGCTCCAGCGAGGCGATCACCGCATCGGCATCTACGGCTTTGCCGCTCCAGAAGCTTGCTTCAGGCCGCAGCTTGATCTCCCACGTCGTGGGGTCAACCTCTGCCGCACTCTCTGCGAGCTCAGGTTGCACCTTGCCCTCCGCATCCACCTTGAACAGCGCTTCTGCTGCGCCGATATTTCTCAGATAGCTGGAGGTGAGCGGCTTGACTGGATCTAAGCTTGCGGCAATTTCCTGCCCTGCCACAATCAGCTCCTTGTTGTCTGCTGCGTCTGCTTTGTCCGATGTGTCCGGACCGCTGCCTGCGCCTGCGCTATCCTTTGTTCCAGCCGGGTTATTTCCCGTTGACGCCGTATTGTTGTTATTGCTGTTATTGCTGCAACCCATTAGCGTAATAATTACGATTATTAAACATGCGAGCAAACCCTTTTTCATCGTTTAGTATCCTCCACTCCGCAGTACGGTATCTGATCTGATGTTAGTTTTCGGTGTTCATAAGTAAAGCCTGCTGTAGAGCTGTTCTCCCTACACCGCTTGTGCGATGACCTGCATCCGTCTGCCCAGCATCTCATGGCTAAAGTCCAAGGAGCGATCCGGGTCATAGTGGTCCACATGCGGCGCCGGTTTGTCAAAAAGCTGCAAAACGCGGAAGCCGCTTGAAGCGAGATAGCAGGCCAGCTCTTGCGGGAACAGGAGCCGATGTCTTAAATGCTCTACAATGGGCTCATTTCCTGCCACTGTCCAGCTGTAGTCCCGCTCCAGCAGCTGGCTGGCGGGGTCGATGCTAAAGCGCGTCCGGAGCGTAACCACCGTGTTGCCCAGCTTCCTCTGCTCAACCAGCTCCTCCGTAAGCCAGCGCTGTCCTTCCTTCGTCAGGAAGAAGGCGGCATTGCGCATATCGAGATAGAGCAGCCCGCCTCTATGCAGATGATTGCGGAAGCATTGCAGGCTCGCGAGCACCTCTTCATTGGTGAAGTTGTACAGGAAGGTGCTGCCTGCGCAATAGAGCGCATCGAACTGCTGCTGCAGCGAGAAATCGGCCTGATTGCCATATACGAAAGTCGATCCCGGATAGTGCTCCCTGGCCCACGAGAGCATTTCCTCCGAGTTGTCCAGACCGACAGCCTCATATCCGGCGCCGTTCAGGTAAGCCACCTCGCGCCCTGGCCCGCATCCGACATCCAGCACTTTCTTCCCCGTCTTGTACTGGGTTAGCAGCTTATGTATAAAGTGCGCCATGCTCTGGTCATGCTCCCCGTTAAATGCCAGATAAAGCGAAGGATTCGTATGGAGGAAGTTATCCGTATCGGTTCTGAAATTCATCGCCATCCCTTACTCCCCTCTGCTTGAATAGCCGTATAATTGGGAAGCGCCAGCATTGAACTGGGTAAAAGGGAACGGCTCGGCAATAAGCGCAGTAACACCCTTGCCCACGAACTGGGCAATCACCGCACTCCCCGTCTGTGCGTAAACGGTCAGCGGAATTCTTCGTTCCCGCACACGCGCCAGTATGCCGTCGAATGACCCGTTGCTTAACGTCATAGCTGTGCAGATGACACTGTCGGCGCGCTCCAGCACGATATTCATATCCTGCTCGACCGCTTCTCCCCACTGCGTTTCTTGAAGCTGCAGATCACAGGGCAGACAAGCTCCCCCGCGCTGCTTGATCGCCTCAATGAGCGGATTGACGACACCGATCAGGGCCACGTTGTGACCGGGCCGAATGTCAGCCGCATCCGCGATCAGCGCGTCACGCAGCCTGGCCTTTTGAATCGGCGTTCCCGCAGGAATGTCTACCACGCTGGCGCAATGGCTCAGGTGCGGGCAGACAACGCCCAGATAAGCGTCCATCGCCGCAATTTGTACGGGGAGCCTTTCGTCCCGCAGCGCGGCATCGAGTGAAAGTCCGGACAATTGTGCCGCAGCCTCCGCAGCCACTTGATCAACTGTATGGGAGCAAGCGCCAAAATAAGCCTCCACTCTCAGCAGCAAATAATAATTGTGATATTTGATCGTAGAGGCCGGGAACTGGGTCGTCTGGTATATCGACGATGCTCCTGTAATCGGCAGCGTATCCGGCTTGGGGCCCAGCCTCCCATCCAATATAGCCTCCCGCAAATCTGCAACCGTGCAGCAGTCTCTTGTCCTCATCGGCTTCACACCTCCACCCGATGATCATAGCTGAGAGTGATCCGCGCAAGCGCTTGTTCCGCATAATCTCTCGCATTCAAGCCTTCGGCATCCTGTGTGATGATATGACCCAGGTAGCAGGCGTTGTCAATCGGCGTCTCGACCGGCTTGCCCCCACAGTTCTCGATCTTGTAGCGGACGACATGCTCATCCGATTGCAGCGATTCGATACCCTCAATACGGCTGATAACGCCGCTCCGGGGAGGAATGAGGAACATGACTGCCGCACTTGCAATGCCGCTGACCGTGGCAGCCAGGACAGGCTTCCTGCCGATAGAGAGATCAACGAAGGCATGGAGCAAATCAATGCCGGTGACACGCTCGATGAGCTCCACGATATAATTGCCGGCTGTTCTTGGATTGATCTCGACGATTCGCGGGCCCGCAGCTGTCAGCTTCACCTCGGTATGGGCAATGCCATGATCGAAGCCGACAGCCTGCAGCGCGTTCTGAACGAATTGCGTCACCTCCGCATAGATCTCATCGTTCAGCTTTGCCGGGAACATGTGGCCATTTTCGATGAAATAGGGGGTTCCTGTAACGGATTTGTCCGTTATGCCCAATATCGTAATCTCGCCATTGCAGGAGACGCTCTCCACACTAACCTCCTCGCCCCGCATATACTCCTCAAGCAGATAGGTACAGTCTCTGGCCTGATCTCTGAAATTAAGCGGGAAAGCTTCCAGCGCCTCATAAGCGTCACGCAATTCCCTCCCATTCTGGATGAGGCTGACGAAGGCGCTGGATGCCAGATCTACCGGCTTCAGCACCAGCGGATAGCCGATTGCCGCCGCAGCTTCCTCTGCTTCTGCCCAGCTGTGCGCGAGGCGATAGCTCGGGTTGGCCAGTCCGGCCCGGTCAAGCGCCTGGCGCATGAGATGCTTTTGCCGCACATTCTTCACCCTATCCGGGAACGGGCAGGGGAGATTGTAGGCCCTCGCCACCTCGCGCACAACATCGATGTAATAATCACAGACCGTAATGACACCGTCAAAACGATACGGCCGCAGAAATTCGATCAAGCCCGGAATATCATTCGTCTCCGTGACAAGAACCGAATCGGCATGCCTTATTACAGGATGCTGCTCCGTGCTCAGCGGACTTTGATAATGCTGGGGCTTGCGGGTAACAAACGTATAGCTGTGTCCCAGCGACTTCAGAAGAGGCGGCAGCAGGTTGCCGCTTGCTCCCACCCAGCTCTCAATCATCAACAAATGTGACATCGTAGACCTCCGATACCTAGTAATAGTCGTTCTCCATACGAACTTTGGACATGCTCCCTTCTCAGCACCCTCATGCAAACCATTGCGGAATCGCCTTCCTTTGGTTTATTAGTAATTATTACGATATAGGAGCAAGATGAATATACTATACTGGAATATCGAGTGTCAATCCAAAAAAAGATAAAACTCCGGCAGATGTCCAAGCGGGCCGATTCTTGTCTGCATTAAATAGTTAGAAACCATTGTCGGGAGGGGTCTAGCCATGGCTTGTAACAATACCGCAATCGCTTTAACTTGCTGTTCTGATAAAGACTACGTGCAAGATAAGGTATGTACACCTTGGAGCGGTACAGTTGTCGCGGCTGATGTTCTTGTTGTCACCTTTACTAATAACATCAATCAAAATATTGTGGGTACGGGGTTTTTGCAATATGATATCGGTCCAGACGATATCACATTCAATTTTCTTGACAGTACAGGAAATCCGATTAATCCTGCTCCAATTACACTTGCGCCGGGAACAAGCATAGCTTTTACTTACAGACGGTTCAGTGTTATACAAATAACGCTGCCAGCAGCATCAGCAGGAACTTATCAAGGTGAATTCTGCATCACTACCCGCTACCCTGTCCAATAAAAGCACGAAAGGAGATTCGCACATGTGCAATTCAACACTTAGTTGTTGCTCGGATAAAATTGTTGTGCAAGACAAGGTGTGCACGAATTGGCAATTAGCAGCAGCAGGGACCCAGATCATCTACACGGACAATATGTCCCAAATCATCAGCGGCACTGGATATATCAAGTATGAGACTGGCACTGGATCTTTGACCGTGAACTTTCTCATAACGGGGGTCGTCGCCCCCATTCAAACCATCGTTATTCCTGCCGGGGGAAGCTCCTCATTTACTGTGGCACGATTTAACACCATTTCAATCGTCTCGACAGCAGCAGCGCAAGGCGAATTTTGTATTACAGTGCGTTATAACCTATAATCGTTTGAATCGCTATGTATCAGGTGGCTCTTCTAAGTTGATGAAGGACCACCTTTCTTATTGCTCATTATCGGAGGCGGGTGTATCCGGCAGATCAAGCGTGATGGAAACGACATATTTCCCTTCCACATAGGTATGCTCATTGCCTTGAACAGAAATTTTCACTGATTGAATGCCTTGGCTTAGAAAATTGACTGTATTGCCCGGCGGTACATACAAATGCCCTTTCTCAGTTCCCTCAATTTCCACCTCCAAAATATCCGTGCTGGTTGGATTGGAATAAACACTGATCTGCGCAACCCTGTTGCCCAATTCAACAGCAGCCCCCCATATTTGAAATCCGGGCTGTTTGCCCTGGATTAACAAATTCCCGCAGCATTCTTTTTCTACAAGGCGATTGCCGGGTTTTTTCGCTGGATCTACTGGATCTTTACAATGGGAGGAGGAGCATGGCGTTGGTCTTGATTGGCGGCAGCGTTGTGGAGGACGAGGAAAGATTGGACGGCATCTCCTCCTGGGCCTTCTCTTTTTGCAGCGTTTTTTCTTTATCACGCATTTGATTTTCCGTTTGCTGCTCCGAGTACAAGAGGGATTCACCATAAAGACGATCATCGATGGGAATAAGGCGTCTTTCCTTCTGCAATTTCTCCTTTTCAGCATACTCCCCCTTTCTCGATGGAGCGGATATTCCGGTGATTACTTATATTAAATGTAGCTTTTCAGCACATGGTCATACGTGGCCAACAATTATTTCTGAAGAAATGAATACCGCTTGACGTAGCCCAGGCGAAGGTGCGGGAGCGTTCTTTCCATTAAACGGACTGACAGAATTGCGCAATAAATTTACACATGGATATGGTAATATTAGTTTATCTATTATGGAGGGGAGATTCTGAAATGACCGAAAGAACAAGAGTTTTTACTGGTTCGCCTTGGGAGCCAGTTGTTGGATATTGCAGAGCCATTCGTGTAGGGAATCGTGTTGAAGTAGCAGGTACAACTGCTATGAAAGATGGTGAAGTTATTGGGGCAGGGAGTGCCTACGAACAAACGAAAAGCATTTTAAAAACCATAGAAGAAGCACTACATAAAGTTGGAGCAAATTTAACAGATGTCGTTAGAACAAGAATGTTTGTCACTGATATATCCAAGTGGGAAGAGATTGGGAAAGCCCATGGAGAGTTTTTCAAAGCTATTCAGCCTGTTGCCACAATGGTTGAAGTTAAAGCCCTTATTGACTCCAGACTTTTAGTGGAGATAGAAGCAGAGGCTATTGTAAGCGGTGAATAACCGCCCGGAATAGGTTTGGAGCCGGCAGGACATCCTGCTGGACTTCTTTAACAGCAATGAGTCGCTCCATGCTTTTGGCACTGCACGTTTGATGATTATTCTAACCTGTCGAAATGACAGGTTTTTTGCATTTTTCTCGACACCTGAAGTTTTTCGAACTCTGGAACCGCGCCAGATCAACAACATCATTTCTAATCCATTATTTTCTTTGAGCACCTAAGTTATTTCGTGCATAGACCAAACGACTCCATTCGTAGCACCGCTGCCTATATTAAGTGAAACAGTCAGTCCATTCGCATTGTAAAAAAGCCCCACAACATCTCCTGCTGATAATGTAACCTCGCCAGCCAGCGTAACTGCGCCATTGCCAAGAACAGCTCTTAATGTCAGAAGCAACACAATACTGACGTTTAGAATAGGTAAAAGCCCACTCACCAGGTTCGTGACTGTAGGCGATGTTCGCTGGACAACAAAAAAGGGATTAATTCCAGCGCCAAGGACTGCGGAAATTGCCGCCGTTGTGGAATAGTTAATGGTTGCTGCAATGGAGTATCTCCCAGTAACCGGAATCGTGTAGTTGCCCGTCACTGGATTAAAATTGGCATTTCCATAATAGGGGTTGGCTACAGACCAGTTAGTAAGCTGCGAGCTAGCTGATATTGTAAGGGTAGACAAAAAAGCCGAAAATCCTTCTGCAGCAAAGTTGGGACCTGTGGCTCCCGTTGCTCCCGTTACTCCTGTCGCTCCTGTTATCCCCGTTGCTCCCGTTACTCCTGTCGCTCCTGTTCCCCCTGTCGCTCCTGTTACCCCTGTTGCTCCTGTTACCCCTGTCGCTCCCGTTATTCCCGTCGCTCCTGTTCCCCCTGTCGCTCCTGTTACCCCTGTCGCTCCTGTTACCCCTGTCGCTCCTGTTATTCCCGTCGCTCCTGTTATTCCCGTCGCTCCCGTTATTCCCGTCGCTCCCGTTATTCCCGTCGCTCCCGTTATTCCCGTCGCTCCCGTTATTCCCGTCGCTCCCGTTACTCCTGTCGCTCCTGTTCCCCCTGTCGCTCCCGTTATTCCTGTTACTCCCGTTGCCCCCGTTACTCCCGTTGCCCCCGTAGCTCCTGTTACCCCCATAGCTCCAGTTACTCCTGTTGATCCCGTAGCACCCGTTCCCCCGGTAGCTCCCGTTGCTCCCGTTGCTCCTGTCGCTCCTGTCGCACCCGTTACTCCTGTTGCTCCCGTAGCACCCGTTTCCCCGGTCGCTCCTGTTGCCCCCGTTGCTCCCGTTTCCCCCGTTACTCCCGTTGCCCCGGTAGCTCCTGTTGCTCCTGTTTCCCCCGTTGCTCCCGTTTCCCCGGTCGCTCCTGTTGCTCCCGTTACTCCCGTTGCCCCGGTCGCTCCCGTTACACCTTTCTTACGAGGTATTCCGTCACAGCTTAGAGCTCCTGAACATGTACAATTATTGGGTGAACAAGAGCTGGATGTACAACAAGCAAAGCTTGGCCCGTTAAACTTCGAGTTGCCACAACACATCTCTAAGCCCTCCTACTGAAGCAGCAATCCCGAATTCCTCCTGCTATTAAAATTGTATTTATACTAAAAAACTATATTCTTCATATGCGCACAAGCATTCATCCTGCTCCATGCCTCTATAAGCCATCTCTATTACTAGTAAATGAATGAGCTGATGCTATTGATTGTACACAAGCCTTCGTTTATGAAAAATAAACAAATTCGTTGATCCGCTGCTCCGGAGCAGCCCGTACATTCCTTGCACTTTTCCTGTTTGCCCTATCGCCACTAGCAGTACAGCTCAACTCCCGCTTTGAGAAAGCTGTGCGATGTGGCATGGCTGCGATCATGGGACTGCTGACGTACGCCCTGCCAAAGGATGATCTATCATTCAAACGCCGAGACATGCGAGATGCGAGATGCAAGCGAGTTGCGAGTTGCGAGTTGCAAGCCAGGAGAAGCATTCGAAACATGCGAAACGGCATCTATTTTCT
Source organism: Paenibacillus oenotherae (assembly GCF_019443105.1). Classification (GTDB taxonomy): domain Bacteria; phylum Bacillota; class Bacilli; order Paenibacillales; family Paenibacillaceae; genus Paenibacillus_Z; species Paenibacillus_Z oenotherae. The sequence goes on from NZ_JAHZIJ010000002.1 coordinate 81,744, forward strand.
CATTTCTAACCCCGTGAAGGTGAAATGCCTGCCAGCGTGCAGGTATTTTACCTTCATTTCCCCTTAACGGCCGATTCCCGCCAAAATTCATGCCTGATCGCAGGAATTTAACCATTATGGCGGCTTGCAACCCGAAATTCATGCACATTCGCAGCCTTCTTACTCCGTCACGCCACCTTCAAACTACACTCAGGGAAGGTGAAAGGCTACGAGCACCTGGTTCGGCGGGTGAGTTGTTTGATAACTCCAGCCAGCATCCCCGCTAATCCCTCATATATAATGGAAAAGATGCCTCAAGTCCCACTTTTTAGTGGTTTGGAGGCATCTTTTCACATCATTTGGGACTGACGCATTGGATATTGGACTTTTCGGACAGCCCCGTTTTCATTTATTATATCAACCAGTTACATGTGGACTGCATATTTCTCCCTCGCCTGTACGGTTGCCTGAACCATATTGCGCAGTGATGCGACGGTCTCCTCATACTTGCGCGTCTTCAGACCGCAGTCTGGATTGATCCAGAACTGCTCCGGCGACAGAACGCGCAGCGCGCGGTCGATCATGGAAGCCATCTCCTCAACGGAAGGCACGCGCGGGCTATGGATATCATACACGCCCAGCCCGATGCCCTTGTCATACGTATGCTCCTCGAAGCTTTCGATCAATTCCCCGTGACTTCTCGATGTTTCGATCGAGATGACATCGGCATCCATTGCACGAATGGAATCAATCATATCGTGAAATTCACAGTAGCACATATGGGTATGAATTTGCGTCTCGTCCTTCACGGTAGCGGTCGAGACACGGAATGCCCGGACAGCCCAGTCCAGATAATGCGGCCATTGCTCCCGCTTGAGCGGCAGCCCTTCGCGAATCGCGGGCTCATCCACCTGAATCATGCCGATTCCCGCCGCTTCCAGCGCCTCCAGCTCATCCCTCAGCGCCAGCGCAATCTGATAAGCAACCTCTTCACGCGGCTTGTCATCCCGCACGAAGGACCAATTCAGAATAGTGACCGGACCTGTCAGCATGCCTTTGACCGGAGTTGCCGTCAACGATTGGGCGTATACTGTCTCTGCGACAGTCATCGGCGACGTAAATTCGACATCGCCATATATAATCGGAGGCTTCACACAGCGCGAGCCATACGATTGCACCCAGCCGTTAGCCGTAAACGCAAAGCCATCCAGCTTCTCACCGAAAAACTCCACCATATCGTTCCGTTCGAACTCGCCATGCACGAACACATCCAGTCCCAGCTCGCTCTGGACATCAATCCAGATTTTGATCTGGTCTTTAATGAATGCCTCGTACTGCGACTCGCTCCATTCGCCCTTGCGCCACTTCAATCTTGCGCTGCGGACTTCCGGCGTCTGCGGGAAGCTCCCGATCGTCGTTGTCGGCAGCAGCGGCAGGTTCCAGCGCTTCTGCTGCACTTCACGCCGCACTTCCAGACTTCCCGCACGGGAGGATGGCTGCGAGGCCAGATCGGCAATTCGCGCATGCACGCCCTTGCGGGAGCGGGCAGGAGATTGCTGAAGCGCTTCACGGCTGCGCTTCGAAGCGGCGAGCTCGGCGGCAACCGCTTCCGCTCCGGATCGGGCGGCCTTGGTCAGCAGGGCGAGCTCCTCCAGCTTCTCGTCGGCGAAGGCGAGCGCCTCGCGCAGCACCGGCGCAAGCGCGCCCTCCTGCGGAGCGCTGACGGGAACATGCAGCAGACTGTTGGACGGCTGCACGATCAGGCGATCCGCAGCGACAGCTTTGCCGATTACAGCCAGCAGGTCCAATTTGTCCTGCAGATCGGCACGCCAGATGCCTCTACCGTCGATCACTCCCGCGCCCAGCACCTTGTCCTCGGGAAATCCGTACTTGCCAAGCGCCTGTAGATTCCGTCCGCCATCATGCACGAAATCTAGTCCGATGCCATGTACCGGCAGCGACACGACAGCCTCATAATGATCAACCGCTTCAAAATAGGTCTGCAGCTGCAGCTTGATGCCAGGCGCTTCCTTCGCCAGACGGTCATAAATACGCGCCACATGATCCAGCTCTTCCGAAGCAAGCGTCGTTGCCAGGATCGGCTCGTCAATCTGCACCCATTGCACGCCCTCCGCTTCCAATTCGCGCAGCACTTGTCCATACAGCGGCAGAAGCTGATCAATCCAGGCCGCCAGCTGCTCCGGTGCGTAGCCCTTCGATAATTTCAGAAACGTATACGGACCGACCAGCACAGGCCTGCCTTCAATATTGAGCTCGGCCTTCGCCTCGCGGTAAGCATCCAGAAGACGGTTGTGCGTCAGCACCGGCGAGATCTTGTCCAATTCAGGCACGATGTAGTGGTAATTCGTGTTGAACCATTTCGTCATCTCACAGGCAGTTGCCTCGCGGCTGCCGCGGGCCATTGCATAATAAACGGCCAGGCTTGGCACACCACCCTCATATTGGAACCGTGCCGGGACAAGCCCGAACATCGCTGCCGTATCCAGTACATGGTCATAATAAGTGAAGTCGCCGACAGGAATAACATCGATTTCCCGCTCCTGCTGCACCTGCAAATTACGCAGCCGGATCGCCTTCATCTCCGCTTGGAAGGCCTCCTCTTCCAGCTTGCCAGCCCAGTAAGACTCCAATGCCTTCTTCCATTCTCTGCTCTTGCCAATACGCGGGTACCCTAAATTGCCGCTTCTCATCTCTTCATCTCTCCTCTGCTTCCTTCAAGGAATCTATGAAAAAGATAGCATACCCGAGCAGCTATAGCGTAACACCCTTAATCTATTACCGGTTATAGCTAAAAGCTATATCAAACACTCTGGTCGCCCAGCGTCTGATGCAGCGCTTCGATATAAGCGATAGCAAGCTTGGAGAGCGCAGCATTGCGATGGCCGATCCACCCGACATGGATCGTCTCGTCATTAGCCAGCGGAACCGGAATAATCTCGTTGCCATTCAGATCGGCGCTCAGCACCCCCGTTGAGATCGTATATCCGTTCAGTCCGATCAACAGGTTGAAGAGCGTAGCCCGATCGTTAACCCGAATGCTTTTGCGGCGGGACAGCGTGCTTAGAATCTCCTCCGAGAAATGGAACGAGTTATATTCGCCTTGCTCAAAATACAAATACGGGTAATCCTGCAGCTGGTCGAGCGTCACCACGGCATGCCGGGCAAGCGGATTATTGACACTGATAAAAATATGCGCCTTGGCCGTAAACAGGCTCGTAAACGTCAGATTGGCGTTCTTGAGCAGCCGGTTGATCACCTTGGCATTAAATTCATTCACATACAGAATGCCGATTTCGCTCCGCTGGCTCTGAACATCCTGGATGATCTCATGTGTCTTGGTCTCGTGGAGGGCGAACTCATACTCATCCTGGCCATGCTCGCGAACCAGCTTCACGAAGGCATTCACGGCAAAAGCATAGTGCTGTGTAGAAACGGAAAAATGCTGCGGCGAGGGCTTCGCGTTCAAATACCGGCTCTCCAGCAGCTCTGCCTGTTCAATGACCTGACGGGCGTACCCGAGAAATTCAGCTCCCTCCTTCGATAGCGAGATGCCTTTATTCGTACGCTCAAAAATGGTGACCCCGATCTCCTCCTCCAGCTCCCTGATTGCGTTGGAGAGGCTGGGCTGGGAAATAAAAAGCCGCTTGGCCGCCTCGTTCATAGAGCCGCGGGCGGCCACCTCGATTACATACCTGAGCTGCTGCAATGTCATCTGTTGTCACTCCCTTATTCAAAGCCGATGCGTCTAAGCATGATGCATCTGATGATGCGCTCGCTGAAGTATTTGCAAATAGGAAGCAGACGCCTCTTTTTCTATCCCATAGATGTTGACCAGCATCTCACGCAGCGATGAGAACATCGCTTCCGTATTTTTTATTGGAACACCCATAGACCGCTGATATAAATATTTGAACATCTGATTTTTGAATATTTCCCATTCGTTTTTCAAGCCCGCATATTTGCTCATCAATTGATCTGCTTCGCTAGTATCGATCACACCGCTGCTGCCGAGATATTGGATGGAAGTCATATTGATTTCCTGGTATTGGTAGGGTCTCATCATGGGGATGTATAACTCAATATGCTCATTAGATATTGGCGGAAGGATACTATGGAGATTATCGGCGAAATATTGGATGCTGGCAAGTCCGCAATGTTTGATCAGTGCTCCATCTTCATCCGGCATTGCCACATGGGTCAGCATTCGCTCCAAACGACTTATGGTAGCCCCCTTGATTTGCGCCGCATCTATGGGAGATGAATCGGGCTGCAAGGCTATTGCTTTAATAAGAACAGAGCTTCGGTCAACCGACTGAAGGGAAGCAAAGAAATCATCATAAGCAATTTCGTATTCTTTGAAGACGCCCAGGGTGACACAATCTTCAGATAAATAATAGACTCTTGCATCATCGTTGTAGCCATACAAGAATGTGGGATGGATCTTTCTTTCCTTACGAAACTCAGCCGCTCCCGGAAAATAAGCTCGATCAATATCAACAAATAAATAACGGCCTTCCGCCAGCAATGCCTTTATCGTCTCATGAACCCCTCGATCATTCGGGCATTCCAAACTCTCCATCCGATAGAAATAATCAATGCTATTAGGCTTCGTTATACTGTTCTCCATGCCAAGGATCATCCAGGCTTGTTCGAGATAATCCGGTGATATCGTCTCATAGCTATAGCCTTTATTCGGCAAGTACTGATAATAATTAAACTGCAGTCTGCAGGCCAAATATTTCAGGTCTTCATTATGTACAGACAATGCTCCAATAATATTGTTATAAATACAGTCAATCCAGTAATCATTAAACATCCTCATCGGCAATTTGAACGCATTCATGACATTCACTCTCCTCATACACGTGCCAGAATATACTGCACGAAATCTGACGGTGTTTGGAAGTTATGAAGTACAGCATCTTCAGGAGCGACCGTTAAATCATACTCCGTTTCAATATCAATAATAATCCGGATAAATTTAAGCGAATTCATCCCCAATTCCTTTAGAGAGTCATCCATTCTTACAGGCGCTCTTTGTTCCAGGGCTCTCGTAACAATGGTTATAACAAACATGACCGTCGATTGTTCAAGCTGCAGGCTTGTATTCCTGTCAGGTTCCCTCTCCCTAATGAAGGGTGCGAGTTGACTGGCATGTTGATTCATTGCCAGATCCGCTGGTGACAGCAGTTCAATCTCCGCTATTCTTGTTGCATTTCCCATTGCTAGCTGTCGGCACACATCTGCAAAATGCCCCAGGAAGCAATCTATAAATGGCTCGGAAAGCTCATCTTGCAAGTAATTGATTTTCAGGCAGTGCTTACTCATGCTATCCGAACCTGCCTGCAGCAAAAAACCATTCGTTTGGCCGTCTTCCACATCTGCACGATATACACAATCACATAATTGAAGGGTAAGATTCCGTTCATTGTATGTATTAATTTCATTCTTGTATGTATCCATAAAGTTCATATGATCTGTAATCAAACGTTGTAACTTCGTTAATAATCCAGCAACTGCCTCATCCTCCGGGAATGATATTCGGAGCGGCAATGTGCAGCCGTTATAGTTGAATCCCATCAATACATCATTGGAGCTCGTATATCTTGCAAGGACAATCGCAAGTGTGCAGCAGTATAGAGCAATCTCCCATTGTGATTCGTCCGATAGATCCGTGACTGGCGGTTGGTTTTCGGCTAAAACGTCCTCTAGCATGAGGTAACGGGAAAGCACCGCGTAATTTGGCAATTCGGCATCTGGCTTAAATTGAAAAAGCTTCGTACTATGAGCAAATCCAGCTACAGTCCGGTTCACGAAGTCTGAAACAACTTCGCTATTGATTAATCCTTGGCTGGTCACGATTGACCTCCCCCAAAATATTAAATGGCTTGAAACATGCCGCTATCGACAAGGATGACTGTCCTGCTGCATCGCTATGTGCTGGAGAATGTGCCCATTGAATGGCTTGTCCAATTCCCCCAACTCAAATAGAGCAGGAGGTGGAGCATCGTCATACCAGAGCTCATTGTAAGGAGCGTTCTCAATAATAGGAACATCATACAGGAATGTAATTTCTAAGAGGCACTTGCGACTTTCCAGGGTGGCAGTAAAACCGTGGGGTTATGAAAAGCGGGAATCGTATAAATAAATTCAGGGCGTTCTTGTTTAAACTATATCATTCACTACCCCCTCACTTTATGAAATGTCTTTATAGTATCATTCTAAACGAGTTATGTAAACACTTGGTAGAAAGGGCTATCCAGAAAGTCCTTTTTGGAAAGCTCAACTTCGCCGAGACATGCGAGATTTGAGAATTGAACCAAGCAAAAACATGCGAAACGGCATTTCATTGCTCGCTTCTGACCCCATGAAGGTAAAATGCCTGCCAGCGTGCAGGTATTTTACCTTCGTTTCCCCTTATCGGCCGATTGTTCCTCACATTCATGCATGATCGCAGGAATTTAACCATACTCAAATCAGTATGAGCCAGCCGTATATTTGGCGAGAACATTCTCGTATACGCTCTTCGGCCGCAAACCGACCAGCTTCTCGACGGGTTCTCCCTTATGGAACACGATCACAGTTGGCATGGACATAACTCCATAGCCTCCCGCCGTGACGGGTGATTCCTCACAATCCACCTTAAGAATGGCCACTCTCTCCCCATACTCGTCGGACATTTCATCCAGAATGGGCAGCAGCACCTTGCAAGGCGGACACCATACAGTACCAAATTCGACCAGAGTTGTCTCGTTTTTTTGAACCTCCGCAATAAAATTAACGTCATTAACCGCCTGTACACTCATATTTTCTCCTCCTGACCTTGGTTGCGTTCAAGCAGAATGGAGGAAATGCGATCCTTCAGGTTTGCCCTGATTTGGTTCAGCAATCGGATTTGACCGTCGATCTCCTCCAGCTTTTGTTGGTACATGGGGAGCACTTCCTCGCAGAATGCTTCTTTATTTCTCAGCACGCAATGAAGAAATCCCGCAATTTGTTCCGTCGATAGACCAAGCGCCAAATAAAACCGGATCGTTCGAACCTGCTCTTCCGCCAAAACAGAATATTCCCGGTAGCCATTCTCTTGTCGCATCGGCGCAAGCAGGCCCTGCCGTTCATAATAACGCAGCGAACGAATACTTGCCCCGGTCCTTTCCGCAAGCTCTCCAATTTTCAACCGGACATCTCCTCCTTCCCCTTAAACCCATTTTAAACCATGACATTAATGTCATAGTCAAGCCCAAATGGAGTCAATTGTGTTTCAGCACAAATATCAGCTTTTCTGCTGCTGCGATCTAACACAGAAAAGGGGCCGTGCTTTGCAACAGCACTCCCCTTTACTCATTCTATCTGTTATACCTCTATCCCTGTTTGCCCTCTATCGCCAGCAGCAGCACAGCGGCGGCAAGACCCAAGCGGCGGTCAAACTGATTATCAGAATCCTGCGAAAAATCCACATTCAGCTTGCCGACAAACGGGTTGAAGTTCTGTTTAAAAACAGCAACCGTCCTCGCATTTATCTCTACATGAAATTTTTGCGGAATTAAGCTGGTCAGTAATCTTCTGAGCATCGCCAGCAGAGGGCTGTCTTCCTTAATAAACCCGACCTCCGATTCACTTGGACTCAGAATCACCCACTCATCCTTGAGAATCGACTTCATACCTTTACGGCGGAGGGAGCCGAGCCTTTCTCCGGTCACGGCATCAATCACATCATACATCGCAGAGAAATCAATTACGCTGCGCGCCTGAATCGTGATCAATTCCTCACTCATGTTTTCGTCACTATACAGCCGAATGTCCTCCTTCAGCTTGAAGGCCTTCATCTGCGAGAACAACACCAAATGACCGCTGTTATCGTAAATATGAAACTTTGCTCCCAATAGTGAGAGGACTTTCTTTCTAACCAAATATTGCGTGTAGCCGAATTTCGGGTTCATTCTTGTTCTCCTCTTTCTCAGCGTTCTGGATTCTCTGCATGCGGTGTACCTTTGGAAAACAACTTATGTATGATCTAAAAACGAACATGTCTATCGCTTTCCGCAAATGGAGAATAATGATGCCCCTGTATGAGAATTCGACAGGATTCGTTCCTTGTGTTAAGTAAATTCGACAGTAATAGGGAATCTCGTCGGGTTCGATAGAGATATGACCAATCGGAAGAACCCTCCGAACCCGCAGCCGCTGCTCTTTAATACCGTCAACCGCTTATTGTGGTTTGAGCGAGGAACAAGGAATATAGGAGTTTTAATGATAAAGAAACGGTCATCTGTCATAAAGACAAAATCCCAATTCGCAGCAGCAGTCCGGTTGCAGTGATCAGATCAGCTGCTAGAATCGATATAATGGCAGTGTGAATGAGAAGGCGCTGCCTTGTCCCACAGTGCTCTCCACTTCAATAACGCCATCGTGATATTGTACAATCTCCTTGGCAATCGCAAGTCCGATGCCGCTGCCGCTGGAGTCGGAAGACCTTCCTTCCTTCTGCTCGCGATAGAACCGGTCGAAGACAAGCGGCAACGAATCCCCGTGTATGCCCTTGCCAGTATCTTGCACACGAATGACAAGCTGACCGATGCTATTCTCCACATTCTGTCCCTCTGCAACCTCGCAAGTTATTGCTATACGCCCGCCCGCAGGCGTATGCTGAATCGCATTGAAGACCAGATTCGTCAGCACCTGTATGATCCGGTCGAGGTCAATGACAACCTGGCAATCATCGAGAAGCGTCGAATCAAACGACTGCACGAAGTCGTACTCCAGCCCCGCCTGAGCCACATCAAGCGCAAATTTGTCCTTTATCAATGCCATCAGCTTGTTCAGCGGAATGATCTCGAATATCATCTCTGAACGCCTCGATTCCAGGCGCGACAGCTCGAACAGATCCTGAATAAGCCTGTTGAGGCCAATCGCTTTGGACAATACCATTTGCAGGTATCTCTCTTTGACCGCTGTCTCTTCGACCAGTCCGGACACAATCGCTTCCACATAACCTTGAATCGCCGTCATCGGTGTCCGCAGCTCATGCGAGACATCGCTGAGCAGCCGCCTTCTCGCCAGCTCCAAGCGATACAATTCCTTGTGCTTATGCTCCAGCACTTCATTCGTTTGCTCCAGCTCCAGCGTTCTCTCCTGAATGCGCTGCTCAAGACCTGTATTCAGCTCCGTGAGCTGCAGGTTCAGCTTGGCAAGCTCCTCCGCATTCAGGCTTACCTCCTGCACCGCTCTCTTTAATAACAAGAGCGTGCGGACACGGCTGAGCAGTTCATTGCGGCCAAACGGCTTGGAAATATAGTCATTCGCCCCTGCGCTGAATCCCGCTACAATCGTATCTTCTCTGTTGCTGGCCGTCATAATCAGAATTGGCAATTCATATAACGTATAGCTCTTTCTAATTGCAAGACAGAGATCATAGCCGGACATACCAGGCATCATCAGGTCGGCAATGACCAGATCATAGGCCTGAAGCTCACTCAAACGCGATGCGATCTGCTCGCCGCTCGCAGCCGTATCAACGACGCAGTTCAGCGGCGCCAGCTGCTGAATAACAACCTGCAGATTGACCGGCTCGTCATCTACGACAAGCAGCCGGTAAGGCTGCTGTGCGGGACTGCCGCTATCCTTATCGATTATTAAAGGAGGCTCCTTCTCCACGGTTACGGCGATCTCCTCATCACGAACCATTCCCGCCAAATTTACATTCACATCCTGCCACCTCAACATTGGCGGCTTTTCTTTGCGCCTCGTTACTGCCCTGTTGCGGATCATAAAGCTGAACCGCGAGCCGCTGCCCAGCTTCGACTGCACCTTAATCTGTCCGTCATGCAGCTCGACAAGCTGCTTGGTGATTTTGAGACCAAGGCCGCTGCCTGCTTCGCCCTGCCCATCAAGCTGCTCGAACGGCTTGAATATATCCTCGAATCGATCCTCCGGTATGCCGATCCCTGTATCCTCCACAGCGATCTCTACAAAATCATTATAATACGCAGCTCCAATCCTCACTTGACCGGAGGGCGTATATTTGATGGCATTGCCGACCAGATTGAATATAATTTGCTGCAGCCTGTTCTCGTCCGCCTGCACGGAAGGAAAGCCCGGCTTGATCTCATTAATCAGCAGCAGATCCCGTCCGGCAGTGAGCGGCTTGACCACGGTCAGCACGACCTGCACAAGCTGGTGCAGATCAACATTAGTAATACTCAAGCGGATATCGTTGTTGTTCAGGCGGGAATAATCCAGAATATCATTGATCAAATACGCCATCCGCTGGCCGCTGGACACAATCATGTTCAGATGAAGCTCCTCATTGTCCGTCAGCTTTCCTTTCATGTTGTACAGCAGCGATTGCGCCAGTCCTATCATGCCGTTGAGCGGAGTTCGCAGCTCATGCGAGGTGTTGGTCAGAAACTCATCCTTCACCTTGTCCAGATCAAGCAGGCGTGTAGACAATCGCTCAATCGTCTTGAAGGCGGTAGAGAATTTAAGCGAGAGAATGATAGAGAGACAAATAATTAAGAACAGCATTCCGTAGGGAAAATAGATGCCCGTCCGGATCATCCCGTTGCTCATCAGAATATCATTGGCAACCGTAATGAAAAAGACGACGGAACCGACAGCCATCAAAGTTGCGCCCTGCATCCCCCTGATCGCAGCTTTGAATATGTACTGAATCAATATAAACGCCGTAACAACCGCATAGATCTGCATAACAAATACGATTTTTGTATAGATGTACACCGGGGTAGCAACGATAATCAAGGTTAACAAAGCGCCGGGCACCCACAAACAATCGCGCAGCCACTTGGGCATCTGCCCCGGAAAGCTGCTGTAAATGAACAGAACGAACAGCGGCGCGCTCCCCAGAAATCCGATATATTCGATTTTGACAAGAAGATTATCGGTAATTGAATGAAAAAATAATGCGAGCGTCACTTGGCCCTGCGAGCTGTTCTTCAATGCCAGCAATATACAGATCAGACCGAACAGCAAGGATTCGGGATTGCGCCGCAAAAGCACGAACAGCACGATATGATAGAGTCCCATAATGAGCATGCAGCCCATCAGCACACCCTCAATCGCCAGCTTCTGCTTCATGATCCCATCCAGATTGCTATACTCCCCCAGTACCACCGGAGCGAATAATCCGGCCTTCCGCTGCGTGAAGTTGGACACTTGAATCACGATATCAATTCCGTCCTGCGCATCATTAACATGCACTAATCTCGGTATGATCAGAGGCGTTGCAGTCTCCCTGCTTGTACCAACAATGCCGTTCGCCGCAGCGGGCTCTCCATTGATCCATATCCGGTGAGCCGATGTGATCAATCGGGTTGCCAGTCCAAGCGTCTTGTCTGTCGGCGGCAATTGAACGGTTAGACGATAGGTCCCATAGCCCTTGCTCGACAATGGCTCACCGTCAACCAGCTGGCCTTCCCATGATCCAGGCACAGCGATATAGCTCTTCTTCCCTGCTGTCCCGGCACTGAAGTCCTCTGGCTCCAGCAGCTGGCCGCTGTAAAACTCCCATTCGCCATTCAGCCGGATGCCCTCTTCCATATTGAGATCATACTCGGTTAACGTCAGCTTGCCCTCGGCGGCCTCGCGGTTCCCCGCATCAACAGACGTGTCGAAGGACTGCAGCACAATCAAAGTAAAAAACGTCAGCAGCACTGGAATAATATAAAAGATTAAAGGCAGTCGCTTCTTCATCAGGACCTCCGCCATCGGGTTCACACTTGTCATTACCAATAAGATACCATATCGATGACAGTAATTCTTTTATTTTCTCATTCCGCTATAATTTCATAAGCTCTCAGAAGTCCGTTGACATAGCCTCGCTGGAGCTGCATGTAGACATTCATCCAGCTGTGAAGCTGGCGAAGCCCCGGTGCAACAGCTACCGCGATGGAATCAGTCTGGTTCTCCAGCCGCAAATATTGCAAATACAGAGAACTGGACGGATGCTTCTTCTGATAGCCCATTAATTCAAACTCATCGTAGACTGCAGCCAGCACTTCACCCGACTTTACGGCCTCGATCAACAAGTCCAGTGTCGGGAAGACGACCTGCTGCTGATCCGGGAACAGCTCGCTGGCGAAGCTGGCATAGGAGGTGCCGCCGATAATTCCGATCCGGTCGCCGTAAGTCTGTATCAGTTCGAGCGGATCTCGGTCGTCCTGCTCCAAGCCCGCAAGCTGCAAGCGATTAATAATGAGCGTCTGCCGCAACGTCAAATAAGGCTCGGAGAACAACACCTTCTTCGCGCGCTCAAGCGTCATACTAAGCTTGGAAATAGCGATATCTGCCTCTCCTGCCGCAACCTGCTCCACTATTCTATCGAAGGAATCCGCAGTCCGGATGAACGCTGCCTTCACTCCCAGCTTGTAAGCAATATCGCGGGCAAGATCAATGTCGCTGCCGCGCAGCTGCCCCTGCTCATCTGAATAAAAGAACGGGTAGCGGTCCTCACGGTATACCGCAATGCGAAGCTGGCCTCTCCGAATAATTTCGCTGATCTCATCGGGGTAAGCTGCCAGCTGCTCTTCCGTATAGACAGGCAGTGCATGGGATTTCGCCGCCGAAGACGGCTTCTTCTTCTCCTTGGCAGCAACTGCATGCTCAGGAGAGGGGGTGTTCGCACAGGAGGCGGCGACAAACGTCAATAACATCAGCACCAGACAACGGCAGCACAAATGAATGTATCGGTTAATCATGCTTCACGTCCGGTCCGGTAATAGGCCCATGGAGCTTGAGAAAGCATGCTGCGCATACGCTCATATCATGCACCGCAATACGCTGCTGGCAATGCTTGCACAGTGGAACCGGAACGGTCGCCAGACCGCCGACAACCTCCTCCAGTTCATCCTCAGTCAACTCGCCTTCTCTCTTATCGTCCTCGTTTCGCTGATCCGCCATATTCGTTGCCCCTTTTGTAAGTTCTCCAACCGTGTGCGCCATTGTCACGCGATCTTCTCATTCACTGCGAATGCTGCTGCTATGCGACCTCACCAGCCTTCACGAAAGCTATTAGAGAATAGCTGGAATGCCATAGCCCCAATTGATATTCTGACCGCTCATTCCGCTGCCATAATCCAGGAGAATTCCCAGTCCCTTCGCAGCTTCCGCGAGTTCGGGCACTGGCGGCTTCAGCACGAATATATCGAACCGCTTGCGGTTGCCTCCAGCGGACTCCATACTGTCCGGATCACGATAATATCCGAATGTGAAAGCATTGACACTTACCCGGAATGGAGCCAGCTCCTTGGCCAGGCTTTTGACAAAGGCAACCGCGCCTTGATTGTATACAGGAGAAGACGGAAACCCGGCAGCATGCAGCGCATCCGACAGCATGGGCACGATAATCTGGCCTTGGCGCTTCCTCGCCATCACACTGCCTGCCGCACGACTGTACAAGAACAGCTCTCGGAGCCGTCCGTCCAGTTGAACGGCGAATTGCGCCGGATTGCTGCTCAGCAGCTCCTCTTCATCCAGCCATTCGCTGCCATGAATATACAGATCCAATCCCTGCAGCTCGGCAGCGGCAGCATTCACTTGCGCTTCGATCTCTTCCATTGCGGCGAATTGGCCGATCACCGGCTTGCAGCGATCGCGCCACTCATCCGGCAGTTCAGCCATATAAGCTGCCGCCTCTTCCCGCGAGGAGAACTGCGCAGCCAGTGTAACGCCCCGCTGCAGCAAATAATGGCCGATCGCCACGCCTGAGCGGCTCTTCGCATGGCGCAGAAAAGCGGTTCTGATCATATACACTCACCCCTTTTCATCGCAAAAATCCGCCATCGATCTTCAGCACATGCCCCGTTGCATAAGAGGATAGCGGATTGGCCAAGGTGACAATGGCATTCGCGATCTCCCCGGCTGTGCCGAGCCGGCCTGCTGCTGTATGCCGGAGAAACTGGGTCAGCTTGTCCGCTGGAACGCCAAGCGCCATCTCCGTGTCGATCATCCCCGGAGCAACAGCGCTGACAGTGATGCCAGCAGTTGCATAGCGCCGCGCAAGCAGCTTTGTCAGCCCGATGACCGCGCCTTTGGACGCCGCATAATTCGTCTGCGCCTCTCTGCCATATACACCGCTGACCGAGACGACATTAACGATGCTGCCTCCCCCTCGCTCCACCATATAAGGGATGACTTCCTGCGAGCAATTGCAGGTTCCGATAAAATTCGTGCCGACGGCATCATTCCATTGCTCCTCCTGCATAAGCAGCGCCATCCCATCGCTTGCCCGCCCGGCATTATTAACGAGAATGTCCACGCCGCCATAGGTGCTGCAGATGTCTCTGAACGCTTCAGCGACAAATTCCCGGTTCGTTACAGACCCCTTGTACAGACTGATTCGTCCTCCACTAGTCTCTATCCGCTGCTGCAGCTCAAGAGCGGCATCATCGCTGCTTACATAGATACCCGCTACGGCCGCTCCCTCCGCGATGAATCTCAGCGCGGCCGCTTTGCCAATGCCACGGGTAACTCCGGTAATGACCGCCACCTTATTGTGGAATGCCGTCATCCTAGCCGATTCCCTTCGTATGCTTCAACAGAATCAGCTCTGAGATCGACTGCACATTCGTCAGGTGCCGTTTAAGCTCCTCCGCTGGAATATCCTCTACCATAACGCCGAACAATTCCTCCATCCCGACCATAACCTCGAACGCCTCGACAGAATCCAGGCCAAGACCTTCGCCGAACAGGATCATATCATCCGTAATCTCTTCAGCCGTAATATCCTCAAGCTCCAGCCGGTCAATAAGCAGGCTCTGCTTCACGATTCCTTTGATCCTATCCACTACCGATACCTCGGAAATACTCATAACTAAATTCCTCCTCTGAGATCTAATAAAACCCGCTTGAGGCCCCTATCGCACACCGCTCACTACTGCCGCAATACAGCTTCCATTGACAGAAGAGCTGACTGTCAGCACATTGCGGAAATGGATTTCCTCCAGCCCGGGAAGCCCGCTAATAATGCCGCGTGCGGTCCCATGATAAGCCAGCTCGGCAGCCGCAGCTAGATGCAGCATGGAGCTGAAGGACTCCCCGTAACCCGCCTTGTCATTCAAACAAATGACAGGCGGCTTGGACTTCACTGCCAGCCCGGCGATTACCCCCCTCTCCCATTCCGTCTCTTCCGCCCTGCCGATTGAATTCAACAATACAAGATCGATCTCATCCATCCCGATCTCCGCCTGAGCAAGCGCCCCGGCAATCGCCGCGCGCAGCTGAAGCTCTCCATCCGGCGTATGCCGTACGGCACCATGCGAGATGCCGAAGCCCCGCAGCTCCGCGTATATTCGGGCACCGCCGGCTGCCGCCTCATCCATATCCGACAGCACGATGCAAGCGCTTCCCTCTGTCTTGGCATAGCGGCTTTCCTGCAGCCCCTTGGCGCGGTCAATGTGATCTGACAATTCGGAACGCTCATCGCCCGCTCCGATCAGACATGCGGACAGTGCGCCTTCCCGAATCATTCCGGCTCCATACAGTGCAGCGGCTATCCCTTCGCTGCCGCCTGTGCTGAGCGAGCTGTTGAACCCTTGCAGCCCCAGCTTCTCCGCTGTTTTGCCGGCAATCGAATTAATGACCGTATGGGGGAAATAAATGCTGCTTGCATATTCCGGCCCTTTCTCGAACACAGAGCCGAGGAAACGCGCGATGCTATCCGTACTGCCTCTTGAAGTCCCGTAGATGAAACCGGTATCCGCCAGCTCAGACTGCTCCAGACCGGCATTCTCGATAGCAGCCAGCACCGCTCCTATAGTAAATTGGGCTATTTTATTCATCCTGCGCTCATATTTGCTCTTATCATATTCCTTCAGCGAGAATGAAATCTGGCCGTCAGCGCCCTCATCCGTCCCGGCAGCCGATTCGCCGATCAGATGAAGCACACCGCCCTGGCCGGCTCCCCAGCTGCCGACAGCGCCGATGCCGGTAATCGCCACCCGCGACCGCCGCTTCCAGCTGCTGGATGGGGGCCGGTCTATATCCTTCAGCCAGGCTGTGCGCAGCACCAGCGAGACATTATGCCCGCCGAATGCGGCATTGTTGCTGAGCATATATTGCGGGCTCAAACGGCGCAGCTCTGCACCGATGATGTTGGCATCGCTGCAGCCTTCGCGCGGCGCATCATAATGCAGCGTTCCCGGCACGAAGCCCTGCTTGACCGCATACAGCGCTGTCACAAGCTCGACCGCTGCTGCTGCGCCCAGATTATGCCCGAAATACGCCTTGCTGGAACTGATCGGAATCGTGGTTTCAGCCCCGAATATTTTCTTCAGGCCGCTTATTTCGGCGGCATCATTCGCCATCGTTCCGGTACCATGCGCATTAATATAATCGATGCGCTCTCTTGGCACCGCCGAACGGTTCAGCGCCATGGCTACTGCTCTTTCTATCCCGGCTCCCTCCGGGTGCGGCGCTGTCTCATGATGGGCATCATTGCTCAGGCCGTAGCCGCACAGCTCGCCATAGATTCGCGCTCCGCGCAGCAATGCCTTGTCGAGCCTCTCCAATACGACGAAGGCCGCACCTTCGCCCAGATTAAGACCGTAACGGCTGCCGAATGGCGATGACGGCAGTGGATTCAGCGCCCGCAGCACATTGAATCCGGCGTACACACTATGCGATAACGGATCAGAGCCTCCTGCCAGCATGGCATCGGCATAGCCCCAGCGAATCATATCGCTGGCATAGCCGATTGCGTTGCCGCTGGCCGCGCAAGCTGTATTTATCGTCACTACCGGGCCGTTCAAGCCAAGCGCCTGTGCAGCATCATCACCTTGCTGATAGAACGGATAATTGGCCGTATTGGCATCATCCAGCTGTGTCAAATCCCACTGCTTCTCCAGCGACAGAATACCGCCGTTGCACGTCCCAAGAGCCAGTCCGATTCTATCCGAGCCAATGGCCGCCCGGTCCGATACATCCATTATGCCGCCTTGTTGGAAGCGGCGTACCGCAAGGCCGCTGTCCTGCAGCGCTTGCCGGGCAGCTGTGACGGCATATCTGGCGCATAAATCCATCGAAGCCGTTGCATCATCATTGACAATGGCGTCCAACTGCTCTTGCTCCAATTGTCCCGCTATGGAACATTGCAGATTATCCGCAGCGAAGCGGGTTAACCCTTTCACGCCGGTCTCGGCCTTCATCATTCGTGCGAATACCGACTCTGGATTATTGCCAAGCGCACAAAGAACGCCCAGGCCGGTCACTGCTATGCGATGGTCTTGCTGGGCATACGTCATAGGATCATCTCCCGTAAAGTTAGATAGGGATCAGCAAGCCATCCCATGCTTCATCATGTTAGCTGCAAATAGCAGGAGCGTTTCTCGCTCATCATCCGGGCATAAGGCGCAAGCCATTGCCGAGCCAGCTTCATCATCGCTGGCGTGCTTGTATTAACAGTGAACATCCCGAACGGTATCCCCTTCTCAAGCTGCAGGCTGATCGACCTCGACAGCATGACAAGCGCCAGGCCCGACTGCTGATATTGCGGCGATACAAACACTGCATCATACAGTATCGTTTCCGCTGCAAGCCGGTAGGCCATACACCAGCCTTCAATTCCAGAAGCGGACATTAACCCGAGACTATTGGTTTGCTCCAGCTGCGCAAAGGTTTTGAACGGGGATAGAAATGCTGGATAAGCATGCGTTCGACCGGCAGCAAGCTGCTCCCGATCCTCCTGATCTATATCAATCCAGGGAAGCATGTGAAGACCATGCGGCAGAGGCCTGTCTCTTAACCACGGAGCCCCGGCAATGGTGCTGTCGATATGGAACACGACCGCTTCCCGCTGCGGCTCTGTCCAGCCCTCCTTGTGAAGCCACGCTTCAACCGCAGGTGTTATGGCCTTCCCTGAATAATAGGCAAATTTCATAGACGCTATATTCCGCTTGGCGCAATGGAGCCGGGCTGTCCCCATCAACCGGGCAGCAAGTCCCCTTCTGCGGTGAGCCGCGGCAACAAACAAACAATGTACGGTTGCGCAGCGCTCGTCCGGGTCCAGCTCCAGAACGGCCAGTCCAACTGGGCCTTCTGCTGACTCCATGCCAACCATAAGCAGCCTGTCCAGAGCATGAAGTCCGTCAAGTTGCGGCATAATCCATTGGAACATCAGATTTCTGTATGCCGTCCAGTCCGCTTTCGTCAATATGTTGATGGTGTACATCTGCATCCGCCCTTGGTGATATTAATGAGGCTGCCGTACAGTTGATCAGTACATTGGCCGCCGTTATAATCGGATCTACAATTGGATTAATCGCCAGCAGCAATATAATCGTTACATCTGCCGGAAGCTGCAGAGGTTCGGCAATCATCGAGATCATGCCAATGGATACAATTGCAGGCGAGCCTGCTCCCGCAATGGATGCCAGTATGCCGCCGAGCAGTACAACTGCCCACTGCGCTGGCGTGAAACTGAATGCGTATAATTGTGCTGTAAATACAATGCCGAGCATATACAACAGCAGCATGCTGTAACGGCACATAATCATGCC
Source organism: Paenibacillus oenotherae (assembly GCF_019443105.1). Classification (GTDB taxonomy): domain Bacteria; phylum Bacillota; class Bacilli; order Paenibacillales; family Paenibacillaceae; genus Paenibacillus_Z; species Paenibacillus_Z oenotherae. The sequence continues at coordinate 100,253 of NZ_JAHZIJ010000002.1, forward strand.
GAGAGGTACGACAAGTTTGACCGAGCTTAATTCAAGGTGCAGCGCTTCCCTTAAAGCATGCATGCAGGAAGGTATAGTCGCCATACTGTTCCTTGTGCCAAAAGCAATAACGAGTGATTCCTTCATCGCCCTGCCTATCGCCGCCACGGGCTGCTTCAGACGCAGCGACATCACAACAATCGACAGACCGATCAGAACGATACTGACCCCGTACAGCACCGCAATCAGCTTGATCATGGCTGGCAGAATCTCCAGATTCAGCTTGGCGAATTGCCCTGCCATCATGCAGAACAAGCCGAATGGCAGCATATACATCGACCAGGATATTGCTTTCTGGAAGGCATGGAACAATACATCCGTCAATTGCAGCAAATCTTCGCCTTGCTTGGAGCGGGCCATGCCGACCGCTACCCCGACAATAATAGAAAAGAACAAAATTTGCAGCGTATTGTTCTCCAGCAATGCGCTGAAAATGTTGGCGGGAATCATCCCGAGCAGAAACCCGAGCAGCCCTTCGGAGGCATGCTCCGCCTGTGGCTTGACAGTCCCGTCGGATCCGCTGACGATGGAACCGAGTACGGTTCTCGATTCATCCGGCAGACCAGCTCCCGGCTGCAGAACCACTCCTGCGAGCAATCCCAGCGCCCCTGCGACAACAAAAGCGCCCGCATAGACAAGGAGCATCTTCTTGATCGTCTTCATCGCGCCGCTCTTCAAGAACAAGCTGCCGATGCTCGATACGATGGCCGTCATCATAAGCGGGATCACGCACATTTTGAGAAAGGATAAGTATAGATCTCCAAAAGCAGCTGCAGAAAGAGCCGCACCGGGCAGCAGCAAGCCTGCCGCAATTCCTGCCCCCATACAGAGCAGTATCATCCAGAACGACTTGATCCAGCGAAATGAAACAACGGGTATCCGAAACGGTATCCGAAACACACAAGCACCTACTTGCCGATGATGGGATTTGTAGTGAAAAACCGTCGCTTGACCGCAACGGTTTCTCACTCCAGTACTGGCTGTTTGGAACGCTATTATTTGTTGGACATGTTGATAGCCACAGTTGATCCCGTGCTGATCGCCGTTCTTGCGCCGTCCTCGATGATGCTGCCAACGCCTTCAAAAAACCGGGTAGCGCCGTCTTTGCTTCCGCCAGCTACTGCTTCCAGTTCCGTCTCCGTCAATTCGTCAGCTGCTCCGCGCACTTCAGGCAGCACGATGTTTGCATGGTAGCCCGTGCCATCAACGACATTGATTTTGAACTCTTGCGGAACCTCGCGGCCTGTTGCCGACTTGATCGCTGCATAAATATCGGATACTGCCAATTGGCGGAATTCCGCGTCGGAGTTCGCCTTTCCGATTACTGCTGCTACTGCTTCTTGAACCTGCTCGTTTGTCCAACTCATGATTTGAATCCTCCCAAAAATAGTTTGTGTTTTTGTCGCTTACAATTACTAGATTAACACTCGGGATTAAATCTGCTCTCAATTGAAGCTCAAATTTAGTTCAAATTTCATCAAGCCAGCTGGCGGCTGGCCAATTCGGCGAATAACCCCGTTTCAGCCATAAGCTCCTCATATGTGCCGGACTGAACGACCATTCCCTTGTCCAGCACATAGATCAAATCGGCATTCGTAATCGTGCTCAGACGATGGGCAATGACAATTCTTGTCGCCTGCAATCTCTCCAGACTTTCACTGACAATGGCCTGCGTCCGGTTGTCGAGCGCGCTTGTCGCCTCATCGAAGAAAATAACTTTGGGCCGTCTGGCGATCGCTCTGGCGATCATCAGCCGCTGCCGCTGTCCGCCGGACAGCGTGCTGCCCCCTTCAGAAATGACGGAATGCATGCCCATCGGCATATTGCGTATATCCTCGTCCAGCCCGGCCATCGCGGCAGCTTCCCACGCTTCATCGACGGTCAGATTGGATGAGCCGACAATGTTCGTGTACATATCGCCTGACATGAGCTTGCTGTTCTGCAGCACAACGCCGAATTGGCTTCTGAGCAGGCTGACATCAAGCGATCTCATATCCTGGCCGTCAAAATATACAGACCCGCTTTCCGGCTGCTCAAAGCCCAGCAGCAGACGCAGCAGTGTGGACTTGCCGCAGCCGGAAGCTCCGACGAATGCAACGAACTGGCCAGCCTTAATGTTCAGGGAAATATCCTTCAGCACCATTGGCTGATCTGCGCCGTAGCGAAATCCTATATGGCGTACTTCTATCGCTCCGCTAAGATCGCCGGGGTCTTCCAATTGATCGTGAACTTCCGGCAGCGTCTGCAGAATCGGCTTGGCGCGCTCATACAGCGGTACGACATGAACAAGGGAGAGCAGTGCTGAAGCCATAGACAGCATCGCCGCCAGGAAGGCAGAGAATGCGGTATAGAAAGCAATGAATTGGCCGGCTGACAGTGACGATTCTTTGGAGGCGACCATATAGAACAGAACCATGGAGGCAACCAGCGGATAAAAGGATTGGAACACGCCCAGCTGATTGTCCAGCATTCTTGCCCGGAAGGACAGCTTCTTCTGCTCCGCGAACGCCCGCGCCCACAGAAAGAATGCGCGATTCTCCGCAGCCGCCATACGAAATTTGCTGACCCCGTTCAGCAATTGCAGCATCAAGCCGGATATTCGCCCTTGAATATCAAGCAATTTGCGCTGAAAGCGGATTTGCAGCAGACCGATTGCCGCTGTAACCGCTATGGAGATGAGGACGAGCACCCCGGCAGCAAGCGCCAGGCCGGCATCATAATGGAACAGCAGCGCATAGTTGAAGATCGAGAATAACCCTGAGAACAGGGAACCCAGCACTGCGCCTGACAATAATTGCCGAATTGCGTTAATGCTGTTCGCTCTGATCGCCAGATCACCCGCTGTATAATTCCGGAAAAAGGCGACAGGCAAATTCAGCAGCCTGTCCCATATTGCTGCCTGAATGAAGCTGTCCATGCGTCCCTCCATACGAAGAGAAGCCATGGAGCCTGTTAATTGGAACAACGCAATCGCCAAGGTCACCGAGAACAGAATCAAAGCCATTTGGACAAGGGGCCCCCGGTACGATTCCGGAATTACGGTATCGAACATCATTCCCGTTGCAATCGGGATAAGCATCCCGAGCAGTCCCGCAATCGCTCCCATAAACAGCAGCACGGCAATATCCCGCCGGACTGACTTATGCGAGCCGAAGCGCAGAATGTCGATCACGCCGAGCGGCTTGGACGGGAAGGCGCGATAGAACATGTAAGCCATGGGATGCAGCTTGGAAGCCACTTCAGCAGTGACCGCTCCCCCCTCTCCGCTGGCCGGATTGGTCCACGTATAGGAGGCTGAGCTGGAGGGCACCAGTGCGATCGGTTCGGATGACTCCTCCAAGTAGGCGACAAGCGGGCCGTTATCCTCCTTCCACCACTCTCCCTTCAACACGACTTTCCGTGATCTGACCCCGGATGCCTGGGCGATGTCATGCAGCGGATTGAGTGATTGTGTCCCTTTCCGTCCTCTGACGGACGGCTTGATTACGATGTCTGAATACTCCCCGGCAATCCGGCAGGCCATGAATAACGGGTCCTTCGAATCGAAGATCAATGGCTTCTGCCGATTGCCGCCCGTAACAGCCACCAATTGCTTCAGCGCTTTGTCCATCAGTGTGGAATCATGTTCCGTTCTGTTTATTAAGCGCTCATGCTCCAGCAGCCGTTCTTTCGTCCGCAGCGCGGCCAATCTTGCGGCAGCCATGTCATGAAAGGCATACAGGCTCTGCCAGTGCGCGTCAGCCTGCAGCCAGCAGACCGTGCTCCGCACCTCTATGCTGCATGGCTCCTTTGTCTCCAGCCAGCTGGAGGAGGTAACAGGGATGTATACCTCCCCGCCCCCTTGCAGAGGATGCTCGCCCATCCAATGAACAGAGCCGGCATGAAGCTTGACCCACACCGGATGAAGCGTTCGCCAGGTCGTATCGGGCTTCAGCTCCTGCAGCTCCGCTTGCTCCAGAATGTCGAATTCGGATGGCGCATTGCGCGTGCTGAGTGCTGTTGACCAGCTATTGATCCATTGCTCGACAAGTGGCGCCAATTGCGCACTATCCAAGCCATGCCGCGCTTGCAGCTGCATGAAGGATTCCGTATCGATATGATAAGCGGCTGTTCCTGCAGTCGCAGCCAGCAATATTCCGCTGCGCTCCTCGCTGGAATGATCACGGAAGCCGAACAGGATCGCGCCTTCGCTCATGCTGAACAAGTAGCGCCGCTTGTCTCTGGCCGGATCATTCTCCTGCTGCAGCGTGACCGCGAATACATCGATGGAGCCCGTATCGATATACCACAGGCTGTCATGGCCCGTGACCAGAATGGGCGTATTGCCTTCAATTTGATGCCTGGTTCCATGCTCGGCAAACAATTGACGCAGATTGAGCCTATTATGCTCTGCCAATAGATTCTCCCCCCTTTATCGGCAACTGCTAATGACCCTGAATCAGACGGGTATAGTGTCCGTCCTTCTCCAGCAGCGAAGCATGTGTGCCGCGTTCTATAATTTTGCCGCGCGCCATTACGATAATCTCATCCGCATCTCTGATTGTGCTCAGCCGGTGCGCGACGATGACGCATGTCAGCCCTCTGCGCCGGAGACTGTCGTCTACCAATTTCTCCGTCGCAGGATCTAGCGCGCTCGTTGCCTCGTCCAGCACGACAATCGACGGATTGCCGGCAAGCGCGCGGGCAATCTCCAGACGTTGGCGCTGACCGCCGCTGAAGTTGCCGCCATTCTCCGAGATGACATGCTCATAGCCGCCGCTGCGCTCCGCAATATGATCGTGGATGGCTGCATCCTTGGCCGCCCGTATGACGTCAATCTCGGGAATCGTTGCGTCCCAGAACGTAATATTGTCCTTGATCGTCCCCTCCAGCAGCACAATATCCTGATCGACGACAGCCAATGAATTGCCGATTCGGCTGCGGGGAATCTGCTCCCTCCGCTGGTCATCGAACAGAATGTCGCCGGACCAGGGCTCGTAGATCCCGGCAATAAGCTTGGCGATCGTTGATTTCCCGCTCCCTGAGCCGCCGATCAGCGCCACCCGCATGCCGGGCTTAATAGAGAGGGAGAACCCGTCAATAAGCGGCGGCTCCAGCTTGTTGTAGCCGTATGTCAAGTTCACAATCTCAATATGGCCGGACAGCTTGGCTGTGCCGGATTGTCCCGCTCCAGGAGCTTCAGAAGCCGCAAAAGCTGCATGCTCACCACCAGCAGCGGCATGCTCATCCAGTGCGAAGGGCAGTGCGCTATTAACCTGGCTGTCCTGGAAATGGCGGTCAATAGGGTATTGCAGCACATCATCAAGCCGCTTCATGCTCCCCCCGGCTTCCTGAACGGTACCCGCGAGCTTGACCATCTCGTTGACGGGATTGCTGAAGCTTGCAGCTAAACTCTGGAAAGCGACCAGCGTTCCGATCGTCAGCAATCCATCCATCACCTGGAATCCGCCGATGACCAGAATGGCTACCGTGCCCATGCTTGTCAGCAGAGCAGGAACGGCGGTCAGAAACTGATTGGATACGCCGAATTGCTGCGTGGAATTCATCAGTTTCCCCTGATGTCCCGACCACTTCACAAAAAAATCAGCTTCCGAGCTGTTCGATTTCAATGTCTCAATAATTTGCAGCCCGTTCATGGATACACCTTGCATTTTGCCGGTTTCCTGAAGCAAGCGCTGATTCTGGTCATTGCGCCTGCGGGTGATCAATCTCATGAACAGCAGATTCAGCAGCGATGCCCCTACGACGATTCCCGTCAGTACGATGCTGTACTGCAGCATCAGGAACAGGTAGAACACAATCATGACGCAATTCAGCACAGCTACAGCCAGCTGCCCCGACAGCAATTGCGCCACCCGGTCGTTAATGGCCACCCTGGATGCGATATCTCCGCTATAGCGCTGGGAGAAAAATTCGATGGGCAGCCGCAGCACATGCCAGAAGAACCGGCTGGATGAACTGAGCGCCAGCTTCATCTCAAGCCTGAGCAAGTAATACCGCTGCAGCCATGTCAGTCCGGCCCGCAGCAGAGCCGTCAAGGCCATCCCGACTAGCAAAGGCATAAGCCAATGCTGCGATTGGCCGAGCAGCACATGATCGATGAAGATTTTGCTGAATACAGGAATGACAAGACCTGGAATAACGAGCAGCAGTCCTGCAAGCACAGCGAATGACAGCGCCGATTCCGAGCCTTTAATTCTGCTCGACAATGAAGCCACAATACTCGGCCGCTTCCCTCTGCGTACATATTCCGGCCCCGGCTTGGCGACGATAACGACGCCAGTGAACGACTGGTCGAACTCCTCATAAGTGATTTCCCTGGGCCCGGTCGCCGGATCATTCAGATATACGCGGTCATTATGTATGCCTTCCAATACGACAAAATGATTGAAATTCCAATGGATTATGAGCGGCCACTGCATCGTTCTCAGGTCTTCCGGATTTTTCCGGTACCCCTTGGCCTCCATCCCGTATTTGCGGGCCGCCTTCAGCAGATTGCTGGCTTTGCTGCCGTCGCGGGAAACACCGCATTCAATGCGCAGTTCCTCCAATGGGATGAAGCTTCTGTAATGGGCCAGCACAATTGCCAGAGAGGCTGCTCCGCATTCCACGGCCTCCATTTGAAGCACTGTCGGCGTCTTCACTCTTCTCAAAGCCACTTGCCCGCTCACCTCCCGTTATTTGAATTGCGGAATAATAGAAGCTATTGGACGTTCAGAGCTGACCGTAATGGCTCCATTCACAATCGTCCCACTATTCAATCGCACCGGCGGTCCCTCCTCGGTCGTCCATTTGTACCCGCTGAATGTTGCGTTGTCCGGCGCAAGATTCACCCGCACCTCCAGCGAGACACCTTCCGCAGCCATCTGCTGGACCAGCCCTTCATTGCCGAGTGTGGCCATCATCCCTTGCAGAGTGACAGGGAATTCCGATACAGACACCACTTGTCCGATCAGCGAGCCATGCTCCTCGCGGTTAATCGAGCTTGGCGAGATGCGCACATCCATACCGGGCAGCAGCTGCTTGCCCTGATGAACCGGCACATACATGACCGCGATCAATTCGTCTGTCAGCACCCCATGCGTTTCCAGACGAACGATGGATGATCCGCTGCCGATATGGGTTCCCTGACTGGCGATAACTTCAATAACCTTGCCCGTGTAGGGACTTATTACTTTGGAGGCATACTCATAATCAGCCAATAATTGCCGCAGCTGCTGCTCCAGGGCGGCCAGCTCATTACTGTTTTGCCCGCCATCCGGGGTAGCAGCACCTGCAAGAGCGGCAATCGACCTTTTCGTTCCCTTGATCTGCTCCAGCAATTCCGGCTGCTCGATCCAGGCGATGACATCGCCTCTCTTCACTGTGTCGTGCTCGACTACCCGAATGTTGGAGATGGAGCCCGCTGACGATGCATGGACCGTCTTCAATCCGCCGGGACGGATGAGAACCCCCTGTCCGCTCACCTTCGTTGACATCGTTCCGAATATTCCCCAGTATAAAGCGGTTGCAATCAGCAGGCCGATTCCGCATAATGCCAGCCATCCGCGCGGGGATGTGACACGCACCAGATTATCCAGCTGCTCGGGAGAAGACAGACGCTCAACCGATACTTTGCGAAATACGTTGTTATTCATCGTCTACCTCCCTTCTTCCAGAGCCAAATAATTATAAACGCCATTGTGCAGCTTCTTCATCACAATGCTCATCTCATTCACATCGCCACTGGCGGAGAATGAGCGGGAGCCTGCCGCACCCTTCCATTGCTTCAGACCGGCTAGCTGGTTGGCGATTTCCTCGGGACTGCGCGAGCCTGCTCCTTCAATGGCTTGGGCCAGCAGCTTCAGCGAGTCGTATGCCTGTGCCGCCCATTTGCCTGGCTCCACCCCGTATTTGGCTTTGAACTGCTGTTTGAACCTTTCATTGGCCACCGATTTCTCATTCGGATTATATACGGAAGCGGCGACAGTACCCTCCACATCCTCTCCGGCTGCGGCAAATTCGGCAGAGTCAAGCGCATCCCCGCCAATAACCGGTGTATCCACCCCGGCAGCGCGAAGCTCTCTTATGAAGGCAATGCCGTCTGCAGCTGACGTTGCAACCAGAATAAGCTCGCAATCAAGCGCCGCCCATTTGTCAGCGATCCTCCTTACATCGGAGGCTTCCTTGAATCCTGTCAGGCGGTCCACGATTCGCAGCCTCGATTTGCCGGCCTGATCCTCGAAGGAATTAGCCAATCCTCTTCCGTACTCATCGTCGGTATAATAGATGGCAATATTCCGGTACTTGGCGTCAGCCGCATACAAGGCGAGAGCCTGCCCCAATTGATCGTCATTCGGTATGTTGCGGAATATATGCGAGCTGTTCATGCTGGTTAACTTGGTCGAAGTGGATGCCGGCGACAGCAGCAAAATTCCGGCATGGTCGTAAATACGCGATGCGGGAATTGTAACCGTTGAGCTGCGGTGGCCGATTACGGCGGTAACGGAATTATTCTCGGCGAATTGCCGGGCAATTGCCATTCCCTTGGTGACAGAGCCTTCATCATCCTCTTCAATGAGACGGATGGTTTTACCGCCCAGAACACCATTCTGGTTCACTTCCTCAAGAGCAAGCTGAAGCCCTTCGCGGAACTGATCGTTGCGCTGGGAGAAGGGCCAGACAACGCCAACAACCACTTCATCCGATTGACCCTGAAGCTCCTTTTCCCGCAACTGATCTGGCGCAAGATCAGCTGAGCATCCCGAGATAACTGCGATCATCGCAATCGCAACAACTTTCCAAAGCGCCATTCGACAAGAATGGACAAACATTTTCATGCCCGAGAACTCCCTTCAGAACTGACTTTTACATGACTTTGCGTTTAACGTACTCATTATAAGACAGCCCAAAATCATTAACCATCAAGCTAAACTGAAGTTAACCTCAATTTAATTTAAAATTTTTGCAGCATAATCGACTTCCGCTTGTTTAAATGAGATAATTCTTTATAACAGTCATAATTTGTCGAAAAGACCGATTATCGCAAGAAGGAGCGGCGCAGGCATGTCGAAGAAAACAATACTTGTCGTTGATGACGACAATGAGATCAATGAATTGCTCACCATGTCCCTGAAGCGTGAAGGATTCAACGTAGTATCCGCATTCCACGGCAATGTGGCGCTGGATTTGGCCCGCGAGCATTCGCCCGATCTGGTCCTGCTGGATGTTCTACTTCCCGGCCTGGACGGCTTCCAGATATGCAGCGAGCTTCGCAAAACGAGCAATGTGCCGATTCTGTTCCTGAGCTGCAAGGACGAGGATATTGATAAAGTGCTGGGGCTGGGACTCGGGGGGGATGATTTCATCTCCAAGCCATTTAGTCCAATTGAGTTGATCGCCAGAGTGAAAGCGCACATAAGACGCAACTATCTGCTGCACAAGCATGGGGTTGAGGCGGATCAGACTTTGCGCTATGACCGTCTTATTATTGAGCCCGCGACACATCGGGTACTTGTTGACGACAAGCCGATTGCCCTGTCGGCCAAGGAATTCAAGCTTCTGTTCCATCTCGCCAAGAATCCGAACAGAGTGTACAAGAATGAGCAGCTGTTCACGCTGCTATGGGATGACGTACATATGGGCGATACACATACGGTCATGGTGCACATCTACAATCTGCGCAAAAAGCTGGAGGCAAATCCCGCCAAGCCGCATTATATCCATACGATCCGCGGCGTTGGCTACAAGTTCAACGACAAGCCGATTGAAGCGGGAGATCAGCTGCACTAGCAGCACATCTCTCTTCGTTCAAGCCCAAGCCATTCAGGCTAAGCCGTTCAAGCCAAGCCCCGCACACTTGCGGCTCTACTTCCAATAGCAATCGAAACGACGTCAAACTGCCCTCATCTTAATAAGAAGATGAGGGCTGTTATTGTTTCAAGCGGCTGAACTTGAGCTTGTACTTGCACTTCGCTTGTACTTGCACTTCGCTTGTACTTCACTTGCTATCGGCTGCAATATCGCCTATGATTAATCATATAAAACCCATCGGTATAAAGGGGTAATGGATATGCATGAAGTACCTATGCGTTATGTGAAACCAATCAAACCGGGATCGTCCTGTTTGTTACTCTTTCCCTGATCCTGCAGCAGCCGTGGATATTAGCCGCATTATGGATCATTCAAGCGGCAGGACTCGCTTCCGCAGGAAAGCTCAACCTGTTCGTTCTCCTGACTAAACTTGTTCTGAGGGAGAAAGGCAAAGAAACGCAGGCCGTCGAGCTTCAACGCTTCAATAATGTGTTGGCCCTCCTATTCCTTACCTTGGCACTCCTCTCATTTGTGTTCGATTGGCCAATTGCTGGCTATGCCTTCACAGCTATGCTGTTGCTTGCCGCAAGCGCCGCATTGCTCGGTTATTGCATCGGCTGCACAATTTACTTCTGGTACAAGCAACTCCGCACAGGCAGAAAAATCGGCAAAACCTGATTCATGCCATTCATGCTGAACGGTTGAATCCCTCTTTCCAAGGAAGCGGCTCAGTCAAAGGTGAATATTCCTGCGAATCTGCAGGCATATCGCTTGTTTCGGCTTGTTGAATACCGAATGCCTGCCAATGAGCAGGCATTTTTTTGAAATTATTCCTTATCGGCACAATTCACCTCGTATTCCTGCATTTTCGCATGCTTTCTGCCTTCCACCGCTTATTTCTATCGAAATTCCTGCGCTTGCGCAGGCTTCCTTATCTGAAAAGGACATCGTCCTCTGCTATAGCCAATCCTTCTCTTCCTGCTGAGGACATCGTCCTCTGCTATAGCAATCCTTCTCTTCCTGCTGAGGACATCGTCCTCTGCTATAGCCAATCCTTCTCTTCCTGCTGAGAACATCGTCCTCTGCTAGGTTAATATTCCGAGTCTTTGCAGAAGCTCCTCTTCCGCTTTGTCATTACTAGGATTGGCCGAATCCGAATTCCGGTCATCCGGCATATTTCGGATTTCCCACTCGATTGTTCGCATAAGCGCATCCCTTCTCGAGACAATCTCTTCATAGCCTAGCTCTGCTCGAATTTTGACCGAATCTATCATTAATTGCTGTGTTGTATCAAGAGGTACGCGCAGATGATCAGGCAGAGTATCTCTCGGCAGGAGGATGATTTCTCCCTTCCAGGACAATAGTTCGCCTATTTCTCTAACAAAATCAATCATTGACGGTGCCGAAGATTCACCGACATTGTAGATCTTTCCGATTGAGGAGCGGTTGACGGCAGCGGTCACAATAGCGTGCGCAACATTTTCAACATAGCCATGTGTCCAGTGCCATTCTGCAAACGATTCATCCATAATGATATAGGGCCGATTATTCTTTAATTTCTTTAAATTGAGATAGGAAAGAAACCGATGCTGATAATCGCCAGGGCCATATACGGCTGGAAGTCTAACCATTGTAACTGCAAAAGCAGCCGTTCCCATGAGTATGCGCTCAACTACAATTTTTTCATACGTATTACACCAATCCGCGCCATCTTTCGCTGCGTCTTGATAGGGGTATAAGGTTTGGCGCAATGGAGAATGCTCGGTAATCGGTACTGGCTCCAGCGCTCCATTCTCCTTGCGATTGACCAATCCATATGCCCTGTATACATCCTGGCTGCTAATCGCTACAACTCGGGGAGTTACTCCATTGAAAGCGTTGATCAGCTGCTCGGCATCTTTCTCTGTTGAAGCAATCATGTCGATAACAACATCGGGTGCAAATCGTGCAAATTCGTTAACAAATTGATGCATCTCAGATCGAGCGCCCAATATGTGCCGCACCGATTCCGGCAGATCTGCGTTCGTCTCGCCGCGATGATAGACGACCACTTCATGACCCATCCCTACGAGTTGTTTCACTACATAAGGGCCGATAAATGAGGTACCTCCAATAATAAGTATACGCATATGCGCCTCTTTTCCAGATAATTTCCTGTCCATACTCCAATTCTCTTAAAATCGTCAATGATAAAAGTGAATCAACTCTACCATTTTTATACATATTTTGCACATCCGATATTTTTATTATAACGGCTTTAATTTCTTCATTACATAATCAGGCATGGTGCGGAACTGTTTCGTCGGTCTGTAATTATAAATTGACGATATTATTATCATAGGTTACTATTAACATATGTTATCTATGAAGAGGTGAAGCCGATGTCAATAAATTTTGCAATTCTGGGCATATTGAGCTGTCAATCTGTAACGGGCTATGATTTGAAGAAAATCATTCAGGAGTCGCCGTTTATGCACTGGTCCGGGAACAATAATCAGATCTATAAAGCGCTTCTCCAGTTGCATGATGAGGGGTTTGTTACGAATGTGGTGCAGCATCAGGAGAGTTCTCCGTCGAAGAAGATCTACACCATCACTGCTGAAGGGATGGCCGAGCTGACAAAGTGGATCGTGTCCGCTCCCGAACCGCCTGAGTTCAAGAGGACATTTCTGATCCAGCTCGCCTGGGGGGATGTGCTGAGCACAGACCAATTAAATGCGCTGCTCATGAGCTATGAGAATGAGCTCCGGTTGCAGATTCTGCTGCATGAGGAGAAGAAGCGCAGAGGCACATTGTCTCCAGAGCGCACCGCCAGAGAAGCCTATATCTGGAATGAAATTCATGACCATGTTATATCGACTTACAATTATGAATGTAGCTGGGTTCAAAAGCTGCGCAGGGAGCTGTGCCCATTAACAGAGGAGGAAACTAAAATGCAGGTTCAAGTTATCGAGAAAAATGAGGCGAAATATATTCAATATGCTTCGGCAGAGACGCCGATTCGATCCGAACAGGATGCGCTGGATCTTATTGCCGCCTGCTTTGAGAATGATGCCTATCTGATCATGCTTCATGCCGAAGCGCTGTCTGACGATTTTCTCAAGCTGAGTACAGGATTGGCTGGACAGGTGCTGCAAAAGCTTGTCAACTATCGCATTAAGACAGCGGCTGTTATTACGGATGAACTTCGAATCAAGGGCCGATTCAAAGAATTGCTGGCCGAATCCAACAAACGCAATGATTTCAGAGTGTTCGGCAGCATAGTAGAAGCCGAGGACTGGCTGTTGGGGGGATAGGTTGGCTGTTGGGGAGATAGATTGGTCAACATATGGAGCAATTCAGTAAACCAGATGTGGAAATATCCGCTCCCGCTTTGTATGTAGTTTAAAAGAACCTTCAACTCCACTTTATTAGTGGCATGAAGGTTCTTTGTATATTTCTTTGGGAGTGACCCGCCCGGTTTACCCTAGGGTACAGCCCCCTCATCCCATCTTTTTATGATCCCCTTCTTGCTTGGCAGAACTCCTCTGTTCAACAATTCCCTCCAGGTATTCGGTAAATTTGGAATGACCGCTATAGGATAGAAACAGCCATTCCATCGCACGAGTCATCGCGATATACAACTGCCTTTATACTTGAGTGATAACGCCTCCCTCTTCCCTTTGACAGCATCCTGGAGGCGGGCCGAGAATAAGCGATTCCTTAATGGGAGCCACTGCATTGGCGTATTCTTGCTCATTCACGCAGTAGGCTCTCCCAATAACTTCCTTTGGAATGCAGCGCAGGAAGTCCGATCCGAACACAATATCAGGTGTCGGTTGATCGAAAATTGCCAGCACATAGGCATGGTCGGATTCAGTAATAATCCAATGAAACCAGCCCTTCGGAAAGATGGATACTTGGCCCGGCTTCAGACGATAGGACATCAGCCGCTGAGTGAACGGGTTAAACACAGATGTAATGACCTCTCCGCTTATAACAACGATCATCTCCGTCACGTTCGTATGCCAATGCGGCTGGACGATGATCCCCTTCGTCATATGAATGTTGAAGAAGCCGTTCTGAATGGCCGGGAGCTGCGGCCCGAACAGCTGTGTAATATAATTAAACCGGTCACGCTTATAGTTGAGCACTTGATTGGAATCAGCAGCCAGCTTCAGATCGGGAGCTTGCAGAATGCTGTCTATCATAACCTATTCCTCCTTATGGGCGAACGTCTACTTACTGTATGCCCAAGCGGATTTATTTGACACTCGGTTATTCCGCAAAATTCCCATGCTCGCCACTGATGGCTAACGGTAGAACAACCTCTGTTCAGAGCACCCCGGGGAACGGAACCACCTACATGATGGCAATCCCTCTGTAGCAAAGTAGGATTCCCGCTCCGAATGACCTGATCCTGCTGAAAGGTGGTCGACCGAGTGCAATCATGCAGCGGAAATGCGGTCGATCGAGAGCAATCATGCAGCGGAAATGTGGTCGATCGAGAGCAATCATGCAGCGGAACATCGCTCTTTTTGGAGCTGTGCAGGGTGCCCATCCTGCTGAATCAGGTGGTGCGATCTGGAAATTCCTGCGTAAATACAGGCTTTCTCCCCGTTCCGGCTTGTTAAAGAAGAAATGCCTGCGCAAGCGCAGGCATTTCTTCTTATTCGCCTATATTCGAACCATTCTGCCTCGAATTCCTGCCACATTGCAGGTATTCGGCCTTCTGCACGTTCTATTAACCGAAATGCCTGCACCTACGCAGGCATTGCCGAACTTACGCAGGCATCCCCCTGCACTTACGCAGGCATTGCCGAACTTGCGCAGGCATCCCCCTGCACTTACGCAGGCTTTGCCGAGCTTGCGCAGGCATCCCCCTGCACTTACGCAGGCTTTGCCGAACTTGCGCGGGCATTCCTACACCTACGCAGGGGTTGCTGCTCGCCTATGCTAGCGGAAGCCAAGGCTGGCAAGCTGGATCGCTATTGCTTCGTCAGGCTTGATAGTACGTACCCTCGAAATCGAAGCGCAGGTTCGCCGTGATCGCAAGCGTCGATAGAATGCTGACAGCAAGGTTGTTCGTAGCTGTGTTGACGACAAGATTAACATTCGTAATTTTGACCCCGCCGATCTTGGTCATCAACAGATTCGCTGTTAATGCAGTCCCATTCCAGCTCACATCCGCCACTGCGAGAAGGTTATTATCGGCAGCGCCTCCCCGGACGGTGACTCGCCCGTACATAGCTGTCGGCAGCGGGAATAAATCAACGTTGGTTGCGGTATTGGCCGTGATTGGGGTCGCCAACGTCTTGGCGCCGAACTTTTTGATCGTCGCACCTGTGCTCCCGGCCGTTCCTGTATAGGTCAGAATCGTTGTTGGAGCAATGTCGGAGACGATGCTGTCGATGATCGCCCCGCTGGCTCCCTGTGCCAGATTCGGCGTGTTAATCGATACGACCGTGCCGATAACACGAACACCGCTGCCGGCTCTGACCGCAAGCGTGCAATCCTCGACGACGCAGCCTTCAGCATAGATCGGAACAGAGCCTCCATCGGCATTAATTCCTAACGCGAAGCCTTTGATATAGTTGTTCGCTATATTGGCCGGGATGACCCCTGTAGGATCATATATTCTCCATATACCGGTGTTTGTTTTTTCGGTTCCTTCTTTAATAAAGAAGTTGCTGTTCACAATAGGCATTCTCGGTGTTCCGCTTCCGCCGTTATGCAGAATTTTCGCTCCGCCCTTGAGATTCCCCCTGAATACATTGCCGACAACGATCGTATTCTCCTGGTCGTCCTCAATATGCAGCCCTTCCTGACGGCTCTTGTTCACGATATTGCCAATCGCGAGCACTTCTCTCGCATTGGCAATGCCGATGCCAAACCCTGCATTGATCGGATCGTCAGGATCCTCATCCGCCGTGAGCCTGTTACCCATAATAAAAACTTCTCTTACTCCGTCATAACTTTCCCCGACAGAACTGGAGGGAACGTTAATCTCAATCGCATCTGATTTCTTGGAATAGACATTGTTATTCAATATTCTGAACGTGCGGCCATTCTTGGCAGCGGAATTGATCAAAATACCGTAAGTATTCGCTTGAATGTCATTCCCGCTTAACTCCACATCTTCAATATTTGGGGTGTTAATATGAACTGCGTTAGTAGGAGACACCAGGTTCTCGTTCGCGAGCTTGGATCTAAAGTTCGGGGCTTTGCCCGTCGTAAAAGTAATACTGTTGCCCGTACCGTCAATCAATAAATTTTCCTCAATTTTGCTTGCTGGTCCTGTCTTGGAGATTGCCAATTCAACCACACCTTTCTTGTTTTTTATTCTCTTTTTGTTAATTATTGCTTTATATTACAGGCATATTATTACATTAAGTGACTTTTATGTTAATAGTGCTTTAGTAGGAATATAATGAATTTTCAGTTAATTTTAAAAGATCTTTGTAATTCCGTTTTCACTGGGGAATAAAAAATCCCCTCCAGCCGACAAGTCCGAGGACAGCCCGTACGGGTTGTCCTTCTTTTGTCTCTACCGGAAGGGGATTCTTAGCAGAAATCGTTTAAACCTTAATATTCTCCAATTCCTAGGTTGAACTGCCATTCTACGCCATACTTGTCCGTTAAGCTGCCGTAGCACTTGCTCCAGAACGTTTCCTGCAGCTCCATGCCGATCTTGCCGCCTACTTGCAGCTTGGAGAACGCGGATTTCAGTTCATCCTCGTTGTCCATGACCAGGGCGAGGCTGACGTTATTCCCCACAGTAAAGGGCATGCCTGGGAAAACATCGGAGAACATGACATTACTGCCGCTAATTACTAGCCGTGTATGCATGATCAAGCTCTTCGCTTCCTCTGGAAGTGGATATTCCGGGCTCGGCGGTGTGTCTCCAAAGGTCATGAATTTGGGCTCTTCCGTTCCGAATACCTCCGCGTAGAACAGTACGGCTTCACGGCAATTTCCATTAAAATTCAAATAAACATCGACAGACACTTGCTCAGCTCCTTTGTTTTGAGGGGATTGTTTTTGCAGTTCCCATTTCATAGTAAATCATTCGTGGGTTCTAATCAATGCTGCATCATCCGCATGGCTAATATTATTAACATGCCCCGTTTGACCGTATGCTTGTTCCCCTGCGTATCGAGTGGAAATCACAACGGCTGCTGCAGCTAGAGCATCCCTAAATGACAATGCAATCGAATAACCGTACCGTTTAATCTATGTTCATTGCGTTTAACTATATGGGTGAAGGATAGCTCATATCTAGGAGGTCGAGATAATAATGTTCAAACGCATGGATGAGATCATGATCGAGATTCCTGATGTTGAAAAGCCGGACCCCAATGCTGCCGCTGCCGTTCAAGAGTTGTTGGGCGGAAAGTTCGGCGAAATGTCGACGTTAAACAACTACCTATACCAATCCTTTAATTTCCGTTCCAAAGAAAAGCTCAAGCCTTTCTACGATCTGGTCATGAGTATTACGGCGGAAGAGCTCGGCCATGTTGAGCTGGTATCGCATGCCGTCAATAAATGTCTGCGAGGCTCAACGAAATATAAGAAACCGGACTCCACTCCGCTCGCCTCCGTTAAGGATGCCCGCTTGTCCTATCCGTTCCTGGCAGGCGCACAAGGCGCTATGCCATTCGACTCAATGGGAAATCCATGGACCGGAGCGAATGTGTTCAACAGCGGCAATCTGGTGGAGGATTTGCTTCACAATTTCTTTCTGGAATGCGGGGCCAGAACACATAAAATGAAAGTGTATGAGATGACGGATCATCCCGCTGCGCGCGAAGTCGTAGGATTCCTTCTCGTGCGGGGCGGTGTTCACGTTGTAGCTTACGCCAAGGCATTGGAGATTGCGACAGGTGTTGACGTCACGAAGCTTATCCCTATCCCCTCACTGAGCAACAAGTCATTCAACGAAGCTGCGAAATATGAGGAAAAAGGCGTTCATACGCGGCTGTATACTTGGAGCGACAACGATTTTAATGCCATCGAACAGATCTGGAAAGGCACTCATCCTGAAGATGGCTTGCCGCTGGAAGTGATTCAAGGCGTACCGGAGGGCGTGCCGATACCAGAGGCTCCCGAAGTGGAGGAGGAATTTGCCCCGGGAATCTCGGCCGAGGATTTTAAACAAATCGCCAAACGGCTGAAAATGTCCGGCAATATTAGGGACTGATCTGCAGCTGCAGCACGGCATAAATCGACACGAAGGGCCGTCCCATCAGTCACTTGAGTGACATGCGGAACAGCCCTTCGTTCTATTGGCTTCGTCCACTATCCGCCAATACCGTTTACTATGAATAATTTTCGATCGGTTCCCCATTGAGCTTGAATGACTTCCACAGCTCTTTATCCTGAATTTTGCCAAATACAAAGTCTACCACTTTTTGGGATGGCGCTGTGAACTCATTGCCTTCCCCGTCGACGATCCGAATCGTTGTAGCTTGTGCCGAAGCGCCATATAATACTGTGGTCATCAGACCTTCATGGTTCTCCAATAGGGACAAAATATTATCCTCGAGTGTAAAAACAATATCATGCGTATTTTCACTTGCAATGATTTGCACGGAATCGACGCCGTATTCTTTCGTAAACCTTAACAGCTCCGACATATCTAATGTATACAGCACGGACATACGATTGAACTTGCTTATATCAACAGACTGCGCTTTACTGTCATAAACAAATTTAAGGCCTATTTTCTGTAAAATGTTGGCCGGGACATAAACTTCTCCCTGGAACAGAATCGCCGGATTTTTCGCTGGCTTTACTATAGTTCCGTCTGATTTGACTTTCACGACCGGGTTTCCTTTAAACTCTCCATGCAAACTTTTACTCTGTCCGCTCGCTGTACTTGCCAATAAAATCAAAATAATAACGGATGCAATTCCAAACCTTTTCATTGTTTTCCCCCTATGGATTTGTTCTTTATTACTTATACAACATATTCATCCATTTTTCTATATCCATTTCGATGGTGCAGCATTATTCTACTCTTAAACGTATAAAGGGGCTGCATGTCCCGAACACTGCGTTCCATTTACAAAATATCACGGAGGCGGCAAACACCCAAGCATGAACCAACTTCCGGACATATTCTACAGGGTACCTTATACGGAAGGAGGTGCATGGATAAATGTCCGGTTTCGTTGGTGGAGCATTCACAAACGCAGGAACGATCCTTGTTCTGTTTATTTTGTTGGTGATAGTCGCTTGCAGTTGCATGGGCTTCGGCGGCTTTGGCGGCTATTAATTTCCGGGACGCAGCTTGCTCATATACATTCCACCCTTCCACTTCCCTAACAACACGATAAGACACTTGCCGAGAACGAAACCTGCAATAGTGCAGGAAATCCGGTTAGACGTAGCGGTAGAAGGTAGAATGCCTGCAATAGCGCAGGAATATGGGGCGCATTAGTCCAATAGAATCGAATACGACGCAAAAGCCTGCGCCTCAGCAGGCTTTTCGTCATTCAACGGGGCGGAATGAGAGAAAGCCTGCCTTAACTCAGGTTTGTTCGCCGTTTGAAGAAACGCTATTGCCCGACGTTGTATATTTTTTGACCCTATTTTATAATAAACTCAGTTCTGTTGACGGAGGGATTGCTAGTGTCGCTATCTAAGAAAGAATTGATTCGTTCTATCGAAGAGCATCTCGTAAACTTTCAGGATCGGGCTATTATCCTGCTTCTGAGCGAAGGTTTAACCCAGGAACAAATTCTTCATCTGACGATTGATAGCTTGGACAGCGCCAATAATAGACTCCAACTGGCCCCTGCTGCAGAAGCGATCACTCTGGATGACTACATCATGACGATCATGCTTAAAGCCTCCCAAGAGAAGGAATATTACGCCAACAACGGACATTCTGAAATTAAGAATAGGTTGGAGAAAACATCCCGCTACATCATTCGGTTCGCTGAAGGTGTGCGAAGAGATGTCTTCGGCATCCACTTTAGAATTAAAAATATTGCTATGCGATACGAGCTGCAAGAGCCATACCCTTGGCAATAGAACGGCTTGTTTGCATCAACAGATCATCTGTCTTTTCTGCCGAAGGCCAGGCTTCCGCGATTAGATGCGAATCGTTCCTTCCAATCCGTACGCCGTGGCTCAGGCTGTCGTAATGTCCTTTTATCGGGCAGGATGTACTGAAAGGAGAGACCGTGCTTTCTGCAATGCTCCCTCGCCGCCTGCTCGGCTTGAATTCTGCCAGAGGGAAGAGAATGGATGATGCAGGCTTTGCCCTCCATCGTATTCGCAATGCCATAAAAAGTTGAATAAGCCATAGTAGTTAATCTCCTTGCTTGTATTATTTTTATATTACTAACAATTGGTTCTCCAGCTATCTATAATGATCTGATTGACCGCTTCTGCTTCTCCTGGCTTCCTTCTGATCCATTTATTAATATTCAGGGTACCGATTATTTCGATTGGAATACCAAGCGGCAGGGCAGCCGCAAATTCCCTGTCTGCTCTGAACTTGATCGCCTCGAGTGCAAAAGGGTTCCGGCTGAGCTTCTCCGTTCGATGCTCCGATTCTAAAGCAAGCTCCAATCTAAGTACATCCCCATCTCCGATATGCGATTTCTCCAACACGATGACATTGCGAACAAGAAATTTGGCCTCATTGAAGTCCTTCCCTGTTAACCTGTATATGTCTTTAATCTCATGGATAAGCGCTGCTGTTATTGCATCCGCATTCAGCTCTAATTCGTAAACAGCCATTGGCTCAAAGCACTGATTCCCTAATGCTTCATTCAATGATCGTCTGAAGCTCTCGAGATTGGATTTGTTTATGCATACACCGCCAGCAGTCTGATGTCCCCCTGAATGAACCACTTCCGGCAGCGCTCTAATATAGTCCAGCAGCGGAAATGCTCCTGCAGCTCTGAAGCTGCCGCAATATTGTTCCGGACACTCCCGACTCTCGCCCAGAATGATAAAAGGCCGCTGGTATAATCGGGCCAACTCCCCGGCAATAAGACCGTTAAACCCCCGGCCTAACCGGGTGTCAACAATGACAGTACATTGGTCCCTGCTTGATGAATCGATGGCTGGTATTATTCTTTTTAGCGCTTCTCTTTGAATTTTTTTTCTTTCTTTATTGAGCTTATTTGCCTTTTTGGCTATTTGGCCGGCTTTGGCGGGATCGTCCTCGGTCAGCAGTGCAAGAATAATCTCCATTCTATCCATACGTGTTGCCGCATTGACATAGGAAGTGATGGAATAGCCGATATCCGTCGCCGAGAGCTCCCCTCTTCTACCCATCATATCAAGCGCTGTTCTTAATCCGGGATTGCTGATGTTGTCCAATGCTTCACGCACAATATACCGGTTCTCGTATTCAAGCATCGACATCTGGTCACTGTAAATTCCTGTACCTGCCAGATCGATGAAGAGTCCGCTTCTGTTGTCGCCCATCCGATCATCCAGATGATTACATATTTTCCAGGAAACCAGGGAGCCAGAAGCCGATTTGTTAGGGTACAGACATCCCTCTTGCTGCGGATTAACAAGAATACAGTAAGGATTGGGGCTGCTCATTGCGTGATGGTCCAAAATAATAATGTCGATTCCGCGCTCCGCGATCTCTCGGCACGCCTCAGGCTCGTCCGATGAGCTGTCAACAATGATCAGCAAATTCGTCCCTTGCGGTATTCTATCCTTGGCCTTCTCGATGCCATGCCCCTCCGACCGCTGTGCGTGAAAATAGCTCACTTGCTCGGTGTAATGTCTCAAATACCGGTACATAATCGTGCAGGATACGCAGCCATCAAAGTCGGCATCGGCATAGATCGAGATTTTCTCGTTATTATGAATGGCCTTCATGATGCGGCTGCCGGCAAGATCAATGTTCTTCAGCAGCCGGGGATCATGAAGCTCATCAGACGCAGGGTTAAAGAACCTGTCAGGCTCTTCAATACCATGAATTTTTATAAGCTTTTCTTTCATAGAATCGGCTAGAGAATAGGGCACTGCAGGCTCCCGTTTTGTCCACTTCATGTCAGTTCAGCACCTTCTTATCGGAAAATAAAATCACTATTTTTATATTTAAAATACAGCATCCTGCATACTAATCCATACCCGTAGTTCTCCCGGTTCTTATCATCCAGCACATAAGACTCACCGTTGCTGTCCCATCTGACCAGGTAGAGCTTATTCTGTGTAAACATTCCGAATCTGCTGACTTGAGGCCTGGCAAACTCCGCTTCTTCAAGCGAGCATGCCTCCAGTATGAGCTCCAAAACCCTCTCCCCTTTCGTTGGGCGAGCGACTCTCCATTAAGCCGGGCTAAAGCCGAAAATAGTTATTGATCTCTTCCTCGTACCGCGACTTATGTCTCTCCACCCACTCTTGATACGATAAATAGGTTTTCTCTTCCATAACCCCCTCCACAAAAGGCAATGCGCATGCTATCGACATCACTTCAAATACACTCGGCACATCCCCTTTGTTGTTATAGCTGTGCAGCAAATTTATTATGGCCTCTTGCACTTCATTGACATTACACGCTTTGCCGGTGTCCTCGCCAGTAATCCGATTCATTGCCGCATCCCCTTCATCCCCATCTACAATAACGACTTCAGCTTCCGCGCTCTTCACTATCGTTTCTCCTTTCGTCATGGAGTTATTCCAGTTAGACGATTCTATGTAAGCATGACAGAACATGATTATCTTATTTTTAAATTGAATAGAGCCGATAATGAAGGCCGGCTGTCGGCCTTCTCGTCTCTTACATATATGCGGCTGCCCGCATAAAGCGCGCATTGGGATCCTTCATATGCAATCTATATATATCCTCTGCTCCAGTTCGAACATGACGGAATTTAGCCTCATCTATATATTCCCCGAACATTCTCTCAAGCGCTGCTCTAGGATCTCTGTGATAGCTCTCGATAAACTCCTCGCAGCAGCTGTACCGCGTTCTCTCCAGCAATTTGTAGCGCTCCCTGTACAATCCGGTAAAAAGCTCCACACCTCGCAATCCCTTGTTGTCTTCAATAAACAGATCAGCATTCATGCCATTATTCAAAAGAAAATTAATCGTGTATGCGAATTCCGATTCACGATCAATGTTTAATGCGTTTAATACATGTGATGTGAAGATATTCTGCATAGCATCCACCCTTTGTCAAGACTTTTTCAGTCTCTTGAATATTCATATTTAATTATTATCTCTATGTTATACTTGTAATCGGCACACACCCGATTGCCACAACCCTTCATCCGACAGTGCGAATGTCTGGATTTGGGGTTATTTTTATTCTCTCCCTCCTCTTGCTCATTGTTATTGCATGGAACGAAATGCGATCAAATGGTCATTCACTGGATTGCTGCTTCAATATTTGATTCTATATGTGTGGAATTCCTCATGTTGACATCAGTCATTACATGCGGAATAAAAGTCTGCTATACAGATCCAGAATTTGCTTGTTCCAAAATACGAACACTCGTTCTTATTTATCTGTAGAAATACTATATCACTATATCCCCAACTCGGCAACCTAAGAATGCAACAAAAAAAGATGTCTCAATCGACATCCTTTCCGGCTGCTTATTCCGGCCGTCCACCATAAACCAGCCCGATAGTTTCTATATTCAGGAAGTTGTTCTTCAATTTCGCTTCGCCGCTTGTTGAACCTACGGAAACATGGTACCTCAGGCAGATGTTTCTCACATCTTCTATATTGAACTTTCCTGTGGCCCAGTAGATGTCTCTGGCCATTCTGAGCATGCCAGAGTTTCTTAGATTGGTAGGGTTCAGAAATTCAAAGTCGCTGCTGAAATGCTCCTGGATGTGGCGCAGTCTTGTCGTGATGCCATAGCTTTTGACAGGCGTATCTTCATCGCTGCCATGCCTGTTCACAATATGCTTGATGACATAGCTGCTCCTGCCCAGCGCTATTAGTACCCGTTCACGCTTTCTCTGCTTATTGCTGCTCCACATATGATAGGTTTCTTCTTCATTCGCCCTGATCAGATTCCGTATGATATAGTCATCCTTGAACGTCATATATCTCGTGCCGTGCTTGCTATCTGTAAGCTTGATCCTTAGCTGCCCTTCATCAATATCCGCCCTCCGCAGATTGGTCAGCTCTGACAGCTCCTTGCCGCCTATACCCTCAAAAATAGCCAAAATAACGGCTTTATCCTGAAAATTCAGGCATGATTCCGCCACTCTAAGGACATCCTGCTCCGTCGCGAGAACCCGCGTGTAGTCACCTACAAGCCGCTTGCAAAACTCACGGCTTATCAATCCGTTCAATGGGTTATCGACGCTCTTGGTTAACCCCTCGGCAATTCCCCAGTTGATATAGTTCTGAATATAATTCAAGCGCCCGTATGCCGAAGTGATCGTCGTACAATTGAAGTATTTCATCAACTGCTCGATCTCATCGGAATTGAAATCATACAGATCCTTATTTAATCTGGATTCCACATATTGGGCCCGAGATAGAACGGCCGTGTAATTTTTGACAGAGCTGTCGTCCTTATAATCGATATAATATTTGAGGAACCGTTTTTTTTGCTCTTCATTATAGAAGCCGCCCTCATAGATTTTATTGGACACAAAGTATCACCTCACATATTTTTCAAAATATTGCGCAAGGGTCAGAATCGTTTTTTTGGTCTTAACGCCATATTTCTTCGATTCGATAATTTCCCTCAGCTCTTTGCTGTCGAAGTTGATTTTATGCACCTGTTGATCCACATGCTCTACTGGAATTCCGGCATCCTGCATGTATTTGGCCAACCAAACATATCCGCAGAACAGAAGCGGGTCGGCCCGCTTGTCTTGCTTATTCGTGAGGGGGAAATACCCGAGCAAATAATTGAAAAACTCGCACAGGTATTGCGATGTTTTTTTGGTCTCGATAAAATTCAGATTCCCAAAAAACAAATCAATGGAATCGGCCAGAATCTCCGATGTTGTAATATGACCAGGATTGGCATTGACACTCTGGGTAGAAGAGATTCTGCCTTTTAATTCCGAGTTCCGCTGAACCTCTCTCACCACCTGATCAGCAGCTCTCTCACCCAGCAATTCTTTGATTCTGCCTGCTTTTACAACGTTGACCTTATTGATCCGGCCAAAATATCTTCTTGCTGTATGATTGTCATACGATTTGATCGACAGGTTGAATTTCACATCCATATTTTTGTTGACCGAATAGGCCCTCATCAGCCCTTTGAGACGATGAAAGCCATCCAATATCGTTATTCTGGCACCTTCATGTATCGTGAATGCCTTCGTTTGATCGTCATAATGAAACGGAATAACATCCTCCGAATAGATGTTCAATGTAATCGTATCCGGCAAGTAATCATTCCTGACCATATACTGGGCGATCTCTTTGACGCTTTTATGATTAACATCCGGCATCTCAACAATCCCGGATCTCGTTTCTTTGTAGACCGGACTTCTCTGTGTCTCAAAATCATATTCGATCAGATTGGACTTATACAGCCTGATTAACTCGCTGCCGGATATGCCTGTCACATAATCCTCCATTGTAAGCTTGACAACATGAGGGATTGTATAGGGCAAGGTTATTGACTCTGACGTTCTGAGCCCGCTGTGCTGCAGCGATTCGGCAATTTCTCTATCCGTGTAGTAGTCGGCAGGATTCAGCTCCCAATCTTCAATCTGCTCCTTCAGTCTGACAGTCAGCAAACAAAGCATCCCAGGATCGAGTGATGACAGCTCCTTGGGGTTCGAGACAATAGCTGTGAACGGGCTGTCTATGCCGCAATCATCCAGCACTTCATTCACTGCATGTATGAATTTTCTCCTATTTTTATGTTTTGTAAAAATATTATGAATGCTCGATTCCAGAATTTCACGATCGATATACATACTCCCCCACCCCACTCCAATCGCAATACACTACTGTGCTTTCTCCGTTCATTTTGTACAGTATAGCATATAAAATAAAAATAATACATAATCGATCTGCCGAAGCAGAGTCAACATGTATTATCAAGTCCACCTGTTATTGCTGTACCTCTATATAGTAATCCGTGTATTTATTCATTACTACGTGTAAATTTGTAAGGTTTCCGTTGAAAATGACCGGGGTCTCTTCTCCAGTAAAAAAAACCCGCATCTCGTAAATACCCTTCGGACGCTTCTTGATCGTTACATAGCCATCTGTCGTATCACTCTTGACCAATTTCCCCTGAATAATGAGTTTGAGTGCTTCTGATTTTGTTAACGGTTCTCTAGTAATGAGTCTCACCAAGCTTTCTGTATATTAGCGCTTCACCTGCCCTTTCTAATATATCATGATCCACACATATTCAGCAAAGAATGTATTTTACTTCGAATATTCCTCCTTTCAAGGCGGGCTGTATTTTGGACATTAACTGTATTGACAGTACTATTTTTATATTTTAAAGTGTCTTTAAGGTAATTGCGCCTGGATGAGGCTGAGAAAGGATGGATTGGCTGCTCCTTATTACACCTCATTTTAATATTAAAATAGTGTACTAATTTGAAATTATCGATGTCCAGGAAGGAGGATCACTTTGGGGAACCTTTCACGATTGACATGGCAAGACAAATATTATAACGGCGAGTTTACGGCTTATGATGGTTTCTGTGAAGCTACACAGCGAATCGTCAGTACGTCCAGGCACACGGAAGCCGGTTGGGGAATTGCGAGCCACAGTGGCGCAGGATACATAGAGGACTGCAGTGATGACTGGTATATGAACGTGAGACATCTGAAGAAATAATGCAAGTACAATAACAATGAGGTGATTGCGATTAGCTTAAGTAAACAAGTCCAAATCTATAGTGTAGATACGAGTGATTTCTATAATGAAAAAGAGCTTGGAATCCACCATCGATTGAATCGATGCTATCTGTTCAGGAACAGCTTGAAAAAGTTGAGAACGAAAAAGGATCTTCCAGACGCAAGAAGCTGCAAAATAGATGCCTCCCTCCTCCTTGTGAACGAAAGAATCAAACGATTAAAGGAACGGATTGTTGCACTGTTCGCACAGAACAAGGAGACTAGAACGCTGCGGGAGGACGCCGCCCGGGAGGGAAATATCATCTCCGTGTTCGATTCTGTACTCACCAGAACGCTCGGGATCGAGGCAAACACATTGTCGAGAGATATTATAGTTGTTCAGGCCTACTACTTTCATGTGCTGGAGGATATTATTGTGAACGGGTTCTGGTTCGGCGGCGAGAAATATATAAGCTTTACAGCAAGTGCCGGTCAAATCAGAACGAAGAAAACGGTCTTTATTAAAGCGCAAATTCTGGAGCAGCATCAGCAGTCGCTAATGTGCGGGTTAAGTATCGGCCGAATCAATGCGCAAGGCGGGATTAATATCAATAAATATCTCGCCTATCTTGCTCTTTGCAACAGTGCGACAGACGAATGGGACGGCTTTGATATTGATCGTGCGATTGTTGTGGATGATATGCGGACAGAGGTGGCCAGCGTAGTCGATTTTATCGATGAGAATACGTATGAAATTACACGGCAAAAGATGAACATTCCGATTAACCACACGGACGGCTGCGGCATGATTCTGCCAGGCAAACAGAAGAAGAGCATGATGATCCGGCTGCCCTGGATCAAGGGCTTGCTGGTCCCCTTCCCTTTCGACAAATTTATTCGGGAGCAGAACCGAAGACAGCCCGCTCAAAGGTACGGTACAGTTACCGATATTTATGGCAAGCAATATCATCTCATCGACGATAAAATTGAGATCATTCTTACGAAGAGCCAGTTTAAGCTGTGGAAATATTACTCCTCCTGGGAGGAATACAAGACGTACTATAAGCAGTACAAATGCCAAGCCGGCGTCTGCAATGAAGAGGATGAGTACTTCACCGATGCCAACATGAGCTACCAGACGCTGCAGACACTTACCGATATGACCGATGAGGAGCTGAACACACTCTGCTCGGATACCATTTCGAAGATCATCCGAATCGGCACCGACAAGAATACGATGCTCAAAGTGCTTGGCGTCGTCAAGGCCAACCGGAATAAAAATTTTTTTCAGCAGGCGCTCGACATTTATCCTGAGCTGCTGAATGATACCTACAGCCGCGAAATTTTGAAGGATGTGAAGAAAAAGCTCGTCCGGGAAGCCAGAGCAGGCAAGATCGGAGTGAACAGCAGCTATACCTTTATATGTCCGGACCTGTATGCCTTCTCTGAATATTTAGTTCTGGGCCGCAAAGCTCCTGCCGGCCTTCTTCAGAATGGCGAGGTCTACTGTGCGCTGTACAAGGATCAGAATAAGCTGGATTGCCTGCGCAGCCCCCATCTCTATCGCGAGCATGCCGTCCGCAGCAATGTGGTGGACAAAGAAAAGAGCCGCTGGTTCGTAACAGATGGCCTGTATACCAGTGTTCATGATCCGATAAGCAAGATTCTCATGTTTGACGTCGACGGGGACAAAAGCCTCGTATGCGCCGATGATACGATTATTAGGGCTGCTGAACGGAATATGCACGATATTGTTCCCCTTTACTACAATATGGCCAACGCTGAGGAAGAGCTTATTACGAATCACAATATTTATAAGGGACTGACAACGGCTTATACAGGCGGCAATATTGGCATCATCAGCAACAACATCTCGAAAATCTGGAACAGCGAAGCTATGAATCTGGATGTGATCAAATGGCTGTGCATGGAGAACAACTTCACGATTGATTATGCCAAAACACTGTACAAGCCTGTCAGACCCAAAGAAATCGACCAGATGATCCGGGAATATACGAAGCTGAAGCTCCCCCACTTCTATCTATATGCCAAGGATAAAACCGCTCAAGATGTGGAGAAGCCGAATCGCAGTGTCGTCAATCGGCTTGAACAGCTGATTCCCAACCCAAGATTGAATTTCAAGGCGGCGAATCTAGGTTCCTTCGACTACACCCTCTTGATGAGCGGCAAACCCCCAGGGCTCAATGAGGCCATCATCGATAAATATACGGAGCTTGACCGGAAAAAGAGGTTTATGAGCATTGCGCCCAAGGATGGCGAGACCACATCCGATGATCTGCAGGCCTATGCGAGAATTAGAAACGAGATTCTTACTATTAATGAAGACAAATATTTTGTCGTCGACGTTCTTGTTGAATATTTGTACCAGCATAAGAAGAGCAGCCACAAAACTACGCTATGGTCATGCTTCGGGGACATTATAGTCGAGAACCTGAGGAAACATATAAAAGAAGGAACGATTCAATGCGAGCTTTGCGGGAAAAGAATGGAGCGCGTGTCCCGAAATCAAAAGATGTGTCCCGAATGCGCAGTCAAAGCGGACAGGGAGAAGGCGAAGCAAAGGATGCGAAAAAAAAGACAGTTCGATTCTTGAAAATTGCTGCAAACCCTTATGGAATAAGGGCTGCGACAGGATTGAATGCCCGGAATTATAATATATAAATAGTATAAAACCCAGTAAAACCAATGATTTCACTCCTTTTATACACCATTTCATCATGCTATTTAAGGGAGACGTACATAAACCGGCATCATTCTATTCGGATAAATAGAAGATGCAAAAAATTTAACCCTTCTCCCCCCTGCTGTCCTAAGCGATGAGGCGGGAAAGCTTTGTCCCACAAAGCTTCGCAAGCGGATATTCTCCCAATCCGTCCCGCCTCATCACCTATATGCAGCAAGCTGCTTAAAAATCAGGAATGATACAAGGTGATTGAATTGAAGATTAACAGATTGTCAGCCTTCTTAGGCAGGCCCGTTCCATTCAACGGCGTCAACATCTATTCTCCATCTATTGAAGAAATAGAGCGTATTGGCGAATTGGAGTATCGGGTCAATCTTATTCTTGCCACATTCGACAAAGAGAAAATTGTAATGAACCTGCTCGGCGTTTCTGAAGAGGCTTATATGCAATTATCGGGTGTCGACGATTATGTGGTACTCGTCTCTGAGCAGCGAATCGCACAGTATATTGCCAAGGCGCTGTCCTTCTTCATTAAAGAAGAGGTCATCTATCAAGAGCATCAGCAGTCCTTTTGCTTGGGAGAATTGAATTTCTTGCACAGCGGCAACTATAAAGACTTTATTGCGATTATTAGGCAGCTCAATGGCACTGAGGAAGAAGAAGCTCCGGCCCTTACCTTTAAGAGCGAACGCGCCAAACTGATGCTGCAAAAAATCAATAAGCTCAAAAATAGTGCCAAAGGCAAGAACAATGATTATTTGGAGCTGAAGGATATTCTTTCGATTCTGTGCTGTGTGGAAGGCAACGCAATCAGCATCTTTAATGTTGGTCAACTCACCGTTTATCAGGTCTATGAGCAGTTCGAAAGACTAAGCATTAAGCATAGACGGGATACTCTGCTGCCTGTGTGGGCGAATGGCTATCTTCAAGAGGGAGAAAAACTGCCGGAGATCATTGCGAAAACCAAATTATAATTCTGCGCTTTTTGCAGAATTTATATATTACTAAGGAGGATTTATAATATGGCATTTGATGTAGGTCGACTAGGTTCAAGGGATGTTCTGAAGCTTCAGGTGTATGATTTTGCAAGCAATGAACCGATCATGTATTTCGATTATGCGAATACATCCACTTATGAAGGTACAAGCACTCGTGTGTTCGCATGGGGCGCAGGCAGCAAGCGTATCGCATGGGATGGAGAGAAGGATCTCAAGCTGACTGTCGAGACGCAGCTCTTTACGCTTGAGCATATTGCTATGCTGACAGGCGAAAGCATCATTAGCGGCGCAAAAGATATTTACGAGGTTGAAACGATCGTAGTAGGCAGCGGCGGAACAATCGCACTGCGTAAAGCTCCTGTTGGCGGCGCCAGCGGCGTAGCTGTCTTCCCTCTGGTGAATGGTGTCATTGCGAAGACGCCTCAGCCAGTGGAAACTGTTACAGGAACGACAGTAACACTTGGCTCTGCTGCCACCGTTGTTGCAGGTGACGAGGTTCAAGTTTATTACCAATACCAAGCAGTAAATTCGAAATCCGTTTCCTTCACCGCTAATGGATTCCCTAAATATGTGAAGCTTGTTGCTGACACTGTTTATGTGGATGAGCTTAAAGGCGAAGCAACGGATGCGCAAATTATTTACTACAAAGCCAAGCTGCAGCCGAATTTCTCGCTTGCCAGCTCTTCCCAAGGCGATCCTTCCTCGCTTAGCCTGGTGTGGGACCTCTTCCCTGTTCATGTGAATGGCGAAGAAACGATTGCCGACCTCGTTCTTTACGAAGAATAATAGGCCGCGCTGTCGCTAGGGACTGTTCCGAAGGTCCTCTTTGGAAATTTCGGTTCCCGTGAGGCGAAACATGCGAAACGGCAGTTATTTGCCCGTTTCTAGCCCCATGAAGGTGAAATGCCTGCCAGCGTGCAGGTATTTCACCTTCTTTTTCCCTTATCGACCGATTTCCTCTCACCTCCCAGGAACGATAAAATAATCTACTTATGGGACAACCCCTTATTTTTACATAAAGATGAAAGAGATCTGTGCTCTCTCATCTTTATATAAAAATAATATAGTAATTTCAACAAAATCATATGGGAGATGTTATAATGCGCAAACAAACGAAAAACCTGTCCTTATCTACGGTCAAAAAGCAGAATGCTTCAGCATTCAAAGAATTAAAGCGAGTCCACCTGACAAGTGGAGGATTCGTCGATCTGGATGTAGTCTTCCGCCCTACCAAAATTACGGCCACGGCACAGGAATTGCTTGCCGTCTTCAAGGAGTCCTTCGAATCGCACAAGAAGATCGATGCCACAATCGGTGTTCTATTGTCCACTGCCCTGCTGATCAAAAACTTTACCAGTCTGGAGACCGATGCCAGCGGTTACGATGGTTTGCTGGCTCTGTTTAATGAACTGCAGGATGGCAAATATGTCGAGGAAATTGTGGCAGGCTTTGAGAAGGCCGAGATCGAGAAGCTGTTTGAGGAGCTCAAGCAAGCCACCGATAATCTTGTGCTTGAGATTGACAGGCTGGTTGCCGCCGAGAGTAAAAATGGCCGTTCGGACAGGAGTGAGCTAGTTGAAGCTGTACAATCATGAGCTGGAGGCGTTCATTGCCTTCCTGTACAAACTGAAAATTGTCGACTACCGCAGCCGGATGCGAACGCGTTTCATGAAGCTGCTGGCAGAATATTTTAACCGGTTCAAAGAGGATTACATGGCGCTGATTCAGGAGCATGCCCATCTCGACGAAGAAGGCAAGCCTAGAACCATTCAAGAAGATGGTATTGAGAAATACGATATTATTGATCGGGCCGCATTTGTTAAAGCCTATCAAGAGCTGATCGAAGAAGAAATTATTATTGAAGAAACAGAAGAGCGCAAAAGCATGCTGCTCAGTGTGAAAGAATCTGTCCTTCACTGCGGAATCGCATTCGAAGGCGAGGAACAGTTCGCCTATGACAGATGGTGCCAGCTGCTGGAAGAGAGCTATGCTGAGGAATAGTTTGCTGCATGGCGCAATATTAGGAGGAGTTGGTCGATTTTGACTGCTCCTCTTTTTTTGTTTATAAAGGGGTGTGATCAATTTGTCGAACCAGAATTTACAGCTGTTCGTTATAGCTGGATTGAATCAAAGCCTTTCACTTAAAGAAGTAAACAAAGGGATAAAGAAGCTTGAGAAAGAGGCTGCTCTATTATCGATTAAATTTAATATCGAGGATTATTTGTCTTCCGCCGTCGATGATTTGAACAGAAGCTTTCAAGATTTGGCTGATTCCATGAATCAGGCTGCCAGCTCATCAGCGACCAAGCTGAACGACTACAAGATCATGAGCGACAAAGCCTATTCGGAAGCCATTCGGATGAATGCGGCGATTCATGATCAGTTGGGTGAATTGAGCGCTGCGATGAGTGAAATGGCGAACAACTTGATACAACCTGTCGTACTCACAGCCATCAATGATGAATTGCAAAATATTATCTCTACAGCAATACAGGCTTCCGAAGCGACAGCTGAAGCAGGAACCGCTGCTTTCAATCTGGGTAAAGAACTGAAAGCGTCCTTTAATCGATTGCTCCCTCTTCTTACCGTCGAATTTTTCAGAGCCGGCATTAACTATATCAATGATCTGAACAAGCCGCTTACCGATCTCTCCATGACGCTCGGAATAGGCCAGAGGCAAGTTGCCGAATACGGGGATGAATTCCACGAGCTAGGGATGAAGATGGGCGCATCCACGATGGAGATTGCTGAAGGTGCAGTTGAATTTGCAAAGCAAGGGCTTCAAGGTCCGGAACTGATAGAGAAGATGGAGGGTGCAATTAAATTTGCCAAAATCTCAAACCTTGAATTCGCTGCCTCTGGGGAGATTCTTGCTTCATCGGTGAAAAATATGGGGGTCACGGCTGATCAGGCATCCGATGTATTCACTTATCTGGGGGATGCTACAGGAACAGGAGCCGGAAAAATTGGCGAGGCCATGGGGCAGATCGGCAGTTCAGCGGGCAGCGTCGGGCTTGAGTTTGAGAAGGTATCCAGTTGGGTCGCTTCTATCTCCAGCAAATCGGGTGAGTCTGCCTCCGCAATTGGCAGCTCTGTAGAATCCATTCTCTCCCGTATCCAGTCGCTGCAAGAGAACGGATCTATTGAACAAGATGGAACGCAGCTTTATCAGGTTGAACAGGCCGTCGAATCTGCAGGCGTTAAGTTCACGGATGCCGCAGGCTACTTCCGAAACTTCGGAGATGTCATGGATGAGCTGGGGGGCAAATGGGACAGCCTTAGCGATAGAAAGCAAATTGACATAAGTACCGCCATTGCCGGTTCCTCAGACAGCGGTATGTTCATGAGTCTAATGGAAGGCTATGCGGATTCAGTAAGTTTGTACGAAGGTGCTCTTGACTCCGCTGGGCTCGCGAATGAGAAATTCAACCTAATTCAAGATGGTACAGAGGCAAAGCTTACACAGCTTCAGAATGCCTGGACAGGTGTGTTTCAAGCTTCATTCTCATCAGAAGCCATCAATACAATGATCGTTGCACTTACTAGCCTGGCTAATGCTTTAGCAACAGTAATAGAATCCATAGGTCTCTTTCCAACGATTGTCGCTGTCGCAACTACTTATATATCGCTATTCACCAGAAATGGTCTCACTCCCCTATATACTGTGCTGACAACGATTCCGATGAAACTCAGTCTTCTTAAATTAGAGTTAAGAGCTGTAGCAGCGTCAAGTGGTCTCGCAGCCGCAGGCATTAGAGGGCTAGGTGTATCTTTGATGGCCCTTTCAAGATTCATCGCTCCAATTGCAATAATAACAGGTGTTACATGGGCGCTTAGTGAATTGATCAATTACTCATCGAGGACATCCGAATCGATAGAATCAATGATTGAGTCGTCGGATCAAACGATCACTTCTCTTAACGAACAGAAGAAATCGATCGGAGAGTTAGCCTCCGAATATACTTCACTGAAAGAAAATGTCGATAATAATACTGCATCAGCAGAAGACAAGCAACGGCTGCTTGATGTTCAAAAAGAGCTAATTAATACTTATGGGGTTGCTGCATCAGGAATAGATGCAGAGAACAATGCCTTAACAACAAACATTGATTTGATTAACCAAAAGACAAAAGCTATAGATGCTCAATTAGCAAAAGAGAATGCAAATAAGCTGGTTCTTCTGCGCTCTCAGGATCAATCAAACCTTGATACGATTAATGACTCGAAATCGGAGATCGACGAGTACATAAAAGAACAAGAAATGATACAGACAAGAATCAACAAGTTAACTGAATTAAAAAACTCTGGGGAAACAAAGATTAAAAATAACTACTTTGATAAAAATGAAATAGAGGGTGCTGGCGACGATTATATTTACAAGGGATATGACCCCAGCGCCAATTTTGATATCGACTCAGCATTAGAGGGTCTAGGGGTTAAATTCGCCGATTTAAGTGAAGATATCAATGAATCAACTACTACCCTTAATGATGCGCTATCTGTAAGAAGAAATGTTTTGCAGGGTCAAATGAATGAATATAAAAGCACATTGCAATCACAGGGCAAAGAGCTTTCAAAAGAACAAGAAGAGTTCATGAAAGGGATTATTGATCCTATCCTCAATAAAGGGGAAGCTATTGACCCTTCGATTGAATCTATGAAACAAACGATGGACCAGTTGATGCAATCTGACTTTCAAACACTTGTAAATCAATTCAACCAGGCTGTAGCATCCGGAGATGACAAAAGAATAACAAAAATTCAGTTGGAATTAGCTAGACTGGTAGATACATTAACTGAGGGAAAACCAGAGTTAGCTTCGTTTAAGGATTCTTTTCTTGATCTGTTTAATGCAGTTGAACGGGTACCTAAGCCTAAAATAGATATCAGCGAATTAGGAAAGAAAAAAGCAGATGAATTCAGCAAGTCTACGGAGAAGACATTCAAAACGTTATCTATTCTAAATGGCTTGCTTGAGGATAATGCAAATAAAAAAGCGTTTGGTGCAGAAGAGGTAAGAAACTTAGCTCAGAGTGATCACAAGCTAATCGAAATGTTCAAGATAGAAAATGGACAAATCGAGTTAAATACAGAGGCTGTAAGTAATTACATTAACGAGTTGACAAACGCGCAAAACGAATCAGTAAAGAATGCTAGAGGTTCTTTACTTGAACATGGAAAAATTCTACTTCAGAAATTCGGTCTTTATGAGGATGAAATAGCCGGTGTTACCGAAGTTTCTAAAGCATATGAAAAAATTGATGAAAAAGTTGAAAAATATAAGAAAGATCGCGGTGGCATCATTTTCGGGGCAGAAGAAAAAGCTCTTGAAGACCAGGCTAATGAAGCAAAGGGGCTCATTTCAAATCTTAATTTTATAAAAAAAAATACAGAACTAACTGTTAATTCTTTAGCCGGCGGCGGTCTTCCTGGTGATGGAACAAAAGATGATGGGAAAGGTAAAACAAAGAATACACATGAAGAACCTCCTGAATATAAGCCAAATTTAGATTTAAATAATGTTGAAGATGAATTCACCAAATATAATCGATTGCTCGAAGAGAACCAGAAGCAAATTGATGAAGCGAAGGCCAAGGGCTGGTCCTATAATACCCAGATCGACGAGCGGATCACGCTTTACAAGAAGCTTTCTACAGCACTCAACAATCTGAAATTCAAGCAAACTACGGAGCAGCAGCAACTGGGAGAAAAGCTCTCCAAGCTCGGTCTGGTAGATAAGACTGGCAAGGTTGTAAGTGATGTTGAGAGCAAGCTGATCTCCCTCTCCAAAGGCACCGATGCACAGAGACTTGGCCTTACGATCCAGGAGATTGAAGGCTTTGTTCAGCGTTATCTGGACTTGCCTGCTGAAATTGACAACACCAATGTTCAAATGAAGCAAAGTATCATTGACCTCGCCAATGCCCTGCAGTTGGGCTATGAACAGATTGAAAAAGTAGCCGAGCAGAATCAAGCCAATAGCAATCGCAAAATCGCCCTTCTCGGTGAGATTGATACGGAAGAAGATAAGAAGAAATTAGCTCAATATACTGGCGAAATTCTGCTAGCAATCAAAAAAAAGAGAGATGACATTCAGGCAGAAATCAATACCACCAAAGGAATCATTGCAAGCACAAAGGATCCCCGAGTGAAGAAAGCCAACGAGATCTACCTGGAATCATTATCTGCCAAAGCAAATGAAACAACTGTAGAAGCTGTACAAACAGCCGGTCAGCTCGGCAGACAGCAGGCAGAGAATCAAATCTCGGGTCACGACTACGGGATCGAAGAAATGAAGTACCAAAAGTCTCTCTTGGGCAACATTGACACCGATGAGGAGAAATTAAAAGCCAAGGAATATGACGAGCAGATCAAAAATGCGCTTCAATACGGTCAGGAAGACCTCTCCAAAGACATTTTGGAGTTGGAAAGAAAATTGAGTACGAACTTAGACCCGATAGAACGTAATCGCGTGGAAACACGGTACAATATTTTGAAAGAGGCTTACCGCAACTACAGTATCGAATACATCAAAATGGTCGATGAGGAGATGCAGGAAGAGCTTAACATTCGCACAGAGAATGTGGACAAAATCGTTGCTGACTACAAAGAAATGCTGCAGCAGCGCCAGGAGCTTGAAGAAAAAGCGGTCGATGCTTCCATCGAAGCCGAGAAAAAACGACACAAGATCAGCGTTGATAATCTTGATGCCGAAAAGAAGAAGATTGAAGATTATACTGATGCCCGTTTGAAGGCTTTGGATCGCGTAGCAGCTGCTGAAGACCACGAGAATAATATCAATAAGCTTGATGATGAGCGTGCAGAAATCCAGCATAAATTAAACGTACTTTCTCTGGATGATTCCTACTCTGCTAAAGCGAAACGTAAAGACCTGCAAGAAGAGCTGCAGAAAAAGGATGAAGAAATTCGCAAGGCCAATCTGGATCGCGGCAGAGAAGTTCAGAAGCAAGCACTGCAAGAGCAGACCGATGATAACCTGAAAATATTAGAGGCGCTCAGAGAACAAGAAGATCGTAATCATGAGGAGACGCTGGATCGCTACGACAAAGATAAGGATGGCATTGCGGCGAAATATAAAGGGATGCTGGAGGACGAAGCAACCTTCTATAAGATGCGGGAAGATCTCCTAAGCAAGGATCAGACAGCAGTTATTAATCAGCTTGATACGATCAAAAAGAAGTATCAAGAATTTTTTGGGTATTTAAGTGCAAACCAACATTACTATGAAAATGAAAAAATTGCGCTGAATATCACTGATGCTATGAATAAAAACCTTGATACAGTGACCAATTTTGCTCCCGGCAATAGCGCAAATACGAGCAATAGTGCAATTACGAGCCAAAACCCATCAACAAGCTCAGCAGTTGCCCCCTCCCCATCAGCAGCGGCTCCGGGCACTGGCATTGCCAGCAGCAGTACTGCCAGCAATGCTTCAGATATTAAGAAGGATTGGGACCATTATCTCAGTAATAAAGAAGAAGCAGAAAGGCTCGCGATTCAAATAAAGAGAAGCGGCTTAATGACTGCAGCCGAAGAGAAAGAGATCAGGGATAGAATTGCGGAGTTGTCAAAAATTAATGAGGGTTATCGAGCTAAACATAAATTCGAGAATAAAAGCTATGACGAACTTAAAGATTTAAAGATGTATCATAATGGCGGAGAAGTTGGGGTCGAAGGAACTACAACTGAGAAATGGTGGGAGAAATTCGTCAGTTCGAATGATATCCCGGCCATTCTAAGAAAAGGCGAGGTTGTTCTGGACAGCCCCCTTCAGTTCATTCATAACATAGCGAATAGTATGAGCAGCGGAATTTCCAGCGTCCTCCCTCTCCTGCAGCCTTCCACAGCTTCAGCAGGAACAATTATCGAGAACATCCAGCTCACCGTCAATGGTATCGTTAAGAGTGGCGAAGATTTCGCAGACCAACTGGTCAATGGATTGAATAGACGCGGTATTCGGCTAGGCCGTTAAGAGGAGACTTCTATGTCTCCTCTTATTTATTTAAGGTGGTGATACAAATGACAATTCGCGATTCATTGTACTTTATTTATGACGGCATAGAGAGCAAGCGATTCAATATCGCCAATGTAACCCTAGACGGCGGCATGCAGGAGGAATACCTCGCCTCCTCCCGCTCCATCGTTGAGGATAAGACGCGTGGAAGAACGAAGCCAAGCTTTCAGCGGATCGAACGAGACCCTTTGACCCTGTCCGTCAGCTTCGCTTTCGAGGATACATGGGATGAGCGAACCATTCAAGAAGTAAGAAGATGGCTGACGGAGGCCGATTATTACAAGCCGCTTATCTTCTCTAATCATCCTGAGAAGATTTATTATGCGCTTTGTATCGACAACCCTGTCCTCATCCATAACGGCTTGAAGCAAGGTTATATGAATCTCACTTTCAGGTGCAATGATGCCTATGCCTATTCCCCGCTCGCTCTGTCCAAGGTTTACGATTGGAATGAGACGATCGTCTCTGTCTCGGAGAGCAGCTTCGCTGCCGGCCATAATCATGGCCTTGCGCTTGATGGCAATCAGCATCTGACCTTGGATGCCAGCTTGAACAAATGGGAGGATCTAGATCCTTCAATAACTTGGAAAGACATTTAGGAAGGAGCGCGTTTGTGTCTACAACAACTTCAAATTTAGGTCTGGTCAAGCCGGAGCTTGCAGACCATATTCACCAGTCGATCGCCAGCCTGGCAAATAATTTCCAGAAGCTCGATGATGCTTCGGATATTTATGTCAATGAAATCCCTACTTCAGGTATGTGGAGCAAAAAGCAGCGTGTCTATTACAATGATGTCAATATTGGAGGATACATTGGAGCTGTCAATATTAGAGCAGGACAAGCGGCGCCCAAATGGCAGTCGATCCATGCTTACAACATTGGCGACAAGGTTCTTACCACCACCAATAATGGTCATTATTATGAGTGTATTCAATCCGGCTACAGCGCCCCCTATGAGCCAATATGGCTCGTTGCTGCGCTGACGACAACCGAAGATACAAGGGATCGAACAACCTGGGCTCCCTCCACCTTTTATGAGCTGAACGAAATCATCGTCCCTTCTGTTCCCAATGACAGATTCTATGTCTGCACAGTATCGGGAACGTCGGGGGAATCCGAGCCCCAATGGGTTACAACTGATGGCATTGCAACCTCGGATAGTGGTGTCGTCTGGATGACGTATCGCATTGTCAAATGGAAAGAATCCGGTGTTTCAGCTAACTTCAGGCCATTCGGAAAGATTGAGTAGGTGATATTGTGTCGACATGGCTTACGTTATCGGGTATGCGCGGTTACTATGAATCGTACCCCCTCTCCTTCTCTCTGGACGGTGACGGAGCGATCAGCAAGGTGTCCTGGATTGCCGAGCAGCCCGAAGATACAGGGATCAATGTTCAAACCTCGGTCTCCTATAATGGGGGCTATGATTGGAGCGAATGGGAATTCTGCACACAGCATGGAGCGATTCCGGCTATGAAGCCGAGCGCTCCGCTGGGCAATGCTCTGCTGCGTTATAGAGTATTTCTGGACTCAGCGAACCCTCTGAACCGGCCAGTATTCAGCGGTATTACCTTTGAGCTGGAGCCCGTCATTGTGTTCGAGAACAAGGGTGACTCCTATTGCCAGCCTGAGATTTGGGTCACGAAGAACGGAAGCGGGGATTTTGCATTAATTAACGTCTCCCAAGGAAACGAACAATTCAAGTTTGTAAATTTAAATCATAATGAAACGGTCTATGTCAACAGTGAGCGGGAGTACATTGAATCCAGTCTGAGCGCAACCTATCGATATTCGAACTTCAATGATCATTATCTCAACCTGCCTGTCGGTGAGCATGTTTTTCGAGTTAGCGGCCATGCGCAAATTCAGTTCCGCTACCAGTTCCGTCTCATCTAATTACGAAAGGAGGACCGGAATTGTTAGGAGATATCGACTACAATCTTAAACCCGTCGAAGCCGTTATTTTCATCGCAAAGCCTAACAGAGAGATCATTGCGAAAGTAAGCGAGGCCTATGACAAGAGCAGGTCTCTGTCGCTAACCTCCCTGTTTTCATTTTCCTTCAAGATCCCATTCTATGTGGAGCAGAATAGCGAGCTTGTCCGGAACCGCAATGCAGATCTCATCAAGGAACGCTATCATATCAAGGTGCAGATCGGGAACCAGTCCGAATGGTATATTGTGACCAAGATTATGGACACGACCGGCAATCAGGGTGATTCCAAGGAGATCGAATGCCTTTATTTGCCGCAGGAGCTGAATGACAAGCTGATCAGCCGCTACGAAGCCGTTTCTCTGAATGCGCGGGAAGTGTTGAATGATATTCTCTCCACGAGCATTTGGTCGATCGATACGCTGGATGCAGATTTCGAGCTAACGCGAAGATCCTTTGAATTTCTGGACAATACGCTGCTGGATGCCGTCTATGCGGTTGCCGAAACGTATAATGCCATCATTCAGTGGGATACGGTTAATCGTACAATCAGCTTCATCAAGCCGGAATTGCACGGGATGAACAGGCTCGGGACGTTATCGCACCAGAAATATTTGAAGAGCATCGGCAAAGAGTCCAATGCGGAAGTCATCGTAACCCGTCTCATTCCGGAAGGCAGAGACAGCTTGGGGATCCAAGAGATCAACCCGACCGGGCAGGGGTATATCGAGGATTTTTCTTATTTTATGTACCCCTTCTCCCGGGATAACAGCGGGAATGTGCTGAAGCACAGCCATTATATGAGCGATAGTCTCTGTCATGCGCTGCTTGACTTTAAGGCATTGGTTGAGGATAACGAAGGAGTCTACAACTCCCTCCTGGCCCAGAAGACAGCATTGGACAGTGCAATCGATTTGAAAAACGCGGAACGCGACCAATTAATAATCCAATTAAAGGGAATTACCGAGATACAGATTAGAGATCAGTTTAACTTCCCCGGAGCTATGTATTTCGAGAAATTCAACTATGAGGGGAGCCCCGTCACGAAGACGTTCGCGGTCATCCCTCAATTCCCGTATGCAGTGCTTTGTCAAATTGATGATGGAACCGGAATCGCTCTGGCTGTCGATGGACAAGCGCGCCCGATTGCCAGCAGCTCCTGGGAGGTTGTTCATAAGGTTCCTGCCGGAGCAGGAGCAATATCCGTGAGCTTGAACGGCTCCGGGCATTCCGGTGTATTCATGCAAGTCATGCGTATTAGCACCGAAGAGTTTCAAGCTGCTGATAACGGGACAGCGATCATTCAAAAATATAATTTCGACAACAAAGAGCAGGAGATTGTAGCCAAGGACGCGGAGCTCGCCTCCCTCCACTCCCAACTGACTACATTAAATCAGGCCATTAATAACATTCGGACTCTTCTGGGCCCGGATAACAACTTCACTCCTGCTCAGCTGGATGAGCTTAATCTCTACATTCTTGTGCATGAATTCAAGGACGATACTTATATCGAGGAAGAGGATCTTCTGCAGGCTGCGAAAGACAAGTTCAAGGAGCTGAACACGCCTCAGCTCTCGATCAAGATCGACCTGCTCAATTTCATGGAGGTTATGGAGGAGCAGCGAAGCTGGAATCAGCTGCGTCTTGGCGATAAAGTCATTATCAGCTATGAGATGTTCGACCTCAAGGTAGAGGCCAAAATCATTGAAATGAGCTTCGACTACGAGAGCTCCAGCATCAACCTGACCATTGCCCATTTCAAAGATTTGACGAATAGCCGATCGCAGCTGGAGAAATACGTCTACGATTCGAGGAATACGACTAACATTGTTGACATCCATAAATCCAGATGGGGCCAAGCCGTCGTAGATACGAGTGAATTCAGTCAGCTGTTCGATCACTTCTGGGACAAGGTTACGAATCAGATCAATATGGCGGTCAATCAGACGGTAGCGATAGATGATAAAGGAATTACGATCACCGATCCCAATGACCCGCTCCGATTTCTGCGAATGACGAACGGGGCTATCGGGCTTACACGGTCAGGCGGCCTGCGCTATGAGACGGCTCTGTCCGCTGATGGTGTTATTGCCGAGATGGTGCTCGGCAAGCTTATTCTGGGGCAGCGTGTCACGATAGGCGATCAGCATGGCATCTGGCTGACGGAAGGCCCGAAGACGACCATAACCGACCGCTGCGGCCGTGAAGCGATGAAGCTTGGGCTGTATCAGGAGAATCCGGATTTATTCGGCATTGTGGTCAACCGTTATGACGGCAATGCGCCATGCAGTCCCGATCTTATTAATAAAGTCATCATTAATAGCGAAGACGGCATGAAGATTCAACAGTGGAACGGAACAGCATTCGTGGACAAATTTTATGCCGACCATAACGGCCTGCTGTTCGCTGAGGATATGACGACGAAGAGGTTGAAAATCGTCAGTGATACCAATGAGCTGATGCTGGACAGCAATACGAAGTATATGAACCTCGGCAAATTCGACGACATAATCGTAGACGGCAAGCTGACCGCCATTGAGAAGCTGCAGGTATTGGGCGAGAGAACCCGGATCATCTCGGAGTATCAGAAGCTGTTGTTACAGGCGAATACCTATAAAACAACCAGCAGAGACCTTTCTATTCGTATAGATCCAGCGGCATTTACCACTGCATATAATGCGCTTATCGCTTACTTGACTCCATTATTGGCGAATATGAGCGAGACCACGGCGATTGACCGCACGGAGTTTATCGCCCTCTTCAAAAGCTACTATGACGAGGCTACCAACATCATTCAAGCGGTTAATGACTCCATCAAGTTCTCTTCTCTGCAGCTTGGCAGCATGTACAATAATGTTCTAATTCATGCTTCTGAAGGAATCACTGTGACAAGAAGCGATACGATGTATCGCTCTTTGATGAACGCTACTAAAGGCTTCGCGATACAAAAGAACGTTGGTACCGACCAATCACCCAATTGGCAAGATCAATTCTGGGCCGACATGAATGGTGTCGTACATGTGCAGGATATTAAAATTCGGAATTCATTCATGACTGACGGTGAAATCAAAGGCTCCTCGATTACATTAGGGACGCATCCCAATATAATGCGGCTGGACCCTAATCTGGGCGGATTCTGGGCCGGTCATGAGAACTCTGCCCAAGCGCCTGCGCATATCGGGATGGATGGTACCGCTACGTTCAGGAAGCTGGCGATTACCAATGGCAGCGGCGGCGTCATGCTGGACAGTGAGAACAAAGTTTTCGATATGGATTTATGGAACATGGTCGGCGCGGGCCGGATCGAATCCGATTCTATCGTTGTTAATACCGTCATCGGCGGAGTCGGATTTATCTCGAATCTGGCCGTTAATAAATTGGTCACTTTTGGACAGGAAGATGATAAAAATGAAATCGTTGATTACATTCATATTGAGGATGAGATATTCAGTCTGCGAACAGGCAAAATAACGAATCGATTCCCTGTTTACTCCAATGGTGCGCAATTGTATTGGACTGATGCCAG
The DNA here is from genome assembly GCF_019443105.1 of Paenibacillus oenotherae. Classification (GTDB taxonomy): domain Bacteria; phylum Bacillota; class Bacilli; order Paenibacillales; family Paenibacillaceae; genus Paenibacillus_Z; species Paenibacillus_Z oenotherae. The sequence continues at coordinate 144,024 of NZ_JAHZIJ010000002.1, forward strand.
CAAATCCAAAGCTACGACCACTGTCACTTCGTATCCCGTCTATAATCTTGAAGTAGATAACAAAGACAAAATGGTGATCAAATTCGAGCGGGAGCCATTGCCTGATGATACAGCTTATCCCGTCATCCAAATGGGAGCAGGCGACGGTACAGCATTAGGCGCCAAGGCATTTATCAAGAAACCTTCCACCTCCTGGGATTTCACCTATTACAGCAGCGGTACTCCATCTCGTGAGAGAAAATTAGCCTTTAACGATGCGGGAATTATCGTCTATTCCAACAATGGCATCATCAAAATTGAACATTCAACCGGTACCTGCTTCGAGATTACAACCAATGGCAACGACATCACCATGAAGCATAAAACTGCCGGTACAATCACGTTGAACGCGAGCGGATTGACAGCAGATATTACCGGGAACATGAACTTCAATGCGTCCGGACAAATCAATTTCTCCGGAACGCAGTATAATTTTGCTTAGATTTGATACTTCTGACCTTACTGGAGGTGAACAATGGCTGGCGTTGCAATAGAAGGATCATCGATCACAGATACCATAAAAGCAAACCATGTACGCTACACTATTGAGAACTGGGTAGACTACTATGGGGGTGACCCCGATGCCGATCCTCCAATACCGCCTAGAGCTGCACATTGGGGTGCAAGCACTACTTCAAGTACGGGAGCAAAGATAACTGGCGAAGTTGCTACAACAACAGCAAAGCTAAAAATTGCTGGAGATTATATAGCCTTGGTAGGCGATTCTACAAACGAACAATGGATTGATTATCCAGAAGTACCCAGTAGCACCTCTGATACTCGATATACAGCAATCACTCCGACCTCTGGCAGCAGTAATGGCGAGATCACATCAGGCAGCAGCAAAGTCTTTCTAGGGGGCAAAGCAGTCGCGCTAGTCGGGTCAACGGTTAACACCTGCCTTGATACGACGGCAACGATAAGCTCAGGCAACAGCAAATTCAATGTGGCCGGATAGGAGGTGATAAATTGCCAAGCTTACAGACCAATCTTGAGTATAACGATAAATCCATTATTATATGGCGCAAGGGAACTGCAGAGGATCCGTACAAACCAAGAGCAGACTCCCTCCCCATCATCAACGGCTTAATCACATTGCTGGAGATCCCGTCAGAAACCCATAAGGTTCAGATCTCCGGTTTTACCGAAGTAGCGCATGAGTTGTACAGAAAGAAAGTATCACTTGAAGAGAACGAATTTCTGGTGGATTACGCTAACGGATCGATTCAATTCCATCCCATGCATGAAGGTGTAACTCTCGTCTCGAATTACCTGGGCAAAGGTAAAATTCTGTACCCTGCCAGCAGAATCTATGCAATGGTGCAGAGAAATCCTGATATTGTTATCACATTGCAGGATTATATCGATAGCTTAAGCACCCTCTCTCTGGAGCTTAATCTGAAGCTCGTTGAGATTAATAACGCCATATCTGATGCCGTACAAGCTGCCACTTCTGCCAACATTGCTGCTGATAATGCCGCTGAGGCAGCATTCAGCGCGGAGCAAGCTGCTCAAACAGCCCTTGATGCTGCCGCGAGTACAGTCGTCATCAGGCAGGATTCTGTCGATGAATTCGATGATCTGCTCACTACATATCCAAGCCCTGAGAATGGATGGCAGGTTACCCTTAATACGACAGGCGATGTCTATCGCTATGACGGCGTTGTCTCGCATCAATGGATTAATATCGGCAATCTGCTGGGAGGCACGATTCCCTATGTGTCGGAGAATTCCGATGGTCTTCTGCATAAGGAGGATTATCGGAATTTTGTATTGCGCACTGTCGTTTTTCAGTTTCCTAGAATATTGTCACAGGGTGTGCAGAATGCGCTCATCAAAATCCCTTTTGACGGAATAATTACAAAGGCATATTCTTCGTGCTCAGAATCAGGGTTGTCTGCACCTATCGAATTATCGATTGAAAAAGTAGCCGGGGCTGAATTCAGCAATAACGGTGTTTGGGATAATCTATTAGCCCAAAACCTTATTATACCTGCAGGTATGAAGGAAAGTAATTTGCCGGTTATAGGGGACATAGAGGTCAATCAGGGGGATTATTTCAGGATTAATGTTTTGCAATTGGATAATAACATCCGAGGTGTTACCGTCCAAATCGATATCAACACTAAATATACTGCAACTAATTAGGAGGAATTTAATATGCCACAACCTACTATCAGCTGGTTCAATGCAACCAATACGAATGAAGCTACCTCATGGCAGATCGGCCAGGTGGATGCGGGCTCTACTTCTGCTGACCGAACATTTTTAATCTGGAATAATCGTGGTGGAGCAACTGAACTGCCGGATTGCTCGGCAACGACGATCACAACGAAGGACATTGCTGGCGGGGACACCGGAGAACTTGTGGTTGACAAGTGGATAAAGGCCCGTGTTGACAGTATGAGCGAAACTTCTTTTACCGCTATTGGGGGTACAACGACCAAGGCCGTTAAAGCAGGAGGTACTGCTCCCGCAGGAACGATAAAAGGAAGCATCAATGATGGCACAATCGCTAATTCTGCCGCTAATTTCGCCCAAGTGACATTTCATGCCACACCTACTGCAATTGCTACAGCAGGCAGTACAGACTTTCTGCTCAGACTGACTTACACCTATTAATTAATCATCATTCGAATATGCTAGAGTCCTTCGGGACTCTTTTTTTTTTCACTTCAATACAATGGAGGAATGTATACCATGCAAAATAATTTTTTACACAGTCCCGTGCGCGGTCAATCATTTATTTGGACTGCTTCGTATGCGGACGGAACCTTTTTGGATGAGTTTGATCGAGCATCAGGCATAGAAAATAACTTCAATAGGATAGATAGACGAAAGCTCATTCGTTTCGGACTGGTTGGGCACGGAATGAATCTTTACTACGAGGTTTTTGGCGGTGTATTTAAAGCAGCCGGACAAATGATCGAATTTTTCATCAAAGACAAAGCAACACAGAAACAATATTTTTTAACCGGACAACAACTAATGTACAACGACATTATTCAATATAAACACGCAGAAGCATCCTTTAATCCATCTGGACAAGCCGGGGATATGAATTCGCAGATCACGCAATATAACTTTGGTTACAAAAGCAACCTGAAGATCGACGAAATAAATTTTAATTTCAAAGCTATTCTCAGCTTGCCTTACAATAAGCCTGCTTATTTTAATCTCAGACTTGTTTCTGACAACCATATAGATGGAATATTCTGTATTCGTCTTCATGGAATTGAAGTCGTTGAATTCGATGCACCGATAGAAGCAAATATAGCTTCAGAAATCAATTGGCGGGTGACTATATAATGGCGATCATCGTACCAGGCACAAGAACAATTAACCTTAATGATGGGATCAGAACTAATCTTGACTATACGAATGGTGTACTTACACTTCAAACGAAAAAGACTTTTCCTGAAGCAGTTGATCCCTCTTTGTATCCTTCGGTGATATATGTAGATGGGAGAAATGGCAGCGACACGGGCCTTGGGACATTGAGCAGTCCTTACAAGACAGTTCAAAAAGCATGCTCGTCTGTAACCATTGACAACTCGTTAATATTGATTATTACAGCTGGAACATATGACATTCAAGATGGACTTCAATCCATTCTAAAAAGCGGCATACGATTAACATACGGTGTTATGAACGGCCTGATGGGTTCTGTCATCTTCAACCTGCAAAACATATCCATTAACAGAACTATGGTCATGAGCAAATTGAATCAATTCATAGGAATAACATTCAAGCGTACATCTGCTGGGTACAATGTGTACGAATATTTTTATGATGCTGCGACCATCAATCTGGAATTCAACAATTGTGTATTTGATACAGGATCTATAAGTATTGTATACCCCATTTATACAGGCAACTCCGCAGGATGTACGATAACCAAACTTACTTATTCCTATTGTTCATTTCTGACACAGTTTTCTTCTAATGATACGAACTCCTCTTATTTAAAGGGATTGTTTCAATACTGCTCATTCAAAAATGCGAGCACATTTACTTCCGATCCGAACAATACTTTCTCCGTCAGCTATAATGCGGATTACTCACTAACCAATTTAGAGCTTATGTATGGCGTTTACTTTGGGACATACAGCTGGCGATTCAACTTTTACAGCAGTGAGGGTACCTTTATCTCGAATGAGATTGATCTGGGTAAATATTTTCGCCAAATTACTTCAATCAGCATGGTTAATATTATTCCAGCAGGCGCAAGTATTAAACTCTCCACCTCTACTTCCAGTGACAGGCTCACCTTTAGTCCATTTGAGCTTATTAATCATTCCACCGGGGAAATAAATTCACCTCAGGGCCGATATATGAAGATCAAAGTGGAGCTAACCGGAACAGAGGTGCTGAAACAAGTTGAACATCATACTTTCTCGAGTCAGGAAGCATCGCAATTCCAACCTAATCCTTACATTAACTTCAATGGGAATCTCGCGCTCAAAACCAGTTATCCCAATACGATACCGAAAGATTCGTCTTGGCAGACCGGAGGAAGTTTATTTACTACAGCAATCGATAAAACGAATATGTATATGATCAATAGTCTAAGCGCCGATATGAGCAAGGTGACTTGGGATCCGGCTAACAAGGGGTCGACTGTCACCTTATCCAATGGAAATTTAACTTCCACAAATACAGGAATGGGATCAACGAAAGCAACCCATGGCAAATCAACAGGCAAATGGTACTGGGAAATAACTGTTGTAGACAATAGTTTTTTGTTTATCGGAATTTCCAACTCATCCGCGTCTAGTGAGACTACGATATTTAATACAGCTAATGTACGATTTTATTACTATTCCGGTGTAAAATATCCTGAAGTCGCAGCATACGGAGCATCCTGGGCAAATAATGACGTTATTAGTGTTTTATTGGACATGGACAACGGCAAAATTGAATTTTGGAAGAACGGCGTCAGTCAAGGGGACTCCCATACAGATGTCGCTCTGTTAGGAACAGTCTATCCGACACTGGGATCAGGTTCATCCAGTCCATCCCGCGCAGCAACCGCTAACTTTGGATCATTACCTTTTAAGTACGCACTTCCTGCAGGTTATAGTCCCTATGAAGAAAAATTGAAATTTGTATTTAAAGATGGATCGAATATTTATCAATTAATCGCTGAATCCAAGGATAATATCATACCTAAGATGACCTCAGCAGTCGCTCCTTCGGGAGAGGTGTTTGCAAGTTACTATTATGGAACAACTTATGAGCCGTATCGGGCATTTAATCAGAATGCCGGATCCTTCTGGGATGGTGCTAACGGTACTCCTCCCTATACGATTGGATATAAGTTCAATAATCAGAAGATTATTAGAATGTATGCGGTCAAAGGCTCTGCAAATGCAGTTAATTATTCACCCAAGGATTGGCAATTCCAGGGCAGCAACGACGGAGTAAACTATACCACGCTTGACACGATAACCAGTGCTGTATGGACTGCCAGCGAGAAAAAGATATTTCCAATAGCAAATACTGACCCTTACCTTTATTACAGACTTAACATTACCGCGTCTAATGCAGCGTATCCTCAAATCGATGAGATCGAAATGATGGAAAACACGGATGGGGAATGGCTTCTTATAGGTGCAGAGACAGTAACTGCTGCCATGATTGATTTATATGGAATTAGCGATTTCACCCAATTGAATCGAAAAAAACAAACCATTGTGAAAGATCTGGAAAATAACGGAGCGCTTGGGGTGGGGAAATTATTCAGTTATGAATTGGATCTGAAAGCATTTGAACACATGACGAATATAGCAATTACTTAATTGAATCCGTAGGTAGTCAATCGTTTTAATAGAAAGAAGGTATACGATGCAATATATAAACATTACCCCGGTTTTTACAAGTGCCGCTAATGTTGGTGATGTCTCAATCATTGCCCCGAGCAGTGTGAATACAGCCCCTTACCTGGCATTCGACAGTAGCAATTCCACTCAATACAGAAGTGGTATTAGCCCTGTTTTCCCTGATTATATTGGTTTGAACTTCAACCGTTCTGTGTTAGTTAAGCGCTATTCCATTACATTCAACGGGTTTAATCTTACGAGTTGGACGCTGGAAGGAAGCAATAACAATTTCGGCTCATTCGATGTACTCCATACTGTCTCCAACTTCACATCTACTAACCTGGTGGAATACACCTTTGATCTCCCTACTCTCAACAGGTATAAGTCCTACCGTATTCGAGCTCTTGCAAGGGTCGGGACTAACAGCTGGGGAATTTCAGATCTGAAATTCCATGAGCTTGTATACAATAACAAAGTTATGGTGAAAGTAGATGGGAACTATAAACGATTTAATGAATCTACTCATAAAACAAGCGATGCAATCCCGGCACTATCATCCAATATATCCTCCTCCAAAGGAACAGCAATTGCAAGCTCCTTTTATAGTGCAGGGTATGAAGCATGGAAGGCGTTTAATGATTTGACTGATTTGGGCTGGTCAAGCTTAATAACCACCACCGGCTGGTTAGGGTTTGATTTCACCGTACCCATTATTATTGGTAGATATACTTTAAAGCCAAAAAACTGGAATACAGCCGATCAATATAATGGTACAAAATGCGCACCTAAAACGTGGACATTCGAAGCTTCAAACGATGGGAATAATTGGTCTGTATTAGATACAATTGATAATATGACGGATTGGACATTAGGTATCGACAAAGTATTTACTTTTAAAAACTACAACCCCTACAAGATGTATCGAATAAATGTGAGTGCAATAAATGGGGGATTTTCTTTGACAATTGGGGAAATGCAGATGATGGAAGTTAATGTGATGCAGCATTGGCAAACTGTCACCTCTTCTCAACCAACCGAACAGCAGTTTTTGACACAAGGGATGGATCTGGATCCTATCAGCAAATTAACTAACGAAGACTTCCAAAGACTCGACCCAAGCAATAACAAAATAGAGCTGGTCTATTATACCGAAGAAACGGCCAAAACTTCTGCACAAGTTCAAATTACAGGCAACCTGAGCTTGCTGGATGAATTAACGAATCCTGAACTGGTTCTCTGGTCTACAGATTCAACTATCGCAGCGAAAACAGTCACAATGTCTGCAATCCCCCACCCCCAATTGGTCATTCCAACTAGTCCTATTCCTTTGAATGGACAACTACAATCCATACTGACAACTATTAATCAGTCGGGACTTGGAGCAGTTAGCATGGTCGCCAGTTCTGATGGGGTTATCTGGAAATCTATCCTTAATGGAGCATGGCAAACTATAAATATAGAAAATGCAGCCGACGTGAGGCTTGCAGGAATGACATCGACAGTCATTAATGCCGTCACACAATCGCAATGGGAGAATCTTTCGCCGAGCGGACTTATAAGAATAGCCTACTTTTTGGAGCAGCGCACAGCTTCTGATGTAGCCGCTATCGCCTCTATGCATGCTGCTGAAAAGTCTATCATCAGTACTCCATTACTCTTATCTACAGTAATTGCGTACAACGAATTAAACCATCAGTATTCCGGTCTGATGTTTATGGACGCCTCACAAAATTATTATTCGACATCCCTGGGCGAAGTGCTAAAATACCTTAATTTCGGAACTTTAATCGCAGGCCAAACATCACTCGATGTCAAAGTCATTCTAGCGAACACCAACCCTTTTGACGTACAAAACATTCGTATTCATTCACAGCATGCTATAGATGGACTTATACTTCAGCTGAGCAAATCCAACGCCCCCTTTATCGGTGAAGAAACACTGACCTTTGATCAGGTTCTGGCGTTTGACAACACGTTGGATTTTTATATCAGGCTAGTAGTTGATCCTGCATCCACGGGTGGCGGGAATTTTGATATTCATGTTGAAGCAGATCCTGCTTAATCTCAATGCAATGGGATGGGAAGTGAGAACTTGGAAAATGATAGTAAAAGTATAGGGGGATATATCTTTATTTCTCCCCGCAATAAAATGTCTGGGAAAGTTAATATAATCGGTTCCGGCAAGTCCAGTCTTCCGGCATCCATCACTGTATCTAAATTTGACAGCCTCCATGCCAATATTGCTGTTTATAGCGATTATGTGATTGAGGATGCCGGGAATCCGCCGAGAACAGGAAATCAGCGAAAGGCCAATATTTATATTCGTTATAGACATCAGATACAGGGCTCGCTTTTCATTACGCCGACTAACCGAATGTCCGGGCTGCTTGATATTATTCAACCCCCAAGCTATATAACTGAGCTGCCGTCTGTAAAAGATGCATTTGTTCGCAGCAATATTCCGACATTAAATTACGGTACAGAGCAATCCATGATTGTAGGCTGCAATTCCACCAATAAGGAAAAATACAGATCTTTAATCCAATTTGATATAGACGAGCTTCCTGATAACATTACAGTGGAAAAAGCAGAGTTGAAGATGTTCAACTCTCAAGTCAATAACAGCAATCATCAAATCGGAGTATATACATCCTCCGCTTCGTGGGAAGAAACAGGCGTTACTTGGCTTAGTCAACCCGCCGTGCAAGAAATAATTACAGTACAGAGTTTAGGCAGTCAGTCGGGATATATTCGTATTGACGTAACGAATCAAGTTAAAGAATGGTACGCCCACACTGACAGCAACTATGGCTTTATTATTAAAGCTATGGACGAGGCGCATCCTCAAATTGAAAACTTCTCCACAAGAGAAAGCTCAAGCAATAAGCCATTCATTGAAGTTACCTATAAGCATAACAAAATCTATAGCGCTGGAAGATCAGAAATACCTTCAAATATTGTTATTGTTCCCGTTGGCTATAAAAATATTATTGGAAAAATTGTTATTCCAGAGTATGAGAGCGATAGGAACTTTCCATCCCATATACATGTACTGAATTTAAACTATTGGTTGGAAAGCCAACTGGTTGTCAATAAAAAGATCATGCCCTCCCATCTTATCGTCAGACAAAACAAGGATCACAGCATTCCTGGCCATGTCATTGTCAGAGTCAAGGGCGGACATTTGCCGCAGGATAGATTAATTGGGAATCTATTTGTTATCGCGAAGAGCAGACCAGGCAAAATAACAGTTAAATATAGGGACAGCATAAATGCTAGCCTTACTGTCAGAAGGATTATGCATGATCAAGATGAGATTACGAGCAACCTGATTGTAATACGCAACAGTACAGTCGGGAATTTGATTGTAAGACAACAAGGCTCCAGAAGCTTGCCATCTTCCATTCAAACCAGAATACATAAGGTCATTCCTTCGAATATTCTAATCAATAAAAAGATTATGCCTGGTCATCTTGTTGTTACTTACTACAAGCAAATAAATGGCCGAATCGATATCCGCGAACATGACAATCTGACAAGTCGAATGATCGTACCTTACAGGAAAAATATTCCTGGCAGAATAGATATCATTTACGCCACCCATTTACCTTCCAGTATTCAGGTATTGTCTGGATATTTGCGAGCAAACCTGATTATCCCAAGCTATGGCGAACACGTCATAACAGGCCGGATGATTGTAAGGGTCAAAGGAATAAGTGAGATCAACAGCTCTATTACCGTCGGCGGTGACAACATTCCCGGCGGATATGTATATATTTTATAATTTCACTCCTGAGAGAGCGCCCGCCCGGCGCTCTCTTTCTTTCCAATAACCAAGCAAAGGAGCAGCAATCATTTGGAACAATTTCCATTAAAAATAGTAGCAAACAGAGACTTCTCCTTCTTCTACACCTTTTCCGCAATGGCAGGGTCAGCGATTACATACGCGTTTGGAGGTTGGTCTGGAATTTTGGAAATTTTATTTCTATTTTTTATCGTCGATTATTTAAGCGGCTGCTTCGCCAGTATTAAAGAAGGGAAAGGATTGCGCAGCACGCTTGGCTTCTGGGGACTGTTGAAGAAAGGTCTGATGCTGCTTATGGTATTGATCGGGCATCGGATTGACCTCGCACTGGGGTTTAACTTTGTTATGAGCGGCGTCATATACTTCTGGCTGTCTAACGAGCTTGTGTCCATTCTTGAGAACTACAGCAGACTAGGGATGCGCACACCTGAAGCTCTGGCCAAAGTTCTCGCTATTCTTCAAGATCGAGGCGAAGCCGAGCATGATCAAACAAAATAACTTTATTCTCTTCGATTCAAGAGAGGAATTCAGACTGTGGCTATTCCAGCAGAAGGTTGCCCGGCCAATCTACAAGATCCAGAATCATCACACCTGGATTCCGAACTATGCTCATTGCAACGGGAAGAATCATTTCGAGCGGCTTGAAGCGATGAGAAATTCACACATGCGGGATCGCAAATTCAGCGACATCGCCCAGCAGCTCACGACGTTTCCGGATGGCCGGATCGCCTATTCCTTAGGCAGGCCCTTCGATATCGCGCCGGCCGGCATTAAAGGGGCCAACGCCAATGGCATTTGCATCGAGCATATCGGCAATTTTGACTATCATGGCGACGAGATGAGCGCCCAGCACAGGCAGACGATATTATTCATCAACGCTGTTCTCTGCCAACGCTTCAATCTTCCTGTACATACGGAGCATATCGTCTACCATCACTGGTATTCCGCCAGCGGAGACACGGTTTATGATCTCAACTCAGGCAAGCGCTTGAAGGGCATCCCTGCCAAAAGCTGCCCCGGCACCAATTTTTTTGGCGGCAATACGGTGTCAGATGCACAGAAGAACTTTATTCCACACGTCAAAGTGGTATTAGCTGGCACAGCGGAACCGGACATACCCATTCCCAAAAGATCTGAAGAGGTGACAAACGATATGGTTGGACTTACACAATGGCAGCAGGAAATGGGCGAGCAAGCGGTCCGCTCTCTTGCGGAAGACGGACTGCTTCAAAACCCGAAGGAATGGCAGTCTAGACTGCATGAGAACATTCCCGGCTGGCTGTTCTTTTCTATGCTTGAAAGAATCTCAACAATGAACAAGCCATCCAAATAGCTCCATGATGGCAATAACATCTGTCATTCTTCGTATTTATTCACTTTGCAGCACTAATGTGGTAAGCCTCTCTCAAGCGATTTTTCAGGCGATCTGTTATCGTCATCCTAATCATTTCTCCGCTTGAGGGAAGCTCCATTACCTATTCCAAGCAAGAGGCATGATAGGTTGGCGAGATTATTTTATAATAGAATATCGTATCATGCAGATTGCCATCTGCCGAAATTGCGTAATTGGGAATGCTTCCTGCTTCTATATAACCATGCGATTGGTAGAGATAATTCGAAGGGTCACCTGATCTGGTATCCAATACCAACAGGCTTCTCCCTTCTACCGCCGCCCTGTCTTCTACGGTGTTCATTAATGCTCTAGCGATCCCGTTTCTACGTTGACTTGGATGTACCATCAGCTTGGCTACCTCAGCTCTATGGGTCGCATTCTGCTTTAATGCCAGATGCAATTGAATCGTCCCGGCAATCTTGTTCTCACTTCTGGCAATCCACAGTATAACGCCCGAGCCCAGCGCTTCCTTCCAATATTGTTTTGCGATCTCTTTACTTAATGGAGGTAAAAAACCAATAGAAGCGCCATCCTCAACAATATCAATTAACAGTTCCGAGAGTTCTTCAACAATACTTGCGTCCAATTCCTTCAATTCTACTACGTTCAGATCGATGGTCATGTTTGCTACCCCCTTAATTGAAATAGGCATCTATACCCATACATTATCAATCCTAATAATACTATATTTTGCTATAATTATTAAATTATTTCCCGGCATCCAATTTAGCTTCTGAAGAACTCTTATCAGCACCCTTAACTATTTAAGAATCAGAAAAACACACAACTAATTTTCATTTTATCCAGCGTTTACTTTATGTATACAAATAATAGGACTATCAATATATTGACTGTTTCCTATTATTTTTTTACAGTAATTATGCAACTATTTATTCCAAAACTTGTGAGGGGGAAAATTGTGTTAAGAAAACTTATGCATGTAGCTGTTGTTGCGTCGATGATTACTTTTTCTATCGCCGCCGCTAGTCCGGCATCCGCCGTGTCGCAAGAACCGCAGAAGATCGTAGATCCGCAGCTGCTTCTGAATCCGTCAGGGGACAAACGCGTTATCGTCAAATATCGTCCCGAGGCAGCAGCAGCGAAAAAAGCAAGCAAAAAGAAATATAAAGACCACAAGAAATACAAGCACATTAATCTGGAGGCTATGACCGTATCGCAGGAGGAGCTGAAGGAATTAATCAATGACAGCAATATCCTCTCTATTGAGGAGGATGCGATCGGACGAGGCTCTGCGCAGACCGAGGATTGGGGAATTGCCAGAATCCAGGCCCCTCAGGGCTGGACCAACGGCTTGACCGGGGATAACATTAAAGTGGCTGTACTCGATTCCGGTATTGCAGACCACGATGATCTGGTCATCCAAAGCAAGGTCAACTTCACAGACAGCACCAGCACAAGCGATATCTATGGCCACGGCACCCATGTGGCGGGTATTATCGCGGCGAAGAATAACAGCATTGGAACGGTAGGCGCAGCGCCTGATGTTCTTTTGTATTCCGCTAAAGTGCTGGGTGACAACAATTATGGCTACTATTCCTGGTTTATTGACGGCATCGACTGGGCCATTGATAACAATATGGATATCATCAACATGAGCCTGAGCGGGGAATCGTATTCATCCGCATTTGAAGATGCTTGTGATGCAGCCTATGACAATGGCATTCTTATCCTCGCTGCCGCAGGGAACAACAGCTCCAATACGAGCAGCGACGATCCTGATCGTTATCCGGCTGCATTCGACTCCGTTATCGCGGTGGCCAATGCGACCTCAACAGATGAGAGAAACAGCTCGTCCAACAAGGGGCCGCATCTGGAGCTGACCGGACCGGGTACGAGCGTCTACAGCACATACAATAATAACGGGTATACGTATATGACAGGAACCTCCATGGCAACCCCTTACGCGGCTGGAATTGCTGCACAATATATGGAGCAATATCCGACCTATACGGTCGCACAAATCCGCGCGAAGCTGGCGGAGACCGCACAGGATCTAGGTGCCCCTGGACGTGACAGCTCCTACGGCTACGGTATGGTGCAGGCGCCTTACAGCGTGCCTATCGGTGATGGATTATTCGGGCAATATTATAATAATGCCGACCTTACCAGCCTGGTTACGACCCGCAAGGACGCCAAGGTCGATTTCAATTGGGGTTCAGGCAGTCCAGTTACTGGCGTGGATGCCGACTCGTTCAGCGTCCGCTGGATCGGACAGGTTCTGCCTAAGTATACGGAAACCTATACGTTCTATACCAGTACGGATGACGGCGTCCGCTTGTGGGTCAACGGAACGCTTCTTATCGACCACTGGGTTAATCAGGCGTTAACGGAATACAGCGGCACGATTTCACTAACAGCTGGACAGAAGTATGATATCAAGATGGAGTATTATGACAACGCCTACGATGCGGCCGCATACCTATCATGGTCAAGCAGCAGCCAGTCGAAGCAAATTATTCCCAAGAACCAATTGTTCGCAGTACTGCCCGCTCCAGCTACACCAACCGGATTGACGGCAACGGCAGGCACCTCGCAGGCGTCCTTATCATGGAGCGCAGCCAGCAATGCGACAGGCTATAATGTGAAGCGCTCGACTTCAAGCGGCGGGCCCTATACAACAGTAGGCACGAATGTATCGGCAACCAGCTTTACCGATACCGGACTGGCCAATAACACCACCTATTACTATGTAGTCAGCGCCGTCAACAGCACGGGAGAAAGCGCCAATTCCGCTCAGGCCAGCGTCACCTTGCAGACTAACGGCCTGCTTGGGCAGTATTACGACAACGCCGATCTTACCAATCTTATTACAACGCGCACAGATGCCAACGTCAACTTCAACTGGGGAACAGGCAGTCCAGCCTCCGGTGTAGGCAGCGACACGTTCAGCGTCCGCTGGACAGGCAAAGTGGCACCATTGTATACAGAAACCTACACGTTCTATACCAATACCGATGATGGTGTCCGTCTATGGGTCAACGGTTCGCTCCTTATCGACCACTGGGTTGATCAGGGGGCAACGGAGTACAGCGGCACCATTACATTGAATGCCGGACAGAAGTACGATATCAAGATGGAATACTACGACAACATCGTTGGCGCAGTCGCTCAACTGTCATGGTCAAGCAGCAGCCAGAGCAAGCAAATTATACCTTCCTCGCAGCTCTTCATTCCGTAATAAGCAATAAACAAAGGGCTGCTTGAAAGTATATATTCAATGATCAAATCCCAAATGATGCGAAAAGATGCTTCCAGAACCACGGAAAAGGAGGCCACTGACAAAGTCTTTAAGAACAATTTAAATGGCTTCCCAAAACACAAAAAATCCGTTTTTAGCCTGTGAGATGGCTTTAAACGGATTTTTTCATTTTTTATGTATATGGGGCCACCTTTCTGCCCTCCCTTCCTCCAAATATGGTTTGACGCAGCGTGGCGGAGGAAGAAGCCTGCGAATGTGCATGCATTTCGGTTACAAGACGCCATAATGGCAAATTTCCTGCGATCATGCATGAATGTGAGAAAAAATCGGCCGTAAAGAGGAAACTAAGGTGTAATACCTGCACGCTGGCAGGCATTTTACCTTCATGGGGTCAGAAGCTGGCAAATAAATGCCGTTTCGCATGTTTCGCCTCGCTCGCATCTCACAGCTCGCATCTCGTTTGTTTCGGCGTTATTGACGGCATGTATGAACCATCCATAATCCGATAATCCTTACTACCAGGCTCATTCGCTGATCGGATGAAAAATAGGCCCAACGCTGATTTTTTATCTGTGTGTTCATCGTATCCATTCAGAAATAGGAAATTTCCGCTCCTGTCACTCTCAAATCGCTCACCCTACTCCCTGCTGCAAGTTGGAGTCCCTGTGAATCATTGCTCCGCCTGCTCAATAACGGTATGATTATGCACCAATATCGTGTAGAATGGATAACTGAACATATTCGTTTCAATTAGGAGTTGTATCAATGTCGCAAGAGGAAATTATATTGACCCGTGAGGGATTGGCCAAGCTTGAGGCTGAGCTGGAAGATCTGAAGACAGTCAAGCGCAGAGAAATTGCAGATCGGATCAAATTAGCGCTTAGCTACGGTGATTTGAAGGAAAACAGCGAGTATCATTCCGCCAAGAATGATCAGGCATTTATGGAGACTCGAATTCTCGTCATCGAGAAAATGCTGCGCAAGGCAAAGATTGCAGACGTGGAGGGTGTAGACACGAGCAAAGCCTTTGTAGGCTCTATCGTGAAGCTGAATGATCTGGAATTCGCCGAGATCATCGAATACATGATTGTAGGCCCCTCGGAAGCCGACGTGCTGGATAACAAAATATCGTACGAAAGCCCGCTAGGAAGCTCGCTTCTCGGCAAATCGGTAGGCGATATTATTCATGTATCCGCTCCTGATGGCGTAATCAAATATGAATTGCTTGAAATCAGAGCCGTATAATAGTACAACAAAGAATCGCTCCTTGCAAATGGTTGGCGCAACTTCCACCTGCAAGGAGCGATTCTTTTTTAGCATTGTCAGATTTGTTTCTCTTCGCTTTATACAGGCTGAAGCTCGGGCTTCAGCCCCTGCTCATACTGCTCAGCCAGCTTATCCGCCAGAGCCGTAATAGGAATGCCGCTAAGCAAATCGCCCACCATCGGCGCAGTCCCGAATTCATTCTGTATCCGGATGCGAAGCTTGATTGCCATCATGGAATCGAGGCCAATCTCCGGCAGTGTTTTGGTCGTATCGAGCGAAGCATGGTCGAAATGAAGCAGCTCAGCAACCAGCGCAGTGAATTTCTCCAGAATGAGAGGCCCGCGAAGCGAAGCATCCAGCGTCTTCAATAAGTCAGCCATAGTTGCTTCTTCCGTTGTGCCGTCACCCGCTTGCCCGGCTTGTTTATCAAGCAGATTCAGCAGCGCAACTCCCGGATACAGCCGTCTAACAGCACGCCATTCCGCAGAAAGTACAGCGACCTGGGCGTTGTTCTGTCCGATCAGATGCTCCAGAAGCCGCATCCCCTCCCCTGCCCGAATACAATCAATCCCGTTCTCTTGAAAGTGCGCGGTCAAGTTCAGCTTATCTACCATCCCTACCGTCCATGGGCCCCAATTGATGCTAAGTGCCGGGAGACCTTGCCCAAGTCGATATGCAGCGAGCGCGTCCATAAAGGCATTCCCGGCCGCATAGTTGCCCTGGCCAGCAGGCGGAAGAATGGCGGCCAACGAGGAGAACAGAATAAAAAATTCCAGCGGCTGTCCATCCATAGCCAGATGAAGATTCCAGGCGCCCTTCACCTTAGGCTCGAACGCTTCGTCGAACGCTTCCTGTGACATATGCTCGATCAGAATATCCCTGACCGCACCTGCGCTGTGTACAACACCGCAGATCGGCGGCTGCCCGCTGCCAACATACGCCTTCATGTAGTCGCTCAGAGCCGCGATATTGGTAATGTCCAGACTGATGATTTCGACATGCACACCCGCAGCTTCGAGCTCCAGCACATAGGCAATTCGCTCTGCATCGCTGCTGCCGGAAGCGGCATCCTTCCATTGGCTTCGCTCCGGAAGCCGGCTGCGGCCCACGAGCAGAAGCCTTCTGGCCCCACGCTTGACGAGCAGCCTGGCAGTCTCTTGCCCGATCGCTCCGAAAGCGCCAGTGATCAGATAAGCACCGTCACCACGGCAGCGCATAGGCAGCGATAATCCAGGAATATCGGCTGCATGATTCATTCGCAGCAAATATCGCTGTCCGCCGCGATATGCAATCTGATCCTCCGCCCCGGCTTCCTCGCTGACGAGCTCTTGAATGAACAGCTCCGCCGATTCCGCTGTCGTTGCAGCCGGATCGAGATCTACCATGCCGCCCCAATAATCGCGCAGCTCCTGCTGGCTTAGCGTCCGTCCGAGCCCCCATGCCGCAGCTTGAAAGACAGATAAAGGATGCTGCAGCGTCTCATCTTGACGCTTCTGAGTGGCTTGGGAGCCGCAAGTAACGACCCAGATGCGGGCAGACGCATGCGATCCGGCTATGCTTTGCGCAGCATAGAGCAGAGAATGGCCGCTCAAGGCCTTCACATGTGACCAAGGCTCGATCCCTTCTCTCTCAGCCATCCCCTCGGCAGAGGGCAGATCAAGATTCCAGCAGTGTACGATGCCGCGGAGACGGCTGCCATAGGCTTGCAGCGCATCCTTTACAAGCAGATCATAATGCTCGCGGTTCGCCGGATCCATTCGATTGCCAACAATGCCGGAAGCAGGCGTGAATGAATACGAGCCGTCAGCCGATGCTTTCACGATGACGGTGTCAAAATCCTGCTTGTGCAGCTGCGAGGCCGCAGCTGCGGCAAAATCACCTTCATCCCCCAGGAAAAGCCAAACATCCTTTCTGGTCATGCGTTTCGCGGGTGGAAGCAATTTGGAATCAGGCTGCCACTGCAGCTCATAGAACCATCGTTTGAGCTGTGTGCTGTTGATTTTGCCGACTGCTGCATCAACGGCCTGTTTGACAAAATCAAGAAAGCGGGCAACAAGGCGGCCCTGTTCATCATAAATGTGCAGATCGCCCTTCGTAATCATGCTATTCCGCTCACTGACCTTACTATGCGCCCATAGCCGCCCTTCCGGCTTGCGGTAATAGCGCACTTCGCCAATGCGTACCGGAATGCGGAATTCCAGCCTTGTTTCCTTCGGCGTCTCGCCCTCCAATGGAAATTCCGCAGCCAGCAGAGCCTGGAAGCAGGCATCCATTAAGCGCGGATGAAACTCATATCCCTCCGCCTCATTGTCCCTGATGTCCATTTCCACTTCAACCCAGGCTTCATCAATACCCAGATGCACGGCGCGGATTCCTTGGAAATAAGGTCCGTAGTCAAAGCCCATATTGTTCAGAATACGGTAAGCCTTATCTCTGTCTATAGGATGCGGAGTGGCCAGCACCTCACGCTTCAAATCAACAGCAGATGACAAGCCGCTCTTCTGAAGCTGCCTGACGCGGCCGGAGGCATGAAGCGTGAACGGACTGTTCGGCGCATCCGCGGCACCGTAGATTTGAAAGGTGCCATTCTCCACATCGAGATAATGCTGGGTCAGCAGCACCGCAGAAGGCTGGGACAGCGTCATGCTTCTATGCAGCTCAATGTGCTCCAGCACGTAGCTCCCCTGGCCCAAAGTATGCTGCAGCGCTCCCATAATCGCCTCGATATACCCCGCTGCCGGAAACACAATTCCGTCTAGTACCCGGTGATCCTGCAAATAAGGGAAGCGGAGCAGCGATACCTCGCCCTCCCAGGCAGCCATTGCGCCGAGCAGCGGCCGTCCCAGCAAGGGATGATCCCGATGTCCAAGCCGGATGAGCCGGATCATATCCGGTTCATGCCAATAGGTTCCACTATGCCATGGATAAGGCGGAAGCTTGATCCATTGTCCTTGAGGATATAGCACATCCCAATTCGGTTCCAAACCCCAGATATACAGCTGAGCCAAGGAATTCATCATCGCATGATGCTCATCCTCCTTGCGGCGGATCGAAGCAACAGCGAGCGCGCTGCGCTCCTTGAAGCATTCCGTCAATGCGCCTGAGAGTACAGGATGCGCGCCGATCTCCAGAAACGCAGTATAGCCAAGTCCGAGCAGCTGCTCAATGGCAGGAGCGAAACGAACCGTCTCCCGCACATTTCTCCACCAATAAAAAGCATCAACAGCTGCCCCATCCACCAGTTCAGCCGTTACGGTGGAGTAAAGAGGGATCGAATTGGCGCGGGCAGGCACATTGTGCAGGCTTGCCAAGAGCTCATCCTTGATCTCTTCCATATAGTGGCTATGGAACGGAGCCTGCACCTTCAGCTTGCGGCAGAAATAAGACTGCTCTCCCGCCAAGCGCAGAACATGCTCCAATGCTTCGGAATCGCCTGCCAGCGTAACTGAGGACGGACTGTTGATCGCGGCAATGTCCACCTTGTCCTTCACTTGCTCCAGCATGGATTCCGCCACAGCCTCCGTCACGCCGACAGCAGCCATTCCGCCTCTGCCGCTAAGACGCTGCAGCAGACGGCTGCGGTGGTAAACGACGCACAACGCATCTTCCAAAGTATAGACACCAGCTTCATAGAACGCCGCAACCTCGCCGGCGCTGTGGCCGACGATCGCATCAGGAACAATTCCCCACGAGCGCCAGAGCGCCGCAAGCGCTACTTGAAGTGCAAAGCTGATCGGCATCGAAATTTCTGTCTCGTCCATCAGGCTGTCCGCCTCATCCTTGCCCAGCTCAGCCAGCATAGACCATCCGGCAAGCTCAAAGAACAAACGGTCGCAGCGGGCCAGCGTCTCATAGAAGACCGGCTCCTGGCTCAGAAGCTGACGCCCCATCCCATACCATTGCGGGCCCATGCCCGAGAAAGTCCAGACAAGCCTCGGAATTTCGCCGGACGCTTTCTTGCCTGCTGCGATGCCTTTGCCGCTTTGCCCCGCAATTGACAGATCCAGCAGCCCATTCAATTCCGCCTTGTCATGAACAACGAAGGCCTGGCGGTACCGGTGATGCTCGCGCCGTGCTCCCGCACTCCAACAGAGATCGGCCAGCAAATGATCCGAATCCGCCCCGGCTGCTGCACCTCTGGAGAGGAGTGCTTTGTAAGCAGCGCTCAGCGTGCTTAACCCGTCGGCCTTGCGTGCCGATAATGGCAGCAGATAGGAGCGGGGAGCAGGGATGCCGCCCGTCGAGAGCGCTGATCCGTCTGCCGTTGCAGCCGATGACGATGCTGCTGCACGATCCTGCCTGCGCTCTTCGGTACCGGACTGCTGGCTCCTTCCGGCATGCATCTCTGATCCGATCGCCTCGCGGACAATGACATGCGCATTCGTGCCGCCATATCCGAATGAATTGACTGCGGCTGCCGCAGCGCCCTGGTGCTGCGGCCATGGCTGGAGCTCCAGCGGCACACGGATCTTCCAATCCTCGAACGGAATCGCGGGATTCGGTTCGTCGAAATGAAGATTCGGCGGGATTTGCTTATGCTTTAGGCAGAGCACTGCCTTAATCAACCCGGCGATACCGGCAGCGGATTCCGTATGACCGATATTCGTCTTGCATGAGCCGACGATCAAACGACCGTCACCCGGCCGCTCGCCGCTATAGGCAGCGGCTATCGCTCTGGCCTCGATAGGATCGCCCACTGGCGTTCCCGTTCCATGGGCTTCGACGTACTGCACAGCTGAAGCGGGCAATCCGGACTTGCGGAGCGTTTCCCGAATCAGCCGTTCCTGTGCATCCGAGCTAGGAACTGTGATGCCTACTGTATGGCCGTCCTGATTGACGCCGCTGGCCATAATGACCCCTTGTATGTGATCGCCGTCAGCAACAGCGTCAGCAAGCCGTTTCAGTACCACCATTCCGACACCCTCGCCCCGCACATAACCGTTAGCCGATGCGTCGAAGGTTTTGCAGCGCCCGTCAGGAGACAGGAATCCGCCACGGCTCTCCACCAGCGTGTACTGCGGGGTGAAAATAAGGACGACGCCACCCGCCACAGCAACCTGGCTCTCGCCATTGCGCAAGCTTTCACAAGCCAGATGCAGTGATACGAGAGAAGACGAGCAGGCCGTATCTACCGTCATCGACGGGCCTTGAAAATCAAAAATATATGAAATCCGGTTCGAAATCATCGTCGTCATGCTGCTGGCCGCCGTATACGGACCCGCATCTCTCTGGAACGGATCACCGAACTGAAGCGCATGATAATCCAGCGCAAAAGCACCGACAAACACGCCGACCCCATGCCCCCGCAGCTTATGGGGCTGCAGCCCGCCATCCTCGAGCGCTTCCCACGTCACCTCAAGAAGATGTCTCTGCTGAGGGTCCATATGATGCGCCTCGTGAGGGGATATGCCGAAGAACTCCGGGTCGAAGCGGTCGATTCCATCGATGAAGCCGCCGTACTTCGTCACCATTTTCCCTGGCTTATCCCGATCGGGATGATAGAAGTCCGCCTTGTTCCAGCGCTCTGGAGGAACCTCGACGATGGCATCCTTGCCGCTTCTGAGCAGTTCCCAATAATCGTCCGGTCCCTTCACACCTCCGGGAAAACGGCAGCCCATCCCAATAATTGCGATAGCGTCCCCGTCCGTTTGCGCAGGCCTAAGTGGTTCTTTCTTTGACATGCGTTCGAACCTTCCTCTCTCTTCTTATGTAGTTGTCATAGGTGCCCATACCCGGACGATTGGACTCCAGTCGCCTCCGGCGACTTGCATAAGACTGTAATCCAGCGTATAGATATTGTTCCATGAATCTACGGCGATTTTCGCAGCGTTCATGCTTGGAGTAGTTAACAGCAGCGTTCCGCTGGAAGAATAGATGTCGAGCTGGTACTGGCTGGCGGCAGCCCCATTCCCCTGGTATGACAGCACATACATATTGCCGCTGCTATCGATATCGAGATCCAAGTAAGTGACGCCTGAATCCTGCCGCAGCGGCAGGAATGGCGACGAGCCAAAGTAATTGACACTGTTGCCGTTAACGTCAAACACTTGCAGACGCCTGTTGCCGCTCTCCAGCACCACGATGAAGCCGTCCGGCGTGAGCGCAACCGCGACAGGCAGCTGCAGCAGACCCGCCCGTGTTCCCGAGCCGCCTACCGAAGCAGGTCCCGGTGCTGCCGCATCGTCAACCGGACTGCCGCTAAGCTGCACGATCTGCAGCATGTTGGCCGCTCCGCTGACAGCGGCGGCATAGCCTGCCGGATGTACGACGAGGTCATCAATAGCGCTCAGGGTCAAATGCCCGCAGCTCTGTCCTGACGGAAATTGAAACGGCCCGGCATCGCCCAAAGCGATGTCCCGCAAAGCACCTGGGACAACACGAGTATCGAAGAACAAATTATTATCCTTGCCGTTCCCGCTTGCGATCGTTGTCATTGTATTGAATCCGCAGGATGGAGGGTTCAGCGATTCCCCGACAGAAGCCGATATCGAGATCGCCTGCAGCCGGTACATCTGCGCTCCATTAGTAGTCCCGCCGCCGCAAAGAGAAGCCAGAATGCCGGACGCTCTCCAGCCATATACCAACGTAGCCTCCGCCGCATTATACGACATGCCGGTCAACTGGCATAACCGGGTTCCAACATTGCTGCAATCCAGGTTCGCCACCGTTGACTTGTCAGGTGTAACAGCTGGCTTCCAGCTGTATCCTGCCGTACTGTCATAAGACAATTCCATGACCGCCGTATAACTGGACGCTGGACCTGGAACGGATTCCTCAATGGCAATCTGCAGCAGGGATGACGCATAGCCTTGCGCCTGGCCCTCTCCAACGACGGCCCCCGCTGAGTTATAGAGGAACACTTGAACCGATACTGCGGTATCGCGAGGAACATCGGCGAAGCTGGCAGACAACACCGCATCTGTCCAAATGCCGTTCATAGAGCCTTCGGATGTCTTCGTCGCGCCATTGGCCTGCCACTGGATCTTATAGCGAGCTGCGGTGAGCGGCCATGCACCATGATTGGGATCTGGCCGCACCTCTACACGGGATGAAGTGATCGCATCCAGGCGATACGGCTGTGTGAAAGTGGCCGGAACGGAAAGCGTCTCAACGATCCCGCTCACAACACCCGTTTGCAGCGATGACAGCAATCCGGCCAAAGGCCAGTTAATGCCTTGAGCCGCCGCAATAAGGGAAGCGTCATCGTACACCTTTCTCAGTGCCGCCAACAGCTTAGGCAGCGATCCGCCGAAGAGGAGAGATCCGATTACCCCGCTAAGCAGCTCCAGCGCATCCTCGGTTGTGGCGGCTGAAGAGAGACATCCGGCTGCTTGCATAATCTCGGTCGTAATAGCCGAATTCGCCAGCAGTCCGTTATACCAATCAGGTGACGTATAGCCGCCTGCGCTCTTCATGATCCAAGGCACCGCATAGCCAAGAACTCCAGAGAGCATCAATGGAAGCGGGTTCACGATCCCGTCCCACCCAAGCGCTCCCAAAGTTCCGAAGGTTAATCGAATGGACGCGGTCCCCTGCGGTGCTGTACATGACAGCACTGCCTGCTGGACGGCCATATCAATGCCTTCATTCGTCAGCGTTGGCGGGACAATACCAAGAAACTTCATCGTGGCCGACTCGTAGGGGGACCCCTTCGGAAGTCTGGAAGTCCAGCCCGCAGGTGTAACGGGAGCTCCGGAGGCATTCAGAAACTCAGCGTATACACTGTAGAAAGCCGGATATACATTGGCTGCCACAATCTGAAACTGCAGTGTGTCCGGGTCTCCGCTAACCGTATCCACAGCGATCCCGAACTGCGGCTGAAAGCCGTCCGCTGTCCAGGCGTATGGAGCAATCGCCGGAATAACCGGCTGGTAAGAACCATCCGTCCCCACCTGCACGGTCCACAGCTTGTTCTGCAGACTGCTGTCTCCCTTGACCAAGATAAGTGTATCTTGAATGATAGAACCAGCGGCAGCGGCTGTTGCCGCTGAAATATTATATTGATAAAGGGGAGTTTCCCCTAACTTGCCAATATTAACGGTCTTGGCCCATCCGCCCTGAGGAGAAGCGGCCCCCTGCTTGCTGATGGCAGTAGCGAGATTATACAGCTCATTCGATTGGCTGTTGATATATGCGGTCACCGATGCTTGAATCGCCGGAACCGGCGAAGAAAGCTCGGGATGCGCTCCCGCCAATTGAAGCGCATAGTCCATTGGAGATGGTCCGGCCGGGCTTGTCATTTCATAACCTCCTGTTATCGCTTTATCCTATTGCGTAGGGGATTCATGAATCAGGGGATCAGCACCAATGCCAAGGATCCGGTATGCAGGCAGGCGGCTTCGGCGGTGTGGCAGCCGTCATCATGGCCTCCCAGGTCAGATGCTGCGGAGGCTTCTGATTCAAGTACTGCTGCAGCTTCTGCCCATTCGGACAGGTTGTCGTGCCGTCCATCACATCCTGCGTCAATTCCGTAGTAGCGAGGACAACCCGCACCTGTTCGAGCGTATGTGTATCATCCGGACGAATGACCATCAACACGGAGCCGTAGACATGCAGCGTACCGTCGCTGTTGCTGATCACATAGAACTCGACATAACCTTGCTGCAGTTGGGTAGTATCTGTACTTATATTCGTCATATGCCATTTGCTGCCCGCAATGATAACCATGTCGATCTTCGCCGAGGACAGCAGCGGATAGCCGTTCGTGCTGAACGCAGTTTGGATATCCTGCGCAAGATTCTGGGCATCGAACTCGGCAGTCATCGATTGCGGCAGCTGGAACAGCGGCACGCCTATCGGACCTCCGGATACATAGAGCAGAGTACCGATCTTAATAATCGAATAGACAGGATAGATCGTGTTGGAACCATTGCTGATCGTCCAGCAGTTGCCCAGTGTAACGACCGTCACTTTCGCGTTGGTATCCAGAGGGTAGTTATTGTTCTGGAACTGCTGCCTTAACGCCGAAGAAATCGTCCCATTGTCCAGATCGGTAGAATAGGTAGACGGGAGATTGAAGAATGGCCCTTCATTCAACGATACGGCTGCATTCGTCAGAACCGCATTCTGAAGCTGCGCTTGCTGAAAGGTTGTTCCTTGCATATTAGCGAATGCGAGCGAGGTTTGCTTCTTATTGATGGAAGGGGTCAGGAATGTGCCATTCATCGTCGTCCCGATCAGATTCGAAGAATCCAGATTCGCACCGTACATGCGCGCTTGAGAGAAGTCCATACTGGCAAGATTAGCATTGGCAAGATCCGCTTCCTCCAGATCCGCATTGTCCGCCTTGGCCAGATTGCCGTACCAATTGACGCCGGACATGTTGACAGCGTACAAATTGGCATCAGTGAAAATAGCATTCGGCATATAAGCACCCGCCAACACCGCGGCATCATTGCTTGACACATACAGCCAGACATACAAAACAGAGCCGCCGTTTGTAATGGTGTAGACGGTGTTGTTATCGGTAATGACCCAATCCTGGCTTGGAATGCGCACCGTTAATGTGGCCGCGCTTGACAACGGGTGACCCGCCGCTTGAAAAGCTTGACTGATTCCCGTCGTGATCGCGCCGCCGTTCAGATCCCCGATCAGCGAGGTGCTGAGCGTGAAAGCTTCCTGCTTGGCGCCAAGCTGGGCACCTGTAAGGTTAGCTCCTGTCAGCGTTGCATTGGACATGCTCGCACTGAACAGCTTGACGCCGTTCTTGAGCGAGGCGTTCGTCAGATTGGCGAAGCTGAAATCCGTACCCGTCAGATCACAGCCATCCAATAGCCCGCCTGTCAAATCCGCATGGGTAAAGGTAACGCCTGGCAGTGCGCAATTCAAGAAGCGCACATTCTGCAGGCTTGTTCCGGTAAAGTTCGTATGAGCATCAATTTCCGCAGTCGTTAAATCCGCATTATTCATATTGGCGCCGCTCAGCGTTGCCCCTGGAATGTGGATGCTGTTCACGTTGGCAAGCAGCAGATTCGCACCGGTCAAATCAGCATCCGCCAATACGGTTCCGATAAGTATCGCACCATACAGATTGGCTTTGGCCATCGCTGAACCCGTCAGGTCGGCGCCGTCAATCGAAGCATCAGTCAGATTAGCGCTTGTGAAATTGCAATTCTTCATCGTCGCATCAGACAGTACCGCAAATTTCATAGTGGCGTTGGAGAAGTCGGTGTCCGCTGCTGTGCATTTGGGCATTATGACGTAATTCATTTGCGCGCCGGTGAAGACAGCCTGCGACAGGATCGTATCCGGTCCTTGAAAGGTAGCCTCGAATAAAGTCGCGTTCGCAAAATTCGCATTCGTCATATTACAACCCGAGAAATCCACATAGCTGACGTCCGCGCTGGCCAAATAAGCCCATGTTAAATCGGCGTCGTGAATAACCGAGGATTGCTGAATTTGCGCAAGGCCCGGCGTTATACTTTGTTGAATGAACTGCGCCGTTGCCGGCGGATTGCTTGCAGCGACGCGGGTTACAGTGCTTCCGCTCATATTCACCGCATACTGCACGCCTGAAGCTTGCTCAATCAGATTGACATTAGTGCCTGCTGTTTGCAGAATGAACAGCGCCGGAGAGCCGTCCCGCCCTGCCGTCGCTGTATAGGAACTGCCCCCGTATACCAAATAGCTTCCATTAGCTGCCTGCAGCCAAAATCCGCTCGCGCTGTCGCCATACGCATTAAAGCGCTGGTCGGCAGCGGCGGAAGAAGCCTGGACGGCTACCAACGTTGCGGTAGACTCATCCAGGCTCAATAAGGAGCTGCCTGCGGGATTACTGAATGCCCACTTGCCAATAAATGTCATCGAATCCGAAGACATCTCCATTCCTCCTGCCCTTACATTAAATTTGACTAACAGGTTCTACCGTAACAGAGCCATTGCTGCCGTTGGAGCCGGAGTTGCCGGGAACGCCAGCCGCTCCGCCAACACCGTCATTAGCACTCGACGGGTTCTGCCCGGAAGCCGAGCCGTTCTTGCCGCCGAAGCCGCCAAGACCTCCGAAGCCAGCTGTACCGCCCACTCCGCCGATTCCGCCGGTCGATTGCCCAAGTGCCGGGATATTGATCGAAGCCGTTACGAATTGTACGAGAATCATGCCGCCGTTGCCGCCATTGCCGCCGTTGCCGCCGTTGCCGCCATTACTTCCGTTGCCGCCGACTCCGCCAAGAGCCGGAGGAAGCGAGCTGGAGCATTTGGAAGCCTGTTCTCCGGCGTTGCCGCCGTTCGTGCCATTGCCGCCATTGCCGCCGTTTCCTCCATTGCCGCCATTGCCGCCGAGGCTGGAGATGGTGATTGGCGATTGCGTAACAATGCTCTGGCATTTCAGTACAAAATCAGGGGGAATCGCTCCCGCTCCGCCCTGCTCGCCTATGCCGCCTGAAGAAACTGCATTCTGGCCCGCTTGCCCGTTCGTTGCAGAAGTGCAATTCGGTTTGTCTTTCTTGTCAAAGGTGCCTGGCGCTCCGTTAGCGCCATTGCTTGCGCCGTTTTGTCCGGCTTGGCCGCTAGCCCCGTTTGCTCCATTAGCGCCTTGAATGAGAATATCGCAATTTGCGCTCATCGGTTTTCCCTCCTTATATGAGTTCGACTAACCTTGCGGTACGTTATTGATATATACCGTTCCGAGCGTGCCATTCTTGCCGTTCGCTCCCGGAGTTCCTGCCGAAGCTCCATTTCCGTTAGGATTGCCTTGACCGCCGTTGCCGCCGTTTCCTGCCGCGCCGCCTTGACCGCCTTGGCCTTTCGTTGGCGTACCGAGAGAAATCGAGCCGTTCGTTCCTAGTGTCTGGTACGTGCAGTAGATGTTCTGGCCGTTGCCGGAATCGCCGCCCGCTCCTCCGTTGCCGCCCGTTCCGCCTTGGCCGCCTTTACCTTGAGCACCTGTAGAGCAATACGAGGTTGAGTTCCCTCCAGGTCCGCCCTGACCGCCATTGCCGCCGTTGCCGCCAGCACCGCCAGCGCCGCCATTGCCGCCGCAGGACATCAAAATAACAGGACCTTCTACTGTCGTAAACGTCGCTCTAACGACCTGAGCGTCAGTACCGCGCGAACCGTTGCCGCCTCCGGTTCCGTTGTAGCCAGTGCCGCCCGTATCGCCTTGGCCCGCTCCAGTGGAACAAGAGCTCTTGCCATCGGAGCCCGCGCTGCCTTGGTTGCCCGTATTGCCGTTGCCGCCATTGCCGCCCGCTGCTCCGTTCTGTCCATCTGGACCGACGCTGATAAAGTTATTCGTCGGCTGCGTAGTGCTGTCCGTTTGTTGGATCAGATTGTCAGCGAGCAATGTTGCATTCGCCTGATTGATGATTTGCCCGCCTGGCTGGATCGTAACCGTGCCGAAGCTGAATGAGGCAGGCTGATCGCCGTTGCCGCTGAGAATAAGCGGATTGTCCTTCGTGACAACTACGTCCTGTGCGGCAAACACAGCCAGCTGCGCCGGGAAAAAGTGCTTCTGAAGCGCATCCTTATAGGACTGTACATTCTGCGAGTTGCCATAAACATAGGTTTGATATGCTTGACACAGGTCTGATTTCTGCGTCACTGACAATTCGGAATAGGGAAGGCTGGTCAAAGCGGCATCACAGGCAGCAAGCGGAGCATGATGCTCTGCCATCAGGTTGTTATGATACACTTCATCCGGATTGCCTCCGAATTGCTTGAAATCATCAATGTTTTGAATCGTCACATAGGTTGGCTTGATAACCGAATCATGATCAGGATGCGCCGAAATATAAGTCGGTCCCGGAGTATCTCCTGTATTGATTGTAGCTGTGTGGACAATAGCATCTGTAAGATTGAATTTGCTCATGAACTGATTACGGATTGTTTGTGCATTCATTAATAAACGCCTCCTGAATTTTCAATTATTGTTTAGTAAATGTATTAACCGTCATAATGACTGGAGCGTCGCAAATAATCTGCCCGCCCTGCTCAAGGGTAACTGTATTGAATGTGACAATAACCGGGTCATGGCCATGAGGCTCAATGATCAATGGATTGTTAGCGGTTACAACGATATCCTCACCCGCATATGCAGTTGCGCTCATCGGGAAATACCGTGCATTCACGATACCGGTATAGCTGTTCACCGCATCGCTGTGTCCAAGCACAATCGCCCTCAGCGCCGAATATACATCCAGCTCGTCGGATTCCGTTAGCTCATGCTTCTGCAACGTGTTTTTGTCCTGCGGCCAAGGAGCAGGCACGGCACCTAATTGACTGCTGCTTGCTGCTTTGGCGCCTACAATCGCCTTCAATTCTTCCACGCTGTTAATAACAATCGTTTTCGCCGGAATAGCGGATGAAAATTGCGGATTGCTCGACAAGTAAGTCGGTCCCGCCGTGCCTCCGGTTGTGATCGTACCCTTCTGAACATCAGCATCGGTTAGGCCGATCTGCTGCAGCGCCTGGCTGACTAAGTCCCCCACTATGCTTACCTCCCCTTCTTGAATCGGGTATGCCTGCCCGCATCGGTTCAAGACCTTTGCGGGCTGTGGCTCCCTTAACGATTAATTGACTGGTATGGAATAAACCTCAAGGCTGGAACCGCTGCGAATGACATCAAAAGATTGTGTCGGATCGCTAACCGTCCAATAACCGCTCTGGCTGACGGTTGTAATTACGATCGGGTTCACCAGCGTGATGCCGTTAGCGGCGAAATCCGCCTGAACAGCAGCCGTATTCGCATTCTCGAAATCCGGCTGCTTGCTAAGATCCAGATCAAACAGCGGCGGAGTCGGCACCCAGTGACTGATGGACGGCTCGGTTATTTTGTTCGGGCCAATAGTCGGCTCGTAATTGAGCGTATACACGTTGCGCCATACATCAACGACGAGACGGGCTGCGCTCACATACTGCGGATTCGTTGGCTGCAAGCGGGAATCAGGCGTTCTCACAAGGAATGAGCCGTCCGGATTGTACAGATCCAGCGTGTAGTCGCTCGGATTTTTACCGCCCGCCACATAGGACAGGACGTAGATGTAGCCCTTCGCTTCCACCGCCACATCCAGATACGTAATGTCCGTGCGGTTGTCCGGATTGTACAGCGCCATATACGAGAGATAGCGGTTTACATTAAGCACCGAGCTGTTGACCGGATCAGCGGCAATATAGTAGGATTGCGCCCCGTTCCAATCCTCAACAACCCAGATGCTGCCCTTCGCACGCACATCGACGGTCACGTTGTTCAGCACATCGAATACATTCAGTACCGAAGTCGCTTTAGTAATGTTATAGACGGCATTTCTGCTTGGATCCGTGATCGACCACTCCGTGCCGGCTGTTACGACCGTTACATAAGAGCTGATCGCATGATTATTCATATCGTTGCTGTCATACGACAGATACACGCCTTGATTGGCAAAAGCGTTAATGATGTTCGTCGTGAGCGTCGCGCTGTCCAGATCTGTTGACAGAGACGAACTCAAATCGAAAATATGCGTCAAGCCGTGATTCTGGAATTGCTGCTGAAGAGCCGCAGAGAAGACGCCATTGTCCAGATCAGCCGTATAATCCGCAGCGCTCAGCGTGAACAGCGACTCACCCATAAAGCTGGCTACCGGATTGCCCTTCGTGTCGAAGGATTGAATACGCCTGTTCAGCGTTTCGAGAATGAGAACACGGCCGTCAGGGGTTACCGCAATCGCTTTTGGCCCTTGCAGCAAGCCTTGTCTGACACCCATTCCGGATACCATCTGCGCATCCTGCGCATGTGCATCATCGGATGGCTCACTCGGAATTTGCAAAATTTCCATCTTGCTGTCCTTCCAGCTCACGCCGATAACCGATCCCTGCGGATGGACAACCATGGCATCCATGTTCGACAGGTTGAATCGGCCCCAGCTCTTCAGATTCGGATCGTTCAAGCCGAAGCCGCTCTCTCCGTCCATCAAATTGACTTGACGCAGATTGAACTGATTGTTCCGCGTATCAAGGACGAAATTGTTCGTGCTGATCGGCTGATCTGCACCGCCATCAGGCTGAAGGCCGAACTGGTCGTAGGCAATATACGGCTGAACAGTAAATTGCACTTCAGATGTTTTGAAGCGGGATTGCGGATCCGCAAGCACCGACAGGTTCTGTGCCCGGTAATTTTGTCCGGAAGCGCTCCACACATAGCCGATCTCGAAGGCCTGGCCGTTCAGCGTAATATCTACAGGCTTGCAGATATAGTTGCCGCCGCTGCTGCAATCAAGATTGGCAACGGTAGCCGTCGGCAGATCTCCGGCATGCCAGATATGCTTATCCAAAGCCGCATCGTAGATGATTTTTTCCTTATAGTCGTACTGGGTATCCTGCGTGAGCGGAACCAGAATTTCCGTGATGTTCTCGTTAAGCGTCAATGAGGTGGAACCGCTGTCCGGGAAGGCCGGTATCCAATCGCTCTGATATTTGCCGCACAGCCAGCCGCTGCTGGAATAGATGCCTGCAATAATTTGAATGTTGCCGCCTACCGGAAGATTCGAGAAGGTCAGATTCAAAGGCGTGTTTGAAGTTACTTCCGGCATCTTGCCGCGAAGCACGAAGTTCGTACCGCCCTGATATTGAACCGTAACCTGATAATGATCCGATACAGCAGGCCATACAGCAGTATCCGGATTGCCAGCCTCGCCATGCGCAGGATCTGGATGCAGATTGAATTGCAGATCCATCGCACGCGAAATGTCTACCGTCAGCGTAGCTGGAGAAGACAGAATCTCGCCTGTCGATACCGCCATCTCGGCAAAGTTAATCGCCATGTTCGCAGCGCGCAATGCCCAGCCGACGAACGGCACATTGTCCTCAAGCTCAGCAACCGTAATTTGCTCGGTTACATAGAGCGCCAGCTTCTCAAGCCCTTTGGCAAGCAGGATGCCTGCCATTGCGTCCGCAAAGGCGAACAGCACGGACTTGGCATTCGTCAAAGCGGCTGCAGTCGCTACGCCTCCCCCTACAATCGGGAATGCTACAGCAAGGGCGGCGACCACATTATCAATATCCTTTACGAAATCGCTGAACCACTTCGAGTTAGTAATGGCCGCTCCTGCAATGAGGAATATCGACGGGATGCCGTACTGGAATATGCCTGTCAGTATTGCACCGGACGGATCGACATCGCCATCCCATCTCGACGTGCCAAGGCAGCCGAACAGCAGCTTTAATGAAGTTGCGTCATCCGGGAATACGAATGACAGCTTCGTCGGATCTGTCGGCATCGGAATGCCGAGAATCGTATTAACGGCCGAGACGCTGGAGATGAATTTCTTCTGGTCGGTCTCGAACCAGCTCTGAATAGCAGATGGAAGACGCTCCTGCCAGCCTGCCGGATTTGAGATCGGGTCGCCCTTCTCATTGAAGAATTGCGCATAGGCGGTAAGCGAGCGCAGGAATGTATTTTTTACCTCGATCGAAAAGGTTTTGTCGCTGTTAAATGACAGCGTATCGGAATAGATGTTCAAGCCATGGTTCGGCGTCTCTTCCTTAACCGTCCACTTGTACGTAGGGGCTGCTGCCGCCAGCGTCGTTCTCTTCGCCGCGTACGACTTGTGCAGCGCGTTGCTGGAGGTGACGTCGTCCTGCTGATACGCAGTCTTCCCTTGATTCACAGTCCATGTCTGATTCTGCAAGGTGGTATCATTGCTTGCCGACTGCATAGCGCTGGTCATAGGCGAAGTTGCGTTCTGCACGGTCAAGTCCGACCAGCTGTAGATATAGATCGGATCGCCGGCTTTGCGTGTACCCATATCGTATCCGTAAGTCAGCGGATTGCCGTATTGATCGACGGAACTTTTAATGGTTGCCCATCCGCCTGTAGAGGACGCCGGACCTTGCTTGCTTATAATAGTTGCCAGATTATACACTGCGTTATATTGGGCCGGATTAACATTCTGTGGGGGAGCAATGTGGTCGTTCATAACAACGTTAGCGGTATATGGCTTGTTGGAGGACAGCTCAGGATAATGGAATAATATTGACGTAGCGATATCCCATGGGCTTTGCAGGTTATCGGCATCTACGTTCGCTTCAAGCGCATGCTCGTCGCTAAGATTCGTTACGCCGAAATGCGACAGCTTGGCATGAACATGCGCTGCATTGCTTTTCAGCTTGTTTTGAATGTGCTTTTCACGGTGAATCTTAGGAATATGTATGGACATATGATGTAGTTTGGGAAGGTAAATATTTTCGTCATCATCAGGAGAGGTTACGCGAATACGAAGTAAACGATCGGTTGGGAAATGCGCTTCAGGCGCAACTACATAGTGAGTGAAGCGTTGACGGTGTTCTTCAGGAATAAGTCCCAATGCCTTGTTGGTGCGGGACGCTTCGAGCAGCGTTTGGGTAGTGTGTGCCTGCAGTTCATACTTGTCTGTACCAATGTGCAGCGTAAGTTTCTCATTCGCTTTCGCTGAGCCGGATACAAGTTCAAAATGCAACGTTCTGGTCATTTCTCAATCTCCTTTTCAACTTTGTTTTCTTCTGCTTCGACAAATCTCGCCTACCACTCCTTACTGACATTGCCGGGGTTACAAATTTCAGCCAGTTCCCCAACGATTAGGTACAATGAACTATGGATGTATTAAGCCGTTTGCAAATAAATTGATATGTTCACAATCATCATATATCGCATGTATTCACTTTTGCTTCCATAGTTTCAAAGAGTATTCTATCAATAACGATCAAATTATGGAAGAATTTTTTTGTAAGAATCCAGTAACATCTCAGCATTTTTTATGAAGTTATTTATTAACAATAATATATTTAATTTACTTTTTTCGCTTGATCGATTCGATATTACAAGTAATATTTGGTATTTAAAAACTTTATTTTGAAGCAGTGATTTACAATTTCATTAAGGTGCCAGCAGTCATGGAACATCAATGCTCTTTACGGTCAGCCCGCTTTTTGATCATACCGAACTACTATATTTACAATTTCATGCAATTTCGCCCTTTCTCACTCCCCCTTCCATATTCGTAGTGATCCTTCCTTCCGCAGCCATGTTGCTTGCAAAATATATGTATGGTTTTTACAAAATATGAATACTGCCTATCAACAAATTTGCCCGATAAGCAGCGATGACTGATCCCCATATGAAAATTGTAATTTTGACGACCACTAATCGGGACGTTTTTACCATCACTTGTCCATTGCTGTCTTGCCAACTCGTGATCCGGCGAATTTAGAATACATAGCAATTAATGACATTTTTATACACATTTCGACATGATGTTTTGGAGGAACTTCTTCTTTCCAGGAAACAAAAAATAGGGATCGCCCAATACGGCTGCCCCTATTAAATCTCACTATTTGCCTCGCAACGGCTATGACACTTTGCCTCATAACAGAGTCAACGTTGAATGTTACGCGATATGCACCCGCCAAAATCCCGGAAAGATCCACGCCTACTTGTTCCAGCCTCTATGTCTGTTGTACAAGCATTCCTGCTAAAGCGCAGGTATTTCCCTGAGAAATTATCATTCTTAGCCTAAAGCCTGCAAAAGAGCATCGATCTGAACCCGAAAAGCGCTGATTGCTCTTCCAGGGTTCATGCGGGATCTCACACAAAAGCCCTGCCACTACAGTATGCTGCTGCAGCGATCGGGCAAAATAGGTAGCAAAAATAGAAGAACGGAGGCAATCGGATGAAAATTTTAGCGATATTTGTGCTGCTGCTTTCCTTGAGCCTTGGGCTAAGTATATTTCTGGATATTGTTACTGGCATCCCCCTGGCCTCCTCAATACGGAATTTAAAATCTTATTGGGGATTTATGGGGATACCGGCTTATATGCTGCTGGCGGTCTTTATTGTGCTGCCGTTAATCAGCGGGATAGCTGATTCGAGGAAGAAGAAGCGGAATTAAGGGTCAACGGATTGCCCTTTGCCGATATATTTGCGGATAAGATGAACAGCAGCAAGCAGCAGCGGAATGCCAACAACGACCATCAGCTGGAAATTGCTGATCGACAGCTTTCCCTCCAATAGATGCTCATTAAAGCTGCCTGTGATCGACATCGAGGTAATAAGAATAACACAGCCGACGGGAACGACCAGCTTGCGGGACGGCTTCACTTGGAACAAATCTGCAGTCCCGATTACAGCAGCATAATACAGCATGGCGATCTTGAAGAAATCGACGATCAGCATTGTAAAAAGAGCGATTGGATCCAAGCGCTGCAGAAAGTCTGCAATGTTCACTTTGCTCACCATCGTCAGCAGGGCAAAGATCGAACGGGAGGATATATCAGCTCCAAGAACCGCTATATCGATTGCAATCGTATAGCTAAGCGCCAGGCCGCTAAGCACGATCGCCAACAAGCCTGTCTTTAATTGAAGCTCCGGGTTTTTCAGAAGCGGGAACAGCATAGAGAAGCAGAGCATCTCGCCGAAAGGAAAGATGAATGTACTGGGATAGGTTGTCGTCAGAATCGGCTTCCAGCCATATTCCAGCACGGGCAGCAGGTTATTGAGATCAATGATGCGGGAGGCAAATACGAGAATGCTCCCCACAATGCCTGAGGCAGCAATAATAACGATAAAAATTTCACTCAGGCGGGCCAGTACATATAGGCCTTTGTCAAGCACATAGGCAATCGCAAGCAGCATAACAGCATTAAGTACGAAGATTGGTGTCGCATCATAGACAGAGGTATTCAATAATTCCCCCGCATCCCTCACATCTCTTGCCGCATCGTATATAAAGTAAAGGACGAAGATCATGCCCAGCAGCCACCCAACATATTTCCCCATTATCCGCTGCGTATAGCAGGTCAAGGTAAGATCCGGATACTGCCGATACAAATAGCTGAAGAGCATGAACAGCAGACAACCGCTAAAGGTCCCCAGCAGGATTGCAATCCATGCATCCTTCTTCGCATCCAGTCCATAATTAACAGCAATGGCTGTGCCGAAGACGAATAGGATGATCAGGGCAAATAATTGCCCGGCGCTGATTTTGGGTGTATTCATGTCTCTGTTCACCCCGTTCGAAGCTGTAGTTGTGCTAAGGCTGCTGCTGCATGTAGGATTTGATACGGTTGCCTGTGTTTCGTATGAACGAATCTGCTTTGACCTGGATCTCACTTTGGGCGAATAATGCATCCCAGTCCTTTACAACCCGCTTCCACTCCTTATTATTGCTGCGGTTCAAGGATTCCCCGAAGCCGAATATATCGACTTGCTGCTTCCGGGCTGCTTGAATAGCCGCTGTCACATCTTTGACCGTCTGCTGGCTCCACTTCTTCTCCAGCTTCATCAGCTCATGCATCCGGGTCAGGTCGATGGCGCATTTCATTTCGACCAGATTGCCCTCTTGGATGATGGAGACCTCAAGCTTAGGCCTGCCATTATGAATGCTCACCTTCTTGCTCGTTTTGGAACGAGTGAGCTCAATGGACAGTACGTTCTTCTCTTCCGCGCATTCCAGTTCTACAGCGCTGCTTTTCACTTTATCGAGCAGACGTACAGTCCCCCTGGCTTCCACGCCATCCAGCCAGCGCTGCATTTTGCCTTCCTTGAACATAGCAAGCCCGCGCATCATAATGGTGGCATCAGGAGTTGTTCTTCGCACATTTGCTTGCGTTGCGCCCCGCTCAGGCTCACCTTGAATAACAACACCTGATATGACCGGTTCTTTTCCCATGCTTACCAGTGCCCGTATAATGTCATCAATGGTGTATTCCACATTCTCGGACCACAGGCTGGCGGAGAACTGCAGCTTGCCTGCCATCGCATCAGCCGGGATTTCTTCCATCGGCGTAACGACGCCCAGCACAGTTTCCGCTGTCGCATTTCTTGCGACAAGCACTTTCGTTGTCAGACGGGTTTGATTCAAACGCTCGAATGTATCGAACAGCTCCGTAATCCCTTCCCGCGCCAAAGGCTCTCCGATGACCAGCACCTTCACATGGGAGAACAACAGCTCCCGCGGCGCTTTGCGCGATGCTTTGCGTATCACCTCGAACAACGTCTTGCCATTATCCGCGAATACGGTAATAGCTGTCGTCTTCCCTCCGCCACCTTGCACATCTGATGATATTTCCGACGGGTTGACCACCTGGAAGGAAATCCGGTAATGCGCTGTATCCGGCAGCTTATCCACTCCGATTGCAGAGACGATGGCAAGATGGGATAATTCCTTGCTGTTCCAGCAGCCTGACAGCACGACGACAATTAATAACAGCCATAGCAGCAGGATCGGTTTCCGTTTCATAGTCGGCTGCTACTCCCCTTTTGCAGGATCGGATGAGCCGCTTCGCTTCTGCTGCTGCAACCATGGTTCTGCTGCTTGCTCCTCATAGATCTTGCGGTCACGCTTAATGAACGGCCAACGGGGCATGCGAAGGATGGTGTCCTTCTGGTCGATG
The DNA here is from genome assembly GCF_019443105.1 of Paenibacillus oenotherae. Lineage (GTDB taxonomy): Bacteria > Bacillota > Bacilli > Paenibacillales > Paenibacillaceae > Paenibacillus_Z > Paenibacillus_Z oenotherae. Next base: position 180,908 of record NZ_JAHZIJ010000002.1, read on the forward strand.
AGGCGAAACGGTGCGAAAGGAGCCATATACGGAACGCCAAAGGATTGCAAGCTGCACATATGCGCGAGCAGAACGATGCATCCGAGAAGAATGCCGTAAAATCCTAATGTTGCCGCCAAGACCATAATGAACAATCGAATTAATCGCGCAGCAATCGCAACATTGTAGGCCGGTGTGGAGAAGCTGGCGATTCCGGTAATGGACACGACAATGACCATCGCGGTGGATACGATGCCAGCCTGCACAGCCGCTTGGCCAAGCACGAGGGCGCCAACTATGGATACCGCCTGGCCCATTGCCCGCGGCATTCTAACGCCAGCCTCGCGAAGCACCTCGAAGGAAAGCTCCATCAGCATCGCTTCAATGAAAGCAGGGAATGGAATGCCTTCCCGGGCGGAGGCGATGCTGATGAGAAGCGTTGTCGGCACCATATCCTGATGGAATGTAATCGCCGCAATGTAGACGGAGGGCAGCAGTAAGGAGATCAAATAGCAGGTATACCTGAGAATTCTCAGAAAAATGCCAACGTCAAACCGGTAATAATAATCGTCAGGCGACTGAAAGAATTGGGCAAATACAGTCGGTGCAAGGAGACCGAACGGTGTTCCGTCCACCAGAATAGCAACGCAGCCTTCCAGCAGATTCGCTGCAATGACATCAGGCCGCTCCGTATTGTAGATGGTGGGGAAGAACGTAGCGGTTTGATCCTGAATCATCTCTTCGATTGCGCCGGTTTCGAGTACCACGCTCAAATTCGCCCGCTGCAGGCGACGCTTGACCTCCTCAACAAGTCCGTCATCAACCGTGTGCTTCATGTACATAATGGCAACATCGGTCCGGGTTTTGTCGCCAAGCTTCAGCTTCTCCAGCCACAAATCCGGATTTTTAATTCGGCGGCGAATCAAGGCAATATTCGTCGATAACGATTCGTTGAAGCTATCCTTGGGCCCGCGAATAACAACCTGGGTAGTAGGCTCCTCTATGCCCCTGCTCTCTCCGCCTTTCGTGCTGCAGCTGATCGCCTCGCCGATCCCGTCCACAATCAGAACCGTACATCCTGATAATACGGCCTCCAGCACTCCGTCCAGAGTACGGACAACGCTGGCTTCACCTCGGGCGGACACATGATTGAACAGAAGCCCGTAAGCCCGCTCCTGCGCAGAGGCATCCTGCGGCGACGCATCGCCGCTGCTCGCTGACAGGCTCGAGCAAAGCACCAAATCGTTGACCAGCTGTCGATCAATCAATCCTTCGAAATAGATCACGGCTGCAATAACGACCGGGCTGCTCGCAATCCGTATATGACGCATAATCAAATCAGGGCTGTTGCCAAGCTTGAGCTTGAGCTGCTCCATTATGGCTGGCAGCTCTCCTTGCAAGGATGATTCTTCGGTAGTAAATCTCATGTGAGTGAAACCTCGTCAGCTTTACTTGTTACATGAGATTATTGTCAAATTTATGATTATTATTCAACCGTATTATGCTCCGAACTGCGCGCTGTGCAATCGGCTGTACACTCCGCCTGCTTGGAGCAGCCCATTATGATCGCCTTGCTCGGCAATGCTCTGATCCGCAACTACCACGATCCGGTCCGCATTCTTGATCGTCGCAAGGCGGTGGGCAATGACAAGTGTCGTGCGTCCTTGCGACAGCTCATTAAGAGATTGCTGGATTGCCGCTTCCGTCTCTGTATCCAGTGCGGAGGTCGCTTCATCAAGAATAAGGATCGGCGGGTTCTTCAGAAACATGCGCGCGATGGACATTCTCTGCTTCTGGCCTCCCGACAGCTTCACGCCGCGTTCGCCGATCATCGTATTCAGCCCTTCAGGCTGTGACAGAATCAGCTCTTCGAGCTGCGCTCTCCTGGCCGCCTCCCATATCTCCTCTTCCGACGCGCCAAGCTTGCCATAGGCAATATTGTCACGGATCGTGCCATCGAACAGGAATATATCCTGCTGTACGATTCCGATATGCGAGCGCAGCGATTCCAGCGTCATCCTGGTGGTGTCGATGCCGTCGATCGTAATGGTGCCTGCATCCGCATCATAGAAACGAGGCAGCAGGCTGCACAGCGTCGTTTTGCCGCCGCCTGAAGGACCGACCAGCGCTACCGTCTCTCCGGCGCGAATAGACAGATTGACGTTGCGGAGCACCTGCTCCTTGTTCTCATAGCTGAAGCCCACTCCGGCAAAACAGATATCCCCTCTCAGACTCTCCACGGCCTGCGCATCAGGCGCATCATCGATATCAGGCGCCGTTTCGAGCAGCTCCAAATACCGCTTGAATCCGGCAATTCCTTTGGGATACGTCTCGATTACCGCATTAATCTGCTTGATCGGTCCGAGGAAGACGTTGGACAGCATGACAAAAGCTATGAACTCCCCATAGGTCATCTGGTCTTCAATGACAAACCATGTGCCGCAGACAAGCACAAACAGGGATACAAGCTTCATCAGAACGAAGCTGATGGAAGAGTTCCAGGCCATAATCCGGTAAGCAATCAGCTTCGTCACCCGAAAGCGGCCATTGTTGATTTTGAACAGCTCCATCTCGTGCTTTTCGTTCGCGAAGGCTTGGACAACACGAATGCCGCTTACATTATTTTCTACCCGGGCGTTATAATCCGCAATATCTGCGAACATCCGGTTGAAGGCGCGCGACATCTTGCGGCTGAAGTAGAGGGACAGATAGATCATGAGCGGAACAATAATGAACGTCATTACCGCCAGCTGCCAATTAATTCCGAGCATAATGCCAAAAGCGCCCGCCAGCGTCATGAAGGCGATGAACAGATCCTCCGGCCCATGATGGGCAATCTCCCCGATATCCATCAGATCATTCGTCATCCGCGAGACCAGATGTCCGGTCTTATTGTTGTCGAAGAAACGGAAGGAAAGCTTCTGCACCCGGTCAAACAGCTTCTTGCGCATATCCGTTTCAATATTAATGCCGAGCATATGCCCCCAATAAGTGACGACAAAGTGCAGTCCCGCACTAATGATGTAAATGCCAAGGAGCGCAAGGCAGCCGTACAGAATCCAATCCCATTTGCCGCTCGGCAGCAGATCGTCTACTACCCGATTAACCGCCACCGGAAAAGCAAGCTCCAGCAGCGCTGCAAAAATTGCACAGGTGAAATCCAGAATAAACAGCCCTTTATAGGGCCGGTAGTAAGCAAAAAAACGTCGAAGCATGGTTAATCCCTTCTCTCGTTAAGTAAATAGATGTACCGCCGCCTGCTTCGCTTATGACCGGGCGCGGGCCAGCAGGTATAGAAAGTACGGCGCACCGAGAACTGCAACGATAATGCCTGCAGCAATCTCTGAAGGCTGAATAATCCAGCGGCCTATCGTATCGCTGACAATGACAAGCAAGGAGCCGACCAGCGCGGCTGCGGGCAGCAGCATCTGGTGCTTGGGACCGACAAGGCGGCGCGCCAGATGCGGCCCGATCAGCCCGACGAAGCCGATCCCGCCGCTTACGGAGACACAGGAAGCGGCAAGCCCGACTGCTGCGGCAAGCAGAACCAGCTGCTCCCTGGGCACTGAGGCGCCAAGGCCTGTCGCCGTTGTATCGCCCAGATTGAGCACATTCATCACGCGGGCCTTGTAGAATACGAATGGCAGCAGAATGAATATCCAGGGCAGCAGCGCAAGGACGAATTTCCAGTTCGATCCCCATATGCTGCCCGCCATCCAGGTAGCGACGAACTGATACTTCTCGGGAGAAAGACTGAGCGTCAGAACGATGGTTGCCGCGCTGATTCCCGCTGCAACTGCAATACCGGTCAGCAGCAGGCGTGTCGAGGACAGCCCTTCATGGCGCTTGTACGCCAGCGTAAATATGAGCAATGCAGTCAAGCCTGCCCCGAGCAATGACAATAATGGCAGCAGAAATACAGGAGCCGCAGCTGTCGCAGGATAGAAGGCAACAAACAGCATGACCATCAGGCCCGCTCCGGCATTGATGCCGAGAATGCCCGGATCAGCCAGCGCATTGCGGGAAATTCCCTGCATCACACAGCCGGATACGGCCAGCCCTGCGCCGACGAGCACGGATATAACGATTCGCGGAAGACGGAATTCAAACAGGATAAGCTCCTGCTTGTCCGTACCGCTGCCGAATAAAGTTCGAATCAGATCGAGCGGACCGAGCCGAATATAGCCTGTATTAACGCTGATGATGAAGGTGACAACAATGAGAGCGCCCAGTATGGCGAGCACTGTTATTCCACGACGCTTGCTGCGGCGTTCGTATAACGAATAGGATGCGCTGCCCATACTTATAGCGACCTCCTTTCATTGCGTGCAAGGTAAAGAAAGAACGGTACCCCAAGCAGCGCTATGAGCGCACCGATCGGTATCTCTTGAGGCGGATTAATCATTCTCGCCGCCAGATCAGCGAGGATGACGAGCAAGCTGCCAAGCACCGCAGAGCATGGAATAATCCAGCGATAATCGACCCCTACCAAATATCGGGTCAGATGCGGGATGATCAAGCCAACGAAGCCGACAGCTCCGACTACCGACACCGCCGAGCCTGCCAGAATAAGCACAATGACGGCACAGACAAGCTTCACCAGCTTCGTTCGCTGACCCAGCCCCTTGGCGATATCTTCGCCGAGACTGAGCATTGTAAGTGATCTTGAGAGGACAATCGCTCCGACAATGGCTGCTGCGACCCATGGAAACATGATTTTGAGCTGTGGCCATTTCGTGCCGGCCACGCCTCCCGCATACCAAAAGGCGAGATCTTGTCCGGTTCGGAAATATAATGAAATACCTTCACTTAACGCACCTAGAAGCGCGCTCAAAGCCGCTCCTGCGAGCACAAGCCGGACCGGCGTCAATCCCCCTCTCGCAAGGGCGCCAATCCCGAATACAATAGCCGTACCAAGCGCTGCGCCAAGGAATGAATACAGAATGAGGTACATATAAGGAAGGCCCGGGAAGAACGCGAAGCAAAGCGACAGCATAAATCCGGCCCCCGCGTTCAGGCCAAGCAATCCGGAATCAGCTAACGGATTGCGGGTCATTCCTTGCATAATCGCACCTGCAACCGCGAAGCAGGCTCCGACCATCGCTCCTCCAAGCACACGCGGCAATCGAAGTTCCTGAATAATCTGATGCTCTGTTACATCAGGATTAAAGCTGAAGACAGCTTGCCATACCGTATAAAGCGGGATTGCCTTGGCGCCAAATGACACGGACAGTCCTAATCCAAGCACCAATGCGACCAGTCCGCCCGTTAATAGGAATGTCGCCGCCCATGGACGGGAACGTAATTTGAACGATTTTTCTGCTGCTTCATCTTTTAACGGATGTACATGTTGACTCATAAGCGCCACCTTTATCGTGATACTGATTCTCATTATCACATCATAAGTCACATTCTGCTGAAAAGGCAATGGACAAACACCACTAATTTTTTGTACAAAGTTAATTCTGGCATTTCATTTTGTCCATTGAGCAATCCTGAATCGTCCTTTAACATAGGGGAGTAATGAGAACGATTATCAACACAACTTGGCTGAGAGGAAGAGATGCAATGAACGGATTTAGAAAGATGATGACCGCACTATGTATACTGGCACTATTGGGGGCCCTGCTAACGGCATGCGGCAGCAATTCCGGAGAATCAAGCAGCGATGGAGGCTCTAACAATAAAGGGACGGCTCAAGGCAGCACAACCGTCCCGCCAGCCCAAGCATCTGATGAAGCGGAAGAGACGGCAGACGGCACACGCAGCTATACAGATTATAAAGGCCATGTGATTGAGCTGTCGACCGCTCCGCAGCGTATTATCTATGCGGGTGAAACCATTGGCGATTTAATCGTGCTGGATGCGCCTATAATCGGCACGCCGCATAATTGGGTGCAGGGGAGTGTCTATGTGGATCGGTTGAAGGATGTTGCCGATGTTGGCTTCCCGATCAATCTTGAGAAAGCGCTGGAGCTGCAGCCGGATCTGATCATAACAGGCAGCACGGAGGAAAAGGATTATGAGCAGCTGTCCAAAATCGCCCCTACGCTCATGTTCGATACCTTTGCCCCGCTGGAAGACAGAATGACACTGCTCGGCGACCTGCTTGGCAAGAAGGAGCAGGCTGCGGAGTGGATTGCCAAGTATAACGCCAGCACAGGCGAGATGTGGAAAGAACTGTACGAGAAAGGACTGACACCGGGCGAGACGGCTTCGGTCTTCACTTATTATCCCGGCGACCGCCTGTTTGTAATGGCTGCTACAGGACTTTCACAAGTGCTGTATCACCCGGATGGCCTGAAGCCTACCCCTGCTATACAAAAAATATTGGATGATAAAAAAGGCTTCGAGCAAATTTCCATGGAAACGCTGGCGGAATATGCGGGTGACCGGATTTTCATTCTGAAAGCCGTTGATAAGGAAGCCCAGCAATCGACGGATGCTTTATTCCAGAGCAATATTTGGAAGAACCTGCCCGCCGTCAAGAACAACCGTGTGTATACGATCGATATCTTGAAATCGAACAGTGATGCGGCTACAAGAGAATGGCTTTTGCAAGAGCTGGCGAGAATGCTTCAGCAGTAACAGCATTCCTTCCCTGCTCAAATCGCGAGCCCTCTATCAGAGAAGCTTTTCAGCTAACCGTTGAAAAGCTTCTCTATTTTTTATACAATGAAAGAAGTTGATAATCATTCTCATTCAAGGAAGGTGATCCTCCCCGTGGCTGACCGTAACCCGACTGCTGCTGCACTTCGCACCCTGCTCTTTCATCTGTCGGACATTGAACTGATCACGCAGCCAAGCGGCAGCAGATCCGCTGAGGAGCGGGTTGATTCACACCTGTTATTCGTGTTCACAAGCGGCACTGGCCGTCTAACCATCAATGACCAGTTCTTTCAATTATCCACTGATCGATGCTATTCGCTGTCCCCCGGAGATTACATCGAGATCGTGAACGAGTCCGGCAGCCTCAGTCCAATCGGCTATTACCGGATCGCGTTTAACGTCATACATACCGCCCCGTCCGGGCCCGTTGCCTATAACAGGAGCATTCTCGACAATCGGCATGAGATGACTGCCTATCCCTTCTCCCGACTGCTCCGGCTCACCGAAGATCTGCATGCAGGGCGACAGGAGCTTTGCGAAATTAAACGGTTTAATCACCATATTCGCTTTCAGGAGCTGCTGGGTTTTCTCATTGAACAAAATCATCATTCCGAGCATGCCTTTAATGTTACCCAATCCGTGGAAAGCACGATTCAATATATGCAGAACAATTATATGGAGAATATAACAGTGAAGCAGCTGGCGCAATTGGCCAATGTCCCCTACTGGCAGTATAGTACCGTCTTCCGGGAATTGACCGGCAAGAAGCCGCTGAACTATTTGAACGAGCTGCGGATCAACCGTTCCAAGGATCTCCTTGCAGAGTCCAGCTATCAACTGCGCGAGATCGCCTGTCAAGTCGGGTTTGCGGATGAGTATTACTTCAATCGGCGCTTTCGTCAAACGACCGGCTTAACCCCCAAACAATATGCACGCCTCAAGCAGAGCCGTATCAGCGTCCATGACTGGACGGGCCATCAGGTCGATATCCCCGTTCAGCCTAAACGTATTATTTGCCATGGCGAAACATTCGGCGACCTGCTCGCTCTAGGTGTGGAACCGATCGGCGAGGTCAGCTTCATAGACGGCAAATCCGCCAGCCATGATCGGAATGGACAGCGTATTGGCTGGCCGGTCAATACGGATCAGACAACGGAGCTGCAGCCCGACTTGATCATATTTGCGAATGCAGATGAGGCAGCTTACAAGCGTATCGCCCATATCGCGCCCACTGTCACCTTCAATTCCTTTGCCCCGCTTGAGCAGCGGCTGCACATCCTTGGCGATTTGCTGGGCAGAAAGGTTGAGGCGAAGCATTGGCTGGACAGATACAACGCCAAGGCGGCCTACATGTGGCAGCAGCTTCGCCGCTATCATATCGAGCCGGGAGAGACAGCATCTGTATTCGTTTATGATCATGGCAGCCGCCTGTTTGTTATGGGAACCGCGGGCCTCTCTTCTGCGCTCTATCATCCGCAAGGCTTTCAGCCTGTAGATAAAATTCAGGATATGCTGAATGCAGGCCAGGGATTTATCGAAATCCCGGAGACGGCCATTCCTTCCTATGCGGGTGACCGGATTTTCATGCTGGCTCCAGAGCAGGCAGTATCCAGAAATGCGATGGAGCAATTGATGACAAGCGCGCTCTGGCAAAGCCTTCCCGCCGTTCGCAACGGGCATGTCTATATCGTTAAAGCCGCAGAGTGGAACTTCGGAGACGCGCTAATTAGAGAAAAGCTGCTCGATATGCTGCCCCATTTGCTCGGCAAGATTTCGTAATTGATCGTTCCTGTCCCTCCTGTACTGGATTGGAACGGGACTATTTGCTGCTGTAGCACACTAAATTGTCGGGTTGCCGGGCTGCAGGTCAGGACTCGCCTCCAATTCCAGTCGCCAGATGAGCTGAAAGTGAAGAAGTCGGAGTAAGAAGCCTGCGAATGTGCATGAATTTTGGTTACAAGACGCCATAATGGCACAATGCCTGCGATCATGCATGAATTTGAGCAAAAATCGACCGATAAGGGGAAACGAAGGTGAAATACCTGCCCTCTGGCAGGCATTTCACCTTCATGGGGCCAGAAATGAGCAAATAGATGCCGTTTCGCATCTTTCACCTGGCTCGCAGCTTGCAGCTCGCTGGTCTCGGCGTTTAAGTGACGGATCTCGTCCTCTGGCGCGTGGAGTACGGCAACAGATTTCCAATTCCTGCAGCACAAAAAAATGCACCATCACAATTAGCGGGGAATGGAGTGACAGAATCGCTCCACAATGCCAATTGCGAGGTGCATGTTCATACCTAATAGCTACTGATGGACTGCGGTACGAGGAACGCGCCGCTCATCGTTCAAGAACAGCTCCAATATTCCCGTCTCCTCTTGAAGCTGGCAGTAGCGTTCCTCTCTCTCTGCCTGCGGTGTCCGCTTCGTCTCGAATACCGAATGGAGCATATCCACCGCTGCCCGGACCTGCTCCTTGTCAGGCTTGCGCCCCGACTCTTCGCATTCTTCCACCAGCTTCACAACGCGGCGGTAAGGCTCCACCACTCCCTGTGTATAGGCCGCCTGATCCTCGTTCCCGTTGCGCGTGCATACTGCGATCGCCAGGCAGCGGGTCATTAGCAGCAAGCCGTTGTCCGGCTGCTCTTCCTTCCGGGCTGCGCCTTGCAGAACAGCTTGCAGAGCAGCGGCATCCTCTTCATTGTCATAGGAATAGGTGATAATGCCAGGAGCGTTCTTCTTCATCAGGTTTCGCAGCACCATCCCCGGGCCAAGCTCGATGGCATGTGTAACCCCTTGCTCCTGAAGCAGCCTCATGGACTCCGTCCACCTGACGACAGACGTCATCTGCTCAGTCAGCAGCTCTATCATTTCTTCGCTGCTCTCCCGCTCATAGGGCTTGGCCGTTACGTTGGAGAGCACGCCGTATTGCATGGGAGTGTAGCTGTACTTAATCAGCTCCTCCTTCAAACGGATTGCTGCCGGCTCCATAAGCGGGCTGTGGAACGGTGCGCTTACACGAAGCGGGATAACGATACCGCCTCTGGCAGAGAGCGACTCTCGCATTCTGCCGATCGCTTCCGTATGGCCTGATACGACAATTTGATCCGGCGCATTCAAGTTGGAGATGACGACAGATTGCCCGTCCCGGCTGCAGTTGCGGCATTCCTGCTCGATAACGTCCTGGTCGATTCCGGCAACAGCTGCCATCGCGCCTCCGCTAGCCTCGCCCATAAACTTGCCCCGCTGGCGTACGATCCGCAATGCATCTGCAAACGATATTGCGCCCGCGCAAGTTAACGCCGAGAATTCCCCCAAGCTGTGGCCGGCGCAATAGTCGGGCCTGATATCAAACATCTCGGTGAACACACGAAACGCTGCAACGCTTACCGTTAATATGGCAGGCTGAGTGTTCTCCGTTCTCGTCAACTGCTCGGAGCTGCCGTTGAAGATCAGTTCCTTCAAATCGAATCCCAGCACATCATTTGCTTCGTCAAAGGTACGGCGGGCTGCAGCATATTGATCAACCATCGCCTTGCCCATCCCTGAATATTGCGAGCCTTGTCCTGGGAACAGGAATGCATATTTAGCCATCTTGAACCAAACTTCCTCTCCTACGCCCTAATCGATTAATTTATGCCTGATCGTCTTGAGCTGATTTTTTATAGTGAAATAGGATTTATTCAATGCTTCGGCAATTTGGCTCTTGTTCAGCCCCGCCTCATTCAGATTATAAACCTCACGCTCCGCCTGTGTTAGATTGGACAGCTTCTTCATCTTTATCAATTCGCCTCGTATCACCTCCGCACAGTCTGAGTGAATCGATGATTTGTTCATATGGGATTCCCGGATCGCCGTAACGATATCTTTCACATTCAGCTTGTGGATGAGATTCATTGCACCGGATTCAATCGTCTCGATAATAACGCCTTTATTCGTTGCATTCGTAAGTACAATAACTTTGATCTTGCCCATTCCGGATATAAGCTTGATCGTCTCCATCCCGTCATCATAGGTTTCGGTCAAATTAATATCCATCAGTACAATATCAACCTCATAGTTGTTGGCGGCCTCAATAGCAGATTTCTTTGTGAATACCGTTTCAACCAGCGTAATATCCCGCTCCCGCTCGAACGCTTCATGAAGCGTATTGATCCAGAAACGATCCCTCTCTACTAACAGCACTTTAATTGGTTCCATCGGACGCCAATCTCCTTTAGACACCTTTTTCATGTAACCGCTTCCGGTTCGCAGCCAGAAGCTATACCTTCTCCATTTTACACATAATAACATCCTCTCTACAACCATTATCAGCAAGAAATACAGTGCTGTTTTCATTAAAAATTTCTTTTCTAAGCACAAAAAATAAGCGCCCCACCAGGGACGCTGTAAACATCTAGCGCGTTTACTGCCGCACAGCCTTTCGGATATCCGCAATTGCTGCCGCACAGGACGGCTTCAGGCACGCATTCTCCAATACATTTCATTCATGCGCAGCTCATTGCGGAAAGCATGTGTGTTCGTAGCGTTGTCAATAATGACGCATTCGATTCCTGTCATCTCTGCCCAATCCACCAGCTGCTCAGCAGTAACTTCATAGGAGAATACAGTGTGGTGAGCGCCGCCTGCATGAATCCATGCTTCGGCAGAATCCTTCAAAGACGGCTGCGGCTTCCACAATACGCGGGCGACCGGAAGCTTGGGCATATTCCGATCTGGCTCCACTGCGTCAACGATATTGATTATGAGGCGGAAGCGGCTGCCGATATCAATAATTGAAGCATTCACCGCTTGCCCGCTGCGGCCGTTAAAGATCATTCGCGCGGGATCGCTCTTGCCGCCGATACCAAGCGGATGCACCTCCAGCCGCGGACGGCTCGCTGCAATGGTCGGGCATACTTCCAGCATATGAGCGCCGAGAATCATCTCGTTGCCTGGCTCGAAGTGGTAGGTGTAGTCCTCCATGAAGGAAGTTCCCTTATTGTCGGCAATCGTCTTCATCATGCGGGTCAAGGCTGCCGTCTTCCAATCGCCCTCTCCGCCAAAGCCGTAGCCTGCTTCCATAAGGCGTTGAACAGCTAGTCCCGGAAGCTGCTTCATGCCATGCAGATCCTCGAAGGTGGTCGTGAATGCAGAGTAGCCGCCCTCCTGCAGAAAAGCCTTCAGTCCCAGCTCGATACGCGCCTGCTCCCGAATCGCTTCCCACTGCTCGGCCGAGCCGCGCACCTCTGGTGAAATCTCATACAGCCTTTCATACTCATCGGTCAGCGCATTCACCTGATCTTCAGCGACAGCAGCCATCCGGTCTGCCAAATCCCCAATCCCATAACCGTCTATCGACCAGCCGAATTTGATCTGCGCCTCTACCTTATCGCCTTCCGTAACGGCAACATGGCGCATATTATCGCCGAAACGTGCAATTTTGAGACTTCGTCCCTCGGTAAAAGCTGCTGCCGTGCGCATCCAGCCGCCAATGCGTCCACAGGTGTCACGATCCTCCCAATATCCAACCACGACTTTGCGGGCGATTCCCATGCGGGCACCGATAAATCCATATTCACGATCGCCATGCGCCGATTGATTCGTGTTCATAAAGTCCATGTCCATCGTATCCCATGGAATATCGCGATTGAACTGCGTATGCAGGTGCAGCAAAGGCTTGCGCAGCTCAGAAAGGCCTGCGATCCACATTTTCGCCGGGGAGAAGGTATGCATCCAGGTGATGATGCCCCCGCAGCGCTCATCAGAATTAGCCTCTATGCAAAGCTTATAAATTTCATCAGCTGTTGTAAGTACCTTTTTGAATACCACTTCAAAAGGGATCAGATCATTGCCTTTCAAGCTCTCCGCAATAATACGGGAATGATCGGCCACTTCAAGCAAAGTTTCCGGGCCATACAGATGCTGGCTGCCTGTAACGAACCAAAATTGATAGGGCTTAACAGTTAACACGAATAATCTCCTCCCTGGATGCAACCGTTGAAGACGAAGATAGACAACAGGTTGACAGTCATGCTGTTCAAAACCTTGTAACCATCCAACTTGTACGAACAATCAAGAGCGAATATATGCATGAAAATCAAAGATGTCTGCATTATTATGTCTGTATTCCATTGATATAGCCCCTACTTGTACGTACAACTTGGATGAGTCTATTGTACGACTTCACCGCATCTTTATCAAGGAGAAATTATTTTCTGTCCAATTTCCGTCCAATGGAGCCGTTATTCATGCCCCTTATGTGGCTAGCAGACGGTAGGATTGCTTGCAGAATTCGCAGCGAAACACCGAGCCGCCCTCGCCGTTTATAATCGTCAGCCGATCGTCATCCTCAACGTCGAGCCAATACCGCCCATGCTCATCCCGATCTCCGGCTGCATATAATTGCACTTCGTTGCTGCATTGACAGGTAAATGTTAGTATCATCGGACAATACCTCGCTTTTTTTCAGTGGATTCCATATGCACACTTGACAATGATACACTTCGTATCATAAATTACTAGTAGTAGAGTAACATATCATCTCACAGTACTAGGTCTTGATAATTAGAATGAATGTAAGGAGTTATGACCATGACGATGGGAGACCGCTTGAGAGAGCTTCGACTGAGAAAAAACTTTTCTCAAGAGGAAGTATCCAGGCAAATAGGCATTACTCGCTCTGCTTACAGTCACTACGAAATCAATAACCGTCAGCCCGTCTACGAAACGTTGAAGAAGCTGGCCGTCTTATTCAACGTTTCGCTCGATTATATTATCGGCGGCGGCGATCCCCCTGTCACGGATACGCATATATTGCCGGAGACAATTGAGATTATCCGTATTCTCAATAGTATGGACTATGATAAGCGCAAACGATCCATTGAGAAAATGATGGCTGTGCTCAGGCAAGCCGAATAGCTTTTATTGCAGGGATGCAGGCAGCGACAGCCAGATGACAGTCCCTTCTTCGGGCACGCTTTCCGCGCCAATCATTCCGCTGTGCGCTTCAACGATTTCCTTCGCAATGGCAAGCCCCAGTCCACTGCCCCCATCTGCCGAATTTCGCGACATCTCCTTCTTGTAGAAGCGGTCGAAGATGTACGGCAAATGCTCGGCTTCAATGCCGCTGCCCGTATCCTTTACCCTTACGGATACACGGCCGGAGCTGCGCTCGAAGGAGTAGGCCAGTGTTATTTTGCCCCCTTCGCCTGTATGCTTGATCGCATTATAAATAATATTAGCAACCACCTGATCCATACGGAACAAATCAAGCTGAAGCACAATGCGTTCAGGATGAAGCTCCCCCTCATTCCCTCCCCCCTGTATATACTTGCTCTCGAATAGCAGCCCCTTGCCCCGCACATCCATTTCGTATTGTTCACGATGCCGCTCGATCCAATCTTGCAAGTTAACGCCGATATAATGAAACCTTAGTTGCCCGGCCTCCAGCTTCGACAATTCGAATAAGTCACGGATAAGCCGATTTACTCCCCCAACCTTGCCCAGCATCATTCGCACATATTTGCTCCGCTGCTCCTCGGTTGTTACCATCCCGTCCTGCATTGCCTCCAGATAGCCCTGCAGCAGTGTCATCGGCGTTCCCAGATCATGCGATATATTCGTCATTAATTGCCGGCGTGAATTCTCCATCTTCGCCAGCTCCTTATTGGCCTTCTCTAACGTTTCATTAGCTCCTCTCAGCGCTTCCGTACGCTCTTCGATCCGATCCTCCAGATGCGTATTGAGCTCTCTAAGCTCCTTGGATACCTGCTCAACCCGGAACAGAGCGCTCGAGAAGCGTGTCGATATAATAAACGACTGCATGAGAATGAAGAAAAACAAGCCTAGCGGAACAAGCTGCTGATTATAAAAGCCCCATTCATTATAGAACAGAATGTCATTCAATACGGTCAGAACGAAGACAAGCAGCCCTGCCAGTACAAAGGGAGCCCCGTCACGCTTGCGCACCACTGCCTTGATCAGCACAATGAGCGCATAAACCCCCGCTGCCAGCACGAACAACTGATAGATCACCAGCAATCTCGTGAATACGATAGCCGGTACTGCAAGCACAAAAATGGACAGCAGCAGGCCAAATGTTAGGGTCAGCCGTTTGGCCAGCTTGGACATATCAGGCGGGAACAACGTATAGACGTACAAAAATCCTGTCACCGCGCTGAAAGCGAACGATATGTATTCAATCTTGAGCCCGGCTTCCCACGAAATGAATGAGAAGGTCTGCATAAGGTACCCCTCGCCGGTAACACCGATCCGTGCAGCGACCAGCAGGCAAAGCAGGCCGAAATATACGGTAAACTGCTCCCGCCTGCGAAAGGCATATAAGCCGATATGATAAATGCCGATGATGAACAGACTGCCTAGTATAATCATCTCCTGGGCCGTTGTCCGCATCTGCGAACCGACTAGCTCATTGCTGTCGCCCAGCTTGATATCTACCCAAATGCCGCCCTTGCGGTGCTGAAAGTTGGCAACCTGAATAATAATGTCCAGGCGATCCGTCCTCCCGTCGAACGAAATAATACGCGGGAACTGCTCTGCGCTGACAGTCTCCCGGCTCGTCCCCACCTTCCCTACAGAAGCCAACAAATTCCCGTTAATCCATAGCTTGTAGGCACTTGAGATGTTCGGCATACGCAATGCAAGAATGCGGGAAGTCGGTTCAATCCTTACCGAGAGCCGATAAGTGGCATAGCCTTGGCCGTTCTTCACGCCATAGCTGTCCGGATAGCTGTTCCATGATCGCGGAACGATAGCATACCTTTTCTTCACATGCTCAAAGCTGTCTCTGGCGCCTAGAAGCTGGTGGCTATAGAAGGCCCATTCGCCGGACAAAGTCAGTGCTCCGTCATGCTGGAACGACCAGTCGCGAAGATCCAGCTCTCCCTCTGCCGCAGCAGGCTTCATTGGCCCTGATTGCATGACGCAGCCGCTGCACATGGCAAGGATGAGGATGATCATAATGATGAGTGCGATTAGATGGCGAATTGCAATTCCCTCCTATAAAAAACGTCGATTGCCCATCTGTCCCTCCATTGGATATAATAGTTCGAGGAACAAATGTAAAGAATGCCGGAATAGAGAAGCGGCACTTTGCTGCGGTAGGGGGTCAGATGATGAATACGAGTAGAATATTAGTCGTTGACGATGAACCAGACATAATCGAATTGATCTCGCTTTATCTCGAACGCGATGGCTTCGACGTTCATTACACAGATAACGGGGAAGATGCGATTCGGCTTGCTGCGGAATTGAAGCCCGACTTGATTATACTGGATATCCAGCTGAAGAACATCGATGGCATCGAAGTTTGTCAAAATATTCGTGCAAGCTCTGAGGTTCCCATCTTATTCATTAGTTGTAAAAGCGACGATACCGACATTATACACGGTCTGACAGTCGGGGGCGATGATTATATGACCAAGCCCTTCAGTCCGAGTCAGCTCGTCGCCCGTGTGAAAGCTCATCTGCGCAGACAATCGGTGATCGACCAGAGCAAGGCTGCTGTCGAGCTGGAGGAAGTGCTTGTCTTTGACGGCCTCATCATCGACATTCCCGCCCGGTCCGTCCATGTGCGGGACAAGGAGATCGCGTTGTCCACCAAGGAGTTCGATCTGCTTGTGCAGCTGGCTCAAGCACCTAACCGGGCTTTTTCACTGGATGACTTGTATACCGTCGTCTGGGGGCACGAAAGCATGGGCGATACGCGGACACTAATGGTACATATCAGTAATTTGCGCAAAAAAATCGAGGCAGACCCTACGAATCCGCTCTATATCATTACGGTTCGTGGTGTCGGCTATAAATTCTGCTTCAAGGAAGGATCACCTCATGTACATCGCTAATCAATGGAAAGACTACGAATTGCTAGACACCGGCAACGGAGAGAAGCTTGAGCGCTGGGGCTCTTACATATTGAGAAGACCAGACCCGCAGGTCATATGGCCGATAACGAATGAGACCGGCCATTGGAAGACCGCTGACGGCCACTATCACCGGAGCTCCGCCGGAGGAGGCGACTGGCAGTTCCGGACGAAGATGCCGGAGCGCTGGACCGTATCCTACGGTGAACTGAAATTTCATATCCGGCCGACTAACTTTAAGCATACCGGACTATTTCCCGAGCAGGCAGTGAACTGGAGCTGGATGATGGACAAGATCCGCAGCGCCGGTCGGCCGATTCGGGTTTTGAATTTATTCGCCTATACAGGCGGAGCGACCGCGGCCGCTGCTGCTGCGGGCGCTGAAGTATGCCATGTTGATGCAGCGAAGGGCATGGTGCAATGGGCGAAGGAGAATGCCCAATTATCGGGCCTTGAGAATCGGCCGATCCGCTACATCACCGATGATGTCTTCAAATTCGTGCAGCGCGAGCAGCGTCGCGGCCGCCAATATGATGCCATCATTATGGACCCGCCTTCCTACGGCCGCGGCCCTAACGGCGAGATGTGGAAGCTGGAGCAGGATTTATATCCGTTTCTTGAATTTTGCTCCACCATCCTGTCTCCTGACCCGCTCTTCCTGTTAATTAACTCCTATACGACCGGTCTCTCCCCTTCCGTCCTGCACAACTTGCTTCATATGACGGTAGGGCGCAAGTACGGCGGCGAAATTCATTGCGGCGAGATCGGACTTCCGATCACGGCTTCAGGCCTTACATTGCCTTGCGGTATATTGGGTCGCTGGGAGGCTAAGTAGGATGGCGAGTGAAGACCGGTCCCCATCCGCCGGGATAATGCCGATCCTGTATGAGGATAATCATCTCCTTGCCGTTGTGAAGCCGCCGGGAATCCTGTCTCAAGCCGACGATACATTAGAGCCGGACATGGTGACCTTGCTGAAGCAGGATCTGAAGGATCGCTATTCCAAGCCGGGCAATGTATTCGTTGGCCTGGTTCATCGGCTGGACAGGCCTGTCGGCGGAGCTATGCTGTTCGCCAAAACCTCCAAGGCGGCCTCGCGGCTGTCGGAATCGGTTCGCAGCCGCTCCTTCGACAAGCAATATATCGCTGTTGTCCATCATACTCCCGGCAAGCCGCAGGATCGCCTGCGGCATTACCTGCGCAAGGATGCTGCCCGCAATATCGTGACCGTCCACAACAGCCCCGTTGAGGGGGCCAAAGAGGCGGTGCTCGATTATGTCGTTGTAGCCAAGCATCAAAATTGTACCCTCGTCGCAGTCAAGCTGCTGACAGGACGCTCTCATCAGATTCGGGCACAGATGGCCGCAATCGGCTGCCCGCTGGTGCACGACCGCAAATATGGAGCTCCCGCCGTGGATGGAGAGCTGGATATCGCGCTTTGGTCCGCCTCAGTCGGAGTGGCCCATCCCATAACGAAAGAATGGATGACCTTTCAATCCACGCCTCCCCTTGCTTCTCCATGGTCAAGGTTTAGTGGAGACGACTACAGGAATGCACTGCAGTATTGGCCATCCCGAGGCAACAGCTGATGAGAATCCTGCGATTATTAGCGGCAGCCGCAATCCTGATCACTCTGTTAGCCGGATGCATGAACACAGAGCCCTTGAATGCTGAGAGGCAGGGAACGGAAAAACCGGGACTAACAACAGATACGGTAAAACAAGGTCAAGACCAAGAGCAAGGTCAAGAGCAAGGTCAAGAGCAAGACCCTGACGCTGCGGTCGGCGAAGACCCTGTGACCAAGCCGGATACGTCCGAGCCGCCGCTGCAATCCGGCACCTCCGATGCCCTCTGGGTGGCAGTCGGAGACATTATGATGCACATGCCGCAGCTGCCTGCGTATTATGACAAGAGCGCGAAACGATACGACTTCAACCCCTACTTCACAGAGGTCAAGCCTCTGCTGGAGCAGGGAGACTGGTCGCTCGCCAATCTGGAAACACCGATCTCCGGCAAAGAGTTGGGTTATTCGGGCTTTCCCCGTTTCAATGCGCCCAGCGAGCTTGCTGAAGCGCTTAAGTACGCCGGTTTTAACATCGTGACGAACGCGAATAACCACTCCCTCGATCGCGGTGCGGAGGGAATTGCAAGAACACTCCGGCACTTGGAGGAGCAGGGGTTCAGTACGAAAGGGACGGCACGTTCCAAAGCAGAGGCCGAAGCGCTGACGATTATTGAGCGGCAAGGGATAGGGATGGGCCTGCTTGCATACACCTATGGCACGAATGGCATTCCATTGCCAAAGGACAAGCCCTATTCAGTCGCGATCATAGATGAGAAAGCCATTATTCGCGATATCAATCGATTACGGGAGGCGGGGGCTGACTTTATTACCGTCGTACTCCATTTTGGCATAGAATATCAGACCGTTCCGAATGATACGCAGAAACAACTTGCCCGCAAGCTTATAGCGGCAGGTGCCGACATCATTGCCGGAGCCCATCCACACGTCGTTCAGCCGTACGAAACAGTAGATGTGACAGAGGCTGACGGTTCACTGAGACGTGGCCTTATCATTTACTCCATGGGCAACTTCATCTCTAATCAACGGGGGGAAACGAAGGATTGCGGCGTCATCTTCAAGGTCCATATTCATAAAGATCATGCATCCGGCATAACGGCAATCGGCGATATCGAAGCCATACCGACATGGGTTCACCGGGTGAAGAAGAACAAAGCCAATCATTATCAGATAATCCCTATGGAGCAGGCCATCAAGCACGGAACAACAGACGGCCTGTCAGCCGCCGACTATAAAGAAATGAAGCGCAACCTGTCCGTACTCAGCAAGCGTCTCCAATCCATGTCAGCGAAGCCCGTCATGCTCAATGCGGAGGCCCCTGTTGAATGAATTAGAAGGAACAAAGGGCCGCTGCGCAGGGGAATGTTCTTACGATCGCTGTTGTTACCGGAATTCTTGATTTCAGATTGGTCATTGGGGAATTCCGGTAACAAAGGCGAGCGCTCACGCTTCTCCAGAATCATTCCCGCTGCTCCGCTCTTTTGTTCGCTCTCTCATTCAACTCTATATTGAAAAAGAAAAACGTTCCCACAGGGAGTTGTGACCCTGAGGGAACGTTTTTTCTGAGGGAGCTGTCCGAAAACTCCAATATCTAATGGGTCAGTCCCATATGATGCGAAAAGATGCCTCCAAGCCACTAAAAAATGGAACTGGAAGCATCTTTTTCGCCGTATATAGGGAGTTATTGGGAACCTGAAATCATCAAACAACTTTCTGCCCCCGTTCTCCAACTGTTTTGAAGGTAGAGTGACGGAGTAAGAAGCCTGCGAATGTGCAGGAATTTCGGCTACAAGACACCATAATGATACAATTCCTGCGATCATGCATGAATTTGAGCAAAAATCGGCCGTTAAGGAGAAACGAAGGTGAAATACCTGCACTCTGGCAGGCATTTCACCTTCATGGGGCCAGAAACGGGCAAATAAATGCCGTTTCGCATGTTTCGCCTCACTGGCATCTCGTACCTAGCACTTGAAATCTCGCATCACGCATGTCTCGGCGTTTGAACAACGGACCGTACTCTGCAGAGAGTAAGTCAACAGTGCCATGATCGCAGGCATGCCACATCGTACAGCTCTTAAACTGGCAGTTGAGCTGTTCAAGAAGGACATTCTGGACAGCTCCGGATGTATTTTGACTAAGGAAGGTGTGGAGTTGGAGAAGCGGTAGCGTTCGTCTTTGTTCCTGGATTTCAACCGATGGATCGGTAACAATTCAAGAAATCCGGGAACAACAGCGATCGGAGACCCGCACCTTCTGCCCTATGAGTTGGCCACCTTGCCCAGCAAATAAACGAGCAGTTGTTGATTGTGCAGGGAAATACGGTCAAGCGCCTCTGTTATGTACGCATCACGAATTTCCATTCCTCGTGCGGCCTCGGTATTGCCTTTCTCCGTTACAGTGACCCACACGATCCTGCGATCTTGATCATCCCGGCTGCGGGACACCAGACCTCCCCGCTCCATACGATCAAGCAAAGTAGTAATCGCTGCGGGTGTCGTCGATAAATAAGCGAGCAAATCAGAAGGCTTCATTGGCTGATGCTGCAGCAGCAGCTCCAATACGTTCAACTGCCCTTCCGTCAGACCCGGCGCTAAAGCTTCCTCCAAATGCATCTTCCAATCCTTCGTTAGCTTTGACCACAAACGTCCAAATTCAACCGCTACCATAACAAACACCCGCTCCCTGTCAGCTTTTCTCTTATTGTTCATTATACCATTGCGAGATGTCGAATTAAAGATTAATACAGTTAATATTATGCGCTATTAATTGATATAATATCGAACCAATTGACATTGTTAGACATAAACTGTACCTATAGGCTGCTGTACAAGCGCGAAAAAGAAGACGGGAGTGAACGCGATGGAACACCATAAACAGGAGCTGATACAGAAACTTCTAGGTGCCGGTTTAATAAAAGACCCACAGTGGTTGGACCGTCTTGATGAGCCGGCCCCACTGTGGGTTGTACTGGAAATGATGGTTAAGGTGCTGGAGCGGATCGACCCGCCCCATCAGCCGTTTGATTAATAAAAATTAGACGTCCGTTCTCGCAAATACTGCAGCAATAATATCCTTCTTATCGACTGCTGCGATGGACTTGCCCGTTGATTTGCGGTCCTCAATCGGAGCTTTCTCGGTAGATGCAGTCAGATGCGCTCCTGAAGCCGTAATGAACACGAGCTCACGCTCTTCCTTGCAATAAAATGCGCCGATCAGCTTCTCGCCGTTGGAACGGACTCGCTTGCCTTCCTTGAACTCGAAGGTCGCCACGCCCTTGCCGCCTCTGCCCTGTACAGGATATTCAAGCAAGAGCGACCGCTTCGCGTATCCCAGCTCGGTCAGGACAAGCACTTCTCCTTCATCGCCCGATACCCATTCAGCAGCAATGATCTCATCCTCATCCTTCAGCTGAATGCCTCTTACTCCTGCCGCTACACGGCCCATTGCATTCACTTCATTCTCGGCGAAGCGGATGCACATGCCTTGCGAGCTGACCAGAATCAATTCCTTGCTATTGTCACTGATGCCCACCCGTATCACTTCGTCGCCTTCGCCCAGCTTCACAGCAGCAATTGCTGTAGAGCGGGTTGACTTGTATTCCTTCAGCTCCGTCCGCTTGACCTGCCCGCGCCTCGTAACAAATACAATAGAGCGTTCGGCTTCTTCGAAATCCTTGACCGGAATGATGCTGACGATGCTGTCATCCTTAGGTATAGGCACAACATTAACGACAGCCGTCCCCGTGTCCTTCCACTTAAACTCGGGAATGAGATGGACGGGAAGCTGGTAGTATTGGCCTTTGCGCGTGAACAGCAGGAGCTGGTCTATCGTATTAACATCGAGCAGGCTGCGAATGACGTCGCCTTCCTTCACCCCGGCATTGCCAAGCTCGCCTCCGGAACGTGTGAAGGACAGCTTCGATGTCCGTTTGATATACCCGTCATGGCTGAGCGTCACGAATACATCCTCGGCCGGCACAATCACCTCAAGATTGACTTTGAGCTCCTCTACCTCGCCCTGAATATCCGAGCGACGGTCTATCCCATACTTTTCCCGAATTTCAAGCAGCTCTTCCTTTATGACACCGATAAGCTTCTTCCCGCTGTCGAGAATGGAGCGCAAGTAAGCGATCCGCTTCATGACTTCCTTCAATTCCTTCTCAAGCGACGTTATTTCCAAATTCGTGAGACGGTACAGTTGGAGTGTCAATATCGCATCCGCTTGTCGCTCGGAGAAGGTGAATTTCTCGACCAGATTATTCTGGGCATCCTGACGGTTCTTCGAAGCCTTGATCGTCGCAATGATCTCATCCAGCAAGTTGAGCGCTTTGACAAGCCCTTCAACGACGTGGGCACGATCCTCCGCCTTCTCCAGATCGAACTTGGTACGGTAAGTGACGACTTCCCGTTGATGCTCAATATAAGCGGACAGAATGTCCTTCAAGCCGAGCTGCCGGGGGGTTTTGTTGACAATCGCCACCATATTGAAGTTGTAGGTCACCTGAAGGTCTGTCTTCTTGAGCAGATAGGCAAGAATGCCTTGCGCATCAGCGTCCTTCTTCAGTTCTACAACGATGCGCAGCCCATTGCGTCCGCTCTCGTCGCGCACCTCTGCGATTCCTTCGACCCGCTTCTCCAGCCGGATGTTCTCCATTGCAGTTACAAGCCGCGCCTTGACCACCTGATAAGGTATTTCCGTAATGACGATTTGCTGGCGGCCGCCCTTAAGATCATCAATAAATGATTTCGAACGAATATAAATACGGCCTTTGCCGGTCTGATACGCTTCCCGAATGCCTTCCTCACCCATAATAAGGCCGCCAGTCGGGAAGTCCGGTCCTCTTACAATCTTCATCAGATCTTCAAGTGCAAGATCCGGCTTCTCCATTAATGCGATACACGCATCAATGACCTCGCGCAGATTATGGGTCGGAATCTCAGTGGCGAAGCCAGCCGAAATACCGCTAACCCCATTCACGAGAAGATTCGGGTAACGGGCAGGCAGTACAACGGGTTCTTTCGCTGAATTATCGAAATTGTCTTTGAATAAGACCGTTCGTTTCTCAATATCACGCAGCAGCTCCATCGCGATGTTCGATAGCCGCGCCTCTGTGTAACGCATCGCAGCAGCGGGATCATCATCGAGAGAACCCCAGTTGCCGTGACCGTCAACAAGCACATGTCCCATCTTCCATGGCTGCGCCATCCGAACCATTCCTTCATAGATCGAGGAATCACCATGCGGATGGTAGTTACCCATCACGTCACCGACCGTTTTGGCCGATTTGCGATATTGTTTATCAGGCGTGTTGCCTGCATCATACATAGCGTACAAAATACGCCGCTGTACCGGCTTTAATCCGTCACGTACGTCGGGAATGGCACGGTCCTGAATGATGTATTTGGAGTAGCGTCCGAATCGGTCACCAACAACCTCCTCCAGAAACGCCGGCAAAAACTGTTCCAGGATGCTCATACCGCTTATCTCTCCTAAACGTTTTCTGCTTAACTTCGTTGCAATTCCTGCCCGCAAGCAGAACGAATTCTAAAGCATTAACCAAGTTTTCCGCTTCGTCACATCGAAGCCTATCTTATTCCTCATACTCCGTAAAGTCAACGTTTTCGACGATCCATCTTTTGCGCGGATCAACCTTGTCGCCCATAAGAGTCGATACACGGCGCTCAGCCTTGGCCGCATCCTCGATCTGAACCTGAAGCAGTGTTCTTGATTCCGGATTCATCGTAGTCTCCCATAGCTGGTCGGGATTCATCTCGCCCAATCCTTTGTAGCGCTGCAATTCGAATTGCTTGCCGAATTCCTTCAAGTAATTCTGAAGCTGCTCGTCTGTCCATGCGTATCGTACCGTAACGAGCTTGCCGGACTTCCGCGATATCTTATAAAGCGGCGGCTGAGCAATGAATACCCTGCCAGAATCAATCAAAGGCTTCATATACCTGTAGAAGAACGTCAGCAGCAGCACCTGTATGTGCGCACCGTCCGTATCGGCATCCGTCATAATAATAATCTTGCTATAGTTACACGATTCCGCGTCGAATTCCGGACCGATGCCGGCTCCAATTGCTGCGATAATCGCCTTGTATTCATCGTTTTTGAGAATATCAATGAGCTTCGCCTTCTCCGGGTTCATCGGCTTGCCTTTAAGCGGCAAGATCGCTTGATATTTCGAATCCCGGCCTTGCTTGGCCGATCCCCCGGCGGAATCGCCTTCGACGATAAACAGCTCCGTACGTGTAACATCCTTCGATTGTGCAGGCGTCAGCTTGCCGCCCAGATTGGAGCTCTCGCTCTTCTTCTTGCCGCTGCGAATTTCCTCTCTTGCTTTGCGCGCTGCCTCACGCGCTTTGGAGGCCTGAATCGACTTCTTCAGCAGCATTTGCGCTACTTGGGGATTTTCCTCCAGAAAAACCTGCATCTTGTCCGATACAATGGCATCAACTGCACTGCGTGCCGATGCGCTGCCAAGCTGATCCTTCGTCTGGCCGACGAACTCAACCTCTGCCATTTTGATGTTAATGACAGCCATCATGCCTTCACGCAAGTCATTGCCTTCAAGATTCTTCTCTTTCTCTTTCAGAAGCGAGTTTTTACGGGCATAGTCGTTCATAACACGGGTATACGCCGTTCTGAAGCCCGTCTCATGCGTTCCGCCGCCGCGGGTCGGTATGGAATTGACGAAAGACGCCATCGTTTCCGTGTAGCCGTCATTATATTGCAAGGCGACCTCTACTTCAATCTCATCCCGTTCAGCGCTGAAATGAATCACATCATGCAGCACCGTCTTCTCCTCATTCAGGAACTGGACGAATTGACGGGCTCCGCCCTCATAATGAAAGACATCCTGTTTGCCGCTTCGCTCGTCCTTCACCGTAACCTTCAGCCCGGAGTTGAGGAAAGCAATTTCCTGCAGCCGTTCAGAAAGCGTATCGTAATTGATCGCGATATTGCCGTGGAATACACGGGCGTCCGGCTTAAAAGTAACCTTGGTGCCTGTGCGGTTCGTATTGCCTATAACCTCCAACCCGGTTGTTGGTTCGCCGACATGTTCCTTGCCATTACCATCGATCCAGTATTCGAATCGCTGCTTATGTATTTTGCCATCGCGGAAAATCTCCACTTCCAGCCATTCGGACAGGGCATTCGTAACGGAAGCGCCAACGCCGTGAAGACCGCCTGACTTCTTGTATCCCCCGCCGCCAAACTTGCCCCCCGCATGCAGAATCGTAAACACGACCTGCGGTGTCGGAATACCGGTCTTATGAATGCCTGTAGGAATACCGCGTCCATTATCCCGAACCATCACCGAGCCATCATTATGAATAACGACTTCAATGGCAGAGCAGAACTTTGCCAAATGCTCATCGACCGCATTATCGACGATTTCCCAGACGAGATGGTGCAATCCCGAGCTGCTTGTACTGCCAATATACATCCCCGGCCGTTTGCGAACAGCGGTAAGTCCCTCCAGCACTTGAATGTCATCGGCTTCGTAATTGCGATTATTCGCAGTAGAAGACTCCCTCGCAAACAAATCCACTTGCTCAGACATTACAGGTCCTCCTAAAAGTTTTCTGCTTAGCTTCGTGAGTAATCTTCTGTGTGTGAGCAGAAAACTGGCTTCGTAAGCATTCCCTTTGTTTTCTGCTTAAGTTGCGATTTGCTTCAATCTCAATAAGCTTATAGTACTTTATGAGAATGGTAAAGCTCGCAGTGAAGTTGGGGCAGCCTCCCGGAGTATTATGCCGAACTCCGCCAGCTTGCCCCAACCATAGACGTACAGCTCTATTTGCCATCAACAATTACAGTTCTCTTGTCGCTACCCAGCCTATTTTAATTCAAGATGTCCTGTTTCGTAAAGACTCTGAAAGAAACGATCAGCGCACCGACAGCCCAAAGGGCAAGCGTTATGAGCGAGAAGGTTAGCGTCATGCCTTCGATTGGAGGCGGCGAGCCTTGCAAATAATCGGTCAATTGCAGATTGACCGCGAAGACATATTTGGCGCTCTCCCAGGAAGAGGACATACTGGACAAAATCGTGCCTGCAATGACAGCCGCCATCATCGTTACAATGCTTGCAGCCGTACTTCTCACCAGCACCGATACCATCAGTGCCAGCACAGCTACGGTCATGGAGGAGAACCAGATCAGTCCCGATTGCATCAGCATATAGAGCCATTGCGGCACTGCATGCACATAGGTGCTGTCTACCGTAGCGCCATTAATAAGAAACCCGGTGAATATCGGCATATTCCAGCCGCCGTATCCAAAGAATGCGCCTGATATTAAATAGCAGAGTATTCCGCTCGCAATAACGATCAGCGAGACATACAGCGTTAGCGCGACCAGCTTGCTGAACAATATTTTCCACCTTCGCACCGGCCTTGTCAGGAGCATCTTGATTGTACCCGTCGAACGTTCGCCCGATACGAGATCAGATGCAATCGCAAGCACGAGCAGCGGGTAAAACAGAGTAACTGAATTCGACATAAACTCGCGTGTAAAAGTAACGCCATCCGGAGAATTCGGATTTACATTCTGATCCAAATAATATTGCAGCTGCTGGACAGCGATTCGGCGGAATCTCTTCCACTCCTCTGGTATGCGGTCGCTCGAAAGCGCATTTTGCATATCGTTGATCTGCTGAACCAGCTGGTTGCGCCAATCTTTGAAGTTTTTAGCATTGTTTTCCGATATTTTCATCTGGGCATAAGTAAAAATCGGGATAAGCACAAGAAGGACAAGGATGACGACGTAAAATCTTTTTTTCTTCCATATTTTCAATGTCTCATTCTGTATGAGTGGCAGTAATCTATCCAATGCTCTCCCCCTCAGTCATTTTCAAGAATAGCTCCTCTAATGTTGGCGCAATGCGCTGAACGGACAGGACACCTATACCCGCTCTAACCGCTTTCTCAACAACAGATGGAATACGCTCGATCACCATAGTCGTCACGATAGCCCCCTTCAATCCGGCCAAAATCCCCTCATCAATCGCATGCTTGTCGTCACCGATGAATTGGAGCCCGCTCTCACTGGCAAGCAGCTTCCTGCCCGCTTCCGGCTGATCGAATTGCCAGACGACATATTCGCCCGCCTGATTGACCAGTTCATCCACTGTGCCAACTGCGAGCACACGCCCTTGGCTTATTATGGCAACCCTGTCGCACATAAGCTGAATCTCACTGAGCAGATGGCTGGAAATAAACAGGCTCATCCCTTGATTGGCCAGCATGCGCACGAATTCACGCAGCTCCTTGATGCCCTTGGGATCCAGCCCGTTGGTAGGCTCGTCCAGAATGAGCAGCTTGGGACGGCCAAGCAGCGCTTGCGCAATGCCCAGACGCTGCCGCATCCCGAGCGAATACGTCTTCACCTTATCGTGAATCCGCTGCTCCAGGCCGACAATCGCCACAACCTCCTCGATTCGGGCCACATCAATGCCGCGCTGCATGCGGGCAAAATGC
Source organism: Paenibacillus oenotherae (assembly GCF_019443105.1). Taxonomy (GTDB): domain Bacteria; phylum Bacillota; class Bacilli; order Paenibacillales; family Paenibacillaceae; genus Paenibacillus_Z; species Paenibacillus_Z oenotherae. Next base: position 208,422 of record NZ_JAHZIJ010000002.1, read on the forward strand.
TCAAGATTCTCCCACCCCGTCATGTAGCTGTACACCTCGGGATTCTCAACAATACAGCCGACATGCTTCAGCGCTTCCTCAGGATCCTCCTGGATGTTGTCGCCGCATATAAGAACCTTGCCCTGCGTCGGCTTGATCAGCCCTACAAGCATGCGGATGGTCGTCGTTTTGCCGGAGCCGTTCGGCCCGAGAAATCCGAATATTTCCCCTGCCTGCACATCAAAGGAAACGTCGTGGATAATCATCTTGCCGCCGATTTTTTTCTTCATATCTTTGACAGACAGCACGGTTTCTCTATTGGCCGGCAGGCTTGCGGCTTGCTTCTCCTTCAAGGGCGGAACTGAAGTCGTTGTGTTCATCAAGTACAGCCTCCTATTCCAATGACTGAACGATCCGGGCTGCGATCTGCGCATACCCTTCATTGTTCGGATGAAAATGATCCGAGGACAAGTAACGTTCTGTCGATTTTTCAAATAGATCGAATGTCGGCACCATCGTCATATTAGGATAGTTATAAATCATTTCGTAAGCTTGCTGGTTCCACTTCTGAACTTCAAGACTGCCCTCGCGCAAGCCCTTCAGATCATAGAAAGGGTTGTACATCCCCACATATACAATCTGCGCATTGGGGTTGATTTCATTAAGCTCCTTGATTACACGCTCCAGTCTGGCCAAGCCGACCGGAAGCTCCTTCTTCAGCTTCTCCATGTTGAGCTCGCCTGTTGCCTCGCTGGCCGATTGTCCTGTCGCAATCTGGAATAAGTCATTGCCGCCGATCGTAAATACAATAAGATTCGCTTGAGACAGCGAATAACGGATACCTTTTTCTTTGCCCAGATTGTTAGCCAGCTGATCCGCCCGCATCCCGTTCAGAGCCAGATTGTTGTTGAGCCTGACCGGAATGTTGAACTTCTCCTTCAGAAGAGGGATCAACTGCTTCACATAGCCCTCTCCGGTCGCATCTCCTGTGCCTTTCGTCAAGGAATCCCCAATTGCCGTAATGAGAATCTCCTTGCTTTGCCCAAGCTTCGACCTCTCGGGAGGTTTCGCGCTGAGATCCTCGCCCACATACGTTCCCTGCTGAGGCCACAGCATGTCCTTCACCGAATAGCCGAAGCCGAACAGCAGCAGCAAAGTCGATAACAGTGCCGTAATACTGACCGCCTTCCATAACCCGCCAGATGGATTGCTCCGCATTCTTCTTCTCTCTCTCCTTCCACATCGTAATCAATCATGTAAATATTATGTAACGGGGATATCTATTATAAAATAATGGTTTCTCGCAGTATTTGCAAATAAATGGCACATCAAGCATTTTCAGAAAAACCCGAACATCTCACGGTCAGGCTTGCCGCTTGCAGTCCATTAGCAACCTGATACACCTGATACGTCCGGGTCATGTCTCTATTCGTATGCGATGCTTAGCGATTCCGCTCCGCGCCGTGCCAGGTCTCGCGCTTGCTCCGTATCGTCAGCTGTGCTGAGCACAACCGCCATGCGGCGGCCCGGCTTTGTGACCGGCTTGCCGAACAGACGCACCCCCGTATTCGGCAGCGCCAAAGCCGCCTCTACCCCCTCAATGCGGAACGCATCCGCTTCACGGTCGGCTTTCAGCGTATGCGAAGCGCCCGGTGTGAGAAGGCGGATCGTCGGAATCGGAAACCCGAGTATCGCGCGCGCATGAAGAGCGAACTCCGACAAATCTTGCGTAACCATTGTAACCATGCCCGTGTCATGCGGCCTTGGCGATACTTCACTGAACAGCACGCCGTCATTCGTCAGGAACAGCTCCACCCCATAAATGCCGTAGCCGCCCAATTCCTCCGTAATCGTCCGCGCAATGGCTTCCGCTTCTTCGATCTGGCCTTCATTCATGACATGCGGCTGCCAGGATTCAATATAGTCCCCATCCTTCTGAACATGGCCGATAGGCGCACAGAAGGAGGTTCCTGAGACGGAACGGACCGTCAGCAGTGTAATCTCCGATTCAAAATGAACGAAGCCCTCTACGATGACACGCTGCTTCTTCGCACGTCCGCCGTCCATCGCATACTGCCAGCAGCCTTCAATCTCCGCCTCTGAGCGGCAAACGCTCTGTCCTTTGCCGGATGAGCTCATGATCGGCTTGATCACGCAAGGCGTTCCCAGCTGTCGAACAGCCTGCTGCAATTCCTCCAGCGAATCGGCGAATAAGTATGGCGCCGTGGGAAGTCCCAGCGTTTCTGCCGCAAGACGGCGTATTCCTTCCCTGTCCATCGTCAGCCGCGCTGCACGGGCAGTCGGAATAACCCGGAAGCCCTCCTTCTCCAGCTCGACAAGCGCATCAGTCGCTATAGCTTCGATCTCCGGAACGATCAGATCGGGCTTCTCCTTCTCAATCAGCTCACGCAGCGCTGCCGCATCCAGCATATCGATTACATAGGAGCGGTGGGCGACCTGCATCGCCGGAGCCAACGCATAACGATCAACAGCAATCGTCTCCACGCCGAGACGCTGCGCTTCGATAATGACTTCTTTGCCCAGCTCGCCGGAGCCTAGCAGCATAATTTTTCGAGCCTGATTCGATAGTGGTGATCCGTAGGACATATAAGAATTAGAGCCTCCTGGAAACGGTGTATGGCAGGCGGAGATGTTCTCTCCAGCTGACCAGACGATTTCGTTTTTCTTTTTATTGTGGAGGTTCTGAATCGAAAAATCAAGAAAGATGCCGATAAAAATCGAACGCAGCTAAATTGCACAGCAAAAAGAGGCCCGCTGCGGCAAAAGAACAGGGGCCTCTGAACAAATTCAATAATGGCGTGCAGATGAAAGCATTACACTGCGCTGCTTGTGGCAGCAAGGTTAGCGTGCTTGGTTGGTGCTGCCAGAGCTTGCAATACGGCTACAGACTGGTCAACGCCGAATGCAGCTGCTGAAGCTGCGCTACATCGGCATCCCCGCTAAGCGACGCCAGCTTGCCCTCGGCAAAGGCGTTGATATCTTTGCGAAGCTGATCGGCCGAGAGCTGCGCGGTTTCGTTCCACAATTGCTCGTACCGGCTGCTCCATTGCTGCTGTACAGACGCAATCCAGCTTTGAATCGGCTCGGACAGCTCCGCCTCCAGCGCTCCGCGCAGGACAGCCTTGCCATCCCCTTCAAAGAAGTGGCGCGGCGACTTGAACCGGCTCCACAGCCACTTGGCCTCCACGACGCTCGCTTGCCAAGGCTCTGCTTGCTCCGGGGTTGCAATTTCCATTTGGTTATATTCGGAGGGGCTGAAGCCCGAGAGGATCGCCGCAGCCTCTTCCGCTGTGTCGGTGAATCTTTTGGCTGCCAGCCGGTTAACCGCATTGTCCAGCCGAAGCGATGTTGCTTCAAGCTCCTGCGCCAGCTCGATTTGCAGCAGCCGTTGAAGCTCCAGCCATGACGTCCATAGCGCTTTCTTCAGATCCCGCCCGTCATCTTGCAGCGAGGAGGGGTTGAAGGCGAAATTATAATGATCGCCGAAGCGGAACTGCACCCTCTGAATGACATAGAACAGCAGCTCCTTGAGCTCCTGCTCAAGCTGCGGGTTGCCCTGCTGCTGCAGAACATCAGCAAGCCCGCGAGCCCTGTCCCCATCAGCCAGAAGCTTCGTGCGCTCCTCTTCGCGGGTGGCCGCATCGCCAGATGCCGCATCCAGCCACTCCTCAATGGTGCGTCTGGCCCGATCAAGCTCCTGCTCCGCAGATGCAACAGCAAGCCTGCCCAGATCATTGCGCGTAAAATCGATAAACGAAGCTTCAAATGCCGCTATCCCTGATTCCTCAACCATCCCAAGGTCGCCGCCCTGTTTGCCCTCCAGGGCCCCCATGCTCGATACGGCGTACATGCGAGGGAAGCGGATTTCATGCTGCTGCAAATTGCGCTCGACATGCGCCAGAACGCCTTGTTTCTCCTCTTCGCTTGAGGCAAGATCAGCCGCATTGACGATAAAAAACATTTTATCCAGCTCGAATTGATCTTTGACACGGCCAAGCTGCAGAAGAAACTGGCGATCCGCCTGCGAGAACGCATGATTGTAATAAGTAACGAACAAGATCGCGTCCGCATTCTTGATGTAGTTGAAAGCGACGCCTGTATGCCGCGCATTGACGGAATCGGCACCGGGAGTATCGACAAGCACGATGCCCTGCGCCGTCAAAGCATTATGATGATAGAGCTCGATTTCACTGACAAAGCATGAACGGGATTCTTCCGCAACATAGCGGCGGTATTGTGCGCCATCGACATCCAGCTGGCGGCCCAGCAGCGGTTCATGCTCCTGCCAGCCTTTGAGCGCTGCCTTCAGGAAGCTGTAATGAGGCCTTCCTCCTGCATGAACATTGTCCGGCGACAGCTTCTCGATCACATCCAGCAGTCCGTCCTCGCTAATTCGGCTCATATCTTCGCCAAGCAATTGCAGTGAATAGCGCAGGTCATCCAGCATCGCTTCCCGTGACTTCATCCGAACGGTCGCCGTTCCGCTTGGACGGCTGTCAGTGGGCGGTACAATGCGGTTTACAGCCGCTGTTGTCGGGTTGGGCGATACCGGCAGCACCGAATCCCCAAGCAATGCATTGGCAAGCGAGGATTTGCCTGCGCTGAACGCGCCGAACAGGGCGATTGTAAAGCGGCTGCGGCTCAGCCGGTCCGCTTTGTCCCGCATTGCTGTGACGGTCGAGGCAAGCGCCGGATGCGGCGCCAGCAGTTGGGCCGCACGCCTCAGCCGTTCAGCTGCTTCACGCTGCGGCCCCAGTGCGCTGTTCTCGCCCGAGTGGTCAACGACCAGCCCAGCTGGCGGCTGGCTCGTTCGGGCATGCTCTGCGTTTGCTCCGGCACCAGGGAGGGCGGATGTGCCATCCGCCTGCCTCTCCTGCACGGGAGCAGCCTCAGCCGCCGCGCTGCGCTCATGCGCTGCAGCGCCCGCCTCAGCGGCGGCAGCGCTCTCCGCTGCCTGCGGCTGCGGCAGCGCAGGGCGCGGCGGCGCTGGCGGCAGCAGCGCCGCCAGCCGCGCCAAATGCGCGGCCTCGCGCTCCGCCAGCGAGGCCAGCCCCGCCAGCGCCGCCGCTTGCGAGGCAAGCTCGCCCAGCCGCGCGCGCAGTGGCGCAGCGGCAGCTTCGCCGGCCGCTGCAGCCCGCTGCGCAAGCGTGTCGATCCACGACATCGCCCGCTTGCGGTACAGCCCCTTCACATCCGCGGCAAGCTCGCGGCAGTAATTGATCGTATACTCATTGCCGAACACGGCGCCGGCCTTCACGTGCGAGAGAAGAAACTCCGGCTCCATCTCCCAATGGATGTCCGCCTCAAGCTGGCGCTCCAGCGACTCATCGCGCCAGCCGATCGCATCTGCCGCCTTGCGCAGCAGATCATTCAAATGCCATTCGATCCCGGCCTTCACTTGTGCGGCCAGATCGTCACGGAACGCCTCCAGACGCCGCTGCTGCTCCGCAGCAGTCTTGGCGCCCGCAAAGAGCAGCCCCGCCTTAAAGCCAGGCTTGCGGCTCTCCAGAAACGCCTGCGCCAAGTCCCGTGTCGGCGCTGGCGTAATATTCGCGTTGTCGAGCAGGCTTTGCATCTCGACCCGAAGCCGGGTTCGCAAACCGTCCACTTCCGCAAGCCCCGCAGCCAGCTTCTCTTCAATCCCCGCGATCTCCGCTCTGACCTGCTCCGCACCGCCTTCTCCGCCCGCGGCTTCCAGCAGACGCTCGCGTTCCTGCCGGGAAGTATCCTCCATCACTTTGCCATGGGTTCGTATAAGATGCCGTGACGATGCGTCAACACTGCACAGAGCAAGCGGGGTACGCAGCACGGACAGCTTCTCGAGCAGCTCCTCAAACTTCCCCCACTCACTGTAAGGATGATTCGGTTCGCGCAACGACAAATAGACGATCCCGCTTGGCTCCAAATGCCAATTGGCGAACGCCTCTTCAACACTGCGGCGGTACTCGGCAAAGCTGAGCTCACGGTCACGGTGCTTATCAATCTGGTTCACAATCAGATAAAGCGGCTTGCCCCATTCCTTCAATTGCTTCGCAAAGGTGAAATTAATCTCCGATTGCACATGGTTGTAGTCCATCACATAGAAGACGGCATCCGCCATATGAAGAGCTGACTCCGTAGACATCCGGTGCGCATCATCCGTCGAATCGATGCCCGGCGTATCGAGCAGCACCGTATGGTCGCCCAGACGAGGAATCGGGTAGGACAGCGATACAGACAGAACCGTCTCTCCGTCCTTGCAATACTTGTTGATATCCGCAATAGGCACTTCAAGCGTTTGCTCTTCTCCGCCCACCAGCTTCTTTATCGTCGCTTTTGATTCTCCATTCATGATCGATACTACATTCGCGCTTGTCGGGATTGGACTCGAAGGCAGCAATTCCGTACCGCATAGCCGATTGACCAGCGTCGATTTGCCTGCGGAGAAGTGACCGCAGAACGCGACCGTCAATTGGCCTTCCGATAGCTTGCTGCGCAGCTCAAGAAGCCGCTCGGCATTAAGCATGTCCCCGGCGGCTTCCATCATTGTCGCAATCTTGTCAAGCGCGGTATCGAGCGGATGAGCGGTTGTTTCCATCGTGTGGTTCATTTCTCTCTCTCCCTACTCCAAACCGTTATTCCACTTCCAACCCTAAGCGGACTGATCGGAAGGCATGCAAATTTCGAACACTTCGCCATGCTGCAAGATCATAATATTCCGTTCCTTCTCCTTCATCACAACAACCTCAGGCTTCAGACGCATCCGTTCGATATATTGATCCGGCACATCGCCCGCACCGCTTACAGTAACGCCTTCAATAATGATCTCTTCATTCTCTTCTGGCGGAGCTTCCATCACCTGCTCATAGATATCGGAAAACAAAGCAAAGTCCCTGGTGTATACGGAGATGCATTTCATGGTTGGATCATCCTTTACTGTTTAGTTTTTTCTTTATTTCCTTAGCCTGCCGGTTTGTGGCAGGTTTCATGCGCCCCTTGCCCTCTCTGCATAAATCCAGAAGCGGACAAAGAGGACATTGTGGATTTTGCGCTTTGCAATGATATCTTCCGAAGAAAATCAGACGATGATGCGTATCAGTCCACTGCTCTCGGGGAACAAGCTTCATCAGCTTCTTCTCCACCTCAAGCACGCTGTCATCACTTTTTGCAAGTCCAAGCCGTTTGGAGACACGCTCAACATGAGTATCTACTGCTATCGCCGGAACGCCGAAAGCGTTGGATACGACCACATTGGCCGTCTTGCGTCCGACACCGGGCAGCCTCGTCAAATCCTCATGTCTCTGCGGAAGCTCGCCCCCGTATTCATCGATGACCATACGGCACAACTTCTGAATGTTCGCCGCTTTGTTCCTGAATAAACCGATTCTGCGAATGTCCTGCTCAAGCTCACTCAACGGAACAGCCAAATAATCCTCAGGCGACCGGTACTTCTGAAACAAATCGGCAGTCACTTTGTTGACCGTCTCATCCGTGCATTGTGCAGACAGCAGCACAGCGATCGTCAGGTCAAACGGATTGCTATGGTTTAGCTCACAATGAGCATCCGGAAACATCTCTCCGATAACTCGCAAAATATGCTTCGTCTTCTCTTTTGCGTTCAACCATCTCTCTCCCCTATTTGGGCTATCGAATCAAAGTGTAGCGAAAAATGTCACAATGCGCAACAGTAAAAAGGCTGTTCCAGCCAAATAACCGGAACAACCTCGTAAAAATTCGGTAAATTGCTATTTTACAACCTCCAGAAGTGTACCTTTGTACACATAAACGGTAATACTGTCCCCGTCCTTCATTCCGGAAAGGCTGCTTGCTGTTCCACCGCTCGTTACTTTCGTATTATCCGTTACATTAAACTGATAGTTGTTATCCGACACGTTGGCCCGTCTGACAGAGAGAACTTTGCTGGATGCGTCATACTTCCAGAACTTCTTCGCCTGTCCGCTAATAACCGTAATGACGACAGCATCCTTCGCATCATTGCGCACTTCTATCCGGTCGCCGATCTTCAAGACCGATGCCGAACCGCCCGTTGCGCCATCCTTGATGACCGAATAAGAGGCTCCGAGCGGCACCGTCAAGGACGAGCCGTTGTAGTCGGTCACCACGATTTTGTCCGCTGCAAGAGAGGTCAGCGTCCCTATGGAAACGGCAACGGTTTTGAGCGATGACAATGTTTTGCCAACGTATGCGGCGTTGACAATTTGTCCGGCCGACAGGTTGTTGATTGTAATCTTCTCTCCGCGTTCATTGAACAGATCAACAGAGGTGACGAGCACTTCAGTTGTCACTTGATCCGAGCCTTTCAGCTTGACTTTTTTTGCAGCGGCATCGACGCCAGTCACTTCATACTGCGAGTAGGTGTGCACCAGAATAGACGAGGTCTTATCCTGATTCGCATTCAGCAGCGCCGTAACCGTATCGCCGGACTTGACATCAGCTAATGCAGCCGTTGTCTTGCCTGCGATCTCGACATTCATAAAGCTCTCCAGCCCAAGCGTTACCGGAGTTCCATTGACAGCCATCGTAATTTGACTGCTGGTCGTATTGATCGTTGACACTGTACCCGTATATCGGTATACAAATTGCAGCAGCACTGCTTTGTCATCTGTGTAACCGAGCGTCAGCTTCCGATTCTTTGTCAGCATAGTGCCAATCGAATCCACTGTCATCGTGTTGCCGTTGAACTCGATCTTGGTCTTGTCGCTCAGATAGACCGGAATAGGCTTCTTAAGATTGTTCGTCACGACAAGCAGCTTAAGATCCGCGTCATAGCTGACGACAACCGCTCCGTTAATGATCTCAACCTTGCGGCTGATCACTTTAATAGCGCTAACCTGATCACGGTCATTCAGCGTCAACTCAAGCTGATCGCCCTTCACCAGATCGGCAATGGTCGCATTCGTCAGGCCTGCGATCGTTACTTCAATGGAATCCGCGATAAATTTGGCCTCCAGCGCTTCCTGCGCTGTTCCTTGGCTCTTCACGAATTGAATTGTCTTGCTGTCCGAGCTTGCGGAATAGAAATGGCCCTGCGCCGACTTGGCAGTCGTCTGCTGAATCGCAATGCGGGTAACGACACTATCCTTCATCTCGTAAGCGATCGTATCTCCCTGGCGCACTTGCGTGATGCCGCCCTGCAGAATGGAACCCTGCCAGATGATATCAGCGTTAGCCGATACATTCAGCGTCTCTGCCTTGTTATACACGGAATCAACTACAGTTAACGCCGGAGGGCTGGCCTGAACGGACTGCACCTTGCCGCTCCCTGATTTGTTGACAGGCGCCGACTGAACCGTTATCGATGCCGCCAAAGGCTTGGCACGATACTTGTCGCGGGTAATTTCGATCTTGCTGTCCTTCGTTAACGCAGATACTGCGATTGCCGTGCCAGAGGCATCCTTCACAACAAGTGTGTTGTCATAGACAATCTCCACCGGCTTATTATCCACCCATACATACATAATGTGCTCGTTAGGCAGCAGACGATCGAAGGTTGCAGCGAATTTCTCGATTTGCACATCATTATCCAGCTGCTCCACATAGAGCACTGCAGCTCCATCGGCAATAATCATCACATTGGTATGGGGATTGAGATCGGCCAAAGAGACTGCCTTCTCGGAATCATGACGGTAGATCCGGGTATCGGAAGTAATTCCGAACGTCGATTCGCCATTTCCCCTGTACAGAGTAAGCGAGCTGCCGCTCAGAGCAGATGCAATTCCACTTTGCTGCCCGATGTAATCGACCTCGAACTGCCCTTCTGCACGGCTGAACATCGTTGCGAGCGCAGCTCTCGTAATAGAGCCTTTAGGATCGAACTTGTCCGCAGTAATGCCTTTGACAAGCTGGAGTGAAACCGCCGCATTGACATACCCCTGGTAGGCTGCGGCCACTTGCTTGGCATCACTGAACGCAACTGGAGACGTTGCAAGTGAATCCGCCATTTTCTTCTGCCCAATCGCCCGAATCATAAGCTTCGTAATCCATTCCCTGGACGCCTTGCGAGCGCCCCATTCAATCTTGGTATCCGCTTCGGCAATCTTGTATTCTTCGGCTTCATCGAGCAGTCCATGCTGGAATGCATATGCGATATAAGGCTTAAAGAAATTGCCCACTTTAAAATGCTCATTGCCGACAAACAGGCTGTCTTGCTGAACCTCGCTCTTCTTGCCCATGAAGCGGATCGCCATCACGACCGCTTCCTGCTGGGATACATTGTCTCCCGGCTTGAAGGTACCGTCAGTACCGCCCTCAATAATGCCTTGAAGAGCCAGCTTCGTAATATGCTTGTCTGCCCAGTGCGTTACCGGCACATCCGAGAAGCGGCCTTTTGACGCTGCCGACACCTCGCTGCTCCCTGTAAAGAGGAACATTCCCGATAATAGAGAGAATACGATCATTGTTGTGATCAATTTGAACCATTTCTGCTGCTGTGGCATGGATGAGGCTCCTCCTTTATTTTTTGTATGGATGCTCTAATATATCGTGGCCCATCAAGCTTTCGATTTGCTTGCCGTCTACCAGAATATCCAGTGAATTGAATGCATCGAACTGGAAAAATGTTTTCTGGATCGCTTCAATCGCCAGCACCTCGCCCGGAGCACCCAGACGCGCTTCATCGGGGATATGGATGTCCAATATGACAGCTCCGCCATCCTCTACTTTCGCGCTCAACAACTCAATGCCTTTCCACAGCGATACTTCGCCGCCGGCTCCATCCTTCTGCAGCGCCAGAAAAACGGCTTCGGCCCGTTTACTATCATCCTCGTATTGGATTTCCACAGTCTGCTCGCCAAGCTCGATAAGCTCGTTATCAGGATAATAGACTTTAATCTTCTCCGTCTTTGCCTCAGGCTTCTCAGGCTCTACTGGTTCATTGTCCGTGACTGGAGGCTGCTCTGTCGGTGTGCTTCCCCCTGCACTTACTTCTGCATTCTTGTTTGTATTCTCTTCTTTATTAGTTCCGCAAGCAGCCAGCATAGCGACAATAACGACGAGAAGACCAAGAAGCAATAAACGTTTGATCGATGAATGTTTCATTGACACCCTCCTAAGAAGTTTTCTGCCGTTTCTTCTTCACTCAGATTCAGCAAGCGCAGAAAACGGTAATAAATAGCGTGAGCCTTCACTGCTCTCTAACTCTGGGTCTATTTCTATTATCTGCATCTGTCTACTCTATTGTATCTTTAAATATTCTTTTATCCCAGCTACAATTTCAGCAGCAATTCGATTCTGTGTCGTTTCATTGAATAGAACAGGCTCGTCCTTCTTGCTGGACAGGTAGCCTGCTTCAAGCAGAACCGCTGGCATTGTCGTATATTTGATAACCTTAAAGGAAGCCTTGCGCACCTTGCGATCTACAAGACCAGTGCCTTTAACCAGATGCTTATGCATAATATCGGCAAGCGCCCTGCTGTTATCCCGATTATAATAGGTTTCCGTTCCATTCGTCTCCGGCTTGTAGCTGTTGGCATGTATGGAGATGAACAGATCCGCCTTCAAATCGTTTGCGAATTTTACCCGATCATCGAGCGGAATGAACGTATCGTCAACTCTTGTCAAATAAGGCTTCAGCTTCGACTCCTTCAACAGAAGCGCCTGTACCTTAAGAGCAATAGCCAGATTGAAGTCCTTTTCCTTCCGCTTGCTCACACTGATTGCACCGGGGTCATGATCGCCATGGCCTGCATCGATAACAACCTTATACACGCCTTTCTCTACAGGGATCGGCGGGATAACTGTACCAGGATCAGGCACGGTAATAGGCCCTGTCGGCTCAAGCATATCAATTCGGAGCGCCCCCTCCTCTTCCACAATATTAAACGCCGTCGGGGCATTTAAATCCATTACGACCCGAATCGTGGAAGTCTCCTGGGAATAAAGCGAAAAGCGCACCTTGAGCAATGAAGCATGACCGTCTGTCAGCATCTCGCCCAGCTTGGTGCTGTTGCTTGCAGAAGACAGAAAGCCGGGAGAAAAGTTGGTATCGAATTTCATATTCGGCACATCGACGACAACCCGCTCCGGATTGTGCAGCACCTCAGTCTTCACTTGTCCGGCTTGGCCCGTATAGTCCAACCGGATGCTCCCTAGACCGTCGTAGCTGATCGATGACAATGTGGCAGTATCGCCAGTTGGAGTCTCTCCGCCATTCTCCGGATTGCTACCGGTTCCATTCCCGTCCGGAGCAGGCGATTCGCCGCTGGAGCCGTCACCGTCTGGCCCCGTTTCGGTCACCGGAGGAAGTACTTCTGATTGCTTTTCATTGAGATAGACGGATTTGGTCTGCTTGTCCCAATTCACGTCAAGCCCGAACTGCTCACTAACGAATCGAAGCGGTACTAACGTGGTATCGTTAGTATTGATGGCAGGTGCGTCGAGTGACACCTCTGCTTCGTTGACAATCGCTTTCTTGCTGCCAATCGTCAGCCTCATGTTCGTCTCTCCGTTGAAGATCGTGACATGTGGAGATTGCCAGGTCACATCGAAACCCAGCCCTTCCGTCACTGTTCGGATCGGTACAAAGGTGGATTGTCCAATCAACTTAGGCTCTGCTTTCGTCTGCAATTGGATCCCGTTCAGATAAAGCTTAGGGGTTACAACAGCGGCCAAGGAAACACTTGGAAGCATAGAGATAAGGAATGACAACAACAATACAGCGGTTACAAACTTCTTCATCTTTCACCTCGATGACTGATTTTTCGCCTCAAAACAGACCGAACTAGCCGATGCGCTCAGACGATCATTAGACGCAAACAAACAGAAAAAGTTGCGAATACAGGAATATTGTAGCTCTCGTATGTATCGTTCAAGATAGAGAGGCAATTGGGCCTCCGAAACCAACTGATCTCACACCAACACCCATAATAATAGTAGTTTTATAAACGAAAGTGCCTGCGTACATGCAGGTTTTATTTCGTTCCCTCTCCTGATGATTGAATGCCTGCCAGAGTACACCCTTTCTCTCGTTACATCCTCCTTTCCTGAAGACCGAATGCCATCGATAATGCATCCTGTTTTCCCGTTATATCCTCCCGAAGTCCAAATGCCTGCTAAAGCGCATCCTTTTTCCCGTTACATCCTCCTGAAGACCGAATGCCTGCCAGAGTGCATCCTTTTTCCCGTTGCATCCTCCTGAAGAGCAAATGCCTGCCAGAGTGCATCCTTTTTCCCGTTATATCCTCTTGAAGAGCAAATGCCTGCCAGAGCGCAGGAATTTCGCCGCATTCCCCCTATATCCGCGATTTCAGCCTCCAATTCCTGCACTTTCGCAGGCATTCTACCACCAACGGCCTCTTTCAACCAAAATTCCCGCACTTTCGCAGGCTTCCGACTCCACCTCACCTACCCTATCTGCAAAACTAAATAGAGAAGCCTCCAAACCACTATACAAGTGGGCTGGAGGCTTCATCATTAACAGCGGGGCTTCAAACGCGGCACCCGTATATCAGCACCTATTAGTAAGCAACACGGCTCGCTTCATAGGCAGAGATCTTGTCTTCATGCTGCAGTGTCAGACCGATATCATCAAGTCCTTGCAGCAGGAACTGACGGCGGTGCTCGTCAAGATCGAACGCAATTTCCAATCCAGCATTGTCGGTAATCGTCTTGTTCTCCAGATTAACCGTCAATTGATAGCCTTCTGTAGCAGCTGTGCGCTGGAACAGGTCTTCTACCTGCTCTTCGCTCAGGCGAATCGGCAGAATGCCGTTCTTGAAGCAGTTGTTGTAGAAAATATCAGCGAACGAAGGCGCGATTACAACTTGAAAGCCGTAGTCAAGAATCGCCCATGGCGCATGCTCACGGGAAGAGCCGCAGCCGAAGTTCGCGCGGGAAATAAGGATGCTTGATCCTTGGTAGCGCGGTTGGTTCAGGCTGAACTCATCGATTGTATTGCCCTTCTCGTCCCAGCGCCATTCGAAGAACAGGAATTGGCCAAAGCCGCTCCGCTCGATGCGCTTCAAGAACTGTTTGGGGATAATAGCGTCGGTATCAACATTGACACGGTCAACCGGGGCAACGAGGCCCGTTAACTTTTTGAATGGTTCCATACGAATTGCAGCTCCTCTCGAAATAACAGCAAACTTATTAGTTCAATACTTCGGACTTGATCTTCCAGTCGCGAACGTCAGTAAATTTACCCATAATTGCTGCAGCAGCAGCCATAGCAGGCGATACAAGATGCGTACGTCCGCCGCGGCCTTGACGGCCTTCGAAGTTACGGTTGGATGTCGAAGCACAGCGCTGGCCTGGCTCAAGCACGTCCGGGTTCATAGCGAGGCACATGGAGCAGCCTGCGTCACGCCATTCAAAGCCTGCGTCAACGAAGATTTGATCCAGTCCTTCCTTCTCGGCTTGAATCTTAACGCGGCCGGATCCCGGTACAACGATTGCTGTAACACGGTCGCTGACTTTATAGCCTTTGGCGATTTCTGCAGCGGCGCGGAGATCCTCAATCCGGCCGTTCGTACAGGAACCGATAAATACATAGTCAATCTCGATTTCGTTCATTGGCGTGCCTGGAGCAAGACCCATGTATTCCAATGCCGCTTCCGCAGCTTTGCGCTCGTTCTCAGTAGGCAGCTCGGACGGTACAGGTACGCGGGACGTAATGTCCGTACCCATGCCCGGGCTTGTACCCCAGGTTACTTGCGGGATCAGCGAATCAACATCGAAGTCAACAACAGCGTCGTAAGTTGCGCCTTCGTCAGTCGTTAATTGCTGCCATACCGCAACTGCGCGGTCGTAAGCTTCGCCTTGCGGTGCGTACTCGCGGCCGCGAAGGTAGTTGAACGTCGTCTCGTCCGGCGCGATAAGACCTGCACGCGCACCAGCTTCAATGGACATATTACATACCGTCATGCGCTCTTCCATCGACAAGGTGCGAATGGCTTCGCCTGTGAACTCAAGCACATAACCGGTAGCAAAGTCCGTGCCATATTTCGCAATAACACCAAGAATCATATCCTTGGCTGTAACGCCTGCCTTGCGGCTGCCGATGAACTTCACTTCCATCGTCTTAGGCTTCGCCTGCTGGAGACATTGCGTCGCCATTACATGCTCAACCTCGGACGTTCCGATACCGAATGCAAGAGCGCCGAACGCGCCATGCGTGGACGTATGGCTGTCGCCGCACACGATCGTTTTGCCAGGATGCGTCAAGCCAAGCTCAGGCCCCATAACGTGTACAACGCCTTGATCAATGCTGTCCAGGTCGAACAGCGTTACGCCGAAATCTTTGCAGTTCTGTGTCAGCGTATCGATCTGCTGCTTGGAGATCGGATCCTTAATGTTGAAGCGGTCTTTCGTAGGAACGTTATGATCCATTGTAGCAAAAGTCAGATCAGGACGGCGCACTTTGCGTCCGCTTAAGCGAAGCCCTTCAAAAGCTTGCGGGGACGTTACTTCATGGACCAATTGCAAATCGATATACAAAATGCTCGGCTTGCCTTCTTCCGAATGAATAACGTGGTTATCCCAAATTTTCTCAAACATCGTCTTTTTAGACATTGGATTCACCTCTTATAAATTTCAATAATGTCGATATCAATAAAGTTGATAATGTCATCATAGCATTTCTTTCTTCATTGAACCAAGATATAATATCTATAACTGCAATAGGTATGGCCTATGACAGGCAATAGAGGAAAATATGTCCCGAGGAGCCGCTCATTATGGAATTTCGCCAATTACAATATGTAATCCAAATCGCCAAGGAGAAGAACTTCTCCCGAGCAGCCGAGAAGCTGCACATCGCGCAGCCTTCGTTAAGCCAGCAGCTGTCCAAGCTGGAGAAGGAGATCGGCGTGCTGCTGTTCCGCCGCACGACTAATTCCGTCGAGCTGACTCATGCCGGCTCTGTCTTCGTGGAGAAAGCGCAAAACATACTAGACAACATCGAGCAGCTCAAGCAGGAGCTTGACGATCTCGCCCATATGCGCAAAGGCAAGCTCGTCGTCGGAAGTCTGCCCATTACCGGATCGCACGTGCTTCCCCTCGTGCTGCCCGTGTTCGGCAAACGATATCCCGAGATCGAGGTCGTCCTTGTCGAGGACAGCTCAACGCGGCTGGAGCAGCTGACCGCCAGCGGCCAGACCGACCTCAGCCTGCTTTCCTTGCCGCTGCAGGAGCCCTCGCTGGCCTGGGAACCGATCATTGACGAGGAGATTAATCTGGCCGTGCCGCCGGAGCATAGTCTTGCTCATCGCAGCGAACCCGTGCAATTAACCGATCTTGCTGCGGAACCCTTCATTATTCTGAAGAAGGGGCAGGGCTTTCGGCAAATCGTGCTGGAGCTGTGCGAAGGAGCCGGCTTCGAGCCGCGGATCGTCTTCGAGAGCGGCAATATCGAGACCGTCCAGTCGCTTGTTGCTGCCGGGATGGGCATCGCCTTCGTGCCCAAGATGGTTACGCGCGCCAAGTGGAGTGAATTTGCTCCTGTCTATTTGTCGCTGGCCCCGCCGACCCCTTCAAGGACACTTGTTATCGCAAGCCGCAAAGGCCGCTATCTGTCGAAGGCGGCCGAGGCTTTTATAGATACAATGAAATCAACGGTGGAGCAGCATTTCAGCTAGCTGACTAATACAACGACGGTCTTCTGTCTTCGAATACCGGTATTTTGGCCCGCACGGCATCCACCAGTGACAGGTCGATCTCGGCTCGGACAATGACTTCATCTTCCCCTGCTTCCGCAACAATTTCGCCCCAAGGATCGATAATGATGGAGTGGCCGAAAAAGCTGCTTGCGCCGCTTGTCCCGCAGCGGTTGCAAGCGATGACGAACATCTGATTCTCGATAGCCCGCGCCATAAGAAGCGTCCGCCAATGATGGAGCCGTGGATTGGGCCACTGGGCTGGCACGAATAGCAGCTTGGCGCCGTCAAGCGCCAGCTTGCGGGCCAGCTCCGGGAACCGGATATCGTAGCAGATCATCATTCCGGCATGGGATCCAGCTACGTTCAGCTTGCCTAATCTGTCCCCTGCCTGAAGATGCTTCTCCTCGTCCATGAGCCGAAACAAGTGGATTTTGGAATACTCCGCCCCAATCTCGCCATTCCCGTCAAATACGTAGCTCGTGTTATATACACCGTCAGGTTTGCCTTCGGCTATCGAACCTGCTAACAATTGTATGCCGTGCTTGCGGCTGAATGCCGACAGCATCGCTTTCGTTCTTGCCCCTGCATCATCAGCAAGCTCTTGAATCTGTTCCAGAGCATACCCTGTATTCCACATCTCCGGCAGCATAATGAGATCCGGCTTATCCGCTCCGGCGGATACCGCCTCCTCCAGCCTCTCTTCCAGTTTCTCGAAATTGTAATCCGGATTGCCCGCTTCTACATGCATTTGCACGAGAGCGAGCTTCAGCTTGTTCCCTTGAGCCTTCACGCAATAACCTCCATCTCTTCCAACCATTCCTTCCTGCAATCGAAGAAGAATGTTTTCCCTTATGATACCCCCTCATGCTTCACTGTCAAGATGGGTAGCTTAATCGATGTAACCATTATGGCATTTTCGAAGGAGAATGAGCGATGAAAGCAAAAATATTGATTCTGTTCTCACTGGCGGTTTGCCTGCTGTTGCCTTATTCCGCTGCCGCGCATGCGGGAAGTGAGGGAACCGAGCAGCCCAAGCCCGTTCAGGCTTTCGATGTGGAAGCTGGCAAGGTCGTCAAGACGGTGCCCAACAGCAAAGAATATCAAGCCTTTGCCAAGTCTTGGCTGGACTCAGTAACTGGCCTCGCGCCCCAGATCAGTGCAAATGAAAAGTGCGGTTATGTATACCGTATTCCATTAATGGAACCTGTGTCAGTCAAGACAACCGGCCTCGCTGTGCAGACAAGCGATGTATTCCTATTTTATTGCCCGAACAAGCCTCCGCTGCTGCTTATATTCGATGAGAACCGAAAGCCGTATTTGCTTCTGTTCAAAGCCGATATCGGGCCGTTTCTGAAAACAATCGCGATCCCTTGACGATTTCATCATTTGTACCTTCCGCCAGTTCATCCGCTTCTCGACACCTATTCGGAATCATGCTACATTTAGGCATAGATAATGCCAAATATAGCCCGAGACATGTGGAGTGAAGAGAATGAATACGAACCCTACTGAACGATTCATACGACCGGCAAGCCGCATGAATGATCTGCCCAAGCAATTTTTCGCTGATCTTGTTCGCAAAGCCAATACGCAGGTCGCCAAAGGCCATGATGTCATTAATCTCGGTCAAGGCAATCCAGATCGGCCAACACCGCCTCATATCGTCACAGCGCTGCAGGAAGCTGCACCCAATCCTGTCTACCACCGTTACCCGCCCTTCAGCGGCCATCCCTTCCTCAAGGAAGCAGTCGCTTGGCGGTATAAGGAGGATTATGGTGTAGAGCTGGATCCTGAGACGGAGGTTGCCATCCTGTTCGGGGGCAAGACAGGCCTTATTGAAATTAATCAATGTCTGCTCAATCCCGGCGATATTTGCCTCGTGCCTGATCCCGGATATCCCGATTACTGGTCGGGCGTTGCGCTGGCAGGCGGCATCATGGAATATATGCCTCTGCTGAAGGATCATGCATTCCTGCCCGATTATGATGCCATACCGGCATCTGTTGCTGATCAAGCTAAGCTTATGTTCATCAACTATCCGAACAATCCGACCGGAGCAGTCGCAAGCCCGGAATTCTACGCAAGAACAGTTGAATTCGCTGCCCGTCACGGCATTGTTGTAGCTAGTGATTTTGCCTATGGCGCAATCGGCTTTGATGGCCAGCAGCCCGTCAGCTTTCTGCAGACGCCCGGCGCGAAGGAAGTCGGCGTAGAGTTCTACACCTTGTCCAAAACGTATAATATGGCGGGATGGCGGGTCGGATTTGCCCTCGGCAATAAGGAAGTGGTCCGGCTCATCAATTTGATCCAGGATCATTATTACTGCAGTCTTTTTGGCGGCATTCAAGCTGCTGCCGCTGTCGCACTGACAGGACCGCAGCACTGTGTTGCAGAGCTTGCCGCTTCCTACGAGCGCCGCCGCAACGCACTGTTCGGCGCGATGAATACCATTGGCTGGCAGGCGGCCAAGCCGGGCGGCTCCTTCTTCTGTTGGCTTCCTGTCCCTGCAGGACATTCCTCCTCTTCATTCGCCGATCTTGTCTTGGAACAGGCGAATGTCGTCGTCGCCCCGGGGATCGGCTTTGGGAGCCATGGCGAGGGTTATGTCCGGCTTGGCCTGCTGGCTCCCGAGGAACGGCTCCAGGAAGCAGTGATGCGCATCGGGCAGCTGGGATTATTCCGCTAACTTTACACCTATCCTGCTGACATGGTATGATTATGAGGATTTCATAATTGAACAATTAACGTCATGAAGGGGCTAGTAAGCATTCAGGAATCGCGCCCAGAGAGCAAATTTCATTGGCTGTAAGAATTTGCCGCGAACGAAGCTGAACCCACCCCGGAACGGTCGGCGATGAGCCGAACAGCGCCTGCTGTTATCAGGTTGATGAAGCGAACGCGGCATGAACTTCGACTATGAAGCACATGACCGTTAATAAAGGTGGTACCGCGGAAGTTATACTTTCGCCCTTTGTATTAATGAAGGGCGGAAGTTTTTTTATTTTCTACTTGGGAAAGGGTAAGTGAAGGGACATGACAGAACGTATCATCGTCAAGATCGGGAGCAGCTCGTTAACATCCGATGAAGGCGGATTGAACCGCGAACGGATTGCATTCTTCTCCCATGAGATAGCCGGACTTCATAGGGCAGGCCATCAGGTGCTGCTCGTTACATCTGGTGCTGTAGCAGCAGGATTTCGCAGAATCGGCTATCAATCGCGGCCTAAGCTGATTCACGAGAAGCAGGCGGCGGCGGCAGTCGGCCAAGCGCTACTCATGCAAGCCTATCAGGAAGCTTTTGCAAGCTATGGCCCGGATAAAGGCGGCATTGGTGTGGCGCAAATTCTGCTCACTCGTGCTGATTTCTCTAATCGCAAACGAATTTCCAATGCGCTCATGACAATAGAAGAGCTGCTTCAACAGCGTATTGTCCCCATCATTAATGAGAATGATACCGTATCTACGGATGAACTAAAATTCAGCGATAATGATATGCTGTCCGCTCTGGTCGCCAATCTTGCCAAAGCGAAGCATTTGCTTATTCTGACAGATACGGACGGTCTTTATACAGATGATCCGAGATTTAATCCCGATGCGAAGCGGATTGACCGTGTCGAGCAGATCTCTGAGGAAATTATGAGGTTCGCGGGAGACTCCGGGTCCTCTGTCGGTACTGGAGGAATGCGATCCAAGATCGAAGCTGCACGCATGGCGATGCGGGGAGGCGTTCCTGCCTTTATCGGCCGTGTGCAGGAGCCTGGCGATATGGCGCTTGCCATAGAGGGAACTGGCAAGGGTACATACTTTGATACGAGCTTGCACAATTTGCCCATGAAGAAGCAATGGGTCGGCTTCCATTCACAGCCGAAAGGCAAGATTGTAATCGATGACGGCGCGGAGTCCGCCCTGCTGCAGCGTGGAAAAAGTCTGCTGCCGGTAGGTGTGCGGGCAATCGAAGGCGACTTTCATCCCGGTGATGTAGTAGAGGTCGTTAATCTGCAGCAGCAGACGCTCGGACGCGGTGTTGTCAACTATTCCGCTTGGGAGGTTCAAGCAGTCGCCGGCCTGAGCACCTCCGAGGTTCGCCGCCGTGTGGAGGTTAACCGGATCGAAGTGATCCATCGCGATGAATGGGTCAGCCTGAAAGTTTAACATAATTGCTTAGGAGGAATTATAGATGAGTGAAGTCCGTCAGAAAGCCGCTTTAGCCAAAGGAGCTGCCGCAATCCTGAATTCGCTGTCTACAGAGCAGAAAAATGCAGCGCTGCTTCTTATGGCAGATGCGCTGGTGAATGAACAGCAGTCCATTATCGCTGCCAACGAGATTGATATTAAGCGCGGTCGGGAGAATGGAACAAGTGAATCGCTGCTCGACCGTCTGACTTTGAACGAAAACCGTATTGCCGCTATCTCTGATGGTTTGCGGGAGATTGTGGAGCTACCTGATCCAGTAGGACGAATACTGGAGCAATTCGACCGTCCGAACGGCTTGCGGGTAGAAAAAATTTCAGTTCCGCTCGGCGTAATCGGAATGATCTATGAGGCGCGTCCCAATGTAACAGTAGATGCCGCTGGATTGTGTCTCAAGACCGGCAATGCCGTCGTATTGCGCGGAGGCTCCGCCGCGTTGGCATCCAATCGCAGAATCGTCGAAGTATTGAAGCAGGCGCTTGAGAGCAGTGAGATGCCTAGCGAAGCTCTGCAGCTAATCGAAGATGCTGATCGCGCATCAGTAGATGAAATGCTGAAGCTGAACGGACTGCTTGATGTCGTCATCCCGCGTGGAGGCGCATCTCTAATCCGCAACGTTGTAGCGAACGCAACCGTTCCTGTTATTGAAACCGGGGCCGGTATATGCCATACCTATATCGACGATAGCGCCGTATTCGCAATGGCTTCGGATATCGCCTTCAATGCGAAGGTTCAGCGTCCCTCCGTCTGCAATTCGATGGAAACCCTGCTTGTTCATGAGACATTCGCCGACCAGCATCTGCGGGCCATTGCAGATCGGTTCCTGGCTGCTAATGTAGTCTTGCACGGCTGCCCGCGGACAATCGCGCTTATTCCTGAAGCGGGAGAAGTAACGGAGCAGGATTATGCGACTGAATATAATGACTACATTCTGAACATCCGGGTTGTCTCCGGTCTCGATGAAGCATTGGAGCATATCAGACAATACGGAACACAGCATTCGGAATGTATTGTAACAGAGAATAATGAGCATGCAGCCCGTTTTCTGCAGGATGTAGATGCAGCGGCTGTATACCACAACGCCTCCACCCGGTTTACAGATGGCTTCGAATTCGGTTTTGGCGCTGAGATCGGCATAAGCACACAGAAGCTGCATGCCAGAGGGCCTATGGGGCTGCCTGCTTTGACTTCAACCAAATACCGCATTTATGGCAGTGGGCAAGTTCGCGGTTAATCCTTTCATTTGATACTATACTTATAATAACTAACACCGACAATCGGGCACGACAGATTGTCAACTTGGGAGGTTCATATATAGTGACGATGCTTTCTTCATCCGGAGTGCAATCAGGAATCGGCGCTCTTCAATTATGCTTCTACGGCGCGGGTTCTATGGCCGAGGCCATTGTGCGCGGAATACTGGATCGTGGACTTACTGAGCCGGAACAGATCGGGGTCATTAACCGGCAAAATGCATCCCGGCTTGAGGAGCTTGCAGAACGCTACGGCGTTCAGGCCCCGGCAGACGAGGAGGCCAAGCTGGCGATGCTGCGCCAAGCAGATGTTATTTTTCTGGCGATGAAACCTAAAGATGCCGCTGCTGCAATCAAGCAGCTCCGCCATCTTGTCTCCTCCGATACATTGATCGTATCCGTCATTGCCGGATTGCCGATCCGCACCATCGAGGTTTTGCTGGAGCAGCCGATGGCAATCGTACGAACCATGCCTAATACGTCCAGCACTATCGGGCTTGGGGCAACCGGCATCAGCTTCTCAAGCTCTGTCACAGTGGAGCAGAGCAGCCTTGCCCAAACGATTTTTCAAGCGGTCGGTTTAACCTCTGTCGTGGAGGAACCGCTTCTTGATGTTGTAACCGGAGTTTCGGGAAGCGGCCCCGCTTACGTCTATTATTTGATGGAGGGCATGATTGCTGCCGGCCGCGAGCTTGGCTTGTCAGAGGAGGCTGCCCGCGAGCTTACGGTTCAAACCGTGCTCGGTGCTGCCCATATGGTGAAAGCAACGAATGAGAACCCTGCCGATCTCCGCCGCAAAGTAACATCTCCCAATGGCACGACTCAGGCTGCGATAGAAACGCTCGATGAGCATCATTTCTCGCAAGCCATCGTCCGCGCTGTTGACCGTGCGGCCAAACGAGCAGCGGAGCTTGGCGCCGAGATCGAAAGGAACGCCACGTTATGAATAACTACTGTGTTGCAACTTATCGCTGCTATGACGATAAAGCCGACTTTCACAAGAAGGCTCAGGGAATCGCAGTAGGGTTGACTGTCGGCAGCTGGACTGATCTGCCTGAAGCCCGCAAAGCAGAGATGGAGAAGCATCTTGGGCGCGTCATTTCGGTTACGGAGTTCGAGGGGAATGCTCCCGGGGAAAGATATGCTGACCTGCAAATTGCTTATCCGGATGTCAACTTCAGCCGCGATATTCCTGCCCTGCTTGTTACGGTGTTCGGCAAGCTCTCCATGGATGGCCGCATTAAGCTGCTGGATCTGGATTTCTCCGATGATTTCTCCGCAGCATTCCCGGGCCCCGCGTTCGGCATCCAAGGCGTTCGCAGCCTGCTTGGCGTTCATGATCGTCCGCTGCTCATGAGCATATTCAAATCCGTTATCGGCCATGATCTGTCTAACCTTCGCGAGCAATTTTATCGTCAAGCGCTGGGGGGCGTCGATCTCATTAAAGATGATGAGATTCTGTTCGAGAATCCCCTGACGCCGCTTGAGAAGCGTGTAGAAGCTTGTATGAGCGCTGCGCAGCAAGCGGAATCCGAGACGGGTCAAAAGCTGCTGTACGCCGTCAATCTGACCGGACCAACCTCGCAGCTTGCGGCCAATGCCAAACGCGCAATCGCCGCAGGCGCCAACGCCATTCTTTTTAATGCGCTCGCTTATGGCTACGACGCCCTGCATGAGCTTAGCAGCGATCCGGATATTACGGTGCCCATTGCTGCACATCCGGCACTCGCAGGCGCGTTCTATCCATCACCGCATTATGGTATTGCAGCTCCCTTGCTGCTTGGCAAGCTGATGAGAATCGCGGGTGCCGATCTCGTCTTATTCCCGTCGCCTTACGGCTCTGTTGTTATGCCTAAGGAAGAGAACTTGGCCGTTCAATCAGTGCTTATGAATCCGGCCCTGCCGGTTCGTACCAGCTTCCCGGTTCCATCAGCCGGCATCCATCCGGGATTAGTGCCTCTCATTCTCCGCGACTTCGGCAATGACGTAGTCGTGAATGCAGGTGGCGGTATACATGGCCACCCGCAAGGGACTGCAGCCGGAGGACAGGCCTTCCGTCAAGCTATTGCAGCTGCGCTGTCATCCATGCCATTAACTGAAGCTGCAGGGCTGGAGGGCAATGAGGCTTTAAAGATTGCCATTGATACTTGGGGGTACAAGGAATGACAGGCAATGCCATGACACCATCAGGCTCGTCTAGCCGGCAGCGAAAGGTTATCTTCTGCGACTTTGACGGAACCATTACGGAGAATGATAATATCGTTGCTATCATCAAGCACTTCAATCCGCCTGGCTGGGAATCCATTGTAGGTGACATTGTCACCCAGCACAAGACGGTGAAGCAAGGAGTCGGAGAGCTGTTCCGTCTGCTCTCCACCTCCCATCGCGAGAAAGTCATTGCTTATGCGATAAGCAATGCCCGAATTCGCGGCGGATTTACCGAGCTGCTGGACTATTGCAAACAGCATGACATCGAATTTCTAGTCACAAGCGGCGGCATTGATTTCTTTGTCTACCCGCTGCTCGCTCCTTACGATATTCCGCTTGATCATATCTATTGCAATGGCAGTGATTTCTCAGGCGACCGGATTGAAATTACATGGCCGAATCCTTGTGACGATCAATGCAGCAATGGCTGCGGCATGTGCAAGACGGCCATTATTCGCAGATACCCTGCAGAGCAGTACGAACGTATTCTGATTGGAGATAGTGTCACGGACTTCGCAGGAGCCAAGCTGGTTGATCTTGTGTTCTCCCGTTCGCACCTGACAGAGAAATGCAAAGAGCTTGGTCTTCCCTATAAAGAATACAAGACGTTCCATGATGTTCTTACCGTGTTAATAGAGAGGGATCAAGGGGAGGACGCAAATCTGTGAAATTCGAAGATATCGCATTAGAAGAGAAGCAGCACACACTCGCACAGCTTCGTGAAGTGAAGAGCTTATTCGCTTCGCGGGGATGGTTTGCCGGAACAAGCGGCAATCTTTCTGTCCGAGTCGGTGGCTTTGATCCGGACCGCTTTGACTTTGCTATTACCGCCAGCGGCAAAGATAAGTCACAGACAACACCGGAAGACTTTCTGTTTGTCGATCAGGATGGCAAGCCTAGCGAAGCAACGAAGCTGAAGCCATCGGCAGAAACATTGATTCATTGCGAGATTTATCGTTTGACGGGCTGCGGGGCGATATTCCATACTCATACCGTATTCAATAACATTGTCTCGGAGCTTTTCTGGGAGCGCAAATCAATTCCCGTTGATGGTGTGGAGCTTATTAAAGCCTTCAATATCTGGGAAGAGGAAGCCCATATCGAAATTCCGATTGTTTCGAACTTCGCTCATATACCCAGCATAGTTCCGGAAGTAACCGAGCGCTTGGATCCCCGCATACCCGGCATTATGCTTCGCAAGCATGGCATCTATGCCTGGGGAGCGAATGCGTTCGAAGCAAAGCGCCATCTCGAAGCATTCGAATTCCTGTTCGAGTATGTGTACAGATGGGAACTGCTGCATCGCAAATGATGATGGGATAATGAATATCAACAAACAAGGATAGCGATCGAATGGACTATTCCCGATCTCTATCCTTTGTTATGTGTTGGTATATAAAAATTCTCACTCCGAGATTGGTTTCATGCCCGCCTTCTGCGCTGCAATTACAGCAAGCTCTATTTTATTTAAGCCGAGGCAGTGCTCATCTGTAATCTCAAATATTCTAGGCAGCGGAAGCTCCTTCAAATAATGGCACACTTCATTCTCCCCATCAAACCAGTCCGCTGAACCAGCAGGCTCAATGGCATGATCCTCCCAAGCATCGCTTAAGCAAGGACTGCGCAGAGGGGCAGCCCCGGCTTTGAGACAGCATTCAATTAGTCTTTCTTTATATAGGCTGTCATTTCCTTGCGGCTTTGCTTTTGTGAACAAATGCGGTGCATAATCCGCTCGCGATCCGGAATGCGGAACAGCCCGGACGAAGTTAAGGACACCCTCATGGACAGGCTGAACCCCAAATAATATCATATACAGTCTTTTGCCAAACTCAATTCTTTCCTCCAAGCTGCTAAAATTTTCGATGACAAGGCCAGCAAGCTTCAACCCGCCAGACTGCCGCGAACGATAAGGCATGATTACCGCATTCGTTTGAAGCGGTATCTGAATGTGGAAGCTGGACTTATTCAAAACATGATTGCGGTAGTGTGGATGCTGAACGATACGTTTTTCTATATAATGCTGCTCGTTGATAATTAATGCTGTAGTTAATAGAGCAGAATCATTGTATCGCCAAAATTGCTTCCACACCGGTCCCATAAAGCGGGAAACGCCAAATGCAGGAAGCAAATGTGTCAATAATTTCCCCTCTCTCCGGCCTGCTTCATACAGGAGCAATTGAGGGTACGCATCCTGAAATATTAAAGCGTTCGCTCTCTCCAGCAATTCAAAAATATTTTGCCGCTGCTTCAACGACAGCAGATGTGGAAGCAGGTCTCCCTTCAAATCCGTCATATTCCAACCGCCATTGCGCGAAACAAGATGCGCCAGCATCGCCCAGTGCAGTTCTGGCTTGCGAAAGTAGATCGAACGATAGGCCTCGGTTCGTGTCACGTTATTGCGATTCGCCTGAACTGTCTCTTCCCTTATTCGTTCAATGAGTCTTCTTTCTTCTTCACTCCATTCTTCTGTAGAAGCAGATGTTGTATGCTCCCTTCTTTCCTCTCCCCATTCGACTGCAAGCTCACGCACACGCTCAGCAGACAGCATAAAGGGTCTCGAATCCATTGCTAATGTTTCTGATGCTGCACGCGCCCTCAGCTTTGCAGCAACAATATCCTTTATAAAGGCTGGAATTCTGCTTATTATTGCTAACACCCTCTTCAAGGTTGAACCTTTGGAATTATTCTCCTCATTCATATTAACCCTCCGTTGCACATATACCATTCAGTATCGGCAACGCAGACGTCAATTAGCCATCCTCGAAGTGTGTTCGTCTAAAAAGAAAAAAAGCTGTCCATTAAGCCATTAAGGCTCAACGAACAGCTCTGCTAATTCTTTACTATCCGAACTGCTTACTTTAAAATTACCGAACTATACGGTGGTAATTTCACCTTGCCGTCTTGGAAGGATGAACCTTCCTTCAAGGCTTCAATCATTTCCTTCATACCCGAATCCCCTGCAATAACGACCTCTTGCGGATCCTTGGAGAGATTATGCAGAACAAGAACCTTCTCCGCTTGCGTCATACGGTAGAAACCGACAACAGCACCGTTCGATGTCTCGAAGCCCTCGATCGCACCATCTCTAAGTGCGGCATGAGAAGCACGAATTCGAATTAACTTCTTATAATGCGAGAGGAGCGAATTCGGATCTTTCTGCTGTGCCTCTACTGAAGGAGGATTATCGATATTGAATTGCGATGGAGTCCAGCTCGTTTGCCCATTGCCTGCCTTAGCTCCCGCATTCCATATAAATGGCTCGCGAATCGCTTCATCAGGCTTTTGGCCAAACATCCCAATCTCTTCTCCATAGTAGAGGAAGGGATTACCTGGCATTGTCAGCAGCATAGCTGCAGCCATTCTCGCGTGATCCACGTTCCCTCTCAGAACGGACATTGTCCGATTCTGGTCATGATTGCTCAAGAACGGCGCATCTACGAATTGCCCTCCGGATACTTCCGAGAACATGCCGTGAGTGCGGCTCAGACTGTTAGCCAGGTTGGAATCCTCTTCTTTTCCTGCGACAGACAACAGATTTTGCGCCAGACCAAAGTTAAATCCGGAGTCAAATCCTCCGTTCAAATAAGGAGCCACCGGAACAGGTGAATTCTCTGCAACCTCTCCGATCAGATAAACATCCTTCTTGACCGCCTGAAGAGCAGTTCTGAATTCCTGCCACCATAAAACATTCTTCTCCGTCGTATCCCCATTGCGATCCGTCTGGAGATCCTCATAAATATGCTTGGCAGCATCGATGCGGAAGCCATCCAGGCCTTGATCAAGCCAGAACTTGGCTATCTTAATCATTTCTGCGCGAACATCGGGATTATCGAAGTTCAAATCAGGCATTCCGCCCCAGAAAACACCCATGTAGTGACTGTCGTTGTTTCTATGCCATGCATCTCCGCCGTTCGTAGCGCTTGCCCCGTTTGGTTCGCGCCCTTGATCCTCAGCCCACACATACCAGTCACGATATTTGCTATCCTTGCCGGTAGCGGAGTCAACAAACCATGGATGCTCCACACTGGAGTGATTCACGACAAGATCCATAATGATTTTGATGCCGCGTTTGTGGGCTTCGTCCATCAAACGCTTCATATCTTCAACCGTTCCATAATCCGGATCAATATTGTAGTAATCCGATACGTCATAGCCATGATAGCTTGGCGAATCATTAACAGGCATTAACCAAATACCTTCAACTCCAAGATCCGTATCCGTAGAAGGATCTCCATCATTCAAGTAATCCAGTTTGTTAATTAATCCGTTAAGATCACCAATACCATCATCGTTGGAATCAGCGAATGCACGAACGAAAATCTCATAGTAGACACTTGATGGCTGTTCGTCGATGACAGATGTGTCAGAAGACGGTTGATTACTTTCGGTCGCATTCGTTTTTGGAGAATTAGTAGATTGCGCAGGAGATTCTGTTGAATTGCCGTTATCCGAACATCCTGCAATAACTGTTCCCGCAAGCAAGACTGCGAGCGTGCTGCGAACCGCATTCTTCCATGTCATATCAGAATCATCCTTTCGAAGCGCCTGCTGTCAGACCATCAACAAGGAAGCGTTGTGTGAATGAGAACAAAATCGTAATCGGAATTGCAACCAGAACAGCACCGGCTGCGAATAGAGTGAACTCTGTACTGTTGTATGAGTTAACGAGATCATACAAGCCTACAGCCAGCGTCCATTTATCACGCGAGCGCAAAATCAATCTCGCGAAAATAAAGTCAACCCATGCGCCGGTAAAAGTAGTTAATGAAATGAATGTAATGATCGGACGAGACAAAGGCAATATAACTCTCCAGAAGATGGTGAAGTGATCTGCTCCGTCAATCCGTGCAGCCTCTTCCAGGCTTCTAGGAATCGTGTCAAAAAATCCTTTGGCTACAAACAAGCCGAGTGCCGCACCAGCTGAATACACGAGAATAAGTGCCATATGCGTATCAAGCAAGTTCAATTGAATCAAGAAAATGTAGATCGCGATCAAGCTCATAAATCCAGGGAACATACCCAGAACGAGTACGGTAGATAATAAGGATTTACGGCCACTAAACCGGAATCTGGAGAACGCGTAAGCCGTCAGAAGCTGGATCAATGTACCAAGAATCATACTCCAGGTCGCAACAATCAACGTATTGCCATACCATGTGAAGTATGGGATATCTCTGTTCGTGCGCTCGCCTAGTGTGAACAAATCTTTGTAGTGATCAAATGTTAACTTCTTGGGAATGATGGTATCACTGAAAAGTGCATTTCCCTCTTTAAACGAGGACATGACAGTCCAGAGAGCAGGATAACATACACAGATTGCAAGGATAATAAGAACGATATAGCTAAGCAGCAACCTGATTCTCGTTCTAGCCTTCATTGAATCATGTCCTCCTCTTTGAATGATTTAGTTCTCGTAAATGAGACAATAGAGAGACTTGCAATGATAAGGAATATCAAAATACCAAGCGCTCCAGCAACATTGTAGTTGTTCAGATCCAATGTCAATTTATAGAGCCATGTTACAAGCAAATCAGTCGCCCCAGCGTTGTTATAGTCTGCTGAAACCGGTCTGCCGCCTGTCAGAAGGAAGATAACGTTAAAGCTGTTAATATTACCAGCAAACTGGGTAATGAGTATTGGTGCTGTAGCAAACAATATATATGGCATTGTAATATTGCGGAATCTCATCCATGGCGAAGCACCGTCGATCTCTGCAGCTTCATAGAGGTCCTTAGGAATCGTTGTAAGCATCCCCAGAACCAATACCATACTGACTGGAATACCGATCCACATATTGACAACGATAACGGACACCTTTGCCCAGAATGGATCATTAAGCCAAGGCAGACCTTCCAATCCGAAATAACGGAAATATTGGTTGATCGGTCCGAATTTTTCATTAAGCATATTTCTAAATACGAGCAAGGAAACGAACTGCGGGATCGCATAAGGGATAATGTAGATCGTTCTCCACATGCCTTTAAGACGGACACCCGGTTGGTTAATGAGCAATGCGACCAGAATACCGCCGAAATAACAAGTAATAGTCGCCAGAAAAGCCCAGATCAATGTCCAGGTCAATACACCAAAAAACGTATTACTCCAAACATTCAATGTAAACAGATCAATAAAGGTTTGAAATCCAACCCAGTCCACCAAGTTTTTCGGCGGGATGTGGTTTGGCGATGAATAGTTAGTGAATGCAACGAGTGAAGTAAAGATGATCGGCATAATCGTAAAAAATACGACACCAAGAATAGGAACAGCAAGCAACAACCAAGGAAAGCTGTTTGTTGCAACATTATACATCGACTTGCTGAAAGGAACAGGTTCATGACCTTTATTTCTCATTCTACCGGTCAGAACGGCATCACGGATATTCAGGTAATAAACGAATAAATAAACTACAACAACGAGAGAGGACAAAACGCCGAAAATCAGCATGAAGATCGAATGATCTCCCTCTACGTTCTTGTAAATCCTGCCAACTTTTTCTAAATGCTGACCCTGATCACCTAATGTGATCATCCCGATAAGATGGGTTCTTAGTTTAATAAGAATAAATGATAAGCCTATTGCATGAAACAATAGGAACAGCAAGCCCTTAATGTATTGACGGTTGTAGAACTGTCCTAGCCCCATGCTTAGAACGGACAACCATCCGGCTGTTGTTGCATGTCGGTTCAAGTGACCCCCATCTCCTTACATAATTGATTTCACCCGCCGTAATACGGCGGGTGATTGGATTTAATTCGCAATCTAAGTCTGGCTTAGATTATTTGTTCATAGCAGCGATGCCGTCTTTAACTTTTACTACCCAGTCATCAAGAACTTTCTTAGCATCTGCTTGCTCGTTCCACAACGATCCGAAAGTAGCTTCGTGTGTGTTCCACAGTGCAACCATCTCGGAAGCTTTAGGCATTGGTACGGAGTTAGCGAAGATTTTCAAGAAAGTCGATGAGAACTCATCGGAAGTAATTTTTTCGTTTGCAGCAGCATTAGTGTTAGCTGGCAAGTTACCGAACAGTTCAAAGTTTTTCAGTTGGAACTCTTCGGAAGTGATCATTTGAGCAAATAATTTCGAAGCATTTGGATATTTCGTGTTTGCATTTACGAAGAAGCCTTTAACGCCGGAGAAAGGTTTCATTGCTTTACCGTTAGGCAAAGTAGGGAACTCCATCAGACCTACGTTTTTAACTGCTTTTTTGAATTCGTTTGCTTGCCAAGGACCAGAAACGTTCATTGCAAGTTTGCCGGAAGTGAACAAGCTAGTTTTGATGTCTGCTTGAACGTCAGCAGTTGCAAGAGGAAGGATTTCTTTCAGGCTTTGGTAGAACTTAGCTGCTTCAACAGCGCCTTCAGTGTTCAGACCGATATCTGCAACATCATTGCCGTTGTCGCCGAAGATGTATGCGTCATAGCCAGTGAAGAAGTTCCAAGTCCAGTACAGGTTACCCATTTCCCACATGTAAGCATATTTTTGTGCTTTCGTGTCATTGTAACCTTTTGCGAATGCAATTACTTCATCCCAAGTTTTAGGAGCTGTGCCGTTAGGAACAAGATCTTTATTGTAGTAAACGCCGATCGTTTCAACGGACATTGGGTATCCAAACAGGATGCCGTCCATTGTCAAAGCGTCAACAGCGATCGGGTTGTTGTTAGCTTTTGTTTCTTCTTCGTGGTAGTCATTCGGAAGAATGATTCCCGCTTTGATACCGGAACCAAGACGGTCATGTACGCCGAAGAATACGTCAGCGCCTACGCCTGCTGGTCCATCAGTAATCATTTTCTCAACGGATTTGTCTGGGCCTACGTCTTCGAATTTAACGTCGATGCCATATTTTTCTTTAAAAGCTTTACCTGTTTCTTCGATCAAAGCTTTTTCAGTACCGGAAGACCATACAGTCAGTTGTTTTGCTTCTGGTTCTGGAACAAGCTCTTCTTCTGGAGCTTCAGCATTGTTTGCAGGAGGTGTGTTGTTCGTACCTTGTGCAGTGTTGTTTTTCTTGTTGTTTTCTTCTTTGCTGTTACCGCCGCCACATGCCGCCAGTGAGAACACCATGACCATAGCTACGAGCAAAACCAGTACATTTTTTTTGTTCATAAATCTTTTGAACCACCCTTCGTCCTCATTTTCTGTGGATTAAAAGTCTTCTGCCCTGAAAAGAGCGGTTTCATTTCAATTCACGATCTTCACCGTGCTGCTCTTTCTGTACAGTGGCAGCATCATGTGCAAACGTTTGTGCAACTCCATAAAAAAATTGCTGCTGAAATGAATATACCAACATTTCTCAAGACTGAAAGCGCTTTTAATACTTTTTCATCATACATGATAGAGTCGATTTTGTTAAGTCCTCAACAAAGCCTTTTTCCCGGTTAAAGTTACATCAAGTTTTTATTATCTTCATTTTTCATCAGTTTGCTTAGTTTTTTGTAGTTTTTTAAATTTTAAATACAGTAAAAAATATTTTTGCATGACTTGCTGTAACGAGGGATCTGCCTCTTTCTTGAACGACAGTGAATCATAATAAAAAAAAGGCCCTCTCCTGCTCATCACAAGATGAACGCAGAGACGGCCCATTCGGAGGGCAAGCTCTTTAAATTACTTATTCATAACCGAGATTGCGTCTTTAATTTTGACGACCCAATCGTCAAGAACTGTCTTGGCATCCGTTTGATGATCCCACAATATTCCGAAAGTAGCCTGTTGCGTATTCCATAGGGCAGCCATTTCCGCCGCTTTGGGCATTGGTATGGAGTTTGCGAATATTTTCATGAAAGTGGCTGAGAACTCATCTGAAGTAATTTTCTCATTGCTGGCTGCTGCCGTATTGGATGGAAGATTGCCGAACAGTTCAAAATTTCTCATCTGGAACTCTTCAGATGTAATCAAGTGAGCAAACAATCTGGATGCATTCGGATATTTCGTATTCGCATTTATGAAGAAGGCTTTGATGCTGGAGAAAGGCTTCATTGCTTTGCCATTTGGCAGCACAGGGAATTCCATCAAACCAACATTTTTCAAATCATGCTTGAACTCATTTGCTTGCCGCGCATCACTGACGTTCATGGCCAGCTTGCCGGAGGCAAACAGGCTTGTCCTAATGTCTGCCGTAACATCAACTGTTGCAAGCGGCAAAATTTCCTTCAGGCTCTGATAGAACTTGGCCGCTTCAATCGCAGCATCTGAATTTAGCCCGATATCATTGATATCATTGCCATTGTTGCCGAAAATATAAGCATCATAGCCGCTGAAGAAAGGCCACGTCCAGTACAGATCGCCCATCTGCCACATATAAGCATATTTTTGAGCTGCGGGGTCGTTGAATTCTTTAGCGAATGCAATTACATCCGTCCAGCTCTTAGGCGCTTCGCCGTTAGGTACCAGATCCTTATTATAATACAAGCCAATCGTTTCAATAGACAACGGATACCCGTATAGCAAGCCATCCATCGTTAGAGCATCAATTGCGATAGGGTTGTTGCTCGCTCTAGTCTCTTCCTCATGAAAATCATTGGGGAGAATAACACCCGCTGTTGTACCGATTCCAAGCTGATTGTGCACGCCTAAAAATACGTCAGCACCTACTCCCGCTGGCCCTTCAGTAACCATTTGATCAAAAGATCTGTCTGGACCAACCTCTGCGAACTTAATAGAAATACCATACTTTTCTTTGAATGCCTTGCCCGCCTCATCCACTAGCGCTCTCTCCGCTTCGGTTGACCATACCGTCAATTCCTTTGTGTCTGGCTCGGGGAGAAGCTCCTCTTCATCTAGAGGGGAGTATGAAGCATTGTCAGTTTTGGCACCAGATGCGTTTTCTGTTGCTGTCTTTCCGTCGTTTTTGCTGCTGCATGCTGCCGATGTGAGCATCATAATCATGGCAACGAGCACAATCAGCACATTCTTCTTGTTCATAAGTCTGTTGAACCACCCTTTCGCTACTGTGGGACTCCATCATTCGAAAAACGTACTGTCTTGAGATTTTAAAGTATAATAGAAATCCTTTCCAATTTCAAACCACAGAGCATGTACCGGCCTTTAAAGATCACAGAAACACAGGAGACCCTCTCTCGCTCATCACTAAGATGACCGCAGAGAAGGCCTGTAGGTATATTTCTTAAACTAAACGCAGAGCAGCTATCGCAAAATTATTTATTCATGCTCGCGATTCCATCTTTAATTTTGACAACCCAGTCATCAAGAACAGTCTTCGCATCTGCCTGTTCATTCCACAATGTTGCTAAAGTAGCCTCACTGGTACTCCACATTGCTGTCATTTCCGCTGCTTTTGGCATTGGAATGGAGCTGTCGAATATTTTCAAGAAAGTGGATGAGAATTCATCAGAAGTAATTTTCTCATTGTTAGCTGCAGCGGTATTGGAAGGAAGATTGCCGAACAATTCGAAGTTTTTCAGTTGAAACTCTTCAGATGTTATCAATTGAGCGAATAATTTGGAGGCATTAGGATATTTCGAATTCGCATTTACAAAGAATGCTTTAACACCTGAGAAAGGTTTCATTGTCTTGCCATTAGGCAAAGTAGGGAATTCCATCAGACCAACATTTTTCACATTAGTCTTGAACTCAGCTGCCTGCCAAGGACCACTAACATTCATAGCTAGCTTGCCGGATGTGAACAAGCTTGTTTTAATATCATCCGTTACATCAGCTGTTGCAAGCGGCAAAATTTCCTTCAGGCTTTGGTAGAACTTGAACCCTTCAATCGCAGCGTCTGAATTAAGACCGATATCATTGAGATCCGTGCCATTGTTGCCGAAAACGTAAGCATCATAGCCGCTTAAGAAGCCCCATGTCCAGTAGAAGTCACCCATCTTCCACATGTAGGCATATTTTTGAGCTTTGACATCGTTGAATTGTTTAGCGAATGAAATAACATCCGTCCAAGTCTTGGGAGCCTCGCCGTTAGGCACCAGATCCTTATTATAATACAAGCCAATCGTTTCAACAGAAAGCGGGTAGCCGTAGAGCAGGCCATCTAATGTCAAAGCATCAATCGTCACTGGGTTGTTGTTAGCTTTGGTCTCTTCCTCGTGGAAATCATTAGGGAGAACAATGCCTGCTTTCGTACCGACTCCAAGCTGGTTGTGAACACCCAGGAACAGGTCTCCGCCTACTCCTGCTGGTCCGTCAGTAACCATTTTGTCAAAAGATTTGTCAGGACCAACATCTTCGAATTTAACATCAATACCGTACTTTTCCTTAAATGCTTTGCCAGCTTCCTCAACTAGCGCTTTCTCGGTTCCTGCTGACCATACGGTCAATTCCTTTGCATCCGGCTCAGGAAGCAGCTCCTCTTCCTCCTCTGCAGGAGGCGTGGTTGAAGTGTTAGCATTGTTTGTTTTGGCGTCTGATGTGTTTTCCGTGGACGTCTTTCCGTCGTTATTGCCGCTGTTGCATGCTGCCATTGTGAACACCATAGTCATCGCGACGAGCAGAGTCAGCACATTCTTCTTGTTCATATAGCTTGTCGAACCACCCTTCGTTCCTTTTTTTCTGTGTTTACAAAGAATTTTCGACCTTGAGAATCGGCTGCATTTTTTTCGTTATGTAGTGGAGGTTGACCCTCGATGTGTTTTCCGGTAATCTGTCAGCAACATGCTTAACGTTTCTCTATTACACAACAAAGCCTAAATGGATGCCGTCCCTTCTCAAGATTGAAACCGCTTTTAACACTTTTCAATCATACAGGATGAATACAATTGCGTTAAATCTTGGAAAAAGCCTTTTTTTGCACTTAACGACGCCCTTACCTTGGTTTATCTTAGGATTACTAGCTTTTTTAGAGTTTTTTAACATTTTATCCTATTTAATGAGGTTTACTGTTGATTGAATTAATTACCTCCGATTCAAAGAGGGCTGCTGTTGCTTATCGCTTATGATTGAAGGAAGGATGGTCAGAATGTGCGGAAGATACACGATAACCATTTCTATCGAGGAATTAATGCTTCGCTATTTGATCGGGGAGGTTTCTATCCCTTTTCAGCGGCCCAGGTACAACGTTGCCCCCACGCAGAAGGTCTATGCGGTTGTTAATGACGGGCATGCGAATCGGCTGGGACTGCTGCAATGGGGCCTTATTCCTGCCTGGGCCAAGGATGCTTCATACGGCAGCAAAATGCTGAATGCCCGGGCTGAGACCGTATGGAGCAAACCCGCTTTCGAGGGGCTGGTACGCCGCAAGCGATGCATCATACCGGCAGACGGATTCTATGAATGGAAGAAGACTTCAACGGGCAAGCAGCCCATGCGCATTGCGCTGCGCACGCGAGAGGTGTTCAGCATGGCCGGGCTCTATGATACTTGGACGATGCCGGACGGAAGCAAACTCAGTACTTGCACCATTATTACAACTGAGCCGAATGAGCTCATGGCCCCCATCCATAACCGGATGCCGGTCATTCTCAAACGGGAAGACGAGGCAGCATGGCTGGATCGCTCGACGCAGGATCAAGAAACACTGGGCAAGCTGTTGGTTCCTTATGCTGCTGCTGCTGAGCTGGAGGCTTATCCTGTGTCGCCCAAGGTAGGCTATGTCGCCAATGACGATCCGTCCTGCATAGCGCCGTTCGAGGAATAAACGGACAAAAAAAACCGCTGATCCTGTGATCAGCGGAACATCGCCCATAATTTCAACAAATGCAATGTATTATTGGGATCGATTCGTTGGCCCAGCACGAAGGAGATCAGTTGCTCCTCTTGCGACTCTGTCAATGTTTCCTGCAATATTTTCGCAGATGTCCGGACTAGTCTTTTCACCTTGGCCCGATCCTGCAAATCGTATTTGTTCACGCCATCCAATGCCAATTTAATCCGTTCCTTGACTGCCTTGTTCTTCATCTTAACTTTCACTCGCTCGACGAATTCCGGACGAATTCCATATTTCGTGTAGCTCATTAGCGGATTAGCACCTCCGTCTGGCTATAACAAGCAGCCATTCGTTCTACTATATGCCGCTGCAGTTGCAAAAAAAACTAGTCCAAAAGCTCCCCCTGAAAAAGTTGATCACTCTGGAGCCGCTGCCGCAACCTTGCATAGATGGCGTCAGACCAAAATTCCGGACGGGTGGTTAGATCCGCCGCATCGTCACGGGCCTCCTCCAGAACTGCGAAGTCAGCGGCCATATCAGCGAGCCGGAACTCGGGAACCCCGCTTTGCTTTGTGCCAAAGAAATCTCCAGGCCCCCGCAAATCAAGATCTCTTCTGGACACTTCGAATCCGTCATCAGTCTCGGTCATCACCTTCATCCGCTCACGGCCAATCTCTGACTTCGGGTCTGCAATGAGAACACAGTAGGACTGATGCTCTGCACGCCCTACACGGCCGCGGAGCTGATGGAGCTGAGACAGTCCAAAGCGCTCCGCATCCATAATAATCATAAGCGTCGCATTGGGCACATCAACGCCGACCTCCACGACTGTTGTTGCGACCAGCACCTTTATCTCATTATCGCTGAAGGCGCGCATGACTTCATCCTTTTCCGCCGCTCCCAGTCTGCCGTGAAGAAGACCGATCGGCATGTCAGGAAATGCCTGCCCCATCTGGATGTGCAAATCTATGGCATTCTGGACATCGAGCTTGTCCGATTCTTCAATAAGCGGACAAATGAAATAAGCCTGTCTTCCCGCATCAACCTCGCGCCGAATAAAGCCCAGTACACGATCCAGCATCCCATGTTTGACCCAATAAGTCTTTATCGGCTTGCGCCCATGCGGCCGTTCACGCAGAGTTGACACATCCATATCGCCGAATGCGGTGATCGCAAGTGTCCGCGGAATTGGTGTTGCCGTCATGGTCAGCACGTCCGGACTCATCCCTTTACGACGCAAAATACTTCGCTGATTAACGCCGAAACGATGCTGCTCATCAGTGACGACAAGGCCCAAACTGCGGAAAACAACACCGTCCTGGATTATGGCATGCGTCCCGACGATAATATCGATCAGACCCATCTGCAGCCCTGCCAGCACGTCCCGCCGCTTGCGCTCCGTCATGCTGCCGGTAAGCAGAGCAACCTGCAGGCCAACAGGCTCGAACAGCTTCTGGAGAGATCGCATATGTTGATCAGCCAGTATCTCTGTAGGCACCATCAGTGCCCCCTGATGGCCGCCCTTAACCGCTGCGAGCAGCGCAATAGCCGCCACTACCGTTTTGCCTGAGCCGACATCCCCTTGCAGCAGACGGTTCATACATGAGGGCTGCCTCATATCAGCCAGTATCTCATTAACAACCTTCTTCTGGGAATCAGTCAGTTCGAATGGGAGTGTCCGCACGAAGGAACGGATAATCTCTGGGTCTACAACAATGGCCACTCCGTCTTTGCGGCTCCGGTTAAGCGAACGGTAAGCCTGCAGCTTAAGCTGGAACAGGAACAGTTCCTCGTATACCAGCCTGCGCCGCGCTCCTTGTCCTGCGGCTGTATCGTCCGGCTGATGAATTCGCATGATCGCCTCTGAACGAGGCATTAGCCGATGCTTATCGATCAGTTCCACAGGAAGCATTTCTTCGATCAGAGACCCAAATTGGGTTATAGCCTGTTTCATCGTCTTCCTCATCCATGGCTGGGTAAGACTGCCTCCTACTGAATAAACAGGCTGCAGCGTCCCGGTCTTGGCCGTTCCCTTGTCGGGAAATTCAGAATCTGACACCGTTAGCTGCAGACGCCGCTGCTCCCATTTGCCGGTTAGCACAACCTCCCGTCCCGGAACAAGCTGCTCTTGCAAAAAATGCCTGTTGAACCAAACAGCTGTTACTAATACGCCGTCCACTACAACTTTGCACGTTAGCCGTGATTTCGCCCGGCCATAACGCTGCATGACCGGCGCTCCCATGATCTTGCCTTGTACCGTGACCTTCTCTCCGTCCTTCGTCTCCGCCAAACCGCGAATTCTATAATCCTCATATCGGAAGGGAAAATAGTCCAGCAAATCTGCGACTGTATGGACGCCAAAGGCGTGAAGCTCCTGTTCCTTCTGAGCGCTCACGCCTTTAATTTGCCGGACTGTTATTTGATCCAGCTTCATCTTTTCAACCTCACACCCGGTTAATGAATAACGCAGCCGTTCCAGGACCGACATGCGTACCAATGACCGATCCAATCTCGGTCTTGCCAATGCTGTGGACATTAAGCTCCGCTTTCGCCAACTCAGCCAGCTCCATCGCCAGCTCGTCATTATGCGCCCAGCCGATGATCATATTGACTGGAGATTGTCCGAAATCCCGTTTGAACAGCTCCACAATACGCTGCATCGCCTTCTTCTGTCCACGCACTTTATCAACAGCTGTAACCATCCCTTCCTCATCAACCGTAAGGATAGGCTTCACATTCAGGATGGAACCGAACAGAGCCGCTGCTTTGCCGATTCGTCCGCCCTTCTGCAAATATTCCAGCGTATTGACCAGGAAATAGATCTGCTTATCCAGGCGAAGCCGCTCGATCTCTGTCAGGATGGCTTCTTTAGACTCCCCTGCCGCAGCCATCTCTGCTGCTTTGATCGCCATTATGCCGAACCCGTAAGAGGCCGTCTTGGAGTCAATAATCGTGACATCGCCCTCTACTTCAAGCATGGAATGGCCAAGTACAGCCGATTGATACGTACCGCTAAACGCAGAGGACAGATGAATCGATATAATCGATGCATCGGGCTCCTCCTTCAAGATATCTTCATAGACCTTCACGAAATCAAGCGGTGATGGCTGCGAAGTAGTAGGAACGATCGGCGAACTTATCAGCTTCTCATAGAACTGGCTTGGACTGATCTCAACAGCATCCAGATACGCTTCATCCCCGAAGATCACTTTCAACGGCACCATTTCGATGTCCAGCCGCTGGCGTATTTCCAATGGGATATCCGCCGTACTGTCTGTTACAATTTTCACTTTCCCCATATAAGCCACCCCTATTCGACTGCAAAAAGATAAGGATACAATGGTTGTCCGCCCTCATGCACTTCCAATTCTGCATCGGGATACGTCTCGCGAGCCCAATCCGTCAGCGCAGAGGTCTCTTCCTCGCTTGCCTGTTCGCCTGTAAGCACGGTGACAAGCTCGCCCCCATTATCCAGCATGCGTGAGAGAAGTGTCCGGCAAGCTTCCTGCAGGCTGGAAGAAGCGGAGACGATCGATTTCTCCATGATGCCGATGTAGTCGCCTTCACGAATATCGATGCCGTCGATGGATGTATCTCTTACTGCATGTGTTACTTGACCAGACTGTACCGCTTTGGCTGCTTCCGTCATTGCATCCGCATTCGCTTCCGA
This sequence comes from Paenibacillus oenotherae, assembly GCF_019443105.1. Classification (GTDB taxonomy): domain Bacteria; phylum Bacillota; class Bacilli; order Paenibacillales; family Paenibacillaceae; genus Paenibacillus_Z; species Paenibacillus_Z oenotherae. Next base: position 248,947 of record NZ_JAHZIJ010000002.1, read on the forward strand.
TGATTCCTCATCTCTGAAAGCAAGAACTGCGGCTAGTCCCTGCGGCACTGTCCGGGTCGGAATGACTGTCACATTGCGCTCGCACAATTCCGCTGCTTGCTGTGCAGCCAATATGATGTTGCTGTTATTAGGCAGCAGATAAATATGCTCCGCCGGCAATGATTCGATCGCATGGACAAAATTTTCAGTAGACGGGTTCATCGTCTGTCCGCCGGATAAGACAACATCTACGTTGTTCTCGAGGAAAATGGAAGCAATCCCTTCGCCCATCGCCACTGCAATAATGCCGTACGGTGCCCATTCATGTGCTTGCTGCGCCTTGGCGGAATCGGCCATTGCGCCTGTCAACACTTCGGTAACAGCAAGTCCCAATGCCGCATCCTCAACACTCGTCGAAGCAGCTTCGGCCATTTCGTCGGCAATTCCCCCATGAACGGTATCTCCTGAGACGATCTCGCGATGCTGCTCACGCATATTAAGAATATGAATGTCAGTCAGCTCGCCGTACGGGAGGGCATAGTTCAACACATCGCCTGGTTTGCGGGAATGAACATGCACTTTAATAATATCATCGTCAACGATGACAAGAATGGAGTCGCCATCTCTGGCTAACATCCCTTTGAACAGCGCCTCATCAAATTTAAGGGCAGATGTCAGTGCCGATTTGCGGTTGATGAAAAACTCCATATCATATAAAAACTCTATCTCTTCAGTCGAAAGACGGGATTGCGCATGGACCGGGTTATGTACAGCCGGAGCGATATGAGGCGCACTCGATGGCGCAACCTGCTCAGGCAAAGCCGCTTCAGTCGGCATCCATTCCCCTTTGCCCAATCCGTTCGGATCAGAGATCGCACGTAGAAATCCTTCGTAAATATATACGAGACCCTGGCCTCCCGAATCCACCACCCCAACCTGCTTGAGCACAGGAAGAAGATCAGGCGTTCGCTGAAGCGCCTCATTAGCTTTCTCGTGAATTTCACGCATCAATTCAAGCATATCGCTTGTTCGGCGTGAATAACTGACAGCATGCTTGGCAGCTTCCTTGGCAACGGTCAATATCGTCCCCTCAACCGGCTTCACCACTGCTTTGTATGCCATGTCAACACCGTTCTGCAGTGCTGCGGCAAATTGTAACGTGCCAACCTCTTCGAGGCTGGCCAGGCTCTTAGCAAACCCGCGAAACAACTGAGACAAAATAACGCCGGAGTTCCCCCGTGCCCCCATGAGCAGTCCTTTAGAAAGCGCTTCCGCAACTTTCCCTACTGCTTTGGATGGCTTGCTTTGCAACTCTCGAACGCCCGATGTCATCGTTAAGTTCATATTTGTTCCGGTGTCGCCGTCAGGAACCGGGAACACATTAAGCGAGTTTACGCGTTCCACGTTACGTTGCAAGCATTCCGCTCCTGTCAGCACCATCCCTGCAAGGTCTGATCCGTTAATAAAGCGTTTACTCAACGTCAATTCCCCTTCCTAACCAGATACACGCACGCCTTGGACAAAAATATGAACATGGTCGACCTGCAAGCCAACGACTTCATTCAGCACATACTTCACCTTTGATTGAATATTATGCGCTACTTCTGATATTTTTGTTCCATAGCTTACGATGATGTATAAATCGATGTGCAGTTGATCATTCTCACGGCGAATCTCTACGCCCCGAGAAAGATTGTCGCGGCCCAGCAGCTCTGCAATTCCATCTTTCAATTGCTTGCGCGAGGCCATCCCGACAAGTCCATAACAATCCAGCGCCGCTGACCCCGCCAGTACGGAGATGACGTGATCCGAAATGATTACATTTCCAAGTTCCGAGTTAAGCTGCAGAGGCATGGAAGCCACTCCTTTATGTGAAATATTATGGACTAATCAACATTGTACTATAAATGTCGGCGATATAGAAGCCTAGTCATGCTCAATCGACGAATTTCTGCTTTTTCCTCCATCACAGGCATTATAAAACGGTCATGCAGAAGCTTGATGGAACGGATAAGTTGTGCTATTATATTCAAGTATGTTTATTGCAATGGGGTTTCCCTTGCTTCCTAAGCGAGTTTATCTCGCATGAAGATTATACATTACAGTTATTATGTAGAGCTTCGCGAAAAACTAAGCGCATGCTTTCGAAGTAGTTTTTCACTTCCATGACAGCTACTCATGAAGCTTCGCGATAAATTTTAAAGGAGGTGTATTCCATGTCTCGCAAATGCTTCCTTACTGGCAAAGGCCCAGGAAAAGGTAACCACGTTTCTCACGCAAACAATAAAAACCGCCGCACTTGGGGCGTAAACGTTCAAAAAGTTCGCATCCTGGTGGACGGCAAACCAAAACGCGTTTATGTTAGCACTCGTGCTCTTAAAGCAGGTAAAGTAACTCGTGTATAATGACTTTTCGTCATAGAGAAGAAGCACCCGATTTTCAGGTGCTTTTTTTTGTGCTTAATTGCGCATGATCGAGGCACCGCAAACAGCCGCCCGCGGCCCGGTCGGCTGCTTTCGCTGGGGTTGCTTTCTAACGAGCACAATCGGCAGATTGTCTTCAAGCGTTAGTTTTTTTGGAACGTGTTCAATATTGCTTTGACAAACCCGCCCAAAAACTTTGGCAGCTTGATTGTATAAAACTTCATGCTCCACCCCTCCTCAAACTTATAAGGAAACCTCATTGTCAACATTCTCGAACAATCATGACGCCTTTTCCATAATGCTGCGCACAAGAAGAAACGGCCCATGCCGTCAAAGCTGCAGCGAAGCACTGACTTCTCGCCATTGAATATCAGAATAGCATAGAAGAAAATTTATACATTCCGATACAAAAAAAGGCTACAAGAACATTCGTTCATGTAACCATACTATGCGGTATTGGATTGTCCTATTCCATCGTGCTGACAGCAGCCTATAAGACTACCTGAGAGAGGCGATTGCAGCTCTGCGATCCTGCTCCGTAAATACGGCACTGCCTGCCACTAATACGTTTGCTCCAGCCTCACGGACGAGTGGCGCAGTCACAGCGTTAATGCCGCCATCGACCTGAATATTCATGCCGTTCAATCCACGCGTATCCAGCATCGCTCGAAGCGCTTTAAGCTTAGCCAGAGACTGAGTAATAAACTTCTGGCCGCCAAAGCCCGGGTTTACCGTCATAAGCAATACCATATCAAGCTCGTCCACAATACAGTCCAGCGCAGACAGCGGCGTGGACGGATTGAGCGCAACGCCAGCGGGTAAACCGGCTTCTTTAATCATTCCAACAACTCTGTGCAGGTGCGGGCATGTCTCCGCGTGAACCGTAATGCGATCCGCTCCGGCTTCTACGAATGCCGGAATAAGGTTCTCCGGGCGTTCGATCATCAGGTGCACGTCAAAGGTCAGCTTCGTATAAGGACGGATGGCACCTACGACGAGGGGACCAAAGGTTAAGTTCGGTACATAATGCCCGTCCATTACGTCAATATGAATCCAATCGGCTCCCGCCTGATCTACGTCTTTAACATCTTCTCCAAGTGCTGCAAAGTTTGCAGACAATATGGATGGGGCGATGATCGTCATGTTAGTACCTCCGCTTTTTGTCTTTCATTTCTGCCATGAACTGCGAGTAATGCTCATATCGGCTTGATGCAATTATGCCGTCCTCCAGCGCATCCAGCACCGCGCACTCCGGCTCATGCATGTGCGTGCATCCGCGGAACTTGCAGTTAGACGACAGCTCGCGCATTTCCCGAAAACAGCTTCCCAGCTCCTCGATCCCGAGCTCAGTGAAATCAAGCTGGCTAAAGCCTGGCGTATCTGCCACATAACCGCCGCCGATATTAATCAGCTCCACATGCCTGGTCGTATGCTTGCCTCTTCCGAGCTTATTGCTGATTGCATTTGTTTCCAGCGAAAGCCCCGGCACGAGCGCATTAAGAAGCGATGACTTGCCCACACCCGACTGGCCGGCAAACACCGAGAGATGCCCTTGAAGACGTTCCAGCAGCGTCCCTGTACCAGCGCCTTGACGGGAACTTGTTGTCATCACTTCATATCCGATCGGCTCGTAAATCCGTTTTACTTCCTGCATCATATGCTGCGCCTCTTCTGTATCCGCGCCTTCATGGGCAAGATCCTGCTTGCTCAGACAAAGCAAAGCTTGTATGCCGGCATGCTCGATATGTACGAGAAATTTATCCAGCAGGGATAGATTAAGCGAGGGCTCCGTAATGGAGAATACAAGAACGGCAAGGTCGATATTCGCCACTTGCGGTCGAATGAGCTCCGAGGTGCGAGGCAGAATAGCATTAACAGTTCCTTCGCCATTCTCAGTCGCCCCATACTCCACCAAATCGCCGACAAGAGGCGATTCGCCCCGTTTCTTGAATATTCCCCGTCCTCTGCACTGAATAGGTGCCGAATCTTTATCGGCCCCTTCAGGCAGCACATAATAATAACCGCTCAAAGCTTTAACGATTCTTCCAACCTGGTTATTGCTGCTATTGCTGCTATTGCTGTTGCTGCTGTTCTTGCGGGATTGTACCGTCATCTGTTTCAATCTCCTCGGTCTGAGCCGGCTCAGTGACCGGTTGCTCTTCACCTGGAACTGTCTCCGGCATGGAATTATCGCCGGATTTCACTTCGTCATACGTTTTCGTAAAAGTATCGACCAGCTGATTGTCCCGATAAATCGTTACCATCGCTTCTGTATTTGGCGAAAGCACGACTTTCACGGAGAATGTCTGCGTATCTTTAATTTTGCGCTTGCCCCACTCCACATTTTCTTGACGGGCATCGCTGTAGACAATTCGAATCTCACTCGTTTTGTCCGCCTGGGCAGGCGAGATCATAATATTGTACGTATATTCGAGTGCGTCCTTAGGCAAGCCGGAACTGATCGTTAATGTGATCTCTGCGCCTTCGGACACGGGATCGCCTTCCTCATATGGATGCTGAGCGAGCACCTCGCCCTCAGGCTTGTAGCTCTCTTCACGAACGATGTTATCGTCGTTGATTTTCAGCCCCTTCGACTTCAGCAGCTTGATGGCGTCCTTCTCAGACAATCCAACTACCTTAGGCATCGGGAAGGTTTCTTTGCCCTTGCTTACTGTAAAGGTGAAAGTCGCTGTTTTGGGATCGAAGGAGTCGCCCGCTAACGGCGTCTGCTTGATAATGATTCCCGGCGCTTCATCGCTATACACCTCATCCTTAACAATCTGATGATCATCAGATACGCCCAGACTCATTAGCTCATCATAAACCTCATTGAAGACACGCCCGGTATAGTCGGAGACCTTCTCCAGCTTCGGCCCCGAGCTGACAAACAGCTTGACGAATGCGCCAACTTTAACTCTCTGGTTAGCTATCGATTGATCATAGACGATATCCTTCTCGATCCCTTCCTTCTCCATATAGACCGAAGGATCCTCTACCTTCAAGCCCGCCGCTTCCAGCTTGGCCCGCGCATCGGATTCCGTCATATTGACGACATAAGGGACATCCACCTCTTCTTCGTCAAACCATCCCAGCACCGTTCTCGCTCCCCAGAAAACAAGAGCAATAATAATCAGTGTAGAAGCAACCGTTATAACAGGCTTCACCCATTTGCGCTTGCGCGAATCATCAAGTCCGCTGGAATCCCAGCGTTCCTCCTGTTCCGGCGGCAGTGCAGCTGCCTTGTCATTGCGTCCTCCGGCTACGGGCGCAGCTGCCAGCGTATCCATAATACTGCCGCGGATTGCCGGCATGATGCGTGTTTCGTCCAAATCTGATGTGTCGTTGTTGAAAGTGATCTTAGGTTCATTCAAACGTTCAGGCTGCAGGCAGGTTTCCAAATCCTGCAGCATCTCGCTTGCTGAACGATAGCGTTCATTCTGATTCTTCCGCATCGCCTTGAGAATAACATTCTCGACGCTCTGGGGTATGTAAGAATTAACGATACGCGGCTCCTCGAACGTCTCTTGCAAATGCTTGAGCGCGACACTTATCGGGCTCTCGCCGAGAAACGGCAGCTGCCCGGTCAGCATCTGATACAGCACAATACCTAATGAGTATAAGTCCGACTTCTCTCCGGTGCTGATTCCTTTGGCATGCTCGGGCGAGAAATAATGAACGGAACCAAGAACAGAGCCCGTCTGCGTGATCGTAGAAGAAGTTACCGCTCTCGCAATACCGAAATCAGTCACTTTAACCCGGCCGTTCTTCCCGATAAGTATGTTATGCGGTTTAATATCGCGATGAATGATTTGATTATGATGAGCGTGCTCCAGCGCATCACAGATCTGCACGGCAATACGAACCGCTTCTTCAGTCTGCAGTGGCGCACGCTGCTGAATGATCTCGTTCAGATTGTTGCCCTCGACATACTCCATCACGATGTAGTGCGTCTCATCTTCTTGTCCGACATCATAGATGCTGACCACATTGGGATGTGATAATGCCGCTGCCGATTGTGCCTCCCGGCGGAAGCGGCGAATAAACTCCTCGTCATGGACAAATTGCTGCCTAAGCACCTTAACAGCGACCTTGCGATTCAAAAGAACATCATGCGCCTTGTATACAAGCGCCATACCGCCGCCGCCGACACGGGCCATAATCTCATAACGCCCGGCTAATTCATGTCCTATCATGTCGTTCACTCCTCTTGCTCTGTGTCGTCGGCATGATGCAGCAGAACGACGGTTATATTATCGTCCCCACCGGCTTGAAGCGCCAAACTTACGAGCCTGTCCGCTTTGGCGTCCAGATCCAGCTCGTCCTCCTGAAGCGTCTGGCTTATTTGCTCCTCGCTGACCATAGTTGTCAAGCCATCGCTGCAGAGCAGGAGCAGATCATCCGGCGCCCATGGAATGCCTCTGACATCCACCTCTACCAGCTCATCCGTGCCCAGCGCTCTGGTGAGCACATTGCGCCGCGGATGGTTCACCGCTTCTTCAGCTGTAATCTGACCTGACTTCACCAACTCATTGACCAAAGTATGATCCTCTGTCAATTGGGACAATACCCCGTCTCTCCATTTGTACGCTCGACTATCGCCAATATGACCAATAACGCCATTCTCGGCTTGCAGCAGCGCTGCAACAACTGTAGTTCCCATATTATGATATTGCTTATTGCGCGAAGCCATGTCATAGACCGCTTCGTTAGCTTGCAGAATTGCTTGACGAATAAGAATCTTGCGTTCGTCCAGCGTCAGCGTCGATGGCGTTCCCTGCAGCGCTTCCCGAAACGTATCTACAGCAAGCTGGCTTGCCACATCGCCGGCTTGATGGCCTCCCATCCCGTCGGCGACGATAGCAACAACCAGATCTGTATCGGTCTGTTCTGTCCAGGCGCGATCCTCATTGACAAGCCGGATCCGCCCGATATCGCTTCGATAAGCCATTTTCATTATCAGATCACCCCGCGGTAGACTCCATATGTTTGGCACGTAGTTGTCCGCACGCTGCTGCGATATCATGACCTTGTTCTCTGCGGATCGTTGCATTAATCTTGTTGCGTTCAAGGATGCGGTGAAATTCGAAAATTTGTTCACGCGGTGTCCGAACATAATTGCGCTCCGGCACATGATTGACCGGGATGAGATTGACATGGCAGAGCATACCCTGCAGAACATCAGCCAGCTCCTGCGCATGCTCGCTTCCGTCATTAACACCGCCAATAAGCGCATACTCGAACGTAATCCGGCGGCCTGTCTTGGCAATGTACGCATGGCAAGCATCCATAACATCCTGGAACGGGTATCTCCGGTTAACCGGCATCAGCTTGGAACGCAGCACATCATTCGGGGCATGGATGGAGATCGCGAGATTAATCTGCGTATTCTCCTCTGCGAACTTGTACATGCTCGGCACAATGCCGCTCGTCGATACCGTGATATGGCGCTGCCCGATATTCAAGCCTTTCTCATGTATCATAATGCGCAGAAAAGCCATCGTAGCCTCATAGTTCTCGAATGGCTCGCCTGATCCCATAATGACAATGCTGGATACCCGTTCATTCGTTGCATCCAGCATCTGCTGTGCGGTGACGACCTGCGCCACAATCTCGCCCGAGGTCAGATTCCGCTTCAGGCCTCCAAGCGTTGATGCACAGAAGGTGCAGCCGATTCTGCAGCCAACCTGTGTCGTAACACAGATGCTGTTGCCATAGCTGTGACGCATAATAACGGTCTCAATCGCATGATTGTCATGCAGACCGAACAGAAACTTGACTGTACCGTCCTTGGATTCAAACTTCGTAATCTCTGAAAGCGTGACGAAGCTGAACTGCTCCTCCAGCTTCTGGCGCAGCGCCTTGGACAGATTCGTCATCTCCTCAAAGCTCTTGACGCGCTTCACATACAGCCAATCGAACAACTGCCCGCCGCGAAAGGCTGGCTCTCCATTCTCTTTCATCCAATCTTGAAGCTGCTCTAACGTATAGTCGTAGATGAATGGTTTCATCGTTTCACACCTGTTTCTATGTTAATGGAATTAGGGCGGCACACAAACCCGCCACCGCTTATTTTACCACAAACGCCCATGTCAGGCCACAGCACCGTCATGAGCGTTCGCTTCGATGTTGAATGAGGTTTACTTCACCCTTTTAAGCCGGGCGATATAGAAGCCGTCACTGCCGAAATGCTGGGGCAGCAACTGGACCGCTCCCTTGAAATGCTCCGCCGGGATAATGCCGGACGCGCGAAGAGGCGCCAGCACTTCCTCGGGCCAATGGGGATCAAGCTGGAAGTTCTCATTCTCCTTCAGAAACGCTTCGATCTGCCGTTCATTCTCATCCAGCTCGATCGTACACGTGCTATAGACAAGCCTTCCCTCCGGGCGCACCAGCTTGGCCGCTTCCCTAAGCAAACGCTTCTGAATCTTGGCGATCTCTTGAATATCCTCAGGGGTCTTCGTCCACTTGATCTCCGGCTTCCGGCGAATAACACCAAGGCCTGAGCAAGGAGCATCCAGCAGAACCAGATGGAAGGACTCCGCTCCATGCTGCTTCGCAAGCTCTCCCGCATCTCCGGTTGCCGCATGAACGGAACGCAGACCAAGGCGCTCTGCCCCATCTTCAATCAGCTTGCGCTTATGCGGATGGAGGTCATTCGCTACGACTCGGCCGGTATCATTCATAATCTCGGCCAAGTGAGTCGTCTTTCCTCCAGGCGCAGCACAGCAATCAATGACCGCCATGCCGGGCTCCGGCGCACACACTTCAGCGACAAGCATCGAGCTCTCATCCTGCAAAGTCCATAGTCCTTTGTTATATCCGTCCGTACTGGCCAGATTTCCGCCGCCCCGCACGACAATTCCGCAACTGGCCAGCGGAGAAGCTGACGCTTCAAAGCCTGCATCGGCAAGCATGCCCAGCGCTTTCTCGCGAGAAGCCAGCAATCTGTTCACTCTAATGCTGGCATGAGGAGCAGCATTGCTGGATGCGCAGATGGCCTCGGTCTCTGCTTCACCATAAGTCTCCATCCACCGTTCAACAAGCCAGTCCGGGTAGGAATGCTGGATTCCGATCCGCTGTACAGGCTCCTTCTCGTTGATGCCGCTCTTCATCTCCACGAGCTTCCGCTCCATATTGCGCAGTACGCCGTTCACCATGCCGGATATGCCTGCATGCCCTCTGCGCTTGGCAATTCCAACCGCTTCATTGACAGCGGCATGCGGGGGTATCCGATCCAGAAACAACAGCTGATAAGCGCTCATGCGCAGCAGTTGAAGCACCCAGGGAGCAAGCTTGTCCAATCCTTTGGACACAAGCGATGTCAAACGGTAATCCAGCGTACGCTGCCGCTGTATCGTTCCATAGACAAGCTCAGTCGCAAGAGCGGCATCCTGACGGGACAGCCCGGCCTCTTGAAGCGAGCGGTTTAGCTGCAAATTGCTGAACGCACGGGATTCCGCCACTTTAACCAGTGTATGCAGCGCGACTTCACGCGCAGTTGACTGCCTTGGACTTGGCTTCGGCGAGGGCTTGCCATCACCGCCGCCCTTGCGCTCGCCCCCTTGCCCGTTTCGGGCGCCGTGATGCCGTTTCGGTCCACTGGCATGTCCGCCGCCAGACCTTTCGCGCCCGCTCAAGCGTTGCCTCCGCCGAACTGTGTTCCGGCGGGCAGCTTCGCGCCCTTCAGAAATTCCGCTGCGGGCATCGCCTTCTTGCCGGCTGGCTGAATGGTCGTCAGCAGAAGCAGACCGTCTCCAGTGCCGACGAGAATGCCTTCTCCGGCAGCCTCAATAACTGTGCCCGGCTTTATCGCTGCGGCCTCCGCCTTGCGATCAATGACTTTACAGGCCCATATTTTGAATGGTTCTTCGTTCCACAGTGTGAATGCTCCAGCCATTGGCGACAAGCCTCTGACCTGATTGAATATAGACCGGGCAGAACCGCTCCAGTCGATTCTCTCATCCTCACGGGTCAAGTTTGGCGCGAAGGTTGCCGCAGCTTCATCCTGCGGGACAGCTTGCGCCGATCCGTCTTCTATAGAAGGCAGCGTGGACATCAACAGCTCCGCTCCTGCAATACTAAGCTTCTCAAACATCGTTCCCGATGTATCTTCATCTGCTATAGGCAGTGCAACCCGGCTTATCATATCGCCGGTATCCAGACCCTCTGCCATATACATGATCGTGACACCCGTCTCCTTCTCGCCGTTTACTATAGAGCGCTGAATCGGCGCTCCACCCCGATACCGGGGCAGCAGCGAGCCATGCACATTAATACAGCCAAGCCGCGGCACATCGAGAACCGCCTTGGGCAGAATCTGTCCATAAGCTGCCGTAACAATAAGATCCGGCTGCAGCTCTGCGATGAGCGACGCCGTCTCGGAGCCGCGAAGCCGCTCCGGCTGCTCTACCCGCAGTCCGCGCAGAAGCGCCGCTTCCTTGACTGGAGGCGGCGTCAGCGTCTTTTTGCGGCCCTTGGGCCGATCCGGCTGCGTAACAACCAGAACAATCTCATGTCCAGCTGACAATAGTGATTCCAATGAAGGAACGGCGAAGTCCGGCGTTCCCATGAATATTATTCTCATCCCGTCACTCTCCGCGCACACGCGGACGTGTCGAAGCGTCATAGATTGAATCCGCGATATCTGTGAACAATACGCCATTCAAATGATCCACTTCATGCTGGAACGCACGTGCCAAGAAGTCAGTCGCTTCCATCTCGAAGGGTGCGCCATTGCGGTCAAACCCTTTAATCTTGATGCGCTGCGCACGGCGCACATCGCCGTTCAGATCCGGAATGCTGAGACATCCCTCCGGCCCCAGCTGCTCGCCTTCCTGCTCCACTATTTCCGGATTGACCATTTCGATCAGTCCATGATCGTCCCCGACGTCAACCACGATGACCCTTTTGGATATCCCGATCTGAGGCGCGGCAAGTCCAACACCCTCCGCATCGTACATCGTTTCTGCCATATCTTGAAGCAATTTATGAAGATTCGCATTATATTTCGTTACCGTGATCGCCTTCTCGCGAAGAACAGAATCAGGATTTTTAACAATAAACTTAATAGCCAATGGTTTCCCTCCTAGACAAATGAATATGTGCTCTATCGTTTATAGAATAACTTGCGGATCTACATCCACGCTAATTTGGACAGGAGGCTGCCCTTGACGATCCGAAAGCATACGGATAGCATCTTGAAGAATTCCCGTTGCGTCAATGTTTCCACGATATTTTAACATACATTGAAAACGATAGCGATCTTTCATTCTCGGAATCGGCGAAGCAACAGGTCCCAGAATATCAATGAATCGCCCGTTCGCGCCCGCGGCAGATGCCAGCCCCATATCCGCCACTGCCTCTCGAAGCAGAGTCGCCAGCTTCTCTCCTGTCGCAATCAACAGCGGCAGCGCCTCATGAGACAAAGTAATCAGAATAAGCCTGCAATAGGGAGGATAGGACATCACCTGGCGGTGCTTCAGCTCATCAGCAACGAAGGACGCATAGTCGTGCTGCTGCGCAGCTGCAATAGCGTAATGTTCCGGATTATACGTCTGAATGATCACTTCACCCGCCAGCTCATGCCTCCCTGCTCTGCCCGCGACCTGCGTCAACAGCTGAAAGGTCTTCTCTGCTGCGCGAAAATCAGGCAAATGCAGTGACGTATCCGCGGCAATAACGCCCACCAATGTAACATATGGAAAGTCCAGCCCTTTGGCCACCATCTGCGTTCCCAGCAGCACATCCCCTTGCCGGTCGCCGAACATGGTCAGCCACTTCTCATGCGAGCCCTTCTCCGTTGTCGTATCCACATCCATGCGGATAACCCGGATTCCGGGAAACAGCTTGGACAGCTCTTCCTCTACCCGCTGCGTTCCTGTTCCAAAGAACCGGATATGCTCGCTTTCGCAGGATGGGCATTGGGTCGGAGCAAGCTCGGCATAACCGCAGTAATGGCAGCGGAGCGCCCGAGACTTCTGATGAAAGGTGAGCGAAATGTCGCAATGCGGGCAAAGCGCCGTATACCCGCAAGAGCGGCACATGACAAAAGTGGAATGCCCCCGTCTGTTAAGCAGCAGCACCGATTGCTGGCCTCTCTCAAGGCGCAATGCGAGTGCCTCGTGAAGCTCGCGGCTGAACATCGATCGATTGCCATTCTTGAGCTCGCTCCGCATATCAACAAGCTGCACCTTGGGCAGCGGACGCCCGCCGACTCGATTGGGCATAGGAAGCAGAGCAGGGGGCTTGCCCGATGCCGCCGGATGTCCGGAAGGAGAATTCGCCCCGGTTCGGGAGGCGGCGTCTGAACTCGTCGAACCTGCATCTTGGGCCAGCCTCTCCACGGCAACACCGCTTCTGGCGGCAGCGGCATAGCTCTCCAGCGAAGGGGTCGCCGAGCCGAGAACGACAACCGCTCCATGCTGCCTCGCCCGTCTGACCGCTACATCCCGCGCATGATATTTGGGGCTCTCCTCCTGCTTATAGGAGGATTCATGCTCTTCATCAATAATAATAAGCCCGAGCCGCTCAAAAGGAGCAAAGATCGCTGAGCGCGCGCCTACAGCAACCTGTGCGCGGCGTTCACGTATTTTACGCCATTCATCATACCGTTCTCCATTGGACAGCCTGCTGTGAAGTACAGCGACTGCATCTCCGAACCTTCCCTTGAACCTTTCAACCATTTGTGGTGTCAAGGCGATCTCCGGCACTAATACGATCGCTTGCCGCCCGTACTGGAGACAATGCTGGATGGACTGCAGATAGACTTCTGTTTTACCGCTGCCAGTTACGCCATGAAGCAGAAACACGCGGGAATCCCCAGAATCTATAGCGCTCGAAATCTCATCATAGACTGCTGTCTGCTCTTCTGTTAACGACATGGCGGTGGTCTGCTGGAAGGAGCGACCGGCATAAGGATCGCGATTGAACTCGGCCTCGCGTATCGTAATCAAGCCTTTGTCTGCCAAGGCTCTGACTGTGCTTGCAGTGGTCCCCGCCTCTTCCACTACGCGCTGCAGAGGAAGCGGCTCGTCCTGCTCGAGCATAAAGCGCAGCACCTCCCGCTGCTTCGCCGCTCTTGCTGGAAGCAGCACAAGCGCCTCGTGCGCGGCGGCAGGATCACTTGGCGGATAAACAGTCAATACTTTCCGGACAGCCAGACGGTCGCGTATCGATACCCTTTCCAGCAGCCGTCCATCGCTGATCGCAGCTTTGACAGCACTTGCCTCTGACGGGTATCGCTCCTGCAGTGCAGCCAGCTTGACCGTTCCGCCGCTCCGTCTTATGTAATCCACCCATTCATTCTCTTCCGAGAGCAGACTGGGCGCTTCACTCCATTCCTCCTCCGCAAGCGACACATACGTCTCCGCTTTCCCTTTAAGAGCGGCAGGGATCATCGCTTGCAAAGCTGTCGTGAGCGTGCAGCAGTATTTCTCGCTAATCCATTGCGCCAGTTCAATCAGATCCGGCGATAATGGCGGATTATGATCAAGCAGCTCCGAGATTGCCTTCAGCTTGGCCCGGTCAACATCGGCGAATTCAGCGAGTCCGATGACGAAGCCCTGCACAACACGCCCGCCAAACGGCACACCGACTCTGCTGCCAACCTCCACCCAGCCTGCGAGTTTATCCGGAACCTCGTAGTCGAAGGGCCGATCGGTTCCTCTGCTCGGCACATCAACAATAACCTTTGCGATCATCCGCGAGCCTCCTTGCCCCTCAATCGCTCCGTTATGAGCGACAGCAGACGATCGGCCACCTCGCTTTTGAGCAGCATCGGCCAGGCATCAATCCTGCCCTCTTCGCCGAAGATCTGCACAATGTTCGTATTCCCATTAAAACCGGCGCCCTCCTGCGATACGTCGTTGGCTACGACCAGATCGCAATTTTTGCGCTTCAGCTTATTCATTGCATAATGCTCGACTTGCTCTGTCTCAGCTGCAAAGCCAACTAGAAACTGGGCCGTCTTCCGCTCTCCGAGCGTCTGCAAAATATCCGTCGTCCGCTCCAGCTCAATGACTAGCCGCTCATCCGTTTTCTTCATCTTGCTGCCGGCTCTTGCTGCCGGACGGTAATCCGCCACTGCTGCCGCTTTAATAACAATATCCATATTGTCGAACCGGGCCAGCACTTCCTGCAGCATTTGCTCGGCAGACTCGACACGAATGACGTTCATTCCGGCAGGCGGATTTCCCTGTATCCGCGCAGCGATGACCGTAACTTCCGCACCGCGGTTCAGCGCAGCCTCTGCAATGGCAAAGCCCATTTTGCCTGAAGAATCATTGGTCAAATAACGAACGGGATCAAGCCTCTCAATCGTGCCGCCCGTTGTAATGAGTACCTTCTTGCCCTTCAAAGACTCGCTTTGCGAGAACCATTTGCCTACTGCAAGCGCAATCTCTTCAGGCTCGGCGAGCCTCCCCTTGCCCACGTAACCGCATGCAAGCTGGCCTGTTCCCGGCTCCACGAACCGGATTCCGCGCTCGGCCAGCAGCTCCATATTGCGCTCTACCGCAGGATGGGCATACATATGAACATTCATCGCAGGGGCAACAATGATTGGAGCAGTCGTCGCAAGCAATGTCGTGCTCAGCATGTCATCGGCCAGACCTGTCGCCATCTTGGCCAGCAGATTGGCCGTTGCGGGTGCGATTACGAACAGATCCGCGCTGTCAGCGAGATTGATGTGCGACACTACAGAGGGATCAAACTCATCGAATGTGTCGATATAGACCGGATTGCGCGATAGAGTCTGCAAGGTCAGTGGTGTTATAAACTTCGCTGCCGATTCCGTCATGATCACTTTGACATTGGCTCCTGCTTGAACAAGCTTGCTGCAGAGCGCCGCCGCTTTGTACGCTGCGATGCCGCCCGAAATGCCCAGCACGATCGTTTTCCCATGCATCATAAGTCACTAACCCCTCCCGTTCCCAATAACGAGTTACTACGCTGCCGCTTCGGCGCATCAAGCGACCGAATACAGACCTATAATTAAAAAAATAACAACCACAAGGGTTGTCATTGAGGAATTCATGTTAATCTTCTCTGTTTCCGCTTACTACAACCAATATATCATTGTAGATCTCTTCAAGAGCAACACCGACATATTTGTGTGACTTGGGTGCGTACAGTTCCGACTTGCTGCCGTCACGCAGCATTCGTGCACGTCGCGATGCGGCGACAACGAGTGAATATTTGCTATCCACTTTCTTAATCATTTCATCAATGGATGGGTATAACACGTCTATTCACCTCGCTCATGCTTTCTCTGAAGCTTCTACCTTCGCAGCCAGGCCGGCAAGAAACCGGTCCTTGCGGCAGCGTTCCGCAATAATGATACTTTGAATTCTATGACATGCAGCGTCAATTTCATCATTCACGACAGCATAATCGTAATAACGGATCAGATTCATCTCTTCGACAGCGACCGACATCCGATGGTCAATAATATCGGCAGCCTCTGTCCCGCGTCCTGTAATGCGCTCCTTCAGTTCCTCCAGAGATGGCGGCACTAGAAAGATGAACACTCCTTCAGGGAACTTCTCCTTCACCTTCAGAGCACCCTGCACTTCAATCTCAAGAATGATATCCTTGCCCGAATCAAGCGTACGCTCCACGAAATCACGCGGTGTGCCGTAATAATTGCCGACATATTCCGCATATTCCAGCAGCGCGTCACGGGCGATCATATCCTGAAACTGTTCTCGCGTTCTGAAAAAATAATTAATGCCGTCAATTTCGCCCTGACGCGGAGCCCGTGTCGTCGCCGATACGGAATAGATAAGATCATCCTGCTTCTGCCTCAGCACAGAACATACCGTTCCCTTGCCTACGCCTGATGGACCTGATAATACAAGTAACAATCCTCTGTTCATAATACTCCCCGTCACTATTCGTCGTGATCGTCATCCTTCGTCGACAAACGATGAGCAACCGTCTCAGGTTGTACCGCGGACAAGATAACGTGGTCGCTGTCTGTAATAATAACAGCGCGCGTGCGTCTACCGTACGTCGCATCAATGAGCATATGACGGTCACGAGCCTCTTGAATGATACGTTTAATTGGTGCAGATTCCGGGCTTACAATAGAAATAATGCGATTCGCAGATACGATATTTCCGAAGCCGATGTTTATTAATTTAATGGCCATGTCAGGCTCCCCCCGGTCTAATTCGTGTATACTAGAGCAGCTCAACACGAAGTATAAATGAACGCAAGAATGATGAAGTTATTCCATCTGCCAAATATAATGAAGGTAGCAGAACCATTGCACTATTCTTGACGAAAAAAGTCCGGAGCATACGTTCGGCCACGCTTCCGTCTCCACGCTGTCATTGCTGACAGCACCGGAATCAGCATGTCCGCAGGCGGTATGCCTTTGGCATGGCAAGTGCATCCATTGCTCTATTCTAATTCATTTTCATACTAGGAACAAGTGCTTGAGCTATTTTCTCCCTGTCTTGCTCCACACATATTCGGTCAATTGGGCCGTCATTTCATAGAACATAAATGGAGTGATCAGATAGATCCCGTTAAAATGCTCCAATGCGGTCTCCAGCAGTTCCTCGGCGATGCGGACTCCCTCGGCGCGTCCTGCTTCGCCCTCCAGTCCCTTCATTCGCTCGCGAACCTCGTCCGAAAGCTGGATACCCGGCACCTCATTGTGCAAATATTCGGCATTGCGACCGCTTGCTAGCGGCATAATTCCGATAAAGACCGGAACCGAAAGATGCTTGGTAGCTTCGGCGACCCTTTCTATCAGTCCTTTATCGTATACCGGCTGGGTCATTATATAATCAGCGCCAGATTCGATTTTGCGTTCCAGACGCGTGACGGCTTTGTCCAAATGTTTCACGTTAGGATTAAATGCCGCGCCAACGACAAATTTCGCCTTCTGCTTCAGCGGTTTGCCTGAGAATGCAACCCCGCTGTTCAGCTGCTTGATCATGCGAATCATCTCAAAAGAGGTCATGTCATACACAGAGCTCGAATCCGGCAGGTCTCCGAATCTCGCCGGATCGCCTGTGACAGCGAGAACATGATCGATACCAAGCGCATCCAGCCCCATCATATGGGATTGTGTGCCAATCTGGTTGCGGTCACGGCATGCGATGTGCACCAGCGGCCTAATTCCAACATGCTGCTGGACTAAGGAGGCCAGCGCAATATTGCTCATCCGCGTCACGGCAAGCGAGTTGTCTGCCATTGTGACGGCATCTGCATGAACCGCTTTAAGAGCGGCGGTTCCGGCCATAAATTTGCTAATGTCAAGATCGCGAGGCGGATCCAGCTCGACAATAACCGTATGGCGCTGCTTGACCAGCTCAACAATGGATGGTTCTTCTTCCTGCACCGGTGCTGCAACAGGCTCGGATTGCGGCTGCTCCTTGGATGAGATGACAACTACAGACGATTCCTGGGAACTCGCTGCATCTTGTCCCTGCACCGATTGAGGAACATAGCCATGCAAGGAAGCGGCTATAGCTGCAATATGCTCCGGTGTCGTTCCGCAGCAGCCGCCAATAATCCGCGCACCACGATCGGCGAATTTACGGGCGGACTCGGCAAAATATTCCGGTGATGCTGTAAACATATATTTGCCATCCACATAGTCGGGAATTCCCGCATTCGGGAAAACAGACAGAGGCAGCTTAATCTCGCCTTCGACGGAATCGATCGCCCGCAGAATGCCGTTCGGACCGCTGCGGCAGTTAAAGCCAACGACGTCAGCGCCTTCATCGCGCAGAAGCTCGAAGGCAGCTGCAAGGGGATGGCCATCCTGTGTGACGGCTTCCTTCTCTACAGCAAATTGGCAAATAACCGGCAAATTCGTCGCTTTGCGCGCAATCGAAAGTGCCAGCCGAATCTCTTCCAGATCATAGAATGTTTCAAGAATCAAGCCGTCAACACCAGCATCCACCAATGCATGAATCTGCTGCTGGAACGATCTTGTAAGCTCGGATGTGCGGATATTCCTCCGCTTGCCGGCTCTGATTGCGCCTACTGCACCTACGACGTAAGCGTCGTCCCCGGCTCCCGCTCTGGCAAGCAGCACACCTGCCCGGATAATGGCTTCTACATCAGTATCCAGACCATATTTGTTCAAGCTTTCCCGGTTGGCCGAGAATGTATTGGTTTCAATAACCCGTGCGCCCGCTTCATAATACCGGCGATGAACATCCTGAATCAGCTCCGGCCGCAGCAGGTTGAATTCTTCGTATGAAACGCCGACAGGGAACCCCATCTGATACAGATAGGTTCCCATTGCGCCGTCCCCGGTTAAGATACGCGCACCAAGCGCTTCCCGTAAATCCGGTTTCATCATTTAATCTCCTTCTTATGCCTGCCTTATATCGCTCCTCGGAATACGATTGATGCAGGTCCGGTCATATATACGTGATTATCCGCTGCATTCCATTCAATATTAAGGTCGCCGCCCTTTAATGAGACAACTGCCGTCCGATCCGTATATCCGTTCAAGACGGAGGCCACAAGTGTCGCACAGGCGCCTGTGCCGCATGCAAGCGTCGGCCCCGCACCACGCTCCCAAACTCTCATATCGGCATAATCGCGTGATTTCACAGTAACGAATTCCACGTTGATTTTGCGCGGGAACAGGGGATGAACTTCAAGCTTGGGACCCCATTGCGCAAGATCAAAGCCAACCGCATCGTCTACATAAATAACACAGTGCGGATTGCCCATTGAGACAGCTGTGAAGAGGAACTCGCGTCCATCGACTTCAATAGACTGGTTGATTACCGGATTGGCATCGATCGTTGTCGGCACCTTCAAGCCATCGAGAATCGGCTCTCCCATGTCAACGCGAACCGTCTCCACTACACCATTCACAACATTCAGCTGCACCTGCTGCACGCCTGCGCCAAGTGTCTCAATTGTGATCTCTTTCTTATCTGTCAAGCCATTGTCAAATACATATTTGGCAACGCATCGGATAGCATTGCCGCATTGCTCCGCTTCCGATCCGTCCGAGTTCATAATGCGCATGCGGAAATCTGCAGTCGAGGAGGGCAAAATATAGACTAAGCCGTCAGCTCCGATCCCAAAGTACCGGTTGCATAATTGCAAGGCCAGCTCCGAGGCATTATCCGGCAAGCTGCTCTCACCTTCGATGACGATGAAATCATTGCCTAGTCCGTGCATTTTCGTGAAATTCATTAACTTGCACTCCTTCTCCCACAACAGTCTATACTATTGCTCTCAATTTTTCTATAGCATATCGCAAAGAATGTGGAAAGGCTATTCATAATTTGACGCATTTTTTGTACTATGATCCCCCTAAATCCCCCTTGGAAAGGGGGACCCCAAGGGCTCCGCCCTCTGGACACCCGATCGCTGCAGCAACGCTGCTTTGTTCGGCGCACCCGCCCTCTCTTTCCTCTACTCCCCCGCTTTGTCCTGGACCTATCCCCCTAAATCCCCCTTGGAAAGGGGGACCCCAAGGGCTTCGCCCTCTGGACACCCGATCGCCTGCAGCAACACCGCTTTGTTCGGCGCACCCGTGCACCTCTTCTTCCTCTCCCCGCTTTGTCCTACGGACACGCTCTACCTTCCGCTCTCCTGCATGTGCTTCGCACGAACGATCTACTAACGTTGGTGTCCCTGAGATGCTTGGATGCTAATGATGCGGTTTGAGACTGCTTCTTTACTTTCTTTGGGGGGAATAAGCTCTATATTTAGATGAACGAGTGAAAGAACAACTAAGCGGAGCAGGGGGAATGATTCTGGAGAAGCGCCAGCGCTCGCCTTTGTTCCCGGAATTCCACCATATACTACCTCAATTCAAGAATTCCGGGAACAACAGCGATCGTAAGAACATTCCCCCGGCGCAGCGGTCTGTTTGTTCATTTCAATAAGTTCAATCTATATGGATGTGTTGATCCATTACTTTGCAGAGGATCCGGAACATGGTGTCGATTTGTTCTCGGGTTACGATGAGCGGTGGTATGAGCCGGATTGTATAGGGATTAGGCGAGTTGATGAGCAGTCCCTCCTCCATGCACGCATTCACCAGCTCTCTGCCAATCGGCTGCGCCAAATCAAATGCCAGCAGCAGCCCTTTGCCAGCGATGCGCTGGATTCCATACTTTTCTCTTATCTCGCGCAAGCGGGCCAGGATGTAATTCCCCTGCTCCGCTGCATTGGCCGCCAGGTTCTTGCGGATAATTTCGCTTACGACCGCTTGGCCAACTGCCATCGCAAGCGGCTGCCCGGAATATGTACCACCCTGATCTCCCGCTTCGAACAGGTCGTACTTTGCTTTGGTCAATACTGCGGACAGCGGGAATCCTCCCCCGATTCCCTTGCCCAATGTCATGATATCCGCCTCGATGCCGTAATGCTCGTAGGCGAACATTTTGCCCGTGCGTCCAAGTCCTGTCTGTATTTCATCTATTATTAGCAGAATCCCCTTCTCATCGCACAGCTTCCGCAGTTCGGTCACGTAATCCATCTCTGCAAGATGAACGCCCCCCTCGCCTTGGATGAGTTCCAGCATGATAGCGCATGTATTCGCATGGACAGCTTGTTTAGCTGCTTCTATGTCGTTGTAGGGGACTTGTATGAATCCAGGCACTTTGGGCTCGTACAGATGCTCCCATTGTTCCTTTCCTGTGGCAGACATTGTGGCAAGGGTGCGCCCATGAAACCCGTTTCTGGTCGTTATAATTTCGTAGGCCCCTCCCAAATTTCGGGAACCGTGCTTTCTTGCCAGCTTGATCGCGCCCTCATTCGCCTCGGCTCCGCTGCTGGCAAAGAATACTTTGTCGAAGGTGCTAATATCCGTCAACAGCTTGGCAAACGCAATCATAGGCTTGTTATAAAATGCAGGGCTCGCATTAACTAGTGTGCCCGCCTGCTCCTCTAATGCTCTCTTAATAACATCCGGCGAATGCCCCAAACAGACGACTGCCCAGCCTCCGACAAAATCCAAATATGACTTGCCCTCCGTATCCTGCAAGTATAGCCCTTCCCCGCGTTCCATAACGACCTCCGGACGCTTGGTCGTGAACAATACATGCCGCTCTGCTGCCGCAAGCAGCTGCCCGGTTTCCATGCCTGCCTCTCCCCATCCTTCCATTATCTCTGCCCCTTTTCCCCGCATATTTTCAGGATCATGAATTATTATACGGATAAATGTATTTTTATTCAATGTGAAATTGCTGCCTAACTGGAATCCGTCCTCTTCAAGTCCTATAATAAAGGGGTTGAAGAGCGCAACCTGCACTTGCTCGTTAAGTAGAATACAGCTTGTTTCTCTTTCGGCTTATAATCATTTATAAGGAGTGTTGACAGGATGGAACTGCAGAATAGAACAGCGATTATTACAGGAGCTGGCAAAGGAATCGGGAAGGCTGCTGCTATCGCCTTAGCCAAGGAAGGGGTACATCTCGGTATCATTGCCAGAAACAGCTCTGATCTGGAATCCCTCCAATCGCTGCTCACGTCTACATATGGCATTAAGGTTTATTGCGCTCCGGCAGACATTGCAGATAAAGAAGCTGCAGATGGGGCGATTCAGTCTTTGGCAGAACAGCTTGGCTCTATTGATATTCTGATTAACAATGCAGGCATCGCCCAGTTCGGCACGCTGCTGGATATGGACCCTGTACAGTGGAACAATATTATTCAAACGAATCTGATGGGCACCTACTACGTAACCCGCGCGGCATTGCCAACCATGCTGAAGCAAAGCAGCGGTACCATCCTTAATATTGCATCTACTGCAGGGGAGCGCGGCTTCGCAACAGGCTCGGCTTATTGCGCCTCCAAGTTCGCGGTCATCGGGCTAACGGAAGCACTGATGCAGGAGGTTCGCAAATCCAACATTCGTGTCACTGCTCTCACGCCGAGTACGGTGAACACGGAGCTAGCTGTTAACAATGGACTAAGCATCGGCGACGAGGATCGCATGATGCAGCCGGAAGATGTTGCGGAGCTGATTCTGGCCACCATCAAGCTTCCACAGCGCGTGTTCATCAAGACCGCTGGCATTTGGACGACCAACCCGCAATAAGCAGCCTGGGATACCTCACAACATGATTGAGAAGGAGCTGACTTTCTAATGACGGAAAAAGATGTTCGCATTTCAGTTCTGGATCTTGCTCCAATACTGCTCGGCGGAACTCCGGCAGATTCCTTCCGGAATTCGCTCGATCTCGCGCGTCATGCCGAGAAGCTAGGTTATTACCGCTATTGGCTCGCAGAGCATCACAATATGCCGGGCATCGCCAGCTC
The DNA here is from genome assembly GCF_019443105.1 of Paenibacillus oenotherae. GTDB lineage: Bacteria > Bacillota > Bacilli > Paenibacillales > Paenibacillaceae > Paenibacillus_Z > Paenibacillus_Z oenotherae. The sequence continues at coordinate 271,605 of NZ_JAHZIJ010000002.1, forward strand.
GGCAACATCGCTTGTGATCAGCCATATTGCTGCAGGCACAAGTACAATTCGGGTAGGCTCCGGCGGTATTATGCTGCCCAACCATGCCCCATTAGTTATTGCCGAGCAGTTCGGAACGCTGGAATCGCTATATCCGGGACGGATCGATCTGGGGCTTGGAAGAGCGCCCGGCTCGGATCAGCCCGCTGCCCGCGCGCTGCGGCGCAGTCTCGGCACCGGCGGACAGGATTTCCCGGAGCTGCTGCAGGAGCTGCGCGCTTATCTGTCCACAGACTCCGATGCAAGGCCAATGGGCGTTCGGGCTGTCCCTGGCGAAGGTATGGACATTCCGGTCTGGCTGCTCGGTTCAAGCGATTTCAGCGCCCGGCTGGCTGGCCAGCTAGGGCTGCCGTTCGCTTTTGCCAGCCACTTTGCGCCGGATTATTTGCTGCCCGCCTTGGAGCTGTATCGAAGCAGCTTCCGTCCTTCTGAAGCGCTGAACGAGCCTTATGTAATGGTGGGCCTCAATATCGTTGCCGCCGATACGGAGGAGGAGGGCCTCAGACTCGCGACTTCCCAGGAGCAGCAATTTCTGAATCTTATCCGCGGCCGTACCGGCCCGTTGAATCCTCCTGTGGAGAGTATGGAATCTCTATGGTCCCCGCAGGAGAAAGCGCTGATTCGCAAGCAGCTCAGCTATTCCATCGCTGGCGATAAAGCCGCGATACAAAAGAAGCTCCCGATCATTCTTGAGGAGACGCAGGCCGATGAAATTATAATTACTGCGCAAATCTATGATCATGAGGCCCGCAAGCGATCCTATCAGTTGGTGGCTGAAGCCGTTCATAACTCGCAAAAATAGCGATACAGGAGGTTTGACTGTGATCTGGAAGTTGGTGTCACTTTTTTCAAAGTGTCCCTCTTTCAGATCACAGCCCACTATCCTGTACCGCTATTATTTTTATCGACGGGTTGATGCCTCTATAGCCATTTCAAGCCATTTGAGACACCCTTTCCCCTGATCCTATTCCTGTTATGAACGCCAGAATCCGCTATATTTGTGATGTGGATGTGAATGCCGGTTCTAGATGACACGACGGGCTGTCACGAAGGTCTTGTCCCATGTGCTGCCAGAGAATTTCGAGATTGTTACTCCAATTCCGACCCGATAGGTGTGAAGCGTTCTGTCATTCCCCATGTAGATGCCTACATGATTAATAACTCCATCGCGGTTCGTATCCGAGAAGATCAGATCACCGGGCTTCAGCTGGCTTTTGGATACTCTGACCCCTACCTTGGCTTGTGCTTTGGAAGAGCGAGGGATCGTGATGCCGTTCCGCTTAAATACGTATTGGGTAAAAGAGGAGCAGTCGAATGCGGATGTTCTTCCCGCTTGTGCTCCGAACAAATAACGAACGCCCAGATATTGTTTGCCTGTCGCAATAACTCTATCCGCTTTGGAAGCGCTCACAGTTGCAGCATGGGCAGAATGAGGCGTGACAATAACGCTCCCGGTAAAAGCTACTGTAAGACTAAGCGTGATACCTGCTATTGTTGTCATGATTTTTTTCTTATTCATGTTGAAATTGCTCCTCTCAGCATTGGATGATTGCGGCTTGTTTCTGTAAACACCTTAACACAGAAAACATTCCCACAATGTACCTCTGAAGCAGCAATGCCAGAGCATGACAGGATTATTAGCGCTTTATTAGAAAACGATGAGAGTTCTCTTCTGGACATGGTTCGAATTTTATGCTTTTCACATCAAAGGCAAGCCCGCTCCGGCTCTCTGCTGCCTCTGCATAAAGCAGGGCGGCAGGGTCCGGCTCGCAGGCTTGCCCCTTCAGCAATACTATTTTTTATTGATTCTTCCGATCAATGCTACATCTACAATCAACGGCTCGACGACCCGCTTCGCATCCTCAGCGCGGCTTCTTACTCTTTGGATACGCGTCATAAGATCAAGCTGAACGAATTGAACACGCGTCTTGTTGCGCTCAATCAGTACACGGTCGATAGCCGATTCAACGGTCATTCCGTTTAGTTTGTCGATTATATTCTTTGTATGATCACGGGTATCGCGTTCAATGTCTCTACCCTGCTCGGCGCAATGTGTAATGGCATTGAGCGCTGTCTGGACGAGCTCCTGATACGCATCCAGCATCTCATCATATTCTTTGGCTGCTGCCGGATCCTCCGCAATCTCCAGTATAATGACGGGATTCCGCATCCCTTCGAGGGGATCCATGGGGAGCTCCGCTATTGCTGCAAGCACTTCCTCTGTCTGCCGGATATAATCATCCAGATTGATCGTTATATCTTCGATCTCCTTGTCGATCGGCTCCATATTGACAACCGAGGTCAGCACGATGCCCAAATACTTGATATGGGTTTTGTGATAATCCAGAAACTTGTTCACGACCGGCACCTTGACCAGCTTCTTCAGCAGCTTGAATACAAGATTCAAGGTCCACTTGATTTTGTTTTTGTCATAGGCCGCTTTCGCTCGGTTCTTCAAGGACTTGCCGTTCAGCACTTTATCTTCATTCTTCTTGATGGCATCCATCGTATTCGAACCCCCTTAGGCTAACGAGCCTCCGCTTGGTTCTGTCCGGTTGTTCCACTTCCCTGCTCGCTCTTCTCCACAACTTGAGGCTGCGGATTGAGGATTTTGTAGATTTCGGCGGCTTCCCCATCCTTGGAGGTCATAATTTGCAGCGCTAACCGCTTCATCGCAATTTCAGTCTCCAGCAGCTCATTGCGCAGCTCCTTCTCCCTCACGGATTCCACCTGGAGATTGCGGGAATAATCATCAAGCGCTTCGCCTTGGCCCAGCAAAGCCTCAACTACAATGCCGTCTGTCCGAAGCACATGACGGCTGGCCGACAGAATAATGCCTGGAACTTCAAGCGTCGTTCCACTCGCCTCATCGCTGTACGTCGACGTATAATCCTTCTTGATCCGCAAATAATTAGAGAGCGGGATAATGGTGCCTTCTCTGTTCTTGAACGGCTCTTCCTCAACGAATGCATGATGGCGGTCCTGATAATCGAAGACGTTCATCAGTTGATTGAGGATGGCATTGCGGACCTCGATTCTTTTATCCGGTACGATCACCTCGCTGATCAGCGCATCAAGCTGCGGCAGCGTAACTTCGCGGTATACCTTCTTCTCCTCGCCGTTCACCATATCAATTGTAAAATAACCGACGCGCACATCAACAAGATGGAGCAGCGTAATGTACTCCTGGTTCATCTGGCGGAAGACGAAGTTCAGCGTACGGCTGACGTTGATATTCTCTATTTCACGTACGATGGTTACTTCCTCTGTGCTCGTCTTCTTCTCTTCATAGGTGGTGTTGATCTGAACATCCCGTCTTGCCGAAGCCTTCGCAACATGCTTCTGTGTATTGTTCACGACATTCTTGGCAAATTGCTCACGCGCCGCATTCGTCCCGCCGCTTGTGCTCGCACTGATCGAGGCGCTGCCCCATCCCCAGCTCACGCCTGCTTCGCCTTCGATTTTGTACTCATTGCTTTCACTGTAATTTTTCTGATCCGCCTGCTCGCGGGCAATCGAATTCTCGAACTCATCGGAGATGTCATCCGTCACTGAATCCAGAATCGTCGCTGCACTCTTGGCCGTCACTTCATTCTGATTGTAGGAGCGAATGCTGATCTTGCTCTTCTCGCCAGGCAGGAGGGAGAAGGTTTTGATTGTGCGTCCCGCTCCATAGTTCGCCAGATAGGAGGACATGCGATAGGATTCCACCAGGATAAGGCGCTTCAATCTGGAATTGACTTCCGGCATAATATTCACGTTAATACCGATCGTCGTCTCCGAAACATTGTTGGATTTATCGATAGCGCGCGCTGTTATCGAATGTACATTCGTCGAATTAACGGTGAACGTCGCTTTCCATACCGACCAATCGCCCGTCGCCTTCTCGGCAGCACGTATAAATACCGGATTCTCACTGATCGATACCTCTACGCGGTCGATCCCGCCAGCGTCCTCTGCCGTTCCGAATACTTCAATGACCGCTCCCTGAGAGAAGGTTCCAGCAAAAGTCGCTCCGTTAAGCGGTGCCGTAATCCCGATCTTAGGCGGCTGGCCATCGACATATACAGTCACGCTATGAGTGCCGACATTGTTGGCCGCATCATAAGCGCGGACTGCAATCGTATGATTGCCCGCCGGCATGGAGATCTGCCGCTTCCAGTTCGCGAATCCATTCGTTGTCTCGGCCATCTCGGGAGTACCCCCATCGACGATCACCTCAACTCTTGCTACGCCGCGATTATCCGAGGCTGTGCCTTCGACCGTAATGACAGCGGCCGGACCGCCTTTCGTATTCAGCAGCTCGCCTGCTACAGGCGATGAGATTCTCACTGTCGGCACGACTGTATCGGGCGCCTGAGCCAGCGAGATCAGGACCGTTATTTTGCTGGAGGCGGTAATCATATTGCCGGAGTGGGTCGCTTTGGCAGTGATAGCTATCGAGCCTGTCGTTGATACTACAGTTGACAGTACCCATGTGCCGTCCGGGGACAGCGTTGCAGCCTGGAACGCACCGGAACCAATCTGAACCTCAACCTTTTTGACACTTCCTAATCCCGATGTGATCGACGCGCGGCCACGAATTTCCAGAGGCGCTCCAGTATGCGGGCCGGTTACCGTTCCTCCTGCAGCCGGAGAAGTAATGTTCACCGACACGACGATAGGATCAGGCAAAGGGTCTGGATCTGGAAGCGGATCGATATCATCTCTTGGCCGCATTCCGATAATGCCTCCATCGTCGTCCATCATTCTCATCGATGAAACGAAACTGTTCCTGCCTGTCTCAGAGAACTCGGATGGCGCTGCTGCAAATACGGATTCCTCTCCCCGTTCAGCGTTCAGGAATGAATAGGATAATGCTCCCGTCATTGTACGATGAATATTCAGCTTCTGCCCTTCATCGGTTTTGCGCTGCACTTCCTCCTCTGCCAGATTAGCGAGCCGGGAAGTCAGTCTCTCGCCCGATTGCTGCGCCGCTCTCAGCACCTCTACAGGCGACGCTTCGGGTGCGCTGCTCTTCATTGAGGGGGATGCTTGCAGGCTAGCGGATTTCTGCCCTGCTGTTTTCGTTGGAAGAAAGTAACCGTCATGCAGCTGCAGATCGATAAAATTCCTTCCGTTGTACGCGGTCGGCTCTGGCACATTGTAGCTCAGTACCGGCGCAACGCCTCCCGGCTGAAGTTTTATCATCGGCTCTTGCCCGTTATTATTCATTTCTTCTCCACTTGCTGAACGCTCTGTCATCAAGGTCAACTCCATTTCATAGTCTCTTATTCAGCTGATGCCCTCGCCCTGAGCGCATCCTGACTTCTTTATTTTCCATGAAATTCCGTCATATCTGCCAGTGACCGGCGTCATCCGAACAGTCATCGATTTTAGTCAGCGATCATATAGGTCTTATTGCTTATTTTTGGCTCATTTCCACAATTGGTGCTTGACTCGCCGGACACCACCTTAAGTGCGTAAAAAGGAAAAATCCGCTTTCAGCGACTGAAAGCAAGCCAACTGCATGCTATAACACGGAACGGTCTGCTTACAGAATCAGACAGGCCCCGTTCCCCTCCATCTTATGAGCTGTAAAAAGGATGTTGGCAGTGTGAATACACCGCAAGAAAGCCTGGCAGTCATCTTCACCGCCAAGCTTTCTTCATGTTTCTGGCAAACGCCCAGCATCCCGGTCTGTGACTGCTGTCCCGGCATGCGGCTGCTGTCCTCCTTAACGGGCCATTGTGCCGGAGCGGCTAAGCGGCCAATTGGATTTCTTCTTGTTCGTTCCGCCAAGCACGCTGCCAACGCCCATCAGGAAGGTCGGAATACCCGCAGCGACAATGACGAGGCACCATTCACGAAGTCCGAGCGGCACAGTCTTGAAGATCGGCTGCAGAAAATCGATATAGAGAACGCCCAGCATGAGCAGCAGTGACGACAGTACGGCTAATACCAAATACTTGTTCTGCAATATATTACGGTGAAAAATCGACCTTGAGCTCCGGCAGTCGAACACATGGATCAGCTGCGCCATGACAAGCGTGGCGAAGGCAACGGTTTGTGCTTCTATCAGATTCGTAGGACTATCCGGAGATTGAATGAGCGTAATCCAGAATGCGCCCAGCGTACAGACGCCGATCAATATTCCACGGCTAATAATCTTCCACCCGAGACGGCGCGAGAAAATGCTCTCCTTCGCGGAGCGCGGCCTCTGCTGCATCAGATCCTTCTCCGCCTGATCTACACCGAGTGCCATAGCCGGCAGACCATCTGTAACGAGATTCACCCACAGAATTTGAATCGGCACGAGCGGCAGCGGCAGACCGGCTATCATAGCGAAGAACATCGTCAAGATTTCACCAACATTCGAAGCGAGAAGATAACGGATAAACTTGCGGATATTCTCATAGATGCCCCGTCCTTCCTCAATAGCTGCGACGATGGTAGCGAAATTGTCATCGCTAAGAACGAGTGCGGACGCCTCCTTCGTCACATCCGTACCTGTAATGCCCATCGCGATCCCGATATCAGCGGCTTTAATCGCCGGCGCATCATTAACACCATCGCCGGTCATAGCGACAACATGACCCCTTCGCTGCAGCGCTTTAACGATACGCAGCTTATGCTCGGGCGATACACGCGCGTAGACATAAGTCCCGTCAACATGCCGATCCAGCTCTTCGTCGCTCATCGAGCTGAGCTGCAGGCCGCTTAATGAATGCCCGCCGCGGGGCATAATGCCAAGCTGGCCTGCAATAGCCTCAGCCGTTAATTGATGATCACCGGTGATCATCACAGTCTTAATGCCGGCTTTGCGGCAGGTCGTAATCGCCTCACGCGCTTCACGGCGCGGTGGATCGATCATGCCCGTCAAGCCAACGAAGACCAGCCCATTCTCCACTTCGCCCTCATGCTCACAGGCATCGTTCGGGCGCAGATCGCGATATGCCATGCCAAGCACTCTCAGCGCTGACTGCGCCATTCGCTCGCCCGCTGCCACTACCTTTGCTTTCAGCGTTGAGGTGAACGGCACAACCTTCCCATCCCACAGAATATAGCTGCACTGCTCCATCAGCATATCGGGCGCACCCTTCGTGCAGACAAGCCGCCCCCCTTGATGGGAGACAAGAACGGACATCCGTTTGCGCTCCGAATCAAAGGGAAACTCCTTCACTCTTGCATACAAGCCGTCCAGTGACTTGGATGTGACTCCGAGCTTGGCGGCAAGAACAGTAAGCGCGCCCTCTGTCGGATCGCCCTTTAACACCCATTCCACATGGGCTGCATTGTCCTTATCCTTCTTGCGCCTGGGATCCCCTTCAACCTCTACCTTCGCGAATGTCGCATTGTTGCAGAGGGCAGCGATCTGAAGCAAGCGGCGCAGCGGCAGATCATTCTTGATATCAACGGCTGCCCCGCTTTCCAATAGCGTTCCCGTCGGCTCATAGCCCTCGCCCGTGACATCCATCTGGCGTCCGCTTACCCATACATTTGTTACCGTCATTTTATTCTGAGTCAGCGTGCCTGTTTTGTCCGAGCAGATGACGGACGCGCAGCCCAATGTCTCTACTGACGGGAGCTTGCGCACAATCGCTCTTCGTTTAATCATCCGCTGTACCCCGAGCGCCAGCGCAATGGTGACAATTGCGGGCAGTCCCTCCGGAATGGCGGCAACGGCAAGGCTGACGCCTGCCAGGAACATGTCATAGGCAGGATGGCCGTGCAGAATGCCAGCCAGAACGACCACAATAGTTAGTACAAGCGCCACAACAATAAGAATTTTCCCAAGCTGCTCCAGCCTGTGCTGCAGCGGCGTTTCCATCGACTCGGTCTGCTGGATCAGATCGGCAATCTTGCCCATCTCCGTTCCCATGCCGGTGCGGATAACGATTCCTTTGGCCGAGCCTCTTGTGACCATCGTTCCCATGAAGCCGATATTTTTCAGATCGCCGAGCGGCAGTTCCGCCTCGGTGATCGGCATGCAATGCTTGCCCACAGGAACTGACTCCCCGGTCAGCGCAGACTCCTCGCAATAACAGCTGTTCGCCTCTATAAGCCGCAGGTCGGCCGGTATGCGGTCACCACTCTCCAATACGACAATGTCTCCGATGACAAGATCAGTTGCAGGGAGAGCATCGACCTCGCCGCTTCGCAGCACCTTCGCTACAGGAGCAGATAATGCCTTCAACGCTCGAAGCGAGCGCTCCGCCCGGAATTCCTGTACGAAACCCAGAATTGCATTCAATACAATGATGGCTACAATCGTAATCGCGTCCAAATATTCGCCAAGCAAGCCAGAAATAAGCGTTGCGCCCATCAGCACCAGAACCATAAAATCCTTGAATTGGCCCAGGAAGAGAGCGATAGGCGATGTCTTCTCGCCTTCCGACAGCTCATTGCGTCCATTCTGCTGCAGCCGCTCCGTCGCCTCACTCTGTGACAGCCCCGTCTCTAATGAAGCACTGAGCGTCTGCGCCAGATCATCCGTCCCCATTTGATGCCACATCCGTTGTTCCATGCCCCGTCTCCTTCCGTTACTTGCCGCCTGACGGACAGCCTTTATTGCCTAAATGTATTCGGACAAACTGCAAATTATCCCAGTAAGGACTTAAGTTTTTGTCCCGTTTATGGCATGATAGGGGGATGAACGCACACAAAGGAGAATTTATACACTATGGCTTTAGATGGAATTGTTACCCGCGCTGTCGTACACGAGCTGCAAGCTTGTGTTGGAACGCGCATTCATAAAATACATCAACCGACCAATCACGATCTCGTCCTGCAAATCCGGGGAGGCGGTACGGGCGGCAAGCTGCTTCTATCCGCCAACCCTACCTACCCCCGCGTCCACTGGACAGAGCAGTCCTTCATTAATCCGCTTGAAGCTCCCATGTTCTGCATGCTGCTCCGCAAATATTGCGAGGGCGGCCTGATTGAAGCTGTCCGGCAGATTGAGAATGAACGGATTATTCATATCGATATTAGACAGCGCGACGAACTGGGCGATATTTCCTTCAAGACGATTATTATCGAGCTGATGGGGCGCCACAGCAACATCATTTTGATCGATCATGCAACACGAACCATTCATGACGGCATTCATCATATAACACCGGCGATTAGCAGCTACCGCGTTGTTATGCCTGGTGTGCCCTATGTCTCGCCGCCGGATCAGCACAAGCGCAATCCGCTGGCCATTGGGTCGGAAGCCGAATTTGCGGATGCCCTTCAAGCTTCCCCGCCGGAAGGGGCTGAGTCAGCCCAGGGGGAGGAAGTGACTCCGCGCAGCGAGCTCCCACCGGAGAAGCTGCTCGTAGCAGCTCTGAGCGGCATCAGCCCATTGCTGGCGAACGAGATCGTCCTCCGCAGCGGGATCGCAGCTCAGCTGGAAAGGCCTGAAGCGGCATTATGGCCCGCTTTTAACGACATGATGTCGGCATTCCGGGCTCATCAATATGCCCCGGCGATTACGACAGCCGAGAATGGCAGATCGGCATTCTCCGTAACTGAGCTCACTCATTTCCAAGGCCAGGTGGAGCCGTTCAACTCAATCAGCCTTTGCCTGGAAGCTTTCTATGGCGATAAAGCACAGCGGGATACAGTGAAACAGCGGGTGTCTGATTTAATTCGGTTTCTGCAGAACGAGCACAACAAAAATGTGAAGAAACTGGAGAAGCTGAAGGAAACGCTGGAGGAGGCCAAGGATGCCGATAAATTCCGGATACTTGGAGAGCTGGTCACAGCTTATATGCATGGTATCAAGCGTGGTGATCCGTGGATTGATGCGGTCAACTATTATGACGAGGAGCAATCGACGATCCGGATAACACTTGATCCTCAATTAACACCGTCCGAGAATGCGCAGCGCTATTACCGGAAGTATACGAAGCACAAGAACAGCTTGGCAATCGTTGCGGAGCAGATGGAGCGCACGCTGGAAGAGATGGCTTATCTGGCCTCTCTCCTTCAGCAGCTGGAGAGCGCATCCTTGGCCGATATTGGCGAGATTCGCGAGGAGCTGGTGGAGCAGGGCTATCTTCGCGACCGTTCCAAGCGCGGGGGCAAGAAGCGCAAGAGCAGCCGCCCTTCTCTGCTTTGCTATACCTCTTCTGACGGTACACCGATCTATGTGGGCAAGAACAATACGCAGAACGACTATCTGACGAACAAGACAGCGGCTCCGAGCGATACTTGGCTTCATACGAAGGATATCCCCGGCTCCCACGTAGTTATTCGCGCTGCGGAATTCAGCGATGCGACACTGGAGGAAGCGGCGATGCTCGCCGCACACTTCAGCCAAGCACGATCGTCCAGCTCCGTGCCCGTCGATTATACGCTCGTTCGCCATGTGAAAAAGCCAAGCGGCGCGAAGCCGGGATTCGTCATCTATGACCATCAAAAAACGCTGTTCATCACTCCGGATGAACAGCGCATCAAGGGGCTGGCTTCACAGCTGAAAAGCTGATGCTCTGATCCTGTCACGGCTTGCAGCCCGCAAGCCGTGCTGTTTGTTAAAGGCAATAATAAAGCTCTAACGAGCACCATTGGCCACTCATCTGCCTCGACGATTCAACTGGTCAAGCACAGAGACGTCAACGGTACGATGGCCGATGGCCCCGTGGAATACCTCGCCCTGCCGTTCCCCATGGTAATCGGATCCGCCCGTGATGGTCAGATTATATTTCTTTGCCAGCTGCAAGTACCTCGCTTCGTCCTCCGGCGAATGATCGGAGTGATACACCTCGATTCCATTGGCGCCATAGCGGATAATCTCCTCCACCAGACCATCATCGCCATAGAGGCCCGGATGCGCAATTACACTTGTCCCTCCTGCGTCCCTGATCCAGTCAACCGCTTCGAACGGGTGCAGTCTGGGCGGGTTCACATAAGCGCTGCCTTCCGAGCCAAGATACACATCAAACGCCTCCTGCATGGAAGCGACGTACCCTTTGGCGAGCAGCAGAGAGGCGATATGCGGTCTGCCGACAGAGCCTCCGTCCTTCCCCTGCTTGCGGGCCTCCTCTGTCACTTCATCCAGCGTGATTGTAATGCCCATGGCGCTTAATCGCTCGACAATCATCTCATTCCGCCGATCCCGCACATCCAGCAAGCTGCCAAGCTGCTTTCGCCATGCCTCATTCTGCCAGTCCGTATAATAACCCAGAATATGGACATCTCCGCCGTTTGCCGATGTACTGATCTCGACCCCCGGAACCACGATAATGCCAAGCCGCTCTCCAGCCTCCATCGCTTCCGCTATGCCATCGACCGTATCATGATCTGTGATAGCAATTGCCGCAAGCCCTGCCTCCTTCGCCAGACGAATATTGTCCGCAGGCCGCTGCATGCCGTCGGAAGCTGTTGTATGGGTATGAAGATCAGCGCGGTTTACAGCCATTGCTGCAGATCCCTCTCTCTCAGAAAAGTAAGGAAGGTCACAGCAGAGATTGGCAGCAGCGCGGATTTGAGATATATGGAGTAAAATTGCCGCTTGAAGGTGGCATCAGTGAGAGGGATTGTCTTGATTAGTCCAAGCGCAACCTCATGCTTGACGGATGAAGCCGACACGAACGAGATGCCAAGACCAGCCTCTACGGCGGATTTCACTGCACCTGTGCTGCCCAGTTCCATCACGATCTTCAATTCGCCCGGATCAATATTCTTATTGCGCAGCTGCTCCTCCATCACGAGCCTGGTCCCCGATCCCTGCTCACGCAGTACGAATGGATAGGTGAGCACATCGGCAATGTCAACACTTGCAGCTTCCGCAAGCGGATGGGATTTCGGCACGATCAGCTTCAGCTCATCGCTCATGACCGCTTCCATGTGCATATCCGGATGATTGACAGGCGCTTCGATCAGTCCGAAATTCAGCTGATGATTCGTAATCTCCTCTATTATCTGAGCGGTGTTCATCACTTTCATGCTAATGGCAATATGAGGGTATTCCTGGCCGAAGGGACCGAGCAGACGCGGCAAAATATATTCGCCAATCGTAAGACTGGCGCCGAGCTGCAATCTTCCCTTCAGCTGCTTCGTGAATTTGGACATCTGCATATCGGTATCCCGAATAAGCTCGATGCTGCGCCGCGCATAGGGCATCAATGCCTTGCCCGCCTCGGTCAATTCGATACGTTTCGTCGAGCGAAGCAGCAGCTTCGTGCCGAAATAATCCTCCAGCGACTGCACTTGCATCGTCACTGCAGGCTGAGTCATATGTAGAGCTTGAGCGGCTGCCGAGAAGCTGCCTCGCTCAGCCACGGTATAGAATATGTGGAGTTGATGGAAATTAAGTGCCATTGGGGTCATCCTTTCTCAGACAAGAAGCTTGCAGCGCCGCCGGAAACAGGCCTATCTTCTCTTCTCGTACACGTTCATTATACATCAGACCTTATTTAATGTATCCCCACATCCATAAAAAAAAGCATAGCCAATCAGGCTGCGCTCAGGCTGTTGAGACCCTTTATTAAAGATAGAACAGCCCGTTAGGCGATTCCATCCACGGCATTTTCAATGGAGAGCTCTTAACGATACTCGGTAGTAATTGGCTTCCCTGCTCGGGAAGCAAGGCGAACAGGCGGCAGAAGACAGCGTGACGACCGGCGGAGGAGCGGAGGAGCGGAGGAGCGAAGGAAGAAGCCTGCGAATGTGCAGGAATTTCGATTACAAGACGCCTTAATGGCAAAATTGCTGCGATCAAGCATGTATTTAAGGAAAAGTTGGCCGAAAAGGGGAAACTAAGATGAAATGCCTGCTCTCTGGCAGGCATTTCATCTCCATCTGGCCAAAAGTGAGCAAAAACCTGCGTTTTCGCATGTTTCGCCTGGCTCGGAGCCCGCTTCTCGCAGCTCGCCTCACAGCTCGCCTGGCTCGGCGTTTGAAATTATCGCTCCCTCTCAGCATCCGGCCACTATTACGGGCTTCTCCCTGCTATATAGTCAGCCGTGCGGATCGCCAGGGCAATTGTCGATAGTGTCGGATTAGCTCCCCCCGTGCTCGGAAGCACGCTATTATCAGCAACGAACAGACCGGGAACGCCATGAATCTGACCGAACGGATTTGTTGCTGAAGTCGCGGGATGAGCCCCCATCCGGCATGTTCCCGATTCATGGCTGTCCGCTCCCGGCGGAAGCATGCATATGCCAGGCGGCTGTATGACCGCACCCCAAGCAGCGGCTACCCGCAGCAAGGTTTGCCTCATTTGCGCAATAACGGCCCAATCCTGAGCGCTATAGGCGAATTGCACCCGTATTTCCGGCACCCCATATGCATCCTTCTTATGCGGATCCAGAGAGACTCTGTTCTCATAGCGCGGCTCCACTCTGCCGAAAGCATTCAAATCCAATTTCTTTTCAACCGGCATGCCCATAGGGTATATCTGAATTTGGTAAGGATGGCCATTCGTCTGGGGAACCAGCAGCGCATATGGAAATGCGGCGAAGCTGATTCCGCTGGCGAACCAATCCGGCCCCATCTGCACACCGGTCCGCACATAAGAGTGATTCCACAAGTAACGGCCGATATTGGCTCCTGGAATCGCTGAATTCAGAAGCAGCCTCGGGGTTTGGAAGGTGCCGGCCGCTAGAATGACCGTCTTGGCCCGCAGCCTGAATGACCGCTTGTCCGGCCTCATCACCTCGACGCCGCTTGCCCTGCCGCCGCAAGTGAGGATACGAACTGCCCTGGCGTTCATGGCAAGATCATAGGGGCGAAGTTCCAAACCTTCGCCGAAGAAATCGATGGAGCTGAAATAAACGTCGGAATTGATCGTCCCATCGTAATTGAGCGGCTCGAAATCAAGTGCTCGCGGCGCGTATTGAGCCTGTGGAAAACCATTGTTCAGCAGCCCGTTCAGCAGCGCTTCCCACATCGGATATTTGAATGCAAAATAGCTCCGTACGTTCATAGCCCGTTCGGCAACTCCGAAATAATAGTCCAGCTCGCGTCTCGGTACAGGCCAGCAGGCAAGCTCGCCGGAATAGGGACGGGGGGCAATCGCCGTCCAGAACAGCGTTCGCCCGCCGAACGCAATGACCTGCATCGCACCGGAGAAATCAGGGGAGCTGCCTTCAACCGGCTCCTTGACAGCGCGCAAAAAGCTTGCGAAGCGGGATTCACTGGTCAGTGTGCTGACATTGCGTGCATGTGTATTGAGAAGAGTATCGCCGGCCTCCACCACACCGATCGTTTTGCCGCTCCCCCACCTCTGGCATAATCGCCAAAGCGCCGCGCCGCCCCCTGCACCTGACCCCACAATGAGAGCGTCATAGTCTCTATGCTCCATCTCCTCAAGCGGCGTCAATGGAATCCAGTTCGGCTGAATCGGCTCTGCAGACTGCGGGCACATGGGAATAGACTGCTGCGCTGATTGCATCTTCCCTCATCCCTTTCTATGCATGTAAGCTGAACGATTGAAGGGAACTTCCAGGCTGCTTCGCAGGGGGATGTTCTTACGATCGCTGTTGTTCCCGGAATTCTGGAATTTAAGCAGCTCATAATGGAATTCCGGGTACACAGGCGAGCGCTGACGCTTCTCCAGAATCATTCCCCTGCTCTGCTCTGTTGTTCTATCTCTAGTTCAACTTATGCAGGATCCCTGGCACTCACATATATATTCCCGGCAAGGGGCCCTCATGTACGACAGCCTGATTAAAAAATAGGCATTAGCGCGGGAACTGCATATACTGTTACCAAAGCATGCAACAAAGCAGGAACGGGAGGTTCAGTCGCCATGCCGACAAGCGCCAACTTCAGAATTAAAGGGTACGACAGTTCCAGCCTGTTCGCACAGCGCGCCAAAAAGGCGCTTATTGTTCAGGGCGGGTTTGCAGGACATCACCCCAAGGAAATTGCCGCCCTCTTGGCGGGATTGCTGGTACAGGCACAATTCGAGGTCGAAATAGCGGATTCGCTGGACGTCTTTCTCGATAAGGAAAAGCTGGCAGCGGCGGATCTCATCGTCCCGGTCTGGACGGGCGGCCAGCTGACTCCGCCTCAGCTGGATAATTTGCTGGAAGCTGTCAGTATTGGCGGATCCGGACTGGCAGGTGTGCATGGAGGGATTACAGACGCTTTTCGCTGCGAGGTTCGTTATCAGCAGATGGTTGGTGCGCAGTATGTCGTGCATCCCGGTGATCTGAAGGCCCATTACCGCGTGAATTTCACGAAAGTTCCCAGTCCGATTACAAAGGGCTTGTCTGATTTTACGGTGACGACCGAGCAGTATTATATGCTGGTCGATCCGGCAAATATCGTCCTTGCGAATACGTTCTTCCCTGTCGCGATTCCGCCGGAGGTATGGAGACCGGTAACAATGCCGGTCGCCTGGGTCAAAATGTACGGCAAGGGCCGCGTTTTCGCCCATACTTTAGGCCATTTTCCCGAGACGTTGCTTATTCCTCCGGTGCTGGCGATGACAAGGCGCGGGCTATTGTGGGCTGCGCGGCAAGCAGCATTGTAGATGCTCTTTATTCGCGCTGCTGACCAGGAGCTTTGAGCCAGCCCTTCAGTAAAGTTACCGCTGCCAGCAGGAGCACCGGAATCATATAGACGACGCCCACCCACAGGGGATGAACGACGAATACCATTTCTTCCCATTCCTGCATTGTGGCGGGCAATGTCATCGCCAGCAGCATGGCAAGCAGACAGATCGGATTCGTCAGCATCCGGCTGTCCTTGATGTCGAACACTTCCGCGATTAGTGTCTGTATAGCGAACAGCGTCACTGTCCCTTTCATGAGAGAACCGAGAATCATCGTCATACCGGAGATTGATTCAATCCGTTCGATAATATCGCCAATCTCAACCAATTGCGCCAGGGTGAACAGTGAATATTTTTTCTCCGCCGCAAATGGGCCAAGAGCCATAATCGTACACACTGTTGACAACATTAATACAACTCCGCACCCGATCATCGTCCAGACCAAAGCTTTGTTCAAGCCTTTCAATTGTTTGATCCCCGCATAAGGCAGCACAAGCGCAAACAATATCACTTCTCCAAAGGGGATGCCAAATGACAAATAGGTTCCCAGCAGTAAGGGCTTGTATCCATCCGGGAATATAGGCCGCAGAAATTCCGGGTGATAGCTCGGGATCAGCAGCACCAGAACGACCAGCCAGAATAGCAGCATAATGATCACAAGAATAGAGAATATCCGGGCAATCGCCTCAATGCCGGAGCGAAGCAGCAAGGCCGCAACGATGTACATGAGCCCCATAAATACGTATGACGGTGTTTCAGGCATCATCATGCTGTTCATAAATCCCGCCACATCGAGAAAAATTCCGGCGGCCATATGGAATGCCATCGTCAGCATCAAACCGGCAATGGCCACAGTAGGCCAGTATCCGACCAGCTTCCTGCTGTAGCCGATGAAGGTGAGCCCCGCGTGCTTGCGCTGCAAAAATATGATGACCTGAAGCAGCAAAATGCCGATGGCCATCGCGATCAGAATCGATATCCATGCCGCATTTTTAGCCATCGTCACCAAAGGTCCCGGAATAATAATAAGCACCGAGCCGATGAGGTAGCCGAAGAACAAGAATACCATCTGCATATTGTTGATCGTTTCTTTGCCCTTCATCATTGTCATCATCCCTTCAATGCTTGGACAATCGCCCGGGCCGGTGCAATCAGAACAAGATCGACAAGTGTATGCAAATCCGGCAATTCCTGCACCAGCAGATAGTCAATGCTCGCATACAGCACAAGCAGCATGATTCCGGCATACACCAGCTTCGAGCGGGACGTCATCTCCATCAGCTTTCGCAGATCGGTAAGAAGCGCAATGCTGCAGATCGTCATCAGAACCAGCAACTTCTCTATCAATGGTACACGCTCCTACTTCGTTTGAAAGGATTTGCCGACCGTTGTCAGTGTACTCTTCAGATCAACAGAAACCTGGATATCAAACGTGCTTTCCGCAAACCGGCGTTCCCAATCCGGTTTCCATTTCTTCCAAAGTTGGGGTTTTTCCCGATAAATTCGGTTGCCGAGCCCGAGCAAATCGATCCCTTTCTTCTGCAGCAGAGAAATAATCTCATGAAGCTGATCTTTTACCGACTGCTGTACTTCCCGTCTAAGCTTCAACTCATCCTCACGCGTTTCAAGTTTCGTGTACTTCAATGTTCCGATATTGCCCGTAACTTTAACCTTCAGCACAGCATGGATGGCGCCGCCTTTAACTGCAAGCTTCCAATTCGTACGCACCTTCTCAACCTCAATGTTCTCAAAGCCCCGGCGTTGTTCATTTTCGGAGGGGACAGACAGAAATTGAAGCACGCCCTTCCGATATTGATTGGTCAATATCGTCAAACTTTCCATTTGCTTTCCGTTCAGGCTGCCGACCATTTTCCCTTCCTTGATCATTGCTGCGCCAGCGATTGGTATCGAGGATGAACTGCCCTTCGCGCGGCTGGCGAGGGGAATCGCAACATTCGGCACCTCGCTCCTGAGATAGTGAGCCAGACTCAATAGGTTAATATCCGCCGTTTTGCCTGCATTCCTTGCCACCGCCTGCTGAATCCGGTTCAGTTGCTGGCTGACGGTCTGTTCGATTTTGGGCTTCACCTTCAAGTAGCCGCCAGCTTTGCCCCGCGTGACCTGAACCTTCGTTGTTAACCGGGCCTCATGATCCCGGTAGAAATATTCCAGCACTGACCCGATATCCTCCTTCCTCGCCACATCCTCGCCAAGCAGAATCACCCGCATATGCGCCCATTGCGCACGACGCCCAACCTGAATCGTAATGTCCCGAACAGCCTCGAAGAGCGTTTCATCCTCTGTCTCAATAATGACGTAAGACAAAGTGGAACCTCCTCCTTGTGTGCTGGTTTTCTGCGCTGGCTTATAGATCTGGGTCGTAAGCTTGTACTTGTTCCCTTTCGTTTTGTCGATGGCAACACCCATTACAAACCCTTTCTCCGGTAATTCAGCCCGATTCCAGCACCCGGACAGAAGGGTCGCAGCAAGGCCGGCAAGGATAATTAGCAAGAGCTGTTTCTTCATAATCGCCCGTCTCATCATTCATTAGACTGCGGCGCTTGACCCGTTCCTTGCTTTCGCTGGGAAGCACGGTTCAAATATTGGATAGGGGCTCGAATAAATACATTCAATAGCTGCTGAGGACCTGACCAATGGATGGTGCTAATATAATTCTGTCCTAGCGTTCGCAGCGTCATCATATGCCACAGAATAACTAACAAGCCGATCAGTATTCCGAAGCCCCCCATGAAGGAGGCCATTACCATCATCGGGAATCGGATAATTCGCAGCGCGATTGCCATATTGTATTGGGGGATAGAAAAGGAAGCAATGCCGGTCAACGCTACCATAACCACCATTATAGGAGAGGCGATCCCTGCGTTGATCGCCGCTTCACCAATGACAAGCGCTCCAACAATGCTGACGGCAGACCCGACTGGCCGAGGCAGCCGGATTCCGGCTTCCCGCAATAGCTCGAAGAAAAATTCCATTATCAATGCCTCTACAAAAGCCGGGAAAGGGATGCCTTCACGAGCGTCGAGAATGGCCAGCAGAAGCACGGTGGGGATCATCTCCGGATGAAAGGTTGTCAATGCGATGTAGATGCTGGGCAATGTCAGCGCCAGGAAAAAAGCCACTATTCGCACCCATCGGATCATCGTAGCACCCAAGGTCCGCTGGTAGTAATCTTCAGAGGCTTGAAGCATCTCGACGAATAAACCAGGACATATCAGCATGGAGCCGCTGCCCTGCGCCAACACAACAATTTTACCGTCTATCAATGAAGCGACCGCGACATCCGGACGCTCTGTGATGCGATACTGCGGGAATGGCGAGTACAAGGAGTCCTGAATCAATTCCTCAATATAGGAGGTCTCCATAATATCCAGTTCCTTCACTCTGCCGATTCTGCTCTTGAACTCCGCCAGCAGTTCCTCATTAACGACGCCCTTCAGGTAGAGATAAGCAATCGTTGTCCGCGTCTCCCCGCCGCCTTCAAGCATGACCAGCTTGAGCTTGGAGCTTTTCAGCCGGATTCGGAGGAGGGCAATATTTTTCTGCAAATTTTCAACTGTGCTCTCACGCGGCCCCTGCACGACCGCCTCGTTCACGGGCTCGGAGATTTGCCTTGTCTCCACACCGGTCGCCGGGAAGCAGAGCGCTTTGTTCCAGCCATCATACAGGATGACGACATACCCATCGAGCACTCTGTTAACGGCAGCGTCCAGATTGTTTACGAGCTCTGCCGATTGTGCGTTTACTCCCTTCTGCTCGAAGAAATGGATGATGCTTTCCGTCGTTACCTCTGTTCCAGGACCAACCTCATGAATGACCATATCCTGAAGTACACTCTTCATATAGTTCACTTGCTTGTTCATCACGATCGTATCAAAATAATAGGACACTGCGCTGCGCGACATATCCGGTCCATATTGCCACGGTAAAATAGACAGGTCATGGCAATCGCCCAATATCTGCTCCATCCGTTCTCTATTCTCCTCAAGCTTGCAAGAAATCGGAGTTGGTTGCGCATTGGAGGACTTGGCTGCATTCATGCTGCCATCACCTTCCCTTCACCGCTTTTTAATGAACCGTATTATTTGCAATAATTGAGAAATTTATGTATTTCCCCGAAAGGCTTGTTCATTTACGGCCAATAAAAAAAATGAGTATGAAAAAAGCGCGCTGCAGGCGCCTCTTTCATACTCATTTTTATACGTGCACGCGTATTAGTGAACCAAGAACTGGGGCCCTGTCTGGGCGCCGTCCATTATACATACAGGAAAAGGAAATAAATCAGCGGATCATTTCCTTTTTCTGCTATTTTTAATAAGCGTCATCCTTCTTGAATGTCGAAGCCACGAATAATAGGACTTTAAATCCCGTAGTTCTATAGTCTCTGACATCCGTCCTAGAAAGGTCACGACGATCATTTTGTGAAGAGGATTTCCAGCCAGATCGGTTTCCTTCTCCAGAGCGGAGAACTCAGCAACAAAGACGAGATCGTCATCAATTAAATATACATCCTCTTCATTGCGGTAGTAGGGCTCAATTCGCCCTTGCTTCAAGCTTTGCCACATAAAATCCGCAATATCCTCAAAGCCGGTTTTTTCGCTTTCCACACGGTCCGACCAACGGATTTTGGCATGGTTCGTGATGACGATATCCGCCACTTTCTTGTCGCCTAACACGATGTGAAACGACTCGTAAGTGTTCCACCTTTCCGTCATTTTGTCTTTCAACACGAACCTCCCCTTTCCGGTGAAAAATAGGTCTAACTATCTATACCATATATCTATATACGCTTTCATTGTAGCATGCCTGTCCGATTTTTCAACAGTAAAATAAACTCACCCCATTATTGTAACATTTTGGATTGGAAATAACAAAAAAAAACAGGCTCCCGTTCCTACCGGCTTCGGGCGCCTGTATGATCACAAACTGTAAAACCGAGACTTGTCCGGCTCATTGCTGCTGTACTCGGTCTTAATCTCATTGCGATACGAACGTTCAACCTTCTTAACGAAAGAAAACCGCTGAATGTTGCGCACAATTTCATCTGCTCGGTCTGCATTCATATACATGACTACATAATGCATCTTGCGGGACATGTAATGAACCGTTCCGTATTTATCTAATGACCGGGCCGCTTTGAGATCGCTGACCCAAACAATGTAACCAACGCGCTCCGAAAACATATAAGCCCTCCGTCCGTCTCCCTCTTATCCGCAGCCGCCGCTGCTGCAGCCGCATGAACCACCGCTGCCGCATCCCCCTCCGCCTTTGGCAAGCGGGTCATTGCTGGGCACCTTGATGGTATCCGATACTGAACCTGCGATCTCGCTCGCAATACTGAATAGCAAATCGTCGACTGCTTGCTCAGCCGCCTTGAACCGGCTGACACATTCGATTTCATTCAGCTGAAGCTCAATTGCTTTCACTTTATCCTTGGCCGAATGATAATCGGGATGAAATCGTCCGAATCGCTCACACTCTGTGAACAGCTCTTTGGCCTTGTCGAACTGCCGCACAAGTGAATGAACGGTGGCATCCCCATCTACGATTCTCTTCCAATATGCATATTCGGCAACTTCAGCCGATTGGTTGATCATATCGCCCAGCTCATAAGCGTTAAGGAGCAGTGTGCCCATATCGATGGTTGAAGATAAAGCTCCGTCACCTTCAAGCGGCAACCCATTCCATTCATTCCAAGTGAATTCTGCTTGTCCTGTCGCTGACATTGCTTGCACTGCATCCACCCCTTTACTACTGAATTAAACCTCTGCCCACACACTATCATACCATATGAAGGGTTAAAAAAGGTAGAGTAGCGTTGCAGCCGCCTCCTCCTGCCCTCAATTGCCGCCCCATCATTGCAGCTGTGGAAGCTGGAGCATCATCTCCTGCCACATGTCCGGCGTCAGCCTCACTAATGCGGCCTCCTCATTCCCCTGCTCATAACCGAATACAGCCCAGTTTTCCTTATCCGATTCGATCCGCTCAGGAACGAATGGCATCAGACTGTCGCCACACTTTAGTGTAACCGATATCCGCCAGCGCAAAGCCTGTTCCAGCAGCTCCCTGCGCGTTGTCGGATGATAGCGGCGCAGCCCCTTCAGCCACGCAGACGGGATGGCCTCCAATCCACTGAACAGCGATTGCGGCGCGGGTACCTCAACGATCGGATCATACTGTGCCAGGAAGGAGCCGGGAGCATGGAACAGAGCTGCCGAGCAATCCAGCGGCTCTGATCGCTCTCGCTCTGACAATGCAGGCGCTGAGGATAATTTGGTTGCTGCTGCATCCCATTGATCCTCCATCATGCCGGATATGCCAACATAGACAGGGGACGGAAGAGGCTTACCCGATGCAGCCTCCAGAAGCTGAACAACTTGCGGCCCCGTATAACCAAGCTCAAGCGCCTTCGCAAGTGATTGCTCATTGATCCGGTATACGGCAACAGCATCACTCTGCTTGCGGGCAGCAACCATCTCCAGCTGCCATCTGACTGCTGCCGGAACATGCGGCGGAACATAGATATCACCGTCCGTGGCGATCATAATACCCGCTTCGCCGCTGGTTCCTTCGGCAGCATCGGTGCTCCCACCGTAA
The DNA here is from genome assembly GCF_019443105.1 of Paenibacillus oenotherae. Classification (GTDB taxonomy): domain Bacteria; phylum Bacillota; class Bacilli; order Paenibacillales; family Paenibacillaceae; genus Paenibacillus_Z; species Paenibacillus_Z oenotherae. The sequence continues at coordinate 293,728 of NZ_JAHZIJ010000002.1, forward strand.
GGCCATGGCGGAATAAGCCACCGATATACCTCTACACCCTTCACACTCTGCGTACTCTGCATTCTTTGTATACTCTCAATACTTTGCATACCCTCAATGTCCTTCGCACACTCCGCCCGCTCCATCCATCCCAGGCCAACCATCAACTGGCACCATTGCCGGGCAGCGCTGTCCTCAATTGCATACCATTTCATGAACTCCAATCCGCTTAGCGCGGCTGCCGCAGTTGCTATCGCAGTGCTGCTGCCCAGCGCATATTGCTCCATCACAATTCGCAGCAGAGCCTGCTCCTGTTCAAGCCCTGAAGAAGCGCGAAGCCACAAATTCCAATTGTCCTCATGAAACAGGAATGAATCGGGAGCGGTCCCGAGCAGCTGGAATTTCATTGCCAGATCCAACATCATCCCGACATGCAGCGGGTAGGCTGTATAAGACGGATCGGACAAGGCCAGCTTGAGAAACATGGCTTCGCTTGGCTGAAGCTCAATTTGCGCGGCGCATTTGTCTATAACCCGTTTGGCAAGAAGACCTTTCGCCGTTCGTTTCATCCCCGTTCTCTTGAGCTCGGCCAGCATATGCAGCAATTGCAAACTGAGCGGGGATCGGGCCGCCTCCTCACTCCAGACATCAGCATTGTCCGGCAGCGGACTTGCCCCCCTCTCATAGATGGAACGATGCCAATGGAAGAACATATCGCCAGGCACAAAATACAGCTTTTCTCCCCACCCTCTGCGGACAGCGAATACAATTCCCGCTTCCACAAGATAAAGCAGGCCGAGCCGATGCAGCGAGCCTGCTATACTCCGGTCAGCCCCCTGCAGGAGCCCTTCCTCCTGAAACGGCGCTGCGCCGAATCGATTCACAATCATTGCGAGCACCCGCGCCGCTTCGCTCGGCAGCTTGGACCAGGACTCCCTTACTGCCTCCAGCTTAAGCGGCGAATTTTGGAACCAGCTCTCCTTGTCCATGTGTGACCACAGAGGATGAGCGGAATAACGTTCGATCCGGGAATGGCCTAGCTTGCCTATCAGATCTGCAAAGTTCATTGCGCCGTCTCCCTGATATGCAGCAGCGACGCTGCTTCCGCAGCTGCAGCCGAAGAATTCCAGCGGCAAATGTCATAGCGGTAGCCCTGCTCAAGCATGAACAGCTGCCTCTTGCGGGCATAAGCAACCTCGCTTGTCCCCTCGGATACAAGCGTGTAGAACCATGCCCGGTTATCCTCTCTCTTGGGCCGCAGAATCCGTCCGATACGCTGGGCTTCCTCTTGTCTTGAGCCGTAGCTTCCCGAAATTTGGATGGCTACAGCCGCATCTGGCAGATCAACTGCGAAATTAGCGACCTTGGACACGACAAGAACGGGGACTTCCCCTCGCTTGAACAATTCATACAGCTTCTCCCGCTCATGATGCGGCAGCTCGCCTGTTAACAGTGGTGCGCGCAGCGCACAGGCAGCCGCATGCAGCTGCTGCAAATATTGGCCGATTACGAGCACTTGCTTGCCCGGATGTTTCTCGATCAGCCGTTTCACCGTTTGCAGCTTCTCCGTATTCTCACCGGCTATGCGCGCCCTTGCTTTAGGCTCCGCATTCGCATAGGCGTCCCCTTCATCCAAGGCCAGAGGCACGCGGATCTCGGTACATTCCACCCGCGCAATCCAGCGGCGGGATTCCAGCATCCGCCAAGGCATGTCGAATCTCTTGGGTCCAATAAGAGAGAACACATCCTCTTCTCTTCCATCCTCGCGAATAAGAGTGGCTGTCAATCCAAGCCGCCTGGTCGCCTGAAGATCAGCCGTCATGCGGAAGACCGGCGCTGGCAGCAGATGAACCTCATCATAGATAATGAGACCCCAGTTCCGTTCCTGAAAGAGCTTCATGTGGCTATATTCATCTGTACGCGGCCGCTTGTGCGTCAAAATCTGGTAGGTGGCTATCGTGACAGGCCGCACTTGCTTGCTGGAAGCCGCATATTCGCCGATTTCCGCTTCCGTCAGCGTCGTCTTGTCCAGCAGCTCTTGCTTCCATTGCTTCACAGAGGTTACATTCGAGGTGAGAATGAGTGTGTCACAGGCCAGCCTGGCCAGCGCTGCTATGCCGATGACAGTCTTCCCCGCTCCGCAGGGCAGCACAAGCACACCGCTGCCGCCATCTTGCCGTCCCGCCCTGTAGAACATATCAACCGCCTGCTCTTGATAATCGCGCAGCCCAAAATCATTGCCGGTGCCACTACTATTCCGAAGCTCCACTGCGAGAGCCTCTCCCCGTCGATACCCTGCCTCATCAACGACAGGGTATCCCAGTCTTACAAGCTCCTGCTTGAGCAATCCACGGCCCTCTGGTCTGATCGTTCTCTGTCCCTCTGCCCCTCCCTCCGATACAAACAAACGGATAGCAGGCAGCTCAGCCAGTGATTGCAATAAAGCTTCATTCCCGTAGAGCAGCAGCTCACCCTCCGGCGAACATTGAAGCTGGAGCTTGCCGTACCTGTCTGCCAGCATATGAATGCGGCTTCTAGCTTTAAGAGGCAGCTCACAGCCGCTATAGCATTGCAGACAGCCGAGAATATCCTCGGCTGCCATTCCGGCAGCAGCCGCATTCCATAGCGATAATGGCGTTATTCGATAGGTATGAATATCTCCTGGGCGTTTAATCAAATCCGCAAATTGCGACAGCTTCTCTCGTGCAGCAGCAGCGTGCAGATGGCGGTCATCCAGCAATACGGTCAAGTCAGCCTGCACAACAATCGGCCCACTTCCCCGGTTCAACATTCCATCATCTCCTGTCAGCAATATAAGCACCGTCATGCAGGCGCTGTCTATCTAAACAGTATGAAATAAAAGAACCGCTTTTATGCTTCACAAGCCGCCTTACTTCGCTTTGCGGAAACCTGCAGCTTCGGCATCCTGCTCTGTACAGAACATCTGCTCGGCCTTCGTTTGATTATAGGAACGCGACTCCGGCAGATGATAAATCTTCGTTGTTCCGCGAATATTGCCTTTAATCAGCGGATTGCTGCAAGAGCCGGCCGCCTCGTTTATTTGCCCATTGCTGCCGGCTGCATGATCCTCCGGTTCCGCCTCTTGATCCGCATTCAGCCCGCCGCCCCACAATCCCGTACCGGCAGCTCTTGCCGCTTGCTCCATCTCCACAAAGCGGTCTGCATATGTAACATTGGGCGGTATCGTCATTACAGATGCATATCCGTCACGCAGCAGCATCTCATTGAACATCACCATTTCGCCTTCAATAAAGAGATAGCGCAGCAGCCTTCCGTACCGGTCCGTATCGCCTGTATCCGGGAACAGAATAACGCGCTTGCCCTCCAGCTTGCTTGCCGTATATTCACTGGCTTTCAAGCCCAAGGGTCTGCTCTCCCCCTTGACCTCAGGTGTATTAACACCGATCAGCCGGATCTTATGGCCTGATTCTGTAACTAACGTATCCCCGTCAACAATCCGCCCGACACTCTCCAGCTCATATTTTTTGCCGGACAGCTCCGGATATTGCTGCATAATGGCGTGTACGAGCGGATCATTCTCTGCAACTGTTGTTGTTGAACAACCCGCAATAATTGTTATAACTGCTAAAAGTGCAATAACCATTATCATGCGCAGACAGCGCGAATTACTCTTGATGTCCATGTCACTTCCCTCTCCCTATGTACAGCAGCAAATAAGCGCGATCCGGTCTTCACCGAACCGCGCCCGCTTTATTAATGGGTACTCGATGCCAGCTCGCGATGGTCCTGCTCTGAGATGCTGCTTAGCGCGTCTCCGGCTTCATTGACGAAGATTTCTCTCACCGCAAGGTCGCCAATTGCAACAACACCGATCAAGTTGCCATTATCAACGACGGGCAGCCGGCGAATCTGGTTGCTCGCCATTATCTTCGCAGCATCGTCAACTGATGTAGAAGACTCAATGGTCTTAATATCATTGGTCAGCACCTCAGTAGCGGAGGTGGAGCCGGAATGCTTCTCCGCATAGCCGCGTGTTACCAAATCCCGGTCTGTAACTACGCCGATCAGCTTCTTGCCTTCCACGATAGGAACAAATCCGATATCATGCTGCTTCATAAGTACTGCGAGCTCATAAATATTATCCTTCGTTGTAGCAGTGACACAATCCGTGGACATGATGTCTTTGACCGTTTTCATCACCGTTTCCTCCTCGATGGTTTCAAAATTGCACAAAAGAGCGGAATGGCATGCCGTTGTGCGTTATTCCATCGATTAGAATAGCCGATTGCGCATAGGTTCATTCTGTCCCGGGACTGGCATTTGATGACAGGCTGCAATGATTGGCGGCATAGTCCTCTGCCATAGCAATCATCAATGCAGCCGATTGCAGCATCGCCCTCTCGTCCAGGTCGAACTTGGGATGATGATGCGGATACACCGCACCGCACGCTTCATTGCCCGCACCGACGAACATGAAGCAGCCTGGTTTTTCACGCAAATAATAAGAAAAGTCCTCGCCGATCATGATCGGTTCTGACCGCTGCACCGCGCCTCCGCCGAACTGCTCCGCAGCGACCCGGAAGAAGCGCCGCGCCTCCTCCTCGTCATTGACGACAGGCGGATAGCCCAGCCGGTATTCCAGCTTCGCGGCGGCCCCATACATCGCCGCTGTTTGATTAACTATCGTTTCCAGCCGTTCCCGAATCCTGTCTCTCGTCTCTTCATTAAAGGTGCGCACCGTTCCAAGCAATTGGCATCGTTCTGCAATGCCATTGCCGATTGTTCCCGCATGGAAAGAACCAATCGAGACGACAGCAGGCTGAAGCGGATCCACATTCCTGCTGACGATAGACTGAATTCCCTGCACCAGAGCGGCGCCCACTACAATGGAATCAATCGTATCATGCGGCATCCCGCCATGCCCGCCTTGGCCCGTAATATCGATCTGAATTTCATCCGGAGCCGCCATGAACGGCCCTTCCTTGGACGAAACGATACCGTACGGAATCGGAGTCCACAGATGAACACCATATATCGCATCAACGCCTCTAAGCGCGCCATCCCTGATCATTCCGAGCGCACCGCCAGGTGTCAGCTCCTCTGCAGGCTGAAACAGCAGCCTGCGTTCCCCGGAGAAAGCATGTCTCTGCGAACGATAGTATTTGGCGATGCCAAGCATAGTGGCAGTATGTGCATCATGTCCGCAAGCATGCATCACTCCGGGAACCGTTGAAGTATACTCGCATGATTTCTCATCCTGGATAGGCAGCGCATCAATATCTGCACGCAGAGCCACTGTCGGGCCCTTGCTTTCACCCTTGATCTTCGCAATAAGACCATGGCCTCCGACACCTGTCTCAACCTCGCAGCCCATTTCTTGAAGCTGCTCTGCAATCCATCGCGAGGTTTCCTTCTCATGAAACGAAAGCTCGGGATGTCGGTGCAAATATCTGCGCCACTGTACCATGTCCGGATATACGGATTGCAGCAGTGCCTTCATGTCATCTTTGCCACCCATTGGTGCACTCTCCTCGCTTTCGGTCTTCTTCTTCTGCCTATTGTACCAGAATGCGGGAAGTTCCCGAAAGTTCTTTCATCTGAAGGCACCTCAATTTTTCGTAAAAATGTCACTTTTGAACGTCGGGCACAGGTGGAGTAAGGCTTGCGCTGGCAGGGGAAACATACTATCATGAAAAGAGAACATGCCTGTATGAAGCTTGGTTCTTCTATATGAAGCAGGATCTGCTTAGCAGAAAAGTGAGCGTATGCTCCGATCTCGTTTTCTGATGATGCAGAAGCTAATTACAATTAAAGTAGCAGAAAACTTTTAGGAGGATCACAATGATTATTGAAAATACAGGTCTTAACGGCGTTACAAGCGATCTGGCGCATTTGGACGAATCCGCAGACAAGCTGGGCTTCGTGCGCTGGCAGTGGGAATACTACCGGGCTACATACGATCTGAAACTGGAAGACCGCACCAATCGTGAGGAATACTTCTTGCGTTTCAACGTCCGCGCAGTGGAAGGCAAGCTGGAATCCTCACACGCCGTGCTTCAAGTGGAATCCGTCTACATTGGACGCGCTACATTCCCTCACGGCCTTGATTATGATTCACCTGTGCCGCAGCCGATCCTCAATGCTGCAACACAACGATTACAAGAATTGAAGAAGCTGCTGACTTAGTTAGCAGTCCGCACAGATGAAGAACAAGACGAACGGCCTGCGCGGCAGGCCGGATTTTTTATTACTCGTCCTTACATTGATGCTTGTTGGCTTTGGCATCGTTATGGTATTCAGTGCCAGCTCCAGTACTGCCGTCATTTCGGAGACCTACAACTATGATGCCCTCTTCTTCACCAAGCGCCAAGTGATTTTTGCTTTACTGGGCATTGCTATGATGATGGTCATTATGAATATCCCCTATCCCGCTTTCAAGAAGGGGTTCATTTTGTACTTTATCCCCGTCATGATTCTGCTCATTCTCGTTCCCTTTATCGGTGAGGTTAGAAACGGTGCACGAAGCTGGTTTGGTATCGGTGGGCTCGGCATTCAGCCAACAGAATTCGCAAAGCTTGGCCTCATTCTCTATCTAGGCTCGCTGATCGCCAAGAAAGGCGAGAAGTTTAGAGATTTCAAGAAGGGCCTGCTGCCTGTCTTTGTAATCGTTGCTATCATCTGTGGGCTTATTATGCTGCAGCCGGATCTTGGCTCCTGTATTGTACTGGCCTCCTGTGCGCTGATTATTATTGTTGCCGGAGGAGCTAATTTAAAGCAGTTGTTTCTGTCCGGATTTATTATTGCCGCTATCGTTTCGGCCTTGGCCAGCATATCTATTATGAGTGATCCCGATTCTTGGAATTATCGCATTCACAGGTTCACCGCTTTCATGGATCCGCAGGCCGATGAGCTCGATACGACCTACCATATATCCCGCTCCCTGCAAGCTTTGGGGCATGGCGGCATTTCGGGAGCCGGCTTCGGTCACAGTGTGCAAAAGCTCAAATATTTGCCTTATGCCTACAGTGACTTTATTTTCTCCATTATCGCCGAGGAATTCGGTTTTATCGGAAGTGTTCTGTTTCTGCTCTTCCTTCTATTGTTTCTGTGGCGGGGCCTTATTGTCGCTCTGCGCTGTTCAGACAACTATGGGACGATCGTCGGCGTCGGAATAGTCGGCATGATCGCCATCCAGTCCATTATCAATATAGGCGGCGTCATTGGAGCAATGCCAATTACTGGCGTTACCCTTCCATTCGTCAGCCACGGCGGCTCGTCACTGCTCGTAACTCTTGCCAGCATGGGAGTACTCCTTAGTATTTCACGTGACAATAACCGACCGGACATCGTTCGCAAATAATCACGAAGATGGAGCTTATCCAGAAAGTCCGAATACGAGATGCGAGCCAGGTAAACATGCGAAACAGCATTTATTCGCTCGTTTCCGGCCCCATGAAGGTGAAATGCCTGCCAGAATGCAGGTGTTTCACCTTCGTTTCTCATTAACGGCCGATCTCCCCCCAAAACTCATGCCTGATCGCAGGAATTGTACCATTATGGCGTCTTGTAACCGAAATTCATGCACATTCGCAGGCTTCTCACTCGGTCACTCTGCCTTCAAAACAGTTTGTCCCCATATATAATGAAAAAAGATGCTTCCAGCTCCACTTTATAGTGGGTTGGAGGCATCTTTTCACATCTTTTGGGACTGACTCTTTGGATACTGAATCTACCCGACAGTCCCCTTCTTGCTTGTTCAACATCGATATCTCCCGTTGCCTTGTGCGGTTAGAGCGGCGAGATCCCTTCCTTATTTCAGCCGTGCAACTTCTTCGACTTCTTCTTCCTTGAAGGCTACGCCTTCTACCTTAACATTAACTTCAACGACATTAAGACCCGTCATATTCTCAACCGCTTCACGGACATTCTCCTGAAGCTGCCGGCATACTTCCTGAATCGGAATGCCATACTTTACAATAATACGCAAATCAATCGCTGCTTCCAGCTGTCCCACTTCAACGGAGACACCCTTCTGCGCATTTTTACCACTAAGCTTCTTCGCCAGACCTTCCGAAATTCCGCCTGACATCGCGGCAATTCCCGGAGTCTCTAGCGCAGCCAGTCCCGCGATGGTGGCGACTACGTCATCTGAAATACGAATAATGCCTGTTTGAAGGTCCTCTGTCATGCCACACACTCCTTTTCGCCTTATGCTTCCATTGTACTGGATGTGTTACCTCGAAGCAAGGCATGAGCCGAACAAAGAGAAAGTTTACAGACCCAAAAAATTCCGATATAGTGGTAACAGATTCCATAGAATAACTAAAACTGAGGTGTTAAACACTTGAAACAGAAACTATTCTTTACCATTCTGATCGTTACGTTTGCATTAAGCGGCATTAGCCACTACGCAGGCTTCGGTCCAATCATCGAGTTTATATTCTCGGCTATTGCCATATTGTTCGTCGCCGGATTTCTTGGCAAAGCGACAGAAAGTGTCGCTCACTATGCCGGCCAGCGACTGGGCGGATTTCTGAATGCCACATTCGGCAATGCCGCTGAGCTGATCATCGCTATATTCCTCGTCCGCGAAGGGTTGTTCGATATGGTGAAGGCAAGCTTAACAGGCGCCATCATCGGAAACCTGCTTCTTGTTCTGGGACTTAGCGTCTTGCTTGGAGGTCTCAAATTCAAGGAACAGCGCTTCAACATTCAATTAGCCGGCCATAACGCCTCCCTGATGATCCTGGCGGTGATCGGTCTCTTCATTCCCGCGATCTTCGTAACGTCCGAGCACTTCACGAAGGAGCAGGACGAGTTCCTCAGCTTGACTGTCGCCGGCATCTTGATCGTGGCCTATATTTTGTGGCTCGTCTTCTCCATGATCACTCATAAGGATGTACTTGCCGAGATGGAAGAGACCTCAGCAGATCACGGCGAGGAGCCAGCATGGTCCAAGGGGCTGTCCATTACATTTCTCGTTGTAGCGACCGCTATGACGGCACTCGTGAGCGAATGGCTGGTTGGCACTCTGCATACGTTCACAACTGATTTCGGGCTCTCTGAGCTGTTTGTAGGCGCGTTCGTCATCGCTATCGTAGGCAATGCGGCAGAGCATAGCGCCGCGGTTATGCTCGCGATGAAGAACAAGATCGGCGCTGCTGTAGAGATCGCGGTCGGCAGCAGCTTGCAGATCGCCTTGTTCGTCGCTCCTGTGCTGATCTTCATCAGCGCCTTGTCCGGCAACACGATGGATATCCTGTTCACCCCCATCGAGCTTGCAGCCATCGGTGTCTCTGTCTTTATAGCGAAGTCCATATCCAAGGACGGAACCACCAACTGGTACGAAGGCGCCTTGCTTCTGATGGTCTATATTATCCTCGGCTTTGCCTTCTATCTCGTCTGATGTACGGCAACCGCAGTAAAAGAAGAGCACTCCTTCAAGCAGTGAGAACGATCTGCTTGAAGGAGTGCTCTTCTTATTTATTCAGCGCTTCATAAAGCTGGGCTAAGTTCCGTTCCAGCCTGCTAATAATCTCTTTGCCAACCACTTCAGCTACTAGGCCAGCTCGAATCGCAAAATCGACCTCTCTGGAAAAGCCATATATTTGCGTGTCCAACACCTCTTCGTAGAGCGGACATTTTCTCGTCGTCAAATTTTCCATTTGTACTTCGATCAGCTTCTCGATTTTGGTGGCATCGTCCTGAAGGAGATTGAGCGCTTTTTGATGCAAATGGATGAGAACATCGGATGAAGACATCGTACTCCCCCTTGTGCGTATTGCTCGCCGTCTTCTATAAACTCTATATTAGACGAAAACAAAGGATTGTACAAGGTCAAAACAATAAAGCGCCCCGACGAATTCTTCGTCGAGACGCTTTAGGCCCGATATTGTCCCGAATTACTCGGAAACGATCTTGATGTCCAGGCTATGCTTCACAAATACTTCCGCCATTGCGGCTTTAGCTTCTTCAGCATCTGGGCCATGCACATGCAGTTCATAAGATTGTCCGCCAACCAATGTAGTGAAGAGACCAAGAATACTCTTAACATCGATATATTTGTTCTCGGCTTGGAGAACGATGGACGACCGGAATTTGTTGGCTGTTTGGGAAATGTCTACGATTGCAGCATTATTGGACATGTCAGATACCTCCAGTATTTAGATACAGGGTCTAGAAAAGCTTTCCTCCATCATAACCCGATTTCTCTTCCTGTTCAAGGGGCTATTACTTCAAATTTTCCGGATTCAAAGCTTCCAGCTCCGGGACTACAAACAGTCCGTTCTGGCGAATCAAGCGATCATCAAAATAAACCTCGCCGCCGCCATATTCCTCACGTTGTATGAGCACCAAATCCCAATGAACGGCAGAGCGGTTCCCGTTGTCCGTTTCCTCATAGGCTTGCCCCGGAGTAAAGTGCAGACTGCCTGCGATCTTCTCATCGAACAGTATATCCTTCATCGGATGCAGAATGTACGGGTTGAAGCCCAAACTGAATTCCCCGATATAACGCGAACCCGCATCCATATCAAGAATCTCATTCAGCTTTTCTGTATGGTTGCTCGTTGCTTCGACGATTTGGCCGTCCCTGAAGGTAAACGATATATTCTCGAACGTAATGCCGGAATAGACAGATGGGGTATTGTATGTAATGGTGCCATTAACAGAATCGCGAACAGGCGCCGAGAACACCTCGCCATCAGGAATATTGCGGTGGCCGGAGCATTTTTTCGCTCCAATGCCTTTAATGGAGAAGGTCAGATCCGTCCCCGGCGCGACAATGCGCACACGATCCGTCGTGCTCATCAGCTGCTGCAGCGGGTCCATAGCCCGATCCATCTTGGCATAATCGAGATTGCACACATCAAAATAAAAATCCTCGAAAGCCTCCGTGCTCTTGTTGGCAAGCTGGGCCATGGAGGCATTGGGATAACGCAGCACCACCCATTTCGTATGCTTCACCCGCCGCTCGATATGGACAGGATGACGGTGCAGCGATTCATAGAGACGCATGTTCTCGCTCGGCACATCTGCCAGCTCATTGGCATTCTCGCCAGCCCGAATGCCAATGTAGCCGTGCATAGCCTCCATTCTTCTCAGGTCAAACGAAGCCCACAGCTCAATCTGCTCCTTCGTTGCATGCATGAGCATCGTGCGCAATATAGACCGGTCGCTCGTCTCGACAAAGGGACGTCCGCCCCGCTTCGCCACTTCTTCGATCAGACATTTGGCCAATTCACGCTCTGAACCAATCATATCGATAAGAATGTTCTCGCCTGGCTGCACATCAATCGAATAACCAACCAAATTAGACGCTAATACCTGTAAACGAGGATCACGCATGATACAGCCTCCCAGACATTGAATGTTTGTAACTCACATTTCAGACGGACAGCAGTATTATCCTACCATCTTTTCAGTCATGTTGCACGGCTTAGCGCTTGCCATCCGGCAGCATTCGGAGCGTTATGTCCGTCTCCCGCGATTCCTGGTGCCCCTCCCCGCCTGCTTCATAGTGAAGTACTGTCTGCTCCTGCAGACGCAGCGGGACCATTCTCTTCCGGTCGATAACTAGCGTATAAGCGGTTTGGACATCCAACGTTCGCAGCATCTCCTCCAGCTTTCTGCGCGAACGGTTAATTTCTCTTTGCCATTCACGCTCCAGCACCGCTCCTTTATTAGCTTGCATCATACGCGCTGCTTTGCCCTCTGCGGACATGCCCGTCCCCGTCCCATGAATCACCTTGTCAAAATCGCTTCTGAGCCGCTCCCTCCACTCTCTGAGGGCCGCAGTGCGATCCATCTCCACACGAAGCACTGCCGTCCGGCTGCCCGACTTGGACGGGACGACCACAACGCTGGATGCCCCGGCTTGAATTTGCTCCAGCAGCTCGTATGGAGAACCCATCGGCGCCGTTCCCGGTTCCCGGCCCCTCTTCATCTGGATCCGATGATGTTCCTCTACAGTCCCTTCGAAGGTTGTCGGCTTCGGCATGCTGCCGTCTGCTATAGCTATTCCTGTAACACCGGAGAAAGTATAGTGGTCGATACCGGACAGTCCGGCAATCGACAGGGATAGAAGCTCCTCCGCAGTTTTGTCGTCTGAAGGAGCGCCACAGCCAGCTATAATGGCGAGCACTGCTACAATCCATTTTCTCATTTCATGTTCCTCCCGCTTGTCTCGAAGTGAAAACCGCGTCACCTGTATCCTCTGTTGCAAACTGTTTCTTTATGCGATGGCGCTCCGGGCAGTAAAAAACACGGCTGCAAGCAGCCGTGCTCCACTTCGATATATGCAACAGCTTAACCGACAACAATCCGGTTCCTGCCGTTGTTCTTCGCTTCATACAGCGCCACATCGGCGCGGTTGAACAGCGTTTCTACACTTACTTTCTCATCGTCATACGTCCATTCCGAGATCCCGCAAGATACGGTCACAGGGGGGTGCGTGTCCTGCTCCACTCTGCTTCTTATCCGTTCAGCAATCCGGTATGCCTGCTCTGAACGAATCTGCGGCAAATAGACAGCAAGCTCTTCCCCGCCCCACCTCGCAGCAATGTCCGTTTCGCGAATACAGCTGCGGATAACGTCGCTTACAGCAACCAGAATGCGGTCGCCAATCAGATGCCCGTAGGTGTCGTTGACCTTCTTGAAGTGGTCAAGATCGACAAGCACCAGCGAGCCGCACGGATCCTTCCGCTGCCTGGACTGGATTTGCTTGTTCAGATAATGCCGCGCATGCAGTCCGGTCAAATTATCTGTAATTACCATACGACGCACCTCGGCATGGAGAGAGGCGTTGGATATTGCAAGGCCAATGTGAGTGGACAGCATTTGCAGCAGCTTGTAGTTGCCATAGGAGAAGAAGTTCGGGCTCTGGTGCATCACCATGATGACCCCGGCAACTTCTGTGCCCGCCATGATCGGAGCAGCGATCATCGAGCGCGAGGCAGTAACATCCATAAGCTGTGAATCCACGACACGGGTAACCGCATAATCGGATATGATCAACGGCTCCTTTGTATCATAGACAATGCCGCAAAATCCGTAATCAGTCGAGAAGACTTCCTCAATCCCCTCGCGCAAATTAGTGGACATAATATGAAAATGATCCGTATCCTTGTCAAGCTGCAGAACCGCACAGTAATCCGCTTTAAAAATAGTCAGCAGCTCATTCATCGCGAACTGGAATATTTCATCCAGTCTCAGCGACTGGTTCAGCCTCTTCGTAATCTCATTAATGATCTGCAGCTCTCTGATCAAGGCATTCGACTGCTCGAACAGCTTGCCACTCTCGAATGCAGAACCTGCTGTATCCGCCAGCATAATGAAGGCGCTCATCTCGGATTCCTCCCAGAGCCCCGACCGCATTGCAATGCTGAGTACACCGTATACTGCTTGTTTGCCGCTCATTGGAATGGCTAGTTGAACCATGCCTGCTTCATCATGTGCGATGATCGGATTGCCCGCCAGAAAAGCCTGTGCATGGATATCGTGATCCGCATGCCGGAAGTACAGCGGCTTGATGCGCTCATCTCCATTGACATGATCCTGGGACAAATAGAGATCGAATTCAGCATGCGGATACAAATCTTCAACATCCATAAGAAGCACATTCAGAACCTCATTGACATCATTCTGGTCGTGGAGGCGCCTCGCCACCTCGAACAGAGTTTCTCTCCGCCCTGCTTCCTTCTCGATCAGCTGCTGTTGATGCAGCTGTTCCTGTGCTAGAGACAGCTCGAAATTGCGATATACAATGCTCCTATACAACAATGCTGCCGCTTTCATGGATACCGCAGTTCCAGAATGGCTGTCCGGCCGGACAATCGCCAGAACAGCCAGCACCCCCTTCTCCGAGCGCTTCATAATGGGGAGCGCAGTGATGCCGTGATCCGATTGCTGCTGCAATGTGCGGCATGCTTGTCCAGCCAAGCTTTGGACGCTCTCGCTCTCTCCACCGCTAATTGTGCTTCTACCCGCCAAACGAAGAATCCGCCCTTGCGCATTGCAGAGAATGAGCGCGTTATCAAAAATGTCGAGCTCCTCCGCTTCCTTAAGCCATTGACGGAAGGAGATCTCCAATATATTCGCTGTATATAACTCGTCCATATCATTCATATCTGCATTCGCAAGCCAAATCGGTTCATGCCGGGCTTCCGAACAATTGCTATCTGCCAGTTGCTCATCATGATGAATCATTTGTTTTTTCACACAGCATCACCTCTCTTTACTTATGCGATATGCACCACATGAATATCATACTGTAGTTCAAAAGATTATGCACCACTTAAGGAGCAATAAGTTAGGCCTTTAGTTGCAACGGATGAAAGCGAATATTAAGACGTCCAATCCCCTTGACAAGTGTAGCAGAATTTATATAATATTTATAGTTGAATATTGGGAACGGTTTTGTGTCACCCTCACGGAGGCTGTCGCTGACAGGACTGCGGCTGAACATTCCTGTCAAGTCTTGAATTGCACTGCAATCAAGCGCAGACAACACTCGGCGAAACACCCATTTTCAAACATCCCATTTGAAGAAGGAGTTTTACGACACATGTCAAGATATACGGGTCCTAAGTTTAAATTGAGCCGCCGCCTTGGAATTTCTTTGAGCGGTACAGGCAAAGAATTGAAACGCGCATTTCCACCAGGACAACACGGTCCAGGACAACGCAAAAAAATGAGCGGTTACGGCATTCAATTGCAAGAGAAGCAAAAGCTGCGTCACATGTACGGAATGAACGAGAAACAATTCCGCAACCTGTTTGACAAAGCATCCAAGCAAAAAGGTATTGCCGGTGAGAACTTCATGGCCCTGCTTGAGAGCCGTCTGGACAACCTGGTTTACCGTCTTGGATTCGCTAACTCCCGTGCAGGCGCTCGTCAGCTTGTATCGCACGGTCACGTTACCGTTAATGGCAAGAAAGTCGATATCGCTTCCTACACGGTTTCCATCGGCGACGTAATCGGTCTTCGCGAGCGCAGCCGCACGATGAAATCCATCAAAGAAGCTTTGGAAGGCCGCAACTACCTTCCTAACTACCTGGAGTACAACGATGCTGCATTCGAAGGCAAATTCCTTCGCCTGCCAGATCGCGCTGAGCTCCCGCAAGAAATCGACGAGAAACAAATCGTTGAGTTCTACAGCCGTTAATAAGTCCGCAGTCCGGGGATATCCCCGGACTGTTTTTTTATGCGCTGCTTGCGCTATGCAGCAAAAGGAGCATCACTCGCAAGCTGCAAGCGATGCCCCTCCTCTATACGAACCCTGTTCTACTCTATGCTCAGCTTGACGAATTTACGCTTGCCCACCTGAATGACATCGCCATCGGCAGGTGTAATCTCGGCATTGGGATCATCGACCTTCTCTTCGTTAATCTTCACCGCACCCTGCTGAACGCTCCTCTTCGCCTCGCTGCCGGATGCCTGCAGACCAAGCGTCGTCAGCAGCTTCACGATGCGAATGCGGCCTTCCTCCAGCTCCGACGATGCAAGCGTGACCACTTCGATATCATCAGGCAGTGCACGCTGCTGGAATACCGTTACAAAGTGCTGCTCTGCTGCTGCCGCAGCCTCGTCTCCGTGGAACATGCGCACCAGCGTTGCTGCCAGCCGCATCTTCGTATCCCGCGGATGCTTCGTCCCATCAGCAATGCCCTGGCGAAGCGCTTCGAGCTCATCGTTGCCGATATCCGTTGCCAGCTCATAATATTTCACCATCAGCTCATCGGGTATCGACATTGCTTTGCCGTATATCTGATTAGGCTCCTCATCGATCCCGATGTAGTTGCCGAGACTTTTGCTCATCTTCTGAACGCCATCCAGTCCTTCCAGCAATGGCGTCATAATCGCCGCTTGTGTCGGCTTGCCGTATTCCTTCTGCAGCGTCCGGCCCATAAGCAGGTTGAACTTCTGATCCGTGCCTCCAAGCTCAACATCACTCTCAAGCGCAACGGAATCATAGCCCTGCATCAACGGGTAGAAGAACTCATGAATACTGATCGGCTGACCGGATTGGTAGCGTTTCGTGAAATCATCCCGTTCCAGCATGCGAGCTACTGTTACCTTCGCGGATAACGTGACCACATCTGAGAAATTCAGCGGCGCCAGCCATTCCGAATTGTAGTAAAGCTTCGTTTTTGCCGGATCCAGCAGCTTGTATATTTGTTTCTGGTACGTTTCGGCATTCCGCTTCACATCTTCCTCTGTCAGCTGCTTGCGTGTCTCGGATTTGCCCGTTGGATCACCGATTCTGCCCGTGAAATCGCCGATAAGCAGTTGAACCTCATGGCCCATTTCTTGAAATTGGCGCAGCTTGTGAAGCACAACCGTATGCCCGATATGAATATCCGGAGCCGACGGATCAAGCCCCAGCTTTACTTTCAGCGGCTTGCCAGTGGCCACTGCGCTGGCTACCTTCGCCTTTAATTCATCCTCCGGCACAATTTCTACAACGCCCCGGCGAATGACGCTCATCTGACGCTCTACCTCTTGCTGCTGCTCGGGTGTAAGCTCTTCCCATTTAACCATTCACATTCACTCCTGTCCGGAAATAGAAAAAAATCCTTTCGTCACAAGGGACGAGAAGGATTTGCTCGCGGTACCACCCTAATTAGAACCCTCCTCTGGCGACATCTGCCTTGCGTCCCATAGAAGCGGCTCTCACTTCATTATCATAACGGATTAGATCCGGAACAGACTACTGGCACTCGCATAGACTGCGGCCGTTCATCCATTCAGCTCGAGGCGGTAATTCAATCTTCGGCTCGTACCGGTTCACACCATCCACCGGCTCTCTGTAACGTCTATCCGCAGATCTACTGCATGCCTGTCAGCACTGTTTTTCTTATGCATTTATCTTGTTCGTTTATACCACAGCCATGTAAGAGAAGTCAATAATTCCATCCTCCGCAGATTGCAGCATATCGCACCATTTCGCCTAAAGTTTGGGCAAAAATAGGCCTCTTTTCTGCAATTCAATGTCGATTTATGCTATAATACTTCTGTTAATCAGAGGAGGAGAGTATGACCATATGGATCAAGACCGCGATCTGAACAAGAATGGATATAGCCGATGGCGGACATTCGGGCTCGTATCGTACATAACTGTTAAATGGATTGTAATCTTCGCTGTCATGTTCGGGTTGTTTATTGGCGGCATCATGACAGGCTACGTTGCCTCATTCGTTACCGACGAGCCGATTCGCTCCAGAGCGGAAATTGAATCGAAGATCAATGAAAACGCCATCACCGGCTTTGTCTATTTCAACGATGGCCAAACTCCGGTAGGCCAGCTTCGGACCGAAGAAGACCGCCGTTTGATCAAGTATGAGGATTTGCCTCAGCATGTCATCAATGCCGTGCTTGCCATCGAAGACAACAATTTCGAGAGCCACATCGGCGTTGACATGAACGGTCTCGGACGCGCAGCCAAGCAGAAGCTGTTCAATGAGGATACGCAGACCGGGGGCAGCACGCTGACGCAACAGCTTGCCCGGCGGGTATTTCTAAGCCTGGACAAGACAGACAGCCGGAAAGTAAAGGAGATTTTCCTCTCCCTGCGGCTGGAGCGCTTTCTGACGAAGAAGCAAATATTGACCGCTTACCTGAATAAGGTGCCCTTCGGGACAGGAGCCAATGGCTATAACCTGTTCGGAATCAAAGCAGCGGCCAAAGGCATTTTTAATGTAAATGATCTTAACCAGCTGAACATTGCGCAGGCTGCCTATCTCGCCGGATTGCCGCAGCGTCCTTCCGCTTATACGGCTTTCACAAGCAAAGGGAAGTTCAATGAAAAAGGGTTCAAGCTCGCCGTTGAACGGCAGCAGAACGTGCTGAAGCGGATGCTCGACACCGGCCGAATCAGCAGATCTCAATATGATGAGGCGCTGCAGTTCGACATCTCCGGCTCGCTGGCCAAGCCATCAGAGAAGGCTTACTCCACTTTCCCGTATTTGATGCTGGAAGCGGAGCGCCAAGCGGCCGAAATTTTATTGATGCAGAAAGACACGACGCTAACACTCGCTGACATGAGAAAGAAGGAGACTGCTCCTCTTATCGAGGAAGCACGCGAGCATCTGCTGCGCGGCGGCTATCATATTTATACTACAATCGATAAACGCATCTACAATATGATGAAGAAGATCGGATCGGATGAGAACAATTTCACTCCGAGAAGTGAAGAGAAAGGGATCGAACAGATCGCGGCCATCATGCTGGACCATAAGACCGGCGCCATTCTCAGCATGCTGGAAGGCCGTGATTTCTATGAGGAGCAGATGAATCATGCCACGCAGATGACTCGTCAGCCGGGTTCCACCATGAAACCGATTGCCGCCTATCTGCCTGCGATTGAGAGCGGGCTTGTGCAGCCGGGCAGCATCATTGACGATGCGCCAATGGTGTTCAAGGATGGCCAGAAGGGCTTCCATATCCCGATGAACTCCAACAAGAAGTTCTATGGATTGGTTACAGCGCGTGAAGCATTGAACCGCTCGCTGAATCTGCCCGCACTCAAAGTGTTCAATGAGATGGTCAAAATCGAGGAAGCATGGAAATTTACACGCAAGCTCGGCATTACGACTCTGCAGCCCGAGGATGATGGCGCTCAAACCGGCGTAATCGGCGGTCTAAGCAAAGGCGTTACGGTGGAAGAGCTTACCAATGCCTATGGCTCCATTGCCAACAAGGGAATCCTCAACGATGCTTATATGATCAGCAAAATTACGGACGGCGAAGGCAATATCGTCTATGAGCACAAGAGCAAGCCGCTGCGCGTCTTCTCGGAGCAAACCGCCTTCCTTATGACGGACATGCTTCGCACTGTAATTTCCGATGGCAGCGGAACGGGGCACGCGATTGCGTCGCAGTTCAAGAAGTATGGGGAAATCCCGATTGTCGGCAAGACGGGCTCTACCCAGAGCTATGGGGATGTCTGGTTTATGGGCTATACCCCTGATATTACGCTTGGCGTATGGGCCGGATATGAGAAGCAGGCCCACACGCTCTCCAAGAATGGACGAACCAGGGCAAGGTCGATCTGGACGATGATTATGAATGAAGTTACTGCAGAACGTGCAGAGCTGTTCCCGACGAAGAAATTCGAGATGCCATCCGGTATCGTGAAAGCTACTGTCTCTAGTGTCAGCGGCAAGCTGCCAAGCAGTCTGACAAGGCAAATGGGCATGAGTGTTACCGATTGGTTCAACAAGAAGTATCTACCGAAGAAACAAGATGACGCACTGGTTAAAGTCGCTTATATCACCTATAACGGAATCAACTATCTTCCGCATGAATCGACACCTTCGGATATGCTGAAGGAGCAGATCGTGATTAAGCGTGAGAAGCCGCTTGATGAATTAATGGAAGAGATTGCTGCAGCACAATCCAAGCTGCCGGGCTCAAGCAGACGGGCAATGAGCGCCTATCTGCCAGCTGACGCCGGAAGGGATGCCCCTTCCAAGCTCGACCCTCGTGTCGATGACGGAGCTGCCCCTTCTGCTCCATCGAACGTGCGGCTTGAGACGATATCCAGCAATCGTGCGTATCGGATCACTTTCTCGGCATCGAAGCAAAAGGATGTTGCCGGCTATCGCTTATACCGCTCCGTTAACGGGGCCTCTTACACCGTCTCGGGAGCTCCTGTTCTCGCTGGCGATGATACGAAATTTACGGTTCACCTCGGCGCTGCTGGCACTTACAGCTACTATGTAACAGCAGTCGATATTGGCGGCCATGAGTCATCACCGAGTGCTACCGTCACTATTGGAGGCAATAATGCAGGAACTGCAACGCCACCAGGAACGAATGGTTCTACAACAGGCCAGCAGGGCGAGGGCAATGGTGAGGTAATACCGAATCCCGGTGAGCTTGACTTAACCGTTCCTTCTGCTCCATGGGATGTCAAGACCGAAGCATCGGGCGTCGGAATCAAGCTGTCCTGGGTCGCGAATGCCGTCTCTGAGCAGGTAACGGGCTATAACATCTATTATCAATCAGCTGCAGATAATGACTTTCAGCTTATCGGCTCGTCTGCAACCTCGGAATATGAATCTCCGCAATCTGCGGGATCATTCCGTGTAACAGCGGTTAACGAGGCTGGAGAGTCTCCTTTCTCCGTTACAGTTCAAGTGAATGAATAGCAGAAAGGCTTCCTGCCGATATGCAGCGACTGGGTCGCAGCATATCGGCGGAAGCCTTTTCTAATATGTTAATCCTCAATCGTAGAGAGATCCCCTGTCGGCAGGTTAAGCTCCCATGCCTTCAGAACGCGGCGCATAATCTTGCCGCTGCGGGTCTTGGGCAGTTTATCCCTGAATTCAATCTCGCGTGGCGAAGCATGCGCGGACAGCCCTTCCTTGACGAACTTCGCTATATCCGCCTTGAGCTCCTCGGAAGGCGAATAGCCTTCTCTAAGCGCTATAAAGGCTTTAATAATCTCGCCGCGCATAGGATCCGGCTTGCCGATTACGCCTGCCTCAGCAATAGCCGGATGCTCCACGAGCTTGCTCTCCACCTCGAATGGTCCTACGCGCTCTCCTGCTGTATTGATTACATCATCAATTCTGCCTTGGAACCAGAAATAGCCGTCTTCGTCCATGTAAGCAGAATCTCCGGAAATGTACCAGCCAGGAATGCGCAAATATTCCTCGAACTTGGCCGGATTGTTCCATACTTTGCGCATCATGGATGGCCACGGTGTCTTAATGGCCAGATTGCCCATCCGATAGGGCGGCAATACATTCCCGCTGTCATCGATAATAGCGGCCTCAATGCCAGGCAGCGGCCGTCCCATAGAGCCAGGCTTAATCTCCATGCAAGGATAGTTGCAGATCAGCTGAGCGCCTGTCTCTGTCATCCACCATGTATCGTGAATACGCTGCTTGTAGACTTTCAGCCCCCATCTAACCACCTCTGGGTTAAGCGGCTCGCCGACACTGAGTACATGCCTCAGACTTGTCAGATCATAGCCGTTCACGACATCATCGCCAGCCCCCATCAGCATGCGGAATGCGGTCGGCGCGCTGTACCAGACCGTAACGCGGTATTTCTCAATTGTTGCATACCAGTCCTGCGGGCTGAAGCGCCCTCCGCGAATGACGTTGGTTGCTCCATTCAGCCATGGAGCAAAGATGCCGTATGAGGTGCCTGTTACCCAGCCGGGATCAGCTGTACACCAGTAGATATCATCCGGCTTCAGATCAAGAACTACATGTCCTGTATAATAATGCTGAATCATCGCATTCTGGACATGGAAGATGCCTTTCGGCTTGCCGGTCGAACCCGACGTATAGTGAATGATCAGCCCGTCTTCCCGGCCCAGCCACTCAATATCGGATTGTTCGGATACAGCTGCCATCTCGGCCTTGTAGTCTACAATTCGATCACCCGGCTCAATCTCATCGCCGAACACAATAATATGCTTGAGCTGCGGCAGTTCATCCTTAGGAATACGGGAGAGCAGCGAAGGTGTCGTTACGATCGCTACGGCCTCGCTATCCTGCAGGCGGTCCCTTACCGCCGTCTCCATGAATGCTTCGAAGAGCGGGCCTACAACAGCGCCAACCTTCAACGTGCCGAGCAAGCTGAAGTAAAGCTCCGGCGTGCGCGGCATAAATATAAATACCCGCTCTCCCTTTGCAACTCCGAGCTTGCGGAGCACATTGGCAAAACGGTTCGACTGCTCTGACATCTGCTGGAAGGTATAAGATTCGTCACGATCCTTATCGCTATAGTAAAGCGCAATTTTGCCGCCTCGTCCCTGCTCCACATGACGGTCAATTGCCTCGTAAGCCATGTTGACTTTACCGGTTTCTTGCCAGGAGAAACGCTGCTCCAGTTGTTCAAAGTTAAAATTCTGTACGGTTTCTTCGTAATTGGTCATGTTGGAGCCGGATGCCGAAACCGAGACCCGTTCTTGATGTAAATCAGCCATAAATCATCATCCTCCTACCCATTGTCAAACAATTCCACACAAACTTATCAGAATACGCTTTCATCTTACATCATCAGACGTTGTCGTTCAACCATTCACTTCCCTTCTCCCTAATATTTTGTTATAAGTAGGATAGCACCCCGAAAGGAGACAAGGCCGTGGAACATCGTAAAATGATGCATGCGGAGCGTCTGCCCTACAAGGATCGGGAACTCGTCATAGAAGGCCCGATTCCAGCGGATGTATTGTCACGATTAACGCTGCACCATGATTTGGACGCATTCCGCCGTCCGCTTGAACAGCACAAGGCATTAATCGAAATCTCTGAGCTAGAAGAAGGACGCATCATTGCAGCAAGAGACGGAGAGACAATCGTTGGATATGTAACTTTCCATTACCCCGATGAGTTGGAGCGTTGGTCAGAGGGCGGCATGAAGGATCTGATCGAGCTCGGGGCTGTTGAGGTTGCGGATGAGTATCGTTCGCTCGGCCTTGGCAAACGAATGATACAGACCGCTTTTGCCGGCGATCAATTGGAGAACGCTATCGTCTACACGACGGAGTATTATTGGCATTGGGATCTGGAAGCGACAGGACTTAATGTATGGGAATACCGTACCATGATGGAGAACTTGATGAAAGCTGTCGGGATGGTCTGGTTTGCCACTGACGATCCGGAGATTTGCGCCCACCCCGCTAATTGCTTGATGGTACGCATCGGCAGGGAGGTTCCCCTCTCTTCTGTCGAGCAGTTCGATCAGGTTCGCTTCAGACAGCGGTTCATGTATTGACTAGATTAGGAAGGACGATGACGAGGATGTCGGCCAATGCCGTATTTATACTTCATCCGGGCGCTGCCCGTTACAAGTTCAGTGACGCGCATCCGTTCGATCCAAGACGGTTATCATTAACCGTTGATCTGCTGGATGCAGTCGGAGCGTTAAATGATGGACAGCGCATAGCTCCAAGCCTTGCTGATGAGCATATGCTATCACTCATCCATAGATATGATTATATTGAAGCCGTACGCCAGCTGAGTGAAGAAGCCCCGTCTCCCTACTGGGCCAATCAAGCCCCGCGGTACGGGCTGTCCACTGAAGACACGCCATTCTTCCCCGGCATGCACAATGCGGCTGCCGCCATCGCAGGCGGATCCACTCTAGCTGCCGATCTGGTCATGTCCGGCCAATATAAGCATGCCTATCATATGGCAGGCGGTCTTCACCATGCGTTTCCTGACCATGCTTCAGGATTCTGCATCTACAATGATGCAGCGATTGCTATCGCCAACATTAGAAGGCAGTATGGAGCGCGTGTCTTATACATCGATACTGACGTTCATCATGGGGACGGCGTCCAATGGGCGTTCTACAATGATCCGGAGGTATGTACATATTCGATTCATGAGACGGGCAAATATCTGTTCCCAGGAACCGGCTTCGTCCATGAGCGCGGGAATGAGCTCGGATTTGGCACAAGCTTCAATGTTCCGCTGGAGCCTTATACAGAGGATGAATCCTGGCTGGAGAGCTTCACGATCTCGATTGCGAAGGTAGCTGCCGCCTTCAAGCCCGATGTTATTGTCAGCCAGCATGGCTGCGATGCCCACGCCTTCGATCCGCTCTCCAACATTCATTGCAGTATGCGGATCTACCAAGCGATGCCTGCCATAATCCATCAGCTCGCCCACACTTATGCCGGGGGACGATGGGTAGCTGTCGGCGGCGGCGGGTATGACATCTGGCGCGTTGTGCCGCGTGCCTGGGCGCTTGTATGGCTGGAGATGACGGATCATCCGCTCGCAGCCAAGCTCGCTGACAGCGAGGATAATGAGCCTTTGCCAGCGGCATGGCTGGAACGGTGGGGAGCTCAAAGTCCGGATCCCCTGCCAGCTCATTGGCTGGACGACACATCAGCGTGGCCGCCCATGCCGAGACGAGCAATTATTGACGAACGGAATCGCCAGACTACAGCAATTGCCATTCAAGAAATTTAATCCCCGAGAATACGAAAGGCTGCCGCATGTTATTCCCTCTTGAGACGGATAACATACGGCAGCCTTATTGTATGATATGAATTACATATGCTGGATCATTTCATCGATAATACGATGCGAGTTAACCGAAGCTTCCTTAGTAAATTCAGCAAAATTAACATCTGCTGAACCATCAGCCTTGTCGGACATGGAACGGATCACTACGTATGGAACATCGTTCATCGCACAGACCTGCGCCAGAGCTGCTCCCTCCATCTCGGTGCAAGCGCCATTGAGATCTTCATGCAGCTGGCGCACTACATCTCTGGAGGCGATGAATTGATCACCCGACAGAACCTTGCCCTTGATGCCACGACCGGGAAACAATAGATTGCAAGCCTTGTCGGCGAGATCAATCAGTGAAGGATCAGCAGTGAATTCAGACGTCTCCTGGAACGGAATTTGTCCTCTTGCGAAGCCAAGCGGCGAGCAATCCATATCATGCTGAAGGCATGATGTCGAGATGACGATATCGCCAATGCTAAGCTTAGGATCAAGCGCTCCGGCAACACCAGTGAACAATACGCAATCCACGCCTGCATCAATAAGAATCTGTGTGCATACCGCCGCATTTACTTTACCTACACCGGATTTGCAGAATACGACCTCACGCCCGTGCAGTGTGCCTTCCACATATGTAATGCCTGCCTTGACGAATGTACTGCTCTGCTCTACATGCTCGTGAAGCAGCTCGATCTCTTCAACCATTGCTCCAATAATGCCAATTCTTGAATACGATGGTTTCATTATAGGCTACCAACGGATTGACGCATGACAACTTCATGTGGAAGCACAACCTTGGCTTGCTCAACCGTTTCTTTCTTCATTAATTTCGTAAGCAGTCGCATGGATACCGCACCGATATCATACATCGGCTGCGCCACGGCACTCAGCTGTGGACGAACCATCGAGGCCATGCGGCTGTTGTCTACACTAATGACAGAAAAATCAGCAGGAACCTTCAAGCCGTTGTCCTGGATACAGTGGATCGCTCCAATCGCCATCTCATCCGTTGCCGAGAATACAGCGGTAGGCCGATTAGGAAGCTCAAGGAAATGCTTCATCGCTTCCACGCCGGATTCGTAGCGGTAGTTGCCGATCCGCACCAGATTCTCATCGTAAGGCAATCCGGCCGTTTCCAGCGCACGTCTGTAGCCTTGGAAACGCGAATATCCATTAGCTGGATCCTGCAGCGTTCCACCGATCATCGCAATCGTCTTATGTCCTTGTTTGATTAACGTTTGCACCGCGTCGAACGCGGCAGCCTCATGGTCAATATCAACAGAAGGAATCGTACCGTTCTCATCCGTTGTTGCACATAGAACAATGGGAACATTCGACGTGCGGAATGCCTGAAGATGCTCGTCCGTAACCGCGCCGCCCATAAACAGCAAGCCGTCTACCTGCTTCTCCAGCAGCGTATTGATAACCCGAATTTCCTTATCCTTCTTCTTGTCCGCATTACACAAAATAATGTTGTAATGATACATGTTCGCTATATCTTCTATTCCCCGCGCTACTTCAGCAAAAATAGCGTTGGATATGTCGGGAATGACAACTCCGACAGTAGTCGTCTTCTTGCTTGCCAATCCACGCGCCACTGCATTAGGACGATAGCCAAGCCGTTCGATCGCTTCGAACACTTTCTTGCGAGTTTGCGGTTTGACGTTAGGGTTGTTGTTAACGACCCGGGATACCGTGGCCATCGACACGCCAGCTTCTCTTGCTACATCATAAATGGTTACTGTCACGGCCTTCTCTCCATTAGCTCAAATTTTAATCTCGCGCCGTATTACTGTACCGCTAATGATACGACAAAATATTACTTTTCGCAATAATTCCCGAGATGTTCATCCAATGCAGAGTAGGTAATGCTCCAATGTGAAGCATGCCAGACAATTTTCCCTTTATCCACCAGAATCGCTTGCGGCGATTCATGCTTCAGCCCCAGTGTAACGGCTACCGCATCTGAAACAGGACGCTCTTCCACAACATATACAAACGCACAATCAACAAGAAGACTGCTGGCATCTTCAATCCAATTGGCAAGCTCGTCATAAGCGCCTGCGCTAACGGGACAGCGGGTGCTATGCTTGAACAGAAGCAGAGGCCTCTCCCAAGTCGCCTCATAGGCGCCAGCCCATTGCTCCACCAGCTTCAAAGAAGGGATTCCAATCATGATCATCTCCCCTTCCACGCTATCTTAGTGACTATGGCTGAAGAACCGTACGGCTCAATTGGCCTAATCGCTTATGTATATCGCTAAGCCAAGCCTCATCGTTAAGAGATTTGGCAACACTATATAGATCAAGCAGCATATTTATGCGATCCTCGGTAAGCCGTCTGACGACAGCAAGATCATATCGCTTGCGGTCGTGGTAAGCCTCTACCAACAAATTAGCCCATTCGTTCCACTCGTTAAACAGATAGGTCTGCTTCACTGGCTTAGCCCCAAGTTTGCCGATCAACCCCGTCAAATCAAGCTTAGCCTCGGGAAACACCTCGCTCTTATTGCAAGAAGAACAAGAATAGACAGGAACATTATCAATCTCTACTTTGCCTGAATAGATGACTGTACGCAGTTTTATCGGCATCATATCACCGCAAGAACAACGTTTGTGCAAGTATGGTCACTCCTTATAAAACTAGCATCGCAAGCAGGTTCTGCCAGCCGCTTCAGGCTTCAACAACTGTCTTTTATTGCAAAGACAGACCTGCTCGAAGATAAGGTATTCGACCCATTCCAGACAAAGTCCTTCTTCGTATAATTATGTAATTATTTACACCGATGAACTTAATATGCCAGTCTTCTCCATCTCCTCCTGATAGCGGGTATGGCGATTACGAGAACAGCTATGGCCGCACCGATGCAATCATTGCGAATATCCCATAGATCAGGCGAGCGCCCCCCCACGAACGATTGATGATATTCATCGGTAACGCCATAGATGCCGCAGATAGCCACAATCAACAGCTTGCCCTTCCAGCTGTCCCCCCTGGCGCCAAAGCCGTAATCCAGAGCAAGCGCAAGCCCAAAATAAGCGACAAAATGCCCCCAATCAAAGCTCTGCATAGCGGGGAATAACTTCTGAAACCAGGGCAGCACCGAATTGAGGTCATCGCCTGAACGCGATGAGAACATATAAATCGTTGCCATTACCGCAAGCGCCGGTATAAACCGCCATTTGCTCCGTCTGCTCCCAGCTTGCTTAGAAAGGTTGTTAGAATAGGTTTGCTTCATTCATTCTCCTTCGATACAATTAATGTGATAGGCCATTATAAGGAGGGTTATGACCATGACATTGCAAGGCAAAGTAGTCATCTGTCTGTTGGACGATGAATTTGAAGATTTAGAGCTCTGGTATCCGGTATACCGCGTTCGTGAAGAAGGCGCGACTGTACGATTCGCAGGACCGGAGAAGAACCGTACCCATATCGGCAAATACGGCGTGCCTGCCAAAGCGGACATGTCGTTCGACGAGATAGACAGCAATGCGATCGACGGCCTCCTCGTGCCGGGCGGCTGGGCGCCAGACAAGCTGCGCCGTTACCCCAAGGTTCTGGAGGTAGTAAAGGAGCTGGATAGCGCGCGCAAGCCAATCGGGCAAATCTGCCACGCAGGCTGGGTGCTCATATCGGCGAAAATATTGGATGGCCGCAAGGTTACTTCAACGCCAGGCATCCGGGATGACATGGAGAATGCGGGCGCTACCTGGATCGATGAGCCGGTTGTTGTTGATGGCAATATTGTCTCTTCGCGCCGGCCGCCGGATCTCCCGCCTTATGCCAAGGCATTTGTTGACGCGCTGCGCGAATCGTAGCCTTTTGCAAGCACCTCATGTATTGCTGTACTAGTACTGCAAGCCAGAATTTGTTGAAATGTGGAACGGCTGTCTTCCTGCTCCAGGCAGAGCAGCCGTTCTTTTATTGGCAGAATTGCATTGGATGACATGCTGAGCTCATCGACATCAAGCGCAAGCCAGATCGGTAGCGCACGCAGATCTCCTGCCATCTCCCCGCATACCCCAACATGAATGTTCGCGCGCTTCGCCGCTTCAACCGTTTGCTTCAGCATTCTGATTACAGCCGGATGGAAAGGCTCATACATATGCGAGATTTGATCATTCATGCGATCCACTGCCAATGTGAATTGAACGAGATCATTCGTCCCGATACTGAAGAAATCGACTTCCTCCGCTAGCAGATCAGCAATCATAACCGCTGCCGGCAGCTCAATCATGATGCCGACCTCGATATTGTCCCGATAACGGTGACCCGTCTCCGCCAGCTCACGCTTCGCTTCATCAAGCAGCGCATTGGCCGCGCGAACCTCATCAATAGAGGAAATAAGCGGGTACATGATCTTGACCTCTCCATAGCAGCTGGCGCGCAGGATAGCTCTCAATTGCGTTTTGAACAGATCGGTTTTGTCCAGACAGATCCTTATCGCCCGATAGCCCAGGAACGGATTCTCTTCCTCCGGCAGCTCGAAATAATCCAGATGTTTGTCCCCGCCTATATCCAGCGTCCGGATAATAAGCGGCTTGCCCTCCAGCTTCTCGGCTACACTTCGGTAAACCTCGAACTGCTCCTCCTCCTGCGGCAGCCGGTTGCGATCCATGTACAGAAACTCTGTCCGGAACAAGCCGACGCCATCAGTACCGCTGCTAAGAGCGACATCCAGCTCCTTGAGCGAGCTGATATTGGCAGCCAGCTCCATCTCCTTGCCATCCTTGGTCATCGGCTTAATATCAATAATATCTTTGAGCCGCTGCGTCGCTTCCTGATGACGGGATTGCAGCTCGGAATATTGCCTGGTCAGCTTCTCATCCGGCTCCAGGTGCACAACACCTGTCGCGCCGTCCAGTATGAGATAGTCGCCTGTCTGGATGAAGGTGTCCTCCAGCTTGGACTCAAGACCTACAACAAGCGGAATGCCGAGCGCCCGAGCCATGATGGAAGAATGCGAGGTCGTACTTCCCGCGAGCGTCGCAATGCCCAGCACATGATTGGGATTGAGATGGGCCAGTTGCGATGGAGACAGTTCCTTCGCCACCAGGATGAAGGGCTGTGTATCGGATGGGAGCGTAATTTCGGGCGCACCAAGCAAGTGCTTGAGCAGCCGATTGCCCACATCTTTAATGTCAAGCGCACGTTCCTTCATATACTCATCATCGAGCAGATCGAACATTGTAACAAAATGATCGATCGCTTCCTTGACCGCTACTTCAGCTGCTTTATATTGACGCTGGATAATACCTTGAATTTCATTCATAAAAACAGGATCTTCCAATATGGCCAGGTGAGCGTCGAAAATATAGCTTTCTTCTGTTCCGACTACTTCCCGCAGCTCATCCTTCATCTGCTCAATCTCAACCTTGGAAGTGCGAATACCTTCATACAAACGATCAAACTCGCGCGCCAAATCGGCCACGTCGATTTTTTGCTCCGGTAAATCCCATTCCCAGTTCGGCAGTACGAACGCTTTCCCTATTGCAATACCGACTGAGGCTCCTATTCCTTGAATCACTCCGTATCCCCTCCAACGCTTCTCTCTTTCAGAACGACTGACATTACCGAGGTTTGGCCGCGATTGACGCTTTTGAACGGCGCATAGCTCCAAGACTGAATCCGGTCCGCATTCGTAATGACCATTGGCGTAGCCAGCGACTTGCCGCTTTGACGTATAAGCTGCAGGTCAAACTTAATCAGCAGCTGGCCTGGAACGACCTCGTCGCCCTCTTTGACGGCTGCGGCGAATCCCTTGCCTTTCATCTGGGACGTGTCGATTCCGATATGCAGCAGAACCTCAAGCCCCTCCGGTGTTCGAATGCCGATTGCATGCATGGACGGGTATACGTGGATCACTTTGCCGCTTACCGGCGACACAAGCTCTCCCCTGTCCGGCATAAACGCGACACCTTCACCAACAAGCTTGCCGGCAAAAATCGGATCCGGCACCTCGCTCAGCGCAATCATCCTTCCCTGCATCGGCGAGCTGAAGGATACCCGCGATATGTCACGCTGTATCACCTTGTGCATCTCCTCGCGTATCAGCTCCGAATAGGTGCCGAATACGATCTGCACATTGCCCCCGCCCAGCCTGATAACGCCCGCTGCTCCCAGATGCTTGAGCGCTTTGATGTCGATTCTTTTGTCGTTGACCACCTTCAGCCTGAGGCGCGTTATGCAAGCCTCCATCTTGTGAATGTTCTCCTTGCCGCCGATTGCCTGCAGAATAAGCGGTGCCCGGTAGGGAATATCGCCCGCCCATTCGTCCAGATGCGAGCCTTCCTCGCGGCCTGGCGTCGGGATGCGGAACCTGCGTATCGCCCAGCGGAACAGAACGTAATAGACCAGTCCAAAAATAATGCCTATCGGTATGAGCAGCCATCCTTTTGTAGCGAGATGCTCGTTAATTGAGAAATCAATCGCTCCCGCCGAGAAGGAGAAGCCGTGCCGGATGCCCAGCTCATAGGTCAGCCACATCATAAAGCCCGAAAGCAGGGCGTGAACGACAAAGAGATAAGGCGCAACGAACAGGAACGCAAACTCAACAGGCTCCGTCACCCCTGTCAGGAATGACGCAAGCGCCGCAGTCAGAAAAGTTTTGCGTATCTTGGGCTTCAGATCCTCTCTCGCTTCATGGATAATCGCAAATGCGATCGCCGGAAGAGCGAACATCATCGTCGGATACAAGCCTGCCATGAATGCGCCCGCAGATGGATCACCCGCGAAGAAGCGAGGCAAATCACCGAATACCATGCCTCCATCCGTCTCATAGCCGCCAACCTGGAACCAGAATACATGGCTGACAAGATGATGCAGTCCGAATACGACCAATATGCGCAGGACGAACCCGAATAAGAAGACGCCAAAACCGCCTCCGGACGAAACAACATCGCCAAGTTCGATCAGTGCATGATGCAAATTGGGCGCTTGCTTCACCATCACAATGCCCCAGATGACGGAAAACACACTTACGACAAGCGGCACGAAACGGGGACCGCCGAAAAATTGTATGTATTCAGGGAATTTGATCGACTTGAACTGCTCATGGAAGATACTCGTTACAAGACCGATAACAACACCGGTAAATACGGTCGGTTCAAGCTCATAATGACTGGAATTGATAATGCCCGTATATATAAACATTCCTGCCAGCGCCGCAAGCCCTGCTGCGCCAGCATTGCTCGTCATCCCCATGGCGATGCCGAACGCGAACAAATAAGGCAAAAACGCGAATAACGCTTCTCCCGCCGTTTGAAGATGTCCCGGTATCTCCGGCATTCCGAACTCCGCCCAAGGCAGCACGCTCAAGCACAGGAATATAGCCGCTCCAGGCAGCACAATCATCGGCAGCATCATAGAGCGTCCCAACTGCTGCAGGTGACCCATTATGTTCATTCGCA
This sequence comes from Paenibacillus oenotherae, assembly GCF_019443105.1. GTDB lineage: Bacteria > Bacillota > Bacilli > Paenibacillales > Paenibacillaceae > Paenibacillus_Z > Paenibacillus_Z oenotherae. The sequence continues at coordinate 325,079 of NZ_JAHZIJ010000002.1, forward strand.
TTCCTCCTCTCCTACTCCGCTCTATGAACTCTAATTAAAGAGTAAGGTTTTCATTCTCCTTTGTCAAAAGAAAACGGCGGACCTCAATAGTCCGCCGCTTGTCCTCCGAGCCGGGCTCAGACGCCGCCCTAGAAACGTTGCAGAAATCCGCTGTTCATGCCGTAGCCGCCTTGCTGGGCGGACTGGAATTGGCCGCCGCTCTGCTGCGAGCCTGCGCTGTAACCAAGCTTCGAGAGTACCGGACCGCTGTTGGCTGCCGAATTCGTAGCTTGGTAAACAGGATTGTAAGGCGTTGCAGCATGTGCGTTTCCAGCGAAGCTGCTCGTGCCGAAGGATTGCCCGCTCTGCTGGTTCTGATTGAAGCTATAGCTCTGCTGCTGCGGTTGTTGAAATTGCTGTCCGTATTGGGAACCAGCTGCATGATAATCCTGCCCAACCGAATATCCCACATGGGAAATAACCGGCTGCTGCTGTTGCTGTGATCCAATCGGTCTTGCTTGATTGGTATAGCTCGAACTGATCGATGTCGTCGTTCCCGTCGGGTAGAAATCCTGACCTGCCTGATACCCGACATGGGAGATGACAGGACCAACATTGCTGTTCGCATTGCCATATGCATTGTTCTGTGCAAATGCATGAGTGGAGGAGGTGCTGCCATAGCTTTGCTGAGGCGCCGCGGAATAACCTGTATGGGCAATCACCGGGCTGCTGCCTGCAAAAGCATTCTTAGGCAGTCCTTGATAATGCGATTGTACATAACCAGCGGGCTGGTATCGGTTCTGAAAGTTCGACTGCTGCTGGTTGAACAGCTGTTGGTTCTGAAATTGGCCTTGCTGATTCGACATCGGGTTCACGGGTTGTCCTCCTTGAAATGGCAAGATGTAGGCTCCTTATGGCCAGCACTGCGCTGTGTCCACTTCCAAGCCTCTCTTAGTTTGAGGAAGACAACCCTTTTTTATAACCGTCAGGATTTGGATTTCCCTTGAGGCAAGAGGATGGCATCCTCTACCTTGATACAGCGATCCATAACCACTTGAAGACCGCCCCGCTCTGCAATTGCCGCTGTCTCGTCATTGGCAATTCCAAGCTGCAGCCAGATGGCTCCTGCGCCAATAGCTGCTGCTTCCTCGGCGACTGGAGGCGTATGCTCGCTGCGGCGAAAAACATTAACAATGTCTACCTTCTCCGGGATATCTTTGAGAGAGGCGTAACTCTTCTCCCCCAAAATCTGGTCAGCATTGGGATTGACGGGAATAATCCGGTATCCCTTCGCCTGCATCGCCTCAGCTACCATATAGGATACCCGGTCCGGCTTATCGGACAAGCCGACTACTGCAATGGTATGCGTGTTTTCGAGCAACCGTTTAATCTCTTCGCGTGATGGATTCTCGTATGCCATGTGGTTCCACACATCCTTTCAGCAACTGCTGTGTTCTGTTTATTCCACCCACTCGACATTGGCACCCAATGCCTTGAGGTGATCAAAGAAGATCGGGTATGACTTGGCGACATGATGCGCATCGCGAATTCGCAGCGGCTGCTTCGCGCGAAGCCCTACGACTGTGAGCGCCATAATAACCCGATGGTCATAGTGTGCGTTAATTTCCACTCCGCCTTCCACGCCTTCCGGACGGCCGTGAACAATAATTTCGCTGCGGCGCTCTTCCACGTTCGCGCCTGCTTTGCGAAGTTCGTTCAAATAATCGGTAATACGGTCGCATTCCTTATACCGCAAATTCTCTACATCATAGAAGCGCGAAGTGCCTTCCGCGAACACGGCTGCCGCAACCATCGCAAGCACTGCGTCGGTCGCTTTGTCACCGTCGAATTCAAGCGCCTTGAGATTGCCGTTGCCCTGTACGTGAACGATGCCGTTCTCATGTGTCAACGGAACCTCCATTGCGCGCAGAACGTCGATGATTGCCCGTTCTCCCTGCTTGCTCTTCTCTTCCAGGCGATGAACGATAATATCCGAATTCGTAACAGCCGCAGCAGCAAGAATGGCCGCGGAGCCCGGATAATCGCCCTGCACGATATATTTCTTCGCTTCATAGCGCTGACGTCCCGCGATACGATAATGCATCAGATCCTCGCTTGCTTCGATCACGATGCCTGCCTGCTCCAGCACCTCAAGCGTCTGGCCCACAACGACCTTGGATTTCAGATCATGCAGCACTTCGATCTCGCTATCCTCTTCCAGCAGTGGAGTCAGGAACAGGAGCGCGCTAAGGAATTGGGAGCTTACGCTGCCGGATACTGTAATTTTGCCGCCGCGCGGCTTGCCGCCACGAATCGTGATCGGCAGCTTGCCCTCCCGATGGGTAACCTCAACGCCTAGCTGGCCAAGTGCATCGATCAAGTCATCATGCGGACGTTTGCCCAGTGAATCCGGGTAACGGTTGATGAATGTCACCTCAGGGCTCAGTGCAGCAATCGCCATCAAGAATCGAAGAACGGCGCCCGCGTTGCCTACATCCAGCTCCTTCACATCCTTCGGATTGCGTCCGAAGCCAGTGATGACGATTTTCTCCTCATCTTCTTCGATGGTGGCGCCAAGATCGCGAATACAACGGCGCATCGCATCGCTGTCCTCGCTATGAGCCGGATAGTAAATCGTGCTTGTGCCTTCCGCAAGCGCTGCGACCAGCAGATAGCGGGTCGTGTAATTTTTGGAGGAGAGCGCTTGAATTTCACCTTGAAGACGGGGGGTAGGGGTAACAATAACGTCCATTATTTCCTTCTCCTTTATAAATAAAGTATCTGTATTTATTGAGTCATTATGTATCCGATTGAAGCAAGCGCGAGGCCAAGCCCGAGCGTCAGAGCCAAATACAGCAATCCTTCGCCGTATTTGCGCTGAGAGAGCATGCCTGCCAATTGAACTGACAGTGTCGAAAAGGTAGTAAACCCGCCAAGAAAGCCGATGCCAGCAAAATGATACAGAGCGCTGTAACGGTCATTCCAGCCCCAGCCAGCGATCATGCCCAGCAGCAGCGCACCAACGGCGTTAATAAATAACGTCCCCCAGTAAGGCTTCCTGCCGATATGCGCCATATAGAGACCGATGCCATAGCGCGCCGAAGCGCCAAGCGCTCCGCCTAGGGCAACCATTAGCATCATCATCCCTGTCCGCTCCTCGTCCCCGATGCAGCAACAGTTCCAGCTAACGCCGCTCCAACACCGAGAATAATACTGGAGGCTGCGTATGCAACCGCGAAGCTTGCGTTTCCGGCTTGTACGAGCCGAACCGTCTCGACGCTGTAAGCAGAGAATGTCGTGAATGCGCCCAGAAACCCGGTTCCAATACCCTCTCTCCACACCGCGCCAAGCTTGTAACGTGCAGCAAGCGCAAGTATGATTCCCAAAGCGAGACTGCCAAGAACATTAATGACAAAAGTCGCCCATGGCCATCCGTCCGAGCCCGATTGAGGCATCCACACACTGATGCCATACCTTGATATGGCTCCAAGTGCGCCAAAGATGACGACCGCGGCCCAAACCTTCAACGCTGCAGCCGCCATTCCGTAGCGATGGCATCGGCAACCTCGGAAGGAGTCAGCTGTTCCGTATCGATTGTGCAATGTGCAAAATCATACGCATGCTTGCGATCCTCCAGCAGCTTGTACACCCGGCCTCTGACATCACCTTGCAGCAGCGGCCTTGAAGTATCCTGACTGACACGGGAAACGATCAGATCCGCAGAGGCATACAGGTTGACGACAAAGCCGAATTTCAGCATAAGCTCCCGGTTCTGTTGGGCAAGCACTGCCCCGCCGCCGGTCGCAATCACTTGAAGCCGCTCACGCCCAAGAACCTCTGAGAGCGCCTCCGTCTCCGCTTCGCGAAATGCCGCTTCACCCTTTGTTGCGAATATCTCCGGAATCGGCATTCCAGCACGATCAATAATGACGGCATCAACATCAACAGCCTCACAGCCAAGACGCTCCGCCAACAACTGACTCACGGTGGATTTGCCCGTACCCATGAAGCCGATAAGTACAATATGTGATTGTAGATTGTCCTTCATTGCTTGGCATACTCCTTCTTACACTGAGCAAGCGTAATTTGTGTTCATATTGAAATATCATACCATTATTACGTATTTAGGGGTATAAAAAAGTTGATTTTGCCGTAGAGATGATAATGTACGGTTATCACAACCTTCCTGTGCAGGAGTGATTCTCATGCCCTCCAATCGCGAGCCCCGGCCGGCAGCAGACCGAATAAGCAGAATCTTGAATCCCGATTATCCGCTATGCCGTGATGATGTGGTCTGGATATTAGAGTATATAAAAAAGAAAGTGGCTGACGAAGCGCCTGAATTGCTCAGTCTCTCCCAGCCACGATTATTGCGTAACTTCCAATGCTTCGCCGAAGCATCTATGATTCTCATCAAGCAGCGCGGCGGATGCGGCCATGAGGCCGACCGCCTGCGAAACTGCCTGTTAGAAGCGGTGGATGGCCTTCATCCTGCTCCAGACTAGCCGCAATTAGGATTGCATCCAGTTGAAGTGGAACGAGCCTTCTTTGTCCACACGCTTGAACGTGTGTGCACCGAAGTAATCACGCTGCGCTTGCAGCAGGTTAGCCGGCAGACGCTCTGTCCGGTAGCTGTCGTAGTAGGACAATGCGCTGGAGAATCCAGGAACCGGAATTCCTTGCTGCACTGCCGTTGCTACCACTTCACGCCATGCGCCTTGGTACGATTGCACGATCTCCTGGAAGTAGGAATCGAGCAGCAGGTTCGGGAGCGCTGCATTGCGGTCGTATGCATCCTTGATGTTCTGCAGGAAGCGTGCACGAATGATGCAGCCGCCGCGGAAGATCATCGCGATGTCGCCGTAGCGAAGATCCCAGCCGTACTCGTCGGAAGCTGCGCGCATTTGTGCGAAGCCTTGCGCGTAGGAGCAAATTTTGCTCGCGAACAGCGCTTTGCGAACGGATTCGATGAAAGCAGCTTTGTCGCCTTGGAACGGAGCAGGTTGCGGCCCTTTGAGCAGCTTGCTTGCCGTTATGCGCTCTTCCTTGAGGGCAGAGAGGAAACGCGAGAATACCGATTCCGTAATGATGGACAGCGGCACGCCAAGATCGAGCGCGCTTTGGCTTGTCCATTTGCCTGTACCCTTCTGTCCGGCAGAGTCAAGAATCACGTCTACCATCGGCTTGCCTGTTTCTGGATCGTACTTGGAGAAGATATCAGCTGTAATCTCGATCAGGTAGCTATCGAGCTCGCCTTTGTTCCATTCCGTGAATATATTGTGCAGTTCTTCCGTATTAACGCCAAGAACATTCTTGAGCAGGTCGTAAGCTTCGCAAATCAGCTGCATGTCGCCATATTCGATGCCGTTGTGAACCATCTTCACGTAGTGGCCTGCGCCGTCCGGTCCGATGTACGTACAGCAAGCATCGTCGCCGACTTTAGCGGAGATCGCCTTGAGAATCGGCTCCACAAGCTCATATGCGGATTGCTGGCCGCCCGGCATAATGGACGGTCCTTTCAATGCGCCTTCTTCGCCGCCGGATACGCCTGTACCGATAAAGCGGATTTTTTTGGCTTCCAGATCTTTGCTGCGGCGTTGTGTATCAGGGAAATAGGCGTTGCCGCCGTCGATAATAATATCGCCTTCATCAAGGTGCGGAACGAGTGAATCGATTGTAGCATCAGTACCAGCGCCCGCTTGAACCATGATCAGAATTTTGCGTGGCGTTTCGAGCGATTGAACGAACTCTTCAATGGTATATGTACCAACAAGGTTCTTGCCTGCAGCTTCTTGAAGCAGGTCGTCAGTCTTCTCCCGCGAGCGGTTGAATACCGAGACAGTAAACCCTCTGCTCTCAATGTTAAGCGCGAGGTTCTTGCCCATTACGGCCAAGCCAATTACACCGATTTGCTGTTTAGACATACAGTTCTTCCATCCCTTTTCTCGTTATTGTGATTACTTCTCTCATGCGACAAAATACTCCACGCACACAATATCCCTATTTTACTCCTTTTGCTCGGGAATGAAAACCATTATGTCATAAAAAGTTACGTTCGATGCTTAAGCAGCAAAAGCAGGGTCGCCAAATGGCCTGCCAAAAAAGTTCGCGCAGAGTGAGAACATCCCGTTTCTAACGTGTGTGGATCTCTTAACTTGCTGTGACTTCAACGTGGCAAGCAGGTTGGAAGCCTGCGAAAGTGCAGGAATTTTGGTGAAAAAAGCTTGATTTGACCGAATGCCTGCAATAGCGCAGGCCTATAGGGCGGAATTGACGGATAGAGCGGATATGCGGCGAAATTCCTGCGCTTTAGCAGGCATTCGGTCTTCAGTAAACCAGAAGAAGTATATTCCTGCACGTTGGCAGGCATTCGCTCTCAGCAGGCTGTAAAGAGCAGAAAACTTGCATGTATCGCGCAGATGGAGATTTATGGCCCAGTGCTTAAACAAATAAGCTCCCGGTCCACTTACTACCGGAAGCTCATGCACTTGCACGTATTCGATTCAATCCTTTACAACTCAAGCTGTATCATCTCAGTTCTCAACGTATTTAGACGTTCCTTGGATAAGGCGGCATCCTCTTCGCGGCCATCCGTCACTGCCTCATGCAGAACAGACAATTCATAGTCCAGCTCATAGCGGAGAACAATCGCCCGCTCCTCTGCCCGTTTCGACTGAAACGCCTGCATAACTTCTTCTAATGTTACCAGCGGCTTCTTTTGATAAATGATGCGATGCTCCATACCAGACACCTCCACGAGTCGAATGATTTCGCCAAACATGATGCTCTCAATTACGATTTGACGGTCTTTGAACCGTTTAACCACGGCATGGCCGCGTGAATCATTAATCAGCTTCTCCAGCAGCTCTGACAGCTTCTCATCCTTAATAATGTAGTCGCCTATAATTTTGTATCGGTTGCGCACCCGTTGAAACCGGAGCTTCACGAGCTTGCGACCGCTTCGAACCGATATGAGGAAAAATACATCTGTTTCGCTCCAATAAAGTGAATACCCTTCCTGAATTAAATCCCTAATCAGATTCTGGATTTGCCGGCGGTCGAATCGCAGCTCCAGGTTGCAATATTCTACTTCATAGCTCTTGTTCATCGGCAATCCCTCCCTGTACTTAGTGATTGGCGAAATGTTCTGAATATTCCCTCATATTATTATCTTATACTCCATCTTATGTAATGGCAACTTGGTTTATTGACTATTTTTAACCCTGAATGAGGCAATTGAACAATATCGCTCCATAATGGGCTAATTCACTGTCCGTACAGGAGCACAGTCATCCGCCATCGCACACTCATAGTATGTAGAGAATTCAAACCAAAAGGAGCTGATTCCATTGTCATATGGTTATGGCGGTGTTGGCGGAGCTTACGATAAATGTAAAGGCGGATATCCAGTAGTGGGCGGTGCTTTCACCAGCGCGGGCGTCATTCTCGTACTCTTCATTCTGCTGGTTATCATCAGCCGCTCCATTCTCTGCTAGTCGTCACAAAAAAAAGAGACCATCCAGCGCTACGTGCCGGGCGGTCTCTTCTTTATTCCCGTATAAACAGCTCATAATACTGCTCGCCGGATTTGCGCTTGCGCAATTTGATCTGCAGCACCTGCTCCTTGAGAAGGGCCTTGCCGCTGCGGGGCTCGACTAATTTGGGCAGCTTGATCGTGTGCTTCTTCGAATCGGACAACCCGCTCAGCTTAATGCTGAAGTTGCTTGCCATTATTCTGACATTGTTTATATCTGCCGATCCCGGCAGCTTGATCCGTACGATGAGAAAATGATGCGTTTCGAATATTTCGGTCGGCAGCGACCCTTTTGCGCTGGAACTAGCAGCCTTTGCCGGTTTAATCAACATATCGCGTACATAATCATTCAACCAACTGGATGGATTGCCGGGATCAAGCGGGAATGGAACTTTGCCATTAAAGAACTTGTCGAATTCGATAGATGCGAACGGGTCAAAATCATCATTGCTCAAAGCAATCACCACCTCTATGACAGTTTATTCAGCACCCGCCTATTCAGTGCAGCCGGTGATGGCTGCCGAATCGGCATGACCTGGCAGACCTTTCGATAAGCTCGCTTTGGGGCATGTGCAGAAAAAAAAAGAAACTGCCCGCAGGCAGTTCCTCGCATCTCGTATAAATGAATAGCATCTCGTGTCTAATGGAATGGTCAAACAAACCATTCATTCAATACTAATCCGAACACAACACTGCTTACAACAGCGCCTGCAAAGCTGTACCAGCCTGCGCGCGACTGCTGTTGGAACATCTTCAGAATCCCTAGGCTCAGCAATGAGAAGATGAGCAAAATGAACACGGCGCCCGTAATGAATAAGCCCGCGGAAACGTTACTTACATCTACAACTGACAAGTCAAACACTCCCTTGCGAACAAGTCTTTTCTCCTATTATAAACGATAAGCCTACCCGTTAACCATAAGTTTACGGCTGGAAAGTCGGACAAATTAGTGACAAATCCTCTCGAAGGATCTCACCGCCATCGCTGTGGAACCTATAGGCGAATGCCGCATACGATGTAACATCAGCCTTGCGCATCAACGTGAAGGAGTGCGATACGTTATGCCTTCTATTGTCGGTTTCGTCAAAATAATTAGCGTCGGCTCCAGCTCCATCGTACAATTCGGCGATTCCCTTCAACTGTCGCCATCGAGCACTTCCAAAACCTATGCCGGTTCAGGATCCTTTCTTACTGGCAGCCTCGCAAATTCCAATACCGGGGCCAGTGCGACGAACACAAGCGATCAGGATGTTCAGGACAGCACGGAGAACAATGTGGGGAACAGTGGAGTTGGTGGTGTTATATGAGCCTGACCGTTCATCAGCAAATTACGATCCACCAGCTTCGGGTGGACAGTGTTACGAATTCTTCCGTGCTGCAGGTCGGTGCAGCCGGCTCCATTCGCTCATTGTCGCAGCTCTACAATACGGGGGGATTCACAGAACCAGCCCCCCAGCTTGGCGCGATGACAGAAGAGAATCCACTCTCCTTTGTACCGCTCCCGAACCCCACATAAGGATTGAGGTGAATGAGAATGCAGCCAACGAATGGTTACAGCTACTCACCATGGGACATGTGCAAAGCGATGTCGCAGCAAATTCAGCAGTTGACAGGCATGCTTGAGCAGCAGCAGGCCGCGCTGATGAAACTGAGCCGTGAGGTGAGCATGCTCACAGAGCGCGTCACATCCGCCGAATCCAAGCCGATGTATAACATTGAGCGATTGGAATACAATTTTGACCAACTAAAGGTAGAGAAGCTCGACGGCACGCTCAATATCGGTATGACACCGCCAAATGAAGAGCAGTTCAAAGAAATCGGCCAGGTTGTGATCCCCGGCGGCAATCAACAAGCGCCACTTGGATTAACTGACCACAACAAGCAATCGGGCGATGCAGCCCCGTTTCTTGGCATGAATGCTTCCACCGGGGCGGACGGCGCATTGTCTCAGCCCCCCTACCCCGAAATCCGGCGGGATGTGGATCTATACTTAACGACAGCTGCTCCTGCAAAATTAGCTCAGCTCGAAGCGGAGCTTGGACTGACCCTTGACCAGCATCATCGCAACCTTATTATCGAAGATATTCGCAGACAAATAAGCACGCGAATCAACTTTTACATTCAAGCCGCTTCCAAGAAAGAAAAATCTGGCGGTATATCGAATGAGCCAACTATCGAGCAAATCCATTCCGATGTCGTTGCGAAGACGACCAGAGATATTGATACCGCGCTGCGCGGATATGTAACGAAACTGAAGAGCAGCGGTTAACAACCGTTTTCAAAGGAGGTCTCTCATTGTGATTCAATTCAATCTTGTGAACTATGGTCTTCAAGTGGGCTGTATCCAGATGACGGCGATAGCAAGTGCATCCATGCTGCAGGTCGGGGATTCGGAGCAGATTACACTCTACTCGATGTTCGATACTCCGCCGGAATCCGTCATCGTTGGCCCGCTAGTTCCGCTTGGTATTCCGGAGGGAGAGGGGGAATCAGAGGTTGAAGCCCAAACGGACTGACGATACGTACCCCACTCAGCTCCCGGCAAGCGATGCGGAACCGTATGACAGCGAGCATTATCCGATTCGCACTTCAGAGCTGGGAGCGCTTATCGTGAACAGCATCTCAGGTTCTTCTATCATCCAGCTCGGAGACCGCAAGGAAGTGGCCGCAAAGCTTCTCGGTCTTGCCGTACAGCGGGAAGTCCCTCATACGGAGGGCGGCGATGTTTATTTCGAATCCTATGCGATCTTCGATCGGCCTCTCCCCAGCCTGATCGAATCACCCGCTGAAGACAATAGCGTTGTGATCCGCAAGCAGAATTTTGCCCCTTGCATTCGTGTAGGAGGCATTAAAGTGCTTGCTATGAGCGGTACAGCATTAATGCTAATCGGTCTTGGCAGCACAGCTACCGCAGAATCCCGCATCAGCAACATCCGGCAATTTGCAAGACGGGCCATTGACGCGGATCCGTGTATGCCCCCTTATAGAGTCGGCATTCCCGATTAGGCGGATGCGCAAATCACAAATGACCCGGTACAAACGTCCAAACGATTTGCAGACCCCGTCATACATTAATAATGTGATATACAACATCACAAAAATCAACCTTTCAGGAGGTATGTTCAGTGGGATACCTACCAGGTGGTGTCGGCGGTGCAGGCTGCGGACCGGCCGTTGGCGGCGTGGGCATAGGCTGCGGCTTGTGGACTAGTGCGGGCGTCATTCTTGTTCTCTACATTTTGCTCGTAATTGTTCTTCGTGCTGGTATTTTCTAAATCGCATAATACGATACAGAGACCGGCCTTGCAAACGCAAGGCCGGTTTCTGGCGTACAGTTAAAGTCCACTATCCAATGAGTCAGTCCCAAATGATGTGAAAAGATGCCGCCAAAACCACGATAAAAGTGGGGCTGGGCGCATCTTTTTCCTCGTATGGGGGCTTAGCGGGGACTCTGAAAACAAAAAAAGACTTTGGGGACAGCCCCTTCTGGCGTGTATGGGCCGACATATTGAATTTACAATAAACGAAGGCGATCAGCTCCCTCTAACTACTTCATTTTTTAGTTAATAAATTTACTTGTTTAAAAAGAATGACTGAATAATATATGCATGATTGCCCCCACCCTTCCTCTTGATCTTAAAATACTGAAATAATCAGTATTTCAGTCATTCACAGGGACGTTTTTCGATAGAAATGACACTACATAAATTTGGTTATTGTAAAAATGAAAGCGCTATGATACATTTTATTTAGTTAATAAATTTACTAAAAAGGAGAGGCGTAGCTTTTTGCAGTAATTGCAAAAGTAGTGAGGGATTTCGGGCAACACTAAACGATTAGGGGGATTTTCCAATGAAGAAAACGTTGTTTATTCTCATGGTTGCCGTACTTATGATTTCGATCTTAGCCGGTTGTGCTTCAAGTTCTAACTCCAATAAGAGCGGCGAAACAAAAGATGCTCAGCAGGTCGAATTGCAGTTTTTCCAATATAAACCTGAAGCCAGAGATACGTTCGATAAGTTAATTGCCAAATTCGAAGAACAATATCCCCATATTAAGGTGGTTCAGGATAACCCGCCGGATGCTTCTACGGTTTTGAAAACTAAGATCGCTGCGGGCGAGATTCCAGATGTGATCGCCAATGGCGGAGACAATGTTCACGCTATGCTCGCTACATCCGGCGTGCTTGCTGATTTGAGTGCCGCACCGGAATTGAAAAATATTACGGAGAGCTACATTCAAATTCTTAAAGACATTACTGGAACCGATGAAGTGTACGCAATCCCTTATGGCGTTAACGCCAATGGTGTAATTTATAACAAGGCCTTGTTTAAAGAGCTCGGACTTACTGTTCCTGCGACATGGGACGAATTTGTGAAGCTAAGCCAAACCATTCAAGAAGCCGGCCGCCTTCCATTCTATTTCACTTTTAAAGATTCATGGACGACCTTGCCTTCCTTTAATGCCTTTGGAGCAAGCACGCAAGGAGATCAATACTTTGCCAAACGGAAAGAAAAGCAGACCAGTTTTGCGGAAGGGTATAAAGAAGCTGCGGAGAAATACTTGCAATTCATCTCGTTTGGTCAAAAGGACAGCTTTGGAAAAGGGTATAACGACGGCAATGCGGCTTTCGCTAACGGAGAGTCTGTCATGTACGCTCAAGGGGTCTGGGCGATCAGCGAGATCAAGAAGATAAATCCCGAGATCGAGTTAGGGGTCTTCCCTTATCCGGTAACGAATGATCCTGACCAGAACAAATTGATTTCCGGCGTGGATCAGCTCCTGTCTATATCAGCGAAGAGCGAACATCCTGATGAAGCAAAGCTGTTTATTCGTTTTCTGATGAATCCTGACAACGCCAAAAACTATGTTCAAGGAGTGAACACTTTTTCCGCGATCAAAGGGGTCACTCAGGACGATCCATCTGTAGCGGAATTGATTCCGGTCTTTGAGAAAGGACTCGTGTCCGACTTCCCGGATCATTATATTCCAAGCAGCATGAAACTGGATCAATTGCTTCAAGAACTAATCCTCAAACAAAAAACCGAGCCGTTCCTGCAGTCGATGGATGAAGCATACGACAATTCGCTAAATAGATAAACGCTTTGAAAAAAGGATGAATCGGGCCCCTCGTCCGGTTCATCCGATTTATCCTTTTAATTAATAAAGGAGTTTGGATTATGAAAAAGAACGCACGAACATTTTATATGATGGTCATCCCTGCATTTGTAATGTTCTTCGCTTTCCATACGTTTCCCGTTTTGCTTGGAATCTTTTATAGTTTTACAAATTGGAACGGCTTCGCCCAAAATTACGATTTTGTAGGATTTAAAAATTATCTCCATGTTTTTAAGGACGAGTCCATTTATGCGGCCTATGGCTTCACCTTTCAATTTGCCATTCTAACAACCGTTATTGTGAATGTGGTCAGTTTAACGATAGCTATGGGGCTCAACGCGAGAATCAAATTTAAAAACTTTTTCAGAGGCGTCTATTTTCTTCCGAATGTATTAAGCCTTCTGATTGTCGGTTATATCTTTAACTACATCTTCTCCAATATGCTTCCGAATTTTTTTCAAAACATTCAGATGAAGGATTGGGCCTTTAACATACTAGGCACCACCGAATGGGCCTGGTTAGGTATCGTAATCGTAACTGTATGGCAGGCTACGGCTTTCAATATTATTTTGTACCTGGCAGGACTGCAGACGATACCGACCGATATGTATGAAGCATCCAGCATCGACGGGGCAAGCAAATGGAAGGAATTTTGGCATATCACGTTCCCCATGATCGCGCCATTTTTTACGATTAACATGGTGCTTTCGATGAAAAACTTCTTGATGGTATTCGATCAAATTGTAGCTTTGACAAGCGGCGGGCCAGCGAAATCGACCATGTCGATCTCTTATTTAATCTATACCGATGGTTTCTCCGGGGGTTCGTTCGCCTATCAGTCTGCTAACTCTGTTATTTATTTTGTTGTGATCGTAATCATCTCGATTGTCCAACTCAAATACCTGCAGAGAAGGGAGATGAATCTGTAATGATAACACGAGCCAAAACGGCCAATTGGACGATCACGCTATTGATTGCAGCCGGCTCTCTGATTGTCCTGTTTCCACTCTACATGACGGTCATGATTGCTGTAAAAAGTCCTGCACAGATCGCCGAATCTGTACTGGCTATCCCTGCAGAATGGCATTGGAGCAACTTTGCCGAAGCGGTGCGGATGACGAATTTTGGACATGTGTTTAAAAATAGTTTTATTATTACGTCGCTTGCCGTTGTGTTAACGATCCTTACGAATTCATTTGTCGGGTATGCCGTTGCAAGAAATATAAAGAAAAGGTTTTTCAAATTTTTATACTATTATTTTGTGAGCGCGTTGTTTGTCCCCTTTCCCATCATTATGTTGCCTATCGTGAAAGAGATGGCTTATTTCAATCTGAATAACCATACCGGACTTATTGTTTTATACGTCGTTTACGGGATTGCCTTTAACATGTTTTTGTATGTCGGTTATTTAAGGAGCCTCCCGACCGAGCTAGATGAGGCAGCTATGATTGATGGTGCGAGCGTATGGCAAACGTTCTGGAAAGTGATTTTCCCGCTGCTCGGCCCCATTAATGCAACAGTCGGTATTTTGACCTGTATATGGGCCTGGAACGACTTCCTGCTGCCGCTAATCATATTAAGCAAACCGGATATGGCGACGCTGCCGCTGGCTCAGTACATCTTTCAATCCCGGTTCAGCGTGAATTACAATGTTGCCTTTGCCTCCTATTTAATGGCGTTGTTGCCTATGGTTCTGGTTTATCTTGTTGCGCAGCGTTGGATTATTAATGGAGTCGTTCAAGGAGCTGTGAAGTAAGAAAGCACAAAGATCGGCACATTATGAGAATTTTGGAGGAGAGAGAGCAATGGCTATCCATTATATTTCAGAGCAGCAGTTGTTCCATTTGCAGTCCAAGGATTCCAGTTATATCATTCAGCTTGTAAAATCGGCGTACCCGGCCCACCTGTACTGGGGCCCCCGATTAAACACTTCTCTCTTTAAAGAGCAACTGCATCGTGTGGAACGAGGTTCGTTCAGCCCGAATTTTATTAAAGAAGATCGCTCCTTCTCTTTTGATACCCTGCCCCAGGAATATCCTTCTTACGGAACAGGGGATTACCGCGAGCCTGCTATTGAAGTGCAGTTTCAAGACGGTTCGACGGTCATGGACCTGAAATATCAGCATCATGCTATTAAGAAAGGCAAGCAGAGTTTGCAAGGCTTACCCTCCACCTACGTGGAAAGCGATCTCGAAGCCGATACGCTGGAATTGCATATGCTGGATGAAAAAAGCGGTCTGAAAGTGACTTTGATCTATAGTGTTTATAACAATATGGACGCGGTTACGCGTACCGTCCACGTAGAAAATAGCGGAGAAGAAAACATTATTTTGAATCGGATATTAAGCAGCAGTATCGACTTTCATTCTTCGGATTATGATATGCTTCAGCTATCCGGCGCATGGGCCCGGGAACGTCATCTTTATAAGAGCTCCTTGACCCCGGGCATCCACCGCATAGACAGTAAACGCGGTTCGAGCAGCCATCAACAAAATCCCTTCTTGGCGCTGCTGTCCAAGGGTGCATCTGAAGACAATGGCGAGGTATATGGATTCAGCTTGGTTTATAGCGGCAGCTTTCTCGCTCAAGCCGAGGTGGATCAATATGGTACCGCTCGAGTGGGTATCGGAATTCAGCCCTTCGATTTTAATTGGACGTTGGAACCGGGCCAGTCCCTTCAAGCGCCAGAAGCAGTACTGGTTCGATCCGGTGAAGGATTGGGCGGAATGTCTCGCATTTATCACCGTTTATACCGTACGAGACTTTGCAGAGGAGAATATAGGGATCAAGCGCGTCCTATACTAATTAATAACTGGGAAGCTACTTATTTTGACTTTAATTCCGAAACGATTGAAGCCATCTCGCTTGCAGGTCGTGAGCTGGGAATCGAATTATTTGTTCTGGATGATGGCTGGTTTGGCAAACGGAATCATGACGACTGCTCTCTTGGGGATTGGATCGAGAACAGACATAAGCTCCCTGACGGACTGGAAGGATTAGGCCGCAAAATTACGTCAACCGGGATGAAGTTTGGGCTCTGGTTTGAACCTGAAATGGTTTCGCCCGACAGCGACCTGTATAGAAGACATCCCGATTGGTGCCTGCATGTGGCGGAGCGGAATCGGACCGTGGCTAGAGAACAGCTCATTCTGGATTTATCCCGTAAGGACGTATGTGATTATATCGTGGATGCGCTGGGCAAGGTGCTTTCTTCCGCGCCAATCAGCTATGTCAAATGGGACATGAACCGTAATATGACCGAAATTGGATCGGCTCTATTGCCCGCGCATCGCCAACGGGAAACAGCGCATCGTTATATGCTGGGACTTTACGATGTGTTAGAACGGATTACAGCTCAATTCCCGCATATTTTGTTTGAGAGCTGTTCCGGGGGCGGGGGTCGCTTTGACCCTGGAATGCTGTATTATATGCCTCAAACCTGGACCAGCGACGATACAGACGCTGTGGAAAGATTGAAGATCCAGTATGGAACAAGTATTGTGTATCCAGCTAGCGCCATGGGAGCTCATGTATCCGCAGTGCCGAACCATCAGGTAGACCGGATCACTTCCATTGAAATGCGCGGTCACGTTGCTATGTCTGGAAATTTCGGCTATGAGCTTGACTTAACCAAGCTGAGCGAGAGTGAAAAATCGATCGTGATGGCACAGACCAAGCAATATAAAGAATTAAGAAACCTGATTCAATTTGGGGACTTTTACCGGTTGTTGAGCCCATTCGAGGGGAACGTTACAGCATGGATGTTTGTCTCGGAGAATAAGCAAGAAGCCTTTGCCGCTTATTTCAAGGTGCTCAGTGAACCTAATGCGCCGCTGCGCAGACTCAAATTTAAAGGGTTGGATCCCTCCAAAGTATACCGATTGATTGAAACCGGGGACATATACGGAGGAGACACATTGATCCACTATGGCCTCCCTCTTGGGGATCTAAAAGGTGATTTTCAAAGTCAATTATTCGTTTTTCAAGAAGTGCTATAAAGCTGCACACCTTCTATCCTGCAAGTCCCGGGGCTCCCTTCCCGGGTCTTTCTTTTTCGTTTGCCATTATGGTAATATTGCCATAGAATCGCCAGGAGTGATAGCTTGAATTTTATTAAGGATCGTTAGGAGCGGCATATGGCTACCATTAAAGATATTGCGAAACACGCTGGAGTCTCCCAGGCCACAGTGTCGAGAGTGTTGAACAACGATAAGACGTTATCTGTCAGCCACGAGACGCGTGAACGGATCTTTTCAATTGCAGAACAGATGCAATACAAGCCTGTCAGAGTCCAGCGTCTGAAGAAAGAAAGCCAACTGTCCAATAAACAAATCGCATTGCTGATCACCGCATCGGACGAAGATGAGCTGCTGGACCCTTATATCAAACAAGTAAGGGATGGGGTTGAGAAGGTTTGTGGGGAATTGGGGTTGGTTTTGTCCCCTATTATTCGTGGAAGTCATATTCAAAATGTATCATTGCAGGAGATTGAGGGATTGATTGTTGTTGGCACAATAGATATTGAGGATATACGCCACTATTATGATCTGAGCAATAATATCGTTTTGATTAACAATTTGCTGCCTCATTTTTGCTGTGATACCGTGCATCTTGATTTTAGACAATCCATGACGGATGTTTTGACCCATCTCCTTCAACTGAATCATACTTCCATCGGTTTTATTGGCGGATCAGAATACGTTTATAAGCTGAAGGAACCTGCTAATACAACAAGTAAGCTTAAAGATCCACGGTCAGCGTATTTTGAAAGCATCCTGAAAGAAAAGAACCTCTTTAACCCTTCCTATATTCATGTTGGCGAGTGGTCGACTTCCGGCGGATATGAAATGATGCTGAAGCTGCTCAGTCAGCCGGACAAGCCCACTGCATGTTTTGTCGGGAGTGACCCCATGGCTATCGGAGCGCTCAGAGCATTAAGTGAGAACGGAATAAAGGTCCGGATGATATGGCAATAATTGGTTTCGACGACATTGAAGTCTCGGCCTATGTGAACCCTCCGCTAACCACAGTGAAAGTATTCACGGAACAGCTGGGTCGCTCAGCGGTTCAGCTCTTGCTGGATCGGTTTGAAGGACGGACCGTCCCTCTGCATGTCACCGTTGGTACCGAACTGGTCATTCGGCAAAGCTGCGGTTATAAAAGCTGAATAATAAGGAAGAACTCGGCGCTCCGGCATACCCTGACGGCTTCACCGCTTCTCTATGCCGCGAGCTCTCTCGTGAAATATTCTGCTGTCTGTGCTCTTCATACGAATGAATCGGTTTCCTCTCTCCTTACCTGCCTCGAGTTCAGTTCGTATACCTTGGCTCGTGCAATTGCCTCCAGTTTCCTTCAAATTCTGCCTCGCGGCGGGACGCCCTTGCTCTTGGCTAATGGCAAGCGTTCGCCAGCCCCATTCAACACTTTCCCCTTATAGATGACGCCCATGCCGGGCGTACGCATAGTTAACGATCCTCTTTTAGAGAAGGAGTATGTTCTTCAGCTATCAGGAATAGTGGCAGAAATGTTACAATTGGATTTAACGTCACATCAACAACTACAACAATTCATGACAAACAATCTTACATGATCGTGAGGAAGTTACGATGGGTTCCCAGGTAACAATGTACATTTCACTTGTAGCAGTCTCGGGCGTCCTCTGCTCTTTCCTTGGTTTCTATGCTTATTTCAGGAGGAAAGAAATCCCGGGAGCCCGCACATTTATGATCTATATCGCTGTGCAAGCGATTTATATATTCGCTTATGCTTTCCAGCTATCCAGCGATACCCTTGAAGAAATCAAACGCTGGACTGTTGCGGAATATATCGGCATCGCCTTCGCTCCCGTGCTTGGCTTGAAGCTCATCTTGCGATACATCGGCAAGCAGGTCTCACGGCTCGTCTTGACAGCCATGTTCGTTATTCCCAGCATAACCATGGTGATGGTAATCACAAATGATTGGCATCATTTGTTCTACAAATCATTGGAATTAAGGGAAAACACACTGCTCCTCTCAACCGAAGTCGTCATCGGGGAATGGTATATCGTGCACGGCACTTTCACGTTCAGCTGCTTGCTGGCAGGCGTCATCCTGCTCTCCATGCAGTGGAACAAGACCAAGAAAGCTTATCGCAAGCAGTTGGTCACGCTTATCTGCGGTCAATTCATCCCGATGATCTCCGCCTTTATCTATCTGATGGGACTTTCGCCGGGCGGGATGGATCCCGTGCCTTATGTCATGTGCATCACCTCCGCCATGTACATTTGGGCCATTCTGACGACCCGGTTGCTGACTATCGTGCCGATCGCCAAGGAACACATTTTTGAAAGCATGAGAGAAGGGGTAATCGTCCTTGATTCTGCGGATCGGCTCATTGACTTCAATAGAGCGGTCAGCAGAATGCTTCCCGGCCTTCATACGGGATGGATTGGCAGAAAGCTCGAAGAGTGCTGGCCGCATTTGACCGGTGCTCCTTTCCCGGATGTCCGGCGCCCGGACAGTATGCAGGAGATTCGAATCGAACATACGGCCGGAGCCGCCGCCTGCTATCAGATCCGTTCATCCCTTGTAAGAGGCAGGAACGGGGAGCTGGCGGGCAGCCTTCTGATGTTAATTGATGTGACAGAGCAAACACAGCTCCAGAATCAACTCAAGCAGCTGGCCTACTATGATGGCCTGACGAAAATCTATAATCGCACGCAATTTATCCACCGGAGCAAAGAGATGCTGCAGCAAGCGGAGCAGCAGGGCGACCCAGTGTCGTTTATACTGTTCGATATTGATTACTTCAAACGGATCAACGATACCTATGGACATGAAACAGGCGACCAGGTAATCGTGCATGTCGTAGCCGTGTGCCAGCGGATTATCGAGCCGGATATGCTTTTCGCCCGCTACGGCGGTGAAGAATTCGTCCTTGCTCTGCCGTCCGCCACACTTCGCGAAGCCGGCGAGCTGGCAGAGCGGATTCGGACGTCATTAGAACGCACGCCGTTGGAGACGGTGCACGGAGAGATCCGTACTACGTCCAGCTTCGGTGCCGCACAATCCTTCAGGCCCGATGATACACTCGAATCCTTGCTGCGCGATGCAGATGCTGCGTTGTACGAAGCCAAGAGAGGCGGGCGCAATCGCGTCAGCACGGCAAATGTTGATGTGCACAGCTAGATGCTATGGAGCCAAATATCCCGTTACTTTGCCTATTATCTGTTCTTTAGGCAGCGTACCGAAGTTCAGGCTCCCTAAGCTTCTTAATACATTATCGCCCAATACGAACACGGAGCCCGACGGGATTTCAAATTCCTCCATATCCGTGTCAAAATATTCCTTGTGGGTGTCTCTGCATTGTTCATCACAGTGAATATTCGTTAAATCTTGAAACGCTTCCGCATCCATGCCGCTGGCAAGGAGTTTACCGTAAAATGTTTCCAATCTACTGCCATTAATATAGATTTGGCCACTGCTTATGGAAATCCTTTCGCCTTCCAGTGCGATAACTCTGGAGATCTCATTTGCAGTTTGATCACCTTCATCAGCATGTGTTGTCGGCGGCCTAAAGTAAATAATATCCCCCCGTTGTAGATCGTTGTCGGTGTAATAATTGGGAACGATCACAATATCTTTATCCACAAACTCAAGATTCTTTCTTGCCATACCATCGCTGCTGTAATGGATAACAATATTGTCATCCATCTTCTGTATGCTGCCAATTTCCTGAGAAGTCCTCGTGTCAGTGATGGCTTGCGGACCGGTGCATCCCGATAAAAGAGAAATAATTATCATCGATATTAAACATAACCACGCTTTCATTTTGACCCTCCTTTTATTCAAAGTTAATAGGGTCCTTTCCAGGACCCTGTCTCATTTTCATTTCATATAAGTTACATTTACATTGTTAGTATCAATGAATAAAATATTTTCATCGAAGTTTATAATTTCATCCATTTTAACTAACTTTTGATTATGAAGCACTTCGTTAGAATTCTCTAATTTAGATTCTAAAAGTAGATTTTCGTCATTAAATGTGTAAGAAATTACTTTTTCTCCTTCCTTTTTTGTATATTCCTGAATACCATCTTTTTCAATTTTCTTTAATTTACCCGTTTTTTCATCCTTCTTAACTAATTCAAACGCACGGCTTGAAAAATAACTATGTGGAATAACTAGACCATTTGAACCATTATCCTCAAAATTCCTAATTGTTAAGTCATTTATAATTTTAGTATACTGAAACAATTTCTTTCCGTCCCAAACCTCATAGTCCCCAGCATATAAACCTGAAATGGTTTCAAAGCGATAATACCCTTTTTCATTAAACCAGACTTCATACGTTACATCTTCAATTTACCAGAATCTGTAACAGTCTTTTCATTAATAATAAAATGCTTTGAGAAGTAGTTCACTTCATTAGTATCAGCACTAGAAATAATAACAAAAAATATACTTAGGGAAAGAACAATAAAAGCAAAATATAAACACTTTTTCATAATTCAACTACCCCTTTCGATTAAAAATCAATATTCAATTTAGCTCTTTTTGGATATTGGGTTTGAGTAGGACTACCTCCAACAGAGTATAAGTTCAATTCATAATACACAATCACTGCATTATTATTGTCTGTAACATTAGCATTTGCAATATATTTAACCCAATAGCTTGAATAGCCTTCTCTTCTTCTATTTTCATCGTATTGTGATGAATCGTAAACAGAAACATATTGCCCCACAGGAGTTGAAGGCTTATCTCTACCTACAAAAACCCTCTCAACTTCCCAAGTATCAAAAGTATTTGTGTCATGGGTATAGGTACCTATAACATCTGTAATTCGAATATCAGATAATGGAGTTAATGTCTTCCAATAAATTTGGGCATTAAAGTGAGTCTCAGCGTAATAATAATCACAATATAATAAGGTTCCCGGCGAACAAGCACTAGACCCATTTGGAGATTCTTAGGTCAGTATGCGGGAATAAGGATTGCGAAAAATTCCAATTACTTCATATATTTCCTCGTCTTCAGCACCTACCCCTCATCCATCGCATTCCTAAACCGGATCATCGAATAATCCATCGTCGCCTTAGGCACGGCATCCCGCAATGGAAACAGGTTCGGGACGACACGCAGTTCAATCCCCTTCTCCACAATCCGTGCAAGCAGATCACCCATCGGTTCCACTGTTAGGGGAGTAACCCCCTGCTCCGACACATGGTATCCGGCCGTCCCATCGATCATCACGAAGGTATCCGCGGGCAGTGTATAACAGAACAGCTTCGCATTCCGTATCCGGCCCAGCCATCGTCCCTCCACGAACATAATTGTATCCGCCGTGCTGTAACCGAATAGCTTCTCCTCAAGCTCAGCCGACACAGGCGCCCCTCTTCTTGCGATGATTCTGGGACAGTCGCGCGGCAAATAATAATTCGGCGCACGCTCCTCATTCACCGCCCACACCACCTGGCCCAGCTCTGGGTACGCGGGGGCAGGTCTCGGTTCAAAGCGGGGAATCGCGGATTCCTCACTATAATGATATACATACATATCGAAACACTCCCTCCACACAATTGCGGCAAACTTCTTCACCCATTCAATAAAACACCCTTCCGCACCACAGGTACCCTTATTCGAATCACGCCAGATTCCCCCTTCGGCCCCATTTCCAACAAAAAAGGTATTCCCATCGCCCATGGCGAATAGCATAGTAGTAATATTATCCATCTACTAGGAGGAATTTAGCAAGATGCCACAACCGCAACCGAATCAATCTTACGCCAATCACAAACGGCTGGACCCGCTCTATCATTTTGCTTTGAGTCTGCTAACAGTTGCCGCGATCATTCTCTCTCTTTACCTTGTTGTTGACGCCTTGGCGGATGGCAGCTCGCTGACGCAGCCGCTGCTGTTTGTATGCTTTGCCCTTATTGCCGCAATTACATTCGCAAGGCTTCGCCAATATACACTCAAAGTACAGGATCGTGCGATTCGCGCAGAGGAGCAGCTGCGGCATTTTATATTGACAGGCAAGCCCATTGACTCCCGATTAACGATCAGGCAGATTGTCGCATTGCGCTTTGCCTCGGACAATGAATATCCCTCCCTTGCGCAGCGCGCTGCCGAAGAAGGTCTCTCCACAGATGCGATCAAGCGAGCGATAACGTCCTGGCGCAGTGACAATTACCGTGTTTAATCCACGCACCCCAAGCAAAAAAGCTGCTTGCGGCAAGCTCATCGGCCCAAGGCCAACGAGCTGCCGAAGCAGCTTTCTTTATTTCCCGAATTACAATTTTGCCGCGGCAGCGGTTATTAGCTCCGCATACTTGGCCGAATATTTGCTCACACACTGCACGAAAGTAGCATGCGACCAGGTCAGCGGCGCAACGGACAACGGACTGCCGTCATGCGGGTTCAACTGCTCCGGCAGCAGGCCGCTGGACAGCGCATGCTCCACAACCCACTGCAAGGTCCGGCGAGGTCCTTCAAGATCCGCCAGGCTCTTCGCTGATTCAATCTCGAAATTCGCAATCCAGAGCGTACAGATGATCCACGGATTGCCCGGCACATTCTCAATATCTCCTGACTGCTGGAAGTAGTAGTCATTCGTATAGCGGGCTACACCGCCCACTCCTGTGCGTACCGTCAGCCCCTGCTTGATCGCATTCATTGTCCGAATGACGCGGCTGTCGTTAACCGGAAGAACACCGAACTCCCAAATGCCGAACAGGCTGCTCTCAAGCGTCATATCCTTCTCCCAGCCGTCATCCTTCTGAATCAGTCCCCGCGCGAATCGCCCGGACCCCTCATCCCACAGATGTGTCAGCATGCCCTGCTTGATCGTCTCCGCTGTATCGCGGAAATGATCGCTTCGCTCATAATCGCCGAACAGCTCTGTGAAGAAGGCTGCCGCCATAAGACCGCCGTAGACGGAGGCAACCGTATACGTCCAGATACCATAGCGCTCCTCCCACAGGTCGTAGCTCGGCTTAGGCAGAGACAGGCCGTCCTCCATATAGGAGCTCAGGAAGGCCGCACCCTTGCGGATCAAATTATTGTACAGCGATTGAGGGAGCTCAATCACCTGGTTGCGCGTGTAATCCTTCCATAGCGCGAACAGCACAAGCGCTGTCTCATCCTCTTGAATAGGCAGACGCTGGTTGCCCTGCACAATGTAAGGATGCCAGCTGGATCCCACCGTTCCGTCCGGATTGTACTTGTGATACAAATAGCCGTCAGGCGACAGCGTCCGCTCGCAAAATTGGAAGAATGGCGAGATTACGCTTTGAAATCCTGCCAGTGACATCGCCTCTGCGATCAACGCCCCATCGCGCGGCCACATGTAGCTGTAATGATCCCGGTTATATTGCAGAATATCGGTATCATTGGCGGCAATAATCGCTCCGCGTTCATCTGTCTGTGTCCGCACGATAAGCAGGCTTTGACGGAATGTGCGCGCAACCTCCGGCGGCAGATCGCCCAAGTTGTCTTCCGCACGGTGCAGCCAATGCTTCCAGTAGATGACAATACGGCTAAGCAGCTTCTCCGGGTTGCTGTCCTGGACATATTTGTTCAGCGCCTTAACCTCTTCCAGGTCTTTGCCGATCGACATCCAGTAGTAGACCGTCTTCTCGCCGCTTGGCGGAACAACGGTGCGGAAGCTTATCGTGCTGTCAACGGAGCCCTGCGCAATCGTATTCCCCATCAGAATGCCGTCTTCCGCGTCACGCCATGTTCCCTCGGCATGATGGAAACGTTTGATCCCTGTAGAATACTGCATCATGCCGCCTTCATCAGAGAAGCCATTGAACATGAAGTAGGAGGAACGCTTATAGTGGAATACGGTATGATTCTCAGGATAATAGGCCGCTGTATCGCCTACCTCGGAGCCGTCTATCATCAGATCCTGATTGAAGAACAACCGGAATTCTCTTGCCTCTGATGTCAGGTTGCGTACGACGACCCGTTTAATATAGATGCACTCCCGCTGATGAATGCCGTCATTCATATGAAGTTCGACCCCGAGACGCTCGTTCCTGGCCACCACGTTAGTTACGAGAGAGTCCTCGACATAGCCCAGATCAAATTTCCACTCTGGATTCTCCAACCAGGAGAATTGACCGTCTACCCAAATACCGAAACGGCAATATTGTCCACCGACATGATTGAGCTGACCGACAAAAGGATAATAAATATCTCGGATGTAGCAGTTGCGGTCCAGATTGACCAGCAGTTTACCGTTGCCGATAACTAGATGACGGGCCATGGGTTATTCTCCTTTCGGCTGGACAGAAGTTCGGCGTACAGCGACATATAGGATTTGGCAGAGCGTTTCCAGCTGCAATCATCCTTGGCGCCATTCGCAACAATTTGCTTCCATACGTCTTCGTTATTATAGAACGCAATCGCCCGCTCAATGGTGAATAACATATCATGCGCATTATAATTGGTGAAGGTGAACCCGTTGCCGGTACCCGTAAATTCATTGTATGGCGTTACGGTATCCCTGAGCCCTCCAGTCTCGCGCACGATAGGAACGGAGCGGTAGCGAAGCGCAATTAATTGGCTTAATCCGCATGGTTCAAACTGCGAAGGCATCAGATACATATCACTTCCCGCATATACACGGCGGGCCAACGCATCGTTGAACCCGAACCATGCGGACACTTTGTCAGGCTGGCGCTCCGCAGCGCGCCTGAACATCTCCTCATACTGCCAGTCGCCAGAGCCTACGATAGCCAGCTGCACATCGGCAGCCACAATAGAATCCAGCACCGCTTCAACAAGATCAAAGCCCTTCTGATCCACCATGCGGGACACGATGCCGATCAGCGGTGTAGTCTCCGACTCTGCAAGCCCCATCTCACGCTGCAGCGCAAGCTTGTTCTTCCGTTTGCGCGGAAGGGAATCCCGATAGGGCACTTCCAGCGCCGCATCACTCATGGGATCAAAGGAATCGGTATCGATTCCGTTCACGATCCCGATCAGATCATGAGCGCGCGAGCGCAGCAGCCCATCGAGCTTCTCGCCGTAATACTCCGTTTGAATCTCATTCGCATACGACGGGCTGACCGTAGTCAGCTTGTCCGAATAGACGAGTCCGCCCTTCATGCAGCTGCCGGCCCCATAGAATTCGATCCCTTCCGAGCCGAACAGCTCATCGCCGGAATTCAGCAAATCCTTGAGAAGCTCCTTGCCGAACACACCTTGATACTTCAAGTTATGTATCGTATAGACCGTTGCAATATTGTGGCAGACAGGATCATGCGCATACCGCGTCCGCAGCAGGAACGGGATCAAACCGGTCTGCCAGTCATGGCAGTGGGCAATATCCGGCTGGTAATCCATATGGAACAGAGACTCTACAACAGCGGCGCTGAAGAATACGAACCGCTCCGCATCATCTCCATAACCGTACAGACCGCCCCGCATGAAATAAAACTCATTGTCGATCAGGTAGTATACAATGCCGTCGATCTCAGCCCTCAGCAATCCGCAATATTGACTCCGCCAGCCAACCCGCACCGTGAATGTCGCAATCGTCTCAAACTGCCCCACATATGATTCCGGAATCGCTCCATACTTGGGAAGGATAATTCTCACTTCCGCGCCCAGCTCCGATAGCGCCTTGGGCAAAGACCCCGCAACGTCGGCCAGTCCGCCCGTCTTAACGAGCGGAACTGCCTCCGAAGTGGCAAATAACAGCTTCATAGGTTCCCCTCCTCATGCAGCGACCAGTTGCGCGGGTACGCTGCTCTCTGTCTGTATTTCTGTCTGCGAATCCTTATTCCTCCCGCTTAGATGACCTTGCGCTTCATGGCCAGGAATGGCGACATTTCTGCCCCGCGAAGCTCACGGCCCTGCGCAATGCTGACATCCTTATCCAGAATGACGCAATTCACATTGCTGTTCTCGCCAATATCGCCGTTCTGCATGACGATGCTGTTGCGGACAACGGCGCCTTTGCGGACATGAACGCCACGGAACAGAATACTGTTCTCCACCGTTCCTTCAATAACACAGCCATTAGCGATAAGCGAATTGCTCGTTCTGGCCCCTGTCGTATACCGCGCAGGCGGCTCATCCTTGACCTTCGTATAGATCGGCCCCGGCTCATTGAACAGACTGCGCCACACATCAGGGTTAAGCAGCTGCATGCTGTTCTGATAGTAGCTGGATACCGTATTGACAACCCCAAGGTAACCCTCGTACATATAGCTCCCGACATAGAGCTCTTCCAGACGCGACATGATCGCATGGCGGACAAGATGATCCTGCCCCTGGGCCAGCGACGTCTCCACCAGCTCCAGCAGCAGCTCCTTGCGCATCACATACATCTCCATGGATACCAGATCGCCTGTCATGCGGCCATAATGATCCTGCATCGCTGTAATCCGCCCGGCAGCATTGACCTGCACCTTGCGGGCTTTGCCGTCCAGCAGGTCGGACTGCCTTTTGCAGACGACCGTAATGTCAGCCCCGTTTTCCTTATGCTGCGCAATAATGGAGGAGAAATCGATATTGCATACCATATGGCTGCGCGTAATCACGACATATTCCAACGAGCTGCGGGTGAAATAATCCCGATGCTGATAAAAGTGGAACAGATCCCCGCGGCGAACCTCATTCACATCATCCGTGATTGGCGGCAGCATGAACAGTCCGCTCTGACGGTGATGCAGATCCCAGTGCTTGCCTGAGCCGAGGTGGTCCATCAGCGAACGATACTTCGTATGGGCGAATACCGCTACCTTCGTAATGCCTGAATTGACCATGCTCGACAATGTAAAATCAATCAAACGATACCGCGCGCCGAAAGGCACAGTTGCCAGGCAGCGTCCCGCAGTCAGTGATTCCATCTCATCGGATTCATGGATCAGATTAATAACACCCAGTATGTTTGAGTTCATGGCTACTCCACCTCCTGAAGCGATTGGCTTGTTGCGATATATTCATCATTGCCGATCACGCTGACAGAATCACTGCCCGGATTGCCAATCGTTACGCCGTCGGCAATAATCGTTCCTTCGCCGATAATCGTCCGATAGATGCGCACGCCCTTGCCGATCTTCACATTCGGCATAATTACCGACTCATGGATGAGGCTGCCCTCACCGGCATGAACGCCATGGAACATCACGGAGCGATGCACGCTGCCTTCTATAATACAGCCCTCTGTAATAAGCGAGTTGCTGACCTCAGCTCCGCGCGCGATATACTGGGCCGGACGATTCGGGTTCACCGAATAAATCCGCCAGTCGCTGTCGTTCAGATCCAGAGCCGGCACATCGTCAAGCAAATCCATATTCGCTTCCCACAAGCTCTCAAGGGTGCCTACATCCTTCCAGTAGCCGTTGAAGGTATAGGAATTAAGCTTCACATTGTCCTGCAGCATCGCCGGAATGACATCCTTGCCGAAGTCATTGCCGGACAATCGGTTGGCCTCATCGCGAATGAGATACTTCTGCAGCACGGACCATGAGAATATATAAATGCCCATCGATGCCAGATTGCTTGTCGGCACCTTAGGCTTCTCTTCAAAGTCAGTAATCTGTCCTTCTTCATCAACATGCATAATGCCGAAGCGGCTGGCTTCCTTCCAGTCCACCTCAATACAAGCGATCGTCACATCCGCACCGCGCTCCTCATGCTTCTGCAGCATAAGCTCATAATCCATCTTGTAGATGTGGTCGCCTGATATAACCAGCACATATTCCGGATCAAACCGGTCGATAAAGCCCATATTCTGATAGATGGCATTAGCAGTTCCCTTGTACCACATGCCGCCCTTTTGCTTCATATATGGAGGAAGAATAGCCATGCCGCCGTCACGGCGATCCAGTCCCCACGGACTTCCGATGCCAAGATACCCGTTCAGAACAAGCGGTTGATACTGGGTAAGCACACCAACGGTATCGATGCCCGAATGGGCGCAATTGCTTAAAGTGAAATCAATAATCCGATACTTCCCGCCAAAGTGTACGGCAGGCTTGGCCAGATCCTTTGTCAATACGCCGAGCCGTTTACCTTCTCCTCCAGCAAGCAGCATAGCTACCATTCTTTTTCCGCCCATGGACACCATCTCCTCTACTGCAACTTCCGGCAGCCCAAAGTGAACGGCCCCATCGTTGCCAGTCAAATTTGCAAGACTAAAGCCTGTATTGCGCTCAACCTGATGCCCAGCTATTCTTGTCCATCCCTCGGCATGCCTGTGACATGAACCTATCATGCCATGGCAGCCTCAGCTAGTAGGGTATATTGACTTCCCCATCTCCAAAGGATAACAGTTGGAAGGAGAATGGAGGAAGATCAACCTCAATACTGTATTCTCTGCCGTGCCAAGGTATATCGCTGCTGCCCGCCTCCTGCTGCACTTCCTGCAAGCAGCCGCCGTAAACCGCATCTTCACTGTGCAGCACAGTCCGATAGTTGCCCCGTTCAGGAACGCCTATCCTGTATTGACCATGATGAAGATACGAGAAATTACAAATCGTAATGGTGAACCGATTGCAATCATGGCTCCGGCGCATGAAGACGATCACGCTCTGAGCCGCATTATGCACATCAATCCATTCGAAGCCGCCGGGATCGCAATCCCGCTCCCATAACGGGGACTGTTCGGCATATACCGTATTCAGCCTTTTCACATATTGCTGCATGGAATGGTGCAAAGGATATTGAAGCAGCTTCCAATCGAGCATCTCTGCATCCTTCCACTCATCGAACTGCCCTAGCTCTCCGCCCATGAACAGCAGCTTCTTACCTGGATGGGTCATCCAGAAGCCATAGAACAGCCGGAGCTGAGCGAATTTCTGCTCATAGGTTCCCGGCATCTTGTTCAGCAGCGAGCGCTTCCCGTGCACGACCTCGTCATGCGAGAGCGGCAGAATATAATTCTCCGAGAACGCATAAACAAGCGAAAAGGTGACGAGATTATGGTGATGCATCCGCTCATTGGGTTCAAGCTCGATATAGCGAAGCATGTCGTTCATCCAGCCCATATTCCATTTGAAGTTGAATCCCAGCCCCCCCATATAAGTAGGCGAGGTTACGGCAGGCCATGCGGAGGAATCCTCGGCAATCATCAGCGCGTCCGGGTAATAGTGGAATACCGTTTCGTTGAGCCTTTTCAGGAATCGGATCGCATCGGTGTTCTCCGTGCCCCCATGCTTATTGAATGTATGGAGCTCCGGCGGCTTGTCAAAATTTAGGTCGATCATACTTGCAACTGCATCCACTCGCAGCCCGTCAATATGATAGACATCCATCCAGAAGATGGCGTTGGAGATCAGGAAGCTCTGGACCTCCGTTCGCCCGAAGTCGAAGGAAAGCGTCCCCCAGATCGGCTTCTCCGCTCTCTTCCAATCTGTCCCTTCATATATTGGTGTTCCATCAAATCGTCTGAGACCATGATCGTCCTTGCAGAAATGACAGGGAACCCAATCCAAAATTACACCGATCCCCCTCTCGTGGCACTTGTCAACCAGAATCATTAATTGTTCCGGCGACCCATATCGGCTGGTCGGCGCATAATAGCCCGTTACCTGATAGCCCCATGACTGATCGAGCGGATGTTCCAGAATCGGAAGAAGCTCAATATGGGTATAGCCCATACCAGCAACATATTCAACCAGCTCGCCAGCCAATTCTTCGTAAGTGAGAAACTGCTCCTTTCCTTTATTCTTCCAGGAACCCAGATGCACCTCATAGATGAGCATCGACTCATGATAGGGACTTCCGTCCTGCTTCCGTCTTTGCCACTCCTCGTCCCGCCACTTGTATTTGGTCAGATCGGTGATAAGGGACGCAGTGTCCGGCCTCCGCTCGGCGCCAAAAGCAAACGGGTCTGACTTCAGCAGCCAGTTCCCTTCCAATGTTTCAATCTCGTACTTGTAAAGATCACCTGCGCCAATCTCGGGTACAAACAAACTCCATACCCCCGTCTCGCCTACCAGTTCCATGGCATGCCCTTCACCATTCCAATCATTGAAGGAGCCTGCAACTCTTACCTGCCGGGCATTGGGAGCCCAGACAGCAAAGCGGACGCCATGCTCATCACCCAAACGAATCGGATGGGCTCCGAACGTCCGGTAGCTGTGAAACAAATCGCCTTTATTAAACAGATACAAATCGCGCGTTGACAATCCAATTGATGCAGCGTTTACCATGAGTGGCTTACACCTCCAAAATATGATACATGTCATGTTTCCTAACATTAATGCGCGATTTCTTTAATTATACACCGCCATGTTGAAGTTGGCACTCTATTTTCAGAATATTTCAATTCTATTTACTCCTATTAGTTGAACCCCGCCCCAAGCACCAACAACACATATATATTGAAATATAGTAAAAGTGATGCCTATAACATAAAAGCAGCTGCTCTATCAACACATAGTCTATGAATTGAATACCCTTCCAACAGCCTCTTGAAAGCCTGTTTCACAAAATAAAAAACGACCTCGCTGCCTCATAACAGCGGGATCGTCCTCTTGCTCGAAGCAGGAGCTGCTCGCTCCTATCCTCTATTCTGGTCCTTTCGCTTAGGCGCTCCGGAACCGATAAATTTCTTCCGATACTCAAGCGGCGTGGCCCCTGCGAATTCGGAGAAGGAGCGGGAGAAATGCGGCGTTTGCTTGAAGCCGGTCTCTTCCGCGATACGGGCAATCGGCCAGTTCGTCTTCATCAGCAGCAGCTTCGCCTGATCCATCCGATAGGCATGCAGATACTGCTGCGGCGTGCAATGCAGCACCTCGCTCATACACCGGGCAATATAGTTCGGATGGAGTCCCAGCGAGTCGCCAAGCATCGCATTCGTCACAGTCTGTCTGTAATGCTGCTTCAAGAATGCAGCCGCTTCTTCGGCTACAGCAATCGGCGCCTTCGCCGAATCGCTTCGCCAGCTCTCATCGAGCAGCTGCAGCAGTCCGAGAAACCATTGCTGCCGCTGCCAAAATGCAGCATTCGACGTCCCGCTCGCCGCTTCCTGCAGCTTATCGAGCAGGGCAATTGCCTCCTCCGGCGCAGGCAGCAGCATGAACTTGGGCAAGCGGATCGCATGGGAGTAATAATCACCGCTAAGCTTGCCGCTGCTGCTGCTGTCCTCAAGCTCCTCCCACGGTCCAGCCGTTTGGAAATGAACCCAATCCAGCACCGTCTCTTCCGAGCAAGGCTTCACGGAATAATGCCAGCTGTCCGGACGAAGGATGAGCAGCCCTCCCGGCCCTACCGTCCACCTGTGATCCCCTTCCCCTATATGCAAGGCTCCACTATGTACGAACAGCAAATCGAACACACCGAGATTTCTGCGACTGGGATGCTCATCGCCTGGCTCATAGGTTGTGCGGTTGCTTTCAATAAAGTATGGCAGTGGCGGCGAAATAAAAGTAAGCAGCGGATTGAACGACATAAGCAAGCCCCCTCTGTGTTGTGTGCAATTAAGCAAAATTGTCTATGCCGCCCGTCTATTCTATCAAACAAACCCGCCACAAGAAACATAAAATTTATGCAAATCTGTTGCAATGAAGAATGTTTGCTCCACTATTCCAATCGTTCTGAAGGCTGCGGAAATCATCTATCGCTTGTGAAGAATACTTTGTTTACCAAGAAGTCCCTTAGGCAATACTGCATCACATAATGACTACTTCATAAGGGGAACATCAACAATGCGATATCGGACAAATCCAATCGATAAAACAAAGCTGGCCCAGTCATTGAATAACCGGCGTCAGGAGGCCGCTGGCCCCGAGCATGGGCTGGACGCAAGCTTGAGCCATAATCTGCAGCAGATCAAGCAAACACTTGGATACAGTGCCGATATCGTCATCCGGGAAGTAAGGACCGGGCCTGACGGAAACCAAGCCATCGCCCTGCTGTATACCGATGGTTTGGTGGACAGGCAGGTGATCATCGGCCATATGGAATCGCTCATGCTGGATACTGCGCCCGCCAACAATTGCGGACAGGAATCATCAGTTGGCGCCAGCATTGCAAGCAAACTCCGGCAAGAGGTGCTCAAGAATGCGGAGATTCAGGACATAACCACCTTCGATGCCTTGTACCATGCGCTGCTGTCTGGTGATGCGGTCATCCTCATAGATGGTCATGCGCAAGGAATCGCAGCTGGAGCCAAAGGCTGGAGCGACCGTGGAATTATGGAGCCTACAACGGAGAATGTCGTACGGGGACCGCGTGAAGGCTTCACCGAGACCATTCGAACGAACACAGCAATGATCAGACGCAAAATAAAAGATCCCAATCTATGGCTGGAGACGAAGCAGATCGGCAATGTCACGCGGACAGAAATCGGAATCATGTACATCAAAAACATCGCGAATGACGGCATCGTCAAAGAGGTTCACACACGGCTGGACCGTATTAAGACGGACGGCATTCTGGAGAGCGGCTATATCGAGGAGTTCATTCAGGACTCGACCTTCACGCCCTTCCCTACCCTGTACAGCACAGAGCGGCCCGATGTCATTGCGGCAGAGCTGCTGGAGGGGAAAATCGCGATTCTGGTGGATGGAACCCCCTTCGTGCTTGTCGCCCCGGCGCCGTTCGTCTCCTTCCTGCACTCCGCAGAGGATTACTACCAGCGCTCGGACATCAGCTCCTTTATCCGTATTCTTCGATATATCGGAATCTTTATCTCCCTTCTGGGACCGTCCTTGTATGTCTCGATCACAACCTTCCATCAGGAGATGCTGCCTACAGAGCTGCTAATTGGCCTGGCAGCCCAGCGGGAACGGGTTCCCTTCCCCGCCTTCATCGAAGCCATCATGATGGAAGTGACGTTCGAGATCTTGCGTGAAGCCGGAATTCGCATGCCCAAATCGATCGGCTCAGCCGTCTCCATTGTAGGCACACTTGTCATTGGACAAGCAGCTGTAGAGGCCGGCATCATATCATCCGTCATGGTTATTGTCGTTTCGATAACGGCAATTTCCAGCTTTGTAATGCCCGCCTACAACGTATCAATCGCCTTCCGCATGCTGCGGTTTCCGCTCATGTTCCTTGCAGCCTCCTTCGGCTTGTTCGGAATCGTGGTCGGTATTATTGCTCTTATTCTGCATCTGTGCAGTCTGCGTACATTCGGTATTCCCTATATGACTCCTCTGGGGCCGCTAATCCCTACCGATATGAAGGATACGTTGTTCAGGCTGCCGCATTGGATGCTGACTACACGTCCACGGCTCCTCAACCAGCAGAACACGAAGCGCGGCAAGCAGTCTCAGCCTAAGAAGTCCCGGCAATGATCCGCAGCACCGAGAAAGGAATGGGAATGATGATAAGACGGGCAAGCGCCATCGTACTGATCCTTGCAATGATAATGCCGCTTGCCGGCTGCTGGAGCAGAAAAGAATTGAACCAGTTGGCGATTGCTGTAGGCGCTGGGATTGACAAGAAAGGTGATCATTACCGGCTCTCCATACAGGTTGTAGATCCGGGGGAAGTAGCTTCCAAGAATGGAGGAGCCAACCGTGCTGCCGCCACCTTATTCACAGCGGAAGCGGAGACGGTGTTCGAGGCCGCCAGAAAAATGTCCCGGGTTGCACCGCGTAAAATTTACTTTTCCCATCTCAGAATGTTTGTGATCGACGAAATACTGGCTAAAGAAGGCATCGGTCCCGTACTTGATTTTCTGTCGAGAGATCATGAGTTCAGAACCGATTTCTATATCGTTGTCACGAGAGACAGCACAGCGGAGGATGTACTCAAGATTATGACTCCCCTGGAGGATATTCCTGCCAATAAGCTCTACTTCTCGCTGGAATCCTCGGAGAAAAATTGGTCGCCCAGCTTAACCGTAACCCTGGATGAATTGATACAGGATATGACCCTCAAGGGGAAACAGCCTGTCCTGACCGGTCTTAAGATCACCGGCGACAAAAAAGTAGGCAAAACAAAGCGTAATATTGAAAACATTGAAACCTACAGCAAACTGCAATACTCAGGTCTTGCCGTATTCAAGGCAGACAAGCTGATCGGCTGGTTGAACGATACGCAAAGCAAAGGCTACAACTATATTCGCGGGCTTGTTCAGAGCTCCGTCGGCCATGTCCCGTGTGAGAATGGGGGCGGCAACGTGGTCACGGAGATCATTCGAACAAAAACGGACATGAAGGGACTCATTCAAAAGGGACAGCCGCTTATCAAGATCAGCGTCTATATTGAAGGAAATGTTGCAGAAGTAAGCTGCAGTGATCTGGATCTGAATAAGGAAAGTTCGATATTTGAGATCGAGAAAAGGGATGAGGAGAGTATTAAGGGATTCATGCTGTCGGCGATCAAAAAAACGCAGGAGGACTTCAAGGTTGATACTTTCGGATTCGGAGAGGCTATCCGCCGAACGCACCCCGCCTTCTGGAAGACAATTAAGGAGGACTGGGAAGAACGCTATTTTCCCGAGCTTCCGGTTCATATTACGGTCGATTTCAAAATTAGACGGCTTGGAACAGTGAACAACTCTTTCTTGAAAGATATGGAGGAATAAAAATCCGTGCTAGCCATTGCTGCTGTGCTTGCGGTTGCCGGGATCATGGTCATGCTTCAAGTCCCGCCGCTGCGCAAAAAGAAGCTGACGAGGGAGCTATGGGCCTTCTGGATTCTGCTCCTGCTTGGAGTCGGTATTAGTATCGCCAAGATTGTTATGCGGAATGTGCCGACCCCCCTGGAATGGATCGCGATGGCACTGCAACCGTTCAGTGATTTCTTGATCCGTATTGGATTGATTAAGTAGTTAGAGGTGCAGCCGTGCAGAATAAATCCAATATTTCCTCCCGCCAATTCATGATTCTGACGACCTTCTTTACAATCGGCAGCGCGATACTGGTCGTCCCGTCCGGCATCACTGCCTTAGCCCGGCAGGATGCCTGGATCGCAGCGCTGATCGGTCTGGCCATAGGTATTGGGCTGATTTGGATGTATATCCTGCTGGCGAAACAGCATCCCAATAAATCGCTTGTCGAAATGATGGCGATCTTGCTGGGCAAATGGCTGGGCGGTGCCATCGCGCTGTTGTTTGTCGCTTCTTTTTTTCTGGCCGGACCGACTTCCTCATTAAACATACTGGGCAATTTTCTGACCATACAGATGATGCCGGAGACGCCGATGTTATCACTGAATCTGCTGTTCGCAATTATCGTGATGATGGGAGTATATCTGGGAATCGAGGTATTGGCGCGTTCTTCCGAGCTTTTCATTCCATGGATTGCTTTGCTTCTCACTGCGCTCATCCTATTTGTATCATTTGATATCAAACCCACAAACCTGCAACCTGTACTGGAGGAGGGTTTTATGTCTCTGGGACCTGCAGTACTTTCCTTCTTATCGGCTGTCTTCTTGCCCAATTTCATCCTGTTAATGATCTTCCCCCATGTCAACAATGAGTCCAACGAAGCAGGCAGGGCCCTCCTGATCGGGACTGTTATGGGCTGTATTCTGATGATCATTATTGTATTGCTGATCATTCTGGTATTCGGCCCCGAATATACCGCCAGAAGCATGTATCCGACCTATGAATTAGCCAGAAAAATCAGCATTGGCGACTTCCTGCAGCGTCTCGAAGCGATCGTAGCTTCCACCTGGTTTATTTCCCTCTACTTCCGGATGGCAATCTATCTCTTTGCATTCTCCGCCGCAATCGCCCAGATCTTCAAGTTGAAGGATTACCGTGCGCTCATCCTGCCGCTTGGCATGCTGCTCGTTGCGCTGTCCCAGTTCATTCACCCCAACATTCCTGCTCAGCAGCAATGGAACGTCAGAGTATGGACACCTTACACTGCCCTGACCGGATTCATTATCCCCCTCATCATGCTTTGCTTGAGCGGATTAAGGAATTTGAGGCAAAAAAATAAAATCAATGAAAAGATTTGATTAAGTGAATCAGAGGTGGTAGCCATGTTGAACAAATCCAAAATTTCCTCCCGCCAATTCATGATTCTGACGACCTTCTTTACATTCGGCAGCGCGATACTAACCGTCCCGTCTGGCATCGTTGCCTTAGCCCAGCAGGATGCCTGGATCGCAGCGCTGATCGGCCTGGCCATAGGTATTGTGCTGATTGGGATGTATATCCTGCTGGCGAAGCAGCATCCCAACAAATCGCTTGTCGAAATGATGGATGTTCTGATGGGCAAATGGCTGGGACGGCTCATCGCGCTCCTGTTTGTCGTTTCCTACTTCCTTCTCGGTCCTTGTGCTGTATTAAGTATACTAGGCAACTTTCTGACGACACAGATGATGCCGGAAACACCAATGGTTTCCTTGAATATTCTCATCACCGCCGTCGTAATAATGGGAGGTTACTTGGGAATAGAAGTGCTGGCTCGTTCGTCAGAACTGATCATTCCTTGGGGGGCGCTGCTGTTCTTCGCTTTCATTGTATTGGTATCATTCGATATCAAGCCGCTGAACCTTCAACCTGT
The DNA here is from genome assembly GCF_019443105.1 of Paenibacillus oenotherae. GTDB lineage: Bacteria > Bacillota > Bacilli > Paenibacillales > Paenibacillaceae > Paenibacillus_Z > Paenibacillus_Z oenotherae. Next base: position 362,128 of record NZ_JAHZIJ010000002.1, read on the forward strand.
GCTGGAGAATGGGATAGCTCCGCTCGGGCCGGCTGTGCTATCCTTTCTGGGTACTGTCTTCCTGCCCAACATCATATTGCTGATGATCATTCCCCATGTCAACAATGAGGACAATGAAGCTGGCCGGGCTCTCCTTATCGGGAGTATTATAGGCTGCGTCGTTATGATCATTATCATAATTATGACCATCATGGTGTTCGGCCCTGGATTTACCGCCAGAAGCATGTATCCGACCTATTCACTGGCCAGAAAAATCAGCATCGGCAATTTTCTTCAGCGCATCGAAGCAATCATAGCGACGATCTGGTTTATTTCCCTTTATTTCCGCGTGACGATTTATGTGTATGTATTATCGGTGGCGCTCGCTCAAATTTTCAATCTGAAGGATTATCGGCCGCTTCTTATGCCCCTTGGCATGCTGCTCGTTGTGTTATCTCAATTTATCTATCCCAATATTCCTTATGAACAAGAGTCGGATGCGCGAACATGGGTGCCGTTTACCATTATATTCGGTTTATTCTTGCCTCTCCTGCTGCTCTGTCTGAGAGGATTCCGCAATATGAACAAAAATTGAAGCTCATATATACAATAACAGGGACTGTCCCGAAAATCATATTTGGAAATTTTCAGCTCTAGCTTTGTAAAGGGGTTAATAAAAGAACCTTCAACTCCACTTTTATGGTGGTGTTGAAGGTTCCTTTGTGCATTTTATGGGTTTGACTCGCTCGGGTTTGACTCACTTGGGTTTCCCCTTTTGGGACAGCCCCTTGGGGCTTGGGGCGGATAGGCCACACGGATTGCCTTCGCGTGTCGGATTCACGAGCTGCCTCTATGTGCCACCCTCTGCGTGCTGACTTTCACGCACTGACCCCATGTGCTGCCTTTGCGTCCTGACTTTCACGTACTGACCCCATGTGCCGCCTTTACGTGCTGGTCTTTCACTTACTGACCCCATGTGCCGCCTTTGCGTACCGGTCTTTCACGTACTGACCCCATGTGCCGCCTTTGCGTACCGGTCTTTCACGTACTGACCCCATGTGCCGCCTTTACGTGCTGGTCTTTCACGTACTGATCCCATGTACTGGCCTCACGCACGTCGAGAACTGCGCGGGTGCAGTAAGTGGGGCCAGCCCGTACAACCTCATCGCGTGGAGGGAAACTCTGAAGTCATTCCATCGACTGCGGCGAACATTCCTGCGAATAGGCATGCTTTTTCTGATTTCAGCCTGCTGAAGAGCGAATGCCTGCCAAAGCGCAGGTATTTCACCCTGTTTTCCCGATAGCAGCCCAATCCACCGCATATTCCTGCTTAATCGCAGGCATTCTGCCCTTACTAGCTTCTTATAGCCGAAATTCCTGCTCTTTCGCAGGCTTCCCTTTTACTCTTCTAACTCGTGCTCTTTCGAGGATTCCCCTCACTCTACTAACCGGATCTGTTGCAGTCAGTCACTCGCACACGTTTGAAGCCAAATTGACGGGAAGCCCGCCGGATCCTTCTCAATGTTTGTTGCTTTTTATGAAAAAAATTGGTCCGACATTCTGTTTCCAATGCACATTAATGCGCTGAATAACGTCGGCTATTTCTAGCTTAATTCACAATACGATCGAGGATAGCCTCGCCCTCTGCGATAACGCGGTTAAAAGCCTGCTGCAAAGGCTCTAGCGCCGACACATCAGCCCCAATAGCCTTCAGCTTTGCTCCAGCCTCTGTCATGATGGCATTGAAGGAAGACACGCAGCCCGCGAATGTCTCTTTGCCTTGCTTATAGAGTACTGTTTTCTCATGCGCCGTTTCTGCTGTTGCAAACTTGTATGCAATCACCATTAACGAACTCTCGCAGCCGGACTTCAGTGCCTCAAGCTTCTTGGCTGTATCTTTTACGATAAGTGCAATTTCCTTCTCGTCAGGCTTGTCAGGCTTGTCTGGTTTATCCGGCTTGTCCGGTTTATCCGGCTTCTCGCCTGGTTTATCCGGCTTCTCGCCCGGCTTATCCGGCTTCTCACCCGGCTTGTCCGGCTTCTCGCCCGGCTTATCCGGCTTCTCGCCCGGCTTATCCGGCTTCTCGCCTGGCTTATCCGGCTTCTCGCCTGGCTTGTCCGGCTTGTCGTTCGGCTTGCCCGGCTTGTCGCTCGGTTTGCCCGGCTTGTCGCTCGGTTTGCCTTTGGCAATGTTTTTCTTCAGCGCGTCGAACAAGTGTGTGAAAATCCCCTGTGAATTCCCTTCTGCGTAAGTAACCTGTACTGCTGTTGGCGCGAATACAGTACCTAGCAAAGTAATCGTGAGCATGATCGCAATCTTTCGCAGCTTCATATGTGTATGCTCCTCTCTAAAATAACGCCTTCGCACTGCCACACTTTGCCCATCGCATAAATGGACAGTTCCTCCTACTTTTCATCAAGCGATTGCTGATAGCTTTTTCCCCGGCTCATCCCGTATTTCTTGGCAATCTTGATCAGCCTGTCATACTCTTCCTCCGACAACTGTTCCATCGCCTTGCGCTTCAGCTCTCGCTTCTCCTCTATTGTCAACCCCCCTCCTAGCGCAGACTGGAATGCTTTCAACTCCTCGACGCTCCAATGCTTCATGAGAACTGAGCCGATCTCAATCTTCTCCATCATCGTCACTTTATCCCCGGCTTCCCTCGCTTCTTCAGCGGACAAGGCTTGCTTATCCGCAGCGCTTGTCTTCCCCGCCGCAGACTGCTGGCCGCCATTAGACGATGGTTTTGTCCTGGCTGCCGCCTTGCTTGAGGAGGACGGCTTCGCAGCCGCAGCCGCATCATCTGCGCTGGACTGATCTGCCCCCTTATTCCGGTCAACAGGGGCACTCGTATCATTTGCACCGCCGGATCCCTTGTTGGATAACTTCCGCACAGCCTGATCAGAAAGCGGTTTGTTCTGCTCCCCTTCACGCTGCGCATCCGTTGCCAAGGGCTCGGAAGCTTCGATTGGCAGCATGGAATCCTCCATAAGCACTTGCAGCAGATGATCGGTCATCCGGTCATAGGCATACCACGCCGCACCAAGCAGCAGGAGCAGCATGACACCAAAGGCCAGCAGCCACCGCCGCCACCTTGGTGCTTTAATAAGCTTTTTCGTGGATTCATCGTTCATCCTGCATAACCTCCCGCATCGGTTATGGGTTCAGCGCTTAGAAATTGACAGATTGACGGTCTCTATCGACTCTATTGACAGGGGGACGTCCGACAGAATGATATTGGAAGCCGAAACGCTCCAGCACTTCAAGATCGAAGCAGTTCCTGCCGTCAATAATGACAGGATGCTTCATGAGACTGCGGACAAGCGCGAGATCCATGGACATGATATCCTTCCACTCGGTCAGGATCACGCACACATCAGCACCGTTCACCGCCTGCTCCAAACGTTCACAGTACTGCACGCCGGAAGGCAGCTCCCGCTTCGCGGACTCGGCAGCAACCGGATCATAAGCGCGAACAGTCGCGCCCTGCTTGAGCAGCTCCGGAATGATCGTCAGCGAAGGCGCATAGCGCATATCGTCCGTTTCCGGCTTGAACGCCAGTCCCAGCACGGCGATCTGCTTGCCGGACAAGCCTCCGACCGCATCGCGCAGCTTATCCATCACGACATACCGCTGCTTCTGATTCGTGCGGATGACCGACTTGAGCAGCTCAAAGTCATAGCCCGCTTTGTCCGATATATGCGCTAATGCATACGTATCCTTCGGAAAGCAGGAGCCCCCGTAGCCGATGCCCGCCTGCAGAAACTTGCTGCCAATCCGCGAATCAAGCCCCATACCGGCTGAGACGTCGACCACATTCGCTCCGACACGCTCACAAATGTTCGCAATTGCATTGATGAAAGATATTTTCGTCGCGAGAAAGGTGTTGGCCGCATACTTGATCATCTCGGCACTCTCCAGGTCAGTGAAGAAAATATGCGTCTTGAACGGTGCATGCAGCTCGGCAATGACCTTGGCAGCCTCCCTGTTGTCCGAGCCGATAATAGCGCGGTCCATGCTCATGCAATCAGCTATGGCAGAGCCTTCACGCAGAAACTCCGGATTGGAGACGATATCGAAGGTGGTCCAAGGAACCTTCTTGTTCGCACTGACAACCTCCCGCACAAGCTCCCCGGTTCCGACCGGCACCGTGCTTTTATTCACAATAATTTTATACCCGTTCAGATGCTCCCCGATCTTCTTGGCCGCCGACATGACATAGCGCATATCCGCCTCGCCCGTCTCTGACATCGGTGTGCCAACCGCGATATAAATAATATCCGATGCTTCAATCGCCTCGCCGACATCTGTTGTGAAATAGAGCCTCTCCGCCTCCGTATTGCGCTTCACAAGCTCCTCCAGCCCTGGTTCATAGATCGGAATTTCACCACGGCGCAGCCGCTTGATCTTGCCCTCATCCACATCGCAGCAGATAACCCGGTTGCCAATCTCCGAGAAGCAAGCCCCCGACACCAGACCGACATAACCCGTACCGATAACCGTAATTTTGCGCATCTACTTCGCCACCTTATTTAAGAGTGAGAAATGCTGTTCGTACACGTTCTGAATATATCCGAGCATGTCCAGCTTCAGATCTTCACGCTGGAGCGCGAAGTCTAACGTCGCTTTAATGAATCCGAACTTATCCCCGACATCGTACCTTACACCGTCAAAATGATACGCCAGCACCGTCTTCTGATCATTCAGCTTCTTGATCGCATCCGTCAGTTGAATTTCACCGCCTGCGCCAGGCTGTTGATTCTCCAGAATATCGAATATTTCCGGCGTCAATATATAACGGCCCATAATAGCATAATTGGAAGGTGCGGCCTTGCGGGAAGGCTTCTCCACAAGCGTATCCAGGAAAAATACCGACGGCTCGATGGAGGAGCCTCGCGGCGCGATGATTCCGTACTTGGAGACATCCTCGTCCGCGACACGCTGTACGCCGACCACTGAGGAAGAGAAGCGGGAATATACGCGCATAAGCTGGCTCAGGCATGGCTGCTCCGATTGTACGATGTCATCCCCGAGCAGAACCGCGAAGGGCTCGTTCCCGACGAAGCTGCGGGCGCACCAAATGGCATGTCCCAGTCCTTTGGGCTCTTTTTGGCGGATATAATGTATGTTGGCCATCTCGGAGATCGAGCGGATTTGTTCCAGCTCCTTGATCTTGCCCTTCTGATTCAGCGTCTCCTCCAGCTCGAACGATTTGTCAAAATGATCCTCAATCGCCCGTTTGCCCCGGCCGCTGACGATCAGAATATCCTCGATGCCCGAGGCGATCGCCTCTTCGATAATATATTGAATCGTGGGCTTGTCCACGATAGGGAGCATTTCTTTCGGCTGTGCCTTCGTTGCCGGCAAGAAGCGGGTTCCAAGACCGGCTGCGGGAATAATCGCTTTACGCACTTTCATGAGTCGCCCTCCTTGTCTCCATCTCATACGAAATACATGCAATGACCCGCTCCTGCTCTTGCTGGCTCATGCTGGAGCCAGACGGCAGGCAGATCCCCTGCCGGAACAGCTGATCGGACACGCTGAACTGCTCGGTATGCGGGAAATAATCGTATTTGCGCAGCAGCGGCTGCAGATGCATCGGCTTCCATACAGGACGCGCCTCGATATTCTCTGCGGCGAGCGCCTTTATTAACTCCGTCGCGGTTACGCCGGCAATTCTAGGGTTAACGGTCAATGCAGTCAGCCAGCGGGTCGAACGCCCATACGCCGCCTCCGGCATGAAGGTGAAGCCTTCTACATCCCGGAACACCTGCTCATAACGGCTGAACACTGCACGCCTTGCATTCACCCGCTCCTCCAACAGCTCCAGCTGGCCACGGCCGATTCCGGCAAGAACATTGCTGAGCCGATAATTGTAGCCGACCTCGCTATGCTCATAGTGAAGAGCGGGATCACGCGCCTGCGTCGACCAATAACGAGCTTTGGCCAAAGCATCGACGTTGCCCGAGACCAGCATTCCTCCGCCTGATGTGGTGATGATTTTGTTCCCGTTGAAGGAATAGATGCCATAAGCGCCTATCGTACCGCTGGCCCGGCCCTTATATGTGGCGCCCAGCGATTCAGCAGCATCTTCAATGATCAGGACACCGAACCGTTCACAGAGATCCACAATGGGATCCATATCTGCGCTTTGTCCATACAGATTGACGACGATTACCGCCTTGGGCAGCCGATTCTCCCTTCTTGCGGCAATCAATGCGCGCTCCAATGCTTGCGGCGACATGTTCCATGTCTCGAAATCGCAGTCAATGAATACGGGCTCCGCCCCTTCATAAAGCACCGGATTGACACTCGCGATGAAGGTCAGGGTCGATACGAACACAGTATCTCCTCTGCCGATTCCAGCCAGCCGCAGCGCTTGATGGATTGCGGCAGTGCCTGAGCTTAGCGCGAGCGCGCCTCTTGCTGACACTTTATCTGCGAGCTCCCGCTCGAATTCATCTACATTCGGGCCAAGCGGCGCAATCCAGTTCGTAGCGAATGCTTCATGCACGTAATGCAGTTCCTTTTCCCCGATATGCGGGGGAGACAAGTATATTCGCTTCTCGTTCGTCATGTACGGTTCTCCTCGGTTCGTTATTGTGATATATTGCCCGTCCGGTTAAGCGCCCTCCTTCGTCGAATGAGCGAACTGGTAATCCCAATCACCGCGCAGTTGCCGCTCCACCTCAGCAGACAGGGGAAAACCTGCGAAAATACAGGAATTCGGGTTAAGTGAAGCGCAAAATCGTATAATGCCTGCAATTATGCAGGAATACGGAGCGGATTCGGTCGAAATGGGCCACTTGCGGCGAAAAGCCTGCTCTCCAGCATCAATTCGGCTTTCAACAGCACGGAGCGAGAGAAAAAGATGCTGTATTGCAGGAATGATCATCGTTCATCTCGGTTCATCTCGGTTCATCTCGGTTCATCTCGGTTCATCTCGGTTCATCCCCGCTCATACCCTCGTGCTAACTGTCGCCCGCCTTCGGCTGCCGAGCGAGGTTATGCCAGGTCGAGTCAACTCATTTCTTTTCCGCACCGCGCGCGCCTCCCGCCGCGCGGTGCCATTGCGGCACACGGTGCTCGGTCACACGTCAGCGGTCAAACCTCGTATGATTGGTGATTGGTGATCCATGACCGGAGGTGCCGCTATTAGAGCTTTTAGCTCGTTTAATATTCGAAATATTATAACTATTCTGAATATATAAAGGCTGATTTCATCTGCATGCCACCGATGCCAACGATGCTCTCCCTTACGGAATGATATCCCGCTGCTTGATCACTTTGGCCGGAACGCCGACAGCGGTTGCGCCTGCAGGCAAATCGCGTATGACTGCTGCTCCTGCGCCGACAACGCACCATGCGCCAATTCGGACAGATGGAATGACAGAGGCGCCGATTCCAATATGTGCGCCTTCCCCTGCTGCGACATTGCCAGCCAGCGTGCTGTTCGGTGAAATGTGCGCGAACCAGCCTACCTCGGCATCATGCTCGACGACCGCACCGGAGTTAATAATGACATGTGCCCCGATACAGGCTCCATGATTCACAACTGCACCGGCCATCACAACAGAGCCCGGCCCGATATAGGCATGCTTGGAGACGCAAGCTGCCGGATGGACAATCGATGCATATCTTTCGGGCGGAAGGCCCAGACGCTGCACCATGGAAGAACGAATCCGGTTGTCGCCAATTGCGATCAACACCTTCGTATTGTGATCCGCTTCAACTAATTCGCGCACCATCCCGGGGTGGACATGGAAGACACCGTCCCGGCAAGCAATATTGGTGAATCTGTCATCAGCCACAGCAATAATCCGAAAGGACTCCAGCGCTCTGACATTGTCCGCCACTACCCGTCCATGCCCGCCATCCCCTACAATGATAAGCGGTGCCAGCCTGGAGCTGGATCTGCCATCGGCATTTGAACCAGCCGCTGCGGATAATAGCTGGCTCTCATCCATTGCCATCCGCTGACGAATGTAGCCGATAATATCAACATCGCTATGTACGCTCATATCGCACGCTCCGCATTCCGGCTGCCGGCAAATTTGCGTACCGTGGCTTGCCCCTCTTGCTGAATCCCTTCGCGCTTCAGCACTTTAACAATCGTGATAAACACAATTTTGCAATCCAGCAGCAGGGAGCCATGATCGACATACCAGACATCCAGCTTGAATTTGTCCTCCCAGGTCAGCGCATTGCGTCCGTTCACCTGCGCCCAGCCTGTTATGCCGGGACGAACATCATGTCTGCGCGCCTGCTCCGGTGTATACAGCCCCATATATTCCATTAATAACGGTCTTGGACCGATGAGACTCATATCGCCCCGAATGACGTTCAACAGCTGCGGAAGCTCATCCAGACTCAATCTGCGCAGCAGCTTGCCGAAAGCTGTCAGGCGAACCTCATCCGGAAGATCGCGTCCCGACGAATCCTTGCCGTCTGTCATTGTGCGAAACTTGAACAGCATAAAGGGATTCCCGTATCTCCCCGGCCGCTGCTGGCGAAATAATACCGGTGATCCCAGCTTCATGCGAACGGCCAGTGCCGTGACTGCTAATAGCGGCAGCAGCGCCACCACTGCCGGCACACTGATACACAGATCAACGGCCCGTTTGCTGAAATGGCGCAGCCTGTGCCTCCATTGGCGCGCCTTGGCAGCCTGTGCTTCCACTTCCGCATACATCTCCTTGATCCGTTTCACAACAAGCGATTCTGTAAAATGCGCCTCTATGCGGCTCCTTCCTGCAGCACCCAGCGCTTCACGGCGGGCTTTATCGCTCATCATCCGGCTAAGGGCATCGGACAGCTCCGCCACATCACGGTAGCGCACCAGCTCTCCTGTAGCCGCTTGCCCATTAACCTCTCCACTGCCACCCGCGCTATAATGGGCCAGGCTGCCAGCACTAACGACAAGCTCCCGCGTGCCAAGGACATCGGTCGCCACAACGGGCTTGCCGTAGGCCATTGCCTCCATGAGCGACCGGGGAATGCCTTCCTTCTCGCTCGTCAGTGTGACGGCATCCGCAATGAGCAGCCAGGGAACGAGCGGCGACTGCTGTCCGATGAGAATGATATCGCCATCCAGTCCCTCATCCGCAATACGTTTGCGGATCGCTCCCTCAAGCGGCCCTTGGCCCGCAAGTGCGGTAACCCAGCAGAGCTTGCCCTCGCGCTTGGCCAGCGCAATCGCGTCAATGAACAGCTCGTGATCCTTAACCGGCTCGAACCGCGCAGCCATAAGCAGCATCGGCACTTCCTCACGAATCCCATATGCCCGCTTCAAGTCGTTCCTATTCAGGCGGAGCAGGGCATCCGATGCCGCATGATCAAGCTTTTCCAGATCAACGCCATTGCCCTCGTAATAGACCTTTCTCCAAGGCGCCAGCCGCTGCATGACAGCTGCATCCTCCCTGTTCTGGGAAGCAAGCGCATGACAGAACAGCGCGCTGGCCTTCTCCAGGAGGCGATACACCGCATATGCTCCCCGCGATTGTCCTTCATAGAAGGGCAAGCCATGGCTCGTATGAATGATGACTGGAACGCCTGCCAGCCATGCTGCCACTCTGCCGATCAAGCCTGCTTTGGCCGTATGGGTGTGAACCACATCATACCGCTCGCGAATGAACAGCTTGCGCATGCGCCATATCGAACGCAAGTCACGAAGCGGCTGAATCGTGCGGCTCATCGGAACATCCCGCCAATGGAACGGGTAATCGGCGCGGATCGTTTCATCAAGGCCATCGCCGGCCGATATGAAGGTCACATCATAATCGGCACCATGCAGCAGCGTCAGCTTGTCGCCGAGTATTTTGTGGCTGATGCCCGACGTGCATACATGCGCTACTTTCCTCATCGTCCTCCTCCTCCTTCGCTTTCTTGTGCGTGCATGGCGCCGTCCGTCAAGCGAGATCAGCCCGCAGCAGCTCCTCGGCCGTAAGCCTTGAGCTATAATAGTTCCGGTACCATTCCACGAAACGTCCCAATCCTTCATCAATCGTCGTCGTAGGCTTGAACCCGATATCACGGGCCAAATCATCGATATCCGCAAAGGTAGCCACCACATCACCCGGCTGCATCGGCTGGTAATCGATCTTCGCCTTCACGCCAAGCTTGCTCTCAATCGTTCGGATAAAGGTCATGAGCGCCTCCGGCTTATTGTTGCCGATGTTGTACACCTTAAAGGGGGCATAGCTGGAGCCGGGATCAGGATTTTCTCTGTCCCACAGCGGGCTTGGCGCTGGCGGACGTTCGTGAAGCCGGACAATGCCTTCTACAATGTCGTCAATATAGGTGAAATCCCGCTGCATCCGTCCTTCGTTGAACACTTTGATCGGCACGCCGCTGGCAATATCCCGCGTAAAGCTGAAGTAAGCCATGTCCGGCCTGCCCCAAGGTCCATAGACAGTGAAGAACCGCAGTCCCGTTGTCGGCAATCCGTACAGATGGCTGTAGGAATGCGCCATCAGCTCATTGGATTTTTTCGTTGCCGCGTACAGACTGACGGGATGATCCACATTGTCATGGATGCTGAACGGCATCTTCACATTGGCGCCATAGATCGAGCTGGAAGAAGCATACAGCAGATGGCGAACCCCGTGACGGCGGCAGCTTTCCAGCACATTGCCGAACCCGGTCAGATTCGATTCCAGATAAGCGAACGGATTCGTCAAGCTATAGCGCACCCCTGCTTGGGCAGCAAGATGAACGACAGATGTAATGCCATGCTGCTCGAACAGCGCATTCAAATCCTCGAACTTTGCAATATCCGCCTCAACGCCTGTAAAAGAGGAATTGCGGCGCAGCATCCCGAAGCGGTCCCTCTTCAGCTGCACATCATAATAATCGTTGAAATTATCCAGGCCCACGACGCGATTGCCGTCACGCATCAACCGTTCACTAAGGTGATATCCGATAAAACCGGCTGCTCCGGTAACTAATATGGTCATAAAGCTCCTACTCCCTTCGAATCATTCGATGCGTAGCCCTTATGCCCAGCCTTTGCTCTTGCGTCTGGACTGGCTCCTTTTGAAGCAACATAATCGCGGAAGGATTGCCAGAATGTCATCCGCTTATGGTCAAGCTTCGCCTTCGTATACTGCTTCGCCCGGGCAAAATTAGCCTCCGCTTGCTCCGCCATCCATGCTTTATTGCCGATTGCATTGGCAAGCAGATTCGCCAGCTGCTTATCATTGCCCGGCTTATGAAGCCATTCCGCTCCAATCAGCTCAGGAATGCCGCCCGCTGTCGAGGCAATAACCGGGCAAGCACGGCTCATAGCCTCAATCGTCGCTCGCGGCAGCCCCTCTTGAAAGCTCGGCTGAATGTAGAGGTCAAGCCCATCCAGCCATTGGAATACAGCACTGCCGCTCGGCAGCACGCCGTGGAAGGTGACTAGCTCCTTCACGCCAAGCCTGGCTGCCAGCGCCTGCCATCTCTCCGGCGAACCGTCTCCAAGAATGTGCAGCTCAAAGGGGGTCAGCCCTTTGGCAATACGGGCAATTGCCCGCAGAGCGGTCTCGATTCCTTTGGTCCGTCCATTCAACGAACCGATAAGCCCGATCCGGAAGGGAGTAAGGCTTCCATTCTCCAGCATCGTGGACGTAATACGCTGCAGCCGCTCCTCCAGCACGGATTCGGCCGGGATGGGAATTTCCACATTGGAGCAGGAGCCTTGAACGCCCGAAGACGCAAGCGGGTAACGCTGCTGCAGAAACTGCTCGGTCACATAGATGCCATACGGCGCGCGTCGCACCAGGCGCCGCGTCTTCCAGAGAGCGAGCGGTGCGTACAGCTTGCCTTGAGCGCTCCCGTAATTCCACAGCCCGTCCCACGCACAGGCGACCATCTCTATGGAATATGGCTTGCCAAGCTGGCGGGCAACACGGATCGCTTCACTGCCGATCTCGCTTGGCATCCGCGCAATAACTGCATCCGCCCCCCGGATAACCTCAGTCAAGCTTTGCTCTACATATCCCCGCTTCGTCAGCTTGTTGACGGGGTTGCTGAGTGAAGGCAGCACGAGAAAATCGACATTCGGCCCGCTGGACAGCGTCTTGCCCGCCATATCGGCAGAGGCGCCCGTCTTCTGCCCGCGGCAGGCGACGGTCACACGGTCAAATACCGACAGATACCGTTCCCATACCGCATAAGGCAGCTTGCCGCCGGAATAAAACTTCCCTGTTTCATTGAAATAAAAGGTATGGTCATGCGCCCAAACTACATGCATCCTTAGTCCCTCCTCTTATAATCGATCACAGCCGCCAGCGGCCTCTGTTCCCGCTCCTTGCCGATCGTCTTGACCGGCTTGGCCGGTACGCCAGCGGCAATGACACCAGGCGGCACGGAACGGGTAACTACTGCTCCTGCCGCAATTACTGTGCGGCTGCCGACCTTCACCCCGGCCAGAACCCGGACACCGCAGCCGATCCAGACATCGCTGCCGATATGAATCCGGTCGCAGACGACTGGGTTATCGCGAATCGCCATCGATTCATCGCTCCAAGTATGCTGGAACGATACGAGCGAGGACTGATGGGCGATCGATACATCATTATCGATGGACAGCTCGCCATAAGCATCCAGGTAGCACTGCTTATGAATACTTACATTGGAGCCAATCGACAGCCGCTCCCAATACTTGATCTCCACATTCCGTCCCACGAGGACATTATCCCCGCAGCGATGCGCCAGCCGCCGGAGCACACAGTAGCGGAAGGCTACGCCCGCAAGCTCTGGCAGCATGTCGCTAAGTATCCACATCCAGATCAGAATCGGCTTGGGTACGATTCGCATCAGGAGAACAATGCCGCTGAGCACCGGCTTGGCAGAGCGGAACAGATCACGACCCCGCATATGGCATTCCACTCCTTTGCTTCGATGGTAGTGATTGGGGCTGGAACCACTGGCGCGCCCATACGAGCGAATACGCCATTACGACGTAGAGCAGGGGAAGAACAGGCAGCTTCTTACGCACCATGTTATCTCCTACTGTTCCCAGGCCATATTCCAGCTCTCGGCCGGAGATGGATACATATCCAACGAGCACAAGCGTACAAGCATAGGTATACAACAGGACAAACGCGATGATGTAGAATGCCCTCGTTTCCTTGAAGCGGATAAAATTAAGCACCGATAGAACCAGCCCGCCTGTCATCCACAGCGCCTCAAACGTCCGGTACAGCAGCTCCGGATTCCAATTGCCCGGATTAACAGGATTCGGACTGAGGAAGAGAAACACCACCAGCAGGAATGAATTCATCAGACCGAGCGGACCGATCAGCATAACGAGCAGCGCCATCGCAGCCACCATAACCACAGCCGCCGTGCGGATCCGCTTCGTATACAGGAAATAGAAGCCGAAGGTATACACAATCGCATAATCTCTAAGTCCCGTCGAATACAGAAGCACAAGCAGGAACAGCACATATTTGCGTCTTAACAGCAGCCCTGCTCCGTACAAGCCAAGCAGCGCACAAGCAATATCCTTGGCGAACACCGAGGACATCAGCATGAACGCCGGACTGATCAGCAGTCCGAATATGACATAAGAATGGAACCTCGTCCGCTGTTCCTCTGGCATTTTATAGCTAAAATAACCTTCGTTCAGCCGGTACATCCCATTCACAACCAGAATGAGCAGGAGCGAGTTAAGCATGACGATCGAGAACGTATCCTCCAGCTGCAGCAGCTTGTAGAACGGCATGTAGATAAGGCCGAACATCGGGTAAGCCGACAGGTCATTCCACTGGTTCACAATATGGTCTGCAGCATAGGGGAAGAAATCCGAAATCCCCTGAAAGGCTCCAATCTGCTCAAAGTATCTCGTCTCATCCAGACCCGTCACCGGATCCTTCGTCATCGCATAGATCAGCTTGCCGCCCAGCATGATGCTAATCCCGGCAAACAGAGCCGCCGGCGTGTTCGGCCAACGAAGCAGCATGAAGAAGAAAGGGAGCAGCATGGCAAAAAAGAGGACGGTTCCCAGCTGCTGATCCAGCGGAAGCAGCAGTCTGCTCAGAAGCAGCAGCAGCACAATGTACAGCGCTGCGGCGAGCGGATGCTGCAGGGCGCGGTTAGCTTCCATACAACCGCTCCAATCTCCTCACACTGCTCGACATATTGAACCCAGAGCTCTCCAGCGCCGACAGCCTCGCCGGCCACTCAGGCTGAGGAGTAGCGGCAAGCTGGCGCAAACCCTCCACCCACTTGCCTGCGGCATCATCGAGCCTTAGCCTGCTTACAAGGCCCAGCTTCAAGTCTGCTTCATCCGGCACGCCTTCGGAGATGAGGCAAGGAACACCCGCAGCCTGCGCTTCGATCAGAACGATTCCGAGCCCTTCGAATTGTGAGGGCAGTATGAAGCCGTCTACTGCGCCGAGCAGCTCCGGGATATCTTTGCGCAGACCAAGAAACACAATATGGTCCCTCAGCCTCATCCCGTCTACTTTATCCTCGATAACTTGCCGATGCGGCCCATCCCCGATGAGCAGCAGCCTGGCATTAGAATGAAGCTGCAGATATTCCGCGAACCGGTCAATAAGAAAGCTGTGGTTCTTCATCGGCTGAAACCGTCCGATATGGGCGAACAATTGGGTGCACTCATCGCCGATGCCAAGCCGCTGCCTCAGCTCCGCCCGGTTGGACGGCAGCGATTCATAGGGGGTAAGCGCGATTGCATTCGGGAATACCTGCACCCGTGAATCCTGCCAGCAGCGAGCGCCGAACAGCGACTCGCAGGCGGCCCGCGAGCAGCCGAGCATATGCGTCGTATGCTTCAGAATAAGCCGCTGCATGTAGCGCTGGTACAGCCTCCGCACCAGCGATTGCTTGCCATTGCGGTGCACCGTATGGCTGTGGCTGATCCGCACCGGAATGCGGAGACCATGCGCCAGCTTGAGCACGTACCCGCTGAAGCCGAAGATATGGCTGTGTACGGCAGCATAGGGGCCGTGTCTGCGCACATTTGCTTCGAATGCGCGCTTGAATTTCTTCAACCCCCGCTGTGGATGCGGCTGGCGCAGGATGGTGCCGCCAAGCTCCTCTATTTCATCATCATAGAAGGCCCGCTCATCGCTCTGCACCGCAAAATGGAACTCGTACCGGTCGCGGTCCAGATGCCGGAATACATTCATCAGCAGCGTTTCAATTCCGCCCGGATGCATTTTGCCAACGACATGCAGAACTTTGATTTTATCTTTCATGGCAGTATGCTCCTGATATGCTTGAAGAGAAGATCCTTCTTATGGAGCATCGTATGAAGCGATTCAGCGGCAGGGCCGTCATCCAGACGCATGGCGGCAACTGCATCCGCAGCGGGCATATTGAAATCGACCAAATGTCCGTCCAGATCGAGGTCCCGGAATATGCTGGACAGCTTCTTGTCCCATATAATCCCGTATGTTGGCTTGCGCATGGAGATTGCCGGAAGACAGGCGTGAAGCCGCTGTGCAACAACAGCATCGCAATCCGCAATCTGGTTAATCAGCCCATCCACCGTTGACGGGTACGGGTAGAAGCTCATATTGGGAATTCCTCCGCAGCGGGGCTTCACCATCTGCTCGACGAAAGCATTATCCGTCTCCGCGCCATTGGTGAACACGCGAACCGAATAGCCTCGATCCGCCAATGCCGCCGCCGCTGACCGCCACCATTCGGCGCAGGTCTCGCGATCCCAGCGCAGCCCAGTGCTTCGCCTCATCTCATTGGGATCCATAATGCCGAGTCCGATTACCCTGGAGCTATGCGCTGCAGCAGGCGGATCAAGCACGCCAATGGCGGATGCTGCCGCATGGACGGGCGCTTCAAGCACGCCAACCGCGGATGAAGCATGAACGCCAGCAGCAGCTCGCTGAATCGTGTAAGCAGCGCCACTACGTGTTGACGATGACTTGACGCTTGATGCCAGCACCTCCTGGGTGAAGAGGGCAGGGTCGCTTAGGGCAACCATTTTCCCTGCCAGCGAGGCATCCACGCTTAGCATATAATTTCGCGATTCCTCATCCCTCACAGCGATTGTCGCTGCATAGCGGCATACGCTGCGAAACCATGCCCTGGCGGGCGGGCTCCAGGGCCCCCGGGCCCCTACGAGCATAATATGGAGCGGCTTGTGCTGCCTGGCCGCTTCTGCCGCTACCCGGCGTACAGCCAGCGGGAACGTCAGATACGTATCAATAAACAGATGCCCGCCGCCGATCATGACGACATCGCTTTGCGCCACCATCTCCCTAAGCTGGCCATTGATTCGTGAATGGTTGCGGCGATGAATCCAATAAGCCTTGGCCATCCGCAGACTGTCGGGCGTTGCCCGCTTCTTCAGGCCATCGCCATTCAGCCGATAGCTCCCGGGATGGCGGTCGCAAGCTTCATCCTCGCTGCTCTCGCCTGCAAATCGGCCATGCGTAAGATCAAAATGAATGACTTCATGAGGACCCTGCATTTGGATCAAATGAGTCAAGGTTCGAGCGATCAATCCATCCCCCAGATTCGGGGATTTCGGCACTCCGGCTAACAGTACAGTGGTCATAGAGTCCGTTCCTCTCCTTCATTATCCATCCGATTGTGATCTATTCCGTTGAATCTCCTGATTGCGGCGGCACTCCCTTCTTCGCGCGGCTCCCAAACGACCATACGGGTGTAATAATGCCGTATTTGCGCTTGATAGCTATTGCCATAACCGCATTCCAGGTTACAGCGGCGCAGCAGGATGCTGCTGCCGCGCCCGTCATGCCAAGCAGCGGAATGAGCGCCACACTTAGCGCCACATTCAATACTGTGGCTATGACGAGCACCCTTGTCAGCACGCGGTGATATCCCGTCATCGTCGCCATCGTCCCCGTCTGCCCGCAGTAAGCGCCGAACAGCTGTCCGGCGGATAATAGCAGCAGCGCCGGATATGCGGCTGTGAATTCTGCCCCGAACAATCCGAGAAGCGGACGCCCCGCAACGGCAAAGCCGATGAACACGACGGCAGCGAACGAGAATCCCGCTCTCCCCGATGTCGTGCATACTTGCTGAAGCTGGTTATGGTCCCTCCTGGCGTATGATTCCGACAAAAGCGGCGCGGCCGTCATATTAATAGCCGTTATGGCAAAGGAAACCAGTGTCGCCAGCCTGACCGCCGCCGAGAACAAGCCCGACTCTGTCTCGCTGTTCATCATTCCAAGGAGAAGCACGCTCAGCTGTCCCAGAATTAAATACATGCCGCCATTAACCATGAGCGACAGAGACAGCTTCAGCCAGTAGCGGGTTGCGTACTGTGTTTCTACCCCTGCGATCTGATCCCCGATCCGCTTCTTGAGCACGAATGCGCCGATCATATAGGACACCGCTACCGCCACTGCGAAGCAGATCATGGCAAGCCCCGAATCTGCTTCCCTGCCGAGCAGGAGAACAGCGATCAGCAGCAGCCCGATTGTGAGCAAGGGCCTTACAATCTTCTCCGGCATCTGTGCAAACAGCACATCCTTGAGTGCTTGCAGGGCGCTCTGCCTTAGTGTAGCCAGCGTAAGCAGCGGAATTGTGGCGAAGCCGACCGAATAGGTCACCAGCTGTGATCCGGTCATCTCGTTATAGCGCAAGCCAAGAATTGCAAAGCCGATCACAGTCACAGACAGCGATACGGCAAACCCGAGCTGATTCGCCCGCTTCAGCAGTCCTTTAATGAGCGCCCACTCGTCCTTCGCTTTCATAGCCGCCACCAGTCTGACGATAGAGGTATCGAAGCCGAGCTTCGCCGGAAAGACCAGGAAGGTAATCACCGTCGTGACAAAAGCATAGGTACCGTAAGCAGCCGCGCCCAGCAGCCGTGCAAGCACGATCTGCATAATAAGCGCAAGCCCCATTCCGGTTGAATTAAGCAAGAAGCTGATGCTGCCGCCGCGGGCAAGCACCTTTGTAATTGCGGCGGATTTGCCCGCAATCGGTTTTGCCAGCCTTTCTGCGTTGGCCATTCCTGTATAACCACCCCTGCATAGGTTGAAGTTTAGTTACGATACATTGCGGTAAGTCGGCACAAGATGCTTGAGTACGGCGCGTATTTCCTCCGGATGCTGCCCCAGCACCTGTTCCAGCTTCCGAATTTCAAATTCCAGCTCAGAGCGGTTGATTTGAGTAGGCTTGCCGATAAAAATCCGGTCATGCTTCGTCGATGACAGCCCCTCCTCATTCGTTAGCAGCTCCTCGAACAGCTTCTCGCCCTCGCGGATTCCGCTGAACTGAATATCGATATCAACATGCGGCTCGTAGCCGGACAGACGAATCAGATCGGCTGCCAGATCGTAAATTTTGACCGGCTTGCCCATATCGAGGATGAAGATTTCCCCGCCGCTGGCGAATGCTCCCGCTTGAATAACAAGCTGCACCGCTTCGGGAATCGTCATAAAATATCTCACCATATCCGGGTGCGTGACCGTAACCGGACCGCCCTTCACAATCTGTTCCTTGAAACGCGGAATAACGCTACCTCTGCTGCCGAGCACATTGCCGAACCGGACAGCGACGAATTTGGTTCTGCTGTGCTTGTCCAGACTCTGTATGAACATCTCGGCAATCCGCTTCGTTGTGCCCATGATGCTGGTTGGATTAACCGCCTTGTCCGTCGAGATCAGAACGAATCTCTCCGCCGCGAATTGATCCGCGCATTCAGCGACATTCTTCGTGCCGAACACATTGTTCTTGATCGCCTCGGACGGATTCCTCTCCATCAGCGGCACATGCTTGTGCGCAGCAGCATGGAATACAACCTGCGGACGAAATTTAGCAAACACATCCTCCATCCGTTTGCGGTCCTGCACATCTGCAATGACGGTCTCAATATGCAGCTCCGGATAAGTCGAGCGCAGTTCCATCTCGATTGTATAGATGCTGTTCTCCCCATGTCCCAGCAGCAGCAGCTTGGCGGGCCCGAAGGGAGCAATCTGACGGCATAGCTCTGAACCGATCGATCCTCCTGCTCCGGTAATAAGCACGGTCTTGGCTTCCACATAGTTGGCTATGTTGTCCAAATCTGTCCGAATGGGATCACGTCCCAGCAGGTCTTCTACGGAAACATCGCGAACACGGTTAACCGCGCTCCTCCCTTGAATCAGCTCCTGCAGATCCGGAACAATTTTGAGCCGGGCCTTCGTCGGCTTGCAAATATTGATAATGGCTGAAATTTGCGCCTTGGAGACCGAGGGCATCGCGATAATAATCTCATCAATCCCCTCGGATTCTGTTATGCGGGCAATGTCATGACGTCCGCCATAGACTGGCAGATCATATATCGTCAGCTGTTTCTTGTAAGGATCGTCATCGATGAAGCCTACCGGCACGAACTGCGCGGTATCATTCTGCAGCAGCTCCTTGGCAATGAGCGTGCCGCAGCTGCCGGCTCCGATGATGAGTGCCCGATGCCGGTCGCTGCGCTTGCGGGTTCCGAATTTATCACAGAAGGCTCTCCACAGCAGCCGTGGACCTGCCATCATGAAGATCATCCCTGTCAGATGGTGAAGGAGCAGCAGCTTAGGCACATCCCAGCCATAGATGGCATTGGTCAGCACGAACGGCACGATGCCTGTCCACAATGCGGCAGCGAGGATCGACAGCATCTCACTGACACCCGCGTACTGCCAGATGCGGCGATGAAGCTTCATTCTCATCATGCAGACGAGACCGACCGCACCCGCCATCAGAGTGTATACCAGCCACAGGCCTGGATGAGGCTCCATCCACGGATTGGCATACTGCATCCAGAAAGCAGCGGCCAAGCTCAGCACCACTGCCGACAAATCAAGAATAATTAACAGATGTGTTCGATAAGCTGCAAACATCCTTTAACCTCCTAAACGTATTTGGCTAACTAGACTTTCCGTAATTCCACAGTTTCACAGTTTCACAGTTTCACAGTTTCACAGTTTCACAGTTTCACAAATTCACAATTCACAATTCACAATTCACAATTCACTTCTCATTTCACAACTCCGCAATTACACTAGTTACACAACTCCGCAATCACATTCCTCAACTCTACACTCCACAACTCCGCAACTCTGCAATTCCCGCAATTACACTAGTTACACATTCCACAAATGTCGAACATTCTACATCCCACAATTACACAAATGTCGAACATTCTACATCCCACAATTACACAAATATCGAACATTCCTGCGAAAGAGCAGCCTTTTATCTCGTTTCCGCCTGTTGTAGACCAAATGCCTGCCAAAGGGCAGCAATTTCCCCGAATATCCCTTCTATCGTGCCATTCCGCCTCATATTCCTGCATAATTGCAGGCTTTCCGCCGTCCACCGCTTTTTCAACCGAAATTCCTGCTCTTACGCAGGTTTTCTTCTCCTCTTCGCGGCTGAAAACGTCGATCGTTGAAGCCTCAGTCCGCAACCTCCGCTACCCGGCAACCTGCGTTCTACGCAGCACCGATCAGGCTAAGCGAACTGCAGGCATAACGCTGGCAAAAGAGTTGAGCCGCTAGACCTCCTGCTGATACTCGTAATAATTGCTCCGGTCTCGGTTGGCGGTCTGGTTAAGCGCCACGCCGACAATTCTCGCCTGCACGAATTGCAGCATATCGCGGGCTTTCACAACCTGCTGGCGTTTCACGCTGCGGGCGTTGACGACTAATAGGACGCCATCACAGCGGGACGCCATAATTTGGGCATCACTCACAGCCAGCACCGGAGGCGTATCTATCAAGATGTGGTCATACTTTCCGCGCAGCTCCTCCAGCAGCTGATCCATCTTCCGGGAGCCGAGCAGCTCTGACGGATTGGGTGGAATAGAGCCCGAGGGCATAATGGACAGATTGGCGATATGCGTTTCCTTCACCGCTTCACTTGTTGCCGCCTTGCCGGTCAGCACATGTGTCAGCCCGCAGCGATTCGAGATCTGGAATGTATGATGCGCAGTCGGCTTGCGCAAATCGGCATCCACGAGCAGCACTGATTTCTCCGTCTGGGCATAAGCAACTGCCAGATTGTTGATCGTCGTCGTCTTGCCTTCCTTCGGATTAGCCGATGTCACCATCAGCAATTGAAGTGAACGGTCAACCTCGGCATATTGCAGATTCGTGCGCAGCGTCCGGTACGCCTCCGATATGGAGGATAGCGGATTAATATCCGTAATGATCGATCTGACATTAGTTTGATGCATGTGACGTTCCACCTGCCTTCGTCGGAATAATTCGCCGCTTCTGCTTGCCGCGCAGGTCGCTCTCGCGAATCGACGGCACAAGAACGAGCGTCGGCAGCCCCAAGTAGCGCTCTACATCAGCCTCGGTTTTGACCGTATCGTCAAAATAATCAAGCATCAGCACAAGCCCTACTCCCAGCAGCAGCGAAATGACAAAGCAGATCGCAATATTAAGCTTCGGGTTCGGCTTGATGGGCGCCGGCAGCTTATTCTCATTGGCCATATGCAGCAGATAGACGTTATCCACCTTCATAATCTTCGGAATTTGATTCTGGAACTCTTCCGAGATTGCATTGACGATGCGGGCCGCCTCTTTGTAATTCGTATGCGGATACGAGAGTGTGACAACCTGCGTACCGTTTACGGAGCTGAAGCGGATGTTGCGCATCAGTTCATCCGTCGTCACGTTGTACTCCGGATGCTTCTTGACCACCATATCCATGATCGCAGGGGTTCTTATAATTTCCTTGTAGGTGTTGATGAGGCTTATGTTCGTGTTGATGGCATTCAAATCAAGCTGCAGCATGCCTGGCTTGTCGTTCGCAGAATTGACTATGAGCTTCGTATTCGCTTGATAAACAGGCTTCAGCAGCATATAGCTTATGACACCGGAAGCAGTTGTCCCAAGAATAATGACAGCTATTACAATCCAGATCCGTTTGCGTATAAGCGACAAATAATGTTTCAAATCCAGTTCCTTGCTCAATTTGATTCGTACCTCCATCCTTTAGATCGAAACAGCGCTATGATCGAAACAGCGACCAGCCGCTGAATAATGACATCGCTCTTCTCCGCTGAAGCGGCGGCTTGCGAATGACCGGAATATTGTGCACGACTGCTCTTGCGTTGCGCTTATAGTAATCGACAATGTCTGTGCCGAACCGCTCGGCAGCGACACGATAAGCCAGACTGAGTTCATAGGGACGAGTAGTCTCGTTGTGTGCATCCGAAGCGATGAAATGAACCAGATTGCGCCGGCACAATTCCAGCGCTGCCGATTTCACCCGCTTGCCGAACCGCCCGGTTAATGAATGGGATGTAATCTGGCAGAGAGCGCCGCATTCTACAAGCGAAGCCAGCTTGTTCGGGTCTGCGGCAATCTCCGCATTCCGCTCCGGATGAGCG
Source organism: Paenibacillus oenotherae (assembly GCF_019443105.1). GTDB lineage: Bacteria > Bacillota > Bacilli > Paenibacillales > Paenibacillaceae > Paenibacillus_Z > Paenibacillus_Z oenotherae. The sequence goes on from NZ_JAHZIJ010000002.1 coordinate 384,426, forward strand.
ATAATGGGTCTCCACCCTGCGATCCCCAGCTCATGAACGGTCTCCTCGAATCGACTGGGCATACGAGAGGAAGGAAACTCCAGCAGCACATAGGAGGAAGTGCCAAGCGGCAGCAGACTGCCCGCATCCAGCTCTTCCAACAGCTGACCGTGGACACGTATTTCTTGTCCTGTCAGCACACGAAGCGGAATCCCCTGAAGCTCCAGCTCACCCTGAAGCTCCGCTGCATGCTGCCGGATAACTGCCGATTCCGTATCATATCGCCCTCTGTTGTAATGCGGCGTGGCAAATATAGTCGAGACACCATCACGAACCGCATTTCGAGCCATTCCGACAGCGTCCTTGAGCGAAATCGACCCATCGTCAAGACCATGCAGCAAATGACAATGTATGTCGATCAATGACATCTCCTCACTTTCCGCGGGCAATATTCTATTCCTGATTCAGACTGTAATATCAATGCTCGCTTGAGGCTGAACGGATGTAATGACAACCGTTTTTCCTAGCATGAAGGATAAAGGTAATATTTTGAATAGGTGTTCGTGTTTATTTTAGTTTTGTGTTATATAAGCTATCGTCCCTATTTTCAACGACCAAAAAAGACCGATATCGAGAGTAAAGTTGTATTTTATTTACATATTTATGTGATGTTGTTAATTATTTTGCGTCATTTACTCACATACGCACGCAGCGATTTTCCGTCAAAAGTCTTACAATTTACTTACACAACATATAGCTATTCCACTTAGAACGACAGGGGCTTTGCGCATTCTGACAGTTCCTGCATAGGTATTGCCCATCCCGATTCAGCCCAATCTTTTACAATTGGGGGAGGGTAAATAGTCGGATAATTACTTTTTCTGGGACATGTGTCTTACTTAATCGCTTCCAATTCAACCCTCTTTTATTGCTAAAAAGTATTCATCGCGCCATCTTCATAGATATTACCTATATAAAATATTGGTTATTCGTCTTGGACGGCTCAGTTTATGGGGATTATAGTAAGCAAGAAAGGACATTGAGAGGAGCACAGCTATGATACAATCCGTATTTTCCACCCTGCTTCAAGTGCTGGTCCCACTTTCGATACCCGTCATAGTCGGGATTTTATTGGGATATTTCAAGAATCTGGATACAAAACCGTTATCGATACTGTACTTATATGTGTTATCGCCAGCCATACTTCTGGAGACGCTGTATACAGCCAACATCTCATATGGGGATGTGTACAAGACGCTGGCCTTCTCGCTGCTTAATTTGCTGCTGCTGTGGGCTGTTGCAAGCGTGCTCGGGACAATGCTGAAGCTGCGCTCTTCCGAAGCAGCCGGTCTTACCCTCATTTCGACCTTCACGAACAGTGTCAATTATGGCCTGCCTCTCGTGCTGCTCGCATTCGGAAAGGCAGGCCTCGATGCCGCCTCGGTCTATGTGATCGGTCAAATGATTATTGTGAATACGGTCGGCGTCTTTTTGGCAGCCCGCTCCGAATTCTCGATGAAGAACGCCGTCAAATCTGTGTTCACGCTTCCCGCTATCTATGCGGCGGTATTTGCGCTTGTGCTTCGAATATTCGAGCTGCAGCTGCCAGCAGGCATCCATACGGGAATTGCTATGATCGCCGGAGCCTATTCTCCGGTTGTACTCACAATATTAGGGGTTCAGATGGTCAAAGTGAATGAGACGGAATTGGAACGGGGGCTTAAGACCGCTTTCTGGACAGGGCTATCCGTTCGGATGCTCTTGTCGCCGATTATCGCAGGCCTGGTGCTCTACATATTGAACATTGACGGCACACTATTCGCTGTCCTCTTCATTCTTGCTTCTATGCCTGTGGCCGTCAATGCGGTGGTGCTCGCGGAGAAATTCAATGCTTCTCCCAAACTAGTCTCCAAGTGCATTCTATGGACGACTCTTGGGTCTTTTATCATATTGCCGTTTCTTATTTCAATTGTACAATAATTGCTTATTCCAATTCGATGACGGTTATCTCCGGGCGGCAGAACAGCCTGAACGGCAAAATTGTTGTGCCAGTCCCGCGATTCGTATAAATATGCAGGTCTGACCCTGTAAGCCTGTATAAACCGCTGACATATTTCTTCCCTTGCGGTGGAGCGATCAGATGGCCGATCAGGGGCAGACGAATTTGACCGCCATGGCTGTGACCGGACAGCTGCAGCTTGATTTGCGGCCATTTGGCCGCTTTATCGGCGTAATCCGGCTCATGAGCAAGCAGAATAACAGTGCGATCATGGGCAATGCCTTGCATCGCCCCCTCCATATCCGGCGTCCCGTATATCAGATCGTCCAACCCTGCGATATAGAGACGCTGGCCTTCCTTTTCCACATAAGCATGCCTGTTGTCCAGCAGCTCAAAGCCAGCAGACGACCAGAAATTCCGCACATCCGCTGCGTCATGATAGTAATCATGATTGCCCAGTATCGCATATTTGCCGAGCGGGGCCGTCAGCCCACTCATCAGCTCCACGTAATCTCCGATTCCAGCCGTGTGCTGATCGACGAGATCGCCGGTGAAGCAGATGATGTCCGGCTTCAATTGTTCGATGCGGGAGGCAACAGCAGCAATCTCCTCCATTCCACAATAATGGCCGATATGCATATCACTGAAATGAACGATTGAAGTCCCTCGAAAAACAGCCAGCTCCGGAGAGCTCAGGATCGGAATTGTAATTCGCGTTATATCCAGCCAGTTCCGTTCCACAAAATAAGCATATATGGGCGTACCCGCCGCCGCAGCCACTCCACCGCCGATCAGCCGCTTCAGAAAGGCACGCCGCGTTATCCGTTGATTAATCTCCGCTTTCATTATCTTGCACCTCCATCCTTCGCTTCTATAACGATTCCAGGCCCCCTTCCGTTTCACTAATCCGCAAAGCCGAAAAAAAAAGAAGAGCTTCCGCTCTTCCTACCTTATAAAGGTTACCTTGACACGTTTGGATCGGGCAAAGTAAGCGATCCAGAGCACGCATAGCAGCGCTTGTCTCAATAATGCGCTGACGTAAGTAAGCAAGCTCGCGTCGCTTAATGTGGTCATAAGCAGCAGAAGCACCAGATCCACAAAGTAGAATAGCGTAACCCCGATATTAAAAATAATGAACAAACGGGGGAAATTGCTCCGTCTTCTCACGAATTTCACAAGCAGCACCAAGAGTGACAGGATGATCAGGAAATTCCCGATGAATTGGAACGGTATCGTAACTGCCCACGTGGAATCATAGAGTGGCGAAGCGGGATCACTATACTTGGATAGCTGAATAATTTTGGGCAATGTCACGAGCAGCAGGTTAATTCCCGCGTTAAAAAGGAACAGCCATAGGGCAATATGAACGATAATGAGCCAGCCGCCCAGTCCCTTCAAATGTATGTTGTCATAATAAAACGTTTCGTCCAGATTAGTTCCGGCAACCTTCTGCTTCGATTGATCCGATTGTTTGGCAATATCCATCTGTTGTACCTACTCTCCCCTTCTAGTCAATCATTGCTCTGATCCCGTTGTCTGGACGCTGTCAGAAGAACGGACCTTGCCAAGCTGAGTCGCCAGAAAAGCGATGAACAGCAGCAGCACAATGCCGATTCCAACTACAGAGCCGTTAACCGATACATTCATCTCGCTCAGTGTTAAGTATACGAATAATCCGGTAACCGTCAATGCGTTCTCTGTAAAATTCTGAATCGCTATCGTCTTGCCGGATCCGATCAGGCTCTTCCCTTCCTCCTGAAGCATCGTGTTAAGCGGAATAACGAAGATCCCGCCGAACAAGCCCGTGAAGAAGAGCAGTGTAACGGTTATCCATAGCTCGTACGTAAATGTCGCAATCATAACCGTTGTCACCATCAGTAATCCATAATAGAAGCCGCGATGCAGCTTGCCAGCTGGCACCCATCGCGGGGTGACGAATGCGCTGGCAACAACGCCGAGTGCAGTTACTCCAATGATCATTGACTGCTCATCGGTATCTGTTATTCCCAGATTAAGCGGCAGCCATGCGATCAGGGCAATACGCAGGACGGCAGCCGTCAGCCAGAAGGCGCCTGTTCCAATCAGCGAGAACCGGCTTCGCGGATTGCGGAACAATACAGCGGTATCCCGAAGGAATTGAAGGGATTCCCTGCCATAACGCAGCGAAGCATTGCCTGCCCGTGCCGGGATGATCAGAGTCATGAGCAGCGACAGCAGGTAGATGCCGAGACAGGTTAATATAGCCGGAAGATCAGAGCTTTGCGCCAGGAAGCCGCCGCTTACCGTACCGAGCAGAATAGCCAGTATGGTGGAGCCCTCGACTTTGGCGTTTGCGCTAAGCAGCTCTTTCTCCGAGGAAGTCAGCTCTGTCAGAATGCCGTATTTCCCCGGTGAATAGACAACTGCGCCGATTCCAACGAACAAGTAGCAGAGCGCAGGAGGCAATCCTAGCAGCAGCAGCCCGATGCCGGTAGCTTTCAACAGATTGCCGAGCAGCAGTATATGCGACTTGGCTTTCTTGTCAGCCAATGCGCCAACAATAGGCGCAAGCACGATATAGGCGCACAGAAACGCGATTTGGATGTAGGCCACCGTTCCATCCGGATTCTCTACCCCCTGCCGTTTCACCATTCCGACGATGAGGAAGAAATTCAAATTATCTGCAAATGCGCTTAAAAACTGTGTAAGCACGACTGTATTCAACGGCGACAGCATTTTTCTCAAACCAGTCAATAGACCCATCCTCTCTCTGTTTCCAGCCATTCCTTTTATCATATACCGAACCTTGCAGAGACTGGTAGAAGTTTTTCAGCTGAAAATGAATAAAATGTGTCGATTCCCGTGCCAAAGAGCGCAAGCTCCGTTATAATGAAGAAAGCACGTGAGATGAACACAAGGAGGCATGCCTTATGGCTGCAAGTCAAGCAAAGAAGAAGAGGCTGAAAGCTGTCAGCAGCGGCAAGCTCGATCCGGCAATCCACCGAAATGGATGGCAGGGCGTCAAGCCTGTAACACGCAGAACACCAACACTGCAGGAGACAATAAACAAGAACAATAAGAAGCACAATAAAAAGTGGAGCCGCGTCGGATACAACGAGGACTCCACTTTTTTGTTGCGGCTGGGGTGAAGCTCTTAGCTGCAACTACGGCTATTCATGTCTATTTCAGCGCAGCGGGCAGCTTAATTCCGATCAGCTTGCCTTCCGCCTGTATGATCAGATTCCCGCCTGTTTTCAGTGTTGCTCCATAGTCGCGCGACCCTGTCTTGACACTGAACACTGCTTTGGTTGTCATCACATCAAAGGCATGAAACATGCCGTCTGATTGTGCCCTGTAGATGCCATTGCCGTAAACCTCGATTCTCTTCGCAGGATTGTCGCCCGTCCAGCCCACTTGCTGTCCCGTCACCAGCTTCATGCCGACCAGATCACCTGTCTTGTAATCCTGGAACAGCATGCGTCCTTGATGAATCCGCTGCAGCGAGCCGACCTCCCCATATGGCTTGTTCCACTTCTGCACAGGTGCCCCGCCTGCCTTATAGTCCGCAAAGTCATATTGGGCAATGACCAGCCCTTGATGAATATACAGCGCATCACCATCCAGAAATGCGCCGCCGTTAATACCCGATTGGGTATAGGGCGGTCCACCCGGAAGCTTCCAGCTGTAGACACGTTCCCCCTTCACTGCTCCGCTCTTGACATTGATAACACTGATCTTGACACTTCGCTCAGGCGTGTCATCCGCGAACGGGTATGGATCTTGAACGGAGTAAAGCAGTCCGCCCTTAATTTGAAGCGGCATATCCTGCCGGAAGTGGCTCCACAGCTTCTTGCCGGTTGTATCATCAAAACCGTCGATTTGGACAGATGTCAGAGCTCCTTGCACGAGGAAGGAGCGAATGACAACACCATCTGCTACGATAGGAGCACTGCCGCCTCCACTGGAATTCGGTTCCTCCGCTGTCCACAGATATTTCCCTGATCCCAGCGCCAAGGCTGTCATCTTATTGCCCAGCAATACATACGCCTTATGACCCATCGCTACGATAGAATCTGCTGTGCCATAGGCGGCAGAGGATATCCACTGCTGCTTGCCATTCTTGGCATTAAGCGAGAATACTCTGCCTTCCTTCGTTTGCCCTATTACAGAGCCGCCGTGATAGATTACGATAGGGATGAGCTTATTCCCGTAGCTCCACAGCTTCTTGCCGCTGGCAGCATCGACTGCAATCAGCTTCCCGCCAGCGAAAGCAAACACTTTGCCATCCTCAGCCTTCGCCTGATTCTGAATGAGCGTGTCCCTGTCATTCCGGCTGTCTACGTCGATGGTCCATGCCGGCTTTACAATCGGCGCTGATAACTGATTCTGTCCCCAGTTATGCAGGGACAGCGCCGGCTGCTCTGCACTGACACCTGCTGGCATTGTTGATAAACCGACTCCGGCAGCAAGTACAATTGCCATGCCTGCACGAAGCATATATCTATTCTTGTTCTTGTTTTTGTTCTCGACATTGCGCATCATCGGTTCACTCTCCCAATCACTTATGAGGTATACTGTACTGCTACCCTTCTAACGTCAGGAGGAGGACTAATGTTGCTTGTCGAGATAATGCTGGATAAATCTATCGCAATCTGCTAGATTACTTCCAATGATAAGTTATGGAAGGGCGACTCGATCAATGGAAGCATTCGCATACGGTTTATTGATGGCTCTAGGCCTTATTCTGCCGCTAGGCGTCCAGAATTTATATGTACTCACTCAGGGGATGCTCCAGCCTTCATTATTGAAGGGACTGCCCACCTCGATTACGGCCTCGCTCAGTGATACCTTCCTCATCCTGCTCTCCGTTACTGGCTTGAATGCCGTCATTGCTGCCGTTCCGGAGCTGGCGATTGTCATGAACGTAGCAGGTATCCTCTTCCTCTGGTATATGGGCTACCGGGCATGGCAATCCGAAGCCTTCTCAGGCGCAGGGAACAGCGCAGGAGATGCCACCGTGAAGAAACAGATACTATTCACTCTGTCCGTATCGCTGCTGAATCCGCATGCCATCATCGATACATTAAGCGTCATCGGAGCTAGCTCGCTGCATTATGAAGGGCGTGAGCAATTGCTATTCTTATCTGCTTGCATCCTTGTTTCGTGGCTCTGGTTTCATGGCTTGCTGCTGCTTGGACGTATTGTCGTGCACTCTAACCGCACAAGAGGCTGGTTCAACTATCTGAATCAACTTTCCGCCCTGCTGTTATGGGGCTCATCGCTTCTGCTGCTGCGCAATTTGCTCTCTTAATTGGTTCAGCTCCATAATGCCATATATGTGCCTGCTAACAGATCATTGCCAATTGTTATGAATAGACATGATTGCCATCGGAAACCATATGCACATCAATGGGGAAGGATGGCACCGGATCATGAAACTGCCGCATAATGACCAATCGAGTGAACACAAGCCCGATCTGGAAACGCATATACCCGATATTATCGAGCATCTGCAGCGCTTGTTCACCGATGCGCCGGACCTGGTTATCCGCAAGCTATCCATTATGCAGACTGGCGAGGCGGCTGTTCTTGCCTACCTTGACGGGCTGACAGACAAAAATTCCATCAATAAAGATGTGCTCTACCCGCTTCAATTCATAGGCGGAGGCGGCGAGCCCGGCAGCGAGCTGTATGTGACGGTCGGACACATCGTGCCCTACACAACGTGGAGCCATATAATTGAAGCGTTACTTAACGGGGACAGTGTTCTGTTCGTTGAGGGGAGAAGCGAGTGCTACGCGCTCGACACGAAGGGATGGCCGCAGCGCGCTATTGAGGATCCCCAGCTTGAGCCTTCTCTGAAGGGAGCGCATCAGGGATTTCTGGAGACTGGCTCGCAGAATATTGCATTGATCCGCCGCTACATCCCTAACCGAGAGCTCAAGATCAAGCAGTTGGCGGTGGGCAAGCGCGGACCAGCCTCTGTATCGATTCTCTATTTGGAGGATGTCACTAACAAGGAGTTTCTAAAGCGGCTGGAGGACAGAATTAAAGGAATTAACGTGGATGTCATCATTAATACAGGGGAGCTCGTAGAGTTTATCGAGGATAATCCATACTCCCTCTTCCCGCAATTAATTTCTACTGAGCGCCCGGATGCCGCCGCCTCCCAGATTCTGCAGGGCAGATGCGCTGTAGTCGTGGACCGCTCTCCAAGCGTGCTTGTCGGTCCCGTTAACTTCATGGCATTCTTCCAAAGCATTGACGATTACAGCACCCGCTGGTCCATTGCCACCTTTCTGCGCATGCTTCGCATTGCCGCTTTTTTCATCGCTGCTTTTCTTCCCGCATTGTATATTGCCGTTGTTTCCTATCATTTTGAAATTATTCCGATGAAATTGCTGATTACGCTTGGGGAATCCAGGGGCAGAGTGCCGCTTCCGCCCTTTGTCGAAGCAGTCCTTATGGAGATTACACTGGAAATTCTGCGCGAAGCCGGAGTACGGCTCCCCGCCCCTGTTGGTCAAACAGTCGGTATAGTTGGAGGTATCGTCATCGGCCAGGCGGTCGTTCAAGCTGGCCTCATTAGCAATGTTATGGTCGTCGTTGTGGCTTTCACCGGCATCTCATCCTTTATTCTGCCCAATTATGACATGGTCGCGGCCGTCCGTCTTATTCGCTTCATCCTGATGATTCTTGCGTCCCTATTCGGGTTTGTGGGGATTATTATCGGGCTTATCGTGATGATTGAGCAGATTATTGCACTCAGATCGCTCGGTATGCCTTATGGCATACCTTTAGCACCTATGCGGTTCGCCGATCTTAAAGACACATTCATACGGGCGCCTCTGTGGCTTATGAACAAGCGGCCGATCAGCACTTCACCGCTGCAGAACAGGAGACAAGGCAAGAGCCGCTTTCAGGAGGAGGAGGAGGAGAAAAAGGAATGAAGAAGGTCTACTCCGGTCATGAAATTACCTCGCTTCAGTACATCTTTCTCCTCTCCGGCATTCAAGTTGGCGTCGCTGTTCTGTCGCTGCCGAGAAAGCTGGCCGAAACGGCCGGAACCGATGGCTGGATCAGCATCATTATCGGATGGCTGATCAGTACGGCAGCAAGCCTGATCATTGTCCAAATTATGAAGAATAGTCCCAATGGCAGTCTGCCTGATTGGGCAGCTGGAGTTATGGGCATGTGGGCAGGCAAAGCCGTTGCATTCCTTCTCGCGCTCTACTTCTGCTTCCTTCTGTTCGACGGGCTTACCAAAACGGTCATGATCACCAAAATATGGCTATTACCCAATACACCTTCCTATATCATCATGATTCTGCTCCTTGTACCTACATATATGATCGCACGTCACGGCCCGCGTATCGTTGGCCGGTACTGCGAGCTGATTGTCTACATTTGCTTGTGGATTCCAATCATCTATCTAATACCGCTGAAGCATTCCCACTTTCTTCATCTGCTTCCTCCTCTGAAGGAGGGCTGGCAGCCGGTATTGACGGGCGTCAAAGAGATTATTTACCCTTCGCTCGGGATGGTGGCTACTTTCGTCCTTTATCCTTTTTTGAAGCATAAGGAGAAGGCCGGGGCTGCTGTTGTGGCCTCCAATACACTGACGATGGCCTCCTATTTGTTCATTACACTCATCTGCTTTGTCTATTACAGCCCGGATGAGATCACGGAATACAATAATCCCGTCATCAGTATATTGAAATCCATAGAATTCCGGTTCATCGAACGGATCGAGGTTCCTTTCATCGCCTTCTATTTAACCGTATTCTCACTGGTATGGATTCCCGCGATGTATCTGACCACCTTTTGCTCAAGCTGGTTGTTCGGCAGAACAGATAGCCGCGGCCACCTGCGGGTTCTCTGCATTGCTACAGCCATCGCCACCTACTTCTATACGCCGACCTACCGCCAGAACTGGGTGATCGAGCAGATATTGACCGCCTTCGGCCTCGGTATAGAATATATATTCCCAGTGCTCCTGCTGGCCTTCATTGCAGTACATAACCGGATGCGAAGGAGTTAATGTTGATGAAATTCAGATTGCTGCTCACTCTGTCCGCCGTTACGCTGATCTGTGTAACGACATCGAGCTGCTACGATCAATTGAACCTCGAGAATGCGTCCACTCCTCTGGCCTTCGGAATGGACCTCAACGAGGATAATCAACTCGAGCTCTATACCTCTACTCCTATATTCAGCAAGAACATCCGCAAGAAAAGCTTGGAGATAAATGCAACGATACGCACACTCCGTCAGTCCAAAGCGGTGCAGAATGCCCAATCTCCCGGCTCTACACAAGGGAGGAATTTCCAGGTTATTCTGGTCGGCAAGCGACTGCTGCAGCATGAGGGGTGGATACAGATGCTCGATGTTATATTTCGTGATGCTAGAAATACTGTAACAGACCGTGTTGTTGCAGTAGACGGCGCCTTATCGGAAATCATGTTCCTCAATCCCGAAGACCAGCCGCTGCTGCCAGTCCTGCTGCGGGGGATGATAACGACTTCCAGCGACAACGCTGAAACAGTAAGTACCACGGCGCAGGAGCTGCACCGGCAATACTTTGAGAAAGGAATTACACCAAGCATCTCCCAAGTAAAAGTCAAGGATCACAAAAGAATTCTTGTAACCGGAACAACGCTGCTTACTAGGAAGGGGAGATATGCTGCTTCCCTCGGCTATCAGGAATCCATTCTGCTTAACACTCTTCAGAAGAAAGCGAAATCCGGCGTCAGCCTGACCTATTCTATTCCCGGCAAGAGTAAGACAGGCCCATTCGATACAGATACGCTCAGCTTTACGGCTCAGAAGATCGCAACAAAGATCAAAACTTCTTATCAGCAATCCCGCTTTCAGTTCGATATTAAGCTCAAAATAGCGGCTGACTTAACCGAGGTCATGTTCCCTTACAATGTATTGCGTGATAATAAGCAATTGGAGCCCATTATTGCCGGGTTGCTGAAATCGCAGATCGAGAAGCTGCTCAAGAAATTCCAGAGGCACAACATTGATCCCGTCGGCTTCGGCCTGTATGCCCGAGCCTATCAATACCGCGAGTATAAGAAGGTTCAGGACCGCTGGGCGGAGGCGCTTTCCGATGCTGTGTTTCATGTATCCGTAGAATTCGATATTAATGCGATCGGTCCGGTCAAATAATTCCTGAAGCAGCTTCATTCCGCTAGATGATTATTTTATCCATTAACCTCTCACCCTGATGATTCATATACAGCTTCTCGAAGAACGCCGATTCTTTCCGGGACAGCTCTTGAAGCAGGGTTACGATTTTCTCAAGAAAATCAAAGCTGCTGCGGCTGCGCTTCAAATAGAGGACATACAAATTGCTGACCATGTCCCAATCTTTGATTATGTCCAGGAATGTATTCAAGTAATGGGTAAAGGGCGCGCCGAACGGGCTCATAGCCTCTAATAAATCCCGGAAGAAATAACGGCTGTACTTGGAGCTGACGATATGCTTCTCATACTCTATAATGGCAGCGGGCTGCGCTTCACCCTTCGAAAGAGATGCCAGATCCTCCAGAAGCTGCGCCACCGCCGAGCGGCCAAAATAGTAGGAGATTCCATGATCCTCGATAACCCGGCCCGACACATACTCATAGGTCACCGTCTGGAAAGCTTTGAACATAAGGCTCTTCATCTCTTCGTCGGTCACCTTGCGGTATAGCTCAAGCTCGTAATAACCGTACACGGATAAATGATGAATACCGGGATAGTCACTAAGCTCCGGGACAAACCGGTCCCCTTCCCAAAACTCCTTGAAATGATGCAGCGCAAGCGAGCCCTGATAATGATTGGGGATTGGATCGTAGACAAGCACCTCTTGCCCGGATACGCCATATAAGCTGAGCCAATGCTCAGTCAGGCCAAGATAGGGATGCGGATACACATTCAAATTTTTGTATTCATTGGAATACGGCAGCTGGTACATCGAGCCGCATACAAGCATCAGCATTCCGGTGGTAATATTGTGCTTCAGCAGTTCCATGCCTTGCTCGAAGGATGCCGCTTCCTTCTTCTCCTGGCCGATGCCAAGCTGGGTTAGACTGCCCTTGTAGCCCAGTCTTCGGCCATCCCAAATATTCACCACTGTTGACAGCAGATCTTCCGATCGCGAATAGGTCGGCAAGCTCAGCAGGCTCAAGGCGGGAATTGCCCTCACATCCAATTGAAGTCCAGATAGCTCGTACAGCCGACTATAATGAGGAAACAAACAAGGAATGTATTCCTTCACATTCATGCCCGGTTGAAAATGTTTGATTCTAAGCATCCGTTTCTCCTCTCCTGATTCTTCTCTCTATACTGGTGCGGGTGCTGGTGCTGATGTGCAAATCCCCGTCGCCTTGCAGGTAACTGACAGGGTCAATTCTATGAACCTGAATTCCCTCCTTTCGGATGTATATGTGACAATCAGAACATTCCAACCGGGTATACATGTGACAATCCGTCACATTCCAATCGGAATACTTGATCGCATATGTAGTATACCACTTTTTGTCATGATTGTTTCTCTATAGATATTTTCGCTTTCTTCTGACATCTATTGAGCTTTGAGTCTAGCGTCATATCTCTCGAGATAAACTTTTATTGAACGCGAAGAAGCCTGGCGGCGCGAAGTGCGTAAGCATCTTCTCACCGCCAGAGGGAGCAAGGCCGCCGCATTTATGCAGATCGGCCACCTCCACTTGTTCCACAACTCATTAGCCCGTGGACGGACTGTTCGGGATATGGCCCTTCTGATTGCGATTCTCGTCCGTAGAAGCCGCCACACTGTTTTCCGCTTGTCTTGACTGCTCCTGCATAGCTACTGATTCCGCCTCAATGGCGTTTTTCTTATTGCGTGACATTCGCTACCTCCTTATATCCAGTTGCTGTAGGTAAAAGCAAGTTTAGGTTGCCCTTATTGGCTTGAATTTAACAAACAAGGATTTCCAAGCGCCCCCATGGCATCCCGATGACTCATTGTTGATCCCTGAAAATCTATAGATTCGCGATTCGCGGATTCCTTGCTTCCTCCGACTCCACTTATTGACTACTCTATGACTTGTTGCGGTTACAGTTGAAGGTGCGGGTGCGGGTGCGGGTGCGGGTGCGGGTGCGGGTGCGGGTGCGGGTAGTATCTAGTTACTCAAGTAACTTTCCATTTACTAATATTCCTGCGAATCTGCATCAATTTCTCGCATTTTTCCTCGAATCGTTAACATGCCTGCAAATCGGCATCTTTTTATAGTGCGGTTCTCGTAATTTAGAAAAATCGTCTGTAATAACTGCTCAATCGCAGGAATTCTCTTCAAAAGACCCGATTCCATCGACAAAGCCTGCTCTTTCGCAGGCTTTGGGTAACATGGCGTTGTACACTGTCACTGTCTTCAAGTGCGCTGGATTATGCTGCGTTCGAAGGTTAACTGCCCCTATTCCCGTTATAATTGTTTTTATATCGAAGTTATTTTAGTGGGCGTGGGGGGTGGGGTTAGAGTTGGGGTTGGGCGAGTCAGCCCACACTTTCCCATAAATTTCTGTATACAAAAAAAGGCTACCCCCAGAAGGGATAGCCAGCACCTCATATGTCATTCTGCGCCAATAACGGTTAGTCGCGGCTGCGCAGTTTGGACAGGAGCCGCAGGATCTCGATATACAACCATACCAGCGTCACCATTAGGCCGAATGCGCCGTACCATTCCATATATTTGGGAGCGCCGTGCTGTGCGCCGGATTCGATGAAGTCGAAGTCCAGAACGAGATTCAGTGCTGCAATGATGACAATTACGATAGAAATACCGATGCCGAGCAAGCTGTTATCGTGAAGATAAGGAACTGTAATGCCGAACATGCCAAGCACAAAGCTCAGCAGGTAGACAAGCGCAACGCCGCCTGTAGCGGCGAAGACCCCCAGCTTGAAGTTCTCCGTCGCCTTGATAATTCTCGCCTTGTATGCCACAAGCAGCGCGATAAATATACTAATGGTGATTAGTGCCGCCTGCAGTGTAATGCCCTGGTACAGCGTTTCGTAATTCGCTGAGAGCGCTCCAAGAAAAAGCCCTTCGCAAATTGCGTAAACTGGCGCCAGATAAGGTGCAGCTTTAGGCACGAAGCTGATCACCAAGGCCAGGATCAAGCCGATAATCGCGCCGCCGATGGCGTAAGGAATCACATTCTGTCCGTTGGTGTACATTGACCAGGCAGCGAATGCGCCTCCCATGAGCAATGCAAGCATGATGAATGCTTTGTTCACGGTTCCTTCAACCGTCATGGCTTCCCCGTAAGGATGATGATCACTATTCCCGAATGTGCTGTCTCTTAAAGTTGGATTGCCGCTGCGACCTATCACAAATACTCACCCCAAAATAATATTTTCTCTCGATTGTATCATATGCCGGGATATCCTTCCATAAAACCCCTAATTTTCAGCCAATTCTGAAACCCAGCCCTCACTTCACCCTACTCTCTATTCCTACTCGTCACCATCCCTGAAATGCCGTAACTTCCAATATTTTGGACGCTATCTGGTGCAGTGGAACCGTATAATCGACACAATTCAGCTCGATCGCTGATCTTGGCATCCCGTACACGATGCATGTTTCCTTCGCTTCTGCAATTGTAGAGCGTGCTCCATCCCGCTTGGCGGATTGCATGCCCTGGGCGCCATCACTCCCCATTCCGGTCATCAGAATAAAGTGCCGCTTGAGATTCTTCAGTTGGGAAATGGAGTCGAACAGGACGTCCACAGAGGGACGATGACCGTTTATAGGAGGCGTCTGATGAAGCTGAATTCTGTATTCCCGGTTCTTCTGCACGGCCGTCATATGATAATCGCCTGGGGCGATATAGACAGTACCTCCAACAACCAGCTCATTGTCGGCCGCCTCCACTACCCGGACACCGGAGAGGCCATTCAATCGGGTCGCTAATGATTTCGTAAACTTGGGCGGCATATGCTGTACGACCAGCACGGGATAAGGAAAATTGGCCGGCAGAGCAGTAATGACAGTCTCCAGCGCCTTCGGGCCGCCTGTTGAAGTGCCCAGGGCCACAATCTGAGTGAATTCCTTCGCAGCGCCAGCCTTCATGCGGTTTACTTGCAACGGGGGAGCAGCATTGACGCCTGACTGCAGGGCTCTGACGGGAATTAGCGCAGCCAGCTTGATCTTGGACACCAGCTCTGCCTTCACCTTGTACAGATCCGTTGAGATCGAGCCCGATGGCTTGGAGATGAAATCGACGGCTCCACTTTGCAAGGCCGTAATCGTCGCATGCGCCCCTTCCTGCGTCAGCGAGCTCAGCATCAGAACCGGAGTGGGACGCTGCTCCATAATTTTGCAGAGCGCCTCCAGCCCGTCCATCTCCGGCATCTCGATATCCAGCGTGACAACATCCGGCTTAAGCGCCTTGACCATACTCACAGCCTCCAGCCCATTGCACGCCGTGCCAATGACCTGCAGCCCTGCCTCATCCTCAATCAGACGTGTGATCAGCTTGCGCATAAACATCGAATCATCCACTACAAGCACCTTTATCTTGATCACATTATCTCTTCCTCTATTGTTTTCTGTAAAAGAACGTATCTACCGGCTCAAGCTCGTATCGTTGCGGTTGAAAGATTTGTTCGCTGCCGCCTATGAACAGATACCCGCCCTTTCTCAACGATTGGCTGAACTTCTCGAATAACGACTCCTTCGCTTCATCCGTAAAGTAGATTAGAACGTTCCGGCAAATAATCAGATCGAGGCCTTTCTCGTAAGAATCAGCAAGCAGATTATGCGGCTTGAACCGGACACACCGCTTGATCTCCTCCGAGATCGCATAGCGGCCGCTGACAGAGGCAAAGTACCGGTTCAAATACGGCTTGGGCACATCCCTCACAGCTTCAGCCCCATAGATGCCGGACTTCGCCTTCTCAATGACACTGTTGTCAATATCGGTGGCGAGTATGCTGATTTCCTTCGGATCCAGATAGGCAGTGAGCAAGAGCGCCAGACTGTAGGGCTCCTCACCTGTAGAGCAGGCTGCGCTCCAGCATTTGGGCCGCCTGTTTCTTGTCAAAATATCAGGGATTACGTGTTTCTCCAACACTTCCCAGCGCTGTGCATTGCGATAAAATTCCGATACATTAATCGTCATATGCTCCAGCAATTCATGCAGCAGCCGCTCATTCTTATCCAACGCATGATAGAAATCGATAAAGGTGCGAAAGCCCTTTCTTTCCTTCAGGCTGCTTAATCTGCGCTTCATTTGGTTTTCTTTGTACAACGCCAGATTAATACCTGTTCTCTTCTTAAACAGCAGCGTGAACTGGTTGAAGTCCTGATCCAATGTCATGGGGATGCTCATAGTGCCGACCTCCGGCCAACATGATTGATAATGCCGGACACCTCTAGTATTAAGGCGACTTTGCCGTCTCCCAATATTGTGGATCCTGCGATGCAATCGACTTTCCCTACATAGCTGCCCAGCGTCTTGATCACAATCTCCTGATTCCCCATAAGCGCATCCACAGCCAAAGCCAGCCTTTTCTCTGCGGAACCTACGATGACGAGCTGGATGTGGCTCTTCGATTGCTCCGATCTGGGGATGTTGAAATGGTCATGGAGCCAAATGATCGGAATCACCTGGCTGCGCAGCAGGATGACGGATTGCCCCCGGACGGTCTGTATGTCATGATAGGGGATTCTGACGATCTCCGTAATATTGCTCATGGGGATAATATAGGTCTGTTCATGCAGCTTCACCAGCAGGCCGATAATAATCGCAAGCGTCAGCGGAAGCTTGATCTTGAACCGTGTTCCCTGCCCCAAGACAGTGTCAATATCGATCAGTCCGTTCAGCTTCTCGATGTGGCTTCTGACGATGTCCATCCCTACGCCGCGCCCCGATACATCGCTCACGACGCTGGCTGTTGAGAAGCCAGGCCGGAAGATCAGCTCGATTGCATCCCGATCACTTATCAGCCCCGCTTCCTCGGAGGTCAAGAGCCCCTTCGCCAAGGCCGACTGTCTCATTCTGGCGGGATCGATGCCCGCACCGTCGTCCTCCACATAGATAACGACTCCATTATCTTCATGCGCTGCCCTTATTTGCAGCGTACCCTTGCGGGATTTGCCAGCCTGCATTCTCTGCTCAGGTTTTTCGATGCCATGGTCTACCGCATTCCGAATCAGATGTATGAGCGGGTCGGCAATTTCTTCAATCAAGGTCCGGTCAAGCTCCGTGTCCTTGCCCTCGATAACAAGCTCAAGCTCCTTGCCCAGATCTCGTGTCAAATCCCGGATCATGCGGGGAAAGCGGTTAAAGAGTTGCTCGATCGGCAGCATTCTTGCTTTCATCACACTTTCTTGCAAATCGCTTATAATCCGGGAAAGGTGATCGGAGATCTGTCCCAGCTCATTCACCGAGTCATCGGACAATCGGCTTCTCTGCGTCCGTTCCACTTGATGAATTCGGGTATGGTCGATAACGAGCTCGCCCACCAGATTCATGAGATGATCCAGACGCTCCACGCTGACGCGAATGGTCTGTGATTTGGCAGGTTTCACCGGCGGTTGATCCTCATTGACCACCTTCTCCTGAACGACAGCCCCACGGCTAATCGTATCGGGATCGTTCCTAAGAGGCTCCACGGCAACAGCCGCTACTTCCGTCAAGGAAGCGACCATCTCCCGCAGCTCCTCCCGGCTTTGGTGGCCAGTGTATAGAAAGGCAACTGCAAGCGGCACATCCTCCCGCTCCGCCAGGCTCTCCATATCCGGCTCTGACAGCAGAACCTCACCATGACCGCACAGGCTGGAGTGAATCACATAGAGCCGCGCCCCTCTAATGACACATTCGCTGGACAGCGTCAAATGAATCCAATAAACGCCAGCACCGCTGTCATGCGCTTCCTGTATTTTCATCATTGTATCTGATCCAAGCTCCGGACTACAGAAAGCCTCCTGTTCTTCGCAAGCAGGAGAAGCAGCTCCGGCTGCCTGGGAAGAAGCGGCGAAGGATTGCAGCTCTGCCACGCATCCGGATATATCTGTGACTGAATCATCGCTGCGAACGATATCTTTTTTCAGCTCCTTCAGACAGTCCAGCGATTTGAAAAGAAGATCGATCAGCGCACTGGATACAGCCAGCGCATTGCGTCTCACCTGATCAAGCAGATGCTCCATCTCATGGGTTAATTGCTTCATTTCCTCATAGCCCATCGCTGCGGAGGAGCCCTTCAAGGTGTGGGCGGCACGGAACAAGCTTTGCACAACCCGCTCCGTCTCATCCTCCTGCTCCAACTGCAGAATAACATCATCCATCAGCTGCAGCTGCTCTTCCAGCTCTTCCAGAAACACCTCTCTATACTCTGACAGCATCGGTCGATTCACTCCTGTTCGCGAAGCAAGACTTCATCCAGCTTTAATATGCCGACAAGACCGCTGTCGGTAATGCCGATTCCTGCGAAGTAGTTGCCGTCGATGCCCAAGGCACGCTCCGGAGGCGGCTGAATATCCGGATAGGTTGCAACCTTGTTCACCCGATCCACAATGATGCCTACTGTATCCTCCTGATGGTGAACGACGATAATTCGGGTCGTCCGGGTATAGTCTTTGTCCGGCAGCTGGCATAGTCTCCGCAGACTAATAACCGGCACAATCTTGCCCCTGAGATTGATGACCCCCTTCACATAGGGTGTCACGTTAGGAATTTCTGTTATGTCCTGTATTTTAATAATTTCGTGAATATCCTGAATCCGAATGGCGTATTGCTCCCTTTCAATCGCAAACTCAATGTACTGCTCCTGTCCGGCTGCCTGCACGATCTCCACCCCTGCCTCTCTTCGTAGCCGCCGCAAGTGGCGGCCCGCCAGCTTCCACGCATCCTGCTAGCGAATTTTGAATATGGATACGGAGTTGTTCAATTCCTCTGCGAGCTGGGCCAGGGATTGGGCGGTTGATGCCGTTTCCTCGCTGCTCGCCGCAGCCTCTTCCGTAGCTGCAGATATGCTTTCTATCGAGCTCATCACCTCAGAGGATTGGGCGGCTTGCTCTTCGCTCGCAGCAGCAATTTCCGTAACCTTGTAGGCGGTTTCGTTAACCATTGAGATGATATGCTCAAAGGCTTCGCCCGTTCGCTGCGAGGCGCTCACACCTTCTGCAACCGCCTTCACACTTTGTCCCGTATTGTCCTGCATGCCTTTAATGATATTCGTAATTTGCTTCGTTGCCTCACTGCTTCGCTCAGCCAACTTTCTCACTTCGTCCGCAACTACCGCGAACCCGCGGCCCTGATCTCCGGCGCGTGCCGCCTCGATTGCTGCATTCAGCGCAAGCAGATTCGTCTGCTCCGCAATATCATCAATCACTTCGATAATCTCGCCGATCTTGTTGGAGTCCTCTTCAAGCCGTGACATCTGCTCATTGACACGTGTCATCCCATCGATAGAGACACGAACCACCTTGCCCCCATCCTGAGCGATGCTCATCGTCTTGTTGGACAGCTCCGATGCTTGCTCCGCGCTGCGTGCCACTGAATTAATGGCAAGCGACAGCTCCCTGAACAGCTCATTCATCGTTTGAGCAGCGTTAGCCTGGCTCATGCTTCCGCTGGCAATCTCCTCCGTACTGGCCGAGATCTGCTGGGATGCCGCTGAGACACTCTCTGCGGAAGCCAAAATTTCACCTACGGTTTCTCTAAGCTTGAAGACCATATCATTAACGGAAGCTGCCAATACGCCAATCTCATCCTTGCTATTAATATCCGAGATTTCGCTCAAATCTCCGTCCGCGACCTTGCCCACCAGCCGTACGACCCGATTCAGCGGGCGCGCTATAATTTGGGAGATCAGATAGCCGAAGCCGATACTGAGAATGAGCGCAGCGATGATGATTGCTACTGTAATGTAACGCGAGGAGGTGTACAGCTCATCCGAATCTCCGCGTGCATGCTCGGCCAATTGGGTATTGAGCTCAATCAGCTTCTCCAGAATGGCTTCCAGCTTATCGCCTGTCTCATCCATACCGCCTGTCAGCAGAAATTCCGTAAATTGCTCGGAGCCTAAGTTCGCACTATTCTTATCAAGCGCTTCGTTCAACATGATTCTGTACTCTTCCCATAAAGGAGCGAATTGCTGAAGCTGATCCTCCTCCTCCCTGGTTAAGAAGGACTGGCTGTATGTATCTATACTGGTTTCGATTTCTTTGGCAAAGCCCAGAATCTTGTCCTTATAGGCATTATTCTCCGCGGCTGTTCTTGCCATCGTGTTCATATCCCGGAGCTCTACGTTAATCCGCTGATACAGAATTTCCACATCCCCAAGCTTGCTGATAGGGACTAGATTGATCTCGTACATATCCACGATAGATTTGTTCATGCTGCCCAGATTGCTCAGGCCCAGGAACCCAATAAAGCCCATTATGATAGCTGTTATCACAAATGCGATCGTCAATTTCATAACCGTCTTCAAATTATAAAACCATTTCATTGTCCAGCACCTCGTTGTCTATTATGGTTTGATTATCATTTCGTACCGCCAAATTCCCGTTAGCTCTGTCCCTAATAACCTCCTTGCCGTGTCTGGAATGTTACAAGTGATGTAATACTTAAGAACTAGATTCATCATAAACCCGCGGCACATTCCGGTAACCGAAAATATTTTGCGTGGCCGCGCAAAACTTCTTCGTGCTCCCGCGGGATGCCGCATAACAAAAATCCCGCATCACAGCAGACTGTGACCGGGATCCGGTTATAGGGCTATTCGAAGGATAGGGTACTACACTTAATCCGCCAGAAAACCTAGCTGCTTCGCTTTGATCGCCGCTTCGATTCTTGATTTCACCTTCAGCTTGTGGAACAGGGCTGTCAAACAATATTCCAGTGAGCGCTGGCTCATAAGAACCCGCTCCGCAATATCTTTATTGCTCCTTCCCTTGGCTATTTCTTGCAAAATCTCATACTCCTTATTGCTTATCGCAACTGCACCCTGCTGTCCTGTGGCAGCATCCGCCTGCAGTGTCGTTCTTCTTAATTGCTTCACCAAGGAGAGCGGCAGCATAACTTCTCCCCGCAGGGCACAGCGGATCGTATTCACAAGCTGCTCGCTGGTTGTCGTCTTGAGAATAAAGCCGCTAATGCCCGCTTCTATCATCAGATTGAAGTGATTGCTGAATTCGAAGCCCGTGTAGATTAATATTGTTGAATGCGGCGTAATGCCCAGAACTTGCTTGGCCAGATCAATCCCATTGATATCGCCAATATGAAGGTCGAACAGCATAATATCGAAGGACTGTGCTCGAACCTGCTCAAGCGCCTTGCTGGCGGAATTCGCCAGCGAAACCTTCATGTCCCCCTCCAGCTCAAGGATCATTCTCGTCCCTTCCATTACTAATGGATGGTCGTCTACCAGTAGAATATGAATCATGCTGTCTACACCTCGCTGTTTAATATGTCCTGGCTAATCACCAATGGGAATGCCTATGTAGATGGCCATTCCGCCGTTCTCAGGCGATCGGAACTCTATGGTTCCGTTCAAGCTGCGCACCCGCTCTTTCATGCCATAGATGCCCATGCTATTGAAGGAGTCTTCTGTCGCCTCAAGCTTCATGCCCACCCCGTTATCTCTATAGTGCAGTTGCACACCGCAAGAGCTGCTGGACAATCCGATATGAACTTCCGTTGCGCTGGAATGCTTCGCAGCATTGGCGAGCATCTCCTGCACAATGCGGTAAAGACCGATCAACTGGTCATCATTCAAGGCATGCTCGATATAAGCAGGATGGAAGCGAATGCTGTAGTTGGTGCGCAGCTGCGTGAACTCGAACAGGGCATGCAGAGAGGACACAAGCCCTGCTTCCTTGAGCATTGGCGGCCGCAGCTCGTTGCAGGTGATCCGAATTTGATAGATGACATCCAGCAGTCCCTGTGCAATTTGCTCAAGCTGCTCCTGTACCTCCTCAGGTAGAGCGCTGCTTAGCCTCAAATGCTCAAGCTTGCGGTACCAAACAATCTGCTCTTGCAGTGCGGAGTCATGCAGATCCTGGGAAAGTGATTTTCTCTCATTCTCAGACAGCGTGAACAGCAGTCTCAGGAGCCAGGTTGGCGCAATTTGCTGGCCGACTGTCCCCTCCAGCTCCTTCGTCAAATCTTCTATCAACAGAAAATTGTCAAGCAGAACGCTGGCATAACGGGCGATCGTCTCCAGCCATACTCGTATTGAGGTAATTCTCAATGCCGCAGGCTTCTCATCGATACAGAGCAGCTTGCTCCTCCCCTTCATCTCTCCAATCTTCAGATAGTAGCCATCCTCCGTCTCATTCAGCTCACATAGCTTGATCTGGCTTGAATCCAGCTCCATGATCTTGACATGATCCGTTCCGAGCACGTCCCGGACTTCCTTCACAAGCCGCCGCTCCAAGTGGCTGACCTTCATCACACCAAATAGATCATGGGAGAAACGGTCCAGGCTCGTCTGCAGGCGAAAATGCCGGTCCTCGCTCTCTCTGATGCTCTGCTCCGTCCGCTGCCGATCCTCGTCCGCCCGCTTGCGCTCCCTAATATCGCGAAATAGAGTAATGCCTGCATTGTCCCCTTTATAGGGTATGGTGCTGGCGATCACTTCCACATCGATCAGAGTGCCGTCCGCCTGAACAATCTGCTGCTCGACAAGGGAAGAGACGCAATGCCGGGCATAAATGTGCTGCAGCCGCTGCTTCACTTCCTCCGCAAAGTCCGGATGAATCCAGTCGAATATCGATTCTCCCGCCAATTCGCTCAAGCCGGACACTCCGAATAGTGCAAGACCGGCAAGATTGGCATAGACAAATTTATAATCTTTGTGAAGAACAATGGCTTCAGGAGACAGCTCAATGAGACGCCTATTCAGCTCCTCGCCTTCCAGCAAAGCCCGCTCCGCCTGTTTGCGAACCGTAATATCTTCGAACATAAGCTGAATGGAGGCAGATTGGGAGTCATAGATGGAGATCATCGAAATGTCAATGACACGGCCATCAGCCCGAATGATCTTATACTCGCCAGGAGGAGAATAACCGTTCAACAGCGTATTCTCCATTCGTTCCAGCGCAAATTCACGATCATGGGGATGCACCCAGTCCATGATGTTTGTCCGGTATGAATCTCCTTCGAACGATACGCCCAGCATCTTTTCTCCGGCAGGATTAAGAAACGTAATTTCTCCATCCTTATAGATCGCGATTGCCACGGGTGACAGCTCCACCAATCGGCGGCACTGCGCTTCACGATCGGCAAAAGCTGCTTCGACTTGCTTATGAGCCGTCACATCTCTGGCGATAACAAAAGTGCCTTCTATACGATTGTTCACATAGATCGGGACATTCTCCATCGACCATTGAAACGATTTGCCGTTCTGGTGGCGTGAGGATACCTCATAATGCCGGGAATGTCCTTGTATCGCCAGATTGAAATGGTGTGTTAATTTGTGCAGATTGTCCCCGCCGAACACCTCTTCAAACGGGAAATTAAGATCCGCCTCATACAGCCGTTCGCCCGTAATCTTCTCGGCAGCCGGATTGATCGCGCGTATACCGCCCTCCAGATCCAATTCACAAATAATATCCGAATT
Organism: Paenibacillus oenotherae; assembly: GCF_019443105.1. Lineage (GTDB taxonomy): Bacteria > Bacillota > Bacilli > Paenibacillales > Paenibacillaceae > Paenibacillus_Z > Paenibacillus_Z oenotherae. The sequence continues at coordinate 407,981 of NZ_JAHZIJ010000002.1, forward strand.
ATAATGGAACAGCGATTTGTATTTCTGCTCACTTCGGTGCAGCTGTGCTTCCATTTCTTTTGTCGCTGTTGTATCGACCATCATGCCATCCAGCTGAATGACCTGCCCGCACTCGTCCACTATCGGCATTATTCTCGCCTGAATCCACCGAACCTCACCACTCGCATGATAGATCCGGTACTCGCTTGTCGCCGGAATTCCTTGTCCGATCTTCATTGCCCATGCTTTATAGAGAGGCAGATCCTCCCGATGAACGATATTGCTCCAATTGGAGAGGTTAACAAGCTGTTCCGGCGGATAGCCCGTAATACCCGTTACAGCCTCTGAAACATATAGAAATTGCCCATTAAGGACATCAATTGACCAAATCGCTGCCTCAATTGTATGCAGCATATTCTCGAACCACTTCAGTTTCCGCTCTGCTTGTTCCAGTGCATTCCTGACCTCGTTCAACACTAAGCTGTCCTGTGCACGCATGCTGCCTGTCTCCCTGCTTGTTAAGGTTATACTTGGTTGTTATTGGAATAGCAGCAATGGGGGCGATCGGCGCCCTAATTTCTATATCGTTGCATTCAGGGTTATTTTGTATAGTGCATGGTATGAAAAGACGGTTCTGATCAAGCCAAAGAGTCCTGTCAACGGGTGAACCAATGATTATCCTTCGACCGGAACGGGTAACGTAATCTAGACGACTTCAAGGAGGGATTATGATGGCAGGAAACCATGCTACGGAGCAAAGACCTAAGAAGCTGCCTCCGCAGGAGCAGGAAGGCACAGGGCTGGAGAGCAAGATGCACCCCCAGCCCGAGATTGAGTCGCCGACATACCGCGCCGCGGGCAAGCTGACTGGCAGAACCGCCCTGATTACTGGAGGAGACAGCGGGATCGGGCATGCCGCCGCCGTCGCCTTCGCCAAGGAGGGCGCAGACGTCGCAATTGTCTATCTTGAGCAGGATGAAGATGCGAATAAAGTGAAGAAGCGTGTAGAGGAACTGGGGCGCAAGTGTTTGCTGATCAGAGGCGATATCGGTGATGAAGCGTTCAGCCAATCCGCCGTGGAGCAAACCGTCAAGGAGCTTGGCAAGCTCGACATTCTCGTCAACAACGCCGCCGAGCAGCATCCCCAGCAAAGCATCGAGGACATTACGGCCGAACAGCTGGAGAAGACGTTCCGCACGAACATCTTCGCCATGTTCTACCTGACCAAGGCTGCCATGAAGCACCTGAAGAAGGGCGCATCGATCATTAACACCGCATCCATTACCGCTTATGAAGGCAATCCGACGCTGATCGACTATTCCTCCACCAAAGGAGCAATCGTTTCGTTCACGCGTGCGCTTGCCAACAACCTGGCAAGTCAGGGAATCCGCGTCAATGCTGTGGCGCCCGGTCCGATCTGGACGCCGCTCATTCCTTCGACCTTCCCGGCAGAGCGAGTCGCCAAGTTCGGCACAGACACCCCGCTTGGCCGTCCCGGCCAGCCATCGGAGCTGGCTCCCGCCTATGTCTATCTGGCGAGCGACGATTCCTCCTACGTATCCGGGCAGACGATTCATATTAACGGCGGCACCGTCGTTAACGGCTGACCGCCAAGGCGCGCTGAGTCGCAGAGTGAATACAGCAATAAAAAAGCATCCGCCACCGTCTGTTTACGGAGCTGGATGCTTTTTTATTGGGGCGAATACCCGTCAACCCGGCTTCAAATGTGCATCAGTGACTGAGGGCAACAGATCCGGGTAGTAGAGTGAGAGGAAGCCTGCGAAAGAGCAGGAATTTCGGCTAAAAGAAGTCATTGAGGGCAGAATGCCTGCGATTAGGCAGGAATAAATGGCGGATTGGGCTGCTAGCGATAAAACATGGCGAAAAGCCTGCGCTTTGGCAGGCATTCGGTCTTCAGCAGGCCGAAAACAGAAAAAGCATGCCTATTCGCAGGAATGTTCGCCGCCGCGCCGATGGAATGACTTCAGAGTTCCCCTCCACGCAGTGGGACTGTACAGGTTCCCCCCACTTACTGCACCCTGCGCAGTTCTCGGCATGCGTGAGGTCGGCGCATGAAGGAAGGCAACTCGTAAATCCGAGTAAGTCAAATACAAAAAAACCTTCATAACCACTATAAACGTGGAGTTGAAGGTTCTTTTGGACCCTATTACATACAGAGTGGGCGCTGATATTTCCAAAAATGACTTTCGGGACAGCCCCTTGAGTCTTGGTCTGTATTACTCTATATTGCCGGAGCCGGCGCACCGTACTCGGCCCACTGCTCTTTCGTCGGGCCGTAAAGATCCGGCACACGAAGCCCGGCCTGACGCATCAGTACCGTCATTTGACCGCGATGATGAATCTCATGCTTTACGAGGATATCCAGCGTCAAGCCGTTCGGCCATTGATCGCCGTACATATCGCTCATGATGAGCAGATTCTCATCCTTCCAACTGGACTGTACAGCATCAAGGAGAGCTTCCGAGGTCCGCTTATAGGCCGCCGCAATATCCGCTGCCGAAGCTGGCACCGGCACGTCTTCGCCCGGTCCTTCGAAAGACAATCCAGTCCGCGATGGCATTTCGTGCACCGTCTGTACAAGGTGCCATGCAAGCCGTCCCAGCGTTCGATGATCGCTCGTTATCTGTTGGCCAAGTGAATCGTCTGTGAGCGCCTCCATCGTGCGCAGCGTTGCTGCCGTTTCATGCCGCCAGGCTGCGGCAAAATCCTCGATGTGTTTAAACATATTTAACATCTCCCTTTTGTGATGGAATAGCACCATTATATCATTATTTGTTTTCAATATTTGTAAGTGTGTAGTAACGCACCCTCTAACCCATTCTCCACAATGCCCTAATTGACAGAAACTGTTGACCTGCTAGTAGTTGGTTCATCCTGGTACATAAAAAGCCCATATTCCGTCATAACAGAGGAATGGCCCAATTGACGAAGCATAGCTGAAAGATTACCTCGGTGGTATGTGCCATGATTCACAACTTGAATAATAAATTCTGAATATCTGGTGTTCAAAATTCCAGCGTAGGGATTGTCCAAGACAACCTCTCTCTCAAGATCCACATGCTCGCTAATACATGCCTTGAATCTCACGGACAAATCGTCATACATAGCCTCCAGCTCCTCAAGGCTTCTAGCTTCTGCATCCGCCTCGATTTGAGAAGAAGCTTCCATAGCTTCATTCATACTTTTACCCATCAGGATGTCGAGCCAACCGCAATCAACCTTGTATATATGTGCCATGACCTTTGACACCGAAGAAAATACGCTTTGCACTTCTTGTTTGTATAGGTGACGCGGGAGCTCCTTTAATCGGTTAAAGATTATTTTATTTGCCCATACATGATAGTCGTACAATCTCAAACTATGATTTGTCATTTCAATCACCTCCGGTTCTTGTAGCTTGCTTATGTATTCATCATACAATTCTAACCCTGACAACTGTATGTCAGGGTTGGAATAATGATTTTCGGCTTTTTAATTCTTGCATCACTCCTGGCAGACAGAGAAGAAACCTGCATACGTTGCAGGAATTTTGGTTAGAAGGAGCCTTAAGTGGTAGAACACCTGCGAAAGCGCAGGTATACGAGGACGAATTGACCTATTGAGGGAAAATAGAGTGAAATAACCGCGCTTTGGCGCCTTGGCAGGTATTTCATCTTCAACAGATCGGAACGAGAAAAAAGTTGCAGTTTGGCAGGCATTTATCAGTTTCGATGCTACATTAGCTGGACGCCCCAGCCAAACAAACGAATTGTTAGAAGTATTCTTGGAACCCGTTTAACGATTATGGTCGACCGACCGCCGTCATGCAGCCAAACACCGCGCACTGGGAGCTGCGCGCAGTGCGAAATGCCTGCGTTCGTGACAAGCATTCTTCTATGATACGGTAGCATCGTACCGCGTCGCAGTACCATACCTCACGTATTTTCCAGCGAGTGGAGTGGTGTTGTCTTGCATGGTGTTGGCGGTTGGCTGCAGCAGAGAAGGAATGCCTGCGTAAGAGCAGGAATACAGCAGCAGAATGGGCCGATTGAGGCAAATGTGGCGAAATACCTGCACCTTGGCAGGCATTTCGTCTTCAGCAGGCCGAAATGGAGAGAAAGCCTGCAGTTTGGCAGGTTTGTTCACCGACTATGTGGTGGAATCGCACAGCATTCTCCCGATTCAAGGGAAATTCCTAGCCCAGTCGGTTCCGTCTCCACCACAGCAACAGCCCGAACCGGGGAGCCGTCGCCACAGACGATGCGCAGAGGAAATCCGTAAAACATAAAGTCGCTCCCTCCGGGAAGACGATCCAAACCGTGCAGCCCCGTATACGTCACAATTCCGATGCCCAACAACGCCCGCTCCAGTTCTTCAGACAATTCGCCGCCGACGAACGGTGGCCGCAGCGCAGCGAGTCGGTCAAAGCATTCCAGCCCGGCGGATTCGGCGAAAAACAGACCCCGGCCTTCCGGCCAAGCCGAGTCTTCGATCCCGACTACGCGGGACGCTCCGAAAAATCGCTCCAACGGCAGCTCATCCAATGTCGCGGCACCGGGATGCATATGTGAAGGCGCATCCACGTGTGTTCCGGTATGGCTGCCCATCGACAGCTGCCGCAGCTCCCAGTTGTGACTCTCGTACGTATGCGCTACTTTGACTGTTACCTCCGGATCGCCGGGATAAACGGACATGCCATCCGCAATCGGCAGCGACAAATCGATCACTCTCACTCAGGTGCCTCCTGTCCTGCAAGTTATTATCCAAAATTCACTTTTGTTTGACTTGTTCTATCCTATCCGTAAAAATTCCTGTAATATGATGAATTCATGTAATATGAATCATTTAGCGTTTGAAAAAAAACGAGCGCCCTCGGTACGATGGGGTTTCGCACGAGGTCATAGCCTCAAAAACCCATCCACCAGGTCGCTCTATTATGAAGTTTAAATCAAAGGACAATCAAAATCAACTCATTGATAACATTACACCTTCTAAAAGCGATCGTGAAGCTTTTGATGATTGAAGTCCCCATAAAGCCGGCTGCGATAATCCCCCTCTATTGAACCCAAAAAAGTCTCATTGTAATTTTAGAAATCGCATAATTCACTCTTCCAAAAATAAAGTGTGCTGTATCGTTGTCGATCAGCACACTTTATTCTATACATGATGTTGTATTATGATGAATCATGAAAGCTGCCACAAACCTGATCAAAAAGCCCTTTCTTAGTTTAAAAGTGTCTCACTAATAATGAAATGGAATTTTATTTCATTCCATTTATACGCATTTGAATCATAGAAAAGGAGAAATCCTCAAACGTCCAATTTCGCCTTTTATACGAATTATGCATCTTTATTCAGAAAAATCATCCCTGCTTTGTCTTCATTGTATATTCTGTATAAAAGTAAGCGTCAAACCCATTACACTTGTTCATGAATCCATCAAGCTATCGGAAAGGATGGATTCATTGTGGCGCGTTTTATCCGCTACGAACAAGTGTAGTAAGTTTGATGCTGACAAAATCATGCTGTTAGACTTTTAATTGGACACAGCGAACCGCTTATGAGTAGCTATATTTGATTTAGCTTTTGGTAACTTTCTTTTAAATGATAATTCCACTTTTGGAAAGCACAATAATTGCAAAAACCAGGATAAAACGCATGAGAAATTTACATCTATTCTTCATATATGTCTACTGTCATTTCGACACGCATACCTTCGTGCAAGTAACCTTTATGGACTTGTGCTATATCCCTCATGTAACCTAACTCTATTGGAGCACCGTATAGACGCTCAATAACTTCCTTTTTAATAGTTTTAATTATAACTCGTGCCTCACTTTGCTCTGCAAAGCGGATATTTTTCACCAATAATTCTTTAGGGTATTTTTGGCCAAAATCCATCCAACCTTTATAACCGTATGCCTCAAAATCAAAATATGATACATTACCAATTAATATTTCAGAATCTTCCAAACCAAGTTGCCTTAATGCGCTATACAATCTATTCTTAAACTCATCAAAGTCGGAAATGACTATCAATGCAGGCTGGTCTTCTAATGGCAAATTTCCAATATCTTCCGGCAAAGAATTGTCTGAAAAGTCTCTAAAATATGAAGCTGGTATCTCAGCAGTTACCCTGTGTTTTCCCCCACTGTCAGGACAAGGAAACAAGCTATTTTTCATGATGTACACACAAAAGCAAGGCAACACTAAACTTCGTTTATCTTTCAAAAATAGTCGTTCTCCGCTTATCTCCTTGAGTAATGGTCTGGTATTAGGATTTAAGATGCAGCTAGACTCATATTTTTGAGTCAATTCGGCTATACGTTCAACATCTAAACTATCACAAAATGCCAAAGCTCCCTCATAGCCATCTCCTCTACCATCTCCATATTTTTTGGAGTAATCAATCCACGATTGGGGGGTGTTGAATTTGATTGATCCGGTATCTAAAAAGGCATCAGCATATTTCGAACTAGTTAATCTAAAGGCTCCAGAAAAATTATTAGGTTTTGCCCATTCTCCCATAAAGCACCTCTCTTCAAAGTGAAAATGTGTACATTTCATTTTATCGATCGTCCAATTCAGATTGGACCGATTTTTATATCTTCATTTTTACCATATTAATAAAAAGAAATAAACATCCAAAATAATTTGAAAAAAGCCCTTCCCACTATCGCACACAATAACACAATAAACACCGTTGATTTTCCAACCAAAAAGCGGGTAAAGTAGACCCTTGTTCCCGATACTATGTGAAAGCAACAACGAGGCTTTTATCCCGTTAAAATTTTCATGAAGGTGCAAGAAGAATCGATCAAGCGCCGCGTCGTGCATACCAACCCAAGAGACAAACCGCAGCTTCACCCAGATGATTATTAGTAGCAACTGAGGCGATGTGGCCGGAGGAAATCTACCGCCTGCGCGAGCAACAGCAGAAGGTACAAGTAAAAAACGTGGGTCGGGACTAGCTTCGCCAAAGAATCGTCTAGATGAGCGCATTTTCACAAGAGCCACCCACCACAAATACCCAATACAATGAGCAACTAGTCAGGCGGCTAATTGAGAAGGTCACGGTCAGGGGGGACAAGTTCGCTGTAGAATTCAAGTCCGGCGCGACGGTGGATATGGAATAATAACGATAAAGTAAGCAAGGCACTCTACGAAGTTTGAGCGTAGAGCGCCTTGCTTTATTGGACTGAGAAACGTTCAAATCTCTATATTTAGATTTATTGTTACGAGCAACCTCCTTTGTTTTGGTTAATCTCTTTTCTAATTTCGTAATCACCTTCTTCATCCATATATATGCCAATCTTCTCCTTTTGCATATCTTCTTCAAATTTTTCAGTTAACTTCTCTGAAATTCTATTTTTTTTATAATGATCGAGTATATCCTGCTTTACATTAAAAGTCCTAGCTCCCGAAGAATTGCTAATTTTAATGTTTACCTGTACGGGTTTGACTAAAACCCAATAACCATTTCGGGATTCTTTAATATAATAGCCCTGTTTTAGATACTTCTCAATAGAACTCCTTTTTCCTTGTTTTTCAATAGTATCTGATGGCTCGTACTTCACATAAATAACGCTACATTTTTCCATGGCCATACACTCCAGTCTCTTATTTTTCTCATTAGCACTAAGCTACAGTGTTGAAGCTTGATTCTAATTTAAATAAGTTAAGTGTTATTGCCAAAGGAAATATCTCATTCAGGGGTTGTCCAGTGGTGAATTGCTCTGAGTTCATTAATTCTTCTCAGTTCCCGAATCGTTTTTTCATTCGCACGCTCATTGTTGCTATTTAACTTTCTAAGCACATCCCATTTGTCATTGGAAATAGCGCTTTCTGTGAATTTTATCATATTTTTATAATCATCATCATCTACTAAAGGCATAAGGTAATATGCAGCTAACAATCTTATAATATCCTTGAACATAAAAAATTCTCGTGGATCATCGAGGTTGAGTATCTCCTTTGCTTTTTTTACAAGAGTTTTAAATTTCTCATTATCTGATATAGCAGCACTGATTTTGTTAAGTTCTTGTCCCGCATCAGTTTCTGGATTAATATCTAAATCGTACATTTGTGCTGCTGCCCAAAGTGCGGGATAACTAAGTTGTTCATCATCACTTAGATATTCATACTTTTCACCATGCATCTTCAAGCCTAAGAGTTGAATAATGAATTGTGCTAGCCCATCAGCTTGAAGCATGTTCTTCTTATACTCACCATCAGCACTTTCATCGAAAGCACGCCCATAAACTAATTTTGACGAAGAAATTCGCGCCTCCTGTTTCATAACAATTCGATTTAGTTCAATCAAAGTGTCAAGTGTTTTCTCCATCAACTTATACCGCAATACTTCATCTGAATGAAACAGATTTTGCATTAATATTAAGATCTGCCTATTAATGCTCTCCGATAGCAGACACTCCAATTTAGCATTCATAAACGCTGGATTTGATTCGATTATCTTTAAATCCTTTTCTGACATATAAGTTTCAAGATTAACTACTAGATCACTGTACAATTCCTCTCTCGTACTGAGCTTTCTGTCGTTTTTATTGTCAAGCAAATATCTAGAATCTATTAATGGAAGAATAAACCCTTGGTATTCTGGCTGGATTAAATACATGGGTTCATTGTTATCTCTAGAAACCTGAAAATCTGTAAATTTTAATATCCCATCACTTAAATCACATATTTTATTGATTAGCCTCCTAATTGTTTTCCCACTAAATGTAACGCCCCTTCTAGAATACTTTGTAAGGTAAGCCGCAATTTCGTCAGCATTAATTGCCTCTTTCCCAATTTTATCCTTGATAACATCCGGGTCTATTTCATATGAACTCGAATTTAGATTGTTATGATAACCAGACTGCCTTCCTATATTCAACACCTCCAAAAATCCATCACAAAAATATCGCCTAATAGGATACACGTCTAATCTGCTCTCTTATGAGCGTCTTACATCCAACCTGCTCTATCAGCAAGCAAGTAATGACATCTAATTCACTCTGTATGCCGATCAATCCACCTATTGGCCAGTCACCGCATTCCAACCCGCAAACCTGAAAATCCCTGACCAAGGGTTTAAGACTGCCCCACGCAATCAACAAGTGTGGAGTAATCAGTGAGAACAGCCCCTATACGGTGTGCCACCACCTATAACGTAGTTGAGTCAGTGATGACAAGCAGGTCGAAGCAGAACTGCAGGATAATATCGCGGATAATAGGCGAAGTCAAAGAATTTCTTATTACATGATGGACAAGAAATTGGATCAATATGTGCTTCAAATTTATTTTTATGCGACAGCAAATGTGAATCGCCATAACATTATTAATCACAAAAGCTCAATTTGTATTTCATCAGTGTATCTTCAACTTCGCGCCAGACTGTTACCGTTTCACCGTCATCCTCAAATACTTTACCGTGGCTCTTAGTTCCATCCAACTTCATCTGTGAGTAATTATTCTTAAAGTAGGCACGTACATTACTGGGTTGTTTTCATCGCTACACAAGCGCTCCATCATTTCTATGGTAGTACGACCTGTGGTAGCAACTGCCTTGAAAATTGCACAGATGATCTTGTGATTATACTGATTCGGCTTAACAGCCCCTACTGGAATTCATTGATTTGCTTTTCCGTAAATGTCCTTGTTTACATTCTCGTTCTGTCTTATTACAGTTTTGGGGTTATAGGTTCTTTTCATTTGCCTGAATGCTGCTGAGAAGAAACCAGCATAACCATTCCTTTAACTATTTTGACGCAACTTTGTGAGGTCTCTCGCTTCGGATATCGTTGAGCAAGTGAACAATGTATCCAGCATACACCACACTCTGCCATTGGGATATATGTTTCCGGTCTTAACCTCATCACTTGGAGTAAATGGAGCTCCTAAGTGATACACGAAACTTGGTTTCCACTCCTCGTCTCTAGCCTCCGAAAAAACTTTAGACATGTTAGTGACAACCTCATACCCTTCTATATGATGAATCGATTGCAGTTTTCCATTATAACGAAATGCAATGTAGTTAGGTGGCTCTTTTACCCATCCATTACCACCGATAGGGTGAAAGTATCTCCTCTTCTTGCTAATAATATCTCTCCATGAAATTGACCAACCATCAGGAGATCCACCTCCAACAGATACTACATACACCATATTCGAGTCTTGCTTCTGCATTGTCATCAAACTCCCCAAATAAACATTCAATTCTTGCAATAACCGCTTCTCAGCATGTGTTCCGAGTGGATGTGCTAGCCTGGAGAATTGGTAAAAGTCCCTCCATGATAATACCTCAACCGGATAACCATTTACTTGATCTGGGACACGGTGATTAGCGTAATCTCTGCTACATTCGCTCAATACAATCAGACGCTTATCATGGCAAGAATTTTGTATGAAGGATGTTCTGGTTGAATACTTTTGAAGCTGTGTGATGTTTGGAAGGTTCCATCCTCTCTTCGCCTCAATAATTAAGTGAAATTCTTGGGTCAACTCAATTTCGATATCAGTGAATCCTTTGCCCTTTTCATATTCCTGCATTCGGATTTCGACTTCATTAACATCACCGTTCCATTTAAGAACACTTTGGAGAAAAACCTTCAGAAATGAAGGGCACTGCGTCAACCCCCATGCCACACTGTAGCTTATATCATTCTCGTGCTCACCTAAGAGCTGAAATACGCTTCGCATTTCTCGACTATGTAGAAATAACTTTGTCATACCATTTACCTCAAGTCGCTATGATATCATTCGTTCAGGTACTGCTTGAAACTTATCCAAACAACCCCTAACTTGAATGTTATTCCCCCAAATATAGAACTTCCAATGCTCACCTTCTCTAGGATTCTCAATCTGAATCTCTAGAGTCATCATTTTTCGCTGTTCTTTGAAGTCTACAATATAGATGTTTCCTTCTTCCAAACGAACCGCTAAAACCGCTATGTCCGCTTCATCCAAAAGTTCAACCTGTTTTATCGTAAGGTCGAACCAACCTTTACCGATTGTATGAATCTTGGAGTGTGGTGTGCAAACTACGATTTGTTCTTCATCCACAATTCCCTGATACATAATTTTCTTCCCCTCAATCGTAGAGAAGGAACAGCCGTACTTTCCCCCCAACTTGCTAACGACAATTTTCTTATCTGGAACAGGCATTGTGATACCCCTTTATCCCGTATTTTCCATATCATTGCACATGGTTCTGTAGTCTTCAGATGATTTGGCATGGCTAACAACATATTGTTAGTCTGCCGCGGCTAACACGGCTACACTACTTATTTCTGTCCCCTGGCACAAAATCATTTCGACACCATCTGACAAAATTGGTTGAATGGGTTAGGTATGTCTTGGCAGTGGTATCTTTAAGAATACCGGCTTTCAGCTTCTCAGTTACCTCTTGCTCGTACTGCTCGTATAATAGTTCCAATTGCTTCATAAAGTCCGCTGATGCTTTCATCAGGTTAGCCCCGTCTTAAGCTCATTATACTGGACTGGTAGCATTTGTATAGAGAGTGCAGTGTTGTGTTGTGGTTGGAGTTCGTGAGTAGATAAGTTTAATTTAGAGAAATACCCTCTACGGATCAATCACTAAAGGAAATAACCATTACATAAGAAATAGCTGCCGATTTTCACGGCAGCTTCGGAGTATAACTCACCTTACAACAGTATTAAGATTCCTTATCCATCTGGTCGATCTTGTCAGCCAACTCTGCAATACCTTTCCTTCCTACGTGATTCAACTCATAGCTCAGACTATTTAAGTCAGGTCGATTTAAAACAAACTCTCTATCGACTACTTTATTGAGGAGTGCGACTAGAAACTCTAGGTCAGTATAATTAACGATTGACTTGAAGAATTCAGGTCTCCACCAAATTTTCTCCAATAACCTATGAAATACTTCAGGACTAGAAAGCAAATGCTCCTGGAATAGCTTAAGACTCCTTGTTATTGGCATAAAGCCACCTTTAATCAAATCTACAGCAGAGTTCGACGGATATGAGCCACCAGCTGCTTTATAAATGTAGGTGATTAATTCTATATGGTCATCATCGGTTACGTGATCGAGAAGCGTTTCATCCCACTCCAGTAACAAATCGATACCCGCATTTTGGTCATTGAAGTATCCGCTTCTAATTAACATAAGGATCTTCTCGAAACAGAGCCTATGCAACCCACCGTCAACGTAATCCCTTGAAGGAGCAAAGTACTTCCTAATTTGGGCGCTGTTCGAATAGGATGCTTTACCGTCAAGCTTAAATGAAAGCTGAGAAATTTCAACCATAAGCTTCTCAGCTTCAACATTCACCGCTTGGTCTAATCTCCTGAACAGAGTCGATGCAAAGTAAAGCAGCTCTGATGCTTCTTGTTCTGACGGATTTGCCCTTTGATCATGCGCTAAGACGTTCCGAACCCCCATAATTGCTCCCGAAAATAGTAACATCGCACCTAATTGCGCGTCTGGAGCATCGCTTAACTTTAGAACAGGGTTATTTTTAGAAAATGCACCGTCCATTAAAGGCTTGCCAGTTAGAGCAAGGCGGCTCTTCCTTTGAACATCATTATCCAACGCTACATACGTATCGAGAACAGCCGAACGGAAATGTCCATCTTGGAAAAGCTTTTGGGCAACCTCCAGTACTCTTGGATGCAATCCCTCCAACTTACTCGGTCGAGCGGCGACTGGAGTCGGCTCTTCAATCACAGGAGCCTTAGGCGCTGGCGATGGAGCATCGGGCGCTGCATGAGCTGTTTGACCCCTCAATAGAGAACTACCTTTTTCCGTAACCGTAAGCTGTGTTGGGAATTTTACTTCGCCTGAAACTAATCCTTCTTCGACCAGCGTCCTCATCATCATAAGGCTCGGCTGCTCTTCATTTACTTCGGGGAAAAATACAGCGTAATCCTTATGATCAATGGATACCGCATCGCCCCAATACTTCGACATTCCTTGGAGGTTCTTCAATGCTTTCAATTTGCGTTCCGGTACGGATGGAAATTGACCGATAATCTGTTGAATAGAATAACCCTCTGAACCATTTGGCTCACCTATAAACAGAGTAGCTACCGGATCATGATTAATCGTGCGATATCTGGTGAATGACGATACCTTCATCAGTTGCGGCTGAAGCTTACACTCTGCTGGTAAATCATCCAAACACTCGCGGGAGATCTGGAAGTCACCACAATTCGGGCAGTTTATCAGGTAAACCTCAGACCTGTCTCGCATTTGCACCGCTTCATTGCCGCAAAGCGGACAAATAATCTTCGCTGTCATGACATCGCTCCATACATTAAATTCACTTGCAATTGCATATGTAAATATTCACCAACAAGGGACTAAAATCCTGCTCCAAAAGTATGAATCGACAAAAAACGCATTAAGAACAATTAAATCGGCTATCTTTGTATGATGGGCACTTCATTTCTCATTCAGTAGGATCGGGCTGCCGTTTTTCACTGCAGCTCGATCAGGCTCCAAACTTTCTCTAGAAGCAGAACAGAAACCGCCAAATATAGGTTGGCAGCTTCTGAGCTAACATCTATATTGGTGCCCTAGACATCAGGGACATTCCGATCCACACCAGGATAGTCATAGCCTTCTTGGTGAATCAAGGTTTTGAGAATTTTTGATGGATCGATCGGTTTTTGTGGTCCATCACCGCTTCCGCCTCTGATCCGATTCTTGAATATGCTCATTAATAATGTCACCGTCCCTATGTTTCATCATGTCAGACCATAATAAACATTTCGACAAAGAAATAGAAATCACTTCCTATAACTCTGGTTATTGGAGCTAATGTGAGCAAGCACATAGCCCTCGATGGGCTAATTGTATGCAAGAAAATCACACCTTACTAAGTGTGATTTACTTAGACAAACAATTTCGCAAAATTCCATTAGTTATTTATTTCCAATTCCATAACGATAATCAATGTATCGGAAAAAGCTGATAAAAATACTATTTTTTGAACATGTCAATATTGAACCTGATCTTTGTCCATGTGACTGTTGAAGATTGCCCTCTCAATCATTCTCTTCTTTAACAGCCACTTTAGACAAGAGCAGTAGTTGCAAATCACGCTTGTCGGTAGTTCGGTTTACGAACTGAGGCAATACCCCGGCTGTGATTAAGCGATTTAGATGATGATCAACCAATGACGCGTTGTAGTAAGGATTGTTGATATACTCGAACACCTTAGACAAGTCGTAAAATACATTTTCAAATCTATAGGATCTTGAGTTCAGCAAATAACCATGTTTCAACTCTTCATACCTCATGTTCTGCAAAGACTGAAAAATTTCTTCAACTAAAGCGGATAATGAACTAAGATACGGTTTCACAGTATCTTGTTCATAATCAGGGAAGTCCTTTGGAGCGGTTAACAAATCCATCAGAGTTTTGATTTCATAATGATACCCATCACCTTCACGAATCCGAGTACTGTTTTCTTCTAAAAGTATTGTTAGTTGTTCTACGATCTCAGAGCTGCGTCTAATAGGGTGTTGACTCTGTTCAAGAGAAAACTCCTTTTTCTTGTTCTCAATTGCCCTTACGATATCATCTAAAAGCGAATAACGCTTTGCGGTATACTCATGAATTTGAGCAAAGTTCATCAAGAAGGGAATAGCTTCTGCCCCTGGCTTATTACTGTAGAGATAAACCGAATAATCTGCAGCACCCCCGACATCGCTAGACCAAGAAGCAAAGTACCTCTCTGGTTTACTGTTACCGCCATTTCTCTTGGCTTTTACCCCATCAGTGCTATCAAGATCAACCGGATGAGCTGCAAAGCAGGCTCGTATCTGCTTAAAATACCTGTCATCTGGCACAGATTTGTTAAACGTGGAGCTGTCATCTTTTAACGGATTCTCAAGATCAAATACCTGAAGAAGCTTCTTCACTGATTCGACAACTATGTCGTAGGTCATTATTAACTGTGCGACATTTAGTGATCGAACATCGTCAATCTTATGGTTCAAGTCAATGTACGGCAAACCATTAATGCTGACACTCAGCCAATCTTTCGCAGAACAGATCAGGTTCCAGCGGTTCTCCCCATTGAAGTCATAGAACGTGTTTATTAAAAAGTCATCGTGCTCAAAGACAGCTTGTTTGAATTGCTGTAGTAATGCATCATTTAAAATGTACGGGTTCATATTTCACCTCACTTCGGAGTTATTTTCTTGTTTACTATCATCATAGAAGACCTGTGAACTAATCTTATCTTAACAAAGTGGATATATCAGTTTATATCACCAGTCTCTTATAGAAATAGTTTGTTTCTAACAACTGATTGTATATCCCAACTGAATCATGTTTGCGAATAATATCCAAAGCACTTGCGTACGTAATACCCAAACTCGTCATTAAAATCCTTGCTGCATGCAGGAAATTCTCGTGTCCTTCTATCACTGGATCATTTGATAATTCCCTTAAGGAGTATCTAGCAGTTAGAGGTGCAGGATCAACAGATGTGAAGTATTGAACAACTTCATAAGTCTCTTCAGTGGCTCTTTTTTGTCCTGATATACTTCCGGAAACTGCATTCCAAGGAGGACGTACCCCTTTTTTCAATCTATATGCCTCAATTAATATCCCTTCTAAAACTTTTAACTCTTCTCTAAACCTATCCTTAGTAAAATCTTGAATTTGAAATTCCTCTGGATCGTACCCAAACCATTTATAAATATTGTTCCTAGTTACAGCTTGACTCAGTGGCGACTGAACAAAGATCGAAAAACCCAGCTTTTCATTCGACCGAAAATACTCTGTTATCTTATCAAGTTTACAACTTGCAGGATCTACTGTAAGTAGTCCATTATGCTGTTTGAATCGTTCGGTCAAGTCTATGGCTAACCCAATATAATATACTTCACTTGTGTAATAATTCCAGTAGCAATAAATACCCGAAGAAGCCCAACCATAACTATCAGTTGCTGAACACAGATCATCAAGAGCAAATGCTATCTGACCCACCTCTTCCTTGCGGTAAGCATCCATGATAATAGTTCCAAACAAAAAGGTACTCCTCCTTCAAATTCAAAGCATATGTAGATTCCCTCATATAGAAAAACCTGCATCTTCGTCGTTGTTTATTTTCCGTACAAAATCAAAGTCGACACCTTAGACACCAACCCTGCTCTTTCTAACAGCTAAATCTTATCTCAAATTTCCGATTGTTGAGCCATGAACCACCAATACCTAAAAGCTTAGCCTCTTTCAATGTCATCCCGAAAGAATTTGAAATCTCAATGGTATGTCTGAAATCACCACCTGGAAATCCATCAACAACCTCCAATAACTCTTGAAAATCATTGATCCACACATACTCTTTTCTCTTCTCTGAGATTTTCATTCCTTCTGGACAATTAATAACGAGTTCCTTCTTTGAGATAAGTTTTGCCTCTGCCTTCCCCTCAATCTTTAAGCCTTCAATCGGCAGATGAGCAAAAGCAGAGAAGTCAGTTTCCGCTGCAGAAGATATAGTAAGGCTCTTAATTGAAAGATTAGCTCTTAAAAAAGCGACTATATCCGAGATCTGCTCCCTGTATATGTACTCATGAAATTTATCAACCTCAATGAGAAACCTATCTCGAGCCTTTTTAGGATGCCTTATATAATATTGGCTAGTTGATTTGCTCCAAGAATTACCTAAAGGATTCTCAAAACGATTAAGTTCATCAACAGAGTTAATTACGTAGTGATTCTCAAAGCCAACAAAATCTGTTACAGCTAAGCTAACCCTTTTAGTCATCAACCCTTGTGCACCCAACATTGTCGGAAGATCAGTTTTACGCAATAAACCAAAAATCTTTCCAATTACTCCAGTGTCGATTCTATATACAGAAAGCCCCATACCTCTAGCCCCTTTTGAATTTTTTTCTGCGACACAACCTAACCGACATATATATCCTACCGACTTAACACTTGTCGATATTCCCTACCCTGCACTTGTTTCGACAAACAGGGAGTTTATCCTTCTATTTTCCAACAAAAAAACAATCCGTTGTACCTATAGCGTTTGAAGAAAAAAAGGTGGTGCCTCGGGAGACACCACCACTAAATAATTTTACAAAGCCAAAAGACCCCTCATAATCTGCATATCATCTCTCTTCTTGATTACAGAGTCTCATCTTTTCTGAACAACTTCTGCCACTATAGCTATCCGCTGGTAATCCTACAGCGATTACCTACTTCCTACTCGAATGAACATTGAAGCAGGTTATCCCTTCAAGAAAATTCCAAATTATTCTCAATAATATCATTTGATAATTTTTCCAAAAGAGGTTCTTGATACCCCGCTTTTTTCCTTTTTTTCATTTCTTGAATCACTGGCATTAGTTCACCATCTTGAATTGCAGAAATTCTTTTGATTGATTTTTCATTTAAAGAAACTTTAGAGATAGATTCTAAATATTCTTCGCGTCCCATTCTCCAGAATTTCACTTGTTGACCATATCTACGCCTTAGAAAATACGCGAGCGAAATACCGTTTCCATCAAAGTCACCAGAGTAAAATATTGAATAGCCACTTTTTATAATTTTATCCAATAAAATCAACCCTGATAATCTGAAGTTTCCATGGGTACAAACTACAGGCGCAATATTATTTCCCAATTTGTCGAGAACGCTTGAATATACACCGCTATTTTCGATCACAAAAACACAATTACCTCTTATCGGTCGAACCGATTCTACTCGTTTCATAGCTCGCAAAGGAATATTTTGAACCGTTTTCTCCTCGTTAGCCCAATACCATTGTTGTAGCAAACATTCATCTCGATAAGCTTCCAAACCGTAACATGTAACAAAGCTATGTAAATCATCTTTTGCAAGTCCATAAGACACAAGCAGCACATCTTCTTCTTCAGCAGATAAATTACCTATATATGATCGGTTTTCTTGTTCAGATTGAATTAATTCAAGAGCTTTGCACAATTGGCTACTATTATCAAAATAATGAGGATCTCCTGTTATTCGTTCTGAAAATATAGGTAGCCGCTCAAAGTCACCCTCAGAGGGGAGAGATGTTACCGCATGAAACAGAACTTCAATGGTTTGTTTATCTCCTTTGTTGTACAAGCCCGTTATCCAGCTAACATTCTTCGCTTTAGCTTCCAGTTTCTCTAAAATTAAATCCGTGTAGGGATGCAGGTATTTTCGTCTTAACCGGTCAAAAAACTCTTGTTTCCGCAAAAGTTGGTGTTGCTCTCTCTCTTTGTTAGGAATGATTTTTTCTCCCGACACTAACTCTACAACTTCCCATAACGTCAACTCATCAAAGCGAGATCCCGATAGTCTTTTTTCAAACTTATCCAGAGATACCGTAATGGTGGTTCCTTCGAAATCTTCATCCAACCATTTTTCTAAGGCTTTTCGTTCATCTAACGTCGGGGTGAGCTTAACCGTACCCCCGACTTTCCCCAACGACTCTATTTTATTTTTGAAAGACTGAATAACGCATCTAAATTCTTTTTTACCAAAATAGAGTTTTGCCTGTTCTTTTAGATTCACGTCCATCTTTTATTCCATTGTCTCCTTTGTTGCTACGAAATCAAAGTCTAGGGCAACTTGTACCCCATCTTTCAATTCCAGTTCACCGTCGTCATCCACTACGACCCCCCGTTTTTTTAGCATTTCCTCATTCATTGCGATTTTTTGTCCATCCCATTTCCATGGCTCTGATGTCACGACTCTATTTGTTTTATCAAAACTCAACACATAGATATTAATTCCTGGAACCGTTTCATAGTCGGCCCATAGCGCTTGAGAGGTCAAAATATAGTTGAATTGATACTGTTTCATAATCCCAAACATTTCTGAGATATTGTTATCATCCACACCGGCATACGCCTCATCCAATGCTACGATATACGGCGCATCTTCCCCGGCATTAGTATATTTGGAATAGGTCGCTGAAAACAATGGGATGTAGATGGCCATCGCCCTTTCCCCTCCACTAAGAAGTGCAAGATTATCTTCGTTGAGGGTCTTTTCTTTTTGTCCTTCGATGGTGTACATGATTTTGAACTGATACCACTCTCGATAATCCAACACCTGTTTGAGTGCTTGTTCGAGGTTTTGAACGTCTGAACCACTTAGCAACTTATCTTTAGCTTCATAGATTTTGGACATGAAATGATCACTAAGCGCTTCGATATCCTCATCCTTTAAGGTGTTAAAATCTCTACCCAACAATTCCACTAAACGCAGCGTGGATAGTGAAGCTTGTTTATCGTCTTTAGCGATAGGTTCCCATATTAAGCGTAGATCAATGGAGTTTTTCATATCAGCCATAATCACATTGATGTCATCTTTCCATTTCTTCGCTTTTTTGATTAATTCATTTATTTGTTCCCCTGTCCCTTGAATCATGACATCTTGTATTAAAGCTTCTTCATCTTTACGCAAGAATTGTTTCTGCTCTTCGAGTAGAGCTAGCAAATAATCATGAAATTCAGAAGGATTTATCTTAAAGCCGTCAACAGATAAAGTAATATTCAAACGCTCTCTTTCCCCGACTAACAACTCAACCGAATTACGTTTGTCCTTATCCTCACCAAAATCTTCTTCACTAAAAGTTATGGAGCCATATGGAACTCTAATGGATTGGACCGTATAATTCTCTAGCCCATTGAAACGCGCACGGTTTAAAGCATTCGACATTTTTTCAATGGCACTCTCGATTTTGATAGGTTCTTCATTGGCGTGCTCTTTTGCGTATGCGTATAGGTCCGTAATGCCGTCAACTTTTCTAGCGTGCAGCTCGTTTTCTAAGACTTCTTCTCGAGCCAATAACATTTTAGCTTTATACGCTTCTACATGCTTCAAGTCTTCGATTTTCACTTCTAAGTCTTCCCTTTTACTTTTAACCTCCGCATGTAGTTGGATCTTTTTCGGGATATCTTCTTTTAGTTGATTGATACGATTTCTCGTTATTTCAATTTGTTGCTTAATCCCTTCATAATCCATTTTATTCAATTGTTCTTCTATTTCTTTAATCAAGAGTTCTGCCCTTTTAATCCCTCTTTCCAGTAAGCTGATCTCATCTCGAAGTTGTTCATCCGCTTGTTCTGCTTGTTCAAGATTATCCAGCGCCATTTCTAATTCGATTTTGTTTGTACTGAACGTATGGAGCATATTAGAAAGTTTAATAATCTTATCTCGGCACTCATCTTCAGCAATCTCTAACATCGAAGAAACCGACTCTAATGTTGTTGCTCCCTCCAATGACTGGCAGACCAACGTTCGTTCATTATGCTTTCTGTTAAAGATATCAACCAACTCTTGGTGTAATTTTTTTACTTTTTCTTGCTTAAGAATCTCTTGTTCCTTAAAGCGTTTCTTTATTCTCATTTCATCATAGGCACTCTTGATTTTGTCTAATACAGGCCGTTTATTGTATTCTTCTTGCAGCTGTTTCTTTTTATCTTGAATGGCCGTCTCATTTTCCTTCAAGGCTTTTAATTCATGTTCAGCTTTCTCCAGCATCTCTTCTTTTTGACGAATACTTTCTTCTCTAAATCTCTTTCTAGCTTCTTCACCTATATACGCTGCAAGTGGCTGTTCAACAGCATATCCCTGCAAGAGCCCGTGTTTGTACTTACCATCCTTAGAAATAGAGGTTTCGGCATTCAAATCTTCCATACTAATGCTTAGAAGAACAGATTCTATATCAGCAATCACAATTTCCGTTTTTGGTGGAACAACTTTCAGAATAGACGATAATCCTGAATCCTTATGTTTACCTTGATCCTTATTTGGGATAATAACTGCATCGTTTGCGTTCACTTTTTCCCGATGTTTTTCGGACACAATTAGTGCATCTAACAACCCCATATCTAACAAAGCAGACTCAATCCGTTCTTTTGTTTCCTCAGAAACCCCTTCACGGAAATCAACTGCTTCATAAAAAGGAATAAACGGTATACCTTGTTGTTCAAGTAATGTTCGTTGTTGTTTTGTTTTTTGCCTTCTTGAACGGGGTTCAACTTCTTTCACTTGATGAAGTTCGTCTATTTCTTTCTTTAACGATTCAATGTCGTTCTGTGTGTTAATGATTGCAGCACGATTTTCTGAAAACCGGTCTTCAATCGGCTTTAACAATTTTTCCTTGATTTGTGCTAATTCATGTTCCACCATCTGTGCTGTCATATTATCCACTTCAAATAAATTCTCCACCACATTCATTAAATAACCAATAACACTTTGAGGTATAGTGAATACTTCGTTTTTATGTAACCACAAACGAAATTCGCGTTTGAAGGCTTCTTTTTCTCTTTCGATTACATCAAGGGCTTTGTTGTATTCTTTGGTAGCATCTAAAACTTGAAGATCTATCTCCCGGATATCTGCTTTCTTTTGTTCCATTTTTTCTTTTGCGTTATTTTCATCCGTGAAGAGCTTTATAATGTGTTTTAATTTTTTGATATGATCATTCAAACGGTTTAACCATGAATTGAAGTATTGATTATCTTTTCGACAATCTTCTAAATGTGCTTTAGCCGAAGTAAGATAAGACTCGTTTTCGTGAAATTGGATTTCTTCTCCAACACTCTGAATATCCCTTATTTGTGCTTGAATGGACTTTTCTAATTGATAACTGTTTTCCTCAAATCTTTTAACGTTCCCTTGTATGTGAAATAAGCGTTTATTATTATCTTCTAGCTTATCCTGCTTATCTTGTAATTCTTGTTCTTTTGACGTTTTTTCGGAATCTGCGCTTATCATTCGGTTATTCAAACTGCGTAACTCCGGAGATTCTAGTGTATCTAGTTTGTTCTCCTTAACTGACAATTCAATATTCATGTCTTCAAGCTCGTCATTCGTTCGTATCTCGATAGCTCGTTTTTTGTGCATGTCATCCTGAGTGTTTTTTAATAACTTCGTTGCTTTATCTTTTTCATCTTTTGCTTCTACAAATTTCGTAGAAGCATTACGCAAAGTTGCTTCTAGATATTTTTTGTATTCCAAAGACAGAATTCGCGCTAACTCTAGATCTTGTTCTGTTCTTTCTATCTGACGATTCCTATCGTCGATGTCTTTAATTGTATTGGATATTCTGGAGACAACTTCAAAAGATAATTCAGGCAAGGAATACTTTAGAGCATCGTAGAGTATGGAGGGTTTTAATTCTTTAGAGAGCTTCGGTGAACGGACTTGGATCAACAGGTTTGTTAATTCCTTCAATTGGTCCACGCCGCCAGCGAAGTTAAAAACTACATTGTTTACAGCCGTGGCATATTCCGATTGGCCATCAGTGAATGTCGCATTCGGGCGTTTCTTGAGCTCTTCTCGGAGTTGTTGTTTAGTTTTGGGCTTAAATACTTCAACCCCGTTTTCATTGAAGCCTTCACTTTCAACAAGAGAGAAAAAAGATCCAGGCCTTTCACCTTTGACTATAAAACCCCACGATTCCACCGTTCCATCTGACTTTGATCTTAATCCTAGACCTGTCGTTACTACATCTTTGGTTCTCTCTCTCTCATAAACGATGTAGAGATATGAGATTTTCCCAGGTACGATTTCGTCGTTTACTTTCATATAATCTATCAGTTTCTTTTTGCTTGTGCCAAATGGGTCAATACGAGAAGGGTGTTTATTGCCATCTAACAATAGCGGGATAATCGATTGCATTGATACAGATTTGCCTTGGCCATTTTCTCCACCAAAAAGAATATTCCCCTTATAGAAGTCATATTCTTCTTGCGTATATACCCAAAAATTGATATACCCTACCGCTGCCGGGATAAAAGGATTTGACCTCTTTTTCATTCATTACCACCACTTTCCATTGCTATATAGTTTTTTAATTCCTCATGGTATTCCCCAATTGTTCTAATGAAAGTGGGGTAAATTGTAATTTCCCAGGTGATATCGTTGTATTCCGCCAACTTCCATTCTCTTGCATACTGAATGACCATGTGTTTATATTCTATAAAACTCCACTGCCTCAATGTGTTAGGCCATGCTAACTCATTTTTTCGTTTTGCTTTCTGTAAGACATCTTCAAATTCTTGGTCAGAGAGCACCCATAATTCCAAGGGTTTTTCTTGCATTACACTCAAGCGATCAGATAATTCTTTAGCCACTTGTGTGACGATATAGGACTCATTATTATAATGAGGATGTTGTTTAAGATGTCGTTTTCTCTCTTTTTTAATAAGGTATATACATTTCAACGAGCGTTCTAACTCGAAACCTGTATGAACTTCTATTGCTTTTTTTATAATTTCGTAATTTCTTTGTCTAGCGATAAATTCGCGTTCTTGTTCTGATAATTCATTGAAAAAGACGACTGGTTCAAAATACAGTTTACGCATTAACGTATGATGTGGATTTCCGGTGTCCAACCCATCCATCAAAAACGCTTCTATGCTTTCAATTTGCTCGATAGGCTTGGAAAAATTTCGAAACATATACCTGATCAAAGAGGTTGTAAAATATAACACTTCCCCGTCCTCGGACTCTTCAAACGATTCGATTTCACCATCTCTTATGTAAACCAGATTCAAGTTTGTGACATATTGAATGGCATTAACAAAACTTTTCCTATCTTGCCTCTTCTTCCAATCAACTAATTGAATGTTATACAAAAATTGTTTTGTCTCTTCAATGATGTCACTTAACAAAAAACCTTCCTCTGGTTGCTTTTTCTCAAGGAACGCCAAAATACTCATTAAAAACATATAATCTATTTCGTCTCTAAATTCTTTGATCCCCATCCATTCTCTTGCGTAATAAGGGACCTTTTCCAATTTAGCTTGATCAGAATCTATTTTGAGTTGGTAGCCAAAGTTTTCTGTCACGAAACGACGGATGGTTTTTTCATTATTTAAGATCTCTCTAAATGTATCTGTATCACTACGTCTTTCCACAATAAAATCCTCCATCAAGACCTCTACAGCAGCTTGCAATCCTTCATTAATCGGTCCTGTTTCCATTAATTTTCACCTTCAAATTCCAGAATAATATCAGGACCATATAACACACCATCTGTACAAAGAATGGGCACTCTCTTGTTGTCAGAACGATACGTAACCTTAAACTTAAATCCCATTTCTGTACGGTAATATTTTTTAGCATCTTTTTTACCTTGTCGTTGTTTTACAGATTTATTTAGCCATTTTAATATGGTCTTCCTTTGATGTGGTTTTAAAATTTCCGTATTTGCTAAAACGATTTTTCCGTCTTTGATCAGTCGTTTCACATCTTCTTCTTCTGCTTTTCGACGTTTTATTTTTTCTATCATGATGTATTTTTGTTGCTCGTCATTATTTTGAATTACAGAGTTATTTCGCTCTCTTCGGGGGCCAGTCCGACTCATATTAGGTAAATAAAAAACGCCAATGTTGGTCTTCCAAATATCCTCTCCGTTTATGTATTTTCCATCACTTTGGATTTCAATATCACTTGGAGAAAATAAACTTCGGGAATTGCTTGCTCCCATCACCGCAGCAAATAACTTATGCGCGTTTTCCATAGAGCCACTCTGCTTAAAAAGACCTGCAAGTATCTTATAATCCTGAATCCTACTCGCTGTATTTCTTGCTTCCGAATGTCTTTTAGCGTAGGTAACAATCATTCCGATTGCTTCATTGGTTCTTTCTTCTAATATTTCAATATCACTCATTGAACCGTTCGAACCCAGGAACCACGTCTGTAATTCACGCCACTTTTCCAGCAACGAAACTCGCATTTCATCAGGAGAGTAATCTTCATATAAAAGCGCATTAACTTTATTTTCTTTCAACATCGTATCCACATAATCTTCTATGTGACTATCCGGAATACTCTTAATCATTTCACGTATACTATGCTTATTCCGTTTCAGCTCCATGATATAAGCACCCAGATACTGCATAATATTATCCTTAAATTCTAAAAAAGCCTCCGTATTAAACAAATCCGCTTTTTCAGCTTTTTGAATATGATATAAGTAACTTGAAGCGTTTGTTCTTAATTCTTTATGAACGTCAAAAACACTCGACCAGACTTCCATCATTCTTTCTCTGGATAAGTAGCGAGCTTGAGTATTTTTTAATAATTCTAGTTTGTTAAGCAAAATATTGAACTGGCGACTTTTCAAACCACTTAATAACGATTGATCCGGTTCGTCTAATCTAATTAATAATGTTTCGATTTCAATCCCTGCTTTAGTAAGACGGTAGGTGAAGCGATTTCTATTCCACTCCGCAATCGTCATACCTCTTCCTTTTGTCTTTTCCGTCTCAATGACTTCCCATTTCTCTAAACTTCGCAAAGCCTCTTTCACTCTTGCCTCATCAAAATCTTCGCTATCTATAACGTTTCTTGTTAACAGTTCTTGTATCTCGTCGATTGTCGTACTAGAGTCTTGCCGGTTATGCTTTTCGTATAAAAATCTCGCTATAGCTCTATAAATAGGTGCCCTGGGCTCGGTTAAGTATTTGAATAGTGGTTCTGAATCAAAATTGTAATTTTTCATATTAGACCCCTTGTATTACGTTTTGCTGTACTCATTAGGTACAGAAATGCCCATACCAGATGATATAACCGCCTTCCGTTTGGAAGGTGTTTCCTTATTAAAGGATATGCCCACGCAACGGCTCTGTCAAGTTTTTAACTTATTGTTAATGCATATCTTAACTATACGTTATAATCGTAGTGTAGTATTATAATAAAAAAAGAGTATTTAAGGAGATCGTTACATCATGTCACTAGGTGCACGCATTAGTGAAAAGCGAAAGGAAAAAGGTTTATCGCAGGAAGCGCTCGGAACTTTCACGGGTGTTAGCGCTGCTTTCATCAGCCAAATCGAAAAGGCAAAAAGAAATCCTTCATATGGATTGTTACAAAAAATCAGTAATGAACTTGACGTATCACTTGAATATCTAGTCAGTGGTGATATGCAGGCTAACGAAGACCCAAACACAAAAATGATCACATCTATTTCCCGCTACCTTGACCGCAACCAAAAGAAACAATTGATTGATTACATACATTTTCTCACGGGGACAAAACGATATTTTGATCTCCCATTTTTCGATACTTCCATTGAGTATGCACATTACCTTTTGCGGCATTACCGAATCGAGGAACCACCTATTGAGCCGTTCCAATTAGCTGCACAAATGGGAGTAGAAATTGTGCAATCTCATAACGAATTAGACTATGAAGGTGTTTTACACAAAGGCGGAGAGAAGCCTGTTATCATTTTAAGTCAAGGATATAAACCTCGACAAAAGTTTACGGTTGCGATGATGTTAGGACATTTATGCATTCCATGGCATGTGAAAAGCACATTCTACAGAGAGAAAAATAAGCGATCACTAGATGAGGAAGACATATTTGCAATCGAAGCCAGGGAGTTCGCTGGTGAATTACTAGTTCCTACAGGTTTATTAAAACAGGAATTCAAATCGATTGGACCTGGGATAGATGGTTTTGAGTGGCTCGCTGAGAAGCGATTCGGAAGTTCTATGGAGGTGATCGGCCAGAAGTATCAACAGTCTCACAATAAGACAACTGCTTTTCTAACTTCAAAAGGGATCAACGTCAATAAAAAATACGAAGCTGGATTTCCTTCCCCCCTCGTGGACCAACTTCAAAAGGGATCATTAGCTTTTGAACTTACGAACAACCCACCGAGCTCCAAACAAATAAAAAAAGGATTTGTCCCTACTAATGCATGGGTGAAGAATCCATCAAAACCATTAAATATTTATGAAGAATCATTATTTGATCCTGCATTCGGATTTATTGTTACATTTCTTCAACTTAAATGATGTTGTCTTACTCAATATGCGAATAAATAAACCATCGAGGGGGAGCCTTCAATAAGTAAACGAGATAAAACGTGGGGGACCACTATGGTATTACTATCCTTATCCTTGTAGATAAGTCTGGGTTGAGCTCTGCTGCCCCGCAAACTTGTTTTCGTGACACTAGTCTTACCTTGGCTTCTATAAATAATGTGAATCCATCCTTTGAAGATAAACCTTACATTTACAGGGTCATTTTCATTGAACAAATCCACAAAAAACAAGGAGCAGTTGGCAAATTGGCCAATCGCTCCTTAAGACGCAATATTTTGCAATTGAATATTAATGCATAAATAATCAGATTGTTGAGAAAACACTATTTCTCGTGAGAAGAAGAATTTCTGATTTCAAGTTGGCTTCCAGATTTAGACTAGCAATGTCTAGAAATCAAGGGTCTTCGCGCCTCGATTTTGCTTCCTTACCCAATTGAATTAAACGACTGAATACGAATAGAATCGGACGAGTTATGAGCTCAGCTACTTTGGGACTCACAATGCTTTGTCCGATTAACGCTTCAAGTTCGGCGAGACCATTATCCATCAAGTCACGGAGCATATCTTCTTCCGAATAGGAAATAAAAGATCCCGTGATTTGGGACTGAATTTTCCCCATGTTAGTAATAAATGAAAGTAGTGCATCCCTATACTCTTCAATAAGTTCAACCGTTACGTGACTTTTCCCCTTTAAAATCTGCTCAATACAACGAAATAAATTTGCTAATTGGGCATCCGGTCCAAGCGCTATTTGAGATAGCTGTACTAGTTCCTTTGCAAAATCATCTATTACCATAACACGATCGACCTGAACTGACAGGGGAAATGAATCAGCGAACGTCAAGAACAATGGTTCTAGTATTCCTCCAAGAGATGGCTCGCCTACAAACAATAACTGAAAGGGTCCTTCATATTCATTCGATAAAATTACCCAACGATTTATTTGACCCAGAATTACAAGCCTCGCCAGAATTTGTTTATTTGCGGGTAGATAATGCACTTCTACCGCATTATAATCAGGGTTATTCTTAGAGTAGGCAGCTACAACGTCAACGACGATAGAATGAGTTTGAACGGCAAAAGAGCTCCAATCGCCAATTCCATATCGACTAAAGTCCAGTACATCCTTGAATATATGCTCCCTAAATTTTGGGTCATAGAGGGCCATACACTTTAGAATAGTATGAATGGTTGAGCGCATTTCTAAGGAGGGATCAATTGAATCATGTAACTGCACAGATCCTGCTAGTTCTGTATGAATTTCTGCTTGGCGTACAGAAATATTTATCTGTTGTATCTCATCTTCTCTTAGGCTTCGCCCCAACTTCAAAGGAAGCTGATCATTTAAGAGACGGCGCAAGGTCGCTTTATTTGGAGCTTTGCCCTTGTAATATAGCTTTCCATCCTCAATATGTAAATTTAATGAAGGTGTAACCTCTGGCTGGGCTCCCGGCCGAATAACTATCTTCTCTTTAGTCTTAATAGTGGGCGCATCTTTGTGTCGTTCGCCTTTTAGAGACCATACATTCATTTGGTACTTCGTATAAGGGAGAAATGCCTTATCAACCTCTGGTGCAAATGCAGCGTTGCAAACGTCGCAGATCAAAGAACCCGTCTTATGCTTACCTGTCCAATTTGAATTAAAAATATGCTCTTTGTTTTTAGCCGGAAGGTGGCCTCCACAATAAAAACAAGTTTCCCATCTCTGTGGAGTTGGAATAGAGTACTTATGATCAATCACAGAAAGTTCCTCCCATCACTTAGAGAATAATATATAGTTAAATTTAAATTCACCGACTCGCAGAAGCAAATATAGAATTATCCTTCTTGGGACTGCTCGCGTTGCTCGAGCTATCGTCCTTACTTTCAAATCCGGATGAGTTACCAGCATTCTAGCGCTAAAATGATCGGAGGTAATAAAGTATTGAATGTGAATGGGAGCAAGAGGTCGCACCACTAACCGTCTCCATAGGAGGCCGATTGTACTAAGGTTGAACCTCGTCCAGATAAGCATACAGGAACGCGAACTGCAGTTGCTCGATCCGCGCGCCATACTTGCGCGCGACACGATTTTATACACCATTATAAATGATGTTCCTTTTCTTGAATAACAGAACTTATTCAGTCCTTTTATCTCGGTTTTGAACTAGGAATGGACGGATTCCCAATCTTAGTTCATAACCGAAAATTTTAATTTTATTATTTACAACGGTTTAAGTTATACTAAACAATTAAGGCTCTAAATAATAGTAGTTTAAATATTCAGCACTTACTTTATCTCCATCTAAAATAAACTCTGTACAAGAGCCCAGTAGTTCATAATCTACTTCTGTCTCAAATGACTCTACTTTCGAAATCAACTCATCTAAACGGAGAATACCATCATCTTGTGCATATATATTGATAAGCAAAAGCATCATGTAGACAGTAACTAAATGCTTATTGCCATGATGGTACTGAACCCTTTTATCCAACATAATATAATGAATATCTACATTATTTGATTTTTCTACAACACGCTGATCGTAATCAAAAATATAATCGATATTTTCTTTACGCCTTAAAAATTTTTCGTGTGTTGGTAGCTGCTTTTTAAATACTTTATTAAAGATACGCTGTATATTTAAGTAGTTTTCAGTTGGATTATAAACATTCTCCTGCCACTTACACTCAATTATTAGAAGAACATTCTTATCTAAATCATATAAAGCTAAATCGATTTCACTTCCATCTAGACTTTGTTGATGAGCAACCTTTTGATAATCCTTCTCCATCGAAATAACGATATTAGGGAACTTTTCCGCTCGGTCGGCTACCCACTGAACAATGGTATGAGCAATTGTATTGTTTCTATTGGTAATTTCTATTTTTTTATAATAATGCCCATTTGGAATATTAAAGTGCCAATCATTCAATAAAAATGAACTTGGAATAAAGTAAATTTTTTCATTATGAAGGATCAATGGGAACTCTTGCAATGTTCCTTCATTATCCGTTGGAAACGTAAAGTATTCAATAAACAGCTTAAGTTGTTCGATGGGAATTCTTATCGCTTTATATGTGATTTCAATAAATTCTGATTGCGTATAAGAAAAAACTAAACTATCCTTTTTAATACCGATCCCCGGTATGCGATTAAATTTACTGAATAATTGAAATTGGCATATTGAATATAAAAATCCAATAAATCTCCTGAGATTGGATAAATTTTCAATATAAGCACTGGTGATATTTCCACCCATTTTCGAAAAATCTTTATCTACTCTTGTTATACAGAGCTCTATAAAATCTTTATCCTTTCCCAATGCAATCTTTCGTAACTGTTGTAAATCACGTGTTTGAAGATATCGACTAACTTTTTCTGCTGCAATTTTATCTTTCGCCATCCCTTCTCTATCATGAAGTCCATTCCCATAAATAGCTGAATCGATCATAGTATGCATGATAGCAGGTCTAATAATCTGTATAACATCACTATTCATGTCAATATCATACTTACCATATGAGTTCATATCATTTAATCTTATTATGTATTGATAGTCATCCCATATATCTTTTATTTGAGGATAAACATTTTTGAAAAGTTGATATTCTGTATTATTAAATTCATAAGACTGATTTTGACTTACACTAAATTTAGCAATCTGTCTAATAAACCAACTAATTGCGTATCTCTCATCTTCGATCCAACTAAGGTTGCCACCTTGATTCAATTCAAAACAGCGTTCCTCAAGACGGATTAGAGGATAAACCAACATGAATCCTATATTACTCTTGTACTTTAGACAATACGATGAAATAAATGATTGAATTCGTCCCTCTATATCTGAAATTAACTTTTGTCGAAAATCATACTCTTTCTGCAGCTGAATATCTGATTTCAATCACTTCAACTCCATTTTCTTTAAGTTCACCTTATCGTCATTATTTAAGAACATTATTGATGTCATCAATTAGCTTTGTTAACCGTTCTCTTTCTACTTCTGTAAGATCGTTCGCACTATTTTTTCTGGTCCAATTAACAAATGCCTTCGCAAGCCTATACTTGGAAAAATCGCTAATAATACTTGAAAATAAATCAATAATTGGTCTAGTTACTTGTGTTTGTGCAGTATTTGAAGTATCCATACCATATTCATCCAGTAAGCGGATAATTCTTATGATGCAGCCATTGGGCTGCAATAAGCGGCTCTAACTCTGAAAGAAATCGATCGGTCATTGTTTTCTTTCCCTCCATCGCGAATTGATTGCCACAACCGAATCAATTGCTGATCCTATTTATTGTGATAGTTCAATTTGACTTGAGGTGCGTTTCCGTTGCTTATTCTGTTTATCGATGGCTTTACATTCCTTACAACCTGTCCACCTTGATGTTCTACGAACCACCATATTTCGCCATTCATGGTTTCTTGCACATTTCCACCATATATTTTTGTTCGAACCCGGCAATATGGTTTCAGGCGTTAGGTCAGGAAATTCGATAGCATTCTTTTCATGGTTCCATTCCTTTGCGATTTCAGGATACAACGTAGCCAAACACGTTTCAATTGTTGCTTTCTTCCCGCTGCAATAAGGGCAAATATCGCCACGTATGGTTCGGTTACAAATCGCAGCAGGCCATTTATGTTTTTTTGCACACTTCCACCATACCGTTTCGTTGGATTTCGGTAAAAAATCCTGTGGTTGTTTGCCATTGTTCTTTTCGTAGTTCCATTCAGTAGCAATATCAGGATATAAGGCAACTAAACTGTAATTATCTGTAGTCACTTTTTTCGTACAAGCAGGACACGAATCACCTTTGGTTCGATTATATACGAATGCATCCCACTCATAAGAACAGGTTTGGCATAACCACCACAGCCTCTTGTTTGACCCTTTTTTTACTTCATGAGGTAGTAGAGGTAAATTTAGGACAGAGTGCCACTCTTGGGCGACATGGGGATGGGTGACTGTAATATTATCTTCAGGTGTAGCCACTTTTCCCGCGCAGACAGGACACCCTGCCCCTTGATGTCGTGAAGCAATCACCGCTTCCCACCGGTGACCCAATTGGCATCTCCACCATGCCTTATCCGTCATCCCTACGGTGACATCCAAGGTTGTCAATTCTCCGTTTAATTCTTGATCCCATTCTGCAGCAAGTGGAGGGTTCGCATTTGCTAAGATGCGAGGACCAGTTTTTAATCGCTTTACATAGTGAGTACTTTGATTACAGAATGAACAACCTTGACTCATGTGCCGAGCGATGATGGTGCTTTGAAATACATGATCACCATGTTCCGTACACTTCCACCACACCACTACTTTGTCGTGAGGATAGACTTGATCCGGTCTTAAGGTTCCGTTCTTCGTGTGATGCCATATTTTCGCAATTTTGGGATTCACATAAGCGAGTGATTGCTCCAATTTTATCTTTCGGAAATACTGGATCACCTCACCTGCTTGCTCATGTAAATCACTGCTTTCGAACTCTTGGATTTTCTTGATTTGTTCTTCACTTAACTGATGACGTTCAGCTATACACTGGAATATTTGAATGAGTACTTCCTTTAAGGAAGAATAATAACGTGTCGTGTCGTGTTCGAACACAATGGAACCATGAGGTTCAATCACAGGAAGGTTCGGGACACGAATCCGAATCAATTGATACATATCTTTGATTTTTTCATTCTTTTCCTCATCTTTATCAGCAATATCCGCATGATGTGGACCGTCATATTCCAATGCAAAATCGACTTCTGGGATCGGAACATCAATTTCGTACTTTTTCCCATCCGCAACTACCTTCAGTCGATGAAGGGTACTTGGGAATATTCTCTTCATGTTATAATAAAAGATTTGCTCGGCATGAGAGGATTGGCTTGCTCCATTACATTTCGGGCAATTGGTTCCTTTTTGAAAATCCGAACCTACCCGCATCTTTACTTTCGTAGACCAAGAGTGTTCGCAATCTCGGCATATCCATTGAGCTATATAACTAGAGCCAGATGATACTTCGAATGGACTTTTCCTCCCGTTTCCTTTCTCATCCCACTCTTCTGCAATCCACGGAAATAAGGCCCCGAATGATTCCTCAGGTAACACTTTCTTCCCGTCACAGTAAGGGCATCCAACTCCTTGATTGTGTCTTGAACTAATTAAGGCATTCCATTCGTGACGAGTGTCCTTATTGCATTGCCACCATGCCCTCAAATTCGTTCCTGCCACAATATCATAAGGTGTTAAACTTCCGTTCCGTATAGGGTGCCATTCCGATGCTAATATCGGGTTCACCGCAGCTAAACAAGTATCGGGAGCCACTTCTTTATTTGCACAAATGCGACACCCATCATTTCTCCGATGGCGGTTGAAGATCATCGCTTCCCACCGATGCCCACATACGTCTGACTTCCACCATACCTTTTTGTGAGAACAGGCCCCATAATTAAACGGAGTTTTCCCTCCGTTATTTTCATGATCCCATTCTTTCGCTATCTCAGGATTAACGACTCCTAGACTTTTGGAGGGGGCAATTTTTCTTGATTTTCTTTTCTTCATTTATTGCTCCTCTCGATCTCCTCGAAACGTTTTCCCTGCATCAATTGGACATGCCAATCCTTTCAATCCCTAGAAAAAATGGTGGATTCGTACACATGACCAGTTCGTCCTAACTGGAGTAATTTTACTATCCTCAGTGAGCAAATTGTTAGGTGATTATGTAAGGAGCAAAGTACTCAAGTTCTTTGCCTCACACTACAAATTATACAGAATTTTCTATCAAAAGGGACGAAGCTATAGTAAAATAATACTATTGCTTGATGTTTTAGAGGAGGACTGACGATGGGGACAATATTAACAGAAGTAGAACAATGGCTTTCACAACGACCGCGTTGGCTGCAACACGCAGCACATCTTCTTATGCAAAATAACAATTTACTTACCGAAGACAATTATCGAGAACTAGTGTTATTGTGCAAAGTTGAAGCACGACTGATAGACTCTGAAGTAAAGCCCCGAAGTATTATAGCAGGCAGCCTCTCCGCAAAGGAAAGTTCATTACATCTAAGACTTGATGCTATAAATAGTATCAAGGGGATTAGTGCCCTTAATCCCAGAAATCCTTTAAAATTTCAGAGCCCCCTTTCAATTGTATATGGTCAAAACGGTTCCGGCAAATCAAGCTATGTACGCTTGCTAAAACATATATCTGGAGCTAAAAAGCCCGGAAAGCTAATGGGGAATGTTTATGCCCAAGAACAACAGCCTCAGGACTGTTCTTTAGCCATTACAAAAGATGGTACAAACCATGAGATTAACTGGACACCCGATCAAGGGGCTCTCAATGAACTACGCACATTCCAACTATACGATACAGATTGTGCTAATGTATACGTTAATGATGAAAACGAAGTCGCTTACGAACCGTGGATACTGTTGTTTTTCAGCCAACTGACGGAAGCTTGTTTAAAAGTAGGCCAAGCTCTTAAACAAGAAATGGAGATTATATCATTAACAAAGCTTATTCCTCTTGAGGGCAGTTCTGGTACAAAAGCTGTTTTGTGGCTTAATTAAGATTAAGGATACAACTTCTAGTAAAGAAATAGAGGATAACTGTTCATGGACGGAAGCAGATGAAGTTACGCTTAGCACTAAAAGACAACAACTGGCCGAGACAGATCCCATTGAAAAAATGAAGCAGTTTAGGACTACTGCGCAAAGTATTAAGAAACTACAAAGCATTCTTACAGACATTAGGGACTTTCTGACTGATGATTCGTGTACTAAGATAATAGATGCTAAATTAGACTACACGATAAAAAAGAAAGCTGCTGAAGAAGATGCCAAGAGTGTTTTTGAAGGACTTCCTCTTGATGGCGTAGGATCTGATAGTTGGAAATTGCTTTGGGAGCAAGCAAGGGCTTTCTCTGAGCAACTCGCATACCCTGAACAATCATTTCCATACATAGAGACTGACTCTAATTGTGTACTTTGCCAGCAACCACTTTCACCTGAAGCACAAGGAAGGCTAAGTAGTTTTGAAGCCTTTGTTAAAGATTCGCTCAACAAACAAGCACAAGCTGCAGAGTCACATTACAATACATTGTTAAAAGCAATTAAAGAAATACCGTCTGAGTCAACACTAGCACTTCATTTTAACTCAATAGGGATTACATCAGATGAAGAAAAACAAGCCATTCTCGAATACTGCATTATCTTAAAAAAGAGAAGCGAGAGCTTGAATGGTGCGACTTCACTTGACCAACTTGCGATCTTACCACAAGTAGACTTGTTGAAGTCTTTTGATGAAGCGGCGGCTGCGAAAGAACAACAGGCTGCTGACTACGAAAAATTAGCTGAAACAGAAAACAGAGACGAATTGAAGAAAAGCGTAATTGAGCTTGAAGCTCGAAGATGGCTTCACCAAAATAAGTCTGTCATTGTGGAAAATGTAGAAATGCTAGGAAAAACAAAAAAGTATAAAGCGGCTATTACATTGACTAGTACGCAATCGTTATCGACCAAGAAATCGTCACTGTCGAACGAATTAATTACTGCCGAGTACATAAAAAGATTTCAAAAGGAGTTACAAGGTCTAGGAGGCTCTAGAGTCAATGTTGAATTGACTAAAACTAGGGCTGAACGAGGGCATATTTATCATCAGGTGAAACTTAGAAATTGCCCTCCACATATTCGAACTTCTGAAGTGTTGAGCGAAGGAGAATTCCGAATAGTGTCTCTTGCCGGATTTCTTGCTGATGTTGAAGGTGGCTCAGATAGTTCACCTTTTATTTTCGACGATCCTATATCGTCATTAGATCAACTGTTTGAGGAGGCAACTGTAAAAAGAATTGCTAAATTGAGCTTATCCAGACAAGTGATTGTCTTTACTCATCGTCTCTCTTTCCTAACTTTACTTGAAGATGCGGCTAATGAAATGGGCATTGATTGCGGTGTTACATGGCTCAGGGCGGAATCTTGGGGAGCTGGTGAACCTGGAGCTACGCCTGTATTTGCTAAGAAACCGGACAAGGCGTTTCGGTGCTTCCTGCGAGCAGACGCATCAGGATCAATTAGAACTCCCGTTGTTCAACGAAGCCGAAAAAATGATTACAGCACCTGCTGGTGAAGAGCCGATGTGGTTTAGAAAAGGAAATAGATTTAGGTTGTTAATGCAATGTCTCCTGTTTGTTCATCCGATGATTGCATACAACAAGGACAATCAAGTTCAGCTTCTAAGCAAAAACGATGAATTATTTGGGAGGCCATTAACGAATACTCGCGTTCAGGCTTCACATATGCGTATAGAATATCCCGCTCCTCAATCAACTCTTCCATTACGCTTGTATTTTCGGGGTCAGCTATCCATTTCGTCATACATCTTCTTACTCTTTTGATTTGAGCTGTAATAAGCGTTGCAATACTCAGTCGATCTTTAAACAGTTCCTTCCGGTCCAAGCCATATGTAATGATGGATGTGTAACCTTTATCACTTCTTGGATATATATGACCCTCATCAGAATACTCAAGATGATTTTTGGGGACATCGACGCAAGGATTAAGAAGTAGCGGTACTTCCTTATCCAAGTACTTATGATTCTCATGATGACTTATTCTCATGTTATCGTCCGCTAATGGAAATAAATTTCCTTTACCTCGGAGAACTTTAACTTCGGGGGAATCACCTCCAATAATATATTGATAAATAACGCTATTACAATTATGACAAGAAGGTAGTAAGTTTTCCCACTCCCAAGCAAGCCAGTAATAACCTGTCCGACGTATAGCTCCGCCTCTCTCTTGCAGAACTTTAGCCTTAGGTCTAAAATGCTCGATTTCCATCAAACCAGTTCCTTTGGGTAATGATTCGCAGTACGCGCATTTACTATGAAACATAGTATCTAGCTTTTGTCTAACATCGTCTTCATCATATTTAAGAAACTTGTGTATACTTTCAGAATTACCTTTTTCTTCACCTGCCTCTGCAAGAGAAGCAAAGTAATCGGAATAGACATTAATGGCCTCTGTCAATCTACCTCCAAGAGAACACTCCTTTACCAAAGTTGCTGGTATCTCAGTTGATCTTACAACCTTCAACATAGGGTCCACCTACTCTTTTTTATTCCAAATACTCCGAAGCTTATCCATAAGATTATTTTCTTGTGCGAGTTGGCGCAGCTCTGAAGTAGATAATATCCGCTCCTCAGCTAAAAAAACGTCGATTGCACCATACATCAACCGCTCACGACGATTATTCCCCATGTAGCCCCACTGCTGCAGTATTTCCTTGATCTCCTCGATTCGGTTAGTTTCCTCAGATCCCCGAACTCGTTTAGCCAGCAAACTGTAATACTCAGTAAATGTAGATTCAGTCTCCAGGTCCAGTGTGCTGCTCAACCCGAAAAACTCAGATGTAAGCAATTGATCCGCACGAAGCCCTTGAGGATTAGGTAAATTATCTGAATGTACTCTGACCCTATCCTTAATACGTTCCAAAACGACAATTTCTTGCTTATTTAATCCACGTAAGCATAATGGATCATGAGATGTGGTGATAAATTGTACTAAAGGAAATAACTCTTTAAGTTGGCTGACAATTCTCATCTTCCAACGAGGGTGCAGATGGACATCGATCTCATCTAGAAGCACGATACCTTCTAATGATGCTTCATCTTTACCATCTAATTTTCGAAAAATGTCACAAACTAAAGAGAATACATTTCGATAACCTGAGCTTAATGAGTCCAGTGGAATTTTATTTTGTTCATGATGAAGATTCCGGAAAACCAGTCGATTTTCCTCTGGTTCTAATAAAAAGATTTGTGCAACGTCTTCTGATAAAGGTAGCATTGTTCGGATACATCGAACAGCTGCAGAATAGATTGGCTTTTCAGTTTTATACTTTTCAACGAGCCACATGTTCATGTCCATGAGGGATGAATATGGCATAAATTGATTTTGAATGATGTCATGAGCATTAAGTTCTTTCGTTACAATTCGAACGGGTCCGTAACTAAGTACTTTTCCACCAAATGGATGATCCGCCGAGCCAGTCCAAGTATTGTCAGAATTAAAAATTAATTGACGCGTAATTACCGGTTCACCTGTAAACACGATTTGAATATAGCCAGAACTCTTTCCGTGTTTCACCAACTCTTTGGGGGACATACTCCCCTGACTCAGAGAACGCCTTTTTTCTTCTCCTGCTAGATTAATAGCTAGTAGTTTTAGCAGTGTACTTTTTCCGGTACCATTCTCCCCCAAGACCATCAGCCAATTTGATCCGTCAGTTTCGTTTATATGAATATCACAGTCTTCCATATCAAGGAGATTCACAACTCTAACAGAAGATATTTTTCTAGTTTTTGTACGATGATTCACAAGTTCACCTACAACATTAATCCTAACTAGAGAATCAACAATGCTTTTGGACTCTTCAAACTCTAATTTTTCTTGTAATTTGTTCAATACATTTTTGAACACAGATCTTATGCATCCTTGAAAAGGCTGATCAGGAGAGGGTTCAATTTCAAACATTAGCTGATTAAATATATCTTGTGTAGGATTATTTTCAAATTGATTTCTCAGTCGATTAATTAGATATTCTACTTCGTTAATTCGCATTTTCCTACTGCGTACTAAGGAAGGACGATTCAGTTCAAAAGCACGAATTGTTTCGTTTCCTCTGTCTGTCAGAGCTAAGATATTCCCATCATAATCGAATGCAATATGTTCCTCTGGGATATCATAGCAAGGATCAATTAATAAACTAAGTTCCGTTTCTCGCAATTCTTCAATTGAACTCAATACCTTGCCGCGTTTTCCTTTTATCGGAAATCCGGCACCCTGGGCTTTATTGCATTCACGACAGCAAAGCACCAGATTATCCCACTCAAAGGTCAACCACTCATAAAGAGATTTGGGGCGAAAATGGGCAACATATAACTCAGTGAGTGATGATTCACAAAAAGCACACTTATTACAAAACAACATTTTTAATTCTGATCGGATTTCGGGGTTACGAGAAAACTGGGATAATATTCTACTATAGTTTTGATTTTCTCTTAGACTGCGTTGTTCTAATAATTCATTTGGAATATCTGAGTAGAAGTTCTCTATTTCAGATTTTATAAATTCTGCTTTCTGAGATTCGAACCAAGCCGGCAGTCTTGCGTCATTTCTACTGACAAAAATCACTAGCAATCATCCCTTTGCCATTTAAATATAACTGTTAAGCACCACTTACTAATAATAATTCGACCCTTATACCTAATATTACCACAAGATTCCACTCTAAAGAGTTTTGGTTTTTCTTATATTCTTCGAAACTAAATATAAACAACATCTGACGTAATAATGTGAACACCTCTTTCATTTTCCCTTCTCTGATGACATCCAAAATACTCACTTTCTCTAGTCTTGACCCTGACTATTTTTAATTTAGACTATGTTAAACCACATGTTGATATTTGACGTTTGCATTTATTCGGTATTAACCCAACCCATAGGTGATCGATTCAGAGACCTTTAATTCAGAAAACTCAACAACTTTTTGGGGCCAATTCATCTCAAATTCTTTTTAAATTCTTCTATCCGTGTAACGTGAAACAAATACCGCTTTCGCCCATCTTTCCAAACGATCACTCTGTCTGGTTTCAATTCCCCACTATCCATGAGCCTTTTCAGCTTTTTTTCTCCAATATTCAAATACTCCAATACATCTTTCATATATAATCCGTCCTTGTTTTTCTTCTCGGTTTTCAGTAATTCATTACACTGCTGAAGTTCGTCTTCCCAAAACCAAACGTCCGATAGATTACCATTCGGAACAGCCAATTGAGGACTTAATGCTTTTTGATGTATTAATTTTAATAGCTTGCAAATCGTTAACCCATTCACTGAGTATTTGATAAGTACCTGGTGAAACTTGAGCCCTTCTATATGGATGTTTAGCAGTCCTGTTGACTTCTTCAATAGTTCCAAGACTTCATTATGTCGAATTAGCTTATAGGGACTGAAAACAGTTCCTGCTTCCTTTAGCAAACCCTCCTTTAAAAGTTGAGAAACAGATGCTCTTTGAACGCCAAGTATCTGTGCAACTTCTCTTTTATTAATGTAGTTTTGTTTCTCTTCTAAAAGGTAAGTAACCGAAGCTTTATCAATGAAATGTTGCATTGTTCCCCCGTTTTTCCTTGAAATAATACTAATCGTTCCGGCTTCATGAAGTGATTCCAACTTCGGGTATGACATTCCTGTTAATTGCTTAGTTTCTTCTTTCCTATAATGTCCTTTTTGTTCCAATAGGTCAGTATTTTTCTTAAATACAGATAAATTCCTTCTTACAGTTCCTTTTTCTAATTCCATTGCCCAAAACAGCTCATACTCCTGTTTAATTACTTCAAATCCTTCATTATTAAATAGGGACTCGAATACTTTCTTCTGCATGTATAACGTTCGCCGTGGCTTTTCCACAAATTTGCTTAACATCTTATTGAAACGGTGAGGAAAATCTTGATAGGACCAGAACACGAGAGCGTAGGATTCAGCTGCGGAATGGTTACTCTTGTAGCCACCGGAATGATTTTGAAATATTTTATTTTTCCGATTCTCATCTAGAAAAGACGGAAGTTGTTCCAGAAGGTGGAAGCTATGTTTGGCTAACAACAAAAATTGATATGCACTAAAACCTTTAGCTATAGACAACATTTTGGAGTTAGTATGAAGAGAGTTTTGAATAGCAACTTGTTGTTCATAAATGATTGAGTTTACCTCTACATGTATCGCCTCGAATTTTTTAAATTTATTCTGGCATTTTTTACAGACTCCTATCATTAGTTCTTCCAACTTTATTGGGGTATCGCAATTTGAACAAGTGTCTAATAAGAGAGAATTATGTTGCAAACAAGTTGTTATTGGTATGAGTCCCCAAAACGTTCGGTGAAACGCACTCTCCCTATAACAATCCGGGCAAAACTTCACCCTATTCTTAAGGTAATAAGCGTCCGACTCAAACCAATGGAATAATCCATCCTCTAGGGTGGAGGGATTAATATTCGCCCGTTCTGCTATTTTTCTTAATTGTTCGTTTGAAAACGAATTTTTCAACCAATTCGCCCAACGAATACCAAATAATGATAGGAACGTACTAACAGGTCGGTGATTAGCTATTGCGAGTCTAAAAATGAAACTAGACACACTTTCCTTCGGGAATTTACTAGGTCTTCTAAGAAGCATAAGAACACTCCTCTCTATTAACCTAGTATTGCCTTACAGTCTCTTTAATAAACCAAAAAACACTTGCTTAGGACAAGTGTTTTAATATTATTAATTATGAAGTTTTCTTTCTTTTGCGTTTTGAGTTTGATTGCCTTTCGTCAATAAAAGCCTTTATTTTAGCTTGCTGTTTTTTAAGCTCGGCAAAATACTCAAATTTTGAATCCAAAAATGGATTAATGGCATACCGTTGGTTTGAACGTGTGATTCTGTTAAAAGCGTCATGAAGAGATTCCTCATTTATACGATCGAACCCTCGTTTCAAGGATAATTTTGCCGCTTCAATCATAAGGTCTTTAACATAACGAGGTACGCCCTCTGTGACATAATGGATCTTGGAAGCCAATAATGGATCACTTAAATTAGAGTGCTCTGGAAATGGAAGTTCTTCATCAATATATTTCAGGAACATCCTAAAGCTCCTCTGCTGCTCTTGATCCTCAAAGCCAAAAGGCTCAAGTAATATCCTTCGTGGATACCTTCCATCTATTTGCTCATTGTACTCAAAAATATCATTCGATTCCGGCAAACCACACAAAACAACCGGAATATTGAGTTCTTCTGTAAGGAGCTTCAGCCAGTCAGAAGCAGTTGCTAAAACGTTTTGAGTGTCCCGATCAATTAGGTGTTGGAACTCATCAAGAATAAGCATCTCCATTTTGCTATCTTTTGCAAAATCCACAATTCTCCTGCCCAATTCCTCATCTGTACCAGAATTAGCGAATAAATCGCCCATCTCTGCTAAAATCTTGGAGGCCAATGCTTTAGGTGTTCTTAACCTCGGTGGAACCTTCAGGTAAAGTACAGGAATTATCGTTTCCGAACCTACATGTTTCTTGGGAAATTTCTTTGCATATTCTTTTACAACCGTTGTCTTGCCTACTCCGGTTTGCCCACAAAGATTCAGGTGTGAAGCCTGAACTGAATCTTTCGAAGTAATATGAAGCTCTTCCAATTCATCAGATACTTCTTGATACTGAGGATGTTTTACAATCATTTTTTTCATGTATTCTAACCGCAACTTATATTCTGGATCACGGAAAGATAAAGGTTTCCCTGAAAGCGTCTGAAACATTAACTTTTTTATACTCACGGACGGTTCTCCTTTCTTTTTAAACAGTAACATCCCAATCTTCATCCAAATCATCATCAAACAGTAATGGAGGCATTTCTGAATCTGAAGATTCCCGAACAATCCCATTCGAGTCATTGTTGACAGATTGATAAGAGTTCCCTTTTTTAAACACTTTTGGTTTGGATTTAACGGCTGTTTTTCCGTTATCCTTGACCGTTTCCTCTTCTTTTTCGCTAATGATCTTTAAGGTTTCTATCCCTTCAGGGGCAAGTTGAGCTTCATGTAGATGTTGAATGGAAGACAGATGCTTATTATGTTCCACTGCTCTCAAATCATCTGGTAACTTCTCAAGTTGAGCAAGTTCTCTGCGACTATTATGAATAATATCCTCTATCTGTTCATACGCATGGGCCAGATGAGTAGTATCAAAATCGTTGTACTCCTTATTTTTACGAAGGTTATAATACTTTAATTGCGCGATATGAACCGGATGAGTTTCATCAATGCTTTTCTTTCGTAAGCTGTTCTTCACAGGGTATGCCTCGATGTATTGATTTGTGGTTTCATCCAAAATATAAATTGTACGCATATCTGATGGATTAAACCGCACTCGAACTCTTCTGTCTTTCTTTTTTCTATTCATATAATCAAATAATTTCATCAATGAACTGCTTTGGAAATGTTGCCCTTCAAGCTCGATTCCTTTATTAGTAATCGTGCGGTAATCAATTCCCGTTGAAAGCAGCATGATCAGATCTTTTTTCTGCATCGGAAGGGTACGATGTACATGCCAATCTTTTAAACCCTGCTCCCATAGGAAAGCAGGTGTACCACCAAGTGCAATACTGTAGTCATTAGCAACGAGATCAACAATTGTAATATGCACAATTTCATGTAATGCTTTTAATGTCAGACAAGCCTTTCCGGTTGAATCATAGAGTGCACGCATTTTAGGATCTGAGAATGTGGTTCCTGGTATACTATGAAAAACCTTCTCATTCAAGGTACGAAACCTTCTTTCGATTGTACCTTTTTGATGGCCTGCCTTTACCGGGCAAAATTGCACTTCAATACCTATGAGACTGAAGAATTCTACCAAGTCCTCGGCATCATGAACTTTTGCATTATCCACTACGATTACTTCCGGTTTCCCATATGCTGCCCAGTCATGCTGCAGTCTTGGATACAATGAACGAATATGTGTCTTCGGAAACATTGCATGCAACATGCATTGTTTTATCGCCTTTGTGTTAGGCTCGCCCAGCCACAACTCATATC
Source organism: Paenibacillus oenotherae (assembly GCF_019443105.1). GTDB lineage: Bacteria > Bacillota > Bacilli > Paenibacillales > Paenibacillaceae > Paenibacillus_Z > Paenibacillus_Z oenotherae. Next base: position 451,371 of record NZ_JAHZIJ010000002.1, read on the forward strand.
CAAGCCCATAACCTGTTGCTTTATCTACTGCATGGATTAAATAGAATCTTTCCGTCTTTCCTGAATATGTATCAACAACAAACAAATCGAGCGGTGTCCAATCAATTTCAACCCTTTGTAATGGCCGTTCGACGTACACTTCAGTTGTTGAGCCATTTTTGTTTAGATTTGCTTGAACCACACCATACCTTGCCTTGTCTTTTAAGTATGTTTTCCTTAGGTGTTGAATGATCCGATTAGTCGTTGCTCTCCCACAAGGTTCGATTTGGTGATCATCGGTACGGGTAGAGTTTATCTCTTTCACTTCTTTTTCCATCTCGATGTGAATTCTTCTATTCGAGACATCTAGTCCTTGCTTGTCGTATTTAACTAATAGCCTTTCAATGATATCCTGTACATCCGTTGACACCTTAAATGTTTTAACGCCCTTTAAATCATTTCGAGGCAACAGACTTCTTTTATCCTGCGTTTCTTCCCACCTTCGTTTCCATCGATATAATGTCGAAGTGGAATTCACCAAATTCCTTTGTTCTTCCGGCAATGAATCAATGTATTCACTATACTCTCTGGATTTTACTTTTCCAGATAGTATCGGTTCAAGAACTTTATATCGAAGTTCGATAATTTGTTTCTCTTCATCGCTTAACAACTCAACATCGTGTTGAGTGATCTTTGCCTCTTCCGCCTTAAAATCTCGCTTTACAACCAGAGTTTCATCAGACCATGCTTCTAATAGTTCATTCAGGGAAAAAACTTCTACAGTATCATATGATAAGTTCGTTACCTCAACGTCGTTATTTTCAATAACTTTCCTAACGACGAATTCTTTTTCACTCCACCGAAAGTAAATTCCTGGTACAAAAGAGAACCCTTGCATATCTATAACTCCTCCTTGTTATTTAATGAAATGAGCAAATGCTCATTAATGACTTCAGTGTATAAATCTACATAAACTTTCTGATGATAAATCAGTTTATACAAACACTTGTAGAAAACTTCAGGATCCAAGTTGCTACAATTGGACTGCAACACCTCAATCGTACAAGTACCGGTATTGCTTAACATATTAAGAAGATAAATTAAGTCCTCATATGAAGTTACTTCATGACCGAATGCCCGCAGTATATCTATATTTTCTTGAATAAACCCATTAAATATCTGTCCTTCTGTAACAATCTGGTACTCCCAGCCTTTTGTCTCACAATACATTTTACCGATAATGAACTTAATAACGTTATTCGGATGCTGTGTCTTTGATTTAGGCTTAACTTCAACAATTCTGACTTGTCCATCTGAAGTAATAACTTTGAAGTCCGGGTAGTATTTCCTTGACTTACCTTTGTATGAGTACGCAATGCAGATAGGCTGTGATTCCACCTCAAGCACATTGCGATCAAAATCGAGCAAACGTACAAAATATCGTTCTAATCGACTCTCACAATCTATCATTTCCCCGTTTTTCAACAAAGGAACTTTCCATCGATAATGTTTACCTCTAACCGGTTTTATTTTTCGTGCCGGCTTCCTTCTCATGTCCTTTACCTCCTTCTTTATTTCAAGCTTTTCCAATTCTATGAATCTATAAACCTAGCGATTAACAATAAATTAATTCCATGATTCCAGTCCCATTGCACGTAATAATTTCTGATCTTTTTTATATAGGTTGGCTACGCAGCGATCCTTTCGAAGGGCAGTAACCGGATAAATATCTTTATTCGTTAGATAACTAAAAAGAGATGAAACATTATTAATATGTGGATGTAATTTTAGAAGTTCAGTCAATGGTATATAGTGATATTTGAATTTTTTTATTTCCTCAAGATTCAGTGAATAGAACCTATTATTAGTATTTTGTTTTATAAGACCCATCTTTATCCATCCTCTTAGAGACTGTTTTGTTACATTCAGTTGTCGAGCTGCTTCATCAATTGGAATCGTACCGTTACTTATAAACTGTTCCACATCCTCTTTAAAAAAGGAGAACTGATTGAGCCCATTCTCCTTAGAATTAACCACACAAGCAAAAATCTTGCCTTCTAAGGCATCGGCAATAAATTGAACTAAGCTTATTCTGCGTCTTAATATCCTATCGATATTTTTGAACTCAACTATTTCTTTATCTCTACTTTCTAAAGATTCATCTTCCATTAGATTGTACGAACGAATTGTTTGGATGATGTTGTTAATACTATTAAGAAGACAAAATCTATGAGCATGTTTACCCCTAACTATTTGTATTATTTTTTTGCTTATTAGACCATCAATTACCCTAACATTAACTCCAAGGATTTCAGCTGCACTTTTAATGCATATAAAATTATCTTTTTGAAGGGAAATATCATCTTTCTTCTCTTCCTTGTTAAAAAATCTGATAATTGTTTTTTCACTTGTTTCAAAATAGGGTCTGAAGGAATATCTCCACAATACTGAACAAACGTATTTAATACGAAAGAAAACTCTTCTAAAGATAATTTCTCTATTAATTGATAATGAAACCTTCCAAATTCTTTAGTAATTCCAGAACTACTATTTTTAGGTGTTATTCTATACGTTTCTATAAATTCGTAAAAAGATTTTGGCCAACCAATAAAAATTTCAAATGTTTTTAATGATACTTGGTGCATAATTTCAGGTTTAAAGGAAGCCGAATACTGTAAGTCAGACTGAGAAAACTCACACTTAAAAATGTATTCATATAAAAAAATATGCAAGTAGAGAAAATGGCGGAAACTAAGCTGCTGAAACTCTTCTGTTAAATGAATTGTCTTAATCCCAGTAAAATATTTTTCGTTAATATAGGTCGGTAATAAAATATCCGACGAATTAACATATTTAGCACTGCATTTTCGTAAATCAAATCCACAATCACAATATGTAACAAAACGGCGATAAGGAGACAAAATCTTCCCACACTGAGGACAAGTTGATACCAACCTACACTTATGCAAATGACACGTCGTAATCATTCTTAATTCCCACAATTTCCTGTGGAAATCTTTCTCGCTTAGACAAATAGGACAAACTTGTGAAAAGAATACGGAACAAAAACCTTTAGCACTAATACGTCTTAAAATTTTTAAATCTTCCCTTTTATCCCTATACTTACCGGCAAGTGAATAAAAACTTAGATCATATAATTTTGATTCTTCGATTAATGTGAGATCTTGAAGTTTGGATAATGGAACTTTATCCGTAATCATTAGAAGGCTCCTTGGAACAGTTCCCGTCAGTAATGATGATTTTTGATATATATTTCGTGGCGATGTGCGATTTAAATGAGCTAATCGAACAATATATCCCCTTATACTCTCGTCAGGAAAAGGAACTGGTCTTCTTCTTAAAAACGGGTCACGCATTTTACACCTCCGTTGTCTTTTTGGTCACAATTGACCTTAAAGTCATTTTTATAATAGTAATTCGCTGTTGATCTGTCAAGAAATTTTTGACTTTTTGGGCATCTTGATGCACAATAAGTCAAAGGAGGCGTTCTAAAACAATGAGTTATTATGCTAAATTACTTAGTTCATACATTAAAACTTCCGGCAAAACACTAAAGGAAATAAGCAAAGAGCTTTATGAAGAAAAAAATTTATCTATAGATAGTTCTTATATAAGCAAAATAAAAACCGGCAAAAAACCTCCTGCTTCTGAAGATGTAAACCGTGCACTGGCAGAAGTACTATATGGCAATCCGAATAAATTAGTTTTTGCCGGATATATAGAGAAAGCGCCAAACGATGTCCAGGAAACCTTTTCAGAAATAGATCAAATGGTTGATCAAATTTTACAAAGTTTAGTTTTCAATTCAACATCTCCACAACTCGCAGTTATTATCGATCATTTACGACAATTTAAAATTGATGGATTTCGCCCTTTTTGTATTTTTGATCAAATTAACCTTAGTGAAATCGGCATGGGTTCGAGAAGCGTACTAATAGACACAATAGAGATTGTACTAAAGGAGGAATTTAGCCAAAGGGATAAGCTAAAAGTAATTCCCTATATCCTCAAGTTTTTCCGTAAATTACACGAGGAAAGTATTTCTTATGGGAATCAAAACCTGGAGAAAGACCGAAATGAAGTAGATGATCTGGAATACCAAAATGAACTGTTGGAAACTGCAAAAAAACTAAATTTATCGGTCTTGTTCCTTAATGGGGAAAGGGAAATTGTCACTTCCACGGAGGGAGAATATTTAAAAACTTGTTTGGAGGCTCTTCGTACATATAATAACTCAATGTACAGGAGTAATTGATGCGTATCTCACATCTTTCTAGCTAATTAGACAAACAGAGGCCCTCATGAATTTGTATGAAAACAAGCCTTCTGAAGAAGAAATAGAATTTGAACCAGTGCAAGGGAAATCTTTATCAGAGTGTTCGATGGCCTAGTCGAACTTGAGATGGCCTTCCACAGAGTGTATCCAAAGCCGATCGATGTACCAGCATTGCGTCGTCCACAAGAAGCACAGTAAGTTCCCAAAGATTCGAGTCAAAGACAAGGTCCAGTTCATGGGTGATCTTAAAGAAGTTAATAATGCGCAATGCTACGAAGAAGGAGTTCGTCTGTTCCACGCTGTAGAGCTTAAGTGGGCGAAACAGTATCCTCGCGGACTCGCAACCTGTAGATCGAATCTGCCGGTACTACTCACCTTTTACAAGTATCCGAAAGACATTAGTGTGCCGAACATCGATGCTGTAGAGAAGATCGTTTACTTGGTTGTGACGGACTACAACGATCAATGGAGCCAAAGAATCATCCGAGGCTTTAGCATGGAAAAGACAAAGAAAGTGTTTGCATCTATGTACAGCAAGAGGTGCAGGGCTAAAGCTCCGCGCCTTCGCTTGGGATACACCACCCAAACAATTTACAATGAGTTCCTGCACTCTGGATACACAAACCGACTGACGCTACCCACGTTTTGCCTTCTACTTCTAATTTTTTACTGTATTTCCAATTACAGTAAACTCTCGGTAATTCAGTGATCGTGAAGCAAGTGACTAATCAGCCCCCCTCACACTCTTGTCTCCCTAACGGAGTATAAAATAACCAGAAAAAGCGATTGATCGGTTTCACCGCTGAAATAATGCCCACTTGCTTATATGTTCCATTTATCTATCCGAAAACATAAAGTCCTATCAAACCTAAGGACTGTATTGAACCATCCCACCTGTTCAAAAAAAGGACGCTACCCCCTCTATGCCTGGGCTACGTCATAATCCATATCCAATTAAAATCAAGTACATACGCCGATAGCAAGTATTGCTTTTAAAAGGACCACATAAAATCGTGCTACACGACGAGCGGAACGACAAGGAGAACACGTATCCCGTTGAAAATATTAATTAAACAAGGAGCTGTTGGCAAATGGCCTACAGCTCCTTGTTTAATTATTATTCGATTTAATGTATATTTATCCAAAATGAATGTTTATACACAACGTTGTATATCATCGACTTCTCTCACTTTTCGTGAGACAAAATTATTATCAGTTGTGTTCATTTTGGCAACTTTGAAGATTCCTCACATGTATATAGCTATTCCGTGGTTCAATCACCTCATTATGAACACTTGCTATAGCCGCAGTTGCTGCAGGTTTTGCAGCCTTCCACATTAATCAGAGATGCCGAGCCGCAGGATGGGCATAGATCTCTGGATGTGATGGCCGCTGTTCCTTTAGCAGCTAAGTAGGGAGCAGCTACTTCATCCACTAGCTCTCCGCCAGTTCCTTGCTGAACGGCCGCGCTCTCATCAGCATAGACCGCCGCCGTTCCGCTTCCGTCTGCGGCATCATCCAGCTGCACATGATTCTCCAGTGCCTTCGCCACCGCATCGGCAATGGACTCTACGCGGTTCACGCCGAATCCGATGGCGCCGGAGCCTCCGATTCCCTTCAAATGCTTGATCAGCAGCTTCACTTTGTTGCCGTGATCGCCGTAACGCAGGAAGAGCGAGCATACACGCCCAAGCGCCTCTGCCATCGCGAATACGTCAGAGCCAGCCTTGCCGACATTCAGGAAGATTTCACCCGGCGACCCATTCAGATCATTGATTGTAATGTACGCCATTCCGAATGGCGTATTCACCTTGTATGTCGCGCCGCGCAGCACCTGCGGACGGCTCTTGTAGGCTTTGTCCACCACCTGCTCGGCCGCTCTCAACGAGACTGGCGCTTCTGCAAATTCCGCAGACGCTGCGGCGGGCACTGATGCACCAATTGCCTCTGCTCCATTCGCTTCGCCGATCTCTGCTGCTCCATTCCCTTCGCCGGATTTAGCAGCAGCGCCAACGCTGCTCTTATCCTCCGCAGGCTTCTCCTCCGCTTTGTCCGTGCTCAGCACCTGCACATCCCGGCTGCCGTCACGGTAGATCGTTACGCCCTTGCAGCCAAGCTCGAAGGCCAGCTCATACAACCGCTTCGTCTCTTCAACGGTAAAGTCGCCCGGACAATTCGCCGTCTTGGAGATGGAGCTGTCCACCCAGCGCTGAATCGCCGCCTGCACCCGGATATGATCCTCTGCGGACAGGCTCATCGCCGTCACATAGTAATCCGGCAGCTCCTGCCCGGGATTGGCATCCTTCCAGCTCTGTGCGATCGGCACCAGTTGCTTGTCATAGCCGAGCCGGCTCTGCCTGTAGTATTCGAAGGCAAAATACGGCTCGATGCCCGTTGATGTGCCGACCATTGTACCTGTACTGCCCGTAGGCGCCTGGGTAATGACCGTCACATTGCGGATGCCGCGCTTCTTGACCGCCTCTCCCACCTCAGGGAATTCGCTTATCATATGGCGCATAAATCCGCTCTGCACATATTTGTCAGCCTCGAAAGCAGGGAATGAGCCCTTCTCAGCAGCAATTTCTGTCGAGGCCATGTAGGATTCCCGGGCGATGAAGCCATATAGCTTATCGAGAAACACCAGCGACTCCGGGTCGCCATAACGGATGCCCAGCTTGATCATCAGCTCCGCAAGCCCCATAGTGCCAAGCCCAACTCGCCGCTCGCGCTTCTGGTTCTGTTCATTCTCCGGAAAATGATACGGCGTCGCATCAATAACATTATCGAGGAAACGAACCGACCACCGGGTAACCTTGGACAGCTCATCCCATGCAACATCCCCATTGGCCTCATCGTAAAACTTAGACAGATTAATCGCCGAGAGATTGCATACGCCCCATGCAGGCAGCCCTTGTTCTCCACAAGGGTTCGTACAAATAATCGGGTTAAAGTACCAGCTGTTGGACATTTGGTTGTAGTACTCCATGAATACAACGCCAGGCTCTGCTGATTTCCAGGCTGACTCAATAATTGTATGCCACACCTCGCGTGCGCTGACCGTTTTGTACGGAATAACCTTGCCGCCGCGCTGGCGCCATTTCTCCAGATCGCCATCCCAGAGACCGTCATATTCCGGATCCTTCGTATCAGGGAATACCAGCTCCCAGTCCAGATCCTCCTTCACCGCCCGCATGAAGTCATTGCTGACACATACCGACAGATTCGCGTTCGTCACCTGACCCATTGATTGTTTCACCGTTATAAAATCAAGCAGATCGGGATGCCAGTCGTTGATCATCAGCATAAGAGCGCCTCTGCGGCTTCCGCCCTGTTCAATAAGCCCTGTCGTATAGCTGAACAATCCGCCCCATGACACCGCACCGCTGGAAGAGCCGTTCACACCCGCAACGATTGCCCGCCGCGGCCGCAGAGAAGACAGATTAATGCCGACACCGCCGCCGCGGGCCATAATCTCCGTCATCTCCGACAATGTCTTCATAATACCGCCTCTGCTGTCATGTGGAGAAGGGATGACATAGCAGTTGAACAGTGTCAACTCCTCGCTAGCACCAGCTCCGGCAGCGATTCGACCGCCTGGAACTAACTTCCAGTCGTCAAGGACATAGCGAAACCGCTCCTGCCACAGCTTCTGGTTCTCTGTCGTCTCTTCAACGGCAGAGATTGCACCCGCGAGCCGGTCCCACATTTCACCCGGCGTCTTCTCGACCGTAAGCGTCAGCTTCTCGACAGAGGATTGAACAAGATCTCCGCTGCGCAGACGCACCGTAACCTCACTGCCGCTGCGAGCGATGACCTCCCCGACTTCCTTCGCCGGAAATTTAGGATCATCCTTCGTTAATACAAGGACAACATCGCCGACCTTCGTATCGTTCGAATCCGCGTTCTTCCATGCATACCGATCCAGAAAAATTTTCTCGCTAAGCCCTTCCAGCTGCCCACTCTGCTTCGTCACCATTCCAAGTACGCCTCCCACATATCAGCTCAAGGTAGTAGAAATACATAAAAATTACTATATATTGTGTTATGAATCTATTATAACATACAATATATTGATTCAAAGAGCCGTATTCGTTCAATTTCAAGCAGCTTTGGCATCCAGAGGACAGCTGTTCTTCTATTATCTGCTTCGAACGCATGTTTTACTTTCTTTTAGCCGACTTGACGAATTCGATATTTTTTGTCCCCCTGATTCTTATGAAATCCTCCCTACAAGGCCATACTAAAAGGAATCCATCCCCGGAAAGGAGCCTACCAGGCATGCACTCGACGACGAACAACACATTCAAGGGAGAACAACCGTCCGCTGTTCACAGTCGCAAGCTCCATCCTGATGCTGACATCCAGTTTGACCGCTCCTGGTTTCATAATCTTCAGGAACGCGTAGACCGCAACGGCCCATGGGATGACTGGTCCATGTACCAGCTCGCCGTTGAAGCCCAGCAGACGAAGCTGATCGGCAGCTTCGATGATCTGCAATGCTTGCGCAGCCTGCCTGCCTTTGAGCCGATGCAGCATCAGATTAGCACCGCCCGCAGAGTGCTCCATGAGATGAGCGGCCGGGCCATTCTTGCAGACGAGGTCGGACTCGGCAAGACGATAGAAGCCGGGCTCGTCTTGAAGGAATATATGGTTCGCGGGCTCGTCCGCCGTGCGCTTATTCTCGTTCCCGCTTCCCTGGTGCTGCAATGGGTGCGCGAGCTGAATCAGAAATTCGGCATCTCCGCCATTGCACAGAAGAAGGAGCATACCTGGCAGTACGATGTGGTCGTCGCCTCCATCGATACGGCCAAGCGCGATCCGCACCGTCCTATTTTGCTCGGTACAGACTATGACATTATTATCATCGACGAGGCGCACAAGCTGAAGAACAAGAAGACGACAAACTATCAATTCGTCAACCAGCTCCGCAAGAAATACTGCCTGCTGCTGACCGCAACTCCGGTGCAGAATGATCTGGACGAGCTTTATAATCTCATTACCCTGCTCAAGCCCGGACAGCTCGGGGGACAGAGTGATTTTGCCGCTAATTTTGTCGTAGACAAGCGTGTGCCCAAGAATGAGGATCAGCTTCAGCAGGCACTCTCCACCGTCATGATCCGCAATCGGCGCGGTGATGGCGGCATTCAGTTCACCAAGCGTATCGTCAAAAATATCGAAATGTCCCTCTCCCCGGAAGAGCAGGCTCTGTATGATGCGGTCACCTCCTTCGTGCGGGAACGCTACGATGAGAGCGGCGGCGACCTGTCCAGCATGCTGTCGCTTGTGACCCTTCAGCGCGAGGTGTGCAGCAGCCGGGACGCCGTGTTTCTAACGCTTGTCAATATGTTTAAAAAGACATCCGAGGACTCACCGGTCCGCGCGAAAATATGGCAGCTTGTTGAAGTGATTAAAGGCATTCAAGCCAACTCCAAAGCGGAGAAAACGATGGAGCTCGTCCGGGAAATGAATGAGAAGGTTATCATCTTCACCGAGTATCGGGCGACACAGGAATACCTGCTGCAATATTTAAAATCTAATAATATTGTTGCTGTCCCGTATCGCGGAGGCATGAATCGGGGTAAGAAAGATTGGATGATGGATTTATTTCGCGGCCGCGCCCAGGTGCTGATTGCCACGGAAGCAGGCGGCGAAGGCATTAATCTTCAATTCTGCCATCATATTATCAACTTCGATCTGCCCTGGAATCCGATGCGGGTCGAACAGCGGATCGGGCGCGTCCATCGCCTCGGCCAGACAAGCGACGTCAAAATATACAATCTATGCACACTAGGAACGATAGAAGAGCATATTGTCGGATTGCTTCATGAGAAGATCAATCTGTTCGAGCTGGTAATCGGGGAGCTCGATCATATTCTCGAACGGTTCGAGAAGAAGGACGGGTCCATCGAACAGAAGCTGGCTCGTGCAATGCTGGAAGCGGGCAATTCATCTGAACTGCGCAAGCGGATTGACGACCTTGGCGAGTCGATCAGCCGGGTCAAGGAAGAAGTGGAAGCCGAAGAGCCGCTCATCGACGTCTCCGTCATGGACAGCGTCATGAATGCCGTCGTCGGCCAAACAGTGGAGGTGCGTCCATGAACGAGAAGCAAGTTCACAAATTTGTACAGCGTTATCTGGAATCAACGGGATGCCGCATCATTGAGAAGTCGCCGTCGCATTTCCATGTCAAGCTCTCCCCCCGTGCTGACCGCGACTTGACGAATCGGCCTTTCTATTGGAGCTTCGTGGATCGCACAGGCGCTGACCCGGAGACAATGTCCATGCTGCTCATAACGGACAAGGTCAAGTATGATGCTGCGAATGCGAGCCATCAGTCCAGCGGCAGCTTTGGCGGCAGCTCTGCTTCGGCACCTGCATCCTCTGCTCTGCCAGGCACAATAGGTACCGCCCAGGGAGGGAGCATGGCTGAGGCAGCAGCTGCGGCGCTGGGACGATCTCTCGGCCATGTGCATGGTTCACTGAACACTTCCTCCCGTATTCCTAAGGAGGAGCTGCATTATGGTTCGCGCAAGCTGGAACAGCTGTTCGAATCGGCCAGATGCGGCGGAAGCTATGTCTGTCTGTTTCAAGAGCCGGACAAGCGAGGGACGCATCCCTTCCATTCAACACCCTACACGGCTTGGCTTGGGGTTAATATGAAGATCGAATTCGCCTGTGACATGAAGCGCGAGGAATTCCATTCCTTCGGCGTATCGTTGACGACAGGGCAATGTGCCGAGGGGTTTCATGAACGGCTCCTTAAGCTGCGGCTCACGCCGCGCCTGCCGCCGAATGTTCACATCGCAAAGAATGCGGTAACGCTCAATAAGGCCGTGACTATTATTGAGGGGACAATTGAGCGCAGACTGAGAAGCTATGATTTTCGCTGGGCAGAATTAGCAGCGGCAAGGCTGCAGGATGAGCTGGCTACGATAAACCATTACTACGATCCGCTGCTGGAGTCCGCAGAGGAAGAGAATCGCCCCGCTATTCAAGAGCAATATGAACGGCGGCAGAATGAAATCCGCTGGCAATATGAGCCGCGTATTACGGTATCCGCCATGAATTGCGGAATATTTTATCTCCAGGGGATCGGGTAGCAATTATGCGACAAGAAGTTGAGATCAGAGGTGCCTTTTCGCTGCGAAATGGCAAAAATAGAACGGGGCATGTCCCCCACCGCGCGACAGGTTCCTACAGCCTTCTCGGCACGCCTTCGCTACAATGGCGGTAAGCCAATCCAAGAGGAAGAAGCAGGTGAGTTTCCTATGCGCAAATGGATAACCATATTATACACTGGACTGTTCTTGATCGTTGCAAGCACGCCCGCTGCTTCAGCCGCACAGCCAGGCTCAAGCCCTCCGCCAGCTGCAGATCGCACAGAGGTGCAGCAGCAGGTACAAGTCTGGATCGATGCACTATCCAAGCAGCCCCAATTCGAATCCTGGAAGAAGGCGAGCTGGAATATCGTATCCATTGGCCCAGGCCTTCACGGATGGCTTGTCACCCTGCACCAGAATAATAAACCCGTTGGCTACATGATTGTGAATGCAACTGAAGACGGAGGCTTCGCACTCGGTGAATATGGGATTGGCGGTCATCCCGCTTATGATCCTGACATCCTGTATCAGTCACTTGTGAGACAAGGCTTCTTCGAATCCTATGCCGCTGCCGCAAGCCAAAAACTTAAGCTGGAGCGTAATTATATTCATCCTCTGCAAGCCGTGTGGAAGTGGGTCACTCCGGAAGGGGAGACCTACTTCCTGGATGCCTGGACGGCAGAGATGCTCCCGATTGACGAGAAGCAGTGGGAGCAGCAGACAGGCAAACTTTCCATCCCTCAGCCCAAGAGCAATAAAGCAGCACTCATCAGGACGTTGTCAGCAGCACGCACGAATATGGCATTTGATCCTTACGAAAGAATGCCATGGCTCACCAAACCTCCGCTTACGAAGGATCAGGTAAAGCAGCTGCCGTCTTTGCTTGACCGCAAGTCGGAAGTTCGCTATACCGCAGAGCTGTATAATGAGAATGTGCTGTTCGTATGGCCTGCAATCGGGTACCATCTGTGGAATAATGAAACGTTGTTCGTTGCCTTCGATCAGCAAGGAACACGCTATGTCCCTCTAGAGACAATTGCTGCTGACGGCAGCTTCTACTATTAGAGCACTTCCTTAACCGCCGGTCCGCCGGCATTGCCTGTTCCGCTTACAACGCTCTCAAGATCAGCAGCGTCATTGACAGTGCCGCGATTACGCCACCAAAGCGTAATTCCCAGCGGCGCTATACCGAACCATCGCGTCAGCCAAGGCTCCCTGGCAGCTTTGGCCTTCTTGCGGTTATGCCGCCTATCCTCCTGAGAGGTCTCCATATATTGCACAACCTGAACGGTCATATATTTAATCAGCTCTTCGCTTTTGTCCGCCATCATTTCCTTCCTCCTCGCTGTTTTCGTATCACTTATTTATTGTTTCCGCTAAAGAGGGTATTCAAACATGAATGAGTTGGCTTCATCTGTGCCACGCTAACAATAGCCGATAATGATTGCTGACAGCACTGACGATCAGAATACAGGAGGAATCGCAAACAATGAATCGCCCTACAAAATTACGGACAAGCCTGCTCCGAATTGCTTTATTTTGCTTTGCAAGCTGGTTTATTCTGCAGGAAGGCTGCATCGCCAGTACACCAGCGGCTATTACAGGTATAGAAGATGAGGATTCCATAAACGGCAGCCCTGCACTTCCGAATGAGCCCGATTACCAGCGAGCACTGCCGACAGCTGATATCATCATTGATGCCGGACATGGCGGAATCGACGGCGGTGCGCATTACAAGGAAGTTCTGGAGAAGGACATCAATCTGGCTGTAGCTAGAAAAGTGTATTTGCTGCTGCGCAGCAGCGGTGTTCGCGCCATTCTGAACCGCAACGGCGACTATGCCCTCAGCGATGACAACCGCTGGCATCCAAGCCGATCCAGACATAAGCGCGATCTCTCACAGCGCAGTCAGCTCTCCGGCGAAATCCGGACGAATATCGTCATCAGCCTTCATGTTAACTGGGCCAAAAACAAAGAGGTACGCGGCCCCCTCGTCCTCCATCAGGATGAAGGACAGAGCGCACTCCTCGCCTACTGCATTCAGGATGCGCTGAACAGACAGCAGCAGACACGCTTTATTCCACGGCTGGGCAAGCCGTTCTATTTGCTTAATGTTATCAAGCAGCCGGCCGTCATTGTCGAAATGGGCTTCATCAGCCATGAAGGGGATCGCCACATGCTTACCGATCCCCGCAAGCAGGAGCAGGTTGCATCAGCCATCGCTTCAGGAGTGCGGAACTATATCCTTCTCCGCTGAAGATACCAGCATTTCGGATAATCGGACAAAGCTCACCTGATGCTTCAGCCGCGGTATGGATTCCTTGAGAACCGCGGCTGTTTTCTTGCCCGGAGGTCCTACATGGCCGATAACGACACAGGACGGATTGGACTCCAAATGCTTGCTCATTACACCAACCTGCCGGGCAATATGCGCCATCGTATAGATATCATCAAGAAACACCTGATTGGACAACAGCTCGACACCAAGCTCTGCAGCCAGCTTAGGCACAACGGTCTTGTAAGTCGTGCGGCTGTCCAGGAAGAACATTCCGTGCTCCTTCACAACCGACAGGACAATGCGCATAACCCTCTCATCTGCGGTTGCCTTTGAACCCATATGGTTGTTCATGCCACTGGCATGAGGAACATCGTTAATCGCTGCCTCTACCCGTTTGCGGATCTCTTTATCGCTGAGATTCGTCGTAATTGCACCAGGTCCAAGCCATTCAGGCTTTCCGCGAACCGGCTCCATCGGCAAATGTACGATTACCTCATGTCCGCGTTTGTGCAGCAGCTCGGCCTCCTGTCTGGTTGTTGGCATAAACGGCATAACAGCGGCGGTGAAATGGATCGGCAGTTCCATCATCTCGTTGGTGCCGTCCATCCCATTGCCGAAATCATCAATAACAACAGCCACTTGCCGTTCAGACTGTCTGACTTTTCCCGCATCCGCTCGGCTAGTGAGCCATTTGTCCGCATGACCAACATCCGGTTCAGGCACCATCGACAGCAGCAGAAGCAACGTCAGCATCAATACGAACCGTCCCTTATTCCTTCTCATGATCAGTCCACACCCTCTCGTCATTTACTCACATTGTTTGTGATGCGACGATAAAATATGTGCGGCAGTTGTTGCATGGAAGCCAAAGAAAGAGGTCATCGCAGCAGTCATTCTTCACATGACTGTGACTGTGCGATAACCTCTTCCCGATTGCTGCTGCTACATCCCGAGCTCAACCAATGCGCCATGCCTCAAGAGCTGTCGAGCAGCGCTCTTCTTAGTAGCCGCTTGATTTGTGGCCGTCTGATTTGTGGCCGTCAGAACCGCCAGTACCGCCTGTGCGGTCGCCGCCTGTTCCGCCTGTTTTGTCTCCGCCTGTTCCGCCTGTGCGGTCGCCGCCTGTACCTCCAGTGCGATCGCCACCAGTATGATCTCCACCTGTTCCACCTGTGTTGTTGGACATTCGATCTCCTCCTCATCCTCTTGAGATAATACTAGAATATGAAGCAAATCTAGTATTCGTGATAGACAATGGCTTGATTTTCATATAAATGGGAATGTTTTCGAAGATTCGAGGACAGCTAAGGAGCCCCGTGGAAGGATTTCTGCCATTTCCGTCGAATTGTCCAACCTATGATGACAAAAAGACAGATTATCCCCCTCCTGATTCTATTCATAATTCTAATTACTAGCATTCGACTTCTGTGGATCGATCTGACCCGGACTCCGGATCATCCTGTTGCCGTACAAGGACAGCTGGATTTGCGCGACTGGGATTTCTCATCCAGCAAAGCTCTTTCACTCGATGGTCAGTGGGCGTTCTATCCCGATGAATTGCTCATGCCAGGCTCTGCACACGATTCCGCTTCAAGCACAATCCGAACCTATATAGATGTTCCTCATAACTGGGGTGATGCATTATCCCCTTCCAAGCCCTCTCCCATTGGCTATGGGACCTATCGGCTGCGTATTCTTGTTAAACCCGATGCGGATCAACGCTACAGCATCCGGACGGCAAGCATTCCGACATCATCCGCAATCTATGCCAATGGCAAGCTGCTGGGCCAGTCAGGCCAGCCAGCGGTGACGAAAGAGGGCTACAAGGCTCGCAGCACTCCTTATACGGCTACTTTCTCGACAGATCAGGATACAATCGACCTCGCCATTCAGGTTGCGAATTTCGACAATCTGAGCTTGGGCGGGATATTCCTCCCGGTCAAGTTCGGAAGCGACATTGCCGTTCACACTGAGAGCCAGTTTATCATTAATATGCAGCTGATCGTAGCCATTGTCCTTCTTATGCATGTTATTTACACGGTTATCCTGTATCTGATCGGCACACGCCTCAAGGCTCTGCCCTTCCTGGCGCTGCTGGTCAGCTTTGCGATTCTGACCATACTGTCGTCAGATGATATGCTGCTATTCGTCTGGATTCCAATGGACTATGAATGGATTTCCAAGATCAGATCATTTGCCTATCTCGGCTCCGCCATATTTCTGCTTGAGTTCGTCAAGCATTTATTCCCTGAATATTCCAAAGTACGCGCCTTTCGCTGGTATTCATGGCTGAGTCTATTCTTCATGTTGACCATTCTGTTTATGCCGGTTCATTTTATGATCGGTATCAATGCTATTTCCGCTGTAATCGTCGTCATACCGTTTCTGATTGTTCCTGTCATTCTACTGCAGATAACATTAAGGAAAGAGCGGGACGCGATCTATCTGCTGCTGGGGTCAATCAGTATTCTGCTCAACATCGTGTGGGGAATTGTCAAACATTCATTATGGGTCGAGCTGATCTATTACCCTTTTGATATGATCCTTACATTTTTAATGATTGCTACCTTCTGCTTCAAACGTTATTTTCGAACTGTGATCCAGACCCATAGGCTGGCCGATCAGTTGAAGGAGGCAGCTAAGCAAAAGGACGACTTCCTGGCGAATACATCCCATGAGCTGCGGAATCCATTGCACGGTATGCTCAACATTGCCCAATCCGTTCTGGATAACGAAACCCATGCCCTCCACAGCTCCAATGCCAAAAGCATCGAGCTTCTCATTACGATTGGACGCCGTATGTCATTCGTATTAAACGATCTGCTGGATTTGACCAGGCTCAAGGAAAGCGGCATCCGACTGCAAGCCAGCAGCATTCACATTCAAACGGTCGCCGCTGGTGTGCTTGATATGCTTCGATTCATGACAGAGGGCAAGCCTGTCCGGTTTATCAACCAGATACCAGATACGTTCCCTGCCGTATATGCAGACGAGAACCGGCTGATTCAAATTTTATTCAATCTGCTACACAATGCGTTGAAATACACGAATGAGGGCAGCATTACCGTCGATGCCCGGTTAGAGAACGGCAAGGCTTGTATTCTGATCACTGATACAGGGATAGGTATGAGTGAAGCTGCACAGCAGACAATCTTCCAGCCCTATCAGCAAGGGGATTCCGGCAGCAGCGAGATTGGCGGCGGAATTGGGCTCGGATTGAGCATCAGCAAGCAATTGGTGGAGCTGCATGGGGGAACATTGGATGTTCGTTCCACACCAGACCAAGGCTCCGAATTCTCATTTACACTGTCGCTATCTCATCCTGATGAAGTGAATCAGCAAGCATCGCAGCCAGCCGCTCCGGCAGTTGCCGATTGCGAGATAGAAGCCGCTTGCGGGCAAGCAGCAGCCTCCGCGGCTTCAGCCGATGTGAGTACAGCAGATGAGAGTGCTCCGAACAACGTCTCTCCGTTGCCTCCTGCTGCCGATCTGCCCAAAGTATTGATTGTTGATGATGATCCGTTGAATTTAATGATGCTTGTTCAGATGCTTTCTTCGCATCACTATAATATTGTTACAACGACAAGCGGAGTGAAAGCTTTGTCGATGCTGGACAACGAAGAATGGGATCTGCTCATTACGGATGTCATGATGCCCCATATGTCCGGCTACGAATTAACGAGTGCCATACGAACCCGCTTCACCAGCTCAGAGCTGCCCATTCTGCTTCTGACCGCCCGCAGCAGAGCTGAAGACGTAGAAGCCGGGTTTCGGTCAGGTGCCAACGATTATGTGACCAAGCCGATCGATGCGACCGAAATGAGATCACGGGTACGGGCCCTAACCGAGCTCAAACGAACGGTGCGCGAACGGCTTCGCATGGAGGCCGCATGGCTCCAGG
Source organism: Paenibacillus oenotherae (assembly GCF_019443105.1). Lineage (GTDB taxonomy): Bacteria > Bacillota > Bacilli > Paenibacillales > Paenibacillaceae > Paenibacillus_Z > Paenibacillus_Z oenotherae. The sequence continues at coordinate 468,926 of NZ_JAHZIJ010000002.1, forward strand.
CACAAATACAGCCTCATTTCTTATTTAACACTTTAAATTCGATTGCTGCTCTGAGCGAAATCAATATACCAAGAATGGTTGCGCTCATTGAGAAATTCGGCGATTATTTGCAGGCAAGCTTCGATTTCCGGAATACGGAGCGGCTCGTTCCCATCCAGCATGAGCTTGGGCTCGTTCAAGCTTATCTATTCATAGAGAAGGAACGGTTCGAAGAAAGACTTCACGTGATCTGGGATGTGGAGGATCATCTCCAGCTGCATATCCCGCCATTATCCATCCAGCCTCTGGTTGAGAATGCCGTCAGGCACGGGATTCTCAGACGCATTCAAGGCGGCACGCTGCATATCCAAATTACGGACTATGGCGACCATGCGGAAATTAGCATCGGGGACAACGGGGTAGGAATGAATCAGGAAATTCTTAACCGCTTGCCTATTATTAGTGAACATGCGGGAATTTCCGGAGTCGGACTGCTCAATACAGACCGGAGACTCAAGCAAATCTATGGCAAAGGACTTCAAATCTACAGTGTTCCGAATCAAGGAACTACAATAACATTCACCGTCACCAAATAACAATCGGGGCTGTCCAGAAAGTCCTTTTTGAAAATCTCAGCTCCCACTTTCAGCAGCTGTACGATGTGGAATGCCCCTGGGAGCATGGATCATGGGACTGCCCACGTACTTCTCGCCAGAGGATGATCCGTCATTCAACCGCCAAGACATGCGAGATGCTAGATGCGAGCTGCTAGACGCTAGATGCGAGCTGCTAGACGCTAGCTGCTAGATGCTAGATGCGAGCTGCTAGACGCTAGATGCAACTTGCTAGATGCTAGACGCTAGATGCTAGTTGCGAGATGCAACTTGCGAGCTTCAGTTAGGATCTGCAAGTTAGGAGCTAGGAGCTGCGAGCTAGGCGAAACATGCGAAACGGCAGTTTTTTTCTCGACTCTGACCCCATAACGGTGAAATGCCTGCCAGAGAGCAGGTATTTCACCGTCATTTCCTCTTAACCGCTGATTTTTGCTCAAATTCATGCATGATCGCAGGAAATTTACTATTATGGCATCATATGACGGAAATGCATGCACATTTGCAGGCTTCTTACTCCGTCACTCTGTCCTCAAACCAGACTTGGAGAAGGGGAACGGCAACGCTAGGGAACCTCCCGGCAGCTTGCAGGTTATGGCGGCGGCGAAGAGAATTACTGTTGTCTGGAAGAGGAACAGGTCTGCTGTCGGCTCAAAAGCGACTGTACGCATATTCAGATAAATTATGAATATGCAGAAACCTGCTCAGTGGGCGATCTGGAATCAAGAAGAGGCTGTTAAGTCCCCCCATATACAATTAAAAGATGCCTCCAATCCCACTTTTCAGTGGTGGTTTTGGAGGCATCTTTTCACATCATTTGGGACTGACTCATTGGGTATTGGCTTTTCGGACAGTTCCGATTTTTTTGTTCTAGGAAGAAGTTCCTGTCGTTATGAAACGAATCAGATCTTCTCCACCCGCATTACGCAGGGTATACTCATGATCGTTGGAGGCTTCCTCAATCTCCTTGAAAGCCCAGTGCGTTGCAGCAACATCCGGCCAGCTTGATTTCTCTACGCCGAACAATGGGCCGCGATCAAACAATCGGTTAATCGTCGTAACCGCTTCTGCACGGGTTAACAATTTCTGCGGCTTGAACGTGCCGTCAGGGTAGCCCTTCATAATGTTGGTCTGATTCAGCGAATCGATTGCTCCGGCAGCCCAATGCTTCGTAACATCAGGATAATAAGCCGATGCCTTGAACGTGATATCCGTTGTCAGCTCTTTGTACGTCGCGCTAATCAATGCCAGCTCAGCACGTGAAATATGCGCATCCGGTTTGAAGCTGCCATCCGGATAACCTTTCATCAATCCCGCTTCTGTAACTATTTTGATATATTGAGCAGCCCAATGCTTGCTCTTCACATCGTTGTATGCGATATCTGCTTGACCGCCAAATAGTTCAGCAGGCAGATTGCGCGCCAGTATTGCCGCAATTTCCGCTCTTGTGATGGAGCGTTCCGGCTTAAAGGTTTGGTCCGGATAACCATTTACGTATTTGTGATGGACTTTATGGGCTATCGGCCATTCCACAATGGCAAAAGTACCATTCTTGGATACGTCGATCTCTACACCATATGTGCCATTGCCGAGCTCTACTACTTTACCTGCCTTCAACCAGTTGTCGCCTTGTCCAAACTCACCATATACAACCAGAGATGCGAAGAAAGCCTCGCGCTCTTGCGTACCGTTTGGAATTAATGCTGCCGGAATCGGCAGAATCAGCGCAGCTGTTTTATCCGAGAAAGCAGACTCGACCTTCAACGGACGGCCCACAAGCTTCGGCTTGACGTCCTTCTCTTGCTCCTTGCTCTGAATGGCGTTGTTCAGCAGCTCCTGCTGCTTGCCAGCATCTTTGACCGGAGTCAGCTTGATGGAGGTGCTGCCAGTTGGCGTTCCGAATGACGATACCGGAATACGGAGCAATCCGTTTACGGTTTTCAGTTCCAATGCAACCTTCGCTTCAGCAAGCTTGTCAATGGCGCCCTTCTCCACATTCAGCAGAACTTCAGATACTTCATCCTTGGCATCCGGAACTACAATTCGCGCATTGTGTTGTCCAGCTGCAGCAACTTTTTGTACAGTATCTGCTGCTTTCTGTGCGTTTAGAGTCAGCTCATCCTTCTTCGTTCCATCACCTGCAGGCTGACGCTTGACATCCATTTTCTCGATAACAGTTCCTTTTCCGTTCTCTCCTGTTTCGATATCAATTGGCAGTGTCTCGCCCGATGGAAGGATAATCGGTCCGCCTGGTGTAACAACATCTTTCAACTCGATAATGGTGAACGTACTGAATTTATTGATGTTCAGCATTAATCCGATTGGCGTTCCAGCGCCATCACGTACAACCGTACCTTTCTCAACGACTATTTCCCCGTCACTATGCTCGATGTAGATGCGAAGACGGTCAAGTGCGACATTGTTCAAATCAATACCGTTTTTGGCAAACGGAATGAATAGTGAGGTGTTGTAGCCTCTGTAGTTTGTTTCAATCTCCAAAGGCGTTCCAACTACAGCAACCGTCTTATTCTCATACGTCTTAGGAAGACGATTCTTCACCTGCTGCTGTTCAGCAGCATCCTTGATCGGAACGATACGAATGAACAGATCCATCTTGTTCGATCCGAGCTGTTGGATGATAGCAGACGTATACGCTAAAGTCGCATATTGAGTTTGCACATCCAAATCGAATCCATTGTTGGCCAGCAGTGAAACAGAACCGGTCGTCACTTCCACCGCGAATTCATCCGGCTCATCTCCAGCGACCTCATCCATATCAACAACAATTTGTTTATCGCCTGATGTGTTATTCGTGATTAGAGATTGAGTCGTGGTATCCGTCATGATCACTTTGTCAATAATGCTGGTCGAGTTGTTCGTGTTCACAACGTCTATCCGAATGATAGGCAGGCTCTCATTGGATCCTGTCTGACCTTCAACAACAATATTTCTGCTATACTGCTCATTTACGGTTTTCGTTACACCATTAGCTTTGACGATCAGCAGGAAGGTTCTTGTTTTTTCATAGCCGTTTTTAGAAATTTTGGCGGTTATGATCACACTTTGCTCTACAGCCTGCCGATTAACGTCTGCTGTAATCTTATTGGCAACCGGTGCCGGAATGCTGATGACACCCGATTTGCTTGAGCTCCAACTAACATTGGTATCATGCGGTCCAACCGTCAGCATGAAGATCGATGAAGTTACACTTTCCCAAGTATCGCCTTCCGAATAAATGATTCGAACCTCTTGGGCTGCCTCTTCGACTGCTTGCTCATCCGATAGCCCCGCTGTTGCGGAAGTCTTCGTGCTTTCTGTCTTGTCTACTTCGGTAATCGTCACTTTCACAACCTGGTTGCTCTCTAGGCCGCCATTGATCGGGACAGTTACTTCACCCGTGCTGCCTCCATTGTTCGTTGCTGTGCCGATGACTCCACCGTTCTCATCATAGACCGTCACCGTTGCACCTGGCGGTACATCCTTAACAATAACTTCGTCTGTGTTCGGATCAGCTACTACATCTTCTGGAGCCGCGCTTTGGTCGGTTGTTGCTGTAGCTGGCGTCTTCGTGCTTTCCAGCTTGTTCGGCTCGGTGATCGTCGCATCGATCTCTTGGCCTTCGTTCAGGCCGGTTGGGATGTTCACGGTCACATCGCCCGTGCTGCCACCAGTATTCGTTGCTGTGCCGATTTCATTGCCGTTCTCGTCGTACACCTTAACGGTCGCGCCTGCTGGAACGTCACCAACTACTACGGTATTCGTCGTAGCATTTGCCGTTACTTCAGTAGGTGCTGCACTTACGTCGGACGTTGCTGTTGCTGGCGTCTTCGTGCTTTCCAGCTTGTTCGGCTCGGTGATCGTCGCATCGATCTCTTGGCCTTCATTCAGGCCAGTTGGGATGTTCACAGTCACATCGCCTGTGCTGCCGCCAGTATTCGTTGCTGTGCCGATTTCATTACCGTTCTCGTCGTACACTGTAACGGTCGCTCCTGCTGGAACGTCACCAACTACTACGGTATCCGTTGTAGCATTTGCCGTTACTTCAGTAGGTGGTGCACTTACGTCGGACGTTGCCGTCGCTGGCGTTTTCGTGCTTTCCAGCTTGTTCGTCTCCGTGATCGTCGCATCGATCTCTTGGCCTTCGTTCAGGCCAGTTGGGATGTTTACGGTCACATCGCCCGTACTGCCGCCTTCGTTCGTTGCCGTTCCAATGACGATACCCAGTTCGTTGTAGATGTTTACTGTTGCTCCCGCTGGTACATCTTTTACAACTACTTTATCTGTTGTCGAGTTTGCTATGACTACAACAGGTGGTGCACTTACTTCTGCCACTGCTGTCGCTGGTGTCTTCGTGCTTTCCAGCTTGTCCGTCTCCGTGATCGTCGCATCGATCTCTTGGCCTTCGTTCAGGCCAGTTGGGATGTTTACGGTCACATCGCCCGTACTGCCGCCTTCGTTCGTTGCCGTTCCAATGACGATACCCTGTTCGTTGTAGATGTTTACTGTTGCTCCCGCTGGTACATCTTTTACAACTACTTTATCTGTTGTCGAGTTTGCTATGACTACAACAGGTGGTGCACTTACTTCTGCCACTGCTGTCGCTGGTGTCTTCGTGCTTTCCAGCTTGTCCGTCTCCGTGATCGTCGCATCGATCTCTTGGCCTTCATTCAGGCCAGTTGGGATGTTTACGGTCACATCGCCCGTACTACCGCCTTCGTTCGTTGCCGTTCCAATGACGATACCCTGTTCGTTGTAGATGTTTACTGTTGCTCCCGCTGGTACATCTTTTACAACTACTTTATCTGTTGTCGAGTTTACTATGACTACAACAGGTGGTGCACTTACTTCTGCCACTGCTGTCGCTGGTGTCTTCGTGCTTTCCAGCTTGTTCGTCTCGGTGATCGTCGCATCGATCTCTTGACCTTCGTTCAGGCCAGTTGGGATGTTCACGGTCACATCACCTGTACTGCCGCCATCGTTCGTTGCCGTTCCAATGACGATACCCAGTTCGTTGTAGATGTTTACTGTTGCTCCCGCTGGTACATCTTTTACAACTACTTTATCTGTTGTCGAGTTTGCTATGACTACAACAG
>NZ_JAHZIJ010000030.1 GCF_019443105.1 Paenibacillus oenotherae
AGAAAAAATTGTATACTTGGACACCATCGCCTACAACGAACGTTTTGAGAACCGTGTCATCCCAGGTTTTGGCGATCCCGTTGTCAAACAAAAACTTAATGAGATGTTTGAAAAGCGCTATTCCTCGGATTCTGTTCAGTCGGATCCTCGGATCGAAAGTTAAACCACTATGGCGGGGGCGGATTCCTCCACCCCCACCAACACCCGATGGATATATCTACAAGCTTACACAAACTTCTTGACGCTACCTCATTTCGACCTGTTAAATTCAAAATACCTGCCAATGAGCATCGATTTCGCCTTAATTGCCCCTTTTCGGTCATTTTCGCCCCATATTCCTGCTTAATCGCATGTATTCTACCTCCAAATGCTTCTCCAGATAGAAATTGATGCCCTTTTGCAGGCTTCCTTCATTGCCAGGCAGCAGTGAAGCCAACCTGCCTCAAGCGCGCAAGCCTCATTCACCGCCAGGCAGCGAAACCAACCTGCCTCAAGCGCGCAAGCTTCATTCACCGCCAGGCAGCAAAACCAACCTGCCTCAAGCGCGCAAGCCTCATTCACCGCCAGGCAGCAAAACCAACCTGCCTCAAGCGCGCAAGCCTCATTCACCGCCAGGCAGCGAAACCAACCTGCCTCAAGCGCGCAAGCCTGCCTCATTCACCGCCAGGCAGCAAAACCAACCTGCTGCAAGCGCACAAGCCTCATTCACCGCCAAGCAGCGAAGCCAACCTGCCGCTATCGCGCCTGGCCCTAAAACCGCGCCCAGCGTTCCCGCCGCTGGGCCATTCCCGCTATCGCGCGCCAGCAAGACACGCCCCTGCCTTAGCTGCTTGCGCTCGTATACGCACGCAGCGCCTGCTTCCACAGCCATCGGGCGCCCAGCAGAAACAGGGCAGCAAGCACGATTGCGCCCAGCGCATTTGCAAGATCCAGGCGCCCGACAATGGCTTCTGCCGGAACCGTCGTAACGAGCCCGATTGGCAGCACATACAGCAGCACTAGCCGAAGCGCTCCCTTGTATACCGACACAGGATAGCGGGATGTTTCGAATAAAGAGTGAAACAGAAAGGATAAATTATCGACCTTCACCGCCCAGAACGACATGACCATCATTCCCGTCCAGAGCGAATAAATGATGGCCAATGCGGCCCCCAGCAGCAGCAGGAACAGCAGCAGCTCCGACCAGGATGGCGGCCCGTCAAGCCGCCACACTGCAAATCCCGTCAACCCAAGCCCCAGAGCGATATCCGCAGCGCGCCACAGCACCAGATGCCGAAAGCTGACGAAGAATTGGCTGTCAACTGGCTTCAGCAGCACAAAATCCAGCGTACCCTGCCGGATATGCGAGACAAGGCGCGACATGTTCGGCTGCAGGAACAGCTCAATAAATCCGTGCAGCGCATTGAAAATACCGAGCAGCGCCAGCACCTCATAGAACGACCAGCCGCCAAGCGATTCTGAGCGATAGAAGAACAGCAGCACCGTCAGAACTGACATGCCCAGCGAGAACAGCGTCATTGCGATATTGGCAGCGAAATTAGCACGATATTCAAATTCCTCGGCGAGACACGCTTGAAAAAAAGTCCGCAGCAATCGATAAGTCCGCATCATCTGTCATCCTCCCGCCGCACCGTATCGTTTCAAGCCTGCACGCCAGACTAACCGCAAGGACAATACGAGCAGCAGCAGCCAGCCAATCTGCTGCGCGAATCCTTGCCATACAGCTTCCGGCGTATCCGCAAGCCGTCCGCTCAACAGATCGACGGGAAAAGCAACCGTCGAATAGAATGGCAGTACCCGCGCAGCAGCCGCAACCCAGTCCGGAAACATCGACAACGGGGCAATACGTCCGGACAAAAACATATGTATCGCCTCATACAGAGCATACATCGCTGTCGCCCGATTGCTCCAGAATGCCAGCAGACCAAACTGATAGCCAATGACGAACCGCATCGCGGAAGACAGCAGAACCGCGATAATGACCAGCCCGAGTGTGCCCGCATCCACAGATAGCCGCATTGCCGGGAAGAACACCGCAAGCAGCAGCCAGGCAGGGAGCATAAGAATGGCAAAGAAAGCTTTATAGACGATATTCCCGTTTATGCTCCAATGGATAGGGTGGAAGGGCCGCAACAATTTAGCAGAGAATGTTCCTTCCCGTATATCGCGGTCAAGCTCATAAACATCCCATGCGCGTGTCAGACGGTCAACGACCAGCACCCCCGTAAAGTAGAGCACATAGTCCGAAGCCGTATATCCGGCAATAGAACCCGATCCGCTGAGCGAGACCCATACCGCCAGACTCACAAGCGGCTGTATGAACGCCCCAACCATCCATATCAACGTCTCGCTGCGGTAAATCATCATAATCGCCCAATCTGTCTTGAACAGCACCCCATACTTCCGCCAGAAAGCAGCAGCCCCGCTCATCCTTTTGCCTCCTGCGACCCTGCCTCGGCATAAGCCAGGCCGATGACCGATTCCAGGGACGGATCTTCTATCGTCAGATCGCTTACCGGAAGCTTGGTAAGCAGCTTCGCGGACAGGCTCGTCACATCCTCACGGTGCACTTCCACCTCAAGCTGCGGATAGTCATAAACGACGATGCGTCCTCCCCCCTCGGCAACAGCGGCTTCTACAGCGGGGATATCAGCTTGAGCGCCAAGCACCAGCGTTATGCGCTTCATAGGCGAGAAGCGGTCAATCATCTTGCTGATTGCGCCATCGTAGATCAGCTTGCCGTCATTAATAACAAGCACACGCTCACAGAGCGCCGAGACATCCGCCATATAATGGCTTGTTAACAGAATGGTCGCCTTATAATCGCGATTATAGGACTGTATGAACCGCCGCATCGCTTCCTGCATATTCACATCAAGGCCAATCGTAGGCTCGTCCAGGAACACAATATCCGGTCTGTGCAGCAGCGCAGCGACAAGCTCGCATTTCATCCGTTCACCGAGCGACAGCTGCCGCACCGGCTTATCCATAATGTGAGCCAGCTCCAGCATCTCCGTAAAATAATCGAGACGTTCCTTGAACGCCTGCTCCGGAATTTCATAAATCTCTTTGTGAATAAGGAATGTCTCCGAGGCTGGAATATCCCATATCAGTTGACTCTTCTGCCCCATCACAAGGCTGACTCGCTTCTTGAATGCATTCTGCTGGCGAAACGGAACGAAGCCGCCTACCTCGATGCGCCCCGATGAGGGGTGCAGCAATCCGGTAAGCAGCTTCATTGTTGTCGTCTTGCCAGCGCCGTTCGGACCAAGAAAACCGACGATCTGTCCTTCCGGGATGTGAAAATTGATCCCGTCAACGGCGCGAACCTCACGATACTCGCGATGGAACAGACTGCGCATCGAAGCCGCGAAGCCCGGTTGACGAACATGCACACGATAGATCTTGGAAAGCCCTTCTACATGAATCATCTCTAATCCTCTCCGTGAAGACGTTGATCGAATGGTATGAGCGCCATCTCCTGAACGAGCCGTTCAAGCTTCTCGTCCACTACCGCGAGGGGAAACGGCTGAAAGGGCGGCGGCACTTGCTCCGGTGCCTTATCGGTGCTGGCCTTGGCCCCGCTTTCATGGACTCCGGCCTCATCTTCATGGATTCCGGTCCCGCCTTCATGGATTCCATCCCGCTCCACCCATTCGCGCAGGAGCACAAGCGCCCCCGCCGTATGAGTGCGCAGGTTCGCCAAATCAAGGCCCATGGCCCTCTCCGGATAGTGGGCCAGCTTATTCTCAGCTTGCGAGAACAGCTTCACAGCTCCGGAATAATTATCATTGCGCCAATGATGAAGTCCGACCGCAGCTTGCAGCAGCCCTTGATACAGAAGGTTGCGGCCTTCCTCCAGCCATAGCTCCTCCATGACCTCGTGGCATTCATAATAATCCTCATCTACATTGAAGAGGACGACGAAATGCACGAACCGGTCGTCATAAGACGTCTCGGCGGTCATTTAGGAGCACCGCCCTTCTTCGCTCTGGACAATGCCTGCTGAATGTCATCGGACAGCAAGCGGATTCCGCCCGTATCTTCCTTCTCCCAAAGCTCGTTGAACCGTAGCTGGAAATGGACGGCCTCTCTGACACGATGGAAAAAGTATAGCTTCTGTATATCGCTCAGCACACTGGAGACAATATTCGATTTCACCTCGAAGCCGCGCTGGGCATCGAGAATTTCATTGCGGATGCTCGACATCTCCGTATCGAGCAGGAAAGCAGCCTCAGCCGCTTTTCTAAGCCGCTCCCTTACATCGTCAGGCAAGCTTTCCTGATACTTATAATTAAGGGAATGCTCAATCGTAGCCCAGAAATTCATCGCCAGCGTGCGCACTTGAACCTCTGCCAGCACATTTTTGAGCCCCAGCGAGGTCTGTACTGGATATTCGACAATCATATGAAAGCTGCGATACCCGCTGTCCTTGTAATTGGTGATATAATCCTTCTCATACACAAGCGACAGATCTTTCCGGATTCGGATCATCTCGGCGACCCGATGAATATCTTCAACGAACTGGCACATAATGCGGATGCCTGCGATGTCCTCAATACCGGTCTCGATCTGATCCATCGGCACCTGCAGCCGCTTTGCCTTTTCCAGAATGCTGGAAGTCCGTTTCACTCTTCCTGTTACAAATTCGATTGGTGTATAGGATTCCCTCGACTTCAACTCTGACCGCAGCGTCTTGAACTTCACTTTTAATTCTTCTACCGCTTGCTCATATGGCTGCAGAAACAGGCTCCAGTCTCTACCGTCCATCCAGCCACCTCCTGTCTATTTCCGATGATCTGCTCCAATAGCTTCTGTTATATGGCGCAATCCGTCTCTTCTCAATCTTTCCTTCAGGCCCTGGGCCATTTCCCTAAGCAGTTCCGGCCCCTTGTAAATAAGCGCCGTATAAATCTCAACCAGGCTTGCTCCCGCGCGAATTTTATCGTATGCATCGTCCGCAGAGAAAATTCCGCCCGAGCCAATAATAGGCAGCTTGCCGCCCGTTTGTCTATATACAGCCCGTATAACCTCAGTCGTCCGCTCCTTGAGCGGCTTCCCGCTTAGGCCGCCCATCTCACCCGCGCTGCTGTGCGTCAGCCCTTCTCTGCTAAGCGTCGTATTCGTCGCAATGATGCCGGAGACACCGCTCTGCGCGATAGTATCTACTGTATATCCCAATTGTTCATCCGTCATATCAGGCGCTATCTTCACAAGCACAGGCTTGCGCGCCCCGCCATGGATGCCGCTCTGAGCATTCATTTCTTCCATCACAGTACGGAGCAGAAGACGCAGCTCGTCACCATGCTGCAGCGCCCTCAGATCTGGCGTATTGGGAGAGCTTATATTCACGACGAAGAAATCGCCGTATTTATACAGCTTCTGGAGACATGCCCGGTAATCCTCATGTGCCAGCTCATTAGGCGTTACCTTGTTCTTCCCGATATTAACCGCTACAGGGATGCTCCGTTTCTTGCCGGCGGCAAGACGTTCAACCATCGCATCCGCGCCTTCATTATTAAAGCCCATCCGGTTGATGAGCGCCTCATCAGGCGGCAGCCGGAACAACCGCGGCAGCTCATTGCCGGCTTGTCCCTTAGGCGTTACCGTACCAACCTCGGCAAAGCCTAATCCGATATTAGCGAACATATCCACCGCTTTCGCATTTTTGTCCAGACCAGCCGCAAGACCGATCGGGTTAGGAAAATGCAATCCGAACAAATCAACCGCAAGCTCCTTGCACTCAGCGACACCATACATCCCCCGTGTCAGGGATGGAATACCGGGAATCTTTCCTGCGGTGCTGAGCCCGTCAATAACGAGATGATGGGCCTTCTCAGGGTCCATACGAAAAAAAAGCGGCTTGCCTATTTTGGAATATAGCAACTGGAATCACTCCGATCATGATGTAAACTCTATGGAACAGTTTAACTCCTTCGACGACAAAAAGAAAGAGCCCTTGCTGCGGCAGCACAGCAGACAAAGGTTCCTATTCAGGAATTTCATTGCAGCCTTTCACGGAAACGGTTACAATATATTTACGTGACTATAAAGCGTAAGAGAAAGGTTGGTCCCTATGAGTCAAGCAAAGAAAAAGCCGCCCATTATGAAAAACAACAAACCCAAAGAAGAAGTAAACAAGAAAGCACTTGTATGGATCGGCTCCATACTCCTTGTCATTATTATCGGAATGGCTCTACTTCTCATCTTGGACAAATAATCGACACATTTGCTACAACCAACGGTATATAACAGCGGGGTTCGTCTCATCCTGCATCGGCTGCAACTGAAATCGTTGTGCATGCGATGTTCCGGATTCGGGAAGGACCCCGTTTTTAATTGTCACCTTCGTTCCGAGCGGCACCAAATCATACAGCTCCTCGACATCCTCCCGCAGCATTCTGACACAGCCAAGCGACTCGTCCTTGCCGATGCTGTCCGGCTCATTCGTCCCGTGAATGGCATAACGCGTCCCTGATAACGTCATCCCCCTGCTGCCAAATTCACCGTCATCCTTGCCGTTCGGATTCTTCACCTTCTCACTGATATAGAAGCTGCCGCTCGGCGTTTTCTCCCCGCCTAATCCAATGGGATAGCTGCGGACGATCACATCTCCACTGATTACTGCAAGCCGGTAGTTAGACGTATCCACAACGACCGATAACGGTTGATCGGGCAGCGCTTCTCCGCCTTGTCCCGCTCGATCCCGGCCCGCTCCTGTCTTACCGTCCCCCTGGGACGACTTGCCGCCAGCACCGGAACGCCTGATCTCTTCTAAAATTCCGGCGAATGCCTGCTTCATATAGTCGGTTTCACCGGCCAGCACGTTATTGGGATAAGGACGCACCATATCATTCAGCTCCTCGGGCCAGCGCTTAAACAGCTCCCGATAATGGATGATGGCGCTTCTAAGCGTCCAACGCTGCTCCTGTACCGCGCTCCACTCCTGAAACTTACTATAGGCTTCCGTCGCATCCGCAGGCTGGCAGTCGCACGCAAGCGCATCCAGCATTCCCACCTCGAATGCTTCGCCCGAGCCCTGTCGCTGCGTCGATAGCAGCAAACGTGTTGCCCCTGTCCACTTGCGCCAGTTTCCCTCCTGCTCCAGCATGGCGGCAATTCCATATGCCGGGGATTGTGCCCCGTCTTCTATTAGAGCGCCAAGCGCTCTGCCGAGCCCTTCCTCCGTCGCAGGCTTAACAAATACAACCGCCATCCGGTCGGATGCCTCCATGACAGCGGCAGTCAGAGCCTCTTCCTGCTCCTTGTTTCCGCTGGAGAAGGGGTTAATAATTGTAATGCCAAGCAGCAGCAGGGCAATGACAGCTGATCGCCTCAGAAGCTTGTTTATGCGGCGCTTGCGGTTCCAATCCGCGATCATTAATTTGGGCGCCTTGGCTAACGGATGCTGTTTTCTTTCATAAGCCTCATAAATGCTGCCTGCCTGCAAAAAACAGTAATTCGCCTTCGCTTCCTTATCCTCAAGCATATACTGCTTCCCGAGCAAGTACCACGCCATCCGGTTATCAGGATGATTCTGCACATAGCGCTTCAGATAAGATATGTCTTCGTGCTCCATCCTTATCCCTCCCTGGCTTCCTTCTTACTCTTTATATCGGCAAAAAAGCCGCCCGATTTCGCATCGGACGGCAATTTAAGGAAAGAATTTTTATGAATGGCCTATTTGTCGCGAATTAGAACAGCCCGAACATCGGATAACCATTGCACATCAAGCCCGATTTCTTCAGCGAAGAAACGAACCGGAAGGTAAAGCCTGTTCCCTTTGTTAACCGGAGAAGCAGCCAGCTTGATCGTCTGGGCAGCTTGTCCTTCCACCGACTTCACAACATTCATCGAGCCCGCTTGCACCACATAGGACACCGTGCCCCGTGTTAATGTGGTCTTCCCGCTGCTGTAGCCCACCTTGAAACCAAGTTTCTCTGTAAGTACGCGTACCGGAACAAACGTCGAATTATTAAGCGTCAGTGGCGGTGCATCAGAGACGATAACGGAATTCCCGTATAGCAAATGAATGTTCTTCGCAGCCTTGATGCCTTGCGGGACACGGTATGGCTCAACAACTCGTATCGTATTATTACCGGAATCCGCAACCGAGAAGGAGCCGTTGCCCATCCACTCCACATCGACAGGACGATTGAATTCTGATGTGGAAGCTAAGCCGTCCGCTCTTCCCGCCTCACCTGCGATTCCCGCTACTGTCGTAACTTTGCTGTCCTTCAAATAACGGATGGCATGATTAAGCGAATCCGCGATGAGCAAGCCGCCATCCGGCGTTGCCGCAATTCCGCGCGGCGCATGAAACTTCGCTCCTGCTGCGGAGCCATCCGCAAATCCGCCTTCCATATAAAGCGCCCCAGCGCCGTAGGACGCCTTGCCGGATTCTCCGCCGGCAACGGTAGATACTGTGCCCGAGGCGAAATCAATGTACCGAATACGCTGGTTGCCTGTATCGCTCACATAGAGATTTCCCTTGGCATCAAGCGCCAAGCCGCTCGGTTCATTGAACTTCGCACTGCCAAGCGGGCCGTCAGCGAAATCGCCTGCCGTATCAACGCCGCCAGGCGCATATTCCACTACACGCTGTGAGGCTGCATTAAGTGTCGTTACTTTACCGTCTTTAATTTGTCTAATAACATGATTCAACGTATCCGCGACATATACAACGCCGTCCTTATTCACTGCCACATCAAGCGGATAATGGAACGTCGCTTCCCCAGCCGAACCGTCAGTATGGCCGACCACGCCATTGCCGGCAATCGTCTTCACCGTGCCACTGGGCCCAATGACGCGGATCGCATGATTATCCGCATCCGCGACATATACCGTACCATCCTGCGAACGCGCAAGCCCTGAAGGAGTATGAAAAGCTGACTGCGCGCTTGCACCATCAGCCAATGCGCCAACAGGCAGCCGGTACTCATCAGTTCCAAGCTCAGCGCCTGCTGCAGTATTAACCGTACCCTTATCCACAGTACGCAGCAGCTGATTGCCAGCATCTGCAATTAGCAGCGATTTCTTCTGAGCGTCATACAGAACAGAGCGCGGTTCACGAAAAGCCGAGTCCAGGCTCGCCCCGTTCATAAGCTTGTAATCGCCAGAACCGGCAAATGTATGAACCTCGTTGAGAGCCTTGTTTTTCAATAGAGCATCCAGGGAGCCCTCAGCTTGAGCCGCTCCTGCCCCCCCTACAGTGGTGAAAGACACTGCAGCTGCCAGCGTCAACGAAAGTAACCCTGCTTTTTTCATTATCATTCACTGCTCCTTATACTGGAAGTTCCACATATTTAACCTGGAGCGTTAAATTAGGGCCTGAAGTGACTGCAATTGAATTTCCTTGCTCATCTACAGCTACAATCTTCTTAATCCGGAAGGTTACCGGTACCGGCGATTGCCCAGGAGCAGCTTGCGGCCGATGAAGGACGAATGGCAGCTTGACCGCTGTCTTATTGCCGCTGATCTCTTCCGCGCTGCCCTTAAACTTCGTCACCGTATAAATAAGCGAGCTTTTACCATTAGCCTGGGCAACCCGCACATCATCCACACTGTCAGCTCCGTTTACAGAAGTGCCCTCCGGCTCAACCTTGAAGATTCCCCCGCCACTGCGATAATTCAGCGCTGTCAGTGGATTGTTGAAAGCATTTTGATCCAATGCCGCATAGGTCTGGTCATATTCAACTTCGATCTGATAGCCATAAATGCGCTTGCTGCTGCCAGAGAAGCCGCCAAGCACAACTTCAATATCAAAGGGCAGCGAGATTCCGGTTACAGTCGCATTGCCGCCAGCATAATCCGGATTGCTGAATTTCAAGCTTGAGGCGGGATTGGTGTCTGTGGAGCCTCCTCCATTATTCCCCCCGTTCGAGCCACCGTTCGATCCGCCATTTGAGCCGCCATTTGATCCCCCACCATTTGATCCGCCGCCATTCGATCCGCCGTTAGTTCCTCCGTTAGATCCGCCGCCGTTCAAGACTGGAGCCCCCGTAAATGGAGACAGCCCATTGTCCGTACGATTCTCATTGAACTTCTTTTTCGCTTCTTCATTCAACTGATCGAAGAGCTGTTTAGCCGCTTTTTCTTTTAACTCCTCAGCAGCCTTTTTATTTTTTTCTTTATTTTTTTCCGCTTCCTCCAGCTTTTCCTTCAAGAGCTGGGTGAGCTTATCCTTCTTGCTTTTTTCCTTGTCCAGTTCTTCCTGCGCTTTCTTTTTTTGCAGCTCCAGCAGTTCCTTCGCCTTTTTCTGCTGCTCCTTCTCCTTCTCAGTCAAAGACAACGGGGAAACCTTGTCAATATCAACTACTTTTTTCCCGGCATTAGCGTTGACCTGATCAATTAATTTTCTAATCTCCTCTTCGCTTGCTTTATTCTGTTTGATCGCCTCTTTCACAATTAAAGAAATGAGGTTGTTCATGTTCGCAGCAATCCGCTCCAGATCGCTTGTGGAGTTCAACGCAAGCGCCGCCATCGCTTCAGGCGTCATATCTTTCGGCCCTTTGCCGCCAAGGCCATTATTAAAGCTTTGCAAATACTTCTCCTGCTCTGCTCTAATATTGCTGGCATCCTGAATTATTTTTTTAATAATTTCCGGACCGACATTTGCAACGAAAGCCTCTAAATCAACGATCGAAATCGATGTTCCGATGCCTTCATTAGAGCTCCCTCCGGCCTCTAGAATTTGTTGAGTAGGGTAGATGAATAGTTGATTGCTAATCTGCTGCTGCATATTCTCGTTGTAACGATCATCACGAGTAGTCGATTTTACGACACCTGAAGCAACCAATGTTTTGATAAGGCCACTCAGCGGATCTACTATTACGCCCAGCTGTGTCCCTCTGACACCCATTATCGATGTTGGCGTCTCCACCTCAAACTGGTCATTCGCATTGGATACAGATTTGACCTTCAGCCACAGGGAACCCGCCCATACGCTCATTTTCGTTTTGGCGCCGCTGTTATCCTTGAGCTTCGTGAATGTCACCTGCGAGTTAGCGCCAATCGTTACATTATCTTTATCCGCATCCGCGCTTACCAGTTCAAGCTCGACAGAGCTGTCCTTGCCAGTGGAGATCTGGTCACCTTCATTCAAGCTCATATTTTTGAATGCTTTGAAAGCTTTGGAACCGCCTGATTTCATTACATTAACAGTGCCATTCAATGATTTGACGATGGCTACCCTCATCACTTGGGCCGAAGCATGTCCAGCCCCTGTCAATAATGCCGCAGGTCCTGCAATCAGTGTCAGGCATAGTGCCATCATTACGATCCGCTTCAATGATCTCATTCTTCTTCCTCTCCCCTCAATATAGGCAGCAGCGCTTTACGCCTCTGCATCTCCCAATACCTCTGTTACGAGAACCGGCTTCTCTTTCCCTTTGACTTTAATCTCGCCAATCGACTCCGTCTTGAAAAGTCCTTGCACACGAGCCAGTGTCTCCTCACTGATCAGAATTTGGCCTGGCTTGGCATTGGCCTCCAGACGGGCCGCAAGATTAACCGTGTCTCCGATAGCCGTGTAGTCGAGACGCAGCATCTCCGAGCCGATATTGCCGACTACAGCAGGACCGCTGTTAATTCCGACACCGAATCGCACCGGAACGCCGATTTCACGCAGACACCGCTCTTCCAGCTCAGCGGATTGCCGCTTCATCTCCAGTGCAGCGCGTACCGCCATTTCCGGATGATTCGGCTGCGAGATCGGAGCACCGAAAATCGCCATCACGCCATCTCCAATGAATTTGTCCAGCGTGCCGCTGCATTTGAATACAGCCTTTGTACAAATGTCCAGATACTCATTCAGCACTTGAATGACCTGCTCCGGCTCCAGCTTCTCCGACATCGGAGTAAAGCCGCGAATATCGACGAACACCACACTGATATCCCGGCGCTGTCCGCCAACCTTTACCTCTTCACCGGAGGAAAGCATTTCATCAACAACTGTGCGCGGTACGAAACGGCCGAATATATTCGTAACTCTGCTCCGTTCCCGCCGTTCGCTCACATAATGCATGACGACTGTAAAGATAAACATAGACGTCATCGCCAGAAACGGATATGTAACGGTAATGAAATAGTTCAAAAAATATGAGCTCATTACCCAGCCGCCCAGAAACAAGACAGCCAGCAAGCCATATACGATAAATGCTCTCGTCCCCATGAAGCGCTCGAAGAGAAGAAACGACAGCAGTGTCAGTCCAATAATAACAGCGTAGTTTACTGGGGCCTGCGCCTTTGTGAAGAACTTGCCAGCGACTAGCGACTGCACCATATTGGCATGAATTTCGACTCCGAACATCTTGAGCGTCGAACTTAGAGGTGTAATATATTCATCCTGCAGACCCGAAGCATAAGGGCCGATCAGCACCACGTTATTCTCATAGAATCCGGCGTCGATTTCTCCTGTAAGCACATCAACGAATGACTGTGAATCATAGCCGGTTTCCAGGCTGATCTCTTCTCTGGGCTTCGTGTAGAATTCGGTTGCGATCTGATTGCGGCTGTTGACCGGAATTCGCTCCATGCCACGATACCAGGCATCCTCCTGCTCATTCCAATAGACCTGATGCTGCGCATCAAGCAGATAGTTCGCCAGCTTCACGCTGAAAGCCGGAATTGCCTTCCCGTCCTCCGCCTCCAGGCCAACCGTCAGCATCCGAACCGTCCCGTCGCGGTCCTGCATAACATTGATGTGCCCGACCTGATCTGGCCCAGCGCCGATCGTGTCTGCCGGATAGAGGATGGATTCCGTCTCCATCTCCCCGACCCCATCCTGCCTGGCTTTGAAATTAAATACAACAGGAAGAATAACGTTGGAATACTTCTTCATCACTTCCGCCATCATCCCATCGCTGACGGGATCATTACCCGGCTCCGCAAGCACGACATCAAGCGCAATCGCTTTGGCCCCTGCCTCGGCGAGCTTCGTAATGAGCTCCGCGTACAGCCCGCGATCCCATGGAAATTGGCCTAACGCTTCTATTGATTGCTGATCGATCTTAATAATTTTAATATCAGTATCCGGCGCCCGTTCCGCATCGGACTGCACCATGACTCTATCCTGAAAAGCGGATTCCAACTGATTCAATGAACCTCCTGATCCAAGACTGTACAGGAACGACCAGAAGAAACAGATGAATAAACAGGCGGTTGATGCTATCAGCCATTTGCGTTTAAGCATAAAGTCCCCCTATTCCAAATTGCAATTGCTAGAATAAGCCTATTTATCTCCCTCTATTCTAGTTCAAATTTCAAGACTATGGCAACAGAAACATGTCGAATACAGTGAAAAATGTCGTTTCCAGTGCGATGGGCTGCACACCTGCTACATGCAGGGCCAACCGCGCGCAAACAGCGCTGTAAGAACAGAAAAAACCCATCTCTCGTTCCATACGAGGGATGGGTTTCTTCTATTATATGCCACTGGCATTCATAATCTATTAGTTGTTGAAAGCCGCATCTGCGATCTTGATGGAATCTGTAGGGCAGCCGTCAGCAGCATCCTGCAGATCATCGTACAAATCTTCCGGAATTTCCGTATTTCCTTTGTTGCCGTCATTAGCGTAGATTACTTCAGCAAGACCTTCATCATCGTAATCGTAAATATCTGGTGCAGTCGCACCGCAAGCTCCGCATGCAATACAGGTATCTTTTTCAACCCAAGTAAACTTCGCCATCGTATTCCCTCCTATTAATTCGCAAGCGTGTCAGCTTGCCTCTCATCATAATAACAAAGACTAGCCTTCATTCATCACTATATAACAAATGCTCGTCCGTTTGCAAGGATGTACCGCGAATTCTCTTGTTCCGAATAAGTGCCGAGGGATCATCCCCCAGCATCCCTGCCGTTAATACGGCATCTTCCCCGAATTTGTCCCTCAGCATATCCATTGCCTTCGTCAATGCTTCCCGCTTCGGCTGCTCCTTGTAATCGAACAAATCAAGCTGTACAGCCGTATCCTCTCGCCGGGACAGGTTTTGCAGCGTTACACCCAGCAATCGGACGGGGTCGCCTTCACGCCAATGCTTGTCGAAGAGCTTGCAGGCCTCACGGTGAATGTCTGCTGTCGTATCAGTAGGAACCGCCAGTGTGAAGGATCGGTTGACAGTGGACATATCCGGCTTGCGCACCACAATTTGCACAGTCGATGCAAGCAGCTTTTGCCGCCGCAATCTTCTGCCCGTCTGATCTGCCAAATTCAGCAGTACACGGTGCGCCTCATCACGCCCGGTCACATCCTGCGGAAGAGTCGTCGTATGTCCAATCGACTTATTCTGTTCCCGCGACGGGTTAACCGGAGAATAATCAAAACCGTGAGCGGCAGCCTTCATCCACGATCCCACAACTCCGAACTGCTTCACAAGCAGCGACTCTTCTGCCGCTGCAAGCTGGCCGATCGTCATAATGTTAAGCCGTTTCAGCTTCTCCGCTGTTTTGCGCCCGATACCAAACAGCGACTGGCATGGCTTATGCCAGAGCAGCTTCGGCACATCTCGAATGCGAAGCACGGTGAACCCGTTAGGCTTCTGCATATCCGAGGCCATCTTCGCCAATAGCTTATTGGGCGCCACACCAATAGAGCTTGGCAAATTCCACTCGCTTTGAATACGGCTCTGAATGGTTCTGGCGATCTCAAGCGGCTCACCGAACAGGGTTGAACCGGTAATATCGAGATAGCATTCATCAATCGAGGTCGCCTCAACAAGCGGGGTATACTGCCTTGCTACCGACATAAAGCCGCGTGAATATTTACGATACAGATCAAAATCAGGGGTTATAAGCATCAGATCAGGACATAAATTCAAGCCTTGGCGAACCGTCATCCCTGTTTTGACACCCTTCATGCGAGCCGTGTAGGATGACGTTACGATGATCCCTTTGCGAAGCTCCACACTTCCTGCGACAGCTGTCGGCTTCCCTTTATATATATGCGGCTCCTCAGCTTCGTGAACTGAGCAATAGAACGCATTCATGTCCAAATGAATAATAATCCGGCCTTTGCCTGCTTTACTGAGCTCATCCGCCTTCATAGCCGCAACCCGGCTGAGGAATCAATATGCGCTGAATGGCCCCTGTATGACGGTGCGGCAATCATCATGATACATCCTCCCCAAGCTTCCCGAATTTAATGTATCCCCATCGGCTAATATCAGCATACAATCGCCTATGTCCGGCGTCAACTTTACCCCTTGCTGTTATATATGAAAATACAGTCTTTTTTCTTCTCTCCCCGCATAAGTAATGCTATAATTAATAAGATTGACTTTGCAAAGGAATCACGAAGGAGGAGCGTCCAGGTTATGACAAACGTAATCTCAATTTTCGACACGACGCTGCGGGACGGTACACAAGGAGAAGGGATCAGCCTTTCAGCCGATGATAAACTCAAGATCGCCCAGAAGCTTGATCAGCTAGGCGTACATTATATTGAAGGTGGCAACCCCGGCAGCAACAGCAAGGACATTGAATTTTTCGAGCGGGCCAAAGCATTGAAGCTCCGTGCAAAAATTACCGCTTTCGGCAGCACAAGACGCAAGAACAGTCTGGCTGAGCATGACAGCAGCCTGCTGCGCATCGTTGAATCCGGCGTTCCTGCCGCTACACTGGTAGGCAAATCATGGGATTTTCACGTGCACACCGCACTGCAAACGACATTGGAAGAGAATCTGTCCATGATTTATGATTCCTTTGCTTTTCTGAAGAGAAACGGTGTCGAGGCGATCTTTGATTCCGAGCATTTCTTCGACGGGTACAAGCATAATGCGGAATACGCCTTGTCCGTGCTTCGCAAAGCACAGGATGCTGGCGCGGATTGGATTGTTCTATGCGACACGAACGGAGGGACATTGCCTTCGGAGATCCACGAGATCGTCTCACGCGTGCGCTCAGAGCTGTCCGCTCCGATCGGGATTCATACCCATAATGACTGCGAGCTTGCAGTGGCTAACACATTGGCTGCTGTACAAGCAGGCGCCAGACAGGTACAGGGTACGATCAACGGATACGGCGAGCGCTGCGGCAACGCCAATCTTTGCTCCATTATTCCGAACCTTCAGCTTAAACTGAACTATCCTTGCATTAGCGACGACCAGCTTCAATCGCTTACAACTGCTGCCAGATACGTTAGCGAGATCGCCAACGTGCATATGCCTGTCGGACAGCCTTACGTAGGCAACGCGGCATTTGCCCACAAGGGCGGCATCCATGTATCCGCGATTATGAAAGACTCCAAAACCTATGAGCATATCACTCCTGGTCTTGTCGGCAACAAGCAGCGCATCCTGGTGTCCGAGCTTGCAGGCCAGAGCAACATTATTTCCAAGGCTCAGGAGCTTGGGCTTGATGTCAACTCCAACAACGATAAGACCAAGCAAATTATGGAGCGGATCAAAGATCTTGAACATCAGGGCTATCAATTCGAAGGTGCTGACGCCTCACTGGAGCTGCTCCTTCGCGATGCTTTCGGAGAGATGAAAGAGATGTTCCAGCTGGAATCCTTCAAGATGCTCGTGGAGAAAACAAGCGGCACCATGAATGCGGAGGCGATCGTCAAGGTAACGGTTGACGAGCAGACCGTGTACACCGCAGCGGAAGGAAACGGACCCGTCAACGCGCTGGACAACGCGCTTCGCAAGGCGCTTGTACAATTCTATCCCAGCATCAACAACATCCATCTTGCCGACTATAAAGTGCGGGTTATTGATGAGAAGGATGCTACAGCCGCGAAGGTGCGCGTATTAATGGAATCCACCGATTTCAAGAACACTTGGAATACGGTTGGCGTATCAAGCAACGTTATCGAAGCGAGCTGGGAAGCTCTAGTGGACAGCTTCCGCTATGCACTGCTCACGATGTCCAAGGTAGACAGTATTCATGCAGAGCCGAGAGCACAGCTTGGCCTCGTGAATCACTAATCAGCAGGGAATGAATAAAGCCAAGACAGCAGCGCAGCGCGCCCATGTCTTGGCTTTATTCATGTCTGGCTGCTGCAGTCGTACATTACCCGGCAGCCTTCTCTTTCTTTTCCTCTTCCACCTTAATCCACTTCTCCAGCAAATCTTCCCATTCGTTCATGGAGATAACACCCGGAATCCGTTCCCTGACGATACCATTGCTGTCGATAATAAAGCTTGTTGGAAAGGTCGTTACCTTATACAGGTCTGTCGCTTCACCTTCACGATCCATCAAGATCGGGAACGTCAGCTTGAACTCCTTCACAAATTCCCTGGCCTGCCGCTCCTTGTCATAGGTAGTCCCATTCACCCCGTACAGCTCCACCTTGTCGCCGTACTTCTTGAAGAGGGCTTGCAAATCAGGCGCTTCAAGCTCGCAGGGGCCGCACCAAGACGCCCAGAAGTTGAGCAGCAGCAGCTTATCCTTCTTCCCGCCTACCGCTAACGGCTTATCGTCCAGATCAGGCAGCTCAAGGGCAGGAGCGGTGAAGCCTGGCTTGGGCTTCATCTCCGATGAGGCCGCCATTGCCGCTTCCTTCTTGTCATTATTCTGATATATCGCAGCGCCCGTCAATACGACTACTATAAAAAGCAGCACAATCGTCCGTTTCATACTAATCCTTCTTTCCTTCCGCTAATTCAATTCTCTGTCCTCCATTATGTTACCATGACGAGGAATGGAAGCTCAAGTTGATGGACATATTACCCCCATAATGTATATCCATGGGAGCGCATAACATATGAGCACAAAAGTCAAAAACAGCTGGACGGGCAGCCAGAGCAGCAAGCACCGGGCACAGCAAGTATCCAATTCCAACAAAGGCGGCTCCAAGCTGCGCGAATATATTGCGTTGTCATCCGTACCGCTTGTACTCGTTCTCGGCAACTCCATGCTAGTCCCTATACTGCCGGACATGGAGCGCAAGCTCGGCGTAACTACTTTGCAAGCCAGCATGGTCATCACTCTGTTCTCTGTAGCAGCCGGAATTGTCATTCCTTTCGCCGGCTACCTGTCAGACCGCTTCTCGCGAAAGGCCATTATTCTCCCGTCGCTGGCGTTGTATGGCATCGCCGGAATCGCAGCCGGAATCGCAGCCGTCTCGGGCTCCTACACGCTGCTCATCCTCTCACGCGCCATACAAGGCATCGGTGCTGCCGGAACAGCTCCCATCGCTATGGCGCTCGTTGGCGACATGTATCGGGACGGCGAGGAAAGCGAAGCACTCGGCCTGATCGAAGCCTCCAATGGCGCTGGCAAAGTGATCAGTCCCATACTCGGCTCCGTACTGGCGCTGCTTGCATGGTTTGCCCCCCTGTTCGCGTTCCCATTGTTCTGCGCGGCCGCCTTCTTCGCCATGCTGCTGCTCATTCAAGAACCGCCCAATGATAAGGACAAACCGTCCGTGGGGCAATATCTCAAGGATATTGCAGCTCTGTTCCGTGAGAAGGGCCGATTTCTGCTGGCCGCCTTCGCCTCCGGCTCCTTAGGCTTGTTTATCTTGTTCGGGGTATTGTTCCGATTGTCCGATGTGCTGGAGAATCCTCCGCATCATATCGATGGAGTTGCCAAAGGCGGTGTGCTGGCGATCCCGCTTCTCGGACTTGTCATAACAGCATACTGGACCGGACATCGAATCAAAAGCAACGGCCGTCTGATGAGACGGCTCATGATCCTCGGACTTGCCTTGATGGCTTGCTCCTTGGCTGCTGCTGCTTTCATGCACCGCAATCTGTATGCCCTCATCGGGTTCGCACTGCTCAGCAGCATCGGCACCGGACTGCTGCTTCCCTGCCTCAATACGCTCATTACGAATGCTGTAGACCGGTCACATCGCGGGATGATTACCTCGCTATACAGCAGCCTGCGATTTTTCGGAGTCGCACTTGGCCCGCCCTTGTTCGGCATGCTTGCCGATCGTTCGGATACGCTGCTGTACAGCGTGGTGGCCGCTTTATCTGTCATCGGACTCTGCCTGATCGCCGGCCTGGTGCACCCTCCTGACCAAGTAAAGGGTTAGCCGAAGCGTTTGCGGCGCTTTCATGAATCCCTGGATTACGCTATAATTGGCCTATCTATCCAGCGGAAAGAGAGCACACAACGATGAATCACATTCAAGCTAATGCCACAATAACAGCAGGCGCATACAGGCAACTAATTGCAGTCTGTCAGGCGGGGCTGCCTCATGAAGCTTGCGGTGTTCTGGCATGCAGCATGGATGAAGATATTGCAACTGTCTCAGCGTGCCCTGTTGATTCCCTGCTTCCCGTCAATCGCATTCATACAATCCGCAACGTGGCAGCAGCTGCCGCGCACAGCTTTCAATTCCATCCTCAGGATTGGATTGACACCCTCTACCTCATGCAAAAAAACCGACAATCGCTTGTCGGCTTGTTCCATAGTCATCCCGGCTCCTTGCCAATTCCATCTGCGGCAGATCATGCCGGCATTTCTTTCAGCGCTACGATGTCCTATTGGATAATATCGTTGATCAACCCACAATCCCCAATTGTTCAACCGTACCGCTACTGCAGCAGCGACCAGTCATTCCGGCCATTAATGCTTGCTCAAATAGGCATATAAGTCACTAAGCGTCACTACATTCCGCGCCAGAATACGCTTTAGATACTGCAGCCACAGCTTGGCAGTCATAACGGAATCCTCTAATGCATGATGCCGCTGCGTTATTTCGATCCCATTGCTCATCAGAAGATCATCCAGACTGTAGCTGTCCCGTTTGGGCTCCAGCCATTTGGCTACCATCATCGTGTCCAGCACCCGGTGCGTGAGATTAACCTTGGAGGTCCGCCATAGGGCGGCGTCCAGGAACTGTTTGTCATGACTGCTGGCGTGGGCAATCATCATTCTTTTGCCGACGAACTCCATAAAGTCATGAAGAACCTGCATTAAATCAGGCGCATCCGCAACCATTTCGTTCGTAATGCCTGTCAGCTCCGCGATATGCTTGGGTACTTTGCGCTTTGGATTGACCAGGCTGTAGAACGAGCGATTCTCGACAAACTCTCCGCCCCTCAGCGTGACCGCGCCTACGGACAGAATTTCATCCCCATTGTTCGGATAGAACCCCGTTGTCTCCAGATCAAATACAACGACCTCCAGTTCGCGCAAAGGCTGCTCCATAATGGATTCCTTGCGCTGTCCTTTGGACATCGAACGAATAAACGCCATCTGCTGAGCATTCTGAGCACCCAGCATCGAGGCGATAGCAGGTGTAATGCCGCCCATTTTGTATAGATGCCACATCCGGCCGACGCCTTTTTGCTCCTTCATGCTTATCCCTCCGCCTTACCTAAACCCTGACTTTAGTTTGTTTAAAAACACGCCGCTGCAGCTTTTTGCCGGTTCGCAGTCCGTGCTTGAGCTCTTCAATCAAGACCTTCGTAAGCTTCCTGCGCGACAGCTTGCCATTATTCGTGTACATCCCGTCCACATTCCGTTCCGTAGCCAGCAGCCGCAGCCGCATGAACAAGCGGAATGCCTTCGCATAGGAAGAAGCCTCCTCTGCCGACAGCTTTCCCTTCAGTTGCAGGCTATGTATTCGGGCTAATGTCGAGGTTTCGCGCAATCCTGATTGTATGCTCATCATCCGAATCGCATTGACCATCGGAATATAAGCGCCATATTTCACATCCAGGCTCCCCGCATCCTCACCATAGCGCTCGCGAAGCAGCTGCCCGAACACGCCGATCAGCATCTTGTGACGCATTGTATTGTTGAGCATATGGCGCACAATGACCGGATTATCCAGCATATCGGAATAGAAATGATCCTTCAGCTTCTGAAGCAGCCCGCCCTCTCCATAGATCGAGCGGCTGTCTGCAACAATGAGCAAATATCTGACACGCTCCCAATCCGGCTCCTCGAACCATTCATTAAGCTTATTCTTCCAGTCCGTTAACGACAGACACCACTCCGGATTCGTGCTGATAACATTGCCATCACAAGGCGGATAGCCTAATTGCTGAAGCATCTCTACAATTGCTTGTGCCAGATGGGAGAAATATTGTGCAGCAGCTTCCCTTCCTGATTCGTCATCGGGATCCGCATATACGATTCCACTGTCCTGATCGCTTGATAGTGTCTGCTCTTCTCTTCCGCCGCTCCCGAACAACAAATAAGCGTAAGGCACGGGTGGAGAATTTCCCATCCGTGCCAAATTCGCTTCTGCGAGGGCAATCGCACGCTTTATTAATGCGTCATGCGCCTCATTCAGATTCGTATAAAATTGTTCGACCGGTTGCTCAGAGAGAAGACCCTCCATATGCTCGTGGATTCTATCCCGCAAGCTGCGCAGTGTGACGACCTCATCGGCCGTACCGATTCGTGACAGAAGCTGTGCACCAACCGGATCACTCATGGGGCTCTCTCCTCTCAATCATGATGAATGCAAGGCCAACTTACGGATTACAGATTTTGTTGAGCTTTTTTCATTTGCTCCGGATAACCGTAAGTACCATGCTCGGAAAGGTCGAGACCGATAATTTCTTGCTCTTCCGTTACACGGAATCCCATGACAAGCTTCATTACACCAAGAATCAAGAACGAAGCGCCAAGTACGTATGCACCACAGACAACAACAGATTCCAATTGAACCCACAGTTGGTACCAGCTTCCTGTATCGATCAGACCGCCTTGACCTACGCCGACTTTGTCAGCAAGAACTTGTGTAGCGAAGATACCGTTGGCAAGCGTACCCCAAATACCGGCCATACCGTGAACCGACAGTGCATAGATCGGATCGTCGACTTTAAGTTTCTCGAACAGTTTGACACTGAAGAATACAAGAACGCCAGCGACAAGACCAATGACAACCGCTGCCCACGGATCAACGAATGCACAGGATGCAGTAA
Source organism: Paenibacillus oenotherae (assembly GCF_019443105.1). GTDB lineage: Bacteria > Bacillota > Bacilli > Paenibacillales > Paenibacillaceae > Paenibacillus_Z > Paenibacillus_Z oenotherae. The sequence goes on from NZ_JAHZIJ010000030.1 coordinate 21,835, forward strand.
TGGCAACCAGACCAGCAAGCGCACCATTCAAAGTTGTCGTGATATCAGCCTTGCCAGTAATGAGCCAGGAGATTAGAAGCGCTGCTACTGCACCAGCCGCTGCTCCAAGCTGCGTATTGAATGCTACATAAGCGAAGAAACCATCGCCAACCGATACTGCTGAGCCCGCATTGAAGCCGAACCAGCCAACCCACAGGAGAAGTACGGACAAAGCGCTGAACACTTGGTTGTGACCAAGAATTTCATTGGCGGAGCCGTCTCTGTTAAATTTGCCGATACGCGGCTTCAGCAATACGGTAGCTGCGAACGCCGCGAGCGCTCCGGTCAAGTGAACAACTGTCGAGCCTGCATAGTCTTGCGCGCCATCTTGAGCCAGCCAGCCGCCGCCCCAGATCCAGTGTGCAACAACCGGGTAAATAACAGCTGTGAACAGAACCGTAAATACGAGGTAAGAGGACAATTTCGCACGTTCTGCGAATCCGCCCCAGGCAATGGACAGCGATATCGCTGCAAATGCCAGTTGGAACAAGAAGAATACCGAGGTCGGATAATTATCATTCGCCGGGTCGCCAGCAATGGCAGGATCGAAGAAGAAGCTGCCCCAACCGATTATTTTACTTAAAGTTTCATTCTCGACATTATCAGTACCGAATGTGATGCCATAACCGACTGCCCAATAAACGAGGGAACAAAGTCCTATTGTAAAGATCGTCTTACCTGCAACGTGACCTGCATTCTTCATTCGTGTGGAACCAGCTTCCAGAAGAATGAAGCCGCCCTGCATAAGAATAACGAGAATTGCTGCGATGAGGATCCATAGTGTGTTCAACCCCATGTTCAGCATTTGCGAGGATGCTTCATCCGCTGCAAAAGCCATTGTCGGGAACACTAGAGATAGAACACCTGAAGCTAGAGCTAATTTCTTGATCACTACGACCACTCCCTAAATGTTATCTTTATTCACATGTAATGAAAGGCTTAATGTCATTATAGTCAGAAGTGCTCAATTTGACAATATAGTTTTTTCATTTTAATAAAAAAAATCTAACATTAGCTTCTCTAAAAAGGTCGAATGTTAAGTTTTTTCACGAATTAGCTGGGAAAATGCCGATTTGACGCCTTCATTCTTCGCCTTTTCACTTCTTTTACCAGCACCTAAGCACCATGGCTGTGTTTAATTTCCGCTCCCTATGTTTACATTAAAATGTATGTCAGGATTGTTACAGATTCATCCAACAGAAGCAGAACGTTTGACTGTATGGTTAGGGATTCGGTATCATAAGATAGAACAATAAAATACGCGTACACGTCCCACATGAATGTTATGAAAGAAGGTGAAGACGTTGGCAAACAAGCCGTTATACCGAATCGGAGAGCTGGCTAAGCTAGCAGAAATCAGCCCCCGCACGATTGATTTCTACACCTCTATGGGCTTAATTGAACCGGAACGGCGCTCAGCGAAGAATTACCGCTTATATAGCGACGAAACATTGCTGCGCCTCAAACGTATCGTTCAATTAAAGAAAGACAAATATTCACTTGATGAAATCAGGGAGAATTTGAACCATTGGGGCAAGGTTTCTTCAGAGGAGCAAGTATCCAGCAAGCTCACAGACCTTCAGATGCAGCTAGAGCGGCTTCAGCGCGAAGTACAGGAGCTTGAACCGGTCATTAACCAGCTCAAGCCTAAACAGGCTCAACTGCTTTTTAAGAGGATCGTGCCGCAATCAGCGGCCTGTGTTGAAGCACTTATGTTATTAATGAATAAGAGCGGTTTAATGTAACAAGTACCATCCGGCTCTCACATCACAACATAATGGGGGGAATCAGTTATGCTTCTCTTTCATCCGATGGACTTCCTTATTATTATCGCTTTTGCGCTTTCGTTATGGGCCCAATTCCGGGTTAGCGGCACGTTTAACCGCTGGTCGGAGGTTAAGAATATGAGCGGCCTGACAGGATACGATGCAGCCAGAAGGATGCTCGATAGCAACGGGCTCCACGACGTGCCTGTCGAGGCCGTCCCTGGCAAGCTGTCAGACCATTACGATCCCATTCACCGTGCCGTCAGATTGTCCGAGCCTGTCTACTACGAGAGCTCAATCTCGGCGATCTCAGTGGCGTGCCACGAAGTTGGCCATGCCATCCAACATCAACAGCATTATCCTATGCTGACACTGCGCCACCGCATGTTTCCCGTTGTCCGGTTCGCTTCCGGAGCGGCGCCCTTTCTGCTGATAGCTGGATTTCTGTTCAGCTCGATGAATCTCGTCGGCATCGGCATTATTTTCTTCTCCGCAGCTGTCGCATTTCAGCTTGTGACATTGCCTGTTGAATTCAATGCCAGCAGCAGAGCGCGCGAGCTTATGGTTGCGGAGGGCTTTATCCGCAATGAAGAGGAGCGCGGTGTTGCCAAGGTTCTGAATGCAGCTGCCCTGACCTACGTCGCAGCAGCGCTCATCTCACTGCTTACACTGGTGAAATATATTATGATCTTCTCCTCCAACCGCGATTAACAATCTGCTTGCCGGAGAATACCTGACATCAAGAGTGCCGTCCGAAAAGTCCAATATCCAATGAGTCAGTTCCAAATGATGTAAAAAGATGCTCCCGAAACCACCAAATAGTGGTACTGGAAGCATCTTTTTATTGTATATGGGGGACTTAATAGGACTCTTCATCGAAGAACTTTCTAGACAATCCTTTCTCCAAGTGTTTAGAAGGCAGAGAGACGGAGTAAGAAGCCTGCGAATATGCATGAATTTCGGTTACAAGACGCTATTATAGTAATATTCCTGCAATCATGCATGAATTTAGGAAAAAATCGGCCGTTAATGGGAAATGAAGGTGAAATGCCTGCACTCTGGCAGGCATCTCACCTTCATGGGGTCAGATACAAGAAAAAAACTGCAGTTTCGCATGTTTCGCCTAGCTCGCATCTCGTTTGTATCGGCGTTTGAAATACGGATCGTCCTCTGGCGAGGAGAACGTTAACAGTCCCATGATCGCAGACATTCTACATCTTACAGCTTCTTAAAGTGGGAGTTGAGATTTCCAATAAGGACTTTCGGGACAGCCCCCTTCTTTCTTTCACGTTACTGGCCCGTTTGGAAATTAAAAAATCGCTCCTTATTGCCAATCGAGGACTGAACTCCCGACTGACTCAAGGAACGATTTCTTATACTTTTTTATTCAACTAGCCTTACGGAAAGCGGAATACGATTATTCTGTGCGGAATCGTGACAGTGATTCCTTCAGCTCAGCGGATACCGTCCCGAGCTTGTCAGACAGCTCCACGAGCCCTTCGCTAATACTCGTCTGCTCATTGCTAAGAGACGCCACTTCCTGCGATGTAGCTGATGCTTCCTCAGCAACCGCGCTGACATTCTCCATTGCCCCGGATAGAACCTGCTGTGACTGGTTAAGATTGCTGATGGATTCCGTGACTGATTCCAGCTTCGTCACAAAACCTCCCATATGGTTCTGAACCGTCAAGAAAATTTGATTCGCTTCCTTAACGGATTGGATCTGCTCCTTGAAGATCGGATAGGCATCAGACAACACAAGAACAGTCTCATCAATTTCCTTCTGAATCATATCTGTAATCTGGCCTACTACATCAATAGATTGACGGGATTGATCCGCCAGCTTCCTGATCTCGTCGGCAACAACCATGAACCCTTTGCCTGCAGCACCGGCTCTGGCCGCCTCAATCGTTGCATTCAGGGATAAAATATTCGTTTGCTTCGTCATGTTGTTCAGCACTTCAAGAATTTTCCGGATGGAGCGCGTGCTCTCCTTCAACCGGTCAACCTTCTCGACCATGGAACGTGTCATCTCTTCCGTTACGCCGGTTTTCTCAATGAGAATATTCATGTACGACGTCCCTTGCTGACTCGCTCTCTCCACCTCGGAAGCCGCGGCCCCCATATGCTCATTGGCATGAATAACAAGCGCCATCTGCTGGCTGATCTCGCCTGTCAAATCGCTGCCCTTCTCGGCTTCAACAGCCAGGTTGGTTGCCCCGCCTGCGATTTCCTCTGTAGCTACAGCAATTTCCCTGGCAGAGGTCGCTGTTTTCTTCGATGCCTCGGTCAACTGACCTGCGGTTGCCAGCACATCCTGTGCCGATTGATTGGCTTGGGTAACGAGTGTCGTAATCTGAGCCATCATCTGGTTGAAGCTCTGTGACAGCTGCCCAATCTCATCCTTCTTGTTCACATCGGATCTGACAAACAGATTGCCGCGCTCGCCTTCATTCATCAGATTGCGAAGCTTGATCAGCGGAATCGCTACGATACGGATGACGAGCAGGCCAATCAAGATTGCCAGCAGAGCAGCCAGACCTGCCATCATATACGTCATGTTGCGAATTTGCTTGGCATCCTTCACAAGCTCATCTACCGGAATCGAGCCGACCAAATGCCATTTCGTAGACTCAAATGTGTTATAGATCGTGAGCAAATCTTCTCCGCCCGCTGCTTTCATCTCGAACGAACCGCTCGTCTCCTCGGCAGGAATTTTGACAAGAGCTTCCTTCTCCAGATGCTCTTCATTCTGATCAAATATGACCCTGTGATTCTGGTCAATGATGGTGACATCACTGCCGACTCCCAATTGCAAATCCTCAAGCTGCTTCGCTATTTCATCCAAATATACTTCGATAATCAATATAAAGTTGCTTTCACTGGTCGTTAAATTTTTCAGCACCCGGCCAATTGCGAAAGTCGCTTTATTGGAGTCTCCGTTGTACCCCTTCAGCTTCGTCGGAAGCCATATGCTGCGCCCGTCCTGATCCCGGATCGCTTTCATCCAGTCCGATTTCTGCGCAGCAGGAACGTCGAGAGTCGTAATACCGAACGATATGCCGCTCTCTCCCTCTTTGATCGGAATAATACTGCCGCCCGCGATGGTTTTGTTGCCCATTAGATAAGTAAAGAGCATATCGGTCAGCTTCTTCTTCCCTTGAAACTTCTCATATTCGTCCTTGCTCCGGGTCAAGACACGCAATTCATCCTGAAGGTTCTTGTCCATCAGCATCTGCATCGTCAGATTCTCGTAGTTGTCGAACATCAAATCAAGCTTGCCGGTTGACTGCGCGATAGCTACAGAGCTGGAGTCCGTCACCTTGTCCTGTATAATCGACTTCGAAGTCGAATAGGAGAATAAGCCTACAATAAGTACACAAATCAGAATCGCACTGAAAATAATTAAAAACAATTTAACCCCGATCGATTTGATGGGATTGCCAAGCTTCATGCCTTTCAGGCTTTGAATTGCTGATGAGTAGCGGGATTGTGCAGGTGATTCCGATTGGGTTGGTTGCGTTTTCATTTTTTTGATTTTTTTCAGCATCATGGACACCACCTTACTTAATGTTAGAATCCTACGTTGTCATCGATCTGTGGGTATGTGTCGCTGTCGTAACAAAGCATTATGTAATTCTAGTTAAAGATTCGACGTAATGAATCCAAATCCTCCCTATTACCTAAGACTTTCTACACACTCCAGCAATACCTTAACTCTTATATCGGCTGTTTCAATCCCATATGTTATAAGAGCTGACGATTACAGAGGCGGACAGCGCACAAAAAACCCTTTTCCGCCGAGCTTTACGTACAGAAAAGGGTTGGATGACTGATAGGCTCTACAGATCTATGGACGGACACGCTTGCGCATCATATCCATCGGCTTCACGGGGTGCTCCGTCTTCATCACGATATGCTGCAATGGATGACGGGCAGCATCAAGCTTGCTTCCGGCTTCATCAGCAATATCACCGACTGTTTGTTTGAAGAAGGTTCCGTGCGGCCCGAAGAACTCCACCTCTTGTCCCGGCTTGAAATGGTTGCGCTGCTGAACAACAGCAAGCCCGCTTTCCTCATCATAGGACAATACAACCCCGGCAAAATCATATGGCGCCTGCTTATCCTCGGGCTCATAAATATGATCCTCAGCTCCCGGCGTGTCATAGAAGAATCCTGTGTTGAGCGGCCTGTTCGCCGCTTTGTGTATGTCTTCAAGCCATTCCTGCTTCAGCTCGTAATGCTCCGGATCGGCCATATACGAATCGATTGCCTGCCGGTAAGCATTCACAACCGTCGCAACATAATGCACACTCTTCATGCGGCCCTCAATTTTGAAGCTGTCTACCCCGACATCAATAAGATCCGGTATAAACTCAAGCATGCACAGATCCTTGGAGCCCATCGTAAATTTGTCCTCTTCCGGACTGAACATAGGCAGGTCTTCTTCAAAGATGTCATACTTCCACCGGCATGATTGCGAGCATCCGCCGCGATTGGAATCTCTGTCCGTGAAGTGATTGGATAATACGCAGCGACCGGAAAAAGAAGAGCACATGGCGCCGTGGATAAACGCTTCAATCTCGATATCCACATTCGCCTTGATCGCGGCGATATCCTCGAAGCTGGTCTCACGGGCAAGCACGACGCGCGGCAGCCCTTCTTCCTTCCAGAACTGGACAGCCTGCCAGTTCAAGGTCGATTGCTGCGTGCTGAGATGCACCTCAAGCTTGGGAGCTACACGCTGCGCCGTTTCAATGATGATGGGATCGGCCGCAATAATGGCAGCGATTCCGGCTTCCTCAAGAGCGCGCAAATAATCCTCCAGGCCGGCAATATCCTCATTATGCGCATAAATATTCGTAGCTACAAATACCTTCGCTCCATATCGGCTTGCGAACTCGACGCCTTCCTTCATTTCAGCAAAACTGAAATTATCCGCATTGGAACGAAGCCCGTATTTCTGCCCGCCGATATAGACTGCATCCGCTCCGTAATGAACAGCGAATTTCAGCTTCTCCAAATTGCCTGCAGGCGCAAGCAGCTCCGGCTTTGAAAGCCGATGACGTTTCCCTGTGTAGCGGGGCTTCGTTTGGATTGACATCCTCGTTCATCTCCTGCATCTTATTTGAACAGCACCTATGGACCGGGCTATTCGTTCTTCCACTTAATACACTTGCTCTTTGTAAAAGAAACCGTAAGAAAGCTCTCTCGCTGGATTCTGCAGCTCCTTGATCGCGTCCAGCCACTGCTCCTGGAATGTGTACCCTTCAGGGTCGGCACAATAAGCATCAATCACAGCGCGGTAGGCTCTGACGACCGTTTCATTATATTCGATCGATTTCAACAGACCTTCAATCTTGAGGCTGTCGATGCCGACCTCCATCAATTCCTGCAAATTCTCAATCATGCACAGGTCGTCCGAGCTCATAATATGGGTGCCATTATCATCCTCATAGATCGGGAACTGCTCGTCCGGACGCTCAACCTCAATCAGATACCGCTCATTCTCCCGATAACGGGGCTGGCCGGAATTGGATTCCGCCTTTTGCGGCTTCGTGTCTGACTCATTCTGATGCTCCAGGTAACTGTGAACTAGCGGACGCTTGGAGTGATAAATATTAGTAAGGCCATGCACTTGAACCTGTACCGCAAGTGATGTGTGCGCCTTAGCCTCCAGCACCTGATCCATATTAAGCTCTCGGGCAAGCACGACTCGGACAGCGCCTCTGCGTCCCCAGTAATTGGCCGTTTCGTAATTGGTTGATGTCATCTCTGCATTCCAGTGCAGCGCCATGCCTGGTGCTGCACTGCGCGCCGCCATAAGAACGGCCGGATCGCCAAACACCAGAGCATCCACACCAGCATCATGCAGACTGCGAATGTAATCAGGCAATGTGCCAACGGTTACATTGTCCATCAAATTGTTTAAAGCAGCGTAGATCCGCACACCCCTCGGATGTGCCAGCTTCACCGCTTCCGCGATCATGGCAGCGTCGAATTCGCCCGCCAGCCGCAATCCATAACGGGATTCACCGATAACAAACGCATCCGCTCCCGCCTCTATAAGACGCTCCATCTCTTCTAAGGAAGCGGCGCTTGTCAGCAGCTCCGGCTTTGTTGTCATCTTCTGTATCTCCCTATTTGGCAATTTCATTGCTCAACTTAATATTACGGTTATGCTCTCTGAGCGTTCGTGCGAACAAATGCGCGTTGCTGCCGTCCTTCTTGGTCACATAGTAGAAGTAATCCGTATCCGCCGGATACAGGGCAGCCTCAATCGATTTCAAGCTCGGCGAAGCGATCGGTCCCGGAGGCAGACCCTTCACCTGGTACGTATTGTAAGGACTGTCTACGAGCAGGTCCTTCTCATATAGACGCTCTTTGGGCTTATCCAGTGAATACTGCACCGTCGCATCGATCTGCAGCGGCATGCCTTCCTTCATCCGGTTGAAAATAATGCTTGCTACGATGGGCCGCTCTTCATCAACAACAACTTCCCGTTCTACAAGTGAAGCAATGGTCAGCAGCGAATGATAATCCAGCTTGCGCTCGGCGAGCGTCTCTTCCCAATTCTCCGGCAAGGCGTCCAGCTTGCGATCCATCTCCTGCAGCATGCGAAGAATGATGGCCTCCGGCTTGCTTCCTATCTCCAACTCATACGTTTCAGGGAACAGATAGCCTTCGAGACGATGGCGCAGCTGCTTATTGTCCTTAGGGATGCTGCGAACCGTATCAATATCTCCCCATACCTTGTCCGTATCAGCCAAAGCGACAAAAGCTTCCTTCCCCACGATTCCTGCAGTCGAGAGCGTATCTGCGATCTGCTCAACCGTGAAGCCTTCCGGAATCGTAAAGCGGACCGTTTCCTTCTTCAAGGTTTCCCCCGCATTCAGCTTCGCAATAATCGCATCCCGATCCATTCCAGGTGCCAGCTCGTATACGCCTGCCTGGAAATTCGGCCCTTCGTCCTTCAAGCGCAAATAATATTTGAACATGAAGGCATCCCGGATGATCCCGTTTTCTTCAAGCTCCTCGGCAAAATCAAAGGGCGACATCCCCTTCTTAAGCTCCATCTGAATAACAGCGCCATCCGATGTTGGCCGCAGGCCATTCCAGATGTAGAGAGCAAATGCCGCCACAACGGTAACCATAATGCCGATCAGGGATAGAATAACCCATGCTGTAATACGAGCTTTCGACGGGCCCCCCTTGCGTTTCTTGTTCTGAACCGGCTTATTATTAACCGGCGGCTGTTCTGATCGATCCAATGCCCTATCCTCCGATTCTGCACTACATCAAGATTCGCGGAAAAAGGGCGGTTTGGGGCCGCCCCTTCCATTGCTTATTCAATTGCAGGATCTTGAACGCTTCTCACGGGCGCTCATCCCCTGCAAACATTAAGTCATCGAATGCTTCGGCTGCTACTTCCCATTCCTCTTCATCATCAATGGATTCCAGCTCAGGCTCTCCTTCACCGCTGATGACGAACCGGAAAAATGCAACCTCGTCTTGCTTGCGCATCGCATCAGACTGCAGTCCCGCATACATCGTCTCGCCAATGGCAAACTCAGCAACGATGCGGAACGGTTCTGTATTGCCTTCTTCACTAACAAGCTCGACTTCTCGACCGTAGACATCCTTAAGTTTGGAAATCTTCACAACCTCGGACACATCAAGCACTCCTTCTGCACCAAGGATATCCTTTAATCGTTCTCATCAATCTCCGCGAGCAGCGTATTGAATGTTTCTTCCACCATGTTCCATTCTTCCTCATCCTCGATCGTATACAGCTTCAGTTCGTCGCCTTCTTCCTCATAACGGAAAGCGTAAACTTCATCAGCCTCTTCATCCTCTGATTCGGAATTAAGCGGAACCACCATCATATATTTCTGGTCAGAGCCGTCTACCTCAAACTTCATGACAACCTCGAATTCTTCCTCATTGCCTTCTTCATCCGGAATATAGATGATTTCCGGCTCTTCGTACTGCATGTCGTCCTTTGTCATCGTTACCCTCACCTTTTCGTTTTAGAATCGAGATAATTTTGCAAAATTAGCGTTGCCGCCATTTTGTCTATTACTAGCTTTCGCTTCTTACGGCTGACGTCCGCTTCGAGCAGAGTGCGCTCGGCCGCGACCGTCGTCAGCCGTTCGTCCCAAAGGTGAACGGGTACATTTAGCCTTTGCTGCAAATCTTGTGCGAATGCGATGCAAATTTCGCCACGCGGACCGATAGTGCCATTCATATTCTTAGGTAGACCAACTACGATCTCGCTCACTTCATGCTCGCGAACCAAGTCCGCGATGGCTTCAAACTCACCGTTGTCACGTCGCTTCTGAACGACTCCGACGCCTTGCCCGGTCCAGCCGAATGCATCACTGACGGCGACTCCAATATTCCGGTCTCCGTAGTCCAGCCCCATAATGCGCATACGACTCACGACCTCTCTTCCGACAAAACGTTAGCTGCGGTGCTGACTTAAATAGGAACGAACGAGTTCTTCGATCAGCTCATCACGTTCTTTTCTGCGAATTAAACTTCTGGCGTTATTATGACGCGGAATGTATGCGGGATCTCCGGACAGCAAATAGCCAACGATCTGGTTAATAGGATTGTAGTCCTTCTCCTGCAGCGAATCATATACAGACAGCAAGATCTCCTTAGAAGAAGCTTCCATTCCTTCAGCCTTCACGTCGAATTTCATCGTCTTGTCCATTGAATTCATCACCAGCACCTCACTTTCCAAGCCGCTTAACAGCCGTTTCATAACCTTATCATATCACATTTGACTGTGAGAGAACCAGTTCTTCGGCAATTTGGAGCGCTTCATTCATTTTGGATGGATCTTTGCCCCCGGCTTGCGCCATATCCGGACGCCCTCCGCCGCCGCCGCCGCAGGCTGCTGCTGCTGCTTTTATGATTTTGCCTGCGTTAAATCCTTGCTTCACAAGGTCAGGAGAAACCGCTGCCACCAGGTTCACTTTCCCCTCTGACGCTGCGGCAAGCACGATGACAGAACTGCTCAGCTTTGCTCTCAACTCATCGACAATACCTCGCAGCGCATCCATGGATGGAGCATTGACCTCAGCAGCGAGCAGCGTTACACCGCCAACCGTCTTCGCTTTCGTCTCCAGAGAGCCCGCTTCAATCCGTCCGAGCTTGCTCTGCAGCGATTCATTCTCGCGGCCGAGCTCCTTCACTTGCGCATGCAGCGCTTCGATCCGTTTAGGAACCTCGCTGACGTTGGACTTCAACAGTCCCGCTGCTTGCTTCAACAGATCAAGCTGGCCCTCAAGATACAAGTAGGCGTGGCGGCCAGTCAACGCTTCAATACGGCGTACGCCTGAACCGATGCCGCTCTCGCCCACCAGCTTGAAGAGGCCGATCTGAGCCGTATTCGCAACATGGCAGCCGCCGCACAGCTCAAGACTGTAATCCCCGACACGCACGACACGCACGACATCGCCATACTTCTCGCCGAATAGCGCCATTGCCCCCATCTCTTTCGCTTCAGCAAGCGATTTGAAGTCGATCTGGAGCTCTGTTCCACGCCATATCTGTTCATTGACTCTGCGTTCAATATCAGCGAGCTCTTCCGCAGTGATACTGCCGAAGTGCGAGAAGTCGAACCGCAGCCGATCCGGCTCTACGAGCGAGCCTGCCTGGTTGACATGCCCGCCAAGCACATCCTTGAGCGCACGGTGCAGCAGATGTGTCGCTGTATGATTTTTAATAATATCTTCCCGCACGTCAGCCGCAACTGCAGCTTGTACCGAACTGCCGACAGTGACCGTCCCGCTCGTTACAACCGCATGATGGACAGGCTGGCCATGCGGCGCTTTGGTAACATCCTCAACCGCTATCGTAAAGCCCCTGCCGGTGATGATCCCTTTATCTCCGATTTGGCCGCCGCTCTCGGCGTAGAATGGTGTCCGGTCCAGAATGACGAGCACCTGGCTCCCCTCTCCGGCTGAATCTACCAGGGATGAGCCTTCCACGATCGCAATAATGGATGCCCCTTCATTAACCAGCTCACTGTAGCCTATAAACTCGGATTTCGTCGTAAAGTCAGCCAGCGGGCCGCCCTGGACATTCATGCCGCCCGTATCCTGGCGCGCTCCCCGTGAAGTGCTGCGCTGCACTTCCATCGCAGCATCAAAGCCAGCGCGGTCAACCGTCAATCCATTCTCGGAAGCGTAATCCTCCGTCAAATCATATGGAAAACCGAACGTATCATACAGCTTGAATGCGTCGGCGCCGCCAATCTCATTCTTGCCGGCTTTGGGAGCGGCCGCTACCAGATCAGACAACAGGGCAAGACCATCAGACAATGTCTCATGGAATCGCTCCTCCTCCATCCGGATAATCTTCTTGATGTAGTCGCGTTTCTCCACCACATCCGGATAATAGACGCCCATCACCTCGCCGACAGTATCGACCAGCTCATAGAGGAATGGGCGATCAACGCCAAGCTTCTTCCCGTAGCGGACAGCACGGCGCAGCAATCGGCGAATAACGTATCCACGTCCGTCATTGGTTGGCACTACGCCGTCTCCGACAGCGAAGGCAACCGTACGGATATGGTCAGCGATAACCTTGAGCGCCACATCATGCTCTTCATTCTCTTTATATTTCACGCCCGCTACAGCACAGGTCTGATCAATGATGGGACGGAAAAGATCGGTGTCAAAGTTGGAGTCAACATCCTGCAGAATGGAAGCGAACCGCTCCAGCCCCGCTCCGGTATCGATGTTCTTATTAGGCAGTGGGGTGTAGCTGCCATCCTTATTGTGATTGAATTGCGAGAACACCAGATTCCAAACTTCCAGGAAGCGTTCGTTCTCGCCGCCCGGCCAGCATTCCGGATCATTGAGATCACCGTACTTGTCGCCGCGGTCATAGAATATTTCTGTACAAGGACCGCAAGGCCCCTCCCCGATGTCCCAGAAATTCTCATCCAGCTTGTAGATTCGTTCGGCCGGAATTCCAATCTTCTCATTCCAGAAGCGGTAAGCCTCTTCATCCTCAGGATAGACCGTAACCGACAAGCGCTCCGGATCGAAACCGATCCACTGCGGGCCCGTCAGAAACTCCCATGCCCAGGTGATCGCCTCCTCCTTGAAATAATCACCGATAGAGAAGTTGCCAAGCATCTCGAAGAACGTATGATGACGGCGAGTCTTCCCAACATTCTCGATATCATTCGTTCGAATACATTTCTGCGAGTTGGCGATCCGCGGATTGTCCGGAATTACGCGCCCGTCAAAATAAGCCTTGAGCGGCGCCATGCCTGCGTTAATCCAGAGCAGCGAAGGATCGTTATGCGGCACGAGCGAGGAGCTCGGTTCGATTGTATGGCCTTTGCCTTCGAAGAAAGTCAGCCACTTGGAACGGATTTCACTTGCTTTCATACGATTCAGCCTCCAATAGTAAATGAAAATAAAAAAAACGCCCCCAAAAACAGGGACGAATCAATTCGCGGTACCACCCTGGTTATTGCTCTCCACAGGCCGATCTGACGGCAGGGAAACAAGCAATCTCCTCAAACAGACGTTAACGGGTCCATCCGGTGAAGTTCGTTCACACTCCGAAACCAGCATTCGGCCATTCTTCGCCATTAGAATTCTCGCAGCCAGCGGCGCGCTCATGCGCACACGTTGGAATTCTTTCTCTGATTGGCGGGCTATGGCTTACTAAAGTTTCTTCATCGCTTTGCAATAATGCAGTTGCGCAATTACCTATTTTCACTAGTATATCGGGACTTGCAGGATGATGTCAAATCGTCTTTCGCCTGACATAATAGGCGAACATATGCTGGACGACAACCTTCATGGCAGCGAAGATCGGAACAGCCAGAATCATCCCCACAATACCTGCCACCTGCCCCCCGACCAATAGCGCAAAAATAATCGATAACGGGTGCATATGAAGCGTGCGCCCGACAACCTGCGGGGAAATGATATTCCCTTCGAGTATTTGGCAGATCGTGTTGATCACGACCACGAACAGCATCATTTTGAGCGAGATAGTCGAAGCGACCAGAAGCGCAGGAGCCGCACCGAAGAAAGGCCCGAGATAAGGAATGATGTTCGTAATGGCCACGACGCTTGCAAGCAGCAGGGAATAGGGCATGCCGATACTGAGGTAGCCGATATAAGCCAGAGCGCCGACAATGACGCAGACGAGAAATTGGCCGCGTATGTAGCTGCCAAGCGCGTTATCAATATCCTTGAGCAGCCTGACAGCATGCTTCCGGTGCGACTTAGGCACATAGGTGAGTACCGTTCGTTCGAACACCTCGAAATCCTTCAAAATGTAGAACGCCAGAAAAGGAATAATAAAAGCAATAAACACCACATTCAGCATCGCACCGATATTGTTAATGAAATCAAAGGTCGCCTCCGAAGCCTGTTTCTCCAGCTTGTAGAGGGAATTGTTAATTCCGCTTCGCAAGCTCTCCGGCAGAAAGGACGAATTGTTGAGATCATTGACCAGATTTTGTGCCCGCATCGTCAAATCCGGCATGTGGTGATTCAACTGCTGCAGCTGCTCAAGAAACATGGGAATGGCGTTAAGCAGCACGACAGCAAGCGATGCGCAGAACACAGCATAGATCAGCAGAACAGCTATCGTCCGTGGCACCTTGCGTTCATTAAGAAGGCTAACGATAGGGTTGAGCACATAAGAAATAATCATGGCGATAAGGAATGGTGCAAGCACAGCTTTCAGAAACACATATACATGGACGATAATCGGCTTGATCAGGAGCAGCAGGTAGAGCGTGACCAAGCCAAGAATGGTATAGACCAGCCATCCGAATAACCTGTTGTTCGTAAAACGTTCCACAGCCTCGCCCCTCCTCGCTTTCCTGCAAGTTCCAGTAAAAATTCCGATGTGCCCGTCCGATAATGGATTTATAACAGTATATGTACAAGATGGACAAATCATCCCCGCCACCTGAGACATTACTGCCGGGGTCCAGACACAAAGAAAGACGACCTTCATCCAGAAGGCCGTCTCCTTAAATAAGTTTGTTAATTGGCATGTACTTGCGGCATCTCGTCTTCAAAGAACAGATCGTCAAGCGAGCTTAATGTGCCATCTTCTTCAACCTGGTAGACAGACATCTTCTCACCATTGACACTCAGTTCAATGAAGCATCCCCAGCAGTAGAACTGATGAGAACCAATTTTCCCGATATCCTTCGAGTTGCAGTTGGGGCATCTCATGGTTCATTTCTCCCTATATTCAAATCAGAAACGGCGACCGGCTCCAAATTTGCTTCGCTGCCAGCCGGAACGATAATAACATTTTCCCCGAGCATGACAGCGTCAGCATCCAGCGGAGCGGGAAGCCACTTGCGGCCCTCCATCAAATCCGCTATGAAACCGTCTGTCAGCTCATAGCCTACTATTTGTGTACCCTGTAATTCGTCAAAATAAACATCCGACACACGGCCAAGCTGTTCGCCATAGGCCGTAACTACAGGCAGATCCTTTAAACGTATGACGCCGGTATGAAAAGAGCGCTGAACGATAGCCGTTTCCATCCTGCTAACAGAGCTTTCATTCATAATAAGGACAGCGTCATCGCCGAACACAAGCACTTCCCGGCATAGAACAGCCTTCATCGCAGACAGAAATCTTCTGCCGGCATCAAGAATGATGCCATCCAGCTGCCAATGCTCATTAAACCATGCGTCCTTAACATGTCCGACCTGCTTGCCGGCGCCTACTTCAATAACAGGAAGACCGATCAAATGCTGAAGTCGTATCACAGTTTGGAGAGGCCTCCTAGACAGTACTACGAATCCGGTTCAGAAAAGTTCCAACTTTCTGAGCCGCAATTTCGAGTTCCTCCAAAGTATTCCCCAAACCGAAGCTGAATCGCACAGCAGACGACAATCTTTCTTCCGAAATTCCCATTGCGCGAAGCACATGCGAGGGCTCAAGCGCACCAGCCGTGCAGGCAGAGCCGCTAGATGCAGCGATGCCTTCCATGTCAAGATTCATTAACATCGTCTCCGTATCGATTCCGATAAAGCTGATGTTAACTATATTCGGCAGCCGCAGCGATTCATGGCCATTAATCTCCAGTTGCTGCTGACCTGCCGCTTTTTGCAGACTATCTATCCATTTAAGACGGAGCTCGTCCAGAAAAAGTTTCTTCTCTTGCATTGTTTTCACAGAAAGTTCAAACGCTCGGGCCAATCCGGCAATACCTGCCACATTCTCAGTACCGGAGCGGCGCTTGCGTTCCTGCAATCCGCCATGCATAATCGGTTCGATCGGCACCTGTCCGCCAACGAAGAGCGCCCCGACACCAACGGGACCGTTCACCTTATGCGCCGAGAAGCTCATCAGATCCACCGGCAATGTGCGAAGATCAATCGCAACCTTGCCCAGCACTTGCACCGCATCTACATGAAACCACACGCCATGCGCCCTTGCAATGGCGCCGATCTCCTCGATCGGTTGAATCGTGCCTGTCTCATTGTTCGCATACATAATCGTAATAAGCCCGGTATCGGGCCCGATCGCAGCTTCAACATCAGCCGCCGATACGCGGCCGAAAGCGTCGACAGGCAGCACTGTCAGGCGGAAGCCTTCACTTTCCATCGCTTCGCAAGTATGTAATACCGCATGATGCTCCACTGCGGATGTGATGATATGGGTTTTACCTCGTTTGCGCATTGCTCTGGCCGTGCCCATAATGGCCAGGTTATCGCTTTCCGTGCCGCCTGAAGTGAAGACAAGCTGGCTTGGCGAGCATCCCAGCAGGGCTGCGACTTTGTCGCGAGCCCGATTGAGCAGCAGCCGGGCATCACGGCCAAAGCTATGCGTACTGGATGCATTGCCCGTCGTATCTCTGTATACTTCCATCATCGCCTCAGCGACTTCCGGATGAAGGGGCGTAGTCGCCGCATGGTCAAAATAAAATCGTGCCATTGAGCATCTCTTCCTTACACGGCTCCAAAAGAATGCATCGGGAGTCCATTAAATATAGAACATATATGAATCCAGGTGACCTTCGCCTTTAAAGTTGATCAGATCCGCCAGTGTGGTGGAATCAAGCACCTCTGCAATACTGTCGCGAATCCGCAGCCACAGATCACGCTTAGCCGGGTCGTCCTCCTCCGTAAAATCGACAGGAGATATAGGCCCTTCAAGAATGCGGATCACATCGCCAGCTGTAATCGATTCCGGTTCGCGCGACAATACATATCCGCCATATGCGCCTCGTATACTCTTCACCAGTCCTGCATTCCGCAAAGGAGCGATCAATTGCTCCAAATAATGCTCGGAAAGACTGTTGCGCTCTGCAATGCTTTTTAGTGATGTAGGACCTTCGCCAAATTTGCCCGATAGCTCCATCATAATCGTCAGGCCATAGCGGCCTTTTGTTGAAATTTTCATTAGCGACACCTCTTCTCCGACGAACAATCATCAGTTGTTATATATAGTGCAGGTTGTTTGTGTACAAGCGGGCTTCTAATTCATGGTATTCCCATATCACTTCTATGTTAACATACTACGGGACGCTGTGGTGAAAAAAGGTTGTCTTCTTCATGAAAATGTTGTTCAACTTGTGATACAATGAGAAAACTTATTGTTTTCTATACAAGGTGGTGTGAATGAGCTATGAGCAGCACAAATAAATCCATTCGGGTTGTGGTCGGCATGTCCGGCGGGGTGGATTCCAGCGTAACTGCACTTCTGTTGAAGCAGCAGGGCTATGATGTCATCGGCATTTTCATGAAGAACTGGGATGATACCGATGAATTCGGCCACTGCACGGCTGAAGAGGACGCTGAGGATGTCCGCCGGGTATGCGATGCCATCGGCATCCCTTATTATACCGTTAATTTCGAGCAGGCCTATCATGATAAAGTATTTGCTTATTTCCTCGAAGAATACAAACGCGGACGCACCCCGAATCCTGATGTAATGTGCAACCGGGAAATCAAATTCGGCGATTTCCTTCGCAAAGCGCTTGATTTGGGTGCCGACTATCTCGCAACAGGCCACTATGCCCGTGTCGAGCGGACGGCGGATGGCGAAACGAAGCTTCTGCGCGGTGTAGATTCCAACAAGGATCAAACCTATTTCCTTCATGCGTTAAGCCAGGACCAATTAGCCAAAGCGATGTTCCCTATCGGCCATCTGCCGAAACCGGAGGTTCGAAGAATCGCAGAAGAAGCCGGTCTTGCCACTGCCAGGAAAAAGGACAGCACCGGCATCTGCTTCATCGGCGAGCGCAACTTCAAGGAATTCCTGAGCAGCTATCTCCCAGCGCAGCCCGGCAATATGGTCGATATTCTTACCGGAGAGACCAAGGGCCGTCATGACGGCCTGATGTATTATACGCTGGGTCAACGCCAGGGGCTTGGCATTGGCGGCTCAGGCACAGGTGAGCCCTGGTTCGTTACAGCGAAGGATCTGGAGAACAACGTGCTCTATGTGACACAAGGCGACAGACATCCCAGCCTGTACTCGCACAGCTTGACAGCGAGCGACATTAACTGGATCTCGCCCCATAAACCTGAAGAGCCTGTGCGCTGCACAGCCAAGTTCCGCTATCGTCAGCCTGATCAAGGGGTAACCTTATCGATGAACGCTGACGGTTCCTCGGCACTGGTCGTATTCGATACCCCGCAAAAAGCCATTACACCGGGACAGGCGGTTGTCTTCTATGATGGCGAGGTTTGTCTTGGCGGGGGCACGATTGATATCGTCCATCAAACATAATACCTGCTAATCTGTGAAAAAAGCGCGAGTGTACGGGGTTATTTCCCCTTGGCACTCGCGCTTTTTTGCTGCAGCAGAGCAGAACGGAGCAGAACTACTAACCAGAACTGAGTAGAATTCCTGCGAAAGTGCAGCCATTTCCATCAAAAACAGCCCAAAGGAAGTAAAAACCTGCGATGACGCAGCAATAGCTGGAGAAATGTGCTGATCACAAACAAATAAGCCGAAATGCATGCGCTGTGGCAGGCATTTCGGCTTATGAAGGTGGTGACGAGCGAAAAACCTGCTCTTACGCAGTCCTGTTCGCCGCTGCTTCTACATGGATTGATAGAACCAGCTTATCCGGCTCTATCCTCCCGGAATAGTCCAGCCCCTTTGTTCTTGCTAGCCGGTCTCGGCTTGAAGCTCCGGTTCCTGCTCCTCATCCCGCTTGCGAATAAGAATGCGGGAGATTCTTAAATGATCCGTCTCTTCTATTATGAAATCATAGCCAGCCGGATGATAGATCTTCAGATCACGAGAAGGCGGAATTTCAATCTGGGCATAAAGCCAGCCGCCGATCGTATCGTAATCATCGCTCGAAATATCCAATCCAAAATAGCTGTTCACTTCTTCAATTAACATAAGTCCATTGATGGAATGAGAATCATCATCCTTGCGCTCAATATCCGCGCGTTCCTCATCAAACTCATCCTGAATTTCGCCAACGATCTCTTCCATGATGTCTTCCAGCGTAACAAGGCCGGACGTCCCGCCATACTCATCGATCAGAATGGCGATTTGCGTCTTTTTCTTCTGCATGAGCTTGAGCAGAGTACTGATCTGCATGGACTCAGGCACCGTTGTGATCGTTCTTGTCATCGGACGAATATCATGAAGTCCCTGTGCCGTAACCTTGAGCATATCCTTAATATGCACGAAGCCGATAATATTGTCCTTGTCGCCATCACACACCGGATAGCGCGTGTGCATCTCCTTGAGGGTAATCGCCTGATTCTCCTCAAAGCTGAGGTTGGCATAGAGACATACCATCTCCGTGCGGGGAATCATAATTTCTCTGGCATTCGTCTCGGCAAAATCAAAGATATTGTCCACAAGCGTCAATTCTGTGTTGTCAATCAATCCGGATTTGTGGCTTTCCTTCATAAGGATCCGAATCTCTTCCTCCGTGTGAGCCGACTCGTGTTCATTCGCCGGTTCGATTCCAATTCGTAGCAACATCCAGTTGGCAGTACCATTAAGTAACCAGATAAATGGATACATGATTTTGTAGAAGGCGATGAGCGGCAATGCGGTCCACAATGTAACCGTTTCGGCTTTGCGGATTGCAAAGGTTTTCGGCGCCAGCTCTCCAAGCACAATGTGGAGAACCGTGATGATCGAGAAAGCAATGATGAACGCAACGGTATGAATAGTAACCTCATTAAAACCAAGCTTCAGCAGGAAAGGTTCTATCGCGCTTGCAATAGCTGGCTCTCCGATCCATCCAAGACCAAGAGATGCTAGTGTAATACCAAGCTGACACGCGGACAAGTAAGCGTCCAGATTGTTGGTCAATAATGAGGCGAAACGGGCCCTTCGGTTGCCGTCTAATACCATTGTGTCGATCCGGCTGCTTCTCGCCTTCACCATAGCAAATTCTGCTGCGACGAAAAAGCCATTCAAAAATACGAGAAATAAAATCAAAATACCATTCAACAATAAGGGTAACGGGTCACTACTCAACGATTCCCTGTCAACCGCTGCTGTGTAAGAACAGCTATCACAGCGACAGGTGCACCTCCTTCTGGAATCCGAAATTATAAATGATCTTTATATAAGATTAGTCGAAGCGAACCGCTACGTCAAACCGCTCAAACGCTGTCGTTCGCCATTTTCCGGTCATTAGTAATGTTTATGAGGCAAAGGTTGGTCATTATGCGCCATTTTCTTGCTCCTGCTTCCGTTTATGTGAGATAAGGCCGCTATTCTCACTTTCTATGCGCCTGATTTTGCCTAATCTTGACCTTCGCTCCTGTTTTTCTGGCTTTCAAATTCATTCAGATGAAGTAAGAAGCCTGCGAATGTGCATGATTTTCGGTTATAAGACGTCGTATTGGTAACATTCCTGCGAGGAAGCATGAATTTGAGGAAAAATCGGCCGTTAAGGGGAAACGAAGGTGAAATACCTGCACGCTGGCAGGCATTTCACCTTCATGGGGCCAAAAATAAGAAAATTAATGCCGTTTCGCATGTTTCGCCTGAATCCATAGCCAGCTTACTCCCTATGATATGATTAACGGCTTTTGACTAATAACTCAATTGCCTCTTGAACAAGTTTATTCGAATCTTCACCAGATTGTTGCGCTTCGATAATACATTGTTGAAGATTTTCTGCCACAATTTGAGCGATCGCCTTATCAGCCGCATTTCGGATCGCCGAAATTTGAGCAATAACCTCCTTACACTGTTTTTCTTCATCCATTAATCGGAGGACTCCACGGACTTGTCCTTCAATTCGTCTCAAACGCTTCTTTATATCATCATTGTAGTTGTATCCCATCTGAATCTGCACTCCTTCAAATTGATTTATATACCTATACAGGTATTATAGACAAAAACCCATATTAGATAAATAAATTAACTTTTGCATCTGAAGCATCGCCCAAATATCCGGCAACACCTGCATATTCAAGGCCATCTATTAGCTCTTCCTGCTTCAATCCCAACAAGTCCATCGTCATTGTGCATGCAACCAGTTTTACTCCTTGTTCTTGGGCTAACTCGATCAGCTGAGGTAGGGTCAGCGCATTGTGCTTCTTCATTACGTGCTGAATCAATTTAGGACCCATTCCCATAAAGTTCATCTTGGATAAACCTAACTTTCCAGGTCCACGTGGCATCATCCAGCCAAAAGCTTTTTCCAGGAATCCTTTTTTCACTTTGACGACTTCATCTTTTCTCATCGTATTCAGGCCCCAGAATGTAAAGAAAATAGTTACTTCGTGGTCATAAGCAGCCGCTCCGTTCGCAATAATAAAAGCAGCCATTGCTTTATCCATATCACCACTAAATAAAACGATAGTTGTTTTTTGTTTTTCATTTTCCATTGTATAAACCCCCTGTTCGTTACTTTACATATACCCGTATGGGTATGTGATTGTTTAAAAAAAATATACCCCGCTACTATAAAACTGAAGACCAAATCTTCACTGCTGTTGCCCCGATCAGGATAACTAGACCATAACGCAATACACTTACATTGATTTTTGAGCTTATTTTTGAACCAAATGGTGCGCCAATCAAGCTCCCCAGGATGACGAACAGCGTAGGTACGACAGGAATATGTCCTGCTGATACCTTGCCGACAACACCACCAACCGCAGAAATAAATACTATGGCAAGAGATGAAGCAATCGTTGTTCTTATCGGTATTTTCAACACGGTCAGCATAATGGGGATTAAAATAAAAGCACCGCCAGCACCGACTATACCCGACACAATCCCGAGAAAAGCCGGTACGAATAATAACAGCGGGTAATTAATAATCGCTCCACCAATCCCTAATAAACCCGAAAAGAAGGATCCAACTAATCCAAGAATTAGCATAGTTAGATATAGTAGTCCATCCATAAAATCCTCCTTCTTTGCAGAATTCGAATTGAAGCTCAAGTAGAATAGGGTTACTTCTTTCTTACAAAAAATTTATATACACCATTGTCTTCTTCGTGCTTAATTAGTTCGTGATTGGTTTGCTTCACCCACGCTTGAAAGTCGTTTACCGAGCCTTTATCGGTTGATAGAACCTCCATAATTTGACCTGATTCTAAGTTATCAAGTGCTTTCTTAGCCTTTACAATTGGCATAGGACATGCCATTCCCTTCGTATCAACAGTAATTTTTGTTTGCATTAGTGATGACCTCCTTATTATTTATCGTGAATGGCACAGCGGTTTGGGCCTGTTTCCATATCACGCTGCTCTTCATCAGTTGGTGTAATTTTACCCATATTGACTTGTCTAATTTCCTGATAGGCATGAGGTTGAGGAGGCAAGTTCTCGGTCACTGCTTTTCTAAACTCTGCCTCATCTTCCATATTCAAACCGGGATTTTCTTTGAACAAATCACCCAAACGCGCAGATACCTTACCACCTACCCCCAATTCGGTCGCTTTGCCAAAGTGAGCGGGGAGAACAATCAAATCTTCAGACAATCGCTTATAACGGCTGTATAAAGTATTGCGAAGGTCGCTTACCCAATCCTCGGCTTTGCCAGCCAAATCGGGTCTTCCAATGGATTGAACAAACAGGATATCGCCTGAGAGCAAATACTGATTGTCAACAATCAATGAAGTGCTGCCAATTGTATGTCCTGGCGAATAAACCGGTTGAATATGAATTTTTGTATTTCCCACCGTAATCTCTGCATGTTCATCGAGCTGGTTATAGTTGAAGACCACTTCGTCAGCGTCTTTTGGCGGAAGCCAATACTTTGCTCCTGTATGTTGAGCTAATTTCAAACCACCAGAAATATGATCAGCGTGAAGGTGGGTATCCAGCGTGTGCTTAATAACCGCATTTTGTTCTTTTGCAAAATTCTCAAATACTTCGGTCATACGCAATGTATCAATAACGGCAGCTTCACCGTTGGAGACTACCATATAAGATAGACAACCTTTGCCGATGCGCACAAATTGGTAAATAGAACCACCGTCTTGTAAATCGCCAACTTTAACTGGTTCCAAATGCTCGCTCCAAGCCTTCATGCCTCCAACAAGATAAGAAACATGATGCTTTCCTTGTTCAACTAACTGCCCTGCTACAAATACGGATGAACCTTCTTTTGCACAAACAACCACTACCTCTTTATCATCTGGAATTTTATCCAAAACATCATCTACACCATCGATAAGATGAAAATAAGGAACATTGATGCTCTCGATAGTCGCACCCTCAATCTTCCAGTCATCATAATCACTGTCGTTGCGCACATCCAAGATAAACAACTCAGTATTATCCAGAACTTTTTTAGTCAATTCCCCTGCAGTCATTCCCTTTAATCCAATAGTTTCCATTATGGTTTCTCCTCCTATTCAATGAAGCCTTTCCATTCGGACATTCCAGATATAACGTTCTTCACATTTTTAAACCCTTTTTCGTTTAATAGCTGTGAAGCCATATCGCTTCGGTTGCCTGTGCGGCAAATCACGTTGATCTCATCTTCTTGATCAAGTTCATTGATCCGTTGCTCCAACTCTCCAAGAGGGATTGAAATTGCACCAGGTATTCTGGAAAAAGCAAACTCAGCAGGCTCGCGCACATCAAGAATCTTCACATTGGGGTTTTCCTTCATTCGCTGTTCTAACTGCTCATTTGTGATTGTATTTGGGTATTTGCGTTGTTCTTTCACCTCACTGGGATCAGATTTCCGCACAAAATGATGAAGGATGTCTCCTTCTTGATTTGAGCCTAAATATTGATGACCGGTTGTTCTTGCCCAACTTTGAATATCTGCTAGCGAGCCCTTGTCTGTTGCTTGAACTTCAAGCACTTGACCAGCTGCAAGTTCTTCAAGTGCTTTCTTCGATCTGACGATGGGCATCGGGCAAGCGAGACCTTTTGCATCCAACACTCTATCCACTTTAATAGCCATGAACTAACGCCTCCTTATTCGATTTCTCCAACCCAATTATTCATTCCGCCAAATAAATTTATAACTTTACGGTATCCTAACGATTGAACCTTCTTATACATATACCCGTATGGGTATGAAAAGACTATACTTTGTTTTTGTTTGAGCGTCAAGTTTAAAGTTAGTCCAATTTTCGGAAATGAAAAAATGCCCCCGTATGGAGGCATTACTTCTTGTTTTCTTTATCATGATACCGGACATATATTTTTGATTCGGTGCCTGAATTTTGCGGGGAGTAGAACTTTTCGTGTTGGATTTCGGACGGTAGGTACTGCATTCTAGAGTTGGGATTATCAATCGGGTTTATATAGCTTTTGGAGCCATCTCTGATGTTGTCCGGGACAGGATAAGCACGATGGTTTCTAACCGTCTGAAAAGCCCTTGCAAGCCCTTTATAGACCGAGTTGGACTTCGGACTCTCCGCAATGTAGACGGTGGCGTGAGCAAGGGCCAACCGGCCCTCGGGCATTCCTACAAAATCAACGGCCTGTTGCGCCGCCATAGCAATTTGCAGAGCATTTGGATTAGCCATCCCAACGTCTTCTGATGCGTGAACAACAAGTCTGCGGGCAATGTAAAGTGGATCCACACCAGAGTCCAGCATTCGTGCTAGCCAATAAAGAGCGGAATTCGTTTGGGAGCCTCGCAGCGATTTGCAAAACGCCGATACAATATCATAAAAGTCCGTGGTGGTAATGGAGTTCACTCTGGAATCATATGCTTCGCGAATATGCAGCAGCTCAATCAGGTTTCCTTCGTGAAGCGAGTACGCTGCCATCTCCAGGGCATTAAAGGCGCTCCGCACATCGCCATTACAAACATCAGCCAAATACTCCAGCGCTTCATCCGCAATTTGAAACTTATTTTCCAAACCTTTGCTGCTTTTCAGCGCACGAAGAATGATTTCTTGTAAATCATTGTGGTCCAATGCCTTTAAGGTAAACGTACGGCAGCGGGAAACCAGCGGCGGAATCAAATCATGACTGATTGATTCTGTGGTCAGTCCGATAAGTACAATCGTTCCGTCTTCTACGTGGGGGAGCAATGCCATCTGAACATTGCTTTTCATAGCGTGAATTTCATCTATCATTACAATAGTTTTTTGACCGTACAATTTTAAATTGTCTTTTGCAGTGCTAATTGCTTCTCTAAGTTCCGCAACCGTTAAGGAAACCGCATTTAAACGCACGAAATTGGCTTTAGTGGACTGGCTAATGATAGAAGCAAGGCTTGTCTTGCCGCTACTTGGGGGACCCTGCAAAATCATACTCGTGATTTTATCTGTTTCAATAATCTTCCGCAGCACTTTGCCTGGCGCCAAGATATGGGATTGGCCAAAATATTCATCAAGCGTCTGGGGACGCATACGTTCGGCAAGCGGTTGGTGGTCTGTTGTTGGATTTAAGTCAAATAAGTCCATCTAATGTATCACCTAAATTCCTCAAGTATGACACAAAGAGATACCAAACGGTTGATATCCCATCTTGGTATCTCTATAGCTTTCATTACTTTATCACATTTTCATTGAGAATCCTATCATTGCAAAGGGGCTGTCCGAAAGTCCAATATCCCAATGAGTCAAACCCAAATGATAAAAAAGATGCCTCCAAACCACTGATAAGTGGAACTGGAAGCATCTTTATTATTGCATAGGGGATCTAGTGGAGCCTCTGAAATCATCCAACAACGTTCTGGACGCCCCTTCTCCAAGTGTGGTTAGGCAGAGTGGCGGAGTAAGAAGCCTGCGAATGTGCATGAATTTCGGTTACAAGACGCCATAAATGATACAATGCCTGCAATCATGCATGAATTTGGGAAAAAATCGGCCGTTAAGGCAGAAATTTTGCAAAGAGTTAGCTTACCTATAGAGAGCGGCAATTCGCTGTACACGGATTCTCGTAGAAGCAGTGGGCCACGACTTTTTATGAACAAAAGCGGGGTTTCTGAACGAGCGTTGTATGT
>NZ_JAHZIJ010000031.1 GCF_019443105.1 Paenibacillus oenotherae
ACGTGTTACTCACCCGTCCGCCGCTAACCATCAGAGAAGCAAGCTTCTCGTCAAGTCCGCTCGACTTGCATGTATTAGGCACGCCGCCAGCGTTCGTCCTGAGCCAGGATCAAACTCTCCATAAAAGTGGCCGAAGCCAGTTTCAGGATGGCTTGTTAGCTCATCGCTGACTTACTTGTTAAAACCTGTTTGACAGGTCGCTCATTGTTCAGTTTTCAAAGAACAAATTCTTGTTTACCTCGTCGCTACCTCTCAGCGGCGACTTGATTAATATATCACATCCGCCTATATGATTGCAAGCATTATTTTAAATTATTTTAAAATATTATTCGCAACCCAATAACCTTCATGTGATGCGAAGACTACTTTAGCATACCTGCAGTCGGGTGGTCAAGCTTTTTCATTTTCCAACGTTCGCAGCCTCCTACGCAAGCCCCCCTCCGTCAGAACAGCGCCCACTGCAAGCCCAGAATCAGCATGATCCCGGGGATGCCCAGCAATACTACAGTGCCGATTGTAGTCGGATTAATCGGGACTTCCAAGCCGGATACGACTCCAGAGTAGTTAAGCATGTACAACGCAACCGCCGCCGCTACAAGATGCAGCGAGAAACTTCTTACCCACTGCAAGGAGAGCCTCTGGCGTATGATTACAATAAGTAGAAGAATTGCCGATACGACTAGAACTGCCAGCCAAATTGTTTTCACTGCACTTCCCCCTTGTACCATTGCGGCCATTTGAGCTGGAGCGCCTTGGCTTTGCGAAGCAGCATCTCATATCGCTTCTCAGCAGCTTCAATGGCAAAGATCGCATAATCTACCTGATCCCGTCCTAGCGCGTATTCGAAATGACGCTGTGCATTATCCCAATCACGCCTGGCCGCTACAATCTCCTCATACAACATATACATATCCGACTTAACGCCTTCTTTCTCCTTGCTCTCCGCAGCTTCCTTACTCCATAACCAATTCCATCGTTTCCACATCGCCATTCTCCTCCCCGCTTGTCCGTTCTCTCCTCGTATGCAAAGTACTGTGCATGTACTATCAATCTATGAAGCATGAGGGCAATTAGAACGGCTGGGAGCAAAACAAAAAGACCCTGCGAGGCACATCCCTCACAAGGTCTTCAATCCATCTTATCATTCCTATTCAACTGAGCTCTCTTCGGCCTTCCAGAGCTCTGGAGAGCGTTACTTCATCGGCATACTCCAAATCGCCGCCTACCGGCAAACCGTGGGCAATTCTCGTTACTTTAATCCCAAATGGCTTGACGAGCCGCGACAGATACATTGCGGTAGCCTCGCCTTCAATATTAGGATTTGTCGCTAATATCATCTCTTGAACGGTCTCATCGCTTAGCCGTTTGAGCAGCTCTGCGATACGGATGTCATCAGGCCCTATCCCTTCCATGGGAGAGATTGCTCCCTGCAGGACATGGTACTGGCCTTGAAACTCCTTCGTCCGCTCCATCGCAACAAGGTCCCTTGATTCCTGTACGACACAAATAACGGAAGCGTCTCTCGTCTTGTCCTGGCATACACGGCACGGATCGATATCCGTTATATTGCAGCAGACAGAACAGTAATGAAGATTGCGCTTAACACTCACCAGCGCCTTCGCAAAATCTATCACATCATCTTCCTTCATCCGCAGCACATGAAAGGCAAGTCTGGCCGCAGTCTTGGGACCGATACCCGGCAAGCGGCTGAAAGCATCAATTAGTTTGGCTATCGGTTCGGGATAGTACAAGTCGAAACTCCTTTACAGCGGGGATTAGAACAACCCTGGGATTTTCATGCCGCCTGTGAATTTGCCCATGTCTTTGTTAGCGAGCTCATCGACCTTGTTAAGCGCATCGTTGACAGCTGTCAGGATAAGGTCCTGCAGCATTTCGATATCATCAGGGTCTACAGCCTCCGGCTTGATCACGATGCTCTGAACATTCTTGTGACCGTTGACTGAAACCGTCACAACACCGCCGCCCGCTGTACCTTCTACCATTTTTGTTCCAAGCTCTTCTTGTGCTTTAAGCATTTGCTCCTGCATTTTTTTCACTTGCTTCATCATTTGATTCATGTTGTTCATTGGAATGTT
This sequence comes from Paenibacillus oenotherae, assembly GCF_019443105.1. Taxonomy (GTDB): domain Bacteria; phylum Bacillota; class Bacilli; order Paenibacillales; family Paenibacillaceae; genus Paenibacillus_Z; species Paenibacillus_Z oenotherae. The sequence continues at coordinate 2,097 of NZ_JAHZIJ010000031.1, forward strand.
CGCTCCTTATAATTTGGTTTCATTTGATCTCAATCCTTACTTATCTTCGATTACGACCAGATCCTCGCCAAACAGCTTGACTGCTTCCTCGACCCATTCCGGATCCGATGACGGGGCAGCACCCTGTTCATCCGTCTCCATGAGCAAGGGCTCTGCCGCTGCTGGCCCTGCATCGGCAGCAGCCTGCCAATCCTTGATCATGACGGTCGCCAGCAAGAGCGGCTTGCCGAATGACTCTTGCATGACGCGCTCGATCAACTCTCTATTGGCTGGCTTCTCTGTTGTTTCGCGGTGCATCGTGTTCTTGAAGGCTACCAGTACGGATTTGTCATCTGCGGAAACCGGTTCGCCATCAACAAGCCAGGCATGGACTGTAATGCGCGCTTCCTTCACCCGCTGCAGAATCTCGCCCCACTTCATCCGCACCTGACTCGTCGTCTGACTGTCAGCGGCAGCAACGTATGGAGCAAGCTTAACACCGGAACGCGGTATTCCGCCAGTCTGATTCCCGCTACGGGCACCAAAATTCCCTGCCCGATTGGTCCTCCCGCCGCTGCCCGAGCCTGATGGCTCGCCAGAAGCCGCCCCTTCGCCAGCTGGTCTTACACCTGACCTAAGCAATTGCTCAAGCTTCTGTTCCAGTGAGTCGATCCGCTGCTGGAGACGCATCACCTCCGCTGCTGGCGGGGGCGCCGTCTTACCGGAGGCTCCTGTTGCTGCCGCACTTCCCGCAGAGCGTTCCCCTGCTGCTGCAGAACCGCGGTCGGATACCGGATCTCCCGTCTCAGGGAGCGTGCATATTTTCATAAGAGCCACTTCAAAAATCGTTTGAGGCAATGAGGCATGACGAATTTCAATCTGGTACTGGTTCAGGACATCAATCATTCGGAACAACCGATCTGCACTGAAGGCTTCGGCCATTGCCGCATACCGCTCCTGATCCACAATCCGCTCTGTCGCCGCACGCCCTCGAGGGGCCAGCTTAATCACGAGCAAATCCCGGAAATAATAGACCAGATTCTCCAGACACTTGTCTGCGCTCTTCCCGGCTTGCATAAGCCCTTCGACCAGCGGCAGTATTGCACCCGCGTTGCGCTCCCGAACGGCATCTGCCAATTGCGCAAATTGTTCGGCTGCGAGCCCTCCCGTTACATCAACAGCTCCTGCAAGCGTAATCTCTTCCCCGCAATATGCAGCTACTTGCTCCAGCAAGCTGATTGCATCACGCATTCCACCGTCGGACAGGCGGGCTATGTAGGCGAGCGCATCTTCATCAGCTGCAATGCCTTCTTCTTTGCAAATCTCCCTTAACCGCTCCGTCTGCTCCGGAAGCGACACCTGACGGAAGTCAAAACGCTGGCATCGCGATATGATCGTCGCAGGCAGCTTGTGAGGCTCTGTAGTCGCAAGAATAAAAATAACATGCGCAGGCGGTTCCTCCAGCGTCTTCAGCAAAGCATTGAACGCTTCCGAGGTTAGCATATGAACTTCATCAATAATATACACTTTATTACGGACATCGGAAGGCGCATAACGGACTTTGTCCCGTATATCGCGAATTTCGTCAATCCCCCGATTGGAAGCCGCATCAATCTCCACGACATCCATAATCGTTCCGGCCGTAATGCCAAGACAGGCATCGCATTCATTGCAGGGCTCTACTGCCGGTCCACGTTCACAGTTGATCGCTTTGGCCAATAGTTTGGCTGTGGTCGTCTTCCCTGTTCCCCGTGGGCCGTTGAACAAATACGCATGCGAAACCCTCTGTTCGCGAATGGCATTCTGCAAGGTTTGAATAATATGCTGTTGGCCAACCATATCCCGGAACGTCTGCGGACGCCAGGAGCGATAAAGAGCTATATGTGCCACGCGTACCGTCCCTTTCGGCTCGTTTCCTTAGATGGGGCGTTGCCCAATTCTCTTCATTATACACGATCGCATCTCTCAAAAAAACTATTAACAAGGCAATACAATGGTGAATTGTGCGCCGTTCTCCCTGCTCACCGCTCGAATCACTCCGTCGAACTCATGGATAATCCGCTGACATACAGATAAACCAAGCCCTGTACCGTTGGATTTGGTCGTTACGAACGGATCGAATATTTTGTCCAGCATATGCAGCGGTATTCCAGGACCGGTGTCTTGTATGTCAATGACGATACGCCGACCTTCCCTATCCCTCTCCAATCTTCCCTTTACCGTCAGCCTTCCTCCGCTTGACATCGCTTCTATGCCATTCTTGCAAATGTTGAGGAACACTTGCTTCAGCATCTCCTGATCAGCTGTTACAAGCGGAAGATCATCCCCTATCTCCCAGTCCACCATGACGCCGTGAAGTGTCGCTTCACTGGATATCATCGGCATTATGCCGCTGAGCACGGTATGAATATTAACTTGATCACAGATGACATGCCGCGGCTTGCTCAACATTAAAAATTCACTTACCAGCGCATTGATACGATCCAGCTCGGACAGCATAATATCGGTATAGCCTACTTCTTTGCTCATTTCGCGATCGGACATGGTTTTGCGGAACATCTGCAGAAATCCCCTGATGGCGGTAAGCGGATTGCGAATTTCGTGAGCGGCGCCTGCCGCGATCTGTCCGATCATAGCAAGCCGGTCGCCCCGCTGGACTTGCTCCTCTAACGATCTCAAGTTTGTAATATCCTTGAAAATAATATATGCACCCTCAACACTGCCGTCCGGCCAGCGCAACCAACCCACATCCATCAGCAATTCCGACCGCTTTCCTTCATGCAGCCAAGTTATGGGATAGTTGCGAACCGTTTCGCCATATTGGAGCGCTGAGCGGATGAGTGCGTATTCATTCTCGGCATTGGTGAAAAAACGTGACAGAGGCTCATTAACGACAACTGATTTGCATACGCCCAGCACCTGACAGGCCAGCGGACTAATGTCAAGTATACTGGAATCCGGCTGCAGCAGCACAACACCAATGTGCTCATCTGTCAGCATTGCTTTGCCGAACCGCTCCATCAGATTGCCGTTCTTAGCTGGCTCTTGATTGTAGAGCAGCAGCATGGTCTGCACTCCTGCCTCTGTCTCAATGAGCATGCGAATGACCAGCACACGCAGAATTGTGCCATCAGCTTTGTTCAAACATACCGTCATCGGCTCGACAACCCGATCCGAGAGCGAACGAAGAAGCCAGTCCGCAGATATCGAGCCCGTCAAGCCATCATTCAACAGCATACGAAGAGGCTTGTTCATCATAGATGGCATTGAATAGCCCGTTTCCTTCAAAAACTGTATGTTGCAATGCACCACATGAGCCCGGTCATCGACCACGATAACCATCGTGCCCGGCAGGCGATTCGAGTAGTCGTCGAGTGTTCGTATACTGAGTTTAACTATGGATTCCGGTGGAATATCGTACATGAGCATCCCCTCTTTAATGGATCCGTTTCCTCCGCAGGTCGTGTTCGGCATTCAACTGCAATATAATAAAAAAACATCCTCTGCGCTCATGCTGAGACACGCTTGGATGTTTGGGTAATCATTATTATTCTAAAATATAAACCGTGCACCTGCCCTCGATATATGCGACCCGGGCGGCAATTTTAATCCCAGCTCTGGCCAGGCACCCCTCCGGCACATGAACGTACCTGCTTACGGCTGCTTCCTTCCGGACCTGACCGGGTTCACAAGCGCCCATTGCGGAGGACCCATTCCGTCAACACTGTTCATAAAAACCAGCCCCGCATCAGCATAACCTCAGACAGGAATTCAACCTCGCTACAGCGGATTGCGAGTTACAGGGCACCGCTACCTCCCCATCTAGCACGGCAGAACTTAGTATAACGTGTTCTGGGCCAAGATGCAACCTATCGGCAAAAGTTGTTTGCACAGGAATAAATCAGGATTTGCGGACTTCCCGTTTATTGACGCGATGTGTTCACATGAATGATATATCTTGGCATATTGGAACGAAGGACAGATATTGCTTTTAGACGAAGCTGCGCCTCATTCACCCCGGACTCCGGCCGTAAAGTTACATATAGGTTGGGCCCCTGAAAAGTAATATTCATCCTCGCTATGCCGCCGATCTCCTTCAGCTTCTTCTCGGCGAAATCACCGTCCTCGCGGTAATTCAAGTAAGAGCCGTTGCGATTGGGCAGGTGCGGATTGCTATTGCTTAATCCCAGGTAGCCATCGTTGCCATAGGATTTGGTCTTGACGTTATTACTGCCGTTATTATCGCCGCAAGCAGTCAGCAGCATAATTGCCGCCAACAGCAGAGCAACGCATGCAAGCATCATTCTGGATCGCGATCCGGTCCGATGTAATATCTTCATTAAAAAAACCTCCCTTTGACCATTAGGATGGCTGAGGGAGGTTCTTGTATTCTGCTAATTTTCGGCAGAAGCGATTTGTAAGGATTAGATGCCGTATTTCTTTTTGAATTTGTCGACGCGTCCACCAACATCCACGAACTTTTGCTTACCCGTGTAGAACGGGTGGCAAGCGGAACAGATCTCTACGCGCAGGCTCTGTTTAACAGAACCAGACTCGAAGCTGTTGCCACAAGCGCAAGTAACCGTGGTGATATGGTATGTCGGATGAATACTTTCTTTCATCGCGTTCACCTCTTTCTGCCCTGAATCAACTTGTGGATCCAGAGTTAAAATACACACATGCGACGATTATAGCATGTATGGTCTACTCGCCGCAATGTATTTGTGCTTATTGCAGATATTGCCATAATTTAGTATAAAAGTGATGCCGGTGGCACATGGGTGTAAGAGCCGATGACAACATCCGGCACCTCTTGTGCATAGATCTCCAGCATTTGCTTCATACCGTATATTTCACCTTGAGCCTTGGGAATCAGGTCCAGATAGCTCTCCGGGTCAATATTCAAATTGCGCATCTGAATTAGCCGCAAGCCCGTTCGTTTAATAAATCCGAGCATAGCGTCGATCTCTTCCTCCCGATCGGTTACGCCGGGGAAGATCAAATAGTTGATAGAGGTGTACACCCCTTTATCCGCTGCATACCGAAGCGATTTCTCCACATTGGCTAATGTGTATCCACGCGGCTTGTAGTATGCGTTGTAGTGTTCATCCAGCGCGCTGATCGTACTGACGCGCATAAGGCTTAGCCCGGCATCCACAATAGCGCGGATATGATCGGTCAGGCCTGCATTCGTATTTATGTTGATATGACCGAGTGACGTTCTGCTCCGAACTTCGCGCATGGCTTCCACGATGATTTTCGCTTGTGTCGATGGCTCGCCCTCGCAGCCCTGTCCGAAGCTGATAATGGACTCCGGTGTTCGCAGATGCTCCAGCATAATATCGACAAGCTCATTGACAGTCGGCTTGAAATTCATTCGCGTCTGCGGTGCAGGAAACCCGCTGTCATCCGGCTGCTCGGAAATACAACCGTAACAGCCCGCATTGCAGGAGAAAGAAACAGGCACTGCCCCTTCCCAGCGCTGCAGGAATGTATTGGAAGCCGTCAAGCATTCATAGCCTAACGCACAGTTCGACAAATGCTGATACAACCGGTTCTCCGGGTACTTGGCAAGCAGACGCTCCACACCCAGGCTCAGCTCTTGACGATCGCAATTAAGCGGATTCCAACGCTCCGGATCATCACACTGCTGAGCAGCAACATAAAAGCCGTCTTCCTTCCAGACAACAGCGGAATAACCGAACAGCGGCAGCTTCTGGTTCTTGTCCGTCTTCATATAGCTTGGGATGCTAAGCCGGGTAAACCCTTGCGGAAGCAGTGCTCCCACCGCTTGAACATCACCTGGCATCGGACGCATCTCGCCCGATGCCGCATGTAAGCCGATTGGCCGCGTATATGGCAATCCGACCAATGTCGCTCCGTCAGGTAGCGGTATCAGTTCATCTTCCATTAATTCAACTATCATATCCCCGCTGCGACCAAGCGCAATCCAATCGGGATGATCGAACAGATTGCCATGTTCGTCCGCATATACGAGATTCATGTTGTCACCTCCTGGCCGTTCCTCTATGTGGCAGGCGTCGAGCGCGTCGGCCGTCTTCCTGCTCCCATGCTGCTTGAGCCCCCGGAAGAGCTTGGCGGCCTGTTTGGTCTAGGTGCCGATGGCTGCGGGGTCGAGGAAAGATCAAGAGACATCAGGAACTCCTCGTTCGTCTTCGTATCCGCAAGCTTCTTCAGGAAGCCATCTACAAATTCCAGCGAATCGTTCATGTTTTTACGTATCGCCCACACTTTGTCAAGCTGTTCCTTCGTTAGCAGCATCTCTTCACGCCGTGTACCCGAACGTCGAATATCGAGCGCAGGGAAGATGCGACGCTCTGCAAGCTTGCGATCAAGATGAAGCTCCATATTGCCAGTTCCCTTGAACTCTTCATAGATAACATCATCCATACGGGAACCCGTCTCGATCAAGGCCGTAGCCAGTATCGTCAAGCTTCCGCCTTCCTCCACATTCCGCGCCGAGCCGAAGAACCGCTTTGGCCGATGGAATGCCGCAGGGTCAATACCTCCGCTCAATGTTCTGCCTGAAGGCGGAATGACAAGGTTGTAGGCACGCGCCAGACGTGTAATGCTGTCCAGCAATATAACAACATCCTTCTTGTGCTCAACAAGCCGAAGCGCACGCTCCAGCACAAGCTCCGCCACTTTAATATGATTCTCCGGCAGCTCATCGAATGTCGATGCAACAACCTCTCCCTTAACAGAACGCTGCATGTCCGTTACTTCCTCAGGACGCTCATCAATCAGCAGCACGAATAGCTCAATCTCCGGATTATTCGTCGAAATGCTGTTGGCAATTTCCTTGAGCAGCAAAGTCTTGCCTGCTTTCGGCGGAGCGACGATCAAACCACGCTGGCCAAGACCCACGGGAGCGAGCACATCCATAATGCGTGTTGATAATTTCGACTGGGAAGTTTCGAGAACCAGCTTCTTTTCTGGATAGAGAGGAGTTAGGGCAGGAAAGTGAAGGCGTTCTGCAGCATGTTCGGGGCTTTCTCCATTTACGGCGTTGACCTGCAGCAGGCCGAAATAGCGCTCATTTTCTTTGGGAGCACGACATTTGCCGGAAACAAGATCACCCGTCCGCAAATCGAACTTGCGAATTTGGGAGGCTGAGATATAGATGTCCTCCGTACTCGGCAAATAGTTGATCGGCCTGAGAAAACCATAGCCCTCCGATAAAATCTCCAGCACGCCCTGCATAAACATAAGACCGCTTTGTTCTGCCTGTGCACGTAAAATTGCAAAAATTAATTCCTTCTTCTTAAGCTGACCATAATAAGGAATTTGATATTGTTTAGCCAGCTTATATAGTTCAGTCAGCTTCATCTCTTCAAGATCTGTGATCTGAAGTTCGGACATGTTCTCACCACTTCTTTATTCAATGATCAATCCTATCAATAAATCAATCCAACTTATTCCAGCATTGCCGGAAAAGAACCGGTCTATTCCGCGTCCGGTTCCGCCAGTCTCCATTACTCCTGCTCACGCCACACATCTGCGCCGAGCATTCGCAAATTGTCTACTAAATTATCATAACCTCGGTCGATGTATTCGACACCGGTAATTTCGGTCACGCCCTCTGTCACAGTAAGCGCCGCAACAACAAGAGCAGCCCCTGCCCGCAAATCCGCAGCTCTTACCTTCGCTGCATTGAGCGGCCCGCCCTCAACAATGGCAGAGCGTCCCTCTACGCGGATGTTAGCACCCATACGTGTTAGCTCAGGAACATGCTTGAACCTGTTGCTGTACACATAATCGCTCAAAATGCTTACACCTTTGGTCTGTGTCAACAAGCTGGTCATAGGGGATTGCAAATCAGTGGCAAATCCGGGGTAAACTAACGCCTTCACGTCTATCGCTTCGTAGTGGGGCTGCCCCACAATTCGAATCGATTCATCCATTTCATAAACATGAACGCCCATTTCTTGAAGCTTGGCGGTCATGGCCTCCATATGTTTCGGAATAACATTATCTATAATAACATCGCCGCGCGTTGCAGCTGCAGCTATCATGTAAGTACCTGCTTGAATGCGGTCTGGAATAATGGAGTGCCGGCAGCCATGCAGGCTATCCACGCCCTCAATACGTATCGTTTCCGTTCCCGCCCCTTTAATCTTTGCACCCATGGCGTTCAAAAGTGTAGCTACATCTATGATTTCAGGCTCTTTTGCCGCGTTTTCGATAATTGTGAATCCTTTGGCCTTGGAGGCCGCAAGCATAATATTAATGGTTGCTCCCACACTGACAACATCCAGATAAATCTTGGCTCCCCGAAGCTCCTTGGCTACGATACGCACCGATCCATGATCGTTGGTCACTTGTGCGCCAAGCGCTTCAAAGCCTTTAATATGCTGATCGATTGGCCGTGGCTCAAAATTACAGCCGCCTGGCAAGCCGATTGTCGCTTCACCAAACCGTCCAAGCATAGCACCCATCAAATAATAGGATGCGCGAAGCAATTTCACTTTCCCGTTAGGCATAGGAGTAGATTGCATAAGGGATGGATCAATGACAATGGTGTCACCGTTCCAAGTCACAGTACCGCCCAGCTCCTGAAGAATATCACTATATACCGCTACATCGCTAAGAAGCGGCAGGTTATCCAATATTACCGTCGATTCCGCCAATATTGCGGCGGGCAGAAGAGCGACCGCGCTATTCTTCGCTCCACTAATCTGAACGGTCCCGCGCAGCGGAAGTCCGCCGCGTACCATCAATTTTTCCATCAGATTCATTATCCTCCCATTCGGAAGAGAACAAAGGAAAAACCGCCGAAACCCACGATCTTCATCGTTACGGCACAACCAGCGCTCCACATTCCAGCTGATGCTTGAATCCGGAAGCGCGAGCTGTCAACTTGGGCTTCACATGGCGGTTTGTTCCTTGCTCCGGATGTTACGCTTGGTTGCTGCTGCCGAACAGCCGGATTTTTTCTTGTACAACTGCTTTCATTGCTTTACGAGCAGGTGTCAGGTATTTGCGCGGATCATATACAGTTGCATTGCCGCCAAGAACTTCACGAATAGCGTTCGTACAAGCAACTTGGTTCTCTGTATTCACATTAATTTTGCCAACGCCAGCTGCGATCGACAGACGAATTGCTTCGTCAGGTACGCCGGAACCGCCATGCAAAACAACCGGTACTGGAATAGCACTGGCTACTTTTTGAATGATATCGTAGTGGATGTTAGGCTCGCCCGCATACATACCGTGAGCTGTACCTACTGCGATTGCCAAGCAGTCAACGCCCGTCTCTTCGTAGAAACGAATCGCTTCTTCCGGCTTCGCAAGGGATGCATTTGCTTCATCAACGCTGATGTCGTCCTCAACGCCGCCGATTGTTCCAAGCTCACCCTCAACAGAAACGCCCATTGCATGTGCCGCTTTAACAACTTGCTTCGTCAATTCGATGTTCTCTTCAAGACCGTAGTGGGAACCATCGAACATAACGGATGAGAAGCCCGCACGGATACATTTCATTGCTACTTCAAAGCTGCTGCCGTGATCAAGGTGAAGCGCGATTGGCAGACCGGATTGCTTGGCAGCCGCTTCAGCGATTGCTACAGTGAACTCGATTCCCATGTATTTCAGTGCGCCTTCGCTAACACCAAAAATAAACGGCGAATTCTCTTCCATAGCAGCTTCAACGATTGATTGAGCGAATTCAAGGTTGTTCATGTTGAATTGTCCTACCGCGAACTTGTTCGCTTTTGCCTTAGGCAAAAATTCATTCATAGATACGAGTGGCATAATTCTCTCTTCCTCCTAAAAGTTTTCTGCTTATGCTCCCCTTACAAGCTGCCTGCGGCAGAAAACTTGCTTGTAAGCATATGCATGTTTTCTGTGATGCTTCGCAGATGGGCAGAAACTATGCCGGCCCCTCTCGGGGAACAATTCAATTCCAGACATATCCGGCACTTGACAGCACCGTTTCCGGGCCCATCCTGAGGCTCGTCCGACTTGTCACACTGAGCTATTATACCACAACAGGGCATTGTTTGGTACAGTCCTTTGCAACATCGTCTCACGCGCTCATCACAACCAGGTGATAAAAAAATGAGGGCCCCGATTAGGACCCTACTGCATACCAATTATTCGATTCTCCACCGCGCAGCTGCATGTTGACCGCCATTCGCATTTCATCAATGTCGAACGGTTTCGTGAAATGCATCAACGCGCCATGGTCAGTCGCTTCTTTGATCATATCCAGCTCTCCGTAAGCCGTCATCATGATCACCTTGATCTCCTTGTTGATGGCCTTCAAATGCTTCAATATCTCAAGTCCATCCATGCCCGGGATCTTCATATCTAATAAGACAAGATCCGGCGCTTCATCTCTAACGATTTCAAGCGCCAGCTTGCCATTGGAGGCTTGAAAGGTCGCATACCCTTCACTGCTAAATACTTCCATCAGCAAGACGCGAATTCCGTTTTGATCATCGACGATCAACACTTTCTTCTTATCCAACTTGAAACCCTCCTACAAATGCCGACACCTACCAGTACGACACGAATTGTTAACCCCATACAAACGCCGATCATTAACATATTCGCTTGTCAACATTCATTATCCTGCTTCTAATGGAAAAATAATTAAAAATATTTAATTTTCGGCATTGATAAGAGCCGCTTGTACAAAACCACGGAATAACGGCTGCGGACGGTTCGGGCGCGAGGTGAATTCCGGATGGAATTGCACAGCCAGGAACCATGGGTGACCCGGAAGCTCGATCATCTCGACGAGACGGCCGTCAGGTGATGTACCAGAGATCAGCAGACCAGCCGCTTCAATGGATTCACGGTATTCATTATTGAATTCATACCGGTGGCGATGACGCTCATACACGAGCTCGTCTCCGTATTCCCGCTCGGCAAGCGAGCCTGGAACCAGCTTGCACGGATACAAGCCAAGACGCATCGTACCGCCTAAATCCTCGATATCCTTCTGCTCAGGAAGCAGATCGATGACCGGATACGGCGTTGATGGATTGATCTCCGAGCTGTTGGCATCACGCAGTCCCGTTACGGAACGCGCATACTCGATAACCGCAACCTGCATGCCGAGGCAAATGCCGAAGAACGGCACATTGTTCTCACGCGCATAACGGATGGCGTTGATCTTGCCTTCGATACCGCGGTCGCCGAAGCCGCCCGGCACCAGAATGCCGTGTACGCCCTGCAGCTTGTCCGCTACATTGCTCTCCGTAAGCTCCTCCGCGTTAACCCAGCGAACCTTCACTTCCGCATCCGCAGCAAAGCCTGCGTGGCTAAGCGATTCAACAATACTGAGATACGCATCGTGAAGAGCAACGTATTTGCCTACGATGGCGATCTCCGTCGTGCGGCTAAGCTGCTTCACGCGCTTCACCAGATTCTCCCACTCCGTCATATCCGGAGGCGTTGTTGTCAGCTTCAGGTGGTTAACGACAATGTCGTCCAGCCCTTGCTCACGCAAATTAAGGGGAACCTCATACAGTGTCGATGCGTCGCGGCATTCAACAACCGCACTCGCATCAATGTCGCAGAATAGCGCGATCTTGCGCTTCAATTCATCAGCAAGCGGATACTCCGTCCGGCATACGACAACATTAGGCTGAATGCCGATGCTCCGCAGCTCCTTCACACTATGCTGGGTAGGCTTGGTTTTCACTTCGCCCGCCGCTTTAATGTAAGGGATCAGCGTAACATGAATGTACATGACATTGTCGCGTCCAATATCGCTCTTGATCTGGCGAATCGCTTCCAGGAACGGCAAGCTCTCAATATCGCCTACTGTGCCGCCAATCTCAGTAATAACAACATCCGAACCTGTTTCTTTGCCCGCACGGAACACACGATCCTTAATCTCGTTCGTAATGTGGGGAATAACCTGAACCGTACCGCCGAGGTACTCTCCCCGACGTTCCTTGGTAATGACGGTGGAATAGATTTTGCCTGTGGTCACATTGCTGTTCTTCGACAGATTAATGTCGATAAAACGCTCGTAATGGCCCAGATCGAGATCTGTCTCCGCTCCGTCATCGGTTACGAACACTTCTCCATGCTGATAAGGACTCATCGTACCCGGGTCAACGTTGATGTACGGGTCGAATTTCTGAATGGTCACTTTCAGACCACGGTTCTTAAGCAGGCGGCCGAGCGATGCGGCAGTTATACCTTTTCCTAAAGAAGAAACAACACCGCCGGTCACAAAAATATATTTGGTCACTGATGATACCCTCCACGCTATTATGTTAAAGTATAGGGTTGCCCATTTCACGCATAAAAATGGATCAAAAAAAAGAAAAAAGTGACACCCGTATAAACGGGGCACTTTCTTAATTTGTATATAACTTATACACGAACTTAAAGCCCATGCAATAGTTTACTCTTCGCAACTGCCCGCTGTCAAGAGAACATATCGAGCGAAAGCGGTCTTTTATCGGTCATCGTCCTCATCATCATCTTCAGCGTCGTCATCAAAGCCGTCCTCATCGTCAGAATCGTCGAGATCTTCAGAATCCTCTTCCTCGGATTCCTCATCCATCTCCTCATCATCGATCAGAACTTCTTCATCAACTTCCGCTTCTTCCTCTGCTTCTTCGAAGATCTCTCCATCTTCATCATAAGCATCGAAATCCTCTTCATCCGCTGCGAAGGATTCTTCTTCATCATCGGAGTAGAGATCATCATCATCATCTTCGTCATTAATAATACGAGGACGCTTCGCACTGCCTACCGGATCCTCGGAACGCTCTACCGGATACCAGCGCTTCAATCCCCACATATTGCTGCCCACACAGGCAAAGCGACCATCGATATTGATTTCCGTATATACTTGCGCAATAACCTGGTTGATTTCTTCTTGAGACAAGCCTCTGATTTTCGCTATTTCCATCATTAGATCACGAAAATAGAACGGCGTATTGACCGCTTTCAGCAATTCAAACGCCAAATCGACCATCGGCATTTCCTTGATGCGTTCAGGATCAATTTTTAAGGTGTAGTCGCTGCTCATCTTGACACTTCCTCTCATGCGAATCCGCCGCTTCCTGCAAGCGAACCATTATCATCCTATAGTAAAACCTATTTCCTGCAAAAAAGCAAGCGTCCCCGCAGATAGAGACAAAAAGAAAAAGCGAAGGGCGATCCCTCGCTTTGACTGTATCCTGTTGGATGCGGCAACAGCGTCCTACCCGAATGTCCTAAAGCCGCTGCCCGCTCCTTATTCATACTATGTCCCCGGACGGCGAATGACACGGTTTTGCGCCTAATTATATGAAAAAAGGCAACTTGCTCATACAGCTTGTTGCTCTCCTTCATACAATACTTCAGCATGATCCGACTTGGAGGGGACGCCAAATTGGACAGAACTGCAATTCTTCGTTGGTTACAGGGCGCATTCGCCAAGCCCGCCTATCGCGCAAAACGGCGAATCGTCCGTTTTCGGCAGCATAGCGACTACAAACGTTTTCTCCATGAATGGTCGGAGCTGAACGCGCCTCCCGCCTCCCGGAATACTATCCGGCATTTGCCGGCGATCGAAGCCTTCTCTCTCCTTCTGTCGGATGAGGAGGCAGCTGCCCGCCACCATCAAAGCATATGGATCGAGGACGACCCGCTAGTAACGGTTCATGCCACGATTCACAAACCAGCCTCCCGTGAGAAGGGCATCCCATGGGGGGTCGGCCAGATTAGAGCACCTCAAGCGTGGAGCACCACGACAGGCCATCGCATCAAGGTTGGTGTAATCGATACCGGCGTCGACTTCAGCCACCCGGACTTGAAACATTCACTGGGCCGGGGAATCAATCTGCTGAATCGCGGCTCGCTCCCGCATGATGACAATGGCCACGGCACACATATTGCAGGAACGATTGCAGCAGCCAATCAGCTGCGCGGCATGATCGGCGTCGCACCGCGTGCGACGGTCTATCCTGTCAAAGCCTTTGACCAGCATGGCAGCGCATTTGTATCCGACATTATTCTCGGCATTGATTGGTGCGTTCGCAACCGCATGGATATCATCAATATGAGCTTCGGCATGAAGACCCGCAGCAAGTCGCTTCTCAGCGCAGTTACAAGCGCATACAACGCAGGTGTTATTATTATTGCTTCCTCCGGAAACGATGGGAAACGCAAATCCATCGACTACCCCGCCCGCTATTCGCAAACGATATCCGTCGCCGCCACCAACCGGATGCGCCGCATAGCATTATTCAGCAATCGCGGCGCCTATATCGATGTTTTTGCACCCGGCGACAAAATTTTATCCGCATGGCTGAATGGCAAATACAACGAAATGAGCGGCACTTCGATGGCAACTTCTCATGTCAGCGGCGCAGTCGCGCTGCTGCTTGCTCACCGCCCCAATCTATCGCCTGCGGAAATAAAGGCCATTCTGAGGCGGTCGATGATCCCGCTTCGAGGAACCAAAGCTCCCCGGCTAACCGGGGAGCTGGATGTCATGCGTATGCTGCAGGCTGCCGACCGTTAGGTTTGCAGCCTGCATTATTGATGGAGCAGGCTGCACCTGTTTCCGCACCGCCCTTGCCCGTCAGCGAAGAAGCTTGCAGCTCGCTCTATTACATCCGCTCTGGAGCGGATACGCCAACAAGGCGAAGCACGTTCGCAATGACGACACGGACTGCCCCAAGCAATGCCAGACGAGCTCCTGTCTGCGCAGCATCCTCTGTAATGACACGCTCTGCCCTGTAGTAGCTGTGGAACTGGGAGGCCAGCTCATATACATAGCGGACAAGACGATGCGGCGCATACTGTTCTGCCGCTTCCGCTATTTCTTGCGGGAGCTCGCCCATTTTGCGCAGCAGATCAAACTCATGCTCTGTCGACAGCGTAGTAAAGTCAATGGAATCCGTGGAGCCCAGTACTACACCCTGCTCCTCTGCCTGGCGGAATACGCTGCAGATGCGCGCATGGGCATATTGCACATAGAAGACCGGATTCTCGTTCGATGTCGAAATAGCCAGATCCATGTCAAAGTCCAGGTGCGAATCCATGCTGCGCATCGTAAAGAAATAACGGATCGCATCCACGCCAACTTCATCCATCAGATCTTCCATTGTAACGGCCTTGCCCGTCCGCTTGGACATCTTGACCTTCTCGCCGTTCTGGAAAAGACTGACCATCTGCGCAATAAGCACCGTCAGCTTGCCCGGATCATTGCCCAGCGCCTCCATTGCCGCTTTCACACGCGGAATGTAGCCGTGATGATCCGCCCCCCAGATGTTGATCATGCGATCATAGCCGCGGCCAAATTTATCACGATGATACGCAATATCCGGTGTCAGATAGGTGTACGATCCGTCATTCTTTACAAGAACACGGTTCTTGTCATCGCCATACGGCATCGTAGACAGCCAGGTAGCGCCGCCCTCCTCGAACACTTGCCCGCGCTCACGCAGCGCTTCCAGCGCTTGCTCGACCTGTCCGGTCTCATAAAGCGATGTTTCGCTGTACCAGACGTCAAAGCCAACGCGGAACCGGCCAAGGTCGCGCTTAATCTTGTCCAGCTCACGCTGAAGACCGTATTCGCGGAAGAAGGCAAACCGCTCATCATCGGACAACGAGAGCAGCCGCTCACCCTCTGCCTCAACGAGCGCCTTGGCGAAACCAACAATGTCCTCGCCATGGTAGCCATCCTCCGGCATTGGCACATCCTGGCCAAGCGCCTGCTTGTAACGGGCTTCTATGGATTTCGCAAGATTAGCTACCTGGTTGCCGGCATCATTGATGTAATACTCACGAGTAACCTTATACCCGGCATAATCCAGAACATTGCAGAGCGCATCCCCTACCGCCGCTCCGCGCGCATGGCCCAAATGCAGGCTGCCTGTCGGATTCGCACTCACATACTCTACCTGCACGCTTTGTCCATTACCCGCATCAACGCGGCCATATTCCTCTCCCTGCTGAAGCACATCCGCTACAACGGGGTACAAATAGCTTCTGTCCAGGCGGAAGTTGATAAAGCCAGGGCCTGCGATCTCCGCCGATTGAATATAGCCCTGGCCAACAGGCAGGTTCGCGATGATTGCTTCGGCAATTTGGCGGGGGTTCTTCTTGGCCAGCTTCGTCAGTTGCATGGCAGCATTCGTAGCGAGGTCGCCATGCGCCTTATCCTTGGGAACTTCCAGCACGAAGAGAGGAAGCTCCTCACGGCTCACAAGCCCCGCAGCTACAACCGCTTCAGAGAGCGCCTCCTTCACTTTTACATACAGTTGTTCAATTACGTTTGTTCTCATCGTTAATAGACCCTCCACAATTTTTCTGCAAGTAATGCTTCACTATCCACGCTTCGCTTCCGCATGAAGGCGAATAACAAATGTTCCTGTAAGCTGATCTTCAAGCCACATGGTGTAGTGCCACTCCAGCAGCATCGGCAGTGACAGCTTGGGCTCCCCATCTTCCGATTCGTTATGCAGCATATCCCCGCATTGCATCCACAGCAGGGTGGTGTCTGTCTCCAGCCGGAATCGGGTTAATGCCGACACGTACTGGCCAGCCCGGCGCGCGCCAGCGACGAATGACTGCTCTGATTCCACATCGCCGTGGCGCGTAACATTCAGCTCACCTTCCCGCCAACGTACCATCGTACGCACTTTGCCATGCGGCTCCGTCTCTTCATAACGGATATATACGGTACGGTTCTTGCAGTACCATTCGCCGATATGTTCATGAAGCTGCTTCTCACCGTCTATCTCGCTCTCCAGCGTGATCCGCACTTGCGCTTTATCTGTCGTCACTGCACGCCTCCTGTTCATTCCTCTCATGCTCCTACTATAATGGAGGAGATAAGCCAATTCAATATTCCTCTATGAATGTATTCATGCAAAGCCCGATATTGAAGGCTGGCTCAAATTTGTTGAGGCGCCTTCAAGCCCAGCAGCTCCAGCCCGGTACGAAGCACTTGAACGGTAGCGGCGACGACACCCAGCTTGGCCAGCGTCTCTTCTGTTGATTCCGAAAGGACACGCTCCTGATGATAGAAACGGTTGAAGCTTTGGGATACATCAAGCAAATATCTGGCCAATACGGATGGCTCATGAACGCGCAGCGCCTCTTTAACCATTGCAGGGAAAGCCCCGAGCATCTTCAGGCAATCCCACGCGGCAGGCCCTGTCAAATAAACACTGTCCCCGGCAATCTCATCCACTGCCAGCCCTCTGGTCATTCCCGTCCTTAGCAGCTTATAGCATCTTGCTGCCGTATATTGCACGTAAGGCCCCGTCTCGCCTTCAAATCGAATCGCTTCATCCAGCGAGAAGTCGACCTCCAGCATCCGGCTATGCTTCAGATCATTAAAGACGATGGCCCCGATTCCGACAGCCTCGGCAACCTCACGGCGATTCGCAAGGCCGGCATTCTTCTCCTCGATAATAGCCTCCGCTTTTCTCACTGCTTCATCCAGCACGGTGTCCAGATAGACAACCTGGCCTTTGCGCGTAGACATTTTGCGGCCGTCTATCTTCATCAGCCCGAACGGGATATGCTCGCAATTGACCGCCCAATCCATTCCCATCCGCTGCAGCACACTGAACACTTGTTGAAAATGCAGCTTCTGCTCCCCTCCGACAACATAAAGCAGGCGATCAGCCTTCATCTCCCTCCTGCGGTACAAGGCGGTTGCCAGATCGCGCGTCGGGTAGATCGTCGTGCCGTCCGATTTCAGAATCAGGCATGGCGGAATTCCTTGATCGTCAAGGCGGACAACCTGCGCCCCATCACTCTCCACCAACAACTGCTGCTCCCTCAGCTGCTCCACTACTGCTCCCATCTTATCATTATAGAAGCTTTCGCCCAGCGTATGATTGAATGTCACACCGAGACGGGCATAGACGCGCTCGAACTCCTCCAGGCTGAAGGAGACGAAATAGTGCCATAGCTTCAGCGCTTCAGGATCTCCATTCTCCAATCTCCAGAACCAGCGGCGGCCCTCATCCTCCAGCGTCTCATCCTGCTCCGTCTCCTCATGAAACTTGACATAGAGCCTCAGGCTCTCGCGTATAGGCGATTGCTTGAGCTGCTCCTCATCCCCCCAGCGCTTGTAGGCCGCCATCAGCTTGCCGAACTGCGTACCCCAATCGCCAATGTGATTCACAGTCACTACCTCATAACCGGATGCACGATACAGATTAGCAAGCGCATTGCCAATCATCGTAGAACGCAGATGGCCTACACCAAACGGCTTGGCGATATTAGGTGAAGACAGATCAATAACAACCCTCTCTCCTTCGCCATCAGCGGAGTACCCGTATTCATGTTCCAAGGCAGCTGCAAGCAGCCTTGGCGCCCATTGACGCGGATCAAAGAACAAGTTCAGATAAGAGCCTGCCGCTTCCGCCCGCACATCTGACGCACCTGCATTAAAGCGGTCCGCCAGTTCCCCGGCTATAGCCTCCGGCGACTTCTTCCACTTGCGGGCCAAGGCGTAGCATGGAAACGCGACATCCCCCAGTTCCGGTCGCGGCGGCACTTCCAGCACAGCAAAAATCTCATTACTCGTTAGCTCCACATAAGGCTGCAATTTCTCCACTGACCATTCTAGCAGGATCGTCATCGTTTCATCTCCTTCATAATATTCAGTTCGTGCTGTGATATAAATAAAACCCCCGTCTCAATAAAGAGACGGAGGTTATTATCCGCGGTACCACTCTTCTGGCTTCATCTGTGCGAAAATACGAAAGCCCCGCATGGCTCGAAAGCCAGCAAGGATCATCTGCAAGGTAGATGCCTCTCAAGCACGATAACGGGGTGACCGGACTGCCCTACGATGGCGAATACCCTTCGGACAATCAACTCCCGGGCCCGCTTCCCCTGCCTCGCTGCACCGGCTTCCACCAACCCGGCTCGCTGCTAGCACCGATCTGCAAGATACTGTCCCGTTCATCGCCTATAGCTGTTATTGGTCTTATTATATGCCATCACCCCAAAATTGCAAGGGGTTCGGACCGATTCCATCAACTACGAATCCGCCTTATACTCCCTTGAAGCGGTCCCGCCCAGCTTCTCAATTTTACGGCAAATCTCGTACTGCCACTCCTGATCCTGCGTCATGGATGCCAGCAGTGACAAGTTATGCAAATTCGCAAGCATCCGGCAATGCATGGCGTTTACCGCCAAACAATGCTCGAAATCGGCCTGCTCCTCAGTCGATAACGGACGGCGGGTTCTTATGGTCCACAGCTCAGCAAGCCGCTCATGTATCGGCATAATCCCCATTGGTATCTACCTCCTGGTAACCATTATGGCCAAAAGAAAGGCAATCCAACAGCGATATTCACCGCAAATGCAGCCACCGCCAAATCATAGCTGCGTTCCACTCAATGCATAGAGAGGAACGGTACAATCACCCGCCACACTTCGATTCTGTCACCCGTAGTCCGCATCCGCTGCGTCGGTATAGGACTGGTCGAGGGCAGCTTAAGCAGCGCGATACGATCCCTGACGGAAGGATGCCCGCCATAATATTTGCTGAATGTATCATGGGATTTGGCACCATTGCAGGCGATGCAGCGAATGCCGGGATACCGCTCCAGCAGGCCGGGCAAGTCATTCGGAAGCTCATCCTGAATGTTCGCATCAAGACTTCCCTCCCTGCGGCATGTAGCAATGGTATCCCATAGCGCAATCCCCTTCTCCTGCGCGTACGCAATGCGTTTCTCATAGGCAGGAGACGGCTGTTCTCCGAACAATCCGTAGATAACCGGCCAGAAATGATTGCGGGGATGTCCGTAATACTGCCCCTTGTCCAATGACGCCGTCCCCGGCATGCTGCCGAGAACCAGCACCCGCGCCCGCTCATCGATAACAGGCGGGAATGAATGGACCTTCATCGCCTTCACCTCCACGATCAATAGAAAAAGCGGCCACACACAAGAAGAAACTGCCTTCATGCGATGGACCGCTCTATGTTCATGCTCTTACTTCAAGAATCCAAGCAGCATCTCGCGAATGACCTTCGCTGCCACGATCTGCGTCTGTTCCGTCGGATCATAAGCTGGCGCGACTTCCACAAGATCACAGCCGACAATATTCACTCCGGAGCGTGCGATAGCATGTACCGCATCAATCAGCTCCTTGGAGGTGATTCCGCCCGCTTCCGCAGTACCGGTGCCCGGCGCACAGGATGGATCAAGCACGTCGATGTCGATCGTCAGATAGACCGGACGGCCTGCAAGCTCCGGCAGCACCTTCTTGAGCGGCTCCAGCACCTCGAATGGATGGAAATTAATGTTCTCGCGCGCATACTGCCACTCCTCGCGCGAGCCGGAACGAATGCCGAATTGGTAGATATTCTGACCGCCCATCAGGCCTGCCGCTTTGCGTAGCGGCGTTGAATGGGACAGCGGCTCGCCTTCATACTGCTCGCGAAGATCCGCGTGCGCGTCAAAATGAATGATCGCCAGATCCGGGTATTTGGCATATACCTCGCGGAAGATCGGCCACGATACGAGATGCTCGCCGCCAAGCCCAACCGGCATCTTGCCGTCAGCAAGCACGCCGCGCACAAATTCGCCGATAATTTCGAGCGAACGCGCTGCATTGCCGAACGGCAGCAGCAGGTCTCCCGCATCGAAGTATTCGATATCTTCCAGGCTTCTATCCAGATACGGGCTGTACTCTTCAAGGCCGATGGATACCTCGCGGATACGAGGCGGGCCGAAGCGCGAGCCTGGACGGAACGATACAGTGAAGTCCATCGGCATACCGTAGATAACCGCTTTGGAAGCGGCATAGTCATCCGAGCTGAGGATGAAGACATTGCCGGAATATTTTTGATCGAGTTTCATAAGTTAGCTTCTCTCCTATTTGACCAGGTCTTCCACAAATTTCGGCAGAGCAAACGCCGCTTTGTGCAGACGAGGGGAGTAATATTTGGTGTCGATCTCAGGAATGGACGACTCATCCACTTGAAGCGGATCATGCTTCTTGCTGCCCAGCGTGAAGGTCCACAGACCGCTTGGATACGTCGGCACATTCGCCCAGTACACGCGCACAATCGGGAATACTTCCTTCACATCGCGATTGACGCTCTCAATCAGGTCTGCTTTGAACCACGGATTGTCCGTCTGGGCAACAAAGATGCCGTCTTCCTTCAGCGCATCGAAGATGCCTTGATAGAAGCCGCGGGTAAACAGGTTAACAGCAGGGCCGACAGGCTCCGTGGAATCAACCATAATAACATCGTAGCTGTTCTTATGATCATGAATGTGCATGAAGCCATCGTTCACGATAACCTCGACACGCGGATCATCAAGACCGCCTGCAATATTGGGAAGGTATTTCTTGGAATATTCGATTACTTTGCCGTCAATCTCAACAAGAACAGCCTTCTCTACTTCAGGGTGCTTCAGAATCTCGCGGATAACGCCGCCGTCTCCGCCGCCTACAACAAGAACATGCTTCGGATCAGGATGTGTATAAAGCGCCGGATGGGCGACCATTTCGTGGTAAACGAATTCATCTTTATCAGTTGTCATAACCATGCCGTCAAGGACGAGCATCGTACCGAATTCTTCCGTCTCGATCATATCGAGCTTCTGAAAATCCGTTTGCTCGCTGACATAGGTTTCTGAGATTTTGGCTGTGATGCCGTAACCTTCCGTTTGTTTCTCGGTATACCATAATTCCATAATGAAATCCCTTCTTTCCTGGTATGTATGTGGTACCTTAATATCCGCGGGGGTCGATGGTTCACCCTGTATTATAGTGCAATCATTTCCGCAATACAAACGGAATCTGGAATCTTAATATCCCCTTCATCATACGGTGCCGCATATCGCATTTTTACCAAAAAAATTCGCCTCACTCCCCTTCAACTATGAATAGGCCACCCTTCTATTTTCCATACTAAGGGAATAACAAGGCACAAGCGTGAGGGGACTTCATCATGAATAAACCAGGTTCGCGGCAGCAAGGCTTCAAGCGGCGTCTGCCCATTCGCATTCGCGCCGAACGGTGGATGCCGATTGCGCGCCGGATGAAACGGCTCTTCATCTATATGGGCTGGGCTGCAGCAATAGTTGGCATCATCGGCTTCGGCTTTCTTTTCTACCTGCATAATCAGGCGCTTCCCGCTTCATCCATTAGTCAGACATCTCAAATGCTCGACCTGCGGGGCAATGTGCTCGATACGTTCCATGCAGGCGAGAACCGGCAATCCGTACCGCTTCAGGCGATCTCGAACTATCTGCTGGAAGCGACGCTGGCGATCGAGGATCAGCGATTCTATGAGCATCTCGGATTCGATTTGAAGGGGATGGGCCGCGCCGCGCTGGTCAACATCGAGCATATGAAGGCCAAGCAGGGCGCCAGCACATTGACGCAGCAGCTTGCCCGCAATTTATATTTGACACACGAACGAACCTGGAAACGCAAATTCAAGGAAGCGATGTATACGATCCAGTTGGAAATGCAATATTCCAAGGACGAGATTCTCGCTTTGTACTTGAACCAAATCTACTATGGGCATGGAGCATATGGAGCCGAGGCCGCTTCCCAGCTCTATTACGGCAAGCACGCGAAGGACTTGACGCTGGCAGAGAGCGCGATGCTTGCGGGCATACCCAAGGGGCCCAAATACTACTCTCCCTACCTGGACATGAAGAATGCCAAGGACCGGCAGAAGGTCATTCTCCAGACGATGGCGGAGCAGGGCATCATCGAACAGGCCGATGCCAATGCGGCAGCAGCAGAGATATTGAAGATCCAGCCTCTCGGATCAAGCACTCAGGACGGGATCGCCCCCTACTTCCGCGATTATGTCAGATATATCGCTGTCGACAAGCTTGGCATTGACGAGCGTCTGCTTAGTGAAGGCGGCATCCGCATCTTCACCACGCTCGATCCCGATGCCCAGCTAGCGGCAGAGGAGGCTGTTGCGAAGGGTATACCCGCCAATTCAGAGCAGCAGGCGGCGCTCATCTCTATCGATCCCCGTACCGGTTATATTAAAGCGATGGTCGGCGGCCGCGATTACAAATCCAATCAATTCAACCGCGTGTTCGCCAAGACGCGGCAGCCGGGCTCCTCCTTCAAGCCCATCGTATATTTGACGGCGCTTCAGGACGGTGCTATGACACCGGTATCGAGATATAAAAGCGCGCCTACCGTCTTCACCTACGACGAAGGACGCAAAACCTATGCTCCCAAAAACTATAATGACAAATACGCCAACGACTACATTGATATGCGGCAGGCCATTGCCAGCTCGGACAATATTTATGCGGTGAATACGATGATGGCCGTCGGCCCGGATAAGGTCATCGAGATGGCGAGGCGGCTCGGCATCGACAGCCCCATGAAGCCTGTCCCTTCCATGGCTCTCGGCACATTCCCTGTCAGCCCGTTCGAGATGGCCTCCGCATTCGGAACCATCGCCGCAGGAGGCGTCCGCGCGGAGCCGACTGCTATTCTGCGCATTGAGGACAGCAAGGGCGAGGTGCTGTATGAGGCTGCGAAATCGCCTCAGCAGGTTGTAGATGCGGCCCATGCTTACATACTGACCAGCCTTATGGAGAGTGTGTTCGACACAGGCGGCACAGGCAACCGGGTATCCGCTGCGCTGAAGCGTCCCGTTGCCGGCAAGACAGGCACAACAGCCAATGATGCGTGGCTCGTCGGGTACACGCCTGAGCTCGCAACCGCCGTCTGGGTCGGCTATGACAAGGGCCGCGAGTTAACGAAGGCAGAAGCTCATCGCGCCGCCCCTATCTTCGCAGCCTATACCGAGAATGCGCTTAAAGCCGTGCCGCCCAAGATCTTCCCCATACCAGATGGCGTCGTATCCGTCTATATCGATCCCAAGAGCGGCAAGCTCGCCTCCTCCTCCTGCGAGGGCAAGCGGCTCGAAACCTTCGTCACAGGCACACAGCCTACAGAGGTATGCGGGAACGGCGAATCGGCGGCTTCTGTAGAAGTAAAGGATGGCGCCCAGGCCGAGAAATCCAAGTCGTGGTGGAAGCAGTTCAAGCGATGGTGGACTGACTAAAGTGCGGGGCTGTCCCGTAAGATTCTCAATCTTTGCGGGCAGTGATTGACTCCATTATTCGGTATCCTACTGCGTATATCTCCAAGCTCTGGCGTGGCGCCGCAGGACGGTGTCGGCATAGCAGAGCATTGACGGTAGCCGGACACTTCGAAGCAGTACAGGAAGCATGCGAAAGTGCATGAATTTCGGTTAAAAGCACCATTACGAGGTGAAATAGCTGCGTTGGTGCAGGGATAATAGACAGAAAGGGCCGACTAGAGGCAATTATGCCGAAATGCCTGCACTGTGGCAGGCATTTCGCATTTTCGCAGGCTCTAACGAGAGAAAGCCTGCATTTTCGCAGGCATGTTCGTCATTGACCATGCCCTCGTAAACGATAAAAAAGATGCTTCCAGCCCCACTTTTTCATTTCCAGTGGTTTTGGAGGCATCCCTTCACATCATTTGGAACTGGCTCATTTCATTGGCTATTGGACTTTCCGGACAGCCTGTTATGCTAATATGCGATGACCATACAGGCCAGTGTTCGTTCCCTTGCACGACATGCGTCAAGTGTGCGCGGCTGCGTCGCTCCCTAAATATTGGCGCAAATGGCGCAGCAGACTCTCCACTTCCTCCTCTGTTCCAATCGAAATCCGCAGCTTGTCTGACAAGCGCGGCGAATCGAAATGCCTGACATAGATCTGCTGAGCCTTCAAATAATTATAAATATCGGCCGCGCTCCGCTGATGCGGCTTGCACAGCAGGAAATTGGCATGCGAAGGATAGACTGTAAAGCCGAGCTTGTGCAGTTCATCCTCCAGCTTGTCACGCGAGCGCACAACCCGTTCCACGGTCGTCTCCAAATAGGGTTGATCGGAGAGCGCAGCGGCGGCGATGATCTGACTCAGATGGTTCACATTATAAGAATCCCGGCATTTGTCCATCGCATGAATCAGCGATTCGTCAGCGATGCAGAATCCTACGCGAATACCGCACAGGGAATAGGACTTCGATAAGGTGCGCAGCACAATCAGATTCGGGTAAGCGCCGATCAGATGAACGGCCGATGATTGCTGTCCGGCAAAATCAATATAGGCCTCATCAATAACAACAAGCCCGTTATAACGGTTCAGCAGCTCTTCAATGCTCTGCAGCGGCAGCAGCCGCCCGGTCTGCGCATTCGGATTCGCAATAAAGATGCCTTTGGCCCCGGTGTTCACCAGTCCTTGCAGGTCAATCACAAAATCTTCCGCGGTATCCACAAAAGCGACTTTAACATTAATAATGTCCGCTACCGACTTATAGAACGTGTAGGTCGGATAAGGAGTTGCTACCGTATCGCCCTGCTCAAAGAACACTTTGAAGATGAGTGAAATCACTTCATCAGAGCCGTTGCCGCACAGCACCTGTCTGCTCGACAGCCCGTGCTGAGCGCCGATCAGCTCCCTAAGCGGCTGGCTTGTCGCATCAGGATAATAGCGCAGCTGTCTGAAGTCAAAGCCCCCGAGCAGCTCCTTGACCTTGGGCGAAGGCGGGTACGGATTTTCGTTAGAGTTGATCTTGATTACGGAGCCGTCCATAGCCGGCTGAAAGCCTGGTACATAGGGCGAGAGCGTGTCTACCGATTTTCTATATAACAAAGGCAATCCCTCCAGATAACAATGCAGCATATTCCTTATAATAGGCATTGCTCCGGGAATTATCAATAACTTTGCTTGCAGCAATCACCATCCGGTCTATCGCTTCTATACTTTAAATTTCTGCAAGGAATCCTGAAGCCTGCCCGCCATCGCGCTGAGCGAGCCTGACGCAGACAGCACTTCCTCCATGGAAGCCAGCTGCTCCTGTGTTGACGCGGATACCTCCTGCGCTTTGCTGGCCGCATGACTGGCATAGCCAAATGACTCATGAATAGAAGCCGCAACCTGCTGCGTGCCAGCGGACATCTGCTCGGTAGCCGCTGATATTTCCTCCACTTGGCCAGCAACCCGCTCGACTGCAGACAGAATCGTTCCGAACATGCCGCTCACCTCGTTCATAGCGGCAATTCCCTTGGCAGCCTCCTCCACTCCGTGCGCCATCTTGCGGGAAGCCCCGTCCGCATAAGCCTGCATCTCGCTTACAAGACCGCCAATATTCTCGGCAGCTTCGCGGGATTGCTCCGCCAGCTTGCGCACCTCCTGGGCAACAACAGCGAAGCCCTTGCCCTGCTCCCCGGCACGAGCCGCCTCGATATTCGCATTCAGCGCAAGCAGGTTCGTCTGGCGGGCCAGATTGGTAATGAGCGTCACGATCGAGCCAATCTGCTCCGATTGCACACGCAGCTTCTCAACTGCCTCTGCTGTCTCTCCGGTATTATCGCGAATGGCGGACATCTGCTCTGCCGCCTGCCCCACCGTATCCCGGCCACTCTTCGCTTCCACAGCCACCGCTGAGGCCGCCTCATTGACGTTGGCAGTTGTCTCGGCAATACGCCCGATACCATCCGCCATCTCTGACATCGCCGTAGCATTCTGGTCTGCACTACTCGCCTGATTGTCGGCCTCACTTGTTATTTCCTTCATAATCCCCGCAATATAATGGGCCGCCTCAACGGACTGCCCCGCCGTTGCCTCCAGCTCCTCCGAGGACGCAGCCACCTGCTCCGCTACCGCCTGATTGTCCCGCAGCACCTCACCGAAGCTGACAGCCATCCGGTTGAACGCTTCTCCAACCCGCATCAGCTCATCCTTCGTCTCAAGCTCTATGCGAATGCTCAGATCGCCATCAGCCATTCTTGCAGAATCCTGCTCCAATCTTCTTACCGTTCGCTGGACATTGCTGTAGAATGCGGCAAAGAACAGCGCAGCAAGCAGAATGCTTATACCTAATGTGACAATGAGGGTCCCCCGCTTGAACTTCATCTCCTCTATCCGCTCCGCCAGCAATCTATCAAGCAGCTTGGAGATTTCGTTATAAAGTACCGAGCTTGCATCAATAACCTTGGTTCCCTCGTCAAAATAATGGGCCGGCTTAATCAAGAAGGCTTCGTTAATGACCTCCCTCTCGACGATCGCCGCATATTGCCTTGCAGCAGTTGTATTCGTATTGTACAGCCTCTCAAGAGAACCAAGGTCCAGCTGCGCGTTCCGGGCATTGGTCCAATCCTTGTCCAGTCCCTCCAGCGAGCCTTCAACACGATCCATATCCAGCATCATCTCGATTTTCTGTTCTTCACTTATGGCTCCTGCAGCGAGTATGCCTCTCCCTTGACCACGCGATTTGCCGACCTTCTCCATCAGCAGCGGAATCCGGTTCACGGCCATATCCATCAAATAATAAGTCTCTATCTCGCTATCCAGCGTCAAATTCGACGCATCCGAAATTACGACCATATAATCAAGCAATCCATTGATAAGTGAACTATGACGCTGGAAGCTCTCGGGGGCGGTCAATCCGCTGTATTGCTCAACCAACAGCGCCCAGTCAGCCTGCCATTCATTCAGCCGCGTCGAAGCCCCGAATGTATCCTCGTGAGCCGCATGAACAGCATGAACAAACTTCAGCCCGCTCTCGACATCCGCCTCAATTTCCTTCAGCTGTGTGATCGATTCACTCTCGCCGTTAAGGTAACCATTGGCTACGCCGCGATGCCGCTGAACCGCCATCAGCATTTCCTTGAGCGGCTTCAAGTAGGCTACACCCTCTCGTTCCTTCATCGCGAACCCGATCGAGGACTGTATGGCCCGAAAGGAATCCACTGTAAGCAGTGTGATCGGGATGACGAACAACAGGCCGATGAGTACGAATTTCTTCCAATAGACAAGACGGTTCATAAGATAAAGGAACGGTGCAAGGATCACCATGCTGTTCTCTCCCCTTTTTATGTAAGTTTATCTAACATTCTATCCCTCCTAAGTGGCAGTTTCAACTTATTTCAGCTTCTTTATAGAAAAATATCTAACATATAAATGACATTAATAATGATTGTTTAATATTTTGTCGAATTATAGAGGGAGTCGAACGTATGCAGCAAGCCCTTCGATTCCGGCATCCGGGGAACGCCCTTTATACATACAGAATAAGGGCTGTAAATCTGTACGATGTGGAATGCCTGCGGTCATGAGACTGCCCACGCACTCCTCGCCAGAGGATGATGCGTCATTCAAACGTCAAGGCAAGCGAGAGGCGAAATACGAGAGGCAAGCTGGGCGAAACATGCGAAACAGCATTTATTCGCTCGTTTCCGACCCCCTGAAGGTGAAACGCCTGCCAAAGGGCAGGTATTTCACCTTCATTTTCCCTTACCAGCCGATTTTCCCTCAAATTCATGCTTCATCGCAGGAATGTTGCCATTATGGCGTCTTGCAGCCGAAATTCATGCACATTCGCAGGCTTCTTGCTCTGTCACGCTGCCGTCAAACCATACTTGGAGAAGGGGAGAGGCAACACTCGGGAACCTCCCAGCCGATGCGGGTTATGGCGGCGAAGAGAATGACCGCTATCTGGAAATGGAGCAGATCTACCGCCCGCTCAAAAGCGACTGTACGAAGGCGCCGAGGAATCCGGGGAATTCGGGAGATTGGTGAGATTGGGGAGATTCGGGAACCTGCTCAGGGGGAGAGCATGAACCAAGGAGGGCCGTTAAGTCCCCCATATACAATAGAAAAGATGCTTCCAATCCCACTTGTTAGTGGTTTGGAGGCATCTTATCACATCATTCGGGACTGGCTCATTGGATATTGGACTTATCGGACAGCCCTTCATAATGGGGATCAGCTTCCTTCCCTCATTATAATAAACGTTAAACCGAAAGCCCTTGCTTCAATTCCTCAGGGGAACGATTCCACCACTCTTCATTATGCGAAATAAGGAGGCGCTGCAGCGCAGCCTTCTCTTGATCGCCAAGCTCGTTCAGAACGAATCTGCGCTTGATCGCATAATCCAGGTTGTTCACGTGCTGGGCAAGAATCTTCCATCCGCGCCGCGCTTCCGTGTCTACCAGCATCGGACATGCCGTTGCCCCGGCATAATAGGAGCCTTCCTCGTTGCGGTCTACCGCTACCCATACGATCCAGCAGAGACGTCCGTTTGGCACATCCTCTTTGTTGGTGCTGAATTTAATCCCTTTCTCTACTTTGCTCTTGGCGTGCATCGCACCCACATCAATATAAGCCTCGCCATTGTCAATAATGACACAAGCCACATTGCTCAGATCGATGGTTCCCGCTCCGAAGCCTTTATGCTCCCTGCCGCTCACCACATTAAGCGCCAGCGACCTCTTCTCTTTCTTCTCCGGCGTTCCTGCCGCACTGCCCTCAGGCTGTTGTCCCGGCCCTCGTCCCTGCTCTGTCATCCAAGCTCCGCTCCAATCTATTATGTTCTATCCGCTATGCCGCAAGCGAAGGCTTGCCAGCTGGCCCAAACCCGCGTACGGCGCGGATTTTTTGCATGTCCACACATTAATTCCATTTTAGCTAATAATCCGCGAAAAGCAAACATATACATGCTGTAGATGCTTGTCAACGGGAGGGAATCGTTCCATGAAGCCACGTCACACCAAACGTTTGTTGCTCTTTGCGCTCATCGTCGCCCTGCTTGGGGTGACGGCCCAGCAAGGGTTCGGGGATGCCTGGGTTTCGCAATACACATACGCTTTCGCCCCCGACAAACTCAACACCGCTCCAAAGCCTGCCGCGCCTCCAAGCGTACAGGAGCCGGACTCCATCATGCAGCCCAAGCCAGTAGCGCTCAGCAAGCGGGTCGTTGAATACCATATCGACGTTCACCTGCACGATGATACGAAGCTGCTGCATGGAGAACAGTCGGTCACATGGATTAATCCCGGTAAAAATCCGGTGTCCGAGCTTTATTTTCACCTGTATCCCAATGCGTTTCAATCCAAGGACTCGACCTTTATGCGCGAATCCGGCGGCCAGCTTCGGGATGACAAAGCTACGGGTGCAAGCAACGGGTTCATGAAGCTCTTGTCGCTCACAACAACAGAGGGCGAAAGTCTGCTGCCGCGATTGCACTACGTTCAGCCTGACGACGGGAATACGAAGGATATGACACTTGCCAAGCTGCGTTTGCCGAACCCCGTACCCCCTGGCAAAAGTGTCACGCTCAGCATGAAATTCGAGGTCAAGCTGCCTGAGGTGTTCGCTCGCATGGGCTATTCGGGCAACTTCGTCATGGCGGGGCAATGGTTCCCCAAGCTGTGTGTGTATGAACCTGCCGGAACACGCGGAAGAACAGCCGAAGGCTGGAACGTCCATCAGTATCACGGCAACTCGGAGTTTTACAGTGATTTTGGCATCTACAGCGTGAAGATCAATGTCCCGCAAGCCTATAAGGTCGCGGCAACCGGCTTTCCGACGAAGCAGACGGTTATTAAGGATGGCCGCAAAATTTATCAGTTCTACGCGGATGATGTGCATGACTTCGGGTTCGCAGCTTCTCCGGACTTCGTCTATGCGGAAGAGCCCTTTTCCTCTGATGGGGTGCCGGGTGTGCGAATCAAGCTGTATATGGATCCGCTGCACGCCAAATTAAAGGATCGCTATTTGCACGCCGCCAAGTCCGCACTCGCCAAATATGCGCAATGGTACGGCTCCTATCCTTACTCAACCTTGTCCATCGTCGTACCTCCCAAGGGAGGCAACGGAGCCGGCGGGATGGAGTATCCGACGCTTATCACCTCTTTTGCCGCAGAGAATGATAATCCGGGCTACGAGCTCGAACGTACCGTTGTACATGAGATCGGGCATCAGTACTGGTATGGAATGGTCGCATCGAATGAATTCGAGGAAGCCTGGCTGGATGAAGGGTTCACCTCCTATGCGGAGGATAAGGTGATGGAGAGCGAATACGGCGTCCAGCCCAACCTGCCCATTGAAGCCAGCTACATGACCGACCCCGCGCCGCTCAAACAGCTCTCATGGTCGTACCAAAGTCATGATCATTATGCAGAGAACGTCTATATGCGCGCCAAGCTCGTTCTGTTCGGCATCGAGAAGCAGGCAGGCGCCCAGGCCATGCGCAAGATCATGCGGACGTATTTCCAAAAGTATAAATTCAAGCATCCATCTACCGCTGACTTCCAGCGTGTCGTGGAACAGGTTACCAAGTCCAAGTGGACGGACTATTTCAGCCAATATGTCTATGGACAGCAGATGGCTGATTACGCGGTAGAGTCCATCCATGTCCAGCCCGTTAAGGAGAACGGCGTGACAAAGTATGAATCTGTCGTCTTGATTCGCAAGCTGGGCGGCAGTCTCGGACCAGTGCCGATTATCTTTCAATTCTCCGACGGCACAACAATGCCGAAGATATGGCAGGGCCAGGAAGCGCACATTCAATACAAAATGGTGCATTCGTCCCCGCTCGCATGGGCGGTTATTGACCCGCAAATGAACAATGTGCTGGACAATAAGCGAATCAACAACTATATGAAAGCGAATCTGCCGGAGAAGACACGCACCCGCTGGAATATCGGAGTTGCGAAGCTGATTGAAGCCGTATTCACATCCCTGGCGTGGTAGCGCCGGGGGTGAAGCCTGCAGCCGCCCCAGGGGATAGGGAGACAGACTAGCGGACCGCGGCGATTTCTTAGGGATGGACAAATGCTGTAGTGTTAAGGAGGGATCAGCGGTGAATCATCATGTGAGGCAGGGCTGGCGACTGACGGTGAAGCATTTCTACATTGTGATTATATTGTTTCTGTACGAGCTGCTCTGGGGCTTCTTCCTGTACCGGATTATTGAAGGTATCGTTGTCCCGCTGCTGAAGCGGTACCCTGACAGCAACCCTGCGGAGGGTGCTGTGCAGCTGTTCCTCGCGGAGGCTCAGTTCCAGCTGATGAAGACAGATCTCATACGCCCGTATCTATGGCTCTTCGCCTCTATACTGGCCGCGCGGATGCTGCTGACACCTCTGTTCAATGCAGGACTGCTGTATTCTCTTTATCATGCGCGAGATGATAGCGGAACGCGCTTCCTGCAGGGCATCCGAACGAAGTGGAAGCCGTTCGCTCTGCTCTATTGCATCAAGACAGCGCTCACGCTGGCCCCCGCAATATGGCTGCTGCCCCGTGCGCTGGACACGCTTCTTGCCAGCAGCAGCCTCTCGGGCCTTGCGAAGGGAATCGGCCCCTGGGCCGGAGGCTGGCTGGCGCTGGCATTGCTGCTGCACCTGCTCTTCCTCTCCATGCAGTTCGGAATCGTATCCGGCAGCGGCGCTCTCAGGTCGATGTGGAGCGGTGTGAGACATTTCATCCCTCTAGTCGGCATCTCGCTGTTAATGTGGGGGATTGGAATACTGATCAGCATAAGCATGGCTTCCGTTTCTATGCTGTGGGCGGGATTGATCGCACTCATTCTGCATCAAAGCTACCATCTCATTCGAACCATTATGAAGGTATGGACGGTTGCGTCACAATATGACCTATGGCAGTCGAAGCAAACCTGAAATTCGCTATGAAATTCGTCCTCCTGCCTGCAAAACTTCTCAATTATGAGAATAATAAAAGACCTCTCAATGCCATATAATCATGGTATCGGGAGGTCTTGCCAGCTTTACGTGGAACTTAATGGGTATCCAAACCCTTGATATTACTGGGTTTTCCAGAAACGCTTCGATTCCCATTAAACTATAACGATATAACTTGTCAAAAGGTTTCACTCTAATAATTCTAATCTGTGAACAAATCGTGAACAAAGAAGGAGATATGACAGAAAAACAGAATACTTATACCCTGAATGAAAAATTTGCCGAATTCCCGCAAGGGAAACGGGGGAACCATTTTGGGTGAATTGATGCCGACATTCGAGCTCATTGCATGATCTCGGATGCCTGAGGTAATCATAGGGAGCCTTCAACCGAACCCCACAGCTAACCTCGTAGGCATTGGAAGGGGTTCAATCTTTTGAAAAAGCTTTCTGCAATGCTGATTGGTCTTGCACTATTGCTCGCATTCCAGGTTGGTAGCGCTTTCGCAGACTCCAAAATGGACGGGTATATCAAAGACCTGATCGGCACGCCGTATCACTACGGTGGAACGACGACAAAAGGATTCGATTGCTCCGGGTTCACGATGTATGTGTTCAACAAACTCAACGTCAGTATCCCGCACGCATCCGCATCCCAAGCAAAGCTGGGCAAGAAAGTCGCAAAGGCTGACTTGATCCCAGGCGATCTCGTATTCTTCAATACGAGCGGTAAAGGCATTTCGCACGTTGGCATCTATGTTGGAGATGGAAAGTTCGCACACTCTTCCTCCAGCAAAGGCGTTACAATCAGCGGCCTCAGTGATTCCTACTATCAGAAACGCTATGTGACTGCGCGCCGTGTAATGAGTCCTGAAACGTTCGAGAAATATGCCGATGAACCGTCCGATGAGCCAGACGGTGGCGGAGACGTCGATTAAATGAAGCTCGGCATCCCCGTGATGCACCTTGAAGCCGCATTGCGTTTGTCCTCCCAAGACAATCGTGGTGCGGCTTTATTGTTCTTTAATTCCTTTTTACACCATACATGCCGAGCTGAAACAAGAGGAGGGAAATCGACATATATGATTCCATCCCGAAGCTGTGCATGGCCCAGTCCAAGCATAACCTTATCCAACCGCTTATCGCCCCGCTTCATGTGCGAATAATAGATGAGCTGGCATTGGAAATTGTCCAATTGTTCAGCCGGAACGGGTAAAAGCCCCTGAAGCAGGCGACCGAGTGTACTCTGAGCCTGGCGGGCCCGGAGTAATATTCTATTACAGCACCTCGTAGCGCGCCCACCAGAAGGTAGGTCCCATCTGAACATCCAGCTTCGTAGCACCGGCAGCGAATAGCTCGCGCAGCTCGAAGGCCGTCTCACACCCTTCACCGCGGCGGTCGGCAACGACAGCTGTCGCGCCCCGGCTAAGCCTCTCATGCCACGCAGCCAGAAACTCTATCCTCTGCTCGGATGGCAGCTCGCTAATACAGAAGCAGGCCAGCCCTGCATCATAGTTCCCCGCAATGCCTGCCAGTTCGGGTGCCTGGATCGAATTAAACTTCTGTCCCTGCAGCCTTGGCGAGCGGGAACCTGCGATCCGCAGCACCTTTCGTCCTGCAAGCGTCCGGTTCACCGCCTCCTCTACTCCTTTCCACTCTCTCCATCTGCCTTCCAAGCTGTTCCGCCATCCCGCCATATTCATTCCCTCCTGTTAACTGCAGCTCTCTGCTGATATATATGAGGGAATGCTCGTAATCTGACCACTAACCCCTTCATGAATCACTAACTGACAGGACAGGATCATTTATGAAAAAGATCATCGCAGCAGAACTTGTCCTTTGTCACCTTGCAAAAAAAGGTATAATGTAACCACAAAAGCATCCCCGCCGCAGAGGGAATAGAAGGAATCGGCGGCATGCATATACATAAACCCTGCTTTACAACCCTGCACATTAGAAGGAGCTGCTGTATGATGCCAACGCCGTCTCCGGCTCTAATCAATTTTCACCCTACGCTTGCCCATTGGTTCACACAAACTTTCGGTGCCCCCACAGATGTGCAGCTCCAAGCCTGGCGCTCTATTCTGTCTGGTCAGCACACTCTCATCGCAGCCCCGACCGGATCGGGCAAGACGCTTGCCGCCCTGCTTCCGTGCCTGAATCGGGTAGCTATGGATAAATTGAATACAAACGGTGGCTGGAAACCCGGCGTCCGCGTTCTATATATTACGCCGCTCAAAGCGCTCAACAACGATATTCAGCATCATTTGACCGGATTTATGCAAGCTGTCGAAAATCTGCAGCATGCGGATGACTCCGCGGACAACGCTGCCGCCGGCTCCGCTTGGCCCGGCATTCGCACAGCCGTCCGGACGGGTGACACCCCCGCGCACGAACGTGCCAGAATGATACGGAGGCCCCCGGATGTGCTTGTCACAACACCGGAATCACTCTATTTGCTGCTCACCTCGGATAAAGGACGCGGCATGCTTGAGACGGTGCAGACCGTCATCGTAGATGAGATTCACAATCTGGCACCGGACAAGCGAGGTGCTCATCTGTCTCTTACGCTGGAGCGCCTTGCTTCACTGTGCGGCGAGCCCGTGCAGCGGATCGGCGTCTCCGCCACACAGAAGCCGCTGGAGCGGGTAGCCCGCTTCCTCGGGGGCTGGGAGCCACCGTCCTCTTCACCTGCTGCAGAACGCGCTTCTGAACAGGAGTCGGAGGCGCACCTCCTTGGCTACGTTCCACGTCCGGTTACGATTGTAGAGAGTGCGATGGAGAAAACCATTGCAGTCCGGGTCACCATGCCGGATATGAGCATGCTTGCGAACACGCGGGAAGCAGTATGGCTGCCGATTATGGATCGTATTCTGCAGCTGATGAACGATAGCCGTTCCGTAATTATTTTCGTTGTAAGCCGCCGTCTGTGCGAACGGCTCGTCCTCCGCTTGAATGATCATGTCGGGTATGAGATGGCCCGCGCGCATCACGGCAGCTTGTCCCGCGAGCGCCGCCTAGAGGTGGAGCATATGCTGAAGGCCGGAGAGCTGCGCTGCATTGTCGCCACCTCCTCCCTTGAGCTTGGCATTGATGTCGGCCACATTGATCTGGTCATACAGATCGACTCGCCCAAGGAAGCGGCGGCGGGCATTCAGAGAATCGGGCGGGCAGGCCATGCTGTCGGTGATACAAGCATCGGCTACATTCTCGCCCGCAATCGGAGCGAGCTGCCCGAAACAGCTGTGTTGTGCCGCAATATCATTCAGCGGGATATCGAAGCCATCACGCTGCCGATGGAGCCGCTTGATGTATTGTCACAGCAAGTGACCGCAATCGTCGCCAGCGAGGATATTGAAGTGAGCAGCCTTCATGCGCTCCTGACGCGCAGTGAATGCTTCCGTCTCTTCCCCAGAGCAAGATTGGAAGCGGCCTTGAAGGTTCTTGCGGGCTTCTACCCCTTCGCCAGACCGCTGATTGACTGGGATCGCAGCGCCGTCAGCAGCAGCGAGGGGAACGGCGCACGCGGGAATCTGCTTCGCAAGAGAGCCAACACGGCGATGGCTGCGATTACGGGTGCCGGGACGATTCCGCAGAGCTCGGCGTACCCGGTTCACCATGCGGAAAGCCGTATTCATCTGGGAGAGCTGGACGAAGAATATATTCAGGAGAGCCGTGTCGGTGATGTGTTTCAGCTCGGCACAACCTCCTGGATGATTAGCAGCATCGACAATGACCGGGTATATGTGAAGGATGCGCCCAACCGCTTCAGCGAAATTCCATTCTGGCGCAATGAGCCCGGCGGGCGCACCTATGAGCTGGGCATCCAGCTTGGCGCTTTTCTCCGCGAATTGTCAGACAGGCTTCAGCTTGCAGCAGATTACGGACTTCCCTCTTCTGCAGCAGACAGGCTAGGGGCATCCCCTACTCCTAGGGATACCGATACGGAAGCGGCTGCAAGTAGACGCGAATGCGAGGAATCCGCCGCTGTATGGCTGGATATGGAGTACGGATTTGATCGAACTGCGGCAGAGGAGCTCATTGCGCTCATCTGCTCGCAGCATGCTGCGCTCGCTCTGCCGACAGACCGGCGCATCGTCATCGAGCATTACCGCGATCTGATGAATCAGACGCGGGTTATTATCCATAATCCGTTCGGCAAGCGGATCAATCGGACATGGCTGCTCGCCATAGAACGCCAGTTCGAACGGCTGCTGCCCTATAAACTGTATGGCAATGCCAAGGACAATGGCATTGAGCTTGTACTTCCGGAATGGGATGCTTCATGGTTGGAGATGCTCTGGCATATTACGCCGGACAGCCTTGAGCCGCTTCTCACAGAAGCGATTGCCGGATCGCCGCTGCTGGCCATTTCCTTCCGCCGGATTGCGGAGACCTCACTCCTTCTCTCACGCAGCTTCACGCGGACACCGATGTGGCAGAAGAGGCTACGCAGCGAGGAACTGCTCAAGCAGTCGCTTCCCTATGCGGAGCATTTTCCATACTTGCAAGAAGCAATGAGGGAATCTCTTCATCTATACCTGGATACCGGCAGCCTCAAGCGGCTGCTCGGGGATATTGCCGCCGGACATATTGACATCGTCATTCACGAAACGAATGCGCCCTCGCCGTTTGCCGTGCAATTTATTGCCGATTATGCTAACGCGCAGTTGTACGAAGGGGACGGGCTGAGCGAGACGACACAGCTGCAGCTTATGAATGTCAGTAGAGCTATGGCTGGAGAGCTGTTCGGAGAGCATGCGCTCCAGCGTGTTGATCCTCTTATTGCTGCGGAGGAAGCAGCCCGTCTGGAGACCGGTGCCTTCATACCGGCTTCAGCAGATGACCTCTACACGCTTCTCAAGCGCCAGGGGGACAAGAGCAGCGCTGAATTATCCGCTGTCGCGGGTGAAGCGGCACTCCCGTGGCTGGATGAGCTGAAGGGCTCAGGGCGTATTACCGCTTTGGCATTCGGCTCCGATAGCCGCTGGATATGCTCGGATGAGGAAGAGATGTATCGATTATTTCCGCTTAGCGATCGCGCGATCGCCTTCGTTGCGGGACGATACGCTGAGCATCGGCTGTCCTTCACCGAGCCGGAGCTGCGTGAACGCTACCCCGAGCTTGGAGCCGGAGAAGCCAGCCACATTGTCGATGTCCTGCTCGCACTGGATGCCATCGAGCAGGCGCCTTTCGCAGAAAGCGAGCAGGAACGCATCTGGACAGGCAGAGGCGTCGCCAAACGACTGGTCCGTTTGACGATAGAGCAGGCCCGCAAGCGGGCCGAGCCGGTCCACCCTGTACGCTGGTGTGCGCACATGTCACTGCTTCAGCATGCCTTGTCCGGCACGCAGCTAAGCGGAATAGACGGCCTGCGGGATGTTATCGCAAGACTGCAGGGCTTCTTCCTTCCCGCCTCCCACTGGGAATCCATTCTATTCCCGGCAAGAGTGCTCGGCTATCGCAAAGAAGATCTCGACCTTCTCTGCTCCTCGGGCGAGGTGGTCTGGATCGGACGCAAGGAGGATCATGAGAAGGAGGGCAAGATTGCATTCTTTCTCGCAGAATCCAAGCCGCTCTATGCTCCCTACGTCCAGCCGAAATCGGATGAAGCCTCCAGGCATCCGGCTCTGCTCGCACTGTTGCGAGAAGGCGGAGCCAGCTTTCTCACCCGCCTCAGCCGTGACTGTGGCAAAATACCATCAGAGCTGCTGGCCGACCTGATTGATCTGGTATGGGAGGGCCGCGTCTCCAACGACCAGTTCGCTCCGCTTCGGCTGCAGCTGCTTGCCAAGGGCAAAGGACTTGCCAAGACCGGCTCCGGGCAAGGCCGCTGGTACTGGACTGGCTCGCTTGCGGGCGGAGATGGAGACTCGGAAGACACGGCAAGCGGAGCTTCGGGAGAGCTCCAGCAGTCCGCTCTGCGCTGGACGCAGCATCTGCTTGAGAGCTGCGGCATTGTGACCAAGGATCTTGTCACCCAGCTGTCGCCATATGGCTGGGACGAGCTGACCCCTGTGCTGAGGCAGTATGAGCATTGGGGTATCGTCACACGCGGGCTGCTCATTCAGGGTGTGAACACGCTGCAATTCGCCAAGCGCGAGCTGCTGTCCGCCATACGGCAGCCATTCCCCGGGCAGGAATCCGACGCCATCACGGTCATATCTGCCATCGATCCCGCGAACCCCTTCGGACTGGCAGCGGATTGGCCATCTGTGAGAGGAGCTTCATTCAGCCGCAAGAGCGGCAACTTTCTCGTTCTCTATCAAGGCCGATGGCGCTACTGGCTGGAGAATAACGGCCGCAAAGTTGTCGAGCTCTCAGATGAACGGGGGGAGAGCAGCATCCATCATTTATCCGTCGCCGATGATGTTCCCGATCCTAAGCTGCTCAAGCAAATATTCCGGACGATCATGAGACAGCATGGCCTCAGCAAAATCAAAATCGAACGTTGGAACGGCGCCGATATTACCGATTCCAATGCGGCAGCCGCGCTTCGCGCCATCGGTGCCGAGCGTGACAACCGCACGCTTGTGCTATGGCCCAGCCAGCTTCAATAAGCGCGGCAAGCGTGTGAGCACGGCATCTTCTCAACATGGTAGCATGCAAAAAGGGACTTTCCGAAAAGTCCAATATCCAATGAGTTAGTCCCAAATGATGTGAAGGGATGCCTCCAAACCACTAAAAAGTGGAACTGGAAGCATCTTCATTGTATAGGGGGGACATAACAACCCCTCCTTGGTTCATGCTTGCCCACTGAGCAGGTTATGGGCAAACGAAAGCCACCCAACCTCGAAGCTGATTAGGGTAAGCCGCGAAGCAAGAAACGCCGGAATCCCTGGTTGTTCTTCTGAGCAAACGAACTCTCGGGTTCGATCAACCGTCGAACCAAGAGCTTGTAGCCTTCCTGGCTCTTTAAGATTTCTCGCACCCGTTGCTTCTGACGAAGATAGATCAGGCACACCTGAATCTCCCGATCTCCCTGCGCCTTGGTACAATCGCTTGTGAGCGGACAGTGGATCTACCCTCTTCCAGATTGCAGCAATTCTCTTCGCCGCCATCTGTATCGGCTGGGAGGTTCCCCACAGTGTAGCCTTTCCCCTTCTCCAAGTGTTTTGAAGGCAGAGTGACGGAGTAAGAAGCTGCGAATGAGCATGCATTTCGGCTACAAGACGCCTTTATGGTAAAATTCCTGCGATCATGCATGAATTTGAGGAAAAATCGGCCGTTAAGGGGAATTGAAGGTGAAATGCCTGCACTCTGGCAGGCATTTCACCTTCATGGGGCCAGAAACGAGCAAATAAATGCCATTTCGCGGGTTTCGCCTAATGGGAGCTGATATTTCCAAAACGGACTCTCAGCCCTTTTTGCATGTATGGAGCGATTATTTCGAGGCTGACGGTTATGGAGTTGTAATCGTCACACCGCTTAGTGTGCCGTTCAATGTTCCTGTAATCGGGTAGCCCGTCAAGACGCGGTTGTCCCCGTACAAGTTCAACGGATGGCTCGGGATGATAATTTCAACCGCAGTCGGAATATCAGCTGCAACGTAGATCTTCCCGATACTGCTGTCCGATGATGCATTATACCAGCCGTCCAGATCGCCAATCACGGCAATATTAATCGGATTCACATAAATTTCAGGGTTGGATTCCGAGCGTCTGAGCGGACCTGCAATAAAGCCCGCCCGTGTATCCATAAGCACCTCATCAGCAATGCTGTTGTAAGCAACGGCGCCAGCCAGCCTGTCATCGTCGCTGCCCACATCAGCGATAACCGTCACTGTGTCATCCTTCGTAACGACAGCGTCCTCCTCGATCCGCAGACCGCCTACCGTAAGGCTGTGAGGGACCGACGAGCGGAAATTGACCCAATATTCAATTTCCATAACAGCGCTTGTATCCACAATATCTGCTGTTAATTTAATCGCATCGATGCCATACTCACTCAACGCATCGATGATATCGCTGAATGATGCGGCTGCTTTCTGAATGCGGATATCGAATAATTCTAATGCCTCGCCATTCACCGCCACCTTCATCGCGTTCGTTACAATCTCCGTACCGCCGACTGGTGTAAGATCCGCTTCCGAAGGCACGACATCGAACGAATATGTGGTGACCAGATGCGACTTGAGTGCAGCAGCATCCATTCCCGCTGGCACATAGACAATGTTTCCATCTACCTCGACATGAGGGTGCGTCCCTCTGGCATTCAGGTAATTCGCCGGGGCGGCTGTAATGGTAACCGCTGCTGACGGCGCGGAGAGCTGGCCGGAATGATCAACTGCATAGAGCTTGTAGGAGCTGCCAATGCTTGTGCCATCCGTAGACAGGGATACCGTCTCATTCGCCGCTGCTGCCGTAGCTTCACTATAGCTCTGAGCCTGCAGATCAGCCTCGCTGTTTATTACCGCTTCCGCCGGAACGAGGTACACTGTTCCTGCCTTGCTGATTGCTGCTGTAACAGGCGATCCTATCTCCACATAGCCGGTAGAATGGCTAAGAATAACGGGGTTACGCGATACTGTCACAGCATGCGCGGCCGATCTCGGCATTGAGCTAATCGTCTGGCCCGCTCTCTCCACATACACGCGAGGCGTAAATTCTTCATCGCCCAGAGCCGGGTTCAGGAAGAAGCTGCGGGCATCAATTGTGACGGCTGCATGCTCTGACGGGCCGATATTGTCATTGATCGCTTCGATATCCGATGCCGACAGCGTGTATGCAAGGTCCACGCCCGACTGCCCCAATATGACATGAATCACATCACCCGCCGCATATTCGGCTGTATTGTACGGGTTCTTCTGCAGCGTCACAACAAACTGGGGATCAAAGGCTGAGAGCGGCTGATTCGGCCCTTGTATCGACTGGATCTCCGCCTCATTAATGATATTGTCCGCAATCATTGTTCCCGCTTTGGGGATGATGCTGACCGGCTGCGACAGCATGACAGGAGGGGTGTAGGTTGAAAGCAGCTGGATAAAATGATTGACCCCATTCTGCAGCTCCACTCCTGCAATATCGACCTCCCGCTGGGTGGCGCTGGCTTGATCCGCAACAGCCTGCGCAGCAGCCATTTTCCCCGCTAATTCCTGTCGTGCCTCAGCTGTTCCTCTCGTGCTGTCGGTATATTGACGAGC
This sequence comes from Paenibacillus oenotherae, assembly GCF_019443105.1. Classification (GTDB taxonomy): domain Bacteria; phylum Bacillota; class Bacilli; order Paenibacillales; family Paenibacillaceae; genus Paenibacillus_Z; species Paenibacillus_Z oenotherae. The sequence continues at coordinate 43,683 of NZ_JAHZIJ010000031.1, forward strand.
CCACTCTATGGCATCCATAAGCTCGTCCTTATTGACCTCGCCGAGATCCATTAAAGACAGCAAATAGCGGACATCCGCGCTATCAATGCCGGAAGCGCCCACGATGTTCCCGCCGGGGTGAGCCTGAAGATACTTCACTACGCTCTGAATGGTCGTTCCCGCGCCGCTGGGGTCCAGCGTCTGCTTGAGCGCCAGCTTCCCTTGCGGCGTAATCATTTTGAAGCCGTTAATTGTCGGATTATGAGCATGTCCGTCAACCGACCTCACAACTCCTTGATCAATATGAATATTGACACTATCCACACCGACCAGAGGCTTGTTCAAGAAAAGCACCACCTCGCTGCCGGAAGCAGTCGCCAGGGTTACAGAATAACCCGGAAGGTCTATTGAAAAGCCCGACTTGAGAAGCGGCACATACTGATGCTCTGCTGTGAGCCGCTCGGGAAATGTCAGGATCATGTATTGTTCGCCTTTTGTGAAGGCTTTAACAGGCTTTAAAGCAGCACCTGCAGCGGCCACACCTGCCGGAAAAGCAGAAAATGCACCTCCCAGCAGAAACAGGCATACTAATGCTATCGAAAGTTTGCGCATCCAATAACCCTCCTAATAATGCTCTATTCATCTAGATTTTATCATAGAAGAATTTGGGCAGCTATTGCTATTTGCTAGAATACCGATGTTTTTGTCGAATTGGCTCACACAACAAAGGACCCCCGCTTTATAAAGCGAAAGTCCCCTATTGCAATCTGCCGCACCCTGCTACGAGATGCTTTTGCTCACATTGCCGCCCTTCGAGAGCAGCCATGATTCCAGAGCGTCTACATCCATCGGCTTGCCGTAATAATAGCCCTGCATCATGCGGCAGCCCCGCGATTGCAGAAATCCGATCTGCTCCTCCGTCTCGACGCCTTCGGCAACAACTTCAAGCTTCAGATGCGCTGCAATGGCAATAATCGTGCTGATGATCGCTTGCTTGGACGGCTGAGCGCTCTGGCGAATGAACATCTGATCAATTTTGAGCGCATCGATCGGTATCTCGTCCAGATTGCCGAGCGAAGAATATCCCGTGCCAAAATCATCCATAGACACTCTTACCCCAAGGCCCTTGAGATGCTGCAGCTGCCGGATCGTATCCTGTACATCATACATGGCGATAGATTCCGTGATCTCCAGCTCCAGATCACCGGGCTCAATACCTGATTCCATCAGCGCCTCTTCAACCATTTCGCACAGCATGCTGCTCTCAAACACACGAATGGACATATTAACAGACACACAGACGTGGACAAGATCCCTCTGCTGCCAGCTCCGGTTCTGTCTGCACACCTCGATCAGCACCCATCTTGTAATGGACACAATCAGTCCGGTTTCTTCAGCAATAGGGATAAATTCAGCAGGCGACACCATTCCGAGCCGCGGGTGTTCCCAGCGGAGCAAAGCCTCCATTCCTGAGATGCAGTTGCGCTCGGCATCCCACTTGGGCTGATAGTATATGCGCAGCTCCTTGTTCGCCAGCGCCTTGCGCAGATCCCGCTCCAGCTCCAGCTTGCGCACATGCATCCGGTCTGTCTCCTCATCGAACAGCTGAAACTGGTTCTTGCCGGCAGTCTTCGCACGATACATCGCTACATCCGCTGCCTTCAACAGCGCTGTCCGGTTGTGCCCATGCTCCGGGGCCAAGCTGATACCGATGCTTGTCGTCATATAAATTTCATTGCCGAGAACGGAATACGGCCGCTTGATGATGGTCACCAGTTCATTCGCAAGCCTGATCGCCTCCTGCTTCGTCCCGCTGCTGGACACAACAAGAAATTCGTCGCCGCCAAGCCTGAATACCGTTTGATCACCCGATATCGCCCGGCCAAGCCGCTCGGCAACCTCCTTAATGAAGAGATCTCCTGCGTCATGTCCAAGCGTATCGTTAATCGTCTTGAAGCGATCCAGGTCAATGAACAGCAGAAATCCGCTTGCGTTCCCGGAGAAGGAATCCTCGAAATAGCGCGCCAACTGGTTCCGGTTAGGCATTCCTGTCAGCGAATCATGATAAGCCATCCGCTCCAGCACGTTCCGGTCGAAGAACATCGCGCCGAAGGTGACGACAAGCACGAAAAAGATGGCAAGCGCCACCCCGACAAGCAAAAAGGATTGCGGCGCAACGAATCCCGCCTCCTTATAGTGGGCAGGTGCCAGCACAAATCTGGATGCTCGCATTCCGGTATAGTGCATGCCGCAAATTCCAAGCGCCATCACGATTGCGCTCATCAGCTTCCACTTGCTGTACCCTTCCACCCTGCGAAACTTGCGGAAGAGAAAGAGAGCCGCATAGGAGGCTGCAAGTGAAACAACGACAGACAAGCCTACGAATAGCGGATCATAGGCGAGAATAATCGGTTTATTGATCGCGGCCATACCAATATAGTGCATGGCAACGACACCGCTTCCCATGAACAAGCCCGCTTGAAGCAGCTTTTTCATTCCCGCATCGGGGGCTGCAGTTCCGCGAAACGCAAAATACGAGGCAATGATGCCCGCAGCCAGGGAGAGCAGTGTAATATAAACGTTGTAGTGAACCTCTGCTTCTACATGAAACGCCAGCATACCGATAAAATGCATCGACCAAATGCCTGCCCCCATTACACAGGAGCCGGCAATCAACCACACGGTGTAGCTGAGTCCTTTAGCTCTGGCAATCTTGCCCGCCAAGCCAAGCGCCGAATAAGAAGCTGCAACAGCAATCAAAAAAGATAATAATACAATCGGGCTGTCATACTGCCCGTGAAGATGATTCATGCTGTATACCTTCTTTGCATTGATGGATTGTCTTCCCCATTATAAGTCAATAACAGTTCCAATAGAAGAACAATTCGTCATTATTCGACAAATAACGGTAAACATACGCGTATGCGGCGGCACGGTCAAACCTCCCTGCGAAAATACCGTTGATTCACCTTTCGATCCGCCAAAGCTCACATGCCTGCCAAAGTGCAGGTATTATCTCGTTTTGCCCCACTGTCGTTCGAATGCCTGCCAAAGTGCAGGTATTATCTCGTTCTGCCCCACTGTCGTTCGAATGCCTGCCAAAGCGCAGGTATTATCTCATTCTGATCCACTGTTGACCAAATGCCTGCCAAAGCGCAGGTATTATCTCGTTCTGATCTACTGTTGACCAAATGCCTGCCAAAGCGCAGGTATTTCGCCCTATTTCTCCTCAATCGCTCAAAACCGCCTCCTATTCCTGCACTTGCGCAGGCATTTCGCCATCTACGGGATGACGTACAATAGTTTGTGTACCAAGATTTGGCCCCTTAACAGGGAACAAAAAAGTAGAGTATCCTCGGGGTTACCACGCACCAAGAAGGGACTCTACTTCATGACTATAATAGCAGAAAACCAGCTCACAAACCTATTTGAAAATCTTGTCACTCAGTTTGTAAAAGAAAACCTGGAATCCATTATGAAGGCGGAGATCAAACACTTCATGGAGGATGAAACGAAC
>NZ_JAHZIJ010000032.1 GCF_019443105.1 Paenibacillus oenotherae
AGAAAAAATTGTATACTTGGACACCATCGCCTACAACGAACGTTTTGAGAACCGTGTCATCCCAGGTTTTGGCGATCCCGTTGTCAAACAAAAACTTAATGAGATGTTTGAAAAGCGCTATTCCTCGGATTCTGTTCAGTCGGATCCTCGGATCGAAAGTTAAAACAATGTGGTGGGGGGCGGAGTCCTCCGCCCCCCACCAACACTTACCCGATGGGTATATCTACAAGCTTACACAAACTTCTTGACGCTACCCGCTCTAGCCTGTTGAAGGTCAGATTCCTGCTAAAGTGCAGGAAATTCGCCATATTTAGCCACAAACGACCAAAAACAACACTAATGCCTGCTTTATTGCAGGCATTCTGTCATCTAGCGCTATTTCAAACGAAAAGGATGCACTTTAGCAGGTATCCATTCTTCCTCCGCAACAATACTGCCCCTCATTGAAAATGAGTGAAAAACAAAGAACCTTCGTCCCACCTAATTGTGGTTCCGAAGGTTCATCATACATTTTACACGCGATTCCTGATGCTTTCGCACCGTGAGCAGCCGCAGCACTCGGCGAAACTTACTCACCGCCAGGCGCTGCGTTCCACTCGGACAGCCCTTTCCACTAGGAGATTACGATATCCTCCAGCAAGAGGACTGCCCTCCCTCATCCGCCGTCCATACATTCGCCCCTGCGATCAAAAAGCAGCAGCAACAGGGCCACATTTCCCGGGGAATAGATCGCATCCGTTCCGTCGTCCATCTTCCACCTACAGCTTGATCTTCATCTGGAACAGCCCGGCTTTGCGCGCCGCCATATATACGATAACGACCAGCGGCCCGAGAAACACGCCTACGACACCAACCAGCTTAAACCCGACATACAGACTGATCAGCGCAGGCAAAGCCCCGATTCCGACTGCATCTCCCAGCACCTTGGGCTCAACAATGCGGCGGAACACCGTAATAACGATAAACAGGACGAGCAATCCGATTCCTTCAAACACATTTCCTGTCAGCAGCAGGTAGGACGCCCACGGAACGAGCACAGAGCCTGTACCAAGGATCGGCATGATATCAACGATGACGACAAGAAGCGCAATCGCCAGCGGATATTTCAGCCCTAGTATGAGCAAGCCGACCAGTGTCAGCACATAGGTGAGGGCGCTTAATATAAGCATCGACCGCAGAAAGCCAAAAATCGATTTGCGCAAATTTTGCAGCACATCGTCCACTTGTCCCCGCGACCGTTCCTCGAACATGGAGAGGAATGTTGTTTTGAGCGTATCCAGGCTATATCCGAACAGATACACCGCCACCAGAAACACGATGAAGAAGATAAACATGCCCGGTATCCCTTTGGCAAAGTTTACGAACGACTTGGATATTGCCGTCACCATGCTGAACAAGGAATCCGTAAGGCCAGCCAACCAGCTTTCGAGCTGGGCAGCGGCATCTGGAGGCATATGCTCATAGAGATGCTTGGCATTATCCAGCGTGTCCTGTATATAGGTATTGGCATCATCCAGCACTTGGGGCACCTTGTCCCAGAATGCAATAACCTCCGCTATTAATTTGACTCCAACAACAGCCGCAGCTCCAATTAACAATAACGTAAATATAGTACTTGACACCGTGACTGCTGCCAGCCTGTTCATCCTCATCGTCCGCATGAGCAGCCGATTGAATGGTTCAATAAAGATGGCGACAATCAAAGCAAGCAAAAAGGGAGCTCCGACTGTAAACAGCAGGTATAGAAAAAGCAAGCCTGCCGCAATGACTAAAATTTGTTTCATTGGCATCTAATCGGTATTCCTCCCGCACTCTTCCTGCATTCATTAGCTATCGATCAGGTCTGATCCTCCGGGTCCTTGACCAGCTCCAATACAGGCTTGCGCTTGTAGATGTCTACACGCAGCACCCTGAGCCTGGCGCTCTCTGCTATCTCGAAGATATAATTGTCGTATTCAATCTTCTTCCCTTTAACAGGATTGCCCTCCAGGCGGGTAAACAACCATCCCCCGATTGAATCGACATCGTCATCCTCAATTTCGAGATGGAACATCGTATTAATATCTTCGATCAGCGTCCGGCCCTCAACAGAGGTGATATCCCCTTTCACAACGATGCTCGGCGGCTGCTCGTCGAATTCATCATGAATTTCACCGACGATCTCCTCCAGAATAAGCTCTGTTGTGATCATCCCCGCCGTTCCGCCATATTCATCAACAACGATTGCCAGCTGCGAATGCTTGCGCTGCATCAGCTTCAGCACATGGCTGATCTCCATCGACTCCGGCACATTCAGAATCGGTCGCAAATATTTCCGGATATGCTGTTCCTCATCGGGATCAGAAGTAAGCAGATCCGTAATATGGACGAAACCGATCAATTGATCCTTATCCTCTACACAAACGGGATAACGCGTATGCTTCGTGGCGTAGACCAGCTTCATATTCTCTGCAAAAGAGAGATCCGCATATAAGCAGTCCATATCGGTGCGAGGCAGCATCACTTCACGGGCGAGCCGATCCGAGAATTCGAAAATATTGTCAAACAGCTTCATTTCATCTTGATCAATAATACCGCTTTGAGCGCTCTGATCCATTAATATGCGAATTTCTTCCTCTGTATGAGCAAGCTCATGCTCTGTTGCAGGTTTAACGCCGACAAGCTTGAGCAATCGGTTGGCTGCGCCGTTCAACAGCCAGATGACGGGAAGAAATAAACGGTAGAACATAAGCAGCGGCAGGGACAGCCACAGAGAGGTCTGCTCCGACTTCTGAATCGCCAGCGACTTGGGCGCAAGTTCACCAAGCACGATATGTAAGAACGTAATAATAACGAATCCGATCACCAGTGAAATCGTAGCAATCAACGACGGATCCGTCATGCCAAAATTATAGAGCAGCGGTTCAACGATCAAATGGGAGATGGCCGGTTCACCAACCCACCCAAGTCCAAGGGAGGCCAGTGTTATGCCGAGCTGTGTGGCCGATAGATAGGCATCCAGCTTTTTATTGACCTTGAGTGCATACTTGGCCCGTACATTGCCTTCATTGGACAGCTGAGTCAATTTCGTCTGGCGCACTTTGACAAGAGCGAATTCCGCTGCAACAAAAAAACCGTTCAACAATACAAGAAATGCAACCAGCAGTATATTCAGTATAATTCGACCGGTCTCAAACTCATGCATTCCGACATTCGCTCCTCTCCGTGCTCGAAATTACGATTAACTATAAAATAATAGCTTTGCGGGAGCTGAAATCTGCATCCCGGTAATACATATCCTTCACAAGCAGATTAGGTCCGCAGCAGCCGGCAGCCGGGCAATGGCAGTCCACGCTTCTCGCAAGCGGATGGCCGAGCCAGCGCTGGAACAGATCGTCCAGCCGATCCCCGCCAATATTGCCGAAGGCCGGCACATCGGAGAAGTCGGTAACAAAGACATCTCCCGTGAACATATTCACATTCAAACGGTTGCGTCCATCCGGATCGTTGCGCACAGTTACATTCGGCGCAGCTGCCAATCTGGACAGCAGCCTGCGATCCTCTTCATCCTCATTGCATTGAAAGAACGGAAGGGTGCCGAACAGCATCCATATCGATGGATCCCGCTCCTTCAGCAGCGTGTCCACTGCCGCCCGCATCTCCTCCTTCCCGATGACCGGAAGATCAGCGGCGAATGCGCTCGGATACATAGGATGCACCTCATGGCGTCTGCATCCCATCTCAACAATAAGCCGATGAATATCCGCAATCTTCTCATGAGTACGGAAATTAATCATCGATTCAGCGGATACGAGCAGCCCGCCCTCGCTTAATTTGCGGGCGTTCTCGATCATCCTCTCATACATGCGGACCGCTGTCTCACGCGGAACGGGATGGCCGCTCTTGGCGAATCCGACCTGGTGGAAATCATCAGCTGTCGTGTAATTAAAGGAGATATGCATGACATCGAGATATGGAGCGATAGCTTCGTAACGGCTGTAATCCAGCGTTACATTGGAGTTGATCTGCGACCGCACTCCGCGGCCCCGCGCGTACTTGAGCAGCGGAATAATGTAGTCCTGCACAGTCCGTCCCGAGAAGGAGGGCTCCCCGCCCGTAATGCTGATCGTCTGCAAATGCTCCACTTCATCGAGACGCTGCAGAATACTCGCAAGCGGAAGCTTCGCAGGCTCAGCAAGCACCAGCGTATCGCCAACAGCACAATGCTCACATCTCATATTACACAGATTTGAGACCGTTAACTCTACACTCGTTAATAAATGGCGGCCATATTTCCGCAAAGAAGTAATAGGATCCCAGGGATCATAGGCTGGAGACAGCTCAGGCTGTCCGTATGGGTTAGAAATTTCGGCTGCTTTCATCATTTCTTCAACACCTGACTATAATTGATTAACCATTCGTATGTTATTCATTCATTGTAATGTCCGAACTGATATGTTGCAAATGTTTCAAGAAGACTGGCCATTGAACGGGCAATGCAAAAAAGAGCCTCAGTATCGGCTCCTTCCCCATTCCATTATACGCCTGCCGGCTGTACGACCGGATGATTGTCATTCACACTAACAATCATGATCGCAAGATTGGTGGACAAATCAATCTCATAAGGCGACTTAAGCTCCTCGCCGGCTGCATTGTTTAAAATTCGGACGATAGGGCGATGCGGGCAGGATGCATTGATATCAACGACGATTCCGGATTCCCCCGTATGCAGCCTGACTGTAATGCCAAGGGGATATATCGCTACCTTGTCCCGGAATAGCTGAAGCATATGCTGCTCGTATAAGGTCCCGCTGCCCGCATATAAGGACTCCACCGCCTGATGCGGAAGCATGGGACTGCGATAAACACGCGCGGAGGTCATCGCATCGTAGGAATCGACAATCCCGATCCATTTGGCGAATTCATGGATTTCGTCTCCCTTAATTCCCCGCGGATAGCCGCTGCCGTCCAGCCGCTCATGATGCTGATAGGCGCAATGAGCGGAGAGCAGAGGAATATTCGGCTCATCCTTCAGCAGATAAAAACCGCGCTCCGCATGCCGCTTCATTTCCTCATACTCTTCACTCGTCAATGGCCCTGTCTTCTGCAGAACATCTAATTTGATCTGCGTTTTGCCGATATCATGCAGCATCGCGCCAAGACCAAGAGCCAGCAACTCATCGCGGGAATAACCGCTGGCGATGCCCAGAATGGTCGTGTAGACACAAACATTAAGCGAATGCTGGAATAAATAATGGTCAACGATCGCCATATTCATTAACATGACCATCGAATCCTGATGATTGTACAAATCATCAATGAGCACATCCATCACCTGACGGAAAGGCTTGCCAATGTAGGGATAGGTGACACCGGATTTCCGGTTGGGCCGGCTCAGCAAATCCTTGAAATTGGTCCTGATTTCCATCAGCGCATACTGCCTGGTCTCTTCACTTATAATGTCCGGAACGACAAGATCCGAGGTTCTTGGGTCATGGATGTAAACAAAGCTCACTCCGCATTCGTTCAGCCTCTGGATGAGCTTTGCCGTCAACTCCACATTTTCTCCCAGCAGAACAAGCCCTTCCTCGGAGAAGATTTTCTTGGACAACCTCATGCCTGGCCGGCACAAATATATGGGCAATAATCGCATGCAATCGACCCCTGCCTTGCATCAATTTTCTTTTTGTCCGTGCAGTCGCGAGATATGCTATCTCTCGTAATATTAATGTAAGGTATTTTAGAAAAAAGAGCAATAACAGATTCGTCATGAATCGACAATATTCTACCAAGCCGTTAGCGCATAATGAACAACCAGAACAAGGCCGCAAGAACAAACCGATAAATAGCAAAATGCTTTAATTTGATTTTTTGAATATTTTTCAGGAAGAAGACGATTACAAGCCATGCTGTAACAAAAGAAACGAGAAATCCGACGATAAAGAAGGTCAGGTTATCACCCTTGATGTATTTGTAATTCTCCAGCAGCTCATAGCCTGTTGCCACCGTCATGATCGGGATTGCCATAAGAAAGGAGAAGTCTGCGGCAGCCCTGTAGCTTGTACCGACCAGCATGCCTCCGGCAATGGTAGATCCGGAACGCGAATAGCCGGGCCACAGCGACAAGCATTGCAGCAGTCCAATCATAAACGCTTGCTTGTATGTAATATCATCCATCGTCTCTGATACGGTGCGTATGCGGCCGGAACGAACGAGCCACTCAGCGACAATCATATAGATGCCTCCGACGACCAGGGACAGAAGCACCGGCGTCTGATTGAAGCCTTCGCCTTTAATAATATCCTTGAGCAAATAGGCAAGCCCAAGCGCAGGCACGATACCGAGCGCAATGTGAACCAGATTCAGCTTGCGTTTGGACTGCTTGTTAAGAGAGAACTCCTTCATCGTGACCGTCTCCGCAGCGCGCGACATCCCCAGCAGACTGGCGATACGCTGGCGGTAGATCAGCGCGATAGCAAGAATCGCGGCAAGCTGGATGACGATCTCGAACGTAATAATTTTCTGATTGTCATGCGCATAGCCAAGCAGCTTGTTCGCCAGGATCATATGACCGGAGGAGGATACCGGCAGAAACTCCGTTAATCCTTCGATAATCCCCAGAATGACAGCATTGATTAGATCTCCCATAGCCTTTAAACGCCCACTCCTTATTCCCGCCCGCCGTCAGTCGCGGCCACTGAAACTCATTGCATAGAAGCAGGACTACGGTCGGCAGGCTAATAATTTGAATTCCTGCTCTTTCAGTTCATGCTCTCGAGCGTGGAGATATGCCAGCGGCTTGCCCCGCAGCGCTCAAGCGCTTCACGGTTCACCAGTTCGGCAGAGAGCACATCGCGAATAAACTCCGGCAGGAAATATTGAATCTCTGTTCCGCCCTTGATTGTCTCATAACCGATCCCAAACGTAAACATGTCTATCGTACCTATCCGGTAGTGCCGGTTGTCGTCAAACGGCTCGCCTTGAACGGTAATGGAGAGGATTTTGTCATATGAAGCTCGATTCGGGTCCCATATAATATCCAGCCCGTCCACTGCGAGTGTGCCCAGCACCGTCCCGCGAAAACCGAAGCCGCGGATCTCCTTGTCGATAAATTCGCCGAGCAGCGCTTCTTCCAGCGCGCGGCGAATGGCTGTGCCGGCCAGCAGCATCCGGCACGGATTGATGGGCGACGGACAGAGGGCATGGATATCGCCCTCTGTCACGTCGCCTTCGGCGAGGCCGCCGAGCAGCTGCCCCGCGTTGACGATGCCGATCTCGGCATCCGTCCAGCGCCGCAGGCCGGCGGCGAGCAGATTGCCGAGCGGCGATTCGCGCTCGGCACGGGCGGGCAGCGCCGCGCTCAGCCGGGTAACGACCCGGCTGAGGCGGCGCTGGGCCGCCTTCTTGAAGCCGCCGATAATGGCGGCGGCTTCGGGCTGCTCCTCATAGGCGGCCATCGGCACGCATGATGCGCGGAACATGGGACGCGAGGCGATGTCATCCCATCGTATCTCCACGCGTCCCATGTAGTCGCCGTACTTTCCTGCCCCGCATATGCAGGTTTCCCCGATCATCTCAGGCTCCATCAGCAGATGATGGGTATGTCCGCCCAAGATAAGATCGATGCCGGCAATTTCCTGCGCCATTCTCCGATCGAGCGTGAGACCCAGATGCGACATGACCACTACCACATCAGAGTCCGCGCGCAGCTGCTCCACTTGCTCGGACACAGCAAGCAGCGGATCGCGCACCTCCCATCCCATCAGACGGTAAAATTCGGCAAAAGCAGCTGTCACACCGACCAAACCGATGCGAAGCCGCCCTTTGCGAATAATCGTATGTGGCATTAACCAGAGCGGAGAATCCTGTCCCATGCTATTCATATTGGCGCACACTGTTGCGAAGGACGCCCCATTGTACGCCTCCTGCAGCTGCTCCGGGGTAAAGGTCAAGCCTTCATTATTGCCTAGCGTTACAGCTTCATAGCCAGCAGCATTCAACAGCTCGATATTAACAAGCCCGCTGCTGCCTTCCGTCTCCAGCCGCATCCGATCCATATGATCGCCGATATCAACGGTCAGTACGTGGTCGCTGCCATAAGAGCGCCGTGTTTCCGCAATATAAGTCGCCATTCTTGCCGCCTGCTCCAAACGACTGTGAATATCATTGCTGTGAAGCAGAACGACTTCAGGGGCCCCCATAGACATTTCTTTCATGCTAGCCTCCCGGGTCATCGAGGGATTAACGCTTTAAGCGCATTTCTTGCGGGGAGAAAGTATTCTTGAAGCCATACGATACTTCGCCGCGAGTCTCTTCATTATAGATAAAACGGCATGCAACCACACTTTTTACGTTCAAGCATTCGCTGGATCCATTCGGCACATAAAGCCGGATTGGCCCGCCCTTCGCAAGCGGAGCATGATCGATTCTGAACTGGACAGCCGAATCCTCAAGCTGCTCCCATGGAATCACCGCTTCGAACGTATCTGCCGCCTCCACCTTCAACTGGCTGGGCATCGGCACATCCGCACCGATCCCCTTGCTATTGCGCCAAGCCAAGTACCAGGCATGAAAATCAAACGCCTCTCCGACTCCCTTCTCGATCCGTTCGGAAAGCGGAAACACCCCTCCTGCGATGGAAGCCATCTCCTCAGGAGTCGTCTCCACAGGCTGTAATCCATAATGATGAATAATAATTGCGTTCGACATAACCACTCCATACTCCTCTCGTCCGCCCGTCACTATCCGCCAATCTGTGACATCCGTCTTGCAGTCGGCTCATGGCTCTGCGCTTCATTGGAGAGCTTGGCCGCCATCTCATGATTAAGCGGCTTAATATCCATTGCCCGCATGAACAATCCGCGCAACGCCTCCCGATTATGCAGCGAGGACTTGACGTTCAGCTCATCTACCCAATATAAACACGGCTTCAGGCCGCCATCAGCAGTCAAACGAAGCCGATTGCACCGCTGGCAGAAATTATCGCTTACGGGATGGATCAAACCGAATGATCCCGCACCGCCAACAATAGTGTAATCGTCAGACGGACCATTGCCGATTATGCCTTCCTTGCGGCCGATCCCAAGCTGCTGCTCCTCCGCGATCTCCAGAACACGCGACAACGGCAAATAATGATTGCGCCAATTATCGTCAGCGTGGCCAATCGGCATATATTCGATGAAACGAACATGCAGCGGCTGTTCCTTGGCCATTTGCAGGAAGGCTGCAATCTCATCCTCGTTCACACCTTTTAATAGTACACAATTAAGTTTGATCGGCGCAAATCCGACACGGGCGGCAGCCTCAATGCCTTCCATTACCCGATTGAGATCGCCTCTTCTTGCAATGAACTTGAAGCGGGCTGGGTCCAGCGTATCCAAGCTGATGTTCACCCGGTTAACGCCTGCTGCACGCAGCGCTTCCGCTTGACCTGCCAGCAGCACTCCGTTTGTAGTTAATGCTATATCACGAATGCCATCTATCGCTGCCAGCCGCTTGACAAGACCATCCAGGCCGGGACGCACAAGCGGCTCGCCCCCCGTTATGCGAAGCTTCGTTATCCCCAGAGATGCAGCGACCGAAACAACCTCGACAATATCATCATAACTGAGCAGATCAGAAGACGGAGCAAATTCAACGCCTTCTTCGGGCATACAGTACAAGCATCTCAAGTTGCATCGATCAGTGACGGAAATTCGCAAATAATCATGTACGCGTCCGAATCGATCCGTTAAAGCTGACATGGCCTTCCTCTCCCTTCTGTCTATTCACCTAGCATAACATTTTTAGAGCATTTATGGTATGCTATAGAGACTGTAAACTTGTAGATATGAGAGGTTTTCTGCCATGGGAATGAAATGGACCATCGAATTATTCGCCGGACTTGCCCAGCGCTTCAATGCTGCTGCTATTATACTGGAATCCGAACATGCACAAATGACGGTCTCCTCCCTCAAAAGAGCGCTTATTGCAGCTTATCCAGAGCATCAGCCGCTGATCGCTGTCTCATTCGTCGCCTGCAATCAGGCCTATGCCTCGGACGAAGATACTGTCGCAGCCAGCGACGAGCTCGCTCTGCTGCCTCCGGTATCTGGCGGCGAGGACGCTGCTGTTGAAGCTGAACCTGCTCCTGGCGCATGTGAGCCGTACAGCATCACAACGGAGCCGATATCTATTGAAGCCGTCACAGCTCATGTCATTGTTCCTGGACACGGTGCCGCGCTTACTTTCACAGGGACCACAAGAGAATGGACACAAGGCCAGCGGACAATACGCCTGGAATACGAAGCTTATATCCCGATGGCGCTCAAGACGCTCAGGCAGATTGGCGATGAGATTGCAGAGCGCTGGACTGGCGCCAGATGTGCGATTGCCCATCGGATCGGCCAGGTGGATATTGCCGAGATCAGTGTTGTTATCGCAGTCTCTGCTCCACATCGTGAAGCATGCTACGAAGCAAGCCGCTATGCTATTGAACGGCTGAAACAAATTGTGCCCATATGGAAGAAGGAAATATGGGAAGACGGCTCGGAATGGAAGGGGCATCAGCAAGGACCTTGGAATCCGGCGGCACCGCCTGCCAACTAAAGGGGTACGGATTATGAACGGAGAAGACATAGAACGCTATTCACGGCAAATTCGCTTCGCCCCCATCGGCCAAGCAGGACAGAAGAAGCTTATCGACAGCCATGTGGCAATTGTTGGCATGGGCGCGCTCGGCTCCGTATCCGCTCAGCATCTGGTCCGTTCAGGCGTGGGCAAGCTGCGCATTATCGATCGGGATGTGCTGGAATGGAGCAATCTCCAGCGGCAGGTGCTTTATACCGAGGATGATGTCCGCCGCATGCTGCCCAAAGCAGCCGCGGCAGCAGAACGTCTGACCAGCATCAACAGCTCCGTTGCTATAGAGCCGATTATCGCCGAGCTCTCCCCTATGAATGCGGAGTCGCTGCTTGGCGATGTCGATCTCATTATTGACGGATCCGATAATTTCTTCGTCCGCTATTTAATGAATGATATCAGCCTCAAGCTTCGTATACCTTGGATTTATGGCGGTGTTGTAGGCGCTTCCGGCATGACGATGACGATACTGCCTCATGAAACACCCTGCTTCCGCTGCCTGTTCCCCGTCTCAATCGAGGCTGGTGCAGCCGATACCTGCGAGACCGCTGGCGTAATCTCCCCTGCTGTCGATCTCATTGCCTCCATTCAGGCGACCGAAGCGCTGAAGTGGCTCAGCGGCAGCGTTGACGCGCTGCATGGGACACTATTGCAAGCCGATCTCTGGAACAACCACTGGACACCGCTCAAAGTCAGCCGGTCCAAGCGCAAGGATTGCCCTGCTTGCGGGGAACAGCACTATCATTATCTGGAGCAAGGCGAACAGGAGCTCGCCGCCGCCTCATTATGCGGACGTAATACGATTCAGATCTCGCCAGGCCGGACAATGACGGTATCACTGGATCAGCTTGCCTCAAGGCTTGCACCTATAGGTGCAGTCGAGCGCAATCCTTTCCTCCTCCGTTTCAAGCGTGACGAGAGCATATCGATCGTACTATTTCCAGATGGAAGAGCTCTCATTCAAGGGACTGAGGATCTGCTATTAGCCAAACGAATCTATAATGAAATATATGGCCTTTAGCATCATTCGACCTCTATATATGTATGTAGACCATCAATAATTGGAATGGTGAGAATGTACAAAGGGGCCGCTGCATAGACTGCGCGCTTACAACCGCTGCATGTTCTCTTCTGCCGTTCAGCTTAATAGTACTATTTACATTGCTTTAAGAACCGATCTGCTTTTTAAATATGACTTTCATCCCAATTCACTGTTTTTTATCCGCTTCGAAGACAGAAATGCATATTTAATTATTAAAATCAATATGCTCATATTGCCATTTTTCTCTTTTGTTGCTACCATAAGCTTAACATTATTGAAGGATACCAGTGACTTGGGGTGAATCATGAGGGTACATGTAACAGAGCTAAGAGATGGCGATCGATTGAGCATGGATGCTTTCAACTCATACGGTCTTCATGTCCTGTCCAAAGGAACAGAGCTATATGCCAAAGAGATCTCCAAACTATTTCAGCATCAGATTGAGTATATTGATATCGACAACAGAGAAGAAAATGCCAAGGTAATACGCACATTGGAATCCGGAATTAGTCCCAAATGGCTGCCGACTGTTGAGCCTATCTATGATGATGCGGTCAAAGGCTGCGAGCAACTATTTCTGGATGCCTATCAGAATGGAAGGCTTGTAAGGGAGGACGTTGCTGAAACTTTTCAGCCTCTCGTAGATAATTTCCGCATGGAACGCGATGTTGTATCGATGCTTCTGCTGTTGAATACAAAGGATGATTACACCTATCAGCACTCTGTTCAGGTCGGAATGTTATCTTATTACCTGGCTACCTGGCTCGGTTATGATGAGAAGCAAGCCGTGCAGATCGGACAAGCGGGCTTCCTTCATGATATCGGCAAATGCCAGATCGAGGACGACATCCTGAACAAGCCGGAGCGCTTGTCCGAAGATGAATTCTCGCTGATCAAGCAGCATACCATTTTCGGATACGAAATTATTAAACGCTCGTTCGGCGAGTCCATTCAAGCTACTGTCGCACTCCAGCATCACGAACGGATTGATGGCAGCGGTTACCCGAATCGGCTCACCGGAGACCAGATGCACCCTGTTTCCAAGATTGTAGCCGTTTCAGATGTTTACAGCGCAATGATCTCTTCCCGGGTCTATCAGGAGAAACGAGACCTGTTATATGTGCTGAAAGAGCTGTATCGCATGAGCTTCAATGAACTGGATCCATTCACTACCCACACGTTTATTAAGCATATGATTCCGAATTTTATTGGCAAGCAGGTCGAACTGCAGACCGGGGAGATCGGAACTATTATTATGACCCATCCTTCGGAGTTCTTCAGGCCGCTTATCCAGATCAACGAACAATTCATTGATCTGACGTTGGAGCGCTCGCTGGAAGTCAAACATGTCTATATGTAATTAAAACTTCGGATGGGAAGCGACCGGCTCCCGTACCGAAGTTTTTTTGCATGATTCTACTTCGTCAATGTCGCCGTCTTCGATGTGTCATCCCACGATACTTTAGCTCCCAGCATTTCACCGACGATTCGCAAAGGCACGAATACCTGTCCATCAATAAGACGCCCGCATTCAACCGTTGTGTCGTTAATGACAAGTCGAAGCGCTCGCTTCTCCTCTATCTGTATGAACGGCACATCAAAGTATTCGCAAACACCGCGTGCCAGCTCCTCCGCGCATTCCATTCTGTATGCCTCGGTCTGGAGTAAGCGCGCCTCATCCAGATTAGTCATGAATCCGCATTCTACCAGAACAGCAGGCATATGTGTCTCCCGCAGAACGTGAAAATCCGCCGTCTTGACCCCACGATCAGTAAGCTTCGTTCCCGCTATCAAGTTGCGGTGTATAATATTGGCTGCACGTTCACTCGCCGAACTGCCTGCCATATGATAGGATTCAAGACCCCGAACCGGGTTGAACTCACCCGTACCGCAGGCATTCGCATGTATGGATATATAGAGATCCGCTTTCGCTTTATTCGCAGCATCTGTCCGGTCGCGCAGCGGTGTATCGCTATCATTCGGCGCTACCATTAATATTGCAAAACCGCAGCGCTTCAGATGAGCCGCGAGCAGTTCAGCTACCCGCCTGTTGAACTCATTCTCGCGCATAACACCCCCGTCCCCCGGGAACGCCGGAGTACGCTTTCCAGCGGTCTCCATGCCGTGTCCATCACATATTGCGATCAATTTATTGGTCATCTTTCAGCCCTCCTGTCATTACCCTAACCGCTGTCTCCCTCGGCTCCTTCCACTATACGTTCCTCCTCCATAGTCTGACCAGTTACCGGGGTCATTGATCAAGTCATGACTTCTGCAATTAGTACTCCGGCCTTAATCTGCGGCCTTCACCATCCGAGCTTGAATGCTGAAAATAAAAATACCCGCTATGATCAGCGGGTGTTTTTGGAAATTAATTAGGGGCTGCCCAGCAAGTCCTGTTGGGAAATCTCAGTTCCCACTCGATCATGGGACTTTTGGAGCGCTGACGATCCGTCATTTAAACGCCGAGACATGCCAGCTAGGCGAAACCTGCGAAACAGCATTTATTTTCCCGTTTCTGACCCTATAAAGGTGAATGCCTGCCAGCGTGCAGGCATTTCACCTTCGTTTACCCTTATCGGCCGATTTTGTCTCAAATTCATGCATGATTGCAGGCATTCTACTATTATGGCGTCTTGTGACTGAAATTCATGCACATTCGCAGGCTTCTTACTCCGTCACTCTGCGTCAAAGCACATTTGGAGAAAGGGAATGGCAACGCTGGGAATCCCCAGGAATGGTCATTGCCGATGCAGGTTATGGCGGCGAAGAGAATGACTACTATCTGGAAGAGGAGCAGTTCTACTGTCAGTGCAAAGGTGTCTGTACAAGGTGCAGGGAATTTCGGGGGGATTTCGGGAACCTGCTCATTGGGCGAGCATGAACCAAGGAGGCTGTTAAGTCCTCAATATACAATAAAAAAGATGCTTCCAATCCCACTTTTCGTGGTTTTGGAGGCATCTTTTCACATCATTTGGGACTGGCTCATTGGACCTTTCGGGCAGCCCCTTCTGAAACCATTACAACAAAACTTATTTCTTGATGCGAGTCTGACTTTTCTCTACCCGATACTGCCTTCCATCTCGAACTTAATGAGACGATTCATCTCTACCGCATATTCCATTGGAAGCTCCTTCGTGAATGGCTCGATAAAGCCCATTACGATCATTTGCGTTGCTTCCGCCTCTGTCAGGCCACGGCTCATCAGGTAGAAGAGCTGATCTTCAGATACTTTGGAGACCGTTGCTTCATGCTCCAAAATAATGTTGTCGTTCATAATTTCGTTATACGGAATCGTATCCGAGGTCGATTGATTATCAAGGATAAGCGTATCACATTTGATATTCGCTTTGGAGCCTTCGGAATTGCGGCCGAAGGATGCCAGACCGCGATACGTTACTTTACCGCCATGTTTACTGATTGATTTCGATACGATTGTCGAGGTGGTATCCGGCGCAAGGTGAATCATTTTGGCCCCTGCATCCTGATGCTGCCCTTTGCCTGCCACTGCGATGGATAGTACCATTCCTTTGGCGCCGCGGCCTTTAAGCACAACTGCCGGATATTTCATCGTCAGCTTGGAGCCGATGTTGCCGTCAACCCATTCCATCGTCGCATTCTCTTCAGCAACAGCACGTTTCGTAACGAGGTTGTAAATATTCGGAGCCCAGTTCTGAATCGTCGTATAACGAACACGGGCGTTCTTCTTGCAAAGAATTTCAACCACTGCGCTGTGGAGGGAGTTCGTGCTGTAGATAGGCGCTGTACAGCCTTCTACATAGTGCACGAAGCTGTCTTCGTCAGCAATAATGAGCGTACGCTCGAATTGTCCCATGTTCTCGGAGTTGATGCGGAAATAAGCTTGCAGCGGAATTTCACACTTCACACCTTTAGGAACATAGATAAAGCTGCCACCCGACCATACAGCACTGTTCAGTGCAGCGAACTTATTGTCCGCAGGAGGGATGATTGTACCGAAATACTCTTTGAAAATTTCCGGATGCTCGCGAAGCGCAGTATCCGTATCCGTGAAGATAACACCCTGCTTCTCCAGGTCTTCCTGCATGCTGTGGTAGACAACCTCGGACTCATATTGCGCCGAGACGCCTGCAAGGAACTTCTGCTCCGCTTCCGGAATCCCCAGCTTGTCGAAGGTTTCCTTAATTTCAGCAGGCACTTCCTCCCATGTCTTCCCTTGCTTCTCGGACGGTTTCACATAGTACTGAATGTCGTTGAAATCAAGATCGTCCATGTTGCCGCCCCAGCGAGGCATCGGCATCTTATTGAACTGCTCCAACGATTTCAAGCGGAAGTCGAGCATCCAATCCGGCTCGTTCTTCATTTCGGAGATCGTGCGGACAATCTCCGGAGTCAATCCTTTACCGGATTGGAATATGGCTTTATGCTCATCGCGAAAACCATATTTGTACTCTTCTAAATCGGGCATTTGTTTAGCCATTGTAGAAGCCTCCCATCATATTACGCGCCTGGACGCGCTTCATTCCTCTATCAGAAAAATTACTTGTTGTTATTGTCGTGCTGGATGCCTTTGCGCAGCGCATTCCAGGCCAGTGTAGCACATTTGATCCGTGCCGGAAACTTGCTCACGCCGGACAAAGCCTCAATATCCTCCAGCTCCTCGAACTCCAGAGCTTCTCCCTTAATAAACTCAGAGAATTTATCTGCCAGTGCGAGCGCCTCATCGAAGGACTTGCCCTTGACCGCTTCCGTCATCATGGAAGCCGATGACAAGCTGATAGAACAGCCTTCACCCGTGAACTTCGCTTGCTTCACGATCCCGTCTTCCAGCTGCATTTGCAGTTGAATCCGGTCGCCGCAGGTCGGGTTGTTCAGGTTGACCGTTACCGCCTCGTCCTCAAGCGTTCCGCGATTGCGGGGATTTTTATAATGATCCATTATGACTCTACGGTACAAATCATCCAATTGCATAACCGAAGAACTCCCTTGTCTCTTGGAGGGCGTCAACAAGCCGATCAACGTCCTCTTCGGTATTGTAGAGATAGAAGCTGGCACGTGCTGTTGAGCTTACATTCAGCCAGCGCATCAGCGGCTGGCAGCAGTGATGGCCGGCGCGAACCGCGATTCCCTTCGTATCGAGGACAGTCGCTACATCATGCGGGTGAACCTCACCCAGATTGAACGTAACGAGACCTGAGCGATTCTGCTGCGGACCATAGATCGTAATACCATCCAATGTGCTCAATCTGTCGTAAGCATACGCCGTCAGCTTATGCTCATGCTGCTCAATGGCATCCATGCCGATCTCCGTCAGAAAATCTATCGCCGCTCCCAAGCCGACAGCGCCTGCGATAATAGGCGTTCCGCCTTCGAACTTCCATGGCAGCTCCTTCCACGTCGCATCTTGAAGGTCGACATGGTCAATCATTTCACCGCCAAATTCGATCGGCTCCATGCCATCCAGCAATGCCTTCTTACCGTATAATACCCCGATACCGGTTGGAGCACACATTTTATGGCCGGAGAAAGCATAGAAATCACAATCCAGATTCCGTACATCCACAGCCATATGCGGCGCGCTCTGAGCACCATCCACAACCATAACAGCACCATGGCGGTGAGCGATGGCCGCAATCTCCTTGATGGGATTAATGACGCCCAATACGTTGGAGACATGCGTAACCGATACTATCTTCGTACGATCCGTCACCGTCTTCTCGACATCTTCGATGGTAATTGTGCCATCTGGCTGCAACGGAATGTATTTGAGCGTAGCTCCGGTTGCTTTGGCCGCTTGCTGCCACGGAATCAAATTCGCATGATGCTCCATCGGCGTAATCACGATCTCGTCGCCTTCGCCGCATACGGCTCTTGCATAGCCGCTCGCAACAAGGTTAAGCGAGGTTGTTGCACCGCGTGTGAAAATAATCTCTTGCGTACTAGCCGCATTAATGAACTTGGCTACCTTCTCCCGAGCGCCCTCATAAGCGTCAGTGGCGCGGGATCCCAGCGTATGCACACCACGGTGCACATTGGCATTATCCCACTCATAGTAACGTTTCACCGCATCAATGACGGAACGCGGCTTCTGGGAAGATGCCGCGCTGTCCAAATAAATGAGCGGATGCCCATTAATATCTTGATGCAGTATCGGGAATTGCTCCCTGATTAACTGCATGTTCATCCTTCCAGCTTCCTTTCAAGCAGTCGCTGAAGTTGTTTCTGCACCGCCTCAATCGGAATTTCCGATACGACTGGTGCCAAGAATCCGTGAATAATCAATCGCTCCGCGTCCTGCTTAGAGATACCCCGGGACATCAGGTAGTAGACCTGCTCCGGGTTTACTTGTCCAACGCTCGCCGCATGTCCTGCTTTAACATCGTCTTCATCTATAAGTAGAATCGGGTTGGCGTCTCCGCGCGACTTGGGACTGAGCATGAGCACTTTCTCCATCTGCACGCCGTTCGCTTTGGTTGCGCCTTTCTCGATTTTGGTGATGCCATTAATAATCGCCGATGCTTGATCCTTCATAACCGCACGAGTGACCATGTTGCTCTCCGAGCTGCGTCCCCAATGCACGGCGCCCGTCGTCAAGCTCATCTGCTGTGCGTTCGTGCCAATGCTGATTGCCTTGGCATCGGAATTCGATCCATTGCCTTTAAGGTAAGACTGCGTGTCAGACAGCACATGACCGTCATGCAGGTCACCGACAATCCACTCCATCCGTCCATCATTGTCAATGATAGCGCGGCGAATAGAAAGGTCGATGATGTTGTCCGCCATGTGATGTACAGTCGCATACCTTACAGACGCGCCTGGCTTCACAATAACTTCGATAATCGACTGCTTCGCAAGCGTCTGTCCCCCATCCGCATATGCGGATACTACATTGTCCACATAGGTAACACGGCTGTTATTCTCCGCCACTACCAGCACACGAGGCGCAAAGGCAGCTGCTGCATCATCGCTGTAGAACAATGCTTGAAGCGGCAATTCCACTTCCACGTTCTTCGGAACATAGAGGAATACCCCGCCATTCCATATTGCGGAATGGATAGCAGTCAGCTTGTTCTCATCCTGCGCTACAGCCTGGAACAAATACTTCTGTACCAATTCGCCATGCTCACGGGCTGCTGTCTCCAGATCGGTGAAGATTACACCCTTCGCCTGAAGCTCTGGCGACAACTGCTTGAACACTGCAGTGGAGTTGCGTTGTACAACGAATCCTGCCGGCGCATCAGCGGACAATTCGCGCAGCGCCTCCGGCAGCTCTTCTATAGAAGCGAGGGGTTGTTCAGCCTTATGGCTTCCCAGCGCCGTCAAATTCCAGCGGTCAATCCGTACTTTCTCCGGTTTAGGCCATTCCAGCGTTTCCGCCAGATCAGCTCCCTTAGCTCGCAGTGCGGCCAACCAGTCCGGCTCGCCCTTGGCAAGGGATAGAGCCTCGGTCATCTGGCGGTTCACTGGAGTCGATAATTGTGTCGTCATAGTCGATACTCCTCCTCCGCTCAAGCCTGGCCGACCGTCTCGTCTACGATGCCAAGTTCTTCTTTAACCCAATCATAACCTTCGCTCTCCAGACGCTCAGCCAGCTCAGGGCCGCCGGATTTAACGATGCGTCCTTGCATCATGACATGAACGAAATCCGGTTTAATGTAATCAAGCAAACGCTGATAGTGCGTAATGATCAGGAAGCCGCGTTCTTCGGAACGCATGCTGTTCACGCCGTTAGCAACGATTTTGAGCGCATCGATATCAAGACCGGAGTCGATCTCATCGAGTACAACAATTTTAGGGTCGATCATCATCATTTGAAGAATTTCATTCCGCTTCTTCTCACCGCCGGAGAATCCCTCATTCAAGTAACGATGGGCAAATTCCGGGTTCATCTCCAACTCCTTCATCTTGCTCTCCATTTGGCGGATGAACTTGATGAGCGAGATTTCGTTGCCTTCCTCACGGCGTGCGTTGATCGCACTGCGCAGGAAGTCAGAGTTCGTAACACCTGTAATTTCACTTGGATACTGCATCGCGAGGAACAGTCCGGCGCGTGCGCGCTCATCGACTGCCATCTCCAGCACATCCTCGCCATCCAGGATGACTTCTCCATCTGTTACTTCATATTTAGGATGCCCCATTAGCGCTGATGCGAGCGTACTTTTGCCCGTACCGTTAGGACCCATGATCGCATGGATTTCCCCGCCTTTAATCTCGAGGTTGATGCCTTTCAGAATTTCTTTGCCTTCTATCGACGCCTTCAGGCCATCGATCTTGAATTGTGTTGCCATGTTGAATATATCCCTCCAATAGTGAGATGCCTGAATGGCGTACTCTCATTTATATTTATTACAAAATGATTCTCATTGATTCTCAATAATCATTTTATTATAAGTCCAGTTATAAATCAATAAACTCAATACCCTAATAACGGCAACCTGAGCAGCTACAGGCCAAGTTTCTCTTTAATTTGCATGATTTGCTCATTAAATGCAGCCTCTTCTATGACTGGCTTCGATGGCGCCTGCTGAAGGTCAGCCTCCAGACTTACCCATGATTTGCAGCCGCTGTAGGCTTCACGCATCGGGATATCCGCCGGCTCCTCCAGCCGATACACACGCAGCAGCAGCAGATGAAGCGGCTTCGTGCGCTTCCACTTCAGCCTTTCCTCGGCAAAGGCATCTGTCCAGATATGATAATCGCGGATGCTGTCCAATGTTTCTTGATCGCGGATCTCAATATCCTCAACGACCTCTGCATACGCGCTGATCCGCACCGTATCCGCACCCTCATGCCACTGGGCCAGCGTATCAGCTATGCCACCCCGGTAGGCTTCCTTCAGAAGCTCCGGCTTCTGATGCTCATATGCAGGGAGCAGATAGAACCTCGGACTTACCAGCTGGAAATCGCGTGTCTCCTCGGCTATCCCTCCTTTGCGCAGCACCATGATCTGCTTTCCTTCGGACAGTGCTTTCACTGCCACCGCCCATTCCTTGAGTGCCACAGGCAGCTCTCTTGTTGACTCTTCCACAGGCTTAGCCTCCCTTACCTTCTATTATAAAGACCCTTCATGCTGCGTATTTGGCTGCAGCGGAAGATCGTCCAAATGGTGGCCGTTTCAATATCTGCTACTATTATAACAAATGAAGGTATTCCAACGCGAAAAAATATTCGCTATACTTATTTGAGGTTCGATTATGCGATTAAAGGACCCATCCTATCATGAAACTTGGAGGTGGACAAAACCATGTCTGCTTATCATCCCTTAAACGAAACAGAAGCGATAGCAATCGCCCTGACCCTTACAGATGTTTTTCCTGCCGGAGCAGCGCTTGCGAGCCGTGAGATCGGCGATGGCAATCTAAATCTTGTATTTCATATCTCTGACCCGGCAAGCGGGCGCAGCATCATTATGAAGCAAGCGCTGCCCTATGCGAAGGTTGTCGGGGAATCCTGGCCGCTCACGCTTGACCGCGCGCGCATTGAGAGCGAAGCGCTAATCCAGGAGGGCAAGCTTGCCCCTGGGCTTGTCCCGAAAGTCTACAGCTATGATGCGGATCTTGCGCTTACGATTATGGAAGACCTGAGCGATCATGTCATCATGCGCCGCGGTCTGATCGAGGGCGGCAAGTACCCGTTGTTCGCCGAGCATATCTCGACCTTTCTTGCGCAAACGCTGTTCTTCACATCTGACCTTGGCATGAATCAGCAGGACAAAAAAAATCGTGTCCGCGATTTCATTAACCCGGAGCTGTGCAAAATAACGGAGGATCTTATCTTCGATCACCCTTATACCGATGCGGATACGAACAACTTCGACGAGGCGATTCGCGACGAAGCGGAGGCATTGTGGAACGACGGCCCGCTTCAGCTTGAAGTAGCACTGCTGCGGGAGAAATTTTTGACCCAGGCGCAAGCACTGCTGCATGGCGATTTGCATACAGGCAGCATCTTTATCACCCCGGACTCCACCAAAGTCATCGACCCCGAGTTCGCGTATTTCGGACCGATCGGCTTTGATATCGGCGCGATAATCGCCAACCTGTTAACCAGCTTTGCCAGTCGCGGCCATTGGGATACCAATGAGGCAGCAAGAGATGACTTCCGGAGCTATTTGCTGGTCATGATTCGGGATCTATGGACGAAATTCGATATCAAATTCCGCGCGCTCTGGGAGCAGCATGGCGTTGACAGGCTGGCTGCCGCAGCTCCTGGCTACAAGGACGATTATATGCTGCGCCTGCTGCGGGACACAATCGGTTATGCAGGAAGCAAGATTGTCCGCCGCATCGTAGGTCTCGCCCATGTAGCAGAGATCGGCAGCATCCCGGATGCCGCGGCGCGTGAACAAGCACAGCGTCTGGCTCTGGCAATTGGCAAGTCGCTTATTAAGCTGAACCGGAGCGCAACATCCATCGATGAATTAATTCACACCGCACAGACTGCTGCCGGATCGGTAAAGGTGTAAAGAGAGGAACAACTACTCATGTCAAATGAACATAAAGGATTGCAGTCTGTCATTTGGGCAAGCGAGCAGCTTGACCTGCTTGATCAGCGCCTGTTGCCGGAGCAAGTCGTTTATTTGCCCCTTGTATCCGTAGAGGATGTCTGGGAGGCCATTCGCCATCTGAAGGTTAGAGGAGCGCCGGCTATTGGCATTGCTGCTGCTTACGGCGTCGTGCTAGGCAGCCGTCATGTGGAGGGTGATGCTGCGCAATGGCTGGATGCCGTCAATGAAGCCGCCGCACGGCTCGCAACCTCCCGTCCTACAGCGGTGAATCTCTTTTGGGCGCTTGACCGGATGAAGGCGCGGGCGGCACAATTCGCAGCTGACAATCTGTCGCTTGCAGGCTGCAAGCAAGCATTGCTCGATGAAGCGATCGCAATCCAGAGCGAGGATGAAGAAACCTGCCGATTGATCGGCGAGCATGCACTGGACTTGTTCCAGGATGGCATGGGCGTACTTACCCATTGCAACGCAGGCGGGCTGGCTACAGCCAAATACGGAACGGCGCTCGCGCCGTTCTATCTGGCTCAAGAACGCGGCATAGCTCTGCGCGTCTTCGCAGACGAGACGAGGCCGGTGCTTCAGGGCGCACGGCTTACCGCCTTCGAGCTTCAGCAAGCGGGTGTCGATGTGACGCTTATCTGTGACAACATGGCCGGCGCTGTTATGAATAAAGGCTGGGTTAATGCGGTAATCGTCGGAACCGACCGCGTAGCAGCTAACGGAGATGTGGCCAACAAGATCGGCACATACAGTGTTGCCGTCCTGGCCAAGGCGCATAATATACCGTTCTACGTTGCTTGTCCGATGTCAACCATTGATTTGAATACACCGGACGGGGCTCAGATTCCGATTGAAGAACGCGATGCAGAGGAAATCACGGAAGGCTTCGGCAAACGGACAGCACCCGCTGGCGTCAAAGTTTACAACCCGGCATTCGATATTACGCCTCATGAATATGTAACAGCAATCATCACCGAGAAAGGTGTCATTTACCCGCCTTTCAACGTGAATTTGAAGAAGCTGTTCGATCTGTAAGGAGCGTTATTCCATTAGGCATTTCCTATCCAACCAGGATGGCAAAGAATACTAGGGCAGCCGATTGCTTTAGCAGTGACATGCTGAGCAATCGGCTGCCCTTATTACTTTCATCTCTATACCATCAGGCGGATCGCATCCGCACCTCTCATCCCCGCTGTAATTCCGAGTGCTTCTGCTCCAACTGTTACGGATTCCAGCGGAGCTTCCATCAGCTCTTCCAAAGTTCGTACGCCTACTGCCCGGGCCGCAATGATCCCTCTGTCGCTCAGCTTCTCATTCAACAAGCCAACATCCAGAGCACCGCACATGATATAGCCCTTATCCGTTGCAATCGCAAGCAATGTCGTCTTAGGCAGCTTCACCTCTACGCCCAGCACAGTAGCAGCGCCTCCACTTAGAACAATGGGAACCATTCGCATCATATCGGTCCACCTCCAATAATCTGCAGCTAAGGATGGGAATTGCATGGAATCAACCAAGGTCGATAGCACCATTGCATCCCTTGTAAAACTGACGATTAAACCTTATTCACTATATGCCGCACGGCTGCAACGGTTACTCGCCGATAGCTGGCGATGTGAACGAAATTCGACAGAATTTAGATCAAAAGTACTACATAAAACATTTCTTTAATGTTATGATAAAGATATATTCAAAGTTGTTACGGAGGCAATATGAGAACAGATAAAGGCAACAATGAACAAAAGGCGTTCCTATTCAATGTCGACCTTCTTGTTCAAGGAGAAACAAATGCGATTGCAATGGAGAACCTGCTTCATGCACTGAATCAATGCCAGCTGGAAGACTTCCGCATTCTATCGGGCGTTCAACTTGGCCAGATCATTGCAGCATTAGAGGAAGCGCAAGTCAATTCGAAGCAGCCAGCCGCAAAGCCGAGCGCAGCAAAAGGTAAAGAGGAAGCTCCTCCCGCCCCAGCGTCCAAGCCTTCCGTCACTGCCGATAAGCAGCAGAATGCCGCTCCAATCATTGACGGGCCGCTCATTACGGATAGCATCAAAATTTGCATCGCAGAGAACCGGTTAATCCGGCTTACGGTCAACAAGGGCTTCGGGGTCAAGCTCAACATTCCTTGCCGGATTGTTAACTTTGAAGACAAGACAGGAATGTTAACCGTCTATCATGTTGATGAGAAGCAGGTTTATTCATTTACACTGAATGAGATTGATGATCTATTGCTCAACTAGTAACGATTGACCATCCCCTTCCGTCACCATAAAAGGAGAACCTTCAAAACCGCTGTAACGGTGGTTTTGAAGGTTCTCCTTTTGCTTGCTGGAATCATCTTCACCAGAGCTTTGCTGATGAGGACAGTCCCCTTATTATTGCTGCCTTGCCTGCAGCAGCTCTGCGATCTTGCCTCCCGATACCGGGGGACTCCAGAGATAGCCTTGCATTTCATCGCACATATGCTTCTGCAGAAATTGCATCTGCACCTCATTCTCCACGCCCTCGGCGATAACCTGCAGATTAAGATTGTGAGCCATTGCAATAATGGCAGCTACAATTGCCGCATCGCCGGGATCCTGCTGGATGTCTCTAACAAAGGAACGGTCGATCTTCAAACGTCCAATCGGCAAGTTTTTCAAATAATGAAATGAGCTGTAGCCTGTGCCGAAATCATCAATGCTGATGTTGACACCAAGCTTCGTCAGATCCAGCAGGCAGCGTGAGGCATGCTTCACATCCATCGTCATTGTCTCAGTAATCTCCAAGTCCAGGAACTCGGCCTTGAGACCAGTGCGCGCAAGAATATTCGCTACCTTGTCAGTCAAATTCTGTTGCAAAAACTGCCTGATGGATAAGTTGACCGACACAGGTATGTGGCGAAGTCCGTCTTCCTGCCACGCCTTATTCTGACGGCAGGCCTCCTCCAGCACCCAATCTCCGATCTGCATGATCATGCCGCTCTCTTCTGCTTGCGGGATGAAGAACCCGGGCGGTACCAGACCGCGTTCCGGATGCTGCCACCTGACGAGCGCTTCGACACCGACGATTTTGCCCGTTCCCAAATGATACTGCGGCTGATAGTGCAGAACAAATTCGCCTCTTTGAATCGCGCCCTTCAATTCATGCTGCAGCGTCAACCGCTCCAGCGAACTGTTGTCCCAGGCCTCCGAATAAAGCAAGCAATCGTTCTTGCCGCTATCCTTTACTTTGCCAAGCGCCATATCCGCCTTCTTAATCAAGACGCTGGCATCATCTTCCATAACAATATTAGTAGCTACACCTATGCTGACCGTCATATGCAGCGGCACTCCTTGCAGCTCGAAGGGATCTTCCAGAATGCTCATTATATTCTTCGTCTTGGCCAACACTTCTTTCTCAGAGCCCGCATTGCGGTACAGCATCGCGAACTCATCACCCTCCATGCGTGCGACCACATCATTCTCCGCCAAGCCGCGTGTGAGCCGTTCTGCCACTTGGAGCAGGAGCATATCTCCGAAATCTCGTCCGAACGAGGCATTAATCAGCTTGAAGCGATCCACATCCATATAGAGAACCGCGATAAGGCCCCCGCTTCTCTGCGAATTGACCAGGCTTTCATCCAGATGCATCATGAACGATCTCCGATTAGGAAGTCCGGTCATATCATCGTAATAGGCCATGTAGCGAATCCGCTCAAGATTGCGCTTGCGGTCGCTCATGTCATTGCTGATCAGCAATGCTCCAATCCTTTCCTTATTCTTGTACAACGGAGACGACACGACCCCGATATCAAATGAATAACCCGTTCGATGCCGAACCAGCAGAGTAGAATCCTGCAACTCGCCTTGAACGATACCTTCGAACTTCTGAAGAATCTGCTGCTGCGAATCAGGCTCAATCAATGTGAGAAAAGATTCTCCGATCAGGCTTTGACGATCGTAGCCCAGCATTTGGCTTGCGGATTCATTAATATCGATAATCTCGCCGGTACGATTCAATACGGTCATAGCGATTGGATTGTGTTGAATGAGAGCCTCCACAATCGGGGTATGTATATTCTGCGACAGCATTCGTTTATTACGCACAAGAGATGGAACAATGAAACCGAGAATCAGGGCCAATGCAACCAATATCGTAATAGCAGCACTCCACCAATAGGCGGAGGAGGAAAGCCACAAGTGAGAGATCCCCACCCAAAAGACTGCCGAAAACCCAAGAGAAAGAGCCGCTATTCTTAAATTGCGAACGCTTACATTCTTTTTTAGCTCTTGCTGTTTCGGAGATACCGCCGCATCAATAGCCACGCGTCATCGTCCTTCCCCTCTCGAGTATCTAATGTGCTTCTATTATAAACGATACTGGCCAAATCTGGATATAGGTTTTTGCTTTATTGCTCCACAAGCAATATTCTCATTGAAAACATTGTCGCTACCTGTCAAAATAAAGGGTAAACTAGGTATTTCATACTATGAATATGAGGTGGATCATCCAAATATGCGATTCAATCCCTTATCCTCCGTGCGGACTCAGCTGATTTTAATCATTATTGTTGTACTTCTCGCGCCTATATGCGGCATCGGGGTCTATTATTTCACCACTATAAGCGATCGGATGACTACGCTCGACGACAAGGCCACTCAAGATGCTTCGACCGCCGCACACGGCATGCTGTCCATATTCGCCTCGCATGTTATGGACGTTACGGTGACGAATTCCCGGTGGGAAGATTTTCGCACTGCCATCGAGAACCATGATACCGACTGGATTGAAGGGAACGTTAGCATAGCAGTAGATGTCGTGCCTAATATTGATTTCGTAGTAACGGCAGACAATAATGGGCAGGTGCTCACCCATAGCAGCGGTTTCCAGGAATTTGAATCTTCGATTAAGGATACCGGCATTATAGAATATATAAGCGGCAAGGGTGATTTTACAGGTCTGATGCCTACATCCAAGGGGGTTGCTTTCATTGCAGCCTCTAAAGTGACGGATGAAGACAATACGAAGCCTTCGACAGGCATTCTTATTTTCGGAAGGCTTCTTGATCCAGAGGCGATGTCGGCTATTTCTGATACTGTCGGCGTCGGTGTCGGGTTCTACTCAGAGCTCGGAACCGGCAAAGGATGGATTGAGCCTGCAGGTAATCTTCCTAAAGAAGATCAAATTGCCTCCTCACTCTATGCACAAGCGTTAAAAGACAGCGCAGGCTCCTCGCATGAGAATATTATCGAACAGAATGGACAATCTTTCAGTGTCCTCATGACGCCTGTTCTGGGATGGTCTGGCAAAGTTGTCGGCCTTCTCTCGATCGCCCGCGAGCTGAATGTTAGTTCACAGGTCTCGGCAGAGCTGAGCAGACTTAGCCTGCTCGCAGGTGTGGCCGCTCTTATGCTGATCCTCTTGATCGCTATTATTATTGAGCGCCGGATTATTGCACCGCTGAAGCGGATAAGCATCTATATGAAGCATGTTGCAGGCGGGCTGCTTTCGACCGAAGCGCCTGCCAAGGAGCTGCGCCGGAAGGATGAGATCGGTTATATTACCGGGACTCTGCATACAACAGTCTCTTCGCTTCATGATATTGTCCGGGGAATCGAAGCTACATCCGGCCAAACAGCGGCAGCAACCAGTGTGCTTGCGGGCGAGACGGAGACAACCAAGGCAGGCCTCGAGCAGATCGTCCAGTCTATGAGGTCACTATCGGATGGCGCGGAGGCACAGATGCAAGGCACTGCAAGCGGAGCTCGGGCCATGTCCGGCATTGCAGCAGGCATCTACCAGATTCATGATCGAACCTATATGGTGTCACAACAAACCGATGCCGCCAGCCAGCATGCTGAAGAAGGACAAGCCAGCATTCAACGGGCCGTAGAGCAGATCGGCAACGCGAGCCATTCTGTGCAGCAGGTAGTCCGGCAGATGGATCAGTTGAACCAGCATTCCGAAGAGACGATGGAAATTGTAGAGTGGATCGGCAAAATCGCTACTCAGACGAATATATTGGCGCTTAATGCCAATATTGAGGCTTCCCGCGCAGGTGAGCACGGGAAGGGATTTGCAGTTGTAGCGGAGGAAGTCCGCAAGCTGGCGCAGCAATCGAATGAAGCGGCCGGACGGGTCTATGAGCGGGTCTCTTCGATTCGCGAGCACATCTCTATGGCGGTGCAGCGCATACATGACGGAAGCCTTGAAGTAAGCGAGGGCTCACGTCTGGCACAGTCTGCCGAGCTTGCTTTTGCCAGAATTACGGATTCGGTAACCTCGATGAACAACCAGCTGCAGGAGATGTCAGCAGCAACGGAAGAGATATCTGCCGGAAGCCAGGAAGTGAGCGCCATGGTAGAGCAGACAGAGACGGTATCCAGACATGCGGCTGGTCAAATAAAAGAGGTGACTGGCATAGCGGATTCGCAGTTCGCATCCGTAAGCCGTATCACCTCTGAAATGAGCAAGCTGAATGAGCAAATTCGCGAGCTCGCTGAAGCAGCAGGCCGCTACCGTTAGCGGCCTCCAGATTTCCACAATGAATAAGCGGCAAGCGCCCAAGCTGCGATAAAGGCCACTCCGCCAAGCGGAGTGATCGCCCCAAGCACCTTGATCCCGCTCAAGCTGAGCACATACAGGCTGCCTGAGAATAGAAAAATTCCCGCATGCATAAGCCGTCCTGCCCACAGCATCTTGGATTGCGCTCCCAGGCGATCCGCAAGAAACGCAAGAAGCAATAATCCGATCGCATGATACATGTGGTATCGGACGCCGGTTTCGAATATAGCCAGCATATCATCACTGAGCCGCTCCTTAAGCGCATGCGCCCCGAATGCGCCAAGCGCCACGGCAAGAAGCGCGTGAATCGCGCCAAAAGCACCAAATT
Organism: Paenibacillus oenotherae; assembly: GCF_019443105.1. Taxonomy (GTDB): domain Bacteria; phylum Bacillota; class Bacilli; order Paenibacillales; family Paenibacillaceae; genus Paenibacillus_Z; species Paenibacillus_Z oenotherae. The sequence continues at coordinate 28,984 of NZ_JAHZIJ010000032.1, forward strand.
TCGATAACATTATCCATCTTCATCCTTTCCAATCGTTGACAAATAGGTTACAATATTTCGTAGCATATCCATTCGCAAAGGAGAATCATCCATGTCAGAACATGATTACAACAGAGAATCTTACCCTCCAGCTCCAAACTTCAACCCGGTACCAGAGATGGATATCGTCAAGAAACAATCCAAGCTTGGCATTGCCTCGTTCATTCTCGGGCTGGTCAGCATCATTGGATTTATCGTATGTATCGTCTTGCTCTCCATCGTATCTGTGGATTATGCGGCAGAACTGTCGAACAACGGTACTTTTGATCCGGAGACTGCCGAATCGATGGTCTCGAATCCTTCGTTCATCCTTCCCATACTATTGATGTTCGTGTTCATCGGCACAAGCTTCGTCGGGCTCATTCTCGGAATTGTCGGGGCATGTATGAAAAATACCCGCAAAGCTTTCTCCATCATCGGGATCGTGCTGAACGCACTGCTTTCACTCGGCTTCATCCTGCTGTTCTTCCTGGGTCTTCTTGCTCAGTTTGCCGCTTAACAAAGGGCAGAACATAGATAAGCCATCTCTCGTAAAATTCAATCTGCCCTGGCTCCTGATGAGCCTTGGCAGATTTTTTATTTCGCCTCTATCATTTTACGGAAAAAGAGCGTCGAAGTCCAACTCTTGCTAGAATCGGGCGTTATTATTCTCACATAACAGGCAGAGTCTTGAATACAATGAATAACAACGAGACTATAGCGACAAGGAGGTACTCCGGTATGGAAGCATCGGATGGTTCACTGTATACAGTATCACGCGAGGACTGGTCGCTTCACCGCAAAGGCTATCAAGATCAGGAACGGCATCAGCAAAAGGTCCGGGAGGCGATCAAGAAGAATCTGCCTGATCTTGTCTCCGAAGAGAACATTGTGATGTCCGATGGGAAGCAGGTAATCAAGGTGCCGATTCGGAGCCTTGACGAATTCCGTTTCGTATATAATTTCAACAAAAACAAGCATGTCGGGCAAGGTGATGGCGACAGCCAGGTAGGCGATGTGCTGGGTGTAGACCCGGGATCAGCGAAGAAGGGCGGCAAAGGGGAAGGCGCCGGAGAGCAGCCTGGCGATGACATCGTAGAAGCTGAGATCAGCCTGGCGGAGCTGGAGACGATGCTGTTCGAGGAATTGGAGCTTCCCTTCTTGAAGCAGAAAGACATGGATCAGCTGGAAACCTCGGAAATCCGATTCAATGATATTCGCAAAAAAGGGATTATGTCCAACATCGACAAGAAACGGACGATCCTTGAGAACCTTAGACGCAATGCGACAAGCGGCAATCCCGGCATTCATGGCATATCACCGAATGATCTGCGCTACAAGACCTGGGAAGAAATTATCAAGCCTCAATCCAACGCAGTCATTATGGCCATGATGGATACGTCAGGAAGTATGGGAAGCTTCGAGAAATACGTCGCGCGCAGCTTCTTCTTCTGGATGACCCGCTTCTTGAGGCATCAATATGAGAAGGTCGATATCGTGTTTATCGCCCACCATACGGAGGCTAAAGAAGTAACGGAGGAGGAATTTTTCACACGCGGCGAAAGCGGCGGCACGATCTGCTCCTCTGCTTATGTCAAGGCCATCGATATTATTGACAGCCGCTATCCGCCCAATATGTATAACATTTATCCCTTTCACTTCTCAGACGGCGACAATCTAACCTCCGACAATGAACGGTGCGTCAAGCTGATCGGAGAGCTGCTCAAGCGCTCCAATCTGTTCGGCTACGGGGAAGTGAATCAGTACAACCGCTCCAGCACCCTAATGTCCGCATACAAGAACATTAACCTTCCTCACTTTATGTATTATGTCATCCGCGAGAAAGGCGAGGTATACAACGCACTCAAGTCTTTCTTCAGCAAGCGGGCAACCGTACCCGGCTAACAGGCGAAAAAAGCGACTGTCCGAAAAGTCCAATATATAATGAGCCAGTCCCAAATGATGTGAAAAGATGCCTCCAAACTACTAAAAAGTGGAACGGGAAGCATCTTTTTTAATGTACAACTTTCTGGACACCCTCTTCTCCAAGTGTTTTGAAGGCAGCGTCGTGACGGAGTAAGAAGCCTGCGAATGTGCATGAATTTCCGTTATAAGATGCCATAATGGTACAATGCCTGCGATCAGGCATGAATTTGAGCAAAAATCGGCCGTTTAAGGATGACGTACAATAGTTTGTGTACCAAGATTTGGCCCCTTAACAGGGAACAAAAAAGTAGAGTATCCTCGGGGTTACCACGCACCAAGAAGGGACTCTACTCCATGACTATAATAGCAGAAAACCAGCTCACAAACCTATTTGAAAATCTTGTCACTCAGTTTGTAAAAGAAAACCTGGAATCCATTATGAAGGCGGAGATCAAACACTTCATGGAGGATGAAACGAAC
>NZ_JAHZIJ010000033.1 GCF_019443105.1 Paenibacillus oenotherae
GTAACCCGTAACCCGTAACCCGTAACCCGTAACCCGTAACCCGTAACCCGTAACCCGTAACCCGTAACCCGTAACCCGTAACCCGTAACCCGTAACCCGTAACCCGTAACCCGTAACCCGTAACCCGTAACCCGTAACCCGTAACCCGTAACCCGTAACCCGCTAGCACGATGGGCTAATTGAATTCTTGCGAGAGTGCAGGCTTTTTGCTGAAACAGGCCCCAATCTGAGGTAAAGCATGCGAAAAGGCATGTATTTTAGCTCTAAATGCCCTCTGACGAGATTTATTCGAAAAAAAGATGCTGTGTCGCAGGAATATCCACCGTACAGAACAAAAACGACTCAAAAAGATGCATAATTGCAGGCAATCGTGCAGACGAGCAAGCAATCGTGCAGACGAGCAGGCAATCGTGCAGACGAGCAGGCAATCGTGCAGACGAGTAGGTAATCGTGCAGACGAGCAAGCAATCGAACAGAGGAGCAAGCAATCGAGCAATCGAGCAATCGAGCAGACGAGCAAGCAATCGAGTAATCAGGCAATCGATGTAACCGAGGCAATCCGGTGTTCGGACAATCAGGAATGTTAGTTGGCGATACGAGCTGATGCGAGGTTAGCGGCTTAGCAGAGCCGGGGGATGTACATGCGAATAATGCGAAAAACGCATGAAACAGATTAGTTGGCAAGGCTGCCATGCTGAGTTGTCCTGCGACTCGTGTACATAGGCTGCAATATCAGCGGACTATATAGTTACGGAGCCAGTGGAGTTGAAGCAACAGAGTAGTTCGCATTACAGGTTTCTGCTACCAAGGTGTGCCGCCATGGTGTTCCGCGGTTGTGGTCAGCTGATGTGTCCCGCCCTTGTATGCCACCATGATGTTCTGTCATGCGGATCGCCTGCGGCAGACGACCGAACCGCCTTCCTGCCAGCGTACTTCCGATCCCGCTCTGTGCCAGCAGCGAGCAGGGGCGTTCCCCAAGATATGTAGGAATTATCTGGTCTTGTTCCACCTACAGGACTGACTGGTTCATCAAACGTGCGTGGTATGTTGGAAGGCATATGAAACAATATCTATTTTGTTCGTCATAGATTAATCAACATTCGCCCATGTCCTGCATACACTTTAAGTGAATGATTGTATGGAGGAGGTTAAATACATGGCTATTGCAGATAAACAGCTTCAGTGCAGAGAAATAATTACGAAAGCTGTCTGCGGCAAAGGTCGTAAGTTTTCCACAGTAACCCATAACGTTACGCCGCCTCATCACCCCACCAGCATTTTGGGGGCATGGATTATCAACCATCAGTATGAAGCGGTTCGCTCGGGTGACGGGATCGAGGTTATAGGTACTTACGATATCAACATCTGGTATTCTTACAACAAAAACTCACAAACCGACGTAGCAAAGGAAACGCTCTCGTACGTGGACCATGTGCCGCTCTCCTATGTTGATCCGAAGCACCGATCTTCGACGGAGGAAGTATCGGCAGAGGCGACGCAGGAGCCGAATTGCATCGAAGCACAGATTGCCGCGAATGGCTCAAGCGTCGGTATTCGCGTCGAGCGCGAATTTCTGGTGGAAATGATTGCCGAGACCAAGGTTTGTGTCGCTGTCTGTCAGGACGGCTGCGATCATGACGGCAAGGACTACGATTATGGCGACGATGGCGATGGTGATTACGAAGATCTGGATCCTGACCTGCTCGACGACGAGCTGTAATTTTGCGGACTATAGCTCAGTTCTAATGTATCGTATGCGGCAGAGGAGCAGAATTCGAGGGCGGGAGCCCTCTTTTTTTTCGAAAAGTTAGGTGTGAGGCTGCGGAGAAACGATGCTGCTTGGTGATCGGGGATAGAGGTATGGCGGGTAAGCTGTGGTTTTGGGATGGGGAGGGGCGAGAGAATGGACTCACTCCCCGCGCATGGATCGACGGAAATCCGGAGAAGCAGGATTGTGTTATCGTGTGCGGCAGCAGCCCGCTGCCGGAGCATTGGCGCAGTGGCGGGATGGAGCCGCTCGTGCTGAACGGAGGCGCCGCTGCCTTCGTTATGACCCCCGGAAGAGAGATGGACAGACGGCTTCGGCGGGCGGGAATCGTTATTAGCGATAACGACAGGGCAGGCAGGCGATTCAGTGTCTCGATCTTTCATCCGCGCACGCTTGAGATCAGGAGGATTGTGGATACGGAGCTACAAGTGCCGTTCGCCGCCAGTTCGCCGGAACATGCCCAGCGGCAGCTCAAGGAGCATGATCCGCTGTTCCGCCGCCTTGGCAGGCTGGCTATGAAGGCACTCTATGCGGCAAGTCTTGATTTCGGGGTTGTCGTCGTGACGGTCGCTGATCATGGAAGCTGTGCTGTCGAGTCGATCAGGCTCCCTGATTCAGGGATGCTGCAAGACGGAATTTGGGCAAGGGCGATAAAAGAATACGTGGCCGTCAGCGGCATTCAGGCGGCGGAAGACAGGGTGCTGGCACAGGGGAGAATCCGGATTGGAGCAGATCCCGAATTTTTGCTGCTGTCCAGCAGCGGCAAGGTCGTACCCGCCGCCAAATACTTGGCAGGCGGCTATGGAACCGGCTGTGATGCCGTCGTTGTCGGCGGACGCATCCTGTATCCCGTCGCCGAGCTGCGGCCTGAGCCGGCAGCAATGCCCCACGAGCTGGCGAATAATATCCGCCGGCTGCTCGTACAAGCCTCAGCGCACATAACAGACCGTTCTGTGCGCTGGGCTGCAGGGGGCATGCCCGCGGCGGGGTTCGCGCTCGGGGGCCATATTCACCTTAGCGGCGTGCCGCTGACGGGCCGGCTGCTGCGCCAGCTCGACAGCTATGCCGCGCTGCTGCTGGCATTGGTGGAGACACCCGCCGAGCATGCCAGGCGGCCGAGATTCGGAACGCTTGGCGATTGCCGCTTGCAGCCGCACGGAGGCTTCGAATACCGGACGCTCCCGAGCTGGCTCGTATCGCCCCTTGCGGCGAAAGCGGCGTTTGCGCTGGCATTGCTCTGCGCTCGTGAAAGCGATGTGCTGATCTACCGGCCGATGGAGGACGAGCGTATGGTGGAGGCCTACTACTCAGCTGACCTGGAGACATTGCGGGAATGTGTGGAGCCGCTTGCAGCATCCATGAAGCGGACGGCATCATACGATGAGCTTGGACGCTGGATCGATCCGCTGCTGGACGCCGTCCGCAGGAGAGAAAGCTGGGATACGGCGGCTGATCTGAGAATGAAGTGGCGCATTCCTCTTGGGAGCTGATTCCGAAGCGGAGGCGCCCTTTCATTTATGCTGGATATGGAAGGGGCGCTCCACTGAGGGGCGCTTTTCTGCTATAATGTACTTCGGATCTACCATCATTCGTATTAATTAAACAGGAGGGGCAGCATGGCTTCTTATACCCCGATGATACAGCAATATTTATCTATCAAAGAGCAGGCGAAGGACGCCTTTTTATTTTTTCGTCTTGGCGATTTTTACGAGATGTTTTTTGACGATGCCATTCAGGCATCGCGTGAGCTGGAGATAACGCTGACCGGAAGAGAAGGAGGCGGCGAGAACCGCATTCCGATGTGCGGCATTCCGCACCACTCGGCAGAGGGCTACATAGCAAGGCTTGTTGAGAAAGGCTACAAAGTCGCGATCTGCGAGCAGGTGGAGGATCCTTCTGCTGCCAAGGGTGTCGTCCGCAGGGAGATTATCCGCTTCGTTACGCCGGGTACCGTGATGGAGACGAAATCGATCTCCGAGAAAGCGAACAACTTTATCGTGGCCGTTACCGTTGTGGATCAAAGCTATGGTATCGCGGCTTGTGATCTTACGACCGGAGAGCTCTATGTCACTTCGTTCCAGGCGGTGATGGAACAGCTCACCGATGAGATTAACGTCTACCGCCCTGCGGAAATTGTCGGTGACGAAAGCGTGCTTGAGCAGCTTAGGCCGGCTGCTGCCGCTTTGAATCGGCAGGTATTGTTCACTGCGCGCGCTCCAATGGAGAGCGGACGCCTCCAAGGGCAATTCGAAGCAGGCGAACTCAGCGGGCTTGCTCCGGCGCGGCTTCGCGCAATTGCCGTTATGACCGGCTATCTGGAAGAGACACAGAAGCGCTCCCTTGGCCATATGAGCCGGATTCAGGCGTATGAGCCTAATCAGTATATGGTGCTGGATCCCTTCACCAGAAGGAATCTGGAGCTGGTGGAGACGGTACATGACCGCAGCAAGAAAGGCTCGCTGCTCTGGCTGCTGGACCGCACCCGCACTTCGATGGGGGCAAGGCTGCTCCGGCGCTGGATCGATAAGCCGCTGCTGTCGAAGGACGGTATTGATGAACGTCTGGAGGCGGTTGACAAGCTGTATCATAATTTCATTCTGCGTGAAGAAGTGCGCAGCGAGCTTCACGAGATCTATGATCTGGAGCGGCTTGTCGGACGTGTTGCTTTTGGCAGCGCCAACGGGCGAGACATGAATGCGCTGAAAACCTCGCTGCAGCATGTCCCTGCGCTGGCGGCATTGTGCGCCGGTTCGGATTCGACCACGATGAGAAGGCTGGCCTCCGGTATCGATAACTGCGCTGACCTCGCATCCATGATCGAGACTGTCATCGTTGATGATCCGCCGATCTCGGTCCGGGACGGAGGCCTCATTCGCTCAGGCTATGACAGCTATCTGGATCAATTGCGCGAGGCGAGCGTCAGCGGCAAGAAGTGGCTTGCCGAGCTGGAACGCCAGGAGCGGGAAGCTACAGGGATCAAATCGCTGAAGATCGGCTACAACAAAGTGTTCGGGTATTACCTGGAAGTGTCCAAGGCGAACATTGCGATGCTTCCTGAGGGCCGCTATGAGCGGAAGCAGACGCTGGCCAATGCCGAGCGGTATGTGACACCTGAGCTGAAGGAGAAGGAACGGCTCATACTGGAAGCGGAAGAGAAGATGGTCGATCTCGAATACGAGAAGTTCGTAGAGCTTCGCGAGCATCTGTCCGCGCATCTGCACCGGCTGCAGAAGCTTGCCGCAACGATTGCGACGCTGGACGCGCTTCAGTCGCTGGCAGCGGTCAGCTCGGAGCAGCGGTATGTGAAGCCTGTTATAACAGACGGCTATGATCTCATCATTGAGGACGGAAGACATCCCGTTGTCGAGGCGGTCATTGAAGGAGCTCCCTTCATTGCCAACGGTACGGAGCTGACGCGCGACGGCTCGTCCATGCTGCTCATTACAGGCCCTAATATGGCGGGCAAAAGCACCTACATGCGGCAGGTCGCGCTTGCAAGCATTATGGCGCAGATTGGCTGTTTCGTGCCAGCCAAGCGGGCGCAGGTACCGCTTATTGACCGCATATTTACCCGGATTGGGGCGGCTGACGATCTGATCGGCGGCCAAAGCACATTTATGGTCGAGATGAAGGATATCCAGACCATGACGGAGAAGGCAACCTCCCAAAGCCTCGTCATTATTGACGAGCTTGGACGCGGCACCTCAACTGGCGAAGGAATGGCGATCGCGCAAGCGGTTGTTGAGTTCGTTCATCATCAAGTAGGCTGCAAGGCGCTTGTATCCACCCACTTCCACGAGCTGGCGCATCTTGAAGAGACGCTGCCATCCCTGGCTAACGCCTGCATGGCCGTACAGGAGACGGGTGATAATGTCACCTTCCTGCGCAAGCTCGTTCCCGGTGCTGCCAGCAGCAGCTACGGCATATACTGTGCCCAGCTTGCCGGCCTGCCGGACAGCATCATCCAAAGAGCCTATAACCTGCTGGAAGCACATGCAGAAGGGGACGGATCAAGCCGTTCATCGGTCAATGAGAAGCAGGCTAAGCGGCAGGAGGTTAATCAGGCGGCAGCCGGTCAGCAAGAAGGAAGTGGCAGCCGAAGCTCCGCAGCAGCAGTCTCGAATGCTACCATCAAGGAGACGGCCGCTGCATTCGATGTGTCTGCAGCTGCGGAAGCGGGCAGCGCCGATGCGGCGGTCGCGGTTCATGAGCCTGCCTCTGCTGTGAAGGATGCCGGAATCACTGGAGCCCACTCGCAATCAGGCGCAGCAGTTGTGCAAATGTCTATATTCGGAGATGCAGTGCCAGAGCCTAAAGGGCGCAAGGCAAGTCCAAAGGCCGAGCAGCTTGCGGATCAGTTGAAGCGTCTGGATCTATTTAATTTAACGCCGATGCAAGCGATGCAGTGGTTGAACGATATGAAGCTCAAGCTAATGACGGAAGACAAATAGAAGGTTGTGGGAAACCGGGGAAGGAGAGAACGCTTATGGGCAAGATTCGTGTATTGGACGAGCAATTAGCCAACCAGATCGCTGCCGGTGAAGTGGTGGAACGGCCTTCCTCGGTCGTCAAGGAGCTGGTTGAGAACGCGATCGATGCGGGAAGTTCAACCATCGATATTGTCATTGAAGAGGGCGGACTGACACTAATCCGTGTAATCGATAACGGACTGGGCATTGATGCAGAGGATATCGGAACGGCCTTCTTCCGCCATGCAACGAGCAAAATTTCATCAAGCAAGGACTTGTTCCGCATTGCAAGCCTTGGCTTCAGAGGCGAGGCGCTGCCCAGTATAGCGGCCGTCGCCCGTGTGGAATGCATCTCCTCGTCCGAAGGGACGGGGCTTGGCCGCCGCTTCGTAATCGAAGGCGGCTCTGTTCAGAGGGATGAGGAGGCAAATGCGCCGCAAGGGACCGATATCGCGGTTCGCGACCTCTTTTACAACACGCCCGCAAGATTGAAGTATATGAAGACGATCCAGACGGAGATCGGTCATATCGCAGATTATGTGAACCGGCTTGCATTGGCGCATCCCGGAATTGCCTTCACGCTGAAGCATAACAATGGATTGCTGCTGCGCACAATTGGGAATGGCGATCGGCTGCAGGCCTTCGCTGCGGTCTACGGCACTACAGCTGCCAAGGGAATGTTGGCCGTGGAGGGTGAACACCCGGATTATGATTTGCGCGGCTATATTTCCAAGCCTGAGCAGACCCGGGCGAACCGCAATGGCATAACTGTCGTTGTCAATGGCCGCTACATCCGAAGCTTCGTTATTAATCAAGCGATTATGCAGGCGTACCACACCTTGCTGCCGATCAACCGGTACCCGCTTGCAGTGCTTGAGCTTGGCATGCATCCAAGCTTGCTGGATGTGAATGTCCATCCCTCCAAGATGGAGGTGCGCTTCAGCAAAGAGACGGAGCTGAGAGAGTTCGTAGAGCAGTCGATCGCGCAGGCTCTCGGCAAGCAGCGGCATATTCCAGGACCTGCCTCGACGGAACGGTCGAAGCCGCTGTTTGTTCAGGATCGGATTTCCTTTCATCAAGCCGAGCCTTCCACAGAACAGCCAAAGCCTGCAGCGATGCCTTACTCAACTGGTGACGCGAGCAGAAGCGGCGGGGGCAGCAAGGAAGGACGAGGCTTTGGCTCCGTCGATTGGCAGAGCAATCGGACTGTTATTCCCAAGGATGCTGCCGAGCGTCTCTACGCACCGCCCAAGCAATCTCTTCCTGATTATAAAATCGCCGATGCGGTGCGCGAAACGGCTGCTGGCATGACATCAGAGCGGACTGGCGGGACTGACAAAGTTGCCACGAGCGCCGATGCAGCCGCCAGCGCAGGGGTAAAGGAAGAAGTACGGGCTGAGGATGAAATTAATGATATTAATCATTCATTCCCTGAATTATATTGGATCGGCCAGCTTCACGGCACGTACATCGTCGCCCAGAATGAAGACGGCTTGTATCTGATCGACCAGCATGCGGCCCATGAGCGGATCAATTACGAGTATTATGTAGATAAATTCAGCCGTCCGCAGCAGGCGAGCCAGCAGCTGCTGGCTCCGATCACGCTGGAATTTACGGCTGCGGAAGCATCAACGCTGCTTGCCCGTCTCCCGCTTATTGCAGAGGCAGGCATTGAGCTGGAGCCTTTCGGTCCCCAGACCTTTCTGGTACGCGCCTATCCCGAGTGGCTGCCGCAAGGCGATGAGCAGGCCGTTATTGAAGAGATGATGGAGTGGCTGCTCAGTGAGCGCGGTGCAATAGATATAGGCAAGGTGCGCGAGAAATCAGCGATTATGTGCTCGTGCAAGGCTTCAATCAAAGCGAATGACCGCCTGACAAGGGAAGAAGGAGAAGGACTGCTTCACCGCCTGTCCCGTTGTACCCAGCCATATACTTGTCCCCACGGCAGGCCGATTCTGGTGCATATGTCAACTTATCAGCTAGAGAAAATGTTCAAGCGGGTGATGTCATGATCATAACTACCGCTCACAAGCCTTCGCCGGAGCTGCTGGATTATGCCGGGGAGCTGTCCAGAGAGCTTGGCGGTCAATTGGTGCCGCGCAAGCAAGATTCTCTGGCGAGGCTGAAGGCCCGTTATGGGGACGGCAGGCTGTTAGTTGCAGATGACAACGGTCTGCGCTATTATGAGGAGTCAGAAGAGCCGCTGTATTTTCATCCCAGCATGGCCTATGTCAGAGTGAAGCGAATGCGCAGCGGTGAGCGCGACCCGCTCATTGAAGTGTCGGACTGCACGCCTGGCGACACCGTCCTGGACTGTACGGCGGGCCTTGGCTCTGACGCGATCGTGTTCTCTTATGCCGCTGGCGCCGCTGGCCATGTGACTGCGCTGGAGAGTGAGCCGGTATTATGCGCGGTAGTCCGTGAAGGGCTCCGAACCTATGAGACGATTCACGCTGATGTCAATGAAGCTTTCCGAAGAATCAAGGTGGAATGCGCCAATCATATGGATTGGCTGTCGAACCTGCCGGACAAAAGCGTCGATATCGTCTATTTCGACCCCATGTTCCGGCGCCCCATGCATGATTCGACTGCACTGGCTCCGCTGCGCGGGCTGGCCAACAATGATGCGCTTCTTCCCGAGGCTATACATCAAGCGCTGCGGGTAGCGCGCAAGTCGGTCGTGCTCAAGGAGCATAAGGACAGCGGAGAGTTCCGGCGGCTTGGCTTCGAACGCCGCCATGTCAACAAAATTGCCTATGGAGTGATTAACCCCACATGAGCGCCGACACAAACGCCTCAACCAAGCCGCGGCTGCTCGTCCTGATCGGCCCGACTGCGGTAGGCAAAACAAGAATGAGCCTCGATATTGCCCACGCTCTGAACGCCGAGATTATTTCCGGTGATTCGATGCAGGTCTATCGGGGTATGGATATCGGGACTGCCAAGATCAAGCTGGAGGAGCGGGAAGGCATCCCGCACCATCTGATTGATATTTGCGGACCGGAGCATCCGTTCTCTGTGGCAGAATTTCAAGAGCGCTGCAGAACGCTGATTCATGAAATTTCCAGCCGCGGCAAGCTGCCCTTCATTGTAGGGGGAACAGGCTTGTATGTGGAATCGGTCGCCTACGACTATCAATTTGCCGAGAGCGGCAGTGATGAGGCGTTCCGCGAGGAGCAGCTGCAGTTCGCCATGGAGCATGGCGCTGAGGCGCTTCTGGACAAGCTGCGCGGCATCGATCCCGCTTCGGCGGAGAGACTGCATCCCAATGATCAGCGGCGTATTATACGCGCATTGGAGATCCATCATTTAACAGGCGTGACTCTTTCAGAGCAGCTTGCAGGACAGAAAAAGACGTCCCCTTACGAACTGTGTATGATCGGGCTGACGATGGATCGTGCGCTGCTGTATGAGCGTATCAACCAGCGGGTAGACGGCATGATGGCGGACGGCTTGGTCGCGGAAGTCGAGGGGCTGCTTGCCCAGGGAGTAAAGCCTGGTGACATCTCCATGCAAGGCCTTGGTTATAAGGAGATTGCGCTCTTTCTACAACAGCAATTATCGCTTGAGGAGGCCGTTACACTGCTCAAACGCGATACACGCAGATTCGCCAAAAGGCAGCTTTCGTGGTTTCGCCACATGCAGGATATTGCGTGGATCGATGCGTCTGAAAATTTTCAGAAGAATTTGGCTGCGATTTATGCTATAATAGCAGGAAAGTTCAGGATGGATCTTGAATATACTTCTAACCAATCTTTTTAACGATGGGGGTAACGGCTAATGAACAAATCAATCAATATTCAGGATACGTTTCTGAACCAACTTCGCAAAGACAGCGTCCCGGTTACGGTATATTTGACCAATGGCTTCCAAATCCGTGGAGTTATCAAAGCCTTTGACAATTTTACGATTGTCATCGACAGCGAAGGGCGCCAGCAAATGGTGTACAAGCATGCGATCTCAACCTTTACTCCGCAACGCAATGTTTCGCTAATGCAGCAAGAGCAATCAAACGAAGCGTAGCACCGATTAGATCAATTTGAAACTTTTTCAAACGGTGTTGCGTTTAATTGGATAGCGGCACGAGAAGAGCAACCCGCCCACGTGCAGGGTTGCTCTTCTCGTTCCCGGTCATGAAACTTTGTTTCATACGTACCGTTGCCGTTTAGACATATAGGGTATAAATAGAGACGAGAGATACTCGTCATGATTCAGGAGGGGAATCGGCTATGGCTGATGGACCAAGCAACAAATCAGATTCACCGCGTAAGAACGTGAGAGGCAAACGCGAGAAGAAGGGGAAGAAACGGTTCTCAGGACGCAAAGCGCTCGTCTGGCTATTCTTCGCCACGGCCGTCGCCGTTATATGCGGAATTATCGGCTACCTGCTTGTCGTCTTGAACGGGGAGCGGATACTGGATGAGAACAAGGACAAGTTCGAGCTGCCGGAGAGCTCCATTATCTATGATGCCGACGGCAACGAAGTAACCAAGCTGTATCGTCAAAATCGAGAGGTTATCAAATATGAAGACATACCAAAATTATTGCGCGAGGCCGTTATCGCTACGGAAGACCGCCGGTTCGAGGAACATTCCGGCATCGATTTCTGGTCCATTAGCCGTGCGCTAGTCAAGGACGTCGTGGCCCGCAGCGCTGTTGAGGGCGGCAGTACGATCACGCAGCAATTAGCGAAGAACCTGTTCCTGTCCGGTGACAAGACGTTCTTCCGTAAAGCAACAGAAGCATCCATTGCGGTCGCTCTGGAGAATCAGATGACCAAGGATGAGATACTGACCCTGTATCTGAACCGGATTTTCTTCGGCAAAAATGCATACGGAGTCAAATCAGCGGCAAAGGTTTATTTCAACAAATCGCTTGACGAGCTTGAGCTGTGGGAAATCGCAACCTTAGCGGGCATCCCCAAGGCTCCAAGCACCTATAATCCGATCTCGAATCCGGACAAGTCGAAGGAGCGCCGTGCAGTTGTGCTTCAGCTGATGTACGATCAGAAGTACATTACGAAGGAGCAGATGGACGAGGCGAAGGCACGGGAATATGATCCTTCTGTCCGTTCTGCGGACAGCCAGCAGTTCCCGGCCTTTATCGATTATGTCATTGAAGAGGCGGAGCGGGTGACAGGAATTACGGAGGAAGAGCTGCGCAGCGGCGGATACAAGCTGTACACGACGTTGAATGTCAAGGCGCAGACCGTGATGGAGAAGGAATTCAAGGATGATTCCAACTTCGAGGAGAGCGTTGACGAACAGCAGGTTGAGGGCGCGATGGTGATTATCGATCATCGCACCGGCAATATTCAAGGTCTGGTTGGCGGTCGCGATTATGAGCGCAAGGGCTGGAATCGAGCGGTCAAGGAGCGCCAGCCGGGTTCGGGCTTCAAGCCGATCACAGTGTATGGCCCTGCACTTGAGACAGGGGATTGGTATCCATGGACGAATGTGCTTGACGAGAAGCGCTGCTATGGCAATTACTGTCCGACCGATTCCAATGCGAACAAGTATATCGGTGAGATCAGCATGCGCCAGTCGATCAAGGAGTCCAGGAACGCATCGGCCGTATGGCTGCTGAATGAGATCGGCGTGAAGACGGGACTGAATTTTGCGGAGAAGCTTGGCTTTGATCTTGACAGCAAGAATGACCGCAACCTTGCTATTGCGCTGGGAGGCCTCACCAAGGGTGTCACGCCGATGCAGATGGCGACAGCCTACAGTGTGTTCGCTAACGGAGGCAAGGCTGTTGATGCGCATTCCTTGCTCAGAGTGATCAATAGCAATGGCGAGACCGAGTATCAATATGAAGCACCCAAAACAAAGCAGCTGATTAAAGCAGAGACCGCATGGTATTTGACGGAAATTATGCAGAGCGTGCTGGAGAAAGGCGGTACAGGGACGCGGGCACGAATTGACCGTCCTGTAGCGGGTAAGACAGGTACAACGCAGCACGGCATACCAAATTTCAGATCAAGCGGCAACCGTGACGCCTGGTTCTCCGGCTACACGCCAGAATGGACAGCCGTTGTATGGATGGGCTATGACAAGACGGACAAGAAGCATCTGCTCAAGAAGAGCAGCTCGCAATCCGCGTCGATGTTCGCCAAAGTTATGAAGGAAGCAATGAAGGACGTTCCGAAGTCCAGCTTCAAAAAGCCGAATAATGTCGAGGAGAAAAAGCCGCTCTCAGTCGTGACGAATTTTAATGCGGTGTATAATCCGGAGACAATCACATTGAAGCTGACGTGGACGCCGGTTGAAGGCAAAGATATGACGTACCGCATTTACCGCAAGGAAACGAGCGAAGCGGAATTTACTCGTCTGCTTGATGCGGTTGCTGCATCTGAGGTTGATGACCTCAGTATTTCACCGGGACTGACCTACCAATATTACATTACGGCCTATAATGCCAAAGACAATCTCGAAAGCGAGCCTTCCGAGCATATCCAGGTGGAGATTCCAGCGTTGGAGCTGGAGCCTGAGACTCCTGTCGAGCCTGGTCCGGACAATGGCGGCACGCTGCCGCCGGATGACGGCAGCGAACCGGGTCCCGGCAATGGCGGAACGGATAATGGCGGGATTGACAATGGCGGCGAGCTGCCGCCTGATGGCGGTACCCCCGGGAACAATGGCGCCGGTCCTGGCAACGGGACTGGGAACGGCAATGGCAATAGCGGTATTGGCACGGAGGGCACAGGGAACGGCTCAACCAATACCGGAGGCGTTATTACAGAAGAACCGGGCGGGAATATAACCCCAGAAGGTGAGACTGCTCCAATTATTAACAATGAAACGGAATCCGGAGGTTAACAAGAATGACGTTGCAGCGAATTGTGCTAATCATCATCACAGCAAGCTTGGCTCTTGCTCTCGCGGGATGCGGGGCAAAGGAAGCAGACAATAATGTGCAGGGGGGAGCTTCTCAAGCAGAAGACAGCACGACGAAGCCAGAGGAGACTCCTCCTGTCAAGGAATGGCCTGAGATGCCCAAGATGAGCATTGATACGAGCAAATCGTACGAGGCGGCTTTCGTTACATCGATGGGCGAGTTCAAAGTTGAACTGTTCGCGAAGGACGCACCCCAGACAGTGAACAGCTTCGTTTTCCTCGCGAGGGAGAAATATTTTGACGGCCTGAAGTTTCACCGGGTAATTCGCGACTTTATGATCCAGTCCGGCGATCCGCAGGGCAACGGCATGGGCGGCCCCGGATACAACATTCCGGATGAGCTGAATAACGGCCATACCTATGAGGAGGGTGTTGTGGCGATGGCGAACACCTCCCAGCCTGATTCGGGAGGGAGCCAGTTCTTCATCGGTTCGGGCAAGGACGTAGAAGGCTTGAACAATCAACCGATCTATACGATTTTTGGCAAAGTATCAGAGGGTATGGAAACGATAAAAGCTATCGCATCGGCACCTGTCGGACCCGGCAATTCCGATATGACCGACAGCAAGCCGGTTCAGGATATTACAATTACCAGTATTACCATTATAGAGAAATAGAAGGAAAGGAGAGCGATAGGCTCTCCTTTTTCAACTTCTGCATATACTATACCTATATGCCGGTCGGCGGGCAGGCATTGTGGCGATAATTTGGATGCCTCGCTGGTGAGAGGCGGTAAGATGTGGTAAGCTTTTTTTGAAAGCAGGCTTACGATCCTAACGGAAAGGTCGTTCCGTATGAAACGTAAATTTTCTGACCGGGCCAATTGGCGGCGCATACTGCGCAAGAGCTATACTTGTCTGTCGATGGATGGCGACGAGTTCAGAGGACTTGTAACCATGTATCGGATTCATGAATTACGTGAACCGCTTTGGAAAGAATACAATGGCCGCAGAATGTGCCTGGCGGACCGTGGATATTTGTGGATGCAGCATTTCCCTCGGGGCGAGCATTTCGTCGTGACGACTATGTTCGATGATAAGAATCGTGTTGTTCAATGGTATATCGATATTTGCAAGACACAAGGGTTAACGGATCAGCAGGTGCCTTGGTTCGACGATCTTTATCTCGATGTTGTCGTCCTGCCAAGCGGCGAAGTGTTTCTGCTGGATGAGGATGAATTGGAGGATGCGGTCCGCCAAGGCATTGTCACTGGCAAGGATGCGGCTTTGGCGCGGAAGACGGCCGGACGGCTGTTGTCCACAATACGTAATGGACGCTTTCGCTACTTCACATTGAGCTTGAAGCACAGAAAGGCGCTTGTTACGCAGAGCGGCGAAGTGAGCGAGACATGAAGACACAGGTTCATGCATCCAGGAGGAAACCCGCTCGCCGCCGCTTTCTCTCTATTCGCTTCATGCTGCGTATAAGCGCCTGGATAGCTGCGCTCGCTGTATTCTGGTGCGCGTACTTGCTATGGGTTATCAATAGCTATGAACTGCCCAAGCCGCTTCCTCAAGCGGACGCGGCTGTCGTGCTGGGGGCTGCTCTATGGGATAATGAGCCGAGCCCCGGCTTGCGGGAGCGTCTCGACCATGCGCTTGAATTGTACAAGCAGGAGAATGTCCAATATTTGATACTCTCCGGCGGCTATGACCATAATGGGTCCACGCTGACAGAGGCAGAAGGAATGCGCGATTATTTGCTGAAGAGGGGCGTTCCCGCGGATCGTCTGTTTCTGGAGAACGATGCGCGCAGCACCTATGAGAACCTGCTGTTCAGCCAAGCCATAGCCAAGAAGAACGGGTTCAAAAGCTTCTTGATTGTTACCCATGATTACCATGCGCCGAGAGCAGCCGAGATTGCCCGTTATCTCGATTACAAGGAGACAGAGGTGGTCGGCTTTAAGTCGAAGGTGCTGAAGACCAGTTATAACCAAAGCCGTGAAGTGCTGGCTTATACCAAGTGGAAGCTGGATTCCATCCTGCTGAAATTCGGATTTCAGGCGCCTGAAGCTTCGTTCTGAGCGCTTGTCCTCCTGAAAACTGTTAATACGGCCCGTTTCAATTGAATACAATGGAGCATGCGGCTTGTGTAAGCCGGATGGCCTTCCATTAAATTCAAATGCAGCCGGATCATGCGGTTTGCGAAGGAGCGGTGATTCCAGAGGATGAGTGAACGGCTTATATCGACAGGACATAACGGCAGCGGAGCGCGGCCATCCAGGCAAATAAATGTCATACTTCGCAGTCAAGAGCCATATGCGGCTTCAAGCTCTGCTCAGGCGCTTGATGTTGAACCATTGCAGCCTGCCAAATCATTGACCTCGAATGATCCGTATGCAGACATCCAGCGTGAGCTGGAGCCTATGATCGGTCTCGACAATGTGAAGCTGCTCGTATATGAGGTGTTCGCACAGCTGCAAATAAGCAAGATGCGTACAGAAGCAGGACTTTCCGGCGGCTCGCACGTGTATCATATGATTTTCAAGGGGAATCCCGGTACCGGCAAAACAACGATAGCCCGCATCGTAGCCAAGCTGTTCAACAAGATGGGTGTGTTGTCGAAGGGCCACTTGATTGAAGTGGAGCGGGCTGATCTCGTTGGTGAATATATTGGCCATACTGCCCAGAAAACCCGCGATCTTGTCCGCAAGGCGCTCGGCGGTGTCTTGTTTGTAGATGAAGCTTACAGTCTTGCCCGGGGCGGGGAGAAGGACTTCGGCAAGGAGGCCATCGATACGCTCGTCAAGGCGATGGAGGATAATCGCAACCAGTTTGTGCTTATTCTGGCGGGTTATCCGCTTGAGATTGAACAGTTTCTTATGACGAATCCCGGATTGCCGTCCCGGTTTCCGATTCAGATCGAATTCCACGATTATTCCGTCGATCAATTGATTGCGATTGCCGAGTTGATGGCGAAGGAACGGGATTATACGTTAATGCCGCAAACCTTGTTCAAGCTGCGGCAGCACCTGATGCAGGAAAAGACTGCTTCGCTGTATTCTTTCAGCAACGCAAGGTATGTCCGCAATATTATCGAGAAGGCTTTTCGTCATCAGGCAGTGCGACTGCTGGGTCAATATACTAGCGGATCGCCTGGCAAGCAGGAGCTGATGGCTATACGGCCTGAAGATATGAAGTGGGAGTCGAGGTAAAGAAGTCTAAGTAAATGCGATTTCACTCCTGGAAGGAGCGTTACATTTAACGAATGAGACAATCGACTTATGAAACGGACAGGGATATGCAGGATCGCGCCATTCTGGTCAGTCTGATAACGCCGGATATAAAGCGGTCCTCGGTTGATCCCGAGCATTCGCTAGAGGAGCTCGTCAATCTGGCAGAGACAGCAGGTGTGGAAGTGCTCTCCATGATGACGCAGCAGAAGGAAGCGCGTGATACGAAGTGGTTTATCGGCAAAGGCAAGGTCGAGGAGCTGCGAGCAGCAGCAGAGGAGCTGGGAGCGACAACAGCCATATTCGACCAGGAGCTCTCCGGCGCCCAGGTTCGCAATCTGGAAGCTGCGCTGAATATGAAAATTATTGACCGGACGCAGCTTATTCTTGATATCTTCGCCCAGCGTGCCAAGACACGGGAGGGCATCATTCAAGTAGAGCTGGCACAGCTTAGCTACCTGCTGCCCCGCCTGTCCGGTCATGGGAAGAATCTGTCCCGGCTTGGCGGCGGCATCGGGACTCGCGGCCCCGGTGAATCCAAACTGGAGACGGATCGCCGCCATATTAGAGGCCGTATCTCCGATCTGAAATCCCAACTGGATGAAGTGGTGCGCCACCGTAATCTGCATAGGGAAAGAAGGCGCAAAGCCGGAGTGCAGCAGGTGGCCCTGGTCGGCTATACGAATGCCGGCAAATCAACGCTATTGCGGGAGATGACCAAAGCGGACGTCTATGTAGAGAATCAGCTGTTCGCTACGCTTGATCCTACATCCCGCAATTTGGAGCTGCCAAGCGGCAAGGAAATCGTTCTGACCGACACGGTTGGCTTCATTCAGAATTTGCCGCATGATCTTATCGCAGCGTTCAGAGCCACCCTTGAGGAAGTGTGCGAGGCTGATCTGGTGCTGCATGTCGTAGACAGCGCTTCGCCCATGCGTGAGGAGCAGAAGGCCGTCGTGGAGCGGATACTGGGTGAACTGGGCGCCGCAGGCAAGCCGCAGATAACAATCTACAACAAGATCGATCTCTGCCGTCAGGATGGCTCTCTGCTTATTCCTGCGAGCAATGAGAATACGCTTGTCATGAGCGCTTATTGTGCGGATGATCTGCTAAAACTTCGCCAATTGATCCAAGATAAGATGACCGGGGATACCCGTACTTTTATTTTTCCGGCTGAACGTGGCGATCTTATTGCACTGGCCTACCGGACCGGCGAAGTGACTGACCAAGAGGTAGATGGCGACACGCTCAAGATGACAGTGGAATTGAATAAGCAGGACTATGAGGTTCACGGCTACAAGCTGGAGTCTTATATCGAGCATCAATAATATAACCAGCCGAATTTTGCAAATAGATTGCGAATAGATTGCCAAAGATTGCGAAAGTGTGCGAACAGAGGAGAGACAACGGAATTGAGTCATCAGGGGAATAAGAATTGGGATATATTAATGCAGTGGGCGTCTGCGGCCGAAGAGCAAGTATACGGTGTGTTTCGCGGGATGGATACTGTTGCGGAGCGCAATCAATGGAAAGTAATCAGCGCTTTTCAGAAGCACCGCGTCAGCGATTTTCATTTTAACGGCTCAACAGGCTATGGCTACAACGACAGTGGACGCGAAGTGCTGGACGAGGTGTATGCGGATGTGTTCGGCGCGGAAGCAGCGCTTGTGCGTCCTCATTTTGTATCCGGCACGCATACGATTAGCTGTGCTTTGTTCGGATTGCTGCGTCCGGGAGACGAGCTGTTCTATATTTCGGGCAAGCCTTATGATACACTGCACAAGGTGATCGGCAAGCCCGGCGATGGGACAGGCTCGCTGCAGGATTTCGGCATCCGGTACAAGGAGGCTGCGCTCACAGCGGCAGGCGGTGTGGACTGGGATGCCGTTGCTTCCGGGATTAATGAACGGACGAAGGTCGTCGGAATCCAACGCTCGCGCGGATACGATTGGCGGGCCTCGTTCACTGTGGCAGAGATTCGGGATATGGTTCAGCGGGTTAAATCTATAAAGCCGGACGTTATCGTGTTCGTCGATAATTGTTATGGCGAGTTTACGGAAGAGCTGGAGCCTACAGAGGTCGGCGTCGATCTGATCGCGGGCTCGCTTATTAAGAATCCCGGCGGCGGACTTGCGCCTACCGGCGGTTATATAGCGGGCACGCGAGCGGCTGTAGAGCTTGCTGCATTCCGGCTCACTGCTCCAGGTATCGGCGGCGAGGTGGGAGCTACGCTGGGGACGCTCAGGGCGATGTATCAAGGGCTGTTCCTGGCGCCTCATCTGGTGGGACAAGCTCTTAAAGGAAGTGTGTTCGCTGCTGCGATGTTCGAGCGGCTTGGCTTCGAGAGCAATCCGCGCTGGGATGCGCCGCGTACAGATTTGATCCAGGCGGTGCGATTCACCGGCAGCGAGCAGTTGATCGCCTTCGTGCAGGGCATCCAGAAGGCCGCTGCTGTTGACTCTCATGTCGTGCCGGAACCATGGGACATGCCCGGGTACGAACATCCGGTAATTATGGCGGCCGGGACGTTCATGCAAGGAGGCAGTCTGGAGCTGTCAGCAGACGCGCCGATACGTGAGCCATACATTGCTTATATGCAAGGCGGACTGACTTATGCGCATGTCAAACTGGGGGTTCTGAACGCATTATTGCTGCTCGCGGAACGAGGGTTAATTGTAATTAAACCTTACATATCTTGACACGTTTTTGGTAGAGCGGTACAATTGATGCATACATATCAGAGACTGGAAGGTTGATACGACATGGCTGACGATTTACGCAGAAATATGGCGCTTTTTCCGATCGGCATCGTCATGAAGCTGACAGATTTGACAGCTCGACAAATCCGATATTATGAACAACATGAACTCATTGTTCCGGCTCGGACTTCCGGTAATCAACGGCTGTTCTCCTTCAACGATGTAGAGCGGCTGCTTGAGATTAAGTCCCTGATAGAGAAAGGTGTCAACATTGCTGGTATTAAGCAAGTGATGAATCCGGTTTCCAAGGAATCGGAGGAGGCAACCGTTGTCAGTGAGCAATCGGAAGTGAAACGCCGTGAGCTGTCAGACACGCAGCTGCATCGATTGTTGAAGCAGCAGCTTATGGAGAAGAGACCGGGCAAGGCCTCGATGATTCAAGGCCAGCTGTCCCGTTTCTATAACAAGAATTAGCGTTATCCACTATTTTAAGGGAGATGATTCCGTGAGTTTCACCAAAGAGGACATCAAGCGTATTGCCAAGGAAGAGAACGTTCGTTTTATTCGACTGCAATTCACTGATCTGCTTGGTACCATTAAAAATGTGGAAATTCCAGTAAGCCAGTTAGAGAAAGCATTGGATAACAAAATGATGTTCGATGGCTCCTCCATCGAAGGTTACGTTCGTATAGAAGAATCCGATATGTACCTGTATCCTGATCTTGATACATGGGTCGTGTTCCCATGGGTAACACAGGATCGTGTAGCGCGTCTGATCTGTGATATTTATATGCCTGACGGTACGCCTTTCGCTGGAGACCCGCGCGGCATATTGAAGCGCGTTTTGAAGGAAGCGGAGGAGCTTGGATTCACCTCCATGAATGTTGGGCCAGAGCCGGAGTTTTTCTTGTTCAAGACTGACGAGAAGGGCGAACCTACAACGGAGCTTAATGACCAAGGCGGATACTTTGACCTTGCGCCAACGGATCTTGGCGAGAACTGCCGCCGCGAAATCGTTCTGACGCTCGAAGAGATGGGCTTCGAAATCGAAGCATCCCATCACGAGGTAGCTCCAGGCCAGCACGAGATTGATTTCAAATATGCGGATGCGATCAAAGCAGCAGACCAAATCCAGACCTTCAAGCTCGTGGTCAAGACAGTTGCCCGTCAGCATGGATTGCATGCATCGTTCATGCCTAAGCCGCTGTTCGGAGTAAACGGTTCGGGCATGCACTGCCACCAATCGTTGTTCCAAGGCAATGTCAACACGTTCTATGACGAGAGCGACAAGCTGGGTCTCAGCCAGACTGCACGTTATTATATGGCTGGCATTCTGCGTCATGCACGTGCGTTTGCAGCTATTACGAACCCGACGGTTAACTCTTACAAGCGTCTCGTACCGGGCTATGAAGCGCCATGCTACGTTGCATGGTCTGCAAGCAACCGGAGCCCGATGATTCGGATCCCGGCATCGCGCGGCCTGAGCACACGTGTTGAAGTGCGTAATCCGGATCCTGCTGCGAATCCGTATCTGGCGCTAGCAGTAATGCTGGCTGCTGGCTTGGATGGCATCCATAACAAGCTGCCACTGCCAGCTCCAACGGATCGCAACATTTATGTAATGACGGATGAGGAGCGGATTGACGAAGGAATTCCAAGCCTGCCGCTCGATCTGAAGGAATCGCTGGATGAGATGCTTCGCAGCCAAGTTGTCTGTGATGCGCTCGGCGATCATGCGCTTGCCCACTTCTACGAGCTGAAAGAAATCGAGTGGGATATGTACCGTACACAGGTTCACCAATGGGAACGCGATCAGTATTTGACGCTGTACTAAGAGGGAAACCCTAGGTTTATCAAGGGTTTTGAGGGTTTTGAATCGGGGGCATTTATATGGTGGCAGAGGATTTCATCTTGTGCCCCCTTGAATGCCCCCGATTTTTTTATTAATACTGAGGGTGTATGCCACTACTGCGCCGATATTGCGGTGGATCCCGAAGTAAATGACTGTCGTGCGTTTGGTGAACTACGGAGACTACGGAGATCATGTGCAAACAAGCAGAAGGCATAATGGATTATCGTACAACAGTAGAAGTGGCAAGCGTACTCATAGCTTTGTTTGAATAAAAGCAACTATGTTAATAAAAGGGTGTGGAACAATGAATGCAAGGGTGTTGAAAAGCACTAAGTCTTATGTAGCCGCGTACCCTCGTAGTCTTGCAACCTCATGCCGCCACTCTTGGAGGTTGGGTAGCAGCAACATACTTAGCAACGTTTTTTTAATTTACTCTGTCGATTCAATGCAACTGGTCTATGCAATTAATGAAAACGATGTATAAGTTACTTCCACTTCTTATGATGGTTGTGGTAACGGTTGTTGTGCATACGATCTTCTATCCATATTTCGTTGACCAGGGATTATCAAGAAAAGCAGCAACTCTAATTCCATGCATTCCTATAGCGAGTTATTTATGCGGTTATCTGATTGCACGATGTGCTCAAATATATGAAAAAAGAAAACCCAAACAATAGAACGAGTCTTCAACCCGGCAGGTAGAGGAGGAAGCCTGCGAAAGTGCAGGCATTTCGATCAAAAGGAGCGTTGAGGGCAGCGTCAAGAAGTTTGTGTAAGCTTGTAGATATACCCATCGGGTAAGTGTTGGTGGTGGGGGGCGGAGTCCTCCGCCCCCCACCACATTGTTTTAACTTTCGATCCGAGGATCCGACTGAACAGAATTCGAGGAATAGCGCTTTTCAAACATCTCATTAAGTTTTTGTTTGACAACGGGATCGCCAAAACCTGGGATGACACGGTTCTCAAATCGTTCGTTGTAGGCGATGGTGTCCAAGTATACAATTTTTTCTGCAGCATCCATGTTCGTTAAACTGTTCATAGGCTTGAGCCGCTTACGTATTTCTTTATTCATGCGTTCAATGGGGTTCGACGTATAGATGGCTGCTTTGATCTGCGCAGGATAATGGTAAAACGCCAACAAGGTGGAGAGTTGGTTTTCCCACGATGCGACTTCCTTCGGATATTGCTTGTTCCATTTGCTTTTAAAGGTATCGAAGGCTGCAAGGGCGCATTCGTGGTCGGGTGCGTTATAAATGGTTTTGAGCCCATCAATAAAATCGGTCTTGTGTTCGACCCGAACCTTTGGAAACGTAGAACGTACTTTGTGTACGATGCAATGTTGAACGTCTGCCCGCGGATACATCTCTTTAAAAGCATCCTCCAAACCCGGGAGCCCATCGAACACACCGAGTAAGACTTCATGCACGCCACGGGCATACAGATCCTTAAGAACGTCCTTCCACCCATTGGAGCTCTCATGGCCACCAATGTAGAAGCCCAAGATTTGACGATGTCCTTCTTCATCAATGCCCATAGCAAAGTAGATGACCTCACCGCTCACCGTACTGCGTTTTAGTTTCACATACATGCCGTCTAGATAGATCACGCTGTAGCGCTTTTTCAACGGTCTTTGATGCCACGTCTGGATATCCTCCAGTACGGTTGCGGTGATGTTGCTGACCGTCGTAGGCGAATAGTGAC
>NZ_JAHZIJ010000034.1 GCF_019443105.1 Paenibacillus oenotherae
AGGAGGATATCATCATTGGAACGCCGGTGGCGGGCCGCCCGCATGCGGACTTGGAGCAGGTCATCGGCATGTTCGTCGGGACACTGGCGCTGCGTAACGAAGTGAAGAAGGAAGCGACGTTCCTGGAGCAGGTGGCGGAAGTGAAGCGTCGGACGCTGGAAGCGTTCGAGCATGCGGACTACCCGCTGGAGGAACTGGTGGAGAAGCTGGATCTGGAGCGCGACATGAGCCGCAATCCGCTGTTCGACACGATGTTTGCGATGGAGAACAAATCGCCGATTGGTGTTGTAGAACAAGAAGATTTTCATTTCAATCCTTATTTGGAAGGATCCTCTAGATCCAAATTCGATTTGTCCATGCAGGCTTCTGTTCATGGAACGGGGATTGAAATCAGTATCCAGTACGGAGTCTCCTTATTTCGAAAGTCCACTATGGAGACTATGCTCGCTCGTTTCATTCATCTGCTTAGCGAAGTTTCTTCGCATCCTGAAGAGCGGCTTGAAAAATTGTCGATCATGCGGGAAGAGGATCACAGGCAGCTCGTTGGTTTTAATGCGGCAAGGGCCGATTATCCAGAAGGAATGACCGTTCATGCGCTATTCGAGGAGCAGGCCGCCCGAACGCCGGCGCAAACTGCAATGATATATGAAGGGCAAAGTCTTACTTATCGCGCTTTGAATGAGATGGCGAACCGGCTGGCACGAAAACTGCGCGGACAAGGTGTTGTTCCGAACGACATAGTTGCCATTATGGCAGATCGTTCCTTCGAACTCGGGGTCGGAATGCTGGCGGTTTTGAAGTCGGGGGGCGCTTATCTCGCCATCGACCCCGGCTATCCGGAGGAGAGAATTCGCTATATAATAGCCGATTCTGGTGCGACAACCGTTCTAGTACAGCCTCATTTGAAGGCTAAGCTGGCAAGTTTGGCAGAGGGAGCTGACCTGCTGGAGTTGGAAATGGCGGAAGAAGGCGACGCTGCCAATCTGGAATCGAAAGCAAGCGCGGCAGATATGGCTTATGTCATTTATACATCCGGTTCGACCGGATTCCCGAAAGGGGTTGTCGTGGAACACCGAGCTATAGTCAATACACTGAGCTGGCGGGTAAACGAATACGCCATGAAGGAGAGAGACCTTGTTCTGCAGTTGTTTTCTTTCTCCTTCGATGGGTCGATTACAAGCTTTTTTACACCTTTGTTGTCGGGAGCGCGCGTCTTGCTGCTTAACGACAACGAAAGCAAGGATTCGCAAGCTATTAAGGCGGCAATAATGGCCTGCGGCGTCACTCATATCAGTTGTGTGCCGGCTCTCTACGGGGCGATATTATCATCTGCCGAGCAAGGCGAGCTGCATTCTATCCGTTTTGCGTCTCTAGGAGGCGAAATGGTGACAGAGAGGTTAATTGCAGAGAGCCGGGCAAAGGCACCGAATGCGGAGATGGTCAATGAATACGGACCAACCGAGAATAGTGTCATTACAAGCTGGCTTAGAAGGATGGAAAGATGCGGAAAGGTTACCGTCGGCGTGCCTGTTCCTAATGTTCAGGTTCACATCTTGGACCGATGCGGCAATATTCAGCCGGTGGGCATTGCGGGCGAGATTGCGGTAGCAGGCGCAGGACTTGCCAGAGGATACTTGAATCGGCCGGAGTTAACGGCGGAGAAGTTTATCAATCATCCGTTCCTGACAGAAGGGAAATTGTACAAGACGGGGGATTGGGGCAGATGGCTGCCTGACGGGACAATTGAATATGCGGGTCGAATTGACGAGCAGGTGAAAATCCGGGGTTACCGGATCGAGTTGACCGAAATCGAAGCTAAGCTGCTTGCCCATGAGAAGGTGACGGAAGCCGCCGTCGTGGTAAGTGAGGATGAAGATGGCGGTCAGGATTTATGCGCCTATGTAGTAACGGAGGGAAATATCAGCCTTGGAGAACTGAGAAGGCAACTGGGCAAGGAACTGCCCGGTTATATGATTCCGTCCTACATCGTCACGATGGACCGGCTGCCTTTATCGCCAAATGGAAAGGTGGACCGCAAGTCGCTTCCCGCGCCGCAGAGCTCCGTAGGCGAAGAAGTTTACGTGTCGCCGACAACAGAGCTGCAGAAGATGCTCGTTGAGATATGGCAGGACGTGCTGGGAGCCGGAAGAATCGGAATAAGGGACCACTTTTTTGAACGAGGCGGTCATTCGTTGAAAGCTTCAGCGCTTGCGGCCCGCATTCAAAAAGAGCTGCATGTCAGCTTTCCGCTTAGGAACGTATTCGAAGCGCCGATATTGGAGGACATGGCAGCCTGCATCGAGGCGAAGAAGGAACTTGTATTTGTGTCGATTAATAAGGCGGCTCACCGGGACTATTATCCGGCAACATCAGCGCAGAAACGAATGTACATTCTCAATCAGTTGGGAGATAGGACCCAGAGCTACAATATGCCGGGCGCTTTCAATATAGAAGGGAAGCCGGATGTAGCGCTTATGGAGAAAGCGCTGGATCGACTCATCAGAAGGCATGATTCACTCCGTACGACATTCGGAATGGTTGACGGGGAGCTGATCCAAAGGATTCACGAACAGACAGCATTCAAGCTGGAACATTTCGTGGAGAAGAACGGGGATGCTCCGGAACTTGCGGACAGCTTTTTTAGATCATTTGATTTAGAACAGGGCCCCCTGTTTCGCGCGTGTGTAATTGAAAGAGAGAAAGAGAGCGATTGGTTTCTTTATGACCTGCATCATATTATATCTGACGGAGTTTCCGTACAAGTGCTAATGGAAGAATTTGTACGGCTGTACGCGGAGGAAGATCTTTTGGATCTTGACATTCAATACAAGGATTATGCAGTTTGGGAACATGAAAGGCTTGGGGACGACGAGATGGCGCGCCAAGAAGCCTTTTGGACAAACACGTTTGCGGATGGCCCCCCGTTATTGGAACTGCCGACCGATTACACAAGGCCTGCCGTCCAGCAGTTCGAAGGGGATACGATTGATCTTCAGATTGATGCCAACAGGACAGCAGAGTTGCGGCGGCTGGCAAAAGATACGGGAACGACGCTGTTTATGGTTATGTTGTCCGCATATACGGTATTGCTCGCTAAATATTCGGGGCAAGACGATATTGTGGTCGGAACACCGGTTGCTGGACGACCTCACGCGGAGTTGGATCAAGTCATCGGATTGTTTGTAAAAACATTGCCGATGAGGACCTCTCCGAGACAGGGACTGTCGTTCGTTTCTTATTTGCAGGAAGTTAAGGAGCGCGCGCTTCTCGCCTTTGGGGCTCAGGATTATCCACTTGATGGACTCGTTGAGAAATTGGGTCTTGAGAGAGATGTAAGCCGAAATCCGCTATTCGATGCGTTGTTTTCATTAGTCAGCCAAGAGCATGCCGGAAAGGAAGAGTCCGCGTTGCGGCTTGTTCCATTCGAATTGAACCAGAAGCATGCCAAATTCGATCTGTCTCTTTACGCAGCAGAGACTGCGGACCTTATCTTGCTGACGTTTGAGTTTGCAACATCCTTATATAAACGTTCAACGATCAACGGGCTCGGCGAGGACTATATGAAAGTGCTTTCCTTTATTGTGGAGAATCCGGAAGCGTCTCTGGACGAGATTGATTTGATCGGCTATTCGAACAATGGACAAGCTGCGGTAATTGAAAACTTTTCCTTTCATTTCTAGAAAGTCGGGGCATCCTCGACAGATGCCCCCCTATTCAGTAAAGGGACCTAAGAGGGAGAGTAAACCACAAGGGAGAACGCTGTCTATGAAAATGGATCCATATGTTTGGAAGAAGCTATCCTATGACGGGAAATTTAAAACGGAACTTTTGTTCTGGGAAGAACAGCTGTCAGGTGATATTCCCGCTACTTTATTTAAGGACAAAACTCCTTTGCAGAGCGAATCCGGCGGCAACAAATGTTTCAATTTTGTATTGCCCAACGAGCTTTCCAGATTGGTTCAGCAGCTTTGCAAGGGTTCGGATATAGGAATATTTACCGTTCTTCTATCGGCTTTGCTGTACGTGCAGCATAGATTTTCGGGCGTGTTGCGGGCAATTGCAGCCTCCCCCGTATTGAATACCTTGCACGACGAGGCGAATAACATCGTTGTCTTTAATCATGAGCCGCAGAGCGGGCAATGTTTCAGAAGCTATTTGGCTTCGGTAAAAGAAACGATGATGCAAGCGTACCGTCATCAGAATTTCCCTTTGAAGACGGCGATAGGCGAATCTCCTTTACATACATTGATCAGGTTGAATAGCTTGCACCCTCAATTCGATCCGGCAAGCATTGCATTTGATCTGTTCTTTGACTTTTCGATTAAGAAGGAACGGTTGCGCTGTTCTGTAGTCTATCAATCCCGATTGTTTAATGAGGGGTATGTGGAAAGAGTTGCGGCTGCGATTGAGCAATTTTTGAGCCGGTCGTTAGCCGATCCTGATGCCGCGCTATCAGGCATTGAACTGGTAAGCCATGAAGATTGTGATCTGTTGAAGGCGTTCAACGAAACGGAAGCGGAGTATCCAAGAGGAGCGACGCTATACGGTCTGTTCGAGGAGCAGGCGAGCCGAACGCCGGAGCGGACGGCAGTGGTGTGCGGGGAGCGGGAGCTGAGCTACAGGGAGCTCGACGAACAGTCGAACCAAGCGGCGCGATTGCTAAGGAAGCTGGGCGTAACGAGCGACGACGTGGTCGGTATTTGCATGGAGCGTTCGCCGGAGCTGATGGTCGGGCTGCTGGGAATCGGAAAAGCGGGCGGGGCATACTTGCCGATCGATCCTAGTCTGCCGGAGGAGCGAATCCGATACATGCTGGAGGACAGCGGTGCACGGATTGTGCTGACAGCGGGAGAAAGCGAAGGGAAGTACGGTCCGGATCGAGCGGTGCTGGATCTCAAGGCCGGGGAGTGTAGGGAAGAATCGGCGGAGCGGCTGGAGCGGAAGTCATGCAGCACGAATCTGGCGTATGTGATCTATACGTCGGGCTCGACAGGCCATCCGAAGGGAGTAATGGTGGAGCACGAGTCGGCGGTGAACCGTCTGCACTGGATGCAGCAGGCATATCCGCTGACGGAAGGCGACGTGGTGCTGCAGAAGACGCCGATCAGCTTCGATGTGTCGGTGTGGGAGCTGTTCTGGTGGGGGATGTACGGAGCGAAGGTGAGTCTGCTGGAGCCGGGAGCGGAGAAGGATCCCGCGCAGGTGGCGGAGACGATCGAGCGAGACGGGGTGACGACGCTGCATTTCGTACCGTCGATGCTAGGAGCGTTCCTAGGTCATATCGAGGAGACGGGGAAAAGAGGGAAGCTGAGCAGCGTAAGGCAAGTATTCGCGAGCGGGGAAGCGCTGGACGCGGCGAAGGCGAACCGATTCAACCGTCTGATGGAAGAAAGCGGAGCGCGGCTGATCAACCTGTACGGCCCGACGGAGGCGACAGTGGACGTGACGTGCTACGAGGTGCCGTCAGGAGAGGAAATAGAGCGAGTGCCGATCGGGAAGCCGATCGCGAATACGCGGATGTACGTGGTAGATGGAAGCATGCGACTGCAGCCGATCGGGGTAGCGGGGGAGCTGTGCATCGCGGGAACGGGCTTGGCGCGCGGCTATCTGAACCGCCCGGAGCTGACGGAAGAGAAGTTCGTGCAGCATCCGAACGGTGAGCGGCTGTACCGGACGGGAGATTGGGCGAGATGGCTACCGGACGGTAATCTCGAATACCTTGGTCGCATCGATCAGCAGGTGAAAATCCGGGGCTACCGGATCGAGCTGGGCGAGATTGAGGCGGTTCTGCAGCAGCACGAGCAAGTGAAGGAAGCGGCTGTACTGGCCAAAGAAGACCGGAACGGAGAATTATTTCTTTGCGCATATGTCGTTCGAAGACAAGGCAAGGATGCCGACATACGAGAAATGTTGTCCTGCCATTTGCCGGCTTATATGATACCGTCGCATATTATCGTGATGGATGCGCTGCCGATAACAGCGAATGGAAAGCTGGACCGCAAAGGGCTGCCGGACCCTGAAGCTGGGTTATATGTCTCGGCCGCATATGCTGTTCCGTCTAATGAAAGAGAACTTCAATTGGCGCTTATATGGGAACAGGCTCTCGGACTGGATAATATTGGGGTGAACGATTCCTATTTTAGTTTGGGAGGAGATTCGATTAAAGGCATCCGGCTCATCGATACGATCAATAAAACATTCGGCATTCGTTTGCAAATGGCGGATCTGTATAAAAAACCTACGATTCGAGGACTTGTCTCTCATATGGAAGAAAACGGAGGGCTGTCCGTTGTCAATCCCGCTTACGAGGAAGTAGAAACCGAACTGGAGCTGTTAAAGACAAAGCTTTGGGATACAAGGGGACTGCTGGCGGACGCTTCGCTGGATGATATTTATCCGATGAGCGATATACAGAAAGGAATGGTTCATTACTCGCTGCTGTATCTGGATGCCGCTCTTTATCACGATCAATTCGTATACCAGTGGGAAGAGGATTCCTTTGATCTCGATCTACTGCATCTAGCACTGGAGTGTATGACGAACAAGCATGAAATGCTGAGAGCGAGCCTTCATTTGGAAGAGGGGGGTATTCAGGCAATACACAGGACAATTCCGCTTCCTCTTGAGTTTGCAGATATCGGGAAAGAAAGCCGTGAGGAACAGGAGCGTTTCATCCAGGAAGAGTTGGAGCGTGACAGACTGTGCGGCTTTGATCTGACTGCAGCTCCGCTGTTCCGGATGAAAGTCTACCGGCTTTCAGAGCGCCGGTTTGCGCTTTGCTGGATTTTCCACCATGCCATTATGGATGGGTGGAGTGTCGCGTCCTTCATGACGGAACTGCTGCGGGTGTATGTCGAGCTGAGGAAGGACCGCAGTTTTAAGCCGGAACCGCTGGCCAGCCGTTATAAGTCATTTGTGGTCGAACAGCTCGTTCTTAAACGGAACGAGGAAATAAAGTCTTACTGGAAGCGGGAACTGGATGGCTACAAACGGTTGGAACTGTCACATGATTACGGAGCCCAGCAGCAGGGAAAATCCACGATCCGCCGTGCGATCGAGTGGAATAGGTGGAACGAATGGAAGGAGGGCGCAAGCCGCCGGAACTCCCCGATAAAAAATATCGTCGCCGCCGCTTACTTCATGATGCTGCAAATGGTGTCATATGAGAACGACGTGGTTGCCGGTATAGTGGAACATAATCGTCCCGTCGTGGAGGATGGAGATCGGATAATCGGCTGTTTTTTAAATACCGTCCCTGTACGAATGCAAGTAGAGAAGGGTATGACATGGGAAGATTGGATCAAGGGTGTCGAACGCAAGATGGAAGAAGTCAAAGTTTATGGAAAACTTTCTCTTCTGGAAATTGTAGAGGCGATCGGAGAAAGTCCTTCCGAACGGAACCCGATATTCGATACTTTCTTCAATTATATTGATTTCCACGTCCTTGAGGATATGAACCGGTTTGTGGATGCAGGAATTGCCGGATCGAATGAAGAGCTGGCGGTTAACGGATATGAGAATACGAATACGCTGCTCGATTTTACGCTGTCGGCCACATTCGAGCAGCCGGTCATATCCGTTCATTTCCATGCTGGGGCGCTAAGCCGGGAACAGGTTGAGCGAATGATCGATTATTACTTAGCCGTTATAGAACGCATACTGCATGAGCCGGAACAACGGATTGATAAAGCGCAATTAATTAATGAAGAGGAACGCGGCCTTTTGCTAAGGCAATTTAACGATACAGGCTTTGCTTTTCCAGAAGGTCAGACGATTCACGAGATGTTCGAAGAACAAGTCGGACAAAGGCCGATGCAGACAGCTGTATCAGTTGGGGAATATCGGCTTACTTATAGAGAATTGGACGAGCAGGCGGAACTTATTTGCGAGTGGCTGCAGTCCAGCGGCATCTCTCGGAATCAAATCGTGGCCATTGCTATGGAACGTTCGATTGAAATGGTCGTCGCGATATTGGCTGTGCTGAAGGCGGGAGCTGCTTATATGCCGATTGATCCTGATCATCCGGAGGATCGTATCAGGTACATGCTGGAGGATTCGAAAGCTTCTGCTATGCTTGTGACCGCCCTTCACAAAGAACGGTTAACAAACTTGTTCGCCGAAGGCATTCAAACGCTTGAAGTCAAGCTCGACCGGAACGTACGGACCAGTGGAGTAACTTCTAGGAGGACGAAGGGAACTTCGTTGGACAGCGATCTGGCTTACGTGATTTACACGTCAGGATCAACGGGAGAGCCGAAAGGCGTAATGGTTCAGCATCGCAACGCGGTGAACTTGTTGAGAGCGCTGCAAGAAGCTTACCCGCTGGAAGAGCGGGATACTTATTTGCTGAAAACTTCCTTTACATTTGATGTATCGGTGGCCGAGCTGTTCGGCTGGTTTGTTGGCGGCGGTAAGCTTGCTATCCTGCCTCCAGGGGAGGAGAAAATGCCGTCGCAGATTATCCGGGCGATTAAAGATTTTCAAATTACGCACATCAATTTTGTTCCTTCCATGCTGAAAGCGATGCTGGACGAACTGGATAACAGTGAAGAGGGGACAGGCCGTTTGAAATATATTTTTTCGGCGGGAGAAGCGCTTAAAGCGACTGTCATTCAGCAGTTCGTCCGTCTTCAGGAACAAGGGAAGATGACGGCCCAGTTGGATAATCTGTACGGGCCGACGGAAGCAACTGTCTATGCCTCTCGTTATGCGGTAAAAGCGGAGGATGGAAACCGTCTCCATATCCCGATTGGCTTCCCGATCGCGAACGTGAGGCTGTATGTGGTGGATGCTTCTTTCATGCTCCAACCGATCGGCGTACCGGGAGAACTGTGCATCGCGGGAGCTGGCCTTGCCTCCGGTTATTTGAACCGGCCGGAGCTGACGACGGATAAGTTTATGAACAATCCGTATGCGTCTGGAGAGAAGATGTACCGGACGGGGGATTTGGCCAGATGGCTTCCTGACGGGACGATAGAATATTTGGGACGAATCGATCATCAGGTCAAAATTAGAGGATACCGCATTGAACTAGGGGAGATTGAGTCAAGGCTGCAAGCGCACCAGAAAGTGAAAGAAGCGGTCGTTGTTGCGGGTGAGGATGCATGTGGAGAGCTGGAACTGCGAGCTTATATGATTATTGACGGAGAGAGCGATCCGGGAGAGCTTCGCCAATTTATTGGCGAACTGTTGCCTAGCTATATGATACCGTCACATTTCATCACTCTGGAGCATTTCCCGCTAACTCCGAACGGCAAGCTTGACAGAAAAGCGTTGCCGTTGCCTGAAGAGACGGCAGTGGACCAAGGAACGCTTGTATCGCCTAGAACGCTTCTCGAATTGCGGCTTGCTGAAATTTGGCAAAACGTGCTTGGAGTCCGGCACATCGGCGTGAAGGACAACTTTTTCGAGAGGGGCGGCCATTCACTCAAAGCCGTATCGCTAATGACGCTGCTGCATAAAGAGCTGAATGTTAGGCTGCCTCTAGGAATATTGTTCCAAGAGCCAACCATTGAACAGTTGGCGCACGTGATTGAACAGACAGAGGGAGTTCCGTTCAATGCCATTGAGCCGTCCGGCGAGCGAGATTACTATCCGGTGTCGACAGCGCAGAAGCGATTGTATATTTTGCAGCAGCACGCAGGGGATGTCGCCTATAATATGCCGTTCAAGCTCAAGATTGAAGGAGAACTCGATATTGGCCGTTTCCGGAATGCTATAGAGAAATTAGTGGAAAGGCACGAGCTTCTTCGCACTTCCTTCGAAGAGATCGAAGGGGTGACGGTTCAGAGAGTGCATCCTTGCCTGAACGATGCGGCATTCGACTATATACCGTTGCAGGATGAAGAGCTGGACAAAGCTGCAAGCCGCTTCATAGCTCCATTTGACCTTGGAAAGCCGCCATTGTTCCGTTCCGCTCTGTTTAAAATTGGGGAGGGAGTGCATGTGTTCATGATTGATATGCATCACATCATCTCGGATGGCAGCTCTCTCGGCATATTCATTCACGAACTGGTTCAGTTGTACGAGTGTCAGGAATTGCCGCCGCTTGCACTTCAATATAAGGATTATGCGGTTTGGCAGCAAAGCCCAATTGGCATGCAGCGAATTGAGGGACAACAAAATTATTGGCTGAACAAGTTTAAAGACGGCGTCCCTATGCTGGAGCTCCCTCTCGATTATAGAAGACCTGCTCTGCGTAGTCTGGATGGCGCGAGTGTTCAGGCTATCGTAGAAAGCGGGTTGGCGGACAAGCTTCGCATAATGGCAAGAGATCAGAACGGTACGCTGTATATGGTGCTTTTAACCACTTATTTTATTTTGCTATCCAAATATTCGGGTCAGGAAGATATCGTTGTGGGAAGCGGCATTGCCGGCAGGTCGCATGCCGATCTGCAAGGGATGATTGGAATGTTCGTCAATACGCTCGTATTGAGAAGCCAGCCTGGGCAGGATAAGTCCTTTCTTCAATTTTTGGGTGAAGTAAGGGATCAATTGCTAGAAGCCTACGAACATCAGGATTATCCTTTCGAAACGCTGGTCGAAGAGCTTGCACATGATGTGCCTGCCAACCGTAATCCGCTGTTCGACGCTTCTATTGTTTTGCAAAATATGGATAGGGGTAATTCCGAGCTGACATTCGGAGGGGCATCTGTGCAACTGCTTCCAGTCGGATCAAAAACTTCAAAGTTTGATATGACGATGTTTGTTGCGGAATTAGATGAAGAAATCGGCATTGAAATAGAATACAGCACGCAGTTGTTCAAAGCAGAAACAATGGAGAGACTGCTCGCCGACTTTATTAGGCTGTTGACAATGGCAGCGGAGAATACACTTATGCCAATTAAAGATATGAACTTGCATAAAAACGTTGCATTCAAGGGCGAGAATGTGTTTTCTGACTTGGAAGATATTTTATGGTGAGCGGGTGAAACGTCAATGGTAGACCAAATTACAAAAAATATGCTGGCACTTAGCAGGGAGCTCGAAGGTGAGAGGCAGTTTTGGACGGATAAATTGCAAGGCAACTGGCACATCGGCAAATTTCCGGAGGATTTTAACCGTCCGGGTACCGAGCCGCTCGTTGAAACCCGCTTGTACCCGTTTCCGGAGCCGATTGCAGAGAAAATCGGTTTCATCACGAAGCAGTCGGATCAATGGCTGTTTATATTTCTAATGGCTGGTGTCGGATACTTGCTTAGCAGATATAACGAGCAATCGGATGTGCTATTTGGAATGCCTCCGGCACGCAATGAAGCATTTGTTTTTAACCCTGTGCTGCCGTTCCGGATTGTGGTGAATTCGGAAAAGTCATTCCGGGAATTGCTTGCCTCCGTTAAAGAAGAAGTGACGCATGCGAATGGACACGATGCATTTCCAATCGATCAGTTAAGGAAATGGCTTCAGCAGGATGGAGGAGACCGCCTGCAGTTTCATATCATCGCAGGCATCGATTCTATTCATGATACGGACCGTATTGAAGCAGCGGCATATGACTGTGTGATTACAATTTCGAGCAGCGGGCCATTGACCTTATGCGTTAAATATAATGCCAATCGCTACGATAGAGTGACAATCGACCGGATAGCGGATCAGTTGTTCTATTTTTATTCCCAGACGGTCCATGCGCCCGATCGTCTGATCGGCGAAATGCAGCTGCTGGATGAGCCAGAAATGGTTCATCTTTTGGAAAAGCTTAATGAAACGGAGCAATACTACCCAGATACAACGATTATTGAATTGTTCCAAAAACAAGTACAGAAAACGCCAAGTAAAACGGCTCTTTACTTTGAGGATAAGGAGATGTCTTACAGAGAACTGGACGAACGCTCCAATGGGATCGCCCGTTATTTGATAGCGGAGCATCGAATAGGGCCTGGGCAATATGCAGGCATTCTGTTGGACAATTCCATTGATCAAATTATTGCTATATTGGGCGTAATGAAATCCGGAGCGGCGTACGTTCCGATCGATTCGAATCTTCCGTTTGAGAGAATGAAGCTTATTATTGCCGACACCTGCATGCGGGTGCTTCTCTCTCAGAAAAAATATGTGAGGGAAACAAATGCTCTTCAATGGGAATGTCAAGATTTGAAAGGCTGTCTGTATTTGGACAGCTCCAATATTTATGAGGAACGGGAAAGTGTCCACAATACGTTGATGAATAAAGAGCTCTGGGAATATATCGGAGATACCGCCGATGACGATATTGCCGCTGGGGGCTGGGTGAACAGCTACACGGGACTATTGTTCTCTCCGGAGGAGATGGATGAATATTCCGAGAATACACTTGTAAAACTGCAACCGCTTCTCCATAAATCCGCCAAATTGCTTGAGCTTGGCTGCGCTTCCGGCTTAACGATGTTCAAATTGGCGCCTTACGTTCAGTTTTACTGCGGAACAGATTTGTCCGGCGTCATTATTGAGAAAGGGATAAGACAGGCCGAAGAGCGGCAAATCAACAATGTCGAGCTGATTTGTCTTGCCGCTCATGAGCTGGATGAATTGGAGCATGAAGGGTTCGATGTCGTTATTTTGAACAGCGTTGTCCAGTCCTTCCATGGCCATAACTATTTGCGCCAAGTTCTGGGCAAGGCGTTAAGCAAGCTGGGGGATAAAGGCACGATATTTTTGGGTGACATTATGGATCAAGAACGCAAAGACGAACTTTTGCAATCTTTGGCTGCATTTAAGGCGGAATACCCGGAATGCCCGACCAAAACCGATTTTTCGGAAGAACTGTTTCTAGCGAAAGATTTCATTAGGGATTGGGCGGCTGATTATCCTGAAATTATAAATGTGTCTTTTTCTACTAAAGAACATACGATTGCCAACGAATTGACTAGGTTTCGTTACGATGCCGTTATCGAAGTGGATAAGTCGGCATCGCGACTTTCAACGGATCAGCCTGCTAAAACGAAGTTTCAGCATGATCTTCGTCAACTGTCTTTATACTCCAGTGACCGTCTTCATTTGGATTACAACCGAGAGGATCTTGCATATCTGATTTATACTTCCGGGACAACTGGCATTCCGAAAGGAGCCATGATTACGAATGGGGGACTCGTCAATTATGTGAGTTGGGCGAATAAAACTTATGCGGGCGGAAGAGAAGCTGATTTCCCGCTTTATTCTTCCATCTCTTTCGATTTGACGGTAACGTCGATCTTTTGTCCGCTGACGACCGGCAGCAGCATTGTTATCTACAATGGAGAAGACCGTGCCTTGCTGCTAGAAAAGATTATCCGGGATGACCGCGTCGATATTATTAAGTTGACGCCTACACATCTGAAGCTGATTCGACGTTTGCCTTTAAACGATCATCATCGTTTAAAGTCTATAATCGTCGGAGGAGAAAACCTGACGTCTTCCTTGGCGGAGGCTGTTTATAACCAGTTCGGCGGAAAGATAAGTATATTTAATGAATACGGACCTACTGAAACGGTAGTGGGATGCATGATTCATTTGTTCCAGCCCGGATCGGGGCGGGAATACGTTCCGATTGGCGTGCCGGCGGACAATGTGCAACTTTATGTTCTTGACAATCAGCTCCGCCCCGTACCGTACGGGGTGGTAGGCGAATTATACATTTCAGGCGATGGAGTAGCCAAAGGCTACTGGAACCGTTCCGAGCTCACCAAAGAAAAATTTCTTCCCAATCCATTCAGGCTCGGTAAAACGATGTATAGGACCGGCGATTTGGTCAAGAGGCTATTCAATGGGGAGCTTGAGTGTTTGGGACGCATCGACCACCAGGAGAAAATTAGAGGGTTCCGCATTGAGCTTGGAGAGATTGAAGCGCAATTGATGAAGCTGCAACCGATTCGGGAAGCGGTTGTCATTGCGAAGGAAGAAGAAGAGGAGGACGAAAAGTATTTATGCGCCTATTTGGTCGTAAGGTCGGAGGTAACCGCGGAGTGGATTCGCGAGCAGTTGTCCAGAACGCTGCCTTTCTATATGATCCCGTCTTTCTTCGTCGTGATGGAGCAATTGCCGGTAACCTCCAACGGAAAAATTGACAGAAGCAGACTTCCGAATGCGGCAGGCAGACGAGCGAATGACAACTTTAAACCGCTTGAGACGCTGACAGAGAAACGGCTTGCAGCTTTGTGGGAGTCCGTTTTGAGACAAAGGGATGTTGGCCGATCGGATCACTTTTTTCATATGGGTGGCCATTCGCTCAAAGCGACTTCTTTAATGTCGGCTATTTATAAAGAGTTCCATGTTGAACTGCCATTAAGGGATATCTTCAATCATCCCGTCCTTGAACGTATGGCGCAGCGGATCGAGGAAGCCGACCGCCGCACATATACGGCTATTCCAAAGGCTGACAACAGAGCCTATTATCCGTTATCGTCCGCCCAGAAAAGGCTGGCCTACATTCACCAAATGGACAGGAACAGTACGAATTATAATATGCCGGGCGCTTTATGGGCAGAAGGTAATCTTGACCTTCAGAAGTTGGGATCCGCTTTTCAACAGTTGATTGAACGGCATGAGACGCTGAGAACGTCTATTGTTTGGGAAAATGGAGGACCGGTTCAAGTTATTCATCCGACAGTCGATTTCACAATTGAGGTGCGGGAGATTGAGGAGACACGAGTAGAAGATCACATTGCAGCATTTGTCCGTCCCTTCGAGTTAGGCAAAGCCCCGCTGCTGCGCGTTGAAGTAGCAAAAGTGTCCGATGCGCGGTATCTCTTGTTGCTCGATATGCATCACTTAATATCGGACGGGGTATCCATGCAAGTGTTGGTGGATGAATTCTCGCGATTATACAAAGGGGCGGATCTTCCTGCTCTCCCTATCCAATATAAAGATTATGCGGTCTGGCAACAGAAGCTGCTTCAAGGCGCGGAAATGAGGAAGCAGGAGGCGTACTGGCTGCAAACGTTTTCTGGTGAAGTTTCAGTCTTGAATTTGCCGACAGATTACCCGCGGCCCAAAGTGCAGCGGTTCGAGGGCGAAGCTATCCGCTTCCATGCGGACAAGAAGCTGACGGATCGCCTTCAGGCTATTGGAGCAGAGCATGGGGCAACCCTTTATATGGTTTTACTGGCAGCCTTTACGATTATGCTGTCCCGTTATTCCGGACAAGAGGATGTAATTGTGGGAACGCCGATAGCCGGCCGCAAACATGGGGATATAGAATCACTAATCGGCATGTTTGTAGGCACACTTGCGCTAAGAAATTTTCCCAATAAGGAGCTTCCTTTCCGTACCTATTTGCAAGACGTGAAGGAGCGGACGCTGGGAGCGTTCGAGCATCCCGATTATCCGTTCGAGGAGCTCGTTGAGAAACTGGATATCCGCCGGGATTTGAGCCGGAATCCGTTGTTCGATGTCATGTTCGCCCTTCAAAATATGGACGTCACGCAGGAAAATATTGAACAACTGTTATTCAAGCCATATGAAGGCGGTTCGACGGTAGCGAAGTTCGATCTGACGCTGAACGGAGTGGAGACCGATTATGGACTGTCGTTCAGCCTGGAATATTGTACGGCCTTGTTTGCCGGAACTACCGCTGAGCGGATGGCGGAACAATATTTGTTTGTTTTGAATCAACTGGCCGATTATCCGGATTGCGAACTGGGCGAGTTGACGCTGCTGTCAGAGGAAGAGCGCGAGCGGCTGGCGGTGTTCAACCGGACGGAAGCGCCGTATCCGAAGGAGAAGACGATTCACAGCCTGTTCGAGGAACAAGTAAAGCGAACGCCGGAGCGGACAGCGCTTGTGTACGGAGAAGAGTGTCTAAGCTACGCAGAGCTGAATGCCCGTTCGAATCGTCTTGCACGGAGACTGCGGGAGCAGGGAGTCGGACCGGATGAGCTGGTGGGCATCGCGGCGGAGCGATCGACGGAAATGATCGTGGCGATCTTGGGGGTGCTGAAGGCGGGAGGCGCGTATGTGCCGATCGACCCGAGCTACCCGGAGGAGCGTATCCGCTACACGCTGGAAGACGCAGAAGCGAAGCTGGTACTGACGCAGACGGATTTGGCGGAGAAGTTCGCGGGCATAACGGAATCGTTGCTGGTGCTGGAGCGTGCGCTGCTGGAGGAAGGAGACGGAACGGACCTGCCGGAGGCGGCGGGAGCAGAGCATCTGGCGTACGTGATCTACACGTCGGGCTCGACGGGCCGTCCGAAAGGGGTGCTGATTGAGCATCGGTCGCTGGTGAACTTGAGCGAGTGGCATCGGCAGTTCTACCGTGTGACGGAAGCGGATGTAGCAGCGACATACGCCTCGTTCGCCTTCGACGCGTCGGTGTGGGAGGTGTTCCCGTATTTGATCGCGGGAGCGAGCGTGTGCATCGTGCCGGAAGAGATCCGTCTGGAAATGAAGGAACTGACCGAATTTTACCGGAAGCGCGAGATTACGA
>NZ_JAHZIJ010000035.1 GCF_019443105.1 Paenibacillus oenotherae
CGAAGAACGCCGGCACCATGTAGCTCGGCAGTTGGCTTCCCACATATCGGCGAAGCTCCGCTGCTTCCAGCTCGCCGTGACCGACCACATACGCGCACAGATAGGAATCCGCTCCCTTATCCTGACGCGCAATCACTACCGCTTCCTTCACCTGCTCGTGTCGCTGCAGAACCGCCTCGATCTCGCCCAGCTCGATCCGGTAACCCCGGATTTTCACCTGCTCGTCAATCCGGCCCAAATAGTCCAGGTTGCCATCCGGCAGCCATCTCGCCAAATCTCCCGTCCGGTACAGCCGCTCTCCGTTCGGATGCTGCACAAACTTCTCTTCCGTCAGCTCCGGGCGGTTCAGGTAGCCGCGCGCCAAGCCCGCTCCCGCGATGCATAGCTCTCCGGCTACCCCGATCGGCTGCAGACAGCCCTTCCGATCAAGGATATAGACGTGCACATTCGCGATCGGCCGGCCGATCGCCTGGCTTTCCTGCTTCTCCAGTCCCCGATTGAAGCTAGTCACCACGCTGTTTTCCGTCGGACCGTATTCATTGATCAGCTCCGTCTCCGGTGTCAACCTGCGGCTTTCCGACACCAGCTTCGCCGTCACCGCTTCGCCCGCCAGCGTAATCCGCTTCACCGTCTTCAATTCGCCCGCTTCCGCGCTGGCCAGAATGGCAGCGTATAACGCCGGCACGACAATGAAGTGCGTTATGCCGTACTCCTTCACCGCTTCCTTCACCGCTGCCGGATCTTTGCTCGCTTCTTCCGCTAGGAACACCACTTCAGAGCCCGACAACAGCGGCGTGAAGCAACTCGTCAAAAATCCGTCGAACGCATACGAGAACAGCTGCAGCACACGGTCTTTCTCGCTCAACCCGTACTCCGCTTTCCGCCATTGCAGCGCGTTGGCGATGCTTTCGTGCTCAATCATGACCCCTTTCGGAAGGCCCGTCGAGCCCGACGTGTAGATCACGTACGCCAGATGCTCTGCTCCCGCCGCTTCCGGCAGGTCACTTCCGTCTCCTTCTTCCAGCAGCCCGCGCTCCAGCACCAGCAACGATTCCGTTATGCCCGCGAACTTCTCCGCCAAATCCGTCTGCGTCAGCACCAGCTTCACTCCTGCGTCTGACAGCGTGTAGCGGATGCGCTCCTCCGGGTAGCTCGGATCGATCGGCACATACGCACCTCCCGCCTTCAGCACCCCCAAGATCGCCACGATCATTTCCGTTGACCGCTCCAACGCGATACCCACCAGCTCATCCGCTCCGACTCCCTGCTCCCGCAGTCTCCGTGCAAGACGATTCGAACGGGCATTCAGCTCTGCGTAGCTTAGACGCTCTTCTCCGTACACCAGCGCTGTCCGCTCCGGCGTTCGCTTTACTTGCTCCTCGAACAGGCTGTGAATCGTCTGCTCCTTCGGATACGGCGCTTCCGTCCGGTTGAACGCCGCCAGTCGCTCGCGCTCTTCTTCAGGCAGCAGCGACAGCTCCCCGATCCGCTCCTCCGGCTTTGACGTCGCCTCCGTCAGCAGCTGCACGAAGTGACCCGCCAGTCGCTCCATGCTCGCTCGCCTGTACAACGACGTCCGGTATTGCAGTTGGAATACTAACCGTCCTTCCATCTCCGACGCTTGCAGCGTCAGATCGAACTTCGCCGCTTCCTCGCCTCCTCCGTACGGCGTCATTTTCAGACCGCCCCCGTAAGAAGCTTCCGCCTCCGTCATATTCTGCATCGCGAACATCGTGTCGAACAGCGGGTTGCGGCTCATATCCCGCTCCAAGTCCAGCTTCTCCACCAGTTCCTCCAGCGGGTAGTCCGCATGCTCGAACGCTTCCAGCGTCCGACGCTTCACTTCCGCCACCTGCTCCAGGAACGTCGCTTCCTTCTTCACTTCGTTACGCAGCGCCAGTGTCCCGAC
Source organism: Paenibacillus oenotherae (assembly GCF_019443105.1). Lineage (GTDB taxonomy): Bacteria > Bacillota > Bacilli > Paenibacillales > Paenibacillaceae > Paenibacillus_Z > Paenibacillus_Z oenotherae. Next base: position 1,910 of record NZ_JAHZIJ010000035.1, read on the forward strand.
GAACATGCCGATGACCTGCTCCAAGTCCGCATGCGGGCGACCCGCCACAGGCGTTCCAATGATGATATCCTCCTGCCCGCTGTACTTCGACAACAGCGTCGCATACGCCGCCAGCAGCACCATGTACAGCGTTGCGCCCGTCTGCGAAGCGATCTGACGCACGCGCGCCTCCACTTCCAGCGGCAGATCGAAGCCGATCGACTCGCCTTCGAACCGCTGCACCGCCGGACGCGCATCATCCGTCGGCAGCTCCAGCACTGGCAGCTCGCCTCCGAACCGCTTCAGCCAGTATGTTTCCTGACGCTTCAGCTCTTCCCCGCTTAGCCGCTCCTGCTGCCAGACTGCATAGTCCTTGTATTGGATCCGCAGCGCAGGCAGCTCCTCGCCGCCGTACAGCCGCGCGAACTCTTCCACCAGCACTTGCATCGAGACTCCGTCCGATACGATATGGTGCATATCGTACATGAACAGACGCTTGCCTTCCTCCGCCAGCTTCACCACGCGCGCACGGAACAGCGGCGCTTCGCTCAGCTCGAACGGACGCATGAACGCTTCGATCGCGGCTTCCGCCGTTTCCAACTGCTGCTCTTCCAAGACAAACGGCACTTCCGCGTGCACCCGCTGCACCGGCTCCCCTTCCGCCAGCTCGAACGAGGTCCGCAGCGATTCGTGGCGGCGGATCAGTTCCCGCAGCGCGCTCTCCATCCGCTTCGTGTCCAGCTCGCCTTCCACCATGTAGACCCCCGGCATATTGTAGCTCGTCTGCGCGCCTTCCAGCTGATTCAATATATACATCCGCCGCTGCGCCGACGATACCGGATAATACGACCGCTCCTCCGTCTGCTCGATCGACGCGTATTTGCTTTCCTCTTGCTCCCCAATCCGCTGTGCCAGCTCCTCCAGCCGCGGCGCCTCGAAGATGCTCCGCAGCGGCAGGTTCACGTTCAGTTCCTTGTATACCCGCGCCGCCAGCATCGTCGCCTTTAGCGAATGACCGCCCAGCTCGAAGAAGTGATCCTTCGCCCCGACTTGCGCGATGCCCAGCACGCTTTGCCAGATTTCCGCCAGCTTCGCTTCCAGCTCCGTCCGCGGCGCTACGTAGCTTTCGCCTCCCATAGCGCTCCGCTCCGGCTCCGGCAGTCCTCTCCGGTCCACCTTCCCGTTCGGCGTCAGCGGCACCTCGGCCAATTCTACGAAGAACGCCGGCACCATGTAGCTTGGCAGTTGGCTTCCCACATATCGGCGAAGCTCCGCTGCTTCCATCTCGCCGTGACCAACCACATACGCGCACAGATAGGAATCCGCTCCCTTATCCTGACGCGCAATCACTACCGCTTCCTTCACCTGCTCGTGTCGCTGCAGAACCGCCTCGATCTCGCCCAGCTCGATCCGGTAACCCCGGATTTTCACCTGCTGATCAATGCGACCAAGGTATTCGAGATTACCATCCGGAAGCCAGCGGGCCAAATCTCCGGATCTGTAGAGCTTCTCCCCCGTTGCAAACGGATTGTCCACGAAACGTTCAGCTGTCAGCTCGGGCTTATTCAAGTAACCGCGTGCTAGGCCGGCCCCGGCAACGTACATTTCGCCGGGAACTCCTATCGGGAGCAGCCTACGGTGCTGATCAAGCACATACACCTGCAACGTAGGAATTGGAAGACCGATATTGCTTGCGCCTTGCTCAATTTCAACAGCACTGATTTCTTTATAGGTCACATGCACCGTCGTTTCTGTAATACCGTACATGTTGATCAGTTGCACAGCCGGGTGGGTCGCCTTCCATCCTCCAAGTAATGCGGGATTTAATGCCTCTCCGCCGAAAATAACCATTCGCAACGAAAGCGGATCATCTTCCACACTATCTGTTCCCGCTAACTGCCGCACTTCATCGTTACCCGGAACTTCATCCCTAATCCGATTCATCGCTTCAACCTGCATCAATTGATAAAAATAGGTAGGCGTCTGATTCAATATGGTTACCCGCTCTTGGCGCAGCAGGCTCAAGAACAATTCCGGGCTCTTGGCCGTCATGGACGGGACAATGACCAAAGTGCCGCCATGCAGCAGCGCGCCATACATTTCCCATACCGAAAAGTCAAAGCAAAATGAATGGAATACTGTCCATACGTCTTGTTCGCTGAAACCAAACAACGGCTCACTATTAAAAAACAACCGCACCACATTGCGATGCTCGATCATTGTGCCTTTCGGCTGCCCCGTCGTGCCTGATGTGTAGATCACATAGGCCAGTTGGTCCGGGTGAACGCTTTGGTTCAAATCGGAATCGCACTCCGCGTATGACGACTCATCATCGAGTAACAGGATAGTTCCTGGGAATGAGATACCCGCTTGCTTCTCTGATTGTTCGCTTGCCGGTGAGGAATGCTCGACATCGAGCGCTAGCCTCTCCAGCAATTCGCTTTGAATCAACAGCACCCTGGCACCGGAGTCTTCCAGCATATAAGCGATGCGATCATCTGGATAAGCCGGATCGATCGGAACGTACACACCGCCCGCTTTAACGACGGCAAGAATAGCTACAACCATATCGAGCGACTTGTCCGCCAAAATACTAACGAATGTCTCAGTTGCTACGCCTTTCTCCACCAGCACCCGTGCCAGACGGTTGGCCCGGCGATTGAGTTCATTATAAGTCAGCTCCCGTCCTTCGAAACGAGCCGCTGTCCGCTCCGGTGTACGCTTCGCCTGTGCCTCGAACAGCGACGGAATCGTTTCATCGCGCGGATAATCCGCTTCTGTTTCGTTAAAGGACTGCAGCAGCTTTCGTTCATCATGCTCGGATAACATCCGCACATCCTTCAACAACGCCATAGGCTGATCAACGAAATGGGCTAATACCCTGTCAAAATGGATTTGTGCTTGTCGGATCATGTAAGTATCATAGACAGCCGCATTGTATATAAGTTTGACAGTGATCACTTGACCATGATCAACGATAACGGTCAAATCATAATTTGTTTGTTCGAACACCTCTACCATTTCAATATCTAGCGCAGAGTCGCTTACCTCCCCGGACGATTGCTGGACCGGATAGTTTTCAAACACGATGAGATGATCGAACAACTGGTCCTTTAGTTCAGAGTCTCCCTGAATTTTTGCTAACGATTGATAGTCGTATTTCGCGGAAGCCAGCGCATTGGATTGAATGCACTTCAAAAAATCAGCGCCGCTCATCGACTCCTTGCAGGAAACCCGAACAGGTATTGTATTGAGAAAAAGTCCGAGCATCGTCTCGACCCCTGTTATTTCGGCAGGCCTTCCGGAAACGACGGAACCGAAAACGACATCCTCAAGCTGGTTGTATTTCGAGAGCATGACCGCCCACGCTCCCTGAAAAACAGTATTAACCGTTACTTGGCATAAGGAGGCGGTTTGCTCGATTTTTCGCGTTACGTCCCTATCAAGGGCAAACACAATCTCTTTCCGATCGAACTTCGTGCGTGATTGTATCCGTTTGGGCAACGAAGATGCCTGATTATAGCCTTGCAAGTAAGCCTTCCAATAGTTTTCGGCCTCATCCGGGCTTTGATTGTCCAGCCAGCGAATATAGTCGCTATACGGGTAAATCGTGCCGAGTTTAGGTGCGGTCCCTTCTTGCAAAGAATAGTAGATTTGCATAACCTCATTCATGACAATGGCCAGACACCAGCCATCCATCAGAATATGATGGAAACTCCAAATGAGATGAGAGCATCCTTCTTCCGTCCGCAGGACGGCAACCCGAATCAGCTCATCTTCGGACAGCCGAAAACCTTGGAGCTTGTCATTACACTTGAATTGTTCAATGTAATTCTCCTGCTCAGCAATGCTCAAATGCATCAGATCCACCAGTTGTAACGCAACAGGACGCTCTTCCAATACAATCTGCAAAGGTTCTTCCAGTTCTTCATGAATGAACAGCGTCCGAAAAATTTCATACCTCTCTATGATGGCATTTAGACTATTCTCGAAAAGGTCTGCTTGAAATGGTCCCCTAACGGCGAAATGAAACTGCTCAAAGTAATATGGAGAATCCGGATCATATAATGAGTGGAAAAGCATCCCTTCCTGCATCGGCGTCAGTCGATACATTTTGGAAATTTCCATTTTTGTTCCTCCTACTTCTTCTTTCCTGCCAATTTGATAGACAGCTTTTTCTTTAAGTGCTCGAACTCTTCCAAAGCGAGTTTTCCGTAACCTAGATCGGAAGGCGTCTTTTCGGCTTCCTTCTGATTCAGACAGAGATCGATGATCCGGAGCAACTGATCTTTCAACATATCTGCGAAACGAGTGACGGTCGATGCCTCATACATCTTCCGGTTATACTCGATCGTGAAACTAAGCTTGCCGTTCACGATCATAGCCCCGATATCAAATATGCAGGAGCGCTCCATGCTCGGCGACACGCTCTGTCCGGACAACTCGTCATCCATGACGATGAACTCCTCATTTGCGATATCCTGATCAAATTGTCCCAAATAGTTGAAGCTAATTGGCGGCTGGCGATCGTAGCGTTTCCCGTTCCAACGATCATCTGGAGTCAAATATTTCAAAATGCCGTATCCGACGCCTTTATGAGGCAAGTTTCTTAGCATCTCCTTCGTTGACTTGATCATATAAGGCAATTGTTCAGAGCGGGACATATCCAGCAGCACCGGATACATGGAGGTAAACCATCCCACCGTTCTGCTTATATCGACAGACTCGACAACTTGTTCTCTGCCATGGCCCTCCATGGCCAGCAGCACCCGCTGGAGACCAGACCATTCCTTGACAGCCTGACCGAGAGCTGTAAGCAGCAAATCGTTTATCTCCGTATGGTAGGCCCGGTGAGCATTTCGGAGTAACTGTTCGGTCTCCTCCACGGACAGGAAGACAGATATTGCCCCGCTATCGGCCGTCAAATTGTTTTGGACCGTGTAATCCTGAGGGATCTCTTCCAGCTCGACTGACTCGATTTGGTCCCAATATGCTTTTTCTTGCAATAACGAGCGGCTTTCCGCATATTGTTCAAGCTGACGGGACCATTGCATAAAAGAATGCGTTTTGAGCGGCAGTTTGATCGTTTCTTGCTGATCGGAGTTTTTATATCCGAACATTAAATCCTCCAATATTATTCTCCAAGATACTCCATCAACGACCAAGTGATGCAGCACAATCAGTACATAATCGCATGTCTCTGTCTTGAACAGACAAGCTTTCAACAGAGGACCGTTGCTCAAATCCACGCTTCGCTGCAGCCTTTCCGCTTCTTCTCTAATAAGATCCATGTCGCTGCCTGCACCTCTGAGATCTTTGACCTCAAAAGCAATCGGCCTGTCGCAATCCGCAGGTCGGTTATATAACCGTTTTCCCTCTTCGATAACTACTATGCGGATAGCATCATGATGATTGGCTAGAGCCAGCAAAGCCTTCTCCAGCCTAGCTTCATCAACACCGGAGTCAGACCGCATCATAACGGAGTGGTTGAAATGATAGCGCTCCGTAAAATCCCTCTCAAAAAACCATTTTTGAATTGGGGTAGGCAGCAGCTCTCCCTCAACGGGCTCCTGACTGACAATGCTTTCTTTCTTCCTCAAATATTTGGCTAGCTCTGCAATAGTAGGATTCTGAAATATATCCTTAATTGACAATTCTAACTGATGCGGCTGGAGACGCGCGGCCATTTGAATCGCCTTGATAGAATCGCCCCCGCATTCAAAAAAATTATCATAAATGCCGATCCGCTCAATACCGAGCGTAGACTGCCATATCGTCGCAAGCAGCGTCTCCGCTTCGTTTCTTGGCACTTCGTAACGACCGGATTCTGCTTTGGGTTTTTCCAATGCTTGCAGAGCAGCGCGGTCAATCTTCCCGTTTAAAGTCAGCGGAAGCTTATCTACTGTCGTGAAATAGGAAGGAATCATATAGCCTGGACAATAATCCAACAGACGCTTTCGAATGTCTGCCGCATCGCAGCATGCCGGCATCAGAACGAGAAATGCGCTTAAATACTTGGAACCGTCCTCTCTCTCGCAAGCGATAACGGCGCTTTCTTGAATCTCCTCCAGACGGTTCAAAGCGGTTTCAATCTCTGCAAGCTCCATGCGGTAACCATTAATTTTGACCTGATCGGAATCAATTCTGCCTAAATATTGGATATTGCCATCTGACAGCCAGCGTCCTAAATCACCTGTACGGTATAGTTTGCCGTTGGGGGCATAGGGATCAGGAACGAACCTCTCCGCTGTCAGCTCCGGATTGTTCAAATAGCCTTCCGCGACTCCGTCGCCGCCGACATAAATTTCCCCAGCCACGCCGATCGGTGCCAGCTGCATGCCGGAGGAAAAAATATACGCCTTGGAGTTGCTGATCGGACGCCCAATCGGAATAGCAGCGAACTCTTGGTTTGGTATGGTGTAACAGGTGGAGAACGTCGTATTCTCCGTCGGTCCGTACCCATTAATGATTTGAATCGAATCATACTCTCTCATCACTTTCGCAACATGCTTCGGAGAGAGCGGCTCCCCTCCTACAAGCAGCACCCGGATCCCCTCAAAAACTCGCTCTGTGCTGTCCGACAAAAAATTAAACAACGAGGAAGTTAGCCACATCGCTGTAATTTGGTGGCATTGAATGAGCTGGCGAAGCGAGACAGGCTCCAGCAGTTCCGCCAGTGGAGCCAGATATAAGGTCCCCCCGTTCAATAAAGCGCCAAAAATTTCAAAGGTCGTCGCATCAAAACCGATTGCGCCTGTTTGCAATATTTTTCCGCATTCATTCCAATCGACAAAATTGGAGCCGCATACGAGACGAACAATATTTTTATGACTGACCTTTACCCCTTTGGGTTTGCCCGTGGAACCGGACGTATACATCACATAGGCAAGCCGGTCATTACCAGCCGCACAGCTTGGCATTAAACAACCTTCGCTTTCCCCATAAGAATCCGTAGCGGAAATCGCCAGCCTCTCCATTACATCCGGCATCTTCCCCTCGAATCCCGGTTGGCAAAGAACAAACTTAACCCCGCAATCTTCAAGCATATATTGGATTCTATCCATTGGCTGGTCAGGATCGATTGGGAGATAAGCGGCTCCAGTTTTTAATACCGCCAAAATCCCAACGAGCATTTCCAGTGAGCGTTCCGCAGCGATTGCGACTACCGTGCCGGCGCAAATTCCCCTCCGCATCAGCGAATGGGCCAGACGATTCGCTCGGATGTTCAGCTGGCCATATGTCAACCGGCTCTCTCCCCAAACCGCTGCAAGCTTTTCCGGATGTTTCTGCGCTTTCGCCTCGAATAGGAGGTCGACGGTCATTTCTTCAGGATACGGCGTCCAGGTGTCATTAAACTCATGGACGATTCTGTACTGCTCATCTTCCGAAATAAGCTTAATATCATGAAGAGGAACGGTGAAGTTTGCGGCAACGGTACCCAGCACATTCAAAAAATGCTCTTTCATCCGTTCAATCGTTTCCCTGTTATACAACGCCGTGCAATATTCCAAGGAGCAAACAATGTCCTCCTCCTGCTCGAGAATATACAAGGACAAACTGAACTTGGCGACGCTATCGGCCATCTCGTACGGTTCAATTGTCCATTCTGACGAACGCTGACCGAGCGAAGGCTTGCTTCTGAAGGCGAACAGCGTCTCGAATAACGGATTGCGGCTTAGATCTCTGGCCACGCCCAGCTTTTCAATTAATTCCTCCAACTGATACTCCGCATGGTCAAACGCATCTATTGTCCGCTGCTTCACCTCTTCGACATAATCAACAAACAAGAGATCGGCCTTTGGAAAATTGCGCAGCGCCAATGTATGAACAAACATCCCCATAAGAGATTCCATATCAACATGCGGACGGCCTGACACTGGTGTCCCGACAACAATATCTTCTAGTCCGCTGTACTTCGACACCAACACCGTATAGGCTGCTAGCAGCACCATGTACAAGGTGGCTCCTGTCTCTTGCGCGATCAGTCTCAATCCATCTGTGACGGCAGACCCGACTGTGAAATGAACAGCGTCTCCTTTAAAACTTTGTACGGCAGGCCGTGGAAAATCTGTTTGCAGATCAAGCACCGGCAATTCGCCTTGGAACATATCCAGCCAATACTTCTCCTGCTGCTTCATCTCATTGCTTTGTGCCATCCGCTCCTGCCAAACGACATAATCTTTATATTGAATGCGCAGCTCCGGCAAGCTCTCGCCCGCATATAGTTGCTCGAATTCCTTGACCATCACGTCTAGTGAGAGGCCATCCGAAATAATATGATGCATGTCGATTTGAAAAAGATGGCGGTCTGGGGACAGCGTCATAACGGCTGCCCGCAACAGCGGGGCTCGGCTCAAATCGAATGGCCGTATGAACGCCGCATGGCAATCGGCTATCGTTTTGCCATCAGCATCAGGCAATTTTCCCGTTTCCAGAGAGAAGACCGCTTCATCATGCAAACGCTGCACTGGAATGCCGTCAAGCAGTTCGAATGAGGTCCGCAACGGCTCGTGACGACGAATCAACTTCCGAATCGCTTCCTCCACCCGTTGTTGATCCAGTTCACCCGTTACCACATAAGCGCCTGGCATGTTATAGCTCTGCTGAGAGCCGCCAAGCTGATTTAGAAAATACATTCGTTTTTGCGCAGGGGAGACCGGATACCAGCTTCTTTGCTCGACAGCCTCAATTGAAGCGTACATGCTCGATTCATAGCCCGTTATACGTTTAGTCATTTCCTCCAGCGTAGGAGCCTCAAATACGCTTCGCAATGATAGATGGACATGCAACTCTTTGTGCAGTCTCGCAACAAGTGCAGTCGCCTTTAGCGAATGACCGCCCAGCTCGAAGAAATTATCCCTCGCTCCGATCCGATCCAAGCCAAGAACGCTTTGCCAGATTTCCGCCAGCTTCGCTTCCAGCTCCGTCCGCGGCGCTACATAGCTCTCACCTGCCACCACATTTCGGTCAGGAACAGGCAGCCGCTTCCTGTCCACTTTTCCATTCGGCGTCAGCGGCATTTGCTGCAACTGCACAATAAATACGGGTACCATGTAGTTCGGCAATTCCTTGCCGAGGTAGCTTCGAAGGTCCGCCGAACCAATATTCCCCCCAATGGTTACGTAAGCGCATAAATCGTTATTTCCGTCACTGTCCTTTAACGCTACAACGATCGCTTCTTGAACTTGCGAATGACTGAGCAGGCGCGCCTCAATTTCACCAAGTTCAATCCGGTAGCCCCTCACTTTTATCTGATGGTCGATTCGTCCCCAATATTCAATCGTTCCATCCGATAGCTGTCGGACCAAATCGCCCGTTCTGTAAAGACGTTCTCCATTGCAGTGATTCACGAACTTCTCTTCCGTCAGCTCCGGTCGGTTCAAGTAGCCGCGACCCAAACCTGCTCCCGCAATGCACAGCTCGCCCAATATCCCAAACGGCTGTTGATTCAATTCGGAATTTACGACATAGAGTCGGATGTTGTCTAAAGGCTTCCCTATCGGGATGCGCAATCGTTCGCCATCTTCCTCTGAAATGGCGTATCGGGATGCATACACCGTCGCTTCTGTCGGACCGTATAAGTTCTCAAGTGCCGCCATAACCTTGCTTTGCTTTCTCAACAGGAAGTACTGACGGATTAGCGCAGCCGTCAAAGCTTCCCCCGCAGAAAATATATACTTCGTATCCGGCAAGCCAATTTCACTTTGTTCCAGCGCGCTCATCATCGCATACAGCATGGATGGAACAAAGTTGACATGCGTAACTTGATGCTTATTCATCGTACGAATCAGAGACTCCGGTTCTTTTTCTGCGCCGGACTCAAGAACGATCAGGCGTCCCCCGCCAAGAAACCATCCGAACAGTTCCGCTACCGAAACGTCAAAAGTAACCGATGTTTTCAATAAATAGCTGTCCTGCTCCAAGCATGGATACGACTGCTGCAAGCTATGCAGAAGATTCACCGCATGACGGTGTTCAATAAGAACCCCTTTCGGACGACCCGTTGAGCCCGACGTGTAGATCACGTACGCCAGATGCTCTGCTCCCGCCGCCTCCGGCAGATCCGTTCCGTCTCCTTCTTCCAGCAGTTTGCGCTCCAGCACCAGCAACGATTCCGTTATGCCCGCGAACTTCTCCGCCAAATCCGTCTGCGTCAGCACCAGCTTCGCTTCTGCGTCTTCCAGCGTGTAGCGGATACGCTCCTCCGGGTAGCTCGGGTCGATCGGCACATACGCGCCTCCCGCCTTCAGCACCGCCAAGATCGCCACGATCATTTCCGTCGACCGCTCCAACGCGATACCCACCAGCTCATCCGCTCCGACTCCCTGCTCCCGCAGTCTCCGTGCAAGACGATTCGAACGGGCATTCAGCTCTGCGTAACTCAGACGCTCTTCTCCGTACACCAGCGCTGTACGCTCCGGCGCTCGCTTTACTTGCTCCTCGAACAGCCCGTGAATCGTCTGCTCCTTCGGATACGGCGCTTCCGTCCCGTTGAACGCCGCCAGTCGCTCGCGCTCTTCCTCGGGCAGCAGCGACAGCTCCCCGATCCGCTCCTCCGGCTTTGACGTCGCCTCCGTCAGCAGCTGCACGAAGTGACCCGCCAGTCGCTCCATGCTCGCTCGCCTGTACAACGACGTCCGGTATTGCAGTTGGAATACTAACCGTCCTTCCATCTCCGACGCTTGCAGCGTCAGATCGAACTTCGCCGCTTCCTCGCCTCCTCCGTACGGCGTCATCTTCAGACCGCCCCCGTAAGAAGCTTCCGCCTCCGTCATGTTCTGCATCGCGAACATCGTATCGAACAGCGGATTACGGCTCATATCCCGCTCCAAGTCCAGCTTCTCCACCAGTTCCTCCAGCGGGTAGTCCGCATGCTCGAACGCTTCCAGCGTCCGACGCTTCACTTCCGCCACCTGTTCCAGGAACGTCGCTTCCTTCTTCACTTCGTTACGCAGCGCCAGTGTCCCGACGAACATGCCGATGACCTGCTCCAAGTCCGCATGCGGGCGGCCCGCCACCGGCGTTCCAATGATGATATCCTCCT
>NZ_JAHZIJ010000036.1 GCF_019443105.1 Paenibacillus oenotherae
GGGCGTGCACGTCAGGGGAGCTGCGCCGCCACTGTGCGGAGCTGCTGCCGGATTACATGATTCCGGCTGCATTCGTGCAGGTGGAGATCATGCCGCTGACAGCAAGCGGCAAAGCGGATCGCCGGGCGTTGCCAGCGCCGGACACAGTATCGATGGAGACGGGGACGGCATATACAGCTCCGGCAACCGAGACGGAGGAGAAGCTGGCTGCCCTGTGGCAGGAGCTGCTGGGACGCGAGACGATTGGCGTCAACGACAACTTCTTCGAGCTTGGCGGCAATTCACTGCTGCTTATCCGCATGCATCGCATGCTTGAGCAGGAGCTGCCTGTGACGCTGAGCGTAACGGATTTGTTCGCTTATCCGACCATTGCCAAGCTGGCGGAATATGTGACGGGGCTGGGCAGCGGATCATCCGTTGTTGAGATCGAGCCTATTCCTATTCCGGCCGATTGGCAGCCAGCGTCCCGCGAGCCGCATTCCGGCGACTTCCTGCGTGTGACGCTTGGCGGGCCGACTGCGGAGCAGATACGCGCAGTATCGGCAGCGGAAGGTGTTGAGCCGGATGTGGCGGCGCTTGCAGTCTATCTTGTTCTGCTGGCCCAGAACTTGAAGCAGCCTAAGTTCGCTTTGCCGGTATACGGCTTTGGCCCCGGCATTCAGGTGCTGCCAGTTGATCTGACAGCGACGGGCGGACTTTCGGAGCTCATTGCCTGGCTTGGCGCTCAACTGGACAGTCTTCCTGTTATTCAGGAGATGCCTGTAAGGAGCCAGTCGGCAGATAGCCAGGCAGCGGCTTCTATCGTTCCTTTATACCGTAAGCTGCCATCAGCCGCAGTGCCTGCGTCATGGATGGAACGGGTGGATTTGCTGCTGAACGTTGGTATTGGCGAGAACGCCATTCAGTTGAACAACGAATACAACGGTTCGAGAATCCGCAAGGAAAAAGTGAAGGAGCTCATGCAGTCCTTCCCGACATGGTGCCGCAGGCTTGCAAGCCAGCAGTCCGGCAAAGGACAGGCTGCCGCCGCAAGAGAGTAGGCCTTTCAGACAATACGGGAACCGCTTAAAGACTTGCCTATATAGAAAAAATGAGAACGACTAAACGGGAGGCGTCACTAAAGTGAATTCAAAGTTCAAGTCGATTGCAGGGCCACTCCTGCATGCTGCCATGTATGTGGCTGTGTTTATGATTGTTTATATGTCACACGGAATCTTTATCATCCAGAAATATGAGTCCTATCGTGAGTACATGATCCGCAACATTCCGGTTTATCTATGTATTGTGTTTTTTGCTGTATTCCTGCTGTACCTGATCATTTCTTCGATTCAGAAGCGGGCCAGCAAGGGGCGGATTGAAGGCATTATGAAAACCGCCCGGTTCCGTAATTTGACGGCGGGCCAGTGGTTATTGATGGGTGTGATCGGGATTGCCTGTTCATTCCTGTACATCTCCGTTATGCAGCTCTCCTGGGTCAGGAACAATACGGATGAGCTGAGGAGATATGTAACTGATTTCGGCAATGCGGATTATTTCATTTATGTGCTTCTTGGTGTCGGATTTTTTGCAGTCGTGTTCGAAGAGCTGTTGTTCCGCGGCATTGTATTCACTTCCCTGCGCAAAATTATGCCGGCATGGGCTGCAGTCATTCTCGGTTCGATTGTTTATGGCTACTTCCAGCCTTCCCCTTGGGTAGGATTCATCGCTTTCTTCCTGAGCATTCTGTACTGTCTTGTCTATATGCGCCTGCAGTCCATCTGGGGCTCAATTGCAATCGGAGCCGTTGTGAACTGCTTTATTACGTCCTCTAACAAATGGGGCATGCACGATGCGATGATGAACTTCTCGAATGATGTGCTGCTGATGATCGGCCTGCTGTCCCTGAGCATTATCGGCCTGTCGCTGGTCTACCTGTGGCAGGGAGCCGCTGGCGTGAAGAAACATGCGAAGACACTCGGCATGGTCGTGATGATCGTAGCGGTCTACTTCGGTTTTCTGCAAGTTCTTGTTATCATCTGGGAAAATGTTGTTCTGAAGCAATACCCTGATCTGGCGCCGCACGGTATTATCGGCCTGTATACGAACGCGCTGCTCTCGCTGCCGCTGTTCTATTTCATCTACAAATGGTTCTTCAAAAAGAATCTGATCACCATCACAGGGTTCCGCAATGTCAGCCTCAAGGTGCATGTGATGAATATCATTCTTGCGGTTTGTATGGCGGTATGGGTAATGACGCTGTTCAACATTCCGCAGGTCAAGGAAGCCGCTCCAGGCTTTGAGGGTATCGTGGGCTTCTTCCTGGGACAGAGTGCAGCGGTGTTCTTCAGTTTCTTCCTGATTAACTCGCTCTATAAGGAATTTCTGTTCCGCGCGCTGCTGTTCAATGAAATACGCAAATCGCTGCCGCTATGGGCCGCTATGATTGTGACCGGTATTCTGTACGGCATCATGTTCTCCTTCTCGGATATTCCGACCAAGCTGTACGGAACTGCGGGTGCTGTTATTTTCGGCTTGCTGTATGTGTGGTACCGCTCGATCTGGGTCACTTATGTCAATGAACTGGTGTTGTTCTCGACGTACTATGTCATTCGTCACTATGTAGGCGTTCCGGAAGGAGCGACAATGTATGTTGCGCAGGGCGTCAGCTCCATTGCGATTCTTGCGCTCATGTACGGATTGTGGAAGGGCAGACAGCCGGCCGTTCAATCGAATCGAACGGAAAAGAAGCTGGATATCGGGGCCTAGCCGATTGAAAGAGAGAATATATTTGCCGCAAGTGAATAAGGGGAGGAATCACAATGCTGGATCAAGCATGGTGGAACGAGGGCGCCGAACTAGAGGAAGAAATTGTCGTTGAGGAAACGTCCCATCGAGACATCGCCATTATCGGTATGGCGGCCATGCTGCCGAAAGCGGATAACGTCAGACGGTTCTGGAAGAATGTGACGGAACAGGCTGATGCGATCGGACCTTTCCCGCAGTCCCGCCGCAAGGATGTGGAGTCGCTGCTGGCGGACACGAAGCTTCCGGACGGTATCGTCTCCTATTATGATGGGGCGTATCTGGAGGATATCGATAAATTCGATTACCGTTTCTTCCGGCTTTCCCCTAAGGAGGCCGCTCTGCTAAGTCCCAATCAGCGGCTCTGGCTGGAGACGGCATGGAGCGCGCTTGAGGATGCAGGCTACGGAGGAGACAAGCTCTACGGCAGCCGAACAGGCGTATATCTGGGCTACAACGGAGATGCGTTCCATGATTATAAACGTTTAATCGCACAAAGAGACCCTTCTTCGCTGTCCTTGGCGATACCGGGCAATTTATCGTCCATTGTCGCCAGCCGAATCTCGTATTTGCTGGATTTCAAAGGACCAAGCTTAACCGTTGACACAGCCTGCTCTTCTTCGCTTGTCGCCCTGCACCTCGCGGTGCAGGCGCTGCGGAGCGGAGAGTGTGAGCAAGCGCTGATCGGCGGGGTCAAAACCTATCTGCTTCCTGTCGATCTGGGAATCAAGATCGGCATCGAATCAATTGATGCCCGTGCCCGCACATTCGATAATTCATCCAGCGGTACAGGCGGAGGGGAAGGCTCGGCAGCTGTGCTGCTCAAGCCGCTTGGCAAGGCGCTGCGTGACGGCGATGCGATCTATGCGGTTATTAAGGGCAGCGCCGTCAATCAGGATGGAGCTTCCATCGGCATTACCGCGCCGAGCGTGAGCGCCCAAGAGGAAGTTATCGTGAAGGCATGGCAGGATGGGGACATTGCGCCAGAGACGGTTGGATATATGGAAGCACACGGTACGGGAACACGCCTTGGCGATCCTATCGAAATAGACGGGATTACGAGAGCATTCCGCAGATATACCGATAAAAAACAGTTCTGTGCGATCGGATCGGTGAAGACGAATATTGGCCATCTCGATACAACGGCAGGCATTGTCGGCTTGATGAAGGCAGCGCTGGCGCTGAAACACAAGCAGCTGCCGCCGATGCTGCATTTTCGCCAGCCCAATGCCGAGATCCCATTCGTGGAGTCGCCGGTCTATGTCAGCGACAAGCTCCGGCCATGGACAAGCGGAGATAGCCCGCGCAGAGCGGGTGTCAGCGCTTTTGGCATGAGCGGCACGAACTGTCACGTGGTGCTTGAGGAAGCGCCGGAGGTTGTTGAGGGGCTTGATATGGAGGAGAGCGGACATGTTCTGGCGCTCTCGGCCAAGAGCGAGACGGCGCTGCGCGCACTTGCAGTGTCGTATGCGGAATTTGTGAGCGAGCCGCAAGCGCAGTCCGCAGCTCTGCGCGACTTCTGCTACACCGCCAATACCGGGCGGGGGCATCACGGCTATAGAGCTGCAATTGCAGCAAGCTCGATGGATGAATTGCGCGATGGGCTGACTACGCTGGCTGAGCTGCTGAATGCTGCCGACTGGTCCTGGGAGACAGCAGGCCAGGCGGATCGGCCGGGAGCGAAAGGCATCTGGCTGGGCCGTGTTCAAGGGAGCCAGAATGAGTTGCTCTCCGCTGAGGAGGCAGCTCTGCTTGGTCCCGAGGAGCTGTGCGCATCGTATGTGAGCGGCGGCCAGTGGAATTGGGACGAGCTGTACCGTGACTCTGTCTGCCAGAGGGTGAACCTGCCGGCTTATCCATTCGACCGGACACGCTGCTGGCTTGAAGCTCCTGCGGTCGCCGATTCATTCTACCGCAGCCCGGCAGAGGCGCCGGGGGCGCATGCCGCTGCCCTGGCTCCGGAGGAGGGCAGGCCTGCAGTTACTCTGACCGGAAGGAAGGAAAATGTATATTCCGGTACGGAAGAGGTTGTCGCCGGGGCCTGGGGACAGGTGCTCGGGTTCCAATCGCTGAATGTGGATGACCACTATTATGAGCTTGGCGGAGATTCTATTCTTGCGCTGCAAATTGCCGGAATGCTGAGTTCGCGTCTTGGTGTCGCCATTGGTGTAGCAGATATTTTGCAGCATCCCACTGTAGAGGCGCTGTCGCGCTATGCGGATCAAGAAAATCCGGAGCTTGCATCGTCAAGAGAGGCATCGTTGCTTCCAAGCGAAGGGGGCGTCTATCCATTATCACGTGCGCAGCGCCGCATCTATTACAACAGCCACCTGCCAGGAGCGGGATTGCATCACAATATGCCGCTTGCATATGTTGTGGAAGGCCCGATAGACGCGGAGCGTCTGCAGGCTGCATTCTCCAAGCTGACGGAGCGTCATGAGAGTCTGCGTACAACGTTCGAGTTGTCGGAGGATGGACAGCCCGAGCAGCATGTGCATGCCGCAGTACCTGTAAAGGTTGAACGGACACAGGTCGATTCGGAGGAGGAGTTCGGGCCATTCCTGGATGCGCTCATCCGGCCTTTCGATCTTGCCGAGCTGCCGCTGTTCCGGATCGGTCTGGCATCCGCTCCTTCCGGCCGCCATCTGCTGGTTCTGGATACGCATCATATTATCTCGGACGGCGCTTCGCTTGCGCTGCTGCTGCAAGAGATGACGGCATTGTACGGGGGATTGGCGCTGGCGCCGATTTCTGCGCAGTATCGGGATTTTGCACTATGGCAGCGTGATCTGATGGCTGACGAAGCCATGGAGACACAGCGCCGGTACTGGTTGGAGGACGCGCTGTCAGGCGATTTGCCTAAGCTGCGCCTCCCGCTTGATTATCCGCGGCCGCCTATGAAATCGCAGCTGAGCCGCACGTTCCGTTTCACCGTTCCGGCTGAATTGACGGCATCGCTGCAGGACTTGTCCAAACGCCATCACGTATCGCTGCATACGACGTTATTGTCTCTGTATACAGCTGTGATGCACCGGTACTCCAATCAAGATGATTTGATCATCGGCTCATTGGTCAGCGGGCGGGATCAGGCGGAGTTCCGCGGGCTTGTCGGAGTATTCATCAACTTCCTGCCGATCCGGGTTCAAGTATCGCCGGAGACGCCTTTCACAGAGCTGCTTCAAGCGGTTAACAGCAAGACGCTTCAGGCTTATGCCAATGGCCAATATCCATTCGATGAGACTGTCGTTCAGCTGAAGGCGGGGAGCGACCGCTCGCGCAATCCGGTATACGATACGATGCTGGTGTTCCATAATCATGCTGCCGGCAGCGAGCAGTTCCAGGCGGGCAGCTTGACGTTCACGGAATATCCGCTTGAACGGCATACGTCCGCGCTCGATGTCAAGCTTGATCTGTTCGTCGGTTCATCCGGCGAGCTGCGCGGCGTGCTGGAGTATGACGCGGCTCTCTTCAATGAAGAGACGATAGCCGGACTTGCCGGGCATTTTGTGGAAATGGCGGCTTCGGCTGCAGTGGACAGCAGTTCCTCAGTGGGCAGTCTGAAAGGGCTGACGGCAGCGGAGCAGGCGCATTACGAGGAGCGGAGAAGACGCAATGACACAACCGCGGCAGCGGAGAAGGCTTTGGACAATATTCATGTCCATCTGGCCTCTACCTTTACCTCGGAGCCTGTTGAGCGTCATTTGAAGAACTGGCTGCATGCTTTTGGCATGAATCCTGTCATTACGTTCGCTCCTTACAATCAAATTATTCAAGGGCTGCTTGATGAAGCATCCGCAGCGGCGGAGGGCGGCGATGGGGACGCTCCAGCGGCACAAGTGCTGCTCATTCGCCCAGAGGACTGGGTTTCCCCATATGCCGCTTCTGATGAAGAGCGGCTGGAACGGCTGGAAGCTGATTTGGACCGTCTGCTGCTGCTGTTGAAAGATCGTGCAGGCAGCGTGCCATATTTCGCAGGCTTGTTCCCGTTCTCTTCGGATGGACCGTTCAACCGGGTGCCGGAGGATCGGGCACGGGCCTTTGCCGAGCGCTGGCGCAATGGAGCGGCTGCTATTGAGGGGGTATTCCTGCTTGAATTTGCGGATACGGCGACCCGATATGGCGTAGTGACAGTGGAGGATGCGGTAACGAATGAGGAAGGCCATATTCCGTTTACAGATGCCTATTTCGCTGCACTCGGTACAGAAATTGCCCGTGCTCTTGTTGCCTGGAAGGGGAATCCCTTCAAGGTTATCGTCGTCGATGCGGACAACACGTTATGGCATGGCGTCTGTGGAGAGTCAGGCCCTGAGGGTGTAACCGTTACGCCGGCATTCGCCGCGTTCCAGCAGCTGTTGCTTCGCAAACGGAGCGAAGGGATGCTGCTCGCGCTGTGCAGCAAAAATAATGAGCAGGACGTATGGGATGTGTTCTCTGCAAATTCCGGGATGGTGCTGGGCAAGGAGCATTTTGCCGCTTGGCGCGTCAATTGGCAGCCGAAGCCGGACAATATCCGCGAGCTGGCCAAGGATTTGAACCTCGGCCTGGACAGCCTCATCTTCGTTGATGACAATGCCGCAGAATGTCTTGGCATGATGGCTCAATGTCCAGAGGTGCTTACATTAAAGCTGCCTGAGGAAGAGGAGATTGCCGCGTTCCTGCCGCATGTCTGGGCGTGGGACCGCTCCCGTGTAACGGGCGAGGACCGCAAGCGGGCGGATATGTACAATGCGGAGCGGCGCAGGAAAGAAGCGGAGCAGCGTGTCGCAACGCTTGAGGAATATTATGATGATTTGCAAATGAAGGTCAGCTTCCGCATTCTTGCAGCTGACGAGGTTGCCCGTGCGGCACAGCTGACGCTGCGCACGAATCAGTTCAATCTCAGCGGCATTCGCCGCTCGGAGGCAGATATCCGCTCGCTGATGCAGAAAGCGGGTACCAAGGCATGGATTGTGGAGGCGGCCGACCGATATGGCGATTACGGCCTTGTCGGACTGATTGTGGCAGATGTGCGTGATGCTGTTCTGACGGCAGAAACATTCCTGCTAAGCTGCAGGGTGCTTGGCAGAGGTGTGGAACGGGCCATTCTGTCCGGACTGAAGCATGAAGCATTGGCTCAAGGCTGCCAGGCGCTTGGCGCCGACTTCCGGCCGACAGCGAAGAACAAGCCGTTCCTGCAGTTCCTTGAGCAGACGGGCTGGCACAAGCCGGAGCAGCCTGAAGACGACGGGGTTGTGCCGTATACGCTGCCGCTTGATGCTGTTGCGGAGGCGCCATCTCATGTTGCTTTCTATGAAGGAACTGCTTATGAGAAGGTAGAGACTCCGGAGGAAGCTGCTGGAGCAGGGGATACAGCTTCGGCTAATGCGCCTGCTGCCGTGACAGCGGCTGCTGCAGCGCTGCATGCGACTGCCGGAGCGGGAACTGTCCCGGCTTCCTATCAATGGAATCTTCCCGCTGAGCGGGAAGAGCAGCTTCTTCACCGTACGTATTTGCTCCCGCTTCGTTATCCGAATGCTGCGGGCGCTGCCGGGCTGGCTGCTTATCTGGGCCAATCAGGCCAAGGGCAGTCTGGCGGAAGAACACCTACAGCCAATTATGAAGCGCCAGCAGGCGAGATAGAGCAAGCGGTGGCGGAAGTATGGGAGGAATTGCTCGGACACGGGCCATATGGAAGACATGATCATTTCTTCGATGCGGGCGGTGATTCCCTGCAGGCTGCCGGGCTTGTCTCCATGCTCGTGAGGAGATTTGGCGTTCGCGTAACGCTGACGGATCTGTTCCGGCATGCCGGATTGAAGGAGATGGCTGCTCTGATGAGCGGCGGCTCGAATTCCGCCAATGCGGAGCAGATCTACATTCCTAAAGCGCCGGAAGCGGAGCTTTATCCCGTCTCCTATGCGCAGAGACGCATGTATTTCCTGCAGGAGTTCGATCCTTCCGGCACAGCGTATAATATTCCTTCGCTGCTGCTGCTGAGGGGAGTGCTTCACCGCGATCGGTTCCAAGATGCGCTGCGTTTGTTGGCTGCAAGGCATGAGGGCTTGCGGACATCGTTTGTTATGCAGGATGGCGAGCCATACCAACGCATACATGCGCCAGCGGATCATGTGGAATTTGCCGAGATTGAGCTGGCCGAGGAAAGCATGCTTCATGATGCGGCGCGTGCGATGGTGCAGCCGTTCAATCTGCAGCAGGCTCCCCTGTTCCGTGTCGGATTGTTCCGGCTTGGGGAAGAGCGGTATGGCATGCTGTTTGATATCCATCATATTGTGGCGGACGGCGTGTCTGTTAACGTCTTGATTGAAGATTTTCTTGCCTTGTATGGCGGCGGGACGCTGCCAAGTCTGGATATCCAGTACAAGGATTATGCGGTTTGGCAGGAGAGCAGTCAAAGTGGTCAGGCCGGTTCGCTGAAGGGAATCAGCGCTGAGGCTCAGGAGCAGAGCCAGGCCGAGGGCTTGGAGCAGGAGCGTTATGGAGCGCAGGAGCAGGCGTGGCTGGAGCGTTTGTCGGGCGGAGCGGTTCCGAAGCTGGAGCTGCCGCTGGATTATGTCCGGCCTACTGTGAAGAGCACGGAAGGGCGCCAGCTTTCTTTTGAAATCGGAAAAGAAGATGTGGATGCTCTGAAGGCTGTTGCGCAGGAGAACGGATCGACTCTGTTCATGACGCTGATGGCTGCCTACTCGGTATGGCTGATGCGGATTTCCGGCGGTACCGACGTTGTAGTCGGCACGCCTGTTGCGGGAAGAACCGCGCCAGGCACGGAAAGGCTGATTGGCGTATTCGTCAATCCGCTTGCGATCCGCATGTTCCCTGATTCGGGCAAAACCTTTGCTGGGCTGCTTCAGGAAGTGAAGGGGCAAATACTTGCCTCGCTGGAAGGGCAGGAGGTTCCGTTCGAGCATTTGGTGGAGCGGATGCAGGTGGAGCGGGATTTGAGCCGCAATCCGCTGTTCGACACGATGTTCTCGATGCTGAATATGGATCATGCGGAGCTGTCGCTTCCGGATCTGACCGTAGAGCAGCTGCCGTGTGATTTTGGCGTATCGCAGTTCGATATTGGATTGTATGCGCTGGAGGGAGCGAACGGGCTGACAATTACGATTCAATATGCGTCCACCTTGTTCAAGGCGGAGACGATGAAGTCATGGGTCAGCGCATTCCAGACCTTGCTGCGCCATCTGCCTGCTGCACCGGACACGCCGCTTGGCGCCATCGAGCTGATGACAGCCGGAGAGAAGCAGCAGGTTGTGGAGCAGTTTAACGCAACGGAAGTGGCGTTCCCGCGCGAGCTGACGCTGCATGAGATGTTCCGGCAGCAAGCAAAGCGTACGCCGGAGCGCACGGCGCTGGTGTACGAGTCGGAGGAGCTGACATATCGTGAGCTCGATGAGCGTTCAGACCGTCTCGCGGGTCATCTGCGCGAGCAAGGGGTGAAGCGTAGCGAGCCGGTGGGCCTGATGGCGCAGCGGTCAGCAGAGATGATGATCGGGATGCTGGCGATCATCAAGGCAGGCGGGGCGTATGTGCCGCTGCCGCCGGAGTTCCCGGAGGATCGGCTGCGGTATATGGCCGAAGGCAGCG
>NZ_JAHZIJ010000037.1 GCF_019443105.1 Paenibacillus oenotherae
AAATGGCTAGCCTTTCTGATCCACCGTTCTAAAAACATTACTGTTTGCGATAAAAAAGAAACCACATGGAGTATTAGCTCACATGTGGAAAGTGGTAAGTCATTATTCACTTTTCATCTGTACCATCATCTTTTGAATTATTCATGAAGGCTTATAGATAGTCGAACTGAAAAATCTCGTCTCCCGTGTGCCGATCCACATAGATGTTTTTTTCCCCCAATCGAAATCTAATTAACTTCTGTTCAGCAGACTGGGTATCGGTTCCCGTATATTTCGGTTCAATAATATATTCACCACGTTTGTTTATTATCCCATACCGTTCCCCCACAACAACATAGGCTGTTCCTTCGTAAAAATCTGAAGCGAAGTCAAAAAGTGGTGGAATGACGACATCACCCGTTTTATTGATGTATCCTGTCTTCTCATTCCGTTTAAAGGTACATAGACCCTCCGAAAAAAAGCCAATTGATTCGTAAATCGGCTCGATGACAATGTCACCGCTTGGGTTTATAAAACACCATTTTCCGGAGTAATGCCGAGCAGGGGCCAGCCCCTCGGCAAACTTACAACCCGACTTAAATAGTGTTGAGGAGATGACCAATTCTCCTTCTTTATTAATGTATCCATTACGTTTCGTCTTTTTATCCGTAAAAAAAGCTAATCCGTGTGAAAAATTGCCGACTCTGACATCCGTATACTGGAGCTGCACAACCCCTTCTGTATCCAAGAACTGAATGACACCTTCCATAGTTTCAACCTTCACCCATCCTTCGGAAAAATGCATGATACTCTTATAGAACGGTGGAATAATAACTTCATCCCTTTTATTAATGGCTCCCCAAAGATTATCGATTTTAATTGGACAATAGCCTTCGTGAAACTCTCCTGCAGCATCATATTTTATAGGGATATTTTCATTTTCAACGGATAAAAAACCTTCTTTGCCATTTTTCTTAACTCCAAATAATCCCTCGCTACCGTAGTAAGCATAATCAAACTGTGGGGATACAACTACATTCCCTTTATGGTCAATATACCCCCAAACTCCATTCTCATGTATCGGGAACATCCCTCTCACCTCGTCAATATGATTTAGATGACTACATTGATAATTCTTATTATTACTCCTGGTAATCTAGCTACTCTCCCAGGACCAGGGATAAATTTCAAGCTTTTAGCTAATACTTCCGCTGCGTCACAAGCTGACTTACTGCCCAGTATAAATCAATGGGCTTCTCATTAGGAAGACGTTCTAACTCGTCCCTCTCAGAACCTTTGCTACGCATTCAGCGTCCCAGTTATCCGACTTCTGTACCGTCACATGGCTCTATCTACTATTTTTTGTAAGTAAATTACAAAATTCAGAATGTCAACTGGTGTAAAAAAAGAAATGCCACATTGGAGTTGATTATACTCGCATGTGACATAGTTTTTGAAAACCGACTTATCAAATAAACTTTCTCCAAGCCTCAAACAGTGAAGTCAAATCTTTATCTTGATTTCCCTTTACATGTGACCGACACAAATTAATAACAACGGTTGGGGGATGTAGTGCTCCACCTTTAAATCCCATGACAACAGGCTTATTTATATCTACATCTGACTTAGGTTTACTTATAAAGCCCCATTGAAGGTGCGGGTACTCTCTTAGAAAAACCTCGGCAAAATAAAGCGATACATCTATTGCCAATGTTACAGTCCCAGAATCCAACTTCCAATCACTCATATCCTCAAGTATCCAGCTGGGCAAAGTGTTACTTAGTTCATTCAACTCTTCATGAGACTTGGGTACAGTGTTTATTCTTTCCTTAACCCATCCCCAAAGCGGATTGAGTGATTCAGGTGTCATATCAAACTTTTCAATATTTCGTAAACCTGAAGCTTCTATCGCTTCAATTAATATTTCAATTCTTGCTGGAACTTCCTTCACGAACCAGTTAAAATGCTCCTGCACTTGCTTCTTAGACATCTTTGAGAATTCAACGAATTCAAATGGCGGGACCATCATAGGGTAATTGTAAGCCAGTTGTAGCACCTCCTGTTACTTATGGATAATGTATTTTATTCCATTTTGAGTCAATAAATCAAGAAGTCGTTGATCCGCCCCAGCCCCTGTATAGCCACTCTCAAAGAAATGCCACACGGCGCTTTCAATCTTTCCTTTAGCTATTAATTCAGCATCTTTTTTAATTTGGTTTACGGCGGCTTGGGAGTATTTTAAATATCCAACTTTAGATTCATATGCAACACCATCTACAAGAACATCTATTATCCGTCTTCCCATACTTGTTGAGAAGCCTTGTTGCAATTGATTCTTAGCAGTTGCTCCGACCAAATTAGCTAAATATGCTTCTCCAGCTTTGCCACCGTAAAAAATCATCCCTTTCGCAGCTGTCGCTGCCTCTTCGGCAACAGTCCTTCCGAAAAGCTTAGTTATGGTTTTGGACAATGCCGCCTTACCGAGACCTAAACCACCTGTAACAACAGTGTCAAATAAAACACCTGTCCAACTGTGGTCTTCATATGCCCCATCGGTGTCATAAAATGTTCCCACTTCATTTCCATTATCAATAATTCTATCACCGTCATGCTTCCAATCTGCTTCTTGTATTGAACCATCAGCACAATTTCCAGGATGAGCATATTTCCCATCTGCCGATTCACACCAATGCCCCGTAGGGTCAACATTCGTTAACGGATTATTATGCACATACGTATACAAATTCATCGTCAGCGGATTATCAATCTGCCCCTCATACGTATCCTTGCTAATAAACCGCCCCATGCTAGGGTCATACCATCTTGCGCGCAAGTATTGCAGGCCTGCGCTCTGATCCCACATTTCCCCCGAATAGCGGAATGGGTTCGATACACTTTCGGTAGTCGTGAGCGGGTTGCCCCACAGATCATACGTGTATCGGTTCACACTCGTATTGCCCGTGCTGTCCCGAAGCTCGATCACATCGCCATGGCCATTGTGCAGGTAGTAGTTCTTCCCGTTCGCGTCCTTGCGAGCGATCAGTCCCTTACCCCGAATGTACTGCGCCTTCATCGTAACGCCGCCACTGGCGACGATTCCTTCTCCCACTACCTGATCGCCATCATAGTAATAGCGGACGGTCGTGTTATTCTCTGTCCGTTCATAAAGCAGTCCGTCACCGTTGTACCTATAGCTTACTTGTCCGCCTCCAGGCTTGGCAACTTGCGTTAACCGATTCCACGCATCATACGTGTAGTTCGTCTCTCCCGCAGGGATTTCTGGCGCCTTATCACTCTGCAATGACAAGCGGTTGCCCCGGTTATTGTAGGCATACGTCTCATTGAACTGGGACGACGTTGCTATCCGGTTCAGTGGATCGTAGCTGTAGCTGAAGTTGCTGCTCTGGCCGTTCAGTCTCACAGCTTGGTTCGTCAAATTCCCGTTTCCATCATAATCGTAGTTGAAAGAATTAATCTCTACGTTATTGGCTTTCTTGTGAATCAGCGAGTCCACCGCATAGCCATCATAGGTATACGTGCTTTTATTCCCGTTCAGCTGCCTGATTTCCTTTAACAGGCTGTTATTGTAGTAGTCATACTCGGCATCGAAGGTCGTCAAGGAAGGCCCGACGGTCTTTAAGCGATTCATATTGTCATAGGTATATACATTCATATAGCCAAACGGATCGGTCATCGTTTCCCGAAGGCCCAGGCTATTGTAGGTGTACGAAATCTTCTTCAGATCCGGGAAGGTGACCTCTCTTAATTCCCCGGTCGTGTTCTTGTAGACGTAGGATGTCGTACCCGTAGGGTCGGTCATCGTTTTCCGCCGTCCGGCAGGATCATAGGTATACCCCACGGAATCGTTCGGACTGGATTTCAGGGTCAGACGATTGCGATTGTTGTATTGGAAGGTGAACGTTTGCCCCTTCTGATCCACCGTTCTTACGACATTGCTATTCGCATCATAGAAGCTCTTCTCGACCTGACCCATGGCATCCGTCTTTTTGATCAGTCTTCCCAACTGATCATAGCGCTTCTGCGTCGTATTCGCATCCGGATAACGGATCTCCTTCAAATGACCAGCCAAGGAATACGCATAGCTCGTCGTGTCATTCTTCGGATCGGTTACGCCTGTCAAACGCCCCAGGGCATCATACTGGTATCTTGTCGTATGCTGGGCATCGGTACGGACAATGACATTACCCATATCATCGTACTGTACCGAACCCACCGTCTGGAATCCGCCCCCTTTATTGAGCTGCGACAATATTTCTCTGCCCAGCATATCCGCTGTGGATCGGGATTGTATGCCTGCAGGATCGGTACTGGTCATGGTTCGGTTCAACTCGTCATACTGGGTCGTGGAATAAGCTCCATTCGGAAGAGTCGTCTGAATACCCCTGTCCCATCCGTCATACTGATACTGAGTCCGGTGGCCGCTGCCATTCTGTTCCCATATCAATCTGCCCAGTGCATCATAACCATACTGCTTCAGGACGCGGTAGGAACCGTCCATCATGCCTTCCTCTACCTTATGCCCCAGTGCATCCCACTTCTGAATACCCGTTACACCGGTCTCATCCGTTACCGTCACTTGATTGGCTATATCATCATAAACCGCGGTCATCGAGGATTGATCGGGATGGGTAATGGTTTTGAGCCTGCCGAGCTTATCGTAGACGTAGGTGGTCGTATTGTTCTTGCCGTCCGTGAAGGATTTGACCCGTCCCGTTGTGGGATCATAATCCAACTGATTCACGATCGTGGTGGATTGCCCGTCTGCATCGGTCACAAGGATGGATTGCTGCGTCGGGAAAGCGCCTGAGTAGCCGTACGTGGTGTAATATTCGGTGTTCAGCACATCGTCGAGCACGGTCGCTTTGCCCACATTGCCGTAAGCATCGATTTGCTCATATTTGGAATGAGCCAGCTTGGTTCCATTCTGGTTGGTGACGATGATTTCGGTAATCTTGCCTTTGTCGTTCCGGACATAGCTGGTTAGCCGGGTCTGGTTCACATCGACCTTCTCCAATACGGAAGCAAGCAGACGGGTCGTCGGGTTGTACGTATAGGTGGTCGCCACATTCATGGCGTTGGTCTGGGACAGCACATTGCCATAATCATCATAGGTCGCCCGATTAATCGTTGGGGCTGTACTGCTGCCTGCTTTCGTGAACGTGCTGGTCGTGACCGTAGGTGTGGTCAACCGGCGCGTCTCATCGTATTGAAAGCTCGTTCTTCTGCTCTCATTCCCGGTAGTCTCGGTGATACTATTCGTGTAAATGACTGTCGGCGTCGTCTCATCCACATAGTCCTTCCGATAATCGAATACTGTGCTCTTCTGTCCATTGTTGATGGTGACTCCGAAGCTTGCAATATCCTGGTACGTGCTGCCGACATCGGAATTGTACGTGAAATCCAGCCTGTTGTAGTCGATTCCATTGCCACGATCCACTCTGCTCGTGATCCGGTAGGCTTCTTCCGCTGCATTCGAACCAAGCGCGCGTGTTGTGG
>NZ_JAHZIJ010000038.1:2132-5066 GCF_019443105.1 Paenibacillus oenotherae
ACAGGTTAAGCTACTAAGAGCGCACGGAGGATGCCTAGGCGCCAGGAGTCGATGAAGGACGCGGCGAACAGCGAAATGCCTCGGGGAGCCGTAAGCAGGCTTTGATCCGGGGATGTCCGAATGGGGAAACCCGGCTGGGGTAATGCCCAGTCACCCTGCAGTGAATCCATAGCTGCAGAGGAGACAGACCAGGGGAACTGAAACATCTAAGTACCCTGAGGAAGAGAAAACAACAGTGATTCCGTCAGTAGCGGCGAGCGAAAGCGGATTAGCCCAAACCAAGGAGCTTGCTCCTTGGGGTTGTGGGACGTCTCACATGGAGTTACAAAGGTGTTGGTTAGGCGAAGAGGTCTGGAAAGGCCCGGCATAGAAGGTAAAAGCCCTGTAACCAAAAGTCAGCACCCTCCGAGACGGATCCCGAGTACCGCGGGACACGAGAAACCCCGTGGGAATCCGGCAGGACCATCTGCCAAGGCTAAATACTCCCTGGCGACCGATAGCGAAGCAGTACCGTGAGGGAAAGGTGAAAAGCACCGCGGAAGCGGAGTGAAACAGAACCTGAAACCGTGCGCTTACAAGAAGTCAGAGCCCGTTTTAGGGGTGATGGCGTGCCTTTTGTAGAATGAACCGGCGAGTTACGTTCACGTGCAAGGTTAAGGTGGGAAGCCGTAGCCGCAGCGAAAGCGAGTCTGAATAGGGCGAATGAGTACGTGGACGTAGACCCGAAACCGTGTGATCTACCCCTGTCCAGGGTGAAGGTGCGGTAACACGCACTGGAGGCCCGAACCCACGAATGTTGAAAAATTCGGGGATGAGGTGGGGGTAGCGGAGAAATTCCAATCGAACTCGGAGATAGCTGGTTCTCCCCGAAATAGCTTTAGGGCTAGCCTCGGTATTGAGAGTCATGGAGGTAGAGCACTGATTGGATGCGGGGCCCGCCAAGGGTTACCAAGTTCAGTCAAACTCCGAATGCCATCGACTTATAACCGGGAGTCAGACAGTGAGTGCTAAGATCCATTGTCAAGAGGGAAACAGCCCAGACCATCAGCTAAGGTCCCCAAGTGTGTGTTAAGTGGGAAAGGATGTGGAGTTGCACAGACAACCAGGATGTTGGCTTAGAAGCAGCCACCATTTAAAGAGTGCGTAATAGCTCACTGGTCGAGTGACTCTGCGCCGAAAATGTAACGGGGCTAAACACGCCACCGAAGCTATGGCTCGATACGTAAGTATCAGGGGTAGGGGAGCGTTGAATACGGGTAGAAGTCAGATCGTAAGGACTGGTGGACTGTATTCAAGTGAGAATGCCGGTATGAGTAACGAAAAGACAAGTGAGAATCTTGTCCGCCGAAAGCCTAAGGGTTCCTGAGGAAGGCTCGTCCGCTCAGGGTAAGTCGGGACCTAAGGCGAGGCCGAAAGGCGTAGTCGAAGGACAACAGGTTGATATTCCTGTACCACCGTAAGCCGTTATGAGCAATGGGGTGACGCAGAAGGGCAGTGACGCGGGCTGATGGAATAGCTCGTCCAAGCAGTGAGGCTGATTGATAGGCAAATCCGTCAATCGATAAGGCTGGGCTGTGATGGGGAGGGAAAATTATAGTACCGAAGGTCATGTACTCCGGCTGCCAAGAAAAGCCTCTAGCCAGGTGAAGGTGCCCGTACCGCAAACCGACACAGGTAGGCGAGCAGAGCATGCTAAGGCGCGCGGAAGAACTCTCGTTAAGGAACTCGGCAAAATGACCCCGTAACTTCGGGAGAAGGGGTGCCTCGGTAGGGTGAATAGCCCGAGGGGGCCGCAGTGAAAAGGCCCAAGCGACTGTTTAGCAAAAACACAGGTCTGTGCGAAGCCGTAAGGCGAAGTATACGGGCTGACGCCTGCCCGGTGCTGGAAGGTTAAGGGGAGCGGTTAGGGGTAACCCGAAGCTGTGAACCGAAGCCCCAGTAAACGGCGGCCGTAACTATAACGGTCCTAAGGTAGCGAAATTCCTTGTCAGGTAAATTCTGACCCGCACGAATGGCGTAACGACTTGGGCGCTGTCTCAACGAGAGATCCGGTGAAATTTTAATACCTGTGAAGATGCAGGTTACCCGCGACAAGACGGAAAGACCCCATGGAGCTTTACTGCAGCTTGATATTGGACTTTGGTACGATCTGTACAGGATAGGTGGGAGCCTTGGAAGCCGGAGCGCCAGCTTCGGTGGAGGCAACGTTGGGATACCACCCTGATCGTATCGGAGTTCTAACCTGCTACCGTGAAACCGGTAGAGGGACCGTGTCAGGTGGGCAGTTTGACTGGGGCGGTCGCCTCCTAAAATGTAACGGAGGCGCCCAAAGGTTCTCTCAGAATGGTTGGAAATCATTCGTAGCGTGTAAAGGCATAAGAGAGCTTGACTGCGAGACCTACAAGTCGAGCAGGGACGAAAGTCGGGCTTAGTGATCCGGTGGTACCGCATGGAAGGGCCATCGCTCAACGGATAAAAGCTACCCTGGGGATAACAGGCTTATCTCCCCCAAGAGTCCACATCGACGGGGAGGTTTGGCACCTCGATGTCGGCTCATCGCATCCTGGGGCTGAAGTAGGTCCCAAGGGTTGGGCTGTTCGCCCATTAAAGCGGTACGCGAGCTGGGTTCAGAACGTCGTGAGACAGTTCGGTCCCTATCTGTCGCGGGCGTAGGAAATTTGAGAGGAGCTGTCCTTAGTACGAGAGGACCGGGATGGACGTACCGCTGGTGTACCAGTTGTTCCGCCAGGAGCACCGCTGGGTAGCTACGTACGGAAGGGATAAGCGCTGAAAGCATCTAAGCGTGAAGCCCCCCTCAAGATGAGATTTCCCAATTCGTAAGACCCCTGGTAGACGACCAGGTTGATAGGTTCGGGGTGGAAGTGCAGCAATGCATGCAGCTGACGAATACTAATCGGTCGAGGGCTTATCCTA
>NZ_JAHZIJ010000039.1 GCF_019443105.1 Paenibacillus oenotherae
ACATAATTCCATATTTAACCAATACCCTCCGCACCACCGGAGGTTCTTTGGCATGTACAAAAAGTATAGCACCATTTTTCTCAAATTCCAAGTCATCAATGCTTGACAAACATTAGCTGGTTTCATTATATATGGGGGACTCTGAAATCATCAAACCACTTTCTGGACACCCCCTTCTCCAAGCGGTTTGAAGGTGGAGTGACGGAGTAAGAAACCTGCGAATGTGCATGAATTTCGGTTGCAAGACGCCATAATGGTAAAATTCCTGCGATCAGGCATGAATGTGAGAAAAAATCGGCCGTTAAGGGAAAACGAAGGTGAAATACCTGCACTCTGGCAGGCATTTCACCTTTTTCAGGTCATAAACGAGGAAAAAACTGCGGTTTCGCATGTTTCGCGTGGGAACTGAGGTTTCCAAAAACCACTTTCTGGACACCCCGAATTTAGTTTACCAATATCGCTGTCGCATACATAATCAGAATGCCTAGCGCCAGTCCTGTGAAGTTAGGCCAGGATACGGCTGGCGAGCCTGATTTGCCCGCTTCGCGCACGATCATTTTGCCAATGACATAGATGACTTGAAGGATAGCGCCTGCTCCAATTCCGAAGAATATTGCAGCAAGGGTCGGGTTGAATACGAATCCGCCGATCCATGTCCCGATGATTGCCGGACCGCCTGCCAGGACTGCCAGGGCCAGAAAGGTTCTCCATGTAGGCCGATCCCTTAACAGCGGAGCAGCAATCCCTACGCCTTCCGTGATGTTGTGCAGCGTAAATCCGATAATGAGGAAGGTTCCCAGTGCCGCCTCCCCTGAAGCGAAAGCAGCTCCGATTGCCAGACCCTCGCCCAAGTTATGGAGCCCGATCCCCCCTGCCATTTTATAAGCCACTCTTGTACCCGAGACACGGCCCCTCTTCTCGTTCGCCTGATCCACCGCCAGCAGGAATAGAAAGCTTAGCAGCGCCGCAAACCATACAAGTCCCGTACCCTGGAACACACCCGGAGCCTCAGCCCCTAATTCAAAGCCTTCTTGAAAGGTGTCAATGACGAGGAAGAATAACAAGCCGACCGTAAGGGCCATTACAGCTTGAATCCCTCTCTCAGAGAATCTCCGCATGAATGGAAACCAGAGCAGACCAAGTCCAACGGGCACGATCCCGACATAGAATCCAATTAATGCGTATTGCAGGAAACGGCCCGTATCCAACGGAGGTGTCAGCGCAGCTACCGGAACCTCGCCCGTGAACAGCAGACCGTTCGTTGTAATGAGGACAATCGTATAGGGATCCGCTTCTACCCAACCGTATGGAATTTTTATCTCGGTTTGTCCGAATCTTTCGATTGTTGGGCCAGGGTTGAAATCCGCATTCCAGAATGCGTCATTCACCACGACCTGGGCAATGGTCACGTCTTCCGGGCCTGTGTTAAGCACGCTGACCGTGAAGCCCTCTTCCGTTAAAATAATCCGCTGAATATCCAGTACTTCGATGGGCGCTACAGGTTCATCCTTAATGCCTGTGCCCAAATTGGCAATTACAGAAATGATAACTATGAGCAGAACTATGGGGATCACTCCCCACACCCATACCGCCTTCGACTTCGAAGATTTTGACTTGACCGGCTCTATATTAATTTCCATGCTGCCTCTCCCCCCTTCCTTTCCTTATGCCTTGGCCTCGAAGAACCCCATCCAGCCGAGTTCGGCAAACTCGCTCTGATGAGCGTGAAACATATATTTGCCAGGCTCCGGGAATACCATTTCGAGAATGCCCCGCTGTCCTTGGCACTGCATAATCGTATCCGTTATAACCGGACGAGCCTCCGGATCTGCGCCTACCTCGTAATAATGGAAGATGTTCGCATGAAGGTGGAACGAATTGATCAAATCAAATTCGGTCAGATTGCTTAAGTAAACTCGTACCAATTCACCGACCTTAACCTGAATCGGAAAGGCTTGAAATGCAAATGCGTAGCCGTTGACGGTGTACACCTCATTGGCGCCATCGAGATCCAGATCGAAACCGTTCATGACCATGTTGAATTCTTTGGCAGGTTTTCGCGGTTTCTTGGGATCGATAATGAAATTGCCGTACAATCCCTTATGAATATGCTTCGCAAGGGGTGGAATATGGCAGTGATAGACGTGCATGCCGGCTGGCTTGGCTTCAAATTCATATATAAATTCCGTCCCTGGAAGGACAGGCTCAAGACCATCCATCTTAGGGGAATGTATGCCGTGAAAATGAATCGAATGCGGATGAGTAGATCCGTTCCAGAATTTAACCCGAACGATGTCGCCTTCCGTGCAGCGGATCGTCGGCCCCGGAATCGTTCCGTTATATGCCCAGCCAGGGAACTTGATCCCTTTCGCAATCTCCACCTCAGTATCCATGGCTACTAGCTCATACTCTCGCACCGTTTTCCCGTCTGGCCGGGTACTGACTTTGCCGTAATTGAAGGCCGTCAGCGCTTTAATCGCTTCTCTTAGGCCGCTCGTAAGCTCAGTGCCAGGATCATATCCATGCGCCATCATTTGATGCTGCTTCTGCTGTGGCGCAGCTGAATGCCCCTCATGATTATTCGCTGCACTTGCAGGCTTCGCGAACCACGTTGCCGGGTTAAGCATTGTTGTTCCCAGAATCCCCAGCGTGCCTGCAGCTCCCCATTTCAACACTTGCCGCCTCGTTACCAGACGCTTCGGATCATTCTCCATCATAAACACCACCCACTCTTGTATTAAGGAAATTAAGTTTGCCCGACGCAAAATATATGACAAAAAAAATATTTGTGGTCATAGGACAAAATGTTGCGTTCATACAAAATAATGCTCGAGATAAATATACGATATCCCTACTCTATATGTAAACCGTTTTTGTGAAAATATGTTAGGGTGATTGATTTGCTTGGTGAGCTCGGTGAACACCGTTTAACTACCCGCCTTTAGCATTCAATAATTTCTCCATCTGCAACTTTTTTTGATTCGTACAGTTCAAATTTACTTCCTACAAAAAGCAATCTTTTGGGTGCTCGATCAGGAAATAAGAAGCTGAAGTCACAAATCGTTTCATAGTTATCATGATTAGAAACTATTTTTAATACAACGCTCCACCCCTGTCCAACTTCATCAACAAGAAACTGCGCCGCAGTTGAATATTCAATCAACGGGAATCTTTTCTTTCCTCCTTGCTCAGTAGGAACCCAATTAATTCGTGCTATAATTTTTTGGTCCATCCTATTTCACCACCACAATTTTTTCTGGAATTATATTCTTCTTTACAAGTAAGCAGTATCACCTGTCCTTTAGGCTAGCCCTAAACGACCACTTCTTTCTCACTCATCACCAATCCTTATTCTTTATTGTACAAGGCAAATTCCATAGGGTCACATTTCATTTTACAAACCAACATAGTATAAATAATCAATTATTCTACCCTTGCCTATCTTCTGACTCCCAGTTTGGATATGAAATAGATTACCATTTTTCACGAGACCAACAATAGCTTGCATCGCTTCTTTTCAATTGTATTCATCTCAACATTTGCTTCATACCACTTATCAATTAAAATCTCTTCTGTCGATTCTAATAGAGATACTGTTCCTGAAAATATCATTCCATTACCAAAGTTTACTCCTGGCCCAGCAATAGCTCCATTCACTTAATATATTAATTTTTTCGTATATTCCTTCTATCTGTATACTTCTAAATTACTACATTATTCATGAATGGGGATACAATCCTCTGTATTTAACTCAATTATGACCTTTCCACTGAGAAAATGTTCATCTCGACACTGCCAAATGGCAGTTTAAGACTCCAGGTGTATACATTCATATAGCCGAACGGATCGGTCATCGTTTCCCGAAGGTACAGGCTATTATAGGTATACGAAATTTTCTTCAGGTCCGGGAAGATAACCTCTCTTAATAAAAAAGAACCCCATGGAGTATTAGCTCACATGTGGAAAGTGGTAAGTCATTATTCACTTTTCATCTGTACCATCATCTTTTGAATTATTCATAAAGGCTTATAGATAGTCGAACTGAAAAATCTCGTCTCCCGTGTGCCGATCCACATAGATGTTTTTTTCCCCCAATCGAAATCTAATTAACTTCTGTTCAGCAGACTGGGTATCGGTTCCCGTATATTTCGGTTCAATAATATATTCACCACGTTTGTTTATGATCCCATACCGTTCCCCCACAACAACATAGGCTGTTCCTTCGTAAAAATCTGAAGCGAAGTCAAAAAGTGGTGGAATGACGACATCACCCGTTTTATTGATGTATCCTGTCTTCTC
>NZ_JAHZIJ010000003.1 GCF_019443105.1 Paenibacillus oenotherae
GGGGAGAACAGTTTCATCGACGGGATCTGCGTCCCTAAAGATGCTTCGTTTTCCCGGCTACCACCATCGTATAACACTTACAAAAATAGGCCAACCAGAATTCTCTGGCTGACCTAATAATACGAAAAAGATGCTTCCAGTCCTACTTTTAGTGGTTTTGGAGGCATCCCTTCACATCATTTGGGACTGACTCATTGGTTATTGAACTTTTCGGACAGCCCCATGGTTTTACTCGCTGGCAGCAACGCCGCCAAGTTTTATTTGAAGAACAAGAAGTGGGTGGGCAGCGGGCGCAGTCTGCCATCGGAGGGCTTGTTCACGACCCGGCCGTTGAAGATGAGCGAGGAGGAGCCGCCGCCATCCAGATTGTAGCCATCGATAGCACCGAAGCGCGATAGCAGAATTTGCATCTCCTGCAGAGTGGCGCCTGAGCTGCCGTTCTCGTTATAGCCATCCGTTACGAGGAACAGCAGCTGATTGTCCTTGTAATTGGCGATAACCGTACGCGGTGCGCGCTTGGGGCTGACCTGCCATTTGTCCGGAATCGACTGGGAAACGCCGTTCTTCATCAGCACCGGGACGAAGGAAGCGCCGAACAATGGCTCCTGCTTGTCGAGCTGCCCCTTATCCCAGTACTTGCCTCCGATCAGCTCCAAATTTTTGTTCATCCCAACGAAGAACAAATCCTTATAGGACGGCTCAAAGCCGCTGATATACTTGCCGTTCATCATCGTTGTGCTGAGCGGATACCGCTTGCCCCGATTATCTGCGAATCCTCCGGCATTCACGCCTGCAACGGCATTGTACCGCTTGGCCGCTGCGAGCGTAGTCTCGGCCTCTCCGACCTTGTCCTTGCCCAGCACCATCTTCATTCCTTTGCTGGTCTTCAGTTTAACCTTGAGCGCATAGCCCTTGAAATTCTGCGCATTGATCTTGAACAGCTGAGCAGCCAAATTATCGGATTGAATCTGGCTGTAGGGTGTTCCGATTTTGCGTGTGATGCGGCGGTCATATATTTTGGCGGGCCTGCCCGCTTGTGTGGTCGCGATTTTGACAATCTGGTTCATGCTGTCATTCGTAGAACGATATAAAGCAATCGACTTCTTGATCGACTTGGCTGTCACGGTTGCCGATTTCTTGGCCGTATCCAGATTGCCGAGCAAGCCGCTCATTTGGTTCCCTATAGCGGCCTCGTCCACTTCAACAGGTTCCGGATAGGTATGCTGCGGCAATGACAGAGAGAAGTTCGCTGCAAGCAGCCAGATCATCAGCCCGACAAAAGGTGCAGTCGTCAACAAACAGAAACGGTTGAGCGCTTTGACTGTCATCATTTCAGCACATCCAGATCCTTCTGCAGTTGGGCCAGACGCTTCTTCACTTCATTGATTTGGGTGTACAGCTTGTTGCTGTTGTCCGTCTTGCTGCTGGCATTATCCTTGGAGAATTCGAGGAGCTGATTAAGCGCGTCAACCTTCCCCTGCACCTTCGTAATCTCGCTGGAGAAGCTGGTTTCCATCCCCTTCAGCTGAGCCTCGTACTTGGCTTGCATGGCTGCGATTTGCTTGGCTGTCTGCTGGCTGACCTCTGTCGTAATGTTCTGCTTTATCTGATCTGTATACCAGATCGCCCCAATAACGCCTGACGCAATCAACAGCATCCAGATGGATAGGAATAGAGGGAGAGTTGCTTTGCCCTTGCGCCTTCTTGTGTTGTAATTGCCTTGTGTTTCTGTCTCCATGCTTGTGTTCATTCCAATCTACTCCTTATTGCTTTTATTTCATAGGGAACAGGCCGAATCTTTATTTTAACATAAAAGCATAGAAACTATTAGACCACATATATTTGCTGCTTGCTTAATAGACGGTAATCAACTAGAATTTTTATGATCTAGTTATTTCATTCTGCAGCTTTCGGAGGTTGGACAATGGCTAAGCCTGATAGAGCCCGTGGTTTGACCTTGATCTATACCGGTGACGGCAAAGGGAAGACGACAGCGGCGCTGGGACTGGCGGTAAGAGCAATTGGCCGCGGCAAGCGGGTGCTGATGCTCCAGTTTATCAAGTCTCCCGATCGTACTTACGGGGAACGGAATACGTTCGAGCGGCTCGGCATTGAGATGGTTCAGACAGGCGTCGGTTTCACCTGGACGAAGACGCCACAGGAGCACCGTGAGGCGCTGGGACTGGCGTGGGAGCTTGCGAAGGAGAAGATATCCTCCGGCGAATATGAGCTGATCATTCTGGATGAGCTTAATAACGCCTTGGCAATTGATCGGTTCCCGATCGATGATGTGCTTACTGTGCATGATGTGGTGGAAACGATTCTGAATCGTCCCCACGGCCTGCATATCGTTATTACAGGAAGAAGCGCCAAACCGGAATTGCTGGAGATTGCTGATCTCGTAACGGAGATGCAGGCGGTCAAGCATTATTATGACGAAGGAATACCTGCTGTGCTTGGAATAGAAGTCTAGCAGTTTCATTCGATAATTGAATAGATGTAATGGAAACAGGTTCCGGGTTCGGTCCGTCAAGGATGGGCCCGGATTAAAAGGGAAGTTCGGTGAAAGTCCGACACGGTCCCGCCACTGTAATGGATACGGGTTATACCCGCCTCTATCGGCATGAAGTCACTGGTTTATCCGGGAAGACGCCGATGAGAGATCCAGAGTCAGGAGACCTGCCTGCTTCTAGCAACTTCATTCCTACGTGGAAATAGGATGGTGTTCGATGCAAGGTCTTTTATTAACGTTAGCAGTGCAGATTCTTTCTTCGTGAGGGAGAACGCGCAGCCTGCTTTCCGCGTTGAAATGACGAGCATCCCGCCTTCCGGGCGGGGTGCTCTTTTTTTTGTGTATGGGTCAAAGGAGGCAGGATGTATGAAAGGCAAATTATTTGTCATTGGCTTCGGTCCGGGAAGCTTCGAGCATATTACGAAACGTGCGCGTGACACGATTGCAGAGAGTGATGTTGTTATTGGCTACAACACCTATGTGGATCTGATCCGCGGTCTGATGAACGGCCAGGAAGTGGTGCGGACCGGGATGACCGAGGAGGTCAGCCGGGCTCAGGAGGCGGTTCGCCAGGCGGAGATGGGGAAGAAGGTTGCTGTTATCTCCAGCGGTGATGCGGGCGTGTATGGAATGGCCGGATTAATCTACGAGGTGCTTGTGCAGAAGGGCTGGTCTGCTGCAACGGGGGTAGAGGTGGAGGTTGTTCCGGGCATATCCGCGATCAATTCAACGGCTTCTCTGCTGGGAGCTCCTATTATGCACGATGCCTGTACGATCAGCTTGAGCGACCATCTTACACCGTGGGCTGTCATTGAGAAACGGATCGAAGCAGCGGCATCGGCCGATTTTGTTATTGCGCTCTACAATCCGCGAAGCGGCAGACGGACCCGCCAGATCGTTGAGGCGCAGCGCATTATGCTTCAGCATCGATCCGCCGATACCCCTGTTGGCATTGTGAAGAGCGCCTATCGTGACCGGGAGCAAGTTGTGATTACGACACTGGCCCAGATGCTGGAGCATGACATCGGCATGCTGACAACGGTGGTCATCGGCAATTCGACAACCTTTCTATATGACGGACTGATGATTACTCCGCGCGGCTATCAGCGCAAATATACGCTGGATGCCGATGTTCAGCCGTTGAAGCCGCACATGCGTCTGCGCAAGGATGCAGAGCCATGGGCGCTTGAGGATGAGGAAGCCGATGTGGATCTGGATGCGTATGAGGAGGATGATCTGGATGCCTATATGGAAGAAAGCTGGCATGCAGAGACGGAGGCGGATGAACGTTCGGCTGCTGATAGCGACGGAGACTTGGAATGGGAAGAAGAGGATGACGACGCGCTGGGAGACTCGCATCTTGCTGTAAAGCCGGGCAATAAGCAGTCGGTCGCAGTCGGCTCTTACGGCCTGGCACTTGAAGCGTTGCAGCTTGTGAAGCGCAAGAAAGGCGAGGCCGTGGATGAGGGAGTACCGGCAAGAAATTTATTCGTGCAAGAGTCGATTCTGGAATTTGCCGTTAGTCCGGGTGTTGTGAATAAAAAAATAACCGCCGCCCAAATGCTGCTCATCGCCGAAGCGGCCGGTGAACGGGGGGAGATCGAGTACTCCACCCAGCATCAGCTCATTCTTCGTGTGCCAACCTCGAACCCGGAGACGCTTACCCGCGGGCTGAGAGAAGCGGGATTGCTGCTCATGCCGCTTGGTGATGTGGCACAGCTCAAGGCATGCGACTTCTGCAACGGGGAGAAGGATGAATCCATCCCTTATGCGGAGCAATTAGCGAAGGGGCTCAATGGGCGCAAAATGCCCAAGGAGCTTAAGATTGGCTTTAACGGCTGCGGCATGGCTTGCTATGGCGCAGTGAACGATGATATCGGAATTATTTATCGCAGGGGCAAGTTCGATCTGTTCCTGGGGGCCAAGCCTGTCGGCAGGAACGCACATTCCGGACAGCCGGTTGCCGAGGGTATCAAACCGGAGCGGCTTATTGAGACGATTGAGCGGATTGTTGCGGCCTATTCGGAGGGCGGATATCCCAATGAGCGATTTTATAAATATTTTAAGAGAGTCGGCAAGGTTGCGGGTTATTCGTATCGGGAGGTTCCGATGTTCGTTATTGAGGATGCGGCCTGCGGCGATTGAGAATGGTATTTGGTACTGGCACGGTGATACAGAAGCAGCACAGAAACTTATCAGGAGGGTGATCCATGGAAGCGGTATTGTTTGTAGGGCATGGGAGTAAGGACACCGGGGGCAATGACGAGGTTAGAGCGTTTGTCGAGGCGATGGCGGAGGGATTGGATGTGCCCATTGTCGAAACCTGCTTCCTTGAATTCGAACCGCCGGGGATGAAGACGGGGATGGAGACCTGTATTCGCAGAGGCGCCAGCAGAATTGCGATTATTCCGATCATGCTGTTCGCGGCTGGACATGCCAAAATTCATATTCCCGCAGCTATTGATGATATGAAGCTGAAGTATCCGCATATTGAATTTCTGTACGGACGTCCTGTAGGCATTCATGATCTTGTCGTCGATATTCTGAAAGCGCGGATGATCGAGGCGGGCTGCTTGAACGAAACGGGAGATGCGGGAGAAGCGATAGCGAGGCAATCGGAGACTGCGATTCTCGTCATTGGAAGAGGAAGCAGCGACCCTGATGCGAACAGCGATCTGTTCAAGATGTCCCGGCTGCTGTGGGAACGGATGAATGTCAAATTCGTCGAAACGGCGTTCATCGGCGTGACGGCGCCGCTTATGGAGGAAGGGATCGAACGCTGTGTCAGACTGGGGGCGAAGCATGTATTTGTGATGCCGTATTTCCTGTTTACCGGTGTGCTGATCAAACGAATGGAAGAGCTGGTAGCTGGCTTGGCGGGCAAATATCCGGGCTGCGATTTTACGCTGGCCGGATATTTCGGACTGCATCCCGTCCTTCAGGATGTGCTGAAAGAACGGGCGGTAGAGGCGCTTCAAGACGAAGTGAAGATGAACTGCTCCATGTGCCAATACAGAATTGCCGCGATGTCAGGCATCGATCATCACCATCATGATCATGAGCATGGACATAGCCATGATCACTCGCATGATCACGATCATGGACACAGCCATGATCACTCGCATGATCACGATCACGCACACAGTCATGATCACCCCCATGATCATCACACGGATCATAACGATGATCATAATCGCTCAACCGATAAGGGCGCTGAACAAGCTGCCGCCTCTTCTGAGACAAAGGCGGTGCAGCGATGAGCCGGGATCTGTTGTTTCTGGCTGGCACGGGGGATGCGAGGGAACTGGCGGTTCGCATTGGTGCGAAGGGCTACACAGTACTGGCTACCGTGGTTACAGATAGCGCAGCCAAATCACTGGCAGAAGCCGGAATTGATACAAGAGTCGGCCGATTGGCTGCTGCGGAGATGAGTGATCTGATTGCAAGCACAGGCATTGCCGCTGTTGTGGATGCCAGCCATCCTTTTGCCGAGGAGGCTTCAAGGAATGCGATAGCGGCTGCGGAGGCTGCCAGCGTTCCATATATCCGTTATGAGCGGGGAAGCAGGAGCTACCATGATCATCCCAATGTCACGATAGTGGATGATTATGCCGGAGCAGCCGAACTCGCAGCACAGCGCCGCGGTGTCATTATGCTGACGACCGGGAGCAAGACACTGTCTGTATTCACGGAACGGCTGCTGGGAGTGCCGGACACAAGACTTATCGCCCGTATGCTCCCCCGCCTGGATAATATGGAGAAGTGTGAGGCGCTTGGTGTCGAGCAGAAAAATATTGTCGCCATGCAAGGTCCCTTCTCCAAGGAGCTGAACAAGGCTTTATTCCAGCAGTTCGGGGTTACGCTGATGATTACGAAGGAGAGCGGCAAGGAAGGCGCGGTTGACGATAAGCTGGAGGCGGCGCTGGAGATGGGCATCGACACGATAATGATCGGCCGCCCGGCTGTTGATTATGGCACGCAGTTTTCCGGATTTGATGAAGTGATTGCACAAATTGAACGAATGATCGGGAGGCGTTGACAATGGATTTTCAAACCGAGTTTAAGCCCTTGACGGTGCAGCCGCAGGAGATTGAGGAGAAGAGCTTTGAGATGATCAAGGAGGAACTGGGCGAGCATCCTTTTACGGAGGAGCAGTTTCCGGTTGTGCAGCGCGTCATTCATGCTTCGGCAGATTTCGAGCTGGGACGCAGTCTGATATTCCACAGGGACGCGATAACGGCGGGTATTGCAGCTGTTCGCTCAGGCAAGCTCGTTGTGGCGGATGTGCAGATGGTTCAGGTAGGGATCAGCAAGCCCCGCATTGAGAAATTCGGCGGCGACGTGAAGGTATTCATCTCGGACCCGGACGTGATGCAGGAGGCGAAACGGTTGAACACGACTCGTGCGATCATCTCCATCCGCAAAGCGATCAAGGAGGCGGACGGCGGCATATTCGCGATCGGCAACGCGCCGACGGCGCTGCTGGAGCTGATTCGGCTGATCAAGACAGGCGAGGCAAGACCGGGGCTTGTAATCGGCATGCCGGTCGGCTTCGTATCGGCGGCGGAATCCAAGGAGGAGCTGGCCAAGCTGGATATTCCTTTTATCACGAATCTGGGCAGAAAAGGCGGAAGTCCCGTT
This sequence comes from Paenibacillus oenotherae, assembly GCF_019443105.1. GTDB lineage: Bacteria > Bacillota > Bacilli > Paenibacillales > Paenibacillaceae > Paenibacillus_Z > Paenibacillus_Z oenotherae. The sequence goes on from NZ_JAHZIJ010000003.1 coordinate 7,154, forward strand.
ACTGTCGCAGCTCTTAACGCGATCTCCTTAATGGCGGAACGGCAGGAGTAGCCCATGAGCAGCGGTCAACAAGAGGACAAGCCGTTAAGGCATGGCTATACGACGGGCTCATGTGCCACTGCTACAACCAAGGCTGCACTGCTCGCGCTTATTCTGCAGGAGCAGCATCTCGAAGCGGAAATCCGGCTGCCGATCGGGAAGGATGTGACCTTCCAGATGGTTCAATGCGATTTCAACGCCGATTCCGCAACTGCGGGAACGATCAAGGATGGCGGCGATGACCCTGATGCGACGCATGGCGCGCTTATTCAGTCCACTGTATCGTGGACGGATGGCAGCGGGATTGAGCTGGACGGCGGTATCGGCGTTGGCCGAGTAACGAAGCCGGGTCTTCCCGTTGAGGTGGGGCTGGCCGCTATTAATCCGGTTCCGAAACGGATGATTACCGAGACGGCTGCTGCTGTGCTGGAGGAATACGCCATTGCAGAGCGGGGTGTACGGATTGTGATCTCTGTTCCTGATGGGGAGGAAAGGGCCAAGAAAACGTTGAACGGCCGCCTGGGCATTATTGGAGGCATCTCCATTCTGGGGACGAGGGGAACCGTCGTGCCCTTCTCAAGCTCCGCCTACAAGGCCAGTGTTGCACAGGCGATCAGTGTAGCTGTGGCAGGCGGCTGCTCCCACATCGTCCTCTCCACAGGCGGCAGGAGCGAGAAGGTCGGGATGGAGATCTACCCGGAGCTGAAGGAAGAGGCATTCATTGAGATGGGCGACTTTATCGGATTCGCGCTGTTGATGAGCCGGAAGCACCCGGAGATCAAGAAGGTTACGCTTGTCGGCATGATGGGCAAATTCTCCAAGCTGGCGCAGGGCATTATGATGGTCCATTCCAAGAGCGCCCCGATCGATTTTGATTTCCTGGCCAAGGTCGCGCAGGAGAGCGGAGCGCCAGCGGACGAGGTCGCGTTCATACGAACGGCCAACACTGCTTCGCAGGTCGGGGATCGGATGGCGGAGCTGGGGTTGAACGTTTTTTTTGAAACATTGTGCGAATATTGCTGCCATTCCAGCCTGGTGACGGTTGGGGGCGGGCTTGAGGTGGAGACGGTGCTGTGCACGTTAAAAGGGGAACGGTTAGGAAGGGTGAGCAAGCATGGGTGAGCCCATCAAAGTGATAGGAATCGGTGACGACGGTGCGGCAGGTCTGCTTCCCGTTTATTTGAAGTGGATTCAGGAAAGCGCGGTGCTGGTTGGCGGTGAGCGCCAGCTCAGCTTCTTCAGCGATTATCGCGGGGAGAAAATAACCGTCAAAAGCGGACTGAGCGATCTCGTCAGCCGCCTGAGCGCAGAGACGGGGAAGACGGTCGTATTGGCATCGGGCGACCCGCTCTTTTATGGCATCGGCGGTTATTTGGCTGCGCGGCTGGATGTTGAGATCTACCCGCATGTCAGCGCGCTGCAGCTTGCCTTTGCACGTATGGGGGAGAGCTGGCAGGATGCCTATGTGACAAGCGTTCACGGACGGAGTATCAAGGGACTTGCGCAGCGGATCGACGGACGGTCGAAGGTCGCGCTGCTTACGGATGAGAACAACAGCCCGCAAGTGATAGCGGACTATCTGCTTCATTTCGGGATGACGGAATACCGTGCTTTTGTCGCGGAGAATTTGGAGGGGCCAGATGAACGGATCGGCTGGTACAGCCTCCAGGAAATGCGCGAGGGAAGCTTCTCGCCGCTGAATATGGTCATTCTGAAGCGGGATTCGGAGCCGCAAAGGCGCTGGCCGCTGGGCATACCGGATGAGGAATTCTCCCAGCGCAAGCCGGACAAGGGGCTTATTACGAAGCGGGAGATCAGGGTGCTGACGCTGGCGCAGCTTGGCCTGCATTCCCACAGCATTGTATGGGATATCGGCACCTGCACGGGCTCCATTGCGATAGAAGCCGGACGAATCGCCAAATACGGCGAGGTGTATGCAGTGGAGAAGAATGAGGAGGATCTGGAGAACTGCCGCATGAATAGCGCCAAGTTCCGCGTGGACATAACGACGCTGCATGCCAAGGCGCCAAACGGGCTGGACGCTTTCCCGGACCCTGACGCGGTATTCATCGGAGGCAGCGGCGGGGAGCTGAAGGAGCTGCTGAGGCTGTGCGGACAAAGGCTGCGGCCGGGTGGCAGAATCGTACTTAATGCGATTACGCTGGAGAATTTGACGGAAGCGATGGGGACGCTCAAGGAGATCGGCTACGAGGCCAGCGTGTCGATGACCCAGATTTCAAGAAGCAAGCCAATTCTGGCCATGACCCGATTGGAAGGACTTAATCCCGTATTTATTGTGACAGCCAGCCGTGAGGAGGAGAAGGGCAGCGATGAGTAACAGCAGTGGTATTGGTGTATTGTACGGGCTGGGAGTAGGGCCGGGCGATCCAGAACTGATTACAGTCAAAGCGTTCCGGGTGTTGAAGGAATCGCCTGTGATCGCTTACCCCAAGAAAAGGTCTGGAAGCAAGAGCTACGCTCTGCAAATTGTGGAGACCTACATCAATCCGGCGGAGAAGGAAATGCTGGGACTGATCTTCCCGATGACGAAGGATCAAGCATCGCTGGAGAGGCAGTGGCTGAAGACGGTGGAGGCAGTATGGGGACAACTGGTGCAAGGGCGCGATGTCGCTTTTGTCACGGAAGGCGATCCGATGCTGTTCAGCACCTTTATCCACATGATGCGATTGATGCGCGAGCAGCATCCCGAGGTGAAGATCAAGACTGTGCCGGGTATCTCTTCGATTAACGGCGCAGCCTCCCGGCTGAATCTGCCGCTTGCTGACGGCGACGAGCAGATTGCGATTGTTCCGGCTACTGATGACCGGGATGCGATGCGCAAAGCGCTGCTGGAGCATGACTGCGTTATTTTTCTGAAGGTGGCCAAGGTGCTGGATGAGATGATCGACCTGCTGGGTGAGCTGAACCTGCTTCGTCATGCGGCAGTGCTGTCCAAAGTAACCTCTGATGAAGAGGTCGTCTGGACACAGGTGGAGGAGCTGCGGGGCGCTGATCCCGGCTACTTGACCTTGATGATTGTAAGAAAGTAGCACACAGCTTATGACGGAGAAAGGGCATGATTCCATGAAAATATATATCGTTGGCGCAGGGCCGGGCGATCCCGATCTGATCACAGTGAAAGGGCTGCGGCTGCTGCAGGAGGCGGATGTCGTCTTCTACACCGACTCGCTTGTCAGCGAGGATCTGGTGGCCAAAGCGAAGCCTGGAGCCGAGATCGTGAAAAGCTCCGGCATGGCTCTCGAAGAGATGGTGGCCTTCATTGCGGAGCGGGTGCGCGAGGGCAAAATGCTTGTGCGGCTCCATACCGGCGATCCTGCGGTATACGGAGCGACGATGGAGCAGATGGCGCTGCTGCGCAGGGAAGGCATCGCTACGGAGATTATCCCCGGCGTAAGCTCGGTATTCGCGGCAGCGGCGGCGGCGGGCGCCGAATTAACGATCCCGGATTTGACGCAGACGCTTATTCTGACAAGGGCGGAGGGGCGTACGCCTGTACCGGACAGGGAGAAGCTGCAGGATCTGGCCTCCCATCATTGTACGCTGGCGCTGTTCCTGAGCTCGACGTTGACCAAGAAGGTGACAAGAGAGCTGCTGGAAGCGGGCTGGAGTCCGGATACGCCGGTTGTTGTCGTGCAGCGGGCTTCATGGCCTGACCAGCTTATTGTCCGCACGACGGTTGCCGGAATGGATGAGGCGATGAGGCAGAACGGCATTCGCTCCCATGCGATGATCCTGGCGGGCTGGGCGCTTGATCCGGCTATCCACGACAAGGATGAATACCGCTCCAAGCTGTATGACCGGACCTTTACCCATGGATTCCGCAAGGGTGAGAAGCCATGACGGTGCCTGTTATTGAGCTGAGGGAAGGGGAGCTTCCCGCTGTATCAGTCGGGGGCGATATTGCCATTATCGCCATTACGAAGCATGGGGTCGAGCTGGCGAGAAGAATGAAGGGACTGTTCCCCAATACGGATATGTACTGCATGTCCAAATTCGCGCGGGGCGATGAGGAGCAGCGGGGCATTCAGCTCTTCTCCGGCAGTGTGCGGATGCTGTTCCCGGCGCTGTTCCCGGCTTACAAAGGCCTGGTCATTATTATTTCTCTAGGTGCTGTCGTTCGGATGATTGCGCCTCTGCTGCAGGATAAGAAGACGGATCCCGGCATCGTCGTTGTCGATGATACGGGGGAGCATGTCATCAGCGTCTTGTCCGGCCATCTTGGCGGTGCCAATGAGCTGACCCGCGAGGTAGCGGCTGCTATTGGAGCAAGAGCGGTCATTACAACCGCTTCCGATGTGCAGAAGACGATAGCGGTCGATCTGTTTGGCCGCCGTTTCGGCTGGACATGGGAATCCGATGCCAAGTTGACGCCGGTCAGCGCCTCTGTTGTCAATGAAGAACGGGTTGCGGTCGTGCAGGAATCCGGCGAGCCGTCCTGGTGGCCGGCAGATCGTCCGCTTCCCGCCAATATTGGGCTCTATCCTTCTATTGCCGAAGCGCTGGAAGCCTCGCCGGATGCCGCGCTGATCGTTACACACCGTCTGCTGGAGGACGCCGAGCAAGCTATTCTGGACAATGGCGTGCTCTATCGTCCCAGGTCGATTGTCCTTGGGGTCGGCTGCAATCGCGGCACGGCTGCCGAGGAGATTGAAGCGGTGATTAGCGAGACGCTTGCGGAGCTGCGCTTCTCCATCCGCAGCGTCAAGGCGGTCTGCTCCATTGACTTGAAGCAGGATGAAGCGGGACTGCTGGAGGTCACTTCCAGGCATGGTTGGGATTTTGTCTGTTACAGCGCTGAGGAGCTGAATGGATGCAAGCTTGAAGAGCCGTCGGAGACCGTCTACAAATTTACGGGCGCCTATGGTGTCAGCGAGCCTGCGGCGAAGCTGTACAGCGGTGCGGAGAAGCTTGTCGTCACGAAGAAGAAATCCGGCAATGTGACGCTGTCGGTGGGGCTGATGACGTATCAAGGAAGCAGTGCAGAGAGAAGGGAATAGGGCGATGCATAATAGAATCGTAATTGCAGGGACGGGAAGCAGTGTTGGCAAGACGACGTTAACGCTGGGAATTATGGCCGCGCTGCGGCATAGAGGCTTGACCGTCCAAGGATTCAAGTGCGGACCGGACTATATCGATCCGACCTATCATACGGCAGTTACAGGCCGGACGTCCCGCAATCTGGATAGCTGGATGCTGGAGACGGAGGATCTGAAAGCAGTGTTCCTGCGCGGATCAGAGGGAGCTGACATCTCCATTATTGAAGGCGTAATGGGACTGTTCGACGGGAAGAACCCGCTCTCGAACGAAGGGACGACTGCCGAGATCAGCTGCATCATCGGAGCGCCGGTCATTCTGGTCGTCAATTGCCAGAGCATGGCCAGAAGCGCTGCCGCAATCGTGAAGGGGTTCCAATGCTTCTCCGATGATGTGCAGATTAAGGGTGTCATAGCCAACAAGGTTGGCAGCAGCAACCATTACAAGCTGGTGAAGAGCGCGATTGAGCAGGAATGCGGAATTCCTGTGCTCGGTTATTTGCCCCGCGAGAGTGGCATTGCTATTCCTGAGCGGCATCTTGGCTTGATCCCTTCGGTTGAGCGGGGAGAGCTTGACGAGCTGTTCAGCAAGCTGGCTCAGTTGATTGGCGAAACGATAGATTTGGATCGTCTGCTGGAGGTTGCCGCCAGCCGTTCAACGGTACAATCGGACTCCAGGCTATTCCGCCCGTCACCGGAGCTTGCCGCAGCAGGGAATGTGCGAATCGCTGTCGCCCGCGATGCCGCCTTTCATTTCTACTATCCGGAGAATCTGGAGCTGCTGGAGGCGAGCGGAGCGGAGCTTGCCTTCTTCTCGCCTCTCGCAGGAGAAGCCGTGCCACCTGATGTCAGCGGCCTCTATTTGGGAGGGGGATTCCCGGAGGAGTTCGCGGAGACGCTTGCTGGCAATGAAGGTGTGAAGGCATCCGTTCGCGAGGCTGTCCAATCCGGCATGCCAACGCTTGCCGAATGCGGCGGTTATATGTACCTGACCGAGGCCATTGTGTCCACGGACGGGCATCGGCATGCCATGGTGGGCCTCATACCCGGCGAGGTCACGATGCAGAAGAAGCTGGCAGCGCTTGGCTACAGGGAAGTGACGGCAGCAGCGGGCCATTACCTCATCGAAGCGGGAGAGACGGCCAAGGGGCATGAGTTCCATTATTCCACTTATAATGCGCTTGGCCACGCTGGCGAACCGGCTTACACGGTCAAGGGTATGCGGGGAACGCAGCCGGACGGTTATAGAACCGCCAATCTTTCGGCGGGCTATACGCATCTTCATTTTGCATCCGCGCCCTTTATTCCGCAGCGCTTTGTGAAGGCTTGCAGACAATACCAGGGGCATGACACCGAAATCCGGACGTAAGCAGGATCTGCTGATAGACAATAGGTGAGAGACAGGAGAGGAACGAAAGAATGAGTGCAATCGAATGGATCAAAAAACGCCGTGCCATCCGGCAATTTACGAGCAAGCCGGTAGAGGAGAGCAAGCTGCGGAGCCTGCTGGAAGCGGCTGTATGGTCGCCGAATGACCGTATGCGGGAGCCATGGCATTTCTATGTCATCAGGGGCGAAGCCAAGCGGAAATATGAAGCGGCAGCGGAACAGTTTCTGCAGGAGCGCTTTCCCACCAAGCCGCGTCTTGTTGAGGAGTCGCTGAAGGTGCTGTACAATATTCCGGCCCTTATCGTAGTGACGGCCGATCTCGTAGAAGGCGATAGCGATGCATCGGAGGATAACGTCTTCGCAAGCTGCTGCGCCGCTTATTCCATCTGGCTGGCTGCTGAGGAGCTGGGGCTTGGCTGTGTTTGGCGAACACGCGGTATCGGACTCGTCCGCGATGAGCGGCTGCGTGCGCTGCTCCAATGCCCGGAGAACCGGAAAATTGTCGGCACGCTGTGCATCGGCTACGCCAACGAAGCGCCCGAACCGCCGAAGCGCAACCATTATGAGGATAAGACGACCTGGCTGCAGTAGATGAAGCGGGAGGGGATAAGAGATGACGACATGGAATTTGCAAGAGACATACTGCCACCTGCTCATATGCAATGGCGGGAGCTGCATGAAGCGCAGCGGCGAGGAAGTGACCCAGGCGATTCGCGCCGAGATCGCCGATTTGCAGGCGGACAGGTATATCCACACCTCCCGAACGCGGTGCAACGGCAGATGCTCGGATGCCTGTGTCGTTATCGCTTACCCGGAGGGCGTATGGTACAACGGCATTACGCCTGAACTGGGAAGAGAGCTTGTTCGCAAGCATCTCGCCGGAGAACGGCTGGAGGAGCAGGTGGCGTACGCGTTCGGAGACCGCCGATTCGTTGCCACGGGCCGATTCATAGAAGGAACAGCTAAAGGCTAATAAAGCAGTGCGCGGCAAGGCGAAGCGTGCAGCGGCCTCAGGAGCGGTCCCGGCAGCTCATTATCGCTGTCCAAGCAGAATAAGTCCGGCTTCCATCTTCGTCAGAGGGGCGGCAGCAGAAGCTGCGCGGTCTGCCGCTGCCCCCTTCAGCTTGCGGATTTCCTGGAGTTGTGTCCTGGTTGCAGGCTGCCTCTTCATGAGCGCGTCAAAGTTCTCATACGCTATTTTTGCTGCGAGCTTCCTGTCATCCAGCGAATGAATCATTCCATACATCGCCTCGATCGCCAGCTCCTTGCTGCGTAGGCCGAACCCTGAATCGGTGCTTAACAGAAACCGGTCCGGAAACGCCCGCATCACCTCAACAAAATCCTCAAGTGAATCGTTGCTTCCACTATTGAATGCTGTAAATCCGGCATAGAAATCCACATACAAATTGGGATGCTCCGCCAGCAAACGCCGGATATTATCCGGGGAATTATACACATTCGCATGTGCGAATATGAAGGTAGTGTCCGGGTAGGCTTCGAGCGCCTCCTCCAGCTTGTCAACGGCCACGCCGCTTGGAGGATCAATATGGAGGAGCAGAGGCGCCTTGTATTCCGCGCACAGTTCGTAGAGCTGAGGCAGGTAGCCATCCATCGGATGCTCGGTTTTCCAGGGAACATTGGCTAATAAGGGCGAATGAGTCGAAGCAGCAGCAATTTCCCCGATTCCATAGTAACCTCTCTCCAGCTTCTCCCTTGCAACCTCCACACTGGATGGATCATGCAGATCGATCCCGGAGAAGAAGGGAATGATAACGTCAGGATGGGCCTCATAGGCCTCCCATGCCGTCTCATCGGTATTCACCGCGCTTGGCTCGGAGACGTCTCCGAACAGGACGATACGATCAACACCATTGCGCTGCCACAGGTTGATTATCGACGTATAATTAGAGCTGCTGGCGCCATGATTATGGACATCGGCGAGCGGGAGGCCGCCATATAATTCGATTAGTTGGGTCAAAGACAGCTCAGAGCCGCTGCCTTCTCTCTTCTCCAATTCGAGCACATCAGCATCGTCATGGAACAGGATTCTGCTAATGATGATGATCCCGATAAAAAGCGTCCCGGTCATCGCATATAACGTATTGCGATGCTTCTTCTTCTTGTTCATGTGAGTCACCTATTATCCTCGTAATGTGATCCAGAGCCGAACCATGCTTGCCCAAGCCTCCTGATTCCTTCCTCAATGATATCCCCGTTCATCCCGCCGAAGCCCAGCATGATGTAGGAGGAAGGACAATCGCCCGGGTCTGTCCAGTGATGCTGCGGCGAGTAGACATGAACGCCAGCTTGCCCCGCCAATTGCAGAAGCTCGTCTCTCTCTCGATTATGGACAACAAGTATAAGATGCAGTCCGGCCTTCTGTCCGATAATTTCCACATGATTGCCCATATGGTTCATGATGGCGGCGATCATAGCTTTATGCTTCGTCTGATAGAGCCGTCTCATTCTGCGGATATGCCGTTCAAAATGCCCTTCTCTCATAAACAGGAGCATCGCGGCTCCCAGAAGGGGAGAGACCGACTGGCTGTAGGAGCCCATGCGCTGCTGGAATGCTTGCGTAAGCGGCAACGGCATGACGGTATAGGTTAATCTTACTGCAGGAATAAAGGATTTGGAGAAGGAGCCCAGATAGATGACCCTCTCGTCATTATCCAGTGCTTTCAGTGCGGGAATAGGCTGCCCCTGGTAACGGAACTCGCTGTCATAGTCATCCTCGATAATGAAGCTGTCGTGCTCGCCAGCCCATTGAAGCAGCTTGTTGCGTTTCTGAATGGGCAGCACCATGCCGAGCGGAAATTGATGGGATGGCGTCACATAGACAGCCTTCGCCTTCTGCCGGCTTAATTGGGTCAATGACAGCCCGTCATGATCAAGGCCTATCGGCGCAACCGTGCATCCATGATTGTTGAATACGGTTCGGACGCCCTCGTAGCCGGGATTCTCCATCGCGATCGTCTCTCCTGTTAATGGGAGCAGCTGGCAAAGCAGGCTTACTGCTTGCTGCGTTCCCGAGGAGAGGAAGATCTGGTCCGGAGAGCAGCTGACACCTCGTGATTGATACAAATATTGGGCGATTTCGCTGCGGAGAGCGGGCGAGCCTTGGGGATGTCCGTAGCCGAACACCTCTTTGGGGTCGCATTGCAGCGCTCCGAGCAGACATTTGCGCCAAAGCGCATACGGAAATGCTTCCTGCTCCACATCCCCATAACGAAAATCATACCGGGACCGCACCGAAGCCTCTTTCTGGCTCTGGCTGCGGATTCCGGCGGCAGATGCCGGGGGAAGAACCGTACCCGAAGGAGGCTGTTCCAAAGCCAGTACGCGCAGTCCGCTGCGCAGCCTGCTTTCGGCATAGCCTTCAGCTACGAGCTGCTGATAGGCGGTCTCAATCGTATTTTTGCTGAGCTTCAAATGAGCGGACAGCTGCCTGATGGAAGGCAGACGGCTTCCCTCTTTGATCGCTCCCGATTCTATTTCCTGCTTCATGAAGCTGTATAGCTGCATGTAGATGGGGGTGCTGCTTTCTTTGTCGAGCCATGGGGTTATCGCAATCATTGTCCACCGTCTGTCCCTGTGAGATTGATGCAATCTGTCGCTTTTTGCAAGGACATTTCTCATCTATTCTATATAATATCACAGATAATATAGAAATGAGAGGAGATTACACCAATGTTCCCCATTCGATTGCAAAAGCGGGCATGCACCGACGATTTCAAAATCAATCATTTTCTTATACATGCTCAGACAGGATTTCTCGGGCTGTCCGATGGCGGGCTCCCTTATGTTGTACCCTTGAACTTCATATGGTGGAACGAAACGGTTTATTTTCACGGGGCGACGGAAGGGAGGAAAATGTCTATATTAGAGCAGAACGCGCAGTGCTGCTTCACAATTAGTGAGGAATACGGCTCGATGACCTCGCCCGTTCCTGCCCATACCGATACGGCCTATATGAGTGTCATGCTGTTCGGCTCTGTGGAGCTGGTGACCGGTCTGGATGAAGCGACCGCCGCGATGCAGCAGATGCTGGACAAATATGTCCCCGGTTACTACGATACCCCTCTGACAAAGACACATATAGACAGGCACCGGTCATCGCTTGGCAGCAGGACGGCAGTTTTGAAGCTGAAGCCAACCTCTCTATCAGCCAAAGAAAATGAGCGCAAGGAAGAGCGGATGTACTATCCAGGAAAGAAGATTGGCGATGATTACGGTATAGGCGACTGAGAGGAGAGGATGCTGTTGATTAGCGCGAGCTGCCCCTCGACCTCTGACCAATGAAAGATGCGGCGGACTTGCTCATGCTGCACGGTCGTATTGTAGGGCTGGTGGAACAAGAAGTACGGCCGATTAAGCAGCGCAAATTCATTCGCATAATGGGGGGCATCATCAATCAGAACATCAACACTCGCAGCTTCGCATTCAAGGCGCTTGTTTTCCGTAAATACAATATTGTGATAGGGTATCCCGTAAGCGTCCAGCCATTTCACAGTGACATCGCGAAACATCGCCGGTCTGGCTGTCATGATCGTAATCTGATGCTTCGAATATAAATTCCGAATGGTCTCGGGGGCCAACGGGTACGGAACAGAGCTCGAATGAATGTCATGGCCATGGCGATGGTAAATTTGATTGCGTTCGGCTTGATCCCATCCGTACATGCGGTATATGTAAAAATCACTGACATCCTCAGCGGTCAGCGATAATCCCGAGACCTTGTTATAACATGTCAAATGGGCCGTGGTGGCATCAAGAACGGTATTATCCAAATCGATTCCGATATGCAGCTTACTCACTCTCCTTAGCATTGTACTCATTCAAGATCATAATAAGAAGAGGTCTCGGCTGTCTCATTTGCATGCGACCGAGACCTCTTCTATTAAAGTTGTGCAGCTCTGGTTCCAGCGCCAGCATGAGACACGGCGGCTGGTATTGGCAGCCAGATGCTTATCAGTCTGCCACCTGATCTTTCCTTAATGCTTAATGCTGATCGGTCAGAATGACCATCCCGTAAGCTTGCAGCGGAATGGACAGCGACTGTGCCTCCGAATACACCTTATCGGTCATCAAATCACGAAGGCTGCCGCCTTGCCATTGCGATGGCAGCGAAAGCGCGGCCGTCCAGGACGTAGGGGAGTTGTTCAGCACGATGCCAATCGTCACCTCGCCGTGAGAGCGAAGGAAGCCGACTGTATTATGGATTTCATCCACGAACCATACGCGGGTTGTGCCGCAACGGAGCGGTGCATATTCATGCCGCAGCCGAATCAGCTTCTTGTAGTGCGCGAGCAGCGATTTGTTCTGCTTCTCCTCCTGCCAGACCATAGGCTTGCGGCATTCGGGATCGCTCTTGCCTGTCATCCCGACTTCATCACCGTAGTAGATCATTGGCATTCCGCTGTAGGTGAGCTGGAACCCGACAGCGAGCTTCATTCTCTCCATCGTGGATTCTCCGCTCTGCCAGCCCCATCCGCCCCGCGAGCAAGCGGTCAGGAACCGCAGCGTGTCATGGCTTCCGAGCAATTGCATCATTGCGGTTGTAGCTTGATCCGTATAGGACATCTGAATTTCATCGAGCTGGCCAGCGAATGTGCTTGCGCTGATCGACTTCGCTGCGAAGAAATCGAGCATCACGTCACGCAGCCAATAGTTCATAACTCCATCGAATTGATCACCGCGCAGCCAAGCCCCCGCGTAGTGCATAATTTCGCCAATCAATGCCGCCTCAGGGTAGAGAGGCTTAACAGCTTGGCGCAGCTTGCGCCAAAATTGATGATCGACCTCATTGGCGACATCAAGCCGCCAGCCATCGATACCCGTCTCCTTGAGCCAGTAGAGCGCAACATCAATGAAATATGCGCTGACATCAGGGTTAGCGGTTCTCAGCTTAGGCATTGTGCTTACATTGACACCGAATGTCTCATACCCGGTATGATCGGGATCAACTGCGGCTGACGTTTCGTTGAAATGATACCAGTTCCGGTAAGCCGATTGCTCGCCTTGCTCCTGAGCTTGCTGGAAGGCATAGAAATCGTCGCCGGTATGATTGAATACGGCATCGAGCAGCACACGAATGCCGCAAGCATGAGCAAGCTCGACAAGCTGTTTCAGCGTTTCCTTGCTGCCGAACACTGGGTCAATCGTATAGTAATCGATCGTGTCATATTTATGATTGGAATGCGAAGCGAATATAGGCGTCATATAGATCGTATTGACCCCAAGGTCCACCAGATAAGGAAGCTTCTCGATGATCCCTTGCAAGTTGCCGCCATAAAGGGAAAGCTCATTCGGCTTGTCATCCGACCAGTCATTCAATGTCCTTGTATCTGGCGCAGTCGTGTCCAGACATTCCCCGCGATGGAACCGGTCAGGGAAGATCTGATAGACGACTGCATCTGCAATCCAGGAGGGCAGTTCATGAAGATCGGCGTCGCAGAGATAAGGGAATTGAAAATAACCCGCGCCAACCCGGCTTGCAGACAGCGCTCTCTCCCCATACCAGATCTCTTTGCCTGCTGTATCGGTAAGCAGGAATTGGTACCGCAGACGTTTGGTCGGTACGGTAACAAGCCCTTCGTAGAAATCGAATAATTGAGTCGCCGCACAATGGGAGAGCTCGATAGGCAGTTCCTTGCCCGGTGAATCATAACGATCGGAGCACATCAGAACGCAGCGGACAATGTCGTTCTTCTTGACGCGAATTCTTATTTTGATCGTGCTGCGGTCCACCGCGAAAACATAGGGAATGTCATTGGAATGATAGATGGCTTCTAACAACATATGCAGGCTCCTTTGGGCAGAAGTTTTATCCTTTTGATGCTCCGGCTGTTAGTCCTTCGACCAAATATTTCTGCAGCCAGAAGTACAGTACGAACACAGGGATAGACAGCAGCACCGCACCCGCCGCGAATAAGGTAAACTCGGTGGAGTTGCGCTGGCTGACCATGTTGTACAGACCAACAGCAAGTGTGATCTTATCCTGCGATCGAAGAATCAAGCGGGCGAAAATAAAGTCAACCCACGATCCGGAGAATACGACCAAGCTGATATAGGTCAGCATCGGCGTGGAAAGTGGAAGGATGACCCGGTAGAACACGGTGAAATGCGATGCGCCGTCGATCCGCGCCGCTTCCTCCAGACTGCGCGGAATCGTGTCGTAGAAGCCTTTGGCAACAAATACGTTCGTAATGAACGCTCCTGAGCTGTAGACGAGAATGAGCGCCCAATGATTGTCGAGCATATTGAGCTGCAGCAGCAGGATGAAGATCGCGATCATCGCCATGAAGCCCGGGAACATGTTCATGACAAGCATGACCATGAGCGATTGCTTTCGTCCATAGAAGCGGAATCTGGCGATCGCATAAGAGCCCAGCAGCGTCAGAAAGCTGCCGATAATCGTGGACATAACGGCGATGAACAAGGTGTTCTTGTACCAGGTTGCATACGCATGCCTTTTGCTCGTAAACAATTCTTTATAATGATCGAAGGTTAGAGCTTTTGGAATAAGACTCTCACTATACAAGCTGTCTCCTACCTTGAAAGAGGACATTACAATCCAGAGAGCGGGATATATCGCCGCGCATACAAGCAGAAGAATGATGGCGTAGGACAGAATAATCCGCGGTTTCATTGAATGATATCATCCTCTCTGTAGGATCTTGTTTTGCGGTAGTTGTAGATAGAGAGCGTTGCAACCAGGACAAAAATAATAATCCCGATAACGGCGGAGAAATTGTACTGCCGGTTGGTCAGCGTCAATTTGTACAGCCAGGTGACGAGCAGGTCGGTCGCTCCGGCATATTGATAGCCGCTGACGAGCGGATTGCCGTCCGTTAACAGGAAGATGACGTTGAAGTTGTTAATGTTGCCGGCGAACTGCATGATGAGGACAGGCGCAGTAGAGAACATAACCATCGGCATCGTAATTTTGCGGAACAGCTGCCATTTGGTCGCACCGTCTACTTCTGCTGATTCATACATATCTCTCGGAATTGTAGTCAGAATACCGGATACCAGTATCATAATGACAGGAATGCCGAGCCACATATTAACACCGATAACAGTCACTCGGGCCCACATAGGATCAGTCAGCCATGGCAGCTGTCCGAGCCCAAACCAGCTCAGATATTGATTGATAGGACCGAATTCAGTATTAAGCAGATTGCGGAAGACAAGCAGGGATACGAGATTCGGAATAGCGAAAGGAATAATGAGCAGTGTACGCCAGACTCGCTTAAGCTTGATTTCACGTTGATTAATCAATACTGCGACGAGAATTCCACCGATGAAGGTGGTTGCTGTTGAGAGAACCGCCCATATTATTGTCCAAGTGAACACACCATAGAAGGTCCGGCTCCAGGTTTTGAGTGTAACCAGGTTTTTGAAGGTTTCGAATCCGACCCAATCCAGCAGATTGGCTGGTGGAAGAACGGGTGCGGCATAGTTGGTGAAAGCAATCAGAATACTGAACAATAGTGGCAGAATATTCAAGAATAGGGCAAAAATAAATGGAATGAAAAGAATCACATAAGCAAAATTCCGTTCCAGAACATGATGAACGGATTGCTTGAAGTTGTTCGGCTTGAAACCGCCGACTCTGCGTTTTCCTACAATATAGGAATCTCTAATATTCAAAAGATAGATACCTAGCCAGCCCAGAAAGGCCAGCAATGAAATAAGCCCTTGTACCATCATGAAGATGGAGTGGTCCCCATCAACAGCTTTGACGACTTTTCCGACTTTGACGAGTTGCCTTGACTGATCTCCCAGCGTGATTAGACCATGTATGTTGTCAAACAGATAAAGGATCGATGCAGTGAGGCCTGTAGCGCCGATTAACAGCAGGAGTAGTCCTTTGATGACTTGGCGATTATACAGCTGCCCAAAGCCCATGAACAGGACGGAAAGCAAAGAGGCTCTTATCGCATGGTTTGGCATATCGGTGCCTCATTCTCCCTTCTAAAAATCATGGAACCATCAGGAAGTAGCCGCTGATGATTCCACGCATTTGTTATGAAACGCAATATGAAGTTCGGGTCTTACTTGGCAGCAGTGCTTGCGAGCGATTCTTGGATCGTTTTAACTGCTTCGTCAAGAGCTGCTTTTACGTCTTGAGTTTTGTTATTCCAGATTTTCGTAATTGCGCCTTCCATAGGTGTCCAAACGTTGTTTGTTTGCGGAATTGAAGGCATTGGTACGGAATTTGCGAATTGCTGGATGAAGCCGCTAAGGATTGGATCGTTCGTAATGAGCGGATCTGCTGCTGCGTCTTTGTTGGAAGGGAGCATACCTGTCATTTGGAATCCTTTAAGCGCGTTTTCTTTGTTCGTCAAGAAGCTTGCGAATAGCTTGGCTGCGTTAGGATATTTCGTGTACGAGTTAACATAGTAGGAACGTACGCCGGACAGGGAGATGGATTTGCTGCCATCTGGTTGGTCAGGCAATGGGATAACGCCGAAATCTACTTTGTCTTTGAAGCTGCTGATCGCCCAAGGGCCATCGATGTTGAATGCAACTTTGCCTTCAGTGAAGAGTTGTGTTTTAACATCCCAAGTGATGTTTTCTGCTTTCAGCGGAAGAATTTCAGCCAAACTTTGCAGATATTTCGCGCCTTCAATAGAACCTTCGTTGTTCAGACCGATATCTGTCGGGTCTGTGTTGTCTTTACCCCAGATGTAGCCGCCTTTGTTCGCGAAGAACGGGTAGTTGAAGAAAAGCAGGCGTGCTTCCCACATAATGCCGTATTTTTTCGCGCTGTTGTCAGTGAATGATTTGGAGAAAGCGATAACATCATCCCAAGTTTTTGGCAGATCCTTAACGAGGGCTTTATTGTAGAATACCGCATAGGTTTCTACTGATTTCGGATAGCCGTAGAGCGTTCCGCCGTAGCTGGAAGCGGAGATCGATGCTTCTGGATGAGAGGCTTTTGTTTGCTCCTCAAGCACGTCATTCGGGAACAACAGGCCAGCTTCTACCGCATTGCCAAGCTTGTCATGAGCGAACATGACAACGTCGGCTGCAAGACCAGCAGGTGCGTCATTAGCAAGACGGTCAGCTTGGTCAGGTGCTGCTACGTGCTCGAATTTAACGTCAACGTTGTATTTGGTTTTGAAGTCTGCTGCAACGGATTCGAGGTATTCGAAATCAGTGGACTCTTCCCATACGAGCAAGGAAGCGCCTTCTTCAGGAACAACCTCTTCAGTTGCCGTTGAAGCGTTATCATTTGTAGGCGTATTCGTGTTGTTCGTTTTCGTTTCCGTGTTGGTGGTCTTGCCGTTATTCTCATTTGCTCCTCCGCATGCTGCAAGCGTGAATGTAAGCAGTGCGGCCATCAAGATAAGCAATCCTTTTCTTTTCAATGTTTTCATCCCCTTAAGTTTTCTGTGACACGTCTCCTGGACGGCTCCTGCGTAAAGCAGAAAACACATCGGAAGGATATGCTTTGTTTTCTGTGACACGTCTCCTGGACGGCTCCTGCGTAAAGCAGAAAACACATCGGAAGGATAAGCTTCGTTTTCTGTGACACGTCATTTGAATAGCTCCTGCGAGAGTGGAAAACACGTGGTTCTCATTTTTTCGCCGGGTGTGTTATAGTGTTGCTTGTAGCATCGAAACATGTCTGATCAGGACAGTTTAGGAAACCGGTTTCTTAAACTCAAAATAGCACAACCCATTTTTTAAAGCAACACTTTTTTTTTACATGCTTGGAGGAGGGTGGAAGGGTTTTCATGAAGGTAACGATAAACGACATAGCAAAAGCGGCAAAGGTGTCCAAGTCAACAGTATCCAAGGTGTTGAACGACGCCCCTTCAATTCCTGACACAACGAAGCGGAAGATTCGGGAAATTATGAGGGAATTGAATTATATCCCAAGCAGTCTGGCAACTCATCTGGCCAAGCAGCGCTGCTTCAATATCGGTCTGCTCATCGACTTGTCACGGAAGAATGACTTCTTGAACCACTTCTTCTATGACATTATCGGGGGCGTAGAAAGTGTTATCGGTCCCCTGAATTATGAGCTTACAATCAGTAATATTCATACGATGGGACAGGAGCATTTCATGAATCGTCTCGTTCTGAACAAGAAAGTGGATGGGCTGATTATGGATAATTCCATCTTGACCAAAGAGATCGCAGCCCAGTTAAATGCTCTTTCATTCCCATTCGTATCGCTTGGCGAGATGCCGGGCGTGGATCACCTCCATGAAGTGGATATCGACAGCCGCTTGGGCGGGAAAATGTTGACGGATCACTTGTTCGCGCAAGGCTACAAGCGTATCGCCTTTATCGGCGGGGAAACGAATGAGCCGATTTTCATGAATCGGATGAGCGGCTATGCGGCGTCTCTGGAGGAGCATGGCGTCAACATCGATGAGCGGCTTATCAAGCCCAGCTATGCCAATGCGACGATCGGCACTCAGCTGATGCTGGAGCTGCTGGAGCTGGATGCCATTCCGGATGCGGTCGTATGCATGAATAATGCCATCGCCTTCGGTGCTCTGAGAGCGCTCCGCGAGCGCCGCATTCAAGTGCCGGCAGAGATCGGGGTCGCGACCTTCGATAACTATCCTCTGGCTCCGTACACGACTCCAGCCTTGACAGCGGTACACATGGATACGTTCGAGCTGGGCGTAGCAGCGGGAGAAATGCTCATGGATCGAATCAATGACGAGCAGCGGTCAGAGCGTCATCGGCTTATCGTTCCCGCGCTGCTGGAGCGGGATTCAACGAAGAGGAAATAATGAATCCCGTGATTTCATCTCGCAATATCGGGTAATGTATGGTATGCCTGACGGGCAGAACGATACGATATCCGAAGGGAAGTGAACCTTATGATAGAGGCGCAGACGAAGAAGGTGGCCTTCTTGCTGGGGGATGAATTCGAAGATTCCGAAATGACGAATCCGTATGAAGCGATAACCAAAAACGGACATGAAGCGGTTATTATTAGTTTGGAGAGAGGTGCGGAGCTTCGCGGCAAGAACGGCACAATAGCGTACAAGGCGCATTTGTCCGCAAGCGAGGCTGATCCAAGGGATTATGATGCCGTTATTATACCGGGCGGCAAGTCTCCCTCGCATCTTCTTGATAATGAGGATATTATAACTTTCGTGAAGGAAATGGACAGGGACGGCAGAACGATCGCTGCCATCTGCCATGGTCCGCAGCTGCTGGTCAAAGCCGGGCTGCTGGATGGCCGCAACCTGACGGCCTATCCTCAGCTTCACGCCGAAATCAATGATGCGGGCGGAAGATTTATCGATAAAGCGGTCGTTGTCGATGAGAACTTAATTACATCCCGCACGCCTGAGGATGAGCCTTATTTCATTGAAGAGACCATCAAAAAGCTCGGTGTTGCGGCTTATTGACGCCTCCCCTATAAATGATCTGCATGGATGGCCATGCATTAGCGATACAACCTCCGAAACCACTCTTCATGTGGATTTGGGGGTTTTTGGTATAAGCGTCCCGATCTATGATATGATTCTAGTTGGGGCTGTCGATAATAGCTGCACAGGCAGGGAAAGATAAACGCGAGTATTGACCGTATCATTATTGACATATTTGGGCAGTTGCACAATAAAGCAGTTTCGCAACATTTAGGAATGGAACACCGTTTATTGGTTAACAGCCCGCAGCAAAGTAAATGAACGGAGCGAACGGAAATAATGGATGTGAAAAGCTGTGCGGCATGCGGCCAGGAGAAGCCGTTATCCGCTTATACGAAGCGTTCAGGAAGCAGCAGCAGGCGCGGAACGTGCCGTGCTTGCATGAGGCGTCGGCTGCGCGAGGCCGTACGCTCCAGAGCCATTGGCGAGGAGCCGGCTAATGAGGCCGGACAAGCCGCAATATCCGGCAGTGAGAAGGAACCGCAACCGCAGGAGGCAGCCCAGTCCAATGAGACGAAAGCTTCGCGGAAGAGGCGCCGCCGCAGGCGGGGGAAATCGAGGGCCGATTCAGCCGCCCCATTGCAGCTGCAAGGAGATCCGGCAGTTATAGAGGAGGAGGGCCGGACTGTTCTTCTGGAGCGGGCAACCGATTCAGCATCCTCCGATTCCCATCATTCTGATGCTGTGATGCGTTTGCCAGCAGAGCAGCAAGGGGCGGAGATGAAACCCAAGCGCAAGAGAAAGCGCAGGCGCAGACGCGGCAAGACGGTCGCGAATGCCATGCTGGCTGTTGCCGATAAGGATGATCTTCCGCCTGTTCGGCCGCCGGACAAAATGATCGTTCCGTTCAAAGGCCGCTTCACCTATGACCCATCAGTGCTTAATGATCGCGGAACCGGACTTATAAGGCTGCGCGGCCGCCGGGAGACCGGCAAGAGATGGTCAACAGAAATACCAGCCGAGATGGCGGTCCGGATGGTTGAAGAAGGAGCAGCCGGAATTATTCATCCCGGACTTATCCATAAGCTGTATACGAAGACTGATTTCCGCTTGCTGATTCTGCAGCGGGATGCCTATAAGTGCCAGTATTGCGGCCGTTACGGCGATACAATCGATCATGTGCAGCCCAAATCGAAGGGCGGTTTGTCTTCACCGGGCAACTGCGTGTGCGCCTGCGGAGACTGCAATTTGAAGAAAGCGGACAGCCTTGATTTTGTTTACTATGATGAATTTTAGGGTGATCTCAAGTGGAGAAGCGGATTCTCGTTGTTGACGATGAGCAAAGTATAGCTGGCGCCATCGCCTATGCCTTCCGCCGTGAAGGGTACACCGTTGAAATTGCATATGATGGTGAAGAAGCGCTGGCCAAAGCCGCAGTGTTCATGCCGACAGTCATCGTGCTTGATGTCATGATGCCTAAGCTAAGCGGCTATGATGTCGCCCGGAAGCTGGAGAATCGAAGCGGCATGGGCATCATTATGCTGACGGTAAAGAACGATATCGTAGACAAAATCATCGGTCTGGAGCTGGGCGCTGACGACTATATGACCAAGCCATTCGATCTTAGGGAGCTTGTCGCACGGGTCAAAGCGCTCTTCCGCCGCCTTGAGAACAAGCCGGAGGAAGGCGTACAGCAAGCCCAGATCGGGGCGATACATATCAGCATCCCGAATCGGACAGTTCAGCTTGAGGGTGAGACGCTTGAGCTGACACCCAAGGAATTCGATCTTCTGGCATTGCTCGCCACGCACCCGGAACGAGTGTATACAAGGGATGAGCTGCTCGATCTTGTGTGGAGCATCGATTATGCGGGAGGCACGCGAACGGTGGATATTCATATGCAGCGTCTGCGCAAGAAGCTTGGAGAGCCCCATCAGAACCTGCTTCAGACCGTATATGGCGTGGGGTACAAGGCACTAAGGGAGCTCCATTCATGACAAGAGGGCGCAGGGCTCATTTTAGTCTGAGATGGCGCTTCTCGATAGGGCTCGGCGCAATTCTGATCTTGATCGTGATGGCGCTGAGCTTGTTTGTGCTGCGCGGGATCGAGCAGGATCAGAGGAACAAGGTGGAGAGTGACTTGAAGCAGCGGAGCGAGCTCGCCAGTCTTCGCGTGCGGCAGTCCTTCCTGAGCAGCGGCGGCTCGCTGGATGATGTGGCTGCCTTTCTTCGCAGGCGCGGTCCTGAGCTGGCCAGTGACCTGGGCAATTTGTTAGGCGGCTCGCAGGTGGTGCTCTATGACGGGAACGGGAAGGAAATAGGCAACTCGCTGCCGCTATCCGCAACGCCGGAAATTGCCGACATTATGGCGTATGCGCGGCAAGGAAAGACAGTGTATCAGCAAACAGGCGAGTCCCTGATCTATCTGTCCCCGATTGTATGGTCAGTCGGACAGGTCGGCATTGTGCAATTTCAGCACTCGCTGAAGTCGGATCAAGCCTTCTATTCCTCCATTGAGCGTTCGCTTCGCAACATTGGGGTGGGGGCGCTCGCTCTCAGCTTTCTGATCGGCTTTCTGTATGTCCAGCGTGTTGTAACCTCGCTCCGCAAGCTTCGCGCTGCTGCCGATCAGATTCGGGACGGACAATTCATCACGGAATCGCCGGTTCGGAGAAGAGATGAGCTTGGTGAATTGAGTGAAGGCATTACCTATATGAGCCGCGAATTGGAACAGAGCTTCGCCAGACAGAAGCAGTTTATCGGCAATGTAAGCCATGAGTTCAAGACTCCCCTTACTTCCATTATTGCATATTCCGACCTGCTTGATATGTACCGGGACGATCCGGAGCTGCTGGGTGAAGCGCGAATGAACATCCGCAGAGAGGCGGGCCGGCTGCTGGAGATGGTGGAGAAGGTGCTGCACTTGTCGGCTTTGGAGCAGTATGAGTTCAATCTGAATGCCGAGAGGGTCGATATCCAGGAGACGCTGGCTGAAGTGTGCAGCAGAATGCAGGGAAAAGCGATCAAATTCGATCTGACGATTGAGACTGCTCTGCAGCCCGTAATGGTGAGAGCAGATCGGGAAAGCTTGATCCACATCTTCCTCAACCTGCTCGATAATGCCATCAAGTATAATATCCCTGGCGGGAAGGTTCATGTTTCTTGCAAGGCGGAGGGGGGTAAGGCAATAATAACCTTCCGTGATACAGGAATCGGCATACCGGAGGAAGCGAGAGCGAAGCTGTTCGAGCCTTTCTTCACCGTCAGCAAGGATCGCGCGAGATTAACGGGAGGAACCGGACTTGGCCTGTCGCTGGTCAAGCGTCTGGTGGAGCTGCAGCAGGGCCGGATTACGCTTGCAGCCTCTGCAGCGGGGGAAGAAGGCACGACCTTTGTCGTCATGTTTCCTATTGCTGCTAAAGGTTTACAAGCTTGAAACATTTCGATATATCGATGATAAATTCTCCTTGTATACTCTGTTTATCAACAGCAGGAGAGGAGCAAAACAATGATGAATAAGCGAAAATTGACGTCCGCGGCGGCAGCTGGCATTGTCTGTCTATTGGTTGTTGCAGGGTGCGGCAGTTCAGAGCTCAATGAGGAGACTGTCAATAGCACCAGCCGCCAGGTTATTGAGAAGCCGGACAAAACGATTACCATTATCGATTCTGAGCCGGTGGCTGCAAGTGAAGTGGAGGTTGTCAAAATTGACAAGCTCGAGGGTGTACGCGGTATGGATTGGCTGGGCGAGGACAAATTGATTATCGATAAGCTGAATAAGAATATGGAGCCGGTAACAATCGAGGGTGAGCAGCGGTATCCGCATAATCTGTATATTCGTGATTCCAATGCGGGACAGGCGAGCGATGAGGCGCTGCAGGAGGAATCTCACGACCAAGGCTTCGGAATGCTGTCGCCGGACAAGAAATATCTCTTCTATAAGAAGCATGAGGAGAACACGGCCCGAGGGTTTATTATGGATCTGGCGACGCGGAAATCGGCTCCAATGGGAGACCTGCTTATGGGTGCCAGTGACGGCGAGTGGAGGGATAACGAAAGCGTTATTTTTCCATCGTTCAGCGGCAATATCTATTCCTCGGATGTGAATGGGAATGTGCAGCTGCTGGCGAAGACGAAGAAGAGCATCAATTACAATGTGAAGCAGGTCGGAACGAAGGTCTACTATATAAGCACCAATAATCAACTGACCGTTTATGATACGGCGACGAAGGAAACGACGACTCTGGACAAGGGTGTAACATGGTTTATTCCTTCACCGGATGGGCAGCAATATGCGCTTGTCAAGCGTGTCACCGAGACGGAAATGGAGCTGAAGCTGCTCGATGCAGAGCTGAAGCCCAAGCAGACAATTGCCAAGAGCACGCAGGTATATGGAACAAGCTGGTCGCCGGACGGCTCCAAGCTTGCCTACAATGCCATATCTGAAGACGGCGGGGTAAAAGGAATTTTCGTCGCGGATGCGGTATCCGGCAAGACGACACAAATTTCAGTCGATGTCCAGTATGCATCGGATGAGCTGCGCTGGAGTCCGTCGGGCAAGAAGCTGATGACTTCCACTTCCGTGATGCAGGAGAATTCGTCATACAGTTTCGTCACGTATCTCATATCGCTCAAATAGCTTGAATGCAGCGAAACGCCGTAGCATTGCCGAGTGGCAAAAGCTAGGGCGTTTTTTTTGTTCCATTAATGGGGGCTAGGCTGCAATCACTTACAACTGTCTATCATCCCGCATATATTATAGTACTCTAATGATGGGAAGTGATGGACATGCCCGTACAACATAAGATGTTTCGCCGTTACACGCTGCAAGAGTATATCGCGCTGCTGGAAACATTCGTGGGTAAGGTAGTGTTCACACAGGTTCATGTGCATGGTACGTGGAAGCCGACTATTGCTGATTATCGGGCAGCAGCGGACAAGGAGCGGCTTATACAGAGCATGTGGCGATTCCATGTGGGAACACGCAAGTTTAACGATATTGCCCAGCATGCAACGATCGATCCTGACGGATACATTTGGGAAGGGCGATCGCTGCTGCAGCCTCCGGCCTCGTCAACCGGATTCAATGATGCTGATCAAGACGGCAGGCACCCCTTTATGTTTGAGATGATTGGCAACTTCGATATTGGCGCTGAAACGTTGAAATCGCCCCAGCTCGATACGGCAGTCGGGTTGACGAGAGCGATTCTGGAGCGCTGGAAGCTGCCGGCAGCAGCGATCAAGTTTCATCGGGAAATGCAGCCTGACAAAACATGCCCGGGCAGTGCGATAGACAAGTCATGGTTTGTGGGACTTGTGACGAAGAAGGAGCAGCCTGGCCTGAGGCCAGAGGACGCTGACCGGATCATTCGAACATGGCTGCAGCCCGCATGGAATGCGGCAGGATCGAGGAACGAGAAAGACGAAATTCATAGGCTGGCGAACGAACTGCGAAAGGCAAGCGGTCAGCGGATTTCGTGATGATTGGCATATTTTGAGGCATGAAATGTCAAATCCCCCTGTGTTAACATGAGTGGCGTCGGGAACAACGGCACACACAACTAACCTGAAGGGGGATTTTTTCATGAAGAAAGTGCAAACAATCCGTGTAGGAGTCGCTAGCGTAGTCGCAGCAAGTATGATCGTACTTGGTGGTGGAGCAGCTGTTCAAACAGCGGATGCAGCCTCCATGAAAGGAGCTTCCATCACTTATAAGGTGAAGTCCACCGATTCGATGTACAAGATTGCTCAGCAATACGGCATTGACTTGCAGAAGCTGCTTGCTTCCAATCCAGCCTTGGCTAACATTAATTTGATCTGGCCAGGCATGACGATTAAAGTTCCGGTTACAGGCGGGAACGGCACGACAACTCCAGGCGGCAGCAAGCCATCGACAGGCAACACTGGAAACACTGGAAACACTGGAAACACAGGTAATACAGGCAATACAGGCAACACAGGCAACACAGGCAACACAGGTAACACAGGCAGCGGCACCGTAGCGCAAAGCGGCTTTGCTGCACAGGTTGTGACGCTTGTGAATCAGGAACGTGCTAAAGCAGGCTTGTCCGCGCTTCAGACAGATTCGCTTCTGACGAAGGTAGCACTGGACAAAGCGAAAGATATGTATGACAATAACTACTTTTCTCATAATTCGCCAACCCATGGCTCTCCTTTTGATATGATGCGCGCTTATGGTGTGAAATATTCCTATGCTGGCGAGAATATTGCCAAGGGACAACGCACTCCTGAGGAAGTTATGAAAGCTTGGATGAACAGCCCGGGCCACAAAGCCAACATTCTGGGCAAGAACTTTGGCAAAATCGGCGTAGCTTATCATAACGGTGTTTGGGTACAAGAATTCACTTCCTAATTCATGCGAATACAGCACGAGCACTTTTAGGCAATAAGCTGCACAATCTTTATGGAAAGCCGTCAATCTCGCTTCGAGCGGGCTTGGCGGCTTTTTTTTTGCCATTCTAGAGGGATGCTATGACTTATCCTCCAGCTTGATGCCTGACAGCAACTGCCGCCAATGGTGATCATTGCCGTTCCATATTTCCGGGCCATCAGGAATAGAAACTGCACACAGCTTCTTTAAAGGCCAACGGCGCTCCACAACACCTTGAACAGGTTCATGATTGACGAGAAGCACACGGAAGTCATGCTTGACGAGTCCCTTCAGCACGCTCTGCAGAACTTCAGCTTCTTCTAAATGACCGCCTGTTCGGACGAACAATATCTTTTTGCAGGTGGCGACCTTTTGCAGAAAGCGCTCGATGCGGCGGTCAATCTTGATTCTGAATTCCGGGTAACTTGGCCAATGGTCAGGTGTATTGCGGTCTGCGGGAAAATCGTGGACAACGATAATGCCGAACAGCATATCACGGATAAGCTGAAAATTGCCCGCTTGACCAGCGTATTCCATGTTCTCCAGCTTCATAAAGTGCTGGAATCGGTCTTGCAGCAGGCGGTTGATTCCTTCCAGCTCGACAGAATCCATCCAATCGATGACCCCTGTGTAAGGCCGAATGCCGTTCCGTTCTAATTGTATAGCTGGCAAGCAATTCTGGCCCAAGCTGAAGATCGCATCATATTTTCCTTTAATCTGCTCCAATTCCACAGCGATACGCCCCTTTCCCACACTATCTGCTGCTCTAGTTTATGTGAATAGCGATGAAAGAGTTTGGACGTAAAAGCGGCGAAAAGTCTAAGGAAATCGCCCTTCCTGACTATAAACAAGCCGCATAGCATAATAGAAATAGGGGTATCAATCTGCGAGAGACACTGCGGATGAGGCTCATGAGGGAACGAGGTGGACATTAGGGTGAGCAAGCGTTTTGTTGTCGATCTGCCTATAAACGCTTTTACGCCGTTTCAGGTTCCGGACTTCGAATTCCCTGTAGCCACTATTGAGCTGCATTCGATAAAAGCCGGCAAGCCGATTGAATTTGAGCTGGAGATTGGCTGGGGCAAGCCGCCTGCTGCTGATCTCGGTGAGCTTGAGATCGTACTTCGCAAGCATTCGGCTGTTGGCGAGGAGATTTTTCGATCATTTGAAATGTGCCACCAGAAGGCTGTGTCGCTGCTGGAGCATTCCGAAACAGGAACACAGGCAGAGGAAACCTATGTGCTGCTTGTCAGAGCACCGGATTCCAAAGCTTATATAGCCGGACCGATCCGGCTGTTGGCGATTGTATATTAAGTGCGGCTGGCAGGGGATAGAGGCAAAAATTGCATCAGGGCAGCGATTCCAGCTGTCATGTCGAGGGGAGGCGTCATAATGAAAACAATAACGATGCATTATCCAGGCAACTTAACGGCCTTCGCTTTAAGCTCGGGTGATCGCGATCAAATTCTGGCGGGAATTGAACATAACAGCGGCTTCTATGAGCCGCATATTATGAATGTGCTGACGCATATCGTAGGTCCGGAGTGGGTGTGCCTCGATATAGGGGCTAATATCGGCGCGATTTCGCTGGCGATGGGCTATCGTGCTTCGGGTGGAGGCGTTGTTTTTGCATTTGAGCCTTCCTCCGAAAATTTTCGTTATTTATCCTTGAATGTGATGCAGAATAAAGCAGGCAATATTATCCCGCTGAAGCTGGGGGTATATGAGGAGAACAAGCAGATGGCCTTCTCATTCATCGATTTTGGAGGCGGATGGTCGCATATAACGACCGAGCATGCAGAGCGCGGCATCCAGGAGACAGTTACTTGCGTCAAGCTGGATGACTGGGCGGTGAAACGGGGGCTGCGGCGGCTCGATCTCATCAAGCTTGATGTTGAAGGCGCAGAGGTGCCGGCATTAAAGGGAGCGGAGGGGATCATTCGCGGCTTCCGCCCCGATCTGATCGTGGAGTTCAATCCTGGCGCGCAGCAGACGATTTTTCAGGAGGATCCGTCACTGCTCTTTGACAAGCTGCAGGAGCTGTATCCCCGTCTGTTTGTGATTGACTTTAATTTCACGGTGTATCAGCTTCATACGTATGAACAGCTTATGAACTTGTTCCGCGATGGCAGGGAGGTCGTCGATCTGTACTGCACTTTTAAGTAAGATCAATCTGCATTGGAATAGAGTCCCGCAGCATGGAGAGACGTGCGAATGATGGAAATACATTCCATGCGAGCAGGCCGGGTTACTGTTCGTGGCAGGCAGTAGCACGGCTGCAGCAATCCGCAATGGCTTGTTGTATTCGCAGGGTTGCAGCATTACTGCCAGCAGGATGCTGAGCCTAGCAGGGTTGCAGCATTACTGCCAGCGGGATGCTGAGCCTAGCAGGGTTGCAGCAGTACTTCGCAGCAGGCTGCTGTTACTAGCTGTATTGCTGCAGCACTACAAAGCGGGTTACGGTCCTCAAAGTAAGCCAAAGCTCAGGAGCTCGCAGCAATCCCGTGTTGCTCGTGTTGGGCTAGCCTTGACGCAGTAATAACCGATGGTTATAATATAACCATCGGTTATTACTGCTGAAAGGCGGATGTGGATTTGACTACGAGAAGGAAGCAGCTTACAGAAGATATTAAAGCAGGCATAAGAGAGGCAGCGGCCGCATTATTCGCTGAGAAGGGCTATCCTTCTGTAACGATGAGGGAAATTGCGAAAGCAGCAGGCTGCTCGCATACAGCGATTTATTTGCACTATAAGAACAAGGAGGATCTGCTTCAGCAGATCGCTATTCCGCCGCTGGAGGAGTTGGAGCGGCGGATGCTGGCCCAGCTCGATAATCCGGCTGCCGAACCGATGAGAGCGCTCGCGGCGGTTTGCAGGGAATATGCGGTATTCTGTCTGACCAAGGCGAGCTTGCAGACGGTACTCATTGCGTCCGGCTCCGTTAGAGTGGATGAAGAGCACCCGGAGCTGGAAGTAAACCGCATTCGCAATCGGCTGTTTGGCCATATGCTGAACGCGCTTGGCCGCGTACTGGATGAGCGAAAGGAAGGGGGAGCTCAGGCTGTTGGCCCGGTTGGCTCCGAGGAGGCATTAAATCAGGCGCGCATATTGTTCTACTATGTACAAGGATTTGTTAGTACCTATACCTATCATACAGAGCCCATTGAAGATCTGCTTGAGCGGACACTGCCCATATTCGAGGGAGGAATTAAGACAATTGTTACTGGATTAAGGTGCAGTTAGATAAAGAGCGCCAGTTTAGACTATTATGCACCTTCAAGCTCCACATTGATTGTGGAGCTTGAGGTTTTTTTGCAGGTTTCGTGGAGGGTGGAGGATGAGCTGTTAGCCTGAAAACCTGCAAATCAGCATGCTTTACCGCTGAATCAGGTTAATTGGAGTAAAAGCCTGCGATTAAGCATGTTTTTCAGCCATTTCCTCCTGATAATGGGCTTAGGCCCAATATTAGATGCACAATCGCAGCAATTTAAGCAATCAGATAGAGAAAACCGGGAAAAGGATGTAGAATCGCAGGAATACCACAATCGCAGGAACCGCCAACAATCGCAAGGGGCCATCAGCAATCACAGAGGCCACCAACAATCGCCAGGGGCTACCAGCAATTGCAGGGCCACCAGCAATCACAGAGGCCACCAGCAATCGCAAGGCCACCAGCAATCACAGAGGCTGCCAACAATCGCAGTGGCCACTAGCAATCGCAGGGCCACCAGCAATCACAGAGGCCGCCAGCAATCGCCAGGGGCTACCAGCAATCGTAGGGCCATCAGCAATCACAGAGGCCACCAATAATCGCCAGGGGCTACCAGCAATCGTAGGGCCACCAGCAATCACAGAGGCCGCCAATAATCGCCAGGGGCTACCAGCAATCGCAGGGGCCACCAGCAATCGCAAAGGGCCACCAGCAATCGCAAAGGGCCACCAGCAATCGCAGGGGCACCAGCAATCACAGTGGCTGCCAGCAATCGCAAGGCCATCAGCAATCGCAAGGGGCCACCAGCAATCACAGAGGCCGCCAACAATCGTCAGGGGCTACCAAGCACGCTATAGGGCACCGAGCTGATGGAGCCGCTCACGCATGCGGGCTCCGGCGGCAGCAGGCGAGAATTGGGACGCAATAGTATGACGCCCGGCTGCTCCCATTCGCAGCCTCAGCCCGGTGTCAGACAGCAAAGTCCGCATCCAATATGCGGCATGCTCAATATCCGGTTCCGCCCACAGCTGGTGTGCCTCATAAGGCCCAATCTGCTGTCCGACCGGAACTAGCTGGTATTGTATGGGACAAGAATTGATCGCGTCCATAAAAGCGGTGTTCCCGGACCAGTTCGTTCCGATAACCGGCTTGCCCATCGCCATCGCTTCAGCCATTGTAAGCCCGAAGCCTTCGGCACGATGCAGAGAAACATAGATGTCGCATGCGTCTATCAGCGCATGTATTTCTATTCTGGAGAGGCTCATATCGAGCAGATGGACGTTGCGGCATCCTGCAATTTGTGCTCTAAGCCGTTCCATAGGCTCGCCGCTGGCGTAGCTGTTGCTTACCTTGATAATGAGCGCCGCATTCTCTGGGCTTCTTCCGAATGCGGCTATGAAAGCAGCAAGGGCGGCATGCGGATTTTTGCGTTCTGTGAAGCTGAGTGCGTCGAACATGGTTAGAAACAGCAGGGGTTGCTGTGGAAGGCCGAAGTAGGCGCGCCCCGGCTGAAATCCGCTGCTCTCCGGTATCCCGGGGGGCATGGAGAGTACAGGAATTGGAGATTTGGCGGCTATTACATCGCGCACGAAGGGGGAAGGCGTCCACACTTCGTGAAGGAGATTGAAATGCGCTGCCCAGCTTTCCGGCACGGATGGCAGCTCCCAATGCCAGTAGCCGATGTTCAGCCGCTCAGCGAACGTTTCAGCGCCAAGGCTGCCGCATATATGAGGAGCCATGTCGGGATTGAAATGGAGCAGATTCGCCCGGTGCAGAGCGCCAGGCGTCTCACAAGCTGCCCAGGCAAGATCCGAAGGCCGTGCAAGCGTCCATGCGTCACAGGACAGAATATGGAAGGGGACTGCTGCTGTGTGCAGGGCAGCGGCTGTTAGACGGCATGCTTCGCCAAGCCCGGATTCGGCTTTATTGAAGCCGATCAGCTGTATGCCCGGTTCAAGCGCCATATTAATAATTGGCGCGGTCTGGATATTGACAGCCGCGTTATTGAGCCGCTGCTCGCGTGAACGTGATCCTGCCATCCTGCGTCGCCATCGTCCGGAGCCGCCCTGCCGCCCTTTCAGCATGCTCCGCTGTCCTGATCTTCTGAGACGCCCTCTCAGCAAGCGCCTTCCTCCGGCCCCGCGAACACGCCTTGACGACATGTGCCGCCCCGTCCTGCCATGATGTCCTGTCAGCTTGCGATAGCGCCGCTGGCCTTGGCGGTTGGCTGCTATTCTGCTTCTTCCGCCCCCTGAGCGAGGCCGACTGCTTCTTCGAACCCGAGCGGGCTTCAAATTCCCATCAGCCTGTTCTTGATTCGCTGAGCGGCATGCTCCCAAGTGAAGCGGGACGCGATATCATGCGCCGCCTGAGCGCCCTTGGCGGCTGCCTCGGTGCGGTTGCCCGCAGCATGCTCCATCAGGTGGGCCAGATGGCTCGCATCCGGCTCTGCCCAGCGGAAGTCGGTGTAATAGTGGCAGCGCGCTTGGGCTGGAACGAGCTTTTTCACATGAATCGGATAGCTGTTGCCTTCGTTGATAAAATCCGTCTGTGCGCTCCAATTCGTCGTAATGACAGGCAAGCCGCATGCCATTGCCTCCATGACAGGCATTCCCCAGCCCTCGCCTCGCGTCGGCAGTACGAAGCAGTCTGCTGAACGATACAGGCTGCTCATCCATGAGGAGGGTATCTTGTCATTGTGGAGCACAATGACATTGCTCGCAGCAGCGCCTAGTCTTAGCTTGCGAATCTCGGATGGCACATCGATGGTGGGATCGTTGTTGATAATTTTGCAGACGAGCAGCACATCATTGCGGTGGCCGAATACTTTCGCGAATGTTCGCAGCAGCATCTCGGGCGCTTTGCGTTCTCCCCATTCGAAGACGGACAAGAAGGTGAACTTCTCGCTGAATCGCTTGCCCCGTATACCGGGATGATAGTAATTGGTATCAACGCCGAGCGGCATCACATGTATGGGCCGATGTACGCCGCTGTTGCGGAAGGTGGCAAGGTTGAATGCCGATGGCACCCATACTTCGTCCATTCCGTTGGCTTGATTCACCCAGTCTGCGGGCAGGCCATCGACTTCCAGCATCGTATAGCCGACCTTATAGCGGCCGTCATTCTTGTGAAAAACATCGCCCTGGCCGTAGACGACCTGAACGGCGTCCTTCTGCTCGGGCCGATCTCTGAACAGATTGACGCGCATCTCGGAATTTTTCACCGGCTCATCCATCGGCACCGGAGTTCCTGCGCCGTATACATAACGATATTTGACCTTCACATGCCGCGTATCCAGCGCAATCATGAGGTTCTTGGATGACTCTGCATAGCCGAAGAAGGGCAGATTGACAACAGAATGCCACGTTACTTCTCTCTGATAGGTTCCCTCAAGCGCCGTATGCCATTTGCCCCGGAATACTTCCTTGGACTTGTTATAAATATCCCAGAAATCAACACCATTAACGCGAGTGGACGTATTATGAAAATGGGTTAGGGTCACGCGACCGTCGCAGACGATGCGGTACCCTGCGGTGATGGCTTTGAGGCAATAATCCGTATCCTCGAAATAAGAGGAGTAGTCGCCATCGAGAAAGCCGATTCGGTTAATAAGCTCGCGCCTTATATAGGCGCATGCGAACACGATGCCCTGAACATCACGAATGGAGGTATATTGGCCGACATCATGCTCCATTCCTCCAATCTGCTGACCCATCAGGTTGTCGTGTAAAATGTATGTTCCCGCATGATGCAGCTGGCCCTCAGGTCCGCGCAGCCTGCAGCCTACAATGCCGATATCCGGTGATGACAGGGCCGTTTCTTGCAGCTTGGAGAGCCAATCCAGCGGATCAGTAAGAATATCGTTATTAAGCAGCAGAATATCACTGGAGGGATCGCAATAGGGAAGGGATGCGTTGTTGCCCCTGACAAAACCGATATTGTCCGGATTCTCAATGACCTTCACCCATGGGATCGTGTGCAAATAATCGGTCGTTCCGTCGCTGCTTCCGTTATCGAAGACGATCACATCGACCATGCTCTGGTTCAAGGTCGGCTCCAGCATCGCCAGGCAGCGCTTCGTATAATCAATGCCGTTCCATGTCAAAATAATGATCGACACCCGGCGTCTGAGCGGCCCCGCTCCGGCTGTTCCGCGATCGATCTCTTCCATGCCGGGGTCAAAGGTGCCGTAGGCCGGATCGCTCTCATAGCCCTTCACAACCGCCGGTTTGCGACGGCGCTTCCGCCCTGTTGACCGGCGGTCGCGAATGCTGGAGCGCTTGCCCCGCAGACGTATACGCTTCAAACGTCTCCGTCCGAGCGCAGCTGTACGTCTGCCCTTGGCTGAGCGGCTTGCGGTCCGTCTGCGAGCGGCGGCCGAACGTCCGGCCGCTCGTTTGCGCCGCTTGATTCTGCTCCGCTTGACGACGGAGCTGATCTTCATCATGGCTCCAGCCTCCCCTTGTGTATACTTACACCTTGCCGCGCCAGTAGTTAAGCAGATCCGTCATCGTTTGCCTGAACGGAATCTCCGGCTTCCATCCGGTATCAGCGTGGAACTTGGCGGAGCAGCCAAGAAGAATCTCGACATCTGAAGGACGCATTCTCAGCGGATCCTCTTGAATATCGACCTTTACATCAGACAGGGAAAGAAGCAGATTCAGCATTTCTTCAATCGTACAGCAGGAGCCTGTGGCGATATTGTAGCATTCGCCGGGAGTGCCGGCTTCAAGCGCGAGCCAATAACCGCGAACGACATCGCGTACATCGGTGAAATCGCGTTTGGCCTGCAGGTTGCCGACATGAATGACCGGCGGCCGCAGTCCTTTCTCAATCTCGGCTATTTGTTTGGCAAAGTTGGAGGTAACGAAGTTCTCACCCCGCCGTGGTCCGGTATGGTTGAAGGTGCGGGTGCGAACGACGTGAATGCCGTAGCTTTTATAATATTGATAGGCCAGATAGTCCTGCGCAACTTTACTGACCGCATATGGGCTGAGCGGACGAAGCGGATTGTCTTCGCGGATGGGAACCTCGTTGGGCTCGACCTGTCCATACTCTTCGCTGGAGCAGGCAATTTGTACCTTGGTCGATAGGCCGAAGCGGCGGATGGCCTCGAACAGATGAATTTGTCCGGCGACATTGTTATGAATCGTATCGATCGGTGAATTCCACGAGGTGGGGACGAAGCTTTGAGCCGCCAGATGGAAGATCAGATCCGGACGCTCGCGGTCCATCATTTGTTCAACGGAGATAGGATCCCTCAGCTCGCATTCCACCAGCTTTATATCCTGCTCAATATGCGCGATATGCTCCATTCTGCTCCGCTGCCGGATTGTTCCGGCAACCTCCACACCCTTCGCGAGTAAAAATTCAGCCATGTGGCTGCCGACAAAACCGGATATGCCTGTCACCAGTGCTTTCAATCGATGATCACCTCTGGGAATTGGTTTAGCCACGTCTTGAGACGCGGCTCATCTGCCTTAGGGCAGACAAGAAGCCCATTTGACGTTGAAACAATAATGAGATCATGCACGCCAATGATGATGGCCTGCTTGTCATCGACAATAACGGTGTTGCCTGTTGATTCATGCAGCGCCGCGCGGCCTTTTCTTACATTGTCGGAGGCGTCCGGATGGACATGTCTGCGCAGTGCCGCCCATGAGCCGATGTCATCCCAGCCGCAACTGACAGGAATGCAATATATGAATTCTGCTTGCTCCATAACGGCGTAGTCGATCGAAACGCTAGGCATTGCAGCATAAGCGGCTTCCGTGTTCCCGCGATGAAGCTGCAGACTGTTCCATATATGCGGTTGATGCGCTTCAATGCAGTGGGCAATCGTAGAGGGACGCCAAGCGAAGATACCGCTGTTCCAATAGATGCCGGGTTTCCGGATAAGCTGCACAGCCTGCTCTTGATTCGGCTTCTCAAGAAATCTTCGAACGCGCAGCACGCCCTCGGGCAATCTGTCGCCAGGATCGGACTCCTCGGTATGCAAATAGCCAAATCCGATCTCAGGGCGGCTGGGCGCAACGCCAAGCGTCACGATGGCGCGGGGCTTGCATGCGGTATCTGCTGCCAGAGTGATTGCGGCAAGGAAAGCCTCTTCATCCCCGACATGCTGATCCGAAGGAACGAATACGATAGGGCGGTCATCGCCTTCATCCAGAAAGCGCCTTGCTGTCAGAGCCATGCAGGCTGCGGTGTCCCTCTGCTCCGGCTCAATAATAAGCTGTTCCAGTGCGAAGTCCGGCAGCTGCTGCTTCAGCAGTGACAAATAGCGATGCGGAACGGCGATATACAAGTTTGACTTCGGCACAAGCTTGCTGAAGCGTCCCACTGTCTCTTGAATCATCGTTCGTTCGGAATGAAAAGAAAGAAATTGCTTAGGTGCTGATTCGACGCTGCGCGGCCAGAAGCGGGTTCCTTTGCCGCCCGCCATAATCACGATGTTCACTTCAAGAATCCACCTCCAAACAAAAAGAAAACGGATAACGCTTCACAGCTCCAGTTCTGCTTAAATCTATGGGTTGTACGTCATTGGCATACACCGCCAGCCAGGAGACAAGAGCAGAGAACACCCGTAAATGTAATGACATTGTATTCGTCCATGAAGGCGCTTTGGAACGGCTGTTGTACGTGCAGAGGCATCAACTGGGTGGATTTACCGCTTGGAGTCAGGTCTGGAATGTGATATTCTCTTACGCGAGCCGAAACTTCATGTACGGGGGATTTTTTGGGAAGTAAGGGATGATGCTTCCATCCGGTAATGGACACCTCATCAAGAGGGGAATTACACGGAATTTGCGCAAGTTGCGCTTGGGGTGAATCGCTGCAGAAATGCAAGCGTAGGGCCGAACTCCTTTGGTCCGAATCCGACAACTAACCTCGTAGGCCGCATGCCAAGCAGATGCAAGACCGTGTTGCTGTCACGGCTTTCTGTGTAGCGATGACGGAACAGAGGCAGCGAGCTGCCATTGTTTCGTAAATAAAAGGAGGACATTAAATTGTTCAAAATGAATACAAGCTGGAAGAAAAGTGCGGCAGTAGCAGCGCTTAGCATTGCTTTGCTGGCTTATTCCGGGTCAGCAAGTGCCGGAAGCGCTTACAAAGCAAAAGAAGACGATACTTTCTGGAAGCTGTCCAGACAATTCGGCGTCGGTATTGAAAAGCTGATGGCCGCGAACCCTAAGGTAGATCCGCTTAATATTTATGAGGGCATAGAGCTTGTAATTCCGGCAGCAGCTGAAGCAAAGCAATCAAACGCGGCTGCCAAGAAGGCTGCGCAATCCCCGGCGGCCAAGCCAGCAAGCACAATGAAAATGGCGGCAGTATCCGAGGATAAAGAAACGATTCAAGTCGGTTCCAAGGAATACAGCTTCACGGAAGTCATACAGGCCAAAGCGAGCGCTTACACGGCAGCGGCATCGGAGAACGGCGGCTGGGGAGCTGTTGATTATTTCGGCAACCCTCTGAAGGTCGGAACGATTGCCGTCGATCCCAAGAAGATTCCTCTTGGAACGAAAGTATATGTGACCGGATATGACTATGACGGCTTGCCAGCGGGAGGCATGATCGCTACGGCATCAGATATGGGCGGTGCGATCAAAGGCGACCGCATCGATATCTTCGTTCCGCATTCGCAGAAGCAGGCGCTTACTTTCGGGTATCAGTATGTGAAAGTATTTGTGCTTGAATAGGCCTTAATCAGGCAAGCCATTCAAACTACAGCAATCATCCTGTGAACCGCATTGCTGCTCCAGTCATAATGACAAGGAGCAGCTGGGCGGTTATTTTTTTGCCGTATTCCTTGCAGCGGGTTTATTAATGAGCTCCGGCAACGGGACGATCTCATAGCCTTTGTCCTGCAGAAGCTTGATGAGCCGGGGAAGGGCTTTAATCGTTCCAGTCAGATCTTGTCCTGCTCCCCCGCCTGCATGCTGAAGGATAATCGAACCCGGTTGAAGCGTCTTCTTGATGTTGATGAGGATGGAATTGCTGTTAATGCCGCGCCAGTCTACGGAATCGACATCCCAGTTGACGACAATGAATCCCCTTGATCTCAGCCACTCGATCTGTCCGGGGAGAATTTCTCCGTATGGAGGACGAACGAGACGCGGACTGTGGCCGGCTAATGGGCGGAGAATGGCATCGGTGCGCATTATTTGCTGCTGAAACGAAGAGAGGGAAATACGTGAGAATACAGCATGGTCATAGGAATGATTCCCGATAATATGGCCCTCTCGCCGCATGCGGCGGACGATAGCCGGATGTTTGACGGCCCGGCTGCCAACGACAAAGAAGGTGGCGCGCACCCGATAGCGGGCAAGAATTTCAAGCACCTTGGGCGTATAACGCGGGTCAGGCACATCATCGAAGGTGAGTGCTACCTTGCGGATATTGCGGGGGCCGCCAATAACAAATGAGCCGGGATACCACTGCTGAAGCGTGACCCAGGAAATGGCAGCAGCCTTCTTATTATTCCGTTTCTGCCTGCGCGGCTTCCGGTTATGCCGCTTGCGCCTGGCTTCAGCTGCAACCTGCTTGGAATGAGGTTCGGAGGAGGAGGCTGAAACCGTGCTGTACAGCAGTTGGTCATGAGCATAGACACGAGGCTGTGCTATCGTCTGGGCTTTCTCGTGGCCGGCAACGGGTACGATGTTTGTCTCAGCTGCAAGCAGCGATGAGGAAACCAGACCTATTAGAAGCATCAGGGCAGCCTTGCGGCAGCTGCGCAGTGTAAACATTCCATCTCCCCCGTCTGAATCTCATTCCGGCACGAATGCGGTTTTTTAATTGTGCCCTAACCGAAGATGATCATTCATGCTGGATTGATTGGACGAGGGCGCTCATCCATTTCAGAATTGGGCCATTCATATGTGTAAAGATTAATTCAAAAGAACTGCATTGAAGGAGTGATAATCAATGCGGAAAAATGCTAATTACGAATCAAATTATGTAAGGTTTTTGTAATAATAAGTTGAAAGAACTAATTTTATGCAATATAATGGGTAAATCGCATTATATACATCCAACATGAAAAATTAGGACGCAAGGGGGTGGATAATAATGAATTTAGATGCAATGCCTTTAGCCCGCCAAGTGGAATTTGTATTCAAGCAGTTGGAGAACGAGCTCGTCAATGCTGTAGCAGGCACGGTTACTATACATATTCGCAACAACGTAGTAGGAAAGTATGGGGTCAGGCATAACCCTATTGAGAGCAAGAATGGTCAGATCGGAGACAAACCAGCCGTACAGGGAATGACAGCTGCTCAAGTGCTTGCATTTCGTCAAATGGCTGTCGATTCGCTGCGAATGAAGAGAAGCTGGACACATGGTGAGATCGCCTATGATTTTTGCGTACGATCAGGAGCGGCAGGCGGATGGTCAGCGAGCATTACATATGAATCGAATTATAATTTGGCCAATAGTCTATTCCGTTATCAGCCTAAATACTCGCAGCAGGCATTGCGTGATGCTCCTTAATGGGAGATGAACGGGAAGAACTTGCAGCATAATAAAAAAATGCTGTCCGCTAATGGGCAGCATTTTTTGGTGCTTGATCGGGAGTCTTAATGAAACTTGCCTGCAAGCTGCTGCTCCGCAATTTGAACCAGTCTGCGGGTTATGTATCCGCCAATGGCACCCGTATCGCGAGTTGCCATGTAACCGTAATATCCATCCTGCGGTATTTGAATGCCAAGCTCTTGAGCAATCTCATATTTCAATTGATCCAGCGCTGCGCTTGCTTGAGGCACAACCAGCGAGTTGCTGCTGCGGGATTGTCCGGCCATGGTGTTCACCTCCTTCGTGTAACCTTAGTATGGTCGTGTTGGAATGTTTTATGCGACCATGGTTAATGAAGGGAAATGTAATGTTTTCCAAGCGGAGGAAAGGGTTCACTCCGCCTATAGTCCGAAATCATAGTCGGGATAAACATAAGGTGATTCGGGCGCCTCGATTGCTTGAAGCTGCTTCGCCTTGAGGACGATAATCCGGTTGCCGTCGAACATATCCTCTGTCAGCTCTCCGCGGATTTTGAGCCAAGCATCATTATTGTACGCAGCGGCTCGCGGGTAGGAGACCATCAGGCCGTAGGGCAGGGCGTCGGCAGAGCAGCAGTTCATGGCGAATCGGCTTATGGCGAACTGATCCTTGCCCATTCCCTCCTGACGATGAACAAAGCCGCTAATTTCAACGGTTTTGCCGATATAATTCTGTCTGAACAAATCCAGGGTTGTCAGTGTTTCGATAAATTGCTTCTCAGGTACGGAGATGATGTCTTGCTTGTACAGCTGCTTGCCGTATTTCGCATGCGACTCGGTATACTCATCGGAAGGGAACATAGCATCAAGCTCGGCCTCCGTCTTTGGCCCGCCGGGGGAGGGGGCTGCCTCCTGCTTCCCTTCGTCAACGGCCGAAGGCGCTGCTGCCGGCTTGGGGCCTGTCGCCAATAATTCTGCACCTGCGAAATTAACACCCTTCTTCGCTGCTGCCGAGCTGCCCAGAGAGGCATCCGGCAGGATGAATCCTAGGGCGAGCGGCAGAATGAACATGCCGTATATAAGTGTGTTCTTCGTAATCGAGGAGGACGGCTCATGATTGCATTCGCAAGCTGCTGTCTTGCGTCCCGCCCAGGCCTGAAGAGCGGCATACAGCTGATAGATCGCAGTGGCATAGAGTCCAATTGCAGAAATTTTAACATAAATGACCATGCGCGGAGCGATATAAAGCGTCAAGCTGTCAGAGCGCACCAGATAAACAATGTACATCGCGAATCCGGTCAGGATAGCGGCACGGATGAGATGGTGAATGATCCGGCTGCGGTCGGTGGCAGTCATAGGGAGTCTCCTTTCTTATGCCATTATGAATTGCTGGATTATGATGGAACCGATGAATACGGCGGCAAATATGAAGGCGATGATCGTTAATACAACCTTTGTGCGGAAGGTGGCGAGCAGCATGAGCGTGCTTTTGAGATCGACCATGGGGCCGAAGACGAGAAAGGCAAGCAATGCGCCAGAGCCAAAAATGCCGTTAAACGATGTAGCAACAAACGCATCGGAGGTCGAGCACAGCGATACCGCAAACGCGAAGGCCATCATGAACAGATTCTCCATGCCCGGCTGATCGCTCAGGGCTGTGAGCATGCTCCGGTCGAGTATCGTTTGGATGAATGCAGTAATAAAGGCGCCGAGGATCAAATATTTGCCGATATCAAAAAATTCGTCTGACGCATGGGCAAGTGTGGAGCCTAATCGTCCGCTCCAGCTTCTTCTCACGGCAGAGCCGTTATGGCTCCCGTGGGAATGACCGTGCTCATGTCCGTGCGCATGGTTATGATCATGATGTTCGTGGTCATGCCTATGGTTGTGAGCATGGTGGTGCTTATCGCTGTGCGGGTGATCATGATTATGTACATGCATATGTGCCTGCTTTTCCTCGCGCAGGGGGCTTTTCTTCATATATTTGTATAGAAGCAATCCCAGAACGACGCAGACAGCAAATGCCAGTCCCATTCGGGAATAGGCCATAGAAGGCTGGGTTCTGAAGGCTGTGTAAGTGGATGTGAACACAACAGGATTGAGGATCGGCCCGGCAAAAATAAATACAATGCCGATATAGGGGGGCATCCCTTTGCGGATCAGCCGCCTTACAACAGGAATCATCCCGCATTCGCACAAGGGCAGCAGCACGCCGAGCAGGCTTCCGAACAAAACGCCCGCGATTGGATTCCGGGGGGTAAGTCTGGCAATTAACGCATCAGAGACGAATACTTGCAGCAGTGCAGAGACTAGAACACCCAGCAATATGAAGGGAAAGGCCTCCAATATAATACTGATGAACAGAATTTTGAATGATTGCAGGGAGGGACTTTCCAGCAGAAGATCTGTTACGCCGCCGCCACTTAATATCCGAGCGAGCATGATGAGGCAGCCAGCGGCAAGCAGGGGAGTCCCCAACCGATAAATGATCGTCAATTTACAGCTCCTTTCTGTCGGGCATTGACCTTTTTTAGTATAGACTATGCGCTGTCAAGCGTCCACAGGACAACCCTGCCCAACATTTTTTGAGATTGTGAAAAATAGATTGCCAGATAAGTACAAAAGGAGT
This sequence comes from Paenibacillus oenotherae, assembly GCF_019443105.1. GTDB lineage: Bacteria > Bacillota > Bacilli > Paenibacillales > Paenibacillaceae > Paenibacillus_Z > Paenibacillus_Z oenotherae. Next base: position 47,705 of record NZ_JAHZIJ010000003.1, read on the forward strand.
AGAATTCTTCTGTGATAATCATTCTCATTGGAATGCAGTTGAACTTGTGAGCGGATTGGAGAGAAGATAATAATGGCAGGAAAGAATAACAGAAGAAAAAGCGGATACGCTGCTGCGGCTGCGCTGTTGGCATGCACGATTGCTGTATCAGGCTGCAGCGAAGGACTGAAGGTAGGCGTGTCCGATTACAATTTTGATACGGCAGGCAACATGTTTGCTTATGCGGAATTCGAGCTTTCCGGCGAGCCGCTTGCGGAATCGCTTGGTCTTGATCTGGATGTGCTGGAAATCGGCAAGCTGGATTCGCCGACTGCCTTCGATTACATCGCTGGAGTGGAGTCTTATGAGTACTCTGAGGAGGCCATGTACGAAGTAGTGGAGAAGTCGGGAATGGGGCTCCATCTGGTCAACGGACCCGCTATTGCCGAGCTTGCGAAGCAATCCGGCCAAACGGCGAATGAGACGCTGGCAGCACGCTTCCTGAAGCTGGCCGAAAGCGTCGGACAGCCGGCCGATCAGATTCAGCAGAATATGTATCCTACTTTCATCGAGTATGTATCTGGCGACCCGCATTATGCCCAGAAAGTGGATACTGCCAAATTTGCCGATGGCGAGAATGGCACTTATACCCCCAAGTATCAGGTTGATTTCGGCACACTTCGCTGGAAACGCGACGGGATGAAGAAGCAGCTTGTACCTGCGGCATATGGCGGCACGATGCTCAAGCAAGCGCTGTGGGCGGGAGATTTCCTGGGCAATCTGCACAATGCGGAGAGTGACGAGGAAGTCGATGCCACGACAGTGGACAATAGTCCGGAAGGCGAGCTCGGGCTGAAGCTGGGCGTTAGCTCGGCGGATGGCATTCAAGGGATGATTCTGACGGAGGAGATCTGGAATAAGCTGCTTTATGTGCGCGATAATCTCTTCTATGATCCTTCCTCGAAGGCAATTGGCGCGCTTTCCGATGGGAATGACACCACTTATTTGCCTCATGCTATCGATGTTGCGGAAACGGATGACGTCAGCTATGCCAATGCCAAGAGCCTGAATGTAACCGACAAGCGCAGCGTGCTGCAGGATCAATGGCTTATGCTCTGGCCGACTTCAGAATTTTACGGCATGACGGATCAGCGTCCCGGCAATCCTAACCGCAATCCGGCCTTTGCCCGTGTCTTCGATGGCGATCCGTTCCCGGCGGCTCCGGCTGTGAATACGGATGACAATCCTTCCAATGACATCGCTTCGAGTGATCCCTATACGGTATCGCGCGATGTGCTGCTGGCGCTGTTCAACAATATTCAATCCCGTCATTGGAATGATAAGCTTGGTGTATTCGTCACCGAGAATGACGGTACAGCGCAAGGTAATGAGGTCAATACATTCGATGCCGGTTATACAATTGAGGCTCTCCGCATGTTCCAGCGCGCAATCGACGGGCTTCCTGTCGGATACGCCAACGGCGATGCGGCAGAAGGTCTGAAGACGGAGTGGGGCAAGCAGGCGAAGGAAATGATCGTTAAGCAAGCGGACTTTATATTGCATTCACTTATTACGAAGGACGGACTTGTTATTAGCAGCTACGATACGGAGAAGGAGAAAGCCGGCGTTGAGACGACGCTGCTCGCGCAGCTTGGCGCTATTCGCGGTCTGACCTCTGCCTTCCTCGTCACCGAGTCGGAGAAATACCGCGACGGGGCCCGCAAGCTGTATGCGGCCATGGACTCGAAGCTGTGGGACAACGATATAAAGGCATATAGAACGAAGGGCGACGAAGCCAAATATGATGCCTTTACTGCTGGCGGTGTATCTGCAGTTCTTCGTCTGGCGCTTCAGCATCTGAAGAATACGGGAGAAGAAAGCGATGCGCCCAAAGCACTGGACCAGACGGCGATTCAGGATCGATATGTAGCTTTCTATCGTCAAGTCATTAACGGACCGTCGCTGGAAGAGGGCATGCAGGCAAGTGAATTCTGGGATACGGGCGACTTCTATAAAGAGGGCGACGATTCCGGCAATACGGACGGGGATACCGTGCCGCAAATACAGAAGGGACATGGCGAGTATGGAATTGCACCAATTCTTGTTCCGGTTGAAATTACAGATTAAGCCATCGTTTGCGGTTAAGCTGGCGGCGGGCGCAGTAGCGTTCGCCGTTTTGGCGTGTCTGGCCTCTTGCACATCTGGGGAGGAACCCGCTCCTCCCGCTCCTCAATCAGGGAGCAGCATCGTCCTTAGTCCTGATGGCCGCATGCTGTATATCGCTAATGGCGACACCAATACAGTATCCGTTGTCGATGCGAAGGACCGCAAGCTGGTTAAGGAAATAGCTGTCGGCAAGGAGCCTAGAGGCATTGCTGTCTCGCCTGACGGGGAGACGCTCTATGTCACATGCCGTTATGCGGGCAGTGTGGAATGGATCGATATCGACTCAGAAAAAGTACTCGCAGCGGTGAAAACGGGCATAGAGCCCTATGGCATTGTCATCAGTCCGGATGGGGGCAGGCTGTATGTGTCCAATTACCGTTCTGGCACGATTGCTGTTGTTGATGTGAAGGACCGTACAGTTGTGAAGCGTGTGCCTGCCGGTGAGAATCCGAGAGCGGTGGCGCTGTCCGCAGATGGCGGAACGCTGTATGTCTCTAATTATTTGAGCGGGAACACCGTGGTGCTGGATACGGGGGCCTGGACGAAGCGGGCAACCATCGGACTTGCGCCATCGCCGGACGTGAAGAACCGGAAGACGAGCCAGGGCATACCCAATACGGTGGAGCAGCTCCGTTTGACGCCGGATGGCGGGCAGCTTTGGGAGGCGCATTTGCTGACCAATACGGATACGCCGATCCAGTTTGAAGAAGTTATTTTCCCCGCGCTCTCGGTGCTTGATCTACAGACAGGACAGGAGATCGCCAAGGCGCGTAAGGAGTTGTTCGCTGAGATCGATGTCAAGGACAAGTTCGGCAAAACTTCGATCGTCTCCAACCCCATGGATGTTCTATTCTCTCCTGACGGGAGCAAGGCCTATGCATTGATGGGCGGAAGTGAGGATCTGGTAGTGTTCGATCTGGAGCGGGGTGGCCGGGCGAGCGGCATGATCCGCCATTTGCCGGGTGATTTTCCGATCGGAATGACCCTTGCAAGGGATGGGTCCATGCTCTATATACATAATTCCAATTCGCATGATATGACCTTTGTGTCGCTGCCGCAGGGCGAGTCCGGTGGAGGGGCGCGTGTTGACGGGGAGCCGCTGAGGCTGATTGAGCAGGATCGGCTGACACCGGAACAGCGGCTCGGCAAGACGCTGTTCTACAGTGCCAACTCAGACGAATATCCGATGACGGGAACGATGTGGATGAGCTGCGCGTCCTGCCATTCCGACGGACAAGTCGATGCATTGACACTGGCAACGGCGAAGGGGCCGCGCAATGTGCCCAGCAATGTGCTGGCATTCGAGACAGGTCTGTTTATGTGGGATGGGAGCCGGGATGACTTTGGCGATTACATCCATACGATACAGGGCGAGATGGGTGGCATGATGGACGCAGATCCCGCCAAGCCGCTGCCGGAGGAGACGGTGAAGCAGTTCGCGGCGCTGGAAGCTTATCTTCGGATGCCGGATCAGTTTCCTGTTCCGAGAAGCCCCTACCGGACAGAGGATGGCGGGCTGACAGCTGAGGCGGAGCTCGGCAAGGCATTGTTCGAGGGCAAGGCCGGCTGTATCGCCTGTCATGCTGCGGATGCCTTTACCGACAGCGGCAAGGCGGTCAACAGAGAGGGGAGCCTGACGACAGACAATACGGATTATCTCCATGATGTCGGAACAGTTCATGCTGCGGATACTCCTTATGAGGGAGACGAGCGGGGAGAATTTAAGAATAAGCGGGCACGCGGCTTGTATGATACGCCTACACTCCGGGGCATATACGCCACGGCTCCTTATCTGCATGACGGCAGCGCAGCAACGTTGGAGGACGTGATCGCCCGGGCTGCCGATAATGACAAGCATGGCCAAGTAAGCGGGCTCAGCGAAACGGAGATCGGACAGCTGGTCGCTTATTTGAAGCAGATTGAATAAGTCGGCTGACGCTTGACATTTATCCTCATGGGAGTATAATCTTCCTAAATGCAAGGATAGGAGCAAGTAAGCTTGGATGTAAGCTTGGCAGAGAGCCGGTGGGTGGTGTGAACCGGTGCAAGCATCCGATGCCGAATGGGTCCTGGAGCTGAGATGAGGAAAGCGGCCTATGTCAGGGCTCGCAAGTATATATCTTCGTGTCGTTCCGCGTTATGGAACTTGAAGGCTTGCTTGCGTCCTTTGCGGATGCCTGTACAAGCGAATTAGGGTGGCACCACGGTTCTTCGTCCCTTGCGGCGAAGGGCCTTTTTTGCGTTCAATGCACACAATATTATGAAGCATTTGAAGGAGAGAGCGAATTATGTCACGTGTTCTATCAGGTATTCAGGCCAGCGGACAGCTGACGCTTGGCAATTACATCGGTGCGATACAAAACTTTGTGAAATTGCAAGATACGCATGAGTGCTTCTTTATGGTCGTCGATTTGCATGCCATCACGGTTCCCCAGGAGCCGGCGGCGCTTCGCGAGCAGACCGAGTCGGTAGCTGCACTCTTCATCGCAGCAGGCATTGATCCTGCCAAATCGAGCGTCTTCGTACAGTCGCATGTCTCGGCACACGCCGAGCTGGGCTGGTTGTTTACGACGATGGCCTATATGGGCGAGCTGGAGAGAATGACGCAGTTCAAGGATAAATCGTCAGGGAAAGATTCCATTGGAGCAGGGCTGTTCGTCTATCCGACGCTGATGGCCGCAGATATTCTGCTCTACAATGCGGATCTTGTGCCGGTAGGGGATGATCAGAAGCAGCATATGGAGCTGACTAGGGATTTGGCACAGCGCTTCAATGCGCGCTTCGGCGATTATTTTACGATACCGGAAGCCTATATTCCTAAAGTGGGCGCACGGATTATGTCGCTGGATGATGCGTCGAAAAAAATGAGCAAGAGCAATCCGAACCCGGCCAGCTACATTGCGCTGCTGGACCCGCCTGATGTCATCCGCAAGAAGATCAGCCGCGCTACGACAGATTCGGGACGCGAGGTCAAGTTCAACCCGGCTGAGAAGCCTGAGGTAAGCAACTTGATGAGCATCTATTCCCACTGCGCGGGATTGACGCTTGAAGAGATCGAGGCCCGTTATGAAGGGCAGGGCTATGGAGCGTTCAAGAAGGATCTCGCAGAGCATATCGTGGCGACGCTTGAGCCATTGCAGGCGAAGTATGCGGAAATCCGCAGCTCGGGAGCGATTCACGATATTTTGAAGCAGGGAGCGGAGCAAGTATCCGTTGTGGCCAACAGGACGCTGCGCGATGTCAAGGAGCGGATGGGCTTCGTCATGCCGCGCTAGCATTCCGTTGTAGCAGAAATGCGGTATCATGCAGGCAGCAAGCAGAGCTTCGAAAAGGGGCTGGGGCTGTCCCGAAGGGCGATCCGTACTTCAAGCGCCGAGACATGCGTGTTGCGGGCTACGAGCCAGGCGAGCAGAACATGCAGAACATGCAGAACATGCAGAACATGCAGAACATGCAGAACATGCAGAACATGCAAAACGGCATGAATTTTCTCGTTTCTTGCCTGTTAAAGGTGAAATGCCTGCCAGAGCGCAGGTATTTCACCTTCGTTTCCCCTTATCGGCCGATTTCCTCTCAAATTCATGCTTCATCGCAGGCATTTTCACCATTATGGCGTCTTGCAACCGAAATTCATGCACATTCGCAGGCTTCTTACTCCGTCACTCTGCCGTCAAACCTCACTTGGAGTAAGAGTTGTCACAGAAAGTGGTTGGATGATTTCAGAGGCCCACTAAGTCTCCATATATAACAAAAGATGCTTCCAGCCCACTTTTAAAGGTTTAAAGTGGTTTGGAGGCATCTTTTCACATCATTTGGGACTGTCTCATTGGATATTGGACTTTCTGGACAGTCCCTTCCACAGTCCCTTCCGGGTTTTTGCGAAGTGCGTTATTGGCTCTGCTTGCGGCGTCGTATCTTGGCGCTGACAATAAACCCGTAAGCGATAAAGGCCAGGGTCAGGACGAAAAATAGGGCAGCGAGCCACCCGTTAATGCTAATGAAGACTCCTGTCAGAATCATGAGCAAGACGGAAAATAGTGCAAAACCCATGGCCATTGGCTTGGACATTCGAAAGTCCCTCCTTCTTTCTTTAAAATTCTTCTTTGTGCAAGCATATTCTTTTCACTAAAGTATCATAATAAGCTTGCAACACACCATCATCGTTTAGAGATGAAAGGAGAATTCCCACATGGCAGGACAATCTCGCAGCAGCAATACGCTGGTCGTACCTCAAGCAAGCGCAGCTCTGAATCAAATGAAATACGAGGTAGCGCAAGAATTGGGCATTCAAATTCCGCAGGACGGTTACTATGGCAACATGGCAACTCGCGATGCAGGATCTCTTGGCGGCTACATCACTCGGAAGCTTGTACAAATCGCTGAACAACAGCTTTCCGGACAATCGCAGCTGCGTTAATAAGACCAGGTTGTGCAGACATTAGCTCAAGGGAAACCTTGGGCTTTTCTATTTGGCTCCGCAGCAGGGCGCCACAAAGGCAAGGCCCCTTCCTATTGTGCAAGAAGGGGCCTTACATCGTCAATACGTATTCATGCGCAGCCGTTTCTCCAGTCTGTCATCGCTAAGCCATCCGACATACGAGCCTAATGTTTTGTAGTCGCTGTCCATCAGCAGGACGCCTACAAACGGATATTGTTTGCGGTGCCGATAGCGGACATCGGACCATCTTACCTGATACCCCCAAGGATGCTCCCGCACCTCAGCGCATGCGAAGGAGGTGAAGTATAAGAAAGAGCGGATGGAGGGATCGCTCTTGGACAGCTCCACGGCCGGATGATCGTCGCAGCGGGCGCGATCCACCCAGCGCAGCTTTTTCTGACGGTAATCGCCGATGAGGAAGCTGCCGTCCTCGCGCCGTTTGACGACGTTCCAATCATAAAGTGATATGGTCGGAATGATAATGTACTGATCATTATCCGAGCGGTCCGTGTCCAGCGACATAATCTGCTTGCGCAGCATCCGGTGGGCGATGGTCCGCCAGATGTAATAGACGATCAGCCCGGCATACAGTGTCGGGAATATAATAGTCGGACTTAGCAGTCCAAGCGCCCATAATAAAATAGCGATGAGATGGGAGATAAAAATAATGGGGTCGAAAATATGGATAATGTTCCATGAAATCCATTTATCCGTGAACGGCCGCATTGCCTGTGTTCCATAGGTGTTGAACAAATCGGTGAATACGTGAACAACAACTGCGAGCAGCACCCAGCCGATAAGATGCAGCCAGGGCAGGGCAAATCCGAATCCCATCTGAAGCAGGAATGAGATGAGCAGGGTCCAGATCGCGATCGCGGGAAGCGAGTGCGAAGCCCCTCTGTGGTTGCGGATATAAGCGGCGTTGCTCTTGAGCCGCAGCAAGCCGTCAAAGTCCGGAGCCTGGGAGCCGACGATCGTACCGATCAGAACAGCGGCGTAGACCGACTGATCCGATGCGACGACAGGGTCGATAGTAGCGAGCCCCGCCAGTCCAAGCCCCATCACCAAATGTGTACCGGTATCCATGTCGCGTCTCCTCCTACAAGTTTTCTTTCGTGGTATACTTTTATATGTACGTCTCAGTATTTTCTGAATCGTGAATTCTTATAACGGAAGGATGAGATTGTTGCATATTTGTTTTGTAGAGTACCGGATTGCGGCGGAATACGAAGTCCATTACCGGAGTTGGATGTCCGCCCGGTCGGCGGAATCGCAGAGCTTTCAATTATACGAAGGAACCGATCAGCCGCTGCTGTTTGTGGAGGTATGGGAAGCGGAGGACGAATACAGCGCCAGCAGGATAAAAGAAGAACGCTGCAGCGAGCGTTCTTCCTGGCATGCGATGGCAGAATGGGTGCAGGGGGGCGCTCCCAAAATCCATGCATGGACCTTCCGGCCGGTTAACGGCCGCTCGTAACGGTGCCTAAAGTTGCAGTGCCAAGAGGTGTCTTGTTCGTTATGCTTCCGCCCTGGAAAGGATATTCGTAAGCGATCGGGCCGTCGAATGTTACATAGTCCAGATTGAGCATCAGCAGCAGATAGCGCATTCCTGTTGACGGATCGCTAATAATAACGTGGTCGCGCCCGGCTGCTTCGATAACGCCGCGGAATATTTTGGCATTCCATTCCCGGTTGTTCTCGTAGGTCATATAGAAAGTGCCCATCTTGCCGCGGTTCAACCGCAGGATGTTCTCCACATATGATTCTTCAACAACGGGCATCGCAACGATATTGCCTCCCGCTGGAGTGACGACTGCGCCGCTCGGAACGCCGGGAGGCATCATCGTTTGCGCACCTGCTACCTGTGCCGGCAGAGTCATTGGCATAGCCGGGAACGGCTGTGCCACCGGCTGGTGCGGGTACTGGCCGTATCCGGGGTTGAAGCCCGCTTGCCCTCCCACACTTGCTGGATTTACCACGTTGTTGTACCCGTAATTAGACATGATCCCAATTCCTCGCTTTCGTGTCATGAAACAAGCTTAATAGACTTTCGGACAATCCGCGCCTGTCGGAGCAAAAAAGCAGTGGGCCTTGAAACGGCCGGTGTTGCGCTGGTCGTACCATGTTCCCGGACAGCCCCCTGAGGGCCGGAAAAACCACAGCGCATTGGTGGCCGGATGCTGCCGCTCGCCGTTAATAATGCGCTGGGCCAGCCGGATCTCACTCTCACGCGCTTTCTGGTAGAAGTAGCCCTTAATAGTCGCTTCGAAGCCGCCTGGCCGCTGATAAACCATCTGCGGAATCGTTCGAATATTTTTGAAGTCGAGACAATCGCTCTTGACCCGGTTAACACCTACATTGCCCACCATCAGCATTCCGAGATCGCCTTCACCCTCTGCTTCAGCACGCATAAGCCTTGCCAGAACCTTGACTTGCTCGGAGTTCGCTTTAATAACTGCCATATCTGAAGGATTTCACTTCCTTTCGCTCAGCTGGGCTATAACCACAATGTCATTGTATTGACGAATGGGCGAAATGGTTCCTTGGCCGGATAAAATCGTTTTGAATTCCCCTCGCTGACCAAGCGGTGTCAAATTGATGAACAAAGGGCAGGAACATTGTCATCTGCTGCTTTTTTCGGTATGATTAAGAACGATTTAATACGTGGATTGGCGCTTCGCGCCTGTACGGTAATGGAACGGGGAGGCTCGCTGTGCTTAAAGAATATGTGGCCCTGACTAAACCGGGCATCATTCGCCTTAATGCGATTGCGGCATTCGGTGGATTCTGGGTTGCTTCCAAATGGAATATTGATTGGATGCTGCTTCTTTATATGTTGATCGGCTCAGCTCTGACGATGGCATCCGCTTGCGTCATCAACAACTACTGGGACCGGGAACTGGACAAGAAGATGGAACGGACGAAGAATCGCGCGCTGCCGATGAATAGGATGGATCCTGCGGGGGTGCTCATTTATGGCATTGTGCTCGGTATTGCGGGTATAGCGATTCTGTTTACGCTTGTCAACGCCCGGACAGGCTGGCTTGGACTGCTCGGCTTGTTCGTCTACATCGTTATCTATACGATGTGGTTGAAACGGACCTCCACCTGGAGCACATCCATCGGCGGTGTATCCGGGGCGATGCCTCCGGTAATCGGCTATTGTGCGGTTAATGAGGTGGATATGGGAGCATGGCTGTTGTTCGCGCTCTTATTCTTATGGCAGCCGGCGCATTTCTGGTCGCTCGCCATCAGACGGGTGGAAGAATACCGCGCGGCGGGTTATCCTCTGCTGCCGGTGGTCAAAGGAATAAAGCGGACAAAGCTGCAGATGATTCCGTATATTCTGCTCCTTCTGCCTACGGGAATATTAATGTTCACCTATGATTATGTTGGTTATTTCTTTCTGATTATTTCGGTGCTTGGCGGCGTACTCTGGCTCGTCCATACCCTGATGGGCTTGAAGGCGGCGGATACGGACAAGTGGGCGAGAACGAACTTCTTTATTTCCATTAACTACTTGATGGTCATCTTTTTTGTAATGGTTGTAGACACGAATGGCATTGGCTAGAACGCCAATGGATCAAGGGGGAACACAGATGGATTTCACGCGCAAACATGGATTCAAAATCGCAGTGCTGGCTTTATGCGCAGCTATGGGGCTTTATTTATATCTCTCGTCGACGAAGGAAGCTGCGCCCAAGCTTGATCAGGACAAGCCTGCGCCTTCATTCAAGCTGACGAGCATTGACGGGGAAGAGGTATCTCTGGAGAATACGAACGGCAAGGTGCGGGTGGTGTATTTCTACTTCGCGAATTGCCCGGACATCTGTCCGCCGACCACCTTCCTGATGACCCAGGTGCAGGACAAGCTCAAGGAGCAGGGAGCATTCGGCTCTGACGTGGAATTCCTGTCCGTCACCTTCGATCCTGAGCGGGATACACCGGATGCGATCCGCAAATTTATAGGCAAAATTCCAAGTGAAATCGATCAGAACGGCTGGAAGTTCCTGCGTGGAGACAGCGAGGAAGAGACGAAGAAGCTCATGCTGGACTTCGGACTTGGCTTATTGAAGGACGAGAAGACGGGACTCTACACCCATTCCGACACGATCACCTTCATTGACCGGCAAGGTAAGATCCGCAAATATATGACAGGCTCCATCGACGAGACAATGACACCTGACCGGATCGTTGCCGTAGTAGACGCCCTGGTGGACGAATAGAAATAACCATTCCATCCTTTATGTGATGGAATGGTTATTTTCTTTTACTACCAACCAAATGAAGTTCTGGTGCAGTGAGGTGTGTGGAGGTGGATGAGTGGGTGGAATCGTACTGGAGAAGCGCAAGCGTTCGCCTTTGTCACCGGATATCAACCGTTAACGGTTGATAGATCGAGGAAATCCGGGTGACAACAGCGATCGGAGGAACGATCCACCGCGCAGCATTCCCTCCACATCGCAATCTACATCGCACTTCACATCCACAACTTCAATTCATATCTTCTTTGCTCCATGGAGCGGGATCGAGAGCCGGGTATAGAATATACTCCTCGAGACCCGCTTTTTCTAATTGTTCGATCAAGTAATCTGCCGGGGTCTTCTCGACACCGGGATAGCCCTTGCGTGTGTAAATATGTACAGCGTCCGGGAAGGTATCGCGCAGCATGCCCCGGATGCGTTTGCCCGAAGCGTCATTATCAGTAAACAGATAGGGCTGCTTGTCCCCGACCTGTCTCCGCAATGTGTCGATATGGTCGGTGCTGGGCGTGCCGTATGTACAGAAGATCGGCACTGACTCCGCCAGCACCTGCCGCAGACGGCTGCGGTCATTTTTACCTTCCACGATAATTGCGATGTCCATATGTGATTCACTCCTTAGCGCTATTGTATACCAACGCAACCGGAAACGAAAAGACGGCTTGCGTGGGCAAACCGTCTAGTCGGTCCAAGCTGTCCATGCTGGATTACCAGCACATCAAACCGCCAAGAACGATAATAAGCAGGATGAACAGCACAAGAATCGTACCTACTGATGTAAAGGCTCTTTTGACATGGCTGCCATAACGATCATGGATAGGATCTGCACATTGAGACATCGTTGTAGTCACCCCTCTTTCCGCAAAAGATCGGACCAGCGCAACAATTCCATTCCGAACGCAAGGTCTGGTCGGTTGCCATGATGCAGCGTATGACGGCGGGGGACATTAGCCCTGTGCGCTTACCCAGTTCGGGAAAAATGGGCGCTGCTGCGTCCGGATCGCGCATTGTAGAACGGGAGAATGGAGACCGCGAGCATAAGCGCCACGAATGCGATGTAGTACGGCGAGACGACATTCCGCAGCTGTCCGGCCAGCATCGGCCCAAGGAAAGCGCCGACAGAGAAGGCGATGGACAGAACAGAGAAGGTTCGCCCATATCGAACCCCGCCGCTGAGTTCAATAAGCAGTGAGGATAATGCCGGGAAAATAACGCCTTTGGCCATGCCAAGCAGAAGAAGGAGCGCATACAGCGGCAGTGGCGCATCGGCAGCGATAGCGAAATAGGTAACCGCGAGCATCAATGCTCCCCATAATGTGCGAAGATAGGGGGACAGGCGATTCAAGAACAGCATGCTCAGCGTAAGCAGCGCTCCCAGGCTGACGACGGAGAAGAGCAGCCCTGTCTCCAGCATTGCCTCCTGCGTCTTGGCCATAAGCGGCAGCTCGAAGGAGAGGATGCCCTGCGCACAGCTCATTGCAATGGGGAGGGTGTAGACGATCCAGGGCACTTTATGCGCATGGGCCGAATCAGGATCATCCTCATTATTATCCGGTGCAGCGCTAACTTTCTTGGCGGCAGGATCGTCTTTATAAGAGTCGGCTTCACGGATAAAGAACAAGGCGCAGGTCGCTGTCCCTATGAGAACCCAGCCCAGGATGAGGAAAGCGGTTGTAAAGCCGATCTGTGCGACCATATAGGCGCCTGCGGCAGGCGAAACGACGGATGCAATGGTATGCACAAGCCCGTTGCCGGCCATGAGCTTGCCTTGGTGGACACGGTCCTTGGCGATTCTGGCAAGAAGGGACATGCAGGCCGGAGACAGAAAGGCAAGCACAAAGCCGCTGATGGAGCGCAGGACGAGCAGCTGCCACGGATCGGTTACCTTGGATTGCAGGACGAGAATAACCCCGGCGGCGGCAAGGCTGAATACGATGAACAGGCGGCTGCCGTAACGGTCCACGCCATATCCGGCAATCAGATTGCCTGGCAAGTGCGTGATGGAATACAAGCCCATCATCAGGCCGATGAATGATGGCGCTGCCCCCAGCGACACGGCGAATGGAGTCAATATCGGATATTGGGCGTGCAGATCGAAGAATGCGACAAACAGAAACAGATAAAGCCATACAGCGGTTCTCAACAGTACCCCTCCCAAGCACATACTCAAACGGTCAACAGTGAACCAGATAGAGACATGTTACTACTTGTACGCTTGGATAAGCCGTCTTATGTCTATAGCTGGATAGGATTGGAGGAACCGGGAGGCAGAGGTTTACGCTGATTTGCGCATGGGGTATAATATTTTGTGTTCGGGCTATTGAGAGCGTATAATGGGGGAGTAGAATAATGAGCTTTGATTTTAACTATGATATGGACACTTGGATTCAATTTTTTCAAGATAATTGGTTTATACTTGTCATCGCACTTGTGGCATTATTCATTGTAATTCGTGTTGTGAAGACCGTTGTCAAATGGCTTATTATCATCGGAATTGTACTTGGCCTTGTCGTGTACAGCGGCTATACCCTGGAAGAGGTCAAGGGTCTGGCGGCGAATGTCACTCTGGATGACGTGAAGGAGCTCGGCACGAAGGTTGCTGAGGGCGTCAAGCAAGAGGCGATATCCGCAATGGTCGGCGAAGCGAAGGATGCGACCTACACAGTGAATGACGATGGCACATTCACGATCAAATCAAAGAATCTGGAACTGAATGGCACACCCGGAGACAACGAGGTTAAAGTTTCGTTTCAAGGGGCTTCGCTTGGAACCTGGAAGATAGATGAGACGATACGGGCTTTAATCGATCAGGCGAAGAAGAATGGTTAATTAGGAGATGCTGACATGAACACCTGGGTTCAAGCTTTATTGAAGCCGGAACCAGTTGCGCTAATGGTCATGCTTGTCTTGGTTGTATCGCTTGTTCAAGGTCTGAGAAGTGGCGCATCGGGATCTGCGAAGCGCCTTTTCTTTTTTGTCTGGACGGCGGCACTGGTCGTAATATCGCTGCTGCTGGCAGGGCGCGGAGCGGCCTTCCTGTCACCGCATCTGAGAGCATACCTTATTGAGCGGAATATTGTTGTGCCACAGGAACAGCTTGGCGCGTTGTCACAGTTCTGGTACACCTTCGTGACCAGCATTCGCGATTTTGAGCTGCTTCGTTTTGGCCTGCTGTTTCTGCTATGTTACATGCTGCTTCGCTTCGTGCTTGGATTTCTTGAGCCGCTCGGAGCTATGCTGTTTGAGAGATACAGAAGCGGCGGCAACGGCGAACCCCGGCAGGAGTTATTCCCTCAGGCGGCAAGCCGCACTACTGGAGCGGCGATTGGCGCACTGCTGGGGGCAGGGCGCGCATTTGTCGTGATTGCAATCCTGTTCGTCTATGTCTCCCTGCTGCCTGATGGACCGTTGACCGATTCCATTCGGGCTTCGAGCTTCTACAACAAGACGGCAGATGAGCTGCTTCAGCCGGTTGCTGGCGATGTATTGGAGCGCGGCCCGGTATTGACGGGAGCAGTAGAAGCGGAGTTTCGGCGGGTTCTGCAGCGCAAGTATGAAGTGATCGACTCCGCTGTACCGGACAATATTGCAGAGGCGGCGCATGCCGTTGCGAAGGATGCCGAATCCGACAGGGAGAAGGCGCGTGCGCTGTATGACTGGATCGGTTCGCGCATTGCCTATGATTGGGACAAAGCTGACAATTACGTGGAACAAGGCATATGGAAAGAACAGACGCCAGCGGACACATTTGGTACACGCAAGGGTGTATGCATTGATGTGGCCCGGCTGTATGCCGTCATGGCGCGTACCGTCGGACTTGAGGTGCGGGTTGTGACTGGACAGGGCGCGGATGGCCGGGGCGGTTATGGCCCGCATGCCTGGAACGAGGTTCGGCTTGCCGACGGGGGATGGATTCCGCTCGACGCGACATGGGCATCGACAGGCGATTGGTTCGATCCGCAGCACTTTGAGCGTACGCATATAAGGGAGTCATCAATCACAGCTATGTACGGGGAATCATAACTCGTACTTATAACGGAGTCATAAATCGTAAACATGGCGGAAGTCGTAAGCGTGTTTGAATACGACGGGAGTGTTAAAGGCAGTTCCGTAAGAGGGGAGACTGCAAAGGCAATTTTTGGGAAGGAAGGAGGCAGGGCGGTGCAGGATGATCCGCAGAAGAGGGAGATAGTCAATAGACGGCATTTCTCCTTTCGATTGAATTTATTTTTCTTTATCACTTTTTTCTTATTCAGTGTGCTTATCGTCAGGCTGGCGATCCTGCAGTTCGTAGAAGGCCCTACATTACGGGAGGAAGAGAACCGCATATCCAGCACGGAAGTGCTTATCCCGCCGATACGCGGCAATATCTATGATTCCAGCGGCGAGCGGATTGCGTACTCGACTTCGACACAATCGCTCTACTACACGATTGAGCCGGGCTCCAAGGTTGCAGACTCTGAAGCGATGGCGAAGCGTCTGTTGAAAGTGTTCGAGGAGCTTGGCGATCCCAAGCAGGCATTGACACTTGATAAGATTATTAAAAATATGGATTTGAAATATAAGCAAAATATCGTATCGGTTCCGCGGCGCATCAAGAGCGGACTAACGAATGACGAAATCGCTTATTTTCTGGAGAATCGTGATCAGTACAAAGGGATCGATATTCTGGAAGAGAGCATCCGGCATTATGACCAGAATACGATTGCCGTTCAGTTGGTGGGCTATTTGAAGAAATTCAAAGGGGTTTCCAACAATATCGATTACTACAGAGACAAGGATAAGCGGGACGTCATGCCTGATGCGCGGCTGCGCTATCTCCAGCAGGAGGATGTCGGCTTCGATGGACTGGAGCGTCTGTATCAGGAAGAGCTTCGCGGCAAGAACGGACTCAAGACGTATCCTATCAATTCAGCAGGCCGCATCGTCGGATTGCCAGAAATAACGAAGCCCGAGAAGGGCAATAATCTGTACTTGACGATTAACCGGAATGTGCAGTTGAAGACAGAGAAAGCGATCACGGATCAGCTGCACTACCTGCAGACGACCTATACGAAGGATCGCCAGCCCAATGCCAAGATCGGCTTCGCTGTTGCAATGGAGGTCAATACAGGGAAAGTTATTGCCATGGCCAGTATGCCGGATTATGATCCGAATATTTGGGAAGGCGGCAGTATTGGTACAGAAGATTATGAGAAAATTGGAAATATGCTGCCGAACGGAACGATTTCTACGGTTAACGGGCCATACAAGACGGACAAGGAGCTTAACAAGCATCCTTCCTCCATCCTGCCGCCGGGCTCTACGCTCAAGCCGCTGTCCGTGCTGATCGGGTTGAACGAGAAGCTATTCTCGACCACTGATCGCTGGTATGATTCGGGAGCATTCTATTACGGTAAGGAAGGTGTGCATCGCCGGCGGATCGGGAATGCCAGGGGCCATTCCTATGGCTCGCTTGATCCGGCGCTTGCGATTGCCAAGTCCTCCAATCCATGGATGGCCAAAATGATCGGCAACGCGCTCTATGAGCGTGACCGCAACAAAGGCGTTGAGTTGTGGGACAGCTACATGAAGCAGTTCGGTTTAGGCGTACTGACCGGCAGCGGCTTGCCCAATGAGAGTAAGGGCGTTATTGACTACTTCCATGAGATGGAGGTCGCGAGCTCGCAATCGGCGCTCATATTCGCCTCCTTCGGGCAGCAGGCCAAATATACAACGCTGCAGCTTGCACAGTACACAGCGATGCTGGCGAATCACGGCAAGCGGATGAAGCCGCAGTTCGTTAATGAGATACGTGATGCGGAAGGCAATGTAGTGAAGAAGTTTGAGCCTGAAGTGTTGAATACGATCGATATACCGGAAGCCTACTGGAAGGAAATCGAGACGGGTATGGCACAGGTTAATGTCGAGTCCTTCAAGGATGCGCCTTACAAAGTGCTTAGGAAGACAGGTACATCAGAGCAAACGGTAGCTGGCGGAGTGAAGAAGGATAATGCTGTATTTATCGCTTACGCGCCTGCAGAGAAGCCGGTCGTTGCTGTTGCTGTTATCGTTCCTGAGGGCGGCTTCGGCGGAATCGGCGCTGCGCCAATCGCCCGCAAAATATTCGATGCTTACGATGAGGAAATCGGCTTGCATGGCACACCGAAGAAATCTGCGAATACAGGGAATGCTGCAAAGGAATAAATGGAGTAACGAGCGGGAAAGTGCCGCTCGTTTTTTTTGTAGTTTCGTGGTCGTCCGACCCGCGCCGGGAAATGCGCGCCATGCGAAAAAACAGTGGAGCAAATGCTGCTTAGCCTTGCTGTTAAACGGCTTTGTTACAAAACAGCTTTACTGCTAAATAGCTTTGTTGCAAAACAGCTTTGTTGCAAATCAGCTTTACTGCTAAATAGCTTTGCTGCTGCAAAACAGCTTTACTGCAAAACAGCTTTACTGCTAAATAGCCTGCTGCTAAAGAGTCTTTTGCTAAAGAGAAGATTGCTCGTCGAATCATACTGCTGCCCCCTCCCGTGTGGACGGGGATTTTATAAATGGTCAAAGTTACACATTACACACGTCGAATATTCCTGCGATCAGGCAGGCTTTCTCTCGTTTCAGCCTGCTAAAAACGTAATGCCTGCCAAAGCGCAGGTATTATGCTGTATTTTTCTCTTATCGGTCGATTTCGCCTCATATTCCTGCACTTACGCAGGCATTGTACTGTTTATGGCCGCTTATAGCCGAAATTCCTGCACTTGCGCAGGCTTTTTTTACTATGGCATGCCGATGCACAGCGCAGCATGCGGATCAGAGTGTGTAGGATCGCAGCACGCGGCTCAGAGTGTGTGGATCACAGCGCACGGATCGCAGCACGCGGATGGAGTGTGTAGGATCACAGCGCACGGATCGCATCATGCGGATGGAGTGTGCGGATCGCAGCAACGCAGCATGGCGCTGTGTGACAGCGTCCGATTACCGTTACCATAAATGGCGTCGTGTTATAAGGCCAGTCCTGCTGCTAGGCCGGTTTTGCAGCGAAGCCCAAGTAAAAAATAAATGTTGCACTAGAGAAACATTGTTGTATAATAGTAAAAAAGAGGCATAGAGTAAACTAATGTTCATTTGGGCAAAACAAGCCCCGAAGCGGGCGGATAGAGTTTTCTACAGCGCTGGGAATGCAACGATATGAACGGCAACTATAAGGGAGAGAATGAGGAGGAATTGGAATGCGGCTCAAAACAAATTCTGCAATTCGCCGCTGGATTATGGCCATGCTATTCCTGACAGCAGTAATGCTGTTTGTTACGGCTTGCGGCAGCAATAGTGGGAATGATTTCACATCAGGTGAAGGCAAGCTGAAAGTAACTGCGACGATAGGAATGATCGCGGATGTGGTTAATAATATTGGAGGGGATCACGTCGAGGCCATTGGCCTGATGGGCCCGGGCGTTGACCCCCACTTGTACAAAGCTTCGCAAGGGGATATCAAGAAGCTGGATCAAGCTGACGTCATCTTCTACAATGGTCTCCATCTGGAAGGCAAGATGGCTGAAATGCTGGAGAAGCTTGGCAAGAAGAAGACGACGGTCGCTGTGTCCAGCCGGTTGGAGGAGTCAGCGCTCAGGTCTGATCCATCGGGAGCAGGCGCGCATGATCCGCATATCTGGTTTGATGTACGCAACTGGATTTCCGCTGCTGAGGTGATCCGCGATACGCTTGTAGAGAAGGATCCTGCCAATGCGGACAATTATAAGAAACGCGCCGCTGATTACTTGGTGAAGCTTGAAGAGCTCGACCGCTATACGAAGGAGCAGATCGCATCTATACCGGAAGCAAGCCGCGTGCTGGTAACGGCGCATGATGCATTCGGATATTTTGGAGATGCTTACGGCATTAAGGTTATGGGGCTTCAAGGCATGAGCACAGCCTCGGAATATGGCACGAAGGATGTAACCACCCTCAGAGATTATTTGGTGGACAACAAGATCAAAGCTGTATTCGTCGAATCGAGTGTGCCCAAGAAGTCGATTGAAGCGGTCATCGAGGGCGCCAAGCAGATGGGACATGATGTCGCTATCGGCGGCGAGCTGTTCTCGGATGCAATGGGCAAGAGAGGAACCGAGGAAGGCACTTATATTGGAATGGTACAGCATAATGTGGACACGATCGTCCATGCATTGAAATAGAACGGTTCGTTGCAGTCCAATCGGATGTGCAGCGGTCCAAGTGGAGAGTGAGAACGATGACGCGACAATCAACAACCGCAGGAGTGCCGCTTCAAATAAAAGGTCTTAGTGTCGCTTATCAGAAGAAGCCTGTGCTGCGCAATGTTACGCTGGAAGTGACGGAAGGCGAGCTGATCGGCATTATCGGGCCTAACGGCGCGGGCAAGTCCACGCTTATTAAAGCAGCGCTGGGTCTGATCCCCAAGCTGAATGGCAGCGTGCTGGTGTACGGCAAGCCTTATAACGAGCAGCGCCAGCTGATCGGCTATGTGCCGCAGCGCGAATCGGTGGATTGGGACTTCCCGACGAACGCGCTGGATGTTGTGATGATGGGCCGTTACGGCCGCCTTGGCTGGTTCCGCAGGCCGGGTGCCAAGGAGAAGGCAATCGCGCTGGAATGTCTCGCGAAGGTAGGCATGGCAGAGTTCGCAGACCGGCAGATTAGCCAGTTGTCCGGCGGGCAGCAGCAGCGGGTTTTCCTCGCCAGAGCGCTGGCCCAGGATGCCAAGCTGTATTTCATGGATGAGCCGTTCGCGGGGGTGGATGCAGCTACGGAGAAAGCGATTATTATGCTGCTGCAGGAGCTTAAAGGGCAAGGCAAGACCGTAATCGTCGTTCATCACGATCTTGCGACGGTTAAGGAATATTTTGACTCTGTCATGCTGCTCAATATTGAGGTACAGGCTTTCGGCAAGACGGGGGATGTATTCACACGCTCCAACCTGCAGCAGACATACGGCGGGCGGTTCGCATTTCTGGATCGGCAAGAGGATGAAGAACTGACACTGCTCTCCGGAAAAGGAAGAGGGTGAGGACATGCAGTCGCTTTGGGATATGATGACTGATCCAAACTCGCAATGGATACTTCTTGGCTGTATGCTGCTCGGTCTATGCAGCGGAGTTATCGGCTGCTTTGCCTACCTGCGCAAGCAGAGCCTGATGGGCGATACACTCGCCCATTCTGCATTGCCGGGCATTTGTATAGCTTTCATGCTGACGGGTACGAAGTCGATTCTGCTGTTTCTGATTGGGGCCGGAATTTCCGGATTGCTCGCCACCTTCGGCATCAGCTGGATTACCCGCTATTCCCGCATCAAATCCGATGCGGCGATGGGGATTGTATTGTCCAGTTTTTTCGGACTTGGCATTGTGCTGCTGACCCAGATTCAACATAGCGACTACGGCAATCAGAGCGGATTGGATAAATTTCTGTTCGGCCAGGCGGCCTCCATGATCGGCTCTGATGTGCAGACGATGCTCATTGTCTGTGCATTTATCGTTGCTGCGTGTACGCTGCTGTTCAAGGAATTCAAGCTGATCTCATTCGACCCCGGCTTTGCCCGCGGGCTTGGTTTTCCGGTAGGTGTTCTGGAACAGCTTCTTATGTTCTTCATCGTCGTCTCCGTCGTTGTGGGCATTCAAGCCGTCGGTGTTGTGCTTGTAGCGGCGTTGTTAATCACGCCAGCGGTGTCGGCACGTTATTGGACGGATCGGCTGGGCGTAATGGTGATCATGTCCGGATTGTTCGGCGCACTTGCCGGAGTTGTGGGAACATGGCTTAGCTCTACGACAGCAAGTCTTCCTACGGGTCCGATCAGTGTACTGGCCTCAACTTTATTGTTCGTCGTATCTCTGCTGTTCGGACCGCGTCGCGGTCTGTTGGCGAAGCGGCTCACCCGCTCTCGGGCGCGTCAAACGCTGCTGGAAGAGCAGAGTAGACGGGTGCGCGATCTGGCGAAGGAGGGTGGCTCGCTATGACAGATTTCTGGATACTGCTGACCGGCGGTCTTGTTGCAAGCTGCTGCGCCATTCTCGGCTGCTTCCTCGTTCTTCGCCGAATGTCGATGATCGGTGATGCCATCAGCCATTCCGTGCTGCCAGGCATTGTTATTGCCTTTATGATGAGCGGATCTAGAGATTCGTTCGTGATGCTGTTGGGCGCTTCCGTTCTTGGTCTTATTACCGTTTTTCTTATTCAGCTCTTCCAACAGAGCGGCGTGCAGGCTGATGCATCAATTGGCGTTGTGTTTACGGCCTTGTTCGCAATCGGCGTCGTGCTGGTCAGCTTGAATCTTAAGCATGTCGATATTGATCTCGATTGTGTGCTGTACGGGGAGATTGCCCATGTACATTGGAATACCTGGGAGCTGCACGGCAGTGACATGGGGCCTAAGGCCGTATGGATGCTCGGATTCACGCTGCTGGTCATCATCGCTGTCATCGGCTTGTTCTACAAGCAGTTCAAGTTGTGCGCCTTCGATCCGGCGCTGGCGGCGGCAATCGGCATCCCGGTAGCCTTGTTTCACTACTTGCTCATGGGACTTGTGTCGATGGCGACGGTCAGCTCGTTCGAAAGCGTTGGCGCTATTCTCGTAGTCGGCATGCTGATTATTCCGGCTTCTGCCGCTTACCTGCTCACTGACCGCCTTGGAGCGATGATCTTCATCAGCGTTGCCATCGGGCTTGCAAGCACAGGGCTCGGTTATGGCGTATCTGTTGTGCTGGACGCTTCGATCGCGGGCTGTATGGTATGCGCGGCGGCTGTGCTGTTCATTCTGGCCTTTCTGCTGTCGCCGTCCCACGGGCTGCTTGCACGCAAGCTGCGCCGCCGTTCATTGCGCGAACGCACGATATAAGGAATTTCATAAAACTGCAGCAGCCCGTAGAGGGCGCTGCAGTTTTTTTGTTGTTCAGGAAATTATGCGCGTAGCGAATCTGATTGTCGAGGGGGGATTGAGATCGATCCTTTGCCGGCCATATGACTACAAGATGCAATAAAAACTGCGCAAGATCGGATAGCCGTTATGCCGTTCAATTCTCTATAATGGGAAGCGTACCGCAACAATCGCACTGGGGGCAGCGGAGCGGCCCGGTTTGGATTCCGCTCAAAATGTGCTAATATGTCGTTAGACAGAAGAAGTACAGCTGCTTTGACTGGCAGTGTGGGGAGGCATGCATGAGCAAGATCAAACTAGTGGCGATTGATATGGACGGTACATTACTGAATGAACAAAGTGAGATTAGCAGTGAGAACGCGCATTGGATCAGCAAGGCGATCGATGCGGGCATTCTCGTCTGCTTCGCAACGGGCCGCGGGTTCCAGAGCGCACTTCCGTACGCGGAACAGCTGAACCTGGATACCCCGATGATCACGGTCAACGGCGGCGAAATATGGCGGCGTCCGCATGTGCTCCATAAGCGCTCGCTTATGCCGGCGAGCTACATAAAGCGGCTTCATGAGGTTGCGCTTCGCAATGAGGAATGCTGGTATTGGGCATACACGGTAGGCGACATCTACAACAAAGAGAAATGGATCATGCCCAAAGACGACTACGATAGTCATCACTGGCTCAAATTCGGCTATTATACCGAGGACGATGCCATGCGCGAGCGTATTCTGGCGGAAGTATCCGGCTGGGGCGGGATGGAAATTACGAATTCGTCGCCATGGAATCTGGAACTGAATCCGGAGGGCGTATCGAAGGCAAGCGCGCTTCGCGAGCTGTGCAAGGTGCTTGGCCTGGACATGTCTCAGGTTGCTGCGATGGGCGACAGCATGAACGATATCGCCATGATTCGGGAAGCCGGAATTGGTGTCGCAATGGGCAACGCCCAGGATGCGGTCAAAGCGGCAGCGGACGCGATTGCGGTGACGAATAACGAGCATGCTGTTGCACAGCTGATTCGGGATTATGTCCTGAAGGAGTGAGGTAGCGATGGAGATAACCGGGTGGATTATTACGATTCTATTGTTTCTTGTCGGGATGGGCGGCGCGATATTCCCGATTCTGCCGGGAGCGCTTGCGATCTATGCCGCATTCTTCGTTTACGGCTTCTTTATCTCATGGGAGCCGTTCGGCTTCTGGTTCTGGTCGATCCAGACGATTATTGTCATTGCCTTATTCGTAGCTGATTACGCGGTCAACGCTTGGGGCGTCAAGAAGTTCGGCGGGTCCAAGGCCTCGGTGTGGGGCAGTACAATCGGCATCATTGCCGGGCCTTTCGTTATTCCGGCTTTTGGCCTTATTCTTGGGCCGCTGCTTGGAGCGATTATCGGCGAGCTGATTGCCGGTTCCGATCTTGAGAAGTCTATGAAGGTTGGCTTCGGCGCGGTGGTAGGGCTCTTCTCCAGCATGGTTGTGAAGTTTATTCTGCAATTGGGTATGATTGTTTTATTCATCATATGGATTCTATAGGAGGCTGAACAAGGATGATTAAAGTTACAGTATGGAATGAGTTCAAGCATGAGATCAACAATGAGGTCGTGCGCAAGGTGTATCCGGAAGGGATTCATAAAGCAATCGCTGACGGTATTGGCACGGACGGCTTCGAGGTTCGCACCGCAACATTGGATCAGCCTGAGCATGGCCTGACAGAAGAAGTGTTGAACAACACCGATGTGCTTCTCTGGTGGGGCCACATGGCTCATGATCAAGTCGAGGATGCCATTGTCGAGCGTGTCAAAGAGCGCGTATGGAACGGTATGGGGCTTATCGTGCTTCACTCCGGACATTTCTCCAAAATTTTCAAGACGCTGATGGGTACAGGCTGTGATCTGAAATGGCGTGAAGCCAACGAGAAGGAGCGCATCTGGGTCGTTAATCCGGCGCATCCGATCGCTGCAGGACTGCCCGAGCAATTTACGCTTGAAAGTGAAGAAATGTACGGCGAGCACTTCGACATTCCAACACCGGACGAGCTTATCTTTGTCAGCTGGTTTGAGGGCGGAGAAGTGTTCCGCAGCGGCTGTACGTTCAATCGCGGCCAGGGAAAAATCTTCTACTTCCGTCCGGGCCATGAGACTTATCCGACTTACTACAACGAGAATGTGCTGCAGGTTATCAAGAACGGCATCCGCTGGGCAGCGCCAAGCGGAGCGGCTGCTCCAGTACGCGGCAACCATCAGCCGCTCGAACCAATCAAGGCGAAATAAACAACGTAAGGCGGAGAGCTGGGCGTGGCAAATAAAGACTCCCTGATTAAAGGAACAATTATTCTGGCGGTAGCAGCGCTGGTAGCCCGGTTTCTCGGGCTGTTCCAGCGCATACCGTTCGATTATATGATGGGCAAGGAAGGCGGCATCTACTTTGGTGCCGCCAATAATATTTACCTGCTGCTGCTTATTATAGCGACAGGGGGCATTCCGAGCGCGATCAGCAGAATGGTATCGGAACGTTATGCCATCGGCAAGCCGGAGGAAGCGCAGCGCGTCTACAGGGCAGCCTTATGGTTCGGCGTGATCGCCGGACTGCTGATCGCAACGCTGATGTTCGTGCTTGCGCCGCAGATTGCTTATATTATGAAGCAGCCGGAGGCGGTAACTTCTATTCGGGCCATCGCTCCGGCACTGCTCCTCTTCCCTGTTATTGCTATGATGCGGGGCTACTTCCAGGGCCGTCAGATGATGATGGCTGGAGGCGTATCGCAGATTGTCGAGCAGGTAGCCCGTGTGCTGGTAGCCGTAGGATTGGCTCTTCTTGTGCTGACATGGGGCTGGGGCGACCGCTGGATTGCTGCTGCTGCCACATTCGGAAGTGTGTTTGGCAGTATCGGTGCATTTCTCGTCATGCTTATGTATGCCAGGAAGCTCCGGCGCATGGATGCGAAGGAGGCTGCTTCGGAGAGGGATCGCTCCCCTTCACGGTCTCAAGCAGGAGAGAGCAAGCGGTCTTACCGCTCGATCTACAAGGAAATGTTCTCGATCTCAATTCCGATTGTGGTCGCGGCGATGACGGTTCAATTCATGTACAACTTTGATACAAGCCTGTTCCATCGGCTGACTGACAGCTTTTACGGCAACATGGAAGCCGCGACGGAAGCCTACGATTGGCTGGCAATGAGGGCGCAGGCGTTGGCAGGCATACCGCCGATTCTGGCGATAGCACTCAGTACCTCCATCATTCCGGTTATTACTTCGGCTTACGCTGCCCGCAATATGAAAGAGGTCGAGAGACAAACCACTCTTGTGATGCGGATCGTCGTCTTCACAGGTGTTCCGGCAGCGCTTGCGCTCACTGTTGCAGCTGTGTCGGTAACAGGCCTTATCTTCGATGGGGCAGGCGGCAGCGGCGTGGCAGCGGCGCTTACGGCTGGTACGATTTTTCAAATTACGATGATGACAAGCAGTTCGGTTCTGTTCGGCCTCGGCAAGACAAAAGTGCCGATGAAGAGTACGATTATCGGGCTTGTTGTCAAAGTAGCCGGCAGTGTGGCGCTTGCACCCTTCATGGGTGTCTACGGACTTATTCTGGCATCTACTCTATGCTTCATAACAATTGCTTCACTTAATATGAGAGTCATTAAGAAAGAAGTTGCATTCACCGTGCTCGGGACTCGCTGGCTGGGGTATACGCTGACCATCGCGATCTCAGCCGGCGCAGGGTGGGCGATTGATCTGGCATGCCGAAGCCTGCTGGATGATATCCTGCCTGCCAAGGTCATGTACTTTCTATCGGCAGCCGCGACAGGGATTGTTTCGCTTAGTCTATATGTCCTGCTTCTGGTGGTGCTGCGCGTCGTTACAGCTGAGGATGTCCGCCAGTTCCCTGGGCCGCTGCGCAAGCTGCTAAGTCCTATAATGCGTGTAGCAGCGCGGTCTGGCGCCAATTCCCGCTAGCTTCTTTAATCTTCCATTCATCCCCTCTCCGTGGTAGAATAGACAGTAGTCTTTGTACCCATGGAGAGGGGATTTTTATTAGATGAAGATGTATAGATGGGGTAAGCAAACGTTCGGTCTCGCGCTGCTCGTCATCGTGCTGATTGTGGTGGCAGGATGTCAAGCGGTCGGAGGACTCGACTTTAATGCCATGCTCAAGCAGTCATTGAAAGTAACGTCCTATGAAGGCACTGAAACGATCGAGTTTAAGCTGACGCCTTCAACGGCATGGACGGATGTGGCTGTGGAAGATGACGAGCCTGAGCTTCTGGATCTTCTCACGCACTTTAAATTGCAGCTCGACCATGTGAAAGTGGCCGATGACAACAATATGTCGATGGACGGCAGATTGGACTTCAGCGGCAAAAGCATCGGCTTCTCGATGAAGACCGATGAGAAGCTGCTTGTTATCGAGATCGAGGGGGCGTTGAAGCCATTCGTGTTCGAGCTGGAAGAGCCGGTTGAAGACGAGCTGGAGGAAGAATCCTCCTCCGACGAAGCGTTGAACGAGCAGAACTTGGTTGAACTAAGCAAGCAAATGATGGATATCGTGGGCGGATACGCGATTGACAATTTGCCTAATCCGACTACGTTGACGGTCGTGCCAGCCCAAGAGAGCGTAGGCGGCGAAACAGTGACTGGCCTGCGCGTGCATGCAGAATTGAACGGCAAGGAAATATGGACATGGATGAATACCTATCTGGACGCATTGCTGAGCGACAAGGAAGGTCTGCGCGAGATGCTGACCAGCTTGTTCGACCTGCTGAACGATCAATCGGAACTGCTGGATACAATTGAAGCTGCCGAGAGTATCTTCGGGTCGATTCCAGAGGAAGATATGAAGGCTGATGAGATCGATGAGGCTGTCGAGGAGTATGTAACGATGCTGACCGACTATAAAGCCGAGCTGGAGGCTATGGAGAAGGAAGAGCCTGAAGTGCTGGACCAGATGTTCAGCAAAGAGACTTATGTTAAGGCAGATCTGCTTGTTGACAGCAAGCTGGACATGCGGAAGTCCGTCATAGAGATGTCGATGAGCCCGCAGCTGCCTGAGGACAGCGAGCTGAACGAGGAGTTGACGTTCGAAAGCGTCTGGATCAAGATATCAAGTGAGAAGTGGAATGTGAATGGAGAGGTCTCACCCGAGGTGCCTGATGCGCCTGAGGATGCGCTCGATACAGAGGATCTCTTCATGCTTGAAGGGTACCAGTTGCTGAGCAATTTCAGCAAAGGCTCGGACAGCTACAGCCTGCTTCGCGATGATCTGCATATTACGAGGCAAACGGTTGTATATGACAATGCAATCCTGACACCTGCAGGAATTACGATTGTTCCTCTGCGCGAAACAACGGAGCAGCTCGGAGGGACTTTAACGAAGGATGCTGCAACGGGCATGCTTGTTGTCTATGACGAAGCTACTGGTCGAACAATCAGCTTGAAGGCTGGCTCTAAGCAGGCGATCGTCGACGGGCAAAAGAAGACATGGGCCTTCCCGACAACCGTTGTCGGCGGAGTTACTTATGTAGCGGCCAGAGATCTGGCCAAAGCGCTCGGCGGTCAGGCGACATGGGAATTCTTCGAGGATGATGAGATGGGATTGTTCGTCATCGAACGTGAAAGCTAAGAAGCAGCACCTAGCCAGAGACAAAAGGAGTGTTGAGACATAATGAGAATCATAACGACAGACGATGCTTTTAGAGATGCCGTTACTGCAGACGGGATTACAGTTGCTGTATTTAAGACGACCTGGTGCAAGGATTGCCACTACATCGAGCCGTTTATGCCGGATGTTGAGGAGAAATATGCGGGCAAGATCGGCTTTGTCCAGATTGACCGCGACGATCTGCCGGATCTGTGCAGCGAGCTCAACATTCTTGGCATTCCGAGCTTTATCGCTTTCCGCAACGGCAAAGAGCTTGTCCGTTTCGTGAGCAAGCTGCGCAAATCGCGCGAGGAAATCGAGCAATTTCTGGACCGCGCAATCGCAGTGTCAGAAGCGCTGTAGAGCTGAAGCCAAAGTTAGGGAATACGTCCGCAGGACCGGATAACCGGAGCCCTGCGGACGTTTTTAGTTGCAGCGTTGGACGTACCGTCGCTATAAGTTCGGTTCGGTCGGAGATCAGCAAGCGATTGGAGGCGTATGGTGCCGGATGTTTAAAAGGTCAAGCTCGCTGACCGGATTAGTTGGCGGGCTTGACCTTTAATTTCAAATGTTAATTATTTCTCTTTGGCATCTGAAGCAGTGAACCATATCCCTAACTCTGTGCTACTATTTAAAGTATATTTGATTTTGTTGATTGATGTCGAAGCTTTATGATCGCTAAAATCAGTTGCTTCGTCGGTAAGACCTACATCTTTCAAAATCGCCCCCCGTTGCTTTGCTTCCAGAGAAGGATTTGTAGCGGCAATTAGAGTACCTATGGAAAGCATGAGATCGGTCACACTCTCAGGCGTCCCGTCTACACCTCCAATGATAGTTACCTCTCTAACACTACCATCCTTTTTGTTGATACTCCCATTCATAAATATCAAATCCGATATTTGCAACTTGAACGTATCCTGCGCCGGTCCCGTCTCAACCTTTAAATTATCGATTGAATATAGAGCACCGAATTCATCAGATGCCTTGTTAAATGCAGTTTGAAATTCTTTTGCAGTCATGCCAATTGTCCCAGGAATAGGCTTGTCATCAGATTTTTCGACTACTGCATCCTTAGCGGCTGGTTTAGGTTTTGATTCTGGTTTTGGTTCTGGATCTGGCGCTGCCGGAGGCTTAGTCGCTTCGCTTTTGTCCGCTTTTGCAGCAGGCTGTGTGCTTGCAACGAGATCTTTATCCTCGTCCTTCTTTTCCATGAACGATCCTATGAACCCAATTAGCAAAAAGAGAAACACCCAAAACCACCATTTTTTATAGAGCGGCTTCTTCACTACTTTAGAACCCCTTTCGTTTATATATTCGACACTATTCTACTACATACTTCCTCAATTGCCTATAAATTTCAACATAATTCCAAGCGTTTGGGATTTTACTCTTGTGTACAATTTGCGTGCCTTCAGGAGGTTCTTTTCTAATAAAAAAATCACAGAAAAGTCACGGATTCGACGAAAGAAATAGAATATAATTGAGTTCGTATCTAGCAACTTTCATGGTGAATAGCCGAAATGTATCTGGCGGTGAAAGCCGAAAAATAAAAGCGGAATTCGTTGTTTTATTTTGAACATGGAATTTGTCGTTTTTGTTCGATATAATGAAAGTTGATTCTTTCTGGAAGTAAGGTGATAGCGTTGGTTTCCAACCGGTATCGTACTCTCGCCGCGGCGACTTGTATTGGAATGCTCATCGTGCTGCTGGCAGGCGCACTCGTAACAAATACCGATTCCGGTCGCGGCTGTGGTGATGACTGGCCGTTATGCCATGGTAAGTTTATTCCGGCTTATACAGTGGAATCTCTGATTGAATATTCGCATCGGCTTGTCAGTGGTGTTGTCGGCCTCCTTGTGCTGGGCACCTTCATTATGACACTCGCAAGCCATCGGGCAAGCCGCGAGGCTGTATGGTATGCAAGCAGTGCAGGCTTCTTCACTGTGCTGCAGGCGCTGCTGGGCGCCGCTGCTGTAAAGTGGCCGCAATCTCCCTCTGTGATGGCGCTCCACTTCGGCTTCTCCATCATGGCCTTTACAAGTACACTGCTGCTCCTCCTCTGGGCTAACAGGATGAGACGAGGCAGCGGCGTCAGCAGGCCTGCTGTGAGCGTTCCCCGATCTGTGCTGCCTTTCACGCTGTCGATTCTGATCTACAGCTACTTCGTCATTTATTTGGGCGCATTCATTCGTCATACGGAGTCAGCGGGAGGCTGCCTGGGCTGGCCGCTGTGCAACGGGCAGGTTATTCCTGAATGGGAAGGCGCTACACGTATCGTATTCGTTCATCGCGTGGCCGCTTTGATCATTTTTATTGTTATCGGCTGGCTTGCGCTCCATGTGAACCGCGTATGCAAGACGCATCGGGGGCTGCGGGTATCAGCCACATTAGCTTTCGTGCTTGTGTCTGCTCAAGTGCTGAGCGGCGCTTTGCTGACGGCAACCGTTGAGAACGAGGACTGGTTTATCTTTACGAGCATGCTTCACAATATAATAATTTCTGGCTTGTTCGGCGTACTTGCCGACTTGACGATTCGATCTTGGAAATGGCGTGAAGGGCGGGGGAAAGTATGAGCTTGACGGATTTGCGCGCAATGATAGAGGTACTGCGCCGTGAAGGGGATTTGGCTGTTATTGATGCGCCGGTTGACCCCAATTTGGAAATTGCGGAGATTCATCGCCGTGTTATCGAAGAGGAAGGGAAGGCACTGCTTTTCACGAATGTGAAGGGCAGTCCTTTTCCCGTTGTAACGAATTTGTTCGGCACGAACCGTCGTGTCGATCTGGCGTTCGGACCGCGTCCGGAAGCGCTGATGAAGCAAATTATCGGGGCCGTTGACCGGATCATGCCGCCGACGCCCAAGGCGATCTGGGGCGAGCGTTCGCTTGCCTGGGACATGCTCAAGGTTGGCCTGAAGCAAGTGGCTCCGGCCTCCGCGCCGATTCTTGAGGTCTGCAGGAAGGAGCGTCCGCTGCAAGGGCTCCCTGCACTGACCAGCTGGCATCTTGACGGCGGTCCGTTCGTTACGCTGCCTCTCGTCTATACAGAGCAGCCGGGGCATCGCAAGAAGCATAACCTTGGCATGTACCGGATGCAGATTTTCGATGATTCAACGACAGGCATGCATTGGCAAATACATAAAGGCGGCGGCTTCCACTACTATGAGGCTGAGAAGCGCAACGAGGCGCTTCCGGTATCGGTCTTTCTTGGCGGCCCCCCTGCACTTATAGCGGCTGCCATTGCCCCTGTTCCGGAGCATTTGCCGGAGCTGATGCTGGCATCGCTTATTATTGGCGGCAAGCTGCCCGTCGTACAGGACCCGCATGGCAGCCACAGAATTCCTGCTCATGCGGAATTTGTGATCAGCGGATCTGTGCAGCCTCATGTACGGCGGCCGGAGGGGCCTTTCGGCGATCATTTCGGCTACTATTCGTTGACGCATGATTTTCCGGTGTTTAATGTGAGCCATATGTGGCATCGTAAGGACGCTATCTATCCGGCAACGATTGTCGGCAAGCCCCGTCAGGAGGATTACTATCTGGGCGAGTTTCTGCAGCGCCTGCTCTCGCCTGCATTCCCGATGGCGATGCCTGGGGTGAAGGATCTGTGGGCCTATGCCGAGACAGGCGTTCATGCGCTGGCGGCTGCTATTGTCCGGGAAAGCTATTCCAGAGAAGCGCTGGCAACTGCCTTCCGCATTCTTGGGGAAGGACAGCTGACGCTCACGAAATTTCTGATGATTACGGATCAGCCGCTTGATCTGGCGAAATTTGATGTGCTTCTGGAGCGGATTCTGGAGCGTTTCAATCCGGAGACGGATCTGTACGTGTTCGATAAGACATCACATGATACGCTTGATTATACAAGCGGCAAACTTAATCATGGCAGTAAAGCGGTTATGCTCGGCGTTGGCGAGCCTGTTCGTGAGCTGCCGGGCCATTATGAAGAAGGCCCAATTGATGAGATATCCGGCATCGAGGTCTATTGCCGCGGCTGCCTCGTCGTCTCCGGTGCAGCCTATGAGCAGGAGCCGGAGCTTGCAAGCCGTCTTCTGGCCAGGCTTCAGGCGAACAGCACGCGCTGGCCGCTGGTTATGCTGGTGGATGATGCCTCCATTGCGAGAGCGCAGACGCCTTTCCTCTGGACGGTATTTACGCGCTTCAATCCGGCGGATGATATCTATGCCGGAATGAATGTCAGCAGACATCACATCGGCTATGACCTTCCGATCGTTATTGACGCCCGCATGAAGCCGGGATATCCCGATGAAGTCGTAGCGCGTGAAGATATCGTGGAGCTTGTAGACCGCCGATGGAATGAGTATTTCCGCACTTAAATACCCGGCCGATAACCTTGCAATTGTTCTGAACGGATTGACATCACTGCCGAAGCGAAGCTGCTGCCGCCTTACGGGCGCAGAGTCCAAGCGGAAGCACAGGAGGATATGAAACAACGATGCTGCGAATGCTCTTCGGCGAACCGCCGCGAATACCGGAAGGCAAGCTTCTGCAAACGATGCAGTCCATGGAGCGGTTTGTCGATATGCTTCACAAAAGAATTGCCGATGGACGGGATCAGGATCACAAACTGCGCAAGATTGAAATCTGGTCGCTCGGTCTGCTGTCATCGCTCAATGAGCTGGAGCAGAGCCAGTATGCAGCCCAGCAGTTCGCAGCGCGGGTGAAATCGCAGTCGCTGCAGGACATGTCGACAGAGGAACGGGTGGATTATCAGCGGCATGTATACTACGATAAAAATGCTTTCATTCGCCTGTTTGCCTTGCTAGACAAGCTCGGTACGCTAATGAATGAGTTTCTTGGCTTGCAGACGGAGCGGATCAAGCCCCACTTCTCTTATTTCACCGTTCTTCGCACGATGCGGGTACGCAATGTCCACGTGGAGCTGATGGGGGCGCTGAATGACCTCAAGGACAAGAACAAGGATGTGCTCTCCCGCCTTCGGAAGAGACGCAATACGGAGATCCATTACATGAACTCCGAGCTGCAGGACGATTTGCGGCAAAGCTATGAGTCCTACGGCGGCAATCCGCGATTGGAAAATTTGCAGAAGCAATGCGACGATCTGGCTCAAGGTGTCGATATGGTATTGGAGACACTCAGGCTAACCTTCAACCATGCTTGTTCACAGCTGAAGAAACGAAAGTAATGTGCTATACTTTTTTTGAATAAGCTTGAATACAGGGTGCTTGTTGAGAGAAGCGCCACAACCATAAAGCATCGTCTTCCTTGAGGAGGGACGCCTGTGAAGCTTCAGGGCAGGACGGCATTAATTACAGGCAGCGCCAAAGGCCTGGGCAAAATGACTGCACTTGCACTTGCACAAATGGGATGCGATATTGTATTGAACTATGTCTCCAGCGAGCAGGAGGCAGCGGGCTTGGCAAAGGATATTGAGCGCCTTGGCGTAAGAGCGACTGCTGTGCGCGCGGATATTTCGGAGCGCTCCGATGTCGAGCGTCTGGCGCTGGAAGCGAGTCGCTGGTCCGCAACGGGCGGGATCGATATTCTCGTCAACAATGCGGGGCCATTCATTCGGGAACGGAAATTGTTCGCCGATTATGCGGTTGAGGACATTATCGGGCTTGTGAATGGCAATCTGCTCGGTGTCATGCTGCTGGACCATAAGCTGCTCCCAGGCATGAGGGAGCGGAAGTGGGGACGGATCATCCACTTTGGCTTCG
Organism: Paenibacillus oenotherae; assembly: GCF_019443105.1. Classification (GTDB taxonomy): domain Bacteria; phylum Bacillota; class Bacilli; order Paenibacillales; family Paenibacillaceae; genus Paenibacillus_Z; species Paenibacillus_Z oenotherae. Next base: position 80,755 of record NZ_JAHZIJ010000003.1, read on the forward strand.
GTCATGCCGGAGAGGGCCGGGCATGGCCGCACAGGGCTGTCTATGCTACAGCGAAGACCGGACTTGTCTCGTTTACGAAGACATTGGCGGTGGAGGAAGCGGGTAACGGGATTACGGTACATATGGTTTGCCCCGGCGATATCAGGGGACTCAATAAGGAACGGACGATAGCGGACGTCCTTGGCGAGCTGGATGAGGAGACGCCGCGTATCCGTCCGGGCAGCGGCGAGGATATAGCTCGTGTGATCTCCTTCCTCTGTCTGCCACAATCAGATTACTTGACCGGTAATATTATTGATGTTACCGGAGGCTTTGATCCCATCAAGAACACGATAAGAGATTAACAGCTGCCGAGCCAGTATCCGCACTTAAACAGAAAAAGAGTCTTACCGACTCCGACGCAGCAAGCGCCTGGAGATCCGGCAAGACTCTTTATTGTTATTGTAAGGCTGCTTGCTTAGAATACTTGCATAACCTCTTGTACGCCTTCGACTTCTTCCAGCAGCGCACGCTCGATACCCGCTTTAAGCGTAATTGTCGAGCTCGGGCAACTGCCGCAAGCGCCAACCAAACGCAGCTTGACGATACCGTCTTCTACGTCAACGAGCTCAACATCGCCGCCATCGCGCTGCAGGAACGGACGGAGCTTGTCAAGAACGTCTAACACTTCATCGTACATGGTGCTTTGTGCATTCTCACTCATTGCAATCAACTCCTTTCTCCCCTATTATAGTACAAAGCGAAGTAATTGAAAATGGATGTCAATTAAAACAGGGTGATTATACATGTTAAAACCAATTATTGAATTCTGTGCAAGCAATATGCATCACGGGACAGGACGAATTATGAAGCAGCTGGAAGAGAATCCGGAGCTGGATGTCATCGAATACGGCTGCCTGGGCAATTGCGGTGAATGCTATCTGTTTCCCTTCGGCCTGGTTAATGGCGAGATTATAGCCGCAGAGACGGCCGATGGGCTGCTGGAGCGCATTATGGAGGTTGTCGAGGAGCAGCGTGCCGAGCGCGAAGCGCTGGACCGTCTCATCGATGATATGTAAGCATGCTCTGCTCCAGCAGCTGCACACCAGCTAGTTGAGTAGCCAAAATGATGCTTATCCAAAATGATGCTTCGACATCCATAGCACGCCGCTCTTGAGCACACGCGGTACCCGGCCCATAATCGACGTGCGTCCCATTAAGCCGAAGCCTGCTTTTTTGCCGAGCGAGCCCAGTACGCCCTTGAGCTTGATTTGCGACAGCCGCGGCGTTTTGCCAGCCCAGACCGCTTGCATCACCTCTGCCACCTGCTTGCCTTGTGCCTCGGCTGCCTGAGCGCTTGGCGAGAATGGCAGGGAGGAGCAGTCGCCGATCACGAATACGTCTGTGTGCTCCGGCAGCTGATGATATTCGTTGACAATAAGCCGTCCTTGATTGTCCTTGGGAAGATTCATCCGCTGCACGATCGGCACGGGCTGAATGCCCGCAGTCCATACGGTAACGTCTGTCGCAATGGTCACCGGCTTATGGGCGTCATACAGCGCGCCTTCCTCCAGCTTGAAGAGGGACACGTTGCCCCACATCTCCACCTCATGCTCCAGAAACCACGAAGAGACATATTCCTGCAGCTTGCCGGGAAAAGCGGACAGGATCGACGGACCGCGATCCAGAATACGGATGTTAAGATCCGGTCTGCTCTCACGCAGCTCGGAAGCAATCTCTACACCGCTAAGACCTCCGCCAACGATTGTCACTTGACCGTACGCCTTCACATCATTGACCGCCAAATAGGTTTTGCGGGTGGAGGACAACGTCTGAATGCTGTTGGAATACAGCTCGGCGCCCTCGATTCCGTGATACTTGTCGGTACAGCCGAGGGCAACGACCAGCCAGTCATACTCAAGCGGATCCTGTCCGGCAATCTGAATATGCTTGGCTGACAAATTAATATCCGTCACTTCACCATAGGTAATAATCAAGCGCGGATCATAAGGGAAATTGACGCGCAGATCAACATCAGCGGAGGTACCTGCGACAAGCGAATAATATTCCGTCTTTAACCCTTGATGCGGCATTCTGTCGATAAGCACGATAACGGTATCATCGGGAAGGTCGCCCTCCAGCAGCTCATGAGCTACTGTAAGGCCGCCGTAGCCGCCGCCCAGAATAACAAAACGCTTCATAAACGATCCCAACCTTCTGAAAGTACGTATTATGTATTCCAGGCGTCAGACGAATGACTGTCTGACGCCTGTTTACTACTCATATATCTTGACTTCATTATAGAACGTATCGCGTTCGACAGGAATGCGCCCTGCGCCCTTCACAAGCCAGATGAGATCCTCGCGGGTAATGCCTTCCGGCGTCAAGGCTCCTGCAGCGTGGCTGATCCGTTCCTTTACAATAGTGCCATGCACATCCGATGCGCCCATCGTCAGCGATACTTGAGTGAGCTGAGTGCCGATATTAATAAAGTATGCCTTAATGTGCTGGAAATTATCGAGCATTAATCTGCTGATCGCAATTGTTTTCAGATCCTCGAAGGCAGAGTTGCGACGGCGTATGCCGGCTTTGGGACTGATTGGCTGCATGGACAGCGGGATGAACACGAGAAATCCATTCGTCTCATCCTGAAGCTCGCGAATTTGGAGCATATGGTTGATGCGGTCGGCATGCTTCTCCACTGAGCCGTACAGCATCGTCGTATGCGTCCGCAGACCAAGGCTGTGGGCTGTACGATGGACGTCCAGATACTGCGAAACATCAGCTTTGTCCACACGCATTTTTTTGCGATACTCATCAGACAGAATTTCTGCGCCGCCGCCGGTCAGACTCTTGAGACCTGCCTTGATAAGCTCTTGAAGCACCTCGCGATAGCTAAGCCCGCTGATGCGCGAGAAGAAGTCGATTTCGGCTGCTGTGTAAGCTTTAAGCGTAACTTCAGGATAGCGCTCATGTAATGCTTTTAACGAATCTACATAATATTGAAACGGCACATGCGGATTATGTCCGCCGACAATATGGAATTCCCGCACGCCAGGGTGAAAATGCTGCTCCACATATGCGATCATCTCTGCGCCGGAGAGGGTGTAAGAGCCTTCCTCGCCCTCATCCTTGCGGAAATTGCAGAACGCGCAGTGTGCTTCGCAGACATTGGTGAAGTACAAGCTCATATTTTCGATAAAATAAACCTTGCGGCCGTTCTTGCGCAGATTAGCTTCGTTCGCCATTTGGCCGATTGTCAGCAGGTCGTCGGAGCGGTATAGAAATTCTCCATCCTCCCGGGTCAGACGCTCGCCGTTGCGCACTTTCTCTACAATGTCCTGCATTTGTTTGCTTTCTGTTGGAATAATTACGTTCATGAGGACTGCCTCCTAATCCATCACCGGCGTTGTCTTGCGGGTCCGGTTAATGTTGTAAGTAGTGATCTATGCTTTTCCATGTGCTGCACTGGAGTGCTGGACGTGGATAGGAATAAAGTACCAATCGTACTTTGTGAAAAAAATAACTTGCGTATTCTGTGAATGCTGTCGATCAAGCAAGACTGTCCTTATTATAAACCTCAAAGTCAAGAGCGGCAACTAGAAAAGGAAGGCGGGGCTGAGTGCAGGGCGAGTCGTCCGTCTCTTGAGCGGAATTGTGAAGTGGAGTATACTATAGGAAATAGAGCTTATGCGTGAAGTAACCGATTGCGGATATCCGCATGATTTAGAAGGAGGGAATAACAATGATTAATATTAGCGAATCAGCGAATGAGAAGATAAAAGAAATGCTCGCGCAGGAGGAAACACCGAATTTGTTTCTGCGTGTAGGGGTTAAGGAAGGCGGCTGCAGCGGCTTCTCGTACGGAATGGGCTTTGATGACGAGGAGAACGAGGGCGACAAAGTATTCGAGATGAGCGGACTCAAGGTTGTCGTCGATAATGACAGCATGAAATATTTGAACGGCCTTGAGATCGATTTCAAGGAGTCGGCCATGGGCGGGGGGTTCACGATCGAGAATCCTAACGCCTCCGCAACATGCGGCTGCGGCTCGTCGTTCCGCACAGCGACGGATGCAGGCAAGCCGAGCGAAGCTGGGGAATGTTAATTTGAGCGGCACCAGCCCTCGAATTCAGGGCTGATGAACACGACCTTCTGTAAATTGTATGTGGCAAACATACAACTTACAGAAGGTTTTTTTTGTCCAGATGAACAGGATAGATATAAAAGGGGATGCGAGCGTTCCAAACGATAAAGCAGCGATGAGTTCGACTGGCAGGCAGAGAAGAAAGCCTGCGCAAGCGCAGGCATTTCGGTTGAAAATAGCCATATATGGTAGAATTCCTGCGTAAATGCAGGAATATATGATGGATTTGACCGATAGAGAGGGAATATGGAGAAATTCATGCGCTTTAGCAGGCATTTGGTCTTCAGCAGGCAGGGGGAGCCAATGCCTACAAAATAAGCCAATCAGAAATCTCTGACTGACCTAATAATACGAAAGCCTGCATAAGTGCAGCAATTTCCGGTGCATAGAGCCCAAAGTGGAAGAATGCCTGCGATGGTGCAGGAATATATGGCGATGGTGGCCGACAGAGAGAAAATTACGCAAAATTGCTGCACTCTGGCAGGCATTCGAACTTGAGCAGGGCGGAATGGTGAAAAGCCTGCGCTTTCGCAGGAAAGTTCAGACTTCTCCAGCATTCTTTACGTTACGCCTCGCGAAACGCCCCGTTATAACAGCGCCGACATACCGGCTTGTAGTCCTCATTGCCGCCGATCTGGATTTGCTCGCCTGCATTAACGGGCTGTCCGTCGCGGAAGCGGATGACCATGGTTGCTTTGCGGTCGCAGTACCAGCAGATGGTTTTGATTTCTTCGATCTTGTCAGCCTGTACGAGCAGATGGTAGCTGCCCTCGAACAGCTGATTTTGAAAATCATTTTTCAAACCAAAGGCCATGACCGGAATATTCAGCTCATCCACCACACGGGTCAATTCCTCGATATGATGCTTCTTCAGGAACTGGGCTTCATCGATGAGCACGCAGTAAATTTTTGGCGCTGCCGCTGCTGTATCCGCTACTGTACCCGCCGCATCGGCATTCACCGTCGCCGCTGGCAAGGCCGAGTGAGCTCTAACGCGCTCATAAAGATCGGTATCATCATCAACGGGAATGGCTGCCCGCTCGAACCCGACACGGGAGCCGATCAGCTCCTGCGTACCCCTCCCGCTTATGGATGGCGAGAAGATAAGGACGGACTTGCCCTGTTCCTCGTAATTGTGAGCCACTTTAATAATTTCGAATGATTTGCCGCTGTTCATCGTGCCGTATTTGTAGTATAGCTGCGCCAATGAAATTCTCCTCCAGTAAACTTCCTTAATTCTGCTCTCCATTATAGCAAACAACAGCCCCGCAAAAAGCCCAAATTGAAAATGGCCACCACCGCCATCACCACCGCCACTGCCACCGCTCTGGCGATATACAGCCATGCGTTATGTCGCTACATCACTATGTCACCAAGCGCCCCACCGGCGCATAGGTTGTACAAGCAGCGAAAGCCCCTGATCCGCTCCGCTAGGAAGGGGTCAGGGGGCTGAAGGACATTGCATCGCTAGTGCATATTGTTCTTTACGGGAAGGATTAGTGTCAGCACGCAGCCGCTTGCTCCGGGATCGATGCGCAGTGTGCCGCCCAGCTGCTGCACGCGATCCTCCATAGCCTTGAGTCCGAAGCCGAATTCGGCTTTCGTATAAGGCAGGCCGTTATTGCTGAGCTGGAAGGACAGCAGTTGATTGCGATAGGTGAGCTGAAAGGTGAACCGGTCGCATTTGCCGTGGCGGATGCCATTGGTCAGGCCTTCCTGAAGGGCGTGGTACAGCACTCTTTTCTGGAAAATCGTCAGTCCCTCCGGCAGCGCTTCGAGCTCCTTCTCCACAATGATTCCCGTTGCAGCGGCCGTCTCCGCGATCAGCTTATCCATCGCACCCAGCAGATCATAATCGGCGGGATCCTCCTGAAGAAGCCGTACGGAGCCGCGGATCTCATCCAATCCTTTGCGCACGAGCTGCTGGGATGCTTCGAACTTGCTAAGGGCCAGCTCCTTGTCCTTGTCCATCAGCCGCTTGGCGGCCTCGATCTGCACAATTGTCGCTGTCAGCGTGTGGCCTACCGTATCATGGATCGTATAGGCGATTCGCTGCCGCTCCTCCATGACCAGCGTTGCCGCTGTTGCTTCAGCAGAGTCCCGCATGGATTCCGTTAGCCGCAGATGCGTATCCTCCAGCTCTGCTGTCCGCTGCTGCACCATATCCTCAAGCGACCGATTAAACGTCTCAAGCTGCCGGTTGACGGATTCATAACGGCCATACAGCACCCGCACAAAGCAGATCATAAGCAGAAAGATGCTCCAGAACAGCAGTGTATTATTCCAGAACAGCAGCGGCGGGAACAATCCTGCCAGCATATCGTAGTAGGCGGGCAAAGAGGTAGACATAATATGCAGCAGCGCATTAATCGTAACAATGGCAAAACCGGCCATCATCCAGCTGTTCTCCACCTCGTCGTACTTGCGGTAAGCGCGATAGATCGTTCTTGTAACGGCTGCGAAGACGATGAGGAACAGGGGCGGAAAATAGGTCATCAGCAGCAAATAATACAGATAAGGCGAGACGAGTGACGACACTGCAGTAAGCAGCGAGAAGGCAAGCAAGCCCCAGCGCAGGTATCGATGTGTTCGCGGATACAGCTCCGGATACAACCGTTCCACAAATCCGACAAAGGCGAACACGCAGAATGGCAGTGCGATGTCATGGAGATAGGAGAACCAGGTGCTGTCCACGAAAAGCTTGAATGACTGATTGCGGACAAGCGAAGCATACCCGGCCGTAAAGGCGAACATGAATAAGTAGATGTAAGCAGACTCTCTTCTAGTGAAACAGAAGAAAAGAGCGGCAATGGCACAGAAGATGAATAATGCCGCAAGCATATAATTGCCGAGCTCGAATCTGATCATGAAATATAGTACATCCTCCGGCTGGTCGATTGCCAAATAGGGCAGCGGAACCTTCATGCCCGATGTATCCAGCCAGAGCGTAAGGTCTTTGCCCATCAGCTTGGAATCGGCAGGTATCAGATGCCAATTGTAATACGGATTAACCGGAGCATCCGTGTTGGTTGTGTCGAAGCGATACAATTCCTGACCATCGACATAAAGGCGGAAGTAGTTGACGATGCGCACATAGATGGAAGGGTTGAGCTGCCAGCTCTCCTTCACCGGCGTGTACTTGAGCCAGTATCGTCCCGGCGGGAGAAGTCCGTCATAATGAGGAAACATCTCCCTCACCTTCATCCAATGCGTACCGGAAGGAGTGCCGGTCGCATGGTCTGGAGGTGCGGAAGATGATTCGGCAATTCTTACCTTTTCCATTAAGATGGGGGCGGGGCGGCTGTTATCGGACACGACGTAGTTTTGTGCGACCGCAATAGCGAACAGCACGAGTGTTAACGCTGCCATGAGATAGGGAAGCCGATATCTTTTGGGCCATTTCGCGAGGTTCAAGAGAGGTCTCCTTTAGCTTACCCGAACGGGATATCCGGATAATGATAACGTTATTGTAGTCAATCGGCTGTTGGCTTGAATAGTGACTGGCGTCATAGATCGGTCATGCTTTTCAGCCAAAGGACAGCTTGTGTCCGGTCGTTCGTGCCGATTTTGTCATAGATGGTGCTGATGTAGTTTTTGACGGTGCCCTCGCTCATGAACAGCTTGCCTGCAATCTCCCTGTTCGTCATCCCTTCCATCATGAGGGCGACCACGGTCTTCTCGCGTTCGGTGAACCGCACGCTTACCCCTTGCTTGCCTGGGAGCGATTCCGCCGCCTGGCCGTTCTTGCCCGCTCTCTTGTCCTTGGCGGAGAGGGAAGAGATGCGGCTTGCCAGCTTGGCTGCAATCGGGCCGGACATCATCAGATCGCCTTTCATCGCATCTCTTATCGCCTGAAGCAGCTTATCGCCCGGCATATCCTTGAGCAGAAATCCGCACGCGCCGTTCACGAGCGCATCTACGATATAATCATCATCCGCGAAGGTCGTCAGTACGAGCACTAACGTATGCGGATAATCCTGCCGGATCTTCTGTGTGCTCTCTATTCCGTCCATGACCGGCATCCGAATATCCATAAGGACGAGATCGGGCTGATGGAGACGCACCATTTCATAGGCTTCCGCGCCGTTCTCGGCCGTTGCTACTACATTCATATCCTCTTCCAACTGAACGATCGTCTGCAGCCCATCGCGCATTAGCGTTTGATCATCAGCGATTACTATAGTGATTGCCATTGTCAAGCTCCCATCTGATTCCATTTCTTTGCTTCTATTATACTGGAAAGGCATCCCTTATGCGGTCATGATTTTTGGGCGAAGATTATGACTTCAATCATGACGGCAATCACTAGATTTTATTCCAGATGGATGCGGCAAGAAGTTGGCGGCGAACTTTGACAAAATGGCTTTGCGTTCAGCGCGCTTTTCAAGTATCATGGATAGAAAAGACAAGTTATGGTTAAAGGAGAATGCATTCTCATGAATTTAAAAGCAAGCAATTGCAAGATTGTCGACTGCACGATCCGCGATGGCGGGCTCGTGAACAACTGGGATTTCAGCGTCGAGTTCGTTCAGCATCTGTACAACAGCTTGAACGAAGCGGGCGTCGACTATATGGAGATTGGTTACAAAAACTCGCCAAAGCTGCTTAAAGGCGCAGAATCTGCCGGTCCTTGGCGTTTTCTGGATGATGACTTCCTGCGCAAAGTCATTCCGCAGAAGCTGAACACGAAGCTGTCCGCGCTTGTCGATATCGGCCGTGTGGACGAGAATGATATTCTGCCTCGTGAAGAGAGCCTGATCGACCTTATTCGTGTGGCTTGCTACATCCAGGATGTGGACAAGGCGCTTGATCTGGTCAAAGTATTCCACGACCGCGGCTACGAAACGACAATCAACATCATGGCGCTCTCCAACGTAATGGAGAACCAGTTGATTGAAGCGTTCGAGCAGATCGATGCCAGTGTTGTAGATGTTGTCTACATCGTAGATTCATACGGCAGCCTGGGACCGAATGATTTCAATTACCTCGTAGACAAGTTCAAGAAATATTTGCCGAACAAACGTCTCGGCGTTCATACACATAACAACATGCAGCTGGCATTCGCCAACACGCTTGTTTCCGTTGAGAAGGGCGTCGAGCTGTTGGATGCGTCTGTATACGGAATGGGCCGCGCAGCAGGAAACTGCCCGACGGAGCTGCTCGTTGCGAATCTGAAGAATACGAAGTACAATGTGCGTCCGGTGCTGGATATGATCGACAAGCATATGATCCCTCTTCGCGAGAAGGAAGAGTGGGGCTACATCATTCCTTATATGATTACGGGCATGCTGGATGAGCACCCACGCTCGGCAATGGCGCTTCGCGACACGGCCGACAAGGACAACAGCGTAGATTTCTACGACAAGCTGACGACTCCGGAAGTAACGCATAGCAAATAATTTAGCAACAAGCGCATCAGCGCATAGAGGTACCCGCCCATCAGCCGACTTATTGGCTTATGTGCGGGTTCTTTATTTGTGGTAAGCTTATGCGTATTACCAATATGTTAAAAAGAGGAAAAGCAGATGGCCGCTCATGCAACAGCTATAAGTATCGTTATTTTATCAGGCATGTTCCATGCGACATGGAATACGCTGACCAAGAACAGCGGCAATAAAAATGTGTTTCTCTGGTACAGCCAGGTTATTGCGATCGTAATTTTTTTGCCTTGGGCGATTATTGATCTGCAGAGTGCGGTCTTTGCCTGGGAGGGCGTGCTGCTGTTGGCAGCCTCGGCGGCTGTTCATGGCATGTATATACTGCTGCTCGCCAGAGCCTATATCGTGGGAGACTTGTCGCAGGTCTATCCCATTATGCGGGGGACGAGTCCGCTGCTTGTTCCGCTTGTCGCGGTGGTCATTCTCGGAGAACCTTTGCCAATTGGAGGATGGATCGGCATTGCTGTTATTGTGACGGGTATCTTCATGATCAGCAACGGGTTCAAGCTTCGCGAGCAGGGGGCAGCTGCTGCCTATGCATTCGCGGTGGGGATCAGCATTACGCTGTATACGGTAATAGACAAGCTGGCGCTGGAGTATGTTCAGCCGGCTCTGCTTAATATTGTGACGAATGTCGGCAATCTGGCAGTCCTTTCATTGTTTGCTCTGCGAAGCAGGGGCATGCTGCACGAATGGCGGACGAATAAGCGCGCCATCGTTGTCGCGGGGGTGCTGGCGCCCTCAGGGTACTTATTATTTCTGTTCGCGTTGAACCTTGCTCCCTTAGCGATACTCGCTCCAATGCGCGAGGTTGGAACGGTGTTCGCAACATTATTCGCTATCGTGCTGCTGAAGGAGAAGCAGGGCGCCCGCAGAATCTGGTCTTCGGTTATTATTACTTCGGGAATTATCTGTCTCGGTTTGTTTGGTTGAAGGGGAGCGTTCGAAACGGATTGCTGAACAGGAGAAAGGGTGATGGCATTGAGACAGCTTGACCGCATCATGGAGGTATTAGAATCACGACAGCAACTGCCGGAGCTGCTGCCTGCCGGTGTATGGAATTCCGCGCTGGATGAGGAAATTGCTGCTTTGGATTCACTGCCAGGAGCAGCTTCAAAAGCTATGATCGCCTTGAAGGCGGGCCTTCATCTCTGCAATGACAGTCTGGACAAATCGCATTCTTACTCGCAGGAGATCGAGGACGATGCTACAGGCTGTTATTGGCACGGTCTGATGCATCGGATGGAAGGCGATTATTCCAATGCCAAGTACTGGTTCTATAATGCAGGAGCCCATCCGGCACTGGGGACTATCGGAAGAAATGCGGCGCAATGGCTCAGCCGTATGGAGATCAGCGCCAAAGCTGAAGGCAGAATGGCGGATATGCTGCAGGAGATGGGGCGTCAGCAGGCATGGAATCCGGCATTGCTGACGGATGCCGTTGCATTGCAGGAGAGCGGCCGGGCGGGGGAGGATACGAGAGAAATATTGCAGCATTTGCAGCAGCTTGAACTGGCCGGACTGCTCGCCTATTCAAGGGATGCCGCAGCTTCCGGCAATAGATAGTAATAAAGGCTGGCTCCACGCATCAGGCGGCATAATATGCCTGATGAAGTGGAGCCAGCCTTTTCTAGTGCAGTTTCCAAAGCGCGGTGCTTTGCTGAATAAAGGCATTCGGTCAGCCATATGACCGAACGAACGCCTTCATGCTATAGCTCCAGCGAAATGGAGTTTGCGCGTCATGCGAGAAGGGCCTGCTGTTTAGCCGCCAAGGACTGGGTCAGCTCCTTTGGCCTGCGATTCTTGGCCTGCTGCTGCTTTCTGTTTGCGGTAGGGCCACCAGTTCGCCTCTCCTACCAGATTAGCCAAAGCCGGGACGACAAGTCCCATAAAGACGGTGGAGTACAGAATAAGGCCGATCACGATTCCTGCGCCGATCTGAAGCAGCGTATTGACGCCGGACATCATTAGCGCCGCGAAGGTACCGCCCATGATGACGGCTGCCGATATAATGACGCCGCCGGTCGTTGTCATCGCTCTGGACATCGCATAAGTGATGCCGCCCGGACGATATTCCTCCTTGAAGCGCGCCATCAGGAAGATGCTGTAATCGACACCAAGCGCAACGATGATGAGGAATACAAAGAATGAAGCACTCCATGACAGGCCAGGTTCACCCAGCAGGTCGACGAATATAAATTCGACAATCCCCATCGTGACGAGATAGTTGAAGCCAAGCGAGAGCAGCACATAAATGGGTGCCAGAACCGAACGAAGCAGAAGCATCAGAACGATGAATATGCCAACCAAAACGAATGTGCCTGTACGGGTAAAGTCGTTCCGCGAAATATCCTTCAGCTCATGAATCTGCGCGGATGTGCCTGACAGCGATACTTGCGGGTCAACAATCGCCGTATTGGCCAAGCTCTGCCGCATCGTATCGCGGATCTTGTCAACGATGAGCAGCGCATCTCCGGAGTAAGGGTTGACATCGAGAACGATCTCCAGCCTCGTTGTTAATCCATCTTCCGACATATAGAACGCGAGCGCCTGCTGGAATTCAGGACGGCTCAGCGCTTCTTCAGGCATATACCAGCCGGGAATCTGGCTGCCGCCTTTGTCTGCAATGCTCTTCTGGGCATCATTGACTTGGCCTAAGCCGGAGGAAATATCGGTCAGCCCCTTGGCGCCGTCCTTCAGCCCTCCGGTCAGCTCGTTCAAGCCGCCCTTAAGCTCCTCTGCACCGGCAGCAGCCTGCGACTGGCCATCCGCCAATTGCCCCAGCCCATCTGCAACCTTGGCAATGGAAGGATTCAGCTGCTTGAAGCCGCTTTGAACACCTGCGGTTCCTTTCTTGAGCTGGGACAAGCCTTCTGTTAATCCTTGCTGCTTGCCGAGCAGCATCTGTACATTTTTATCCTGCATCAGCTCGGGATGTGCCTGGAGCAGTCCTTGAAGATCGGCAGCCATAGAAGCCGCTACATCTGCGCTCTGTGATAGCCCCCCGGCAATCTGGTCTGTGCCTTTGGCTGCACTAACCAGCCCTCCGTGAATCTTGTGGAGTCCGTTCTTCGCTTCCTTAGTCTTGTCGGACATCACCTGAAGCCCTCCGGTGAGCTTGTCGATATCGCCTTGACCGGCCGCAATCTCGCTGCTGGCGGTTGTAAGCCCATCTGCAACCTTATCGACGCCGGATTTCATTTCCTCTATTGCTGCTGATGTTTTGCTCAGCTGATCCTGCACGGTCAGCTCATTCAATTGTTCGCCAAGCGGCCTGACTGCACTGCGAACCTCTTTGACACCGTCAAGGCGGGCAACGCTGGCACTGGCGAATTCAAGCGCTGCGAGCGCCTCCGGCGAGCGCATAGATTCGGAGGAGGTAAGCGCAATCGAGACGGGGAACACTTCCCCGGATCCGAACGATTGCTCCACCTGCCGGAAGCCCTGCACGGAGCCGAGTCCGGGGTCGATCTCTGCAATATCATCGAAGGAACGCTTGCCTTCGAAGAGAAGTGTGAGCGGTGCAAGCAGAATAACGGTAACGAGCAGCACGGCAACGGGCCGTCTGGAAGCGAGCGATGCCATTGCTGACCACAGCTTCGATTCGCCATGTCCTCCGCCGCTGTTAATCTTCGACGGCCAGAAGGTGGCCCGCCCCAGGATGAGCAGCAGGGCCGGAGTGAGCGTCAATCCGGCTATTAAAGTAACAACGACGCCGATGGACACGCCGACAGCTGACTGGTAGAGGCCGAACTGCGCGAATCCGATCAGGAAGAAAGCGACGAATACTGTGCTGGCGGAGAATATGACTGTTTTGCCGACCGTACGCATCGTACGCACCAGCGCTTCGACGGGATTATTGTCAACACTTAGCTCCTCTCTGTAGCGCTGGATGAGCAGGATGCAATAATCGGTTCCGGCACCGAACAGAATGGCGATGAGGAATGACTCCGTGAAGGAGGATACCGGCATGCCATACTCGGTTGCGAGTGCTACGAGCCCCCGTGTAATGATGAGTGACAGCCCGATTGTAAGCAGTGGTATGAAGGGCGCGACTGGAGAGCGGAAGACAATAAACAGGATGACGAGGACAAGCCCGACTGTGAGCAGCTCTGTCTTCTTAAGCCCTTCTTCCGAGCTCTTCTGAAAATCTTTGCTGATCGGGGCGCTTCCCGTCAGTGCTACGCTGCTGCCTTCAGGAGCCCCGCCTAGTGACTCGCCAAGCGATTCAACAGCCTCCTGTGTTGCGGCATCATTCTCTGCGCGCTGGAAGCCGACGATAATAAGCTCGGTCGTACCGTCCGCGCTGCGGAACTTGGCTGCCATCTCGGGCATTTCATAAGCCGACTGCACGGACTTGATGCCGTCGTTATCCTTGAGGCTCTTCAGCTCATCGGCTTTGTTCTTCAGCCATTGCTGATCCTCGGAAGTTATACCCTTCTCGCGGGAAAATACAATAATAGCATTGGATCTGGTTGTCTGCTCCGGATCAATTCTTTCCATGATCTCTTTCGCTACAACCGATTCGGAATCGGAAGGCACGAACTTCTGCTCTGTCTCCCGCACGATCGACTGCAAATCAGGCAATCCTAGAAAGGATACAGCTGTTATAGCAACCCAGGCGATCAGCACGAGCCATTTCGTGCGGGCCAGGCCGCGAACAAGCCATTCAATCATTTCAGTTCCTCCTTCATCATGTTCCTAGTTTAGTCAATGTCATTGATGCGATCTCTATGTATAGTTATAGCTGATTTAAATGTGAAAATCAATAATTTTAAACTTTCGGTCATAATTATTTCACAAAGGAAATTCAACAAAATATGAATGCGATTTCAATATCGCAGACTGAGATCATGAAAATGCAGGGTATAAATGACTTCTGGTCATCGATCCCTTCCCATTTTAAATTGTCCTGTGTTACAATACGTAATAATGATGCAGCATGCTCTAGAAGAGGGAGGCGGCAAGTATGAATCGTGAGCTCAAGAAAGAGCAGACAAGGGTGCGAATTAAAGAGGCTGCGATGTCCTTGTTTGCTGAACAAAGCTACGAATCGACAACGATAGAGCAGATCGTGAAGCTCGCGGGTGTTGCGAAAGGGACTTTCTTTAACTACTTTTCGTCCAAGGACGATCTTATATGTGATTTGCAGGGACTATTCGTTATTGAAGAGATCGTGAAGCTGAAGGACAAGGGGGGACCGCTAATTCCCAAGATGCAGCTCATCATTTTTGAGCTTATGCAGCAGTTTCCGCTTAACAAGCAGCTGACCAGGGCGCTGTTTCAAGCCATCTTGGGGAGCGAGAAGGCGCTGGATAAACACAGGAAGCTGATAGCCGATCTGAAGGATGCAATCATTCCGCTTGTCGAGAGCGGGCAGGAGTGCGGGGAGCTGCGCAAGGAAATACCGGCCGCTGACATTACGCAGATCGCGCTTCATACGTATTTCGGCACGCTCATTCTATGGTCCATGGATGAGGATGAAGAGAAGCTTAATGAACATATGGTCGTTACATTCGATCTTTTCTTCAAAGGGATTGTTTCGTAAAGGGGCGATGCGGATGCGAACAGCAATAACGGATTTGGAATTTCTGAATTTAAGCAGACTGGTGTACGATGACAGTCTTGTTGCATGTGATCAGGTGGCAATCAATTGTGATAAATCTGGCAATACAAGCGTATGGCATGTCATATCGGTCTTAAATGAGGAACAGTTCACCGAGAAGCTTGGCAATCTTGGTTTTTTTGGCGTGGCCTTTCAAAGAGTGCATGATGACAATCGCTCGGGCGAGGTCGTAGTCGCTACCCGTGGTACAAGTTCATTAATCGACTGGTATGACAATGTTTATGAAACCCATTTCATGTCATTCCAGGTCATGTCGGGAAAACGTTTGATGGAAGACACCATTCGCGTGCTGGGAGAGCGTTATGCGCATACGCCGATCTGCTTCACCGGTCATTCCTTGGGAGGGAAGTTAGCGCAATCCTTATATTACTTGGCTTATTCAGAGCAAATCAATTCTGGAGGGAAAGTAATCCCGCAGGAGAACATAATGAAAGCGGTAGTGTTCAACTCCGCGACCATTATCGGCATAAGCAATCATCCCTTCAATAATGGTGCCAAAGAGTTTTCCAGCTACAATGTGAAGCATTATTATCTGGATGGCGAAATGTTGAATACGGCTTTAGATACGCTGCCGATCGGCATTCATCTGGGAAATACGATCAAGCTTTCTTTCTCCAAAGGGCAAAAGTATATTGTCGGTAGCCGCAAGGGAGAGGATGTTCACGGCGACAGTGCGGCATTGCGGCATGTATTGTCGTATGAGAATTTTGATTACTATATGGATGCTGATGGTAATTTCATGGAATTGGGCGGCGGCTTGCGCTTGGAAGGCAGGAATGATTCCGATACGATCCGGGGAATGAATCTTGCTGATACGATCAATGGACATGCAGGCGATGATCTGTTATATGGCATGGACGGCAACGACTCCATTACTGGCGGGCAAGGCGCTGATCTCATCGATGGCGGATCGGGCGATGATGTGCTCTCTGGCAACGAGGGCCATGATCTGATCATTGGCGGTGCCGGTAATGATGTGCTCGAAGGCGGCGTCGGGATGGATCAGCTGCAAGGCGGGGAAGGCAATGATCGTTATATTTATAAGAAGGGGGACGGTATCGATTATATAAGTGAAGGAGGACCCGCTTCGTATGCGGATGGCAGTTATTTGAACATGCGGGATACGCTCCAGATTGTGGGCTATACGATACAAGAGGCCAAGTTCAAATTCATCAAGTCTGACAACTTCGACAGCTTGGCTTACTTTGATGTCATGATTTATTTTGAAACTTCGCCAGGTGTAATTACGGATAAAATAACGATCAAAAACTGGTCCACCTATAATCAGATCAGAGTGGACAACCGCATGGTCGAAAGACTTATATTCGTGGCAGCCGACGGCGGCATGACGAATGAATATAATCTGGAGGCAATTGTGTCCTACAGCGTAATGAAGCTTGGTGACAAGCCTATCGTGGTCAGCGGTACTGATCTTGCCCGGTTTCGGATTGTGTGAATCCGAGCACCGCGCACGGTGCGAAAAAAACTTGTCCAACTGTGGTTTGACGGCAGCATGATGGAGTAAGAAGCCTGCGAATGTGCATGAATTTCGGCTGCAAGACGCTGTAGATGGTAACATTCCTGTGATCGTGCATGAATTTGAGGAAAAATCGGCCGATAAAGGGAAACGAAGGTGAAATACCTGCACGCTGGCAGGCATTTCACCTTCATGGGATCAGAAACGAGAAAAAAACTGCCGTTTCGCATGTTTCGCCTGGCTTAGCTCACAGCACGCGAAGCTATAGAAGAGTTGCCCCACTCACTGGGGCTGCTCCTGTATCTATTCGTTCATCGCCTGCAGCCGCTTCGTCAGCGTCTCCAGTTGAACGGCGCTCTCGGCCACGGAGTTGATCTTGCTGTCCTGGGTTTCGAGTCCAGCGAGCATCTCCTGTACGGAGGCCATATTCTGCTCAGTGGAGGCGGCGATCTGCGACATCTCCTGCGCAACGGTGTGGCTGATGCTCTGAAGCTCGCGGACAAGCTCGGCCACAGCTTCGGACTGTGCCAGCACCTCTGTCGTATTGCCTGCAACATCACGGAAGACGCTGTCTACCGTATTCGTCGCCTTCAGGCTGACTGCGGCGGCTTGCTGTCCAAGCGCCACCTGATCGGTTAACTCAAGCGTTCGTACACGGATATTCTCCACGATGGACGCAATTTCTTCTGCGGCAAGACGTGACGTATCGGCCAGCTTGCGCACCTCGCCTGATACAACGGCGAAGCCCTTGCCATGCTCGCCTGCACGTGCAGCCTCAATCGCGGCATTCAGCGCAAGCATGTTCGTCTGGTTGGAGATAGCTGTAATTTTGAGGACGATTTCGCTAATCTGCTCATTCTGGGTATTCAGCTCGTGCATCCGTTCCGCCGTTGCCATAATAATATCGGCCACGCGAGATACCTCTTGAGACAGGATGCTCATCTCGCTGCTTCCGGAACCGGTCAGCTCTTGCGTTGATTCTGACAGGCCGCGCAGTACAGTAGCATTCATCGACGCTTGCTTTACGTGGCTGTCCATCTGTTGAACAGCATCGCTAACATCGCTAATACTGCGGGTTTGCGTTTCAATGCTGACGGACATCTCAGAGAAAGAAGTCGTCATTTCTTTGGAGATCGCCCGGGTAGTCATCGTATGGCCGCTCAGCTCGGAGCTGAATTGCTCCAGTACTTGAGCCGAGGATTGAAGCTGCTCCAGCATATGCTCGGATTGTTCCTTGGCGACGATTGTCTCATCATGCTGAACCAGTACTTGATCCTGCAGCCGCTGCCCGAATATGGAGGCTGTCAGCATAGAGCCGGCCGTTAAGACGAAGAACAAATTAAAGGAGATCAGGCTGTCATCCTGAAAAGCGCCAAAAATCTCTTCGCGATACTGGAACCAGAAAAAATTCGTGTACAGCAGCCCGAACAGGGAAGACAGCAGCATCGGCTTGTAGTTATTGTAGAGCGAGGCGACGCCGAGACTGACGTAAACCATCAGATAGGTCGTTAGAATCGGGCCGGTAGTGATGAGAACATAAGTAATGATGGCAATGCTGATGACAATAAAGTACATGAGGTAGTTGATCAGCCAACGCTTGTACATAAGGAGTGTCAGCACGCCCCCCGTTGCAACGCCTGCATAGATAAGGGCAAGTATGGAGTCTAGTCCCGTATCCGTTACGATGTCTCCTAATAGGCCAATGCCGAGGAAGCACCATACGAGTATGACGAGCAGCTTATTCCTTTTGTGCAAGATGTCTGTTTTGTTCAAAATAATCTTCCCCCTAACCGAATGTTCATACGCGAATCACACTAGCTATGAGATCAGAAGCCTGTTAGTTCACCATCTCCCCGTATTGCAGCGGCATGATGTGCAACATTCGGATGCAAGTAACCGATGCCTTCAAATTGTTGACCGCTTGCCGTCTTGCCTGTCAAAGCGACACGAATATTGTCACGTTCATGAAAAGCTTGCAGCAGCTCCAATTGTGTCATTCCGTCAACCTCGATATACCAGAGCCGATAGCCTGTATCTGTCACAACGACGAGCCCGGCAGATGTGTATTGCAGTCTCGTTGTTTGATCGTCATAAGTGATAGACAGAGATTCCAACTGATACGTGTCCAAGACTTAGTGCCTCCTTCTTAAGACCTTTCAGGCGAGAAAATTGTCGAACTGAAGTCCTGTCTAGATTGTAATGTCGGAATGCGAATTTTGCAACAATTTACAGTGTTTTTTTGTTAGCTGGTATCAGGGGGGGGGGAGAGGGGTGGAAAAAGAGAAACCGGCTCATGCCCCTCTATCCAACAAGGTCATGAACCGGTGTCTAAAAGTTCTGCGGAGCGGCTTCTGCAGCGTATGAAATAAGCATCCTCAAGCGTAGTCAGCTGCCGGGTGAACTGCGGAGCGGGCGGCTCGTTGCCGAGAAGCCGCACGTTGCAATGCTGCTCATCTGTCCGCATGTGCAGTACATGAGCCGGATCAAGATGATGGTAATGGACGGCGTCTATCTCTCCCTCCCATACGCCAAGCGGCAGATCGCTGATCCATTCCTCAAGTGTGCCGTGGAATTGCGCCTCTCCTTCGTCCAGCCATAATACTCTGTCGGACCAGGCCTCCCATTCATTCAGCTCATGAGTGGAGACGACGATCGTCCGATTGCGGGAATGTGCAGCCACGAAACGGATGAAACGGAGCCGTTCCAGCGAATCCAGCGCATTAAGCGGCTCATCCAGAAAAATATACGGCGGTGATCCGATCCACGCCTGTGCAAGGGCGATACGCTGCCGTATCCCTTGCGGCAGGGTCTTGATCCTGCGATTCCGGAAGGGCATAAGATGGAAGGATTCCATCAGTCGGTCAAGCTCGCCGGGAGCGGCTCCTCCCTTGAGCTCTGCGAGATAATAGAGCAGCTTCTCCGTCTTCATCTCTTCATACAGCTCAATGCCGGTCGGGACGAAGCCGATCTGCGAGCGAATGTATGGCAGGTCGCGGTCTGCCGTCAGGCCGTTGTAGCAGATATCCCCTTCATTGGGGAATTGGGCGGTGGCCAGGAGCTGAAGCAAGGAGGATTTGCCTGCTCCATTGCGCCCGACCAGCAGGGTGATGCCTGGCTTGATAGCCAGTCTTGGAATGCGCAGGCGGAAGTCAGCCCGTTTGCGATTCCATATGAGCTGATGCAGTTCCAGCATGGATGTCATGCCTCCTCTTCTCGTAATTGCAGTGGGCAGCTTGCTAGGGCAGCAGCTTGATTCCGAAGCTTCTGCGGCAGGCAAGTGCGAGAAGCAGAAGTCCCGCAGCCAGCGCTGTTCCTTGCATGGAGATCCAGTTCCGGTGATCCGCCAGATTGCTTATCGGGGAATCAACCTGTGTGATGCTCAGCCAGCCGATCCATAGAATGACCGCGCAGAAGAAAGCAGACTTGAAGCCTTTCCACATCAGCACATAAGCAGTTACGCCGCTCAGAAGCAGCAGGAGCGACAGCCATTGGAGCATGAACGGGAGAAGAGGAAAGGCTTCGACCTTTGCATCCATATAGATAGAGCCCGCAATGCCGAACAGCAGATTGAGGCCGATGACAATCATCATCCGCACGATAAGGAGCAGCGCGGGAGGATACGGCGTGATACTTTCGATTATGCGCATTTCCTTGTTCCACGTCCGGAAGCTGTAGGCAAGGGAAGCCAGCAGCAGGGCAGGCAGCACGAAGGTAAAGGTATTTCCAACCGTAGTGTGGGAAATTTGGCCTTCGGTCGGCAGCATGTAGAGCAGCATGCCGAATACGAACAAGCTTGCGAGCCAGTACATTCTGGAATACGAGGACAGCTGTGAGCGCATAAGCCGAATGAGGGAAGGCCGACGGGAGCGGACGGATTCTCTTCTTGTGAAACGTTCCGCCTCTGCCGACTCCTTCAAGGTGTCGAAGGCTGGCTGAAGCGCTTTGATCAGCATGTTCGTATCGATAGAGGATACAGGCTTGATCATCATTTGCGACAACGGCTGGCGAAGCTCATCCTCGAGCTCTTTAATTTCATTGTCTTTTGGCGCGCTCATACCGGTTGCCTCCCTTGTTCTCCTTCATCTCTGTTTGCTCAGGACGAAGACGTGATTTTAATTTGCGTAAACCGTTATATAAATGGGTTTTGACCGAGCCTAGCGGCAGGCTGAGAATATCGGCAATATCCTGCAGCTTCAGATCCTGATAGAAGCGCAGCGTAATAATCTCTTTCTGAACCTCAGGCAGTGAATCCAGCGATTGCTGCATTTCCTTCCGCGTCTCCTGCCGCTCGGCGAGCTCCACAACGGAAGGGCTTGCATCCCGCTGCTCCGGCGGCTCCTCGTATGGGAAACGGTCGGTTCGATACTGAGCGCTCTTCCAGTAGTCGCGGCACATGTTAAGGGCTACCCGATACAGCCAGGCCTGGACGTTGTCGGGCGCCGCCTTGCGCTGCAGCTGCTTGATCAGCCGAAGAAAGGTCTCCTGGACGAAGTCCTCGGCTTTGCCCGCATCATTCAGCTGGCGCTGCAGAAACCCGGATAATGGCGCATGATAGCGGTGGATCAGCGCTTCGAAGCATGCCTGATCGCCAGCGGCCATTCCCTGCAGCAATTCATCATCTGTCACGTCGTATCACCTGCCCTTCTCTTCATTCCACACGTTCAGCCAATTCTGCCAATTGATTGCGGGGTATTGATACTGTTGATTGCCCCTGTAATTAACGATGAGGCCTCCATGTTCGTTGAAGTCCTCTATATACAGTCCTTGGTCGAGGAAGCGTTTCAGCACTCTTTTGACCAGCTCGCCGTTGCCTTCCATATAGGCTTCCTTGATCTTGTTGGACAGTGGTTCTCCCAAGGCGAACCATCCGTAGATAATGGAATCACGGGCCAACTGCTCACGAGGAAGTCCATCCAGATGCTCCAGCGACAAAATAAGCGCGCGGATCTCCTGAATCATGGAATAATCTTCATTGGGGTCCTTATAATCCTCCCAATTATTCACATGCTGGTGCATATTAACAAGGTCGCCAAAGATCAATTTGCCCATTACCCGCTGCAGCTGATCAAAGCCAAATCCTTGATACTTGGTTGCGCTAATATAGATCGTATTTCCGTTGGCATAGCTTTGGCCCGTGTTCACCGAGTTCCAGATCAGCTGGTTCATCGGAAAATAAACAATCTGCCGGATGGCATCAAGCGGCTCGCCCAGCCATGCTTCATAATAGCTGCGCTTTCGCTTCAGCTCCTGCAGAAACGCCCTGCTCTCCTCCACATTGCCGGCTGTCGTAACAATAGTAACCGGTTCACCCTCGATACGGACCGTGCGGAAATCCCCGCCGATCAGCTCAGGAGCTTCAGCCGCATGCCGGGCAAAATGCCTCCTCTGGGGCGTATCATCAGGCGCCGCAGGAAGAGAGGAATAGATCGGGCCATGGAACCCACTTACTGTCAATTCAAAGTCTGCACGCAAGTAGCGGATTATATCCCCTCTGGGCAGCAAATTGAGATTATCGCTGTAAAGTCCGCTGCCGCCAGGCAGCGGGAACCAGCCGAAATGGCCAGGCAGAAAAACATTATGGCCGACTGCGAATGCCGCATAGCTCTCGGAGCTGTAATTCGGCATCCATCTATTAATTGTACCGCTATAGCCAATCGCAATGGAATGCTGGTCGCCTGCCGTATCAAGCAGCCTTGCCTGCTCGAAGGAAATAAACGGGCCATCCTGCTGCCAAGGGATATCGGCGCCATCCAGCTTGAAGGAATGAACCTTCAGCAGCGGGTCCAGCAGGAAGGAGACAAAGCCTTCCTTGTGCGGCTTCACTTCTTCGATCATAGGAGCGGATGGAATCAATCGGCCGTCCTTGTCTGTAGGCAATAAGATATCAGCGGTCATCTCAAGCCGATCGTCAGGATGCCGCATCACATCCAGCTTCATGCTGTCAATGCGGAAGGTATAGGGCTCATGCGGCAGCATGACGGCGGTCTGCGGCGGCGCGGCGGCGCGCATGGCATCCAGCTGCCCATACCTGTCCTTCCACAACATGCCGTAAGGGATATACGAGATGCCTGACAGGAGCAGGGCTGCCAACATAATGATGGCGGGCATCGCCGGCCTGCGCACAGGTCTGACCCGGGCGACCAGCGCAGCAGTCGCGGTCAGCATGAACAAGCTGAACAGGGCCACGAACGGTAGTAACAGCTTATACTCCAAAGAATTTAACCCGTAGAACCAGCCTTCATTCGTCATTAACGATGAGTTGCTGATGAGATGGTTAAAGCTAAAAGCTTTAAGCGGATGCCATTGGAAGCTGCTCGCCAGAAAAATAGGCACAAACAGGGAGCCGAACATCCAGCCGCAGAACGCGATCGGCAATGAGAACCTGAGCGGCATCAGCGCTCCCAATATAAGTCCGAGCGCTACGGCCGCTGCGAACGACATTTCGTACAGCATACTGAAGAACAGAACCGGCTTCATCGCTGAAGACCAGGGAAGCCCATGCTGCCAGACCAATATAAGGTAGGCTGCTTGAGCGGCCACGGTGAACAGGCTGCTGTACAGAAATCCGGCGATCCATTTGCTCGCGATAATAACGCCATTCGGAACCGGCAGGCTAAGGCTCCACTCGTAGATACTGCTTAGCGTATCGCGGCGAATGAGCAGTACGCCGAGCAGAATAGGCACGGCCATCGCAAACAGCATAATCATCGCATGAGCATCGACCGCATACAGGTTAATGTCGCCTGAGGCGTAGGAATCGGAGCTTGACCCTTCCAGCAGCATCCAGCCGAACGCGGGAAGGGGGAGGAGCAGCGGCCAGCGAAGCTTGGCCAGCAGTCTGAGCTCCAGTATTATTTGCAGCAGCAGAATCCTCATCGCCCGTTCACATCCGGCAAGCTGCCGATCAGCGCCAGGTAGCCATCCTCCATAGAAGGCACGGCGGCTGCGGCGTACGGACTGGGCGGTTCATCGGCGATTACTCTGCATAGGACGCCATCGGCTGTCTTGCGTGCTGCCAGCAGCCGCTCCTGTGCGATGGCTTGCCATTCATGATGGGATGCCTCCCACTCCCAGAGCCTTCCTTCGGCAAAATGAGCGAGGCCCGCGAGCCGTCCCTTATAATGAAGCTTTCCGTTTCCAAGGACGATGACATTGCCGCAGCTGGACTCTACATCGCTCAGCACATGAGTGGACAGCAGCACGACACTGGATAGCGCCAGCTCTGCTAATACATTGCGCAGTCTTACCCGTTCTTCCGGGTCCAGTCCGGTCGTCGGCTCGTCCACGATAACAACAACCGGACTGCCGAGCAGCGCTTGCGCGATGCCGAGGCGCTTGACCATGCCGCTGGAATAAGTGCGTGCAGGGCGGTCGGCTCTCGCGGTCAAATGAACGGTATGAAGGAGGCGCTCTACCTCGGCATCCTGCTCCTTGCGCGTTCCGATGCCTTTGAGCTTGGCGACATGGCGGAGCCATTCGCGTGCCGTCAGCTGCGGGTACATCTGGAAGTTCTGCGGGACGTAGCCGATCTGCAGGCGGACATTGCTGCCGCTGCGCACAGACAGGCCGTTGATCACAGCGTCTCCCGTCGAAGGGGCCAGCAGGCCGGCCAGCAGCCGCATCAAGGTGGATTTGCCGGCTCCATTGGGACCGAGCAGACCGTACATGCCTTGATTGAGCTGCAGGGATAGTGGCTCAAGCGCCCATATGCCTCTATATTTCTTACCTAAATGGGTAGCGGATAGCATGGATGTTTCTCCTCCTGATGCAATGACGATACGGTTATGAAAAAAGTTTTAACAAAGCTTTAGAAAGAGGCTAGACAAGAACACTGGAATGGTACAAACTAGTATTGATTAGGGGTTCACGGAATTAACTTCCAATCCATTATATCAAAAAAGCATCCTTGTCAAAGAAGGGGAATTTTGTGAGTAACTCCGATAGAACGGATCTATGCGTTGAGCCGCTCGGCGACAGAGCGCTAGTAGTGCGTCTTGGGGATTGCAAGGCGCCCGCAGACCCGCAAATGATGGCTGATACAGCCGAGCTGCTGCGGATAGTTGGGCCGGAATGGATGGAGGATGCAGTGTCTGCTTATGACACCGTGACAATCGTTTATGATCCTGTCAAAGTGTTGGCATCGATGTCAGAAGCGGAGCGTTCGCTGCGTTTGCCTTACGAGCAAACGATTGCGCAAGTAGAGAGCTTGCTGCATCGGGAACATAAGCATGCTGCGGGCAGGCCGCGGCTGATCGATATCCCTGTATGCTACGGCGGCGCCTATGGGCCGGATTTGCAGGAAGCTGCAGAACGCGCGGAGCTGAGCGTCCAATCGTTCGTAGAGCTTCATGCCTCTCCCGAATATACAGTGGCTATGATCGGTTTTATGCCCGGGTTTCCGTACCTGACCGGGCTTCCGCGGGAGCTGAGCCAGCCCCGCAAAGCATCGCCGCGCAGCCGCGTTCCGGCAGGATCGGTCGGCATTGCAGGCGGGCAGACGGGGATTTATCCCTTCTCTTCTCCGGGCGGATGGCAGCTGATCGGCAGAACGCCGATGGAGTTGTTCCGTTCGGCGGAGGAAGAGCCGTCCCTGCTTCGGGCAGGAGACCGTATTCGTTTCGTACCGATAGGCAAACAGCAAATGGAAGCATGGGGAGATCGATAATGAGCTTAACTGTCATGAAGCCCGGCTTCTATACGACTATTCAGGATTTGGGCCGCCCAGGCTGGCGGAGGGACGGTATTCCGCTAGGCGGGGCGATGGACCGTTATGCGCTGAGGACGGCGAATCTGCTCGTCGGCAATGAAGAAGGCGCGGCGGGGCTTGAGCTGACGCTCGTCGGACCAACCTTGACGGTGGAGCGCGATATGCTGCTGGCGATATGCGGTGCGCACATGTCGCCGCATATGGATGGCGAGGAGCTGCCGATGTGGCGGCCTCTATGGGCTGCCGCCGGATCACGGATCACATTCGGCGCGGCGCTTGCGGGCTGCCGCGCATACATCGCGGTGGCCGGGGGAATCCATGCGGCGGCGGTGCTTGGCAGCCGCAGCACGGATGTCCGCGCAGGCATTGGCGGCGTGGACGGCCGCCCGCTGCAGGCGGGCGATACGCTGCCATGCGGCGAGCGCGACAGCGCTGGCGGAGCGCGCGCCGCTTGGCAGCGTCTGTGGCGCGCGGAGCTTGCCGCGCGCGCCGGGGCTCAGCCGCGGGGCCGCAATGGCTTTGCGGCCCCGGGCTGGTTCGCGCCGCCGCTTGCCTACGGCGGCGGTGCAGCGGACGGCATCGAGCTGCGCGCGATGCCGGGGAGCGAATTCGGGCGGCTGAGCGCAGCGGCCCGAAGGGCTTTCTTCACGGAGCGGTATAACGTCGCTCCGGCATCGGATCGGATGGGGGTCCGGCTGGCTGGCCCCCCGTTAGAACTTAGCGACAGCACAGAGCTGCTGTCGCATGGCGTTGTCCCCGGCACGGTACAGCTGCCGTCCGGCGGCATGCCAATCGTATTGGCCGCTGATTGCCAGACGACAGGCGGCTATCCCAAGATTGCGCATGTCATTACAGCGGATCTGCCGCTGCTTGCGCAGGCCAGGCCGGGAGCTGCGATTACATTCCGCAGCGTGACGCTGGCCGAGGCGCAAAGAATCGAAATTGCCTTCGAGCGTGATATGCGGCAGCTTGCCGCAGGAATTTGTTGTCGGATGCCATAGTGATGTTACGCATCCGTTATTACTTCTATAATACTGGCTTCTGCTGTTCCAGTTGATCATGAGAGGGGAGAACGGCTCATGAGTATGAAGGGAGCTACACCCCAAGTGATGAGGGGATATAAACCCCAATCGAGCGGAATTCCAAGGCCGCCAACCGTCGATCTGAATTGCGACTTTGGCGAAGGCTACGGTGCCTATACGTTTGGACAGGATGAGGTTTTGCTGCAGTATGTGACGAGTGTTAATATTGCCTGCGGTTTTCATGCCGGAGATCCCCACACGATGCGCGAAGCGGTCGAGCGGGCGGCAGCTGCCGGCGTATCCATCGGCGCTCATCCTGGCTTGCCAGACCGACTGGGCTTCGGACGCCGCGAGATGGCGATCACTGCTGTGGAGGCCTATGATCTTACCCTCTATCAGGTAGGAGCGCTCTACGGCTTCGTTCGCGCTGCCGGCAGCACGCTTCGCCATGTGAAGCCCCATGGGGCGCTCTATCATATGGCGGGCCGGGACAGCGATATTGCCGAAGCTGTTGTGCGTGCGGTCAAATCGCTCGATGACGGGCTGCTCCTGTATGGCCAGTCCGGCAGCCTGCTGCTTGAAGAAGCGCAGAAGCAGGGAGTGAGGGCGGTATCCGAGGTGTTCGCTGACCGGACATATCGGAGTGACGGTACATTAACGCCGAGGAATATGCCGAATGCGGTATTGACGGAGCCGAAGGCAGCGGTCGGTCAAGCGCTGGACATGATTGTCCGCGGAGCTGTCCGCACTTCCGAGGGCATTGAGGCAGCTGTGCAGGCGGAGACGATCTGTCTGCACGGAGACGGTCCGCATGCGGTGCAATTCGCAGCTGCATTGAGACAGGGGCTCCTTGCTGCCGGCATTGTGCTGCAGCATCCACAATAGATCAGTTTGTTGAGAAGCCCGGCGGGCTTCAGAGTTAATCAACGTTTAGATAAAAAAGGCTCCTAACGAAAAAAGCGACTGATTTCGTTACTTTAGCAGAGAATGAAGGGGAAGCCTGCGTAAATGCAGGATTTCCGGTTTAAAATGACCGCAAATGCTGAAATGCCTGCGTAAGTGCAGGAATATTAAGCGGAAATGATTGATTGGAGCAAATGTGGTGGAAATACCTGCGTTTTGGCAGGCATTTCAGCTTCAGCACGCAGGAATGAGAAAAAAGCTGCATTATCGCAGGAAAGTCACCGTTTATGAAACACTTATTCGGCAGGGGATTTTTCACTAACCTGGTACATAGGTAATCTATAGCGATACAAGTAGCAGTAACAGTAGCAGTATCAAGTAACAGCAGCTGCATCAAGTAACAGCAGCAGTATCAAGTAGCAGTAGCAGTATCAAGTAACAACACCAGCAACACCAGCAAGTATCAGCAACTATCGTACTTATAGACATTATCTCTCATATCGGCAATGATAGGGCTGCATTTCTTGTCTCAGCGTTTCTCAAATCAGCATGAAGCTCAGAGTATGATCGCACACTGCAATATTTCGGCAAATCTATTCATCATACAATAAATAGACATCTTCTGGCTTTCCTTCAAAAAGGAGGACAACGTGTCAATTAACCGAGCGGAAAAAATTACGATTTGGACAGCCTTCGTCGCCATATCCGGCTTTATTATCATGAGAATTTTTCATGGTGAGTTATATGTATTGATCCCTGAACATACCTACTTGTTTATTCACTCCGGCACGGAATTCATCAGCTTTGCGGTTAGCTTCACCATGCTTGCGTTAGGCTGGCTTTTCTTTGCAAAATCGCTTTCCCGCCAGCGTCTGTACACGGCTGCACTGTTCGGTGTTGTCGGCTTGTTCGATATGCTGCATGCGCTCACAATGAAAGGCATGCCGTTCTATCAGCCCGTCGGCGATACGTCCATGACGCTAATTTTTGCCGCAATAGCTCAAATGACTGGCGCAATCGGCCTCTATTTTATTTTTCGCAAGGAGGATATGCCGATTGCTGCCACCCAAAGACTGCCTGTTGTCGGCACCGCACTAGGAATCGGAGCACTGCTCGCGATTATCATTTACTACCTGGCTGGACCCTCAGCGGAGCTGCTGACCGGAATGAGCCTCGTTGGTTTGCGTTCTGTAAGCAAAACGGTCATTCTCCTGTCTTATCTGATCACGATAGGAACTATTCTGTACAGCAACCGCAATGAACGCCCGCAGGCGCTGCTTACCATTGTGCAGTCAATGGTGTTCTTCCTGTTCGCGAATATTCAATTCATTCTTGGAAACAGCATGAATGACACCGATATGCTGTTCGGTCACCTGTACAAGCTTGTAGGCTATTATTTTCTGCTGAAGGGCATTTATTACGTTACGATCGAAGAGCCGTTCAAGCAGCAAAAGCGCTCGGATTCACGAATCAATTACTTGGCGTTTCATGATGAATTAACAGGACTTGCGAATCGCCGCTTGTTCGGTGAACGGTTGAATGCCGAGATGCAGCGGGCAAGGCAGAACGACAATCGGCTCGCAATTATGCTGCTCGATATTGACCGATTCAAGACGATTAATGATGCGCTGGGCCATTCCTTTGGTGATGAAATGCTGCAGGCTGTCTCGCAGCGCTTGCGCCATGCTGCCGCTAAGCCCGACCACGTATTCCGCATGGGAGGGGACGAGTTCGTCATCCTGCTGCCGGATCTTGAGAACAAGGCAGCAGCAGACAAGCATGCCCAAGCCCTTATGGGGTTGTTCGATGCGCCGTTCGTATTGGGCGAAGCGGAATATCATGTGACGATAAGTGTCGGCATTTCATTTTTTCCGCAGGACGGCGAATGCGTTGATGTATTGATTAAAAATGCGGACACTGCGATGTACAGCGCGAAGGTTCATCGCAATGAATTTGCGAATTATATGCCGGAGATGAATGTGACAGCACATGATCGGCTCCGCTTGGAGAGCGATTTGCGCAGGGCGCTGGAGCAGGAGCAATTCACGCTTGCTTACCAGCCGCTCGTTAATTTGAATACCGGCAAGGTAGTTGGTGTCGAAGCGCTTGTCCGGTGGCATCATCCACAGCGTGGACTGCTGCCGCCAGGAGAGTTCATACCGCTTACCGAAGAGAACGGTTTAATACTGCCGCTTGGCGAATGGGTGCTCAAGTCGGCATGCAAGCAGAACAAGGCTTGGCAGGATGCAGGCCTCCCGCCGATCATGATGTCGGTTAATTTATCTATGCGGCAGTTCCGGCAGCATGGACTGGCGGAGCGCATAATGGCGATTCTTGAGCAAACAGGAATGAATCCGCAATATCTGGACTTGGAGATAACGGAGAGTATGACGAGCGATGTGGAGTTTGCGACGGAGATGCTGACCAGCTTGAAGGCGATTGGCGTCCAGATCAGCATCGATGATTTCGGCACCGGATACAGCTCGCTGGCTTATTTGAAGAAATTCCCAATTGATAAGCTGAAGATCGACCGCTCCTTCGTTAATGATCTTGCTGAGGATGGCAGCGATGCTGCGATTGTAACGACCATTACAGCAATGGCCAAACATCTGAAGCTCAAAGTTACGGCAGAGGGCGTCGAGAATGACGAGCAGATTCGTTTTCTGCGTGATCGTCAATGCGAGGAAGCGCAGGGCTTTTATTTTACAAAGCCGATTCCTGCAAACCTGTTTGAGAATTGGTACAGACACCGCAACCAGATGGCCTGAAAAGGTACCGAGGTGAAAGGGGCCGTATCAGAATGAATCACAACGTTATCTCTGTGTTTATCTATGGCTCGCTGCTGCCAGGACAAGCGAATCATCACGTTGTGTCTAATAGGATGATTGCTGCACGTCCGGGACGCATTGTCGGCAGGCTTGTAGATGTTGGAGCCTATCCTGCTCTGATAAGGGATGAATCAGCCTTCCGTGAAGAGCGGTACGTTCGGGGGATGTGGATCGATGTCACTGAGAGCGGGCTGCAGGGAATGGATCAGCTTGAGGATTTTGGCGGCATAGAAGAGAGCAATGATTATGATCGCATATGGACGGCTGATGCCGACTGTTCGGAGCAGTGCGGCTGGGTATACATCTGGGACTCGCCCCGCGGCTGCCCTCCTATTATGGAGCAATACTGGCCGGAGTTCTGCAAGAACAGGATGGCTGCGGAATAATAGCACGTTAAAAGGCAGCTGCAATACTTCCTGACGGGAGGAGAGGAGCAGTCCCATAACGGGGAACATTCCTGCGCAAAGGCAGGATTTCTCTCGTTTCAGCCTGCTTAAAGACGAAATGCTTGCCAAAGTGCAGGTATTCCGTCTTATTTTCTTCGAGCGGCCCATTGCTGCGGTCAATTCCAGCCTCCTCGCATGTATTTTATCTCCTAGTGCTGTCTTTGGCTGAAATTCCTGCACTTTCGCAGGTTTCCTTCTCTGCCTTCTGAGTAGGGAGCACATCAGATATCTCTCATTTGGAGAACCAGGCAGCCTATCGATTGAGATCACAGAAGAGGGTTGTTCTCTATGCGCATGACCAGCGCGTTAGTGAACAACCCTCTTTGGTATAGGTCAGCAACGGATTGGCCTTTCATGCCAATCATCTCCTTCTGCTGCTCCCCTGAGTTGGGATCAACGAACGGGCTATCCTGCTGTTCGCCCAAGCCAGAATAACCGATCTCGCTCTGCAGTTGGTGGAGCTTGCCGAAATTAATGAT
The DNA here is from genome assembly GCF_019443105.1 of Paenibacillus oenotherae. GTDB lineage: Bacteria > Bacillota > Bacilli > Paenibacillales > Paenibacillaceae > Paenibacillus_Z > Paenibacillus_Z oenotherae. The sequence continues at coordinate 111,807 of NZ_JAHZIJ010000003.1, forward strand.
CTGGCTGCTCTGCTGTTCGCCCAAGCCAGAATAACCAATCTCGCTCTGCTGCTGCTGGCCGGGCTTGCCGAAATTAAGGCTGCTCTGCTGATTGCCTGTGCCGGGATGACCAATCTCGCTCTGCTGGTCTGGCTTGCCAGAATTGATGATCCGGCTCTCCTGCTGCTCGCTTAGGCGGGGGCCCACATTCTGGTTGCGCGGCTTCTGGTTCTGGAAAGGATCAGCATTCTGGTTATTATGCTTGATCGGATCGATAGTCTCGGCGTTGTCGCCTGACTTGTTGTTCTGAACGCCCTCTATGGGGTCGCTGCTAATTCCAAAGTCTACAGTTCCATAATCGTCCCCGCGATTAGGGTTCAAGGAATTAAGGCCTTGCTTGACATTAAGAGCAGGATAAGTGATGCCGAGAACGATCAGTCCGCATGCGGATGTGTACACACTGATTCGCTTAACGGAATGAATAAGCGATGTCCCGTCGTCACGATGGATGCGTCTGCGACGAATCGATTGTCTCCATGCCAGCAGTGCAGCAGCTGACAGCATAACGAGCGTAATAATGAGCAATTCGGTGCCTGCCGGTACCGGCAGAGGATAGAGAAGCAGATAAATGCAGACCAGAGCGCCGATGGTTAGCGATTGAACGGGAACGACGAGCCGTACATCGGCAGCAGCCCTTCGCTTCGTGCGGCTGGCAGCGTCATGCCTGTTGTCTGGCACCAGCCGGGCAAGCTGGAGCAGCCGGGGCAGTGCAAGTATAATAACAGCTGCAAGCGGAGCCATGACTAACGGGATATAGAGTAGTGTGTTCCATATTAGAGAGGGACTCCATGTGACCGCGTACAGGAATATCGATATGATAATTGCGGCCGTCATCCCCATCAGCGCCAGTAGAGCCAGATTGAAGCGGGCAGAGCGGCGCATATGTGTCACTGTATTCCGGTAGGCGATGCTGCCGATACCATATCCGGCAAAAAGCGCAAATAAAAGAAAGACAAGTGCAGCAATTCCAGTTGCGGAGGCAAGCTCTTCCGACATGATAATTCCTCCAGTTCGTTTCACTTCTCTTATCTTACAGGTAAGGCCCGGGCAGATGAATTGTCTGGGGTCTAGTATTGAAACCGGACTTAAGTCTTGGCTTACAGGGTTGCTGGGGCCTAATATGAAAAAACCTCCAAAGCCACCGCAAAGGGACTCTGGAGGTACAACTTCGCAGCAAGCTTACAGGTCGCCCCAGTTCAGGTTGGAGGATTTGCTGTAGTTGGTTACTTTTTGCTCGAAGAAATCGGTTTTCATGCCGTTCATGTTGCTGAAGCTTTCGACCCATTTCATTGGATGCTCCACAATCTCCGGGTAAAGGATGTCCAGACCAAGCTTGCGAAGACGCTCGTTGGACAGGAACTTAATGTATTGATCGATAATTTCGTTCGTTATGCCGGCAATTTGATTGTTCGTAATGTATTGGCCCCACTCGATTTCATGCTCGACGGCAGTGCGCATCATTTGGCGCAGCTCTTCAACAAGCACAGGAGTGAACAATTCCGGATTCTCCTTGCGGACTTCACGGAAGATGCCTTGGAACAGGGCGAGGTGAGTCAATTCATCCCGCTGAATATATTTGATCTCGGATACGGTTCCGAGCATTTTGCCTTGACGACCGAGCGCATAGAAGAAGCTGAAGCCGCTATAGAAGTAGATGCCTTCAAGAATATAGTTCGCCATAATCGTCTTGATCAGGTTCTGGGACGATGGGTTGGCAATGAAATTCTCGTACAGGTCGGTGATAAAACGGTTCCGCTTCAGCAGGTTCTTGTCTTCACGCCACAGGTTGTAGATTTGATCGCGGACTTCCGCTGAGCAGACGCTATCAAGGATATAGGAGTAGGATTGGCTGTGTACCGCTTCCTGGAACGTATGGACGGTAAGGCACAGGTTAACCTCTGGCGCTGTAATATACTCATTCACGTTTGGCAGGTTCGCCGTTTGGAGCGAGTCGAGGAAGATCAGGAAGCTGATGATTTTATCGTAGCTGTTGCGCTCGGAAAGCGACAGATTGCGATAATCCTTCGCGTCTTGGGCGAGAGGGATTTCCTCGGGAATCCAAAAGTTGTTCATCATCGTCCGGTACATCTTGGTTGACCAATCGTATTTGACATTATTAAGCTCGATGAGGTTGGTCGTGTTGCCGCCGATCATGCGGCGCTTGCCCCAGTCGCGGTCGCCATCCTCATTGAACAGCTTTTTCTTCTGTAACTCCATGGTTGTTCCTCCTTCATTACTTAACACAGCATCAAGCGCATATGATTGAATGGCGATGGATCACGTCCAGCGCTTGTTGTAACAGCAGTTCCCACTGGCAGCAAAGCTGCAGCGCTCTAGGCGCTGCAGCTTACGCAATCTTCCACTTCAAGACTTTTGTTGCGGCAATAGTATACGGTCTTGAGACCGTTCTCCCATGCGGCCATGTACAAATCAAGGAATTCCTTGGCTGTATATTCCGGCGTAATATACAGGTTGAAGGATTGTGCCTGATCGATGTGACGCTGGCGGCGGCCCGCTGCGCGGATGCTCCAGTGCTGATCAATGTGATGGGCTTCCTTGTAGAACCAGAATGTCTCGTCATTCAAGTTCGGCGCAGTTTGCGGAATGACGGCATTCTTCTTCTCCTCAACGAAGAACTTGTTGAAGATAGGGTCAATGCCTGCTGTAGATCCCGCTATGAGCGATGTTGAAGCGGTAGGCGCGATAGCGAACATCCAGGCGTTGCGTACGCCATGCTCTGCTACATCAGCCTTTAGTTTCTGCCACAATGGCCCTTCATAACCACGGCGGTCAAAAAACTCTCCGGTCTGCCATTCGCTGCCTTCAAATACGCGATAAGCGCCTTTTTCCTTGGCAATTTCCATGGATGCCTTCACTGCGCAGTAGTTAATCCACTCATACAGCTCGTCTGCACGATCCAGATGCTCCTCGGATTCCCATGAGATGCCGTTCAGAGCAAGCCATTGATGATAGCCGCTTGTGCCAAGGCCGACGGCGCGGTACTTCTGGTTCGTAATTTCCGCTTGCGGAATCGGGTAGTGGTTCAGGTCGATAACATTATCCATCATCCGCATTTGACAAGAAACAACCTCTTCAATCTCTTCCTTCGTGCGTGTACGGCCAAGATTCAGTGAAGACAGGTTGCAGACCACATAATCGCCGCTCTTCACCTGTGTTGTAATGATGCCGTCCTCATGCGTTGTAGTGACATATTCCGTCGGGCTCATGTTCTGGCAAATTTCTGTACACAGATTGGAGCAGTAGACGATGCCTTTATGTTTATTCGGGTTCGCGCGATTAACGGTATCCCGATAGAAGATGAAGGGAGTGCCAGTCTCGAAGGAGCTGGTCAGTATTCGTTTCATAATGTCGATGGCAGGAACCTCTTCACGAGATAGCACCGGGTTGTTCACGCACTCCTCATAGCGGCGCTCCCACTCATCGCCCCACGAATCCTCAAGCGCCCAGCCCATGTAAGAGCGAACCTCATGCGGATCGAACAGGAACCAGGAATCGCGCTCCTGCACCTTGCGCATGAACAGATCGGGAATACATACGCCAGGGAAAATATCATGTGCCTTCATCCGGTCATCGCCGTTGTTGGTCTTCAGATTGAGGAAGTCAAGGATATCCTTGTGCCAGACGTCAAGGTAAACCGCAACAGCACCGGAGCGTACGCCAAGCTGGTCAACCGCAATGGCTGTATTGTTGTAGTTCTTGATCCATGGCACTACGCCGCCTGCGACGCCCTTGTAGCCTCGGATGTTGGAGCCGCGGCTCCGTACCTTGCCGATATAGATTCCCATGCCGCCGCCGAACTTCGATACTTGCGCGAAGCTGGAATCGACATTGTAGATGCCCCACAGATTGTCCGGCACCGTATCGATAAAGCAGCTGGACAGCTGATGGAACGGCTTGCGCGCATTCGCCAGAGTAGGGGTTGCGACCGTCATCTGCAGACGGCTCAGCACATCGTAGAACTTGCGGGCCCAGCCGAGCTTGTCCGTCTCCTTCATGGCCAGATGCATGGCAACGCCCATGAACAGCTCCTGAGGCAGCTCCAGCACTTCGCCGTTATAGCCTTTAATGAGGTAACGGTCAGCCAAAGTCTTCAAGCCGATATAGTTGAACAGATAATCGCGTTCCGGCGAGATGTAGTTGCCGAGCTCGCGAATCTCATCGCGGGTATAGTGCTCCAGTATGTACTTGCCATAGAAGCCCTTCTCGGTCAAATAAGTAATGAGGGAATAGAAATCACCGTAACCGAAGTAGCCATACTTCCGGTTGATGGCAGATTCTTTATAGAGATCGTACACGAGCAGCTTTGCCGCAACGTACTGCCAATTCGGCTGTTCGATGCTGGTTTTCTCTACTGCTACTTGCGTGAGCGTACGCTGAATTTCCTTGGTCGTAATATTATTGCGGAAGTAAGGCAGCAGCGCCGTTTCCAGCTCGAGCGGATCGCAATCGTTGTAACCCACACATGAGAAATCGATGACTTTCTTTAATTTGGAGAAGATAAGTTCTTCTTTCTGGCCGTTCCTTTTAATAATATCCACGAGCGGTTTCACTCCTTGTAGATGGGTGTCGTATTTAACCCCTATATACACAATATCTTGATGACATTAAACTAAATTACACCAATATATAGTGTATGTCAAGGCATTCAGTTCGACATAAAACCGTGCCAAAAAGGGCTAATTTTTCCTTTGAAAAGACGATGAAAACTTGCCGTGACTCATATTTTTATAATCGTAAATGCTATGGAGGGACGAATGATGCCCAATAAATATTTATTAGTTGCTCATAAAAAGTTCGAATTTATGGAATGGTGTTGTCCCTGTTCGTTTAGTAAACTAATGGATGACATTGCCCATTGGCAGTCAATGTTCATCAAGGAGAGGAAGTGACATTTAACACGATGTTTGCATATCCGCGTTACATGGTTTCTATAGGAAGAGCATGTGCCGCACTGACTGCGGGCTTGCTGCTCATGCTGCTGCTGATCGGTTCGCCTGTCACGGTGGAGGCGCATGCGGAAATGGAGCGTGCTGTTCCTGAGCCCAATACGGGGATGGATACTTCTCCTCAAGCTGTAGAGCTGTTCTTCAACGAGGCCATTGAACCCAATGTCGGGTCGATTGCCGTGCTCGATTCGCGTTCGAAGCCGGTAACGGGGGAGAAGGCTGTGACTGGCAGCGACCGCAAATCGCTCCTCTTGTCACTGCCACAGCTTGGGGAAGGCGTATACACGGTGTCCTATCAGATTATTTCGGCTGACGGACATCCCGTCAACGGCTCTTACATCTTTGTCGTCGGCGATCCCCCTGAAGGGGTCGATGCTTCGACATTCGGTCCTCATAATGAGCTGGGGCATGAAGGGCATACTGCTTCGACCCAGTTGACCACGGGACAATTTATTATTTATGCGGCGCGAATTGCTTATTATGCTGTCATGCTGCTTGCAGCCGGACTTGTTCTATGGTCGGTTATGGGGGGGCGCCAAGACGCGCTGAAGGAGGCAGTAGGCCGATGGGAGCCGGTGGCGCTGCGCGCACTGCTCATAACTGCGCTTGTCTTTGTATTCGTCCATGCAAGAGATATACTGACTGGCTTTCCTAGTGAAGACTACAGCCGCCTGTTCCTTCATACCTCTGTGGGGCGCGGCTGGCTGGCACTGATTGTGCTGACCGTAGCCAGCTTCCCGCTGCTGCGGCTTGGCAAGGTTGTGCGTGTGCTGTGGGTGGCGGCCCTGCTGGGGCTGGAGAGCTGGAGCGGGCATGCGGTCGTGTTCAAGCCGGCTGCTGCGACTGTGCTGATGGATTTCATTCATCTGGCTGCATCTGCAGTGCTGGCAGGCGGGCTTGCGCTGCTGCTTGTGCTGTGGATTGCTGACCGGAAGGAAGCAGGGCGTTTTGCAGCGCGCTTCTCACGGGCGGCGCTAATTTCACTATCCCTGCTCATTCTAACCGGTGTCGGGATGACGCTGCTGTTCCTGCCAGGCTGGGACTATCTGTTCTATACCTCATGGGGAACGCTGCTTCTGGTCAAAACAGGGCTTGTCTGTGTCGTCCTCATTGTAGGGGGAGTACTGCATTTGCGTGCAAGGAGGGGCGATCTTCCGGCGTATTCGCTGCTGCGAGTCGATATCGGAGTTATGGCGCTTATTATCGCTGTCGCCGCGCTCTTTACTTATATTAGTCCGCTGCCGGCGAATGCGCCGGTCTATTATCATAAGATGGGCACGGATATGCATCTGACGCTCCGCATCTCGCCTAACAAACCGGGCGTCAACAAATTTACGCTCAAAGTATGGCTTCCAGACAAGGCGGGAGTGCCGAAGTCTACGCTGCTTCGTCTGCGGTCGCTGGATCGCGAGGAGATGGGGCCCATTGATGTGCCGCTTGAAGTGAACAAGGATGATAAAGATATTACGTCCTTCGAGGGGTTTGTTAAAATGGACTATAAGGCGGAAGGCCCTTATATCCCGTTTGCCGGAAGGTGGAAGGCGGAGATACGGGTAATGGATCAGGAGGATAACGAGAAGGTCGAGCAATACGAGTTCTCGAACTATTAATGATATCGGAGGGGAAACGGACATGCCGTATCAACGGATCAAATGGCTTATTCTCGTAATCCCGACCGTAACGCTCGCGCTCTGGGAGTATGTGCGGCATGCCTTTCTGCTGCCGGTCATATCTATGGATCTGGGCAATGTGCTTGCTCCGGTTCTGGTGTTCCTCATCACGATGACGCTGGTGCGCAAATTGTTCCGCATGATGGAGAATGTTACCGATACGCTGCATCAGGAGCAGACGGCGAAGGCTGCTTTCATGGAACGCGAGCAGTTGGCCCGCGAGCTGCATGACGGGATCTCGCAATCGCTGTTTCTGCTGTCAGTCAAGCTGGATAAGCTGGAGAAAGCGCAGGATCATGGGGACATCCGGACAACGACCGACGAGATCCGTTCCACGGTCCGGCATGTATACGAGGATGTGCGGCAGTCCATTGCAAGTCTGCAGAGCGAGCCCGCCAAGACGGAGGTTCAATGGATGCAGTCGGTGCAGCGGATGGCGGAGGAGCTGGAGCTTGGAGGTCTGAAGGTGGTCATGGACTGGCAATTGCGGGACAGCCATCTGACGAGCAAGGAGAAGGTAGAGCTGCTTGCCATCGTTCGGGAGTCGATGCTGAATGTGCAGAAGCATGCGAATGCCGAGCGGTTAACGGTTCGAGCAGTACCGCAGCCATCAGGCAGCGGTTTCGTCTGTACTGTAGCGGATGACGGAATTGGTGCGGATGAAGCCGAGCTGCTGGCCAAAGGTCGTTACGGCATTCGAATGATGCAGGGCAGAGCGCGGGCGATGGGCTGGAGACTCGATATTAGGCGGATAGCTGCAAGCGGCGGGCCAAATGCGGGAGACGGCATGATCGTCGAGATTGTGAAGGGGGCGTAGGCAGTGAAAGAAGGAGACGCCAAAGAAAAAGGGGCAATTCGCGTCCTGCTCGCAGACGATCACCCTCATGGAAGGGAAGGGATGAGGGAGATTGTGAGCTGCGATCCGTCCTTCACCATTGTCGGTGAAGCGGTTAACGGAGAACAGGCCGTTGCGCTTGCGATCGAGCTGGAACCGGATCTGGTGCTGATGGATATTAATATGCCCGTCATGAATGGGATGGAAGCGACGCATTACATTAAGAACGCCGATCCGCGAATCAAAATCGTCATGGTGACGGTATCCGACGATATTACCGATCTCTTCGAAGCGATCAAGCGGGGGGCGCAGGGCTACCTGCTCAAAAATTTGTCGCCCTCGGCATGGCTGGAATATTTGCGCGCGGTTGCCGTCGATGAAGCGCCGTTGTCGAAGGAACTGGCCTTCCGGATGCTGCAGGAGTTTAATGGCAGCGGCAGTGTCCCGGCGCTTGGGGGCCGTGAAGCCCCGAATAAGACGGGGGCCTACGGGGAGGCAGGGGCAGCCATTGGAGCAGGCTCCCCTGCTGCCCCTGCCGAAGAGGGCAGGACGCCGCTGACTCAGCGTGAGCGTGAGGTGTTGGAGCGGGTCGCATCCGGCGATTCCAATCGGCAGATCGCGGAGACGTTCGGGCTATCCGAGCATACGATCAAGAACCACTTGAAAAATATTTTGCAGAAGCTGCATTTGGAGAATCGGGTACAGCTGGCTCGGTATGCGCTGGAGAAAGGGCTCTTGAATAGAGAATAGCGGGTAGAGGTGTCACAGCATTGTCACAATGGCATAGCCCTTTGGAGTCATTGCATCCGGATGGCAGCACGTTATAATAACCAAGGATTCACTTCTGAGCGTGAATGTTGAGGTTGGTATACGGTGTCTATCATTTAGGAGGCTTAGTGATAATGAAACAGATGAAGCAATGGGTAATTATGACTGCGATTGTAACATCGTTGTTCCTGTATGCAGGGCTTGCGAGCGCGCATGTTACGGTACAGCCTAAGGAAACGAAACAGGGCAGCTACGAGGTGTTCACGGTTCGTGTACCGAGCGAGAAGGAAGAGGTAACGACCAAGAGCGTCAAGGTAACAATTGCGGAAGGCGTGGAGTTCAAACGGATCGAGCCTAAGGCAGGCTGGAAGTATGAGCTGGAGACGACAGGAGACGGCATCGTAAAATCCGTTACATGGACGGCTGAAGGAGACGGGCTGACGCATACGGAGTTCGGAGAATTCCGCATGCAAGGCAAAGTGGCCGCTGACGCCAAGGATCTGGTGTGGAAGGCTTATCAAACCTATAGCGACGGCGAAGTCGTGGAGTGGATCGGCGCACCGAATACGGATGCCAAATATCCAGCATCGCTGACTGTTGTGAACGCCGGGACTGCTGAGGGTGATGGTCACAGTCTTGGAGGGAATGCTTCCGGCGGCGGAGATGCAGCTGATAAGGCTGCGGCGAATACAGGCGGTGCAGAAGCGTCGAACACTGCCGGTGACACAACCGCTCCCGCTGCGGATGGGGTTCAATCAGCCGGGGGTGCAGTGGAAGGCGATAATGACGGCGGTGCGATGACAACAGCAACATTCATCCTATCCATTACAGCCTGTATCGTTTCGATAGCGGCGCTCGTCATGACGATGGCGAGACGGCGCAAAGCTTAGAATGAAAGACCAGGCACTATCTAATGAGGCACAGCGTTTGGAGAAGAAGATGCCGGAATGCAGACAAAGGTCTGTATCCCGGCGCTCTTCCTGAATGCTGTGCCTCTTTGTTTATGCGCGATATTTCATATGAAATGCTGATACTATTATATCTTCCGCCTTCATAGAATTTAGTAGAGAAGGTAGTAGTCATCATTAAAATATGAAAGAGGCGGTTGCGATGAAGGATAGCTTATTTCTTGGCAAGCGGCCTGCAAGGCTGCTGAGAAGCTGGATGGCATTGACGGGGGCAGCCTATTTATTAGGAGGTCTGTACGGGTTAGTGCCTGTACATGGTGAGGGGGCTCCTTCGGTGTCAGCGGCAGTTCACGAAGAGCTTGTGGCGGCAGACAGTGCCGGCAAGATGAAAGAGAGCAACCAGGGCCGTGATAAAACAGCGCCTGTCATGACATTAATCGGTGTCAATCCAATGACCGTTGAATGGGGCAGCCTGTATGTTGATCCGGGAGCGGCTGCATTCGATGAGGTTGATGGAAGCGTTGCTGTGCAAGTCTCGGGCGTTGTACGCACCAATGAAGCGGGTACTTATACGCTGACCTACAGCGCAACTGATGCCAGCGGCAATACAATCGTCAATAAACGGAATGTTCGTGTGATGGAACAATCGGCGTACCCCCTGCACCCTGACAGCCGCGGCATGGTGCCAGTTCTGGACAATGTGAGCCTCGTTAAGGGAATGGAACCAAGTGGCGGCAGATGGGGAGTTGGCCGCTGCCGAGACGAGGACTTTATGCGGGAGAGCGGTACGGCGGCTTCCCTGGATGTCAAGGATACAACGGCTCCGGTTCTGACGCTGACAGGGGTGAATCCGATGACAGTGGAGGGGGGCGGCATGTACGTCGAGCCCGGGGCAGAGGCATGGGATGAGGTGGACGGATGTGTGGCTGTAACTGTAAAGGGGAGCGTGAACACAAAAGCGCCGGGCAGATATACACTGACTTACAGCGCCTCGGATGCCAGCAATAATACGGTGACTGTGACCCGAATTGTACAGGTGATGGATATGGCAGCACCGCATATTATGCTGGTGGGGCCGAATTTCCTGAAAGTAGAGGCGGGGAGCAGGTTCGTGGACCCGGGGGCTTTTGCCTATGATCGAATGGATGGAAGTGTGGCGGTCAGGGTAAGGGGCAAGGTGAACACGAAGGTTGCCGGTACGTATACACTTACTTACAGTGCTATGGATCGCAGCGGGAACACAGCGACGGCGACACGGGCCGTGCGTGTCGCAGCCTCGTACACATCTGCCAAGCAATAGGGGGCTTGGTGTGGCCTATGTATGTGCTGTTTTGGCGAGTGAAATTCACGATAAAGATTATAGGGGCAGTCCTGTTGCGTCAGCGCTCAGCTTTGCTTATAATAGATAACTAAGCATACTTTGTAATACAAGCAATGCAATGATGGAGATAAGTAAACGGCAGTTCGTGCACAGGGAGAAGGCGCCATGGATTGAGAGCGGCTTCGCAAGTGGAACGCTGTTGAAGTTCACTCCTGAGCAGGCTCCTGAACATGCCCGAGCGGCGATTAAGTAGGGAAGTCCCGGCCCCCGGCCCGTTACAGCCGGTAATGAGGGGTTGTCCATTTCTTTTGGCAATCCGAATTAGGGTGGTACCACGGTTCTTTCGTCCCTTGCGGGGAGAAAGGCCTTTTTTTATTTTGTGAGGAAGGGAATGGATGGAATGAAAGAACGATTGGAAGCACTGCGTACAGAGGCGCTTGGTGAGCTGGCGACAGTGGCAGACCCGCAGCAATTGAACGACTTGAGAGTAAAGTACCTGGGCAAGAAGGGGGCGCTGACCGAGATACTGCGCGGCATGGGAGCACTTAGTGCAGAGGAGCGCCCGGTTATTGGTCAAGTGGGTAATGATGTTCGCGCTGCTATTGAAGCTGTTATTGAAGCGAAGCAATCCGCGTTCCAGCAGGCGGAGACAGAGAATCGGCTTCGTGCGGAGACGATCGACGTTACGCTGCCCGGCAGCAAGCTTCCGGCAGGCGCTGTGCATCCGCTGAACAAGGTGGCGCAGGAGATCGAGGATATTTTCATCGGATTGGGCTATACGATTGCGGAAGGGCCGGAGGTAGAGACGGACTACTACAATTTCGAGGCGCTTAATCTTCCCAAGGATCATCCGGCGCGCGATATGCAGGACTCGTTCTATATTACGGATGAGATTCTGATGCGCACGCAGACCTCGCCTGTACAGGTGCGGACGATGAAGGCGATGAACGGCAAGACGCCGGTCAAAGTTATTTGCCCCGGCAAGGTGTATCGCCGCGATGATGATGACGCTACGCATTCGTTCCAGTTCAATCAGATCGAAGGCCTCGTTATCGGGCCGAACATTCGCATGAGCGATCTGAAAGGCACATTGCTGCAGTTCGCGCAGCTTATGTTCGGCAAGCAGGCGCAGATTCGCCTCCGTCCGAGCTTCTTCCCATTCACAGAGCCAAGCGCTGAGGTGGATATTTCATGCGCGCAATGCGGCGGCGAGGGCTGCCGGATGTGCAAGCACACCGGATGGCTTGAAATTCTTGGATGCGGCATGGTTCATCCACGGGTGCTGGAGATGGGTGGCTATGATCCTGAGCAAGTAAGCGGATTTGCCTTTGGCATGGGTGTGGAGCGCATCGCGCTGCTCAAGTATGGCATTGATGATATTCGTCATTTCTATACGAATGATGCTCGTTTCTTAGGCCAGTTCGTTCGCATGCAAGGTTAGAGAATAGGAGGACAATACGATGAATGTATCTTATAGATGGTTAAGTGAATATATCGATTTGAACGGCTATACGGGCGAAGGACTGGCGGAGCTGATGACAAGCGGCGGCATCGAGATCGATGTCGTGGAATCCCGCAACAAAGGGGTTACCGGAGTTGTCGTCGGACGCGTAGTGACGCGGGAGAAGCATCCTGATGCCGATAAGCTGAGTGTTTGTACGGTAGATGTGGGCGGAAGCGAGCCGCTGCAAATTGTATGCGGCGCGAAGAATGTTGCAGCGGGCCAGCTTGTTCCGGTTGCGACGGTCGGGGCGAAGCTTCCCGGTGATTTTGCCATCAAGCGCGCCAAGCTTCGCGGTGTAGAGTCGCAGGGCATGATTTGCTCGGCGAAGGAGCTTGGACTGAATGAGAAGCTGCTGCCCAAGGAGCAGCAGGAGGGCATTCTGGTGCTTCCAGAAGGACTGGCAGTCGGCCAATCCATTCTGGAGGTGCTTGGCATTGACGACGAGGTGCTTGAGCTGGACTTGACGCCGAATCGTTCTGATTGCTTGAGCATGCTCGGAGTTGCCTATGAGGTAGGCGCATTGACCGGACGAGAGGTGAAGCTGCCCAATAATCGAGTAACCGACACTGTTGAACAGGCTTCCGATCATTTGTCGGTGCAGATTGAAGCGAAGGAGCAGTGCTCCCATTATGCGGCGCGTTATATCAAGGGTGTCAAAATCGGCCCGTCGCCGCAATGGATGCAGAACCGACTGATGGCGGCAGGCATTCGTCCGATCAGCAACGTTGTTGATATTACGAACTTCGTCCTGCTGGAATACGGACAGCCGCTTCACGCGTTCGATGCGGATAAAGTGGGCAGCGGCCGCATCGTCGTTCGCCTTGCCCGCGAAGGCGAGGTTATGGTGACGCTGGATGATCAGGAGCGCAAGCTTGAGCCGCATACGCTGGTCATTACGGACGGCGAGAAGCCGATTGCGCTTGCGGGCGTAATGGGTGGCGCAAACTCCGAGGTTGACGCTTCGACCGTTAATATTGTGCTGGAGTCGGCCCGTTTCGATGGCGGTACCGTGCGCAAAACATCGCGTCAAATCGGCCTTCGCTCCGAATCAAGCATCCGCTTCGAGAAAGGTGTAGATCCTTCCCGTGTCATTCCTGCGCTTGATCGTGCGGCCGCGCTTATGGCGGAATACGCAAGCGGGCTTGTGCTGGAAGGAATCGTTCAGGAGGCTGCTGCTGCGCCTGCTGAGCGTGAAGTGTTCGTATCCCTGGACAAAATCAACCGGTACCTCGGCACAGATCTGTCGAAGCTGGAAGTGCAGACACTGCTGGGCCGCTTGCATTTTCCGTTTGAGCTTTCAACGGATGGGGTATTCACAGTGAAGGTGCCTTCGCGCCGCGGTGACATTGCGTATGATGTTGATTTGATCGAGGAAGTGGCCCGTCTGTACGGTTACGATAACATTCCAACGACTTCGATCGAAGGAGCAACGACCCCTGGCGCACTGACGAAACCGCAGGCAATCCGCCGCGAGCTTCGCAGAAGGCTGACAGATGCCGGACTGCATGAGGTGATCAGCTATTCCTTCACGCATCCGGATCGGGCGAAGCTGTTCCCGGCGCTTAGCGGCAAAGTGGAGCCGATCCGGCTATCGCTGCCGATGAGTGAAGACCGCAGCGTGCTGCGTACGAGTCTGCTGCCGCAAATGCTGGAAACGGCTGCTTATAACCGCAATCGTAAGAACGAGGATCTGTCCCTGTTCGAGATCGGCAGTGTCTTCCATACGGATGAGGTCGAGCTGACTCGCTTGCCGCAGGAGAAACACCGTCTTGCGGTGCTGCTCACGGGCATCAGAACAAGCACGCAATGGAACCGCAAGTCCGTGCCTGTCGATTTCTACGATATTAAAGGTGTGCTGGAGACAGTGGTCGAGGTGCTTGGCGTAAGCAGGCTGATCTCTTATGAGGCCGCTCAGCCGGAGCATATGCATCCGGGACGTACGGCTGCAATTGTGCTTCAGACTGAGCGTGGACCGGTGACAATCGGTTATATCGGCCAAGTGCATCCGGCTTTGCAGCTGGAGCAGGATCTGAATGATGTATATGTGCTGGAGGTTGAACTGGCGCCATTGTATGATGAAGCTAATTTTGCTATTGAATACAAGGTGCTGCCGCGCTACCCGGCCATACAGCGGGATATTGCCGTTGTGCTGGATCGTGGCGTTCAAGTCGGCAAAGTCATTGCAGAGGTGCGTGAGACAGCAGGGGAACTGCTGGAGTCGGTCAACGTGTTCGACATCTATACCGGCGAGAAGCTCGGTGCAGAGAAGAAGAGCGTCGCGCTGTCGCTGGTATATCGCCATGAAGCCCGTACGCTGACGGATGAAGAAGTAACCGAATTGCACGGTAGGGTCGTAGCGAAATTGGAACAATCTTTTGCTGCGGAATTGCGTAAATAGGCAGGAGATACCCGGCGCCGCATCGAATTAGTTCCTTGCGAACAAAATCGATGCGGTTTTTGTTTGGGTTTGATTGGTCTTAAGAAGAGAAACATGCTCTGCCGGCAGATGCGGCGGAAGCCGTTTCTTTTTGACTTATTATAGGGATTTATGAACGATCGCATTGAGGCAACACTTATATCGACTTATATCGACTTATATCGGGGTACTTGAATCTGATAGCTTGAATTCGTATGGACGGGATTGGAAGCAGTGAGTTTTGGTTCGCAAAGCTCTAGAGATTGCTTATGAAATGAGTTTTGCCTTGCAAAACTTTTTAGGAGGAAATTTTTCGATGAATGCACCCCAGCGTACACGCGTGACGGTTGACATATATGGTAACCAATTTAGATTGACGGGCAATAACAACCCGGATTACATTAAGCGGATTTCGGCTTTAGTTGATGAGAATATGCATAAGATTGCCAAAGGATACCCGAGACTCGATCTGCCTAAGATCGCCATGCTGGCAGCTGTACATATGGCGGAAGAGGTGTTCCGGCTTCGCGCAGACAATGAAAAGATGAATGAGACGGAGGAGCGCCGTCAGGCGGCCGTTGCAGAGCTGGAGCAAGCGAAGCTGGCATTGGCGTCGGTTCGTGATCAGCTCGCGACACAGCGCGAGGAGTTTGCGCTGCAGCTGTCTAATTTGAAAGCGGAGCGGGAGAGCGAGCGGCAAGCTGCGGGCGAAGAGCTGGCCCGTTCGAAGCAAGCCTGGAGCGCAGAGCGTGCCGAGCTGCAGGAGCTGCGGGATCAGGAGGCGATGGAAGCGCTTGAGGAGCTGGAGCGGGTTCGTGCCGAGCTGCAAGGACAGCTGCAGCAGCAGCGCGATTCCGCCAGAGCGGAGATCGAGCGGGAGCGCGAAGCGGCGAAAGCGAAAGCGGAGCGGCAGCAAGCGGAGGCAGAGCAGCAGCTCGCGAAGCAGCGCGAGGAGTTGCAGGCGGAGCTGGAGCAGGTGCGTGCGGAAGGTGAGCAGCAGCGCGAGGAGTTGCAGGCGGAGCTGGAGCAGGTGCGTGCGGAAGGTGAGCAGCAGCGCGAGGAGTCGCAGGCGGAGCTGGAGCGGGTTCGTGCGGAAGGTGAGCAGCAGCTGGCTGTAGCAGCGTCAGATGCGGAACTGGAACGCGAGATGTTGCGTGAGGAATTGGAGCAGCAGCGGGCGAAGGAGCGCGAGGAGTCGCGGGCGGAGCTGGAGCGGGTTCGTGCGGAAGGTGAGCAGCAGCGCGAGGAGTCGCGGGTGGAGCTGGAGCGAGTGCGAGCGGAAGGTGAGCAGCAGCGCGAGGAAGCGCGGGCGGAGCTGGAGCGAGTGCGTGCGGAAGGTGAGCAGCAGCGCGAGGAGTCGCGGGTGGAGCTGGAGCGAGTGCGAGCGGAAGGTGAGCAGCAGCGCGAGGAGTCGCAGGCGGAGCTGGAGCGAGTGCGAGCGGAAGGTGAGCAGCAGCGCGAGGAGTCGCGGGCGGAGCTGGGGCGGGTTCGTGCGGAAGGTGAGCAGCGGCTGGCTGTAGCAGCGTCAGATGCGGAACTGGAACGCGAGATGCTGCGTGAGGAATTGGAGCAGCAGCGGGCGAAGGAGCGCGAGGAGTCGCAAGCGGAGCTGGAGCGAGTGCGAGCGGAAGGTGAGCGAGAGCGGGAAGCGCTTCGAGTGAAGCAGGAGCAGCAGTTGGCAGAAGCGGCGTCAGATGCGGAACTAGAACGCGAGATGCTGCGTGAGGAATTGGAGCAGCAGCGGGCGAAGGAGCGCGAGGAGTCGCAAGCGGAGCTGGAGCGAGTGCGTGCGGAAGGTGAGCAGCAGCGCGAGGAAGCGCGGGCGGAGCTGGAGCGAGAGCGGGAAGCGCTGCGAGTGAAGCAGGAGCAGCAGTTGGCAGAAGCGGCGTCAGATGCGGAACTAGAACGCGAGATGCTGCGTGAGGAATTGGAGCAGCAGCGAGCGAAGGAGCGTGAGGAGTCGCAAGCGGAGCTGGAGCGACTGCGTGCGGAAGGTGAGCGAGAGCGGGAAGCGCTGCGAATGAAGCAGGAGCAGCAGTTGGCAGAAGCGGCGTCAGAAGCGGAACTAGAACGCGAGATGTTGCGTGAGGAATTGGAGCAGCAGCGAGCGAAGGAGCGCGAGTTATCGCAGGCAGAGCTGGAGCGAGTGCATGCGGAAGCCGAGCAGCAGCTGGCAGCAGCAGCGTCAGAAGCGGAACTGGGACGCGAGATGCTGCGAGAGGAATTGGAACAACAGCGAGCGAAGGATCGCGAGTTGTCGCAAGCGGAACTGGAGCGAGTGCGAGCGGAAGCCGAGCAGCAGCTGGCAGCAGCAGCGTCAGAAGCGGAACTGGAACTCGAGATGCTGCGAGAGGAATTGGAGCAGCAGCGAGCGAAGGAGCGCGAGTCGTCGCAAGCGGAGTTGAAGCGAGTGCGAGCGGAAGCCGAGCAGCAGCTGGCAGCAGCAGCGTCAGATGCGAAATTGGAACGCGAGATGCTGCGAGAAGAATTGGAGCAGCAGCGTGAGAAGGAGCGCGAAGCAGCACAAACGGAGCTGGAGCAGGTGCGAGCAGAGGCGGAGCGAGAACGTGACGCTCTGCGAGTGCAGCTAGAGCAGCAGTTGGCAGCAGCAGCGTCAGATGCGGAGCTGGAACGTGAGATACTGCGTGAGGAATTGGAGCAGCAGCGTGCCAACGAGCGCGAAGCATCGCAGGCGGATCTGGAGCAGGTGCGAGCAGAGGCGGAGCGAGAACGTGACGCTCTGCGAGTGCAGCTAGAGCAGCAGTTGGCAGCAGCAGCGTCAGATGCGGAGCTGGAACGTGAGATACTGCGTGAAGAATTAGAGCAGCAACGAGCGAAGGAGCGCGAAGCAGCACAAGCAGCACTCGAGCTTGCACAAGCGGATGCGGGGCGTCAGCGCGAAGCGCTGCGTGCTGATCTGGAAGAGCAGCTAATGGTAGCAATGGATGAAGCGGAGAGGCTGCAAGCGGATGCGGAGCGCAAGCTTGCCAGTGAGCGTGAAGCAGCGCAGGCCGCACTCGAAGCGGCGGAGCAGCATCTCGTGAGCGAGAATGAAGAGATAAAGGCTCAGTTGGAACGACTGCGCAGGGAGCTGGAAGAACAACTCGCAGGCGAACGCGAAGCAAGCCGCTTGAAGCTGGAGCAACAACGGAGACAAGCGGCGGCAGAGCTAGAGCAGGAGAGGGAAATTGCCCACGCCATGCTGGAGCAGGCGCTGCGTGAGGGCGAAGATCATGCAGTAGCGTTAGCGGCTAAGCTTGCAGCTGAGCATGAAGCATCCGAGAAGAACCTGAAGACGGAAGCAGACAAGCTCTTGCAAGCTGAGCGAGAGGAGTTCGAGACCCGTGAACTGAAGTGGCGTGAAGAGAATGAACGAAATGCCGCCCAGTTGGAAGAACATCGCCGCCTCAGAGATGAATCGAAGAGAGTTCTTGAAGAACAGCAGCTAGCAGCCGACCGGATATTAATGGAAGCGGCTGAACAGGAAGAGTCCCTCCGTACAACGGTAGACAGTCTGGAACAGGAACTCTCGGATCGTGAGAAATCTCTCAAAGAACTGCAGCAGCTGCTTGAAGAATGGCATCAGAAGGAACAACGCCATGAACAGACAGCGAAGCAGCAGGAGCAGCTCATTATCCAATTGCGCAATCATTTGGAGGAACAGCGGCAGCAAGCGGAGCAAGCTGAACAGTTCCACGAAGAGCTTATTAGAGAGCGAGACGAGACACAGAGGGAGCTGCAGCAATTGAACGCCCGCGAGGAGGAGCTTCGCAGCAAGCTTCATGCAGCAGAAGAACTGGCCTCAGCAATAGCGCAAGAAGCACAGCAAGAGGCATCGGAAGCCGCCAAGGCTGGAGATCGGCTTCATGCAGCGGTGCAAGAAATCGAATTAGCGAAGCAGCAGGCTGCAGCTCATGCGGAATCGGAATCCGAATTGCAGGAGCGTCTGCAGCAAAGTGAAGAGGAAGCAAGGACTGCCCGCAATCGGGCTCATCAGCTTGGCGAGCGTCTGGCAGAGCTTGAATCGGTGCTTGCTGATGCCGACAACTCTGAGAGCGAACTGAAGAACCTCCACGATCAGCTGCAAACCGAACATAATAAATTGAAAATCGAATACTCGAAACTGCAAACCGAGTTTAATGAATGGATTGAACTGATCGAGAAAAGCTAGCTTTCAGCAACGGTAACCGCATTTCAAAAAAAAAGAACCTCGATACCACTCTTATGGATTCGAGGTTGGACGGGGGATAGTTTCTGTGAACGATGCACATTCCTGCAGAAATGCAGGTTCTTCCCCCGTTCCCGCCTGATGAAGACAGAATGCCTGCCAAAGTGCAGGCATTCTGTCTTATTTCCCTTCAATCGGCCAATTCCGCTTCATATTCATGCATTATCGCAGGCATTTTACCATCTACGGTTTTTTTTACCGGAATTCCTGCGCTTTTGCAGGCTTCTTTCTCCACCTGCCGAGAAAAGTAACCCTCGCCGTCATCCTTCTCTACCTACTGAGATGAAGCCGTCGCGGGCTTACCATTAGACAGGCGAGGCCGTTATACTTCGTGCGCCTCTACCTTAGGCTTGCCCCTTAGGCCTGCCCAGAACTTGAAGCCGCTCCATCCGCTGGATTCAAGGTTCTTTCTTCAACCCGAGCTTCTCGGCTAATACGTAACTAATGTTCCGCTTGGGCCGCCAGGCGGCAAGGTTGCAAGCCGGAGCAGGTCGGGCGTGACAACTTCGGGCTCTTTGCCTGTGGCATGCATTTCGGTCTTGAGCGTGCCGGGGTTGAACAGATTGACAAGAATACCATGCTCATTCTCCTCGTCTGCTACTGTTCGGGTCAACGATTCCAATCCTGCCTTGGCAGCGCTGTATGCTGCGTAGCCTCCGGCGCCGTTGGGCGCAAGTCCTGAAGTGATATTGATGATTCTGCCAAAATGCGCTTTGCGCATGGACGGAAGCGCAGCTTTGGTCAGCAGGAAAGGCCCTGTCAGATTGACGGCTATTTGCCGTTCCCATTCTGAGCGGGTCAGCTCGATCACTTCTCCGGGCTCGAATACGGCCGCATTGTTAATGACGATATCCAGACGGCCAAATTCGTGCAAAGCCGCTTCAACCGCATGGATGACCTGCTCCTCATCGGAAACATCGGTAGGCACAACAAGCGTTCTCGCTGTACCCGGGCCAGCTTGGCTTATTAATGAAGCTGTTTCATCGAGCTTATGCTGGCGTCTTCCCAGCAGCACGACATTCGCGCCTTCCTGTGCAAAAGCGATTGCCGCCGCTCTTCCCAATCCCGTTCCCGCGCCGCTAATGACAGCGACCTGTCCCTTCAAAATCCCCATTGTACCAGCCTCCATCCGATTCAAGTTAAGTTTCATTCATCTTAGCAAGAAGGCCAGCGAGCGGGAAGGGGCAGAGCTATAAGTCTTTTTTATGCTATTCATAAGTGTGGGGGAAAAAGGGCAGATAAGACGGCAAATTCACGCCTTCATCACAGGGAATGATAGGATCCATTAATTATTGTAATGAATCGAATGAGAAAAAACCGCTTCTGATATCTCTGGCGAGACGTCTGAAGCGGTCTTTGGCAGGTTGGTTGAACGCCAATCCGTTATTCAACGATAATCTTGGCGATCATTTGGGAATGGCCTGTACCACATAATACATTGCAGTGAATTTCAAACTCGCCGGCGTTGTTAAAGGTCAATACTTTGGAATCATTGCCGGAAATTTTGAAATCGATATCCGAGCTGGCGATACCATGGGAGCCTTCTTCGGATTGCAGTGTAATTTTGGTAGGCTCGCCTTTCTTGACTCTATACTCCGGCTGGTCGAATTTCCAATTGGAAGCTTTAATGACGACCTCCGAAGTAGCAGCAGCACCGGTTTCTTCAACGCCGCCATTAGCCGCGCTATCGCTATTGGAGCCGCAAGCCGCCATAATGATCATGAAAGCAGCGATTACTGACAGTAATAACATTTTTTTCAACATGCAGAACCCTCCACTGAGTTGTTATTTAAATTCGCATTGGTATTATTATAGCGCTTATTCAATTCAATTACAGTGTCGATCTAATGAATAGCAGATGAACATTCCATGAACAATTGACAACTTTCACCTCTTATGTAGAATGAGGAAAACCGGGTCAGCAGGATGTTATGCCCCGCACAACCCGGTCTCTGTTGAAGCAACTTAATTAATGATCGCGCTGGCTTCGTCCGGCCTCATACGGTGTGCTGACTGGGATGAACAGGTCGATGATACCGATGACCAGCGCGGCCAGGATAGCGCCAAGCACTGTAACCGATACGCCGCCGACAATAAATTGAGCGATCCAGATGACAGCTGCGCTCGCCAGGAAGCCGACAATACCCCGGCCGAAAGGCGAAACATGCTTGCCGAAGATCCCTTCAATAATCCACCCTAATGCGGCGATAACAAGCGCAAGGAACAATGCGCTCCAGAATCCGCCAACACTGAATTGGGGAACGATAAAACCGACAATCATGAGCACAATCGCTGACACGACAAATCGAACGACGTGGCCTAGAAAGTTCATGTTGCAGCCTCCTTATTGTGTGGAAATTTTCTGCGGACATCACCCGGCAGCGGCTGTGTGTGCTCAAAGCCAAGCTTCAACGGGAGCATCCGCAAATGCGGCAAAATATTGTTCGGATGCAACACTTATTGTTACCTTGCAGCGAAGAGTCATGCATGGTAGCTTACGTCATGGCATACACTGTCAGCTTCGGATATAATAAGGAACGAGAGGGGTTGTACTTGGTTTGGACGATAAGATACTACATACACTTGAATATTCCAAAATTGTATATAAATTGACTCAGCATGCAGCAACATCACTTGGCAAAGCAGTTGCAGAAGCCCTGCGTCCAGTCCCGGATCTGGACATCGTCAAGCAATCGCTTCAAGCGACAGACGAAGCTTTCAAGGCGGAACGACTGAAGGGGCATGCGCCGTTCGGCGGAATCGTCGATATACGCGCCTCATTGCTGCGCTCTCGTATCGGCGGCACGCTCAATCCTTCCGAGCTGCTCGAAATCGCGGAGACCGTGAGAGGATCGCGGCGTGTGAAGCGCCATATTATCCAGCTGCATGGGGATGATGCCATTCCGCTGCTGGCTGCGCTTGCAGAGCAGCTTACCGAGCATAAGCCGCTTGAAGACGCTATCCTTGCCTGTATCGACGATCAAAGCGAGGTAATGGACAGCGCAAGTGCCGAGCTGGCAACCATCCGGCGCGAGATCCGGGGTGGCGAGTCGCGTATCCGCGAGAAGCTGGAGGGGATGATCCGCTCGTCCTCTGTGCAGAAAATGCTGCAGGATGCGATTGTTACTATACGCAATGATCGTTATGTTATTCCGGTCAAGCAGGAATACCGCTCGCATTTTGGAGGAATCGTACACGATCAATCGGGATCTGGCGCGACGTTATTCATCGAGCCGGAAGCCATCGTTACTTTGAACAATAAGCTGCGTGAATCAAGGCTGTCCGAGACGCGCGAGATTGAGAAAATATTGCAGAAGCTGACTGCAGAGACAGCCCAATATGTGGATGATCTTCTGCTGGATCTGGATCTGCTGGGCAAGCTGGATTTTGCCTTCGCCAAGGCGCGGCTCGCGCATGCAATGCATGCTGCAATGCCGAGAATGAATGACCGTGGTTACTTGAAGCTGCGCAAGGGCCGCCACCCGCTTCTGGCCCAGGAGAAGGTCGTGCCGATAGATGTAGAGCTGGGCAATGATTATACGGCCATTATTGTGACGGGGCCCAATACGGGCGGCAAGACGGTTTCGTTGAAAACAATCGGCCTGCTGAGCCTGATGGCCATGTCAGGAATGTTCGTTCCGGCGGAGGATGGCAGCCAGCTGTGCGTATTTGATGCGATCTATGCAGATATTGGCGATGAGCAGAGCATTGAACAGAATTTAAGTACCTTCTCCAGCCATCTGACCAATATTATTCGCATTCTGAAGACGATGTCGCCCAAAAGTCTCGTTCTGCTTGATGAGCTTGGCGCTGGAACTGATCCGGCTGAGGGCTCGGCACTGGCGATTGCCATCCTTGAGCATATGCACAAAATGGGCTGCCGGATCATCGCGACGACTCATTACAGCGAATTGAAAGCATATGCTTATAACCGTAAAGGCGTTATCAACGCCAGCATGGAGTTTGATGTGGCTACACTTAGCCCGACATATCGCCTGCTTGTCGGCGTCCCGGGGCGCAGCAATGCGTTCGCGATCGCCGAGCGGCTTGGGCTGCAGCGTGCCATTATTGACCATGCGCGTGGCGAAGTAAGCGAGGAGGACATGCGCGTTGAGACGATGATCGCCTCTCTGGAGGAGGATCGGCTCGGTGCAGAAGCTGAACGCCATACTGCCGCAGCGCTTCGCAAGGAAATGGAAGAGCAGCGCGCGCAGCATGAGCGTGAGCGAACGCGCTTCGAAGAGCAGCGCGACAAGCTGCTTGCCAAGGCGCAGGAGGAGGCCAGAGAAGCGGTTGCAAAGGCCAAGCGCGAAGCGGAGCAAATTATTGCGGATTTGCGCAAGCTGGCATTGGAGGAAGGCGCATCCGTCAAGGAGCATAAGCTCATTGAAGCACGCCGCAAGCTCGACGAGGCTGCTCCCGAGCTGCATAAGCCGGCGAAATCCGGCAAGGCGAAGAGTGCCAAGCCGCAGCGGATTGAGCCGGGAGATGAAGTGATGGTCTACAGTTTGAATCAACGCGGCCATGTTGTGGAGCGAAGCGGCAATGATGCGCTTGTGCAGCTGGGCATTCTGAAGATGAAGGTGGCAATCAGCGATCTGGAGCTGATCAAGGGCGCTGAGGCTGTTAAGTCACAGCAGCAGCCCAAGCAAGCAGCCAGCCTTAAACGGACCAGAGACGAGAATGTCAAGATGGAGCTGGACCTGCGCGGAGCCAATCTCGAAGAGGCGTTCCTGGAGGTCGATCGTTTTCTTGATGAATCGTTCCTTGCAGGCTTAGGCCAGGTTTATATTATTCATGGCAAAGGAACGGGCGTACTAAGAACAGGCATCAGTGAGTTTCTTCGTCGGCATAAGCATGTGAAAAGCTACAGAATCGGCAATTATGGCGAAGGCGGTACAGGAGTAACCGTTGCCGAGCTGAAGTGACCATCATGGTGGAGGAGAGTGCGGAATGGAGACCGAAGTCGATAAGCTGCTGAGCAATCCTTATGCGGCCTCACTCGCTTTTGTATCTGTAACGGTGCTGGCGCTCATAGTGTTTCTGTATTTCTTCGAGTTTGTTACCCGCTACAAATGCTGGGCAGAGATTAAGAAGGGCAATCTTGCTGTTGCTATGGCGACCGGAGGCAAAATATTCGGGATCTGCAACCTTTTCCGCTTCTCGATTGAGGCTACGGACTCCGTTTACCAAAGTATGATTTGGGCGACGTTCGGTTTTTTGATTCTTATTTGCGCCTATTTTCTGTTCGAATTTCTTACGCCGGTATTTCGGATCGATGAAGAGATCGAGAAGGATAATCGCGCAGTTGGCTTCATTGCGATGATTATCTCCGTGTCCTTGTCCTATGTAATCGGTGCGACGATTGTTGCATAATTCATCCTGTCTGAAGAGGGAAAGGGTTAACTGACATGAAGTATTTGTGGGGAATTTTATTCGCGCTTGCCGCATTGTTTGTTGTACTCGGAGTCATTTATTTAATTATTATGTAGAGGATAAAGGAGGGGATACCGATGGAAGAGCATGCCATATGTCCTTGGTGTCAGACTGAAATTGTATGGGATGAGGAGATCGGTCCCGAGCGGCATTGCCCGCACTGCGAGAATGAGTTATCCGGCTACCGGACGCTTCAGCTTGGACTGGAGGATGAAGAGGAGCTGGGTGAGCCTGCCGGCCATAATCAGGAACAGGAGGACTGGCGGGGAGGATCCTTGGACGGTCTTAATCCGGAAGAGGATGATCTCTCCGAGTTCATTCAATATTCACGCGAGCATCTGGCATTCGAGGAGACCGTTGAGCAAATTATTGACGAGCAGGTGGAAGCGCCTGAATGTCCTTCCTGCCGGGAGTATATGCTGGAAGCCGGCAAGCAGACGGTGACTTCCTCCAGCTTCGAGCCTGTAGTACCCGCTGCATTGTCTGCTCCAATACTTCCCGCGCCTTTCCAGGTGGTCTGGTATGTGTGTCCTTCCTGTTTCCGCACAGAGAACAAGCTGGCTACACCGGATCAGGAGCGTCTTGTCCAGCTGTTGACGGAAGCGGCTGATGGGAAGGGCAATGATTGATGCTGCCGCATCTCATCCGCTAGCGGATAAAGGAAATAACGGATGACAAGCATGCCGCTGCCGCTTTGGGGGAACCTTACCACGAGGGTTCTACCAAAGAATACGGGCAGGAGGGATTGGCTTGGGGCAAGGCAAGCAGGGTGTGCGGCCGCGTTGGCATGCTTCGATCAAGGGGACGGCGCTTCGGACAGAGTCGTTCGGAGCCTCCGGGCGCAAAGGGGACAAAGGCAGGCTTGACAGCCAGTCGATCCTGCTGCTGGCAGTTCAGGGACTGTTCGGTATCGCTAATGCGCTGTCCGGCACCTTCATCGGAGTTTACTTATGGAAGGCCAGCAGGTCCTTAGCTTTGATCGGTTGGTTTAACTTCACTCAATATGCTGTCAGCGGCCTGATTTTCTGGATTGCGGGAAAATGGGTAAAGGAGCATAATGGTATGAACAGCCTCCGGCTCGGCGTTGCGCTGTCGGGGGTTTTTTATTGTACCGTGCTGCTGCTTGGCAGCTCTGCGATCTCCTACGCAATCGCCATAGCCGTGCTTAACGGCATTGCGCTGGGACTGTTCTGGCTTTCCTTCAATGTCGTCTACTTCGAAATCACGGAGCCGGACAACCGGGATCGATTCAACGGCTGGGCAGGTTTGCTGGGATCAGGTGCGGGCATATTTGCGCCATGGATATCAGGGATGCTCATTGCGCGCAATGAAGGAGAGCGCGGCTATGCGATTATTTTTACCGTATCGGCTGTTATCTTTGTTATCGCCGTTATTCTGAGCTTCTGGCTCAAGAAACGACAGACAGGCGGCGACTACGACTGGTTTCACGGCTTTCGCCAGCTTCGCAAGGCGGGCAGTCCGTGGCGCCGCGTCGTTCCGGGAATTGCCGCTCAGGGCGTGCGTGAGGGCGTGTTTATGTTTTTTATCGGCCTGCTGATCTATATGGCGACTGGCAACGAGCAGAAGATCGGGAATTTCTCACTTGTCACCTCGCTGGTCGCACTCGTCAGCTTCTGGCTCATAGGCAAATATTTGACACCGGGTAGACGGAGAATCGCTATGCTGGCTGGCTCCCTTGCTCTTGCGGCCGTTATTATTCCATTGTTCTGGCCGCTGCGCTTTATGACGCTGCTGCTCTTTGGCATTGGGACATCGCTATTCATACCGCTATATATTATACCGATGACATCAGCGGTGTTTGACCTTATTGGCCATGATAAAGAGAGCGCGGAGCGGCGGGAAGAGTTTATCGTACTTAGGGAAATAGCGCTTACTGGCGGACGAATTATCGGCATATCTGCTTATTTGCTCGTACTGCCATTCGTGACAACCTATCCACAGACTGTGCCGTGGCTTATGCTGGCGGTCGGCTCGTCCCCAATTATCGGCTGGCTGTTCATGAGGCATTATGTAAGTGAGGGCAATCCATCCAGATAGCTAATCAAGCGCGATATTTATAGAATAGAAATTTTATAGCGAGGAGTGCGGTCGATGGGGAAAGTTGTTCATAGCATCACGGATCTGATCGGTCATACACCTGTTGTTGCTTTGCGGCGGCTCGTTCAGCCCGGCTCTGCGGAGGTGCTCGTTAAGCTGGAGCGATTCAATCCGAGCGGAAGTGTGAAGGACCGCGCCGCTTCTGCGCTTATAGCGGATGGTGAGCGGCGCGGGCTTATACGCAAGGGCGGGACAATCATTGAACCGACGAGCGGCAATACAGGCATAGGCCTTGCAATGAACGCTGCTGCCAAAGGATACAAACTAATTCTTGTTATGCCGGACAACATGACCAAGGAACGGATCGGCCTGCTCAAGGCGTACGGCGCTGAAGTCGTGCTGACTCCAGCCAGGGAGCGGATGTCGGGTGCTCTTCGCAAGGCGCTGGAGCTGCAAAGTGAAAGGGAAGGCAGCTATATCCCCAATCAGTTCGAGAATAACGCCAATCCCGATGCTCATCGCGGCACGACAGCGCGTGAAATTCTGGAGCAGACAGAGGGCAGGCTTGATGCCTTTGTAGCAACAGCGGGAACAGGAGGCACCATCACCGGAACGGGGGAGACCTTGAAGGCGGCGCTGCCTCATCTGCATATTGCTGTGGTGGAACCGCTTGGATCACCGGTACTATCCGGCGGCCAGCCGGGGCCGCATAAGCTTGTCGGTACGAGTCCGGGTTTCGTGCCCGCTATTCTGAACACGGCGATCTATGACCAAATCGTTAAGGTAGCTGACGATGATGCGCTTGAGACGATGCGCAGGCTGGCCAGGCAGGAAGGGCTTCTGCTCGGTCCATCTTCGGGTGCAGCGGTATGGGCTGCCCTGAATATCGCACAAGGCCTGGGCGAAGGACGCCGGGTTCTGTGCATTGCGCCGGACAGTGGAGAACGATATTTAAGTATGGATATTTTTTAGTTTCTCCATTGCCGCAGTTCTTCTCTAATGATCGCCCGCCGTTCTTTAATATAATTCCGAATTATTTCCGGCTCCTGCTGGAACACTTCGAACGGCCATTTCCTCGTAAAATCATCCTGAATCGCAGGCGTAAGCTTCGCATACATCGCATTGACAGCCGGTTCAATGGCCTCCCATGTAAATTTGCGGGCAAGCAGCCTGCGAAGCAAATTGCGGTACATAATACGGCAGACTCTGAACGCAAGCACTTTGCTTGTCAGCGTGTTGTAGCCTTTAATGTCAACAAGACCACTGCTGCACAATCTGCCGTAGCAGTTCCTTCCCCAAGTACCTTCATAATCCCATGGAATAATACGATATTTTCGGGTGGCTTTATGTTCATACAGCGCATAATTTTGTTCAAACCCGTCATAATTCCCCGTCAGCACAGCCCCCGCAAGCCACTTCAGGTACTGTCTTACATCCAGCCTTCTTGCCAGATAGACCCGCAGCGGCCAACCGGCAGGCCGGTTAATTCCTCGAATGAAACGGACCAGCTTCAGCCTGGAATAATTCGTGCCGCACATTAATCGATAGCCGGAGAATAAATTGGTCTTTGTCTGCTCGGTGTCACAATCGATCATGCTGAAGTTGGCGTTGTCGTTTACCGCATACGTAAGGGAACGAGCGCCAATTTTTCTTCGTGCGAAAAAGTTAAGGTCTACAGACTCTATCTCCAGATAAACTCCGTGAGGCTGGCCATTCCATTCAAGCCATATATGACGGGTTCTCGGCGACGGTACATTGATCGTATTGAAGAAATAAAATGAAAGTGCGTTACGGATCATGGAAGGGTCGTCGAATTCTGCATTCCAGTGGAGAATTTGACCATTGCCATACCGTATTTCATAGGATTTCTTCTGGTAATTGCGTGTATGCCCGCCTCTGATCCGCAGCTTGGCATCATATGTCTTGCCACCCAGCTCAAGCTTCACTGGCGCGAATTCATTGCTCCACACATTATCAAGCAACTGCTGCATATCAGCGTCATTAATCGTAATTTTATGAGTCGGCAGTCCCTCTTCAGACATAAGATCATCTCCTTACTCCAAACCAGCCAATTCTGGGCATAGGCTCTTGCTTATGTACACTATGCGCCGGCAGTTCCAACGGTCACTGCCCGAAAATGGGACTTATTAGAATGAGGTGCAAGCTGTTCGGTGAATCTAGCAATGATGCTGGGTCGGCGCGTATTCTCATAGAAAATAGATGCTAAACTAGTACCGCTTGGCTACGGGATACATATAGATATATTACAAATCAACTCCCATGATAGATTTCACCGGGGCAAGTAATGGAGGGATGAATGTCGAAGGTAGAATGATGAACCGTATTCGTGGTAGTCGCAATCGGATGGTAAACGGTCGTCCTGTTGCCGGTATGTTTACTATTATTTTACGGAGGGATTTTGTATGAATAATTGCCACAGAAGCAACAAATCTTGGAGCAGGTACGGTACTGGCTACAGACCGTATAACTATATGGGCGGTGAGAACAAACACGACCATAAACCTTGGGGCCCAGCAGAAACAGCTCCTACTAGAGGAGATAGAAGTGACAAGCACGACAAGCATGACAAGCATGACAAGCACAAGAAGGGAAGCTATCTGAAAAGTCTTATCGGCAAATATGTCAAGATCAACCGTGGCGGCCCGGAATCGCTGGAAGGCAAATTAATAGCAGTGCAGCACGACTATGTTGTCCTGCAGACCAAAGAAGGCGTCGTTTATATTAACGGAAGCCATGTGAAGAGCATTACTGAGCTTCCTAGCCATAAAACGAAAGGATGGACGCCAAAATATATCGTTGCAGACAGCTTCGTCGGTGTGCTTCGCAAGTTGACGAAGAAATTCGTACAAATCAACTGGGGCGGACCAGAGAAAGTAGAAGGCTTTATCGCAGAGGTTGGCGGGGAATCCTTGCTGCTGGTAGATGGTCAAGACTTGCTGCAAATTCCGATCTACCATATCAAGACAGTGAAGCAAACTGGCAAATATGCAAGTCATGGCGGCCGTACGCAAGGCGATTGCACCAAGGGTGACCGTACTAAAGGTGACCGCACGCATGGTCATAAAACACATGGCCATAAAACGAAGGGCCACAAGAGCTGCAGATCAGGCAAAGCGCATTTCGAAACTTCCGAAAAGACGCATGCAGGAACGAAACGGATCGTCAAACGGTTCTCCCGCAAAGCAGGGAATAAAGGCTGATCGCTGCCGGGGCAGACAGGGTATGAGAGCATTTCCTAAAGCCCCGGCGGAGCTGCCGAATCTGCTCTGATAAGGGGGGAGATCGATGATAATCACCTTGGTTATTCTGCTATCCAGCATACTACTATACCTTCTCCTTGCTCCTGTGTCTTCGACAAAGCAACTGCATCAACATGCCCGTGTCCATGACAGCGCAGTGGCGGGCCAGCTTGAGCCTGCACAGGCTGCGCCGGCACAATCAGCCGCAGCGGATGCTTACGCTTTCGAGCTTCAGCTCCGAGGCGAGGCGCATCACCATGGCTGAAGCTGCCGAACCACTGCTGGTCATTCTCGTATTCCTGCTTACAATAGCCAGCATCATATGGCGCCCCAAAGGAATTAACGAAGCTGTCCCTGCTGCAATAGGTGCTGCTGTATTACTGCTCGCAGGCATTGTGCCGCTCTCTGAACTTGGTTCTATTGTGAATAGGGTTAGCGGATCTGCCGTTACTGTACTGTGTACCTTAATCATGGCTATGATATTGGACAATATCGGCTTTTTCCGTTGGGCGTCAATTAATGTCATTACGTATGCCCGGGGCTCCGGAGTTCGATTGTTCGTAGGCGTCATCTGCCTCTGCTTCCTAATGACTCTATTCTTTAATGATTATGCCAGCATTCTTATTACGACGCCGATTATACTCCAAATCGTCAGCATGCTGCGGCTTCGAATCTACCAACAGCTTCCCTACCTTATAAGCGGGGCGTTAATTGCAATAGCGGCAAGCGCCCCTATCGGTGCCAGTCATCTGTCTACACTTCTGACGCTGCGAATCGCCGGAATGAATCTCAATGCTTATGCTGAACTGCTGTTTATTCCCGCCATGGTCGGAATCGTCTCTATTGCTTTCATGCTCTATGTCTTCTATCATAAACAACTGCCCTCGCATATATCCACTTCCGATGGGATGTCCCCCGCTTCTTATCATATTCCGGTCGATTGGTCGCTGTTTCGGATTTGCATGATCATTGTCGTTGCCACACGGGCTGGGTTCTTTATTGGATCCAGCTTTGGGGTGGCGATGGAATGGATTGCAATAGTCGGCGTTCTGCTCATGCTTCTGGTTCGATGGTGGAAGACTGGCCGCGGACCTAAGGATTTAGTATTCCTGGCCCCTTGGTCCATTCTCTTGTTTGCGTTCAGTATTTATGTGATTGTAGACGGCTTGCAGGGGATCGGAATAACCCGTTATATCGCTCTGGGGCTCTCGGCGATGATGTCCTCCAACGATCTGTCCGCAGTAGTCGTGTCGGGTGGGCTGCTGACAATCTTGTCTAATTTCCTGAACAATCTTCCTGCAGCATTGATCGGTACGTTATCGCTGACGCAAATGAATCTTGAACCGCAAACATTGCAGCTCGCTTACTTAGCCAACATATTGGGAAGCGATGTAGGTGCGCTTATTACGCCTATAGGGACATTGGCATCGCTGATCTGGTTGTTCATATTGCGGCAGCATGACGTTCAGCTTTCATGGAAGGATTACATGAAAGTGACAGTAGTCATTATTCCGGCAGGACTGCTCATTAGCCTTCTTAGTCTTTATGCATGGACGCGAATAATTGGATGAAAGGAGGGGCGATCGTATGAAAAATAATCATCCTTTGCTGAATCAGTATATTGAAATCGAGATTTCAGGAAAAGCAGCACTAATTCGCGGCAAGCTTATTGACTGGGGACAGGATATTCTAGTCCTTCATAATGGGTTGCAATTTCTGTACGTGCCTTTGATTCATCTGCAGCAGATGCGGCTTGCAACACAAGATTTCCAGGAAATCAACGTGCCTGAATTGCCATTCGAGCATCAGAATGAACCCATTTCGTACCGAAAGATGCTGATGAATGCCAAGGGAATGTTCTCCGAACTGTATATTACGGGCAATCAATCGATCCATGGCTATTTGACCAGTGTAATGAATGATTTCTTTGTCTTCTACTCGCCTGTTTATCACACCGTTGTCGTCTCGCTGCATCATCTCAAATATTTGATCCCATACAGCCCCAATGTTACACCGTACACCCTCACACCGGAACAATTCCCATTAAAGCCGTCTCCCATGACATTGGCACGAACGTTTGACCAACAGCTGCGCAAGCTGACCGGAGAATTCGTTATTCTTGATCTGGGCGAGAATCCGAACAAAATCGGGGTGCTCAAAAGCATCGATCAGAATATGGTCGAGCTGTCCACAGCAGGCGGCAATCCGGTATTTCTCCATTTTGATCATGTGAAGACGGTACATCTGCCATGATTCACGCCTCTCCGAGATCTTCCCTCACAAGGAAGCATCTCGAATACATAGGAACAGAACCCGAAGGACATACTACGGAAGGTTACTTAGATTGGAAAAAAGGAGGGATTTCCCCGAATGATGCAGCCAATTACCGCCAAAGAATTGGAATATGTCGTTGATTCTATTTCCAATGAGGATTTGCTGATGAAGCAGTGCGCTGTTGTCGTAGCAGCAGGCAGCAGCCCGGCATTGAAACAAGTATGCGGACAAATGATCAGCATGCATGAGCAGCATATGCACACCCTGTTGAACTCACTTCAACAGCATCAGCAGCTTGCTCCGACACAGCCGCAGAACTAAACTACAGGCGTATGCTTACGCGGCAGTTTTCTGCTTGCGCAGAAGCTGATTCATGAAGCAACGCAGAAAACAAAGCGTATGCTTACGAGGCAGTTTTCTGCACGCATAGAAGCTGCTCAGGAAGTAACGCAGAAAACTTTTAGGAGGTCATGAACGTGCATCAACAACAGCAACAGCATATGCAAGCCATTTCAATGCAGACGCTAATGCCGGAGAAGGATATGGCGTACACTGTTCTAGCAGATTTGAAACGGGTCGTGCGTGAATACGCTACTGCAGCTACGGAATCCAGCTGTCCTCAAACCCGCCAGATGTTCACCAATTTAATGAATAATACTTTGCGTATGCAGGGGAATTTGTTCAACGCGATGCAGCAGCAGAATATGTATAGTGTGGCATCCCCGGCGCTGCGACAGGAAGTGGACAAGCAGATCAAGGAGCACCAGCAGGTGGTCCAACAAGCGGAGCAGCATTTGCAGCAGCTCGGTTTGAGGCAGCAAGCTTCATTCGGCGCACAGTACAACCAGCAGCAACAGCAGCCATCACAAGGGCAGTACATACAGCCCCAAGTCCCGACTCATCAGCAAAACCAGAACCAATTTTATATGTAGTGCCATAGAAGCGGCAAGGAACTACTCTTTCCTTGCTTCTCAGACTGTCGAGAAAGTCTCGACAGTCTTTTTTAAGCTGAAGGCCAACTTGAACGCGAAGTCTACCCAATCTGGCGAGCAGCTTTACAATTTTTTCTTCTACTATTTGAATGCCTGCCAAAGTGCAGGCATTTTCGAGTTCTGGTCTACTGAACACCGAATACCTGCCAAAGCGCAGGAAATTCTCCGTATTTTCCTTCTATCGGGCATTTCCGCTTTCAATTCCTGCATTCTCGCAGGCTTTCTGCCACCTGAGGCCTTATTCAATCAGAATTCCTGTACTTACGCAGGATTCTTGCACTACCTGTCGTGCTGAAATCATCGCTGGCTATCGAAGTGGGACGGTTACTATAGGTTGCTTTTGAATGCTATTGGACTGGCAGCCAATATTATTAAGAATAAATATAGATTGACAGTTTTGAGAGATGGGACTACATTCTAGGGGAGGAAATATCTTCATAGATTTGCGCGGAAGTACCGAGCCGGCCTAACCATGTGCTAGCCATGTTTAGGAGGGTGAAGGTGTGCGCCGATCGAGCTGAGAGCTTCTTCAAAAAGCAGTCGAAACTCAAAATTAGGGAGTGAGGGAATTGATGAGATTTGGCAAGATGGCAGCTTTAAGTATAATGTTGGTCTTGTTCATCACAACCGTATTGCCGTTGTCCTCTGCTTATGCGAATGATGGTACAGGCTTAACCGGCTATTATTACGATAATCAGGATTTCACTAACTTCAAGTTCAAGCGCACGGATGCAACGGTCAACTTCAACTGGGGAAGCGGCTCTCCCGGCACCGGTGTAGGAACGGATACTTTCTCAGTCCGATGGATAGGGGAGATCAAGCCGGAATATAGCGAGACCTACACGTTTACGACGGATACGGATGACGGCGTGCGCCTGTGGGTCAACAATCAACTGGTCGTTGACCAGTGGATCGACCAGGCGTCTACCGAGCATAGCGGCACCATATCGCTTACTGCAGGGCAGAAGTATGCGATCAAGCTGGAGTATTATGACAACGGCTTCGATGCGATAGCCAAGCTGTATTGGAGCAGCCCGTCGGTTGCGAAGAGCATCGTGCCCCAAACGAAGCTTTATCCCGAGCCAGGGATCGCGGTCACTAACTTTACGAATAGTGAGACGATCAACTACGCGCTGCCGCTTATTCGGGGAACGCTGACGGATACGAGCGCAACCTCTCTAACACTAACCAATACTTCCTCAAGCCGAAGCACCAATGTGATGCAGGCCCAGGTTCATCAGGGGAGATTCAAGGTGTTCGCCGATCTGGTTCCGGGAGAGAACAATCTGGTGCTTCAGAGCGGCACTGAGCAGATTAATTTCAAAGTGAACTACGAGCCCGCTACGTCAAACGCGGTGACCCGCATCTTCTGGTACGTCCCGAGTGATCTGAACACCGCTTATCAGACTCAGTATACCAACGATCCGCAAAACTATGCGGATAAGCTTAGCACCTATGCTAAAGTAATCCAGTCGTTCACGGCGGATTCCATGAACAAGCAGGGCTATGGGCGCAAGACCATCAATCTGGAGATGAATCAGACGACAGGCAAAGTTGCTGTGCATATCCTTGCAAGTACGCATCCACTCTCCTACTATCACAATACCACTTATAACAAGAATGACCTGTATGGTGAAGTAGCATCCTTGATCCCTCAGCAATACCCTAACTCTTCCAGTAAAAATCTGACCTTTGTCGGCTTCAGCAAATATGATGCCAATATCGACTACATGTATGCGCACATTGCGCTTGGCGGCGGCGATTACGGCGTGTTTGGCGGGTCAACGGTATGGCTGTTCCCGAACAACGAAACCGAGGTACTGAGCAGGTTTGCCGACCTGAGCGCGGTGGATCCCGATTTTGTCGGAGAGCCTGCCACAACAGTGCAGAAGGCAATCTCGATCGGTTATGGCGCAGCGCTTCATGAGCTCGGCCATGCACTAGGCCTGCCGCATGAGGGCGGCAGCAATTCCATTATGTGGCGCGGCTTTGACTGGCTGCACCGCTTCTTCCTCCTGAAGGATGGCAATGGATATGTATTCGCCGAGAACGAGCTGCCCGAGTGGGATCCTGTCAGTACGGTCAAGCTGCAGTACAGCCCGTTCCTGAATGCAACCCAGCCGCCGAGAGGCCTTACAGTCGGGGGGACGATTACGGCAAGCGGTACGAATAGTCCGGCTGGCGAGCAGAAGGAGCAGGCCTTCGATCATAGTGAGGTCACCAAGTGGCTGTTGGTGAACAGCACTGGTTGGATTCAATACCAATTCGCCGGTACGGATGCCCATGCCGTTACATCGTATAAGATCAGCGCTGCGAACGATGAGCCGGATCGGGACCCGCTGGCTTGGACGCTGTCAGGCTCCAATGACGGGACCAGTTGGACAACGGTCGATACGCGCAGCAACGAGGATTTCCTGAACCGTTACCAAACGAACACTTATACGTTCAGCAATACGACTGCCTATAAGTACTACAAATTTGACTTCACCAACAACAGCGGAAGCCTTCTGCAGGTGGCGGAGATTCGACTGTACGAATAGACTTTCGCAAGTGGGAAATGGAGGCATCTGCTAGCGGTGCTTCCTGCAAGGTGACCAACTCAGAAGCAGCAACCGGATCGGCTCTTCTAATCAGTCTGTTGAGATTACTCAGCAGGCTGATTTTTGTTCGGAAAGGAAAGGCAGGAGTCAGTGGCGGAAGACGCTGCTGCAGCGGGAGGTGAAGCCGACTTGATTGAATCTGTCAAGGGCCACTCCCTCCCTTCTTTTCCGCTTTGCAGGAAGCTTGGATTCGTTGTAATATAGTGTCTATAACTAAAGGCGGAAAGAGCTTGATTTCGCAATGATTATCGAGGAGGGCTTGACGATGACGGAACTCAAGATGAAAATACTGGAATTGCTGAAGGAGGATGCGCGGCTTAGCGCGGAGCTGATAGGTACAATGCTGGATGCCCCGGTGGCGGAAGTGAAGCAGTCGATCGCAGAGATGGAGCAGGATCATGTCATCGTTAAGTATGCGACCGTTGTGAATTGGAGCAAGGTGGATGACGAGAAGGTGACCGCGCTTATCGAGGTTCAGATTACGCCTGAACGCGGCCGCGGCTTTGAGGGTATTGCGGAACGGATTTATTTGTATCCGGAAGTGAAGTCGGTCTATCTGATGTCCGGCGCTTACGATCTGCTAGTAGAAGTACAAGGAAAAACATTGAAGGATGTTGCCTCCTTTGTCTCGAATAAATTGTCCCCGATTGACGCCGTACTTTCAACGAAAACCTTTTTTATCTTGAAAAAATATAAGCAGGACGGCATTATTTTCGAAGAGAATGAAGACGACCACCGTCTTCTTGTCTCGCCGTAAAGGGTGATTACAATGATTAAAGACGAAGAAAAGCAGCCTGAAATATCGAACCGGCGCCAATCTATGGCGGAATATCTTTCGCCTAAGGCGAGAGCGATTAAACCGTCCGGAATTCGTAAATTCTTTGATTTGGCAAGCGGACGCAAAGATATTATTACACTCGGTGTGGGCGAGCCTGATTTCGTGACGCCTTGGCATGTCCGGGAAGCCTGCGTGTACTCGCTGGAGATGGGGAAGACGCAGTATACATCCAATGCGGGCATGCCGGAGCTGCGCGAGGAAATCGGCCTCTATCTGCACAATAACTTTGACGTGACCTATGATCCTGCCAAAGAAATTCTCGTAACGGTCGGGGGCAGTGAAGCGATTGATCTCGCGCTTCGCGCACTCATTACACCGGGCGATGAAATTCTTATTCCCGAGCCTTGCTATATCTCCTACTCCCCCATTACAGCATTGAGCGGCGGTGTTGCTGTAGGTGTGGAGACTTTCTCGAAGGACAACTTCAAACTGAAAGCAGAGACATTAAAGGCGGCCATTACACCACGCTCCAAAGTGCTCGTATTATGTTATCCAAGCAATCCGACAGGGGGCACGATGTCCTACGAGGATTGGCTGCCGATCGCGAAGATCGTGGAAGAGAACGATCTGATCGTTATTTCTGACGAGATCTATGCCGAGCTGTCCTACGGTGACAAGCACGTAAGCTTCGCATCCATACCGGGCATGAAGGATCGGACGATTCTCGTTAGCGGCTTCTCCAAAGCTTTTGCAATGACAGGATGGCGAATGGGCTATGCATGCGGTCACGAGGATTTGATCGCTGCGATGCTTAAAATTCACCAATTTACGGTCATGTGCGCACCGGTTATGGGGCAAGTGGCGGCACTTGAAGCACTCCGCAACGGTCTGGAAGAAAAGGACAGAATGGTGGAGTCGTATAATCAGCGGCGGAGATTGGTTGTGAGCGGATTCCGTGAGATCGGACTGGAATGCCATGAGCCGCAAGGGGCATTTTATGCTTTTCCATCCATCAAATCCACAGGGCTAAGCTCGGATCAATTTGCAACCCGCTTGTTGAATGAGCATAGCGTGGCAGCAGTTCCGGGCGACGTATTCGGACTTGGGGGCGAAGGCTATCTGCGCTGTTCCTATGCAACATCCGTTTCGCAATTGACGGAAGCGATTGAGCGAATGGGCGCTTTTGTACGGAAACTAAAAGGGGAATGAAAAAGATATATTCAGATTTGTTATTGTTTGCTATAATAATTTTAGCAAATCTTTATAATAAATCTATTGGCACAATTGTATATTTATGATTGGCTGAATTTGACGAGGAGGGATGACAGTGGCTTATGCGGATAATGGTCGGACGTCTCGGGAAGAGCCGAACACCATTTCAGCAAAGCAGTTGTCTTCATCCATTAGGATATTGGAAGATGAGATTCATACATTGCGTATTAAGATGGAACAATCGTACATGGAGGAAGCGTCGTTCAGTTCCGACATTGTCATTGACCTCAGCCGAAAGCTCGATGTGAAAATCAATGAGTATATGAACTATATGCATCGAAAGACCAAATCGGAATATTCGGATGCTTGATGAGGAGTCCCTGAGAAGGGGCTTCTTCTTCTTTGGGGTGTCCTTTTATGCTATATTTGAGATGGTCATGCGGATGCTGTCGAATCATTGTTGTGTGCTGCAGCCACTGTCCACCACCCGCCACGGAATATTCCGGCGGGGATGTTAAAGGAGCTGGATGAATGAAATTATATACACGTACTGGAGATAGCGGGCTAACATCGGTCAAAGGCGGACGGGTCAGCAAGGATGATATCCGCGTTGAAGCCTATGGAACGATAGATGAGCTGAACGCATATGTCGGCCAGGCAGCTGCGGCAGCGGCTGCCACAGGTCAAATGGATGAGCTGGTGCAGGAATTAGTAGAGATCCAGCAGGAATTGTTCGACTGCGGCTCGGATTTGGCATTTGCCGATCCGGAAGGCCGGGAATTCAAGATGACCGATGAGCCGTCCACTCGCCTTGAGCACTGGATAGACGCGCATACGGAAGCGGCTCCTGCGATCACCCGTTTTATTCTGCCCGGAGGCAGTGAAGTATCTGCGCTGCTGCATGTATGCCGCACGGTTTGCCGGCGCGGGGAACGCCGAATCGTTACATTAGCGGCAGAGGTGGCCGTTAATAAAGAGGTGCAGAAATATATCAATCGCCTCTCTGACTACTTTTTTGCTGCCGCCAGATCAGCTAATGCGAAGCTGGGACAGCAGGATACGGAATATGTACGGAGCGCGGAAGTGTTCCGCAAACGGGATAAATGAGCGCCGCTGAGATCTATTACGAACCGCTATCCGTACTGGTGTCGCCCGAGGAGGACGGCATGACTGTGCGCAGGGTGCTGGAGCGGCGTCTTGGCGTGTCGCGCAAGCTGCTCTCGCGATTGAAGCTTACCGAGCAAGGAATTACAGTCAACGAACGACGTGTCTATACATCTGAGCGCGTCCGTCAAGGCGATGTAGTGACGGTCAGGATGGAGCAGGAGGAATCT
The DNA here is from genome assembly GCF_019443105.1 of Paenibacillus oenotherae. GTDB lineage: Bacteria > Bacillota > Bacilli > Paenibacillales > Paenibacillaceae > Paenibacillus_Z > Paenibacillus_Z oenotherae. The sequence continues at coordinate 150,407 of NZ_JAHZIJ010000003.1, forward strand.
GACGATATATTGGCCGAGCAGATGCCGCTTGATATCGTGTTTGAAGATCGCGACCTGCTTATCGTCAATAAGCCGCCAGGCATTGTTGTGCATCCCACGCATGGACATTACACGGGAACGCTCGCTAACGGGGTTATCTACCATTGGAAGGCAAAAGGGGAAAAGGTGCGGTTCCGGCCCGTCCATCGTCTGGATGAGGATACATCCGGGCTCGTAGCAATCGCGAAGAATCCCTATGTCCATCAGCAGCTGTCGGAGCAGCTTCAAAGAGGAGAGATAGACAAGCGGTATTTTGCCTATGTGTATGGTGCTCCTGAAGCGCAGGCTGGATCGGTTGTCGCGCCTATAGACCGTGATCCGGAGGAACCGCATGTGCGAATCGTAACACCTGGCGGATATCATTCTGTTACTCATTATGAGACAGAAGCGGTGTACGGCGGAGGCATCGCAGCGAAGGTGAAGCTCAAGCTGGAGACGGGGCGAACGCATCAGATCAGAGTTCATATGAAGCATATCGGCTGTCCGCTTATTGGCGACAAGCTCTACGGCTATGCGTTGCAGAACGGCGAAGCCGCCGAGGGCGGATCGCCGCTTATGGAGTCAGCGGTTAACCGCCAAGCGCTTCATGCGGCTGTACTGGGACTTACACATCCCATCACACGAGAGACGATGATCTTTGAAGCTTCGCTTCCAGAAGACCTGCAGCGGCTGGAGAGCTGTCTGCAGCAACAAGGAGGATAACGATGAAAAAGCTAACGATATACGAATATCCCAAGTGCGGCACATGCCGCAGCGCCGCCAAATCGCTTAAGAGCAAGGGCTATGAGCTGGAATCGCATAATGTGTTCGAGACAGCGCCATCGGCCGATACGCTTGCGAGGATCATCGATCTGAGCGGACTGGATATTAAGAAGTTTTTTAACACCTCCGGCGAGGTGTATAAGGAAATGAATCTGAAGGACAAGCTTGCAGACCTGTCGGATACGGAGAAGATTGCACTGTTGGCATCCAACGGTAGACTGATTAGGCGCCCTGTAGTTACAGACGGGAAGACCGTAACAGTAGGCTATAAAGAGGACGATTATGTCCAGGTATGGGGCGATTAATTCTATGGAAGGTGGTTTGACGGTGACAACGCGGTCATGGCGTGCGGAGCGGCTGGACAGGCTGGGCTCCTCGATTTTTGCTGATGTAGCGGAGTGGATGGAAGCGGCCCGCGCGAACGGGCAGGATGTGATCGATCTCAGTATCGGCAGCCCGGATCTTCCGCCATCAGAGCCGATCAGAAGAGCGCTAAGTGAAGCTGTGCTTCGTGAGGATGCGTATGGCTATCCCGGCTCCAAGGGAACTCCGGCATTCTTGAAGCAAGCGGCAGATTGGCTGCATCATCGTTTCGGCATAACCATTGATCCTTGCGATGAAATGGTATCATTGATGGGCTCTCAGGATGGGCTGGGCCATCTGGCGCTTGCCTTGTGCAATCCTGGCGATATCGCGCTTGTGCCCGATCCCGGGTATCCGGTCTATTCAGCAGGACTTGCGCTTGCCGGTATCGAGCCCTATTATATGCCGCTTAGGGCGGAGAATAGCTTTTTGCCGGATTTCGAGGCTATTCCGGTTGATATTTGGCAGAAGGCCAAATTTATGCTTTTAAACTATCCTAGCAATCCGGTGTCTGCGGTCGCAGATGAGGCATTTTATACCAAGGCAATTGCCTTCGCGAAGAGGTATAATGTTCTAATTGTACATGATTTGGCTTACTCCGAGATGGCGTTTGATGGCTACCGTCCACTCAGCATTTTTCAATTGGAGGGAGCAATTGATACGGCTGTTGAATTTCATTCTCTGTCCAAAAGCTTTAATATGGCTGGCTGCCGAATTGGTTTCCTGGCGGGCAATAAGGATGCTGTCAGTGCGCTGCGTGAGCTGAAGGCGAACATCGACTATGGCGTGTTTCTGCCTGTGCAGCAAGCGGGTATTGTGGCCCTGCAAGAGGATATGAAAGTCGGTCGGCAATCTGTGGGGGCGTTATACGAGCGACGCAGGGATGTGCTGCTGGATGCGCTGCGGGAAGAAGGATGGGGAGTGGCGAAGCCCAAAGCCACGATGTTTATTTGGGCGCCGCTGCCGCCGATGAACTGGGAATTGTCGGAACCATGGAACTCGCGTCGTATTGCCCGGGAAATGTTGAATATTGCGGGTGTAGCAGTTGTGCCTGGCGATGCTTTCGGTGCAGAGGGAGAAGGATATGTGCGGATTGCGCTGGTTGAGGATGAGCAGAGATTGCTTGAGGCGGCACGGCGGATTGGTCGATTTATGCGCGGAGAGCATCTCGTGTAAGCATATGAACAAATAGTAAAGGGGAACGAGCGAATGGAGCTTCAAATGGAACTGGAGATGGAGAAGGAGCAAGGGAACAGACTGCTGCTTGTCGATGGTATGGCGCTGTTGTTCCGGGCATTCTTCGCGAATTCTTATGGCGGAAGCGTTCGGCGTACCAGTACCGGTGTGCCTGTAAATGCGGTGTATGGGTTTGTGAAATATTTTATGGATGCGGTGCAACGATTCCAGCCTACTCATGTCGTCTGCTGTTGGGATATGGGAAGCCAGACGTTCCGGACGACACAATTCGAGGGTTATAAAGCGAATCGCCCTTCGGCTCCTGAGGATCTTATCCCGCAGTTCGATCTTGTGAAGGAGGTCGTGGAGAGCTTCGGAGTTCCCAATGTCGGCATTGTCGGGTATGAGGCGGATGATTGTATCGGCACGCTTGCCAAGCGTCATCGCACGGATGCGCAGGTGTTCGTGCTGTCAGGGGATCATGATCTGCTGCAGCTGGTGGACGATCGGATTACAGTTGTCATTATGAAGAAGGGGCAGGGCAACTATGCCATCTATACGCCCCAGTATTTGCTCGAAGAGCGGCAATTAACACCAGCGCAAATCATCTGTGTGAAAGGTTTAATGGGGGATACGAGCGATAATTACCCTGGTGTTCGCGGGATTGGCGAGAAGACTGCGCACAAGCTTGTACAGGAATTTGGATCGGTAGATGGGATATTATCGAATCTGGACCGTGTATCGAAGACGATACGGGCGAAGATTGAAGCAGATCTCGATATGCTTCATCTGTCACGCGAGCTGGCCTGCATCCACTGCGAAGTTCCCGTTGAGCTGGAGTTCAGCACAAGCAACTGGTCGGTCAATCGGGCGCAAGTCGTCAGCAAGTTCGAAGAGCTGGAATTCCGCAGCTTGATGGCACTTATTAGTTAATTGTTATATTGCTGCAAAGAAGGGGCTGTCCGAAAGTCCAATAACGAATGTGTCAGTCCCAAATGATGTAAAAAGATGCCTCCTAACCATTAAAAAATGGGACTGGAAGCATCTTTTTTTGTATATGGGGGGGATTAGCGGGACTCTGCAATCATCACTTTCTGGACAGCTCTAGTAGTTCTCTTCCCCACGATAACCTGCATCGGCTGGGAGGTTCTCTAGCGCTTGCCTTTCCCCTTCTCCATGTGTGGTTTGACGGTAGAGTGACGGAGTAAGAAGCCTGCGAATGTGCATGAATTTCGGTTACAAGATGCCATAATGGTAGAATGCCTGCGATCAGGCATGAATTTGAGACAAAATCCGCCGATAAGGGGAATCTAAGGTAAAATACCTGCACTCTGGCAGGCATTTTACCTTCATGGGGGCATAAATGTGAAAAAACCTGCCGTTTCGCATGTTTTGCCAAGCTTAGCTCGTATCTCGTATCTCGCTTGTCTCGGCGTTTGAATGACGGATCATCCTCTGGCGAGGAGTACGTCAACAATCCCATGATTGCAGACATTCTACATCGTACAGCTTCTTAAAGCGGGGCTGAGATTTCCAAAAAGGACTTTCGGAACAGCACCTTTTTTATTATACGGGTGGCGGAATCTATCAAATAGACAATGAACGCATAGAATGAAATCAACTCATTGAATGGTCCGATTAGAACATCTGTTTGCGAGGAAAAACCTCCCATATTGTCGAAATGGGGATTGATAGACCTGTTTTTAATAGGAGGAGCGATGAAATGTCGGAAATTAATGATTTTAAGAGACTAACTATCCACAAACTTGATCATTTACTTACGGAATTAAATGCAGTATACGACGAACGTTATACGGTTGTTGTACTCACAAATTTCGGGTATGTCCGAGGTAGATATCACGACATAATGAATACAAAGGCATCAGAACTTGCTAAATCAGTTAAGCTTACTGAAATTGACAATCCGCCAGCGATCCTTCTAAAAGATGTAGAAATAAGAGCTTTCGCCAATGGAGCGTTTTACTCTATACACGAGGAAATGGTGTTATTCACTGATCAAATTGTCGGTATAAAAATTTCCGATCATAAAGGCAATATTTTCTAGCCAGAGTTGCTCTCACATACATTGACAACCCCGATATGCGGATCATTGACCGAACGTTTATGTCAGCTCTACCAGCAGTGGCCCGAAGGTCTCTTCGCGGCCTTGGTGCTCAAGCAGCAGCTCGAAGCAGTCACCGGTTGCGACAGGGCCAACACCTGCTGGTGTGCCTGTATAGATCACATCACCCGCACCGAGCCCCAGTCGCGAGCCAATATATAATCTACCAACTGCTGGAGTGCAAACAGCATATCTTTCGGAGATCCTTTTTGTACAATATCGCCATTCTTGATCAGAGCGAATTGAAGCTGCTGAAAGCTTGCACTTCCGGCAAAAGGACGAAACTCGGTCAGCACAGCGGATCCGATGAAGCCTTTGGCGAGCAGCCAAGGCTGCGCCTTGTCCTTGAGCTTGGTTTGCACATCTCTTGCGGTCCAGTCAATGCCTAGCGCGATGCCGTCGATTAATTCATCAAGCGGCATACCCGGTTGATAGGATTTGGCAATTCGGACAACGACCTCAATCTCGTAATGGATTTCACCAATGCTGCCGGGCAAGTGCAGCTTGCCTGCTGCCGGATGCAGTGCATGGGTTGGTTTGCCGAATAGGATAGGCTCCTTGGGCGCTTCATTGCCTAACTCCTTCGCATGCAAGGCATAGTTGCGTCCGACACAATAAATATTGCGAATAGCTTCAAACGATTGCGGCATGGGTCAGCCCTCCGTTATTTTAAGTATGATCACCTCCATTAAGAGTATCGGATTACGCAATCATTTTCCACTTAGGTGCTATCAGCTTCTCCATTACAGTTGTGAAGATATGATGAAAGTATTAAAATTTCAGGCTCATTGTCCGAAAACATAACAATATAGGTCCAACAGCTGGGATAAGGAGAAGGGGAATGGGTACAATGAACCTGAAAATGATGGCTTTAAGCGCAGTATTGATTGCTGCAGTAGCAGGAACAACGGTGGGGGCAGAAGCTCTTTCCCCAAGAGGAGCGACCGGCTATGCCGAATCAGCGGCGCAGAAGGAGAAGGTGACGCTGACCTATCCTAAATCGAGTATAGAGCTGACGCTGGGATCGCGGCTTTCCATTGATCATAAGCTGGTGAAATCTGCGCCGGTGGACGTACAATACGCGGTGGGCAATCCGGGCATTGTGAAGGTGAACCGCCAAGGCGTGCTGCTGCCTGTTGCTGCCGGCACAACGACGGTGACGATTACCGTCTCTTCAACGAACTATACCGGTCAGCTCAAGCTGCCTGTTACGATATCAGCGGCCAAGCCTGCCACAGGCCAAGCGAAGCCAGCCTACGAGGTTCGCAAAGTGAAAGCAGGAGGCAGAACATTCGCTGTCAATACAGTGACGATTCCAAAAGGAACGCCGGTCACAATCGGAGTCGGTGATCGAACAGTAGGCGCGACGCAGACGCTTGCCGGAATTGCCAAAGCATATAATGCCGATGTTGCGATTAACGGCACCTTCTTCGAGGCTTATGGCGGAGCGCCTGATCCTTACGGCAACTTGATTATCGACGGGGCCGCTGAGCACATGGGAAATCTGGGTACGACCATTGGATTCAAATGGGATGGAAGTGCTGTCATGGATTCCTTGCGGCTCAAGGTTTATGGAGAGGTGGAGGGAAGCCGGGGCACGCGCAGCTGGTATGCTTATTTTATTAATCGTAAACCAACCTCAGGCACGGCAGCAACTTTATTCACACCCAAACGGGGAGCAAAGCTGGGCTTTGCAGCTGAAAAAGCAATCATTGTGCAGAACGGAATCGTCAAACGCATCGCCAGCAATGAGAATGCCGCGATTCCCAAGGATGGGTATGTACTTGTCTATATGGGAGCTGAGAACGGCCAGGCGAGCCGCTTTGAGGTTGGCGATAAAGTATCTTATGAGGTCGAGTATACAGACATTGACGGCAATAAGCTGGATTGGAGCGGGGTCCATACGGCTATCGGAGCTGGGCCAAGACTTGTAAAGGATGGCAAAGCTGCGGTGAACGCGGCTGTAGAGGGATTTCGTGATCCGAAAATATTGACCGGAGGCGGAGCTCGGAGCGGCATTGCTATTCTCAAGGATGGATCTGTGATGATTGCAACGGTATCCGGGGCAACAATGCAGCAATGGGCGCAGGTAATGGCTTCACTGGGTGCGCAGCATGCCATGAACCTGGATGGAGGGGCATCATCGGGTCTGTGGTATAAGGGGAAAACGATCACCTCGCCAGGGCGCGAGCTTAGCAATGCTTTATTGTTTGGCGAACGATTGAAATGGTAGGGACAACGCGCTGATGTTGCGGAATTGGAAGCTTCGGAAGATGACCCGTGTTGAAGGAGGGGACTGGCCTGACTTCATAGGTCGATAGCCCCTGCCTGCATCTCCCAGCCCGGCGTAGCGCATTGATGGTAGTCCGCTATAGCAGAGCATTGACGGCGGTCGACCGCTGTTGAGCAGCGCGGAGTAGAGTGTAGTAAAAGTAGATCGTAGTAAGTGTGGAGTGTAGTAAGAGTAGAGTGTAGTAAGTGTAGAGAGTGTAGTACGTGTGGAGTGTAGTAAGGGTAGAGTGTAGTAAGTGTAGAGAGTGTAGCAAGTGTGGAGTGTAGTAAGGGTAGAGTGTAGTAAGTGCAGATTAGTGTAGTGCTGAACTGTGCAGTGCAGTGCAGCGAAGTGCAGTGTAAATTAGAGTAAAGTATGAATCCTGCGAAAGTGCATGAATGCTGGTTAAAAGCACCAGTATGGGGTGAAATGCCTGCGTTAGCGCAGAAATAGTAGGCAGAATGGGCCGACTTGACGCGATTATGGCGAAATGCCTGCTCTGTGGCAGGCATTTCGCTCTAAGCAGGTCGAAACGAGGGGAAAAACTGCTTTTGCGCAGGCATATTCGTCATTCACACAAGCGCCCCAAAAAAGTGAAGCCTCCACTCTGATTTGACCAGTGTGGGGCTTCTTCATTAGTTTTTGGGCTGCTTGATTCGGGGCGAATCCTTTCGGGCAGCCCTCCAGTATGTGCTAATCGCTTATGGTTCATCCATCACTTCCGGAATGGCATTGCCATATCCGCTATCGCCGGGATATTGGCGTTCCATGCCGGCATGCAGCTCCCGGTTCTCGTAATCGAATCGGTTCGGCGGCCGCTGATCAATTCTCCACGGTTTGCTTTTGCCCAGAGACAGAGCCGGGATGTCCGACCCATAGGGGCCTTCAGGGAATTCCTCGGCTGTGAGGTCGTTGCGCTGGGATTCAACCGTCGACAGATCGGTGTAAGGCTGGCGGTTCTCGTCAATGAAACGGCTCATGGTGAATTCCTCCTGTAGCAGCATTCAATTACTGTTACAGTTTGCCCCGATTAATCGGTAAAATTCACCGTTCCAACCACGAGACTCAAAAACTCGCTTAATTCAGCAGCTTCTTCCTCCGTAAGTTTGAAAGTATATTCGATATACCCCTCTTCTTCCAGATCATCAGGGCCGATGATCGCGGTGCGGCCATTCTGAAGGTCGGCTACAAGCACCTTGCCATAGAAGCGGCTTGTGGAAGTGATCGCCAAATCAAATCTCTTGTAGCTTGGAGTAATAAAGGTGACAAAACGTGTAGAAGTATTCTCGGTTGAATCGGACATAAAATCATAATCGGGCAGCAGCATTGTGCGGTTTCCTCCTTCATTTCCTGAACCAGATAGCATATTCACGCGCTTCGCATGTTCGTACTATCATAGCATTCCGCCGCGATAAGGAGCAACCGGCAGCGGTATTTCTGCTGCTGATTCTCTCTGCTCCAAGGGACGATGAATTCCTCCTATTGCCAAGTTGTACAGGGTTATGCTAAGATTACAGCAATCGAATCGCTTGAACGGGAGGAAGCACCTCTCTGGCCTATTTAAGGCTGGGGAGGTGCTTTTTTGCATGTGCTGCTTTCCTTCTCTCTTCGTTCAGCTAATAAGATTAATATTCAATCATGATGGAGGTATGGGTATGAATATCGTATTTTTGAACACTTTCGAGAAGGTTTGGGCGGGGGAGAGCGGCGCTCAGGCGCAGCTGTCCATTTGTGAAGAGGAAGGAGTTTGGTCTGTTATTTGGACGGAAGGACAGGGAGAGCATGGCGCCAGCGGGGAGCAGTCGATATGGTTCGAGGGCGGCTCCTGGGAAGAAATGATCACAGCATTCCGGCACGGAATTGCTGTTCAGATGGGCCAGGGATATGTGCCGCTGCTGGACGGAATGCTGGATGATCGGCGCATTGACAATGGCAAGGGCAATATATTTGCTATGCTTCAATGCTATGGTGAGAAGAATGCTAATCCCATTCTGTTCGATTCGCTTCGGGAATGGCGGAGGACTAGAGCTGCCGCAGATAAGAAGTCGGCCTATCTCATCGCGACGAACCGGGTACTTTGGATGATCAGTGCTTATGTGCCGCAGCAGCTTGATGAACTGAAGCAAATTCCCGGCTGGGGAGAAACGAAGCAAGCGGCTTATGGGGAAGATATCATTGCGCTTACGCGCACCTTTCAGCAGACGACTTCTTTTCCACTGGATTGGGTCGTGGAGGCATTGGATGAGCATATATTCAGGGAATGGCTGCTCAAGCAGAAGGAGAATCGATACAAGCAGCAGATGGAGAAGCAGCAGGAGAAGAGAGCACTGCTTGGCGCGATAGCGGCAGGAAGAACTTTAGATGAGCTGCAGGCGGAACTGGAACTGCCGCGCCGTGAGCTGTTGGAGAGGATTGAGAGGCTGGATAGTGAGGGCTATGATCTGGAGCCGCTGATCGAACGCGAGCTTGAGCACGTTCCTGAGTCTGAGCAGCAGCTTGTGTGGGATGCGCTTATACATGTAGGAGATCGGTATCTGAAGCCATTGCTTCATAAGGTATACGGTGACGAATCCGACGTACAGGGCAAGCCTGTTGACTCGCTGTATGACCGTCTGAGACTGATCCGTCTGCGCTATCGCCGGACGAAAGGGGAGGCGGTATAGTCATGTCATTCAGAGGCAGGAATGGAAATGAGCCGCGATATGCGCGTTAGGAGCTCAAGCAATGGAGATAAGTGTGATATGCGCATTGGGAGCTCAAGCAATGAAGTCCCCTTAACGACTGTCGCTGAAGGGAAGCTTCATTAGCTTGATCATGATTATGATATGGGGCAGATATGAATGGACCTAGGTCCAAATAGGATCGGCATGCCGTATCTCAGCACCGCTCTCGCAGGAAAGGCCGGTCTCATAGGAACGGCTGCCGATAAGGCCTGCAGCCGCTTCGCGCAGCACATGCACACGAGTTGCCGCATCGTCAGAGGGCAATGGCTTGCCGCCCTGACGGTGCTGTTCCCGGAACCATTCAAGAATGGCGGCAATAACTGAGATGCCGTCCTCTATCGCTTCATCCCACAGGTCCCACACGCTTTCGTTATTCTTCTTCTTGCCTTCCACGGGATCGAGCCAAGGAGAGCGGGATTCATTGAGGATATCCAGGGCAGGCATGTTCCGTTTATAGACAAGAGGCTCTATTTGGCCGAAGGTCAGAACTCTGCGGATACCGCGCGGATCGTAGAATAAGCGCTGTGCCCGGATCATGTCGCGGATAGCTCCCTGCCAGTAGTCTCTTCTAACGCGGGGAGCGAGCTCCGGATAATAGATTGCGGTTGCTTGCTCGAAGGCATCAATAATCGTCTCCGGCAGGATACCATTATTATTAATCTCGCGCCATACCTGTGTCTTCCAAGTCTCAAGTCCGAGGAGCTTGCGTACAATGAGAGTATCCATCATGACTTCGAAGCGTTGATGATCCCACTTGCGGAAGCCTGATCGGCTGAAGACATAGGGGTGCATATTGCGATCCAGAATATGATGCAGTACAAAGCCCAACGCGTAGACAAGTGCCGGGTCAGCAGTGGCAGGCGGCAGACTGCGGCTGCTAACGGAGTCCAGCAGATGCATCATGACAGGGCCGCATTGCCGGTTATGCATTTCGCTGCCAAGCTTATTCATTGTTTTATCCTTCTGCCAAGGGAGAAAATGATGATAGAACAGAAAGTCAGGACCCTGACACCCCATGTTAAACATTCGAAGATGTTCGGGGGCAGAGATCAATTGCTTCTCCCCGATAAGCTCCATTACTTTTTGTCCAAATATGAGATGTGTCCATATATTCGGCATGCTTCTACCTCCAACTGGGTCTTAGGTTCTACAATATATAATTAAAATAGATAAAATGCACAAAAGGAGTAGTATACTTGTCCTAACTATTCTAGTATAATAAAAACAAACACGGAGATACGCGAATTTAGTCGAAACGAGGTGCGTCTTCACGATGAATGCCGAATATATTAATCCCTTCTTAGAGTCCGCAAGAGTTGTCATCGAACAGGTGATTCAAGTTCGGCCGGAGACCGGACGACTGGGCATTAAAGATGTTAAGTTCGTTGAAAACTATATTTGGATTCAAATCGGACTCAATGGTCAGATGAATGGTGATATTGTGTTCGGACTGAGTGAAGAAGTAGCTCTTAAGATGATTTCTGCCATGATGGGCGGCTATGTTATTTCTGAAATTGACGATATCGGCAGGAGCGCGATTTCGGAGCTCGGCAATATGATTAGCGGCAACGCGAGCACGATGCTGTTTAATCAGGGAGTAAGGGTGGATATCACTCCGCCTAAAGTTTTGCACTCCGCCATGTCTGCCGGCTTCTCCGCGCAGAAGGCACTCACAATCCCGTTAATCATGGATGGTATTGGTGAACTGGATATTCAAGTGCTAGTTGCATCGTAACATGTTTTAAGCTCCTGCGGGAGCTTTTTTCTTTGTTTCCGCCTATAATATATACACCATTGCTTTGCCTAATTGTTCCGGTTGAAGTAAACTTGAATGCAGGTGATATGCGGTGATAAATGGAAAAATTGTACTGATTACAGGCGCGGCCAGCGGCATCGGGGCAGAAACAGCCAAGCTGCTGGCAGCCCGTGGAGCAATTCCCGTGCTGACGGGGCGCAATGAGCGCAAGCTGCAGGAGTCAGCCGCTTCAATAAAGACAGCTCATGGCTGCTACAAGCTGGATGTAACCGACAGTGCTGAAGCAGCAGCCGTCATGGCCCAGGTTGTGGAGCGGTTCGGACGGATTGACGTTCTGCTTAATAATGCGGGCTACGGATTATTTGAACCCTTTGCCGAGTCGTCAATCGAACAATTCGAGCAAATGATGGATACGAATTATATGGGAATTGTGCGGTGTACCAAGGCGGTTCTGCCTATTATGAAGCGGCAGGGCGGAGGCCACATCATTAATGTTGCCTCTATGGCTGGCAAGCTCAGTACGCCTAAATCATCGGGGTATGCGGCTACGAAGCATGCGGTGCTGGGGCTGACGAATGCGCTGCGGCCGGAATTGGCGCCGCTTGGAATTACGGTCTCGGCAGTGAATCCCGGGCCGATTGACACCCCTTTCCTGCATACTGCCGATCCTGAGGGATCGTATGCGAATAAGGTTCGCGGCTATATGCTCCAGCCGAAGCAAGTAGCGGAAGCGATCATTAAAGTGATCCAGCGGAGAACAGCTGAGGTAGATTTGCCGCTGTCGGCATCAATTGGGATTCGAATATATGGCCTGTTTCCACGATTGGCGGATCGTGTCGCAAGCAGATGGCTGCATCGCAAGTAAGCTTATTTTTCGAAAAGAGGGGCATGGATGAGTGTGAATAATGATAATAAAAACATCGCCAGCGGTGAGAGAGCAGCGGCTGATGCAAGCGTTAGCTGGGAGTCGCTTGGAGTGCTGCAAGTAGTGGCGGACAAACTTAGAACAAACGGAATAGAGACACCGACTCCGGTGCAGATTGCTGCAATTCCGGCATTGCTGGCAGGACAGGATGTATCTGCGAAATCGCAGACGGGAAGCGGCAAGACGCTTGCTTATATGCTCCCTGCATTGCAGAAGGTTGATCCATCAAGCTCATTGGTTCAGGTGATGGCGATTGCTCCGACACAGGAGCTTGCCATGCAAATATACCGCGTAGCGGAAAGCTACGGAGAGGTGCTTGGTATTAAGGTTCAACAGCTTATCGGGGGCGCTTCAATGCAGCGGCAAGTAGACAAGCTTAAGCAGCATCCGCAAATTGTGGTTGGTACCCCTGGGCGTATACATGAAATTATGGCTGCGGGCAAGCTGAAGCTGCATCATATCCGGATGCTGATCGTCGATGAGGCGGATCAGGTCTTTAGTCTGGGCTCTACCAAGGAAGTGAAGATCCTGCTCAAGGGGATGGTGCGGGATCGTCAGATCGCGTTCTTTTCCGCTACGCGTCCGGCTGAAATCAAGTCCATTGAGGAGCAATGGATGCGTGACCCTCAATATGTGGATGTAACGGCGGAGCAAGAAGTGCCGAGTCAAGTGAATCATTACTATCTCGTGTGCGACAAGCGGGACAAGGTCGATACAGCCAGAAGACTTATCAGGCTGCTCAATCCTGCTTCTGCGCTTCTGTTTATTAACGATACAGACGAGATTGCCAACTATGAATCGAAGTTCGGATATGAAGGATTCAATATCGCAACCATTTACGGTGATGCAGACAAGCAGAAGCGGGCGGCAAAGCTAGCACGCTTTCGCGATGGGCGCTGCAAGCTGCTGCTGGCAACGGATGTTGCGGCAAGAGGGCTTGATATCGTTGATTTGCCGCTTGTTGTCCAGCTCGATCCAGCTTCTGATGCGGATCATTATGTGCACCGCTCAGGCCGGACAGGCAGAATGGGCAAGCCGGGAACGGTCGTTTCCATCGTGACACCGCAGCAAATATTTATTATGGACAAGTTCCGCAAGCAACTCGGTGTCAACCTGCAGGAGAAGGTCATGTACCGCGGACGGCTGTGCGATCCAAGTGAAATGAAGGACGATCGCAGCGGTTCGCGCCCGGTGTGGAATGACCGTGGTCGCAATCAAGCAGGGGCTCACTACGGAACCCGCGGCGGCCAGCAGGGAGGGGCTTCGGGAACTCGCAGTGGTAACGGGCAGGAGGGATCCGCGAGAGCGCGTAGCGGCAACCAGCAGTGGGGATCTACGGAAACCCGCAGCGGACAGTACCGCAACACAACATCGCAGGGCCCGGAGAATAGAGGTGCGGATGGACGAGCAGTGCGGCGGAATTATACTGCTGAATCTGATCCTGGCGAACGAAGCGATGTAAACGGCAGCACCCGGCAGTTGAATGATATTATCGGGGGAATCTCGGAGCGAATTGGAGGAAGACGGGGCTCCAGGCAGGCGAGTACGGGCGGAGCCAACAAGTCGGGAGAGCAGCCGAAGGGTAATAAGAAAGCAGCGGATCAGGCCGGTACTGCCAAGCCGCAATCCAAGCGGGAGCAGGAACGCAACCGCAAAAATAAAGGTGCGCCCAAGTGGCTGAAAGCCAAGCGTGACGGCGGGGAGAATCCGCAAAGCTAAGCAGCGCGGCCAGTTCAGTGCCAGCATCCAGCCATAAGCAGGAAATATCGTGTTAGAGAACGGAATAACGATCCGATGTGCGGTTGTAAGCAGGAAATTCCGTGCTACAGCTTCGAGAAAATTAGTTCCATCGTGCGAAACGTGACTTTACACCGAAAAAACCGCTTACAGCGCATCAAATGATCCCCCCTCTTAGCTGAAAGGCGGAAAAATCGGCTTACAGAAAGAAATCAGCAACCGATGCTGCAACCTTGGATGATGTTTACAGAAAGAAACTCCCGTTGTTGCAGCCTTCCTTGATTGCCACTATGAGTCGATGATGACTTCATGCGGATGCGGATTGGATGCGGATCAAGGGGCTGGGCATCGGGTTTTTAAGTTTGTTTATTATCATAGACTTTATCAACAATCAGAGACAGCGGCGACCGCTGTCTCTGATTGTTATTGTCAAGGTAATATACGCTCGGACAGTTACTTCCGAAGGAGCGGATCACAGGTATTGAGAGACCGAAATTAGCAGCGAATGCGAGTGATTGACAGCCGTATCGCCATACCGCGCGCTGGGAGCTGCGCACGGTGCAGAGTAGGCCGATTTCATAGGCTGAACAAATCTTTTTATACGAAGACCCCCTCAAAAGGGCGGCGGGCCAGCGAACGTTATGTGCGAAAGCTAAAACAGCGGCATGGACCGCATCGTATAAGGAGAGTGTTAGACACGATGAAAACTTCATTCCTAAGAAAAGCAACGATTACATCGATAGCTTTACTCACGCTTGCGGGCGGAGCAACGGGCGCATTTGCAGATGGGAAGGGCAAAGGACACGATAAGAACAAGGAGAAAGCAAAGCAAAGCAAAAAACAGGATATAGACATCCATTTACATTTTAAAGATGAGAAAGAACTGAAATGGGCATTGGAGCATATTGTCCGCCTGGCTTCCAAAGGTGTCTTCAACGGGTATGAGGACGGTACCTTCAAGCCGCAGCAGTCGATCTCCCGCATCGAGTCCATCGTAGCTGCTGTTCGTTTGATGGGATTGAAGGAGCAGGCTGAATCGGCTGCGGAGATGGAGACTAAGCTTAACTTCAAGGACGCGGATCAGCTCAAGAAGAAATATCCGTGGGCAGTTGGCTATGTAGCCGTAGCGCTGGAGAAGGATCTGTTCAGCGAAACGGATGACGCGATCCAGCCCGAAAAGCCGGCGACACGCTTGTTCGCAGCTACGCTGCTCGTCAAGGCGCTTGGCCTGGAAGCAGATGCCAAGGCGAAAGCCAATACGGAGCTGGCGTTCAAGGATGCGCATAAAATTCCGGCAGGCTCAGTCGGTTATGTTGCTGTAGCGCTCGAGAAAAACATCATTACTGGCTACAACGATAGCACCTTCCGTCCGAATCAGCCGGTTACCCGTGCAGAGCTGGCAGCTCTGCTGGATCGCACGGACGAGCAGCTCCCGGATCATGACGCGCAGGCTATTACGGGCAAGCTGAAGGCTTCGCCTGCCAACGGCTCCATCGTTGTTGTTAAACCGGACAATCAGGAAGTTACGATTGCGCTTAGCTCCAACGTATTTATTTTCCGCGACAATGTGAAATCTACGGTTGCTTCGCTGCAGGCTGGCGATGAAGTGCTTGTACGCACGTACCAGAATAATGCCGTCTTTATTGAAGTGACGAAGTCAGCAGCTCAGCCTGTGATCACGAAGGAAACAGGAAAATTTAATTCCTACTCGCTCAATTCACAAGGCAAAATTGCAACGATCTCGATTACGAAGGAAGTTACCTCAGGAACGCAAGCGCTGGTGCTGAATGTATCCCCTGATGTCAAGATTGAAGGGAATGCAGCTCTCTTGACCTCCGGTCAAGCGGTTGAGCTTACTATTCTTGGCGGAGTTGTCCACACGATCAAAGTCGTTCAATAACATTGCATCTGTTCGTTATATGGAAGAGTAACAAACAGCTTCTCTTGCTGCTAATAGGCGGCGGGAGAAGCTGTTTTTGGTTCAAGATAGCATATAAATATTAAATTTACATAAATGGTATATTTTATATTTTTGGTATGATATGATGCAATTGTACCGGTACATGACTCGAACATTTAAAGGATAAAGGAGTGTCAATTATGCTGTCAATGACTGCCAAACCTGCAGCGAAGCTCTCTTCCATTCTACTCTCTCTGGCATTAGTATTTACGTTTATATTCGCAGTTTCACCGAACGCTGCACATGGATCGCCGAATGCGGTTGATCTTGTGTATGCAAAGCTGGATGGATTTGCTTACAGTCCTTATATTTTTGGTTCCATAGAGGTAGACAACCTGGCTTACAGCAAAGAGGTGTATGTCGTGTGGAGGGGCAGCACGAGTGAGGCCTGGAAGGAAAAAGCGGCAACCTTCGATAGAACGACAACTGGCAATCGGGAAGCGTGGAAGTTTATTGTGTATATTGGCGGCCCGAATACGGAATTCAAAATTAAGTACGTCGTCAACGGCCAAACATACTGGGACACCAACAACGGCAGCAACTATAAGATAAGCGATCCCTCATCTACAGCTGCTCCATATGTAGCAATCGGGAATCCGCCGATTAAAGTGAATGTGACGAACAGCTTCTATGATTATGGGGTTGCATATTTGGATGGGGCAGCAAATCAGGTGCATTTTACAGCCTTCGTCAAAAATCTCGCCTTCACTAAAAACGTGACATTCCGCTACACCACGGATAATTGGCAGACCTACCAGGATGTCAGTGCCTCTTATGACTCTGCGGCGACGAACAGCAGCAATGCATTGGAGCTCTGGAAGGTTACTGTCCCGATCAGCAGCACTGTGCAGAATGTGAAGTTCAGCGCTTCCTATACCGTTAACGGAGTTACTTATTGGGATAACAATCTTGGCCTCAACTATGAATTGACCCGCTAAATTCAGCAGCTTGGTCGCCCTTACTGCCGCCTGTGCTTCACAGGCGGCAGTTTTTCTGTCTATTTTGTTTGTTTTAATGTCTCATCCGGGGGAAGAGGTTTTATTTTTGACTCATAATTTGGTAGTATCATGAAGAGAACGATGGGGTGAGCTAATGATGGATTCTGTCCTAGAGGTGCGAAATTTGACAGGCGGATATAGTCCGCGCAGGCCGGTGCTTCACGGGCTTTCCTTCGAGGTCAGGGCCGGTGAGATGGTCGGTCTGATTGGCTTGAACGGTGCGGGAAAAAGCACGGCCATTAAACATATTCTTGGACTTATGCAAGCGCATGAGGGCGATATTCGCATTCAAGGCAACACGCTGGAGCAGCAGCCGGAGCAGTATCGCAGCGCGCTTGCTTATGTGCCGGAGACACCGCTGCTGTTCGATGAGCTGACCGTGGAGGAGCATCTTCGGCTGACCGGGATGGCTTATGGTGTAGAGGAATCGCTGTATAGCGAGCGGTGTGCGAGTTTGCTGGATGAGTTCTATATGACGGGCAAGCGCAAGGCATTCGCCGCGCACTTGTCCAAGGGCATGCGCCAGAAGGTTATGATTATGAACGCCTTGCTTGCGCAGCCTGCGCTTTATGTGATTGACGAACCGTTCCTCGGCTTGGATCCGCTCGGCATCCGCTCGTTGCTGGACAAGCTGGTAGAGGTGAAGCGGCAGGGATCCGCTATATTTATGAGCTCTCATATTTTATCCACGGTGGAATCCTATTGCGACAGATTCATCGTGCTGCACGGCGGGAAAATTATCGCTCAAGGAACGCTTGAGGATGTATGTGCGACAGCAGGAGTGAGCAGCGGGATCGGCTCGCTGGAGGAGGCATTTTACCGGATGGTAGCGGATGGAGGGCGACATGAACCGGTCGGTTGACGCGATCTGGCGGCAGCGGGCAGGCAGGTTCTGGCAGGAATCGATGCCCTATATCCGGTATATGGTGCAGAGCGGTGTCCCGTTAGTTGCTTCCATGCTGCTGTTTACTGGAATCGCCAGCTATGTGGGATTGCTCCGGGCTGTACCGGCCGCATTCCCCTTCACATGGGTTGGTGTCATTGTCTTGACGCCCTTCAGCTGCTGGAGTCCGCTGCGTACCTGGCTTCGTGAGGCGGATACGGTTTTCCTCATGCCCCGCGAAGCCGAGATGAAGCTTTATCTAGGGCAAAGCTTCCGTTATAACGGCATTGCCGGTACTGCCGCGCTGCTCCTGCTGTGTCTAATCTACTGTCCGCTGTATGTGCAAGGCCCGGGACAGCTCGATTGGCCTCTGCTGCTGCTCGCTGCTGTGCTCGTCAAGCTGCTGAACACGGCTGGCGCATGGCAGGAGAGAAGAATGCCGTGGCAGGGCGCGCGCTTCAGCATTCGCATGCTCCGCTGGATCGTTACAGCTGCAGGGTTGGCGCTTCTGCTGCAAGCGTCTCCATGGCTGGCAGTAGCGTATGTAATTGCGGCTGCTCTGCTGATGGCGCTGCTCTATAGAAGCCAGCGCAAATACCGTCTGCCCTGGCTGCTGCTGATTGCCGAGGAGACGCGCACTCGGCGCAGATACAACGTGTTTTTCAGCGCTTTTACCGATGTGCCGTCGGAGCGAGCCCAGGTTGCCAAGAGAAATTACCTTGCATGGCTCGCAGCCCGTTCCCGTTACAGCAAAGGAAATGCATTCGTATATTTGTATGGGCATACACTAATTCGGACAGAGCTTGGCGGTATCATTATGCGGCTGACGGCTCTGGGCACTGTGGTCGGAACGCTTACGGCACATTCCGGCCTGGGGCTCGGCTGGGGCTCCGCCGGCGTCAACCTGCTGTTCGTATGGCTGACAGGTGTACAGCTCGGATCGCTCGTCCAGTCCCACCGCCATTCCGTCTGGAGGCATGTCTATCCACTGCCGGATAAGGCGCGTCTGTCAGCTCTGCTGCGCATTGACCGGATAGCATCGCTTATCTGCATCAGTGTGCTGTGGCTGCCACAGATTATACTGCTGCCTGGGCAAGGATTGCTTGCTCCTGCCGTTACAGCGGCTTTACTGGGGCTTGGATATATTTTTGTTATAAGGCCTGTCGGGCTGAAGCGGAATTTCGCCCGTACGGATGATGACTGACATAAATGCTAAGGAGGATGAAAGTATGGCAGATCCACGTATCGAAAAGCTTGCTGAAGTGCTTGTTAATCATTCGGTGAAGGTGCAGCCCGGAGAGCGGGTTCTTATTATAGGCGCCTCAGAAACAGCACCGCTTATTAAAGAGGTATATCGCCGGGTTCTGCGGGCTGGAGGACATCCTATTACACAGATCAGCCTGGCGGAGATGGACAAAATATTTATGGATGAAGCCAATGAGGAGCAGTTGGCCAATGTCGAGGTAACGGAATGGCTCTATCATAAGGCTGATGCGCTCATTCGGATTCTCGGAGGAGCGAACAACAAGGAATTAACGAATGTAGACCCTGTGCGGATTCAGCAGCGGCGCAAAGCAACAGCTCCACTGTCCCAGTATTTGATGAAGGGCGGAGCCAAGTGGGTATTGACGATGTTCCCGACGCAGGCACAGGCTCAGGATGCGGATATGTCGCTTGAGGAATATGAGAATTTCGTTTATAGCGCCGTCAATGTCGATTACGGGGCCATGGAGCAGTCGATGCTGGCGGCTGCGGAGCGGTTCAATGCTGCGAAAAAAGTCCGTATCGTCGGCAAGGAGACAGACTTGACCGTCGATATTGAAGGCCGTCAGGCCGTTATATGCGCAGGCACGCATAATGTGCCGGATGGAGAGTTTTTCTTCTCGCCGAATCATCTGCTTACGGAGGGACATATCTATTACGAGTGGCCGACAATCTATGCCGGACGTGAAATTTCTGGAATCCGGCTCAAGTTTCAAGCGGGCCGGGTTGTGGAATGCTCTGCGGAGAAAGGCGAGGAGGCGCTCATTCAGGCGCTGGATACGGATGAGGGGGCCCGCTATCTCGGAGAGCTGGGAATTGGAGCAAACTTCGGGATTGTGAATCCCACGAAGGATATTCTTTTTGATGAGAAGATTGGAGGCTCTGTGCATCTGGCGGTTGGCAGAGCGTATGAAGATGCCGGAGGCGGCAATGAGTCGCTTATTCATTGGGACATGATTAAAAACCTCAAGGATGGCGGGGAACTCTATCTGGACGGGGTGTTGGTGCAGAAGAACGGCAAGTGGATTTTTTAAGTAGCAGAGATGCTGGAGAATGGAGCGCAGCCCGGTCTGGGAGGCGCTCTTTTTACAGCTTTGGTTGTTCAAATATTTTACAAAAATAGATTTTGTGGTAAAATATACTGGAAACGAATACATAGTAGG
Organism: Paenibacillus oenotherae; assembly: GCF_019443105.1. Lineage (GTDB taxonomy): Bacteria > Bacillota > Bacilli > Paenibacillales > Paenibacillaceae > Paenibacillus_Z > Paenibacillus_Z oenotherae. The sequence goes on from NZ_JAHZIJ010000003.1 coordinate 170,549, forward strand.
GGGGAGCTGTCTTTTTCATATCCATCGTTTAATTTTCACTAAACTCTGCTCAAAAATAGAACTTTTTAGGACGTTGATGCGTCTAGTAAGGTTAGAGGGTAATTTTACCTCTGCTGCATCTGTTTGAGATTGAGCGTGTTCTCAACAGACAGGACAGACAATAATATGAAATGAAATTTATTAGGGGGTTTTGAAGTGAGAAGGTTAGGCAAATGGAGTATTCTATTAATTGCAGTGATGTTTCTAGTATCCGCTTGTTCCTCCGAAAGTAAATCAACGGTAAAGCCGCTGGACAAGGATGAGAAGGCTGTCGTGAAGGTGATGTATTGGGATGAGCAGACATTCTTTCAACAATACGGGAATCTGTTCAGCAGCAAGTTTCCGAATGTGGAAATTCAAGTTGTAAGTATGATGTCGCTTAATGGACAGAATGAAGACCGTGAGAAAGCTTTCGATGACTTGGTAGAGAAGGAAAAGCCTGATGTCATGATGCTGGATACCTCCCAATATGAGAAGCTGGCAGCGGACAATAAGCTGGTTGAGCTCGAAAGTCTGCTGGAGGACGAGGATTTCCTCGGCGGCGATATTCTTCCCGCTGTTATTGATATGTTGAAGGAAAAGGGAAGCGGAAAGCTGTACGGCTTATCTCCTACATTCTATAGCCAGGCGCTCTTCTACAACAAAGATCTGTTTGATAAATATACGATTGATTATCCGACCGACAAGATGTCATGGGAGGATGTTCTCAGTCTGGCGAAGAGATTCCCGACTAGCGGCAGCGAGGATGAGCGGATATACGGCTTCAGCGCAACATACAGCAATGCTTACTCGATCGGGAATGCAATCGGGTCAACATTAGGCTTGTCGTTTACCGATACGGATGGCAAGCAGCTGACTTACAATACCGACAGCTGGAAGAAGACGTTCCAGATAGCAGTCGATGCCATGAAGTCTGATACCTTGTATACGTCAGATCCGAAAGGCATGATGGGCACTTCTTATGACGACTATTTGAAGAGTGATTTGTTCACGATGGGCAGAGCGGCTATGACGCTTAATGGCTCTTATGCTATTGATTCGATGAAGCAGGCGAAGGACGCTTTGAAGGACTACAAGCCGTTTAATCTGGGTATTGTTACTGTGCCTGTCGATCCTAGCAATCCGGATGTAAGCACATCATTCGGCGTGTACAACATTTTCGCTATCAATGCCCAATCTCCGAACATCAGTGCCGCTATGGAACTGGTCAAATATATTAATGGTGACGAGACGGCGAAGCTGCAATCCCGTTCCCAACGCTATGGGGACTTGTCAATGCGGACGAAATATATTAAAGATGCCGATGGTGTAAGCTTGAAGCCATTCTACACCCTTAAGCCTAAGCCGGATGTAATAGAGCGCTACAGAAATATCCCAAGTGCTTTCTATCAGTCGTTCTCCGAGCTTGCGAATACTGAGCTTATGAAGGTTGTTGAAGACAAGCAGTCGTTGGATGAAGCACTGAAGACCATCAATGAGAAAGGTCAGCTGGAGCTGGATAAAGCGAGACTGGCTGAAAAAGAGGAGAAGGAAAAGGAAAAAGCTGAGGAAGGCAAGGAAGCAGCCAAGTAGCCAAGCGGCCAAGTAGCAGCGGCCTCTCAGTAGAATCGACGGACTGTCGCATGAGCAGATGAAGATGAGTTTGCTGGAATGGCGGCAGCCTCCATTCGAAGACAGCGCGAAGGAGTAAGAAGCCTTCGAAAGTGCATGAATTTCGGTTACAAGACGCCATAATAGTACAATCCCTGCGATCATGCATGAATGTGAGAAAAAAATCGACCGATAGGGGGAAATGAAGGTGAATGCCTGCACTTTGGCAGGAATGTCACCTTCATGGGGGCAGAAACGAGAGAATAAATGCCGTTTCGCAGGTTTCGCCTTGCTGGCATCCCGCATTTTGAACGTCTCGGCGTTTGAATGACGGATGCCTGCCTATCACAACAGCTTGAGGGGCTATCCCAAAAAGGGTAAACCCGAGTGAGTCAAACCCATAAAATATACAAAAGAACCTTCAAAACCACTTTAATAGTGGAGTTGAAGGTTCTTTTTCAATCCTTTATTACATGCAAAGCGGGAGCTGTAATTCCAAAAAGGATTTCGGGACAGGCCCCTTTCTGTACCAGTGTGCAGGTGGCCCTTCATATATCGCCCATGCGCCCCAATATGTGACCTATGGGGGAGCGCTGCTTATTGGTTTTGGCTTGCCAGAGTAACGTCTTGCACGGCTTTGTGAATCGTATCGAATAGATCCTCAAGGTTCTGTTCCTCAATACAGGAGAACGCAACGCGAAGGTCAGTCTGGCCTAGAGCGATTGTGCCTACTCCATATTCATCAAGCAGTCGCGTGCGGACGGTCTCCGCTTCCACGCCTTGCAGCTTGAGGCACATGAAATATCCGGAATTGAACGGATAATACGACCAGATGTCGCCATAACGGCCGCTGTCGAGCAGCTGCTTCACCCGATTGGCGCGGCCTTTCATGATGTTGGACTTCTCCGCTTTCTGCGCATCGAATTCAGGGGATTGCAGCGCGCGCAGAACGAAGGTCTGCGAAGGATGCGGCCCGCTGGAAATGGTGGCGCGGATAATGCCAAGCGTCTTCTGCTCCAATGCGCCAAGCATAGCTTCCGTTTGCGCTGCAAACGTGATGAAGCCAACGCGGAAGCCCCATACATACTCTTCCTTGGTGGCGCCGTCGATCTTGACAGCAAGCACCCGCGGATGCAGGGCTGCAAGCTTGCCGAACAGGGATTCATGCATGGAATCCTCGAAGAAGAGGCCGAAATATGCGTCATCGGTAACCGCAACAACATTCACGCCAGCCTCTGCAGCATCGCGGATCGCAGCGACGATTTCTTCGCCTTCCTGTACACCCGGCGTATAGCCTGTCGGATTGTTCGGGAAGTTGAGCACAACGATTGCTTTGCCTTTGCCCTTCTGGGCAAGCAGCGCATTGCGAAGGCCTTCGCTGTTGAAGCGGCTCTCCTCGTTGTAAAGCGGGTATTCCACGATCTCGGCGCCGCGGCGGATGCCGAAGGTCAGCTCGTAGTTCTCCCAGTTCTTGTTCGGAATGACAACGGCATCTCCAGCGTCTGCGAACAGATCGGCAACGATGCTAAGGCCATGTGTCAGTGCGTTCGTAACGACAGGATTGCCGTACAGCTTGCCGTCCAGAGAAGGATTCTCCTTGAGCATCTTGCTGCGCCACGCGGCGCGCAGCTCTGGCTTGCCTGCTGGCGGGGCATATTCATAAATGTCCTTGGGATTGTAAGCAGAAAGCGTGTCTTGAATGACCTTCAAGTGCATAGGCACTCCGCCTTCAGTTGCAATGCCGATGGTTGCATTGTATTTCTTTGCTTTCGCTTTCGCTTCAGCTGATTGGCTAAGAATGCCTTCTTTCGGGAAATAAATCGCTTTGCCGAGTGACGACAACATGGCATACACATGCGCATTCTCACGCTCGATTGTCGCGTTTAACTGCTGTGCAAGTGGGTTCATGGAATTCATTCATCCTTCCAAAATGTTCGTTTCTTCTTGATGGACCCCTAATCAGAAGCCGTTTAGCCCATATTATATCACTTTTGTGGAGTGGAAGGCCATTAAAGAAAATGAAATTGGCAACAATTATTTCGAAACGCAGTGGAATGGTTATTAAGCTTGCGCGTGTAAATTATGGTGGTGTATGATGACAACGACAGGGCCAGTCCGCAGCGGCTGTTAAGCCAATCATTTCTATTAAGCTATAGGGAGGGAGTCATCATGCTGCATTGTCCGCCTTCATCATTTAAACTGCTTTCTTATTTCGCCAAAATCGTCTGCGAGCCCGGGTGGAAATGGCAGAAAAGGGAGAAGCCTATGGCCAACTTTGACCTCTTCTATGTGTGGAGCGGCCAAGGCGAGCTTGAATTGAATGGCAAGGTGTATGAGATCGGCCAAGGCAGCTGCTTCTTGTTCAGGCCGAATGATTATACAAGCGCGACGCATAATCCACAGAAGCCTCTCGTGCTGACCTACATTCACTTCGATGTCACGGAGCAGCTTGACAGCATTCCCCTTTCCTATCGCGTTCTGAATGAAACGGTCGATTTTGAGAATTTGCTGTCGAGGTATGTGCGTCTCTTCCTTGTTAAGACCTATGCGGCGGAGGAGGAAGCGCAGCTGATTCTGAAGCAGCTGATGATTCATTTGCTGCGAGTTGATTATGAAGGGCCTAGAGAGCGCAAGGCGAGCAATCAATTGACAGAGGAGATTCATGAGGTGGCTAACTTTATCCGCCAGAATCCCGGTATTGCCCATCGTGTGGAAGAGCTGGCGCAGCGCGCGCAGCTGTCTCCGCGATATTTTTCCATCAAATTCAAGGAGATTATCGGGACGTCGGTACAAACCTATCTGATACGGACGCGCATCGAACGGGCGCAGCATCTGCTGATGCATGCGGGGATGAACGTGACAGAGGTAGCGGATGCGCTTGGCTATCGGGATATTTTCTTCTTCAGCAGGCAGTTCAAGCAATACACGGGGAAAAGTCCTTCGGAAATTAGATGAATGGCTGGATATGAGCCGATGATATAGCAATCCTTAATATTGAGAGGTTCCGCTGGAGCAGGTCGTTCCTTGGCGGGGCCTCTTTTCTGCATGCAAAACAAAACGCCGCAGCATCGGATCATCCCAGGGAGATGACGCGATGCTGCGGCGCTAAACAGCTGCTTGCAATTGACAGGAGCCGTGGCCCCCGTAGTGGCTAGCTGTCCATTATGGTGCCCAGTTTTTCACCCATTCTCACTTTCTTGCCTGTCATAAGATCGTTTCTTGGAACGAAGGTATCATCCTCAGTAAGCAGCACGACTGTTGATCCGAATTCAAAGTATGCAAGCTCCTGGCCCTTGCTCACCTTATCATGCTGGGGCTCGACGTATTTGATGCTGCTTACGTTCATCGCACCGACTTTGACAACTGCAGTTTCGCCGGTTTGATGTCTGATGTATGTTATAAGCCGCTCGTTGCGGCTAAGCACTCTTGGCATATGGCGAAGCCCAAAGTCATTCACGGGGTAAACCTTGCCGGGCACATGCTCGCGTTCGACAATCGTTCCGTCTACAGGCGTATGGATGCGGTGGTAATCAGTCGGACTCAGGTAGAGCACCATATAATAGCCGTTCTTGTAATTCTCCATGCGAGGCGAGCGGTTAAGCAGCTCCTCAATCGTATAATTCTGGCCTTTGACATTAATGATGGTTCCTGCCTCAATCGGCCCTATTCCTGTAATCAGCGCGTCTACGGGACTGACAAGAGCAGCAGCGGCGGTATCAATTGTGCGTACGCCGGGCTTCAAGCGTCTTGTGAAAAATTCGTTCAGCGTGCTGTATTCGTCAAGCCGTTTCTCGGCCTCTTCAATTGAAATTCCATAAGTCTTGGCAAATCGGGGTATAAAGCGCCGGCTTGCATGTGATTGTGCGAAGCGGCCGGTTATACGCGAGATCCATTTGCGAGAGCTGAGCTCGGTCATCGATCTTAGCAGCCATTTAGCCATGCTGCAGGTTCACGTCCTTTCTAAAGTTACCATGCATTGTTATGTAGCTCTCCGAACTAGTTTGACATATCGCGTTCCATTAATCAATACAGATCATGATCTCCATGCCGCTCCTGTCAGGTTTAATGCGTTCGATTCCGGCAAATGCTGGTTAGTGAGGTGATTGAGGATGCTGGGATTACTGCTGTTTGGATTAGCTGGTGGTTCATTTATATGTTACTGGGTACGAAAGAATAGCCGGATGGCGCAGATTATTCTTGATGCCGCAGCAATGCTGGCGATTGCGGGCTTGTTTATCCCTGCATCGGCGGCTGTTATCGGTACGCTGGTGGATGATACCGTATACATGACACAGGTGCATGAAGTGCTGCTTGACCCGATGTTTCTGCTGGGAGGCGCTTATTTGGGCCCCTATGCGCTAGGAAGGCTGCTGGAATGTGTACAAGTGCCTGCACAGCGGTGAGCGGATTGTATAGCAGGGCAGTAATGTGAGTATCAAGGGGCGGAGCAAAGGGCGCGCTGATAGGAGGATGCCGGGTTCGCGCTCCTAACATTGGCGTATGCTATGACAACAAGCTTATGAAAGAAAGGAGCTGGTTGCATAGATGTCACGGCCCAAAATCGCATTTGTAACTCCGGGTGCCTTTCCGCTGCCATCGCCTAACAGCAGCTCCGTAGAGCGTGTCGTGGAGAAATTTGTACCCCTGCTTATTCCTAATATTCAGGCGCGTATATATGGAAGGATCGGCAGATCGCTGCCAAAGCGCGGCAAGCTTGGCGGCGCTGTCTGCGAACGGTATCCGGCTGGCAACAAGCGCAAATATGTTGGGCGTGTAGGCCGTTCTCTGCTTCAATTTTCGCCGGATGTGACGGAGGTGGAGAATCGGCCGGGCACTGTACTTAGTTTGAAGCGGCTGCTCCCTGGCGGCCGCGTGTGGCTTCACTTGCACTCGGCTACTTTTATCGGGAGGAAGGCGATACGTCCGGAGACGCTGGAGAGAAGTTTGCAGGCGGCAGAAAAAATTATCGTGAACAGCGAGTTTCTCAAAGAGGTCATCGCGGCGCGTGTTCCCAGCTGTGCCAATAAATTAAGAGTCGTCTATCCCGGTGTGGATACCGAGCGGTTTCAGTCCCAATTCTCTCTTGAAGGCGGGCAGCGCAGGGCCAGATTGCGGGATCAGCGAAGGTGGAACGGGCGAAGCGTTGTTTTGTTCATGGGCAGACTAATTGAGAAAAAGGGCGTACACCATTTGCTGCGGCTCATGCCAGAGCTTGTGAAGCGGCATCCGTCGGTGCTGCTCGTTGTGGTGGGGGGAGCCTTCTACGGGTCGACGAGAACGACAGCTTATGTCCGCAGCCTTCATCGTCTTGGAAGGGCAATGCCCGGGCATGTGCAATTCAAGCCCTATGTTCCATATTCCGAGGTTCCGGATTGGTTCCTTGGCGCTGATATTGCGGTAGTGCCATCCGGTAGCAGGGAGGCATTCGGGCTTGTTAATGTGGAGGCGATGGCATGCGGATTGCCCGTCGTTGCAACCCGGGCTGGCGGCATGAAGGAAATCATCGAGGATGGCGTCACGGGCTTTCTTGTGAGCCCTGCAGAGGTCGAGGTCGAGACGCGTGACCGCCTGCTGACATTGCTCCAGAATGAACAGCTGCGGCTGGCCATGGGAATAAGGAGCAGAGAGCGTGTTGAACAGCAATTCACATGGCATCATACCGCTGCACGCTGGTTGAATTTGCTCAGAGAAAATGGGGAATTGTAAAATATAGGTTGAAATTTGCGCCGAGGTTGGGTAAGATAGAGCTAGTTGAGTGAAACTCTCATAGGTGACGCGAAGCAGGAAGCACCTGCTTGCAGGCTGGATTTTTTCAGCATGCAAGCAGGTGCTTTTTTTACTGTGGCGGGTCGTCGAATGATAGAGGAAGGTGGTAGAATATGCTATATATTGGATGCTTTTGATGAATGGGTGGAGGGGGATCACGTGCAGGTGGCATGTAGGAGGGCGATTGCCGTCGTGCAGCATGATATGTGCAATGGGGCAGTGTGGAATAGCGGGGGGCGGTTGTGGATTAGGGGCTGATCAGGAACGGATCAGGGACGGATCATGGGCGGATCAGGAATGGAACAGGAACGGGATCGAGTGTGCAGAGCTGGTTTCATGGTATAGGTCTGGTTTGCTGGTGCTTGAGAGCTACCGAATGTTCTGACGCTGCTGCTGTAAGCGGGAAATATCGCTTTTCAGAAGACGAATGGCTGGAATCGCAGTTTGTAGGAAGGATTTTCCCGCTTATAGACGGCCGATTGGCTGCTGGATGGGTATAGGTGGAGCTGTAAGAGGTTATTATCTGCCTAAGTGATGGAGAAGGGGAGTGATTATTTCTGTAAGCAGGAAATGTCCCGCTACAGGAATGTGATGTGAGAAACATGCAAAACTATCAGATGTGAGGAGAGAAGATAATGATTACGAATAGGACAAAACGAATAGCGGTAGTGTTAGCAGGTGCAGCTGTTGCAATGGTTTGTTGGGCTGGCGGGGTGGGGGCCAATGAATCGGACAAAGTGATCATGTACCCGAAGCCTGTAGAAGTGCTGTACAACGCAGAGAAAATACAATTCGATGTAAAGCCGAAAATGATGAATGACTCCGTCTTTGTTCCGATCCGGTTCATTGCGGACAAGCTTGGCGGCAAGCTGGAGTTAACCGGAAGAAATTTAAAAATTGTAAGGGGGAAATTTACGTTAGAGCTAACGATTGGATCTGCCAGAGCTAAAGTAAATGGAAAAGAACTAATGCTGCGAGTTCCCGTTATAGAGGAGAGAGGACGGACGCTTGTCCCGCTTCAGGTCGTGAATCCGGGTCTGGGCGTTGCTGTTGAATGGGATGCGGCAAGCCGGTATGTGTGGATCGGTAGTAAGACGATCCGCTCGATTGACGATGTTGGCATTGCGGTGGATATTAAACCATTTTTGAAATATTACGAGAAGGCGCCTTATCTTTTGAAAACGATGAAAAACGGTAAGGAAGTAAACTATACAACCGTTAAAGTTCTCTCAGTATCCGATTTGCCTGTAAAACTGTCGGATGATCTCACTATATACGGCATTCACAATGCAACCGTAAAGGGAGAAGATCATGTTGGAATTCGGCAGACGTATGTGGGAGAGGCACACAGAGGCACGCATGTAGCTCTTCTTACTTCCGACAAAAAGGCTCGGTTTCGTCCAAGTGTAGGGGCGTATACGAAAAACTATAAGGATCAAACGAAGCATTGTGTTTATAGTATGTACGGACGAGATGATAAATATATTTTTGGTGCAGAGCCGTCAATTACACGCACAATAAATCAAGTTGAATATATTCAGATAGATACTATATTTCAGGATAGTTTGATATTAATTAAAAACCCAAATATGGTGCAGACACAATGAAAACTCAAAAAGCATTAAGTTATATACTAATAGTCTCAATTTTAATCATGATTGTAGCTTTTCCACCTGGGAAAGTGAATAGTGCTCCGGCAGAAGTGAGGACTCCCCCAGGTTCTCATGTCGCGGGCAATATGAGATACATTGTAGGCTTCTCTTATATCTCCATGTGGAAACATGCAGATGGTACATGGCAATACGGTCGAAAGCCGGGAAAGGACATTGTGGAGACTTTTACATATACATACCGCCTTAATTTTTCTGGTCGCAAAGTAAAAAGGGTGGTTGGGGTTACGCCTTACAGAGGGGGGAACATTGATTTTTTTGAAAACTCTAAACATCTAAAAACTTGGGATTTTTATGAAAGGTATATTACCAATTCAATGATAGTAAATTGGAATAATGTTTTCAGTGGAAAGGATACGGCTACAATTGAAATACCATTTTCTATTACTGCGGAATTGTGGGGGAATGGAAGACCACCTATGGATTTAATAAATGAGCCTAATGAGAATGGAGAGTATGCCTGTGAGGGATGTGATCCCAATGTGGAAGGTTGGCAGATCTACATCCCCATCCTAATCCAAGTCGAGTTGTATGGAGAATTGGAGGCGAAGCATTTCACGACAGATGGGCAGAGCTTGAATGCAGTAATGCCCAACTACAAGTTGGATATGGATGTGAATGAACAGTATCCGGCATCATCTGGCACTCATCCCGACTATGAATACATCGGATATAAGAAATCGACAACAGGTGATCCGCCCAGCGGGGATATCATAAGCGGTATCCCGCCGTCGTTCAAATACAAGGGGGATTTCGATAAGTATATCATTCATTATTACTATAAAAAGAAAGACGGCGGAAAGGTGATCGTAAAGCATTTTACGAAGGACGGGCAGAGTCTCGACTGGCTGTTCACGGATCACGAGGATCAATTGGTAGTAGGAGCGCCCTACAGGCCCCGTCATCCCATTAATCCAAACTATGAGTATGCAGGGTACAAGAAATCGACAACGGGCACACCACCGTCTCTTGCGCCACCCTATACAAATGCCGATTACGAGATTGGAAATTACGACGGGAGCTTTGAGACGGCTTATTTGTACTATTTCTATGACGCATTGGTGACCGCTGGTGAAATCCATGTCCGTCACATGGTGAGAAACAGTCCAACGGAGCCATTCGTGATGAAGGACGACAACCGGATACCCGTTGCTGCACTGCCCCACACGCAAACGTTGCACGGGGATGACTCTTATGGCACAGTAGCAGGGCATAATATAAAATATACTGCTTTCGACGATACCATTAACAATGGTTCAAGCGCGAATGTGCTTCTTAACCATGCGCAAAAAAAGGCGTACATCACCTTTTTTTACGATAAGGCTGCTGATTGGACAGGAGACTTTGATGTTGTTCCCCAGACGATTGCATATCGGGATTCCTTTGTTCTCCATCCAAAAGATTTCCGGCTGAACGGATGTACGTACCAGTCTCATTCTTACAAGCTGGAACGAGGAATGACATGGATGGGGCCAGATGTAGCCGGACAAACGACGGATTCTGCTTTCACCCATTCGTCTTACCCGTCGGTTATTGGTGTAGGCACGCATAGGGCATATATGAAAATAAAGACGAGCTGCGGCGAATCGAACTGGATCGGGCCTAAAACTTTGGTCGTCAATGGCCCGGATGATAACGAACCACCCCAGTTCCAAATCGCATTTGTCAGACCGGAGGAGCCGACCAAGCCGGTTCACACCATCGTAGAGGGAACGGTGCTGAATCTCGTTGTCATTCAAGATCCGACTGTTCCTACACCGGCTGATCCGGATGGGGACACGCTATATTTTGATGAGTTTTTCTTTAGTCAAAGCCAGTCGCGATGGATCCAGTCACTGCCAAGCAAATATGCGGCTCATGAATGGGGAATGTACACCATTGCGATGGAAAAGGGCTTCCACAATATTTCTGCCCAAATACGTGATGAATGGGGATTAACGGCACAAGCATCGACTTATATCAATGTCGTACCAAGAAATCCGATCCCGGTCATCGATTGTCCGCCAGCCGTCATCGAGAATCATCCTGTGCGGGATGATGCCTTCAGCTCGAGCAGGAGCTACAGCCCCTTAGGCAGAACGATCCAGCATAGCCGTGACGAATGGACGAATAAGCGGGCTTCCTACACTAATGGAACGGATCAAGATATAACGGCAACTGTATCGCTCGAAGTATATGATTCGGCAGGCTTGAAATCGGAGTCGCCAGCTACTTGCACATTGATTGTCAAACCGGATCAGCCGCCAGTGGCCAAGCTCAAGGTACCTTCACTCGGAATTCGGAATGAATCGTCTGTAATTATTAACGAATCCTACAGTCCTGACGGAGATGAGATTGTTCAAGCCGAGTACAAATTCAAATATGACGCCAAAAACAATGGATTCAGCGATGATGCATGGCAGCCTATTGAAGGCAAGCCCGGCAACGTCGTCATTAACCCGCCTAAAGTAGGCAAATATTTGTTCTATGTCAAAGTTACGGAAGCCTACGGGAAGTCAGGAGATACTTCGGCTGCGGCCCACTCTGCGCTCATTCTGGATGTCGTGAACAATGCGCCAGAGGTCTCTTTTGAAGTGGAGGGCAAAAATCCGCAGCCTGACCTTGATGCAGCGGAGACTATTGGGGCGAGCGATATGATTCATTGGCCGGTTTATGTCACGAACAGTCATGAAGAGGTGTTCAACAAAACCAATCTGTGGCGTGCGGAGGGCGGCAGTTTAATTGGCGGCGAGGGCAAAAACTTTGGCGATCAGGGAGATAACATTTATCGAAAATATGTGTATTTGGACAATTATGCGTATAGAAATTTCCCATTGATCAATAATGGTTTCGGCAATAATCGGCTATCGCCTTGGAGATCAGCCAGCAGCTTTAATACCAGTCTGTCCTATGCGCTAGTGGACTTGCAAGGGAATGTTTTTAGAGAGAATCAAGGAATCAAGCTGCGATCCAATAAGAAGCTGTTCTATTTTAACAGTCTATCCACCTCGGCAACTAATGGAATATATGCACTCGATCCTAAACTGCTGTCGCCGCTGGAGCCATTTCTTCATCCGAGTGGCGGGTATCTCAGGTACAAATACAAGAACGGAAGCCCGTACAAATTTGTGATCCCTAATCGGGGGTGGCTGCTGGATTGGGACGTAACAGACCAATATCTTTATGTTGTGGAGAAAATCAATGAGCATATTAATCTGCGCATTTATCACGCCTTGACAGGAGCGCTGATTAAAGAGAGGAACGTAGTCTATGATTTGGGACGGTCAGACATGAACGGCTGGTCGATGTGGAAAATTGACCATACGAGAGGCAACCGTGTCCTGCTGCGCTCAGACTATTCGACGTTCATGAATCATAGAGCAGGGGCCCCGATTACGAGATGGATCGAGATCACTCCCGAACTGACGCTTATTGATAAACCGGACTGGACGATTCCTGCGCCAAGAGATCCGGCAGTTATTAATAATCACGGGGCGAAGTACAAAGTGGGGATGCTGTTCAGTGATCCTTACGGCAACCTTTATTCGCAAGAAGGCTTTACGCTCCGCAATGGGGATCATGATCAGTATTACGATCTCAGTGTCACCAAATATACGCCGGATCTGGCAGTTGCATGGCGAACCTACATGACCGCCCCGATGGAACAGGGATATCCGACAAAAGGCTCCACAGCAACAATCGGCAGTATGTTCGACTTCGATAAATATATCGGGCTTGCGGTCAATCCCTTCAAATCGGAAGTAGCAGCACGCTTCTACGAGATTCAGAGAATAGATGCTTACGGTACGATGCCCGCTGACGGAATGATGGTATTGGACACGCACAGCGGCGCTATTAAGCATCGGTACTCGAAGCTGCAGGGGGCGGATGTGAACCCGGTACTAATCGGCAATTATTATGTGGATTGGAGCGGCAACTCTATATCAGGCAAAGGAACGGTTACATCAGACGGCAATCGGACTGATCTGGGGAGCGTTTATAGCCCGACCGGCTCGCTTGTCAGCAAGCTGGATGTAAGTGACACTATTCCTTATGGCGAATATTTTGGCGACGGCTTCTATGTATATTTTACCGATTTGAGAGACAATCAATATACGCTGAATGTTGGGACAGGTACGCCGACAACGACACCGCTTGTGCGAAAAGCATATACAAACGGGCAGTTGATGTCGAATCTATCCCTTCAAGATGCAGAGATGAAATTCAGTTTCAGAATGCTGGATATTCCTTACGACAACGAGACGATGGGCTTCTCTTTCCGTATGCAGGATCCGAGAAATCGTTATGCCGTAGAAACAGATGGCAGCTCCCTTCAGCTTGTAAAATATGTGGGCGGCAGCAGGACGGTACTGCAAAGCGCCAGCTATCCGTTCCAATCGGATAAGAGCTACGGCGTCAGAATCAAGGCTGCAAGCGGCGAGATCGAGGTGTTTCTCAATAATATTCCTATACTTGCCGCAGCAGACTATACGTTCTCCGAGGGGAGGTTTGGCTATTACAGCGACAAGGCCTTTGTCCGATTCAGCTCATTCACGTATAAGGCTATTGACTACAAGGTGGAATGGTCCAGAGAGTATGCGATACTGGATGAAGAGACGGCAAGCGCGCATGTCGCATATAAGAACATCCTTTTTCTTGATCCAGAGGGTGATCCTAAGGCAGGCTCCTACCAGTGGAGCATCCAGCATACCCCAAGATTTATTAACAACGGGGGTGTTTCGGCCATGAATGGCCAAGTGTTCGATACCGAGCGGCTAAGCTTTGACAAGGTTGGCGACTATACGGTCACATTGCGTGCCAAAGATGATCCCAATGCTGACTATCCGTATCCGGATGAGACATTTGCTGCGTACCGGAAGAAATCGAATCCATATATGAAGAAGGTTACGGTGCATCGTCGTCCGGTGGCTCTATTCACAGTTACGGCAGGCGCAGATGGCAAGCTGCTCTGGACGGACAGGAGCTATGATCCCGACCGGTATGAGAGCCATACGAAGTATTCCACCGAAGCAGGAGGGATTGATTATCTGCGGACAAGGGGAATCGCGGAGAAGAAATTTTATTATACAACGCCATCGGGAGCAACTGTTTATGAGAAGCTTGTCACTCCTGGGGAAGCGGGTTATTACGAGATCGGAATGGCGGTAAAAGACGAGTACGGCGCATGGTCGGACTATACGATCACCGCGCTGGACGCAACTTCCATTCCAACGCCTGAATCACCGCCTGTGCCTGGCTTCTCAGCCTCTTCCATCCATACGTTCCGCAATGTCCCGATTACAATCGACTCGACTGCCTACGATGCCGAGGATGGGGGACGCGAGAATTTGCCGCATGAGTATTATATTCGCAATATAACTACTGGCGGAGCGGAATCCATGCAGAGCACATCGCGCACGAATTGGACAAAATCCTTCTCCAGCCTGGGGACATTCCAGATTCGTCAGCTTGTGCAGGACTCGTCAGGCGCTGAAGCGCAATCCAGCCGGCAGGTGAATATTGTGAACCGGAAGCCGGTGGCCGAGATCACGGTTCCGGAAAGTACGGATCAGAACAATCCGGCGAAGCTGCTGGAATTGCGCCCTGCGTTCCAATGGCGGTATGAGGATGAAGAGGGGGACGCACAGAGCCGCTACCAGCTGATGATTTACAAATATGGCGGAATCCCGCTGCTGGATACTGGCATCAAGCCGGGCAGCGTGAGGAGTTGGCGGCCAAGTGTTGATCTGCCTGAGCACGAAAGGATGTACATAATCGTTCGTGCATACGACGGCTATGATTGGAGCGGGTGGAGTGAGCCCAAGTTTTTCTATATCGAGACGAATAGGCCTCCGACAGCAGATTTTGACTGGACGCCCAAGCCAGTCTACGAAGGGGATATGATTCACTTGTCACATGCTGCAGACGATCCTGACCAGGATGTGCTTCAAGTGAATTACAAGGTAACGGATCGGGACGGCGTGGAGCAAGCCTTTGCTTATACCATCAACCCTCCTTATCGGGGCAAGGGGCCGGTATTCAAAGGGACGAAGACAGGCGTTTACAAAGTAGTGATGTCGGTCTCGGACGGCAAAGCCCCTGCAGTCGTGCTGGAGAAGTCAATTGAAGTGCTGCCGCTCAAGGCAGAGGGGCAGGTGAGCCATACTTCGCTATGGGATGAACGGCGGAAGGCCTTCAACAGGAAGGCAAGCGGCGGCGACAACAGCCCGCGGGATTATGCTGTTTTTTGGGCAGGTGAAAAATTCGTCCTCACAGCAGGGACAACGGCAACCGGTACGGCGACGAAGGCAGAGCGGGTAGTGGTGGCGATGAACGGGTTTTCAGCACCGCTTACCGTATCCAATGGTGCCGGAACGGCCTGGTCCGGCGAGATGTGGGATGAGAGCTTTGAGCATCTGCCGGATGGTCCGCTGGCCTTTGTTTTTACGGTGACCTACAGCAATGGAACGGTAAAAACCACGACCGTACCAGTCACGATTGCAGGCAATATTGGGCAAACGGTAGGCGTTCACCGCAGGCAGTAGGCGAGGTGTACTTGGCAAAATAATGATTGACACGGGCTGCCGGGCAGGGTTATAGTCGAACCAGGAAATCCACTAGGGGCGCCCAATAATGGGCTGAGATAAGGTATGCAGATACCTTGGTCCCTTCGAACCTGATCTGGGTCATGCCAGCGTAGGAAAGTGGGATTGTACGTGCGATATCGAGCCTCCTGACTATTATGATGGCCTATCATTTGTGATGGACGATCATAATGAACCGGATTGCTCGAGCCCCTGAGTCTGAAGTGTATGCTTCGACTTTCGGGGGACAGACCGCGACATTCACCGCTCCTTCGCCGGAGCGGTTTTTTTGTGCGCTCTGGTGATGGACGGCTGCGATGCTGCACGCAATGTCAATCACACCCTTCATACCTCATGCGCCTCCTAGGGATTATCCAACCATACCTTGGGAGGTTTTTATATTATGGCGATATTGACGAATCCGCTGCCGGGCAGCCGCAAAGTTTATGTACAAGGGAGCCGCGCTGACCTGCGCGTGCCTATGCGTGAAATTGAACTATCTCCGACAACAGGCCGCAACGGCGAGGAACAGAATGAAGCGATCCGTGTCTACGATGCCAGCGGTCCTTATACGGATACAGCTTATGAGTCTGATGTTCGCCGCGGCCTTCCTGCGCTTCGCAGCGCATGGATTGAGGAGCGGGGAGATGTAGAGGCTTATGAGGGCCGCGAGATCAAGCCTGCGGACAATGGCTTCAGCACGGAAGAAACGATGGTCAAGAAAGGTGCCGAGCTGTTCCCGGCATTAGAGCGCAAGCCGCTGCGCGCCAAGGCAGGAAGCAATGTGACGCAGCTCCATTATGCGCGCAAGGGCATCATTACGCCTGAGATGGAATATATCGCGATTCGCGAGGGCATGGAGCCGGAATTTGTACGCAGCGAAATTGCAATGGGCCGCGCTATTATTCCTGCGAATATTAACCATCCGGAGAGCGAGCCGATGATTATCGGACGTCATTTTCACGTAAAAATCAATGCCAATATCGGAAACTCCGCAGTCGCTTCCTCCATTGAGGAAGAAGTGGAGAAGATGACATGGGCGACTCGCTGGGGAGCCGATACGATTATGGATCTGTCCACGGGCAAAAACATCCACACAACGCGCGAGTGGATCGTACGCAATTCACCTGTTCCGGTCGGCACGGTTCCGATCTATCAGGCACTGGAGAAAGTGGATGGCAAAGCCGAGGATCTGAGCTGGGAAGTATTCCGCGATACGCTGATCGAGCAGGCGGAGCAGGGCGTCGATTATTTCACCATTCATGCTGGCGTGCTTCTCCGCTACATCCCGCTTACAGCGAAGCGTGTAACGGGTATCGTCTCGCGCGGCGGCTCCATTATGGCGGCCTGGTGCCTTGCGCATCATAAGGAAAATTTCTTGTATACGCATTTTGAAGACATCTGTCTCATTATGAAGCAGTACGATGTGTCGTTCTCGCTGGGAGACGGACTGCGTCCGGGCTCTATCGCCGATGCCAATGACGAGGCGCAGTTCGGTGAGCTGGAAACGCTCGGCGAGCTGACCAAAATCGCCTGGAAGCACGACATTCAAGTGATGATCGAGGGCCCCGGACATGTGCCGATGCATCTCATCAAGGAAAATATGGATCGCCAGCTGGAAGTGTGCCAGGAGGCTCCGTTCTATACATTAGGACCGCTGACGACTGATATAGCGCCGGGATATGACCATATTACCTCTGCCATCGGAGCGGCGATGATCGGCTGGTTCGGTACGGCGATGCTCTGCTATGTAACGCCTAAGGAGCACTTGGGACTGCCGAACAAGGAGGATGTGAAGGAAGGGGTTATTACCTACAAAATCGCTGCTCACGCCGCTGACCTTGCCAAAGGCCACCCGCGCGCGCAAATCCGCGACAACGCACTCTCCAAGGCTCGCTTCGAGTTCCGCTGGCGCGACCAGTTCCATCTCTCGCTTGATCCTGAGCGGGCAATGTCTTATCACGATGAGACGCTTCCGGCAGATGCGGCCAAATCCGCGCATTTCTGTTCCATGTGCGGACCTAAATTTTGCAGCATGCGGATTACGCAGGATATTCGGGATTATGCGGCGGAGCATGGCCTTGAGACACAGGAGGCAATCGAAGCAGGCATGAAGGAGAAGGCGGAATCGTTCAAGGCTGCCGGCAGCTCGATCTATGCTTGATAGGAGTATGGGGACTGCTGTGGAGGCAGACTCGCCAAGCTCATCGAATGGCAACGAGCAAGGCGGATGGGCGGAACGCTATTCACGGCAAACCCGTTTCTCGCCAATTGGCATGAGCGGTCAGAAGAAGCTGAGAGAGGCCACTGTGTTTATCGTGGGCAGCGGGGCGCTTGGCGCTTCGCTCGCTCAGCATATGGTTCGCGCAGGTGTTGGTACGGTCAAGCTTGCTGACCGTGATTATGTGGAGCCGAGCAATCTGCAGCGCCAGATGCTGTTCGATGAGGAGGATGCGCGGCTGGCGCTGCCCAAGGCGGTGGCGGCGGTCAACAAGCTGCGGCGCATTAACAGCAGCATTACGATCCAGCCGTTCGTCGTCGACGTGACGGAAGGCAACGCGCAGCAGCTTATCGAAGGCGCCGATCTCGTGCTGGATGGAACGGACAACGCAGCTGCCAGGCTGCTGCTGAGCGATGTTTGCTTTCGTGCCGGTATTCCATTCTTCTACGGCGGGGTTGCCGGTGCGCAAGGAATGAGCGCTGTTCTCGTTCCGGGGGCAACGTCATGCCTGCGCTGCTTGATTGGCGGGGATGAGCAGGAGGAAGGCGCGGAGACTTGCGATACGATCGGCGTTATCTCGCCGATCGTCGAATGGATCGCTTCGATGCAGGCTGTCGAGGCGCTGAAGTGGCTGACCGGCAACGGGGATGCGCTGAGGAAGACGTGGCTCACCGCTCATCTCTGGCCGTTCCGGGTCTACGAATCTGCGCTGCCCCGTCCTGTGCCGGGCTGTGCAATTTGCAGCGCGAATGCAGGCGAAGAGCAGCATGGGAAGCATGATCATGCGGAGATCCCGCGGACGGTCACGCTGTGCGGAAGAGACAGCGTGCAGGTAACGCTAGACCGGAGGATCGATTTGCCCGGCATAGAGCGTGCGATGACATCGCAGGGCTGCATTGTGACTGCCAATCCCTACCTTGTCCGAGCACATATTACGGATGCTGAGCGGCTTGTTATTTTTCCCGATGGACGTATTCTTGTGCAAGGAACGCAGGACCCGCTGCTGGCTGTGACGTTGTGCAACCGGTATGTTGTGAGCGTGCTGGACTGCTGATTTGGTAAGAGTTGCCGTTATTGAGGACATGGAAAGAAGTGGGTGAACAGCTGGATGAAGAAGTTGGACGATTGCCGCTTGTATGTCATAACGGGTGAGAATTATCATCCTGGTCGAAGCCTTCTCGATGTGATGGAGCGGGCGCTGATTGGCGGCGCGGATATTTTGCAATTGCGGGCCAAAGAGACGCCCAAGCGGGAAGTGCTCGCTCAAGCCTACGCGCTGCGCGAGCTGACCCAGCGGTATGGCGTGCCTTTTATCATCAATGATCATATCGATATCGCGCTGGCAGTTGGAGCGGACGGAGTGCATCTCGGACAGGATGATTTGCCGCTTGCGGAAGCGAGGCGGATATTGGGGCCGGACAAAATAATCGGGATCTCGACCCACCATATCGATCAAGCGCTGGATGCCGAGCGAGGCGGCGCGGATTATATCGGAGTTGGCCCTGTCTATCCGACTGGCACAAAGCCAGGCAGGAAGGCCGTAACTACGGACTATGTCCGTGAAGCGGCACAGAGGGTTCGCCTGCCGTTCGTCGCAATCGGCGGCATAACGCTCGATAATGTGGATGCTGTGCTTGAAGCGGGTGCTGTGCGTATTTGTGCCGTATCGGCTATTGTCGGAAGCGAGGATCCGGCGGAGGCTTGCCGGACGTTCCTGCATCATATAAGGCTGAAGCAAATGGATCATTTAATAGCGGGCTCGACGTGCACGGTTTGTGTTAATGGACGCGAAGAGCGGACGAGTGCGCGAACGGTATTAGAGCTGGTGGAACAGCTGAATCTCAGCGGCAAGAGAATGGTCGTTGAATTGAATGGCGAGATCGTGCCGCATGAGCGATGGGGGGCTGCTCCTATTGCAGATGGCGCGGTTTTGGAGCTTGTTCATTTTGTAGGAGGGGGCTGAACGAAGTGATCGCAGCAGGACATCATGATCCTTTTGTCATTAACGGGAAAAGACTCTCATCGCGCTTTTTCTTAGGAACGGGAAGATTCCCGAGCCCGGCTGTTCTGCAGATGGCGCTGGATGCTTCGGGTGCAGAGGTTATTACCTTTGCGGTTCGCCGCGTCAACCTTGAAAGTGTCGAGGACGATTCCATCCTGCAGCATATGGCAGACCGGGAGCTGACCTTTCTGCCGAATACGTCGGGAGCCAACAATGCGGATGAGGCTGTTCGCATCGCCAGGCTTGCCAGAGCGGCGGGACTCGGCAATTGGATTAAGGTTGAGATCAGTGCCAATCCGCGGACGCTGCTGCCTGATCCGATTGAAACTTTGCGCGCGACAGAGCAGCTGGTCAAAGACGATTTTGTCGTTCTTCCTTACACCTCGGATGACCCTATCCTCTGCAAGCGTTTGGAGGAAGCGGGGGCTTCCGCTGTTATGCCGGGGGGAGCGCCGATCGGCTCGGGCCTTGGTATTCTTAATCCATACAACATCGGGCTGATTGTGGAGGATGCGAAGGTGCCCATTATTGTAGATGCGGGCATCGGCTCCGCAGTTGATGTCGTGCGGGCAATGGAGCTTGGGGCGGACGGTATTCTGGTGAACACGCCAGTGGCCAAGGCGAATGATCCGGTGGCGATGGCCCGTGCCATGCGACTGGCTGTAGAGGCAGGGCGGACAGCTTATCAGGCTGGACGTATTCCGCAGCGGAAGTATGCATCAGCCAGCAGCGAAGCAGAAGGAATTCCCGCACCGTTGTATGCGGCTTCGCATGAAGGGAGCCAATAATCGTGCCCCCTCGTATTCTTATTCTCGGCGGGGGCATCATCGGTCTTTCATGCGCCTTCGAGGCTGTAGGGAACGGTGCGCATGTTACGGTTATTGAACCTGGCGCATTCGGCGGCCAGGCATCGGGAGCAGCGGCGGGCATGCTTGCGCCCTATACGGAGAATGCGGAGCAGCCGGATGCATTCTTCCGGTTATGTCTGGACAGCCTCAGCCGTTATCCGGCTTGGGTTGAGCGTATTGAATCGGTGTCCGGCATAAGCGCAGAGTTAATGGGAACCGGCAGTCTTACGGTAGCTATGCACGAAGCCGATGTACTGCCGCTTCATACAAGAATGGCTTGGCAGCGCGAATTCGGCGCTGACGCCGAAATTGTGGAAGGGGGACAGCTTCACGGGATGGAGCCGGAATTATCTGGCGGTGCGGCAGCGGCACTCTACAGCCCGCATGAAAGTCACGTGAATGCCCCTAAGCTGGTTGAATCATTGGAAGTGGCGTGCCGGAAGCTGGGGGTACATTTGCAAGCCAATGCGGGTGACGTAACGGTCCAGGATACAGGCAGCGGCATCAGGGTAACAACAAGTCATGGAGGCACCTTCGATGGTGACAAGCTGGTTGTCTGTGCCGGAGCCTGGGCTTGCCATTATGCGGAGCTGCTCGGATTTTCAATTCCTATCCACCCGATAAGAGGACAGATTTGCGCCTTCGATGGCCCGCTGCCGCAGGTGAACCATATGGTCTTCTCCAGCCAAGCTTATTGGGTCGGCAAGCAAAATGGCACTCTCGTATGCGGAGCCTCCGAGGATGTTGCAGGATACGATAATTCGGTAACGGATCGTGGTATTAACAGGCTTGTCCGCTGGGGGCCGCGTCTGCTCCCGTTTCTGGAGGGAAGAGAGCCAGTCATCCGTTGGGCGGGATTAAGACCTGCGACGCTTGATGGCTGGCCGCTTATCGGACCTGTGCCCGGCAAGCCGGATATTATTATTGCCGCTGGGCATTACCGCAATGGCATCCTGCTTAGTCCGGTCACAGCTGCTGCTGTAGGCGGTTTGTTAGCAGGCCGATCGGCTTCGGAATCACTGTCCTCATTCGCCCCAGACCGCTTCTCCTTGGCATCGGCAAGAGGTGCCAGATGAAAGCGCCGGATGATTATTTGGCGGATGCCCGAAGCAGAAGTTCGGGGGAACACTTGGGCAGGCATAAGGACAGCTCTGCTGCAGAGCCGCCCCGTATTCTAATCGTTGCTGGTTCGGACTCCGGCGGTGGAGCGGGTATTCAGGCTGATCTCAAGACCTGCCAGGAGCTTGGCGTATTCGGAATGACAGCCATTACGGCGGTTACAGCCCAGAACAGCACTGGCGTACAGGCAATACATCCTGTTCCTCTCGAAATGGTGGAGGCGCAGCTGGATTCCGTACTCGGTGACATCGGGTCCAAGGTCATGAAAACCGGAATGCTGCTGTCACCGGATGTGGTGCAGCTTGTCGCACAATCCATTCAAGGTCACGGTGTCGCCCATGTCGTTGTTGATCCGGTCCTCCATGCCAAGGATGGCTCCGCGCTGCTTCGTGCAGAGGCGATATCCTCTCTGCGGACAATGCTATTCCCGCTGGCTGAAGTGATCACCCCCAATATACCGGAGGCATGTGAATTGCTTGGCTGGCCGGAATCGGCAGTCGCGAGCGTGGATGACATGATTGAAGCGGCATATAAGCTGCTGGAGTTCGGCCCCCGTTACGTGCTGCTGAAGGGTGGACACTTGAGGGACAATGGGGATCAGCCACCCGTGCGAAATGCTAATTCCAGTGCGAATAGAACGTATATCGATTTCGCGCTGGATCATTCCGGCAGAGGCGGAGCGCTTGAATCGGATGGCTTCGCTGTAGATGTGCTTCTAGGAACGGAGCAGTCACATGCTGCAAAGCCGATTATTTTGCGTTCCCCTCGTCTGCAAACTGCTCATACACATGGCACGGGCTGTACGACAGCATCTGCCCTTGCCGCCTGTCTGGCACTCGGTCTATCTGTGCCGAAAGCAGCGATAAAAGCCAAACGGTTCGTCACAGATGCAATCTCCTGCTCGGTACCGCTTGGCAGCGGAGTCGGCTCGTTGTGGCATGCAGCACATCGGAGGAAGTAGCAGCGAATAGCCGCGTTGACGGACTGCGTGCCTCCCGCTGGGTCGGCGCCAACCGCCGTCACTTGCCAAGCACTCATGCATCGCCAAGCGCTGGTTGCACCAAGAGCGCCCAGCGCGCTAAGAGCGCTAAGTGCGCTAAGAGCGCCCAGCGCGCTAAGAGCGCTAAGTGCGCTAAGAGCGCCCAGCGCGCCAAGAGCGCCCAGCGCGCCAAGAGCGCTAAGAGCGCTAAGTGCGCCAAGAGCGCTAAGAGCGCCAAGTGCGCTAAGTGCGCCCAGCGCGCCAAGTGCGCTAAGAGCGCTAAGAGCGCTAAGAGCACTAAGAGCGCCAAGAGCGCTAAGAGCGCCCAGCGCGCCATACTTTGCTGACGCCTGCCTTATTGGCGCATCATTTCGCCACGCGTTATAATGGGGAAAAGAAATTGAGGTGAATGCTATGGCGAAGAAGAGGAGGCAGCCTCCTTCTCCAAGCGCAGCTTCTCAGGATAAACCCGCCACACTGAAGGATCTTCTTAGTCCTGATGTTCTGAGCAAGCTCAAAGCGCAGGCCGACGAGCTAAGTATGGCGGAAGAGAAGCGGCTGGAGGAGCAGAGAAGGCAGGACGAGGAGGCGCGCAAGGCAGAGCAGAAGCGTCTGGAGAATGATTTTGAATACTTGCTCAATAACAGCAGCACAGATTGGCGCAAACATAAATAATCATATTCAGGCGGTATCCAGCAGGCATTGCTCTTGTGAGCAGTGCCTCAGGCTGTTGAAAAATACTCCTCACCAGGGGAAAAGATTCTATAACCGATAAACATGCCTGCGAAACTGCATCTTTTCTCCCGTTTTGGCCTGCTGAAGATGAAATACCTGCCAAAGTGCAGGGATTTTTCCCTATTTCCCCTCTATCGGCCATTTCCTCCTCCTATTCCTGCACTATCGCAGGCATTCTACCACTTACGGCTTCTTTTAACCGAAATTCCTGCACGTGTGCAGGTTTCTTTCTCTGTCTGCCAGTTGGTGAAGTCAATTGCCGACCGATTTTCGTTTGGAGCCTTTTCCTAAAATGTCGAGTACTCCAATTTAATAATTACATTGTCGGAAAGAAAGTCCGCCAGACTTTTTCTCAGACAGCCTAAGGCATTGCTCTTGTGAGCAGTGCCTGTTCGATTCTGCTAAGGGGGCTGTTTATCGTTTTCAGCATCATTTCATTTGACAGTGATAATCATTATCAATTAAAATGATAAAGAATGATGATGCACTCGTATGAACAATACAAGGAGTTGACGAATAATGTCTCCTGATTCTTATAAAAGCTGGCAATCCAGTCCGATTCATTTCTCTTCGGTAAAGGTGCGCTCGGACCGTTCCCTTATAGCGGCATCCCCGGGCAGGGGCCTGTATCATAAAACAGAGGACGGGGAATGGAGCGGGCTTTCCAATGGTCTTCCGGAAGGTTCCACGATTAACCGGCTGCAGCTCATTGGCGGCAAGCCGTATGCTTGCACGAGCAGAGGACTCTATGGGCTTGCCAATGGGCAATGGCTTTCTACTGAAGTAGACAGCGCTTGCTATCAGTATAAAGAAGAATGGGGCTATGGCTTTGCCGCAACTGAGAATGGCCTGATCTACAATGACGGGAAAAAGTGGAAGAAATCCGCTTTCGAAGGCTCCACCGTATATGACTTTTTATTTTCGCCGCAATATTTGTATGTCGGATTGGATCAGGGCATTAGTATGTATGACCGGTTAACGGATCGTTGGGCGGGGTTTGAGCTTGGGTTTGGCGTGACGAGCATCGCCGCCTCCAAGGAATATCTGGTCGGAGCAAGCGAGCGCGGGGAGCTGATTGTGAGCAATGGCAGCGGAGGTTTTGATACGATCCAGTTTGGCGATATATTCGTATTCGGGGTTGTGTCGAAGCATCCGAATGTATATGTATGCACAGATCGCGGACTGTATCGGATCGGACGGCTCGGCAAGCAGTTTACGCTGTTCTCCGTCAAGCCGGGTGTGCCTGTAACGGATATTGACTGGCATGGCTCAGAGCTGTACATGGCGACATTGTCCAAAGGCATTCAAACAATGCGAACAGAATCAGGCTGTTCCAGCAATGAGAACAATAGCTGAGCAGAAGGACTAAGTCCTCCCGGTTAACCCTGACCACCGCAGAGCTGAAAAGCTGAAAAAACCGCTTACAGAGTTGAGCATTCTCCTGTTTGCACGCCGAGACACGGATAAACCGGCTTACAGGAGATGGCAGTCTCGCATCCCTGACCAACCGCAGATCTGTAAAGCTGAAAAACACGCTTACAGAGATAAGCATTCTCCTGTATGCACGCCGAGACACGGAAAAACCGGCTTACAGTAGAGGCCAGGGTCGCGACCCTGGCCTCTACTGTTGAAAATCCAATCATTGTTGCATTCGCCGCATCGATGTTCGACGGGCTAGCCATAACGTTCCGTATTTGGCGGTGTTTCCTGCTCGCCACCACACCATTCATGCTCGCACCCATCCGTTCAGCGGACTTCGTTTCCGCCGCACCGCGCGCCTTCCGCCGTGTGGTGCTCGATCACACGTTGAAGAATGCTGCCGTTCTCAGCGGCTGCTTTTGGCACTGCTTCTCTGCTTTCTTGTTTTATCATAAAATTGGGCAGCCTTATTGCGGTTTCCGCATGACTCCATGCTGCACCAGCGCCTTTTACCGCTTTTGGATACATCGATGAAGTGGAGAATGCAATCCTCGTGCTCGCATTTGCGGATTCGGTCGGCATTCACATGATTGAGCGTACTGAATACGGAGCTTAGAATGGTATATAGGATGCCATCGAAGGATGTTTGGCCCGTATACAGCAGAGTGGGCTTGCCACCCTCAAGTGATGCCGTCAGCTCGATATTCAACCGCTCGACATGCTCCTTCAGCAAAGAGAATGAAGCCCCGGACAACTCCCCACTGCTCTCTAGATCAGACAGAATACGGGTACATAGCTCGCGGACAGCGGCAAGGCTGGCTCTCAATGGCTCATAAGCCGCTTCATCCAGAGGAAAGTGCGATTCCGGCAGCAATTGATTCGCCGCCAGCCACTGCCCCATCATCTCCGGATCGGCCAAAAGATCAGTCGGCTGTTTATTGTGCATGACCAGCGTATTGAGCAGATTTATCCACGGGGATCCTCCCAGTAGAAACAATGATTTGTCCACCAGTTTTTAGACCTCCATTACAGGCTTGATTAGTAATTCGTCCGCTTCTACAGCTCCAAAAGCTCCTTTAGTAATTCGTCCGCTTCTACAGCTCCAAAAGCTCCTTCGATTGCAAGATAGCGATAGCAATGGGTTGATTGTTGCCCGCTGCCGCCAAACGCTGCACAATATCGGGTGTCTCGGTATAGATCGGCGGATGGTGAGCGGCAATGTAGTGAATAGGCACTAGTCTTGATGCACGGAGCACAACGGCTGCGGATACAGCCTGCTCGGGCGAGAGTGTAATGGGCTGGCCGCTCGGAGTCATCCCTGGAAATTCGACTACAGCTGCGTTTACCGGCAAGCAGGCCGCATCGAAGGGGCCGTGAGCTTTGGCGATTTTCCACCAGTAGCCATGCCACAGCGTATCACCGCAGTGGATCAGCTTTTTGCCGCCGCCTTCAACAATCCACGCAATCTGCGGATCACCCATACCATCAACCGAATGTGCAGCTGTTGCCGTAAAAGGCCCAATGGTAAAGGAGTCGCCGACATGGGCACCCTGAACATTGCGCAGCGTTGTCGCCGTAGCCAGTTGCAGAGACTCCATCGGAAAATAAACCGGAACATCGTCCCCATAATAAGCGGAAATAGCCTCAGGGTCAAAGTGATCTCCATGATGATGGGTAATAAGAACAGCGTCTACCGGCCCAAACTCGTTCAAGGGAAAGAACGGCTCATGCGGTTGATTGAATTTGCCGGGAAAGTTGAACAAGGGATCGATCACGAGATTTGCTCCATCAAGTTGAATATGTATGCCAGCCCAAGGCAGTTTTTGAATAATCATGTCCCATCGTTCCTTTCAAAGAAATTTATAACCTTTAAAATAATTTTAAGTGGTTATAAACTCACTATACACGGGATTTTATAACTTGTAAATAACAATTTTAAAGGTTATAAAAATTAAACGCCTCCTGTCCGCCAGCGGGCTTGTAAGGATTGGCATGTTTTTGCTTGCCGGATCAATAGCGCTTGCCGACTTTATCCCTTCATTCTAGTGACCTGCCTAGAGTCCGGTGCATATGATACCTATGACATTCCAAGGTGGAAGAAGGAGAGGGCTATGGCGAAGAGCAGGAAAGGGAAGAGCTCCGCAGGACGGAAGCCGCTATTTTATGTAGATAATCCGAACACTTCGGAGTTGAAATGGCTGGATGACATGAAGAAAAAAGAAGTCGCCGCCGCGCGTTTATCGAACAAGAAGCCGGTGCAGGTCAATGCGGCTGCAGCTGTCGAAGCCTATGAGGAACTGCAGATGGATAATGAGCCGCGGCCAGATGAGAATGATCAGCCGAGTCCGGAGCAGGAGGATATTGACGTACAGCCAGAACCGGAGCTGAAGCAGGAGTCCCCCGTCGGGGATCATACGGCTGCCGAAGCAGCGGAAGTACAGGCAGAGGAGCAGGCACCAGAGCAGACCCCGGAGCCGATCCTGGAGCAGGGGGGACAGCAGGCGGAAGAGCCGCCAAAGATCGATCAAGTCAGCAAAGAAGAGCGTCTTGAGGAAGCGCGCATGCCGGAAGGACCGACGCCATTCGTATATACCGATGATATTGCAGACAATGCGGTGACGAGCGAGAAGCTGGCGCCGGGCTCTGTGGAGTCGTCGAAGCTGAAGAAAGGCGCGGTTGTAACGGGGGCGCTGGCCGATTTTGCGGTTGAAAGCATCAAAATCGCCGATGGCGCAATTCAATCCTCCAAAATTGCCCAGGAATCCATCACCAGTGACCATCTTGCCCGCAACGCGATATCCGGTTCCAAAATCCGTGACCGCTCCATTACAACCGAGAAGCTGAAGGATGGCAGTATTGTATCAGCTAAGCTGGCAGACCGTACGATCAGCGCGGATAAAATAGCAGAGGGCTCCATTGAAGCGAAGCACTTGAAGCCTTTGCTGGTGACGACTGAGCTGCTGGATGATCAGGCCATAACATCGGACAAAATCAAGAGCGGCGCGATTCGCACGGAGAATATTGCCAACGACGCCATTCATACGTCCAAATTGGCTGACGGTTCAGTGTCGCGCTCCAAGCTGCGGGACGGTGCGGTTACAGGCGAGAAGCTTAGCATTGGCGCAGTAGACTCCGAACATCTTAAACCCGGGATGCTGCTTGCTGAGCATGTTGGTGAAGGCATACTGCTGGGAAAGCATTTGGCCCCAAGCGAAATAACCGCCAAGCACTTAAGCGAAGGAGCGGTAGGGGCAAGAGAGCTTCAGCCCTCTGCCGTAAGGACGGAAGCAATTGCGCAAGGGGCGGTCGGATCAGAGCAGCTTCAAGAGGGCGCCGTAAACGGAGATCACATCAAGGCAAATGAAATCGGATCCGAGCATCTGGTTGATTCTGCTGTAACATCACCGAAGATTGCCGATCAGGCTGTTTCTACAATGAAGCTTGTTGATCAATCGGTTACATCTTCCAAGATAGCGGATCAAAGCATAACAGCTGCGAAGCTGGCGGATGAGTCGATTAACGAGCGGCATCTGGGGCGGTTCAGCATCACAACTGATAAAATCGCTGAAGATAGCATTGAAGCCCGGCATCTCTCGGTCAGTTCAGTTGGATCGAAGCAGCTGGCAGGCTCAAGTGTAGCAACTCCGCATCTGGCAGACAGTGCCGTAACGGACGGCAAAATTGCTGCGGGGTCTGTACAGCAGCGGCATATTTGCCCGGCAGCAGTAGGACAGCCGCAAATTGCCGAGGGGGCAGTAACGACCCGCAAGCTTGCGGACGGAAGCATCAGTGCGGTCAAGTTGGCTGAGAATGCAGTGGAAACGAAGCATTTGGCAGATGAGTCTGTCACGTTCGACAAAATTTCCTCTGAAGCTATTCGTGCTTATCATCTATCTCCTGGAGCGGTCATGGAGGAGGCGCTGTCGCCTGAAGTGATCGGATCGGGACATTTGCAGCACGGCCTGATTGAGAAGGAGCATCTCTCGGACGGCTCGGTTGTCACGAATGCGCTGCAGGACGGTGCGGTGAAGTCCGCCAAGCTGGCGAACGGGGCAGTGACAGAGCGTCATTTGGCAGCTGGGGCTGTATACTCCCACCATCTTGCCGACCATGTTGTCAATTCGCTTAAGCTCTCTCCGGAAAGTGTATCGACGGACAAATTAACCGATTGGGCGGTTACGTCGATCAAGCTTGCCGAGAGCAGTGTGACAACCTCTAAGCTGGCGCCGAATGCCGTTACAGGCGTGCAATTGTCGCCTCGATCTGTGGACAGCAAGCATCTTGCGGAAGATGCAATAGATGCGTTCCATCTAGCTAACGGAGCTGTGGAAGCCAATCATTTGGCAACAGGAAGTGTAACCACCAGCGCGCTGGTCGATGGTTCAGTGACAGCCAATAAGCTGGCCAAGGGCGCAATTGACGGCAATCATTTGGCAGATGAGCTGATCGGAAGCCGTCATTTGTCGGAGCAGTCCATACTTGGCGTGCATCTTCATGAGGATTGTGTCAGAGAGCAGCATATCAGCAGATCTTCTGTAACGGAAGAAAAGCTGGCAAGCGGCAGTGTGGGCAGCAGCCATCTGCAGGATGGATCAGTCGGACGGACGACGATACAATCCGAGGCGATCCATTCCGAGCATATAGCCGGAGGAGCGATCGGTTCAAGGCAGCTGGCGGATGCAACAGTGGGCAGTCTGCATTTACAGCCGGAGAGTGTGCTTCAGATGCATTTATCCGAGCAGTCCGTTGGAACGGAGCAGTTGGCGGATAAGGCAATAACGGGCGCCAAGCTGGCTGGATTGTCTGTTAGTGGCGAGCATATTCTGCTGGAGACGATAGCGGGCAAGCATATGAAGGCGGAAGCGGTTCAAGGCTACCACATACGCAAAGGTTCGATTACACAAGCGCATCTGGCAGGTGAATTGTACGCATTCGAAAGAGCGCCGGACGGGATCATTCACGGCAGCAAAATCAAGCAGGGCTCCATCAGCCAAGGGCACTTGGAGCAAGGGCTAATTGCAACCGAGCAGCTTGCCGAGCAGGCGGTTGGCGAAGCCCAGCTTCAATCGGGTGCAGTCACGAGCGCGAAGCTTGCACAGGGTGCTGTCCTGCATTCTGCGCTGGGTGAAGGCTCGGTCACGAGCTCCAAGCTTGCACCAGGTGCAGTTGTTGAAGAAGCTCTGGCAGACGGAACGGTCACTAGTGTTAAGCTGGCACAGGGGGCAGTTGTAGAGAATGCGCTTGGCGAAGGCGCGGTGACGAGTGCGAAGCTTGCGTATGGTGCAGTCGTGGAGGATTCGCTTGCCGACGCGGCAGTAACGAGTGCGAAGCTTGCCTACGGTGCAGTGGTGGAGGATTCGCTTGGTTATGAATCGGTTACGAGTACGAAGCTTGCGCCAGGAGCGGTTGTTGGCACAAAGCTTGCTGACCGGGTGGTAACCAGCGCGAAGCTTGCGCATGGTGCAGTAACTGGCGATGTGCTGTGCGATTCTTCGGTTACAAGCGCGAAGCTGGCTCCTGGTGCTGTTGTTGCGGAATCGATTGATACAGGCGCGGTGACGAGTTCGAAGCTGGCCTATGGCGCAGTCGTGGAAGAAGCGCTTGGTGAAGGCGCAGTAACTAGCGCGAAGCTTGCGTTAGGTGCAGTGGCGGAAGAATCGCTTGCCGCTAGTGCGGTGACGAATGTGAAGCTGGCGCGAGGCGCGGTGACGAGCTCGAAGATAGCGCTAGGCGCAGTCGTGGAGAAAACGCTCGGCGATGGATCGGTCACGAGCGCTAAGTTGGCGCGAGGCGCGGTAGTGGAGGAAACGCTCGGCGAAGCTTCTGTAACGAGAACGAAGATCGCTCATGGAGCTGTAGTCGACGAATCCTTGAGCGAAGGCTCCGTAACGAGCTCGAAACTGGCCGAAGGCGCGGTTATGGAGGAAGCGCTAGCCGAAGGAGCGGTGACGAGCGGGAAGCTGGCTCGTGGCGCAGTATCGGAAGAGGCGCTGGGCGATGGCGTGGTGACGAGTGCGAAGCTGGGTCACGGCTCGGTGACGGAGAGAGCGTTGAGCGAAGGCTCGGTAACGGGCGCGAAGCTGGCGCATGGCGCGGTATCGGAAGAAGCGCTGGGCGATGGCGTGGTGACGAGTGCGAAGCTGGGTCACGGCTCGGTGACGGAGAGAGCGTTGAGCGAAGGCTCAGTAACGGGCGCGAAGCTGGCCCATGGCGCGGTATCGGAAGAGGCGCTGGGCCAAGGCGTGGTGACGAGTGCGAAGCTGGGTTACGGCTCGGTGACGGAGAGCGCGTTGAGCGAAGGCTCGGTAACGGGTTCGAAGCTGGCCCGTGGCGCGGTATCGGAGGAAGCGCTGGGCGAAGGCGTGGTGACGAGTGCGAAGCTGGGTCACGGCTCGGTGACGGAGAGCGCGTTGAGCGAAGGCTCTGTAACGGGTGCGAAGCTGGCCCATGGCGCGGTATCGGAGGAAGCGTTGGGCGAAGGCGTGGTGACGAGTGCGAAGCTGGGTTACGGAGCGGTGACGGAGAGAGCGTTGAGCGAAGGCTCCGTAACGGGTTCGAAGCTGGCGCATGGCGCGGTATCGGAGGAAGCGCTGGGCGAAGGCGTGGTGACGAGTGCGAAGCTGGGTCACGGCTCGGTGACGGAGAGCGCGTTGAGCGAAGGCTCTGTAACGGGTGCGAAGCTGGCGCATGGCGCGGTATCGGAAGAAGCGCTGGGCGAAGGCGTGGTGACGAGTGCGAAACTGGGTTACGGAGCGGTAACGGAGAGCGCGTTGAGCGAAGGCTCTGTAACGGGTGCGAAGCTGGCGCATGGCGCGGTATCGGAAGAAGCGCTGGGCGAAGGCGTGGTAACGAGTGCGAAGCTAGCGCGCGGAGCAGTGACCGAGGAAACCCTCAGCGAAGGCTCGGTGACAGGTTCGAAGCTAGCGTTCGGAGCAGTGACCGAGGAAGCTCTCAGCGAAGGCGCGGTAACGAGTGCGAAGCTTGGGCGCGGAGCAGTAACCGAGGAAACCCTCAGTGAAGGCTCGGTGACGGGTTCGAAGCTAGCGCGCGGAGCAGTGACCGAGGAAACCCTCAGTGAAGGCTCTGTAACGGGTTCGAAGCTGGGTCACGGAGCAGTAACCGAGGAAACCCTCAGTGAAGGCTCGGTGACGGGTTCGAAGCTAGCGCGCGGAGCAGTGACCGAGGAAGCTCTCAGCGAAGGCGCGGTAACGGGTTCAAAGCTGGCTTATGGCGCGGTATTGGAAGAAGCGCTGGGAGAAGGCGTGGTGACGAGTTCGAAGCTGGCGCGTGGAGCAGTAACCGAGGAAGCTCTCAGTGAAGGCGCGGTAACGGGCTCAAAGCTGGCTTTCGCAGCAGTCACCGAGGAAGCCCTTAGCGAAGGCGCGGTAACGGGTTCAAAGCTGGCTTATGGCGCGGTATCGGAAGAAGTGCTGGGAGAAGGCGTGGTGACGAGTTCGAAGCTGGCGCGCGGAGCAGTCACCGAGGAAACCCTCAGCGAAGGCTCTGTAACGGGTTCAAAGCTGGCTTTCGCAGCAGTCACCGAGGAAGCCCTTAGCGAAGGCGCGGTAACGGGTTCAAAGCTAGCGTTTGGAGCAGTGACGGAGGAAATCCTCAGCGAAGGCTCGGTGACGAGTTCGAAACTTGCGCAAGGTGCAGTCACCGAGGAAGTCCTTAGCGAAGGCGCGGTAACGGGCGCGAAGCTCGCACGTGGAGCAGTAACGGAGGGCGCCCTCAGCGAAGGTGCGGTAACGGGTTCAAAGCTGGCTCATGGCGCGGTATCGGAAGAAGCGCTGGGAGAAGGCGTGGTGACGAGTTCGAAGCTGGCGCGCGGAGCAGTAACCGAGGAAGCTCTCAGCGAAGGCTCTGTAACGAGTTCGAAACTTGCGCAAGGTGCAGTCACCGAGGAAGTCCTTAGCGAAGGCGCGGTAACAGGTGCGAAGCTCGCACGTGGAGCAGTAACCGAGGACGCCCTCAGCGAAGGTTCGGTAACGAGCTCGAAGCTAATGCGGGGAGCAGTAACGGAGGAAGCCCTTAGCGAAGGCTCTGTAACGGGTGCGAAGTTAGCACGTGGAGCAGTAACCGAGGACGCCCTCAGCGAAGGCTCGGTAACGAGTTCGAAGCTAATGCGTGGAGCAGTAACCGAGGACGCCCTCAGCGAAGGCTCGGTAACGAGTTCGAAGCTAATGCGGGGAGCAGTAACGGAGGAAGTCCTCAGCGAAGGCTCGGTAACGAGTTCGAAGTTAGCGCGTGGAGCGGTAACGGAGGAAGTTCTCAGCGAAGGCGCCGTAACGGGTTCGAAGCTGGCGCGCGGAGCAGTCACGGAGGAAGTTCTCAGCGAAGGCGCCGTAACGGGTTCGAAGCTGGCGCGCGGAGCAGTCACGGAGGATGCCCTCAGTGAAGGCTCGGTAACGATTTCGAAGCTAGCGCGTGGAGCGGTAATCGGGGAAGCTCTCAGTGAAGGCTCAGTGACGCGAGAGAAATTGGCTTATGGCGCAGTATCGGAAGAAGCGCTTGGTGAAGGCTCGGTCACCAGTGCAAAGCTGGGTTACGAAGCAGTAACGGAGCGAGCGCTGAGCGTGGGCTCGGTGACTAGTGCAAAGTTAGCGAATGGTGCGGTACTGGAGGAAGCATTACGGGAAGGCGCCGTAACGAGCTCGAAGCTTGCACAAGGCGCGGTAACCGAAGAAGCCCTTGGCGAAGGCTCGGTAACGAGCTCGAAGCTTGCACAAGGCGCGGTAACGGAGGAAGTCCTCAGCGAAGGCTCTGTAACGAGCTCTAAGCTTGCCCAAGGTGCAATTACCGAGGAGGCTCTTAGCGAAGGTTCGATAACGAGCTCTAAGCTAGCGCGTGGTGCAGTGACTGAGGAAGCCCTTAGCGAAGGCTCTGTAACGAGCTCGAAGCTTGCGCGGGGAGTATTCACCGGGGAAGCCCTCAGCGAAGGTTCGATAACGGGTTCGAAGCTTGCGCTCGGAGCAGTCACGGAGGAAATCCTTAGTGAAAGTTCTGTAACGAGCACGAAGCTAGCGCAAGGCGCGGTAACCGAAGGAGCCCTCAGCGAGGGTTCGGTAACGGGTTCGAAGCTAGCGCCTGGTGCAGTCACCGAAGAAGCCCTCGGCGAAGGCTCTGTAACGGGTTCGAAGCTAGCGCCTGGTGCAGTCACCGAGGAAGCCCTCGGCCAAGGCTCTGTAACGGGTTCGAAGCTAGCGCAAGGCGCGGTAACCGAAGAAGCCCTCGGCGAAGGCTCTGTAACGGGTTCGAAGCTAGCGCCTGGTGCAGTCACCGAGGAAGTCCTCGGCGAAGGCTCTGTAACGAGCTCTAAGCTGGCGCCAGGAGTATTCACCGGGGAAATCCTTAGCGAAGGTTCGATAGCGGGTTCGAAGCTAGCGCTCGGAGCAGTCACCGAGGAAATCCTCGGCGAAGGCTCTGTAACGAGTTCGAAGCTAGCGCTCGGAGCAGTCACAGAGGAAGCCCTCAGCGAGGGCTCTGTAACGGGCTCGAAGCTAGCGCAAGGAGCGGTCACCGAGGAAGCCCTCAGCGAGGGCTCTGTAACGGGCTCGAAGCTAGCGCAAGGAGCGGTCACAGAGGAAGCCCTCAGCGAGGGCTCTGTAACGAGCACGAAGCTAGCGCAAGGAGCGGTCACCGAGGAAATTCTCAGCGAGGGTTCGGTAACGGGCTCGAAGCTAGCGCAAGGCGCGGTGACCGAGGAAGCCCTCAGCGAGGGTTCGGTAACGGGTTCGAAGCTAGCGCCTGGTGCAGTCACCGAGGAAGCCCTCGGCGAAGGCTCTGTAACGAGCTCTAAGCTGGCGCGAGGAGTATTCACCGGGGAAATCCTTAGCGAAGGTTCGATAGCGGGTTCGAAGCTAGCGCTCGGAGCAGTCACCGAAGGAGCCCTCAGCGAAGGCTCAGTAACGAGCTCGAAGCTTGCACAAGGCGCGGTCACGGAGGAAATCCTCAGCGAAGGTTCAGTAACGAGTGCGAAACTAGCCCAAGGAGCGGTCATTGAAACAACCCTGGGCAAAGGCTCTGTAACGAGTTCGAAGCTAGCCCAAGGAGCAGTCACTGAGGAAGCCCTCAGCGAAGGCTCAGTAACGAGTTCGAAGCTAGCGCAAGGAGCAGTCGCCGAAGCAGCCCTCAGTGAAGGCTCAGTAACGAGCCAGAAGCTAGCGCAAGGCGCGGTCACCGAGGAAGCCCTTAGCGCAGGCTCAGTAACGAGTTCCAAGCTGGCAACTAATTCAGTTGGCACGGATGCGCTTCAGGATGGAGCGATTACTGCGGATAAGCTCGCGCCGGGATTGCTTTTGCAACAGCAGCATGTTGAATTCAGCGAGGGCGCTATATCGGGTGAACGACTCGTTGAGGGTTCTATCCAGTCGTCCAAACTTGCCTTCGGAGCGGTTACTTCGGATGCCATTGCACTTGGTTCGATAAGTGCGGCTCATCTGGCGCCAGGAGTTTTGAATCCTGCACCATCTACGGAGGAGAGCTTGGATGGCAAGCAATTATTGGATGGCTCCATCAATGCCAGCAAGCTTGCGTTCACTCCCGTTGCCACTACCAAATCCAATGTCGGCGCTTGTCAACAATTCGGCATGGCAGCCTACGATTTCAAGGGGCAGGGCGAGCAGTTGGATGTTACGATTGTTTTCGAGGAGCCTTTCGCCAATGATGAGTATGTTGTTGTCGCAATAACCGATCATTCCGCCTGTTATGCCTATGTAAAAACAAAGCTGGCTTCAGCGGTTCAAATATCTTTAGTGCGTACCCGCATATCGCCCGAACCTAAAGGATTGCTAAACTGGATCGCCATCGGCATAACTAATTAAGGCCTGGAAATGACGGCAATAAAGCGAACAATATCCCAGATCACTGCATCGACAGATGCAGCGATCTGGGATATTTTATTGGAGCTATTGTCAGGAGCAGATGTATTGCTATTTACAGGGAAGGTAACGGTAGTCGAAGCGCAGATTGGATCTTCTAATAATGGTCAAGCCCCTGCTGGAGGAGAGTTTAATCGTGTAGAAGATCACTTGCCTCTCAGGAAGCCCTCCAGTCAGGACAGCACGAACCCGGATGCGCGTTGATGTGCGGCACAGGATACGAAGTGAAACGACTTTTACCGGGACAGGGCCGGGATCTCCGACAATGACATATAGCCTCCCGCGATAGACGATTGTCTTCAAATTGCACAGCAGCCTCCTGCTGAATTTAACGCTCCAGAACCTGCGGAAGTAAGCGAATACTTTGGCCCGTGTGCTGAATCGCAGCGGAAGCTGGGCATATTCGTCACCGCGCACAATAATAATTTTGCGGCCGCGGCTGGAATCGAACACTTTAAACCACGAAATTTCCGCCCGATTGATGAATCTGGCCAGTGTTTGCCGTAATGTCGAGTTGTTTGACACTCTTCGCAGCACCTCCTCCTCCCTACAATATGTGAGGGGACGGATTGCGTTCAGGCGTTTGTCCGTATGTGCTATCTCATCATTAGAACTCCTCCTTCATTCACCCAATCGGCAGCAGCGCATATTCGGGGAGGCGAAAGCCTTGACGTACAATAGCCGTTCCTCTTGCACTGCCGTGTCCATACAATAGGTCATAAAAAGTCTGCATGATTCATGCTCATTATTTTCATTTCCATTCCAGCCAGCTAGAGGTGATAACGATGATCAAGCCCTCCGGCGGTAGAAGAACCGCACTGCATGCCCATAGCCGGCGAAGCGGAGCAGCTGGCAGTTCAAGACGCCGCCCGGTCTCCTCGTCCCGCTTGGGAGCCGCTTCACGCAAAGCGACTCGTCAAGCTCGAGAGCAGCGGCAATGGCGGCAGCGCTACAGCTACCGCAACTACCTCCGTCGTCAAGGGCCAAAGCGGACTGATAGCCGCGCCCCTAACGGCAATGGAGAAGAGCAGCCATTCCTTGCTGAGAGTACAGCAAGACAGAAGGCTGAAGCTCCATACCTGTCTGTTATTATTCCCGTCATGAATGAACGGCGAACGATTGGCCGTGTTGTCCGCGAAGCGGCACGAATCCACCCCAATGTTGAAGTTATCGTGGTTGCGAATGGCTCGCGGGATGGATCGGCCACCATCGCTGCCAGAAGCGGCGCACGTGTAATTGAATACGCTGAGCCGCTCGGTCATGATGTAGGTCGAAGTGTGGGAGCGGCTGCAGCCAAGGGCCAGGTGCTGCTGTTTATCGATGGGGATATGGTCATTCCGGCCGGATCGCTGAAGCCGTTCATTCATGCGATTCAACAAGAAGGCGTTGATGTTGCGCTGAATGATTATTCCGGTCCGACGAACAAACCGGTCGTCCATAGCGTCGTTCTTGCCAAGCATGCGCTGAATGCCATGCTGGGCCGGCCTGATCTGAACGGGACATCGATGACGGCGGTTCCGCATGCGATTAGCCGGCATGCGTTGGAGACGATTGGCGCTGAATCGCTCTCTGTGCCGCCGCTTGCACATGCTCGTGCCGTGCAGCTTGGGCTTAAAGTTCGCGCTGTCAAGCATGTGAACGTCGGCAAGCTGAATCTGCCGCGAACACAGCGGGAGCGGACCAATCCACTGGAAACGTTAATTGTCGGCGATCATTTGGAAGCGATTGAATGGTTGACGCAGCATAATGGGATACGCGGAGGTTATGGGGATACGAAGCGAAATCGTGAGATGGTGAGGTGAGCGTATGCGGCATTCCAGGGCGATGAGATCAAGTATGCGAAGAAAAAGCGGCATTCGTCGAACCCGCTCAAAGTCATCGTCGCGTTTGCGAAAATCCGCTTATGTTCTTCCTGCTTCACGATTGAGAAGAGCCTATGATGAGGGGCGGCTCGCCGCCGAATCCTCTCAAGTCAGAACGGAGCTCGGTTCAGGCAGCACTCCTGCTGATATTAAACGGGCTCAACTGCTGCTTCATGAAAGCTGGACCCGCAGCAGCAATTACCGCGCTGGCATGGGACTTGCAGAAAGCATGCTCCGGGAGGGTCAGTCATTTTCGGCTGGATTCATGGATGCGCTCCAATTGCCCAAGCAAGATTGGCTGCCCCTCCCCCTGCTCAAGAGGGCCGCAGCGGTAGTGCTCTCCTGCGGGGGAGTGAATGCATCAGCCTGTCTGCAGCAGCTCGCGCGATTGCCGCTTCACGAAATTATTGTCGTCATGGACGGAGGGGACCTTGGGAGCTTCGGAGCAAGCAGGTGCCATCCCGGTGTGACGATTATTCATATCGGTCAAATGATAGGGGGCGACCTCGCTCGCTCGATCGGCGCAAGGCTCTGCGGCATGGATATTATTCTGTTCGCAGATGGCGGTAAGGGAGACCGTGCTGAAGGTCTTGCGCAGCTTCTGACGGCGATTGACGGAGGTGCGGATATCGCGCTGAATGACGAGACGGAGCGGCTTGGCGCGTTCCGCAAATGGGATAACCTGTCCCGGGTCAAGGCATTCATGAACTGGTCGCTGGGACGGCCGGACCTGCACGCCAATTCAGTCGTATCACTGCCTCATGCATGGTCTCGTGAGAGCTTGCTGGCAGTGGGCACCGGCGCTATCGCAGTTCCGGCTCTTGCGCAGCAGGCTGCAATTGGCGGCAAGCTCAGGTTTGCCCAGTGCCCATGCGGGCTCGGCGCCCCTCGGGAGGACGGGGCAGCGCTTGCATTCGGTGATCACTTCGAGGCGCTTCAAGCCGCGATGAAGCAGCAGGGCAATCGGCTTGCGCTGCCGGATCGGGTCAGGCGCCGCGGCGTGTCGGGAGGGGGCTGGCAATGAGGCGTACCAGCATCATTATTCCGACGTACAATGCGCTGGAACTCATTCAACAAGCAGTAAGCGCAATCCGGCTGTATACGGATGAAAGCGAAACGCCCTATGAGCTTGTCGTTGTCGATAATGGTTCAACTGACGGGACATGCGAGTGGTGTGTGCAGGAGCGGATCAATCTCATCTCGCTTCCGGGCAACACAGGCTTTCCGACCGCTTGCAACAAGGGGATGCGGATTGCTTCAGGCGAGTGCCTGCTCCTGCTTAATAATGATGTCACCGTTTCGCGTGGCTGGCTCTCCGGCTTGCAGCGGGCTCTTGACAGCAGTCCGGAGGTCGGAATGGTCGGTCCGGTAACGAACTATGCAAGCGGCAAGCAGCAGGTGGGCTTCGAGGTGCCCGAGGGCAATGGATTTCACGGGGTGGCTGCACAGGTGGCGCGCCAGCGTCAGGGACAGGTCGAGCCGTTGCTTCGCCTTGTCGGCTTCTGCCTGCTTATGAAACGGGAGCTCTACGAACGAATAGGGGAACTGGATGAACGCTTCTCTCCTGGCCATTATGAGGATGATGATTACTGCCTGCGGGCACGAATGAACGGCTTTAGCCTTCTGATGAGCCATGATGTGCTTGTGTATCACCAAGGAAGCGCCAGCTTCAAACGGGATGGATTGCAGGAGCTGCAGCAGCTGGTGGAACGCAATCGGCAGCGGTTCGTGGAGAAGTGGCAGATTGATCCGATGATTTTTATATAAGGCTGCAGGAAGATAAGGGTTACTTAGGAGGTTGTTCTTGTGAAAGCTGTTATCTTGGCCGGCGGGACAGGTACAAGGCTCTTGCCGCTCACGAGGCTGATGAACAAACATCTGCTTCCAGTCGGCAGGCACCCTATGATTTGCTACAGCATTAATAAGCTCAAGGAAGCGGGTATTACCGAAATTATGCTTGTAACAGGACGCGGAGCTGCCGGCTCATTCACCGGATTCCTTGGCAGCGGCCGTGATTATGGAGTATCGCTTACTTACCGGATTCAAGAAGAGGCAGGAGGCATCGCACAAGCGCTGGAGCTGGCTCAGCCCTTTGTCGGCTCAGACCGGAAATTCGCAGTACTGCTGGGGGATAATCTGTTCGAGGAGCCGCTGGGACCGCATATTGATGTGTTCCAGCAGCAGCGGGAGGGAGCGAGGGTATTGCTGAAGCAGGTTTCCGATCCGCACCGCTACGGCGTTCCTGTCTTTGACTCCCAGGGCAGAATTACGCGCATCGAAGAGAAGCCGGTAATTCCGCGAAGTGACCGCTGTGTGACAGGGATATATTTGTTCGATGATACAGTATTCTCGATGATTGCTCATCAAGCACCCTCCATGCGCGGGGAATTGGAGATTACGGATGTTAACAACACATACGCTGCGCAGGGCTTGCTGGAATATGGCGAGCTGGACGGCTGGTGGACGGATGCCGGAACATTCGAGTCGCTGCTGGAAGCATCCGCCAAGCTGATGAGGATTTCTCCATGAAAGGCCGTGGAAAAGGGGGGCTTTCGCGCACAAGAGCCTCCGCTAGTGCAGCACAGCGGACATCAATCGGCGGCAGGGTGGATACGCGCAATAAGAAAGAGGGGACGCCGACTTCCAAGAAGAGGTGGCGCGCGCCCAAGAAGCGGACAAGATTGGGGGTTCGTCACGCCTCCAAATACCTAGACCGCCGCAAGCGAAGAGCTGCAGCAGGACAGGTGACGGCAGATGCCGCCACGGATCATCCGCAGAAGCAGGAGCACCGCGAGACAGCCTTTCAAGCTGGCTACGATCTGGGGCATTATGAGGGCGGGGAGCAGCTGCTGGAGCATTCTGTCCCCCATCACTTGCTGCTTCCGGAAGTGAGTCTGCGGGAGGTTATAGCAGCTGGCATAGATGTGCTGAGTCCACGGATGTTGCCGCTTATCGGCGTGCATGAGGTGTTCGCGGAAATGGAGCAGGCCATTCAGGCGG
Organism: Paenibacillus oenotherae; assembly: GCF_019443105.1. GTDB lineage: Bacteria > Bacillota > Bacilli > Paenibacillales > Paenibacillaceae > Paenibacillus_Z > Paenibacillus_Z oenotherae. The sequence continues at coordinate 211,242 of NZ_JAHZIJ010000003.1, forward strand.
AGCAGCCATGTGCGGTAGTCAGGCTGGGTGATGGAGAACTGCTGGCATTATCGCAGGAGGTCGTCTACGACGGGCCTACGGTGCTGCACGAAGGGAAATTTCTTCCCTATGCAGGAGTGACACCGCCTGATCTGATGGCCAGGGATCAGCTTGCTCTTGCTGTGCAGCATGCCCAGATCGTAGGGGTGCCCTTGTCGCGGCGAAAACATTTTCAACCTCTGCTTCATCCGGTTCTTCGGGGTCATGGCATCCATCCGGGCTCGCTGCGAATGACGACCTCTACTATTAATTATGGCCTGTATCAAGAAGGGCTGCTGCTCAGGCTGCTGGCCGGAAGGAAGCTGCTTCTGATCGGGAATGCAGCGCCCCCATTGGCAGTCCTGCTTCAAGAGCGGGGATATACGGTCTCGGGCATCATCAGTCCTGTTAACGGGTTTCCGGATATTGAGCGTGTCATGTCTGAGGTGAGGGACGCTGTGTTCGATCTGGCTCTCGTCTCGGCGGGTATTCCTGCTGTTGTCATATGCTGGCGAATTGCTGCGGAGAGAGGGAAAGTCGCCCTCGATTTCGGCCATATGGCGGATACGATTGTGAAGGGCCAGGTGGTGCTCTAGCATGGCAGGGGATGAACGGACAGTGAAGCGGCAAATAGGGGTGAGCAGCTATGAAGCGAAGGAGACGGCAAGCAAGCTTGCGCAATATGAAGCGAAAGAGGCCGCAAGCAAGCTTGCGCAAGCGGAAGCGGCCAGTGCGTGCCTCCGTCCGCAAGGAGGCATCCGGGTATACCGTTGGCTATGATGCCGGATATGGAGAAGGCATACGTTCGGGACAGGAGAGCTTCGGCACGCTGTTCGAGGGTACCAGCATCATTATTCCCAGCTATAATCAGGTGGAATACCTAAAGCAATGTGTGGACAGCATCAATGATCATACCGACCTTCCCTATGAAATTATTGTAGTGGACAACGCATCCGCGGACGGGACGGCCAACTATTTGCGGGGGCTGGGAGGTCAGGTCCGGTATCGTATTCTGGAGGAAAACCGCGGCTTTGCCGGTGCAATTAATGTCGGGATGATGATGGCGAAGGGCAGGACCATTCTGCTGCTGAACAATGACACGATTGTAACTGACAGATGGCTGAACAATATGCTGGACTGCATCAATAGTGATCCCAATATTGGAATGGTTGGACCTGTGACCAATTATATAAGCGGCGATCAGCGTATAGAAGTGCCTTATAAGCATGTAGGGGAAATACAGGCTTTCGCCCAGCAATTCAATGTGCAGGATAGAGCCAAGTGGCAGCGGACTGACCGATTGACGGGATTCTGCCTGATGTTCCGGCGGGAGCTTTGGGATCGGACCGGGTTTCTGGATGAGGGGTTTGCACTGGGCAATTACGAGGATGATGATTACAACATTCGGGTCAGGCTGCAGGGATACACGCTTGTCGTTGCACGGGATACGTTCATTCACCACTATGGGAGCGTCAGCATGAAGGCGCTTGGCGAGCGCTTCGTCGAGGTGAATGATCATAATCTGCAATTCTATATGGAGAAATGGGGCAACCCGCATGAGCTGCTCCATCGTGTCAAGGAAATGGTCCGTGTGCAGGGAATTGAAGGGGGCAACCCGGATGGTCAGCTTCTTCCTCACGGCGAGACGCTGTTCTTCCCTCATGGGGTCATTGTTCGCGGAGCAGGCGAAGCGCTGTTCTGGGTCGAGGACGGTATTCGCAGGCCGATTGCCGGGGATGTAACGCTGCCTGTCACTAGACTGTCGCAGGTTGATCTGCGCCGCTGGCCTATAGGCGAGCCGATAGGCGCTGCTGAAGCGGATGCGCGTTGGCACGGGCGCAGTATTGAAAGCGGAGAGCAGATTGTGAACGTGAATGGGCTGACAGCTGCCGGACCGGATGGTGCTTTCTATGTTATAGAGAGGGGGAAGCGGCGCCGCGTAGCGAGCAGAACGGCAGTCGAACAGTGGGGGCTGCAGCATAAGCCGCTGGCACCATTGTCTCTTGAGCAGGTTGGCATGCTTGCAGAGGGGTTTCCTATTATTGCCCCGGTTCGGGTGGCGGATCATTTGTAGGGAACAACCACCATCAGGAATCAAGTTCCTTGACGATATGATGAACTGTATCATGCGCGCAAGACGCGCATATGCTGATAAGAAGCGGGGAGGAGCACGAAATGCAGCATATCGTAACCGAAATGATTGAACATATGTCGCGTTCGCATGAGCAGATTGCCCGTGTCATGGAGGCCAAGCGTCATATTGCAGTTCGGATGGCGCAGATGGTGCATGCTTTGCCGGATAAGCATCCTGCCTTTGATGGCTTGAGCGGATTAGTGGAGAGTTCACAAGCTGTGACCCGCAATGTCATCGCTTATTTGAATAGTATAGCCGAGCTGCAGGAAACGATGGCACAAACGATCACGTCTGTCATGAAAGAGATTGACGACGAGGATGAGGAATAATAGCTGAAAGGGATGAGTGCGGCTATGAGTCGTGAAGCGGCATTTGCACGGATGCTGGATGCCTCCGCCAAGCTGCAGTGGAACGTGGCGATGATACTAGAGGCAAAGGCAGTCGAGGCGGAGAAAGTACGGAACTGGTTGTGCAATCACGTCACGAAGGATGCGTACCCTCAGCATAAAGAGTCCTTGAAGGAAACGTTAATTATACATGAGCAGGTCATCGAGGTTATTGACGGATTGACGAAGCTGAATCAAGGCATGACGAACGTCATGAAAGCGGCGCTGTACCAGGATGCGGATAATGGCGGTATGGGCGGCATGTTTAATGGTGGCATCGAAATGGGAGACAACGGGTGATGAGCCTTCTGCGCAAGGAGCAGGAATCGCGCATTGAGCTGATCCGCTCGATCGCCCGCAGCCAAGGGGCGATTGCCCGCATATTGGACAGCATCGCAGATATATCCGAGCATACGCCAGAGGTAAAGAAAAGTATACGTGAGAACATGCGATCACTTACCGCGATGCAGCTGACGATGGCAGAGACGGTGTCCGGCCTTCGGATGAGAAGGGTGCGGCAAGGAAGCCCCGCCCGTCCCTGGCTGCATCAAGGAGCGTATGCACCGCTGTGCAGCGGTGCAAGCCGCAGGCCGCAGACAACGGAAGGAGAATCACGGTGAAGAAGCACGTGCAGGCTCTTAACAGGAAGCGAGGCGCCGCATCCGCGGCACAGCGGAGCAAGCGGCAAGGTTATTCAACTGCTGGAACAAGCAAGGGCAAGGCTACTTCAACGCGCAGAAGCAAAATTACGGCCCGCAGGCGCCAGCGGACGGCGGCGAGTGCGAAACGGACGGCAGCGAATACGAAACGGGCCGCAGCGAGCACGCAACGGAAGGTCCACCCGAACGCCTATAATCAAGGCTTTGACCAGGCATACAATGAAGGCTATAATGCTGGCTTCGCCAAAGGCTTCGAGGATGGGCACCAGCTCGCATACGAAGCACAGCCATAGGCTGCTTGCCAGACTGCGAGCTTGCAGCTTGCTGCCGGCTAACCTCCTGCAGTCACATTTCACACTTGCTGCCACGCTGTCTGTATCAAACGAATGCGCATCTCTTGCGGAATGATCCGCCCGCAGCGATGCCCGAGTAACGACCACTACATTGCCTCATCGGCATCTGTAAGTGGTTTATTTCGGTTTACAGCTGGCCATGCCTCGCACTCCTTTGCTGTAACAAGGCATTTCCCGCTTATGGCAATTGCTGAAATGGATCAGTGCCTAATTGCTCTTCTTTTTTTCGCGCTGCAGGAGCAGGTATCAGGAGTTATTTTGTAGAATAAGGGAAATTGAAGGTTCAATTCTGGGAGGCGTACATGTGGAAATCGAAATTAAAGCTGTAGAAATCGCTGATTTGCCGGACATTCTTGCTCTGCAGAAGCTTGCTTATCAATCCGAAGCCGACCTCCACCCGGGTATAACAATCCCTCCTATGGTTCAAACAATTGAAGAGCTCCGTCAAGAATTTGAGAGCAGCACCATGCTTAAAGCCGTAATTGACGGTGTCATTGTCGGATCTGTGCGAGGATCTGCCATTCATTCAGGAACGACGTGGACAATCAATAAGCTGATCGTGCATCCCCAATATCAAAGGCTAGGAATCGGGAGCAAGCTAATGGCACGGATCGAGGAGCGGGGGAGCGAATATTCGCGCCTGGAACTGTTCACATCGCAAAAGAGCGAGCGAAATTTAACCATTTATCAAAAATTAGGCTATACGCCTTTTCAGGAAAAGCAGGTTCACCCCCAATTAACACTCGTCTATCTGGAGAAGCAGAACAGTCGGCATGGAACGTGATCTCAACAACTGACAACGGAGGCAGCAATGGATTCCATTACGCATACTTTATTCGGACTAACCTTGTACGGTGCAGTCAACAAAACAAACATGACAAAGGGAGAAAAGCGGGCGCTGCTCCTTACAACAGTCGCCGGCTCGCAAATTCCGGATATTGATGTCATATCGGCTTGGTGGGATTCCGCCGGACGCTATCAGATGTGGCACCGGGGTATAACGCATTCTATATTTCTGGTGCCGGTATGGGCCGGATTGCTTGCTATGGTCGCGCGGGCTGCATTCCGGGTGAAGGGATGGCTGTGGTTTCTTATCGCGATGCTGGCTGTCTTCATCCATGATACAAGCGACATTTTTAATGCTTGGGGAACAGGTTATTTGGAACCGGTAACAGCGGCAAGGCTCACCTTCGGCACGATACCGATTGTCGATCTTGTCTTCTGGGCTGTCATGGCGGCTGGATTCGCCTACGTCCGGTTCGGCCGCGGCCGCTGGCCTTCTTACCGGGTATATCGGCTGGTCTGGGTGCTGATGATTGCCCATGTCGGCATCCAGACGGTGCAAGGCATGACGATCCTGCAGCAGTCGAAGGACAAGTACGAGCAGGTAGCTTTAGCGGCGGATTTTGTGCCGGGCGTGTTTACGATTATCGGAAAGCAAGAGGGCATGGTCACGCTTAGCAAAGGCTCGTTGTGGACAGGGTTCGAAACGGTAGCTGAGCTGGAATCCAGGGAGGGAGCGGATCTGGACATGCTGTTCGCGAACAATGCCAAAGCCAAGACGCTCGTAGAATGGGCACCATTCGTCGTTATTGTGGATGACGGCGAGCGAATAGGCGTATACGATCCGCGCTTTTACCGCAATGGACAATCGTTTCTGGCTGAATATATGGACCGCTGAGGGTGTATGAACGATTAAAAGGAACAAGATGACGCCGCGCAGATATGAACAAGATATCGCTGGGCCGAGATGAACAAGATGCCGCTGCGCATGAGAATGTTCTTACGATCGCTGTTGTTCCCGGGATTCTTGAATTCAGCAGCTCATGTGGAATTCCTGCGGTTCTCCTCCTTATGGGACGCCCATTTCATTGCCTTCTTCACAATTCCGTTACAAAAGGCTTCTTTCCCATCTTGATATAGATGAACATTATCAGGTGATTGTTTGGCTAAGTGCAGCTTCAATTCTCCATATGCTTTAGCTTCTTCAGGATGATTTATCAGGTATTCTTTGAAGTTCAAATGATACTTGATATTGATATTTCCGGCTTCGTAGATATGTACGTGATGAGTTCTATTGTCTCCACCTTTTGAAAAATATCGTCGTCCAACAATTCCTTGTTCCCCTCGCGATTTATAGCCTATAAGAATCATTTGTTCGTTATACTCGTCTACCTTGATAATATCCTTGACGACAATTAGGATGTCAATAATTGGCTTTGCAAACCCAATCTGAGGAACGGAAGTGCTTCCAATATGATGGATTTCAAGTAACTCTTTCGAGAATATGGATTGTAATAAGACTTCTTCTTTACGGTATAAATCAAACCAGTTTTCCGTCCAAGGAGCAATTTCGGTTCTTCTCAAATGAACCCTCCGTTTTGACCAGTAATTGGAATTTAACGTAGTATTATTCGATGTGACTGCTCCAATTCCTCTATAATTGAATTAAGCATGCAGTATGGTTTAGCGAATACTACTACAATAGACTTGTCTATTTTGCACAACCCACACAGGAGGAGCCTGGATGAACACGACTATCTATATGGTAAGGCATGCCGAATCACCCTTTGTATTCGGGGAAGAGAGAACCAGGGGCTCTCGGCAGAAGGAGATGCGGCGGCCAAGCGGGTCGCGGAGTATTTCTCTGGCATCGACATTCACTATCTGGCATCTAGTCCCTATGCGAGAGCGAAGCAGACGATTCAATACTTGGCTGAAAGCAAGTTACTGCCTGTCGCTGAATATGAGGAGCTTGTCGAGCGTCCAATAAAGGGCTTGGACTACAAATCAACGTGGGATGTCATAGAAGAGGCTATTCGAAAATCCTTTATTGACCATGATTTTGCTCTGGAAGGCGGCGAGACTACATGGCAGGCGCAGCAACGAGCAATACCGGTCATCGAGAAGCTCTTGGAGGAGCAGCAGGGAAAAAATATTGTTATTGGCACGCACGGCAATATTATGACAATCATTATGAATTATTATGATGCGGAGTATGGGTATGCGTTCTGGAACCAGACTTCCAAGCCGGATATCTACAGTATGATGTTCAACCGGAATCGCCTGGAGCGAATAGAACGAATATGGGAACCGGACAGTCATGCGGAGGAAGCTTCAATCGCCGCTGATACATAGGCGCTGCTTCTGATCTTCCCTGCCCATATAACTTGCATATAAAGGGATGCCCGAAAAATCCAATATCCAATGAGTCAGTTCCAAATGATGTGAGAAGATGCCTTCAAACCACTATAAAGTGGGACTGGAAGCATCTTTTTCGTTTTGAAGGCAGAGTGACGGAGTAAGAAGCCTGCGAATGTGCATGAATTTTCGGTTACAAGACGCCATAATGGCAATATTCCTGCGATCAGGCATGAATTTGAGAAAAAATCAGCCGTTAAGGAGGATCTGAGGTGAAATACCTGCACTCTGGCAGGCATTTCACCTTCATGGGGCCGGTAACTAGCAAATAAATGCTGTTTCGCAGGTTTCGCCTGGCTCGCATCTCGAATCTCGCATCTCGAATCTCGCAATGGACAGCCGCTCTTTGCTTTTGCCGCTCATTTACAATCATTTCACCAAATCTTATCAATCGAATGCGGATGCGTATGCTAGACTGATATCGAAATCGAATTGGAAAATAGAGGAGGAGAAATGATGATTTTGAAGTATCGCAAGGGCCGTGTTGCAGGAGCCGTTCTGCTTAGTGCAGCAGTGCTGATGTCCGGCTTGTTCCATCCGCAGTATGCAGCAGCAGAAGGTCCGCTGGATCCGGCGCCGGTCATTCAACCTGTCGGCACGCCCAATGGGAAGAAGGTTCTGTTCGACAATACGCATGGACAGACGGCAGGTGCTGCGGACTGGGTGATCGACGGCGCTTTCTCCGATTATGGCAACGCGCTTGCGAACAATGGCTATTATGTGAAGGAGCTGCGCAAAACAACACCGGTTACGCTTGCGGATCTCCAGGATTACGATGTGGTCATCATTCCGGAAGCCAATATTCCGTATAAAACATCCGAGCAGTCGGCTATGCTGCAATATGTGCAAGGCGGCGGCAGCATCTTCTTCATCTCCGATCATTACAATGCTGACCGCAACAAGAACCGCTGGGATTCTTCAGAGGTGTTCAACGGATACCGCCGAGGAGCTTGGGCTAATCCGGCTCAAGGCATGGGCACTGAGGAAGCGGCTTCCGCCAGCATGCAGGGAGTGGGCAGCTCCGATTGGCTTGCCACCAACTTTGGCGTCAGATTCCGGTATAACGCGCTTGGCAATGTGAATGCGACGAATATTGTGGCATCCTCCCAAGCGTTCGGCATTACGAATGGCGTCTCTTCTGTGGCGATGCATGCAGGCTCGACACTGGCCATTACCGATCCGCTCAAAGCGAAGGGGATCGTCTATTTGCCAGCTACCAGCGCCAAATGGGGTCCAGCTGTCGATCAGGGCGTCTATGCCGGAGGCGGAGTTAATGAAGGGCCATACGTTGCAGTCTCCAAGGTAGGCGCAGGCAAAGCCGGTTTTATCGGAGACTCCTCTCCTGTAGAGGATGCGACACCTAAATATTTGAGAGAAGAAACGGGCGGAACGAAGACGACCTATGACGGCTTTCTGGAGCAGGATGATGCTGTATTGCTCGTAAATATGGTGAACTGGCTCGCGACAGAGGAGAGCTACACGAATTTGTCACAGGTTGCCGGTCTTACTCTGGATCAGCCTACGCCTCTATTGTCGATGGAAACGCCACAGACCTCGACTGAACCGCAGGCAGAGCCTTGGGCTGCTCCGGCTGCCGGATATAAATGGTGGGATTCTTCGACCTTCAAGGCCGGTTCTTACGGATACGGTTCATCCACTGGAGGACCCGGCGGGGGGACAGGCATTTTCTTATCGGAATATGTAGAGGGCAGCGGGAACAACAAAGCGCTTGAAATTTATAATGGAACAGGCGCTTCTGTCAATCTGAGCGGCTATACGATCACACAATCGAACACGAGCTCAATCATCAGCTTGAGCGGAACTTTAAGCAGCGGCGATGTCTACGTTGTCGCTCACCCGAGCGCCTCCTCCGGTATTACCTCCACGGCGGATATGACCAGCTCGGCTATTGCGTTCAATGGAGACGATGCAGTTGCTCTCAAGCATAACGGTACAACAATCGATGCCATAGGCACAGCGGGTGTTTCCTTTGGAACAAACAAGACAATGGTACGCAAAAGCACCGTTGCAGCAGGGAGCACCTCCTATAATTCGGCACAATGGGACAGCTACAGTGTCGATACGTTCACTTATTTGGGGACGCATACGGCAATTCCGGTTAATGGAGCTCCAGTCGTGTCCGCTCCCATTGCGGATTATGGGGTCGGCGCAGGCAGCGGCATCATATCGGTTCATGTATCCGGCACATTCAGTGATCCGGATGGCGACACGCTCTCCTGGACGGTGGCCTCAAGCAATACCAGTGTTGCCACAGCATCACTAAGCGGCCAAGTGATCAGCGTCAATCCGGTTGGGGCCGGAACGGCCACGATAACAGTGATTGCAAATGACGGCAAGGGCGGAACGGCTAGCGATACGTTTACAGTTACGGTGACAAGCGCATCGACGGTGACGCTGAGTGAAACTTTCGAGAGCGGCAGCAAGGGCGCATACTCGGCAGGCAATGTGACGTTATCGTCAGGCTCCTGGAACTTCGACAATGCGTTAATCGGGAATCTGTCCACGGACAAGAGAAATGGCGCTCAATCCGCCCGTATCAAGGCAGCTGGCTCGATCAACATGAATTTTAATGTGAACGGTGCCGCAAGCGTAAAAGTAAAGCATGCCAATTTCGGAACAGATACCGGAGCCTCATGGAAGCTGCAGAAGTCACTTAACAACGGCTCAACCTGGAGCGATGTATCGGGCAATCAAGTCAGCTCGGCGGTATTGAGCGAGCAGACGATCAGTGTGAATGAAAGCGGCGCGGTACGATTCCGTATTGCTGTCTCAGGAACTGCGGGCAGCCGTATGAATATCGACGATATCCAAATCATTCCGTAAGTTCGGCTTGTTGAAGGGTCTCGCATATGCGGGGCCCTTTTTTTGCTTCCCCGGCTCTAGTGGACAACAGGCCAACCGCCGACATCCGGCGATTGCCGGGCATTAGCCTTGCGGGGCAAGCGCACATTTTGCTCCCGGCGACGGACAAGTGACCAAGAGCCTTGCGTGTCAGCCGCATATATATGGTGACAGAACGCAGAACAAGGCGGGAGTGTGCGCGATGCAGGTACAATCCAAGAGACAACTGGGCGACATAGCGACGGAGAACGGGCATAGAGCGGGGTATGAGCATGGTCTGAGAGATGGAGCTTGTGAAGCCATTGTGCGCCACATCGTACCTGCTGCACCAACGGTTAGCAATGTGCGCGTGCTGTATGTACCGCAAGGATTCGAGGCTATCGATCAAGGCATTATTGAGGCGTTGAGATTATCTGTGCGGGAGCTGCATATCACAGATGCGAAGAATATGGCGGAGCAGGCAGCACTGATACGTCCGGACTGCATGCTGGTGTTGAATGGTCTGCATGTGTTCCCAAGCAACCATCTGGAACAGGTGAATGCGGTTCGGGCACTCGGGATCCGTACCATTATCTGGTTCGCGGACGATCCTTATGTGACAGGAGATACGATTTCTATTGCACCGCATTACGATGTTGTGCTGACGCATGAGCTGAGTACGATCAAGCTGTACCGCGAGCTGGGCTGCCCCAGTGTGCATTATATGCCGCTTGCCGTTCATTCGGGCTGGTTCGCGCCAAGGCGCGTCGAAGCGAAGTACCGGAGCGATGTCTGCTTTATCGGGCAGGCGTTCTGGAACCGGGTGGAGATCTTCGATGAGCTCGCTGCTTATTTGCAAGGACGGCAGGTGTTCATTGCGGGAGGCTTATGGGATCGAATGAAAAACTACAAGGTGCTGAAATCGGTTATCCGGCTCGGCTGGCTGCCTGTAGAGGAATCCATTAATTACTATAATGGGGCAAGGATCGTCATTAATTTGCATCGTACAACGACTGCGGGCAGTGACAATAAGAACGCGCTGGATTTGCCCGGACGCTCCATTAATCCCCGTACCTACGAAATATCCGCTTGCGGGACCCTGCAGCTGACGGATCCTCGCGAGGACTTGCCTTTCTATTACAAGGCGGGCAGCGAGCTGGATACGTTCACGACAGCGACTGAGCTGCGCGACAAGATCGACTATTACTTATCCCATGAGGAGGAGCGCCGGTTGATTGCGCTTCGAGGCCTGCGGAGAACGCTCAGGGATCATACATTTGCGTCGCGAGTGAGGCAGCTTGCCGCTACGCTTGGATGGTAAGAAGGCAGCCGCGCGCAGAGGTACAGGAAAGGAAGTGATGCAGTTGGCAGCTTCTTCGCGCATTCGACGCAGTAGATTGCGGCTGGCAAGAACGACTCGGCGCAAAGTCTCCAGGCATGGAGCGAGGAAACGCGACTCCGGAGCTCAGGAGCGCCGGAAGATTCAATATGAGGAAGGACGCACGCACGGCTTTCCGCTGGGGTGGGAGCACGGTTACTGGTACGGGAAGTGCGAGACGGTTCTCAGGCTGACCGAGCAGCCGATCGGAATCAGGCCCATTCATGTGCTGTTCGTTGCGACAGGCAAAGGGTTTCCTTACTCGCCGCTTGATGAAGCTATTGCGGCAACGCTGCGCGGGCTTGTGGGCAGATTGACGGTGACGGATTCCACGCAGCCGGTAGCGGAAATAGCGGCCCGAATCAGGCCGGATATTGCAATTGTGCTGGATGGGCTGCATTTCGACATTGCCCATGTCGATGAGATGAGACGGCTCGGCATACGTACTGCGATCTGGTTCACGGATGATCCTTATTACACGGATATTACGGCATCCCTGGCGACGCATTATGACGAGGTGTTCACGCTGGAGCTGACCTGTATTGATTTCTATCAGCGGCTTGGCTGCAGCCGGGTGCACTATTTGCCGATGGCGGCATATCCGATTGAATTCAGGCCGCGCAATGCTGCCAGGAGCAAGCGGCATGACATATGTTTTATCGGCTCGGCGTATTGGCGGCGGGTTGCTTTCTTCAATGAGGTGACGGGCTATCTGGCTTCCAAGGATACGCATATATCCGGCATTTGGTGGGAGAGGCTGAAGGATTTTCCCATCCTTGCGGACAAAATCGCCCTGGGACGTTGGCTCGGTCCAAGAGAAACCGCAGAGATGTACAATGGCTCCAAAATCGTCATTAATATGCATCGCGCGCATGATGACGAGACATTCAATAATAACAGCGCAGGCATTGCTGCTGTATCCCCCAACCCGCGCACCTTCGAAATCTCTGGCTGTGCAACGCTGCAGCTCACGGACGCCAGAGATGATCTGGTCAACTTCTATACGCCGGATGTGGAGATCGTTACGTATTCCTCACCGCAGGAGATGGTGGAGAAGATCGAGTATTATTTGACGCATGAGGAACAGCGGCAGGCGATCGCGATGCGCGGCATGTACCGCACGATGCGGGATCATACGTATGCGCGCAGATTGGACACGATGCTGTCCATCCTGTTTCCTTGATGCTGGCCCTTGCGGCTGAAGGGAAGACGCCAGCGGCTGGCTGAGACGATAAAGGACGCCAGCGGAGGCGAGATTTGTGCGCTTGTAAAGGGTTCAAATGTCGTGCCGATTGAAACGCCCTTCAAATATATTGTATGACAAAGAAATATGACGTTATGAAGGAGGTGAATGCGTACCCGTTCGAGAGAAGGGGTATGGCATGCCGATTGAAGCGATCAAAGCCCAGGATGCTCGTCTTCTCCCATATTTGCAGCCCCCAGTATGTGACCGGAGCAGAGAAGCTGCTGCTGTTCATGATACGCGAGCTGCTGCCTGCCTTTTCCTGCACAGTAGTTGTCCCTAATGAAGGGGTTGTTGCTGAGCAGGCAAGAGGGCTTGGAATCCCCGTCATTATTCAAGAAATTCCACTGGTCGTATCCGTTTATCTCGCACTCCCCCACATGATGAATGAGCTGGAAGAGAAGAAGAGGGACAAATCATGGCGCGAGCTGTTCCTGCTCCTTCACAGGCAGAGGCCCGATATTGTTCTTGTGAATACATGCGTTCACCCGCTTCCCGCTATCGCAGCCCGCACACTGGACATTCCCGTCGTGTGGGCGATTATGGAGACCTTGCGGGAAACGCCCCATACAGGAGAGGCCGCCGCGCTGATCGAGCAGCATGCGGACTATGTTGTCGGCATCTCGGAATCAACCGCAGCTCCATTGCGGACCCCGGGCCTGCTGCCCAAAACGACGATTATTCATCCTTCCTGGGAACATTCCGCACTGCTGCAGGAGACATGGCCCATGAATCGGATCAATCGGCGGAAGCAGCTTGGAATATCGGACGGGCACAAGCTTATCGGCTATATTTCGTCTTCCATATTTGAGGCCAAGGGGCTTGAGCATTTCATGCAAATGGCGGTCGAGGTGGCCGAAAGATTCCCGGGGGCCATATTTCTGATCGTTGGCAACCCGGTGGACAACGGCTATTTCGAACGATGTCTGGATCATGCACGGAGCCGCAATCTGATGGAACGCTTCCGGTGGATTCGTTTCGAGGAGCAGATTGAGACGATCTATCCGGCCATGGATATCGTTGTGGTGCCTAGCCTGACGTCCGAAGGGTTCGGAATGACGGCTTTAGAGGGAATGGTGTTCGGCAAGCCGATTGTCGTCTACGGCTCGGGCGGACTTGCAGAGATAGCCGGAGCGACAGGAAATGAGGAGTATGCTGCACCCACTGGCGATGTGGAGGGGTTATTCAGCCGGGTATGCAAGCTGCTTGGGGATGAGCGGAACCTGCTAGCAGTTGGCGAGCGCAATGCGGCGACGGCGACCCAGGTGTTCGGCGTTGCGGCATACCGCGAGAAGCTCAGAAATTTCGTTGCCGGCTTAGCGCTTCACGGTTATGCGCCGCCGCGGCTTGTAAGAGGAACGGGGCCTACTGTGTATCTGTTTCAGGAAGGGATGCTGCGTCCGTTCGGAACAGAGAAGGCATTCCTGGATGCCGGCCACAGGTTCGAGGAAGTAAGGGGCGTGCCGGATGAATGGATTGCTGCACTGCCTCAAGGAGTCCCTATCGGAGGAGCGGCGGCCTTGCAACGAAGGAAACCGGGCAAGCGGATCCGAAGAGGAAAGGCCGGGCGCCATGGCAGGGGAGCGGGCTGGCAGCGCCGGACGACAGGTCGGAGGGAACGTCTCAGAAGCGGTACTACACGCCGCGCAAGGCGACGAGGAGCGCGAGCATAACGGGGAAGGAGAGATCATCATCATGCGCGTCGTAACGATTCTTGGTACACGTCCTGAGATCATCAGGCTAAGCCTGATGATCAAGAAGCTGGATGCACTTGCCGAGAGCCATGTGCTCGTGCATACGGGGCAGAACTTCTCCCCATCGCTCAGCGATATATTCTTCCAGGAGCTGCGCTTGCGACAGCCCGATTATATGCTGGGCGAAGGCAAGCATACGCTCGGCGGCCAGCTGTCAGTCATGTTCGCGGAGACCGAGCGGATTCTTGAGGCGCATCGGCCGGATGTTGTCCTGCTGCTCGGCGATACGAACAGCGCTCTATGCGCTATTGTTGCTGAACGGATGGGCATTCCGGTTGTTCATATGGAAGCTGGCAATCGTTGCTATGATTTGTCGGTGCCGGAGGAGAAGAATCGCCGTGTTATCGATGCGATATCGACGATCAACATGCCCTACACCTCCTACAGCAAGGGTAATCTGCTGCGGGAAGGCTTTCCCAGCAATCGGATTGTGCAGACAGGCAATCCCATTCATGAGGTCATCCAGCATTATATGCCGGACATTGAAGCCAGCGGTGTTCTGAACAGGCTCGGACTGGAAGCCGGCAACTATATGCTGGTTACGGCTCATCGCGCCGAGAATGTTGACCGGCCGGAGCGTCTGGCGAGCATTCTCGAAGGGCTGAACCGGGTGGCCGGACGGTTCGGCCAGCGGATCATATGCAGCATTCATCCCCGGACGAGGTCACGTATCGAGGCCGGTCATATCGATGCAAGCATCGATGAAAGAGTGGAGCTTCATGAGCCGCTGGGCTTCTTCGACTTTGTACAGCTGGAGAGGCACGCATCCTGTGCGATTACCGATAGCGGAACCGTTCAGGAGGAATGCTGTCTGTTCGGCGTGCCAACGGTTACAATCCGCGAATCGACAGAGCGGCCGGAGACGGTGGATTGCGGCAGCAATGTCGTATGCGGCCTGAAGGCGCAGCGAATTGAGGAGGCTGTCGCCGTCATGACCGGATTGCCGCACAGGTGGCAGTGTCCGGAAGGCTATTTGGCACAGGATGTGTCGGATAAGGTGGTCAAATATGTGCTTGGAGGGAAATGGGATGTTTACTAATCAGCGCATCCTGGTGACCGGCGGGACGGGATCCTGGGGTTATGAACTGATCCGTCAGCTGCTGCCGCAAAAGCCAGAGCAAATTATTGTGTTCTCCCGCAATGAATCCAGTCAAGTCGCGATGAGCCGTACGTTCGAGCATCCGGCGCTTACCTTCTGTATAGGCGATATCCGTGATAAGGAGGCGCTTGTCAGAGCCTGCGAGGGTGTCGATTACGTGTTCCATCTGGCGGCATTAAAGCATGTGCCTGTATGCGAGGATCAGCCCTATGAAGCGTTGAAGACGAATGTTATCGGCACGCAAAATGTCATTGAGGCGGCAATAGCGAACCATGTGAAGCGCGTCATTTATATTTCTACGGACAAGGCGGCTAACCCGTCGAATTTCTACGGCATGACCAAAGCAATCGGCGAGAAGCTGATCGTATACGCGAATCTGCTGCGCTCGGAAACCAAGTTCGTCTGCGTCAGAGGGGGCAACGTGCTGGGGACGAATGGGAGCGTCGTCCATCTGTTTATGAACCAAATACGGGAGAAGCGCCAGGTACGGATAACAGACATGGAGATGACGCGCTTCTTCCTGACGCTGCAGGACGCTATTACGCTGCTGTTCAAAGCATCGGAGGAGAGCATCGGCGGCGAAATATTCGTTATGACGATGCCGACCTGCAGAATCGCGGAGCTGGCCGAGGTGCTGATGGAGGCGCTGGGCATCGAAGCGGACATGATTGAGACAGGGGTGCGTCCGGGCGAGAAGCTGCATGAAATATTGCTGACCGATTTCGAGAGCGCAAGCACCGTAGTATATGATGACGCCTACTTGGTCATTCTTCCGACGATTGATATCAATGGTCTGCGTGAACGATACAGCAAGCATGAGCATGTCAACTTCGACAGCTTCTGCTCCAGCCAGTCGCTGATGAGCAAGGATGAAATCCGGTCGATGCTCGTGCGCGGGGGGTTCCTCTCATGAAATTGTTAGTAGTCGGGGGGCGCGGAATGGCGGGGCATTTGCTCGTCCGCTATTTCCGCGCGGAGCCGGGCTGTGAGGTTGTTTATACGACAAGAGATGAAACTGACCTCGAAGGGCGTCAGCTTGATGTAAGGGACAGCGAGGCTGTCGCTGCGCTTGTCGAGGAGGTGCGTCCGGATATTATTATTAATGCGGTCGGGGTGCTTAATGAGGATGCTGAGCGCCACCCGCTGCTGGCGTACCAAGTGAACGGGCTGCTGCCGCATTGGCTGCGCCATCTGGCCGATTACTGGGGTTCCAGACTCATCCATATCAGCTCGGACTGTGTGTTTGACGGCAGTAAGGGTGGTTACAGTGAGGACGCTATTCCGGATGGGCTGACTGTCTATGCAAGGACAAAAGCATTGGGAGAGGTGAGAGACCCTCGCCATCTGACGATTCGCACCTCCATCATCGGACCGGAGATCCGGTCGAACGGAATCGGGCTGCTGCAATGGTTTCTGCGCCAGGAGGGGGAGGTAAGCGGCTACTCACGCGTTATGTGGAATGGAGTTACGACTCTGGAGCTGGCCAAGGCTATCGCATACGCGATCGCTCGGCCGGATATTGGCGGCCTTGTCCATCTAACTGCAGCCGAAACAGTCAGCAAGCTGGAGCTGCTGCGCTTGTTCCGCAACTGCTTCGCTCGTCCATACGTCTCGATCATGCCCTGTGAGCGGATCGCTATTGACCGGTCGCTGCAGTGCATGCGTGAGGATTGGCGTTATGAATCTCCCCGCTATAACGTTATGCTCGAAGAGCTGGCGCAATGGATGAAGGACAATTGAGCCGTCCGCGCCTATTGGTTACAGGCGCAGGCGGCTTTTGCGGCGAGCATGCCTGCCGTTATTTTACTTCAGCGGGCTGGGATGTGACAGCGGTGGTACGCAGGATGCCTGTTGATGATCAAGCCGAGGAATTTCTGGGACAGGCGGCGGCTGTGGAGATCTGTGATCTGGCATCCGCCAGCGGAACGATGGAGATGGTCCGGCGTGCTCAGCCGGACTATGTGCTGCATCTGGCCGGAGTGAACGCTGTTGCTCTCTCCTGGTCCAGCCCTGCTGCTGTTATGGAGAGCAACGTAATGGGGACGGTGCATCTGCTGGAGGCAATACGGGGGCTCGGGAATCGGAAGTGCTGCCGCATTGTCGTTGCAGGGTCTATGCTGAGATGCAAGCTGGATGAAGGTGGGCAGGGAATGGCCCCTCCTCATCCATACAGCTTGAGCAAGGCGATGCAGGTATTGACTGCGCAGAGCTGGGCTTCGCTCTACGGAATGGACGTCATAGTTGCGGAGCCGTCCAATCTGATTGGGCCCGGCCGCTCTAATGGGCTATGTGCCCTGATTGCCAGGTATGCAGCGGAACTGGAGCGCAACGGTAGCGGGGAGTGCAGAGCAACGAATTGCTGCGGTGATGATGCTGCGGGACGCGGCGGTGACGATGATGCGGAACACAGCGGTGGTGATGATGCGGAACGCGGCGGTGTCGATGATGCGGAATGCGGCGGTGTCGATGATGCGGAATGCAGCGGTGGCGGGGATGTGTCCAGCGTTGATCACTCGGCTGATGGGGGAGCGCCGCCGCCATTTCGCTTGTCCTCCCGTACAGAAATGCGTGATCTGCTGGATGTTCGCGATGCCATTAGAGCCTATGAGCTGCTGCTGCTGAGCGGTGAGCGCGGGATGGTCTATCCGGTAGCATCCGGTACGATGCGGTCGTTGGGCGAGCTGGCAGATACTTTCGACCGATTGGCAAGCTGCTCGTTGCAATGGTGTGTAGGCGAATCGCAGGAGCTCTCGCCCCAGCCGCTTGATATTGCGGCGGTTCGCGCGCTCGGCTGGTCGCCGCGTTTCTCGTTGGAGCAGTCGGTGCTTGATACATTGGAATCGGCGAGGCGAGTTCTGAAGGAGGGAATGTGAAGGATGGCTGCAAAACGACCGAAAGTCACGATCGTCATCCCTTTTTACAATGACCCGTATGTAACGGAAGCGGTCGAGAGTGCGCTGGCTCAGACCTACAGAAATTTGGAGATCATTGTCGTGGATGACGGATCAACGATCCATGCCGATAAGCTCAGACAGTATGAGGGGCGTGTCCATTATTTGGGAAAGGCGAACGGGGGAACGGCCAGCGCGTTGAATCATGGTTTTCGCCTTGCGAGCGGTGATTATATCGCTTGGCTCAGCTCCGACGACCGTTTCTATCCGGAGAAGATCGAACGGCAGTTGGAGGAGATGGAGCGGTGCGGAGCCTGGATCAGCCATACGGGCTTTGATCAGATTGACGGCGGTGGCAGGATGACAGCTCTGGCGATTATGCCGCCTAATAATGACAAGGGACAATTTTACCGCGCGTTGGCACACAGCAATCCGGTCAACGGATGCACCGTAATGATGAACAAATCGCTTTATCGCCACATCGGGCAATTCGATGAAACGCTCCCCTTTACACATGATCTGGATTATTGGTTCAGAGTGCTGCTTGCCGGAATTCCTTTTCTGCTAGTGGAGAAAATATTGAGCGCCTATCGTGTGCATGATGGAATGGGTACGCTGCGTCACAGCGAGGTGATCGAGCGGGAGTCGAAGCAGACCTTCGCCAAGTATGCGAAACGATGGCAGCTGTATACGGCGAAACTAGGTTTTCTTCAGCCTGTACAAGGCGGCTCTTGATAAGCAGGTGGCAGGAGTAACTGCTGTGTCGAGCCATTTCCATAAGCGTGCGCATTTGTGTGGCCAATGGGGCAAACCGCCCCCGACAGCTATAGTGGTTGCTGTCGGGAGGCGGTTTGTGGTTGGTTTGAGGGAATATATGGTAATGTGCGGATCAGTCTGATGAATGAGAGAAAGAGAGAATGAGGGATTAGTAGTAGAAGGGGCCAGATTTTGAGATTCCTCCTGCCTGGGGAGCGATTCTGCGACCGTCGAGCCTTTCTGCGAACCTTCTGGCGTTTTGCAAGTATTCCGGCGTCCTGTGCACATTCCTGTGTTCTGTGAAGTTTCTTTTGTCCTGCGCAAGTTTCTGTGCCCTGCGTACATTCCTGCATCCTGCGCAAATTCCTGCAAAGGTGCATGCTTTTTACTCGTTTTGGCCTGTTGAAGATGAAATGCCTGCCAGAGCGCAGGAATTTCTCGATATTTCTCCTCAATTGTCTAATTCCGCCTACTATTCCAGCATTATTGCAGGTATTTAACTAACTATGGCTATTTTAACGGGAAAGCCTGCACTTCCGCAGGCTTCCTCTACATCGGCCTGCCCAGATGCCGCCGGATGCGGTAAAGATCGCTGGATGCGAGAGAGTCCGCCAATGCGGCAAAGCTTGCCGGACGTTCCAAGCTTAATTTTGCTTGGCTATTGTGCTTGTATCGTCTGGAAAATTCGTCTGGGAGAATTACTTGCGTGATGTGAAGAGTAGTTTGCTCGTTGTTAGTGGTTTGCTTGTTAAGTTTGCATGAATGGTCTGTTGTCAGTCGGGCAGCTGAGCCAGGAGGAAATCGATTCTGGACGCGTACAAGCTGTTGATCGTGTTCGCTTCCAGCAGCACGGAGTCAAAATGCCTCACCGTACCCATCTGTGGATGGCGGCGATAGACTGTTAGAGGCTCGTTAATGAAATGAAAATCAACACGTGCCAGAATGATGCGTATCCACAGCTCGTAATCATGCGTGTACGGCAGCGACACGTTGAACCAGCCGATAGAGCGGAGCAAATCCTTGGTCATCATAATGGTGCAGCCGTTCACCGGGCATCCCTGCTTCAAGGCATTGATAAAGGCTTTGGCTGTTGGAAATTTGGCGGATACGGCACGATCTGTAATCGTCCCATGCTCGTTCATAAGATCGAAATCGGTATGGCTGATCTGTGCGCCTGTTTGCTCCATATAAGCCACCTGCTTGGCGATTTTATCGGGGAGGAAGCGGTCGTCGGAGCTGAGCCAAGCGACATATTTGCCCGTAGCCAGCGCCATGCCGTAGTTCAAGGCACTGGCGGTGCCGCCGTTTGCTTTGCCAATATAGTGGATGCGGGATCGATATGGCGCAATGCGCTCCTGGTAAAGCGTAGATCCATCGTCAACGACGATGACCTCGATATTGGGATAGGTCTGATAGAGTGCGCTGACAATCGCTTGATCGATATAAGGATCATTATAAAAGGGAATAATAATCGACACTTTAGGTGTCATGTCCTTCACCTCGAATTGTTCAGTTCTACTTCTACTATATGGAGATCGGGCATTTGCAGACACGACAGATGAACGCCATCATTCGTCCATTTTCGGCATTATGCGCGACTTTCTGTGATGTGTCCATATTTTTGATGCGCTGATTTCATAGAATAGAGCATTAGAAATATCAATTGGACGAGGGGAGGAAGGCGATGTGAGGGCAGTCGTGACAGGTGGTGCGGGTTTTATCGGATCTCGGCTGGCTGCCTCGCTGCTCTCGGCCGGGTACGAGGTTGTTGTTGTGGACGATTTGTCTTCCGGGAGCATAAGCAACATTCCTTCTGGAGCACGCTTTCTTTCCCTCAATGTTAACGATGGGGAACTGCCGGCGCTTCTTGCGGACATGCGTCCCCATCTTGTCTATCATCTGGCGGAACAGGCCGATGTCAGCCGCTCCTTGTTTGATCCGAGCGCAGATATGACGACGAATGTCATTGGCACACTGCGGGTGTTGGAAGGCTGCAGACTGGCTTCAGCAAAAATCATTCTCGCATCGACGGCGGCTGTCTTCGGCAAGGCGGGGCAGCGCATCCTGGATGAAAATACACCGGAATCCCCCGTATCTTCTTACGGGCTTTCCAAACGTACCGCAGAGCGATATGCGACTTGGTACTGGCGTATGCATGGCGTGCCTTATACGATTCTACGATTCGCAAATGTTTATGGGCCCGGTCAGAGGGCGAGGGGAGATGGCGGCGTTGTCGCTGTTTTTCTAGAGAGAATGGCCAGGGGATTGCCGCTCGTTATACATGGGAAAGGCAATCAAGTCCGCGATTTCGTACATGTCGATGATGTCGTTCGCGCATGTGTGAATGCGGCTAGCCGCGCAGCCTGCGAGACGATACACATAGGAACTGGAGAGGCTTGGTCCATTAATGCGGTTGCCGGGGAGCTTGCCAAGCTGCATGATGCTCCACTAGATATTCGCCACGGGGACGCGCGCCCGGCGGACGTCGCCCGCAGTGTGTTCATGCCGGACAAGGCCGCGCGAATGCTGGGGTGGATTCCTTCCATCCGGTTTGTCGATGGCCTTCGCTCGACCTATCAGTCTGTCTTCAACCGCTCTGATAAGGACGAAGACCAAGCTCAACCATAACATTAACGATATCAGCCGCGTACCGGCGCGGGGAGAACAACGCGTGAATATGCTCCTTCGCCTGCTGGCGGATGGAATCGGTGAAGGGGCGGTTGTTTATGAGCTGCAGCGCTTCGGCAACAGCCTCGGATATTGTCCGCGTTACGAAAAACTTGCCTGTCCGGTTATGCTCGATGAAGCTGCGTACACCGTCTGAATCGGTAGAGAGCACCGGACAGTCGCAGCTCATTGCCTCCGCAACGGCGTAGCCGAAGCCTTCGAGGTGAGAGGTAGATAGCAGCAAGCCTGAAGAGTCCCCGACTGCCGACAAGTAGTGGGGCATATGATCATGGGGAACGTTGGAGCGCAGCGTCAACCGCGGCAGCAGGTTCAGCTCATGTATGAGACGGCTGAATTTCTCCCGTTCGCCCGGCTCTGATATGTTGGCATCCTCAAACATCCACAACTGGACATCGGGCAGATGCCGTGCTACCTGTTCACCGATCCGCAAGAAAAGCTGCCAGTCCTTATTCTGTTCAAGCCTTCCAATCCAGGCAAGAATAGGGCTGCCAGAAGGATTCAGCCAACGTGCATTCTGGTAGACGAAACGATCTGTATCTATCATATTCTGGACAAAGAAGCGGGGAAAGCCGGGCAAATACGTGCGGAACAGCTCTATCATATGAGAGACAGGGGGGCTGATGACCGCCTGAGCATACAGCTTGATGAACAGGGAGGCGAATTCAATCGTGCTTCTAGCCTGCTCGTGACCGCCGAGGCCTTGAGATTCATAGATCAGCGGGCCGTTGTACCCTAGTCCGCGAATGCGCTGAAGCATGAGATGGTCGCATGTCACGATAACGGCATCATAACGGTGGCTTTGGATTATTGCTCGAATTTCATTGTCGTCATTCGTCACGAAGCAGGGAATATCGGTAATGTTCTGCCTGCCGGCACCATCCCACAGGTAGAGCAAATGACCTTCCATGCCAACCTGCCGCAGTGCTCTGCAGCGCAGCCGGTTCAAGGTTTCAATCCCCCCGCTGGGGACAAAATAGGTAAAGAGCAGCTTCATCGCGACCGTCCTTTCTATCAGAAGCGCTGTAATAGCAAGTTGGAAGTGCCGGCTTGTATCCGAAATTTCACTTGTTGCAGTATATGAAGGCAGACTGGCTTCGGCTCTGGGTACTTGTCCTTCCAGGGCAAAGATTCCATCCGTACAGTTATGGTACAATGACGGAAAATGAATTGTGGCAAGGAACAAGGAGGCAGCATGGATATACGCGAAATGTTAGCTGAAGTGAATGAAGCAGCCCGTTTGAAGCCAGAGGGAGTTACGCTTGCTCCGATCAAGATGGACGGTGTGCTGGAGGCCGGGGCCCTTGACAAAATTGCGCCTTATCTGCAGGAAAAGCAGTATCATTCGGTTATGCTGGTAGTGGACAGCAGCACATGGCAGGCGGCGGGCGAGCGCATTGCAGCGAGGTTATCCGGCGCCTCGGTTTCCTATGCGATTTGTACATTGCTGCCTGACAGCCAGGGAGATGTTATCGCAGATGAGCGGGCAGTCGTCCGGGTGCTGCTGGATATGCCGCGCCAAGCAGGGGCGGTGCTTGCGGTTGGTTCGGGTACGATTCACGATATCGTCCGGTTCGTCTGTTATCAGACTCATCGCGATTTCATATCCGTTCCGACCGCTGCATCGGTCGATGGATTTACTTCCGTCGGTGCGCCGCTTATTATAGACGGCTTCAAGCAAACGGTGCCGGCAGTTGCGCCGATTGCGGTGTTCGCCGATCTGGATGTGCTGGCGGCATCGCCTCAGAGCATGACAGCTGCGGGTTTTGCGGATATGCTGGGCAAATTCACCTCTCTTGCGGATTGGAGCTTTTCCCATGAAATGGCGGGTGAGCCGTTCTGCCCGATCGCCTACGAGCTGACGGAGCGTGCGCTCATGAGCTGTGTAGCCAATGTGGAAGAGATTGCAACAGGGTCGGCAAAAGGGTTAGCTGTACTGATGGAGGCGCTGCTTTTATCAGGCTGGTCCATGCTGCTGGTCGGTCACTCGCGTCCTGCTTCCGGAGGGGAGCATCATCTGTCTCATCATTGGGAGATGGCTTATATTCAAGAAGGGCGCCGCCAACTGCTGCACGGAGCAAAGGTAGGCGTGGCCTCCGTCATGCTGGCGAAGCTGTACCGCGAACGGCTGGGGGAGCAATATCCGCATATATTCGGCAAATTGCCGGACTGGAGGCAGCTGCGCGATTGGCTGGCTCGGGCGGGCGGCCCGGCCGAACCAGCCGCTATCGGCTTGTCTGAAAGTCTGATAGAGGAGGCGCTGCGAGAAGCGCATAAGCTGCGGGATCGTTATACGGGTTTGAAGCATTTGACAGTTAAGTGCTGACAAAGAGGCTAATCTGGAACCTTGGCGGTTCCGGATTAGCCTCTATTATTGCGGGGGATATGCTAGAGTGTCCAACGCAGCAGCAGCGCAGACTCTGTCAAGCCGCCGCCAAAGCCGTAGAGCAGAACCGTATCACCCTCCGACATACGTCCTTCCTTCAATGCGAGGTCGATAGCAAGCGGAATCGAGGCGGCTGAAGTATTGCCATAATGCTCAATGCTGGACAGCGTGCGTTCGATAGGAATGCCTGTTTTCTCACAAACCGATTCAATAATGCGCATATTGGCACTATGCGGAACAAACCAATCGATATCCTCCACGGTAAGCGAGTAGCGCTCCAACAGGGCGTTAATTCCTCTTGGGACCTGGCTTACAGCCCACTTGTACACCTCACGGCCATTCTGAACAATCTTGCCATTGGCCAGTATCTCCTTGCCATTAATGGAGGAGGACAGGCTGGAACGATACAATTGATGGCCCTCTCCGCCACTGGTCGATACATAGGAGCCGATGAAAGCGCCCTTGTCAGCTCTCTCCACAAGAGCAGCCCCGGAGCCGTCCCCGAACAAAATGCATGTTGTACGGTCGGTGTAATCCGTTATTTTGGACAAGGTTTCTGTGCCGATAACGAGAATTTTGCGATGCACACCTGTCAGAATGAGTCCGTTGGCAATTTGCAGCGCTGCGACGAAGCCGGCGCATGCCGCTTGAATATCGACAGCCCCGCATGAAGCGATTCCGAATTCCGCCTGTACGCGGGCTGCCATGCTTGGGAAGAAGGTGTCGGGTGTAGTCGTTGCAACAAGGACAAAATCGACATCCTGGAGCTGTACAGGGTACCGCTCAAGCATATTGCGCACTGCCGCAAAGCAAAGATCGCTGCAATACTCATCCTCCGCCGAGATCCGCCGCTCGACAATGCCTGTACGCTGAACGATCCATTCATGATTCGTATCGACGATTCGGGATAAGTCCTCATTGGTTAAAATACGGTCGGGCACGTATGAGCCGAATGCAGTTAATGCTGCCGCCGATTGAAAGGATGGATGAGACATTCCAGACCAGCTCCTCTAATGTGTATTATCCATTTAATAACAGTTTATTATCATCTTATTATCAAGTACTAGTACCAGGTGCTAAGTATATCTTTACTGTACTGAATACCCGCCATTTTGTCAACTTCCGCACACGGGTCAAAAACTTGCCAGCATAGCCACCACCTATTGTGCTAACGCTAAGAACGGGTCGCATCATGATCTCATAATGAAAACGGAGGATGACAAATGCAGCGCAAATGGGTACTGATCGCAGCAGTTGCCGCATTGAGCACGATGCTTGCCGGGTGCTCGGATAAGCAAGGCGATCTTGGCAACCGCAACATTCGTGAGAACAATGTCCGTTATGACATGAGTGGCAATCGCATTATGAGCAAGCGTTTCGCTGATGACCAGAATAATGAGATGAACCGCAAGGATGGCCGCCGCTTGAACAGCAACAACATCATCGGCCTTCACAAAAATTACCGGCTTGAGATGAGCGAAGAGGTTGCTGATCAGCTTGCCGCCATGAAGGAAGTCAACAAGGCATATGTGATGCTGACCGATAATAATGCTTATGTTGCCGTATCTCTCGACGATGGGAAGAAGAAGGTTGGCCCGAATGCGATGAGCAGGAGTCAAGTGCCTTCACAGCCGCTGGGCAGAACGAATCAAGGGTACAGGCATTTGGGAGTGAACGGCAGCAAGGATTTTTCCGCCGGTGTTTATGACGGCAGCCGCATGAAGGGATTGGATTCGAAAGTTACTGAGGATCTCAAGTCACAAATCGCGGGCAAGGTGAAAGGAATGGTGCCGCAGGTGGATAATGTGTATGTATCTGCTAACCCCGACTTTGTAGACCGGATGACTGCTTACATGGATGATGTGCGGCTCGGTCATCCGATTCAGGGCTTTATCGTCGAATTTAACGCGATGGTTGACCGCATTTTTCCCCATCAAGCGAACAAGCGGTAAGTTTTGCCCGGCATAATCAGTACTAATCACATAAGAGTTGCCCGAAGCAAAAGGAACAATCGGTAACGTTCGCAGCGGATGCGGCGGTCGGTTGTTCTTCTTTTTACATAGCGGATGGCGGACTGGACTGGCTTAGTGTGTCCATAAGTATTCAGATTAACCTTGGCGTGTTTCAAATCTTGCTCAGTCAGTTAATGGAAAAACTTGTGACTGATGGTTGATGTAACAACGAGGACGATCCGTCATTTCAAACGCCGAGAGGTGCCGAGATGCGAGATACGAGATGCGAACCAGGCGAAAGATGCGAAACGGCATTTATTTGTTCGTTTCTGACCCCATGAGGGTGAAATGCCTGCCAGAGTGCAGGTATTTTACCTTCGTTTCACCTTATCGGACGATTTTCCCCAAAATTCATGCCTGATCGCAGGAATTTAACCATTATGGCGTCTTGGAACCGAAATTCATGCACATTCGCAGGCTTCATATTGGTATGGAATACGTAAAGTTCTCGTGACGGATATAGCTTGTGAAAGTGTTGGGTTTTTGCTCCAAGCTTCTTGCGGAATATCATAATCTTAATGACGGTCATGTCTTCAATAATAACGTATTCGACCGCTTGAAGTGGCTTTTAACGCTTCCGCCAACACAAAGCGACTCAGATGTTGTTGTTCGATATTTTGTTCCCATTTCATCAGCCTCACCTCGCCTGATCGGTTTATTTTATTAAAGAGCAATGCTCGTAGAAAAAACCAGTTGCGTGAAACAGCATTGACGATGCACATCAAACAGAATCTGTTTACGTGGAGCTATGGAAAACTGCCCATTTTTCCTAGGGTACTGCACCACAGCAGGCGCCCCTTCATACTATATTTTGACTGTATCCCTTAACCTTGTTAAACCATAAAAACCCGAGCAAGGAGGGGTGACGAATTTTGAAGGGTAGCGACCAGAAGAGCAAATTTTTATTAACCCATCGTGAACGTGAAGTCTTTGAACTGTTGGTACAGGATAAAACAACTAGAGATATCGCGCAGCAATTGTTCATCAGTGAAAAGACCGTGCGAAACCACATCTCAAATGTGATGCAGAAGTTGAATGTCAAAGGTCGTTCGCAGGCGGTTGTCGAGCTAATCAAGCTTGGGGAGCTAGTCATTTGACATCACCGTATACCTTATTAAGCCTTCTTGCCATGCTTCCAGCTTTGGAAGCGTTGGCGGAGGGCTTTTTGATTGATGGAATCGGGGTTCTTGCCCTATGCCCTAAGATAGAAGGAGTGAAGAGACATGCCTGCTTATCGGATTATTGTGGATCTCTCGGACAGACAGCTGTATTTGCTCGATGGGAACAGAGTGGTGCGCGGGTTTCCAGTTGGCATTGGCAAAATGCTGACGCGAACACCGGCCGGCGAGTTCACGATTGTGAATAAACAACCGAACCCCGGAGGGCCTTACGGCGCGTTCTGGATGGGACTATCCAGGCCGCACTACGGCATCCACGGCACGAATGATCCGGCCTCCATCGGCAGAGAGGTATCCCATGGCTGCATACGCATGTATAACAACGATGTGCTTGAGCTTGCCGGCATCGTACCTATACGCACCCGTGTAACGATTCGTCCGTAAACCGAAGGAGCAGCATTTTTATATTGCACATTAAAAAAGATATATGATACATTACTTAATATATATGATGAACTATTATATGGATGTTACATTATATTAGTGATATTTAAGACAAAGGTGTGGTTTATATTACGTTATCCCAACGTCAGATGGAGATTGTGAAGCTTGTGAAGCTTCACGCCCCGATCACCGGAGATGGCATCGCCGAGATGCTGGGCATCAGCAAGCCGACGCTGCGGGCGGATCTGTCGCTGCTCGTCATGCTCCGTCTGCTTGAAGCGAAGCCTAAGGTCGGCTATTCTCTCGGTGATGCAAGCAACGGGCGGGAGAATGGGTTCAAACGGTGGCAGGGTGCGCTTGTGAAGGATGTTCAAGGAATGCCGATCAATGTGGCGGAGACCGTATCTGTGCATGATGCGGTCATCACCTTGTTCATGGGGAATGCGGAGGCGCTGACTGTGGTGGATGAGCAGCAGCATTTTGTAGGCGTGGTGACACCTAAGGATCTGCTGAAGATTACGCTGGGCAATCCGAACGCGGCGTCGATTCCGGTCAGCATGGCGATGAACCGGCTGCCTTCTATCGTTGCCGTCCGATCGGATCAGCCGCTGCTGGATGCGGTCAACAAGATGCTTATGCATGAGATGGACGGTCTGCCTGTCGTATCCGGGGGAGAAGTATCCTCAAGGCAGGTTGAAGTAACGGGCTGGATCAGCAAAACCAATATTATCCGCTGGATGACAGAGACAGAGCTCGAGATGCACAGGCAAGGATAGGAGGAACCTCAAGTTGGCCAGACAAACATACCCGATCTATATTTGCTCCGATGCTGTTGGAGAAACGGCTGAGGCTGTCGCCAAAGCAACGATGAGACAGTTTGCGCTCGAGCAGGTGAAATTAAAGCGGTTCAGCCATATTAAGACAGAGGACGAGATTAGCGCCATAGTGGCGGAAGCGCTGGCAAGCGGCGGTTTCATTGCCTATACGCTGGTTCAGCCGGAGCTGCGCGAAGCGATGAGGGAGGAGTCGCTGCGCAAAGGAGTACGCGCGATCGATGTGCTGGGGCCAATGCTGCAAGCGTTTATCGATACATTCAATGATTCGCCCAAGCGGGAGCCGGGGCTGCTCCATACGCTGGATGACGATTATTTTCGCCGGATTGAGGCGATTGAATTTGCAGTCAAATACGATGACGGCAAGGACACCCGCGGGCTTCATCTCGCACAAGTCGTGCTTGTCGGTGTATCCCGAACCTCGAAGACGCCGCTCAGCATCTATCTGGCGCACAAGGGCATTCGTGTGGCGAATTTGCCGCTCGTTCCCGAGGTGAAGATTCCCTCAGAGCTGTGTGTTGAGGGGGGCAAGCTGATTGTCGGATTGACGATGAAGCCAGAGCAGCTCTCCAGCATTCGGACGGAACGGCTCAAGGCGATGGGGCTTCCTTTCTCAGCGCAATATGCGTCTCTTGACCGTATCCAGACCGAGCTTGATTATGCGGACATGATAATGAAATCGCTGCGTTGTCCGGTCATTGACGTGACTGGCAAAGCAATTGAGGAAACAGCAGGTACGATCATTCAGTGGCTTCAGGAACTAGCATAATGGAGGCGATGCAGCATGGAACGCGAACTGTCACTGGAAATTGTACGGGTAACTGAGCTGGCGGCTCTGGCCTCAGCGCCCTGGATGGGCCGGGGGGACAAGCATCATGCAGACGAGGCGGCGACGAATGCGATGAGGGCGATGCTTGATTCGGTCTCGATTCAAGGAACGGTCGTTATTGGCGAGGGGGAGATGGACGAGGCTCCGATGCTGTACATTGGCGAACAAGTCGGCAGCATGCAGGGGCCAGAGGTGGATGTGGCGGTTGATCCGCTTGAGGGGACGGAGATTGTCGCCAGAGGGCTTAATAATGCAATGGCAGTTATCGCCGTTGCGCCAAGGGGCAATCTGCTGCATGCTCCTGACATGTATATGGAGAAGCTGGCAGTCGGTCCGCTCCTGGCTGGAAAGCTGAGTCTGGATGATCCCATCCGCACGACTGTCGAGAAGGCGGCGCTGGCGCTGAACAAGCAGGTATCGGACATTACGGTCATGATACTCGACCGTGACCGGCATATGACGTTAGTCGCGGAGCTAAGGGAAGTAGGCGTACGGATCAAGTTTCTCTCCGATGGCGATGTGGCGGGTGCGATCGCGCCCGCATTCCCTGAGGCGGGCATTGATCTGTATGTCGGTTCCGGCGGAGCGCCTGAAGGCGTACTGGCGGCGGCAGCGCTGAAATGTCTGGGCGGTGAAATTCAGGGCAGACTGATGCCCGAGAATGAGGAGCAGGCGCAGCGCTGTGTCGAGATGGGCTTGACCAATCCGCGCAAACTGCTTCGTATGGACGATATGATTGGCACAGGGGATGTGATCTTTGCTGCTACGGGCGTAACGCCCGGTGAGTTTCTTGGTGGTGTCCAGATGCTTCCAGATCAGCGCGCAGAGACACACTCCATTGTGATGAGAGCCAAGACACGCACGATCCGTTTCATCAAGTCGCTTCATTATTTGCCGAATAAGCCGATTCTGGGCAAGAAGCAAGCGGACATCGGAGATTGGGCTGCACCGGCATTGTGAGGTTTCTGAGCGGCTGGAGCCAATCGGCCGACCGACCGCCGCCATGCAGCGAAACACCGCGCGCCGGGAGCTGCGCGCGGTGCGATTCGCAAAAAAAATACCGGGATCGGATTTGACGGTTCTACCTACGACAAGGAGCGCTTATCAACTTTGCACAGAGCAAGGCAAAGTTGATGAGCGCTCCTTTTTTGGGTGCCATTTAATCTCCTGCAAACAATGTGCGGCGATAATGGTCGAGAAAATGTTTTTTGATTTGGTCGCCAGAGTAATTGCGTTCCTGAATGAGATGGATAAAGGCTTCCGGATTGATGCCGGTTACAATGTTGAATGCGGTAAACTCCGCATTGAGCGGACGGATTTCAGCGCTGTCAACCGCTTCTTGAAGCAGCCGCTCCAATACCGCCTTCAAATATAGACAGGGAGGTATATTATAATATTTGACTTCGTCAACAGAACAGAAGGTAGGCGCTTTAATGACATGGAACCATTGAAGCTTCTCAACAGAGAGATCTATCCATCTGCTCATCAGCTCCAGCAATCGTTCTTGAACGGGGAGATGGGCGGCTGTCATCAAGTAACTGTCCAATTCCTCCGTGAATCGACGGAAGCTGTCTTGAAGCAGCTCCGTGCACAGATCCGCTTTGCTGGAATAACGGCGATAGAGTGTCCCTTGCCCGATTCCGGCGGATTTGGCGATCTGATGCATGCTGACACTTTCAACACCATGTGTGACGAACAATTGGCTCGCGGTTTGAAGGATGAGTTGTCGGTGCTCGGCAGCGTCTCTGCGTTCGTTACGTTGTTGCATGGCTACACCTCGATACAAAAAAATCATATGACTTTTATTGACATAGCAGCAGCACGGGAGTAATATCTATTAAGCGGACAATTGTCCGCTTAGATTATAAGCTATGGACTGCTGCGCGCTGCTATCAAGCGTTCTAATTGTACTCCCGAATGGTGAGAGAGGTCAATGCTGGGCTTCTTGCATGCCGAACGTACGAGCGGGTTCGCCAGTCACAGAGCATTAGGGTAGGAGGAAAATTCAATGTCAGCCAAACAAGCACCGGCAAGTAGTGGTGCACCGTTCTCTATTCGTCAAATTCTGGCTCCGCTAGCTGCCATCATCGTCGGCCTGTTCATGGTTATTCTGGATGGAACAGCAGTTAATGTTGCGATTCCGGGGTTAATGGCCGAGTTCAAAGTGGATTATCAGCTGGTACAGTGGACTGTAACAGGCTATGCGCTTGCACAGGCCGCGGTCATCCCGCTGGCCGGATGGCTCTCCGACAGGTTCGGGGCGAAGAAAGTATTCCTGATCTCCGTCTTTCTGTTCACAGTCGGTTCGCTTCTATGCGCACTGGCAACGTCGGTGGAGCAATTGGTTATTTACCGTATCCTTCAAGGTCTTGGCGGAGGAATGGTGATGCCGATTGCAATGGCGTTTACTTACCGTTTAAGCCCGCCTGAGAAAGTAGGGGCGGTTATGGGCATGATGGGGATCCCGATTCTGCTCGCGCCAGCACTTGGCCCGGTAGTAGCAGGCTGGCTAGTCGACTATGCAAGCTGGAAATGGATCTTCCTGATCAACATTCCAATTGGGATCATCGGTATTTTGCTCGGCATGCGCACTCTGCCCAATATTGAACGCCAGGCTGTCGCTTCGCTGGATAAGTTTGGAATCATTCTGGCGCCGCTTGCATTCGCCGCTCTGTCCTATGGTGTTACAGAAGGCGCGACTAGCTGGACAGCTGCGAAGACGATTATCGCAATCAGTGTCGGAGTCGCTGCGTTGATTCTGTTCATTATTGTCGAGCTGAATCGCAAGGATCCGCTGCTTGAGCTTCGTGTCTTCAAATCTGCTGATTTCTCCAAAGGTATCGTTGTACAATGGATTTCACAGATTGCTTTGTTCGGAACGATGTTCCTGGTGCCTTTATTCCTGCAGGATGCCAAGGGATATACGGCATTCGAAACGGGATTGATTATGCTCCCGCAGGCTGTAGCCGCAGGGATCTTCATGCCAATAGCCGGTACGCTGTATGACCGGATTGGAGCTCGTCCGCTAGTACTTATCGGGATGACGCTAGTCACCGTAGCAGCTTCTATACTGTCGCAGGTCGATGCCGAATCCGGCCTCGCGATGATTATTATTCCGCTGTCGCTTCTGGGCGCGGGAATGGGCCTGTCGATGATGCCGCTCAATACGCATCTCATGCAGTCGGCGCCAAGAAATCTGGTCAGCCGGGTCTCCTCGCTTACGAATGCTGCTCAGCAGGTTATGTCCTCCTTCGCTATTGCAGGCCTGGCAACAATTCTGGCCAGCCGCATGAAGGTCTATGGACCAACTGCAACGTCGAAGCTGGAGATGTATTCGCTCTCCTTCGGAGACACGTTCCTCGTGCTGACGGGTATTGCTGTCGGCGGCGGATTGCTTGGATTAATCCTCAATAGACCGAAGCGCGTCGCGGAAGGCGCGGACAATGAGAAACCGGAAATGATGATGCATATCGGTTAATGCAGCTCGGGCTTCCCTGATGCGGGAGTTCCGGCAATAAGCAAAAGCATCTCCTGACCACCTGTGAATGTATACAGAGTGGGCGGGAGATGCTTTTTCCATTATTGAGGGACTGATACGTACTTGGCAATGCCACCTGCTGCGCATTATAGGCGGGAATTTCCTTGCTGCTGCTTCAAGGAACCAGTCCCGCCCACGCGAAACGTGACTTTAAAGCCGAAAAAACCGCTCACAGCTCCCAAAACTACCCCCCCATATCGGTTGTAGGAGGAAAAACCTGGAAATATCCGTTTACAAGCCGTACCTTCATCGTTTTGCCTCCGTTGGTCATTAATGGGCTCCAAACGAAATCAGCGATTGCCTTCATCTCGGCAGGAAGAGAAGAAATTCTGCGCAAGAGCAGGCATTTCGGTTAAAAAAGCCATAGGTGGCAGAATTCCTGCGAGTGCGCAGGAATTACAGGCCGAATTGGTCCGATATGGACAAATCCGGTTTAATGCCTGCGCTTTGGCAGGCATTTGGTCTTCACCAAGCCAGAACGAGGAACAATCCTGCGTTTTCGCAGGCTTGTTTGACGTTTGAGGATGCGCTGCTCTCGGCAGAAGGAATTTCCGGCAGTCCCAATGTTTGCAGGCATTGTCGAATCGAACATGGCATGCTAGGCTTGGGCCTGGCATCGATTAGATATTAGATTAGATTGAATAGGTTTTTGGATTGGCTTGGATTAGATTGAATTAAATCGGATTAGCTCAGTCCGAATCGGCCTGGCTCGTCAGAATAAGCTCCAATCGAAGGCCTCGGACATCGTTTCCAGCAGGTGAACCCCTGCTACACTGTTGCCCTTGCGCCCGAGGGCGGGGCCGATCACACCGATGCCGTACTGCCCGGGGACGAGGGCAAGTATGCCGCCGGACACGCCGCTTTTGGCCGGAATGCCAGCACGGATGGCGAATTCGCCTGAGGCGTTGTACATGCCGCATGAGAACATGAACGTCTTGGCAATCTGCACGTAACGGCGGGGGACGAGCTCTTCTCCGGTTAACGGGTCGGTACCGTTGAAGGCCAGAATCAGGGCCATTCGCGCCAGATGGCCGACATTCACTTCGACAGCGCAATGCTTGAAGTAGACATCGAGCACATCCTCCACTTCTATCTCTTCTCCAAGCACCTCATTATCCTTCAGAAAATAAGCGAGCGAGCGGTTCCGGTGCGCTGTTGCCGATTCGGAACGATAGACCTTTTCACTGAAGGTCAATGAAGAGTCGGCCGCCGCTGTGCGGAAAAATCGCAGAATACGCTCGGTCTTCTCCGCAGGGGTAGCACCGTGTATGAGTGAAGATATGGCGATAGCGCCTGCGTTAATAAGCGGGTTGAACGGCTTGCCCGGTTCCACTAGCTCAAGCTTGAGCATCGAGTTGAAATCATCGCCAGTCGGTTCCATCCCAACCTTGGCAAAGACAGCGTCCTCGCCATTATCAATGAAAGCAAGCAGCAGTGTAAACACTTTGGAGATGCTCTGCATGGTGAAGAGCATCTCCGTATCGCCTGCCGATGCGCTCTCGCCGCCGCGACCCATTACAGTGATGCCCAGCGCATCGCGGGATGCCTTCGCAAGCTCCGGTATGTAAGCTGCAACCTGGCCTTCCGCCGCCCGCATGCGGCTTGCCTCCAGCCATTCCGGAAGGCGGGCTTTCATTCGTTCGATTGGTTCTTTCATCTTGATCATCCTCCACAGCCAGCTTCCGTTTTCTTCAGTTTACGGCGCTCCTCAAGCTTTAAGCAAGAGGTTGCATGTTCAAGGTGCCATTTTTGACGAAATGACTACCTAAAGGTGCGATGATCAGATACAATTATGGGATAATTTATTAATTCATGATGCATGACGAATAGGCAGGTGTGACAGGTGATTAAATTTATTGCATTTGGTTTCTTGTGGTGGCTGTTCGGCAATCCTTTCCTTGCTCTTATTGTTCTATTGGTTCTGCTGTATGCGCTTGACCGGCGGTTCGTGGGCGTAACTCCAAGCATCGTAAAGCCTTACAGACGGCTGAGGATGATCGGGCGGCTTCGCCAGCAGGCAGCTATGAATCCCAATGATATTCCCGCCAAGCACGAGCTCGGCAGGCTGCTGGTTGAGCGCAAACGTTATAAGGAAGCAAAAGAATGGCTGATGCCGCTGCAGGATGCATTAGAGCAGTCCGCAGAATATTGGGATGACCTCGGCAGTTGTCTGGCCGGCTTATCAGAGACGGCTGCCGCAGAGGCGGCGATCAACAATGCGCTGGCGATCAATCCGCGTGTCAAATACGGCGCCCCTTACCTGCGGCTGGCATCATTGTATGCGAAGAGCGACCCTGCGCGGGCAATCGGGTATCTCCAATCTTTTCGCCATATCCAATCCTCCTCCTGCGAGGCTTATTACCGGCTGGCCGGGATGTATCGGGAGCTGGGCCGCAAGGAGGATGAGAAAGAGGCGCTTGCTGAATGCAGATCGATCTATCGCATGCTTCCCCGTTATAAGAAACGGTCGGAGCGCAAGTGGGCACTAATGGCCTGGTTAAGATTCCGTGCAGTGAAATAGCGGTTTGCAGCGTGATTTTATTCATAATATGCTCTCTCGGCAGGCAATGTCAGGATAATGGAATGGATCGCTTCCATATATGTTCTTTTCTATCATTGTCCTAATAGCGAAAATCATTCATACTGTGTAGTAGTTTAGAATCAGGACCATTAGTTACCGAGGGAGCATATCGATGAGTCGGAACGTCTGGCTGCTGACCGTTATTCTGATAACCGTCTTATTAGGTGTCAACAACACGATCTATTATTTTACTACCAAAGAATCGCTTGAGGATAATCTTCGTCATGAGCTGGAGTCGGTTGCCAAACAGATTCAAATCTCCATCGAGCTGTCCAGAAACGGCGCCGAGGTCTATCAGGAGCAGATCGGACGCGAGCTAAGGGCGGCTTCTATTGCTGCACAGTTCGCGCTTAATCCCGAATTGGAAAAGGTTACGAACGCACAGCTCGGCGAATTAAGCGATAAGCTGGATCTGCTGGATATTACGCTGCTGCAGCGGACCCCTGACAATATCATTCTTGCCAAATCATCCGACCCCGGACAAATCGGCTTGAAAACCAAGACCTGGGACCCATGGTACAAGGCGTTCAAGCAGCTGTTCGATGAGCGGCGCGTTACGATTGACTGGGGACAGAAGCTGGAGAATTTCTGGAGCGGCCCTTTCGAATTCTCAAGCTCGGATACGAGCAAGGTGAACAAGTGGGGCTACTATTACGATGGAACAACCGATTATATAATCGATCCCTACATCAGCTTTGATGACAGGCAGCTGCATTATGAGGAGCGAACAGGCGTGAGCCGTCTCATCACCCGTACGCTTGGAGAGAACAGCAGCATTGTAGAAATTGCGGTTATCAACCCTCACACCTTCCCGCTCGGAACCCGGACGACGATAACGGAAGAGGGCAAAGAGCTGAAGCATATGACGCAGGAGCCCATCATTAGCGGCTCGAACCGCTTCAAGCATGACAGCGATAAGGCGAATGTGAAGCTGGCGAATGAGCAGGATGATTATGTATGGCTGGATACGCATATGGATGGCAAGCATATCATCAAGCTCTATATTCCTGTTTCAATCGATGAGAAATCAGCAAGCATGGTAGATGAGAACGGGGATCCGATCAACCGGTACGTTCTAATGCTCGTCGCGGATTACAAGTCGATTCAGGACAAGCTCGACAAGCAGTTTGTCGGAATTATTCTCATTATTGCCATCGTGACGCTGCTGAGTCTGCTGGTTCTCTATCTGGCCTTCATCGCATATCGCAAATCAAGGGATAAGCTGGTTCGCAAAGCGCAGGAGACTTATGTCGATGAGGTTAACGGGTTGTTCCAGTCGATCCGGGCGCAGCGGCATGATTTCATGAACCATGTGCAGACCATTCATTCCTTCGCCCAGATGAACAAGACGGAAGAGCTGAAGC
This sequence comes from Paenibacillus oenotherae, assembly GCF_019443105.1. Taxonomy (GTDB): domain Bacteria; phylum Bacillota; class Bacilli; order Paenibacillales; family Paenibacillaceae; genus Paenibacillus_Z; species Paenibacillus_Z oenotherae. The sequence continues at coordinate 247,745 of NZ_JAHZIJ010000003.1, forward strand.
GGTATACGGCAGAGCTAGCAGGCGAGATACGCGAGATGAACGATATTATTAATATCGGCAATCCGGCGATAGCGGCGCTTATCCGCTCCAAAATTTCGCAGGCGGAAGCAATGAGAATCAAGCTGAAGGCGGATTTTACCGATCTTAACAAGCTGGAGCTTGGGGTCAAGTCGCTGGATCTGACCAGAATGCTGGGCAATCTGATTGACAATGCATTCGATGAGGTGCAGAGCTATGCGGAGGAACGGCGCTGTGTCAGTGCCAGAGGCTGTCAGCAGGAGGGCTATCTGGAGTTTGTGGTGAGCAATATTTGTGACGATACGGCCAAGCTGAGCGATAAGCGGATTTTCGATCCGGGCTACAGTACGAAGAATGATGCCCATAACGGCCTTGGTCTGGCTATTGTAAAGTCCATTGTGGATCAGTATAAAGGAACGGTGCGGATTGTGATGGATAAGGAGGACTGGATCGCCTTCATTATCCGAATCCCCCATTAGATGAAGAGATACGCTGAGGCAGGCTGCTTGCAGCGGAATTTAAGGAGGATTAGCTTCTTGCTTGGACGGAATAGTCTGAGCAGGAAGCTTTTTATTTTGATATAATAGAGGGATGTTGAATAAGATCGGAGGGACGGGAATGGACTTCATTGAGCTGCACGAGGACATGCGGGTGAAAATGGAGGGAGAGCTTGCTGCTGCCATGCCGCTGCACCTGATTGAGCGGGGATGGGACTATTACCGTCGGGACAAGGTGCATTCTGTGGAGGTTATGGAAGACGGCTCCGCGATCTATGGAACTGTACGCGGCAGCGATTTCTATGCGGTTACGCTTGACGGCGACGATTTCAGCTACAGTACATGCACATGTCCATATAATGGCTATTGCAAGCATATGGCGGCTGTTTTCTTCGCCTATTATCATTATGCGCCGGATCTGAGTGCGGACGAAATATACAATTGGCTGCTCAATGGCGGCGAGTTGGTAACGCAGAGAGAGGTTATTGGGAATTCCGCTCGTCGGGGGGGCGAAGCGGAAGGACGAGATGGCAGGGATGTACATGTTGACCGGATGAATCCGGGAGGATGGCTGGAAGAGATGGAGCGCCTGCATGGCGCATCGTGGAAATTATGCCGTCATTCGCTTCACCCGCTGCAGGCGGTGCTGTCGGCGCTGAAGGGATTGTCGAAGACGTGGGACGAAGGGCTGCGGCGCATCCATTGGATGCATGCAATTCTGTTCGTGATCGAGCAGGCGGAGAAGGCCTATTCGATGATTGACAGCTACAGCCGCTATTATTATGAGATGGCCTACGCGCGGATGACGGAGCCTTGGCTTACGCATTATTTTGAGCTGGCAGCGGATCTTAAGCCCAGTGAGATGACGGATAACGAGCATGAGGCGGTTCAGAGTCTGCTTGCGATGTTCCATGATCGGGACATGGATCGGGAGATGCAGCTGCATCGCTGGGAAATGATGTATTTTGCATTGTGGTCCCGCCTTATTGATAACTCGGAGTGGCGTGCCGGCGAGGAAGCTTGGCTGACTGCACAGATGGAGGCGGCCAAAGATGCGGGGAGACAGAGCTTTTTCTTCCCGATGGCGATGGCTTATCTGGCCTTTGCCGATGGGCGCGATGAAGCCGCAATCGGGCTGCTGGGTGAGACCGTGTTCAACCGAACGGTGCTGCTTGCTTGCGATTGCGCCTTCCAGCGGCTGGAGGAGAGCGACTGGGACAGATTGGAGAGCTGGATCACTTACTTGTTCGGCGGGCTGTCCATTGAGCGCAAGTCCCGGGCATTCGGGCCTTTCCTGTCGATGTGCAGAATTGCCGACGAGCGGCAGCCGGACAATCCGAAATGGCAGCAGTACTTGATCTCATTCCTGCCGCATTCCTATTCTGCGCTCACGGATCATTGGAAGCAGCGGCAGCAGTACGAGCAATGGACCGATCTGCAGCTGCTGCTCGGCATCGAGCCTGAGGATTTGGATGTGGGGGATGTAAGGGAGCTGGCCAAGGTCGCACCGCAATCGCTTATTCCGCTCTATCATCAATCGATTGATACTGCGATACGCTCGCGCAATCGGCAAGGGTACCGTCATGCAGTCAAGCAGATGAAGAAGCTGGAGCGGCTCTATCGCGCAGAGAAGCAGCTTCATAAGTGGAGCCTTTATGTGGATGGTATTGTTCGCAAGCATCATCGGCTGCGGGCACTGCAGGAAGAGCTTTGGAGAGGAAAGATTATTACATGAGAGGCTTCACAGGTGCGGAAACGGTAAAGGTTGACGGATATTGGAAGGATGGGGAGGGCATCGTGCTTGCGGTGTCTAATGCCTCAAGCCTTGCGCATCGGGCGAGGCATCTGCTGTTCGCGTGGCATGAGGCCTCCTGGTACGGAGCGGATATCGAGGAACGGATGGAGGATCGTTCCACTGTGAAGGAGCTTCCGATGTCAGCACTGCTCGCTATGGACTATTTGGCCGCACCGGAGCCGGCCCGGCTTCTTCGGGTGGAATGGAGCGAGCAGGCGCTGCAGCTGATGGAGATGGCGAAGCTGCTGCGGCAAGCGCTTATGAAAGGCTGGTTTATGCCGGATTGGTCGCGCTGGTCGGCAGATGCGCGGGCCTGGAAGCTCGCCGTTCCGGGATCGGAGCGGGCAACAGCCTCGCAGTTGGAAGAGCTTGCGGATACGCTGGAAGCGCAGGGGAATAAGGGAGCAGCCAGAAGATGGCTGAGCCATATCATTGAAGAAATGATCGAGGGCGACAGCCGTGTCGCAGCAGTCTGGGAGAAGACCGTTGCAGATTCAGGCAGCGGCGCTCTTATGATGAAGGCGGCGGATAAGGAAGACTGGCTGGTAGCCATTGGCTTGAAGAAGGATACGACTCCGTTCCGGGCTGCGCTGCAGCTGCTTGAGCCGGATGAAGATGAGGGCTGGAGGCTGCGGCCGGCCGTTCAGGATCGTGTCGAAGGCGGACGCTGGATAACGCTGAATCGCGCAGCTGCTGCTGTGCGGCGGGTTGATAGCGGCGGCGCTCACGAACAGGAAGCCACCGTGGCGGCGCTGAATGTGAATGCGGATCATGCAGATTATGCGGAAGATGCAGATCATGCGGAATATGCGGTTGTCAGTCGCGGAGAGACAGCTGCGGTTCAGGCTCTTCGTGATCCTGCCGCCGTTGTCGGCGGCGACGGATTAGCCGCAGCGGCTTCCGGGGAAGCGGGCTCACGGCTCCGCTGGCGGCTGCCCCAGGATGCGCCAGCGGAATGGGGGCCTTATTTCGCCGAGCGGATGGGCAAGGAAGAGGCCAAGTGGCTTGCTTCGCTGCCGGACTGGGCCAGAACGGAGCGGGCGGAGGACGGAATCAAGACCGAGCTGAGCGATGGCGAAGCATGGGCGTTTCTTGAGGATGCCAGCGCGCGTCTGCTGGCTGCCGGTTGTTCAGTTCTGCTGCCAGGCTGGTGGGAAGCGGTGCGCAGCCGCAAGATGCGGCTTAAGGCAAAGGTGAAGTCTTCGGTTGGCTCATCGGAGCAGCCGATGTTCGGGCTGAACCAGATCGTGGATTTCGATTGGAAGCTCGCTGTTGGCAATGTCGATATGACCGAAGCGGAATTTATGCGGCTTGCGGAGGAGAACCGGCGGCTGATGCGTGTTGGCGGCGAATGGGTGCATCTTGACCCGGACGATGTGGACCGTATCCGCAAATGGCTGAAGAAGAAGGGCGGCAAGCGGGATTTCACGATGCGGGATGTGCTGGAGATGCATCTGCGCGGCGGCTCCGAGCTGGAAGCCGAGCGTGAGGATATGGAAGCGCTGGAGGCCGAGGTTGAGCTGAATGAGCATCTGGCGGCATGGATCGGCAAGCTGAATGAGTCTGCGGATCTGCCGCTGGTAGAGAAGCCGGAATCATTCCACGGCGAACTGCGGCCTTATCAGCTGCAGGGGGTGTCCTGGCTTGCTTTTCTGCGGCGGTTCGGACTTGGCGGCTGTCTGGCGGATGATATGGGGCTTGGCAAGACGATTCAATTCACAGCGTATTTGCAGCATATTATCGAGCAGGGCAATGGCCAGGGGCCTTCGCTGCTGATCTGCCCGACCTCCGTTATCGGCAACTGGGAGAAGGAGCTGGAGCGGTTCGCCCCGACATTGCGGGTGCTTGTTCATTATGGGCCGCGGCGTGATCGCGGAGAGGCCTTCGCTGCGGCTGCTGCGGAAGCTGATCTGGTCATCACCTCTTATGCGCTGACGCCTATTGATGAAGAGGAATTATGCGGGATGCAGTGGGATGTTGTGTGCCTGGATGAAGCGCAGAACATTAAAAATTATTACACGAAGCAATCTGGTGTCATACGCAAGCTGCCCTCGAACCATCGGGTCGCTCTAACTGGAACGCCGATGGAGAACAGGCTGACTGAGCTGTGGTCGATTTATGATTTCACCAATCCGGGTTATCTCGGCAGTCTCAATGAATTCCGCAAAGCGGTCGTTGTTCCGATAGAACGGGAGCGGAATGCGGAGATTATTAACGAGCTGCAGCGGTGGGTGAAGCCATTCATGCTGCGGCGGGTGAAGAAGGACCCTGCCATTCAGCTGGCGCTGCCTGACAAGAATGAGACCCGCACCTACTTATCGCTTACCGTGGAACAGGGCACACTATATGAGAATATTGTCTCCGAGCTGCTCGGCAAGCTGGAATCGCTGGGCGCTATGCAGCGGCGCGGGTTGATCCTGTCTACCTTAACTAGGCTGAAGCAGGTATGCGATCATCCTAACCTGCTGCTCAAGGAAGAGATCAAGAATGCCTGGGATCCCGAGCGCTCCAACAAGGTGCTGCGTGTACTGGAGATGGTGGAGGAGATTGCGGCGGAGGGCGAGCGCTGCTTGATCTTCACCCAATATGTCGAGATGGGCGAAACGCTCAAGCGGCTGTTGGAGGAGCGGCTGAATGTGGCTGTGCCTTATTTGTACGGCGGTGTGCCCAAGGCGGCGCGTGATGCGATGATCCGGAAATTCCAGGATGAGGAGCAGCCGGGCTGCGCGTTCGTGCTGTCGCTGAAGGCAGGAGGAACAGGCCTTAATCTGACCGCTGCCAATCATGTTATCCATTTCGACCGGTGGTGGAATCCGGCAGTGGAGAACCAGGCGACCGACCGTGCCTTCCGCATCGGACAAACGAGGAATGTGCAGGTGCATAAATATGTGACGCTTGGTACGCTGGAAGAGCGGATCGATGATATGATTACCCGGAAGCAGACACTGAACGATCAGGTAGTGGGACAGTCCGAGAACTGGATTACCGAGCTGTCTACCGACGAACTGCGCGAGCTGTTCTCGCTGCGCAAGCAGCGGCTTAAAGGGTAGGGAAATGTATGACGGCAGTTGGAAGACAAGTGAAGCAGAGTATGAGGTGATGGTGGAGTGGTAAAGGCATCCGGTGATGAAGCTGCTCAGTCCGGGCTGAATAATGAAGGACTGGCAGTGAAGCGAAGAGGAAGACCGCCGGGGTCACTGAAATCCAGCGCGGAAGCTGCGCAGGAGCAGGAGCCAGAAGCTCAGGAGGAGATTGGGCCAGAGGGCGCCGCTCCGCATTGGCAGGCATTCTACCGTTCCATTCGGGATGCGGTGGCGGATATGCGTCCGCCTCGCGGATAATAGGTTATGGGGACAGCTGATTAGTAATCGGCTGTCCTCTTTTTTTGTATACACAATGTTAGAGGTGCGTGTTACTCATGCCAAGGCTAGCAACAGCCATCCTTGTTCTTCTTAGGCAAATTGCCGGAATCCGCCTTCTTATCGCCGAATTGATCCAGTCTGCCTGGGCTCGATGCCGGTCCGTCATTCTTAGGCTTGCTGTTTCTTCCCGCCATTAAGTATCACCTCCAGCATGTATTAAGATGAGCGGTTTATGGGGATTCAATGCTTGGGAAATGTTGTTGGTTTATTATGCAAAAAATAGTAATTACAAAGAAATAAAAATGTATATTTATCTATTTCGATAAAAACAGACTTCATTCGACTTTATCTCTTAAGGAAAATTGGAGGTACTTCTCCTATACTGTTCAGGTGTGAATAGAAATAAACATTAATAAGGAGGAAATAACATCTAGAATGATACATCGCTCAACGCAGAAAACTACAAAATTTGAAGGAAAGAAGGATGGTAGTATGTACAAAATTTTGAATGCAATTGTAATTAATATGATCATTTTCTCGTTATTGTTCTCGGGAATTGTATTAGCAAACGAACAAAAAGTATCAAAAGATATTACTTCCACAAAAATTGAAAAACCACTGCCAGATTCGGTAGATAAAAAAATAGAAATTGATAAAGAATTGATTTCTGAACGTTCCAGCAATTCTAAAAGCTATTTGATGAATGATGGTTCTACAACAGTTGTTATAAACACTTATTCGGTTCACTATGAGAAAAATAGCGGGGAATGGGCCGATATTAACCCGATCTTGGTCAGCAATGATGCAGTAGAAAGTTTGGAGAAGAAGATGGTTTCGAAGAATATCTCTCGTCAAATGGATCGGGATAAGAGATTGCCCAAAGAAGAGCTTGCTAAAAAGGCGAAGAAGAAGTCTTATGTAGCGCCATATGTTCCTTTTACAGCTGAACTACCATATGACATTAACGACGGCTATACGATGGGTAAGGAGGCGGATTCACTTACGTTGGTTCCTGTGGGTTCTACATCTTCAGTGGGTGTTGTAAACCTTGAGAAAGGGAATAAGGTCAGCTATAAAAATGTGTGGAAGAATACGGATGTCGAGCTGGCTATTATTAATGATGGTATAAAAGAAACGATGTTTGTGGCAACTCCAGACAGTCCCGAAACGTTTAGTTTTAAAATAGTTGGCAATCTAAAAGATGATTTTTCCTCGGGGAATCTTCAAATATTGCCGCCATGGGTGGAAGATGCCGATGGGAAATTCCAGTACTTAGAGCAGAATATCCGGACTGAGGGGAATCAGAAGTACATTGATATCCACATTCCTAAGGATCAATTGAAGTATCCTATAGTCATTGATCCGACAGTTGTTACAATAGGTAATTCGAAAGATACGGCATATGATGCTACGAATCCTTATGATGCAGGTTATGGAGCATCTGAGCGGTTCAGGCAGCACAATGTTATGAAAACATTGATGAAATTTGATCTTTCATTCGTCCCATCCAATGCAGTGATTAAAAGTGCGGAATTAAAATTAAGAACGGGAGTTGCTGTGGATTTAGGCAGCTCTACTCCTATAATGACCTTAAATAGAGTTACAAGCTCTTGGAATGAATATACGACAAATGCAACTAATGCGCCATCATATTCCGATTTCATTACTAATATCTATGTTGCGAACTTCAAAAATGGATTCGATAGAATAGTATTCGGTACGACAATAACAGCGAATTTAATGACTGCTGTATCGAACTGGGTGAATGGTACATGGCCAAATGAAGGGTTTATTATGAATTGGAGTGCGGCAAGCAGCTCTGATTTATGGATATTATCTAGAGAATTTGGTGATGCAGAATACACGCCTAAACTTGTTCTCAACTACAACGTTCCGTCAAGCAAGCCACAGGTAACCTACCCTAATGGAGGGGAAGTGTTGGATGGGGCGGCAACGATCTATTGGAATGCTGCAATTGATCCTGACAATACACAGAATACAATTAAATACCAAGTACAGTTATCCGCGAATGGAGGCAGCACATGGTCGGACATTGTTGGTTTGACCAACCCTGCCGTCACACAATATCCCTATGATTTCAGCAGTATTCCTGCCACGAATAATGCGTTAATACGCATCCGTGCCTATGATGGGGAAGATTATGGCGAGTGGGATCAATCCGATACTTATTTCACGATCAAACATAATCAGGCTCCTCTTGCGCCTACGGGGCTAACGCCTGGTAATGCGACTTCTAGTTCACCGCATCTTATCTCTGTTATTTCACCTATATTGAACTGGACCTTTGTGGATCCCGATGTAGGGGATTACCAGACAGCTTATCAAGTTGAGTTATACTCTGGTTCCACCCTTGTGCATGATTCGGGCTGGATTGCTTCCTCCATCCGATCATATACGGTTCCGATTCCATTGCTTAGAAACTCCTTGTACAACTGGCGGGTTCGAACAAAAGACACTTATGGAGCGGTTTCCAACTTATCAAGCAAAGCTTACATAAAGATAAACAGTATACCGACTGTAAGCTTTTCTTCCTATAGTGATGGACAGAATTTGCCTAATAATAATCTGGACTTCACATGGCTATATAATGATTTAGAAGGTCAAGCTCAAGCGGCATACAAAATTCAAGGGTCGACAGATAATTGGACGAACCTGATGTACGATACTGGCATCGTATCCGGATCGGCTCTTTCACACCATACACCGGCTCTTGCTAACGGCGAATGGGATTTCCGAATCAGTGTCTATGACGGCATGGAATGGTCAGACTGGGCGTATCGTACTGACTTGAAATTGCCGAACAGCTTTGAGCCTAACGATACAAGCGCCACGGCGTATCCGATCCTGTATAACAATAATTACAGCACGTTGATTTCATCGTCAACCGATGTTGATTGGTTCGTCTATTCTCCTGTTAAAGCAGGTGTCGATGAAGTTGTCTTTAATGTACCTGCCGGACGTAATTACGATATTTTTATCTATGACAAGGATCTTAATCTGGTAGCATCCGGGCAAAGAGACGCAAGCGGAATAGAGACCCTGCTGTACAAGGTATCTAGCGGCCCTAATATAAAATACTTCATTAAAATTGTAGGTGCAGGCGGCGCATTCAGTACAACTTCAACTTATACACTATCAGTAAAAAGGCTGGAGATGAACTTCCAGACGATCTATCAATACGATGACAATGGAAATATTACATCCAAAACGACGACTTTAATTAATTAGAGGGGATCACTATGCGGAAAATAAGACATCTACTGAATATTGTACTTATCATCTCTTTAATTTGCGGGCTGCTGCCCGCTTATCAAACCAGCTATGCGGCAGAACCATCTGTCGTAGAAGATAAACACATCACGAAGCGTGAGCAGTTGGCCCGGCAATATAATCTTCCAGAAGAAACGATTCAAGCCTACTTGAATCAGGGTTACTCGATTAAGGAAGTTGCTGCAGCGCTGCAGCAAGTCGGCAAGAAAGGGGCGGAAGAGAAGCTAGCTGCCGGTAAGAAAACTTATCTGAACAATTCGAAAAACGTTGAGAGTAAAATTGTCACCCAGCTTGGTTCAGCGGACTATTCCATGTCCTTTATGACATCCAGTTCTACAGCGCCAGAGAAGGTTCACGTAAATACGAAGCCTGACCAGGCTCCATATACAGTGGCTATGGACAATGAGACGATTTCTACGTTAGGTGGCAATTTGTCATACCAGGTAACAGACTTGATATTGCCAGGGCGCAATGGTTTGTCATTTGCGCTTACACGAACTTATGACAGCAATAGCTCCCAGAGTGGGAAAATGTCTGTCTTGGATGGTGTGAACGCTTTGGCTGGCAAGTCTTATGAAGAGAAGCTCTATCCGATCGGAAAGGGTTGGTCGTGGTCTCTCTCGTCTATCGAACATACACCGGATAATAAAATGTATCTTCATCTATCAGGCAGTGGAACTTATGAGATTGAGAACAATGCTCTTAAGGATTATCCGTGGAGAGATATCACGTTCGAGGCGGATACTACCGTCACAGTCAATGGTGAGGTATCCGCTCATGTTGTGAAATCAATCGGCGGCATTAATCAGTATTTTAATGCTGAAGGGCTGTTGATCCGTATATCTGATCCATATGGGAACAGCATTCAATTCAAATATACCCAGCATTTAGAATACGGAAAAGTATTGAGCGAGATTGAGGATGCGATCGGTAACAAAATCCAAATCCAGTATTCGCAAGTTAGTGTCACGCTTGTTCAGGGCGAGCGCAAAGTCTCTTATTACAAGACAATGCAGAATGGTATTGAGCTGCTGTCGCAGGCCGTAGATCCGCTTAATCGTGTGGAAACGTATGACTACACCATGTCTCCGGCGAGCTTTAATCTGTTAGGCACGACGCCAGATACAAGCAATCCTTACGCTTTGCTGACGGGTATTACCTTTCCGACAGGCGCGAAGACCGTCTATACCTATGAGAGCAATCCGGTCACCCGTTATTTAAGCGCAGATTCAGTCAATCAAGTCTACCGGATGCAGTCTAGAAAAGATATCCTTGCTCTGTCCAATGGAACATCTGAGGATGTGAACGTAAAGAATATTTCATATAACGGAGATATGGGAAGTGTCTACTATGCCAACAATCTGGAATTCTCCGTTGCGATCCATGACGGGCTGGTTTTGCATACATTTTATAATACGAAGAAGTATCCTAATTCCGGCACAACCCAGCAATATTACAATACGAGAGATACAACAAGCTCAGGAAGTACAACGCAAGAGACCATCTATACTTATGATGAAGCTAGAAAGTGGTATTGGCCGATATCAAGCACATCCCAAATAACGACAAGCAGCGGGACCTCCCAGCCCATTACCACATCTCGGATGTATGACGATTATGCGAATGTCATTCTGGATATTAATCCATTAGGAACTCGTACTGAAAATCGGTTCGACGGAACAACACATTTGCTGGAAAGCACACTGCGTACGTTAGAAGGAACCAAGAAGCAGTATACGCGGTATACCCGAAACTCGCAAGGCACAATTACAGATGTGACTGTTAGAGAGAACGATAGCAACGGTGCTATTATTCAGCAGACGATACTGGAGAATATAGATAGCTTCGGTAATGTTCAACGTGCTCGCATCAAAGATAGCGGATCAGAATTTATTACGGATTATGAATATTCCGCAGCTTACCAAAATGCATATCTAAGCAAAGAAATTCATGCTGTAAGCAATATTGATCCTGTGGCTGGAAGCCCGATTCAGGAAACGATAACCAATGAATATACGTATAACCCGTCCAATGGCAATGTACTATCAATCAAGGATGGGAAGGGCTATACGACTTCTTACCAGTATGATCTTCTCGGACGTCTTGTAAAATACACGAACCCAGATCAGACTATGGGTATTATCAAATATTATGATAGCCAGAATATGATCGAACAGACTGATGAAACTGGGATAACGTCATTCACAGCATGGAATCCGCTTGGCTGGATGGTTCAATCCGGCACTGTTGAGCGGACTGGCCGAAAGAAAAAGCAGAGCTCCAGCTACGACGCACAAGGACGTCTGGTTGCCGCTGAGGATGCAATTGGCAACCAGACTACATATGCTTATGACGGCTTCAGCAGGCCGACGCGAACAACTTATCCTGATCTTAGCTACGATGAGATGATCTATGATGATGTCGCACAGACCAAGAAAGCTATAGATGCAGAGGGCAATGCTATTATCGAGAGTTATGATAAGCTGGGACAGGTTCTGAGCCAGTCAGAAGTTATCGATGGAGTGACTAGTCTGTTGACCAGCTATAGCTATAATGCTGCGGGGCAAGTGTTGACAGCAACTGATTCCAAGGGACAGATTACTCGAAACGGCTATGATTTTCTTGGAAGATTGAAAGAGGTTATTAGTGCCAATAATGAAACGACTCAATACCGGTATAACGCGCTCGGATTGATAACCCAGACCATTTTCCCCGATCAGAAAATAAAGCAGAATGAGTATGACGGGATGGGACGGCGGATCAAGACGATTGATGCCAATAATAAGCAAGAAAAATATGTGTACGATAAGAATGGCAATCTGGATCGTCTCGTAGATAAGAAGGGAACGGAGTTCTATTACTCTTATTCATCGAAGAATCAATTACTGACGAAGAATGTAAGGGGATATAGTGGAGAGACGATCACGTTTCAGTATGATGCAGCCGGACGCCGGAAATCGATGGAGGATGAGACGGGATTAACGGAATATGTGTATTCGCCGAACGCGGGTGAGTTGACCCAAATTAAATATCCGGACGGCAGAACCATTGCCTATTCCTATAATGAGAATGGCAGCCGCAATCAAATGAAGGATCCTTTCGGCGGGAATGTATTCTATGTATATGATAGCAAGAACAGGCTGACGCACGTCGGAAGCAATAAGGGACAATGGGATGCTATTTATCAGTATTATAATAATAATCAGCTAAAGAGCATTGAACAATTTAATGGAGTGAAAAGTGAGTACACCTATAAAGGTCTGCAGCTTAAGAGCTTAAAGCATACGCAAATTTATACGGGGAACGTTATCAATTCGTACCAGTATGGCTATGATGCTAATAAAAATATTCAGACACGGACAGAGAATTCACAGACATACGGATATACCTACGATGCGCTGAACCGAATTAAGACGAATGAGCAGTCTAATGAAACCTATGAATATGATGCAAGAGGTAACAGGCAAACGCTTGGTCGTACAGACCATCAAGAAAAACAAGACGCCAGTTATACGTATAATCACCGGGACCAACTGACAGCTGTCACTATGGGTAATGGACAAACGGTTACTTACAAGTATAACGGGGATGGACTGTTGTACGAGAGAAGTGAAGGAGGCAAGACAACCCGGTACTATTATGACGGCGCTGAAGTTATTGCAGAAGCCGAAGTAAATGGCGGAACAGCTGTACTCAAAAATCGGTATATTCGAGGCAAAGGACTTATTTCGAAAGAAGATAGTATGGGACATAAAGGATACTATCTGTTTAATGGTCATGGCGATGTCGTAGAAATTCGGGACAAGGTTTTTGTCGGAAGTACGAGACTGAACAAGTATCGTTACGATATATGGGGCAATCTGCTTGAGAAACAGGATAGCACCAGTAATCCTTTCCTGTATTCGGGAGAGATGTGGGACTCTACGACAGAGTTGCAATATTTGCGGGCCAGATGGTACGATCCAAGTGTAGGACGGTTTATGACGGAGGATACGTATGAGGGGCAAGTGGATAATCCGCTGACGTTGAATTTGTATACGTATGTGCATAATAACCCGTCGAGATACAATGATCCTACTGGACATGAAATTAATAGTGATGAGTTGGATATCTATTTGCAAATAGCTAAGGCTGAGGGGGGGCCACACTCAGATGCTTGGTGGAAGATTAGAAGCATACTAGGCACTGAAGTGAAAAAATGTATAATCTGCTCAAAGGATGATAGTAATCGTTTTAAATATTTATTTAATTTAGCTACCGGAAATCATTACATTAAAGAAGAGAACACTCCTGGAAATGCCGCCTGGGCAGAAGTTGAACTAGACAAATTGTTAAGAAGGGATGAGAGATTAAATGAGAACACCATGGATATGGCATTTGGACTCCTTGGTATTGGTGGAAGAATAAATAAAGTTAGTAGTCTTATTAAGGGAGAAACAGCTTTAGTGAGGGCTGCACAAAAGATGGGCAAGTCTCCTGTTGTTCAAAAGGAGGCAGATGAACTAATAGCAAAATTCTTAAAGGGTAATACGAATCCTGGAATCGGTACTTCGAACTTAACCCGTGATATAAGTTACTTGAGAGGTAAAGAGGGCGCAAGGGTTTTTTATAGAATTGTTGACGGTGAAATGCAGATTCTAGCAAAAGCCAATAAAGCGAACGAAAGTGCAGTAATTGATATTATTTACAAAATATATGGTAAATAAGGAGACATATATGGAGATAGTTAAAATTGTGTATCCCACTCCATTATCTGATATTGAGGATATTTACAATGCTAATATTGATGTACTAGTAACACTTGAGGACGGGATTACTTATACCATAGTTGTAACGACTCCATTAAATTTACTATGGTACATGGATAAAGAAAATTTATCGTACATGCCTACACCACCACCAGAAATAATAGTGAAATGTTTAACTGAATCAACTATTGAAGAAGCTATTAAAAATTATGCTGCTGATGATGCCTTCTGGTTGAAGATTTTATTTATTTCAGGTGTTGACAAAAACTATATTGATTTAAAGTCGATTGAGGATGCGTTGAAAAATATACAGAAAGAAAACGAAGAACTGTTATCTTGAATTTAGAAAATATAAACCACAGGCGAGAATGAACAGCACCCCATTTGTTAGATATCATCTAACGAATGGGGTGTATTTTTGTGGGTAAGTTTAATGAGGTGAAGAAGTAGCAAGCCGTGGAAGCCTATTTAACCGGCACAGAATCTTATCGAGAGATAGGGTTGCATGGAGCATGGTGAGTTTGGGGTTACTGAATTCAATATCTGCGTGCCCGGTTGGTATGACCCGAGCATGGGGCGGTTTTTATTAATGAGGATACGTATGAGGGGCAAGTAGATAATCCGCTGACGTTGAATTTGTATACGTATGTGCATAATAATCCTTTCAGATATTACGATCCAACGGGACACATGGTATTTTCGCAGAACCAGTATGATTATCTTAATTCCCTTGTCTATAACGGAAATAAAGGTCAACAGTCATGGGCTATGAATCAATTAAGCAAAGGAATGTACTATTATGAATATACTCCAGGAGCAGGTTATGTTCTAACATCTGGGAAAGTAGATGATTGGTTAACATCTACAGAGAAAAGTCAGATAGATTGGTCGACAATATTACCGCAGCAACCTAAGAAACAAAACATTCTTAAAAAATTTGTAAATATTATCAATGAAATCTCAGGTTATAATGTTATTAAAACGGTAACAGATCCAAATTCAAGTTCAACTGAAATATTTTTGGCTGGATTTAGCTTATTACCTTTTCAGGACGATCCAAAGGGTTCAAAGTCAAAGTCAAAGTCAGGCGTTGTGAAAAATGTTCTTAAAGAAAGTGAAAAAGTTGGTGATAATACAATTAAATCCACGTTAGAAGATGGAACTCTAGTTATATTTAAAAATGTTCATTCTCATCCAATTGGACCTGAATATCCTCAATCGGTCTTACACTATGGTATACAATTATTTACCCCCTCAGGAGGTGGAAGATACATCCAGGTAAAAAATGGTAACTTTCATGTCACTGTGGATTCTAACGGGAAAGTTATTGATATTATAACTAAGTGAGGGAACTATATGGATATTCATGTTGTTAAATTAAATAACAGAAGTATAAATGTTGATTATGATGGAAGAAATGTTCTAAGGGCTAGGATTTATAATAAAGAGGGAGATGAAATCACTGATGGCTCATTCGTATTAATTGAGGCAAGCAAAGAAGGATTAATAGGACTTGGGTCTGAAATTATTCGAATGGCTTATGAATTTAAAAATGGATATCACGAACATATCTCTCCAATTCGAGAAAGTCTCTATTTGGAGAATATGGGGGTATTTGCAACATCGGATAGTTCGGAGATAATAATTTCTTGCAACAATGGGCTTGGCAAAGTCGGAGATTGATGAATCCTTCCTTCCACCTGGAGCGTTAAATTTGCTCCAGGTTTTTCATTTTCGCGCGCCTAGCCAAGCTAGGCACTAGTCATCACTTTCTTGTCCGAGAAGATATTTATGAGAAAGGCTGATAATGCTCTCGAACAACAGGAACGTTATCAATTCGTACCAGTATGGCTATGATGCTACTTAATGGAATCAATGTAAATGGGTTCAAAGGAGATAAATCAGCGATTGCAACAGCGGGAAGCAACATTCTTTCAACTGAATTAGTACTTCCTAGCCCATTTGATACTAAAAGAGAAATTGTTTACAAGACATATGCAGATGACCCAGGGATGATATATTACTGGGATCGCCAAGTACAACAACCGAAAGAAATAGAGCAACCATCCGAAACAACGGAACCTAGTAGTATATTGGATTCTATTCTTGACATTTTAAATCCCAGTGTTGGATATTATCCAGAGGGTGTACCTACGCCTAAAGGTCCACCGATAGGAGGATCCGGAGGGGGATCGTCTGGATTCCTGTTTCCAAGATTCCCAATAATTACAATAATTAGGTTATTAAAATAGAAGAGGTGATTTTGTGAATCTATCTAAGGAAATAAAGAAAATTGTAACTCCCAGTTTTCTTGAATTAGGGTTCGAATATACAAAAACACGAAATTCATGGTTGTTCTCAAGAAAGGTAGGTCATGCGCAGCAATCGATAGAATTTGAAACAAGCGGATGGCATAAAAATGCGTTTAGAGTAAATTATTATACCTCTTCACGTTACGTGCAAAGTTATTATTTCATCGACCAAAGGGATCATGAATGGCACTCTTTTGAAGATGAGGAATCACTGCGTCAAGAGCTGCTCCGTATAGTAAATATTACAAAGGAATATGCATTAGACTGGTTTGAAAAAAATACAATACAACCTAAAATCGTTTTTAACTATAAGTGGGTATTCAATGAACAATCTATAGCAAATGCAAAGGTTTTTATTGAACAAAATAAGTTGGATGTTAATGATCCCGAGACAATCAAACGGTTAGAAGGTTTGTTGAAAGAAGTTGAGTCAGAGGAAACATGGATCAATTCTGCCTATTATTTAGGTGAGTTATTTAGAGTGAATCTAAGTGGAGAATGGTTGATTAAAGAGAATAAATTCCCTGTTGTGATTAATTTAGGTGGAATTGTAGGGTTTGAAATTGAACCTCATAATCTCATACTTAGTTTTATTAATAATCCCAACGGTGTTAGCTTGTATAATACTTATATAAGTAAAGCTCAAACAGTTAAAAGCATTCTGAATCACTGAAAACAATAATTAACGATCGTTTGGAGTACCATCTCTTCTTGAAGGTGGATTTGTGGATGTAGTAATTATAATGGAGGTGTTTCTATGAATTCCGAAACTGGTAACAATGAAGAAATGTCCGTACTGATTCCTCAAATCGATGAATTATTCCCAATTGAAGAGGAAGGGAAATGGGGATTTATTAATAGCAAATGGCAAACGGTCATTCCACCAACTTATGAAGACATAGAACCATTTCACGAAGGGATGGCTGCGGCTCTAAAGGACGATAAGTGGGGCTATATAGATCTCAAAGGTAATATCGTACTTGATTTTATGTATGTGAAAGCAGGTTCATTTACTGATGGTCAGGCATGGGTAAGAACGAGTACTGGATATTCTCTTATCAATCAACGAGGCGACCTTAAGCAATCATATTCAAATGAAATGATAGATGAAATTTTGATGTATTCTTCAGGTATGTATGCTTTTAAAAAAAATAGAAAGATTGGATATTTAAAAAAAAGTGGAGATATTGCAATAGAAGCTAAGTATGATGAAGCGAGCCCATTTTATGAAGATATAGCAATGGTAAGCCAAAACGGTACAGCTTTCTATATTAATTCAGAAGGTCAGGAGATTCTGGCTAATAAAGAATATTCTCCTATGGGAGCTTTTTCAGAAGGGTTATCACTTGTTAGGTTCGGTGATAATAAATTTGCCTATATTAATAAATTTGGAGAAATTGTGATACAACCAAGTAACCGAATGGGCAGTAGCTTCTCAGAGGGGACAACGGTTTATCTTGATACAGTAAAAATGAAGCATGGGTATATGGATCGTTCGGGTAAGGAAATAATTCCGCCCAAATATGAAGTTGCATTACCTTTCAAAGAAGGATTAGCATATGTGAAAAACGGAAGCAGAGCAGAGTTGATCGATAGTGAAGGCAATACGAGATATAGTCTACCTAAAGATGCAGTTGCCGATGTAGAATCGTACTTCTTATATCGAGATTTTTATGTAATTAACGTTGATGGTGATGATAAAATTGTAAAAAGAAAGACTGGTGAGATTAGAGAATGAACTACTTATCCACATGTGAGTGTAGCGACTCCATGTGGTTTTTTTATTAATTACCAATTTTGAAACTTGATTTAAACATATCCTAAAAATGATATGAAAACATCCTATCTATACGGGGAACGTTATCAATTCGTACCAGTATGTCTATGATAATAATAAAAATATTCAGACACGGACAGAGAATTCACAGACATACGGATGTACCTACGATGCGCTGAACCGAATTAAGACGAATGAGCAGTCTAATGAAACCTATGAATATGATGCAAGAGGTAACAGGCAAACGCTTGGTCGTACAGACCATCAAGAAAAACAAGACGCCAGTTATATGGACCCTGTTTTACAAACATTAGCTTCAAAACTGATCTATACAAGCGTTACGAAAGTCACATGTTCTCGCAGGACCATATTAAGGGTGGAATCATGAAATTAGGGAACAACAGGGAATCTATCTTTAATAGTGTAACTGGGAAAATTGGCTCTATCGATCCGAAAAAAATCCAACAAGGATCGAATCAAATGCATACAAGCATTAATGGTTATGATGTCACAATAAGATTTTATGCAGATGCGAATGGTACAATAATAAATGTTGACGCATTTATGGGAACAGCTACACGAGTAATTGGTAACCTAATTAATTAGAAAAGGGTGATGCAATGAATGACTTAACCCTTAAAGGCACTGTTTTGCAATTAGTTGAAACACCTAACGAGTTCACACTTGAAAAAGCTGAAGAGTTACTATTGGATTATCTTAAAAAAACTCCTGAAGATATTGATGCTTGGGCGAGGTTGGTCATACTTGAAACATTGCCTCCACTAGGGGACTATGCAAGAGCAGTATCATTATTGGAATCAGCACTCAGCAAGCATAAAGATAACCCCTTATTCACAATATTGTTATCTTTCTTCTCTGAATGGTATCTTGGAGGGATGAATGAAAAGCAATTAGTAAATTTATTAGAAGTAAAGAAGATGTCTGATAGTTCAACGAATGCGATTATCTTATATCTACTCGCATGGCACTATAAGCCCACTGATTCAAGAAAGTTTATTGATCTGTTAAATGAATCAATAAACATATGCAATCAACATGTGAAAAACTTTGTTGATTTAGGACAATACTATTTACATCAAGGAAAGACTAAGTTAGGTAAACAATTAGTTGAACAGGGGCTAGCAAACGTCAAATTAGTTTATAAGGAAGACGAAAATATCAAAGACTACGATGCACTTGACGTAACGAGATTTATTAACGAACGAATCACTGGAACGTTTATAACCGAAGGTACGTATCATTCGATTACACAGTTGCTGTAAAATTCTATGAAAAGACCAAGTGAAGATAATTCTCGCTTGGTCTTTCTTTTACCCCCACCCAGTGCCGAATGAATCGGTCGGTAAGTCCCGAAAGAACCTTGGGATGGACTGTTGTATGAGAGAAGTGAAGGAGGCAAGACAACTCGGTACTATTATGACGGAGCTGAAGTTATTGCAGAGGCCGAAGTAAATGGCGGAACAGCAGTACTCAAAAATCGATTTATTCGAGAGGCAAAGGACTCATTACGAAAGAAGATAGTAAGGGACTTAAAGGATACTATTTATTCAACGGTCACGGTGATGTTGTCGAAATCCGAGACAAGGTTTTTGTCGGAATCGCGAGACTTAACAATTATCGTTTCGATATATGAGGCAACCTGCTTGAGAAACAGGAGGTATCCTTTCCTGTATTCGGGATAAATGTGGGACTCTACGGCAGCGTTGCAATATCTGCGAGTCAGATGAGTGGCAATTGACGAACCCGCTGAGTCAGCAGGTTATTGTGAAATTTGAGACAAAAATCAATTATTTACAACCATTGATTCAGGTGTAGACAGCGCATTGCAATCAATAGCTAGAATAAGTAATAGACCTGGATCTTTTGAAGTACTGAATGCAGTATAAGTAGGATTTAAAAAAGAATGGTGGAATCCGCTAACATGGTTCAATTAAAGGTTTCAAATCTAACTACCATTACTGACCCTAAACTCAGCAACTATGGACAAATGCGTGATCTGTGCCACGATTTTAGCTATACTTTCTCGAGTGGGAGGGCTTATGGAATTATTTGTGAATGTGGTGCAGGAGGATGGGGGCTCTCGTATGCTTTAAGCGGGAGAGGAGTAGTTATTGATGGCCAAGTTCAATTAGACGACAAACCTCTCGATCAGAAAACGTTACAACGAGTTGCTTGCTATGTTGGCGAAGAAGAGCGGACACGGGGGCTGCTAGGTTGGTATCGTTCAATTTCCGTGAAGAAACAAATTATAAAAGGATTGAGTGACTCGAATGTCTCGTTGTCATACGATCAGATTATTCACAATTTCGGTCTTACCCCAGAAAGAATAAATCATAAATTTGCCGGCATCGGCAATGAAAGATGGAATGCGTCAGCGGCGATTGGAATGGCACGCGGAAGTATTTTGTATTGTTTCCCATGGCTTAATTCAGATTTTATTACCAGGTTAAGACCAAGAATTGAAGCAATCGTGAGAGAAGCGAAAAAACAGGATGGTATTGTTCTTATTCCTACATGCAGAAGAGAGGGTATCCACGATATAGTGGATGAATTTGTGGAAATAAAGAAATGTCTGTGACATGTAGTATTCCGATAGTAAATGTATGAAATACTAAAGGTCTCGCTTTCCGGCGAGGCCTTTTTCACATACCGCGAACAAGGTGCTTGTTACGCCTAGCCTTAGCCTGACCGAGCCTCACCAGCTTGTAGGTAGTGATAAAACACCACATCTTTCTTTATCCGAGAGGATATTTATGAGAAAGTTAGATGATATTGCTCTTCCTTCTTTATAATATTGGGGTGGAAGTTATATAAGAAAATATACACTTATATTAGGGCCTGTACGCAAACTGTACTGATAGAAATTAGGTGAAATAAAGGACATGAGACACGATAGGGAAGAAATAGCGGTCACGTTGTAAATGTAGGAGGAGCAAACAACAGGAATGATTAAATCCCTTAATACAGGAGATTTAGATGGATAAAATACATGCAATAAACGACATTTTGAGGGAATCGACGACTATCGTTACACAGGGGACAGTTACACTTTTAAACGATATATTCTCAAGCTTATCGAATTTCGAGCAGGTCTCACTTTTCATAGTAAGGCTGTTTCGAAGGAAATGTTTATTTATAAATGCAGACGGGCTGTCTCTAACGAAGAAGTATTAGACAAAGAAGAAGTCGCACAATTATTAAACTACAGAGCTTTCTACTTACTCCATATTGCTCTAGAAAAGAAGTTAATCTCAACAGAGGGTCTAGGCCCACTAGTCGTTATTCCGGAAAAAGGGTCACAGGACTATAGAGCGAAAAAAACGTTGTATGAACAGGCCTTAAAGTATTAGCGATGAAAGCATCTGCCTACTTTTGATCACTCGGAAGTGTGTACTTTAGAAAGACCATTCATGCGTGTTGAACATGTGAGTGCGAGAGTTCATCTTATGAGGCGGGAAATAAATTGAGCTTAAAAAATAAAAAAATGGCAATAGCCACTGCTTTGTCGCTGCTGCTGCTGTTAGCTCTAGTTACGGTAGTGATAGTCATATTCATGAAGCCTGTTTTTTATCCCACTGTAGAAAAGAGCATGACTAGAACGGACATTGAACCAATCATGAATCGGTTTCCCCGATTAGAGAAAGTCGAGAAAGCTGTTTGGCAAGTGGATAGGATCGGAGAATCCCATTTTGGCCCAAGTTCGTATAGAATGAAGGGGTACATATTTCTAAGCGAGCAAATGATCAAACAACTCGAAAATTCGTATGAGTGGGTGGAAGTTTCGAATTGGAAGCCATCAATTCATTTAACTCTGTCTCAGGTGAATGCGCATCATTGGACATATAGTGAGGAATTTAATGATTATGTTGTACCCAATAATTATATTGGGAAATTTTATTGGGATTCGAACAATAAATTGTTTTATTTTGAAGTGGACAATGATTGACTCGGCCATAGCAGGCCGACAATTAAAGGAACTTTCATTCAAAAAAGACTCTCTAGTGGGATCTAGAAGCCATTTTGTAAATGTCACATTAGATAAAAGTGTTAAAAAGGATACTTTATATGTATACACAATTGATAAAACGCCTATTTATCTCGACGAAAGATATGAGAATGGTGGAATCGTATACGAATAATGCTATCGGGAATTCATAAATCGAATTACACGTGAAGGGGGATGTGGAGTTTGAATGAAGAAAAGTTATCTCAAATTGAAAGTGAAATCGAGCCACTGATTAAACGAATCGTGTTGGATCTTCGACCAGAGAAAATAATAAATCCTGGCACGTTCAAGGAGCTTCATGAAAAGCTGGACGCATACAGGCTGCTGATTGAAGGGCAGTCACATATTCCTCGTTCATTTGCCGGAAAAGTATTTTACTTATTTAACACGCTAATCATCGAAGCCAGCTATAAAAATTATGATGCTGCAATAATGGATGAAGTGTTTAAATTACAACCCTATTTGTATCCTGTTTTCGATGAAAATCTCTGTCTCTAAATGATTTGAAAAGGCGGCCGAACAGGAATAACCTGCTCAGCCGCCTTCTTCATAACAGCCTGCTTATGTCGCTGTATACGTCGCGCCGTAGTTGTCATCCACATAGGTGCTGCCGCCTACAGTGTACTCAATCTTGAACTTGACTGTGCTGCCGCTAGGCACGGTGAACGAATAGTTCCAGTGCTCGGCCGTACCGAAATTGTTGGCCGCTCCGGTATAGGAGGCAAAGCCGGTTTGCGTCGTCGACCAGTTGTTAGTGGTATAGAGGATTTTTACGGTCTTGGCAAAAGCAATATTTTTGACAATAACGCTGCCATTGAAATTAGTGCTGCTTGTCACCTGTCCGTAGTTGCTCAGCACATTCCGTGCGCTCAGAATGGTGGAGCTAGGTCCGAAGCTGTACGGCTCATTGTAGTAATCGGAACCGCCATTATTGTCATAGTATGTCGACCCCGATACGTTATACTCAAGGTAAAACTTAATGAAGCTCAGACCGTACAATTCCGGGTTGGTGTTGTTAAGGGAGCTTGTCGAAACGGCGAAATCCCATCTCTCATAAGAGCCGCTTGTCGGGCCGACATAGCTTGCGTTCTTTGAATACCAGTTTGTGTTATCTGTTGTATAATGGACGGTCACTGTCTTGGTAGGGGCAATATTCTGAACTTCGATCTGTCCGCTGAATCCGACGTAACCATACGGGCCAAGGTACAGGTTGGATTGAATGAGTCTCACTTCTCCGGCCGCGAATGCGGACCCCGCAAAAGCTACTCCCATGATCAATGTGAGCATAACGAAACCGGTCAATATTTTTTGAATGGATTTCATGTCATAATCCTCTCCTCTTCTCAGATAATGGATTACTCAACAAATCTTTGATTCATGAATCCGGCTCTTCTACTGCGCCGTCCCTCTGAAGGGCTCAGCTAATTCAGATGATCGCTACTGACAGCATCCTTTCTCAAGTAAGATAGGTACAGTAAGTCATCATTCCTCCTTCCTTTCATTTATTGCTATAACGCAAGTAAGGAAACTTTTGTATCCCAAATCGTCTCCTGCTTTCAATATACATTCGCCAACCGAAGGTGTAAATAGTAGGTAAGAAGCATAATTATATATAAATATACTCAATAAATGTTAATTTAAAAAAGGGAGTATACTCCCAAGAAGACTGGTGAAAAAGTCACAATGTACGGCTGGGAAGAACACTTCCTCTCGCTTGTTTGCCGCGAATCTCCCTTTCAATGATATGCTCCTATCTTTTTGCTATAATAGGGATCAGTCTATCAAACTATGAAATTACAAGGAGATACAATGGGACAGATTCGGGGAAAAGCAGCAATGTTGTTGTTGGCGGGACTATTGGCGGTTGGCGGTATTGGAGAGGGCAGCGCGCGAGCGGCAACGGTGAAATCGAAGCCGGTGACGATTGTGCTGGATCAAGTCGCACTGCCTCTGGACAGCGAGCCTAAGGTTGCTGGGGGAGTAACGCTGGTACCGTTCCGCGGCATTGCTGAAGCGCTTGGCGTGACTGTCGTATGGGATGCCAAAGGTAAAACGGTTCAGGCGGCAGGCCCTGATGGCCGGGGCGGCACGGCAGATGTTAGGCTGCGCATCGGCAGCAAGAAGGCGACTGTTAACGGCACGGAAATCGCGCTTGCCGGAGCGCCCGTTATGCAGCAGGGAAGGGTGCTTATCCCGCTTGCTTTCTTCGGCAGGCAGTTCGGCGCGAATGTAAGCTGGGACGGTGCGAGCCGCACTGTCGTCATCGTCTCACCCCAGAGAGAGATGGAACTGCTGGGCTTCTACGCGCTTAGTTCCTTCGACCAGCGTGCATGGATTCCATCCTTTAATGAGGTAGCCTTCGGCTGGAGCCGCATTGATGAGAATGGGGAATGGACGACCGGTGGAAAGGAATATAAGTGGCCGCAAGCAGCGGGAGACATTACGCCCGAGGCTCTCATCCAAGGAGCTGCCGCGGACAGCGCGAAGCCTTTCCTGATGGTCTATGCCGTTGACGGCAAAGGGGAGTTGTCCAAGATGCTGAGCACGCCTGCGCTTCGCGACCGCTCGATCGAATCGATCGTGAACACGGTGAAGGACAAAGGGTTTCAGGGTGTTGTCCTTGATTACGAGGGATTGGGCTGGAAGGACGCACCGGAGACACCGCGCAGGCTGCTGAATGAATATACGGCGCTGCTCGATAAGGGGCTGCCGGACGGTGTTAAGCTGTCGCTTGCCGTTCCGCCCCCTAACGGATCTTACCGGGGCTACGATTATGCTTCGCTTGCCCGTACAGCGGATCATCTCGTTCTGATGGCCTATGATTATACAAGAGACGGCAGCCCGGAGCCGAATGCCAAGGTGGATGAAGCGATCCGGATGACGCTGAAGCAGGGCGTGCCCAAGGATAAGCTGATGCTCGGCATTTCGATAGATAGTGAGACCGAGCGTACAGTAACTGCCAAGCTGGGTCTCGCCAAACGCTATGATTTGAGGGGAGCAGCCTTCTGGCGGCTCGGCATCTACACGGATGCGGAGCGTCAGGCAATCGCGGAGAGCGTCTCTCGGGCAGGCGGTTGATTTTCCCTTAGGAAAGAGGAAAGGGGATTGCTATGGCTAATATTGAAGTGCGAACAATCGGGCCCGATGATGCGTAGCCTTAACACTTATTTTGACCAGGAGTTAATGAAATATATTTTATGAACAACGCGTCTGTCCAGAAAGTCCTTGTTGGCAATCTCAACTCCTACTCGATCATCAGACTGTTGACATACTCGTCGCCAGAGGACGAGATCCGTCATTCAAACGCCGAGACAAACGAGATGCGAGAGCGAAATGCGAGCTAGGCGAAACATGCGAAACAGCAGTTTTTTGCTCGATTCTGACCCTATGAAGGTGAAATGCCTGCCAGAGGGCAGGTTTTTCACCTTAGTTTCCCCTTATCGGCCGATTTTTCCCTAAATTCATGCATAATCGCAGGAATGTCCCCATTATGGCGTCTAATAACCGAAATTCATGCACATTCGCAGGCTTCTTACTCCATCACGTTGCCTTCAAACCACACTTGGGGAGGGTGAAAGGCACGAGCTCTTGGTTCGGCGGTTGAGTTGCTTGATGTTTTCAGCGCCCCACTACGCTAAGTCCCATATCCAACGAAAAAGATGCTTCCAATCCCGCTTTTAGTGGTTTTGGAGGCATCCCTTCACATCATTTGGGACTGAATTATTGGAGATTAGACTATTTCGGACAGCCTCTTTTCACGAGCGGGAGCCCCGGGCCGGTCAAGCCGGTACAGCCGCTGATAGTGGGGATGATGGTTCATCAGCTCTGCATGGCTTCCCTGCATCGTAATCCTGCCCCCGTCCATAAATACGATCTCATTCATCTGATCTGCTCCGACGAGATGATGGGTGACCCAGATCAGCGTTCGGCCCTCCAATGTTCGGAATATAGTCGAGAGCAGCTCGCGCTCGGTCATGGGATCAAGTCCGACAGTGGGCTCATCGAGTACGACGACGGGCGTATCCTGCAGCAGGATGCGGGCCAGCGCTACACGCTGCCGTTCCCCGCCGGAGAATCGGCGTCCCGCTTCATGCATCGGCGTGTCATAACCTAACGGCAGGGATTGAATCATCTCATCCAGCATGACCGCCTTGGCGGCCTGCCGGACCTCCTCATCTGTTGCATCCCGTCTGCCGAGCCGGATATTATGGGCAATCGATGTATCGAACAGATGAGGGCTTTGATTCAATACGGAGACAATACGCGGAATGTCCTCGCCGTATTGCGCTGCGCTCACGCCATTAATCGTTACGGCTCCTCTACCTGGGATCAGTGCTCCCTGCAGCAGCTTGAGCAGGGTGGATTTGCCCGCTCCGCTGCGGCCCAGCACTGCAATCCGGTGTCCTTGCGGGATGTGCAGCGACAGCTCGCGCACGGTCCACGGCTCCGCTTCGCTGTAGCGATGGCTGACGTTGTGGAACGAGATGGGGGCCTGCCCCTTCGCGGCAGCGGCGGCATCCTTCATCATGCGGCTGTCCGCACCAGAATGTCCACCAGCCGCAACCGAATTTCCATCATCCCCCCCGCCTCTGGCCGTAATATCATGAAGCCGGTCGTACGAGCTGCGATACTGCGGGATGCGTTCCACGGCATCGGACAGGGGGAGAAACACATCCATAACAGGAAACACGGCAAGTACAAAAGCGGCGATCATCGGAGCGGACAACAGCTGCTGCTCATATTGCCCTCCTGCCCAGTAGAGCGTAGTGACGACGGCGAGGCCGACCGTCATCTGCCCGATCAGCACACGCCATCTTGCCCAGCTTCTCAGCCCGGCATCCTTGCGGGCGACAGCCGCTTCATCCTCTTCATAGCTCCGTATGAATCCCGCATGGCGACCGCTCAGCGTCCAATCCGCCATGCCCAGCACAGCGTCCGTCAGCTTCTGATATAGATGGCTGCGCTCGCGTTTAACCGCTCTGTTCTTGCGATGCGTAAGCAGCAGGGAGATGCAGGGCAGAACGATGAGCAGAAAACCCATATACAAGGCGGCAGCAATGGCAAAGCCCCAATCGAAGGTGCCCAGCATAATAACAATAGCGGCGTAGATAACCAGTGACGCGGCAGCGGGAAAGATTGTCCGCAGATAGACATTTTGCAGCTGCTCCACATCATCGGCCAGCACGCCAAGCAGATCGCCTGTGCGGAACCGGGAGGAGAGGAACAGCGCCTGCGGTTCAAGAATACGGTACAGCCGGACCCGCATCCCGGACAGTATCCGCAGTATCACGTGATGCCCCGTCAACCGCTCGATGTAATGAATAACCGCTCTAGTTATGCCGAATGTGCGGACGCCGACGATCGGCACGTAGACCATCAGAATATTTTCCGGCCGGAGCGCTGACTTGGAGATGAGTGCTCCCGAGGTGAACATGAGCGCTCCGGCGGACAGCAGGGCAATTGCACCCAAGCCGACAATGATGGCAAACTGCCAGAAATAGCGGGCAACGTAAGGGGCCAGCCATGATTCCCGACTCTTCAATGCAATCCCTCCTGCTGTGCTGTCATCATCTCGTAGTACACGCCTCTCCGCGCCAATAGCTGCTCATGCGTTCCGGTCTCGGCGACCATGCCCTGGCGCAGCACGATAATGTGATCCATGTCCGGCATCCAGTGGAGCCGATGCGTCGCGAGAAACACCAGCTTGTTCCGGAACAGCTGCAGCATCTGCTCCTTCAGCTCGTATTCCGTCTCAATATCGAGATGGGCGGTCGGCTCATCCAGCATAACAACAGGACGTCCCCCCAGAAAAGCGCGAGCCAGCGCGACGCGCTGCGCCTGCCCTCCGCTAAGCGGACGGCCGCCGCCTCCGATCATCTCATGGATGTCCTGCGGCAATTGGCCAGCAAGCTCCGCCAATCCGGCAGCGGCTGCTGCCCCCCGGACGGCTTCGTCGGAAGCATCAGGCATATAGAAACGTATATTGTCAGCAAGCGAGCTGCTGAAAATATATGGCTGCTGCGGAATATAGGTAATCCCGCTGCGCCAGCCGCCGTCATTGCCCTCCGAGCCGGAGGGCATGCCGCTCCAATTCATCGTCCCGCCGCTAGGGGTCTTGAAGCCGCTCAGCACGTCGATCAAGGTCGATTTGCCAGCCCCGCTTGCCCCGATGATGCCAATCCTCGCGGGTCCCTTGATGTGCAAGGAGATATCCTTCAACGAACAGGCGCCTTCCGCCTCATGCTGCACACTGACAGATGACAGCGTCAACGATACCGTCGGCTTCTCAGCTGCAGCATATCTGGCGAATGGCAATGCGCCTGCCATAGATCCGACATTCTCCGCTACAGGCGTCTCAACTTTCTGCTTGAGCATGCGCGCAGGCTCATCATCCAGCGGCTCATCGATAATGGCCTGAATCGCCTCTCCGGCTTCTTTGCCGTTCAGCGTAGCATGATAATCCGCCCCTACCATCCGCACGGGAAGAAAATATTCCGGGGCCAGAATAAGAACCGTCAGCGCCGGGAACAGCATAATCTCGCCATTCACCAGGCGGAGTCCCAGATTGACCGCAACCGATGCAACCGAGAGCATCGTGAAGAAGTCCAGCGCGAAGGAGGACAGAAAAGCAACCCGCAGCGTGCGCATCGTAGCGGCTCTGTACTTATCGCTGACACGGGCAATCATGGAGGCGTGAGCACGGCTTTGCCCCAGAAATTTTAACGTTTCAAGGCCGCGCAGCGAATCGACAAAATGGTTCGATAACGAGCGGTAAGACTCCCACTGCGCCTCCATTCCCTTGCGTGCCGCCAGTCCGATCAGAACCATGAATACGATCAGAATGGGCATCGTAAGGGTAAGAATGATCCCGGAGCGTACATCCAGCCAGTATACATAGCCGAGCACGATAGCGGGAATGACTGCTGTCCCCGCCATACGGGGAATAATAAGCTCCAGATAGCTGCGGAACATCGTGACGCCCTCCAGCGCGAGCGTAACCAGATTGCCTGTTCCCTTAACAGACGAGAAGCGCGGGCCAAGCCGGAACAGCTTCTCCATCAGCTCCCGCCGCATGGCGGCACTGGTAGCGGAGGCGAAGCGGTACGCCGCCTTCTGCTGGAGCGTAGTCATCACATGACGGGCGGCAAAGGCGAGCAGGAACAGCAGCATGCTCCAAGCCTGCCTCGCGAGCGGCTCTCCTGCGAACAGGGCGGAAATGGTCTCTGCCAGCCAGTAGGCTGCCCCTATAATCGCTGCGGTTTGCAGGAGAGTCAGCACGGCGGTGACAAGCAAGACGGAGCGGATGCCGCTGTATTTCATCAATGAGCGTCCCATGGCTCAATACTCCAGATGATCCTTCTCGCGGACGCGCTTGTGGAAGACGAAATAGCTCCATATTTGGTAGCCCAGCACAAACGGCAGCAGCGTCAGTGCGGCAATCGTCATCACCTGCAGCGAATAGTGTCCGGACGCGGCATTGTGAATCGTCAGATTATAAGCGCTGTCGGTAGAGCTGATCATCACGCGCGGGAACAGGCCGATGAAGATCGACGCGACCGACAGGGCGATCACCGCTCCGGTCATCGTGAAAGCCCAGCCGTCCTTTTGCCGCTTCATATAATAACCGGACAGCAGGAACGCGGCCAGGCCAAGTGCGGCAATTACGCCAAGAATTGCGCCGCGCACTTGAAACACATCTGTCGCATAATACGTGTACACGGCGAAGGCAACGAGCAGCAGGGCAAGCGGCGGCAGCAGCCTTCTGCCCAGCATGCGGGCGCGCTGCTGAAGCTCGCCTGTCGTGCGCAGCGTGGTGAACATCAACCCATGGACAAGGCAGAGCATGACGACGGTAATGCCGCCGAGCAGCGTATAGCCATTGACGATGTCGAACAATCCGGCGCGCATCTCCATGTCTGCCCCGATGGGCAGTCCCTTCAGAATGGCGGAGAAGGCAACGCCCAGCAGAAGCGGCGGCAGCATGCTGCCGAGGAAGATGATGACATCCCACGTCTTCTTCCATTGCGGCGCATCGACCTTGCCCCGGAATTCGAAGGCGACGCCGCGGCCGATCAGAGCAAGCAGGACGAATACAAGCGGGGTATAGAATCCGCTGAACATCGTGGCGTACCAATGCGGGAAGGCAGCGAACATCGCTCCGCCTGCGGTCAGCAGCCACACCTCGTTGCCGTCCCAGAACGGGCCGATGGAATTGATCAGCACGCGGCGCTGCCTGTCCGTCTTGCCGATAATCGCGGTGGACATGCCCACACCGAAATCGAAGCCTTCAAGGAAGAAGAATCCGGTGAACAGAACGGCTACTAGCAGAAACCATAATTCATTAAGAGACATGGTATCCCTCCTCATAAGGGTCGGTTGAACGCTGCTGCGGTTTGGTTTCCTCGAAAGGCCCCTTTTTGATCACACGGATAAAGAGATAGACCAGAATCGTTCCCAGCACGGCATAGATGACGTTAAAGGCGATCAGCGAGAACAGAACCTCGCCTGCGGATACACCCGGCGAAATACCGTCCTCCGTCCGCATCAACCCGAACACGGTCCACGGCTGGCGCCCGATCTCGGTCATAATCCAGCCAGATGTATTAGCGATGACAGGGAGCGAGATGCCGGCGACCATGGAGCGCAGAAACCATTTGTTCGGCCGCGCCCACTTCTTGCGAATGGTCAGATAGACGGCGTACATGCCCATCAGAATCATGGCCGAGCCGCACGCAACCATAATGCGGAAGCTCCAGAAGGTTGTTTTGACAGGGGGAATATAGTTGCCCGGGCCGTAGGTCTGCTCATACTCGGCTTGCAGCTCCAGCATGCCCTTGACCTCGCCGGAAAATTTGCTGTAGGACAGGTAGCTCAGCAGATAAGGGATTTTGATCTCCCCTGTGTTGCGCTGATTGTCCGTATCGATGAATGCCGTGACCGTCCAGCCGGCAGGATCGCCGCTTTTGCCCCACAGTCCTTCGCTTGCCGCCATCTTCATCGGCTGCGTCTTGACGAGATATTGCGCCTGCTGATGGCCGAACATGGCAACGCCGATGGAGGTGACCACTGCGACGATCGCAGCGATCTGGAAGGATTTGCGGAAGAAATCGGCATCCTGACGCTTCAGCAGCTTGTATGCGCTGATCCCGGTAACAAGAAACGCGCCCGTGGCGAAAGCGCCAAGCAGCGTATGCGGGAACTCCACCAGCAGCTGGCCGTTAGTCAGAATAGCGAAGAAATCGTTCATCTCCGCCCGTCCGTTATTAATCTCGAAGCCGACCGGACGCTGCATGAAGGAGTTGGCGGCAAGAATCCAGAAGGCCGACATGGATGTTCCGAATGCAACGAGCCAGATGCAGAGCAGATGAACCTTCTTGCTCAGCCGCTCCCAGCCGAATATCCACAGACCGATAAAGGTCGATTCCATGAAAAAAGCGAGCAGCGCCTCCACAGCGAGCGGCGCCCCGAACACATCGCCGACGAAGCGGGAATAATTGGACCAGTTCATCCCGAACTGGAATTCCTGCAGAATCCCGGTAACGACGCCGACCGCGAAATTGATCAGGAACAGTTTGCCCCAGAATTTAGCCATCCTTTTGTACATCTCATTGCCTTTGACGACATACATCGTCTCCATGATTGCGATCAGCAGGGCAAGCCCTATGGACAGCGGCACGAAGAAAAAATGAAAGATCGTCGTAGAAGCGAACTGAAGCCGCGAAAGAGTAACGATATCAAACATTGCCTTCCCTCTCTCTCTCTCTTGTGTGTAGGTTTGTAAAGCCATCATGACAGATAGGGGCGAAAGGCTATGTGATAAAAGTCACTACGGGGTATGCAGGGGACAAATGTCGAAAAGCCTTCACATTCCCGCGATAGGGGCATTGAAGATGTGGGGCCGCTTGAGCATGCAAAAAAAACCTTCACATTCCCGCCGTGCGGGCGGTGTTGTGAAGGCTTGTCGCACCGCGCACAGCTCCCGGCGCGGTGTTTCGCTGCATGACGGCGGTTGGCCGACCACATGCAGGCTTTTTGTACAATGCCGCAGCGGCGGCCGTTTATCAACGGGACTCAGTCTTCCCTCGACAACTCATCGAGCGTCATGCTGAAGCTTGGCGCCATGTGGGAGAGGAACCAGTCCACCTCGGGCATGGCAAGCAGAGCGAGCTTGTTCTCCGTCTGGCCTTTGGCGACGGCGAACTCCCGATTGCCGGACGACAATTCGGTCAGGCATTTGATGTAGGCATCCAGCAGGTCGGCTGCTTTCAGTATTTTATGCAGCTCATAGTCGCTGGCCATAGCGCCGCCCGCGGCAGCAGCCAAGCCCGTGCCGGCAGCCGCACCTCTATTGCCGCTGGCATCGCCATGTCCGCCGATTAGCGGAGCGTAGACGTCATGCAATTGCTGGGGCACCATGCCCAGCAGCCGCTCAGCGGCAAGGGACTCGATCTCGCGAAAGGCTGACAGCATTTTCGGATTATGATGCTTCACGGGCGTTGGAATATCGCCGGTGAATACTTCGGTGGCGTCATGGAATAACGCCATCGTTACAGCCCGGTCGGCATTAAGCGACCGTCCATAGATATGATTGCCGATCTCGCACAGCATGTGGGCAAGCAGCGCGACATGGTAGGAGTGCTCGGCCACATTTTCACGGGTCGTATTGCGCATGAGGCTCCAACGCTCGATATATCTCAACCGGTACATATGGGCGATAAAATGACTATGGCTGTCCACTCTCGTGCTCGCTCCCCTTCAATGGAATCCATATTGCCAACCCTCGCGCAGCAGCCATGAAACTGCCACACATCGGGTGCTGTATATGCTATTATATTATATAGTGAATACACAAACGCGACTAGAGAGAGGAGTCATCATTACTGATGCAGCATTTCGAAGAAAGCGTATATAAACTTATCGTAGAGACCTCTACCAATCTGCCAGGCGACGTTCGGGAAGTGATCCAAGCGGCCCAGGAAGTCGAAGACAGCGCTACGCGAGCAGGCCTGTCGCTCTCCACAATTGCGACCAACATTGAGATGGCGGAGAACAATGTTTCGCCAATTTGCCAGGATACCGGAATGCCTACCTTTGTCGTGCATACGCCGGTAGGCGCGAACCAAATGATTATGAAGAGCCAGATTCGCAGCGCAATCGCGCGTGCGACGAAGGATGGCAAGCTGCGCACCAATTCGGTAGATTCGCTGACAGGCGCGAATACAGGGGACAACCTTGGCCCCGGCACGCCGGTCATCCACTTCGAGCAATGGGAGAAGGATGACATCGATGTGCGTCTTATTCTCAAGGGCGGCGGCTGCGAGAACAAGAATATTCAATATAGCCTCCCTACTGAGCTTGAAGGTCTGGGCAAGGCAGGCCGCGATCTTGACGGCATTCGCAAATGCATCATGCACGCGGTATATCAAGCGCAAGGCCAGGGCTGCAGCGCGGGCTTCATCGGTGTTGGCATCGGGGGCGACCGCACGACCGGTTATGAGCTTGCCAAGCAGCAGCTGTTCCGCCATACGCAGGATACGAACCCAAATAACGAGCTTCGCCAGCTGGAAGAATACGTAATGGAGAATGCCAATAAGCTCGGAATCGGCACAATGGGCTTCGGCGGAGAAGTATCGCTGCTTGGCTGCAAAGTGGGCGTTATGAACCGGCTTCCGGCAAGCTTCTTCGTCTCGGTTGCTTACAACTGCTGGGCTTACCGCCGTCAAGGCGTACTGCTGAACTCGGCCTCCGGCGAGATCAAGGAATGGATCTATCCGAGTGGTACAGGCACGCCGATGAAGTTGAAATCCGCTGAAGCTGCTGTGGAAGCCGTGGCAGAGCATCAGGAAGAAAGCCGCGAGATCGTTCTGCAAACGCCGATAACAGAAGAGCAGGTGCGGAGCCTCAAGGTTGGCGATATCGTCACTATTAATGGAGAAATGCATACAGGGCGCGATGCGCTGCATAAGCATTTGATGGATCACGATGCTCCAATCGATCTGAACGGCGCCGTTATTTATCACTGCGGACCGGTTATGATGAAGGATCAAGCTGGCGAGTGGCATGTCAAAGCGGCCGGACCGACGACAAGCAGCCGCGAGGAGCCTTACCAGGGCACGATTATTAAAAAATTCGGCATCCGCGCCGTAATCGGCAAGGGCGGCATGGGAGCCAAAACATTGGCTGCCCTGCAGGAGCATGGCGCCGTATACTTGAACGCAATCGGCGGAGCTGCGCAATATTATGCGAGATGCATCAAGAAGGTCAATGGCGTCGACTTCATGGAGTTCGGAATTCCTGAAGCGATGTGGCATCTGCAGACGAAAGGCTTCACCGCTATCGTTACGATGGACGCGCATGGCAACAGCCTGCATGCCAATGTCGAACAGGACTCCTTCGCGAAGCTGTCCCAGTTCAAGGACCCTGTATTCAGTTAATTCGTAATTCAGTACGGAGCCGGAAGGAGCTTGCCCCGGCGGAATCTTCATCTCGGCTCATTCATCGATACAAATGAGGGATGCGTTACGCGCACTTTAGGATTGGCTTTCAATAAAAGGTTTGAACAATGGATGTTTCTTATTATCCCCGGATCTCTTGTCCTGGGATTTCTTTTTGCGCCGCTGCTGCACCGGTTCGTACCCGCTGTCCCCTATCTCTTCGCCTATGTTACGCTGACGATGGCGCTGGGCTGCGGCA
The DNA here is from genome assembly GCF_019443105.1 of Paenibacillus oenotherae. Classification (GTDB taxonomy): domain Bacteria; phylum Bacillota; class Bacilli; order Paenibacillales; family Paenibacillaceae; genus Paenibacillus_Z; species Paenibacillus_Z oenotherae. The sequence goes on from NZ_JAHZIJ010000003.1 coordinate 282,265, forward strand.
TTGGGCATCTGAAGGCGGTCATCCGCAAGCCCGGCATTATGCTGTGGACGTTCATTCTTGCCCATGTTCTGTCGCCATTGATCGCTTACGGGCTGGGCGTGCTGGTGCTTGGAGCGGATTCGCCCTATGTGGTCGGTCTTGTCTTGTTCACTATTATACCGCTCGGTATTTCGACCGTGCTGTGGGTCGGGATGTCCGGCGGCAGCGTTCCGCTTATTCTCGCGATGGTCGTGATCGATTCGGCGCTGAGTCCCTTCGTTATTCCGGCAGGGATACACTTCTTCTTCCGGACGGATATCGAGATTGAGACGGGACAAATGATTGCCGACCTGCTGTTGATCATTGTCGTCCCTACAGCCCTTGGCGTCCTGCTTCATGAAGCAACGAAGGGCCGGATTCAGGGGGCCGTCCACCCCTATTCGGCGCCCTTGTCCAAGCTGTGCTTCGTTGCTGTCGTTGCGCTTAATGCAGCAGCTATCGAGCCCTATCTGACTGTGCTGCGGGGGGATCTTCTACTGGTTGTGCCGCTTGCGATTGTTATGGTGGGGGTGTGCTATGCGGTCGGCTTCTTCGGAACAGCGCCGCTGCGCAACCGGGAGCTGCAGGTGACAATCTCCTATGCCTCGGGCATGCGCAACATCTCGCTTGGTATCGTGCTGGCGCTGGGCTATTTCAGTCCGCTGGCTGCTGTTCCGGTCGTGCTGTCGATTATGATTCAGCAGCCGCTTGCCACCTTGCATCATTATGTTTTACATAAACTTAATAATTCAAAGGCTGGCGCGAAACCTGAGGGACAGGTACGATAAGGGGCGAATGTATGCTTGGAGGATGAGACGAATGAATAGTTATCGCGTACGATTGACGGTTATTATGGTCGTTATGGTCGGCTTCTCGGTGCTTGCTGCCGGAATATTCATGGGCAAGACATTCAAGACTAACCATCTTAATGCGCTGGAGGATAATCTGGTGCGCGAGATGAAGATTATTCTGGATGGGATGGACTGGAGACATGGTGAGCCGGGGGAGCTGTACGAGTATTATACGGAGAAAGCGGTGCGTTACAAAGAAATAACGGAATCACGGATAACGTTTATAAGCGGGGACGGTACCGTTGTCGGCGATTCTGACCATGACCCCAAGATGATGGATAATCACGCCAATCGGATCGAGGTTGTCGAAGCACGAGAAGGCGGGGTCGGCAAGGCAATCCGCCATAGCGATACGCTGGATGCGAACCTGCTCTATGTCGCTATGCAGGTAGAGCCGGGCAAGCAGCAGTCCGATATTATCCGGATGGCGCTCAGCTTGCAGGAGGTTGATGCGAGCATGCAGCGCATCTGGATGGCGCTCTTCATCGGCCTGCTTATTCTGTTTGCCGTCGCTGCTCTGATCAGCTACCGGATTGCCCGCGGCCTTACGAGACCGCTGGAGCAAATTACCCGGGTAGCCAAACGGATCAAGTCCATGGATTATCGCGCCCGGGTGACAGTGAAGAGCAATGACGAGATCGGGGAGCTTGGTCTTGCCATCAATGCGATGGCAGACGGGCTGCAGGTGCAGATGGCCCGCATTCACCAGAATGAAAGCCAGCTGGCGAGCGTTCTCGATAATATGATCAACGGAATCGTGATGATTGATCGCGGGGGACGGGTCGTTCTGCTCAACCGAAGGGCGGAGGAAGTGCTGGGCTTCTCAGCCCGCGAGCTTGTCGGACGCCATTATACGGAAGCGAAGCAGCAATATGAGCTTGCTCAGATTATACAGGATGGGCTTGAGCAGAGAGAGCATCTGCGCGAAGAGATTACCTTTTATTTCCCCGAGGAGCGGCTGCTTGATCTCAATCTTGTGCCGATCTTCGATGAGAATGAGGATTTCGGCGGCGTGCTGCTTGTTCTGCAGGATGTATCGGCGATTAAGCGGCTGGAGCGGATGCGCAGCGAATTCGTCGCTAATGTGTCTCATGAGCTGAAGACGCCGATTGCAGCGGTCAAAGGCTTCGCAGAGACGCTTCTTGGCGGTGCGGTGAACGATCCCGAGACCGCTCGCTCGTTTCTGCAAATTATTTATGATGAGAGCGACCGGTTGAACCGGCTGATCGGCGACATTCTGGAGCTGTCCAAGATTGAGTCTCGCCGGGTGCCGCTTATGTTCTCGCCTATTGAGCTGGGGCCGTTCGTCAGCAAGACAGTGGAGCTGATGGAATCGGAGGCCGCCCGCAAGAGTATTGGGCTTACGATGAAGGTGGAGCCGGGGCTCTATGTGGAGGCAGATGAGGATCGTCTGCGCCAAATCGTGATGAATTTATTGTCCAACGGAATCAACTACACGCCGGATGGCGGTGTCGTATCCATATTGGTAGAGCCGGTGCTGCAGCCATGGATGGAGGGCATGAATGAAGCGGATGTCGATTACGAGCATATTCGCATCAGCATAACCGATACGGGGATCGGCATACCTAAGAAGGATCTCCCACGCATCTTTGAACGTTTCTATCGGGTAGACAAGGCGCGCTCGCGAAGCTCAGGCGGAACAGGCCTTGGCCTGTCCATCGTCAAGCATCTTGTGGAGCTGCACAAGGGCACGATCCAGTTGGAGAGCAATGTCGGAATCGGCTCGACCTTCACGATCGAGCTGCCTGTATTGCAGCAGTAGCCTGGCGAATAAAGCCATCCGGCAGACGGATAAGGAATCAGTTCATGAAACAGGATGGGGCGCCGGAAGGAACAGAAAAAAGGTTTACCCCCAATGGAGACAGTGATATGATGAGTTTGTAAAAAAGAAAGCGCAAATCGCGTAAAGGCAACAAGCGCGTAGGCTGGGGGTCAACATGTCGCAGAAAGTGCTGGTTATTGAAGACGAACCGACACTCGCAAGGCTGCTCTCTTACAACCTGACACAGGAAGGGTACGACACAACGGTGATCGACCATGGCACTGAAGGGTTGCAGACGGCGCTGCAGCGTTCATTTGATTTAATAATTCTGGATATCATGCTGCCGGGCATGAACGGATTTGAGATATTGTCACGGCTGCGGCAGAGCGGCAATGTGACGCCGGTAATCGTGCTAACAGCGCGGAATGCCGAGGAAGAGGTCGTACAGGGCTTGAAATGCGGCGCGGATGATTACATTACGAAGCCGTTCGGTGTCGCCGAGCTGCTGGCCCGCGTATCAGCGGTGCTTCGCCGTACGAACCATGATGAGGGCAGAGTCAGTGAATCCTCGGAGAAGGTCATTACCGCAGGTGAGCTGTACATCTATCCGGAGAAATACGAAGTTATCCTCAATGGCGATTCCGTACCGCTGCGTCCGAAGGAATTCGAAGTGCTGCTGTATTTGGTACAGCGTCCGGGCATGGTTATCACACGGGATGACCTGATGAATGTTGTTTGGGGATTTGATTACATTGGCGGACAGCGGACGGTTGATGTGCATGTCAGCTCGCTTCGCAAGAAGCTGGAGCTTGGCCAGCAATCGGTGCAGATCGAATCGATCCGCGGCGTCGGCTACAAGCTCGTAATGCCCAAGAAGCTGGGAACACCGAAGTGAGTCGGTGCTCCCAGCTTTTGTGTTGTAAGGGGCATTGACTTCAACTTGGTCAGGGAAAGGCAGCAGAGAGATTAGAGCAGGAGAGCTGGAAGAGGGAGTAGTTGGAGCTGAGGCAGGTTGCAGAAGAATAAGGTAGTGGCAGAAGAGGCAATAGTGGGGGAATAAGTGGCAGTAGAGGTAGGCGAAAGTAGAATAAAGTAGTGGCAGAAGAGGCAGTAGTGGGGAGTAAGTGGCAGTAGACGTAGGCGAAAGTAGAATAAAGTAGTGGCAGAAGAGGCAGCTCTCAAGCAGGTAGAGGTGAAAGCCTGCGAATGAGCAGGCTTTACGGCTTAAATAAGCCGTAGTTGGCACAATTCCTGCGATTAGGCATGAATATGTGGTGGAATGGGCCGATAGAGGGAAAATGGGATGAAATTCCTGCTTGTTGGCAGGCATTTCATCCCCAGCAGGCCGGAACGAAGAAAAGCATGCATTTTCGCAGGAATATTCGATGTTTACGGAGTTGCTACTCTCTACAGCAGGCTCAATATGAGTGGCCGCACAAGCTCGGCTCCTTGCCAGGCTCCACCAACGCCCGAAAAAGCCGCAGCAATGCCGGAATGCTGCAGCATTGCAAACATGTCGCACAATGTAGAACCGCCGCAGCATTGCAAACATGCCGCAGCATTGAAATACCCCGCGGAAATGCCGCAGCTTAATGGCGGTTCCAGGCCAGCATGCGTTTCTGGAACTGTTTGGGCGAGCAGTCGTTGTATTTTTTGAACATTTTATAGAAATGCGCCATATTGGGCATCCCGATCCGGTCGCCAACCTCTGATACACTAAGATCCTTCGTCAGCAGAATCCGCTCTGCCCACTTGATCTTCCGGTAATTCACATATTCGGTGAACGATAAGCCAATCGCCTTCTTGAAAAATTTAACAAAATAATAATAGCTCATATTCGCCAGCTTGCACACTTCCTCCACCTGAATGCGTTCAGACAGGTGATCCTCTACGAAATCAAGCACATCGCGGAGCCGCAGCCGGTCGAAATCCTCGCTTTCAGCAAGCACTCTGCCGGGATCGTTGCGAAGGAGGAGCAGCAGAAAACGTTTAATAATCATATTGACAGCCATCTCATAGCCGATCTGCTTCGAGGTGACCTCATGCAATATCGACCGGATGCAATCGGCTGCTTCTTCTCTGGCTGTTTCATTCTCGCGAAAAATATAATTCGCCCGGCTAAGCGGGTTTTTCGTCTCGGAGAAGAAGCGCATGTACGGCATGGTGCTGTGATCGAAGAACTGCTCCAGATCAAATTGCAGCACAATATAGTTAAGCGTGCCGCCGAGACTGCGGTCGCGGTGCAGCTGCTTCACTCCAATCATGGCGATATCTCCGGTATGAAGCCGCATATAGTCATCATCGATATACACATCGAGAATCCCTTCCTCCACAAGGAGCAGCTCCAATTCCCGATGATAATGCCAATTGATGAAGAAATCGTGGTCCCTTTGGGCCTGAAATACTCTAATCGACAAAAGAGGGTTTTCATATACGACCTTCTCATTATAAATTTCCACGATGACACCCCTTCTAAGACAAAATCGCATAAAAGCAACGCCATTCCGATTCTATACTTTGCCCCATATTTTCAACTATACTTATTCTAGTGTTTGAACTGGGATGAAACAAGCATACAATTGAAAATTCCCGTAATTATTGGTGAACAATTGACTGGAGGTAGACAATCAATGTCCAAAGTACGTATCGGCATTATCGGTTGCGGCGGTATTGCCAATGGAAAGCATATGCCAAGTTTAGCTAAAGTCCATGAAGCAGAGATGGTAGCCTTTTGTGATATCGTGGTGGAACGCGCGGAGGATGCGAAACGCAGATTCGGCTACCAGGAAGCGGCTGTATACAGCAATTATCACGATATGCTGCGTGACCCGTCCATAACGGTCATTCATGTCTGTACACCGAATGATTCCCATGCCGAAATCTCCATCGCAGCGATGGAAGCAGGCAAGCACGTTCTGTGCGAGAAGCCGATGGCGAAGACGGCACATGATGCGCGCCGTATGCTGGATGTTGCGAAGAGCACAGGCAGGAAGCTCAGCATTGGCTACAACAACCGTTTCCGCGCTGACAGCCGCTATTTGAAGGATGCTTGCGCGGCAGGCGAGCTTGGCGAGATTTATTTTGCCAAGGCGCATGCGATCCGCCGTCGTGCGGTTCCAACGTGGGGCGTGTTCCTGGATGAAGAGAAGCAAGGCGGCGGGCCGCTTATCGATATCGGTACGCATGCGCTTGACCTTGCACTGTGGATGATGGACAATTACAAGCCCAAGGTTGTTCTGGGCCGTGCTTACCATAAGCTGTCCCAGACCGAGAATGCGGCTAACGCATTCGGCTCATGGGATCCTAAGCAGTTCACGGTAGAGGATTCGGCATTCGCGATGATTACGATGGAGAACGGTGCATCGATTATGCTGGAATCGAGCTGGGCGCTTAATACGCTGGAGGTTGATGAAGCTAAAGTTACGCTATGCGGAACCAAAGCAGGCGCTGATATGAAGAAAGGCCTGCGCATCAACGGTGAGAAGAACAGCCGTCTGTATGTCAATGAAGTTGAGATGAACGCCGGCGGTGTTGCATTCTATGACGGCGCAAGCGAGAACCCGGAAGAGCTGGAGATGCGCACTTGGATCGACGCCGTTATTAATGATAAAGACGTGCTCGTGACGCCTGAGCAGGCGCTTGTCGTTTCGGAGATTCTTGAAGCGGTGTATGAGTCCTCGCGGACGGGCAAAGCGATCCATTTTGAATAGTGACTCATCTGCGGTTTGAGGACTGCAATGGATTCGAGATTCGGTGAAGGCCGGGGCTGCTAAGCTCCGGTCTTCTTCATGCCAGGCAGCAGCAGACAGGGGCGTGGTGGCGCAATAATCGGGCAGAGGAGCAACAAATCCGCCTGTAAAGCGTCTAATGAAAGGGGAATCTTTCCTTGATTCTCAAATTCAAGGCTCGGAGGATTAATGCAAATGAGATTTCGGCTAGTCGCAAGCTTGCTATTATTGTTCAGCATGTTGTTGTCGGTGAATCCGGTTCCTGAAGGTGTGCAGGCAGCATCCAAGGACATCCGCATCGTATTGGACGGTTCGCTTATCAGCAGTGATGTCGCTCCTTACGTGCTTCCCAAGGCCAATGTGACGATGGTTCCGCTGCGTGTTATTAGTGAGAATTTCGGAGCTGTAGTGGACTGGTCTCCGGCTGCGAGGAAGGTAACGATTGGACAAGGAACGACGACGATTATTATGAGGCCGGGGCAGAAGACGGCAGACGTAAGCGGAAGCAGCGTTACGCTTGATGCCTCTGCAGAGCTCAAGAGCGGTAGAGTTATGGTTCCACTGCGGTTTGTTGGAGAAGCGCTTGGCGTAAAGGTGGAATGGGACGGGATGACCCGGACGGTGTATCTGAATTCCGGCACGCTCATGCCTGATCCTGGTGCTGGCAATGGGGGAGGAAGCAAGTCGGGGTTAAAGGCGGTCTGGGTTTCCACTATCTATAATTTGGACTGGCCTTCAACGGGATCCCATGGTAACAAACTGCTTCAGCAGCAGGAATATAGTGATCTTCTGGATGAGCTGCAAGAGATGGGGATAAATACAGTGTTCGTGCAGGTGCGTCCATCTGGTGATGCCCTCTATCCGTCAGACATCGTGCCATGGTCGAAGGTGCTGACAGGCAAGCAGGGCGCTGCACCGGATTACGACCCGCTTGGCTTCATGGTGGAAGAGACTCACCGGCGGGGCATGGCTTTTCATGCCTGGTTCAACCCGTTCCGGGCGAATACCGATTCGGATCTCAGCAAGCTGGCTCCCAACCATGTGGCAGTAGCGCAGCCGGACTGGGTTCTGAAATCCGGGAACGGACTGCTCATCAATCCGGGCATTCCGGACGCCCGCCAGCATATTATCGATACGATCATGGAGGTTGTGAACGGCTATGACATTGACGGCGTTCATCTGGATGACTACTTCTATCCATCCTCCGGAGCATTAAACGACGATGCCACGTACCGGACATACAATGCCAATCATCAGATCACCAAGGAAGATTGGCGCCGCGATAATATTAATACGTTCGTCCGGATGCTGGGGGAATCCATTCATAGTGCCAAACCGAAGCTTAAGTTCGGCATCAGTCCGTTCGGCGTATGGCGCAACAAGGCGAAGGATGTGACCGGCTCCGATACGAGCGCAGGCGTTACCGCTTATGACAGCATGTCCGCCGATGTAAGAACATGGATCCGCCAGGACTGGATTGATTATGTTGTACCCCAAATTTACTGGAGCCTGTCCTTCAATGCGGCTCGTTATGACAAGCTGGTGGATTGGTGGGCTGGCGAGGTTGCGGGAACGAATGTCGATCTCTACATCGGCCATTCTCCTTATAAGCTTGGAACAGGGGAGAGCGGCTGGCAATCAGCGCAGGAGATTATTGACCAGCTCAAGTATAATCTCAACTATCCTGAGGCTGTAAAGGGCGATGCCTTCTTCAGTGCCAAGGATCTGCGGAGAAATCCGCTTGGAATCAAAGATGCGCTGCAAGCCTATTACGGCGCGCAAGCGGGGCAATAATTTCATACATCGGGATGAGTAAAAGAGCGCGAGTGATAGGGGATTTCGCCCCTGTCACTCGCGCTTCTTGGTTCATACTCGACTGCGGCGCCATAACTGCTTCGGCAATAACCGTTCATAGAAGGTTCCCCAGCGCGCCTTTCACCTTCTCCAAGTGTGGTCTGAAGGCAGCGTGACAGAGTAAGAAGCCTGCGAATGTGCATGAATTTCGGTTATTAGACGCCATAATGGGGACATTCCTGCGATTATGCATGAATTTAGGGAAAAATCGGCCGATAAGGGGAAACTAAGGTGAGAAACCTGCCCTCTGGCAGGCCTTTCACCTTTGTCAGGCCAGAAATGCGAAAAAAGCTGCCGTTTCGCATGTTTCACCTGGCTCGCATCTCGTAATTCACATCTCGTATGTCTCGGCGTTCGAAATTACGGATCGATCGCCCTCTGGCAAGGAGTACGTGGGCAGTCACATGATCGCAGGCATTCCACATTGCACCGCTTCTTTTAATCAGAAATTCTGTACATACCACTTACACCGGCTTCCATTACTGAGCCCTGCCATATTGTCTGGCTTTCACAGCAGTTCGAGGGGGATATCTCAAATGGGAAACACCGAGTGAGTCAAACCCATAAAAAAACAAAAGAACCTTCAAAACCACTATAAAAGTGGAGTTGAAGGTTCTTTACAACCCTTTATTACATACAAAGTGGGAGCTGAATATCAGCCACAAGCTAATGCTGCTCCAACCTTACGCCAACTGCTTATTCATGGCGCTTGCTGTTCTCATAGCCGGCTACACCGGACGAGCTCTCATCTGACAACTCTGCGAGCGATTTGATCTCGCCATGCGGCTTCTGATTTTGCTTGCGGCTTTTCCAGGCGCTTTCCCGGCGTCTTTGCGAAGAGGTCATGCACATTGCTCCTTTCGTGGGAGAGATGAACGGACCCTCTTAGCGTGCGCGTTCCAGCGCAGCTGTATTCTTCAGCGCCTGCCGCATATGCAGTCCTTGGCATTGCCGCGCCCGAAGAGCTTTTTTGTCAATCGGCTGCATTATTCAAGCTCACGCCTTGGCTTTCTTGCTCCCCACCAGAACAGCAGGACAACGGCGATTGCCACGACGAGAAAAGGGGCTACGAAGATCAGAAATTCATTCATTGTTACCTACCTCCCATGAACGATAATAATTATTTGCCGCGCTTGCCCTGCACATATTTGGCATCGAAGAGAAACAGCCGCATAAGCAGGTAAAGCGACGGGACAAGCAGCAGCAAGCCGAGAATGAAGACTGAGATCAGCGCAAGCGCCATCGGTTCACTGGTGAAATTATCGTGAATCGTTAAGTACGGATACAGAATATACGGCAGATGCGCGGCGCCATAGCCGAAGAAGGCGAACCCGAACTGCAGCATGACGAATATAAAAGCGAGCCCGAGCCGCTTCCGTGTCCACAGCAGATAGACAGCTACTAGGAAACAGCCAAAGGAAACAACGAACATCCAGGCGAGGGATGTCATCCGGTCAAAGTGCTCCGCATTATGGCCGCGAATAGCGAAGAAGACAAGCAGACTGCTCAGAATGGTCGGCCCGCTCCACGCCAGCGCATATTTGCGGACGATCTCGAAGGCAATGCGGTCATTGGCACGGTTCGCATAGTAGCTGAGGAACATCGCCGAGATGTACAGCACGCTTACAATCGCCAGCAGGACGACTGCCCATGAATAGGTGCTGGTGAACAGCTTGCCGTACAGAAAGGTCAGCTTGCCGCTCGCGTCCACCTCAATATATCCGCCCTCCGATATAGTCATTACGGTGGAGAGCGAGGCCGGAATTAAGAGCCCGCTTGCGCCGTACAGAAATACGTAAGGCGTCTTGCTCCGTGTACCGTACGTGTTAAAGGCATAGTAGGAGCCGCGAATGGCCAGCAGAATGACGGCGACACTGCCCGGCACGAGCAGCGCGGTGCCAAAGTAATAGGCGGTATCCGGGAAGAAGCCGACGATACCAACGAAGAAGAAGACGAGAAACACATTCGTAACTTCCCATACGGGCGAGAGGTAGCGCTCAATAATATTGTTGATGAGATGGCGCTTGCCTGTTATCGCACTGTAGTAGCTGAAGAATCCGGCGCCGAAGTCAATAGAGGCTACAATCAGGTAGCCGAATAGAAAGATCCACAGTACGGTAATTCCAAGCACTTCATAGCTCATGCGTTGTCGCCCCCTTCAATGCCTCGTGACTTCATCTCCTCTTCCGCCGGGTTGCTGCGGAACATTCGTGTAAGCACGCGAACAGATGTTACGCCGAGAACGATATACAGCAAGGAGAAGAGCAGCAGCATTGTATCGACATGATCGGATACGGTCGCACCCTCCGATGTCTTCATAATGCCGCGGAGTATCCAGGGCTGACGCCCGATCTCGGAGAAGATCCAGCCATGCTCTATCGTCAGCATCGCGACAGGCGCGGCAACGATGATGGCGCGCAGCATCCATTTGTTCGAGAAGGCGAGATGTCTTTTGCGCCAGAGCAGGAACATGAAGGCGGCTGCGACAAGCGTCATAAGCGCGACAAGCCCCATTTTCATATCGAACAGGTAGTGAATTATGAGCGGCGGATGCTCATCCTCAGGGATATCATTCAGTCCGGTGACCTCCGCATTCGGCAGGCCGTGAGCAAGAATGCTGAGCGCATAAGGAATTTCGAGTCCGTACTTGATCTCATTGTCCTCGGTCAGTATACCGCCGAGCACGAGCGGAGCTTTCTCGGATGTCTCGAAATGCCATTCCATGGCAGCCAGCTTCTCGGGCTGGTAGTTGGCCAAATATTTGCCGGACAGGTCGCCGATAATGGCGCTGCCGATAATGAAGACGAAGGCGGAAACCATCGTCAGACGGAGCGCTTTCTTGTAATAGACATGATTGCGGCCCTTGAGCAGCGACCAAGCTGCAATTGCTGCAAGCACAAGAGCGCAGGTTAAGTAGGCGGTAATCAGCACATGCGACACCTTGGTCGGCATCGCCGGACTGAGCATAGCTCCGAATGGCTCGATATCGGTGATTTTGCCGTTCTCCACAGTTACGCCGGCAGGCGCATTCATAAACGCGTTCACGATGGTAATGAAGAACGCCGATGCGGACGAGCCGAGCACGACAGGCACAAGCAGCCAGAAGTGAACCATTCGATTCTTGAACCGGTCCCACGTATACAGATAAATGCCGAGAAAGATCGCTTCGAAGAAGAAAGCGAACGTCTCCATGAACAGCGGCAGTGCGATGGACTGTCCCGCAACACGCATAAAGCTAGGCCACAGCAAGCTGAGCTGCAAGCCGATCGCCGTACCTGTCACAACACCGACGGCGACTGTAATGACGAAGCCGCGCGCCCAGCGGCGGGCCATAAGCAGGTAATGCGGATCATTCCGCTTAATGCCGATCCATTCGGCAAGCGCAATCATCAGCGGGACGCCAACTCCAAGCGTTGCGAAGATAATGTGAAAGAAAAGTGTAAATGACGTCAAAATCCGGCTGTACATGACCGGATCGTATGCGCTTAATAACATCTAGAATCCCCTCCAGCTTGTTGTGCTATGTTTACTATTACCTGTTCAGGCATCAACTGAATATTCTTCGGGATAAGGCCAGCAGCATAACGGCTGCGACCACAATACAGAGGATAATGAGCCTTTTCTCTTGCTTGGCAACGCGATTGTCCTTCGAACTGCGGTTATTCTCCATCCTGATCCCATCCCTCCAAAGTCTAAGTATGTGATAATCTTACTAGTATTATAAACAGATATGTGATATTTTTCACATACAATTGTGTCTTATGTCTGAATAAATGATGTCGAACTGTTGAACCCGGACGTTGATGCCATACCGCAGGGCGGGCAGTTCGTGCTAGAATAAAAAAAGAACAGACATCATGTAAAGTATCAGTAAGGTGAGAGGATGAACGCTCATGTATCAATATATAGACGAGACATATGAAGGAGTGGATTTCAGCTATTCCGACAAGCGGGATGGAGAGCTCCAGCATTGTACGTTTAAGAAGTGCAGTTTTCGCGGGACATCATTGGAAGAGATCAATACGATAGGCTGCAGCTTTATTGAATGCGACTTTAGAGATGCGGGATTGAATGCCTCCATACATAATGATTCGGCCTTTATGAATTGTCAGTTTAGCGGTGCTAATCTTTTCGTGGCCAAATTTATTAATTGTAAAATGACGGGTTCGGACTTCGCGGCAGCCCAGCTCGACGGTGTTACCTTGAGCAAAGGGGATTGGTCTTACACGAATCTGCGCAATCACAATCTCTCCAAGCAGGACTTGCGCGACATTCGCTTCATTGAAGCGGATCTCTACAGCTGCAATCTTCAGAAAGCGGATCTGCGGGGGGCTGATCTGACCGGCGCCCATCTGGTCAAGACGAATCTGCAGGGGACGGATTTCAGAGGAGCGATATTGGACGGTGTTGACTTCAAAGCGCTGGATTTGAAGGGCGCACGTATGGACATGAGCCATGGGGCGGCTTTTCTGCGCGCGTTAGGAGCTAAAGTAGACTAAGAGAGCCTATTAGTTCAATTGACAAAAAGGGTGTGGATGCTATAGTGAACAAGCCTCGAATTGCGGTCGTTGGAAGCTTGAATATGGATGTCGTTGTATCTGTGGAGCGGCTCCCGAGAATTGGGGAAACGATTACGGGTGAAGCCGTTCATTATATACCCGGTGGCAAAGGGGCCAATCAAGCGCTGGGCTGCAGCCGTTTGACAGCCGAGACGGTTATGGTAGGGTGCATCGGCTCCGATCCATTCGGGGCAACGGTACTCCATGGATTGGCTGCCAGCGGAGTGGGTCTTGAAGCGGTAGGCGTTATGGAAGAAATAATGACGGGAACGGCTCATATATCGCATACGCCGGAGGATAATTGCATTATTGTCGTAGCCGGAGCCAATGCGCTATGTTCGGCAGCCTATGTCCGCCAGCATGAAACAGTGGTCGCATCGGCCCATGTAGTCATGGCACAGCTGGAAATTCCGCTTGACGCGGTCATCGAGGCCTTCACTATCGCGAAGAAGGCGGGAAGAGTAACGATACTTAATCCTGCACCGGCGAGAGCTTTGCCCGAGGAACTGCTGCTGTTGACGGATTACGTTACGCCCAATGAGACGGAATGGGAGCTAATTAGCGGCGTGTCCGGTCAGAGTGACGAGAGCCTGCTGAGCAGCACAATTATCGAATGGGAGAAGCAGTACAGCAGCAAGGTGATCATGACGCGGGGGGATAAGGGATGCTCCTATGTGGAGGATGGGCAGCTGCATACATGTCCGGCCCCCCGCGTTCAAGTTGTGGATACGACAGGAGCGGGGGATGCCTTCAATGCGGCCCTCGCGTACGGTCTGGCGCAGCACAAACCATTGGCAGAGGCTGCCGCGCTGGCTGTCACCTCTGCCTCCCTCTCTGTACAGAGGTTCGGAGCACAGGACGGCATGCCGTCACTGCAGGAAGTTGAAGCAGCGCTATAGCCCGGCCTGAGCCAGCTTCTCGTCTGCTCCGTATGAAGGGAGCGGCTCTGAATATTGCCACCGCATCGCTTAAAGCCCCTTCGGGTCCGCCCAGTGGAGCTTTAAGCGACATTGGATTGGAGCTCCCGGCGAATCGCATGGCCTTGTATGATCGTGGTCGATCAAATTACTGCTGCCGGGGGGAGCTCCATCAACAGCGAACATTCCTGCGAAATAGCAGGCTTTTACTCGGTTCCGGGCTACTGAAGTGCGAATACCTGCAAATAAGCAGGAAATTTCATCGTTTATGCTCTTATTTGCTTTTTCCACCATATATGCCTGCGCTATCGCAGGCATTCTACCTCCCACCGCTTTTTTTACCGAAATTGCTGCACGATCGCAGGCTTCCTTTACGCATCCCCAGGAGCTCCCGCTGTTAAAAACCTCCACCGACTCACCTAACTGGTTGCAATGTGCCCCCCTATTGTCAGCACAATCTAACAATAGGGGCAGTTAAGTGAGAGTGGAGGTTTATTATTATCATTCTGGCTTTATATAGTTGGTAATGAAATGCAGTGCCTTGGCATCATTGTTGCCTCCGGTACGCAAGCCATATATAAATTCGTTGTTCGACTTCAGCGGCAGCTTCTGAGCCAGCGGACTGGAGCTAAGATCAATGCCGTAAATATGCTCGGCAGTATCCTCTGCTGCTTTAGCCTTCATTGCCGAATCAGGCGGCAAATGGGGCTGGAACAAGCCGGCTGCTTCAGCATCGAGGTTTCTGAGCACGCCCTGGCTGCTCAGCCATGCGAAGGCGGAACGATCCATGATGAACGCATCGGGCTTCTCGGTCATCAAAGTTATGACAGCTTTCTGCTGCAGCACGAAATCCGTCTGTCCCTCAGGTAAAGTGGGCAAATAAGTGATCATGACTGCGGTTCGCTTCCATTCCGGGAACTGTGCGAGCAATGCGTTCTCGGCAATTTCCAGCTCATCACTTTCTTGATTGCCAAAATCACCGATAAACATGACGGATAAATCGATTGGAGGCAGGTTGGCCAGCCTTTCCTGTTCAGCCTGATAATTCAGGTAAATCTGGATGCCGTAGATCAGAAGAGCGATAACGAGAATACCGCCCAGCAGATGAAACTTATAATAATGGAAAAAGTGATCGGTTTTCTCGGCTGCGCCTGCGAACTTCTTGTATTTGCCGTATTCTTTTTCAGTAAATTGATCTACCGTTCTCTGATCATCGAGCCCAAGGATGAGCCGGTACGCGCTGCTGATCTCTGCAAAAGAATCCTCAGCGCTCTCAGGGTCAGAGCTGCTCTGGCGCTGCTTTCGGGATCGAGCCTGGCGGGCCAGAATGGAGAATCGTTGCTCCACTTCTTCTTTGCTGGCATTCTCGGGTAGACCCATTCGCTCATAGGCCTGCTTCAACTTGTCCATATGATTCACCTCTATGTGTCACTTGTGTCGATTTAATCATCTTACCATAGAAGGAGCTTCGTTACACGGAGGAGAAGAATATAGGCAGGCGCGGAAATCAGCCTTGTGGTTTCCCTGGCTAGCGAAGGTGAATAAGCAGCCTTTGCGTCGTGTTGCAAGGGCAGCAATTCGCCGTCGCCGCAGAAACTCGCAGTGATAGGAAAGGACGAACAAAGACATCATAAGTGGACAATCAGAGAGGATAGGTGTTCGTATTGACACGAGAGCTTCGATGGGGAGTTATGGGCTGTGCAGGTATTGCCGTAAATTCAGTTATTCCCGGCATTCATCAATCCAATTCGGGCAAAGTTGCTGCTATTGCGAGCCGCGGAATCGACAAGGCGCTGGAAACGGCGGCTAAGCTCAATATTCCTCGGGCATATGGCAGCTATGAGGAACTGCTTGAGGATGAGGAAATTGATGCGATCTACATACCGCTGCCGAATCATCTGCACATGGAATGGAGCATTCGGGCTATGGAAGCTGGCAAGCATGTGCTTTGCGAGAAGCCAATAGCGCTGAATGCGGAGGAAGCGCAGCGGATGGCGGAGACAAGCCGATTATCGGGTGTTCAACTGTCGGAAGCATTCATGTACCGCCATCATCCGCGTTACAGCCGGATTCAAGAGATCATTCTCTCCGGAGAAATCGGCGAGGTGAGAGGCATTCATGGTGTTTTTACATTCAATAATGCCGAGGATAAGACGAATGTCCGTTACCGCAAAGAATGGGGCGGAGGATCGCTATATGACGTTGGCTGTTATCCGATCAGCGCAGCGCGAATGATTCTTGGAGCAGAGCCGGAGGCGGCAACGGTGCACGCATTCCTATCGCCGGAGCATGATCACGTCGATATGATGGCGTCCGGTATTCTGGAGTTTCCAGGCAAAGTGGCGCTGACGTTCGATTGCGGCATGTGGGCTGCGTTTCGCAATACGCTTGAGGTTCTGGGAACTAAGGGCCGCATTGAAGTTCCTTCTGCTTTTGTCTTTGAGAAGGCCAGTATCTTAATCCATACAGGAGAGGGCGTGCGCAAGGAGCCGCAGGAGATGCTGAACCAATATGCGCTGCAAGCGGATGAATTTGCGCTTTCTGTGTGGGGAGAGAAGCGAGCGCGGTTCGGCCCGCTAGATGCTGTCGCGAACATGAAAGCGATAGATGCTTGTCTGGAGTCAGCGTATTCAAGAAAGAGAGTGCTGCTGTAGCCATTTATTGCAGCTGGAACCAGAGGTATTCGGTCATGTATCGACTGGAAACGAATGAAGAATTCTCGGTTTACAATGATTGCAGCTATTAATCGATACTGACTGAAGGGGTGGGGAATTTGAGACAACATAGAGCTTATGAAGACATGTATCTGGGCGAGAAAGCCATTTGGCTGGAAGGCGGTCGCTATGAAGCGGCGCTTCTGCCGGATAATGGTGGCAACCTCATAGCATTTCGTGACACCGAGAGCGGATATCGTTTCCTCCGCGAGCCTGAAGATGAGGATGGCATGAACAAATTCAAGGCGCGTCCCTTTGTGTACGGCATTCCTGTGCTGTTCCCGCCAAACCGCTACAAGGACGGGGAGTTTCCATGGAACGGCCGAACCTATCATTTTCCGGTGAACGAAGCGGAGACGGGCAATCATTTGCATGGATTTTTTACTGACATACCTTGGACAGTTGTGGAGTTTGGCCATACGAATAGCGAGAGCTTCGTAACCATTGCGAATCGAATAGATGAAAAGCATGAGGTTTACCGATATTTCCCGCATAAATTTACAATTAAGCTCCGTTACTCGATTAGTGAGGATGGCTTGCAGCAGCAGGTCATGATCCGCAATGAAGGTGATGATGAGATGCCGTGTCTGCTGGCGTTCCATACCGCAATTAACGCCCCGTTCGCACCGGGCAGCACCGCAAAGGATTGCCGTGTGAAGGTGACGATTGGCGAGCGCTGGGAGCTGGACGAGCGGATGCTGCCAACGGGCAAATATCAGCAGCTGACAGCGGAGGAGGAGCAGCTGCGGGATACGGGCATCTACCCGTTCGGGGGAGAGATGGACAACCATTATCGGGCAGCGCCTCAGAATGGACGCAACCGGATGGAGCTTACCGATACGAAGCAGGCTGTTACTTTAATTTATGATGTTGGCGTTTCTTTTAAGCATTGGATGATCTGGAACAACTTCGGGAAAGAAGGCTTCCTCTGTCCTGAGCCGCAGATTAATCTTGTTAACGCGCCTCAGGTGGACCTGCCAGCGGATCAGATTGGACTGTTCAGCCTGAAGCCGGGTGAAATATGGGAAGAATCAGGACGATTGTACGTCAAATAAGAGCAACTGCATTAGAACCTCTGGCCGAATGAGCGGTCAGGGGTTCTTGCTTGTATGGGTGTTCAAAAGGTTGGATTCCGATTATAATAGCAAAGTTGATTAATGCGATGAAGCATGCTGCTGGCCTCTCTATAGCTTGGCAGTGGTGTGCAATAGTTATTGTACAGGCTTTGCAATGAGGGAAGGGAGCGTTACTGTTTTGATTCAAAAGCTAAGAGAAGCATGGTTCTCCAATATAAGACTTGACGTATTGGCTGGCATTACCGCGACATTGGCCTTGATTCCGGATGCCATTGCCTTTTCTTTCATAGCGGGCGTTAGCCCTATGGTCGGCATTTACTCGTCCATCTGTATTCTGATTCTGCTCGCCTTCTTCGGCGCCCGTCCGGCGATGCTATCCTCGGCAGCCGGCTCAATGGCCGTCTTGATGACGGCATAGGTCGCGCAGCAGGGCATAGAGTATTTGTTCGCCGCAACGATATTAACAGGTATTCTGCAATTTCTGATGGGCGTGTTCAAAATGGGACGTTGGATGAGGTTCGTTCCTCATGCAGTTGTGATCGGATTCATCAATGCGCTCGCGATTCTAATCCTGATCTCGCAGTTCAAGCATTTCGAAGGCGCGTCATGGGGGATGTACGCGATGATCGCGGTCACATTAGCGGTGATCTATCTGCTTCCCCGGTTGACTAAGGCGATTCCTTCGCCGCTGGTGGCAGTGGCAGCCGTTACGATTGTTTGCTTCGCTACCGGATGGGATGTCCGGACAGTTGGCGACATTGCGGTTATTACGTCAGCCTTGCCGGAATTTCACATACCACTTGTTGATCTCAACTGGAACACGTTCATGATTATATTCCCGGTTGCGCTCTCGCTAGCCTTCGTGGGTTATACAGAAACATTGCTGACACAAGATATTATAGATGATATGACACGCAGCAAGACGGATAAGAACAAGGAAATGAGAGGGCAAGGAGCAGCCAACTTTGTTACCGGTTTGTTCGGAGGCATGGCAGGCTGCGCGCTTATCGCTGAATCAGTCATTAACGTGAAGCTGGGTGGACGCGGACGGCTGTCCAATTTGACCGCAGGGGTCTTCCTGCTCTTGCTCGTGCTGCTGTTCGGCAAGCTCGTATCGATTATTCCCATTGCTGCGCTAGTGGGTGTCATGCTTTATATCGTAGTTGAAATTCTCGATTGGAAATATGTTTCCAGGCTGCATCGGATTCCGCGCAGTGAGGCCGTTATCATGCTGGTGACAGCGGTTGTATCCGTTATTACACATGATCTGGCCAAGGGAGTTCTGGTCGGTGTTGCAATGAGCTTCTTCGTATTCGTCTACCATGCCGCTACCAAAATTCAAATTCATCATCGGCAAAATGGCTCCAAAAGAACTTATGAGGTGCAAGGACAGCTGTTCTTCGGCTCAGCTGAGGAGCTTAATCAAAGCATGGTCTTTGACGATGACGGGGATCATATCATCATTGATCTGACCAAGGCGCATGTGTGGGATCACTCCGCCCGTCTGGCACTGAACAATATTAAGGAACGGTTCGAAAGCGAAGGCAAGCAGGTGCAAATTCGGTATAGCAATGCTAGCTGAGAATAACGATTGATGGAATCGACACCAAGAACATCAGCATCAAAAGCATCAACACCAAAAGCATCAACACCAAGTTCTGTCATTCATATGTTCACGATTGACTTTGAAGCAGCGAATTCGCTGAGTCCCTTTTCCAGCAGGAAGCAGGGTTTGCTTTTTGACCATGCTGTGCAGGATGCTGCGAGCTTTATCATGTCTAATTTGGAGCAGCTGGCAGACATCGCTCGGGCGCAGATATCTTTCTAACCGAATAGCCAACCTGAGTACTTCAGTCTCAATAATATCAGCCGCGCCAGCAGGCTTGGCAGGACTATTGCTGCCGATCCAGGAGCCGACAAATTGTTGGATCACTTGTTCACACATGCGCGGTTTGTCCGATACATCATCGTATGCAAACCTTAATACGCGCCAGCCGTCGATAACGAGATGATTCTGGCGCATAAGGGAGTCCGCGAAATGCCATCTGCTTGAATGGGTTGCATGCGGACCATATCCGTCAATCTCGATGGCGAGCTTGAGGGGGAAACGGAAATAGGCAAAATCCAAAAACCTCGAACCATCCCGAAAATCTGCCACCTCATACTCGGGATGCAGGCCATCAAATTGCCTGAAAGCCGGATACCAGACTTGTTTGAGAAAAAGCTTCTCTGCATGGCCCAGACCTTGAGCCAATCGACGCTTATTCTCACCCTTCCTCAGCCCGATATGCTTCTCTATCCAATGATCAAAAGCATACTGAAACCCCATCCTATCTATCCCCCTGCCCTTTATGTACCCAAATAAAAAACCGCTTATTCGGAAACGGAATGCGTCTCCAAATGAGCGGTGTGTGCTTCACAACCAACTAATATGTAGCAATTGTACTATGCAAATGGTTCCGAATCAAGTCTATTTTGGCAGAAGAATCCTATACAAGCGTGGTGCTAAAGGTTGATACATGATGTAAAAGGATATTTCCGTCTTATTGTAATTTTCCAAGCAAGCTCTCCTAATCTGTAAGCGGGAAAAACCCGTTTACAACCAAATGAACATCGTATCCTGCATCAATGGCACTGCTGTAAGCGGATAAAATCGGCTCTCAGCGCGAGTAACAGGGGGAGCATCTGCTGTAAGCAGGAATTATCGTGTTACAAACATCGGCAAGCTGGTGGACATGCGAGGGGCCAATCGACCAATCGCTAGCCTGCTCACGTAATAAAAGCCGCAAGAAACCGGTACGGTCTCTCACGGCTGGTGCTTGGTCTTCTTCTCGTAGCATATGCCAGGCCGCGAGAAAATATCCTGGATGATTTACAATTATCAAATGGGATATAGATGAAAAAAGCTCCGCCCGGACAGCAGTCCGGAGCGAAGCTCACTTGTAACGGGTCGTTACGAAATAATAAATTTAATGATCACTGCAACGGCGAACAGGATGAACATAACGCCGAAGAAGCCAGCGAATCCGAATGCAACATCAAATAGGTCGTCGCGCGGTTCTTCGTTCAAATGCTCGCGCGGATCTCTAACGTTTTCCATAGCTATATTTCCTCCTCGAGTCAACAAATGCTCCCCTTAGTATACCCAACTTCACGAATCATTGTAAAGCCGCCGTTCGTGACAATTATGAGGCGAATTGCAATCTGTCCTGCCGGAAACGGAAAATGCGTTCCCCGCATTCATCCCGATGCTATGCTACAATAGAAGGATAACACGGCGAGAGGAGAAACGGGATGGAGGAACAGTTGACAGCTCGTTTGGCAGCGGAGCTTATTCGCGGCAAGCTTGCATTGCTGCCGGATAAGCCGGGCTGTTATTTAATGAAAAATGCGGACGGCACCGTAATTTATGTGGGCAAAGCCAAAATTCTGAAAAATCGCGTTCGTTCCTATTTCAACGGAAGCCACAACGGCAAAACGCAGCGGCTCGTATCGGAAATTCGCGATTTCGAATATATTGTCACCTCAAGCAACATGGAAGCACTCATACTGGAATGCAATTTGATCAAGCAATATTTTCCTCGTTACAATGTATTGTTGAAGGATGACAAAACTTTTCCATATATCAAAATAACGAACGAGAAGCATCCCAAGCTTGAGGTAACCCGCCGGATCGTTAAGGACAAAGGCAAATATTTTGGCCCATACCCGAACGCTTACGCCGCCCAGGAGACCAAAAAGCTGCTGGATCGCCTCTACCCGCTGCGCAAATGCAACACATTGCCCGACAAGGTATGTCTGTATTATCATATCGGCCAATGCATCGCGCCCTGTGAGTTTGAGGTTGAGCCGGGGACGTACGAGTCCATGGTGCAGGAAATTACACGCTTCCTGAATGGCGGGCATGATGAAGTCAAGAAGACGCTTCAGCAAAAAATGGCGGCAGCTGCCGAGGCGCTCGAATTCGAGCGGGCCAAAGAATTCCGCGATCAGCTGATTGCCATCGATGCTGTTATGGAGAAGCAAAAAATTAATATGACGGACGCAATGGACCGCGACGTCTTCGGCTACTACACGGATAAGGGCTGGATGTGCGTCCAGATCATTTATATGCGCCATGGCAAAATGATTGAGCGCCGCGCAACGACTTTTCCGTATTATGGCGAGCCTTATGATGATTTCATGACGTTCGTCACGCAGTATTACAGTGACAACCCGGCTCTGCCCAAGGAGATTCTGCTGCCAGCGCCGCCCGAGGGGACGGAATCTGCAGAGAGGGAAGAAGACGCAAATTCCGGCACTGTTGCAGCATTAGCGGCCGTCGATGCGGCACCCGAAACGGCAGCGTCTGCCGCGCCGGAGCAGCCCCTGTCCGCAGACGCCCAGCAAGAGGATGAGGAATCGCCCGCATCGGGCTCAGAGGCGGCGGAGGTCGGCTCTACACTGCAGGAGTGGCTCAAGGTGAAAGTGTTCATTCCGCGCCGCGGCCGCAAGCGGGAGGTCGTAGCGATGGCTGTAGATAATGCCAAAGTATCGCTAGATGAGAAATTCCGCCTCCTAGAACGGGATGAGGAGCGAACGCTCAAGGCCTCGGAGGGACTTGCCGAAGTGCTGGGACTGCCAACGGCCAGCCGGATTGAGGCGTTCGATAACTCTAATATTCAGGGAACGAATCCGGTGTCCGCTATGGTCGTATTCACCGATGGCAAGCCGGACCGCAAGGAGTACCGCAAATACAAGGTGCGCACCGTTCAAGGGCCGGACGACTACGAGACGATGCGCGAGGTCATCCGCCGCCGCTATGAGCGCGTGCTCAAGGATGATCTTCAGCCGCCTGATCTTATTGTAGTGGATGGAGGACGCGGACAAATTTCTGCTGCACTGGACATTCTGGAGAATGAGCTCGGACTTGCGATACCTGTATGCGGGCTGGTCAAGGATGCGAAGCATAAAACCGCCCAGCTTATGATCGGCGATCCTCCCGAGATTGTGCCGCTGGCGCGGGACAGCCAGGAGTTCTACCTTCTGCAGCGCATTCAGGATGAGGTGCACCGGTTTGCCATTACGTTCCACCGTGAGCAGCGGGGCAAGTCGATGGTCGCCTCGCGCCTTGATGCGATACCGGGCATTGGCGAGAAGCGGCGGAAGCTGCTGCTCAAGCATTTTGGCTCTATCAAGAAAATAAAAGAAGCCGGAATTGAAGATTTCCGGCCCCTGTCTATCGGCGAGAAGCTCGCCGCCCAAATTATTGAAGCGCTGAGAGAGGAGCCGTGATGAACGGTTCCGACTCTCTTCCTACGTAGCAGCCTGATCCGGTTCCAAGACGGGAACAGGCTGTTTTCTCTTGTCATCGGGTATTCTGCGGTCCCACATGCGAATCAGCCAGGCAATCGGAATCGGCAGGACGATGTAGAAGATTCCCCACAGGATATTGCCAAACGAGCCCATGAACATAAGGGAGATCGCCATCATGACGCTGTTGAAGATCGCATGGGTGAAGACCGTCATAATAAATCCGTATCTCAGAAATAAGAAGCTGAAGAGGAGCCCAAGAATCGTCAGCTCAACCAAACGCGTAGTCGCAGGGAAGATGGGATACGTAACATGTCCAAGCGCCCATATAATTGTAGGGATGAGCGCCGCGACAAAGGTATTCTTGAACCATCGCTTCATCAAGCCGATTCCGAAGAGGCGGAACACAGCTTCCTCGGATATGGCAGCACACCAGGCGAGAACAGGGAACAGCCAAGGCGCCGCCAGATTATACGGAGATTGCGTCACATCTGAGGTTGACCAGGCTCCCGTGATCCCGTTCCATACGATAAAAATGACCGTTTGCAGGCCAAGCAGGGAGAAGGCAGCCAGATAGCCGAGCCACATGCTGCGCCATACATGGTCGCCATAACCAGCCTCGCCGGATCTCGGCCATAGTCTGCGTCCCATAGACCGCCACAAGCCATCACCGCCAATGACGGAGAAATAGACGGCTGCTGCCAGGAGAACGGTGACGACGGCTGTAAACGCCATATTGAAGATCATCATGGCACCAACATCTAATTGTTCCCCAAGCTCAGCGAGAATGCCATCCATCATATTGAAGTTATTCGCCATATAGAAGCCCAGGAAAATGACGGTGAGCAGAATGCCTCTTTTGAAGGAGGTGTGCTTCCGGTATATGGCCGCATAAATAATAGCCAGTACGAATAATACGAAGGACAAGAACATGCTGCCGCCGATGGATAGCCACAAGCCGATGCTGGTTTGCTTGTCAACGTAGCTTTCATAGGCTTCAGGCACTTTAAAGGTCGGTTTGTACTCCGAGATGACAATCGACTGATCGCCTTTCACTTTTTCGCTGCGGATCTTCAGAATAAGCGGCGCTTCGCCGGCCTTGGCCCCTTTGACCTCCAGCCATACCGCTCCCGTCAATGTGTTGAGCTTTGACGTCTTCAGCGCATCTCTTTGAAACCCTTGCTCCTCTGCGAAGTCCATCGCTGCATCGAACTGCTCTTTGGATCCCAAGAGATCTGTATCGACAGCTCTATAGCGGTTCCAACTGACGACTTTCCCCGTTTCCATATGTACATAGATAAAAAGCTTGCTGTCATCCGGCATTTCAGTGTTGACCTGAAACGTATCTGTCGGGAACCTGTCATCATATTTCTCACCATATTGATCAAACAGCTTTTCCTTGGACAAATAACCATAGAGCAGCTGATTGGATTGATGAATGGCATGTGTGCTTGCAGGCTTCTGGCCGAAATGAGCCTGGACGAACTCGTCTGCTGCTTCTTCAGCCGCGCTCTTCGCAATGATTCCGCTTGTGCCGGCATCGAAGAATGACTGTGCCGTTGAAGGCAGCACCTGAACGACGAGATAAATGACGATACCGATTGCTGCGAAGATCGAATACAGGGTCCAGTTAGGTTGCTGCTTAAGTTGATTCATTCATACACCTCTATCTCTGTAATATAAGCAAAATAACCATTTACAACTACCATATCATACAACTTCCGTATTTATCCATCCAATTGCATTCATTTTCATACATTGAGTGAGATAGGGCATCAATAATACAAGCCATGTGCCGATTTAAGCGGCAGACAGCTTTATTTTGACCTAATTTGGTTCTTTTTCTCCCTAATTGTCGGTTGTTCTTTTATTTGCTTTGGTTTTATAATTTGTATCAATTGCATAGAACAGCCGAATTTCGTTTGCGAAATCGGGGGAACCATACTGCTGCCAGCATTCTCAGCACTGCTTAGTGAGGCGCCGGGCGGCATGGGGTGAATTTCGCTTTAGCGAATAGGGCCGCCTGTCCGGGCCCGAATCCGTCAGCTAACCTCGTAGGCTGCTTGGAACAGGACTCACCGCATGATTGCATTGGGAATCCAGTGCTTTTTTTTGTGCGCTGAAACTGCGATGGTGATGTGTTCAAAGGGAGTGGGATATATCAACATTTTTTCGTTCTTAAAACTTACCAAATGGTCACCTCCCCGGGTATTGATGACAGGCTTCGCGCTGATCATCCTGCTGGGCGGACTGCTCCTGTCCCTGCCATTCGCTTCACGGGACGGCACGTCAACGGCCTTTATCGATGCGCTGTTCACAGCTACCTCGGCGACTTGCGTGACGGGGCTGGTAACGGTAGATACCGGGAGCCACTATTCAGTGGCTGGCCAGATCATTATTCTGATCCTGATCCAGATCGGCGGTCTTGGCTTCATGACGATGGCGACCTTGTTTGCCCTCGTTCTCCGCAAGCGGATTTCGCTCAAGGAGCGGCTGATCCTGCAGGAAGCGATGAATCAGAGCAGCATGGAGGGGATTGTGCGGCTGATCAGGAAGGTGGTTCTCTATGCCTTCGTCATCGAATTCGTCGGTGCAGCGCTGTTCGCGATCCGCTGGTCATTCGATATGCCGCTTGGACAAGCGATCTACTTCGGCATTTTCCATGGCGTATCGATGTTTAACAATGCAGGCTTTGATCTGTTCGGACAATTTGGTGCTCCATACGTCAGTTTTACCTCATATGTAAACGATCCACTCGTTAACATCGTAACGATGCTTCTTATTATACTGGGCGGACTCGGATTTATTGTCATGTCGGACTTGCTTGAATTACGCTCCAAGAGACGGCTTTCGCTTCACTCCAAGGTCGTACTAACCGCAACTGGCGCGTTAATCGGGGTCGGGACGATTGTGATCTTTATATTCGAATTTACGAATAAGGGAACGCTTGGATCATTGGATTGGGGCGGCAAAATATTAGCGTCCTTCTATCAATCCGTCTCCCCGAGAACGGCTGGGCCGAATACGGTCGATCTGGTTCAACTGAGGCAGGCGACCCAGTTTTTCATCATTATCCTGATGTTTATCGGCGCTTCACCGGGCTCAACAGGCGGAGGCATCAAGACGACAACATTCACGACGCTGATCGGTGCGGTTATTGCGATGATCCGCGGCAAGGAGGATATCGTCCTCTTCAACTATCGGCTGGCGCGGGAGCGCATTTTCAAAGCTTTGACCATTACTGTGCTGTCGCTCGCTCTTGTTGTATTCGTCACGATGGTGTTGTCCACGACAGAGGATAAAGCTTTTATCAAAATATTATTCGAAACCACTTCCGCCTTCGGCACGGTTGGTTTATCGCTTGGCGTAACCCCGGAGCTGTCTACGGTCGGCAAGATTATTATAGCGCTCACGATGTTTGCCGGAAGGCTCGGGCCGCTGACGCTTGCTTATGCGCTTGGACCGCGTACAGAGAAAGAGCTGTACAGGTATCCGGAAGGGAAAATTATTATTGGATAGGGGAAAAAGAAGCACAATGAAGAATAAGCAGTTTGTCATTATCGGACTCGGCCGTTTCGGCTCGAGCTTGGCCAGAGAATTAATAGAGCTTGGATATGAGGTATTAGGCGTCGATAAGGACGAAGAGGTTGTTCAGGAAATGAGCAATGTGCTGACCCATGCCGTTGTAGCCGAATCGACAGACGAGGAGGTGCTGCGTTCGCTGGGCGTGCGCAACTTCGACACCGGCGTTGTCGCGATCGGGGATGATATACAAGCGAGTATTCTCACGACGATATTGCTTACCGATCTTGGAGTCAAGCAAGTGGTGGCCAAAGCGATGACTGAGCTGCACGGCAGGGTGCTGGAGAAAATCGGCGTGCACCGCGTCGTCTATCCGGAGCGCGACATGGGCATTCGCGTAGCCCATCAGCTGGTGTCCCCGAATCTGCTGGACTATATCGAGCTTTCCAAGGAATATACAATCGCGGAGCTCTCCGTTCCGAAGTGCCTCTCCGGCAAATCGCTGCAGGAGCTTAATCCCCGCGCAAGATTCGGCTGCAGCATTGTAGCGATTAACAAGTCAAGCGGCATTATCATTGCGCCTGCTGCTACAGATGTACTGCAGGAGCGTGACATTATGGTCGTCATCGGCACCAATGAGCAAATCGAGGAATTCGAAGAGTCCGTCACACGCTAGGCAGAGTCCGACTGCCAACACGCCCGCCGCGCGCCGGGATCTGCACGAGACGGCATCTTCAAGCTCCTGCGGATCACGGATCGAGCAGGGATGGATTTAGATGAGATAATTGGCAACAATAAAGGACAGGACCGCATAACACGGTTACTGTCCTTTTGTTATTAGAGCGAGCATTTGTCTCACAGGCGGACTGTTCACAGCACACCTTATTACGGGCGTTTGAAATGCGTTGCGATCTGATCGATCCACAGCCTGACGGCGGGGCTGAGGCTTTCTTCCTCGGCATGGATAAGTGAAGTCGTCCGTTTCGATTCTTCAAGCTCGCGGATCGGTACAATCATGAGATCGTTATCGCTGAGCAACTGGGGGCGCAAATAAGACTTGGGCAGCAGCGTGCCCGCCCGGCACGTATGGAGAAGGCGAAGGATGGCTTCGAAAGAATCGATTTCCATCCGCACATCAGGCCGCAGCCGGAACCGCTCGAACAGCTCATCGGTCAGGATGCGGTACCAGGTTCCCTTGGAGAACAGAATCATCGGCAAGCCGTTCAGATCGCCGATTACGGGCTGGCCCTTGTCCATCACGAACTGGTTGCGCGGCATGACCAGCATGAGATGATCATCGAACAGCGGGATGCAGTGCAGCGCGGGATCATCGATCCGGGAAGCGACAATGCCGATATCCGCCTTCCGGTCACGGACGAGCGTAACGATCTCATGCGTCTTGCCTGTTATGGCCTTAATATCAAGCTCCGGGCTGCGCTCGGTTAGCACCTGAATAAGATCAGGCAGCGTCGTCTGCAGTGTTGTAAGGCTCGCGCCTATCGTAAGCGCCGACCGGCCAGCGGAGTTATAGTCGGCAAGCATCTGCAAATAACGCAGATGGCTCTGGCGGATCTCGACTGCATAATCATAGGTAAGCTGTCCGATTCGGGTCAGCTCCAGCCGTTTGCCGATACGCCGGAACAGGACAACACCGAGCTCCTCCTCAAGCTTGGCTATTTTGCGGGAGAGGGCAGGCTGGGACAGGTTAAGTTTGGCTGAAGCTTTATTCATGCTCGATTGCTCAACTACAATGGCAAACACGTGCAGCTCGTCCAGCATAGCGGGAACCTCCGGCTCTATATGCGAATTTGTTATAACTTTTAATGAAAAATATGCAATTCCATTATAAGCGTAAAAAGAGTATGATGTGAAGTGTGGCTAATTTGTGTCGCGAGGATTATTGACGCCTCCAATAGCCAGAGTTACAATGATACATGGTTTTGGCGAAGATTGGCGAATGCTACCCACAGTCTTGAAAGGAGAACGTTAATGTTATGAAAGGTAATACGTACTTATCGCGCAAGATTCACTCACTTCTTGGGGTGATTCCGCTCGGCCTGTTCTTCATTGAACATATGCTGACGAATTTCGCTGCAGTTGAGGGTGGCCCGCAGGGCTTTAAGGATGCGGTTAATTTCTTGAACAGCCTTCCGCTTGTTCCTGTTCTGGAGACGGTCGGAATTTGGCTGCCGCTGCTGTTCCACGGGGTCTACGGGCTGTATATCGCTTACCAGTCCAATGTCAACATGGGACAGTATCATTATGGCCGCAACTGGGCATTTACATTTCAACGGATATCGGGCGTCATCACGTTTATCTTCATTGTCTGGCATCTATTCCAGACGCGCGTTCAGGTAGCCATTGGCAATGTAGGGCATGAAGAGCTGGGCGGCGTTATGCATGATATTTCGACGAATGGATTATTTCTTGCACTCTACATCATCGGGGTTATCGCGGCAGTGTTCCACTTCAGCAACGGCATGTGGTCCTTCCTCGTTAGCTGGGGCATTACGGTTGGCCCTCGCGCACAGCGCATCTCGTCCTACATCTGGATGGTCGTGTTCGTCATTGTTGCGGCTATGTTCCTGATGTCGCTGTTTGCATTCCGCGGAGAAGAATTTAAAGAAGCGGCATCTGCTGCTATCGCATGGACGAATATCGTATAGGACTTAGACAAGGAGCGAATCGAGATGGCTAAGAATAAAGTAATTGTCGTCGGAGGCGGCCTTGCCGGTCTGATGGCTACTATAAAAGCGGCGGAAGCAGGCGTGCACGTAGACCTGTTCTCTGTCGTGCCCGTGAAGCGTTCACATTCCGTGTGCGCGCAAGGCGGTATTAACGGTGCAGTAAATACGAAGGGCGAAGGCGACTCCACATGGGAGCACTTCGATGATACGATCTACGGCGGCGACTTCCTGGCGAATCAGCCGCCAGTTAAAGCGATGTGCGACGCGGCTCCGGGCATTATCCACTTGATGGACCGGATGGGCGTTATGTTCAACCGGACGCCGGAGGGCTTGCTTGACTTCCGCCGGTTCGGAGGTACCAAGTACCACCGGACAGCATTCGCAGGCGCGACGACAGGCCAGCAGCTGCTGTACGCGCTGGATGAGCAAGTACGCCGCTGGGAGACAGCGGGTCTTGTAACCAAGTACGAGCACTGGGAATTCCTCGGTGCGGTGCTTGACGACGATGGCGTATGCCGCGGCGTGTCCTGTCAGGACCTGCGCACGATGGAAGTGCACACGATTCCTGGAGATGCCGTTATTTTGGCAACAGGCGGCCCCGGTATTATTTTTGGCAAAACAACGAACTCGGTTATTAATACAGGCACGGCAGCAAGCGCTGTTTATCAGCAGGGCGTTCATTATGCGAACGGGGAATTTATTCAAATTCACCCAACCGCTATTCCCGGGGATGACAAGCTGCGTCTGATGTCGGAATCCGCGCGCGGCGAAGGCGGCCGGATCTGGACGTACAAGGACGGCAAGCCTTGGTATTTCCTTGAAGATAAATATCCCGGCTACGGCAACCTTGTTCCGCGTGATATCGCGACCCGTGAAATTTTCCATGTCTGCGTCGATATGAAACTTGGCGTGAACGGCGAGAACATGGTTTATCTTGATCTGTCGCATAAGGATCCCAAGGAGCTGGACGTTAAGCTCGGCGGTATTATTGAAATCTATGAGAAGTTCATGGGTGATGATCCGCGCAAAATACCGATGAAAATTTTCCCTGCTGTTCACTACTCTATGGGCGGCATGTGGGTCGATTACAATCAAATGACGAATATTCCCGGTCTGTTCGCAGCGGGTGAATGTGAATATCAATACCACGGTGCGAACCGTCTCGGAGCGAACTCGCTCTTGTCGGCCATCTATGGCGGTATGATTACAGGGCCCAAGGCGGTTGAATATATTCGCGGCTTGAAGAAATCCGCTGAAGATATCTCCTCCTCCGTCTACGACCGCGAGAAGAAGGTACAGACCGATAAGTATGAACGGATCCTCAAGATGGACGGCTCCGAGAACGCTTATGTGCTGCACAAGGAGCTTGGCGAATGGATGACCAACAATATGACGGTTGTCCGTTACAACAAGAAGCTGGAAGAGACGATTGCGAAGATCAAGGAGCTCAAGCAGCGTTACGGCAGCATTAACATCAATGATACAGCACGCTGGAACAATGCCGGTGTAGCCTTTACCCGCCAGCTGTGGAATATGCTCGAGCTGTCCGAAGCGATGACCAAGGGCGCCCTGCTTCGTGACGAGAGCCGCGGAGCGCATTACAAGCCGGATTTCCTTGAGCGCAACGATGAGAAATTCATGAAGACAACGATTGCGAAATGGACGGCGGATGGTCCGGAAATTTCGTATCAAGATATCGATGTATCGCTTATTCCACCGCGTAAACGCGATTATACGACGGATAAGAACTGATAAGAAGAAAGGAGAATAACGATGGCTGACACGACGGTAGCGAACAAAACAATCAAGTTTATTATTACGCGTCAGGACAAACCCGATGCGCCTTCTTATACGGAGCAGTTCGAGATTCCTTACCGCCAGAATATGAACGTCATCAGCGCGCTGATGGAGATTCAGCGCAACCCTAAGAAAGCTGATGGCGCGGGCACATCGCCGGTGTGCTGGGAATCCAACTGTCTGGAGGAAGTATGCGGCGCTTGCTCGATGGTCATTAACGGCAAGCCTCGTCAGGCATGTACAGCATTGGTAGACAAGCTGGAGCAGCCGATCCGGCTGGAGCCGATGCGCACCTTCCCGGTTGTCCGTGACCTTGTTATCAATCGCGAACGGATGTTCAACGCGCTCAAGCGCGTTAAAGCATGGATTCCGATTGACGGCACTTATGATCTCGGTCCTGGTCCGCGAATGGCGGAGACGAAGCGTCAATGGGCGTATGAATTGTCCAAATGCATGACTTGCGGCGTTTGTCTGGAATCTTGTCCGAACGTGAACGAACGGAACAGCTTTATCGGGCCTGCGGCAATCTCTCAGGTTCGTCTGTTCAATGCTCATCCTACGGGTGAGATGAACAAGGAGGAGCGCCTGGATGCGCTTATGGAGGAAGGCGGAATCGAAGGCTGCGGCAATTCGCAGAACTGCGTCCGCTCCTGTCCGAAGGGCATTCCGCTCACTACATCGATCGCAGCAATGAACAAGGATACGACGAAGCAATTGTTCAAGCAATGGCTTGGCATGTAAGCAGTTAGCACGCAGAAAGGCTGTCCACAGCTCATCAGGGATGATGACCGGGACAGCCTTTTTTTACTGGAGTTGTTACCGCTCCGAGAGATCATGACGAGGCGGGCGATTTGCATAAACGTCGAACCTGCAAGCCTTCGAACCTGCACACCTGGACACTCCAGATCTGCACGTCTGCAGGTTTTTACTCGGGAAGGACTGCTGGCAGATGAAAGCTGTCGAAATAACCTCAGCCGAGGGAAGTGGCTCCACTGTCGGATAAAATTCCTGCTGGCAAGCAGGTTTTTACTCATAACGCCCTGTCCGTAGACGAAATGCCTGCCAAAGTGCAGGCATTTCGTCGTGTTCGCCCAATATCGGCCCATTCCGTCATATATTCCTGCGCTTCTGCAGGCATTCTGCCCTCCAAGGCTTCTTTTAGCCGAAAATCCTGCGCTTCCGCAGGCTTTCCTCGCCCCACCAACCGGATGTGTTGTAGTCAGTCACTTGGTACAGGTCTGAAGCACGCGCAGCTACCAGTGCGGTGGGAGCGGTACGGGTGTCAACCACCTTGGTTAACCGGAATCCACCGGACTTTCTCAGGCATTCTGCCTCTAAGGCTCCTTTAAACGGATTCCTGCTCTGCCTGCCAAGCGGTCCATTCGGTGAACCGTGCGTTGATAAGCGGGGTTCTCAAGAAGAAAGAACCCTTCACGATGGAAGGGTTCTTTCTTCAATATTGGCGTCTAATAGAGTGAAAAGCTGCCGTATCCATCAACGGCAGCTTAACACCATTCCTCGCTCCAATCCTGAATGGATTGAATAACAGGCTCCAATCCGCGTCCTTTATCAGTGAGCTCATATTCGATCCGGACAGGCATCTCCGGATAAACTTGTCGTTTAATGATCAGGCAATGCTCAAGCTCTTTCATTCGGTCCGTCAGCATCTTGTCGCTCATCTCAGGAATCTGCTCTTTAATTTCCTTGAACCGCTTAGGTCCGCCAAGAAGGACACGAACGATCAGACTCGTCCACTTCTTGCCCAGCAAATCTGAAGCGCATTCATACTTTGGGCACATTTTGGAATAATCCATGGTATCACCCCTCTTTTGCTCCCTCTATTGTAGCATAAATCGTTTCGATTGGGGGCAGCTTTCGACAGCAATTCCTAAATGCTATATAATAAATATATACCATATATAAGTAAGTGTCGTTGCAGAACAGCAATCAATGGTGCATAATAGGTCGAATTAAGGAATGGCGCTCTGACATGTGGAAACGTTATAATAGAATGGAACAGCTCATTATGCCAGAGACGTTACAGGATCGAGGTGTGCTTCATGACGGACAATTGGGGATTCTACGAACGCCGAACGGAATCGGAGCTGCTGCGCGTCCTTGTTAATGCTGGTTACAAGTCGGAGGCCCCATTGAACGGTTACGATGAACTGCTGTCGATTACCGTTAATTTATATCCGATAAGGGAAAAGAAACATACGAAGCGGGAGTTTATCAAGCTTCTGGAACGATTCGAAGCGAGGCTTGAGCAATGGCTCAGCAGCTTGGGAGCAGCGCTGTATATAGGACGAATCAATTCCATGACACGTCTTGAGTTCTATTATTACTTGGGCAACGGCTGTGTGAATGAGGGAATGATAAGGGAATGGATGAACAATAACTGGCAGTTCCGTACGCAGTATTATATCAAACCGGACCCGCAGTGGACGTTCTACAACTACATGCTGCCGGATCAGCTTGAAGAGCTGTTCGTGCATAATGCCCAGATGATCTATGCGTTGATTCATAAGGGCGACAACATTAACCAGCCCCGGAATGTGTACCACTGGCTGTTTTTTCAGCAGGACAGAGACCGGCAAGAGATGGAATACACACTGCAGAATCTTGGATATCGCATTGAGAAGGATAAGAAGGCAGACCCGGACACCAGCTACCCGTATCCGCTCGTCATTAGCAAATATGAGGATGTGCGTCTCGATACGGTTAATGACAGGGTAAGGGAGCTGTACCGGCTCATATCAGGGCATGGAGGGCGTTATGATGGCTGGGGATCCATTATGAAGCAGTCAGCCGGACATCGCGCCAGGCAGAGTCTGCGACGCTTCGTGGAATCGGTCGAATCCTCCATTAAGAAGCTATGCTTCCATCGCAGATAGCATGTTGTTTTCTGTTCATGTGCGGAGTGAACTGGAGGCGATATCATATTTGTTACACAAATGAAATGCTGCTGTTACCTTATTATCATATTGGTGGGCTATTATAATTAACAAGACCCCCTTTTAACAATATACTATTGGACCTGTAGCGTGCAGGTCCGCTTTTTTTTGTCTAGAGCGGTACAACAACCGCTTTTTTCTGCTTATAATACACCCACTGCTTGAATCCGATCTCTTTGAGCCGCTGGCGAACAAGCTCCCAGTCATCCCCAACACGGCTAGGAAGATGCGAATCAGAGCCGAATGTAACCTTCACGCCATAATGAAGCGCC
Organism: Paenibacillus oenotherae; assembly: GCF_019443105.1. Classification (GTDB taxonomy): domain Bacteria; phylum Bacillota; class Bacilli; order Paenibacillales; family Paenibacillaceae; genus Paenibacillus_Z; species Paenibacillus_Z oenotherae. The sequence goes on from NZ_JAHZIJ010000003.1 coordinate 316,289, forward strand.
CGCTCCAGTATAGCGTCAGATGGATACCAGCCGCCGACATCCTTGGTCTTGCCTGATGTATTGATCTCAATGGCCACATCGCTCTCAGCGATGGCGGCAAGCGAGGCATCAATGGCCTCATCAGCCTGAATATCGGAGAAGGCCGGATAGTAGCCCTTCATGGCGTCGATATGCCCCAGCACCTGGAACACTCCGCTGCGCGCCGATTGCGCGATAAGCTCGTAGTAATGCTGCTTCTCCTCCGCATGTTTGGCGGCAGGAGTATTTTTCCATCGGTTGCGGTTGAAGATGCTGACCCCTCTAGTCTGGTGGACGGATCCGATAATGTAGTCAAACGGATATTGGTCATAAACGCTTCTGTACAGCTCAATATGCTCCGGATAGAAATCAGACTCCACCCCTAACAACACATCGATTGTACCTTCGTATTTGGCCTTTAGCCTGAGCACCTCTTCCACATAGTTGGCAAACTCGCTCTTGGCCATCGCAATGCCCGGCTGGGGATGATCGAGCTCGTTCGCAAAATAGGGAGAGTGGTCGGAGATGCCGATTACGTCCAGCTCTGCCCTGATGGCAGCTTGGATATAGTCTTCGATATTAGCGTCTGCATGACCGCAGCGGAAATGATGGGTATGTAAATCGAACTTCATAGTGGCATATCCTCCTATTCACTGCTAATGAAATGATCCTCCGGCATTCCTTTCAAATCACTCAAAAATTGCTGCATGGCAGAATTCAGATAACGGCCGGATTTGTAGACAACACCGACGGGATGGCTCAAATCCAGTTCATTAACCTTGATCTTGTTCAATGTGCCGAGCCTTACTTCATTGACGATGGACAGTTTGGAGACAACTGCGGCGCCGAGATTGATCTCCACCATCCGCTTTACTTCCTCACTGCTGGACAGCTCCATCACAATATTCGGCTGCAGGTTGTAGCGTTTGAAAATCTGGTCGAGGAAGCGTCTGCCGAGTGTATCGGGTGAGAGCATAATCATCGGGATGTCCTTTAGCGACTCTACCGTCGTATGCTTGAGGCGGCTCATCGGGTGCTCTGGGGAGACGACAAGCTCATAAGTGTCGTAGTATAGAATGGAGGTTTCGACATTAGGATTGCGTTCTGACAAATAAGTAATACCGATATCAACGGTACCATTCTCAACACTGGTCATAACCTGGGATGAGGGCATGGAATGAATCCTTGTCTTTATCATGGGGAATTGATCCTTAAAATATGACAGCACCCGGGGTAAAATTTGAATGGCGATCGATGCTGTTGTGCCCAGTACAATGTGACCTTGCGGAATTTGGCTCAAGTCCGACAGCTTCTGCTTGAGCTCCTCAACAATTGCGAGTATTTGTTCACCATGCTCCAAGAACACCTGACCGCGGTCGGTTAATGTGACGGGCTGGTTGCGATCGATCAGCACGGTCTTGAATTCATCCTCCAAGCTCTTGATCTGGGCGGATACGGCTGGCTGTGTCAGATTGAGCAGCTCTCCTGCTTTGCGGAAGCTCATCGTCTTGGAGATCGTCAATAACGTTTCAAGCTGACTAATGTTCATTGAATCCTCCAATTCGATCAAAGATTTTTATCACCTATCCATATATTATAAATGAAAACTGTACGGACAGCAAAAGGGAAAGTCAATTCGAATCGTATACTATGGCACTGGCAATGAAATAGCTTTAGCTATTCTTTACATGGAAGTTAAAGGGATTGCGTGCAGCACTGTCGAATGAAAAAGAATAAAAACCATTTTTTTGTCAATCGAGAGGAGCAGTTCAGTTGAATCACAAAGCAATTCGTGGCTGGTTGATGTATGATTGGGCCAACTCGGCTTATGTCACCACCATTCTGGCAGTGGTAATGCCCATCTATTATGTATCCGTTGCCGGTATCCATCTATCCGAAGAAACCGCAGCGTACTATTGGGGGTTTACACAATCCATCGCGACGTTCTCGGTCGCCATTCTGTCTCCCATCATGGGGGCGATTGCGGACTATACGAGCTCGAAGCTGAAGTTTCTAACCTTCTTTGCCGTTCTTGGAGCGCTGGCTAGCGCTGGGATGGCCTTTACCGGCGAAGGGGATTGGCTGCTTGCTTCTATTCTTGTCATCGTGGGAACAATCGGCTTCTCGACAGGGAACACCTTCTATGACGGCTTATTAGTCGATCTTGCACCGCCGGAGAAGCGTGACGCGCTTAGCATGCGGGGCTTTGCTTTTGGTTACTTGGGAGGCGGGCTGCTTCTCGCTCTTAATGTAGCGATGATTGAGGGATGGAAGATGTTCGGGTTCCCGGACAAAACAATAGCTACCCAGGCAGCGTTCCTTACAGTCGGCATCTGGTGGCTCGTATTCTCAATCCCGATTATGCGGCATGTCAAGGAGAGAACTGTCCCACGCTCTGGCACAGGGCTTGGTGATACGATTAAGAATGGCTTCAGCAGAATCGGACACACGATCAAGACATTAAAGCGCTATCCCGAGCTGCTCAAATATATGGTTTCGTTCTGGTTTTATAATGATGGCATTAATACGGTCATCGTAATGGCAACTGTCTATGGCAAAGGAATCGGGATCGGCACGAAGGATCTGATTATCGCCCTTCTAATTACACAGTTTATTGCCTATCCAAGCACGCTATTGTTTGTCCGTCTGGCCTCACGCCTCGGGGTCAAGAAATCATTGTACGGATCGCTCTCACTGTATGTTGTGATCGTTATACTTGGTTATTTCATGGCAGATGCGTCCCACTTCTATGCGCTGGCCGTTATGGTAGGCCTCGTGCAAGGCGGCAGTCAGGCGATATCACGTTCCATCTACGCCAATCTGGTGCCGCCATCACGGACGGCGGAATTTTTCGGATTCCTCAGCTTGTCCAGCAAATTCTCTTCTGTTGCGGGGCCGCTTATTTTCTCCCTGACAGGAGCGCTAACGGGATCTATCCGGCTTGGAATATTGTCCCTGATCGCATTTTTTATTATCGGCATCATTATGCTTATGTTCGTCAATCTGGAGAAGGGGCGCGTGCAAGCGCTGGCAGGAGAATCGGAAAGCTAGACGGGACTGCTTACTTATCCATTCGGGCACAATTAACAAGCGCCCGCAGCGCGATGGAAACATCTTATGCTGCGGGCGCTTTGTTCATATCGTCGCAAGCGGCGGGGCCGGCTTCGACATCGTGACAGAGACATCCGTCCCTGTGGCATACGGAATATGCTCGATAATCGTGTAGCCCAGCTTCTCATACATTACAATATTCGCCGGAATCGACATGCGGACTTCCAACTGGATCTCGCGTTTGTTCAATCTGGCTGCCTCCTGCTCTACGAAACTGAGAATTGCCGCAGCAATGCCTCTCCCTCTATAGTCTGGAAGCACAGATATGCGCCCGACATAGATGAAGTCCGGTTTAACAAAATAACGTGCGGAAGCGACCGGTATATCATTAATCTTCCCGAGCAGTGCTGTACCCTTCCCATCAGCAAGCAGGAGAGGGAGATTCTCCTCCTTCTCGAGCAGCGCTCCAGAGGGAGGAACAAGCAAACCAGCATATTCTGCAAACGCCTGCTGCATGATGCCATGGACGAGCTGCAGCTCGTTGGCTGCCGCATAATGGATGGAAAGCTCCAAGAAAAGTTCCTCCTCCTAATACCGTGAGCTAGTAGATGTTTGAATAATTGGTTTCATTATACTATATTATTTCATGTGCATACATTAATATCTAATTCAACCATTATTATTAGAGAGTGCGAAGAAGGGGGAAGTTAGCGCGTCATGAAGCTGAAGGATTATACAGAGCAGAACAGGGCAGCGTGGAATGAAGTAACCCCTAAACATTTGGAGGCCCGGGGGGAGATTCAGAGGGAGAAGTTCTCCGCCAGGGATGATATCGCTTTGGATGATATTGTGGTCAACAAGCTGCTCGAATTCGGTATAAAGGACAAGAGGGTCGCGCAATTATGCTGCAATACGGGAATTGAGACGCTTTCGCTGAAGAAGCTGGGGGCAGCCCAATGTGTCGGATTCGATATCTCTGATGCCGCGATTGAAGAGGCGGTCAGCTTGTCGGAGCATCTCGGCATACCTGCCGCATTCGTGAGAACGGATATTTATGAAATTCCCGATAGCTATTACGGTCAATTCGATATTGTCTACATATCGGTAGGGACTTTAGGCTGGATGCCGGATTTGGATCGATTCTTCCTTAAGGTTACTGACCTGCTGGCAGAGGGTGGCAGCATCTTTATGTATGAAATGCATCCTATTATTGATATGTTTGATGAGAAGGACAAAACCATCGTCAATTCGTATTTCAAGGCTACTCCTTTCATTGATAACGGAGGCCTCGACTACGTTGGCGGTGTGCAATATGAAGGACAGACGCAATACTGGTTTCCGCATACAATGTCGGGCATTATTCAATCCATGATCAATTACGGAGCCCAAATCCGGTATTTTCAAGAATATCCTCATGATATCTCGAATGTAGCCGGCCATCTGGAATCGGAATCTGCGCCATTGCCGCTCAGCTATATTCTGATTGGCAGCAAGTAAAATGCTGCATCGCGCTCCCGGTTGTTCTGTTGAAACGAAAGAAGCATCCTGCCCTATTTTAATAGATAGGGTTGGATGCTTTCTTGTTGTTTTTTGAGGGGCTATCCAGTCAAAGCTCCGTTTACCATTTTACATATATATCGTCCTGCTCTGTAATCTGCTCTAGCCAGCTCTTCCAAGCTGTAATTGTAGCTTGCAGTTCTTTGCCTACATGCTTCTTGTACTTTATGGCAAGCTGGCTCTGCTGCTCGCCGCCCTTCAAGCTCATCAGAAACGCGCGAAGCTGATCAGGCTTCTTCATGACATAGAGATGATAATAAATAAAAGAGCCTGCAAGCGAGTATTCCTCGCTTGTTGTGATGAACTGCGTCATCAACGTATTGACATCGTATTCGTCTGACGCTGCGAATAAGGCCTTGGCGACGAGGTTCACATTCTGCTCCCGATAAGTTTTGTTTCCTTCAAGCTGCAGCGCCTGCGCTGCACCCTCATTGAAGAACGTATTAGGGACACTGACAAGCAGATGGACTAGCTCGTGCGTAGAGGACACATTCCACAGATCGTAAATCTCGCTTGTGCTGTAACGGGCAAACGGTACCGGATAGTTCAGGATAGAGTCCTGCAAGTTGTTCGTGTAATCTGCCGCATAATAACGGATTTTGGGCATGACAGTTGCCAGCTTCCATGAGGGAATAAGAGCGGTCAGCTTGGAGTAGCTCTCTTCCAATTCCTTCGTCTTGTCCTTGCCATCCATCGTGAAAAAATCAAAATGCTTGCTGGAGAAAACTTTGATCTTCGGATTTACATTTGTTGTCCCATTCACTGCAGGATTGTACAGCGCATTCTCGTCAGGGCCGACGGTCGCCAGATTGAACGGATCACCCGACCAGACGCCGTCAACGACGAATTTATACTCCGCTTGGCGATCCAGTGTGACCGAGGCAGTGAACCAAGGGCTGTCCTTAGCTTTCTTCATCTTGATGGCAGTGGGAGACCATTTGTTGAAGGTTCCCGCCAGATAAACATTTTTGGCTGTTGTGCTGTAATACTTAAAGGCTACGAGCTGTTTCTTGCCCGCTGCGAGCTTGGCAGGCGCTGCTGCTGCTGTGATGAGCGTACTGGCTGGTGCTACAGTCAAACAGAGCAAAGCTGCTATAAAGCTGAGAAGTACCAGTTTCATAAAACGCATGTGAATAATAAGCCTCCTCAAGATCATTTCCACTCGAAGATTATACCATATCATGTAAAAATATAGATATTATTTTTGCGCGATCCGGCAAGCATCCCAAACATGCGGAGAGCCGTCCATAGTTGGGCAGCTCTCCATATGTTTGATGTCAATGTGCAAGGGGATTTAACTAGGACAACGGTTTCTCAGCTTGGCAGGAGGGGCAGGAAGGGAGGCAGGGCAAGGGGAAGGGGAAGGGGAAGGCATACGGAAGGGAAGAGGGAGGGAAAGGGTAAAGTTTAAGAGTGCTAAAGTGTAAAGATGCAAAAGTGCAGGAATTTCGGCCTAAAGGAGCTGTTGATGAGAGAAAGCCTGCGATAGCGCAGGCATATAAGGTGGAATCGGCTGATCGGGATGAAAATGCGACAAATGCCTGCACTTTGGCAGGCATTTGCTTTCTACAGGACGGAACGAGAGAAAAAACTGCATTTTCGCAGGAATGTTTTCAGCATGGCTCCCAAAGCACACCGTAGACGAAACGGTGGCTCCTCCGAGCATGGGATTGCTACAGCCAATCCTTCTTGCGGAAAATATACAGCATGCCTGCGGCAAGGAAAAACATAATGCCGAGCAGTATATAGGATCCTCCCGTGGTGTGGAGGCCTGGAATATAGTCGAAGTTCATTCCATAGATGCCGGTAATGAAGGTCAAGGGCATGAAAATCGTCGTCAGCGCGGTGAAGACGCGCATAATTTCATTCGCTCTGTTGGCTAGGCTGGATTGATAAGCCTCACGCAAGTTCGCCATCAGATCGCGGTAAGTCTCGAATGTCTCCGCAATCTTGACCGCATTCTCATAGATATCGCTGAAATACTTCTGCAGCTGGTCATCAATGAGCTTCAGATCCTTCTTATTCAGAGTAGCTATTACTTCCTTCTGCGGACCCAGCACCTTCTTGAGCCATAGAATCTCGCTTCGCAAGCCGATGATTTCGTTGAGATGCGATTTCTTCGTATGGACGAGAATGTCCTCCTCCAGACTCTCGATCCGGGCCTCGATCCGATCCCCAACCTGAAAATAATTGTCGACAACGATATCGACCAGGTGGTATAGGAAACGGTCGGGGCGGTCCACCTGCTCTTCCAGCAGGATCGGCTTCAGGGAGCGCAGTTCATTAATCTTTTGCTTGGTAACGGTAATTATATAATGGCGTCCCAGAAAAATATTCAGGGCTCGAAGAAAGATCTCCTCATCATCGAAGCGGATGCTGTTAATAACAATAAAATAATGGCCGTCATGAATTTCGATCTTTGGCCGCTGCTCCTCTTCGCTCAAGCAGTCCTCTACCGCGAGCTCGTGAAGCGTGAATAGCGGCTGCAGCACAGTCAAATCGTCAACATCCGCATCGATCCAATAGAAGCCTTCAGCGGGCGGCTTCTGCAGGGCATGAATGTCGTCAACAGGTGTGAACAAGCCGTTGTTAACCAGACGGATCTTCATTTCGCTCTCTCCTCTCATCCTTGATGTAAGTGTTCCCGGATGCCGGCATGCCGGAAGAGAGGTGAACGCTGCACTTCATATGCAAACCAAAACTGTCTAGCCGAATAAGTGAAGGCGGTCGTAGACGAACAGGTTTGTATGAAACAAAGCGGACACGCCAATCTCCGGTTCGTACCGGTTATCAATGCGGTTTCCCGCAGGCCTCGGGTCGCCTTCCATATTCGTCGACACCCCTTTGCAATTGAATTGACAAGCTTGGTAATCCTTGCACTAGTATACTCCCTTGGTGACTTCCCATACAAGAAAAAACTCGCGCCTTTACATACATCTATAATATGCGCATGGGCGGATGCGGTGCGAATTCATGAAACGGTTCTTTTTTCACCAATGAGTATCTTGACTGGAATATGGGAATGAATTAAAGTAATACTAAGTCTAACGAATCAACTGAATAGTTTTAGCTTTCTTATCAAGAGCAGGCGGAGGGACCAGCCCGATGAAGCCCGGCAACCGGCGTAACAGCACGGTGCTAATTCTTGCGGAAACAGCAATGTTTCTGAGAGATGAGAGGCGCATGAATAAGTTCCTAATGCCCCTTCTCGTTTTCAGAGAGGGGCTTTTCATTTGCGCATATTCGTCTTTATAGTGCTGGAGAGCTTGCTTACTAACATAAAGGAGTGAGACAAAGATGCCGATCAAAGTGCCGGACCATTTGCCTGCCAAGGAAATATTGAACAATGAGAACATTTTTGTGATGGATGAAAGCGTGGCGTACCATCAGGATATTCGTCCGCTCCGTATCGCGATTCTGAATCTGATGCCTACGAAGGAGACGACGGAGACTCAACTGCTGAGGCTCATCGGGAATACGCCGCTGCAATTGGAGGCTGTGCTGCTCCATCCCAAGACGCATACATCCAAGAATACATCAGCGGAGCATCTGGAATCGTTCTACAAGACGTTCGATGATATTGCGCATGAGTACTATGACGGCATGATCATTACCGGTGCTCCTGTTGAGCACATTCCCTTTGAAGATGTGACGTATTGGGAAGAGCTGAAGGATATTATGGACTGGAGCGCCCGCCGCGTAACGTCGACATTCCATATCTGTTGGGGCGCACAGGCTGGCCTCTATCACCATTACGGGATTCAGAAGTTCGATCTGCCGGAGAAAATGTTCGGTGTATATCCGCATACAGTTGAGAAGCGGAATGTGCCGCTGCTGCGCGGGTTTGACGAAATGTTCTTCGTGCCGCAATCGCGCCATACGGAAGTGCGCCGTGCCGATATTGAAAGCGTGCCTGAGCTGGAGGTACTGTCGATGTCGCAGGAAGCGGGCGTCTACATTGCGGCCTCGAAGAATGGCAAGCAGATCTTCGTTACCGGCCACTCGGAGTATGATCCGCTGACGCTGAAATTCGAGTATGACCGGGACAAGGCCAAAGGGCTCGGCATTAATGTGCCGCGCAACTACTTTCCGAATGATGATCCTTCGCTGCTCCCGCTTGCGAGCTGGCGGGCCCATGCGAACCTGCTGTTCTCGAACTGGCTGAACTATTATGTGTACCAGCAAACCCCGTTTGATCTTGGGGCGCATATATAAATCTTCCATCAATAATGAATCAAAGGAGCTATTCACTCATGAAAATTGAAAGCCGTTTAGCCCAAATTGGATCACAGAACGAGCCGGTTACGGGCGCAGTCAGCTTCCCGATCTATCAAGCTACAGCATTCCGTCATCCCAAGCTGGGCGAGAGTACTGGATTTGACTATGCGCGCACGAAGAGTCCGACCCGCAAGGTGCTGGAGGATGCTGCCGCTGAGCTGGAGTCCGGCGATGCCGGCTTCGCATGCAGCACGGGAATGGCCGCGCTTCAGACGATCTTCGCCATGTTCAAATCTGGTGATCATTTGATCGTATCGTTGGATCTTTACGGTGGCACGTACCGTCTTATTGAGCGGATACTGAGCAAATTCGGCATCACCGCCTCCTATGTGGACACGAACGATATCGATGCGATGTCCCAGCTGTGTACGCCGTCTACGCGGGCGGTTCTGATCGAGACGCCGACGAACCCGCTTATGATGATAACCGATATCGAGCGTGTATGCGCCTGGGCGAAAGCCAAGGGGCTACTGACTATTGTGGACAACACGCTGCTGACGCCATATTTCCAGCGCCCAATCGAGCTGGGAGCGGATATTGTCATTCATAGCGCGACCAAATATTTGGGTGGACATAACGATGTGCTTGCCGGATTGATCGTAACGAAAGGCAAGGAGCTGTCCGAAGAAATGGCCTTCTATCACAATTCGCTTGGCGCGGTGCTGGGCGCTCAGGATTCATGGCTGCTTATGCGCGGAATGAAGACGCTGGCGCTGCGGATGGAGCGTCATCAGCACAATGCGACCGCTGTAGCGAACTGGCTTCTGTCACATGAAGCTGTCGAGGCCGTGTACTATCCTGCGCTCGTTGATCATCCAGGTCACGATGTTCAGAGCCGGCAATCATCCGGCAATACGGGCATCTTCTCCTTCCGGGTGAAGGATGCCCGTTATGTGGAGCCGATTCTTCGCCATATCAAGCTGATTGCGTTCGCGGAGAGTCTGGGCGGAGTTGAATCACTGATGACTTATCCAGCGGTTCAGACCCATGCTGATATTCCTGAGGATATCCGCCGCCAGATCGGTGTTGATGATCGTCTGCTCCGGTTCTCTGTTGGTATTGAGCATGCGGATGATATTATCGCTGATTTGCAGCAGGCGCTGGAAGCTGCGAAGCGGGAGATTAACGAAGCTTAGTTTATTAGGATAATCATATAAGGCGATATAGAGCGATAATGCGGCTGTCCGGACGGACAAGCCGCGTTTTCAGCATGTGGGGCTTTATTATCTTCGTTAATCGTCGGATGACGATGCCGTATTATTTGTGGTAGTATGAGAAGGAAGCCTTATAAAGGTACGGAGAAGCTGCACATATAGGAGGTCACGCTGACCATGAATAATGTTGATCGCATATTAGATAAAGCGCTTCAAGGCTCAAGAATTGGGCTGGAGGAATGTATTACGCTGTTCGAGTCCGATGAAATCGAGAAGATGGGGCATGTTGCCAATCAGATTATGCTGCGGAAGCATCCTGAGCCTATTACAACATTCGTCGTAGGCCGGAATATTAACTATACGAATGTGTGCGACGTGTACTGCCGATTCTGCGCTTTCTATAGAGCGCCTGGATCGAATGAAGGGTATGTTCTCCCAGATGAGACCATATTGAGTAAAATTCAAGAGACGATCGATGTCAACGGAACGGAAATTCTCATGCAGGGCGGCACCAACCCGAACCTTCCTTTTACGTATTATGTGGATATACTGCGCAAGATCAAGCAGCACTTCCCGAATATTACGATGCACTCGTTTTCCCCTGCTGAAATTCATAAGATGCGCGAAGTTTCGGAAGGCCTTTCACTTGAAGAGGTCATCCGCCAAATTCACGAAGCTGGACTGGATTCGCTGCCCGGCGGCGGCGCGGAGATTCTGGATGATCGTACTCGCCGCAAGATCAGCAGGCTGAAGGGCTCATGGACCGACTGGATGGATGTGATGAAGATCGCGCATCGTATCGGGATGAATACAACGGCCACCATGGTCATCGGGTTCGGCGAGGAGATGGAGGAGCGTGCGCTTCATATGCTTCGTGTGCGTGACGCTCAGGATGAATGTATCGCGAACGGCTATGATTCCAAGGGCTTCCTTGCGTTCATTCCGTGGACGTTCCAGCCGGACAACACGAACATGAAGCGGGAGAAGGCAACGCCGGAGGAATACCTTAAGACGCTGGCGATTGGCCGTATTACGCTTGACAATATTGACAACTTCCAATCGTCATGGGTTACGATGGGACCGGAGGTCGGCAAGCTGTCTCTGTCCTACGGCTGCAATGACTTTGGCAGCACGATGATCGAAGAGAACGTCGTATCTGCTGCGGGCACCACACATAAGGTGAACATTGAGCTGATCTTGAAGCTGATTCGCGAAGCAGGCAAAATCCCGGCACAGCGCAATACGCGATATGAGATTCTGAAGGTATATAACGAGACCGACAGTGTTCAGAATGATTTTGTGATGCAGAACTAATTATAATTACAATAACAACGCTTTCTCATTCAGCTGAATGGGAAAGTGTTTTTTTTGTTGGTTGTATCTAACAAATTTGGGATTCCTATAAAGAATTTTCTGGAAAAAGTCGATAACAATACAAGCAGATTATAGGACTAAAGAGGTAATGCGAATGTATATTAATACTAATATGTTGTCTGTTAATACAAACAACAACCTGAGGATAAATCATGACAAGAGAGCCAAGTCACTGGAAAAACTATCCTCCGGTTTCAGAATCAACAGAGCGGCGGATGATGCCGCTGGGCTTGCAATATCGGAGAAGATGAGAAACCAGGTCGGAGGACTGAATCAAGCTTCACGAAATATTCAGGATGGAATATCGTTAATCCAGACTGCAGAGGGTGCTATGCAGGAAGTGCACGCCATGCTTCAGCGGATGAATGTACTGGCGGTACAAGCAGCCAATGGTATATATAGTGAAAGCGATAGAGCAAGCATGCACCGTGAATTTGCCCAACTGCAAACAGAGATAAACAATATTGTAGAAACTACGAATTTTAATGGAATAAACTTATTGGAGGGGAGCTCCAATGATAGTGGCGGCGGAAGTACTACTGAAAAATTAGTACAATGGGATGAAGTGCCTAATCCTGCATCAGGAAACTTTAAGCACGCTATATACAACGGAAGTAAATACGTTGCTGCAACTTCTTCAGGTGAAATATTGACATCAACAGATGGCGAGAATTGGAGTCTCGCTAATAAACCTAATCTGGGGTCAGTGGAAAAAGTTTTTTGGGATGGAAGCAGATTCTATGCAGTTGGTGGCTCCCAGTCAGTGCTCTATTCTGATGATGGCGAGAATTGGAATGTGGGGATAACAGGAGGAAGCCACTATTTTTTTAATATTGCCAAGCATGGTTCCCTCTACATGGCATCAGGCAATGCAGGGAGAGCTTATTCAACGGATGGTGAGAACTGGACTTACTGGAATCCGAATTTAAACCAAGCGAGCGGCGACATTATTACAACACCTGCAGGGTTCGTCTGGCTGCAGGCCTCGGAATTAAAAATATCAAGCGACGGTGTTAGTTGGAATACGCTCTCTAATTTGACTGCTGCTGATATTGCATGGAATGGAAGTGATCTGTTTGTTGCAGTAGCAGAAGGAGGCAGAGTTTACTCTTCTTCTGATTTGGTGACATGGGATGAGCATGAATCTGGAACAGATAAACATCTTACAGATGTAAATTGGGACGGTGCCCGATTTGTTGCATCTATAAGGAATCACACAACGAATAATTCCGGTATGATTTATTCGGATGACGGTTTGCACTGGAACGCTTTGAATATTTCAGATATCAGATCTGTATCCAGTACAATTAATATCGGTGGAGATAATTATTTAGCATTTGGAGCAGATGGAAAAATATTAAAAGGATCAATCCTGGCAGATGAGATAACCCCTCCTGCAGATATGCAGGCAATTAGAATTCAGACAGGTGCGGCTGCTCGTGATCATGTAGATTTGGATCTGCCAGATGTCAGAGCTTCCACAATCGGAATTTCAAGTCTAAATATTTCAACTATTTCAGGTGCAAGGAATGCAATAGAATCATTAAGAAATGCGATTAATAGTGTTTCTATTGAACGTTCTCGGATGGGAGCCTATCAGAATCGCTTGGAGCATACTGACAATAATGTGCGAAATTATGCAACAAATTTGTCTGCTTCTGAATCCAGAATTAGAGATACAGATGCAGCAAAAGAAATGATGGGATTAACAACTGCCCAAATTTTAGCGGAGGCCGGACAAGCTATGCTGGCCCAAGCAAACATAAATCCGCAAAATTTGTTGAAGCTGCTCACTTAATGAAAATGAAAGCTGTCTAGAGCCAAATGTAGTTTGAAGGCAGAGTGAAGGAGTAAGAAGCCTGCGAATGTGCATGAATTTCGGTTACAAGACGCCAAAATGGCAACATTCCTGCGAATGTGCATGAATTTGAGGGGAAATCAGCCGTAAAGAGGAAACGAAGGAGAAATACCTGCACGCTGGCAGGCATTTCTCCTTCATGGGGTCAGATATAAGAAAATAAATGCCATTTCGCATGTTTTGCCTAGCCTAGCTCGCATCTTGCATGTCCCGGCGTTGAATTACGGATCGTCCTCTGGCGGGAAGTACGTCAACAGTCTCATGATCGCAGACTTTCGGACAGCTCCTTTTCATATGAACAATCAGGATCATCTTCGTTCACGCAAGCTGAATTTCAATCGGCCGTCCGGCAGCGATGATGGTCTTGTTCTTGCCGGAGCTCTTGGCAGCATAGAGCGCTTCATCGACGCGATGGAAGAAAATCTCCTTGCCTTCGCCGGATTCATATGCGGCATAGCCAATGCTGACAGTAACGGGCTTGCCGTGAAGGGAGTCATGGGGAGCAGAGGCGATTTCCTGACGCAACTCCTCCACCACAACAAGTGAATCGGCTTCTGATTTGTCCGTGAAGAGAATGGCGAATTCTTCGCCGCCGTAACGGGCGACAAAATCATTCGCGCATGTTTTGTTGCGGATAAGCTCCGACACCCGTTGAAGCACAGCATCTCCAGCCCGGTGGCCGTAAGTATCATTAACGAGCTTGAAATTATCGATGTCCAGAATAGCAAGCTGCAAGGGCAGGCCATTGCTCTCATTCTGTTCAATCAGCTTCTCGAAGTATTCATGGAAGGTCATATGATTGTAAAGCTCGGTAAGCGCATCCATTTTGGCCAGCTTGTCCATCCAGATTGTCTTCACCAGCAGCTGCTGATTGGATTCGAAGTAGGTTTTGAGATGTGCCATAAGCTCTCGGCCGCGAAGCATTACTCCCCAGGCGATAAGAGAGAAGCTTAAGAACATGACCGTGATTGTCGTTAATCCAACCAATGTAACGGTCGAATTCAGCTCATCATTGAAGAAATACAAGAAGTATACAGTAAGCAGGGTATTGCTTAGTGCGAAAACAAGTTTTCTCGTGTGGAAATAGAAAATCGAAACAACTACCGGTAAAAACAGCGCGATCAGCAGGAAGTTGATGGTGATGTGGACATAGGCGATTATACTCGCCAGCAGGGAAGAAGCAAAGATGATGACATAGTCTTGATATCTAGGCTTCAGGAATCGAAGGCCGGTCTCAGTGAGAAGTAGAATCCCGAGTTGCAGTAGTGTAGGTCGAATGATGTATCGGATAATAAACTCATCTGTGGGAACTGCAGATATCGTCAAATACAGGCTTTCCAATAAAATTGAAATGAGAAGGATAAACCAAAAGGCGTTCAACAGCATGCGATTCCATCGGTGACGATTGTAATCCAGTGTTTCATAATCCATAAAGGGTTCACTCCAACTGCCAGCTTTATCAAGTTCCAATATACCACGAAAAGACTTTCATTCCAATCCCTATCCAAGATCCCATTGCATGCATCGTATATATGATTATGTCGGGCCATATACTGATAAGGAAGTGCATATGCTTACGGAGTTCATTGCCGGTTAATAAAAACGCGTAGGAGTGAGCCCATGGAACTGTTTACCATATCAGTCGCATCGGATACGGCCGAAGCGATTACCCGTCTTCACGGATATTTATCAGAGGAATTTGCCGATTTACATAGCGTACTTGGAGATACTCCTAATGCCCCTGCCGCTGATATTGTCGCACTAGTCCCTGCTTTCCAGAGCAATGAAATCAGCTGCACGGCAGCACTGCCGGATTTCATGCTTGTGGAGCATGGCCCGCCCGTGTACGCCAAGGCTGCCAGTGCGATTGCGCAATATGTTATCATCGAGCTTGAGCCGCTGCTGCTGAAAGCGATCATCCGCAAGCAGTTTCATTACGACGAGCCAAACGAAGTGGAGACGGTGGAGCGATACTGTCAGCATGTCCTTCATGGTACTGCCTCGCCATCGGAGAAGGATATTGTGTATACGGATATTCATCATACGGATCGGGAACGGCGCAAGAGCAAAGTGGCAGAGGAGCTTGAATTGTACTTGAGCACCAGCACCCGCCTCCATCTGGACGGCTTCGTCACCTTCCGTCTGTCAGCTTATTGGGAGGAGCTTCGGGAGATTGTGGCGTATGCGGTTGACGAATATGTGATGGATCGGCAATACCAGGAATTTATCTCGCTGTTGAAATATTTCGTCCGCATTCAGGAGGTCAAGCTGCCTATTGTTCATGTTCTGCATAAAGGAGACAATGAATTTGCGCTATATGATGAGCGGTACCAACTGCTCGATGCAGCGCCGGTTGACGTCATCGTTGCCGAGATGATGGAGTCGGAGATGAATATGGAGGACATGATCGTCAGTACGCTCATCACGGTGTCCCCGGAGCAAATCGTCATCCATACCCGCTATCCTGATCAGCCGATTATGCGGACATTAGAGACGATATTCGAGCATCGCGTCAAGCTTTGCACGGATTGCGGGCATTTCGGCGCTTACTTTGAAGATGCGCAAGAGCCAGTGAAGCTGCTCTCATCGAAGACGACCATCATCAGGCGAATTTAATGGATGAAGAGAACAGGCATAGGTGAATATGGACTTGACCGCTTTGCGGCATCGGATTATAATTATGTACAGTAAAAAGCAATGACAAAGACATGTATCAGCCCTATACGCTCGTCCCAGAGAGAGGAAACTCAGGCTGCAATTTCCTTACGCAGGCGTTGGCCGATATACCCCTTTGTAGCTGCGCTGTTGAAG
The DNA here is from genome assembly GCF_019443105.1 of Paenibacillus oenotherae. Taxonomy (GTDB): domain Bacteria; phylum Bacillota; class Bacilli; order Paenibacillales; family Paenibacillaceae; genus Paenibacillus_Z; species Paenibacillus_Z oenotherae. The sequence continues at coordinate 332,390 of NZ_JAHZIJ010000003.1, forward strand.
CCGGAATGCAGCATGCCGGTTGTAAGCTGCGCCGGGCTGTTCCCGTTACAGAATACCTAAGGATCGATCCCCTTTCATCAGTATGGTGGATATCGGTCGAATCAGGGTGGAACCACGGGTCATACAAGCACTCGTCCCTTCTAGGGATGTGTGCTTTTTTTGTTGTCTCGTATCCCTTATTCCTGAGGCAAATAACATTTTTGGAGGAAATGACATGGCAATTCAAGTTAAGCTGCCGGACGGCGCCGTTCGGGAATATGAGCAGGGAACGACGATCGAGGAAGTAGCCGGGTCGATTAGTCCGGGTCTGAGAAAGGTTGCTATCGCAGGTAAAGTGGATGGCAAAGTGGTCGATTTGTATACCCCGCTCGAGAGTGATGTCGCGCTCGAAATCGTTACTGTGGATACCGCTGATGGTCTTGAAGTATATCGTCACAGTACCGCGCACCTTATGGCCCAAGCTATTAAACGCTTGTATGGCAATACAGCGGTGAAGCTGGGTATCGGGCCGGTTATTGAGGATGGCTTCTATTACGATATTGATATGGAGCAATCGATTACCCCTGAAGACTTGTTGAAGATTGAGAAGGAAATGGAGCGAATCGTCAAGGAGGATATCGCTATTCGCCGTCGTGTTGTAAGCAGAGATGAAGCGATATCTACCTTCACTGAGCTTGGTGATCCGCTGAAGCTGGAGCTTATTCGCGATCTTCCGGTTGAAGCGGAGCTTACGATCTATGATCAAGGCGAATTTTTTGATCTGTGCCGCGGGCCGCATCTTCCATCCACTGGCCGGATCAAAGCCTTCAAGCTGCTGAGCGTGGCAGGCGCTTACTGGCGCGGAGATTCCAAGAACAAGATGCTTCAGCGGATTTATGGCACTGCTTTTCCCAAGAAGGCTCAACTGGACGAGCATCTGCATTTCCTGGAAGAAGCGAAGAAGCGTGACCACCGGAAGCTGGGCCGTGAACTGAAAATGTTTACTTTTTCCCGTGAAGTCGGCCAAGGCTTGCCGCTCTGGCTGCCGAACGGCTCCAAGGTGCGCCGGACAATGGAACGTTATATCGTTGATCTCGAAGAACGTCTCGGCTACCAGCATGTCTACACACCTGTGCTTGCGAATGTAGAACTATACAAGACAAGCGGACACTGGGAGCACTACAGTGAAGATATGTTCCCCAAGATGATCATGGATAACGAGGAGCTCGTGCTTCGCCCGATGAACTGTCCGCATCATATGATGGTGTTCAAGAGCGATATGCGCTCTTATCGCGATCTGCCGGTGCGTATTGCAGAGCTTGGAACGATGCACCGCTATGAGATGTCGGGCGCACTTACCGGCCTGCACCGTGTTCGGGCCATGACGCTTAACGATGCGCATATCTTCTGCCGTCCTGACCAGATCAAGGATGAGTTTGCCCGTGTTGTCAATTTGATTCGTCAAGTGTATGAGGATTTTGGCATCAAGGAATACCGCTTCCGCCTTTCTTATCGCGACCCTCAGGATACGGAGAAATATTTCCAGAACGATGAGATGTGGGAAATGTCGCAGCGGATGCTGCGCGAGGTTGTAGAGGAGCTGGATCTGCCATTCTTCGAGGCAGAGGGCGAGGCGGCCTTCTACGGTCCTAAGCTGGATGTCCAGATCAAGACTGCGCTTGGCAAAGAAGAGACGCTGTCCACCGCTCAGCTCGACTTCCTTCTTCCTGAGCGCTTCGAGCTGGAATATGTCGGGGATGATGGCAAGAAGCACCGTCCGGTCGTTATTCACCGGGGGATAATCAGCACGATGGAACGGATGACCGCATTCCTGCTGGAGAACTTTGCCGGTGCGCTGCCGCTCTGGCTGTCGCCTGTACAAGCGAAGATTATTCCGGTATCAACCGCTTACGAGGCTTATGCGCGTGAGGTGGAAGAACGGCTGCAGCTTGCAGGCCTTCGTGTCGAATCCGATCTTCGCAATGAAAAGCTGGGCTACAAAATTCGTGAAGCGCAGCTGGAAAAAGCTCCTTACATGCTTGTCGTCGGTGAGAATGAAGCGCAGTCCGGCACAGTATCTGTCCGCAAACGGGGCGAGGGCGATATTGGCGCGAAGTCCATTGCAGACCTGATTGCATTGCTGAATGAGGAAATCAGCTCGAAAAGCGTGTAATTGAACTTTTTTTCTAGATGCATACATAAAGCTTGTCGCATAGGGGCATCCTTCAAATGAGGAGGACAACAACCAAATGATGACAAGCTTTATGTCGTTTAATCGTGTCCTGATAATAATTGCAATCGCCGCAACTATGGTCTTCATAGAGGCTCCCGAGAATTGTGCTGGCCACGAAAAGAGACCGGAAACGAAGCATATGCAGGTTGTAGCCACAGGCTATACCGCAGGCATAGAATCAACCGGCAAGAAGCCGGGACATCCGCAGTATGGCATCACTTATTCGGGGGTAAAGGTGAGACGCGGCAGAGTGTCCACCATCGCAGCAGACCCGAAAGTATTTCCTATTGGAACGCTGCTCTATATTCCGGGTTACGGGTATGGGGTAGTGGCTGACACGGGCTCTGCAATCAAGGGAAAAAAGATTGATCTCTACTTTGAAACAAAGAAGCAGGTGTTCAAGCAATGGGGCAAGCGGACCGTTGAAGTGCAGGTTATAAGGCTGGGCGGCGGCAAGCTGACGGAGGCGTGGCTTAACACGTTGAATGATGCGATAATGGCGAACAGAACGATACCTGACGGGCTGTTCGAATCCTAATAAAAGACGTTTTAAGAATGTTCGACAGTTATAAATTTTACTGGACATTCTTCTTTTTTTGGGCGATTATATATAATAAGGCAGGGATGTGTTGTAAGCGCTATCATTTAATTGTGAGGCGAATTATAATGGTCGTGAAATATTCAATTTTTGACAACATAGATTCGACACCAGAGGCGTATGAGGCTAAGCTTAGGGAATTATATATGCAGATGATTCATGTAGCACACTCGAAAGTCATCAACAAATGGGATGCGCAGGATGCGGTGCAAGAGGCTTGGATACGGATACTGACGAAGTACGGCACGCTTCGTGAGCAGAGCAAGCTTCATTCCTGGGCCAAGACAATTACGGCCAATATTGCACTGAATTTGAACAAGCAGAGCAGGCGCGCACAATCACAGAGCTGGAACGAATCCGATGAGGACAAGTCGATGCATCAGCATGACGAAGAGCCGGAATTGATGATGGAAATTTCCGAGATGCTTGCGAAGCTTGACCCGAGATCACGGACAATGATGCTGTACAAGTTCTATTACGGATTCAAGGATCAAGAAATTGCCGATGCAATGCAGATGCCTGTGGGAACCGTCAAAGCCCGCATCCATCGGAGCAAGCTGCAGTTGAAGAGATGGATGGCTGGACCGCAGCCTGGAATGAATTGAATGACGGCTACATAAAGTCTGCTCGCCTTTGCCATACTATTGTTGTATGGGAGGTGAGCACAATGGCAAAAAACAAAAACAACAAATTGAATGCATCCCAAAATCAATACAATGCTGAATTTGCAGAAGAAGTGAATACAGCTAATGCTGCAAACAATGCAGCGAATAATGCCGCTTCTAACAAAGCAGAGAAGTAGTTCTCACGGCAGCAGCTGTGACAACTGAGGCATGTTTACGAACAAGAGGAACCCTGAGGTTCCTCTTTCTTTTTGTTTAATGCTGGATTATAATGTGGTTTATTCCGGCATGATGCCGACATAAAGGTGGTAAGATTCGGATGAATCCACTACAACGACTATTGGCTAGAGTCTCACCCGAGGGACGTTCCAACGATCTCAACGAGCCGGAAAATGATGATGTGCTGCGAATGCTGATCAATGAATCACTGGTTATATCTGACCAATTGACAGCAGCAGTTGAGGAAGTTAATCAATCGACAAGCCAGCTCACTGAAATTGCTGACCAATCGGCGATTACCGAAGGAGAGCTCCGCGTCAGCAGCAAGCGCGCGATGGAACGGATTGAGGAAGCGTTCTCGAATTTGCAGGAGGTCTCGGCTTCTGCGGAGCAAATAAGCGCCACGGCCGACCAGTTGGATGAAGAGAGCAAGAGCACGAAGGAAGTTGTTCTGGAAGTGTGTCGTTCCCTTACGAATACGGATCAAGTCATGAACGATCTTAACACCCATAATCGATCCATGGACAAGCATATTCGCGAGCTGATCCAGCAAACGTCGCGGATTAATGAAATCAATGATTTCATCCAGGAGATTGTCTCGCAGACATCGCTTCTTGCCCTGAATGCTTCGATTGAAGCAGCTCATGCAGGCGAGTATGGCCGCGGGTTTTCTGTCGTTGCGCAGCAGATCAAGAAGCTCGCAGAGCAGAGCTATGAAGCAGTCCAACGCTCCAGCGGGCTTGTGCAAGAGATTGAGAAAGGCGTTAGACAGGTCGTTGCCTCAGTCGATCTGGAGAAAGCTGCTGTAGATCGAGGCATTGCAGAGATGGGACAGACGAAGGAACGGATGGATTCGATTTTTACACGTATTCAGGAAGTAGATAAGCTGGTCGGCGAGAGCAGCTCGGCGAGCAAGAGACAGTCCCTGCACATGGCAGCTACTACTTCGATGCTGAAGGAAGTTGTCGATACGGTCAATGAAACGCTGGAGAGCGTTGATGAGACGTTAGAGTTAACGCATAAGCAGCGGCGTCAGATCGGCAAGCTGGATCGGATCAGTGCGAATCTGCACAAGTCTTCCAGCGAGCTGTCCCAAGCGATACAGAGAGTCGGCGTGAAGCATGAGGTTCAGGATATCGAGATCAATGCCGGCAGTACGATGGAGAGGCTGCTTGCAATCGCATCCGACGATATGATCATATCCTTATTGGAATCCGCCCACCAATCGAAGCTGTCCCGTTTGCTGGAGAGTGCGCCGGAGATTGAAGCGATCTGGTCCAATCGTGACGATGGATCCTTTATCTTCTCGCTTCCGGAAGCCGGTCTTCTGAATGCCAAGGGCCGCGAATGGTGGAAGCGGGCGATGGAAGGCCGTTCCTTCACATCCGAGGTATACATATCAGCAATAACGAAAAAACCTTGCTTAACCTTAGCTGTTCCGATCATTTCAGCAGGCGGAGAGCTCATTGGCGTTATCGGAGCTGACATAAGAGTCAAATAATACCGCGTTCGACTAGAAAAAAGATGTTTTCAAATGCTGCTGGTTCGTGTAATATAATTGGTGTAACAATTTATGACACGTAAGGATAGGTGGGTTGTCATGACAGATCCGATTGATTATGTCGCGCCATCACGTTTGAAGCATCGTAAGGCTGCAGAGGTTATCCCGTTTCTGAAAGCATATATCGCGAAGAAAGAGCAAGAGATTATTGAGATTGAAGCGATGGTGGAACGATATGAGAAGCGCCGGCTAATGGAAGAGAGGGCTTATCAATCGATGTCGACGCTCCGCCGTCTAATTTCCGGCAAGAAGCCAGATCATCATTTGGCCGTTGAATATATCCACTATGTGAAGAAGCCGATGGAGAAAGCGCGTATGCTGCGGCAGGAAGTAGAGCATGCAAGAAGCATCTTGAATGCCCCGACCTCATCGGACACCATTGCAGTTTCAAGCGATATCGCAGATGCAATGATCTAATTCAATCTTATATGCATAAATGAAAGAACCTTCAAAACCGCATTTATTGTGGTCTTGAAGGTTCTATTTGTGTTACTTCTGATTGATCTTCAGCTTCTCAAGATCGAGGAAGTCATGCTCCTGGTTATAAGCAGGCACGCCATGAATACCGACATCGAGTCCGACGAGCTCTTCATCCTTGGAGACGCGAACCGGCATAACCCGCTTGATGAGCCATAGTGCTCCCCAAGTTAAAGCGAATCCCCAAATGCTGATTACAACAAGTCCCAATACTTGAACGCCAAGCAGGTTCCAACCGCCGCCATAGAACAAGCCGTAATATCCTTGGCCGATTCCTTGGGTCAGCTGCGGCTCTGCGAACAAGCCAACCGCGATTGCCCCCAGGCTGCCGCTGACGCCGTGAACGGCGAAGGCGCCGACGGGGTCGTCGATTCGTTTGCTCTCGAGAAATTCTGTGGCCAGAACCATTGCGATGCCGCATACAGCGCCGATAATGATCGCTACACCATCGGAGACGAAGGAGCAGCCTGCTGTAATTCCGACCAATCCGGCGAGCGAGCCATTAATAACCATAGGAGGATCTGCTTTTTTGTAGCGGAACATCGTGAACAGAATGCAGGTCGCGCCGCCTGCCGAAGCAGCAAGCATTGTTGTTACGGCAATATGTCCGATGGATCCGTTCGTTGCGCTTAATGTGCTGCCGGAGTTGAAGCCGAACCAGCCGAACCACAGTATGAACGCTCCTACAGATGCGAGAGGCAGGTTGGAAGGAGGTACGATATTGCTTTTGCCGTCCGCTGAGAACTTGCCGATGCGGGGCCCGATGAAGATAGCGGCCGCCAATGCGGAGAAACCGCCAAGTGCATGGATAACCGCCGAACCGGCAAAATCAATCATGCCAAGCTTGCCGAGCCAGCCGCCGACAGCCCATACCCAATGCCCGGCCATCGGATAGATCAATGCAGTCATCGCTATCGCATATAGAATATAAGCGCGGAAATGAATACGCTCGGCTACTGCTCCCGAGACAATAGAGATTACTGCGATAACAAATGCGCATTGGAACAGCCAATAGGTGTCATGCGAGATATTGAGGCTAATGTGTGAAAGATCGCCAGTCATCAAAAATCCATTGGTGCCAATAATTCCGAAGGCATCCTTGCCGTACATGAGTCCAAAACCGATGAAGTAGAATACTAAAGCGCCGAATGCGATATCAACGAATACTTTCATGATGATGCTGACCGCATTTTTTTGTCTGACAAAACCTGCTTCCAATAAGGCAAATCCGCCTTCCATGAGCAGAATCATGGCCGCTGTAAGAACGACCCAGATTGTGTCAAGGCCCTGGGAAAGTGTGGCCAAATCCATCTTTTCATCCCCTATCTTAATCGTTCATGTAAGGTTTCTTCTATATTCCTAGTCCGTCCATCATTATATAAGCGGGATGTTAAATATGTCAACGAGTGAAGTCAACTCCTATAACATACTAATTGTGCAATCCAGAATGGGCCTCGGTCTCTAGACGTAGAGCCGTTTCAATCGTCAGACCCTTTATGCTGGGCAAGCCTTCAGTTATACTGTGGATACAAACGTTGCAAGACTGATTGGGAGTTGGTGAGAGCGTATGAATGGACATTTTGTGAGCCGGTTAATGTGGGGACTATTCATAATCGTAATCGGCGTTGGGTTGATGCTTCGGCAAGGCGGCGTATTCGATTTTGATCTTGGCTCTGTCATTTCGTTATTTTGGCCAGTGCTGCTTCTGTTTCTCGGATTTCAGGAATTATTGAAGGAGATTGTGAGCGGCAAAGGCTCCTTCTGGGGAGCAGGCATTTTATTGCTTGTCGGATTTGTATTCCTTGGCCGGAATTTGGGTTGGTTCGACTGGTCGATCGGCGATTTGATGCAATTCATATGGCCGGTTATCATCATATTCTTCGGATTGAAGATGATTATGAAGCCCAAGAAGAAGGAGCAATCTTCGCCGGCTGATGAATGGAAGGAATACAATTATTCGGATCCTCGGTCGGATGAATATGTACCGCCAGCTCCACCGCTTCACCCGGATCCGACCAAGCCTCAGGAGGCAGAATCGGCTGATCAACCGCAGAATCCTGATCCTCAGCGTGATGATCGTTCCGCCCAGTCCAATTCCCGTTCGGCGGGCATTAATCTGGGCAAGAGCGGGCAATCTTACGGCTCCTATGATTATAAGGAGTACTCCAAAGCGGAGCGTCTTGCGCAGCGGGCAGAGAAGATTCGGGCACGCATAGAGCATAAGGCGCATCGCTGCGGCCATAAGAGCCGCGAGGAATGGTGGAACTATAATCCCAACGCTCAGACGCGCTCCGGTTTTATCGGCGATATCTATATGGGCAGTGATTATTGGGAGCTTAAACCGCTGAATATCTCGCACTTTATTGGAGATACGGTGCTTGATTTGACCAAGGCTCAAATTCCGCCGGGTGAGACGACGATTAATATCTCCTCCTTTATCGGAGATGTGAAGGTGTTTCTTCCTAATGATATGGAAACGGGTGTACGGGTAGTATCCAGTGCATTCATCGGGGATGTCTCCGTGCTGGAACAGAAGGAAGGCGGCATCTTCAAGCATATGAATATCGAAACGCCTTACTTCCCGGAGACGGAAAAAAGAATCAAGCTGCATGTCAGTACATTTATCGGCGACGTGCGCGTTACGAAGGTAGGGTGATCCGGCAAATGATGGTCAGATTGCTTCGTAACAGCAAGTGGGACATGATTCTGATGGTTGTCGCATCCTCGCTCCTATCCGTTGTTATCTGGCATGTAGGCAGCATATACGTTGATCCGCAGATCTGGGAAACCGATCTGTGGATCGGCGTTGCTGCCGTTATTGTGCTTGTAAGCGGCGGCTTCGGATATTGGAGCGCACAGCGGATTCAACGGCGTATCGATATGCTGTATCTGGGGATCAAGCAAGCGGCGCATGGCAACTACGAGGTAAGACTGCCGCAGAATGGCGCGCGTTCATTCACAGCGGTCTTTCTTGAATTCAATGAAATGGTGCAATCGCTGGATCAGCGGATGCAGTGGATTCAGCGGACAGGCGAAGAGCAGGTCATGCGCGAAGCGGCATCCAACGAAGCGGCGGTATTGGAGGAACGGAAGCGGCTCGCACGCGATCTGCATGATACGGTAAGCCAGCAGCTGTTCGCCATCCATATGTCGGCCTCTTCGCTGCCCAAGCTGCTGGAAATGGATCAGGAGCGTTCAACGGCTGTCATGAATCAGCTTATATCGATGTCTTCGCTCGCTCAGAAGCAGATGCGCGGATTTATCGCCCAACTGCGGCCGCTTGAGCTTGAAGGAAGGTCTCTGCAGGAAGCGCTGGACAAGTGGTTTCCGGACTATTGCAGGCAGAACGGCTTGCAGGGCGTGCTTGAATGGCGTATTAAGGAGAAGCTGTCGGAGGCGAAGGAGCATCAGCTTTTCCTCATTATACAAGAGGCGATGGCGAACGTGGTCAAGCATGCAGGAGCAGAGACCGCATTGCTTACCGTCGCGGAGACAGAGCGGCAAATTGTAATGACATTGCAGGATGATGGAGCCGGATTCAGGGCTGATCAAGTAAAACGTGGTTCATACGGCCTGTCCACGATGCGGGAGAGGGCCAACAAGCTTGGCGGGGATGCTTCTATTATTAGCAAGCCTGGAAGTGGCACGCGGGTGCGGGTGACGCTGCCGAATTATATCAATAAAGGAGCCGAAGCTGACGATGAGCGGAATGGATAAATATAAAATTATGATTGTTGATGATCATGATATGGTGCGTGCGGGACTACGAACTTATTTAATGCTGGAGCCTAAATTCGATGTTATAGCAGAAGCAAGCAACGGGCGTGAAGCTGTCGCCTTGCTGCAAGAGGGGCTGCCGGCGGGACAGCCGGATGTCATACTGATGGATTTGATGATGCCCGAGATGGATGGCGTAGAAGCGACAAGTGCGATTATGAAGCTGTTTCCCGAGCTTAAGATCGTCATGCTGACCAGCTTTCTGGAGGATGAGAAGGTTGTAGCTGCTGTGGAAGCGGGAGCGGTCAGCTATGTATTGAAGACCGTATCCGCTGAAGAGCTTATCTATGCGCTGAACGGTGCGGTCAAAGGCATGCCGGTTATGACGGCAGATGTGTCGCAGGCGTTGACACGGGGGCTGCGTCAACGAACGGCTCAAGGAGCTGATGAAGGCTTGACGGAACGGGAGCGGGAAGTGCTGCTTCTGATTGCGGAAGGCCAATCCAACAAGGAAATTGCCGAAGAGCTTCATATAAGCATTAAGACGGTGAAAACCCATGTCAGTAATCTGCTTATGAAGTGCGAGCTTGAGGATCGCACACAGCTTGCTGTATTCGCTCATCGCAAGGGCTGGGTGAAGACGGGATAATTGGGACGTTATTGGCGCATTCTAAAGGCATAATCTAATCCGCGAACAAGGAGAATGCGAAGTTATGATCCCACTGTCATCCAATCTGGAGTCACGAGAGCAAGAGTATGTCGAGGTCAAAAATATGCTGGAAGAGCATCAGTTTGCGCTGGGCGGAAGCTGGGATTATGATCATGGCTCCTTCGACCGGAGCCTGGATGAAGCACATAAGGTATGGCTGCGACTGCCGTTTGATGTCATTAACGGCAATGTGGACAGTGAGACGACGGACAACGATGCCAAGATCCGGTTCGGGCAGCCGTTCGTGCTCAAGCATGTCTACAATGATGGGTTAGATCCGACAGCTGATCCAAGCACAGTAGGCGGTCTAATGAATCAGTTCCAGCCTCCGCTTGACCCGGATGGGGAGGTTGAGCCCAGGTGGGTCAACAAAGCGAAGGAAGTGCTTCACCAGGTCGAATCATTATTCCCGCAGCATGGATGAATCATGCTGATCTCTCCGGAGCGTCTATGAGCATCAAATAGATGTCCGGTTTTTTTATTTCTGTTTAAAGAGAATTTAAGTTTGTTTTAATGTAGATTGTGCAAGATAGAACTATAAATAATAATGAAATGTGGATGAGGGAGGAAGCAGCATGGATGACCGGAACAATAATAATCCTTATGACGATTTCTTTCACAATAACAAGAATGGGCAAGAGAATGAAGACGGTGCAGAGAAACGGGATGCTCAGAACGGGCACAAGATGGAGGAGGATCAGGAAGGGGAAGGGTCGAAGACATCATACTATTATTCCTATGGTCCGTTTAAGCCGACGCAACAACAGGGGGAATCGAGCAGGGTAATTGATGGAGCTTCAGGAGCTCCGGCCAATGAATCTGTTGTGGTGACGCCGCCAGCGCAGATTCGTCCTTTCGCGCCGACACAATCAGCGAAGGGCGGATGGCAGGTGAAGGAGCCGCGGCGGAGAACCTCCTTCAAGACAGTCTTTGCCTCGTTTCTGGTTGGTGTGCTGACGGTCGGATCGCTCATGTTCGCTGCCGATTATCAGAATTGGTTCACGGGTGAGCAGTCGCTCGTTCAATCAGTCATGAATCAGGGAACCAACACGGGAGCCAAGGTTGGCGACGATGGTAAAGTCTCGACTGCGGCAGATGTCGTGCGTCCTAACAATATTGCTCAAATATTCGAGCAAGCTAGCCCGGCAGTAGTCAAAATCGAGACGTTGGTGCAGCAGCGAAGCGTTAACAATAACAGAGGCTTGCTGGATGATCCTTTCTTCCGCCAGTTCTTCGGCGATGATCTTCCAGATGATCGGAGCAGCGGCAGCTCTGGAAGCAACGAGCTCGTGCCGAGCGGCATGGGAACCGGCTTCTTCTTCGACTCAAGCGGTTATATCTTGACGAATCAGCACGTGCTTGGCGATGCGACGGACATTCAAGTAACGGTGCAAGGCTATGACAAGCCGCTGAAGGCGAAGAAGCTTGGTGCGAATTATAATCTCGATCTTGCAGTCCTGAAGGTGGAAGGAGATAATTTCCCTACCTTGTCACTTGGAAGCTCCGACCAGATTGATATCGGCGACTGGGTTGTAGCGATTGGCAATCCATATGGGTTTGATCATACGGTAACTGTCGGAGTACTCAGTTCCAAGGAGCGTCCAATCAGCATTCCGGATGAGCAGGGCGAGCGCAAGTACGAGCATTTGCTGCAGACCGATGCATCCATCAATCCCGGCAATTCCGGCGGTCCGCTGCTTAACTTGAAAGGCGAAGTCATTGGAATAAACACGGCTGTAAGCTCCCAGGCACAGGGCATCGGCTTTGCTATTCCAACAAGTACGATTCTGAAAAACCTCGACAACCTGAAAGCGAACAAAGAAATTCCGAAAGAGCCGGCTCCATTCATCGGGGCGCAGCTGCAGGACGTAACGGACGAGATGGTGAAGCAGCTCGGATTGCCAGCCAAGGGCGGAGCAATTGTGCAAGGGGTTGTTCTCAAATCGCCGGCGTATCTGGCTGATCTCCGTCAATTCGATGTCATTGTCGGCATAGACGGCACCAAGTATGCCGATAGCGCGAAGCTGACGGCACAGATTCAGACGAAGAAGGTCGGCGACAAGGTCGTATTGAACATCTATCGCAATGGAAAGGCGATGGATCTGCCCGTCGAAATCGGCAACCGGAACGATTTTGAGTAATGCAGGAGTAGTAACAGGCGCAGGCAGTTGTTGAACTGCATTGCGCCTGTTTTATCTATTTTGAGCTATAATAAAAACATCTCTATATGATGATTTCATATTTTATAGAATAGACGGGGGAAGCCGGGGACGATGAGACAACATATTATAGTCGTAGACGACGATGAGAAAATTACTTCGCTGCTTAGGCGCAGCTTGGCATTTGAAGGCTATGAAGTAGCCATTGCGAACAACGGCCTGGAAGGGCTTAAGCTGATGCTGATGAGCGATCCTGACCTGCTAATATTGGATGTGATGATGCCGCAGGTTGACGGCTGGGAAGTATGCAGGCGGGTGCGTGAGGGAGGAAGCGTGGTTCCGATTCTGATGCTGACGGCCAAGGATGATATCCAGGATCGGGTCAAGGGTCTTGATCTGGGTGCTGACGATTATTTGGTCAAGCCCTTCGCGCTTGAAGAGCTGCTGGCCCGCGTCCGCGCCCTGCTTAGGCGCAAGTCAGACAAGCTGGAGGAGACGAGCAGCAGGCTGCAGTTCGAGGATTTGACGCTGGATCTGGATTCGCGGGAAGCGATCCGTGCAGGACGGAGGGTCGATTTGACCGCCAAGGAATTTGATCTGCTGCTCCTGTTCATGCAGAATCCCCGGAGAGTGCTGACCAGAGATGCTATTATGGACAAAATATGGGGCTATGATTATAGCGGTGAATCCAATGTGCTGGAAGTTTATATTGCTATGCTGAGACAGAAGACGGAGGATGGCGCAGGGAAAAGGCTGATTCAGACCGTTCGGGGAACAGGATACGTCCTGAGATCGGAAGGGAGCTGATTGCTATGTCGATTCGGCTTAGGCTGACTTTGTGGTACTCGGCTGTTCTTGCTGTTACGCTGGTCGCATTCGGTGTGGCTATCTATTTGTTCGTCAATTACAACACGTTCAGCGAGATCAAGGCGCGTGTCAAAGAACAGGCGATGCAAATTCAAATTACGCCAACGCTTGATTTCTGGGATCGCCTTGATCTGAAGATCAATCCGTATTCGATCCAGGATCAGGAGATGTTTATCCAACTGGTCAATTACAAGGAGGGTGTCATCAGACGAACGGACAATCTGCTTGCTCTGAAGCTGGTGCTGCCTTATCCGCAGCTTAAAGAACGGGCAAGCAGAGAGGCGGGTTACGAGCATATTACCGTCAGCAAATATCCTTTTGTCGTCTACATGATCCCAATAGCGAATCCGAATACGCATGAAACAGTAGGTATGCTGCAGGTTGCTGCTTATGCCGGAAGTCAGGTCAAGTTTCTGGATGAGCTGCGAACGACATTGATTTTTGCATCGATTGCTGTTGTTCTCATTGCCTTCACGATCGGGCTGTTCCTTGCTCGGCAGGCGCTTCGCCCAATCGAGGGGGTCATCCGGGCGACGAACCAGATTCAGAACGGCTCGGATCTCAGCGTCCGCATTCCCCGGATCGGGCCTAATGACGAGATGGGCCGGCTTACGGATACGCTCAACGGGATGCTGGGGCGTCTTGAGCTTACGTATAATGGATTGGACGAGTTATACAAGGCGCAGCGAAGATTCGTATCGGATGCCTCCCACGAGCTCCGCACACCGCTCACTACGATTCGGGGCAATATTGAGCTGCTGGAGAGAATGTGGCTGCCGTCATTGGAGATAGCCGAAGAGAATGAGCAGAACCGGCTGGGAAGCGGCGGCCAGATCACGGAGCAATCGCAAGAGGCGGCTCAGCGGACACTGCTGACGAAGGAAGCGATGCAGGATATTGCTGATGAAGCGAAGCGGATGAGCGGTCTCGTTAATGACCTGCTTGCGCTTGCCCGTGCAGACGCCGGTTATGAGATGGAGAAGACGCAGCAGCCGCTGCTGCCGCTAGTCGAGGATGTTGCCCGCAGGGCGCAATTGCTCCCGCGCAAAGCAGAGTGGCGGATCGGCAACCTGGAGCCGCTCGAAGGCGTGGAGGTTCATGCGCATGGCGATTATCTCAGGCAATTATTCTTTATCTTTGTGGAGAATGCGTTCAAATATACGGAGAGCGGCTATGTGGAGATTAGTGCGCTCCGTACCTCCGATGGCGCGGGTGTCGTGATCAAGGATACCGGAATCGGAATGAATAGCGACGAGATTCCGCATATATTCGAGAGATTCTACAGAGCGGATCTGTCTCGCGGGCAGACGAGCGGCACAGGGCTTGGGTTATCGATTGCAAAGTGGATTATTGACGAGCATGATGGTTCTGTAGAGGTGACGACGAAGGAGGGGAACGGAACAACCTTCATCGTGTGGCTGCCCGTTGCTTTCCAGCACAAGTCGAATGGAGTATAATAGATTCAACCGGGAGGCAAGACGCTTCTGCGAATATGTCAGGCTTGAGAAAGCAGGTGCTCGATTTGGAAATAGTAAAGATTTCTCCGCGAGGCTATTGTTACGGCGTTGTAGATGCGATGGTGCTCGCTTTGCAAACGGCGAAAAATCTTGATTTGCCGCGTCCTATATATATATTGGGCATGATTGTCCATAACAGTCATGTGACGGAGGCCTTCAAGGAAGAAGGCGTTATTACGCTTGACGGCGAGAATCGTCTGGAGATTCTTGAGCAGATACAGACCGGTACGGTCATATTCACAGCTCATGGCGTATCGCCTGAGGTTCGCCGCCGCGCCCGCGACAGAGGCCTTACAGTAGTTGATGCAACCTGTCCGGATGTGACGAAGACGCATGATCTGATACGGGAGAAGGTAGCAGAGGGGTACGAAATTCTGTACATCGGCAAGAAGGGCCATCCTGAGCCGGAGGGTGCTATCGGAATTGCCCCGGATCATGTTCATATGATCGAGAAAGAGGAAGAGATTGATCTGCTGCAGCTGCAAACGGATCGCATTATTATTACGAATCAAACGACAATGTCCCAGTGGGACATTAAGCATTTGATCAGTCGGCTGTTAAGTAAATTCCCGACCGCCGAGATTCATAACGAGATCTGTCTGGCGACACAGGTTCGGCAAGAAGCTGTGGCGGAGCAAGCCGGAGCAGCTGAGCTTTGTATCGTTGTTGGCGATCCTAGAAGCAATAATTCCAACAGGCTAGCCCAGGTGTCGGAGGAAATTGCCGGAGTCAAGGCGTATCGTGTCGCTGATGTTTCCGAGATTCAGCAGGAATGGCTGAGGGGCAAGCAGCGCGTAGCTGTTACCTCCGGCGCCTCGACCCCTACACCGCTTACGAAAGAAGTCATTGCCTATCTGGAGCAATATGATGATGCGAAGCCAGAAACGTGGGAAGCGCGTCGAACAGTCAACATGAGCAAGCTGCTCCCGACACTTCGCACCAAATCAACTGTGTGAATGAGGAGATCTCTTATGAACAGCAAGAGGAAGCCGCGCTCAATGAAGCGCTGGCTGAAGCTTAAATATACGGAATTAATGAGAGCGCCCGGAGGCCCATCCTTTGTTGCACTAGGATTCGCGATTGGCATCGCCATTGAGATGTTCACCCTGCCGACTTATGGACTTGCGTTCTTCCTTATATTCCCGCTCGTCTATTGGCTCCGCGCCAGCTTGGCAGGGGCGTTGATTGGATTTGTTGTCGGCAAGCTTATTTATATTCCTGTGGCTTTCATCAACACGATGGTCGGAGGCTGGGTGCTGTCTGATAAGCTGGAGCCCCATATCCCGTTCGCTCCGAATTGGCTGGATCATATGCTGCTTGTTAATTTGAAGCTCATCGTCGGCGGCATGATCGATGGGGTGCTGCTTGGCTTTCTGTTCTATTTTCCCGTTAGATACGGCATTCATTATATGGCTGAGAAAAGAAGAGAGAAGCGCAGGCGGCGAGTGCATGTTGAAGCAAGGTCAATTGTGGAATAATTTTCTTAGATCCGCTCTCTTGACGAGGGCGGATTTTTTATGTATATTTACTTTAGTGATTAAAAGCATAAAAGCCACAAAGCATAAAAGCAAAGCAGCACAAAAGCATGAAAGCGTAGAAGTGCGAAAGAAAAACGGATAAGGAAGAGGAGTGCTGACCATGATTGTCATTACAAACAGCAACATTACGGATGAAAGAATTGATGAAATCGTTGAACAGATCGAGAGAACAGGTGTACAGGCCCATGTATCAAGGGGAACGGATCGGACCGTTATCGGCATCATCGGCAAGGCTGAGCCAACGCTGGCTGAGCATCTGCGCCAATTGAAGGGCGTGGAGAATGTAATCAAAATATCGAAGTCCTACAAATTGGCCAGCCGTGATTTCCATCCTGATGATACGGTTATCGAAGTCAAAGGTGTGAAGATGGGCGGAGAGCATCTTGTTATTATGGGTGGGCCATGTGCAGTGGAGTCGCCAGAGCAAATCGATGAGATCGCTCGTCTGGTGAAAGCTGCCGGCGGTCAAGTACTGCGCGGTGGAGCATTCAAGCCGCGGACGGGACCTTACAGCTTCCAAGGTATTGGTGTAGAAGGTCTGGTTATGATGGCGGAAGCGGGCAAGAAGCACGGACTGCTGACGATTACAGAAGTCATGACACCGGAATACGTTGATGTGTGTGCAGAGTACGCCGACATCTTGCAGGTGGGCACGCGCAATATGCAGAACTTCGACTTGCTTCGCAAGCTCGGAACGATTAAGACGCCCGTACTGCTCAAGCGTGGATTCAGCGCTACGTATGATGAATTCCTTAATGCGGCGGAATATATTCTCGCAGGCGGAAATCCGAACGTTATGTTGTGCGAGCGCGGCATTCGTACCTTCGAGACTTACACGCGCAACACGCTGGACTTGGCGGCAATTCCGGTTCTCCAGCAATTGAGCCATCTTCCGGTTATATCCGACCCTAGCCATGGAACGGGACGGCGCGAGCTTGTTGAGCCGATGGCCAAGGCATCGGTGGCAGCAGGAGCGAACGGACTTATCATCGAAATGCATACAGATCCTGATAACTCCATGACTGGAGATGGCGTACAATCCCTATTCCCTGATCAATTCGCCAATTTGCTGAAGGAGCTTGAACAGCTTGGAGCATTGGTGGGCAAACGTTTTGATACACCTAAGGAGCATGCCGAGCAGTTTGCCACATGGGTCAAATAAGCAGAATTTCTATAATTTTAAACCTGACATGAATGGAGCCGCAGTCCCTTGCAAGCAAGGGCTGTGGCTCTTTTTGGCATTCAGAATGGAGCAATGTTCATGATTTCTTCAAATATGTAAAGATACCTAACAACTCTCTTAAAAAATACCTGACATAACTATTGACGATTTATGAGCCGGAATTTTATAATAACGACATAGTTTAGTGCAAAACTTGAACAATAACTGTTCAATACTTCGCAAACGTTCGGAAATGGAGGAAATAAATCAATGTCAGTTAGTAACGTTTTAAACACAATCCAAGAAAACAACATCCAGTTCGTAGATTTTCGCTTTGTAGACCTCGCGGGTCGCGCGCACCACATTACTCTTCCTTCGACAGAAGTCGACGCAGACACTTTCGTTAACGGTGTAGCATTCGACGGTTCCTCGATCGTAGGTTTCCGCGGAATTGAAGAGTCCGACATGGTTATGATGCCGGATACTGAATCGGTGTTCATCGATCCTTTCACGGATCACCCGACTCTCAACATAATGTGCAACATTCACACGCCAGATGGCGAGCGTTATGGACGCGACCCACGCAGCATCGCTCAAAAAGCTGAAGAATACCTGCAAAAGTCCGGTATCGGTACGGCAGCATTCTTCGCTCCTGAGTCCGAATTCTTCATTTTCGACGATGTTCGTTATGATAGCACGATGAATTCTTCTTTCTTCTCGGTTGATTCCGAAGAAGCGGCTTGGAATACAGGACGCAAGGAAGAAGGCGGCAACCTTGGTTTCAAAGTTGGCGTTAAAGGCGGTTACGTTCCAGTAGCTCCAATCGACTCCCAACAAGATATCCGCAGTGAAATGGTTCGCCTGATGCAAGAAACTGGCCTTCGCGTAGAGCGTCATCACCATGAGGTTGCTACAGCTGGTCAAGCAGAAATCAACTTCCGTTTCGACACGTTGACTAAAACAGCTGACAACCTGTTGAAATACAAATACATCATCCACAATGTTGCCCGTCAATACGGCAAAGTTGCAACATTCATGCCTAAGCCGCTTTTCGGCGACAATGGTAGCGGTATGCACGTTCACTCGTCGATCTTCAATGGCGACACTCCATTGTTCTACGACAAAGGCGCTTACGCTAACCTGAGTGAGCTTGCAATGCACTATATCGGTGGTATTTTGCACCATGCTCCAGCTTTGATCGCTTTGACGAACCCGTCCACGAACTCGTTCAAACGTCTCGTGCCTGGTTACGAAGCACCGGTTAACCTCGTATTCTCCAAAGGTAACCGTTCCGCTGCTGTTCGTATTCCAGTAGCTGCTGTTACGCCTAAGGGCTGCCGCATTGAGTTCCGTACGCCGGACTCCACAGCTAACCCTTACCTCTGCTTCGCAGCAATGCTGCTTGCAGGCCTTGATGGTATCAAGAAAAAATTGGATCCAACGGCTCTTGGCTACGGTCCATTCGACAAAAATATCTATGAATTGTCCGACGAAGAGAAGAAAGAAATTCGTTCGGTACCAGGTACGCTTGACGAAGCGCTTGACGCTTTGGAAGCTGACTTCGAATTCTTGACTGAAGGCGATGTATTCTCCGAAGAGTTCATTCAGAACTATGTTGCTGTTAAACGTCAAGAAGCAAAAGCTGTTTCAATCCGTGTTCATCCTTACGAGTACGGCCTGTACTTCGACTGCTAATCATTTCTTCATTCATACAACAACCAAGCGAGTTCCCTTCTCGGGAGCTCGCTTTTCATTTGCTGAGATTACTTCTTCACCGTGCGCAGTGCTCGGCGCGTGGCTCGGGAGTCCGGTTATACCACACGCTTTTTGCTGATCGTTGCGTATTCTTGAGCGGATATCAGGCTAAATTGTGAACAAGTCGTCTAAAAGCCGAATATTTTGTTTTGTTAAAGTTGTAAGTGTTCGACTTTTTTACTTGATGCAATCCTCTAAAATTGCTATCATATCCATATGTAAATAGAAGACTGGAGTGAGTGATTGTGACGAAACGTGCATTCAACTTTAATGCAGGGCCTGCTGCACTTCCATTGGAAGTATTACAGAAGGCGCAAGAGGAATTTGTCGATTTCGAAGGTGCGGGAATGTCGATTATGGAGATGTCCCACCGCAGCAGCATCTTTGAAAAAGTGAACAATGAGTCACAAGCACTTCTAACGGAATTGTTCCAAATTCCGAACAATTATAAGGTGTTGTTTCTGCAAGGCGGAGCAAGTACGCAATTCGCAATGATTCCGATGAACCTGCTGACACCAGGCAAGGTTGGAGCGTATGTGATGACTGGCAGCTGGGCGGACAAAGCGCTTAAAGAAGCAAAATTGATCGGTGAAACTGCTATAGCAGGCTCTTCGGAAGCCGACAAGTTCAACCGTATCCCGAGCTTGAGCGATATTCAAATTCCGGATAATGCCGCTTACCTTCACTTCACCTCCAACGAGACTATTGAAGGAACGCAATATAAGGAGTTCCCTAATGCAGGCGATGTAACGCTGATTAGCGATATGTCCAGCGACATTCTGAGCCGTCCGGTCGATATTAGCAAATTCGGCCTTATCTACGCTGGCGCCCAGAAGAATCTTGGTCCTTCAGGCGTGACGATCGTGATCGCGCGTGAAGATCTAGTATCGGAGAGCCCTAAGACGATCCCAACGATGCTTCGTTATGATACGCATGTGAAGAATAATTCGCTTTACAATACACCGCCATCCTTCGCGATCTATCTGGTCGGTCAGATGCTGCAATGGGTGAGATCCAAAGGCGGCGTGGCAGCGGTAGAGCAATATAACCGTGACAAAACTAATCTGATCTATGACCTCATCGATGGAAGCGGCGGCTTTTACCGTGGCTTTGCAGATCCTTCGAGCCGTTCGACCATGAACATTACGTTCAGAATTCACAGCGAAGAGCTGGAGAAGCTGTTCGTTAAGGAATCTGAGGCGCAAGGATTTGTTGGTTTGAAAGGACATCGCAGTGTGGGCGGCTTGCGTGCTTCCACTTATAATGCGGTTCCGCTTGAAAGCTGCAAGGCGCTTGCAGAATTCATGGCTGACTTCCAGAAACGCAACGGTTAATCCGGCAATTAGTTTCTAAAATCAAGGTAGAAGACCGCTTTCCCTTCAATAATGAAGGAAAGGCGGTCTTCTGTGTGGTATAGCGATGATTGGTTAATGCTTTCGAAGAAGTTGTTCAGGCAAGTGAGGAATCGGCTGCCGCCGGTCCGGTCAGCTTGTAGCCGACATTGCGAACAGTCATAATATATTCCGGTGTCCGCGCATTGCGCTCGATCTTGTCCCTTAGATGGCTGATATGCACATCAACGATTCGTGTATCGCCGAGGAAATGATAATCCCATACGCCGTGCAGCAGCTGCTGGCGGCTCAGCACTTTGCCGCGGTGACGGCAAAGGAATAGCAGCAGCTCGAACTCCTTAGGGGTGAGCTCTACCTCCCGGCCATCGATTCTAACTTCGCGCTGCTCGGTGAAGACGCTGAGTCGTCCGATATCATGGACGATATTGTCGCTGTTGCCCGGCAGCGATTGCGTGCGCCTGAAGATCGCTTGAATCCGTGAGAGCAGCTCTTGCGGGGAGAATGGCTTCGTCATATAATCGTCAGCGCCATTATCGAGTCCGGCGATCCTGTCCGTTACATCCTGCAGGGCTGTCAGCATAATGATCGGCACGGCATTATTCTGCTTGCGCAGCTCGCGGCACACTTGTATGCCGTCCATCTTGGGCAGCATAAGATCAAGTACTATGAGGTCGGGACGGAAGGGCTTCAGCATATCAAAAACAGCCTCTCCATCATGGACACAGCGGACGTCGTACCCAGCCAACTTTAAGTTGAACTCTATGAGCATGGAGATGGAAGGCTCGTCATCGACTACTAAAATTTTCTTTTTCATCGTTCCTGTTCTCCTTTTTGTCTGATAATGCTTTCATTATGGCAAGCAACATTTTTCATTAGATTAAGGTAACGTTAAACCTGTGTTAAATTGTTATGATTTGTAATGCAATCTAAGATAAATGGAATAGAAAGAGGTGCAGCGGATTATGGCTTTACATATTGTGCTCGTCGAACCGGAAATACCCGCGAATACAGGCAATATCGCACGTACTTGCGCAGCAACGGGAACCCATCTGCATCTGGTTCGCCCGCTAGGTTTCAATACGGATGATCGAACGCTCAAACGGGCGGGCCTGGATTATTGGTATGCGGTTAACATCCATTACCATGATTCGTTCCAAGAGGTGCGTCAATTATATCCCGAAAGCCGTTTCTTCTGTGCAAGCACACGCTCGTCGAAGAGATATTCCGAGCATTCGTATCGGGACGGTGATTTCTTCGTGTTTGGAAAAGAGACGAAGGGGCTTCCGCAGGAAATATTGGATGCGCATGCCGATACTTGCATCCGGCTGCCGATGACGGATAAGGTCAGGTCGCTCAACCTGTCTAATTCTGCTGCCATCGTGATCTATGAAGCGCTGCGACAGACTGATTTTGCCGGATTGGAATAGCTTTCAAGGCTCCTGTTTCAAGGTTTAATGTTGCGGGTATATACGGTATTGAACTATGGAAGGCACAGGTTAAGTTTATGATGACGCCAGAGAGGGGATCTGCCTTAATTGCAATCATTATTGCAGGATATTAAGAAAATCTAAAGTTTGGGCAGGAAAATGAATCTACCTAGCGAAACATATACGTGCAATGGTTTCGTATCTGACTTGCATATATTAGACACAGGAGAGGTGAAGTGGTTGAAACCAGCAGGAGTAGTGCGTAAAGTCGATCAGCTGGGCCGTATTGTATTGCCCAAATCGCTGCGCAAAAGATATCAGATGAATGAAGGCGACCCCGTGGAGATTCTTGTCCAGGGTGACCATATCATTTTGGAGCGTTACCGTCCGCGTTGTGTGTTTTGTGGCTCAATAAATGAAGTAAGTGAATTTAAAGAGCGTTATCTTTGTTCGGAATGTATGGCCGATATGTATCAACTGCGTCGTTAATGTTCGTATGACGCGAAAAAAAGCTTCCAGCGATGTTGAATCGCCGGAAGCTTTTTTTTGCGATGATTAAAGTCCCTTGGTCTTGTCGTCATTATAGGACGAAGTGAGAATAGCGACCAGGAACAGTACGGTCACAGTTGTTATGATTAGAAAGTTAATTGTCATTCTACACACCTCCCATACACTTCTTCATTATACCCAAGAGCGATAAAAAAGAAAATGCGCAAAGTTGTGAACAAGTTGTTACGTTCCGGATGGATTTCTTGCGCAGGGGAATTATAAGGCATACGGTTGCCCCTTCGCCCATTTGAGCGTAAAATATGTCATATGGAATAGAGGAGGCGAACGTTAGGTGGAATATCGGTTTTCGAGACGGGTAGAAGGTCTTCAATCGTCAGTTGTTCGGGATATTTTGAAGCTGACGCAAGGGAAAGAGATTATTTCGTTCGCGGGCGGTCTGCCTGCGGAAGAGTTATTTCCTATACAAGCGGTTCGTGAAGCTGCCGACCGCGTATTCACAGAGGGCAAGGGCTCGCTGCAATATGGGCTGACAGAAGGATTTTTGCCTCTGCGGGAGCAGCTGTGCCAGCGAATGGCTGAGAAGGGAATGACAGTTGCGCCGGATGAAATGATTCTAACGACGGGCTCCCAGCAGGCGATTGATCTGATCATTCGGGTTATGACTGAGCCGGGAGATGTTATATTAGTAGAGAATCCGACTTATCTGGCATGTCTCCAAGTGTTCAGCTTCAGTGGATTGCGCGTCATTCCGGTTGAAAGCGATAAGGACGGCATGGTCATGTCGGAGGCGGAACGGCTCATCCGTGAGCATCAGCCAAGGATGGTTTATGTGGTTCCGACTTTCGGCAACCCAACGGGCCGTGTTTGGAGCCTGGAACGGCGTAAAGGTCTGCTTGATCTATGTGCACGATATGGTGTGCCGATTCTGGAGGATGACCCCTACGGCGAAATTAAATTTGATATTCATGCAAATTTTCCAACCTTATTCTCCTTGGCGGAGCAAGCAAAGGTCGGCGGGGTGCTCTATACGAGCACTTTCTCGAAGACGGTAGCTCCTGCGCTGCGGACGGGCTGGGCGATGGGTGACCGCAGTGTCATTGCAATGGTGGCCAAGGCGAAGCAGGCTGCTGATCTGCATTCCAGCTCGCTGGATCAGCAGACATTGGATCAATTGCTTCGCCACTTCCCGCTGGATGCGCATATTCGCAAGATTGCCGATAACTATGGCGCACGGATGCAGCATATGCAAAAGCTGCTGCGTGAAAGCTTGCCGGATGTTACATGGGTGGAGCCGCAAGGCGGCATGTTTATTTGGCTGGAGCTGCCTGAAGGATTGGATGCAGAGGCGCTGCTTCGATGCGCGGTTACGAAAGGTGTAGCGTTTGTGCCGGGTGCATCGTTCTTCGCGGAAGAGCCGAAACGCAATACTGCCCGATTGAACTTTACTTACACGCAAGGAGATGTAATGGAGCTTGGCATAGCGCGCTTCTCTGAGGCAGTGAGTGAGTTCGTGGCACGGTGCTAGAAGATTGATGTTGGCATGCTGCTGAAATCCCCGCTGATGAAAGGGGAGGTTCGGGCTGTCTGATAAGTCCAATATCCAATGAGTCAGTCCCAATATGATGTGAAAGGCTGCCTCCAATCCACTACAAAGTGGATTGGAGGCAGCTTTTCATTGTATAGGGAGACTTAGCGGGATGCTGAAATCATCCAACAATTTTCTGGTCAACTCTTTCTCCAAGTGTGGTTAGAAGGCAGCGTGACGGAGTAAGAAGCCTGCGAATAGGCATGAATTTCGGTTAGAAGACGCCTTACTGATAGAATTCCTGCGATCGCGCATGAATTTTGGGGAAAATCGGCCGATAAGGGGGGACGAAGGTGAAATACCTGCACGCTGGCAGGCATTTCACCTTCATGGGGCCAGAAATCAGCAAATTAATGCCGTTTCGCATGTTTTACCTCGCGCACATCTTGCATCCTCATGTCTCGGCGTTTGAATGATGGATCCTCCTCTTTTCTGATCGCTATTCCTGCGCTGATGCTTTGGAGCGGATGGATGGCATGCGGAATGCCGGGCATATGCTGTGATGATGGATTCTCCCGCTTGTTAATTATGAGTTCGCAATCGTAAACAGGCCATCGTGAACTACGATAGGCTGGCATGATACTTGTTCGCCGGGAATATTCGTTGATTCGCCTGTCTCTATATCAAACGACCAGAAATGAAGCGGGCAGATCAATTCATCGCCTTGTGGGCGCATAACGCCGCCAATATGCGGACATGTTGCTGCAACCAGCTTATAGACAGACTGCCCGTCATTTGCTTTTGTCGTATCGACGATGAAATAGGGGGCATTGTCCAACTCAACTGCCGCAGGAAAACTGGTAATGTCTTCGACTTTGGCGACTACTTTGTATCCGGAATGCTGTTCTTCTGTGTAGCTCATTGCTATCATTTCCTCTCCTTATGCTCTAGTGCTTGCGCGGGCTGGGTCCAGCCATTAATAACATCGGCATATTCCGCCACAGCCAGCTCGCCACTTGCCTGCAATCGGTATACACCCCGCTCAATCCGTTCGAACCAGCCGTAATAATCCTTCTGTAGAAAATGGGCTGCGCGCACAACGCCCGTCAGCTCTGCGGCTCTGCGGGGTGATAATTGTCCATGCGCATGCAGCGCCGATGCGATGCGAAGTGCTTTCTCCCTGTAGGCGGTGACCAGCTTGCGCCTCGTGCTGCCGCCTATATTGTAATCGCCGCTGCGCTCCCGAAACTCATTCAATAAGCGGGATTGGCGCAGTCGTCGTTGTCCGCGAATCGGTGGATCTCCCGGCTGGCAGAGCAGCTCGATGACGGGGGATTTGGTCTTGAAGAAGGTAATCGTCATCAGGCCAAGGCCAAGCATGCGGCAAAGCTCAGCGAGATCACTGAACCGCTGGTTGTGCGAGCCGCTTTTCTTCCGGTTGCGTTCGATTGCAAGCATCACTTGACCGCTTAGCCGAAGGCGTTCGATACCTTGAAGCAGCAAGGGCAGGGTGAAGGTCTTCTTCATCTCGACAAGAATAGTATCGCCACTAACGGGATGAATCGCCACCAGATCGCAGTGCATGACTTCGCTCTTGACCTCGTAGCCCTGCGCTTCAAAATATTGCTTGATCGGTTGATATAGCTCTGTTTCGTGCGTGACTGCCACTGCAAGCGCTCCCTTCTTAGTGAAGTATATCATATTCTAAAGCGGCTGTTGACCGTCCTGGAAATCCGGAGCACATCTTGCTTGCCTGTGAATGCATTTTAAGCGGCAAGCTCGGATTATGGGGAAATGTAGTCGAAAATATAGGGCAATTATCGGTGCGAACACGCATAGAAATGTATTACTTCAACAATTTATCGGGCAACATCGCTGGATGGATTGATAGATGGTTATCCGCACGGCAATGCGTTGCGTGGAAGCTGCTAGTATCGGGAGGAGGTACGGCATGGACATTTTGAAAAGAATATCGGCGTACAAGGCGGAAAGCGAGAAGCTTGGGTGGACCGGCACGTTCAAGGAATACATCGAAATGTTGAAAAGAGATCCGGCTCCAGCTATGACTGCGCATGCTCGTGTCTATGAAATGATCGAGTCTTATGGTGTGTCTGAGGAAGGTGATCAGAAGAAATACAAATTTTTTGAGCAGGAGATATTCGGTCTGGATCGTTCGGTGGAGAAGCTGGTGGAGGAATATTTTCATTCAGCGGCCCGCCGCCTCGACGTCCGCAAACGGATTCTGCTGCTTATGGGTCCGGTCAGCGGGGGGAAATCAACAATTGTAACAATGCTCAAACGCGGACTCGAACAGTTCTCGCGAACAGAACGGGGCGCGGTATTCGCAATTAAAGGCTGTCCCATGCACGAGGAGCCGCTTCACTTGATTCCGCATGAGCTGCGTTCGGAAGCGGAGAAGGAGCTGGGTGTTCGAATAGAGGGCAACTTATGTCCATCCTGCCAGATGAGGCTGCGAACGGAATACGACGGCAATATTGAGAATGTGATGGTGGAGCGGGTGTTGATCTCCGAAGACAGCCGTATCGGGATAGGGACCTTCAGCCCTTCCGATCCCAAGTCTCAAGACATCGCCGATCTTACCGGAAGTATTGATTTCTCGACAATAACCGAGTTTGGATCCGAGTCAGATCCCCGGGCTTACCGGTTCGACGGCGAGCTTAACAAAGCGAATCGCGGGCTGATGGAGTTTCAGGAGATGCTGAAATGCGACGAGAAGTTTCTGTGGAACTTGCTCTCGCTGACGCAGGAGGGGAATTTTAAGGCAGGCAGATTCGCGCTGATCTCGGCGGATGAGCTCATTATTGCCCATACGAATGAATCGGAATATAAAGCTTTTATAAGCAACAAGAAGAATGAGGCGCTGCAGTCGCGGATGATTGTTATGCCGATTCCTTATAATTTGAAGGTATCGGAAGAAGAGAAGATCTATACGAAGCTGATTGGCCAAAGCGATATGAAGCATATTCATATTTCGCCGCATGCGCTCAGAGCTGCAGCCATATTCTCCATATTGACGCGGTTGAAGGAAACGAAGAAGCAAGGCATGGACCTGGTGAAAAAGATGAGAATGTATGATGGCGAGGAAGTGGAGGGGTATAAGGAAGCGGATCTGAAGGAGATGCAGAGCGAGTATATTGAGGAAGGGATGTCCGGCATTGATCCGAGGTATGTCATTAACCGGATTTCCAGTGCTCTGATCAAGCAGGATTTGCAATGTATTAATGCGCTTGATGTGCTTCGCGCGCTCAAGGAGGGACTGGATCAGCATCCTTCCATTACGAAGGAGGAGCGTGAAAAATACTTAAATTTCATATCCATCGCCCGCAAGGAATACGACGGCTTGGCGAAGAAGGAAATTCAGAAGGCTTTCGTCTATTCCTTTGAGGAGTCTGCCAGAACACTGTTCGAGAATTACTTGGACAATATCGAATCGTACTGCAATTGGGCGAAGATCAAAGATCCGCTCACTGGCGAGGAGATGGATCCGGATGAAAGGCTTATGCGCTCTATTGAGGAGCAGATCGGTATTTCTGAGAATGCGAAGAAAGCTTTCCGGGAAGAGATATTGATCCGAATATCCTCGTATTCGCGCAAAGGGAAGAAGTTCGAATACGCCAGCCACGAAAGGCTGCGTGAAGCGATCGAGAAGAAGCTGTTCGCGGATTTGAAGGATATTGTGAAGATTACAACCTCCACCAAGACGCCGGACGAGAAGCAGTTGAAGCGGATCAATGAGGTGACAAAGCGGCTGATGGATGAGCATGGCTACTGCCCGGTCTGCTCTAATGAACTTCTTCGCTATGTCGGAAGCTTGCTCAACCGTTAATTGAATTGGGGATTGTATGGAGCGATGCTGCAGAACACGGAGGTGTTCGCGGCATCGCTTTTTCTGTGGCGCAGTTGGAAGGTAAAATTCATTCGGCTGAATTGAAGGAGACACAGGGGGGAGAGGTGTAGAAATAGCAGGAGAAGAGGGATATAATAGGAACATAAGTTCTTATTCAGGGGATGGGCGTGTATGGATTGGCGCTCTGACTCTGGCAATGGGGGTGGCGGATATGTATATGTTGGATGCATCGGGCAAGAGAACTGAGGTGGATATCAAAGAGGTCTGCATGATCGTGCCGAGAAAGGAAGGGCCGCTGTTTGTGACCGCGGATGGAGCCGCATATCGCTTCCCGCAGACGACACGTGAGCTGGTAGGGTTGTTCGGAGACATGGGCTTCGAGCTGATTGACCGGAACGCGATTATTAATATGGATAAAGCTGTTCGCTTCGATGCGGTGGATCGCAAGGTGTATTTCCATGAGTACAATGAAGGAACGGAGCAGTTCTATGCGACGGTCTCGGCTGCCAATCAGAAGAAGGTGAATCATCTCATTCGGGAATCCGGCACAGCCGTTATGGAATATGCAATCGCTGCTGGCGAAGGGAGGGGGAGAATTGCCCGGCATATTGTTTCAAACTATAAACCATATAGGATTTATATATTTTTTAATATAAATAGACTGTGCTATAACTAGACTTATCAGGATGAGCATTCAGGGAGGGGATAGGGATGGTACAGCAGTGGCAAGCGGAAACTTATGATGAAGCGATGAGTTATGTATCCAGGATGGGAGCAGGTCTCATTACATTGATGGAGGTCAAGCCCGGAGAGCGGATTATGGATTGGGGCTGCGGGACGGGCGATCTGGCGAAAGAGATCGCGGACTTGGGGGCAGACGTTGCCGGCATTGACGGTTCGCCGGAGATGATCGCGCAAGCGGTTGCCAAATACCCTGGACTTGCTTTCATAGTAGCCGATGGGCAAACGTATAGAGGTGAAGCGCAGTATGATGGCGTATTCAGCAATGCCGCGCTTCATTGGATGACGGATGCTGAAGGGGCGGCTGCAGGCATGGCTTCCTGTCTGCGCCCAGGCGGTCGGCTGGTTGCAGAGTTTGGTTCATCCCGCAATGTCATTCTGGTTCGGGAAGCGATTGAGGCGTCTTTCCAGGCGGCGGGTGTGAGTGAGCTGCTGAGCTGGCCGTGGTATTTTCCGACTGTAGGAGAATATTCAGCGGTGCTGGAGCGGGCAGGTTTCAACATTCAGGCGGCACTATGCGTGGCTCGTCCTACTCCGCTCGCAATGGGGGAGAGGGGGCTCCGTGTCTGGTTGGACACATTCGCTAATGGCATTATGAAGCCGCTGCAAGTGGAGATGCGGGACAATATAATGCGTGAGGTGGAATCGCGCCTGCGGAGAACGGGATTGTATCAATGCGGAACATGGGTGCTGGATTATGAACGTTTGCGTACAATTGCATACAAAAGGTAAAGGTTCTTATGCAATTTGTCGATAATGTCTCTATATTGCCTTCTTTAAGTATGGGAATTGAGGGGAGCGGAGACAGCATGATTCAGATATCGACAGAACGCAGGAAGCAGCTTGACTATACGGGTATTACAGAAGAGGACTTGATGCTTCTGGCGCAGCACCGCGAAATTTTCAGCCAGGTGTGCCATGAGGTAGTTGAGCGATTCTACGCTCGTATTGGACAACAGCCGGAGCTTAATGCTATTATCTCCCGATTTAGTACGATTGAGAGATTGAAGGAGACGATGCGCATCTACTGGATGTCGCTATCAGATGGGAGAATTGATGAGACATTCATCCAAAACCGGATTCGGGTCGGAGCGGTTCATTCCAGAATCGGCTTGACGACGGACTGGTACTTGGGTTCCTATATGATCTATCTGGATATCGCAACCCAAATCTTCCGTCAAATATTGCCGGATAAATGGGCAGTTGTAGTTCATGCGATAGCGAAGATGTTCAATTATGATTCACAGCTTGTGCTTGAAGCCTATGAGGAGCTGGAGCAGGAGGAGATGCGGAAGCTTGCGGATGAACGCAAGCATGTGCTGCAATCCGTAACGCAAGCTGTGCAGGATCTGGCTGCGATGATCGTTGAGCTGGATGAAAGCGCGCATTCCATTGCAGATTCGGCAGTATTGACGGCAGAAGCGCAGGACAATTCGCATCGCCTGCTCGGTGAGTTGAAGGAGGATATGGACTCCATAGGCGAGGTAGGTATTCTTATCAAACGGATCTCTGACCAGACGCATCTGCTTGGTTTGAATGCTGCGATAGAGGCTGCCCGCGCCGGAGAGCATGGCCGGGGCTTCGAGGTCGTTGCTAATGAGGTGCGCAAGCTGGCGGCTTCATCGCGAGAAGCGATGGGGAGCATTCAGGAGCGATTGGAGCAGATTGAGAAGAAGGTTAATCATGTCCGCAATGAATCGCAGCAGACCTCTAATCAAGCAAGAGATCAAGCGGCAAGATCGGAAGAGCTGGCTTCGTTTGTCCACACCATCGAGAAAGTAACGAATGATCTCAAGGGATTATGAACGAGCTAAGATTGACATCAGCTAATCAGAATGACAAGGCCGATTAATATCGGTCTTTTTTTTGTGATTTTAATGTTATATAAGTTGACATATAAATCGTGATTCGGTATGATTCAGGTAACATAATCCAGAAATCAACCCAGACAAGCGCTGAATTCCGAACATTATCTAACGTAATAGTGACATTATTATGACATTATGCTTTGGGGGCGGTTGACATGTCCATGGCAGCACATTCACAATTCAGTTCTTATGATTCAACGTCCTTCTATGATGAGATGTTCGACAGGGAACGATCCGTTCGGCCTCATTATGAGGGGGTTCACCGGCTGTTCAGCCGAATGAAGCCCTATGAGCTTGCTGCCAAGCATGCAACTCTTCAGCAGCGTATGCTTGAGGAAGGGATAACCTTCACTCTGTATGCGCAGAATCAATCCGAACCGCTTGAGCGGACGATTCCCTTCGATTACATTCCCCGCATTATTCCAAGGCATGAGTGGGAGTCCATCGAGCGGGGGATGAAGCAGCGCGTCAAGGCGCTGAATGCTTTCATCCGCGATATTTATCACGAAGGAAGAATTATTAAGGACGGCGTCGTTCCGAGGCAAATGATCATCGGCAATAAATATTTCAGGCCAGAGATGGCAGGGCTGCATGTGCCGCAAGATGTTTATATGACCGCATCAGGCATTGATCTCATTCGCGATGAGAAGGGCCGCTATTATGTGCTTGAGGATAATTTGCGGACACCATCGGGGTTCTCCTATCTCTACAAGGGCAGAAGTCTGATGAGCGAGCTGTTCCCGGACTTGTATCTCACCAGCCGGGTTGCTGATATTGAACGAAGCTTGAATGTTTTTCTAAGCTCCTTGCGAAGCTTGGCGCCATCTGGCAAGCGTGATCCTTTCATTGTGCTACTGACGCCAGGCGCCTACAACTCGGCCTATTATGAGCATACCTTTCTGGCCCAGCAGATGGGTATTCATCTGGTTGAGGGGCGTGACCTCGTCTACAAGGATCACAAAATCTATCTTCGAGACCTTAGAGGCCTAAGACAGGTGGATGTCATTTATCGCCGTCTTGACGATGAATTTCTCGATCCGCTCGCTTTCCAGCCTGATTCGCTGCTTGGTGTGCCTGGCCTCATGAATGCGTATCGGGCAGGCAATGTGGCGATCGCTAATGCACCGGGGACCGGAGTGGCTGATGACAAGGCGGTCTACGCCTATGTTCCGGATATGATTCGTTATTATTTGGCAGAGGAGCCGATCCTCCATAATGTGCCGACTTATATTCTGGCTCGCAAGGAGGAGCGTGAATATGCGCTGGAGCATTTGGAGCAGCTGGTCGTGAAGGAAACCTCGTTATCCGGCGGTTATGGGATGCTGATCGGACCGGCGGCAACCGGGAAGGAAATCGCCGCATTCGCGGATGCAATACGCCGCGATCCCGGCCGCTACATTGCCCAGACGACAATGAAGCTCTCCCGCTCTCCCGTTATGCTTGACGGTGTGATGACTCCCCGGCATGTTGATTTGCGCGCATTCGTGCTGACGGGCAGTGAAACGCATGTTATACCTGGCGGGCTGACGAGAGTTGCCCTGACAGAGGGCTCGCTTGTTGTTAATTCCTCGCAGGGCGGCGGTGTCAAGGATACATGGGTGTTAAACCGTTAACCAACTTCCGCGCTGCACGCCATCTCCGGCGCATGACGCGGTGTTGCATATTACGAATGGAGGGATGAATATGCTTAATCGCAATGCGGAAGCATTATTCTGGATTGGCCGTTATATGGAGCGGGCTGAGAACCATGCCAGGCTTATCAATGTGCATTATCACCTGCAATCGGAGGATGTGAACGCAGCCACGCAGCCGGAGCTCTATAGTGGATCAGATGCGCTGTGTAAATGGGGAAGGATCGTTGATGCGCTCGGCAGCCGGACTGCTTACGAGAGCCAGTATGCCTCTTATAACGAGAGCGATGTCGTTCATTATGTAACTCTTGACCGTGACAATCCGAATTCACTGGTTGTCTGTGTAAACCATGCGAGAGGGAATGTCCGCACACTTAGAGAGAAGCTGCCAAGCGAGCTGTGGGATGTTACGAACGGATTTTATTTGTGGCTGAGAGAGAAGGGGCATATCGATTTTTCCCGTGAGTCTGCCCATCAATTTTTTGGCCGGATCAAGGAATGGACGGCACTCTTTCAGGGGGTGTGCCAGTCGGTTATGCCGCGTGAGAACGAGTGGCATTTCATTGAATGCGGGCGCTATCTGGAGCGGACAGAGAACACGCTGCGCATTATGCAGTCCATTAGCCCGCGATCTGCCGCTGGCGGCAGCGGAGTTGAGGAAGCAGAGCTGGTCTATCCGTATTTGCAGGCAGTGTTGAAGTCTGTGAGCGGCTATCAGGCTTTCCGGCGCTACTATGCCGACGGTGTCTCTCACGATGCAATCGTGGAATTCCTCATTCTGAGCACCGTATTTCCACGCTCGGTTCATTATGCGCTGCATACGATGGATGAGCATCTGCGAGGGATTGAGCTGCTGGACAAAGGGCTTCGCACCGCCCATGACCGCATCATACGTCATGCGGGCAAGCTGAAGGCGGAGCTTGCTTGTCTGGAGCTTGATGAGCTCTCTCATGATCGGGAGAGGGGGGTGTCGAAAAACTTGCTGCAATCTACACAGCAGCTTGGCATCGCTTTTGCACAAACCTTTTTTCGAATGGGGGAGGTTAGCGCATGAGGCTCTGCATCACACACATTACACAGTATACTTACGGGGCAGCGGTTTCGGACAGTGTCAATGAATTGAGGCTTACTCCGTTCACGAATGAGCAGCAATCCTGCTTCCAGCATGCGATTCATATTGAGCCGAATGCCTCGCTCTTCAGCTATGAGGATTATTTCGGCAATCGGGTACATGCCTTTGCAGTTAATGAAGCCCATAGCAAACTGACGATTACGTCCCAGATGACAGTCGCGACCAAAGAATCGGTCATGCCGGAGGCTGGAGAGGATGGGATGAGCCCGCAGGAGGCATGGCGCTGGCTGGCAGGTGATGAAGCGGGGAATGCGTTTGCGGAGTATCTGCTGCCGACCGATTACACCGTAATTACGCCGGATGTGGCTGCCTATGCGGGAGTTGATACTGCTCCGGCAGCAGCAGAACCGGGTGATTCGAATAGGAACGTGTTCGACTGGCTGACAGAGCTGTGCAGCCGAATACGGTCGGAGTTCGTGTATGATCCCTCTGCTACGGATGTAACAACGGTCGCTGGCGATATGTTCGTTCGCAGGCGAGGTGTCTGTCAGGATTTTGCCCACCTGATGATTGCCTCCTGCCGGGCTAGAGGGGTACCTGCCCGATATGTCAGCGGTTATCATTTTGTGGGTGATCTGCAGGGCGGAAGCGCGGATTTCGAGCAAGCGACACATGCTTGGGTGGAGGCTTATGCGCCCGGCATCGGGTGGTGCGGATTCGATCCTACCAATGATGGGCCTGTCGGGGAGCGTTACGTTAAGCTGGGCCATGGCCGGGATTACAAAGATATCGTCCCTGTCAAAGGCGTTTATCATGGTATGAGCAATGCAATTCTGGACGTAACGGTGGATGTTAAAAAGGTATAGTTAATCGCCTGCGCCCATGGGTTCGGGCGCGGCGGCGAACGGACGATAGAAGGCCTGACGGCAGCAATTCCGTCAGGCCTTCTATTAGCGCAGCGGTGTCTGAGCTGTATACCGCAGGCCTTCATATTTGTTAAGCGCTTCCACAGCTTTGTTCAGATCTTCCTCGTGAACCAATAGCGCCATACTTTTGTTACTCGGCGTTCCGGTGAGGTAATTGAGCGTCATAATGGCGGGAATCTCTTCCTCTTCCTCTATACGGAGCCGGCTTCTTATGCCTTTGTGCCCTAAGTATTCATGCTTATCCTGTAATTCATCCATCTCATTGCCGGCTGCAGTCATAATCGTCTTCCAGCGGTTTGGGCCAAATAAAATAGTGACAAGGGACAACATCACAGCGGCTCCAACGACAACAAGTACGTTCTTCATTGTCATTCACCTCTTCATTATAGGGGGAAGTCCCCCTTATTTATCTACATCAATATCTTACAATTGCAGGATGAGCACTCGGATGGGAGATGTTTAGATGAATTTGCGGCTTGTTTTCTTGCCGTCACAGCTGAATACGATTCGTTTGTCCTCGACGACTGTCTCCAAATGAACAGTCTTGCCCCACAACTGTACGACATGAGGAAGGGTCCGCTCTACATATTTGAGATCAAGTTCGACCTCTTCATACTGATGCAGGAGAAAAAGCTCGCCCGACTTGTTGAAGTCCCCATCTGCAACGACGATACTTGGAAATCCGCCATTGACTCTGGAGTATACAAGCTGCTCCCGGACAGACTCCCACGCTTTATCTGTTATTTTCCACTCTGCGCCTTTCTTCTCGAAAATATAAAGATCGAGATCATCGACCAGCTTCTTGGTCAAATAATTCCGGAGAAACGAGGTGTCGGAATCAATCTCTCTGACCTCGAATATTTTCTCGCGTCCCAAGCCGGGTTTGCGTCCAAGCCGATCCTGTTCTTCCCTGGTCGGATGATCCCAGCGCTGCTCGATATCCTCGAAAATTTTCAGTCCCAGATAGTAAGGGTTGAGACTATGCCTGGATGGCTGGACGACGGAGGAATTGAGCTTGGCGAATTCAATCGTCTCCTCGGATGTGAGATCAAGCTCGCGCATGATGCGCTGATGCCAGTAGGAGGCCCAGCCTTCATTCATAATTTTGGTCTCGATCTGCGGCCAGAAGTAGAGCATCTCGTCACGAAGCATGGACATAATATCCCGCTGCCAATCCTCCAGGACAGGCGAATACTCTTCAATAAACCAGACGATATCCTTCTCATGCTTGGCCGGGAACCGCTTCGCTTCATTGCTTTGCTTGGTCTTGTCTGCAGCGTGCGCATCAGGATCGAGGGACCACAGATCTTCATAGGCTGACATCGGTGCAGTCTTGGCTGCGCTATTGTCTTTGTTCAACAGCTCGATATAACGTGCTTTATCAAGCTGATACGGTTTGATCAAAGTGGGGTCAACATGCTCTTGTATGGCAAGCACAGCGTCGATGAATTGCTCCACAGCTTCGGTGCCGTGTATCATCTCGTACTGGCTGACACGTTCTGCTGTAGCAGACATGCTCTCTACCATATTGCGGTTGGAGCCGCTGAAGCGGGCGTTATTCTTGAAGAAATCACAATGAGCCAGGACGTGGGCGACGATCAGCTTGTTCTGGATGAGAGAATTGCCGTCTAGCAGAAATGCATAGCAGGGGTTGGAATTGATGACGAGTTCATAGATTTTGCTCAGGCCAAAATCGTATTGCATTTTCATTTTGTGGAATGTTTTTCCGAAGCTCCAGTGGCTAAACCGGGTGGGCATTCCATATGCGCCGAAGGTGTAAATAATGTCGGCGGGACAGATTTCATACCGCATCGGGTAGAATTCGAGGCCGAACCCTTGCGCGATTTCAGTGATCTCATGTATGGCTCGTTCCAGCGCCTTAATCTCAGTATGGTGCACGAGATTGCCCCCCCTTTTGAAGTGCAATAATTGTGGTACAGTATCTATTCATATGGAAGTTGGGGATGGGTTATGCTGATGAAGTGTTCGTATATGGCAATAGGTTGTTTGGCGGCAAGCGGGCAAGAACTTTCGTTATGTTGCTCTTATATTCGGAGATCCGTACATATGGCATCCTGTGTTGTATAGTAAGAGGAGAAGCAATCAAGCTGGGGGAAGGTCGCATGGCAACCATAACAACCAAATATTTTGAATACGGGCAAGAGGCGCTCGATTACTTGAAAAGTGTGGATGAAACGCTTGGAGCAGCGATGGAGCGGATGGGCAGAGTCGAGCGAGTCATCATTCCTGATCTCTTCACGGCGCTTATCTACGCAATTGTCAGCCAGCTTATTTCTGTCAAGGCAGTCCATACCATCTGGGAACGGATGCAGATTCAGCTAGGAGATATTTCCCCTGCGAACCTTGCGGTGCAACCGGCTGACACGATTCAAAGATGCGGCATGACGATGAGAAAGGCGGTTTGTATTCAGCGCATCGCTGGCACAATCGCCCACGGCGCTTTTCGTTTGGAGGAGCTGAGCAGCTTGACCGATGCGGAGGTTATAACCAAGCTGATGACATTAGATGGCATAGGAAGATGGACAGCCGAAATGATGCTGATTAATACTATGGAGCGACCGGATATTGTCAGCTGGGGGGATATAGCCATTCGCCGCGGAATGATGAAATTGTATGGTCTTCCTGCAATTACGAAGAAACAGTTCGACGAATATCGGCGCCGTTATTCGCCATTCGGTTCGGTGGCTTCTATTTACTTGTGGGAAATCTCATTCGAATAACCCTGAAGACTGCAGGTATTCAATTGGACGAGGAGCGGCACGAAATGGAACAAACGATGAGAGAACAATTACTGGGCTTGGCTGATGCGGAGTATGGGAAGTTTTCCGCGGCGCTGATCCCGAACATTAACAATATAATGGGTGTTCGGCTGCCAGAGCTGCGCAAGCTGGCTAAAGCAATCGCGAAGAAGGATTGGCGCCTCTTTCTGAAACAGGCCGAAAGTGAATATTTCGAAGAGGTTATGCTGCAGGGAATGGTTATCGGCTATGCTCAAGCCGAGATTGAGGAGCTCCTTCGATATACGGCACAGTTTGTACCCAAGATTGATAATTGGTCGGTATGCGACAGCTTTTGCAGTGGGCTGAAGTTCACGAAGGCGAATATGGAGCAGGTATGGAGCTTTTTGCAGCCCTGCCTATCATCCAGTCGAGAATACGACATCCGGTTCGGAGTCGTAATGCTCCTTCATTTCTATATTGAAGAAGCGTATATTAGCAGCGTCTTACAGCTACTGGATGGCATCAAGCATGAGGGATACTATGTGAAGATGGCGGTCGCTTGGGCCGTATCGATCTGCTATATTAAGTTCCCTGAGCCAACGATGGCCTATTTAAGAAGCAACACATTAGATGATTTCACCTATAACAAAGCGCTGCAAAAAGTGACAGAATCACTCCGCGTGGATCAGGAAACGAAGAAGCTGATTCGCAGCATGAAGCGGAAATAAATTCAGGGGGGAGGAAAATTGTTGTTCATATACACGAGGCAGACGGCTGCAATAAATGAGGCAAAATTAGCATCGCACTGCTTGAACATGATACAATTTGAAAGGTCTATAAGTTATTAGAAGGAGGCCGAACATCATGTCAAATCCGGATGAGAAGAAAACTCATACCTACCAAGATTGGTTGACCTGGGAGGGCTCCTGGGAGCTTATATTCTATTCAAGGATTTGCTAGTGCCAACGAGCAAGCTGTTCAGTTTGGAATAATTAAAATAATTGGGGCTGTCTGAAAAGTCCAATAGCCAATAAGCCAGTCCCCAATGATGTGAATAGATGCCTCCAAAACCACTGAAACTGAAAAGTGGGATTGAAAGCATCTTTTTTATTGTATAGGGGGACTCTGAAATCATCAAACAACTCAACCGCCGAACCGAGAGCTTGCACCGTTGCCTTTCCCCTTCTCCAAGTGTGGTTAGACGGCAGCGTGACGGAGTAGGAAGCCTGCGAATGTGCATGAATTTCGGTTGCAAGACGCCATAATGGTAATATTCCTGCGATCATGCATGAATTTGAGCAAAAATCGGCCGTTAAGGAAAAATGAAGGTAAAATACCTGTCCTTTGGCAGGCATTTTACCTTCATGGGGTCAGAAATGAGATAAAAACTGCGGTTTAGCATGTTTCGCCTAGCTCGCATCGCGCTTCTTGCCTCTTGCAGTTCAGATCTCGCATGTCTTGGCGTTTGAATGACGGATCGTCCTCTGGCGAGGAGTAGGTCAACAATCTGATGATCGAGTGGGAGCTGAAATCTCCAAAAAGGACTTTCGGGATAGCCCCTTTTGAGTTTTTTCAGCCTCCATTAAGGCTCAAAGCCCTTTTGACTTACATAAATCTGATCCTCGGAGAAAACCTGTCTCAGCCGATCGTAGACGATGCGATAGGCGGAGGGATGATACCATTCCTCCAAGCCCAGCTGCTTGTACAGAGCTTGAATGCCCAGATTGCGGGTTCGTTTGCCGCCGCTGCCGTCTCCCATGAAATAATCATCCAGGCAAACACGATTGACCGCTGCATGCAGCAGCTGCGGGAAGGCTTCGCTGCTCGGCAGCATGGGCGCGATTGTTGCTTGTACGGGCACACCAGCTTCAGCCAGGAGCTGAAGCGTCTTTAGCCTGGCAGGAATGGGCGGAGCCTCTGGCGAGAAATGCTTTCGAATCTCCTCCCGGTCGGTCTCCACAGTCATGCTCACACGCACCTTATCTCCAAGGCGCAGCAGCAGATCAATATCTCTGCGGACAAGGGGGCTTCGAGTCTGCACGAACAGAAAGTCGGGCGGATCGCTGACCATAACTTCAAGGAGTGAGCGTGTGATTTGTTCCTTATGCTCAATGGGCTGATAAGGATCGGTGCTTGAGGACATAAAGATCGTAACAGGACCTTTGGCCTTGGCTCTTCGCAGCTCCTTGCGGACGATGGCTGCGGCATCTTGCTTAATATCGACCCAGGTGCCCCATTGTGCATTCCGGAAGATAGAAACTGGCATCTGCCGAACATAGCAGTAAGAGCAGCCGAACGAGCAGCCGGTATATGGATTCAGCGAATGGCTGTAGCCAGCCAGAAATCCGGTTCCTTTATTCAGCAGTGTCTTGGGATACTTGTACATGTATTCCTGCTTCATATCCTTCAGCCTGTTCTC
Source organism: Paenibacillus oenotherae (assembly GCF_019443105.1). Lineage (GTDB taxonomy): Bacteria > Bacillota > Bacilli > Paenibacillales > Paenibacillaceae > Paenibacillus_Z > Paenibacillus_Z oenotherae. Next base: position 371,584 of record NZ_JAHZIJ010000003.1, read on the forward strand.
CTTCCCGGGAATATATTAGCATTGATGGCCTGTTATCCGGCAGCACATGCCTGCACGAACAGTATAACCCTGCGAATGAGCGTTTGTACGCAATTTCGAATGTAACAGCAAGATAATGAAAGAATAGGCTGCAATCAAGGAGGAAGAATGAGGGACTGCCTGCACTGGAAGGGCTGCGCGGTATGTGGAAGGACAGACAATAAAGCGAGGGCTGCGGGCAGAGAGGAATTTCCTCCGGCCGCAGCCCTCGCTTATTGTCTTTTCTTAGCTATAAAAGGCTTCCAGCTCGCGAACGATCGACTGCAGCGAGCCGTCAACACGAGTCTGACGCTGCGGCTTCTCGAAGAGCGCCGAAATTTGCTCCGGGAACTGCTGCTCGATACCAACCAGTTCGATTGCTTCGTTGAATTTGGCAGGATGCGCGGTGGCCAATGACACGGTAATTGTCCGCTCGCCGCTATATTTATCCGCGGCCGCTACGCCGCAGGCAGAATGCGGATCAAGCAAATAACCGGTTGCCGCCTCATACTGCTTGATCGTAGTTAGACATTCCTGGCCTTGAACGCCATGTGCACCGAATTCCTCCTGAACCTTGGACAGCGCGTCGCCGGCTATAGAGATCTCCCCGGTCTGCTTGAACTGCTCCATCAGTGTGCGAATTTGCGCCGGATCCTCGCCGAGCACATAGTACAGGTAACGCTCAAAATTGCTTGCTACCTGAATATCCATCGACGGGCTGTATGTCGTGCGGAAATCTCCCGGCTTGTACACGCCCTCCAGAACGAACCGTTCCAGAATGTTGTTCTCATTCGTGGCGAGAATAAGCTTGCCGACCGGCAATCCCATCCGCTTGGCCAAATAGCCTGCAAAAATATCGCCGAAGTTGCCAGTCGGTACGCTGAAGCTGACTTCTTTCGCACCTGTTTCCTTCGCAACCTGGAAGTAAGCATAGAAGTAATAGACGGTCTGTGCCATAATCCGCACGAAATTGATCGAGTTGATCGCAGCCAGATGATGGCTTGCCTTAAAGTCGAGATCAGCGAACAATTCCTTGATCATCCGCTGGCAATCGTCGAAATTGCCGTCAACGGACAAGTTCAGCACATTGTCCTCTTGCACGGTTGTCATTTGCAATTCCTGTACCTTGCTGACTTTGCCATGCGGATGAAGAATGCAAATTTTAATTCCTTTCTTGCCCTTCACACCCTCAATGGCAGATGCTCCGGTATCCCCCGAGGTCGCGCCGAGAATATGAATCTTCCGGTTCTGCTTCCCGGCTACATACGTATATAGCTGGCCCATGAATTGCAGGGCGATATCCTTAAAGGCAAAGGTAGGGCCATGGAACAGCTCCAGCAGATACAGATCATCCTTGAGCTTGCGTACCGGCGTTACTGCCGGATCGCGGAATGTATCATAGCTGGCGTAGACAAGCTCCCGCAAGTCCTCTTCGGGAATTTCCCCATTCGTGTAGAGCGCGAATATCGCAAGCACCAGCTCCTGATAGCTCAGATCCTGCCACTTCTGCAGCGTTTCTGCCGATACAACCGGAATTTCGCGGGGGACCAGCAGGCCGCCGTCGTCGCCAAGGCCCATCATGAACGCGTCAATAAATCCTATTCTGCCAACATTTCCTCTTGTACTGATATACTCCATCCGTAATTCCTCCTAAAGATATGCGCAATAACGTTAATCAACTAAATAAAATCATAACATCGTTTGCAGAAATAATGAAATCCATTTTTCAAAAAAGGCGGATTTTTTCATCGTTTACGCTAATTTTGGCGATTTTTGCTTCGTCAATAAAGATACCATAACGGCAAAGGGAGAGCTAATCGTCTCTATGGAGGGGGAGCCAGCAAATCCTTTTTGGTAGTTTATTCAAACGCCAGACAAGCGAGATGCGAGCTGCAAGCTAGGCGAAACATGCGAAACGGCATCTAATTGATCGTTCCTGGCCCGATGAAGATGAAATGCCTGCCAGCGTGCAGGTATTTCACCTTCGCTTCTCCTCAACAGCCGATTTCCCCCAAAATTCATGCGTGATCACAGGAATATTACCATTTATGGCGTCTTGTAACCGAAATTCATGCACATTCGCAGGTTTCTTACTTCGTCACGCTGCCTTCAAAACAGTTGGCGAAAGGGGTATCCAGAAAATTGTTTGATGATTTCAGAGTCCCCACTAAAAGTCCCCATAGATATTGAAAAAGATGCTTCCAAACCCACTTTTTAGTGGTTTGAAGGCATCTTTTCACATCATTTGGGACTGACCCTTTGGATAGTGGACTTTTCGGAGCCCTTCTAGCAGTTTCATGTATATGCGCGATTACAAGCGCTTCCGGCCCAGCGTTTCGACCTCTTCCAGCCACTGCTCGCGCTTCTTGTCTGTGGAGCTCCGGATTGGACATAATTCAGTAATTTTGACGGGATTGACGCCGCAATATTGCAAGGTCGCACGTTTCATAACACGGTGTCCGGCTTGTCTATAGATCAATCGGTTATACCAGGAGGGCGAGTCCATAGTGACAATAAGGCGGGCGGATTTCCCGACCAGCAATTTGTCCCACAGGCTGGAGTTGGGGCGGCTCCGAAAGGCAAAGCCGGGCAAAAATGTACGATCGATGAATCCTTTCATTAAAGCCGGAACCGACCCCCACCAGATGGGATAGACGAATACAAGATGATCCGCCCATTTGATGATTTCTTGCGCTTCAATGAGATCATCCTCCAGTGCCACCCTCTGATGATAGCCGAATCTCAAATTCGGGTCGAAGGACAAGGATCCGATATGAATGCCGCGTACAGTTGCTCCACTGTCTATGGCTCCTTTCTTGTAGGCCTCCGACAAGGCCTGGCAATAGCTCCGGGAATCAGGATGTCCATTAATAACGGCGATGTTTGCATTCATAATAATAGCCTCCTCGTAAGCAAGAGCTATTGAATACGCTCTGGCAGTTCACCTTTAGTCGCGGTGCATGTTAAGATAAACTAAGCGTAAGCGATTTGAAGCCATGCTAATATGATGAAACATGCCAAAATCTTTTTATAATATGCAGAAAAAAGGGGGAGGAGCCCGTGCAAGAACTTAGCGGGGTATCTGTCGCCTTTGTATATCCAATTGTGAAAACAATTGTGATCAAAGGGTATGACAAGGGAGATTTCTTCAGGCGGGCGAATATTGACGAGTCGCTTCTTCAGGATACCGACGCCAGGCTGCCCGTGGAGCAATTTGAGGGGATGATCGACCTGGCTGCTGCGATTACATCGGACGAAGCCTTCGGCTTGCATCAGGGACAGGCTCTGGAGGTTTCCGATCTGGGCGTCCTTGGATATGTAATGTCGCATTCCAAAACGATCGGTCAAGCTATAGCCGCCTATCAAAAGTATAATGTCCTCGTGTGCAGCGGCTTCAACATCAGCTGGGAGGTGGAGGGGGATGATGTCATCATTACACTTACCTACAGCAATCCGCAAAAAGTAGCTTCCAGGCATTGCAAGGAGGAAGTGTTCAGCTCCCTGTACAATCTGATGGTCAGGCTGAGCTGCAGGACGTTCTCGTTAAAAGAGGTGAATTTCACCCACGATCTGCAAATCAAGGCCGATACGTATTTAGAGGTGCTGGGGATAAGGCCGCAGTTCGGCAGAGCTGCCAATACGATTCGCATTAAGAAAGAGATTCTCGATTATCCCATTCTGTTTGCGGATGCCAAGCTGCTGGGAACCTTCGAGGCGATTGCCGAGGAATCAAGACTGCGCCTTATACAGGGCCGAATCTTTTCGGATCAGCTGTACAGTTGGATTATCAAGAACATGCCGGTGCAATTCCCCAGCCTAAAGGATACGGCAAAAGCTTTCAGAATGAGCGTAAGGAACCTGCAGGTCAAGCTGCAGCAGGAAAATACGACTTTCCAGGATATTATGAACCGGGTGCGAAGAGAGCTTGCCGTCGGTTATTTGGCTAAACCGGAGTATAACATCGGCGAGGTTGCCTACCTGCTTCATTTTTCAGAGCCAAGCGCCTTTCAGAACGCCTTTAAGAGATGGACAGGCACAACACCAAGACAGTACCGGATGGAATTGATGAACGTATCCAAGTGATTATATAGGACATGGGAGTTGAAGCGCCGACAGCTTAGGTATATATATTGGACATAGGGGATGAGATCATGAGTGAAAGACCGGAGTCGAATGAATATTTGCCCTTGGCGGAGAAGTATATCAGCCTTGTGCCGGATGGAACGCTGCCTCATATTCTACAGCGGCGGCAGGAAGACACGATAGCTCTATTGGCAGGGCTGTCAGAGGAGCAGGCCGGGTATCGTTATGCCGAGGGCAAATGGAGCTTGAAGCAGGTAGTGGGACATATTGCGGATGTGGAACGGCTGTGGAGCTATCGGATTCTGCGGATCGCACGGGGGGATGTGCATGAGTTTCACGGCTACGACAGGGATGTATTCAATGAAAACTCTCCCTTCGGGGATATGCCGCTGGCGGAGGTTCTCAACGATTATTCGGCTGTCAGGCAATCGACCATTACGCTGGTAGGCGGCCTGACGCAGGAAGCTCTGCTTCGCCTGGGTGAGTTCGGCGGCAGCCCGTTGTCAGCGCGTGCGGCAGCCTATGTTATCGCTGGCCATGACATTCACCATATGAACGTTATCGCGGCAAAATATTTGATTAAATAAGCAATCCGGGTCAGGCTGGGCTTGCATGCTCAACCTGACCGTACCACAGCACCTCTGTCACGCCATGCCATATCTCTCCAGCGCTTTCGTCGCGGACTCATACATCCGCCGCTGCAGCATTCCGCCATCAACAATCTTGACCCGCTTGCCCAGAAACCGGATCTTGGACAGCACGTATTCGCTGTCATTATTGGAGAAGCTCAATGTAATCGTATAGCAATCCGCATCGGGATCATAATCGACGTCCTTCTCGAAGCAGGAGAAGGCATACAGAATGCGTGACAGCTCCCGGTTGTATTCCGGCATGACCTGTACGGCTGCACTTATTCTGCGCTTGTTCAGCCTGGCTTGAATTTGAACTGATAGTCTCTCCGACTGGTCGTCCTCAAGCGGAAGCTCCGAAATCCCGGTAATTTTGTCGAGCTTCGTGCTCATCATCATCCGATTCTTGAAGTGATACCAGATGATATACCATTCTCTCTTCACCATCGAATATTCCAGCTTGTACGGGAATCCTTCCTGCCCGGTGTAGAGCTTCCCGCTTCTGATGGCATAGCTCAGCGCCATGCCGTTTCTGCTTCCTATTATCCGGCGCAAAGGTCGCAAGTGGGAGTGGTACACCTGCCTCTCCATGCTGCGGGCTTTCTCGACCATAATGCCCTCGATACCGATCGCCATCTCTCCGTCCAGAAGCTGCTGCAGCTTCGACAACGTTTCCGGTGTGAGTGCATCCGGAGCAGCGGGATGCTGCAGCATCGCCTTCAGCCAGCCCCGTTCATGAGCAGTGATCATGCAGATGCCGGTGGCTTCCAAGCGCGAGATGATCCCGTAATTAAATATTTTCTCGAAGGGATTCATAGTACGTTTGCAGCTCCTTCCACTCTGTAATCATTTCAAGGCGCAGAGCAGTCGGCTCCAGCACCTCGCAGCTGGAGCCGAAGCTCCGCAGCCACGGCTTGATCTCTATCGTGCCGTTAACGACAATCTCATAGGTAAAACTATTCTCGTCCTCATCTGTAATTCGTCCCCATTGTCCTTGCAGCAGGACCCGCTCCTTGATGAAGTTGGGCATGGAATGGCCGGGATTATAGAATCGGGCTCGCACCGTTACCGGGCGTCCGGTATCAATTAACCAGCTGTGCCGGATTTTCTCCTCCAGTTCCCCGCGCCTCTTCACGAATTGCTCCTCAGCAACGCTTTCCCCGGCTGCTATTGCAGTCATGCCTTCCAGCCGATATTTCCTGATGCCTTGGCGGGTGTCATAAGCAAGCAGATACCATCTTCCATATTGATGATCATAGACGACCTTGAGCGGAAGGGTTGACTCCTGCCTGCCCTCTGATTCCCGTTCGAACAATGGATTCGTGCTCCTTGCGGCATAGCTTCGGGCGCTCTTGGGCGAGAAGTATAGAAAGCTTACTTTGCGGCGTTGCCGGATACAATCGAGCAGGGTGAACAGATGAGCTTCGTCCAGAATACGGGAGTAGTAATGATATTTGTACAAGTAGGGTTCTGTGACATCGCCCCTCCCGCTCCTGTGCGAACGGCTGATTTGCTTCTTCAAGCCGTCCCGGAGCAGATAGCCTTGAACGGAAGGAACCTGTGTGTTAGCCATAATATCTACGAAATCATAGAGATCCAGCAGCTCCTCATGCGACAGCTCCCGGATCAGGTCATTATGAATGCGGTAGCGATAGGGGCGGGGGCCGGGCTCCCGCTTAATGACGCCGACGGCCTCCATATATTTGAGATCGGAGCGCACCGTCTTCTCATCCGGCATGGGAAGGCCGGCATCAAGAGAGCTGCAGCAGGCATCGAGAAGCTCCATAGCCGTGAGCGGTCTTTCTTGCATGGCGGCAAGCAGCAGCGATATTCGCTGGCTTTCCGATTCTTTGAGCGACTTGGCGCGAAACAGGAACAGCAGCAGAGGGTCTGTTGAGTCATAGTAGCTGTAACAGATCGTTTCCGCGAATTCTTTGCTCTGCTCATAGGGCAGCCCCTGGTGTACCGTGCTGACGATATCCTTCAGCCGTTTAATCGTCTTGTCGAAAGTATGGACAGAAATTCCGAGCCTGCTCGCGAACTGCTGCCGGCTGTACGCCCCGCTAGTGAGGACGAGCATGCGCAGAAACTGTATTTCCTTATCGAAGCTTTCCTTGGCCACCTGCAATCCTCCGCTCTGTTGTACAATCCTCCGTACATTGTAACAGGTGAGCGAATGGATGAAAAAGGGCAAATATTCCTCAGTCGTAATACTTCCGCCATGTTCGCAAGCGCGATAATCAGCGATGATAGTATTCGCAAGGCAGTACATGACAAGTGAAGCAGGAGCAAGAGGAGGTCAATCCAACCATGCAACAAATCAATCACGGCAGCAACCATCATGAAATTGTGCTGGAGCACGGCAAGCTGCATGTTTTTGCGAACGAGGAAGTTTTGGAATCATTCCAGTCGAAGGTTTACGAGATGGCAGACAACAATCTGCGGATTCCGCGGAATGTATATATGGGCTACACACCCGATGCGCATGTTGGGGTCGGCACTTGTATCGGAACGACTGCGGTATGGAATATGGAGGACGGCTGTGTATCTCCTTCCATTGTTGGTGTGGATATCGGCTGCGGAATGCGGGTTCATACGACATCACTGCATCGCAACGATATCGTGGATAAAAAGATTCGCAGAGCGCTGATTGCCGCGATCGAGAAATACGTTCCGACGAATGAGCGCACGAACACGCATTATGCGGATATCGACATTATGAATGTCGTCCAGCACGGCTTGGGCGGATTGCCGGACAAATATGTGCCGGATAACCAGTGGCTGACTCATGTCGAGCAGGCTGTCTTCCAGTACGAGCATGCATATCTGGAGCACCTGCCGCCCCGCATTCTGAAGAATGCCCACGGGCAGCTGGGCACGCTGGGCAGCGGCAACCATTTTATCGAGATTCAATATTTGGAGATCAGTGAGGATCAGCGGGAGCTGGCTGCCAAGTGGGGACTGTTCGAGGGGCAAGTGGTCGTTATGATTCATTCCGGCTCCCGTGCCTGGGGCGCGATGCTTGGCCGGGAATACAACATGGCGCTGAAGGAAGCCATGCATCTGTGGGGTGTTCACAATCCCGACCCTAATCTGATCTATGCGCCGATTGCAAGCCGGGAAGGACAGACCTATCTCAATCTTATGTACTCTGCGCTGAACTTCGCGGTCAGCAACCGGCATATGATTGCATTCGGTGTCCGTGAGGCCTTCAGGGAAGTATTCGGTTCAGAGCTGGAAATGCCGGTCCTTTACGATTTGATGCACAATTATGCGCTCAAGGAATTTCATCGCAATCGTCCGATGCTGGTTCACCGCAAAGGGGCGACAAGAGCGCTGCCGCCGAATCATTTTCTGAATACGCCAGCATACAAAACGACGGGACATCCTGCGCTCATTCCGGGCTCTATGGGAACCTCGTCCTACATCATGGTCGGGAGAGAGGAAGGAATCAAGAACTTCTACTCTATCTGCCATGGAGCAGGAAGAGCGAGATCCCGCCGGGCGACCAAGGAGCTGGTAACGGTTGACCAATTTCAGCAATCGCTGCGGGTCGGCACGGAGGATGAGGTGCTAGTGAATCACCGCACCCTGGAGAAGATTCTCGACGAATGCCCGCAAGCGTACAAGAATGTCGATGAGATCATCGATAGTGTCGTCGGCGCATCCTTGGCGGATGTAGTGGCCAAATGCAAGCCTATGGCCGCTATCAAAGGCCTTTAATCAATCTTGCTATTAAAGATAACATCAATAATAGATCGGATTATGTGATGAGGTGGCGATACTTCGCAGGGATTTCTAATGGTCCCGCAGTGCCTGCATAGTCTGTATGCGGGTATACTGTATCGTTTCGCTGTCCATAGTCCTCCAACTGTCAAGGGTTCGAATCCCTTATCGCTAATATAGGCGATTAGCTCAGTGGTAGAGCACTCGACTTTTAATCGGGAGAAACTCAATTCTAAGACCTTTAAGGAGGAATTCTCGCGCTGGCACTTCTGCAGCACTGAAGCGGGACTATGCAAGAGGCGGATACCGATAAGGGCAAGCAAGCCGATGACATTATGGGTGGCAGGAGCGGATTGCAGGTTGATTGTGAACCTCTGGTCGCTTCATGGGAACCTATAGCGGAACAGCCTGCTTCCTCTATTCTCAAGCCTTATTCCGTCCCAGACTTCAGGGAGAATTCCTAACTTACAGGCCAGCAAAAAGGAGTGTAGAAACAAATGTTTAAAAAAGTAATTATTCAATCCGATGAACGCGGTCTGCTGTTCAGGCGCGGAAGCTATGTGAAGTCGCTGCAGCCTGGCACATACAGAATGTCTCCGTTCACAGACGATGCCATAATGGTGCAGAATGTGCTGCATCCCTTTGCCCCTGCGGCCAAAGAGCTTGAACTGTTTCTACAGGATGCGGAGCTTCTGCGGGAACTGGCAATCGCGGATGTTCAAGATAATGAATATATGCTGCATTATGCGGATGGCAAATTTGTCTCTCTGCTTACACCCGGAATCTATGCATTCTGGAATGTACTGAAGAAGCACACCTTCGTCCGCATCGATATTCGGAATCCGGAGTTTGCGCCAGAGGTGAATTTGGCGATTCTGCCCAAGCTGCATGGCCACTATCAAAGCTTCGAGGTGGGAGGACATGAGTCAGGTATTCTGTTCTACAACAATGTGCTGCAGCGGGAGCTGCGTCCGGGCAAATATTATTTCTGGAAAGGTCCGGTATCCGTAATGATTAAGACACTGGATCTGCGCCAGCAGCAGCTGGACATGACGGGACAAGAGATCATGACGGAGGACAAGGTGACGCTGCGGCTCAACTTCGTATGCCAATACAGAATCATTGATTCTCTAAAGGCACTCGAAATCAAGTCGTTCGAGGATCAGGTATATATTCTGCTGCAGCTTATTCTTCGTGAGTATGTCGGTACGTTGAAGCTGGATGATCTGCTCCGAATGAAGCAGGAGATTGCGGAGTTCGTCCTGTCACGGTTGAATGACAAGAGCGGGAGCTACGGCGTGCAGTTTCTGTCTGCCGGTGTGAAGGATATTATTTTGCCGGGCGACATCAAGGAAATATTGAATACCGTTCTGCTGGCGGAGAAGCGGGCTCAGGCCAATATCATCACCCGCCGCGAGGAAACGGCTTCGACCCGCAGTCTAATGAATACCGCCAAGCTGATGGATGAGAACGGCACGCTTTATCGGCTCAAGGAACTGGAATTTCTGGAGAAGATCTGCGAGAAGATCGGCACGATCTCCCTCACGGGTGGCGGCAATCTGCTGGAGCAGCTGAATTCGCTGCTTAGTGTGAGAGGCTCCGAGAAATAATAAGCAGGGCTGTCCCTAAAGTCCTTTTTTGGAAAAGGTCAGCTCCCACTCGATCATGGGACTGCCCACGTACTCCGTCAGTCAAACGCCGAGAGATGCGAGATGCGGGCCCCGTTGCTGTTTCTGTCCGGGTATTAAGCGGGCTCCGAATGCGCCAGCCCGGTCCACTGCTCGCTCATATATTCTTCAAGTGTGCCGCGGTATACCTGGCGCAGCGCTTGTGCACGCTCTATATCGGCCGGTGTAACTAAGGCGGACGGCTTGGAGCTGACCGGTACGCCGTTCTCTTCCAGGACAGCAGCTACGAATTGCGTGCAGAAATAGGCATTTTTGCGCTGGATCCGCTTGTTCAGCAGTACCCCGAATAATCCTAGCAGGTTATATTTGTAACGATGCTCGTTTCTCTCCATCTCCCACATATGCTGGCGAATCCGCTCATAGGTTCCTTTGCTTACGGTGCAATGATAGAGCGCGCAGGTCGCCCGGTCGAACAGATTGCTGCTCATATCTTCTTTCACAAATCCGCCGATGAGCGGATTTCTTCTATTTTTGCGGCCGAAGCTGTATACTTCCTTCAATTCAGGATCTAACGCAATCGAGGCGTGATTCATAGGAGCTTTCGTAAACATCCTGATCAGCTTGGTGAATAGGGTCCCTGTATCTGTAAGCAGTACGTAGATATGCTGCTGCGACTCGTTCATCTCTGACACCCTCCCTCGGTTGTCAATGTTAATTTCTTATTTTGAAGTATAAAGCAGAGTGCTGGAATCAGAATCAAACCTGGGATGGGTTTGCGAACCCGACTTTGGTCGGGTAGTCGCAGGGAAAGCGGCGATGCGTGACGGCTTATCATTTAAGAGCATGAAAAAGAATCAATAATGAAGTAGAATGACAGGAGAAGACTTAATAAAAACGGTTGGAGGACGAGATGACTCACATCATAAGAAACAATAGCTTATCAGCCCCTGAACCGATGGGAAGCTACAGCCAGGAGGATGTTGTTTTTCTGCTCAAAAATTTGAATGAGGCCAATCTGGAGAGAAGCAATGAGGATAGGGAGGCAGCTATTCAGACGGGCGTCCACTATTCGGAGATGCTGCCAGTAGAATATCAGCCAACGCCGGAGTACCTGCAATTGTTCCACAAGACGCTGCGGGAATCTGCTGAGCGAATTGCCTATGCTGTCGGTATCGTATCTGAGATCATTGTGAAGAAAAGAGGATTTAAGGTGGTTCTCGCTTCTCTTGCGAGAGCAGGAACGCCAATCGGTGTACTGATCAAACGCTATATCCAGCATGTATACAAGGCTGATCTGCCTCATTACAGCATATCGATCATTCGGGGAAAGGGCATTGACCAGAATGCGATTCTTTATATGCTTCAGAGACATCCCGATGATGAGATTCAGTTTGTAGACGGCTGGACGGGCAAGGGCGCGATCCGCAAGGTTCTAATTGAAGCCTGCGAGGAGCTGCAATCCAAGTACGGCATTCAATTGGATGACGATCTGGCCGTGCTTGCTGACCCGGGTTATTGTGCAGGGACGTTTGGTACGAGAGAGGATTATCTCATTCCAAGCGCATGCCTGAACTCAACGGTATCCGGCTTAATGAGCCGTACCGTGCTGCGGGCTGATCTGATCGGGCCCAATGATTATCATGGAGCGAAATTTTATAAGGAGTGGCTGGACTCCGATGTATCCAATCTGTTCGTAGATACCGTTGGGGCGCATTTTGCCGATATAGAAGCTGCTGCCAGGAAAGAGGCGGACAGGCTGCTCGCAAGCCCGGAGGAAACGGCAATAACATGGAGCGGGATGAAGGACATCCAGCGCATCCAGCAGGAATTCGGGATTCAGGATGTGAACCTCGTGAAGCCTGGGGTAGGAGAAACGACACGCGTGCTTCTGCGGAGAGTGCCATGGAAGATTCTTGTTGATTCACTGGATAATCCGAACCTGAAGCATATCCTTCTGCTGGCCAAGGATCGTCATGTGCCGGTGGAGGAATATGAGGGCTTGACCTTTTCATGCTGCGGTATCATCAAACCACTTAAGGAGACATCACAATGATTTTTGCCAGTGATTTGGATCAGACACTGATCTATTCGGAACGGTCCAAGGGGGAAGTGCCTGCCGAAGACATGGTGCCGGTTGAATTATATGAGGGACGTCATATTTCCTTCATGACGAAGAGAGCGGTTGAGAAGCTTGGGACGCTCGCCGGGCTGGCCCGGTTTATTCCGGTTACGACGCGAATACCGGAGCAATACCACCGGATTTTCGGAATTACAGAGGGGTTCCGTCCAGAGTATGCCATTGTCAGCAATGGGGGGACTGTTCTTGTGAATGGGCAGCCTGATCAGGAATGGAACGGTATTGTCCGTGACGCTGTGCGGACGCATTGTGCGGAGCAGTCGGAGATTATAGGTCTATTCAACGCGATTGCCGCATCCCATTGGGTGAAGTCCTCCCGTCTATGTGATGAGCTGTTCTATTCCATCGTTGTGGAGAGGGATCAGCTGCCGCTGGATGCCATAGAAGAGCTGAAGAAGCAGATAGCGCCGCTTGGGTGGAGCTATTCCCTGCAAGGCCGCAAAATTTACCTTGTGCCGGAGAAGGTGAGCAAGGGTGCTGCAATCCAATACGTGAAGGACAAGCTGGATTCCGGTTATGTATTCGCTGCGGGGGACAGCTTGCTGGATGAAAGCCTGCTGCTGGCGGCAGACTTCGCAATCGCACCTTCTCACGGAGAGCTGGGACGTCTGGAAGCAGCGAACCCGCATATTTCTTTTACAAAGTCTACTGGAGCACTTGCTTCGGAAGAGCTTCTGGATATTATTATTGAACGAGCCGGGAAACAAGCAGCATTACAGACGAAGTAGATTCGATACGGCTTCATATCATCTATGTGATCAAGGAAGGAAAGTTGTTCAAATGACAAGGATTTATATGAATCGCTGGTTTTCTGTTGCTTATCACTATATTGGGATGATTCGCAACAACCCCGATGGTGAGAAATTTGTATTTTATGGTACCCATCCCGATCCCCGGCATATGTCGTTATTGGCGGCAGACCATGCAGAGGTGGAACCAGCCGTAATCGGACTGGAATACGTTCAGTTCTGTGTGGATTTCTGCAAAAAGCATGAAATTGATATTTTTATTCCCCGGCTGCATATGGAAGAGATCGCGAGACATATTCATCTGTTCGACGAAATAGGAACGAAAGTTATGGTCTGCCGAGATATTGAACTTCTTGAGGCTATGATGGAGAAGGATAAATTCTATGAACTTCTGCAAGGCCAAGACCTTGTCGCTATTCCGGAGTACCGGGTCGTCAATACGGCGGCTCATTTCAAGCAGGCCTATGAAGAGCTGTCTGCGCAAGGGATGAAGGTTTGCTTCAAGCCGACGAAGGCGGAGGGTGGCAACGGATTCCGCATGATCGATGACGAGCAGGACCCGGTTGCGGAGCTGTTCGGTTACGTGACAGTATCGACCACGTTCCGGCGGGCGTACGAGACCTTGTCGCTAGCGGGGCAATTCGAGGATGTGATGGTCATGGAGATGCTAGACGGTCCTGAATACAGCATCGACTGCATTGCAACTGCAGAAGGGGAACTCATAACGGCTATTCCGCGCAGAAAGTCTGAAGGCAGGCTGTATCTGCTGGAGGATGTTCCTGAGCTTATGGAAATATCGCGGCGAATAGCCGGGGCACTGCGCATTCCGTACGCCTTCAATATTCAAGTTCGTTACAATAACGGAATTCCCAAGCTGCTGGAGATCAATCCGCGCATGTCCGGGGGACTGTATATCACCTGCTTGTCAGGTATCAATATGCCCTATCTGGCGGTTCGATCGATTATGGGCAAGCCCATTGCAGCGCCTGCTCCGCAGCTGGGAATTACGGCGAGCTTTGTGGAACAGGCTGTTGTGCTAGATAGATAATACATGCGAAACGGCATCAATTTTCTCGATTCTGACCCGATGAAGGTGAAATGCCTGCCAGCGTGCAGGTATTTCACCTTCGTTTCCCCTTAAACGGGTAGCGTCAAGAAGTTTGTGTAAGCTTGTAGATATATCCATCGGGTGTTGGTGGGGGTGGAGGAATCCGCCCCCGCCATAGTGGTTTAACTTTCGATCCGAGGATCCGACTGAACAGAATCCGAGGAATAGCGCTTTTCAAACATCTCATTAAGTTTTTGTTTGACAACGGGATCGCCAAAACCTGGGATGACACGGTTCTCAAAACGTTCGTTGTAGGCGATGGTGTCCAAGTATACAATTTTTTCT
>NZ_JAHZIJ010000040.1 GCF_019443105.1 Paenibacillus oenotherae
AAATGGCTAGCCTTTCTGATCCACCGTTCTAAAAACATTACTGTTTGCGATAAAAAAGAAACCACATGGAGTATTAGCTCACATGTGGAAAGTGGTAAGTCATTATTCACTTTTCATCTGTACCATCCATCTTTTGAATTGTTCATGAAGGCTTATAGGTAGTCGAACTGAAAAATCTCGTCTCCCGTGTGCCGATCCACATAGATGTGCTTTTTCCCCAATCGAAATCTAATTAACTTCTGTTTGGCGGATTGGGTATCGCTTCCCGTATATTTCGTATATTTCGGTTCAATAATATATTCACCAAGTTTGTTAATGATCCCATACTGTTCCTCCACAACAACATAGGCTGTTCCTTCGTGAAATTTTGAGGCGTAATCAAAAAGCGGTGGAATGACGACATCACCCGTTTTATTGAGATACCCTGTCTTCCCATTCCGTTGAAAGGTACATAGTCCCTCCGAAAAAAAACCAATCGAGTCATAAACAGGTTCGATAACAATGTCACCGCTTGTGTTAATAACGCACTGCTTGTTGGCGGAGTAATGCCGCGCAGGGGCCAGCCCCTCGGCAAACTGATAACCTGAACTAAATAATGTTGAGGAGATAACCAATTCTCCTTCTTTATTAATGTAGCCGTCACGTTGCGTCTTTTTATCCGTAAAAAAAGCTAGCCCGTGTGAAAAATGCCCGACACTGACATCCGTGAACTGAAGCCGCACAACCCCTTCTGTATCCAAGAACTGAATGACACCTTCGATTGTTTTAGCCTGCACCCATCCTTCTGAAAAATGCCAGACACGTGTATAAACTGGTGGAATAATAACTTCATTCCTCTTATTAATGGCTCCCCACAGATTATCGATCTTCATTGGACAATAACCTTCGTGAAACTCTCCTACAGCATCATATTTTATAGGGATATTATCATTTTCAATGGATAAAAAACCTTCTTTGCCATTTTTCTTAACTCCAAATAACCCCTCGCTACCGTAGTAAGCATTATCAAACTGTGGAGATACAACTATATTTCCTACTTGGTCAATATATCCCCAAACTCCATTCTCATGTATCGGAAACATCCTTCTCACCTCGTCTATATGAATTAGATGACTGCCCTAATAATTTTTATTATTACTCCTGGTAATCTAGCTGCTCCCCCAGGACCAGGAATAAAATCTGGCGCAGGCAAGTTAGAATAATTTAATGCAGATTTTCTTACTTCCTTATAATAGGATGCCGCTTGGGCGATATTATCAAAGGATTTTCGTTTATTGTCATTGTCATAATACACCGAATATTTAACAACACCGCCCGAGTATGAGTAAACACTCATTTTGAACTCGGATTTACCGAATTTCGCAATCGTCTCATCTCTAGCTACTGTACCATAAGGGGTCCCATTTCTATCCACTTGTTGATTACCAACAATCCTACCGGCTACTAAATCCCCCTCCTGCTCATAAAGTGCCAGTTGAGGTAGCGGGTCCTGACCACTAAACGGCTTAATCTCCCACACTTGCCCATCAAGTACAACATCGGCCCTGTAGCTTCCGACTTTATATTCCAAAACTGCATGTCTCCCTGTTTCTTCATACAACTTCGCAGCCAATACTAGTTGAGCAACTTGGTGGAAGCCCAGACTAATATTCTCTCCTACTGAGTTCATTACTTCCTCTGCCGCTTCAATTAGCCTAGTTTCCCCTGTATTTAGTTCTTCTGAAAGATCATTAAGCTGCTCGTAGCCCATATGTCCGCTAGGATCTGTATAGCGAAGCGGGTTGTTATATACATACGTATACAAATTCATCGTCAGCGGATTATCAATCTGCCCCTCATACGTATCCTTGCTAATAAACCGTCCCATGCTTGGGTCATACCATCTTGCGCGCAAATATTGCAGGCCCGCGCTCTGATCCCACATTTCCCCGGAATAGCGGAATGGGTTCGATACACTTTCGGTCGTCGTGAGCGGATTGCCCCACAGATCATACGTGTACCGATTCACACTTGTATTGCCCGTGCTGTCCCGAAGCTCGATCACATCGCCATGGCCATTGTGCAGGTAGTAGTTCTTCCCGTTCGCATCCTTGCGAGCAATCAATCCTTTGCCCCGAATGTACTGCGCCTTCATCGTAACGCCGCCACTGGCGACAATTCCTTCTGCCACTACCTGATCGCCGTCATAGTAATAGCGGACAGTCGTGCTGTTCTCTGTCCGTTCATAAAGCAGTCCGTCACCATTATACCTATAGCTTACTTGTCCGCCTCCAGGCTTGGCAACCTGCGTTAATCGATTCCACGCATCATACGTGTAGTTCGTCTCTCCCGCAGGGATTTCTGGTGCCTTATCACTCTGCAGGGACAAACGGTTGCCCCGGTTATTGTAAGCATACGTCTCATTGAACTGGGACGACGTGGCGATTCGGTTCAAGGGATCGTAGCTGTAACTATAATTGTTGCTTTGCCCGTTCAAACTCAAAGATTGGTTCGTCAAATTCCCGTTTCCGTCATAATCGTAGTTGAAAGAATTAATCTCTACGTTATTGGCTTTCTTGTGAATCAGTGAATCCACCGCATAACCATCATAGGTATACGTACTTTTATTCCCGTTCAGCTGCCTGATTTCCTTCAACAGGCTGTTATTGTAGTAGTCATATTCGGCATCAAATGTCGTCAAGGAAGGCCCGACGGTCTTTAATCGGTTCATATTGTCATAGGTATATACATTCAGATAGCCGAATGGATCGGTCATCGTTTCCCGAAGGCCCAGGCTATTGTAGGTGTACGAAATTTTCTTCAGATCCGGGAAGGTGACCTCTCTTAATTCCCCGGTCGTGTTCTTGTAGGCGTAGGATGTCGTACCCGTAGGGTCGGTCATCGTTTTCCGCCGTCCGGCGAGATCATAGGTATACCCCACGGAATCGTTCGGGCTGGATTTCAGGGTCAGCCGATTGCGATTGTTATATTGGAAGATGAATGTCTGGCCTTTCTGATCCACCGTTCTTACAACATTGCTGTTCGCATCATAGAAGCTCTTCTCGACCTGACCCATGGCATCCGTCTGTTTGATCAGTCTTCCCAACTGGTCATAGCGCTTCTGCGTCGTATTCGCATCCGGATAACGGATCTCCTTCAAATGGCCAGCCAAGGAATACGCATAGCTTGTCGTGTCATTCTTGGGATCGGTTACGCCTGTCAAACGCCCTAAGGCATCATACTGGTATCTTGTCGTATACTGAGCATCGGAACGGCCAATAACATTCCCCATATCATCATACCGCACCGAACCTACCGTCTGAAATCCGGCTCCTTTATTGAGCCGTGACACTATTTCCCTGCCCAGTATATCCGCTGTGGATCGGGATTGTACGCCTTCAGGATCGGTACTGGTCATTGTTCGGCTCAACTCGTCATATTGGGTCGTGGAAAAAGTCCCGTTCGGAAGCATGGTCTGAATACCCCGGTTCCACCCGTCATACTGATACTGGGTTCGGTGACCGCTACCGTTCTGTTCCCAGATCAATCTGCCTAGTGCATCATAACCATACTGCTTCAGAACGCGGTAGGAGCCATCTATAATGCCTTCTTCCATCTTATGCCCCAGTGCATCCCACTTCTGAATACCCGTTACACCGGTCTCATCCGTTACCGTCACTTGATTGGCTATATCATCATAAACCGCAGACATCGAGGACTGGTCGGGATGGGTAATGGTTTTGAGCCTGCCGAGCTTGTCGTAAACGTAGGTGGTCGTATTGTTCTTGCCGTCCGTGAAGGATTTGACACGTCCCGTTGTGGGATCGTAGTCCAATTGGTTCACGATCGTGCTGGATTGTCCATCCGCATCGGTCACAAGGATGGATTGCTGCGTCGGGAAAGCGCCTGAATAGCCGTACGTGGTGTAATATTCGGTGTTCAGCACATCGTCGAGCACGGTTGCTTTGCCCACATTGCCGTAAGCATCGATTTGTTCATATTTGGAATGGGCCAGCTTGGTTCCATTCTGGTTGGTGACGATGATTTCGGTAATCTTGCCCTTGTCGTTCCGGACATAGCTGGTAAGCCGGGTCTGGTTCACATCGACCTTCTCCAATACGGAAGCAAGCAGACGAGTCGTCGAGTTGTACGTATAGGTGGTCGCCACATTCATGGCATTGGTCTGGGACAGCACATTGCCATAATCATCATAGGTCGCCCGATTAATCGTTGGGGCTGTACTGCTGCCTGCTTTCGTGAACGTGCTGGTCGTGACCGTAGGTGTGGTCAACCGGCGCGTCTCAT
>NZ_JAHZIJ010000041.1 GCF_019443105.1 Paenibacillus oenotherae
GGACAACGTGGAGTGCGGCAACGACATCGGGTGTACTTGGTGGAAGTGATACGAGTGCAACGGTGACAGGTTTAAGTGCGAATACGAGCTATTCGTTCCGTTTGGTCATCACTGGCGGAGCGAATGCGGGAAATTCGAATGCGGTAGCGGTGACGACGTTGTCGGTTCCAGTAAGCGACTTTGCAACGACGGGAAAGACATCGACGACAGCGGACTTTGGCTGGAGTGTAGTAAGTGGAGCGACTTCGTTAGCAATCGAACAGTCGACCGATGGAGGAACGACGTGGAGTGCAGCGACGACATCAAGTGTAGTTGGTGGAAGTGATACGAACGCAACGGTGACGGGCCTGAGTGCGAATACGAGCTATTCCTTCCGTCTGGTCGTCACTGGTGGAGCGAATGCGGGGAACTCGAATGCGGTAGCGGTGACGACATTGTCCGTTCCAGTAAGTGACTTTGCAACGACGGGAAAGACATCGACGACAGCCGACTTTGGCTGGAGTGCAGTCAGCGGAGCCTCGTCGCTGGCGATTGAGCAGTCGACCGATGGAGGGACAACGTGGAGTGCAGCGACGACATCGGGTATAGTTGGTGGAAGTGATACGAGTGCAACGGTGACAGGCCTGAGTGCGAATACGAGCTACTCCTTCCGCTTGGTCATCACTGGCGGAGCGAATGCGGGGAACTCGAATGCGGTAGCGTTAACGACGCTGTCCGTCCCGGTGAGTGATTTTGCAACGACGGGTAAGACGTCGACGACATCGGATTTTGGCTGGAGTGTAGTAAGTGGAGCCTCGTCGTTAGCAATCGAACAGTCGACCGATGGAGGAACAACGTGGAGTGCAGCGACGACATCGGGTGTACTTGGTGGAAGTGATACGAGCGCAACGGTGACGGGCCTGAGTGCGAATACGAGCTATTCTTTCCGTCTGGTCGTCACTGGTGGAGCGAATGCGGGGAACTCGAATGCGGTAGCGGTGACGACGCTGTCTGTTCCAGTGAGTGACTTTTCATCGATGGGTAAGACGTCAGCGACAGCGGACTTTGGCTGGAGTGTAGTAAGTGGAGCCTCATCGCTGGCGATTGAGCAGTCGACCGATGGAGGGACAACGTGGAGTGCAGCGACGACATCGGGTGAGCTTGGTGGAAGTGATACGAGCGCAACGGTGACGGGCCTGAGTGCGAATACGAGCTACTCCTTCCGCTTGGTCATCACTGGCGGAGCGAATGCGGGGAACTCGAATGCAGTAGTGGTGACGACGTTGTCCGTTCCGGTAAGCGACTTCGCATCGACGGGAAAGACGTCGGCAACAGCGGATTTTGATTGGAATGCAGTAAGTGGAGCCTCGTCGCTGGCGATTGAGCAGTCGACCGATGGGGGAACGACGTGGAGTGCGGCAACGACATCGGGTGTACTCGCAGGTAGCTCAACATCGGCGACAGTGACAGGATTGAGTGCGAATACAAATTATACGTTCCGCTTGGTTATCACTGGCGGAGCGAATGCGGGGAATTCGAATGCGGTAGCAGTGACGACATTGTCGGTTCCAGTAAGCGACTTCGCATCGACGGGAAAGACATCGATGACAGCGGACTTTGGCTGGAGTGCAGTCAGCGGAGCCACGTCGCTGGCGATTGAGCAGTCGACCGATGGAGGAACGACGTGGAGTGCAGCAACGACATCGGGTGCGCTTGGTGGAAGTGATACGAGCGCAACGGTGATGGGCCTGAGTGCGAATACGAGCTACTCCTTCCGCTTGGTCATCACTGGCGGAGCGAATGCGGGGAACTCGAATGCGGTAGCAGTGACGACATTGTCGGTTCCAGTAAGCGACTTCGCATCGACGGGAAAGACATCGACGACAGTGGACTTTGGCTGGAGCGCAGTCAGCGGAGCCACGTCGCTGGCGATTGAGCAGTCGACCGATGGAGGGACAACGTGGAGTGCAGCGACGACATCGGGTGTACTTGCAGGTAGCTCAACATCGGTGACAGTGACGGGTCTGAGTGCGAATACAAGTTATACGTTCCGTTTGGTCGTTACTGGCGGAGCGAATGCGGGGAACTCGAATGCAGTAGTGGTGACGACACTGTCCGTTCCGGTAAGCGACTTTGCATCGACGGGAAAGACATCGACGACAGTGGACTTTGGCTGGAGTGCAGTAAGTGGAGCCTCGTCGCTGGTAATTGAGCAGTCAAGCGATGGAGGGACAACGTGGGGTGCAGCAACGACATCGGGTGCACTTGGTGGAAGTGATACGAGTGCAACGGTGACAGGTTTAAGTGCGAATACGAGTTATTCGTTCCATTTGGTCGTAACAGGCGGAGCGAATGCGGGGAACTCGAATGCGGTAGCAGTGACGACGTTGTCGGTTCCAGTAAGCGACTTCGCAACGACGGGAAAGACATCGACGACAGCAGACTTTGGCTGGAGCGCAGTCAGCGGAGCCTCGTCGCTGGTAATTGAGCAGTCGAGCGATGGAGGGACAACGTGGGGTGCAGCAACGACATCGGGTGCACTTGGTGGAAGTGATACGAGTGCAACGGTGACAGGTTTAAGTGCGAATACGAGTTATTCGTTCCATTTGGTCGTAACAGGCGGAGCGAATGCGGGGAACTCGAATGCGGTAGCAGTGACGACGTTGTCGGTTCCAGTAAGCGACTTCGCAACGACGGGAAAGACATCGACAACAGCGGACTTTGGCTGGAGTGCAGTAAGTGGAGCCTCGTCGTTGTCGATCGAGCAGTCGACCGATGGGGGAACGACGTGGAGTGCAGCAACGACATCGGGTGCACTTGGTGGAAGTGATACGAGTGCAACGGTAACAGGACTGAATGCGAATACAAGTTATATGTTCCGCTTGGTCGTTACTGGCGGAGCGAATGTAGGGAACTCGAATGCGGTAGCAGTGACGACGTTGTCGGTTCCAGTAAGCGACTTCGCAACGACGGGAAAGACATCGACAACAGCGGACTTTGGCTGGAGTGCAGTAAGTGGAGCCTCGTCGTTGTCGATCGAGCAGTCGACCGATGGGGGAACGACGTGGAGTGCAGCAACGACATCGGGTGCACTTGGTGGAAGTGATACGAGTGCAACGGTAACAGGACTGAATGCGAATACAAGTTATATGTTCCGCTTGGTCGTAACAGGCGGAGCGAATGCGGGAAATTCGAATGCGGTAGCAGTGACGACATTGTCGGTTCCAGTAAGCGACTTTGCATCGATGGGTAAGACGTCAACAACAGCGGACTTCGGCTGGAGTGCAGTAAGCGGAGCCTCATCGCTGGCGATTGAGCAATCGACCGATGGAGGAACGACGTGGAGTGTAGCAACGACATCAAGTGCACTTGGTGGAAGTGATACGAGCGCAACGGTGACGGGCCTGAGTGCGAATACAAATTATTGGTTCCGTTTGGCCATCACTGGCGGAGCGAATGCGGGGAACTCGAATGCAGTATCCGTAACGACGATGTCCGTTCCGATAAGCGACTTTGCAACGACGGGAAAAACATCGACGACAGCGGATTTTGGTTGGAGCGCAGTCAGCGGAGCCACGTCGCTGGCGATTGAGCAGTCGACCGATGGAGGGACAATGTGGAGTGCAGCAACGACATCGGGTGTACATGGTGGAAGTGATACGAGTGCAACGGTGACAGGTTTAAGTGCGAATACGAGCTATTCGTTCCGGTTGGTCATAACAGGCGGAGCGAATGCGGGAAATTCGAATGCGGTAGCGTTAACGACGCTATCGGTTCCAGTAAGCGACTTTGCAACGACGGGAAAGACATCGACGACAGCAGACTTTGGCTGGAGTGCAGTCATCGGAGCCTCGCCGCTGGCGATTGAGCAGTCGACCGATGGAGGGACAACGTGGAGTGCAGCGACGACATCGGGTGCACTTGGTGGAAGTGATACGAGTGCAACGGTGACAGGTTTAAGTGCGAATACGAGCTATTCGTT
>NZ_JAHZIJ010000042.1 GCF_019443105.1 Paenibacillus oenotherae
ATATCGCCTTGCTCATACGTACGGGAGAACGTGTACGGAGCGTCTGCGATTTTGGCATGTTGACCTGCACCGATTGCGATGTGATTGTTTCTGAATTGGCCAATCTTCTGCCAGTGGCTTTGAACAGCGGTATTAATGCTGCCCCAGTTCATGAAGGAACGTGAGCCCATATCCGGGTCAGAGCCATTCTCGCCTACTGGTCTTGCTGTTTCATCACCGTAGAACGTTTGTACTGCGCCAGGAGCAAGCAGCAAAGCCGTTCCTGCCTGGATCAGATTACTACGGGCGTAAAGCTTTTTGTCATGTGAAGAGATGTAGCTCAGCATGTTGTAGTTTGCTGCGCTGCCGTTAAACTCCGTTGCATAACGGGAGAACAGACCTTCCAAATCAGAGAAATTCGCTGATTGGAACGAGAAGTTAATCAGGGAATCAAAACCGTTATCGAAATAGTTAGTGTCTCTGCCGAGACCTTTATCGAATACTTCACCCGTCATCCAGAAGTTGTCGGTCCAATCTGCTCCTGGTTTCGTCGGGTTGTTCTGTCTCCATTTCTTGAGCGCGTTGCTTGCTTCTGTCTTCAGCGCACCCCATCTGTCATATTGAACGTGTTTCGCTGTATCCGCACGGAATCCGTCGATACCAAACTCTTCAACCCATGAGGACAACCATTTGATCATGTAGTCCTTAGGAGCTACGTTCAGGTCTGTACGGTATTTCTTGGCAGCTGGAACGATCCAGTTGTCAAAGCCGCTCGTTTCTTTAGCGAACTTCGTTTTCAGAATTGGCGGCAATGTGGTCGGGCTGGTGGAATCCGTCTTGATGTCAGGCAAGAAGCCGACGCAAGAAGTGAAGTCGCCGCCGCTACATTGGTCGTAGCCTGCGATGCCGTTCGGGCGGATCCAGTTCGTGCCCCACCATGTGGACCAAGCGCTTGCATTGGTCGTAACCATGATGTTGTTGTGCGTATGCCAGTTCTGGCCTTGTGATTGACTTGGCGTCCAGTTGCCGGCAAGTCCGCCGCGGTCGCCATAGTTGTATTCTGCCATATCTACAAGCGTAGGGTAGGCAACATGGTTCATAACAACGTCAAGAATGACGCGGATTCCTTTCGTATGCGCGAGATCAACGAATTCACGCATTTCATCAATCGTTCCCATGCTCTTGTCCATTGCAGTGAAGTCAAGGGCATAGTAGCCGTGGTAGCCGTAGTGAGCGAAGTCGCCGTCTTTACCGCCTACCCAGCCGTGCATTTGCTCCCATGGAGCTGTAATCCAGATTGCATTTGTTCCAAGATCAGTAAAGTAGCCGTCTTGGAGCTTCTGCGTCAAACCTTTAATATCGCCGCCGTGGAAGGTACCGATATTTTTGCCCCATGCATCGGTTTTTGGTCTTCCGTATGCGCCGTCATTGCTTGTGTTACCGTTGTTGAAACGGTCTGTCATTACGAAATAGACGTTGGCATTATCCCAGCTGAATGGGCTGCCTTGTTGCTGTTGCTGTCCGCCATTGCCGATCTTGACTGTAGCCGGCGCGCTGGATGCTGATTTCTGTCCGATCGTATCGACTGCTTTGACCGTGTAGGAATACGTATTGTCATTCGCTACCGTTGTGTCAGCGTAGGACGTACCTGTGGATGTGCCTTTCAGAGCGCCATCACGATAAATTTCGTAGCTCACAACACCCTTGTCATCTGTGGAAGGACTCCAGGTCAGATTAACCGTTGTTGTGCCTGCTGCTGTTCCTTGTACATTCGTCGGTGCAGTAGGCAGTTGATCCTGTGTTCCGCCGCCAATGATAACTGAAACTGGCGCACTGAATGCTGATTTTTGCCCGATTGTATCGACTGCTTTGATTGTGTACACATACGTTTTGTTTGCAGTTACAGTCGTATCGGTATAAGAAGTGGTCGTCGTTTCGCCGATCAGTACGCCGTCACGGTACACTTCATATTTCACGATACCTTTATCATCTGTAGAAGGAGTCCAGGTCAGCGTAACGGATGTCGTGCCGCCTGCTGTTCCTTGTACATTGGTTGGTGCTGTAGGAGCTTGATCGGATGGACCATCCGGATTGGTGGCATGAACCACATTGTCCTTGATCCATTTCTCGCCCGTTACCTGGTAGCCCGGTTGGCTTGCGCCTGGCACTTGATTGCTTCCGGAGTTGAAGATAACTTGTGCCTTGGTCCAAGCCGGGATCTGATAGGAATACCAGTTGTTTCCGTCATCCTTCATTGCCGCTCCCGGCCATTGCACGCCAATCTTGGTCGGTGTTACGGATTCATCGTAGTAATAGATGTTCGGCGTTCCCCAGCCTGCAGGCTTGTAGAAATGAACTTTCAGCGCTGCATTAGGGTCTTCTTTCGTAAACGTATATGTTTTGACAGCTTGTCCTGCTGAATTGCTCGACGTAATTTTCAGTACGAATGCTGTGCCGAATGCTGCGCCAGCTCCGAAGGTTGCTGTCGTGCCAGAGCTGAACGTTACAGGTGTTCCGTTGTTCACAGAGTACGTAGCTGTGTCAGAACCGGTGTACGTCATTTTCACAGCAAGAGCGTCCGTGTAGAATCCGCCTTCTTGCTTATCGATGGAAATTGCCGGCACTGGTGCCGCTGCCTCGTACAATACAGCGATTTTGCCGCTGCCGAGGTTACCCGTAATTCTGCCGTTGGATACGG
>NZ_JAHZIJ010000043.1 GCF_019443105.1 Paenibacillus oenotherae
CGAAGAACGCCGGCACCATGTAGCTTGGCAGTTGGCTTCCCACATATCGGCGAAGCTCCGCTGCTTCCAGCTTGCCGTGACCAACCACATACGCGCACAGATAGGAATCCGCTCCCTTATCCTGACGTGCGATCACTACCGCTTCCTTCACCTGCTCGTGTCGCTGCAGAACCGCCTCGATCTCGCCCAGCTCGATCCGGTAGCCCCGGATCTTCACCTGCTCGTCGATCCGGCCCAAATAGTCCAGGTTGCCGTCCGGCAGCCATCTCGCCAAATCTCCCGTCCGGTACAGCCGCTCTCCGTTCGGATGCTGCACAAACTTCTCTTCCGTCAGTTCCGGGCGGTTCAGGTAGCCGCGCGCCAAGCCCGCTCCCGCGATGCACAGCTCTCCGGCTACCCCGATCGGCTGCAGACAGCCGTTCCGATCAAGGATATAGACGTGCACATTCGCGATCGGCCGGCCGATCGCCTGGCTTTCCTGCTTCTCCAGTCCCCGATTGAAGCTAGTCACCACGCTGTTTTCCGTCGGACCGTATTCATTGATCAGCTCCGTCTCCGGCGCCAACCTTTGGCTTTCCGACACCAACTTCGCCGTCACCGCTTCGCCCGCCAGCGTAATCCGCTTCACCGTCTTCAATTCGCCCGCTTCCGCCCTCGCTAGAATGGCAGCGTATAACGCCGGCACGACAATGAAGTGCGTTACGCCGTACTCCTTCACCGCTTCCTTCACCGCTGCCGGATCTTTGCTCGCTTCTTCCGTTAGGAACACCACTTCAGAGCCCGACAACAGCGGCGTGAAGCAACTCGTCAAAAATCCATCGAACGCATACGAGAACAGCTGCAGCACACGGTCTTTCTCGCTCAACCCGTACTCCGCTTTCCGCCATTGCAGCGCGTTGGCGATGCTTCCGTGCTCAATCATGACCCCTTTCGGACGACCCGTTGAGCCCGATGTGTAGATCACGTACGCCAGATGCTCTGCTCCCGCCCTCTCCGGCAGATCCGTTCCGTCTCCTTCTTCCAGCAGCCTGCGCTCCAGCACCAGCACCGATTCCGTTATGCCTGCGAACTTCTCCGCCACATCCGTCTGCGTCAGCACCAGCTTCGCTCCTGCGTCTTCCAGCGTGTAGCGGATACGCTCCTCCGGGTAGCTCGGGTCGATCGGCACATACGCGCCTCCCGCCTTCAGCACCGCCAAGATCGCCACGATCATTTCCGTTGACCGCTCCAACGCGATACCCACCAGCTCATCCGCTCGGACTCCCTGCTTCCGCAGCCTCCGTGCAAGACGATTCGAACGGGCATTCAGCTCTGCGTAGCTTAGACGCTCTTCTCCGTACACCAGCGCTGTACGCTCCGGCGCTCGCTTTACTTGCTCCTCGAACAGGCTGTGAATCGTCTGCTCCTTCGGATACGGCGCTTCCGTCCCGTTGAACGCCGCCAGTCGCTCGCACTCTTCCTCGGACAGCAGCGACAGCTCCCCGATCCGCTCCTCCGGCTTTGACGTCGCCTCCGTCAGCAGCTGCACAAAGTGACCCGCCAGTCGCTCCATGCTCGCTCGCCTGTACAACGACGTCCGGTATTGCAGTTGGAATACTAACCGTCCTTCCATCTCCGACGCTTGCAGCGTCAGATCAAACTTCGCCGCTTCCTCGCCTCCTCCGTACGGCGTCATCTTCAGACCGCCCCCGTAAGAAGCTTCCGCCTCCGTCATGTTCTGCATCGCGAACATCGTATCAAACAGCGGATTACGGCTCATATCCCGCTCCAAGTCCAGCTTCTCCACCAGTTCCTCCAGCGGGTAGTCCGCATGCTCGAACGCTTCCAGCGTCCGACGCTTCACTTCCGCCACCTGTTCCAGGAACGTCGCTTCCTTCTTCACTTCGTTACGCAGCGCCAGTGTCCCGACGAACATGCCGATAACCTGCTCCAAGTCCGCATGCGGGCGGCCCGCCACCGGCGTTCCAATGATGATATCCTCCTGCCCGCTATACTTCGACAGCAGCGTCGCATACGCCGCAAGCAGCACCATGTACAGCGTTGCGCCCGTCTGCGAAGCGATCTGACGCACGCGCGCCTCCACTTCCAGCGGCAGATCGAAGCCGATCGACTCGCCTTCGAAACGCTGCACGGCCGGACGCGCATCATCCGTCGGCAGCTCCAGCACCGGCAGCTCGCCTCCGAACCGTTCCAGCCAGTACGTTTCCTGACGCTTCAGCTCTTCCCCGCTCAGCCGCTCCCGCTGCCAGACTGCGTAGTCCTTGTATTGGATCCGCAGCACAGGCAGCTCCTCGCCGCCGTACAGCCGCGCGAACTCTTCCACCAGCACTTGCATCGAGACTCCGTCTGATATGATATGGTGCATATCGTACATGAACAGACGCTTGCCTTCCTCCGCCAGCTTCAC
>NZ_JAHZIJ010000044.1 GCF_019443105.1 Paenibacillus oenotherae
GTGAAGCTGGCGGAGGAAGGCAAGCGTCTGTTCATGTACGATATGCACCATATCGTATCAGACGGAGTCTCGATGCAAGTGCTGGTGGAAGAATTCGCGCGGCTGTACGGCGGCGAGGAGCTGCCTGCGCTGCGGATCCAATACAAGGACTACGCAGTCTGGCAGCGGGAGCGGCTGAGCGGGGAAGAGCTGAAGCGTCAGGAAACATACTGGCTGGAGCGGTTCGGAGGCGAACTGCCGGTGCTGGAGCTGCCGACGGATGATGCGCGTCCGGCCGTGCAGCGGTTCGAAGGCGAGTCGATCGGCTTCGATCTGCCGCTGGAAGTGGAGGCGCGCGTGCGTCAGATCGCTTCGCAGACGGGCGCAACGCTGTACATGGTGCTGCTGGCGGCGTATGCGACGCTGCTGTCGAAGTATAGCGGGCAGGAGGATATCGTCATTGGAACGCCGGTGGCGGGCCGCCCGCATGCGGACTTGGAGCAGGTTATCGGCATGTTCGTCGGGACACTGGCGCTGCGTAACGAAGTGAAGAAGGAAGCGACGTTCCTGGAACAGGTGGCGGAAGTGAAGCGTCGGACGCTGGAAGCGTTCGAGCATGCGGACTACCCGCTGGAGGAACTGGTGGAGAAGCTGGAGTTGGAGCGGGATATGAGCCGCAATCCGCTGTTCGATACGATGTTCGCGATGCAGAACATGACGGAGGCGGAAGCTTCTTACGGGGGCGGTCTGAAGATGACGCCGTACGGAGGAGGCCAGGAAGCGGCGAAGTTCGATCTGGCGCTGCAAGCGTCGGAGATGGAAGGACGGTTAGTGTTCCAACTGCAATACCGGACGTCGTTGTACAGGCGAGCGAGCATGGAGCGACTGGCGGGTCACTTCGTGCAGCTGCTGACGGAGGCGACGTCAAAGCCGGAGGAGCGGATCGGGGAGCTGTCGCTGCTGTCAGAGGAAGAGCGCGAGCGACTGGCGGCGTTCAACGGGACGGAAGCGCCGTATCCGAAGGAGAAGACGATTCACAGCCTGTTCGAGGAGCAAGTAAAGCGAGCGCCGGAGCGTACAGCGCTGGTGTACGGAGAGGAGCGTCTGAGCTACGCAGAGCTGAATGCCCGTTCGAATCGTCTTGCGCGGAAGCTGCGGGAGCAGGGAGTCGGACCGGATGAGCTGGTGGGCATCGCGGCGGAGCGGTCGACGGAAATGATCGTGGCGATCTTGGGGGTGCTGAAGGCGGGAGGCGCGTATGTGCCGATCGACCCGAGCTACCCGGAGGAGCGCATCCGCTACACGCTGGCAGATGCAGGAGTGAAGCTGGTGCTGGGGCAGGCGGATGTGGCGGAGAAGTTGGCGGGCATAACGGAATCGTTGCTGGTGCTGGAGCGCGGGCTGCTGGAAGAAGGAGACGGAAGTGACCTGCCGGAGGCGGCGGGAGCAGAGCATCTGGCGTACGTGATCTACACGTCGGGCTCGACGGGCCGTCCGAAAGGGGTGCTGATTGAGCACCGGTCGCTGGTGAACTTGAGCGAGTGGCATCGGCAGTTCTACCGTGTGACGGAAGAGGATGTAGCGGCGACATACGCCTCGTTCGCCTTCGACGCATCGGTGTGGGAGCTGTTCCCGTATTTGATCGCGGGGGCGAGCGTGTGCATCGTGCCGGAAGAGATCCGTCTGGAAATGAAGGAACTGACCGAATTTTACCGGAAGCGCGCGATTACGATCGCGTGGCTGCCGCCGCAAATGTACGAGCAGCTGCTGGAGGAGGAAGCGCCCTCGAAGCTGAGACTGCTGCTGACGGGAGCGGACAAGGTGAAAGGGTACAAGCCGGTGCCGTACGAAGTATGGAACACGTACGGACCGACGGAGAGCACGGTTATCTGTACGGCGTACCGGATCGAAGGGGAGTCAGGGAACATTCCGATCGGGAAGCCGTTGTCCAATACGCGGCTGTATGTCATGGATGATCGGCTCAGGGAGCAGCCGATCGGGGTAGCCGGAGAGCTGTGCATCGCGGGAGCGGGCTTGGCGCGCGGCTACCTGAACCGCCCGGAACTGACGGAAGAGAAGTTTGTGCAGCATCCGAACGGAGAGCGGCTGTACCGGACGGGAGATTTGGCGAGATGGCTGCCGGACGGCAACCTGGACTATTTGGGCCGGATCGACGAGCAGGTGAAAATCCGGGGCTACCGGATCGAGCTGGGCGAGATCGAGGCGGTTCTGCAGCGACACGAGCAGGTGAAGGAAGCGGTAGTGATTGCGCGTCAGGATAAGGGAGCGGATTCCTATCTGTGCGCGTATGTGGTTGGTCACGGCAAGCTGGAAGCAGCGGAGCTTCGCCGATATGTGGGAAGCCAACTGCCAAGCTACATGGTGCCGGCGTTCTTCG
>NZ_JAHZIJ010000045.1 GCF_019443105.1 Paenibacillus oenotherae
CGGGCAATACGAGTGTGAACCGGTACACGTATGATCTATGGGGCAACCCGCTCACGACCACCGAGGGTGTAGAGAATCCATTCCGCTATTCGGGGGAAATGTGGGATCAGAGCGCAGGCCTGCAATATTTGCGCGCAAGATGGTATGACCCGAGCATGGGACAGTTTATTAGTAAGGATACGTATGAGGGCCAGATTGATAATCCGCTGACGATGAATTTGTATACGTATGTGCATAATAATCCAAGCAAATTTATTGATCCTTCTGGACATGTTGTAGAAACAATAGTTGATATAGCCAGCATTGGGTGGAGTGCTTATGAGTTATATGAAAACCCTAGTTGGGGGAATGCAGGTTTCTTACTGTGGGACATAGCAGCTACATTGTTACCTTTTGTGCCAGGTTCATATGTAGCGAAGGGTACGAAAATGCTTATGAAAGCAGATGTTTTTGCAAAAGCACGTACGGGTGTTTGGGCAAAATCTGCAGTGGAAAGAGGGAGAGAAATAGAAGATGCATTAGGTGGTATGAGTAATATTATGGGTAATAATTTTAAGACGATTGATAAATTTGTAGCGGGAGAAGGTTTGTTTGCAAAAAGCATTACTAGTATCAAATCGATAGATGTAACACTTTCAAGTTACAATAAAGGAAATAACCTTTTGAATATACTTAAAGTATATACAAATAGCTTAGCGAGTTATACAGGTCATACTCAGAAAAACTTGACAGTACTAGCGAACTCAAGTACGATAAAAAATTTAGAAGTAGCGCTACCTCCCGTAGAACTAACAAAAAGTCAATCTGAGCAACTGCAGATGGCAATTGACTACGCAAAGGACAAGGGAGTAAATATTATTATAAAAATAGTTGAGTGAGGTGATCTGCTTTGGGGCCTACGTATAGGTTGATAAATGTTTACGTTGATGATAAGACAAATAATTTGCTTGCGATTCCAACAGGACGAATTGAAGGATTGGGTATTGTCGACATTGAACTTATGGAGGTAATTGAGTTTCCATTCGATGAAGTTACGTTACTTCGACAGATCGAAAAAACCCTTTCATTATGTTTCTCTAAGGTGCCTCCTTTACCGTCAAAAGAATCTGCAATAGCAAATCTTTTAGGAAAGAAAAATTATAGTGCAGCAACTAAAGGTAAAAAGCTTGTTGTACTGACTTGGGAGCAAGAACATGGTTATAAAATATATCCTACCGCTAAAGATCGTCGTGGAGGATACACCCATCTATTTGATTCCGTTATTGTCATAGGAGATCTCTTAGCCGCCGAACTATTATTCTCAGGGATTAACAATGCAATACAATTGTCTACAAAGTAGTTTGGTTTCTTAACGTGCCACATGCGAGTGTAACAACACTCCATGTGGTTTCTTTTTATCTTGCTTTAAGAGCGTTGAGCATACGACAAGATACCAGTATGATTCCCTAGGGCGTTTGACAGGCGTAACCGATCCCAAGAATGACACGACAAGCTATGCGTATTCCTTGGCTGGACATTTGAAGGAGATCCGTTATCCGGATGCGAATACGACGCAGAAGCGCTATGACCAGTTGGGAAGACTGATCAAACAGACCGATGCCATGGGTCAGGTCGAGAAGAGCTTCTATGATGCGAACAGCAATGTTGTAAGAACGATGGATCAGAAGGGGCAAACGTTCACCTTCCAATACAACAATCGCAATCGGCTGACCCTGAAATCCAGTCCGAACGATTCCGTGGGGTATACCTATGATCTCGCCGGACGGCGGAAAACGATGACAGACCCTACAGGTACGACATCCTACGCCTACAAGAACACGACCGGGGAATTAAGAGAGGTTACCTTCCCGGATCTGAAGAAAATTTCGTATACCTACAATAGTCTGGGCCTTCGGGAAACGATGACCGATCCGTTCGGTTATATGAATGTATATACCTATGACAACATGAACCGGTTAAAGACCGTAGGGCCTTCCTTGACGACCTTTGATGCCGAATATGATTACTACAATAACAGCCTGTTGAAGGAAATCAGGCAGCTGAACGGGAATAAAAGCACGTATACCTATGATGGCTATGCCGTGGATTCGCTGATTCACAAGAAAGCCAATAACGTAGAGATCAATTCCTTCAACTACGATTATGACGGGAACGGGAATTTGACGAACCAATCTTTGAGTTTGAACGGGCAAAGCAACAATTATAGTTACAGCTACGATCCCTTGAACCGAATCGCCACCTCGTCCCAGT
>NZ_JAHZIJ010000046.1 GCF_019443105.1 Paenibacillus oenotherae
GCCTTGTCGAGCATAAAGCAAGGGCTAATCAATAATATCGTCGTTTTTGAAAATTATCCTGTAACGAAGGAGATCGAGAATGCGGCGGCAGACGTATCCGCGTTGAGTATAATTGACGCCAATGTGGTCGAGCAGACGAATTATAGCTTCAATTTGACCGTTATTCCGGGAGATGAGATCGTATTTAAATGTATTTATGACTCCTCAATAGACCAATACTGGATCGAAGCGATTGAAGCTCATTTGCTCCAATTAGTATCGACGGTCATTCATAATCCGAACGGAATCATTGTGGATATACAGCTGCTTTCCGATGAGGAACAATTGCTTCTGGCGGCGTTCAACCGGACGGAAGCGCCGTATCCGAAGGAGCAGACGATTCACAGCCTGTTCGAGGAGCAAGTAAAGCGAACGCCGGAGCGTACAGCGCTGGTGTACGGAGAGGAGCGTCTGAGCTACGCAGAGCTGAATGCCCGTTCGAATCGTCTTGCACGAAAGCTGCGGGAGCAGGGAGTCGGAGCGGATGAGCTGGTGGGTATCGCGTTGGAGCGGTCGACGGAAATGATCGTGGCGATCTTGGCGGTGCTGAAGGCGGGAGGCGCGTATGTGCCGATCGACCCGAGCTACCCGGAGGAGCGTATCCGCTACACGCTGGCAGATGCAGGAGCGAGGCTGGTGCTGACGCAGGCGGGTGTTGAAGAGAAGTTCGCGGACGGTACGGCGGAATCGTTGCTCGTACTGGAGCGTGCGCTGCTGGAAGAAGGAGACGGAACGGACCTGCCGGAGGCGGCGGGAGCGGAGCATCTGGCGTACGTGATCTACACGTCGGGGTCGACGGGCCTTCCGAAAGGAGTCCTGATTGAACACCATAGTGCGGTGAACCTTCTGAATAGCTTGCAGCAGTCGTATCCATGCTTGGAGCAGGACAGCTATTTATTGAAAACATCGGTTACTTTTGACGTTTCGGTAGCGGAACTGTTCGGATGGTTCATTGGCGGGGGACGCCTGATCGTTCTTGAGCCCGGCGCAGAAAAAGAACCGGAGTCTCTTATTCGTACAATAAATAAGTATCAAATTACGCATGTCAACTTTGTTCCATCCATGCTGCATGCGATGATGAGCGTGCTGGAACAAAGTGAAATTGGCTTGCCTGATACGAAATATATATTTTCTGCGGGAGAAGCTTTGACGGCTGCGCTAATCCGCCAGTACTACCTTTTGAGAAAGCAAAGCAAAGTTATGGCGGCACTTGAGAACTTATACGGTCCGACAGAAGCGACGGTATATGCATCCCGATACGCCATTTCAGAGGAAGATGACGAACGATTGCGCATCCCGATAGGGAAGCCTTTAGACAACGCCCGACTCTATGTCGTAAATTCCGAATTGAATCAACAGCCGATCGGGGTAGCCGGAGAGCTGTGCATCGCGGGAGTGGGCTTGGCGCGCGGCTACCTGAACCGCCCGGAACTGACGGAAGAGAAGTTTGTGCAGCATCCGAACGGAGAGCGGCTGTACCGGACGGGAGATTTGGCGAGATGGCTGCCGGACGGCAACCTGGACTATTTGGGCCGGATCGACGAGCAGGTGAAGATCCGGGGCTACCGGATCGAGCTGGGCGAGATCGAGACGGTTCTGCAGCGACACGAGCAGGTGAAGGAAGCGGTAGTGATCGCACGTCAGGATAAGGGAGCGGATTCCTATCTGTGCGCGTATGTGGTTGGTCACGACAAGCTGGAAGCAGCGGAGCTTCGCCGATATGTGGGAAGCCAATTGCCAAGCTACATGGTGCCGGCGTTCTTTGTGGAATTGGCCGAGGTGCCGCTGACGCCGAACGGGAAGGTGGACCGGAGAGGACTGCCGGAGCCGGAGCGGAGCGCTGCGGGAGGCGAAAGCTACGTAGCGCCGCGGACGGAACTGGAAGCGAAGCTGGCGGAAATCTGGCAAAGCGTGCTGGGCATCGCGCAAGTCGGGGCGAAGGATCACTTCTTCGAGCTGGGCGGTCATTCGCTGAAGGCGACGATGCTGGCGGCGCGGGTATACAAGGAGCTGAACGTGAACCTGCCGCTGCGGAGCATCTTCGAAGCGCCGCGGCTGGAGGAGCTGGCACAGCGAATCGCGGAGCAAGAGGAAAGCAAATACGCATCGATCGAGCGGACGGAGGAGCGGTCGTATTACCCGGTATCGTCGGCGCAGCGGCGGATGTATATCCTGAATCAGCTGGAAGGCGCGCAGAC
>NZ_JAHZIJ010000047.1 GCF_019443105.1 Paenibacillus oenotherae
GCCTTGTCGAGCATAAAGCAAGGGCTAATCAATAATATCGTCGTTTTTGAAAATTATCCTGTAACGAAGGAGATCGAGAATGCGGCGGCAGACGTATCCGCGTTGAGTATAATTGACGCCAATGTGGCCGAGCAGACGAATTATAGCTTCAATTTGACCGTTATTCCGGGAGATGAGATCGTATTTGAATGTTTTTATGACTCCTCAATAGACCAATATTGGATCGAAGCGATTGAAGCTCATTTGCTTCAATTAGTATCGACGGTCATTCATAATCCGAACGGAATCATTACGGATATACAGCTGCTTTCCGATGAGGAACAATTGCTTCTGGCGGCGTTCAACCGGACGGAAGCGCCGTATCCGAAGGAGAAGACGATTCACAGCCTGTTCGAGGAGCAAGTAAAGCGAGCGCCGGAGCGTACAGCGCTGGTGTACGGAGAAGAGCGTCTGAGCTACGCAGAGCTGAATGCCCGTTCGAATCGTCTTGCACGGAGACTGCGGGAGCAGGGAGTCGGACCGGATGAGCTGGTGGGCATCGCGGCGGAGCGATCGACGGAAATGATCGTGGCGATCTTGGGGGTGCTGAAGGCGGGAGGCGCGTATGTGCCGATCGACCCGAGCTACCCGGAGGAGCGCATCCGCTACACGCTGGAAGACGCAGAAGCGAAGCTGGTACTGACGCAGACGGATTTGGCGGAGAAGTTCGCAGGCATAACGGAATCGTTGCTGGTGCTGGAGCGCGGGCTGCTGGAGGAAGGAGACGGAAGTGATCTGCCGGAGGCGGCGGGAGCGGAGCATCTGGCGTACGTGATCTACACGTCGGGCTCGACGGGCCGTCCGAAAGGGGTGCTGATTGAGCACCGGTCGCTGGTGAACTTGAGCGAGTGGCATCGGCAGTTCTACCGTGTGACGGAAGCGGATGTAGCGGCGACATACGCCTCGTTCGCCTTCGACGCGTCGGTGTGGGAGCTGTTCCCGTATTTGATCGCGGGAGCGAGCGTGTGCATCGTGCCGGAAGAGATCCGTCTGGAAATGAAGGAACTGACCGAATTTTACCGGAAGCACGAGATTACGATCGCGTGGCTGCCGCCGCAAATGTACGAGCAGCTGCTGGAGGAGGAAGCGCCCTCGAAGCTGAGACTGCTGCTGACGGGAGCGGACAAGGTGAAAGGGTACAAGCCGGTACCGTACGAAGTATGGAACACGTACGGACCGACGGAGAGCACGGTTATCTGTACGGCGTACCGGATCGAAGGGGAGTCAGGGAACATTCCGATCGGGAAGCCGTTGTCCAATACGCGGCTGTATGTCATGGATGATCGGCTCAGGGAGCAGCCGATCGGGGTAGCCGGAGAGCTGTGCATCGCGGGAGCGGGCTTGGCGCGCGGCTACCTGAACCGCCCGGAGCTGACGGAAGAAAAGTTCGTGCAGCATCCGAACGGAGAGCGGCTGTACCGGACGGGAGATTTGGCGAGATGGCTGCCGGACGGCAACCTGGACTATTTGGGCCGGATCGACGAGCAGGTGAAAATCCGGGGTTACCGGATCGAGCTGGGCGAGATCGAGGCGGTTCTGCAGCGGCACGAGCAGGTGAAGGAAGCGGTAGTGATCGCGCGTCAGGATAAGGGAGCGGATTCCTATCTGTGCGCGTATGTGGTCGGTCACGGCAAGCTGGAAGCAGCGGAGCTTCGCCGATATGTGGGAAGCCAATTGCCAAGCTACATGGTGCCGGCGTTCTTTGTGGAATTGGCCGAGGTGCCGCTAACGCCGAACGGGAAGGTGGACCGGAGAGGACTGCCGGAGCCGGAGCGGAGCGCTATGGGAGGCGAAAGCTATGTAGCGCCGCGGACAGAACTGGAAGCGAAGCTGGCGGAAATCTGGCAAAGCGTGCTGGGCATCGCGCAAGTCGGGGCGAAGGATCACTTCTTCGAGCTGGGCGGTCATTCGCTGAAGGCGACGATGCTGGCGGCGCGGGTATACAAGGAGCTGAACGTGAACCTGCCGCTGCGTAGCATCTTCGAAGCGCCTCGGCTGGAGGAGCTGGCAGAGCGAATCGCGGAGCAAGAGGAAAGCAAATACGCATCGATCGAGCGGACGGAGGAGCGGTCGTATTACCCGGTATCGTCGGCGCAGCGGCGGATGTATATCCTGAATCAGCTGGAAGGCGCGCAGAC
>NZ_JAHZIJ010000048.1 GCF_019443105.1 Paenibacillus oenotherae
CCACAACACGCGCGCTTGGTTCGAATGCAGCGGAAGAAGCCTACCGGATCACGAGCAGAGTGGATCGTGGCAATGGAATCGACTACAACAGGCTGGATTTCACGTACAATTCCGATGTCGGCAGCACATATCAGGATATCGCAAGCTTCGGGGTCACCCTTAGCAATGGGCAGAAGAGCACGATATTCAATTACCGGAAGGACTATGTGGATGAGACGACGCCGACAGTCATTTACACGAATAGTATCACCGAGGCCACCGGGAATGAGAGCAGAAGAACGAGCTTTCAATACGATGAGACGCGCCGGTTGACCACACCTACGGTCACGACCAGCACGTTCACGAAAGCAGGCAGCAGCACAGCACCAATGGTTAATCTGGCCAGCTATGATGATTATGGCAATGTGCTGTCCCGGAATAACACGATGAATATGGCGACCACCTATACGTACAACCCGACGAGCCGTCTGCTTGCCTCCGTATTGGAGAAGGTCGATGCGACCCAGACCCGTCTAACCAGCTATGTCCGGAACGACAAGGGCAAGATTACCGAAATCATCGTCACCAACCAGAATGGAACCAAGCTGGCGCATTCCAAATATGAGCAGATCGATGCTTACGGCAATGTGGGCAAAACGACCGTGCTCGACGATGTGCTGAACACCGAATATTACACCACGTACGGCTACTCAGGCGCTTTCCCGACGCAGCAATCCATCCTTGTGACCGATGCAGACGGGCAATCCACCACGATCGTGAATCAGTTGGACTACGATCCTACAACAGGAAGGGTCAAATCCTTCACGGACGGCAAGAACAATACGACCACCTACGTCTACGATAAGCTCGGCAGGCTCAAAACCATTACCCATCCCGACCAGTCCTCGATGTCTGCGGTTTATGATGACATAGCCAATCAAGTGACGGTAACGGATGAGACGGGTGTAACGGGCATTCAGAAGTGGGATGCACTGGGGCATAAGATGGAAGAAGGCATTATAGATGGCTCCTACCGCGTCCTGAAGCAATATGGTTATGATTCACTCAGTAGATTGATATGGGAACAGAATGGCAGCGGTCATCGGACCCAGTATCAGTATGACGGATGGGGCCGGGGTATTCAGACGACCCTTCCGAATGGAGCTTATTCAGCGACCCAGTATGACGAGTTGAACCGAACAATGACTAGTACCGATCCTGCAGGCGTACAATCCCGATCCACAGCGGATATGCTGGGGAGAGAAATATTGTCACAGCTCAATAAAGGGGGCGGATTCCAGACGGTGGGTTCGGTGCAATACGATGATATGGGTAATGTCATTGTCCGTACCGATGCCCAGCATACGACAAGATACCAGTATGATGCCCTGGGGCGTTTGACAGGCGTAACCGATCCCAAGAATGACACGACGAGTTATGCGTATTCCTTGGCTGGTCATTTGAAGGAGATCCGTTATCCGGATGCGAATACGACGCAGAAGCGCTATGACCAGTTGGGAAGACTGATCAAACAGACCGATGCCATGGGTCAGGTCGAGAAGAGCTTCTATGATGCGAACAGCAATGTTGTAAGAACGGTGGATCAGAAAGGGCAGCAATTCACCTTCCAATACAACAATCGCAATCGGCTGACCCTTAAATCCAGCCCGAACGATTCCGTGGGGTATACCTATGATCCCGCCGGACGGCGGAAAACGATGACTGACCCTACAGGTACGACATCCTATGCTTACAAGAACACGACCGGGGAACTAAGAGAGGTTACCTTCCCGGATCTGAAGAAAATTTCGTACACCTACAATAGCCTGGGCCTTCGGGAAACGATGACCGATCCGTTCGGCTATATGAATGTATATACCTACGACAATATGAACCGGTTAAAGACCGTCGGGCCTTCCTTGACGACCTTTGATGCCGAATATGATTACTACAATAACAGCCTGCTGAAGGAAATCAGGCAGCTGAACGGGAATAAAAGTAAGTATACCTATGATGGTTATGCGGTGGATTCGCTGATTCACAAGAAAGCCAATAACGTAGAGATTAATTCCTTCAACTACGATTATGACGGGAACGGGAATTTGACGAACCAATCTTTGAGTTTGAACGGGCAAAGCAACAATTATAGTTACAGCTACGATCCCTTGAACCGAATCGCCACCTCGTCCCAGT
>NZ_JAHZIJ010000049.1 GCF_019443105.1 Paenibacillus oenotherae
AGTGCTGCGAAGTCTACTACTTTGCTGGCATTGGTGACATCATCCGCATCTTTTACGCCCCACAGTGTGGTGTAGCCTTTGCCCTTCGCAAATTTAACCGTAATGCCTGCTGCTGCGCCTGTCTTGTAGTTCACGCCAGCATCGTCAACAGGGAATACACCGTTAACGGCTTTGGAGATGTAGCCGGAGTGGAACATATTCGAAGCGATGTTGAATTGGTAATCCGGGAGATTCGTGCCGCCCCAGATGGGCTTCAGTCCGTTCTTCTTCCACATGTCAAGCGGTGCGCCAGCGCCAGCAATCGTATCGATTGCGATCGTTTGCGGCATATCCATGGAGCGGATTGGCGTTCCGCCTGCAGAGCCTGCATTCGCAGGGTCCACGATGTCCGTTACATCGACATACTGCCAAGCCAGGTACAGATACTCATTGTCCCATGCTGCCCACAGATGGCTAAGATCCATTGCGGTTTCATGCATAGACCAGTTGCTGCCCAGTGTACGCGGGTCGTCGCCAGCCATGTCGATGGCGATCAGCATGGAATCGGTCCATTCCCCGTTGTTCACGCCGTCGATCGTGATCGGGCTCGATACGCGCTTGCCGAAGGTCGGGTTCGTGGAGTATGGCTTGTTGCCGCCTGGAATGACAACATTTCCTTTCAACGTCACAACCGTCACTTCATTGCTTGCTGCCGAGTTATTCGCTGCAGCGTCAAATGCTTTGACCGTGTATTTGTATGACGTTTCTTCCGCCAGACCGGAATCCGTGTAGCTCGTCGTTGTGGAGGAGCCCACTTTCGTTCCGTTGCGGAAGATGTCATAGCCGGTTACAGCTACATTGTCCGTTGAAGCTGTCCAGGACAGGCTCACCGAATTTTCCGTTTTGCCGGTGGATGCAAGGCCAGCAGGTGCGCTTGGCGCCTGAGTATCCACACCAGCAGAAGTAACAACCGTTACTTCGTTGCTGGCAACCGAAAGGTTGCCAGCAGCGTCGTATGCTTTCACAGTGTACTTGTAGGATGTGCTTGCCGTTAAGCCGGAATCCGTGTAGCTCGCAGCTGTGGACGTGCCGACTTTAACGCCATTGCGGTAAATCTCGTAGCCTGCTACGCCAACATTGTCCGTTGAAGCTGTCCAGGACAGGCTTACCGACGTGTCGGTCTTAGCCGTCGATGCCAGAGCAGCAGGTACGCTTGGTGATTGGGTGTCGCTGTCGTCTTCGATCAGGAATTTCATATCATCCACGATGAAGCTGCCTGCGCCGCCAGCTGCGGAGCCGCGAAGAATCGCGTATACTTTCGCACGGGTTGCGCCTGCTGGCGTTACGCCGCTCAATTGCAGCGGAACGTAGTCGCCGGATACTTGCGTGTAATCTACTTTTTTGTAGCTGATCAACGTGTTGCTTGCATTGTAGAAGTCAATGTAGAGCTGAACTCTTGCATTCGTCAGGCTCGTTACTTTGAATTGACCGCTTGCGTTGTACGAGGTGTTCTCTTCAACCGGTACGTATTGATAGATCATTGCGGTGTTGCCGCTTGCCAGGCCGGAGCCCGTAATTTGTTGTGCTTTGCTTCCAGATGCCACTGGTGTGGAGACGACCTGGAAGGCGGAAGTAATGCCGGATGTGACGGATTTCGTCCAGCTATTGGCGATTCCGGTTGTACCCGTGTACGTCTCAAAGCCCGGGTTCACAATCAGGTTGCTGCTAGCTGCTTGCTGTGTCGTGATGCTGAACGCTTGGCTTGCATCCGACTTGTTGCCAGCTGCATCCTTCGCAACAACGGTGAAGCTGTAAGGCGTGCCTGGCGTCAAGCCTGTTACATTGTAGCTGGTCACTTCGCCAGCTACGCTGCCAGCAAGCGTGCTGCCATTGTAGATGTCATAGCCCGTTACAGCGATGTTATCTGTCGATGCTGTCCATTGCAGCGCAACGGAGTTCGTCGTTGCCGTACCTGTTACATTCGTTGGTACGGAAGGCTTGATTGTGTCTACGTCCGATGGTACAGCAATTGTGACTTCATTGCTGTAGTCGGAGAAGTTCGGTTTCGCATCTTTTGCACGCACTTTGTACTTGTACGTCTTGCCCGCAACAACGGTGCTGTCGATGTA
>NZ_JAHZIJ010000004.1 GCF_019443105.1 Paenibacillus oenotherae
GGGGAGAACAGTTTCATCGACGGGATCTGCGTCCCTAAAGATGCTTCGTTTTCCCGGCTACCACCATCGTATAACACTTACAAAAATAGGCCAACCAGAATTCTCTGGCTGACCTAATAATACGAAAGATGCCTCCAAAACCACTTTTCCTTTTCAGTGGTTTTGGAGGCATCCCTTCACATCATTTGGGACTGACTTATTGGATATTGGACTGCTGGTTGCTGGCTATAGAATGCGCTCTGCTCCGCAGTGCCGGTAGACCGCTTCGACGATGCCGCTTCTGGTGGGATCCGGGCCTCCATTGCCGCCCCCGGCACCCGTCTCGACACCGACTACATAGCCGCCGCCGACAATGACATCTCTGCACAGGCTTGCCTGACTGCCATTCAGCCCTAAAGAAATGAGCGCTTCCTCTATATTGCTGTTCTCATTGATTCTGGCTCTTCCTGCCAGCAGATTCATGCCTCCATAAGGAGCCCCGCTGCCCATCATTCCTGCCACGCCCGCTCCATATACTCCGCCGGGAGATTGCGTCATCGTACCGGCAAACAGAATATCGTTCGCAGCCTCTTTATCGTCCGCTTCCGACCGTGTTTCCACCAGCTCGCGCAGTTCATCGGCATGCACATCGGTTTGCCTCTCGATCCGGCGTGAATGCTCACTATCCTTAACCAGCACCT
The DNA here is from genome assembly GCF_019443105.1 of Paenibacillus oenotherae. Lineage (GTDB taxonomy): Bacteria > Bacillota > Bacilli > Paenibacillales > Paenibacillaceae > Paenibacillus_Z > Paenibacillus_Z oenotherae. The sequence continues at coordinate 681 of NZ_JAHZIJ010000004.1, forward strand.
TGAGCTCATTGCGCGTGAAACCTTCCTGCTCCAGTGTCTCAATCGCATGGATAACCTGCTGCTCCGTCTGGAAAATGCCCAGCTTAATAGCCATTATGGCGGCCTCCTTTTTACCTTGCATTTCTTACTCTTGGTATACCCTGTTTCTGTAAAAATCAATCAACTTTCAACATTCTGTTTCAGACCCCGGGCGCACGGGTATACAATGTTATTAGCATACTGCTTACATAAGTAGGTCAGGTAATGACATCATTAACTTTGGTAACAGGAGAGGACTTTGTATGAAGCAATCCGACAAATTATTTCTTCGCACCGAGAATAAAGAGGGCAAGTGTACTGTATTCGTCGGAGGGGAGCTGGACTTGGAATCTGCAGCGCAAATGCGCGCCGTAATGTCGCCGCTCGTCGAGCTCTCTGACCGTGAACTTGCGCTCAATCTTAGAGAACTCCGTTATGTTGACAGTACAGGCATCGGCATTCTCGTCTCCGTGCTTAAAGCCCGCCATGCCAAGAACGCACCGTTCGTAGTAGAAGCTGTACCGCCAAATATTCGCAAACTGTTCGACATGACGGGCATTACGCCGTTTCTGCTCAAGCAAGCCGGGCAAGCATGATCGTCACGAAGAAAGGAACGAGAACGCTATGAAAGCGAATGAAGAAATCGTAACCCTTAAAGTACCAGCATCCGCAGAATATATTGACCTTGTCCGGTTGACACTGTACGGACTCGCTGTCAAAATCGGCTTCTCTTACGAGGAAATCGAGGATATGAAGGTAGCCGTATCGGAAGCCTGCAACAATGCAGTCCTTTATGCTTATGGAGACCTGCCATCAGGATCTACTGTATCCGCCCCGGATGTTGCCCCTCATATCGAGATCCGGTTCATCAAGCAGACAGATGCGTTGTCCATCGTAGTTAAGGACGATGGCCGCAGCTTTGACGCAGCAGCGGCTGCGCAAAGAGCAGCGTCGCTGCATGGCAAGTCGGTTGATGAACTGCAGGCGGGAGGCCTTGGCCTTTATCTCATGCAGGCGCTGATGGATCAGGTGCAGGTCAATAGCGACGCAGGAACAGAGGTTGTCCTGACCAAACGTCTGCTCAAGAGTGGTGAGATGGCATGAGTGTCCACCCGGCCAAGCAGCCGCCATTATCCAGTACGGAGCTCATTCTGACTTACCAGAATAACCCGAACAATGATACGGCGACTTTGCTTATAGAGCATTATGAGCCGATGGTTCGAATGGCGGCCGGAAAAATATCGCGAAATCGCCCGGATTTATACGAGGATCTGATGCAGGTGGGACAAATTGCGCTGCTTCGCCTGTTCAGCCAATTCGATGTTTCACTCGGTGTCCAATTCGAACCCTATGCCATGAAAAGCATTATCGGCCATATGAAAAACTACCTGAGAGACAAATCATGGTACATTCAGGTGCCCCGCCGCATCAAGGAAAAAGGAATCGCCGTCCAGCAAGCGGTTGATGAGCTCACCGTCAGGCTGGAACGCTCCCCCAAGATTGAGGAAATCGCGGAATATATGGAGCTGTCCATAGAAGAGACGACCGAAATCCTCGGCGGCCGGGAGCTGTACCACTATGTCTCGCTGGATACACCGATTTCCGAGGAAGAGAACACGACCACGCTTGGCGATTTGATCGGCTCACCTGCCGATGACTTCGACACGCTGGATAAGAAGCTTGATCTGCAGGCGGCGATCTCCCAGCTTAAGCCGCAGGAGCAGCAGGTGCTGCTGCTTGTGTATGATGAGGGACTGCCCCAGCGGACCATCGCTGACCAGCTTGGCGTCTCGCAGATGAGCATCTCCCGCATTCAACGCCGCGCGATTGAGAAGCTCAAGCAGCTGCTCAGCGACAATGCGGACAGGCCCCCCGAGCAGGATGGCCGCAAGCTGGAAGGCAATTAGTTATGCATATCGACCCAGGAATAGACTGAGGCATGCCCTACCCGGACACCTTTCCGAGAAGCGGCATGTCTTTTTGATAGCGCCGAATTGCCATGAATCTGTGCCGCGCAGTTGTGCAACAGGCTTGTTCGCGTTATGATGGTAGCAATAGACAGTAGCAGGAACGGATTAGCAGGAGGATCACAAACTATGATGCATCGAATGCTGCGCTTCTCGCCCGACTGGGAGTGGCATGTGCTTCTTGAGCAGCGCCCGGCTACGACCGGATTAAGCCGCCGCCATAGAACGAATGAGATGGATACCAACGCAGCTGCCGTTCATACCGATGCACAGGCGGATCGCATGGAATCCATCCGGGCAATTAAAGCCGCTCATCCTGAGGTTGCCAATTGGCTGGATGACTCGGAGAGCTGCCAACATAATCATATTGTCGTATCCGAGCTGCCAGGCGGAGAGCCTGTCCTTCATGGAACATTGCTGTATCAAGCATCTGATGAGCAGCAGGATGTCGTCCCCCTTCATTTCTGGATGAACAATGATAAGCTCGTCACCCTTCATTCCGATATGCGGCTGTCCATCCGGCTGCAGCTTGAGCCATGGGAAGAGAAGCTGAACCGCTGCAAGACGGCGCCGGAAGCCTTCTTTGTTATGCTTGGCGCAATTCTGGAGACCTTCCATACCGGACTGGATGATTTCGAGAAGCGTCTTGGCGAGCTGGAGCAGACGATGCGCCTTAGCAATGGCAAAGGGCTTATGAACTCAATTTTTGAACGCCGCTATGACCTGCTGCATTGGAATCATCTGTTCATCGCCATCTATGAAGTCCATGGAGCCGCCAAGGAAGCCTTCATGGAAGCGTTGACGGAGCAAGAGGAATTCAAGCGCATGGCCTTCAAGCTGCAGCGCATACAAGCTCTGCTTGATCAATACGCGCTGGAGATCGATACCTTGCTGACGATGGATGACGCCATCTCTAATTTTCGCGGCAATGATATTATGAAGACACTGACCATATTCACGGTCCTGCTATCTCCGGCCACGGTAATCGGCGCAATGTGGGGCATGAACTTCGAGCTTATTCCGTGGGCGCGGCAGACATGGGGATTCGTGGCGATGTGCCTCATCACTGTCATGATTACAATCGGGATCTACTGGTGGCTGCGCCGCAAGGGCTGGACAGGCGATCTTCTTAATTCCACGGCCTCCAAGAAGGAAGCCCGGAAGAAGCTGCGCAGCACCAGAGCCATCGCTGCGCCCAAGCAGACGGGAGATGCGCCTCTAAGCAGGCGTGGCCGTGCAGCATCCCGCGGCGGGGATGACGATGACAGCAATAAGGGAAATTCGCATATTGGATAACCGATGGAGAGCTGTGCTCCACGATCCAAAGCGAATTTCCCTTTGTTATTTGATGTCGATCATGACCAGACATCTGTCGTCTGACCGATTGGAATCATGCTGCGGATGAAACAATGCCTCTTCCAGCTTCTCTCTGGATATGCCGCTGCGGAAAGGCTGCAGAGCCGCCCTCAGCCGCTCCATCTGATTCTGCTCAATCTCGCCGACCAAGTCCAGTATGCCGTCGGTTACAAGCACGATGCGGTCACCGCTGTTGATTGGCAATGTATGCTTCTCCACCTCAATCTCCTCGAAGATCCCGATCGCCACACCGCCTTGCGCGAATGTTTCCACTTCATCGCTGTCGCCTCTTATCAGAAACCCGGCAGGATGGCCTGCATTCACATATTCCACAATTCCTTTATCCAGGTCGATAAGCAAATATAGCGCTGTAAAATAATACTGGATCAGCTGGTCGGCAAATTGTAGCTGTCCCGTCCGGCGGTTCAGCTCGCTTATTACACGCTCCGGCTGGATCTGCTTCGTCATTGCCTCTTTCAGTACAGATGCGATGAACATGCAGACTAACGAGGACGAGATACCGTGTCCCATCGCATCGATAACCGCAACGCCATACCGGTGCTCATCAATCCGATGCCATGCGTACAGGTCGCCAGACAGCTCATCAGAAGGTCTGTAGATCGCATCGACGGATATGCCTTCATCATCCACCGGCTGCGGCAGCACCGCGCTCTGCACCTCACGGGCAAGCTGCAGTTCCTCCCGCACTCTCCGGTCGCGCTCCTTATGCCAGTCCTTCTGTTCCTTCAATCGCAGGGCGACTCTAATGCGGGCAAGCAGCTCGATCCGGTTAATCGGCTTCGTTACATAATCTATCGCACCGGCATCAAGCGCTTCGGCCAGCTTCTTCGAGTCTCCAATTGCGGTAACCATAATAATCGGAATATCTCTAAGCCGCTCTGCTTGCTGGATGGAATGGCATACGGAAATCCCATCCACACCCGGCATCATCATATCGAGCAGAATTAAATCGATGTCATTCCCGCTGCTGCTCGCGGGCATATCCGGCTCATTGCCGAGCGAGGTGAGCCCAAGCAGCGCAAACAGCTCCATGCCCGACGCCGCTGTTGCTATATCTGTATAGCCTGCACGCTTCAAAATTTCCTGCACAACGGTTATATTCATAGGATTATCGTCAACAATTGCAATACGCATCTTCCATCTCCTAGCCAAGCTTCTCTTATTCTTCTCACATTCTACTTCTAACAATGCCCCGTACACAAGCAGAAACGGCTAAAGCCGTCATCTGACGGCCCGCAGCTTCCCTTGACAGGACTTCTATTCTATCGTCTTGCAAATAATCGGGCGACATGAACCCCTGTCTCCATCCAATCCAGCCAAGCCGGCGTTTGCTTCGCTGCGGCAGTCTCGGCCATTACGATCGGATCTCCTCCGGCAGCATAACGCTCGACACGAACATTCCTTCCGTTCGCCTCTGCCAAGGAAGCAGCCTGCATGCCTGCTATCTCCCTCTCATCAACTCCATTGAGGAAGCCTTCTGTCGAAGCTGCCGCATATGCCGCCTGCCGCTCTGCTTCTTCAGCGCGCACGGCCTCCTTCGCGGCAGCAGCCTCCTGACGTCTGCGAAGCCGCGAGGTCCACACCGATGAGAAGCCGTGGGCAACGCTGGCGACCTCATGGAGCGCTTCTCCCGCTTCTTTCACCGTTGCCATCAACGGCTCCACTGCGGCAAGCTGGCCATCGGCACGATCAGCAATTCTGCGGGCGCTGCCGACGAGCTCCGCCACATCACCCTTCCAGGCATGAATGGTATGCTGAAGCTCCACGATTGTTTTGCTTGCTGCATCAATCGATGTTTGCGCCTTGCGCAGTGTCTGTACCAGCACAACTACAAGAACAGCTACTGACAATCCAATTATGATCATTGCTACATCCATCATCATCGTTATCCCTCCGCTACTTATAAATTGCTGTGCGCATGCTTCTCCGACCTGACAACCATGCGCCGCGTTCTGTAATTCGTATACCCGCTGCTGGCTGCTTTGAATCCTTTGTTTCAACCGAAACGGCTTGCGGTTAAAGTCCCCTCAAGCACGACGGAAGGCAGTTTGTCCCCTCCCCCGCTAACGGATGCAGGCAGGACAAGCCCGTCAAATTGAAGGATGAAAGGATTGTGATCGCTATGTTACGCTGGGCAGCTATCTTCTTTGTTATTGCGATTATCGCGGCTGTGTTCGGATTTGGGAATATCGTAGAAAGTGCGGCGACCATCGCCAAGATCTTGTTCTTCGTATTCCTCATTCTATTCGTAATCTCTCTCATTACAGGGCGCAGAAACAGCTTATAACGGGAGTCATCAGCCCTCGATAAGCCATATCTCCAAGATTGGGGCTGGCTTGAAGCCCTATTGGGATTTGCCAGCCCCCACTTAGATCCAAGTTACATTGCGAACAGAAGCCTCCTCTCCCACTTCCCAACTTCCGAAGTCGGTTTGGAGGCTTCTTATTCCTGCGGCCCGTCGGCGGCGGCAAACTTTCCTGCGAATCAGCATGCTTTTTCTCTTATCAGCCTGCTGAGGAACGAATGCCTGCCAACGCGCAGGCTTTTCGCCCTGTTTGCCCGATAGCGGCCCAATCCGCCATATATTCCTGCCTAATCGCAGGCATTCTACCGTCAAAGGCTACTTTTAGCCGAAATTCCTGCTCTTTCGCAGGCTTCCTCTCACTCTACTAGCCGGATCTGTTGCAGTCAGTCGCTCCCACTTTCCAAGTCGATTTGAAGGCTTCTGTCAGCTTATTTTGGGGATCGGATTTGCTGGTGTTGCTCATTTGGGACATCCCCGCTGCGTGAGGTGACTCTGAAGTCATCCCAGCGGCCCAGCGACCCGACGGCCCGTCGGCGGAGGCAAACTTTCCTGCGAATCAGCATGCTTTTTCTCTTATCAGCCTGCTGAGGACCGAATGCCTGCCAACGCGCAGGCTTTTCGCCATGTTTGTCCGATAGCGGTCCATACCGCCATATATTCCTGCTTAATCGCAGGCATTCTACCGTCAAAGGCTACTTTTAGCCGAAATTCCTGCACTTTCGCAGGCTTCCCCTTCCCATTCCCCTTCCCTTCTTCTCACTCTACCAGCACGATCTGTTGCAGTCAGTCGCTCCCGCACGTTGAATCCTAGTTTGAAGCCTGGTTGGAAGCCCAGTTAACAGGAAGCCCGCCGATTCTTTCCATGAGCGAACCAGTCTCCAGCAGATACGGGACATCCGCCTAAAGCATATCCGCCTACACCCGCATACAATGCTGCAGGAGCGTGAGCTGGAATGAGCAAGAGCAATGAGATGGACATTCGAACCGCATTATTTCTCTCTGCTATCTGTGAACAGACCACGACGCAGTTTAATAATGCCCGTCACTGGTTTCTTGTCCCCTCTACCTACAGAATCGTCGGCACATTTGAAGCAGATGTCTACAGCAATATGAAGGAGCTGTTCGGCTTTCTGCTGGAATCCGATAAAGCGGCCATTCTTGCCTTTCGCGGATCTGGCTCTGCTGTAGACTGGGTTAATGATTTTATTGCCTATCAAGTGAAATTCACCCCCGTGAGCGGCGGCGGCAGCACACACTGCGGCTTTACCAATGTCTATATGTCCGCGCGCGACCGTATTATGGGGCTGCTGGACAATATTCCGCGCGATAAGCCGCTCTTCATTACAGGCCACAGTCTGGGCGGCGCTTTGGCTACCTTGGCCGCTCTTGATATTGCCTCCAACCGCGGGCCCGAAGGAATTATCGTCTACACATTCGCCTCTCCGCGGGTTGGCGATCCCCAATTTGCGCGCACCTATAACCGCCTCCTCCCCAACACCTTCCGTATCCAGAATGAGCATGATATTGTCCCCCATCTCCCGCCGCTGATCTATCAATCGCCAACAACCAAAAAGAATTACTTGTATATGCATGTTAAAGGAGACGTTAAACGAAGTTTTCGGATGGGGTCCGTTGCGGGTAATCATATTTTGTACAGTTATTTTGTCGATTTGGCTCAGGATGCGCCGCATATGGCCACCGCTATATGTGCGTACCCTCCGGGGTGGTGTCCGTCCTCTGACTAACGAGGTTTCGCAAGCAGTTTATGGCATGCACACCCCTATTTCTACCTGTCGACTTCCAAAAATGAAACATTTATACTAGTTTTAGATCAAAAAATAGGTCTAAGTACTTACTTCAGGCTGTGAGGAGGGAAATATGAAGATCATCCTTCTGTCCGGTGGTGCAGGCAAACGACTGTGGCCTCTGTCCTCCCATTCACGATCCAAACAATTTCTTCAGGTGCTGCAAGACGATTCCGGCAGGCAGCTATCGATGGTGCAGACGACAATGGAGCATCTGAAGCACCTTGGGCTTGAGGGAGATGTTATTGTTGCCTCTACCAGCGATCAGATTCAGCAGCTTCACATGCAGCTGGGAGCCCATATAGAAACCGTCATCGAGCCGGAGAGAAGGGATACTTATCCCGCTATTCTCCTGTGCGCAGCTTATTTGCACGCGGTTCTCCATGTTGATCAGGATGAAACCGTCATTATACTGCCTGTTGACCATATGACCGATTCATCCTTCTACAATATGCTGTTCCAACTAGATAAGCTTGTCCAGTTGGAGCAAGCGGCAATTGGCCTCATCGGCGTGAGGCCGACCGAGCCCTCCAGCAAATTCGGATATATGGTGCCTTCAACAGGGCAAGCTCACGAACCGGGCCCAGGCTCAGGCTCATCCCCTCTGCATCTCATTGAACGCTTTGTCGAGAAGCCGGATGAGCAGACCGCCATATCCCTTATTGCGAAGGGGGCGCTATGGAACTGCGGTGTATTCGCCTTGCGTCTGTCCTATTTAATCGAGCTCATTCAGGATCTGGAGCTTGAGGCTGACTATGAGTGGCTCCGCAGCCGGTACAGTCTGCTGCCTGCCATCAGCTTTGATTACGCCGTTATTGAGAATGAGCGTGAGCTGATGTCTCTTGTATACAAGGGCCTCTGGTGGGATCTCGGCACCTGGGATGCGCTTTCGCAAACGCTGGAGCATCCTTTGTACGGGCGGGGAATAGTAGCTCCTAACTGCAGGGACACGCATATTATGAATGAGCTGCCCATCCCTGTTCTCGTATCCGGCATTGACAATGCCGTCATTGTTGCTGGCGACGAAGGCATACTTGTGACAGCAAAGCATACAGCAAGCGAGCTGAAGCCTTTAATCGAGCAGACACTCGAGGAGGCGCAGCAGCCGGACCGCACAGCCGAATACGGCTGGTCGAGAACGGTCGATCGCGTGGACAAGCGCGGACAAGCCGCCTCCATTACAAGGCGCATGCATATTCGTTCCGGCCAGCAGCTCTGCTGCAAGGAGACGAAGGGCGAGACCATCTGGATTATATTAGCCGGACAAGGCTTGTACAGAGCCGGAGACGAAGATCTCAGCATTAAGGAAGGCAGCACGGTCAAACCCTACTATAACTGCTCCTACGAAGCTGCAGTATCAACGGAGCTGCTTGAAGTTGTTCTCACCGGCACATGAGACAGCGCATACTACCCTCGGAGGAGGTATTCTTATGTCCAAGCAAAAGCGTTCTCTCGGAGGATATCGTCCCCAAGAAGTTCAACGTTATTTGGAGCTGCTTCGGCTGGAGCTGACCATTATTAAAGACCAGCTCGCGAGCGAGCAGGCCAAATTCGAGGAACGGCTTGCAGCAAGACTCAAGAACAATGAGCAAATAAGAGCCGAGCTTCAGGATGCCCTCGCCCAGGAACGGCGAATCATTGAAGATGCTGAGCCTGAAGCTCCCAATCCATCATGAAAAGATTGCCTATAGCCCTGCTCGGTGTAAGCCGGCGAAGGGCTAACCGTCAAATAGATCGGGAACGGGCGCTTCTGGAGCAAGCCAGAGCGCAGCTTGAGATACAAAGGGCGGAGCATGAGCTTGCGATCAAGCGGCTGGACACAGAGACGGAGCAGTTGCGCAGCCGCTTGGCCGAAGCAATCGTCCGGATTAGACATCTGGAAGCTGCCCGCCTCGTTAATCCGGAACAGGCGGATAAGACCGTGCCCGCCTCTGACATGGGCCTTGCTGCAGCAGCACCCCATCCTTCAGTGCCGCTGCGAATGGGCGACTCCCTGGTGAATGCGGGAATAATTACAGCCGCACAGTTGGAGACCGCGATGACCGCACAGAAGCAATTCGGCGGCAGACTTGGTGATATTCTCATTGATATGGGCTTCGCTACTGATGAACAGGTGAGCCGGCTTATGTCAGACCAGCCTGATAAGGGGCGTCTTGGCGATCAGCTTGTGGAAGCCAGGCTTATAACAGAGAATCAGCTCCGGCAAGCGCTCCAGTTTCAACAGCAGAGCGGCGGCCTGCTCGGAGATATCTTGCTTTCGCTGCAGCTCCTTGAGCCTGAGGATCTCTATAGAGCAATTGCCACTCAGAACAATATCGGACGCATCGGCAGCGAGCTTAGTATCAACACCCCGGTACGGCTGCCGGAGACCCTTGCGCGCGAGCTGGAAATTGTCGTCATTCACCAATACATTAACCGGTTCCTCGTCGCGATCAGCCATCCTCTATCGACGGAGCAAGTGGAAGAGGTGGAGCAGCATCTGGGGATGCCTATAGAGCAGGTGCTTGCAACCAAGGATGAGATGGAGCGGTTCTGGCGCGATGTCTACGGCTCTGAAATGCTGCACGAGAGCACCTCGAAGCTTGCCGACGAGCAGCCGCATAATTCAGCGCTTCAGACCTTCACCCGCATGCAGCTCGGAGTCTTTATAGCAGCTGTAATGATACTTGCTGCCGGCCTATCCTTTCAATTCTGGGCCACGCTGCTTACGGTGAACCTTATCATTCAGCTCTTTTATTTTGTCATGTCGATGTTCAAGTTCACGGTCATTCTCGTCGGCTCCAGGCGCGGCGCCCAGTTCCGGTATACTCCGGAGGAGATCGCCCAGATAGATGAACGCGAGCTGCCGGTCTATACCATCCTTGTGCCGATGTACAGGGAGGCTCAGGTTGTTCCCCATCTGCTGCACAATCTGGAGCGGCTCGATTATCCCAAGGCCAAGCTGGATGTGCGGCTTCTTATTGAGGAAGATGACGACGAGATGCGGACCCTTCTGGCGGAAATGAACCTGCCGCCCTATTATACGGTGCTGATCGTGCCCGATGGATTGCCCAAGACGAAGCCTAAGGCATGCAATTACGGCCTTATCCGCGCACGAGGGGAATATGTCGTGATCTATGACGCAGAGGATCAGCCCGACACGGATCAGCTTAAGAAGGTATTCCTGACCTTCAAGCAGTGCCCGGAGGAGTATGCCTGCATTCAGGGCAAACTCAACTATTTCAATAGCGACCAGAACCTGCTGACCCGCTGGTTCACGCAGGAATACAGCATGTGGTTCGAGCTGCTCCTGCCTGGCATTATGCAGCTGAATGTGCCGATTCCGCTTGGCGGAACTTCGAATCATTTCAAGATGTCGGTGCTCAAGGAGCTCGGTGCGTGGGATCCGTACAATGTCACTGAAGACGCCGACCTCGGCATTCGGTTGTACAAGCACGGCTATAAGACAGCTATCGTAGATTCCCGCACATGGGAGGAGGCCAACAGCAAGACCGGGAATTGGATCAGGCAGCGGTCCCGCTGGTTCAAGGGCTATATGCAGACATGGCTTGTCCATATGCGGAACCCTTTCAAGCTGATTAGAGAGATTGGCTTCAGAGGCTTCGTCGGTTTTCAAGTGATGATCTTGGCTACGCCCCTGCTGCCGCTGCTCAACCCGATTTTCTGGCTTATGCTGGTGCTGTGGTTCGGCTTTCAGGTAGGCATTATACGGGAGTTTTTCCCCGGCTTTATTTATTATTTGGCCAGCTTCGAATTTTATGTTGGCAATTTCCTGTTTATTTTCAGCAATGTTGCAGGTGTCTATTGGGTTATTCAGGAGCTTGAGCGCAGAGGCGACCGAAGCTTCTCCTACAAGCTGGTCCGCTATGCGCTGCCAACGCCGATCTATTGGGTGCTCATGAGTATTGCCGCACTCAAGGCAGCCTGGCAGCTCATTACGAAGCCCTTCTATTGGGAGAAAACAGAGCATGGATTAACAGAGCCGCCAGCCATGCCGACATCGGATTCCATTGGAATCCCGCACACTGTCCCTCAGCCTCAGCAGAGGGGAGAGCAATCGGCAAAAACGGCCTCACCGCCGCAAAGCTAGCAGCCAAATCAGCCAGCTGCAGCTATGCTCGCTGCGGCGGCACTAGCTGCGGCAGATGGCACCCGCCATTCATGCGAGAATGCAGCAGAAGCTTACGGACAAGGGGGAATGGTCAATGAAAGAAAGGATGCCACTGCCGGAGATTTCTGTCATTGTACCGGTATATAACGAAGCCGGACATATTGCCGCTTCTCTCCGCGTCATAGCAGCTGCTGTCGCAGCCATGACGGCCCGTTTCGAGCTGATCGTGATCGATGATGGTTCAAAGGATGGGACGTGGGAGCAGGTCGCCGCCCTCTCGCATGAGCTCGAGCAGCTGACAATTATGCGGCTTAGCCGAAATTTCGGCAAGGAGCTGGCGCTATGTGCGGGGCTGGAACATGCACAAGGGCAAGCGGTCATTCTGATGGATGGAGATCTCCAGCATCCCCCTGAGCTGATTCCGCAAATGATAGCTATGTGGCGAGAGCAAAAGCTGGAAGTCATTGAGTGCGTGAAGGAGAGCCGGGGCAAGGAATCTGCGGGCAAGCGGCTCGGCGCCTCCCTTTTCTATTATGTGCTGAACGGTCTGTCCGGATTCAATCTGAGAGATGCATCGGATTATAAGCTGATGGATGCCAAAGTGGTCGCCGCATGGCGGTCCATGCCGGAGAGAATCCCCTTCTTCCGCGGCATGTCGGCTTGGCTCGGGTACAAGCGGGCCACAATCTCGTTCCGCGTCCCTGCAAGGGAAGAAGGAAGCAGCCGCTTCGGCCTCCATAACCTGACGAAGCTGGCCGTTCATGCGATCGTTGCCTTCTCGACGATCCCGCTGCGGCTTGTCAGCCTGGTCGGCATTCTTTTCCTGCTGGGCTCCGCCCTACTCGGCATCAATACGCTTGTCCAGAAGCTGCAGGGAGTGGCCGTTACAGGCTTTACGACGGTTATTCTGCTGCTGCTTATCATCGGCAGCTTCCTGATGATCTCGCTTGGCATTATCGGCGAATATATTGCCGCCATCTATCATGAGGTCAAGGGACGTCCCCGTTATCTGATTGCGGAGCAGCATGAAGGGGCATACTCAAGCACGACTGGCAGAGAAAGGCTGCAAAGCGATGCTTACTTTTCTGCATCATCCCATCGTTAAAGGAGGCTGCCTGCTGTGCTTAAGCGCCATCGGATAGCGCTCATCCTGTTTGCTGCTATCTTCTTTGCAGAATTCGCACTTGGCTACTATTACAGCTCCATTGTCGGATACATACATTCCGATGCGATAAGCCGGGTGGCGAATGCATTCTATGTGCTGTACAGCCGCGACCCTCATCTGGGTGCAATCGGCTTCGTCTGGAATCCGCTGCCGAGCCTCGTGGAGCTGGGCATATTAGCCTTTTACCCTCTATTCCCTGCTCTTGCCTCTGAGGGACTTGCAGCTGTGCTGCAATCCTCTCTATTCGCCGGGCTGTCTGCCGTCATGCTGTATCATGCAGGCAGACGCTTCGAGCTGTCTGCGGCAATGAGCATTCCTTTCGCCCTGCTCTACAGCTTGAATCCGTTTATATTCCTGTTCGGGGCCAATGGACTCAGCGATTCGCTCTATGTCTATTTCCTGATGATGACGGTCATCCAATTCTCGCTATGGCTCAAGGATCGGGGGACGCATTCACTTATTGTAGCCAGCTTTGCCCTTGCGCTTGCATTCTGGACGCGGTATGAGGCCGTTCCCTTCGGCTTATCGCTGGCATTCGCTGTTCTGATTGCGCTTCTGTGCATACGGCATGCAGCACAGAATAACACCAGACCATGGAGGGAGAAGCTGTACAAGGTAGAAGCGACCTGGGTTCTGCTGCTCCTCCCGGCTGTATTCTCCGGGCTGTTGTGGATTTTCTTTAATTATCTTATCATGGGCAATCCGCTGTACTTTCTCAATTCGGAATACTCCAATGTGGCGCAATCAGAGGCGCTTAAGAACGACGCGGCCTTCCGGCAAATTTTCGATAGCCCGCTGCTTGCCTTAGCGTTCGTTGTCCGCAAAACCTTATGGTTCTCGATCCCGCTCCTTGCCATTCTGGTTCTTCGCTTATTCAGCCGCAGGCTGCTGAGATGGGATACAGTCATTCTGCTGCTGCTGTTCGCTGCCGTACCCGGATTGCAGTATGCACTCTTGCTGCGGGAATCATCCTTCGGATGGTTCCGTTATTTCATGTATGTATTTCCGGTAACGGTCGCCTGGATTCCTTATGAGCTGTCCAGATTCCGCAAAGGTCCGAGGCAACGGCTAGCCTTCACAGCCATGGCCGCAGCCATGCTCGGGACAGCGGCCTTGCTTTCCTATGCCATGACTGATCCTCTTATCGCGCCGGATGAGAATAACTTCTTGAAGCCGCAAAGCCAGAACGAGCATTATGTGGCACAATCACGGGAACGGAGCATCGCCGCCTATATGGATGAGCATTATCCCGATGCTACCGTGCTGACAGATTCCTATTCTGCCTATAACATCCTGATCAGCAGCCGCTATCCCAAGAAGTATCTCATCACCAGCGATTACCTGTTCAAGCAGGCTCTTAACGATCCGCCAGGCAATAATATCGACTATATTCTCATCCCTAAGCCGCTGCCCGGTATCCCTAAAAGTGCGGTCAATGCACGATATCCGGATATGTTTCAAGGGGGCATCTATTGGGCGACGCTTGAGCATGATTTTGAAGGCCAATGGAAATTATACAAGGTGAAAAAATGGCAGCCAAACGCTCAATAATACGATTGCGCTACGAATTGATCGTGGAGGACTGTTTGGAGACGCTAATCCGATTCCTCTCGACCTTCGTCAATCCCTTGAACACAAGGTCATAGGAGTGGCTGATCATGTCTTTCAACTCCTCCTCAGGAATTGATCCGTCAATTGCAATCGTATTCCAATGCTGCTTGTTCAAGTGATAGCCAGGCTTTACCGCTTCGTATTGCTCCCGCAAATTCGCTGCGATGACAGGGTCGCATTTTACAGAAATGCCGCCCTCCGTAATAAGCGCAAACATTCTTCCGCCAACCTTGATCACCATCGGCTCCGGCCCGAACGGATAAGCCTTCACAGCCCCCTTCTTCGACAAACAAAATTCCATTAGCGATTGCATCGCTTCTTCCCCTCTCTCCTTCTCCTCCTCAGCACGAGACTTGTGCTGCAAGCGGGATTGCTCCACCCAATATAACACAGCACGCTTCTCAATTCTCCATCCTCTCTCCAACAGGAACAGCATTCCAAACAAAATTACACCCGCAACAATAATGAACTTAGGATCTATCCCATATGCCATAATCATGCTTTCATCTCCTCTTCTTCTCGATTAGTTAAAATCTTATCCACCCGTAAGTTCATGATACATGAACTTTGTCTTCTATTTTACCGTCTATTCCCAGCGATTTCAACCCATAATAACATGTATCGTGAAGTCACTCCCTTTATCGATTACGGTCACTCATTATGCGTGTACAATTGAGGAGGAACAACCCAAATCCATTTCATTAAGAAGAGTTGATGGACCATGATTGGTAAACAATTGCGAGAGCTGCGCAAAAGCCGCTCCATGACGCAAGTGCAGTTGGCTACCTTGTTGAATACAGCCAAATCGACCATTTCTCAATATGAGAATGATATAAATGAGCCTGACCTTGAGACGCTGATTCGAATAGCTGACTTCTTCGAGGTGACCCTTGATGAGCTTGTAGGACGCGAGCTGCCTTATCCAACGCAGAGAGATCGAAGCTCTGGATTTCAATTGATGGAATCCTTGACTGAGGAAGAAGCTCATTACTTGCAGGATAGCCTGTCCATCTATCGCAAATGGATAGCTGCTGCCAAGAAGCAAGAATAATTTCCTTACGGGATACTTACATCGTACAAAGTTCAACCTCATTTGGGGAGGACTAAAAACATTCCCCTTCCAGAAATAACGAAATTTATATGATGTTTTGGTAAACGTCCTCATCATCCACTTAGACACAATTAACATTGCTTTTACTAACTCCCTCCTTCTTTTCAGATTATACTGGCACCCAGTTCAATTCCCTCCCTCCGCATGGACAGAACACCAACAGATCAACGAAACTACGGGCACCGAGCCTAGAGTCGCAGAGTACCTGCAGTTACCGTGCATTATCGTGCAAACACAATTATCATACACTTACAGCTAGTTTTCTCCTGTAGGACGGTTTTTTCGCGTCTCATGCGGAAGAAGAGAACTGCTGGCTCTCTGCAAGCGGTTTTCGTCCCTTTTCAGCTTGGGAGAATACAAAACGTATGGCTGGTTTTCCTCTCCAAGAGCAGCTTTCACCAAGTTCCGCAGGGGAATTCGTCATGTTTCGCCGAGCTTCACCAGGTCTCACCGATGAACATCTCAACTGGTTACAGGTGATTCGGCCCATATCCTGCACCGCACACAACGTATATCTCCATGCCGGCAGGATGGCGATATGTATTTAAAATTACACCCGCAACAATAATGAACTTAGGATCTATCCAAATGCCATAATCATGCTTTCATCTCCTCTTCTTCTCGATTAGTTAAAATCTTATCCACCCGTAAGTTCATGATACATGAACTTTATCTTCTTTTTTATCTTCTATTCCCAGCATTTCAACCCATAATAACATGTATCGTGAAGTCGCTCCCTTTATCGATTACGGTCACTCATTATGCGTGTACAATTGAGGAGGAACAACCTAAATCCATTTCATTAAGAAGAGTTGATGGACCATGATTGGTAAACAATTGCGAGAACTGCGCAAAGGCCGCTCCATGACGCAAGTGCAGTTGGCTACCTTGTTGAATACAGCCAAATCGACCATTTCTCAATATGAGAATGATATAAATGAGCCTGACCTTGAGACGCTGATTCGAATAGCTGATTTCTTCGAGGTGACCCTTGATGAGCTTGTCGGACGGGAGCTGCCTTATCCAACGCAGAGAGATCGAAGCTCTGGATTTCAATTAATGGAATCCTTGACTGAGGAAGAAGCTCATTACTTGCAGGACAGCCTGTCCATCTATCGCAAATGGATAGCTGCTGCCAAGAAGCAAGAATAGTTTCCTTACAGAACACTTACATCGTACAAAATCCAACCTCATTTGAGGAGGACTAAAAACACTCCCCTTCCAAAATAATGAATTATATTATGGTTTGATAAACCTCCTGATTTTATTAACTCCCTCCTTAATCTCAGGTTATACTGATACCCCGTTCATTCTCTCCCCTCCGCATGAACAGAACATCAACGAAACTGCGGGCACCGAGCCTAGAGTCGCAGAGTACCTACTTCCCACTTTCGCAGTGCACTACAGCTACTGAGCAATTCATCTACTGAGCAATTCATCTACTGAGCTCTACAGCTACTGAGCTCTACAGCTACTGAGCTCTACAACTGAGCAATTCGTCTACTGAGCACTGACAGGGGCTAGCCTTGTTCTGTAAGACGGTTTTTCCGCGTCTCATGCGAGGAAGAGAGCGGCTCGCTCTCTGTAAGCGGGTTTTGTCCCTTTTCAGCTCGAGAGAACACAAAACGTGTGGCTAGTTTGTACTCCAAGCGCAGGTTTCACCAAGCTTCGCAGGGGAAGCCGTCACGTTTCGCCGAGCTTCACCAGGTCTCGCCGACGTACATCTCAGCTGATGCAGGGGTACCCGCCCATATCCTGCACCACACGCAGCATACAGCATACAGCGCGCAGCTCCAGTACCAGCAGAACGGCGATACGTACTGACAGATGTGCTAGCCAACCAACAACCAACATAATCCCACACACTCATCCAAAATAAAAAGAACTGAGGCCTAATGCCTCAGTTCTTCGTGGTTGTCCTTTACTACACACCCATCTTTTTGCGTTGATTGTTGACTTTCTTCGTATTCTGGCTCTTCATGACTTGCTGGTTGCCGCCAGGGCCGTGCTTCTGTTTGTTGCCGTTAGCCTGCTCTTGCTTCTTCTGAGCCAGCTTCTGCTTCACTGCCTCAGCAAGCGAAACCTTCTTAGGCTCCTGCTTGGCTTCTGTTATTTGTTCTGTTTCTTTCTCTGACACGAGATCACCTCATTTATGTGAACTACTTGTATTGTATCCCTTTTTCGCTTCTTTTTCCAGCCATGAAATGATAGACATCCGCTATTCCCTAAGCGCATCCTTCAACCTGGTGGACATTGTATGTCCATCACGGCTTCGAAGAAGACCGCGTAATTTGGCTGTTTCCCGTTTAAGCCCGTCATTCTCCGCCTGCAAGGCTGCTATTAGCTGCTTGGCCTGCTCCAGCTCGTCTATCAGCAGCGCTATCTTCTCCTCCATTTTCTCCATCCTCCTTACCACTCACGATTACTTAATCAGCTTCACCCGCATCTAGAGGCAGCCGAATAATTGCCTCTGTTCCTACACCCTTCTCGCTCTTGAACTCCAATGTGCCCTCCATAGCCTCAATAATCCGGAACGTCACCAGCAGGCCAAGACCGGTACCCTTCGACTTATTAGAGAAATACGGCTTTCCTAAAAAGGCCAGTGTGCTCTCCTCCATCCCTTCTCCGGTATCATGGATATGAATGACGGCATTTCCTTTATCCTCATAGGCCCATATGCGAACTTTGCCTGTGCCGTTCAGCGCTTCAATGCTGTTCTTGATCAGATTGATCAAGACCTGCTTCATTTTCGAGGAGCTTCCCCTCACATACAGACTCTCCGCAATATGAACATCAATGATCCCGCCATGCAAATTGGCAAGCGGCCCAATCATATTCACGATATGCCTTAGCTCTTCACCAAGATCAAACACCTGAATATCCTCAAGCTGCGGCTTTGCAAAATTCAAAAAGTTCGTAATAATCGACGACGCGCGATCCAGTTCCTCAACAGCCATACCAAGGTAAGCAGCTTCTCTCCCTTTAGTCCCGAGCTTCTGCTCCAGCAGCTGCAGGAAGCCTCTTGTCACTTGCAGCGGATTGCGGATTTCATGAGCAACCGAAGCTGCTAGTTGACTAATTATCTCCCGTTTCTCGGATTGCTGCATCTCCTCATTGTAATGCTCCAGTTCCTTGGAGTATTGAATGACAAGCCGATTCTGATGCGCATACCGTCTTCCAAGAAGCATGATCAGCGACAGAATGAAGGCCACAAGCCCCCATTTCCACAGAAACAGATCGTATGCTTGCGAGGACAAATAGTACCACATCAGCTCTCCTGCCCCTATCGTTGCGAATATGCCGAACCCGAAGCAAAGAATAAGGGAGTCCCGCTTTCTCTGCACGATATACAGGACAGTCGAAATCGAAATAATGATGAATAGCGTTACCAAAGCAAGATTGGCTAAAGTGACCGAGATGAAAATATAGACGGATAAATATTGATCATCTGTCGCCATGTTGATAATCGAGCTGCTGAGATAGATAAAGGCATACACCAGAAGTGCTATGCGGAATAGCCGCACAATGCCAAATATCCCCTTGCCAAAAACAGCTTCAAAGAAGTATATAAACGCCGGCATAAAAACAGCCATCGCGATGTCAAAGAACAGCTGGAACAGATCATTGTACTTCCCATAGAACGTGTACAGGAACGGTGAATAGAAGATCATAATACCGCCGATGGACAGCACAACCAGACAAAGCGGAACCCAGCTCCTGCGCTGGCTTTTCTCCAAGAATAGCGAGCTTATCAGCATAACGACAGCAGAGAATATTAATGCGCTGCCCAGAATGATATCCGTTATATCTTTTATCGTATGCGCTTTTGCAAGATCATAATAATCCCCGATGACAGTTCCCGGGCCCAGGCCGAGGTTCTCCGTCGTGGATTCCAGCCGAATGAGCAGCGTTTGCCCGGAATCGGACTCCTTGAGCGGCAGCAGAATCCGGTTCAAATCAATCCAATAGATGCGCTCTGACTGGAATTTCAAGTCGTTATTCATGTACACTGCGACCTTCTGCGCATACAGCTTCTCCAGATATAGACCTGCTTGGCCGTCAACGTCAGGCAGCACCAGCTTGATCCACATGATTGTTACCCCATCCGGCCGCTTCGTGGCCGCTTCATTCCTGCCAACCGTAATCCAGTCTCCTTCGTCCCCTATTCCTCGGCCCAGAGCACTAGGTTCGGAGTCCTCAGCCAGATACCTTATTTGCCAACTTTCAATAGGCCCTGAGAAAACAAGCTCAGAGCCGTCAGCATGGACGGTTAGATTGGGCAATAGCAGTGCAGCAATTATGAATACTGCAATCATGTACCGTTGGGATAACGCTTTCATATGACACCTCAGACTGTCTTGAAGAACATTAAACTATTATACCACCATGATTCCTGATTAAACATATGCCCGATCACGTTTTTCAGACAACCGAATGTTTGTTACAGTTTAGAAACAATCTCAATATATTAACGAAATAGTTGCCTACTAGAATGGGTAATAGAGAGTAAGTCATTATTCATTCTAGGAGGCTGAAACTATGAAGCGCACATTGGCTTCTATCGCTGTCATTACAACTTTGACGGCTTCTCTGGCATTATCTGCTGCTGCTGGGCCGGTCAGCAAGTCCAGCGGTTCATCACTATCCAGCTTTCTTCATCAAAATGCACCTAGCCGAACGATCAAGAACAGCTCTTCCGGCAAGGCTGTTGTGACGAATACAGGAAGCACAGTCGTGCTGGTCAATAAGAAACGGCCGTTGTCCTCCCTGTACAAACCAGGCGATCTTGTCGTCCCGAATGTCCCCTTCTCCTTCTCCGGCAATAGCGAGAAGAAGCAAATGCGCAACATAGCAGCTGCCGCGCTGGAGAAGCTGTTTGCGGGTGCCAAGGCTGACGGCATATCGATAAAAGCAGTATCCGGATTCCGCTCGTACAAGACGCAGGAAGCCATCTTCAATCGCAATGCTAAGATTAAGGGAGCAGCCGTAGCGAACAAGACTAGCGCCCGTCCGGGTCAGAGCGAGCATCAGACCGGCCTGGCAATGGATGTATCCAGCGCCAGCGTGAAATATGGACTTGAGCAAAGCTTCGGATCAACGAAGGAAGGCAAATGGCTGAAGGCACATGCCGCAGAATATGGCTTTATTATCCGCTATCCGCAAGGGAAAGAGAAAATTACCGGGTATTCCTATGAACCATGGCATATTCGATACGTAGGCGTCTATATTGCAGGGCAAATAACGAAGCAGCAATTGACGTTGGAGGAGTATATGGCCAAGCAAGAGTAAACAGTGTGACTATGATCAGGCCACAGGCTGCACAAGGAAAAAACCGTACGATAAGTTGCGATTGCACTTACCGTACGGTTTTTGCTATACTTTGCTGCTATTATTTGCTCATGATATCGACAACAACTTTGTCGAGTTTCTCAAGCAATTGGTCTCTGTTGATTTGCTTGCTTTGGTACTCTTGCATTGCAGCACCCCAGCCTTGAGTCGTTCCGTCTGGGAAACGATCCCAGTGCCAGCCAAGTGCGTCACCTGCTTTTTCACTTACGCCTACTGCTACTACGCCGATATCAGCTGCAGTTGCTTCGATGTCAGTCATAGCTGGCATGAACTTGAATTCTTTCGTGATGAAGCTCTTACCAGTGTCGGAAGTAACCATCCAGTTCAAGAATGCTTTAGCTTCTTCAGGGTTAGCGGATTTGCTGTTAACGATCCAGTTGTTCGGAACGCCAACATATACGTGACCAGGTTGGTCGTTGATAGGCATTGGAAGTACGCCAAGGTTCATGTTAGGCGTTACTTTGTCGATATCGCCTTGTGTCCAGTTACCTTGTTGCATCATAGCAGCTTTACCGCTAGCGAAGTTAGCAACTTGAGTTGCGTAGTCCGTCGTCAGCAGGTTGTCTTGTGCATTGTTGAATACAAGGTCAACCAGGTCAAGCCATTGTTTGAAGATTTCGTTGTCTTTGATTTTTACAGTACCAGCTTTAAGATCTTCTGCGAATTTAGCAGGATCCGGCTGGTTAGCGAATGCTACGTTAAGGAAGTGAATACCAAGCGACCACCACTCGTTAGTGGACATGAAAGGCGTGATACCAGCAGCTTTCAGCTTCGCTACAGCGTCTGTCAACTCAGGAAGAGTCTTAGGCTCAGTCGTGATGCCAGCTTTAGCGAACAGGTCTTTATTGTAGATGAAACCATAACCTTCAGTGTTCATCGGCATACCGAACAGTTTGCCGTCTACAGTTGTTGGAGCTTTCGCTGCATCAACCGTGTTGCTTACCCATGATTCGCCGGAAAGATCAGCAGCGCGGTCCATGTAAGGAACCAGACCAGTGAATCCGCCGTTGTTGTAGATTTCTGGCTCGCCGCCGCCTGCAAGCTCAGCTTTCAGCAATGCAGAGTAGTCTTCGCCGCCACCATGCGTTTCGATTTCTACCGTTACGCCGGTTTCTTCTTTATACTTCTCAGCCAATTTGCCGAGAGCTTCAGCAATTTCCACTTTAAATTGGAACATTTTGATCGTTACATCTTTTTTAGGCTCTTCTTTGTTCGTGTTCGTTCCTGTGTTCGTTCCTGTTTCTTTCTTAGGCTCATTAGCGTTATTGCCGCCACAAGCAGCTGTAATAAGCAACAATGCTGCAACTAACGCCAGTAATGTAAACCTTTTCATTTGAAGACCTCCCTATGTTTGTTTGAATTCATACCTTCATTATAGGTTGTGTTTTATTGTCTCAAAATAGACGATGTTGACCTAAAAGGTGGAACTTGTTGATTATTTCCACCCCTTTTGTCGAACACCGGTCTATCCTTTAACCGATCCTGCGGTAATTCCTTCAACAATATGCTTCTGTAAGAAAAGGAAGAAGATAAGGATTGGAGTGATGCTGACTGCAAGCGCGGCAAGCGCCAAGTCCCACTGCTTCGTATATTGTCCGAACAATCTTGTTATAGCAAGCGGCAGGGTCGTCAGATCCTTGTTGCTTCCTATAACGAGCACGGGCAGCAAGTAGTCGTTCCATATCCATAACGTATTGAGAATAACTACAGTAATGATAATCGGCTTGAGAAGCGGGAATACAATCTTCCAGAATACCCCGAGCGGCGAACAGCCATCAACGACGGCTGCCTCTTCAATCTCAAGCGGCACAGTCTTAATAAAGCCGTGGAACAAGAAAGTGGATAGTGCTAAGCCGAATCCGATATAACAGGCGACGACACCATAGAAATTGCCTCTTAGCTCCAATAGACTGGTAATTCGAACCAGCTGCAGCATGATCGATTGAAACGGAATGATCATGGATGCGATGAGCATCGAGAACAGGATTTTGTTGAACAATGTCGCTCTGCGCACGAACCTGTAGGCAGTCATCGTACTCACAACAACGATAAGCGATACACTGACAATTACAATGGATACGGAATTGAACAGTGCTTTCGGGAACTTGATGACTTCCCATGCTTTGGAATAGTTTGCCCAGATGACTTCTGAAGGAAAGGATGCGGCGTCGACCAGAATCTCCCCGAGTGTCTTAAGTGAATTGATCGCTACGAAATAGAAAGGAACCAGGAATAGCAGGCCCAGTATGATCGCAACAATCTCCATAACGAATGTACTGCCGCCGTATTTCTCTTCTTTTTCCATTAGGCCTCAACCTCCTTGCGCTTAGTTAACCAGACCTGAGTAACGGTTATAAGCGAAACAGCGAAGAAGAAGAGCATCGCTTTGGCAGTTCCTAACCCGTACTTATTGTTGATCAGAGCCTCGGTATAGATGTTATAAGCCAGTGATTGTGTCGATGTTCCCGGACCGCCTTTGGTCAGCGTCAGGTTCAAGTCGAACATCTTGAATGCACTCGAGATCGTCAGGAACAAGCAGATCGTAATCGCCGGCATAACCATTGGCACCAGAATGCTGCGCAGCAGTTGTCCGTAGCCTGCACCATCGATTTTGGCCGCTTCGATCAAGTCCTTAGGCAATCCTGCGAATGCGGCTATGTAGATAACCATCATATAACCGGCTGTCTGCCATACGAATACAATGATCAAACCCCAGAAGGCGGTTTGCGGCGTTCCAAGCCAAGGCAATTCGAAGAAGGAGAACCCTGTCTTCTCGCCCACCGTGTAGAAGCCTTTAGTAAATATAAACTGCCAAATGAAGCCGAGAAATATACCCCCGATTACGTTCGGCATGAAAAATACTGTCCGCAGTATCTTTCTTGACTTGAGCGGTCTTGCAAGCACCAAAGCCAGCAGGAAAGCCAGTACATTGGTGGCGATCACCGTAATCACCGTAAATTTCAAAGTAAACCAAAGCGAATCCCAGAACTTCTCATCGTTCGTAAAGATTTTGCGAAGATTGTCCATCCCAGTCCATTGCGCCTTGTCCATATCAAGCCCGTTCCAGTCCGTAAAGGAATAATAAAAGCCAAGCACGAAGGGAATAAGCACAATCACAGTAAAGAACAGGAACCCCGGGCCCACAAATATCGTCTGTTGGAGCCACTCACTTACCCTTTTCTTTCTCATCGTTTTCTCTCCTTTCACACAACGATCATTCTAGAGCTGTACAAACAGTATAAAATTGCAAACCCTCCGATACCACCGATATTGATGATGGTTATGGTGGAATTTATTGATCTTTGCTTGTAAAATGGGGAGTGAGAGCGCTTGTAGAAAGGATGCCGCCGACTATATGTTCAGAACAAGCATACGCAACAAACTGATTGCACTTCTACTCGCAGCTACAATTATTCCCATTATGACCTCTATAGCCATATCCTATTTCTACACGAAAAGCACGGTATCCGAAGAATCCATTCAAGAGAACCTGGATCTCATTCAGCTTGGAACTGACAACATTGAGAACTACCTCACCGTCATCGAACAAACGTCCAAAAGCGTGTACCGCTCCATGAATGAGCCTGAATCCCTATTCGGCATTATTGAACGCGAAGTGAACAAGAATGCTGAAAGGCAGGATTTCTCATCCATATATAAGACCAGCATATACGGCCATTTGCTTAACATGTACCAATCCATGAGGGATATTAGTCAAATCCATCTGCATACGCTTGCCAACGACCAATCCTATCTGATCGCACGGGGACGCTTCCGCGATCCGGATACGATCCCATACACGCCGCCCTACCCGCCTGGCGCGGATAAATTGCGTCCCTTCCTGGAAGCGACCCATGAAAGCCATACCTTTGGCGTGCCATGGAATGTTTACCTGCCCAGCACGAATGTGTTCACGCTCCATCTGCCCATTGTTGCTGCGCCTTCGACCAAAGTGCTTGGCTATCTGTCCATCGATGTGAAAGCGAATGAGCTGTTCAAGATCAGCAAGCAGCTGTACCGTAACGACGAGGAGAATCTGTACATTATCGACAAGCAGGGAATCGTCGTCTTTGCGCAGAATCCGGAGCTGCTTGGCAAGCCGCTGGAAGAGAACTGGGTGCCGAGCGTTCTCGATTCCAGCTCGGGGAACGGCTATCTGGAATGGAACACGAAGGACAAGAACAACTTTACCGGCATTATATTTTACGACCAAATCAAGTCAAATTATTCGGAGTGGACGATCGTCAAGATGCAGCCTTACTCCTATTTACACCGAAGCGCGAATCAAATCACACAGATTAATGCGATAATCGCTGCCATTTTTCTTGTTATCGTCGTTGCTGCGACGCTATATATCTCCTATCATTTTACAAATCCGATCAAGAAATTGATCAGCTCTATGAATCAGATCCAGTCCGGCAATCTGAAAGTGGATATTGAGGTCAAGGGCAATGACGAGTTCAGTATTCTCGCTCGCAGGTTCGACTCCATGATGCAGACGATAACCGACCTCATTATGCGGGAATATAAGCTGGAGATTGCCAACAAGACGAACCAGATGAAGGCGATGCAAGCGCAGATCAACCCTCATTTTCTCAATAATGCGCTGCAATCGATCGGAACGCTTGCTCTTCACCATCAAGCGCCCAAAGTATATTCCCTCATCTCATCACTTGCCAAGATGATGCGCTACGGCATGAACACGAATGAGGCGATTGTGCCGCTCTCTGAAGAGATCAGCCATGTCAAGGCTTATATGGAGCTTCAGAAGCAGCGTTTCGGCAACAAGCTGATGGTGAGCTTTGATATCGAAGAGGGAACATTAGGGATACAAGTGCCCAAGATCATTCTTCAGCCGCTCGTCGAGAATGTATTCAAGCATAGCTTCGAGCCGCTTGGCGAGGTGGGCGAAATTCTGATCCTATCCAAATGGTCAGCTGAGCATGAATTGGTCATTATCGTTCAGGATGATGGCCTTGGGATGGAAGCCGGGCGGCTTGGAGAGCTGCAGCAGAAGCTCGATAAGCCTTCCAGCCAAATGATGCCAGACGGTCAGGACAACATTGGACTTAGCAATGTCCTGCTTCGTCTGCGCTTGCACTTTAGCGAGGATGTGCGGATGATCGTTGCCAATCAGCAGCCAAGAGGCTTCTCCGTCACCTTGCACATTCCGTATCCTATAGGAGGACAAGAACATACATGAACGTGCTACTCGTAGATGATGAACAGCATGTCCGGGAAGCGATCAAGCTCCTGGTTGATTGGGACTCCCTCGGAGTCGAACGTATAATTGAAGCGGAGAACGGCTCCCTTGCCATCGAGCTTGCCAAGCAGTACCGGCCAGCCATTATCGTAACCGATATGATGATGCCCGTTGTAGGCGGTGTTGACCTGATGGCGTGGATTCATGAGCATCTGCCATCAACCCGCACGATCGCGATAAGCGGGCATGACGACTTTGATCTGGTGCGCGGCACGATGAAGTACGGGGGACTTGATTATATTCTCAAGCCGATAGATCCTGAGGTGCTGGGCGAAGCGCTCAAGAAGGCCAAGCTCTCCTGGGAGCAGGAGGAATCAGCCCGCCTCTACCAGAACCTGCAGAAGATTGAGATGAACCAATTGAAGCCCGTTTACTGGGACAAGCTGTTCTCCAATCTGATCTCCGATGTGAATTACTATTATTCTGTGAAGGATGTCCTCCACAATGAGTTTCAATTATCCAGGGAGCAGATGCCGCAATGCCAGATTATTATTATCGGACTGGAGTTTGTGGAGCGCAAAATAACCGAGAAGTTCAACAATCATCGCGATCTGCTCTTCTTCGCGCTCACCAATATATGCAATGAGCTGCTCAGAAGCCGCCACGCCGGGTATGCCTGCAGATATTGGAACAGCGAATCCGAGATCGTGATCTTCTATTGGGACCGGTTCGATGAATTAAATGACCTATTGGCCGAGATTAACAGCTGCTTCTACCGTTCGCTTCGAGCCCGCTTCGATTTCGGCGCCGGCTTGGCCCACCCTTTTCCGGAAGGCTTGAAGAACTCCTATGATGAGGCCAAGAGCGCTCTTAAGCAGCGGAATATGCTTCAGAATATTAACTGGCTTCATGTCTATGAAGCATCAGGAATGCGGACAGATGCCAATGCCGGCAAGCTGCACCTCTCGGACTACGAGGAGCCCTTCCGCATGGCGCTCCTCAGCAGCAGCGAAGCTGAGATAGCGGTAGCCGTTAATGACTGGCTGGAGGATGTGAAGCTGCTCCCCGCCATCTCGTTCGAGCAGGTGGAGCTATGGCGCCACGAGTTCACAGTAATGCGCTCGCAGTGGGCCAAGCTGCTGAGCAGCGATGCGGGCAGCGGCTCGGCTGCAGAGCTGCCCAGCCTTGCGCTGCCGATCCCGCTTGATGATCAAGGCAGGCTATCGCTCTCCCTGTGGCAGACGGAGCTGTCCGACGTCTTAATGAAATATTCTGACGTATTGACATCGTCGAGACAGAAGGATCGCAGCCCGATCAACGACATCGTCAAATATATCGAGCAGAATTACAATCAAGGCATTACGCTGCAGGATATCGCCAGCCGCTTCCATTTGAGCCGGGAATACATCTCTCGGCGGTTCAAGCAGGAGACCGGAGGGAACATGTCCGATTTCCTTGAGAAAACCCGGATAGACAAAGCGAAGATGCTGCTGCAGAACCCGCATCTGAAGATCATCCAGATTGCAGAGATGGTGGGATATCCGGACGAGAAATATTTCAGCAAAGTATTTAAGAAATCAACAGGCTGCTCTCCAGGACAGTATCGCAAGTCCGTACAATGAGTACGGTCTGGACCGCAGGCAGACGCTGCCCGCCATATGAAAAAGCGTAGATGCCGCTTGGCTCTACGCTTTTCTTTTCGTTGGAGGATGTGGTTTTTTCAGCTCCCAACGTGCGTTGTTTTGCTGCATAGCATGACGGCGGTCGGTGGCCACATCAATGTGCAGCTAGCTGGCTTGCCGCTATGCTACTAATAGACTGGTTGGATTTGTGCGCTATGAACTGCATGACTTGCCGTTAATGTAATACGCTGATTCCTGATAGACCTTGAATGCGACCTCCACTTCTGACAGTCCCAACGATAGGACATGCTTCGTCAGCGCCGCTGCGAACCGGTCACGTATCTGATCCCCACGCTCGAACCAGCCAATCTCAATGAAGGGATAGGTAGGCACCTTCTCCCCGCCGAATACAGAGGTTGTTGCCAGACAATCAATGGTGAAGTTGTCATTTCCGCACTCGCATATCCCTGCTAACTCTTCCACAAGCGCGCCGCTAATGAGCGCCATCCGATGAGGCTCAATACCTCGAACAAGCAATTGTGGCATGTTCTCTCTCCTTTGCTCTTTCATTCTGCGTAAATCGATTCCACTACGAGTATACCATCCACCCCGCCAAACGAGAGGGAAGCCTGCGAAAGTGCAGGATTTTCGGTTAAAAGAAGCCTTGAAAGGCAAAGTACCTGCGATCAGGCAGGCATTTAGGGCGAAAATGGTTCATTGGGCCATATACAGCGAGAAAGCCTGCTCTATGGCAGGCTTTCTCGCTTCAGAAGGCTGGGACGAGAGAAAGGCTGCCTTTTCGCAGGAATTCTCTCGCCTCGCACGGCTTTGCATCGACTGGCATGGCCTGGATTTGCACCGCCTGGCCTGCATGGCTTCGCACGGCTTTGTACCGCCTGGCCTGCATGGCTTTGCACGGCTTTGCATCGTCTAGCCTGCATGGCTTTGCACCGCTTTGCACCGCTTTGTACCGCCTGGCCTTGCACGACTTTTCATGGCGGCGGTTGACCCGCCTTCAATCTTTCAACAGCCTTCGCTGCTAATGATAGATTTGTCTCGGAATATATACAAAAATATTAAAGTCTCTATACGTTGTGCCATCGGACACAGTGACGGTAAGCATCGCGTTTCCATAAATCCGATTGCCATGGACGGATTTCGCGGTGAGTGACAGCATAGAGCCGTCTATATCATAAGAATCTATAATTGAGCTTTCGGATACCGAAACCGTGTACGGTCCTGTCAATCCATTCAAGTGGGACGCGATATCAACGGTTGAAGTTAGCTCCTGACTCTCCCCGTGAGCATCGGCAAACCTCACATAATCCCCCATACTCTCCAGTACAGCGAGCGGAACACCAAAGTAATGAAGGGAATAGGGAGTAGAATGGCCATCGTCGGCATTCAAATGAATCATGGTTTCCCCCACCTCTTCCCCAATGAGCGGTATAATCGATCCGTTAGCTGGTTTAACGGTTACATTGTTTGCATCATCTACTTCGGCGCTAAACGTCATCTCATGGCCATCCGCGTCCTCGAACCGGACAGGATCATTCATATTCAGCAGATAGGTCTGGCCCTTGATGACGATAATCGGTTCCACGCCGCCGACATATTGAGGCGAATAATTCATTATAAAATGGAGCTCGTACTCCGATTCTTGTCCGAATTCATTCCTTGCCCGCACGGTTACCGAAGCCGGATCCGCAGCCGTAGACATCACTCTCAGCATACTGCCGTAAGCAGACCCGAACCAGTCGTGCAGCGGCCTGTCCGTAGTGACATGATTGACATCCTCAATCCCGGTCACTTGATATTCAACCGCACCGTAGAAAATCTCGCTAAGATCTATATCCGCAAAAATACCGACCTCATAATCATCGTTCAAGTATTGGGTGCCGATATCATGCGGCAGCCATTCTCCGACATAGACGATGATTTCGTCCATGATCACGCCGCCATGTCCATCGTCGACATTCACACTAAGTTTCGACGCGCCGTCCGCGAGGCCGCGAAGCGTGAGAGACGTGCCCGCTAACGATGAGCTGAGGCTGCCATTGTCTGCATCCTTGCTCGCCACGGACAATGTCCAATCATTCAGCCCGCCAAGGTCGAAATATTCGGCCAGATCCAGATCAACCGGCGACTCCGGGTCCGGAGTTATCCGCATATTGGCCAGGTCATCCTCCTCAGTAACAACCACTCTAATGGGATAACTGAACCATTCACTATTTTCCACGTTCTCTTTAATTTTAAGATTAACAATAAAGGGACTCTCTGACACTTCATGCCTTCCAGCAATGGTCAAGTAGTTACCCTCCATAGAGACATCCAGCCGGTCGTCATACGTATAGCCGTATTCCACACTCTTGTTGTCCGGATTGCTGAAGATGCGCTCCATATCAATTTCGATCTTCTGATTCAATCTGAGCGTTACTGCCCCGTCATTGTTGATACCGACTTTGTACTGCGGATGGACGACAATATGATCCTCGACCGGTTCAATGTGTACACTGACTTGAGCCGCCGCTGAATAAGCCGTGCCATCACTGACCTTGAACGTGAACGTATCGGGACCATTGGCATTAGGGTTCGGCACATAGGTGTACGCTCCCGTGCTTGAATTGGTGATCGTCACCGTTCCCTTGTTTGCCTGGCTCTCGAGACTATAAGTAATAGCATCACCATCAACATCTGTACCAGACAGCGTACCCGTTGCGGCCGTATCCTCTGCTAAGGACAGCGTTCCGGCATGTGCGACCGGGGGATGATTGCTTTTGAGCACCGTTATTTGAAAAGTCCTCGCCGTCGCTGCTGTGCCGTCACTGGCAGTCACAATGGCATTCACAGGCTGCTGGCTGTAGTTCAAAGCTTTAACCTGGAGCATCCCGTTACTCTCCATAAGCAGCTCTACGATGCCATTATTGAGAGGCTGAGCTTCCACTGTGAAAGTCAGCTGGTCCCCGTCCTCATCCTGAAATAATTCATTCATGTCCAGCCTGGTTTGTCCTCCCTGGAATAAGTACAATTCCGACAGGGCGCCATCCCTCTTGGCCGGAGCATGGTTAGGCATGGTTACCGTGCTGCTTACCGCGGCCTGCAGCAGATTACGGTAGTCTTCAATGCGGCTGAACTTCTCCGGATGCGCCTTGAAGTATTTTACGACCTCATCAATCCCCGCCCCATCTCCGTTCGCATCCAGACTCGAATTCGCACTGGCTGTAAGACGGAACTTCTCGACGAAATGCTGCCCCTGCTTTTTGGCCGACAAAGTAACCATTGTCGTTCCTTGCTTCTTGAGACCGATGCGCAGATTGGTTGTATCATCCGCTACCTTCACATCCGCAACGCTGGCATTCTGCACCACAACGGAATATTCCAGCGCCCCCGGCTCATCAAATATAGCATTCAAATCGATCGTGAGATTATCCCCCGCCCGCAGCGTGCCAGAGAAGTGATCATCGAGATAGTCCTGAACGCGCTCATTCTCGATTAGAATCGTCCCTCCTCCCCCGCCAGGAGGAAGGGATGCAGCCGCAATGGCCGGAATTCCTACCGCCAATGCCGCTATACCCGCCGAAGCAATCATTAATTTGGCGAACCTGCTAATGGATCCCTTGTGCTTCTTTTCCGTCTTCATAGCTAATATCCACGCTCCCTTGCAATATATCGATCAGAAGACCCGCTAATAAAATGCTATATATAAAAAAATATGTAATAAAATCACTGCTGCTACAACACTATGCTACTCTATGAATACTCTATGAATACTCTATGAATACTCTATGAATACTCTATGAATACTCTATGAATACTCTACGAATACTCTATTTTCTACTTTAACATACCCTGTTATATTGTGGAACGAATTTGATTGCAATTTTTGTCGAAGACAAGTGGAAATTAGCGAAAATTTGCCCTGCAGATGCAGACAGCTCCCCGGCAGCTTACCCCAAAGTTAGCTCATCATGGTGGTACTGCACATCTGTTAGCTGGTTTTTCGGTTTACAGCATGTTGCTCCCGATTTCCCCCTCCCTGTAGCATGGATGTTTCTGTTTACAACATTGGCGAAATGGTGATTTTGCGACACCCTCCCACTTGTAAAATGGTTGTATCGGTTTACAGCACATCGCTCCCCTGTTTTCCGCACTGTAGCATGAAATTATCCGCTTACAGCGATTGCCTAAGTTGGATTCTGCACAACACAGGCATGAGGCTGCCCCAAATAGTCATTTTGGGCATACTCAGCTCCTGCTCTTCAAGTGATGCTCGACTAAAAAAGGAACCCTCATCTCCACTTTCAAAGTGGTTTTGAAGGTTCCTTTGCATCCTTTATGGGATTCGATCATCATTATTAAGATCAATACACAGTACGCAGAAACTGAACCGTCTCTGCAAAGGCTTCGTCCAACTCGCGAGTCGCCCCTTCATAAGGATGCACTGCACCAAAAGTATGATCGCCGCCTGCAATGGATACGAAATGCTGATCGGGCGCGATTTCCTGCAGCCGCTTATTGTGGGCCAGCAATCGCTCGTTGTCATTCGTCCCTTGCACAAGAAGAGCTGGCACAGACAGCGATTGAAATTTATTCGCAACATCAAATCTCGCTTCATTGCTCTCTATGTCCGCAATAATCGCCTGATCGTGATAGGAAAGCTGTTCGCCATTCCCGCCCGCCGGAAGAGCCGGTGTGCTGCCGCCGTTCCATACAACTACTGCGCCGACTCCGGGATGCTCGGCAGCATAGATAATGCTGCTGCTTCCCGACCGGCTGTGTCCCAATATCGCCAATCGTTCCGGATCAGCTTCATTCGCAAACGGCAGTTCGCCTTTACGCACTGCATTCACTACAGCCTCTATGTCGCGCACCTCGCGGCTAACGGTACTGACTGCTGCCACTACACGCTCGTCTTGTCCTTCATTGCGTGCATGAATTCTCGCAAAGTCATAGCTTATCGTATAAAAGCCTTCCTCTGCGAAGCGCCGGGACACCTCCGGCCAGAACCCCCAATCCTTATGACCCTTGAAGCCATGGCTGAGAACTAGAACAGGCTTCACCGTTCCATCATCTACTGCTTTCACTTCACCATGAATGAAATGTCCGCCTCCCAGATCGATTCCAAAACGCTGTGCCGCAATAACTTGATTGCTCATGGCCATCTCTCCTGTCTATTCTCTATTTGTATACAAGCTCTCCACTCTCTCTATTCCACGTGGGGTACAGCCGTCCCACAAGCAACCTTCTCCGCCCGTTGGTCTGCTGTACAACAAAGAGACATCCTCGTATAGAGAATGTCTCCGCATGAACGGTTGACCGTTATTCCAATTCATATATATCCAATAAGTTAAGTCGGATATATTGCTATTATAGCACCTTCTCTTGTGCTGTCAACTATAGATTATTGCTTGCTGGTTGGCTGGTTGGATTATCGTTGGCTGGTTTATCGCTCGCTGGTTGGATTGCCGCTTGCAATAACCTCCCGTAACACGACAGCCTTCGCCGCGAGGTTTGACCGCCGAAGTGTGACCGAGCACCGCATGCTGCTGCGATGGCACCGCACACCTCGATGGCACCGCATGCTGCTGCGATGGCACCGCACGCCGCGATGGCACCGCACGCCGCGATGGCGCCGCATGCCGGGATGCACCGCATACCGCGATGGCACGCATGCCGCGATGGCACCGCGCGCCGGGAGGTGCGCACGGTTCACGCGCAGCTCGCAGCACGCGATGCGACGATCATCCTTTACGGGATACACGCCTTCCGGCCCTTCGTCCTACTGCCACTTCGGATAGCCGGTGAACCGATAATCCACACCTACCTTGCTCATATCAACATCAGCAAATTCAACGGCATCCTTCATCTTGTCAATCCCGGCCCCTTCCAGAAATGTAGGAGCGCCTCTGCCTCCGATAAGCTTAGGCGCGATATAGAGGATGAGCTTGTCCACGAGCTTGCCCGCCATGAAAGACGCATTCACTTCTCCTCCGCCTTCTACTAGCAGGGAAGAAATATTACGGCTGCCCAGTATGTCCAGCATTTCGGACAAATCGACGGTATCGCTGCCTTTGGTTGCAAAGACGGATACGCCAAGAGCCTCAAGTTCCGCTCTTCTATCCTTGGAATGATTGGCGCTTGTGAACACCCATGTATCCGCCTTGCCATCTGCAACTACCTTGGCATCCAGTGGAATACGCAAAGTGGAGTCCACAATAATTCGCAGCGGATTGCGACCGCCTTGAAGCCGTGTTGTCAGCTCCGGGTCATCCTTCATAACCGTGTTTACTCCCACCAATATGGCTCCGTTCTCATTGCGCAAACGGTGCACGTCAGCTCGCGCGTCCTCGGAGGTGATCCATTTGCTGTCAGATGAGGCCGAGGCGATTTTGCCATCCAGCGTGGTCGCAGCTTTCATCGTCACGAAGGGACGCCTCTGGACGATAAAGGTGTTGAATACTTCATTCATTCTCTTGGACGCTTGCTCGCAGATACCAACCTCAACCTCGATGCCCGCTTCCTGAAGAATGCGGATGCCCCGGCCGGATACGAGCGGGTTCGGATCCAACGTGGCTACTACCACTCTGCTGATTCCTGCCTCGACTATCGCTTCCGCGCATGGCCCTGTTCTGCCATGATGGGAGCAGGGCTCAAGCGTAACGTAGATCGTCCCGCCGCGCGCGTACTCCCCGGCCATTCGAATGGCATGAATTTCTGCATGCGGCTCTCCTGCTTTCAGATGAGCGCCAATTCCTACGATGCGATTATGATTGACAATAACGGATCCGACCAGCGGATTCGGTTCGGTCTGGCCTTTGGCCGCTGCGGCCGTCTGTAACGCCAGATTCATGTATATTTCATGATGGGTACTCATTTCATCTTCCTCCGATCCACTAACAGAACCTTAACATATACACGTAATATACACGTATTGGAAAGGCTAGTCCAATGCTTGCTGCGCCATGCTGGCGGGGCAATCCTTACAAACTCCGCGCAACACCAACAAAACCAGGGGAATCGCCACTGTTTTCGCCCATTTTTCTCACCTGCTCCTAATACCAGCCTTTAGATAACGAAGACTAGATTTGTAGGTTCCCGATACCATGAAAGACGAGAAGAATGGGTTCTTTAGTTGGAATTGACTTCTTTTGGAAGACGATTCTATAATTAAGGCACACCTTGTAGCAGACTACCTTGGATGATAATTTGAGGGAAATGCTTTGAAACCTTCGCGGTTTTGAACAACCCCGGGATTCCTAATCGGAAGCCCGGGGTTGCTTGCATTCAAAGGAGGGATAGGCGGCAAAAGAAGTGCCCTATTGTATTTTGCTGGGAGAGGATGGACTGTCGCGTTTTATAGACTATAAAAATTTAGGAGTGATGAGAAATGCAAGCTACAAGAAAAATGGGAACTTTATTTATTGCTTTTGCTCTGTTACTAAGTTTTGGATTTAGCGCTTCATTCAGTGGTGAAGCCAATGCTTATGACCCTAACGTCCAGCTGTCCTATGCACATACGAAAACCATAATAGCAACTCCAAATAATCTTTCCCGTCTATCGGGCAGCGTGGAAGTGACGAATTTGTCGCCAACCAAGCAAGTCAAGGTTGTGTACACGACAGGCGGCGGTATATGGCAGGAGCAATCCGCTTCCTATACAGCCACTCTTGCCAGCGGAAACGAGGCTTGGAATTTTAATATAGATGCCCCGCTCTCTACAACATTTGAATTTGCTATTAAATATGAAGTCAACGGCCAGACTTACTGGGACAACAATAATAGCAGCAACTACAAGGTAGGAGGAGCTTCCGAGCCTGACAAGATTCTGAGCAAAGCTGCTCTGAAGCTGTATGAATCCTCCTATTACTCCAACCGTTCCGGACTCTATGTTGGCGGCAAAATCTATCTGAAGAACCTGGCGCCGACAAAAACCGTTACAATCGTCTATTCCTATGACAACTGGGCCACAACCCAGACAGCGAACGCGTCTTATGACAGCTTCGTTGCCAACTCCGGCAATGCGTTCGAGAATTGGAATTTCAACTTTGCTGCCACCGGACAGCCGATTAAATTCGCAATCTCCTACACGGTCAATGGCGTAACCTATTGGGATAACAACAATGGCGCCAACTACTCTTTAGTGTTCTAATCTTAGGAACGGACGAGGGGCTGTGAGGAAGTCCTTCTTGGAAATCCTCAGCCCCCGCTTTAAAGAAGCTGAACGATGCAGAATGCCTGCAATCATGGGACTGTTGACGTCTCCTCGCCAGAGGACGATCCATCATTCAAACGCCAAAACATGCGCGATGCGAGCCATGATCTAGACGAAACATGCGAAACGGCATGTATTTGCTCGTTTCTGGCCCCATGAAGGTGAAATACCTGCAAGAGTGCAGGTATTTCACCTTCATTTCTCCTTAACGGCCGATTCCCCCCAAAATTCATGCATGATTGCAGGCATTCTACCATTATCGTGTCTTGCAACCGAAATTCATGCATATTCGCAGGCTTCTTACTCCGTCACGCTACCGTCAAACCACGCTTGGAGAAGGGGTTGTCCGGAAAGTTATTGGATGATTTCAGAATCCCCGCCAAGTCCCCCGTAGATAATGAAAAAGATGCTTCCAATCCCTTTTTAGTGGTTTGGAGGCATCTTTTCACATCATCCGGGACTGACTCAGGCAGCTCCCTGTTCAGTTCTTGTCGTAATGCTCCGCGCAGAAAGCAGCTACAGCCGTTTCTTCCTCAGGGTCCAGTACGAAGTCAAGGTACCGGTCTGTCGTTCGCTCATACAGATCATACTTGACGATTTCCCTCCGGCTGTCATCCACTAGATAAATAACCTTCGCATACACCCCGTTCTCGGAATACAGCTCATCATCCTCCGCGATTTCCAGATCCAGTACAAATTCAAACCGCTGGCCCGTTAATATCCCGAACGGATCTTTAATCAATTCCACACTGTATTCGATTACCTGCAATGTTGTCATCCTCCAATTTGAGTCCGTCCACCCGATGCCATATATCGTATTGCATTCCAGGAGAGATGTAAAGCTTGGCCGTCTCTTCCCGGCTTTGCCGCATGTCCGGCAGCGGAGCACTCGCCTATTCGGTCCCTTTTGTTGTACCATAAACGGTAGTTATGGCATCAAGCCGAAAGGACGGATCACCGCAATGAGCTTCCAACTGACTGAGCAGGCCATCAAAAATTTATGCGGTCACGCTTCTTATAATAAAGGTGCCGCCTATTACCGCTCGGGTAAAGTCACCTTGAATCACTATCAATCCGAATCGGGCATCTATAGAGCAACCGTTAAGGAAAACGGCAGCTACCAGGTCAGTGTGGAAATCGCCCGGGACGGCAGTGTGGATGCGGAATGCAGCTGCTCCACCTTCTTCTCCTATGACAAGCACTGCAAGCATATTGCTGCTGTCCTGCTTAATATCCGCGCTGCAGGGCAACTGCCGGTTCATTCGGCCAACCTGGAGCAAGAGAACTCTGCAGCAGAGCTTGCGAGCAGCATGGTGGCATTATTCGCCGATAGCCGCACACCCGTTCTTCCAACCACCGCGAGAACCCATTTTGAATCCAGAGCTGATCTTAATGTCACCTTCACCTGCATGCCCCTGCCATATGGCAATGGCAAGTACATGTTCGGCCTTGAAATCAAGCTCGGACTCAAGCGGCCGTATATCGTGCAGCATATAAAAGATTTTCTGGAACAGATCGACCGCCGGGAGGCCTATGTATTCTCCAGCCACTTCACATACGATCCGCAGCTTCACAGCTTTCGCAAGGAGGATCATGCTGTCATCGCGCAACTGATCGGAATCTACCGCAACGAGCAGATCTATCAGGAGGCTGCAAGCCTCAACACTGCAGCTGCCAAGAGCAGCAGGAAGAGCAGGAACAACGACCGGACACTGATCATCCCTCCCGTCTCATGGAAAGCGCTCCTCCCTCTTCTTGCCGAGGCTCCATCCTCCCAGCTGGAACAGGACGGCCTTCTGTCAGACGGGCTTCATCTCTCGAACGAAGCGATTCCGCTGGCTTTTCATGTTGATCAGGCACAGCATAAGGGGGAATATCAGCTCGACATCCACGGCTTCGAACGGATTATTGTGATGGAATCCTACGGGCTTGTCCTTGCCGGCGGCAAGCTGCTGAAGCTGCCCATCGAACAATGCAGGCAGCTATCGGAGCTGAAGGGCATGCTTGAAGATTCCCGCGAGCGCCAGATTCGAATTCCGCCCCAGCAGATGGAGCCTTTCATGGAGAAGGTCGTACCCGGCTTGATGAAGGTCGGGAGGGTTCATATCGCCAAGTCGATCGCCGACCGAATCGTGCAGCCGCAGCTGAAGGCCAAGCTCTATCTGGATCGGGTGAAGGACCGGCTTCTTGCAAGCGTGGAATTTCAATACGGCGACATCATCATTAATCCGTTGGAGGACGCAGGAAAGCGGCGCGGCGAGGAACGGATTCTCATGCGTGACGGGGATGCGGAGCGGCAGATTGTGGAGCTCATGGAGCAGGGCGACTTCGCCAAGACCGAGAGCGGATATATTATGAATGGCGAAGATTCCGAATTCGAGTTTCTGCACCATATCGTACCCCAGTTGGAGAAGCTGCTGGATGTATATGCTACCTCTGCTGTGAAGGCAAGAATTCATCCCGGCCCCCTCTTTCCCAAGGTAAAGGTTGATGTGGATGAACGAACCGAGTGGCTGGATTTCAAATTTGATATCGAGGCTATTCCAGAAGGAGAAATCCGCAAGCTGTTGAAGGCGCTCGAAGAGAAGCGCAAATATTACAAGCTGCCAGGCGGGGCGATGCTGCCGCTGGAGACGTCGGAGTTTCAGGCGATCATCCGGTTCATGAACGAGGTAGGTCTGCACAATTGGGATCTGAGAGGGGGAGAATTCCGTCTTCCGGTTGCGGCTGGCCTCCACCTGATGAATTCCCCTGAAAGGGGCAATACCGTCAAGCTCGGCCGGTCATTCCGCAAATTATTGGATCACATGCGAAATCCCGATCATCTGGATTTCCCTGTGCCAGGCACGCTGGTTCACGTCCTTCGGGATTATCAGGCCTATGGCTATCAATGGATGAAGACACTCGCCCACTATCGCTTCGGCGGTATTCTTGCGGATGACATGGGACTGGGCAAAACCGTGCAAAGCATCGCGTTCCTTCTCTCCGTACTTCCGGAGATTAGAAGCCAGGCGCTGCCTGCTGTAATTGTCTCTCCCGCTTCTCTCATCTATAACTGGAGCAACGAGCTGGCGAGATTCGCGCCGGAGATCCGGACGGTGATTGCTGACGGCAGCACCGCCGAGCGGGAACGGCTGCTGAGCAATGCGTCTTCGGCAGATGTGATCATCACCTCCTATCCGCTTCTTCGCAAGGATATTAAGCTGTATGCCCGTCAATTGTTCCATACGCTTATTCTCGACGAGGCGCAGGCCTTCAA
Organism: Paenibacillus oenotherae; assembly: GCF_019443105.1. Classification (GTDB taxonomy): domain Bacteria; phylum Bacillota; class Bacilli; order Paenibacillales; family Paenibacillaceae; genus Paenibacillus_Z; species Paenibacillus_Z oenotherae. The sequence continues at coordinate 39,796 of NZ_JAHZIJ010000004.1, forward strand.
AAATTACACGACACAAACAGCACAGACCGTGAAGGGAATCAGGGCCCTGCATCGTTTCGCGCTTACCGGCACTCCGGTAGAGAACAGACTGGAGGAGCTGTGGTCCATCTTCGACGCTGTATTCCCGGCGTTGTTCCCAAGCAGGAAGGACTTCAATGAGCTGTCGCGGGAGGTTGTCGCAAAGCGAATCCGCCCGTTTCTGCTGCGGAGACTGAAGACAGATGTGCTGGAGGAGCTGCCGGAGAAGATCGAGATGCTGCAAGTATCCCAGCTGCTGCCGGAGCAGAAAAAGCTGTATATCGCTTATTTGGCCAAGCTGCGCCATGAAACGGTGAAGCATCTGGACAAGGAGACCTTCCAGAAGAACCGGATCAAAATTCTTGCAGGCCTGACCCGGCTTCGCCAGCTCTGCTGCCACCCTGCCCTGTTCGTCGAAGGCTATACCGGAAGCTCCGCCAAATTCGAGCAGCTGATGGAAATAGTAGAGGAGTGCAGGAGTGCGGGGAAGCGAATGCTCATCTTCTCGCAATTCACCGAGATGCTGGGACTGATCGGACGGGAGCTTGGCTATCGCGGCGTATCGCATTTCTACCTGGACGGCCACACTCCTGCCAGGGAGAGGGTCGAGCTGTGCAGCAAGTTCAATGAAGGTGAACGCGAGCTGTTCCTGATCTCGCTTAAAGCCGGGGGCACCGGACTCAATCTGACCGGAGCGGATACCGTCATTCTCTATGATCTATGGTGGAATCCCGCCGTAGAGCAGCAGGCCGCAGACCGGGCACACCGGATCGGACAGCAGAATGTCGTGCAGGTGATCCGCCTCGTCTCCCAAGGGACTGTCGAAGACAAGATGAATGAGCTGCAGCAGCGGAAGAAGGCTCTCATCGATGAAGTGATCCAGCCCGGGCAGGAGGCATTATCCTCCCTCACGGAGGCGGATATTCGGGAGATTCTCATGATCGAATAGGTTCAATCTGCACGCAAGAAGGGCTGCGCCGACGGTAGTACGAACATCTACCATGCGGTGCAGCCCTTCTTGTCGAATAAGGATTAGCGGTTATCGATCTTCTCGGGATAGAGATCATGATTCATGAGGCGATATTCCGCCATCTCCTCATATTTGGTGCCCGGCTTGCCCCAGTTGCAGTAAGGATCAATGGAGATCCCGCCCCGCGGCGTGAATTTCCCCCATACCTCGATATAGCGGGGGGCCATTAATGCAATGAGATCATTCATAATAATGTTCATGCAATCCTCATGGAAGTCGCCATGGTTGCGGAAGCTGAACAGGTACAGCTTGAGCGATTTGCTCTCCACCATCCGCACATCGGGAATATAGGAGATATAGATCGTAGCAAAGTCCGGCTGGCCAGTGATCGGGCACAAGCTGGTGAACTCCGGACAATTGAATTTGACGAAATAATCCCTGCCTGGGTGCTTATTGTCGAACGCCTCCAGAATGGACGGACTGTATTGGAACAAATAGGCAGTGCCTTGATTGCCCAGATGTGTAATGCCGTTAAGCTCTTCCTCTTGTCTACCTGGCATGGATGCATTGCTCCTTCTCTATATAAAGGGATCATGAACCGTAGAATCGCACGTAGTATACCATGATTGGAGGCAGAGGTCTAATGGTTTCCATATAAATTGGAAGGACATGCGACAGCCCTCTCAGCCGTGCAGGGGTGCCGGATTCATATCCTATTGAAAATATTGGCAGTAAAAATAGCAAAGGGATTCCGCTCCATCTCCACTGACCGTAGCTGTCAGTGAACCTCCACTATAATACAAGCTAAGAACGACAATCACACGATTAATGGAGGAATGCGGTATGTTTAGAACCGTTAACGATTTCACTCAGGAATGGGAGGCAGAGTTTGCGATTACAGCGCGGGTGCTGGACACCCTTACCGATGAGTCGTTGGGGCAGACTGTTGCGGATAATTATCGTTCCTTGGGCCAGATCGCCTGGCATTTGGTGAAGACCATTCATTTTCTGACATCCACGGGACTCACCTTCGATGAGCCGCCAGCAGAGGAGCTTCCTCCTGCATCAGCCGCCAGGATTGCAAGTGAATATCGCCGATTGGGGCAAGCTTTGCTGCGTGCTGTGAAGAGCCAGTGGACCGATGAGACAATCAGGCAATCCGTAACGATAATGGGCGAGGAATGGCAAAATAGTGCCACCGTACACTACTTCCTCAAACACGAAATTCATCACCGCGGGCAGATGACCGTGCTTATGCGCCAGGCAGGCCTGCCTCTGCCCGATGTGCTGGGACCAACGCGCGAATCCTGGATCGCCAAAGGCATCGAGCCTCATGCCTGACCTGCATCCTCTGATGCAATCGCCACGGTGACCGCGGCGGAGCTCCTATTCCCGCTGGAGCAGCAGACGGAGTAAGAAGCCTGCGAATGTGCATGAATTTCGGTTGCTAGACGCCATACATGGTGAAATGCCTGCGATCATGCATGGATTTTTGGGAAAATCGGTCGTTGAGGAGAAACTGAGGTGAAATACCTGCTCGCTGGCAGGTATTTCACCTTCATTGGGCCAGAAACGAGCAAATACATGCCGTTTCGCAGGTTTCGCCTGGCTCGCAGCTCGCTTGTCACTTTTTCCGTACCGTGCATGTCTCCGGGCGGCGTTTGAATGACGGATCGTCCTCTGGCGAGGAGTACGTCATCAGCCCATGATCGCAGGCACTCCACATCGTGCAGCTTCTTAAAATGGGAGCTGTCATTCCTAAAAATTTCTGGACAGCCCCTTCCCGTCGTTATGCTTTCTCGGCCTTGAAAGTAAATTTCCAATGGGCCGTATTACCAGAGTAACGGCCTCTGTTCTCCACTACCTCGACATTCAATACATATTCTTTGGTACCCGATATTGAAGAAGCCTTGATCGACTTTTCCGCTGATCCTGTATCGGGAATTTTATCCTGCTCCTCTGCCGATGCTTTGAGCTTGAAAGATCCAGTAGATTTAATGCTGAACGTCTGACTTCCGCCTTCTTCCATAGCCTTGCCGTTAACTGCAGCAGCAGTAGCCCAATCATTGCCTACATGATTGTTTTCCACAAGCTCTACACTCACCAGTGTTACTTTGACCTTCACATCACTTGATTTCTTCGCAGCAAATGCCGGTTGGCAAGAAATCGCGATGATGAGAAGCATACATAGCCATACTTTAGCAGCATGATGACGCATATTCCCACCCCTTAATAGATAGATAGATAAATAATGAATATTATACTTAAATAAACTATATTTATCCATAAATATAAACAATCTCTAGCGTACTGAAATTCATATTCCGCTGTTTGCTCAGAATCCCCGCTTAAAGTAACCGTACTGCTCTTTTTATCTCAAGCAATAGCCAACTGATAATAGTCGGCAATCGATTTAAGAGGAAGGTATATCCTGCCTTTGATTAAAATAATCTCGGAGCCAAGTTCAACCTTCTCTCCATTGGCAATAAAATAGTCTCGCTCCGACTGAAACTGTAAGTAATTGCTTTGATCCCCCAAATCGGGATAAATTGATAGTGTTTTCGAATCCGGTTCCCAACTGACACCTTTAGCATTCACTAGAAACGGAAGACAATTCAACAAACCGAATAGATCGACATACGTCCGATTATTAATCACTTTACCCGTAAAGGTCCTGTCTTCGAGAACCAAGCTGTGAATCATAATCCCATTATGAACCGCAGAATTAGCCTTTGCAGGTGCAATCCATACAACACCTAGAAATACAACCGCTACCAGCGACAACACCATCTTCTTCATCATGCAGCACTCCCTGGCATATATTGTTGCTTAAACTATGGACTCTAGAAATTTCGCAAAAGTTGCAGCATTGCATCCGGTAATGATACTCACTAGCAGTAGCTTGTTCCGGCAACAATACGGATGGAATTTACCTCGAAGGCACCCATGTAAAATTATTTTTTATATTTACTATAAATATACTAGTTATCATATAAACTTAGTGCTACTATATGATCACGGCGTTTGGTAGAAACGCCAACAATAGTAAATAGAATGGAGTGTTGTAGAGATGAGAAGAATTTGGTTAATGGTATTGGCGGTGCTTATTAGTGTGAGCTTATTGTCCGGTCAAGGAACTGCTGAGGCAGCGACGACAACAACAAGCGGTGCGATTGATCGGACCGAAGGAGGAACGATTGCGGTAAGCAGCGACCAAAGCCCGGATTTTGAGGGCAAGGAAAAGGCATTTGACAACAATCCCTACACCAAGTGGCTGGTGTTCTCCGGTACCGCCTGGATTCAATACCAATTTGCCGGCAGCCAGACTTATGCTATCAACAGCTACTCGATCACTGCGGCAGATGACAGTCCCGAGAGAGATCCGCTCAATTGGACCTTGAAAGCCTCGAATGACGGCACGAGCTGGACGACATTGGACACGCGGCAAAATGTGGATTTTGACTATCGGTACAAGACCTTGTCCTTCACCTTTACGAATACAACGGCCTATAGCTACTATAAGCTGGAGCTTGTGAACAACAGCGGGTCCATCCTCCAACTGGCGGAGATCAAGCTTTATGACGGAACGCCATATACGACCATTCACCCTACCGTTACAGCGAGCGGGGAGAATGCACCTAATGAATCCAAAGAAAAGGCAGTAGACGGCACCAGCACGACCAAATGGCTGACTTTCCAGAATAGCGGCTGGCTGCAATTCGATTACGGCACCCCTGTCACGATCGACGGATATGCCATCACCGCTGCCAATGATGCGGAAGAGCGGGATCCTAAGCAATGGATTCTGAAGGGCTCCAATGACGGCATCCAATGGACTGACATCGATACCAAAACCAATGAAAATTTCATTAAGCGGCATCAGCGCAACCATTATTTGTTAAGCCATAACACTGCCTACCAATATTACAAGCTGGAGCTGCAGAACAACAGCGGGTCCATCCTGCAAGTAGGAGAAGTAGAGTTCTCCCTTGTGAATGACATCTGGCATCTCGTTAATCCGGTCGTACAAGTTCAGAATCTGGACACTGCCGGCAACGGTTATCTGTTCGAACAAGCACTGCCCAATCCGGAACAGCATGTAAAAGCAATTGTGCGTAAGCTCGTCAGCATTCTTTATGCGAATCCGGGTGAATTGCCTTTCCATCTCCAAAAGATTGTCATCAAAATTGTGGATGAGCCGGGCGTCGCATGGAAGTCCGGCAGCGCAACCGAGGCTCACATCGGTTTCTCCTCCGGATATCTCAAAAGCTACTATGACTCCGGCCAGCCGCTAAGAGAGGAAATTATCGGCATTCTCTATCATGAGCTGACCCATGCCTATCAGTTGGATGACAGTCGCTACGGTGAGATTGGCTATATGGTGGAAGGAATGGCCGACGCAGTACGTTTCGAGGTCGGTTATCATGATCGTTACCATCAGCAGACGCTAGGAGGCAATTGGCAGGGCAGCTACGGGGTAACGGGCAACTTCCTGCGCTGGATCAGCGAGCATAAGCATCCGGGATTTCTCCGCGACATCAACGCCAGCCTGAGTCCGTTCGATGGGGTCAACTGGACGCCGGACGCATTCCAGACCATTACGGGAACTCCAGTAAACACCTTGTGGAATGAATACCAAGGGTTGGATGCGCAGGCTCCGACAGCACCAACAGCGCTAGCATCTCCTTCTCATACGGATACAACGGTGAATCTCTCCTGGACAGCCTCGACCGATAATGTCGGCGTGACGGGCTATGACATCTATCGTGATAACGTGAAGATCGATTCAGCGGCAGGCACAACTTATACAGCGACAGGATTAACGGCGGCTACAGCGTATAGCTTTGCGGTCAAGGCGAAGGATGCTGCCGGCAATGTGTCGGCGGCAAGCACTGCAATTACAGTAACGACGAACCCGACTAGCAGCCAAACAGCAACAATCTATTACAAGCGCGGCTTCGCAACGCCATATATCCATTATCAAGTGGACGGCGGCTCCTGGACGACTGCCCCGGGAACAGCGATCGCCGCTTCGGAAGTGAACGGCTACAACAAAGTTACGATCAATCTGGGCTCAGCAGCAGGCTTGACGGCCGCTTTCAATAATGGCAGCGGCACCTGGGACAACAATAACGGACAGAACTACCGTTTCACGGCGGGAACCTGGACCTTCGTCGGCGGTACGATTACGCAAGGCGTGCCGCAAGCCGACAGCCTGACCCTCGTCGTAACCGTTCCATCGAATACGCCAGCCAATGCGGATGTCTATCTGGCATCCAGCTTGAACAGCTGGACTCCGAATGATGCGAGCTACAAGCTGACCAAAAATTCGAATGGCACGTACAGCATCACACTCAACATCGCCGCATCCACGTCGATCCAGTACAAGCTGACCAAGGGCACATGGGCATCCGTCGAAGTATACAGCAGCGGAGCGGAGCGCCCTAACCGGACGCTCACAACGACCGGAGGCACGCAGACCGTGAATCTGACTGTGGAGCGCTGGAAGGATCAATAGTACGAATGAGCTAAACAAATGAAGCAGCATTAGCAAAGGACCGTCCCCTCGAGCATCATTGCTCTTGGGGACGTTCCTTTGTCATTTATTCCGTTTCATCTGCAAGATGCTTAATCTATTCTACAAAATCAAGCTCTTTCAAGGCTCTAAGCAGTATAACAGCCCCCTGCGCACGGGTTGCATTGTCCGCCGGAGCAAACGCGCCCGCAGTGCTGCCCTGCATGATGCCTTTATCCACTAGCAGCGCCGCTCCTTCTGCCGCCCACTGCGGGATAGCCGAGGCATCCTTGAATTTGCCCAGAACGGATGCACGGCTGCCAGCCTCCGGCTTGCCCTCGGATTGAACGGCCGTAATGGCACGGGCGATCATAACGGCCATCTCTGCCCTTGTAATCCATGCGTCCGGTGCGAATTTGTCCGCCGTCTTGCCGTTTATGAGACCGAACTTCACCGCTGCGCTTACTGCCCCGGCATACCAGGCATCTGGCGCAACATCCGTGAACATCGCGGCTTCACTGCTCAAGCTTAGACCCAATCCGCGAACGACCATCGCAGTAAATTCCGCTCTTGTTACCGCCTTGCCTGGAGCAAAATCGTTCTCATTGACGCCGTTGACAATGAGCTTGGAAGCCATCGTCTCAACATCTTTCTCCGCCCAATGGCCGCTCAGATCAGCAAAGTCCTTCTTGAAATGAATGACCGAGTAGATGCTGTTCCCCGGACGCTTCATCTCCATTGCAGGCTTGCCATTCACTACAGCCGCGACACCTGGAACGAATACCCATTGGCCTGCAGCTTCATCATACATGACTGCCGCAGCCCCAGCGGGGTTCGCAGAGGATGGCAAGTAGATGAAGCGGGAGACATAGGTTTTGCCGAAATCCTTCAGCTCCTTCTCTCCACCGCCGGTCGCTATCGCAACCTTGAATTCCAGCACCGCTTCAAGAGCGGCATCCGCTCCGAGCGCCTGAGCCTTCGCCTTCAGCGTCTCAAGCTTGCTGCCTTCGACAGGTGTGATGGATACTTTGACGCTTGTACTGCCGAGGCTTCCGCTTTCCGCAGTGTTCAGGTTAAGAACGCTGAGCGGAAGCTCGTAGCTTGCAGCTCCGGTATGAATTACGATCACAGCTTTAATCGTTCCGCCAGCCGCTGCCGCCAGCGCTTCTGCTGGAAGCTCGACCTCTGCCGCTCCAGCCGCTGCAGGCACATTGACAACAACCGCCGCCGCTCCACCGGATGACGTCCCGGCAAGAGCTTTCGTTAACGCCGCTTTCAGCTCTTCCGCTTTGACCGCGACTTTATGAATCGTTCCACCCGCTTGGTTCTTGGTCTCGGTAATTTGCAGCGCAGTGCCGGACAGCTCAATTGTACCTGTACCGCTGCCAGTATCCGGCTTGGGATCTGGCTTCTGCTCCGGATTCGTGACCGGAGGATTAGAACCGCCATTACCATTGCCATTGCCGTCTCCGGAAGACTTCGCTTTCTCCACAATGCGGCCTTCAACGGCAGGAGCAATGGTGCCTCCCAGCGAGCTTACATATTCCATGAATATTTCATAGTCGGGATAACCGAGATCCTCATGATAAGCGCCGCTTGCAATCGACTTGGCGAAGGAGGCATAGCCGTCCCCGCCGCCTGCAACAAAGCTGTTCGTCGCAAGGCGGTAGGTTGCTGTGAGATTAATCGGCGTGTAGCCGCTGCCGCTCTTGATCTCTACATCATAGACCTTGCTGCCCGCAGGCTGGCTCGGATCCCACTTGAAGCGCATCCCCGCCACTTGCGGGAATTTGCCAGGCAGATCACTCAGCTTCGCGCCGCTGATCCCGTTCTCCAGACCATCCTTGAGCGCTTGGCCCGTCACATCCAACACATAAAGCGTGTTGCCGAACGGCATTACAGTACGCAGCTCGCCCATCGTAATATCGCCTTCGTCAATCGAAGCGCGGATGCCTCCGCCATTCATAATCGCAACATGCGCATTTTTTAATGCCTTTGCTCTGGCCAGCATGCCATCCGCGATGAAGTTGCCGAGATTCGTTTCTTTGGCGCGCACATTTTTGCGTTCACCATCCAACACGACAGCCGCGCTGCCGATAACCTGCTTCTTCAGCACTTCCAGCTCCGCATCGTACGGCGCCAGCATGCTCTTGGCGGTCTCGTCCTCTGCTACCGAGCTGTTCACTGGAAGCAGACTTCCCTGCAATTGTCCGTCGCCCGTGAGCAATATGCCCTTGTTGTCGAATGACAGATCGACACGTCCGAGAAATTTGCCCCATTCATTGGCCTGCACGACTACCGTCGGCGTACCGAACACGCTGTCTGTAATTATATCCGGCGCATCCAGCTTCGTGTGCGTATGTCCCCCGACGATGAGGTCAATGCCTTCTACGACATTCGCCAATTCCTTGTCTCTGCTGTAGCCCAGGTGGGACAAGGCAATAATCATGTTAATGCCCTCTGCTTCCAGAGCAGCAACCGTATCGGCAGCTGAGGCCGCGGCCTCGTTGAACACAACATCCTTGCCTGGGCTGGAGGTCTCCTTCGTATCCTCGGTCGTCAGACCGAATACCCCAACCTTGCGGCCATTCACATCCAGCACCACATAGGGATACACTCCCGCCACATCCACTGTTCCAGAAACGCCCGCACGGATCGTTCTCGGTGCCTTGAGCAGCGGGCTCATATGGCTGTCCTTCGTAAGGTCGACATTCGAGCTGACAATCGGGAACTGCGCTTGGGAGACGAAACTAGCCAGCACTCCCGTTCCCTGGTCAAACTCATGGTTGCCGAACGTCATTGCGTCATAACCCATGTAATTCATAAAGGCCAGATCGGCAAGGCCGAACCACTTCGTAAAATACAGATCGCCGGAGAACACATCGCCAGCATCCAGCAGCAGGCTGTCTCCCGCCTCTTCGCGCACCTGCTTCACCAGCGTCGCCCGTCTCGGAGCGTCAGCCAAATGCGCATGCGTATCATTCGTATGCATAACCGTCAGCTTCCACGGGCCTACCGTAACGGCTGCTTCAGCCACGCCGAAGCCATCGGCGCTTACCGCTCTAATAACAGCGGTTCCTTCTGCAACAGGCGTTACCCTTCCGCTTGCATCAACGACTGCCACATGATCATCTGAAGAGGACCATGTTACAGACGATGCGCTGCCAGCTGCAGGAATGACGGTGGCATTGAGCTGTACGGGCGCGTCCCCCGGCGACAGCCAGAGCGACTCCTTATCCAAGGCCACCTTCGTTACGTTCAACTGCAGCACGGTAACCGTGCCGCCTACCTCGTTCGCTACGAGCAGCAGCGGCAAGCCTGTCGGACTGTCCTGTGCAGGAATGAATTCGAGCCCTTCCGGTCCTGTATCGGTGTTAATATTATCCTTGGGCGCAAACACGCGCGTATTGATGTAATTCGCAAACACCGGATGATTCGGGTTCGTCACATCATAAGTCATGACGCCGCCTATGCGCTCCAGCCCTACGAACGCGAGCACTTTATTGCCCACCTCGCCGACGGCCACATATTCCGGTTCAGGACCTTTCTTGCCGCTTCTGTCATCCATAGCGGTCTTGCTGTTGCTGGCATTGAAGCTGCCCGGCAGGCGCTGCGCGGTAATGGTCTCCAGATCATTGCCGCTGTCATAGACCTGCGCCATCGTGTCCGCATCCCAGATGGAGAAGGAGCGTCCGCCGTACATATATACAGCATCCTTGCTCATGTCTCCGGCAACCTCGACTTTATCGTACGCAGTCTTGCCATTCAAAAAGACAGCAGCGGGCGAAGCAGGATCGAGGCTTGCCTTCAGATCCTTGATCGTCGTACCGCCTTCTCTGCCCGGCCATTCCGTTACATCTCCTTCATTGGCACTGAACAGGTAAGTCTTGCCGTTATAAGTATGGGACGCAATGCCGTCCGGCATATACATGCCGAGGAAAGGAACATTTTCGAACTTGATGGCGTCATCCTTCACCAGATCCAGCGTATTGGCCGGGTCGTTCAGATTCTTATAGCCAAGGCCTTTGACAGCCGTAACCGACTTGGCCGGAATATCGATGACTGCAATCGCGTTGTTCTCCTGAAGCGAGACGTAGGCGACCGTATGGTCCGCCGAGAGCGTAATATATTCCGGCTCCAGATCGAACAGCGCATCCGCCTTATTGGTGCTGCTGCCCGTAATCTTGCCCGTCACAGGATGGGATGCGCCCCGGATGTGAACAAGATCGTCAATGACGGTCGGATCGTCAAATTTCACATGTACAACCGCATCTGTCGTTGTATCAACAATCGTCACACTGCCCTCCGGGTCGCCCGCTGCAGTGCGGGGCTCCGCTTCATTGGCGGTCAGCACATATTTGCCATCGGGGGTTGCCTTGATCATGTCAGGCTGAACGCCCGTCTCGTAGGTCTTGAGCAGATTGCCCTCGTAATCAAGAACGAGTATTTTCCCGTTCGCCATATGATCGGCTTCCTGCACAGCAAGGAAAATTTGCTTCGTGCTCGTATTAATATCAACGCTGGTCAAATCGCCGAATGTGAACCCGCTCGTCTCCGCAAGCGGCTTAACGTCAACGGACTTCTCCTTCTGGAGCGATTGATCCGCGGCAAGGGTAACAATATCCAGTGTCGGAGGCACTGTCGCTCCGTTCACCAGATAGAACTTCCCGTTGTCTTTGTTATACTTCACAATCTCGGCAACACCGCCGTCCTTGTTGGTGACACCTACCGAATAGCGGCCAATCTGCTCGACGCTCAAAGTGTCAGCAATGCCCGCAGGCACGGCTGGCTTGACGTTCAGAGATAATGTCCGGCTCGTTGCCGCAGGAGGAGCACTACTATCGGTTACATGAATCGTAACCGCTGCGATTCCCTCCGTCCCCGGAGCAGGAGTCCCCGATATAACCCCTGTCACCGCATCGATTGCAATACCGGCCGGCAGTCCGGTGCCGCTATAAGAATACGGCGCAGTACCGCCATACACAGCAGCAGCAACCGTATACGGCGTACCTACATTGGCATCAGCCAGCGTCTCTGTCGAAATGCCGAATGCCGGCGCAGCTGCGGTCCATGGGCCGTCAGAGCTGCTTCTCGGTCCCTTTGCGCTCAGTACGGACGGAGTTGCCTCCAAGTAGTCGATTTGTTCAAAATCGGCCTTATTGTTGTCGGTATCCGCCAACGTCTTGCGGACGATCCCCTTCTTCTTGGACTTGCCCTCCGCATCCCCGGTCGGGTAGGCGTATTCATAGCCGTCAATCGCACAGCCCGGATCATTGCCGCCTGTGCCCACCATATCCACATAGCCCTCCGGCCTTGGACTTGCAGCGAACGGATTAGCTTCTGACAGCGTATTCTGATTGCTCATCAAAGCAACCTTCATCGACTTGCTGTAGATCATGCGATCAAACGGCTGGTCGCCCTTCGTCAATAGATGCAACGCAGGAGCGCTTGCTCCGGTTGCTTTGCCTGTAATTAAATAAGAAGAGTGCGCTTTAATCGTACCCGTCAGCTCCAGCTTCTCCCATGCGCCAGTCGTTCCGGCAGCATTCTCATCGGCATTCGCCGCATAATGGAGCGACCATCCGTCCAGTACGACATCACTTTCAGTCGGATTGTACAGTTCGATGAAGCCATTGGACACAGATGCTCCGGTATCCAGCGAGCTGTTCTTATTGCCGCCGTACACTTGGTTGATGAAGATGTGAGGAACAGTAACGTCATAGCTGCCATTCGCTGCATAAGGCGTTCCTGCAAGAGGCGAGGCCACTGCCATAGCAGTGCCTCCGGCCAATATAGAGCCCGCCAGCAGCTCCGCCGCCAACAGCAGCGAAAGAATTCTTTTTCCTCTCTTTTTCAAACCGCAACCACTCCCTATATGTTTTAATTCTTGTCCATTGTACGGAGCAATTGTTAACGTTAGCACCCGGGTACTATTTAGTTATTGTAAAAGCTGTTCCAGGAGTCTTGTCGGGGTATGCAAATGACAAAAGAAGCCTCCGTTCCACCTTGGTCGTGGTTGCGGAAGCTTCTTCATAGCCATTTCCTCATGCATTATGTTCTTATTAGGATCGAACGCATCTGAATTGCTACCTGATACGATCCCTCTCAAGCATAAACAACTTCGAATGATAACAAGAGTTTATCCACAACCTCTTCTTCCATTTTCTTCACCGTAAAAAGTTCCTTTAAATTTTCAACAAGTTCAAGATCAACCGCACTCTCTGAAGCTTTTCCGGTATGTAACTTCATTAATACTTTAAGATGTTTATTTCTAATGGCCAGTAGTTTTCTTTCAACCTTAGCGTACTCGTTATAAATAGATTCACCGTCTCGAATTACTTGTTTATTGGTAAGATGTTTTATCCGCAGCAGCATCATTTTCTTATGTTCCCATAGTACATGAATTATTCTTATATCCTTTAATACTACACTCGCACTTGTTGCTTTCTCAAAAATGTGATCGTACACATTTAGTCCAAACACAGCTTCTGAAGGATGATATAGCACCTTGAAACTATTTTTTGATTGTCTATAATCCTCTAGAGATTGGTATATTTTATCGACATTTAATTCAAGGTCATGTTTATAGCAATGCAAATAGAAACCTATATCATATCTATTGAGAGTTAAATACGGCTCTGGCTCGGTGTTCTGATATGCTAATTGAAAATCTTCAAAACCAATATCTAAATTATCAAATACTCCCAATTTATTAAAACCTAACGCTTTGAACAGCTTGTTTTCTTTATCATATCCATATACTAGGTTTTGATGGTTATAATTTTTAATTTTATAAAACTCTTTATTCGGAAGATAGTACTCATTCAAATGAATCTCACAGTAACACTTATCGTCTATACAATTCATAATATAATCGATGATATTATCTTTCATCTCGGAATTTACTTGATAATTAATCATATATCCTTTTAGTCCAGGATATTTCAACCCGTATTTACCCTCAGGGGCATAAAAATCAACTCTGAAATCAAATCCTTCAGAATTATAATCGCTATACAATTGAATGAAATTACTGAAAACCCAATCATTATGATCACCGTTTGACATCGTCATAGCTAATTGGTATCCGTAATGAAGCAAGCCATGGATCGGCGGAGTAACCATCGGTAATATAGTAGATATCGTAAAAACCTCACTTTCATGGAATAATATAGACAAATGAAACGCTGCCGATTTCGTTGTTTCCTTCCCCTCAATCACCTTCCAATTATTTGATATATATATTACTTCTATCAATCTTTCATATTTCCTGTAATTAATATAAAAAAATACCCTCCAAAATGGAAGATTTCTCGCTATCTGGTTCTGGATCACTGCAATACGACGGATGGAACCATGGCGCGTGATCCTAATCCAATAAAATAAATCGCGATTGCTATAAAACACCTCAACAACGAAAAACCGTCCTCACAGGACGGTCCCTTCAACAAATTTTATATCCATTCTATCGCTGCTCCACTCCAGTAACATGATCTCCCTGAATCATTCTGGGCGCACCCGAGAAGGTGACGGATATCGCTTTGGAGGTGAAGAGATCCGGGCCATCCGATACTTGAAAATGCAGATGAGGCTCGCTGGAATTGCCGGAATTGCCGCACAGGCCTATCTCCTGTCCCTTCTTGACGGTTTCCCCTTTCTTAACCTTCACCGTACCCTTCTTCAGATGCGCCAAGTAGCTGTACTCCCCATTGCCGTGGTCGATGACAACATAATTGCCCGCAGGCTGGCTGCTGTTCATCGTGCCCACCGGTTCATTGTCGGCAATATCGTTCACCGTGGCGGCAACCTTCCCATCCGCCGGAGCCAGCATGGCCTCTCCGAACGCATAATAGCTCTCGTTCTTGGTGCGGTCTCCCTCGTAGGATTTCCCGTCCTTCTCCTTCACCAGATCATAAGCATATCGCTGGCTCTCAAGGGCGTAATGATAATTGTGCATTTCATTATCGCCACCCCAGAACACAAGCCACTCCCCCTTAAAAGGTAAACCGTAGCTGATTTTGGTTCCGGCCTCATCGGTCTCCGGGTGGGATGTTACATTCTGAATCTGAATGCCTACGATTGTATCTGATTCATCGTAGGTGGCTGTCAAACTTTTTGTCCCCTCCGTATTCATCCAGACATAGCGGGCCATACCATTGAGCGCAAGTACAGACGGTTCCCGAAACGCCTTAACATCGTTCAAAAACTCCCTGCCCATCGCTTTGAAGTCGGCTGCCGGTACAGCATCCTTCAGTTCCTGGCTGAACTGGGTATACAGACGCTCATACTCCCCCTTCATCATCGCATTCGCTGTCTCCTCCGGCTGTATCCGCTCCTTTGTTCCTCCCTGCACGTCATTCCCCTCCTCCTCCGTTTTGTCCCCACGACGAGTACCGTTAGTTTTATCCCCATGATTAGTCCCATCGTCACCGCCAGATCCACCAACTTCTACGCCGCCGTTGCCGCTGCTATCTCCATCAGTCTTCCCGCCGCCGTTGCCACTGCTATCCGTCTTGCTTGCAGGCCCATTCGCTCTGTTAGCACCATTCTCGTTGCCCCCACACGCTGTCAGCAGCACGATCATCACCAGCAATCCCACTCCAAGTTGATTTACAGCGCCGGCAGCTTTCGTCGTTCTTATCCTCATTCTCTTCGGCCTCCAATATGTTATGAATGAAAACAGGGCTCAATTTCATTAACAGGGGTCGATTCAAATCTAGCAGCGGAATCCCGTTCCTATGATGACTGGTCTAGAGGAGAGATTCCTCAAACTGTGAGAATTCCTGCGAAAACGCATCCTTTCACCCGCAGAAGCATGCTCAGGACCAAATGCCTGCCAAAGCGCAGGTATCTCACAGCAATTGGCCCATTTCGGCCGATCCGGCTTCATATTCCTGTAGAATCGCAGGCATTTCCGATATTATGGCTTCTTTTACCCAAAATGCCTGCACATTTGCAGGCTTCCCTTCGCAATCTGCCGAACGGCGAGAGTCCTGCAGCGCGAAGCGCCAAATGTTGCAAGTAGCAAGCGGCGAATCAAGCCCCCGATTTTGTTTTGAGCTCCTGTAATTGTAACCTTTGAAGCTTGCCACAGCCGAAACGGCAGGTTACTGGAAGCTTAATTTATCCCGAGTATGCGGGAGCAAATTAAGGTACTCTTAAGATTCTGTTTATTCACAGTCAACTATTACATGGTACGATTACTTTGGAAACAAACAATCTTCTCTGAGGTGAAGCATGTTGAATGATGCCAAAATACTGCTAGTCGATGACGAGGCAACGATCCTACATATGTTAAAAACAGTGCTGCACAAAGAAGGATTCGCTCAAGTGGATACCGCTACGAGCGGAGAAGCTGCTATCTCCTTCTGTGAGAGCAAGCACTATGATCTCATTGTGCTTGACGTCATGCTCCCGGGACAAAGCGGGATTGAGATCTGCCCTTTCCTGCGGAAGACGACGGATGCGCCGATTCTATTCCTTACAGCCCGCACCTCCGACTTTGATATATTAACCGGATTTGCCGTTGGCGGGGATGACTATATTACGAAGCCTTTTAATCCGCTGGAAGTTGTAGCCCGTATCAAATCCCAGCTGCGGCGGCACTTGAAGCAGCCTGCTGCGGCAGAGCCCCGTCCGGACACCGCCTTTGATTTCGGCAGGTTTCAGGTCGATGAGAAGACTGGCGTGCTGACGGTAGACGGGGAGGAATCACACTGTCCCGCGCTCGTATTCCAACTGCTGCTCTTCCTATGTCGGCATCCGAACCGGATCTTCAGCAAGAACGAGCTCTACGAGCGCGTATGGGGCGACGGAAGCGTGAATGACGACAACACGGTCATGGTCCACATCCACCGGATTCGGGAGAGGATTGAAGCAGATCCCAGCAAGCCTGAATATCTCGTGAATGTACGGGGGCTTGGCTATAAGCTGATCCGCAAGGGAGAGGCTCGATGAGCATTAAGCGGCGGCTCACCATCCGCTATATTCTCCAGTTGGCCCTTGCAGGCCTGTTCATTCTCATATTGGCCGCGCTCACGATGTACTGGATGTTCCAGAAGCTGACTGATATCGAGATAAAGCGTGATTTTGCTTCTGTCGGGCTGTCCATGCTGATCTCCACCTCCACCATAGGGCCGGATGGGCTTCAATTCGATCCGGAGCTGCTGAACCAGGTGAAAGCTTCCGGCAGCTGGCTCCAAAGCATGGATGAACAGGGACGCATAACGAAGAGCTACTTCACGCCTGGCGATGTGCCCTCATCCTATGCTCCCGGCGAACTGATCGATTACTGGAACGGGGCCAAGCCCTTCCCCTACCAGCTATCCCTATGGATGGAGGAAAAGGAGGGCCGCAACTATACGCTGATCTACGGCTCCCGCTCCAGAGCTTACAGCATGCTGCAGGAGATCGTGACGCAGTATGAAACTCAAGGGTCTCCTGTCATTAGCTCAGGCACAGCTCTGAAGCTGCCGGAGCAGCTGACTGCGAATATTGACCGCTTGCGTGCCTGGGTTCAATTGCTTGACAACAAAGGAGAGGAGATCGCTTCTTATAATAAGCCGGGGGACGCCCTCACCCGTTATAACGCTCAGGAGCTGGCGCTTCGCACCCAGTACAGAGACAACTACGGCATAGAGCTGGCTTCGCATTATGACGCGGAGACTGGACAGACCTGGGTCTTGAATATACCTGAGCCTGACAATATAGGGCGGTCTTCCCCGTCCTTCCTGCTCTCTCCCGAGCTGAAGGTGCTTCTGATCGGATTGGCTGCGCTGATCTCCACATCTTTTATCGTGTTCGTTCTGCTGTCCTTGTGGTATGGACATCGATTCGGCGCGCCTGTGCTGTACATGATGAATTGGATTCAAGCTCTTGGACGGGGCAATTACGGCGAACCTCCCGATCGCAAAGGAACCAGGAAGAGAAGCAGCGGCAAGCGGAATGGCTGGGACAGGCGGTACCGCGTATATTCGGAGGTGCTGGATTCACTGGAATCACTGTCGAGCACACTGCGCAGGGACGAGGAGCATCGCCGCATCGCCGACCGTACAAGAGAGGAATGGATCGCGGGCGTTACTCATGATCTCAAGACACCTCTTTCTTCAATTATGGGCTATGCCCACATGCTCGAAGCGGAATCGTACAGCTGGACAGAGACGGAGGTCCGGCAATTCGCTCATACGATCACGGAGAAGTCTACCTATATGGATGTGCTTATCAATGATCTTAGTCTGACGTACCGTCTGCGCAATGGCGACATCCCCTGCGAGAACACTCAGGTAGAGATGAGCGCATATTTGCAGGAAGTGGTCAATCGCGCGGCTTCGAACCCAGCCTATGGCGGTGATCGGGTCATTTGCCAGACAAGTGATAACCCTCATATTGCCTTCATTCATCCCGCATGGTTCGAGAGAGTCGTGGAGAATCTTGTGGCCAATGCACTGCTTCACAATCCCCAAGAGACCGTTCTTGTCGTGACCCTTCACACAAGGAGCGGCGGGGGCATGGCAGTGACGTTCAGTGATAACGGGAATGGCATGGATGCAGAGACAGCGGATATTCTGTTCGAACGCTACTACCGGGGCACCAGCACAGACATCTCTCCCGCAGGCAGCGGACTTGGAATGGCCATCACCAAGGAGCTTGTACAGGCGATGGGGGGCAGAATCGAGGTCAAGACTAAGCCCGGAAAGGGCACGAATATTTCCCTTATTTGGGATTAATGTTCAGACCTTAGTCCAGGCCCGAAACAAGCCTCAAGCCTGAATTTTTCCGGAGATGAAACCTTTAGGATAATAGAGACGGATGGAACAGCTATCCCATCGTGCTTTTCAGGAGACCTGGATTCCTGTTTGACCTATATAGACTGCCAACGATGAAGGAGGTGCAAGCTTCGTTATGACAACTTTAACGTGTGAGAGATTGTATGCCATAGAGGGCTCGCAGCAGGAATATGAAGCATTGATTACGCCCCACTTGAGCGCATTGCACAAATACTGCTCTTATTTGACGCAATCCAAATGGGATCAGGAAGATCTGGTACAGGAGACGCTGTACAAATCGTATGCCTATTACTTGCGCAATCCGCTGATGAAGGATGCCAAGTCATTCCTGCTCTGCATTGCCCGCAATACATGGATTGATCAATATCGGCGCGTAAATAATCAGAGAACTTCCACCGTCTTCTGGCATGAGCCTGCCACTTATATCGATTCCGATTATGCTGAGGTCATCAGCATGCTGGAATGGTTATCGGAGCGGCTGCCCGAGCGCAATATCCGGATGTGGCTGCTTGCGGAATATTTTGACTACTCGATGCAAGAGATCGCCGACGAGATGAATACGACCATGCCGACTGTCAAATCCGTCCTCTTCCGCACCCGCGAGCTGCTGCGTGGCAAGAAGAAGTACGGGCGCCACAAGGTTATACAGCTCAATGTGGAACGATGGTGCAAGGCAGTTATGCAAGAACGCCCGCAGGGCATTGTTCAAGGAAGCTGACACAGCAAGCCTGATTCCTGCCAGCAGGTACATAATCATGAGGATTCATTAGAAGCGGAACGGGAGGATAACCGATTGAAAGCATTAATTAGCTTTTCTATGAGCAAGATAGCGGCGATGCTTATTATCATTGCTATTTTATTCGGAGGCGGTCTCTATTCAGGGAGCTCATTGAAGATTGAGAACATGCCTGATGTATCATTTCCAATTGTTATGATCACAACCTCCTATCAAGCCTCTCCACAGGATGTTATGAATCTCGTTACTAAGCCAATCGAAGACAAAATCGCCAATATCGCAGACCTCGACACGATCTCTTCCACTTCAAGCGACAATATGTCCGCCATCATCGTTCAATTCAAGCAGGATGGCGTCGATATCGATAAGAAAAAGCAGGATCTGGAGAGTCTCGTACAGGAGGTCTATCTGCCCTCCAAGGCTGACAGACCGAAGGTATCAACACTTGGCTACGCCTCTATCCCGGCCTATTATCTATCCGTTAATGCCGAGGAAGGCATGACCCAGTCCGAGCTGGACCGGATTTATGAAGAAGAGCTGAAGCCCCGCTTCGAATCCATAAAGGGGATTGACCATATTGATTCCATCGGCAGCCGCACCTCATCGCTGGACATCCAGCTGGATGCCAATGCCCTTATCGCATACGATATGACACTTCCATACATAGCAGAAGCGATACAAGCCGCCCTGCAGAACGGCTCCATCGGTACGGTCAAGCTGGACGGCAATACCCAGATTGTCCGCGTCAAGGGGGATCTCGACAGCGTCTACAATCTTGAGAATATGGAAATCACCGCACCCGCCGGACAATTGCTTCAATTAAAGGATGTATCCAGCATCAAGATGATCAGCGATTCGCCATTCGTCGCCCGTCTGGACAATATGCCGGCGATCGGTGTCCATCTCTACAAGTCGAGCGCTGCCAATGCAGTCGAGTTCTCGAATGAGACGAATGATCTGATCAATGAATGGACGCAAAAGTATCCCAGTCTCAGAATCAATAAAATATTCGATAGCGCAGACGAGGTCAACGAGTCCATCAGCGGACTGCTTCGCGAGGGCTTCATCGGAATCGCGCTGGCTTCTCTGATGATTCTGCTATTCCTGCGCAATATGCGCATGACGCTGATCGTGCTCGTATCAATTCCGCTCTCTATTCTGATTACGCTCATGATGATGCATGCGATGAACATCACCCTCAACGTGATGTCCCTGGGCGGCATGTTCATTGCGGTTGGGCGAATTGTAGACGATAGCATCGTTGTCATCGAGAGCATCTACACCAATTTGCAAAAGGCGCAAAAGCGCAATGAGTCCGTTATTCTTCTCGCAACGAAGCAGGTGGCGATGGCGATCAGCTCCTCCACCTTCGTAACGGCTGGCGTATTCCTGCCTATCGCTTTCGTAAGCGGCATTATCGGCGGCTTCTTCCGTCCATTCGCCCTGACGGTGGCCTGTGCGCTGATGACCTCGCTCCTGGTAGCGCTGACGGTCATTCCGATGCTGGCGAAGCTGATGGTGCTGCGGGAGGGCAAGTCCGTTCAGACGCATGAGCATAACGATGGCAAAATGGTCACCCTGTACGAGCGCATCCTTATCTGGTGTCTGACCAATCGAATCAAGACCCTGCTCGTCTCCGGGCTTCTGCTCATTGTGACGATTGTGGCAACCGTTCCGAATCTGGCTATCACCTTCCTGCCCGATGGCCAGGTTACAAGACAGATGAACTACTCAGTCAAACTGCCTTATGAAACCCCGTTCGATAGCACGAACCAATTGGCGAAGACGATTGAAACCAAGATGGCTGCTGCCAAGGGCGAGGACGGCAAGCCGCTGTTCAACTTCGTGGAAGCCTTGGTCGGCTATGACTGGAGCGAAGAGCGGGTGCCCTACGCCATTGAGATTATTACCGAGGTTCAGGAGAATGCCGATCCTGCTGCAATCAATGATCAGTATCAAGCGATTATCGCTGCCGACCTGCCCTCAGGCTCCAAGGTCATTCCCGGCTCGCTGGCAGGCGGCAGCGGATATACGGCTACGGATTTCTCTTATGTGCTGTACGGCACAGAGCAGCAGCAGCTTCAGCAGGCCGCCGCGATGGTAGAGTCGAAGCTCAAGGAATTTCCGGAGATGAAGAGCATTAAGACGAGTCTGGGAGATGCCAAGACGGAGCTTCAGATTGCAGTAGACGGGCCGACTGCCCGCATGCACGGCCTAAGTACAGAGCAGATTCAGGCCACCGTTGGCGGCTGGATCGCACGGCATGACCTTGGCGATCTGCGGTTCGATAATGTCGTCTACAAGACCAAGATCGAGCTCGCGCCGAGAGACAAGGATACCATCGAGCTGATCGGCCAGCTTCCGATCAAGACGCCTTCAGGCGGGACCGTATACTTGAACGAGGTCGCCAAGCTGAAGAAGGTGCTCACCCCGCTTGCGCTCGAACGCGAAAGCCAGAAGCAGATGGTTAAAGTAACGGCCTCTATTGATTCCCCCGACAAGGCAGCCGTCAGCGCCCGAATATCTGAAGCGTTGGACGGACTGGAGCTTCCGGCAGGTGTAACGACGGAGCTTCAAGGGGTTACCGAAGATATCAATGAAGGCTTCGGCCAATTATTCGCCGCAATGGCGGTAGCTGTTGCCATCGTGTATTTGATTATGGTGCTTGCCTTCGGCAATGCGGGTACGCCCTTCGCCATTCTATTCTCCCTGCCGCTGGCTGTTATCGGCGGGCTGCTCGGCCTGTTTGTCGCGAATGAATCCATCAACATCACCTCGCTAATCGGCTTTATGATGCTGATCGGAATCGTCGTCACCAATGCCATCGTCCTTCTCGACTGCGCCCAGCAGCTAAGAAGAGAAGGCTATACAGCGAGAAATGCCTTAATCGAAGCAGGCAAAATACGGCTGCGTCCCATCATTATGACCGCAGGAGCAACGATAGCAGCGATGATCCCGCTCGCGCTGGGCTTCTCGCATGGCACCCTGATCTCCAAGGGGCTGGCTGTTGTCGTGATCGGCGGACTGATTACCTCAACACTGCTCACTCTTGTTGTTGTCCCTGTCGTATATGAATGGATTGAGGCATTCAAGGAGCGGATGGGCAGAATGTTCAAACGGGATAAAGCTAAACCAACAGCTGCTACCCTCAAGCTGTAGATGATGAATGGAGGAGAACCCATTGATGAAGATAGCACCGCATAAAACGACCAAGCGACTTAAATTGCGAACATTGAGCCTCCTGCTCGCATTGACCGTGCTGGCGGCAGGCTGCTCACAGGCTGCGGACAAAACGGAAGAAACAGCGCAATCCGCCAGTACGGTGAAGACAATGATTAAAGTCGAGGAAGTCGGCAAGCACAGCATGGGCGAGCCGCGTGAAGGGGTGGCGGAGGTCAGCGCTTCTGTCAAACTCGATATAACAGCCAAGACCTCGGGAACGATTGTTTCCCTGATCAAGAAGAATGGCGCACTGGTCAAGAAAGGCGATGTTATTGCCCGCCTGGATGCCCGCGCCGCCCAGTTGGAGAAGGAGAAGGCGGTGCTGGCGCTGAGCAGCGCCAAGCAGTCGATGGCCGGCGCAGCTGCAGAGTTCAAAGCCAACCGTCTCAAGATGGTTAACAGCATTAAGCAGCTGGAGGATCAATTAAAGCAGCAGACAAGACAAGATGAGACGGTTATGGAGGAGACGAAACGCAACCTTGATATTGCGAGGCAGCAGCTTGCTGCGCTGGATGAGACAAGTCCCGTCTCTTCCCATGAATCATCCGTCGCATCGGCAAAGCTGTCGCTGGAGACAGCAGAGCTGGCACTGGAGCAGTACAATATCGTCGCTCCGGCAAGCGGACTGCTGTCAGACATCAAGCTGCAGGCGGGAGCCGACGTCTCTCCCGGCACTATTGTCGGCTCCGTGCATAATACAGACAAGGTCAGTCTCAAGGCCAGCCTTACCGCAGCCACTGCCGATCTGGCGCGGAATAAATCGGATCTGATCTACTATGCGTCCGGCAATGAAAGCGTGCAGAAGAAAGCGCAAGTCGTTCATATCGGCGCACTGCCTGATCCCACGACAAGATTGTATGCCCTTGAGCTGGAGGCAGACAACGGAGACGGCATGCTCAAGGCCGGCTCGCGCGTGCACATCCAGCTGACCACGCCGGAAGAAGAAGTCGTTACGGCCATTCCTTCTCTCAGCATCATTCGCGAAGGCGATGCTGCTTATGTCTTCGTGCTGAGCGGCGGCAAGGCCGCCAAAAGAACGATCACCCTTGGACGGATTAACGATACCTTCCAAGAGGTGCTCACCGGGCTGAAGGTCGGCGAACAGCTCGTAACCTCCGGCCAGCAGTCGCTCAAGGACGGGCAAGCCGTAGAAGCGTCTCAGCTGGAAAAGCAGCAATAGCCGTTCCGGCAGCCAACCGCAAGTTGCGAAAGGCGAGGGACGCCCGCCAGCGGCATGGATCGTGAAAAACGAGGCGCACAGCCACAGGCGAAGGCTGGCTTTCTCAACACGAATGTTGGGAGCTAAGGAGCGCGGCAAGAGCCGGATCGGCGTGGGTGCGTGTCAACGAAGCGCATTCCTGCGAAACTGCAGGCTTTCTCTTCGTTCCAGCCTGCTGAACATGAAATGCCTGCCGGAGGGCAGGCATTTTTCCATTTTTCCCCTTGCCGGACAATTTCGCCGCCATATTCCTGCATAATCGCAGGCATTCTTGCTCAGCGGCTTCTTTTTACCAGAAATTCATGCACTTACGCAGCATTTCTTCTCGTCCCGCCAAGCAAGTGAACTCTATCGCCTATTCACAATTGCGGGAAAGTCCATTCCGCCAGGCTTTCTTGCCAGCGTCCTGCACAGCGGTGGTACCACCGTGGCAGGCAGTGCCCATATTGCCATCCCTCCCGCTTTCCCTTATGATCAGATCATCATAGACGAGCGTCAGAATCCATCAATCAGCAGCCAGGAGGAACTATGCCACGATCAGCACCAGCAGCCACAGGGGATCAGCTATATCGCTCCTTCTATACGAAATCCCGCTACATTACAGATTACATGGTCGATCGGCTGAAGCCTGCATCCGGCCATAAAGTTCTCGAGCCTTCTGCGGGCGACGGAGAGTTCATAGATGCGCTGCTTGGTGCCCATCCCGGCCTTGATATTACTGCGCTGGATATGAACCCGGAGGCGATTGCCTGCTTGCAGAGCAAGTACGCCAGCTCCAGCAATATGAAGATCGTTCATACCGATACGCTGCTGGATTCCGATCTCGATCAGAAGGCAGCCGGCAACGGGTATTATGACCGCATTATCGGCAATCCTCCCTATGGCGCTTGGCAGGACTATGAGAAAAGAAATGAGCTGAAACACCGCTACGACGGCTTCTACGTGAAGGAAACCTATTCCTTATTCCTGCTGCGCTGTGTCTCGCTGCTGAAGATGAACGGCAGGCTTACCTTCATCATTCCGGATACGTTTCTGAATCTGCACATGCACAAGCGGCTTAGAGAGCATCTGCTCCTTCATACCAGCATGAAGGAAATTCTGTTAATTCCCTCAAGCTTCTTCCCTGGTGTCAAATTCGGCTACGCCAACCTGGCTATCCTTACACTGGAGAAGTCTACACAGGAGATCGCGCTGCAGAACCGGATTACGATCATTAACGGGCTTAAGAAAGTATCCGACATCGAAGAGATTACGAGGGGAAATTTTACTGCGGGGACTGCGAATGCAGTTGTCATCAGTCAGAGGGACATCTATCAATCGAAGGACTGCGCATTTCTGTTCAAATCCCATCATGGCATCCGCCATTTCATTAACAACACTACCACTACTTTAGACGATATTGCTGATTGTGCGACCGGCTTCTATTCCGGCAATAACCGCGCTTTTCTTAAAGTCGCCCATTCTTCCGTAAGAAATTTAAGCGGCTGCGAAGTGATCAGGCCAGAGGAGATCAATCCTGATTATCGGGCCGCTCCTTCCCTGCTTGACGGACTTGACTCCAGCAGCTCCTACATCCCAATCGTAAAGGGCAATGTCAAAGGCTATTTGCGCGAAGATAATTGGTTCGTTGATTGGAGCCGCGAAGCCGTTCGCCATTATAAGACGGATGCCAAAGCCCGCTTCCAGAACGCGTCATTCTACTTTCAGGATGGAGTCGCTCTGCCGATGGTGAAATCATCCAAGGTAAGCGCCAGCTTAATCCAGCGGCAAATCTTCGATCAATCCATTGTCGGCATTTTCCCGCGGGACAAGAGCCTGCTGTATATTTTGCTATCCTTGATGAATACGGCGATCGTGAATACCTTTATTCATACCATTAATCATACAGCGAATAATTCAGCCAACTACATCAAGAAGATTCCTGTCGTCATCCCGGCTGATTCTACGCTTGAGACCATCCGCCAACTAACAAAAAACCAGCTCCTGCATTGGCAGCGGGCCGGTTCTGCTGATCAAGAGATCGATGATGAGCTGAATGGAATCTATAACAGTCTCTATAAGCTATAGCGGCAGCGGTCAGCCTTGCTGCGCTCGCGATTGCATGTAGTCCGCTTTCAGAATTCCGTAGATTTCCAGATCTACAACACCTTTGCCTGACCACAGCTCTGCTTGCCGAAGCAAGCCTTCTCTCAGGAACCCATTCTTCAGAAGCACCCGCTTGGACGTCTCATTGGGCGGCATCACCTCGGCTTGTATCCGGTTGAACCCTGCTGTGTCGAACAAGAATGATACCAGCACTTCGAGCGCTTGCGAGGCGATTCCTTGTCCCCAATACGATTCTTCCAGATAATAGCCAATTGTCACCATGTTGACCTTCGAATTGAAGTGAAAGGCTTCTATAATGCCAACCAGCCGGTCGCTGTCGGTCTGCAGGAATATCCCCCACTTAATCCGCGACCTCTTCTTATAGTCCCGCTCAAAATGGCCAATCATGTTCCGAACGGCCGCCTTGTTGTGCTTGGGAATAATACCGCAATATTGAAACACACGATCATTGCTGTATATATTGAACAGATCATCAAGGTGATGATCCTCTACCTGCTTCAGAACAATATGCTTCGACTCCAGAACAGGAAACTGTGAAAAAATCTCGTTCATGCCCCTTAACCCCCAGCTTTTGAATGTCCGATTATTGCCCAATAGGCTTCATTAATGTCAATTAAGACGGCTTGCTGTACAAATAGTCAATCACTTGCTGCAATTGATCAACGGCCCCGATGGGGGCAACTCCTCTTTGCGCCATTTGTTCTATAGAAGTCCGGTAGCTTATAAAAGCGATTCCCGCTCCGGCTGCGGCTTTGCCATCAATCCAGGAATCCCCGATAGAAATCCATTGATGACTTGGAATATAGGGAAGCCGCTCAAGCACATAATGGAACCCTGCGGGTGCCGGCTTGAGCGTCCCCATCTGCTCCCGTCCGACAATGAAGCTGAACCGATCTATAATGCCGGTGCTGCCAAGCGCCTTAACTGCAGCGCTATGCGCGTTATTAGTCACAACGACCAGTTCGTGGCTGCCTTTCAGATGATCCAGCAGCTGGGCAGCGCCTTGCTCCAATCCGGCGCCTTCCATTCCGGCGACCTCATGCTTGGCAGCAATGGCCCACACCTGCTGCAGCTGCGCCTCACTCATCCCATTCTCAGCAGCAGCAGCGATCAAAGTCGATGAGGTATGCTGGGACAGTGAAACGGTCTCAGGGATCAGCTTGCTCCCCGCCAGGAAGTGGAATATTTCTGTCTTCATCGCAAGGAAATCAATGCTGGAACGCAGCAGTGTATTATCCATATCAAAAATAATGCCAGCATACCGGCTGGCTTTCCCCATAGTCCCACCCCTTGTGGCTTTTGCTCATGGGCCGTCCACTCTTAGCCTCTATTCGCACTGCTGTGCAGCCGTACTTCATTAATCTGCTCTTTCGCTGTCCGCGCAGCATTCTTAATGGCCTGAAGCATCTCCTGCTCCGTCGTTGCCTCCCCGTTCTCTCTTCCCTCCCGATAGCTGTAGATGATTGCTCTTGAAGAAGAGATAAGCGCCCCGTTCCCATTCTCATCGAAGAAGACATCCAGATCTTCGGCCTTGCCTCCCTGAATTCCGAAGCCGGGAACGAGGAAGATGCAATGAGGCAGCAGCCCTCTAATCCTCTCCGCCTCAGCGGGATACGTCGCTCCAACAACTGCACCGATGAAGGAGTAGCCATTCTCTCCGGCGGTTGTGCGCATCAGCTCGCTCAGATCCTCAGCCAGCTTGAAATAAAGCAAATCGCCATTCTGGAGCGTGAGATTCTGAATCTCGTGGGAGGAAGGGTTAGAGGTCTTGAGCAGCAGGAACAAGCCCTTTCCTTGACGCTGCGCCTCCTCTACGAAGGGCAAGTAACCGTCACTTCCCAGAAAAGGATTCACCGTCACCATATCGCCAGCCATCGGACCATCCGCGAGAAATGCCTTCGCATAAGCCTCCGAGCTGGAGCCGATATCCCCCCTCTTCGCATCATTAATGACGAGAAGGCCTTTGGTCCGGGCATATGCAATGGTCTGCTCCAACGCATGGATACCATGGCTTCCGTACACCTCATAATAAGCAAGCTGCGGTTTCACAGCGACAACTTCCTCCGCAACGGCATCTATCACAATCCGGTTGAAGGCCAAGATTGCAGCCGCTATCTCTTCATTAGTCCGCGATTCCATACGGTTAAGCAGAAATTCCGGGAAATACCGGGGATCAGGATCCAATCCTACAACGAGTACACTCTTTTTCTCTCTGCTTTGCTCAATTAACATGTCAGCCAGATGCTTCACGAATACAACTCCCTTATGTAAAAGAATGCCATAATAAAGCCTTTGCTACCATCATGCTAGCAAAGGCTTCCGATTGTCAATACTTCACTTCCTGCAGAGCAGCCCGGAACAACCTGTCCAGCTGATCATCCATCGCTCCCTCCGCCACTGATACGGTGGATGCTGCGCGTTCATAGTACGCAATGCGCTCCTCCAGAAACTCATGAATGGGATTAATTCTCGGCTCATAATCCAGCTCTTCTCCGGCCTTCTTCCTGATCAGAAGCTCTTCGATGGCAGTCCTGAGCTCACTGCCTGCCGGAACAAGGCGGTCTACAAGCAGATCGAACTGGAGCGGCGGCATCGACAGATAACGTTCGATCCATCCGCAGGCCAGGATCGGCCTGAGCACATAGAAGTACTTTTTGATTCTGACCTGCTCGCCTTGGAGGTATTCCCGGAAATTGCCCTTGGCCATATGAAGATAGTGGTACAGGCAGGATCTAGGCGAGAAGGCAATTGGCGATATCCGGCGAATTTGCTCGGCTACTGAATACGGCTCCATATATAGAATAGGAGAATGCAGCCATTCCATTAACGGCGGATTCGACTTTCTGAACAGATTGAGCGCCTTCTTCAGATCCCATCCGTTAATATCCAGCAGATTGCTAATAGGCCTCTCGATGACATCCCTACGCTCGAAGATCGATAAATACCAGTCCTCCGGACGGAGATAGATGAACCGGACATCATAATCGCTATCCTTGGACGGGAATCCCCATGCCCGGCTGCCCGATTCGCAGGCATACAGGATGACCACATTCTCCTCCTGCTCTATGTTCCGCAATTGCGCAATGATTTCTTCACGATAATCCCTCATAGCTCTAGCCCCCTTCTGCCCCCTATAATCGCACAATACCGGTAGAACGAACACGGCAAAAGTATTACAAGCGCAGCCTTGAATCCGTCTTCTCAGCAAAAGCTCTACCATCTGCTGCACCACAGAGAATGTGCAATGATACTGAATACGCAATAACGCTGCGTCGCTCATTGGATATGACAAAGACCTCCCGGATGTGCAGGAGGCCCTTCCCTTGGTCCGCCAATTCAGCGGGCCGCTTATGCGATTATCTTTTCCACACGGTACCGTCGGAAAACGCGACTTTATCAATTTTAATATTGCTGATCTTGGTCGTGCTGCTGTATGAGAACAGGTCCCATACGAAGGTGGCGGATTCGCCAAAAGCCAGGTCTGCATTATTGGATACGCCGTAGAAGCGATTGCTCTTCGTGAATGAACGGTTAACGGGATCATTATAAGCATCATAGCAGCTAAAGGACAGCTCGAAGGAAATGATTTTCTTCTCCGTCAAGTTCTCTACTCGAATATTGGCATCCGGATAATTAAGGGAGTTAAAAGAGACGCTGGAGCTTACGATTTTCAAAGGTATATTTTTGTTTTTGACAAGCTCCTGCTTCATCTTCTTCTTAAAATCCGCAATCTGCTTGTCGTACATCGCCATCAGGCTATCCTCGAATGCTGTCCCTACATACATCTTGTCTGCATACTCATAGCCCGCGCTTGCCTGCTCCACATCATTAACGGTTACGCTCTTCACGACTCTGCCGTAGTAATCATACTTCTTATACTCTTCCGTCAGGACATCTCCTGTCACAGCGGATGCATTCTCAAAGGCGCCTTTCTGGCCGGGGGCAAGCTCTATCGTCCACGTCGTGCCGTAAATGCGCTTGTCATCATACAAGTACTTATATTCCTCATAGGTGACAGTAATCGTTTGATCACTTAGGTTTTTAACGGATGTGTTCGTAATCTCAAGCGGCAAGCCGGTATAGAACTTGCTTTTCTCCTTGGCTGCCGTTGTAATGCTGAGCGTGTCGCCCTTCTTCTGCATCGAAGCTCCCAGACCGTCAAGCAAAAAGCGCAGGGGCACCATAATGCGGCCATTCCGCTCCACTGCCGGGGTTCCCAGAAACAGCGATACGCCATTAACCGTTCCCACAGGGGCGCCGAGCGTAAGGGCAAGCGTCATCTCGCCGTTCGATCCGATCACCCTCTTGTTCGCCTTGTCCCAGCTGAATTGCAGCCCCAGACCCTCGATCGTTTCTCTTGCCGATACAAGCGTCGTCCCGTTCTCCGTAATAGGAGGCTGTGTGTATTTGATTTTCGCCCCATTAACGAAGACGCTCGTCTCTGGCTTGGCCGCATCGGCGGTTGCCGGAGCCAGTACCGGAATGAATAAAGCTACTACCACAGCCAATAGGATTGATTTGATTGAATTACCCATCATGATTCCCCATTCCCCTTTACTCATATGTATGTATTTGTAAGTCACAAAGGCTATTATAGTATAGTCATTTGGAAAATAACAGCTCTATGTTGATAATAATACAAACGAGATTGGGAATATTCAAAATATATCCATATAAATATTTTTTGTTGGGAAAATAAGCAATGGGGCTGTCCGAAAAGTCCAATATCCAATGAGTCGGGCCCCGATGATGTGAAAAGATGCCTCCAAAACCACTAAAAACTAAAGAGTGGGACTGGAAGCACCTTTTTTATTGTATATAGGGACTTAGCGGGGACTCTAAATCATCAAATTACTTTATGGACAACCCCTTCACCAACTATTAGGTTTGACCGCCGACATGTGACAAGAGCACCGCGTGCCGCGATGGCACCAAAGGCAGAGTGACGGAGTAAGAAGCCTGCAAATGTGCATGAATTTCGGCTACAAGACGCCATATTGGTTAAATGCCTGCGATGAAGCATGAATTTTGGGGGAAATCGGCCATTAAGGGGTAACAAAGGTGAAAAACCTGCTCTCTGGCAGGCATTTCACCTTCATGGGCTCAGAAACAGGAAAATAACTGCCGTTTCGCATGTTTTCGCATGTTTCGCCTAGCTCACAGCTCGCTTGCAACTTTTTTCCATACCGCACACATCTCCCGGCGGTGTTTGAATCGCGGATCGTCCTCTGGCGAGGAGTACGTCAACAGTCCGATGATCGAGTGGGGGCTGAGATTTCCAAAAAGAACTCTCGGGACAGCCCATTGCACGGACAAGTGATTATTGTGCTTCAGAGACGAGTGTGAAGCGTTCATTGAGATGCTGAGGATTCTCAATCTCATCCAGCACGGCGATTGCATAATCTGCGTAACTGACATAGCTGTCGCCTTTGGCATTCACAATGAGGTTGTCCTTGCCCTTCTGGTAGGAGCCTGTTCGAACGCCCTCCGGATCGAAGAATGCCGCCGGACTGATGAAGGTCCATTTGATATTGGGCGCGCTCTGCAAATCCTCAAGATTGCGGGCCTGGTTAGAGGCAGTTGCCTTGTATGCTGCGGGAAATTCAGGCGTATCGATCAATTGTGTCGTCTTCGCTTCGTCCACATATAAGCTCCCCGCTCCTCCGACAACGATCAATCGGGTTGCTGGCGCTCCTTGGAGCGCACTGATGATGATCCGGCCCGCATCCACATGCAGATGCTCCTTCCCCAATGGAGCGCCGAACGCATTCACAATCACGTCGAATGACTGAACATCCTCGGCAGTAAGATCGAACACATCCTTTTCCAACACTGCCGCCTTAGGTTCCGTTACTTTGCCCGCTTGACGAACTATCGCTGTCACTTCATGTCCTCTCGCAAGAGCCTCCTTCAAAATTTGCGCCCCGGCTTTGCCGCTTGCTCCGATAATTCCGATTCTCATGAATAACGACCTCCTTATTTGCTTCAGTCTTCCATCGTCAACTAATATAGCACTATCCATTACAGCCACAAGCTATTCCATTGCATGAAATAATTCGTTGAATAATTGGTTATAACAATAATAGTTACAACCAATGTTTATGTCAACTTAGTCTGTATCCGCACGCGATATTCGGGGCGGATAAACTTTATTCGAACGTCTCCAGTCCATCCGTCCACTCCGCGCTATCGTTCAACTGCTCTTCATCAGCAATGCTCTGGATCTCTTCTGAACCGATACATATGTAGCGATAGCCTTCATCGTGATGCTTCTTCAAGGCCCGTTCTCTGTAGAAACGCGGGCTGGCCTCCCCCGCATCCTCGTCATAGACCAGCAGGATGCCGTCTGTCTTTGCGAACAGCACATCGTCCCGGTTGCGCAGCTGCCTCACATCGACATAAGGCTGCTTGCTGGTCGCTCCGTAATAGTCTACTCCCTTCAATACTTCCTGATAATACGTCTTCCGCTCTTCCTTCCAGCGCTCCTCCGGATTCGAGTAGGCTGCAAGAATCGACAGCTTCAGGTGAGGATAATCGGATTTCAATTCAATGACCGCCTCGCACGCCCATAGATCAACACCATATTGACCGGGTGTTATGACCCATTCCAGCCCTTCTTCAATAATGGGAATCAGCTTGCTCGCAATCGCCTTCTTAATATAGGGAATGCCCTTATGCTTGCCGTCGTAGATCGACAGCTCGTGGGCGCGGTAGCCGGTGACGAGGAGATTCTTCATATATGCAGCTCCTATAGTTCAATAATCAGCGGCAGGACAAGCCTGCCTTCCATTCCTTATTCTATCACAAGACAGCAGCGCCGCCGTCCGTGCTATTCCTATGACCTCTCCATTAAGATAAAGCTGCTGTCCAACAAGCGTCCGCATCAAAAGAAGCGCTCCAGCACTCGCGCGACTCCGTCCTCGTCATTAGCGGCTGTCGTCTCGTCGGCAAGCTCCTTCAGCTCCTTGATTGCGTTCCCCATCGCCACCGAATAGCCGCATGTCTGGAACAAACCGATATCATTATGGTCATCGCCGAATACGATCACCGACTTCATATCAATGCCTCTTCGTCTGCACAGTTCGCTGACAGCACCTTCTTTGGATGCTTGCTTCGGCATTATTTGCACAACTGTGCCGTTATCAGTGACCAGTATGTTGACTTGGCGGCCGAATAACGGAATGAGCGCCTGCGGATCTTCTATATTCGTAAGCAGTATCTTCGTTGCCTCGTACTCCTTCAACTCCTCAATCGGCTTAACAACGGGATTGGCTCTTGCATTCATCACAGCCGAGTAGTCCAGCTCCTTCAGACTGTACCATTCGTCCCGCACCTCCATGGACAGATGGCCTCCCGAATAATTAGCCGCGCAATAATCAAGGATATCCGCTGTCAGCGCGACCGGAATGGATTCATGCCATTCCGCTCGGGAAAGGGTACACACAACCTGCGCCCCATTGTAATAAACAAAGCTCCCGATCCCCAGCAGCTCCTCCGGCAAAAACCATTTCACTGCCCGTGGAGGACGTGCTGTTGCGAAAACAATGCCCATTCCGCGCCGGTGACATTCTATTACTGCGGCGAGATTTCTTGCAGAAACCTCCTTGCTTCCGTTCAAATAGGTGCCATCCAAATCCAGTACAACTGCCGAAAATTCCATTCCGCTTAACCTCCATGAATTTAATTCGTACCTCTTGCTCCAACTTGGCACAGACTTGTACAGACTTGTACAGACTTGTACATACTTGTACATACTTGTTCCAATATGGAACTGTTATGTTTCTTGTTGCGGAGGAGGTAACGAAATCCGAATCCTCTGCCGGAAATGTGAATCTACTGTGGAGGGCATTCTCGCCTTGGGCGCGTATTGCAGGAGGATTTTTCCTGCTTACAAGGTGTGTATGCTTCGAGATGGGCACTTTAGGCAGGCTTTATCCGCTTACAGCTTCTTGATACCGGACAATATAGTGTAGTTTCGCGCTTTAGTAAGATTTTTCCTGCTTACAGAGTGTGAAAGCTCGGGGATTGGAGGCTGTAGGCCGGTTTTATCCGCTTACAGCCATTATTGCTGCCATCCTTGCGGAGGTTGTTCACTGAGTCTCTCTCGCTCTTAGATGTTCATTTCGACTATTCCACAATCTGCTGCCCAGCGTAGAATGCCTGTCTTCTGCCAGTGCATGCAGATTGTCAGCTTGTTCATCTCATGAACAAGCTGTATACATCTTAATTTTATGACAGAATCAGCCGATAGTAATGAAAAAGAATCATTATAAAGAAATATATGGAATTATGAATTTCATCTTGGGAGGTTGTCATCATTCGAAGCATAGAAGCTTCGCTGCAGCAATGGAATAAGGCCGATGCAGCTACAGCACAACATGTCTTTCCACCTGCCTTATACGCATCCAGAACACAGCTTGATATTATTCTTACTTACAATCAGACATTGATTGCCGTCTTTACTAAATGCATCTCTGACCTTCAGGAGCATCTGAACGGAACCTTCCTGTTTCTGTTGACAGATGCCCATGGCATGCTGCTGGCGATGCAGTACAGCAAGGATCTCGAAGCCGCCATCGGCCGTTCTTCCCTCCGGCCTGGCATGTATTTCACAGAGGAGAGCTGCGGCAGGAATGCCGTCTCGGAGGCGATGGCCCAAGGCGGCCCTGTGTATCTGCACCCGGAGCAGCACGGCAGTCCCCTTTTTCAAACCTGGCACTGCTTCTCCACCCCTTTAACTTATCGCAGCAAAAATATCGGTTATCTGGACGTATCAACCATTAATGAAGCGATGAGAACAGAGCTCGTCGCCATCACCAAGCTTCTGCCCGACCATCTGCTCAGCAGCTACCGCCAGCAGCTCGTTCCCGAGGTCAAGGGGTCGCTCAGCGTCCAGCTTACAGACCGTCAGCTGCATATTCTGAAGCTTATCGCGCAAGGAAATACCGTCAAGTCGATTGCGCTGGAGCTTGAGATTAAGGAAAGTACGGTTAATCATCATAAACGGGCTATTTTCGATAAGTTTGGCGTCCAATCCAGCACAGAAGCTGTTATGAAGGCTTCGCGGCTATCATATCTTTGACAATTCCCTATATAAAATTGTAGCTGGAACTTATATTGTTCTATGTTACAATCTTAGGGTACAAAAAAAGAGCTGCTATTTCAGGAGGGTAACAATTCAATGAAGAAGTTTGCAAAGTGGTCTGTCATCATCATGTTCATGCTCGTATTCGCAACAGCTTGCTCCAACGCCAATGAAGAGAAGAAGGTTGATCTGGGGAAGGTCGAGAACGGCACTTATACGAATGATTATTTTGGATTCTCATTGACGGTTCCGCAGGGCTGGCAGGTGCAGGATGCAGAAACGATGAATGAAATTTCCGAGATGGGTAAAGATGCCATTGCCGGTGGCGACGAGGACAAGAAGAAGGATCTTGATCTCGCTGAGAAGAAGACGCTTAACCTGCTGATGTTCTCCAAGTTCGAGATGGGTTCTGTTCAATTGAATCCGAATTTCCTCTCTACCGCAGAGAAGGTAAGCAAGCTGCAAGGGATTAATTCAAGCAAGGACTATTTGGAGATCCTCAAAAAAATGCTGACTGATTCCCAGCTGCCTTACACATTCGGCGAGACTTCCACGGTTACAATCGGCGGCCAGGAATTCGAAACCATCGACGCTTCCCTCAATACAGGCGAAGTTACCGTATCCCAGAAATATTACTGCGCTATTATCGAAGGCTATGCACTAAGCTTCGCAGCCACGTATATGGATGACGAGTCCAAGGCTGATATGGACAACATTGTAAATACGATCAAATTCAAATAATTGCAGGCAGGCGAAAGCACCCCCAAAACCACGCTCAGGGCTCAAGGTGGAATTGGAGGTGCTTTTGTCATTAACAGCAGAATCAGCGCCTGCTCAAAGTTTGTTAAACAATTCCCTCTCCTGCAACGTCTATAGGTAAGATGACGATAACCTTAATAAGACAACAAAGAGGAGCCGTGAATCATGAAGCTGCTTTATTCCCTTCTAGCAGGAGCTGCAATGATAGTTCTAACAAGCTGCGGAGCCACTGCCAATGAATCACCCGCCAATCCTGCCGCAGCCATGGAGCAGAACACAGAGCAGCAGGTTGCAGCCGCTCCACACAGCGATATCCGCGAAACAGTCGCCTTGCAATTCAGCGCTTATGAGGCATCCAGCAATCCTCTGCCCTTGAGGAGCCTTGCAGCAGACGAATATACACGCATAAGCACAAAGGAAATGAGCCGTTATGCCATCGAGATCTATAAGAAGGCAGGCGATGACGAAACCATCTATGCCGCGCTCCAAATCGGACCCGATGCCTATGAGATCGGTCAGATCGGCTATCCCTCGGCCCCGGATGATCTTTACACCGTTCAAGACGTCCAGGCTTTATCTGCGGAATACATCAAAGTAACCGGGGTATGCGGCGCAAATTGTCCGATCACATACTATATAAAGTTGAATGACCAAATTCCCGTCCTTCACTCCCGGATAGATGCACATACGGCAGAGGCCGATATTAATGGGGATGGGAGCAATGAAATGATAGCAACGGTTGGCACAGCGGCGGATACAACCATCTATCAAGCCAGCGGAGATGATATCGTCGCGGCCAATGTGAATGAGGCACTGGACGCGCAAGCCGTCCTCTATCAGTCATCGGCGAATCTGTTTCAGTCCTATGCTGCTGGAGAGCTGGAGCCGACGAATTGGAGCTTCAAGGAGAATGCGCTGCACCGGGTTCCATAACGATGCGGCCACCCCGTAATGAATGAAGTCTGCCATGCAATCCAATACTGGTAATAGAACACGCCGGAACAGCGCGGATATTGTTTCAGCACCTGCAGCGTGCGTGTAACTTCTTTATATTAGCTCTACTTTCTTGGGAAAAGAGGATCAGAATACCAATGCCGCACCCGATGAACGATAGCTCAGCTTCTAACAGGAGCATGTTAAGCAAGGGAATTCACGCCGCCCTTCAGACCTTGCTCATCGCCCTTCTACTATACATGTCCCTCTCTCCATTCCTGCCGCCGTCAAGTGTGCCGGATACCGCGCCTCAGGACGTCTTCTCGTCCGGGCGGGCGATGCACCATCTGGAGCAGATCTCCCGGCAGCCTCATCCGACCGGCTCCAAGGAGCTTCAGCGCGTGCGGGAATATATTATCGCCCAGTTGAAGGCGCTTGGCATTGAACCGGAGATCCAGCAATCCAAGGCAACGGTTAATGGGCAAGCACTCGATGTCTATAATGTGATCGGAGAGATTAAGGGTACGCACAGCACGAAGGATGTGCTGCTCAGCGCCCATTATGATACTGTGCCGGAGAGCAATGGCGCCAGTGATGACGGCTCGGGGGTTGTCACGCTTCTCGAGACAGCCAGACTAATCAAGTCAGGCCCCCCATTGGCTAATAATATCATCCTCCTGTTCACTGATGGGGAAGAGATCGATCTGCTGGGGGCCCAAGCATTTGCCAAGCAGATGGCCAGCCTGGCGGATATTGGAATCGTCATTAATTTCGAGGCGCGCGGCAATGGCGGCCCCTCCGTTCTGTTCGAGACAGGGACGGATCGCAATTACAGCCTGATGCGTGATTTTGCCAAGACAGCTCCTTATCCAATCGCCTATTCATTCGTCTTTAATCTGTACAAATATATGCCTAACAGCACGGACATGAACGTATTTAAGGCGAGCGGCATCCAAGGCTTGAACTTTGGCTTTACGTTCGGGCTGGATGCCTATCATACCGATTCGGATACGATTGAGAATATACATGAGGGGAGCCTGCAGCATCACGGCTCGCATGCAGCTTCAATGGCCCAGTATCTCGGCAATGCCGATCTGAACGCGGTCATAGAGGGGGAGAAAGCAACCTACTTTAATATTGCCGGCCATCGCATCGTTGTCTATCCGCAGCAATGGGATCTCTATTTGATGATCGGCGCTGTCATCCTGTTCTACTGGACGATGTATTCCGGTGTGAAGCGGGGCAAGATCCAACTGGCGCAAACGCTGAAATCCAGCTATTCCTATCTATTCTCCGCATTCATCGTCATGGTTATGATCGCTGCATTAGGATGGGTGCTGCGGATAGTCTTTGCTTATCATAAGCAGCAGTTCAATGATCCTGAAGCCAGCATCTATCTGGGAATAGGCATGCTGCTTCTCTCCGTTGCGCTGCTGGCCAGAAAGTATGCAACCCTAGCCTTAGCGGGCAGAACCAGCCTGCTCAACCTATATTTCGGCATTGCGGCGGTGCATCTTTCCCTTGCTATCCTTACGTTCTTCATCTTCCCTGGCGGAACCTACATGTTCCTGTGGTCTGTGATCGGCATGCTGACAGGGCTCACAATCGTGTTCAGACTTCAAAACGCCAAACCGCCTATGATTCAGTCGATCCTGCTGCTATGCGGAGTTCCGGGCTTGCTGGTCGCGATCCCTTTCGTCGCGATATTATTTATGCTGCTGCCGTTCACGCTCTGGTTCGCCTTCTTCCTGGCTTGCCTGTTCCCGCTGGGCTTACTGCTCCCTTACTTCTCCTTGTGGAGAAATATCCACGGCAGGAGCGTTCCGCTGTTCTCCTCTGCTGCCGGTCTCCTCTTCCTCTTCATCGGGCTGCTCAGACTGATGTAATGAGTTGTCACCTCAATCTTAAAATCAGGGGATGGCTTTACCCGCTTCAATTCACAGCGAAGGGGCGGAGGGATTCTGGAGAAACGGCAAGCCCTCTGAACCCGCAGCGGCTTCATGACCCGTCAACCTCTGAATGCAACTTATCCTTCCGGCTGAACGTATTAAGGGGAGAATAAGGAGGGATTACGAATGATTAAGCCAAAGCCCAGCAAACGCGATAAGCTATCCGACTTCCTATTCGAGCTTTTTGTGGAAACGATTCCGATGCTATTCAGAATGATTGGCAGGTCGTTCCGCAATCTGTTCGATTTCCTGACTTGAACGCTCTGATTAGAGGGAGTACTTCAGACAATTCGTCAACGATGCCGTCAGCCTCATCAGGCGTCTCCCACTGGGAGTCCCGCTTCCAGATTCCTTTCATCCCGACATTCCGTGCGGCCTGTACATCATTAATGGGATGGTCGCCAATGTACACACTTTCTTCGGCCATTACTCCCAGCTTATTTAATGCGCTTAAGAAAATAGCGGGATCCGGCTTCTTAATCCCCTCCCATCCTGAGATCAGCAGTACGGAGAAGTAGTCTTCAATCCCTAACGCTTGAATATTTCTATACTGGAAATCACCATGAGCGTTCGTAATTAAACCAAGAAGCAGCTGCTCCTTCTTCAGTTCCTCCAGCATCTCAATCAGGCCGGGATACGGCAAACAGCTGCGGTGGAACTCACCGACATAATCATCCAGCAGTTCCTCCCACGTCAACCCGTGAATACTGAATTCATCGATAATCTGCTTATAGACGCGATCCTTCCAGACATAACCCCGATTGTCCAGTTCAACAAATCTCGATATATACTGCTCCCTGGGTATGTGTGATAGACAAGTGTGCAATCGCTCATACTGCGAATCAACGAACTGCTTCACAGACGCATCTCTATTTAATAGCGTTAAATCCAGATCAAATAATACGGCCTTGATCATCACTTATCCCCCCTCGATCAGCTTGATATGGACATCGATCCTGCCTCAGCCCATTTCTTGATAAAGCATTCTGCCAGCAATAGATTCGGCACCCACGACAGCCATGAAATGATTGTATAGCTCCATTCGAACCGCTCCTCGCCGAATACAAGTACAAATATAAGCAGCCACAGCCTTAGCGTTACGGCCGCAAGAGTGAGCGCATAATTGCGGATCATCCATCTTCGATGGCTCTCCACCCTCTTGCCCAGAATATTCCGCAGCGCCTGATAGGCGGTGTAGAACCATAGAATCGACAAGGAGCCGAAGCCGAATGTCGATACGATTCCCCCAGTGGCGTAGAAAGCCAAATAAACGCCTGTTCCACAGCCGAACAGAATACCGGTCAAGTAGATTCGCCCCATGATGCGATGCCGGTTCAGATGCTTCGCTCTAAACTTGGAGGATAGCGTGAACGGCCCCAGCATTAACGAGGTTACACTAGCCATGACATGGATGGCAATCATCGTATACCACAAGGAATTTAATTTGATTTTGAGCAGCTTTTCTTGCACGAAGCCCGCTGAATCCGCTCCAAGCACCAAATACTGCACGATGCCGTACCCCGCTATGGCAAATGCGAGAATCGTCATGGTCATCCATAATCCTTTTCTCACTCTACGCACCTCGCAATCTTCGATTATGTTCGCCGGTCATGGTTATCAGCCAAGCCTTCTCATAATGTTGCGTGCTATAGAAGGACTGATGCGCAGCAGCCAATACAGCAGCCTCGTCTTCGACACGTAGATTTCGTTCTTCCTCCCTTTAATCGAGCGGATAATCGCACCGGCAACTGTCGCAGGCGAGAGCTTGTTCCGCCCTCTTCCCGCCGTCATGGCCGTATCCACTACTGGCGGAAGCACTTCAATGACGCGCACCCCTGTTCCTTGAAGTTGATTCCTCAAACCTTGCGTGAAAATTCTCAGCCCGCCCTTAGAGCTGCAATAAACGGCACTTTGAGTCTTGGGAGCGAGCGCCAGACCTGAGGTAATATTGACAATAGCGGCCTCCGGCTGCCCCTTCAGAACAGGGAGCAGCGCACGTGTAAGAAGCAGAGGGGCTAACAGATTCGTCCGCAGCTCACTCTCGATGGTTAGGGGCGTAGATTGTTCTGAATCGAACCGGATATCGAGCTGAGTCCCGGCGTTATTGATTAGCACTTGCAGATCAGGATGCTCAAGACTGAGCTTACCGCCAAGCTCGACCACAGCCTCCGGACTGCCAAGGTCGCAGACATATGTGCCAGCAAGCTCGTACTTGCTGGAGAGCCCCGCCAATTTCCCCGCGTCTCTGGCAGCTACTATTACATGCGCGCCTTCCAACAAAAGAGCCTCCACAGTATGCAAGCCGATACCTGAGGTTCCGCCTGTGAGCAGTACTTTGACACCTTGCAGCTTCATCGCTATCACTCGCCTTCTTCATTCACTAATCTAATGAATGTGATATGCTTATCTTACTAGGCGAGCGAGCCTGCAATCATTAACCTATGTTAATAATGGTTCATTAATAATGGGAATATGAGGGACAGTGGCAGCCCAAGGCTGCATCATTGGGAATCCGCTTCTGTAAGCGGACTTTTCCTACTCTCAGCCACAATGGAGGTTAGTTCGGGGATGTGTAAGCAGGTTTTTCCGTTCTAAAATCATGTTGCGCGCGGGTGAGACTGGTTTTCTTACAGCTGCAGCACGGCAATTCCTGCTTACAACGCACATACGTGTTGTCGCTCCATGCTGCAGCACGATTTTACCCGCTTATAGAGGGGAAATCAAATGACTTCAGCCCAGATCCAACCCGGCTAGAAACACTTGATCCCCGGCGGCGATCTCCCCCGTCTTGATTACCGATGCATATACACCATACTTCAGGTCGAGCTTCTCATTCACTACTTTAAGCAGTGAGGCGTCACGAGCCAGCGATTCCGGATCGAAGGTAATCATAGAGCAGCGCTCACACGCGGTATCCACGGAAAGCACGACATTGCGGCCGATATGCAGCTGCTTGCCTATGAAATCCTGCTCCCGACACGTCATTCCCTCTCTTATCTTAATGATCAGATTGGCGCGAAATCTGCGCGGGTCCAGCCCCTTGCCCCACAGCTTCTCCAGCTCTCGGAGCGAGCTGTCTGTGATGATCAGGACACTTCCCAGATCGACAGCCAGCAAATCCGCACTAACAGGCTCATACTGAATCATGGACAGCTTTATCGCTGAATAAGCCTGTATCTCTTTCAGCAAATGCTCGTCCCAGTCGAAGACATGTCCCTCCGGGGAGGTTACTTTAACATCAGGGAATCGGCTCCCATCACCATTTCCCATTAATTGGGCCTTGTAGCCGAGCATTTCAGGAATTCTTCTCGCGGTAATAAATCGTTCCCAGTCATCCTCCACCGTCTCATCCACAAAGGCATGGCTGCGATCTCCATATATGCCGTAATTCGCAATCTCTATACGCGCTACAGATTCCCCGGCAAAGGACTTTACCGGATATCTGCTAATTTGCATAATCTCACCGACTTGCTGCATATCAATCCCCCCTATGATTCATCATTCCTCTGCTTTGCAACTCATCCTAGCATGGAATCTGTTGGAAAATCAATTAAGCAGGATTGGATATCTACGGAATACGTATATATCTTTTATAATATAAACCATATAAAATGACCACGGAGAAGAAACAAACAGCAGACATCCAATGGTTGAGCGACAAAATGAAAATAATAATGAATAGCAGCGTAACATTCCAATTCCAGAGTGAATGCCGATAATGTTTGTCGAATATGTGTTCCATAGATTGGATAAATACGATTAGAAACAATACAAAGTTAAATACATTAAAAAATATCCACACCTTGTTCCGCCAATCATTATCTGTATCATAAATAAAGTGCAACAATAAAAATACGCTAAGCGCCATCATAAGTGCAAAAAAAGTTAAGATCATCGGTGTAATAAATGATTTAAAGTTACCCATAAAATACTCA
The DNA here is from genome assembly GCF_019443105.1 of Paenibacillus oenotherae. GTDB lineage: Bacteria > Bacillota > Bacilli > Paenibacillales > Paenibacillaceae > Paenibacillus_Z > Paenibacillus_Z oenotherae. The sequence goes on from NZ_JAHZIJ010000004.1 coordinate 82,029, forward strand.
AAGTTGCCCATTGTGCCTTCCCCTCTGAAGATAGGAGAGCGGTTGGACTGCTCATATTTATGCTGGGCTATTTCTTTGGTCAGAGCTTCCTGAAAGGCATTCGTTTCGTCGATCCGATAAGACGCTTCTTTGACAACAGTCCACTTCTTGAAGAGCTTTCTGGAGATATACGGATAGGCGTTTGCCATCTCTTCGCTCATTCTCTGCCTATTCTCATCGCTCTGGTCATTCCGATATCTGTCGATCACCAGTTCGAGCTGCCCGTATACTTCCAGCAGTTTGCGAATTTCATCATTGGCAGCTTCCCCATCCTTGATATACTTCGTTCTGATCTCCTTGAATACCCATAATATAACCCAAATAAATAAGGTCCAAAATAACACTTCAATCTTGCTGTTCATAAATAAATCGATTAATATCTTCTCCATAAATCATCATCCTAATTGGCGTATTATAAATCTATTACATAAGGAATTATTAACTTGTAATAGAATACCAATTACTTGTAATATTGTCTATTATACCGATGCGGACAACCCTCAATGAAATCCATCAATCGAATCCGTTTCTTACTGGGGGAGAAAATGAAAAGACCAAAGGTTTCCTTAGATATTGAGACGATACCGCCAACAATTAGACCGTATTTAAAAGGAGCGACATTTTATAATAGCAGTTGTTCCGAGCAGGCAAAAACGCTTTATGTTGTAGGAGCAGACCGTGCTTTCTTGAAGATAAGCAAAAGGGGCACTCTGGAACGAGAATATAAAATGACAGAATTTTTGCATGGGCATCATCTTGCACCGAAAGCCATTGCCTATGAATCCGATCCGGAGAATGATTACTTGTTCTCAGAAGCGGTTAGCGGTGAGGATGGAACAGCAGATCAGCATTTTGAGAACCCTGGTAAGCTCGCCGCTGTATTCGGTGAATATTTGAGAGTACTGCATTCTCTTCCAACTGCCGGCTGTCCTTATACGAATCGAACTGCTGAATTGTTAGTTGACGGGGCAGGCAAGGGGATCGACCTTAGTCAATTAGATGAATTTATGTATTCAGCTAGCGATAATGTCATCATTCACGGGGATTACTGCTTGCCCAATATCATTATGGATCATTTTTCACTCAAAGGTTTCATCGATCTGGGGTACGGCGGGGTAGGTGACAGACACTTCGATATATATTGGGGGCTATGGACGCTTCATTATAATTTGAAGACAGATATTTATAGGGATATATTTCTGGATGCTTATGGAAGAAGCGATGTAGACCTTGACGGGCTGAATTATTTTGCGAAGCTGGTAGAATTGATGGACTGAATGTTGGATACGGACATCATTCCATTTTTTCTACCCAATCTGCGATACTTAAGATTGATTTTAGCGATTTGCCAAAGCCTGAACAACTTCGATTATTCCAAGCGATACAAGAAACTCTCTTTCCTGAACCCAAAGAAGATATTGCCAACATGGTTGGCGACATACGAGAAGTTCGTTTCAACGGAGGCTTGGCTTGTGTTCACTGTGGAAGTATAGCCATTAACCGTTAGTCATATGGAGAGGTGAAATTATGGTCGATTATGATAAGGTAATGGATACCATTTTGAACCGTTATGTTAACAACCGACTCATACTTGGGATTGACGGGCTAAGTCGTTCTGGAAAGACCACATTGGTAGCGGAATTAAAAAACAGGCTGGTTCAATACCAGAAACCTGTTTGCATCTTTCACATTGATGACCATATTGTGGAACGCAAGAATAGATACGACACTGAATTTGAGCAATGGTACGAGTATTACAATTTTCAATGGGATGTTGAACTTTTGCGTAACCAGTTATTTTCAAAGTTAAACTATGCAGAAGTCGTAGAGCTTCCCTTCTACAACTCCGTTTTGGATAAGTTAGAAATAAAGACTGTTACCATACCAAACAACTGCATTCTGATTGTTGAAGGTGTGTTTCTTCAACGACCAGAGTGGCGAGATTTTTTTGACTTCATCGTGTACTTGGATTGCCAAAGGGATAAACGATTCGAACGTGAATCTGCATCTGCCAAGGAGAACATTGAAAAATTCAGGTCAAGGTATTGGAAAGCGGAAGACTTCTATTTGGATTCGATAGCTCCGTTAGCCAACGCCGATATGATTATTAGTTCCTAAAGAATGTCTACTTGAACCCATTACATACGGTCATTAGCAACAATTTTTACGAAAAGAGCCAAAAATAAAGAGCGAACGAAAGACTTCTTGTCTTATCGATTCGCTCTTTATTCAAATTTTTTCATGCTGCGGCTGCTTCAAAGCCCCAATAAAAGCTCCATCGCTTCTTTTTCTTCCCGGGCGATATGCAGCAATAGTTTGGATGCTTGATTCAGATCGTCCATCTGCCCTGTCCTTCCCGCTTTGTCTATACAAGCAGAAACTTCATTCCATAGCGAAGCAATTTCTATGAATGATACGTAGGCTCGCTCAATTTTTGAATCGCTGCATATTTCCTTGCTTTCCTTGAGGAAATCCCGGTATAAATTGCGGAAAAACGCGCCCCCGGTCCCCCCTTTTTCCATGAGTAATGCTGTCAAACATAAATCGTGGGCCATATTTTGGCTTCGGGAAGGCCACTTGAGTATTTCGGCGCTCATTTTTTCAATCCCTTTTAACCCAATATTGCGGATCGGTGGATTCAAATAATGATAAGCGTTGCTTGAAATCGACGCTCGAATGACGGAATCCAGCGGCGGGAAATCATTTGTTTTTTCGATTGCGAAGGAGAGATTTTTGGAACTCATGGAGCCCTTTTCGTTTCTAGCCAGCGCCAACGTTTCCAAGCGTGTTTTGACCTCGCCTCCCTGTTGGGATGTATCGATCAAATAAGCATATTCGTCATCGTATCCGTACATGGCGACATAATGTGCTGCAAAATGAATTTTGTTAGTAAAGTAATCCAAGTGATAACAATCTAATTTCAAGCCTGTGGGAACGCCCCGATCGATGTTTGTTTTGATATTGTTCCATGCTTTCTTCACAGAGGCAGTTTCCTGTATCGTGAGGGTCAAGTTTAGACGGGACGCAATCCGGGCTGTCAGTTCATCAGGTTTGATCCTGCCTCCGACAAACGGAAAATCCATTCCCTTCATATCCCAGTAGATAAACCCCAAGCCTTCCCCAATCCCGAACAAAAGCGGTTCAGACAAACGAACGCCGGCATGGGAGAGCAGATTGCCCATGGCCGTTGTCTCACAATGTTCCCCCATGAACGGAATAAAATGTTTTATGATCATCAAGTGATTCCTCCAAATAAAGCCCAAACGTGCTGCGGCAGCCTTTCTCCTCCTTGAGCTTCATATTTTCCCCTGATATGCAGAGACGCTTCTCGCAAAAATTCACGCCGTCTCTTCAACGCTTCCAATCAAAGGGCCTCATAAGGTACTGCGCCGCAATTCATAAAAGTACTGCACGATGGGATGCTTTAACTTCATTTTATCGGACATGTTTAAAATTCGCTTTTTTCCAACCCGTCTGTCCACCAAAGCTAGAATATTCAATAAGATATCGTTGCTCTCTATGCTTTCCTCTATTGAAACGGATAAAAACTTATTAGCTGCAACGATAAAATCTGATTTGCTTAATGCTGACTGCGCGGACAAAAGCTCCTTTGCATGTTCTGTTATTTTTCTACTTCTTACAATTACTTTTAGACGATCCTCTGGAACTCTCCCCTGGGTATCCTTTCGCATCGCTTCTATTTCTTCATTGTTGATTGGAATTTGTATATCGGGATCATTCTTAATTTCCAACTCCGTCTGATACCATCTGATTAAGGTAGTTGCATCACTCATATTGAGTAGATTCTTTTTATCTACAGCTATATAACAATGTCCTGCTTTATCAGGTAAATAACGATAGCTGGTTGCACGGTATTCAACCCTTCCATTTAACGCGGGACAGAGAAAACTTTCCAGATGCTGCTTCAATTTGCTCCAGGACATGTCTTCCTCCTATGCTCTATATGATAAATACCTATTGAGGCAGTCATTATCCATCATACAATAGCGAGCGAGCAGAAGCCAAAAAAGCCATTTCGTATAATCAGAAATATTGGCCTTAGCGGTAAACACCACTGTTGCTTCAGGAGTTAAAAATGCGCGGGGGTGAGGAAAAATTCCGTAAACGTTGAACATTCCTGCGAAAATGCAGTTTTATTCTCGTTACAGCCTGCTAATGTTGAAATGCCTGCCAGAGTGCAGGTATTCTCGCCGTATTTACCTCTATCGCCCTATTCCGTGTTATATTCCTGCATGATCGCAGGCATTCTGCCACCTGGAGCTTCTTTTGATCAGAATTCCTGCGCTTTCGCAGGCTTCTTTCTCAGCCCGTTCGCCACACTTTCTCGACAAGTTTTTTTGTGCATTTAAGATACTAATTGTCTACAAAAAAGAAGCCAAAGCTGTTCACCTTGACTTCTCATGTATACCCTTATTCCTCTTGGAGCGGAAGACTATCCCTCGTAGGCCTGCTTCAGAGCCGCGATATCAAGCTTGTCCATTTGCAGCATCGCCTGCATCACTCGCTGCGCTTTCCCAGCATCCTTGTCTCCGAGCAGCTCGCCCAGCACCTTGGGAATGATCTGCCATGATACTCCAAATTGATCCTTCAGCCAGCCGCATCTTTGCTTTTCTCCGCCTGCGGAGAGCTTCTCCCACAGTTCATCCACCTCTTCCTGCGTTTCGCAATTCACGAAGAACGATACCGCTGGCGAGAAGGTGAAATGCGGGCCGCCATTGAGCGCCATGAACTTTTGTCCAGCAAGCTCGAATGTCCCGCTCATTACAGGCCCCCCTTGCCCTTGGCGGGAGATACTCTCAATCATGGAATCTTTAAAAATCGAGGTGTAAAAATTCATCGCCTCTTCAGCCTGGTCGTTGAACCACAGGAATGGTGTAATTTTTTGCATCTTCTTTTAGCTCCCTCGTCATATTATTGGCTGTGATGCCATCCGGTAACTCAGCTGCAAACGACACGATCCTTGAAGTCACCACCGTTAAATAAATATTACCATAGCTATGACGCCGTTCTTTCTTCTGGATTGCTATATGTGTCCCTGTCTTTATCGGAATTGTTCGAATAGAACTTGCCTGGCTTCGTTAAGATTGCTGCATATGTAATCGGGCGTAATGCCTTCGGGCTTAGGTTTATTCAGCCGATTCAACCAGATCGTAGCAATGCCCACACTGCCGGCACCGGCAACATCGCTTGTTATGGAATCCCCGATGTGAACGACCTCGTGCGGCAGCAAGCCGTATCGGCGCAGCGCCTCAAGAAACAGCTCCGGCCTCGGTTTATAGGAGCGCACGTCTTCGCTGGTGATGATGTCAGTAACGGCAATGCCGTGGCAAGCCGCTGCTTCAATAAGATCCGGGGTATCTATGTTGGAGAGAATGTATAGGGGCAGAACGTTGAACTGTTCGATGAATGGAAGAGTATCCTCATAGATCCTGGGCTGCTTCCAATGGGCGAACTGGGGCTTAATAAGCTCATCGGCGATGCAGTTGGAATTGAAGTGCGCGATGGTTTCTGCCAATGATGCAATTCCAAGCTCCCTCTGCGTCTTGAACGATTCTCCGAAGCTGTTCTGGAACATCCCGGAGAAGACTTTCCACCAGTGGCTGCCGATCGCTCTGCTATCGCATTGTTGATCGGCGGAGCCCAGCTTGATTTGCTCGCATATAATCGGAATGATCTCATCATCCTCATGAACTAATGTTCCGTAGAAATCGAGAAATATCGCTTTGAGACGCATAGGAGTTCAACCTCGCTTTTTCCATGATATATTTCAAATGATAGCCGACCGTCAGCGCTATTGCCTATAGCAGCCGCCAACTGCTAACCCCGCTTCGCCTTCTCAATAATATCCGTGATAAAGGGATGCTTGGCATTGGTATATGCGGCCCGGTCATTGCGATGCTTCTCGGCAAGCTCTTTCTTCAACTGATCGTATTGCCGCCGCACCTCCGGATGCTTAATTAAATAATCTCTGAACAAAATATTGTTGTTCCACTCCAGGCCCCTATACTTATAGATGTGCAGATGATCCGTGCCCGCTCTCCACTGCCCCTTTCTAAAGAAACGCCTACTCGGAAATTCCCTATGTACAACATGCTCATATCCAATACGCCGCAAAGGCTCAACCCATTCATCAACCTCTGTCAGTTCTTCAACACCAACCATGATATCTATAGTGGGCTTAGCGCCCAGTCCTTCAACAGATGTACTGCCAATATGCTCAATTGCGATCGTACGACCGCCCAGCACTTCTCTTAATATCCGTTCCTCCCGCTGAAATCTCAACGGCCATTCAGGGTTATACTCAGCAATTACAACAGATGTTTCCATATACCCTCCTGTTCGATCACTGCACAAAAATTCACAACGCCTGCGGTCATGCATCCTTTTTCCGGATAATGCTCTTATTTCGGAATAAAAGGCTATAACTCCTGCATCATCGCAGCTTTTCCTCCACATAGCCGCTTACCATCTGAAAAATACCTCTACACAGGCATCTGCCCTCAACCGCCCCTTTCAGCCGAAATTCATGCTCTCTCGCAGGTTTCCCTCTCTTGACCAACCGATGTGTTGTAGTCAGTCACTTGTACACGTTTGGAGCGGCGTGCGGCTCCCAGCGCGGAGGGAGAACGGTTTGAGTGTCATCGCTTAGTTGACGGAGATTCCACCTTCTCAATTGCCTGCGATTAGGCAGGCTTTCATATTATTTGGTCAGCCAAAGAGCGAATGCCTGCCAATCTGCAGGTATTTCGCCGTGTTCACCCCATATCAGCCCAATCCGCCATTTATTGCTGCACTTTCGCAGGCATTCTGCCCTCAACGGCCCCTTTTAGCCGAAATTCATGCCCTTTCGCAGGTTTCCCTCTCCTGACCTACCAACCGGATGTGTTGCAGTCCACGCACACACACCGCCTGCTGCCCCGAACGATTAACAGCCCCGCCACCACGAAGGGCGACGGGACTGTCGGTCTGTTCGATATGCCGATAATAGACTAGTACTGCATTAACAGCGAGACATTCTGCCATCCGGCGCCTACGGTCCAGAAGACCAGGTAATCGCCGCGGGCAATCTTTCCTTGCGAAACCGCTTCGTACAGCGCCAGGAAGGGGCTGTTGGATGCGGTATAGCCGTATTTGTCGCCAATATAGACAGCCTTGTCCACATTGATGCCAAGACGCTCGGACACCTGCTTCACATTCCCGATGGAGAACTGGGAGAACAAGAAGGTTCCGATCTCCTCCTTGGCGATGCTGTTGAGCTCCAGCAAGGTTTTGACGGAATCTACAGCAGAGTCTACACAGACAGAGTCATCGAAGGGGATGAACTGAACTTGCGCATCCTTGGCCGTATACTCTTCGCGATACAGATTGGACAAGCCATGAGCCGGGAACAACGAGTTGTCGATTACCGAGGTGTCCGTCTGATAGACGGAATCGATGAAGCCGCGTCCTTCGCCATTTTTGTCCAGGATGACCGCCACCGCTGACTCTGCAAAGTTGGAGTAATAAACAGGCTGATCCGGACTGTGCACCGATATGTAGTCGGCCCCGACCACCAACGCGCGATTGATGCGCGGATTCGCCATCATGTAGCGGCTCGCTTGCTCCACCGCCACAAGCATGCCCGCACAGTTCGCATTGATATCGAAGCAGATCGTGTTCAGGTCGCCTCCAAGTGCATGATGCAATTTAAGCGCCACTGACGGGAGCAGATATTCCGGTGTCTGTGAGGTGAAGATTATCAGATCCAGATCCTTGCCCGACAGCCCGGAGCTGCGCAATACATTGTTGGACGCTTCGACCGCCATGGTGAGCGTATTCTCATCGGGATTGTCGATCATATAACGTTTCTTGCGGCCCAAGGCTGCGAGCAGACCCGTTACATCAGTGCCCTGCTTGCCGAATCGTTCTATAAAAAACTCATTGTCGACCTCATTCGCAGGGTGATAGACTCCAATATCGCTAATTCGAACAGCTCCCATTTACTCGACTCTCCCTATTATCTATTTTCTATTCTTCAACAACCTCATAGTTCGTCAGTTGGACACTGCGGGCAATCCGGTTCAGCTGCATCTTGAGAATCGGATTTTTGGCAATTCGGAGCTTGATATTCTTGAAGCCGTCTTTCTTGTACAGCTGAAAGCAGCCCTCCAGAATCGGCAGCGTGTCAGGAGCAGATACGTTCAATTTCGTGCAATCAATATCGATATCGTATTCAGGAACAGAGATGGACGCCGTGCTTTTATGATAGGCCTCCACCGAGCTCATCGCATCCTCCGTAGAGAATGTTCCCTCTACTTGCACCTTCATTACTTTACCTGCTTGATCCAGCTGAATGTTGAAGCTTCCCATCATTAATTCCTCCTAGTTGTTTGGTGTGATGGCTTTGAGAACTGTGAAAAGCATGAGAAATGCATCTATAATTGCTACTTCACCAGCGCCTTCAATCTGTCTAGAATAGGCGCCGGCTCGCTGCCATCCGTATTGACCTCAATGACACAAGGCCCTTCCATTCCTCTGACGAATGCCGGAATGTACGCAACTTCCTCTAATCGATTGATGGACATTGCATTCACGCCCGCAACACGCATCATTTCTGCAATCGAAATACGCTCCTGCTTATAATCAGGAATACTGCGCTTATATAAGAACTGCTGTCCTCGATCTACATAGGAGAGCATGGCATTATTGATGATAAAATAGGTGATCGGCATCCGGTACTCTTTGGCTGTCATGATCTCCATGCCGTTCATGAAGAAGCAGCCGTCTCCGGCCAGCACTGCGACAGGGCGGCTTGGATCCGCCGCATGCAGGCCTGCGCCGCCGGCTATGGCTGAACCCATAGCTCCATAATCCAGATTCATCTCGAAATCCCCACCCTCCGGAATTTCAAGATACTTCAGGACAAAGTTGGAGAATTCCCCGATATCGCATACATAACGCGTATCTGACGGCATAACCGATCGCAGCTTCTCCAGAAACAACCGCAGCGACAAGCCCGTATGATTCCGCTGATACGGCTCATTCAAGAGCGCCGGCTTCTGATAGCGCGCCGTTGAAGCAGTGGTGCTTGCGATAAGGAACGGGAGCACGTCCTTGAGGTCCCCGTGAATGCCCTCGTCGATCTTGAATACTTTGCCTAGCTCCCTGGCATCGCGATCGACATGGATGACGGTTCTCCCCGCTACAAGCACCTCATTGAAATTACAGGTCGAGGCTTCCCCCAGGCTCGTCCCCAGAATCAATACGCAGGACGGCGCCTTGGAATTAACATATTCGCTGGCTGCATCCGTGCTGGAGAATCCATAGTTGCCGAGATTCAAGGGGAAATCCGCAGGGACTATCCCTTTGCCTGCCGGCGTAGTTATGATCGGCCATTGCAGACGCTGGCTGAGCTCCATGATCTCTGCCGAGAAGCCCCGTCCGCCGCGTCCAACCATAATAAGCCCTTGGGCGGATTGGTTAAGCAATGCTGCCGTTCGTTCCAGTTGAGCCGGATCCGGCTTAACGGCCTGCAGCTCAGACAGCACTGCCGGCGCAGGAATACTGCCGCTGACATCCATCCGCTGTACATCAATTGGAATCGATATGTATACCGGGCCGCAGGGCGGAGTCAGGGCAATTCTGACCGCTTTATCAAGCTCGGTCAGCACATCGGCCTCTTCCATAACCGTATTGCTGTATTTGGTCACCGACCGCACCATATCCTGGCCGTCCAGCTCCTGAATCGCCCCCTTGCCCATTTGCCAGCGGTTAATATAACCGGAGATAATGAGAAGTGGCGCCTTTGCCCGCATTGCATCTGCAATACCATTCATCATGTTGCTGACGCCTACTGCGCCAGCTCCGACACATACCCCCAGCTTGCCCGAGGTACTGGCATAACGAGCTGCCATATAAGCGGCTCCCGCTTCGTTCTTCGTAATGATCGGCTGAATCCCGACATCGATCACAGAATCATAAAGCGGGCCGATGATGCCAGCCGGAATCCCAAAAAGAAACTCGACATCACTAGCCTCCAAATATTTCATTATCCCATCCGCCAATTTCACTAATCCACTCTCCTTTTCTACGTTTGAAATACACTGCGATATCGCTCCAGCAGCAGCTCTGCTTTCCTGATCTCCTCCTCTGTAAATTCATGCAGCCCCCCGATGGAAGCTACCGCCACAATGCCCCGCACCACTCTGTTATTCAGCACCGGCAAAATAAGTATGCTGTCGATCCCAAACAGGAAGAACTCGTCCGCAGAACGGGGATCGTTCTTCACATCCTGCACAGCGAGCGCACGCGGCTCGCGCATCATCTCGCTGAGCAGTTTATCATGCTCCACATAGACCGGACTTTGAGCGTGAACGCTCCTCCACTTCTCAACACCAAGCACATCCGTGTTCGTCTTGAGCACGGGGCTCAGGCGGCCATCCTTTATCTCATGGTAGGCAATGTCTCTAACCCCAGTAAGCTCATTAAGCTGCTGAAACAATTCATCTAATCGTTCTAAGTCCATCCTTGCTCCTTCCGGCCCTTCAGAATCATTCAATAGCCGATGCTGGCTTGCATTACACAGCGAATGCATCAATCCGGCCCTTCAACTGCTTCGCTTGCTCCTTCAAAAAACGGGCTGATTGCTGCGACTCCTCCATTGCCGTGAGCTGCTCCTCCGAGCAGGCTGCAATTTCCTTCGTCCCTGCAAGGGCAACCTCCGTAATCGTTACCGTTTCCCGTACCGAGCCCAGGATCTGCTCTGCGCTTGCACTTACCTGCTGCGTGACGCTCGATACCTCCTGCACCTTGTACGATACCTGCTCGGTCAGCTGCACGATCTGGTGGAACGATTGTCCGGCGCCAGTCACAATCTCCGTTCCGGATTCGACCTCGACCATCACCTGATTCATCGCTCTCCTCGACTCGATCGAGCCGGAACGAATATGGGCAACCGTCTCGGCAATCTCCCTGGCGAAGGAGGAGGACTGGTCAGCCAGCTTGCGGATCTCGTCGGCTACAACGGCGAAGCCGCGTCCATATTCGCCTGCGCGTGCAGCCTCAATCGCCGCGTTAAGAGACAGCAGATTAATCTGCCCCGCGATCTCCGTCATGATGACCGTCACACGGTCGATCTCTTCCGTCCGCTGATCCATCTGCACGACAGCCTCAGTAGAAACTACCGTCGTCTCAAAAATCGTTTTCATCTGCGAAATGGCCTGATCGATCAATTGGGTGCCATCACTTGCCTGAAGGGCAGCCTCGGCCATCTCGCCAGCTAAAGTCTGGGAGGATTCCGCAATATGCTCCATCCCTCTGCTGACTTCCTCCAGCATAAGCATGTTGCCCCGCGCACTCTCGGCAATCGTCTCACTCCCCAGGGAAATATGCTGGATCGAGTCCGCGATGCCTACTACCATATCCGTACAATATTCTGTATTGCTGGATAATTCCTGTGACGTATTGACTACGGTGTCTGAGAGCTCCGAAATATGGCTGACAACCTCCCGCAGTTGGATCGCCACCCCCTGGAAGCTCTCCGCCAATTGCCCGATTTCATCCTTGCGGCCAGCTTCTACCTCGAGGGTCAAATTACCTTCAGCAACTGCTTTGGCATTCTCTACAAGCCTGTGAAACGGCCGGAGGACTGTTCTGACAATGACAAACGCTCCGATAGCTCCAAGAATCCCGAACAGCAAGGAAGCACCTGCTCCTCCCCAAGCGATTGCGGCCTTGAAGCTGCTAATATCCGATGCGTCTATGTCTGGAGAGACGTAAGACGTAACGACAGAAGAAACCGTGGCATACAGGATGATACTGATCATGATAGATAATGCCGTAGTAAATAGAGCCAACGACAGCGTCAACTTCCCGGCGACACTGTCCTTCATGTGTAATAATTTCATTACGGTTTCTCCTCTGCAAATGTCGTAATCAGCGCACAAACTTCAAATACTCCTGCGCTGACCTGCGGCGTCCACGCTGTCAGTAAACTGCTCCTACCACCTCCGTTATGTAATAGTCGGCCAAGACCAGGGAACGAATACCCACTAGAGCACGAAAAAAGGACTTTCTACACAGAAAGCCCTTGCTGCCAATTAAATCACAACAACAATCATAAGATTGGCAACCCGGCGATCATGGTAGAACCTCTAGAACCGTGGCTTTGCACCGCTGTTTTCAACAGGTTTGCGATTTACACCTATTCAATTCTTTGTCTTTTCTATCGGATGCAAAGCAACAAACTATTTATAATATCGTTCTTTTTGTTTAAAATATCAATATATTTTGTGAGTTTCTACAAACTTTTCATGCATTTTTTTGCAAAGTTAGTAGTTAAGAACTAGTCATATAGGTCTATAGTAGAATGTTTTTGTAAGATAAAATGGAGCGTGAACGAGGATGGAATCCTCCCATGCCTTCCGTTCGCCGCAAATCATCTGCTGCTGAATATTAAAGGGGCGGCGGCTGGCATATAAGGATTGGGGGGCGTTCCTATTTGCCGGAATGATCAGCTCGCAGCGATGCCGAAAGAGACAGCAGACACATTTGCCGCCTTAGTAACTCGGCCATCCTGTAAGCGGCTTTTTCCGGCTTTCGACGCACCGCACCACCGCCTCCCCATCCTGTAGCTTGGATTTTCCCGCTTACAGCATTTGCGGCAGTGATTCTCTATGGCGCATGACCAGCTATAAGCGCTTCTCTGCGGCACACCGCCGAACATGATCAAAAAACCTCCGAAACCACTAAACATCTAGACATCTAGACATGTGGCGCGGAGGTTCTATGGGGGTTATTTCACTTGAACCAGCCCTTCTCCCGGAATCGTTTAATTGCTTCGATCCGGTTGTTTACATCGAGCTTGTCGAGAATGACGGAGATATAATTGCGGACCGTTCCCGTTGTAATGTAGAGCTGGCTCGCTATTTCCTTCGTATTCTTGCCGTCAGCCATCAGCACCAGCACCTCGTTCTCCCGATCCGTCAGCGGGCTCTCCTGGCTGTATGCCTCATCCACCAGCTCCGAGGCGTAGATGCGCCTTCCGGCGATGACGCTCCTGATCGAGCTTGCCAGCTCCTCGCTGGGGCTATCCTTGAGCAAATAGCCGTTCACGCCCGCCTTGACCGCACGCTCGAAATATCCGGGACGGGCAAACGTCGTCAGTATAATGACCTTGCAATCGAATCCCTTCAGCTCCTCTGCAGCATCGAGCCCGCTCTGGCCAGGCATCTCAATATCCATAATAACAATATCCGGCTTATGCTGATGAACCAGCTTCACAACATCCTCGCCATTGCCCGCTCTTCCGACAACCGACATATCCTCCTCCAGCTCCAGCAGAGCGGCAAGCGCGCCAAGAAGCATCTTCTGGTCCTCGGCGATTACGATTCGTATCATACCTCCTTCTCCTCCTCTTCCGGCTGCTGGTAGACATTCGGCACTTTGATAACGATCATGGTACCTTGGTCTGAGACGACCTCCACGCTCCCGTTTACGAATTCAAGCCGTTCCTTCATCCCCTGAAGTCCATTCCCTCTAATGCTCGTCCACGGGTCTGCAATACCGATACCATTGTCCTCTATCTTGACGACCAGTTCGGTCCGCAAAGGCTCGATATGGATAGCGCAAGAAGTAGCGCTGCTGTGCTTCACTACGTTAGTAACAGCTTCCTTCATACACATGCTCACGACATTCTCGGCGATCAGAGAAGTATTGGTTAGCTTAGGATCACCTTCCACTGTGCATTCGACCTGCGCCGCCTTCAGAATTTGCCGGACCCGATAGATTTCATCCTCCAGCTTCGTTCCCCGCATTCGGGTGACCATTTCCCTGACTTCCTTGAGCGCTGTTCTGGCTGTCTGATGGACATCGTTCATTTCCGCCTTGGCTCGGTTCGGGTTTTTCAGTATTAATTTGCCCGCCAGATCGCTCTTCAAGCCGATTAATGACAGCTTCTGTCCCAGTGTATCGTGAAGATCGCGGGCAATCCGCTGCCGTTCCTCCAGCTTGACCAGCTCGGAGATCCGTTTATTCGCATCCTCCAGCTGCCCCTGCAGCCTGTCTTCCTTATTCTTGTTATAGGTGTTGACCGGAAGAAGGATAACGGCGATCAGACTGAGAAATACGAACGGAAACTGGGTGAAGAATACGGGATTCTTCGTCACAAATCCATAATTGATCGTAGCAAAGGTACTGATGAGATGTATCGAATATAGTGTAAAGAAAGCTTTGCGGTTCTTGAGATTGCCGATAAAAAAAGCCAGGAAGAGGGAAAAGTACACATAGCCGAAAAGCATGCTCATCGCGATTGAGATGGCGATTTGCACGCTTGTCCAGAAGTATACGATCCAGCCCTTGGATATAAAGGACAGCACATAGCAGATGAAGAACACGATAATCAGCGTGATGCCGATAATAACTTGACTGGTAGATGAAGAATAGATGATGAAGTAGAATGGGAGGATGTAAAAGACGACCCATACATAAGGACTAAGCCCCGTGTTTTTGCGAGACATTTCATTCCAATTCCGCATGCTGCCGCTCCTTTGCAAGCACCTCTCAACTTACTGCTATTGTAGCATAAATGTTCACAGCAGCGTTATTTGCCCTGCAGACTTGTCCTGCGGCCCGCCATCCCGTCGAGCTGGCCCTTCACCGCTTCCGCCACTCCGTCGGACTTCGGCAGACGCCGCTTGACCGCTTTGAAGCTGACGAATGTCTTGGCCTTCTCGTCCCATAGACGGTAACGAAGCGCCTTCAGGCTGCTCGCGATTGTAATGGTTGTTGCCTCTTGAAGCGGCGGTGCAGCGTCATGCGCCTTCTCCAAATTGTAGTTAGGCACTTTAGGGCTCAAATGATGAACATGGTGAAACCCGATATTGCCGGTTATCCATTGCAAGGGCTTAGGAAGCTTGTAATAGGAGCTGCCCTCCACGGCGGCCTGCACAAAGCTCCACTCCTCCTCGTTCTCGAAGTAGGAATCCTCGAATTGATGCTGCACATAGAACAGCCAGATCCCCAGCAAGCCCGCAATGAAAAAGACCGGGCCTTGAATCATAAGGAATGCCTGCCATCCGATTGCCTGGCACAGCAGCGTGTACAGCGCAGCAATTGCAATATTGGTCACGTAAGTATTAATCCGCTCCTTGCGCCGCGCTCCTCTGCGGTTAAAGCGGTATTGCAAGAGAAATACAGCAATGGGGCCAAGCCCAAGCATGACAAGGGGATTCCGGTAGAATCGATAGAAGATTCGGCGCCATAGGGGCGAGGCCGCATATTCATCTACAGTAAGGAGCCACATATCCCCTGTTCCTCTTTTGTCGAGGTTGCTGCTCGTCGCATGATGAATGGTGTGGCTGTGCTTCCACTGCTGGTAAGGAACAAGTGTGAGCACACCTGTAATCGTTCCTAACAGATCATTGGCCAGCCGGCTCTTGAAGAACGACTGGTGGCAGCAATCGTGAAAGAGAATAAAAGTCCGGACCACGAAGCCGGCCGCAACCACTGTAATCGGCAGCGTCAGCCAATACGATACAGACAAGCTTAAATACGCGGCATACCAGAGCAGAATCAGCGGTCCGATCGTATTTACGATCTGTTTGATGCTTGTTCTCGTATTGATCTCCTCATAGGGAGCGACGGCCTTTTTCAGCTTAATAATAGGATTGGGTTGATTCATCGCCTATGATCCTCCTCTGTCTTGGCGCCAGACATATGTATCCGAGCCCCAGCAGCATAACTATATCCTCATTATAGAAAATACAGCCGCGGTATTTAAGGCATAAACGTCAAGGAGTGGGTATGACAAATGTCATATAAGATGATCCATCATCGCAGGCATTTGGCCATTATGGCGTCCTGTAACCGATATTCATGCACATTCGCAGGCTTCTTACTCCGTCACTCTGCCCTCTAACCACACTTGGAGAAGGAGTTGTACAGAAAGTTGTTTGATGATTTCAGAGTCCCCGCTAAGTCCCCTAAATACAATAAAAAAGATGCTTCCAGCCCCACTTTCAGTGGTTTTGGAGGCATCTCTTCCCATCATTCGGGACTGACTTATTGGATGTTGGACTTTTCGGACAGCCCTTCTTTGAAACGTTTGGGTTAGATTCTATCCGCTATAGTAGTAGCGTTTAAGGCGCGTAATCCCCGTTGTAGCTGACAAGCGCAACGTCCTTCACGCCGTCGAATGAGGACAGCTCGGACACGAATGCCGTGTTATCGTCTTTAAGCCGCAGCTCTACCGTCATCTCCGTCATATCCTTGCGGATCGTCTTGGACTTCAGCACATGCTTGATACGGCGCAATGTCACCATGACTTGCTCGTTCGCTTTGCCTTCGTATTGAATGACCAGCAGATAAGGCGCGTCCTTCCCTTTGCGCTTGGCCAAGAAGAACAGCACAGCGCTAATAGCGATCGATCCCAGTATGGCGATCGGATAGATCTTCGCGCCAGTTGCAATACCTACCGCCACTGCCCAGAAGGTGTACATAATATCCATCGGATCCTTGACCGCTGTACGGAAACGCACAATACTGAGTGCGCCGACCATCCCGAGCGAGAGTACGATATTCGTACTGATCGTCATGATGATCAGCGTGGTCAGCATCGTCATAATAACGAACGTTACATTGTAATTATGGCTGTAAACGACACCGCGGAACGTTTTGTAATACGTCCAATAAATAAACATTCCCAGCGCAAAAGCAATTAGAAGCGCGATGACGATTTCCAGCAGCGCCACCTGCTTAAATGATTCAAGCTCAAGCACGCTTTTCTTAAATAAATCTCCGAAATTAGTTATTTCTCCCATTTTGAAACTGTTCCTCCTATACGCTTAATCCGCGTAGCTTTTTCTTCTTTCCCTGCAAATGACATACTTGGAAATCGTGGAGCGCTGATGTGCGGACATCTGAATGAGCCCGTAGACAAAGTCCGGCAGAAACTGATTGTATTTCACTTCGAGTATCGTCTTGGGTCCCTCTATCGATTCTACCATCGGCAGATTGACATCGAAGATATCAAGAGATTGAATACTCGCCTTCAGCTGTTTGTCGAATGTAATCCGCACATCGCTGATAGGAAAGATATACGCTTCGCGAACATAATCGACGACGACGCCCGGCTTCATCAGGCCGTGCTTGCAATCATAATAGAAATCCCGGATTAGCTTATGCTCCGCATCTCTCATAAAATCGATATCGCCGCTTATGATCCTCTCATACTCTTCCCGGGTCATGCTGGCCGATTCCTTGGCGATATAATCGTGATACTTGCTCTTGCGCTCCAGCTTGATCACCGCATCGCTCTTGTTGTAGATGCGAATCCGGTATTTTTTGCGCCGAAACACGCCGTTGTTCTTATCAAGCAGGGAGGTCTCGTGCATATCGTCAAAATATAGACTGCGTATATGATACCCTTCCCGACCGATGGAGTTCTTGTCCATCATCAGAACTGCGCCAACCCGATCCCGCAATGCCTGCGCCTCATGATAATGGATATAATACTTCATTTCATGGCGGAGCTTCTTTCCATCGAATTGCATGCTGATCCGCAACCTCCCTTCTCTACCCGTTGTAATAACTGCTCGAATGATTATGCTGCGTTAATCTACATTAATTCTCCGCACACCGAAATGCGGGGTATTATCCGTATCTGTATACTCATCGAAGGCCGGTGTTTCATTCCCATTGGAATCTCTTGCCACTACCTTCCAATAATACATGCCTGCGGGCAGTTTCTCCGCCGTTACTGTCAAACCTGACAATGTCTCATCCATAATCGGATTCGTGAAGTTCGGGTTCTTGGCAAGCTGGAATCGGTAGGTCAAGTCCTCGCCTTCAAGATCGTATGACTCTCCCCATTTGAAGACCGTGTCACCGTTCTCCTGCACTATATCCGCCAAGTAGAACGGCATCGGGTTATCCAGTACTTTTTTAAACTTCTCGACTGCCGTTACCGACAATTGCTTGACCTGCTCGATCTCATCATCGATTTCATTCAGATCTTTGGGCAGGAACGACAAGTCCGGATCTCTGCTGATATACCGTTCTACAGTAGGCCAGTACGATTCAATATACTTCGATGTTTGCTCAGGAGTGATAATGGTTTGCAGCTTCTCAATCTTGTCCGTCAGCTGCTGCACATTATCAGGGTTTTTGAAGAACCGCTTCTGCAGCACATTCCCCCAATAGTTAGCTATCCCTCTCTGCCATGAAGCGCGTCGAACGGCACTAACCTCGTTGAAATCGCGATCTCCCCAGCCGCCGTCATAATCCCATGGCATGAAGAACCATTTGTTCGAGTTCAATGGAGAGTACAGCAAGAAATTCTGGTTGATCGTATCATAATTATCCATAATAATATTGACCGCCATCCAGGTTAGAAAATTGTCACGGTCAAAATGCTTGTCGAACACCTCGTCAAACGGGAGGGTGTAGTTGTTGATTTCATCCAGCATCGTCAGAAGCTTCTCGTGATTGTCGCTGCCTTTGGTTTCGAGAATCATGTCAAAGGCCTGCTTGTTGTATTCAGGGTCATCCTTCTTCTTCAGAGCATCCCCGTAGCGCAGAAATTCAAAGTTGACCGCTTTATACAGATGTCCGTTAGGGTCAAGGCCATGCGATCGCAGGAACGATTTGTTCGGCTGCTCGATCTGTGTATAAAGGCCATAATCCTTATATTTGGCGTTGCTGCCCGCTGTCAAATCCTTCACATACAAGTGAACGAATTGGGTACGCAAGCTTGTAAAGTCGGGAATCATCTTGAAATAATCAAAGCTTAGCTTGTTGCGCAGACGGGTGGAATCAAAAGCATGCTTGACCAGATTGATCGTTTTTTGATTGCGCCATAATCCCGTATCATCGAATAGCTTGATTTTGTAAGACTTCTGATCCCCTTTAAGGGTGGACTTTCCCCGAATGGTTATTTCACCATTGGCATGCGTATCGCCAAAGCCGAACATCCCGCTCTTGGTGCCTTCCTCTGTCCCCTGCTGCAGCAGGACATCCAGCTTATTGTCCTCGGTATTGTCTTCTACACGTCTAACGCTGTTGAACTGGCTCCATGACAACGGATGATCCGCAGTGAGGTTATGCTCCGATACCGTCAAATAAAAGGTGACGATATCTTCGTTCCCATCCTCGGTGTAGACGCTGCGGTCTTCAACCAGCTTCGTGCTGTAGGCAGCAGCGAGTTCTTCCTTGCTTGTTACTGTACTGACTGGTTGTGTGGTTGTGGTATCATTGACTTCCCCCGTGCACCCGGCCACTGCCAGCATTCCGGCAGCTGCCAGGCACACACCTACCCAAGACTTAATCGATCGTTTCATCTGTTCCTCCTGTATCCAATAAATCCAGCCTATTCTTCTTCCTTGCTCCGCGCCAGCATCCGCGTGTATTTGTTATCGTATTCCTTCGCCACAAGCGGCTGGGCGCTAAAGGTGAAGTAATCCAAATTGCTCAGCAAGTAAATCAACCGCCAAAGTGTCAGCAATAAAGTCAAGAACGACGCCATAAAGAAAGAGAAGCCCTGATCTCCCAGAATGACCGAAAGCGTTGAGAAGCCGACATTGAGCACAAGGAATGCAGCCGCCAGCCATAGAACACCCTTCCGGTCATCGAAATACAGCAAGACGAGAGACAGAACGCTGTATATGATGTACGAGAAGAATCCCATGACCAGAATGTTGTACACATCAATCTGTGCGGATGTAAATCCGATGAATGGCAGAAAGCGAATACCAAGCGCAACCGCCATGATGGAGAAGAAGAACTGAACCCCCATGATCAGCGTCAGCTGCTGGACGATGACATGATAAATGCCCTTCTTCGCTTCGTTAATATCTGTAATGGACCCTCTGGTCAGAATCGCATCGTAATAGCCGCGGAATTTGTCATAGAAGACGGTTTCCAGTGACACCACGAACATGATCAGCGTCGGGATCGCGGAGATAAAGGCGTAGAAGACCGCAATATCGTACTCCGGGGCCATCCAGAACGTATTTCCGACCAGCCTTCCCGCAGAGCCTGCCCATTGCAGCATCTGGTGGGAATATAAGCCGAGCGCAGTCAGTCCGCCGATTGCAATGAGAGAAGGATATTTGCGCAAGTAGCCAAAGAATGAAAAGCTCGGCAGCGACTTGCCTGTCTTGAAGAACCGCTCGATCTGGATGAACAGCATCCCTGCCGAGACACCAAACCCGATATCAATGGCGAAAAGAATAGCCGACACTGTGCGGATCTCCAGCACTTCCAGCACACCAATGACCAGGAGCAGAGCCAGCAGAGCGCCAACGAGAAAGGCGATTCCAACCTTGCGGTAATCCTTCATCGCCGAAACAAAGATGGTCTGGGTCCATAGTGTAATGAGCGTCATATAAAGCAGGAATAACGCCACCTTCGCCGCGAGCGGCAGATCGGTAAGAAGCAGGAATATAACCGCAGGAACGCCGCCGATCAGGAAGTTAACTTTGATGCTGCCGTGATAGGTCGAGAGCAGCGCATCATAATAGCCTTGATAGATAAAATCCGAGAAGGCGCGCGTAACGAACATATTAAGCAAATTCGTCGCGATATAGGAGAACATAAACGCATAGGTGACACACGCGAGGAAAAGTTCACGATCCACGAACGAGACCTCATAATCAATCAACAGCCACTGCACGACCGAAACGAGCAGAATGCAGCAGAGCATAGGGCCAATCGTCACAAGGGAGGAATAGGTGAAGGCCTTCACTTTATTGACTAGTCCGCTTTTGTCGTATAGCTTCTTTAGTTCAAATCCTATTCCGGCCATTGTCCCGCCCCCCGTACTGTTGATACAACGCTTTGTAGCTGTCAATGAATGCATCATGGCTATACTTGTCCTGGGCCCGCTTCAATCCGCTTGCCCCGAATTCCTTCCTCAGCCGCTCACTGCGGCAGAGCTGGATAATTGCTTGGCCAATCTGCTCATAGTTCATGACCGGCACGACATAACCGGCTTGCCCGTAATCATCATCCACACCGTAAAGCAGCTCTTTGCAGCTCCCTACATCTGTCGTGACAAAAGGCTTGCCCGCCGCCATCCCTTCCAGCACCGCTAATGGCTGGCCTTCGCTGATGCTCGTCAGGGCCAGAATATCCATCTTGCCAATATACGCCTTGATGTCGATGCTCCCTGTGAACACGACATCCTGCAAATTCAGTGCTTCGACGAGCCCCATACATTCCTCGTAGTATTCCATGTCCTCTTCGTAAGGACCCATAATGAAGAACTTGGCCTCTGGCACCTCGTGCTTCACTACCTGGAAGCTGTGGAGCATCGTCTTGATATCTTTGATCGGCACCACCCTGACAAGTCCCCCGATCCATATCGGTTCTTCCTTGGCCTTGACGTCGAGCCCCTGGAATCCCTCTATACGAACACCGTTGGGTATAATGCTGATCTTGTTCTCGTCACAGCCAAGCTCCGCTTGTATTTCCTGGTTCCGCTTGAACAAGGTGATAACATGATCCGAATATTGATAGGCGCAGGCTGATAACGTATAGAAATACTCGATCCACACATTCTTAAAGTATCCCTTAACCCATTCAGCTTTAATAATTTCTTCTTCGCGCTCCCGTGAATAGATGCCATGCTCGGTCAGCAGCATCGGCTTGTTGTGCAGATGCTTGCCAAGCGCGGCAATAACGCCGGAGTAGCCCGTCGCAACAGCATGATAGATATCCGCCTCAGGCACCGGCTCCCGGATTGTAAGCAGCAGCGGCAGGATCATCGAGCGTACCGTCCAGAACATCTCGGTAAACGGAATCTGATCGTAGTTCTCCACGCAAAGCTCGCTCATAACGTCAAAGTAATCCTTGCTCATGAGAAAATCAGCTGCGTTCTTGAGTTTGTTGTTGCGCAGCACTTCAAAGATCGGTTCCCAATCCACCTGTTTGCCGCCGCCGATCAATGACTTGATCGCACCCTTCTGAACGGCATTAAGCTTAATGCGGTGTCCCCACTCGCCTTCCACGCGCAGATACTCATCCAGGAACACTTCCCGCACCTCAACCACATTCGACGGCAATGCATATTTGAATTGCCCCTGCTGCTTGCTCTCGGCAGCGATGGCATAAATGATAAACTGATGCTCGGGCATATTCGTGATCAAAGAATGAATCCAGCTGGAAACCCCGCCCGTGATGTAGGGATAGGAGCCTTCTGCAACCATACAGATTCTCAAAGTTATCCCTCCAATCCAATGGTAAAATGTTCATCTTCAACTTCAACCAGATAGGTCTCATCATCAATCCGGGTGACGGTGCAGTTATCTTCGCGGGTAATTTTCTTATCCGATCGAAGATAGTAGTACAGCTTGCCGCCCGCATATTGATTCACATAGCCTTCGATACGATCCGGCTTATAATCAAAGTGCGGCTGACTCATGGAGTATCGTTCCAGTTCAATGCCCGCTTCCGTAGCTGTCGTACTTCTAAGCCAGCCGTATTTGTTATGAACAATGTCCATAAACTTTTTGAGCATCCCGTAAAGCTGCTCCCATGTATACGGGAAGCTTCGCTCACGGTCCAGAATATCATCGGGATGGATAAAGTGGGAGAACACGCCAATCGATGTAGCCGCATTCGCCATTGCCCATTCGTTAAACTCATCTTCAAGAAAGCCAGAAGTAATACGTGGCAGCTCTACAATGCCATCCGGAGCTACTTCGAATTCTTGCACATACCCCAAGTTGTTAGCATCCTCACTGTAGATGGAGGATATTGACTTGAGCCCCGGCCAAGCCGCCTTCAGCGCCTCCCTGCCTTCCTTGCTCAGCACATTGGATGGGGGGACATAATTATGAAGCTCGTTCATCGGCAGTGTAGAATCAACAAGGGAGACAACGGTCCGAATCGATTCCTCCATACTGGAGACAGAATCCCACTTGCTGTAGCCGAATGCCTCATGCGCTCTCGGGTCAAAGGTCAGCGATTGGTGATTGTAGCCGTGAATGCCGATCTCTCCGCCGCGCTTCAGCACCTCTCTGCCATAAGTAATCAGATTCGTATTGTCCGATACCGCATCGAAAGGCGCCTTGGTGTTATTGTCATAGCTCTGGATAACAACACCGGTATACTTGAGATCGTACTTCGTCTCCAGGCGAACCATATCCGGCCACCACACCTCTTTGAAGAACCGGATCATGCTTCTTTTATAAATCTGAAAGATATCCTCTTGATATCCGATAGGGAACGGAGCCGGGAAGTCATCAATGTATACCAGCTTCGAGTTAATGACAGGATATAGATTATCTTCTTTCAATAAACTAATCGCGCCCGTCAAAAAGCCGCGGCTTGTCTTCTCCTGCAGCATCGTGCCGTTAAACACGACAAATAGCCCTTTGCCATATGGAATATCCCACAGCAGCGGGATTCTCTCCTTTGATTCCGCATGGAGACGGGTTGCTGCACTGATATGGATCTGCAAGGAGGTATTCTCGATGATTTTCTCGGAGAACTCCTCATTCTTGTAGTTAACAAGTATGTTCGTCTTGGTAACCAGGCCTTTGGATATCGCATAGTCGCCTACTTCATCTATACCAAGCTTCCGATAGATCCGGTAGAAGGTGCTGCCCACGACTGGTGTAGCCGCAAACAATATCCGGCCGCCCTCTTCTACGAACTTCTCCAGCCACTCATTGTCAGACAGCTTCTCCAAATTACTGAATGTAATAATAATACTATCGTAGCCTTCTCCAGCGCCTTGATAGTCCTTCACATCAACAAGATCTCTCTTCTTCTTCATGTAGCTCAGCAGTTGCTCGGTATGCCCCTTAATCCTTACGCTATACTTCTCTGCCGCATCGTAAAGAAGCAGGATCTTCTCTTCATTGAGACTGGCAACATCCTGCTCCGACAAGGGATTGACCGCATTCGCAGCCGATATCGATTGCCAGCCGTTGAGCTTTCCGCCAATTTTCAGAAGGGAATCCATCCGGGAGGTCTGGATAACGAGAGCTAACACAAGGACAAACCCAAGAATCAGATAAATTTGCCGGCTCAGCTTAAATTGTTCTTTCATTCACACATCTACGCACCTTTTGCAGACCAATACCGGATAATCGTTAACGCCGAATTGGATACACGAATTTTTAAAGCCTTCAATTGCTCCAGCGTCTCAAAGAACGCTTCCTTCATTTTCAACCTGTAATACAGATCCAAGGCCGTGACATAAGCTTTCTCGCTCTCCGGATAGTGCTTCCGGAACAGCTCGCTGACACGCAAAGCTTCACTGTAGTTGGCAAGCTCCATCTCACAGTTCAGCTTCTCAACAAACAATGCTTCGCTTCTGGCTTCCGATTCGATCAGCTGGCTCAGCAGGCTGGCATAGGTTTTGCGGTACGTATTATGCATCCTGCGATCCATAAACCCGCTTGTCATATATTGCTTAACCGCATGGGCATATTCCAGAACGACTCCAGAGTCGTCCTTGTTATTCTGATATTCTACAGACCACTTCTGAACGGAGAGCATCAGCTTCCGCTTGATCTCCATGACCGCAGTTACCGCGTAATGCGAGGTTTCGGTGTCCTCATTATTCACAGCCTGCTCCAGCAGAGGGATCATATCTTGATCGATATCCTCCTTCAGCACATCCAGCAGCAATCTGCGTCTGGTGAAGAGATCATTGACAACAAGCCCTTCTTCAAGAGGAACCATATTGACCTCCTTCTTGACATCGACCCGTTCGAAAATCCGATCCTCGTGATCAACCCGCTCATGCTCCTTGAATCGCTCAATGCCTTTCAGCGGCTGTCTACGCTCTGCAAGGAGCTGCAGCAGGGATAGAAACAATCCCAGAAACGGGAGGCACAGGAGCAGTGCCCCAGTGAATGCCGGCCTGGTTAATTTCCACTTCAGGCATACAAGCCAATATACAACAGAGACCGCATAGTAGACGATGAGCGCCAACTCAAGCATACGCTTCCTCCTCGTTGATCACTTCTGTCCGAACCCCATTCTTATTCAGCCTCTGAATGACGATATCCGCCTCTGTGTTGTTGGAATTGGACAGCAGCAGAACAATCCGATCCTTCAGCATGCCCAAATAGTCAGAATCACGCAGAGACCCGGAGATGCGTTCCGAAAGGCCTTTAATTGGCTGGCCGGAGGCTTCAACACCGAGCAGAACGAAATCGGTGTTATGCTGCTGCTTCGCCACGATCTTGGTTTGCAGCACTTGAAGGAATACAGATTGCGTGAGCACCGCTGTTTCATCGACGAAGCGGTCTTTGTGAGTTACGCCAACATATTGGAATGCGCGGGACAACGAGCCCGAGATCAAATCCACGCTTACTTTGAACAAGTTCTCGTAGTGCAGGTTCAGTCTGTCAAATGCTAGATCATGAACGGCAACAACAGCTATAACTTGACCTTCATGCACAATCGGAGCGGCTAGTACCGGCTGATCCGCATGCAATGATTTATTCGAGAATATCTTCCCTTTGGTCACAACATCATGCAGATAGTGATGCTCGGATAAGCGAAGCGTCTTCGGCAGTAAGAAATCCGGGGCGTTCGAGCTGATCATGAGTCGAAGAAAATCGGAGTTGCTGACGGAATATACGGAGATTCGCTCCGTTTCCAGCAGATTCTTCAGTACGCCAACAGAGGAGGTAACGATCTCTTCCGGCTCCAGGCTTTCAAGCGACTTGATAATGCTATGGATGCGGCCAATACTGTCCTTGCTGCTGATCAATTGGCGTTGCAATTCTTCCTTCACTGTACGGGTATCCTTGTAGACGCCCTTCAAGAAGGCATATTTCTCATTAAGCACAGCGAGATCGCTGTTGATTCGCTGATTATCGCGCCGCCCTTTATCCGATACGAATCCAACGATAAGACCGAAGAACAGATACATGGCGATCACAAACAGCACTTCCGGATCATACAGAAGCGAGATAACTTCCCTGCCGTTGCTCAAGCTCTCAAAGATATACAGTCCGGAAGCCAGAATAGCCGCGAGTGTAGACTGGCGCGTGCCATAGAAAACACCTAACAAAATAACATAGATCAGCTTCAAGTCGATGCTCGTATGAAGCAGCTTGTCAGCACCAAACAGCGTAATGCCGGCCATTACCGCAAAAGCAAGCAGGTTCTCCGCATACGCTTTGACATCCGGCCACCACTTCGGCGCGGATATCTTCTTCTTTTCCTTGACCTCGCTGCTGGAATCCTGGCTTTGCTGGAACCATTCCAATGTGCGGGACAATCCCTCTTGCAGCGAATAGATCGGCACCCAGTCCAAGTCCCGCTTCACGCGCGTGTTATCAAGACTCGAACGATAGATGTCTCCCTGGCGGGCATCCAGATAGTTGGTCTTCTCTATCGGATGCAGACTTCCCAGCACCGCGATCAGTTCATTCACGCTTGTCTCCGTATTCGTAGACAGATTATAGACCCCGCCCAACTGACTGTTGGCGCCTCTGTAGATCCCGTCAACCAGATCCTCGACATAAATAAAGTCCCGGGTCTGGCCTCCGTCGCCATACACGTTGAATTCCTTGCGATCCCGCAATCGTTCCATGAATATGGATACGACCCCGCCTTCGCCCACACTGCCTTGACGTGGTCCGTATACATTAGAGAAACGGAAGCATAGCGTCGGCAGGCCGTAGAGCTGCGTCCATTTGTCACAGTAGTACTCGCCCAAATATTTATTCATGCCGTAAGGAGAGACCGGGCTGCAATTCAAATCTTCTTTAAGAGAAACCTCATCATAAGGGCCGTAAACAGCCGCCGAAGAAGCAAATACGAATTTGCTCACTCCCGCCTTGCTGGCGCTTCTGAGAATGTTCACTAGTCCCAGAATATTGGATTGCGTGTCCACATGCGGTCTGTTGACAGAAGTATTGACATCGACCTGCGCTGCCAGATGGACAACAATGTCCGGCGATATGCTCTGGATGATCTCATCACATTTCTGATCTTCAACATCCATTTGGTACAGCTTGTGTGGCACGGTTACATTTGATTTTTGACCTGAGGACAAATTGTCGATAATATAAATACGATGTCCCTCTTTATGAAATCTTTCCGCCACAAATGAACCGATGAAACCACAACCGCCCGTAATTAATACATTCACTTAGTAACCCTCCGCATAAATAAATAGATGACTTGGCAAAAAAAAAATATTACCAATTTCATTTTTTATGTTAAATTTATATTAGCTTTACAATTTCAACACATTACCTCTATTGTAAGCCCTATTTCCTGTTAACGTAAACCCTCATTTTATTTACAACTAAGAAGCGATGGAGGAATTATGAGATTACACACGAGAATTTTGCCTAAAATTAGAATTTTCTTACTTTTAATCATCTGCTCGCTTATCGTAACGAGCACAGCGTCCCTGGCGCTGCAAGGCACGCCCCCCGGTTATCGCTTGCTTATTTACTACGGCACGCCCGCAGGAGTGAACAAATTGTGGGAGCCCAAAAAAGCCGCCGCCGTATTCAGTGGCTATGATTATGTCGTTTTTGGCGACAAATTGCAGTTCCCTGAGGCTGTCCACCACACATCGACTTTGCAGGTTATCAAGTTTACGAAGGAATTAAATCCGGATATAAAGCTGTTCGGATATGTCGATCTCGGAGTTACGACCGACAATCTGTCCATGGATGAGATCAAGAAGAGGGTTAATCTGTGGAGAGACATGGGGGCAACCGGGATTTTCCTCGATGACGCCGGATTTGATTACAAGGTCAGCCGCTCGCGCCTGAATACAGCTCTGGGCTATATTCATTCACTTGATATGCCGGCCTTCATCAATGCTTGGCATCCCGAGCAAGTGATGAGCAACGCTCCTCACTCCGTCTATAATCCGACTGGCGAGAAGACGCTGATCGGCAGCAATGATTATTATTTGCTGGAGGATTTCCTTCAACCGACCGATATTACGATCCCGAATCAGGAAAGCGCATTCACAAGCGCCTTCCGCACCAAAATAGATAAAGTGATCGCATACCGGAAAACGCTGGGCGTTAAACTGCTTAGTGTAAGCGTTATCGATTACTCCACCTACTCAGCCCAAGCGGTGCGGAAATTTTTCCGAATGAACGAGACAACTGCCGCCGTCTTCTCATTGGATGGATTCGGCTTGGCGCCTGCAGAATACAGTTCGTCCAAGATCAGCTCTGATGAAGTGCGTACTTTCCCTTATATTCTGAACTACATGGACTATTATACGAAGGATGTCACCTACGTCGCCAAATACAACAATCAGGATTTCAGCAGCAGAGGCTTCCGCATTCATTCCGTTACGAACGAGCATTTCTATAATTATCCTGCAGATGTCGTGTACGAATAATTATTCCTTGGACTGGGCATCATAAGCAGATCGATCTTATAACGACGAAGCAGAACACTGGGCAACCCGCATTCTGCTTCGTCGTTTGTTATATGTGAAAGCAATAACCCGCCCTGCTTGTTCGCAGTGGCGGGTTATGATTAGCCGGCACGATCTGCCCGGTTAATTCAATGGATGGATTAAACCATAATCTTGCACAGATCATTCGTGAAGGCTACAGGATCCTGGATCGGCAATCCTTCAATGAGGAGGGCCTGATTGTACAACAGGTTGGTGTACAGGTTCAGCTTCTCCTTATCATTGCTGTAAGCGTCCTTCAACGATTGGAACACCTCATGGTTAACGTTGATTTCCAGAACCTTGTCAGCCTTGACATCCTGGCTGTTCGGCATTGCCTGCAATATTTTCTCCATCTCGATCGTCAGCTCGCCCTCGGTAGACAAGCATACCGGATGGGATTTCAGCCTTTTGGAGGCTTTGACATTCTTGACTTTGCCGGACAGAATGCCCGCCATATGCTCGAAGAGCTCCTTGCTGTCGTTCTCTTCTACCTCTGAAGCATTCTCCTCGCTATCGCCTTGGAGACCCAGGTCGCCGCTTGATACCGATTTGAACTCCTTCTCCTTGTAGCTCATGATCATCTTGATAGCGAATTCGTCGATGTCGTCGGTGAAATACAGAATCTCGTAACCCTTGTCAGCTACCATCTCGGTCTGCGGAAGCTTCTCGATTCTGTCGATCGATCCTCCGGAAGCATAGTAGATGTACTTCTGATCCTCAGGCATTCTCGATACATATTCGTCCAGCGTAACCTGCTTCTTCTCCGTGGAGGAGTAGAACATCAGCAGATCCTGCAGCACATCCTTATTCGCTCCATACTCGCTGTATACTCCGAATTTCAGCTGTCTGCCGAACGATTTGTAGAATTGGTCATACTTCTCTCTTTCTTCCTTCAACAAGCTTTGCAGTTGGCCCTTGATCTTGTTCTTGATGTTCTTGGCGATCAGCTTGAGCTGTCTGTCATGCTGCAGCATCTCTCTGGAAATGTTAAGCGACAGATCCTCTGAATCCACCATCCCTTTAACAAAGCTGAAGTAGTCCGGCAGAAGATCCGCACATTTGTCCATAATGAGCACGCCGTTGGAATAGAGCTCCAGCCCTTTCTCGTATTCCTTCGTGTAATAATCGAAAGGCGTATTCTCCGGTATAAACAGGATCGCATTATAGACCACTGCGCCATCGGCGCTGATGTGGACATGCTTGATCGGCTTGTCGAAGCCGTAGCGCTTCTCGAAGTAGAAGTTCTCATAGTCTTCCGCTGTAAGCTCATTCTTATTCTTGCGCCAGATCGGGACCATGCTGTTCACGGTCTGCTCTTCCTGATAGTCCTCAAGCTCATTCTCGCTGCCTTCAACAGGACGCTGTCCCTTCACATCCATCTTGATCGGATAGCGTATGAAGTCGGAATACTTCTTGATGATCGACTTTAAGCGGTATTCTTCCAAATACTCGTCATACTGATCATCCTCAGTATTCTCTTTAATCGTGAGCGTGATCTCCGTACCGACAGCATCCTTCTCGCATGAGGTGATTGTGTATCCGTCCGCGCCCTTCGATTCCCATCTGAATGCCTCGTCACTGCCCAGCGCTCTGCTCGTTACTGTAACCACATCAGCCACCATAAAAGCAGAGTAGAAACCTACCCCGAATTGGCCGATGATGTTGTGCCCATCCTTCAATTCATTCTCTTTCTTGAACGCCAAGGAGCCGCTCTTCGCAATAATCCCCAGATTATTCTCAAGATCCTCCTTCGTCATGCCAATACCCGTATCTGTTATAGTCAACGTCCGACTTGCTTTGTCAGCCGTAACTTTGATGTAATAATCTTCTTTGTTGAATACCAATTGGTCGTCAGACAGCGCCTTGTAGTAGATTTTATCAATGGCGTCACTGGCGTTGGACACAAGCTCTCTCAGGAAAATTTCTCTCTGCGTATAGATGGAGTTGATCATCATTTCCAGCAGTCGTTTCGATTCTGCCTTAAACTGTTTTTTTGCCACGAATAAGATCTCCTTTCAAATTCAGAACATAAAATCCATACGGATGCCGCAGGATCTGTTAGCACTCATCTTATTAGAGTGCTAATCCCTTCTTCTATTAAACACAACCTGTTTTTTGATGTCAATATGTTACAGCAAAAAAAGCAGCATCCAGAAGGGACGCCAACTCCGATTGCGCAGCTGGACTGGCTTGTTTGGCGCGCACGTGCATTTGCGCTTTACAGCGGGCGAATGCATCGATAACTTATCGCTGCAGGGGCTTCGACAGTGAAGCTGGGGTACAGTGAATTGAGCAGCTGGGATAGCGAGACTTACATGGCGAATTTATGTTTTGTGATGCCTCGATAGCAAATATTCCTGCGAGAGTGCATCTTTTAACCGCCTTTATTCCCTTCAACGGTAACATTCCTGCATTTGCGCATCTTTTTCCCTTACTAACCTTATATTTGGGGTAATTTCATTGGAAAGCCTGCTCATTCGCAGGCTTTTCTCCTATTTGATGATTTATAGACGAAATGCCTGCTTTTACGCATCTTTTCCTTCCTAGCTCACATTTGGAGCATTACCATTGGAATGCCTGGTCAACCGCAGGCTTTTCTACAACTAGATGGTTTTGGCGGTAATGCCTGCATTTGCGCATCTTTTTCCCCTTTTAACCTCACATTTGGAGCAATTTCATCGGAATGCCTGCTCATTCGCGCAGATTTACGGACCAGACGTTGGACGCAACCACCCAGTATACGGCCTTGCCTTTCATCAAACTGGTGATTGCCCGGGACTCTCTGTTATTCTCGCTGGCAGAGCAGACTCTTGTTATCGGGCTATTACAATGGTAGACGAAAAGCGGAGGACAAATACATAGTCAGGCTGGAAATCGATACATATATTACTGGTAGCAGTTAAGAGGAGGATATAGGAGATGAGAGATTTTAAGGGAACCAAAGGAAACATTACGATTAATATTACTTTTAATGTTATTAACCAGCGGGCAGAGGGTGGCGGACAGATCAACAAACATGTCGGGGTGAATGCCAACCAAGGCGGTCAGAACGCGATCAAAGGCAGCCGCAGCGCCAACAAAAATTCGCAGTTCGCCAATGGGAATGGACGCAGCGGTATTGCCGGGAAGAAGAATGATGAGCAAGGCGGACAAGAGGCTGTGAAGTTCATCAAGAAAACAGTGGGGAAAAAGTGGCGCAATAGCAGGCACCGCTAATCGTAAGGCAGCGCTGACCGTATTGCATTCCTACTTTCTCTCCTTGAATTTATTCAGACAGCTCCTGCAAATGCAGGCTTTCCCTAATTGATCCACTGGCACTGTGCTGAATATGCCTTCCGGAAAATATTCCTTGCTGCACCAGCAAGCTCCTTGCACTTTGCCGGCAATATTGCCGCAGCTGTTGTCACCGCCGCAGATGGGACATTTCCCCGCCGTATCTGCTGCCATCGTCATTACACTGCACCCTCTTTCCAAGCTCCAAGCGGACACCAAGCCGCCTCTTGATTATGAAGCTTTCTTCGTTTGTAATATTCGCTGGTCGCGTTGCCGTCTCCTGCCAGCAGTCCAGCGAAGCGGGCGTGCATAAGAACCTTCAGCTCCACTTTTATAGCGGGGTTGAAGGTTCTTTTGTCCCTTTGCGGGGCTTATTTGACTGCCCAGAGTGTCTCAATTTCCTCCAGTGATTTGCCTTTCGTTTCGGGAATCATTCGCCAGGTGAACACCACTGTAATCAAAGCCATAAGCGCGAAAATCCAGAAGGTCACTGCCGGACCTGACGTATGCAGCAGCGGGGGGAACGATTGGGAGACCGCATAATCGGCAACCCAATGCGCCATGGTGCCAATTGCAACAGCTTTGCCGCGGATATGGCTTGGGAAGATCTCCGATAGAACGACCCACAGCACAGCGCCTAGCGATATTGCAAAGGATGCCACATAGAGCAGGATGAAGAGCAGCACCCATGGCCCAGAGGTATGATCGGTGTAGAAAGCGAGCCCAATAACCGTCAGGCAGACCGTCATCGAAGCAGATCCGATAAGTAGCAGCGCCTTTCGGCCGACTTTATCGACCAGCCATAGCGACAGGATCGTAAAGGCCAGATTGACGAAGCCGATCAGGATCGTCTGAATTAGCGAAGCATTCGCGCCCATCCCCGCTTCCTTGAAAATTACCGGCGCATAATACATAACGGCATTAATGCCCGTAACCTGCTGGAATACGGCCAATCCGACACCTGCGATCAAGGCCAATCTCAGACCCGGCTTGAACAGCTCGCGTATCGAGCCGCCGCGCTCCTCCTGCCTGGAGACCTGCTTAATGTCCAGCACTTCCTGTCTGGCCAACGTTTCTCCATGGATTTTGAGCAGAATGGGCAGTGCTTGGTCCGGCTTGCCCTGCTTGATCAGCCACCTCGGACTTTCGGGCACGAAGAACAACAGCACCATAAACAGCAAGCCTGGGACGATTCCGGCACCGAACATCCAGCGCCAGGCACTGGAGACGTCCCATGCGTCATCACCATAACCGGTAATCGCCAAATTCACAAAGTACACCAGAAAGATTCCTGTCACGATCGCAAGCTGATTCAAGGCCACCAGACGGCCGCGATAGCGGGCAGGGGCAATCTCTGCATTATAAAGCGGACAAAGCGCAGAGGTAATGCCGATTCCAAGACCGCCGATTATCCGTGCGATAATGTAGCCGGAGAACGTATCCGGCAGGGCTGATCCCACAGTGCCGATAATGAAGATGCCTGCGGCTGCGATCAGCACCTTTTTCCTGCCGAAACGGTCGGCCAGCATGCCAGACACTGCTGCACCCGCAATGCAGCCGATAATAAAACAAGATACAGCCCACCCCAGCTGCATTCCGTTCAAGTGAAATCGCTGCTCCAGAAAGCCGAGCGCTCCCGATACGACAGCTGTATCGAATCCGAAGAGAACACCGCCGAGTGCAGCCACAATGGATACAAGAGTGACAAACCTCATATTCGGCTGTTCCGTTGCATCGGGATGTGACTGCCCCGCGTCCTCCTTGGCTTGCAATAGTTGTGCAGCATCGGCATGCGACTGCTTCGCCGCCTTCGTGTATTCCGCTTGCGACTCATGTGCCGCAGCCGGAAGCTGCTCTTTATCGATGACGAGTGACAATGTTATAGTCCCCTTTCCGGCATGCATCCTGCATGCGTCCAGTGAATTATAACATCCGCTGTTCTCTTCCAAGGCAGCGATCGCCTGCACTTTTCGGTGTTCTTCCTGTATTATAATATCCAGGCCCAGGCTGGTTCCCACACGGGGAGCGGACTAGTACATTTTCGTCCCGCTGACCACAAAAAAGTCCAGATCAAGCGCTCCATAAATTGGCTCAGCTGGTTTCGCTGCTGCGGTACTCGGACGGGGTAATGCCCGTCACCCGTTTGAATACACGGCTGAAATAATTGGGATCCTTATACCCGACCTCGAAGCATATCTCCTTGAGGCTGAGCGACTTCGAAGCTATCAGCCCCTTGGCCTTATCGATCCGCAGACGGGTAAGCAGGTCAATGAAAGTCTCCCCAAACTGCTGCTTGAGAATTTTACTGAGGTAGTAAGGATTCAGATGGACGTAATCCGCCACTTCCTCCAGTGACAGATCCTCGGTGAAGCGCTCCTCAATAAAGGCTTTGGCCCGGTCGAGCACGGATAAGGTTTGCTGCTCGCGCTCCTCGCGGATGCGGTGCAGAGCGGATGCTACATAGGACCGATTCAGTGCATCCTCATCCTCTGCGGCGGCCATCCCAGGCACAGGAATTGCGGCCTCTTGTCCCCTCTTCAGATCGTCAAAATGGCATACCTTCCCGCCCTGCTCGAAGCAGGCGGAGGCGAATACGGCTTCAAAGTAGGATTCGTGCAATCCCTCCGCCCCTTGTCTTGCAGATCCGATCCCCACCGTTATCGCCATACCAAGCTGACGCTCTGCCAGCGAGCACAGTTCTCCGCCGAACTGCACGGTCTCCTGCTTCCACACATCCGTCTCCGCCCCAGGCGGAATCCGCAAAAAAATCGTCATGTGGCGGTCAATTAGCGAGCTGACGATGCAGGGAGTCCCATTCGTCTTGGCGAAGCTGCGCATGGTGTCATAGATCTTCTTGTCCCGCACGTCTGCAGCCCTCGGGAATGCCGCGACAACCGCGCTGCCTCCATCAAGCGGAAAATCCAGCCATTCTGCCAGCTGCCCGGCATCCGCATCCATAACTTGCCGGACCATAATGACCAAGGCCAGCTCGCTCTCGACTAACGGCATCAACTGGGATACCCGATGTCTCAGCTCCAGCTCCTCGGCACGCTTGCTCTTCTCCCGGTCCAGCTCCTCCATTAGCCCCTGCAGCGTTGCCACAACCTGCGTCCGCTTGGCCGGCTTCACAATATATTCCTTCACGCCAAGCGTAAGCGCCTCCTTCGCGTAGGCAAAATAATCGTAGGCCGTCACCAGCACGAACTTCGTATCCGGCAAGCGCGATTTGATCTCACGAATGGCGTCCAGGCCCTGAATGCCCGGCATGTTGACATCCATGAGCACGATATGGGGATGATGCTCCTCCGCCCGTTCTATCGCGATCCGGCCGTTCTCCGCATGGAACACCTGCAGCTTGCCCTGCAGCATGTTCCGGGCAATCCATTCCAGACCTTCCCGTTCAAGCGCTTCATCATCTACGATCAAAATTCTGTACATGGATTGTCCCCGCCTCCTTCCCCAAAGGAATCCGAATCGTCACCCTGGTTCCCCGGCCCGGCTCGCTCCAGATGTCCACAAGGTTGTCCTCCCCATAGAACAGCTGCAGCCGCTTGAACACATTTCTCGTGCCGATCCCTGTGGATTGCTTGCTGTCGGCCCCCGCTTCGAGCCTGAGCAGAGATTGGCGCGCCGATTCGCTCATGCCAGCGCCATTATCAGCGACCATGATTCGGACATATCCTGGTATGAGCGCTACTTCCAGACGGATAACTGCGCCCTGCTCCATATCCGCAATGCCGTGCATATAGCAATTCTCCACAACCGGCTGCAGCGTCAGACACGGGATAAGCGCCTGAAGCGCGGCCGCATCGACCTCACTCTCGAATCTTACACGCTCACGAAATCTTGCCTGCTGAATCGTTATATATTCCTTAATATGGGCAAGCTCGTCACCCACCGTTACGGGTTGATCGAGCTGGCGCAAATTGTAGCGCAGCAGGCCCGACATCGACACGATAAGATCACTCGTCTTCTCCGCTCCCTCCAGCAGCGCCAGCTTGGAGAGCACATTCAGCGTATTGAACAAAAAATGCGGGTTGATCTGGCTTTGCAGCGCCTGAAGCTCCAATTCCTTGACCAGCCGGTCCTTCTCCAGGCTTGCTTTATCCTTGTTGATCAATACGATCAGATCAGCCGACATTTGCTTGAATGCATCCGACAAAATTCCGAGCTCGTCATTCGATCTCTGCTGCGGCTCAAGCTTCAGGTTCCCTGTAGAAACCTGCTTCGCCATGCCGACAAGACGGCCGACCGGTCCCGTAATGCTGCGGGAGATCCATACCGCGATCACAATGCTCATAACGGTGTTAACGACGAATACCGCCGCTCCCAGCCTATTGATGCGTCCGGTCTCCTCTTGGATTTGCTTATAGATCAATTGGTAATCCTGCAGCTCCAGATCGACAAGCTGCTGCCCCTTCTCCCGGATAAAAGCAATCGTTTTCTCAGCTTGCTCGTAGTGATGGAGCGCGGCGCGCGAAGAATCTGCCTCTGATGCCGCAAGCGCCGCCTGCTCCTCCTCCACAAGCGTATCCAGCATATGGACATGCCCGGTCAGCGCTTGGGTCAACGACGCATTCACCGATGACGCTGTGTCCGCAAGCTCATCCCGAGCCGCAAGAAGCCGCTCCCGCGATGAGAACAGCTCTGTATACTTGCTGGATACCGGGTCCAGCAAATAGTTATTCAGCTTTTTCAGATGGCCTTCAGCCGTCCGGGCCGACTGCTTGTACAGCAGGATGCGGCTCATCATGCCTTCATAGACCTGCTGAACGACGCTCCCGCTCTCGAATAAAAAATAGGTCACCAAGTTCACGAGCAGCACGAGCAAGGGAATGAACAGCAGCAGCTTCATTCGTATCGTCATGGACAGCTTCCTCCGGTGTCGCTGCCGCTCTCACCGCTGGTCAGAACCGTTGCTTCGGTGAAACGCTGCTGCTCCGGCTTCCTCCCCTGAAAATAATCATTCAGCATGGTTATTGCTCCATATCCCATTGCATAAGGCCGCTGGACAATAGTGGCCCTGATTCTACACTGCCGGATTGCCGCTTTCGTTTCGGCCAAATCATCAAAGGCAAGAATGCTTAGTCGTTGTGGATGCACATGCTCCGCGGCTTTCAATATCCCTATGCTGTCCAAAGCGCTGAAGCCGATCATCGTATCGATCTTGCCAGCATGCTGCATGAGCATCTCCTCGGCTTCCCGGGTCGCTTGCAGGCGGGAATTGTTCGACGGACGCACATCAACAACGGTAAGCTCCGGATACCGGCTAAGAACTGAGCGAAAGCCGGCAAGCCTAAGCTGCTGGCTGTACGACTGCTCATTAGCGATTAATACGCCAATGCTGCCCTTGGTGCCAGCGGCGGCTTGCGCGACTAGCTCGCCCATCATTTTGCCGGCTTTCAAGTTGTCTGTGCCTATGTATGACAGCCGATGGCTGTCCGGCTCATCCGCATCAACCGTAATGATTGGAATACCCTGAACGGCAGCCTTGTCAATTAGCAGCCGCTGCTGCGGGTCATTGATTCCCTGCACCATAATGGCATCCGGCTTGGCCGCTATGGCTCTCTCCAGCAGTCTGATCTGCTCCGCCGCATGGATGCGTATCGGACCGGTATATTCGACGTCCATGCCATAGTTGTCAGCTGCCTCCCGAACACCTTGCTCGATAGTCCGCCAATAGGGATTGTCCACCTCTTGCGCAATCAGCACAACATGGCGGGAACCATTCCCGATCCCATTATCCCCTGCGGGCTTTACCAGCTCACGGATATGCTGAGTAGAGAAGAAGAACTGCAGCAGCAAATAGGAAAACAGGACAAACAGGACCGCGATTGCAATATTCCATCCTCGGGACATCGTGCAGCCCCCCTTGCGTCGTTAGCAATTACATGGACCACCGTTCCTGCTTATGTATATTTCTCATTTCTCTTGGCAGTTCTTATATTTTTTCATCATCACTGGCTCCTTATTCAGCCCGCTTATAAAGCTATTCTATACTTTCTGATAAATTTAAAAATAGCGATGCGGGAAGTGGTTCCCGCATCGCTATTTCCGTTACACACTACTTATTGTTTAAAATGCATACGCTTTAAAGATCGTATAATAGCCGTCGCTTTCTAGGCCGTATTTAACCCATCCATTGGGGATCGGGTTAGTGCTATGAGGAAAATACGGATTGTTTTTCAATTTCACAGAAGCATACCATGGTGCTCCGTTAAGATTGATGATCTGTTTGCTCGTGCTTGTCGCATCATAGACTGCCCAGCCGGAAGGAACCGGTGCTGAGAGGGCTATCCATTGCTTCGCCAAATAAGCATAAGGCGGGCATACGATTACATACGGATAAGTTTGAGGCGTACAGGTCGAACCTCCACCATTCCAAGGATCATTCGCTTGCGCTGCAGGAGCTACGATCGCTATTGCAATCAGAGCAGCACCTACAGTTGCACTAATCTTTTTTTTGAACATCATCATCATGACACCTCTTCTACGAATTTTTTTGTGTATCGATACTTTAAAATTTTTAGCAAATGCATCAGCAATTTGATATTAATGTATCCGCTTACAAATCGGAATGGGCCGCTTGATTCATTTAGTGCGAGACGAAACGTAGGCCCTCAAACATGGAAATATGACATAATTCGACAAAATAAATACCGTATTATCTCATACCTGTTAAAAATCAAATAACCCTTAGTCCTAGGACTAAGGGTTATTTCTGCTATTTACCGCCCGGCTCGACTACTCGTTCAGCTTATGACCGCATTCGGAATTCCGGACAGGATGGGCTGAATTCGTCGTCCAAAACAGAAACAACTCACCGATGTTTTCAAGGAGGGGAACCTTCCATTCTCTCTGTCCTGGTCTGAAAAAAGAGCTTTAGGTAATAATCGTGATGGTCGGTGCGGATATGGTTGGCTGGGTTGTTATGTTCGATGATGTGTTGGTAAAACTGGCGATCTCTAGCAAAACAGGAACTCCAACAGAAATATCCGTCGCTCCCAGAACCAACTCAGTCGTAGTGATTGTAGATAAGGAGCTCTGCTGCAAAACGCCATTCACGTAGACGTTGGCATAATCGTCCGCCGTCAGGGCAGGCAAAGTCGTTACGGGATCCTCGGCGTCATCAATAAAGCTCGCTGCCGGAATGGTCGTATCCGTAGCACCAATCATCCCTGCAGTTATTGTGGCAAAGAAACGGGATACGACTGGATTTACAGTGGTCGTCACAACTCCGCCTGTAGCGACTGGAGCTGTAGAAATTGCCGTGTAGACTGGTTTTATAACGGGCATGCTGTCACCTCCTCTACAAGCAGTAATACCGAATGAATGCTTCGGCACTTAAGTAGTAGATGAATTCATTGAAAGGGTAGAAACGGCTTATTTACTATAAACCTGACATTTATTTCGAGGTGTGTGTCTGTCATAAGCGGCTTGGGCAAACGAGTATCGCTAGAATAGTTAGATGTCCATTCCTTCACATAACTTCATGACATAAGATAATAAAGCTGGGTGAGGGGGCCGGAAAAATTGAAATGTCTTAGGTTCCGCAGAGCTTCAGGCCGGAAAAAAGCGCGAAGGAAAAAAAATCGAGTGCAGCGGCAGCGCCAGCATTGCTGCTCTAAGCCACGGTCGAAGCGTAGGTGCTCGAGCTGTAAAAAACCGTCTGTTGCACGCATCGTGCGCCGCTCAAAAGTAAGGAATGCTGCTGCGAGACGATATGGTGCAGCGGGTAAGCGGGGGCCAGCGGGACCGCAGGGGCTGCCAG
This sequence comes from Paenibacillus oenotherae, assembly GCF_019443105.1. Lineage (GTDB taxonomy): Bacteria > Bacillota > Bacilli > Paenibacillales > Paenibacillaceae > Paenibacillus_Z > Paenibacillus_Z oenotherae. Next base: position 121,514 of record NZ_JAHZIJ010000004.1, read on the forward strand.
GCATGCAGGGATTGCAAGGCATTCAGGGGATTCAAGGCTATGGAGATAGAGAATCACAAGAGGAAGCCGGCGTTGCCGGATCGCAAGGCATACAAGGCATCCCGGGGGTACAGGGAGTCCCGGGGCCTGCTGGGTCCGCCGGGCCTGCCGGGCCTCCAGGAGCTCAGGGGATTCAGGGCGTTCAAGGACCCGTCGGACCGCAGGGCGAACAGGGCCCTACAGGGCCGCCAAACATACAGGAAGTTTTGATTACGCCAACCGCCCGAAGATATTTCTATTCTGCAACTGCAGACATTAATCTTCCGATAGTAATTCCGGCCAATCAATTTATGAACGATAACGGCGCACCCGCGATTGAATTTATCGGCATTGGACCAAGCAGCTATGCGAATGTTTATATTAACGGAATTCTGCAGCAAGGCAGCTTGTACACAGTGAGTGCTCATGCACTGACCCTCTCTCTTGAGCAAGGGGATATCATTTATCAGGGAACGCCTATCATTCTTGAAACGATACAATTCAGCGCCCAAATCATTGTATGATCATCCGTGTTCAGACGAGCCGATACCGGTCTGCTTCACTAATCGGTTATTGTAGTTGTAACCGCAATATTATTGGTTGATGTTGATGAAGCGGTTGAGGTGAAGTTGACAACCTCGACGACTACACTCGCGCCAATAAGAAGCGCTGTACTAATAATCAAGCTCGTCGTCGATAATGTGCTCAATCCACTGCGCTGCAGCACGCCATTCACATATACGTTATAGTAACCGCTGCTTGTTGGAACCGTAAGACCGCCCGCGGGAAGTGCTGCGCCGTTATCGCCAGTAAAGCTCGTTGCCGGAATGGTTGTCGTCCCTCCCAAAATGTTGCCAAGCACAACGGTTGCGGTATAACGTCTTACCGTCGGAACCACACTGGTTACCGTCGTGATCGTAATCGTACCGCTCACTACGCTCTCCGCCTCAAGATGTATTTTAATAACAGCCATAGACTCTCCCCCATTCCCAACATTCAAGAGTACTATATATTATGCTGTCTATTATCGTTGGCTTGGACGAACATCGGATAGAAGGGCAGCTGCACAGGGCTGCAGATTTGTGCGTATGTCAGCCTCTGGATTTACAACGGCTTCAATGGCCATACATGCACATCTATTCTTTTACAATAATGAGCGCAATACGGCGCTGCTATATCTATTCCGGGCAACTGGAGCATCGTATTGTCTCTGATCTCATATGCAGCATCCTGCAGCTCCCAAGGCTCATGATTGATTTCCGACATAAATATTCGATTGCGAGACTCGCTATATAGACAATACCTTTCAACCAGCCAATAATCCAATGACCCTGCCTCTGCGCGATACACTTCAGATGTTGGTTGATAGCTTCCCTTGAATATCGAGCCGCCGCCATTTCTGAAGCTTTCATAGACGATCTTCTCGCCTGCCTGACGCTCCAAGCTCATATTCGCGTAATAGTAGGGCAAGTGATAGAATTTTCTGCCAAAGAAAACACCTACCGTGCTCTCTGCATCCAGACTGAAGAAATAAACGCCGGACTTATCTCCAACCTTCACATAGGTTCGTACATTCAACTCTGGAAATTGCGACACATAGGGCACAGACGGGGTTCCTCTGAACCGGATTCCGCTCATCCAGAAAGGCACAATGCTGATCCATGCCTTCTGATCATAAGTATCAAGCTCCAGCCCCGCAGGAATATGCGGACTTAGCCATTCCGGTTCTACTGGATAATGCAAAAACAATAGATCACGCCAGCTTTGTTTGATCATCCAGGAACTGCGCGGTACAGGCCACGGTCTCTGCGTGTTCGTTATCATCCGAATGCCCCTTCATCATGGTAATGGTAATCATTGCTCCAGCATACCCATACATTCTGTCAGGTTTATTTCGGGTTGCAGGATGTTTTCTCCTGCTTGGGTAGTGGACAGGCTGGACAAAGCTATCTATCGGCCTCGCCGGATGGCCACTGCCCGGCCTTCAGCAGTCAGGGGACTGTCCAGTCCCCTTCGGAAATCTCAGCCCTCACTTGAAGAAGCTGCACGATGTGGAATGCCTGCGATCATGGGATGTTGACGTACTCCATGCCAGAAAACGATCCGTCATTCAAACGCTAAGACAAGCGAAATGCGAGCTAGGCAAAACATGCGAAACCGCAGTTTTTTTCTCCTTTCTGACCCCATGAAGGTGAAATGCCTGCCAGAGTGCAGGCATTTCACCTTCGTTTCCCCTTAACGGCCGATTTCCCCTCACATTCATGCATTGTCGCAGGAATTTTACCGTTATGGCGTCTTGTAGCCGAAATTCATGCCCATTCGCAGGTTTCTCTCTTCTTACGCCGTCACACTGCCTTCAAACCACTTGGAGAATGGGTTGCCCCAGAATTGATGAAGAGTCCCCACTACGAGCCTCCTATATAAAAAAGATGCTTCCAGTTCCACCTTTCAATTTCAATGGTTTTGGAAGCATCTTCTCACATGATTTGGGACTGACGCATGGGATATTGGACATTCTGGACAGACCCCTCAATTATTCCGATTCTTGAACAGCAAATAAATAAAGAATGGCGCACCGATGCCAGCGGTAAATACACCTGCCGGAATATCAAGCGGAAGAAAGGCGGTTCTGGCAATAATATCCGCTGCACACACGATTAATCCGCCGATCATCGCACACACCGGAACTACACTTGCGAACGAGCGCCCCACTATTTTCCGTGAAATATGGGGAGCGATTAAGCCGACAAATCCGATTCCTCCGGCATAAGCCACGGCGGATCCCGCCAATGCCACACTGATCAGCAGCAAGCAGAACCGGTCCCGCTGGACTCTTGCTCCAAGACCAATCGCGACCTGGTCTCCCAGCTCCTGCACATTGACAGATCTTGAGAAAAAGAGCGCAAGCGGCACACTTATCAGCAGCCATGTCAGCATGGAAGTTACTTCATTCCAGTTGGCTCCGTACACACTTCCGGTCATCCATATGTAGGCCTGATTCAATGAAGCTGTCGAGCTAAGGACAATCATCATCGTTGTACAAGCACCCGTAGAGGCTGCTACTCCGATTCCGATCAGCACAAGCCGTATAGGTGTCACACCTTTTTTCCACGCCAGAGAGTAGATAAGCAGGGAGATGAGCGTCGCCCCAAGTATGGCTGCGAGCGGCAGCCATTTCATGCTTAGCGCAGCTGAGAAATAAACGATGAAGATAACCGCCGCCACTGACGCGCCGCCTGTAATCCCGATAATATCCGGAGATGCCAGCGGATTGCGGACGATCCCCTGCAGAATCAAGCCGGATACGCCAAGCGCCGCTCCAACAAGCAAGGAGAGCAGCATGCGCGGCAGTCTTATTGTATCAATAATAAAGTTGTATTCACCGGTTCCCATGCCCAGCAGATGCTTGAATACTTCTACCGGGTGAAGCATCGTACTTCCGATCGACAGCCCCGCAATGAACAGCAGCAATAATAAACCAAACAACAGGACTGTTGTCATTACTGCTTTCTTATCGATAAGGAAGGAGAGCTTGCCCCGGCGGCTTCGTATTGCCGTCATATTGTTCATTCCCGCGTAAACCCCCTGCGTGCAATGTAGATGAAGAACGGTGTCCCAATGAACGCTGTCATGACGCCGATAGGCATTTCCTGAGGCATAATGACAAACCTGGCCACGACATCCGCCAACAGCAGCAGGCTCGCGCCAATCAGTGCGCAGTAAGGAACAATCCAGCGATAATCGATGCCGACAAGTGAGCGCACGATATGCGGAACGATGAGTCCTATGAAGCCAATGGAGCCGCCTACCGCGACAGACCCTCCTGCCAGAACAATAACAACAACGGCAATCAGCAGCTTCACCAGTATCGTCCGTTGTCCGAGGCCTTTGGCTACATCATCCCCTGATGTCAATATATTAACCGGACGGCCGAGAAGAAAGGCCAGAACGGCGGCACCGGCCATGAACGGCAATATTGGCAGCAGCATGTCGAGCTCTCTACCTGCAACCGAGCCAGCCAGCCAGAACAGCACCCCCTCCAGATTTTGCTCGCTGATGACGAGCAGCCCTTGGGTAAAGGAGACGAACAGGGCAGAAATCGCCGCACCCGCCAGTACAATTTTGATAGGAGTCAATCCATCCCGGCCCAGCGACCCCAAGCCATAGACAAGGACTGCCGCAACCCCTGCCCCTATGAACCCGATCCACATGAAATGAGTCAGTGAGGAAACGGAGAAGTAGGTAGCAGCAAACACGATAAAAAAGATCGCGCCTGCATTGATCCCGAAAATGCTGGGCGACGCAAGCGGATTCCTGGTTAGCGCCTGCATGAACGCCCCTGCTATCGCAAGACTGGCTCCGATGACTGTCGCAATAACTGCCCGCGATATTCGCGTTGTTGTAATGACAATATGCTCCGTAGAGGAAGGATCATAATTCACAAAGGCGTCAATCGTCGTTCCGAAGGGAATCGGAATTTGGCCAAACGCGATGCTGGAAACAAATGAAATAATGAATAGACATGAAGCGAAAACAAAACCCCAGATTTTCCATGATGTACGGGGGAATAAAGGTGTCATTATGTCCCTCTTCTTTCTTAGTTTGAGAAAAAACAAAAATAGGAGGGCTTTCGCATCCGTCCTATTCTTGCGTCTTCTTATAGATACTGCCAGGCCTTATTTGGCCAATTCAAAATGCTCATATACCTCATCCAGCATATTGTTGGCGGAAAGGATGCCGCCCGCATTATTCCACGTAACCTCATTGACCATGTAAACCTTGTTATTCTTCACAGCATCAAGATCCCTCCACAATGGATGGCTCGTCCATTCCTTGAAGGTTTTCTCGACAGCCGCATCCTCTTCAGCATCAAACTTGAAAATAAAGAACAGCTTCGAATTCATGCTGGGAATGCTTTCTTTGCTCGTCAGCTTGAGGACGACTGTACCCTTGTCCACCTCCGCCTGATGCGCCGCCGGACGAACAAAACCAAGCTCCTCCAGAATATCACCAGCGTAACCTGTCACATAAACGCGGGCATGATCGGCTCTAAAGTTCAGAATAGCTTGCTCCAGCGGCCATTGATCGCCCAGCTTTTCCTTGATCTTCACTTTGAAATCAGCTACGCGCTTATCCCAATCTGCGAGAAGCTTGGCAGCCTCGTCCTGCTTGTTCATCGCCTTCCCCATCAATTCCACTGTATCCTTGAACTTATAGACCGTCTCATGGGTAACTGTCGGCGCGATTTGAGAAAGCTGCTCATAAATTTCCTCATGCCGCAGCTTGGTCGCAATGATCAAATCCGGCTTCAGCTTGGCGATCTCCTCCAGATTCGGCTGTGTTTCCAGACCGACATGCTGGACGCCTTCCAGATCCGCTCTCAAATATTTGTACATGGGCTGCTCTGCCCATGAATCAACAACCCCAACCGGCTTTACGCCCAGAGCAACCGCGACATCAGTCGCGCCCTGATACAAGGTTACGATCCTTGTCGGCGTTCCTTTTATTGCTGTCTTCCCCATGGCATGGTCAATGACGCGAACCGTGTCGGCATCCTCTGCGGTGCCCGTGCTGCTTGTGTTATCCTTGCCGCCAGTCGTCTCCTGCTGGTTCCCCTTCGCGGCCGATTCCTCATTCTTGTTCGCACCGCAGCCTGCGATAACGAACACAACCAACATAATTGCGGCCAATGCCACTAATGCTTTTCTTGATCTGTACATTTTTCTGTCCCTCTCCCTGTCTGTTCCTGTCTAGATCCTCTATTGATATTGATTCTCATTGATAATTATACGGCAGATCTTCGCAATGAACATGGACATTTAAGACTGGCATTTGGACGAATCCGACATGAGCAGCTGCTGCGCTTTATCCAGGAACAGATCATGGGTCAAGGAAGTATAGCACGTATAGAGATGCTGACTGTCGTACATCGCATAGACAGCCCTGTTGCTGACAGCCTTCAAGGCAAGCCATTGTTGATTCGCCCACAACGCCTGGACTTCGCTGCGAATTGCGCTATCCATATGAGCTGTGCCGTCATGCTGAAAGCTGGTCAACAGAATGCGATCCCCCTCGAATGCGGCCAGTTCCTCAAGCGTCGCAATCTCCTTGTAATGATCAATTTCCGCTACTCCTCTCGGAACGCCCAGCTTCAAGTCGCCATAGAGAACCGTCCCAATGTTGCGCTGCCCGTACACGCACATTCTGCCTTCGCCAATACCGACAACAAGAATCGTCTCATCTCCAATACGGGCCTTCAATTGCTTCTGAATCTTCTCCGCCTTGCATTCATACCGCTCCAGCCAATCGCTTGCCTCATTATCCTTGCCTACAATCTTGGCGATCGTCATGAAATGATCGCGCCAGTCCTGATAATAAGGAAGCGTTATCGTCGGGGCGATTTGATCATAGATTTTCTCTTTCTGTGATTTTTCATAATCGCGGAACTCACTCGTAATGATCAAGTCCGGCTTGGCGCTCATCAGCTTCTCCAGATCCGGCTTGAAGTCACCGAGCGCAACCGTGTTGCGGAATCTTGTCGTTACCGGATACGCATTATTAATGACAGCGGCGTAAGGCTCGATGCCAAGCGCAATCAGATGGCCGGTGAGCAGATGCTTAAGTGAGGCGATCTTGTCCGAATATTTGATTTTTTTCACATAGGAGGTCGGCGAGCGGCCTGTCGTCGCTTTGAATTTGCGGCTAAAATAAAACTCATCGCTAAAGCCGACGCTCTGGGCGATCGAACGGAAGGAATCGCCAGTGAGCAGAAGGGATTGCTTGGCCTGTCTGATGCGGATATCGGCCAAATATTCCATCGGGCTTTTCCCGACCTTCTTCTTGAATGCGCGCGAGTAATAATCTGCACTCATGCCCGCCATCTCGGACAGCTTCGTTCGCGTAATGTTCTGATGATAGTTGCGCTCCATATAATCCATCGTCACGCTAATCGCCTGGTTCCAATCCGGCTGCTGCTGCTCGCGAACAGCATCCTGGAAGAGAGCCGCTATCATCTCCTGGAATATAATATTCGCCTTCATGCTATCCCAGCTGTTCCCGCTGCGCAGCTTGCTCTCCATCTCATGAATCCAGTCCATTAGAATTTGAAAATGGGCAGGGAACAGCTCGACTGGACAATCCAGTTCTGCTGGCTCATAGCAGCCTTGCTCCACCGCTTGCAGAGCATGAAACCGTATATAATAATAATCCGCCCTATCCTCCTGATGAATCCTGAGCTTGACAGCCGCATGGGGTTCCAGAACGAAGACCTTATGACGTTGCAGGGGATAGCTTCGTCCGCTGATAACAACATCTCCCCTTGCTTCCTTCAGCAGCAGCAGTCCATAGGCCGAAGTCTCCACATGAATGGGGGAAGGATTCGAGGCGGCATGTTTCATATAGTCTAGTCTATATAGATAAGAAGCGAGTTTATCCGAAAGATTGTTGCTGCTCTTCATTGAACCCAGCCCTCTCTATGTTGTAAATGATAATTATTCTCATTATAAAGGATTGGTGCAATAAAATCATTACTTCGGAATCCCTTTTCTGGTGCGTATAAGCAATAAAGGGCTGTTCGAAAAGTTCAATATCCAATGAGTCAGTCTCAAATGATATGAAAAGATGCCTCCAAAACCACTAAAAGTGGGAATGGAAGCATCTTTCATTGTATAGGTGGGACGTAACAGCCCTCCTTGGTTTTCCGCCATAACCTGCATCGGCTGGGAGGTGCCCCGGCGTCGCCTTTCCCCACTCCAAGTTGAAGGCAGAGTGACGAAGTAAGAAGCCTGCGAATGTGCATGAATTTTGGTTACAAGACGCCATAATGGTTAAATTCCTGCGATGAAGCATGTATTTGAGCAAAAATCGGCCGATAAGGGGAAACGAAGGTGAAATACCTGCACGCTGGCAGGCATTTCACCTTCATGGGGCCAGAAACGAGCAAATACATGCCGTTTCGCAGGTTTCGCCTGGCCCGCATCTTGCATCTCGTATGTCTCGGCGTTAAAATATGCAGTCCGGCGCTACGAGAGCTCTTGCTTGATGGCATCTGCGACGGGCCTGCCGAAATCCGGCGTGCCGTCCTCTCTCCATGTAAAGGCTTGCGCCCGTGTATGACGGTTGGGATCATAGAGCGGGTCACCCGTAATCTCCGTGTAATTGCGGGCATGATAGACCATAATGTCCTGACTGCCATCGCTGGATACCGTGAAGCTGTTATGGCCCGGACCGTAAGCCCTCACTTCAGGATGGCTCTGGAAGACCGGGGAATCCGACTTGCTCCAGGAAGCCGGATCCAGCAAATTGCTGCCCTCGGAAGCCGTCAATATTCCCATACAATAATGATGATCGGTTGCACTGCCGGAATAGGTGATGAAAACTTTGCCGTTCCGAATCAGCACAGCAGGCCCTTCGTTGACCAGAAAACCGATCATCTCCCACTCATGCTCCGGCTTGGCAATCATCACTTGGGGACTCTTGATCGTCCACGGATTCTCCATCTCCGCGATATAGAGATTGGAGTTCCCTGCAATCTCCGGATCTTTCTGCGCCCAGATCAGGTATCTGATCCCCCGATGCTCGAAGGAGGTAGCGTCCAGAGAAAAGGAATCGATATCCGTATGAATTCTGCCCTTCTCCGTCCACTCGCCTTCAAGCGGGTTCGCCGATGCGTTCTCAAGCACGTACATGCGATGATCGAACAATTCGTCGATAATGTCCGTCGTTTGTGACGCTGCAAAATAAATATACCATTTGCCATCAATATAGTGCAGCTCAGGAGCCCAAATCAGTGCGCTCATCGGCCCGGAATCATGCTTCCTCCAAGCAACGACAGGCTCAGCGCTTCCGATACCCTGTATCGTTCCTGCGCGGCGCAGCTCAATCCGGTCGTATTCCGGCACAGAAGCTGTGAAGTAATAGAAGCCGTCCGTATGCTTGTACATCCATGGATCAGCACGCTGCTCCAGTACCGGGTTAAGGATCCTTTCATTGCTCAGCATAGGTTCTCTCTCCATTCCCATAGGTTCTCTCTTTCGTTTCTCGTACATGGTTTCGCTCTAAGCCTTTCTCCGTCCCAGCCGGATCACGTTCCAGGAATGCTTGGACAGCTCAGCCTTCACTCTGCCGTCTTGAACGATGGCATTGCCGTTGTTGTGAGGCCTCACCGCTTCATGCTCCGCAGTGTTTACAGCCTTCAAATCGTCATGCTCCAGAACGATATGCTCGATGATTGCATAATCCGCAAAGCTTCTTATATCACATTCCAACGTCAAGCTCTTCTCCAGGCTGCGGTTGATGGCGAAGACCGTCAGCTCATCCTTCTCCGGATGATGTACCGCAATGGAATCCAGATAAGGAACATCTGTAAATTCCTTGGAATCGTATTTCGGCGAGGAAACGACAGGCTGCAAGGCAACGCCTCTTCCATAGACAGACGCATGCAGGTAAGGATAGAAAATCGTTTGTTTCCACGAGGCTCCGCCGTTCGCCGTCATTATTGGCGCAATGACGTTAACAAGCTGAGCCATGCAGGCCATCCTCACCCGATCGGAGTGGCGCAGCAGCGTAATCAGCATGCTGCCTACGAGCAGCGCATCCTCAAAGGTATAGATATCCTCCAATTGAGGCGGTGCGATGGCCCATGGTTCCAGCCGTTTATCCGCATCATTGGAGTGAAACCATACATTCCATTCATCAAAGCTTAAGAACATCGTCTTCTTGCTGCGCTTCTTCGCCTTCACGTAATCGCAAGTGGAGATAATCGTCCTTATAAAATGATCCATATCCATCGAGTAGGCCAAATAGCTTGCCGTATCATTGCTCCGATTGCCGTAATATTGATGCAGGGAAATGAAGTCAGCCGCTTCATACGTATGCTCCAGCGTCGTAGCTTCCCATTGCGGGAAAGTAGGCATGGCGGTGTTGGAGCTGCCGCACGCAACCAGCTCCAGACCAGGATCCACCCATTTCATCGCCTTGGCGGTCTCCACAGCCAGACGGCCGTATTCGTCCGCAGTCTTATGCCCGATCTGCCACGGCCCATCCATTTCATTACCCAGACACCAGGTCTTGATCCGATGCGGTTCTGCATAGCCGTGCTGCTTGCGCAGGTCGCTCCAATACGAGCCGCCCTGATGATTGCAGTACTCGACCAGATTTCGGGCTGCATCTATCCCTCTCGTTCCAAGATTGACAGCCATCATCACCTCAGAGCCCGCTTTCTTCGCCCAATCGACGAACTCATTCGTGCCGATCTGGTTCGTCTCCGTTGTCCTCCAAGCCAGGTCCAGCCTTCTCGGCCGCTGCTCCCGGGGGCCTACGCCATCTTCCCAGTTATACCCCGATACGAAGTTGCCGCCAGGGTAACGGACGATAGGAACCTGCAATTCTTTGACCATCTCCAGAACGTCCTTGCGAAAGCCCTGTTCATCGGCCAATGGATGGCCCGGCTCATAAATGCCGTTATATACCGCTCTCCCCAAATGCTCGACGAAGGAGCCGTAAATTCTTGCGTCAATAGTGGAAATAATGAAGGCTTTATCTACGATCATCGTTGCTCTCAAAGAATCCGTCATCTTGCGTTCACCTGTTCCTTTCAATTTGAGATGAACAAAGAGCCGCTGTGCTGGGGGAATGTTCTTGCGATCGCTGTTGTTCCCGGAATTCTTGAATTTAGATTCTCAATGGTGGAATTCCGGGAACAAAGGCGAGCGCTAGCGCTTCTCCAGAATCATTCCCCCTGCTCCGCTCTGTTGCACTTTCTAAAGTTCAATTTCTATTAAGAAAATCCCAGCCATTATTCATGTTGATCCATCGCAAGCCTGTACTGCGTTCCCTCAATAGAAAGGCTTCCTTCAAGGAGCGTTCTACCAAGCTGCTGCCGATGCCCAGCTCTTCCGGCGTTGTGGGCGCGCCAACGGCATGGAGCAAGGCGGCAAGCTGCTCCGGCTGCGGAATGTCCCGGAATATCGCACCGTATGGAAACCTGTCATCCTCCGCCAGTCCTCTGTACAGCCTCGCAATGATGATTGCGGCAACGCCTACTTTGGCGCCATGCAGAAGCTGCTTCTTCCCGTTCCTTATACCGTCCATCTCCCAGTAATGGGACAAATGATGCTCCGCGCCGGACGCCGAGCGGGAGTGATCTGCCAGGAGCATCGCGAATCCCGAGATCGTCAGCGCTTCGAACAGCTTCCGAATCCCTGCTTCTGTACCGCAGGCGATCTCATCGATAGCTTCTACACAGCAAGCCAGCGCCTCTTGTGTAAGTTCATAGACAACAGGGCAAAAGGGTTCGTTCGCTGTTTCTCTTGAAAATTTCCAGTCCGCAAGAGAGGTGTATTTGCCAAGCATATCGCCGAAGCCTGCGGCCGTTAATGACTTGGGCGCTTGCATCATGACATCCGTATCCGCGAACATGGCAGCTGGCGATGTCGTCTGAATCGTCTTCTTCGTTCCCCGAATGATCAAGGGAGCCCCTGCCGAAGTAAATCCGTCAACGGATGCTGCCGTAGGAACAGAGATAAACCTTTTATGAAGCTTCGCGCATACAAACCGCACCAGATCATGAATCGTCCCCGGCCCCACTGCCAGGATGCAGTCTGTCTCCGAAGTCGTCTCCAGCATAATTTCCACTATCGACTGCTCGTCTGCAATGACATCTCCTAGGGCATCAGGCGCAACTGAGCATACTTGATGCGACAATCCGGCCTGCTGCAGCATCCTGGCAACCTTTTGGCCCGCTGCATGCCACGTATTGGAATCGCAAACGATCAATACATTGCGGCATTGCACCTGTGTCAAATAATCTGGCAATTGCAGCAAGACTCCCTGGCCGATGCTGCAATGCATCTCAATCCGGACATGGCGGCCGCATGGACAATGCTCCGCCTTCCGGTTGATTTCCTGAATAAGAGTGTTCACCGTATAGACTCCTCTCCCAGCCTGCCCACACCAACAAGGGGACAAGCTCGTGCTCTCTATCAGCCTTTAACCCCGCCCGCTGTCATCCCTTCAATAAAGTATTTCTGGAAGAAGATATAGAAGAGCAGAATCGGTATAATCGCCAATACCGAGCCGGCAATCAGGATGTCGTAGTTATTTCCGTAAGGCGTCAGCTTCGTGCTGAGACCAATCGGAAGGGTCAGCATTTCATTGGATTTCAATACGATGAGCGGCCATAAGAAATTGTTCCAGCTTCCAAGCGCCTGCAGAATCGCCATGGACGAGAACGCCGGCGCCATCAGCGGCATCATAATCCGCAGGAATATGCCGATCTCCGTACATCCATCCACCCGTGCAGCATCCAGAAAGTCCTTAGGCAAACCGCTAACATATTGACGGAAAAAGAAGATCGGCAGCGGAGCCACAACGAATGGCAGAAATGCGCCCCACAGCGTATCCATCAAGTGAAGGCTGATCATAAGCTTATATAAAGGAAGCATAATAATTTCCAGCGGAATCATCATAACGACCAGCACGAGTGCAAATATTACATTGCGCAGCCTGAACTTGTACACGGCCAGCCCATACCCGACCATAGAGGAGAACAAAAGGCTGAGCACCGTGAATAAAACCGTAATCATAATGCTGTTCTTATACCATGTAAAATAAAATGGATCCTTAAACAAGCTGATATAATTCTTAAACGACATGACAGCCGTATCGATATTCAGATTCAAGCCAAACCTGAGCAGCTCAGTGGAAGGCTTCAATGAACCCAGAATAATAGCGAACAGCGGCAGCAGCAGGAGCGCCGAGAGCAGCAAAAACAAGACAAAGAGAGATACCGAGGAAAGAGTCCATTTTGTTCTCTGGTGGTTCACAGGCTATTCCTCCCTCTTGAACATGCCGAAAAATTTCAATTGAATAAAAGTGATCGCGAGTGTGAGCAGCAGCAGCGTGATGCCAACTGCAGAGCCAAAGCCAAGCTCGCCCTTCTCCAACCCGGTCCGGTACAGATATCCGACAATGGTAAGTCCGATATCATTGGGAGACTTGTTTCCTGCATACAGCATGTAGCTCTCTACGAACATCGAATAACCGCCGTAGATGCTGATCGTCAGCACATAGATCGAAATCGGCTTCAGAAGCGGCATCGTAATTCTCGTAAACTTCACCCATGTGGATGCGCCGTCAATCTCAGCGGATTCGTATAAGCTGTGCGGGATGTTCTGCAGCCCTGCCAGGAAATAAAGCAGATTGACGCCAATCCAGCGGAAGGTCGCAATGACAAGCAGCACGAGCATGCTTGTACTGGCACTGTTCAACCAGGCTATCTTCTCCAAGCCGAACAGGCCGATAAACTGATTCATCAGCGCCGTCTCCTGCCCGCCAAACATCAATCTGAAAATGATGCCAAGCACAACAATCGAGATGAGCGCCGGGATGAAGGTAACGGATCGAAAGAAATTTTTGGCCTTCATCTTTTTGGAGTTCAAGAAAACAGCAAGTACGAGCGGAACAGGGATCAATACGAGCAAGGTCAGTACCGTGTAGATCGTGCTGTTCTTCACGGCCTTGAAGAAGGTGGGGTTCCACAGCTCCTTGTAATTGTCCAGGCCAACGAAAGTCACCTGTCCGGGGAAGACCTCCTGAAAGCTCATAATGACCGTAGAATAGACCGGATAGGCAAAGAATAAACAGAACGAAATGATAAAAGGCAGTACAAATATATAAGGAGCCAGCTTTTGCGAGTACAAAATATTATTCCGCTTGGTGACCTGCTTGCCGCCCGTTAAGGAGGACTCGGCACGTGATCCGCTGCGAACCATAGAAGTTGCTCCTTTCTTGAATAGAGCATCACCGGCAATACCCGGATTGCCAGTGACACTCCCTCTGCGCTGCGAGATTACTTCAATTGCGCTGCAATTTCCTTCAATACAGCAGCCGGGTCTTCATTATTCACAAGTGCGCGGAATACGATCTGTGTATCGATGGCATCGAATACTTCAGGTGTTTTCTCACCGATGTTGACGCCTTCAATCTCATCCTTCACCTCAGTCAATACATTGAAGATGCCATCTCCGAAATAATCTGTAAATTTATTGGCTTCTTTCAATTCCGGCATATCCCATACATCTGTGCGAGGCGGATCGAAGCCCATCTGTTTCCACAATTGAATATTGCCATCTACAGAGAGTTTGGCGAAAGCAAGAAACTCTTTGGCCAGCTCCTGATGCTTGGATTGCAGCGTTACTACTGTGCCCGTGCCGCCCATCCCTGCGGAGCGCGGTGCGCCTTCACTCCAGGCCGGCATCGGCTTAATTGCGATCTTGCCTTTCAGATCAGGCATATACTCGATAAATCTGCCCATATACCACATCGGCATCCATACAGAAGCCGCACCGCCCTGGTTCATAAAGCCGTAATACTCCTCCGCATGGTGGATATTGCCTGGTGCCGCGACAGCAATGCCTTGCTTGATCAAGCTCTGCTGGTACTCCAATACTTTAATAATATCCGGGGAATCCAGATTCACTTCGCCGTTCACCTTCAACAAATCATCAGGACCTTCAAGCTGTGCTACCTGCGGCCAGAAGGACCATTGGTCAGCTACTTCGAGCGTCGTCATCGGCTTGCCGGTTTTCTCAAGGACGGTTTTGCCTGCAGCTTCGTAATCCGCCCATGTTTTGATATCGTCGGGATTGATGCCCGCTTGTCCTAAAATTTCTGTGTTATAATAGATCACGGAAGCGCCTACATGATAATCAATGCCATAGTACTGCCCTTCCTTAGCGTAAATATCGGCTCTGGATTTCACATAATGGCTGAATTCCGGCTCAAGCACATCATTTAATGATGCCAATTGCGGCTTGCCTTTCAGGTAGTTCGGGAACTTGCTAAGTTCAATGTCCGCCAGATCGGGGGCGCCTGTTCCAGACTGAAGCGCAACGAGCAGCTTGCTATGAGAATCCTCGAACGGGAAGGTGCTTCCCTTCAATTTAATCTGCTTATCAGGGTTCTTCTCATTCCATCTTGCTGCCATGTCTTCGAAATACTTCTGGTGCAATTCATTAAATGTCCAGAACGAAAGCTCGGTAGCACCTGCGCTCTCTCCTGCTCCTCCGCCATTGCCCGCTTCACTGCTGCCAGAGTTGTTGTTGCCGCTGCAGCCAGCCATAACCAAAGTGAACGCCAGAACAACAGAGAGCACGAATGTAAATCGCTTACGCATAGCATTTCCCCCTCAAATAATTTGTATATGCTTAATCCTTAAAGGAATAAAGCCAATAGATGTAAAAATGTGAATTGATTTAGGTTTTTATAAAACAATTCGTGTTTTCATGATATAATGCCGCTTTTTATCTGTCAATCTTTTTTTGTATGCGCTTTCTATTCTGTTATGTTCACAAAAATATAAACTAAATGACATCCCAAATTCAACAACTCCCTTATTTTGTCATGATCCAAGCCATTTTATTCGCCATATTCTCCTTATGCACGGCCTGTATCCCTGCTTTCGGCATCATTTAAAACTGAATCTTTTCTTTTTATCTATATTGTTTTATAATTTTCTAAACATAATAGTTGTTTGCGATAAGGGGTGCCGTCATGATTCATATAAAGAAGCTGCGATCCGGCTTGAACATATTTAAAGCGCTCAGCTCTGAAATTCGCATTGAGATTCTGGAGCTGCTGAACAAATACGAAAGCATGAATTTGAATGAAATTGCCGAAAAGCTGCAGCTGACCAACGGTGCGGTTACCATGCATATCAAAAAGCTGGAGGAAAGCGGCTTGATTGATATTACAACCGCAGTGGGCAAACATGGCATTCAGAAAATTTGCTACTTGAATGAGGACATGCTTACTGTGGAGTTAATCAATAAGGAGCCCGAGAACCTATATGAGTATGAGATTATGGTGGGGCATTATTGCGATTTCTATGCTGAGCCTACTTGCGGATTGGCTACAAAGGACAGTATAGTGGGTGAATTTGACGATCCCAGATACTTCGCCGACCCTCAGCATATTAATGCGGGTATCGTATGGCTGAGCAAGGGATTTCTGGAATACAGAATTCCTAATTACTTGAAGGCGAATCAAGAATTCAGCGAGCTGCAGTTTATTATGGAGCTAAGCTCCGAGGCCCCATCCTATAATAACAACTGGCCGTCGGACATCCATTTCTATATCAACGATATCGAGCTTGGATACTGGACTTCTCCCGGAGACTTCGGAGGGGTGAAAGGCAAGATCAACCCGGACTGGTGGCCGCCTCACTTGAACCAATACGGATTGCTCAAGCTGCTTAGAATCAATAAGGAGGGCTCCTTCATTGACGGGTGCCGCATTTCCGATGTGACGCTGCAGGATATCCAGCTGACAATGAAATCGGATATCAAGTTCAAGCTGGCTGTCTCCGAGACCAACAACAGCGGCGGCTTAACGATCTACGGCAAGTCCTTCGGCAATTACAATCAGGATATCATCGCCAGAGTCATCTATAATGTCATTGACTGACAAAAAGAAACAGTCCCCTTAGGCATCTTGAGGATGTCTTCGGGGACTGCTGTTTTGAGTCTTTCTAGGAATCGTCGCTTGCCCGTAAAGGGGAATGGAGCATGATCCGATCAACAGCGCAACCGTTTTAAGCGTATACGGCTTTGAAGGCCTCTTCCACTTTCGGGAGAATCGCATCCCACTGCGCATCCGCTGTCTTGCTGATCGTAACAAAATCTCTAATCCCAAAAATGTTATCAACACCCTCGATGCTAAGCAGAGCACGGGCCAAGGGGTGATCGGTTTCATCTCCGGCCTTCAGAGAAGTGCTTCTGGGACCTTCAAATATAGTTTGATTCGCATTAATCTTCATCGCATTGGGATTCGGTGTTTCCTGAGGGTTAATTTCTATTGCCATACTGTGTGGTAACTCCTTCTATACAGATTGTTGTATTAAATTGCTTACCTGGTCCGCAGAGACGCCCACGTTTCCTGGAGCCATTCGTCAAAGCCAGCACCCTTCTCGCCTTCATAGGTGTCATACACATCGCTTCTCATCTTCTGCAGCTTTTCCTTGAATTCCTGGAACGCATGGCCTTGCGGCAAGCTCTTCTTAATTCTGATCAGTATTTTCGCAGTGCCTTTTATCCGCTCGCCTTGTTTCCTTGCAGGCATTTGAACATCCTCACCCAACTCCTGAAGCTTGCGGAAAGCAGCCTCTTGCACGGTATACACGGGATCGTTATTCATCATACGTGTAAGAACTTCGATGACTTGACCGGTATTCCACTGGCTGAGCGCGTGAACAGCTTCCAGACGCTCTCTCCAGTTAGCCGATCGATTAGCAGATTTGATGACTCCCTCATAACTCGGCGAAAGCTCGCCTTCTTGCTCTTCTATAGGATTCAAACGATTCTATCTCCTTCTGTTTGCAGGTTGATTGTCCTACACCGATTTGTTGTCTGGCTTGCCGCTGGTGCTCTTCGCGTCATCCGCTTTCTTCGTACCCTTGCTGGTGTACGGCTTAGGGGCGTTCTTCGCTCTCTTGGCGCTTGCTTGCCATCGATTCCAGCCCTTGCGATCCGTTCCTCTGCCTGTCCCGCCCTTGCCCTTCGCTTTGCTCAAAAGATCACTCCATTAATAACAATAATCACTACTCTACAGGTATTGAGCAGACAATTCAAATAAAAAGAATGTTTGCTAATTCCCAGATCGCCAGTCTTAGCCCTGTTCATTTCCATTATATCCTTCGCATCCATCACCATTTCATTGATCTGGCTAATGATACTTCTATCGCTTGTAGGGGCATAACTAATCTCTCCGGCGTTGTCCAGATATCTGTCAACCAACGCTTGATCGATTTGATCTGCAAGCATATTCTCGGAGATATGCTTTACAAGCAGCTCGCCGAATACAATGGGTTAGCCTGCTGCGGTTTTTCACTTGCGATGGGAGCGCCGAGTTCGCCCGCCAGCTTTTTGGTACACTGCACGATGATCATGACGGATTAACCTCATTTCTCGAACTTTAATAGTGCGAACATCTGCTTCTGAAATAAGGATGTCCCATGTGCATCTCATTAGCATGGAGCTTGCATATATAGGTTCGCACCTCATTATATCAAAAAGACCTGTTGATAGGATCAAACAGATCAGGATGTTGAGAAAGTACGGCGGCATTTCGACTTATAAAGGGGAGCCAATCGATAGACAGTCGATAGCCAGCGATGACTTCAACTCGGCAGGTAGAGCAGGAAGCCTGCGTAAGTGCAGGCATTCTGGTTGAATAAGCCTTAGATGGCAAAAAGCCTGCGAGAAAGCAGGAATAGTAGGCGGAATCGACCGATAGAGGGGAAATCCGGAAGAATGCCTGCACTTTGGCAGGTATTCGGTCTTTCAGTAGACCAGAACTCGAAAAAGCCTGCGCTTTGGCAGGCATTCAAATTGTAGCGTGGAGCTGTACGCCAGATTGGTTTGATCTTCGCATTCAAGTTAACGTTCAGTACGAATGCCGCAGCTTTCTCGAAAGTCGGGCCTGTTGATAGAATCAACAGGGCCTGATCTTGTTCGCTATTCTAGCATTCCTTGCGAATAATAACATTCTCATAATAACCGTACCCCGGAATATACGTCCAGATCGACTTCATTACCCAGACACATCCTGCATTAGCGGTCGGGGCAGCAACCAACATCGACGAAGCGACCATAATAGTTGCTAGACAAAGTGACAATAGCTTCTTTTTCATCTGACCGTTCACCCTCCTCTATTCGCAGATTTGCTTCGAAATAATATATTGGACATAACCAACCCCAGGCACATAGTTATAACCAATATAAGTGTAACCCGTGCATGTCTTCCCCGGCGTGTGCAGGTCCGCACTCACAGTTGAAGGTTGAAAGAGAAAGACAGAAGAAGCCAGTGCTGCAGTCAGACAAATTGTAAATAATCTCTTTTTCATAAATTCTCCCCTTTTCATTATGATTCATCGTCAATGCCACAATTCGTATATTCTACCGTTAGGAAAATATTTCTCTTTTACATTTTAGCATATGAATTTCAATTATCAACCATTTTATAACTATTTAACCTATTCGTATTTATAGATTAAAGATTTAGAAATTCAAAAAAAGCCCCGATATTTGGTAGAATGGTATTTGTCTGAACAACCCGCCTTAACCATGCCTTGAAAAATTTCGGTTTTGCAAAAGCAGCTAATCTACGGGGGCATTGTCAATACTATTTTCCATTAATTAAGGATCATGTTGAGTTCACAAAGTGGTTCGGTCATTATCAATGAAAGAGGTATTTTTATGTGCAAATATGGATTTATGAATCTAGAAGGGGATATCAAAATTAAGATGGAGTTTGACAGTGTGACGATTTTTTCTGACGGCTATTCACTTGTCGAGAAAGAGGGGTGTTTTTATTACCTTACACTTGAGGGCGAATTAAAAGTCCCCACTCCCCATCGCGACTTCACTCAGTTTAGAGAGGGGCTTGCTAGCGTTAGAGATGAACGGAACAAGGTCGGATTTATTGATACATCGTTCCATTTACGGCTTCCGAACTTGTACGATGATGCTGGGTCTTTTCGTACAAACCAGTCCGTGGTAGCACTCGGAAAGAAAAAACATGTCATTAATAAACAAGGTGAAATTCTGTTATCGGACCCACGCCTTGAAGGCGGCTTATACAACAATCGTGCAGTTATACGATCAGACAGGTTCCTTGGGTATATCGACAGCGATTCGAATGTTGTCATCCCGTGCGAATATCAATTTGCATTCGACTTCGATGGAGGAGTAGCTATTGTATTTAATGATGGGACGGCGCGGCTGATCGATACTGAAGGGAAGACAGTGAACCAAGGCAGGTACAATTATATTGGGAGATTTTCAGAGGGCTATGCCGTCGTTAGCAGAGGGAAAAAGTTCGGTTTCATCAATAAAGAGGGAATAGAAGTTATTCCGTTGCAGTACCGGGAAGCGGCAGAGTTCTCCAATGGACTGGCACCCGTAAGAATAAAAGGCAAATGGGGCTACATCAATCCGTCGGGGGAATATGTTATCGAACCTCAGTTTGAGTATGCGGAACGCTTTTTTGATGGATATGCAATTATTCGTAACCATAATTATGATTATGGAGTGATAGACACCAAGGGAGATGTGCGAATATTCCCTGGATTTGAATATGTGGGTATGCCTACTGAAGGTTATTTTGTAGTTCGTAAATAGTGGAGGATGAGAAATGAAAGATTTTTAATACAACTGTATATTTACCAATTAATACCTGCATGGTCATTTAGAATATTCTACCCGCCTTATAAAAAAAGGTTATCCTGCAGCAGTCTCACATGACTGTTACAGGATAACCCCTCTGTATCTTCCGACAAATTAGATGAAATCAGATTGTTGAAGCAATCGCTGTATGATCGCGGCAACCTCTGCTCTGGTGATGTACGCCTTTGGTGCAAGCTGGGTGCTGCTGCGGCCGGAGACAATTCCAGCCTGCAAGCTGTCGGCAATACTGCTCTTGGCCCATGCCGAGGCATCAATAGCATCTGTGAATGTACCCATCCATTCATCTGCTGCTTTGGTCGGCAGCTTGGCCTTCAGCCCGGTTATCGTCATTGCCTTGGCTATGATGACCATCGCTTGCTCTCTCGTAATGTTGTCCATCGGACGGAAGGTACCGTCCCCATAACCGTCGATGAGTCCGTAGGAATAGGCTGTTTCAATCACATCATTGTACCAGGCCGATGCGGTCACATCCGAGAACGAAGCACCTCCGCCTTCCAGCTTCATCCCCAGTCCACGCACGATAATCGCCGCGAACTCAGCCCGGGTAATATCAGCATCGGGATTGAACCGTTCATTGTCGATGCCGTTGATGACCATCCGTGAGCCCATGTCGTTGACAGCATCCCGCGCCCAATGCTTGGCAACGTCCGCGAACTCAACCGGATGCCAGACAATGGAATACGTGCTGTTCGTCAGACTGTTCACTTTAGCGTAGTATTTGCCATCAATGACGGCAATTTTAGTTGGCACATGGCGAACGGTTCCATCTGGTTCTACGACGATGCCCGTTGTGATTTTATTAGGATCAACGCCATCCGGTATCGCAATGGTTCGTTCCACGAAAGCGTTGAAACTGGACACTTCAATCGTTGTTTCATTGTATGTCGCCTTCACTGTGAAATGGATCGCTGGTGCAACAATCGTGAATTCTCCACTGAGCGCCGCGCTTTCCACGAGCTTGAGCATGTCTGCTGTCGGAGCAGAGAGCTCAATGTGCAGCTTGATGTCCTGAAGATTCGCAGCGCCGCCCAGCTTCTTAGCCACTGCAGCGATATCGATTTGCTGAGCAGGCAAGGTATAGGCCGCTCTCTCCGTTTTGATCTCGACAATCGCCTGCTTCTGCTCCAAATCCCGGATCAGCTGACCATTGAAGTCTACGGAAACAATATCCGTATTCATATTGGCCTGAATCGTAATCAACGCCTGATCAGCCTCGGATGCCAGACGCTGTTGCAGCTTTTTCTCGTCCACGGTAATGCTTGTTTTGGTCTGACCGTTAACTACGCTTGTCGCAACTGCTCCCGCATTTTCCAGCTTGCCGTTAACGAGTATATCGACTCCCTTGGCCGTATTCGGCTCACCAGTTGGATAGTTATAATCAGTGGATGGCGCACTCGGGACAACAGCATTGGATGCAGTGGACGCTTCGCTGCTTCCTGCACCATTGATCGCCTTAACTGTAAAGGTGTAGCTCGTTCCATTGGACAACCCGGTAATCGTAATCGGGCTTGCCGACCCGGTCTTTGTAATATTTCCTGGTGAAGCCGTTACTTCATACGATGTAATCGGACTTCCGCCAATGTCGGATGGAATTGCAAAGCTAATCGTTGCACTTCCGTTGCCACCTGCTGCTGTAACATTAGTGGGCGCTGAGGGAACGGATACCGGTGTGGCACTCGCTTCATTGGAAGCTGCGCTTAATCCTCCTGAATTGCCCGCTTTAACGATAAAATAATACCCCGTGCCATTCGTCAAGTTATGCACGCGATAGGCAGTATCCGTTACGACTCCGACCGGCACGCTATCGTACTGCTCGGAGGCGGTTCCCATATAAATATTGTAATAGTCAGCTTCTGTTACCGCGTCCCAGCTCAGATCAGCTTGGCGATTCCCGCCTGCTGCGACGAGACTCTGCGGGCTCGCCGGTGCAGGCGGGTTAACCACTTGCGTAACCGTGAACGCCACGTTCGTCATATTGGTTGCGGATAAAGTAACCGTTGCTGTATGCGTCCCCGCCTCCAAGCCGTCTTTCGCTTTGACTGTGAAAGTCGTCGAAGGAACAGCATTATTAAGAAGCGTATCCGCAGGCTGTGTAAGGATAAAATCGTCGGCGTTCGTGCCGCTAAGTGCTGCACTCAGATTGTCCAGTGCGGCGTTGCCTGTGCGTGTGATCGTTATCGTCTTCAATTCCTGTGTGCCCGGGAGATAACCATACATCAGTGTCGTTACCGTTTGGTTGCCGATGGATGCTATGGAGTACGTCGGAGCGGCATTCACCGTAAAGCTCACATCGAAGCTCTCGTTGATGCCATTGTCCGCCGTAATCGTCACGGTCTCCGTGTATGTACCTGCCGCTAGCCCTGTCTTAGGACGCAGCATGAACACGGTGGAGAGAACACCCGCTCCCAGCGAATCCGGGAGTATAGTGCCCAGCAAAAACTTCGTGCCAGCCCCGCCGCTCAGGCTGACGCCCAGGTTCGTGATCGGTGCGATTCCGACTTTGGTAAGTGTTATGCTCGCCGGAGTCGTGTAGAATGAATAGCCTTCCGTTCTCGGAGCAAATGTCAGCGTCCCTGTCTCCGACACCGTCATCGTAGATGGCGGAGCAGCATTCACCGTAAAGCTTACATCGAAGCTCTCGTTGATGCCATTGTCCGCCGTAATCGTCACGGTCTCCGTGTATGTACCTGCCGCTAGCCCTGTCTTGGGACGCAGCATGAACACGGTAGAGAGAACACCCGCTCCCAGCGAATCCGGAAGTATAGTACCTAGCAAAAACTTCGTGCCAGCCCCGCCGCTCAGGCTGACGCTCAGGTTGGCAATCGGTTCCGTTCCGACTTTGGTAAGTGTTATGCTCGCCGGGGTCGTATAGAACGAATAGCCTTCCGTTCTAGGGGCAAATGTCAGCGTCCCTGTCTCCGATACCGTCATCGTAGATGGCGGAGCGGCATTTGCTTGGGCAGGAATCAAGCCTGCCATAAGAAGGATTGTTAATAAAAGTGCAATCATCTGTCTTGCCCGCACTGTACAGCACTCCCTTTCTTTCATCCCTATTAAATGAAATCCCCTATCAGATTCAGGAATATTATAGCATATTATTCGACAAATAGTGACAAATACCTATGATTGCATAAATAGCAAGGCTCCCTTCATCAGGAATAGCATTTCGCCCGCAATTGCTCGAGCAGCGCCCGATCCCCCTCATCTAGAGGGAAATCCCGCTTCATTCCTTCTGCCAGCAATTCGAACGACTCTGCCAGCTTGCCTACGGCGGCAATGTCCAGACTGAGGAACCGGTACTGCTTGTTTGTCGGATTTTGCCCACCCAAGTATTCGGCAGTCTCGAGTGACTCTATATACCGTTCTAATTGGAGTAAGGCCAGTGCTCTGGAAATAACCAGCGTGTCGTGCCTCCAGTCCATGTGCAGCACTTCGTCTGCTACTATTTCGTAAAAAGTCTTCGATTTACGCGGTTCTGTAGAGGATAATGCATCACCTATGAGCAAGGAAGCCCGGGAATAATTGTTATTGGCGATCAACGCTGCCAGCTCAGCTGCTTGATTGTCCGGCAGCCCGGTTCCTTCCACAATTCGGGGCACATACTGAGCGAGAATCGCGAGCAGCGGATCGCAGTATCGAGACTGGCTGTATGAAATATACAGATGGAATGATCCATTTAATTTCAGATAGCTCATCATCGTCAGGCAAACAACAACTTGCTGAAAGACCGTCATCGTTTCGAGCTTCCGAAGTACGAAGGAGCTTATATCCGATGCAGCCGCCTTCCGATTCAGCGTCCTGACGCCATGATGTCTAACGTCCAATTTCACCAGTGCATGCAGCGCCCCAATCGCTAGATCAAGATCAGAGGAGAGCGCCTCCCGCTTCAACAATTCGATAGCCCCGGTCTCCCTCCTATCTGATAGCCTGTACAGCAAATCTAGCATAAGCAGTCTGCATTGTTTATCTGTGTAAAGGTCATATTCTGTTACCAGCATTGCGGCAAGAATGTGAGAGGCGCCAACGTTCTTCATGGCAATGATCTGATAAAAAATATGAAGATGCCGCGGATTGCCCCGATTCTCGGCAAGTCTGCTCTGGACAAAAAGCTGGGCCACATTGTAATGGTGAAATTCGGTCCATGACGAAGTGTGGTCGCCAGTGGCGGACGTCCTCGTCCTGCCTGTCTCCAATTCTGGCGAGTGGATTAGCGCTTGGGAGAAATAATCTGTGCTTTCCTGTATATCTATGCCAGCCAGCAGCTTGTCCCAATATTGATGCAGGGTTGCTTCATCAAATTCCGGAACCTCGAATTCGGTCGGCGGCATGGAGTGTTCGTCATAGGCTGCTGAAGGCTGATAGGACATGCCATATACACCGCTAAGACGATCATTGGGCAGCTGCGACATAACCAGTGTCCTGTCAGTCTGGCATACTTTGAGATACAACTGATGCATATGCTCATATAGACCAAAGAGCTCCTTCATCGACAACCCGTCTAATGAATGGCATAAATCCGTTAAAGGACGCACCCCGTCGATATGAGCGCAAATGACATGGCGAATTTGGCGAATCGCTTCGATCCGTTCCAGGATACGTGTGTTCAGCTTTGCCTCATCAAAGAGAGCGACGGCAGCCGAAATGTTATGTCTGGCTACGATTGTATCCAAGCCTTCCATATGTTGAACGGCATGCGCCCCTACCGGACGTGTAAACAGAACATCGCCGAAGTTGACAACGTCCACAACAGCCAGCGTCTTGATGGCCATGCCGGACACTTTGTCCCGCAGCTCCTGCAACAGTGCAGCTTCATGCTGCACAATAATTCGCAAAGAGTTCAACATAGCAGGCTTTTCTTGCAAATCCCCCATGTGCAGCGTCCCTCCTGTATTGAATCGGGTAAGCGCCAATATATCATTGCCTATCCGGGGGGCGTCCTCCAAATCATGCAGTGCCGAGATACGCTCAATTACCATGACATCATGAGGATCCAGATTAGCCGTTGCAGGATGGGAAGGATCAAGTTCTGCAGCAATCTCCACAGCATGCCGGACGAAGAAGAGCATGCTGTCTTCCTTAATATTCCCCCACTGCTCAATACGCTCCGCGAAGTCCCCTTCCTTGAAATGTCCGGCGAATTGATGCCGCAGCTCTGACAGATAATCATTATAAAGCTGCTGCAGCGCTGCCAGATCCCCCTTCACCTTTTTGTATTGGGCAGAGGGAGGCGCAGTCTTAAGCTCATTATTATAGCGCTGTGCGAAAATAATAAAATCAGGCACCCTCATCAGAATAAGACGAGCGATCGCCCGCTTAAAAAAGCTGCCGACCTTTAGTTGAAGCATCGCTTCCGCGATCCTCATGCTCTGCAAGCTGTAGTGCATTTTCTCTCGGTTCATGGTTACGTTTACCCCTCTATGTCCGGATGGATCGATTTCCTGGAAGCAAATGCGCATCCTGCGCAATTTGCCAGTGTCCTCCAAATGGAGTCCAACCTATCATTATTTCGACCTGCGATGTATAATATTGTATATTTTTTATCAATGGGTATACAAGTAATAGGAGGCAGCGACATGGGATACATTGAATCGCTCCGGGAAATGATCGGCAATACACCCATCATTCTTGTGAGACCGAGCATTCTGATTTTGAATCCAAAAGGTGAGATTTTATTAGTAAAGCACGTTGATGAGACATGGGGGGTTCCAGGTGGATTGATGGAGCCAGGTGAATCGGTAGAGGAATGTGCCATTCGGGAGGCGGAGGAGGAAATAGGATTAAGAATTAAAAATCTCAAGCTCTACGGGGTGTTCTCCGGACAAGAATTACATACAAAGTTGAGAAACGGGCATGAATATTACAATGTCGTTATTGGTTACATCTGTACGGAATTTGAAGGCGAACTGCGACCGGATGGAATAGAAGTCTTGGAAGCAGCATTTTTCAATCCTGATCATCTGCCCGAGAGGACAAACCCGTACATAAAAATGAAGATCAAAGAAACCGCAGGACGCATCGGGAGGCTGCTGGCAGAACAACAATAAGCTGGACTGTCCGCTACAGCTGACATTGTCGGCAGACATAAGTATAAAGAGGGGCTCCGCCCCTCTCTTTACTTCTTCGCTTTACTCTCCGCCCGCTCTATATTCTCAGCCACTCGGAATGCGACGATTCTGCGTATTAAATCATAGGGCAGCGGCTGATCGATAGGGAATTGTACGGAGCCCTTTGCCCCTTTATATGGGGATAACTCCTGTTGAAAGGCGAGAATCCCGCTTGGGGCCGGATAGAATCCGATATGCTTATTATAAGCGGCAAAATGCACCAAATTTCCATGCAGCGCAAAGGTAGGCATTTGATAGCTTATCTTTTCCTTGGCGTCCGGCGCCGACTCTCTTATAACGCCTCTTAACGTTTCCAGTATTTGCTGAACCTCCGGGGGAAAGCCCGCTATATACTGTTCAATCGTTTCATAAGTGGTGTTATTCCCTTCCATAGTCTCACCTCTCCTGTATCCATGGGTTGCATTCATCGCTTCCTGAGTTTAAGTTCGTTATTTCTCCCAAAGCTCGACCAGTCGACCGTCAGGATCTTCAATCCAAATAAACTGTCCAAATTCACTACTCTCTTTTTTCTTTGCAAGAGGTACACCAAGCTGTTCAAGATGCTTAATAGTCTCGTTCAGATTATGTACTTGGAAATTTAACATCACCTGTTGTTCTGTTGGAAAATAACTGTCATTCTCGGTGAAGAAAGAAAAGATCGTCCCATTTCCTGATTGGGGTTGTATTACAGTCCCATTCCAATCTTCTATTTCAATCTTCAGCACTTCACTGTACCATTTTTTTGTAGTTTCAACATTCTTGGTTCTCCAAAATACTCCTCCGAAACCTTTTATCATCGTATCCAACTCCTGTCTGCCACCAAATTTTAACTATCCGATTATATTAGATATTCGAGATTTATATTTAGGTTCCTTTCTCAACTATACTGCCTGATAGTGTAAAATGCTGCTCGCGGCACGAAACATCGAACAAGCCTGCGAAACCGCAGGCTTTCTCCCCGTTCTGGCTCCCTGCGGACGAAATGCCTGCGGAAGTGCAGGCATTCCGCCGTAATTGCCCCCTGTCGCCTAATTCCGTCTCATATTCCTGCCCTATCGCAGGCTTTCTGCCATATACGGCTTATTTCAACCGAAATTCCTGCACTTGCGCAGGCTTCCTTCGAAACCTGTCGGGATGAAGCCCATCGCTGCTTTTCGTTGGGAGCCCAACACCTAAACCACCTAAACCACCTTAACCACCTTAACCACCTCAAATACCTCAAATACCTTAACCACCTATATCGTTAATCCCCTAATCGCGCCACGATCCCATCCACCTCGTCCACCGCGCCGCAATAGCGTACGATCCCATCTTCAATATACAGCAGGCTATTGCTCGTTGACCGCTCCATTTCTTCCAGCAAATGCGTGCTCATAACAATCACGCTATGGAAGGCCAGCCTATTCAGCGCATGCTTGAAAACCAGCTTCTCCCGGCTATCCAACCCGTCGAAGGGTTCATCCAGAATACATAGCCGCGGCTGATTCAGGAGTGCCTGAATCAACCCCACACTTTGCAGCTGCCCGCCGGAGAGCGACCGCAGCTTTCTGCTACCAAGCTCATATAAGCCGCTCTCTCTCAGCCACTTCTCTATCGCAGCTTTCACTAGGCGATGCGGGATGCCTTTATGAAGGGCCATATGGGTCAAATATCGCTCGATGGTCATATCCGAATATCCGGTAAAATGCTGGGGCATAAATCCGATCATCGTTCTAACTTCCTCGACGCTTAGCTGCTTGCGGTACATCCCTGCTTGATCATCTGTTATCAACCTCGTATAGATTACGCTGCCCCGATCCGGCGCAACCGCAGTGGCAATGAGCTTCAAGAGCGAGCTCTTGCCCGCTCCATTGCTTCCGACAACATAAGTAATTCCCGTCGTCAACGTGCATGTCGCATCGGCTACGAGTCTGACAGCCCCGCTTGAATATCCTGCATGGTTTAAGGTGATCCGCAAACTCATCTGAAGCCCCTCTTGGTCCCATTTTTGTACAGCACGCTGCCCAGCAACAGACAGGAAATCCCCAATAGTCCGCCATTCATCCACAGGAACTGCTCATTCCCCGGCAGCTGAAACAGAGAAGCAGCTTGGTATCCCCCATCAAGCAGCATTTGGCTGAACCAAATGAACAGCGTAAGGATGACGCCAATTTTTGGCCCCAGCCACATTGCGCTGCTAAACCCGACAACCCCGAAGAAGAAGATCGGCACGAAGGAACCGAATATATACAATAACGAGCTTTCTCCTCCCACTATAAAAAAGCTTAAAGGCAGCGTCATCACTAATTGCAGCGCCATAATGATGATGAACCGAGCGAACATTTGCTGGATCAAGGAATGGTAGCTTAACTGCTCGATAATGTCGTTCCCTTGGTTAGTTGCACGGAATGCGTAGCCCATAATAGCAATCATCACGAGTGAAATCCACTTCATCCAGGCCAGCAGGCCGGTTATCTCGTTCTGCGCGCTTACACTGATCATAACGGTTAATAGAAGCATGACGATTCCCGTCAGCAGCCAGCTTCGCATGCCATAGAAATTCCATTGGGACAAGAACAGATTCGCCAGCTTCGAAGCAGCGGATTGCCTGGCTTGGACAGCCTCAAGCTCAGCCCGCAAATCCGCCGGACGCATCGCATCCGTCTCTTTTATTGCAGCAAGCAGCTGGAATGTCTTCTCTATCGTTGGTTCGGGGGACGTATAACGGTCAAACCGCTGCTTCCAATCCTTTTCCAAGCGGGACAACTCCTGGTCTTCATTCATTGGCCCTTCACCCCTTCTCGATCCTCATGTTTTAATATGCGTTCCAAATATTTGAGACCGCGTGAAATCCGAACTTTGACGGTGTTGACGGGAATATCCAGGGTCAAGGCAATCTCTGCATACTTCAAATCCTGATAGAAGCGCAAATAAAGGACGGATCGATATTCAAAGGATAATTGGTTCAAGGAATCGATCATCCACTTGCGCTCCAACTGGCGGTCGATGATGTGATGAATTCCCTCCATGCCCTCCAGGCTCTTGTCCATACAATGCTCCCGCTGCGTGGAGGCCTTCTTCCAGTAATCCTTGCATCCGTTCGTCGCTATTTTGTACATCCATGGCTTGAACTGCTCGGGAACGCAACCTTTTTTGCCTTGCTGATAAATTTTAAGAAAAGTCTCCTGGACAATATCCTCCGCCAGCTTCTCGTCCTGCAGCAATCGATAGGCATACCCGTACACTAGTTTGTGATACCGGAACACAAGCGCGTCCAAAGCCGAGTCGTTGCCGAATGACAGCTGGCTCATATAATCTTCATCCTGCATTCCCGTACCTCCATTTCCTTAGCGTCCTCAACCGGATCTCCGATTGATATGCAGGATCGATAACACCGATAGCAGCAGACCGAGGCCAATATAACACAACCGATTATAGAGGATCCAACGATTCTCCCCAGCCAGCAAATTGCCGCTCACATATTCATATAAGCCAGGCAAAGCCAGCAGATGCGGCCTTATATACAGCGAGGAGGCTCCACCATACAAGGATAGAATCCATACTGCCAAGCCTGCACAAAGCCCGCCAATAGAATGCCTTCCAATTACTGTACCAAGAACGACGACGCCTCCTATCCCTGCATAGACGGGTATCGAGAGCAACAGTCCCTTCCATATATAACCCCCTGCAAAGAAGGCCAGCCCGATCGAGACAAGACACATTAAGCTGATAAAGAGAAGCGATGCCAGCAATGCTCTCTCCGCAATGATCCTCCACCGGGCAATCGGGTATGTCAGCAGCTGCCCAACAAATTTCGAGTCATAATCAATCGAGAAGCACCATTGCAAAATAAACACAACCACAAGCGGCGCTGCCCTTTCATAAAATAGGCTGGTGAAGAATGCGAGCCTGTACGATGACGCCATATATAGAACATACGCCGCGACTGGAAGCAGCAGCATCAGAATAATGGCAGGCAGTGATGTGAACCACAGCTTCAGCCACAGCTGCAACCGAATAGAGAATCCGCTCATCGGCTTCATTCTCCTTCATACCTTTCCAATTCAGCCAGCAAATTAAATTCCGCTTTATCCTTGTGCCCCTCGTACTTGTTATAGAGGTACTTGACCATTTGCTTGAATTGTTCTTCACCGAGCTCATCATACCGGTTCATTCCAGCTATTCGTTCCGCCGATCCCGCAGGCGCTTCGGATGAACCCTCCATCGCAGCATACCAATCGCCGAAGCGTTCATATTCCGTCTCCATCCGGGCATGCTTCATCAATCCCCACGTAATTGCACGCTGCAGCACATGCACATCCTCGCCAAAGGATGGATTCCCGTGGATTAGCTCATTCGCTAAAGCATAGACCATAACCGCAGAATCTACATATTTAATAGCATAAAAGCTCCATGCGATGAACTGTTGACTGGGTGTAGATTCCGTCAGCCTGCTGTGATCGTCATTCATGACATAAATGACATCCGGCGCCATTGGGATTCCCAGCCAGCTCTCGATATAATTCCAATAGTCCATATAGATTCCGGCCGTGTTACGGGCGCCTTCCATAACCTCGGGATGGCTTACAATCCTCGTCGGACCGACCACGTCCTCCTCCAGATTCCCGCCGATCAGAGACAATCCATATTGAGAGGTGCCCTTATAAGAGCCATCCGGTTCACGCGGTATCGTCAGAGCCATCGGAACACTGTCACCATCACGCTTAATCGTAACGGCAAATTCGGTCGGCTGATCCTCAAGCAAGGCTCCGTTCCTCACTTCAAACTTTGCATAAGTCTCATCAGGCCCGCCATAAGTACTTGCAGCCAGCTGCCGTTCGCCAATTAACGGATACCAGCCAGCTTCCTTGGGAAGATAGATCCGATCGTGTTCAACAAAGGCCTGCTGCAGCAACCCATCAGAACGGTATTGCCTTACATCCCCCTCATAACTCAATTTCAAGTCGAGCTGAGCATGGGGTTTCATCCCCTCTTGAAGGTGAATGTGAATATAGTCATCGTCCCGTGAACAGGTTATTCCCGCAGTGCTTGAGCAGTCCGTTACTTTGAACTGGCGATGCAAGGTGAGCGAAACATCGTTTGCCGCCACATCCCCGTTATACGTTATTGCCAGCTCGCTATCGACTCCAATCCGATTATCGGATGATAGCCGGATATTCAAACGCGTACGATCCATTGAGAAAGCATAGTGCGGACGCTCACCATGGATAGCGTTGATGGAGTACGCCTCCTGTGATAACGAGTATTGTTGTCCCATAAGGAGATATTGTTCAAGCGCGCTATTATATTGCGTATACCGGATTCCTCCGACGATGACAACAGGAATCATCAGAGCAAGCACCAGCGCCACAGCGCCGTTCCTCTCCATTCTTAACCTGCGATGGGGATGAAACAGCAGTATTGCGGCAAGTATGACGATTGCTCCTGTCAAGACAACGACCAATTGGTGGAGAACTGCACCCTCGAAGACGCCATTGATCCCCCATATCGTTGTATAAGGAGTGGCGATATACATCGAATCATAAGGCGTCAGCAGGTTCAGCCTTGGATTGACATAAGCGAAGCCGTAGCTGTTGGCCTGAAGCAGGAACACCGCTCCCAGCAGTGCAGTAAGACAGATGTAGGACAGCATATTTCGAATCAGAATACCGAGCAGAAAGCCGAAGGAGATAATGATGAAGAAGGCTCCCTCCATTTGGACGAATAGATAGACAAGATTCGTATATCTTTCTCCCATACTGAGGCTGCCATTCAGAAACCAGATGCCCTGAATAAGCAGCGTCATCATTGCGAAGCAGAGGCCATACGTTTGCGCAACCAGCCATTTGCCCAGTACCCATTCCGTATTTCTCACCTTATAGGTGACGACTAATAATTCAAATTCGCTATCGCGATCCTTTCCCGCCACGTAGACAGCATATAAGCCAACCAGCAGCAGGTTCACCATCATGATCCATTGGAAGTTGTTGTAGAAGACGGCGGCGATCTCTTCATAATGAATGGATTCATTCTCGTATGTGAGAATAATATATCCCCAGCAAAGCGCAATAGAAATCAATGGTATCGCCATAAAAAGGTTACGGCATAATAGGCGCATTTCATTGCGATATACAAGCTTGATGCTGCTCATCCCGTCACCCCGTTAATGACAGCCATATATCCATCTTCTATGGTCGGCTGCACGGCCACGGCTTGGAGATGCGGCGGTTCTTGTGCGATTACCCGAAAGACGGCATGATTCATTTCTCTTCTGCTGGCAATAACCGTATACTCCTTCGCGTAATGATCATACTCGGCATAAGGCACCTGGAGCTCCCAGATGCAACCTGCCGCCCTCTTCGCCAGATTGACGGTTGTTCCCTGGTATCGCACGCTGCCTTTATTCAAGACCGCCACCTTCTCACAGCTGGTTTCGATATCGCTAATAATGTGGGTGGAGAGAATGATCGTATAATCGTTGCCCAGCTTTTCGATCACGTTGCGGAACCGAATTCGTTCAGATGGATCAAGTCCTGCTGTAGGCTCATCGAGAATGATGAACTTGGGATCTCCGAGCAGCGCTTGCGCGATGCCGAGCCGTCTTGTCATGCCTCCCGAGAAGCTTTTAATTTTTTTATCGGCATGGGGCAGAAGATTGACTTCCTCCAATAACCGTTCCACTTGGCTGGTTCTTTGCCGCTGATCCGTGAGCCCTTTCATCGATCCCACATAATGCAGCAGCTCTCTGCCTGTAAATTGCAAGGGCACGTAGAAGTGCTGCGGCAAATAACCAAGTAATCCCCGCACCTTCTCTCCTTCCTTGGCCAAATCCAGATCATAGATCGTCACCCGCCCCTCCTCATAAGGAAGAACGGTGCTCAAAATTTTCATCAGCGTCGTCTTGCCTGCGCCATTGGGTCCAAGAAGGCCAAATAAGCCCGTTCCCAGTTCCAGATGAATATTCGATAATGCCGGAACGCTTCTGTATGTTTTGTTTAATCCCTCTACTGTTACCGTGTGCATTCGCTTCTCTCCCTGCTATAATTCTTACCTTAACACGAACAGGGGGGAGAGATTGTTACATAGCGGCAAAAAAAAAATGGGGGTCCGAAAAGCCCTTTTCGGGAAATCTCATCCCCCGCTTTAAGAAACTCTACGATGTAGAGTGCCTGCGACCACGGGACTGCCCACGTGCGCCCCGCCAGCGGACGATCCATCGTTCAAACGCCGAGACAGGCGAGATTCGAGCAAGGCGAAACATGCGAATCTTGCGAAACAGCATTAATTTTTTCGTTTCTGGCCCCATGAAGATGAATGCCTGCCAGAGTGCAGGTATTTCACCTCAGTTTCTCCTTAGCCGCCGATCTCCCCAAAAATTCATGCATGATCCAGACTGCCCAGAAAGTCATTGTTTTCACTGAATCATACAAAATGGGAGAATGAAAAGCGTGAAATCTACAGACCGGATGTTCGGTACTCAGTTACTCTTGCAGCACGCGGTGCACGGTCACACGTCGGCGGTCAAACCTCGTGCGGCCATGTCAGTTGGCGGAAAGTCCGCCCGACTTTCTCAAAAGCCTGCGAATAGGCTGGCTTTTTATCCTTTCTGTTTGCTAAAGACCGAATGCCTGCCAAAGCGCAGGCTTTTCGCCATGTTTTCCCTCTAGTGGCCCGATCGTCCATATATGCCTGCGCAATCGCAGGCATTCGGCCTATAAGGGCTACTTTTAGCTGAAATTCCTGTGCTTTCGCAGGCTTCCCTCTCACCACCAACCGAATGTGTTGCAGTCACTCACTCTCATACGCTTAGAAGCTTAGCTAACGGAAGCGCTCCAACAGACTTTGGGCAGCCTGATGATCGCAAGCATTTCACCATTTATAGCGTCTTGTAACCGAAATTCATGCACATTCGCAGGCTTCTTACTCCGCCACTCGTCCTTCACACCACACTTGGAGAAGGGGGTGTCCAGAAAGTTGTCTGATGATTCCAGAGTCCCCATATAGAATAAAAAAAGGATACTTCCAGTTCCACTTTTTAGTGGTTTAGAAGCATCCCTTCACATCATTCGGAACCGACTCATTGGTTATTGGACTTTTCGGGACAATCCCTTCGGTCTACACGATGGCTCAGCCGCTCAAAACCGGAATCGTTGATGACCAACGGCCTCCATATGAGTGATCCCCTCCAGCGCAAGGAGCTCTTTCTTCATTTGGAGTCCCCCTCGAAACCCTGTCAACGTCCCATTGGAGCCGACAACCCGATGACAGGGTAAAATAATCGGCAGCAGATTGCGCCCAACCGCTGTACCTACCGCTCGAACCGCTGACGGCTTGCCAATTGTATTCGCTAGCTGCGTATACGTCCATGTTTCTCCATGTGGGATCTGGCTTAACGCCATCCATACGCTTTGTTGAAACGGTGTTCCTTCTAGATCCAGAGGAACTCCCTCGAAGCTGACGGGCCGCCCTGCAAAATACTGCTCCAGCAAGTCTATGATGCCAAATTCAACGAACAGGCCGCGATCCTCGATCTGCCCTTCATTGTGAGTGATCGCTTGCTCCAGCCCAGCCAGCGATGCAAGATGAGGCGGATAGATCAGCTGGCTCATTCCGTGCCTACTGGCTATAAGCGTCCATGGCTGATCAAAGCCCCTTACCGTATAGCGATATTTCTTATTGACTGTCATAAGAATCCACTCCTCTCGCTCCATTCCGATACTCCGTAGGAGAAATACCCATTCTCCGGCCAAACCAGGTCGTGAAATGAGACGGGCCGTTGTAGCCCACAGACATCCCAATCTCCGCGATGGTGGCATCGGACTCCAGTAATCGCCTCTGTGCATGCTTCAGGCGGACACGCTCGGTTTGTTCCGCAGGTGAATGTCCTGTCACTTGCTTGTAAATTCGCTGCAGATGATAAGGGCTTATTGCAAGTGAAGCCGCCAACGTTGCCAAAGTCAGCTTCTCGTTATACCGGTCCTCAATCATCGCATCCACCTGAGCAGCCAAGGCCGCATCCGGCCGAAGCGCTCCGTTCGCTTCAGGCTTGCATCGCTTGCAGGGCCGAAAGCCTGCGCGAAGCGCAGCTTCCAGCGAGTGGTAGAACGTCACATTGGTTGCATGAGGGGTTCTGGCCCGACAAGTAGGCCGACAGACAATCTTCGTTGTCCTTACCCCCGTATAATACACACCTTCATAGGTTGGTTCCCGCTTAACCACGGATTCGTAGACCAGGTCAAACAACTTTTGATCCATACGCTCACCTCGCTCATACAAGTATAAGCCATTCTTTACTCCGGTTGCATGAATCCTGAATAGGATAGCAATATATCGACAGCGAACAGACTACAGGATGGTACTTCCTTCCGTAAGATGATTGACATATATTTTTTAGAATGATATTGACCGACGGTCGGTCGTTGAGTTATAATTTTAAAAAATTGGAAAGAGATGTGATAATCGGTGGTCAGGACACGTGACGAAGGGTTTAACGAAATTATACAAACGGCCGAACGTCTGTTTTTGGAAAAAGGCTTCGAAAAAACAACGGTTCAGGATATCGTGCTACGAATGGGCATTGCAAAAGGAACGTTTTATCATTATTTCAAATCGAAAGATGAGTTAGTGGATCACCTGCTTCAGCGTTATTCTGATCGCCTTATTCACGAACTGGAAATGACTGCGCGTAACAGTCAAATAGATGCACTTCATAAATTGGAACAGATGGCCAAATCTTTTATTTATTTTGAAGGTTGGAATAGCGACCTCATGCGATACATCCATCAAAATGAAAGTTTAGTGCTGAATCATTTGTTCGAAACTCGATGTAATAGCGAAATTAAGCCACTTGTACAATCTGTTATCGAAGAAGGTGTTGAGGCCGGTTTGTTCAATGTGGAATTTCCAAAGCAAACCGCTTTTATGATCGTAGCGGTATTTGACTGTATTTTTGACGAAGACTGTTTACGATCGGGTATTTTTGATCCAGAGGTTCTTGCTGCGATGGAAGATTTTTTAAATCGATTACTAGGGGCGAAACAAAAATTCAATCTATCAAAGGATGAATGACAGTGGTTACAGGCAACTGAGACTGCAGGACAACAATGTTTGCAAAACAAGAATATGATAGAGATGGAGACGGTGGCGAGTGAACAATTTGAGTAGGGGTAGAACAATACTCATCTTTATTGGAATTATTTTAGGGTATTTTATCGCACTGCTGGATACAACGATTGTAAATATTGCATTGCCGAAAACGGCTGAATATTTTAATCGTGATGTGAGTGATATTAGTTGGATCGTGAATGGATACAATATAGCATTTGCAGTATTGATGTTAACGGCTTCGCGCATAGCGGATCAATTTGGTCGCAAAAAACTTTTTCTCATCGGACTAATTTTGTTTACGTTAACTTCTTTTTTGTGCGGAATGGCTTCAACACTTGATTTACTCATATTGTTTCGTGTGTTGCAAGGCTTAAGTGCGGCCATTATTGTACCTGTCACCATTCCGCTTGCCATTCAGCTTTTTCCGAAAGAAAAACATGGCGCTGTTCTAGGGATCTGGGGAGCAATAGCAGGCGTGGCTAGTGCAAGTGGGCCAGCACTAGGAGGAATTTTGACCGAGTACTTCAATTGGCAGTCTGTATATTTCGTAAATCTTCCAATTGCTATCGTTTCGTTTATCGTTTCTTACTTATTAATAAAAGAGTCTTACGACAAAACCGCTAGCAAAAACATGGATATTGCAGGAATGTTAACGATTTCAGCCGCCATTTTTTGCTTCACATTAGGATTAATAGTGACATCGGATTATGGTTGGAGTTCCTTCTACGTCTTATCGTTATTCGCAGGATCATTATTGTCACTTCTATTGTTTATCGTTGTTGAAAGAAGATCAAAAGATCCGATGCTCCCCTTGTCATTGATGCGTATTTCAACCTTTAACGCTTCTTCCGCTGGACTATTTTTTACTTCGATTGGAACGGCTGCTGGAAGTTTTTTAATCGCCTTTTACTTAACGAGTTTACGTGATATGTCTGTGCTTGAAGCGGGAATGACGATCATTGCAAGCTCTTTGACTGCAACGGTATTTTCGGTAGTTTCCGGACCGATGTCTGAAAAAATAGGCGGCCGCTTTTTGGCAAGTATCGGTTTGACCATTATCACTGTATCGGTTTATTTATTTGGCAGCCTGGATGCGGATTCGTCTCGCTTTGACGTGATGTGGCGACTTTCTCTGTTAGGTGCAGGGCTTGGTATATCGGTTGTGCCGCTTTTTGGTTCAGCTGTTAACAACATTCCTGCCGACAAGCTCGGGATTGTTTCAGGAGTTAGCAATGTGGCTCGTACACTCGGGATGGTAGTCGGTGTCGCTTTATTAGCTACGATGCTGAGCAGTAATATGAAGAACGAACTTTCAACGGCTCGTGACAAAGTTATACAAACGGTTCAAGCTTCCACACTTGATACGTCTATGAAAGACGGAATGATTACAAGTATCCAATCAATGAACAATGAATCGCTACAAGAAGGAAACGCCCAGCAAAAGATGACATTAGAGAAAGTGTTGGAACAGGTCGATCAACGTGAAAAGGAAGCATTACTTCAAGCACCAAGTCAAATGCAGGAAACTAAAGCAGCTTTTGATCATAATCGAGAACAGATTAAACAGTTGTGGCCAAGTATCCATGCTGAAATACGATCGTATATGGCAAAGGGATTTAGCTCAACTTTTCATTTTGTTAGCTTCTTACTTATTCCAGGCATTATCATCGCTCTCTTCTCGGATCGACGAAGGCCAAAGGTCAAAGGTGAAACCAAGGCTGTCCTTTCACATTAAATTAGGGCTGAAAGTCGTTAAAAGTTTATTCAAAGCTCGCGTTCACCGACGCGCAAATGAATGGGAGGAGAGTAAACAGATGGATGATTGGAATCGATCCAGGCGAGCCAAGAACGGCAAATTCCAGAACGAAATCCCAGTGATCGTGAAATTTAGTGCAGGAGACATTGTATCCATGCTTCGCGAATTCCTATCCGCTAAGACTCAGAGAAGGCCGAAGCAGCCGCTTCCTATCGTCCCCCTTCAGCGTGGCACGCTAAGCGACAGAAAAGACAAGATCTTTTGGTTCGGACATTCGGCGTCCTTGCTGCAGATTGGAGGCAAAACGATCCTGCTTGATCCGATGTTTGGCAAGAACCCGTCGCCGCTTCCTTTCTCCCGCAATCGCAGATTCAGCGTCAAGCTGCCAATTACAATAGAGGAACTTCCTCCGATCGATATCGTTGTTCTGTCTCACGATCACTACGATCATCTGGATTCTTCCTCTATCCGCAAGCTTATTCAAAAAACGGGCACTTTCCTCGTTCCGCTCGGAGTCGGTAAGCGAATCTGGAAAAGAGGAGCGTCGCCCGATACCGTCATCGAGCTCGACTGGGGAGAAGAACGGATCATTCAGGGCATTCGCTTCACTTGCACGCCGGCGAGACATTTCTCGGGAAGAGGGCTGTTCGATCAGGATACCACCCTATGGTGCTCGTGGGTAATCAAGACAGAGAAGAGAAGTCTCTTCTACAGTGGGGACGGGGGTTACGGTCCTCACTTTAAGCGAATAGGTCGTAAGCACGGACCGTTCGAACTGGCCTTTATGGAATGCGGGCAATATATGGAATGCGGGCGATATGACAAGCGGTGGAGCGGCGTGCATATGCTTCCGGAGGAGACGGTACAAGCTCATCGTGACATCCAGGGAGGCGTTCTGCTGCCCGTACACTGGGGTGGGTTCGCTTTGGCGCTGCATGATTGGAACGACCCTGTAAGAAGGTTATCGGCCGCAGCCGAAGAGCAGAGCATCCCATACCATATACCTAGAATCGGCGAAGCGGTCTATCTGGATCAGATTCCGCTCTCTCCACAGCGGGATGTTTGGTGGAAGGATATGGGAATGAAATAGAATAAGGATTCCATTTGCGGCCGATGCTCCCGAACAACAACTCCCTCCAACTCAGAACCGACATTCTAAAGAGTCATCGCATTCCCATATCTCTCTAGAAACGCCTGCTTTTCCTTATAATCCGGCATCATACTGCCCACACGCCTCCAGAATGACCGGTCATGATTCATATGAAGCAGATGGCAGAGCTCATGAATAATTACATAATCGATCACTTCAATCGGTGCCATGGCCAGGCGATAATTGAAGGTTAATTTTTTATCCGAGCTGCAGCTGCCCCACTTGGTTATCGATTCTACGATCTCAATGGTTTTGGGCTTTACCTTCAGCTGCATTTGATAGAGCTGTATTCGTTCTCCTACAATCTTCTTGCAGCTTGAGAAATAGAACTTCTTGAGATTTCTTCTAAGCTCCTCTTCATTCAATCCGTTCGTCTCTATTAATTCATGAAGGAGATGCTCTTGCCCGAGATGAAGAAACTTTCCATTCTCATGATACTCTCTTATTCCGGAGGTTTTCCGAGCCTCCGCCATGCGCTGGGAGTTGTCCAGTATCCATCTCCCATGCTGCTCCACTACGGCTTTAATCGTCTCTTCGCTTGTAGCATTAGGAACTTGAACGGTTATGAGCCCCGAAGGGTCAATTCCGATCGAGATTTTCTTCCTGCTGCCATATTGAACATGGACATCGATGATGTTATTTTCAAACTCAAATTTCATGGATAGGACATCCAAATCGTATCTCCCACGACCTCAAAGCCCTGCTTGTACCAAAAGTTCCGTGATTTATCCAATGTGTATACGTACATTTTTTTATTCGGATATTTCGCTTTAAGCCAGTTTATAAAGTAAGCGGCATAGCCCTTCCCTTCATGCTCTTTCAAGACATCCAATACTTCAATAAATACAAAATCCGTTTCGTTCTTAATTGCAATATAAAAGTCCTTTTCCAGATACTTCTCATCCGCGTGAAAATAATCCTTCTCCGCCTTATGAATTAACGGTTTCCCATTATCGTACTCCCAGACCACGCCATACCCGACCATTGCGCCTTCAGCTTCAATGATATAGATCTCTTCTGGTATGTCCGATTTGTCCTTCTTGCTCAATTCCGCTGCATGATAAGCAGATTGTATTTCGCCTAACTGAGTCTGTATATCCTGATCAAATGGTTTTGCAATAATTGTTGGCATTTTTTGTCTCCCTTTTCGAATGGCCGCTTAAATCAATCTGTTAAGAATTCGAAGGCTGCAATAAATCTAATGGAGCTCTCGCAATTCTTGGGCATATCTATAACTAATCGGTTGTTTGTCTACTGTTTCTAACCATCCCATTTCATTATGTGCATATTCACTAATTTTCCGGGAACCATAATCTCTAAAATGTGCTTCAATTTCCCGCATTGTCTCTAATTCATCATCAGAGAAAATGGTTGAATCAAACGGCTCAGAAGCTTTAATCAGCATCATAGTCCAACCTTCGTCATTCGTGCGTTCATCAACTTCAATCACATTCATATGTTGTAAATGAGCTAAAGCGATCTCGTGATTTTTGGGGACCGGACCGTATGGATATTTAACATAAGTTGCACCTGTTATTGATACCGTTTGTCGTTTGAAATACAAAAAATCACTATACCACATCAATTTCATAAGCTTTGTTTTCAACACACCATTTGTTGTAAAATATAAAATCATATGAATGAACTTTTCTAAGGAAAAATCACTATAGCCAGCCAAATCCGTTATTTCATGAGGTTTATAAATAGATTCAATAATTTGTTCATCTGTTTGAAATGATTGTTCAGCGATTGTCCAAGCATCAAGTGATGCTTCCGCCATTTTTAATTCCCTACTAGATAGTGAACCTTTATTTCTGCTGAAAAATTCCAATATAATATGTGGATGTTGCTGCAGCCGCTTATAAAGCTCTAAATGGGTCGCTTGCGGCAAACTCCCAGATTCATATCTAGTTACACTCGCAGGCCCAATATTCAACAACTTAGCAAAGGGCCTAACCCCCAATTTATATTGCTGC
Source organism: Paenibacillus oenotherae (assembly GCF_019443105.1). Lineage (GTDB taxonomy): Bacteria > Bacillota > Bacilli > Paenibacillales > Paenibacillaceae > Paenibacillus_Z > Paenibacillus_Z oenotherae. The sequence continues at coordinate 162,847 of NZ_JAHZIJ010000004.1, forward strand.
CTCACGTTCTGAATCTCTAGTGATGTCATACCATACTTTTCGGTATAAATTCGCGCTACATTAGCCATTGTCTCGGTTTCCAACTCTTCCACATCAATCAATGAACCACAATTGTTACAAAAAGCTATCCTTCGTTCAAGCTCAATATCCTGCCCCCTAAATCTAAATACCTGAAGTTCTTTTTTCACGGTATAAGTATGCTCTGCATGACAAGATTCACAATAGTTCATTGTTGTCATTACTATCCCCTCCTACTATAGGTCGGAATTTATATAAAATTGAGGACGAGGCTTCCGAGAAACCCCGTCTTCCTATGTATTTTAATTTTGTGTATATCCTTCAGGATGAAACGAGATGCACATACACAGGTTTTGATCTATGGTTAACTTTATGTATGCGATTTGCCCATTAAGCTCTTTCCTAAAGAACCAGACCAACTCTTCGGATCCTCTACGATCCAACTCAGGCGGCTTATATTGATCACTAGGCTTCAACTTCATGATCTCCCGCCACGCTCCCTTTCTGTCTTCGATACCTAAATCAAAAAGTGCTTGGACGGTGTCATAATCGTTCCGCTTGGAAAAATAAGTGCGTCCGCTAGAAATGAGTGCTTTCGCTTGCCGTAAAAATTCCGCCGTCGTCATCTATATGGTTCACCCCCTACAAATAAATTATACTATCCTCGTCATTGAAGTGCAATCAATTGATTACATTTTAACGACGCGGATAGTGCCTAAGCGACTCAATCCTCTTTCAATCTGTAGGATTCATCTCACATACAGCATGCATCAACTCGAACTTCTTGTTCATCCTTACGTCCAACCATAAAAAAAGCCAACCAGCCACTGGTTGACCTCATAATACAAAGGAAACTCGGATACGACCTCGGCCGACACTTCCGAATACGACGGCTTCTGACCGCTGTTGATCAAGAACGATTTGATGGATTAGGCTGAACCTCTTCATAATGCTCATGCACAAATTTATAAAACAACGATTTCACCTGTAGATGGTCCAGCCCCTTCTCTTGCTGCCACAGTCGATCCATCCTGCGCAAGCTGTCATACAAGGAAAACGGCTCCGTAGGCACCACATGGTACGATGTTTGAAACGGACGCACTTCATCTGCCAACTGCTGAAGCTTATGTCAAACTTAAGTGTGACTTGTTCCCTCCAGCAAGACGATATCTTCTCCTTGTTGCTGCCTCATCTTAATATTTTCTTTCCCCCAAGAACACATAACATCAACGATATTGTTGGCTGTAACTCCATATTCCGTGAGGGTATATTCGACTTTGGGCGGCATCTGCTGGTAGACATATCTTCTTACGAGTCCATCCCTCTCAAGCTCGCGAAGCTGCTGGATGAGAACCTTTTGTGAAATGCCCTGAATATTGCGCTTCAATTCGCTTGTTCTCTTGGCACCGGACATCAATACGCATATGATCAGCGATTTCCACTTGCCGCCGATGATTTCAAGTGTTGCCTCTATGCCCAGATGATATTGTTTCATCGACTAACACCTCGTCTATGCCATTCTTATAAAGTCGGCTAAAATTTTATTGTTTCATAACTTTTATTTCGAGTCCAGTACGCACTTTGAGGTAACCATCTTACTTTATTGTGTGTATTTTCTTTTTTTCAAACCTGCCAGATAATGATGGTATTCAATAAAAATGAGTCGAGGCACTTTGAAGATACATTCTTGAATAGGGGCCTGAGAAGGGAATTTTCATCATGAAAACACTCGTAATTGTGGCACATCCGAACCTTGAGGTTTCAAGAGTCAACCAGCGATGGAAAGAAGAATTACTGCAATATCCGAACGATATTACAATTCATGAGATTTACAAAGAGTATCCTGACTGGAGCATTGATGTTCCCCGAGAGCAGAATCGATTAGAAGCGTATAACCATGTTATTTTGCAATTCCCGCTGTATTGGTACAGCTATCCGCCTCTATTGAAAAAGTGGTTTGACGATGTTTTTGCCTACGGATGGGCTTATGGATCAAAGGGTGACAAGCTTAAAGGGAAAATGCTAGGTCTGGCCATGTCCATCGGCGATAAAAAAGAAAATTATTCGCCAGAGGGCTCTGTTTCTTTTACTGTGGATGAAGTGATTACACCCTTCAAAGCCAGTATAGGCCATGTAGGCGCAGTGGCATTGCCCTATTTTGCTGTCTTCGGCGCTTCATTTCAAGCTAGCGATGAGGAAATCAATCACAGTGCAAACGAATATATCAACTATATTTTTAAGTATCAACAGTAATCGGGTTCTTCCGTGCCAGATGCGTAAGATCATTGACAAAGTGAGCTCGCCTTCGAATCGGCGTTCGATTTTGGGTTCAATGTTGGCAACTTACTTCTTCATACGGTTTCCCTCCATTCCGTTGTCTGAAAAAAGGCATGAAAAAAGACCGCTCAAGTGAACGGTCCGCATGTTTTCCAGAAGTCTCGTTGATCCGACTAATCAGTTAGCAATTCATTTATCTTTTCCTTAACCTGGCTTACAATCGTTTGATTGACTCGGCCGAATTTTTTGACCACGATTTGCTTGGACAACGTATAAATCTTATCTGCCCTTATACCTGAATCAACCTTCAATTGCCCTTGTTCCAAATCGTTGGTGGTTAAATGGATGAGATATGTGCGATCCGATAAGTTGGAAGTAATGCCCGCTACCAGGATATCCTGTTGAGACCCGTTATACGCGGAATTGGATAAAACAAGTACCGGGCGTTGCTTAGTGGATGACAGATCGCTGAACGGGAAAGGAATAAGTAAAATATCGCCTTGCTCATACATGATTCCAAACCTCGTCATCAATTGGGTTGTTCCAGAATTCGGTGCTCGAAGCACTTGCTTTTTCAAGATCACGGAAGGATTCACGTTCCCGCTTCATCTTTAAATAACCTATAAAATCAAGTACTTCAGCCGCATCCTGTTCAGGTATCGTATCAATTAACTTTTTTATCTCTTCTTTGTTCGCGCTCAAAACAATCGACCGCCTTTCCTTGTAAACCTTATACATACTATTATACCATGACTGGTGGCGTTCAGACATATGCGACGATATCGTCTTCGATAAAAATAGGTTGCTATCGCCGCGCACGTTGCCTCGTGTCGAGCCATTCCATGACTTCTTTAAAAGGAGGTTCTCCTGGCCCGGCCTCCTCGCAGCCCTAAAAAAAAGAACTGTCGCAATGACAGTCCTAAGAATAAGCTTTCCATATTAGTCCGGATTCCGTAATTACTAAGTCCCCGTCTCCCTTTAACCGCTTGCTGTCTCTACAATGATAACTCCATAAGGCTCAAGCATGATCGTCCCATCGTACCGTTGTTGAGTCAGAATATCCTCTACCTGGTGTTTGAACGTAATCTCCGCTGAATCACTGCTGAAATTAAGCAGGAATAAGAACTTCCGATCCCCGGATTGGCGTATGCTGACCTCCACTTCCTTCGGAACGGTACAATGCTCTTGAATCGGAGAATGTATCCCTAACCTCGCGATCATTTCATAGATCACATATTGGTTAAATGATGCTCCGTAATACCACGCAAACCCATTGCCGACTTTATTTCTGGTCAGCGCAGGCTTCCCCTTGTAATACTTTGAAGAATACTCCGCCACAACCTCTGCCGAAGGGGATTCTAGACGAATCACCTCATTAAATAAATCGGCGGTATAAGCGTCCTGCCCACCGCTAAAATGAATTAGTGTCGCTTCATCGGAAGGAATCACATGCGTGAAATCTTCCACTGATATGCCGCATAGCTCAGCAACTGGACCAGGAGACAGCCGCATATTGCAATGGCCGAACTTATTTTTGTAGCCTGTACGGCATCCGAAAATAACCGTCCCGCCCCGCTGCACATATTGCTTCATTAACTCAGCCGTTTCCTCTGTCATAATAGCAGGATGCGGATACACGAGGACCTCGTATTTCAGCATTTCCTCCAAAGCAATCCCCGAATGGAGATACAGGAAATCGGTTGGAATGTGCGAATATTGCAGCGCCTTGAACCATTCCAGCGCACTTTGCTTGTCCATCGGACCATGCCAATTGTCCAGCTCTCCATCCCATTCATTGTCATAATCTCTGACGATCGCAATCTTCGCCGCATACCGGGTTCCGGCAATTTTGCCACCGATTCTTGCGCATTCCGCTCCAACCTGTTGAAGCTCCTCGATCCGTCGGTTCGATTGATTGTGAGGATCATTAATGCCGAACCAATACATCTCTGTGCCAACCGTTGCCGTTCTCCAGCGAAAATACGATATCAAATCGGCGCCATGCGCGATCGACTGATACGTCCATAATCTGAGCTGTCCTGGCCGGGGCGACGGAACCCCTACCCGATTCACCCATCCGCCGGGGCCCGCTTGCTGTTCCATGACACAGAAATTAGGCGAGACGGACCGAACAGCCGATAGATTCATGCTCCACTTTCTGTCCAGCAACGGCTTATCACCTGGCTCGGGGCGCACTGTCGAGAACAAAGGATAGGAATCATAGGACAAGAAGTCCAATGCCTCTCCTGTAAGCTCATGATAGTTCAAATGGCCAAAAAGCGTGTTCGTCGTTACCCATTGATTATGGACAACCTCGCGCACAATATCAGACTGCAATTTGGCGAACGAGATCGTGTTGTCAGATATGAACCGCTTCTCATCCAATGCCTGATGCGGATTCGGCGAATGGGATGCCGTCGGACGCAGCAGATGCACCTGCTCCCAATCCGTATAGGTTTGGCTCCAAAAAGTCGCACCCCATGCGTGGTTTAACTGGTCTAGCGTACCGTACTTCTTCTTCAGCCATTCTCTGAATGCCCGATGATCCGCATCCGCGTAGAAAACGTTGACCTCGCAGTTCAGCTCATTATCGATCTGCCAGCCGATAATCGCAGGATGATCCTTATAATTTTCCGCCAGTTTTCTTGTAATGACGGAACATAATTCCCGGTACTTCGTACTGCTGTAATTATAGTGCCGGCGTCCCCCATGCTGATAAGTGATTCCGTCATGGCTCGCATTCAACGCCTCCGGGTAACGCTGAGTCAGCCAGGCAGGCGGCGTAGCTGTCGGCGTCCCCATGATGACCTGCAATCCGAACTTGGCGGCAAGATTCACGGCTCTGTCAAACAGGCTAAAGTCAAAAACGCCCTCTTCCGGCTCCATGAGCGACCATCCGAACTCACCGATCCGTATAATAGAGATGCCTATATCGCGCATTCTTCGAAAATCGTCCGGCCACAGGGATTCATCCCAATGTTCAGGGTAATAGCAAACACCTAATCTTAATTCATTCAATGTTAATGATTTAGACATTCGGCAGTACCTCCCCCAGCAATACGAACCCTACCACTCCGCGATCGATCCGTCACGATGGCGCCAAACCGGATTTTTCCAGTTGTGGCCGACTTTCGCTCTTTCCCGCACATAATCCTCGTCAATCTCAATCCCCAGACCCGGGCCTTTTGGAATTTTCACATAGCCGTCGTTATATTCGAACACACTTCGATCCTTAATATAATCGAGAATATCATTGCCGGCATTGTAATGAATGCCAAGACTCTGCTCCTGGATAAACGCATTATGCGAGGTCGCATCCACCTGCAAGCAGGCGGCAAGGGCAATCGGGCCAAGAGGGCAATGCGGAGCCAGCGCTATATCGTACGCTTCCGCCATCGAGGCAATTTTTTTCACTTCCGTTATCCCTCCAGCATGGGACACATCGGGTTGAATAATATCAACATAACCGTCAGCCAGCAGGGATTTGAAATCCCATCGGGAGAACATTCTTTCCCCTGTGGCAATCGGAATATGCGTGCTGTTCGCAATATCTCTTAGCGCCTCATTATTCTCAGGGAGAACAGGCTCCTCAATGAACATGGGGCGGTACGGCTCCAGCTCCTTGGCCAGAATTTTGGCCATGGGCTTATGCACTCTTCCGTGAAAATCAATCCCGATCCCGATTCCTTTGCCGACTGCTTCGCGAACGGTTGCGATTCGTTCGACAACCTGGTCGATTTTTTCATACGAATCCACATACTGCAATTCCTCGGTGCCATTCATCTTAACCGCTGTAAATCCGGCATTGACAACATCTTTGGCTGCCTGTCCGACATCAGCCGGACGGTCGCCTCCAATCCAGGAATAGACACGGATCGAATCGCGGCAAGCGCCGCCCATTAATTCATGGACCGGGGCTTGATGATACTTCCCTTTAATATCCCACAGCGCCTGGTCAATGCCCGCAATGGCGCTCATCAGGATCGCGCCGCCCCGGTAAAATCCTGAACGATACATCATATTCCAATGATCCTCGATATGAAGCGGATCTTTCCCATGGAGCGATTGCATCAGCTCTTCAACCGCAGCCTTGACTGTATGCGCCTTGCCTTCAATGACAGGCTCTCCCCATCCGACAATGCCTTCACTCGTTTCGATTTTCAGAAACAGCCATCTGGGAGGTACTGTAAACAGCTCATAACCGGTAATTTTCATTCTCATATCCACCTCTGCATAGCCATTGATTATTGTATCCGATTCGCCATCTGACCCATTTTCAAATTGCCGATTTCAACCGCGCCGATGATCGTACACATGGCCACCTGTTCATCCGTCGCTTCCATTACATTGGGATACTGCAAATAGTTAAGAATATGTGTAAAAGACCCGCGTAAAGGATTATTGCCTCCAACGACAATCCAATCCGGCTTCATCTCGTTGTACAAGGACTGGAAGGAACGGATATCGGAGGCCAGTACGGCGCCGACAAAAAAGTTAGCCCGCTGATTGAGATCCATTTTCTCGAATAATTGCAGCAGCCGAAGCTGATATAAAGCACGCGCCAGGCCATTTCTTTGGCTGGAATGAAACCCTTGGATTAACGCATTCGTATCCGTTGTCTCGATAAGCTCTTTCGTTATCGAGTCTGATAGAATCGTATCCTTCTGAATCGCGTACAGCATTTCTCCGCTTAATGTGGACAGGCAGGACAATATTTCACTGTCATCCGTCATCACATATTTCGTATGCGAGCCTGGCAGGATCATAATTCCCTTGCGTGACAAGTCAAGCTGACGGATTAATCCGAAGGTCTCGACCTCTTCGCCCCGCATCACATCCAGCTTGTCCAGCTCCTCGCCAAACGATAATTGCGGTTCGGGAGAAAAGGAGTTTTTCATGCCAGGGATAAAAATGCACGGGATGTTAAGAAACTCCGGCAGCCGCTGCACCACCGAGCCAGTTGAAAAATCATCCTTTTGACATGGCCCCGTCACATGAGGAACCTGTACGATACCAAGATTAGAAGTAATCATCCCGGCAGCCGCGATATAAGCAATATCCTTCGGCTCGCAATTGTTGCGACGGATGATCTCTTCTATTCCGCTGGATAATTCCCGCTTCAACTCGTCTGCTGATCCGTGGATTGCTGTATTCTTCACTCCGACATTTTTCTTGACCAGATCAATAATTGAATATGCGGAGTCTTCTACTAGATAAATTCTGGTGTTCGTTGTTCCCGCATCAATGGTTATAATATACATAGTTACCACCGCTCATATTCAAAGTGTGTCCGATGTTTCACGGTTAAATTGGTCGACAATACCGACAAGCTGTCTGGCGCGGCTTTCAATTTCAACAAAATTGCCTTCCTTAATAAGCTGATCGTTCACTAAAGTCGAACCCATTCCCAGCGCTAAGCTCCCGGCCTCCAAATATTGCTTGGCATTATCTGCTGTAATCCCTCCCATAGGGACGATCTCCACATGCGGCAAAGGGGCTAATATATCCTTCAAATATTTCGGCCCTAATGAGCTGATCGGGAAAATCTTCACCGCTTTGGCGCCATATTCATACGCCGTTATAATCTCTGTCGGTGTCAGTACACCGGGGATAAAAGGAATATTGTAACGATTCGCCATCCCAATCGCCTCTTTATTCAACACCGGCGACAACAGGAAGGAAGCGCCCGCCATAATCGCCGACCGGGTAGTTTCCGCATCCAGAACCGTTCCGACCCCAATTAAGGCATCGGGATAATTTTGTTTGATTGTCTCCATATGCTTCAGAGCATTCGGCGTGTTCATCGTAATTTCAATGACCTTCACACCGCCGCTGTACAGGCTCGCCACAACCTCTGCAATATGCTCTTCGGATTGAACTCTGATCGCCGAAATAATTTTGTGCTGTCGTATAATATCCAGTACGGTCGTCATCTGTATCTCTCCTATCCTTCGCATCGCATCATTCGCGAGTGGTCTGTTTCATTAATTCAAAGGGAGAAGTGAACCGATTGGAGTAAGGCTTCCAGCGCATCGCAAATTCGAAATTTCCACTCTCCAGCTTATATTGATCCAGCACGTCGGGGCCGCAGCTGGACGAGCCTAGTCCATGCTGCCGATGATCCAGATGGACCGTAATGAACTCCTGCTTGATCAGATCATAGGTATGCTTCGCTTGATCCAGGTTCTCCATGGTGTAATAGCTCGCGCCAAAATCCAGCTTCGGCTGCCCGATTACGACAAAGCCCTGTCCATGTGGATTGGTGAAAGAAACCCATCTCACATCATGGCGGTTGCCGTTCTCCTGAGGATAAACATATGGCGTGTGCAGCTCGTCCGCTTTTTTCAACCACAGGCCAACAGGATTGGCTTCCTTGCTGTCAGCATAAGATTCTCCCGGACCACATCCATACCAGGCCACTTCATCGAATGTCTTGGGAATTTCCAGCTTGAGCCCGATTCTCGGGAATGTCGCAGGAGGTGTTCCCTGGATTTCTCCCTTCACTTCAATGAACAGGTCTCCGCTCGAATAAACCGTGTACGTATAGGTGACCGCAATTCCCCATTTGAGAATTGGAGGAGCAACTCGCGTCATGACTCGTATCTCAACAGCATTGTTGTCATCGGAGAGCGTATGCTCAACCCGGTCAATCCGATGCTGCAGCCAGTGCAGGCCATATTCCTTCCACTCCACAATCGAAGGAATTTCCTTCCAATGCTCTTGCGCCCACAAATCATTATCAATGGAAGCTCTCCACAGGTTGAGTCGAGGACCTTGCTCGATCAGATTGTCGCCCTGATAGATCCATTCCTGCAGCTTTCCATCATGCTTGTTCATCGTTAAGCTGAAATCCTCGCCCTCAACCATCAAGCGATCTTCATCATCTTTCACCTTCAACGGCTGACAGCTTGTGAATGAGAGCTTCGTTTCTTCGCTTTTGACGACAGGCAATTCCAGCTGCGCCCAAGCAATTTCGAATCCGGCCTTAGCCCATGCGGTATCCGCTGCCAAGGTGAACCTGACGTTCAGCCAGCCATCGTTTCCCTTACATTGGCTCATATCGACCGGCAAGGAAATAACCTTGCTCTCTCTTGGCTTCACATCGGGATTCGTGATGATGCCGCCGTCTATCACTTTGCCCTCAGACATGATCGACCAGCTCGCATGCAGATGCGCAAGAGAGCGGAAATCATAATGGTTCGTTATCGCAATCTTGCCTTCTCTTAGATCGACCGCGCTTACTTTGACCGGTTCTATTACCTTCTTATATTCCATAAGTGCAGGTGAAGGCGTGCGGTTCGACATAACAAGGCCATCAATGACGAAGTTGGAATCATTCGGCGAATCGCCGAAATCTCCGCCATAGGCAAAGAATTCCTGACCGTCATCAGTCAATTGGCGAATCCCGTGATCCATCCATTCCCATACAAAGCCGCCCTGCAATCGGTCGTATTGATAGATCGTTTCCCAGTATTCCTTCAGGCTTCCGGGGCCGTTCCCCATCGCATGGGCATATTCGCACAGAATATGCGGCTTCGTTAAATCCGTTCTTCTCCCCAGCTGTGCAAGCACATCAATCGCGGTATACATCGTCGTGAAGACATCCGATGCTTCCGGCTCGCGCTTCGGATCGTAGAAGCTCTCTTCCCGCAGAATGACTCTGCATTCTCCTTCGTAATGAGTGAGTCTGGTCGGATCATACTCCCTTGTCCAATCCGCGATAGCCTTTAAATTCTCGCCATATCCCGACTCATTGCCAAGCGACCACATAATAATGGACGGGTGGTTTTTGTCCCGGTGGACCATTCGCTGCATCCTGTCCATATAGGCGTCTTTCCACGCGGGGTCATCACTGATTTCGCTGATGTTTCCCGTCAGCACAAACCCGTGGCATTCGATGTCCGCTTCATCTATCACATAAAGTCCGTACTCGTCGCACAGGTCATAGAACCTTGGATCATTCGGATAATGAGCCGTTCGAACCGCATTAATGTTATGCTGCTTCATCAATTGGATGTCTGCAATCATCCACTCCAGCGGGACAGCTCTCCCCAGATCAGGATGATGCTCATGACGATTGACGCCTTTTAGCTTGATCGCCGCTCCATTCACTAACAACAGACCGTCCTTCAGTTCCACACAGCGGAACCCGACTCGAATCGGCACCACTTCAATGACTTGATTGTTCCGGTCCTTTAATGTCACTAATAATTTATATAAATAAGGGTGCTCAGCCGACCATTTATTCGGACGTGTTACCGTCATCTCTGCCATCATCAAGCGCTGATTGACATGGCCAGACCATACATCCCCACCGTTTTCAACTCTCACAGGCTGATTCTCGGAATCTAGAAGCTGCAGCTCTAGCTGTATACCTGAATCAAGCGCATCCTCGCCAATCTCAATGGCGGTCGCCACTTCGATCGCTGCATGCTCATAGTTCTCATCCAGCTTTGTTTGGACAAACACATCTTGAATATGAACGTTCGGCAGTGCCAACAAATAAACATCCCGGAAGATCCCGCTTAACCACCACATGTCCTGATCTTCCAGGTAACTTCCATCCGACCATTGGTAGACTCGAACAGCGATTCTATTGCTGCCTTCACGAAGGAAAGGCGTAATATCAAACTCTGAAGGCATACGGCTGCCTTGACTGTAGCCGACTTCCTGTCCATTAATCCAAACATGAAAAGCGCTGTCTACGCCTTCGAACCGCAATACGATCTTCCTGTCCAGCCAATCGCCCGGCACAAAAAATGTTCTGCTGTAGCAACCGGTCGGATTCCCACTCGGCACCTTCGGAGGATCCACCGGGAATGGATACGCCTGGTTCGTATAATGCGGCTTGCCATATCCATGCATTTGCCAGGAAGACGGGACGGCCAATTCATCCCAATCGCTGTCATCATAAGACTCGGCGTAAAACGCTCTGGAAGCTGCATTCTCACTATCTGAATAATGAAACTTCCATGTGCCGTTTAATAGTTTTACAAAGCTGGAGCTGCCTCTTGCCATTGATAACGCACTCGCTTTATCTGAATAAGGAATAAAATACGCCCGATCCTGCAACCGATTCCGTTGAAGGACATTCAGATTGTCCCAATCCCTGGTAGCCAATGTCATTCCTCCCTGCTATCCCTTAACCGCTCCGCCGAGAATGCCGGAGACAAAATGTTTTTGCATGAATAAGAAAATAACAATTACGGGCAATACCGATATGGTCGTCCCCAACATCGCTTGACCATAATCAATACTGTCTTGTCCGGCCAATGTCGAGAGAGCGACCGGCAACGTGAACATATCCTTCGTATTCATAACGACCAACGGCCACATGAAATTATTCCACTGATGGTTGAACAGGAATATCGCAACGGCCGCTAGAGCAGGCTTCATCGTAGGCAGCGCAATTCGGAAGAAAATATAAAATTCTCCCGCACTATCGATTCTCGCCGCTTCTAACAACGAATCCGGCAGCGCCTTCATATTTTGCCTCATCAAGAAGATCGGGAATACATAGACAAGCTGCGGCAAAATGACGGCGGAATACGTGTTCATCCAATCCAGCTTCGCAAACAGCTGGAACAACGGGATGATGGTCGCTTGATAAGGGATCATCATCGACAGGAGCAATACAATAAAGATGACATTTCTTCCCTTGAAATCAAATTTCGCAAACGCATATCCTGCTGACGCACACAATAACATTCCAATGAGGGTGTACGTAATTGCAATGAACAGAGAGTTGAATAACGACTTCCATATTAGAATGGATTCATTCAAATTCGTTAAATTGTCTAACAGATTCGATCCTGGCAGAAAGGTCGGCGGGATGTTGAACACATCTCCCGACTTATTGGTTGCTCCGATTATCATCCAATAAAAAGGGATGATCGTAATCAGAACACCGATGATCAGAGCGAGATACAACAACGTTTTCTGTAAAGTCTGATTCCTCTGTTTCAATCTTTATCACCTGCCAGCTTAAATTGCACAATGGATAGGATGGCGACAATAAGAACGACAGCATAAGTGATCGCAGATGCATAACCAAAATCAAAATACGTAAATCCATGTTGATAAAGGTACAGCGTCAATGTCAGCGTTCGATTGTTCGGCCCCCCGCCGGTCAACGTATACGGCTCATCGAACAATTGAAAGCTTCCGATTGTCGACATAATAAACGTGACCAATAATACAGGCTTTAATTGCGGAAGCGTGATATAAAAGAATTGTTTGACCTTGCTGGCCCCATCTATACTTGCGGCTTCATACAAATCATTGGATATATTCTGCAGTCCCGCCAATAGAATAACCATGTTGTACCCTGCCCATCGCCAAGTCGTTACAATAATGAGCGTCACCAGCGGCCAATACCCGTCAGACAGCCAGCCAATCGGCTTGAGGCCGATTGAAGTCAAGACGTAATTCAGCAGTCCATAGTCTTTATTCAGGAGCAGCATGAAAATAACCGATGCCGCTACTAACGAGGTAAGGACAGGCGAGAAAAATCCGATGCGGAATAATCCCTTCAGCTTCAGGAATGAAGAATTTAAAGCTACCGCCATCAGAACAGCCAGCGTAAGCATCAATGGAACTTGAATAACCAAGATAATCATGGAATTCCCCAGCGCTTTATAAAAGATGGGGTCCTGAATCATTCTTGAATAGTTTTTCAAACCGGCAAATACATACTCTCCGCGTACTCTTGTTTGAAAACTTAATAGTACGGAGTAGATAATCGGATAAACATAGAAAATCGAAAATAAAATGAGTGTTGGAGCCAGTAACAGATAAGGCATCGTTTTTGCTGTTACGAATTTCGTTTTTCGTTTGCCCTTCACTTGCCCATTGCCTTTAGGCTCATTATTCTCGGCCAAAGAATACTGCATAAACCAGACTCCTCTCCCCGAATTCATGGAGTCATGAATTCGAATGCTTTCAGGCAAGTCATCGGCATCAAGCGCCTATCGGCTACCGATGACTCTCCCTGTCTCATTGCCTACATGTTCATTAATTGGCTTCTCTTCCCGTTTGCTGCGATATTTGTTTCTTCATATTATCAATGACCTTTTCCGGCGAAGCGCCTTCCAGAATCAATGCGCTTAATTGGTCTGTCGCAACTTGTCTGGCCACCAGATTACTTTCCGTAAAGTTGACTGGCGGGATCTCTTTTACCACTTCAGCAAATTGCTTGAATACCGGCTGATTATTAAAGTATTCCTGATTTTGATTGAAATACGGTTCGTCGTATACCGCTTTGTAAGCCGGGAACAAGCCGTGATTCTCCAATGCCTTCAACTGCATTTCTGTATTAGCCGAAGCAAACTCCGAGAACAGATAAGCCGCTTCTTTATTTTTGGAGGAGGAGAGGATCGTCAGCGCCGAACCGCCGTTATCGGCGGCGTGCACGCCGCCTTCTTTGAATACCGGCAGCGGGAATGTTCCCCACTTGCCGGACAGCTCCGGCATTTGATCCAGCATCGTGCCGCTCCACCAGACAGCATCCGGGTTGGTAGCCACTTTACCGTTTTTCATTGCCGCCACTTGTCCATCCCAGTTCGAAGTATTCAACAGAATGCCCGCTTCATTCATTTCTTTAATCTTGGTCAGCGCTCTATTCATTTCAACCGTACTTACATCGATTTTGCCCTCAGCATCAAAATAATATTTGCCTTGCTGCTGCAGCATAATGCGAAGGATATCATCCTGATTCCCGATCCGGTTGCCGATCATCGAAACGCCTGTTTTTTCCTTTACTACCTTGCCGGCTGCGATATAGTCATCCCATGTCACAATCTTGGACGGATCTACACCTGCTTGTTCAAAAATATCTACCCGATAAAATACAGCGACCGGGCCCAAATCACGAGGGAAAGCAATCACATTGCCATCAAGATTTTTTACAGCCTCAATGGTTGATTCCGGGAAATCACCGATGTGCTTGTCAAAGCCCATGTTGGATATTTCCTGGAATCCTTTGGGGAATTGATTCACGAACGTAGGCAGTTTATTGACCGCGATCTGTGTCACGTCCGGAAGACCTGAGCCCCCGGCAGCAAGACCGGCCGTTAATTTATCATAAATCTGGTCATTACCGATCGTCTCCATGTTCACCTTAATAGTGGGATATTGTTTGGCGAACGCCGGAATGACCGTTTTGGATAAGTATTCCGCTTCAAGAGCCCATGCCCAGACAGTAATATCGCCAGATACTTCACCAGGATTATCAGAAGGAGCTGCAACTTCATTATCACTATTGGAATTACCGCTACTACAAGCGCTTACAATTAACAGCGTAATTAACAGCATCGTGAAAAGCTTGAACCGTTTCATTTAGATCGACACTCCTTTTTTGTTCTGAAGGATTTTAATCTTTACTACAATGACACCCCGATGGTTGAACCCCTTCTACAGAATCACCTCCTTAAAAAGGATTTATTCATTGTTCCGTATTACGGAACACTGTTCTAATATATGGTTAAAATAAAAGAGAGAGGGAAAATGATTCTACAATCCCATTTCTCTAGAAATCTCCATCGCAATTTGTCTCACTTGCGGCCCGATCTGTCTCATCCGCTCTTGCGATATGCGAGTAGTTGGGCCGGCAACACTTATGCCTGCGATTACTTTATTCTCAAAATTATATATCGGCGCCGCAGCACAACGCACTCCTTGCTCATGCTCTTCATCATCAAAGGCATAACCGTTCCGGTTGGCTTCTTTAAGCGCTTCCATAAGTTGCCCTCTAGTGATTAGAGTCGTCTCTGTGAACTTCTGCAGCCCTTTAGTCTCAATGACACGGTCGATTTCTTCAACCGGAAGGCCAGATAGCATCGCCTTGCCTAATCCTGTACAATGAGCAGGGGCGCGCAAGCCAACCTGGGAATACATTCGGATCGTCGCAGTGCTTTCGAGCTTGTCGATGTAGACAACTTCCCCTTTCTCGTAGATCGCCAAGTGAGTTGTTTCGCCGGTTAAGTCCACCAGCTTCTTCAAATAAGGGGTCGCTATACGCCTTAAATCCATCGATTTCGCAACTTCATTGCCCAATTGCAGCAGCTTTAATCCAAGGCGGTATTGATCCGTTTGATTATCCTTTTGAACATAACCTTCTTCCAGCAGCGAGAACAGCAGCCTGAAAGCGGTACTCTTCGCTACATCCAGCCGATTAGAAATTTCAGTAACGCCCAGACCGTCCGGATGATTCCTTAGAATCTCCAATATACTCAAAGCTCTTTGTACAGACTGGATCGATTGGCTCGACATGTTCCACCTCTTATCCTGTTCCGCATTAAGGAACGGCGTTTCGATATTTATAATTATAAGGTTGGGGTGGCTGGTTTGTCAATCCGGGAAGAAATAAGCAGCCTTCAATCCGGCTGACCGAATCGTACTGGCACAACCCATGTTGTCTTGATCACTCGGCCTTCATCCTTCTATAATCAGCGGGGCTTACGCCTAATTGCATTTTTATAAACTTGGTGAAGCTGGACGGTTGTTCAAATCCGAGTCTCTCCGCGATCAGATAAATGGGGTCTTTGGTCGTCGCGAGCAATCGTTTGGCAATCTCCAGCATGTGCAATTTAATAAATTCCTGTGCCGTTTTCCCCGTTTCTTTCTTCAGCATATCCGAAAGATAGTTCGGGGAGTACCCCATCGCTTGCGCCAGTCCTTTAACACTGGGCATCCCTTCCTCTTCAATAGCTTCTGTCGAGCATCGCTGCTGCAGGAGCTTGTCAAATTTGGCAACGGAGTCTTTGACGACGGCCGTCCTTGTAATAAATTGCCTCCCATAAAAACGCTTCGCATAGTTCAGCAGTACTTCCAGATTCGATATGAGCAGGTCGTTGCTGTAGACATCCAGGTTTCCGCTGTATTCAACCTGAATATGGCTAACGATGCGATCTACAATTTCCTTTTCCTGGTCAGAAAGATGCAAGGCTTCATTCGCCTCGTATTCAAAAAAGCTGTATTCCGGCATTTTGTGCCACAATGCACTGCCTCTGATCAAATCGGGGTGGAAGCATAGCATCCATCCCTCCGATTTCTCATTGCTGTTGCGGTTCCCCTTTGCCAGAACTTGTCCCGGCGCAGCAAACATCAGACTGCCTTCATGGAAGTCGTAATATTCTCGTCCATAAATAAGCTCACATTCGGCATTCTGTTTCAAGGAAATCATATAGAAGTTCAGCTTGAACGAGACATTGTAATCGGAAGCGCGAGGATTGATCGTATTGTAATCAATCAAGGTGATCAATGGATGTCTGGGTTTTGCGCAGCCCAGAATGTCATGCAGCACAGAGATCGATTCGATAGTTATCATGTGTCAAAACTCCCTCCAAGCAAGGCTCGAAATGAGCTCGCCAAATCCAAACGCAAATGTCATTATACACCCGAATTTGCGCCCTATACATAGTCAAATCCACGATAATCTTGTGCCGATTACGGATACGATCCGATCAGTGATTCAGACAACATGTTCTGTAATCCGGATATGTAACCATATCGAGTTTTCATTTATTGTACAGAATAGAAACACAAAAAATAAGACCTTCCCTTGGTCACAAAAAGGAGAATGCTGTATTATGAAGGATTTTACATTCTACAACCCGACGAAAGTTGAATTCGGAAGAGATAAAGAAAACTTGATCGGCAGCTACATGGCACCTTACGGCGTAAAAAAAGCTCTGCTCGTATACGGATCGGAGCGAATTAAAGCATCCGGCCTGTTCGACAGAGTTGCGAAATCGCTCGGCGAGAACGGAATTGAATTTGTCACCCTGAGCGGGATCAAAAGCAATCCGGTCATCAGTAAAGCCAGGGAAGGCGTACGTATCGCCAAGGAGAACAGCGTGGATGCCGTTCTGGCCGTAGGCGGAGGCTCCGTACTAGATACGGCAAAGGTGATTGCTGCTGGGGCGGTATACGATGGCGACGTATGGGACTTGTGCAGCTACAAGAAATACCCGGATGCTGCCTTGAAAATTTTCGACGTACTGACTTTATCGGCAACCGGCAGCGAAATGAATGCTACGGCGGTCATTACCAATGAAGAAACGACGGAAAAATTCGGCTTCTCCAGCCCGGCCGCTTTCCCGACGGTGTCAGTTATTAATCCGGAGCTCCAGGAGACGGTTACCAACGAATATTTGGCCTACTCCGGCGTTGATATTTTATCCCACTGCATGGATTTATATTTTACGGCCTCCTACATTCCGGAAATGACAGCGAATCATATCGAGAACATTATCAGAACGGTCATTCGAACCACGGACATCTTGCTGAACAATCCGGGAGACTATGAAGCAAGAAGCGAATTGGCATGGGCTGCGGCGCAAGCCCTGAACCGAACCACCTTCGCCGGGGTGGAGGGGAATCGCTATGACACCCACTTAATAGAGCATTCCCTATCTGCCTTGTACGATGTGCCTCATGGCGCCGGTCTTGCTGTCGTTTACCCGGCATGGATGAATTGGCATCTTCCCATGAACCCGACTAGATATGAACAATTCGCACGTACTATATTCGGCTTGCAAACAGCCGAAGAAGGCATCGAGGCGTTAACGAACTGGTTTGTCAGCATCGGCGCTCCAGTCAAGCTGGAGCAAGTTCATATCGACAAAGACAAAATCGAAGAGATTGCCTCCCATATTTATCGAACCATTGAAATGGCCCGGATGCAATCCCTTTACCCGAAGGAAACGATTGTCGAACTGCTGAATCGGATGTAGTCAGCTTCTCGAAGGGGCTGCTGTCAAATATTAAAAAAAGCGCGAGCTTGAGGGCCATTCACCCCCGTTACTCGCGCTTTTTTGCTTCTTGCTCTCCTACTTGAGTCGTCCCCAACTCCCCTAACCACTTAGCATCTTCATTGTGCCTTGAGCGGCTATCACGACGGAGCCCTTTTCTATTATTTCTACATGGACTTGTCCATACCTGGATAGGTATCTGGTGCATACGTCTTCAATTCCGGAAAGAAATAAGCAACCTCCGCTTCATATCTATCTTGTGCCGACAGGCAGGTGTCCAGCAAATATCCTTTTTCTGAGGAAAACTCCTTCAGGCCGCGGTAATAAAACAGCTTATGCTCGTGGTCGATGATAAAAGGGAGTAAGCCATATCTCAAACATTCCTTGAACAAAATAATCCTGCCGACACGACCGTTTCCGTCCTGAAAAGGATGGATACTTTCGAATTCAAAATGGAAGTCTATGATGTCCTCAAACGAAATATTGGGCTTTTCGTGATATGCAGCGAGCAGCCTCCCCATCGCGCTTGCTACTTTTTCCGGAGCAGTCGTTTTCATATCTCCCACCACATTGGGTCTGGCTTTGTAATCCCCCACGCGGAACCAGTCTTTTCTTTCATCTGAAGTATTTCTTTTTAAGATTCTATGGAATTCCTTGATCATTGCTTCGGACAAGTCCTCCGCCGCATGAGTCAGCATATAGTCAAAGCAGGCGAAATGGTTAACCGTCTCTATAATATCATCAACGCTAGCGGTTTCCTCCGGCTCTACGCTTATTGTGTTGGTTTCAAAAATATATCGTGTCTGATCCTCAGATAACCGGCTGCCTTCGATACGGTTGGAGTTATAGGCAAGCTTAATTTGGGTCTGATGGTACAGCCCTCCCTTAAGCCCCATCTTCATTTCTTCCTGTAAGAGTTCTACTAATGATCTATGTTCCATCAACATTCCTCCCAGAATGATCCGCGTATCCTAAAAATCAAAATCGTCTTTATTGGCTGTTATCATTATAGCATTCTCTATTGTAGAATATGCAGTTGCGAACGACGATTCTGTCTCAGCTATAACTGTTGAAGTATTATCGAATTTAAACAAAGGGGGACGCGAATCGCGCGCCCCCCTTTGTTTAAATGGAGTTCAAAACATCAATAATACCAATTTGATGCGGCTTTCTATCTGTAGATTCACTTATGAATCTACTTGGTTGCTCTCCATTGCTTCATGTTTCTGTTCCCTGCGCTCGAAATGGTGATGCAGCCTGTAAAGGCAAATGTCTCTCGTCCAGCGATGCAAAATCGACCGATGCTCGGAGGCAGGTTCAATCCTTAGACTAAACACCCCATCCTCGAAGCGAGTCATACTTCCTTTGGCCGAGCCCCACTTCGTCATCGGCATTCGCTCAATAAGCTGGCTAACTCCTGTTTCATTGTACTCCCAGAGCCGTTTCGAATCCTTATCCGAGAAATCAATTCTCCTCCGGTATTCCTTATCCATAAGGTAATTGTGGAAAAATAGCGCTGCCTCACGGGAAGTGACAGGTCCCGCCCAACGTTCTGGACCACGTTCGAGCATATAAAGGAGGACGATCATTTTGTAGCTCTTGTTCATGGCCGTCTTCTCGACATCACGAATCCAAGCCTCATATTGAAGATAAACGTCCTCTTCTTCCTTCGTTAAGCATTCAGCCCATTGAAGAAAACCCACATAAGAACCGAATTCACCGCGATATTCCCAGCTGTTTGCTCCTCCGTACAAGTGAAGCTCCAGATAAGTAGGGATTCGTCCCAGTTCATTCTTCAGCTCAAGGAAGGAACGGTGCAAGCTTTCGCGGTGCGGCAGCTTTTTACGGCTTAATTCATCGAGCAGATTGATAACTGCCGTCTCCAATTGGAGCTCGCATCCGTCCGGTACAGATGGAATGACCGCTTCCCTGGCTGTTCCCTTTACTTCCTGATCACTTGCGAATAATCGAAGCTTCACATCTGCATTTCGGTAATTTCCTATTAAATCAATGATCGTGCAATGCGACTTCTGCTCCGATAACCGCAGGCCCCGGCCAATCTGTTGGGTGAAAACCGTTAATGATTCCGTCGGACGGACAAATAACAGCGTATCTACGACGGGAATATCTACACCCTCATTGAACAAATCGACTGTAAATATAATCTCCAGATCCCCTCTGGTTAGACGTGTTATCGCCTCTTCCCTTGAGATGCCCGCGGCTCCAGAGTGAAGACTGATTGCCAATACTCCCCTGCCTTGAAAATAGCCCGCCAAAAAATCCGCCTGCCGAATAGAAGAGCAAAATCCAATCGTTCGTGTTTGCTTATGCTCATTCCAGGCATCATAGATCTTGTCGGCAAGTGTTTGTTTTAATTGTGCTGCCGTCAACTGTTCATCATCATAGTGCGTTCCAAGCCATCTGATCGATGAATAATCCGTATCATCATAGACGCCAAAATAACGGAACGGGGACAGCCAGCCACGTCGGATGGCTTCAATGAAATGTATCTGGTAGGCGACATTCCCGTCACAAAGAGCATAGACATCCTTTCCGTCCATCCTGTCTGGTGTTGCCGTTATGCCAAGCAAAAACTTCGGTTTAAAATATTGGATGACCGATAAATAAGACGCTGCGGCAGCATGATGGAATTCGTCCACCACGATAAGATCGAACCGGTCCGGGGTGAAAGATTCACGGTGCTTCTTCATCCCGAGAGTGTAAATCGAAGCAAACACGCAATCCACATCTCTCTCTTTCATAGCTCCGTTATAAATTCCGAAGGTTTTGTCCGGCATGATGCGCTGGAATGACCTTCTCGCTTGAAGGAGAATTTCTTCACGATGCGCTACGAATAGCACCCGTTTAAACCGCTGCGCAAAAAAGCCGGCAAGATAGGTCTTTCCGAGTCCGGTCGCCATGACAACCATAGCTTTGTCATATTCCTCTTCTACCGTTCTCTCTAATGCATCCAGTGCATCGATCTGAGCAAATCTGGGGTGAATAGGCGACTGTTCGTCGTCCGCAACCGTTTGTTCTGCGGGATTGCCTGTATTTTCGGCGCGGTATTCATCCTCCTCCATCTCCGTAATCATGCGGATTAACTCCGGATTTTTACGATGACAGGTTCGATACTCCTCTTCATAGAGAGCAATCGTGTGCTCATTTAACGGCAATGTGGAGCTGTGATATAAGTTCTGCATGAACTTGTCCATGGCTACTTGGAAGGTATATGGCTCGGCTTTGGCATTCATCGCCAAGTTCCATTCCATCCCCATTCTCATAGCAGACATCGAGAAATTAGAGGAACCGACGATAAGCAGCCCTTCGCCGTTCTCGTAGTCGAACAAATAGGCCTTAGGGTGAAAGGACGTTCCCATACTCCGCCATAACCGCGCTTCTAACCGGGAATCAATATCTCGTAATGCCTGCAGCCCTTCCGGCTGCGTCACAAATAGATAGTCCCCGGCCAGAACCTTCACGTCGGCCCCTCGTTCTATCGCTTCTTTCAGATGAGGCGCCAATAAGCGCACCCCTGACTGCATAACGAAGGAGGTCATAATATAGATACCGGAAGCATTTTGCATTCCGATGATTAACTCGTCAGCCAAGTTTTCTGTAATTAGCTTGACATTAAGCGTTGTCGTCGACATCGATTAGATACACCCGCTCCTGAAATCCGCCACGTTGTTCCGCCTTCTTCACTCTCAAAGCTTCAAGCTGCTCCCATGACGCACCATGAACGGAGGCTAATGCCCGAATGACCTCAAGCATATCTGCAAGTTCTTCCAACGATTGTTTCGGATCTATGGAGGCAAAGTATTCCTCCGACTCTTCCTTGAGCTTTATGGCAAGTTCACGTTGATAATCTTCTTCATCCAGAATACGTGTGCGGCATTCTTTGCCACTGGATTTAATCACTTCTGGAATAAGATCACGAACAAGCTTGTTATAAACCGGCATGGGGTATCTCATCCTTTGCATGGTTAATTATCTATTATTGTATCATAGACAAAGGGAATGGAAGAGATTAGTGCAAACCAGAACAAAAAAGAACTGCCGCAAGGACAGTCCAATAATAAGCTTTCCGTATACGTATAGCCCGGATTCTGTAATTATGCATCCTTATCGAAAGCAGCCAACGGATCGAACAATAGCGCAACCGCAAGCTGCACACCATCCCTCATTCCTTGCAGATACAAGTGTTCATTCTCCCCAGCCCGCTTCATATGATGCTTGTCCTCCCATGCCATGAATTCCGGTGATTGCGTTATATCTATACCGGAAAATATCGCCTCAAAAGCTTTCTTCTCCTCTGCGTGATATTTGCTCAGCTCGGGATTGCGCTCGATCTGAGCTGCAACGTATTCCAACCGCCGCTGAATCGCCCTCTGGAACCATGACGGAAATTCCATGACCTCTCCTCCTCGCAAGCCAGCCCTAACGCAGCCTTCGCTCTCCCCCGGCCCTTCCTCGATGGAATCGGACAATCAATTCGTCCACCTTCCGGCTCTGAGCTTGGACCGCTTCGTTCTGAGCAAGAGGAACTCCCTTCTCAAGCGAGTTCTGGCCCAGTTCGTTCAGCCTCTGCTTTTCTTCTTCATATTTGCGCAGCAGTTCGTTCATGGGTTAGGCCTTGTCTCCTTTCAACCAAATTGTATGCGAGGATAGCAAAGTTTTAATGCGAATATCGAATATAAATAAAATAAACCGATTTTGCAGTAAAAATGAGGGCTGGTGGGCGAGGAATCGGAGTGAATTACCCTTAAAGCTATTTTGAACAGGGCATTTAAAGTCTCAAAATGCCCATTTGAGTTACAACTTGGGGCTTGCCCGATGTTGAGCGCAAAAACTGGCGGCAAACTCCCTGATATCGTATTAATTGAGAAAGCTTACGCTCATAACATATACCTCCATACAAAATCAATATATTTCTAATTTATTCCTACTAGTTGAATACTTTATCTGTCGTGGTTAGTATAACAGATTGATAATGGACTTAAAAGGAGAAATTTTCCTTGCGTGAACAACCCATTATCATTAAACAAATCATCGGGAAAACCGTGAAAGCTTTACGCATCAAGCAAGGCTTAAGTCAAGAGGATTTGGCACATGAATGCGATGTGGATCGCTCCTATATTTCCATGATCGAAGTCGGAAGAAATGAACCTTCAGTGACGAAAATTTTCGATCTATGTAAAGGTCTTAAAATCCAGCCGTCAGATTTCTTCAAGCTGATAGAGATAGAATATGATAAGACTAGAGAGAAGGGTTAAGAACGGAAATAAGAGCGGGACGGAAGGCTTAGTAGCCTGCGTCCCGCTTTGAAATCGTTGGGTATTGGAATATACTATCTGATATTTTCATTACACATGACTTCCTTGCCACCTATGGAATATAAGAAAACGACAGGGAACAAACAGGGATATTATTGGGAACTATCCGTGGTCTTTTCGAGTGATTGTTTGATTCTATTCCCCATCATTTTTTATGGATTCAAGCATTTGCAATGATCACCACTGTCGTTTAGAGGAATGATTAATCCTCAATCGTCCATATAGGTATCTGAGCAATAAGAATTGCTATCTTCTATAGTTCTTCAATACTCAAAATTTGCCTTTATTAAAGGCAAACCTTCCCGAAAACTGATCTAATAAATTTGTGTAATCTGAAGCATTTTCTGTACCTAACGGAATACTCTTATGATTTATTCTTAATAATATAGTTTACATTGTATGTGATATACTGGATCTGCATCTGTCTATTCCTTTTTGTTGTTGGTGGGGACTTACAACAATACGGGATTGGCAGTTGCTTTTCCATTTTCAACCGTAGTTTAGCGCGTCAAGAACTGATTTTGGTTTTGATCCTTTTTTTATTTATTTTTTTGCTATCTTAAAGTTCATTGTTGATTTTTAAGCCCTAGAAAAAACCGCCTCCTTCAAGGCGGTTGGATTGAAATGATTGAACAAAAGTTCTCCGTTATTGTAATGAAAATTACCGAACGAAGCGTAGACGACCTAAGAATCAATTATCCACTAATTCTAATAGTGCGGCTGGTCGAGGTGATAACGGCGTTTTCTGCATCAACATTTGCACCTCATCTGCACTCAGCGACAAGTCGTTTACAGCTGGTAAATACAAATCAACATTACAAAATGTAATACGGTTCTTTTTGTTACTACGCACAGTATTAATCGACGCCATATTAATTCCATAATGGTTTATTGTTAATAACATTAACCAAAATCTTAATATATCGTAATCATCCAAAGGGCGCATGTCTTTTATAAGAAATGGCATTTCGTTAAAAACATATCCAGTTATTACGGCGGCAGTGATATAGGCTCTTATATCAGACAAATCTCGATTTTCTAAGATTGTAATTGAGTGCTGGATGGCATTTATAACTTCTTGTGACAAGGGTCCTGACAAAACATAACCGATATATGTATCTTGTAAATACCCTTCTGTTACCTTCTTTACTTTTTTCAGATACTCTTCTGGTGAATTGGAAAGAACAGTAAAGTTATGCTTGTTCGCAGCACAACGTCTGTATCCCTTTCGCTTAACAGTTAAAATTAATGCCGATTCTTCTGTGACGTTTTTTACCACGACAGGAGAATGGAAATTCGATATGGACTCAAAATTACTCAAAGAACGTATGCCATATTGGTGAACAGATTTTTCTATTTTGCCAAAAGAGTTGGAGGTGTACTGCATAACCCATTCTAAATATTTCGCATCTTTATTGTCATATCCACGTTGCCAGGAAACATTGTTAAATTTCTGACCACTTCTATGAGTATGACCAAATATACGCCAACTATTGTCACCTTTAAGCTTAGTTGTAGAACTCCACCAACAATCTTTATCTTCTTTCGTGAAATTAACCATAGGGAAATGGGTAACTATCAATACCTTTTCTTCTTTTTTTAATGCATTATTGGCGAAAGATACCCACTCATTGTGCAATGCTATAATATTTTCAGGACTGAAATCCTTTACTTTTACGGCATCAGGAAGACCCCAAAACTGCTCCAGCTCCACTTGTCGTTTCCCCCGTCGAAAACTCGTCCAACCAGTATCTCCAATAATGCAAATATCGTTAAAATAGTATTTACGACCAGTAACAAGGAATCTGAAATATTGATTATTTTTTGTTTTATCAGAAAACAGATTGATAATATCCTGATGACTCATTGTGCCATTGTTCCAATAGTCGTGATTTCCAAGAACAAAAAAACCTACTATTTGATTTTTCTCAAGCTCTTTTACAAACGAAAGTGTCTTTTTATAGTTATTGAAAAAATCTCCTGCCAAGCATAATATGCTATCTGAATAACGCTCTTTTACAAAAGCAATAAAATCATCTTTCATTTGCAAAGCTGCCTTCGCATTGAATTTTCTTTTCGTGAAATCAAAATGTAAATCAGATATGAATACAATCGGATTCTCAGTTGATTTGATAGGCATATTGTTACTTGAGATTATAAGGTCGTTCATTCGAACTCACTCCTGATATTCTTATAATATATAATACTAATTTTTATAATGAGTTACGCTGGTTAGACAGTAAATAATGAATTGTTAAACTATCCTGCCTGTGAACTTAATGTAGTAAATCAACAACGAAGTTTAACAAAGCCTTGTTTACGAAGCAACTTCATTTCCAAGCATTCGGACAAGCTCGTCTCGGTTTATGAGTCGGACCCCTGCTTTGGTGGCTAACTCGGTAGCTGCTTTTGTAAAGTATGATGTTGTTATTACGTAGCATTCTGTACAATCGTACATGATTTTGCCGGCGATAGCTTCTTGAACAGCAGAGTTTCCTACAGAATTTTTCCGGTCATATCTTTTGGCTTGAACTGCAATTCGAACGCCATCTTTTTGAATAACCAAGTCAGCTCCGTGGTCCCCGGTCACCGCTGTGTCTTTAACAGAATAACCACAACTCTGGAAGTAGAGTGCCAATCTTTGCTCGAATTGAACGCCGGTCATCCTGTCTATTTCATCAATTCGACTTGTTCGTCTTAACCGTATACGTTCTAGAGCTTCTGCTTCTTCCTTGTCCATCTTCTCTATAAAATTCAGAGCTTTTTGTATTTTCTCATGTTCAGAAATTTGGTTCTTAAATATTTCTTCAGCTTGAGTTTTTGGTGAAATGAATTTTCTAAATACAAATCGCATTATAAATGCCAGCAAGAAAAATACGAGCATTATGTACATGAAGCTCTTAAAAGTAAGCCATTCGTTGAATATTCCTATTGCAACACCCAAAAATAGAAACCAGGTGGGTATAGCAAAAGCGTCATTCCAACTTCTTATTTTATAAGTTCTTTTGTAATTGTGTTGCTCATGTTCAACCACACAGTTGTTGCAATAATTCGGATAGTATCCGACGGGTGGGTAATGTCGCAAGTGTAGTTGTTCTTTGAATACAGAATTAAATCTGTTCTTCTGAGCAAATTCGTCAATTTCTTTCTCGTCGTACTTTAATTTTTGACCAGGTTCAATGGTGAGATGCCGGAATCGTTTTTCGACTTCAACTCCACATGCCCTACAATGACCTAATCTATAAACTGTTTTTGGTACCGGAATTTCCTCTTCTTCAATTCCATTATCAGCTCTTATTTTGTCATTCCGACATTTTTCGCATTTCGACTTAACGTATCCGAATTTGACTCCGTGATAGCACTTTTTAAAAATCACATCGTCAATGAGATAGAGTTTTATAAATACTAAAGCCATCAATCCAATTAAACCAAATCCCAACACCGAAGAAATTGTATCTACATAGTCTGGAAATCCAAAATATTCTTTCAACGAATCGTACAATTCCGGTCACCTTCTACACAAATTTATAGAAAAAAGCTCTAGGGGGATTCCTTCCCTCCATAGAGCTTGTACTTTGCCGATGCTTTCAGTCTAGAATATTTTACCACGTTAATGGAAAAATGGGAATAGTACACCTTACCGCTTACCAACTTTTTTTCGTTCGATTTCAAGAGTTTCTCGAATCAAATAGAACTGCTCGAGCACGTCGTTCCGGAAGTGACCGCTGTCTAAACTGGCAAGGAATACCGCATTTTCGTAATGATGAAGCGCTCTGTCTCCTGATTTTCGATTCTTATTGATTCGTTCAACCGCCTTCGGATACTTCTTCTTCACTTTTTCATCCAGAATCCGCTCGTCCAGGTGTTTTTGCTGCTCCGCAGCATCCAAATTGTTGTAGAAACTGAAGCTTTCATTTACAAATGTCTTCCTCGCTGTGTGAAAGCTTGCTGTTATTCGAATTTCTGTTGTTCTGTACTGTGCATCTACCTGTCAGCGAGTATATGTTCGTACTTCCATACAATGAAAAAAAGAACAACCCATAAAGTGCAGTTGTTCTTATCTGAAGCACCCTATCGCCTTCAGCGCTGCTGTTATCAATGACGATTAGATGGTCGATCAGATGCAGATTGTTTTTCTAAAGTTGGAGTCTGCCATCAGTTAATGGGTTGCAGCGCTTTGATTTCTTCTACAGACAACCCCGTTGCTTCCGCAATGGTTTGCAGATCTACGCCCCTATTCAAGAGCTTGGCAGCAATTTCAGTACTTGTCTCTGTTCTTGCCTCCGCTCTTGCCTCCGCCCTTGCTTCCGCTTTCGCACCTTCAATACGCGACTTCTCATCGCTAAGCGCCTTCATCCGGGCATCATAAGCCATGCGCGCTGCCGCATCCTGACTTAAAAACTCCAGCGTGTCCATCGCTTTTTTCAGCATCGGCTCTTTCATCGTCAACACCTCCCAATTTGATTTGTCTACCCCCTTCAAAAATAGCAGCCAGTTTACCAAACCGCCTTCCTCCAACTCCGCCGCAAATTCATTCAGCTTCGTCAGCTCAATCACATGAATCTCAATATCGTCCAAGAGCGGAATGCCGGTGTGATCCTCACGCAAATGAAAAACACTGTGGTAGCGGTTGTTGGGCAGACAGGAGTAGTTCAAGATATTGATGGTCACGCACTTCTTTAATGTATTGTAATTGCTGCCCTTCGGAATTTGATGGTAGTACATCTCAGACCAGTAAAACAGCGTTCGCTTTTCCATATGGTACGGGTTAAAGAGTTGCATCTCGATATTCAGCAACTCCCCCTTGTCAGTCTTGGCCTTGATGTCCATAATGGATTGCTTGTCATCAGGACTATCCGCTTCTGTATATGGGTTGAGCAAGACAATCTCCGTCAAGGGTGACTCGCCTGCGTCCCGAAAAGTGCTGTTCAAAAACGCTAGCAGTACATCCTTATTATGCTCACTGCCAAAAATACGCTTAAAGATGACATCGACACGCGGATCAAGCAATTCCAACATGAGCATCTCACTCCATTCCTTCACTACTTTCATTATAGCATTTCCTTACACTTTGATGAATAGCAGGAATCCCCTCGTTGTATTCCTATTACTTACTCCTCATGTATTGAGCACTTAATATTGACGTAAGATTAGGAATGGCTAATGACCAGCCACCATCCCTCTTATAGGGAAATAAGGCTATCCTGCACGCTGGTAAGCACATGCGGGATAACCTTAAGTTAGCGAATAGAAATCCATTAGCGGTTCAGGGCAGCTTGATTGAAGTGCTGGAATTAGATAAGTCGATGTTTAACCGCAATCATCAGGAAGTGATCGATGCATTAAGCGAACAAATTCAAAATACGTTTGTGATGATTGAAAATCTGATGACGAATACGATCAAATTTTCCGAGCGAGGCGGGACAGTTCTGGTTAGTGCTATACGATGCGTTTGCCAAGCGTCTAGTACATTGGCAGCTCGAGCATAATGGGGTTCGTCAAGCCATTCAGATTTCTAAAAAGCTGGTACGGCGCAACGAATTGGATGAAGAAGCGAATATGCTGCTTATGCACGGGTTTGCTGCCTTGAAGGACAGGCTGGCTCTTCAATTGCATTACAAGCAGTATGAAGCGCTGCTCAACCAAGAACTCAATATTCAGCCTTCGGCAGAGCTAGCAGAGTGGTACGGTCGATTGTAGCTTGGACCGACAGATTCGACACAGTCGTCCGGGCAGAATGTATAAAGAGAGCGCCCGGCAACAGGTGCTCTCTTTATACTAGACCCTTAAAGAGCCACGGAACCCTCTAGCACCATAATAGGATTCTGCTCCATTGTGGTACACGAAGACGGTGTCATAGCGACGATCGCAAAAGATGGCCCCGCCGAGCTTTCTAATATTATCGGGTGTTTCCACCCAGCTAGACGTTTTCAAATCGAAGCTTCCAAGCTTCTGCAGCCCCCGGTATTGTTCTTCTGTCAGAAGATCAATGCCCATGGCAGCCGCCATTTCTACCGCATTATTTTGCGGTTTATGTTCTTTCCGTGACTCCAGCGCTTCACGGTCGTAACAAACACTTCTGCGACCTTTAGGACTTTCCGCTGAACAATCGCAAAAAATGTATTCGTCCGTCTTATTGTCATGACCAACAACATCCGGTTCACCGCCAGTCCCTTCCATTTCATGAAGCGACCATAGTTTTTCTGCTTGAGCTTCAAGCTTTGCTTGTACGTTAGCCCATTCAATACCTTGATGACGGGTCATGTTTTTCTCAAAACGGGCTTTCAATGTTTTAAGCAGCCCCTCACGTTGTTCCGATGGTAACTCCTTTATATGGCTATTTGGACTAGTTGCCATGTCTATTTCTCCCTTCAAATATGCTGCTCCTTAGTGACAAATACCACGCACTCCACATGACTTAAGTCATAGCTTCATTCTCATTAAAAGTCTCAGCACTTTTACGAATGTCAGCAAGGATAGCCCCATGAGTTCCGTTTCCTTCACGCTATGCTGACTGCACACATGTTTTCCATGCTTATAATAGTTGCCGTATACATAGCCTTTGCGATAACGGATGTACCATAGAGCCTTGCCACAATCTGCACAGTAGAGATAGTTAGTAAACTAAACATGTGCTTCTTAGCCTTTGGCTTCGCTTGTTGTCGCTTTTTTATTTAGAAGCAGGCAATATGGACTCCTTTTTTTCCCATTCGGAAGAACCGACTTTATCCCAATAATCACCAGTCTCTTTATCGAAAATGATAAAGTAATCACTTGCTATTGTAATGAATTCGTATCTATTTTGTACGTCTTGTCCAGAAGCTTGCTTGCTCGGTGTCTCGACATCAACTTTTTTCGTTTCTAAAGATTGTGATATAAACCATGAACTCAAAAGAAGACATATACCTAAAAATATTACTGATAAAAATTGAAGATTTTTACTCACTATACGACCTCCTACATGTAGTATTACGAATTCAAGAACAAAAAAATACTTTTCTAATTGTGGTATTTGTCTCGCTTACGGCAAACAAACACGACGTAACTAGCATATTTTTCTTATTCGATATTGTGATCTCGTATTCCTTGCTGTCTAAATAACGGAACCATGACAAATAATGTTGCAAATATTGGGTTGCCACACCATTAAAACGGTCCATCCATCTTTTTAGGCGGCAATGGTAGCTGTTTACGTTCTGACGGAATAGTATTTGCTCAATGAAGGAACGGCTGATATCAGTCGCTCTTTTATTATCCCCCCCAGTGCCTGATGAACGAACTAGTCATTACAACTTCTTTAATGTATTGTAATTGCTGCCCTTCGGAATTTGATGGTAGTACATCTCAGACCAGTAAAACAGCGTTCGCTTTTCCATATGGTACGGGTTAAAGAGCTGCATCTCGATATTCAGCAACTCCCCCTTGGCAGTCTTGGCCTTGATGTCCATAATGGATTGCTTGTCATCAGGACTATCCGCTTCTGTATATGGGTTGAGCAAGACAATCTCCGACAAGGGTGACTCGCCTGCGTCCCGAAAAGTGCTGTTCAAAAACGCCAGCTCGATAAGATTAGAATGGCTAATACCAGCCGACATCCCTCTTTATGAAAAAATAAGGTTATCCTTCACGCCGATAAGCACACGCGGGATAACCTTAAGTTAGCGAATATCAGATTAGATCAGTCAATCATATCAAGCTGACGCAGCGTACGAATCAATACGACCGCCGCCTGCGCGCGTGTTGTTGCACCCTGGGGACTAAATGCATCCTCGTCTATGCCTGTCATGATCTGAAGCTTCACCATCAAGCGAACATCCTCCAGATAAGACGCGTTCACGCTCTCGATATCCTTGTATCCGTCCAGACTCGCATATTCCTCGATAATCGGCTCTTCATGAATGACAATCGCCGCAGCCAGTATACTCGCCATTTCTTCGCGGGTGAGCGGCTGATCGGGCTTGAAGCTGCTGCCGCTCGCGAAACGTAACAATCCTAGCTCCTTTGCGGCTGACACAGCTTCAAAATACCATGCATCCGGAGCTACATCATTATAAAATCCGCTTCCGTAAGTGGCGGATCCCCGTGTCAAAGTCCGCACGAGCATCGCTGTAAACTCTGCTCGCGTTATGACTCGATCGGGGTCAAACTGCCCTCCGCCGGTTCCTTCAACTAATCTTTTGGCTGCAGCAAGCTCTACCGTGGATTCGCTCCAATGCCTCTCCACATCGGCAAAGCTCACCGCATTTGCCGCAGCAATATACACACTGTTTGTATAAGAACGGATGGCAGCATACGATACGCCGTCTTGCTTCAGCATCTTCGCGGGGACAAACTCAAGCTTCTTCGTCGCCTCATGATATCGGAACGCCCCCCATAGCTTTGGCAATCCGGCGGTGTTGTTCGGAAGCGGAATCCATCTCGTCAGCGGCTTTTCGAACTTGTCTGCCGTCCCGATCGCAAGGCCAGTCTTCGTATGGACGATATCGATGCGGAAATCCACAATCGGCCCCAGCACTTGGCCGTTCGGCAATGCGTTCGCGATCCCGGCTTGCACGTTCTTGTCGCCGGATTTATCGGCCAACGTAATTCTAAAGCTGATATCCCCCGCTTGAAGCTTGTTCTTCGCAAGCAATTCCGGCAGCTCAGGAATAAGCAATGCCAGATTGGCCGGTACTTGATAGCTGCCATATGGCGTCTTGATTACTACGTAAAAGTCGGCATTTCTTACGGCAAAATCCGTTAAAATAGCCGCCGGAATACCGACAACAACCACACCGTCTGTCGGCACAGCTTCAGCTTCAAGTGTGACAAACGGCTTCCCGGTATCGATGCCGGAAGGGTCCAGCTCCCGGCCGTTCAAATCGATAACAGGCTTGCCCGTGACAGGCTCGTTCACGACCGGCGCTGATCCGCCGCCTCCAGTATAGGGCGGCGCTGAAACAGGTGCCTCCCGGGATATGACGACCTTGTACGTCCTTGACGAGCCATCCTGTGCCGTCACAAGGATGGAAACTGCATTGTTACCCACGTTAAGCGGCTGCGATGCGGATGCAGCGCCGCTTGTCACCGGCACGCCATTCACGGTCACTGCCGCGTTGCCATCCGCGACCGCCGGCGTTACTGTAATGCCGCTTACGCTATTTCCTACGTTCGCCGTGTAACTGGTTGTTCCCGACCCGAATGACGGGCTCAGCGTACCGTTCGACAGCGTTAATCCGCTCAAATTCACATTGCTGCTAGCCGCTCGCGTTACCGTTACCGTGTACGTCTTCGCCGTGCCGTCCTCTGTTCTGACGAGGATCGAAATCTCATTGTCCCCCACGTTCAGCGGAAGTGAAAAGGCTGCTGTGCCGCTCGACATTACAAAGGGTCCGTTGATGGGCGTACCAGCGCCATTGTAGACGCTCGCCGTCGTTGCAGCCCTGCCGGCATCAGACATTCCCATCGTTACCGTGACGCTATTGGCGCTATTGCCCACACTTGCCGTATAGCTAGTTGTGTCCGGTTCAAACGCTGGGCTCAGTGTTCCGCCCGACAGCGTTAATCCGCTCAAATCTGCACTGCTGCTTGCCGCTCGTGTTACCATTACTGTGTACATCCTTGTCGAGCCGTCCTGCGCCTTCACAAGGATCGAAATCTCATTGTTCCCCACATTCAGCGGCAGCGATGGAGAAGCTGCACCGCTCGTCAATGCGTGCGGGCCGCTCACTCGCGTTCCGCTGCCATCATATACGCTTGCCGTGACGGAGGCGCTTGCGGCATCCGACAATGCCGTCGTTACCGTGACACTGCTCACACGATGCCCCACGTTCGCCGTGTAAGTACCCGCAAACGCCGGAACCAGCGTTCCGCTCGACAGCGTCAAATTGCTCAAATCCGCATTGCTGCTCGCTCCTCGTGTCACAGCAACCGTATATGTCCTGGTCGTTCCATCCTCTGCCGTGACCACGATTGTAATTGTATTATTCCCCACGCCGAGCGGCAGAGATGGAGATGCCGTCCCGCTCGTTACAATATTGGGTCCGCTTACTAACGATCCGCTGCTGCTGTAGAGACTGACCGTGACCGTGGCATGGTCCGTATCTGACACCATCGGCGTCACCGTGACACTGCTCACCTGATAATCTACGCTCGTCTTGAACGTATCCGGTATGAACGATGGAATTAATGTGCCGCTCGACAGCGTCAAATCGCTCAAATCCGCATTGCTGCTCGCCGCTCGTGTTACCGTGACGGTGTACGTCTTCAACGTCCCATCCTCTGCCGTGACCTGCACCTCAATCGTATTACTCCCCACGTTGAGCGGCAGCGCTGCGGAGGCAGCGCCGCTTGCCGTCGGCACGCCATTCACAGTCACTTCCGCGCTGCCGTCCGCGACCGTCGGCGTTACAGCAATGCCGCTCACAGCATTTCCAACGCTCGCCGTATAACTGGTTATTCCCGATCCGAACGACGGACTTAGCGTGCCATTCGACAGCGTCAGCCCGCTCAAGTCCGCATTCGCGCTTATCGTTCTCGTTACATTTATCGTGTATGTCTTCGTCGTTGTTTCATCCTGCGCCGTCACAACGATCGTAATCTCGCTGCTTCCCACGTTTAGCGGAATCGGATGAGATGCCGCACCATTCGTCACTGCCGTCCCGTTCACCTTCACGTTAGCCAAAGGATCAGCCATAGTCGGAGTTACCGTAATCGCACTCTGACTTGCGTCCACTGAGTAGCTCGTCGTATTCGAAGCGAACGCCGGGCTTAGCGTGCCGCTCGACAGTGATAGCTGACTCAAATTCGCATTACTGCTCCGCAATCGTTCTATCGTTATCGTGTATGTCTTCGTCGTTACACCATCCTCAGCCAAGACCGCCAACGTAATCGTATTATCCCCTACATCCAGGTTGATGTCTCCTGACTGGGCTCCGCTTGCGACACTCTCGCCGTTCACCTTCACCGTCATGAAGGAATCCGCCGTCGTCGGCGTAACGCGAATACTGCTCACGCCATTAACGACACTCGCTGTATAGTCGGTCGTGCCGGATGCAAACACCGGGCTTAGCGTACCGCTAGACAGCGTGATATTGCTTAAGCTCGCATCGCTCGAAGGGATATATGGCAATTGCTTGCGTATCGCATAGTTGTATTTATCAGCGATGTACAGGTTGCCGCTGCTATCCACCACTAATCCGCTCGGAGAGTCTATTTCTGCAAGCATACCCGGCCCGCCGTCTCCCGAATAATTAGCAGCACCCGTCCCCACTAATGTCGTAATATTGCCATTCGGGTTCACTTTCCTTATCCGGTTGTTGTCCGTATCGGCGATATACAGGTTTCCGCTGCCGTCAACCGTTACGCCTTCCGGCTCATTCAATTGTGCGCTAACGGCCGGTCCTCCATCTCCGGAATAACCATCGACTCCCGACGACCCAGCCACTGTGCTCATTATCCCGCTCGTATCTACTTTCCTTATCCTGTTGTTGTATGTATCGGCGATATATAGATTTCCGTGACTATCCGCCGCCACTGCGTCCGGGTAATATAATCTTGCCGTAATTGCCGACCCGCCGTCTCCCGAAAAACCGCTATCATCAGATCCCGCTACCGTAGTGATTATGCCGTCAGCATCTACCTTCCGAATCCTATGATTGGATGTATCGGCGATATACAGATTTCCTTCGCTGTCTACGGCTACCCCGCCAGGACTGCTTAGCTGAGCCGCAACGGCAAGACCTCCATCGCCCGAATAATCATTCCCTCCCGTTCCCGCAATCGTGGAAATAATGCCGCTCGTGTCTACCTTCCGTATTCTGTTGTTATACTTATCGGCGATATACAAATTGCCTTCAACGTCCACAGCCACTCCTGACGGACTGCGCAGTTGTGCGCTAGTAGCGAGATCTCCGTCTCCTGAATAATCATAGCCTCCCGACCCAGCCACTGTAATAATCGACCCATTCGTTAATACTTTTCTTATCTTGTTGTTACCTGTATCGGCGATATACAGATTCCCGCTGCCGTCTACCGCTACAGCTGATGCACCTGATAATTCAGCATCGACGGCCGCTCCTCCATCGCCCGAATCACCATACTCTCCTCCCGCAACGGTATAGATCTCTCCTCCGGTCCCTGCATACGCACGTTCGCTGCCATATGGCATTAATCCTGATAATAGCCCGAAAACGAGTATACAAACTACCAATAGCGCCGTCCTGCGACGAAAATTGAACTCCATCGTTGTTCTTTCCCCTCCATCTCTGATGTAACGATTCAAATGAATGCCATGTTTCCAACTGAAGTGCTGTTAACGCCTGTTTCAGGTTCACTTCCATGTGAAGAGAATTATATCAACTGTTCATTCTGCCGACTCTTAATGTAATCTTAAAGGATTCAATACTAGCGTCGTTCAAATGACAAATTGCAGAGCAGACATGTTATGATCGAGTTAATCTAAAATATTTTGGCGGTGACAACAATCATATGGAACGAATACTCATAGTTGACGATGACCCGCAAATTCGTGAAGTGATTCGCACTCATATCGAGCAATCCGGCATGCATGCGCTCGAAGCCGAGTCCGGGCGACAAGCGATTGAGCAGTTGGAATCCGAACAGGTGGATATCATCATACTTGACCTCATGATGGATGATCGCGACGGATTCGAGGTGCTGCGCTACTTGCATACTCGCAGATTGG
This sequence comes from Paenibacillus oenotherae, assembly GCF_019443105.1. Classification (GTDB taxonomy): domain Bacteria; phylum Bacillota; class Bacilli; order Paenibacillales; family Paenibacillaceae; genus Paenibacillus_Z; species Paenibacillus_Z oenotherae. The sequence continues at coordinate 198,915 of NZ_JAHZIJ010000004.1, forward strand.
ACATCATGACTATCGTGGTCAGCGCAAGAAGACAGGAACAAGATAAGATCACCACGCTTGGACTCGGGGCAGACGATTATATGACGAAGCCCTTTAGTCCAATGGAGCTAATGGCCCGCATTCAAGCCGTTCTGCGCAGACGGTATCCTAAATCCAGTCATTCCTCTTTAGTCCTTCGTCTGAGCCCTATGATTCTGGATATCGATAACTATACGCTGCTCATCTATAACGAGAAGATTTCCTTAACGATGATAGAGAACGGGCTGATGCAGCTCTTCATGCAGAATCCTGACCGCGTCATGACAAAGATCGAAATCTATCAACAGGTCTGGCAGCATGAACGGTACGATGATAATAACCTGAGCGTATATATAAGCAGGCTGCGCAAACAATTGGAACAGGCTCAATCCTCTTGGGAAATTCAAACGGTACGCGGCGTTGGTTACCGATTAACGGGGGCTGGAATATGAAATTGCGCACCAAGCTATGGCTGTCCCTTGTGCTTAGCGTTGCATTGAGTATGGTGCTGTTCGGCTTTACGACTGTCTGGATCGGGAAGGCGGCGAATAAAGGGTACGCGTTATTCGAGTTAAATCCACTCGCCCAATCCATTGTTGATTCTATTGAGGAACAGCCTGAATTCGGGAGAGACGCACTGGAACAAACCTTGGATCGCGCGCACGCAGAGCACCCTGCCATTCGATGGGTGTGGCTGGACGATCAAGGCCAATCCATTTATGATACGGCAGGGCTTAATCCGACATTTACATTCCATGACTTGGCGATGCTGATGCAGAATATGCCCGAGAAATACTTATCGGAAGACGAGGTTCATGTTCTCACGCCCTCGACCAAGAACGGACAATCACATTTCCTGCTTCTTAGCATACCCGCCTCCGCGATGAAGCAAGGCGAGGTTTATTTTCTCATTCGTACGTTGAAATCGTTGCTCTCCTTGGTTATTCCGCTTCTTCTGTCGTTCTCATTGCCTTCACTGGTAGCCTTATGGTTGTTCTCATCCTTGAATAAAAGAATTCGCAGACTTAACCATGCCCTGAATGAGCTGAATATCCAGAGCGATTCTCCCCTTGTAGAGCTGACCGATACATCCAAAGACGAGCTTGGCCAGCTGACGAAGCATTATAATTCCATGGCGCGGCGGATTCGATCTCAATTCGCGGAAATTCAGCAGTTCGAGAGCAAGCGCAAGCTTCTGCTATCCAATCTGTCGCATGATCTGCGAACGCCTCTGACGACGATGCTCGGCTGTGCCGAAATGATTCGCACCGGCAATTATAAGGATCAAATTGAACTCCAGACCAGAGCCAAAATCATTCTTCAACGCTGCAGATATATGGATAAATTGCTGGATCAAATGCTGGATATCTCGCGCCAGGATGCGGATAATCTGACCATTCACTTGGCGGATCATAATCTATCCGAGATCGTTCGCAAAATCGCGGTCGAATATATCATGATACTCGACGGCGATCAGATTCTGCTCGATGTCGATGCCCCGGATGAGGATATTCATATCTCTATCGATGCTCCTCTTATGGAAAGGGCACTGCGCAATCTGCTCGATAATGCAATTCGGTACGGGAAAGATGGACGGTACCTCGGCATCTGGCTGACAGCGGATGATCAATCCGTGAATATAATCGTGAAGGATAAAGGAAGAGGTATTCCTCCGGAGCATCAAGCGCATATTTTCGAACGCTTTTACCGGGTAGATGGCGGAAGAAAGGGAGAAGGATTGGGGATTGGCCTCGCTATTGTCAAGGACATCGCCCTTGCCCATCAGGGCAATGTGGAGATGAGCAGTACACCGAACGTGGAAACGGTGTTTCGGATCAAACTGCCTCGTTAAAAAAGACGCTTCCATCTCCACAAATACTGTTACATCAGGCTGCCTTCATTTTAGTGAAGGCGAGGCATCAAGCGCAATCTTAAAGTTTTCTTTATGTTTCATAGATGGACTAATCTACCATGATAAAATTGAAGGAGGAAAATCGATATCATACTTCAGGGGGACAAACGATGAGGAAAAAAATTGTCGGATTATTGATGGCAGTGCTGCTGTGCTTTCATTTTTCCATCAGCTTTGTAGCAGCCGCTACGAAGACTTCAGCCGACTTTACGGACTTGAAGGATCTGGATGCAGCAACGAAAGCCAAGTTCGACGCGATGATCTCCGCTGGTGTATTCAACGGTGTGAGCGATAGCAAATTCGGTATCAAGGAAGAGATGAACAGAGCTCAATTCGCTAAGGTTGCAGCATTGATTTTCGGTTTGAAGGTGGATACGGACTTAAAAATGTCTTCATTCAAAGACGTCAAAGCCGATGATCTTGCGAATGGATATGCGTTGCCGTACATTGAGGCGGTGAAAGCAGCAGGGATTACGGATGGCTACGGCAATGGGATTTACAATCCTGCCGGTAAGGTGACGAAGGAGCAGCTCGCGACGTTCCTTGTTCGTGGACTCGACATGAACGAGGAAGCCAAGGCAACGCCAGGCGTGAATGATTCTACTGTATCTAACTGGGCGGAGGGATATGTCGCCTTGGCGTTGAAACTAAAATTGTTGGACAACGGAGCGGACGGAAAGTTCGGCGGTCAAGCCAACGCCACGCGTGCTCTGCTTCTTACGGGCGCATACGAAGCCAAGGGGCAATACGTAGCACAGGTAGAACAGAAGAAGAAAGAGGACGAAGAGAAGAAAAAAGAGGAAGAACAGAAGAAGAAGGAAGAAGAGAAGAAGAAGGAAGAAGAAAAGCCGACAACCGATACAACAAGCACGCCGAACGTTACGACCCCTGTACAGATTCTCGCAACACCGACAGCCAATCCTGCAAGCGGAGCTGTCGTGTCAGGTACGCAAGTATCGCTTAGCGCAACGGGTGGCGCAACAATCTACTATACGACAGATGGCAGCACGCCGACGAGGACGAATGGCCTCGTATATAGCGTTCCGATCGTAGTGAATAGCGCAATGACGGTCAAGGCTCTTGCGGTACAAAATGGCATGAGAGACAGTGACATCATGTCAGTGTCGTACACGATTAGCGTGCAGAAATCGGCACTAGATTGGATCAATGAAGTATCGGCTTCGGGTGAATGGGACAATGTTGATGCAATGACTTTTGCCAATGCAGGAATTACGGGCGTCACCACATCCAATGTATCAGCTGTTAAAGCCGCGCTGGACGCGGACGGAACGGCCCCGTGGACAGTTTCGGAAATTCAAGCCATCGTCAATGCAGTTATCGACGATATTACGAAGCAAGCGGCACTAGATTTGATCCATGCTGCATCGGCTTCGGGTGAATGGGACAATGTTGATGCAATGACTTTTGCCAATGCGGGAATTACGGGCGTAACCACATCCAATGTATCAGCTGTTAAAGCCGCGCTGGACGCGGACGGAACGGCCCCGTGGACAGTTTCGGAAATTCAAGCCATCGTCAATGCAGTTATCGACGATATTACGAAGCAAGCGGCACTAGATTTGATCCATGCTGCATCGGCTTCGGGTGAATGGACCAATGTTGATGCAATGACTTTTGCCACTGCTGGTATTACGGATGTCACATCAGATAACCTATCCGCCGTCCAATACTATTTGGAAACCAGTGCAACGCCACTTCCAAGAACATTAGCTCAAATTCAAGCGATTGTTGTTGAGACTATTCAAGGAATGATGGTAGATGCAATCTATGCTTATTTGAATCCTTACGGTGGAGGATCTGCCCCTGACGAAGAAGTATTCAATCTTGCTGGAATAACCGGAGTGACAGCTTCGAACTTAAGTGATATCTTAGATGCCCTTGTATTTGCCTATCAGGATTCCAGAAGCAATCCTTTTGGAACACCTATGTCTACTAAACAAGATATTCAGGACGTTGTTGACCTTTACTTATTATAAGGATTAAGGAAGGTCATAATCGTAACACTGCTAAGGGTTCGCACATTCAATCTTGAGTTCAGGGCAGCTCTCGAACGAAAATATGATTTAAACTAGCACAATAGCGGTGTAAGGGAGGTTATCCCTTCACCGCTATTGTTTAATGCATTCGAGCTTTAGGTTTTAGTGGGGTGACAGTGCCACCAACCTTAACGCTATGTTCGCGCTTGCAACGCACTTCTGGCAACCAGCATATATCCGGCCCCTCGAATCGTAATGATTCTCTCAGGATTGGCAGGGTCAGCCTCGATTTTTTTGCGTAAATTACTGATGTGTACAGCGACCGTTCTCGTATCCTCCAGACTCTCCATTCCCCAGATGAGCTGAAACAACGCATCACTACTAACGACACGATTCACGTTTTGTGCCATATAGGACAGTAGACTGAACTCTTTTTTCGATAAAAAGATGGTTTCACTACCCATGTTGACAGACTGTGCGTAGAAATCCAGCGTCAAACCCGGTAACTCCAGCAGTTGTTCCCTTCTGCCCGCCGACACCCTGCGAAGATGAGCCTTAATCTTGGCCATGAGTACTCCCGGACTGAACGGCTTCGTCACATAATCGTCGCCGCCATAGGATAATGCTTTGATTTTTACCTCGTCTTCCTCACGGCTGCTCAGAAACACGATCGGCGCATTCGTGTAGCTGCGTGCGTTCATGCACCAATCAATGCCGTTTTCATTAGCCAGCATTACATCCAGTACAATCAAATCTGGCTCGAAAGACGCAAGCAGCTTCATGGCTTCTGTTCCGCTATGACTGTAGGAGAATATGAAACCCTCCCTCTCGCAATACACCTGAACAATCTCGCATATATGGGGATCATCATCGACGATCATTATTTTGTGCGTGTCCACCACACCGTCACCTTCCTTCATCTACAATACAAGGAAGCGATACATAGAATATCGACCCCGTCTTGCCGTCGCTCTCCGCTCGAACCGTCCCTCCATGCGCTTGTACGATTTCCCTGCAAATCGCCAGCCCGAGCCCGCTGCCCTCTACGCCCTTCTCCACGCCCGGTCGATCATACTTGTAATTGCGATTGAAAATTTGCTCAAGCTGATCTGGAGGAATACCCGTGCCAGAATCTTGTACGCTAATGATCGCATAGCGGGTATCATTCACCTTGTCCACAGCTAGCGCAATACGCAACAGCCCCTCCCTAGAGGTGAACTTCATCGCGTTCGACACTAGATTAAACAAAGCCTGCTCTAATCTTTGCGCATCCATCTCGACAACAGGCAAGCCAGGTCGTTGATCTTCCGCATCTCCGATATCCAGCATGAAATCCAATCCTGCGTCACGCACGACCAGCTCATATTGTTCAAAAAAACCACGCAAGAAGGGAATCACATAAACCGGCTCCATTCGGTACGAGACTTGTCCCGTCTCCAAAAGCGACAAGAAGGACAACTCCTCGATCATGCGATTAATCCTTATCGTGTTATCTCGGATATACTTCAGGTACTGTTCATTACGTTCCGGCTTGACCCGGTCCTGCACAGCTTCTACATAACCAAGCATGCTGGACAGCGGCATACGCAGATCATGTGTAATATAGGCAAGGAGCTTCTTCCTCCCTTGCTCGGAGTGAAGCAACCGGTCATACGAAGTGCGGAGATCATCGTGAGCTGCGGATAAGGCCTGTGTGCGTTCCTGCACGGTCCTCTCCAAATTCATATTCATTTCGGTCAGCTTGTTGTTAGCGTCCTGCAGCTCGCGTGCAATCCTTTCCTCGTTCGATGCCGCCCTCGTAAATCTTGAAGAGAGCAGAATCATCTGTGCGATCGTAAATACCAACAGACCAAGCGGAGATGTATCTCCAATCAGCGACCATTCGTTGTAATATAAAAAATCGTTGATAACCGTAACTAAAGTAACCACCGACACCAACAGGAAGATCAGCGCTCCCTCTTTACGCCGCACAGCCGCTTGGACCAGCCCAACCATCAGATACACCATGTGCAGAACAACGATCACGCCGATCATCAGTAACATTTTTGAATATATTAGTGCAGGGGTTACCACAACAGCTAGACATAGTGCGCCGGTTGCGATCCGGGTGCCAAGACGAAACCATCGCGACACATAATTCGGGAAGATGCAATCAAAATACATTGTGACGATATAACCACTGATGCAAAGAATCAGATACTCGATCTTGAACTGCAATTCCCACGGAAAATGAGGAAACAATTGTGTAATCATGAGCTCGCCGACCAGCAATGATCGGATTCCGAACAACACGGTGAACAGTCCAAAATACAACGGCGCCCTGCCCTTGCGTCGCTGCACGAACAACAGCAGATTATACACGCCAATCACCAGCAGGCTTGCAGTTATGAACATCTCTGAGGCAACTCTCACATTGGTCCTGACTGTTAACACGTCACTGCCACCCAGCTCTATATACTTGGTGATGCCGCCTCGCTTATGATGGAAGTTCGCTACCTGCATAACCAGCTCTACTGTGTTGTTCTCAGGCTGGAAGAACACCAGCTTCGTTGACAGATGCGGTGTCGCGCCACTCTTCTCCTGACCAACCACACCGACTTCGGCCAGCAGTTCTCCATTAACCCATAATTTATACGCATGATAAATGGTAGGCAGCCGCAGAGCAAGTCGCTCATTCCTATCCTGCTCGCTAAGCTCAATGACCAGCCGAAAGGTTGCAAAGCCTGTACCGTTCAGCTGCTGACCATCTAACCGATAGCCTAGCCAGGAGCTCGGGATGCTGATCCAGCGGTCATTATTTCCGTCCCTTGCAGAACGAATCTGTATGTCCTCAGGCGACAGCAGCTCTTGCCAGTAAAACGCCCACTCCCCTTTTAACTTTAGCGGATTCTCACTGACATGAACCTGTGTTAAATCCAGAATGCCTTCTTCACTTTGGATCTTAGGGGAGTCCGGTGCATAGATGACGGCATAGCTTGCAACCAAACCAACAACAACGGCAGCAGCTATATGAAGCAAGATCGTACGAGAACCGAATCGGAAAATACCCCTCATTATGAACCCAACCCCAATCTACAAGAGCGCAATGAGCACGTTGATTATCCAAATAATATCATCATTAAAGGAAAATGTACCCTGCAAATATCTGCTAGGCGTTGAACACAAACATCACAATAAGGTCTTTTTTTGAACGTAAGAAAAACCATCCACCCCCGGACGGTTCATTAACGTGTAAACCCAAGTTTTAAACATGAAGAAGGGAACGGGTTACGAAGCAGACTCACCGATCACAGCGGTAGATTCAGACGCCGTTCTCTTACCCCACAATGTGGCGTCTTGCTTCGAGGGAGTGCATCTTGCTTGGCATATACCTGTCAGCGAGTATATGTTCGTACTTCCATACAATGAAAGAAAGAACAACTCATAAAATGCAGCTGTTCTTCTCATTTGAAATATCTTTTTTCAACCTGTTCGACCCAATCAGGAATCCAATCCACACGATGTGAAGCAAATTGTTTTTCTAAAGCTGGAGTCTGCCATCAGTTTATGGGTTGCAGCGCCTTGATTTCTTCTATAGACAGCCCGGTTGCTTCCGCAATGGTTTGCAGATCTACGCCCCTGTTCAAGAGCTTGGCGGCAATTTCAGTGCTTGTCTCCACTTTGGCCCCTTCAATACGCGACTTCTCATCGCTCAGCGCCTTCATCCGGGCATCATAAGCCATTCGCGCTGCCGCATCCTGACTTAAAAACTCCAACGTGTCCATCGCTTTTTTCAGCATCGGCTCTTTCATGGTTAACACCTCCCAATTTGATTTATTTACTCCCTTCAAAAATAGCAGCCAGTTTACCAAACCGCCTTCCTCCAACTCTGCCGCATATTCATTCAGCTTCGTCAGCTCAATCACATGAATCTCAATATCGTCCAAGAGCGGAATGCCGGTGTGATCCTCACGCAAATGAAAAACACTGTGATAGCGATTGTTGGGCAGACAGGAGTAGTTCAGGATATTGATGGTCACGCACTTCTTTAATATATTGTAATTGCTGCCCTTTGGAATCTGATGGTAGTACATCTCAGACCAGTAAAACAGCGTTCGTTTTTCCATATGGTACGGGTTAAAGAGCTGCATCTCGATATTCAGCAACTCTCCCTTAGAGGTCTTGGCCTTGATGTCCATAATGGATTGCTTGTCATCAGGACTATCCGCTTCTGTATATGGGTTGAGCAAGACAATCTCCGTCAAGGGTGACTCGCCTGCGTCCCGAAAAGTGCTGTTCAAAAACGCTAGCAGTACATCCTTATTATGCTCACTGCCAAAAATACGCTTAAAGATGACATCGACACGCGGATCAAGCAATTCCAACATGAGCATCTCACTCCATTCCTTCACTACTTTCATTATAGCATTTCCTTACACTTTGATGAATAGCAGGAATCCCCTCGTTGTATTCCTATTACTTACTCCTCATGTATTGAGCACTTAATATTGACGTAAGATTAGGAATGGCTAATGACCAACCGGCACCCCTCTTATCGTGAAATAAGGTTATCCTGCACGCCGATAAGCACATGCGGGATAACCTTAAGTTAGCGAATAGAAATCCATTAGCGGTTCAGGCCCGCTTGATTGAAGTGCTGCTCAAGCAAGAACTCAATATTTAGCCTTCGGCAGAGCTAGCCGAATGGTACGGTCAATTGTAGCTTGGATCGACAGATTCGACACAGTCGTCCGGGCAGAAAGTATAAAGAGAGCGCCCGGCAACGGGTGCTCTCTTTATACTAGACCCTTAGGGAGCCACGGAAACCTCTGGCACCATAATAGGATTCTGCTCCATTGTGGTAAACGAAGACAGTGTCATAGCGACGATCGCAAAAGATGGCCCCGCCGAGCTTTCTAATATTATCGGGTGTTTCCACCCAGCTAGACGTTTCAAATCGAAGCTTCCAAGCTTCTGCAGCTCCCAGTATTGATCTTCTGTCAGAAGATCAATACCCATGGCAGCTGCCATTTCTACCGCATTATTTTGCGGCTTATGTTCTTTCCGTGACTCCAGCGCTTCACGGTCGTAACATACACTTCTGCGACCTTTAGGGCTTTCCGCTGAACAATCGCAAAAAATGTATTCGTCCGTCTTATTGTCATGACCAACAACATCCGGTTCACCGCCAGTCCCCTCCATTTCATGAAGCGACCACATGCCTTGTATCCTTATACTGTCATTGGATTGAACTCATTAGCTCGTGGAAGTATTTAGGTTCATGAGTTTTATTAAGACGATACCAAGCGTCTAATGTTTTGGGAGAAAATACATCTAGCGCTTTTAAAACATGAACAGAAAATTCTAATGGAGCTACTCCGGATGCAGTGATCAATTCCCCATCGGTAACAGCAGATTCCACTTTGTAATATTCTTCGCCCGTGTAAGAATGGCAGATCATTTTAAGGTAGGCCAAATCATTGCTTGTGTGCCAACGTGAATCTAACAATCCTGCTTGAGCAAGTCCTAAGGTAGCACCGCAAATTGCTCCAACGACTATCCCTTCCTTTAAACACATCTCGGCCATTTTTAATATGGGTACGTGAACAGCTTCTGTCCATGTATTTCCACCAGGCAAAATCAGTGCATCTACGCTTTTAATGCTGCACTCATCCACTTTGATGTCAGGCATTATTTTCAATCCGCCCATTGTAGTTACTGGAGTCTTTTCTATCCCAACGGTGACTATTTTGGCAGGAGCCAGCCCCTGTCTGAAGTATCTTCCAGAGTTCAGTTCGGCGGCTAAATAACCTATTTCCCAATCGGACATGGTATCAAACACATAAAGATATACGGTATTATTCATTTCTAAGTGCTCCTCATCAGGTTTATTAGGTAACAGCAACCATTCATCTGTAATGAGTGGTTATCCTTATAATAAAACAACCTCACTGACAAATGCTGTCAGTGAAGCTGTTAAACTTGATAATATTCCATTAACTCTGAAGCAACCGCCACAAGTTTATTCTTTAGATTCTGTGGCTCTATAACTCGAATGGATTTCCCATAAGGAAGAATGATTAACGGAACATGTGTATACAGTGCTTCTTCCTCAAGTAAAAAAATGGCTTGCGTCGATGTCCGCTCCTGCAAATGATGCTCCAAAAACCAATGTATGCATAGATCATCCAACGCCTCTGCCTTGCCACTAATAATTAAAGAAATGTATCCGGATTTACCTGCTGCATCTGGTAACAGATTATTCATAAAAAAAGTACGCGCTGAAAATTCATTGGGACGCCTAAATGAGAATGGCTTGCGTGTGATGCTCAGAATTCGTTCTACCCGAAAGCTGCGGATCTCATTCCGCAGGTGGCAGAATGCAATGGTGTACCACTTATTGTTCCAATTAACCACGCCATAGGGGTCTATTACCCTATTGGGGGACTGCTCTTCATGACTGTTACGATAAGAAATTTCTACAGACCATTCATTTGCTACAGCGTGCTCCAATTCCTGCAATACCGGCTGTACAGCGGGGTATCCCCTGCGGTTTATTACTTCAAATCCGGCTAAATGATGGCTTAGTAACCTTTCCTGCTCCTGATTCGAATACATTTTCAACTTGGATGTTGCATTCTCTAGTGCCTCACTCAAAGGATACCCGGCTTCTTTTGCAAATAGGGCAGCATGAAGCAGTGTCTTTTTTTCATCCATACTAAATAACAGAGGAGATTTGATAAAATTGTGCAGCAAGCTATACCCGCCATTGTGCCCGGTGTCGGATATGATAGGGACGCCACTGGCACATAATGCATCCATATACCGATAAACTGTTCTTATATTTATCTCCAATTTTTCCGATATTTGCTTCGCAGTCAATTTCTCTTCCGAATTCAACATCCATAGAATGGTTAGCATATTATCATTTTTTGGCATAACATAACCCTCACCTTTGATTAACACTATAATTAAATTCTAACAAACACTTTAAGTGTTTGCTAATCAACTGTATTCCTTTATTCTAAGCCTATGCTAGCGTTTCAACCGAATAAAAGGAGCGTCCACTTTATCATTTAATAATTCTTGATATGCACTAACTTTTCTAAACGTATTTCCCATCATATCTCTATTTCGATAGTTTCTTAATTCCTCTAAATCAAATTTGGCTAGATAGAGACCTTCTGTCACATTATCCGCTAACATAATTGTATTCTTTACCGATTTCCCATTCATATCCCAAACGATTGGACTAAATGCACATGAACATCCAGCATCTTCACCAGGTGGGTTTGCCATTACAATACCAACCATATTCTCATATGCTCTTGTCGAAAGAACTTGCAATCGAGGTTCCATGCACCCGCAATCATTAGGAACCAATATTATTTCAGCACCTTTTAACATCAATAATCTTGCACTTTCCGGGTACTCCCTGTCGTAACAAATCATGATACCGATCTTCACACCATCAAAATCGCATACTTTAAATTCGGTTCCGCTCTCTAATATACGTTCAGCAGCGAAATCACAAGTATGGACTTTACTATACTTTAATAATATCTCTCCGTTCCGATCAATGACAAACGCCGAATTTTGTGGGCGTTTTATTCCTTTTGTAAAGCTTGTTATAACAATTCCAATCGATAATTCTCTTGCAATATCTTGAAAAGATTTTAGCCAAGGACTGTTATCGTCAATTGCAGCATCATACCACGCTCTAAAATCCGGATGATTCTCTATCTCGTGTGACGGCAAATTTGTTTCTACAATATCAGGAAAGGCATAACCGGTTATCCAGCATTCGGGAAACAAAACCATATCTGCTCCACGATCTTTCGCTTCTTTAACATACGCCAATCCAATTCTTGTGTTTAACTCTGGATCAGGAATACTACAATTACATTGAACAGTTGCTGTACGAACTCTACGGAGCGTTGATTGTAAGAGGCAAATATACTTGATATTCTAAATTTACAGGAGGTGGACAATATGGATTGCATCAAGGTGGGACGGCTGATTCAGAGTCTTCGTAAAGAGAAAAGAATGACTCAAAAAGAATTAGCCCATCTTATGAATATTAGTGATAAGACGATTTCCAAGTGGGAGCGCGGTTTAGGATGCCCGGACGTGTCCTTGCTTGGCGAGCTATCCAACATATTAGGAGTAAATATCGAGAAGATTCTATCCGGAGATCTAAATCCGAATGAGCAGGACGGAGGAAATATGAAGAACGTGAAATTTTACGCGTGTCAAAGCTGTGGCAATGTTATGACCAGTACAGGGGTAACGAGCATTTCATGCTGCGGCAGGGTACTGGAGCCGCTGCTGCCCCAATCGGAGAACGATGAGCACGAAATAACCGTTGACGAAATTGAAGAGGATTACTTTGTTACCATTACGCATGAGATGAGCAGAGACCATTACATCTCTTTTGTAGCCTACGTTTCGTATGACAGGGTGATGCTCATCAAATTGTACCCGGAACAACTCGCAGAAGTACGCTTCCCAATCATGTACGGCGGAACGTTGTATGCGTATTGCAACCAACATGGACTATGGAAATATGAGAAAAAGAAATCAGATTCAAGGAGGGTCATCTGAGATGACAAAGGCGCTACTAATTATTGACATGCAGGTTATGCCATTTATATGGAAGGACTATGGCGGGAAACCTCTTTACCAGGAAGAGAAACTGCTAGAAAATACTAAGCAATTAATCGATAAAGCTCGAAAGGCAAATTCACCCGTATTCTACGTCATGTTTACTGAGCCGCAGGGTTCCCTAAGATCGGAGAATCAGCCGCTATGGCAAGTACATGAACAGATCGCTCCCCTTGCACATGATCCTATCATTATTAAATATTACGCGGATTCGTTTCTAGATACCGAGCTCAATCACCAGCTGCGTGATCAAGGTATTGACACTCTAGTCATATGCGGCGTACAAACCGAATATTGCGTGGACACAACGGTGAAAAGTGCTTATTCGCACGGCTACAAGGTAGAATTGGCAGAGAATTGCCACAGCACTTATGATTCAGATCATTTAACCGCAGAACAAATCATCAACCATCATAATAGCATTCTAACCCAATTTGCTACAATGGTTCGCACGAGCGAAGTCCAGTTTTAGAATGCAACTTCTCCTCTTATATAGAACGACTATTAGCAGAGCAAGCACTTGTTGTTACGGAAAACGGTAGTTTATCGGGTAGAAGAAAAAGAGGGACAGCCCCTCTTTTTTATTATATTCTCCAATACATCTCAAACATTAGTCGTTTCTGAACGGGTGCGGTACAGCCCCCTGCTTCGAGGGGCAGAGCTCGAATATGTCATATTCCAGCAATGGCTCGATCTCAAATACATCAAAGTAGGATCACCAGCCAGTCGGAGCAACTCTTCCTTACGGATTGGGCTTCCGTTCAGCGTCAATACACGATCCTTCAGTTGATAACGACTGTGTCCATCTCTTGTTGTTCGTAATGCCAAAAAACCGCGCAAAAAAGAGCCCTCTTGATGAAAAGCCGCCTCTCTTGAGCAAATGAGTTATTCTTATGGCATAATGCCAGATTGCATACCAAGTATCTTTGACTTAGACTCTGCCGATATCGTCTCACATCCGTTGAATAATGCAAAATTTTGAAAACAAATGTTCAAGGCTATCCGCAATTGCTTTGTTGGCTTTATGCCGTTCTCGTACCAGATGTTTTTAACAACGAGCGTCCCGGTTTTTCGCTCCACGATTACCTCAGCTCGTCCGATGAGGCTTTCTCCGTATAATAAAGGCAGCACATAATAGCCGAATTTCCGTTTGATTGCAGGCGTGTAAATCTCCCAAGTGTAATCGAATCCAAACAATTGGTTGATCAGCTTTCTGTCCCATATCAAGTTATCCAGTGGGGCAATCAGCTCGCAGCGCAATTTCGGTTCCGGATTTTGCAGGACGGCTTCAATAAGCAGCAAATCCTCCGCGCGGCAGTACAGGGTATCCTTCATTTGTTCCACGGCAACAGCAACAATGCGAGCCTCATGCAACAACTGGCGGAAAACCTCGTTTCGCTGCTCCGCTTTCAATCCCCATATATTCAGCCAGGCATCAGATGCACGATCCCACAAAAGTCCAATGGCGCCTATCCGGCGCAATACCCGCCACTTGTGATGCTCAAGGTCGCTCTCCAGCGGCTCCGACGCATTCATCAAATTAGGATGTATGTACTTCTCGGCGATATCGTAATATTTACGTGTTCCTTTTTTGTGATGGATAATTAACTCGCCTGTCGAGTACATCTGCTCCAGCACCGACCGAGATGTATTGTTTCCGCCGCTCCAGTGAATGGCTGATCGCCAAGCGAAATTTCCATCCAATTTCAAATCATCCGAACTAAGCGCACCGTGACTTTGGATGTGTGTCCGTATTTGCTCTGTCAACGCCTCCATTTCGGGATAGCGCTTGGCATGTTGTCGGGCAGCTTGCCTATATCGGTCAAAATAAGGCCAGTCTTCGATAGGGAAAATAGCCAGATTCTTGTCGGGATAATCGATCAGGAATCTATCTTTATACAACAACTCATCAAGCATGTTCTTTGTAAATCCTTTGATTCGCGACTGCAGCACCAGTTCAGCGTTTTTTCCGCAAACATCAATGGGATCGTATTGAATACAGCCGACTTGCCGTACAAAATCCAATACGCCCTGCTTTCCGGTAAATTGATATTCGCCTAACAGCCCGTGCTTCAATAACAGAAATTGCCGTGCCTGGCGGTTCGTCAATTGGATCATGTATGCATCGGCTCCTTAACGAAACAAGCGGGAGATTCATTAGCAACGCCCTTTCCTAATACCGAGAATTGCTCTATTTCAACGATTTCCATCACGCCTATCCCCCTATCCGTAGATAATACCAAAACAAACACATGTTCCCATGATATTTTACCATTGTATAGAGAATAGAAACAAGAAATATTGAAAAACAACATTTTAGAGGAAAATAGCCTCCAAAAGATTGATAGTCGAAGATAATTCGAAATAAGAAGTGATTCCCCTAACAAAAGTAAGAGCGCCTAAACAGGCGCTCTAGCAAGCATTATTAGAGAACATCATCATACTCATTTTAACGCCGCATTTCGGACAGTCTGCATGGATTTTCAAATGAACTATTTTTCCATTCGTCCCATTAGTCGTTCCTGTAGCAGTAACCGTAGCAGTTACTCCTATAGGCTAACTCCTTCCATGCTGCTCCGTACAAAGCATTTAAGCGATACTATCACATCTCAGTCATTACGAACCATCAATATTACCGACTCCACATGTGCTGGGCCGCCACTATCTCCATAGAAAAAAATAAGGGGACTAGACGGTAAAATTATAGATGATCGTGCAGTCCCCGTTCTCCTTCACTTCGATGCGTTTGATTAAAAGCAGGGCCAGTTGGCGGTCAAGTTGGTTGATGTTGGTCAGCTTCGCAATGTCGGGAAGCGTGAGCTTCGTGCTGTCTTGGGCTTTTTGCAGCTTGAGAATCGCTTGGCGATATCCTATTTAATCACAGCATCCAGTGAATACACGAAAAGCCGCCTCCCCAAGTAAAAGTGAGAGAGACGACTTCGCTTAAATCAAGTTATATTTTTAAAAGCGGTACTTCTAATTCACTCTGAACAAAGCTCATATCAGCATCCCTAGATACTACTATGAGATTATTAACCAGAGCTGTCGCAATAATAAGCGCATCAGGAGTTTTCAACTTCCGGCCCTTGCCCTTCTGGTCTCTGCGAATAGATCCGGCCAGTTTCGCAATGTCAGAGGTAACGTCTATACATCTTTTTGTTGTAAACAACTTCTCTGCGCGAAGCTGTTCCTCAGGTTTTAACCCAGCAAACACTTCACATTCTGTAATTGTAGAAAAATAGATCTGCATTTTATCACGAGGGGCTGCTGAACAAAATCGACAACGTTACCTTCATTCATAAAGATTGCAATCGCAATATTCGTATCCAACAAATAACCGTTGCTCATGCATTCCATTCCTCGCGCGATCTTTTCACTTCTTCAAGAAGTTCTTTTCCTCGTTCTGGAGATAGTACACCGGCTGCTTCCAAAATATCATCAACGGAGTAGTCGTCCTCTTGCGCCTCCACGGTCTGTTTATCAAGATCAATGAGAACACGTGCATTATTTATGTTGAATTTTTGAAGGATCGATTTAATTGCGCTAGCTGTTTGTAAATCCATTTTTTTAGGAATCATTTTTATCATTCCTGTCATCGTACTTATTAGATTTATTATACCACACCTACCGTTGTTCCAATAACTGTTACTTTTCTCCCTTCCTTAAAGGGATGCCGAAGCCCTTATTTGGGAATACCGCTGTCCGCGCACACGTCGCCTCGTGTCGGCTTATTGAAGGGAGATTAGGCGACTGTTCCCGCAATAAACCGTAAAATGCCCGCTTTTTGAGCGAGCATTTCACTTGCCTATTAACCCGACCTCCCTGTCTGGCCTCCCAAAGCCTTACAGTTCCCATCATTTGTAATAATATAGTGATACACAACACTCCACATGCACCGTCCAAGGAAACATATCCACCGGTTGCACCTCAACCGTCCGGTACCCGCCGTCCTCCAGCACTCGCAGATCTCTCGCCAAGGTGGACGGGTTGCATGACACGTACACCACGCGTTCCGGCTGCATCGCGAGTATCGTCTCCAGCAGCTCCGCATCGCAGCCCTTGCGCGGTGGGTCTACAACGATGACGTCCGGCACGATGCCTTCCTTCCGCCAGCGCGGAATGACCACTTCTGCGGCCCCTGCCTCAAATGTCGCATTCCCGATGCCATTCAGCTCCGCATTGCGCTTCGCATCCTCGATAGCCTCAGGCACAATCTCCACCCCATACACACGGCCTGCGCGGCGTGCCAGGAACAACGAGATCGTACCGATCCCGCAGTACGCATCAATAACCGTCTCGGTGCCTGTCAGTCCTGCATAGTCCACCGCTTGGCGGTACAGCTCCACCGTCTGCGCCGGATTCACCTGATAGAACGACCGCGCGGAGATCGCGAAACGAATGCCGTCCAGCTCATCATATATAACATCACTACCCCAGAGCACACGGGTTTCATCGCCAAAAATAACGTTCGTCTTCCGCGTATTCACGTTCTGCACAATACTCTTCACGCCCGGAACGCTCTCCCGAATCCGTTCAATCCAACGTTCCACCGCAGGGATCTTCGATCCATTCGTCACAAGCACGACCATCATCTCGCCAGACAATACGCCAACGCGAGCCATCACATGGCGCAGTAATCCCCGCCCTGTCTCCTCACTATAAGCCGTCACGCCAAGCTCACGCCCAATGGCCTTCACGCGGGCAATGATCTCATCATTGCTGGAATGCTGAATGAGGCATTCATTCATATCGATAATTCGATGGCTGCCCCGCGCATAGAATCCGCCGATCAGGCCTGAAGCTTCCATCCCCATCGGCACCTGTGCCTTATTCCGGTAGCGCCAAGGATCATCCATCCCAATCGTCGGATGCACGACAACGCCCGCATTCACGCCGTCAGCCGAAGCTCCAACTCCAGCTCCATTATCCGCTGTCCCTACCGAAGCTCCAACTCCTGCTCCATCGCCCGCCGCTGCCGCCACCACACCATCACCAGCAACCCGCAGCTTCGCAATCCGCTCCAGGTTGTCCACCACATGCTGCCGCTTCCAGCTCAGCTGGGCGGCATAGTCCATATGCTGCAGCTGGCAGCCGCCGCACTGCTTATAGATCGCGCAGGGCGCATCCACACGTTCCGCGCTCGCCACGACCATCTCCATCAGCTTGGCATAGCCATACTGCTTCTTCACCTTCAGCACCTTCGCCCGCACGCGCTCGCCGGGAAGTGCCCCCTGTATAAAAAGGGTAAAGCCGTCTGCGCGGCCTACCCCTTCGCCATCATGCGTCAAGCCGACAATGTCGACGACAACCTCGTCATTTTTACTAACTGGCACTACACTCATGTGAACTAATCGCTCCGTTACACTCATTTATCTGCTTACAAACACTTGCACTTCCTCGATACCGATACTAGCCCTGCCCGGGCCGAAAGCCTACCGACTACCGATACGTCGACTCCCCTGCCTCATCCACAAAAATCTTCAAATGCGACGGCAGCACCGTGAACGTGCACGGCAGCGTGCCGCCGTATTCGCCATCCAGATTCAGCTGCACATAATCGGGTGTCGTCACCGTCAGCTCCCTGGTCTGGAAATGCACCACATGCGGATCGTTGAAATGCTCGCCGCGCAGCGCCAGAGACGCAATACGGATGAACTCCGCCAGATTGCATTTCTTCAGCACCACCACATCGAACATGCCGTCATCGAGCTGCGCATCCGGCGCCAGCTTCTCAAAGCCCCCGACCGAATTGCTGTTGCAGATCAGGAACAGCATAATCTCCTCGTGGATCTCGCCGATCTCCTTAGCCTGCAGCTTCAGCTCGGTTGGCCGCAGCCGGGTCATCTTCTCCAGACCCTTCATATAATAGGCCAATTGCCCGATCATCGTCTTCAGCTTGCTCGGAACCTCATAGGTCAGTTCTGTCAGCGAGCCGCCACCGGCGATATTGATAAAATACCGCTGGTTCGCCCTGCCGAGATCGATCGGAGCCGCATACTGCTGCGTAATCAGATCAACCGCGTATTCCCAATGCTTCGGAACGCCCAGCGCTCTTGCAAAATCATTCGTCGTCCCCAGCGGCAAAATCCCGAGCGGCGGCCGGAACTCCTTCTCCGCAAGTCCGTTAATGACTTCATACAGCGTGCCGTCTCCGCCTGCCGCAATAATCATGTCAAAGCCGCGATCTGCCGCATCCTTTGCCGCAATCGTCGCATCGCCCTCACAAGCCGTCGCATGGCAGCTCGTCTCAATGCCGCCCTGCTCCAACCGCTGCAAAATATCCGGCAATCGCCGCTTGATCTCTTCCCGTCCCGATGTCGGGTTATATATCAATCGTGCCCGCTTAATAGACATTGTGTCCGCCCCCATACCATTCCAATCCGCTCATGAACGGAATCCGCTACGAGTACACTTACCCCATTCTTCCCGCATCCATTCATTCTACTGCTGCACCAATCCAGCCAGCCATCCGTCAATCTGCCGAACCATCCAGCGTGCAATACAGGGATGAGGCAGCATCGACTGTCCATTATAACGGTACGTCAGCTCGCCGAGCCGCTCTGGAATAACCGTCCGTGTAAAATAACCACTGCTCAGAAACAGCGGCACTACGATTACCGCACTGTCCGGCTGCTTGCGCAGCATGACGCGCAGCTTGCATGCCGCTTGATTCGGCAGCAGCATCGCGATCTCCGCTCCCGCGAATCCGCCCAAGCTACGCAGCCGCCCTGCAAGCTGCGTCATCCCGCTGCGCCAGCGGCCGTAGAATCCCGCTTCAACGGAGCCATGCGCCACAAGCAGCAGCCGCTCCCGCTCCGGTGCTTCCGACAGCTCCCGAATGTTCGAGAGCAGCAGCTCCGCAATCTCCGGATCATCATCAATCGGCTGGCCGAAGTGCACCAGCAACCGCAGTGGCCCGTCGACGCAGTCCCCGCGATTATCAGCAGCGGCACCTGCCCCACTGCCAACCCAGCCATCCGCTCGGCCATCCAGCCGGAACGGCGCCAGCTCGCCCTCGCGAGCCGCCGATACGGGCGGCAGGCCGAACGCCTGCGCAATGTCGTCCACGTGCGTACTGCCGGACGACACAAAGAGCGGAAGAACGTACACATCCGTTACGCCTTCCGCTGCAAGCCGATCGATTCCGTCTTGAATAAGCCGACCCTCGACAATTTCCAGAAACGACGAGACGACCGGCACGGAAGTCATCGTCAACGCCGCCGAATCGTGGTCGTCACGACCGACTGGCCATTGCCCGATAGCCTCGGCGACTTCCGCTACCGCTTCGTCCACAAGGCGCACCCATTGCGCTTCACGCGACCCGTGACTGATTACGAGTACTCCTGGCTTCATCGACTTAGCGCCCCGCGCGCTCCAGCGCCATCCGGTAGCCGTCATTGCCATAATTCAGGCAGCGCTTCACCCGCGAGATTGTCGCCGTGCTGGCGCCCGTCTCCGCTTCAATCTGATTATACGTCGAACCTTTGCCCAGCATACGCGCCACTTCAAGGCGCTGGGACAGGGACTGAATCTCATTCACCGTGCACAAATCATCAAAGAAAACATAACATTCCTCTACCGTCTTCAGCGTAAGAACCGCTTCGAACAGCTGGTCAATCGTCTTGTCGTTCAGTTTCTTAAGCTGCATCGCTTGCTCACTCCTACGAGAACTAATTATTCTTTTCATTGTATCGGTTTCCTACCTACTTTTCAAGCGTCACCGTATTCACGCTTTACCGGATAGAAGACCATCCACCCGACCGTCTGCTGTCTGCTGTCTCCCGTCTGCTGTCTGCTGTCTGCCGTCTGCTGTCTGCTGTCTGCCGTCTGCCGTCCGCTGTCTGCTGTCTGCTGTCTGCCGTCTGCTGTCCGCTGTCGCTGTCTGCTGTCCGCCTTCCGCCACTCGCAGTCCGCTGTCCGCCTTCCGCCACCCGCAGTCCGCTGCCCACCGCTAACAGCTAACAGCCAACAGACTAACAACCAACAACCCAGCAAGCATCAACAACCCAACAAAAATCATCATTGGACGCTCATGAGCCCCGCAGCAAAAATCCTGCCGCAACGGGCATTAGTCCAATCCTTATGTTTGCCTACCCCATAGACTAATACCAAAACCACCCAAAGGTTGTGATCCGCGTGAAATACCGCTACGATCCGTACATGAGACGCTCAGAGCCGCCGCTCGCGCACTATCGCCAAAGTGAGAACCCGTTTCCCGGCATCTCCATCTCTGAACCCTTCTTCAACAGCGGCGGCAGCAGCACAGGATCTGGCTTGCCTACACCCTTCGACTCCTCGCAGCTTCAATCCAGTACACCGTCCATAATCATTCAGCCGGCAACAACACCGATCAATCTCTTGCCCTCTGCTCCGACTCAGGCTGGCGAGCTTGTCGAAACAGCCAAAGAATCAGGCGGCTTCTCCTTCGGCAACAGCTTGAATGACATCAAGGGCTTCGTAGACCGCATCGGGGGAATCGACGGCATCGTCAACACCATGACGAAGGTGCAAAAGGTCGTCAACAGCGTCTCCCAGATGGCCCCGCTGATCAAAGTGCTTGCCGGCTCCTTCGGCAAGAAAGGCGATTCCGCCGCTATCGCCGAGGATGATACAGACGGATTAGCCGCACCCCCGCGCCGCAAGAAACGCCGCCGGACCGGCAGCGGCGCCAAAGCTGGCCAGCGTCGCCGTACCCGCCCGCGCAAGCGCTAAACCAAGCAACGCAGCACCCCCGCTTCCTAAGCAAGGAGCTGTCCCGATTCGATTCCCCGCTATGCAAAACATGCGAAACCGCATTTTTTCTTTCGTTTCTGACCTGATAAAGGTGAAATACCTGCCAGAGGGCAGGCATTTCACCTTCGTTCCCCCTTATCGGCCGATTCCCCCTCAAATTCATGCGCGATCGCAGGAATTTTACTTTTAAGGCGTCTTGAAACCGAAATTCATGCACAATCGCAGGCTTTCTTACTCTGTCACCCTACCTCCAAACAACCACACTTGGAGAAGGTGAAGGCTACGCTGGGGAACCTACAGGGCACACTTATTGCCGTTGCAGGTTATGGCGGCGGAGAGAGTTGCTGCTGACTGGTAGAGGATGATGGTACAGCCCCTGCATAATAAAAAAGCCGGACAATCGGCAAGCAGCGTCCTATGAAGACGTCTTGCCCGCCAGCGTCCAGCTCCCGAAATTTACATAAACAATGCCATAACCTTGTATACGAGTGCAGCGATAACCATCGTAATCGGGATCGTGATGATCCATGACATGACGATCCGTCCCGCCATTCCCCACTTCACCGCCGAGAAGCGCTTCGCGCTGCCGACACCGAGAATCGACGATGTAATAACATGCGTCGTACTTACGGGCAGATGCGCCAGCGTAGCGGTCAGAATAACCGAGGCTGACGTAATATCTGCGGCAAAGCCGTTAATGGGCTCGATTTTGAAAATTTTCGTACCCATCGTCTTTATAATTTTCCATCCGCCGAGAGAAGTACCGAGCGCCATTGCGAGGGCAGCCGATACTTTAACCCACCAGGGGATAACATTGATATCTTCATGCAATTCCGCCGCTACAAGCGCGAAGGTCATAATCCCCATCGCCTTCTGCGCATCATTCGTACCGTGCGTGAACGACTGGAATGCCGCTGTAATAATCTGTCCTGTCCGGAAGCCCTTGTTGATCTGATGCGGACTGGACTTGGCGAAGATCTGCTTCAAGAGCCACATCACGGCGAATCCCCCGGCAAAAGCAATGAGCGGCGACAGGATCAGCACCTGAACGATACTGATAAATCCGCTTGCGTTGATGCCGTCCATCCCGTTCGCACTAACGACAGCACCCGCAAGAGAGCCGATAAGCGCATGTGAGGATGAGGAAGGAATCCCGAACCACCATGTGATGAGATTCCATGCAATCGCGGAGATGAGTGTGGCGATAATGACCTCAACCCCGTTATCGATCGTTGTGGGGTCCGCCACACTGCCGCCGATCTTCTTCGCTACCCCTGTGAACAGAATGGCGCCTACGAAATTCATGGTCGAAGCGATAACGATGGCCAATCTCGGGGACAATGCCCGTGTCGATACCGACGTTGCAATTGCATTAGCCGTATCGTGGAAACCATTTATAAAGTCAAATGCCAAGGCAAGAAAAATAACAATACCAACCAACAAATAAATATCCATAGCCGCCTGTCACCTGCTCCTTAGCTGTTACGCATGATGATCGTCTCGAGTGTGTTGGCGACATCTTCACAATAATCTGTCGTCTGTTCCAAGCGTTCGTAAATTTCCTTGCGTTTGATCAGCTCGATCGGATCCTTCACTTTAGCGAACAGGCCCTTCACGCATACACGCAGCAGATCATCGGCTTGATTCTCAAGCTCATTGATATGGATTGCGGGCTCGCGCATTGCAAGCAGCTTCTTCTCTGTCAGCAAATAAATCGCTTTCTTGATTTGCTGGGCACAGCGGAGAATATTGTCCGCGAACAATTGAATGTACTCGTCTGGCTCGCGAATATCGTACATCTCAAAGCGTGACGCACAAGCTTCAATGCCATCCAGCACATCATCCAGCGAGGTGGTAAGTGCCATGATGTCCTCACGCTCGATCGGCGTAATGAACGTCTTGTTGAGCTCCGTCAGAATCGTATGTACGTGACGGTCACACTTGGTTTCGAACTCTTTCATCGTTTTTGCAAACACAGTGACATCTTCGATTTTGGAAACATTCTGTTCGAAATATTCCACTGCTTCGAGTAGAATGTCCGCCATTCCTTCCAGCGTCGTAAAAAACACGTCTTTTCTTTTGAACATCGGTAAGATATCCCCTTCGTCATCTGCATTATAACGTTGTCGGCACACAAAGAACCGACAATATCTTAACATAGTTTACCTTTCAATTGTTAAGGGATTGTAAATGTTTTATGACAATTTTCGGATTTATGCCATAAAAACGAGATTTGCTTGCTTCCGTACCCCTATTATTTTCTAACGGAGCGGTTTTTAACCGCTTCTTGACGAAGAGCCGCAAGCGGCACATGGCACCGCTCGCGGCTCCCCTGACAAGCATGGATCCGAACAACCGCACTCAACCAGCTGCGTTACAGTTTCTGCTCCCTGACCCCGAGCCCTAGCTGAGCTTCACATGCTCTGCGAAGGTCGGCTTATTCGGAACGATATGATAAAATGTTTTGCCCGGCACAAGCGGAAGCTCCTTGCCGTCCTTCATCAGCCGGATGACGCCGTCACCACCGCGCTCCCACGTGCAATCCACCGCCCGCCCTCGCTGGATCAATATTGCCGAACCGCCGGATTCCAGATCAATATCCAATCTCCCAACATCATCATAGACCTTATGCGAAGCGCCCAGCACAGCGATATTCGTTGTCGTCAGCTGCTTCTCTGTCGTCAAATCCGTATGCGGCTTATCATTAATGGAACGAGCATATAAGTTCTGTGCGGCATCGTACACGTACGAAACCTTATAATTTTTGAGCAGGAAGTTAATTTCAACATTCGTCGCCACTGTACCGGAGCCCGTCGCACCCTCCTCCGAGAACGGATAGGTTGGGATCGCCGTCGTCTCCGCGTATTTCTTCTTCGCAGCGCCTGCGCGAAGCTTCTCCAGATTGGAATACAGATTATGCGGCGCCTTGCGGAACTTCTCCCGCCAGAAATAACTGCCCGCATTAGTGATCTCATCGAGATAATCCTTCTTCTGCCGCTGCAGAATCGCATAGCCGTCCGGACTTCCGCCCGCATGGGTCAGCACCGCTCCGAATGACTCGCCAAGCGAGATCAGATATGGCCTGATGCTGCGGATCGGCCCGATAGAATCCGTGAACTCATCACTTTGAAAGATCGCCACAAGCCGCGTTATTCCCCCCTCAGCCAGCACCTCCCATACCATATCGGCATGAGGCAGGCCCGATTGCGGACGCGCAGCGGAGTAATTGTTAATCATGACCGCGATAGGCCGCTTGACCGCTTCCTGCTGCAGCCCAAGACCAGTAAGCGGAGCCACATAAGGGAGTGCAGCGTTATCAGCAGGCGGCGGCTCCTCTCTCGGCATTTCCTCCGGCGTAAGCCTATTTTCTTCGATTATCCTGTCATGTTTTTCCTCAATGGATTCCGAACAGCCAGCTAACAGGGCCATAAGCAGTATGACCGTTAATCCAATGCCGGTTGCGTGACGAAAGCGGTTCCAGATTCCTTCAATCATATGTACGCCCACCTTCACATCAAGTTGCCCGGAATATTCCGGTTCCCTTATTAAACCATACGAATCCTGACATTGTCTCGCATTTCATCTGGGCCGCTGAAAAAAATAAAAGCCGCAATTCCTCCCAGCCAGAGAAGGATACCGTACAATAGACAGACAAAAAAGCAGCGTAGAAGTATGACTCCGAAGGCTGCTTCGCATACTACCGAGAAGATGTTGTCACCGTATAAATAGGAGGTTCGCCTGCATATGCCACAATTCTTCGACTGGATCGCCCGCCACTGGCTCGGATCAGCTCTTATCCTCGTAGCGGCTCTGGCCGTCACCTTCATTGTCACCAAGCGCAAATCGCTTTTCTACAAAGAATAGCCGATTATTCTTTATCGCAATCGCTCTCCTGTAAGGAATAGCCGCGAGCAATCAATCGCAATCTTGCTTCTCCTGCTGCTCTGGCGGCTGCTGAACGAGCGGAAGCTCAATCGTTACCGCCGTTCCTTCTTCAATGACACTATCGACTCGAAGCGTACCGCCATGCAGCTCGACAATTTCCTTGCAGATCGCAAGGCCGAGCCCGCTCCCTGTGCGCTGGCTGCTCCCCTTGTAGAACTTGTCCGTAATGTGGGGGAGATCCTCCTCTGGAATGCCGCAGCCTGTATCTGCAATGCTGATGCGCGCCCAGCCAGGCGTATCGACGGCAGCGACAATCGTTATTTCACCACCGGCTGGCGTGAACTTGAGCGCATTATCCAGCACATTGATGAATACCTGCTTCAATCGGTTGGCGTCCGCTTCCACCATCAAGGGTGAAGCGCCCAGCTGCCCCGACAGCTTGACGCCCTCCCGCTGTCCGCGAACCTCGAACTGCCGGATCGTCTCCCGAACGGGCTTGAGCAGGTCCAGCGCCTCCGGGTGAAGGACAATGCTTTTCGCGTACAGCTTGGAGAAATCCAGCAGATCCTCCACAAGTCCGGACAGGCGATCCGTCTCACGATCAATCACCGCAAGACCAAGCTGCAGCTCTTCCACATCGGCGGGATCGCCGGAGGCCAGCGTCTCGCTCCAGCCTTTAATCGAAGTAAGCGGAGTTCGCAGCTCATGCGAGATGGACGAGATAAAGTCATTCTTGAGCTTCTCCCGCCTGGTCAGCTCTGCCGCCATCTTATTCAGTGTCTCAGCCAGCCGCCCGATCTCGTCACGCTCATATAGAGAGGCACGGCGGGACCAGTCCCCTTCGCCCATCTGCTCGGCGACTAGTGTCAGGTTACGGATCGGCCTCGCGATCCGGTTCGCCAGCAGCACACTCATCGTGAAGAAGAGCAGCACGACGACAACGCCGACGAGAACGGTCAGCCACAGCATATTCCTTACTATCGCATCGACTCGCTCCAAAGAAGCCGTGTAGCGAAACATCGCTACAATACGTCCATTATCCTTGACCGGAAGAGTAACCGCGGCGATCCGCTCATTCGTAGACTGGTCGATCCCGCGCCATGTCCCTGTCTCGCCCTGCATCGCCTGCTGCACATCCTCCGTTTGCAGAGCAACCGCCGGGCCTGCAAGCCCGTTGCTCTCCATCATGATGCGGCCGGTATAATCCAGAAGCTGCAGATGAATGGAGCCCTCTGTCATATTTTGCAGCATGTATTCGGCCCTTATCTCCATCGAACTGGACGCGATATTGCGGTTATGAAGTGCCGCTTCCGTCTCCGCACGCTGCAGCAGCGCTCCAAGCGCACTGCCGTAATAATAATTCCAGACAAGCGTCACGAACAGCGTGCCGAGCATGACAACAACGAGCATAATAAGGACGCCATAGCTCCAGACCATCCGTGAACGCAAGCTGCTCATTGCCCTGCGCTCCGTTTCCATCTATAGCCGTAGCCCCACAGAGTCTCGATATATTTCGGCTCGGATGGCTCATCTTCAATTTTTGTGCGAATGCGCCGGATGTTCACATCAACGATCTTCAGATCCCCGATAAAATGACGCCCCCACACTTCATCCAAAATATCATCCCGGCTAAGTCCTGCGCCTTCCCGCTCAAGAAGAAGCTTGACGAGTGTCCACTCCGTTGGGGTCAGCACGATTTCTACGTCATCCTTCCATAGCCTGCGCTCTACAGCCGACAAGCGGAAAGGTCCTGAGCGCAGCTCGTTCAGCAGCGGGCGTACAGGCTGCCTTGATTGGCCATCGGCATTGTTCCCCCCAACTTGTGCTGGAAGTCCCGCGACGTCGCCCATTATCGGCATGCCGGAAGCTTCCGCCGAGATTCGCGCGATGTCAGCGTCCGCAGCGGCTGCAGCAGCCGCTGCGGACGCTCCGTCTATGCTGTCGCTGGCTCCATTCGCCGCCCCGGACACTGCGCCGCCATCGCTCGCTTCATAGGCTGCCCCGGACACTGCGCTGCCGCTTGCACCATGGGCCGACCCAGACACTGCACCGCTGCTGCTCGCTCCATGGGCCGCCCCGGACACTGCGCCATCCACTACGCCATCGGACTGGCTTGGTGGTGAAGCCTGCTCCGGCCAGGTCAGCCCGCCTGGCATCATTCGCCGATGCAGCGACTTGAGCCGCGCGACCAGCTCACCTGGACTGAACGGCTTTTGCACATAGTCATCCGCCCCGAGCTCCAGCCCGCGAATCTTATCTTCCTCCTGGGACTTAGCCGTCAGCATGATGATTCCCATACGCGGGAATCGCTCACGCAGCCGCTCACATACATCGAAGCCGCTGATCGTTGGCAGCATAACATCCAGCAGCGCAGCATCGAACGGAGGGGAAGCCGACTCCGCCAATGCCAGAGCAGCTTCCCCATCCTCCGCTTCAACAACCTCCATCCCGTTCCGTTTCAGATTGATCCGCACGAAGCCCCGAATCGCTTCCTCGTCCTCAAGCAACAAAATCCGCATTGCCGCAACCCCCCTCCTGTCCGACCGGCCTTATTCCGCTGCCTGTCCTATTCCAACAAAAACTGTCCAACAACGTCCGCTACTCGGAAGGCAGCACTTCGAACAGCCGCTTCAATTCCGTCTTGTCCGGCTTCACCTGGCGGTACCGTTCCTTTTCCTCCCTGCTCCATAGAGCAGGAGGCTCACCCCATACAGCGGCATATTGAATGCCGGCCGCCGTGACCAGCTCCGCATATTGAACGCCTCCATCCTGCCACTGCTGCTCGATATCGCCCCACTCGGCGAGAGGAACCGGATGAATCGTAAACAAGGCCGCTCTTTCCTTCGTTATGACATTATAGTATTCGAAGACGATACCCGTCTCCTCCTTCGCACGAGGCCGGCTAATCGTATACATTCCCTGCCACGCCAGCGGAATATCGATAGCATAGCCCTGCGTATAATCGGCATACCGCTCCTGAATCTGCTGGAACTCATCCCTGCCATTCCACTGCAGATACTGCTGAATAAATAATGTCTCGGCATAAGAGATTTCCGGGTTCTGACCAGGCGCCTCCTGCATAACATGCAGATCAAGAATGCCATCCTTATTCCCGTCGCCCCCCTCAGTTGAATAAATGTTGTATCCCTCACCTGGCGAGGACGGTCTGGCAGACGGGTAAACCTTCATTAAATTTCCTTCGCTCCACGCAAACATCGTCGTTGCTGAGGAGTGAGCGCCGATGCTGGCATCCGTTACTAGCCCGTAACGGTCCGCCGCTATTTTGCCTACAGCCAAATTATAATAACCATTCACCGCCCCGCTTAGCGGCACTGAGGCTGCTCGATAGACCGTATTCTCCTTCGCCCGGTACACCTGAAGAGAAGCTCTCATCTCTTCCCGATCCAGCAAAATCAGCACAATCTCCGAATGCCCATCCCCATCAACTTCACCAATCTCAAGCGTGTTATAGGGCAGCTTGGCAGCAGGCAGCAGCGGTTCCTCGCCCGTATAATCTTTGCGGATCTGATAAATATTCAATTGATATTCCGGCTGTCCATAAAGACCCCAACCGATCAGCACCTCCGGCTGCCCGTTATCATCCATATCCTCCACCATAATTCGATCGATCCCGTAGCTGGACATTTCCGCAATCGTAAACCAATATTTCCAGCTGCCATCATCGCTTGCTCTTAGAAGCATGACCTGCTGGGTGCCGTTCTCATTCATGAACGTAACGACTGCCTCTTCCCGCCCATCGCCGTCCACATCTTGTTTATTGACCGCCGAGATCGATTGCGCTTCCAATGGCAGAGACAGCTTCGCCTTGGGAGGCAGCGCATCCTTCACTGCAGAAGCGAGTCGTTCATTCTCTGGCGTAGACCGCGGATTCAGCAAGAGATCAGCAGGAGTGGCTGTATATTGACACCCTGTCAGTATCATGAGGCTCAACAAGCATAGGCCTGTCAGCCGTTTTCTCCACCCCCAGCGCAGTTGCTTCATCCTGCTTCTTCCCCCATCTGTACTCATCATTGCCCGATTATTTGTTCTTACTGGCCGCTCCGGCATTATGGCGATGCTCATTGGCAGACAGCAGCTCGTCCACCGTAACGAACGTATAGCCCTTTTTACTCAAATCCTCAATAATAAGCGGAAGCAGTTCCACCGTATTCTTCAGATGCTTACTGCCAAAAGAATGCATGAGGACAATACCGCCAGGCTTCGTATTCTTGTTCACATTCGCCCGCATCTTCGCTACCGACTCTCCGGCCCAATCACGAGTATCTACCGACCAGCCGATCAATTCGCGCTCATTGTCCTTCATAATATTTTTAACGAGCGGAGACACCGCGCCGTATGGCGCCCGTACCAATCGGGGCACAAAACCGACCGCCTCTTGAATCAGTGTGTCCGTCCATTTAATTTCCTCTTTAATCATCCTGCTGTCAAGCTTGGATAGATCGTGATGATGATAGGAATGATTGCCGAGCGCATGACCATCCTTTACAATTCGCTGAAGAATATCCGGATATTTCTTTACCTGAATGCCAACCGTGAAGAACGTCGCCTTAACATCCTTCTCTCGTAAAATGTCCAAAATAGCCGTTGTATATTTTTTGTCCGGCCCATCATCAAAGGTCAATGCCACCAGCTTCGATCCATCCGCTGCCACGTAGTCAACAACCGGGGAAGTCGCCCTGTCAAGCGCTGCCGAAGGAGGCCTCGGCTTCGACTCGGCTGGCTTCGACTTGTTTGGCTTTCCCTTGCCGGGGTCTATCTCGCTTTGCTGGCCGCTATGTCCCGAGGCACCCTTTGAACCGTCAGGAGCAGCTCCCCCATTGGCTGCGCTGCCGGTATTGCCGGTATTGATCGCGTTGCCGTCCTTGCCGGTGCTTCCGATATTGATCGGATCACCGTTACTGCTGGTATTTCCGGCATTGCCTGCAATCGAGGATGTGCCTTTCCCACTTTCACCTTGACCATCGTCGTCTTCCCCATTGTCGTTCATCCCTGCCTGTTCCTTCACACCACTAGACAAGCTTCCTCCAGCCCATAAACTGAGCACATTGTTAGTACTGCATCCAGCCACTAAAACAATTAGAATGACCATAAGCACAATAAGGAGCAATCTACGGTGTCTTTTCTCTCTGCTCATTCTGCCAACTCCTTAAGCTATCCTTCACTAACATCGTAAAGGAGACCGCTTAAGAAGTCGTTACAAACTAGTAACATCCTCATATTGCATAACAGACTAATAGAGCCAACTGATAGAGTTCAATCCAATCAAGATTCAGCTTGAACATCCGGTTTTTCAATAGTCTTGCCATGGACTTTCTCACCAAACCTGCCGATAGTGCAGGAATTTTGGTTTAAAAAGCGATAGATGGAAGAATCCCTGCAATTATGCAGGCATATTTAGCGGATTCGGCCGATAGGAGCGAACTGAGATGAAATACCTGTACTTTGGCAGGAATTCAGCCTCCAGCAGTCCAAAACGAGTGAAAAGCCTGCACTTTTGCAGGCAATCATAAGGAGCGCATATTCGGATCCTCAATTAAATTTTTGAAATTTTGGCGCAAGAGTTGCTCCGATTCATATTTGCTGTTCACATTCATTGTTGCGCTTATCGCTTCTTTCGACGTATCTGCTTATACGCCACTGCTGCTGTAAGCGGATTTTTCCTGCTCTCAGCAGGTCGGGGAGGTTTGTTGGGGCGCTGTTAGCTGGTTTTGAATGCTTATATCTTCCTTCGACGCGTCCGCTCATACGCCACTGCTGCTGTAAGCGGATTTTTCCTGCTTTCAGCAGAGGTCGGGGAGGTTTGTTGGGGCGCTGTTAGCGGGGTTTGAATGCTTATCTCTTCTTTCGACGCGTCCGCTCATACGTCATTTGCGCGGTAACACCCATCAACGGGCAAATACCAAAAAAAGTGGCTGCGCAGGCCCATAAGCCTGTTTAGCCACTTTTCAAATACATGCAAAGGTTCATTCCACCCATGCAGCCATTATAATTATGAATTAGCTCCTTGCAGCGCCTTAGCGGCAATATCGGAGCGGATGTGCATCCCCTCGTACGAAATAACAGCCGCAGCTTCGTAAGCGCGGGCCCGCGCTTCAGCGATATCGCGTCCACAGCCGACAATACCAAGTACACGTCCGCCATTGGTCACAATGTCACCGTTGCTCTCTGCCGTTCCGGCGTGGAATACGAGCGCTCCCTGCGCCTTCGCAGCATCCAGCCCTTTAATAACCTGCCCTGTCGGGTACGGACCGGGATAACCTCCGGATGCGGCAACTACGCATACTGCTGCCTCATCGCTCCATTCAATATCAATCGCGTCCAGACGGCCGTTAAGCGCTGCCAGAATAATATCCACCAGATCCGTCTTCAGGCGCGGAAGCACTACCTGTGTCTCCGGATCGCCCATGCGCGCATTAAATTCTATCGTCTTCACGCCGTCTTTTGTCATAATGAGACCCGCGAACAGCACGCCACGGAACGGACGTCCTTCGCTGACCATTGCTTTGGCCGTCGGCTTAATAATGTTCTCGATCGCATCCTCGACCAATGCCGGGTCGATATGCGGCAGCGGCGAATACGTTCCCATGCCGCCTGTATTTGGTCCTTTATCATCGTCGAATACAGGCTTATGATCCTGTGCAGGCACCATGGCGCGAACGGTTTCGCCATCAACGAAGGCAAGAATCGACATTTCCTGGCCCTCCAGGAATTCTTCAATAACAATGCTGCCGCCGGATTCCCCGAACACCTTCTCCACCATCATCTCGCGCAGAGCATTCTCCGCTTCCTCGATCGTGAACGCAACCGTAACCCCTTTACCCGCTGCCAGACCGTCGGCCTTGACTACGATTGGCGCAGATTGCTGGCGCAAATAAGCAAGTGCCGCTTCATAATCCGTGAACGACTCATATTTCGCCGTTGGAATGTTGTATGCCTTGAGCAGGTCCTTCATAAAAATCTTACTGCCCTCAATAGCCGCCGCATTCTTCCGTGGTCCAAAAATCGGAATATTCCGCTCTTCGAAAGCGTCTACAATTCCATCCGCAAGCGGATCATCCGGCCCCACTACAACGAGGTCAATCGCATTGTCGCAGGCGAATTGAATCAGATCCCCGAACCGGTTAACCGGAATCGGCACGCATTCTGCCAGCTCAGCGATACCCGCATTGCCCGGCGCGCAATAAATTTGCTTCACCTTGTCGCTTTTGTTAAGTGCCCATACAATGGCGTGCTCGCGTCCGCCGCCGCCAATTACCATAATACGCAAAGAAAAACCCTCCTATTGGGACTGAATAATGTAGTCGAGTCAGAGCTGCCCTGCACTTCACAGCAAGCGGGTAGGACAAGCGGAACATTCCCTGCATCGAAACCTGCGGGTCGCCACTTGCCCCTGTCAGCTTGTCAGCTGCCACTTCCAGCTATTAATGCTTGAAATGGCGAACGCCGGTCACAACCATCGCGATGTTGTTCGCATCCGCAACAGCAATGGACTCCTCGTCCTTGATGGAACCGCCAGGCTGAATAACTGCCGTGATGCCTGCCTTGGCAGCCATCTCCAGCGTATCGCCCATCGGGAAGAACGCATCGGATGCCAGCACCGAGCCCTTCGCCTTCTCGCCCGCTTGCTCAATAGCAATACGCGCTGCGCCAACGCGGTTCATCTGCCCTGCGCCTACGCCAACGGTCATGCTGTCTGAAGCCAGCAGAATCGCATTCGATTTCACATGCTTCACGATCTTCCAGCCGAACAGCAGCTGCTTCAGCTCTTCCTCGGTCGGCTGACGCTTCGAAACAACTTTAATATCGTCCAGCGACAGGCTGTGAACATCGCTTTCCTGTACAAGCATACCGCCGTCAACGCTCGTAACGAGCCATTCCGGCTTGCGCTCTGCAGCCGCTTGGAACTCGCCAAGCTTGAGCAGGCGGATATTCTTCTTCTTCGTCAGTATATCCAATGCTTCCGGCGTGAAATCCGGCGCGATAATGATTTCGAGGAAAATCTCGCCTAACAGTCCGGCCGTCTCTGCCCCGATCGTACGGTTAGCCGCAACAATACCGCCGAAGATCGAGGTCGGATCAGAAGCATACGCTTTCTGATACGCTTCATGGATGTCCTTGCCAATCCCTACGCCGCAAGGGTTCATATGCTTCACCGCTACGACAGCCGGCTCTTCGAATTCCTTGACAATTGCAAGCGCCGCATTGGCATCATTAATATTGTTGTAGGACAGCTCCTTGCCATGCAGCTGCTCTGCCGTTGTAATATTGCCCGGAGCAGCGAGCGGCTTGCGGTAGAAGGCTGCTTTCTGATGCGGGTTCTCGCCATAGCGCAGATCCTGCACCTTCTCGTACGTAACCGTATAGCGCTCCGGCAATGGATTGCCGCCAAGCTTGGACAAGTAGTCGCCGATCAGCGCATCGTATGCGCCGGTGTGACGGAATACTTTGGCAGCGAGAGCTTTGCGCGTTTCGAGCGTCGTGTCGCCCTGCGCCTTCACTTCTTCCAGCACGGTGCCGTAATCCGCTGCATCAACAACGACGGTTACGAAAGCATGGTTTTTCGCTGCAGAACGAAGCATTGTCGGTCCGCCGATATCGATATTCTCAATCGCATCCTCATAGGATACGTCCGGCTTCGCAATTGTCGCTGCAAAAGGATACAGGTTTACGACCACAAGATCGATATAATCAAGACCCAGCTCCTGCATCGCTTTCTGATGTCCCTCATCGTCACGGACAGCAAGCAGTCCGCTATGCACAGCAGGGTGGAGCGTCTTCACGCGTCCGTCAAGAATTTCCGGGAATCCGGTCACATCGGAGATTCCGATGACAGGCACGCCTTCCTTCTCCAGCAGGCTCGATGTTCCGCCTGTCGATATAATTTCCACACCCAGGCCCGCAAGCGCACGCGAAAATTCCACAATACCCGTTTTGTCCGATACACTAATTAAAGCTCTCCGAATTGCCACTTTTGTATCCTCCTAAAAAGTTCTCATATCATTACTTTGCGTCCGTCCAACCGAACCACGCCCGCCGCAATACGCTGAACGACCCAAGGGAGCAGCTCTTGCTCTGCCGCATGCACACGCGGCGCAAGCGTCGCTTCCGTGTCGCCGTCCAGCACTTCAACCGCCCGCTGGGCAATGATCGGTCCGCTGTCCAATCCGCCGTCTACATAATGAACGGTGACCCCTGTCACCTTCACACCATAGTCCAGCGCCTGCTTCATGGCACCCACACCAGGAAAAGCCGGCAGAAGCGATGGATGAACATTGATCATCCGTCCATAGTACGGCTCGACAAGCACCGGCGTAATAATGCGCATATAGCCCGCCAGCACAATCAGCTCAATCCCTCTGCGCCTAAGCTCCGCGAGAATCTCTTCCTCGTAGGCCTCACGCGAAGCATATTCCTTCGGCCGGAACAGAAAGGTGTCGATCCCCGCCCTGCGGGCACGCTCCACGACCGGGGCTTCCGGCTTGTCACATACAAGAAGCTCGAGGCTTGCGCCCTCGAGCCTTTCTTGTTGTGCCGCATCCGCCAGCGACTGGAAGTTCGTTCCTTGCCCGGAGGCGAATACAGCGATCCGTAATCCAGCCATTACACTTCCGCTCCAGTAAAGGTAACGATACGGCTTCCTTCCGTTACTGTACCGATCCGGTACACATCCTCGCCAAGCTCAGCCGCAATACGGAGCGCTTCGTCCGCTTGCTCGGCAGGAACGACAACGACCATGCCGATACCCATGTTGAATGTCGTGAACATGTCGCGGTTGGTGATGCTGCCCTTCTCCTGCATCAGCTGGAAGATCGGCTGGATCGGCCATGAGCCGTACTCCACATTTACATTCACGCCCTCTGGCAGCACGCGCGGAATATTCTCGATGAAGCCTCCGCCTGTAATGTGCGCCATCCCTTTTACCGTCACACGGTTGATCAGCTCAAGCACTGGCTTCACATAGATGCGCGTTGGCTCAAGAATGACCTCGCCAAGCCCCTTGCCGCCCAGCTCAGGGAGCGTATCGTTCAAGCTGTATCCGCTCTTCTCAAGAAGAAGCTTGCGCACAAGCGAGAAGCCGTTGCTGTGAATGCCGCTCGATGCAAGACCGAGCACAACATCGCCGGGAGCAATCGTGGAGCCGTCGATCATTTTCTTCTTGTCCACAATACCGACCGTGAAGCCTGCGATATCGTATTCGTCGCCTTGGTACATGCCCGGCATTTCGGCCGTCTCGCCGCCGATCAGCGCGCAGCCTGATTGTACGCAGCCATCGGAGATGCCTTTGACAATCGCTTCGATCTTGGCTGGCTCGACTTTGCCGCAAGCCAGATAATCGAGGAAGAAGAGCGGCTCTGCGCCTTGCACGATAATATCGTTCACGCACATGGCCACCGCATCGATACCGATCGTGTCATGCTTGTCCATCGCGAATGCGATCATCAGCTTCGTGCCGACACCGTCCGTACCGGATACAAGAACCGGCTCCTCGTACTTATCCTTGTTCAATCCGAACAATCCGCCGAACCCGCCGAGCTCAGCCATAACCTCCGGACGGAACGTTTTCTTCACATGCTTCTTCATCCGTTCCACTGCTTCATTGCCTGCCGCAATATCGACGCCAGCTTGTTTGTAAGCTTCTGCCACCGTATTCACTCCTAATGATTAATCCCCGCAAGGGTTTACGCTTTAACAGCTGCAGCTTTTCTCCGAATTCGGGTCAATCAGTGTCGGGTAGTCATTATCGAAGCAGGCCAGGCACATGCCGCGGTTGAACGCGCCGTCATTGCCGCCGACCGCATCGATAAGTCCCTCATGACTTAGAAAATATAGCGAATCCGCATTAATTGCCTGCCTGATTTCCTCCACCGTCTTCGAAGAAGCGATCAGCTCCTTGCGGTCCGGCGTGTCGATGCCATAGTAGCAAGGGTTGGCGAATGGCGGCGATGTAATCCGCACATGCACTTCCGTTGCGCCAGCCTCGCGAAGCATGTTCACGATCCGCAGACTTGTGGTGCCGCGAACGATGGAATCATCGATCATGACGACACGCTTGCCCTCGACCACTTTGCGGACTGCGGACAGCTTCATCTTGACACCCTTCTCGCGAAGCTCCTGGGAAGGCTGGATGAACGTCCGGCCCGTATACTTGTTCTTGATCAGCCCAAGCTCGTACGGGATGCCTGTTTGCTCCGCATAGCCGATTGCGGCCGAGATGCTCGAGTCCGGCACGCCTGTAACGACATCCGCGTCAATAAAGGCTTCCAGCGCCAGCTTTTGACCCATTCTTTTACGCGAGGAATGCAGATTAATGCCATTAATATCACTATCAGGACGGGCAAAATAGATATACTCCATCGCGCATGTCGCGCGGCGCTCGATTGGCGCATAACGATCCTCGAACAGTCCGTCACGATCAAGAATCAGCAGCTCGCCGGGCTGGACATCACGCTCATAGACGGCACCGCAAGTTTCCAGCGCACAAGTCTCGGAGGCAAATACATAGCCGCTCCCCAGCTTGCCCATGACGAGCGGGCGAAGCCCATGCGGATCAGACGCGACAAGCAGCTTGTCGTTGGTCATAATCAAGAAAGCGAAGCCGCCGATAATGCGCTGCAAAGCTTCCTTCGCCGCACTGACGAAGTCCTTGCTGGAGCGGGCAATCAGATGGGCAATAACCTCGGTATCGCTCGTCGTCTGGAAGATCGATCCCTGCATCTCCAGCTCACGGCGAATCGATGGCGCATTCACAATATTGCCGTTCGTAGCAACAGCGAGATCGCCGTCGCGGTATTTGAACACTAGCGGCTGCGCGTTGGCAAGCTTGCTCTCGCCCGCTGTCGAATAACGAACGTGGCCGATGACACGATCACCGGGAAGACCGTCAAGACGCTCCTGATCGAACACTTCCTTCACGAGCCCCATGCCCCGGTGGTAGTTAAAGCTGCCATCCTTGGAGTCCACGGAGCACATGCCGGAGCTCTCTTCCCCGCGATGCTGCAGCGCATGCAGGCCATAATAACCAAGCGACGAGGCATGCGGGATGCCGAACACCCCGAATACACCGCACTCTTCACGCAATTTATCAAAAATGTCGTCCCGGCCAATGCCCTCATTGTAATGAGAGCCAGTCCACAGCTTATGCTTCAGCTGCTTCACTTCATCAGACATGGAATCGCATCCTTCCAGACCTTCTCCAGTTGTTCTACCGGTGCGCTAACGCCCGGCTTGCCATTGATGTTGATGGTCAGTCCGTCTCCGCCTACAACGCCGATCTGCGCATTCGGTACGCCCTGCTCGTTCAGGTGAGCGATCAGCTTGTCCGCTTGCTCAGGTTTAACCGAGAGCAGAATACGCGATTGCGATTCGCTGAACAGCGCCGCATCCGCACGAAGCGATGTCGCAACATTAACTTCGGCGCCCAGCTTGCCGCTGATGCACGATTCCGCCAATGCCACTGCAAGACCGCCCTCGGACAGGTCATGCGCCGAAGCAACCAGACCTTGCTGGATAGCAGCAAGCACGGTGTTCAGCAGCTTCTTCTCCACTGCCAGATCGATCACTGGCGGACGGCCTTCAGACTTGCCTTGCAGCACATATTGAAGCTCGCTGCCGCCGAATTCATGCTTCGTTTCCCCAAGCAGGACGATAATATCTCCCGCAGCCTTGAAGCCTTGTGTCGTAATATGATCCACATCATGCACGAGACCGACCATACCGATAACCGGCGTCGGGTAGATAGCACCCTTCGCGTTCTCGTTGTACAGACTGACATTGCCGCCGATAACCGGCGTGTCCAGCACGCGGCAAGCCTCGGACATGCCGTCAGCCGATTTCTCCAGCTGCCAGAACACTTCCGGCTTCTCCGGATTGCCGAAGTTCAGGTTATCCGTAATCGCCAGCGGCTCAGCGCCGGAGCAGACAATGTTACGGGCAGCTTCTGCAACAGCAATACGTCCGCCTACTTCTGGATCAAGGTAAACATAACGGCCGTTGCAGTCAGTCGTCATCGCAAGCGCCTTGCGCGTGCCATGAATCGTTACGACCGCCGCATCCGAGCCCGGTTGAACGGCTGTGCTTGTGCGAACCATGTAGTCATATTGACTATATACCCATTCCTTGCTCGCTACTGTTGGCGAAGCAAGAACTTGCTTCAATGCATCCGTCAGATCGCCAACTTCCGCGTAAGCAGTCGTGTCGATCGCGCCGTTCTCCGCATAGTAAGCAGGCTCCTTGGACGGCTTGTCATACACCGGACATTCGTCAACGAGCGCAGTAACCGGCATATCAGCCACCTGCTCGCCTTTGTGGAACAGACGCAGACGTCCGTCGTCCGTAACTTTACCAACCTTGGCGCAGATGATGCCCCAACGGTCGAAAATTTCTTTCGCCTGCGCTTCATGCTGCGGCTCGACAACGAAGAGCATGCGCTCCTGCGACTCCGACAGCATCATTTCGTACGGCGTCATGTCCGTTTCACGCTGAGGCACTTCATCCAGGTACAGCTCAAGGCCATTGCCTGCTTTGGATGCCATCTCCGCGCTGGAGCAAGTCAGACCCGCTGCTCCCATATCTTGAATACCGAGCACGATGCCGGAATCGATCAGCTCAAGTGTCGCTTCCATAACGAGCTTCTCCATGAACGGATCGCCGACTTGTACCGCGGTACGCTTCTCTTCTGATTCTTCGGACAGCTCAACTGATGCGAACGTCGCACCGTGGATACCGTCGCGGCCTGTTGCTGGACCAACGTAAAATACCGGGTTGCCTACCCCTTTAGCGACACCGCGCTGAATTTTATCATGGTCGATCAAGCCGACGCACATCGCATTTACGAGCGGATTGCCCTCATAGCTCTCATCGAACATAACCTCGCCCGCAACGGTTGGGATACCGATACAGTTGCCATAGCCAGCGATTCCGCTAACCACATGCTCGAACAAATATTTGACGCGTTCATTTTCCAGACGTCCGAAACGAAGGCTGTTGAGCAGCGCTACCGGACGAGCACCCATGGAGAAAATATCGCGAATAATGCCGCCCACGCCTGTCGCCGCACCTTGGAAAGGCTCAACCGCCGACGGATGGTTATGCGATTCGATCTTGAATACGACGGCTTGATTGTCGCCGATATCGACGATGCCCGCGCCTTCGCCCGGTCCCATCAGAACACGAGGGCCAGTGATCGGGAACTTCTTCAGAATTGGCTTGGAGTTTTTGTACGAGCAATGCTCCGACCACATAACGCTGAATACACCGATCTCCGTATAATTAGGCAGGCGACCGAGAAATCCGCAAATAAGCTCGAATTCATAGTCGCTTACACCGAATTGCTGATAAATTTTCTGATCCGCGATTTGTTCTGCTGTCGGCTCCTTAGCCGTTAACTGCTGCGCCATTCTTTTCCCTCCATGCATTCAAAATCGAGGTAAACATCCGTTTGCCGTCTTCCGAGCCAAGAATCTGGCTAATTGCGCGCTCAGGATGCGGCATCATGCCAACCACATTGCCCGCTTTGTTGCTAATACCTGCAATATCTTCAATCGATCCGTTCGGGTTCGCGCCCGCTTTGTAACGGAATACGATCTGACCGTTCGCTTTAAGCTCTGCCAAAGTCGCTTCATCACAGTAGTAGTTGCCTTCGCCATGCGCGATCGGAATATCGATGATTTCGCCCGGCGCATATTGATTGGTGAACGCTGTGCCGTTGTTGACAACTTCAAGCAGTGTGCTGTGGCAGCGGAATTTCAGTCCTTCGTTACGGCGCAGAGCGCCAGGGAGAAGGCCCGCTTCCGTAAGAATTTGAAATCCGTTGCAAATACCGAGGATGTACTTGCCTTGCGCTGCTGCTTTGACCACTTCGCTCATAACAGGAGCAAAACGCGCGATTGCGCCGCAGCGCAGGTAGTCCCCATAGGAGAAGCCGCCCGGCACCAGAATAGCGTCATAAGCGGAAAGATCAGTTGCCGTGTGCCAGACATAATCAACCGGCTGCCCAACCGTTTCTTCAACCGCTTTGTAGCAATCAATATCACAGTTGGAGCCTGGAAATACGATTACCGCGAACTTCATCGCTTATCCCTCCAACTCGAAACGGTAATCTTCAATAACCGTGTTGGCGAGCAGCTTCTCGCACATCGCCTTCAGGTTGTTTTCCGCCTCAGCACGATCCGTCGTATCAAGCTCAAGCTCCAAATATTTGCCGATGCGCACCTTGCCTACTTCCTCGAAGCCCATCGTGTGCAGCGCGCCTTGAACAGCGCTTCCTTGCGGGTCAAGCACGTTTTGTTTGATCGTCACGTAAACCGTTGCTTTCATTGGGGGTGTCGCCTCCTGAAAATGTTTTGGATAGGGTGCGAGGCATATTTGCTTGCCCCGCGGGTGAATCAGCCTTGCTTTATAGAGACGAGCCGGTCAAGCGCTCGAAGATGTTCAGATAGCGGCGGGTTGTTTCCTCGACTACCTCAGCAGGCAATGGGTCGGGCTTGCTGTTCTTGTCCCAGTCAGAACCGGCAAGATAGGTGCGAACCGGTTCCTTGTCCATGCTGTCGATCTCGATATCGTAGGCATAGTTCTCCTTGGCCCAGAAGCGTGAGGAATCCGGTGTGAAAATCTCGTCGATCAGAATAACCTTGCCGTCGATAAGTCCAAATTCAAACTTGCAATCCGCCAGAATAATGCCCCGCTCCTCGCAGTAAGCACGGGCAAACTCATAGAGCTTGATGCTGCGCTCGCGCAGCTCCTCGGCAAGCCCGGCGCCGATCATTTCGGCCATGCGCTCGAACGGAATATCCTCATCATGCCCGACATCATTCTTGGCGGCAGGCGTGAACAGAGGCGCATCGAACCGTTCGTTCTTGCGCATTCCGGCGCGCAGCTCAATGCCGTTAATCGCCGACGTTCCCTCGTATTGTCTCCAGCCGCCGCCCGTGATATAGCCGCGCACCACACACTCGATGTCGATCCGCTCTGCTTTCTTGGTTACCATGATCCGGTTCTTCAGCAGCTCCGGCTCAGTAATGATATCCCCCAGCTTCGCAACATCGGTATGAATAACATGATTCGGCTGTATATCCGCTGTCTGCTCGAACCAGAATGCCGACAACCGGTTCAGCACATTCCCCTTCTCCGGCACAGCCGGGTCCAGTACATAGTCGAACGCGCTGATCCGGTCGGTCACCACGATCAGATAGTGCTCGCCCAGATCGTACAGCTCCCTCACCTTTCCTTTGTAAATCAGCGGTGCCTTGACATAATCAACGGCGGAGGATAAAGCAATTGCGGCCATTATTAAATGCTCCCTTCCCTGCTGCGGCTGCAGCCATGAAGCTTGTTATCTCAGTCAATTGCAGTCAAACAACCAGTCTATT
Source organism: Paenibacillus oenotherae (assembly GCF_019443105.1). Lineage (GTDB taxonomy): Bacteria > Bacillota > Bacilli > Paenibacillales > Paenibacillaceae > Paenibacillus_Z > Paenibacillus_Z oenotherae. Next base: position 240,491 of record NZ_JAHZIJ010000004.1, read on the forward strand.
AGATCAGTTCAAGACGTTTGAAGATCGTGTCCACATGCTTGAGATGCCAGGATGGATTGAAGCAGTCCTCAATCTCCTCAGCGGACAGCACGCTTGTAATTTCCGGCGTAGCTTCAATGATCTCGCGGAATTGGCGCTGCTCCTCCCAAGCCTGCATCGCACGCGGCTGAACCGTGTCATATGCTTGCTCGCGGGCAAAACCTTTATCGATCAGCTTCGTCAGGACGCGGCCGGAGAACGGCACGCCGAACGTGCGCTGCATGTTGCGTTTCATATTCTCAGGGAATACCTGAAGGTTCTTGATAATGTTGCCGAGACGATTCAGCATGTAGTTCAGCAGCATCGTCGCATCCGGTAAAATAATCCGTTCAACGGACGAGTGGCTAATATCGCGCTCATGCCACAGCGGTACGTTCTCGTAAGCTGTAATCATATGTCCGCGAATAACGCGGGACAGGCCGGAGATGTTCTCGCAGCCGATCGGGTTGCGTTTGTGCGGCATTGCCGACGAGCCCTTCTGGCCTTTGGCAAAAGGCTCCTCCACTTCGCGGAACTCGCTCTTCTGCAGGGCGCGAATCTCGGTTGCGAACTTGTCAAGCGACGAAGCGACAAGCGCCAGTGTCGCCATATATTCCGCATGGCGGTCGCGCTGCAGCGTTTGCGTCGAGATCGGAGCAGGCGTAATGCCGAGCTTGCGGCAGGTGAACTCCTCTACGAAAGGATCGATGTTCGCGTACGTGCCGACCGCGCCGGAGATTTTGCCGAATTGAACGCCACTCGCCGCATGCTTGAAGCGCTCCAGATTCCGTTTCATCTCCTCATACCAGAGAGCCAGCTTGAGACCGAACGTCGTCGGCTCCGCATGAACGCCATGCGTACGGCCCATCATCGCTGTATCCTTGTAAGCAACCGCTTGGCCGCGAAGAATCTCGATGAAATTGACGATGTCCTGCTCCAGAATGCTGTTCGCCTGGCGAAGCAGGTAGCCCATCGCCGTATCGACGACATCCGTCGAGGTCAGGCCGTAGTGCACCCATTTGCGCTCTGGTCCAACCGTCTCGGAGACTGCGCGGGTAAAGGCGATAACGTCATGGCGCGTCTCCAGCTCGATCTCATTAATCCGGTCGATATTGAAGCTTGCATTGCTGCGAAGCGCCTCAACGTCCGCGCGCGGTATAACTCCCAGCTCCACCCATGCCTCGCATGCGCAAAGCTCGACTTCAAGCCACGCCTTGAATTTATTCTCTTCCGTCCAAATCGCTCTCATTTCCGGTCTGCTATAACGTTCTAACATGCGTCTTATACCCTCCAAATGTTCGTTTCGGCGATCCAGGCCAGCGCTGCGTCCACATCGGCCGCCAGCACGTTCACATGCCCCATCTTCCGTTTATGCTTTGCTTCATGCTTCCCATATAAATGCACCTTCGGCGCTACGCCAAGACGCTCAGCCGTCTCATCCACTGCCGCCATTCGCTCCAGCAGCGGCTCCATATGCTCGCCCAGCACATTCACCATCACAACAGGCGTCAGCAGCGACGTATCGCCCAGCGGCAAACCGCATACCGCTCTGACATGCTGCTCGAACTGCGAGGTGCGGCAAGCCTCCATCGTATAGTGACCGCTATTGTGCGGACGGGGCGCCAGCTCGTTGACGAACAATTCGCCGTCCGCTGTCAGGAACAGCTCGACTGCGATCAGGCCGACTACTCCGAGCCCTTCCGCAATACGTGCGGCAAGACGCTCCGCCTCCCGCTGAATGCGATCCTCCACCCTTGCCGGAACAATCGACAGATGCAGGATGTTGTCCACATGTATATTTTCCGCTGCCGGGAAGGTCCGGATTTCTCCTTGCGGGCTTCTTGCGGCAATAACGGATAATTCTTTGTCAAATCGTATAAACTTCTCTAGCACAAGCTGAGTCTGCGCCCTATCCAATGTGTCGAACGCTTCGTCGATCTCCGATTCGCTGCGGATGACCCATTGGCCCTTGCCGTCATATCCGCCTGTAGCTGTCTTGAGCACACAGGGCACGCCGAATTTCGCGACTGCCGCCCTGAGCTCGTCCTTGCTGGCAACCTCGCTGTACGGCGCAACCCGCACACCCGCCGCCTCAATGGCCCGCTTCTCGCGGAGCCGGTGCTGCGTCGTATAGAGCAGCTCGCTGCCCTGCGGCACGTAGGACTGCTCCATCAGCATAGCGGCAACACCAGCGTCCACATTCTCGAACTCATAGGTGATGACATCTGCTCTGTCCGCAAGCTCCCTTGCTGCTTCCCGGTCGTCGTACCCGGCAATAATCTGCTCCGCAACTTGTCCGCACGGCGCATCGGGCGTGGGATCAAGCGCGATGAAGCGGTAGCCCAGCGCGCTGCCCGCATTCGCGATCATCCGCCCCAGCTGTCCGCCTCCAAGTATGCCTACGGTCGCGCCGGGCAGAATGACCTTGGCTGCCGCCGCTGCTCCCGCTCCAAGCTTGTCCGCTTCACTCATAGCGTCTCACTGCTTTCCAGCACTTCCTGCTGAATGCGGTCGCGCCGCGCCTGCACGCGCGCTTGAATGTCCGCATCAAACGCTCCGATGATCTGGGCTGCCAGAAGCCCCGCATTCGTGCCCCCTGCATTGCCAATCGCAACAGTAGCTACAGGAATTCCTCCCGGCATCTGCACGATGGAGAGAAGCGAATCAAGCCCGCTCAAGCTCGAGGACTTGACGGGCACGCCAATAACCGGCAGAATCGTCTTCGCAGCGACCATGCCGGGCAGATGAGCGGCTCCTCCAGCTCCCGCAATAATAACCTTCAACCCGCGGGATGCGGCGGATTCCGCATATTGAAACATCAGATCCGGCGTGCGATGCGCCGAAACAACCTTCTTCTCATAAGGAATTTGCAGTTCATCCAGAACGTCGCAGGCCAACTTCATCGTCTCCCAATCTGACTTGCTGCCCATGATGACGCCCACTTCCACTGACATGCATCAAACCCACTTTCTATATAGAGAATGTAAAAATTCATAAAAAACAGAAAAAGCCCGGCAGCACCCTTCTAAATCGGAAGACTGCCGCTGGACACGAACGATAGGGGAACAATATCACCTAAAGACAGGCGAAGGTTGCCCCGGTCCGGGACAACCTGATTTCCCTATTCATGCTCGTAGTCCGAAAATTAATGGTTTTCGGGTAGATACTTTCGGGCCGTATTCCCGAATTTATACGAGAAAAACCTCATTAGTCAATAAGCGACTTTACCTCTCTCAGTTTACTCAATTGAGCCCGTCAATGTCAACTTAAATACGAACGTTTTGTTCTCATGTCATATTAAAGTTCGCTTTTGCAAGCAGTTTCATCCTCCGCAAACCGTTATAAAGCACTCATTCCTGACGGTCCGCTGTTCTTCTGCCATGAAGCTCCTGCATATTCTAAACCAATATGAACTTTAGCTTGCGCCCATCTTCCCGTTTCCATTCGGGGAGACAGACCCTTGTGCGTACTCCAGCAAGCGTTAGAGACTCTCAATTTATGAAAAGGAGGAATCCAATGCCCTTTCCGAGCAACAGTCAGTTTGTCCCTGTGCTGCTGCAAGGTGCGCCGGTATCGGATCCGGTCAAGGATGTATCCCCGGATGAGACCGATATTGTCGGCAGCAGCCAGTATCCTGCCGTCTATTATGCTTACGACGGTACGAATGTATATTTTCGCATCCGCCTGAATGCCGATCCGCGAGCCCAATCTGCCTTCAAGAACTTCATCTGGGGCGTGCTGTTCGATACGGACAACAACCCCTCTGCCTATGAATGGGCACTTATCGTCAACGGCAAGCGCAGCCAGATCAACCTGATTCAGAACCCGAACCCCGGCACGAACAGCTTCAGCGGCGGCAGCTCCAAGAACGACGATCTCGAAGATTCGCAGATAGCGGTCAGCCGCCCGATCGTCAACTATGATCTCGCACGGGCCAAGCCGACGGAGGATGGCTCCAGCTTCGGCGGCGATGCCGATTATTTTATCGATTTCTTCATCGACAAGACAACCCTCTTCTCCCAGCTGAAAATTACAGATCAGACAGCGCTTCGCTTTACCTTCTTCACCTCGGCCAACAGCAATAAGTTCAATAAAGATACAATCGGGAGCGGCACGCTGTTCAGTACGGCCTTCTCAGATCCGCTTACGATTGCCGCCGGAGACATACGCGCCAAATTAACCGTCACCCAGACAGCAGCCAGCGGAACTGCAAGCATAACAACGGGTCAGCCCGTTATTGTGAGCGGCACCATTACCGTCTCCAATACCGGCCTCAGCGGCGCCTCGACGATCTTCGTCAATGCCCCGTTCTTGTTCGACAAGCTCATTACATTCCTTGTGACGCAGAAGTCCGCCGGCACCACTGTATTCTCGGCTACAACCAATACGCTGACATGGAATATTGGCAATCTCGGCGCCGGAGCATCCGCGACCCTTGCCTATACGACCCAGGGCATATTCAATACAGCAGGAGTCCGCACGCTGGATACCAAAACATTGACAGGCACAGATCTGTTCACCGGCGGACAGCTGGCGGCTGTAACCAATACCGCAACAGTCACCGTAACTGCGACCGGCTGCATCAATGGAACCGTGCTGGACAAAGCCACGGGCCTCCCCCTTACCGGTGTGACGGCTCAGCTTGTCAGCCTCCCGGCCAATACCGCTGCCGGATCGGCTGTCACAGGTGATGGCGGGGTCTTCTCCTTCCCTAATCTGCCCGCTGGCTCCTATCAGGTAACGCTCTCCCTCGCCGGATACCAGAATCAAACGGCTGCAGCCGCAGTTACCGGCACTGCTGCTGCAACCATCCAAACCTTCCTCCAGCCATTGCCTGCAACGGTACAAGGAACGGTTACGAATGCGGATACGAGCGCTCCCGTTGCGAATGCGGCTATCAATGTAACCAATTGGGTTGGCGTTCCTATTGCCCAGACCACCACAAATGCCACAGGCCAATATACGCTGACCGGGCTACTTGCGGGGTATTACCGGGTCAGCGCATCAGCCGCCAACCTTCAGCACATGGATGTGCCCGTCACGCTTGGCGCCGCCGAGACCAGGACGCTGAACTTCGCGCTGAAGAGCAACCCAGGAGCGGTTGCCGGCACGATTACAAGCACGGGAGGCGCACCGCTGGCGAATGTGCTGGTGGAAGCGCTGGACAATCGCAACAACGTGCTCGCCACCGCTCTAACCGATGCGCTCGGCTCATATCGGATCGATACACTGGCCCCGGCAACCAATGACCGGCTGCGCATTACCGATGCCGGCTTTATAACCCAGGTTATCGGGTTCCAGATCGTTGCAGGAGGGACGACAATCGTCAATGCGGCCCTCTCGCCCAACTCTGGCGGTCTTACAGGCGCCGTTACTGACATCGATACTGGAGCTTCGCTGCCTGGCACCAGCATTCGGGTATTTAATTCCGAAGGCTTGACCGTTCAGACTGCCGTGGCAGACGCCGCAGGGGGCTATACCGTTACATCGCTCAGCCCGGGCAGCTACTCGCTCGTCTTCGCTGAGGAAGGCTATGCCTCCCGTACTGTAGGCGCAACCGTTACCGCCGGCACTGTATCGAATGTCTCTATTGCGCTTGCCCGCTTGGCCGGGGCTGTCTCGGGCATTGTGACCGATCTCGGCGGCACCCCGCTGCCTGATACGGTTATTCGTATGTTCTCCAACAATATTATTGTCGGGCGCGTCAATACGAAGGAGGACGGCTCCTATATCATACCGAATCTCTCTCCCGGCACTTACATTCTGTCCGCCCGAACGGATGGGTTCGGCGGCGAAACGCTCGGCGTCATCATCGAGCCTTCCCAGACGACTCCCGTCAATATCCGTCTGACGCCCAACCCCGGCTCGATTACAGGCATCGTCAGAGACGGCTCAGGAAATCCCATTGCCGGGGCTCTTGTTGCCATCCAGAACAATGTTGATGGCGGACCGGTCATTCTAACTCGGGTTATCTCAACCGTCGACGGAACCTATATCGTGAATAATTTGCAGCCCGGCAATTATATCGCTGCCGTATCCGCAGACGGCTACCAGAATCAGTTCGCAGCAGTCCAGGTAAGCTCGGACGGGATCGCCAGACATGATTTCTCCCTTGCGCCCAGTCCCGGCATCATTCAAGGAACTGTTACAGAGGCTGGCGGCACGCACGTGTTCGGAGCTGCCGTGGAGATCCGTGTAACGAATGCCAACGGCATAACGGTGTTCTCCCTGTTCACCGATCCGAACGGCCGCTTCGAAGTTGATAATTTGGCCCCCGGCACCTACACCATTCTTGCTTCTTCAAGCAACTTCCAGACCGCCGCGGCAACAACAATGGTTAGAGCTGCAGCAAGCTCCACCCTGTCCCTGGTACTGCTGCCCGATCCTGGCGCCATTCAGGGCCGCGTGACTGACAGCATAACCGGAGCAGGCATTATTGGCGCTGCGATTAACATCCTCGACCAGAATACATTTCTCACCGGGTCAACTATAACCGACAGCAGCGGCAATTTCCGTGTCTCCGGTCTGTCTCCGGGCAATTATTCCGTTATTGCCCAAGCAAGCAATTACCAGAGCAATACTTTCGGGGGCATTGTAAATTCCAATTCCATCACCCCCGTTGATTTTGCGCTGCAGCCCAATCCAGGCACGATTAATGGTGTCGTCCAGCCTGCGGTAGCCGGAGCAGTCATCCAGCTGTTCAATAACAATAATGTGCAAATTGCCTCGACGATTTCAGCCGCGAATGGCGCCTTCCAGTTCATCAGCATACAGGAGGGATCCTATTTCCTGACCGCAGTAGCGCAAGGCTACTCATCGGATATTGCCGGCGCAGCTGTATTGCCCGGACAAATTATTAATACGGCGATCCATCTTGTCGCAGGTCCGGGGAGCGTCTCCGGTAGAGTTACAGATCCGGCAGGCAGCCCAATTCCGCCTGCAGTCGTCAAAATCATCAATGGCAACGAGTCTATACGCGGCATAGGGCAATCCTCCGCAGACGGAACTTATTTCATTGATAACTTGCCGGCCGGAACACTCTCCGTCATCGGTTCTGCCCCGAATTTCAGCAATGCAATCCGGGGCGCTGCGCTAGCTCCCGGAGAGCAGGTAACGGGTCTTGATCTTATTCTCATTCCTGATCCGGGAGCGGTTAGCGGGCAAATAACGAACAGCGTTACAGGGCAGCCGATTGGCGGCGCGGATGTGGAGATAAGGATCTTGAACGCATCAGGAATTTCCATCGCCTCCGTATCCACCAGTCCATTCGGAAACTTCCTGTTCACCGGTCTTCAGCCTGGTACCTACACCATAATCGCAAGAGCCGATGGCTTCGCATCAAATACGGTTGGAGCGGTCGTCATCAGCAATGAAACCGTCAGCGCCAGTATTGCGCTCCTTCCTGCATTCGGACAATTAGCCGGACGAATTACAGATTCCAAAGGAATGAGCATTACAGCCAACAACACGGAGATCAAGCTCTACACTATAGACGGGGCTTTGCTGGAAACCCAATTCTCCGACTCGGACGGCAACTTCCTTATCTCCAATCTCACACCGGGCGAATATATTCTCACTGTCGTCTCGCCTGGCTACACCTCGCTTTCCACCGGTGTAACCATTGCCAACGGGCTTACAACGCCAGTCCATGCTGTGCTGACCCTTCAGCCTGCCGTCATTACAGGCACAGTGAGAAATGCTCTGTCGGGTAATCCGATTTCAGGAGCGCTTATTAACAGCTATGATATTTACGGCATTCCGCTGGAGACGACTTCCTCCGATGAGCGCGGCAGCTTTATTTTGCCGGGTCTTCCTTCCGGCAATTTGACCTTATCCGCCTCGGCTCCGGCCTTTGGAACCGATACGCAGGCAGCAGTAACGCGGCCCGGACTAACCGTCAGCGCCAGCTTCACCTTATCGCCGAATCCCGGCCGGTTGGTTGGATTCCTTAGCGATTTCATTGACGGCGCCAATCTGGCGGGCGGCTCCATTCGCATCTATGATGCGGTTACAGGCATACTTGCCGCATCCATTGTTAGCGGTACGGGCGGCAGCTACTTGTACAGCAATCTGGCTCCAGGCGCTTATACGGCTATCGCCAGCGCGAACGGCTATGCCAACCAGATCGGCGGGTTCGATATCGTCTCTGACCAGACTACCCGCTACAGCTTCGCGCTCGACCGGCTGCCCGGCCGTATTAACGGCATCGTCATTAACAGCGCAACCGAAGCTCCGCTCGGGGGAGTCAGCCTTGCGCTCAGGCCTTTCAACAACTTCGGACCAGTGCTCGAGACTATGCTGAGCGATAATAGAGGCTCATTCGATCTTGGCGAGGTGCCAGCAGCGAATTATGTCCTCACCGCTTCCTTGCAAGGATTCGTATCCGAACAAACCTCCGCAGCAGTAACACCGGGACAGCAGTCATTCGTTATCATCAGGCTGCAGCAGGCCACAACCTCCATTGGCGGCATAGTGACAGATAAGGCCAGCGGCGCACCTCTTCCCGACTCGCTTGTCATTATCGTTGATGACAATGGTGTTATAGGCGGCAATGGCGTCACCGATAATAAAGGGGAATACACAATCCCAAGCGCGCCAGGAACGAACCAGACTGCTGTCGTATCCAATGAGAGCAAGCAGATTAATACCGAGTTTGTTTCCGTCCATGCGGGCCAGCAGCCTCAGGCAAATGTCAAATTAGACGGCGCTCCCTCCACAATAACCGGCGTAATATTGGATAACCAGACCGCTCAGCCCATTCCCGGGGCAATCGTCAGCGCACTGGAGAGCGTCAATAACACTCCGCTGCAAACCGCCGTCACCGACGGAGAAGGCCGTTTCCGGATCGATGGACTCGGGCCTGCGAGCTACACCCTGACAGCTTCATCTCCGCTGTACGGCTCTAGCGCCCGAGGCGTCCATATCGCCTCCGGCAGCTCTGCTGCTGAAGCGGGCTTGCAGCTTAACGTTCATTTCGGCACACTGCGCGGAACGATCCGCGACACAGCCGGGCAGCCCCTGTTCAAGGCGTTGGCTGAGATTGTAACGCCGGAGCAGCTTTTGATCCGCGAAATCATTAGCAACGCACAGGGGCAGTATGTGCTGACGAATCTATCCGCAGAAATAATAAGTGCGAGGTTCTCCTTCCCCGGCAAGCAAACAGCCGTACGGACACCGGCGATTCCCAGCGGTGGAACGACCATCCTTGATGTCGTCCTGCTGGATGAGGATGAGGAGTAGACAAAAAAAAGACAGCGCCGGTCCAGCGCTGTCTTCTTCGCTATCATTTTAACCTGCGCTGCCAAGGAAGCCGTAGCGGGCAACGATAAGGATCGCCAACACCCACATGAGCCAGTGGATCTTGTAGCTGCTCTGCTCCCCTTTGCCTGTTGCATTCGCAATGGTTGCAAGCACAACATAGGACACAATACCGAATGAAATGCCGTTCGCAATATTATAAGTGAAGGGCATTAGCGCAACCGTCAGGAATGACGGTATCGCATAGACCATATCGGAGAAGTCAATTTCCTTCACCGACTGCATCATAAGCACGCCGACAATAATGAGCGCTGCAGCAGTAGCCGAGCCGGGAATAAGAGAAATAAGCGGCCACAGAAACAGCGCGGCCAGAAAGCCGCAGCCTGCGGATACTGCCGTTAAGCCGGTACGTCCGCCCTGAGCGATACCCGCCGAGCTTTCGACGAATGCAGTAACCGTGCTTGTCCCAAGCATTGCGCCGCCGCTGACTCCGATTGCGTCCACGAACATCGCTTTGCCGATCCGCTTCTTCCCTTTTTCAGGGTCCTTCATGAATCCGGCACGCTGCGCAGTTCCGACCAGCGTACCGAACGTATCGAACAGCTCCACGAAAGTGAACGTTGCGATAACGGAGATCAGACCTACCTCGAACACGCCTGCGAAGTCAAAGTTCCAGAAATTAAGCTGGCTGAAATCCGGCAGCCACGTTTGGCCCTCCAGCCCTTTGCTCACATCAACATCGCCTGTAAGAATCGCGACAATCGTCGTACCGATAATGCCGAACAGAATCGCTCCCGGCACACGAAGCACCATAAGAACGGCAATAAGCAGCAGTCCGACCAGCGTCAAATATACGCTTGGGTTCGCAAGATCCCCCATATGGAAGACCGTTTCAAATCCGAGCACATCCGTGAAAACGCCCTTCTCGATATCCGTAACCTTATTCTCGACCGCAACCGTCAGAACACCGCTGTTCTTCAAGCCGATAATCGTAATGAACAAGCCGATACCTACCGTAATCGCATGCTTCAGGCTTTCCGGAACGGCAGTAATCAGCATTTGCCGGATTTGCGTCACCGTTAGAATAATGAAGATAATACCCGAGATAAATACAGCAGTCAGTGCCATAGAAGGCGTAATCGTCCCATTCGATGCCAATACCGTTGCGGCAAAATAAGCGTTCAATCCCATGCCGGGAGCAAGCGCTACCGGGAAATTGACGAACAATCCCATAGCAATCGTGAATATACCGGCAGCCAGCGCAGTAGCAAGAAACACCGAGTACGCGGTTAGTCCGGCACCTCCAAGAATGCCGGGATTGATGGCAAGTATATAGGCCATCGTCATGAAAGTCGTGAGACCTGCCATAATTTCTGTTCTTACATTTGTTCCGTGTTCCTTCAGACGAAAGAAACGCTCCATTCTTTTATTGCCTCCCCAAAAAAATGTGTTCAGAACAAACCAAAAAACCTAAGAAATAATGCCGCTACGAGCATTCTCTCCTAGGTTCCGCGTCAAACAAGAAAAATATGCATACGACGGACCGTAGCCGTATCCACTCTTCCTGTTTTTCGTAGCCAGATCATTTACGGTGACCTCGTAGAGACTCCCAAGCCGATTCTTGAGATTATACGAAAAGATGCAGTTTGAACGATAATCAAACATCATTCTAAAGAGGGTTCGACAATACGTCAATATGTAATAAACAATTCGATTGGCTTCATTGTAATTTAATCCTTTTTAATCCAGTAATACAATACAACAATCCGCTTATGACCAGGAAATTTTTGTGTGCGTTAGAGGAAGAGTGCCCTTATGACTCAAGGAGCAGTTTTTTCTGAAGTTGACTCGGATCGGGGATTATAATCAGCTTATTGCGGGTTTCAATTAATCCTTCCTCCTGAAGCTCAAGCAGTACCTTCGACACCGTCTCGCGTACAGCCCCAACCATTTCAGCCAATTGCTGATGGGTAACCTTCCATTCCACAGGCGCTTCTGAGCGCTGTTTGCTGCCGGGGGAATTCGAGACAGTGGCCAGCTTCTTCACAATACGTGTTCGAACATTGAGAAAAGTCATATCATAGACCTGCTGGTTGGCCTGCCTAAGACGTTCCATCGTGTAGTCCAGCAGATGAATGGCGAGCCGTGGATTCGCTTCAATTAAGTTCTCGAAATCCGTTCTCCGCAGAGTCAGCACCTTCGTAGTCGCCATCGCTTCCGCAGTTGCCGAGCGTACAAGACCTGGCTTAATGAGCGCCATCTCGCCAAAATAATCTCCTTCGCGCAAATAAGCAAACACAACCTTCTTCATACCTTCAAACGTATAAATATTAATAGCGCCGGAGCGGATAAAAAAGATTTCATCGCCAGCATCACCTTGAAGGAAGATAATCGCGCCTTTCCTGTACGTCTTCTCCACGATATAAGGCAGAATACGATCAACCACATTGGCATCCAGTTCATTGAAGAAAGGGATCGTCGCCTGCAGCTTCGCCGTATCGACCTTTACATTACTTTTGGTCAACACCATCAACTCCTAATTAAAGTACACCACTAAGCACCGGCTGCCGATCGATCTCCTTGCACCGAGCAGTCTCATCGTTCAGCACAACCTCTTTGATCATGATCGAGTTCATCTTCATCAGGTCGATTCGCATATCGCCATCACGCATGACGACAACCGGCCTTGTTGGATAGTTTTCGTCCACAGCACATACTCTGCCAGTCATGCCGTTCGAAAGTTTGACAACCGTTCCAACGGGATACGGTGTAATGCACTTAATAAATGCACGGACAACCTCAATATCGTAGGATGTGTCTACTTTCGACATGACGTACTCAATCCCTTCATGCGGGAGACGATTCATGCCGATTTCATTAATGAAATGATCAAAATCATTGGAAATCGCAACAATCTGGGCGGATTGGCGGAATGCCTCGCCGCGAATCCCGAGCGGGAAGCCGGCTCCATTGATCTGCTCATGGTGCTGAAGCGCAATATGGGCCGACAGCAGCGGGATATCATGATTCCGGCGCAAGAGGTCAAAGCCAACCTTCGGATGATCAAGCGCAGGATTGGCAGCATCCGGGGATACATATCCGATATCATGCAGCAGCGCGCCGATTGCAACCGTACGCAGATGCTCCTCAGAATAATTGAGCTTGTGTGCAGTTAGCACAGCGAGCAGGCACACATTAATACTGTGCGAGAGCAGATAAGAATCCGGTTCGCGCAGCTCCTTCATCTGAACGGAAGATTCCAGATCATTGCCGAACCGGCGGGCAATTTCATTCGCAAGCCGGGTGACCGGCCCGCTGTTGAACGTGCCTTTCAGCGCCACCTCGCTGAATACCGATTTCATCACCTCATGCGCATTTTCGCGCAGCGAACGGATATAGCCATAATCCCCATCATTCGCCGTATCCTTCACGTCAATTTCATTGTCCCGGCGATTATCGATATCAACCTCATTAATGCCGATCTTGTACAAGCCTTCAATCAGCTTACTCGTCAAAACGATGCCTTTAGCGAGCGCAAGCCTTCCGTCGCTGCTGTATACATGCTGGCCCAGACGATCACCATCAACCAACGCCTTAACAGGAATATAACTCATGTCCATCACTCCATAAATAGTTCTAAAGTCTGACTTCATAGTGATTTTAACATAGGAAAATAACCATTTTCTGTGACCATGGCTACATAAAATGATAAATTTCTGTTAAAGACAGGGTTAAATTCGACATATTTCTTCATGAAAAAAGAGGCTGTCCCGAAAGTCCTTTTTGGAAATCTCGGTTCCCACTTTAAGAAGCGGTACGATGTGGAATGTTGTATGGGGAATGCCTGCCAAAGTGCAGGTATTATCGAGTTCTTGGCCTACTGAAGAGCAAATGCCTGCCAGAGTGCAGGTATTTCACCTTTATTTCCCCTTAGCGGCCGATTTTTTCTTAAATTCATGCATGATCGCAGGAATTGTACCATTATGGCGTCTTGTAACCGAAATTCATGCACATTCGCAGGCTTCTTACTACGTCACGCTGCCTTCAAAACACTAGAGTCCTCACTAATTCCCCCCTATACTATTGAAAAAGATGCTTCCAGTCTCACTTTTTAGTGGTTTGGAGGCATCTTTTCACCGTTTCTATTTCCCATTACTCTCTTTACAAATCTCTCCGCTTTATAGTCCTTGCGAATTTCATGCAAGACAGGATTCGTCGACTCACTCCATGACTCCAAAATCATGCGCGGCTCTGTTTCAATCACATCCTTTACAGCTTGAATATCATCTCTTTTGAATTCCTCTATGATTTTTATTAAATCAGCACGATCTAACAGCTTTACATGGTTAATTCCGGCGAGCGTTTCACATGCTTCTGTGAATCTTGCTGTAGCTATTACCATTGATTTCCTAGCTTTGTAGTATCGCATGCACGAGAAAACTTCCTGTACCGCACTTATGCCAACGGGATTGTCTACAGAGTAACGTTTCGCCTGTATTACGTTTCTAATGCCCTGACGATCAGTAAATACAATATCCGCTCCAAAATCACGACTACCCACCGTTTTGTATACTCCAGAATAGCCTAATTCAATAAATAACCTATACAGATATAATTCAAATTCAGAACCATCAAGCATATTGTCAATATCAGTAATGCTAATTGCTTTCAAATCATGATTCTCTGGTAATGACTGACTTTCGTTTTTCGATTTATTGTGAATCTTGTAGCCGAATAATCCAGCGATCAAGATTACTACAAAAATTAATATTAAAAATATACCCAAGCGATTCTACCTCCACTTCAAATCAACGCGATAATTTTTCGAACCAATACCGAAGATGCCGTATATATACTGAAACTACTATGTGATCTATTTGAGAAGTTCCACCTGTTCCCTCGCGTTGTCGCTCCTGTATGCACTTTTTTGATATGAAGCTGTGTCATATCTCTCCTTGATTTTAGTCATAAAAAACTCCCTTCTATTTGCTAAACCACGCAGATAAAAGAGAGTAATTTTTTGCACTCTATTGTTGCAGGTATACGTGGGGTTTCAATGTCGCCAATGCTGACAATCCTTATGTAACAAGGATTGTCAGCGATTAACATCATCAATCATACCCGACCTATTCCCACTCGATCGTAGCAGGCGGCTTGGACGTTACGTCGTAGACGATGCGGTTGACGTTGTCGACTTCGTTGACGATACGAACGGAGATTTTCTCAAGCACGTCCCATGGAATGCGGGCCCAGTCTGCTGTCATGCCGTCGATGGAAGTGACTGCGCGAATACCGACCGTGTACGAATACGTACGGGCATCGCCCATAACGCCTACGCTCTTCATGTTAGGAAGTGCGGTGAAATATTGCCAGATCTCACGATCCAGGCCTGCTTTGGCGATTTCTTCACGCAGAATGGCATCCGAATCACGGACAATCGTCAGCTTCTCGTCGGTTACCTCGCCTAGAACGCGGATAGCCAGTCCAGGTCCAGGGAACGGTTGGCGCCAAACGATTTCTGCTGGCAGACCGCATTCTTCGCCGACCTTGCGAACCTCGTCCTTGAACAGCGCTTTGAGCGGTTCAACGAGCTTGAACTTGATATCTTCAGGAAGTCCGCCGACATTGTGATGCGACTTGATCGTTTGAGCTGTAGCAGTTCCGCTCTCGACGATATCCGTATAGAGCGTTCCTTGAGCGAGGAATTCAAAATCATCAAATTTCTCCGATTCCTCTTGGAACACATAAATAAACTCATTGCCGATGATTTTGCGTTTCTGCTCCGGATCATCAATGCCTTTCAGCTTGCCTAAGAAGCGTTCACTAGCATCGATCTTAACGACCTTCATATCAAACTTGCCGACGAACGTTTCCATAACGCTCTCCGCTTCGCCCTTGCGAAGCAGGCCATGGTCGATAAACATACAAGTCAATTGATCACCGATCGCCTTATGGATCAGCATAGCGACAACGGAAGAATCAACACCGCCAGACAGAGCGCAGAGCACTTTGCTGTTGCCGACTTGAGCACGGATATCGCGAATCGTATCATCGATAAAAGACTCCATGCTCCAGTTGCCTTCACAGCCGCAAATATTATAGAGAAAATTACGGATCATTTCGTTGCCGTATTCGGAGTGACGCACTTCCGGATGAAATTGCACGGCGAAAAGCTTGCGCTCCGCGTGGCTCATAGCGGCGATTGGCGCATGCTCGGTGCTTGCGTCAACGCGGAAACCAGCTGGTGGCTCCACGACGAGATCGCTGTGGCTCATCCAGACCGTTTGACGGCTTTGCAGTCCTTGAACAAGGTGGCTTCCTGAGACAAAATCAACTTCGGCCTTGCCGTATTCGCGTTTGCCTGCGCGTTCCACTTTCCCTTGCAGTTGATGGGACATCAGCTGCATGCCGTAGCAAATGCCGAAGATCGGCAGACCGAGATCATAAATAGCAGGGTCAACGAGTGGCGACTTCTCCTCGTACACGCTTGCCGGTCCTCCCGAGAACACGATGCCTTTGGGCTGAAGTTCACGGATCCGTTCTACCGGCGTGTTGTACGGCAGCAGTTCGCTGTACACACCCAAGTCCCGAATACGTCTTGCGATTAACTGGTTGTATTGTCCGCCGAAATCGAGGACAACAATCATTTCATTTGGCTTATCCATTAACAAGGGCCTCCCTCAAATCAATGTGATCATTATATAGTTTGAAGTTTAAGCCAGTCAAGGCACGCGCTGTGCTTTCGCACTTACTTTACATAAAGCAGAATCGCGGTTTGATCCCGGACAGCCGATGGAGGGAGTTTACATGTGGCGTGGCAGCCTTTTGGGCCACTATCCCCTTCGTTCAGTTTATTGGAGCCGGGCGGGGTTGCCTGGCCTTTGGGCCACTATCCCCTTCGCTCAGTTTATTGGAGTTGGGCGGGGTTGCCTGGCCTTTGGGCCACTATCCCCTTCGCTCAGTTTATTGGAGTTGGGCGGGGTTGCCTGGCCTTTGGGCCACTATCCCCTTCGCTCAGTTTATTGGAGCTGGGCGGGGTTGCCTGGCCTTTGGGCCACTATCCCCTTCGCTCAGTTTAGACTTATTACATGTTGATGGGCAGGAGTTTCTCATTTTCACAATAACTTGCTTTACGACAGGAAACGATCTACGATTGGCGCTTAGTTGGAGCCATGAGAAGCTTGCCAATCACGAATCTGAGCAATGGGGATAATGGGCAAAAGAGGCTCCCCCCCTGGTTAGTCGTTTTGCGGGAAGCACTTATCTGCCCCGCAGCGCATCCTCACCCTCGCCATATTCAACTTTCAATTTCAACATCGACTGCAAAATCGACTGTATCTTTAACTTCAACAAAAATGTCCAAGCTATAATCGCTTAGGCCCGCTTATCGGCTCTTGTTTAATAGCTGTCAGTAGCCTCTTAACTTCCTCTTCTTTAGGCAACTGCACCCACTCCAAACTATAACGCGCCTGCTCCTCCCAGCAAATGAATTCTCCCACAAGCTGGGACAACTGCGGCGGCAGCGACAATGCCGCCGCATATTCACGTGCGGTGCTGTGCGATAATCTCGCACCGCATCGTCTGTACAGCTCGCGCCAGCAGACATCCGCGAGCTGTAGCAATTGACTGCGGGCCGCTGTGCGCCGGCCCGCTTGGAGCGCGCTGCCGTATCGGCGCAGCGCGTAGGCGAACGCTATGCGTTCGCGTCTGCGCCATGCCGCCGCTGTCAGCCCTGCGGCGGCTATGGCGCCTGCGGCTAGCGCGGCCACGGCCCAAGGCCTGGCCGCCGCTGCGCCGAGGACCGCTTGAGCGAGGGCATGCGCCCCTCGCGCTGCGGCTTCGGCGGCCCGTATCGCGGCCGCCTGCAGCTCTGCTGCGCGCCCTGCAAGCCCTTGGGCGCGCGCAGCATGGCCTGACGCGGCGGCGTTGCCGGGTGCCGCCGCATCAGGTCCTTGCGAAGCAGCATCGGCCAATTCGCCCGCTGCTGCTTCGCTGGTGACGGCGCCGTCAAGGCCCGTCGGCGCCACAAACCCCGGTGTCGGCTCGAACGGCAGCCAGCCGACACCCGGGAAGAAAACCTCAACCCACGCATGCGCATCGCTTGCGCGCACCGTGTACTGCTTTTGCTCCAAAGAATGCTGATTCCCATACTGGTCCTGATTCCCGTCCTGCTTTTCCTCCCCGTACTGGCCCACCAACTCAGCCCTGCCGCCACCATCTGCTCCAACACCGCTTCGCCATTCTGTCCCGCCCGCTCTGCTGCTATCCCCTATCACCCTGTTAGCAGCTTCGAGATGAACTGTTTCGACCACATTTTTGCTCTCTGCAGCTACATCGCCTGCCGTCACCATCGGAGAGGCTTCCCCAGATGCATTGTCCCTTTCCCCAGTGGCAAACCCCTTCACATACCGAGCCGGGATACCTTGTGTTCTGAGCATAATTGTCATCGCAGTGGCGAAATGCACACAGTACCCTTTGCGCTGCTGGAACAAGAAGTGATCGACAAAATCCGCTCCCTCAGGCGGAACCTCGGTTTCCGACAGCGTATAGGAATAATTGCGGCGCAAGTAAGACTCGATCGCTTTTACCGTCCCGTACCGGCTGCCATCCCCCTCATCCGCGACCTGTTCCGCTAATCTGCCAATTCGTTCAGGCAGCGAAGCCGGAAGCTGGGTGTACTCGTCCCTTATTGCAGAAGGATCAGCCTCTATCTCTCCCCTGCCCTGCCAAAAAGCTGCCGCAATCTCCGGTATTTTCGTCTCGATTGTATACGTTCGGGGTATTCCGTCCTCAACAGCCGGAAATAACGCCCCTGTATGCAGATCAACGCGGTAATAGCCCGTTTTGCCTGAAACAGCATTAGTTTGCTCCCCGACAACTGCCGCAACAGCACCGGAAGTAAACAGGGGCCATCCTTGCGGCATCGGGGAAGCCATCGTTATCGTGTGCCTCAGCAGCCGTGAACGTGATTGCGCCACATCACCGGAAGCTTGCGCCGCTCCCACATTCTTCTCTGCGTTGGTTGCAAACGGCACCACGGTTCTCAGCTGGATATCATGTGTCCGCTGCGTCCAGCCCCTGCCATCGTAATAACCTTTACTGTCCCCTCGCCAGTACATCGGTTCAGGTGATTGCACGCGAAACAATACCGTTTCATTGCTCGCAATCGCAGCGCCCGGCGCACGATCATCCAGACCATACCCCACTTGCCCCATCACGCTTGATCGGCCAGCATCATCCGCAGCAGCCTGCAAGGCGTCATGATTCGCCGTTGTTATGCCTTTCGACGAGAGATGCTTCTTGCTCCAATTCACCGTTTCCACGGCCCATGGAGGCGGTCCCGAAGACTCCGGCTTGCCCCATGCCGCCCCAGCTCCCACCGCCACAACCAGCACCACCAGCCAAACAGCCCCGCTCCACCATCGGAAGGACCAGCCCGCAAACGAATTCCAAGAACCGCCGCCCGCTGCTGATCCTGCCAACGTTCCTGTCCCTGCTAACGCCTCTGATCCTGTGCCTGTTCCGTCCCCCGCCGCTGCCCCTATGCCCGTTTTTTCTGCCCTTGACCCCGCTCCCCCGCTTGCTCCCGCCCCATCATAGCCGCCCAACAGCCGCTCAATTCGCGGAACGGTCAGAAGCACGCTCAGCAGCAGTCCTTCCGCGATCGCCCGAACCAGGCCGGACATAACATCCAATCCGAGAAAGGCATGCAGCACCAGCAAATAAATAGCTGTTATTGCAGTCAACCCAAGGCCCCATTGACGCAGCCAGACTAATGACTGCACCGCCGTTACCATCATGCCAACACCAGCAAACATCAGCAGCGTTCTTGTCTCTCCGCTAAACAGCAAGTCCCCGCCTGCAACCCCCAACATATCCTGCCAAACAGCTTCGGCAATCTGGAATAATGGTGCCCCTGCTCCTGACGCCTGCTCCCCGTACAAAAAGAGAACAGCACCCAAGCACACGGCGCTGTTCAACAGCAGGGACACCAGCAGCGGCAGCACAAAAAGCCCTACCGCAAGAAACCCCGCAACAGCTGCTATGACCGGACCAATCCGGTACAGCTGCGTGTAGGCTTCCAATTGCGCGAGAGGCAGCACCCATTCTGTAATCAGGCCAAGCAGCAGCAGGCTCGTCACAAGCCGGGGAGCCGCCATGCTGAAAAACTGCCCCTCCTTAACGGTCTGCAGCTGCGCTTTAACGACAGCAGCTGTCTTCCCGACAGCTGCTGTCTCTCCATAACCACTATCCGGTTGTCGCGCAAGCATCGCAGTCCCCTCCTTCTATAACCGGCTGATTCCGGTAAGCGGCATGAAGGGGCAAATAGGCTACATACCCGCCGAACCACTTCCCCTGCTGCTGCCCGCCGCTCGGACCTGGAGCTTCTCCTGCGAGCCAGAAATGCGCCCTTCCACCCCGCACCGCAGCGAATTTCGCCGTTCGTTCCATCATGTCCTTGCCCTCACCGCTATGGGCGATGGCTCCCCCAGTTATGCAAACAACCTTTGCAGCCTTAGGAATTCGGCTTATCACTGCCACCAGCCATTCGGCAAGCGGCCGCTCCCCATCTGCGCGAAGACGGGCCAACCGCTGCTCTGCTTCACGCAGAGCGTCCCGGTCACCCGCTTCGATGTGCAGCCGCAGCTCCTCTTTGCTGCTGCACATCAGCTTGACGCCTCTTCCTGAATCGAATACGGTGCGCAGTGCCAGAGCAGCCCGGCCGACGCATGCATCGAACATTCTTGGATCTCCCCCGAACATGGCGCCCGACGCATCCAGCATAATGATCGTATCGCATGGCGCGTCTGATTCGCTCACTCTTGTCTGCATGCCAAGTCCTCTTGCCACCGCTCTCCAATTCACCCGCCTTAGAGGATCTCCGGGCACATATGCCCGCATATCCAATCCTCCTCCGGAGAGCCCCGCTGCCCTGGCAGCTGATGATAGCGGCGCTCCGTTCTCAGCGGCCAAGGCAGCCTTGGCCGAATGGATGCCAGGCAGCCATTTTCCTAAGGCAGCCTCCGGCGGCCTCGGCATGACCAGCCTGCTTGCCGGACACTCGATACGAAAGGTTCGAACGGTCATTCCCAGCAAATCACCAACCATAATCCGCACAGGTTCAAAGGACAGCTCGCCCCGCTGAACTCCTTTGACTGTATACGCAACGGTCTGCTTCTGTCTGAACCAGGGCAGCAGCACTCTCCTGTAAAGCAGAGATGGGCCGGCTTCTGACGTAACATTCACGATCTCATCGCTGACAGCCAGCCACATAAAGGGAAGTGGTCCCGATGATGAGATAACGAGCCGGATTCGCAGCTCATCCCCATCTGCCAGCACCTTGGCCGTTTCAAGGAATCTCGCCGCTTCAATCCGGCCGATCATTATGCAAGGCGCGAGCAGGCAGCCCAGCGCCAGAACAGCCATAACCCCAAACAGCAGCCATTCCACAGCATGTCCCCGTGACCAAAGCGCCGCTCCACTGGCAATCAGCAGGAGCATTAACACCATTTGTCCCCAATGGCGGCTTCCCACATGCCGCGAACGCGCTTTGCCAGGCGGGACTCCCCCTTTCGGGCCGCTCATCGCCTCCTCCGGCTGCTGTCACCTGCTGGCGCTGGAATCGGCTCCGCCGCAATCATTCGGTCGAGCAGCTCCGTCGCCTGCAGCCCGGCTGCAGCCGCTTCGTCCTTCATCATTAGCCGATGCGCCAGAACGGATTGCGCCGTTTCCTTGAGATCGTCCGGCACTACGAACCGCCGCCCCGCCACATAAGCAGCAGCCTGCGCGGCACATACCCAATCGCGAGTGGCACGCGGACTCGCACCAAGCAGCAGCTCGGGAGCCGAGCGCGTTGCGCCTGCTATACGAACCGCATAGCCAAGAAGCGATGTATGCACATGCACAGACTGGGCATCGCGCTGCATTCTCAGCCATTCCTCCGGAATGACGACCGGGCGCAGCTGCTCTGGCTGCAGCCGCTGCGCTCCGTTCTCCAGCATCGATATTTCATCTTCAACCGACGGATAACCGACGGACAACCGCATCATAAAACGATCCAGCTGCGCCTCCGGAAGCGGATAGGTTCCATCGTCACTGAGCGGATTCTGGGTCGCCAGCAGCATGAAGGGCTGCGGAAGCTGCATCGTCTCGCCATCCGCCGTCACGCTTCGCTCCCCCATCGCTTCAAGCAGCGCCGATTGCGTGCGCGGCGGTGTGCGGTTGATTTCATCCGCGAGCACAACATTAGCCATCAGCGGCCCCTGGCGAAAGACCAGCTCTCCCCGCTTTCCGTCCCAGACCAGCCCTCCTACGACATCAGCCGGCAGCATATCCGAGGTGAACTGGATACGCCGGAACTCGCCGCCCATGACACGGGCAATAGCCCGGACAAGCAGCGTCTTGCCGACTCCGGGAACATCCTCCAGCAGCACATGGCCGCCTGCAAGCAGCGCCACGAACATACGGGTCACAACATCGCTTTTGCCGATGAACACACTATTCACCTTAGCCATCATCAGCTTCAGCAGCTGACTGGATGCCTCCGGCCAGCTATCTTGGTCAGACACTGCCGGAAACACTCCTGTTTGCCCGGCTTCTGCAGATTGTTTAGGAATCATGGGACATCCTGTCCTTTCTCTGCCAATCTCGTTTCTGCTCTAGCATCATTCCTCTTGCTCCGCTCTAGTTGTTCTTTCTATCGTTCTTCTTATATAGCATTTTCTCTATTAACAGTTTCGCCAGAGTACCGCCTGTTTACACCTGCCAGGGAAGAAAGAATTTGAGCACATTCCTGCGATAATACAGTTTTTCTCTCACTTCGGGCTGCTAATGACAGAATGCCTGCGAGAGAGCAGGAACTTTACCATACTTCACCGAAATCGACTAAATCCGCTCGCAATTCCTGCGTAATCGCAGGCATTCCCAATCTAACGCTGCTTTCAAACAAAAATCCCTGCACTTTTGCATCCTTCCTCCCTCAGTGCCCAGTGGCATAAAGAAATAGACAGAAAAAGACCGCCCTCCTGCTTGCAATTCGCAAGAGAAAGGCGATCTATTGGCATGCTATTCGATTGCGCAAGCCTGCTGGCATTGCTATTCGATTGCGCAAGCCTGCTGACATTGCTATTTGACTGCGCAAGCCTACTGTGGCATTGCTATTCGATTGCGCAAGGCCTGCTGGCATTGCTATTTGACTGCGCAAGCCTACTGCACTGCTATATTCCGCATGCCAGACTTGCACTGCTATTTGACTGCGCGAGCTGCTTCCAGCACCGTGTCTACGTGATTCTTAACTCTCACATTCCGCCATTCCTGGACCAGCTTTCCCTTCGCGTTAATTAGGAAGGTGGAACGAACCAGTCCCATATATTCACGCCCGTACAGCTTCTTCAGCTGCCACACGCCATACAGCTCGCATACTTTATGCTCCGTATCTGCAAGCAGCTCATAGGGAAGCTCGTATTTGGCAGCGAAGCGCTCATGCGTAGCCACCGGATCGTTGCTGATTCCCAGAACGACCGTGCCGCAATCTCCAAACGCAGCATACGCATCACGGAAATCGCATGATTCCTGCGTACAGGCCGGCGTCAAATCCTTCGGATAGAAGAACAGCACAACCTTCTGTCCAATATAGTCACTGAGCTTGATTTCCCGTCCGCCTAACGAGGGCAGCGTAAAATCCGGCGCTTTTCGCCCGACGAACGCTTTTGCTTTTATTGTAGCCACTGTTCCAATCTCTCCTTCTCCTGCTTGCGGCTCTAAGAGCCTGCTCCGCGATATCGTTTGACCCCGTGATTCCAGATGGTGATTCCGATGACAAGGACGACAATCCCCACAACTGGCGTAAACAAGGCAAGTGTCGTCAGCCCTTCCTCATGACGGTCAAGAAAATAGGAGGCAGGAATGACGCCGACGAAAGCGAATGGAAGCAGCCAGGTCAGCAGAAACCGGATCGTTTTATTATAAATATTGATGGGATAACGGCCATAGTTCTGAATATTCCACATCAGCGGCAGGATGCCCGTAGGTGCGTCGGAATAGAATGATATGGCTGTTAATGCCGTATACAGCCCCGCGTAGATCATCACCGCTCCAACCGTAAACACCACCAGCATGAGCGCATCCAGCGCTTCAAAAGGAAGTCCCAGCTGCGACCAGCTTATAATCATAATTACAGCACCGAATATCGAGCCGAAGATAGACGGCGGATCGATATTTTCCAGAACGATCTGGTACAGGTTGTAGGCGGGCCGCGTCAAAATCCGGTCCATCTCGCCTTTCACAATATATCGCTCACTGAAGCTCCACAGGTTGAAGAACGTCCCGAACACCCCATAAGGGATCATAAAAAATCCGTAAACGAACACCACCTCCGCCTCCGACCAGCCGCCGAGCGACGGTGTATGCTGGAAGACAATCAGTATGAAGATCAGGTTCAGCCCCTGGAACAGAATATCCGAGAGCACCTCGATCCAGAAATCCGCACGGTAGGTAAGCCGTGTTTTCGCATAATTTTTCATATATTCCACACATAACGACCAATAGAACATCATACGTTTAGCCCCCCTGCACGAACAGCCGGTATCTTGCCTGCCGCCATACCAATAGAATCGGGATGATGAGCACGAGGAACCAGATGACCTGTACTCCCAGCACACGCAGCGCCTCATCGCCCGCTGTCCGTCCCGTGAAGACCGAGCTTGGCAAATAAGTGATCGCCTGGAACGGCAGCCATTTCATCGTCACAGCAAGCCATCCCGGGAAGAAGGAGATCGGCACGACAACCCCCGAGAACAGATCGACCAGTACGCGCTTCATTCGCAGCATGCCCTCATTGTTCTCAACAAAGAATGCGAACAGCCCCGTCAGAATGTTGATCTGCGAATTAATCAGAAAGCTGAACACCAGCATGACAAAATACAATACCCACACGCCCGGCTCCGTCGGCAGCGTAACGGGGAACAGCAGGCAGACAATGATAAGACCTGGAACCATGAACAGCAGGAGACGGAAGATGCCTTCCCCGAAGCCCTGCATCATCTTCACCAGCAAGTAGGAATACGGCCTAATAAATTGAATCGCCACGCTGCCGTCACGAATTTCGCTGGCAATCTCGCGGTCCAGATTATTGAAGTAAAATGCGCGCGCCATCCAGGAGACGGCAACATAGGTCGTCATCTGAGCCAATGTAAATCCGCCCATGACCGTCTGCTCGCCGAATATGGCCTCCCACAGAAAATAGTAGGCCCCAATATTGATGGCATAAATAATTATGCCGCTGTAATAATTAACCCGATATGCCAGCATCATTAGGAAACGTATGCGGATAAGATCCAGGTAAGCGCTATTCATTGCCTTGGTGCGCCTCCTTGTCCAGTGCCACGACATTGCCTAATTTCTTCGTCGCTTCCGAAGATGCCGATCCGGACTGATAAATCTCCCGCACGATCTCATCGGTATTCGTCTCAACGATCTTAATATCGCGAATACCCGCTCCGCCGCCCACTACTCGTGCCAGCGCATCAGACACATTGACCGCATGGGGCAGAAACATCGTCGCCGTCAGTTCATTATCCTGCGACCACGACACACCAAGCCCGTCAGTCAGCACTCTCAGATTATCCAGCTGCGGATGCTCCGCGAATTGGAAATGAATCTCCCGCCCCTTGCTCCAGCGGGACTTGAGCTCATCCAGTCCCCCGTCATAGATGATGCGGCCGTCATCCAGCATAATAACTCGCGAGCATAGCGCCTCAATGTCCTGCAGATCATGTGTCGTGAGCAGAATAGTCGTCCCGTGCTCACGATTGATTTTCATCAAGAAATCCCGAATCTCCGTCTTCACTACAATATCGAGGCCGATTGTCGGCTCATCCAGAAACAGAATCGATGGATTATGCAGCAGGGACGCAACAAGCTCGCATCTCATCCGCTGTCCAAGACTGAGCTTGCGCACCGGACGGTTCAACAGCTCGCCCAGTTGCAGGCGCTCCACCAGCTCATCCAGCCTTTTGCGGAATTCGTCTTCCGGTACCCGGTACACCTTGCGCAGCAGCTGGAACGATTCGATAACACCGATGTCCCACCATAGCTGGCTTCGTTGTCCGAAGACGACGCCGATCCCTTTCACAAACTTCTCGCGTTCCTTGAAGGGGACGAACCCGTTGACCTTGATATGCCCTGATGTAGGAACAAGAATACCGGTCAGCATCTTGATCGTTGTCGATTTCCCTGCACCATTCTCCCCTATGTATCCGCAAATTTCTCCCTGTGGAATTTGGAAGGAAATATCCTTTACAGCCGTTATTTGATTGTATTCCCGCTTGAATAAGTCCTTTAGCGCTCCAGAGAGACCTTCACGGTTCTTCTGAACATTGAACTGCTTGCGTAGATCTTGAACATCAATTGCTAACATAATGGCATCCCTTGCCCCTTTCGCTCGACATTTCCTGGGAAATATCATCCTCTATCGATTCCAATAGATAAAACTTGCTTCTATACGACGTTACATTTTATAATTTTATGATATGTAATACTACAATAGATTTAAGATAGCGTAAATGAAGGCCTTAATCTTGTCGGATGCAGGCGCTATATTAAACACTGCCAAAGTCATTGTAGACCATTATAACACTGGATGGAACAGCTTGCAGAATGGGAGGAACAGAAGTGGCTCGCTCTAGACAACGCACGAAAGACGGCGCTAAGAAACGCAAACGGCCCTGGTTATGGGCGCTGCTTGGACTAGCAGTCGTAATAGCATGTATTGCCGGTTATTATATGTATAATATTTATAATTTTACAGAGGGTCTCAGCAAGCCTAAGGAGGATTCCCTGTTCGGACAATTCGAGGATAAAGAATCCGAGAAGCCGCCGGAGTGGGAAGGCTCGGAACGTGTCAACATTCTGCTGATGGGCGGTGACAACCGCGGCCTGGAGAAGAATGAATCTGCCCGTTCAGATTCCATGCTCGTCGCATCCATTGATCCCGTCACCAAAAAAATCCATCTGTTCTCCGTGCTGCGCGACACCTTCGTCCCTATAGAGGGGCATGGCGAAGGCCGCATTAATACCGCGCTGGCGCTGGGCGGACCGAATTTGGCGATGAAGACCATCGGGAATATGCTGGGACTGGATATTCAATATTATGTGTATACCGACTTCGAAGGATTCAAGTCGCTGGTGGATGCCATTGGCGGCATTGAATTTGATGTTGAGAAGAACATGAACTATGTCGATAATGCAGACGGCAACCGGTACGATATTCATCTGAAGAAGGGCAGACAGATGCTTGATGGGGAGAAAGCGCTCATGTATGTGCGATTCCGGCATGATGCAATGAGCGACTTCACTCGGACTGAGCGGCAGCGGAACTTCCTTGCTGCTGTTGCAGCAGAGCTCAAATCAACTTGGAGCTTGATCAATATGAAGTCTATTCTGGATAGCATCCAGCCATACATGGAGTCTAATCTGCAATCGCTGGATATTCTCAAGCTTGCCCAGCTTGGCATGGGCAGCCATATGGCGGGCTCAGCCCAAGTGCCGCCGATGGAATTGATCGGCGACAGGAATGTTGGCGGCGCATCTGTCCTTGCAGTCAGAGATGACGCCAAGCTGCTGGAATATGTACAGGAAGTATTGGCGAATGACACGACCGTGACCGCTCCGGCTGAGGGCAGCGGCGCAACCGATACGGATTCCAGTGCAAGCAGCAGTACGGATAAGCGTTAGCTGCGTGCCAGCATAACAGGAAAGAGGGAGGATTCGTAACCGTTCCGGTACAATCCCCCTCTCTTTGTCTTGTCTGAAGCAGCTCAATATCAAAGGAGGCTTCCCTATGTCCATCTCTCGTCCACGGTCAGAACAATTATATGCCGAGGCGCTCCAGCATATCGTTGGCGGCGTCAACAGTCCATCCCGCTCCTTCAAGGCTGTCGGCGGCGGCGCGCCGGTATTCATGAAGCGCGCACAGGGCGCGCACTTCTGGGATGTCGATGATAATCGGTATATCGACTATCTGTGCGCTTATGGCCCTGTCATTACAGGACACGCCCACCCGCATATTACGGCGGCAATTACGCGGGCAGCCGAGAACGGCACGCTGTACGGCACGCCGACAGAGCTTGAGATTGAGCTTGCCCGCATGCTGAAATCCGCGATCCCGTCCCTGGATAAAGTGCGCTTCGTCAATTCAGGCACAGAGGCCGTCATGACAACGATTCGCGTCGCGCGCGCCTACACGAAGCGCAGCAAAATCATCAAATTTGCCGGCTGCTATCACGGCCATTCCGACCTTGTCCTTGTTGCGGCAGGCTCAGGTCCATCAACGCTCGGCATTCCTGACAGCGCAGGTGTGCCTGCCAGCATTGCAGGCGAGGTCATTACCGTCCCGTTCAATGATCTGGGCGGCCTGGCGCAAGCACTTCAGCGCTGGGGCGATGAGGTAGCCGCTGTCATGGTGGAGCCGATCGTCGGCAATTTCGGCATGGTGATGCCAAAGCCGGGCTTTCTTGAGGAGCTCTGCCGCATGACGCGGGAAGCGGGAGCGCTAGTCATCTACGACGAGGTCATCAGCGCATTCCGGTTCCATTACGGCAGCGCCCATACCTATGACGTCTTTCCCGATAAAGCGGCCATTGAGCCTGATCTTACAGCACTGGGCAAAATCATCGGCGGCGGCCTTCCCATTGGCGCTTACGGCGGCCGCAAGGAAGTGATGGAGCAGGTTGCTCCGCTTGGCCCTGCTTATCAGGCGGGCACGATGGCGGGCAATCCCGCCTCGATCTCGGCAGGCATCGCCTGCCTGGAGGTGCTGCAAGCACCCGGCGTCTATGAGCGGATGGATGCGCTCGCCGTTCAGCTTGCCGATGCACTGAAGCAATCTTCTCTCAGCTATGGCATACCGCTAGAGATTAACCGGATACGCGGCTCGTTCTCAGCTCACTTTTGCTCGCATCCTGTAACGAATTATGATGAAGCACAGGATACCGACGGCGAGCTGTTCGCCCAGTTTTTCCGGCTTATGCTGGATCAGGGCATCTGCCTCGCCCCTTCCAAGTACGAAGCGTGGTTCCTGACCACCGCGCATACGGAAGAGGATATTGCAGCAACGATTCAGGCCGCGGATCAGGCTTTAAAAGTAATGGCTGGGAAGTAAAGGCCCCGAAATAATTGCATTGCCATCTGCTCTCGAGGAAAAAGAAAAAGCATGTTCCCAAGGTCAAAATGACATAGGAGCATGCTTTTATTTTGTACATCCTTAACTTGTGCAACCAACCGTATTAACCGATTGCATCCGCCTTCTCCAGTTCATCCAGAAACTGTCCATGAATATGACCGTTGGAGGCGACGACATGGCGAACGCCAAGGTCGTATGGTCTGCCCTTGATATCCGTTACCCGGCCGCCTGATTCTGCCACCAGCAGAGAGCCGGCAGCCAAATCCCACGAGTTCAAGCCGATCTCCCAGAAACCGCTCAGACGTCCGGCAGCCACATATGCCATATGAAGCGCTGCTGAGCCTCCTGAACGAATATTGCGCACTTGCGGAACGAGCGCCTGAAGCCCCTTCATATTAAGCGGCAGAGCGAACTGCTGATCTGCCGGGAATCCGGTGGCCAACAGACTCTCATTCAGCGTCGTCTCTTGCGAGACCTGCATCCGCTTGCCGTGCACATAAGCCCCTTTGCCCTTCTCCGCAACGAATAATTCATCACGGATGGGATCATACACGACCCCGACGATAATCTCGCCCCGATGGGCTAACGCTATGGACACGGAGAAGAAAGGAAAGCCGTGAACGAAATTGGTCGTACCATCTATTGGATCGACGATCCAAAGATATTCGGCATCCCGCACGTTGTCCAGCGCCCGCTGGGACGCTTCAGGCCCTGGCTCAACTCCTTCTTCACCGAGAAACGAGTGATGCGGAAAATGCGTCAGCACCAAGTTTTTTATCATCATTTCCGAGCCTTTGTCTACTTCTGTGCAAAGGTCTTGGGCAGAATATTTTACAGTTAGGCTTGTATGATTTCCAAGCTTTGTTTTGATCCATTCTCCCGCTTTAGCCGCACAATTAATGGCGACGGCGGTAAAGCTTTTGCCCCCGATTGTCGGGATATCATTCTGGTCACTCACCGTCTATCACACTACTTTCCTATGAGTTCGATCGCTGCCTTACTACTATACGTCAGCAATCCGTCAAAGTTTCGCCCGAATGTCGAATGGCCATGCCTCAACTTTGTACGATTCCCTCCACGATAAGTTCAATTCCGAGCAGCACAAACGATACGCGCAGCAGCCACAGCAGCCCTCTGCCTGTCATTCTGCCGGCAATGAACGCCCCGATTCTTCCGCCAGCCCAAGCGCCGGGAAGCAGCGCAAGCACGAGCCATAGATCTGTCTCCCCAAGCCAAGTGTGGACACCACTGCCGAGAATCGAGGATAAGAAAATAACAAACATGGACGTCGCAGTCGCAACATGAGGCGGATAACGGAACAGCAAGACCATTACCGGTACGAATAACGAACCGCCGCCAATGCCGAACATGCCCGATACCAACCCTACACACAGGCCTACCAATAGAGCGGGGAGCAGACCGTAGCTATACGTATGGACATTTCCCTCCGCATCCGTATAGGTTCTTATAATGGGCCACTGCTTTTGTATCGGCTTCATATAATCGCGTGCAACAAGCAGCCCTGCCATAAGCAGGATGAAAATGCCGAAGGACAACTGGAACATGCCGTTCTTGAATTGGCTCGTCAGCAATGATCCGATCATCGCAGCAGGACCGCTTGTGATAAACAGCAGCCAACCGCTGCGGAAGTCCACCCGTTTGCTCTTGGCATAGGCCAGCGTGGAGGAGAGCGCCGTTACAATGAGCACCGTCAGCGAGATGCCGACAGCCGTAGCATGATCGATCTCCGATCCTACCAGCTGCGGGCCCAGCAGGACGAGTGCGGGCACGATAATGATACCGCCGCCAAGACCGACTATGCTTCCGAACACAGCAGCTACCAGCCCCAGCAGGAGAAGAAACAGCACCTCCAGCATTACAATTACCCTACTTCCTGTCAGAATTGCCGAACCAATGCGGGAATGCTTAGAATCATTAATATTTAATAGGATGGCCTTTTATGAGCTTTATTCTACCGTCAAGCGCAAGCGCCGCATTAATCCGCTGCCCCAGCCCCGCAATAAGCCGTTTCCATATTCTATCTTACTCCAATTCGCCGCCCCATTGCCACTTTCCTCATTATGATCGTTTGAAACAGCTGCTGCAAAACAGAATTGCCTTCTTATCCCGTTAATCCTCATTGCGCCAGCATGTCCTGTATGTTGGGTGTATGTATGGTTTACATGCCTGCAGAGTCTGCACGTCTGCACGTCGGAATGTCGGCATGTCGGCATGTTTGCACATCGGCACGTTTGCATGTCTGCACGTCTGCTTCTCTGCATGTCGGCACGTCTGCTTCTCTGCATGTCGGCACGTCTGCTTCTCTGCATGTCGGCACGTCCGCACGTTCGCATCCCAACATACCTGCAAATGTGCATCCTTTCATCTCGTAAGTGTGCCTAATCTTGAATATTCCTGCGAAAGCGCATCTATTTATCGACTAAATCTTACATTTAGAGCGCAAAGGCCGAATTACCTGCGTCTAAGCAGGCTTTTCTTCCAGATGGGGAGATTCCAGCGAGAAAGCCTGCTCTCTAGCAGGCTTTCTGGGCAATTCGACGAACTATTCATGAACGTCCCCTGAACGGTTCCTCGGACCGTTCCTCAAACCGTTCCTTGGACCATTCCTTGGACCATTCCTCAAACCGTTCCTCGTACCATATCATTTGCCGGACTGTTACACGAACCGTTTCCCCAAACTGCTCCTCGAACCGTTTCCCCAGACTGCTCCTCGAACCGTTCCCCCGTACACTCTTCCTCTTACCATTCGACGAACGGTTCATCGGATCGCTCGCCCACTCGACGACGGATCGGTTGCACTGTACGTCGCCCGGGCAACCGCCGACTTCCGCAATGTGCGCTGAAAGCAGCACACATTGCGGAATCACTTCATTCTCCGCGCTGTCGCCGGGCTGCACCCGGTGCCGACGCTCGCTGTCGAAACCACCCGCAATTCCCAGCGCGTGGTTTCGCTCGCATATCGGTCGACCCTCGCTCACCGCGCGTGCTGCGAGAGCGCCTGCTACTTCCGCTATGCGGGCGCGCTGAAACAGTCAGCACAGCCAACCAGAGAGAGGGCCTTCAGCATGCTGAAGGCCCTCTCTCCCCTGCCATATAGGCCAAGGGTTCCGCTCTTATAATCTACACGCCTACGATGTTGTAGCCGTTATCGACATAGATGATCTCGCCCGTAATTCCACGGGAAAGGTGGCTCATGAGGAACATCGCCGTATCTCCAACTTCGGCAACTTCCGTCGTTCTGCGCAGCGGCGCTCTCTCTTCCACTTGGCGCAG
This sequence comes from Paenibacillus oenotherae, assembly GCF_019443105.1. GTDB lineage: Bacteria > Bacillota > Bacilli > Paenibacillales > Paenibacillaceae > Paenibacillus_Z > Paenibacillus_Z oenotherae. The sequence goes on from NZ_JAHZIJ010000004.1 coordinate 272,241, forward strand.
GATGGAGTTGAAATCTTTGATACCCTTGGCAGCCAATGTGCGGATCGGGCCTGCAGAGATCGCGTTGACACGGACGTTGAATTGTCCAAGATCTGCGGCCAGATAACGGACAGACGCTTCCAGCGCAGCCTTGGCTACACCCATAACATTATAGTTGCGAAGCGCGCGCTCTGCGCCCAGGTAGGTCATCGTCATGATGCTGCCGCCCTCGGTCATAAGCGGATAGACACGCTGCGCTACTGCAGTAAGCGAGTATGCGCTAATATCATGCGCCAATGCAAAGCCTGCACGGGACGTATCCGCGAACATGCCTTCGAGCTCCTCCGTCTTGGCGAACGCAATGCTGTGCACCAATCCGTGGAGAACACCATACTGCTCCTTCAACTGAGACACCAGGGAATCGATCTCTTCATCCACCGTTACATTACAAGGCAGAATGATGGAGCCGGGAATCGTGTCCGCCAGCTTGCGAACGCGTTCCTCCACACGCTCACTCTCATATGTAAAAGCAAGACGAGCGCCCTGTGCAGCCAACGATTGCGCAATCGCCCATGCGATACTGCGATCATTCGCAACACCCATGACAAGTATATTCTTACCAGCTAATAATCCGTTCATTATTAAAAATCCCCCTCTCCCTTGCGGGAAAATCAATACATTTCTGTTACCCAAAATACCCCATTTACCGCAATAATTCAAGCACTAGATCATCCGATAACTTCAATCGTTCCGCCATCGATGACACGTATGCCTTCACCTGCTGCTTCCAGCTGCCGCATATCGTCCATAAGCTTGAACACCGCAGCATCCTTCTGCTTCGCTTCCAACATAACATCCAGCCTGTCCACCGAGCCCGCCGTTTCTCTCAAGAACCGCATCAGAGGGCCAGCGTCCACATAGTCGGCATGGCCGCGCGGATCCTTCTCGCTTTTGGGACTGGATGCATGCAGCTTAGGCGGGAGCGGACTGACGCTCCCCTCCATCCCCGGCTCAGCCGCTGCTTCATGCGCCCAGGTCTGCACAATGCGGGGCCATAGCTCCCCGTACAGCGCAGCAGCGCTCTCTCCGCCATCATTAACCGCATGATGGTGAATATCCAGCACCATCGGAGTCCGAACCCGCTCCGCAGCTTCCAACGTTTCGCGTGCCGTGAAGGTCTTATCGTCGTTCTCAAGCGTAATCCGCCTGCGGAGCCGCTCCGGCAGCGCCCCGAATTGCGCCACAAACCGCTCTGCAGACAGGGGCTTGTCCCCGTATGCCCCGCCCATATGTATGTTGCACTTGGCCGATTCATCCAGCCCCATCGCCTCCAGCATCCGGCAATGATAGTCCATGTCCTCCTCGGACTTGGCCAGCACCTCGGGCCGAGGCGTGCTGAAGACACAGAAGTGATCAGGATGAAAGGATACACGAAGCCCTTTCTCCCTCACATATTCGCCGATTCTGGCAAACCCGTCCTCCAATGCAGGCCACGGAGACCAGTCCAGGAGCGCTTCATGGGTGACCAGTGGTATCAGTTTCGAGGAGAACCGGTACATCGCGATATCATTGGCAACACAATGCCGCAGCAGCCGCAGCGTATTCTTCAAATTCTCCTCCGCAAGAAACTCCAGTCTGCGCAAGCCCGCTTCGCGATCCTCCAGCTTGGAGAAATTCGCATAGGTCATCGTGCGTGACGGTGAAGCATTCTCAAGCTGCATGCTCATCGCAACGAAGCCGAATCTGACAATCACGCTTTCTCACCGAAGAACATCTCGAACGCCAGCGCTGTCTGCACGCGGGCCTCCTCTTCGTTCAGCTTGCGAACAAGCTCCATCTCCACCTGCGTCACTTCCTCGCCCTGGAAATTAATCTCGGCGATTGAAGCGACAATACGAACGATAGCAATCGCTTCATTGTCCGGCGTATAAGCGATAACCTTCTGTCCCGTAGGATAGACGCGAAAACCGCTTTTGACCATTTTGCCCCGGCCATATTCCAACAGCTCGTACAGCTCCTGTGCCGATTTGAACTTGCATACCGAATTGAATTCTGTCTCAAATCCCATCGTCTAACCTCCATATAGTACGATAATTGCAGTGCTTGTCCAGCAAAGCCCGCCTTAGACCGGGCTCCCTTCCCCATATTCAATACGCTGCTTCTCCGCATGGCGGGAGATAGCCAGCTCAATGAGCGTATCCAGCAGCTCCGAATACGATACACCGCTTTCCTTCCACATCAGCGGATACATGCTGTACGGCGTAAAGCCAGGCATCGTGTTCACCTCATTGATGAACAACGCGCCATCCAATTTGCGCATGAAAAAATCGACCCGCGACAATCCAGAGCCATCAATGGCCAAATAAGCGCGAATAGCCATCTCGCGGATCGACTCCGCAGTTTCTGCCGGAATGCCCGCCGGAATGTGCATCATCGATTTGCCATCCATATACTTGGCCTTGTAATCATAGAACTCACTGGAGGTTGCTATCTCTCCGCAAACGGATGCCCTTGGCTCATCATTCCCGAGAACGCTCACTTCTATTTCTCTTGCATCAACGAACTCTTCCACAATGACTTTGCGGTCAAAGCGCAGCGCATATTCCACGCCCGCTATAAGCTCCTCACGATTGCGCGCCTTGGAGATGCCTACGCTTGAGCCAAGGTTAGCCGGCTTGATGAAGCATGGATACCCGAGTGCCACCTCGATCTCCATCACGAAGAAAGCAGGATCCTTCTCCCACTGCGTCCGGTTAAAATAACGGAACACGCACTGGGGCAGCCCCTCCTGCGCGAACACCTTCTTCATCATGACCTTGTCCATGCCAACCGCCGAAGCGAGAACACCCGCCCCGACATACGGAATGTTAGCCATCTCCAGCATGCCTTGAATCGTTCCGTCCTCGCCGAAAGTGCCGTGCAGCAGCGGAAATACAACATCGAGCGGCTTGCGGTCAACAGCTCTGGCCCCGCCTTCAACCAATGCCCCGGACAAGCCGTTAAAGACCGGCGTCAGCGCTTCAAGTCCTGACTGTGCATTGCCGTCCGCTAGCCTCAACAATTCTAATTCGCTTGGGGGAGCGAGCAGAATGCTGCCCGAGCGCCACTCGCCTGATTTGGAAATATAGAAAGGTTTAATTTCGTATTTGTCATAATCGAATGCTTTCATAACCGCTAGAGCGGTTTGCAGCGAAACTTCATGTTCGCCAGAACGTCCCCCGTATACGAGTCCAACGCGAACTTTCTCACCCATGGCTAATCCTCCGGTTATATATAATTTTCATACGTTACAGAAACTCATCAGCAATATGAAAAAATCGATATTTGGTCGCTTCCGTCCAAGCATAGGAATCCTGATAATCCCAGTAACGGTGGCGGCTTGCTACCGTATTGGCGTTCACAAGCGGCATGCCCTGCGCATCGAAAGCCGTAACAATTGTACTGTGCTGGAAGCGGTTGTCGCCTCCCCAGTCATACGTAATGACATCGCCCAGCTCCAGCTCCTCAGGTGAATGAACAATGGTTGCTTTGAGGCCCTTTTGCCTCGCACCCGATAAATAAACCTGCAGCGCGTTGGATACTGCCCAGCTATAGCTCCACTGCTCTCGCCCGCCGCTCCGGCCACGATACCACCAGCCCAAATCTCTTCTACTAGTATAGTTCATCGGTGCATGGCCTGCAAAGAGGCACTGGGACACATAGTTCGTGCAGTTCACGTCGAATGTCTCGTAAGCCGGATTCGGCTCCTCCCACCAACGGTCCGCATAAGCAGCCGCTAAATCCCTTCTGTATCTGGCACCTGCGCGCTGATGATTAAAAACAGGCAAAATATCATAATTTATATACGGTATGGATGGTGTCCCCGTCCGATAATCCCCGGCTTCTTCCTCGGAGAGATGCAGGGGAAAGCTGTTCAGATCAGACGCATTGAATCTGGGACGGCGTTCCGAGACAACGGGTTCAATTCGCGCAATGTAATAACGGCCGTCTTCCGCGTTAAGCCATATGCGCTCCCGCTCGCAGCGCTCTTCCATATAAGTGCGGCCGGACTGATCCATCGTACGCTTAATGTGAAGGCCGATGGTTGCAACGATCTCGGTGCCAGAGCTTGATTCGCTTACCCGGAGCAGCTCTGCTTTGGTCTGGCTGTTCGTAGGGAGGACGCCCCGCAGCAGCTCCTGTTCCTTCATCCTGTACAGCCGCTGGCTGCAGCGGGACAGATGGTCGCCATCCTTCACAAGACCGGTAAATACAGGAGGAAACCGATCGATCTCTGCTTGATTGAACAAGGTCACATATTCATGAACGACAGCCTTCCATCCTTGGAGCACAGGCTCTTGCGGCTTCCCCTGGCTGCGGCTGACGGCGCTCCGTTTGCCGCCTCGGCTCGATCGGTTTGACGTTCTCGGCATGACGATCCCTCCCCGCGGACTCTCTTGGGCACATTAAAGTTGTTTCATTATATGAGCCGATAAGCGAATTCATGTAAATGTTAAAAAATTAGGAGAGGTACCGTCTTTACGAAACCACTGGATTAACGCTATACTAGAGCTATAAACGGTTTTTTGAAATTGTGTTTCACACAATGAAACTACATTAGGAGGCGTCAATCCGAATGACTCATCAAAACGAATACTCCGTTCGCACTTCGCTGGAAGTCGGCGGAAAGCCATTCGCTTACTACCGTCTGCAAGGACTGGAAGAGCAAGGCGTAGGCAACATTTCCAAGCTCCCCTTCTCCATTAAGGTTCTGCTTGAAGCCGCTGTTCGTCAATTCGACGGCCGCGCAATTACGAAGGATCACGTCAAGCAGCTTGCTACTTGGGCTGATGGCCGCGAAGACAAAGAAATTCCGTTCATTCCAGCACGTATCGTCCTGCAGGATTTCACAGGCGTTCCCGTAGTTGTTGACCTTGCGGCAATGCGCGACACCGTTAAGAAATCCGGCGGAGATCCGAAACAAATCAACCCGCTTGTTCCTGTCGATCTGGTTATCGACCACTCCGTAATGGTTGACGCTTTCGGCAGCCCGGAAGCGCTTGAATATAATATGAACATCGAATTCCAGCGCAATGAAGAGCGCTACCGCTTCCTTCGCTGGGCGCAAACCGCATTTGACAATTTCCGCGCAGTTCCACCGGGAACAGGTATTGTCCACCAAGTAAACCTTGAATATCTCGCATCCGTAGCAGCTACCAAAACAGTCGGCGGCGAAACTGTCGTCTACCCTGACTCGCTGGTAGGTACGGATTCCCATACAACGATGATCAACGGTCTTGGCGTAGTAGGCTGGGGCGTAGGCGGTATCGAGGCTGAGGCTGGCATGCTGGGTCAACCGCTGTACTTCGTTATGCCTGATGTTATCGGCTTCCGTCTGACAGGCCAGCTCGCTGAAGGCGCTACAGCAACTGACCTTGCGCTGACCGTAACACAAATTCTGCGCAAGAAGGGCGTTGTCGGCAAATTCGTCGAGTTCTTCGGTTCCGGCTTGTCCAACATCAGCCTTGCAGACCGTGCAACAGTGGCGAACATGGCTCCTGAGTACGGCGCAACTGTCGGCTTCTTCCCTGTTGACAGCGAAACGATCAACTTCCTGCGCCAAACCGGCCGTACAGAAGACCAGATCGCACTGGTAGAAGCATATTACAAAGCACAAGGCATGTTCCGTACGGACGATACGCCTGAGCCGGTCTTCTCTGATATCGTAGAGCTGGATCTCTCCACCATCGTTCCATCGCTTGCTGGTCCTAAGCGTCCGCAAGACCGTGTGGAATTGACGGCTATGAAAGAATCCTTCAACAACATCATCCGCACTCCAATCGACAAAGGCGGCTATGGCCTGTCTGACAACAAGATTGAAGAAGTCGTTGAAGTGAAGCATAAGAACGGATCCGTGAGCAAAATGGGAACAGGCGCAGTCGTTATCGCAGCTATTACCAGCTGTACGAATACGTCCAACCCAAGCGTTATGCTCGGTGCGGCGCTTGTTGCCAAGAAAGCCGTCGAGCGCGGCCTCAAGAAGCCGGCATACGTCAAGAGCTCGCTTACGCCAGGATCGCTTGTCGTTACGGAATACTTGAAGAGAGCTGGCCTGCTTGAATCGCTGGAAGCGCTTGGATTCCACGTTGCCGGATATGGCTGCGCTACATGTATCGGTAACTCCGGTCCACTTCCTGACGAAGTAAGCAAAGCAATTGCTGACAACGATATGACGGTTGCTGCTGTATTGTCCGGTAACCGGAACTTTGAAGGCCGCGTACATGCACAGGTCAAAGCGAACTATCTCGCTTCGCCTCCGCTCGTAGTTGCTTACGCGCTTGCTGGCACGGTCAATATTGATCTTGCGAATGACCCAATCGGCTATGACAGCAGCAATCAACCGGTATATCTCAAGGATATCTGGCCAACGTCCAAGGAAATTGCTGATACCATCGCAATCGCGATGAGCCCTGAGATGTTCCGCAGCAAATACGAGAACGTATTCACGCAGAACGAGCGTTGGAACGCAATCGATGTGCCGCAAGGCGAAAGCTACGAGTGGGATGCCAAATCGACCTACATCCAGAACCCGCCGTTCTTTGAGAACCTGGGTGAAGTTGGCGACATCTCCGATATCAAAAATTCCAGCGTGCTTGCTCTGCTGGGCGACTCCGTTACGACCGACCATATCTCGCCAGCTGGTAACATTACAGTGAAGAGCCCGGGCGGCAAATATTTGATCGACAACGGCGTTGAGCAAGTCGACTTCAACTCCTATGGCTCGCGCCGTGGTAACCATGAAGTTATGATGCGTGGTACGTTCGCTAACATCCGCATCCGGAACCAGGTTGCTCCAGGCACGGAAGGCGGCGTAACAACTTACCTGCCGACTGGCGAAGTGATGTCGATCTACGACGCATCGATGCAGTATCAGAAGAATGGCTCCAACCTGATCGTTATTGCAGGCAAAGAATACGGAACAGGCAGCTCCCGCGACTGGGCGGCCAAAGGAACGTTCCTCCTTGGCGTGAAAGCTGTCATCGCCGAAAGCTTCGAGCGTATTCACCGCTCCAACCTTGTGGGCATGGGCGTTCTCCCACTGCAATTCCAGGAAGGCCACGGCTGGAAAACGCTGAACCTGACTGGCCGCGAGAAATTCGATATTATCGGCCTGAGCAATGACGTAACACCAGGACAATCCGTTCAGGTTGTTGCGACTCGCGAAGACGGTACAACATTCGAATTCCCGGCGATTGTACGTCTCGACTCCATGGTGGATGTCGATTACTATCGCAACAGCGGTATTCTTCAAACCGTGCTGCGCCAAATGATCGCAAACAACGCCTAACCTATTCCCGGCGAGACAACCTCCAACCCCGCTATTACAGCTATTACAGCGGGGTTTGGAGGTTTTTTGCGCTTCCGAATACAAAAAGATTTGCAGCAGTAATAAATCCCGATTGCCGCGCCATATAATACGATGCAATGCTCCTAAAGGAAGTCCAACATGACAAACCGGCATTTATTTACATTCTTCTCTTCAACAAAAAATGAAGCGCACAGTGGGAATAGCAACATTCCGATTCTGTGCCAAGGAGCGTATCTAATGGCCAATGATCTTACAGTACCGAGCGGAACGACACTGACGCTGGACGACAATCCGCCCGAGCATTTGCGCAGCAATCTGGAGCGTATCCCGATCGTCACATTCAATGATTTGATCACAGCCGGGTTTGTAAGCTCAGAGGATACCTTGAAGCGGCTGCTGGATTCCGCCAAAGAAGCAACCAAACATGCCCTGTCTCGAAGGGATGTCCAGCATTTCCGGGTGCAGGGAACGACCCGCATCGACCTTCGCCGCTTCGGCAATTTCACCTTGGCTGCCCACAATACGATGCATCAGGAGCAATCTGCCTTCTGGAATCTGTACCGCGATATCGAACCTCTGACAGCAGTCAAACTCGATTCCACTGCAAAAATTACGGACTTGCTGAGAGTGAATCGTGTCGTCTACAAATTTCTGTTCCATGATGTCGTTATTGAGCAGAACGCTGTGCTGGAAATCAAAAAACCGACCAATACATTCTGGTGCAATGAACTGCTTATTAAGAAGACGGGCCGGATCGTCGTCAAGAAGAACGGGGTTCGAATAAAGGCCTTTTCCATACAAGGCGAGCAGTAGTGCAGCCCATTCTCATTCATACATAGACAAGGGAGGAATATCGATGATTAATATTATTGCGGCCGGAATAAGCGGAGCCAGTGCTCCGGATGGTCCCGAAGGCCCCACCCCGCCTCAGGCTCCGCCTGGTCAGGATGCTGATTGCGGATTCTGGGATGACAATGAGCCTACCCGTGGACAGGACGGCAGTCGCGGCGGCGATTCTCCGGAAGCGCCATCTGGCGTATCCGGCGGTCAAGGCGGCGCAATCACCATTGAAGTGGAAGAATACCGTGGTGGCATTGAAGCCGATTGCCGCGGCGGCAATGGAGGACGCGGCGGTGCTGGTGGGCGCGGGGGAGCAGGCGGACGCGGCGGCGATGGCGGCTGGGGAGCAGACTGCGAAGCCAATGCATTCGGCGGGCGCGGCGGAGACGGCGGCAATGGAGGACGCGGGGGACGCGGCGGTGATGGCGGCAAGGGCGGAACATTCGTGTTGTACTACAAAGAAGACAAGAGCGGCGGCAATCCGCCGAAATGGGACGTCAGCGGCGGAGCCGGAGGCCTCGGCGGTGTCGGAGGATTGCCCGGGCTGCCGGGTCAGCCCGGTGCCACAGGCAAGGGAAAGAGCACAAGCTACAGCCATTCCGATTACGAACCCGGCAATCCGCCCTCACCGGCGAGCTTCGGCCAGCCGGGACCTACTGGCTCCCCGGGGTTCCCTGGCCCAGGCGGTACGGCGGAGTTCAGGCAAGTATAGAGGCGTTCAGCACCAAAAGGCAGGGATTGCCCTCGCGTCATCTTCGATGACAGCGGGCAGTCCCTGCCTTTTTTCGGAAGCCAATAAGACAATTGGGCGGCAAAAGCAGGGGCCGCAGTAATCCAGTTATAGCATTGAGGACCTCTCAGAGCCAGGGGCAATTCCGGCTTCCTTTGACCATTATCCCCTTTGCTCAGATCATATCTTTTGGCGGCCATCGCGAAGAATCTCATCTCAACCATTGCACGTGTGTGATACCAACGATGTCCCTATGTCCCTACGCTCTCAGCCTAAACTCGCCCACTCAAATTGCGACTCCATCACCAGCCATGGGCCCTAGCCGTCTATCTGAGCTATGGGGATAGTGGCCATAGGAGGTACAATCCCTCACCTCTCCATAATCCCAGCTCCCCCAATCAACTATCTGAGCTACGGGGATAGTGGCCATAGGAGGTACAATCCCTCACCTCTCCATAGCCCCATCGACCCCAACCATCTATCTGAGCTACGGGGATAGTGGCCTTAAGAGAGAGGCGCTCCCTCTGCAACTCTGCTATTTCAGCATGGTGCCAATATGCCGGGCGGCTTCCATGATCGCCGGAGCTTGCTCACGCATCTTGTCCAGTGTTAATCGGTTCGCAGGCCCGGATACGGACAATGCAGCGATCAGCCTGCCTGCGCGGTTGAAGATCGGTGCCGATACAGCGGCGGCGCCTTGCTCACGTTCTTCGATACTGGTCGCAAAGCCTAGCCTGCCTATCTCCTCCATTTGCTCTCTGAATTGCCCCTTATCAATAGAGGCAGGCCAAGTATGATCCCCCAAAAGCTCCTCACGCTGCTCCTGCTCCTCGAATGCAATTAATATTTTGCTCGATGCGCCAACATACAGCGGCAGACGCGCTCCAATAGGAGCTACCCTACGAACCGCTTGATTGCTCTGCACCGCTTGTATTCGAATCCGCTCATTCCCATCCCGTATATATAGACTGATCGTCTCCCCTAATTGATCGCGCAGTTGCTCCATCTCTTGAAGACTGATAACGGCAGGGTCATCCGCTCCCCACATATTCGCAGACAGCTCCCACACGCGCAGTCCCAATCGATACCGGTCCGATGCCGAATCCCGGAGTACAAATCCCTTATCCTCCAACGTTGCCAGCATCCGATGAACGGTGCTTTTGTGAAGGCCGACTTTTTCAGCAATCTCTGTCATTGCCCACTCATTCTTCATTGTAAAACAAAGCAATATATCAAGCGCCCGTTCAACAGCGCGTACAGTCGATTTGTTATCCTCCGACATGGCGATACCACCTCTTCCATTAGTTTCATTGGATGAAACTCAGTTACATTTAGTATAGCCTAGCAGCGGCTTATTAGCAAAGCTTATGCAAGAAGTTACCATATATTTTACAGCTATATTACAAGTCGCTAACAATACATCGACATTCGTTGACATGCCAGGTATTGAGTCATACGATGGGATTATAGAACTATATAAAACGCTTTCATTTACATGACCTAACAGAGGGGGAGTTCATCATGAGTACAACAATCGCACCTATGCTGCCAGCAGGCGGGAATTATACACCCGATCTCCTATCCCCCGAACCCGGATCGAAGCCCACCGCTATCGGCGGTTCACGGCGCAAGCATGCGGTAATTGCCATATTGTCCGCCCTGACGGCGTTAATTCTATTTACAGGCCTTGCTTTTCACGGCTATGTCGCCTGGATTATTGCTCATCCTTACGTGGCCCCTCTAACCTCTAACCCTATGGATGCCAAAGGGCTCGCCTATTCAGACGTATCCTTCCCGAGCAATAGCGGTCAAACAACGGTGCACGGATGGTTTATACCAGCGGCTCCGGCAGCAGCCAAAGGTTCTGAGGTTCAAGCATTGTCCGCTGCAGCAGCCCCTTTGGACTCTAAACGAACGGTTATTTTCAGCCATGGCTATGGTGCTAACCGGGAAGAGACTTGGGTTCCGATGTACGAGCTTGCCGGTCTGCTGCACCGTTTGGATTATAATGTATTGATGTTTGATTATGGCTACGCCTCCTCCGAGGATCGTTCACCAGCCACTGGCGGCCATGAGGAGTCACAGCAGCTTCTCGCTGCCGTGAACTATGTCCGTGAACAAGGCGCAGAGCAGGTTATCGTCTGGGGCTTCTCCATGGGAGCCGGTACTGCGCTGCAAACAGCGCTGCAGACAGATGAGATCGATGCGATGATTCTCGACAGCCTGTTTCTGCCAAGCCCGGAATCATTGTACTCCAATGTGCGTCAGCATCTGGATCTTCCCCGTTACCCATCGCTGCCGCTTATTGAGTGGATGCTTCCATTCTGGACGGGAACGAAATTCAACCAAATACCTGCAGAGCAGGTTATGGAGAAAGCCTTCACTATCCCGCTGTTCGTTATTCATGGCACGAATGATGCCAAGGCTCCGCTTGTAACCGCAGAGCATATCGCTTCTAATCAGCGCCAGCCGCTGTCCCGGGAATGGGTCGTACAGGGCGGCAAGCATGAGCTGCTGTTCCAAACCCGTCCCAAAGAATATATCCAGCGCGCCGCATTATTCCTCAGCCAAGTGGATGCAGCGTTCAAGCAAGCACATGCAAGCTAGTTTCGAATTAACACGCACGACATAGATGAAGCGCCATTCGAATACATCTAGTAGAGGATGTCTTCGAATGGCGTTTGTTAATTAAGCCGTCCGGTTCCGGATGGCTTTTGCTATGCGCCTCTCTCGGACTATCTCGTTCATGAGAAGTGAGGAGGAATGATCGTGCTTCTAGTATATGGCCCCTACATGCCTCTAAGAGTGCTTGAAGAAATTTGCTTCTGGAAAATGCAAGAGATGGAGCATACCGTTGTGATCCGTCAGATCGTCCCTAATCTGGAGCAGCCTTATGTGGAGCTGTTAAAGGCTTGGGAGCCCCTCTTCGCCCGCACGGAGAAAATAACACAAAGGCTCCTGCAGACCGCTTTAATCTGTCCGACTGACTTGTCACCTGCCATTGCCAAGCAGACCGATACGCTGCTGCAAGTATCCGCACTTCAATCCAGAACATTCGTTGCACAATTAACGCAGCTGCTGACCATTAGTGCAGCAGTTGCAGCGAGTCCCATTGCCGTGACGGTCATCAATCATATCATCCGTGAATCCGACTATTTTCTCTGTGTGCTCGCCACCCTGCTGCACCCTCATCAAGCGCATGGAGATGGACTCACCGAACGCGAGCCAGAGCTGTCCACAACTGGCGAGGCTTTGTCTCCTACAATTGGTGACGCTTTGTTTCCGGCAGATGAAGCTCCCTCCGCTGCCGACAGTATTCCAAGCCCGCCCTCATCGGAATCCGATATTGAGCGAGACAGTCCAGCCAAGGATTCCCCATTGAATGAAAATAATGAAGCAGGCGCAGAAACCATCGAACCCCCGCTCGATGACCGTATGCGTCCTGCCTCTGTACCTATCGGGGGACATACATTGCCGCCCCTTCCTTATCCATACAATGCGCTTGAACCCCATATCGATGAGGCCACGATGCGGATTCACCATGATAAGCATCATCAGAGCTATGTCGATGGCTTGAACAGGGCAGAGAAGGAGCTGGAGAAGGCACGGCAGCAGAATGACTTTGACCTAATCAAGCACTGGGAGAGGGAGCTCGCCTTTAACGGTGCCGGACATTATCTGCACTCCATCTTCTGGAACATCATGTCTCCTCACGGCGGCGGTCCCGCCACTGGCCCCATAGCGAGACAGATTGAGCGGGATTTCGGCAGCTATGAGGCGTTCAAGAAGCAGTTCAGCGCAGCAGCAGAGAAAGTAGAGGGCGGCGGATGGGCCATCCTTGTCTGGAGCCCGCGCAGCCGGAGACTCGAAATTCTCACTGCAGAGAAGCATCAGAATCTATCGCAATGGGATATCATCCCTCTGCTGCCGCTCGATGTGTGGGAGCACGCTTATTACTTGAAGCATCAGAACAAACGCGCCGACTACATTAAAGACTGGTGGAATGTCGTCTATTGGCCAGGCGTGAACGATCGGTTCACAGAAGCCAGCAAGCTGGTATGGGAGCCCTACTAAGCCCAGCCGGTCAACCAAGCTGGGGCAAGCCGGCTGTTCCCTTAGTAAACCGCCAAAGCAGGCTTCGCTTCACCCGCTATGCCCCTCAGCCAGGCAATATCGCTCGCCAATGCGCGGTAAGGCTGCGGACCGAACCATTCCAGTGACGCATAGAGCCCCGAATGCTGGATAGCCTCTATAATAGGGCGGTAATCCAGCGCACCGGCATCCAGCGTCACGATCCCGTCGCGGTCACCGCTCGCTGCATAGACCTGATTCGGCTGGAAGACGCCAAGACGTTCCGCAGACGAAACATTTTTGAGATGAAAATGCTGCACCCAGGGCTTCAGCTTCTCATAGGATACGAGCGGATCGTCTCCCGCTTCCCACAAATGCAAGAAGTCGAGATTAATGCTGAGGCTCTCATGCCCTACCTCGTCAATAAGCGAACGGGCCGATGCCAGATGATCGGCCAATGTGTCCGGATGCGTCTCCACAAGCAGCTTCAGGCCATGTTCAGCACAAATACCGCACAGGATACGCAGGCGATCCGCATAATTTTGCCGTTCCCTCATGTTTACCTTCATGCTGGGACTTGAACCGGCGAATGTTCGAATACGATCGGCCCCGAACCATTTGGCCAACGCTGCAAGCTCCTTTAACCGCCCCACAGTCGCCGGGAAACGCTCCTCCGAGGCCACATCCAGATAATCGCTGATCATCGTAATTCTCTTGCCCCGGCTGTGCATAATTCTTAGCTGCTCCTTCGTCCGCTCCGGCTCCTCTCCCGCCAGATAGGTCGCATGGGCGCCCCACAGCTCGATGCCATCAAAGCCATGCTGCGTTGCAAATTCAACCAAGCTTCCAAAGGATACAAGCCCATGGCGGAACGATATTGTGCACAAGGCATATTTCATCACATGGCCTCCCTTTCTTCCCTCATGCCGTCAAGTCAGCACGCGCTCTGCCGAAGGATAGACAGATTCCTTCCACAGCCAGTACTGCCTGTCGATCTCGGCCTTGATGCTGAATTCAATGGCATCCGCACGGTCCAGCTTCTGAAGGATGTCCGGCAGCATCGACGCATCGTTAGTCATCGACATTTTTACCGCCATGAACTGTATCGTATTGAACACCTGCACCAGATCGCGGATTTGCTGGCACCAATGCTCATAATTATCAGCGGACAGCCCCAGCTCATCGCGGAAATACATAAGCGCATAATCGTAGCTGTACTTGCGGATAACGAGAATATTCAGCTGTTTGACAGCCGGCATCAGCATCTCAAGCGTGCGTCCATCCCGTCCTTCCGTCATGCTCTGCACAATGTCACGCAGACGGGAGATCAGCTCATTGTTGTCGCGCCGCATCGTCGCCACATAATATTCATCGATAACTTCGGCAGTCGGCGCTGTAATCGTATCGGCATCAATAACATAGCCTCCGCCGAATTCATTGCCGAGAAAAGCCTCGATAATCCGCTCCTTAGGCAGATTCCCTTCCCATCGAAAATCAGGATCGAACATAAACCATTCATCCTCATTGTCCGTCTTGGACAGCATCAGATAATGGGGAAACGGCTTCTGCGCGAATTTGTTCTCCCGCTCCGGCAGGAACGACATATCGATCTGCACGACGATATAACGATGCTCCGGCTTGTTATCCAGCAGATCCAGCAGCTGGTCCAGATTTTGCTGGCGGTTCAGAGAAGGGTCGTACCATTCCCGAATCGATACGCCAAAAAATTTGCGGTACCAGTTTACAAAATGATCATGGCTCGTGCGCCCCGAATAATAGGTAATGCAGCCATTCTCCGTCACATCGAAATACGAATCCCATACGCCAAAATAATAAGGCCAGTGCTTAACCTTGCTGCGCCTTTTAATAATTTCGCAGAAGCAGCTGACCAGACAATGAACCTTGATCATTCCCCGGCCACCCCCGCTCCCGCTGCGGATGCGCTAGTGCCGCCCAGAGACTCGGCCCCTGCGGGACTTCCAGCCCGCGCTCCATCCAGCGGTTCAAGCCGCTCCATAAAATCCAGCAGCGATCCGATAGTAGCGAACGCTTTGGCATCCACCTCTTCCTCGGGAACGCTTAGCCGCAGCTCCTGCTCGATGAATACGATCAGTTGCAGCAGCATAATGGAATCCACTCTCAAATCCTCGTTAATCCGGCTCTGCTCCTCTAACGGACCGGTCAGCTGAACCTTCAGCCGCTCCTCCAACAGAGACTGCAGCGCGGTCTTCAATTCCTCACGACGTGCCATCATACGTCTCCAATTCCTCCTTCTCCTCCAGCTCCTGTATCAGTCTCCGGCTTAATTTGCCATTCGCGGTGCGCGGCAGCTTGTATGCCATGTGAATTTCTGAAGGCACCTTATAAGCCGGCAGCCCTTCCTGGCACCATGTCCGAATGAGCTTGGGCGTCACGCCCTCTTCCACTGCAACAATCGCCTTGACGCATTCTCCCATTACAGGGTGAATGCCACGATAGACGGCAGTCTCCTTGACACCGGGGAGCTTGCCTATCCACTCCTCGACCTCCAGCGGAAATACCTTCTGCCCGCCGATATTAATGACATCATCCAAACGGGAAACAAAGATCAGGCTGCCGCTGCTGTCCATATAGCCCAAATCCCCTGTTGCCGTCCCCGCCGTACCGGATGCAGCAATAATCTCTGTCGGAACATCGGCATTATTGCTTGCCGACACGATCAGGTGACCGAGCGGCTTTCCTAAATCCGCATGGCTGCTCATTTTCTGCGCCACACTTATGCAGCCGACCTCGGAGCAGCCATACTGCCCCATAACAGCGACATCTGTCATGCTCTCCAACTTGCCCAGCAGCGATTGCGGCATCGGAGCGCCCGAGCTCATCAGCCGATGGAATCTGAAGCCTTCCGGTGCAAGGCTTGCAATGACATGATGCTGAAGCGGCACGCCATAGACGAGATGGTTCGGCGTATCCCGAATGATGCCAAGCGCCAGCTTGGGATTGGAATGGGTGACCACCACAGGCGCAATCCCCCGCTTCAATGCGGCAAGAACACCGCAGATCAGTCCAAAGGAATGAGAGACCGATGCGAGCACGACTGGCGTACAGGCCGCCGCTTCTCCAAGTGCCGCATTGTATGCATCGATCTCTGCCTCAACCTCCTGCCAGGATCTCCGAATGAGCTTGGCATTGCCGGTCGTTCCGGAGCTGAATTGCAGCAGGGAGGGCTCATCTCCCTTGAATCCAATCTCCACAGCCTGCGCCACTTGCCCATGCAGCGGGATAAGCGATTCCGCCGATTGCAGCATCATCGCGCTGCACCCTGCCTCTTCAGCCAGCTGGCGAGCCCGATCAGTAGGCGTATCCCCATGAATAAGCAGCACCGATGCGCCGCGTTCTCTAAGCGCAAGTATGGCTGCTATTACATCAATAGGATCCTTCAGACAGAGCGCAATCCGGCTTCCTCCGCTTCTCGCGATCGGCTCCATATCCTGCATGGCCCTCAGGCGGGCGCTGAATACGGCAAGTCCTACCTCTTCGCGGTTAATCGTCAGCATGTTATGTTCTCCTTTCCGCCTACGGATGCCATCTGCTCGCGCACGCTATAAAGCGGACTCGGCACTTCATGCATAAGCGATGCCGATGAGACGAACAGCCTCTTCTTCGTCAGCTGCTCCAGTCGTGTCGTAGGAGCATATACATTCAATTGCTGGAAACGCGGCAGCAGCGCCGGATATTTGCGCAGATGGGCATCCAGTGTATCAACAGCCAGCTCCCAGAAGCGTGTCTCAGAATAGTTGTACCGATCTGACAGCAGTATCGCCAGCTCGCCCAAATTAATGAAATACAGCGCTCCAAGCAGCAGATATCTTAGCGGATCCACCTTCTCCTGTTCAAAGAACGCAAAAGGCTCGGCCTCGGCGAACGCCCGATGGATCGTATGGAACGGCGGGCATACAGCGGGATTATCCAGGAATGTCCGGCAGAACATGGCATCCTCATGAAAATCCTTCAGTGCCGCCCTTGCCGGTACACCGTTGCTGTGAATCATCACCATATTCTGAGCGTGAGATTCAAGCGCGACACCGTGCGCGATCAATAGATGGGCCACAGGCAATACGCAGCTCTCGAACAGCCGCGTCAGCCATGGATGAATGCCCGTCGCTTGCAGCCATGGGTCGATAAACGGCTTCCCGTCAATATCCAGCGCGGTTAGCGCATGGAACGGCACCGCCAGCTCGCCCGGCAGCAGATGCGGCTCCAGCCGTTCGCGCCAGACACAGGAGAGGGCGCCTTCCATCAGACCTTTATTAATCGATGAAGCGGGAGCTATCGGATCATAGCCGATACCGGCGAACTCCTTGAGCAGAATAACCTTCGCTTCCTGCTTAAGATAAGGATCTGCATCCACCAGACCCTGCAGCCATTCCGATATTGCAGGCGCCACTGCCGCATAATGCGGTTCGATGTGGCGGTACGACGATGTGTTAAGCAGGCTGAGCGACAGCTTCATATAAGGCTTGGCGGCATCACTGTGATTGACCAAGGTCCGGATGGACTGCTGCGGACGATATTCGTCCTGTGACAGGCCCAGCGGGATGATGCTCCCGTTCCGCAGCTCAAGCATCAGGGATGGCGCAGCAACATTGCGCCACTGCCAGGGATGGACAGGCAAGAGCGCAACCTGATCCAGATCTGTGCCGCAGCTTTTCAGCTTCTGCTCGAATTCGGCCAGTTGGCCCTCACCCAGCTCGCTTCTCCACAACTCGCGAAAGGTCAGCTCCTTGCTGACCGCCATCGCCGCTTCTTCCCGCCTTATAGCGATCCATAGCGGGCGTATTCCTTCGCCGGATTCCGGCCCGAATGCCAATCCGTCCTGGGGCGTAAAGCCGATCCGGGATTTGTAGCTGGGGTGATAGGGATGGCCGTCCATAGCCGACGTTTCCAGCTCGTCGTAGCTGCCCTTGCCCTGCAGTGTTTTGCCCGTCTTCTGCTTCTCGTATTGGGCAAGCGTATCATTGAGCAGCGTTCTCTCCAGCTCGGCCGCGAATGCGGACAACTTGCTGCCGTCCGCGCCGGAGAAGGCGATCACCTCCTGCAGGAACAGCTCGAGGGAGTCCGCTTCCTGCTTGCCTTCCTTGGATATCCGCAGCACGGAATCCGCATGCAGGCGAATACGCCCGAAGGTCAGCCTCCTGCTTCCCCGGCAGTTATAAGTAACAGGCGTTCCGTCCGCATCCCGTCCATGCACGATAAACAGCGTTTCCTTGCCCAGCTTCACCGTCTCGACCGAGACAATTTTCTCGAATATTGCAGACTCCAGCAGCTGCCGGAATATACGTCTGCGCACTTCCACATAAGCATCCGATGCGATTGCTTCGATCAGCCTCATATCCAGCTCTTGTACCCGTATCATATGGTCAATAATCTCCTCCTATTGCTGTCCGCAGCAGATTGGCCAAAGACAAGGCCTTGGCAGATGCGGAGAATAGAACTACACTGCCGGAAGTCCAGCCCGTCATAGTGACGCTTCTGCGGCGGCGCTTGTACGCCAATGCTTGCGCATGCGCATAAAGCCAGCGAATAACACCAGATTAACGGCGCTAATTATGGCAGCCCCTATAAAAGGCGCAGCCAGCCCCCCCTGCTGAACGAGCGAAGTGGCCATGAGCGGTGAAGCCAGCTCCCCCAAATTCTGAAAAGCAACGATAATCCCGAAGTGCGCATGCATCTGCCCGCCCTCGCTTTGATTGAACAGCATAATATCCAGAGCCGCCATCGTCAGCGCCATGCAGAGTCCGAATGCAGCTCTGCCAGCAATCAGCAGCGGCAGCGAATCAGCCGCTTGGAGCAGAAGCCCTACAGCCATAAGCGCCATTCCAAGCCCGTATACCTTAGTCAGATGCTCGGCAACACACCACCGCCGGATGAGCGGCAAAGCCAGAACAGCCATCGCGTTCGGGACAAGGAACAGCCAGCCTCCCCGTACCGTGTCCAGCCCGTATTCCCCTTCCATATAAGGAGTGAAATAGGGACGAATCATATTGCAAGCGATCATCATCGTAAAGAACAACGCGCCGATAAGCAGCACCGTACCGTTCCAGCTCTCCATGCTGTTCTTCAGAACAGCGGCAAGCCGGCTGCCGGTACGGCTACTGGCAGAAGCGGCGGCCTGCTTGCCTGTCCCTGCAAGCTCGGCACCCCCCACTTGAACGCCAGCAGCAGCTTCAGCCTGCGCCTGGCCTTGACCTGAATCTTGACCTTGATCTCGCTCTTGATCCTGACCTAGACCTGAACCGTCGCGCTGATTCTGAGCCTTGCTGCTGTTGCTGCGACCCAGATGTTTAAGCGCCCACACGCATACGCCAAGCTGAATGGTATCCAAGGCAGCCGCGTAGTAGAACAGGGTGAGCGGATTATCCATCTTCAGCATATGTGCGCCCGCGAGCGTGGACAGAATAACAGCAGCATGGTACACCGCGTGGAATATGCCAGCGGCCCCTGCCCGCTTGTCCTGGCCGGTCAACTCGATAATCATGGGATAGATGAGAATGTAGCTGCTTTTGAACAGGATAAGAATGACCGTAACTGCAATAAATTGTCCCGCCGTCTCGGCCGCAGCCATTAACGCTGTACAAGCCGCTGTCCCCAACTGGCCGACGAAGAGCAGCCGCTTGGCCTCGAACCGTTTGGTCAGCATGCCCCACAGGGGCGAGCAGATCACTGCTGTCAGCCGGCAAATAAACAGATAGATGCCTGTGAAGGCAATTCCTTCAACCCCGAATACTTTGGCAAAAAATTGCGGGTAATACGGCGACAGCAGCACCTCCGAGAACAAGCCGAGAAAGACGCAGCCGAGCAGCACAAAGCGTGCGCGGGCGGCAAGCCGCACCGCCCCTGGCACAGATAGATTAGCGGCTGCGCTCATCTTGCGCCGAACTGCTGGAACACGTTCCGGTCACTTACCGGATACACTTCCCGCCCCGTGAGCGCATTCAGAATGACGCTGTTGCGGAATGCGCCCAGACCCAGGTCAGGAGCGCCGACGCCATGCGTGTGCAGCTCGCCATTTTGCACGAATATGCGGCCTTCGATCGGCTCCGTCAGCTTTAATCGGTAGTCGCTCTCTACGGTGTACCGATCCTGATCGTCCCATGAGACCAGACCCTTGAGCGAATCCATACAAGCTGGCACAGGATGCGCGTAGCCGGTCGCAAGCACGATCACCTCGCTTGCATGCTGGAAGGAGCATTCCTGCTCCAGATGGCAGCAATCAAGCGTGTAGCCCGCCTGCTCCGGCGTCTCTGACGGCGTTATGCCTCTGACCTCCGTATGGGCAAGCAGCCTGACCGGGGGCTTAACGCCTCCGACACTCATCTCATACAGCCGCTCGTAGATCGCCGCTATCGTGACCGCGCTTATGCCCTTGTACAGCAGAGCCTGACGGCTTCTGACGGCATCCTTCTGCTCCTGCGGAAGACCATAGAAATAGCTCGTATAGTCCGGCGAGAAATGCTCAAGCCCCAGCTTGGAATACTCCATCGGGAAAAATCCGGACGAACGCGTAAACCAATCCAGCTTGTAGCCTTTCTCCGGCTGCTCCAACAGCAACTGGAGGAAAATCTCCGCCGCGCTCTGGCCCGAGCCGATTACAGTCACCGACTTCGCTTGGCGGCAGCGTTCAAGCCGATCCATAAACTGCGCGGAATGGAATACATCCTCTCCCGGCAAACCTCTGAATGGCGCTGCCGCATGCGGCACGCTGCCGACACCAAGCACCAGATCCCGGGTGTAGTAGAGACGGACACTGCCGTCCTCTCCGTTCCGTACCTCTACAGCGAATTGCGCCCCCTTGCCAGCCGCTGCCCCAGAGTCGAAGGCACCGTCCGCCAAACGATGGACTGCCGTCACCTCTTGTCCGAACCGGCAGCTCTCCAGCTTGCCTGCCGCCCATTGGCAGTAATGATTGTATTCCTGACGCGGAATCTGGAATTTCTCCAGAAAGTAGAAGTGATACAATCGGCCCTGCTCTTTGAGATAGTTCAAAAAGCTGAGACGGTGTGTAGGGTCGGCCATTGTCACCAGGTCGGCGAAGAAGGGCACCTGCAGCGTCGTCCCGTCCAGCAGCATGCCCGCATGCCATTGAAATTCCGGCTTGCGGTCGAAGAAGAGCGCGTCTACCTCAGGCGCCGCCTCCAGCAGAGCAGCCAGTCCCAGATTGAACGGCCCGATGCCAATACCGATCACATCGTAGACGCGATCCGCCGCCGCATTCGTGCTTGTCACTTTATTCATGAATTCCACTCCCATCGTTCCATTCGTCCCGATAGGCGAACATCAGCGCCCCGGTCTTGTCCGGCAGCGCCACTTCCTTCTGGAAGCGGAACCCGCATTTGCTGAAAATATGAATCATCCGCGCATTTCGGACATCCGGCTCGGCAACAATTTTCTTCGTAGCGGCATGCTGGAATTGGAACCGCATCAATGCCTGCAGCAGCGGCGCCGCCAAGCCTTTGCCCAAATATTCAGGGGGACCAATCAGCAGGTGAATGCCTTGATCCGCTGGCTCAGCCTCATAATAACGGCCGATGATGTCCGGCTCTGCCCAATAGGATTCGAAATAGCTCATCGGCTTGCCATCCAGCAATCCGATATAGAGCGCTTGATGGGAGTCGGCGAGAAATTGCGTCAGGTGGTCCCGATATTGCGCCAGCGGAATGTTCAGCTTCCAATAAGGGATCACATGCTCCTGTTGCTGCCAATCATGCAGCCGGTCCAGATCATCCTCTATGGATACCGGGCGGAAGCCCACGGTCATCCCCAGCGTCTCATTGTATTCCTCATACACACAGCCGTTACCGGAGGACTGCTGCAGTTGTTGATTCGAAGCGGCCTGCAAGCTGCTCTACCTCCTTCACGAGCGGGTTGGGAATATCCACATAGACCGACTGCGCTTCCAGCGACCCTACCAGCTCATCCATGTCGTACAGCCGGGTGAGCAGGTTCGCCTTGCACGGAAGCGTCTCCCAATTCAGCAGGCTTTCCAGAAAAATAGACGGCTCGCGGTTCATCGGCACGAATGCCTCCAGCGCTTCGCGCAGCTTGGCGAGCAGCAGCGCTTCGTCTGCCAGTCCTGCAAAGCCAAAGCCATTAATCAGCCCGAACATATGATTCATGATGAGATAGTATCGGAACCGCTCGTCGGCAACCGCGTCCTCGCAGACAGTCTGGCTTTTGGTGCCGATGCCCGGAAGACGATCCTCCAGCAGCTGCTCCGTCGATTTGCAGAAATAATAGCCTTGATTGTCCCGGAAGTAATAATGAACCGGATATCCGTCCTTCAGCTTCACTACACTGTTCTGCTGATGCGCTTCAAGCGCAATGCCCCATTTCTGATAGAGCCACACCATAGGGCGCAGCGATAATGCCAGATAGCGGGTGAACCAATCAACGCTGACCTCCGCCTCCATCCGGCCTTCCCGCCGGGCAATGCCGCGTATGGCAGCCGTCAGAATGGTCTCGCCGCCTGGCAGCGGGTCCTGTACAAGTGCAGCGACCATTACAGCATCTTCAGCCGCTCGGCCGAGGAACGGATTTTCGCGCAACACAAGCTCGAAGCCGGATTCCTCTCCCTCTTGACCCTCGAAGCGAAGTGTAATGAAAGCAGGATCCGTAACAATATCAAATCCGGCAAACTGATCTCTCACCTCGCCGATCTCGGTATCCAGAAGCCTCGTAACCTCAACGCCCCGCTCAAGCTCCTTATATTTGTTCACGCGAAGTGAATTCGTTACTTTCACAGGTATGGAGCATTTGTACATGAATGCAGCATCCGGGTGATAGATCGTCCGCAAGGAGGATGTCGCCATATAAGCGCGGCCGCACGGCCCCAGATCCTGCAGGAGACCATCCTCTATCGCCTTCTGAACCGGCGCCTGCTTGCGCAGAAATTCCGCTTGCAGCGGATGGACCGGCACAAGCGGCCACTCCTCGGCTCCGGCATGCAGGCTCAGCCATTCCTCGCTTACGGATTGATCCCCGCGCAGATCGCGCTTGATCAGCTCGCTGGCCGACAGCTCCAGAGCGGAATCCTCCAGCACGATGGAGCGGTGTGCGCGGAAGTAATGCAGGCGGAATTCGCCCTGCAGCTCCGGCGAATAGACCGCATTCTGCTCCTCTGGAATGCCTTGACGGCTCTTAGGTGTTGGATGAAGCAGATGACCGTAAACAAGCGACTGCTCGGCGGTGATAAAATCCATCGTTGACCGCTGTCCGTTGTCCATCCGCGCCTGCACGAAGCGCTCCACATTCTGGCAGCTTTGAATCGTTCGCAGCATTAGCTCATCCGGGCTGGCATCCTCCTTGGCTGCCAGCGTCAGCTCTTTGCCCAGCAGCGCAGCGAGCGTCACATAATCAGCCTCTACCGCATGAGCGGAAGCTGCCGCTGCGCCTTCGCCTGTTCCCGTCACATAATGAACCGGAAAGACGAACCGATGGCGGCCAGTCGCGGAATAATAGTCCACGCCTGCCAGCAGCGCAATATTCTGTTGCGGGAGCAGGCACACCAGCGTACCCGCAGCCCCGGCTCCGATCCCTGCGTTCAGTCCCGCCAGAAAGCGGTGCTCGGGTCTCAGCGAACCTTTAACCTGCGCCTCTCCAGCCGCATATACGAAGCCATCCCCCGTTTCTCTCAAATAGCAATTCAATAAATTTTGCATCGCGGCCTGACCTGCAATCGTCTTGGCCGCCTGTCTCCTGTCATTCAACATCCTGTTTTCTCCCCCTTATGTACAATGGACGCCGCAAGCTCTCTGGCCAATATTTCTCCTGTCTCTATCACTTTCCGCACAATAATCGCCGTATGCTTCTTCTCCGTCCGCGGGTTCAGCAGCGTCAGCTTCAGACATCTGCGCCCGTTCACCGACGTTCTGGCCAGTACAGCCCAGCCCTTGCTCATCAGTCTTGAGCGAATCGCATTATTAAGCTCATCCGACCACTCGCCCTCCTCCACATCAGCCGGACACCATGCCGGGACATAGCGGAATACGACTGTGCTGAGCTCCGGCTCGGCGATCAGTTCAAGACCATTTTCCTCCCGTATTAGAGCCGCAGTAGCGCGGGCAGTAGCCACCGTATGATCAACCATCTCCCCGAAGGCCCGCCGACCATAATGCTGGAGCGACAGGTACAGCTTGAGCGCATCGAAGCGCCGGGTCGTTGAGAGCGACTTGATGACCAGATTAGGAACGCCCTCGTCCTCATCCTCCTCCGGATTCAAGTAATCCGCATTCAGGCGAATGGATTGGAATCGCGCTTTGTCCCGCACCAGGAAGGCTCCGCAGCTAATGGCCTGGTAGAAGCCTTTGTGAAAATCAACCGTCATTGAATCGGCCTGCCCGATTCCCTGAAGAAGCCCGCTATGGCGATCGCTCATCGCCAGCGCCCCGCCATACGCTGCATCGACATGCAGCCAAATGCCGTATTGCTCCGCGACAGCAGCCAGCTCCTCCAAAGGATCGATGCTCCCGAAGTCGGTCGTGCCCGCTGTTGCTACAATGGCAAAGGGCAGCAAGCCGCCCTCCTCAAGCTCTATCAGCCGCCGTTCCAGCGCCTCGGGCCGCATGCGATTTCTGTCATCCGTCTCAATAGAGATCACAGACTGCTCGCCAAGCCCCATCAGCGCAGCGGACTGCTTCACCGTAAAATGCGCCGCTTCCGAGCAGAGCACCCGCATCCGGCAAGCGGCCGCTGGCAGACCGCGCTTCTGAACATTCCAGCCCCACTTGCTCCAGGCGTAATGATTGCGCGCCAGAAGAAGGCCCATCAGGTTGGACTGCGTCCCTCCGCTGGTGAACACGCCATCTGCGGAAGAACCCAGGTTGTACAAGCCGCATAACCAACCGATTAGTTCCTCCTCAAGCAATGTCCCTGCCATGCTCTGGTCCCATGAGTCCATTGATTGATTCGTCGCCCCGATCCATGCTTCAGCGGCCGCCGACATCATCAGAGGCGGACAATGAAGATGCGCTGCGCAGGCCGGATGTGTAACCACTGCCGAATGGCGGAGCACCTCGGCGCCTACACGCTCCAGCAGCGACTGCACATCCCCTTCCTCCTCCGGCAGCTCCGGACAGACCGGGCGATGCTGCAACGCTTCCGCAACCTGCTGGGGCTCCGCCCCGCTGTATGGCTTGCTTGAGGACGCGAACTCCTTAATCAGCACATCCGACAAGACTCCCATCAGCCCCCGGTACGCATCTTGACTTTGCGGTGATTCCGACAGGAACATAGCCGCGAACCGCTCTCCCTGCTTGCTCGAACCAGGGGATTCCGCCGCTTGCGGGAGGTCCCCCGCTACCGATTGTGAATGATCGCCTGCCACCGCTTGCGAGTGTCCCCCTGTTGCCGCTTGCGAGTCATTCCCTGCCACTTGCGAGTGCTGCTGCTCCACTTCGCGCTCTGGCAGCGTGTAAACGTCTTGACTGCTCATCCCCGCACCTCAACAAGTCCGCCCAGCATGACCCGTTCGACAGCGCGAACCGCATCATGGAATATGGCGGCAATCTCTTCTACCTGCTCATCCGTTATAATAAGCGGCGGCAGCAGACGCACGACGCTGCCGTGCCGGCCGCCCAGCTCCAGAATCAGCCCCCGCTCCAGACAAGCCTTCTGAATCGCTTTGGCCATATCCGGTCTTGCAGGGTAGCTGCCCAGCACATCAATCGCTCCGTTCGTATCCACAATCTCGACGCCAATCATCAGTCCGCGCCCTCTCACATCACCGATACAGGATGTAAGCCGTCCAATCTGGCGCAGCCTCTCCAGCAGCCGTCCGCCAATAGCGGCGGCATGCTCATCTATCCGGTTCTCGCGGATAAACTTCATCGTTGCAAGCCCCGCAGCCATAGCCAGCTGATTGCCGCGGAAGGTGCCTGCATGGGCACCTGGCTCCCACACATCCAGCTCTTCACTGTAGACAACAACCGATAATGGCAGGCTGCCTCCGATCGCTTTGGACAGCACCACAGCATCAGGTATGATGCCGGAATGTTGAAAAGCAAACATGGAGCCCGTACGTCCGAAGCCCGTCTGCACCTCATCCATAATGAGCGGAATGCCGTTCTGCTTCGTAATCCGGCGCATCTCCCGCAGCCATTCGTCCGGCGCCGGGATCACCCCGCCTTCGCCCTGCACAGCTTCAACGATCATTCCTGCTGGCGCTGTAATGCCGCTCTCCGGATCGCTCAGCGTGCGCTCAATGTATTTGCTCCCGACCCGCCAGCCCTGCTCCCCGCCCAGCTCGAAGGGACAACGATAGGCATAGGGATAAGGCAGAAAATGAACCTCCGGCATAAGACCGGATATGTCCCGTTTGGGGTTCAGATTGCCTGTCAGGCTTAATGCCCCATGGGTCATGCCATGATATCCTCCCTGAAAAGAGAGCATCGACCGTCGGCCGGTAGCCGTCTTCACGAGCTTGACTGCCGCTTCCACCCCATCGGCCCCCGAAGGACCACAGAATTGGATGCGAGCTTTGGATGCGAAGGCTGCTGGCAGCAGCTGATAAAGCTCGTCAACGAACGCTTCCTTGACGGGCGTAGTCAGATCAAGAGTATGGAGCGGCAGACCGCTGTCCAGAGTACTGCGAATCGCTTCCACAACAACGGGATGGTTGTGCCCCAGAGCAAGCGTGCCTGCACCTGCAAGGCAATCGTAATACGTTTTGCCGTCAGCATCCTTCACCATCATGCCTGATGCTTCTGTGATGGCGATCGGAATTTTCCTCGGGTATGATCTGGCGTTCGATTCACGGCGTTGCTGACTTTCCAAATAATGCGTATTACTTGGAATCACATTATACTCCTCCTTGCGAAAATGATAATCATTATCAAACTATCCTGTTTGATTGTAAATGATTATCATTATCACCGCAAGAGGAAGAGTGCATATTCTTTTCCATGCGAAAGTTTTAAATTTTTTGCAGCATTTGCAAATTACAGCGCTGCAGCGCCTACGCGATACTCATTTCACTTGCTCGCCATCTGCCTTCCCTAATTATCATTCACCCCGCAGTTATCTTGTAATAAAGCATCAGTCACAGTACATCTGGACAACAATGAGCTCATACCGCCTCCTTCCAGCCACAATAATTAATTCCGTTAATCCCCCCGCACACTCCCCATGCAAAAATAGAGCGTGCGGGTTCCCCTCCCGGCCCGCTACTCCTTATACAGCGAAGGATGCGTCCGGCTTTCCCCGCTCGACTTCTGCCAGACGTCTGGAGCTGCCAGCCGCAGCATGCCGCCCCTTGCCCTCGGGAACACAGATCGGCGTGCCGAAGAAAGGATCGACCATAAGCTCGCATTCCATCCCGAACACCTCCCGAACAAGGTCCTTGCTGACGATATCCTCCGGCCTGCCCTGCGCGACAATCGTTTTGTTCTGAACCGCAATGAGATTATGCGCATAACGGCAGGCCATGTTCAAATCATGGAGCACCATGACAATCGTGCTCTTCTTGGTTTCATTCAGCTCAAACAACAGATCCAGCACATCGATCTGATGGGCAATATCCAGATAGGTCGTCGGTTCGTCGAGCAGAATCGTGTCTGTCCCCTGCGCCAGTGTCATCGCTATCCATGCGCGCTGGCGCTGCCCCCCTGAGAGCGAGTCTACCGAACGATGGGCAAGCTCCGTCATCTTGGTCGCGGCAAGTGCCTGCTCCACCATCGACTCATCCTCCTCTGACCACTGATTCAGCCAGCTTTGGTATGGATATCGTCCCTGCTTGACGAGTTGAAACACCGTCAGCCCTTCGGGCGTGACAGGGCCTTGAGGCAGAATCGACAGCTGCTTGGCCACTTCCTTCGTCTGCATGCGGGCAATGTCGCGCCCGCTTAGCACGATAGCGCCCTCCTGCGGCTTCAGCAATCGGGCTAACGAGCGGAGCAAGGTGGACTTTCCGCAGCCATTGGGTCCGATCATGACACTGATCTGGCCTTTGGGAAGCTGCAGGTTCAAACTGTCTATAATTTTGTTTCCTTCGTATGAAACGGATAATTGCTTGGTCTCCAAGTGTGGTACAGGCATCTATGCCACTCCTTTCTTAACGTGCATTGCGCGTTCGATATAGAAGATAAATAAAGAACGGCGCTCCGATTCCAGCCGTGAACACCCCGACCGGAATGTCATGCGGCAGGAAGGCGGTTCTTCCTACCAAATCGGCAAGGAGCACGATCAAGCCCCCAAGCAATCCGGCGATAGGCAGCATACTGCCTGCAGACGGCCCGGCCAGCCGTCTGGCCATATGAGGCGCCAGCAGGCCGACAAATCCAATCGGTCCGGCCATCGAAACCGCGGACCCCGCCAGTATGACACAAATGCCCAGCAGCAGCAGGCGCTTGCGTTGAACAGCACTTCCTGTGCCTGCTGCAATATCATCCCCTAGCTGATGAATATTCAGCTCTCTTACACTCAATACTGCCAATAGCAGAAATACGGTCGTCCACGGCAGCAGCGACAGCACATTATCCCAAGATGTCCCGTAGATCGTGCCGGTAATCCACAGATATGCAGAGCTCGCTGCATAGATCGTCGGCGACATGACGATCAGCATCGTCGTCAAGGACGATATAAGAGCCGAGATGCCGATACCGACCAGCACCAGTCTGACCGGTGCGACGCCCCTCTTCCAAGCCAGCATGTAGATAAGCGCGGAAGCGGCCACAGCGCCAATCATAGCAGCGACCGGGAGCAGGTGAATGCTGTACAGGCCCGGCAGGTAGGTTAGAAAGGTTACTGCAGCGAGAGAAGCGCCTCCCGTAACGCCAATAAGGTCAGGAGCGGCGAGCGGATTGCGTATAATGCTTTGCATCATCGCCCCCGCAACGCCCAGTGACGCACCCACCATAATAGCGATCACGATGCGAGGCAGCCGGAGCGTCTGTACAACCAGAATATGATCCGGCAGACCCTGACCGAGAACTGCCTTCCATACATCGAGCGGATTAATATACATATCGCCGATGCCCGTGCTGACTACCATCGATCCCGCCACTACCGCAAGCAAGACCAGGAACAAGAGAATAAGCCGCTTATGGAGCTGAACAGAGAGAGACATTGCCGAGGAGCGAATTGTAATATAGCCCTTTCTCACTTGTTCAGCCCCTTCCGCGCAATGAAAATAAAGACCGGCGTTCCGATGACAGCCGTCATTACACCTACCGGCAGCTCTTGCGGCATGATGATATAGCGGGCCATAATATCTGCTGCCAGCAGCAGCAGTGCGCCTGATAGAGCGCTGTAAGGAATCAGCCAGCGATAATCCATCCCTGCGAACAGACGGCTAATCTGCGGCACGACAATGCCGATAAAACCGATCGGCCCTGCTACAGCTACCGAGCTTCCGGCGAGCAGAACGATGATGATGCTTCCGATGATTTTGACGGCTATCGTCTTCTGCCCCAAGCCCTTCGCCGTATCCTCGCCCATTGCAAGCACATTGAGATGGCGGCATATGATAAGGGCTGCAATCCAACTGACTGCCAAATAAGGCAGCACCGAGCTCAAGCTCTCCAGTGAACGCCCTGCGATAGAGCCCGTCAGCCAGAATAAGACATCATTCAAGCCGTTCTCATTCATAACGAGCAGCCCTTGCGTAAAGGACCCGAACAGCGCAGTCATAGCAGCACCTGCCAGCACAATTCTCATTGGCGACAGACCGTCGCGGCCAAGCGAGCCAAGGGCAAAGACAGACATAGCCCCAAGCGCCGCACCGAGGAAGGATATCCAAACCAGAACATTCATCGATCCGATCCCGAATACCGTAATTGCAGTAACGACAGACAAGGTGGCCCCTGAATTAATGCCGAGTATTGTCGGGTCGCCGAGCGGATTGCGGGTGATTGCCTGCATAATCGCCCCGGCTATTGCAAGGCTGGCGCCTATTGCAGCAGCAATCAGCGCCCGCGGGACTCTCGTTGTCCTGGCGATAATCTGTTCGTTAGAAGTGCTGTCGTATTGCACAATAGAGTCGTAAGCCTGCTGTACACTAATCTTGGTTGCGCCCAGTACGATGCTTAATCCGACGAACACCAGCATGGCCGCGCCTAGTATTAGAAGCCCGGCGCTTCTCGCCCAAGGATTGCTAATGCCTATCGATGTCGATTCCACTTGATCCTCCCCTGTCAGACGCACAAAAGAATGAGCGTTCTCGCCCATTCTCAAGTGTGATGAATTAATGTTGCCCGTCTTATTAGTCAAGATCGAAGTAGAAGTAGAGATCGTCAAGCATCATCTTGGCAGCTTGCGGTCCGCCGGACATATTCCAGGAAACAACATTAACCTTGTAGTATTTCTTGTTCTTAACAGCATTCAGGTTCTTCCAGAGATCGCTGGACGTCCATTCCTTCTGATGCTTGTAGACGCCGCCGTCGCCGGTCCAGTCCGTTGTAAAGTCGAAGATATAGTCGCCATCGAGCATGGATGTGCCTTCAAGCGTTTTGACGGTTACGATATCGGTTCCTGCATCCTTCTGCGCTTTAGGGAAGTCGAAGCCCAGCTCTTTGAAAATATTCGTTGCGAATCCAGCCATGTAAGCACGAGCCGATCCGTCCGGATTGAAGCGGATAACCGATACTTTCGTTTTTGCTGCTTTGGAACCGATTTTGGATTTGAAATCCGCTACGCGTTTGTCCCAATCTGCGATGTATTGCGATGCTTGCGCTTCTTTGTTATATACGATACCGCCGATTTCCAGCGTTTTCTTCCAGGAGTAGATGTCTTCCGTCATTACTGTCGGAGCGATAGCTTGAAGCTGGCTGTAAATTTTCTCATGACGCATTTTGGAACCGATAATTACATCCGGCTTCAAAGCAACGATTGCCTCCAGGCTTGGCTGTGTCTCGTCACCAAGATTCTTAACGCCGGACATGCTTCCTTTCAGGAAGTTGTACCAAGGCTGTTCTACATAGGATTCAACCGCGCCTACCGGCTTAACGCCGAGCAGCACTGTAGCATCAACCATGCCGTTGAACAGAACAACAACGCGCTCAGGCACCTTTTTCAGCGTTGTTTTGCCCATTGCATGCGTAATCGTCTTCGATGTTTCCAGCGACACTGTGGAAGTAGAAGCTTTCCACGATACCCATACGCCCAGGGACTCGCCCAAGAAGCGAAGCGGTACAAGCGTGCTGCCGTTCTTCGTGATCGGAGCCGCATCCAGCTTAACAGCCTTGCCGTTGATGGTAGCATTTTTGCTGCCAATCGTCAGAACGACCGTTTTGCTGCCTTTGATCACGCTGACTTTATTCGTTTTGGAATCATATTTAACCGTTGCATTCAATTTCTCCGCAAGTGCGCGGTAAGGAACCAGCGTGCTGCCATTGCTGATTTGCGGCTTCGTGTCGAACGAAATTTGCGTGCCGTTGATCTGCACCTTAATATCCTTGCCTGCCGCTGCAGCGAAGCCCGGAATTACGGAGATGGTTAATGCGAAAGTAAGAAGCAATGCAAGAATGCGAACCTTGTTGAATGATTTCATGATAGCTATCACCTTTCTCTTTCTCAAATGATGAAACAAATGACCGTGCCCTTGACTCCTAGCTTATTTCCCTGATACCTAGCTTATTTCCCTCATACTTGCGGTTGCTGCTCCAACGCTTTGCCGAGGTCTCTGAAGCGTTGATAAAGCTTATAGTCTTGCTGTATGACGAGCTCTTTATCGATCTTATCTCCACTTGCCGAGTCAAGGAATTCTGCCATTTCCCCTTCAACAGTCGGGTATGTATCAGCGCTCTGCACCTTTAGATCGGCTTTGATCGCTTCCCAGACTCCAGCAATTTGTGCGACAAGCTCTTTTCTCTGTTTCTCGTCATCGGCTTCAACAGCTTGCTTGAAATCCTTCGTCAACGAGCTCATCATCTTCACCCCGTCCCGCAGATCAGCTACCTCCACCTTCTTAGGCTCGATCACTGCCGTTTGACGTTCTCCTTCCGCACCGCCTTCTGATCCGGCCTTGTTCCCGCCCGTATTGCCTGAGCCTGAACTGCATCCCGCCACCAGAAGCACGATAATTAAAGCAAGTGTTATGTGCCAACCCCTCATTTTGAATCCTCCTGCTGTTTTCATTGATAATGAATATCAATACTGCCATAGAGTATGATAATCATTCTCAGTGATTTTGTCAATAATAACCTTAAAATATTCTATTCATCCATGAAAAATGATATTTGACAGTGCATAAATACGCGGGTTTGAGTCAGGCCAAGCAAGTAACTAACCGAGTAACCAATCACTCAATCACTCAATCAATCACTCAAACAACCAACACTCAACCAGCATCAACCCTCTTCCGGCTTACAGCAAGTTCAGGCTGCCCGGGAAAGCCCGTCGTGCTTTCAGGCAATGTCGGTGATGGCTTTTCATCCCTGCAGGAAGAGCAGGAAACCTGCGTAAGCGCAGGAATTTCGGATAAAAGAACCCGTCGGAGCTGGAATGCCTGCGATTGAGCAGGAATATAGGGCAGAATGAGCCCGATTGAGGCGAATATGGCGAAATGCCTGCACTTTGGCAGGCATTTCACCTTTAGCAGGCCGGAACAAAGAGAAAGCCTGCACTTATGCATCTTTGCACTTTGCACTTTGCACTCTCGCATTTAAGAATTTAAGCATTTCGCACTTATTCATTTATGTACTATGCATTTACGCATTTATGCATTTATGCATTTATGCATTTACGCACCATGCACTATGCATCTACGCATTTACGCATTATGCATTTACGCATTATGCATTTACGCATTTACGCATTTACGCATTTACGCATTTACGCATTTACGCATTTATGCACTATGCATTTACGCATTTACGCATTATGCATTTACGCATTTACGCATTTATGCACTATGCACTATGCATCTACGCATTTACGCATTATGCATTTACGCATTTATGCACTATGCACTATGCATCTATGCATCTATGCATTTTCGCAGGCATGCTCGACGTTGATGGAGTCGCCACCCTCAGAAGGCGATATTTCAACAGTCTGATATTCCGATGTAACATCATAGTTTATAAGCGAGATAAACATGCCTGCAGCATCAAAAAAATGAATCTCAAAAAAGCCGATTCATCGGCTTTGTCAGGCTGACAAAGCAATGAATCGGCTTTCTATGCAAGAACAACCCTATATTCACTTCATCGTTCCTACTGCTTCAGCAGCGAGAGAAATTCCGAGCGAAGCGCCGCGCTTGAGCGGAATTCACCGCGTACAGCCGAGGTCACCGTCTTGCTGCCGGGCTTCTTAACGCCGCGTGCGCACATACACAGATGCTCACCTTCGACAACGACCATGACACCGCTGGGCTTCAATACTTCATCCAGAATATCTGCGATCTGAGAGGTGATGCGTTCTTGTACCTGAAGACGCCGCGAGACCGCTTCAACAAGACGCGCAAGCTTGCTAAGTCCGGCGATCTTGCCGCTCGGAATATATCCGATATGCGCTTTGCCGAAGAATGGCGCCATATGATGCTCGCATTGGCTGTAGTAGACGATATCTTTGACAATAACAAGCTCTTCATGCTGCTCATCAAAAGTAACGCCAAGCACATCCCTTGGATCAACATCATAGCCCGCGAAAATTTCCTCGTACATACGGGTTACTCTCGCAGGTGTCTCTAATAACCCCTCACGCTCGACATCCTCCCCGATCAGCTTCAATATCTCTTTAATATGAAATTCGATCTGATCACGGTTGTCAGAGACGCTGGAATTAACATAATCCTTCTTACCCGCCACTTCACTTACCTCCTTAGCCAGCAGGCTGGCAGACGTTTTACCTGCGGCCGCCTGGACGTCCGCCGCCCTTCATCATCTGCTGCGCCTTCTGGAGCTGCTGCTTGTTCATATTGTATCCCATCTGCTTCGCCATCTTCTGAAGCATATCAGGATCGCTTTGCATTTTCTCCAATTGCTTTCTCAGATAGTAAACGCCGATGAAAAATCCGCCGACAGCGCCGACTACGAGTGTTACAATCGCAATAATGACCGTCCACATTGCTCAAATCACCATACCTTATCTGTAGTTGTTACATATCTTAAGAACTTATCATAGCATGTCCGAACGAACCTTCGCAAACCGCCCCGGTTTGACTTTTTATCAACCCAGCACCTGCTCAATAAAGATGGTATTATGCTTGGCAAGATCGATCTCTCGGCTGTCGATTTCATCTTCGCTTTCCCGCTTCAGCAGCTTGATAATCGGCCTCCCCGGCAAACCCCGATGCTGTCCTACAACAACACCCGCCTCCCGAGTAGACAGCATGACAGACACACCGTTCGGGTAGATCGATACCGCACGCATGAACTGCACAACCACCTCATGGTCGAGCTCCTTGCCAGACATGGCGAGCATCCGCTCACAAGCAAGATGCGGCAGCATTTTCTTCCCTTGGTAATCCTGCTGCAGCAAATTGTCGTAGGTATTGGCCACCGCGACGATTCGCGAATACTGATGGATCTGATCCTCGACCAATTGTCTTGGCACCCCCGAACCATCCACATGCTCGTGATGCTGGAGCGCAACGTGGGCGATCAGCAGGCTGAACTCCCGCTTGGAACGCAGAATCTCGAAACCTCTCCATGTATGATGCTTGGCCGGCGGGTCTCCCTCCAATCTTGGAGGTTCATTCGCCTTCCCGATATCATGCAGCAAAGCGCCGATTGCAAGCTCCTTCAGCTGCGTCATGTTCAGATGCAGCCCTATGCCAAGCAGCGTCGATACCATACATACATTCATGGCATGAACGAATTCAGCATTATCCCTGGTCCTGATCTCATTCAGCTGGATCAGAACCTCTTTGTTGCTGAGTACATCGTCCAGCAAATCCTCAATCACAAGACTGATAGAGCGTGAATTGAAGTCCTTGCCCGAACGGATGGAATCCATCGTCTCTGACATGCTGCGGATGAGCCCCCGTTTGGTTTCCTCGGATAAGATCTCTTCCGGCTCCACATCCGGCAGCAGCGGGTCCCTGATGTAGATATTGGTGACACCAATCCGTTTCAGCGTGCTGATCATATAGACTGTTAATTGAATGCCTGAGGACAGCAGAACGGTCCCGTTCGTTGCATAAATCGTCTTGCCAAGAAAATGCCCAGGCTCCACCATCTCTATATCAATGTACCTCATGGCACTCACCCCTTCTTATCTGTACGTTCGTGCTGAAGCAAGTACGTCTTGATATTCAAGCCGCCTCCATAGCCGACCATATCGCCGGAGGCTCCGATAACGCGATGGCACGGCACGATGAGCGGCAGCGGATTCCGGTTGTTAGCACCGCCAACTGCGCGAACAGCCTTGGGCTGGCCGATTGCTTCCGCTATATGCTTGTAGGAGCAGACCTCCCCGTAGGGAACATCCAGCAGCGCTTCCCATACCCGCAGCTGAAATGGAGTTCCCCGCATATCCAGCTGCACATTGAATGCCGTTAATTCTCCGGCAAAATAACGTTCCAGCTGTGCTGCAGCCTCGCGAATAACGGGATGCTCCGGGTCCTCCTGCCACGCTGGCGCAAGCGCTATCCCTCTGGCAGCGGCCCACTTGCGCAGCGGCTCTTCACGGGAGGCATAGCCGCCAAAATCAATATGGCATAATCCCTGATCCGTTGCGAGCAGAACCAAAGGGCCTATTGGTGAGGCCATCTCCCGCCAAGACATCGATTCAACCATTATGCTCCTCCTCTTTGGCCTGTCCATTCCCGAAGGTCGCAAGCGCGGCGGCTATAG
Organism: Paenibacillus oenotherae; assembly: GCF_019443105.1. Classification (GTDB taxonomy): domain Bacteria; phylum Bacillota; class Bacilli; order Paenibacillales; family Paenibacillaceae; genus Paenibacillus_Z; species Paenibacillus_Z oenotherae. The sequence continues at coordinate 307,978 of NZ_JAHZIJ010000004.1, forward strand.
CTTCAATTACGGGCTCCTCCCGCTCACGCGGAGCCGCCTTCTCCAGTGCTGCCTTCGCAGCCTCACCGCCAATGCGGCCCAGCGACCACGCCGCTGTCGCCCGCAGCTCGAACCTGGGATCCTCGCCGAGAACCCCGGCCAGATGAGGCACCGCGCTGGCATCCTTGAAGTTGCCGAGCGCGATGACAGCATTGCGCTGAATCGGCTTCCTGCCCCGCCATGACGCCGCTCCGCTCCCATAGACTTCCTTGAATGCCCGATTCCCCATCGTAAGCAATGGCACTAGCAGCGGCTTCACCTTTTCGGGATCGGGCTGAAGCTCCGGCTGATGCGTCCAGTTCTTGCCCCGGTTCTCGGGACAGACGACCTGGCATGTATCACAGCCGTACAGCCTGTTGCCGATCTTGCGCATCATCTCATCCGGGACAAGCCCCTTCGTCTGTGTAATAAAGGAGATGCACAGCTGCGAATTAAGCTGTCCCGGTCCCACCAGCGCTCCTGTCGGGCAAGCATCGATGCAAGCGGTGCAGCTCCCGCAAGTTTCGGTGACAGGCTCATCCGGCGGGAGCGGCAGATTGGTGATCATCTCGCCAAGATATACCCATGATCCCCACTCAGGCGTAATAATCGAGCAGTTCTTCGCGCTCCATCCCATACCCGCCCGCTCCGCAACAGCACGGTCTGAGAGCGCTCCAGTGTCCACCATGCTCTCTGCGCGGAGATCAGGCACACGTTCCCTCAGCCAAGCCTCCAGACGGCTCAGACGATCCCTAAGCACCGCATGGTAATCATCGCCCCATGCGGAGCGTGACAGAATCCCCCTTCTGGAGCCAGGCTCTGACTTTGGCGCCCCCTGCAGCTTGGACGGGTAAGCGATTACAATAGCAATGATGGATTGTGGATTATCGAACAGCAGCGCCGGCTCCGTGCGCCGTTCCAGATCAGCCTCTTCGAACCCTGATTCGTGGCCGAGCTCGCGGTGGCGCAGCAGACGCTGCTTGAGCGTGGTGAACGGAGCCGCTGATGCCACGCCGATCTTGTCGATGCCAAGGCTCCTGGCCGCTTCCTTCATCTCCGCCTTCAGCTTGTCCCATGTTGTTTCACTGTCGCTGCCCAACCTCGGGTGCCCTCCTTCACATGCGATCCCCTGGGGGCCGTCTCAGGGGCCCGCAATGTGCTGCCGAGGGGATCGCCTTTAAGCTTACATTCTTTTGATCGCTTCGCGGGCAAGCTCGTCACAGCGGTTGTTCCACTCATTGTCGCTATGTCCCTTAACCTTCACATAACTCACCTGATGCTTCCCCATCAGCGCCCACAGCGCCTGCCACAGATCCTGATTCTCTACCGGCTGGTTGCGGCTGTTCTTCCATCCATTCTTAAGCCAGCCTCTGATCCAGTTCTGCTGAAAGCAGTTCACGACATATGCGGAATCGCTGTATACAGATGCCTTGCATGGTTCCTTGAGCAGCTTGAGCGCTTCAATGACAGCTTGAATCTCCATGCGGTTGTTGGTGGTAGCGGGCTCTGCCCCTGATATCTCCTTGCGGTGATCGCCGTAGAACAGAACGGCTCCCCAGCCGCCCGGTCCGGGATTGCCTGAGCAAGCGCCGTCCGTATAGATCATAACATCCTTCAATCTTCACAACTCCTACCGCTTACAATGCGTTCATTTTGGTAATTGGCCACAGAATGAAATCTGCCCGGCCCTGAATCATATCACGCGATACGGGACCGAATACGCGGGAGTCCTTACTGCCGCCCGCATGACGATTATCCCCCATAATATAATAGTTATCGGCTTCCAGCTTGATTGGTCCATAGTCATCATCATCAATCTCTGTATCCGTATAGGCCTCAATGATCAATTCGCCATTCCGGTACAGCTGTGCGTCACGTATCTCTATTGTATCTCCAGGTATTCCAATAATTCGCTTCACCAGAAACTTTTTCTTCTGCGGCCCATCCTTCGATGGATCCTTCAGAATAACAACATCTCCGTGATCAGGCGATCCGAACCGGTAAGAGAGCTTGTTCACGAACAGCCACTCCTTCTCCTGCAGCGTCGGCTCCATGGAGTGCCCTTCCACCGTGGACAGATTAAAGACGAAATAATTGACAAGCAGAACAACCGTACCAGCAATAAGCAAGGTGCGTCCCCAATCCCACAGCTCTGCGGCCCATCTTGGCATGGCCTTTGACGGCTTGTCCTTGCCCGGCTTGCGGGGCCTGTCCGGCTTCATCTCCTTGGGCGGCTTGGCCCCGCTCGAACGCCTGCGGGGGCCTACCGCAGCAGGCTCAGTCTCGTGAAGCGTATCCGATAATTTCGTCATGCGCTGCTACACCTCGCCCATTTGTTTGTGCCATGCTTCATAATAGGCCATTACTACATCGTCATGAAATGGCGTCTGTCTCATCTCGATACGTTGTGTAAGCGCTTGAAGTCCATTCATCACCTTCAAGTCCACGACAGCAGAGTAATGATAAACAGCCTTGTGCTGCTCATACTCCTCGCGATCGACCACCTGTGCCGAGCCGCCATGCGGAAGAATGACATCCAGATCATAATCAATATAAGTCAATACGCCCTGCTGATAGAACAAGGGTGATGCGATGTTGCAATAATACCGGATTCCGGCATTCTCCAGAAGAGCAACGACATTGAACCACTCCCCCGGGATAAAGAAGGAAACCGCCGGTACCCGGCTGATCCACGTCTTGCCATCCGCCTCCTGAATCGGTGTCTGCCGATTGATGAGGACAATCATTGATTCAGCCGCATGCTCCGGCTGCAGCAGCCCGCTTGGCACCTGCCAGTTCTCAAGCCATGTCCGATGCAGATGTCCATTGTGTTTGAAGCTCTTGATAAGGCAGTGACGGTAAGTTTCCATATCGTTGTTGTACTCCCACAGAAGTTCTTACTATAAGAAAAGCATATCTGCACACCAAAATCAATGGTATACAGATATGCTCATCCCTTTTTATTCTATGCTCTTAAAGCGACCTAAGCCGTGCCTTGCAGTTAGCCTGCAATAATACTAAGCTTCTGGAACGAACGGAAAAAATCCGTAGTTGCATAACCAAGCGATTCATAGATCTTGAGAATCGGCTCATTATGCTCGTCCGCCGTAATCATGATTTTCTGTACATTCCGCTGCTCAAACCGCTGCCGCAATGAACGGATCAACAGTTTGCCAATACCCTGACGCTGATATTCCGGCAGAACAGCTATGCGATAGTAGTATCCTTTGTTGTTATCAATGGTGCCAATGATCATACCGACAATTTCACCGTCAATCGAAGCGACCAGCACAAGCTCACTGTCCCATGACAGCTGGCGGGCAAACGCCTCCATCGTTAGTTCATAGCATTCTTCCGACAAAACCGTTTCAAGTAATTGGGTAACAGGCCGGTAATCGGACAACTGGAAAGTACGAACGTCCATGATTCAAACCCCTCTACGTGCAGTATCGAAAAATTTAGGCAAAATTAATAATACGACAAAATCACCCGAATTCCTTCTTATTTCTTAAAAAAACCTTAAAAATTTAACGAAATAACCGTTTTTCTGTTGAAAGCGCTCACAATTAAGCGCTTACACGAATATTCGCTGCCTTTATTTTCCCATGAAATAGAAAACAGTCCCGCTTCAGCTCGAAGACAGGACTGTCTATGATCGATAAACCATATTCACAAGAGGGGCATCAACGATAATTATAGGAGGTTTCTATCCTTCCATCCTTGCGGTGAACGATGGCGACGCCGTTGTCATCCGATGCCATTTCCTTCGCTTTGGCGACAGCCTCTTCCTTCGTATTGAATATGGCGTCGGTATTTTTCGAGCCTTCCAGCTTGATCGCCCAGCTTCCTTCATGCGGCACAACATGTCGAATGCTGTGAGATGGTGACGATACTATTCCTTTATTATCAATGGAATGATCCGGATGCGCATCGTTCCATTCCTTGGCCTGTGCCGTAGCAATAGCGATCGCCCGCCCCTCATCATATCCTTCCTCCAGCAAAGCATTCGCGATTTCAATCGCTTTATTCCGCACGCGCGGCTCGAAGTTTTTCAGCGAATCAGGGTAATCTTTATCATCCCAAGGCATAAATCATCCCTCCTCGTAAGATTGTGCCAGCTTCGCCCGATTCATACGTTCACAAGCAAGAGAACATATGGATTATCTTTTACCCATTTTGAGCGTGCTTCAAACATAATACTTATGGATCTAATAGCAAGGTATGGCGGGCTTCGCCTAATAGTATGCGCTTTACTGCCAGATATGACCCATACTGCTGCGTAAATTTGCGCTTCTAAAATCTCCTTTGCCTACCGGGGGGTAAGTCCCATCAAGAACAGCTGCACAATCTCCGACGCTGCCTCGCTTGGAGTCAATATACCCTCTTGCAGCTCCGGTTGATTGCGCATCAGCATGAGCACTGAGAACGCATGCGCCAGGAACATCGCATTGCCAGATCGAATGCGCCCTTCATTCATCGCCTTCTGGAATACGCCAGCAAGCAGAATATGCAGTTGCTCTTCATGTTGTCTGATCTGCGCAATTTGACCTTGGCTCAGCACAGCCGAAGCCTTGCGCATCAAGGCTTCAAACTCAACATGCGAGTGGCGCAGCAAGCCTTCTGCCAGCTTCTTCAGCTTCTGAGAAAGGTCCGACTCATTTTGAATCAGCTCTTCACTTCTTGCCAATGCGGTTCGCAGCATCCTCAGAATCGATTCGGTGAACAGTGTTCCTTTGTCCTTGAAATGATGATAGACAGTAGCTTTGGTTACACCGCATAGATTCGCCACCTCCTGCAGCGATACCTTATCATAGCCCAGCTCCATGAATTTCCTTGCTGCGGTCATAAGAATTTGATTGCGCGTCGCATCCGATCGTTTGCCTCGAGGCCGTCCTGTACGGGATTTGATTGGCTGATTGTCATCCATGTATGTCCACACTCACTTATTTTCATAAAGTTTTAACGATTACCGATTGAAATATCTACCCTAAGGTAGATATAATTAATAGCGGGTTAATTAATTTTACACCTGAAGCCGTGATTTTGAAATGGAGGATGAATAGTAATGTCGCAGAACAGCTGGTTAAGAAAATATGGAGAGCTCGTAGCGGGCAAGCGAACCAGATGGATCATTATCTTCGTTTGGATTTTCGCCACCGTCATTCTAAGCACCATGCTGCCGCAGGTTGGCAAGAATGAAGTCAACAATGCTCCGAACCTGGAATCGACCGAACCTTCCGTCATTGCCGGTCAAGTGATCGAAGAGCAGTTCCCCAGCGCATCAGGACTGCCCGCACTGCTCGTATGGCATAACGAGAGCGGTATTACACGGGATGATCTGACACATGTCAAGCAGCTGTCTTCACAACTCAGCGACAACCCGCTGCAAGGTCAAACTGGAATTGTCCCTTATCATCAACTACCGGATGCTGCGCTGATGAGCGAAGTATCCAAGGATGGAACGACCTTCATTCAGCCAATCTTCTTCCTGGAGTCCACAGATACGGAAACACTGGAAACGAATATTGAGGAAATCAAACAATCCGTTACTGACGCGGTTGGTTACAATCCGTTCGATGAAGAGACGAACAGCACGAAGCTCAGTGCACGAGTTACTGGTCCAGCTGGAATTGCTGTGGATGCAACAGCTTTGTTCAGCGGCGCAGATGTTTCGCTCCTTATCGCGACCGTAATTATCGTACTCGTTATTCTGCTGCTTATTTACCGCTCACCTATTCTGGCATTAATTCCGCTTGTAGGTGTCGGGTTTGCTTATGGCATTACAAGTCCTCTGCTGGGCTGGATGGCTGGCGAGGGCTGGATTACGGTGGATTCGCAAGGGATCTCAATCATGACCGTTCTGTTATTCGGCGCTGGTACGGACTATTGCTTGTTCCTGATCTCCCACTTTAGGCAGGAGCTTACCCGCCATGAGAACAAAATGACAGCCTTGATTAACGCCGTCAAGGATGCGACAGGCGCAGTGGCTATGAGCGGCTTCACCGTCGTACTCTCCTTGCTTGCTCTTCTACTTGCGAAGTACGGAGCCTACCACCGCTTTGCAGTACCGTTCAGCCTCTCGATCTTTATTATGGGTATTGCCAGTCTTACACTCGTTCCTGCAATCCTATCCGTCATCGGGCGCGCCTCCTTCTATCCGTTCGTACCGCGTACGCTTGAGATGAAGCAGCAACGGGCTGCAGCCAGAGGCAAAACGATGCCGCAACAAACTGCGAAACGCGGATTCGGTCTGACAATTGGCAATCTGGTCACACGCAAGCCCATTGCCGTTACCATTATCTCAATAGTCGTGCTTGGCGCATTAGCGGGTTTTGTTCCTCAGATCAAGTACAATTATGATATCCTCTCTTCCTTCCCGAAGACGATGGAATCCCGCGAGGGCTTCGATATTATTGCCAAATCATTCTCTTCCGGGTCTCTGGCACCAGTAACTGTGGTGGTGGATACGGAAGGCAAAGAAACCGGAATCGCCGATTACCTGAAGTCCTTGGAGCAGGTCGCACTTCTCTCTGAGCCGATCCCTGGCGTTAAGAATAAGAACCTGCAATCCTATTCCATTACACTTGACATGAATCCGTATTCCCTGGAAGCGATGAGCTTCATTCCAGAGCTGGAGTCCAAGGTTGCCGCATATTTGAGCGAAACAAGCGGAATAGACTCGCCAAAGGTGTGGATCGGCGGCCAGACAGCCGAGCAGCATGATACCAAGGTTGTCGGTGATCGTGACCGGAATGTCATTATTCCTGTCGTTATCGTGCTCATTTCCCTGATTCTGCTCGTATATCTGCGATCGATTGTCGCTATGCTGTATCTAATTGCGACGGTTCTTCTCTCTTATGGTTCAGCACTAGGTCTTGGCTGGATTATCCTGCATTACTTCATGGGCGTTGACGGTATTCAGGGGTCCATACCGTTATATTCATTCGTATTCCTTGTCGCCCTCGGTGAGGATTATAACATCTTCATGATCTCAAGCATTTGGCAAAAACGCAAAACGATGCCTCTTCTGCAAGCCATAAAGGAAGGTGTCAGTGAAACCGGTGGCGTCATCACTTCAGCAGGCCTGATCCTCGCTGCAACTTTTGCAGTGCTTGCTACTTTGCCAATCCAGGTGCTTGTCCAGTTTGGGTTGATTACAGCGCTTGGCGTCTTGCTTGACACCTTTGTTGTCCGCCCATTCCTTGTGCCAGCCATTACAGTTCTGCTCGGCCGCAAAGCGTTCTGGCCAGGCCGCGTCTATGAAGTATCCCCACAATCGGTACAACGCAGCAAATAAGGCGAGCCAGGCCATCATGAATGGTGGCTCGCTTCAACCCATCGTGACAACTCAAGGCTAGAACGCAATACGGCGGTCCAACCTTGTGCGTGCAGCAGTGATGGGTGGGCAGCTGCGAGCGGATTCCTTTTGGTGACATTCCCCTGTGGAAGTTCCATGTTTCATATGCGAGAAGAAAGGGGTAATAGGGGGGTATAAAACAGGCTGTGCAGGTTAATCTATTCGAGGTGAAATCAACATAATCGCACGGCAGACTTTCTAAACATTTATGTTGATTTATTATCCTTTATCAGAGATAATGAGAATGAAAAAGTTACATAAAACAGGAGGTTTTATTAATCATGGCCCACCAACTACCAGCTTTGTCTTACCCGAACAATGCGCTTGAGCCGCATATCGACGAAACAACGATGATGATCCATCATGACCGTCACCATAACGCTTATGTAACCAACCTGAACGCTGCGCTCGAGTCCGCTCCTGAGCTGCAAGGCAAATCCATTGAAGATCTGATTGCCGATCTGAACAGTGTTCCTGAAGCAATCCGCACTGCTGTTCGCAACAACGGCGGCGGACATGCCAACCACTCCTTGTTCTGGGAAACAATCGGCCCTAACGCGGGCGGAGCACCTTCGGGCGCACTGGCTGCAGCAATTGACAGCGAGCTTGGCGGCTTCGACAAGTTCAAGGAAGATTTCGCTAAAGCAGCAGCTACTCGCTTCGGCAGCGGCTGGGCGTGGCTTGCAATTGGCAAAGACGGCAACCTGAAAGTATACAGCCTTCCGAACCAAGACAGCCCGATCATGGAAGGCGACACACCTCTTCTCGGTCTGGACGTATGGGAGCATGCTTACTACTTGAACTACCAGAACAAACGCCCTGACTACATCGCAGCGTTCTGGAACGTCGTTAACTGGTCTGAAGTTGGCAAACGTTACGAAGCAGCGAAGTAATTTATAGCTATAACCCCGATGGATACCGAAAGAACCTCTAACGCCACCTAATGTGGATTTAGAGGTTCTTTTTGCTGCTGCCTGACACTATAAATGCGATTGGATCGCAACGCGAATCCCCTCTAACGTGCGGTTTAACTCCACATTCTCAATGACATGCTCGCATTGTTTCCGGTAAACAACCTCTTCTGTATATTGCTCCAGATAGCGGTCAACCACATCGAAGGACATTCCCTTGCTCTCCAAACGCTCTCTGACTGTTCCTTTGTCGACATAAATAAACAGCCGCACTACCTTGTCGCCGTAAAGCTTCTTCACCATAGTTGCTGCTTCACTGTTGAGAATAAGATAGACATGCCGGCCATTCTGCAAGGGCTCATCAAGCTCCCTGCTGAGAACGCCATAACGCTCTTTGCCTATTGTTGCGGTCTGAAGAAACTTGCCTTGCCCGTCAAACTCATTGAACTGCTCTCTGGTGATGTAATGATAATCCTGCTTCTTCCCATTCGTTTCACGAGCTTCACGTGTTGTACATGACAACACAGGAACGATGCCGAGCTCGGTTCCAATACGGTGAGCGATTGTCTTTCTGCCTGAGCCACTCGTTCCGGTAAATACGAATATATACGGTCCTGCCATACATAAACGCCCCCTTCAATTGCTGTATTGTAAGGAGAATCTAGGAGTACAGAACTAATTCGACATCTGAGAGGGATTTTCCTGTTAGTGGTGCGCGCTGCAGCTCAAAACATAATCTGCGATTAATCCAAGGCAGCATCTGCCCCTTAATCTCCTTGCTTGCCACCCAGAAGCAGACGCTCGATTCCTTCCACCGGCAGCGGCCTGCTGAGCAGATAGCCCTGAACCTCGTCACATTTTCTGCTGGTTAGAAAAGCGAGCTGCTCCTTCGTCTCCACACCTTCTGCAACAACCTTCAGGCCAAGCCTGCGTCCAAGAGCGATGATCGTCTTCGTAATTGCAGTATCCCTTACCCCGTTCGGCACATCCTGAATGAATGAGCGGTCGATCTTCAGCGCATCGATTGGGAAGTGCTTTAGATAAGTAAAAGAAGAGTAGCCTGTGCCGAAATCATCGATCGACAGGTAGACACCCAATTCCTTGAGCTGCTTGAGCTTGCGAATTACATCCTCTTCACTTCGCATCACCATGCTCTCGGTCAATTCCAGCTCCAGCTTATCCGGCGGCATCGCGGTCTCCTCCAGAATCTGGCGGATCAACTCCACGAATTCATCCCGTCCGAACTGCACGACCGAAATGTTCACCGATATGCGCAGCGGCGGCACTCCCTGCCTCTCCCATTCCTTGTACTGCTTGCAGGCCGTACGCAGCACCCATTCTCCGAGGGGAATGATAAGACCTGTCTCCTCTGCCAGCGGAATGAAGTCCTTGGGCATTCTAACCCGTCCCGCTCCAGCAGGCATCCACCTGATCAAGGCCTCCAATCCGACGATGCGGCTGCTCGCGGCTTCCAGACGGGGCTGATAATAGAGACACAGCTCATTCTCTTCCAGCGCTTTGCGCAGATCGTACATGAATTGAAGCCGTTCCAGCGTGCTCTCATTCATACTTTGGTTGAAGAATTGATACTTGTTCCTTCCATGGCTCTTGGCATAATACAGCGCTGTATCCGCACGTTTGATCAGTTCTGCGCTTTCCTTGCCGTCATCAGGGAATATGCTAATGCCGATGCTTGCGGATACTACGATATGATGACCGCTTATCTCCATGGATGCGGATAAGGCCTCAATAATTTTCTGCGCCGTTCTACCTGCATAGTGCGGCTCTTCCAGACCCGGCAAGAGCAGCAGAAACTCGTCACCGCCCATGCGCGATACAACAGCCTTGCCATCCACACTTTGCTTGATCCGTTCGGAAATAATACGAAGCAATTGATCTCCCGCATCATGCCCCAATGTATCATTGATATTCTTGAAATGGTCGAGGTCGATGAACAGCACGGCGGCCTTCATCCGTTGTCTCTCCGCTTCATCCAGCGCCATAAGCAGCTTCTGCTGGAAAAATGTGCGGTTCGGCAGATCAGTCAATGAATCGTAGAAGGCCAGATACTCGATTCGTTCCGTTTGCCGCTTGCTTTCCTCCAGCGTGTGGCCGAATGCCTCCACCATCTTATTAAACGCCGTTCCCACATGGTACAGCTCATCCTTCGTATCCAAAGCGACACGTGCAGTGAGATCTCCCCCAATAATGCGAAGAGCAGTCCGCTTCAATACAAAGACGACATGAATAACAGAATAGTAGAAAGCGATAAAAATATACAGTACCATCGCAACAGACAGGATGGAGAGTCCGACAATCCATAATTTCCGCTGCTGCAGCTCTGAGATTCGTTCTGTCAGCATCGTATGAAGCAGCGGTGATTCCAGGTCGTTCAAAAGGTATGCTTCCTCAAGAGCATCCGTTCCAATTCGGAACAGCTCGGCGGGCACAATCGCAATCTGCTCACTCTGGACGATTCGCCGATCCAACAGCCTCAGGAAAGTATGCGTGCTGTCCACGAATGATTGGAGACGGGGATGCAGCTCTTCAAGATTGCTGCTGCCCGCGAGCTTCTTATTCGCCTCCATGTCCAGATCGGCCAGATCGGTACGAATCATGCCAGAGAGAACGATCAAGCGCGTCTTCTCCTCTGCTGTTATAAACCCGACAGAGGCAATGCCTGCCCCTGTTCCTCTAACTTGGCCCAGCCGCTCTGCTATAGTGGGAAGCTTGCTAGTTATGGAATCCATCATATAGTAGGTGTCCTGCCCTGGATCAAGCTTCAAGCCTGATGTATCGCGAATATGACCCATCAGATGCAGCACGTTTGCTACAATATCGGAATGTTTCTTGAAGCTGATCCCGCTCAGCAAAGAACGCTGGGATCGGTTATTCGGGACATTGTTCGGGTAGTCCTCCTCCAGAAGCGTACTCCATTGCTCCTTGATTTCCGTCCACCGGTCACCGATCTGAAGCCCGTTCCCAAGTTCATCATTCACGCGGTCAATCGACTCGACTGCTTGCCTGATGTCATTCTCCGTACGGATAATTTGCTCTGAAAAGGAAGTATCACCCAACAAATAAGCATTAACTTCGCCGCGATGGCGCTGCAGCTTCTCAAGAAATTGTCTAATGTGATTGGTATAGCGAATTCCTTGAATTTCCTTACGGGCAAATACAATCTCACGGTCGATATCCGAGATTAACAGCTGCACAGCCAACCCAACAGGCAAAAAGCATAGGAGCCCGATTAGTGCAAATTTCTGCAAGTAATTCAGCCTGTTCATTAATCCGACCGCGGGAAATAGAATACGTTTCATGCTGCTATTGCCCCCTGAGAAGAAGTTGCGCAAAGGTAACGGACTAACAAATAAAGCTCCGCAAGCATGCGGAAAGCCAGTACAACGCTTCCGGCGTCTACCAGTAACCGCGCCTTGCAGAGCTTCTATGCCCATGCCATCGCGCCATGAAATCCCGACTTAAAGCCTATTTCTCTAGTTAATTTATACTATGAAGTATAGTGTAGAGCGAAACAAAATGTCAACAATTATAACATTATGTGTAATTGCATTCGTGTCCATAGCAGCTGTTGATTTGCCGCGCTGGCCCCATGTTCAAGAAGCGACAGAACACTGCTTCTCAAAAAATTTACACAAGTGGATGGGCTATTGCCGCATACAATTAACCGGAGACATCTACCTAACCCACTATAGCAAAGGAGACACGCATATGTGGTATAACTGGTACACACCCGGCCAATCGCCGGGAGGATGTGATTATACTTACCCCGCCTACCCAAGCGCAGCCAGCTATGGATACGACCCCTCACGCGGCCTGTTCCCCGGCGGCATGGGACCGGGCGGCATGGGGCCGGGCGGCATGGGACCCGGCGGCATGGGACCCGGTGGTATGGGACCCGGCGGTATGGGACCCGGCGGGCCGGGCGGCATGTTCCCGTTTCCCCCAGGTCCAGGCCCTGGACCCGGACCTGGACCCGGACCTGGACCTGGACCTGGACCTGGCCCTGGACCCGGACCCGGACCGGGTCCAGGGCCATTCCCGCCGCCATTCCCTCCACCATTCCCGCCGCCATTCCCTCCACCATTCCCGCCACCGTTCCCTCCACCATTCCCGCCGCCATTCCCTCCACCATTCCCGCCACCGTTCCCTCCACCATTCCCGCCACCGTTCCCTCCACCGTTCCCTCCACCGTTCCCTCCACCGTTCCCTCCACCATTCCCGAACTTTGTCACAGTTATTATTAATGGGGGCCGTTTCTTCCCTTGGGTAACACAAAGCTATAGGATCCGTTTCTTCCCGGGCATTACAATTGCCCGAGCGTTGGCCTCCACAGGCGTCGTACGATTCGGGCCTGGCGGCCAAATTGTCTCCGTTAACGGAGTCGTAATTATTGGCAGTGTCGACTACATCCTGCGCATTAACGGTCGCCGCATCCCGAATAATCTTCTTTATCTGCAGCTTCAACGCGGCGATACAGTCGGACTGGAGCTTATTGTTACAGCCAGAGGAGACGAAGATTCCCAAGATACGGAGGCAGGAGCCGCCAACGAGGAGCAAATCCATCTGGAATACAGTCTGAGTCAGGATGAAGCTGCGGAAGATCCTCAAGAAACGTCGCAAGACACTCTCTGATACAATGAATAACTGGCCCCCTTCTGTTCCCAATACTCGTCTCACAGACTAGTGGAGTCCGCCTACTCCACTACATGGCGAAGAAGGGGCTATCCACAAAGTTCAATATCCAATGAGTCAGTCCCAAATGATGTGAAAAGATGCCTCCAAAACCACTAAAAGTGGGACTGGAAGCATCTTTTTCACTGTATATGAGGGACTTAACAGCCCTTCCTTGGTTCATGCTCGTCCACTGAGCAGGGTCCCGCATCTCCCGAGCATTGCCCAGCGCCTTCGTACAGTCGCTTTTGGGCGGACAGCAGGTCTGCTACTCTTTCAGATAGCAGTAATTTTATTAGCCGCCATAACCTACTATCGGCTGAGGATCCCCCAAGCATTGCCTTTCCCCTTCTCCAAGTGTGGTTTGACGGCAGCGTGACGGAGTAAGAAGCCTGCGAATGTGCATGAATTTCGGTTACAAGACGCCATAATGGTACAATTCCTGCGATCAGGCATGTATTTGAGCAAAAATCGGCCGTTAATAAGAAAATAAAGTGAAATGCCTGCACTCTAGCAGGCATTTCACCTTCATGGGGTCAGAAACGAGAAAATACCTGCTGTTTCGCATGTTTCTCCTGGCGGGAGTTGAGATCTCCAAAAAGGACTTTCGGGACGGGAATGAACAACGGAGCGGAGCAGGGGGATGATTCTGAAGAAGCGTCAGCGATCGTAAGAACATTCCCCTGCGCAGCAACCCCTTTGTTCATTCCCCTCGTTCGCCACTGGCTTCTTCCTTGATCGCTTTCAACCGTTTCATAACATCATTCGCACCGCGGCCAAAATAGTCATGCAAGCCGTTATACTCGGCATACAGCTTATCGTATACGGCAACATGCTCCGGAATCGGCTTGAACGTCTCCTCCCGCACGCGGGCCATCTTCTCCGCTGCATCAACGATGCTGTCATAGCCGCCACTCGCAGCGCCAGCGGCAACCGCGCCGAACATCGCTGCTCCAAGCGCCGGTGTCTGCTTCGAAGCGGCGATCTTAATCTCGCGATTCGTAACGTCAGCATAGATCTGCATGAGCAGGCGGTTCTTTTGCGGCAAGCCGCCACAGGCATATAATTCATTAACCTCTACGCCATTATTGTGGAAGGCTTCAACAATTTTGCGTGTGCCGAATGCGGTCGCCTCCAGCAAAGCGCGATAGATCTCCTGCGGCTTGGTCAGCAGCGTAAGTCCGACAAATACACCCGTCAGATCGGTGTCCACAAGGACGGAACGGTTGCCATTCCACCAATCAAGCGCAAGCACCCCGGATTCGCCAACCTTCAGCTCGGATGCACGCTTCTCCAGCCATTCATGTACATGGACACCCTCCTGCTTCGCAGCATCCAGCACATAAGCGGGAACAGCCTCATCCACATACCAGGCAAAAATATCGCCAACCGCCGATTGTCCGGCTTCATAGCCGTAGTAGCCCGGAATAATGCCGTCCTCAACAACGCCGCACATGCCTTCAACCTGCTTCTCCTCCGAGCCCAGCAGCATATGGCAGATCGAAGTCCCCATCGCCATAACCAGCTTGCCCGGCGCAACTACACCAACCGCAGGAACAGCGGCATGCGCATCCACATTGCCGACTGCAATTGCTGTACCGGCTGCAAGTCCCATTCTGGCTGCCATATCTGCCGTCAGCTCGCCGGCTTTCGTACCTAGCGGAAGAACTTCGCCGCGCCACTTCGTCTCGGCCAGCTCCTCCAGCCTGGGATCAAGCGCTTTCAAAAATTCCTTGTCCGGATAGCCTTCCGCCTTGTGCCAAACCGACTTATAGCCCGCTGTACAGCTGTTGCGGACGAGCTGTCCTGTCATCTGGCTGACCACCCAATCGGTCGCTTCGACGAATTTATCCGCAATCGCATAGATTTCCGGCGCTTCATTCAAGATTTGCCAGGACTTCGCAAGCATCCATTCCGACGAGATTTTACCTCCGTAGCGTGACAAGAACGCTTCACCCCGCTGGGCCGCGATCTCGTTAATAACGTTCGCCTCATCCTGTGCAGCATGATGCTTCCACAGCTTTACCCAGCTATGCGGCTGATCCGCATAGGCCGGATCAAAGCAAAGCGGCTGCCCGGCTTCATCGATCGGAAGCATCGTGCACGCAGTGAAATCGATGCCAAGACCGATCACCTCGGCCGGATCGATACCGGATGCCTTCATGACCTCAGGCACGGATTGCTCCAACACCTCAATATAATCACGGGGGTGCTGCAGCGCCCAGTCATGCTCCAGCTTCATGCCGGATCCCGGCAATGTCTCATCGATAACGATATGGCGGTAAGGTGTTACATGCTCAGCGATCTCCGCTCCATCTGACAATCGAACAAGCACTGCGCGTCCAGATTCTGTACCATAGTCAACGCCAATTGTATATTTGCTGCTCATGAAGGCGCCCTCCTCGTTGGTTGGTTGGAACATTATTGCTGTCCGTAATAGGCATTCTGGCCATGCTTGCGCAAGTAATGGCGGTCAAGCAACCGCTGATCCATTGGCCCTTGCTCGCCAGGGTTCAATTGGAAGGTATGCAGCGCCATCTTCGCCACTTCCTCAACGACAACCGCATTATGAACCGCGTTATGAGGGTCTTTGCCCCAACAAAAAGGTGCGTGGCTATTCACAAGCGCAGCCGGAACCTGATTCGGATCAATGCCGCCTTTGGTGAAGGTCTCGATAATAACGTTGCCTGTCTCCAGCTCATAAGCGCCTTGAATCTCCGCTTCCGTCATCGGTCTGGTACAAGGAATCTCACCGTAAAAATAATCCGCATGCGTCGTTCCAAGCGCCGGTATCGCACGTCCCGCCTGCGCCCAGCTGGTGGCCCAAGGGGAATGGGTATGCACAATGCCGCCAATATCTTTGAACGCGCGGTACAGCGCGGCATGTGTCGGCGTATCGGATGAAGGCCGCAGATTCCCCTCGACAACACGGCCCTCCAGATCAACAACAACCATTTGCTCCGGCTGCAGCTCTTCATAAGGAACGCCGCTTGGCTTGATAACAACGAGTCCGCTATCGCGGTCTATTCCGCTTACATTACCCCAAGTAAAAGTGACAAGTCTGTACTTGGGCAGCTCCATATTCGCTTCCCAGACAGCTTTCTTCAATGATTCCAGCATCTACAGATGACCTCTTTCTTCATGTCCGTGGCTACAGCTCGCTTCGCCTTAATACTGCCAAGTACTGTATTTATGCTGATTCCTATAGTTGAACGGACATGTTGATGTATATCATTGTAGATTATTATAACTTGTACGTACAAGTGTGTCACGATTTATTTTTAGCTAATCATTTGCCAGCGGTGCCGTAGATTCCCGGATAATCAGCTTGGGCTCGTAGATGATATCGGCTGCTGGCCCGGCATTCCCTTTATTCGGGCGTTCGAGAAGACGAGCCAGCAATTGCACGGCATCCTCGCCCATTCTGGTCTTGGGATGCTCGATCGTCGTCAACTTCACTTCCGTTGCCGTCGCAAGGGTCGCATCGTCATAGCCAACAATTGACAAGTCCCCCGGAACACTCAGTCCAACGCGGCGGATGACATCCAGCAGCCTTACTGCCAGCTCATCGTTGTAGCATACAATAGCGGTCGGGCGCACGGACGGCGGTTGCGCCAGCAGCTCGGCCAATGCTTCCGCCGGCTTCGTCGTCTTCTCCTCCGTTGTATAACGGATCAGCTGATCCGTCTCCAGCGGCAGCTGCCGTTCCCGCAGACAGCGCAGAAAACCGCGCATCCTGTAGACACCCTGGAAATCATCCGTCTTGAAAAAGCCGGCAATCCGCTTGTGCCCAAGCTTCGCCAGATACTCCGTCGCGCGGAGGCCGCCAAGCTCGTCATCCACCTTGAGACATGGCGCATCCAGATCGCTGTACCGTTCATTCAGCATGACAAACGGAATTTTGCGCGCTTCCAGAGCGAGGAAATAATCAAGATTGGGATTGCCCTCCGCACTCTTGGTCGGCTCAATAATAAGGCCGCTCAGTCCCTGCTTCAGCATGGACTCCAATGTATCGCGTTCCTTGGCCTTCTCATTATCTGTGCTGGCAAGCAGCAATCTCGCGCCTTGCAAGCGCAGTGCAGACTCCACGCCACGTACTATGGTAGGAAAAATATAATCGGAAATATGTGTTGTCATCATGCCGATCGTGAGCCCTTCTGATGCCGTCCGGCTTCCGCCCCCGGCGATGTCCGCGACAAAGGTGCCCTTGCCCTGGGCACGGTACAGCCAGCCTTCGGCCTCAAGATCGCCAAGTGCCTGCCGCACGGTCTGGCGGCTCATGCCGAACCTTGCAGCAATCTCATTCTCGGAGGGAAGCTTGTCATGCGGATTAAACTGCGCCATTGCGATCCACGACACAATCTCTTCCTTCAGCTTTATATATTTTGGCGTGATGGATTCTTTCACGTTGCGTAGCACCTCTATTCACATAATCAACTTGTATGCTTGCAGTATAACACGATGCCAACTTGTACGTACATAATAGTCCGAACAAATGGTGCTCTCCGAAAAGCCCAATATCCAAGGAGCCAGTCCCAAATGATGTGAAAAGATGCCTCCAAAACCACTAAAAGTGGAACCGGAAGCATCTATTTCATTGCATATCTTCATTGTATACGGGGGACTTAGCGGGGATTCTGTCTGAAATCATCAAACAACTTTATGGGCACCCCTTCATGGACAGCCCTTCTCCAACTGCTTTGAAGGCAGCCTGACGGAGTAAGAAGCCTGCGAATGTGCATGAATTTCGGTTACAAGTCGCCATAACGGTAAAATGCCTGCGATAATACATGAATTTTTGGGGAAAATCAGCCGATAAGGAGAAATGAAGGTAAGATACCTGCACTCTGCAGGCTGCCCAGAAAGTCTGTTGGAGCGCTTCCGTTAGCTAAGCTTCTAAGCGTATGAGAGTGAGTGACTGCAACACATTCGGTTGGTGGTGGGAGGGAAGCCTGCCAAAGTGCAGGAATTTCAGCTAAAAGTAGCTATTATAGGAAGAATGCCTGCGATTGCGCAGGAATATATGGCCGATCGGTCCGATAGAGGGAAAACATGGCGAAAATCCTGCGCTTTGGCAGGCATTCGGTCTTTATCAAACAGAAAGGATAAAAAGCCAGCCTATTCGCAGGCTTTTGAGAAAGTCCGGCGGACTTTCCGTCAACCGACCTCTAACGTGCAAGAGTGATTGACTACCGAACATCCGGTCGGTAGATTTCACTCTTTTCATTCTCCCATTTTGTATGATTCAGTGAAAACAATGACTTTCTGGGCAGCCTGACTCTGACAGGCATTCACCTTCATGGGGCCGGAAACGAGCAAAATTTCCACAAAGGACTTTCTAGACAGCCCCGATTCATCATTGGTATTGCTCCAAGCCGAGACGGCTCAGCAAGTAGGATCGGATATCCTGCGCCAGATCTTCCCTTTCAAGTGCCATATCTATCGTAGCCTTCACAAACCCCAGCTTGTCGCCTACATCATGTCTGCGGCCATGGAAATGAAAAGCGGTTATCGGAGCTTCCAGATTGAGCCGCTGCAAGCTGTCCGTCAACTGAATCTCTCCTCCCTTGCCTGCTTCAGCCCGCTCCAGCAGCTTGAATATTGCCGGATCGAGAATATATCGTCCCACGACAGCAAGATTGGATGGCGCTTCTCCGGCTGCCGGCTTCTCGATCAGGTTGTGAATACGCCCGTTCCTCTCGTTCTGATCCAGTGCGACAATGCCGTATTTGTGAGTCTCGCTCCAAGGCACTTCCATTACAGCGACGACAGAATTTTGGCGCTCCTCATGCAGCTCCATCATCTGCTTCAAGCAGGGCTTGTCCGATAGCAAAATGTCATCCCCGAGCAGCACCGCGAACGGCTCATGCTCTACAAAGCTGCGCGCACTGAGCACAGCATGGCCAAGCCCCAGCGGCTCCCGCTGCCGCATGTAGCAAATGTCCGCCATATGCGAGATGCTCCTTACGAGGGCAAGCATCTCCGATTTGTTATGCGCCTCAAGCTCTGCTTCCAGCTCGAACGATTTGTCAAAATGATCCTCGATCGCCCGCTTGTTCCTGCCCGTGACAATCATAATACTTTCAATTCCTGAAGCAACCGCTTCCTCCACAATATATTGAATGGCAGGCTTGTCGATCAGCGGCAGCATTTCTTTGGGCTGTGCTTTTGTAGCTGGCAGAAATCTCGTTCCAAGCCCTCCTGCCGGAATGATCGCTTTGCGAACACGCTTGTCTCTCACGATATATTTCCCCTCTCAACTCTGGTCTATATATGGGCCGCTGTGCCAAGGAATGCTCTTGCGAGCGCTGGCGCTTCTACCAGAATCATTCCCTCGCTCCGCTTCGTTGCTCATTCTCTCGTTCAACAGATGTGCTTAATAAGTGCGCTGTTTCTATATTATATAATTCTATATTATAAGTAATTCCTCCGGGATTATCATCCTCTGCGCTGCTTGCAGGCTATCAACAACTATAGGATACGGCCCGAAATTTGACAATATTTTCACCTCTATGCCACACTTGAGTTGACTACCCATCCTTGAAGGAGTGACTTGATATGCTCATTAACCGCACGCTGCGCACCACCCGCCGCGACGAAATGATTGATATTACCCGTGAAATTGCGTCCATTGTCAGCAAGGAGCAGATTCAGGAAGGAATTGCTGTCGTCTATTGTCCTCACACCACAGGAGGCATTACGATTCAGGAAAACGCCGATCCTGATGTGAAGCATGATGTTCTGATGCGGCTGGATGAAGTCTATCCGTGGAAGCATCCCAACTATAGACATGCAGAAGGCAACACCGCCTCCCATCTTAAAGCAATTACAACCGGCTCTTCGCAGACGATTCTGATCCATGAGGGCAATCTGCTGCTTGGCCGCTGGCAGGGCATCTACTTCTGTGAATTTGATGGCCCGCGGACACGTGAATATTATGTAAAGCTGCTGAAAGGCTGACTTGCGACGCCAGCATAAAGCGTGACTCTGACTGCTGCTGTTTCCGTACAATACGGAATACGGCTGCGAGCAGAGCACGCTTTTTTCTTTTCTCCATTCCATCGATGGTCCATCCATCATTAGACTTGACTTTTATTCTTATTTATAATAATTTTAATCTAGAACTTATTATTGTGTGATTATAATTCGTCAATGTGTGGTTAATGAGAGGAGAGTCCCTTATGGAAAACATTATTATTGTAGGCACTGGGCCAGCCGGATTGACGGCAGCCATTTATCTTGCTCGTGCGGGGTACAGCCCATTCGTACTTGAAGGTCCGCAGCCAGGCGGTCAACTGACAACAACAACCGAGGTGGAGAATTATCCCGGTTTTCCCGATGGCATTCTTGGCTCCGAGCTGATGTCTAATATGCGCAAGCAAGCACAGCGATTCGGAGCACGCTTCGGAACGGGCTGGGTGAAGTCCGTCGATCTGTCGAAACGTCCCTTCAAGCTGACGCTTGAGAATGACAAAGAAATAATTGCTCAAAGCATGATTATTTCTACAGGCGCTTCGGCAAAATATATGGGAATACCGGGAGAACGCGACAATGTGGGGCGCGGGGTCAGTACTTGCGCAACTTGCGACGGTTTCTTCTTCAGAGGCAAAAAAATAATTGTTGTCGGAGGCGGCGATTCCGCAATGGAGGAGGCGGTCTTCCTGACACGCTTCGCTTCGGAAGTGCGGCTCGTTCATCGCCGCGAAGAATTGCGTGCGTCCAAGATCATGCAGGATCGCGCTCGCGCCAACGACAAAATTAAGTGGAGCCTCAATGTGAAGCCGCTGGAAGTGGCTGCTGGTGAGCAGGGCCTGGATGGTCTTAAAGTGCTGAATAATGTGACGGGGCAAGAAGAGCTGCTGGAGGCGGACGGCGTGTTTGTCGCTATCGGGCATACACCGAATACCGGATTTCTGGGCGGTCAGGTTACAACAGATGAGCAAGGGTACATCCTGGTTAACCCAGGAACGTCCCTGACGAACATCCCGGGCGTGTTCGCATGCGGAGACGTACAGGATCGCCAGTACCGACAAGCCATTACGGCTGCTGGCAGTGGATGTATGGCTGCTCTGGACTGCGAACGCTACCTGGAAGAGGAGAGCGCTCATACTTCTTAACAACATGCTGAAGGAGTGGTTTGAGATGAAGAAACAACAGGATTTGCTGAACAAACAGGTTGCGAACTGGAGCGTTCTCTATGTGAAACTTCATAATTATCACTGGTATGTAAAAGGGAATCAGTTCTTTACTCTGCATGTGAAATTTCAGGAGCTCTATGAGGAAGCCGCGCTGCATATCGACGAAATTGCGGAACGGCTGCTGGCGATTGAAGGCAAGCCTGAAGCGACGATGAGCGGCTACCTGAAGCTATCCAGCGTGAAGGAAGCGACTGGTGAGGAAACTGCTGAGCAGATGGTAGACACCTTGATCGATGACTTCAGCGTCGTTATTGGCGAATTGAAGGAAGCGATGGAGGAGTTCCAGAAGAAGGGTGACGATACGACAGCAGATATGCTGCTTGCAATCCACTCCTCGCTGGAGAAGCATACATGGATGCTGAAGTCCTTTAACGGCCGTTAAGCCATTGCCAGATAGAGAAGAGCCGCGACCGGATTCCTTGCCGGGCGCGGCTCTTTGCTTGGCTTTGGCACATTAAGATTTCTTATTGGAGGCAATCCATTCGGCCAGCTCGTTCAGGTAAGTCCAACGTTCCATCAGATGATCCAGCTTCGCTTCCAGCTCCTGCTGCTCGCCAAGCAGCTGCTGAAGCAGCATGGAATCACTTACTGCCTCCTCCATTCGCTGTCCCAGCGCTTGCAGCGCTTCTTCAGCCTCTGCAATGGCCTCATCGATCGTCTCGAATTCCTTCTGCTCCTTGTACGACATCTTGAGTGGACGCTGCGTTTCACTGCCGCTGCCCTGAGCAGCTGCCGGGTCAGACGTTCCGTCACCGCTGGAGCCGGAGGCAGAGCCAGCGGCTCCAGCAGCTTTGCCTTTCGCGTCCGCAGAGCCTTTGCCGCCACCTCCGGCGTTCGCCGCTGCGCTGCTATTCCGGCTTCCCGCATACTCTTCATAGTTGCTGAAGTTGCCCACATGCTGGGTGACGACTCCATTCCCTTCAAAGGCGAATATGCGGTCAACCGTCCGGTCCAGAAAGTATCGGTCATGGGATACGACGAACACGACACCGGGAAAATCATCCAGGTAGTCTTCAAGCACCGTCAACGTTGTAATATCCAGATCATTCGTAGGCTCATCGAGAAGCAGTACATTGGGCGCTTCCATCAGCACGCGAAGCAGCTGAAGCCGCCTCTTCTCGCCTCCTGACAATTTGGCTATCGGGGTCCACTGCTGCGAAGAAGGGAACAAGAACCGCTCCAGCATCTGCGATGCCGTCACTGTCGTGCCATCGCCAGTCGTTACGCGCTCCGCCCCTTCGCGGATGTAGTCGATCACCCGCAAGCTGTCATCCATCTCTTCCCGCTCCTGAGAGAAGACGCCGAGCTTGACTGTCGGCCCAAGCACGATCTCCCCGCTGTCCGGCGCAATCTGCCCTGCTATCATCTTCAGCAACGTCGATTTGCCCAGACCGTTGCGGCCAACGATGCCTACCCGATCCTCGGGCACGGCAATATAGCTGAAATCACGAATCACGGCCTGTCCCTCGAAGGATTTGGCCAGCGCTTCGATCTCTATTATTTTCTTGCCCAGCCTTGAGGATGCAACAGACACCTCGAGCTTCCCGCCAGACCTCTCCGGTGCCGCCGCTTGCAGCGCCTCGAACCGCTGTATTCGCGCCTGCTGCTTCGTCGTGCGCGCTTTGGCGCCCCGCCGCATCCACGCCAGCTCATTGCGCAGCAGGTTCTGCCGCTTCGATTCTGAAGCCGCCTCCCGCTCCTCGCGATCCAGCTTCAGCTCCAGGAATTGGCTGTAATTGGCCGTGTAGAAGAACGCTCTGCCGCGATCCAGCTCCAGAATCCGGTTGCTTACCCGATCCAGGAAGTACCGGTCATGCGTAATCATAATAAGCGCACCCTTGCGCTTCTGAAGCATGCCCTCCAGCCAAGTGACAGACTCGTTGTCGATATGGTTCGTCGGCTCGTCCAGCAGCAGAACGTCGGCAGGCTGTATAAGTGCCGCCGCCATGGCAACCCGCTTGCGCTGCCCGCCGGACAAGGCGCCAAGCTTGGCGTCGAACCGCCCGATGCCAAGCTTGGTCAGCGCAGTCTTGGCATCGCTCTCAATCCCCCAGGCATCCAGCTCATCCATCTGCTGATTCGCCCGGACAAGCCTATCCTGCAGCCCGGCATCCTCCGGCTTCAGCTCAAGCGCCGCGAGCGCTTCGGTATACGCCCGCACAGCGCGCATCGGCTCGGAGTCACCGCCCAGTACATGCTCCAGCACAGTGGACTCCGGATCAAAGGGCGGGTTCTGCGACAGCATCCTCACCGTGACGCCTCCGACAACAAGAATAGAGCCCGAGTCAGGGGGCTCTATTCCTGCAACGACATTCATGAACGTCGATTTACCGGTGCCGTTCACACCGATAATACCGATTTTGTCGCCCATCTCCACGCCGAAGGATACATCTTCAAACAATATTTTCTCGCCATAAGTCTTCGAAATATGATCAACCGTTAATACGTGCATATTCATTCCCGCCCAACGTTAGCAAATCGCAGACCTGCAAGGCTCCCTGCCTGCCGATCTGTCTCTACTAACTTTAAACGATATACTAAGCTTCAATCAAATCTTTCTTCGCAAATGCCGCTGCCGACTGCTCTGCCTTGACCGCAAGCGCCGCCATCATGCGCACAGCCTCTACCGGATAATTGCCTGCAGCCGTCTCGCCGGACAGCATGACCGCATCCGTTCCGTCCCATACTGCGTTTGCCACATCACTGGCTTCTGCGCGTGTCGGACGCGGCTGGCTTTGCATCGATTCCAGCATCTGCGTGGCGGTAATAACGAACTTGCCTGCCTGGTTGCAGGCCGCGATCATGACCTTCTGCGCCGCCGGAACATCCTCAAGAGGAATCTCTACACCAAGATCGCCACGGGCTACCATGATGCCATCGGAGGCTTCGATAATAGCGGCGAGCTCATCAAGCCCTTCTTGATTCTCAATTTTGGAGATCACTTGAATGTGGCCTGCACCCTTCTCAGCCAGCATCCGCTTCACTTCAAGAACATCCTCGGCACGGCGGACGAACGACATCGCGATCATCTCCACCCCGTTCTCGATACCGAACTGGATATGCAGCTTGTCCTTCTCCGTCACACCCGGCAAGGAAGTGCGGATACCAGGCAAATTAACACCCTTGCGCGACTTGATGACGCCGCCGTTCTTAATGACGCATACGACTTCACTGCCTTCAATGCGAACGACTTCAAGCTCGATCAGACCGTCATCAATCATAATTCGGGAGCCGATGGCAACATCCTTTGCCAGATCATAAGACACCGAGATGCGCTCTTCCGTTCCAGCCATCTGCTCGGTTGTCAGCGTCAGCAAGCGTCCGCTTTGCAGCGTATACGAAGGCTGTGCCAATACTCCGGTACGAATCTCCGGTCCCTTGATATCCAGCATAATACCGATCTCCGTATTCATCCGCTTCGCAACCTCGCGAACGGTCACAATCCGGCCCTGATGATCCTCAAGATCACCGTGCGCCAAATTCAGCCTTGCAATATTCATGCCTGCAGTAATCATTTCCTCCAAAATTGCGGATGTTAGACATGCGGGGCCCATCGTGCATACAATTTTCGTCTTTTTCATACATTCATCGCTCCTATACGCGCTTCTTCACTGTTTATAATTGTATAGCAGCGGCTGTTCAAGATCGATGATCTATAGTACAGTAGTTATATTATAGTACAATCAAAATAGAGGTTCTTATGTTCAATATCTTCGAAATTCGACAAGAACGCGGTCAAATCGCCGGCGATCGACGGATGCTGGGGAGCGAATGCTACACTTTAGTATGGGTTCGTTTCGGGCAGTGTACTTTCGATGCGAAGGGTCGAACATTCGTATGCGGCAAAAACGAGCTGCTGCTCATACCCGCCGGCTGTCCGGCAGCCGAGATTAAGGGAGCTGGCGCAATCCGCGACTTCATGCTCATTCGATTCAGTCCTGCATCCCCCGAGGCGACCGGGCTGCTGCCCATTTTATCGCTCAGAGATCCGCTGCGCTGGGCCACGCGAATGCCTGAGCTCCTGTTCGAGAAGCTGCTTCATATCGTCGGACAATGGAGCGACCGCAGCCGATACTACACCGTTATGTGCTCCGCCCTGTTAATGGAGCTGCTCGTGACGGTGAACCGTGAATTCGATGAGGGCGAGAAGGCGCCCTCCGCGATCCAGCATGTTGAACGAATGAAGCAATATATTGAGGAGCATTACCGGACGAGGATTACGAAGCTGGAGCTTGGCGCGTGTATTCGGGTTAGCCCGAACTATGCCGCTTCATTATTTCGCAGCATAACGGGCATGACAATCAGCGAGTACGTACATATGATCAGGATGCGGACAGCACAGTTCATGCTGCGGCATTCGCAGCTTTCGGTGCAGGATATTTCCGATTATCTAGGATACAGCGATCCTTCCTTCTTCAACCGGACGTTCAAGCGGACTGTCGGCAAGCTGCCTTCCGCCCTCATCGCCGAACGCACCCGCCGCGAATAGACCATCTGTAATTGCATTAAATATTAAAGGAGAGAATAAATAATGAACCTAACCATTTTGCAGGCAAAGCTCCACTATTCAGAAGAAGACCTGGGCTACGCCGGCTTCGTCCATTTCGAGGTCGAGGGGCACAAGGTTCCCTATGAGCTTACCCTGCTCAGCAAGAAGAAGAGAGACGACGACTGGATGTACAGCATCAATTTCCTGACCGGACACGGCAGTGAGGAGCAAATTAATGAAGTAGAGGCGCAGCTTGAAGAGAATGATGAGCTGTTCGACTCTTTAATTGATGCAGCCAAGGCAACTTTGGAGAGCTAGCTTGTCCCGTCGGCCTGCGGCCTGGCAAGCAATACAGGCAGCAGCTCATGCAGCTGCTCGACAATCAGACCGGGCTCATGATGGGAATCCGGCACTGTGCCTCTGCGGTTAATCCACGCGACATGCCAGCCAGCTTCAACTGAGGCGGTCACATCATTGAGCCATGCGT
This sequence comes from Paenibacillus oenotherae, assembly GCF_019443105.1. GTDB lineage: Bacteria > Bacillota > Bacilli > Paenibacillales > Paenibacillaceae > Paenibacillus_Z > Paenibacillus_Z oenotherae. The sequence continues at coordinate 334,130 of NZ_JAHZIJ010000004.1, forward strand.
CGCCGATATAGAGGCATCTCTCCGGAAGGTGCCCTGTAGTGCGGCTAATATGCGTGAAAATGCGCGGGTCCGGCTTGGCGATGCCAACTGCGTCCGAGATGAATATCCGGTCTGCCGGAATGATTTGCTCCAGCTTTAAGGCTAGAATTTTGCCCATTTGGTGATTGACGGGCCCGTTCGTAATAATGCCGACATCCAGACCTTGCGCGATGAATTCCGCCATCAATTCGGCGGCACCTGGCGCCAATTGAATCCGCCCCTGACCATAGAGATAACGCGCTTGCAGCGCATCCGCCACAGTCCCGTCCAGCCTCAGCCCAAACTCTTCAAAAGCAAAAATAAGCCGCTGCCGCCTCATTTCCTCCAAGTCCAGTCCTCCAGCCGTATACTGATCCCACAGCCGATCGCTGTAATGCCTCACCCTGCGGAATACCGCATCCAGCGGAAAAGACTGCCCATCACGGGCTACTTCCGGCAATATATCCCCCACCGCATTACGAAATGGCTCCAATTGATCATATAACGTGTCATCGAGATCGAAGAATACCGCCTCGATTGTATTGCCGTTGAATTTCATGCTGTCCCTGCCCCCAGTAGTGATGACTTTCTCCCAGTATACAATATGGCTATCTTGCTTTGACACTTCTTTTCAGTTAAGCCCAGGCATAATGCCAACCAAGGACGAAACACAAATAACCCGCAAGAGGCCACTTTCTCAAGTGTCCATCTTACGGGTCACCATTCACGGCATAATGCCGAATCCGATTCCTTTAATTATTGAAAATTAAAGTCTACGACCGGATTGCTGGCTGATACCGTGTAGCTGTGATTGCTGCCATTTTCCCATACTACGCTGCTGCCATTCTTCTTGATTGCCTTGAACTGGATGTTCGCGCCTGCAGGCAGCTTGACCGTTATCGACCAAGTCGGATAGTTCGTGCTGACTCCCGGCCCGATTGCATTCGCAGGATTCCAGCTGCCAAGCTCCGCAATGCTGCCGACAATATACACATTTTGCCCCAATACAGTCGTTGCGTTCTTGACATTGAATGTAACGGAAACCAATTGATCTCCCTGATTATCACCCGGCGCTTGAGTGGAGATAACGCCATTGTTGATCCAGGAGTTTTGGGTTACCAAGTAACCCGCTTGCTGGGCGGCAGGTGCCTGCTGTCCGTTGCTGTTGAATATAACATTCGCTTTATTCCAGCCGGTTATGGTGTAAGAATACCAGCCGTTTCCATCGTCTTTCATTGCAACTCCCGGCCACGCGGCCAGTTCTTTCTTAGGACTCACCGATTCATCATAGACGTAGATGTTCGGCGTTCCCCAATTGGATGGCTTGTAGTACCGCACCGTAATTCCTTGCTGCTGTTCTTTCTTAAAGGTGTACGTCTTGCTTGTATTCGCATCCGCATTGGCTGCAGCAACCACCAGCGTGTAGGTGCTGCCGAACGCATCGCCTGCGCCGATCGTAACCTTTTGGCCGGAAGTAAATGCAACTGGAGCTGCGCCATTTAGTGAATAGGTCGCTGTGCTGGCATTCGTATAGCTGAGTGTCACTTCCAGACTGTCGCTGGTGAACGCGCCTTCGGACTTATCGATAGATACAGTCGGAGTTACAACGGTCACATCCGGATTGTTAGAATGAACCACATTATTCTTGATCCATTTCTCGCCCGTTACCTGGAAGCCCGGTTGGCTTGCGCCTGGCACTTGGTTGCTTCCAGAGTTGAAGATAACTTGTGCCTTGGTCCAGGCCGGGATTTGATAGGAATACCAGCCGTTTCCGTCATCCTTCATTGCGACTCCCGGCCATTGCACGCCGATCTTGGTCGGTGTTACGGATTCATCGTAGTAATAGATGTTCGGCGTTCCCCAGCCTGCAGGCTTATAGAAATGAACTTTCAGCGCTGCATTAGGGTCTTCTTTCGTAAACGTGTACGTTTTGACTGCTTGTCCTGCTGAATTGCTCGACGTAATTTTCAGTACGAATGCTGTACCGAATGCTGCGCCAGCTCCGAAGGTTGCTGTCGTGCCAGAGCTGAACGTTACAGGCGTTCCGTTGTTCACGGAGTACGTTGCTGTGTCAGAGCCCGTGTAGGTCATCTTCACATTCAGAGCGTCCGTGTAGAATCCGCCTTCTTGCTTATCGATGGAAATTGCCGGCACTGGTGCCGCTGCCTCGTACAATACAGCGATTTTGCCGCTGCCGAGGTTACCCGTAATTCTGCCGTTGGATACGG
>NZ_JAHZIJ010000050.1 GCF_019443105.1 Paenibacillus oenotherae
GGGCGTGCACGTCAGGGGAGCTGCGCCGCCACTGTGCGGAGCTGCTGCCGGATTACATGATTCCGGCTGCATTCGTGCAGGTGGAGATCATGCCGCTGACAGCAAGCGGCAAAGCGGATCGCCGGGCACTGCCAGCACCGGACACAGTATCGATGGATACGGGGACGGCGTACGAGGCTCCGGCAACCGAGACGGAGGAGAAGCTGGCTGCCCTCTGGCGGGAGCTGCTGGGACGCGAGACGATTGGCGTCAACGACAACTTCTTCGAGCTTGGCGGCCATTCGTTGAAGGCGGCTTCGCTGACGGCCGAGATTCACCGGACGTTCAAGTGCAGCCTGCCGCTTAGGGAGCTGTTCGAGCGAACGACAGTGCGCGAATTGGCGGAGCTGATTGACGAGAAGACGGCTAGCGGCGGGGAGCAGGAGTGGGGATCTATTCCTAAGCTGGAGCAGCAGCTGTACTACCCGCTGTCATCGCCTCAGAACCGATTATTCGTTCTGCAATCGATGGATGCGGCCAATACGACCTACCATTTGCCGTCAGTGCTTTACATTGAGGGCGCGCTGGATAAGGAGCGGTTAGTGCGAGCAGTCCATGCGCTGGTGGCTCGTCATGAGACGCTGCGGACGTCCTTTGTATGGGTCGATGGCCGTCCGATGCAGACTGTCGCGGCAGAGCCGTCGATTGCATGGGAGGAAGCGGAGGGGGATCTCACCGATCCTGACGCGCTGCTATCCGCCTTCATCCGGCCGTTTGCGCTGGATACGGCGCCGCTTCTGCGGGTTAAGCTCGTCAGGGCGGGACATGACAAGCATGTGCTGCTGCTGGATATGCACCATCTGATCTCGGATGGCGTCTCCTCGGTCGTGCTGGCCAAGCAGTTCGTGGAAGCCTACGAAAGCGGAGGCCTGCCTGAGCTGCCGATCCAATACAAGGATTATGCCGACTGGCAGCTGAATTGGCTGCAAACGGAAGAAGCGGCCAAACAGCAGCAGTACTGGGTGGAGTCGCTGAGAGGGAATGTTCCGGTCATGGAACTGCCCTATGATTATCCACGGCCTCCAAGGATGGACTATGAGGGCGACGGAGTTTCCATCGAGATTGACGGGGAGCTGGCCCAGCAGCTGTCGGCGCTGACCGGACGAACAGGAACGACGCTTTATATGACGCTGTTGGCTGCTTTTACCGCATTGCTGCACCGATATTCCGGCCAGAATGACATTTGGATCGGGTCGCCTGTTGCAGGCAGGCCGCATGTCGATTTGTCCGAACTGATCGGCATGTTCGTGAATACCGTTGTGCTGCAGGGCGAGGCGTATGGCGATCAATCGTATTTGGAGCTGCTGAACAGCGTTAAGGAACGCGTGCTCGGCGCACTGGAGAATGACCGCTATCCGTTCGAGGAGCTGGTGGATAAGCTGGCTGTACGGCGGGATGTGAGCCGGAATCCGCTGTTTGACGTCATGTTTGTTCTGCAAAATACCGGTATGCCTAAGGTTGCGTGCGGCGATGTTGTGTTCGAGCCCCGCGAGCCCCGCAGATCGACCGCGAAGTTCGATCTGACGCTGGAGGTGGTGGAAGGAGCGCAAGGTCTGCGCTGCAACTTCGAGTATCGGACATCGCTGTTCCGCCGGGAAACGGTGGAGCGGATGGCAAGTCACTGGCTTCGTCTGGTTGCAGCCATAGCGAGAGAGCCGGAGCTGAAGCTGGCGGAGATTGACCTGATGGGCGAGGAAGAGAAGCAGCAGGTGCTGAAGCAGTTTAACGCAACGGAAGCGGCGTTCCCGCGCGAGTTGACGCTGCATGAAATGTTCCGGCAGCAAGCGAAGCGTACGCCGGAGCGCACGGCGCTCGTATCCGAGTCGGAGGAGCTGACGTACCGTGAGCTCGATGAGCGTTCAGACCGTCTCGCGGGTCATCTGCGCGGGCGTGGAGTGAAGCGCGGCGAGCCAGTGGGCCTGATGGCGCAGCGGTCAGCAGAGATGATGATCGGGATGCTGGCGATCATCAAGGCAGGCGGGGCGTATGTGCCGCTGCCGCCGGAGTTCCCGGAGGATCGGCTGCGGTATATGGCCGAAGGCAGCG
>NZ_JAHZIJ010000051.1 GCF_019443105.1 Paenibacillus oenotherae
CAGCACGGCCGCTTCCTTCACCCCTTCCACCTTCAGCAGCTGCGCTTCGATCTCTCCCAGCTCGATTCGGTAGCCACGGATTTTCACCTGATGGTCGATCCGGCCCAAATATTCAACCGTACCGTCCGGTTGCCAGCGCGCCAAATCCCCAGTCCGGTACATCCGCTCGCCTGGGCGGTACGGGTTCGCGATAAATTTCTCCTCCGTCAATTCCGCTCGGTTCACATAGCCTCGGGCCAGTCCTGCCCCGCCGATGTATAGCTCACCCGGCACCCCGATCGGCTGCACTTCCTGACGGCCGTCCAGTACATACAATTGTGTATTGCTCAGAGGAGTGCCAATCGGAATCCGCAGCTTCTCTTCCTTAACAGCATGGAGTGAATAATGCGAAGCATATATCGTCGCTTCCGTAGGCCCGTACAAATTTTCAAGACTTGCCGAGAAAACATTCCGTTCCTTTAATATCCCATATAAATCTTGCACCTTTGACGTCAATGCTTCACCGGCGGCAAACAAATATTTTAAATGGGCGTATCCGGCGTCCTGATTTTGCAAAAAGTCTAGCATCTGATAAAGCATGGATGGAACCGCATTTAAATGAGTGATCCCATATTTTTCGATTGCAGCCCATATAGCCCCTGCATCCTTTTCCCCATCCGGAGGTAGGATCGCCAGACTGCCTTCTCCGACAAACCATCCGAACAGCTCCGCTACAGAAACGTCAAATGCATATGATGTCTTTAACAGGAAAGCATCTGACTCCTCTATAGGGTATTGCTTCTGTAAAGCCGACAACGTGTTCATGACACTGCGGTGCTCTACCATGACGCCTTTCGGCAGCCCAGTCGAACCCGACGTGTAGATGATGTACGCCAGGTTATCCGCCGTCGACAGCTGCGCAAGCGGTGCGCCTGAGCCCGCTCTTCCCCGCTCGTCCGGCAGGAGCTTCAGCAGCTTCCCTGCCCATATCGCCGCTCGGTCGGCCAAATGTTCCTGGACGAGCAGCAGCTCCGCTTTTGAGTCCTCCAGCATATAGACGATCCGCTCCTGCGGATAATCCGGATCAATCGGCAAGTAGGCGCCTCCCGCCTTCAACACTGCCAATATAGCAACCACCATTTCAATCGATCGTTCCGCGATTAGACCGACGACACTCTCCGCCGCTACGCCCGACTCCCGCAGCTCCCGAGCCAGACGATTGGCCCTTTCGTTTAATTCGTCGTAGGACAATCGTGTCTCTCCCATCACAAGCGCCGTCTGCTCTGGACGAATTGCCACCTGTTCCTCGAACAGATGCTGGATCGTCGTCTTGGATGGGAACGACGATGCTGTATCGTTGAACGTCTCCACAATCCGATCCTGCTCCTCAGGGCTCATTAGCCCAATCTCACGAATCGGCGTATCCGGCTTCTTCGCCACTTCCTGCAGCAGCCGACGGAGATGGCCGACCAGCCTTTCCATACTTTCCTTCCCGAACAGCGACGTCCGATACTGTAGGCTGAACGCCGCCTCTTCGCCAAACTCCGCCGCATTCAGCGTCAAATCAAACTTCGCCGCTGTGCTCCCTGTCCCATAAGGCGCAAAACCGAGCCGTTCTTCACCTGCAGCCGCTTCTTCCATTCCGCTTGCCTGCCGCGTTTCTCCTCCGCTCCTGCTCTGCATTACGAACATCGTATCGAACAGCGGATTCCGGCTTAGATCCTTCCGGACATCCAGCTTCTCCACCAGCTCCTCGAACGGGTAGTCTTGATTCTCGAACGCCTCCAGCGTCTTCTCCTTCACTTCTTCCACATACTCTCGGAACGTTTTCTCTCCACTTGGACTCGTCCGAAGCGCC
>NZ_JAHZIJ010000052.1 GCF_019443105.1 Paenibacillus oenotherae
GTGAAGCTGGCGGAGGAAGGCAAGCGTCTGTTCATGTACGATATGCACCATATCATATCAGACGGAGTCTCGATGCAAGTGCTGGTGGAAGAGTTCGCGCGGCTGTACGGCGGCGAGGAGCTGCCTGTGCTGCGGATCCAATACAAGGACTACGCAGTCTGGCAGCGGGAGCGGCTGAGCGGGGAAGAGCTGAAGCGTCAGGAAACGTACTGGCTGGAACGGTTCGGAGGCGAGCTGCCGGTGCTGGAGCTGCCGACGGATGATGCGCGTCCGGCCGTGCAGCGTTTCGAAGGCGAGTCGATCGGCTTCGATCTGCCGCTGGAAGTGGAGGCGCGCGTGCGTCAGATCGCTTCGCAGACGGGCGCAACGCTGTACATGGTGCTGCTTGCGGCGTATGCGACGCTGCTGTCGAAGTATAGCGGGCAGGAGGATATCATCATTGGAACGCCGGTGGCGGGCCGCCCGCATGCGGACTTGGAGCAGGTTATCGGCATGTTCGTCGGGACACTGGCGCTGCGTAACGAAGTGAAGAAGGAAGCGACGTTCCTGGAACAGGTGGCGGAAGTGAAGCGTCGGACGCTGGAAGCGTTCGAGCATGCGGACTACCCGCTGGAGGAACTGGTGGAGAAGCTGGACTTGGAGCGGGATATGAGCCGTAATCCGCTGTTTGATACGATGTTCGCGATGCAGAACATGACGGAGGCGGAAGCTTCTTACGGGGGCGGTCTGAAGATGACGCCGTACGGAGGAGGCGAGGAAGCGGCGAAGTTTGATCTGACGCTGCAAGCGTCGGAGATGGAAGGACGGTTAGTATTCCAACTGCAATACCGGACGTCGTTGTACAGGCGAGCGAGCATGGAGCGACTGGCGGGTCACTTTGTGCAGCTGCTGACGGAGGCGACGTCAAAGCCGGAGGAGCGGATCGGGGAGCTGTCGCTGCTGTCCGAGGAAGAGCGCGAGCGACTGGCGGCGTTCAACGGGACGGAAGCGCCGTATCCGAAGGAGCAGACGATTCACAGCCTGTTCGAGGAGCAAGTAAAGCGAGCGCCGGAGCGTACAGCGCTGGTGTACGGAGAAGAGCGTCTAAGCTACGCAGAGCTGAATGCCCGTTCGAATCGTCTTGCACGGAGACTGCGGGAGCAGGGAGTCGGACCGGATGAGCTGGTGGGTATCGCGTTGGAGCGGTCAACGGAAATGATCGTGGCGATCTTGGCGGTGCTGAAGGCGGGAGGCGCGTATGTGCCGATCGACCCGAGCTACCCGGAGGAGCGTATCCGCTACACGCTGGAAGATGCAGGAGTGAAGCTGGTGCTGACGCAGACGGATTTGGCGGAGAAGTTGGCGGGCATAACGGAATCGGTGCTGGTGCTGGAGCGCGGGCTGCTGGAAGAAGGAGACGGAACAGATCTGCCGGAGAGGGCGGGAGCAGAGCATCTGGCGTACGTGATCTACACATCGGGCTCGACGGGCCGTCCGAAAGGGGTGCTGATTGAGCATCGGTCGCTGGTGAACTTGAGCGAGTGGCATCGGCAGTTCTACCGTGTGACGGAAGAGGATGTAGCGGCGACATACGCCTCGTTCGCTTTCGACGCGTCGGTGTGGGAGGTGTTCCCGTATTTGATCGCGGGAGCGAGCGTGTGCATCGTGCCGGAAGAGATCCGTCTGGAAATGAAGGAACTGACCGAATTTTACCGGAAGCGCGAGATTACGATCGCGTGGCTGCCGCCGCAAATGTACGAGCAGCTGCTGGAGGAGGAAGCGCCCTCGAAGCTGAGACTGCTGCTGACGGGAGCGGACAAGGTGAAAGGGTACAAGCCGGTGCCGTACGAA
>NZ_JAHZIJ010000053.1 GCF_019443105.1 Paenibacillus oenotherae
ACTTCTACGAAACAGCACCTAAGGAAGCGAATGAGCCTACATGGGCGACAGCTCCTGCAATGACAAGCGTTGGCGGCGACTGGTACGTCTACAGCTTCGATACAGCAGAAGCTGCAAAAATGATCTTCAAAGACAACACAGGCAAGCAGCTCCCTGGCCAAAGCCAACCGGGCTTTGCAAGAACGGCAACGGGCTGGTACGATGGCACCGCGTGGCATGATTCAGATCCGGAAGATACGAGGCCAACGACACCAACTGGTCTGGCTTCAACCGGCAAGACGGACAAGACCGTATCCTTGACCTGGAATGCGTCCACTCACAGCTCCGGCATTGCTGGCTACGATGTGTACCGCAATGGCGTCAAAGTGGGTACGGCAACAACGACTTCCTACACGGATACAGGCTTGATCAAGCTGACAGCGTATACGTACAAAGTAGTTGCGAAGAGCAACTCTGGTAAATTATCCGCTGACAGCAGCACAATCACGGTGACAACGAATGACAGTGGAACTGTTGTAGCACCAACAACACCAACTGGTCTGGCTTCAACCGCCAAGACGGATAAGACCGTATCGCTCACATGGCAGGCATCCACGCATAGCTCCGGCATTGCTGGCTATGATGTATACCGCAATGGCAGCAAGGTTGGCACGGCAACGACGACATCCTACACGGATACCGGCTTGACGGGCGCAACAGCGTACACGTACAAAGTGATCGCGACGAGCAATGCAGGAAGCTCCTCCGATCCGAGCAACGAGATCAGTGTAACGACTGATCCAGGCACTACTGGCAACACAGTAACGGTTTACTACAAAAAAGGATTTGCAACACCTTATATCCACTACCGTCCTGAAGGCGGCACATGGACCGTTGCTCCAGGCACGAAGATGGATGAGTCCGAAGTTCCGGGCTATGCCAAGTACACGATTGACCTTGGAACAAGCACAGCTACCCGTGTCGAAGCAGCATTCAACAACGGCAGCGGACAATGGGACAGCAACAACCAGAAGAACTACTTCTTCAACAAAGGCGACAACACGTATAGCGCTGGTGTCGTAACGCCAGGCAAACCGGTATACGTGCCAGGCAACAAAGTAACAGTCTACTACAAAGAGGGCTGGACGAACGTCAACATTCACTACCGCGCTGAAGGCGGCACGTGGACAGCTACTCCGGGCGTGAAGATGGAGAACGATCCGCTTAACCCGGGCTACAAGAAAATGACGATCGATATCGGCACGGCTACCCGTCTGGAAGCTTGCTTCAACAACGGCAGCAATGTATGGGACAGCAACGGCCAGAAGAACTACTTCTTCAACGTAGGCGACAACACGTACATCCCTGGCGCTAACGGCGGCGCAGGCCAAGTGAAAGTCGGGGAGAAACCGCAAGGAACGGATACAATCGCTCCTTCGATCCCTGCCAACCTGGCAGGCAGCCTCGGAACAGGCACACCGAAGACAGTAACATTGTCTTGGAGTGCCTCGACCGACAACATCAAAGTTGAGGGCTATGAAGTAACTCGTACAGAAGGCGCAAACACGACGACTGTTGCTGTGAATGCAACGACATACATCGACAGCACCGTTGTTGCGGGCAAGACGTACAAGTACAAAGTGCGTGCAAAAGATGCGAAACCGAACTTCTCCGACTACAGCAATGAAGTCACAATTGCTGTACCATCGGACGTAGACACAA
>NZ_JAHZIJ010000054.1 GCF_019443105.1 Paenibacillus oenotherae
CCACATTGGCGTCAATTATACTCAACGCGGATACGTCTGCCGCCGCATTCTCGATCTCCTTCGTTACAGGATAATTTTCAAAAACGACGATATTATTGATTAGCCCTTGCTTTATGCTCGACAAGGCTTGAATCTCATACAGCGGATAATAGTCATATTTGTTTGCCTCGGTAGAGGCCTGCTGCACTTTAGTCAATAATTCCACGAAAGACTCCGACGGCTCGCAGCTGATCCGGACCGGAATCGTATTAATGAACAAACCAACCATCGATTCGATTCCTTTTATTTGAGGCGGTCTGCCCGATACAACCGTTCCGAATACAACATCTCGCACCCCGTTATACTTTTGAAGCAGCACGCCCCACAAGCACTGGATCAGTACATTCAACGTCACATTATGGTATCTTGCAAGCTCTTGCAAACTTCGGGTATCTTGCCGACTGAGAGTAAAAACCGATTTTTTCGTTTCTCCCTTTTTACCGGAATAATCTTCTTTCACAATAAATACCTGTTCATCATATTCGGACAAATATGATTTCCAATATTCGGCGGCCACCCGCTCGTCTTGGCCATCCAACCACTTAATATATTGGCTGTATGGAATAACCGGATCAAGAACGGCTTCTGCTCCCTTGACAAACGATTGATACAGTTGCATCGTTTCACTGATAATAGTGGATAAGCACCAGCCGTCCATCAAGATATGATGATGACTCCAAAGTACCTCGAACCGACTAGGGCCTGTCTGAAATACAGCCACTCGCATCAACAAATCCTTCGTGAGGTCAAAGCCGGTCTCTCTGTCCGATCTTCTATAAGCGTTCCATATTTCGTCCTGCTCCTGCTTGTCCATCCGAGACAAATCATTGAAATAAACTTTAAGTTTCCGTTCTCGCAATACAATTTGGACATACTGATCCGTTTTGTTTTTGCGAAAAATGGTCCGCAATATATCGTACCGCTCAATGACCTCATTCAAGCTCCGTTCAAAATACCGGATTTCCAACTCTCCCGCCAAACCGAAGTAATGTTGGGCCAAATAAGCCGATCTGTCTTCGTACATCGTATGAAAGAGCATCCCTTGCTGAAGTGGTGTCATTTTGTAAATATTTTGAACGAGATTTTTCGTTTTCATATTATCTTCTTCCTTTCATATTTCCGCTGCTTTCCATTAATCAAGTTCGATGGACATGGCAATTTCTTGATTCAGCTCTTCCAACTCTTCTATTGAAAGATCGGAGGACATCATGTCGCTTGGCGTCAGTTCGCTCTCTTTTCGCTCGGAGCAATGATCGATGATCCGCTCCAATTGTTGGATGAACCGTTCGCCCAAGGCTGACGCCGTCCTCTCCGCAAAGTGTTTGCTGCTGTAACCGATTTTGATTTGAAAAGCGCCCCCTGCCACCATGCAACTCACTTCGATCAGATGGGCGGCTCGTGACCGGGGACTCATAGAGTTTCCTCCCGATAAGGCAGACATTTCGAAGGCCGTTTCGTTGCTTCCGCCATCAAATTGCCCTAAATAGTTAAAGCTCAGCTCAGGCCCCTCAGTAGCCCGTTCTCCCGCACTTTCATGCGAACTTGTCAATCCATATCCGAT
>NZ_JAHZIJ010000055.1 GCF_019443105.1 Paenibacillus oenotherae
ATCCAGCTTCTCCACCAGCTCCTCGAACGGGTAGTCTTGATTCTCGAACGCCTCCAGCGTCTTCTCCTTCACTTCTTCCACATACTCTCGGAACGTTTTCTCTCCACTTGGACTCGTCCGAAGCGCCAGCGTCCCGACGAACATCCCGATCAGCTTCTCCAAATCCGCATGCGGTCTTCCCGCTATCGGCGTACCGACCACGATGTCCTCTTGTCCCGTGTACCGGTGCAGCAGTGTCGTATACGCCGCCAGCAGCACCATGTACAGCGTCGCTCCCGTTTCCTGCGCCAGACGCTTCAGTCCTTCCAGCGTCTCCTTCTCTACGCCGAAGCCAACCGCCTCGCCTTCAAACCGCTGCACCGCCGGACGCGCATAGTCCGTCGCCAGTTCAAGCACCGGCAGCTCGCCCGCAAACGTCTCCAGCCAGTAGGCCTCCTGCTTCCGCATCGCTTCGCTCGACGCCAGCTTTCTTTGCCATGCCGCATAATCCCGGTATTGAATCCGCAGCTCCGACAATGATTCTCCCGCGTACAGACGCATCCATTCCCCGATCATCAGCTCCGTCGACAGCCCGTCCGATATGATATGGTGCATATCGAACAGCAGCAGGTGATCCTCGCTCGTCACGCGCACGACCTCCGCCCGCAGCAGTGGAGCCTGCGCCAGGTCAAACGGTCTCACAAACGATTCCGCTTGGCGCTGCAGCTCCTCTTCATCCGCCGCCTCTTGCACCTTCAGATGAAGTTCTACTCCTTCCTGCACCCGCTGCACCGGCTCTCCGTCCACGATTTCAAATGACGTTCTCAACGATTCGTGACGAGTGATCAAGCGTCGGAACGCTTCCTCCGCACGGACAAGGTCCAGCTCCCCCGACACCCGGTACATGCTTGGCATGTTGTAGCTGATCTGCCCTTCTTCCAACTGGTTCAGGATATACATCCGCTTTTGCGCCGACGATACCGCGTAGTAGTCGCTGTTCGCCACCGGCTCGATCGACGCGTAGTCCGTCTTCTCCATTCCGCCGATCGCTTCCGCCAGCTCTGCCAGCCTCGGCGACTGGAACACCGTCCGCAGCGGCACGTTCACATGCAACGCTTTGTGCAGCTGCGCCACCAGCGTCGTCGCTTTCAGCGAATGGCCGCCCAGTTCGAAGAAATGGTCCTGCCTTCCGACACGCTCCACGCCTAGCACCTGCTGCCATAGTTCCGCCAGCTTCTTCTCCAGCTCTGTTGCCGGCGCCTCATATGCCGCTCGCGCCACATCGCTTCCTTCCGGCGCCGGCAATGCCTTCCGGTCCAGCTTCCCGTTCGATGTCAGCGGCAGCCGCTCCAGATGAACAAAGTAGGACGGCACCATGTAGCCCGGCAGCTTCTCGATCAGAGCCGCGCGCAGTTCCGCCGCGACTAGCTCCTTCTCTGTCACCACATAGGCGCACAGATACGCTTCCAGCGCTTCTTCCCACGCCAGCACGGCCGCTTCCTTCACCCCTTCCACCTTCAGCAGCTGCGCTTCGATCTCTCCCAGCTCGATTCGGTAGCCACGGATTTTCACCTGATGGTCGATCCGGCCCAAATATTCAACCGTACCGTCC
>NZ_JAHZIJ010000056.1 GCF_019443105.1 Paenibacillus oenotherae
TTTCGTATTATTAGGTCAGCCAGAGAATTCTGGTTGGCCTATTTTTGTAAGTGTTATACGATGGTGGTAGCCGGGAAAACGAAGCATCTTTAGGGACGCAGATCCCGTCGATGAAACTGTTCTCCCCCTACCGTCCAATGACCATGTTTGAGCTGGTAGAGGCAATGACCTCGCATCACAAGCGAAGCTATGGGTTTGGAAGCCATTAGGTGGGAATGCCGGTGAGTGAAGTGGAGGAGTTTATATGATGCAGCCAGTGGTTGGAGTTGACGTAGCGAAGGGGTTTAGCGTCGTTCAGGCTTTCATGAGGCGCAATGAGCCATTCGGGAGGACGGAAACCGTTCAACATGGAGAGCAAGGCTTTGAGCAACTAGGAGACATGTTAGGCGTACTCAAGCATGAAAGTGGTGTTGAGCCCATCGTTGTACTGGAAGCAACCGGTCATTACCACCGGAGTCTGGTTGGGTATTTGAAACGCGGGGGATGGATCTACTACATCGTCAATCCTCTGCAAGCGAAGCGCGCGAAAGGTACGCAGTTGCGAAAGGTCAAAACAGATGCAGCGGATGCTTGGCATTTGGCCGAGATGTACTACCGAGGGGACGTTAAAGCACACCGTGACTGGGATGAATCGTACACCGAGCTCCAGCATCTGACGAGGCAGCATGAGTTTGTAACCGGTATGTACGTGCAGGCCAAGTTAAACAGTCGCGCTTTGCTTGAGCAAGTGTTTCCGGACTTCATCGGGTTGTTTTATAATCTGTACTCGTCAACGGCGTTAAAAGTACTGCAGCGATGCTTGGCGAATAACGCGGAAGATGTGGAGGCGCTCATCCATGAATGTGTAGGGAAATCCCGTTCGAAAGGATGGATGGCAGCGAAAACAGAACGGCTGAGGGGACTCATGCTGGGCTGGAACACACAAGCCAGGAGTCACTCCCAAAGCATCGCATTGACGAGCATGATCGCGCTGCTGTTGGAATTCGACAAACAGTTGAGTCATTTGGAAAAGCAGATGGAAGAAGTGGCTGGGGAACTTCCTGAAGTGGAATGGGTCAAAAGCATTCCAGGCGTCGGAGACAAGCTAGCGGCTGCCATCGTGGCAGAAGTCGGCGATGTAAGCCAGTTCAGGGATGCCAAGCAACTCGTCGCCTATGCCGGGCTAGATCCGGGCATCTACAGTTCTGGAAAGTTCACAGCCACGAGCAACCGGATTACGAAACGAGGCTCCAAGAGACTTCGACGAGCGCTATATTTGGCTGTGCAATGCGGACTTCGGAGAAGTGCTAATAGCAGGATTAGTCATTATTACGCGAAAAAAAGGAAAGAGGGCAAGCCCTACAAGGTGACGGTGATTGCCTGCGCGAACAAGCTGCTGCATCACATTTACGCCATCTTGATGAAAGGCACGCCCTACAAGACATAATTCCATATTTAACCAATACCCTCCGCACCACCGGAGGTTCTTTGGCATGTACAAAAAGTATAGCACCATTTTTCTCAAATTCCAAGTCATCAATGCTTGACAAACATTAGCTGGTTTCATT
>NZ_JAHZIJ010000057.1 GCF_019443105.1 Paenibacillus oenotherae
CAGAAATTTTGCAAAGAGTTAGCTTACCTATAGAGAGCGGCAATTCGCTGTACACGGATTCTCGTAGAAGCAGTGGGCCACGACTTTTTATGAACAAAAGCGGGGTTTCTGAACGAGCGTTGTATGTAAAAAGACAAAAAAAAGGCCATCCTCAAGTGAGCAACGACAACTCCTCCAATTTTTTAGGTGTGCCTGATTCAATTGTGGGTCGCTTTTACCAATACAGGATACGCTTTGGCTTTAATCGTTTAGGATGCTTACGTGGCCGGCCGCCTTTCTTGCGCCTACCTCGACTCGTTCGCTGCTTTGGCTTTTGTAAGTGCTTTAACAACGTCGCCCATGGCTGCTCCAGATAGGCACGAAGGAGACGAATCCATTCACCGCGTTTGTAGGTTGGCTTCACCTGCTGCCGACAATGTTCCAGCAACATATAGGCAATCAGATGGAGATAGATTTGATTCCAGACGGCTTGAGGCTTTGCGCTGTACATTTTCTTCAAACCCAGTTGTTGTTTCATAAATTTGAAGAACAGTTCGACCTTCCAACGGTAGCGATACATCTGCGAAACATCCTCGGCGGACACGTCCCAACGATTCGTAAGCACGCGAACCCGATGCCTTTTTCCCTTGGCATCCACGTACGTGTAGACAATGAGCCGAAGCTGCTCACACGCCCCCGTATCGGGATGAGCGAATTCAACCACAGCATCCTGCTCCACGTTAGACGCAAGCGGGGCTTGCTTGCGAATCACTTTCATCTTGCTGTTTGCCTTTATGCGGGCTACAAATCGGATGTTTTTTTGACTCCAGGTGATGTACTGCCTGTAATCAAGGTACCCCCGGTCGAGCAAATACGTGACCTGCCTCTCTTTTAACAAGACGCTGGTGACTTCTTTGTCCAGATCGGCCACGGTTGCTGTGGACAGCACGACGCGACTAGGGACGCCACTGGATTCACCCGTTAAATCCAGACGTACATGTAACTTGACCGCATTTTGGCCACGCTGTTGATACGCCCATTCGCCACGGACTTTTCCTAACGTGATCGAGGAAGCATCTACGGCTGCCAGTGCCCCTAAGTGCTTCATCGGCTGAGGCAAACCATAGTCGCTGGCGTATTTCGCAATGAGCTCTACGAAGATTTGTTTTAACATGTCAGTTGGCAAATCATTTAATCGGCGATTAAGTGCTGAAGGATCAATGGACTCTAGGTCGGTCCACTTCTGCATCCATGGTGTACTCGCCAGATAGCCAGCAATACTTCCAACAGAGCGACACTGCTGCAAAATGCCGAAGAGGTAAAGGAGCGACGTATTCCATGTAAATAATTTCTTGGCATAAGCATCCTGCCATAATGGCGGAATGTGAGAGACAAACTCCCCTATGACTTGACGGATAACCAAGTTTTTGGATACGATTGTAGGCAAGAGGTTTCCTTTCCGTAGGGGTGTCGTTACTATCTACGGTACAGGAACCTCTTCTTTTTGTAAAATTCCCCTCTGTATTTGGTGCTTGTGGTTCTTTGCAAAATTTCTGC
>NZ_JAHZIJ010000058.1 GCF_019443105.1 Paenibacillus oenotherae
CAACTTCTCCGCCACATCCGCCTGCCCCAGCACCAGCTTCACTCCTGCATCTGCCAGCGTGTAGCGGATGCGCTCCTCCGGGTAGCTCGGGTCGATCGGCACATACGCGCCTCCCGCCTTCAGCACCGCCAAGATCGCCACGATCATTTCCGTCGACCGCTCCAACGCGATACCCACCAGCTCATCCGGTCCGACTCCCTGCTCCCGCAGTCTCCGTGCAAGACGATTCGAACGGGCATTCAGCTCTGCGTAGCTTAGACGCTCTTCTCCGTACACCAGCGCCGTCCGTTCTGGCGCTCGCTTTACTTGCTCCTCGAACAGCCCGTGAATCGTCTGCTCCTTCGGATACGGCGCTTCCGTCCCGTTGAACGCCGCCAGTCGCTCGCACTCTTCCTCGGGCAGCAGCGACAGCTCCCCGATCCGCTCCTCCGGCTTTGACGTCGCCTCCGTCAGCAGCTGCACAAAGTGACCCGCCAGTCGCTCCATGCTCGCTCGCCTGTACAACGACGTCCGGTATTGCAGTTGGAATACTAACCGTCCTTCCATCTCCGATGCTTGCAGCGTCAGATCGAACTTGGCCGCTTCCTCGCCTCCTCCGTACGGCGTCATCTTCAGACCGCCCCCGTAAGAAGCTTCCGCTTCCGTCATATTCTGCATCGCGAACATCGTGTCGAACAGCGGGTTGCGGCTCATATCCCGCTCCAAGTCCAGCTTCTCCACCAGTTCCTCCAGCGGGTAGTCCGCATGCTCGAACGCTTCCAGCGTCCGACGCTTCACTTCCGCCACCTGCTCCAGGAACGTCGCTTCCTTCTTCACTTCGTTACGCAGCGCCAGTGTCCCGACGAACATGCCGATAACCTGCTCCAAGTCCGCATGCGGGCGGCCCGCCACCGGCGTTCCAATGATGATATCCTCCTGCCCGCTATACTTCGACAGCAGCGTCGCATACGCCGCAAGCAGCACCATGTACAGCGTTGCGCCCGTCTGCGAAGCGATCTGACGCACGCGCGCCTCCACTTCCAGCGGCAGATCGAAGCCGATCGACTCGCCTTCGAAACGCTGCACGGCCGGACGCGCATCATCCGTCGGCAGCTCCAGCACCGGCAGCTCGCCTCCGAACCGTTCCAGCCAGTACGTTTCCTGACGCTTCAGCTCTTCCCCGCTCAGCCGCTCCCGCTGCCAGACTGCGTAGTCCTTGTATTGGATCCGCAGCACAGGCAGCTCCTCGCCGCCGTACAGCCGCGCGAACTCTTCCACCAGCACTTGCATCGAGACTCCGTCTGATATGATATGGTGCATATCGTACATGAACAGACGCTTGCCTTCCTCCGCCAGCTTCAC
>NZ_JAHZIJ010000059.1 GCF_019443105.1 Paenibacillus oenotherae
GTTTGTTTATGATCCCATACCGTTCCCCCACAACAACATAGGCTGTTCCTTCGTAAAAATCTGAAGCGAAGTCAAAAAGTGGTGGAATGACGACATCACCCGTTTTATTGATGTATCCTGTCTTCTCATTCCGTTTAAAGGTACATAGACCCTCCGAAAAAAAGCCAACTGATTCGTAAATCGGTTCGATGACTATGTCACCGCTCGGGTTAATAAAACACCATTTTCTGGTAGAGTAATACCGAGCAGGAGCCAGCCCCTCAGCAAACTTACAACCCGAACTAAATAATGTTGAGGAGATGACCAATTCTCCTTCTTTATTAATATAGCCATTACGTTTCGTCTTTTTATCTGTAAAAAAAGCTAACCCGTGTGAAAAATGGCCGACACTGACATCCGTGTACTGAAGCTGCACACCCCCCTCTGTATCCAAGAACTGAATGACATCTTCGATTGTTTCAGCCTTCACCCACCCTTCTGAAAAATGCCAGACACGTTTATAAACCGATGGAATAATAACTTCATCCCTCTTATTAATGGCTCCCCAAAGATTATCGATCTTAATTGGACAATAACCTTCGTGAAACTCTCCTACAACATCATATTTTATGGGGATATTATCATTTTCAAGTGATATATAACCTTGTTTACCATTTTTTTTAACTCTATATAACCCCTCGCTACCGTAGAAAGCATAATCAAACTGTGGGGATACAACTACATTTCCTTTTTGATCAATATATCCCCAAACTCCATTCTCATGTATCGGAAACATCCTTCTCACCTCGTCAATATGAATTAGATGACTGCCCTGATAATTTTTATTATTACTCCTGGTAATCTAGCTGCTCCCCCAGGACCAGGAATAAAATCTGGCGCAGGCAGGTTAGAATAATTTAATACAGATTTTCTTACTTCCTTGTAATAGGATGCCGCTTGGGCGATATTATCAAAGGATTTTCGTTTATTATCATTGTCATAATACACTGAATATTTTACAACACCGCCCGAATAGGAGTACACACTCATTTTGAACTCAGATTTTCCAAAATCTGCGATCGTCGCATCTCTCGCTACTGTACCATAAGGGGTCCCATTTCTATCCACTTGTTGATTACCAACAATCCTACCGGCTTCTAAATCTCCTTCCTGCTGATAAAGTGCCAGTTGAGGGAGCGGGTCCTGACCACTAAGCAGCCGATTGCGATTGTAAATGGCTAGCCTTTCTGATCCACCGTTCTAAAAACATTACTGTTTGCGATAAAAAAGAAACCACATGGAGTATTAGCTCACATGTGGAAAGTGGTAAGTCATTATTCACTTTTCATCTGTACCATC
>NZ_JAHZIJ010000005.1 GCF_019443105.1 Paenibacillus oenotherae
CCAGTGTGGCCGATCACCCTCTCAGGTCGGCTACGCATCGTCGCCTTGGTGAGCCGTTACCCCACCAACTAGCTAATGCGCCGCAGGCCCATCTGCAAGTGACAGATTGCTCCGTCTTTCCCAATTCAGCCATGCAGCCAAATTGCGTATCCGGTATTAGCATTCGTTTCCGAATGTTATCCCAGTCTTGCAGGCAGGTTGCCTACGTGTTACTCACCCGTCCGCCGCTAACTATCAGAGAAGCAAGCTTCTCTTCAAGTCCGCTCGACTTGCATGTATTAGGCACGCCGCCAGCGTTCGTCCTGAGCCAGGATCAAACTCTCCATAAAAGAAGTCATTTCGCTTCAGCCAAAGCCTCCGGCGAAACACCTTCCATAACTTCAGCCCGAAGGCCTCCGTCTAGTAGAAGCTTGTTAGCTCATTACATATTTAAAACGTTGTCGAATTAAAACTCGATCCATATGTTCAGTTTTCAAAGAACTTGCCGTCACTTTTTGTCGTGACAGGTTTTTATGTTATCAGCTTTTCAACCTCATGTCAACACTTTGTTTTATGATTATTTCACATACTGCTTAGTGTCATACACATGGGCTTCAAAAGCGACAAGAAATAATTTAACACATCCTTCGACAAATTACAACTAGAAATATATGACAAGGGACTGCCCCGGCTTTATTAGCCGGAACAGCCCCTCCCGTACAAGCTATCTGCACTTCTATTTACACTTCTCCCAGCATCGCCTTGAGCTCATTCTCATCTTCAATAACGGTAATGCCAAGGTCGCGGGCCTTCGTTAATTTGCTGCCTGCACTTTCCCCTGCGATTACGAAATCGGTCTTCTTGGAGACACTGCCGCTAATTTTCGCGCCGCATGCTTCCAGCTTTCGGGCCGCTTCGTCTCTCGTCATTGTTGGCAGCGTTCCTGTAAGAACGACGGTTTTGCCGCTGAACACCGTGTCCGTCCGAGTGGTAGGCGCCTGCTCCGTCTCGGCTTTTACGCCCAGGGCCAGCATGCGATCGATCGCTTCAGAAGCTATTGGATCATGAAAATAAGTATAGATGCTCTCAGCGACTATGCCCCCAACATCAGGCAGCCCAACAAGTTCCTCCACAGAAGCTACACGTATGGCGGCAATACTGCCAAAATGATCAGCCAGCATCTTCGTCGTCGCTTTGCCTGTATTAGGAATGCCGAGTGCGAATAGGAAGGCGGCCAGACCGCGCTCCTTGGATTTCTCTATCGCCTCCAGCAGCTTGCGGGCTTTGCGGTCACCGAATCGTTCGAGCCCAATCAAGTTGTCGTACTGGAGACTGAATAAGTCCGCCGGATCGCGCACACCGCATTCCTCATACAGCTGTTCCGCTGTCATGATGCTGAACGATTCGATATCCATCGCATCACGGGAAGAGAAATGGGTAATGCGCCCAATAATCTGCGGTCTGCACCCCAGCTTGTTGTTGCAGAACAGATGCGCTCCTCGGAGCTCCAGCGGAGTGCCGCATGACGGGCAAGCATCAGGATAAGGAATCTCTTGGCCCTGCTCATCATCAGCCTTGCCGAGTATCTCTGGTATGACATCATTGGAACGCCGGATGAACACCCTTGTGCCAAGGGCATGCTTGAGGTTCTTCCGCTCGATATCTCCCATATTATTCAGCGTGCAGTTCTGAACGGTAACGCCTGCGAGATCAACGGCCTCGACACGGGCGACGGGAGTTATTTTGCCTGTGCGGCCAACCTCCCATGAGACAGACTCCAGCACAGTTGTCGTTTCCTCCGACTCGAACTTGAATGCGACAGCCCACCGGGGGAACTTGTCCGTATAGCCCAGCACCTCGCGAGTTCGCATATCTGTAAGCTTGACAACTGCGCCGTCTATCAAATAATCCAGACCGCCCCTTACAGCCGCAAGCCTGTCCAGCTCCTCCTGCACTTCTTCAATCGTGCTCCAATACGTTGCATAGTCATTCACTTTAAACCGGTTGTCGCGTAGAAACTGCTGCATCTCCATGTGAGTTTCAAAAGAAACGCCATCTGCAAAACCGACATTATAAAAGAACGCGCTTAGCTTGCGCTCTGCTGTAATGCGCGGATTCTGATTGCGAAGCGCCCCTGCTGCGGCATTGCGCGCGTTCTTGAGCGGCTCTGCGGCAGTCTTGTTATAAGCCTCCAGCACGGACAGGTTCATAATGCCTTCGCCCTGCACCTCAATAGTCCCGTCTACGAATGGAATCGTTAGTGGAATGGATTTGATCGTCTTGACCTGGGCCAGAATGCCTTCGCCAACCGCTCCGTTGCCACGAGTCGCCGCTTGTACCAACCGGCCAGCCTCGTAGGTCAAATTAAGCGTCAGCCCATCAAACTTGAGTTCAATGACATAGGTTGGCTCCGGCAGGGGAGCTTCGTCCGGGTTTTTCGTGTTGTAATCTGCGATTCCTTTGCGGATGCGTGTGTTCCAGGCGATCAAATCCTCGATGTTCTGGGCTTTGCCCAGGCTCCATAAAGGGGAGCGGTGCCGGTGGGGAGCAAACCCCTTAATAATCTCTCCGCCGACTCGCCCTGTAGGCGAATCCGGCATCACATAACCGGTCTCCTGTTCGAGTTGGATCAGCTCATCATATAAGGCATCATATTCCTTATCGCTGATCGTCGGCTGATCGAGCGTGTAGTAGCTGTAGTTATGCTGCTCGATGCGTTCCGCAAGCTCGTGCATGCGCGAAAGCTGCTGAGGCTGGGGCGCCCCATTGTTTCCCGGTTCCATTGCCGTTGTCATCCATGAACCTACCTTTCCAAGTTCCATTGTCGCTGCTGAGTCTCAGTTACCCGATCTATGCTATGCAAAATGCTATACCTTCGTAATTGGAGCGAAGCTGGCGAGCAGCTTCTTCAAGCCAATCGGCGCCGGAAAGGCGATTTGGAGTTCCTTCCCGTTACCCTCCCCGCGTATGGATACGACCGTGCCGATTCCCCACACTTTGTGCGTCACTTTGTCGCCTTCCTTGAAGTCTCGCGCCGCTGCGCCTTCGGCGCCGCCGCCCGCAGCCTTGGCCGCATCCAACGGTGTGCTTACCCGCACGCCGCCCGCACTTCCGCCCGCATTCGGGCGTGCAGCCGCCCCTCCGCGATGTCCGAAGCCGGCTGTACCGGAACCCGCTCCGCCATACCGGCTGCCGCCGCTTGTTCCGCCGCCCGCCTGACGCCCGATTGTGCGCCCGAACGGCGAGGCTTCCGCCTTCAATTCGTCAGGCACCTCTTCAAGAAAACGAGACGGCTTGTTCGAATTTGTCCGGCCGAACAAGGTGCGCATCCGCGCGCAGGTCAAGTAGAGCTGCTCCTCCGCTCGTGTGATGCCAACATAGGCGAGACGCCGTTCTTCCTCAAGCTCGTCATTGTCCATAAATGCTCTGCTGTGCGGGAACACGCCTTCCTCCATACCAATAATAAAGACAATCGGAAATTCCAGACCCTTGGCGCTGTGCATCGTCATAAGGACAACCGCATCCTTCACGCCGCCCTCCGGCTCATCCTTGTCCATGGAATCGATATCTGCAATAAGCGCCAAATCCGTAAGGAATGAAATTAACGATTTATCCTCATTGCGCTTCTCGAAGTCCTGTGTCACGGACAGAAACTCTTCGATATTCTCCACCCTTGATTTGGATTCCAGTGTATTCTCACGCACCAGTTCCTCGCGGTAGCCGCTCATCTCTATCACTTTCTCAGCCAGCTCCGTCACCGACAAATAATCAACCATTCTGGTCAAATTATCGATCATATCGCGGAACTCTCTCAGCGCAGTCCGCGCCCGCCCTGTCAGCTCAAGCCAGTCCAACTGCTCCAGCAGGGCAAAGATAGAGATTCCCTTCTGACCTGCTTCTTCAGCCAGCTTGGCCACAGTCGTATCGCCTATGCCGCGCTTGGGCACATTCACGATCCGATTGAAGCTAATATCGTCATCGGGGTTGGAGATTAAACGCAAATAAGCAAGAATATCCTTGATTTCTTTGCGGTCGTAGAATCGGATTCCACCGACAATCTGATAAGGGATATCGGATTTGATCAGCGTCTCCTCAATGACCCGCGATTGGGCATTCGTCCGGTAAAGTATCGCGTGATGAGCAAATTTCCGCCCATTGGAGGCATTCTTGCGGATCTCCGAGGTAACAAAGAAGCCTTCCTCATGCTCGGAATCCCCCTGATAGACCGTTATGCCCGCTCCCTCGCCGCGATCCGTCCACAGCTTCTTCGCCTTGCGGCCTGTATTCAATGCAATGACAGCATTGGCAGCATTAAGAATGTTCGCTGAAGAGCGATAGTTCTGCTCCAGCAGTATCGTTCTCGCCTCCGGATAATCCTGTTCGAAATTCAGAATATTCGTAATGTCTGCACCACGCCAGCCATAAATCGATTGGTCGCTGTCACCCACTACACATATATTATGATGATTGTCCGCAAGCATCCGGCACAGCATATACTGCGCCCTGTTCGTATCCTGATACTCATCGACATGAATGTAACGGAATTTATTCTGGTAGAAGTTCAATACATCCGGCTCGTCCTTGAACAGCTGGATCGTCTTCATAATGAGGTCATCAAAATCGAGTGAATTGTTGCTCTTCAGCCTTTTCTGATACGCACTGTACACCTTGGCTACGATTCCGTCGAAATAATCGCCTATTTTGCGTTCAAACTGCTCCGGGGTGATCAGTTCGTTCTTGGCTCCGCTGATAGCTGCCTGGACGCTCTTGGGCTCAAATTTCTTCGTATCGATATTCAGATCCTTCATGCAATTCCGAATGACGGACAACTGGTCTGTTGAATCCAGTATCGAGAAGCTCTGGGTAAAGCCGATTCGGCCAATATCCTTGCGCAGAATGCGCACGCACATGGAGTGAAACGTCGACACCCAAATATCCCGTCCGGACGGCCCGATTAGCGCAGCCACCCTTTCCTGCATTTCGCGCGACGCCTTGTTCGTAAACGTGATGGCCAGAATGCTCCACGGGGCGACACGGCGCTTCTCGATCAAATAAGCAATGCGATGCGTAAGCACGCGTGTCTTGCCGCTTCCCGCTCCTGCCATGATGAGGAGAGGACCTTCCGTCGCCTGTACCGCTTCCCGCTGCTGCGGATTAAGCTTCTGAACGGCCTGGTCGATATTGATAGGGTTCACCATTGTATATTAAATACTCCTTTTGTTCGCATTTGTTCGCCTACATTCAAGTCTAGCATATGCTCGTTAGGTGTCAATTCATTATGAGCCATTTCACTGTATTTTCCATGAAAAAAGAAACGGTTCTCCAGCGAACCCCATCCCGCTTGCGGTTCGTTCAGAATAACCGTTCCTGCTCCTTTTCTTGCAAACCACTTTGAACCATCACTTCGCATGATCGTATGGAGAACGCGTCTCCTTCACGGCCTGTACCGTCTCAAGCGCAGCATCCAGCCGGTCATAGAGCGCATTACCAACGACAACCGTATGAGCAAACTCCGCCGCCTGCCTGGCCTTCCCGGCACTGTCAATGCCTCCGCCATAGAATAGCCTCGATCCCGTCAGCAAGCCTCGAACCCGCTTCAGCAGCTCCATATCACCGAAGGTGCCGCTGTATTCAACATACAGAATAGGCAGCCTCATAAGCCTGTCCGCCATATACACATGCGCTGCAACCGATTCGGCGTCAAGCCGGGTCTGCGCACCTGTGAGCCTGGCCGCTTCCGCCGTCTCATTCAAGATCAAATAGCCTTCCGCAGCCGTCTCATTCCACGGAATGAACGTCCCGTATTTGCGCAGCGCCGCAATTTGCCGTCCGGCTACCCATTCTCCATGTGGCGTATTAAGCACAAGCGGTACAAAATAATAGTCAAAGCCCGGCACCGCCGCCTCCTCGCTGGAAACTTCAAGGGCACAGGGCACCTCGTAACGGCGTATTCTCGACATCAAATCAACTGTATTATCGTATGTGACTCCGCTGGATCCGCCCACAATGACAGCGTCTGTGCCCGATGTGCAAATCCGCTCAAGCGCCCCGTCATCAAGTTCCCGATCCGGATCAAGCTTAAAGACATGTCTCCATGATTCATAAATTGCCGCGTTGAGCTGCTGCATCATAACCTCCGTGCTTCTCGATAGTCTGTCTATTATAGCTCCAGCGCCTCAATGCGCTGAATGACCGCGAATTCATTGGGATACAGCATCAGAAATTCAGTAAGACCGACCATGCGGAATAATTTCTCATAATGCGACGATACGCCCCAGGCAAACGTATGTACGCCCACCTTCCGTCCCATTCTGGCCAATCGGATCAGAACCGCCATGCCGCCACTATTAATATACGCAACCTGCGAAAGATCAAGCGCCAGAAACCGGACATTGGAGGCAACCTCAGTTCCTCCGTTGAAGCTGGCAAACAGCTCGGTGTCCGCAGATTTGGTCAAATCTCCTGCCAGCGTTAATACAATGCCATTGGGAAATTGACGGGATTCCAATCTAAAAGGCTGTTCCATCTTTTCAGATCTCCTATCTTTATAACAGTTCATGAATATAAAAGCCCGCTTTACTTCCGGAGAAAGTACAGCTCGGTATAAAATCCGGTTTCGTCACGGCTGGTCGCCCAATAATCGGAGAGCGAATCTATCATGACAAGCCCCCAGCCGCGAGGGTCTTCCGATTCGTGTTTTCTGACCATTTCCTCTTCACTTCGGGACACACGGGGGAAATACCCTCCGCCTTCATCATATATTTTGCATACGACGAGCTGGCTGCCGATCTGCACCTGCAAGGTCACGAATGCCCGCGGATTCAGCTTATTGCCATGCTCCATGGCATTCAGCAGCGCTTCCGCAACGGCGCTTTCTATATCCTCGCGCACCGTGGATTGCGGCCAGCTCTGCTCCATCCATTCGCCAAGCTGGACCGTAACCGCGCGCTCTTCCCCGAACCTGCTCGCTATCACCCATTCCCGGTATACGAATTGGTGCGGCGAGAAATGCGTAACATCCCCGTGAGCAGCCACCTCCGCGCCCAGCTTGCCCACCGGAGAGCAGAAATCATTCGCGAGCTCCAGTATAACAACCGTCCGGTCATCACTCCCCGCACCGCTTCTCTGATCCATTCGTCCCAGCCAATCATCAATCATTTGCGGCAGCTCCTTACACGTAGTCCATGTCGACAGCTCTGCTTCCAACCCTTCAAAACTGTACATCGTCCCCGAATCGTCCGCCGCCTCAATTAACCCATCCGTATATAAAACGAAGCGGTCGCCGGGCTCCAGCTGCAGCGTGCGAACCTCATATGTAAGCTCATCATCAAATCCAATCGGCAGCGAGCTGCAGTCAATCGCGCTGAAATTGCCGTCCGGCTTGACGATATAAGGGGATAAATGCCCTGCGCTGGCATATTGAACGGCATTGGACATCATATCGATGACGCCAAGCCCGATGGAAACCGAGCCTTCCTCGCCCATCGCCTCACACAGCTGGCGATTCATGCGGGCAAGCACTTCCCCCGGATTCCCGTTGCGCTTAATTTCCGAACGGAACAAGATCAGCAGTGCTGACATGAGCAGCGCTGCAGGCATTCCTTTGCCGGATACATCGCCAATCATCACTGCGAACCGATTGGAGCCGAGCGGGACAACATCGAAGAAATCGCCTCCAACCTCTCTGTAAGGCTGGTATCTCGCAGTGATTCTGAAGGAGCCAATCGTCATGTCACCAGGCGGAAGAAGCTTCTGCTGCACATTGTAGGCTAGTTTGAGCTCCCGTTCCAATGACTCATATTCCCGATTGATGCGAGCTTGCAGCTCATTGAGAGCCACGGCCAGCTCGACCGCTTCATCATGCGAGCTGAAGAGCATCTTCCCTCCAAGCTGAGCCGGTCCCCCGCCAACCAGCTCCCGGATATTGCGGATCAGTCCCCGCAACTCATGTCTGAACTGAATGGTCACATAACAGAGCATAGCCATCCCCAGCGTAAAGTAGAAGAGCGCTTCCATGCCGAATTTGACGGGATCAACCGGCTCGTTCGCTGCCGTAGAGAATAGTACAAGCTGCAGCAGATTCAACAGCGTCGCGAGCAAGGAGCCTGCATAGGTGATCATCATCGGCTGAGCGAACGAGGCGCGTCCGGCTATCCGTTCTGATGGAGGCTGGAATCTGAGAATATCGGATTGAAGAATTCTTCTGGCCGCTATGAACAAGAGCAGGGAAACGAGGAGCGTTAAGCCCAGCTCTCCCGCAAAAATGCCAATCATCCGCGGCCAGTCCACCATATAGGCTTCATCCAATGTTTTTGCATAGGTTCCGCCCATAACATGAAAGAGAATCAAGCAAAGCAGGCCGATCACATTCATGGCAATCAGCAGAATATACGGCAAATTAAACAGTAGTTGAAGCGATCGATGAACATCCTGCTTTGCTGTATGATCTGCAAAAACATTAAATACCGGCCTAAGCTGCCAGTAGGTTATCCCCAGCAATGCCGCTGTTGCAACGATACAGCCGACAACGGCAGCCGGTACAGCAACCGGGAGCAGCTTCTGCACAGGTATTCCCAGTATGAACACAGTTTCAATGTATAAAAGGCAGAGCCCGATAAGCAGAGATGCCACATAAGCGATACCCAGACGGCCCAGCAAATGGCGGAGCGCTATACTGCAGGCTATTCCCATAATAAACGCTTCGTCTCTGCGAGCGGCTCGGTTCCCTGCTCCCTGCATGTCCTCTCTAGCCGGCGATACCAGCCGATTGCCTCCGCTCTGCGTCCTCTCAGCAAGCAATGGCGTATCATGAATTCATAGGCTTCTTCCTGCTCCGGGCGCAGGGCGATCCAATCCGCCAGACGCTGCTCCACGCGAACCTCATCATGCAGCTCGGAGTAGTAGATCGCGAGCCGTTTGAGCATCACCGTCTGTCTCTCCACCAGCTGCTCCCGAATCCGCTCCAGCCATTCCGAAACAGGCAGCTCCGGAGCCAATTGCCCGAAGAGAGGCAGCGCTTCATCATACAATCGGCAGGCCGCTTCGCGGTCATCCAGCCAAAGCTGGTCTCCGACCCGTGAAAGCGTGATATAAGTTTCTGCATCAACAGCATCGACGATTACATCATCGATACCGATCACCCCTCGCTTGGCGTAAACAGGATCCTGGGGCAGTCCTACATCCTTGAGAGTCTGTCGCAGATCATGCAGGGTTACATAAAGCTGATTGGCCCGTTTCGCAGGCTCGCCCTCGCCAAATACGCGCTCAATCAGCTGCTCTCTATTCGCCTTATATCCCGGCTGCAGGAGCAAGTAAACGAGCAGCTCGCCCGCTTTGCGCCGCTTCCAAACGGGTTCAGCCGCCGCTCCCTGCTGTGTGCTGAAGAGAATGCCATCGATAAGCTTGATTCGCCATCTGACAGACGCCGGATGCGGCTCTCTGTCTGCGGCATCGCTATTCGATTCAATAGCGGCAGGTTCTGCAGCCTGCCACTTCTGCTCTACATTATCGCTCTCATGCCGGATGCTGCTCGACAGCGTCTGGAACATCCTCAGCGATGCAGGTGTGGATACAAGCTGCTGAAGCCGTTCCATCGTCTGAAGCTCAATTGAAGCCCTGACGCGATTGCCGGTTGCCAGAAGGTGCTTCACTTTTGCCGCCGCGACATAGATTTGAATCTCGATATCTCCTGCCAAGGCGCTAACTGGCTTCTCGTCAGGCGCATGCAGCAGAACCGCCCTGCACAGGTAGGCATAACGTGCCGGCAGCTTGTCACATTGCTCCGGGCTCGGCCGTTGATGGGCTAGAATCTCATATAGCGGTTCGCAGTATGCCTCCCCTGTAAGATGCCGCTCCAGGTAGAGCAGCCATAGCCGCCAGTCCGAATCCCCGACTGTTAGAGGATCATAGAGCAGCCGGTCGAGCAGGACGAAAGCCGACCAGAGGGGCTTGCTTTCCCGCCGGAACGACTCTGCTGCCGCATAATACAGCCCATCCAGCTCGTTATTAGCATCGGCAGCCGTCTCCGGGCTCCCGTTCACCGCATTCCGGGCCAGCGCCCAAGGGACGAAACCATTGCAATGATCCGGTGTTCGATCCCATTCCTGGCGGAGGAGCGACAGAATCGGCTGTGCCTCCTGGCGGTCGCCCACCTGCCCATAGAGCAGAGCCAGCATTCCCATCATCGAAAGCATGGCGGATTCATCAGCCTGAGCCGCGAATCCTTTCAAAGCCGATTCCAACCGCTGCTTCGTCTCTACAATCCGCCCGTTCAGCAGTCCATCCTCGCATTCCGCGCGGAGAAGCAAGGGCGACTTCCCGCGAATTTCTTCGGGGATCGCCTTCAGTTCACTTATTTCCGGCATTCTGCCATCCAATATAGCTTGTTCTATGTTAAGCACTTCATTTAGCCAATTACGATTCTCATTTTGCTGTTCCATCATGTCAGATCACCACGTTCACCTTTTACTGCCAACCTTAGCTCGAGCCTCTTCAGCTTCTTCTGACTGGGTTGCAGTGTTCAAGTTAATTAATGCTACTATTCGCCCTATTTTGTCAAAACCCTTCCTGAAGACCCATATCTCTGTACAAATTTAGCATGACGGGCAGAAAAATGCGGATTAAGAAACAAGAGCGGCCTACTATTAATGTCATAGGCCGCTCTTGCATCATCATGCTATTTGACTAACTGTCCTCTTGTTACGCCAAGCTGGTTAATGGCTTTCAAACTGCGCCAAACCTGGGTTCCATTAATTCTCCCTGCAATGGCGGCACTATATAAATCGATGACCTCCTCCACTTTGTCCGCCGTCTCCTCCAGAAACTCAATTCGGAACGAAGAGACGCCAAGATCAATGAAGGAACGCAAATATTCTGCCCCCGACTGCTCAATTGCGTTGTAGACCGTATTGCGGCAGCCCTCGTCCACTCTTACCGGATGCGACATCCCGATGCGATCCTGCAAGGAAACACGGCGCTCCTCACAAGGACGACCGCAATTCGTATAATCCGTGCCCTCGCTAAGGAATGTGCAGTACACACAATGCTCGGTATGGAACATAGGCAGATGCTGGTGAATAACGACCTCCATTCTGGACGTATCGCTGCGGTTCAGCAGATCGAACATCTGCTGCACATTCAGGTCATATGAAGGTGTAATAAGGTCGCAGCCCGCTTCAGCGAACAGATCCGCCGCCTTATGATTGGCCACATTAAGCGAAAAATCGCCGATCAGCTGCGGAAACTTCTCGCCCGGCCTTTCGGCGCGTGCCCGCAGGTAGTAATAGAGCGCCCCTGTATTGCGAACCAGCACTGCATCCGGCTGCAGCTTCAGTATATTGGCATGATAGCCGTTCTCGCCCGGCATATGAATTCGCGGCGTAGCCAGTGCAATAGGCTTGCCCGCACGCCTGGCCAGCTCAATCGCGGCTGGGAACTGCTTGATGAATTCGAAGTCCGCATAGATCATGCCGACCTCCCGTCTTAATGCCGCCTCCACTTGCGGCAAAGTGCGGCAGAGCACCGTCAGCCGAACCCCTTCATGACTCGGCGCCTCCTGTGCTGGCTGGGCGCCGTCCCCAGGAACGATAGTCCCTCTATGCGAGGCGTCAGCATAGACATCAACGCTTCGTTTCACATACTCGGGCGGCTTCGGCCGCTCGCCTGCCAGCAGCTCCACAGCTTCACGCCGCATCCGGTTCAATTCACGGACAGGTACGATCAAATCGCCATTCAACTCGGCATCCAATGATTCCAACTGATAGAGCGTGCCGCCAAGACGGCCAAGCTGCTCTTCAAGAAACGCATGATCCATCGGGCGCTTCTGAGCCTGCTCCAGCGTAAGCTCGGAGACTACCTCGACGGTCGTCCCCTTCTGAACGTCCGTCCACCAGGAACGCAGCGGCTGTCCAAGCACGCCTCGGACTTTCACGTGAAGCGGGAATACCCGGTATGGCTTTTCTGTTTCAAAGGTGGCACGCAGCCTCTTGTCCAGCGCGGGATCACTCGTCTTCCAGATCCGGTCGCCCACATGAACGCGCCGCAGATCAACATCATTACGGCCGGCAACGATCTCCAGTACCGTATCCTCCTGCGCCTCTCCCTCCAGCTTGACACCTTGGCGGCGTATATCGTAGACGCGGCCGCCCTCTTCCTTCTTCGTAGGATCTCCGGCGTCGAAGACGATGCCGTCGCCGCGCTTGAGCGGCGCTTCGATCCGGCAAACCACCGCATCGCGAAGCACCCGCTCCACACGGCCCAGATAGACGCCCCGGCTCTTGGGGAACGTTCCTTCCACTAACTGCTTGTTGTTGGTCCCGCCCAAAAAGCCGTGGGTGAATCCACGCGAGAAGCTCTGCTGCAGCTCGCGCATCTGCTCCTTCGACGGGGCCGACCGATCCCCGTCGAAATATTTGTCAATCGCCAGCCGGTACTTGCTCACTACATTCGCAACATATTCCGGGCTCTTCAGCCGTCCTTCAATCTTGAATGAGGTCACGCCTGCCTCAATCAATTGGGGCACCAGTTCCACCGCCGCGAGATCCTTGGGCGAGAGCAGGTAAGCCACATCGCCCATAGGCTTCTGCTCGCCATCCACCATGAGGTCATAAGGCAGACGGCAGGCTTGAGCGCATTCTCCGCGATTGGCCGAACGGCCGCCCCACATTTCCGAGGTGAGGCATTGGCCGGAATAAGAAACGCATAACGCCCCGTGTACGAACACTTCCATAGGCAGCTTCGCCTGCTCGCCAATCGTCTTGATTTGCTTCAAGTTATTTTCCCTGCCAAGCACAACCCGCTCGATGTCGAACGGCTTCGTAAATTCCACCGCTTCCGGCGATGTAATCGTCATCTGTGTTGATCCGTGAATCGGAAAATCGGGCGACATCTCGCGAATAAGCTTCACAAGCCCCAAATCCTGCACGATAACCGCATCGACGCCCGCATCGATACAAGCCTCTATCAGGCGCTTCGCCTCATTCAGCTCATCCTCGAATACCAATATATTAAAAGTAAGAAATCCCTTCACTCCATAGCTGTGCAGAAAGGCCATAATCTCCGGCAGCTCGTCCATAACGAAATTATTCGCCCGAGCTCTGGCATTAAACTTCTCCACGCCAAAGAAAACCGCGTCCGCCCCGTTCGCCACTGCTGCACGCATGCAATCCCAATCGCCGGCAGGCGCCAATAACTCAACATCTCCATGCTTCAACGTTGCCATATTTCTATTCCGCCATCCTTATCTATTCGTTGCCTGATTTCCTTTAAGTGTAACAGAGCAGCCGCTTAAGCGAAAGCCGCCCCTTCCGGTAATCATCGGAAAGAAGCGGCCTCGTTAATTGTTCTAATTGGTTCGTAGAAGTAAAAATCAGTTCGTGAAGGTGAAGGATTGGATCGTTTCGTTCATGCGCGCAATATTCGCTTCAGAGTAATGAGCATCGTACGTAATGGAATTCAAAGCGTACAGGTTCCCATTCTTCTCAAAAATATAAATCTCTGAAACATACGGCTGTCCTTCCTCGATGTTGTCAAAAT
Source organism: Paenibacillus oenotherae (assembly GCF_019443105.1). Taxonomy (GTDB): domain Bacteria; phylum Bacillota; class Bacilli; order Paenibacillales; family Paenibacillaceae; genus Paenibacillus_Z; species Paenibacillus_Z oenotherae. The sequence goes on from NZ_JAHZIJ010000005.1 coordinate 13,513, forward strand.
GAGCCGTAAGCTTCATCGCTTGAAGGCCATTGATCGTCACGGCCTCCGTATTCTTAGTGATCTTGCCGTCGCCCTCTTCAACGGAAGCCCGGAAGGATTGAATAAAGTCCGATACCTTCATCGATTCGAATATTTCAATATAAAGGATCCCGACACCTGTGTAATAGAGCACGCTGTCTTCCTCAAAATCTTTGAACGTGCCGATCCAATTTTTGTTCAGATCAATGGAATAGCCATATTTCTTGCTAGTCTTCGTCGTTTTGCCACGATCAACGGCGGGATCGAATTCATTCTCAATGCCAATGAAATTCTCCTCTACGTAATCGGTGTCCAGATCGACAGATGCCATAATATCCTTGAACAGCTTCTCCGAATCCTTCTCAAGCAGAACCGAATAATCCAGCTCATATTGGAATCCGTCGACAACCATAAGCACATCATACTGCTTGTACCAGGTCTTGGTATCCCACGTGTATTCATAGGTTAATACTCGAGCTTCCCCATCCTTTAATGTCAGGCTCGACTCGGTCATATTCCGCATATAGTTCGGCGCATAGTTGGCTGTCCGGAACGCCTTATTGCGCGCGTATACTTTCTCTGCTGAATCCTCCTCGGCCAAGGAACTGATCGAAGCGTTAAATATACTTTCATCATTGTTGTAAAAGGAAGGACTCGATCCTTCCGTATCGCGATACCAATCCACCGGCAGGCGGACTGATAGTCCGTATTCCTTATCCTCAAAGGAGATGAAGCCGTCTTTCACCTTCGTTATATCCTTTAATGAACGATCATTCTTATTAAAAGAAGGCTTGAAACTGTCCATGAAGCTCTGGACTGTGCTCAGCTTGCTCTTGTTGTCCGCCTTCATTCCGGCAGCAACGATGTACAAGCGGTTATCCTGCTGAATTGCCCGGTATTCGAAGAACCAGCCATCCCGGTCCCGGCTGATGATTTTCTCGAAGGCTAGACCGCCTATCTTAATGGATGTCTTCTCAACAGCGAATTCACTTCCATAGAAGTATTCGGCAATTTCCTGGCGAAGCTCCTCCTTGGAAAGTGTCTCTTCGACTGTCTTGATCCATATGTTTATCGCAGACTCGCCATTCGCGTTCTCCCAGCTCGTCCATTCCCCGTTATCGCTTGAAGCTCCAAGTACAAGATTGCTAGGATAATTAGCCGACCAGTTATGATAGCTGTCTCCGATCTTCGTCTTGCCAGCGTCAGGGTTGATCCCCCCGGTATTGCCGCTGCTGGAGAGGCCGCTTGCCTTCGATCCCTTGATCGTAATTTGCTTGCCCTTCAAATCCAGGGCAGCACCGAATGCCGATACGATGACCCGCAGCGGCACCATCGTTACATTGTTGACAATACGCGGCTCGGCCGTAAGTGTAATCGGTGCCCCGTTAACTTTTACTGTTTTGCTGCCAATCGTCAGAATGACGGAAGTCCCATTATAAGAAAGGGTTATAATTTTGTTGTTTTCCAGCGTTAGACCCGCTCCAAACGCCTTCGTAATGACGCTTATCGGCACCATGGTCGTGCCATTGGTTTGAAACGGCTTCTGGATGACAGACTCTACACCATTGACCGAAAGCGTCGGGCTTCCGATAGCGAGCTTAATTTCTACTGCTTCTCCTGCAGCTCCGGCAACTGCCGGAGCAAGCGCTGCAAGCAGGCAAATCGTTAGTATAATTGTACATAGTCGTCTTAGCATTTGTTCTTACCTCTCCCTGAAATAAGATGTTCTTTCCAAACCGTTACCCTTGAACCAAAGTAAGCTTGCGCTTGATCAGATCTCCATCGGACTGGAGCATGACTTCAATCTGCTGTCCTGGCAAATAGCCTTTAAGCAGTTCATTCAGCTCCACGATCGATGTAATCCCCTTGCCTCCAACAGAATAAAGAAGGTCGTCCTGTGCGATCCCCGCCTTGCTGGCTGATTCGCTTTCTACAGCTTTCACCTTGAGCGGCTCCGTCGTCGGCAATCCGACTATAGCTGCCCAGCTTTCCTCCAGCTCCAAGCCTAGTGAAGCGCGGTTCACTTTGCCATATTTGAAGAAATGGTTCACAACATAACGCACCGTGTCGCTCGGTATCGAGAAGCCAAGGCTCTCGATGCCCTCACTGACAAATTTGAGCGAGTTGATTCCGATTACCTCACCCTTCAAATTGACAAGCGGTCCGCCGCTGTTGCCCGGGTTAATAGCCGCATCTGTCTGAAGCAGCTTGTAGGCGGATGAGATAGAGCGGTTCATGCCGCTCAATATCCCCGTCGTCGCTGTGTTGCGGAGGGAGAAGGAGACCGGTGTGCCGATTGCGATAACCGTTTCTCCCATCTGCAATTTAAGCGGGTCAGGCGCAAATACTGCTGTAGGCAGCTTCGAAGCATTGATCTTGACCATCGCCAAATCGCTTAGTTCGTCGAAGTGCGTAATTTTGCCCTCGAACTGCTTGCCGTCCGCTGTAACGACTACGAGATTCTTCATGCCTTTCACAACATGCGCATTCGTCACAATCCATCCGTCAGCCTTCCAGACAACACCAGTTCCATGCGCCAGCGCATAACGGTCATCACTGCTGCTGTCCCCAGGCTTGCCGATTATGGCCACAACTGAAGGCGACACTTTCTTAATGACATCAGGCACGGCGGATGCCGGCGTATAGGTGTAGCTTTTGGTTGTCCCATTGTAAGTGCCTGTTCCGCCAAGCGCTTTGGTCAGCGAGCTTGCTTTGACATACACTTCCCCATTGATAACCTTTGCTTCTAGTGAATGCCCGCCCGTACCCGCGCCGCCTGCCGCCAGCGATGTGCCTGCCAGCAGCAGCACTCCGGCAGCCAGGCCCGCAATAAGGCGAAGCCACTTGTTGCTCATTCTTGCTCCTCCGTTCGAATCATCATTCATGATAGTTAAAATATGCTAGATTTAGCTATGCTAACCTTACTATAGAACCTTCCATGTTTCAAACTAATTCTATAGAAACTCCAGTTAAAAAATTGCTAAAGGGCGTATACGCTAAAATGATGCTTTTCTGTTTTCGATTCCCACAGACTATTGGACACAAACCAGTATATTCGCTTTTTATACAATGCTTGCCGCGCTTTCATTTTTTGCTCAGTTCATATGCCATTTTGTTATTTACTACCCCGCCGACTTATACTTCTATATGGCACGTGATATAATGAAGACATATACAAGCAAGCTACTCAATTGAACCGGGAGGTTAATGTAACTTATGAAACTTGGTGTATTTTCCGTTCTATTCTCACAAAAAACGCTGGACGAAACGCTCGATTACATCGCTGCTAAAGGACTTGACGCCATCGAAATCGGTACAGGCGGATATCCGGGCAATGCTCACTGTGATCTTGATGGTCTGCTTGCCGATGAGAGCAAGCTGCAAGCATTCAAGGCTGCTGTTGATTCACGCGGCATCACGATCAGCGCGCTTAGCTGCCACGGCAACCCGCTCCACCCGCAAAAAGATATTGCAAGCGCAGATGATGCTGTCATCCGCAAGACGATTCAACTGGCCTCCAAGCTTGGCGTAGCTGTAGTGAACACATTCTCCGGCTGCCCTGGCGACCATGAGGACGCCAAATATCCGAATTGGCCGATCGCACCATGGCCGAATGACTTTCAAGAAATTCTCAAATGGCAATGGGAAGAGAAAATCATTCCTTACTGGACCGAGATCGGCAAGCTGGCTGCAGAGAACAATGTGAAGATCGGCTTGGAGCTTCATGGCGGCTTCTCCGTCCACAGCCCGGCTACATTGCTTCGTCTGCGTGAAGCTGCTGGCGATGCAATCGGCGCTAACCTTGATCCAAGCCATATGTGGTGGCAAGGAATTGATCCGGTGCAAGCTATACATATTTTGGGACGCGCTGGCGCCATTCACCACTTCCATGCGAAGGATACTTCCATCGACCCTATCAACGTCAACCATCATGGCGTAACGGACATGCAGTCCTACTCGCTGATGCTCGACCGCGCATGGCAGTTCCGTACTGTCGGCTACGGCCATGATATGAAGGTCTGGGCTGATATGATCAGCGCCCTTCGTCTTGTCGGCTACGATTATGTAGTCAGCATCGAGCACGAGGATGGCCTTATGTCTGTTGACGAAGGCTTCACCAAAGCTGTACAAAACCTGCAGCAGATTCTGATCCGTGAGCCGCTTGGCGAAATGTGGTGGGTGTAAGCAGCGTTGCATAACGAAAAAAGCCGCCGAAGTCTTGTCCAATACAAGACTTCGGCGGCTTATTATTTGTTCACGCATCAATGTCGATGAACTACTCGCCCAACCACACTTTAAAGATCATGATATAGTCGGCAAATAGGAACAAGCCGAGTGCAACAGTCGTAAATCCGAGCGCGAAGATGTTCTTCTTCGGCCGAGCCATTGCAAGGCGAATCCATCCGATCAGAATAACTACTGTGAACAGCAGCATCATGATATCAAACGGATCGAACTTATCAACTGCCTTTGCAGCTTCTTCAGCAAGAAACATGGGGGTGCCTCCTTTTTTCGCACGTTGCCTATCTTAGTTTATGTTAGCCGTATCCCGCCTTCGATGCAAGTGCGAAATGCGAATCGTAACAAGTTTGTCACCAATTGAGGATGGTTTATTTCATTATAACCGCAGTAAATGCTTCATATAACAAACTCTTATAGCTATGCACCGGACATCCATTGTCGCTATCCACAAAATATGTTACCATTCTCGTAGTATATTCATACCTGAATCGTCGGATTTCAAGTATGAGCCCAACCTAAGGAGGAACAAACAATGGCGTATGAAGCCGTTTGGATGAAAGACCCGTCCAAATTGAATAAATTCGAGTTCGTCAAGATGGAGAAAGATGGCCTGGACGTTATTCGCACGATCATCGACCAGTATGCAGCAGAAGGATACGACTCCATAACAGAAGATGATATGAATCGTTTCAAATGGGCTGGAGTTTATGAGCAAAAACCGCGTGACGGGCACTTCATGATGCGTGTTCGCATCAATACCGGTATCATTACCTCCGAGCAGGCACGTGCACTCGCTTCGATCGCCCGTGATTACGGCCGTGACCTGATTGATGTCACTACCCGTCAAGCCATTCAGTACCACTGGCTGCGCGTAGAGCATCTGCCAGATATCTTCAAGCGTTTGGAAGCGGTCGGCCTTTATTCGTATGAAGCTTGCGGCGACTGCCCGCGTACCATCGTAGGCAATCCGCTTGCCGGCATTGACAAGGACGAGCTGATGGATACTCGCGAGATCGTTGAACAGATCAATGATTTCTTCCTGATGAATCGTGATTTCTCAAACCTGCCCCGCAAATATAAAATGTCCATCTCTGCCAACATTTATAACAATGCTCATGCAGAGATTAACGATCTGGCTTACGTTCCGGCTACGAAAGTCATTGACGGACAAGAAGTTATCGGCTTCCATGCCTATGTAGGCGGCGGCTTGTCAGCGAAGCCTCATCTCGCTCAAGAGCTTGATATTTTCATTCGCCCGGAAGAAGCGCTTAAAGTTGCCATTGGCGTAACGACGATATTCCGTGACTACGGCTATCGTGAGAAGCGCCATCAAGCCCGTCTCAAATTTCTCGTTGCTGACTGGGGCCCTGAGAAGTTCAAAGAGAAGCTGATTGAGATTATTGGCGACATGCCTTCCAAAGGCGAGAGCAAAATTGCCGGTTGGAACGCCGTATACTATGATGGCGTATACCCGCAAGCTCAAGAAGGATTGAACTTCATCGGCTTGAACGTTCCAGTAGGCCGTACAAACGCTGATGAGTTCGAACAGTTGGCAGATGTTGCCGATCAATACGGAGACGGCAAAATCCGCACGACGATGTCCCAGAACATTATGCTGAGCGGCATCCCGACTGAGAAAGTCGAAGAAGCGCTTAAAGCACCTGTTCTTCAACGCTTGTCCCCAAATGCGAAGCACTTTATGAGCCGCACTGTCTCTTGCACAGGCAACGAGTTCTGTAATCTCGCTGTCGTCGAGACGAAGGTTCGTGCGGTCCGCGTTGCTGAATATTTGGATGCCAACGTAGAGCTGGATGAGAAGATCCGCATCCACTTCATTGGCTGCCCGAATGCTTGCGGTCAGAAGCATATCGCTGACATCGGTCTTCAGGGCTCGCTTGTGAAAACTCCTGAAGGCATGGTTGATGCATTCGATATCGCTGTTGGCGGTATTCTCGGACCAGGAGCGAAGTTTAACCAGGCGCTTAAAGGCCGTGTGAAAGGCGACGATGTTGCAGAAGTTCTCGCTAAGCTGATCCTGTTCTACAAGGAAGGCCGCGAGTCTGGCGAATCGTTCCACAACTACGTCAACCGTGTAGGCGTACCTGCATTCCAAGAGAAACTAACCGAAATTTTGGCTGGTTAATTAATAATCCTCTGCTTAGGCGCTTCGAGTGCCGCCGCAGAGGATTTTTTGATTCATAATAGCCCCTTCACAGAATACTGCATCACTCTGTGAAGGGGCTATTCCTGCTGCTGTATGTTCTACTCCGAGCGACCCGCTGCAACGCCTTCTGCTGCCTGCTGCCCAGCAATCGTCCGTTCACGGTCACGCGCGAGAATCGGCTTCAAGTAGCTGCCCGTGTAAGAGCCGTCCACCTTGACGACCTGCTCCGGTGTGCCGACTGCTACAATCTGTCCGCCGCCGTTGCCGCCTTCAGGACCCAGATCTATCAGATAATCGGCCGTCTTGATTACATCAAGATTATGCTCGATTACGAGTACGGATTCTCCCGACTCAACTAAGCGGTGCAGGACGATGAGCAGCCGGTCAATATCGTCGACGTGCAAGCCAGTTGTGGGCTCGTCAAGAATATACAAGGTCTTGCCGGTGCTCCGCCGATACAGCTCTGCCGCGAGCTTCACGCGCTGCGCCTCGCCGCCGGAGAGAGTCGTTGCCGGCTGGCCAAGATTCATATAACCTAGCCCGACATCAAGCAAGGTTTGCATCTTGCGATGGATGCGGGGAAGGTTCTTGAAAAACTCGCACGCATCCTCAATAGTCAGTTCCAGAATATCGGCAATGCTCTTTCCCTTATACTTCACTTCCAGTGTCTCGCGGTTATAGCGCTTGCCCTTACAGATCTCGCAAGGAACATAGACATCGGGGAGGAAATGCATCTCGATCTTGATGATGCCATCTCCGCGGCATGCCTCGCATCGGCCGCCCTTCACATTGAAGCTGAATCGGCCCTTCTTGTAGCCGCGCACCTTCGATTCGTTAATCGTAGCGAACAGATCGCGTATATCATCGAAAACACCGGTGTACGTAGCCGGATTGGAGCGCGGTGTACGGCCGATCGGCGATTGGTCGATATCGATAACTTTCTCGATATGCTCCAGTCCGCGAATTTCCTTATGCTCACCTGGACGAACCTTCGCTTTATTGAGGTCGCGTGCCAGCGTCTTATACAGAATTTCATTCACCAGCGTAGATTTGCCGGAGCCCGATACACCTGTAACAGCTGCAAACACACCCAGAGGTATCTTCACATTAAGGCCGCGAAGGTTATTCTCCTTCGCCCCGCGCACCTCCAGCCACTTGTCCGTCGTCGCACGCCGCTCCAGCGGAACCGGAATGAATCTGCGCCCGCTCAGATAGGCTCCTGTAAGTGAGTTCTCGTCCGCCATGACCTCCTGCGGAGTTCCCTTGGACATCACTTGTCCACCGTGAATTCCCGCTCCTGGCCCGATATCGATAATATAATCCGCAGCAAGCATCGTATCCTCGTCATGCTCTACCACGATGAGCGTGTTGCCGAGATCCCGCATATGCTCAAGCGTCTGGATCAGCTTGTCATTGTCCCGCTGATGCAAACCGATGCTGGGCTCGTCCAGAATATACAGGACACCCATCAAGCTCGATCCGATCTGTGTCGCGAGCCGGATACGCTGCGCCTCGCCGCCGGATAGCGTTCCCGCCGCCCTGCTGAGCGTCAAATACTGCAATCCGACATTGACGAGAAATCCGAGACGGCTGTTGATCTCTTTGAGAATCAGGTTAGCAATTGTCATCTCTTTCTCATTGAGCTCCAGCGCATCGAAGAAGCGCTGCGCTTCGCCTATGGAAAGCGAAGTAACGAAGGAAATATTCTGGCTCCCTATCGTGACAGCCAGACTTTCTTTGCGAAGCCTGTGTCCTTTGCAGCTGCTGCACGCCTTCGCACTCATGTACTGCTCGATGTGCTCGCGAATACCATCAGATCCCGTCTCCCGATAACGGCGCTCCAAATTGTTCACGATGCCTTCGAAAGGCACATACGCCTCCTTGGAATGACCGAAATCATTCTCGTAACGGAAACGGACACGCTCTCCTCCGGTCCCATACAGCAGCTTCTTCATATGTTCAGGGGACAGTTCGCTAACAGGCACGTCTCTGGGAATGCTGTAGTGCTGGCATACGGATTCAAGAAACTGCGGGTAGTAGTTGGAGGTGCTGCCCGCCCATGCTTCAAACGCACCCTCCTGAATCGATTTGCTGTTGTCTGGCACCAGCAGTTCAGGATCGACGATCATCTTCATGCCAAGTCCGTCACATTCCGGACAAGCTCCATAAGGGCTGTTGAAGGAGAACATCCGGGGCGCCAGTTCATCAATGCTGAAACCGCAGGAAGGACAGGCCAGATTAGAGCTGAACATCAGCTCTTCCTTCTCCATCACATCGATAAGCACTTGTCCGTCCGATAATTTGAGCGCCGTCTCGATGGAGTCAGCCAAACGGCTATGAATATCCTCTTTAACGACAATCCGGTCAACAACGACCTCGATGCTATGCTTCTTGTTCTTCTCCAGCTCAATCTTCTCGCCGAGCTCGCGCAATTCGCCATTGACGCGGACCCTTACGAATCCCTGCTTCTGAATATCTGCAAGCAGCTTCGTATGCTCGCCCTTGCGTCCTGAGACAATCGGCGCCAAAATTTGCAGCTTCGTACGCTCCGGATACTCCATGATCCGGTCCACCATCTGCTCTATCGTCTGCGATGTGATCTCAATCCCATGCTCCGGACAATGCGGCTTGCCGATACGGGCAAAGAGCAGCCGCAAGTAATCGTAGATCTCCGTGACTGTGCCCACAGTCGAACGCGGATTCCGGCTTGTCGTCTTCTGATCAATAGAGATAGCCGGGGACAAGCCATCGATTGAATCTACATCCGGCTTCTCCATCTGGCCCAGAAATTGCCGTGCATATGCGGATAATGATTCAACGTATCGGCGTTGCCCCTCCGCATAAATCGTATCGAACGCAAGCGATGATTTGCCTGATCCGCTCAAGCCCGTCAATACAACAAATTTGTCGCGCGGGATGGTCACATCGATATTTTTTAAATTGTGGGCTCTGGCCCCTTTAATAATAATCGAATCACTAGCCACAGTTTCTCCTCCTAAACGTCTCCCGCAGGAAAACGAACTTCGTAACTTGTATACCTATTCAGCCCATCTCCGCCTTGAGTTCAAGAAGTGCGTCACGAAGCTCGGCAGCCCTTTCGAACTGCAAATCCTTCGCGGCCTGCTTCATCTCCTCTTCGAGACGCTGGATGAGCTTCTGACGCTCTTTCTTCGACATCTTGTCGATGTTCGAGCCCGCCAAGTAATCACTCTTCTGCTCGGCAACCTTCGTCGCCTCGATAACCGCGTGCACTTTCTTGCGGATCGTCATTGGCGTAACGCCATGCTTCTCATTGTGCGCGATCTGAACGCTTCGCCGCCGTTCTGTCTCCGAGATCGCTCTGTCCATAGAATCGGTCATCTTGTCGCCGTACATAATGACGCGTCCATCCGAGTTCCGGGCCGCCCGTCCAATCGTTTGTATGAGAGAGCGCTCGGAGCGGAGGAATCCTTCCTTGTCCGCATCCAGAATGGCCACAAGCGAAACTTCTGGCAAGTCCAGGCCTTCCCTCAGCAGATTGATCCCAATTAGCACATGGAATACGCCAAGACGGAGATCACGCAGAATAGACAGCCGCTCCAGCGTCTTAATATCGGAATGAAGGTAACGAACCTTAATGCCGACCTCCTTCATGTAATCGGTCAAATCCTCCGCCATCTTCTTCGTCAGCGTCGTAACCAGCACACGCTCGTCACGGGCAATCCGGTCGCGAATCTCGCCAAGCAGGTCATCGATTTGCCCTTTGGTCGGACGCACTTCAATGATAGGATCAAGCAGGCCGGTTGGCCGGATAATCTGCTCTACCATCGTCGGACAATGCTCCAGCTCATAAGGGCCGGGAGTCGCCGAAACGAAAACAATCTGCTTCAATTTCTCCTCGAACTCCTCGAAACGCAGCGGCCTGTTGTCCATCGCTGAAGGCAGGCGGAAACCGTGGTCGACCAGCACTTCCTTCCGAGCGCGGTCACCATTGTACATAGCCCGTATTTGCGGCAGCGTGACATGAGACTCGTCCACAACGATCAGCATATCGTCAGGAAAATAGTCCAGCAGCGTATAGGGCGTTGCCCCCCGCTCGCGGAAGGTCAATGGACCCGAATAATTCTCGATGCCGGAGCAGAAGCCCATCTCCTGCATCATTTCGATATCATAGCGTGTCCGCTGCTCCAGCCGCTGCAGCTCCAGCAGCTTGCCCTGCTCCCGCAGCTCGGCCAGCCGTTCCTCAAGCTCTGCCTCGATGTTCTTGACAGCTACCCGCATTGTATCCTCATGTGTAACAAAGTGAGAGGCCGGGAAGATCGCCGTGTGCTCACGCTCCCCTATAATCTCTCCCGTCAAGACGTCGATCTCCGTGATCCGTTCAATCTCATCGCCGAACAATTCCACACGAATAGCCCGCTCGTTGTTCGCTATCGGGAAAATTTCGATTATGTCGCCCCGCACACGGAACGTACCCCGTGCGAAGTTGATGTCATTGCGCTGATACTGAATATCGACCAGCTTGTGCAGAATCTGATCCCGTGACTTCTCCATCCCGGTACGCAGACTGAGCACCATGCTTCCATATTCATTGGGAGAGCCGAGACCGTATATGCAAGACACACTGGCTACAATAATGACGTCACGGCGTTCAAACAAGGAACTGGTAGCGGAGTGGCGCAGCTTGTCGATCTCATCATTGATGCTGGAGTCTTTCTCGATGAAGGTATCAGAGGACGGAATATAGGCTTCCGGCTGGTAGTAGTCGTAGTAGCTTACGAAATATTCAACGGCATTGTCGGGGAAAAATTCTTTAAATTCGCTGCACAGCTGCGCGGCAAGCGTCTTGTTGTGCGCAATAACAAGCGTCGGACGATTCAGCTTCGCGATCATGTTCGCAATGGTATACGTCTTGCCTGTTCCTGTAGCGCCGAGCAGCGTCTGATACCTGGCGCCCTCATGTATCCCTGCTGTCAACCGCTTAATGGCCTCCGGCTGGTCGCCCTGCGGCGTGTATTCGGACTTAAGTTCGAATACGCCGGGCTTCATTACTTTCTCAGACATGACTTCATACACCCCAATCCTGCAATATCTATGAATAAAGACCTATTTACTTGTATACCCATTTATCCCGATAAAATAGACAGTACGTCTTGTTGCGACGAGATGTTCTATTGTCCTGCATCCAAGAAGCCGATTGGCCGGCAATGCTGCCTGCCATCGACAAGCATAAGAATATGTGTTCCCATCAATTATACCGATTTTGCCCTTGTGATGCAATCGTTGTTATTCGTGGCAAAGTCGGGCGGTTTATGGATTAACGCAGCTGATAATATGAGATGGAGAGTGAATCGTTCAGATGGATGTAACGACAGTCATTGGCATTATCGCGGGATTGCTTTCGCTATTCTTAGGGTTTATATGGGATGGCGGGCATGCGGAAAGTCTCTTTGAGAAGACAGCTGTGCTCATTGTATTCGGAGGCACGTTCGCCGCTGTCGCAGTCAGCTTCCCGTTAAGCAAGCTCAAGCAAATCCCCGATTCCCTGCGGTTTGCATTCGGCAAATCCTCTCCCGATACTCTCAAAATGATCGACCGCATCGTAGATATGGCCACCATTGCCCGTCGCGAAGGCGTGCTTGCCCTGGAGAATCAGGCTGTCGAGGTGGAGGTTCCTTTCCTCCGCAATGGATTGTTAATGGTCGTTGACGGTACAGATCCTGAGCTTACACGTGAAATTCTGGAGCTTGAAATCGATGCCATGGAACGCAAGCGCGAAGGTCAGGCCAAAATATTCGAAGCGGCAGGCGGCTACGCGCCAACGATGGGAATTATCGGTACAGTTATGGGACTGATCCATGTCCTGAGCAACTTATCCGATCCCGGCACGCTCGGGCCATCCATAGCGGTCGCTTTTACAGCTACCTTGTATGGAGTCGCAAGCGCGAATGTCATCTATTTGCCGCTGGCGTCAAAAATCAAAATGAATACCCAGGAGCATGTGCAAATGCTTGAGCTCATGCTTGAAGGCATACTGGGTTTGCAGGCCGGTGAAAATCCGCAACTGATCCGCAAAAAACTGACTTCCTTTATGCTGCTGGAGCCGGAAAATCCGCGGGCGAAGAAGGTGGAAGACAATGCGCCGAAGGAGTAGAAAGAAGCAGCAGCCGCAGGAGAATCATGAGCGATGGCTAATTACCTATGCGGATCTGATTACACTGCTGATGATCTTTTTCGTTGTTCTGTATGCGATGAGTCAGCTTGATATTAAAAAATACGATGTGCTTGCCCAATCGCTGCAGCTGGAGTTCCGCAAGTCGGATACGGTGCTGGAGATGGGCTCCGGTCTGACAGGGTCTCTTGATCCCGCCAAACAGCCCGAACCGGCGAAAACCGCCGAGAAGGTGGAGGACCCGGAGAAGGAACGATTGGAAGCGCAGAAGCAACGTAAGGAACAGGAGCTTCAGGATCTATTTAAGGTCATTCAATCCTATGTGAAGCAGAACCATCTGGAGAACCTGGTTTTTGTCGCGGATACGCCGGAAGGAATTACGATCCGACTGTCCGATAAATTTCTGTTCGATCTCGGCAAAGCCGATCTCAAAAAAGGCGCTTTTCCGGTACTCGCCAAAATGGCCAGCCTGTTTAAGCAGCTGGACAACATTATCAGCATCGAGGGACATACCGATAATTTGCCGATTCAGAAGGGTGGCGCTTATCAGGATAACTGGGGGCTGTCGGCAGGCCGATCGCTCGCTGTACTCCGGTATTTCGTCGATGAGAAGAAGCTGGAGCCGAAAAAATTCAAGATTGCCGGTTACAGTGATACCCGGCCAGTCGCTCCAAACACGACCGAAGCGAACCGGCAGAAAAACCGCCGCGTTGAAATTACGGTACTGCGCAGCGGGCAGTAGACGAGCTATCAAGCGGAGCCATGCTGCACGCTCCAATAACCCGCCGATCTAACCGCCAGCATCCGCTCATTTGTGATCTACTTTAAGTTCGTCCTGCCAACAAAAGTACTAGCCTTCTGCAAGCCCGGTACCTACCGGGCTTGTTTTGTTATAGGACGTAAGGAATGTTAACATTCGTGCATTCGACAAAATGTAAGCGTTTTAAAATGGTTATTAACTATCATATCTGGATTTCATGACATGTGCTATATTATGGCTGCAGCTGCAATATTGCGAAATAAGGCGGTGGTCGAAAACGAGCGATGATTGCTACCCAGGTGTGCGCACAAGCAGCAACGAGATGTGGACAGTGGACGGCAATAACGATTTTACCAATTTGAGAGGAACGGTGATCTAATGATAGCTGGAAAACCAAAGTTCTGGATGATGGCCATATTGATCCTATGTGTGGTATTCGCGCCAATAACCGCTCAAGCGGGGTCGGCAAGCGGCCCTACAGGGACTGCCATTTTCACTTTTTCCAATGCTACTTTTTCCTGGACCGTGTATCCGATCTTCCCGATCCCGTACTATAGTACAACAAATACAACAGGGACGATTGATATTTACCGAATCGTGGGCGGCTCAGAAATCCAATATAGAGTAATCAATGTCGGCTTTAATAATCCTGGGGACACCAGTTACACTTCCGGGAGCCGCCCCTGTGGCCTTCCTGCAGGAACTTACAAAGCATATTTACGCACATTTGTGACCCGAAACTCGCCGCCAATCTCTACTATCTCAATGCCTGTTGTTTCCGAAACGTTTACAGTTGCTTCTTCTTCTCCAATCCCCTGCTATACTAACTTCTAACCCGTCAATTTAGACGAAATAAGTTGTCTTCGCAAAAAATGGGCTGTCCCATAAGCAGATTATTATCGTTTTGGACAGTGATTACTTCAAGATTAGTAAAAAGGCGCGAGCGACAGTGGTATTTCCCCCCTGTCGCTCGCGCTTCTTGGTTCATGCACCCCCACTACTGAGCAGGTTCGCCGCTATATTGCATCGACAATGACCGTTCCTGGGGGTTCCCCCAGCGTTGCCTTTCACCTTTCTCCAATTGAGGTGAAAGCAGCGTGACAGAGTAAGAAGCCTGCGAATGTGCATGAATTTCGGTTCCAAGACGCCTTAATGGCAGAATTCCTGCGATCATGCATGAATTTCAGGAGAAATCAGCCGATAAGAGAAAACGAAGGTGAAATGCCTGCACGCTGGCAGGAATTTCACCTTCATGGGGTCAGAAATGAGAAAAAAGCTGCCGTTTCGCATGTTTCACATGTTTCGCCTGGCTCGCATCTTTAGCATCTCGCATGCCTCGGCGTTTGAATGACGAATCGTTCTCTGGTGAGAAGCACGTCAACAGACTGATGATCGCAGGCATCCACATCGGACAGCTTCTTAATTATACCGCTTACGCCAGCCTCATCACTGAGCACCGCCATATTGCCTCGCTTTCACAACGGCCTGAGGGGGTTATCCCAAAACCCAAAAGGGTAGGCCCGAGTGAGTCAAACCCATAAATTGCACAAGGAACCTTCATAACCACTATAAAAGTGGATCTGAAGGTTCCTTGTTAACCCTTTACTACCGCTTATGAAGAGACCGACGTCCCTTCCCTCCGTCTTGCAAGCCTGCCCCGCCGAATCAGATCAAGCAATGAAGCGGGACGCGCTGCGGCATAATAGCCGGCCCTCTCGTCCGGGGCCAATATGACGCCAAGCTGATGGTGCTCGCCCGCATATCTCGCCCGCTGCACAAACTTGATGTGCCCTTCATGATTCAGCACCTCCAGCTTGCAGAAAGCGGAGTTGACGTGCAGGGCGGCATACAGCTCTTCAATCTTGCGCACTCTTACGCCATTCACTTTGTGCAGAATCTCGCCTGCGAGGATGCCCATCGCCTCTGCCGGCGTGCCCGGAATGACCGCCAGCACGCACAGTCCCCGATCATCATGCACATAGATCGGGCTTCTCGCCTCTTCTTTAAGAAAGCTGACAAGCAGCAGCAGCTCATGCAGCAGCAGCGCACAAAGCGCTGCAGGCAATGTGAGCGGCGACCAGAACGCCGAACCGATCGCCAGTGCGGCAACAATCAGCCCATACAGAAGCAATGCTTGCGAGGCCGCCCGTGCCTTGACTTCCGGCAGCAGCGTTCGCGTCAGTTCCGTAAAACCGATCATCATCGGAAAACCGACCATCGTCCAGCCCATGCCAATTGTTCCGTCCCCTAGCAGAGTCGCCCATGGGAGTGATGCCTCAGCGCCGCTCCCTGCCGCTGCCGGAACCAGCATCAGCATCGGCACAGGCCAATAGCCCTGCAGCGCGTAAGCGCCCACGAGCTTCCCGCGCTTGCCCTCAAGAAACAGCGGACTGGCAAACCGCGCTCCCTGCCAGCGAATAAGCAGCGCTTCCGCCACATGCATCAGCGCCACAAGAACCAGCAGCCCCGGTATATCCAACCGATCCAAGGAAGCCGCCGCTGTCCCCAGCCAATCTCCCCGTTCCGCTAGCGGCGACCAGCCCAGTCCCCATTGCAGAACGCCGAGCAAGCCGGCCGCATAAGCAAAACATAAATATCTGACGCGAATGACAGCCAGCAGCGCAGCGGTACCCCACATCCACAGAACAGCCTCTCCTGTCACCGAGACGCCCAGAAACAATCCGGCACAGGAGGCAATTACCCCTACAATCAAACCGGCAAGCATCGTTCTTCCCAGCTGCCTTGGCCAAGCACGCAGCCGGACATGGAACAATTTGCGCTCCAGCCGGGTCTGTCTCATATATTGAAGCATGATAAGCAATATCGCCAAATAATAGAACGGTGACAACAGCAATTGCACTGCCGCTGTGCCAGCCAGTCGGAGCACTTCCCATACAGCGTCCAACGCCTCCACTCCCTCCTGCAAAAAAAAAGAAGGCTGCGCCACGATTCCTTCGCAGCTTCAACCTTCTACTTGTTCGACACGGGCTTAATAAAATCCTGCCTGCATTATTGGCCGTTTCCGAGTTTCTCCTTCAGCGTGCTAACCGCCTTGGCCAGCTGCGCATCATTCTTCTCGTCTTGAATTTTGTCCAGCAGCTTCTCCTCCAGCTTCTCGGCTGTCTTCTTATCCACCTTGCCCGTTGCGGAAAGACCGGCCGCCCTCTGGAATGACTTGACGCTCTTCTCCGTTGCAGCACTGAAATATCCATCCTTGCGGTCGGTTTCGTAGCCGAGACCGCTCAGCATAATTTGCATGCTGCGAATATCTTCACCAATCGTATCCGGCTCTAGCGTCTTCGCTTTAGATAAGCGGGCTACCGTGTAATAATCAGGTGGCAATACTTCTACGTCAGGCTTCAGCCCTTTCTCGTGCACCCAATTGCCAAGTGGAGTCAACCATTTTGCAATCGTCATTTTCAACAGGCTTCCGTCGCCTGTCGCTTTGTCATAGCTGACCTGCACGGTGCCTTTACCGAATGACGTCTCACCGACGAGAATCGCGTTCGCGCCTTCCTTCAATGCGCCGGCAAGCACCTCTGAAGCACTCGCACTTCCTTTATTCATCAACACCGCAACAGGGTATTTCTTGCCTGTTCCCTTGGACAATGTTTTGTCCCGTTCGCCATCGCGATCCTCAACCTGCACGATTGGCTGCCCTTTAGGTATGAACGGCTGTGCCACAGAAACAACGACAGGCAGCACACCACCTGGATTGTTCCGCACATCGATAACAAGCCCCTTCATTCCTTGCTCCTCCAGCTTGGCAAGCTCTTCCTCGAAGCGCTCCCCCGTATTAAGTGAGAATTGACGGATTTCGATAACGCCAACCCCGTCTTCCTTGCGATAGTGAGCATAGACCGTCTCGTAGTCTATATCATCGCGCACAATTACGAGCTGGATCGGCTGCGACGCTCCCGCTCGCTGGATCGACAGCTTCACCTTGCTTCCTTTGGGACCACGGATCTTGGCGACTGCATCATTGAGCGTCAGCCCATGAAGCTGCTCTCCATTGACCGATAGCAATACATCCTTGGCCTGCACACCCGCGCGCTCCGCCGGCGAGCCTTTAATAGGCGAAACAACCGTGACCTTATTATCCACAAGCGTGACTTCTGCACCGATCCCGGTAAATGAGCCTTCCACCGACTCAGAGAAATGCTGGGCAACATCCTTCTCCATATAGACGGAGTACGGATCGCCGAGCGATTCCATCATGCCTTTAATTGCGCCGTCAAGAACCTTCGTACGATCGGTGTCGCGAAAATATTTGGTCTCGATCAGCTCCACAACTGCATTCAGCTTGTTAAGCTCCTTCTCACTGATGGCGACACCTCCGGATTTGTCAGAGGAGGCTGCGCCTGCAGCGGCACCGCCGCTTTCAAGCAGTATCCAGCGATCAGCAAACGTTAACGTCACCAGTACAGTAGCTGTAATTGTCAGTAAAATAAACGCCGCAACTGTGCGTCCCTTGAATTGCACACCATCACCACCTTATCATTCAGTACCCGTATATCAGAATACTTCAATCTATTGACCAAGCGCAAATACGAACAACTCTCCTAGTATATGACAAGCCGCACCCATTTATTTGCGTTTAGGGTACGGCGTCATAAAAAATTGGGACTTCATCCCATATTTATCGGAGGTAGGACGTCGGATTAACAGGCTGTTCATTCTTGCGGACCTCGAAGTGAAGATGGTTGCCGGTCGATACACCTGTGCTGCCGACCTCGGCAATCTTCTGCCCGCGCTTGACGGTCTGTCCCTTTTCAACCATAATGCCGTCCTCGCGGATATGGCCGTAAAGAGTCCATAGCCCGGCGCCATGATTGATGATGACACAATAACCATAACCGCTCCACCATTGCGCGACAATAACGACACCGGATTCAGCCGCATAGATCGACGTTCCTTTAGGGGCTGCCATATCGATGCCGTTATGCGTCTTTCTCTTGCCCGTGACAGGATGGATACGGGTTCCGAAGCCCGAGGACAGCGTATAGCTGTCCCTCAGCGGAAGCGCCAGCTTGCCTCCGGTATAATAGGTTTTCACCTTGCGCTTCTTCTCTTCAAGATCCGCCTCGGCCTTGGCCAGCTTCATGAGCTGCTCTGCCGATTTCTCGCTGATTTCCTCAAGCTCTTCGACTTTCTCATTATAATGAAGAATCATGACTTCCTTCTCGCTCTCCTTGTTCACCAGGAGCGACTTATAATCTTCGAGCTTGCCGTACATCGCCCGGACTTCTTGAAGAGAAGTCTCGATTTCCTGCTTCTTCGCAGCAACAAGCTCCTTCTCATGATTATAGTTGTCCAGCAATTCCCGATCCTGGCCCAGGATCGACTTCAGCGCGTCAAAACGATCCAGGAAATCCGTAAAGCTAGTCGCGCTCATCAGAACATCCAAATAAGAGACAGAGCCCTTCGTATACATTAGGCGAACACGAGATTGCAGCAGCTTGTCCTGATTGACAATACGCTCCTCCGCCGCCTGCAGTTCTTCCCCCGCCTGAAGCAGCTTGGCCTCACGCGCCTGAATCTGCTGCTGTGTGTCAAGCATCTGAGTGCCTACCGTATCAATTTGCGCCATAATCTCATTGATTGACTTCGCCGTCTGTTCCTTCTGCGCCAGCACATTTTCACGCTCTTTGTCGGCGTTGACACGGCTTTGCTTGGCATCGGCCATCTCTTGACGAACCTTGGCCAGTTCTTTATTAATTTTATCCACCTGAGAGGCGGCTTCCCCACCGAATGGTTGAAAGATAAAGGCTGCGAATACGATTACGGTCAGGATGGCAAGAGCTTTTCTCACGTTAACCATCACCTACACTTTCAAATATCTGCGCACCGATAAGATGCTGCCCCAAACTCCAATCAACGTTCCAAGCACGATAAGCGGCACCGATACGATCAAGCTCGCTTCTTTAATGGTTACAAGCTTGAACATCATGAGACCCAGCTGGTACTGGGATACTTCAATAAGCTGATAATAGCCGACAAACAACAGAATCACCGTCAGCACAGAGCCGATAATGCCGATCAGCGCTCCTTCTATGAAGAAAGGCCAGCGGATAAAGTTGTTGGTTGCACCGACAAGCTTCATAATGCCGATCTCACGCCGACGGGCCAGAATTGTGATCTTGATCGTCGTCGAGATGAGGAATATCGCAGTAACCGCGAGTCCCAACACAATGACAATGCCGATATTGCGAATCGCATCTGTAACTTTAAAGATCGTCTCGACCGTTCCCTTGCCATAGTTGATGTCTGTGATGGGCACCGATTGATCCGACTTATTGAGAGCTTCAATCTTCTTCGCGGCAAAAGCGATCTTCTGCGGTTCAAAGACCTCGACCGTGAATGAATCAGGCAGAGGATTATTGCTTTCATTGAAGCCGTCCAGCAGCTCAGCGCCGTCCTCGCCGATACTTTCCCTGAGCAGCTCAATCCCCTCGGACTTAGGCACGAATTCAACCTTGCTAACTTCCGGAATATTGCCGATTTCTGTTTTGAGCTGATCGATCTTGGCCTGCTCTGTCCCAATCTTCAGGAACACGCGAATTTGCACCTGGCTCTCTATTTGATCCGCCAGCATGTTGACATTCAGTGCCATCAGCAGAAATACGCCCAGTATAAACAGCGAAATACCTATTGAGCTGATCGAAGCAAAGGACATCCAGCCATTGCGGATAATATTGAAGACGCCTTCCCTTATATGTCTGGCAAAGGTACTAAATTTCATAGCCGTACTCCCCTCTTGCTTCGTCGCGGGCGATGAGACCGTTCTCGATCGCAATAACGCGTTTGCGGAGGGTATTCACAATCTCTCTGTTATGTGTAGCCATAACAATTGTCGTTCCCCGGAAATTGATCTCTTCCAGCAAATTCATGATTCCCCATGATGTCTCCGGATCCAGATTGCCTGTAGGCTCATCTGCGACGATGACGGCAGGGTTGTTCACGATTGCTCTGGCGATCGCCACACGCTGCTGCTCGCCGCCGGACAGCTGTGCCGGAAGGCTGTTATGCTTATTCCGCAAGCCTACCAGCTCCAGCACCTCCATGGTACGCTTCTTGATGATGCGCCGCGGCGCTTCAATGACTTCCATGGCAAAGGCGATGTTCTCGTAGGCGGTCAGCTTGGGAAGCAGCCGATAATCCTGGAAAATAACGCCGATATTACGTCTGACGTACGGAATCTTGCGCGGCTTGAGCTTGCCTATATTAAAACCATTAACGGATATTTGCCCCTTGGTGGGCACTTCCTCACGATAGATAAGCTTCATAAAAGTGGATTTGCCCGCTCCGGACGGACCGACCAAATATACGAATTCATTGCGGTCTATAACAACAGAAACACCGCGCAGGGCATGTGTACCGTCCGCGTACGTTTTCCATATGTCTTGCAGTTCAATCACATTATCACATCCTGTAAATAGTCAGCCATATCACATCCTGTAGATAGTCAGCCATTCTTAATTCGACAGAAACTCATGAAATCCTCTACCAAAGCCCCAGTTTCTTCATTTTTCATATTATCGTCCATGTTACAGAACGCCACTTTAGAAGTACTCCTTCGCTATTTTTCGACAAATGTTCGGATTATTTATTGACGAAATCGTGTTATCAAGACGCTTATCCGAAAAATTCACAGCGAAGAATTAACATGGTTATTGCCTTCGCATGCATATACATGTAAGAATCGCAGGCCAGGGGTGATGATGCACTTGAAAAGGTCGTACTATGTGTGGATAGTGGTTGCGGCGTTGCTGTTCGTTGGCTTGGCGGGCTGGAGATACATATGGGTATATGCCAGCAAGGATACGATACCCGGCGGTGTCGTGCTGCAAGGACGCAGCGGTATGGAGGACGGATCTGTCTCACTGGGGAGCAGTACAATCTTTGCAATTGGCGGTCTGACGATCGACGCTGCGCTGGAGCAAATTCAGCATCGAACCGATGCACTTCGCAATCTTAAGTTCACTCTGCAGGCGAACGGGAAGAAACAAAATAAAACATGGACACTAAGCCAGCTTGGCGTTCACATTGATACGAAGGATGCTGCGGCTGTCATCTCGAAGCTAACTGCCGGCAATATGTGGGATAGACTGCAGTACAGACGGCAGTTCCCTGCCAACATCCACTTCGAATTGCGCTGGAATAAAGAACAGTTCAAAAAGCAGGTTCGCAGCGTATGGGGAATGTTGGATGCGAATGAGCCTGTTAATGCGACACGGACGATCACTTCTGATGAGAGGATCGTGTATACGCCCCATCAGAATGCATACCGGCTGGATATGAATCGATTATTGATCGAGGCACAGACAGCGCTGGAGAACGCTGCAGCCGAGCAATGGGGAGCAGCCGGGGAGGCAGCAGACATCGTACTTCCCCTCCCGCTCAGGACCGTTCAGCCCAATGTGACACTGGAGCGCCTCAAGTCAGAGGGCATCGAGCGGAAGATTGCCTCCTTCACAACCGACTTCAGCTCAAGCGGCAAAGGACGCACCTACAATGTAAGCATGGTTGCCAAGACACTGAACGATTGGCAGCTCGCACCGGATGAGGTATTCGATTACCGCAAAGTAATCTCATTGACAAGGGACAAATACGGCTTCCGTGAAGCGCCCGTCATCTTGAATGGAGAACTGGTGCCGGGAATCGGCGGCGGGATCTGCCAGGTGTCAAGCACGCTGTACAATGCGGCACTGTTGGCCGGGCTTGAGATGGTCGAGCGTCGCAATCACTCTCTCCCCGTATCCTATCTGCCCAAAGGCCGGGATGCGACCTTCGCGGAGGGAGCGATCAATTTCCGGTTCAAGAATACAACTGGCAAGCATGTCATTATTCGCACCTCGACAAGCGGACGCAAGCTGACCGTTATGCTGTTCGGAACGCTGCCGCACAATATCAAATATAAGATTCAATCTGCAACGGTTAAAGTGATTGAGCCGCCGGTTAAAGAGATCCCGTCCTCCATCGTTCCTGCTGGCGAACGTCTGCTCATGAAGACCGGCAAACCCGGCTATATTATCGAGACGTACCGCATTGCCCTGCAGGATGGCAAAGAAGTCTCCCGCACCAGAATTTCCCGCGATACGTACAAAGCTCAGCCAACGGTATACAGTATTTCGCCAGAGCATTCCGGTCCGAGAGCGATAAAGAGTGAGGATGGCCCCGGCAGCCGGAAGCAGCTGCTGGAAGATGGCGTCCGTTCAGAGGATTGAGAAACGGCCTATACAAAGGAAATCTCAACTCCCACTTTAAGAAGCTGTGCGATGTGGACTGCCTGCGATCATGGGATTGCCCACGTACTCTCCGCCAGAGGACGATCCGTCATTCAAACGCCGAGGTATGCGAGATGCTGAATACGAGATGGGAGACTCGAGATTCGAGCTAGGCGAAACATGCGAAACGGCAGCCTTTTTCTCATTTTTGACCCCCTGAAGGTGAAATTCCTGCCAGCGTGCAGGCATTTCACCTTCATTTCCCCTTATCGGCCGATTTTTTCTCAAATTCATGCTTCATCGCAGGAATATCACCATTATGGCGTCTTGTAACCGAAAATTCATGCACATTCGCAGGCTTCTTCCTCTGTCACTCTGCCTTCAAAACACTGGGAGAAGAGGTTATCCAGAAAGTCGTTTGGTGATTTTTCACAATCCCCCACTAAGTCCCCATATATAACGAAAAGATGCTTCCAGTTCCACTTTTTAGTGGTTTGGAGGCATCTTTTAACATTATTCGGGACTGAATTATTGGATATTGGACTTTTCGGATAGCCCCTATATGGACATGCTTCTATTGGCTGCGCTCGATATATTCCGCTGTCCAGGCCGCGGTCTGCTGGAGCTCGCTCTCGGCGCGTCCGATTGCTTCGGCAACCTGAGAACGGGCAGTTCCGCCATATACGTTGCGGGCGTTAACGACCTGCTCAGGCTGCAGCACCGCGTAGATGCTGTCATCAAACAGCGAGGAGAATTGCTTGAATTCCTCCAGCTTGAGATCCAGCAAATATTTGCCCTGCTGGATGCAGTACAGCACCGTCTTGCCGATCACCTCATGCGCCTGGCGGAACGGAAGCCCCTTGCCCACGAGGAAGTCTGCAATGTCTGTCGCGTTCGAGAAATCCTGATTCACAGCCTGACGCATCCGATCCTTGTCTACTTTCATCGTAGCGATCATAGGCGCAAACAGCTGAAGTGCGCCCTGCAGTGTGCGTACCGTATCGAACATGCCTTCCTTGTCTTCCTGCATGTCCTTGTTGTACGCCAGCGGCAGTGACTTCAATACAGTCAGCAGGCCAACCAGATTGCCGTACACCCGTCCTGTCTTGCCGCGGACAAGCTCCGGCACGTCCGGATTTTTCTTCTGCGGCATAATGCTGCTGCCTGTGCAGAAGGCGTCATCCAGCTCCACAAAATGAAATTCTGTGCTGGACCACATAATAAGCTCTTCGCTCAGGCGCGAGAGGTGCATCATAATGATCGATGCATGGGAGAGAAACTCAAGGATAAAGTCGCGGTCACTTACCGCATCCAGGCTGTTCTCATACACCCGGTCGAATTTGAGCTGGCTGGCTACAAAGTGGCGGTCGATCGGGAAGGTAGTTCCTGCCAGAGCGCCTGCTCCCAGCGGCAGCATATTGATACGTTTGTAGCTGTCCTGCAGGCGCTCGATATCGCGCCCGAACATCGACACATAAGCCATCAGATGATGGGCGAACAGTATCGGCTGCGCGCGCTGAAGGTGCGTATAGCCCGGCAGAATCGTATCCAGATTCGCTTTAGCCTGCTCTACAAGCGCGGATTGCAGCTTATGCAGCAGCCCGACGAACTCAACGACACGCTTGCGAAGATAGAGATGCATATCTGTCGCGACCTGGTCGTTGCGGCTTCGTCCGGTATGCAGCTTCCCACCGACTGATCCGATATCGTCGATCAGCGTTTTCTCGATATTCATATGAATATCTTCATCCGAGATGGAAAATTCAATATCGTTGCGTTTAATCCGCTGCAGCACCCGGTGAAGGCCTTCCTTGATTGTATCCACATCTTCCGCAGGCAGAATGCCCTGCTTGCCCAGCATCGTTACATGCGCCAGGCTGCCCTGAACATCTTCCTCGGCCAGCTCCTTGTCAAACATGATCGATGCTGTATATTCCTCTACCAGCTGGTCGGTTTTTTTCGTAAAACGTCCGCCCCACAATTTGCTCACTGAAGGTACACTCCTTTATTCGCTAACGCGCTTGCTGCTTGTCTATTGCTTTTTGCTCTGCTCGACGCCCGACGATACTTTCAAGCGCAGTGCATTCAGACGGATAAAGCCAGTTGCATCGCCTTGATCGTAGGCTTGGGAAGGATCGGCCTCCATCGTAGCAATATCCGGATTGTACAAGCTGACCGGACTCTTGACGCCTGCGCCGATAATATTCCCTTTGTACAGCTTCAAGCGGACTACACCGCTGACATTCTTCTGGCTTTCCGTCACGAGCGCCTGCATCGCAAGACGCTCCGGCGCGAACCAGAAGCCGTTGTATACAAGCGTTGCATATTTTGCAATCAGTGAATCGCGCAGGTGCATGACCTCACGGTCCATTGTGAGCGACTCCATTTTGCGATGTGCAGTGAATAGAATGGATCCGCCCGGAGTCTCATAGACGCCGCGGCTCTTCATCCCTACGAAACGGTTCTCCACCATATCGACACGGCCAATGCCGTGCTTGCCGCCGAGATCATTGAGCTTCTCCATCACTGCAAGCGGGCTGAGCTTCTCACCGTTGATCGCTACACAGTTGCCCGCTTCAAACGTCAGCTCGATATACTCGGCTTGATCCGGAGCATCCTCAGGAGATACGCTCAGAACGAACATGTCCTTGTTGGAATCCGCGCTTGGATCAAACCATGGATCTTCCAGCATACCGCTCTCAAAGCTGATATGAAGCAGGTTCCGGTCCATGGAATACGGCTTGGCAGCCGATGCTTGTACAGGAATGTTATGCTTCTCGGCATAGGCAATCATCTCTGCACGGCCCGGGAATTCCTCTCGGAACTGCTCGCTGCGCCATGGCGCGATCACTTGAATATCCGGCGCAAGCGCAGCAGCCGTCAGCTCAAAGCGAACCTGGTCATTGCCCTTGCCTGTTGCGCCATGCGCAATCGCCGTTGCGCCTTCAGCGCGGGCAATGTCTACCATCCGCTTCGCGATCAGCGGGCGGGCAATCGATGTGCCAAGCAGGTATTGTCCTTCATACAGGGCTCCGGCCTGGAACATCGGGTAGATGAAATCTTGTGCGAATTCGTCGCGCAGATCATCGATATACACCTTGGAAGCTCCGGTTGCAAGCGCCTTGGCCTCCAGACCGTCCAGCTCATCCTTCTGTCCGATGTCTGCGGTGAATGCGATAATTTCCGCATCATAGGTTTCTTTCAGCCATTTGAGAATAACGGACGTATCCAGACCGCCCGAGTATGCAAGTACGATTTTTTCCTTAGCCATCTCTGTTTCAAGCTCCTTCATATGAATAATAAGTTACATAATCGCTGCCATAATAGCCTTTTGCGCGTGCAGACGGTTCTCCGCCTGGTCGAAAATAACCGATTGCTTCCCGTCGATAACGCCTTCGCTCACTTCTTCGCCGCGGTGCGCAGGCAAGCAATGCATGAACAGGTAGTCCCTCTTCGCGTATTTCACCAGATCCTCGTTAACCTGATAGTTGGCAAACGCGATCTCGCGGTCCTTCTGCTCGGCCTCAAAGCCCATGCTGGCCCATACGTCGGTATAAATAATATCCGCATCCGCCACAGCTTCCTTAGGATCGCGGCAGATATGGATCTGTGATCCCGTCTCAGAAGCATTGTCGCGGGTCTGCCTGATGATATCCTCGTCCGGCTCATAGCCTTCAGGCGTCGCTACAGACATGTTCATGCCCAGCTTGGCAGCACCCATCAGAAGGGAGTGCACCATATTGTTGCCGTCGCCGATATAGGCGATCTTCAGTCCTTCAAGGCGCCCCTTGTGCTCAAGCACCGTCTGATAATCAGCAAGCGCCTGACAAGGATGCGACAAATCCGTCAGTCCGTTAATAACCGGAACGGTTGCTCCGCGGGCAAGCTCGATCACGGTACGATGCGCATACGTACGGATCATAATCCCGTCCAGGTAACGGGAAAGCGTCTGCGCGGTATCCCATACCGTCTCTCCCCGGCCGATCTGAAGATCGTTGCGGCTCAGGAACAGCGCATGTCCGCCAAGCTGATACATGCCGACTTCAAAGGAAACGCGGGTGCGGGTTGAAGATTTCTCGAAGATCATCCCCAATGTCTTGCCTTGCAGCGGGTGGTAGATCTCTCCTGCCTTCTGCTTCTGTTTCAATGCGATAGCAAGCTCAATCAGATAGCGGACTTCCTCCGGCTTATAATCAGCTAAAGCGATAAAGTCCCGCCCTTTCAAATTAAGGGCCATCTCTTCATGTAAGATAGATTGCATCTATTCAAACTCCCTTCTCTCGTTATTGTGCCGTTGCTGTTCTCTCTGCAAACATCGCAGCCAGTATCCCTACAGCCTCATCAATTTCTTCGCGTGTGACGAGCAGATTAGGAAGCAGACGAATGACATTCGGCCCAGCGGTTATGACAAGCAGTCCCCGCTTCTGGCCCTCATTGATAAAAGCTCCGACAGGCTCGGTGCAGGCAATGCCGACAATTAGACCTCTGCCGCGAACTTCCGTTACAAGCGGATGACCGGCAAGCTTCTCGCGAAGCTGCCCGATCAAGTAATCTCCCATCTCTGCCGCACGATCCGCAAGCTTCTCGTCTACGATCGTCTCGATGGTAGCCTTCACAGCTGCCGTCGCCAGTGGAGTTCCGCCGAAGGTAGAGCCATGGCTGCCAGCGCTGAACGCCTCGACAAGCGGGCCTTTCGCCAGCATCGCGCCAACGGGAAAGCCGCTTCCCAAGCCTTTGGCCAATGTGAAAATATCCGGCTCTATGCCATAGTGCTGGAATGCGAACAGCTTGCCCGTGCGGCCCATGCCTGTCTGAATTTCATCAATAATAAGCAGCAGGCCATGCTCCTTGCACAGCTTCGATATATGCTGCAGGAATGCAGGCTCAACAGCATGTATGCCGCCCTCCGCCTGGATCAGCTCCAGCATGATCGCCGCTGTTTGGTCCGTAATTGCAGATTCCAGTGCCGGAATATCGTGCAGGGGTACTGTAACAAAGCCTCCCGGAAGCGGGGAGAAGCCTTCCTTGACTTTGTCCTGTCCTGTAGCTGTCAATGTCGCCAATGTCCGGCCATGGAAGGACTGCTCGAAGGTGATGATCTCGCAGCGGCCGCTGCCGATTACCTTCTGATGATAACGGCGGGCAAGCTTGATCGCCGCTTCATTCGCCTCCGCGCCTGAATTGCAGAAAAACACGGCATCCGCATGGCTGTTGTCTGTCAGCAGCTTGCCCGCAGCTTCCTGATTCGGTATGTGAAACAGATTGGATACATGCCACAGCTCATCAAGCTGCTTCACGAGCGCTTCCTTGATGCGATCAGGCGCATGGCCCAGATTCGTAACCGCAATCCCGCTCATAAAATCCAAATATTGATTCCCTTGGTCATCCCACAGCCTGCTTCCCTTCCCCTTTACAAGGGTAAGCGGAAATCTTGCATAGGTCGGAAACAGCGAGCTTCCAGCCCCTTGCTGCGCTGCTGCTTTGTTGTTATCGCTCATTATATCGTCACCTCTTCCATCATGCTTGCACAATGCGTGTGCCGATGCCGCCTTCCAGCACCGCCCGGCTGAGAACGTTCGGCTCGTCGCCATTAACAATGATGACCTCCCGAACGTTCCCTTGAATGCATTGAATGGCTGCGCGAACTTTGGGAATCATGCCGCCATAAATCTCGCCGCTCTCAATCATCGCTTCAATCTCTTCCACGGTAACAGCAGGGAGAACACGCTTCTCGCCATCAATTGTCTTCAGTATGCCCGGCACATCGGTAACGACAATCATCCGTTCAACTCCCAGATGAGAAGCAACCGCGCCAGCGGCGGTATCCGCATTGATGTTGTAACGCTGTCCTGCCTCGTCGATGCCGATTGGCGCGATGACCGGAATATACCCCATGCCCATAACACCTTCGATAATCTCGGCATTCACATCTGTGACATCGCCGACAAAGCCGATTTCCGCTGCATTGGCAACCGGCTGCGCCATAATCAATTGTCCATCCACGCCGGATAAGCCGAGCGACTTCGCGCCGCCCTGCTGAATTTTGCGGACAATCTCCTTGTTGATCCGTCCTGCAAGCACCATCTCAACGACATCTAGCACCTCTTCGCTCGTCTTGCGAAGCCCGTTCACAAAGCCGCTCTCGATCCCAAGCTTCGTCAAGGTATCCGATATCGCAGGCCCGCCGCCATGTACGATAACGGGTTTGACGCCACTTTCCTGCAAGCCCCGCAGGTCGGCAAAAAAAGAAGCCGGCAGCGCCGCAAGCGTACTGCCGCCGCATTTCATGACAAACCGTTGCTCCATATTTGTTTCGTCCCTTTCATCCGTTCCTGTATCCTTACGTCCGGTACGCCGCATTAATGCGGACGTAGTCGTACGTCAAGTCGCAGCCCCATGCTGTGGCCGCGCCGCTGCCCATATGTAAATCAACGTGAATAACGACCGTGTCGCCCTTCAAATATTCAAGCGCCGCATCCTCGTCAAATCCGATCGGACGCGACTGCTGCAGTGTAACGATGTCGCCTAGGCGGATATCCACTGTCTCGGGATTAACCGGCTGCCCTGCCCGTCCAACAGCTGCAATAATTCGGCCCCAGTTGGCGTCAGCGCCAAACACCGCCGATTTCACAAGCGAGGATCCGATTACCGTCTTGGCAATCGCCTTCGCTGCCTCGTCCGATACCGCTCCCCGCACCTGAACCTCTACAAGCTTCGTTGCGCCTTCTCCGTCACGGGCAATCGCCTTCGCCAGCACTTCGCACACATAGCGAAGTCCGGCTGCGAATGCTGCCCAATCAGGGTGCTCTGCGGTGAGCTCCTCGTTGCCTGCAAGACCGCTGGCCATTGCCACGAGCATGTCATTCGTGCTTGTATCCCCATCCACGGTAATCATGTTGAAGGTAAGATCGGTTGCCTGGCGCAGCAGGCTGTGCAGCGCTTCGCTGCCAATAGCGGCATCCGTTGTCACGAATCCGAGCATTGTCGCCATATTGGGATGTATCATTCCCGAGCCCTTGGAGGCGCCCGCTATATGAACGGTCCGGCCATTGACTGTAACGGACACGCATACTTCTTTCTTCACCAGGTCGGTGGTCAGAATAGCTTGGCAGAAATCATCCGCTGCTTCATAGCTGTCCGCCAGCTTCGACGGCAGCTCCGCGATGCCGCTGCGAACGCGATCCATCTTGAGATTCTCGCCGATGACGCCTGTCGAGGCTACGGCAACATGCTCCGGCGCCACGCCGATCGCTGCAGCGAAGCCGCTCCTCATCTCGTAAGCGTCAGCATCGCCCTGCTTGCCCGTGCAAGCATTGGCATTGCCGCTGTTCACGATGACAGCGCGCAGCACTCCGCCTGCGCCGATGCTCTCGCGCGTCACCTGAATCGGCGCCGCTTGGAATACATTCGTCGTGTAGACGCCAGCCGCCGTCGCAGGCACCTCACAAACAATCGCGCCAAGATCATGGCGCGTCGTCTTCTTCAAGCCGCAGTGCAAGCCCCCTGCTTTGAAGCCTTTGGGCGTTGTAACCGAACCCTCCGGCACAACCGAGAAGGCTGCTTCAATGTTCCCCTGTCCCATTTTACAATCGAGTCTCCTTCTTTATATAAATAGCGATCGCTCATAATGGCTTGATCTGCCCGCCGCCAGGCCAAATAAACGGCATTAAACCTATTAAGGATACATCGGCACAAATTGAAGTCCCAGCGTCTCGTCCCAGCCCATCATCAGATTCAGGTTCTGTATCGCTTGACCAGCAGCGCCTTTGACCAGATTATCGATAACAGACACAATCGTAACCCGGCCCGTTCTCTCATCCACCGAGAAGCCGATGTCGCAATAGTTGGAGCCTGATACTTCTTTGGTAGCCGGCCATGTGCCCTCGCTGCGGACACGAACGAAACGGCGTCCCTCATAGTAATTGCGGTACAGGGAAACGAAGTCCTCTGCGCTGTAGCCGCCTTGAACCGATGCATACATCGTGCTCATTATTCCGCGTGTCATAGGGACCAGATGTGTCGTGAACGTTGTCAGAACCGGCTTGCCGGCCACATCTGTCAGCACCTGCTCGATCTCCGGGGTATGCTGATGCTTGTTTATTTTGTACGCCTTGAAGTTCTCGTTAATTTCCGCATAATGAGTGCCGAGATTAGCTCCGCGTCCTGCCCCGGAAACGCCCGATTTGGCATCGATGATAATCGTTGAAGGATCAATATAGCCCGCCTTCACCGCCGGTATCAGTCCCAGCAGCGTAGCTGTCGGGAAGCAGCCCGGATTAGAGACCAGATCGACGCCGCGCACCGCATCTCCATACACCTCGGCAAGTCCGTACACCGCCTGATCGAGATACTTCTGCTCAGCCGCTTCTTTCTTGTACCACAGCTGGTACTGCTCGCGCGATTTCAGACGCAAGTCGCCCGAAATATCGATGACGCGAAGCCCGGCATCCAATAAGGAAGGCACAAGCTTCGACGCAATGCCTGCCGGTGTTGCTATGAATACAACGTCCGCTTTGCTCTTAATGAGCGCCGCATCGACGTCATCCAGCAAATCAGTACGTATTTCAGTTAAATGCGGGTATCCCTCCGCGATTGGCGAGCCTGCGCTCGAGGATGAAATGACAGAGGTCACTTCAACTCCGGGATGGCTGGCCAGCAGCCGAATGAGCTCAACACCGCCATATCCGGTAGAGCCGATAATTGCTGCATTCACTTTCGAACTCATACTTGTCTCTCTCCCATCCGTTAACTTCCTAACTATCCATTTTACACGAACCAGAGGGCAGAAGAAATAGCCTGTTTAATGTATTATTATACATGTTCATTAATATAAATTCAACGCATAAATCATATTCTATCCCTCCCCGCCTCAAGGCAGCTTGAATCCTTCTCCGAGCACCTCCGCCGTATCACTAATAATTACAAAAGCGCCCGGATCGACGGATCGCACCAGCTGCTTGAGCTTGGATACCTCTCCTTGGCCCACCACAACCATCAGCACACGACGCTCCTGGCCCGTATATCCGCCGTGTCCGTCCAAACTTGTCAGCCCCCGGTCCAAATCATGCAGTACCGCTTGCGTAATGTCATCAGGCCGGCAGGAGATGATAAAAGCTACCTTGGACAGCGCCAGACCCGTCTGGATGAAATCAATGGTTTTGCTCGTCACGAACAAGCCTATGAGCGCATAAAGCGAGACCTCCGGAGAGATGAGCACTCCCGCTGCAGCAATAACCAGCCCGTCGAAGCAGGCTACAGCCAAGCCCAATCGTATGCCCGTATAGCGGTGAAGCAGCTGCGCAGCCAGATCCAGTCCGCCTGTTGAGCCCCTGCCTCGAAATACAAGCCCTAAGCCGGCACCAACACCCATGCCCCCATAAATCGCAGCAAGCAGCGCATTTTCTGTCAGGGGCGGCCAATGCGAGGTGAGCAGCACGAATAGCGGCAGCACAAATGAGCCAAGCGCGGTCTTCAGCGCGAAGCGCTTGCCCAGCAGCCACAGGCCAAGCAGAAACAGCGGCACATTGAATGCCCACTGAATAAACGCAGGCTGAATGCCGGTTAGCCGGTTCACCAGTATAGAAACCCCGGAAACACCGCCGGATGCGATTCCAAGCGGAACCAGAAACACATTGAAGCTTACAGCGATGAACAGTGAGCCTGACAGCAATAGAATGACATTTATGACCGCTTGCACACGGGGGCGGGGCTCTCTCCTGTGATTGCTGCTGCGGCTTCCCCTCTTCTCTTCCTGAAAATACTGCAATTCCGCTTTATCCCGGCTATCCGACATCGATCTGCTCACCTTTCCTGAACCAAAAAAAGAGTTCCCACACTCTATCAGTGTAGGAACTCTTCCCCTTCGCTATGCATCCGCTTAGCGTTATCCTTATTTATGCTTGTTCAGAACGAATCTGGCTCCGCAAATAACCGTCGATGAAAGCATCGAGATCGCCGTCCATAACTGCGCCGACATTACCGGTCTCCACCGATGTGCGGTGATCCTTCACCATACTGTACGGATGAAAAACATAGGAGCGAATCTGGCTGCCCCAAGCGATATCCGACTGCTCTCCACGGATTTCTGCCAGCTGCTTCTCCTGCTCCTCGATCTTGCGCTCGTAGAGCTTGGAGCGGAGCATCGTCATAGCGCTCTCGCGGTTCTGAATTTGTGAACGCTGCGTCTGGCACGCTACAACGATACCGCTAGGAATATGGGTAATCCGAATGGCCGATTCCGTCTTATTAATATGCTGACCGCCGGCACCGCTGGCCCGGTAGGTATCAATCTTCAAGTCCTCCGACCGAATCTCGATCTCGATATCATCCTGAATCTCCGGCATAATATCGCAGGAGACGAATGACGTATGCCTTCTTCCCGAGGAATCGAATGGCGATATCCGGACAAGCCGGTGTACGCCTTTCTCCGCCTTGAGATAGCCATAGGCATTGTAGCCTTTGACAAGAATGGTCACGCTCTTGATGCCCGCTTCATCTCCCGGCAAATAATCAAGCACCTCGACCTTGAAGCCATGCTTCTCCGCCCATCTTGTATACATCCGGTAGAGCATCTGCCCCCAATCCTGCGACTCTGTCCCGCCAGCGCCCGGATGAAGCTCCAGTATAGCGTTCAGCTTGTCGTAAGGCTGGTTAAGCAGCAGTTGAAGCTCGAATTCACTTACATTGCGGACAAGCTCCTGCACACTGCTCGCAATGTCCGCTTCCAGCGCTTCGTCCTCCTCTTCCTCTGCCAGCTCCAGCATCGTCTGCAGATCATCCTGGCTGGCCGTAAGCCGCTCATATTGCTCGACGACAGATTTGACCGCATTCAGCTCGGAAATCGTGCTCTGCGCCCGGTCGTTATCATCCCAGAAGTCGGGCGCCGTCATTTTTTCTTCGTAGTTCGCGATCATTTCCTGCTTGAGATCTAAGTCAAAGAGACCCCCTTAAATTTTGAAGCCGCTTCGCCATCTCACGCAGGTCTTGCTTTACAGATACATCTATCATGACTATCGATTCACCTCAACATATTGTTCTGCCCTACTCTATGCGGCGAGCAGGACTATTGTCCGTGGCACTGCTTGTACTTCTTGCCGCTTCCGCACGGACACGGATCGTTGCGTCCCACGCGCTCCTCGCGTTTGACAGGACGCTTGGCCTGCGGCTCGCTGCTTCCGCCGCCACCGGACTCGGTCTGCCCCTTGGCAACTTCCTGGCGCTCCAGATTGCTCTCTACATGCGCCTTCATAATATATTTGGTAACTTCTTCCTGGATGCTGTCGATCATTTCCTTGAACATCTCGAAGCCCTCGAACTGATACTCGCGCAGCGGATCGGTTCCTCCGTATGCACGCAGGTGAATACCTTGACGCAGCTGATCCATTGCATCGATGTGATCCATCCACTTGCTGTCCACGGCACGCAGCACGACGACCTTCTCGAATTCGCGCATTGTCTCAATGCCGATCTCTTCTTCCCTGCGGTCGTACAATTCAATCACTTTATTATAGAGGTAATCCGTAATCTCTTCGACTTCCTTGCCCCACAGGTCATCCTTCGTAATCATTCCCTCATGAAGGAATGTGCCCTGCGCATAATCAACAATTTCCTGCAGCTCCCAGTTCTCAGGAACCTCGTCGCTCGGACAGTGAGCAGCTACAGAGCGCTCGATAACCGGCTTGATCATCTCAAGCACAACATCACGAATATTCTCGGAGTACAGCACTTCACGGCGCTGCTTATAGATGATTTCCCGCTGCTGGTTCATCACATCATCGTACTGAAGGACGATTTTTCGCTGGTCGAAGTTGTTGCCCTCTACCCGCTTCTGTGCAGACTCAATAGCGCGTGTAATTAGACGGCTCTCGATCGGTTGATCCTCATCAAAGCCGAGGCGCTCCATCATGCCCATAATATTGTCAGAGCCGAAACGGCGCATTAATTCATCTTCCAGCGACAGATAAAATTGAGATGAACCAGGATCGCCTTGACGTCCGGCACGTCCACGGAGCTGGTTGTCAATACGGCGGCTCTCATGCCGCTCTGTACCGATAATGTGAAGACCGCCCGAAGTCGGGACGTTATCCCCCAGAAGAATGTCGGTACCACGGCCAGCCATGTTAGTGGCGATAGTAACGGAACCCTCTTGCCCGGCACGCGAGATGATCTCGGCTTCCTCAGCATGATATTTCGCATTGAGAACCTTATGGGTGACGCCGCGCTTCTTCAGCATATCAGACAAGCGCTCCGAATTCTCAATGGAAACCGTACCGACAAGCACCGGCTGGTTCTTCTTGTGACGCTCCACAATCTCTTCAACGACCGCTTTGAACTTGCCATTCTCCGTCTTGTAGACAACATCTGCGATGTCATTACGAATCATCTGGCGGTTCGTTGGCACTTGAATAACATCAAGACCATAAATTTTCTTGAACTCTTCTTCCTCCGTCTTCGCCGTACCGGTCATCCCGGCCAGCTTGCGGTACATACGGAAATAGTTCTGGAAGGTGATCGTTGCAAGCGTCATGCTCTCGTTCTGAACCTTGATCTGCTCCTTGGCTTCAATCGCCTGATGCAGACCATCGCTATAACGGCGTCCAGCCATCAAACGGCCTGTGAACTCATCAACAATGACAACTTCATCTTCCTGTACAACATAGTCCACGTCGCGCTTCATTATGGCATGCGCTTTGAGCGCTTGCTGAATATGGTGATTGATCAGTACATTGGCATGATCAAACAGATTCTCAATGCCGAAAGCCCGTTCTGCCTTCGCCACGCCCTCTTCAGTAATCGTAACAGAACGGAGCTTCACATCGATCGTATAGTCCTCATCCTGTCTCAAACGGCTGACAAAGCGGTCTGCGGCAAAATACATTTCCGTTGACTTCGCAGCTTGTCCCGATATAATAAGCGGCGTACGCGCCTCATCAACCAGGATGGAGTCCACCTCGTCAATGATAGCAAAGTATAGCGGACGCTGAACCATCTGTTCCTTATACAGAACCATATTGTCACGCAAATAGTCGAAGCCGAATTCATTGTTTGTTCCATAAGTGATGTCGCAAGCGTATGCTTCCTGCTTCTGCGCATGTGTTAGTCCATGCAGATTGCAGCCGACAGTCAGGCCCAAAAATTCATACAGCACGCCCATCTGTTGGCTGTCCCGCAGTGCCAGGTAATCATTGACCGTGACAACGTGGACGCCCTTGCCCACAAGCGCATTCAAATAAACGGCAAGCGTAGCGACAAGCGTCTTACCTTCACCTGTCTTCATCTCGGCGATCTTGCCGTCATGAAGCACCATACCGCCTATGAGTTGAACATCGTAATGCCGCTTGTCAAGCACCCGCTTGGAAGCTTCACGAGTTACGGCAAAAGCTTCCGGAAGCAGATTAATTGGCTCCTCGCCTTTGGCGATGCGAGCTTTAAATTCATCTGTCTTGCCGCGCAGAGCCTCATCCGACAGCTGAGAAATTTGCGATTCCAATCCATTAATTTGTTCAACGATACGCATCAAACGTTTAATTTCACGTTCATTGGCGTCACCGAATATTTTCTTTACAAGTCCGAGCATGGTCTTCCCCTTTCGTTGTTACGCCTCTTTGCATAAATTGTAACAGTTTGCGGCATTTCCCGCAATGCAAGCGGGCTGCGGATATAAAAAGGGCGGCGCTTCGAGTAAGAAGCGTGCCCTTGTGTTTTCATGATATAAGTATTGAATTAGTCCTGCTCAATAAGTCCATATTTGCCATCACTGCGTTTATAAACGACATTCACTTCCTTGGTTGCTGCATTGGCGAACATGAAGAAGGAATGGCCAACCATGTTCATTTGCAGTATGGCTTCTTCCACATCCATCGGTTTGAGCTGGAATCGCTTCGTACGGACGACCTCCAGATCATCCTCTTCCTCCAACACCTTCACTGATGCGCCCTCTTCCTTGAAGAGAGATCGAATGCCGCTGCTCTGGCGGAACTTACGGTTCAGCTTCGTCTTGTTCTTGCGAATTTGACGTTCCAGTTTGTCCACCACCAGATCGACGGAAGCGTACATGTCCTCGCTTTTCTCTTCCGCTCTTAACATTACATTCGGAAGCGGGATCGTAACTTCAACTGCATGTTTACCTTTAGTGACGGACATCGTCACGTTAATATCGGAGGTTATTGTCTCTTCAAAATACTTTTCCAGGCGGCTAAGCTTCTTTTCGACAAAATCGCGCATCGCGTCTGTCACTTGAATGTGTTGACCTCGAATGTTGTATTCCATGGGGCATTCCTCCTTTACGTGATCTTATTATAACATAGGCAGTGAGGAAGAGACAAAACTATTTTCTGTTTTGTCAGAATATTTAGGTAAGTTATATGGACGTTTAAAAAAGGCCCTTTGGTTTCTAATATGCCGCTTTAGAAACCAAAGGGAAACCGACTAGCATCCGCTATAATTACTCCGCAATATAATCTTTCACTACACGTGTGCTTTCTTGTTTGTTTCCACGAGTAATGGAAATGTACACTTTTCCTGCAGATACGGATAATTGCTCAATCGATACATTCACAGATGATTTTCCATCTGCAACAGTCGCTGTTCCCACTGCTGTACCGCCCGTTGCTACATCGTATACCTTCACGATATCACCAGCCTGCAGGCCTGTAACCCGTACAATATCGTCAGAACCATCATTATTCAAAACAACAATATTGTTAGCCACTGGTGGAGCTGTGATCTCGGAGTCATACGCTTTAACCGTTCTTACGCTCTCCAGCTTGTCCTCGCTCTTCACGCTTACGTATACGCTGCCTGCCGTTGCTGCGATCTGCTCGATGGTGACGGTTGCTTCCGTAGCATCTTCCGCTACCGTTGCCGTTCCAATCGCAGTGCCGCCCGTTGCTGCTTTGTACACACTTACAACATCGCCTGCTGCAAGACCCGTTACTTTCACGGTGTCGTCTACACCCAGCTTGTTGTTGGCAACCGTAATGTTAGCTGCTACTGGTGCTGTCGATACCGGCTGCGTTACATACGCTTTCGCAACACGCGTGCTCTCCAGCTTGTTCGCTTTCGTTACTGTTACGTACGCGGTGCCGCCTGTTTCTGTCAGCATATCCACTTTGGATACGGTAACTTCCGTAGCATCTTCAGCAACCGTTGCCGTTTCCAGCACCGTACCACCCGTTGCTACTCCGTATACGTTCACGATGTCGCCTGCTACAAGGCCGGTTACTTTCACCGTATCTGCAGTTCCTGTTGCCGCATTGGTCACCGTAATGGCCGTTGCTGCCGGTGCTGCGCTGATCTCGGAGTCATACGCTTTAACTGTTCTTACGCTCTCCAGCTTGTCCTCGCTCTTCACGCTTACGTATACGCTGCCTGCCGTTGCTGCGATCTGCTCGATGGTTACCGTTGCGTCCGTAGCATCTTCCGCTACCGTTGCTGTTCCAACCGCAGTGCCGCCCGTTGCTGCTTTGTACACACTCACAACATCT
This sequence comes from Paenibacillus oenotherae, assembly GCF_019443105.1. Classification (GTDB taxonomy): domain Bacteria; phylum Bacillota; class Bacilli; order Paenibacillales; family Paenibacillaceae; genus Paenibacillus_Z; species Paenibacillus_Z oenotherae. The sequence continues at coordinate 51,560 of NZ_JAHZIJ010000005.1, forward strand.
CCTGCTGCCAGACCCGTTACTTTCACCGTATCGCTAGTGCCTACTTTGTTGTTGGCAACCGTAATGTTAGCTGCTACTGGTGCCGTCGATACCGGCTGCGTCACGTACGCTTTCGCAACGCGCGTGCTCTCCAGCTTGTTCGCTTTCGTTACTGTTACATACGCAGTGCCGCCTGTTTCTGATAACATATCCACTTTGGATACGGTAACTTCCGTAGCATCTTCAGCAACCGTTGCCGTTTCCAGCACAGTACCACCCGTTGCTACTCCGTATACGTTCACGATGTCGCCTGCTACAAGGCCGGTTACTTTCACCGTATCTGCGGTTCCTGTTGCCGCATTGGTCACCGTAATGGCCGTTGCTGCTGGTGCTGCGCTGGTCTCGGAATCATACGCCTTAACCGTTCTTACGCTCTCCAGCTTGTCCTCGCTCTTCACGCTTACGTATACGCTGCCTGCCGTTGCTGCGATCTGCTCGATGGTTACCGTTGCGTCCGTAGCATCTTCCGCTACCGTTGCTGTTCCAACTGCAGTGCCGCCCGTTGCTGCTTTGTACACACTCACAACATCTCCTGCTACCAGGCCGGTTACTTTCACGGTATCGCTGGTGCCTACTTTGTTGTTGGCAACCGTAATGTTAGCCGCTACTGGCGCCGTGGATACCGGCTGCGTCACATACGCTTTCGCAACGCGCGTGCTCTCCAGCTTGTTCGCTTTCGTTACGGTTACATATGCCGTGCCGCCTGCTTCTGCCAGCATGTCTACTTTGGATACCGTCACTTCCGTAGCATCCTCAGCAACCGTTGCCGTTTCCAGCACCGTACCGCCCGTTGCTACTCCGTATACATTCACGATGTCGCCTGCTGTTAGGCCGGTCACTTTCACCGTATCTGCACTGCCTGTTGCCGCATTGGTCACCGTAATGGCCGTTGCTGCTGGTGCTGCGCTGATTTCGGAGTCATATGCTTTAACTGTTCTTACGCTCTCCAGCTTGTCCTCGCTCTTCACGCTTACGTATACGCTGCCTGCCGTTGCTGCGATCTGCTCGATGGTTACCGTTGCGTCCGTAGCATCTTCCGCTACCGTTGCTGTTCCAACCGCAGTGCCGCCCGTTGCTGCTTTGTACACACTCACAACATCTCCTGCTGCCAGACCCGTTACTTTCACCGTATCGCTAGTGCCTACTTTGTTGTTGGCAACCGTAATGTTAGCTGCTACTGGTGCCGTCGATACCGGCTGCGTCACGTACGCTTTCGCAACGCGCGTGCTCTCCAGCTTGTTCGCTTTCGTTACTGTTACATACGCAGTGCCGCCTGTTTCTGATAACATATCCACTTTGGATACGGTCACTTCCGTAGCATCCTCAGCGCCCGTTGCCGTTTCCAGCACAGTACCGCCCGTTGCTACTCCGTATACGTTCACGATGTCTCCTGCTACAAGGCCGGTTACTTTCACCGTATCTGCACTGCCCGTTGCCGCATTGGTCACCGTAATGGCCGCTGCTGCTGGTGCTGCGCTGATCTCGGAGTCGTACGCTTTAACTGTTCTTACGCTCTCCAGCTTGTCCTCGCTCTTCACGCTTACGTATACGCTGCCTGCCGTTGCTGCGATCTGCTCGATGGTTACGGTCGCTTCCGTAGCATCTTCCGCTACCGTTGCCGTTCCAATCGCAGTGCCGCCCGTTGCTGCTTTGTACACATTTACAACGTCGCCTGCTGTCAGACCCGTTACTTTCACCGTGTCGTCTACACCCAGCTTGTTGTTGGCAACCGTAATGTTAGCCGCTACTGGCGCCGTGGATACCGGCTGCGTCACATACGCTTTCGCAACGCGCGTGCTCTCCAGCTTGTTCGCTTTCGTTACTGTTACATATGCCGTGCCGCCTGCTTCTGCCAGCATGTCTACTTTGGATACCGTGACTTCTGTAGCATCCTCAGCAACCGTTGCCGTTTCCAGCACCGTACCACCCGTTGCTACTCCGTATACGTTCACGATGTCGCCTGCTACAAGGCCGGTTACTTTCACCGTATCTGCAGTTCCTGTTGCCGCATTGGTCACCGTAATGGCCGTTGCTGCCGGTGCTGCGCTGATCTCGGAGTCATACGCTTTAACTGTTCTTACGCTCTCCAGCTTGTCCTCGCTCTTCACGCTTACGTATACGCTGCCTGCCGTTGCTGCGATCTGCTCGATGGTGACGGTTGCTTCCGTAGCATCTTCCGCTACCGTTGCCGTTCCAATCGCAGTGCCGCCCGTTGCTGCTTTGTACACACTTACAACATCGCCTGCTGTCAGACCCGTTACTTTCACGGTGTCGTCTACACCCAGCTTGTTGTTGGCAACCGTAATGTTAGCTGCTACTGGTGCTGTCGATACCGGCTGCGTCACGTACGCTTTCGCAACACGCGTGCTCTCCAGCTTGTTCGCTTTTGTTACGGTTACATACGCAGTGCCGCCTGCTTCTGCCAGCATGTCTACTTTGGATACGGTCACTTCCGTAGCATCTTCAGCGACCGTTGCCGTTTCCAGCACCGTACCGCCCGTTGCTACTCCGTATACATTTACGATATCGCCTGCTACAAGGCCGGTTACTTTCACCGTATCTGCACTGCCTGTTGCTGCATTAGTCACCGTAATGGCCGCTGCTGCTGGCGCTGCGCTGATCTCGGAGTCGTACGCTTTAACTGTTCTTACGCTCTCCAGCTTGTCTTCGCTCTTCACGCTTACGTATACGCTGCCTGCCGTTGCTGCGATCTGCTCGATGGTGACGGTTGCTTCCGTAGCATCTTCCGCTACCGTTGCCGTTCCAATCGCAGTGCCGCCCGTTGCTGCTTTGTACACACTTACAACATCGCCTGCTGCAAGGCCCGTTACTTTCACGGTATCGCTGGTGCCTACTTTGTTGTTGGCAACCGTAATGTTAGCTGCTACTGGCGCCGTGGATACCGGCTGCGTCACGTACGCTTTCGCAACGCGCGTGCTCTCCAGCTTGTTTGCTTTCGTTACTGTTACGTACGCGGTGCCGCCTGCTTCTGCCAGCATGTCTACTTTGGATACGGTCACTTCCGTAGCATCTTCAGCGACCGTTGCCGTTTCCAGCACCGTACCACCCGTTGCTACTCCGTATACATTCACGATGTCGCCTGCCACAAGGCCGGTCACTTTCACCGTATCTGCACTGCCTGTTGCTGCATTGGTCACCGTAATGGCCGTTGCTGCCGGTGCTGCGCTGATCTCGGAGTCATATGCTTTAACTGTTCTTACGCTCTCCAGCTTGTCCTCGCTCTTCACGCTTACGTATACGCTGCCTGCCGTTGCTGCAATCTGCTCGATGGTTACCGTCGCTTCGGTCGCATCTTCCGCTACCGTTGCCGTTCCAACCGCAGTGCCGCCCGTTGCCGCTTTGTACACATTTATAACGTCGCCTGCTACAAGGCCCGTTACTTTCACCGTATCGCTGGTGCCTACTTTGTTGTTGGCAACCGTAATGTTAGCCGCTACTGGTGCTGTCGATACCGGCTGCGTCACGTATGCTTTCGCAACACGCGTACTCTCCAGCTTGTTCGCTTTTGTTACGGTTACATACGCGGTGCCGCCAGCGACTGCCAGCATGTCTACTTTGGATACGGTCACTTCCGTAGCATCCTCAGCGACCGTTGCTGTTTCAAGCACCGTACCGCCCGTTGCTACTCCGTATACATTCACGATGTCGCCCGCCACAAGACCGGTTACTTTCACCGTATCTGCACTGCCTGTTGCTGCATTGGTCACCGTAATGGCCGCTGCTGCTGGCGCTGCGCTGATTTCGGAGTCATACGCTTTAACCGTTCTTACGCTCTCCAGCTTGTCCTCGCTCTTCACGCTTACGTATACGCTGCCTGCCGTTGCTGCGATCTGCTCGATGGTTACCGTTGCTTCCGTAGCATCTTCCGCTACCGTTGCCGTTCCAACCGCAGTGCCGCCCGTTGCTGCTTTGTACACACTTACAACATCGCCTGCTGTCAGGCCCGTTACTTTCACCGTATCGCTGGTGCCTACTTTGTTGTTGGCAACCGTAATGTTAGCTGCTACTGGTGCCGTCGATACCGGCTGCGTCACGTATGCTTTCGCAACACGCGTGCTCTCCAGCTTGTTCGCTTTCGTTACGGTTACATAAGCTGTACCACCCGAAACTGTAAGCATATCTACTTTGGATACCGTCACTTCCGTAGCGTCCTCAGCAACCGTTGCCGTTTCAAGCACCGTACCGCCCGTTGCTACTCCGTATACATTCACGATGTCGCCTGCTGCTAGGCCGGTTACTTTCACCGTATCTGCACTGCCTGTTGCCGCATTGGTCACCGTAATGGCCGTTGCTGCTGGCGCTGCGCTGATTTCGGAGTCATACGCCTTAACCGTTCTTACGCTCTCCAGCTTATCTGTGCTGGTTACGCTCACGTATACGCTGCCCGCCGTTGCTGCGATCTGTTCGATGGTTACCGTCGCTTCCGTAGCATCTTCAGCTACCGTTGCTGTTCCAACCGCAGTGCCGCCCGTTGCTGCTTTGTACACACTTACAACATCGCCTGCTGTCAGGCCCGTTACTTTCACGGTATCGCTAGTGCCTACTTTGTTGTTCGCAACCGTAATGTTCGCTGCTACTGGTGCCGTGGATACCGGCTGCGTCACGTATGCTTTCGCAACACGCGTACTCTCCAGCTTGTTCGCTTTTGTTACTGTTACATACGCGGTGCCGCCAGCCACTGCCAACATGTCTACTTTGGAAACCGTCACTTCCGTAGCGTCCTCAGCAACCGTTGCGGTTTCAAGCACCGTACCGCCCGTTGCTACTCCGTATACATTCACGATGTCGCCTGCTACAAGGCCCGTTACTTTCACCGTATCTGCACTGCCTGTTGCCGCATTGGTCACCGTAATGGCCGTTGCTGCCGGTGCTGCGCTGATTTCGGAGTCATACGCTTTAACCGTTCTTACGCTCTCCAGCTTATCTGTGCTCTTCACGCTTACGTATACGCTGCCTGCCGTCGCTGCAATCTGCTCGATGGTTACCGTTGCTTCCGTAGCATCTTCCGCTACCGTTGCCGTTCCAACCGCAGTGCCGCCCGTTGCCGCTTTGTACACATTTACAACGTCGCCTGCTACAAGGCCCGTTACTTTCACGGTGTCGTTGACGCCTACTTTGTTATTTGCAACAATAATGTTCGCTGCTACCGGGGCAGTCGATACCGGTTCACTAGCATAAGCTTTAGATATACGAGTGCTTTCTAATTTATTATATTTAGTAACCGAAACCTGTGCCGTTCCGCCTGTTGCCGCCAAAAGGTCTGCTTTGGATACGGTGACTTCCGTAGCGCCTCCCGGAACTGTCGCACTTTCAACGACACTACCATATACGGTTATAACGTCGCCTTCGGCTAAGCCCGTTACTTTAACAGTATCTGCGCTGCCTGTTTTTTCATTACTAATTGTAATCGCTGATGCCAGCAACGCTACAGAGGTTTCCGATAGAAAAGGCTTAGGGGTACGTGTGCTTTCCGTCATCCCATCACTTGTTACTGAGACATATACGCTGCCAGCTCCACTTCCCACCTGATCGATCTCGACAGTTACTTCCGTTCCATCTACTGGTACTGTGGCGGAACCTAACAAAGTACCCGCTGTAGCAGCGTTATACACTTTTACGATATCGCCAGCTACAAGACCAGTCACTTTTACAGTGTCTTTTACCCCCACCTTATTGTTTTCTACAGCGATCGCTGCTGCTGCAGGTGTTGATGTCGCTGCTGCATATCCAACAGCAGGGTTTACAGAAGTTAATAGCAACGATGCACTTAACAATGCGACAGGTAGGCTTAAAGACTTAGACTTAGCTTTGGAACTGGGTTTAACTTTGGATTCCGGCCACAACTTCATATGTATTCCTCCACAGTAAAAGTAATGTTCTACCATAATACTATCGGAAGAATTCTAAGGATTGTTTAGTATAATTACAGCATACAGAACTATTTTTCTAAAAAAATATAGACTGGTGTAGAAACAAGACTAGAATCTAAATATTATAAAAAGATTACGAGCATTATTTAGATATAGGTACTACGACCCATTCGCATTTACAATAAAAAAAGCCCTGGTTTCCCAGGGCTCTACTGATACAACTTTTTGGTTAAGCGCGTACCATATATGGTGTGGCCGCTTAACAGCCAATAATTACAATTTGATTACGTTAGCTGCTTGTGGTCCACGAGCACCTTCAACGATGTCGAATTCAACCGATTGGCCTTCTTCGAGTGTTTTGAAACCTTCGGATTGGATTGCGGAGAAATGAACAAATACGTCGCCGCCTTGCTCAGTCTCGATGAATCCATAACCCTTCTCAGCGTTGAACCATTTAACTTTACCTTGCATTCAGAACATTCCCTTCATTCTTAAATTGCTGGAAATCACATAAAGTGAACCACATTTCGAATATACCATCGTCGTCACATTATTGTCAATGTTAATTTGTAAGCGAATACATTTGTGTTTCACCAGCCCATTTCAAATGACTGGCTTCGACCCTGAGCCTAAATCAGATTTGTACGAACGATCCATTCTTCCGTACGTTTAATTCCTTCTTCCAACGATACAGCCGGCTCCCAGCCAAGGAGTTCCTTCGCCTTGTCATAGTTGCATAGCAGCTTCTGAATTTCGCTTTGCGGATGAATATGCTCGACATGCTTGATTCTGCTCTTATCCCCTACCACGAGCAAAGCCAAGTCATTAACCGTTATATCACGGCCTAAGCCAGCATTTACAACTTGACCATCCACACGATCCGAGTAGCCCGCCTCAACTACAAAACGAGCGCTGTCTTCGACATACAGCAGATCACGAGTTTGAGTCCCTTCACCGTATATATTCAGATCCTTGCCGGATAGTTTGTTTTTGATGAAAATTGCGACTACGCCACCTTCTCCGCCCGTTTTCTGAAACGGACCATAGGTATTAAACGGACGAATGACCACAGTAGGAAGATGATAAGCATAGTAATAAGACAGTACCATGCTTTCTCCAGCAATTTTCGAACCTGCGTATGGGGATGCCGGCTTAACGGGATGCTGCTCCGTAATACCAGTTAGATCCGTGCATTGGTCATAAACCATGCAAGTACTCATAAAGACGACTTTCGATTGATGTTTCCGACACTCTTCAAGTACATTAAATGTCCCGATTACATCGTTATTAAACGTTGTTTCCGGCTCATCGATGGAGTCCTGCACGTTAATGGATGCTCCAAGATGATAGCAGATATCAAACTTCCCGTTATCGAAAATATTCTTCAGCAATGAGCGATCCTTAATATCGCCTTCTGTGAATTGAAGATTCGGATGGTCGATAAACTCTTCAATATTCTCTTTGCGCCCATTGGAGAAATCATCTATAATCCATACACGATGCCCGTCTTCCAACAGCTTTTTGGCAACCCATCTCCCTATAAACCCTGCTCCGCCAGTAAGTAATGTATTCATTTATATCACCCTATCGATTGTTGTTTTGGTATTCTTGCTCCAGCAGGCCGTAAAACAAAGAATCATGCCACTTCCCCTCAGCCCAGTGGGTTTCTCTCAGCCTGCCATCAAGTGTGAAACCCAACCTGTCGAAAAACAGCTTCTTGGCATCGTCGAAATCATAAATTTCGCTCCACAACCGATGAAGACCGAGCTCATGAAAGCCATATTGCATCATCAAGCGGCCGGCATCGTCGGCATATCGGTCATCAATATATAAATCTCCTGCACCGATATAGATTGAAAAATCTGCACTTCGATTAACCCAATCAATATAGCAAAGACCACATGCGCCCAGCAGCTCATCAGATTCAGGTCTTACGATCGAAAACATCAAAGTATTCCGGTCGCCCATAACGATTTTGTCAAACCATTGCATCTGATTATCTTTATTTAGCTCCCGATATTCTCTGAAGAACCGTCGATTCTCCGGCCTGTTCCTCCACGCCAGCAGCGTTTCAAGATCACTCCGCTCAACTGCTCTTAAATAAACATGTTCACCCTTTAACATCTTAACTGATCACATCCGATACGAGTAGTTCGTCTCCTTGTTTCTTCGCCGAGAGCACACGCTTGCCCAATACTTCTACAAGCTTGTATGGAGGGAATGACTGGATTGGGGCAGGTCTTAATTCCTCAAGGTCGGACATCTGCAGGATCTCGCCCGACTGCATGTCTCTAGTAAGCCTTAGACAGCGCCGCTGAACCACTGCGGTCTCCGACTCGTTCGGTTCAATTCGTTTAATGCCATCACCCAGCGCCGCCTCCAGCTCCCGGCTGCGTTCCACCATATCGCGCCAGGTTACAGGATTCATGGAAAAAGCATGATCCGGACCAATGCGATTATTGTCATCTGTCAAATGCTTTTCGATAACCCGGGCGCCAAGTGCGATTGCGCCAAGTACTGTAGCATGTCCCGGTGTATGATCAGATAGACCAAGAATGACATCCGGATACTTATCAGCATACAAACGAAGTACGTTTAAATTGACGTATTTCATGTTTTCCAGGCTGCCGGTATAGTTTGTATTGCACTGCATGAGAATAATTTGGTTATTCCACTTTCGAATCGCCTCAACAGCACGATCAACATCCTCTTGCGTAGATGCGCCTGTAGCGATTAGAACAGGTTTGTTGATTTTAGCGATCTGTTCAATAAATGAAATCCATGTAATATCACCTGAGCCTATTTTGAATGCCGGTATGTAGGGCTCTAGAAGTTCAATTGCTTCTGTATCATATGGTGTTGTCATAAATTCGATCTGGGCTTTGTTCGATGTCTGAACCAGTTCTTCAGTCCAATCCCGATTGCATTCATATTGCTGATAGACCTCATAGACGCTCTTGGTCCATGATGCTTGATGACTGACTTTCATATTGCGAAATCCAACATCGCTCACAATTTTACTCGCCTTGAAATGTTGAAATTTCACGGCGTCAGCACCCGCCTCTTTGGCGATCCAAATCAGCTCTTTAGCCCGCTCGATATCTCCATCATGGTTGGAAGCGACATCCGCGATAAAATAGGTCGGCATTTGCAGTGAAATTGTACGCTGCCCAATCTTAATGGATTGTTGGCTCATATCATGTTACTTCCTTTCTGATATTCCGCATATAGACTCTCAATGACCGAATCAGAATCTGGCATTCGATATCCGAGCAAGCTTTCGACCAATGACACATCAAGACCTAAGCTCTCTGCCCGGATAATTCCATCTTTAATCGTTCTGACACTATCTACATCCGCATGCGAAATATTCATTTCAAATTTTTTGGCCAATTTCTCGATAAATTCTTTCTTGGAGCATACTTCACTGCTTGCGATGTTCACAATGCCCTTTTGCTTCAGAAGCATGACATCCATCAAAATTTTCGAAAATTGTCTCACATCGATACTTGACGTATAGAAATCGTCGAATAACGTTATTGGCGCCTGTTTTTTTAAAGTATGGATTACCCACTCCACAAAAGTGGGCGCTTCCGCTCTTCCCCGGAAACCAACAATGTTCGTTCGCACGACCAGCGCATCAGGATTGGTTAAAGCGAACGCCTCGCCTGCATACTTCGTACGGGCATAATCATTGACCAAATTAACCTCGCTTAATTCAGCATGCTGATTGCTCCCGCCACCTGTGTAATAATGGTCCGTTGATATTTGAACAAAATACGCTTCCATCTCACGAGCCAGATGTGCGAGCAAACCTACACTCCTGGCATTAACCCGATAGGCCAAATCATGGTTTGTCGAGCATTCAAGCAGGTTAATCAGCGCTGCGGTATTAATGATAATATCAGGACGATTAGCAATAACAATCTCTCGCAGTTCTCCATCATTCCTGATATCCAAGCTCAGGTCTGCACCATGGCGCGCGGCACCTATTACTTGATAGCCTCTTGAAGCAGCCTCTTGCCTGAGGGCCTGTCCAAGCATACCTGTAGCTCCGATCAGAAGCATTCTCATATCATGTTCTCCTAGTTGATAGTATCAGAATCTAGCCTTTTTTCTTCAACAAAATATGAGTTTCCGAGCAAAAATGTTTCTGGTCAAATATCTCCCATCAGCCAGCAGACACTCTAACAGAAAATCGACTTTAGGGCTGTACACCTTTTTGACACGGTCGACATATTCCTGCTTCTCTACTGAGCGATAATACTTAGCATAGTCACTTTCCGGCCGCAAGTATACTTGCTCCACATATGAATCTGTATCTTCATGCGCCCCATTCAGATGGGTGCAGCGCGAGCACAGGTAATATTCAATGTCATGTTTGATGAAAAAAGGAGTATCCAATTTAAACCCGCAGTTTTTACATAAATCACGTCTCGGCTGACTGCCATAAATATGAGCAAGACGTAAATTCTCTTTATGCAGCTCTTGATCCTTCGTAAAAAAGTCCTGCTTAAAGCCCAGCACATCACTAGCTGGTTTGCTATATTTGGATACCCTCATTTATGTGTTTCCCCTCTGTGAATAGTGAATGCTACTCGTTTAGCTTCTTTTGTTCAATGTGGGCGTTTATAAGCAACAGATCGGGATTTTCATGCATCAGTTCCAGCACTTCTTTCCAATGGAACATCTGATTGGATGAATATAAACGATTATAAATTTCGGTAAGCAGCTGATAATCCTCTGCGGTATCCAATGTCCAACGATGCTCAGAATGATCTTCTTTGCCAGTGAAGAAAGCAAGCTTAAACAATTCCGGGTGCTGGTATAGATAAGGAGTTACATGTTCAAATTGTGATTCCGTATTCGCCTCATGATAAGCGCGTTCAAGTGACTCCATCGAAAACACCTCAGTATCCAGGCCCCTCGGAAATGTGCGCTCGATTGTATTGCTTGCATAATCAACAGCTTGTTCATTATAGAATGTTATGACCGCATCTGTAATCGCAGGATCAATAACCGGACAATCTGACGTTATCCTCACCACTGTATCGGCCTTGCTTCGAATAGCGGCCTCATAGTAACGGGAAAGCACATGCCCCTCGCTGCCTCTGTACACCGATGCACCCAATCTCGTTGCTTCTTCCACAATTGGATCATCGATTGAATTGATCGTAGTAGCAATAACCACTTCATCTATTTGGGGTACACTTGAGACTCTATTAATAACATGCGCCAATACAGTCTTATCCGCTAGTGGTAATAACACTTTGCCAGGTAGTCGGCTGGAGCCCATACGCGCCTGGATAATAGCAACATTTCTCATGATTCTCCCAACTCCAATGAAATGTTATCCATTTCAATCAATTTATTTTCTTTCAATATTGCACGAAGCTCTACTTTAGAGATAGGAGGAACGGAATGTGAACTGTAGCTTTGTTGAGGTGCATGTATAGCACCTTCGTATTCACGTTTATCAACAAACTGATTCGGAATAATGAACATATCGCGCAGTTCAAGCGCATGAATCGATTCTTCCTCTGTCATGAGTTCTTCAAACATTTTCTCTCCAGGTCTCAGGCCAATCTCTTTTATCTGCACATCTTCTTGTTTAATTCCAAGCTTGCTCGACATCTCTTCGATTATAATGTCGCTTAGATCATTCAAACCGATAACAGGCATCTTTAGTACGAATACTTCTCCACCCTGAGCCATAAACATCGCTCGAATCGTCAACTCCGTCGCTTGTCTCTTCGTCATCATGAACCGAGTCATCTCTCTGGAGGTTAACGTCACATGCTTATGTCTCGCAATCTGTCGCTGAAAAAGAGGAATAACAGATCCACGCGAGCCCATGACGTTACCGAAGCGGACAGCGGAGAAAATCGTCTGTTTCCCCCCTCCATAATATTGCGCTGCAGATACAAGCCGCTCAGCCATTAACTTCGAAGCCCCGTATGTATTGGTGGGTGCGATGGCCTTATCCGTACTTGTAAATACAGTTCTGGACACACCGCTCTCCAGTGACGCTTGAATAACATTCTGCGTACCTATAATATTCGTCTGCACAGCCTCAAAAGGATTGTATTCACAAGCAGGCACATGCTTCATTGCAGCAACATGAAATACATAGTCGATATCCTGCATGGCCCGATAGAGCCGATTATAGTCACGAACATCACCGATCAAGTAACGGATATTTTGGTACTCCTTATATTCCTGCTGAAGCTCAAATTGTTTATGCTCATCGCGACTAAGTATACGAACGACTGTTGGATCATCCAACAGGATATCCTTCAGCAGACTGCGCCCGATTGTTCCTGTACCTCCGATAATGAGTACGCGTTTGTTGTAGAAGTATCCGTTCATAGTGTCTCCTTAGGAAGGGATTGTCGTCCTCTGATCTTCAACCAAAAAAACCTCTGCCGTTTCGATGGTCTCTCTCGTCCAATTTAATAACTTTGGCGTAACTTCTTTCATTTGCCGAACAAGCCGACCTAGATGTTCAACAAGCAATTTGGATTTTTCGACCAGGTCATTTTCATTAATAATCTCAGGCACATGACGCTGAAACACCATAATTTGAGCCCTAATCGGAACGGAATACACCTTTTCAAAGAAAACAGTCGAGGACATCTCTGTCCAGCGTTGCTCAACCTGCTGTACATGATAAGTTCGCTTATCCTTCGACAAGGAATCCTGCTCTTGAAGCTGCTCCAAATGGTGAATAAGCAGGGACAACTCTTCATCCATATGACAGAACTCCGATTCCAACTGTTTAAGTTGCTTCAACCCAGCGGCAACCCGACCGCTTTTATTCCACTTCAATTCAGCTATCTTGGCTTTAAACCAGTGTCTTTCCAACTTCGTATCTAGCGGATACTCTCTAGCCCAATCTTCCAGCAACTTAAAAGTCGTTCCTTCTATTACCGCTCCATATCGCGATGCATTAATATACGTTTGATTGTTGAAAGCCTTGAGCAATGCTTCCAAATCATTCAATGTAGTAATCATCTTCTTGGTTGTTCGATTAGTTCCACCACTAACATTGGGGACCGATTCATTCGCTCCGGATACCGTACGTTCCTGCTTTTCTATATCAATGTGCTTGACACCCTCCGTATAAAAACTGTCATTCGGGAAGGACATATCCTGTCCTGTGAATACAATAGGGTGACAGCCAAGATAGTTCGCCGCTTGAATCGACGTCCCTGTAACGCTTGCAGTCGAATAGAACACGGGTGCTTCATCAGCATTATTCATCAGGTAAGGTGTAATCGTATCCAGACCAATACCGACATAGAGCGATTCCTCGCGTTTTTTTTCTGGTATTTTATAATGAACAAAGGATGAATATAGCAATGGTATGCTGGTCAAGTCTATATGTTCAAACGCAACATAGTTGGAATGTCCACCATCGATAGAAACAACGAGATCCGGTGTAATCCCATGATGGGCAAGAGCCTGCACACTAGTCCCTGCAGAAATGATCATACATTTATGCTGGATTTCTTTCAGCATTGGAATATCGTCCTTCAATGATGGACCCGAGCCAACAATGATTGCTGGAATACTCTTGCATGAATCTTTCATCAAAGATATATCCGGCGTGCGTAAAATATGCACAAAATTTTTAATGATATTCCTCGGCCATTCTTCTCGAAAACCATGGACAGTAGCCAGATTAGAGCGGTAATCCAATAGAACTGCTTCCGCCTCTTTGCGAAGCTTGGCCAACAACTCTTTATGCAATCGCTGATAAACAGGTATTGTGATAAAGGCGAAGCCCTTGTTGGTATTGGTCGCTATCGCTTTGGTAATACCATACATAACATTCGTCTCAGACCCTATTGCAAGTGCAGCAATGCTTTTGTTTTTCAGCGCAGGCCGCATATCTCGAACTTCGATATAGGAGATAAAAATCTCATTATCAGGCTCATAAATATAAAATTTCTTTTCTGGAAATCTCGATAGCAGTGCTTCTAGATGATAGCCCAAACCCAGACCAAACACTAACACATGTTCCTTCTCTTCAATCTCAGTAGAAACCTGTTCAAGCCACTTCGAACATTCGATAACCGGATCATATTGGCTGTACAGACGCACCGACCGATCATCCAGTACTCTGGTCACATTCGCCATTCCGTTTTTTGCGAGTTCTACTTCGACTTTAGCAGCGTCCCGCTGAAGGCCGCGAAAATGATCATAAACATTCTTATAATCTTGCCGTAATAAAAGCAAGTTGTCGGCCGCGTATTTACGCATGCTCTTCAGCACCTTTCAACGATGTCAAGAGCTCCTCCAGATTTGTTAGGCTCTCATAGGAGATGATGTCTGCAATTGCCGTCCAGTCTTCTGATTCCAGCTGCGACTTGAGAGCTGATAGAGTATCAAGTACGAATGCCTCAATCCGTTTCATAACAGGTACCATTTCCGGCTCAATCGTCTGGATCGCCAAGCAAAAACTTGCTGTCTGCTGCATCCATTCCAATCCTGCACAGTATTGCTGGAAGAGATCCCAGTCTTCCTGCTGCGGCTCTCCATAGAATGGAGAGGCCACTTGATCTGTTGAGGCAATCATCCTGCTAATATAACTCGACAGCTCTTCGAGCGATTCTTTGAGCGCGTCGGCTTGTTGGATACTGTATATCGCAATTTTATTAATATGCTCATAATTTTCACGAATAATGGACTCATATCCGTCATAAAACACATCGTCATTTATTTGAACATAATGGATAAACCTTCCTGAAGAGAAAAGTTCTTTTGTGAATTTACTCCAAAAATTATTCAATGTCAGTAACGAGCCGCTATCAACATCCTGCAATTGTTGATCTACCCAGATTTGCATCCATCACACAACCTTTAATCGGTTTTTGAATTTCAGTCCATACGTATATATTATATCGGTTGCTAGGAGCTTGTTTTAAATAGAAAAAAAAACCTCCAGTCCGAAGACTGGAGGTTTTTTCGAAATTGTTATTATCCCAACAGCTTGAGTACGCCTTGTGGTGCAGAGTTTGCTTGCGCCAACATTGCAGTACCTGCTTGAACTAGGATTTGGTTACGAGTGAACTCGGTCATTTCTTTCGCCATGTCTGCATTACGAATACGGGATTCAGAAGCAGCCAGGTTCTCAGAAGTTACGCCCAAGTTGTTGATCGTGTGCTCAAGACGGTTTTGAACCGCACCAAGCTTACCACGGTGTTGGGAAACTTGTACGATAGCGGATTTGATCAGTGCAAGAGCAGAACGAGCACCTGTTTCCGAAGAAACGCTGATCGAACCGATACCAATTGCAGTAGTCGTCATCGTTTGCATCGTAACTTGAAGCGTGTTCGCCTCTGTTACACCGATTTGGAACGTTATGGTATTTCCTGTTTTCAGAAGATCAATACCATTGAAGTTAGTGGATGCAGAGATGTTGTTGATCTCATTAGCCAATTGTGTAACTTCGTTTTGAAGTGCTACACGGTCTTCAGCGCTGTTGTATGTTCCGTTCGCTGATTGGTTAGCGAGCGTATTCATACGTTGCAGCATGGAGTGAACTTCAGTAAGTGCACCCTCAGCCGTTTGCAGCAAGGAAATTCCGTCTTGTGCGTTACGTTGCGCTTGGTTCAAGCCGTTGATTTGGAAACGCATTTTCTCGGAGATTGCAAGACCAGCAGCATCATCAGCTGCACGGTTGATGCGGTATCCGGAAGAAAGTTTTTCCATTGTTTTACCCATCGTAGTGTTGTTCGAAGCCAAGTTACGGTGGGAGTTGATTGCTGCTACGTTCGTGTTAATGTACATAGACATAGTTGTTCATCCTCCATGATAGGTTATTTTAGCCACTTCCGTGTGGCTACATAGTTATTATCGGCTGATCATATCCGCTACTTTATAGTCTTCCGAAAAAAAACAGAAAATTATTGCTTTTGATCAAAATATAACGATACGACATCCATCGAATTCATCCCGCCATAGGAGCGGACTGCTGTCTGCTGCTTCCTGGCGCCCTCAATCCCTTGGATCGTCTTTGCGGCAATGCCCTCAAGCTTGCTGTTCATCAAGACTGTCTTGTCATTCATTTCTTCAAGAAGTGTGCGAATCTCCGGATTGGATCTCCATGTCTGCTGTTCGAGCTCTGCCTCTGCAACAATACTGTCCATTTCAAGAGAAAGCTTCTCCCAATGAAGCGCAAGCGCTGCAAACTGGTGCAACGCTTCCTCCTCCATATCATCTGCAATCAACGTATATTGTTGTTCACTGATAGACTTCATTTCTTCCAGTATCTGCAGCAGCTTAGTGAGCATACTATGCTTGTCCAAGCGCAACTTCCTTCCCGATCTGTTCCCAAGCCGACTTGAGACCTTGAAGTATATCAACAACCTCGCGAAGCTTCTCATAATCCTTCTGAAGATTGGCTTGAACCAGACATTCGATGATATAGAAATAGAGCGATTGGAGATTAACCGCGATTTGACCGCCCTGCTTCATATCCAAAGTCGAAATTAATTCATAGATTATATCCTGAACTTTCTGGAGCATCCGATTGGAAGCGGCGATATCTTGATCCTTAAGTGATCGTTCGGCCTGCGCAACGTACTTCAGCGCTCCTTCATAAAGCATCAGTATTAAGCGGTGAGGAGATGCGGTTTCAAATCTATTTTTCTGATAGGCTTGATATCCCGCTTTATTCGGCATCTGCACGTTAGTCATCTCCTTGATTTCTATACTAGAATCAGCTCTTCGCCGTTGTTTGCAGCGCAGCTAGTTGGCTTGTCATCCAGCTCTGCTGGCTTTTAAGTTTCGATAAGGCAACTTCCATAGCGGTGAATTGCTTCTTCAATTTATCCTGCCTCATCTGAAGACGGAAATCCATCGCTTCCATCCGATCGTCTATGACCGAAATCTCAGAATCATATCCCTTGATCTTGCTCGTCATCAACCCGTTTGCAGTGCTTGTCCACTCTTTTAGCTGAGTATTCAGCACCTGCATAATACCGTCTTTTGAATCAACAGCATCATCACGCTTGAACAGGTCCATAACTGCATTAGGATCTTCGTTGAATTTCTCCTTAAACTTTTCTTTATCAAAAGAGATCTTGCCTGTCATCAAGGTGCCTGATGTGATTCCTTTATCAATCTCCAAACCAATGATCGACATCATATTGATTGGCGATGCGCCACCGGCAATATCTGCTGCATTAGCATTGATTCGGTTAAAGATAGTATACAGCTTGTCACTGACATCCTTTAGCATCGCATCGCCTTGTAATGGATTCATCTTTGTTTTGTCAGTTGGCTTGGTAAGATTATTTCGAACCATGTTTACTGCATCGTTGTATGCAGTAACAAAAGCCTCAATTTTGCTAGCTATTTTATCGGTATCCTTCGCAATGTTAACTTGCGATGCCCCAGTCGACAATAGATTCAGCGACACTCCGCTTATAACATCGTTTATCTTATTGCTGCTGCGGGTGATATCGACCCCATTAACAGTCAGTGTGGCATTGTCCGCTGCTTGAGTTTGATTGGCGCCATCTACATCGGAGATACCCAGACCAGCGAGTGAAGTACCGCCAAGCTCAATGCCTCCGGTCCCGCCGGAAAGCTTCATTTTATTGTCCAGACCTGTTTCTTTCGAAGATAGAAGCAGTACTTTCTCCGTGTCGGAAACAGATATAATGGACGCCGACAAGCCTGAATCCTGCGAGTTGATCTGATTCTTGATATACTCCAATACTTCACCATTAGTCGAACCAGCTGCAGCAACTGAGGTATCAATCGAAATTTGAGGGAATCCCGCACGATCAATCGTAAATACGGAGCCCTTCAAGTAAGTACTGGCACTCGTTATATTCGCAGATTTGATCGCATGACTTTTGGCAAGAGTATTCACCGTCACATCAAAATTACCGGTTGTCGCTCCTTCAGCCGCTGTCACTTTTGCGACTTTTTCGTCCGAGCTTGTCGCCGAGCTTAAATTGAAATTGGAGCCCAGAAGCAAATCTGACACTGCCGTTTGCAGCGTACTTAACTTTGTATTGATGGTTCGAAAAATATTTTGCTCTGAACCTAGATTTGTTTTCTTTTCCTTCATTCGGTCATAAGGCAGACGCTCATACTCCATCAGCTTATCTAACATCGCAGCTGTATCCAGGTTAGAGGATAATCCTGTAAGACTGATTGACATGTAACTCACCCTTTCTTAGGCAATTAGAGTTTCTTATCCACGAACAGACCGATAAGCTCTTTGAGCTTGGCAGAAAGATCAATCATGTACTCAGGAGGCAAACTCTCCACAACTTCCTGAGATCTTACATCGATAACCTGAACGTAGAACTTGTCCGCCTCCTCACTGTACTTGAAGCGAAAGGATCTATTCGTTGCCTTCATCTGTTCGTTCAACTTCTCAATCTCTTTGAACATCTTTTCTTTCTGGCTTTCTTGACTCTCTTCCAACTGCTGCTTCTCTTCTTTAACTATCTGGACAGTTGTACTCTCGGATGTAGATTTGTCTGCGCTTGTCGCCGTCCCCATAGCTGCCTGATTCCAATCACGAGAATTTGTTGCATCCATTCTATTAATTGGGCCCAGCATTGTTCACGCCTCCCTTAGGTATGATGTATTATTCATCCTTCGGCTTCTTGCCTAATAGATGCAATAAATGTTTGGGGTCTTCACCGTGGCTTCCCGCATCCATATTCTCTTTGCGAACGGCTTCGTACAATTCCGATCTCATAATCGAGACATTCCTGGGTGCGACAAAACCTAGCTTCAGAACATCCCCTTCAACATCAAGAACATGAACTTCGATATCATCGCCGATTCTAATTACTTCACCGATTCTGCGCTTAAGTACCAGCATGATTCATGTCCTCATACACCAATGGTTCACGGATCGGATAAGAAGGCTGTGTGACCACATATTGACAGCCTTTCAGCGAATTCGGAACAATCAGAATTGGCGCTTTCAAGTTGATGTGGGGAACGTCACCGATAATATTCACGATCAAGAAGGGCACTACATCGTCGGGCTTGTTGGCTTCAAGCATTAAAACTGTCTCTTGAGCAAGCTCAAACGCATAGTTACTCTTCGCCCTTGCTGCCGGGATCAGAATAAAACTGACTTCTTCCGATAAAGCATGCAAGACGAAGAAATCCGTATCTGCAAATGGAACCAGCGCATATTGATCGATATTCGAAAATCCGACTATGCCTTGCGGGAATTCATACAGCTGTTCCTTACTGACCGTCAATTCCCCATATCTTGTACTATCAATCGTTATCATAGCTCTCCTATACGACCTTTCCACGCAGTTATATGCGTTGGTCTATAAACACACTTGGAGTGTTTTGCAATGGTTTCAAGCTCACGCTTGGACGACTTTCAATCGGATCCACGTTCGGCTTCTGCGGCTCGATGCGAATATCCGGCTTATAAATCGTTACCGAAAACTTTGGCATGGTATCTGGCATAAGCACTAGTCTGGTTTCAACTTCTCTATTTCGATGGAATTTATCGACACCAAGTCTTCCGAATACATTATCCTCACCGGACGTTACGCTTCGTGCTACCTGGTCGCCATCCCTGGCTATCTGAGCAATAGTCTCAAAGGATTGGCCCACTTCACGAGCCCACGTATTCCGCATATAGCTCATTAGATTCTCCAGCCCAATGCTGTCCCAAACCGGCTGCCAATCGACCTCTATATCAGGATTTCGAGTCGTAATCGACATTTCCGCGGCATTATATCTCGCATTGACATCAGGCTGTACTCGGGCGATGTGCATATCCTGCAACGGAACATATACACTGCCCGTGGAAACTGAAACATGTGATGGAATCGTCATATACAGTCCCTCATCATTCCGACTTTATCGGATAAAGTCAATTAGCGAAACCTGCATGATTCGCGCACCAGTAGAGAGCGCTGCTTGAAGTACGTTCTCTTTAAGCTTCAGTTCCGTGATCGCTTCCGTCATATCGACGTCCCCAACTTCAGATCGGAGCTCCTTTAATCCAATCTGTTCATCAAGCAGATGATTCTCCACAAGATCGAAGCGATTCATACGTGCACCGATCTCAGCCCACGACAACGACAGCCGATTTGAGGTGTCATCTATTAATTTCAAGTCTTGAAGAAGGAGGTTCTGATCGTTATTGTCCAGATGTGTCGCGATATCTTTCAGCACCTTGAACATATTGTCCGCCGCTCCAGCAGCACCGAATATCTTCTCCCCTGTAATGCTGACAGGAACAGTAACGGAAGCACTGACACTGAGATAGTAAACACCAGGATCGGTTTGCTCTGTTTCCGCACCTGCGACCGTATAGGGCGGTATATCTGTCTTCTGACCATTGAACAAATATCTGCCGCTATAATCACTATTGCCAATCGTAACAAGCTGTTCTCTGAGCTGTCTCATCTCTGAGGCAATTTGCACCCTGGCATCCGCTGGCACCGTTCCGGTCGAAGCCTGCTGGGTCAGCACTCTAGCCCGCTTCAATATATCTGAAGTTTGCTGCATAAGCGAATCCATGGTGCGAAGCCAGCCGCTTCCAGTCCTCGCATTCTCGAGAAACTCGTCCGTTCTGTTCAACTCGCTATTATATCTCATCAGATATCCAATACCGACAGGATCATCGCCAGGACGGTGGATTCGCTGGCCTGTTGCAAGCTTATCCTGCCATTCGGTTATGTTTGAATTCGTATTTCTTAAATTCTTCATCAGTTGAATGTTCTGCATCATTCCCGTAACGCGCATGAATTATCCTCCTATCTGCCAACAAGGCCCATTTGATTAATAATACGATCCAGCATTTCATCTACTGTGGTCATATTGCGAGCAGCCGCATTATAAGCATGTTGGAATTTAATCATGTCTGACATTTCTTCATCCAAGGAAACACCACTTACCGATTGACGGCGCATGGCGACTGAATCGGTCAAATCCTGCTGATTCTTCATATTCCTGGTCGCATTCGAGGCCCGTATTCCAAGATCACCAGTAAGTGCCCGGAAATAGTCATCGGTCGTTCCACTGGAGAGCGAAGTCATACTAGCAGGAAAATTAAACACCTTATCCCTCAATCCCCCGAGTGCATGAGCGATATCACTGTTGCCTTTTATCGTAATCTTCGTTCCTGATCCATTAACCTCATATTTGCCTGAAGCAGCGACCTTGCTGGTATCCTGCACAATATCAGGGTTAACGCGAATATTAGCTATATTGAAAGTTGAGCTTCCATCGGATGTAATAAAGAATGGAATGCCTGATTGCGCAGGATCGGACAAACTATACCCGAGCTCATGCAGTCCGTTAAATCCGTTAACCTGCAGCTCAACCGCGCTTTTGATCTTAGAGCCTGCTGCGATGGTCGCTCCCGCAGGTATAACGGTTCCATCCTCCAAAGTGACGGCATTCAGTGCTGTAATATTGGCATTCGGAATGTAGCCATTCTCCAACTTCACTGTTACTTGTCCATTCACCAACGTGTTTACCATCGCATTGAGCTGATCCTTCACCTTGGTAACTTCAGCCTGCGAAGCGATATAACCAGCCAACTCGCCTGCTGTAGCAGCAGCCGCATTGCCGGCCGTGAGGGCAGTGACCGTCGTCCCATCCACTACCTGCACCCCAGCGGAGATCACATTCACCATACCATCTACTGATTCAGCAAACGTTACATCTGAAATTAAGGAAAGCTTGTCGAGAAGCACATCGCGCTGGTCGCGGTAATCGTTGGCATTGTCGCCAACCGCCTCGGTCTTCCGGATAATCTCGTTTAGTTGGGCAATATTCTCAATATATCCATTTGCCTCAACAACCTTCTTATCGATATTGGAGGTAATATCACTGGTTACTGTACTAAGCGATGTATCCATATATTTCAATGTATCCGCAAGATTGACTGCCGATCCGATCAAATCAATACGCGCACTAAGCAAAGCCGGGTCACGATTCAACACTTCAAGAGAATTCCAGAACTTGTCCATAACAGCACGCAATCCACTGTTGGAAGGCTCATTAATAATCTTCTCGATGGATTGCAGCGTCTGATCCTGAACTTTCCAAGTGCCAAGTCCTTGATTCTCCCTGCGATACTGCAGATCCAGAAACGAGTCGCGCACGCGCTCGATGCTCTCATACTGTACTCCTGTGCCAAGCTGCCCTGGAGCATTGCTTCTCATTAATCCCGGGGCTTCAATCGGACGTGTTGCCGTGAGGTTCACTCTTTGCCGTGTATAGCCCTCGGTCGAAGCATTCGCGATATTATGCCCAAGCGTCTGCATCGCTACATTCTGAGTTAGTATGGCGCGTTTACTAGTTTCCAGTCCGTGAAATGTTGATCTCATCCTTCAACCTCCTGCGCTTAGGCGCGCGTATCGAATAATCCATTGCGGTTTTGTTTGCCATTGTGCATCGCCGGATTCTGGTAGGTAACCTCTTCTGTTGGAGAGCCTACAAGCAGATCCAGCGAAAATTCCAGAAGTGCTACCGATTGCTGAATAAGATGCTGGTTCAGTTCATTAAGCGGTTTAAGCGCTGCTACGATCTCGGTCAGCTTGCCTTGAATCCCGCCCAGCTCCTGCTTGTCCTCCACCGAGAACAGCATCCGGCTGATCTCGGTTAGCGTAATGTACAGCTTGGGCCGGACACCCATCTCCCGCTGCAGCTCAATAAGCGTCTGCCGCCGAACTGTCTCATTCTCTGAAATTTGCTTTAAGACCTTGGATTCTTTCGCAATCGTCGCTGTCAGGTCGTTAATCTGATTCTTCACAACCTGGTCTTTCTTCACAAGTCCAAGCTCATAGAGCTCCGTATAGAGCAAATGCAATTGTTCAAGCGTCTCCATTAACTGACGAAATGACACGCGAATCACCCTACTCTGCTGTATTATCTATTTGATGAACGGCCAAATCTTCTCTGCGATCTTCCCTGAATCAACATGGTAGCTTCCCGTTCTGACTGATTCCTTCAAATCCTCTATCCGCTTGCTAAGCTCCGCGTTGCTCGCACGGCTGTAGCTGAGCATCTCCTGAGCTTCCGCCGAAATTTGCACTTCGTCGGTTTGCCGCTTGCGGCCCATGCCTCCGGCGCGCTGTTCGTTCTGCTTCTGATAGGGGTTCACCCCGCCAATTCGTTGCGTTTCATTAATTTTCATTGTTAATCCCTCCACGGTCCGACACCAATTAAAAAAGCCGATTACTCTGTATAAGAGTATTATCGGCACTTTTGTATAAAAATTAATAGAAATAATAATACGTCTTAGTTGCGATCGCGCAAACGATCCATAATCCGATATGCTGCCCCTGCTGAGGACGGCGGTTTTTCCGATTCATCCGCACCCTTGGAGCCCGGAGACTTGTTAATATCATGCACCAAACGCGATCTGCAGTTGATGCACATCGTGTTCTCCCGGATCAGTGTGCCGCAAACTTCACACGGATAGGCCAGGTTAGGCACCCCGATCAAAGAAATCCGTCCTTCGCGGATGAACTTCGTTATTTGTTTAATTGAGACCGAGGTCTCTTCAGATACCTCATGTATGCTTGCTCCCTTATGCTTGCGCAAGTATTCGGAACAAAGCCGGTATTCTTCATCGATATCTTTAATACAAGCCGGACAGACATCACGGAAATTTGTAGCATACAGCTTTCCGCAACGCGGACAGTTATCGAGACCCATGTCCTATTGCCCCCCTCCAGTGCAACATAATAAGATATTGCCTCTATTTTAACTGATTAAACGACAGATTTCATCCTATTTTTTTACTTTGCTGCAATCGATTCGCTAGGAACGGGCTAAAGTTATCGAATAAATCTCGGCGGGGATGGCGGACCCGTGCTTCTTTAATTCTTCTCTTATCGCTTCGGCACAAGCACTCACCGTGCTGCCTGTCGTATAGATATCGTCTACAATAAGCAGCCGCAGCCTCCTCCCAGGATTAAGATCAAACAGTTGCAATGCGGCGGTCTCTTCTGCAGCAAAAAGCCCCCTTGAGTCGGTTAGCCGCTCTGCGCGCGTCTTGAAGCTTTGTTTTCCGCTGTGCCGCGTCCGGCGAAGTATGTCGAGCAAAGGTATGGCATCATGCTGCGCGATATATCCGGCCAGCCTTTCTGATTGATTAAAGCCGCGCTCCTGTAGCCGCTGCTGACTTACCGGAACCGGTATGACAGCATCTATGCGAAAGCGCTCTTGACGATTGTCCATCTCTTGAAGCAGTCTCTTGTACGCGGTCAGCAGCATATCGCCAAGCACCGGCTCAAGCCCTTCATGCCCGCGGTATTTATAGAGCGCGAGCCATTGTCTGATGGTGTCGTTGTATCGCACAGCACTGCGGTTGCAAATAAAAGCTGCGACATGCCGCCGCGCACAATCTCCACAGCTGTCCGGGCGGCCGCATACCGCGCAATGAATGCGAACAATCCAGGGGATGGAATCCCGGCATTCCCTGCACAGCAAGGGGATTGAAGCTGCAGCAAAATGATCCTTCCTTCCGCATTGAAGGCAAGTATAGGCAGAAGGCCGCAGCAGCGCTGCAAGGCTTTCTGCTGCCCTGGGGATGGATCGCCAGACTTTGTTCCATAGCGCCAGCATGGAGTACGCTTGTCCTCCCTTCACTTTTCGATTGGCAGCTTCGCAGGCTGCATTCCCTTGGGGAGCAAATAGCCGCTGCGCTGCGCCAGCTTGTTCATGCCGCGAATCTGCCGGATTGCGGATTGCTGGGAGCGGCTGTAGGCAGGCGCGCAGAAGTAAACACGGCCTGCCGGGTCTTCCTTGGATCTTCCGGCTCGTCCAGCCATCTGCACGAGGGATGCTTCATCAAACAGCCTGCCGTCTGCATCCAGAATGAACACATCACTTCTGGGCACTGTCACTCCACGCTCCAGAATCGTTGTGGTTACCAATAATCGAATGCTCCGCTCGCGGAATCGAACCACCTTCTCTGATCGCTCCGGATCCTTGGATGAGGTGCCGTCTATCGAAATATGAGGAAAAGCCGAGCGCAATCGCTGTACCAGCGGCCCCACATGACGGATTTGCTGTACGAACATAAATAGCTGAGCTCCCCGATCGATAGACTGCTTCAACGGCTGGACGAGCCTTCGAGGCAGCTTGCTAAGCTGCAGCAGCTGCATGACAGCAGGAATCCGAATCCGAACCGGAACCGGAAGCGGATATCGATGAAACCGGACAGGTACCCGGACATGCGCAAGACGCCGCTGATCGGCCGCTCTTCTGAGCTCTGCCGGAGGGGTGGCCGACAGCAGAATCGTGCAGCCTCCTGAGGCACAGACATGATACGCCGCATAGTGAAGCATCGGATCGTTGTGATAGGGGTACGCATCCAGTTCATCGATAACAACCAGATCATACGCCTCCCTGAAGCGAAAAAGCTGATGGGTTGTCGCCAATGTTATCTCCCCGCTTTCCCAGCGCTGGGAACTGCCGCCATAGAGTGTCACAACCTTCGCCCGGGGAAATGCGCGGCGTATTCTCGGATCAAGCTCCAGCACGACATCACGCCGCGGGGTTGCAACGAGAGCGCGCCCTCCCCTCTCCAGGCAGGCCTCTAATAGCGGAAAGATCATCTCTGTCTTGCCTGCTCCTGTTACTGCCCATAGCAGAAATTGGCGCCTGGCGGAGTCTAGCGTATCCGGAGCAGCGCTGCGCCTCTCCCCTGCACCCCATAGGGACTTGCATAATCTGCCCCAGAAGCTCTTCTGCTTCGTTGGATACCCGCCTTCGATGTATTGCAGCGCGGCCGCAGCGGCAGCCGCTTGAGCAGGACTGAGCTGCCAGCGGTCAAGCCGCTCGCTGCAGCTGCCGGATGCGGGAGCTGCTTGCTGCAGCGGAGCAGCCCTGTGTGCCGGCATGCCGAGGATGAGCAGCCCGCACTCGCGGCTGCGGCCCATGGTGAGGCATGCCTCGCAGTAGTTGCACATGCGCCCGCATATGGCGCATGGTGTGCGGCGCATGCGCGCCTCGCCGCTGCCGCAGCGCTGGCAGCGCAGCAGCCGGCGCGACCCCGCGCGCTGCGCCAGCGGCCACCGCAGCAGCCGGGGCTGCGGTTGCGGGGCTACCGCGCCGCCCAGGCGCAGCTGGCCGAGCAGCGCGGCCAGCTGGAGCGCGGGCGCTGCCGCGCGCCAAGGGGCCTGCGCTGCGCCAGCGGCAGGCCCGGCCGCGTCCGCGGCCGCAAGCAGGGCGAGCGCTTCGCTGCCTAGCAGCGCTCGTCCCTGCAGGAGCGCAGCGGCGCGGCGGGCCCGCGCCGCCAGCGCTCGCGCATCCTCGCGGTCCACGCCGCGCTCGGACGCGCCGCGTACAAGCTCAGCACGCGCCACAGGCGCTCGCTGAGCCGCCGCCCCTCCGCCAGCATCCGCCACCCAAGCGTCGCTGACTAATCGTTCAAGAGCAGCTCGAACCGCCGCCTCATCTGGCGGTTCATTGTCCCCTGCCGGCCATTGCCCGGCAACTGCCGCTGCAATTCCCAGCGGCAGCAGCTCCGGCCACAGCAATAAGCCCTCCGCAAGCGGCGAAGGCTGCTGCCGGAAAATCCGTTCGGCCTCGCCGCGATACTGCGCATCCAGCCAATAGGCTTGATCCACCTCCGGCGCAATGGACCACATGGCCTTCGATCCTGCCGATAACAGCACAACATATAGAGCAACCCTCAATCTCTCATCCCCCTCCCTACAAAACAAAAACACCCGCAAGCTGCCTTAGACAGCCATACGGGTGTGCTTCACTCGTCGATGGATACAATTAATGTGATTATAACCTGACCTCCCGGGTTTAGCAATTCCTTCAGCTCTCTTAGCTGGCATATCTCCCCCCTTGCAAAGCTTCTCCTAGAGTGGCAGCTTCGACAAATCGGCGGGATCTCCCAAATTCACAAGTATTGCATGATCCGATTCTGTTACAATCCCCTCAGTTTGGAGGAGCCACAACAGCCTCATGACTTCCTTATTCTCCTTGGAATCCTTCATCGGCTCCTGAGGAGAGGGCTTCGCATTCCGAAAGCGTTGCCATTTTGCCCAGAGAGATTCCCTTCCCGCCTTTGTTCGTCTCGGGCCATTCCCCGCGATAATCTGCGATTTATCTGTTCTGCAGCTACCCTCCTTCTCAGGAGGGCAATCCCCCTCACTCCATCCCTGCCCCGGACGATGTCCCAGCTCACGCGCAAAATAATCCAGCCGTCTCAAGCTCCTGGAGAATGATTCACATGGTTTGATACAGACATCCATTCCCCTTCTCGCAAAACAGCGGACGATGCCCATCGTCTCATCCTCACAACCATGATCCAAAACCGTGACCCTTATTGCGGTTCCCGTTCCATGCGAGAAACGCCGCAGCGAGCGCATATACATCTCCATCTGCAGCTCTTCATTGCCGGTTATGAGCACATAGTGCCTCGTATCGCGTTCGCGCTTCAGCGCCATTAACGAGCACATATGCACGGCTGCAGCAGCCAAGGTGTAACAACCCAGGATTCCAAGCAGAATCTGAATCATGGCAGCCACCTCCTTTTTGTGACATGATATGCCACAGGCCGCCCATGGGTTCCGTATATCATGGACAATCACGCAAAAAGGCGCCAACCCAACTGCCGCTTTTACTCCTTCTCCCCCCATCCTCTCTGCGCTCTTCTATCCGAGATCCGCCAGCTCGCAGCCAGCTATCCTTATCCTCCGACAAATCGCCACCCCGCAGGAAGGCTTGCGCCAGCAGCCAATGTGATATTCATAGTTCGTGCAATATCAACCTGCTTGTCACCGGGTATTACGATCATCAGCTTGCATAAAGGAACACGCTGCTCAAGCAGCAGCCGCTGCCGGTCAGGACTCTTCACGGTCACATACATCGTATCGCCAATGACATTGGAGCCCGCAAGCTCAACAGTAGAAGGAGGCTTCTCATCTCTGCCAATCTCGTACTGGCATGAACCGAAAGCATGAACCTCATTCAGACCTGTTTTTCCAGGATCGACCTCCAATTGTCCGTTCCAGTAGTAATCCCCCTGCACGACAATCCGTTCAATCCCGGCGGCCGACACGTGAAGCGCCTTCGCCTCCACACGGTATTCCCTCGCACTGACGACACCGCGTATTTCTTCGAAGATCCCCGTCGTGCTTACCATTGTCAGCAGAATACTGAATGAGCCAATCATAGCGATGAAGAGAATACTGAACAGATCATACCGGAGCACCGGCTGGTCGCTCTGACTTCGCCACAGATACACCATTACCTCAATACCGAGCACCACCAGCAGGAGCGGCCACCAGAACAGTCCCAGATCCAGACCCTCGGTACCGTTAAAATGCGATACGACCAGCAGGATACCCATGCCTGCCAGCGCAACACCCATCGACCACGTTCCAACTCTCCACTGCTTTCTCATGGTTGCATGCTGCCTCCCTTGGATTTGCCGCCAAGAAGCAGCTTCACACCTATGCCGATGAGCAGGAGAGCTGTAACTCCTGTCTTGAAGTAATACCTGAGATTATAGGAAAACATATAATCCTGCATGACCCGCTCCAAATACGTGATCAGTATCCGATCCGCAATATAATATAACCCCAGAGCAAGCAGTCCGATACCGATCCAGCGCTGCTTAGGCACTATCCAATCCACAATCGGCACATCCTCCGGTTCCCGCTCCCCTGCCTTATAACGGGACTGCAGCTGCAGCGCATCGAAGAACGAATAACACCAGAGCAGCGGAACAAGAAATTGAAACAGCGTCAGCTGCAGCATATTGAGCAGATAGATCGCGATCAGAAAGCTCCCCATCAGCTGCAAGCCGCGCTTCTGCAGCCCCATATACATATGGCCCGCTCCCGGCATGATCGACAGCACTACCGTGAACCATTGACTTCGTCCCTCTCCTTGCCGATGCTCGTCCCAATCATCAATGATAGTCCGGTCCACAAGCGTCTCCCCCGACTGCTTGCGCTGTACATGCCGAATGGCATCAAACAAGCCAAATAGCCAAACAATCGGAAGAGCAAGCAGGAAGATCAGGAAGTCTTCCTCGTTCGACAATACCGATACAAACACAATCATCGCGAGCAGGCCGAAGAAACCGATCATGAGCGTCGAGCCGCGCTTCATCAGACCGAGCTGCAAATGTCCAAGGCCGGGCAGAAACGAGAGCAGAATCGTAAAGAAACGTTCACCCGAGTCGTTCCCCACACGATGGGATGGCTGCTCTCCACTCCAGTGCCCGGATCCGTTGCCTCGTGCATAGCCGCTATCATAGAGAGCTCCCTGCATATTGGACGCAGCTGCACCGCTTCCTCCTTGAGCAAAGGAGGCTGAATAACTCCCTCCTCCCCCCGCAGCTGCGAATGGATCTGTTAGCGGGAGAACATTCCCTGCAGGAGCGTCTCCACCTGCTTTAAACGCAGGAGGCATGCTCTCGTTATGTATGGCCGATTCAACAGAACGGCCGCTTCTCAGCAGCAAGTAAATCATCAAATCCAGCAGATTTATGACCCAAATAACACCCGCAATGAACAATCCTATCACAAATGCAATTCCATCATTGTCTGCAACCGCGATCATAAATCCAAAACCTGCGGCCATCAGAACGAGCATGAGATAAATAATGCCCCTTGCCTTTCGATTCACCACCATATGACCTAGTCCTGGAATAATGCCAAGCAACAGGACTGCAACAGGGTTTTTGGCCATCTTCTAATCTCCCCTTACCAATCAATTGTTCAACTGCGTGTCCCGGCATGCGGCGGACACCAGCTGTCAGCATAATAATAGACGATTAATAACGCAAAAGAGCTTCCGCAAAAATGCAGAAGCTCCTCATTTTGTATGTAAAACATGCCAACGCTACAGCGTAACCCAACCAAACTTGATTGAATTAATAACCGCTTGCGTCCGGTCATCCACTTCCATTTTTTGCAAAATGCTGCTAACATGGTTTTTGACCGTTTTTTCACTTATGAATAAGTATTCGCCAATAAGCTTGTTGCTCTTGCCTTCTGCCATCAAGCGCAGCACCTCTGCCTCACGTCTTGTGAGCGGATTGTTGTCGCCAGCAATAAATTTCACCCCGGCCTCGCGTCCGGCGGCGGCTCCAGATACTGCACCGATCTCGTCCAGATACGTCATGCGGCGCAGCTGATTAATCAACTTGCCCGTCACCTTAGGGTGAATGTAAGCGTGACCGCCTACAACCGAACGAATAGCGTTAATTAATGCCTCTGCCTCCATATCCTTGAGCAAATAACCTGATGCACCCTTGCGCAATGTTTCGAACACATAGCTTTCGTCATCATGTATGGATAAAATAATGACCTTCACGTCAGGGAACATATCGCGTAAACGTTCAGTTGCGACAACACCATTCTCGATCGGCATATTAATATCCATCAGTACGACTTCTGGTTTGGTCTGATTGCAGAATTCCAACACTTGAATGCCGTCATTGCATTCTCCGATGACTTCGAGGTCATCTTCCATGTTGAGAATCCGTTTCAGCCCCTCGCGGAAAAGTTGATGATCGTCAGCGATAAGCACTTGAATTTTACGCTTGCCGGTCGTTGTTTTTTGGTCCATCGTCAATTACTCCTTTCTGGTTTCCGCGTTGATAGGGATATGGATCACGATTTTCGTCCCTTCATCAATGGCCGATTCGATCTCCATCCTCCCTTCCAGGAGTTCGACTCTCTCGCGCATCCCGATCAATCCGAAATTCGCGCTGTCTTTTGCCCGGGATTCAATGAGATCCACGTGAAATCCAATACCGTTATCCTTAATGATAATTTTAACTATCTGCGCTTGGTACGTAACTTCTAAAGCAACGTAAGAGGGGTTCGCATGCTTCAACGCATTACTGAACGCCTCCTGAACCATTCGATAGATTCCCGCTTCCATCGCGGAAGGCAATCTCATTTCCTTTCCGACTGTGTCGAATATCGTCCGAATCTTGGTTTTCTCCTCGAAATCTTGTATATACTTGCGAAGAGTCGGAATCAACCCCAAATCATCCAAGGCCATTGGACGCAGGTTAAAAATGATTTTACGAATTTCTTCGAGACCAGAGCGTACTTGTCTCTTCAAATCTATTAATTCTTCTTGTACTAATTGAAATTCCTTCTTTACGAGCATTCTTTCTGCAATTTCCGTCCTAAGAACTATATTTGCGAGCGATTGTGCAGGACCGTCATGGATTTCCCGAGCGATCCGCTTGCGCTCTTCCTCCTGAGCGAGAATGATCTTCAAACCGATTTGCTGTCGATTTTTAGCCGATTCCAGAATACGTGTCACTTGATTCAAGTCACCGGACAAATATTCCAGCACCACGTTGATCTGAGAGGCAATCGTCTCCGCCCGTTCAATCGATTGCTCGACATTGCGAACCCGCTTCTGAAGATCGTCCCGGCGCGTCTTGAGATAGCCTTCCTTCTCCCGGTATACCATGAGATCCAGTTGCAGATGCGTCGCCTTCTCATAGGCGGATTTAATATCTTCTTCCCTATATTTGACGAAATCACGACTCACTTCTGTCAATCTGATCCGCGCAAGCCGATAAGCCATCTCCAGCTTATCGACCTTCTCAATCACCTCTGCCGTTTCTACGATAACCTGATTGAGTTCTTGACCAAGTGACTGCAATTCCTTGCGTGCGGACTCGCAAATTTCAAATATTTGATACTTGCTTTCTTCCATCACGAGAACCGCATTAGATATGACGCGATCAATATCGTTAATTCGATAGTCCACGTAGACTCGGCCTACTTTCTTCTATAACTTCTAGATCCTATCATATCATAAAATAGCCTCGTCGCGCCTATATCATTCGACGGTAATCGTTCCCGTTTTCCCTTCCCAATTAACAGTCAGGCCTAATTGCTCGGATACAAGGCGAAGTGGGACTAATGTCCGTCCGCCCCGAGTTATAGGAGCCACCTCAGCCTTCATTCGCACCCCGTTGCGAAGAAACTCTTCACGGCCGATCCACATCTCCAGCAGCTTGTCTCCGCGCAGAACCGTAACCCGCTTCATGGCAGGCTCCCAATTGATTTGGGCGCCCATTGCATCTGCAACGAAGCGAAGCGGCAAGTAGGAGGTGCCATTAAGCAACAGCGGAGCAACGTCCAGCTTGAACGGCTGGCCGCCCAGTTTGGCCGATTTGGAGCCTACCTTGAGCTGAACTGCTGTTCGCTTAGGCTCCGGTACTGCTGCGGGATACTGGAAGCTGATATTATCGAAGCCAGCTTCGCCGCTAAGCGCTCGCTCATCCTGGCCTTCTTCGATGGATGCGACATAGAGACGCTTGAACGCAACCGGATAGGCCATGCTTTCCGCAGGCAGATTGACCTTAATTTGCTTCCATCCGGACCAATCAATCTGAGATGCTATTGTAACCAGATGGGCCTTGCCATTATTGTCAATAAACTCGGCTCTCAGCCAGTTCAAACTTTGATCGCCCAGCACTTCAATTGTCATAGCCGAAGGCTTGCCCTCCAGCTTCTGGCCCGAAGCTCCCAGTACAGCATATGCTGCTTTTGTACCAGTCCCGTTCGTGAAATCATAGCTCAGTCTAAGCGCACCAGATGTATCGCGGCCTCCCAGACCTTTGACGACTTCGACAGATCCCGTTACATTATTCGTATTAAAGAATGTAATTGGGTAGGCAGGCTTCTCGAAATCATCAAATTTCTTGTCCGCGCCTGCGCCAAGTACGGCCACTGCCGAGAAACCATCGTACCTCGCTATGGCATAACCTGCCTCGACGCCTGCTTTCACCTCGCCAATGGTCAGCTTATCTCCAGCTATGCTGCCGCCAAACCCTTTAAGCTCCCATTTGACCGACGAGGATGGAACCGTCAATGTCCGCCCATCGTTCAGGACTGCACGGACAGGAACCGTTATCGTTTTGCCCTGCTCCAATACAAGCGAGCTGGCATCGACCGTCATTTGCGAAATCTGGCTGCCGCTAATAATTTCGATCGGAAGCTTGTCGCTTGCCGCTCCGGACTTGACCGTTATCGACGAATTCCCTGCTCTGGCTGCCGTAAACGTGTTTTCATTAAATGTACCCAGCCCGTCTGCCGTGTGCCATGTCGATGCCATTGCGCCAGGGTCTACCGGATTGTAGTGGACATCATAAGCCTTCGTCCCGTAAGTTGCCTGCTGGCCTATGAAGAGCACCTCAGGCCCGCTCACTTTGATCCCCTTCACCTCTCCTTGCGGCGCAGAGGTGTATACACCGATTCCATTGGCTACGAGACGCTGCGTCGTGCCATACTCAGTGGCATGGGCCAGCTTCGCATCGAAATCTCCAAGCGGACGAGCGATCATCGTTGTCGAGCCCCCGCCATCCAGATTGGTGCCCTTCCATATGCCCAATTGAACCATTACCTTCTGCAGCTCGGCAAGCGTCATGCCTTGGCTCGATGAGCTGTCTTCGATCGTAATGAGCATCGCTTTCGTGCCATCCTTGGAATAACCGACTGCCGTTCTTGCACGGTCAGCTGACGGACTTATGCTGCTTACACTGCGCGAGAATGCCGAAGCCTTTCCCTGATCCACTAGAATCGTATGTCCGCCAACGAGCATTTGCAAACTGGCAGGATCAACTTTCTCTCCGGTAGATTGCGAGACAAGATTGTAGGAAGCGGAGACACTCTGTCCAGGCTGCAGATGCTCGCGTACATATTGGGCTGCTTTGCCATGCGTGCGCAGAATATAGCCATTGTCAGGCGGATTCATCGGCAGCAGGGCATTCTCTGAAATCTGCACAACGACTCCATCCTGGACCAGCACTTCTGTAGGCGTTGAAGCGCTATCCTTGACATCCGGTCTAGTGACTGTCCATGCGCTTGTATAGATATACATCGCATTGACGTGGCTATAGGCCTCATCCGGATCTGTCCGATAAGCGGCCTTATTGATGCCTGCCAGTTCGAAGCTTGATCCATCACCAGCCATAATACTTCCTTCAAAAGCAAATTGATCGATAATCGGCTTGCGATCATTCGTCACTGCAAAAGCATACATCCCCTTCAGCTTGGAAGGACTCGCTAACAGCGTCCCGCTCGTAACTTGCGGACCGATCGGCGTTCCTTTTCCGCTGGAGGTGTTGAAGAAATCGGCGTTGATGCCGGCTACAGCGCCTGTGCTCTTCACCATGCTGGCTACGGATCCATTGCCTGTAACCGTCCCCTGCTTCCCATTCATCACATCAAGACGAACATACGGGTTGCTCAAGTCAATCTCGATTACATGAATATTGGTTCGCTCCAGACTGCTCCCCGATTTGTTCAACCACGCATAGTCGACAAGCTTGGCGCCCGATGTTATGATTTCTTCACGCTGCTTGATGATCTGCTGCAGAGCGGCATTCTGTTCCGTTTGAGCTGTACTCGTTGTTCCACTGGCTGCCGCAATAACCGGCACTGATGCCGCCAACTGCTGGAACATTAAAGCTGCTCCAACCGTTAGTACGATCAATCTTTTATTTGTTGTTCCTGTACGACCACGTTTAGTAATCTTGCTGTCATCTATTCTACGCATTGTTTTTCGCAACTCTCCTATCTCGAAGTCTATTAGTTATAGACTCATAAAGATGGTGAAAAGTTACGGCGATAGAAGACTCCTATCAATATATAGAGACCGAA
The DNA here is from genome assembly GCF_019443105.1 of Paenibacillus oenotherae. Taxonomy (GTDB): domain Bacteria; phylum Bacillota; class Bacilli; order Paenibacillales; family Paenibacillaceae; genus Paenibacillus_Z; species Paenibacillus_Z oenotherae. Next base: position 86,130 of record NZ_JAHZIJ010000005.1, read on the forward strand.
AAGAAAAAGCTATCCGGCTCAAAACCCGGATAGCTTTTTTGCAAGACTTATAGAATTGTTGTTGTTATACCATGTGTTCTAAACATCAATAAAATCCACGTACTCGAGCAGACGCTTCGTCATAACGGCAGCCTGCGCGCGCGTCGCATTCGTTTTGCCGCCGAATGTATTCGCCGACATTCCGTTAATAATCCGGGCTTCAACAGCCTTGGCCACATCCCCTTGCGCCCATGTGCCAATTTTCTTATTATCCGCGAACCGCTTCAGCACTTCGCTTTGCGTCTGGGAGAGCGTTATTTGTTTTCCGGCGGCATTAGCCGCCCGAACCATCATCGACGCCATCTGCTCGCGTGTAACAAGGCTGTTAGGCTTGAAGGTTCCATCTGTCATTCCCTGCACGATGCCCGCATTCGACGCCGCTCCGATATAGGCTGCCATCGAAGTGGATGTGTTCACATCCTTGAATTTGCCGGCTGCTTGCTTATCGCCGGAAAGCCCCAGTCCCTTGGCAATAAACATAGCAAATTCACCGCGAGTAATCGGTTTGTCAGGCTCAAACGTCGTTAAAGTTCTACCTTCCACGATGTATTTGTTGCCCATAAGCAGAATATCATTGCGTGCCCAGTGCTTCGCAGCAATATCCGTATATTTCACTCCACCCTTCACGATGGCGTACACACTATTGCCTTTCCGCTTAAAGGTGACGACTGATTTGCCATTCTCCTGTGTTACTGTTGTTGGCACATAAGATACTTTGCCCGTTTGCGGATCCAGCCAGACGACCGCTGTTTGCCTTGGGTCAAGAGTCGAGCCAGTCGTTATCGATCGCGACACATAGCCATTCAGGCTATCGATTGACTTGGACTGTCCGCCATTCTTCACTGCCAGTTCAAAGCTAACCGGACTAACCTGCAGCTGAGCGCCGGAGCCGTTCAATGCCGCAGTGAGCTGAGAGGACATGCCAATTGCATTCGTATCGATATAAAAAACCAATTGTCCGACCGGCCCAGCGGCGTTCATCAATTGTCCCAATTGGCGATAGTCCAGCGCGCTCAGCGGAATTTCGTAAGTCGCATCCTTGTAAACCACGGCAAAGGACGCCGATGGAGCAGCATTCTTGGCATCCTCCAGCGCCTTGAGCGATACCGCGACAATTCCCGCATTCTCATTATCCGGTACGGTAAAAACTACTCTTGGCTGCATGCCGCTTGCAGAACGAACCGCACTATAGGCCAGCGTGATCTTCTCCGCCGTCAGCTCATACTGGTTGGCAGAGCGTCCAGCAGGCGAAATGCCGCTGACTGTCGTAGCACCCGTTTTTTTGATCGATAGCCCGCCGCCTGCAGCAGCCTCAAAATCGCCGCCTACATTATCCGTCCAGGAGGTCTGGTTAGCTACATTAATATCGGTAAAGGCGCTGACGAGCACCCCTCCTGTTCCTCTCAGCGTAATGCCGGAGGTGGAGTAGCTCATTTTCACTGTATCCCCTATGGCTACAGGCGTATACAGATTTATGGTCAACGACGTACCGTTAATCGATATCGACGATATCGGTCTTGTCACATTATTAACCTTGACGGAGAATTGCGATGATGACGGAACATAGGCGCTATTTAATGCTTCAGTGAAGGTAACTGTAATTACCCCTGCCTTGGCAATTGCTCCTGTGTAACTAATGCTCGACGAGTTGCTTCCATTGACCGTCATATTCGTGAACGCTGGAGCAGAGTTGCCGCCAAAATCAGACAAGGCAGGTGTTCTGACAGCATATGAAACGACAACATAGTCGCTTGAGCTAATGGTCTGGCTTACATTCAGAATGACATATGTTCCGGATACATTAACCGAGCTGACTCCGCGCGCTGTACCATTGACTGTTACTGTGAATGCACTGGTTGGAGGTACAAAAGCCGAATTCAGCGACTCATCATACACCAGCGTAATTTGGTTCGCTGACGTTGTCATTGACTGCAGAGCAGGCGGCTTGTTGTCCACCCCGTTCTGAATTTGAAAGCTGCTGAATGATGCAAGATTATTGCCCGCCAGATCCTTCACCGGATAGGAAGCGGCATAATAAGACAGGGAAACGGTCTCATTGCTTGCTGCGGCATTGCCATTGAACGTAATAAACATGACCTTCCCGCTGCTGGACACTTGATTGATCGAACGATAAGAGCCGCCAACATAAACGGAGAATTGACTGTTGGCATTCGAAGACACCTGCTCCAGATCTTCATTGAAATTAAGAATAATCGTATTGCCATTCACCGTACCGTTAAGCTGTCTCGGCGGCGTATTATCAGGGTTGTTCGTAATGTCGCGATCCAGGAAATTAGCCGCCGGCGTTCCCGTCGAATCTTGTATCGGCTTCGTGCCTGCTGAATAGGATACCTTCACCACTTGACCAGTCGAAATCGTCCCTTGGAGTGTCAATGTAACGGCTTGTCCGCTCACCTGCACTGCTGTCACCGATCTCCCTGCGCCGTTAACCGTAACATAGAAGTTGGCAGGCACTGGGACTGAATTCGCGTCCAGTCCTTCATTGAATGTGAGCACGATCTTTGAATTGCCAAGCACCTCAGCCTTCGAAATAACAGGAGCGCCATTGGCTGAGTTAACCGTTTTAAAGGTCCATTGCGCCCGGTTAAGAATGCCGTCAAATTTATTGCCCGCCAGATCCGTAACGGTTCCTTCTGCCATCTCCACATAATAATCTGTAAAAGAGGCCAGTGCCGTATCCGGCTTAATGAGCAGCTTCCGGCTATTCTGCGGATCAATAGAAAGCTTCGTCGTTACTGGAGTGTTGTCTGTTCCTGCAGCGCGTTTAATCGTAACAGACGGTACAATCGGCGTTGTGCCCAATTGAATCTGCTCACTGAACAAGGCCTCAAGCGTTATGCTTGATATCGCTACATCCTTGGCATTGTTTGTCGGTGTTAATGCGATCAGGGAAGGCTTGTCCGTATCTTGCGATACTGTAAACTGCCAGTCCGTGCTACCGGTAATACCGGCGAATTTGTTGCCTCTTGCGTCCTGGAAGGCTTGCCCGTCTATCTGAATGTAGTATCTGGAGTTGTTCACCAGTACGACACTGGAATCCTTCACTGCAATTTTTGTCGTACCGCCGCCCGTAACCTTGCTTGAAGTAACCGGAATACTCGCCACTACAGCACCATTACTGGTTTTGATAACGATATTGCCTGAACCGGGATAGACCGGCTCGCTGAAGTTCATCTCTATATCGACTGCCGGAGTTGTCTGTATATTGCCCGGCTTTCGTTCCGAGGCAAGTGTCGGAGCAGTAGTATCATCGCCATAATCAGTCTCAAAGTTCCAATCATTAGCAGCAGTGATGCCTTCGAATAGGAGCGCGCCATTGCTGGCATCCTTGAAGGCGCCTGGATCGATGAGTATGTAATATCCCTTCTTGCCGGCCAAATCCGCTGGCGGGTTAATCGTAACAACACCGCCATTAACCGTTACATTCGATGAAGCAACACTTATGGTCTGGACCGTACTATTGTCCGAAATCGCATTGATCCTAATATTCCCGGTATTGACCGCAACGTTAACTGGAAACGTTATAACGAAGTTGCTTGCTACGCTGACTGAAGAAGAATTATCCGCAGGCTGAAGAACAGCTGCTCCTAGCGGTGGCGCTGCAGTGGCAAATCTCCATTGACCTGCGCTGACACCAGAGAATTTGTTGCCGGTCAAGTCTTGAAATGCCCCGTTCGATACTTGCACTTCATAAGTACTGCTTGGTTTCAAAGCATTATTTAACGCAAAGGTTACTTTGGCCGTTGAGTTGCCGGTAACATTGCTCGAAATGGCGCTAATTGTTTGAAAGTCGCTCGGCTGGTTGACGTTCGTTACCGTTATCGTCCCACCCGCGGCATATACGGGCTCGTCGAATTGAATCGAGAGCGGTGCTCCGATTATTGCGGTCCCCCCATTAGCCGGCTCTAATCCAACTGCTGTCGGCGCTGTTGTGTCTAATGTTTCCACCGTCTTGAAATTCCAATCTGCTGGACTTGTCAGTCCATTGAAATTGACATTGTTGCTTTCATTCTTGAAAGCTCCGGCGTCGATAATGACATAGTATCTTTCATTCACAACAAACGGCTTGCTGGGCGTAATGGTAACCAAATTTCTGCTGGATGCATTAATGGCTACCCGGCTGTCAGAAGATACAATATAGGACTCGAATACCTCATCATTATCACTTTTTCGAATTGTAATTGCTGCAGAGCCTGTGCCTTTCGACACATTCTCATCAAAAGTAAGCAGCAACGGGGAATTTGGCGTTACATTGCCTGCTCCGGTAGACGGAGATTTGGCTAGAATAACAGGTCCGCTTGCAGCAGCAGACACTTGTCCTGGTTCTGTGATCATACTGCCTATTCCGAGTTGAATGAATAAGAGAACAGCTAACAAATAAGATATACTACGATTTCGGATCAACTATAACCACTCCCCAATTTCGACACTAGTACTATATTTTTCGGTAAATCGTGGCTTTAAATGAAGACTTTGCTCCTAAATTTTAAACGGACAGAAAAACCGCTCCCGGAAAGAGGAGCGGCTTCTTGGATATCCTATCTATGAATCAAACGGTTAAGCCAAAGCGTCTGCTTTCAGCTTCTCCGCTTTGTCAACGCGTTCCCACGGAAGATCGATGTCTGTCCGGCCGAAGTGGCCATATGCAGCAGTCTTCGCGTAGATCGGACGGCGAAGATCCAGCATTTTGATAATGCCTGCCGGACGCAGGTCGAAGTTTTTCTTAATAACTTCAACGAGCTTCTCCTCATCCACTTTACCCGTACCATAAGTATCGACATTAATGGATACCGGAGTTGCGACACCAATAGCATAAGCCAATTGAATTTCGCATTTGTCAGCAAGGCCTGCCGCAACCAGATTCTTGGCAACATAGCGAGCCGCATAAGCTGCAGAACGGTCTACTTTCGTAGGATCCTTGCCTGAGAAAGCTCCGCCGCCATGACGTGCATAGCCGCCATAAGTATCGACAATAATTTTACGGCCTGTAAGACCGGCATCGCCTTGCGGGCCGCCGATTACGAAACGGCCGGTAGGATTGATGTAGTATTTGGTTTCATCATCCAGCCATTGCGTAGGCACAACCGGCTTGATGACATGCTCAAGAATGTCAGCTTGAATTTGCTCAAGTGTAATTTCTTCAGCATGCTGGGTAGATACAACAATCGTATCCACACGTGTAGGCTTGCCATCAATATATTCAATAGTCACCTGTGTCTTGCCATCCGGACGCAGATACTCAAGCGTTCCATTCTTGCGCATTTCCGACAATTGACGCGCAATGCGGTGAGATAATGCGATTGGCAAAGGCATAAGCTCAGGTGTCTCATTCGTTGCAAAACCGAACATCAGACCTTGGTCGCCTGCTCCGATATCTTCATTCTCCTGCTGAACATCCTTGCCATCACGCGATTCAAGTGCAGCATTAACGCCCTGCGCAATGTCAGCCGACTGTTCATTCAGTGAAGTCAGTACAGCACAAGTGCTGGAATCAAAGCCGTATTTGGCACGAGTATAACCAATTTCCTTGATCGTGCGGCGGGCAATAGCAGAAATATCCACATAATCCGCGTTGCTGCTTATTTCACCGATAACAAGTACAAGACCTGTTGCCACTGAAACCTCACAAGCTACGCGAGCATATGGATCTGCCTCCAGAAAAGCATCCAGTACGGCATCCGAAATTTGATCGCAAATCTTGTCCGGATGTCCTTCAGTTACCGACTCCGAAGTAAACAAATGACGTCCTTTAAGTGACATCTGTTCTCAACCTCCTATAACCTGAATTGTAATAATGATGAATAAAAGGGTTAAAGAATAGAGACTATAAAGAAGTCAATGTCGATACAGTAACCGTACTGACTTCAAAAAATGAACCTTTTCCGAGGTGGAAAAGGCTCATGACAACTCTCTAGAACAGTATGATACCGAAACTGTCGCTTTATGTCAATGGTTTCTAATTCCCTTTACAAACCATTTAACGCTTGTTCCGCTTGCTGTATTAATCGTCTTGTCATAAGTCCGCCAACAGAACCGGCGTCTCTGGTCGCAAGATGAGACCATGGAACGCTGCCAGCATCACTCGCTGCACTCCCAATGGCACCTAACTCAGATGCGAATTCCGTATGTCCAAGCCGTTCTGCGGTCAACCCGCCTGCCGTTAATCCCAGTTCTGCTGCAATTTCATACTTCATCTGATTGAGTGCCTCCCGGCACTGTGGAACAACTACTTTATTAGATGAACGTTTTGCCATCTCCTGCACCTCCAATTGAATTAGAAAAAGGATATGGGGTTAGGATGCCTTCCAAGTCCATTGTTGAAGCAATAAACTTATTGTAAGCATGGGCAAAAGTTTCATGATTATCTTTATCAACGTTATTTATCGATCAAGCAGCACTGTCCAACAACCAATAACCAGTGATGTCGCATGGTTCTTACTCCTGAATTTGATCCTTGATTTCATAGCCTCCAGTTACCATTACAGTAAGACCATTTTTTTGTCCGGATTCCGGCATTAACCCCCGGCCTCCACGCGGAAACAGGATGAGGTGATTATTAAGTACTCTGCTGCCGCTTTTGATATCGGTACCGTCTGTTACATCTGCAATCCCGTTGGAGTCAGGACTATAGGCTACTGCTTTGCCAGCTCGAACGACTGCCTCCGACCCATCTTTTGCAATTAGCATTTGTCCTGGAGACACGTTAACGATCTTGACGGATTCTGCTTCTTTGGTACCCTCTTGTGTGGATCCGTCTTTTCCGCCATTATTACTGCCGGTCAATCCAGCAATCTTCCCATCAACATAACTCTTCGTAACGACTGGATCATCAACACTGCCTGGCGCAGCCTGCGCGGCTTCCCCCTCAGCCCTTGTGGGCCACTGTGTGCCTATTGCAATACCTGCACTGATAGCAACCACAGCAACAAGTATCATAGCCTTCTGCTTCAACATGCTCGCTCCTCTCGCTCTAGTAGTTCCTTCTAGAATACTAGATTTTCAGAGATACATCCACCCTGATGAAATAAAAGACCCCCGCCCTATTTTGAAGCCAATTTCAGGACGGGGTTCATTCAACTTATTGAACGATAGAGAACCATTTCAATTCTTTGGATGCAATAAGCAGTTTCGCATTTTGGAAAACATCATATACATTTAGTGTATACGTATCATATTTCTGAATTTTGGATTGAATGTCCGGATCGCTCATTGTAAAGGCTAACGGTGTATTAGTTGCTTCCTTCAATATTTCTTCATTCGTACCTGCAGTAGTCAAAGCAAACTGCTTGGAATGAGTCACTTTTGTTGCATCATTATTGACGAATTCAAATATCAGCTTATGATCACCAGCAATGTAATCATATTGTTGATCTTTGATTAAACTGTAATCCAATGTCATCTTAAGACCCTCAACAGTCATTTCACCTTGAATATTGAGGAATGCATATATTTTAGCAAGACTTAAAGTATATCCTGCAAAATTAATATCCTTAAGATCTGACTTCGTCCCAGGATTGGTTATACCTGTGAGTGAGTAGCTTACCGGCTTAATGATGACCGGAGCTTTTTCCACAGTCCCGCCATTGCTGCCATCCCCACCTTCTCCTGTAGAAGCACCACTGCTTGCTGTTGTCTCGCCTATTGCTTGGCCGATCGTCAGGCTGTAATCAGAAACATCGAAATTTTTGCCTATTTGAGCCCATGCTGAGAATAGTACCTTGCCTGTTGGCAATATTTTTTCTTTCACTTCAACAAATTGTACGGGTACAACAATTCCGTTCTTATCTTTAATATACCCGCCTAGTTTCGAAATTGCTGCAGCCCGAGTCTCATTGTTTACCGCTTCAAATTCAACATAGAAATTATTTTTGGCTGAACCTTGGAAAACCGCTGATCTTAAAACCTTGATTGATGCCTTCTTCCCGACTCGATTAATCTCATATGGAGCATCAATATTACGGAGTGGCAAGTTGCTTAGTTGCTGTCCAGAAAATTGATAAAGCATCTTCCCTGGTTTGTCTACTACCGTCTCTGTGCTGACAAATGTTATTTTATCGATATTTGTTGTATAAGGAATTGTTGAATATACAACCATATCGTAGGATGCACCCGGCGCAATAGTAATGGAATCATCGAGCGCAATCGCTTTTTGCTCCGTTCCTACTTTTACACCATTAACCATAAAGTAACCACCCATAGCCGGCACTTTCTTGGATACACCACTATTGTTAGTAACTGTAATATTAGCAACTAATACATCATTGTCTTCCATTGGTGAACGCTCTACGGAATTAAGCTTCACATTATAATCATTATAAGCGAATGAGCTTCCAAGACTTCCTTCTTGTGAAGTTGTCTGGATATTATAAGTACCAATAATATATGATTTATCCTTTTCAGTTGCAGCAGTCTTTACCAATAATTGAGCGGTATCAGGCTTAATCGAGGTAGGGATCTCTCCTGTTAATGAAACAACCTTCTCGATATTAGGAAGTAATGTACCACTTTCTTCTTTTGCATAAGTTAGCGGATAACTAGTTCCTGTTGGGGTTACAATAAAATAATCAAGGTTCGGATTCGTAATAGATGCAGTCCCGATATTAGTGAGCTTGTAATCAAGGGCAATTTGATTCTTATCCGAGCCTTGGGTCAAAAATACCTGTCCAGTTTTTGTATTGATAGGCGTCCCGCTCATATATACCATGCGAGTCTGACCTACCGCAACTGCTGTCGTCGGTTTCGTTTGAGGCAATGCAAACACACCGGATGGCAGCAGAACTTTTGATGCTTCCTCATTTTGTGCAGCAATAAAGGAGAGTGGTTTGCCAGCGACAGCAAGTGGAATTGTAGCATGAAGTGTTACAATTTTTCTTTCCTTGGGCTGTATGGTTGTTTGTTCCGTACCTGCAACGCTCACATTATAAACAGACAAACTTTCCGTTTGGAGGAAAAAATTCATTTTTGTAAGATCAGTCGTTTGCAACCCAACATTCTCCATCAAAAAGTTCACTGTTAAATAGGCATTGCTCGCATCTTTCGTAATAAAAGTCTGCTTAATGGCCCCTCTAAGTTTACTATTGTTGATTAGCATGACAGTATCTTTAAAAGCTGGGACAACATCAGTTGCATTGGATGGATATTGTATAAGTCCTAAGCGACGTTCATAGTTAGCCGCTGAAAAATCCCACTTCACGACCTCGAAAGCTAAATCGTTTATTTTAGTAGCATTATCAACAACCGCATAATAGGTAATGTATTGTGTCGTTTTAGCAGCAACCGTAGTTTTTGTTTTATCAGCTTCAATAACTGTCGATTTGAATGACTTTCCGGATTTGGTCTTTACTCGCAACCAATAATCCATCAGATCTAGTTGCTTTGAACTATTATTTGTAACAGCTATTGAAAAAGCTAAAACTTTTCCTTTTTCTTGCATCAAGAAATGTGCATCACGAATGCTCAAAAAAGCGGAAGCGTTAAGCTTAACCACAGAGCTGGATAATGAGACACTAGTTTTGCTTGCAGCTGCTAAGACTGGCGTCGAGGGAAGTATTCCCCCTTGCAGCATCAAGGAAGATGCAGTTAAGGTAATGACCCCATATTTGATCCACTTTTGTTTCACGTTCATTCCTCCTGATTCTTTCTTTATACCTTATTAGACGCTTGATCGTAACACTTTGTTTCGTCTTAACAGAAGTTTTATCACATTTCGTCATAGAGATCAGATACTAATCAAGATATGTGTCATATTCAATGAAATTTTATGTACATAAAAAAGACAGGCGAGGAAACCTCGCCTGTCTTTTAATGAAACCTGTTGCTACTACTCAACAACGATTGTAGCAGTTGCAGTTACACCGTTAGATGCAACATAAGTCAATGTAGTGGAGCCTACTTTGTGACCAGTTACTACCAGGGAAGTAGCAGATGCAAAAGTTGCAACGTCTTTGTTCACTGTGGATGTTTGGAATCCAGGAGCGATTTCAACATCGTATTGGTCTTTCAGTTCCAACTCAACTGTTACTTGACCGTTAACAGTTGTAGTGTACTCGTCTTTCTTGAACTTAGCAGTTTTCAGAGCAGGAGCTTCTTCTGCTACTGTAACTTCTTGAGTAGCTACAGTTTTACCGTTGATTACAACGGATACAGTAGACTTACCAGCTTTCTTACCGAAGATAGCTGCGCCATCTGTGGAAAGAATTGTTGGCTCAGAGCTAGTTACGAAAGGAGCTACGTCGTTAACAAGTGCAACCAAAGTACCGCCTGCAGTTTTACCGTTAACTTTAACAGTTTTGGAATACTTAGCTTTGTCATTGTTGCTCAGGTCAGACTTACCATATACAGTACCGATTGATTTGATCTCGTAAGATTTGATGTCATCGGATTTAACTACAGTGAATGCGAAGTCTTTGCTGAACGTTCTTTGCTCGCCGTCAGCGTCAGTACCAGTCCAAGTTACAGTTACATCAGCGGAACCGTCAGCAATTGCTTCCAGTTTGCCAGTACCAGCATTGTAAGCGATAACTGCTGGTTTTTTGCTTACTACAGAGTAAGTGTTGTCTGCAACATCTTTAACACGACCGTAGGAGTCAATGATTTGGATGTTACCTTTTTTAACTTCAACAGCTGCACCAACTTCAAGAGTTGTAGTTACATCTTTCAAACCATTAATTGCAGTTGTTTTAGCGTGGTTACCTACAGTTACTTGCAGGCTGTCTTTTTGTTGAACACCATTTACAAGCGTGTAAAGCGTGAAGCTACCATCGTTTGCGAAAACCAGTTCCAACTCACCTTTAGCAGTAACTTTGGAAGTTACGTTCGTTCCGATGAAGGAAACTTTGTCAAGGTTGAAGTCTTTAGGCTCGATTTTTGCACCGAAAGAGTCAATTGCAACGTAAGGGAAAATTACTTTTTCGCCTTTAACGATTTGTTTACCAGGGTGGCTAACTTGAAGCTCTTTCACTTCAGCTTTGCCGCTAACAGGAACGTTGATTGTTGCACTTGCATTTGCAGCAGGGTTAGTTACATAAATTGTAACAGTGCCGCCTTTACCATTGTCGCTCTTAGTATCAAACTTGATAACGCCGTCGCTGTTGATCGTGAACTTAGGGATCAGTTTAAGATCGCTGATGTAGAAGTACAGACCAGCGTAATCGAACGATTGTACGTTACCTGGGTTGATGTTAGCCGACTCAGGAAGTTTTACTACTTGACCATTAGCATCAGTCAGAACCAACGGAAGTACAAAACCGTCTTCGTTGATCGAGATGCGAGTTTTACCAGTCAAAGGAAGAACTTCAGTCAACTTAACGGATGTAGCGATGCTACCGTTGATTACTTTAAGTTGTTTCGAGTTCGAAAGACCAGCAGAAGGATATACAGCTACAACGTTAAGGATATCATTGATTGCAGCAACATCGTCGCTCTTCAGATCAACTTTACCGTTGTTTACTGCTACTGTTTTGTTTTTCGTAGTGTTGTAAACAGTTACTTCAGGTTTTTGAGCCATTTCTTCGCCGAATTGGTTGAGCAGTTTTGCACCCAAGGATACACCGTCAGCTTTTTGAACAGCTGGTACAGTGATGTCTACTTTAGCTGCTTTTTCTGTTTCAACTTTCAGGGAGATAGCTTCGCTACCTTTAACAGTCAGCGTGTAATCGCCAGCTGCCAGGTAAGCAGCTTCCAGAACAACAGATTTGTTGTCGTCAGCATACTTAGGAGTTACGGAGTAAGTCGTGAAGCTGGATTTCAGCTCATAAGTAAGAGCAGTTTTGTCAGCTGCAAGAGCTGGTTGGTTGAAGTCTACAGTGATTTTCTTAGCACCTGTTTGTTTAGCAGCAGTTGCTTTGATAGCATCAAGTTTAACTTCAACTTCGTAAGTTTTGCCTTTGTACTCAACGGAAACTTTAGTTGCCGTTCCAGCTACAAGAGCAGTATCGAGAGCTTTCTTAACAACTTCGTTGTCAGAGAAAGTAACTTCGATGTTTTTCTCGTCAACTACTTTAACGGATTTAACAGAGATAGCGCCTTCTACTTCGCCAGCTACATCAAAAGCCACGTCTACGAGCAAACCACGAAGAGCGTTACCTTTGTAGCTAGCTTGTTGAGGGATAAGACCAGCTTCAACAGCTGCTGCTACATATCCTGCTGCCCAAGCGGAAGTTCCTGGTACAGTTGCGCCTTCTTTTGGCTCAAGACCAGCAATCTCAACAACGATTTTAGCAACTTGCTCAATCGTTACTTTACCAGTTGGACCAAATTTGCCAGCGCCAAGACCGTTCATGATGCCTTCAACTGTTACAGCGCCGATGAAAGGTGCTGCCCAGTATTTAGCAGGAATGTCAGTGTATTGTGCTGCTGCTGTTGCGTTGTCTTCCAAACCATTAATCAAAGCAATTACTTTTGCGAACTCTGCACGAGTCATTTCTCTGTTAAGACCAGCGTCACCATTCGGCGGGTAACCAGAGAAGATACCTGCTTCTTTCAATGCGTCAAACTTTTGTTGCGTTGTCAATTCTGGTTCAGCTGCAGCTGCTACGGATGCGAACATGCTGATAACCATAGCGATAGCTACAAGTAGGGATAAACTTTTTTTCATAACCTTTTTTTCTCCTCCTCTAAAATGCTTCGGTTCTTGAGAGTTTTGTTTAAAATATGGATCGCTCGTATTTCTCATTGGCCGATTCACCCCCTTTCCAGAGTTGAGCACATTTCTTATAAATGATGTCTGCGATCATTATTGGCGCCCCTTGTAGGAACATGTCGCAGAAACTTGTAACCTGTAGAATAGTTGAAGATTTTGGTAGAGTCGCTAAGCCACTATAACATTATACAATGGGCTAAATCTACCGTAAAGAGGATTTTGAGAATAAGTTCCAATCGGCGTCCCAATTAAGATATTTTCTTGTCTGTTCGACGCTCATGTATTTAAACGCAGGAGGTTTTAAAAAGTTGCGCAGTCGATGAAAAAACTTTGAATCTTTTTCTTGCCGCTTCTTGGTTGCGATTTCGTTTGCACATTGCTCGCATTTCTTGCACCAGCTTGTCTAGCACGTTGTTAGTATAGCTTGAATACCCGTTAATCGTCATTGTAAAACATCTTCCAAGATGGGAGAAAACAAGTAAAAGTGCTTTCATTTAAAGACAAAGACTGTCTGAGTGAGTCTCAGACAGTCTGGTCTGCAATAAAACTAGTTTAATTTAGGTAACTTTTTCGTGTCCGCTAGCATCTTTCCAATGATTATGGCTGCATCTGAACGCAGCAGATTAGCTTGAGGTTCAAACACGAAGCCTTTCTTCGGATCAGCAGCATCCACTGGCGCACCTTGAATGTACCCTTTTTTGGCAATAGCAGATACGGCAGCTCTTGCGTAGAAATTAATGTCCCCGTAGTCTTTGAATTGCTTTTGAAGTGCTTTATCAATCTTCGTTGGATCTGTATCCAGCTTCAATTCCAATCCTCTGGACAATATAACCGCAGCTTCAGCTCTGGTCAAGTTATTCGTCGGTTCAAATGTACGCGGTTGCGTCCCTCTGATGATCCCTTGACGTGCGGCAGTTTCAACATATCGATAATCCCACAGTGCATCCGGGTTAATCGTTGGAGAAACATCATCAAAGTGCGGTTTGCTCAGCTCATAGTTGAGCGGAAGTTCCAATGCTTTAACGAGCATCCGTGCAAATTCGCCACGAGAGATGAAGATATTAGCTCCAAATTCATCTGTACCGGCAGAATTCATGATGCCCTTCGCATACATAGCCTCCATGTAATTGCGTGCATACGGATGACTTGTAACGTCCGAGAAAGAGTTGATCATCTTCCCGACAACATAATAACCGAACTGGTTAAATGGTACGGTTATAGTGTTCTTCTTGGCATCGACGACACCGCCAACATTTTCCCAGTACTTGTTTTTCACATCATAACGATAGGTTGTGATGATTGTTCCGATTCCTTCTCGCATGCTCGGATCAAACGTCAGCGTCATCTTGCCTGTTTTGGAGAGAACCAGTTCTCTGCTATCCGGTCGCTCATCATAAGTCGGCAGTTTGGTGCCGTAAGTTCCAGTAGCATTAGGGAATTGATATGGATCCACGCCTGACGTTTGCGGGTCATAGACACCGCTCGTTTGCAAATCGTCGGCCATACCTGCATCTACCCAATAAACAGGGCTTGCCTTAGTAAAGCGGGTCGGATATGAGTTTTTGAAACGATAGCCAAAATTCTGAAGAATACGGTCAAAGTTGATTGGCAGCGTCTCGAATTCATGACGGTCTACAACGCCATCCTCCGGGTTTGCGATCGCGAAGAGAAGCTTGTGACCTGTGAATACTTGGTTCTTGTATTCCTCAGGCAAGTTAAAGTCTCTGCGGATGAGTGTTGTACCCTTAGGGAACGTTAAACTCAATGCACCTTCGAATACTTTGTTTGAGTTTTTCATCTCTTCCAAGTACTGTGCCCCTGGAATGTTAGTCGGCGAATATTTGATAACAAACGAATCACTTGTTTTTTCATTTTTGTTTGTAATTGTGAATGTGATTTTATTGTCTCCAGCCTTCAAGCCCTCTACTACTGCACGGAAAGCATGCTGATAATCGATAACATTGTCATTGTCAGCATCGAATTTGATTTTCTCTGCATTGACTTTGTTAACAACAACTGTGTCCGCACTTGGCGCATTAATAATAACTTCGACGAAGTTTTTATTTACGATGGCTTTCTTTGGAAGCAATGGTCTGACCAAATCATAAGGCAAAGCTATTGGATCCACTTCCAAACGATAGCTCGCCCGTGGCCCAACGAGTCCACTATTGTATACATAGAAGTTGTAAACACTCGGGCTTCCGTTATCATTCAAGGTCTGTTTATTCAGCGTGAACGAGAAGGATTGGGTTGCAAGATCGTAGCTGACGGTAATACCCGTTACAGGACCCGCATAACCGTCTACCGCTCTGTTTACGGCAATTGCTGCAACAGTTGGCTTGCTGCTGTCGTAAACCTGCAGCTCGTATCTTAAATCCCATTCAATCGGAGCTGCCAAATTCGTGCTTTCAACCCTCAGAATATATTTGTCCCGATCAGCGGCCAAACCGTTCAACTTCGTTTGAATTGCCGCAGCGCTGTTCGTTATAGAAGTCGGGGAATCTGACGCCACAGATTGCCCAAGATCGATAAAGTCAAATGTACCAAAAACCTTCATCTCGGACTTCTTGGTTGTATAGATGCTGCCGACTAGCGGGAAATCAGGATCATTCGGCAGCGGATTAACATTGTCAGCATTATACGGGAATACGCCCACAGATCCTTCTACTGGAATAACAGGCAAGTTAGTAGGAACAAGATATACCTTAATTGTTCTTACATAAGAAGCTTTGCTTCCCTGGTACATCAATTTAATAATATTCTCACCGGGAATTAAAGCACCCGCAGCAATAGGAATATCCGAAGCGATTATTTGGAATTCGTTTTTCTTAGTTGCGACAGGCGCATCGATTTTCACAGCTGTATTGTTGATATAGAAGAACATCGTCTGTGGTAATCCAGCACCGCCAGGTGCATAGCGGATATCCCCCATATTCTTCACATTCTCGATTCTTCCTTTGAAAATATCCAAATCATTATTCAAAATGTTGGTCATATGATTGGGAACAGTGGTATCGATATCAATCTTCATATTGTCGTATACAGCATCATAAGTCGCATATGTTCCTACAAGCATCGTTATTTTTGCTGTTTTGTCGACCACACCTGCTAAGGATGTGGATAATTTAAAATCGAGTGTCTGTGTTCCTTCGAATGGCGCAGTCAGTTGTAGCAGCACACGTTTGAATGTTGTACTCACACCATTGATGTCTCGTGATGCTGTGGCCGTGCCGGGTAATACTGTCTCTGTATACGATCCTGCAGTTGCAGGGCTTCCTGCGGCATCTTTGATGCCTGTTACGTTAACAGTAGCAGCACCAGGATTTCCAATCAGGATCTCTAGGGCAAATGGCTGAGTATACAGATTCTTGCCATCAACCGGAACACCTTGAATGACGTCGTAAACAGCTTGAGCATCACCCGCTTTATAACCAGGCAAGTAGTTAATTTCATGGATATACGGAGCAGTTTTGTCCATGACCTTGAAATTGTACGTTACGCCTTCTTTTATAATATCTACCGGAGGCAGTCTGTTACTTTTCTCTTCGTTGATTGTTTTAAGCTCAATTGTGTAATTATTATTAAATGTTACTGCAGCAGCAGGAATTTCGAATTCATATTCAAAAAAATCATTCGTTATCGCTGGCGTCGGACTCGGAACCAAACTTGCTACTGTTGTAACAGGAACAATATCTGTGGTTCCTTGTTTGATATTATAATCAATCGGTAATGTTAATGTCGGATCAGGATGTGGCTCAAGCTCTGGATCTGCATCGTCATTATATCGTTTGTTCGGGACGATAACTTTACCTTTGAACTTAACTGAGTTTGAAGTTGACAAAAAGTCTGAACTGTACTCTAGCGCTCCTGTGTTCGTAGCAACTGCATTATCGACAATATCTACATCATAGAAGATGACCTCTCCGTTATAGAAGGCAATCTCCCTCGTCGTTTCAATAACCTGATTATTGTTCGATACTTTAAGTGTAACCAAGTTCTTGCCCTTTTTTAAATTGATTGGTGAAGCAACGAATGAATAATTCGATGTCTTATTTACCGGGAATGTACGGCTGTTGCCGTTAACGACAATGGTAACTTGTGTTGCGTTGGGAGCATTACCAAGAATACTGATATCCGTAGTATTACGGCCACGGGAAGGCGCGGAATTTACTACTGTAACACCTGTTTCTTTCATCGGGAACCGTTCACCATCAATGTGAGCCTCAAGGTTATAAAACAAAGGGCCATTGTGATAGTTGATGTAGATCGATGAAGTTACCTGACTTCCACCTTGTGTGCCTGTAAAGGTAATTTTATTAAGTCCAGGGAACAATTGAAGATTGAATACTTCGATATTGAAACCGCTGGCTGTAATGTTATTTGTTAAGTTCTCTCTTTTCTCGCCAACCTGGCCGTTCACCATTTGATAGATACTGTAAGAAATCGATGACGGGTTAACACCGTTGATTGTTCCCTTCAATGTAACACGCTCATCAGATGTTGTACGCGGAGCGTTGATGTCATAGCTTTCTTCAGGAAAAATAAAATTTCCAGCTGCAGCAACTGCTGTTGTTGCGCCGATTGGCGGCAATAGCTGGAGGACGAGCGAAAGCATCAGTACGACAAAAGCGATTTTCTTTCTCACGGTAAACCTCCTCCAAAATTCTAATCCATTCGTTTAATTCCGTACTGATGTTATCGGCCTCGAATCAACAAAAGTTTAGACTTTTGTCGAGATTTGGGTTCTCAACCGCTAACTGATTGATAGGCCGTATTCGACTCTGTTCGTCCCATACATCAATGCATACAAAAAACCTGGCTCCTTTCGGAACCAGGTTGTTCGGAATATTTCTATTTGGAGCGTGATTGCTCTGTACGCAAAACTACCCGTTGCAGGAAATTCAGAAGCGGCCGGCGAGATTTATCGACAATACCGATAAGCTCGGCGCCGATCTGCAGCACGAACACCAGCACAAGAATAATAACGAAGGTGATCCAGTTCGCCGCAGACGATTGGACAATCGTCGATTGCACAATTGCGCATATACCGAAAAATGCTGCGATAGCATAAATAATCAGAACCGTACGGCGATGGCTGAAGCCCAGCTCGCGCAAGCAGTGATGGAGATGCCCTTTATCCGGTGCAAATATCGGTTTCTTGTTCACCCAGCGGCGTACAATCGCGAAGAATGTATCCGAGAGCGGAACACCGATAATAAGCAATGGAACGAGGAACGAAACAACCGTTACCTGCTTGAAGCCGATCATCGACAGCGTTGCCAGGCTGAAGCCAAGGAACAGCGAGCCTGTATCACCCATAAAGATTTTGGCCGGATGAAAATTAAAGAACAGGAACCCGACTACGCCTCCCAGCAGTAGCGCGCTAAGCAAAATAACAGGCACAAAGCCCATTACCGTGGCCATTACAAGAATCGTACCGATCGCAATAGCCGAGACACCAGCTGCAAGCCCGTCCAAGCCATCGATCAGATTGATCGCATTGGTAACGCCAACGATCCAGAGAATCGTCAGAGGAATACTAAGCCATGCTGCCACCGGCTGCATGGACTCCCCGAATGGAATATTGAGCAGGTCGATCTTGACGCCGAAGCCTAGCACAACAACACTTGCCGCAATAATTTGACCAACCAGCTTTACTTTCGCTGACAGCTCGAAGCGGTCGTCCAATACGCCTATTACAATAATGATGCTTCCACCCGTAAGCAGCGCATTGATCAGATTGGTGTCATAGTTGCGGAGCAGTCCATCAGGTATAAAGGGTTTGATCGCAAAATAAGCGCCGACAAAGGCGGCATATATTCCTAAACCGCCAAGACGCGGCATAATTCTTGTATGAACTTTTCTGTGGTTAGGCTTGTCTATAGCACCGATCTTGAATGCCAATTTAATGACAAGTGGTGTAATTAATACCGCCAGAGTTAGTGATACGATAAATCCGATTACATAAAGAAAGCCTTCAGCCATCTTCATCTCCCTCTCAAATGCTAGTGCCGGAATGAATTATACTCCGTTTGAAAAAGAAACTCCACTCTTATTTTCAAGCAATTTTCACGAAATTCTCGAACTTTTCAGGTGGTTGGACGATGTTTTCGGACGTTTTCTTTATCTCGCATCACTTTCACTACGAATTTCGGCAATGCATACATTCTTTTGTACCTGGTTGGCTGCTTCAAAAGACGATACAACCATTCCAATCTTAGCTTCTGGACAATTCTTGGAGCACGTTTCAGAACTCCTGCAATGATATCAAAAGTGCCGCCCACACCCATCATTATCGGCACAGCCAGCTGATCCTTGTACCGGCCTATCCAAGGCTCTTGCGTATCGACAGCTCTGGCGACAAACAGCATGTCGGGCTTGCTGTCACGAATTTGCTGAATAACAGATGCATCATCTTCCGGGCCGAAGAAACCGTTATGGTAACCTGCAATGATAATGCCGGGATACTGCTCTTGAAGCTTCTTTGCTGTGATTTCGATTACTGTCTGGGAAGAGCCCAGCAGATAAACACGCCAGCCGCGCGACTGGCCTACGCCCAGCAGCTGGTGCATCAAGTCAAAGCCAGCTACACGTTCAGCAACTGGTTCACCAATGCGGGAAGCTGCCCAGACGACGCCTGTCCCATCCGGCACTACAAGCTCCGCTCCGCACATTACCCGGTGGAAAGCTTGATTCTCCAGCCCCGTCATAACCATGATGGGATTGCCGGTTATGACCTGCGTCGTCACACCTTGTTCAACACGCTGAGTCAAATATTTGACCGTATCCTGCATATTTAGTTTGGAAAACCGAATACCGTATATAGAAACTGTCGGCACGCTTTGAACTGCAGACTGGCTCATTGCTTGATGTCACCTCTATTATGATTGACGCAGAAGCGCAGAAATTTGTTGCGCAGGCCTGCGTGCTTCTTGCTTTAATTTGTCGATTGCGCTGCGATGTGTCTGCAGCCACTCTTCCGGCTTGTCCAGCAGCTTGATCGCCGCTGACGCAAATATAGCCGGCTCAAGCGATTCCGTGGTGCCGACAGGCGTTAGCCCGATCCGGTTCAAGAACTGGTCGATCTTGGGGTCGTAGGAGAGCCCCAGCATCGGCACCGATTGGTTGGCTGCGTATATGAGCGCGTGCAGCCGCATGCCGAATAGTACGTCGCAGCGGCTGACCTCCAGCAGCATTTGCTGGGGGTCGTCGCCGGGCTCGGCGATCTCGGCCACGCTTGCGCCGAGATCGCCGAGCTGCCCCAACACCCATCGTGACGCTTCTGCGTCTGATGGGGTGTGAAAGGGCAGGAACCGCAGCCGCACCGCCCGGCTGCGGGCCAGCGCGCCCAGCGCCGCGGCCGCGCGCGCCAGGTCGGCGCCATCCTTGCGCCAATGGCGCAAGGACACGCCGACCACCGGCAGGCGCTCCGCCGCCGGGCTGGCGGCTTCGCCGCCTCCAGGGGCCGCAGCTGTGCCAGCGGCCCCCGCTCCCGCGCCGCCAAGCCCCGGCGCGGTCGGCAGCGGGAGCCCCATGACCGGATCGGGCACAACATCGATCCGGTCATGGGGCACGCCCATCCGCCCAAGCAAAGCGGCGGATTCGGCGTCCCGCACCGAAATGTACGCGCTGCGCCGCATGACGCCGCGGATCAGCCGATCCATCCACCGGCGATTGACTGGTCCGATGCCTTGCGCGTACACGAACGTCGGCTTGCGCAGCAGCTGCGCGAGCCGCAGCACGCCCGTATAATACGGGATCGTCTTGATTCCCGTCGCATCCTGCAGCAAGCTTCCGCCGCCGCTGATGAGGCCGTCGCTGCTGCGAATCGCCCGAATAACCTCGCCAAGACGCATCCGATGCACGGCCTCCACGCCATACATCTCGCTCGTCCATGCCGGATCAATGGACAGAACGACGGGAACAATGCTCACTCCCTGCCGCGCGCCTTCCTCCTGAAGAGCGAACAGAATAGATTTCAATACCGCTTCATCGCCGCTATTGCGATATCCGTAATAGCCGGAAATCACTACTCGCCGTTTTTGAATTGCCGTCTTACCTGTTCCAGTCGAGGTGCTACCCATCGCCGCCAAACTCCTTCCCCAGCCTGCCAAACCGCAATCAATACAAGTCCGAACAGGGCGCCGAGTACAAGACCAAGCGATACACGAATAAGCGAGATTGCAAGCGGTGTATGGATATGCGCAAAGGTATCCACAAGCGAAAGCTGGCCGATTGCAGCTACTATAAACAATACCCACGCCGCGCGGTAACGAAGCGCAAGGAAAAGTCCGAACAGGAAAAGCGGATGCGACAGCATAAATTCCTTGAACCGGGGACGCACTCCGATTGTCGTCTCAAGCAAATTCCGGATGATCATTTCCACTCCGGTCACCTGACCCTCGTTGCCGGTGCGGGACAAATAATACATCCCGGCAGCGCCAAGCACCACCCCGCCTACGACCCACAGCACCGTAATCGGCATCATGAGCAGCTTGCGCAGATTGCCAAGCACAGAATCGCCTGTGTATAGGAACACGTACAGCGCGGTCAGGCCAATTGGCGCCAAATGCAGCAAGCCTACGCCACGAAACTGATCAAGCACGAGCGAATATTTGATGCTGTTCAATAATCCGAACACAAACGGCACACCCGCCAACGAAATGATCGAGGTAGCCGCGAATAAAGCAATCGCCATCTTCAATCGACGTCCGGCAGCAAAACCCGGGAATATCCAGCGTTCTCCCACATTTGCCGCAGTCTCGATATCGCCGCCAACAGCTCTGCGATTTCCTACCGTATGGGCTTTTACCCGATTAATGGCCCATATCAAGGCAAGTGTCGGCGCACTGATAGCAGCTCCAAGCGCCAGCCCTTGCTCCAGTACAGACGGTGACAATACATAAAGCCCTGCACTGCCGATAAGACCGATCACAAACACCGGAATATTCACGCCAGGCACGAACGCGGCGATAAGCAATGCGATAAGAGCAACAGCTCCAAGCGCCACAAGCCCTTTAAGCGCCTTCTGCCAAGACGTCATATCCGTTCTTGCGTCGAAAGCTTCCGCTGTGCCCGTTGTAAAGCCCCATTTTTCTATTTTGGCGATCGCGCCATCTTTGCCTTGCAGCGACTCATAAATATTGTTCAGCGAGTTCGTAATAGACGATTTCGTAATATCGCTCATCGGCGCTCCGTTCAGATAGAACATCCGAATGTTGCGATCCTTAACCGCCAGTTGGAAGCGGTCGGCGATTTCATCCGCCTTCATGCCCGTTGCATCGACATCCGACAGCGAGTATATTCGGGTCACATTATAATCGAGCAAATAACCAAGCGTACCGATACCCTTCTGCGGCTTGGAGTTTTCAATTGCAGCTATGCCGATGCCGTTCTCATTGAGAATATCAGCGAATGTATATAAGCTCTTCTTCTCCTCATTGTCAGCAAAGCCCTTCACCGCATCCCCATCGAACAGAATCCGCTTCACGCCTAGCGCCTTGTACGAAGAGATCAGCTCACTAACAGCATTCTCATCATAAGGAACACGATCCGAGAGACGAGGCAGAATCGCAAGACCAGCATCCTGAATGGCCTGCAATGCCATAGGATCCGGACTCATCAGCTTTAACTTGGCATCCTCATACGGCGTTTCCAGCACTAATCCGGAATAATCCCCTTCCGAAAAAGGCCGAACAACAATCCCCCACTTCTCAAAAGCCGATTCAATCAGCGGGCGAAGCACCGATTCCTCGCGGCTGCCGGCGAATATAACATAAGTAAAATTCTCATTGACCGGCGCCAGCTTGCCATTGATTCCGTTCAAGGATGTTGAATTGTATACGGATATCCGTCCAGCCCAGCTAAGCTCCTCAAGCGAGCTTTCGAATACCGCCATCGTTTCAATACCCGCTTCTTTCATTTTGCCTAGATGCTCCTGAATAAATTCCTGCGGGTGCGCCTGATACGATGCAATCTGGACCAGATCCTTATAATCATATACAAATTCTACTGAATTGGCCGATTGCTCCATCCCCCAGCGGGAAATTCCAAGCGGGATCGCGGCAATAATGCCGATCAGAGTTACTATCAACATGAACGTCTGTGCTTTGCGATTCCATTGCTGCCAGTTTAGCTGCACACTTTCCACTCCTTAAGCCTTGTTGTCTACCCGTTCCATTACCGCCTGAGTCAGGTGTTTCACAGCTGCAACCGCCTCATCCTGCGTCGTACCGCGAACAGCAAAATACACTTTAATCTTAGGCTCCGTGCCTGATGGACGAAGACAGAACCACGAGCCGTCGGACAACATGAATTTCAACACATTCTCACGGGGCAGGCCGTCCAGTCCTGTTAAATAATCAAGCATTCTGTCTACTTTGACACCCGCTACTTCAGCTGGCGGATTGCTGCGCCAATCTTCCATAATGGCTGCAATCTGCTGCACGCCATCCAGACCTTTGAGCGTCCGCGATTCCAGATGCTCCATGTAGGTTCCGAACCGCGCATACAGCTCCTGCAGCACATCGTACAGCGTTTTTCCTTGACTCTTATAATAGGCGGCCGCTTCACAAATCAAAAGCGAGGCAATGACCGCATCCTTGTCGCGGGCATAAGTGCCTGCCAAATAGCCATAGCTTTCCTCATAGCCAAACAAGAAGACCCGCTCGCCGGACTGCTCGTATTGCGTCATTTTTTCGCCGATGTATTTGAAGCCGGTCAGCGTATTGACGACATCAGCGCCATAATGGCGGGCGATATCCGCTCCCATCTCGCTGGTAACAATCGTCTTGATTACAACGCCGTTATCCGGCAGCTGTCCCCGCTCCTTCAACGTGCCCAATAAATAATCGACCATAATTGCGCCTGACTGGTTACCTGTCAGCACGACATACTCGCCCTCGTTATTGCGGACAACCGCACCCATCCGGTCACAATCCGGATCCGTTCCGATAATGATATCCGCGCCGGTCTTCTGCGCCAGAGCTATCGCGAGTGTGAACGCTTCGCGCTCCTCCGGGTTCGGAGACTTTACTGTGCTGAAATAACCATCCGGCTGTTCCTGCTCAGGAACAACATGAACATGCTTGAAGCCCGCTTGCTTCAGCACCTGGCGAACCGGCAAATTGCCTGCGCCATGCAGCGGAGTAAATACGACCTGGAATGAATCGCCGAGGCCGCCCTTCAGAAGCTCGCCATTCAAGCTGTTGGATACGACAGTATCCACATATTGACGGTCTTCCTCTTCTCCGAGCCAGCGCAGCAATCCCTTCGCTTCGGCTTCTTCGCGGCTTATACGCCGCACCTGATCAAAGCCAGTCACTTGCTGAATAGCGCCAATGACCTGCTCCGCATCCTCAGGCACAAGCTGGCAGCCGTCCGACCCGTAAGCCTTGAAGCCATTATACTCGGGCGGATTGTGGCTGGCAGTTATTACGATACCGCTCGTTGCACCCAGACTGCGGACTGCAAATGAGAGCTGCGGCGTCGGGCGCAGTGACGGGAATAGATAAGCAGTCACCCCGTTGCCTGCGAGCACCAGAGCAGCGTCCAGCGCAAACTCCGGGGAATTATTGCGCGAGTCATACGCAATAACGACAGAAGGCTTGCCGCTCTTGCCAAGCACCCACTCGGCAAGACCTTGGGTTGCTTTGCCTACAGTGTACGTATTCAGGCGGTTCGTTCCCGCGCCCATAACACCGCGCAAGCCGCCGGTGCCGAACTCAAGTTCACGGTAGAATCGATCTTCAATTTCCTTGGCATCACCGGCGAGAGCGCGGAGCTCCTCCTTGGTTGCCTCATCAATAAGTGCGTCATTGAGCCATGCTTCATAACGATTCATTGGTGTCATCTTTATCGATCCTTCCTCTCCATTGAGTTCTACTATGTATCTATGTCATCAATTCCTGCTGTCAGCGTTGTTATTCAGGATCCTTCAGGGCAAACATAATCTCGCCCTCTGCAACCACTTTGTCTCCTACCTTCGCGGTCGCTTGCCCTTTGCCAACGATCCCTTTAAGCCGGATAATCTCGACTTCCAAAGTAAGCGTATCGCCAGGAACAACCTGACCGCGGAAGCGGAAATTGTCAATGCCGGCGAAGAACCCGATTTTGCCGCGGTTGCCCTCAACCATAAGGATTGCTACCGTACCTACCTGGGCAAGCGCCTCCACGATCAGAACACCCGGCATAACCGGATATTGCGGGAAGTGCCCTGTGAAGAAAGGCTCGTTCATCGTAACATTCTTAATGCCGACAGCCCGTTTGCCAACTTCAACCTCCAGAATGCGGTCAATGAGCAGAAATGGCGGCCTGTGCGGTATAATCTCCTGGATTTGGCGAATATCTAACATCAAATATGTACCCCTTTCAAGTTCAAGTTATAAAATCAATCGTAACAAGCCATAATAAATCCATCCTTCGTGAACTGCAGACATGGAGGTTAAGATAAGGGAGCTTGGCCGGTTGACCCGAAGTGTCCAGCGGCCAGGCTTCTTTTGTGCAGCCGTCAAGCTTGACGGCGTTCATCTACTCTAATCCCCTCATCCTCAATGACTGCCTCTGTCTCTGCAACGTCCTCATCCTTGTTCAATCCGACGAACAGAAGAATATAAATAAAAGACGTTACAAAAGAAAAGACGATGACCCCCCATAAATAAGCTTTGGCAAACGGCATTTCGAAGAAAATAAAGAGGATTGCCAAATAATAAAGCACCGTCGTTAATTTCCCCATCCAATTGGCCGGTACTGTCTTCTTACCCCGAAAATGAAAGAATGCCGAACCCGCGATCATGCCCAAATCCCTTATGAAAATAGCCGCCCCTGCGCTCCATGGAATATGTCCGGTAATAAGCAGGGATAGTATGACTGTAATCATCATCGTTTTGTCTGCCAGCGGATCAAGCATGGCGCCGATTGTTGTTACTTGGCCGTTCTTGCGGGCAAGATAACCGTCAAGCACATCAGTCAGTCCAGCCGCGACAATCACTGCAAACGCCCATATCATATGACCAGGTACAAAGATGGCGACGTAAACGGGAATCAATGCAAAACGAAGCAATGTCAACATATTAGGCAGATTCAAACGCTCACGCCTCCTTACCTTTTGGGATGACGCTTCAAAGTTCCCCACCCATTATACCTCTACACTAGGAAAAATAAAACTGTCAGACCTTATAGCCTTCACGCCTTGCGCCCTATTTCGAATATCCTAATTGCATGATTTATATGGAAAGTATTGGCGAAACCCTTCAATTTCGCGACCTTCTAGCCGTTAACTATATATAGTAGTAGAAATCGTTGAAGCTGGAGGGAACATATTCATCATGAACCAATTACAATTGGCCGTTAAGAATCGGCTCATGCGGTCTTGGCTGGCCAGTATGCTGGCGATCGCACTGACACTGTCCGCTTTCTCAGGAATCGCATTTGCCGAGGATACCGTAACCGGCATTGAATTCGAGACGATTCCATCACCGGCAAAGCTGTTTGTTGATGACGAAACCATTGTCCTCAAGTTAAATGCAATCATTCAAGGCACGACCTCAAGAAAGGATGTCACCCAAGACGCAGTTTGGGCATCCACTAATTCTTCTATTGTGAAGGTGGATAAAGGCACTCTAACAGCCGTCAGCAACGGCAGCGCCCAGATCAGCGCCCAATATAAAGGGTTCAAAGTGACGCTTAACGTAACCTCAGAATACAAGTACGACAGTATAGCAATTACTGCAAGCGGCGCAGATGCTCCTGAATCAGCTGATCTTGAGCTCGGAGCAACGCCGGAGTATGGATTGACCGCAACGAAGGATGGAGCAGATACGACTGTAACATCCGGCGTAGAATGGACCAGCTCCAATGCCGAGGTCGCTACTGTCAGCAGCGGCAAAGTAAAGCTAATCTCAGCAGGAGAAGCTACAATTACCGCCAAGTACAAGGGCCGTTCAGATACAATCAAATTAAAAGTAACCTCTCCTTACAAGTCCGTCACCATCCAGACTCCGGCCAATACGGATAAGCTTGTAGAGTTCAAGGTAGGGGATTCTTCCGCCAGCCTTTCGGCAACAGCGCTATCGAAAGCAGGCATCAGCACATCGATTACCAACGATGCTGCTTGGACGACCTCCAATGCAGGCATCGCTACTGTGGACAAAGGAATCCTTACTCCTGTCGGCACAGGAACAGCAACCATTACAGCCTTCCACCTTGGAGCGAGCGATACCATCACCGTTGTCGTGCGACCTGCCTATGAAGCGATGCGGATCACCCCTAAGGAAGAGCAGCATTGGACGCTAAAGGATGCGGCAGTACAGTTCAAGGTTGAGGTGCTTAACGCTCCTGATTAT
This sequence comes from Paenibacillus oenotherae, assembly GCF_019443105.1. Classification (GTDB taxonomy): domain Bacteria; phylum Bacillota; class Bacilli; order Paenibacillales; family Paenibacillaceae; genus Paenibacillus_Z; species Paenibacillus_Z oenotherae. The sequence continues at coordinate 113,172 of NZ_JAHZIJ010000005.1, forward strand.
GTAGAAGACGTGACCAGTCTTGCAACCTGGACCTCCAGCAATGTCTATACGGCAACTGTAAATGCCAACGGTCTTGTAACACCTAAAGGGATCGGTACTACGATGATCAAAGCGGCTTACAAAGGCTTGACCAAGGAAGTATCCATCACCGTATATCCGACTGTCAGCAGTCTCACAGCTGCCAAGAACGAATTGGATGCTTTCATTGACGAAACGATCACGATGCCCAAAATTTCAGCCAAATCACTTGCAGAAGAGACCGTTGATGTATCCAGTCTCGTACGCTGGACAAGCAGTAATGAAGCAGTTGTCGCTTTGAAAGACGGCAAATGGACTGCCAAAGCTGCTGGAACCTCACAAATGAAAGCCGTTATTCAGAATCACGAAGTGACTGTTACAATTAATGTGCACGAGAAGCCCGTCCTATTGACGGCAGCACAAGAGAACCTGTCCGTAGTCATCGGCACAGAAACCAAGCTCCCGACGATAACGATGACAAGCGAGACCGGCAAAGAAACCGATGTAACCGACAAAATAACGTGGAAGAGCTCTTCCCCCTACTTGCTTATCAATGCCCCCAATGTGAAGGGGCTGCGTTCTGCCAACGCAACGCTGACTGCCTCCTACTTGGGCAAGTCAACAACGATCAAAGTTTCAATCGAAGAAGAAATTACCAAGGTATTCGTTGAAGCAGCATCTATTACGCTGAATCCAGGACGTACCAAGTCAATCAAAGTGACAGGCATCTATAAAAGCGGCAAGTCCGTAGCACTGGGCTCCAAGATGAACTGGACAATCAACCCTGAGACACTTGCTACAATTAATGGAAGTACAATCAAAGGGTTGGCTGAAGGCACTGGCAAGCTGACAGGAACTTACCAGAAGAAAACGGTCGAGATCGTTATTGTGGTCAAGCAGAAGATTAAGAAGCTCGACATATCCGATAAGACGTTGGCTCTTAAACCTGGCGATGTCAAAACGTTAAAGGTGACTGCGCTGTATGAAGGCGGCCGTATCGAAGATGTTACGAAGTCTGCGACATGGACCAGTTCCAATGCCAAGGCAGCGACCGTTGCAGGAGGCGTTATTACCGTAATTGGCAAAGGCTCCGCAACGATCAAAGCAGTATTCGAGGGCAAGACTGTTACAATGAGAGTATCAGCCAAATAAGCCGGCACAGCATAACATAGGGCCCCTGCTCAGTGAGCAGGGGCCCTTATAACGATCATATAGCGACATATCAGTCCGCAAACACCAGATCGTACATATGCTTCCACGTAGACCATTTGAACGCATCAGATCCCGGTTTATCTCCAACAATAACAAATCCGATATACAACCCGATTAACAATATTAGAATGCAAAGGATCGGGACAATGCTCTTGAGCAGCATCCAAAGCAGAATTCGCAGGACTAGTGGCCGTTCTGATCGGCCATCCCAATTCTCCTCCTGCTCACGTTCCCTATTCCGGCTTTCCAGCCTGCTAACCTGCGGTTCTCCCGATGACTGGTTGTCCCTGGAAGCATCCCCCATCAATCTGGATCGCTCCGCATGTGAGACCCCTTCTATTCCCGCAGCTGTTTCTTTCTTCGTTTCCATACTAGTCAACTCATTTCCTACCCGCGCAGATTGTTGGCGAGCCCCATCATCGTTTCACTCGAGGACAACGCTCTTGCACTTAATTGATAAGCGCGCTGCACATTAATCAGTTCTGTCATTTCATCTGTAAGATTCACATTGGATTGCTCCAGATAACCTTGGTGAATCGCTATTCCATTATCTCCTCCAGCTGTAACAGCGCGAACAATATCATCCGCATTCAGACCGTCTGCAACTGCGAACAGGTTGTCCGCTACTTGAGTAAGCAGAGCGGGCTTAACCGCTTGAACCAATCTCAATTGCCCGAGCTGAATAGCTGCCCCTGAGCCCAGGATGCCCAGTACAGTTCCGTCAGTCTCGATACGAACCGACTTGGCTTCCGCAGGTATGACGATTCGTTGGCCATTAACGCCTGTGAGCGGATAACCATCCTTGGTCGTCAAAATATTCGTTCCCGCAGCGTCAAAAGTCGCTTGAAGCGCGCCGCCTCTTGTATAGGCACGGTTGCCGGCATCATCTGTCATCACTTCAAACAAAGCATCGCCTTCGATTGCAAGATCGTATTGCTCGTTCGTCTGCTGCAACGGGCCTTGCGACAAATCAGGCTGAATCATCGTCAGACGCGCGCCCCAGCCTTGATTAAAGCCTAGAGGCGTCAGCCGTCCGGGCTGTGCGAAGGCTTCCGGCTGCTGCTTAAGCGTAGTAAGCAGATCCTCGAATGTCCCTTGCTTGCGTTTATAACCTGCCGTATTAACATTGGCAATATTGTCGGCGAGCATATCCAGCTTCTGCTGCAAGCCGTTCATAGATACCATCGCATTAATCATAGAGCCGTTCATCTGGCGGCCTCCTTCAATATCTCATCACTAGCCGGTTAGGTATCAGACCCGTCCCACTTCATTGACAGCCTTATCAAGGCTGCGGTCATAGAACTGAACAACCTTCTGATTCGCTTCGTAAGCACGCATGGCGGACATCAGGTCTACCATTGATTGTGCAGGATCAACATTGGAGCGCTCTATGTAGCCTTGACGGACTTCAACGCGATCTCCGGGCTCAAGCGGCCGCGCATTGCCGGCGGCTTCACCCAGCAAGCGGAATTTACCGTCTCCTTCGCGGACAAGCTCATTGGGATTGTCTACCCGAGTAAGCAGCAGCTGCCCTACCGAAGTACCCGTTAAGTTATTGATTAATTGAAAGTCCGGCGAGAGCGTCAATTGATCCATGGACACACCGGCTGGCAATTGAATTGGCGTGCCGCCCGCCCCAAGAACTCTGGAGCCGTCAGCCATCGTAAGATATCCCTGCTCGTCCACTGTGAATTTGCCCGCACGAGTGTAACGAGGCTCACCGCTGGCATCCTCAATAGTGAAGAAGGCCTGCGGCTGGAATGTTAATTCGCCGTCCTCCGAAACATATTTCCCGGATGCATCGAATCTGATGCCCGGCACTTCGATATCAGACATAATAGCGAAATCGCTGGAGCGGTTGGTCTGCATAAGATCGCCCTGCAGCTGAATCTGCAGGCTTTCCTCTGCAAAGACACCCGTATTGATCCGCCCGATTGATTTCCCCTGTCCTTCCTCAACCCCAGTCAGTTGAAGCAGCATCTCAGGGAACGAACGAGTCACCGCGTTATTCTGCTTATAACCCGGTGTGTTGATGTTCGATATGTTGTTCGTAACCGTATCATGACGGTTCTGCTGCGCAACCATACCTGCCGCAGCCGTATATAGACCTCTTAGCATGGAGCTAACCTCCCGGTATCAAAAGCGTACGCTTTAATCATTTCCGTATCTATAAGTTATATCGGATAATGAATCCGCATGATGAATAGTCGTCTATGCGGCTTAAGACTCATTTACTCACCTCGGCGCGCTCCCCTAAAGCGCCCTACCTATGAATAAATGTCCAGCGGTTGCTATTTCTTCCGTGGAACACGGTCCAAGTATTCCAGCAGCAGCCCCGTTCCTTTAACAACGCAATGCATCGGATCTTCCGCAATAAGCACCGGAACCTTGAGTTCTTCCGCAAGCAGCGCGTCTAGCCCTGATAACATGGCACCGCCGCCAGTCAGAATAACGCCACGATCAATGATATCCGCAGATAACTCCGGCGGAGTCCGTTCCAGCACCGATTTGGCCGCCGAGACAATAGAAGAGACCGGTTCCCACAGCGCTTCGCGAACTTCTTCCGAATGAATCGTCAGCGTAAGCGGCAAACCGGTAACCATATCCCGTCCACGGATGTCCATTTCCTCATGGCGGCCATCCTCATATACCGTGCCGATCTTGATTTTAATATCTTCGCTCGTCCGTTCACCGATCAAGAGCTTGTATTTGCTCTTGATATATTTCATAATTGCCGCATCGAACTTGTCCCCTGCGACTTTAATAGAAGAGGCGGTAACGACATCGCCCATAGAAAGGACGGCTACATCTGTCGTACCACCGCCGATATCAACAACCATATTGCCGCTTGGCTGATAAATATCCATCCCTGCGCCGATTGCTGCTGCCTTTGGCTCCTCTTCCAAGAAAACGTCTCTAGCTCCGCTCCGTTCAGCCGCTTCGCGGATTGCCTTCTGCTCTACCGAAGTAATATTCGTCGGCGCACAGATCAGAATCCGCGGACGGCTGTACCAGGAGCGACCGCCTACACGGTCGATAAAAGCTTTGAGCATAATTTCTGTAATTTCGAAGTCAGCGATTACGCCATCTCGAAGCGGGCGTATGGCGATAATGTTGCCTGGTGTCCGTCCCACCATACGGTGTGCTTCTTCTCCAACAGCCAGCACACGCTTCGTCTCGCTTTCGATCGCAACGACCGAAGGCTCATCGAGAACGACGCCCCTTCCCTTCACATGAATGGAGACATTCGCTGTACCAAGATCAATTCCGATATCCTTGCTAAACATAAGTCGTAGGTCCTCCAACGCGAATAGTAGTCGATCCAATATTCATCTCGTACAGTATTCGCTAAATTGAACGAAATTCCTCTATTTTTTGCAGAAAAAATCGCTTACGATTTTGCTGCAGCCAGCACCTCGCGTTTGCGTCCGCTGGTTTTCTTATACTTGATTTTAGTCGCTTCTCCTCCCCTCAGGTGCCGGATCGATTTGTGATACTCCAGAATGTGTTTTACCTGGTCGGCCAAATCAGGATTTATTTCCGGCAGACGCTCGGTCAAATCCTTGTGCACCGTGCTTTTGGAGACGCCAAACTCTTTGGCGATCGTTCTTACCGTATGCTTCGTCTCGACGATGCAACGGCCGATCTTTATGGTCCGTTCCTTGATGTAATCGTGCACGCTCCCGCCTCCCTACTCGAGATAGTTTGGTACAGTATATGAGGGGTACGGGTATATATTCTTTATGTCCAAGCGTGACAAGCCTAGATCAAGCAAATATTTTCATAAAAAGGGGGTCTTGAGAATCAGAAAAGTCACTATAACATGGCAAAAGACAGGGATTCCCCTGCCTCTGCTGTCATCACTGCCGGAGCGGCTTGAAGCTCTACTGCTCCAGCAAAATATTCGGATTAACCGCTTTGCCATTCTCCCGCACTTCAAAATGCAAGTGAGTGCCAAGCTCCTTCTCAAGCTCGCTGCGTCCCGCTTTGGCGATCAGCGTGCCTTGCTTCACTTCGTCTCCAACTTTCACTTGTACATCCGAGACACTTTGATACACCGTAACTATACCGTCTGCATGCTTCATCTCGATAATGCTGCCAATCAGAGGATGCTGCTCTGCAACTGTAACCTTGCCGCTCAGCGCTGCCATGACGTCGAAAGACTTGTCATTCTTGCTGGATAGATCAATGCCCATATGCGGCGTGTACGTATTGCCCGTCTGAATCATAGCCGCCTGCCTCTGTTCACTAGAAGCTGATGCATCATAGAATGGAGCCGTCACAATCAGCTCGGCATGATTGAGAACCGGCCACTGCAGTGTCTCATTCGACGAAGCTACCTCCAGTGTCTCTTCGTTAATTGCTGCGTCGGTGCTCTCATCCGTACCTTGACTGACCTCGAGGCTTGTGTTGCCAGTAGTCTTAGATGTTTCGGCTGCGCCTCCGTAGATCCACATTAAGGTTACGATGATTGCTGCCGCGGCCATAAATGCTGCTGGTGCTGTCCACTTTTTCGACAGCAGCTTTCTCCATGCAGAAGGTCTTACGGCAGTTCCTCCCATTCCATTCGATTTGGGAGCGTCTTCTTTAAGCCTAGGTTTGTTTTGATCATTCATTATCCATCACCTCACTAGCCATTGTTGCCACAACCTAGCAGTTTATACGTGAGGGATAACATTTTTAAAGATTTTAAGATGTGCCCGGTATTGGTAGTTTAGAAGCTTGCTCCACTTGGGTGCCAGTATAGTAGTGCTTAATAATTTGCTCCGCCTTGCTCCCGGCTTGCGCCATCCCGTTTGCCCCCCATTGACTCATCCCAACACCGTGCCCGAAACCGTAGGTGGTAATCGAGATGACATCACTGTCGATTGTCCATCTGAATTGCGAGGATGCGAGAGCCAGCTTTTCTCTCACTTCGCGCCCGCTATAGATTTTCTTGCCTATCGCAAGCTGCTTGATTCGCCTGCCCTCCGTCGTTTTTAGAATGCGCATGCTTTGAATCTCGCTTCTTTTCACACCCAGCTTGCTGGCAAACTCAGAGAGCTTCATTGTTACCGTCTCCTTATAGCGGGGGGAAATATCCTTATCCCAAGGGCTTGCCACACTGCGCAAATAAGGGAGATCCAAACTCCAGTAATCAACAGCATTTTCCGTGTAGCCGTTGCTCGTAGAGAAGAAGGCCGCCTGTATCGGCTCCCCGTTATAAGTAACGATCTGCCCTTTCGTCTCTTCAACCGCCCGATTGAGCTTCTCCAAATTTACTCGTTTACGTTCATCCTTCCATCGGTTAAGCAGCCTGTCTAACGAAAGATAGACCTGATGCTTGACCGTATCAGTGACATCCGCAGTCATGGCAGCTGCGGGCAAATCACCGGAAGTACCCGCGTACAGCCTGCGATAAATATACGTTCTGGCAGCAATTGCTTGCGCCTTAAGTGCCTCCAGCTCGAATTCGATTGGCATTTCTGCTGCAATTACTCCTCTGACATAGAGCTCTATCGGAAGTCGCTCCATACGCTTGTCCGCCGTCAAATAGACTTGTATGCGCAGCCGATCATAATCGTGCAATACAGCATCTTGTGCGCTCTCTACAAAAGAAGTTTGAGTCATTGGGGAAGCAGTTGCCGGCTTCTGCTGTTGCTGTTGTTCCTGCCGCTGAGGTTCGACTCCTTTAGCCGCTGCATTCAGATCCAGGCCGGGAGCCGCTTGCTGCGATGGGAATCCTTTAATAAGAGCAGCAATGATGAGCCCGCCTGCAAAAAGAGCCCACCACCGCCCAGAACCTAATTTCCATCTATAATGCTTGTCAGAACCCCATCGCACCCGTACTTTTTTCATCTAATTCCCCTTTCTCTGATGTCTTTCATTCTCTAGAGTCTATGAGCGAGAATACTAGGATAGTACTCATCCAAATGGAGGGTGGAAGCGCCCGGATACTCGGTGGTGTAGCGGTTCCCGACCCCTATGGGCACTATCCCGATGGCTCAGATTCAGCTTGTGCTAGCCTATTTTTCTTTTTCTCTATTTACATCGCAGCCAATTTAATATCAAAAAATAATTCAATTGAAATATTGGAAAATTTATATTGATATAGGAACGTTAGTTCGATATAATGAAACAAGAACGTTTGTTCCTGTCAATCCTACTATTGCATTCGAATTTTAATAATCATTCATAGCACCATCAACCATCTTGCTTATCCGCATATTTCAACTTGATCCGCGTATGAAGCTATTATTAGGCTTTGCTATACAAGGGGACTCTGCCGCAACATTGATGCAATGTTCGACTTGGAAATTTAATTTTCACTTGGATATGAGGTAACCGTGGATAAAGTGAGGGTGGTAAATACAATGCACAGAACAATCATGCGATCAGGACTGCATACTTTCTACCCGTCTGCCCTTAACCGAATAGCCCTTGATAAACATGAGAAAGAGCTTCACTCCGGGTATGTATATGAGAGGCGGTCAGGTCTAGAGCCATTGAGTGTAGAACAAGCAGATTCACAACAATCGGATTCAGAGGAACCGGGTTTGGATCAGCCAAATTCAGAGCACAGAGGCTCAAATCAGTTGGGTATGCATCTGTTCGATCTGCATCAGCTGAGTTTTGAGGATTTTTGTCGCCGATTTCACGCCGAAGAGGCTTGTTTTGATATTTTATATGCGGCCAAGTGGCCTGATGGATATTCGTGTCCACGCTGCCAAAGCAATCAAGCCTCTCTAATTCGTACCCGTCGGCTGCCGCTCTATCAGTGTCTCAATTGCCATTACCAAGCATCTCTTACTACAGGAACTATAATGGAGGGAAGTCGAACTCCATTGAACAAATGGTTCAGGGCAGTATTTCTGTTTGCATGTCCTAATACGCCTATAAACGCTGTAAAGCTCGCCGCTGCTATTGAAGTCACTTACAAAACTGCCTGGCTTATTCTCCACAAGCTTCGCTTCGCCATGAGCCAATCGAATGCGAGTGAACTCCTTGGCGGAATCGTGCGGGTCAATGCAGCGGTTTACGGCAGACCCTACAATCCGACCATTCATCGTCACAAAGGGGAACATCCTCTCTTGGTCGGCGCTTCAATTAATCGACAGGGAGAGCCTCTCCACATCAAAATTAAGCAGGTACAAGCGGAGCATCTCTCTTGCAACAGCAGCAGCGTACTCCGTTCAGGAACAGAGTATTTTATTAAACGAAATGTAACTGTAGATGCAGATATAACTGTTGAGACCAAGCGATACAACCTTCGTGGATTTCAGCCATTGCTCAGGCGCTGCAAGGAGGCCAGCAACTGGATTAATACCATATATCATGGAATTGGCCCTAAACATCTGCAAGCTTATTTAGATGAGTTTTGTTTTAAATTGAATCATTCACTTCAACAGGAATCGGCTTTCCACAAGCTGTTCCAGTTATTTGCAACCACGGAGACCATCACCTATGCTGCACTTACCCGCAGCAACAGCGACGGCCAGTATAGCTTGCGGAACCGGCAAGCCGCTTAACCTCCCTCGCCTACTCCTTCAGATGGAGAGAGGTTGTTCGGGAATCATTTGATCTGATCATTAGCTGACTTCGCAGAATCGGAAAAACAGCAATCTTTGCAATACATCTGAGCCAAGCATCTGAGCCAAGGGGATAGTGGACATAAGGAGCTTATAGGGATAGTGAGGACCTACGGCGGAATGCAGGCAAGAAAAAACACCCCCTTCGTACAAGCGCGAAGAAAAGGTGTTATGGTTCTGAAGCTTTAGGCCCAAGTTGGTTGAGCTTTGATGCGGGGAATATCCTTATCTCTTTTGAAATCGTACTCTGCGGTTTCCTTAAGCTTATCAGCAGCTGACTCCACTGCCACTGCTGCAATTATTACATCAGCCTCTACTGGAGCTGGCTCAATGGACTCCACCACAGCTATATAATTTGAATCATATGCTTCTGTTTGCGGAAGAACTGTCGAGTCCGTACTGTCAATACGCATAATATCCGCACCAAGTGACGCAAGCTTGCCTGTTATATCGACATAACCACGATCAACATGGTGGATACCGGAGATCTCCGTTTCACCATCGGCGAATAATGCTGCACAGACGAGCGCTGCACCTGCACGCAGATCTGTTGCGCAAACTTTCGCGCCCGATAACGGGAATCCGCCGCTGATGATCGCTGTACGGCCCTCAACTTTGATCTGGCCGCTCATACGCTGGAATTCTTCTACATGCATGTAACGGTTCTCAAATACGGTCTCCGTTACAATACTGGTACCTTCCGATACCATGAGCAACGCCATCATCTGGGATTGCATATCTGTCGGAAAACCTGGGTATGGCAAGGTTTTAACATCAACTGCCTTGAGCTTGCGGGACGCGTTTACTTGAATGCCATTATCGGTCTCAGTAATTGCTACACCCATTTCCTGCATCTTGGAGATAACAGGCGCCAAGTGATCCGCAATCGCTCCTTCAATATGAACGTCACCGCCAGTAATTGCAGCAGCTATCATATAAGTACCCGCTTCTACGCGGTCAGGAATTACTGTATGTGCCACACCATTTAATTGCTCGACGCCTTCGATCCGGATGAGCCCAGTACCCGCCCCGCGGACTACTGCACCCATGGCGTTCAAATAGTTGGCTAGATCCACAATCTCTGGTTCTTTAGCCGCATTCTCAATGGTTGTGGTTCCTTGCGCCAGCGAGGCAGCCATCATAATATTCTCAGTTGCGCCAACACTGGCGACATCGAGGTATATTTTAGCGCCTTTGAGGCGACCCTCAGTACGAGCTTCAATGTAGCCCTGGCCAAGTATAATCTCGGCTCCCATTGCTTCAAAGCCCTTTAAATGCTGGTCAATCGGACGGGTCCCGATAGCGCAGCCGCCTGGAAGTGAAATTCTTGCACGTCCAAGTCTTGCCAGCAACGGTCCCATAACGAGAAACGAGGCCCGCATCTTACGAACTAGTTCATAAGGAGCTTCAAATGATGTAAGCTGCTGCGCGGAGATGCGCATCGTCTCTTTCTCGTATGTTAACTTTCCGCCTAATGCAGAAAGCACTTGTTGAATCGTAATTACGTCGTCAAGAAAGGGCACGTCTGAAATGACGCTTTCTCCTTCTTTTGCTAGTAATGTGGCCGCAAGAATGGGTAACACAGCGTTCTTAGCGCCGCTTACACGTACATTCCCGGAAAGTCGCTGGCCACCGCGGACGATTATTTTGCTCATCTTAAGGTTTCCCTCCGCGCGCAGTAGATTGATATTCCTGATTTCTTAAAATTATGAGACTAGGGTGTAGTACCCAACCTTCATCTTAACATTCATTTACACGAATCGACAAGCGTTATTTTATTCCTGTCGGATTGAGGCATTATATATCATTCGCAACCGGTTTTGAATTTGAGACCGTCATGTATTACCCATTGTTGACATGTTTCAGCATTGTTATTCGACAAGTCCTCGGAGTAGTCCAGACCACTTCCAATAGTCGATCAAAAAGCCGGCAAACAGATGCCCAATCACAACTGCAAGCATAATTTGCAGGATGCGGGCCTGCACGCTTCGCGGCCTCCGCAGCAACGGCTCAAGCTTTACTTCCTGCAGCACAATCCATGCAGCCACGATTGCAAAAAGCTCGACAATGATGGATAGCAAAGCTTGCTGCCCGGCTGTTTGGGCCATTTCGTTCAAATCCATTTCAATCCTCCATATGATAACAACGTTATGATTTATTTATTGCCCTTATGAGCATGGATGCAAACTCCGCTCTGCTGGCATTCTGCTCCGGCTTGAACAGAGCGTTCGGATAGCCCCCGATCAGCTGCTCCTGCTTCATTGCGCTCAGCGATCCTGCCGACCATCTGGTTGGCTCGACATCTGTGAATGGACTCTGAGCCGGCTTCACCGTTCGAAGCTTCAGCGCTCTAGCCAGCATAACTGACATTTCCTCACGGGTGATGGATTGATCTGGGCCAAACTTCCCATTCGGATAACCAGCTGCCCAGCCAGCCTCTACTGCTCTTGATATCGCCCCGCTCGCCCAGTGCTTGGCGGCAACATCATTGAATACGATCGCGCTGTCTTTCCGTGGTTTAAAAGCACGGACTAGCATCGATACCGCTTCTGCTCTTGTAATGCGCCGGTTCGGGTCAAAGCGGTAATCACCGTTTCCCCCTACAATCCCTTTCTTGTTCAACTGCACAATAACGGATTCCGCCCAATGGTTAGCAATATCCCTGAATTCTGCAACCATCTCATCTGCATTTATACGAACCGTGTAATAATGCTTATCGAATGGAGCGGCAGCTGTCATTTTTATATAATATACACCTGGTTCCAGCAGCTCTTCCCTCACCATTACGGTTCGATTTCGCTCTGATTGAAGGGAGTATAAGGATTGCTGGCGCTTATCGAGCAACTGGGCCTTGAGCCGGTTGTCTGCCGGAATGCCGCTTACCGTTAAACGCACGATGCTTCGCTTTGCCAATCGCAACTGATACCAGTCTATATCGCTCTTAGAACCAAATACACCTACATAATCTGCACCCGGATTAATGACTGTGGCCTCGTATGATTTGTCGTTGGGCTCATTGGGATCTGTATATCGGGTTTGGAACTCCATCTGAAGCTTATATTGTGCGGCAATCGGACTGGCCTGCGCTGATATGGCATTATGAATACGAATATAATAAGTGCCCGGTGTTATCGTTATAGCTTCTAATGTTTCGCTCTCGCCTTCAGAATTATCGTCCATTTCATGCATTGCTTCTTCTTTCTCCTGAATCGCAAGAGCAAGATCCACACGAGCCGAATCTGTAGATGCGGAGAGCTTCAATGTCCCGCCTGTTGTGAAATTAATGGCAAACCAATCCCGATCGCCGGTTTGATGGAAGTTGCCGGTTATCGTCTGACTGCGTGGCAAGAGCGTTGTTGCCTGATATTGTTTATCGTTATTCTCGTATGAATCGGGACTGATGTCGAACGTCGAGGTTAGCAGATAGGGCACATGGATTGTCGCCTCACGTTTGAAGATCTTCAGCTCAAAATAATTGCGCCCCTTCTTCACATCCCACTCCACTGTCTGGTTGCCCAGCTTCGTTTCCTTGGAGCTCTGCGCCCTGTTGCCCGCATAATGCGTCATCTGCACCGTAGGTAGCGCATCTCCCGGACCGATGATGCCTTGGAATTGAATGGATATGGAACCGTCATAAGGCGCATCGATGATGTACCAGTCCCTGTCTTTGCCGCCGCTGAGCTCTGCGGAAATTTTCGTGCCTAATGGGAAGCGTCTGGCATAGTCGCGACTGTCATTGGGTTCGTAGGCATCTGTCTTGAGATCAATGCGAACCGCTTTATTAATTTGAAGCAAACCATAACCTGTCGTATTATCGAGTCCGCCTGAACCGATATCCTTGGCGCTTTGCCTTAATGCCGCCCGTATCTGATATGGTTTGTATTCTGGATGCACGGCCCAGACGAGCGCTGCTGCCGCTGCTGCTTGAGGTGCAGCCATAGATGTGCCTTCCTCGTGCTTGTAGCCGCCGCCAACTGCCGTCGTATACACATTCCAGGGCGCTGCGATATCGATCTCTGAGCCCGAATTGGATTTGGGCTCCGGCTTGTTGCTAGCCGTCGCTCCTGATACTGCGAGCACGGTCGGGTACGCAGCCGGATATTTCACTTCCGTCTTAGCTCCTAATGCAAGCCCATCATTCCCGCTTGCTGCAACCAGCAGCACTCCCTTGCTCTCCGCATACAGCGCAATATCCTTCAGGAACGGCGAGTATCGGTACAAACCAACGGAGAGCACAATGATTCGCGCTCCATTCTTGACCCCGTACAATATTGCTTCGCCCAAACGCTCTTCATCGCCAAAGCCTTCACTGTCCAGTGCTTTGATGGGCATGATCTTGGCGCGCCACAGGATGCCGGCAATCCCTTTCTCGTTGTTGCCCTCGGCTGCCAGCACGCCGGCCACGCTTGTTCCATGCCCATTGTCGTCCTCCGGGGGTTTGCCCGGCGACACGAGGTTTTTGCCTTCAACCAGATTGTCCTTCAAATCCGGATGATCCAGATCAACACCGGTATCGACTAGGGCAATTGTAAAATCTGTCTGGTCATGGACAATCGACCATGCTTCCTTGGCCCCGATCTGATCCAGATGCTTCTGCTTAGGCAGCTCAGGATCGTTGGCCCCTGCTGCCGACAGCAGCTCCACCTGGCTGTTGGGGTGCACGTACTCCACGCCCGGCGTTTCTTCCAGCCGCCGGAGCCATTCTTCGGTGTCCGCCCCAGGATTGTCGGGGCGGACGATGTCCACCGCCGCCGGAGTTTCCAGGCGGCGGACCAGCTCTGTCCCGTGCAGCGGCTTCGCCTGCGCGGGGTCGCGCCATTTGAGGAGCCAGCTGTGCGGCTCCTCACGGGCGCCGCCAGCGGCGGCGGGGTCGGCTGGCGTTGCCAGGCCGGTCCCGCCCTCCGCTGCTGACGGCGCAGCCGCGGGAGCGGCCCCTGCGGCTGCGGCAGCTGCCGCAGGGGCGCTCCAAAGCAGCAGCGCTGCGAGCAAGCACCGCAGCGCGATCTCCGCTAGCCGCGGAGAGCGCCCCCGTGTCATACCGGGGCGCCCCTGCCGACCGCTCCACTTTGACTTGCTTATGCTATTGAAGTGATCGCTCCAGTTCCTTTGTCCCATCATATTCTGCCTTTAACCTGCAAATTAGTATTATGAAACTCCACACAGATACATACCGACATTTGTGGTATCCTCACATGCTTGCCGTTTATACACATAGAGCCTAGTATACAACTCATTACAGCTCACAGCAATGTCCAGTTTATCCTATGTCAATGGGCCTAGCCATGCAGCATTGACATCCAATATTCTTCAGAATTAGCGCTGTTTCGATACTTCTTGTACTGGATTGATTCCGAAGCTGTACTTGTTGACGGAGCCGGTTTTCGCCATAGAAAAAGCACTCCCCTCAAATAGAAACGGTTATAACCACAAATAGGTTTCACCGATAATCTATTCCAGAGAGTGCTTAAATAAATCACAAATATAAAAATAACATATCCGCAGCAATTGAGAAGTATTTGTAAACAAAATCCATGACGGCACCCGGCATAACCCCTAGCGCAACGACTGCAGCAGCACTGAGCCAGATCACAATACCTGTGGTCCCAGGTACGGCTATTTCCTGATCATCGCCTGTCGAACGCATGAACATTTGGCGAATAATGCCGAAGTAGAAGTAGTAAGATATCACGCTGGTCACTACCATGATCGGCACAATCCAATAATTCTGTGCTTGTGCGGCGCCAAGCAGGATGAACAGCTTGCCGAAGAACCCGCCTGTTATCGGCAGTCCCGCCAGGGAGAGAACAAACACAATGGTCGCAACTGCTGTCCAAGGCGCACGGTAGTACAACCCGCCAAATCCCTTCAGCTCTTCATGGCCCGCCGCCTTGCTAATAACGGACAACACAGCAAAAGCGCCAATGTTCATAAACAGATAGACGACCAAGTAGAAGATAAACTCTCCCACGTATGTATGCAAGCCGCTTAATCCTAGGCCGACCGGAACTAGCAAGTACCCGGCATTCGCGACACCCGACAGCGCAAGAAGACGCTTCATGTTGTGCTGTCTCAGCGCAGCGGTGGTGCCTGCAATCATTGCCGCAGCTGCCATAATTAGCACTGCAAGGTTCACATCGTCAGCAATCGGCTTCGTGTAAGAGCCCAGCAATCCGACATTCTGTACAATGCGGAAGAGCACTGCGAGTGCCGCCGCCTTCGAGATAACGCCCAAAAATGCACTGATTGGCGTTGGCGCTCCTTGATACACATCAGCTGCCCATAAGTGGAACGGAGCCGCTGCGATTTTGATACCGAAGCCCGCCAGTACGAAGAAGAAGCCTACATACATCAATGGTGTCAAATCTCCGGCCTGTGCAGCTTTCATCCCGATTTGTCCAAGGTTGGTCGAACCGCTCGCGCCGTAGAAATATGAAATCCCGAACAACAGCAGGGCCGATGAGATGCCGCCTGTGACGACATATTTGAACGCCGCCTCCGCAGATTGAACGATATATTTGCGCATGCCGACCAAAATATACGTTGTAATGCTCAGCAGCTCAAGGCCCACATACAGAGTAATCAAGTCTGATGAGGATACCATGACCATTGCGCCGACAACGGCGGGAAGAAGCAAATAGTAGAACTCGCCTTTATTCGGTATTTCTTTGCTTCTTACGGTGCCGATGCTTATTAATACGATAAGCACAGCCGCCGCCAAGAAGATGATCTTCATCAAGCTGGAGAAGCCGTCGATCCGATAGCTGTCTCCAAATAACCGGATCGTATTGCCAAGCTGCGCATTGACACCCTCGGGAAGTGGAGCTCCCTTCATATCGATCAGCCGCCAAATGACAAAGCCTAGTGATGTCAACAATCCGCCCAGGGTCAGCCAGCCGATAACGGTTCTGTTCATTCGGCGCGGCATAGCTAAATCAAGGATAACGAGCGCGATCGCCACCACAATCAATATCCATTCAGGGGCCAGATAGGCGGCATCGCTCCATGTAAACGGCTGAAGCTGTTGCTGTACGACCTGCATTCTATCCCCCCACTTTCCCGCTGAGCTGCTGCAGCAAGGTATCAAAGCCATGCTTCATTGGTTCTGTCAGCACTGCCGGGAATATACCGATCAGCACGATAAACGCCACAAGCGCAATCATCGGCACCGCTTCGATCAACCTGGCATCACGCAGCGCGACATATTTCTCCTGCATAGGTCCAAACGTGATGGCAAGTACACTTCGCAGTACATATACCGCTGTCAGAATAACGCCCAGCACTGCAACTGCGGTCAGAATCCGCATGGATTCGAACAGGCCCAGCAAGGATAGGAATTCGCCGATAAATCCGGATAACCCGGGCAATCCGAGCGATGCCATACCCGCTGTAAGCAGAACGCCGCTCATGAATGGCATGCTTCTCGCAAGACCGCCAAGCTCGCCAAGTTCCGTCGTACCGGTACGCTCGTACAGACTCCCCACGATCAGGAACAGCAGGGCGGATATTAGACCGTGCGATACGAGCTGAATCATCGCCCCCTGCAAACCAATCTCGTTGAGCGAAGCGATGCCGAGCAAGACGATACCCATATGGCTAATGGACGAGTATGCCAGTACAAGCTTGAATTCCTTCTGTACGAACGCCAGTACCGCGCCATACAAAATATTGATGACACCCAGCACAGCCAGCACCGTGGCCCACTCATGAGCCTGCTCCGGAAAGAGAATGATGCCAAAGCGCAGCAGACCGTAAGCCCCCATTTTCAGAAGAATGCCGGAGTGAATCATGACGATAGAGGGCGGCGCCTCGGTATGCACCCGGAGCATCCAGGTATGAAACGGGAAGATCGGAAGTTTGATGCCGAAAGCAATTAGCAGCAGAATAAAAATCGTCCAGTGCATCGATTCTGACATGAACAGATTGCCATAATTCCCATTCCAGGCGCTCGCAGCATTGACTGCTGCCTGCGGATCCATCAAATTAGCCTTAATTACATCATAGCTGCCGCTGAAGAACTGCACGGACTCGCTCTCAATGCTGAAGCCGGCAGTCGAGATCAGCAGCACGAAAGCAATGAGCATAATGGCCGATCCGATGCCGTTGTAAATAAGAAATCTGTTCGCCGCTTTCTCTCTCCCCATATAACCCCATATGCCGATCAGGAAGAACATCGGTATAAGCGTCATCTCGAAGAAGACGAAGAATAGAATGACATCCCGCGCCATAAAGACGCCCATCATGCCGATTTCAAGCAGCAGAAACCAGATATAAAATGACTTCCATCTTTTCTTGATGTGCACAGAGGCAAGCGCAGCCATAAGAGCGACAATCGTCGTCAGCAGCAAAAGCGGCAGCGACAACCCGTCAATCCCCATATGATATTGCAGCTTGAACGATAAAGAGTTGCTGGCACCGTCTGATAATCGGTCGAAATGTGTATCGACCCATGTGACCTGCTCTTCGTAAGGCTTTCCGTCCTTTGCACTGTCATAATCGGCATACAGCCATAATGAGAGCAGCAGCGGAAGGATCGCTGTTCCAATCGCAGTTACTCGCAGCCAGCGGCTGCTTCCTCTCGGAAGCAAAGCAAGAATGATAATACCAATTAGAGGGGAGAAGGTAATGAGTGACAATATCGGCAGCTCGGATATCATGACCAGAACCTCCTTCCAACGACCGCAATGATGAGGATGACAAGTCCCAGTACGGTAATCAGGCCGTAGGTTTGCACTTGTCCGTTCTGCAGACGAATGCCGCCGCGTCCCAGAAGCACGGCTGTTCCGCCGATAATGGCAATGATGCCATCGATAATGTATTGATCGATTGCATTCAGCAGACTGCCAAGTCCGCGCAGCGGTTTGACGATAACTGCCGCATAGATTTCATCGATATAATATTTGCGCTCCAGCAAACCAACAAGCCATGGAGCACGTGAGGATACCGCATCCCGGGCAATCGTCCCTTTGACAAATACGAGCCAGCCCAAGTAGATGCCGAGCGCTCCGACAGCCGTCGAGACCACCATGACCAGACCGCTGCCGGAATGGTCAGCTCCTGCGGCACCCGTCAACCACTCGCCTAACGTATTGTTCCATGGCGTTTCGACAAATCCGGCTCCGATCGCGAACACCGCCAATATGATGAGCGGAATGGTCATCGTCAGCGAGGATTCATGAATACGCCCCTCTCCCTTAGGTCTCCCTGTGAACACAAGGAAGAACAATCTGGCCATGTAGAACGAGGTGAAGAATGCTGCGATTATGCCGACGACGAACAAGACCGGATTCTCATGCAGCGCTGTCGTAAGAATCGCATCCTTGGACCAGAAGCCTGAGAATGGCGGTATGCCGGACAGCGCCAAGGCGCCAATGCCGAATGTCCAGGCGGTAATGCGCATCTTCGATCCCAGGCCGCCCATTTCGTTAATGTTCTGCGTATGTACAGCATGAATGATGCTGCCTGCGCCAAGGAACAGCAGCGCCTTGAAGAAGGCATGCGTGAACAGATGGAATATGCCGCCCGTCAAAGAACCGAGTCCAAGCGCCATCATCATATAACCGAGCTGGCTTACCGTGGAGTAAGCCAGAATGCGTTTGATATCATTCTGGGCAATACCGATTGTCGCTGCGAATAGCGCCGTGAAGCCGCCAACATAGGCCACTGTCTCCATCGCCGCAGGAGAAGCTTGAAAGATATCAAATGTCCGTGCGACAAGATAAACGCCAGCGGCAACCATTGTAGCAGCATGAATGAGCGCGCTTATCGGCGTTGGCCCTTCCATAGCATCCGGCAGCCATACATGCAGCGGGAATTGACCCGACTTGCCTACCGCGCCGACAAAAATCAATATAGCGATCAGCGTTGTTACTCCTGCAGCCACTGTACCGGATTGACCCTCGAATACATTCTCGATCCGCACGAAATCGAGCGCGTGATCGGGCATGTACCAGAACAGCAGAAGAATCGCAATCAGCAGTCCGGCATCACCGATCCTTGTAACGATGAACGCTTTCTTCGCCGCAGCTCTCGCAGCCGGCTTGGTAAACCAGAAGCCGACAAGCAGGAAGGAGCATACCCCTACAAGCTCCCAGAAAATATAGAGGGTGAGCATATTATCGGCCAGTACAAGCCCAAGCATGGAGAACGTAAAGAGTGCAATATAGCTGTAGAAGGTGCTTATCCGCTCATCGCCCTTCATGTAGCCAGCAGAATAAACATTGACCAGAAAGCTGACAGCCGTCACGACAACGAGCATAAGCGCCGACAAATTGGTCACTTCATACCCGATGTTTAATTGGAAGCTGCCCAGATCAATCCATTTGAAGCCGTCCTGATAATATTTGCTCCCATCGCTCATATGCTCCATTAAGACGAGGATGGAGAGAACGAGCGAAGCAAGAGACCCAACCGTTCCGATTGTAACGCCAAGCCCCTGCCCGCTCCGGCCGGACGCAAGCAGCAGCAGAAAAGCAACAAAGGGGAAAAGAGGGATAAGCCATGCAATCTCCGAGAACATCGTATTCACTTCGGCTTACCTCCTCATCTCGTCGTAATCGTCGACATTAACTGTACCGCGAGCGCGGAACAACGCAATGAGTATTGCGATGCCTACAGCAGCTTCAGCCGCTGCAATAGCAATTGTAAACAGTGTGAACATCTGACCCGTAAGCGACGCCCCGACACCATATTTGGAGAACGCTACAAGGTTCAAATTCACTGCATTGAGCATCAGCTCGATACAGAGCAGCACGATAACTGCATTCTTCTTAACAAGCGCACCATACAAGCCGATACAGAACAAAATCGCGGCCACCATTAGATAGGAAGACAGCATCTACTCATTCGCCTCCTTCTTCGCCAGCACGATTGCCCCGATAAACGCGACAGTGAGCAGCACCGATACAAGCTCGAACGGCACGACATAACCAGTGAACAGCAGCTTGCCGATCTCCATCGCATTGTCCTCTGCGCCATGCAGCGGCTGCTCCTGTGCCGGAAACTCCGTCTGGCGAATGGCATAGAACAAAATTCCGAATAATGCGATCGCCCCGATCCCGGCCGCTATCTTATGCAGCCTGCTCTTCGATTCAGCTTCACGATCCCCATGCTTCGTCATCATAATACCGAAGATCATAAGGATGGAGATCGCTCCTGCATAGATGAGCACTTGCACGAAGGCGAGAAATTCGGCTTGCAGCAGCACGAACATGCCAGCTATTCCAATGAATACGGCAGCCAGGGAAACGACCATATGAACAACCTTGGTGAAGTTGATCATGAACACAGCGCCACTAATAATAACAGCGGAGAACACAATGAAAGCAACGTATTCACCGGTCCAATCCATGTTAAACATCGTTATTTGGCTCCCCCCTTAGCAGCGGCAGGAGCGCCGATATTGTTATTGTCCTGGCGCACATTGCGGTTATTGTTGTCCAGCCACTCGCGGTCCTTGAACAATTCGTCGCGGCTGTAGGAGGCAAGCTCAAAGTTATTCGTCATCACAATCGCTTCCGTCGGACACACTTCCGTGCATAAATCACACAAAATGCAAATCTCAAAGTTAATATCGTACGTGTCGATAACTTTGCCTTTCTTCTCCGGATCCGGATTCGCCTTTCCTGTCAGCGTAATACATTCCGTAGGGCATACACGCGCGCATTGATTGCAGACAATGCATTTGTCAGGCTCGAAATGCTGAATGCCCCGGAACCGGTCGGGCATCACGAACGGCACATCGGGATAGGATGTAGTGACCTTCTTCGCGGTCATCGATTTGAACGTGACGCCAAGCCCTTTCAACAGTCCTTTCATTCCTGATCCCCCCGTTATCCTTTAATGAACAGCTCCAGGTACAGAGCCGTAATGAATACATTCAATATAGCAAGCGGCAGAAGCACCTTCCATCCGAAGCCCATCAGCTGATCCACCCGAATACGCGGCATCGTCGCCCGCAGCCAGAACAGGAAGAATACAATGCAGGAGAACTTGAGCAGGAACCAGATAATGCCCGGTACAAAATCAAGGAAGGGCGCTGGCGCATGCCAGCCGCCAAGGAACAATACTGTCGTCAGTGCCGCGATCGCATAGACGTACACATATTCCGTCAGCATGAAGAATGCGAAGCGGAATCCGCTGTATTCAACGTGATAACCGGCCACCAGCTCCGATTCCGCCTCCGGCAGGTCGAATGGCGTCCTGTTAAGCTCCGATACGGCAGCAATAATAAATACGACAAAGCCAATAATTTGCGGAAGGAAGTTCCACTCCCAGAACCAGTTGCCTTGCTGCTCGCCGATGATGCGGAGGTTCAGACTTCCCGTCATCATTACGACTCCGACAACAGATATGACAAGAGGAACTTCATAGCTGATCATCTGGGCTGCGGAACGCATGCCGCCAAGCAGCGCATACTTGTTATTGGATGACCATCCGCCTATTACAATCGCAATGGTGGAGATGCCGGACAGCGCAACATAATAGAGCAGCCCGACATTAATGTCAGCAAAATATAAATCCTGCGTATAGGGAATAACCGCCAGCACCGCGAAAGCAGGCACATAGGCCAGCGCAGGCGCAAGGATGAACAGCATCCGATCGGCCTTTCGCGGTATCGTATCTTCTTTAATCAGAAGCTTCAAAATATCGGCAACCGTCTGCAGCAATCCTAGTGGCCCTACCCGATTGGGGCCAATTCTAAGCTGCATCCAGCCGATAACCTTCCGCTCGAAATAGATCGCATATGTAACGAAGCCAAGCACGATGGCCAGGAGAATAACGCCCCATAGAAAGAAAATGAGCGCATTGCCCCAAGTCAATGTCTCGTCCAGCCAAGTACCCATCAGGCGTCTACCTCCCCGACGACAATATCAATGCCGCCCAGAATTGTAATGAGGTTCGTCATCGTCTCCCCGACGAGCAGCTTGGGCAGAATTTGCAAGTTAACAAAGGATGGACGGCGGAATTTCAACCGGTACGGCTCCGCTTTCCCTTTCGAGATAATATGACATCCAATCTCTCCGCGCGGCGACTCGATACGGACATACACTTCTCCAGCAGGCGGCCGGATGACGCGGGGCACCTTGCCCATCACCTCTCCGGAGGAAGGAATCTGCTCCAGCGCTTGCTTCAGAATTCGCAGCGACTGGCGCGTCTCTTCCAGGCGGATCAGATAGCGGTCATAGCAATCGCCCGTCTTGCCAAGCGGAACATCGAATTCAAAGCGGTTGTACAAGCTGTATGGCTCCGCCCGCCGCAAATCCCAATCAACACCTGTACAGCGCAGGTTCGCGCCTGACAGGCCATAGTCTATAGCCGTTTGTGCGTCATATTGGCCAATTCCCTTTATTCGGGCAAGGAAGATTTCATTGCCGCTGACGAGGTTGTTATATTCGTCCAGCTTCTTCTCCATGTAGGGAACGAAATCTCTTACCTTGTCGAGCCAGCCCTCTGGAGCATCCCACTTCACACCACCGACACGCATATAGTTATAGGTCAGACGCGCACCGCACAGCTCGTTGAAGAAGTCGATAATCATCTCCCTGTCGCGGAATGCATAGAGAAACGGGCTCATCGCGCCAATATCAAGCAGGTAAGTACCCCACCAGACAAGATGGCTGGCAACACGCTGCAGCTCCATAACAATGAGACGCATGAATTCGGCGCGCTCAGGAATTTCAAGCCCCATCATCGTCTCCACCGCATGGCAGAGCACATAATTGTTCGTCATTGCCGAGACGTAATCCATCCGGTCTGTATAAGGAATAATTTGTGTGAAATTCAAATCCTCAGCGAGCTTCTCGGTGCCCCTATGCAAATAGCCCATTACCGGTATCGCTTCCGTTATGACCTCGCCGTCAAGCTTGACGATAATACGGAACACGCCATGTGTGCTGGGATGCTGCGGACCGACGTTAAGCAGCAGTTCTTCTGTACGAATCACAGCTTGTTACACCTCCGGATCGAGCGGTTCATAGTCTTTGCGCAGCGGATGACCGACCCAATCATCAGGCATCATAATACGGCGCATGTCGGGATGGCCGGGGAAATTAATGCCGAGCAGATCATAGATCTCCCGCTCATTCCAATTGGCCGTCGCCCAGATCGGCGTAGCCGATGCAACGGATG
Source organism: Paenibacillus oenotherae (assembly GCF_019443105.1). Lineage (GTDB taxonomy): Bacteria > Bacillota > Bacilli > Paenibacillales > Paenibacillaceae > Paenibacillus_Z > Paenibacillus_Z oenotherae. The sequence continues at coordinate 136,097 of NZ_JAHZIJ010000005.1, forward strand.
GCGCTTCCCGATCCGTCTTGATCTTAATCGCATAATCCTGTTTGCTCTCAAGGGAGACGAGGTGATAGACCGCCTCCATATGTGTCTCGCAATCAACACCCGTCACGTTGCGCAAATAGTTGCACCCGAGCGCTGCATGGTTTTTCATCAATGCTGCGACCTCGCTCCAGCGATCTCCTTTGACAACAATGACAGGCATATGTCCGTTCAATTCATTAATATAAGCTTCCTCTACAGCATCCTCCGCGACCTCTGTTCGAATAAGCCCGACAGCAGCATCCAGAATCGGCTGCTTCGGCGATGGCGCCTTAGGCTCCTCCGGCACTGCCTCGCTCTCGGCTTTGGCCTTGGCCGCTGCCCGCGCCTCGCGCGCCTCCGCAGCAGCCTTCAGCTTCGCCTCACGCTCAGGATCAACAACTGGCGCAGCACTGGCCTCTGCAGAAGATGGCGCTGCCGGAGCGGCAGGCTCTGCATTGGCAGAAGCTTGCTCCTGTCCGCTCTGCTCCTTGCCTTCGACTGTGCCGGCTGTTTCCTTCGGAGCTTCGCCCGCTGTTCCGACGGTATCGCCGGATGAGGGCATCCCTGCGGTCTTGTCCCTCTCCTCGCTCATCGGCTCGTCACCCGCTTCCCGGTCTTCGCCTCATAGCGAATCTTCTCCTGAAGCTTGTTGATGCCGTAAATAAGCGCCGCCGGATTCGGCGGACAGCCTGGTATGTATACATCGACCGGCACGATCTGATCGACGCCCTTCATAACCGCATATGACTTCACATAGGGGCCGCCGGCAGTAGCGCAGGAACCCATCGCAATCACCCATTTCGGTTCCGGCATTTGGTCGTAAAGTCTTCTTAACAGCGGTCCCATCTTCTTCGTCACCGTTCCGGCAACAATCATGACATCCGACTGACGCGGCGACGTACGGAATATAACGCCAAAGCGGTCAAGGTCGTAATGAGATGCGCCAGTACCCATCATTTCGATGGCACAGCAGGCCAATCCGAATGTTAGTGGCCATAGTGAGTTGCTGCGGGCCCAGGCTTTAAGCTGGTCCAGCGTCCCCATAAATACGTTGCGTTCCAGTTCGCGTCGCTCTTCAGGTGTGATCTTCTCTAAATTGAATTCCATGTGAGCACCTTCTTCTTCCAAGCATAGATAAGCCCAATAAGCAGGAGGCTGACGAAGATCGCCATCTCGACAAGCACAAAAAGGCCGAGCTGATTATATGCCACGGCCCAAGGGTATAGGAAAACGGTCTCGATATCAAATATGACAAACATCAGCGCAAACAAGTAATAACGCACATTAAAGCGAACCTGGCCTTCCCCTACAGGCTCGTTGCCACTCTCATAGGTGGTCTTCTTCTCTTCGTTCGGCTTATTCGGCCGAAGCATACGTCCGACTGTCAAAGCTACTACCGGAAGCAGGATGCCGAGCACAATGAAGATCGCAACAATGACATAATTGTTAATGTACTTCTCCACACAATCGCCTCCATGCGTCGTTATAGGGGCGGGAATTGGAGCCTTCGCGCCTTGGTGAAATTTCCCTCACAATTATAACAAAAGCTGTCACTTGCGTCTATGATGTAATTGTATGCGCTTCCTTGGCGAAAAACAAAGAAACCTGACGATTTCTCGTCAGGTTCTGGCTGAACTGCCTATGTGCTGCTGCTTAATCATTTATTCCTTTTTTGCAACTTCCATAAGCCCGATAATTTTGAGCGGATCCAGCTCATCTTCCGTAAATCCAAGCCCTCCTGATCACCATCCAGAGCAGAGCATCGCGCTCCTGAAGAGCTTTGGTACTATCTATCCTTGCTTCTCGGCTATACCGCCTGTTGCCATACTCATCTTGCCCCATATTCTAGGGTGCATGCTGAATTTGACACAGAGCGTGTTCGGCAGCTGCCGATGACGCTTGCCCAACTGGTAGCCCAGAAATTTGGCTGCCGATTCGGCAACAAGTCTGGGCATCCACTTCCATTGACGCTGGCGATGCAGCGATTGCAGCTGGTTGCGGATCATGCTCATGCCTTCCTTGCCTACTGCCGAGTATTGAAATACCCATTCGTTATTCCGCATGGATACTCCATTATCAAAGAAACGCCGGAACTGCGCCATAAGCGAGTAATTATGCGAATGAATAACCTGCGCCTTGGCCGCGTAAACGACGCTGTAGCCTTGAAGTATACATTTGGCCGCGAAGAACAGATCCTCATTGAATATAACCGGCTCCGGGAATCGTCCCGCTTCAACGAATGTCTCCTTGCGGACAGCAGCACATACATTGGAGCAAAAGAATGTCTTGATTCCCAGCTGTGGAAGATGGGACTTGTCCTTGCTCGCCGATGCTTCCGGATAGTTGTACTCCCGCATCATCCGCTCCAGAATGGTTGCATCCGCTCTTGCCAGCTGCCTCCCGTAAGAGCATGCCACCCTCTCATCCTGAAGCGGACGGGTCAGCTCGCAGAGCATGGATGAATCAGCCGGAATCGCATCCTGAGTCATAAACACAAGAATGTCTCCTCTGGCAAGACCAGCCGCATAATTCCGTGTTCCCCCGTGATCGAATTCGCTCTGCAGCACAGTGAAGACACGGGCGCCGTATTGTTGCGCAAGCTCCGCTGTACCATCGGTAGACGATGAATCAACAACAATGATTTCGCAGGGCTGCAGCGTCTGCTGCTGCAATCGGTCGAGCAGCACTTGCAATGCCGGACCAGCATTGTAAGTCGGAATAATAACAGACACGTTGGGCGACACTAGATTATTAGTAAGCATTCTTGTTTACAAAACCATTCGTTATGGTCTTCACGATAATTCGGATATCGAATAAGAACGTCCAGTTCTCGATGTAGAAAATATCATGATCGATCCGATCCTCAATCGAGGTATCGCCGCGAAGTCCGTTCGTCTGCGCCCATCCGGTAATTCCTGGACGAATATGGTGCTTGATCATATATTTCGGTATCTCTTCTTTGAACTGTTCTACGAAATAAGGACGTTCAGGCCTTGGTCCCACTACACTCATATGACCTACCAGCACATTAAAAAACTGCGGCAGCTCATCGATACTCGTCTTGCGCAGGAAGGAGCCAAACCACGTCCGGCGCGGATCATTCTCAACGGTCCATTGTGTATCGGCAGTACTCGGATCCGACACATGCATAGACCTGAATTTGTACATATAGAAATTACGGCGGTCAAGTCCCATACGCTCCTGCTTGAAGAGAACCGGACCTGGCGAAGTCAGCTTGATTCCAATCCAGACGGCCAGCATGACCGGCGAAGTCAGAATGATTGCGATCAGCGAAAAGCCAATATCGAATACCCGCTTGAGAAGCCTGTTGCTCAGCTCATCCAGCGGAATATCCCTGACGTTGATCATAGGAAGCCCCGCAAAGTTATCAAAGAATGGCCGAGCCGGCAGAAGGTCGAAGAAATCGGGAATGATTAATGTTTTGACCCCGGTACGCTCGCACTTATCAATGATTCGGGCATATTTCTTATGCGCTTTAAGCGGCAGTGCAATAATCACTTCATCAATCATGAATTTGTCCAGCGTGTCATCCAGATCGTCAATCGTACCGACAATAGGCTTCATATGGCTGTGCTCTTGATCATGCGCCGTCTGGAAATCATCCAGAAAGCCGATAACCTCATAACCAAGCTCGGGGTGCTGCATCAGGTTGTTGTAGAAGCTGCGGCCGACCGACCCCGCTCCAAGAATCAGCACATAGCGCTTATTGAAGCCCTTCCGTCTAAGACGAGACAGAACGCTCTTCACAATATAACGGTAAGCAATCATGCCAGTAATATTCGCAACGATGAAGATCGCCAGAAACTCGCGGGATATATGAACTTCCTTCGAAATAAACAGGATGCTCAGCAAGCCGAGAAAGCTAAGGCCGTGCACCTGTATGATCTTCAGCACATCATAGGATGGACTCTTCCGCCGTCTCGGCGCGTAGAACCGCACATAGAAGCCGATTAATATTGCTGCAAACGAATATATTGTTCCCCATAGGAGATAGTTTTTGAGAGGAAGTGTGTTGTAGTGTGACATCAATCCGCTGCCAAACTTCAACCAGTACGAGAACAAGAACATCAAGAGTGTGCACAGCAGATCCGAGAGCACATATATTTGAGTCAGAAATCGTTGATTTTGTCGGATCACTTCGGTATTCACTCCTTGTCCTCTAGTTTTATTGTCGAATCTATCATTATTGTATCAAAAAAAGAAGAGGGAACCAACCCTCAGTATTGTTAACTTCTTACTTTATTCGGGCAATTTGCCCGTTCAATTTCTTCCGCTGTCTTAACAGACGAGGAAAGGCACGAATAAGTTCCACCCAGCACTTCAATAATCCGGGTTCAAAAATAGTGACGTATCCGAGTTGAAGCAATTCCAGCCCCAGCAATCGCGGCAATGTCGCCAACAACTTCCAGCCGCCTGGCTCATTTTTGATTATCATGAACAATCGGTTGCGGTAAGACAGCTTTCTAAGGAACAGCGGAATCCTCTTTCGCCCTTTGCGTCCGGTATATTTCCAGCCGCGCTCGTGAGTGGCTCTGGCTTCCGCCGCGTAATAGGCCTGCCAGCCAAGCTGACGGGCCCGCCATGCAACATCTACATCTTCTTTGTAGGCAAAGAAGGCTTCGTCATAGAACTGCCCGTCCATCTTGATGTCCTCAATCATTCTCCGCGCATATACAGAAGCTGCGCCAGAGACGCCGAACACATCACCGGACCGGCTCCACCCCGATGCTGCCTCACCCGCTCCCCGATCCCATGCCTTGCGAGAATTCCCCATCTCGATACCGGTGCTGTCAATTATGCCGGGATCAGAAGCGAGAACGAGCTGTCCTGTAGCACTCCCTATACGGGGATGCCGTTCCATGTGATCGATAATGATCGTCAAGTAATCGGGATGAAGCTCTACATCGGGATTCAGGACGAGGACGTAATCCGAATCGGTCTGGCCTATCGCTTGATTCTGGCCCCCTGCGAAGCCATTATTCTCACGGTTGGCTATTAGCTGTACGGGACTATCAAAGCGGCGAACAACCTCACACGTACGGTCAGAGGATGCATTGTCGATCACAATAACCCGCTCGATGGGATGCGACTGTCTGAGAACAGCTTGCAGGCACCGCTCTATATCCGATTCACTGTTATAGGTTACGATGCATACACTCGCAGTCGCGGTTCTAGTCATAGTCTAGTAATCATCCTTTTAAATAATGGTTGAGTGCGTCCCGCCAATGTCTAAGGTCGGCGAGCCCATTCGTGCGAATCGCCGAGTGATCCATAACCGAATAGGCCGGCCTTGGGGCAGGGCGCGGAAATTCATCCGTCGTACAAGGCTCCAGTTGCATCCGCGTTAGCCCGCTATCTTCGAAGATCGCCTGTGCGAATTCATACCAGGAGCATACTCCGCTATTGGAAGCATGGTAAATGCCATAGTAATCCGTTCCAGCAAGCTCCAGCAGGAAGAGTGCCAGATCAAGCGTATAAGTAGGCGAGCCGACCTGATCATGAACGACTTTCAAATGATCGCGTTCACCAGCCAGCTTCAGCATCGTCTGCACAAAGTTATTGCCGTATTTGCCGTACACCCATGAGGTTCTTACGATGAAATAACGGTCATGCAGACTGGTTACCGCTTGCTCGCCAGCAAGCTTGGACTTGCCGTATACCGTCCTTGGATTGGTGCGGTCAATCTCGTTATACGGGGTGCTGCCCATCCCGTCAAACACATAATCCGTGCTTATATAACACAGCTTGGCTCCGATCTCCCTTGCTGCAACCGCCACATTGCGCGTGCCCACAGCATTAACGCGAAAAGCCTCGTCCGGTTCGGACTCGGCCTTATCAACAGCTGTATACGCAGCGCAATGGATGACAATCTGCGGCTTATAGCCCGCGAATACTTCACGGCATTGTGCCAGATTGGTAATGTCCAGCGTATCGCGGCCGAAGCCGCGAATCTCAATGCCGTCAAGAGACAGATTCACAAGCTCGCGGCCCAGCTGCCCATTAGCTCCTGTTACAAGAATCCGCATATGGTTATTGTTCATTACGAATTCGTCCCCAGACGCTCTCCATACTGGGTCGCATAGTATTGCTGGTAGCTACCGGATAGAACCTGCTCCATCCATTCCTTGTTGCTGAGATACCAGCGGATCGTTTCTTTGATGCCATTCTCATAATCGTATTTGGGCGACCAGCCCAGCTCATTGCGGATTTTGTCTGCATCAATCGCATAGCGGCGGTCATGTCCCAGGCGATCCGTAACGTAATTGATAAGCGATTCCGGCTTGTTCAGCTCGGCCAGGATCGTACGAACGACTTGAAGATTGTTGCGCTCATTGTTCCCGCCTACGTTGTACACTTCCCCTGACACACCCTTATGCAGCACAAGATCGATTGCGCTGCAATGGTCTTCGACATACAGCCAGTCGCGGACATTAAGGCCATCCCCATAGACAGGCAGCGGCTTGTCGTTCAGTGCGTTCTGGATCATGAGCGGAATCAGCTTCTCCGGGAATTGATACGGTCCATAATTATTGGAGCAGCGCGTAATATTAACGTTCATGCCGAACGTTTCGTGGTAGGCACGGACAAGCAGATCCGCACCCGCTTTACTTGCCGAATAAGGACTGTTCGGAGCCAGTGGCGTTTCTTCCGTGAAGAGGCCTGTATCGCCAAGCGTCCCGTACACTTCATCCGTGGACACTTGAACGAACTTGGCAACGTTATACTTTTTCGCCAGATCAAGCAGCGTCTGAGTGCCCATAATATTCGTGCGGACGAAGATGTCCGGATGAAGAATACTGCGGTCAACGTGAGACTCTGCGGCGAAGTTGACGACAATGTCGATCCCCTCAGCGAACAGCGGCTCCAATGCGTCGCGGTCAGCAATATCGGCTTTCACAAAACGGTAATTCGGATTTTGCTCAACAGCGCGCAGGTTCTCCAGATTGCCTGCGTAAGTAAGCGCGTCAACATTTACGATGTGGTAATCGGGATATTGCTTCGCCATGTATAATACAAAGTTGCTTCCTATAAATCCGGCGCCGCCAGTAATGAATAATTTCATCGTTCAAACTCACCCTTCATAGAGAAAATTCATCTCCGCTTCAGCAAGCAGCGGATGCTTCGTATCCTTATCAGACAATATTGGCTGAGTTGTCGGCCAATCGATACCGAGAGCCGGATCATTCCATGCTATGCCGCGATCATGCTCTGGAGAATAAAGAGCATCCACCTTGTACTGCACTTCACAATTGGGCACAAGTGTACAGAAGCCGTGGGCGAACCCTTGAGGAACAAGGAGCTGGCGCTTGTTGGCTGCACTAAGAATAAAGCCTTGCCACTGTCCGAATGTTGGAGACCCCTGTCGAATATCAACGACTACATCATAGATTGCGCCGGCTGTTGCTCTAACGAGTTTCGTCTGGGCTTTAGGATTTAGTTGATAGTGAAGTCCGCGCAGAACGCCCGCTTCTACAGACAAGGAATGATTGTCTTGAACAAAGGCATGGTCGATGCCATTCATCTTAAATACAGCATCATTATAGCTCTCTACAAAGAATCCCCGGTGATCTCCAAACACCGCAGGTTCAATCAGCTTTACACCAGGGAGCTTTGATTCAATCACATTCATTTTGCAAGCACCCTTTTCTTCTTAAAGTTTTAACTTTCCGAACTCTTCTCCGAACACGATATCCTTGGCGAGCTCGTTCGCGCGCATTAAAGAAGCGTGCGTACCGGCATCCGTCCACCAACCCCGCAAAACATCATAGGTTAGCTCATTACACTCAATATATGCGTTGTTCACATCGGTTATTTCAAGCTCGCCTCTACCTGAAGGCTTTAATGTACGAACGATGTCAAACACTCGACTATCGTACATATAAATCCCGGTAACGGCGAAGTTGCTTTTAGGTGATTTCGGCTTCTCTTCGATCGAGACAATTTTCTCCCCATCCAGTTCAGGAACCCCGTAACGCTGCGGATCGTGAACCTCTTGAATGAGAATCTTCGCACCGCTGCCTTGCTCGCAGAAATTTTTGGTGAAGGCTGCAATGCTATCGCCAAACACATTATCTCCTAGGATAACAACCATTTGGGATCCATTGACAAACTGTTCCGCCAGGCCCAGAGCTTGCGCAATACCGCCTGCTTCATCCTGAACTTTATAGGTGAAGGTCATTCCAAACTCGTGCCCGCTGCCGAGAAGATTAACGACATCCCCCATATGCTCTTTGCCCGTCACGATCAGAACATCATTAATATCCGCTTCTTTGAGCTTCGCAATAGAATGGAATATCATCGGATATTTACCCACTGGGAGTAAGTGTTTATTAGTAACCTTAGTCAGTGGAAACAGCCTGGACCCTGTGCCACCTGCAAGAATTATGCCTTTCATTCCTTCACCCTCTATTCTTTTTGATAGAAGCTTTGTATGGTTTGAACAACTTTACTGATCTCATCAAGCTTCAAGCCATAATATAGCGGAAGCCTCAGTAAGCGCTCGCTCTCCGTCGTCGTGTAGCGGTCTTCTCCAGCCATCTCCCCGAATTGCCGCCCCGCATCAGCACTATGCAACGGAACATAGTGAAACACGGAATGAATCCCTTGTTCCTTCAGATAGTCGATCAATCTGGTGCGGACTTCCAAATTGGCTGTTTTAATATAGAACATATGCGCGTTATGAACACAATCATCAGGTATAAAAGGCAGTGAAAGATGTCCCTTTTCCTCTAATGCTTTCAGCCCTTGGTAATATGCGCTCCAGCAATCCAAGCGGTAATTATTAATCTGCTCTGCATGTTCCAACTGAGCGTACAGGAATGCGGCATTAATTTCACTCGGCAGGTAAGAAGAGCCCATATCGACCCACGAATACTTATCTACTTGCCCTCTGAAGAAGCGTGAGCGGTCAGTTCCCTTCTCCCGAATGATTTCTGCACGCTCTATATAGCTTTCATCATTGATAATAAGAGCGCCGCCTTCACCACAATTGTAGTTTTTAGTCTCATGGAAACTATAACAGCCAAAGTGGCCAATCGTACCGAGGTATTTGCCTTGATAAGTACTCATTACACCTTGAGCGGCATCTTCGATAACACATAAGTTGTATTTCGCGGCGATACTCATTATGACATCCATGTTGCAAGATACACCCGCATAGTGCACGGGTACAATTGCTTTGGTGCGGGATGTGATTGACTGCTCGATCAGCTTCTCATCCATATTCATCGTATCCGGGCGCACATCGACAAAAACGATTCTGGCTCCCCGCAGAACAAAGGCATTTGCCGTAGAAACAAATGTGTAAGAAGGCATAATGACCTCGTCGCCTTCTTTGATCCCGGCCAATATCGCAGCCATCTCCAAGGCATGTGTGCATGAGGTCGTCAGCAATGCCTTAGATGCGGAGAACTGGGCTTCAAACCATTCGTGACATTTTTTCGTATAGGCGCCATCTCCGGAGAGCTTGCCGTTTAAGATGGCATCTTGAATATACTCAGCTTCTTTACCCGTCACTGCGGGCTTGTTAAATGGTATCATGTCATCGACCTACTCGATATTATTATTCCTACTACAACGAAGGCCAAACCTATAACCTTATATGCTGTAACGGGTTCTTTGAAAAGATAAACAGAGAACATGAAAACAAGAACGTAAGAAAGACTCATAAATGGATAGGCAAAGCTTATATTAAATTTCGTCATCGCCGCCATCCAGAAGATCGAGGCTACAAAAGCCGATACAAAGCCGGAAAAAATTAATGGATCGAGCAGCAGCTTGAACAAAAATAAAAACTTGTCCATAAGCCCTTCAGGCAGGCTCCCGTATTTAGAAATCCGCCACTTCAGCATAAGCTGGCCGTAAACAGTAAATATAATGGTTCCAAGAATGTAGATATATCCCATAACGATTATACTCCAATTCTATACATATCAATGTTGGACAACCACTTCACGAGTTAAATAAGCAAGTAAATCATATCCGTCCCATACTTCATTAAAATCAAGCGCTCTGCCAATCGGCACGATACGGTCAATCCCTCTGCCGCCCAACCTCCAGGCAAGCTCTGTCAGCTCGCTTTCACTAAACCCGAATGTAGCCAGCGTCTGATCTCTCTGATCCAGGCATTCCAGAACATGGCTTAATTCCTCAACAGCCAATTCAAAGAAAAATCCTCCACCGCAATGATCCTCCTTAATTGCTGCCGAGAAATCTTTAAGGGTGGCCCGGTACGGATCATCACTATGTGCAGTAGAGAGTTGTGTGACCAGCCCTTGTGAAGCATAGGAGTAGCCTTCTACTAGACGGTTCATCCCAACAGAAGGTTGCCAGTAATGGCCCTTTTGCACCGTAACTGTTTTGACCGCCTTCCAAAATCTAGACCTTGCTTCTTGCTCTGCAGGCCCATCCGCGCCTACCCACACGACCAGCCGTGGAGAAGAACATGCCATCTGATCAAACCAGTATGCATCATTATAAAAGTCATTGGCAACTTGTATCAGTTCGCTATCCGTCATGCTCAATAAAGCAGCCGATTGGATGGCCGACATGGAGAAGCGATTGGCAAATACCATCTCCGTAGCCCGGGGAGGCAAATTCGTTTTCCTGATGGTTCTGATCGTCTCGTCTCCGCCCCAGATCACTCTGACGTTGCAAGCATCTGACAAGGTTTGGGTGATCGCCTCATCATGACCGTAGCTTACAACTAAAGTCCGTTCAGCGATGGCCTTGTACTTGTCCTCTTGTAATAAATCAGACAGAAGCTCCAGCAGCAGATTAATTTGCTCTCCTCTTCGTTGAGAGATCCGCACCACATTGTAATTGCCAACGAGCATAGACAGGAACCACGAATACACAAATATTGTATCTACATTGGATGGCGCAAAATGAAGCACCAGTCCTCTAGGGAGCCAAATGCGTCCCTGTTTCTTCGTTTCATAGTTTTTTTGAATTTCATGAAGATGCGCTTTTCTTAGCCAGTAGGACATCGCCATTAGTTCTGGATACTTTCTAAAGCCTTGGTTTTTGAGAATGCGGCTGGACAGGCTCTGGATGAAATCCATCATCACTTCCTCGAAGGGCAATAGCGGCGGAACGTTCTTCATTCCGCGAAGGCGCTCTTCCCAATTCGCCGCATCAGATCTGGGAACTAGTATTTCCATTGTTTCCTCCTGAATCAAAGGCATGCGTGTCGCTACATCCTCGTAGTTCGGCAGCTGGCAATCTGCCATGTACGACAAAGCTTTTTCCATGGCGTCCACAAGGGCAGTTATCCTCACCGAGTATGGTTCCCAGGTCTTCCGTAAGCAAGTTATGGCCGGGATAGCTTCTCGGCAGCAGACTCATCACCTGAATAATGCCTTGCTCTCCATTAGGCAGCACCTCAAGCGTCTGGGGATCGCGAACCAATAAATCCGCGAAGGATGGCGTATGGAGTCTGCCATGCTCACATTCCATAAAGATGGAGCCTACCTGTTCCACCATTCCATAAAAATTGTGTATTCTTTCAATCCCTAATTGATCCTTGATCCGCGATTTGAACGTCTCGTTATCGACTGCTTCATCCAACAACTTCTTCCATCCGCCGCTATGAATCAGGATGCTCTTTCCGAGTGATATTTTTTTATTTTGCTCCAGGGCTGCCTTATAGAAATACTTCCAAACCATAAAGGTAAAGCCGAAAAGCAATATCTCCTGCCCTTTGTGAGCTTCCAGAAACTGCTCAAGACCTTCCCAATTAATCTCCATGGATTCATTCAATAAATAAAAATGATTGCGGCCAAAATTGATCAATCCCATAATTCCGGCCCCACGTGCGCTAAAGGAAGTTCTATCTTTAATTACATTAGGGGAGTCAACGATGATCATGGGCAGCCGTTGATTGCCAAGGTATGACTTCACGATTGTAACCAGCGCCTTGGTCTGAAACAGCGACGTTTCTTTATCCAGAAAAATTCGCGACACAACCTGTGACGTCGTCCCGCTTGATGTAAGTGTTTTGATAACAGCTTCTTTTTCCACGCTTCTAAGCTCCGCCAGCTTAAATAAACGCACTGGCAGAAACGGGAGATCCTCGATCATCCCTTCCTCATGTTGAGCTGGAAGCGCCTTGTTGATATTTTCATACGGCTCACATCGTTCCCGGTGCAGCTTGGTTAGTGAGCTTATTTCCTGAAACATCATTTTCTTCTTGTCTTCTGCCTTCATTTCATATGGATTGCTTTGAAACAACTGCTCAAGGGTCATTCCAATCCCCCCAATGATTGTAGAAGCTTGTAATCTATTTTGCCTGTTTCAAGCCTTGGAATTTGTTCGAGATACTCGACTTTAAACGAGGTCGGATGCAGGTGATAATGAGATAGGATGGTATCCTTTGCTTGACCGATCAAACCGGCATCCTGGACATATACGCCCATCTTGGTATCATTGCCTACGCAATAGGCCTGCTGGCCGATTTCTTTCTCAATAAGCTTCTCTACATCATCAAGGTTGATTCTTAGCCCAAATAATTTGATGAAGCGTTTCATTCGGCCGACGATGTAGAAGTAGCCGTCTCCGTCCTGTTCCGCCAAATCTCCTGTTTCAAGCCTGCCCTCATTCACGTCGCCAGCAGAGAGCTCTGATTTGGATTCCGCATAGCCCATCATGACATTCGTTCCCCGGTAGATCAATTGGCCCTCTTCATCTATCTCCAATCGTCCACCCGGAATCGCCACCCCAATAGAACCGAGCTTCTGCTCAAGCTTCTCAGGCGGTATATAGCTCATTCTTGCAGTAGCTTCCGTCTGCCCATACATGACATAAAATTTCATATTCTTGCTGTTCTTCAGTTCCGCAAAGTAGCTTTGCAGCCCGATATCCAATCGCCCTCCTGCTTGTGTTAACGTCCGTAAGGAAGGCAGCTCCATCTCAGCAAAACGCAATCTTTTTAACATTTGATAAATATAAGGAACTCCTGCAATGGATGTAACCTCGTGTTCCTTGATTTGATCCCAGAACTCTCTTGAAGTGACCGCAGTTTCCGTTAATACAAGGCAAGCACCCGCATGAAGATGGCTGTTGATCACAGATAATCCATAAGAGTACTGCATCGGAAGCGTCGTGATCGGACGTTCATCAGAAGTTAGCTCCAAATATTCAGCAATGGATTCCGCATTGGATTGCAAATTCGCATACGATAGGCGCACCATCTTAGGGTTGCCGGTCGTTCCTGACGTCGATAATAACAGCGCCAAGTCATTGTGCATAACAGAAGGTTCCTTAACTTCACGCTGCATGACTTCATAGTCTAATACCGTGTGCGCCTTCTCGTATCCTTCTACAATCCGCAGATTGGATGGTTGGCATATCCACCTCGGACTGTATACTTCAACTAAATGATCGAACAAAGAGCCTTCAATATTAGAAGGCAACAAGCACGCAGTTTGGCCTCCTTGAAGGGAGGCCAAATAAAGAGCAAGACTCGGTAATGTATTGCTGCATAGAATAAACATGAGTTGTTTATCCGAAGCTTCAATCGTATTCTTTAATTCTCCAACCATATCATTCAGGTCGCCATAGGTGTACGTTCGGCCATTCTGAATAACAGCAGCCTGATCTTTCGGATGATTTAACTTCCAAAAACTCATTCCAGCATACCTCCATTAACACCAATCAGTTGTCCGGTCACATATGTCGATAATTCAGAGGATAAGTAGACCACTGTATTCGCAACTTCTTCCGGAGTTCCCGCTCTTCTCATCTTAATAGCGCTCACACGTTCCTGATACTTCTGCTCAGAAAGAGTCTGAACCATATCCGTATCAATAAAGCCTGGAGCAATCGCATTTACCCGGATATTAAAGGGAGCAAGTTCTTTGGATGCGGATAGGGTTGCACCAACGATTGCCGCTTTGCTTGCTCCGTAAACGGTTAACCCTTCTTTGCCAGCTTGTCCGATAATGGAGCTCAGATTAATGATTGAGCCGGATTTGTTCCGCATCATTATTCTTGAAGCGTACTGCATATGATATATAGTAGCATACACATTAATAGCGAAAATTCGATCTACTTGCTCTGGTGTTATCATCGGAAGAAGAGCCTCTTCCAATATCCCTGCATTGTTCACCATGGCATCCAGTCTTTTGTGATGCTTTAGAAACATTCCGAAGGCCTCTTTGACCGACTGTACATTGGAAACATCATAAGGCAGCACAAGCGGGCGGCTACACCCTTGTTGTTCAATCTCATCCGCGGTCTCATTCAGCTTCGCTTCATCTCTTGCTGCAAGAACAAGTAGCGCTCCTTCAGAGGCCAGCCTCAATGCACTTGCCTTTCCTATGCCACGGGAAGCTCCAGTGATCCATATGACTTTATTTTCTAATAACATTAAAATTGCACTCCATATTTGGACAGTATTTCCTTCGCCTTGGCAAAGCTGCTCAAATCAATAACATCTTCCGTTTCCATCATAATATTGAACTCATCATCCAAAGTAGCGATCAACGCCATATGAGAGATCGAGTCCCATTCAGGAATACTATTGTACTCAAGTCCATCTGTTACTTGTTCCTCTGATATATTCAACGTCTCGGCAAAAATCTTTCTCAATTTGTTTTCCACTTTAGTATTCCTCCTGGTTTAATAAAATTTATGATAACCAAACATAGGCTGCTCAAAAGTAAAACCCAGTCTTGCATATAAATTCATTACAGCTATGTTAGAGCCAGATATCAGATTTCTTATCTTTGTTATCTTCTCTTTCTCATGAATAAAATGAAACATATTGACCCATAGAAATCCGCCCAATCTGAGCGCGTCTTGCGAAAGCCCTGAGATAGGCATCTCAATCTCATTATCCTTGATGGCATAGCTGAAAAAGCCGCCTACCTGATTCTTAATATCAAAAACATAAAATTCTGTATCCATTAAGTCTGCAATCCAATTCTCGTATCGGCGTTGGGCAAACTCATAATTAACGAATGGATCCTCGTGAAATCTGCCATGAGTAAATGAAGTGGCTGCTATATGTTGAATTTGCTTCAAATCATCACGAGTTGCCTTGCGAAAATCAAGCTTTCTAGGTGATTGAGGTATTTTGGATACATTATTGTGATACGTGTATAACGAGAATTCTTTGATGCTGTATCCATTCTCTAATGCCGCTCTTTTCAGCAATTGATCGTTGGAATCATGTCTAAAGTAGGTGAGTTTCACCGACTCTTGTTCATTAATCCCATCAATCTTAAAGAATAAGTCCGTTATCTCAGCATCCGTGTACTGAATATTTCTGCTCTCCGAGGTAGGAAAGCCGAACACCCTGCTGTCCCATGGCGTAAGGCGCCATTCACAACTACTTCTGTTTGCTACAATTTCCACAGCCGTCTTATGCCTCCTTGTTATGCCCATCATCATGAAACGAAGATTCTCTCACGGCATATTGCCGGAAATGCGATACTTGGCCAATAATACGTATCAGGTATTCACCAACAACTCCAAAGGAGATTAAGATCAAGCCAGAAAACACACTGATCAGCGCGATTATACTCGCCCAGCCCACTTCATTAATCCAGCCAAAAATTTTGCCGCATACAACATAAATCGCGATAAGAAGCCCCACTATAGCAAAAATAAAGCCATTAATACTTATAAATTGCAAGGGAATCGTTGAGTAATTTACAAGCAGGTTCAATGCCAGCTTATAGCTCTTTTTTAATGAGTAGTTGGATGCGCCATATTTTCTAATATCATGCTGTACATCTATATTTATTATATTGGTTGTGCTGCTGAGAATTAAAGCGTCAATCATTGGATTCGGGCCCTTTGAAGCAATAATTGCGTCTACTAGCGGCCGATTAAGAATCCGAAAGCTGGACATCTTAAGATCCGCTGGCTTGCCAAAAATAATCTCGAAGCATTTACCGATAGCATAACTGCCCAAATTGCGGTACTTGGCATGCTTTTTTTCTAAAGGCCTGCCGATGATGCAGTCATAGCCTTTCTTTATTTCCGCCAGGAGTCGTGGTATCTCTTCGGGTGGATTTTGAAGATCATCATCCATTGTAATGATATATTTTCCGCTTGCATGATTCAAACCGCACATAATCGCATTATGCTGCCCAAAATTTCGCATTAAACGCATAATTTTAAAGCGCTTGTCTCTCCTGTGCAATTCCTTCATAACCTCATAGCTGTTGTCTTTACTATGATCGTCAATCAAAATTACCTCATAATCAAGTTCTTGCCCTCCTCCTGTCAGCGCACTTGAAATGCGCCTCTGAAGTTCTTCCAATCCAGCAGAACTATTATAAACAGGAATTATTATTGATATATCCATTGTTAGACGACCCACCCATTTAAAATAATTTATCTTATTTCTTTACCTGAGAAAACTGCTGATGGAAGTCGAGCAAGTAATAGTTGCTGTCTTCAACTCTAGTTGTGATATTATTCGCGGCAAGCTCATCAACTACACTCATAAAAGCAGAATCATTCGGTTGAACCGCGTTCTTCGAGATAATAGCATACCTTGTTTGAGCAAATTGCAAGTACTTCAACACCGCTTCCTTTGAATTCAATAACTCAGGATTGCCAAAACGCGAGGCAACATGCCCATAATCCTCAAATCGACACGCTAGCTGATTCAGAACAATTTCAGTACCGTCTTTATCCACTACGCCGATACAGTTTTCTATATCTTTTGATTCCTTGAGATATAATTCAATATTTTCAAGTCCTTCATTTCTTAATGTAGTCGCTTTGGTTGTTTCTGATTCAAAGTTGCTTTGAGTAAAATTCATAGCAAATGCTGAAGTTCCCCAACTCCAGGAGAAATGGGAAATTAAAGTTACAAATGATTGTACGGGTAAAAACATCAATAAAGACAGCAATATCGCCTTTTGCAGATTCGACTTCCCTTTATTGATAACAAAAGCGGAGGCCAGCACACAAAAAATAATCGCGACGATATAGTAATTCCCATCTCCCCCTTGAGGAAATGTCGTTATATAATACAAAGTACTTATAAAAACAGGAGAAAACACTAAAAATAGCACCAATGATCTCATTTTCTCTCTTTTTTTAAGTTGAAACAAAACAATAACAAATACTGCCACTAGCAATAACAGAGAGTAATTTCCAGGCCACACCATTATATAATGAGTGTATCCCGTAGGATCGAATATTATTTTCATCCAATGAGTAAGAAGCTCTTTTTTTTCATTAAGTACAAAATCATCAGAACTCCCCATTAGAGGATATTTGATCTGAAACCCTAATTTACTCCACAGACTTCCCAATATCGGGTATAAAGGATACCCCGTGAGTTTATAGGTTCTATAAACGATAGAAAGAATAACAAAAACAGCCATACTCAGTACAACTATACTGATGCTATTCCATTTCTTGTTTACCGGTATGTTTACAGGATGACTGCCCGATTGAGCATTTCTCCGATTTTTTCTATTGACGTATAGGAAATAAACGAAGAATCCAAATACAATTAACGGCACGTACATAAAACTTGAGATTTTACCCCCTAGCGACAAACAAAAACCCGCGAGAGAGTAGCATATAAATGCGTTGTCCTTCTCCTCGAACCATTTCCACAAATAATAAGTGCCCATAATTATAAAGAACGCAGTAAACAGATCCATTTTGGCGGTCGATGCCATGTTCGCTATCGCAGGCGTGGATGCAAGTATGGCTATTAATGCCGTATTAATGCGGGCATGACTCGATACTCTTCTCAAAAAAACGAACACCAGTATCAGCAACAGCCCAAACAAGATGACATTTAGCGACGAGTTAAAGCTGTACTCTCCCAGATCACTTAACGGAATGCTGAAAAACTCAAACAGCTTTGGATAATAGTGCACAATCATGACCAGACCCAGTTGATCGAAAAATGAATGCGCGCCTACCAATACCTTTTCAGGACGCAGCCCATACCAAATCGAGTCATAATCTAAAGCACGATTGGTTTTTGCAAACTGCATAAGCAGCATAACACTAACAAAACTAAAGCCAACTTGGGCTGATTTGCTGATTTGCGCACTCTTTCCAAGCAAATAAACAGATAGCGGCAGCTTATACGAACGAAGCGGGAATATGGCCCCCACAACTAATACCACTGTCAATACTCTTAGAGTGTTGAATGATCCCAACCCCAAAAAGGATAAGATCAAAGCAAGGGTACTCCATAACGTAATCCCAACAAGAAAGGAATTCAGGTAATACTCCAGGCTTCGAGCAGGATCTTCCGTATTCTTTGCTTTGAACAAGCACTTGAGCTTGCTGCCGATAATAATAATGCCTTCAATATAGGCTAATGCCGTAAGAGCAGGCAGCAAAACCTGATTCCGCTGCAAGTATAATCCTGCTACTGCCACAAAAATTATGATTGCCGCATACCTATTCAATTTAGTTAACAATAGGGCACAGAAAATCAAGAAAACAACAAGCAGCTCCAAGCCGCCTTCAACCGTTTCCGGTTGAACGGAATGCCATCTGTAAGTGCCTAATATGATATTGTGTAAAGTCTCTATATTACTAATCGCACAAATCATTGCTATAAAAACAATACCAATAATGCTAATTGTGGACTTCGACATTTATGTTCTCCTTAAAGCATCTTGATTCGACAATTCCTGAACATGCGCTATTATTGCCGACTTTTCTAATCCCTCGACATTCATTAACCGATGAACAAAAGGATCATTAATAATCAGTTGATTTCGCTTGTAGAAATTAACCAGGGATTGAATGAATCCTTCGTTATTATAACGGACTCGCATGTACTCTTTCTCTTTGTTAACCTGAGCTTTGTCGTGCATGATGTGGTAATGGTAAACTTTGGATGTTGGACAATTTACCATTCTATAGTTTAATTTGGCAATTTGCAGAGCAACATCGTTATCCTCGAATGCATTGATATATCCTTCTGAGTAATCCAGATGATCAACTACCTCTCTCTTGAACAAGGTTGCTCCCCCCGGAACCCAGCTGCATTCATGCCATAGTGCTGTACTCACTTCATTCTCGTCTTTATCTGTATCTGTTAGCAGGAAGGTGATAAACCCTTCAGACAGAGCGTATGAGGCACCATTAAATTGAATCTTGCCCGTCGGGAAAACAGTTTTACAGCACACAGCACCGATATTCGGACTTTGCTCGGCTCTGGTTATAATCTCTTCAAACCAGCCCTCTGTAACCAGAATATCATTGTCGAGATTAATAATATAATCTCCTTGTGCTAACTTCGTCGCTGTTCTTCTGCCGCCCGGACATCCTAAATTTCGATCGGAGTAATGAATCGTGACCCCATCGATCGCTTCTACATGATCCTTTAGATATTGTACCGTTTCAGGTGTTGACGCATTATCAAAAATAATGATCTCATGCGCAACTTTAACGGTATCTTTAATCGATTGCACACATTTCAACGTCATTTCCATTTTTTCAAAAGACAAAATAACAAAAGAGACCAGTTTATCAAGATTTCCATTTCGAATCTCGATACGCTGTCTGATTTCGCTTTTTATTGTCGTTACGATTCCTTCGATTCTTGCGGCCGCTTCTTGCGTCGTCTGTTTATCATGTATCCGATGGTGGTAAACAGGTTCAGGCAAGTATGCAAACGCATCCTGATAATGAAAAGCTGTTTTCAAAGCAATGTCATAATCCTGCGCTCCATCAAATCTCGACTCATGCAAGCCGATTTTGATAAAGACATCTTTGTGTATCATTTTCAGATGGCTTGTGTACATCCCGACTAATAGCTCCTGCAAATAGTTAGATGTCGGTCTGGACCGGAACGTTTCGACCTTGCTTGTACCATCTTTTTCAATCTCATTGTAACGGTCTGTATACCCGTAGACCGCGCCCTCTTTGGCTTTCAGACAAGCCATCAGTTTCTCAATCGCCTCAGCATCGAGCCAGTCATCGCAATCAAGGAAAGCAATCCAATTGCCGCTTGAATGAATAATAGCCTGATTCATCGTCTCGCTGATACCGCAATTGAAATCATTCCGGATATATTTGTAATTCGGGTGATGAGTGAAGCTTTCAAGGATAGTTGCAACAGCTGGATCAGGGGAACAATCATCGACTACAACAACTTCAAACGAGTGATACGTTTGGGCAAGCGCACTATGTATACACTTTTCCAGATAAGGGACGTTATTGTATACAGGTATGATGATGGATACTTTATCCCCTTCATTCTGATTCGTGGAATGGAGTTCTCCTTGCTTATTATCCTTTCGTCCCTTACCGCTAAATTTGGGCAGTCGAAGGGAGTCGCGCAGCTTGTAATACTTCGACATTACTTTCCATCCATTGGAATTATATATGCTTTGCAATAATGTGTTCAAGTCTTCAGATAACGATTTGTAATGGGTTGTAGAAGCCGTCAACCGCTCTCTTTCTTCATTGAGATATTGAATCTGCTTCGCCTGTGTGCTTATGACACGTTCAAGTTCTTTAATGTTATCCTTGTCCTCACTAGCCATTTGTCATATACCCCGCATTCGTCACGATTTATGTCTTATTTTGTTCGGAAGGACTGCTTGGCTCTGTCTAGCATTAGCCCAACAATTTGCTTGAAGCTTTTGTTCTTTAACTTGTACCTGACGGTTGATATAGCCTTGATTCTCTTCTCTCCTTCCTCTAGTTCCACAGAAGGAATTTCTTTCAATATATCTCTATGTTTATCCAGAATTTTCTGATGGGCGGCTTGCAGCAATATCTTGCGGCTGCTATACTCACGATTCTGATAAGGCACTTTATATACCGAGGTTGCCTTGTCCACATAAACAAATTCATGTGATGCCGCATAGCGAAGCCAAAGATCCCAGTCTTCCAAATATTCGAAGGATTCATCCATTCCGCCTAATTCATCATATAATGATCTAGAGAACAAAACGGTTTGAATCGGAAAAAAGTTTCTGTAGAGCAGGACACGCCGGTTAAAGTTCTCACGATATACGATTCTTCGATCCTTGATTTCATAGCAGTATTCAGGTGAGGTTGATTCTACTTCGGTATAGGCTTCATACGCCAGTGAATAGGCCGCTCGTTTCCCAGATGCAATGATCTCATTATACAGTACCTCAATATGCTCTGCGAATAATAGGTCATCATCATCCAGAAAGCAAAAATACGCCCCTCTGGCATGCTGGAGTGCGAGGTTCGCAGCACGTGTCCGCCCTGATTTTCCACTTGTGCATCTATACGTAATGTTGAGATCAGCAAAATCCTTGTTGATCATCCATTCCGAAGCATTCATCCCATCCTCGACAACAACAACTTCCAAAGAAGGATAAGTTTGATTTCTAATACTTAATAATGCTTCTCTCAATACTTCCGGGCGCTCTGTCGTCCTCACTAATATCGAGATCAATGGAGCTTCTCCGGCTATGGGCTTACTTGTATAAAAAGCTCCTTCTCTCGCCAGCTCATACTCAAATCGATTGAAAACAGGCTCGAACGGAGCCGAGAAGTTTGAACCAGTGCGCCTCATCCTATATTTCCTGCTCCAGCCAAAGCTCTTCAGAAGCTGTGCAATCAGCGACATTACATATCCTTTCGGCCTAATGAAAATTATCGCAGCCAAATACCATACGTACCCTTCCGCGATATCCTTCAACCTGCCGAATTTGAACCTCAGCCTCAAGTTGTTCACAATACTTGAATACTGCTGCAGCGGCTTTACTATTCCGGGCGACGAATACGAATAGTGTTTCACAACGCTTGTGGGAACATATTGCAGCTTATAGCCTCTTTGGCGGAACCTCCAGCTTAGATCAACGTCTTCCGCGTACATGAAGATAGATTCATCAAACCCTTCACATTCTTCAAAAACCTCTCTGCGGACCAGACAAGCAGCAGCACTGCACCAAGTTGTCTCTAAGCTTACAGGATTATACCATTTTGGATGCTCATAAGGAACCTGCCTCATCTCCCACATAGCTGTAACGCTTTCGCTTTGAATCACCGCACGCTTCAGTTCGAGCAGAGCATCCTTATAAAGCTCGGTGTCGGCATTTAACAGCAATATATAAGGATTAACAGTACATTTGACACCGTAGTTATTAGCGGAGCCAAACCCGCAGTTCTTCTGCAGCTGTACACATTGATACCCGCCGAATTGCTCCTTGTCCGGATAATTCTCAATGATGTCCACCGTCTGATCCTGAGATCCGTTGTCAACAAATGTAACCGAGATGTCACTGTTCATATAATCTGCAGCAAGGATGCTATTCAGACATGCCGTTACCCAACGTGAAGAATTATAGGTGACGATTATAATGTCCAGTTTTTCCACTGTTTGATCACCTGTTTTTCTTCCATGTTCTTTGTGCAGCCCTGAGAGGCGCAGTCAGCTTCCAAGAATGCGAGTTCTCCATTAGCTGGACATTCATTAATAGCTCCCTGTTGCGGCTTTCCAGCTCCTCGATCGTACGCTCTAGCTCCTCTTTTTCCCTCTCGACCGAATCCAACTTCACCATCAATTCCGCAGTTGACTTTTCTAACCCTGCAACATTTCCCGCCATCTCATCGAGTTCTATTTGCAATTGATGATTCGTATCCTCGACCGTTTGCTTCTCTTGCTCCAATACAGTTGATTCTTGCTTTGAGGAGATGATGTAATCGACAACGGCAGCAGGGAGCACCTTTATAACCCGCATAGAAATCTTTACATGAAAATCACCTGTAATCTGCCGATTAATTTTGAAGAAGAGATGACTATTGTCAGACAGAGCAATCATCTTCAAGGAATCTGCACTCTCTAGCCTGATCAGATCGTCGCTGAAGGTTATTCCTTCAAAATGGTTATCTGTATTTGCCACTTCAGCAGGCACTGTACTTTGTGCTTCTTGAAGCTGAACTGCCTTCACTTCAATTAATGCCGGAAAATTCGCTGGATCGATTCGGATATGATCATCGAATTTCTCTTCAAAGCTGTAAACCAGGTTCTGATATTGCTCCCCTGCATTTATCGACAATTCTTTCACATACGTATACACCCGGTCAACGGGCAAATATACGCCGACAGCCACTTGGTTGTCTAATGTGGTTTGCACAAGCTGTTCTGTCGTGTAGCCTTTTTTCTCGTAGGCCGTATAATCCTTAATTCCGTGCACATATTTCTGAAAATGGGTTTCTTCCATCTCAAGAAATATATTGTGCTTGTCTTGCGTAATTCCTACGACATCACATAATTCTTCAAATTCAAACAGCGCCCGAACTTCATATTGATGTTTGACCCAAAAAGCGTATACACTACGCCATATAATATAAAGAGACGGGATCTTGAAAGGGAAAACCCACTCACAATCAAGAATGACGATATTTCCCTCTCCATCAGAAATAACATTATCAAAGATCAAATCGATGTTTGCAGGCATCAAGCAATTCGAATCCTCAATGGTCAGTTGTACGCCAAAAACTTCATGAAACCCCTCATCTGAAATGAATTTCTCTATTACAGGGGTTTGCAGCCCATTTAATACACGTACAAAATCACGCAACTCAGCAATAAAGCGCTCCTTGTCCTTAAGTACGATCAGCCGATGCAATTTATGATCCCATGACTCGCCTTCAATAAAGGGATAATGCAGTTCATTTCCTCTTATCTCTGGAACGAGCACACTAACATTGCTGTATTGCTGGCCCAATTGAACAGAATTTCGATGAATGTTTTCGACATGTTCCCGTGCTGAAGGCGTCAGCGCTCTCTTCCGAACCATCTTCCGGCCATCAACTTCATATATTGAGGTTTCTAACTGAAATTGCGCCAATCTCTCGCGTGTATATTTTGAATAGAGGATTTTCATGAATGCCCAACCTCCTTCTTCTTGCAAAGAATTAAAAAGGAGTTGGCAAAAAAGTCGAATTTATTATTCTTAATAAGATTCTCAAGCACTAGATTCTCATTGAACATACGCAAGCGATCGGCATCATAAGCAGGAAATTCACCTTTGATTTGTCCCGATCGCGGCAAGTAGGTATCAGAAAAGATTTGATTGGGCATTTTGTAGTCAGGCATTGGATAATAAAACTCAATATCCATAAAACCCGTATCCAACAATAGCTTCGTTATCTCATCTTTACTAAAAGTCGCAACACCATCCTGATGCGGATAATTCTCCAGCCCATCGAAGAAGCGCCCTGTATGATCTTCCCTGGCCCCAGCCCAATACTTCAGCCCGAACTTATTTTCTATCGCAATAATTAACTGCCCATTATCCTCCATCAACCCGGCAATCTTCCGCAGAAAAGAATGATAAGGATTCTCTTCCTCTGTAAACCTGCCAGCGTACTCTAGAACACCAATGAGCGTTACAATATCAAAAGAAGTTTCAAATGAAACATCGTTCAAATTCCCAACCATAATCTCCAGATTACGATGATGCTTATATCTGTTCGCAATAATTTTCGCTCTCCGCAAGGATAGCTCAACCGCAACAACTTCTGATGCCTTTTCACAAAGCACACCCGTTATCGCGCCACAGCCTGCCCCAATTTCCAATAACTTGGAGTTCTCAGGAAAGTCGATCCACTCTACGATCTGCCTTCTTACAGGTGAGAAATGATACAATATGGGCCAACGGTCATCTTTGGAAATAACGTCTTCCAGATCAATTTCTTGCTCTGCAATGCCAAGAATTTCATCCTCAATACTTCCGTCACTATATACCGAATGTCCGTTATAATAATCTAAGTTGATCGTCACATTTCCAATCTTGTTCATTTCGTTTCTCTCCAAATCTTTAGTATCCGTGTACGCCTACAGTTAACATAAGCTATATGATACTATATAATATAATCTAAAACGACATGTATTTGTAGTTCCTAGGAGGGAAATCATGAGAATTATGGTAACCGGTGGAGCCGGTTTTATCGCTTCACATATTGTAGACGGACTCATCAATATCGGTCATGAGATCGCGATTGTAGACAACCTGATTACTGGCAAAACCCAATATATCAATGACAAAGCAAAGAGATACATGATGGACATAGCAGATGTTCAATTAGAGCATGCTTTCCAGGATTTCCGACCGGAAATTGTTATTCATCATGCTGCCCAAATTAGCGTGCAGGCATCCATTAACAATCCGCTTTTTGATGCACAGACCAATATCTCTGGAACAATTGCCTTGCTGGAGCTGTGCAAGAAACACGCTGTACGCAAGATCATTTATGCGTCTTCAGCAGCTGTATACGGCATTCCTAACTATCTTCCAGTCGATGAATCCCATCCGATCGCTCCACTGTCATTCTATGGAATATCCAAGCATACGCCGGAGCAATACATTAAACTGTATTCTGAACTGTTTTCGCTTGATTATACTATACTTCGATACGCAAATGTTTACGGCCCAAGACAAGACCCGGCAGGCGAGGGTGGGGTCGTGTCCATATTTATTGACTATCTGACGAATGACAAGTCCCCCTTTATATATGGAGATGGAGAACAGACAAGAGATTTTATATATGTAAAAGATATCGTATCGGCCAACATTGCCGCTCTAACAGCCGGTTCCAAAAAAACCATGAACATCTCAACCAATTCGCAGATTTCTGTCAACTCACTCTTTACTAATATTCAACAACTCATTCCTCAGGCTCCAGCGCCGCAATATGCGCCTTCACGTTCTGGCGATATCGAGCATAGTGTTCTGGACAACAGCCAGGCGATCCAGGAATTGAATTGGACACCTCTTTATACATTGGAGCAAGGATTGCATGAAACATGTGAATTTTATAAGCATCTTGCTTCCATGAGCATTTAACATCATATGATAATAAATCCAGCCCCAAGGACTATCGATCAAATAGCTCCTGGGGCTGGATTCATATTAGGTATACTCAATTTCAATTTCACTCTCAAGATTGGCAATTCCGAAGCTTCTATCATTCTTCTCAGGAAGAATCTTCAATTCGATCACATCATAGCGACGATCCAAAGGAACGATGTCCCCATTAATCAATTCTACAAATCCAAGTGAAATAAAGTAATCGCCGGGCATGAGCCGCATCTTTTGCTTGAAGGTAATCAGTGCCGTATCTCCATCTGACAGCTCTCTGAAATCATAGCCGCGAAAATAAGAATTGGTGCCGAATACATCAACACCTTTAACCGATTTCACCGTCATAGCGAATATAGGCTGTGTAATCCTTCGATTGGCCTTCACTCTAAATTGAACATCCAGCTCCTCGGAAGTGGTAAGTGTCACAATTTCATCAATACCTCTTCCACCCACTGAAATCCATTCAATAACCCCGTCATGATTGCCATATCTATATTCCTTTGATTTGGTCTCCTCGGTATAATCGGCCCCTTTAAATGTCTTAACAGCTGATTCGGGTGCCTTTTCTTCTACCTTCGCTTCACTTTCTTCATTGGAAAGCTGTGAGAACAATACTTTCGTATAGTGGTTTACAACATCATTAGGATCTCCGATATCGAGCAGCTTGCCCCGGTCAATGAGAATCGCTTTATCGCATATTTGTCTGACGGTTTGCAGATCATGCGAAACAACGAGTATTGTCTTGCCCGCCTCTTTAAGAGCTTTAATTTTCTCGAAGCATTTCAACTGGAATCTTCCGTCACCTACAGCGAGCGCTTCATCTACAATCAAGATGTCCGGATCGACATTGATTGAGACAGCAAAGGCTAATCGCACATACATTCCACTGGAATAAGTCTTCACAGGCTGATCGATAAAGTCGCCGATATCGGCAAATTTCAAAATTTCGTCAAATCGTTGTTCAATTTCATCACGGCCAATGCCCAAGATCGATGCATTCAAATAAACATTCTCTCGGCCTGTAAACTCCGGATTGAACCCACTTCCTAATTCCAGCAGTGCGGCTACACGGCCGTCCACTTCAATCTCTCCGCTGCTTGGTGTCAAAGTCCCCGCGATCATCTGGAGAAGAGTACTCTTGCCCGATCCGTTTCTTCCAATGATGCCAACAGCCTCCCCCCGGAACACTTCAAAGGAAAGCGGCTGCAGGGCGTTGAAATCACGGTAATACTGTTTGTTCTTAAAAAGAAACTGCATTAGCCGGTCTTGAGGCTTCTCAAAAATTCGGTATGTCTTAGACAAATGGGAAATTCTTATCGATGGCTTTGTCATATTTTTATCAATCCTTTTCATTATAAAACATCAGCGAAGCCTTTTTTTGTTTTACGAAACCAAGCCAATCCGGCAAAACAAATCAGTGCCGAAACCAGAATTTCCAGCAATAAAACTCGTAAGTCCGGGGCAGTTCCCCATACTAGAATGCTTCTCATATCTTCAACAAAATAGGTAATGGGATTAATATAATAAAACCATTTGAAATCAGCCGGGATAACATTAACGGAATAGAATATTGGGCTTAGCAGCATGAGGGATTGAATTGCTATCCCGATCAGTTGGCCAATGTCTCTCAAATAAACGCCCAAAGAGGACAGCAACCATGACAATCCCAATGTAAATAACACCACAGGGAGTAGAACGATCGGCAGAAGAAGTACCGTCCAACTTAAACTTCCCATAAAAACTAAAGTAAAAATGATAATAAGCAAGATATTGATCGTTGCGGTGACCAATGTGGACCCCAGAGCGATCAGAGAAAATAATTCAAGCGGGAACACAACTTTTTTAACATAATTGACGTTACTCATTACCAGACTCGGGGAACGGGATACAACCTCTGCGAAAATATTGTAAGTGGTCAATCCGCAAAATACGATAATAGCAAATTCCAGTTTATTCGTGTTTCCTGTCTGCCATTTGGACTGGAATATCTCACTGAAAACAAACGTATACACCATAAGCATGAACATCGGCGTCAAGAAAGTCCAGAGAAATCCAAGATAGGAGCCTTTATAACGGCTGACCGTTTCTCTCTTAATAAATTGAAACAGTATCGATCGGTTTCTCCTCAAATATGCAACCATCTTGTTTGCTAAATTCATTTCATTATTTCACTCCATATTTAAATATTTGATCTATGTGCAACGATTCATAAAGAATATCATAGCAGATTCCATTCTCATAGTGTCAAGGCACAACAAACCGCTAGTGATATATACCAATTCTCCCGACAACTAGTATAACTTATCTCGCTCATCAACTAGATTTACAGTGCACGATTTGTTAGAATATAGCGGACGCGTGGTCAGGTTAGTATTATCACTAAAGGAGCTTTTTAATAATGAAAAAGAAAGATCGGCCGATTCTACAGACAACTATAGACGACAACAATACCTCTCTCCTGCAATGGACTCTATTAATCGCTGTTGTCTTCTTCATCTTCATCTTTCAGTTCCGAGTGGCGTTATTCAATGCCTTTACAGTCGGGAATGGCGACGCCTTCGGATTTGAAGCTCCTTTGCTTGAAGCAATGATTTACACATTTGCACTGCTTCTCATTGCCGGGATCCGGCTAATTCGCACATGGAAAATAAACGACTTTAGAGCCATTCTTTCTATGGCCGTATTATTTCTCCCAGTAATGTATCTCATGTCCTATATAGGCGCTGTTACCGTGCATAACGCGAAGCTGATGATGCTCACACAATTCATGGTGGTTGCATTCTTCATCCTGGGTTTGTATATCGCAGAAAATAAACTTCACCGGACAATCCTTGCGAAGGCTATACAGCTGTCCGGTTATGGTGTCGTTATTTATGGATTAATGAACCTGTTCGGTCAGGCTTATTTCCCTAATGCATTGTGGAAAGCAGATGAATCGTTCAGATTGACGTCCATCTTCCAATACTCCAACTCCTATGCCGGGTTTCTGACCGCATTGTTTCTGGGAGGACTATTTCTAGTCATTCATTGCAAGCAGTGGTATTGGCGTTCACTTCATGCATTTATGTTAGTGCCAATCTGGATCTCGATGATGCTCACTTATTCCAGGGCAGCGCTGCTTTTCGTTCCTCTTCTGGTGCTTATCATTCTTCCTTTCCTGCGCATTGGCAAACAATTCACTTATTTAATATACATGTTTCTCGCAATTGTTTCATCTTTCGCTATTTTGAGTAATATAACAATAGCTGCGGACAAAATAGCAACTGCACTTAATTTTGAATCCGAGGCAGGCAATACATTCTCGATCTGGAATAAACAGCCGATGATCGGCTGGGGTCTATTAATTGGAGCAGCCTTGGTGGTTGCTGCCATCATCACCATTTTCCATTCGAGGCTATTGAATTGGATTGACAGCAAGACGGAGAAATTTACAGCGAACAAATGGTCATTCGTTGCAGTCCCGCTGATCTTCGTTATCATTGGCAGTCTTGCAGCCACATTGCTTCTTGCTAGCAGTGGCGTCAGGTCGCTATTGCCAGCCAGCATCGCTGATCGGATAGCCAATATTAATTTCGAGCAGCACAGCGTGCTGGAACGCGGAACCTTCTATAAGGATGCACTCAAATTGTCGGGCGACTATCCGCTTATAGGTGCAGGCGGCGGAGCATGGACCGTACTCTACGAGGAATATCAGAATAATCCGTATACGAGCAGGCAAGCCCACAGCTACTTTTTTCAGACATTAATTGAGATCGGCTGGATTGGTCTGATCCTTTTAATTGCATTCCTTGTTCTAGTCTATACCCTGTTTATAAGAGCTTATATTAGAAATCCTGAGCTTCGGGGCAGCCAATTATTCTTCTTTATCCTATCGATATCCATTCTTGCCCACAGTGCCATTGATTTTGATATGAGCTACAGTTATCTTGCGATAATCGTATTCTTGTCTCTAGGCGCAATGCTGGCACCGTTTCATCAGAAACTGGTCTTGCCTTCGATGGAATCCATAAAGGATCGCAAGTGGCGCATAGCCTATCCGATCTCGTTATCCTTGATCGCCCTTATTCTGTTTACCTGGGTGTATCGTGAATACAGCGGCAATCTGGCTTATCGCCATGCCATGGATCTTGCGGTTGTTCAGCAGAAATCACTGGATGAATTATTGCCTTCTATTGATGATGCTATTAACATTTCCCCGTCTCATCCCGATTATACTTTAAGAAAAATAAACTGGATGAAACAGGCGTTTCAACAAACCGGAGATGTTAAATTCCGACAGGAAATTAAAAAACTGATCGATCAACTGAAACCTTTTGAGCCTTACAATCGTTATCTATTACTGGAAGAGTATCAATTCTACAAAGACGAAGGCCAACAGGATCGGGTCCTTCAGGTTTTGAATGATGGCATCAAGAAGTTTCAATGGGATATTAACTTTTATGAAGCAGCTATTATGGAGTATTATTTGGCCGGTGAGAAGGACAAGCAGAATAATCCTGAGCTCACGGACACAAAATGGAAACAATCTCTCGAATTATATCAAGAAGTGCTTAATCGCATCGAGCTTCTCAAGACATTGCCCGAGACACAGCTTCAAGGCCGTGAATTCAATGTCACCTTCCTAATGAGGCAGGCCATCGGCATCATCCACTACAATCATAAGGATTATGAAGCCGCTAAAGCCTTGCTGGTACAGGATATTGCTGAGAATTTACAAGATAACGTCTATGCGCGAACGACAGTCCGCTACTACCTTGCCTCACTGGAAGCTACGGGGCAGAATGACGAGAATTTGTATAACAAATTAATTGAAGCTGACGAGAACGAGAGAGCCTCTTTAGAGGAACTATATAAGAATAATTAGCTGATATTGTAACTTTTTACTTTAATATCTTTTAAAGATTTGATATTGTCATAATATGAGACTTTCTTTCCAATCCATCCTGTTATATAATTGTTTTTCGATAGGTTCACTATTCTTTCGTGAAAGGAGGTGAAAACAAAAAATGAAAAAGGTTTTGACAAGCAAAATTTCAGCACTTATCGCATCATTGATGATTGTTTCAGTGCTAGTTCCAGTTCTCGCTTTCGCTGCTAACGCAACTAACGGATACAGAAATGTTTCCTATGCTAACAGCAAAGTAACGGGTACTGTATATGTAACAGACGCTACTTATGCAGCTCTTAACGGAGAAAAAGTTGCCATTTATGTTTACGGTCACGATAAAACATCAGCATTTGATGTTGTTTACGGTACCTACTCCTCTAATGGTGAGTACAATTTCGAAGTTGTTGCTCCATACGCAACGTATGCTACATATTACCCGTTGCAGTTGAAATACTTCTATCCAGGTAGCAGCACTCCTGTTACTACGTGGGTTTACAACTCACAAAGTAATGGTGGTGGTTTCTTCCCAGGAGGCACTAATGGAGTAATTGACAACAACGGTAAAGTAGACGGCACTGCACTGAGCAATCTCTTTGCACAAGATAAGAACCAAACGATCATCTCCAAATCCGATGTAGTAACTATTCCTGCTGACGCTTTGATCAAAGGTGAGTCTCTGACGATTAAGCTGGAGGACGGTACGTCCATCACGCTTCCAATCGCTGCACTGAAACTGGAAGAGCAAGCTAAATCCCTCGGGGTGGCGCTTAAAGATCTGGTGATCCGTGTAGAACTGAAGAAACTTGCTGGTGACGCTGCTAAAGCAGTAACTGATGCTATCTACGGAATCGATGCGAAACCACTGGCTACGCCAGTTGATTTCAAAATCGTTGCTGTTGGTAACGGTAAAGAACAACAAATCAACAACCTTGGAACGTACTTCAAACGTACTCTTCCAGTTGCTGGTACTGTTGATTCCAAGACGGTAACCGGTGTATTGTACAACCCTGCTACGAAAGAGCTGAGCTTCGTCCCAGCTACGTTCGCTGCTGAGAATGGCAATACGATCGCTACTCTTATCCGTAACAGCACGAGTATCTACTCTGTCATCCAATTGGACGCTGTATCCTTCAAGGATCTTGCGAACCACTGGGCGAAGAAAGATATCGAGACTTTAGCAGCGAAGTTGGTTGTTGAAGGTACGGGCGCTAACAAGTTCGAACCTAAACGCAACATCACTCGCGCTGAGTTCGCGGCACTGATCGTCCGTTCACTCGGACTTGATGCTACTGGAACAACATCGAAGTTTTCCGATGTTTCGTCCAAAAAATGGTATGCTGGCGTTGTAGCTGCTGCTGCAGAGGCTGGTATCATCAAAGGTGACGAAAAAGGTAAATTCAATCCGAATGCAAACATCACTCGCAAAGAGCTTTCGGCAATGGTAGTTCGTGCCGCTGCATTTGCAGGTAAAGAAGTTAAACTGACAGATGCGGAAGTATCTGCAGCACTGGCTAGCTTTACGGATGCGAGCAACTTGGGCTGGGCAAAAGCGGAAGTTGCTGCTGCTGTAAAATCGGGTATTGTTGAAGGTCAATCCGCTACGAAAGTAGCTGGTAACTCTAACGCTAACCGTGCTGAAGCAGCTACAATGGTTATCCGTTTCCTTGGTAACGTTGGATTCATCAACAACTAATCCAATTCAACCAAATAAAAAGAGCTCCCTCACGGGGGCTCTTTTTATTGTGCTGTCTGCTGCCTCTCAGCGAATATACGAATAAGCTGATCTCTAAGATCTCATCACCAGATGGACACATCAATCATGAAGAGCCCTTCGTTCAGGGGTAACTAAAGAGTCGCTTAAGCGCTTGATCTTCCTTTTTCTCCTTCTTCAATGGCTAATAGTGCGATATTCTAGCTGCTATTGAGGGAGTCAGCCATTTGAAATCATATTCTCAAGAACGGTCTTTGCGGATCTGGCGTGAGGTCTAGGTATGCTGTGTTTAGTTAGACGGATCAACTTCGTAGTATTTTGAGATTATAGTAGCTGCCTGGCGATGTTCATGTGAAGCGGCCAATGACATTATTGACGTAGCGAACGTGATGGTTGGCCAAAACCGAGAGGTCGCATGATTCTGGAGAAGCGTCAGCGTTCGCCTTTGTACCCGGATTCCTCCATTAGTTATTTCATTCAAAGAATCCGGGAACAACAGCGATTGGAGGAACATGCGACCATGCAGTGGATGCGGCGAATAAATAATTTCAATAAAAAAGGGGTGTCCCGTCGTCATCTATGATGACTGTTGGGACACCCACTTTGTCGTTCCTAACTATACCCGATGCTTTGCATCCAAGCGGTTAATAGCACGTTGCAGGGAAAGCTCAGCGCGACGGAAATCAAACTCGTCACGCTTGCCGCTTAGACGCTGTTCAGCACGCTGCTTGGCAGCCTGTGCACGTTCAACGTCAATATCAGCAGGCAGCTCAGCGCTCTCGGCCAAGATAACGACCTTGTCCTTGCGCACTTCGATGAAGCCACCGTTGACGGCTACTACTTGTTCGGCACGGTCTTTCTTGATTGTAACCGGTGCGATCCGCAAAGGTGTTACGAGCGGGATATGATTCGGCAGAATCCCCAGCTCGCCTTCCACGCCTTTGACGATCACCATATTAACATTCTCAGCGTATACTTTACGCTCAGGTGTAACGATTTCTAATAAAAAGGTGCTCATGTGGAACCCTCCTGCCTTCGCTATTACAGCGTTTTGGCTTTCTCCACGGCTTCTTCAATCGTACCAACGTACATGAATGCCGCTTCCGGCAGATTGTCGTGCTTGCCGTCTAGGATCTCCTTGAAGCTGCGTACCGTTTCTTTAACCGGTACATACTTACCTGGTGTACCTGTGAATGGCTCAGCAACGTGGAAAGGCTGGGACAGGAAGCGTTCGATTTTCCGTGCGCGTGCAACGGTCACTTTATCTTCCTCGGACAGCTCATCCATACCAAGGATGGCGATAATATCTTGAAGCTCTTTGTAGCGCTGAAGAATTTTCTTAACGCCTTGAGCGACATTGTAATGCTCTTCTCCTAGTACTTCCGGAGTCAGAATACGCGAGGACGATGCCAGCGGATCTACTGCCGGGAAGATACCTTTCTCGGAGATTTTACGCTCCAAGTTAGTTGTAGCATCCAAGTGGGCAAATGTTGTAGCTGGAGCCGGATCCGTATAGTCATCGGCAGGTACGTAGATCGCTTGAATCGACGTAACAGAGCCTTTCTTCGTGGACGTGATACGCTCCTGCAGTTGGCCCATCTCAGTTGCGAGGGTTGGCTGGTAACCTACCGCGGATGGCATACGACCAAGAAGTGCGGATACCTCAGAACCTGCTTGGGTGAAACGGAAGATGTTATCAACGAAGAGAAGAACGTCTTTGCCCTCTTCATCACGGAAATACTCAGCCATCGTCAGACCCGTCAAAGCAACACGCTGACGTGCTCCTGGCGGCTCATTCATTTGACCGAAGACCATTGCAGTCTTAGGCAATACGCCGGAATCCTTCATCTCATGGTACAAGTCATTACCTTCACGAGTACGCTCACCAACACCTGCGAATACGGAGATACCGCCGTGCTCTTGTGCGATGTTGTTGATCAGCTCTTGAATCGTAACGGTTTTACCAACACCTGCGCCGCCGAAAAGACCGATTTTACCGCCTTTTGCGTATGGAGCAAGCAGATCGATAACTTTAATTCCTGTTTCGAGAATTTCCGATTGCGTGGACAATTCATCGAAAGTAGGTGCTTCGCGGTGAATCGGCAAGTTTTTAGCAGATTTCGCTTCACCTGCATTGTCAATCGGTTCGCCGAGAACATTGAACACGCGGCCAAGTGTTGGTGCGCCGACCGGAATGGTGATCGGTGCGCCTGTGTCCACGACTTCAGTTCCGCGAACGAGGCCATCAGTCGTACTCATGGCAACAGCACGTACGATGTTGTCGCCAAGGTGAACTGCAACTTCAAGCGTCAAGTTAATATCTTTGCCGCCTGCAGCGTCAGCCTTATGCTCCACTTTGATCGCGTTCAAAATTTCCGGCAAGTGACCGCGTTCGAATTCAACGTCGACAACCGGACCCATGACGGATACAACGCGTCCTTTTTTCATGGTTTTCCCTCCTGCTTCCTTCATGGTTTCATATCGAAAACCGGTTCAATTCCATCCGGTCAATTAAGATTGTGCATTCGCTCCTGCGACGATCTCGGAGATTTCCTGGGTAATAGCTGCCTGCCGCGCACGGTTGTACGTCAGCGTCAGATTATTAATCATCTTCGTCGCATTTTTCGTTGCGTTGCCCATCGCTGTCATCCGCGCACCAAATTCGCTCGCTTTGCCGTCCAGCAGCGCACTGTAGATAAGCGTCTCTGCATATTTCGGCAGAAGCACTTCCAGCACACCCTCAGCAGAAGGCTCATACTCATAATTCGCTGCAGGCGCTGCTCCGCCAACCTCTTCAAGCGGCAGCAAACGTTTTGCAGTTGGAATTTGCGTCAGAGCATTAACGAATTCGTTGTAGAACAAGTAGAGCTCATCATATGCACCCTGCTCGAAGTTGCTTACTGCGGCAGAGGCAATAGATTTAATATCCGAGAAGGATGGAGAATCCGGCAACCCGGTTACTTCCTCCACGATCGGCATATTGCGGCGGCGGAAATGATCGCGCCCTTTGCGTCCGATAACGAACAATACATACTCGTCACTGGACTTATGCTTCTCTTGAATCATCTGGGACAGCTTACGAATGATGTTGGCGTTATAGCCGCCTGCAAGTCCACGATCTGAAGTGATGATCAGGTAGCCCGTTTTCTTGATTGGACGGGATTCCAGCATCGGGTGCTTAACGCCCTTCGTGCCGGCCGCAATGCTCGCAACGACTTCCTTCATCTTCTCAGCGTATGGACGAGCAGCCAGAGCAGCCTCCTGTGCGCGTCTTAGACGCGAAGCGGCAACCAGCTCCATCGCTTTCGTAATTTGCTTCGTATTCTGCTTACTCTTAATTTCCCGCTTGATGTCGCGCATGTTAGTAGCCATTTGGTTCACCCGCCTTTGTTGCTTGGCTATGGCATCCACTGAGAAAAGGACTTCATACCTCCTCTTGACGGGAACCGTCAATTCAGAGATTCAAATCCGCTTCCAGTGAATGGCCTCACCAAAGCCTGGTGTTGTTGCTTCAATAGAGAACTGCGCGCGATCGGTCGGCGCAGTCATTATATGTTAAGCTGTTACCGCAAAGCTTTTCTTGAACTTCGTGATCGCGTCCACGAGAGCTTTCTCGTTGTCGGCAACCAGATCCTTCGTATCACGAATCGAAGCCGGAATTTCCGGGTGGTTCGAATCGAGGAACGACAGGAATTCTTTCTCGAAGCGCAGAATGTCCGTTACTGGAATATCGTCAAGGTGGCCTTTAACTGCTGTGAAGATCGAGATGACTTGCTTCTCAACCGGCATTGGCTGGTTAACGCCTTGCTTCAGAATTTCCATTGTGCGGGCACCGCGATTGAGGCGCGATTGCGTCGATTTATCGAGGTCGGAACCGAACTGCGCGAACGCAGCAAGCTCACGGTATGCCGCCAGGTCAAGACGGAGCGTACCGGCAACCTTTTTCATCGCTTTAATTTGAGCCGCCCCACCTACACGGGAAACGGAGATACCAACGTTAATTGCCGGACGTTGTCCGGAATAGAACAGATCAGCCTCAAGGAAGATCTGTCCGTCGGTGATCGAGATTACGTTCGTAGGAATATATGCGGATACGTCAGACGCTTGCGTCTCGATGAATGGCAATGCGGTCAAAGAACCGCCGCCGTTCTCTTCGTTCAGCTTCGCTGCACGCTCCAGCAAACGGGAGTGAAGATAGAAGACGTCGCCCGGATAAGCTTCCCGACCCGGAGGACGGCGGAGCAGCAAGGACAACTCACGGTATGCTGCCGCTTGTTTGGACAAGTCATCATAGATAACGAGCACGTGCTCGCCTTTATACATGAAGTATTCACCCATTGCGCAGCCTGCGTAAGGAGCCAGGAAGAGCAATGGAGCCGGCTCGGATGCAGCAGCCGTAACAACGATCGTGTACTCCAGGGCGCCATTGCGGCGAAGTGTTTCTACAACGTTAGCAACGGTGGATTGCTTTTGACCGATAGCAACGTAGATACATTTAACGCCTTTGCCCTTTTGGTTGATGATCGCATCGATAGCGATAGCCGTTTTACCTGTTTGACGGTCACCGATGATAAGCTCACGTTGTCCGCGGCCGATCGGAACCATCGCATCGATTGCTTTAATACCGGTCTGCATCGGCTCATGAACCGATTTACGGTCGATAACGCCTGGCGCCGGTGATTCAACCGGACGGAACGTTGTCGTGTTGATCGGGCCTTTGCCGTCAACTGGTTGGCCAAGCGCGTTAACAACGCGGCCAAGCAGTTCTTCACCTACAGGAACCTCCATGATACGGCCAGAGCGTTTCACTTGGTCGCCTTCACGAATATCCTTGTATGGTCCGAGAATTACGACACCGACATTGTTCTCCTCAAGGTTGAGGGCCATGCCGATAACGCCATTCGAGAATTCGAGAAGCTCGCCGGACATCGCGTTCTCCAGTCCGTGTACGCGAGCGATACCGTCACCGACTTGGATGACCGTTCCGACATCTACGACTTGAATCTCGGATTTATATTGTTCGATCTGTTGTTTAATCAGCGTGCTGATTTCATCAGGTCTGATACTCAATTCCGTTCACCCCTATCTACAATGCTTGAGTTTTCAACGATTTTTCCAAACGTGCCAGCTTGCCGGACAGGCTTCCGTCGAACAGACGGTCACCGATACGAACCTGCACACCGCCGAGCAATGACGAATCTTCCACTTGCTCCGCTACAATCTTCTTGCCTGCAACAGCGCTGAACTTCTCTACCACTTTCGCCAGCTCATCTGCCGTCAGCAGCTTTGCCGTATATACAATTGCATGCGCTTGTCCAAGCGCCTCGCCTGCAACTTTGGTATAAGCCTCATATACAGCGCCGATCGCCCCTTGGCGTCCGCGTGCAATAAGAAGCTCCAGTGTATTCAGAACAACGTCAGATACTTTACCGGATAACGCGCCTTTAATAAGCGCGGTTTTCTTCGAAGTATCGATATTCGGAAACCCGAGGAAGCTGCGGATCTCCGCATCTCCTTCAAGTGCTTGAACGACGATTTTCAGCTGTTGTTCAACTTCTGCAACAACATTCTGCTGCTGCGCAAGCTCGAACAACGCCTTAGCGTAGCGCTTGGCTACAACGCTCTCGCGGCTCATTTGTTTCCAACCTCTTTCAAGTATTGGTCAACAAGCTGCTCTTGCGATTTCTCGTCGATTTGTTTCTCAATAATTTTAGAAGCGATCATAACAGACATGCCGCCCACTTGGCTGCGCAGTGCTGCAATCGCTTTATTTTTCTCGCTATCGATATCTTTAACTGCCTCGTCCTTCAGACGATTAGCTTCCGCTTTGGCAGCATTCATAATATCGTCTGCTTGCTTCGAGCTTGTAACTTTAGCGGATTCAATAATCTCGTAAGCTTCCTTGCGTGCTTGCTCAAGCGCTTTTTTCTGTGCTTCAAGATGCTCGCCAGCTTGCTTGCGGCTCTCTTCAGCGGTGCTCATTTGCTCTTGAACGAGCTTCTTGCGTTGTTCCATAATACCCATCAATGGTCCGAATGCATATTTGCTAAGGAGCCACAACAGCGCGAGGAACGCGATCATTGTAAATACGGTCGATTCCCATACAAAATTATCCATCTATGACACTCCTTTCTTCGTTCATTGCTTAATTGATGTGCCAATCAAAACGAAGGCGTGGATGGCATAGGCCAACCGCGCCAACCGTTATATGGAAAACTAAGCTCCGAAGTAAAGAAGGAAGCCGATAACTACGCCGATGATAGGAACTACCTCTACGATACCAACACCGATAAACATCGTTGTGGAAAGCGTACCGCGAAGCTCAGGCTGACGGGAAATACCTTCGATTGTTTTACTTACGATCAAACCGTTACCGATACCTGCGCCAAGTGCGCCCAAACCGATTGCCAAAGCAGCTGCCAAAAATTCCATTTTGAAATCCTCCTAAAAATAGGTTATTTTTTGTGTTGCTTGTATATTGTGATTCCCGCCTTGCGCACGAGTCGCTCGGTACAGCCGGGAAATTAAGCACCTTGCCTTAGTGATCCTCGTCATGCACTGTCGCTTGAGAGATATACACCATTGTTAGAATTGTGAAGAGGAACGCCTGAATACCGCCGACAAATATACTGAAGCCCTGCCATACGGCCATCAAAGGAATACCGACCCAGCCAAGCATCAGAATCGTCGAAATAAGTACCTCGCCGGCAAAAATATTCGCGTACAAACGCAGTGAAAGCGTAAGCGGCTTGGAAATCTCCTTCATAATGTTCAGCGGGAAAAAGATCGGGAACGGTTCAAAGTAGTGCTTCAGGTAATGCTTCGTATTCTTCGTTACCCCGAGGAAGTGAACCAGGAAAATAACGATAATCGCCAGACCAGCTGTTACGGACAAATCCGCTGTCGGAGACTTCCACCATGCGATATGGGCATGTCCGTCATACTTGGTGATGTCAGCTTCAGTAACGACCATGGAGCCTGCAATTTCCAATGGCTCATGATGTTCTGTGACGACACCGAAAGGAAGACCGAGCAGGTTCGAAATAAAGATGAACATAATCAGCGTAATCCCGAGATTAATGAAGTGCTTCGCCTTGCTGAGCGGCATCGTGCTAGCGACAGTGTCGTGTACGAATTCGATGACCCACTCCATAAAGTTCTGCATCTTCGAGGGATTGTGAACAGACAGATTGCTCACGGCTACCCGCGCGACAATGAATACGATTAAGCAGGATACAATGACCGAAATCCATGTAGAGAGATCAATGTGAAAACCTGCAATCTCAATAACCGGAAAAATATGCATATTGTGTTTTCACCCCTTTCCGCTGTTGCGCTTAGAATAGGTAACTGCACCAATCAGAAAAACCATTATCTGTACATAAAAGGCTGCGGAC
Organism: Paenibacillus oenotherae; assembly: GCF_019443105.1. GTDB lineage: Bacteria > Bacillota > Bacilli > Paenibacillales > Paenibacillaceae > Paenibacillus_Z > Paenibacillus_Z oenotherae. Next base: position 175,928 of record NZ_JAHZIJ010000005.1, read on the forward strand.
AAGGTCGCTGCGACATTCAGATGTTGCGGATACTTGTTGGCAATCATGACGGCTAACAATACAGTGGCAAGCCTTCCGGCCAAGCCAAGACTCATCTTCCTTGCTCCCTGCTCGACAACTGTACGCCCGATGTAATCAATACGCCGGCGCAGCAGTATTCCGTTGAACAGACTGGCACCGCAGCCAAGCACAATACCTGCTGCAACCGCTCTGCCATCCGGAACGAGAACCCATACCACCATGAATAGCGACATCATATAAAGAGCCGATCGCATTGCTTTCTTCAAGATCTCATCCATCGGTGTCCTCCAATACGAGCCTGACCAGTAAGACGCAGGATAAAATGCCAGCCGCCAGGCCGACAAGTACACCGCCTATAATCCATCCTGGCGAGTCTCCAAAAAGCGTGCCGACATAATAGCCCAAGAAGATGCAAATTGCGAAGTCTATTCCCATTACACCAACGAGCCCTGCAGCCCGCCATGGATTGTCTCCGCTACCCTTTTTTTTCATGACTTTTACCCCTGTCAACCCTCATACATTTTATCGAAGCGACATGTCTTTTGTCAATTGATATAAATTCAAACATTTAGTGAACGGTTCGCCGTAAAGCCTTGATTTATCAAGGTTTTACGGCCTATCAAACCATACAGTAGCACTGTACGCTGTAACCTTCTTCATGATGCCTGTTCCTCCGCATAATCTATGAACGTTGTGTGAACGGCCGGGGGCGCTCGCTCACGCGTCCGAAGTGATGCAGAATGGCCTCGACAATTCTTGCCGATGCTTGTCCGTCGCCATATGGATTAGCCGCTTGGCTCATCCGGTCGTAAAGCGCAGAATCTGTCAGAAGCGCGAACGCACGGTCATAGACCAGCGCCTCGTCGGTGCCGACGAGCTCCAGCGTACCCGCCTCGATTCCTTCAGGACGTTCGGTCGTATCTCTAAGCACCAGCGTCGGCACGCCGAACGAAGGCGCCTCTTCCTGCAGACCGCCCGAGTCGGTCATAATCATATAGGAATGCGGATAGAAATTGTGGAATTCAAAGACATCCAGCGGTTCAATCAGCTTGATGCGCGGATGACTGCCGAGAATTTCATTCGCGGGCTCGCGCACAGCCGGATTCGGATGAACGGCGTAGACGATCGCGACATCCTCGAACTCATCGGCGATACGCTTGACCGCGCGAAAAATATTCCGATGCGGCTCGCCCAGCGCCTCGCGCCGATGAGCCGTCATCAGGATCATCCGTTTGCCCTGCGCCCAGTCAATGACAGGATGGGAGAACGACTCGTCAACCGTATATTGGAAGACATCGGTCGCTGTATTGCCCGTCACATAGATGGTCGATTCCGACTTGTTCTCCTTGCGAAGATTGCTTGCTGACCACTCGGTAGGCGCAAAATGAACATCGGAGAGCACACCCGCAAGCTGACGGTTCATCTCCTCCGGGTAAGGGGAGAGCTTGTTCCATGTGCGAAGGCCTGCTTCTACATGGCCGACTTGAATTTGCTGAAGGAATGAGGCGTAGCTGGCCAGGAAAGTCGTCTGTGTATCGCCATGCACGAGCACGATGTCCGGCTTCGCCTCGCTAAGGATGGGTTCCAACCCTTCAAGCACGCGGACAGTCGTTTCTGTCAGCGTCTGCCGTTCCTTCATGACGTTCAGATCATAATCCGGCTCGATCTTGAAGAAATCCAGAACCTGATCCAGTATTTGCCGATGCTGTGCCGTTACGCATACGATCGATTCGATCTCATCCTTGTGCTTCTCCAGCTCCAGCACGAGCGGGGCCATCTTCACAGCCTCTGGACGTGTTCCAAATATAGTCATTACTTTAAGTTTAGCCAATGAAAGTCACTCCTATTAAAACTGATTCACATTTCTGCTGCCTGAGTCCCGCCATCAACGTCCTGCCGTCATTATTTCGTGCCATACATCCGGTCGCCAGCATCGCCAAGACCTGGCACTATGTATCCGTGATCATCAAGCTTCTCATCCAGCGCCGCAATGTAGATATCCACATCGGGATGCGCCTGATGAACCGCCGCAACGCCTTCAGGAGCAGCGATCAGGCACATCAGCTTAATCTGGGCGCAGCCGCGCTGCTTCAAGGTTTCAATCGCTGCGCAAGCCGAGCCTCCTGTGGCCAGCATAGGATCGATGACGATCAGCATGCGCTCGGTTGCATCAGAGGGCAGGTTCACATAATATTCCACCGGCTCGAGCGTATCGGGATGGCGGAACAGTCCGATGTGGCCGACTTTCGCGGAAGGAATGAGCTTCAGCATGCCATCCACCATGCCAAGACCGGCGCGCAGCACAGGAATAAGGCCGAGCATCCGGCCAGAAATCACCTTCCCTTCCGCTTCCGTAACCGGTGTCTCAACCGGAATCGATTGGAGAGGTACATCTCTTGTTATCTCATAAGCCATTAATGTCGCCACTTCATCTACAAGATCGCGGAAATCTTTCGTATTCGTATTTTTATCACGAATGTGTGTCAGCTTATGCTGAATGAGCGGATGGTCACAAACCACTAGTTTGCCCATATGGATCATCATCCTCCTGTGAAGACTGCTTCGCCTGCGGAACTTCGATTTTTTTACAATTGAGTCACAATCCTGTCTATTATAGCATCGGAAGCTTCATTCTGCACACTTCCCGCAGACCGATTGAGGGGCAATCATGTAAACGGTTTATTTCTGTATTTTAATGGAATATAAATATAAAAAACCGGCTGCTTCCGACTTCGTCGGAGCTACCGGTTTCACTAGTTTTCCCCTTTGTTCTAGCTGCCGCCCCCGCCGCAGCCGCCTCCGCCGCATGAGGATCCTCCTCCACACGAGGAACCTCCGCCGCCGTCGCCGCCTGAGGAGCCGCCCCCGCCACTATCACAGCCGCTGCCTCCATCGCCATGCGAGCCGCCATCGTTCCAGGAATGGCCATCCACGCCAGATGAACCCGATGACCCCACGCCGCCGCTGTTGGCCTCTAGCTGCTCCTTCGTCTGCGCTTCCTCCATCTGATGTTTGAAGTCATCGTCCGAGCCCGTCGAAGCAAAGAACAGCGCACCCGACAGTACTCCTGTCATATACGCGGGGTCTCCCCATCTCGCCGCATCACGGACGGAAGACTCTCTTGCAGAATCACGATTAAGCGAAGCTCTCGCAAGGGATGAGCCGCGATCAATTAAATAGTCCACAGCCCGGCGAAGATCAGCAAACGCCTCTGCCCCGCTCGCATTGAACCTCCGCTCAAGCAGCTGTTCCCTGCTCCAATTATGCAGCTCCGCAATACGCTCTTTGGAGAGCGGTGTCCGGTAGAAAGGCCCCCATAGTCTGGCGCTGGCCGCTGCCGGCCCGAACAGTTCTCCATACACCCAATCGAACCATGCCCGCTCACCAGCCTCCGGCTTGCTTCCCGGCGCATGAGGCGCATGATGAATAATGCTGCCCGACAGCTGCTTGCCGAATTGCTCGTATTCCCAAGTGAACATGAGCATCTCATGCCATACGTCATCTATCCTCGTACTGTACATCGGCACATGGCGCAGCAAGGCGCACATCAGAAAATATCGCTTCAGCTCAAACCACAGCCAGTTCCACTCGTCATCACGCAGCCGGGGCTGCGCCTTGAGCACACGATCCTTCACCCGGGCCTCAAAATCAGGACCAAGACCCGCTTCCAGCCGCTCCGCAGCGGATCTTGCCGGATGCCCCTCCGGAACACCAAGCACAGCCGGCGGCTTGCCTGCGAAGACAGACGGATAAATTCTCGTCATCCGCGAGGAACCCCTTCCGCTCCCCTTCTGCCCCTTCTTGCCGCTTTGATTAACAACAACCGCAATAATAGCTATAGCTATGAATAGAACTAGAATAACTGCTCCCATCTCACCCATACTAATCACCCGCTTGTCGTTGGTATAGGTTCATCATAGCATGAGACATTGCGGGACATCACCCTTTTTCTGCCTCTTGCTCATTTCTGATCAGAGTCATGATTGCCTCAATATTTTGGAAGTTGTCATATAATAAAAGGTCGTCCTCGATCATAATATTCGCTTTCTCCTCCAGATACAGCACAAATTCGACCATTCTAATGGAGTTGAAGCCATAGTTCAATAAATCCTCGTCAGCCGGAATGTTGTCGTCAATCTCAAGCACCTCTTGAAGACCGCGGAGGATCAATGGATATAATTCATCATTCAACATCGTTTACCCCCTAATCCTGACAACCGGATAATAAAGTATTTAAGTACTGCCTTTCTTCAAGGCAAATCTTCTCTATTCCCGTTTGAATTTCGATAACAGATTCGTCAGATAATGTTTTTGCAAAAGCATACCTGGCAGCAATCTTTCTCACCGCTACCCAGTGCAGAATGATGCTGCTCACGATCTCACACAAAGCAGGATTATTAAACTGCTGGACTTTCAACATTTCAGCCTGCTTCCCGCTTACGATGTGGTTGAACTGCTCGATCCATTCCTTCGCGAGTGCGGGGTCCGCCTCTCCGCTTCTAAACTTCTCCGGTAAACCGGATGCGAACTCCTCCAGAACAGCAATGCCTTCAAGGATTTCCTCCTGATGAGCCTCTACGAATTGAAGATATCTTGCATACTGATCCTCCAATACCGGGATTCTCTCGGCGTCCTGCATATTAAACTCCACATAGCTTGGTTGATCCGAGAAAATATGCACCTGCTCAATGCCTTCTTGCCCCATAAAGGTTTCACGAAAGCCGTTATAGGATCTCTCCAGGCAGTCAAAAGTTATCGTCGTATTCGTATACGACAGCGTTTCTCTATGCTTATGTTCAATAATATGGCACTGCCGGGAGACGTTGTCGAAGCCATGCACCACCAGGGCATGAGGCCAATGCATTTTGCCATAGGTATCCCTTCTCATTTCCTGGTAATAACTATCTACCCAGAGCATGACGGGGTTGTTGTTTCTGATGGCTCTCTGCAGACCGCTCAGCAGCTGTTCATTAAATGCGACAGGCGCCATCTCTATGCCCAGCTCAAGAAGCGATTCCTCAATGCTCTGCTGCGAAATATAGCGAACGGATACAGACGAAGCACAATCCTGGGTGCTATAAATGGCGATGTCATTAATAAACAAATGAAGCGGACTTCTTTTGTAATACCCTAATATAGGTACAAGCGCGTTGTATGCACATCCCTTATAGTGAAAATCGTTAAAAGGATGAAAATCGGACAATATGCACGCATCTGTTTTGGTTTCCACTTTGTCCTCCGGCCACTGGGCCCACCGAGTTTGGGTTTAAGAAGCAGCATTCAGGCAGGGCTTTACACCCCCCGCCTGAAGCAGCAGCCTTTTACTTTCAAACCTCATATACCTTTTTGCCTGATTCGTTCAAGAATTCACTAAGCTTTCTTACAGTACTGTGGTTTGCAACCCACTCTTCCTCTATGAACAGCCCCATCTTCTCTAATTCAACCGTCAGAGCTACCAGCTTGATGGAGTTCCCTCCAGACTCAAAGAAATCATCATCCAGCGTTGCCTCAAATTCGAGGATCATGCTCCATGCCGCAAGCAATTTCTGCTCAAGGTTCTCTGCTTGTTCTGCTTGTTCTGCTTGTTCTGCTTGTTCTGCTTGTTCCTGTTCATCTGCCCGGTATTCGATGCTTTCTTCGTGCGGAATCACATGATCTCTTACCGGTTCAGCAGGAGGTATCATAGCCTCAACCAGCCCGGATATAGGCTTGGACAAATCAAACTGGACGAAGGACTCGATAATCAACAGAAACCGGTCAATCAGCCCCGAAATCGTCGAGTCGCGGAACAAGCCCACATTATAATTGAAATGTCCGTGCAAGATATTATTCTCATACAGGAACATTTCCAATTTCAAATCCACTTCCGCGGCCTTTCGCATAATTCTCCTCTGCGCAAATTCCATTGAGCCTGCGGATATGGTTTGGTTCACGATTGTATTGAGTTGATTCTGGTAGACGAAGATAGCGTTAAACAGGTTTTTGGCCGCCTCTTTATCCGTCATGCCAACAATCTCTTGATACGGAACTCCTTGATGGCGCAAGCCTGCTATGAAAGTCTGATAGGTTTGCTGGACATATTGCTGCAGCGACAGATCAGACTCAGCATGGATATGAATAGGCAGCGAGTTAATGAAGACGCCCACCGTACTCTCCCAGGCAGGATGATTGCGGCCGGATACTACCGATCCGATAAAGAATTCATTCTGCTCCTCCGTCTGCAAAAGCAGCCCGTATAAAGCAAGCAGCAGTGCCTGCAGCGAAATCCGCTGCTCTCTGGCGATTCGAACCAGCTCTATTGTCAAATAGCTTGAGATCACAAAAGGCAATGTGTCTCCTTCATGCGATGTCACTCCGTTCTTGTCGAAATCATAAGGCAGATGCAGACTGGCATTCTTCCCCTGCATCTGATCCTTCCAGTACTCATATTCAGACTGGTAGGAAGCAGAATTGAGGAACGCCTCCTCCTGCTGAACGTATTCCCTGTACTGCTTCACCTCAGCGAGCGGAGCATCGTTCAAGAGATAGAAGAAATCTTTTACAATGACTGTTAAAGAGACGCCGTCTGAGATGATATGGGCAGAATCAAATAAAATGCAATGGTGATGAGCGTCAAGCTTGATGAAAGCGGCACGGAACAATGGAGCCGCTGATAGATCGAATTGTCTGACCCACTTATTCTCCACCTGGGGCAGCTCATCTCGCGAACACTCCATGTAATCAACCGTTACCTCTACGCTCGGATGGATCACTTGAAGCAATTTTCCATTCTGCCATTCAAATGAAGTTCTTAACGCCTCATGTCTCTGGACGATGGCCTTGATCGCTTCTTCCACTGCCTCCGGCTGCCATTCACCTGTTACATCAAAGGCGACCGGAACATTATAGCTGCCTACAGTATCCCGCTGGTTCAGCCTGTACATCCTGTATTGAACAGAGGTAGCCGGGCATTCAATCGGATCGCTGCCATTCGGCGCGACAACGGTAGCCGCTATTTCTGCCAATCCCACTGGCTCCTGGCCATCCTGCTTGACCTCCAGCTCTTCTTGTTCGAAGGCTTGGGAAATTTGATAAATATTCATCTGCTCAAACAGATCAGTGATGTCCATCCCTTTATTCAGATGCGTATTGATTTGATTGACGATCTTGATTGCAATCAATGAATCTCCGCCCAAATCATAGAAATTATCGTAAATCCCGATTTCCTGAACGCCGAATTCGCGGGACCATATCTTCGCGATATTAATTTCGTTATCCGAATAGATGCCGTTATCCCTGCCGGTAATGACGATATTAAAATCATTCAGATCCTGAGTAGAGCTTCCGCCGCCGGCTTTTCTGACCAGCTTATCTATGGCAGAAGTGACTTCGAACAGTTTGGTGTGAGGCAGTCTTGGTATTTCTCCCGTATTTGTAATCGAGCCTGCTACAATGCTTCCCCCCTGCTGCTGGGACATGGCCGCATTAAAGACCTCGATCGCCGACTCCATTTGGATCGCTGCAAAAAATGAATCATGATCAGCCCCGTATTGAGCTGCCATGCCGATGTTTTTCCATGCCGGCCAGTTGATATTGACCGTTTTCTTCCCCGTCAGATTTCTGGCGCCTGCGAATGCATCCATATAGCTATTGCCGGCTATATAGTCGCCCTGTCCCTGGACAGGAGTGATAGTTGCGACTGAGGAGAAGGTCATGAACAGCTGCACAGGCTCATTTGCGGTGACCGCATCCAGAACGTACGTGCCTGCAATTTTGGGAGACAGGACACCCCGGAACGTCTTCTCATCCTTGTTCATAATAAATCCGTCTCCTGCAACCCCTGCGCTATGAATAACCCCGACGATAGCCCCGGCTTCCGCTTTGATCTCTGCGGCAATGCGTTCCATGCTCTGGAGATCGGATACATCAGCGCTGCAGCATATGACCTTGGCTCCCTTGGATTCCATATCCATAATCGAGCGAATAGCACGTTGTATGCCGGTTTCTTCGCCACTCAGCAGACTGTCCCATTCATGGCGTTCCGGGAATTTGGAGCGATTGACCAGCGCAATATAGGCAGCGCCTTTTCCGGCCACATAATTGGCCGCTTCCAACCCAATCGCACCCGTCCCTCCGGTGACTATGACCGCCCCTGCACGGAGAAACCCAGTGTCTTCTGCCGTAAGCTCAGGGCCGGAATCGAGCTCGGTTAGCCGCTCGATGAATCGTTCTCCCTTGCGATAGGCTGTCAAATAATGGGACGGATTCGAGAATATTTCCTCCGCAATTACCGCTGCATCCGTATGCCAATCCATGTCAATGGCGCGACACTGGATATGAGGATGCTCCATTGTGATCGTTTTTCCTAATCCAAAAACGCTGGCCGCGACAGGGAACGATGCCTCTTCTCCCCTGATTGCATGCGCGTTGCTCGCCATGAGCACCAGTTCAATATTTTTCATCCGCTTATTTACTAGCGCCTTGGTCAAGTGGAACAAGTGTACAGCAGGCTTCATGAGCTGTGCAGGCGCCTTGGCTGCATCGGCTGCGAATTTCTCTGCATCAGCAAAGAAGATAATTTTGGAAACCCCTCTGCCGGCGATCATGTCTTCAACCAGACGCTCGTAGTCGTCCGCAGAACAGCCGACCGAATAGGAATGATCCCCTTGGCTCTCCCCGTCCTCTTCATGAATCGACACGGTGAGAAGCTCGTCGCAGTATTCCGCTGCCTTGCCTAGCAGCCCCTGGGCTGTTGGCCCTGCGCCAATCACGATTGCCGACCGATGCTTTATGACGTCAGAAGGACGGTCACGGTTGATCCACTCCAGCGTATAAAGCTCACTCTTCCTGCCGCTCGTGGATCTCATAAGAGCCTGCACATCATGCACCTTTTTAAGCATAAACTTCTCGATATATACAAGAATGTCGCCCTTCTCATCAAACAGCGTAATGTTGTATTGCGAGAACTCTCCGCCTTCCTCTGTAATCGGCTGGGAGTAGCTGTAGAAGGAAGAAGGCAATGAACGATATACGGATATTTTCTTGTAAGAGAACGGCAAAGCGAACGATCGCGTATCCATATCTACGAATGGGGAGGTAGCAACATCAATCAGAGATGGATGCAGCGTATACAAGCCGACCTCCTTCTCATAGGCTTGAGGCAGCTTCAAATAAAAGACCGTTCCCTGCGGACCTGATTTATAATATTGGATGGTTTTCCACCTTGGTCCGAATTCCATAATCCCCATCGTATCGCCTACACCTTCAGGCATATCGACATGGCGTTCATGACAGCCCTCCAGAATGTCCGTTACATTGACAGGCGTCATAGGAGGCAACTGGTCGTACAGAATCTCTCCCGTTGCATGAACGGTCCACTTCTTCTCTCCCCCGTCTTCATGAATGCTCTGTATTTGGAAGCTGTACTTCTTCTCTTCTCTGACAATATGAACATGCACCTTCTGGGTTTGGCCCGGCTCAATAACCAAGGGGGAATAGAACTGGAGGTTTGCCAGTCCCGTCACGGCAGTATTGACAGCCAGGCTTCCAGCTTGAGTGGCCATTTCCAGATAGGTTGTCCCCGGTATTGTATAATGATTGACTATTAGATGCTCCTGAAGCACCCAGTGGCCATCAACCGTAAACTCCGTTTCATAAAACCATTGGTTCTGCGACTCCACGAGACATCTGTCAACTAAAGGATGCTTGATTTCCTTGAATGATTTGCCTTTCTCCAGCAGCTCTCCTTCTTCCAGCCAGCAGCGATTTTTCTCGAAAGCATAGGTTGGAAGATGAAGGAAGCTGTATTCGCCCTTCTCATACAGAAGCTCCCATTGTATATCGGCGCCCTTAATGTAGTAATCGCACATCGCCACTAATTCGGCGGCCGTACCGGAAGCAAGACTTTGATTGACTTGTCTGGACAACAGGATCTTGTCCTCTTCCTTAAGCTCGCCAGCCTTCAGCTCCTGATTGTGCGTTGCAATCTTGTGGTGGGCGTAATAGAGGTTCGAGCCCTCGCCAGCACATTGCTCCAACGGATTGCTGTCGCAGCCGAGCAGCTTCTCCAGCAACTCTTCCTTGCTCGAAACAATGATCGCCAGCCGGTGACTGTAATGCCCTCTCCCGACGCTTGCTGTATAACAAATATCAGCAATATCGGATGCAGCCGTCCGCAGATAACGCGTATAAGAGGCGATCAATTGGCGCAGCGCATTCTCCGACCTTGCCGACAGCGTGAAAATATACTCGCCGGAACGGCTGCCTTCGACCTTCGCTTCGTCAGGGGCCTCCTCCAGAATGACATGACAGTTGGTTCCGCTAATGCCGAAAGAGCTGATTCCGCATCTTCGCGGCCCCGATGCCTGCCAGTCGATAACCTGATCGACCAGATATACCGGAGACTCAGTAAAATTGATATACGGATTCGGATTGCGGAATCCGACGGTTGGAGTCAGCTTTTGATGTTTCATACATAAAATCATCTTGATAATGGAAGCAATGCCGGCACCGCCCAGCAAATGTCCGATATTCGTCTTCACGCTTCCGATTCCGCAAAATTGTTTTTTATCTGTATATTTTTTGAACGCATCGCTAATTCCCTGAATTTCGATCGGATCGCCCAGCTTGGTGCCCGTGCCGTGCGCTTCAATATAAGAAATCGACTCCGGTTCGATCCCGGCGTTCTTCCAGGCCCGTTCCAGCAATTTGGTCTGCGCTTCCGAATTCGGTGCTGTTATTCCGTTTGATGTGCCGTCTCCGTTAGAGGCAATTCCCTTTATTAGTGCGTATACCGGCACTCTTTTTCTTCTCGCTTCTTCAAGCGGCATAATGACAATGGTTGCAATCCCTTCGCCCCATACCGTACCGTCCGCATCACGGTCAAATGTACTGACATGACCATCCGGCGATTCCAGCACGCTGACCTCGAAAGGCATGACCCCTAAATTGACCCCTCCTACAATCGCCGAGGTGCAATCTCCATTATGAATCGATTGGCACGCATTCTGTAAGGCAATCAGACTTGATGAGCATGCCGTATCGACGACCAGAGTCGGCCCCTGCAGATTTAGAATATATGAGATCCTTCCGGCAATAATGCTGGCGATAGACCCTGTCATCAACAGGGGATCTTCAATGTTCGTCATTTTGCAATACTCAGGGAAATAGGTCGTCTCCATCCCTACGAACACGCCCATATTGGAGCCGGATAATTGCGCAGGACCGATCCCGCTATCCTCAATGGCCTCCCATGCAGCTTGCAGAAACAGCCTTTGATAAGGATCCATCAGCTTTGCTTCCTTCTGGGATATCCGGAAGAAAGAAGCATCGAATTTATCAATCTCCTGCAGGAATCCGCCGTTGCGATACTTGTGATCAGCCTTCAGGAACCGCTCCACATCCGCTCTTCTGGACTGGGGGAAAGGGGCGATGGCCGATCTTCCCTGACTTAGCAATTCCCAGAATTCATCGGGGTTGCTGGCGCTCGGATAGTTGCAAGAGATTCCGACAATAGCGATTTCACGATTTTCTTGCTCGCCATTCAAGCCGTTCAGCTCCGTTAATAAAGCTGTTGTTTCATTTAGAGACAGTTTCTTCTCCGAAAATTGCGATAGGATGTATTTCCCGATCTGACTCATTGCCATATCACTCCCTTGTCCGACTTTTCAGCGTCATTTGCTGGGCGCTATCGATCGAAATCATGCCACTTTCCAGCTTCTTCAATATCTCAACCATCGACTCATTCTCTTCCGGCACGGATGAGCTTGTTGCTTGCTCCAACTGGGAACGCTCCCCTATCATTTGCGATAAATGAGCGATCGAAGGATGCGAGAACAAATCCGTAATATTAACCTTGCCGGGATAATGCTTGCCGACCTCTACAATAAATTTTGTCGCCAGTATGGAATCGCCGCCCAGCTCATAGAAGTTGTCATAGATGCTGACTTCGGCGACACCAAGAACATGGGACCATATTTCCGCCAATTTCTTCTCGACCTCGGAGTAGCCCTGATTGTGTCTTCCCAGCAAAGTGATCTCCATCCCCTTCTCTTCTTCCACCGCTGCATACTGCTTCTTCTCGCCTTGAGAGGCGTAGCCCGCATAGTCGAAATACGGCGCGGTCTCCTCCTTCGAAGCGGCGTCCTTCTGAATCCGTCCTGGTACAACTGTGCCCGAGCAGGACTCGAAGATATGATTCAAGCAGGTTATTGCTTCGCTATTGCTCATCGCACAGATCCATGAGTCGGCATCCGCCCCGAACCTGACTGCCATCCCGACATCCTTCCACGAAGGCCAATTGATCGAAATCGTTCTCAGTCCGGCTTTATTGCGGTAATCCGAATAAGCATCCATAAAGGCATTCGCCGCAACATAATCCATTTGCCCCGGCTCTGCGGTCAATGACATAGCAGAAGAGCACATCATAAACAGGTCAGGGGGATCATTGCGCGTCAGATGATCCAACAGATAGACGCCCTCAATCTTCGGTGCCAATACCTTCCCGATAGCAGATGCGTCCTTGAATAGCAGAAACCCTTGTCCCGCTTCACCTGCACAATGGACAATCCCTTTAATACGGCCGTAAGCAGCGCGAAGGCCTTCTACCGCCCTCTCCATAGCCGCAGCGTCGGTGACATCCGCCTGAATAAGAAGAACCCGCGATCCGTTTTCTTCCAGCTTTAGAATCTTCCTGATCGTCTCGCAAATCCGGGGCTCCTCATTCGTTTGCAGGAGATCGTCCCACTCATCACGCTCTGGAAATCTGCTGCGGTTCAATAAAGCGAGCACGGCTTTTTCCTTGCTTGCAAGGTAAGCGGACACTTCAAGACCGATACCGCCCAGCCCGCCTGTTACCACATACAGGCCGCCCGCTGTTCCATCAGCGGATTGTTCATTCCCTGCTGCCGGCGCCGGATATCGGACGAGATGCGGCACATATTTGATCCCGGATCTGAAGGAAACCAAATATTTGTCATCCTGGGCAAACAAATGGGCGCACACCAGTGCTGTAGAGGTTTCACTATCCGTATCGATGCTGTTGCAAATGAACTGCGGGTACTCTTTCGAGATAATTTTCCCCATTGCGGCAATGCCGGATAAGACCGGGTCAATGGCTGCTTCCTCATTAGTGACCGCATTCGCATGCTGGCAGAGAATCGTAAGCGGCAATTTATGTTCCCGATGCTCCCTGTTCAGCAGACACTTAATCAAACGCTGGAAGTTCAACATATATCGCTGCATGCGATCGTTCGCTTCCTCGGGGATGAAAGAGCTGTTCCACGATGGAATGCACAGGACATGATCCAGTGCCGAGTCGGCTACTAAAGCTAATGCTCTGTCATAATCCTCTTCCGAATCACTAACTGTGATCTCTTTTTGATCCAGGCTGGCTAAGAAGCGCTCACCTCTGCGAATAACGGTTACTTCATGTCCCGAATTCCGCAGTTCAGCGATGACCTCACGCGACGGATCCTCCTCGAAGGCTGCAATCAAGATGCGCTTCTGATTCACGGATATGCTGGAGATATCAGCCATCTGCACCGGCTTCCATGTTATCCGGTGCAAATCAGGCAGCGAATTCGAAGCATCCATAGTAAAGAGACGGGTATCATTAACTCTCTTAATAGCAAAGCTCTTGATCTCGATGATCACTTCACCCTCCGAATCCAGCAGCGCAATATCAAATAACATCGCCTCCTGGTGGTCCGGATTGCTTATTAATCTGTGGTAGCAATAGAACGTCTGCGGGATTGGCTTGTATATGGCCAGCTCTCCGTATGACAGCGGCAGGTACATCCCGTTCCCGTATCGTTGGCTGACGGCATTGACAGCACTATCCAACAAAGCAGGATGGAGGCAATAAGCGCTCAAATCCTCGGTCAATGAATCTGGCAAGTGCAATTCAACGAGAAATTGATGGCCCTTGTAGCGAAAGCTCCGTATATTCTGCCATCTTGGGCCAAGTGCAAACGGCTTTTGCCTGTCTTCATCTTCCAGAAGCCCTTCTGTCTCTGTGCAGTGCTGAAGAATCTCGTTCAGATTGTAAGCAGGGGCTGCCGACTGCCGGCCAACTCCCTCGCCTTCAACATGCACAACCCAGCTGTCATCCTGCCTGCTCGCCACCGTGAACTTGACCTCATTATTGGCATCGGGCTTCGTCACCGTCGTCTGTACAAGCATGCGGCTATCATCATTCAGGATGAGCGGACTGTGAAACAGAATATTGCGATAGCTGAACATCGCGCCAAAAGTTCGGCATGCCTGTGTAACCATCTCCAGATACGTGGTACCCGGAACGACATACCGGCCAAGAATTTTATGCTCCGACAGCACCCAATGCTTGCGGGTATCAAAGACGGTTTCGAATACGAGCCCATTCACCGAATCCGAGACAAGCCTGTGCAGCAAATCAGAAGACATGCTTGCAGAAGAGTCAGCGAATTTGCGCGGGGAAGCCCAGAAGCGCTTGCGTTCCAGTGGATAGGTCGGAATGCTGCATTTGTCATATTGGCCTCTCAAAATTTCAAACCAGCGCAAGTCAGCACCGCCAATATACAATCGGGCCACCTGTGACCAGAGATGGCGAGCATGATTGCGATCGTACGGCATGGACCCATCGGCCAAATACGCTTCAACCAATTGCTCGGCCGCACTGCCCAATTGACGCTTTTCGGCTTCGGTTACATCGCCGCGGGCTCTTTCGCTTTTCAGATTGGGCACGACCTGGTGATAGCCGTACAAGATCCCCTCGTCTTCTGCTTCATCGCCACAATGATTCAGAATAAAGGATAGCTTGCTTTTCAGCTCTTTAAAGGAGTCTGCGACCAGCGCATAGCGATAGGCGTAATGCCCCCGGCCTGCCAGCGAGGTACGGCAATAATCCAGGTAATCCGCCTCTGCTGCCCGGCCTGCATAGTCGTAGTGCTTGTGAGCCAGTGTGCGAAGACCCTCCAGGCTTTTCGCCGAGAAGGCGAATAGTGCGGGAGAGGAGACGCTGCCGTCTGTTCCGTGCTTATTCTCCTCCCCTTGAAACTCCTCCACGATGAGATGGCAATTCGTACCGCTGAATCCGAAGGAGCTAATACCTGCTCTGCGCAATGTGTTCGAGCTTTCCCAGTGTATAGCTCTATCGTTGACATACAGAGGGCTGTCTTCAAAAGGAATGTGCATATTGCTTTTCGTGAAGAATAAATTTGCCGGAATCTCTTTATTTTTGAGAGACAATACAACCTTCATCAGAGACGCGAGGCCAGATGCTCCTACCGTATGCCCGATATTGGTTTTTACCGAGCCAATTGCACAGAACTGCCTCTTGCTCGTCTGCTTGCGAAAGGCATTCGTAATGCCTTTAATTTCGATAGGATCCCCCAGCGCGGTTCCGGTTCCATGCGCCTCAATATAACTGATAGATTCAGCAGGAACAGCTGCATCTTCCAACGCGCGAATAATAGCTTCTTCCTGCGCTTCCAGATTCGGAGCTGTTATTCCGTTTGAAGCGCCATCGTTGTTGATTGCGCTGCCCCGGACTACAGCATAGATATGATCCCGATCCAGCAATGCTTGTTTCAACGGTTTTAACAGAACAACACCGGCTCCTTCCCCCAGTACCGTCCCATCGGCCCCATTGTCGAATGTTCTGACCCTGCTTTGCCTGGATTCGATCATATTCAGCGAATGATTTTTATTAGGGAAGAATATGAGATTGATTCCTGCGGCTATTGCCATATCGCATTCCTTGCTCTGCAGGGATCGGCATGCGGTATGAACCGCGACAAGCCCCGAAGAGCAGGCCGTGTCCAGTACGATGCTTGGCCCTTTCAGATTGAACAGATACGATATCCGGCTTGAGAGTATCCCTGCATATGAGCCTGTAAGATGCAGCTGATCGGCCGTGGATACGAGTTTGTAGTAGGGCGTTTCCGTATGATCCCTGCCCACGAATACCCCGGTCCTGCTGCCATGCAGGCTTTTTCCGCCATATCCGCCGTCTTCCATCGCCTCATACGCTGTTTCCAGCAGAATTCTCTGGTAAGGGTCCATAAAGCTGGCTTCTGAAGGCGGGATAGAGAAAAAGGAAGCGTCGAAGCAATCAATCCGATCCAGAAAAGCTCCTTCCCCGTAGATATCCCCGCTAAGGTTCTCCAGCGGTTCTTCAGTTAACAGAAGCGCCGACGAAGGCTGGGACAAATAGGTGTCGATGTCCCTCTTTCGCAAGTCCGGGAACTTTCCGATCGAACAAACTCCGCCAGACAGCTGCGACCAATAGTCATCCGGCGAGCTTGCTCCAGGATAACGGCAGGCCATTCCGATAATAGCAATCGGCTGCTTCTCCTGCCCTTCCGACTTTACAAGTTCATTCAACAGTCCTTTGGCTTCAAGGGGCGTCAGCTTTTGCGCTGCTACCTGATCAAATATATACTTTCTTATGGTTTCCAATTTGTTCATCTCTCTTCAATCGATTTCTTATAGCTCTACATCTGCTTGTTATCTCGCTTATGGGCGCGAAATAATTGCTCTGCTTCGCTTGCGGCGATTTCTCCCTCTGCCAATCTGGCCAGCAGCAAATCGATATCATCATGAGGATCTGCCGATTGGTTGGATTGTGAAGCTTGAGAGTCACTTGGTCCCAGGTTTTCTTGAACGGTCGAAGCAACATAGTCTGTCATTTCCTTGACACTTGAATAGGTGAACATATCGGTTATATCAAATACGCCAGGAAAGTAATGATTCAGTTCCTTCAACAATCGGGTTGCAATAATGGAATCGCCGCCCAGATCACTGAATGTGTCCTCATCATCGAATTCCGGCAGGCCGAGAACCGTCTGCCAGGCATCCCGTATGTCATCTGCAATACTCCGCGAATGCTTCCTGCCTTCCTTTACTGCCCGCTCTCCCACTGCTGCCGGCGTTTGTCCTGACGGCTTCCCTTGCTCCTTCATCTCACTGGAGAGCGGGGCTTCAGCAGCAACCGGAACCGTATTTATACCGTAATTGAAACGGACATATTCCCCGTCGGGAGCAGTATTCAACTCGCCTATAATCAGACGGCTATATGGGCTGGCAATTGCTGAATCCATTGCGGTTAAGGCATCCCCTGTAGCTATCGCCTTAAACAGGCCGCGATCATGGTTGGCGCCATAGTTGACCGCCATCCCGGTTTCCTTCCATGGCGGCCAATGGATGCTCAACATCCGTCTGCCTTTATTGGCACTGCCTGCTGCATAAGCATCCATGAAGGCGTTGGCACAGGTATAATCCCCCTGTCCTACTCCGCCCAATAATGAAGTAACGGACGAGAAAAGAACTGTAAAATCAATCGGGTCGTGATCCGTATAACGATCCAGCAGCCACGTTCCCCGTATCTTCGGAGCCAGCACTTCCTGAAATGCGCTCATTTCTTTACGTACAAGGATGCCGTCTCCCGCTACGCCAGCAGCATGGAATATGCCGGAGATCGGCCCCAATTCAACGCGGATTCTGTCCAGCACAGCGGTTACGGCCTGCTCGTCAGAGATATCGGCGCTATACTTCCGCACCTCGCTGCCGCCTTGCTCTATGGCATTCAAAATACGGCTCGCGGGATGCTCCGGAAGATGATGGGGCACTGATGCAGCATTCCGGCTGATCAATGCAATTCTCAGCCTTCTGCCGCTTGAGATATGCCTCGCAATCTCCAGTCCTAGTCCGCCAAGCCCGCCTGTTATGACATAGACCCCGCCTTCCCTGTAGAGGTCAGGTTTCAATGAGGCCTCTTCGATAAGAACAGGCTTCAGACAAGGCGTTCTGCGCTGGTCATCCCGGAGTACAACCTCGTAATCTGCATGGTCAGTAATCAACTCCGGGAGGATCTGCTCTATCTTGAAGCTGGAGCCAATATCCAGACTTCTGCAAACAATGTGCGAATTCTCCTGGCCAATTACTCTCGCCAGGCCGATTAATGAAGACGCTATTGCATCATTGGCCGCTTTCTCTTCTTTATCTATCGCATTGGCATGTTGTGTAATGAGGGACAGATCCACCCTTGCTTTTCTTTTGGCTAAGACGCGCCCCAGGTGAAACAGGCCCTCGATCATCGTTTCCACTGAGCCGTTCAGCCCATCGAGCGCTGCCCATTCAGCATCTGCTGCAATGGAGGCCAGATGTATGATTCCGCCAAGCTCCGTTTCCTTGAACTGCTCCAATAAACGTATGCAGTCCGACTCCACAGGGCGCATCGTGAATGTGCCATCGGGCAGTCTATCGAATGCCTCTCCATAGCGGACTTTCACAATCCGCGCTCCGCATATGTGAAGAGCCTCTGCAAGGGCATGTCCGATTCCTTTCCCGTCCAGCAAAATAATAAATACTTTGTCTGCAATTGATTTCGTATTCCCTTGCAGGGCTTTGCTGACCCAATTAACGCCATAGAACTTGCCGTCTCCGCTATGCGGCCCGGCTTTTCTCGAATAAACCTTCTTCATCGAATACTGCTCAATGCCCGCCACCGGCTCGCCCTCGGCATCGACAATCCCAATGTTGAACGTAGCTGTCTCCTCATTTTCCTTCACTTTAGACATTAAGCTGTAAATTTCCCCCGGGAACGGCTTATACATATGAATCGCCTTGTAAGACCAGGGCAAATACAGATGCTGCTTGCCGGAGTTCATGGACAGATGAACCGCATTGTCCATCAATGCGGGATGGACTGCATAATGCTCCAGGTCTCCGGCCAATTCTTCACGCAGTTTCAAATGCGACAGAACTACGCTGCCTTTCTCATAAATGCCGACCATATTGTCCCAGCGTTTTCCGGTAATGACCTCTTTGGCCGAAACCAGATTCTCATCATTCAACGGAATAGGATTGGCATCATGCATCATGCCGTTAAGATCGACTCTGCCGGGTATCGATACAGGATCAGCCAGCATCACGCCGCCCTCTGCATGAATATCCCATGATCCGTCCAAGGATTGGCTTGCAACCGTGAATGTTTTCATTGCTCCCTTGTGGCGTATAAGGATTTGCAATACTTTTGCCTGATCCCGCTGTAGTGCGAATGGTTTAACAAACAGCACGTTCTCGAACCGCACATACTGATTGGCGAGAACCTCTTCCGTAGTCATCATGATCGTTCTGATCATGTCCAAATACGCGGTTCCCGGAACGACGAAGCTCTCCTCCACTTGATGCTCAGACAAGATCCAATGGCGGTCGGCATTCAATTCCGTTTCATAGATGTCTCCGTCCACTGACGAGGTTATGCGGCGAATTTCCGGAACAGCCCCATGCGGCTCATTGCTCGGCAGCCAAACCCGCTGTTTATCGAAAGGATAGGTGGGAAGAGGGAGGATTCTTCCGGAATTAGCAGGATATACAGAAGTCCATGCGATGTCAGCTCCCTGTATGTACAACTCGCTTAATGCGCCAAGAAAGCCGATGTCCCTGAGCTCACTGTTATCCTGGATAAGCAGATCCGCTTCTCTTGCCAGACCGCGAATCGTCTCCTCGGTTATTTCACCTGCAGCTGCAGTCTTTTTCTTCAAGCCCACCAGCTTGTAAGAAGCGAAATGACAGCCTTCAATGCCAGCATCAACGCCGTGTTTAATTAAGTCCCGGAGTTTATCAGACAGCTCCAGCCTGTTGGAGAACACGACGGCCAACCGATGGTTGAAATGCTTTCTTCCCGTATTGAGCGTGTAGCAAAGATTCTCCACGTCGACGGCAGGGTTGGAGCGAACCCATTCATCAAGCTTGCCAATCATGCTGGCAATCCCTTTCTTCGATAGAGCCGAAATCGTTGCCACGCCCGGACCATCGGAGCAGGTTTGCGCCATTTGCGGCGGCTCCTCCAGCACGACATGACAATTCGTGCCGCTCAGCCCAAAGGCGCTGACGCCTGCTCTTCGTATTGCCGCATCCCATGCTTGAGGCCGATCATTCACATACAGCGCGGAATCGATAAAATGAATCGCACTGTTGCTTCTTCTGAAATGGAGAGTGGCAGGGAGCGTCCGGTGCTTCAATGCACAAACCACTTTAAGCAGCCCTGCCAGGCCAGCCGCATGATCCAGATGACCGACATTGGACTTAATCGAACCGATTGCGCAAAATCCGCGTTTTGCCGTATGCCTGTCAAACGCATGATGAATGGCTTGCACCTCGATCGGATCTCCCAGCTTCGTTCCGGTGCCGTGCGCTTCGATGTAGGACACGGTCTCCGGATCAACTCCCGCATCCTCCCAAGCCCGCAGCAATACATCTTCCTGCGACAGAGCGTTCGGCGCCGTGACGCCTATTGACATTCCGTCCTGGTTCACGGCACTTCCTTTTATTACAGCGTGGATGTGATCCTGATCCTCAAGCGCTTTATGGAGCGGTTTGAGAAGAATGGCAAACGCGCCCTCCCCGAAGCCGGTGCCAGTGGATTGATGATCAAAGGTCCGCGTCTTAAAGTCGCTGGATTGGATGCCGATTTCACGGAGCGTATCCTCTGCCACAGGACATAAATTAACTTTAATGGAGCCGACAAGCGCCATCTCGCATTCTCGATGCTGAAGACTTTTGCAAGCCAGGTGCACAGCTACCAGAGAGGAAGAGCATGCCGTGTCCACCAGCAGGCTCGGCCCTTTAAGATCCAATAAATACGCAATTCTGCTTGCAATAATGGATTTGATATTCCCGGCTGTGGATACTCCCTTGAGGGAGGGGGCGAATTGCTGGACCCACTCCTTGTAATCGCCGCCAAAGTCGCCGCTGAAACCGGCAAAAATTCCTGTACGGCTCCCTTTGATTCTGTTCATATAGCCCGCATCTTCGATTGCCGACCAAGCCGTTTCCAGAAAAATTCTTTGGTTGGGATCCATCAAGCCCGCTTCCATTGGAGACAGGGAGAACAACCGGTAGTCAAATTTATCAATTTCATTGAAATAAGAGCCGCGGTTATAGGTGTGCGCATGGACTCCCTTCGCCTTCATGTAATCAGCGATATCCTGATGCCGCTCGGAAGATAGCGGGCGAATGCCATCTTGCCCCGTAGAGAGGAATTCCCAGATGTCCGCTATATTCTCCAGATGGCCGATTCGGCCTGATATGCCGATGATGGCGATATCCCGATTATGCAGCTCCATAGGCTGGCCCGTTTCGCCAAAGAGCTTATGATCCTCTTGAAGATCGGGAAGATCGATCCAATCAATAGCCATTGGTGCGATCCCCTGCCGCTACGAGCGTGGTCAAAAACTCAGCTTTGAACATCTGCAGCGTATCGGTCTCAAGAAATAGCTGCTGATATCTCTCGAGCTGCTCCTGCAATGGAACCCCTTTGGTTTCAAACAATGTGCGAAGCTGCAGCAATGCCGCTCTCATTTGCTCCGGCGTCGGATTCTGCCCTGCTTCTTCCAATTGGGATTGCAGGTTTTGCATATTGCGGTAAGGCTCAACAACCCCGCGCTTATATTCCTCTTCTACGAAGTTTCTGTTTTTAGTGCAGACCGAAATCGCCAGGCATCTGGATATAAAATCAGTCTTAATCGGCCTCAAGCTGCCTTCCAGTTCTTTCTGAATCGCGCTCATGCTGTTGTCTTGATCCATAGCAAACACCGGAAAGCCGACTTCATGCTGGGACGCCAGTTTTTTCAGTATGGTTTGAGGCCCCATCTCAATTGCCAGCTCAATTCCCTGGTTCTCCATATAATCCATCGTGTGTGCCCATTCCACTTGATTCGTAATTTGCCGGATCAAACGATTGGCAGCGTCAAAATGATTGTATGGCTTGGCGTCGATATTCGATATGACCGGCCACTTCATCGGAGAACAGATTGTCTCCTTCAATTGCTGCTCCATTCCGTCAGCCGCATGCTGCATCAGAGGCGAATGGAATGGGGCGCTGACGTTTAATTCCACTACTTTCGCGCCAGCATCCGCAAGCTTCTGGCTTGCCCGGCGCACTGCAGGCAAATGGCCCGAGATGACTACTTGCTCCTTCGAGTTGACATTCGCAATGCCGACAAACTCCCCAGCAGTACTCATATCAGTGCATACTTCCTCGATAAGCGATCTTTGCACCCCGATAACTGCCGTCATTGCGCCAGCGCCGCTCTGCACCGCTTCCTGCATAAGCTTTCCGCGAAGCCGCACGAGGCGCAGCACATTATCAAACGAAATGACATTCGCACAGCATAACGCTGAATATTCTCCCAAGCTATGTCCGGCACTCAGCACCGGTTCGATGCCAATCTCCTGCATATAAAGCCTGAATGCGGCAACACTGACCGTGACGATAGCAGGCTGCGCATTCTCGGTCAGAGTCAGCTGCTGCAGATCTCCTTCAAAGCATAATTTGGTCAAATCGAACCCTAGCGTATCGTTCGCCTCTTCGAACGTTCGACTGACGACAGGCTGGTCGATCCACTTTTTGCCCATTCCTACATATTGCGAGCCCTGCCCCGCAAATATCAAAGCGATTCTTTTCATTCGCTCAATCCCCCTGGCGCACTCATTTTTTTGATAAGAAACACGTAATTGTTAAGGAACGATTTAAGTTTGTCGCGGTTAAGCTTATCCGGCCGAAATTCGCAAATCACCTGGAATTCAGGCGTTTCTTTAATTTTTAGGATGAGATCATATTCCTCCAATGTGGCACCCGCTGCCTGACCGCCATAAGCGGCTATTAACGGCATTACAGGCACCGTATCATGATCCGCCTTGGCCGTTCTCATTCTGCGCATAAGGAGCAGCTTCTCAGAATCGACGGGTACAGCCTGTTGTCTCTGATCGCGCGCACTCTGGAAAAGGGAGGACATCGAAGTCTCGGCTTCCATATCGAATCGAAGTGCAGAAATCTCCTCGCCGCCCCAATGATAATGGACCTCCAGCTTGCTTTGATCCGCAACTTTGCTCAATAAATAGGCGAATGCCCCGGCAAATAGATCACTTGGTTGTACGTGATGCTGATCCGATAACCTCTCCATGTCCCGAAGCGTCGCTGCATCCATGGATGATTGAAAGCCGGAGGCACCGGGTTCATGAAGACGGGCCGCATACTGCTGCGGAAAACAACAGACTACCGGACGATACTGCAGCGACTGTTGAGAGCGTTCCATAAATTCAGCCATTCTCTGAATCGTTGGATACGAAAAAATATCAGAGCCCGTTATCTTGTTATCCAGCTGCTGAATCTGCTCCAACAATTGAAGGACAGAGATTGAATTTCCGCCCACTTCAAAAAAATGCTCGTTTACACCAATGCTGTCTCTTTGCAGCAACTGGGACCAAATATCCGTCAACCTTCGCTCCAGCTCTGTACGCGCTGCAACCGGCGGCTTCTTGAGGCTCTGTGCATCCGCCCGGTTCTGCAATTCCTTCCTGTTCGTTTTACCATTGGCAGTTTGCGGCATCTCATCCAACTGGAAGTAGTAAGAGGGAATCATATACCCCGGCAGATGCCGCTGGGCATAGGACCGCAGTTCTCCAGATGCCAGCTCGGTGTCCGAAACATAGAACACACATAAGCTTTTGTAGCTGTCCGTCTCCTCCTTGGCCACGATCGCGATGTCGCTGATGCTCTCATGCCGGGCCAGGATCGACTCCACCTCTCCCACCTCGACACGGTATCCGCGAATCTTCACCTGCTGGTCTGCACGGCCCAGCACTTCAATACTGCCGTCAGGGGACCATTGGGCCAAATCCCCGGTCCGGTATATCAACCCTCGCGGTTCTACAGCATGACGAACGAACTTCTCTGCTGTAAGCTCCGGCCTGTTCTTATATCCTCTTGCCAGGCCATCCCCCGCGATGACAAGCTCTCCCGTAACACCAGGGAGCGCCATCTGGCCGCTGTCATCCACAATATACATTCTTGTGTTGGCAATCGGCTTGCCGATATCCACTTTCTCCGCTGCCGTGACATCCTGTACCGCCGACCAGATTGTCGTTTCCGTCGGGCCGTACATGTTGTAGATTCTCCCTGTTGTGTATCCTCTTATTTTATCCAGCAATGGATAAGGCAGCGCTTCCCCGCCAAGCAGAATCTCGGACAGCCTGCTCAAGCACCGTCCCGCTGTCGCCTCTCGCAGCAGCAGCTGCGTCATTCTGGACGGAGTCGCCTGCAGCATGTCTACCTCGAATGCCTCGATCAATCGGGCCAATGCGCGCGGGTCGCGCTGCTCTTCCAGGCCGCCGATTCCCACCCGCATCCCGCAGGTTAGCGGCAGCAAGGTTTCGACCAGAAAGATATCGAAGCATACCGTCGTCAAGGCAAGAATCGTCTTTCCTTCCCGGAATGCAATGGCGTTGACCATTCCCTCGACGAAGTTAGCCACAGAACGATGCTCAATCATGACACCCTTGGGCTTGCCGGTGGATCCCGATGTATAGATCACATAAGCCAGATCCATTGGTTCGCTTGCAGCGTTCAGATTGCCGCCGTCCCCGATGTAATTCTCCGCATCCCCAACATCCAGCGTCCTGCCCTGGAACGCAAGTCCCTCCGCCAGGCCGGATTGCGTCAGCAAAAATTCCGCTCCACTGTCCTCCAGCATGTACCCGATCCGTTCCACCGGGTACTCCGGATCAATCGGCACATACGCTGCGCCGGTCTTGAGCACGCTTAGAATCGCGACCAGCATTTCCGGGCCGCGCTCCACCATCACGCCGACCAACGTCCCCCGGGCCGCGCCTTCCGCCCTCAGCTTCTCTGCCAGCCGGTTCGCGCCCTCATTCAGCTCGCGGTAGGTCATGCTCCTCTCCTTATGGAGAATCGCCACCTGCTCCGGCGTCCGCACCGCCTGCCGCTCGATACGGCGATGCACGGTCTCTTCCCTGTCATATTCCCATTCCGTATCATTCCATAGCTGAATCGGACGAGTGTGCTCTTCCAGGAATACTTGGACATGATCAATTGGCGCCTGGGCATGCTCTCCCCACAAGGAGAGCATCTGCCGGAAAATAGCAGCCATCACCCGCACTTCATCATGAGCAACGAAGGAAGGCAAGTAATGGATGCGGACAAAAGTGCGGTCAGGCTCCTCAACAACATGAAAATCCAATCCGGTCTCCGTCTGTTCATGATGATCGATACGAAGTGATGTGTGACGTGTTTGCCAGCTTGGAAATGAACGGAAATCTGTATAGTTAAAAAAGGTGTCAAATAAACGGCTCCTGCTCCCCTTGCAATCCTCCAGCATCTTCATAAGCGGATATCGCCCGAACCGTTTGGCCTCCGCCACCTTGTCATTGATTCGGCATATCCAGTCTTGCCACGTAACTGGAGCTGGAGTGAATGCGATCCGGACAGGAAGTGTGTTGAGAAAACAGCCGATAATCCCATCGCTGTCACTGCTGACAGGCCGATTATGCCCGACCAATCCTACGACTACATTCTTGTCATCCGCATGCATCTGGATCATGTATGAAAAGGCAGCGAAAAAGACGCTTTGAATACTCATCTGCAGCCCATCGGACAAAAGAGCCATCTGCTGCATTAACCGCTCTTCAATTGGGAATTCATAGATGTGGTTATGCTCCGCGCGCTCATCGGCACTGCTTTCTCCGAACCATTGCATTTCCGGGTAATTCTCCAGCTCTCTCTTCCAGAAAGCGGAATGCTCTTCGTTCGTTCGGACATACATTTGTTCAACAATATAATCCTGATAAGTGCTGTTGATCCTATGTACGGGACTAGCGCTGTTCCCCTGCTTAAGATCTTCATATATCTGCAAATACTCCTTCATAAACAAGCCGATGCTCCAGCCATCCATAATGGAATGATGGAAGGTCAAGCACATGCACGCCGAACCATCCGCCGATAACGGAAATATCGCGAGCCTCCACAAAGGCTGCTTTGAAGCCTTCGTCAGCTCAAACGGGTTCCGTTTGTCCTGCTCCAAATATGCTTTAATGACCTTCTCTTGCCCCGCAACGTCCAGATGGCGAAGATCATTGACTGTCAAATGGATCTCCACAGCGGAATAGACAAGCTGCATCGGAACCGGATAGCGGTTCAACTCATAGCTGGTTCGCAGCATTGGATGCCGCAATACGAGCTGCCCTAGCGCTTCTTGGAGCAATTCCAGCTGATGCCCGCCCGGATCGGTATGATAAAAAACATACTGCTCATGATAAACAAATCGATCGGGATGTATGAGCGATTGAAGCACCATTCCGTGCTGAATATCCGAAAGCGGATAGATGTCGATTATTGCAGGCTCCGCTTCCGCATCCGGGGCTCCCTCCGACTGCCTGAGGAGCTCTTCCCTCCATTGCAATACGTGCTTCCTTTGATCCTCATATAGCGGGACCGGCTCGCGAGGCTTGGACAACTGATCCGAGACGCGCTTGGCAAAATCGGCAAAAACGGGATAATGATATAGATCCGCAACCTCCAGCACTGTCGAGAACCTTTGATTCGCCTGATAGACGACCTTAATCGCCTTCATCGAATCTCCTCCAACAGCAAAGAAGTGGTCGTTGTCAGCTACTGTATCGATCCCGATCCCCGTTGACCAAATCTCGGCCAGTTGATTGCTGACACTTGTATTTTGCCGCGCCGTGTCCACTTCCGCTTCTTTGCGCTCCAGCCGGCGAAGGAGTGCATTACGGTCTGTTTTATAATTCAAAGTAAGCGGCATCTCATCCAGTTGGAAGTAGTAAGAGGGAACCATATACCCCGGCAGATGCCGCTGGGCATAGGACCGCAGTTCTCCAGATGCCAGCTCGGTGTCCGAAACATAGAACACACATAAGCTTTTGTAGCCGTCCGTCTCCTCCTTGGCCACGATCGCGATGTCGCTGATGCTCTCATGCCGGGCCAGGATCGACTCCACCTCTCCCACCTCGACACGGTATCCGCGAATCTTCACCTGCTGGTCTGCCCGGCCCAGCACTTCAATACTGCCGTCAGAGGCCCATTTGGCCAAATCTCCAGTCCGGTATATCAACCCTCGCGGTTCTAAGGCATGACGAACGAACTTCTCTGCTGTAAGCTCCGGCCTGTTCTTATATCCCCTTGCCAGGCCATCCCCCGCGATGACAAGCTCTCCCGTAACACCAGGGAGCGCCATCTGGCCGCTGTCATCCACAATATACATTCTGGTGTTGGCAATCGGCTTGCCGATATCCACTTTCTCCGCTGCCGTGACATCCTGTGCCGCCGACCAGATTGTCGTTTCCGTCGGGCCGTACATGTTGTAGATTCTCCCTGTTGTGTATCCTCTTATTTTCTCCAGCAATGGATAAGGCAGCGCTTCCCCGCCAAGCAGAATCTCGGACAGCCTGCCCAAGCACCGTCCCGCTGTCGCCTCTCGCAGCAGCAGTTGCGTCATTCTGGACGGGGTCGCCTGCAGCATGTCTACCTCGAATGCTTCGATCAGACGGGCCAATGCGCGCGGGTCGCGCTGCTCTTCCAGACCGCCGATTCCCACCCGCATCCCGCAGGTTAGCGGCAGCAAGGTTTCGACCAGAAAGATATCGAAGCAGACCGTCGTCAAGGCAAGAATCGTCTTCCCTTCCCGGAATGCGATGGCGTTGACCATTCCCTCGACGAAGTTAGCCACAGAACGATGCTCAATCATGACACCCTTGGGCTTGCCGGTGGATCCCGATGTATAGATCACATAAGCCAGATCCATCGGTTCGCTTGCAGCGTTCAGATTGCCGCCGTCCCCGATGTAATTCTCCGCATCCCCAACATCCAGCGTCCTGCCCTGGAACGCAAGTCCCTCCGCCAGGCCGGATTGCGTCAGCAAAAATTCCGCTCCACTGTCCTCCAGCATGTACCCGATCCGTTCCACCGGGTACTCCGGGTCAATCGGCACATACGCTGCGCCGGTCTTGAGCACGCTCAGAATCGCGACCAGCATGTCCGGACCGCGCTCCACCATCACGCCGACCAACGTCCCCCGGGCCGCGCCTCCCGCTCTCAGCTTCTCTGCCAGCCGATTCGCGCTCTCATTCAGCTCGCGATAGGTCATGCTCCTCTCCTTATGGAGAATCGCCACCTGCTCCGGCGTCCGCGCCGCCTGCTGCTCAATACGGCGATGCACGGTCTCTTCCTGGTTATATTCCCATTCCGTATCATTCCATCTGCACTGCTGATCCAAAGTCATGGGTTCACCTCATTGATAACGGTTTCAAAGCATACTGTATAGGACTGGAAGGAGCGTAGTTGCGACTATTATTTATTTGCAAGCATCAAATTAGCCAGATCATACCCGCCGGAGATCACTCCGCTGTACCCTGCGCCAGGCCGTACCCAGCCCCCGATAAGAAATAGATCTTTGATGGGGGTTACAGGTGATACGCCTCTATTCATCGATTGAGCAACAGTAGGCGCTGCGCCGTAAACAGCTCCGTTATAATGATTGGTGTATCGCTTTACTGTTTTGGGAGTCGCTAGCTCTGCATGCAATATTTTTGTGCTAATAGAGGGGTACAGCTTTTCCAGCCTGGCGATTAGAAGATCAGTCAACTTGCGTTTCTTATCCGTATAATCTTCCTCGCTTAAATGAGCCCAATCTTCATAATCCACCCATTGCGTTAAAATAATCGTTGATCCATCTGCTTGTTGATAGTTCGGAACTAAATTGTCATAGAGGGTAATACAATATGACATCTTATCGTAGTGTCCATTAGAGATATGTTCGGTGACCCCATTAATATGGTAGTCCTCGTTCACAAATACTTCATGATTGCGTTCGTCATACTCCTCGGCAAAGTTGCAATCAACAATAAGATAGAGCTGTATACAGGAATAGCTGGGCACGATGCCGCTCACTCTATCAACGAATCTCTTGGAAATCGGATTGTCTGATTTCACCAGCGATAGCGTTTGAAGAGGATCTGCATTCGAGATCACCTTGCTTGCTTGATAGACTCCGCCTTTTTTTGTATGTACAGTTTTCAAAGCCGTTCCATCAATCTTTATTTCTGTAACCTCTTCCCCAGTCAATATAAGCCCGTTATTCTCAAGGATAACGTCTCTTAATGCATTAGAAATATCCTGCGATCTTCCATCCGGGTAGAAGCCTCCATAAATGTGATAGTCCGTCCACGCATAGGCAAACATAATTCCCGAAAGTTCGGCAGGGGGCAAACTGAAATAACCAGATAACTGGCCAATAATGGATTGAAGCCGTAAATCTGTAATAAATTCATTTATCATATCCTGCAAAGTAGCTTCATGATATTTTTTTAATGCGTCTATCGGACCCTTTGGATTTAGAATCTCATCTCTTATTTGGAGGAATGTATCAAATAATCCATTAATTCCTTCCCTTTCTTCGGGAAAGTGCGCGAATAAGGTAGATTTGTAGACTTCCAAGTCCCCATCCGCATGAATTTCAAAATCAGGGAACCAAGCTTTGTAAAGTACTGTAGAACGATGGAATTTAACTTTGTCTAATATACCTAAATCATGAAAAATTTTATTCATTCTTCCTCCCTCCGCAAGTCCACACAAGCTATGGAGAGATACGTCAAAAGCCCATTTTTTCCTGCGAAATATCGTGGCGAAACCCCCGACAATCCTGTGTTTTTCAAGCATAAGTACCTTATAGCCGTTCTTCGCCAATATACTTCCTGCTGTAAGACCGCCTAGCCCTGCCCCAATGATAATCGCATCATACATTTAAAAACCTCCAAATTTGCTAATCAAAAAATAATATAGCTAAATAGTATATTATTGTCAACTATTGTAAACATCAATGTTGATATTTGGAGTTTGATGCAACGCAAAAAAAGCTGCCTCCGCAGCGTCTGATCACAGACGGCGGAAGCAGCTTTCACCGATAGAAATAATTAGTAAGTCATACCAGGGTACAGCGGGT
Source organism: Paenibacillus oenotherae (assembly GCF_019443105.1). GTDB lineage: Bacteria > Bacillota > Bacilli > Paenibacillales > Paenibacillaceae > Paenibacillus_Z > Paenibacillus_Z oenotherae. The sequence continues at coordinate 205,726 of NZ_JAHZIJ010000005.1, forward strand.
ATTGTGCAGTCAGGTCACGAACCATGCCGCGAGCCTTTTCAAGTACCGCTTCATCCTTAGGATTCTTGAGCGTCATCGCAATAACTTCCGCGATCACTTTCATCGCTTCCACACCCATACCGCGAGCCGATGCCGCTGGCGTACCAACGCGAACACCGCTTGTTACGAACGGGCTTGTCGGATCAAACGGAATCGCGTTCTTGTTAACCGTAATTTGAACGGAATCCAGTACATGCTCAGCATCTTTACCCGTAATATTCAAGTTGCGCAGATCGATCAGCATCAGGTGATTGTCCGTACCGCCGGATACAAGGTTGATACCATGTCCAATAAGTGCCTCGGACAATGCTTTAGCATTATCTACAACGTTCTTGCCATACTCTTTGAAGGATGGCTGAAGAGCTTCACCAAGCGCAACCGCTTTTGCAGCGATAATGTGCATGAGCGGTCCGCCTTGGGAACCAGGGAATACAGCTTTATCGATCGCAGCCGCCCACGGCTTGCGGCACAGAATCATACCGCCGCGAGGACCGCGAAGCGTTTTGTGCGTCGTTGTCGTTACGAAGTGCGCGTGCGGTACTGGGTTCGGGTGCAGACCAGCAGCTACAAGTCCAGCGATATGAGCCATATCGACGAAGAACAATGCGCCTACATCATTGGCAATTTGGCCGATTTTCTCGAAATCGATAATGCGCGGATACGCAGATGCGCCAGCAACGATCATACGAGGGCGGTGCTTAAATGCCAGCTTGCGGAGCTCTTCATAATCAATGGTGAAGCTCTCTTCATTCACGCCGTAAGCAACAAAGTTATAGAGCAAGCCGGATGCGTTAACCGGGCTGCCGTGCGTCAAGTGTCCGCCGTGAGCGAGGTTCATACCAAGAACCGTGTCGCCCGGCTGCAACGCCGCAAGGTATACAGCCATGTTCGCTTGCGCTCCGGAGTGTGGCTGCACGTTCACGTGCTCAGCGCCGAACAGCTCTTTTGCACGCTCGCGGGCAATATCCTCCACGATATCGACATGCTCGCAGCCGCCGTAGTAGCGTTTGCCCGGATAGCCTTCCGCATATTTATTCGTCAGTACGGTGCCCATCGCTTCCAGAACCGCTTCCGATACGATATTCTCTGATGCGATCAGCTCGATGTTGTCGCGTTGACGCTGCAGTTCCAGTCCGAGTGCCTTTAGTACTTCCGGGTCTTGTTTACGCAAATTTTCCATTGTCTAATATCCTCCTTGGTATGATCCTGCGCTCTGTGCGTACGCCTGATTGGTTTAATAATCGAAAAAAACTCTATATATCCATTGCTAATCGCACGTGCCGCCTGCAGATTCCTCTACGGTATAGACGGCGCGGCTGCCGCCGATAAGCTTGGGGCGCGAATAAGCCATCGTGACATGCGCGAAGCCTATTGTCCTTATGGAAGGACGCACCGGCACCGCTACCCGGCGCAAGTGCATGCCGATAAAAGTATCGCCGATATCGATACCGGCATGAGCCTGCACGGTTTCTGCCAGGCAGGCATCCGCCAGCTGGCGGTAGGCGTAAGCCGCCATCGACCCGCCTGCTCTTGGCATCGGAATCGCGGAGACCAGCTCCAGTCCCAATCGCTCAGCGACCCCCCGCTCCATGACAAGTGCACGGTTCAAGTGCTCGCAGCATTGATAGACGGGATGGAATCCGATATCGCGCCGAGCAGCCTCGACGCCCCGATAGATCGCCTCCGCTGTCTCCAATGTGCCTGACGTGCCGATATACTGCCCCTGCACCTCGCTTGTGCTTACTCCGAGTATCAGCAGCTCTCCTGCGCGCAGTCCGGCGGCTTCGGCCAGCTCGCGAACCACCTTTTCCACGTCGATTGCAAGTGTTGTAAAGTTAAGTACTTGTTGTTCACTCATCGCTATCCCGCTCCTTTAAGGGTGAGAGGCGTATTTGGATTCAATCTCCTTAATCTTGTTAACACGTCCGACATGACGATCAGTGTGGGAGAACGGTGTCTCCAGCCAGATTCGAACAATATCCTGTGCCAGTCCGGGACCAATGACACGTTCGCCTAACGCCAGCACATTCGTATCGTTGTGCTCGCGTGTAGCTTTGGCCGAGAATGTGTCATGGACGAGCGCACATCTGATGCCGGGGATCTTGTTGGCAGCGATGGACATCCCAATGCCCGTACCGCATACAAGAATACCGCGATCCGCCTTGCCTTGCGCAACCAGATCACAGACCGGAAGTGCGTAGTCGGGATAATCTACCGATTGATCGCAGCTGCAGCCCACATCCACCACTTCGTGGCCAAGCGACTGCATCAGCGGAACCAGCTCGTCTTTCAGGCGATATCCCCCGTGATCAGCGCCAATGGCGATTTTCATAACGTATAACCCTCCTAAACGTTGTTGCAAATCCCGGCCCCGAAACTGCGGGCAGAGCTTGCTCGTCAACCTGCTTCAGAGCCTAGGCAGCCCAAAGCATAATTTGTCGAATCATAACGATACTAGTATACCTGATTCCATGGAAAAAAACGAAAAAAGAGCAACACGTGTATACTACACGCTGCTCTTTGCCCAGGCGACCGGCCGTATGATCCGATGCTCCACCGTGGTTTCATCCACTTTCGTCGCCAGTTACATCGGAAACCTTGTATGTGCCTTTATCATAACGGATTGCCGCCGGAAAATCAATGCGCTAAACACCGATTTTATAACGCTGCAAGCTTGTCGATCAATTTGTGCAGCATTTGCTCGATCTCATCCGCGCTTCGCTCATACACCTGAATCGATCCGCCGAAAGGATCGGCGATATCGAAGCTCGGGATGCGCTGCTCCAGCTCCAGCAGACGGCCCCGTTCCTCGCCGCCCAACTGCTGCCCAAGCGCCTGCTTCATCTGCCATTCCGTATACAATGCCTCCAGCTCGGCAATATCCGTCAGGACAGACTCATCGCTGGCAACATATTCTCTGAGCGTGAACGTCTTGTCCACCGCTTGGGGGAACCGCTGCAGCAGATTGCGCTTATGCCCCGTTGTCATCGTAAGAATCAGATCCGCCCAGCCGATCGAACCGCCGTCAAGTGCTTTGGAGCTGCCTGAGGAAGGATAATTGCGGCTGCGCAATATCGTTTGGGCATGTGTGGAGACAGGCAATCCGTCAATCGTAGAAACACCCGCAGAACGGACTTCAAGCTGGAGCCCGCTTTTATTAGCCAGTTCCTTTAACATCGCTTCCGCCATAGGCGAGCGGCACGTATTGCCCGTGCATACGAACAAGATCCGTTTCAAAGCAATCGCACTCCTTTGATCATGTCATGTCATTAAAAAAGAAACAGCAGCCCAAAGGTAAATAAAATGACACCGCCGCAAGCTTCTCCGTATTCACCAAGGCTGGAGCTGATTTTTGTGCCGAGCATCAACCCCAGGATGGACATCAATCCGCCGAAAAATCCGATCAGCAGCACCGTCAGCCATATATCCGCAGCAAACATCCCCAGAGAGATGCCTGTTGAGAAGGAGTCGATGCTGACGCTCAGGGAGAAAAGAAGTACGCCGAGCCCCGAGCGATGATCAATAATCAACTCATTGCTCCCGCGAAAAGAGCTGTAGATCATATGGGCGCCCAGCAGAAGCAGCAGTCCTCCAGCTACGATCGTCGTCACATTGCCGAGCATCGAGCTGACATATTTGCCCGTAATTATGCCCATTAACGGCATTATTATATGGAACAGCGCAATGATTGCGCTCAATTTGATAATATCCCGCAGCCGTATCCCGCGAAGCCCAATTCCGATACCGAGGGAAAAAGCATCCATACCGAGAGCCAGTGCTATGATGAGCAGTGTAAGCAGCTGCCCGGCCTCCATGCCCGCCTCCATCACCCGAATTCCCCCTGTTCGCATTCTCCCTCCAAGCATATGCGGACAAGATTGGAAAGATGACGGCTCACGGTCGTCTTGGAAGAGAGGACAGGTGAGAGATAGAGCTACTCGGCTACACTCGGGTGATTCGATGTCCGGCAGCTTTGGAGAGCCGGTTCATCAGCGCATGGCCGATCCCCGCTTCCGGACAGGTCTCCGCCCATATTCGCTGCACTTGGCGGTCATCAAATGCACGAAGCGCAGCATACAGGCCTTGCGCCGCCTCATCCAGAGCCGATAATCGGCCGAGCACGATGACATGCTCCTCTTCCCCGTACAGAGCGGCATGCTCCGCGAAGACCAGCACGCCTGTCCGTTCGCCACGGGATCGCGCCTGCCTTGCAGCCGATTGAATGCAAGCGGCCACCTCGGCGGCCTCGCCTTGAACGAGCTGCATATCTCCGCGCGGAGCGTAGTGCGTATATTTCATCCCTGGCGAGCGCGGCGCCTCTAACCCAGGCTCGGCAGCGCCTCCTCCGTCGTTGTGCCCGGAAGCGTCGGGTGCGCTGGATGAATCATATTCCACCTTTGCCGCAAGCTGAAGCAGCTGTTCAGCGGTTACCCCGCCGGGACGCAAAATTCGCACCGTTTCCTCGTCCACCAGTTCGATGACCGTTGACTCAAGGCCTACTCCGGCTGTCCCGCCGTCCAAGACAGCGTCAATCCGTCCGTCCAGATCATCGATTACATGCGCTGCTGTGGTCGGACTGGGACGTCCCGAACGATTCGCGCTTGGCGCTGCAATCGGGCGTCCCGATGCGGCGATCAGCTGGCGCGCTACAGGATGTGCGGGCATGCGCACCGCTACTGTGTCCAGTCCGGCGGTAACCTTTGGCGACACAGCACCAGGCTTGACCGGCAGTACAATCGTAAGCGGTCCGGGCCAGAATCGGTTCATAAGCATCCGGGCCAGCTGGCCAGTGGGCAGTATGAGGTCATCCAGTTGTTTCATGTCAGCAATATGTACAATAAGCGGATTGTCTGACGGCCTTCCTTTTGCAGCGAAAATCCGCTCCACCGCCGTTGTATTGCAGGCATCAGCACCTAATCCATATACCGTTTCCGTTGGAAAAGCGACCGTTCCGCCTCCCTGCAGCAGTTGGGCAGCCTCGGCATATTGTTCCCCGTTCTGCGCATTCGCAGGATCAGCGTCCACTCGCCACAGTTGTGTTAAGCTCATCAACAATTCAATCCTTAATGTATTAGAATTACGCCAAATAACTCCTATTATACCATACCCGCAAACCGCATAGCTTTACTCACTGAAGAGAATAAGAGGCAGGATCAAGAAAAGGCCGCCCGCAGCGACCTCTTTCTTCTTGCATGACCGAGCAGAGAACGGCCTGGCAGGCGAACAAGCCGATCAGCGAGCAGCCTCTAGCTGAACAGACCTGGTGAGAGGACGCCTCCTCTGACTGAACAGAGCGATGAGAGACAACCTTTAGCTGAACAACCCGATGGAGAACGCCTCCTCTGACTGAACAGAGCGATGAGAGACAACCTTTAGCTGAACAGACCGGAGAGGAATCCCCAGAGTGATTCAAGCATTTCCCAGAGGAAAAATTTAACCTCCGGCGCTTCCTCTGCTCCAATGGCAGCAGTCTCAGCCTGCCCTGCAGCAGCCGCGGCTATTGAATCAACGACAGTACTGTGGACAGTCTCGCTCACTTGATTGGTCTCTGTCTTTTGTTCGGCCTTTGCGGCCTCTGCCGCTTGATCGGAGCCTGCTGCCGACGCTTCACCGCTAACTGCATCAACGAAGCACAGCGGCGGGAAAAGCACGCACCACCAGTTCTCTCCGGCGCCATTGCCGAGCGTAATGCGCAGCGCCTCGTAATTTCCTGCCGGATACACCTTGCTGCCGTATATTTTAGTTGGGAAAGGGACAATATCAAGCTCTGCCTTGAAGCTGTATGTAAATCCGCGCTCACGCAGTTCAGCCGCCACTACCCCTTCAATATCCTTCATATGTCCACGGATAGATTGGCGTGCTTCCTCGATTGTTTGCGTGCCGGAAGTTTCAATCCAACTATTAATTTCAGCAACGACCGCATCACGGACCTGTCTCTTGACCGCTTGATCAGCTGCAGAATCAGAATTGGCAAGTATGCGAAGACGGATAGACTCCTGAGGAATGTCGCCGCCCGCAATAGCAGCATCGGCTTTTTGACTCTCCCAGCTTAGTAACAGCATAATCAATGCTAGAAACAAGTAGCCATACGACGAACGATAAGGAAAACGAGAATAAGTGCGGATCATATTCAACAAGCTCCTTTGCGGCACCCGTCGGTGCACCAGCTTGCGTCCCGGAACGACTATAGTTCCAGTATGTCCGCACTCTCTTCTCTTTAAACCTATCGACTCTATGAAAACAATTTGGAATAGAGCCATTGCTCTGCACTGAGCGGCAGGAAGCTGCCTGAGCTTCCTTAGCCTAGCGGAACGATTCCACGCAAACGTCGAACATTCCTGCGATAGTGCCTGGGAGGATCACGTCTACGTCTATGCGTCGAGCATTCCTGCAATAGTGCCAGGGAGGATCATGTCTACGTCTATGCGTCGAGCATTCCTGCAATAGAGCCTGGAAGGATCACGTTTACGTCTATGCGTCGAGCATTCCTGCAATAGTGCCAGGGAGGATCACGTCTACGTCTATGCGTCGAGCATTCCTGCAATAGTGCAGGCTTTCTCTCATTCTGGCTTGCTGGGGATCAATTGCCTGCCAAAACGCAGGAATTATTCCGTATTTGCCCGATATAGGTCAAATTTAGCTGATATTCCTGCAGTGTCGCAGTTATTCTAATAAATATGGCTAATTCAACCGAAATTCCTGTATTTACGCAGGCTTTTTCTCTACCTGTCGAGTATAACCACATTACCGCACCCTACAACTATTCAACTACTACACTTCACATTTACTACCCACTAACTACTAACTACTAACTACTAACTACTAACTACTAACTACTAACCCTGCAACCGTAGCCACACCGCAGCCAACCATGCAACTGAACTGCGACCAAATCACAGTGACATCACAAGTATAGCTGCTACTGCTACTGTGACTGTGACATATTCAGATCAGCGAAGGTGCAGCGTCAATAGCTATCACATGCCTGTCAATTCCGGCATAATCGCGGATGATACGAATGTCGCGCCACGCACCGTAGGCGCGCAGCATCTCTGCCACGTCCTCGGCTTGCCCGAGGCCGAGCTCGAATGCTACGATGCGAGGCACCGCAGCAAGCTGCGGCAGCTGCGCGAGCATGCGCCGGTATGGCGCGAGGCCATCCGAGCCGCCATCCAATGCTAGGCGCGGCTCATGATCGCGCACCTCACGCTGTAAGCCAGCGATGTCTCCAGCCGGTATATACGGCGGGTTGGAGACGAGCACATCGATGCGAAGCCCAGCGGAGCCATCGGCATCCGCTGCACCTTCGCTGCTCTCGCGCCGCTCCGCGAATGGCGCGAGCAGGTCGCCCTGCACGAACGCCATGCGGGCCGCCGCCCGATGGCTGGCGGCGTTCGTGCGGGCGACTGCCAGCGCGTCCGGCGACAGATCGGACGCGCGCACGCGCCATAGCGGACGCTGCACCGCAAGCGTCACGCCTATGGCGCCACTGCCGGTGCCGACGTCAACCACCGTCGGCACGCCACTGCCAAGCGGGGCGCCGCCCCCGCTGCCGTCTCCTGTACCACAATCGCCATCGCCGTTGCCTTCACTACCGTCGCTGCCATCGTTGCCGCCTTCACCACTGTCGCTGCCGCCTCTGCTATCACCACCAGCGCCGCCTCCACCAGCGGCCGCCTCCGGCCACAGCAGGTCAGCGGCCGCAATGACGGCCTCGACGAGCAGCTCCGTCTCCGGCCGTGGAATAAGGACGGCCGGCGTCACGGCAAACGGCAAGCCATAGAACCATTGCTCGCCGACAATATACTGCACGGGTTCCCCGTCAGCTTTCCGTTTCACCAGACGCTCCCATGCTGCAGTCAGATCTGCGGGAAATACGTCCCGCCAGTCCCGCAGCAGCTCAGCCCGCTCCAAACGGAGCAAATGCATGATCAGCCGCTCTGCATTCGCACGCGGTTCACCAACCCCGCGCCCCTCCAAAAACAAAGAAGCCTGCATGCAGGCTTCCCCAATCGTTAACGGCTGCCGGGACGGACTTCCGCCACCACCGAAACCAGCGCCATCCATCATGTCTCTCATGACCAGCGCCCCTCTCTATATCCATTGCACCATGCGTTGCTCCCCTGGCAATCTTCTGCCCGCGCCACTTCCGTTCAGCCGCGCATTAAGCCAGGTTCTCGCGCTCCATAATTTCCGCTTGCGCGGTGAGCGTCAGCGCATTAATAATCTCTTCCATATCGCCATTCATTACAGAATCCAGCTTGTGCAGCGTCAGACCAATGCGATGATCCGTTACACGGCTTTGCGGATAGTTGTAAGTACGAATCCGCTCGCTTCTGTCGCCTGTGCCAACCTTGCTTTTACGCTCACCCGCATATTTCGCCTCTTCCTCTTGACGGCGAATATCCGATATGCGCGCACGCAGCACCTGCAGCGCTTTGGCTTTGTTCTCATTCTGCGATTTGCCGTCCTGACACTGCGCCATAATGCCTGTCGGAACGTGCAGAACACGAACAGCCGATTTGGTCGTATTAACGGACTGCCCGCCAGCTCCGCTGGAGCAAAAAGTATCAATCCGAATATCTTTATCAAGAATCTCGATCTCGACCTCTTCAACCTCGGGCATAACAGCAACAGTCGAGGTTGATGTATGAATCCGTCCGCCCGACTCTGTCACCGGAATACGCTGTACGCGGTGCGCGCCGCTCTCGAATTTCATTTTGCTATAGGCGCCCTTGCCTGTAATCATGAAGATGACCTCTTTATAGCCGCCCAGATCGCTTTCATTCGCTTCCATCAGCTCCACACGCCAGCCTTGGGAATCGGCGAACTTCATATACATCCGGTACAGGTCAGACGCGAACAATGCCGCCTCGTCCCCGCCAGCCGCGCCGCGAATCTCCACAATAACATTCTTGTCATCATTGGGATCCTTAGGAAGCAGAAGCACGTGAATTTCCTGCTCCAGCTCATCCCTGCGGCCAGTGAGCTCCTCCATCTCCATCTTTACCATCTCGCGCATCTCATCATCAAGCTTCTCGCCCTGCATTGCCTTGGCGTCCTCAAGCTGGTCGATGATCCCCTTATATTCCGTATATGCCTCATAAACAGGCTGCAAATCCGATTGTTCCTTGGACAAATCGCGCAGCCGCTTAGGATCACTTGCCACATCCGGATCGCACAACAGCTCACTCAACTTATCATATCGGTCAGCGAGCGCTTGCAAACGGTCCAACACAGCTATTCACCTCTACAGTCATTAATTTTTTGCCATCATGTCGTTCTTATTAGTATAACATATCGCGGTACATTCCATAAACGTGACTTTTTCAGGAAAACAATACGAAGCAGCGGCTCAGCCCCGCCTTGGGCCACTATCCCCTTCGCTCAGCCGAGCGATCGCGACAGGCAATAGCGTGAATGCACCCGCTCTATGCGCAAGCCAAGCAACAGAAGTGCAGCAACCCTTTCTTAATTCCTTACTCTTTTCGAGCACCGGGTTCTCTTCTCTCTGAGCTTTGGGGATAGTGGGCAAAAGAGAAAAAACAGCATACCCTGCTGCCGACGTGTGACCGAGCACCCAGCACCCGGCACCGCGTGCCGCGATGGCACCGCGCGCCGGGCCCGAGCCCTCTTCACGCGCAAAAGAACCCGGTCGCCCGGGTCCTCTGTCAGCAGCTTCTATACGTTGAAGCGGAAATGCATTACATCGCCGTCTTTCACAACATACTCCTTGCCTTCAAGACGCAGCTGTCCCTTCTCCTTGGCAGCATTCATCGAGCCTGCGGCGACCAAATCATCGTAAGAGACAACCTCGGCGCGTATGAAGCCACGCTCAAAGTCCGTATGAATAACGCCCGCAGCCTGCGGCGCTTTCATTCCTTTGCGAATTGTCCACGCCCGAACCTCCTGAACACCCGCCGTAAAGTAGGTGTACAGACCGAGCAGCTTGTATGCAGCACGGATCAACCGGTTGAGGCCGGATTCCGCAAGCCCGAGCTCTTCAAGGAACATCTCCTTGTCCTCGCCCTCCAGCTCGGAAATTTCCGCTTCCACCTTCGCGCTGATCGGCACTACTTCCGCGCCTTCCTCCGCAGCGAACTCCCGAACCAGCTGCACGAAAGGATTCCCGTCCGCATTGGCCGCTTCCGCCTCGCTCACATTAGCTGCATACAGCACAGGCTTCATCGTAAGCAGATGCAGGTCACGGACGAGCAACCGCTCATCTTCGCTTAGCTCCAAACTGCGAGCAGGCTTATCCGCATAGAGCGCTTCCTTGATCCGCTCCAGCACCTCAATCTCCTGCACATACTTTTTGTCGCCGCCCTTTAAGTTTTTGCGGGAACGGTCGATACGCTTCTCGACGGAATCCAGATCAGCCAGAACGAGCTCCAGATTGATCGTCTGAATATCTCCGATAGGATCAACTTTGCCGGAGACATGCGTAATATTCTCATCCTGGAAGCAGCGCACGACGTGAACGATCGCGTCAACCTCGCGGATGTGGGCCAGAAACTTGTTGCCGAGCCCCTCGCCTTTGCTGGCGCCCTTTACAATACCTGCAATATCGATAAATTCAAACGCTGTCGGCACCGTTTTGTTCGGCGTCACAAGCTCGGTCAATTTATCAAGCCGTTCATCGGGAACCTCTACTACACCGACATTCGGGTCAATTGTACAGAAAGGATAATTTGCGGATTCCGCACCCGCTTGCGTAATTGCATTAAACAAAGTCGATTTGCCTACGTTCGGCAGTCCGACGATACCACAGGAGAGTGGCATAGCTATACAACTCCTCTAATTAAATAGTCTCCCGCCATTATAGACGAAGACAACCAACATTGAAAGACCCAGTGTCGCCTCCAGCCGTTCAAGCAACTATTCTGATCTTCCGTTTCTCGTTCATCTGCCGCCTCATTGCTTCTCTTCCGGCAGCGGCATGAACAGCAGACAGAACGGCATATTGCTTCCTGCTGAAGGCGTAATCCAGATTTCGACCGTCTCCACATTATCCTTCGTCCGGTACAGCACGCTCGCCTGATTAGTTGAAAGCTCCGTGCCGAGATGCGCGAAGCTGACCACATTCCCATTAACTAGCGCCGCTCCCGTATAGGAACCTCCGCGCGGGTTGAATGCAATCAATGAGCGCGGAGCGACATTGCGCAGCACAACCTTGTACAGCAGCCCGTAATTGCCGGAATTGGTGGCTGGCATGCCGTTCAAGCCGTCCATCCCTGACATGAACGGATCTGCCGCATTGTCGGTCAAGGAAAGCTTCGTCGTCCGGTCACCGATCACACCGGCATAATCGAATACGCGCGTCGCGCCTTCGAAGGTGCCCCTCACAATCGATTGGCGGGGGTCAAGTGCGGGCAGCAGCGGCACAGCCGCAATCGGCTCGCGCTCGGCGCCGATCAGCAATGCTGTATAACGAATGCGCGAGCTGCTGTAGACATCCCCGTGGAAAGTTATAATATCATCCTGCAGCATCGCCTTTCTGCTTATATCCTCGAACAGAACTTTGCTCTCCCCTGGCGCCAATACAAGCTCCCTGGAATTGTCTCCCGCTGCTGTCGCCTCGTAATACCGTGCAAGTGACATCCGTCCCGCGAATTCCGGCATCGGCGTTGGCCCGGCCGAGCCGCTGGCTCCTATCCATAGGCTGGCCGGCTCACTTTCCAAATTTTGCGCGAGGATGTACAGCCTCGCCTTAGCCCCCAGCTTGTTCTTATGATGAAGCATAAAACGGACATCGCCGGCAATATCATCCCGGTACAGAATCCCTTCAGAGTAGACCGATTCAGGTCCGCTGCTGCGAAAAAGGGTAGCTGGCTCCGTCGTGTATGTGAAGGGGATCGCTTCCATATTTTTGACCGATGCGCTGTTAATGCTGAAGCTCTTCCCAATATCCGCGAACAGCTTGTAAAATTCATCCTCCGCGTACATTTTCTCATCCGTTATGCGGATTGTCTTGCTTGAGTCCGCCGAGGCTCCCCGCCCATCTGTAACGGTAAGGCCAATCGTCACCTCGCCCGGTTCAAAATATGCCGGGAAGCCGTTGCTCCACTTCCGCTCAATGGTATCACCATCCGCATCCGAGCTTTCATCCCTGATGACAACCGGCTCGCCCATCCGGTACTCCTCTTTATCTGTCGAGAATGAGGCGACCGGAGGTGTATTCGGGGGCACAACCTTTATCGTCAGTTCATAAGGCTCGCTCCATTGTCCTCCGGAATCCATCGCGGAATACCGCACGATATAATCGCCAGGCTCTGTGAACATCTCCTGCCGGCCTTCCCATCGCTCATCGGTGATCGCGAGACCTCTCGGCGAGTAAGACATCGTCGCATAGTTTACGACGGTCTCCCCCGCGATAATCTCATCCGGCCCAGCGGTGAATGAAACAACAGGCTTGAACGCAAGCTGAAGCACGATTGTTTTGCTATTGAGGGGTACTGTATAGGCAATATTCAGCGCCTTCGCCATATCGGTCACTGGTATCATCAGCACGTTCCGGTCAGCATACAGAGCACCCCGCAGCTTCCACGCCGTCCCGTTCACACGCATAACGCTGCTTCCGGCTTTCAATCGCAGCTCGGTGCCGCCAATGGTAACGACCGTTTCCTTCGTCTTGGGAACAGCGGCGATACTCCCCTGCAAGCGCTCCGTAAGCGCGCGCAAGCTGACATACGTCACTCCCTTCTTCACAGTGAGCGCGCGGGCCGCATTGTATTTGCGCCCGTCCTGCTCCATAACGCTGCTGTTCATATATAAGATCAGTTCACCCGTACTGACAGCGGCCGCCGAATTCTGCAACTGCTGCAAGGACTGCGCCGAGAGCGGAGATAGTAATGTCAATGATAGCAATGTCACAGCTGTGATCAATACAACTTGCCGAATAACGTTCATAGTCCCTCCTGGATTTGAGCCTGCACTTCAACCTGTTCCTTGGCATCGCGCTCCATCAGCATTTGCTCCTGCAGGGCAACCGTCTGTGTCAGCACAATCACCCGGTTCGTCAATGACGAGACAGCCATCGTCAGATGAAGGAGAATGAACAGAATCCCGGCAAGCCCCAGCAGGTACAGCAGCGAAGGTGCATAAACAACCTGAATTTGCCCCGCCAGCCAATCGATCAGGCCGGGAAATAACGACAGCACCATCATAATAAAGCTGAGCAGCAGCCATAGCAGGGAATATTGCTCCCTCAGCTTGCGGCCGCGAATAAGGTAGAGAATCGTACCCATAAAACCGATACTGATAAGAAAACTAATGAAAAAAACGTCAATTTTCATAGCCGATCCGCCACTTTCTTTTCTTCGATCTAGTAATCAGCACCGCGAGAATCACTTTGACCATGTAATAAACCGATTTCAGGGACGTAATGCTCGAAGTGCCCGTGGAACGCTCGCTCATCACGACAGGAATTTCGTGAAAGGAATATTGGAAATTATCGAGCAGGACAAGCGCCTCCACCTCGGGATAGTCCGTCGGATACTCACGGGCGAACAAGGCGATGGCCCTTCTGCCGCAAATGCGGTAGCCTGAGGTCGGATCCGTCACCCTCCGGCCGAGCAGCCCGGTCAGCAGTCCCGACAGCAGTCTGATCCCGACCTTCCGGATCGCCGTTGACTGAAAGCCCTGCTTCTCTACGAAACGGGAGCCTACCACCATATCCGCATTCATCGAACGCGCAGCCGCCAGCATGCGGGCGAAGTCCGCCGGATTATGCTGCCCGTCACCGTCCATCTGCGCCGCGAATGTGTAGCCGCGGGCCGCTGCGTACCGATAACCCGTCTGGACCGCTCCTCCGATCCCGAGATTGCAGCTCAGATTGGCGACCAGCGCACCCTCCAGCTTGGCCAATAAGCCGGTGTGGTCGCTCGAACCGTCATTGACGACGAGAATATCCGCATAAGGAACAGCGTCGCGAATTTCCGCGATGACCTGTCGTATGCCCTCCGCTTCGTTATAGGCCGGTATGATGATCAAAATCTCTTTGTTCATTTCTTCTTCCTCCAGGTAAGTAATTTCGCCATTTCATCCGATATGCGGCTGCAAGCCGGCTGAGCATCATCATGCCGACCAGACTGTCGATAATAATGAGCAGCGGCATTGCCGTAAAGTTGTAGCGATATTCCGGTACGAAAGCAAGCCTGGTGACCGATAAGACAATCAACAGCACGACAACGAGCGCGGCGGGCTGCCTCCAGCTGCGGATCAATGCCAGGCAGGAGATGATCCCCATTCCGACAATACCCATATGGAGCCATCTGCCGTAAGGAATGACAGGATAGTAGGGCTGGTGCCCGCTGCCATAGAACATTTTCGCATAGATGTATTTCAGCTTGCCGACCGTGTACCACTTCGTAAATTCCCATGGCTTAGTTGAGAAGCCGACCTTCAGACGCTCCACAGCAACTTCCATCTGGGTCTTTCCATGCCGGTCAACCAGGCCGTCTTCGTAATTTTTATCGGGATAAGTACCCGCCGCAAAAGGATTCACCTGTGTTGAAGCGACTACCACCTTATGCAGAGTCACCATATTTCTGATCACCCAGGGAGAAAGCACAATAGCTGTGCCCAGTATCGTGAACAGCAGCAGCTTGGCCGTACGCGCCGTTTCCCTGCTCCATAGCCAATAGAAGAGATAGCTTGCTCCCATCAGAACGAGGAACTCCGGGCGCGTCAGCACGGTCAGCCCCATCGCGCCTCCGGCCAGCAGGGCATATCTTGCTTTCTTCCCGTCGAAAACTATCAATTGCAGGTAGAGATAGAGGGTGAACAGCAATGCAGCTTGCGTCTCCGTCAGGATCGCACCGGTTGCCCATATGAATGATGGATATACAGCCGCAGTCGCTGCTGCGATCAGCCCTGTCCAGGGGCCGCTCAAGCGGCGGGCGATCAGATAGACAAACACGACCATAGCAGTTCCCATCAGCACCTGGATATAACGGATATAGAGAAACGGGTCATGCTGCGTGTAATCAACAAGCCTATAGACAGCAGCCATAAAGAGCGGGTAGCCCGGTGTCACCTGCGCGTTCGGCTCCGTATCCTTATAGGCGTAGATGCCTGATTCCAGCCATTGCCGAATCATGGCATCGTAATGAATCGTATCGTGCGAAACATGATGAGACACCGAAGCGACGAAATCAATTCTTAACCAAGCGGCCAAAGCCACAATAACAATCAGCAGCAGTATTGCCGGCTGAAGCCGACCCTTCCACTTGCGCATATAGCAACGGTCTCCTCTCCAATGCCTGCCTGCTCTCATGCAGCCATGTCAGGGAACGCAAAGCAAACAGGGCTGTTAGTCCCTCTCCCGCCTCCCATCATCTGATAGAAGTATAGAAGAGAAATCTTAACAGCCCTGTTCGTGAGTTCTTAACAAACGCTTAAGTTTATCTTACAAATCTTTAAGTTCGGCATCGTGGAGGGGAAAAGCAGCCTCGAACACCGTCCGCTCCCGGCTGCTCTCTGCCCTGATGACGCCGCCATGCGCTTCAATAATGCTCTTGGTGATGGCAAGCCCAAGACCGGTGCCGCCGGTTTGCTTGGATCTGGACCGCTCGACGCGATAGAAGCGATCGAACAAATACGGCAGGTCATGCTGCGGGATCGGCTCGCCATAATTGATGAAGCGGATAATCGCCTGATCCCCGGAGCGCGCAATGACAATATCAACATAGCGGCCCTCGTGACCATAACGTATAGCATTGGTCAGCAGATTCTCAAAGCTGCGCACCAGCATATCGCCATCCGCCAGAATAACAAGAGGTTCCGGCGCTTCCTCAATGCGGCAGGCCATGGAAGCCTGCTCGAAGGTCAGCGAATATTCCTCCACCAACTGCTTGACGAAGTCGGAGATATCCAGCTCTGCCCGCTTGAGCGGCAGACCGCCCGCGATCCGGGTATATTCGAACAAATCCTCGATAAGCTTCATTAAGCTTTTCGATTTCTCATAGGCGATATTCACATAATGACGGAGCTCCACCTCATCCTTATAGCGATCCTGCTCGATGACCTCCAGGAACCCCAGAATTGAAGTGAGCGGCGTTCGCAGATCATGCGACACGCCTGTAATCAGGTCATTTTTAGTCTTCTCCGCATTGCGCTCATCCTGAATGGAACGGTGCAGCTCCGCCGACATCTGATTAATACTCTCCGCCACCCGCGCAAGCTCTCCCGTCTTGACCGGAATTTGATGCTCGAACCGGCCGCCCGCGATAGCTTGCAGACCGGAGGTGATCTCGCCCAGCGCATGCTGCAATTCACTGGAAATCCGGTTAATGCTGCCCGCAATCCGCCCCAGCTCATCGCCTGTCCGGACAGGGAGCTTATTGCTGAATCTTCCTTCGCCCATCTCCTGCAAGGTGTCGTTAATCTCCTCCAAATACCGGATCGTGCTCCCGCTCATCACGAAGAACAACGCAATGAATCCCCCCGTACCCGCTACAATCATGACAGGCGTTGACCCGATATTGTTGACGATCCAGCTCAGCGGACGGATGAACGGCGGATAAGTGATCAGGAACCGGGCCAGGAGATAGCCCAGATAGAGCGTCAGAGCAGTGGCGGCTGCACTCATGATGCCGAAGAAAAGGAATTTCCACCGAATTGTATATAACCATTTCTGATTCAACGCGCAGCCTCCCGTCCGTTACTCATTGTCTATCTTGTACCCGATGCCCCATACCGTTTTAATATAACGGGGATTTTGCGAGTCCTTTTCTATTTTCTCGCGGAGCTTGCGGATATGGACCATTACGGTGTTCTTGGACACCATGAAGGGCTCATTCCACACCTCCTGGTAGATCTTGTCCATACTAAGGACGATGCCGCGGTTGACGGCCAGCAGCTTCAGAATCGCGAATTCCCTTGGAGTCAGCTTGATCTCCTGTCGCTCGACTGTTACTTTATGAGTGGCAAAATTAATGACGAGATCGTCAATTTCAATTTCATTCTCCTCTCGCACGCTGCCAAACCGTCTATGTCTTCGAAGCTGGGACTTGACCCTTGCCATCAGCTCCAGCGGATTGAAGGGCTTCGTAACATAATCGTCCGCACCTATGCTGAGCCCTGTAATTTTGTCTATATCCTGGCTTTTGGCTGAGAGCATAATGATCGGAGTATCCTTCTCCTCGCGTATTTTCATACACGCTTCAAATCCGTCCATCAGCGGCATCATGCCGTCAAGTATAATCAGGTCCACATGGTTTGCATTCAGCTGGCTTAACGCTTCAAAACCATTGGAGGCAGTCAGCAGATGATATCCTTCATTATTCAGATAGATTTCGATCAGCTTAATAATTTCCGGTTCGTCATCGACAAGCAGAATCGTTTCTCTAGGCATGCAGGCCGCTCCTTTCATTCCTATTACAGTATATCAACAACCGGGTGAATCAGGAATTTTCCAGAAGAAATTCTGTTTCCCACAGCTCATACTTCGCAAGTAAAAATCGGAGAAGTGCGATATGATTTTTTTCCGCCAACGACAGTGACGGCTTCTTATTCATCTCCATAATTGTCGTTCTCAGCAATTCTTCCTGCTTGCTGCGAGAATATTTGATCTGGTACAAGCTATATTTGGCAGGACGCATAGCATAGATCGGTTCCGAACCGAACGCTATCTTTTTGCTGTCCAATGTGAAGTTGATGCCAAAATAACCATTCATTGACCGCACGGGAATAAAGGTCTGTCCGTCGAAAATAACGGCAGTGCCGATCTTCTCCCCATTCAAGTACATCTCCCGTTCGCCTTGTATCCCCTTGCCGATCAGGCTGTCCAGCCTGCCCCCGCTTGCTCCGATCCCGAAGCTGATCAGAATGCCGATCATCATTCCAATCATGACATATGCAGATCTCTTCATATCCCCATCCCTTTTCTACCCATCATTTATCATTAGAATAGACGGAGATCACCGGGAAAAGTTACTCCTCTCATGTCATATTTTTCCTCATAAAAAACAAACAGTTGAGTCTGCCCGTCAACGGGACAATCTCAACCGCGTTTGCAAGTCTGCTTATTGATCCGCCTATTCGGCAGCTTCTCTCTTGTACTTCAGCGGCTCGCTGCTCAAGGTTTTCTCGAAATCTTGCCCGGACAGACGTTCAAGGGTGTTTCGATCAAATGCCTGCATGTTGGTAACTCGATCTCCCTCGTACATATCATCCCCTGAAGAAATCACTCCAAAGCCAATAATAGCATCCTCCGTCATATAAATAATCGTATCCTGATTATCAAGAAAATTCCTCAGCTTATCCTCGCCGTATTCCTCTATCACATCTTTGACTGTCGAGACGCCAATTGCAATTCCATTGTCGAGCCGTTGCCCCTCTTTGGGCAGCGTAATACCGTGAACCTTACCATCTCGGATCATAATCTGCATATCACCATCATCAAAACTGTACATGATAACTCCGACCGGATTCGATGTGTCTCCCTCTTCACCCTCACCCAGCTTTTCCTTCACGCTGTCGAGACTGTCACCAAGCTCAATCCCCTGATAGGCAAATTCGGAGCCCGACTGATTATTCTGGGCAAAGACATAGATAATAACCGCAATGATAAGAAGCGCAACAACGCCCTTAATGAATGTATGGTTAGCCCCTTCACTGGCAGGAACAGTATCTGACACAGAGGCCGATCCTGTTTCTTGCGGCACATCTGCCGACGGGGTTTTGGTTTGCTGCTGCGCTGGAGCCGCAGCTTCGAGCGTATGACCGCAGCTTCCGCAAAATGTCTGTGGTCCCTCACACTTCGTGCCACATGCTGTACAATACATACTGCCTTACCTCCATAATATAGTAGTGAAGCATCTGATGACTACTTTGCATGGCATCTCAAGGAATCGCGCACACTAGGTGGTGGTATCACTAACCCAGCAGGAGGTGAATGCATTGGAAAATAATACGCATCAGGGAAACTACAAAGGAACGACGCAAATGAAAGCCGAGAATCAGGACATGGCGTTCGTGAATGATACGATCGAGGACGCGAAGTCTGTAAGCAATTACTCCAATGTGAAGAAGAAGACAGACAAATAGTCAGCCTGATATTCAAAAGGATCAGCCCGGCCCCCCTTGGGAACTCAGCTGATCCTTATTTCAAGTCTTATCATGGAACGCTTCATCTTCCCCGTCAATTCAGCTCAGATCCTGTCTTGGCCTCCATCACGCCACCATTTGCCGGTGTGCTGGACGGGACGGCCTTATCGGCATGAACAATGCCCGGCACAGCTGCAGTTAATGCAACCGCGGCAGATAATGCCAGCAGCCAATGCTTTTTTCTTTTGCTCCGTTTGTTCATCATCATCATCATGCCCCCTATATGCTTTACGTCGTTATCTGTCGATTACTACCTCCATTATACAATAAAACGCTTACATTTTCAAAAAGTTGCATAAAATTTCTACTTTTCTGCCGATCGGGAGATGACCGCACGCAAAAAAGACAGCGATACTCGCTGCCTTTGCATTGCTTCTTACAGATGGTGCTTCTTACAGTTGTCCGGAGATTTTGTTTTTGAGCGCATCTTTGGACTGCAGACCGACCATTTTGTCAACGGGTTGGCCATCTTTGAACAGGATCAGCGTCGGGATACTCATAACGCCGAATTTAGAAGCCAGCTCTGGCTCTTCATCCACGTTGATTTTTGCGATGACTGCTTTGCCTTCCAGTTCAGAAGAAAGCTCCTCGACGATTGGAAGCTGCATTTTGCAAGGTCCGCACCATGGTGCCCAGAAGTCCACCAGAGATACGCCATTCTCGATGCTTTGAGTGAAGTTGTCTTTCGTCAATGCTACTGCCATATGAAATCATCCTCTCTAAATTATTCCTGACTCCGTGTATGATAAGGGAGTTCCCGTCACACCTGATCCATCGTGCACGCTCCTCAGCATTCTTCGCATTCATGAATTTGGCCGAGTACATCGGAGATCGTAATGCCGTCAAAATAAATTTCCATCTGCTTCTCCGCCTTGCAGAAGATCCCGTCCATAACCTCGCGCATGTTGGAGCCCACCACGCAATCCGAATCCGGATCACCCGAGCACCAGCTCGGAATAACAGAGCCCTGCGCCATGAGACGATATACATCAGCCAAGGTGACTACAGCAGGATCAAGCGTTAACCGGTATCCGCCGCCAGCGCCTTCCCGCGTGTCGACATAACCGCCGCGACGGAGACAGCTCATCACCTTACGTATTCTAGCCGGATTCGTGGCCACATTATCGGCAATCGCTTCGCTTGAAGCCATCCGATCATTCTTATGAGCCAGATAGACCAGACTGTGTACGGCAATCGTAAATTCGCTGTTCATGCTTTGCAGCACCCCGCTTTGTACTGTAATCATATCAGTTACAGTTGTTTTTGTCAACGAGGGACATTCAGCTCTATTATGTGATTGGCAAACCACATCTATACATTACCACCTGCCCGCAGAATGAACCTTCAATCGAATAAATCCAGCAAGTCCAGCTGTTCAACCTGCTCCTCCATCCCCGATGCAAAAGAACCCCTTGGCGGCAGCTGGCCAAGCATCTCCATAAGCCGCAGCGCATTATCCGCCGCATCGCCGCCGGAATTGTTATTGAAGAGCACGCACACCGCACTGGAAAGCTGCTCGATCCGCTTCACTCTTTCCGCCCACTCCTCCAGCTCCTGCTCGCTGTAGCGGTACAAGTAGCGGACATCCCGCCAATTCGGCTGCCCGGCGGCGGATACCCAGCCTTCCTTGTTCCGTCCATGCAGCCGGACAATGGTCAGTCGATCATCGGATGCAGCCTCGACGATCGGTACGGAGCCCTCTCCTGCCTGCGGCTCATCGCAGACCGTATGTATCCACCCTTCCCGCCTGGCAAATTCAAGCGTTCTATCCCGCATGACTCCTGCGAACCAGCTCTGGTGGCGGAACTCCAATGCACAGGGCGTATCGCCCATCCGGGCCTTTGCTGCACGCAGCACCTCAACATTGGTCCGTGTGCAATCAAACCACGGCGGATATTGGAATAATACCGCCAGAAGCTTGCCCGCCTCTCTCATAGGCGCAATGGATTCAAGAAAAGCATGGTACATCGCTTCCTCGCTGTCATAGAACCCATAGGGACGTCCTCGCGAATGTCCCGTCATCCCTTGATAGGCCTTCACAACGAAGCGAAAATCCGCAGGCGTCCCATCGCTCCATCTCTGTACCAAGACCGGAGCCTGCACCGCATAGAAAGAGCTGTCGACCTCAACGGTCGACAGCCAATGCGCATACGCTGGCAATTTATCGCGGGACGACGCCCGGACGCCTTTATACAAGCGGGGATGGTCGCCCCATCCGCATAATCCGATCCGGATCATGAATCAACTGCCCCTTTCTCTGACTTGCAGGCGCCATCCTGCTGTAGGGAGCGACTGCAATTAGATTAGCTATCATCCGATTGGCGATCCAGCCACTGCCGGATCATCGATAACAGCTGCGCGCTGTTGACCGGCTTCGTGATATAATCGGAGGCCCCGGCCTCCAGGCACAGCTCACGGTCACCCTTCATCGCCTTGGCTGTCAGCGCAATGATAGGCAGATCCTTGAACCGCTCCTGCTGGCGGATAGCGCGGGTTGTTTCATAGCCATCCATCACAGGCATCATAATATCCATCAGGACAATATCAATATCTGAGGATTCCTCCAGAATGGAGATGGCGTCATGTCCGTTCTCTGCTGGAATTACCTTCATATTATGCCGCTCCAGAATCGTCGTCAATGCGAAAATATTCCGGATATCGTCATCGACCACAAGCACCTTCTTGTATTCAATCATTTCATCCGATTGATGCTTGAGCAGCTTCTCCCTTGCCCCATCCGGCAAATTCTCCGCCAGACGGTGCAAGAATAAGGTCGTCTCGTCCATCATTTGCATCTGTGACCGCACTTCCTTGACCACAGCTGACTTCATTAATTCCTCCAGCTCGTTCTCTTCATCCCCTGTAAGCTTTCTGCTTGGGTGAATGACGACAGGGGTATACTTATTCTTATGGTTAAGCTGCATCTCTCTTACGAATTTGGGCAGATTCATATCCGGCAGATCATTATCGGCCAGCACACAATCGAAGTCCTTCGCCTTCAATTGGTTCAGCGCCTTCCTGGCAGTCTCGACGGCGACAATCTTGACATCCGAATTGCCGATCATCTCTACATACTGCTTGCGCCGCTGCCCGTCATTGACCACAATCAGCAGATTGTGCACAGTTCTATCGGCATATTCATTAAGCTTGTCCAGCGCGTTATCCAGCTCTTCATTATTGACGGGCTTGCAGATGTAATCCTTGACACCCTTGCGCATCAGCTCGATCTCATCTTCTTCGACGGTTATAACAAGCACCGGAATATGCCGAACCTTCAGGTCATTCTTCAGATGCTCGATTACAAGCCACCCGTCGGTATCCTTCAGCCGCAGATCCAGCGTAATGGCTACAGGATTGTACCTGTGCGCCAGCTCAAGCGCATTGGAGCCCTTGGCTGTAATAACAACCTTGATCCCCTTCTTGCGCAGCATCCCCAGCAGAATCTCATTGAATTTCAGATCATCCTCGATGACCAGAAACACGCGGTCGCCCGGCTCAATATGGTCCCTGTCATCCACGATCTCATCGTCCGGAATCAGACTGAAGCTGCGCCCGCGCTTGGGCGGCGTCACATCGATCACTTCCGGCACATATCTTGGCTTGGGATCAGCTTCAACAACCTCATTCAGCGGCAGGTACAGGTTGAAGGTGCTGCCGATGTTCACCGCACTGTGAAGGGTCAGCTCTCCGCCCAGCATCGTGGCGATCTCGCGGGAGATGGCAAGGCCCAGACCTGTTCCCCCGTACTCGCGGTTGGTGCTGCCGTCCGCTTGCTGGAAGGCTTCGAATATAATGCCCTGCTTCTCCTCCGGTATGCCGATTCCCGTATCGCTGACAGAGAAGCAAACCACCATCTTGGCCCTGTTCAGCGTCTCATTCTCCACATTCCAGCCGTCGTAAGCCCGGCGGATCAGCAGCATAATCTGTCCCTTCTGCGTGAACTTGAAGGCATTGGACAGCAGATTCTTCAAAATTTGCTGCAGCCGCTTCGCATCGGTCACAATTGTCCCGGGAACATCGGGATCTGTCTTAATCCGGTAGTCCAGCTCCTTATGATCCACCAGATGGCGGAAGGTTCGGTCTAAACCGTCGGCAAGCGCCGCTATCGACAGCTCATTATAATCCGGAGCCACTGTGCCTGACTCAATCTTGGACAAATCAAGAATATCATTGATCAGATGGAGCAGATCGATGCCGGAATCCTGAATCGTCTTGGCGAATCTCACTTGATACTCCGTCAGATTCGCATCGGGGTTCTCTGCCAGCTGTTCAGCGAGCAGCAGCAAGGAATTCAATGGCGTGCGAAGCTCATGCGACATATTCGCCAGAAACTCGGACTTGTACTTGGACGTCAGTGCCAGCTGCTCCGCCTTCTCTTCCAGGAAGCGCTTGGCAAGCTCGACCTCATTGTTCTTGCTCTCCACCTCAGCCTTCTGGATGACGAGCAGCTTCGCCTTGTCCTCCAGCTCCTCATTCGTATTCTGCAGCTCCATCTGCTGCTTCTGCAGCTCCTCGGTCAGCGACTGGGATTGCATAAGCAGCTCTTCCGTCCGCTGATTGGCCTGCATCGTGTTAATGACAATACCGATGGACTCTGTCAGCTGATCAAGGAATGCGATATCGATTCCACTGAAGGAGCGGAATGATGCAAGCTCCAGTACAGCCAGCACCTGATCCTCGAAAATAATCGGCAGCAGCACAATATTAAGCGGCGGCGATTCGCCAAGTCCGGATGAGATCGCAACATAATCGCTTGGCACATTAGTCAGCAGAATACGCTGCTTCTCAATGAGGCATTGTCCGACCAGCCCCTCGCCGGCGCGGAACTTGTTGGACAGATGCTTGCGCTGTTGATAGGCATAGCTGGCGAACAGCGCGAGCGATTGCTCGCCGCCCGCCGGCTCATTGATGTAGAACACGCCATGCTGCATCGATACAAGCGGAGCCAGCTCTGACAGGATCATGCGGCATACGGCGTTGAGATCCCGCTGCCCTTGCAGCAGCCGGGAGAACTTCGCCAGATTGGTCTTGAGCCAATCCTGCTCCGTATTGATCCGGGTCGTTTCCTTCAAATTGCGGATCATCTCGTTAATATTATCCTTGAGTGTAGCTACTTCACCAGCTGTAGCAACGTCAATCGTCCTCGACAGATCCCCCTTCGTCACCGCAGTTGCTACATTCGTAATGGCCCGCACCTGAGTAGTCAATGTGCTCGCCATGTAGTTAACATTATCGGTCAGGTCGCGCCAGGTGCCTGCTGCGCCGGGTACGTTCGCCTGTCCGCCAAGCTTTCCTTCTGCGCCTACCTCGCGGGCTACAGTCGTGACCTGATCGGCGAAGGTCGCCAGCGTATCGATCATATTGTTGATCGTATCCGTCAGCTCCGCAATCTCGCCCTTCGCTTCCACATTCAGCTTCTGCTTCATATTGCCGTTGGCGACGGCCGTTACGACCTTCGCGATTCCCCGCACCTGATCCGTCAGATTCGTCGCCATTATATTAACGTTGTCGGTCAGATCCTTCCAGATCCCGCCAACACCACGCACCTGGGCCTGACCGCCCAGCTTGCCGTCCGTACCAACCTCACGCGCCACGCGCGTAACCTCGGAGGCGAACGAATTGAGCTGATCCACCATCGTATTGATCGTATTCTTCAGCTCGAACAGCTCGCCCTTCACATCTACCGTAATCTTCTTCGACAGATCGCCATTGGCCACCGCCGTTGTAACGCCTGCGATATTGCGCATCTGGATCGTCAGATTGCTGGCCATGTAATTAACCGTATCGGTCAGGTCCTTCCACGTACCCGATACATCCTTCACCTCGGCCTGAGCGCCCAGCTTGCCCTCGGTTCCTACTTCACGCGCCACGCGCGTAACCTCGGAGGCAAAGTTGCCGAGCTGTCCCACCATCGTATTCATCGTGTTCTTGAGCTCCAGAATCTCGCCCTTTACATCTACCGTAATCTTCTTGGACAGATCGCCCTTGGCTACCGCTGTCGTCACCTCGGCGATATTGCGCACCTGATCCGTCAGATTGCGCGCCATATTATTAACGCCTTCGGTCAGATCCTTCCATGTGCCGCCTACGCCTTTAACCTGCGCCTGACCGCCCAGCTTGCCGTCCGTACCAACCTCGCGCGCCACGCGCGTAACCTCCGAAGCGAAGGTCGAGAGCTGGTCCACCATCGTATTGATCGTATTCTTCAGCTCCAGAATTTCACCTTGAACGTCCGCTGTAATTTTTTTGCTCAGATCCCCGTTCGCAACCGCCGTCGTGACCACCGCAATATTACGCACCTGATTCGTCAAGTTGGAGGCCATATAGTTAACGCTCTCCGTCAAATCGTACCAGGTACCCGCTACGCCTCTTACCTGTGCTTGTCCGCCGAGAATGCCAAGCGTGCCCACCTCTCGCGCCACGCGTGTAACCTCCGAGGAGAAGGTCGAGAGCTGATCCACCATCGTATTGATCGTATTCTTCAGCTCCATGATCTCGCCCTTGGCATTAACCGTAATCTGCTTGGACAGATCGCCCTTGGCGACCGCTGTTGTCACCTCGGCGATGTTCCGCACCTGATCCGTCAGCGTACTCGCCATAAAGTTAACGCTATCGGTCAAGTCCTTCCACGTGCCCGATACATCCTTGACATCCGCTTGACCGCCCAGTATCCCTTCATTGGATACCTCACGCGCCACGCGCGTTACTTCAGAGGCAAAGTTGCTGAGCTGGTCCACCATCGTGTTGATTGTACTCTTCAGCTCCAGAATTTCACCCTTGGCATCCACCGTAATCGTCTTCGACAGATCGCCCTTGGCAACGGCAGTCGTCACCTCGGCGATGTTCCGCACCTGATTCGTCAGATTGCTCGCCATATAGTTAACGCTTTCCGTCAGATCGCGCCAGGTGCCCGCCACGCCGCTAACCTCAGCTTGTCCGCCGAGAATGCCTTCCGTGCCGACCTCACGGGCCATCCGGGTAACCTCCGAAGCAAAGGTCGAGAGCTGATCCACCATCGTATTGATCGTGTTCTTCAGCTCCAGAATCTCGCCCTGCACATCAGCCGTAATTTTTTTGCTCAGATCCCCGTTTGCAACCGCCGTTGTGACGACTGCGATATTGCGCACCTGATTCGTCAGATTGGAGGCCATGTAGTTAACGCTCTCCGTCAAATCCCGCCATGTGCCCGATACGTCCTTTACATCCGCTTGCCCGCCCAGCTTGCCTTCCGTGCCGACCTCACGCGCCACGCGCGTCACCTCGGAGGAGAACATGGAGAGCTGTTCCACCATCGTATTGATCGTGTTCTTGAGCTCCTGAATTTCCCCCTTGGCGTTAACCGTAATCTGCTTGGACAGGTCGCCATTGGCTACCGCCGTCGTCACAGCCGCAATGTTGCGCACCTGATCCGTCAGGTTGCTGGCCATGTTATTCACGCTGTCCGTAAGATCCTTCCACGTGCCGGATACACCCTTTACATCCGCTTGTCCGCCCAGCTTGCCATCCGTACCCACCTCACGGGCTACGCGCGTCACCTCGGAGGCGAAGATGCTGAGCTGATTGACCATCCGGTTAATATTGTTGGCCGTCCGCAGAAACTCGCCAGTCAGCGCTCTGCCTTCGAACTCCAGCTCCACCTTCTGCGACAGATCGCCCTGGGCGACCGCGTTAATAACGCGGACCATCTCGCTGGTCGGCTGGATCAGATCAATGACGAGACCATTGAGTGATTCAACAGCCGTCTCCCACATACCCCCGGTGTTCCTATGCGTGAACCTTCTGGTGAGCTTGCCCTCCTTGCCCACCACTCTTGCGACAGCCTGCACCTCGGATACCATGCTTTCCTGCATATCCATAATTTCATTGAAGGTATCCGCCACCTTGCCGGCAACGCCTGTATGATCGTAAGGCATTCGATAGGAGAAATCCCCCTTCTTGAACGCCATTAATGCATTTAGCAGCAATCCGGTATCTAATTGTCCATTTTCTGCTTCCAGCTTCATATCCTGATCCGCCATTTTATCCACTCCATATACCGGTTTATAGAAACTCGCCCATCACGAACAGCGAACAGCGCATAACATCGTTTCATGCCTGCCCCTTACAGGAACGGCATTTCGTCATGATCCTCATCCGCATACTGCCGGACCTTTATCGTGAAAATAATAGTCGCGCCGACTTCCTCGGGCGTGCCTACCCGGATCGTGCCGCCCATAAGCTCCACTAACGACTTGCATATCGAAAGGCCAAGACCGGTGCCGCCGAACTTGCGGCCAGTCGAGGCGTCCAATTGGGAGAAGGGCTGGAACAGCTGCCCGAGCTTATCCTCAGGAATGCCGATCCCGGTATCCTTGATAATAAACTCAAGCTCAATCCGGTTCTCCTGCTCCTCCAGCTTGTTGACGACAATGTAGACGCCTCCTTCATGCGTGAATTTAACCGCATTCCCTACCAGATTGATGAGCACCTGCCGCAGACGGGTCATATCGCCATATATAATGACAGGCAGGGACGGATCCATGGCAACGACCATCTCAAGCTTGCGCTCCCGCGACTCCGCCGTGAACAGATCAACCGTTTCCTCCACACAATGCTTGAGTACAAAAGGCTGCTCCTCCAGCTCCATTTTGCCGGACTCGATCTTGGAGAAATCCAATATGTGGTTAATGACCGAGAGCAGCGCAATACTGCTCTTATGGATGATCTCCACCATCTCGGCATGCTCATCGGTCAGCTTCAAGGTCATAAGCAAATCCGACATCCCGATAATCCCGTTCAGCGGTGTCCGGATCTCATGGCTCATCATCGCGAGAAACTCCGACTTCACCCGGGAAGCAATCTCGGCGGACTCCTTGGCTTGAATCAGCTCCTGATTCGTCTTCTCCAGCTCCTTGGTCTGCTTCTGCAGCAGCTCGCTCTGCAGCTGGAGCGCCTTATTGGCTTCATAGATGCTGACATAGCCCTCGATCTTGGACTTGAGAATTTGCGGAATGAACGGCTTCCTCATATAATCAACGGCGCCAATTGAATAGCCTCTGAAATCTTGTTCTGCATGATTGGTCGCCGATAAGAAGATAATGGGTACATGCTTCAATTTATCTCGTGTCTTAATAATGCGGGCTGTCTCAAACCCGTCCATATCCGGCATCTGCACATCCATCACAATGACGGCAAACTCGTCTTCGAGCAGGAAGCGCAGCGCCTCCAGTCCGGTATAAGCCCGATATAGCCGGTATGGCTCACCAGCCAGCACCGCCTCAATGGCAACCAGGTTCTCCGGATGGTCGTCCACGAGCAGTATATTGACAGGGTAATCCACCTCATCCCTCCTTGCCGCTGTCCTGCTTTCTTGCATCAGGACAAATGGAGTATAATGATCGCACTTGCCCGCATACA
The DNA here is from genome assembly GCF_019443105.1 of Paenibacillus oenotherae. GTDB lineage: Bacteria > Bacillota > Bacilli > Paenibacillales > Paenibacillaceae > Paenibacillus_Z > Paenibacillus_Z oenotherae. The sequence goes on from NZ_JAHZIJ010000005.1 coordinate 234,271, forward strand.
GAAGTAGCGAAGCTCCGCAGAGCTAATTGCTCTCCCGTAAGCTTCGATCCTGATTGAACTCCTTATATATGTAACCGCTGGGAGCTTGAATGAAACAGGGATGATTTCGTTCATTAGGAACTTCCAGGCTGCTGCGCAGGGGAATGATCTTACGATCACTGTTGATCCGGAATTCTTGCATTTAAGTAGCTCGCAGTGGAATTCCGGGAACAAAGGCGAGCGCTGACGCTTCTCCATAATCATTCCCCCTGCTCCACTCTATTGTTCTTATCTCTGGTTCAACTTGAAATACTAAATGAGAGGATGTTGTAACGATGCGTATTGATCTCTACTCGGATATGGTCTGCCCCTGGTGCAGAATCGGCAAGCATAATCTCTACCGCGCACTGAAGCTGTGGGAGGAGAAGGGAGGAGAACCAGCCACTGTTCATTATCATGCTTATCAGTTGGACCCGCAGCTGCCTGCTGAGGGCCGTCCATTCGAGGAAGTGATGCTTCGCAAGACAGGCGGCGACATCGCCAGATTGCAGGGGATGCAGGAGCAGGTGGCACAGGCCGGGGCAGCCGTCGGCATCACCTTCCGCTTCGACCTTGTTGAGCGGATGCCCAATACCCGTCTGGCCCATAGAATGGTCGCTTTGCTGCCTGAGGAGAAGCGTGCCGATGCAGTTGAAGCATTGTTCCGCGCCAACTTTGAAGAGGGCCGCGATATTGCACAATGGAGTGAGCTCACCGCCATCGCAGCCGATCTGGGCGAGGATGCCGACCGTTTGTCCGCGCAGCTGGAGGAAGGCGGAGGAAATGAAGCCGTTGATGCGGATTTGGCGCAAGCAGCACAGATTGGCATTACAGGCGTCCCCTTCTTCGTGTTCAATAATCAATACGCCTTATCTGGCGCCTATCCTGCCGAGAAGCTTGTCGAATTGCTGGAGCGCGCGGCCAGGAAGGATTAGACCGGAAGTGAAGTCTCTCAATCATGACAAGAGCGCAGGCTTGTCCGCCCGCGCTCTTCCGATCAACAATGTATTCAGGAGTGGGCGGAGCGGAACAAGCGATACCCTTTGCGGACACTGTTCATCACCCAATCCGGCATAGGCACCGGAGCTTTGGACAAGAAGGGCATATAGAACCGATTGTATGCCTTCTTCAAATCGTCCCACATGAGACAGGGCTCTGTCTTCAGAAAATCAGACACATCAACAACGATGCCCCTTCCATCCGCCACCATGACATTTTTGCCGTGGACATCATGGGGATGCAGCCCCCGCTCTCGCGCGTAGTCAAGCGCAGCATCAATATCGTCTATGACTTCCTTGGGAATCTTGATGCCTTGTTTCACACATTCATATAATGTCGTTCCATGAAGCCGCTTCATGACCAAATATTTGCGCCCTTCCCATTCGCCCGCATAATAGCACCGGGAGTAGGCAGGGTGATCACCGAGACGACGGTATACTTCAACCTCATCCTCCCACCCTTCACGTCCGGGAGCATACACCTTGACGACGACATCCTCCGCATCCGAATGAGCGAATACAGCCGCGTAGTTGCCTGCCCCCAGCTTCTTCCACCCCTCCGGCGCATTCCGCACAACGATCGGCTCGCCGTTATGCACGCTTTCGAGCACCAGCCCGGGCAGCAGCTCCTTCTCTATCCATGATGCCAATTGTTCTGCATTCCGATCCGTGGCCACTATCAATCGTTCCCTCTTTCTTGGATACATGGTCTATGATTTACATTTTAAAACGATCCCGCGCAAAAAGAAAGACCGTCAAAGGTCCAGGCTTCAATGCCCTCCCCCAACGATCTTCAAGCCCGCCACACCAGCGATAATCATCGCGATGAACAGCAGCTTCCTGCGATCTCTTGATTCGCCGAATGCAATCATGCCCAGCAACACACTTCCCGCCGCACCGATGCCCGTCCACACACCGTATGCCGTGCTGATCGGTATGCTCTGCAGCGACCGGGATAAGAAATAGAAGCTCAATCCGCCTGCAAGAACAGTCCCGAGCGTTCCCTTCCATTTCTTGAATCCGTCGGATAATTTCATGAACGTAACGAAGCCGACCTCTCCGAGCCCTGATAAAAGCAGGAACACCCACGCCATCTTGATTCCCCCCTCGTTGATCTAGATCTGTTGCGCCCTCTCGTTGTCCGTCTCTTCTGCTGCGCTGTCTGGCTTTGAGGAGATCATCTTGAGACCAATAATGCCGCCGAGCAGCAGGGCAACGAAGAACAGCTTGAGCAGCTCAGCCGGCTCTCCGAGCACCAGCATCCCGATCACCACAGTCCCTGCCGTCCCGATTCCTGTAAAAGCCGCATAAGCGGTTCCGATCTCGATCCTCTGCAGCGATTTGGCGAAGCATACAAAGCTCGCTACCATCGCCGCTATCGTCAGCACACTGGGCAGCAGCCGGGTGAAGCCGTCCGCCTCCTTCAAGCCGAACGCCCAACCTACCTCGAACAATCCGCCAATGATGAGATACAACCATGCCATGATGTGTCACCCTCTCGCTTCTGTAAGTTGCACCGCCTCACAAATCCAATCCCATATAACTGCCTGCCGCTGCCGGTAAATCTCCGATTCATAGAACTTGTGCTCCACCAGCAGACCGTCAATAAGCGCATAGAACAGAGCAATCAATCTGCTGACCGAAGCCTCGCTGCTCCCGGGCAAGCATTCACCAAATAATGTTATAAAATATTCATCGTACCACGCCTCGTATTCCAAAAATTGGCCGCGCAATTGATCCTGCAGATGTCTCGGCGGAACAATCAGCGTCCGCTTCATGAATGTCTGCACCTTCGTTAAGTTGTCCAGATCGGTGAAGAACTTGAACGCCGCATATAACCGCTCCATCGGCTGTCCATTCGCCGCCTGCTCCGTCATTGCAGCAAAGCGCTTCTGCTCCGCTGCCATCTCGTCCATGATCAGAGAGAGGAACAGCTGTTCCTTCGATTCAAAGTGCGCATAGATCGACGGCGTCTTAATTCCGACCTCTTTAGCAATTTCCGATAAGGACACACCTTCGTAGCCTGACTCTGCGAACAGCGCAAGCGCCGCCTGCTTCAACCGGTTGGCTGTCACATTCCATCCCCCCTGACCCCTTTGTTCCCACTGCCTAACGAACGTTAGTTTTACTTGATTTTATCCGCTACTTTCGTTATTGTCAATGGTCAACTTCCACTCCCTTTAAGTGTAAAAACATAGGGAGCAACTTTGAAAGCAATAATAATATCCGCTTTTATACCCAGGACTAATGGACTATAATTAGCTTATTATGGTATTATCTATGAATGCAGTTAAATATGCATAATTTGCCTAGTATTCACTATCCTTACACTACCTAAACATAGCGGTGCATGCTATAATTGCCGTACACAATTAGAAGGCCCTGATACCTAGAAGGTACAACCTCGTGAGCATTACAACGGGGGTGTGCCTTTTTTTGTATGGACCTATATTACTAAACGGGAGTGACCACGCAATGTTGCTGGAAGCCATTTATCATCGCCCGAAGCACAACTGGGCTTACGCCTATGACCGTGAGACGCTGCACTTACGCATCCGGACGAAGAAGGGTGATATCGATGCGGTAAAGGCAGTTGTCGGTGACAAATACGCTTGGGAGGGCACGGTTAATAAAGTACCGATGCGCCTCTTTATCTCAGATATGTTATTCGATTATTGGGAGGTTGCCGTGAAGCCGCCTTACCGGAGGCTCCGCTATTCCTTCCAGCTGGAGAAGGGCCGCAAGAAGCTGTGGATGACAGAGAAAGGCTTCGTCACCAAACTTCCGGACAATGCGGATACTTTCTTCGACTTTCCTTTTATTAATCCCATTGATGTATTTCAGCCGCCGGCATGGGTGAAGGAAGCCGTATTCTATCAGATCTTCCCTGAACGATTTGCCAACGGAGATCCTTCCATCAGCCCCGAGGCTGTAGAACCGTGGGGAGGCGAGCCTACACCGTTCAATTTCTTCGGCGGCGATCTTCAGGGTGTCATGGATCATCTCGATTATTTGACCGATCTTGGCGTGAATGCTATCTATTTCACCCCACTGTTCGAGGCAACCACCAATCATAAATATGACACCGAGGATTACTTGAAGGTGGATCCGCATTTTGGCACGAACGAGAAGCTCAAGGAGCTTGTCGATGAATGCCACAGAAGAGGCATCCGCGTGCTGCTCGACGCCGTATTCAATCATGCCGGCAAGACATTCCCGCCCTTCATCGATGCATTGGAGAATGGAGCAACGTCCAAGTATGCGGACTGGTTCCATGTGCGCGAATGGCCGCTGCGGGTCGAGAACGGCATTCCGACTTACGACACCTTCTCGTTCCAGCCTATTATGCCCAAGCTGAACACCGAGAATGCCGAGGTGAAGGACTACCTGCTCAAGGTGGCCAAATACTGGATCGAAGAAATCGGCATCGACGGCTGGCGCCTTGATGTAGCCAATGAGGTCGATCATCACTTCTGGCGCGAGTTCAGACAGACGGTGAAGCGCGTCAATCCTGATGCCTACATTCTCGGCGAGATCTGGCACGACTCCCTGATGTGGCTGGATGGCGACCAGTTCGACGCTGTCATGAACTACCCGTTCACGAATGCTGTATTGGATTATATGGCATATGGCACGCTTGACGGGCTGCAATTCTCCCAGGCCATTGGAGCGCAGCTTGCCGCTTACTCGCAGCAGGTTGGCGAGACCGCATTCAATCTCTTGGACAGCCATGACACCCCGAGGCTGTTGACGCTGTGCGGCGGAGACGAGCGCCGGATGAAGCTGGCTACCTTGTTCCAGTTCACTTTCCCGGGTACCCCTTGCATCTATTATGGCGATGAGATTGGCATGTCGGGCGGCAATGATCCGGAGTGCCGTCAATGCATGGTGTGGGACAAGAACGCACAGAACAGCGATCTGCTTAGCTTCTACCGCACGATAATCGCGCTCCGCAAAGAGAACCCGGCACTGCGTTCGATGGATATTCGCTTCATGCATGCTGCCGCCAAAGATGCTGCTATCGTATACGAGCGCAGATGCACAGAAGGCGACCGGTTTGTTATTGCGATCAACGCTGGCGAGCGTACCCGCAAGCTCGCTGTTCCATCCGCCAATGGCGCCTGGAGCGATGTCTTCACCGGCGAGTCCGTGCGCATTAAGGATAAGCTGCTGTCGCTGAACCTGGCGCCTTACAGCTTCACTATTCTCAGACAGTCCGTGAACAGAGCGGGCAGGACCTGATTAAAGTCTTGAAATAAAGGCTGCTCCATAAGTCATCTCATCTGATGGCGACTTGGAGCGGCCTTTTTTTGCCCTTTATTGACTGATCCGGTTGTTTATGACAGCGCTATCATTTTCCTTTCACCGTCATCCCGAACAGTGCTATACTCTATTTACACAATCGCCACTTGGCGTATAATAAAGAAGGATATAGTGCACACGTTTGCGCTTATTCACGGAGGGTAAAGCCCAATGGTTACTATTAAGGACATAGCGAAGATCGCAGGTGTGTCCCCATCAACGGTCTCCAGAGTTGTCTCTAATCATCCCAGAATCAGTCACGAAACATCACGTAAAGTGAAGGCAATTATGGAGGAGCTTGGCTACCATCCTAACATAATGGCGAAAAGCCTTGTGTCCAAGACGACGCAAACACTCGGCATCCTGCTGCCCCGCCCTGCGGAGGAGCTGTTCCGCAATGAGTTTTTTGGGGAATTGCTTCGCGGGATTGTGACCCAAGCAACCAGTGCCGGCTATGATACGCTAATTACGACCGTCACGAAGGATACGGACGAGCTGATGGCGATATCGCGCCTCGTTCGCGGACAGAGGGTTGACGGAATCCTCTTGCTGTCCTCACGGACTAGCGACCCCATTATCGGCTTCCTCCAGGAGAACAAATTTCCGTTCGTGCTGATCGGGAGAAGCGACGAATTTCCCGATGTGCTCTCCATCGACAACAATAATATTCAAGCGGCGCAGGATGCGACCAACCACCTGATCAGACAAGGACATACACGAATCGGCTTTATTAACGGACCGTCCAATCTGGTCGTTGCGCAAGACCGGCTTGAAGGCTACCATAAAGCGTTAAGCGATGCGAATCTGTCCACCCGGCCGGAATGGATTACGTCCGTTGATATGATTCAGGAAAGCGGATTCCGTGCCATGTCGGGCTATATGAACCAGCCCGAGCGCCCGAGCGCGCTTGTTGTGTTCGATGATGCTATTGCCTTTGGCGTTCTTCGCGGATTAACAGAGCTCGGCTACAACGTCCCCGATGATATCAGTCTGATAAGCTTCAATAATAATCCGTTATCAGAGCTGGCTTCGACACCGATCAGTTCCGTGGACATTGGCATCTATCACCTTGGCTATACTGCGTCGCAATCCCTGCTTCGCGCAGCGCAGGGCAAGCCTCTGCCAGAGAATCAGCTAATCTTGCCGCACCGTCTTGTCGTGCGCCAGTCATCCATTAATCAAATTTCAAAAAGGTCGTGAATATCATCTCTTCTACTGACAAACCGTACTTAATCGACGCTATTACAGGCAACTCCCGCTTTCTCGCATCACTGGGCCGCACAGGCCGGATCTACCGGCTATGGTGGCCGAACATCGATTTCCCGCAGCATCTGGATCGTATTCGCAGCGGCTTGTACCTGGAGGGGCATCTATCAACCGGAGCAACGACCTGGTTTGATGATGGTCAGGACGGCTGGCAGCACGAGGCTGCCTATGTCCCGCAGACCAATGTGTTCCGGGTGAAGGCTGCCAACGAACGCATCCCTGTCTCCTGTGTCACGGTAGATTTCGCCGTGCCGGATCAAGACGTTTATGTGCGTGAATATTCATTCACGAATGAAAGCGATGTCCCGGTTTCATTCCAGTTTATATTTTATTCTTCCTTCCATATCACGGATAATCGTCTATACAACACCGTACTCTTCGATGAAGAGGCAGATGCGCTCGTTCATTACCGCCACCGGTATTATTTCTCAATTGCAAGCTCCACGGAATGCAGCGGCTTCCATGCAGGCCGCGCCTGGGATCATGCCGGGCGGGGAACCCTCTATGGCAATATAATTGACACAACAACAGATGGAGCTCTCAGCTGGCGTGTTGATGCACTCCAACCCGGACAGACTGCTACTATACCCGTCTATATCGCCGCAGGTCTGGATCGGTTCTCCTCCCTGGATGCGCTTCGTCTGGCGACAAGCCGCCGTTCTGACGAATGGTATGCGGAGACCGTCAGCTATTGGAAGAATCTCATCGATAATGCCGCTCCATGCCCTACAGAAGACCAGGATATCAAGGACTTGTATGAGCGCTCTGTTCTTATGTTCAAATTAATGTCCGATGAAGCGACAGGCAGCATCGTTGCCGCGCCTGAGTTCGACGAGGGCTACACCCGCTGTGGCGGCTATGCATACTGCTGGGGACGGGATGCGGCGTTCATTACAACTGCGCTGGACAAGGCCGGCCTGACGGAGCTTACGTCCCGCTTCTACGACTGGGCGCTTACCGCCCAAGACCCTGACGGCTCCTGGCAGCAGCGTCATTATCATGACGGCACTGCCGCGCCGACCTGGGGCATCCAGCTCGATGAAGGGGCCTCCATTATTTGGGGCATGCTGTCGCACTACAATCATACGCAGGATCGCACCTTCCTCGATCGTGTATGGCCAGCAGTGTCCAAGGGCGCCGATTATCTTGCCAGCCAGCTGGATGCAGAGACCGGCCTGCCGCGTCCGAGCCGCGACCTGTGGGAAGAGCGGATTGCCGAGCATACCTATACAGCTGCTGCAGTATATGGCGGATTATCGGCAGCAGCTTCATTCGCCCGCCTGCAGAACCGCGAGGATCTTGCCACTGCATGGGAAGCAGCCGCGAATTCCATTAAGAATGGCATTGACCAGAACTGCTGGAATGAAGCCAAGAACAGCTACCATCGCGCTTTGAATCTGGAAGTGTGGCCGCATACATACGAGCAGGCGATTGGGCAAGGGCATCCCGTCTATACCGTAACATCCAAGAAAGGCTATACGACTCACTATCTCAAGTATGATTCCATGGTGGATATCAGCTTGCTTGGCATCGCCGTTCCATTCGCCGCTGTGGATGCGACCGACGAGCGTATGCGCATGACTGCCGATACAATCGAAAAGCTGCTTGCCTCTCCTGAAGTTGGCGGGATCAGACGTTACGAGAATGACGACTATATGGGCGGCAATCCGTGGATACTTACCACACTATGGCTGGCCCACTATCGCATTACAGTAGGCGAATATGACAAAGCGAGAGAGATGCTCCGCTGGGCCGTAGAACACCGGACCGACATGGGCCTGCTCCCTGAGCAAGTAGATCGGGTGACCGGAGAGACCGCCTGGGTTGTCCCTCTTACTTGGTCGCATGCCATGTTCATACTGGCGGTATCCATGCTTGCGGAAGGCAATCAGCTGTAGTTGCCCCGAAAGCCTGAAAGTCCTTTTTGGAAATCTCAGCTCCCACTAGGCGAAACATGCGAAACGGCAGTTATTTGCTCGTTTCTGGCCCCATGAAGGTGAAATGCCTGCCAGCGTGCAGGTATTTCACCTTCATTTTCCTTTATCGGCCGATTTGTCCTCACATTCATGCTTGATCGCAGGCATTCTGTCATTATGGCGTCTTGTGACCGAAATTCATGCACATTCGCAGCCTTCTTGCTCCGTCACGCTGCCTAAGCCCCCCATATACAATGAAAGATGCTTCCAGCCCCACTTTTAGTGGTTTTGGAGGCATCCCTTCACGTCATTTGGGACTGGCTCATTGGATATTGGACTTTTCGGACAGCCCCTTGTTGTCATTTACTGTACCAAGCTCACGAGGCGCACCTGGATACGATTGTCCCTGAGTTATCCCCATTACCGCAAGCTTCTTGCGGATTGCTTGATTCAACCGCGCAAGCTCCTTATCAGGAGAAGGCGTCGGGTCGTCTGTGAGTCTGTATTTGTTCTTCAGCTTCAGAATTCTGCCGACACTTTCATCAATGCGCTCCTCCGATATTTCCCCGTTCTCGACACTTTGCTTTAGCGCACCCAGCACAGCAGCTACGTTATCGTACTTATGCGCGACCATCACAAGATCTCCGCCTGCCTTGATCGTCAGAACAGCTGCATCTCCTATTCCATAATGCTTCGAGATCGCGCCCATTGTCATATCATCGGTAATGATGACACCCTTGAAATCAAGCGCTCCCCTTAGCTGTCCAGTAATCATCAGCCTGGATAGGGACGCCGGCTGCTTCGAATCAATCTCAGGGAGCAGCAGATGTCCCACCATAACCGCATCCACGCCTTCACGGATCGCTTCAATGAATGGCACCCATTCCAACGCCCGCAATTCTTCTACCCCTTTGCGCACGACGGGCAAGTCCAGATGTGAATCAACCCCCGTATCCCCATGCCCCGGAAAATGCTTCACAACCGGAATGACGCCCTGCTCTCGCAGTCCCGCTATTTCCTTCAACCCCATTCTGGTTACAAGCTCCGCTGTCGTTCCGAAGGACCGGCTGCCGATGACGGGGTTATCGGGATTGCTATTAATATCGAGCACCGGGGCATAGTCCATATTCATGCCCATGGATCTGCACATCTTCCCCAGCGTGCTGCCGATCCAAGCAGCGAATCCAGCATCATTCCTTGCGCCAATTGCATGCGCAGCGGGCAGTGCTTCTACTCCTGGCAGGCGGCTGACCCGCCCCCCTTCCTGATCAACAGAGAAGAGCAAGGGCGGCGCGGCAGGGTTCAACCTGTTCCAGGCCTTGAGCTGATTGACCAAGGCCGTAACTTCCCGGGGCCTGGCGGATAAATTATCCTTGAAGAAAATAATACCGCCCACATGCTGCCCCAGAATCATTTCCTTCATGCGCCCACTGGGTGTCTTTCCTTCAATCCCCGCAATAACCAACTGTCCCAGCTTCTCATCCAGCGTCATTCCCTTCAGAGCATCTTGAAGCCCGGCCTCCGGCTCATGAACTGGCGGAGAGTTCCCCGATGGAGCTTGACCAGCCCCTGGCGCCCCCGCTTCAGGTGGAGCAGTATTGCCCTTCGAATTGGAACAGCCTGAGAGGCAACAGATCAGGAGTAAAACAAACATGATGCGCATTCTTCCTCTAAGCAAGTCCTCATCGTCCTCTCGCCATCCTATACACGCAATTCCGCATGATGGATGATCGACGTCTCAATCTGAATCGTCACATGGTCGATATTGAATTTCTCTTTGAGCATGCGAATCGCTTCTTGAAGAATGGCGGACTGATCACTCTCATCCCTCACCAGCAGATGGCAGGTTAATGAATCAAGCCCCGACGTAATCGTCCAAATATGCAGGTCATGGACATTCTTGACGTCCTCTATATCCTCCAGCGCTTTCTTCACCTGCTGCTGATTAATGCCGGAGGGAGTGCCTTCCATCAGAATATGAAAGGTATGCGCTACTACACCCCAAGCACCCTTCAGAATCAACAAAGCGACGATCACACTAATAATAGGATCTGCAATATACCAGCCAAATATAAGCATGACAAGTCCAGCCGCTATCGCTCCTAATGAACCGAGCGCATCTCCGATGATGTGCAGATACGCGCTGCGCAAATTAACGTTGTTCTTGACATCGCCCTTCTTCATAAGCGACCAGGCGCTCACAATGTTCGCAAGCAGGCCGATCGATGCGATGAGCATCATCGAGCCGCTAGCTACAGTCGGGGGAGCGAAGAGGCGCTCATAAGCCTCCCATATAATAAAGCCGGCGATGACGAAGAGCGTCACACCATTGAACAATGCAGCCAATATTTCGAAACGGTGGTAGCCGTATGTTTTACGGGGCGAAGCGGCTCTGGCTGCCACGGATAACGCGATCAGACTTAGCAGGAGGGCACTGGCATCACTCAACATATGGCCCGAGTCTGACAGGAGGGCAAGGCTGTTCGTAATTAATCCGCCGAAAAACTCCAGCAGCATAATTCCCCCGGTAATCACTAAAGCAATGAAAAGCCCCTTCTTGTTGCCGTCTCTGCCGTGATCATGATGGTGGTGATGGTGACCGTGACCATGGTGATCATGCGAATGGTTATGTCCATGGTGATCATGCGAATGGTTATGTCCATGGTGATCATGCGAATGGTTATGATGCCCGTGCATAAATATCCTCTCCCTTGAATGCTCTTCTATAGTACTATACGATCTCCCTCCAGATGGTGATCCGCAGATAAAACCTCCGCGCCTAACCACGATCCAGAAATAACATATGATTATGTGTTCATATATTAAATATGATTCAGAAGTGAAATTTTGTCAAGGGTCTTTCTCCTAAATCCTCTAATGTCCTTTATTGCACGGGAAAGCCCTCCCTTAGAGACCGCTTGCAGTCATCGTAAAGGAGGGCTTTCCCACTGTATTGTGAATGGATATTAGAACATCGCTAGATAGTCCACAGGCTCCAATCGTTGCGGCGCTTGCCAATGGCGTCGATCCAACGGAACGTAATGTCGAACAGCTGCTCACGCTCCGCCTTGGAAGAGAAGGTATGATCCGCCTGCATAATGACTTCCTTATCGCAGTTCCCTTCCTTCCGCAGCCAGAACATTTTCTGATACAAAAAGCAATAATCAACCGGTATAACCGTATCCGCCGTGCCATGGACGATCAGCACATCGCCATTGTAGCCACGAAGCTCCGTAAGAGGCTGGAACTGCGCCAGCGAGTCTGTGAATTGCTTCGTCAGCTCGTAATGCATATAATCGCTTTTGCCTGTCCGTTCTATCTCTTCTATGGCCTTCGTTCCGATAATATTGCGGATATCCATGAAGGGATGGGCAACCGGCGCCCACAGCACAAGCGTCTTCACCCGGGTATCGCGCGATGCCGTCAGAACAGCCACCGCTCCCCCAAGGCTGTGTCCGACCAGAATAATACGTTCAGGATCAACAAGGTCAAGGCCCGCCGCGTAATCGAGCACCGTTCTCGTCTGCTCAATAAGCGCATCCAACCCGCCGCTGCCATAATCCCCCGTGCTTTCGCCACAGCCTCCGTAATCGAAACGAAGCACCAGATAGCCGCTCTTCGTTAACCGTTCGGCAGCCTCGACAAACAGCCTGTCGGTTCCTATACGATTGCCTATAAAGCCATGGCATATGATAATGAGCGGATATTTGTTCGATCTAATCTCACCACGATTAAGCGGGGGATATTGCAGTACACCGGACAGTTCCAACTGCCCGCTCTTAATGGTTATGGGATGATTCATCGTTGGTGGCACCACCTTAATCCTATTAATCCTACCTATTTGCTTGGGATTAAGAATACCATGAACAAATGCTGCCGTCAATCGTCTTTAACCTATTTTATTTCAAGGCTTCCATCGCCGCTTCTATCTGGCTTCCAAACTTGGTTCGTTCCAGATCTGCAGCTATTGGCGGGCCGGTAGTTACGGTGTCATTATAGTAGAGAACCAAGTAGCTGCCTTCTTGAAGCACAATAGGCGGATAAGAGCTGAGGCTTTGCTGCCGCTCTTGAAACTTATCATGTCCTGATTCCCGCTTCTCTATCGTACCGAAGTCATAAATATGCAGCTGATTCACATCATCCAGCTTATATATGTGTGGCTGGACGCCTTCCAAATCGCTATTCGCAGCCGGCACCACTTCCGTGAACGCGACCTCCTCTTGCTTCAATGCATCTGCAAAAGATTGCGGCTTTCCCTCCGAGCAAGCCGTCAGCAGCAGCAATCCAAGCAGCGCCAAGCCTCCTATGAACCTCTTCATTAGCAGCCCTCCCATGGATCTGAATATCGCGAGGCCGGGCGTGCCTATGCCCCGATTCTCTTCAAGGCTTCACGAACGCTGAGAGCAGATAATGGAGTCTCCTTCACGAATGCACGCACCGCATGTTCATCGGTCTTCGCATATTCCCGCAGCGCCCAGCCGATTGCCTTGCGGATGAAAAATTCCTCCTCGTCCGCGCATTGGCGAATGTATCCAAACAATAAGTCCTTATCCGTCTTTCCCTTGTATCCCAACTGGAATAGAAGAGCACTCCGGCGCAGCCAAAGATTGTCGGATGCAATCCATTTGTCCCCATACTCCGGAATCAGCTCTGGATATCGCCCGAACAGGCCTCCCACAAGCTTGCCTGCAATGATATCAACCGTATCCCACCAGGAGGCTGTCGTAATCATCATTTCCAGCAGCCCGATCCATGACGCATCCAGCTTCTTCAGGCGCTTCTCCATCAGCAGCAATGCCGTATACTGGTATTCCCGCTCCGGAAGCTTCCACAGGGCGCGAACAATAGCATCCAGCTCTTCAAGCTCAGGCGTCCCCTTCTCCTTCAGAAACTGCCGCGTCGCCTCGACCCGCTCCGGAGACTTAATCCCAAGAAAGGGAAATTGATCCCGCATATATGCAGCCATTGCCACTGCCTTGTCCTCATCCGAATGACCACGAAGCCACACTTCCAGCTCTGCCACATAGGGCACTTGTCCCACTCCATCATCCTCCAGGTCCGCCATCAATCCTCGGCAGTATTCATTTACAGCATGCTCTTTCGTTCTATCATATACCAATAGGAGACGAGAAATAAAATGCGCAGCAAAAAAATCCGCCCGGGTTCATAATTGAACCATCGAACGGATTTAACCGGCCGCAAGCTCCAAACCTGCGGGAGAGGTCGGCAATGCACGACTTAGAATTACGCAATGACGGCTTCAATCTTGCGCCATTGCAAACGATCCCGCATAGCGACCACAGGGCCGATCACAATCGCGACAGGACTGGAGAGCCGTGATACTTCCGGGTCACCTACGATATCAGCGAGCGTACCGACCACCGTTTGCTGCTCCTCGCGTGTCCCGCTTTGAATAAGCGCAATCGGCGTATCTGCCGGCTTGCCATTCGCAAGCAACTGATCGATAATGAACGGCAGCTGCTGCAACCCCATCAGCACGACCAGCGTCTCCGCGCCAGCAGCCCATGCCCAATCGACACAAGCCGTATCTTTGCCCACACATTCATGACCGGTTATAACCGCAAAGGATGCAGCCAGGGTACGATGCGTCACAGGGATACCGGCATAAGCAGGCGCAGCGATGCAAGAGGAGATACCCGGTACAATCTCGAATTCAACTCCCCGTTCCGCCAGATAGGCCGCCTCTTCTCCACCGCGGCCGAACACGAACGGATCCCCGCCCTTGAGCCGTGTCACCGTCAGACCGCGCATTGCACGATCCGCGATCAGAGCGTTGATATCCTCTTGCTTCATTGAATGATGTCCGGATGCCTTGCCTACATACAGCAGCTCTGCGCCAGAATGAGCTTCCTTCACAAGCTCCTCGGATACAAGACGGTCATACACAATGACGTCCGCAAGTCGAATCGTTTCCAGCCCGCGAAGCGTAATCAGCTTCGGGTCTCCCGGTCCAGCGCCGGTCAGATACACTTTACCGTACATATACACCCACGCTCCTCGATCGCTTTTTATCCGAATATAGTAAGCAGAACCCGCTCATTCCGCCATTCCTTAAATGCTGCCGGAATCGGGCTCATCAGAGCCGCCTCCGAAAAATTTGCTCATCGCAACCACCATGCTGCCCATCCGTTCTTCCTCAGGGAACAGCACCCGCTCCACGCCTTCCTCATATACCGCTTCTGCCGTCACTTTCCCGACAGCAACTGCAAGCACACGGCTGGCAAATGCATCGCGCACAGCCTCCAGCTGGCCCATCCGTGCAGCGCAGCCCATCACATATCGCACCTGGACCGTACTCGTCATCGTTACCGCATCCACCTTGCCCGTCACGATCTCATCGATGAGACGCTCTACAACGTCGCCCTCTGGCGGAATATGCCGATAGGGCAGCAATTCCTCGCATACCGCGCCTCTCTCGGCAAGCACGCCCGTCAGCCTCGGGGCAGGATCTCCATACAGCTGCAGCGCCACACGGCTTCCCAGCAGATCATAAGACTCCAGAGCCCGCAGCAGCCCTCTCGTCGTACCGTCGTCGTCCCGAACCTCCGGCGTCAACCCAAGCTTGCGCAGCACATTCACAGTCTTGTAGCCTCTTGCGCCAAGCTTCATCGACTTCAGAGCGCCAAGAAAGCTCTCAGCCAAGCCCAGCTTCTCGGCCGTTTGCAGCAACGCCTCTGTCCCAACACCCGTCGTGAGAATCAGCCAATCCGCCGGCTGGTCAATAAGCGCCCTTAATTGATCCTCGATAAAACTGTCGTCCAGAAAAACCGTCCCTTGTGCCGGCCTTAATACGGTCTCTCCACCAAATTTATTAATCATGCGGCTCAATTCGTCCGCTTTGCGCGGTCCGGTCACGGCAATAATTTTGCCTTCCAATCGACCCATGCCCGGATCCCCCCTTGAAGTAATATCTATCTATATATAATAACCTGTGTTAGGACACTTTGGAATGCACTTCGCTCATCACCAGCACGACATTGCCGCTCGCGTCCACATGAGCAGGAAAAGTCGTCACGCAGCCTTCATCCGGCGACTGTACAACGCCATCCTGCAGATCGATCTTCCAATCATGCAGCGGGCAATATACATGGTGGTCACAGACGATTCCTTCCGACAGCTTCCCTTGCTTATGCGGACAGCTGTTCTCCACCGCCTTGACTTCGCCATCCGACAGCTTGAACAGAGCCAGCTCCAGCTCACCGAGACGGAAGACACGGCCGCGCCGTTCAGGGAATTCAGAAATATGTCCTACGATCACTTCATTCATTCTCTCTTGCTCCTCTCGTTCTTATCAGCTGCTCGTCTCTTCTGTTGCCGCAGCTTCCGGGTTCGCCGGCGCCGTCAAAGCATCGAACGCTTTGCGCAGCTCCTCATTCTCGATGATTTGCAGCCAAGGATCCTTCATCAGATCAAGCGTCTTATCAATGCGGCTGTTGTAGCTGTCGCGATCCTCCTTGGCACTCAGCTCCTGCTTGATTGTATCCAATCCGATCCGCTGCGCCCATTCGCTTGTACGTTCGCCGAAGTTAGCCGTCTCCCGATAGTACTGCAAATAGGCTCCGGTCCACTCCAGCACTTCCTCTTCCGTCTTCACCTTCACCAGAAGATCAGCCGCGCGTACTTTCGTACCGCCGTTGCCTGCTATATAGAGCTCCCAGCCGCCGTCAATCGCGACAACGCCAAGGTCTTTAATCGTTGCTTCCGCACAGTTGCGCGGGCAGCCGGATACGGCAAGCTTCACCTTGTGCGGCGTATTCAAGCGCTCGAATTTCTTCTCCATGTCGATGCCCATCTTGATGGAATCCTGTGTTCCGAAGCGGCAGAAGGTGGAGCCTACACAAGTTTTGACTGTACGCAGCGCCTTGCCGTATGCATAGCCGGAGGGCATATCGAGATCCTTCCACATGCCGGGCAGGTCTTCCTTCTTCACGCCGAGCAGATCAATCCGCTGTCCGCCGGTAATTTTGACTAGCGGCACATGGTATTTCTCCGCAACTACTGCAATTTTCTTAAGATCCTCCGGCGTCGTTACACCGCCATAGATCCGCGGCACAACCGAGAACGTCCCGTCCTTCTGAATGTTCGCGTGATTGCGCTCATTGACGAAACGCGATTCCAGCTCATCCTCATGCTCTTCTGGAAAAGCCATTCCCAGGTAGTAATTGAGCGCCGGACGGCACTTCGAGCAGCCCTCGGGATTATGCCATTCCAGCACATGCATCACTTCTTTTGTCGTTGTGAGGCGCATCCGTGTGATGGCGTCAACAACCTCATCGCGGGAAAGAGCCGTACAACCGCATATGCCCTCTTTGACCGCCGCAACATTATCCGCTCCAAGCGTCGCCGTCAGAATCGCTTCCACTAATGGCTTACAGCCGCCGCAGCCGCCGGATGCCTTCGTGCACGCTTTAATCTCAGCGACGCTGACGCAGCCCTTCTCCATTATCGCTTCTGTAATCGTCTCTTTGGTAACACCGTTACAGCCGCATACGATTTCGTCCCCGCTCATTGCCGCAACGAGATCCTCCGTGCTTGCCGGCTTGCCCCCGCCGGATGGGCCGAAGAGCACTTCCTTCTCTCGTCCGCTGAAGTCCTCACCGCTGCGGATAACCGAGAACAGCCGCGAGCTGTCGCTTGTATCGCCGAACAATACCGCACCTACCACTTTGCCTTTCTCAAAGACAACCTTCTTGTAGACGCCCTCTAGTCCGTCCTGAATGCGCAGCGCCTGAGTGCCCGGCTCATCCGTGAACCTTCCGGCCGAGAACACATTGACACCGGATACTTTGAGCTTGGTCGAAACAACCGAGCCCTGGTAGCCCTCGCTCTCTACACCGGCAAGCTTCTTCGCAAGGATTGCCCCCTGCTCATACAGAGGCGCAACGAGGCCATAAGCGATCCCGCGGTGCTCTGCGCACTCTCCCACTGCATATATATTAGGAATGTTCGTCTGCATGTAGTCATTGACGACGATGCCTCGATTCACTTCGATACCGCAGTCCTTGGCCAGCTGCACATTCGGCTTGATGCCGACCGCCATTACGATGAGGTCTGCATCGACATGCGTGCCATCCTTGAACTTCAATCCGGCTACACGCTTCTTGCCGATGATGGATTCAGACTGCTTCTCCAGCAGGAAGTTCATCCCTTGGCCCTCAAGCTCTGCCTGGAGCAGCTTGGAGGCGGTCGGGTCAAGCTGACGCTCCATCAGACAATCGAAAATGTGAACAACGCTGACATCCATCTTCAGATTGACGAGACCGCGCGCTGCTTCAAGGCCGAGCAAGCCGCCGCCAATAACAACGGCCTTGCGGTATTTTTTCGATGCATCGATCATCGCTTCACAGTCTTTAATATCACGGAATGCAATGACGCCTTCCTTGTCCGCCCCAGGCAGCGGCAGCATGAACGGCAGCGAGCCGGTCGCGAGCACAAGCTCGTCATACGCCACTTCGATGCCTTTATCCGTTGTAACAACCTGTTTTGCAGTATCTATGCTTCCGGCAGTTTGACCGTAATGAAGGGTAATGTCGTTATCACGGTACCAATCCCAATCATTCAGAATAATGTCCTGCATGCTCGCATCACCTGCAAGTACAGACGAGAGCATAATCCGGTTATAGTTGGGGTGAGGCTCAGCGCCAATAATTGTCACTTCATACCGATGAGGGTTTAATTTCAGTAGCTGCTCTACGAACGAAACACCTGCCATGCCGTTGCCGATCATGACTAATTTTCTCTTCATTCGATATTCTCTCCTTTATAAAAACATAAAAGCCCATTCCACTGTCGCTGTGACGAGTAGAATAGGCTCCATTGCCGGGTTAAATGACACGCCTTTGTGTCGGTAAACTTCACTTCTTAGGTTTAAGTATATATGTAGACACACTTTAATGTCAATATAGTTAACATAAAAAAGACATTCCATGAAGAGGCATGTTACGTTTGTCAAATGAGCTCATTTTTGCATCGACATTCCAAGCTTCAATGTGTTATATTTTATTACACATTTAATGGCTTGGGACCGTGTCTTTAGGTATGCCCCTTAATAAAGAGGTGACGTTTATCATGTTGAAATCAATACTGCTCGTCGAAGAGAGCAATCGCACCATATCCATGCATAGTTTGCAGCAAAACTGCCGCACGCTGCACCGCGCCGCCACACCAGCTGATGCCAAGGAATTTATTAGCGTCGTCGATGCCGCCGTACTGCATGTTCCTCAGCCAAAGCTGAACGAATGGCAGTCTACCTTGTCAGGTATGCGTAAGCTTCCTATTATATGGCTGTGTTCAGAGAATGCTGCGCCCAAGGAAATCGACTGGGGCTTTGCGCTGGATGGTATTTTATTCAGTTCCATGAACTCTATTGAGATGCAATACGCGCTGAAATGGAGCTTGCGTGTGTTTCAACAGCGCAAGAGATGGGCTGATGAGCGGGATGGGCTCCTGCAGCGCCTTGAGGAGCGCAAATGGATTGACCAGGCGAAGACCGTTCTATGCGAGATTAAAGGGATCTCCGAGGCGGAGGCCTATGATTTCCTGCGCAAGCAGGCGATGAATGAGCGCAAGCGCATCGGCGATATTGCCGCGTCCATCGTCAAAGTGTACCAGCTGATACATGGCTAAGACAGGTCATTATGAGCGATAACGATCTGTAAAAAAAGTTAATGTTAGATATATTGACATGATGTTTACGTGTCGCATATAATGCAAATATGTTCACAAAGAAGTGAATCGTTTAGAGATTACTCAGTCTGCACACCGACGTGCAACTGATGGCAAAGAGGCCGGATTGCAGAATCTACGTCTGCAGTGCGGCCTTTTATTGTTGTAGGATTAGCAGACGCTAAGTCACTACTGACAAAGGAATCAACTGAACTGCAAAGGTACACGGGAGAGAAACCAGAGAGAACGTGAGAGAAAGGCCAGCAAGAAAACGGAGAGAAACGCGGAAAAACAGAGAGAACAGAAAAAGAGAGAAAACCAAAAGAGAGAAACAGAGAGAAACAGAAAGCTCAATTCGGAGAGGAGTTTTTTGAATGATGGATAGGAAAAGCTTTTTGAAAAGTGGTCACAGCCCTTCGTTGCTAAGCGCGTTTTTGTACTTTGATGTCAGCTTTATGGTATGGGTATTGCTCGGACCGCTTGCAGTTGTTGTTATGAGCGACTATCCGATGGATGCCGCGCAAAAAGCAAACCTTGTTGCACTGCCGATTCTGGGCGGTTCCATTCTCCGCTTGGTGCTTGGTTACCTTACAGATGTTATCGGACCTTAAAGAACCGGGCAGCTCGGTATGCTGCTTACAATGGTGCCGCTCGTATGGGGCTGGAAATTCGTAGATTCGCTTAGCGAGCTCTACATTGTTGCCCTGCTTCTTGGCGTTGCTGGCGCATCGTTCGCCGCAGCACTGCCGCTCGCCAGCCGCTGGTACCCGCCGCAATATCAAGGCTTGGCCATGGGTATTGCCGGAGCCGGCAACAGCGGTACTGTATTTACGACCCTGTTCGCGAACCGGATTGCGCAGCACTACGGTTCCTGGGAAGTCGTGTTCGGCCTTGCACTTATTCCGATTGCGATCGTTTTTATAACCTTTTCCCTGCTTGCCAAAGACAGTCCGACACAACCATCGCCGCGCAAGCTTGCTGATTACGGCGCCGTTCTGAAGCAGCGCGATACGTGGATGTTCTGTATTCTGTACAGCGTAACCTTCGGCGGATTCGTCGGAATGTCGAACTATTTAACGATTTTCTTCAATACAGAGTATGGATTAAGCCCGGTACGCGCAGCGGATTTCACGACAATCTGCGTTATCGCGGGCAGCTTCTTCCGGCCTGTCGGCGGTTGGTTGGCCGACAAGATCGGCGGTATCCGAATGCTCATGGTGCTCTACGGTGTAGTTGGCATCATGCTGGCGGCGGTCTCTGCACTTCCTCCGCTATCCGTCATCACGGTATTGCTGTTCGTAGGCATGATGGCGCTTGGAATGGGGAACGGTTCCGTATTCCAGCTTGTGCCGCAGCGGTTCCAGAAGGAGATCGGCATTATTACAGGGATCGTCGGAGCAGCAGGCGGTCTGGGCGGTTACTTCCTGCCTAAGATTCTCGGCAATCTGAAGCTTTCGACAGGCTCATACACGCCAGGCTTCCTGATTCTTAGCGGTATCGCCTTATCTTGTATTGTACTGATCTTCATTGTACAGAAATCATGGAAGAAGACCTGGATTGGCAGCGGCGGCAAAGCATTGGATCAATCGTCGCTCCAAAACCCGGCTGTCTCTTAACAGGTGCAGCATATGGATGCCTTCGACGTTTTCGACATTCATGAGCTGCTTGACGTCATTGATTGGTGGGGAACAGGCGCGAGCCAATCCCCTGCCGAATACGCGAGCCTCCCGGAAGTCCCTGCCCTGCTTGAAACTTCCGGGCAGCCCGCGCTGGCCCGTGATGCAACAAACGGATAAATGAACCACGAACACCAAACGGAGGGATTTCTATGCCTGCAGCACCCATCGCCGCTGAATTGAACCAGGATCGCCTGCATTCTCATTGCTGCTATTGCAGTATGCAATGTGGAATAGATCTCATTCGTACTGACAATGAGGTCGGCTGGGAGGTCAAACCAAGCCAAAATTTCCCTGTGGCGACCGGTCGGCTGTGTCAAAAGGGGCTGAATACGCTGGGGCATGTTCTTCACCCCGAGCGCCTTATGGCGCCGCAGCGCCGGCTAGCTTCCGCCCTGCCCGGGGAGCCTTGGCAGCAATCCGGCTGGGACGATGCGCTGGATGAAATCTCTTCCCGCATTCAATCTATTCAGCAGCGCTATGGGAACGATGCGGTTTCGGTGTTCGGAGGCGGTTCATTAACGAATGAAATGAGCTATCTGCTCGGCAAATTCACCCGTGTCGCATTGCGGTCGAAGTATATCGATTACAACGGCAGATACTGCATGTCTTCAGCTGCCGCCGCCCAGGTTCGTGCATTCGGCATTGACCGCGGGATGAACGTGCCTCTCGATGACATTCCGATGGCCAAATATATTATATTGGCCGGAACGAATATTGCGGAATGCCAGCCTACGATGGTGCCTTATCTCATGGCAGCGAAGAAGCAAAAGGCGATCATCGTTACGATTGATCCAAGACAAACGATGACCTCCAAGCTCGCAGATATCCACGTCAATCTGCAGCCTGGCTTCGATTCTGTATTCGTGAACAGCCTGCTGCACGTTATTGTAAATGAAGGGCTCTATGACAAAGCATTCGTGGAGTCGTATACAACTGGCTTTGAAGAAATCGTGGAGTCGGTGCAGCACTTCTCCCCCGATACCGTATCGGTCTATACCGGTATTCCCAAAGAGGTTATCCGTACGATTGCGCGCGGCTTCGCCAATGCGGAGACCGGCATTGTACTGACTGCGCGCGGTCTGGAGCAGCAGGTTAACGGCGTTGAGCACACGCTTAATTATATTAACCTGTGCCTGTTGACGGGCAAGATGGGCAAGCCCGGCAGCGGCTTCGGAGCCGTTACCGGTCAAGCGAACGGTCAAGGCGGCCGCGAGCATGGACAGAAGGCCGACCAGCTGCCTGGCTACCGGATGATTGATGATCCGGCAGCGCGGGAGCATGTAGCCGGAGTTTGGGGCATTCATCCCGATGAGCTGCCAGGCAAAGGGGTATCCGCTTATGAGCTGTTCGGCAAAATTCACGATGGCGAGATTAAAGCGATGATCGTACTTGGGTCCAATCCGCTCGTATCAAGCCCGAACAGCTCACATGTCGCCGAAGCGCTCAAGAAGCTGGAGCTGCTTATTGTCGTCGATATGTTCGAGACGGAAACGGCAGCATATGCCCACTGGCTGCTGCCCGGCTCTTCCTTTCTGGAGGCCGAGGGGACACTTACCAATCTGGAAGGACGTGTCTTCCACCGTCCGCGCGCATTCCATACTCCCGGCGAAGCGATGGAGGATTATATGCTGATCCGCAAGCTGGCTGAGAAGCTCGGACGCGGCCAGTATTTTCAGTACGGCTCGCCGCAGGAGGTATTCGAGGAGCTGTGCCGCGCAACGGAAGGCGGGAAGGCTGACTATAGTGGAATGTCTTATGAACGAATCAAGGAGCATAAGGGTTTGTTCTGGCCCTGTCCGTCAGATGAGCATCCAGGCACACCCCGGATGTTCGAGAACAACACTTACTACCTTCCAGGCGGACGCGCCAAGCTGCATGGCATTACGCCCAAGAAGCCAGCGGAAACGACTGACCGCGACTATCCTTACATCTTGACTACAGGGCGTCTCGGCAACCATTACTTGAGCGGAGCGCAGACTCGCCGCACCGCGGCTCTGATGAAGAAAGCGGCGGTTCCGGTGGCGGAGATTCATCCTTCCATCGCCGAGCGGATCCGGCTTCGCTTTGGTGATCGGATACGGATTACTACCCGCCGCGGCTCGCTCGTATTCGATGTGAAGATCTCACAGGAAATACATCCGACTACTGTGTTCGTTCCGTTTCATTGGGGCGGCGAGCATTCAATCAACCTGCTCACAAATGATGCCTTGCATCCCATAAGCCGGATGCCGGAATTCAAGGTATGCGCAGCACAGATTGAACGAGCGGATCGCGAGAGCTTTGGACAAGAACAATAACACCGCGGGCGTGGTGCGCGCGGCATTCGAGGAAGACCCCGACCACTCCGTCTTCCTCTCCATGCGCCGCCCTCGCCCGCAAATGGAACAACCCAGTCGGCCTCAATGGCCGCTGGGTTATTCCGCATGTACGTATAAGTTCTCGCTTATGAATGTCCCCGTATAAGGGGGCAAGTCCCGCCTAAGTCCGGCGCTGCAGGAACTGCCTGTAAGCCTCCGGTGTATTCAGATTCTGGAACGCTTGCTCTTCCTCTTCATCCAACGGAATAACCTCCGTACTTAACTGGGCCAGCATCCTCATAACACGATACTCTCCCTCTTGAAGCAATCCCTCAAGCTTGCCTGCAATGCGTGCATGATAAAGCGCATGGAACGGCTGCTCTGCTGTCATGATGACATCCGGAGCTGCTGCTATCCCTATCTCGGCCGATGTATCCGGCGAAGGAGCTGCGGTCCGTCCGGCTGCTTCCGTTCTCGCTATCATTCGCCGCAGCAGCGGCTCCGACAAGCAAGGCATATCACATGCCGTAACAAAGGCATAGCCTTCCGGCAGCGCAGACAGTGCTGCATGAAGTCCAGCGAGCGGGCCGCTGCCGGGATAGGCATCGCGGACGAATATGCTTCTCTGGCTCCATTCTCCCAATGCATCGCGGTAGCTTTGTTCCCGTTCGCCATCTCCTACAGCAATAATGACAGGCTCACACAGCTCTGACAGCTGTTCAACCAGAAGCTGCAGCAGCGGCTTTCCGTTAATGTCCAGCAGCGCCTTATCCGTCCCCATTCGCACACTTTGCCCGCCAGCTAATACAATGCCGCTAATTCCCTTATCCCTCATCATAATCACCACCTTTAATTGATCGTTGTATCACCGCAGAATATCCACCGCAAGAGCGCTTAGACTGTTATATAACACCCGCCCTCCGTTAAGTCAACACAAACAACCACAAGCACTGCAAGGCTGCTTTCAAATTTATTCTCACGCTGCCGTTCCCCGGTACTGGGGGTTCTGCTCCCTATAGCCACTATCCCTTTCACTCAGATGGATCGACAGACCACCCATATGTACCCAGAAAAACCAGAAAGGTTCAATATCTGGACTGACTCAAGGGGATAGTGGCTATAGGCGATAAAGACAGCAACAGCGGCATGCCCTATTCCTTCAAAATAGAGCAGCCCACTTTACCGTCGACTGACTCAAAGGGATAATGCCACAGGGTAAATCCACCAGGAGCATGTTCAAGCAATTCCCGGCTCTCCCCCAATTCAAGGATTAATCATGCAGCCCGCCTTTTGCAGCATATGCTCTGTGAGGGAGGGAATGCGATGACAGCAGATTTGACCGGCAACAGCAAACGGCCATCCTCGGAAACGATAAAACGAGCGGAGCGATTCAGCGCAAGCAACTACCTGCCACTGCCGATTGTAGTAGAGCAATCTAATGGTATATGGGTAAGAGACCCTGAGGGCAATCGCTACATGGATATGCTGAGCGCATACTCTGCGCTGAATGCGGGGCATCGCCATCCCCGAATCCTTGCAGCCTTGAAAGCGCAGGCCGACAAAGTAACGCTTACTTCGCGCGCTTTTCACAACGAGCCGTTCGCGGCCCTTTGCGAGCGCCTCGCCGCCTATACCGGCAAGCCGCTGAGCTTGCTTATGAATACAGGCGCGGAGGCTGTCGAGACAGCCTTGAAGGCGGCCCGCCGCTGGGCTTACCGCTGCAAGGGCGTACCCGCCGGGCAAGCGGAGATCATCGTATGTGAAGGGAATTTTCACGGGCGCACTCTCACTGCTACCTCATTGTCGTCAACAGCGGGCTACAGAGCTGACTTCGGCCCATTCACGCCCGGCTTCACCATGATCGCTTACGGGGATGCCTCAGCGCTGGAGCAGGCGATTACCCCGCAATCAGCAGCCTTCCTTATGGAACCGATACAAGGAGAATCCGGGATACGCATTCCGCCGGACGGCTACTTGAAGGCAGTCCGCGAGCTGTGCAGCAAACATAACGTCCTGCTCATTGCCGATGAGATCCAGACCGGATTCGGGCGAACAGGGAGACGCTTCGCGTGTGACCACGAGAACATCGAGCCCGATCTTTATGTGCTGGGCAAGGCGCTTGGCGGCGGTGTGCTGCCCGTCTCAGCCGTCGCCGGCGGGCCCGAGACCCTCGGGCTGTTCGAGCCCGGGTCGCATGGCTCCACATTCGGCGGCAATCCGCTTGCCTGCGCCGTAGCTCTGGCAGCGCTGGAGGTCACTGAGGATGAACAGCTTGCCGAGCGTTCGCGGCGACTGGGCAAGACATTGTTGGAACGGCTGCGGGGAATAAAGCATCCTGCGATCAAGGAGGCCCGGGGCCGCGGCCTGTTCGCCGGGCTGGAGCTGTTCGAGCCAGCCCGCCCCTATTGCGAGCGGCTTATGGAGCTCGGCCTGCTATGCAAGGAAACGCATACGCACACGATCCGTTTCGCACCTCCACTCATCATTACAGATGCGGAGCTGGATTTCGCCCTCTCCAAGGTGGAGGAAGCATTCGCCGCCTCTCCTTAACCGGCCAGCTTGCATCAGCAAAAAGCCTCCAAAACCGCGAATATCATCATCCACGGCGTTGGAGGCTGCACCATTAAGCTTTTACATCAAATGAACTCTTGAGCGAGACAATCCGGTTAAACACCAAGCGCTCCGCACGGGTATGCTTGGGATCGACATTAAAGTAGCCGTGACGGAAGAATTGGAACTTGTCTCCTCCCGCCGCTTCCTTCATGTTCGGTTCAACGAACCCTTGAAGCACTTCGATTGAATTGGGATTAATCCGCTCCAGGAACGGCTTGCCGGAGTCTTCCGCATCGTCGATGATCAGCGGCTCGTAGAGACGGAACTCCGCCGGCACCGCCTGGGATGCATCGACCCAGTGAATCGTGCCCTTTACCTTGCGTCCGGTAAATCCGCTGCCGCTCTTCGTCTCGGGATCATAGGTGCAGCGCAGCTCAATTACATCGCCTGCAGCATCCTTGATGACCTCTTGGCAGGTAATGAAATACGCATGCTTGAGACGCACCTCATTGCCCGGGAACAAGCGAAAATATTTGCTCGGCGGATTCTCCATAAAGTCATCCCGCTCGATATAGATCTCGCGCGAGAATGGAATTTGGCGGGTACCCATCTCTTCGTTCTCGGCATTGTTCTCCGCTTCCAGCATCTCAACCTGCCCTTCCGGGTAGTTGGTGATGACAACCTTCAGCGGCTGGAGCACAGCCATTGTACGGAGCGCCTTCAGCTTCAGATCCTCCCGGATAAAGTGCTCCAGCATCCGCTCATCCACGACGCTGTACGCTCTTGCCACTCCGATCTCGCGGCAGAAAGCGCGCATCGCCTCAGGCGTAAAGCCCTTTCTGCGCAGGCCGCTGATCGTCGGCATGCGCGGATCATCCCAGCTCTCCACGACACCTTCGTCTACGAGTATTTTCAAGTAGCGCTTGCTCATAATCGTATTCGTCACGTTCAAGCGGGCAAATTCATATTGATGGGGCTGCGCTTCCATCTCGCACTCCGCAATCACCCAATCATACAGAGGACGATGATCCTCGAATTCAAGCGTACAGATGGAATGCGTCACGCTCTCAATCGCATCTCCCAGCGGGTGCGCATAGTCGTACATCGGATAGATGCACCAAGCATCGCCTGTCCGGTGATGATGCGTGTGCGCAATGCGGTACAAGACCGGATCGCGCATGTTGATGTTCGGAGATGCCATATCAATCTTGGCGCGCAGGACACGCTCCCCATCCTTGAATTCCCCGGCACGCATTCGGGCGAACAGATCCAGATTCTCTTCCACGCTGCGGTCCCGGTACGGGCTGTTCTTGCCCGGCTCCGTTAATGTGCCGCGCGCTTCACGGGTTTCCTCGGCAGACAAATCGCACACGTATGCTTTGCCTTTCTTGATAAGCAATACGGCACGGTTGTACATTTCTTCAAAATAATCCGACGCAAAGCGGAGATTGTCCCATTCGAAGCCGAGCCAGCGAACATCCTCCTGAATTGCTTCCACGTATTCCGTATCTTCCTTGAGCGGATTCGTATCATCGAACCGCAGGTTCGTTATCCCTTTAAACTCATCCGCAAGCTCGAAGTTCAGGCAGATCGACTTGGCATGGCCGATGTGCAGATAACCGTTGGGCTCCGGCGGAAATCGCGTAACAATCTCGCTTACTTTGCCGACTTTCAAATCTTCCGCAACAATATTTTTTATGAAGTTCGAAGATGATGTCTTGTTGTCCACTGCGACCAACCTTTCCCACGTAAATTTCTATCCTACTATAATACACAATTTCCCGTTTGATTATAAGAGAGAACTGCTGCGTATCGGTTAGAAGGATGTTTGCGGGATCGCCGCGGGCTACATGTGCCCGGCAGTCGCCTGTTCAACTGGCTGCGAGGGCCTTACATATCGCCCTGGACCTGCAATGAGTGCTGCCGCAATCCCAATCGCACCGAAAATGATGCATAGAATAAAGCCATGATTAATCGCCGAGCCAAGCGAGTCCCGAACGAAGCCCAGTATTTGCTTGGGGATCCCGGCGCCCGCTTGAATAATGAGATCGGGATTCGTCCACTTGCTTACCTGATCAGCAGGAATACCGTTGCTGACAGCTCCCTCCTGCACAATATGCTTGTAATCGTTGTTCACGATTGTGGCAATAATCGAAGCGCCCAATACACCGCCTATATTGCGCCAAAACCCTACGAACGAGGAGCTAATGCCGATATACTTGCGATCCACACTCATTGCCACCGCATTCTGAGCCACGCTCATCAACGGTCCAATTACAATTAATCCAAGAGCGATCATAAGACCAACCATATACCATGTAGAAGCATGATGACTGACTGTTGCCAGCAGTACGCTTACCACAATTCCGCCCGTCATGGACAAAGCCAGCATGAGACGGTAACTAAGAATCTGCTGCAGGAACCCGAATGCAATAGCTCCTACCATCAAGGAGAACATCATCGGCGTCAACAGCGTATTGGAGTTGGCATTGCCCAGAACAGCGGTTGAGAATATCGGCAAGTAAGAAATGGCGGAGAACATAATCCCTCCTTGGCAAATGCACCCCAGCGTCATCCCGACAATCATCCGGTTTCTGAACAATGGCAGCGGGAGAATAGGCTCCTTGGCCCTTCTCTCGACGAAGAGCAGCAGCGTTCCGCAAAGGATTGAAGCAGCGAACAGCAATATAATTTGCCAGGAGCCCCATGCAAAATCTTTGCCGCCCAGTTCAAGCGCGAGCATAAGCGATATCGTCGTAATGATCAGACAGACGGTTCCCATGTAATCAATCGAGGGACGGCGTTCCGAGCGCGATTCCTTCAGCGCGAGCATAAGAATCAATGATGATAGTATGCCAATCGGCAAATTCACGTAGAAGCACCATCTCCAGCCCCACTGCTCCGACAGAAATGTCCCGAGCTGCGGTCCGGCTACCGAGGAAAGACCGAATACGCCAGCAAGAACGCCCGACATCTTGGCCGCCTGCTTGGGGTCGGCGAACATTGTGAATATGATCGTAAAGCTGATCGGGAACAGTGCGCCCGCTCCAATGCCCTGCACCGCGCGAAACAGAATGAGCTGCGTCATATCCTGCGCCATGCCGCATAATGCGGAGCCTAACAGAAAGAACCCTATGCCGATTAGATAGAAGAGCTTGCGTCCGAACAAATCCGACATTTTGCCGAAAACGAGCATCATACTGGTTGATGCCAGCATATAAGCGGTGAATACCCAGCTGAATTGATCAAAGCCGTTAATATCTTTAATAATATGGCTGATTGCCGAGGAAGTGATTGTATTGTCCAAAGAAGACATTAACAGACCAAGCGCTATGGCCGCTATAATTAAACCCTTCCTATCCTTCTTCATCGTTTCCATATATCCAACCTCCTGCCTATTCCTCCAAAGACTCGATCTGTTGGAGTCC
The DNA here is from genome assembly GCF_019443105.1 of Paenibacillus oenotherae. Classification (GTDB taxonomy): domain Bacteria; phylum Bacillota; class Bacilli; order Paenibacillales; family Paenibacillaceae; genus Paenibacillus_Z; species Paenibacillus_Z oenotherae. The sequence continues at coordinate 263,414 of NZ_JAHZIJ010000005.1, forward strand.
TTCCATCAGCACCTTCTTCTTATTGGCACTGCTCTCGATGCCGAGCCGAATGCATATGATTTGCGTAGGTGTCAGAGTGTCCTTCAACCGCTCATAATCCGTCTCAAGCCTCTCTGAGGTGTATTCCGCTCGTCTAATTGCATTCTTAAGCCACTGTATGATTCTGCCTCTGTCGGCCAGATCTCCAAAATACAGGCGCACCATGAAATCCGATTTCGTGTCACTCGCTTGAATATCGCTATAGAGATAATCGTAGAACCTTTTTCTCCCTTCCTCTGTGATGGAATAAATATGTTTGTTCGGCTTGCCGTCCTGAATAACATTTTCTTTCGTTATTAATCCTTCCTTCTCCATCTTGCCGAGCGTTGGATAGATCGTCCCAAAGCTTGCATTGTAGAAATAGGAAAATACCGACTCAAACATGAGCTTGATGTCATATCCGGCCAGCTTTTTTTTCATCAGAATGCCTAGAATTACATCTTGGCTTGTCATAAGACACCCCCTTGGTGTCCATATCTTACCATTTTATATATATCGAATCAATATATATTTAATCGATATATAGGCCTGCGGCATGCCTCCAAAACAAAAAGAACCTCACCAAACGCCCAATTGCAGAGCGATGAGAGGTTCTTGTTCATTTTCATAGCAGGCTAACGAGCTGCGGGTCGGGGCTTATCGTGACCACCCCGCTGGATTACAGGAGCGCTTCAATATCAGCTTTCATATCCAGCGGCTCTACTGTGGATTCGTACCGTTTCACTACCTGGCCTTCGCGGTTGACGAGGAATTTGGTGAAGTTCCATTTGATCGAATTGTCGGTCATCCAGTGTGGCAGCTTCTCGCTCAGGAAGGCATTGAGCATTTTGCCGCTTGGCTGTGTCGTATCGAACCCTTCGAACGGTGCGGATTCCGTCAAATATTGAAAGACCGGATGCGCATTCTCGTCCCGAACATCCGTCTTCGCGAACAGCGGGAAGGTTACACCGTAATTGATCTGGCAAAAGGATTGCACATCCGAGTTGCTTCCAGGCTCCTGTTCGCCAAATTGATTGGAAGGGAAGCCGACGATCTCAAGCCCTTCGCTCTGGTATTGCTCGTACAGCTTTTGAAGATCCGTATATTGAGGCGTGAAGCCGCATTTGCTCGCCGTGTTGACCACGATAAGCACCTTGCCCTTGTATTCGGATAGTGATTTCGTTTGTCCATTAATCGTTTCCGCTTGAAAATCATATAAGGTTGTCATGAATAGAGTCCTCCTAAAATTTAGATGTCACCGCTTGATCCTGCGCTTAATTGAGATCGGAACCAGGACTGCTGCGCTCGCATTGGTGGATCGTCGAAGTCAGCTTGTGAAGCTGCTCTCTTAACTGCGCCACCTCTTCAGGCTGCAGGCTTGTCTGGCAGAACACCTTGTCCGGAATCGCAAGAGCTAGCTGCTGCATCGCGCGGCCTTGCTCCGTAAGCCTGACAATAACACTGCGTTCGTCTGCCGTGTCTCGTTCCCGATGGATCAATCCCGCTGCCTGAAGCTTCTTCAACAAGGGTGTCAGTGTGCCGGAATCGAGATATAACCGCTCGCCAAGTGCCTTCACCGGAATTCCGTCTGTCTCCCATAGAACCAGCATGGTCACATATTGTGTATACGTCAACCCGAGTTCATCAAGAAATGGCCGATACAGCTTCGTAACCTCCCGGGCACAAGCATACAGAGCAAAGCATAGTTGATTATCCAAATGAAGCAGCTCATTACGATTCATAACTGTCCGTCTCACCCTTCGGCCATCAGCACTTGCCTGGCCTGCTAGATTTAATGCCATTAAAATTTAATAAAATTAAATTGTATACAATTTATATAGCTATAATAGCAAGGCATGCGGCATTAGTCAACCTCTTTGCATCCTATAGCCACTATCCCCTTGAGTCAGAGCAGGTAGTGCAGGGCAGCTCTGCTGCCTCGGCAGCAGCTATAGTCGAATAGAGCCCTGCTTCTGACTACTGCACTCGCGTTAAGCCGGATCTTCCATCTTACGGGGGAAAAACCACCGATATTGACCACTGTAAGACGATTTTATCCTGCTATAGGAAGTAAACATACAATCCATTGCCGCTATCCCAACCTGTAAAAAGAAAATATCCTCTCACAGCAGCGAAAATATTGCTTTTTAGTGCTGTAAGCGGGAAGTACCTTTTTACATCACTGCCCACATCAGTTATTTTAGCGCGGCATGATACTTCGACTTGTTCGACAGCCTGTCTCATCTGAGTGAACGGGATAGTGGCCATAGGGAGCGCTCCCCTTGCCTATTGAGAGTAGTTTTGGGCTCGGGGAGATTTTTTTGAAAGCGGTGTTAAGCTTCTCTTTACAGCAAGGCTGCTGTCTGATAAACTAGCTACGTTTAATTGTTAACCAAAATCAATAAACACGGTTAACAATTCATAGAATCGGAGTGTGATATTCATTGACCCCGGATTATGAACATTTGGCAGAGCTGAATAAGGCGCATTTATGGCATCCTTTTACGCAGATGAAAGATTACAACAATATGGATCCGCTCATTATCGAGAAGGGTGAGGGCATCAAGCTGTATGATGTGCAGGGACGCGCATATTATGATGGCTTCTCATCGGTGTGGCTGAATGTGCATGGCCATAACGTGCCGGAACTGAATGAGGCGATAGCCGGGCAGCTCGGCAAGGTCGCTCATTCTACTTTGCTCGGCATGGCGAATGTTCCGGCTATTGAGCTTGCAGCCAAGCTCGCTGAGATCACGCCGCAAGGATTGACGAAGGTATTCTTCTCTGACTCCGGTGCGACTGGCGTGGAGATTGCGCTGAAGATGGCCTTTCAATATTGGCATAACCTCGGCATGACGGATAAACGAACCTTCATTACGATGAGGGAAGCCTATCATGGCGATACGATCGGAGCGGTAAGCGTCGGCGCGATTCCGCTTTATCATGAACGCTTCCGGCCCATGCTGTTCCAGCCCCATGTGATCCCCTATCCGCAGGCTTATCGCCATCCTGGCGGTGCGGCAGGCGCGATGGAAGAAACACTCTCCTCCCTGCGCACGATGCTGGAGGCGCACAAGGAGGAGATTGCCGCGCTGATCGTCGAGCCGATCGTGCAAGGAGCCAGCGGCATGATGATTATGCCCTCCGGCTGCTTAAGCGCAATCGCTGCGCTATGCCGCGAGCATGGCGTGCTGCTGATTGCCGATGAGGTGGCGACCGGCTTCGGACGGACTGGCGCGATGTTCGCTTGCGATCTGGAGCATGTATCGCCCGATCTGATGATTGTCGGCAAAGGGCTGACCGGCGGCTATTTGCCTGTCGCTGCAACGCTGGCCACTGACGAGGTATACAGCTCCTTCTACGCCGATTACGAGGAGCAGAAGACGTTCTTCCATGGGCACTCATTTACGGGCAACCCGCTTGGCTGCGCTGTTGCGCTTGCCAGCATCAAGCTTTTTGAAGAACGGAATTTGGTAGCAGGCGTTCAGGATAAAGCCGCTTCTGTGGCGCGAAAGCTTGCGCCGCTTGGCGCATGGCCGCATGTCGGAGATATTCGGCAGCAAGGGCTTATGGTCGGGATCGAGCTCGTGCGCGATAAAGCAACCAAGGAACCTTACGATTGGGAGGATCGAATCGGTGTCCGTACCTCCCTGCGGGCAAGGGAGCTTGGCATGCTGACACGGCCTCTGGGCAATGTCATTGTATTCATCCCGCCGCTTGTCAGTTCTGAAGCGGAGCTGGATGACATGATCGGCATTCTTGCTGAAGCGATTCGCGATGTAACAGAGGGAGACTGGCGGCTATGAGCCGAATAAGGGGATTATTCGTTACCGGCACCGATACAGGAGTAGGAAAAACGTTGATTACAGCTGCACTCGCTGCCGCTCTGCGCGCGGAGGGGCGGAATGTCGGCGTGTGGAAGCCGGTTCAGTCCGGAGCGTCCATCGGCAGCGGCGATACAGATGCCGAGCGGCTGCTCCGGGGCTCCGGGATAGATGAACGGCCGGAGTCGGTCGCTCCCTTCTCTTTTGAAGCACCGCTAACGCCGCTCCTCGCAGCTCGGGCCGCCGGGATAGAGATCTCGCTTGAGGCAATCGCAGCAGGCGGGCTCCCCCTGATGGAGCGTTATGAATCGCTGCTCATTGAGGGCGCAGGGGGTGTCGCCGTCCCGTTAACGCATGATGCGCTCGTCATTGACTGGATTGCAGCGCTGGGAACGCCTGTGCTGATCGTTGCCCGCTCCTCACTCGGCACCATCAACCATACGCTGCTAACCGGCTTCATGCTCCGGCAGCGCGGAATTGAGGTAGCCGGCGTCGTATTGAATGATGGCCCCGGCCCAGCGGCTGCCCTGGAGGCAGACGACCCCAGCATTGCAGGGAATGCCTCATTAATCGAGCAGTACAGCGGCATGCGGGTGCTGGGGAGATTTCCCCGCATATCGCCGGATAGAGCTCTGAACGCCAAGGAGTTGGCGAAGCTCACTAGAACGATCGATTTGTCGCCTATAAGGCAGGCTTTGAACATAGATGAATTGAGATAATCCAGGAGGATGATTAGGATGACAACTTTATCCGCTACGATGAATTGGCAGCTGCTTGCTCAGAAAGCGCTCGACGGCGAACGTTTGACGATGGAGGAAGCGCTCAGCGTATTGGAAGCCGACAATGATGAGCTGCTGCCGATTCTGCAAGCTGCTTTTACTGTACGCAAGCATTATTATGGCAAGAAAGTAAAGCTCAACATGATCATCAATGCCAAAAGCGGCCTCTGTCCGGAAGACTGCGGCTACTGCTCGCAATCGATCGTATCGACTGCTCCGGTCAAGAAGTATACGCTGCTGGACAAGGATACGCTGCTGGCAGGCGCGCGTGAGGCGATGTCGCGCAAGGCTGGCACGTACTGCATCGTAGCTGCGGGCAAAGGCCCTACAGACAAGGAGCTTCAGCAGGTCGTAGAAGCCGTCAAGGAGATTCGTGACACGATGCCGCTCAAAATCTGCGCATGCCTCGGCATTCTGAAGGACGGGCAAGCGAAGCAGCTCGCAGAAGCCGGAGTTCACCGCTACAATCATAATCTGAACACCAGCAGAGCCAATTATCCTTCTATTACAACGACACATACCTATGACCAGCGTGTGGAAACAGTGGAAGAGGTCAAGTCCTACGGCATGTCCCCCTGCTCCGGCGTTATTATCGGCATGGGCGAGACGAATCAGGAAATTGTCGAGATGGCTTACTCCCTTCGCGATCTGGATGCGGACTCCATCCCGATAAATTTCCTCAACGCAATTCCCGGAACTCCGCTGGAGAACGCAGGACGCACACCAGCCATGAAAGGACTGAAGGTGCTGGCCCTCTTCCGGTTTATTTGCCCGTCCAAAGAAATTCGTGTAGCCGGCGGCCGCGAGGTTAATCTTCGCACGCTGCAGCCAATGTCGCTCTATGCGGCGAACTCGCTGTTCGTCGGAGATTATTTGACCACGGCAGGCCAAGAGGTAACAACGGATCATCACATTATCGAAGATATGGGCTTCGAGATCGAAATGTGCGCGCTGTAGACGGAGGAAGCCAGATGGAATGGATGGAGCAAGAGCTTGCTGCACTCGCAGACAAGGCGCTGGAACGGCAGCTTCGCGACAGCGCCCCTATTGCGGGTCGGCCGGGCTTCATAATACGGGATGGGCAGGAGCTTCTGGACCTGTCGTCCAATGATTATCTTGGGCTTGCGCAGCATCCCGCCATTATTGAGGCGATGCGCACGGCACTTGCGGCCGATGGCGCCGGTTCAGGCGCATCGCGCCTTGTAACCGGCAATCGGCCTCCGTATCGCAAGCTTGAACAAGCGCTCGCCAGCTGGCAGGGGACGGATGCGGCGCTTGTTGCCGCGAACGGTTATATGGCTAATACCGGCGTGATCAGCGCCTTGGTCGGCCGGGGCGATGCCGTGTTCAGCGACCGGCTCAACCACGCCAGCATTGTGGATGGAATTACACTTAGCCGCGCTGACCATGCCCGCTACCGCCATAACGACCTGGAGCATCTGCGCCACCTGCTAGACAAGCACCGTGGCGCCAGGCGCAAGCTCATTGTTACGGATACGATATTCTCGATGGATGGCGATCAGGCGCTGCTGCCGGAATTGGTTGCGCTCAAAGAACAATACGGCGCAATGCTGATGGTAGACGAAGCGCATAGCGGCGGCATTTATGGCACACGCGGCGAAGGGCTGTGCCATGCGCTCGGCATTCAGAACGATATTGACGTTCACATGGGTACGTTCAGCAAGGCTTTCGGCGTCTATGGCGCTTATGTCTCCGGCAGCAGGACCCTTATCCGTTGGCTTATTAATAAAGCAAGGCCTTTCATATATTCAACGGCGCTGCCGCCCGCTGTTGTGGCTGGCATCTCGCAAGCGCTCCAGCTTGTACAGACAGAGCATGGAAGACGCCAACGCCTGCTTGCTGCGGGCTTGAAATTCCGCTCGGCTTTGCAGGACGCCGGATTCCAGGTCGGTGAGGGCAATTCGCCGATTGTCCCGGTCATTATCGGCGACAACGGCCTCGCTCTTGCATTCAGCGCTGCGCTCCAAGCCTCCGGCATTGCGGCGGTCGCGATCCGCCCGCCAACTGTGCCCGAAGGAACAGCGCGGATCCGTTTCTCCCTGTCAGCCGCTCATTCGGATGATGCTCTTCAGGATGCCGCCCGGCACATTCGCAGCCTCGGCATAGAGATGGGGGTGCTGAAGCAATGACCAACTCTGCGCATATGCTGCAATCCCAGCAGCGTTCGTCCCAGAACACCGGGACGATTCTATGGCTCAGCGGCTGGAGCATCGCTGACGCCGCGTTCGACTCTCTGCGCGGCAGTCTGCCGGAATGGCGGCATGCCGCAGCGGGCTATGCGCATGCGGAATCTCCGGAGCAGTTCTATGCTATCGCTGACGCCGCTGCAAGAGAATGCCGCCAAGCGGCGGCAGGCCCGCTGCTGCTCGCCGGTTGGTCGCTCGGCTCGCTGATCGCGCTGCGGCTCGCATGGAACGGGCTCGCGAATCAGCCGCCAAGCGGCACTGCCGGCGGGCCCGCTGACGGCACTGCCCACGGGCTGGCTAGCGGCACTGCTCACGGGCTCGCTGGCGGCACTGCCTGGAAGCCTGGAGGCTCGGCTGGCAGTGATGATGGCGAGTCTGCCGTCTTGCCTGCAGGCGGATCGCCCAACGGGCCTGTTAACAGGCTCGTTGACGGGCTCATTCTGCTGAGCGGGACCGCCTGTTTTGTCCGGCCCAAGGGTGAGAGCAGCCTCGGCTGGCCGGATATCTATGTGCGGCAGATGAGCTCCGCCCTCAAGCAGAACCGGGAGGCCGTCGAGATCAAATTCCGTGAGACGCTGCTCACGGCCTCCGAGCGGCTCGAAGGCTATAGCGACAGGCTGCCGCCCGCAGGCAGCTGGTCCACAGAAGCGCTGCTTGCAGGCCTCGGCCTGCTGCGCAGCGAGGATTGCAGGCCGCTGCTGCCCGGCCTTGCAATACCATCACTGCTCATTCATGGCACGGACGATACGGTCTGCCCTCCCGGTGCAGCTCAGGAGCTATGCCATGAATTGCCCGATGCGCAATACATGCCCATGGCTGGCAGCGGGCACGCGGTCGGCTTGACACGCTATGAAGAAACTGCAGATGCAATAAGGAGATGGTGGCATGGACAGCAGGCTAAGAACGATACAGCGCCAATTCAACCGCAGCGCGGACAGCTCCTATGATGCTCATGCGAATGTACAGCGGCTGATGGCGGAATCCCTTGCCGCGCATGTGCTCAAGTTATCCGCGGGACGGTCACCTGCTATCACGGGCATCTTGGAGATCGGCTGCGGGACGGGAGCCTTAACGGCCAAGCTGCTCGCCGCTTTCCCGGCCGCCTCCATTACTGCGGTCGATGTAGCTCCCGCTATGCTACAAGCAGCTCAGAGGCGGATCTCTGCAAGTGGAGCAAGCTCGCCAGCAGCATCAGCACGGTCTGCACACCCGCCAGAAGTTGCGCCGCCCCATCAAGGAACCCCGCCGCCCTCCAGCCGTGTCGATTGGATTGCCGCAGACATTGAGACATGGGCGGCACAAGCGGTTCCCGGCTCCTTCGATTTGATCGTCTCCAATGCTTGCTTGCAATGGCTGATCCATCCACAGGAGACGATCCGCAGCCTACGGAGGCTGCTGCGTCCGCAAGGATTGCTGGCTTGCACAACCTTTGGCCCCGATACGTTCCATGAGCTGCATGAGGCATTCGCTGACGCTTACCGCCGGAACGGGTTGAGGCCGCAGCGGCATGGGCTATCCCTCCGCTCTCCCCAGCAATGGCAGGCCATGCTCGCTGAGGCTGAATTTATCGGCATTGCCTGTGAACGCAGCGCGCACAGCGAACAGCATGCCACAGTCCGCGACTTTCTGCATACGGTCAAAGCGGTGGGTGCCAGTGCCTCGGAGGCAGATTCATCCAGCCGCCAAGGTCTCTCGAAGCGTTCCTTGTTCGCGGATATGTTCCACGCCTATGAACAGCGGTTCGGCAATGCGGAAGGCGTTCCCGCTACCTATGACCTGCTCCTCCTTCAAGCCTGCACCAGCTAGACAAGCTGCACGACGCCTCTGCTTCGCGATTGCGATGGAAGCATACGTGAAAACAAACATCCCCAGGCACATGCTTGTTCAGCAGTGCTCGGGGATGCTTTTTACGAAATATAGAATTAGCGCTTGCGCCGATTGCCCGACCACTCCACGAACAGCTCATAGTCAAGCTCCACTTGCTCCGTATAGGATAATGCCCACTGTGCAACAGATGCGCAGAACGTGTCCTCGTCATTGCCCATAGCCCGGACGATCTCCGCCTCGCTATGATAGGCGAGCACGCCATGCTCAACATCAGCATCTGCCCGTGCGTGCATTTTCGCCGTGAGGCTGCCCATCCCTTCAACGACCTGCAAGAGATCCTCCACCGTCTCCAGCGATTCCAGCTTCAATCTCTTCTTGTAGGGAGAACGCTCCCTCACATAGAACTCCCGCTCACCAAGCGACAGATAGCCGAGATAAGGATCAGCCTCATGATGCATCGCCTGCTGGGTCGTGATCACCCGGTTGCCCTGATGCCCGAATGAGCGCCAGAACGACTCGTCATACGGCATAAAATAAGCCGGGACCGGCACACGCACCTCTTTCACTTCCAGCACAATATCGTCCAGCCCCTGCTCCCCGTCCCCGCCTTCAATCAGCACATAGAACCGGTCAAGCCCGATGGAAGCCGTCCCTGAGCCATGCTTGACCGCAATATCCTTAATGCGAAAATGCCGCTCCTCTGCTCCGCGCTCCCTCATAGCCTGCAAATATTGAGGCCATGCCTGCAGCAGCGCCGCCCGCTCCTCCTCTGTTGCCGGAACGATCTCCTCGCTGGCGGCGAATTGCCGTCCCTCCTGCATCATCGCCGTCACTTTCTCAAGGAAATGCTGATCCTTGCGCTTGCGCAGCTTCTTGAGCAGCTTCCGGATATGCCCCTCCGCACGCTCCTCATTCATAGAGAACGTCGCCGGATCATCCTTCCCTTTGGCGAACCGCCGCATTTGTTTCGAATAGGCCTGCAAATACGTCGTGATGACATTCGCCTGCGCCTCGGGCGGCAGTTCCTTGATTCGGCATACAAGCGCGATACTTACAGACATCCGAAGCAGATCATACAAATACGAGCCCAAATATCCCTCATCAAAATCATTCACATCATAAACAAGCTCACCCGTCTCGCTGCGGAAGGCGCCAAAATTCTCAAAGTGCAGATCGCCCTGAATCCACGTCGGCCGGTCCGGCTGCGAATGATACGGGAACCACTCTCTCGTCACGTCAAAATAAAACAGATAAGCGCTGCCGCGAAAAAAAGAGAACGGCCCGCTCGCCATTTTCCGATATTTCTCCGTCCGCTTCTTGCGGTCCAGCTCCATCAGCTTGCCGTCGAATTCATCAAAGATCGCGGTCAATGTTTGTTTCCGAAGCTTACGCTGGGTTTGCTTCACTCGTTCTGTCAGTTGCGGATTCATTAAAGCAGCCCCTTACTTGTCAGATGTCGTCATCCTATAAAGCATTCTCCATTATATTGTCATCTCCTGCCATTACATGCCAAGGCGCTCTTCAAGCTCTCTCTTCTGCCGCAAATGATGACGGAAATGCATCGGCATAAACGAATACCATTCCTGCGCGTTCATCCAGCCCAAGGCGAAATGCTCCACTTTACAATTCGGGTTAATGTCCGCAATGGCTCCCGACCACTTCCTGTAATTTTCCTCTACCGCCGCAAGCCCCTTCTCCAGTTCTTCCTTGCTCTGCGGATTATGCGGCGTATATTCCGGCGAGCCCGGCACCTTGATCTTAACCGGCGGGATATCGCCCAATTGGAAAATCCCTTCGCCTGCCTCTGTTTTTCCCAGTGGCTGCTCTTCTTCTGCAGCGGCACATGCTTCAATAGAACGCACCTGCATGGATAATGCCGCATGGATCAGATGGTTATACAGCTGTCCAAGCGACCACTGCTCGGCGTCGGGCTTATCCTGCAGCTGCTCAAGCGTATATTTATCCAACCCCTCTCTGTATGGAGTCAACCAATCAAGCTCCTCGTTCATCCTGCAATCGCTCCCTCGACTGTCATTTCTTGTTTATCCCGACAATTATCACCCTCCGTTCAGGAAGGTGTCAATATGACGATTCAGGCCGCAGCCTGCACTGTGCGTCGGGGTGATACTTGGGTGGTATTTGGACGGTACTTGGGTGATACTTGAGTGGCACTTGGGTGGCACTTGGGTGGTATTTGAGCGGTACTTGGACGGTACTTGGGTGGTACTTGGGTGGTACTTGGGTGGTACTTGGGTGGTACTTGGGTGGTACTTGGGTGGTACTTGGGTGGTATTTGAGCGGTATTTGGACGGTAATTGAGTGGTATTGGCGGTATTGAGAACGTGCGCATGTCCGAACGAAAGCAGCAATTGACCACACTACTCGCCGGGGGAGAAGGAAGCCTGCGAAAGTGCAGGAATTATAGTTAAAAGAAGGCGTAGAAGGTGGAATGCCTGCGAATAAGCATTAATTAGGAGGCGGAATGGGTCTAGAGCGGCAAATAAGACGAAATACCTGCACTCTGGCAGGCATTTCGTCTTTAGCAGGCTGAAACGAGGGAAAACCTGCACTTTCGCAGGAATGTTCATCGTTGATGGTTTCGTTGATGATGGAATTCCCCCTAGTCAGGAGGCTTCAGCTTCAACAGCCGGACGTGAATTTCTGCTGGTCTTTCCTAGGTGACATGTACCGGGATGTATACAACTATCCCGTGATAGACAGCTGTAACCGCAGTTGTGCCTTTGAAGCGGGGAGCGCCTGATGTCAGTGTTCCTCCATTGACAGTAACCAGATCCTGACTGTTCGTTTGCCATGTCGCTTGTTGAGTAACACTTCGCTTGGTGCCGTCGGAGAAAGTAGCGACTAAGTCGACATAGGTTCGGCTGAACCCTGATGGCATCGTAACCTGCTTTACCGATGGAGTAAGATTGACCGCAGAAACCAGGGACGAGGAGACTGTAAACGTCGTCTTGTACTTCCCGTCATATACGACGGTGACTGTCGCTTCTCCGCCTCCATGTGCGGACCAAACCTTGCCGTTGATGATACTAATAGCGGCGGGATTGCTGATTGTATATTTAGTGCGAGGATCCTTGGCAATATTCTTCCGTTCCCCGTTCTCATATACGGCCATGATATACAACGGTATAACCTCGTGCGGCATCATCCCGATTTGACTCTCGACCATATCCAGATGCGTGAGCTTCCCTTGGTTCGCGACTTTCACGGAGCATTCGGCTGTCGGTCCGCCATGCTCCGATGCAACCGTTATCGTTGCCTTTCCTGACGAATGCGGGGTTACAAGGCCGTCGTCGGATACAGTAGCAACAGCCGGATTGCTGCTCTTCCATACCAAGCCGGGGGTATAATTCAATGGAGATACTGTAGCCCTCAGCAGATCCCCATATCCCCCCGGCCGCAACAGAAGCTCTGTTTTGTTCAGACTAATTCTCTCTGGCAGGGTAATTCCCGACTCGTCATCAACAATGGTCACTCTGGTGCTGGTCTGTCCGCCAAGGGTCGCCCCTCCCGTAGGATCGCTTAACGTTACTGTAAAGTCTTCATCCCCTTCGAACAGGTAATCATCTGTTATTTTCACTCGAATGATTTTCTCCGTCTCTCCTCTCAGGAAGGTCAGCTCTCCATGCTGATGGTTCTCAAAATCATTGTCGGATGCACTGCCGTTTGCAATCTGGTATTTGACTTTCACGATTCCCCTTGCACCATTCTCCCGGATGACTTTAATCTCGGCATAGTTCAAGCCATAGCAATAGTATTCATCACATAATGGGGAGCTGTAGTCATAATAATCCTCCTCTGACACTGAGAAGTTAGCTTCACTGAACTGCAACTCTCCTTCTGTCTCCTCACTGGCATCGTCATCAATGATCGTCACTCGCGCGCTTGCAATAGCCCCAGCGGCAGTTTTACCTGCCGGATACGGATCACTTAATGTAAGGGTGAAATATTCATCGTCTTCAATCTCCTTGTCCTCACGGATAGGTATTTTAATCTCAGTGGGAGCATATCTCCAATCTGTTCCAACATTAAAAGTTTGGGCCGTGTAATCACTACCGCTGACAGCCGTTCCGTCCGTCGTTCTATACCTGAGATAGGTGCTCTCATATTCCGAACCTCGGCATTCGACGGTAACCGTAATATACTCATCCTCCCCCTCGTAGAATGCATAGTCATCACTGGTAAAGGTGCACCGAAACTTTATCGGGTCAATAGGGGGACTTTTAATGGTGACCTTGTTGCTGTGTACTGCTCCAATCGTCGCCCCTCCTGTTGGGTTATCCAGCCATACGGTGAAATACTCCTCTTCCAGGTTGTCATCATGGAAATTGATCGAGACTCTAATCGTCTTACGGACCTCTCCTTCAGCAAATATCAACGTTCTAGTGGAGTCATAATTAGTATAATCACCCCAACCATAACTACCACCACTCCCTTTAGCTGTCCCATCTTCGAAGCGATAATCAACCGCTACTGTACCCTTCGATCCGTTCGTGCGTGTCACCGTCAAATAAAGGGTATTTTGATCATTTCTACTGACTGTGTAGCTGTCCGCCGAGAATTGCAGCACTCCCGGCGATTCCGTGGATGCCGGGCCTGCGGAGCCCTCGGCATGGACAATCGGCTGCAAGCCGGGGGCAAGGAGCGAGACAGCAAGCAGAAAGACGACCGCCAAACAAGCTAATCTCTGTCCGGTCCGGGTGGAACCATGGCGCCAAAATGAAAGCATACAAAATAACCTCCCTAATCAAAATTTTCGACCCTCTGGTGCGATACGTTACGTATCAAGAATTTAACCCACCTGTTAATTTTAGTCAACTGTTACTTAAAATGTTTCTCGCTATACTGCGAGCTAGCGCCCCTTGCAATTAATACGATATCGTAGTATTATGAGTCTGTGGTTAGTACGATATCGTATTAAAAGAGGATGCAGCAATGGACCAACTGATCGAATTATTGTTCAAGCAGGGGCTGCGGCCTCTAAGTGTATTCCCCGACGCTACCGCGCTGGAGGAACAGATGAGCCGCTCGGAGCTAAGTGCATTGATGGTGCTGCAATTCCATGGAGAGATGGCGATGTCCGAGCTCGCCGGCGAGCTCGGCGCGCCGCTTAGTACGGCAACGAGCATTGCAAAGCGGCTGCAGAAGAAGGGCTGGATTGCCCGCAAACCCTCCGACACCGATCAGCGAAGCATTCTGGTCGCATTGACAGACGAGGGCAAGCAGCTTGCGGATAAGGGCAAGGCAACATTGTCCGATATGTTCGATCGTATACAGGACGCGCTGACTCCAGAGGAAATTGCCCAATTCGTGCAGCTTATGATTAAAGTCGGCAAGGCATTGCAGCAACCACCGACCGGCAGACCGGCGGGAGCGGAACAGAAGCCGCGCAGCATTCAGATTGAGGATTAAATTTTTTTACTTATATATTACGATTTCGTAGTAAATTTCGCGATAACAGTCTGGAGGCGGATAGGATGAGGATTATTATTTACACGGGCAAGGGCGGTGTTGGCAAGACAAGCGTCGCAGCAGCGACAGCGGTACGGCTTGCCGCGCAGGGTACGAAGACGCTGGTTATGAGCACGGATGCGGCCCACAGTCTGTCTGATGCGCTTGATCTGCCGCTTGGCCCTGATCCGGTTCAAGTCGCTCCCCATCTGTGGGCGCAAGAGATCGACAGCATGCAGGAGACCGAGCGCAATTGGGGCGCGGTGCAGAGCTGGCTCTCCCAGTTCATGAACTGGGCGAAGCTGAACGATGTGACAACAGAGGAAATGCTCGTCTTCCCGGGAATGGAGGAATTGTTCTGCCTGCTTCAGATTAAGCGGCAGGCGGACAGCGGTCTTTTCGATACGCTCATTGTGGACTGCGCCCCGACCGGAGAGACGCTTAGGCTGCTGAGCTATCCCAATGTGCTGAACTGGTGGCTGGAGAAGATTTTCCCCCATGAACGCCGCCTCATTAAAGTGATGCGTCCAGTTGCCAAGCTGGTCACTGGCGGCCTTGAGCTGCCTAGCGATGAGACGATGCACAGCGTAGAGCAGTTCGTCCATGATCTTGAGGATCTGCAGACGATGCTGCTCAATCCAGAGATTACTTCTGTAAGGCTCGTGCTCAATCCAGAGAAGATGGTGATCTCGGAAGCCAGACGCTCTTTCACCTATCTGAATCTGTTCGGCTTCCACACGGATGCGGTAATAGTGAACCGCGTGCTGCAGGGAGAGGTGGGAGATGGCTTCATGGCCCAGTGGAAGGAGCTCCACCTTCGTTACGAGGGAGAAATCGAGCAATGCTTCAGTCCGCTGCCCATTCTCCGCGTCCCGCTTATGCCAGGCGAGGTATTCGGGCTGGAGCCTCTCAGCCGGGTCGGAGAGGAAGCCTTCCGCGATGCCGATGCCGGAGCTATACTCTATGCGGGTCGCACAGAGACCATTCGCAAGGACGGGGAGATGTATACATTGGAGCTGCTGCTGCCTTTCATAAGCAAGGACCAGGTCGGGCTTACTCAGCTCGGCGATGAGCTGACCGTTCATGTCGGCTCCTATAAGCGCAAGATCCATCTGCCGCGAACGTTGATGGGCCGCCCCATTGAAGGCGCACGATTCCGCGAAGATGCGCTGCATATCCGGTTCGGCAAACGGGAGTAACGAAACTTTTGGGAGGAATGTCAGATGGAGAAGCCCTTGGTGGTATTAGCGCGATTAGTTACGGAAGTAAGCGAGGTAATTGCCCGTGAAACGATCCCCGAAGAGGCAAGAGGGCACTTCCGGGCCGCAGCCCGCGAAGCTCTTCTTGGAGGCCGGGCCATGCTCGGCAGCCTGATTGACAGCCTGGAGGCTGACAGCGGTACCGGGAATACGGGTTCGGGCTCCAAGCCCGCAGCCCGTTCCGCCCGGCCAATTGCTATCGAATAGCCTTCGAGCCCGCGTTCTATTCCAAAGCAGGAAGGTGTGTAATTATGATTAAATTGCAGCGTTACAGCCCGCTTATGATGGAGCTCACTGCGTATATCCACAGCGCTCTGGGCATCGTTCTCACCTGGGACATTCTCCGCCTCATTGGCTCAGACGGCATCGTGAATACCATCATCGGCCAGCATGACAGAGAAGCTGCCTTCTGGTTTCTATTCGGTGGCGCGATGATGTGGCTGCTCGCCCGCTTCATGCGCTGGACCATGGTTCGGCAGCATCTGCCCCTTCCCGTCAGCCTGGGCTGGCATCTCATTGTCCTCTCGGTTATTGGCGCTATTATCATGCCTATATCCGGCTTCTGGCTTGTGCTGTTTCAAGGGATCGTTATTGCTTGGAATCGGCGCTGACGATCGCCTTCACCCTGCCGACCTCACCGCTTTGCAGCCGTACTTTAATGCCATGGGGATGATTCGGAGATTTGGTCAATAGATCCTTCACTACGCCGCGGGTTGTCTTCCCCGTGGCTTGATCCTGTTTCAATACAATATCGACGACCAGGCCGGGATGAATGGCCGACCGCTGCTGTCCATTGCTCATTTGTTCTCATACTCCTTTATTAGCATACCTGCCCCGCGAAATTGCAGCTCGCACCGCACGCTCTCAGCACGGTGTGGCGGCATATCTCATAGGACAATAGCCGAATGGATATCCGGCATCCCCTATCATACGGCAGTACGAAGCCTGCTCGCAACTTTCGCATCTTCTGGCCCCTTCTCCAACTGTTTTGAAGGCAGCGTGACGGAGCAAGAAGCCTGCGAATGTGCATGAATTTCGTTTACAAGACGCCATAATAGTTAAATCCCTGCGATCATGCATGAATTTGAGGAAAAATCGGCCGAAAAGAGGAAATGAAGGTGAAATACCTGCACGCTGGCAGGCATTTCACCTTCATGGGGTCAGAAACGAGCAAATACATGCCGTTTCGCAGGTTTCGCCTAGCTCGCAGCTCACATCTCGCATGCTTCGGCGTTTGAATGACGGATCGTCCTCTGGCGAGGAGTGCGCCAATCTCAACAGTCCCATGATCGCAGGCACTCACAGCTTACAGCTTCTTATTAAGTAGGAGCTGAGAATTCCCCTTTTGGGCGCGGGATGGGACAGGTGCTGCGAGAAAGTGGTTGACAGTTTAGTTGAGAATGAATATCATTGAGAAATAGAGTGACATTACGCACCTCAGAGAGGTTGGTACGGACAATGAAGAAGATCAATTACTGCTGCAAAAATTTCAAGAACGGCTCCAAGTCGGTTTACAAAACATTAAAAAGCAAATTCCCCGATATTAAGCAGAAGAAGAAGAGCTGCCTCGGCAACTGCAGGCTCTGCTCCAAGCAATGTATCGTCAGAATCGGCAAGACAGAGGTCATCGTTGCTCCATCCGCCAAGGTCCTGTATAAACAGTTAAAGAAGCGGATAGGCTAGTCGGGTAAAATATGATACCATATAGCATATATTGTTAGCCCCTCGCTCAAGGTGCCCGGATTCGCACCCAGACGCGCAGGGGTATATATTAGTTATGACCCGAATAGAAAGGTGTGTGCGGCAGATGATGAATGATACACTTAGCAAGGCGCTGAATGACCAGATGAACTTTGAGTTTTATTCCGCTCATGTCTACTTGGCTATTGCAGCCTACTGTTCAGGAGAGAGCCTGGACGGATTCGCCAACTTCTTTATCGTCCAAGCAGAAGAAGAACGGTTTCATGCGATGAAGATCTACAAATTTCTGAATGATCGCGGGAAACGCGCCACACTCGCCGGAATGGATACGCCTGACAATGACTACAGCTCCATACTGGAAGCCTTCGAGCATGCTTACGCGCATGAGCAGGAAGTAACGAAGCGTATCTACTCCCTGTCGGATATTGCCATGAATGACCGCGAGCATGCCACGATTCAGTTCCTGAAATGGTTCATCGACGAGCAGGTAGAGGAAGAAGCCATGTTCGACAGCATCATCAACAAGCTCAAACGAATTGACAAGGACAGCAATGCCTTCTTCATGCTCGATAATGAATTTGCACAGCGCGTATTCACACCACCGACCGCCTAATAGGCTGCCTAAACAAGAACCTCTGGCTTCCACGTATTCGTGGTTCCAGAGGTTCTTTTGCTCAAAGCATCGAGAAGCCGCTTCAATTGTCGCACGTATCCATAGGGACGGCCGCTTCGCCGCCATAATCACGCTTCAGCTAACTTATGCTTCCCGCTCTTGGTCCATGACTAATTCTCCAGACTGATCCCGCCAGCCAGGGACGATTCCCGCTCCGCAAAGGAGAGGCTTGGCAGCCGGAATGGCGCGAAACGGAAGCTTGGCTGCGCATGTGCGGCTACACGCTCCCCCGCTCCGATCACCGTTACCTCGCCATTCATGCTCCCGAGAACTGCGCCGTCCTCAATCACCGCGCCTTCCCCTATAATGACGCGCGACAAGCTTACGTTCCGGCCGATTCGCGCATTAGGCATGACGATGCTCTCGCGAATATCCGCACCCGTGCCAACAGCAACATCGCCGAAGATGAACGACCGCTTCACATTCCCTTCCACCGTGCTTCCAGAGTGAATATAGGAGCTGCTCACTTCTACGCCGGATCTGACATAGCTCTTGAATGTGCTTGTCCATTGCCGTGTTTGGATCGGCCACTCTTCTTCATCCGGAGCTTCGCCATCGATAATATCCATATGAGCCTCCCATAAGCTCTCTACGGTACCGACATCACGCCAGTAGCCGTCGAATGGATGTGCTTGAAGCGGCGTGCCGCTGCGGAGCATGGATGGAATGATGTCTTTGCCAAAATCATGGCTGGATGATTCATCCTCCCTGTCCGCAAGCAGCACCTCCCGCAAATGCGGCCACTTGAACATATAAATGCCCATTGAGGCGAGATTGCTCTCCGGCCGATCCGGCTTCTCCACGAAGTCGACAATCCGGTTATGCTCATCCGTATTCATAATGCCGAACCGGCTGGCATCCTTCCAGGGCACGTGCTTGACCGCAACCGTTGCGGAAGCACCGCTGGCAATATGCGCCTGCAGCAATTGATCATAATCCATCCGATAGATATGGTCGCCAGACAGAATAAGCACATGCTCGGGCGCATACCAATCGATATAATCTATATTCTGATAGATCGCATCCGCAGTTCCGGCATAACCTTCACTGCCGACCCGGGTTGACGGCAGCAGTGTGATGTCGGCATTGGCATCGCCGCTTCTCATCTGCCAGGCCGAGCCATCCCCGATATGACGATGAAGGGATGCCGCTTCATACTGAGTCAGCACGCCTATCGTGCCGATGCCGGAATTGACGCAGTTGCTCAGCGTGTAATCGATGATGCGGCAGCGGCCGCCGAACGGAACTGCGGGCTTCGCCATATTGGACGTTAACGGCGCCAATCGGCGGCCTTCTCCACCTGCTAGAAGCATAGCCATGCAAGTACTGTTTGTTGTCATTACACATATACCTCCCGGTGTCCTATTGTAATAGGTTAATACACTTCCCAACAGGCTATGAAACGACCGCCGAAAATTTCTTTGCGCAGCCGGATTTATGTGAGTCAATTCATCCTGTTGTGGGTATGGCCAGCGCCGAATTCTCCCTATTAAATGGCAATGACCACGTCTGCTTCAGCCCGATCCTCGTTATCATCCTTTACAATTTACGCCACAAAATACGATAGCCATATGGCTCCAGCTCGACATGCTGCTCCCCGTCCGCCGCCGGGACATGATCGCCAGTGAGCGCATCATGCCAGTCATCCGTGTTCATAGGATGCGCAAGCACGGTATGCTCCCCCGTATTATTCATCCAGATGGTGAAATGCTCCCCTTCTCCCAGCCGTTCATAGATGAGCCGCCCATTGTCATCCGCCGCATGCAGGAAACGGAACCGTCCGCTCCGCAGAACAGGATGCTCCTTGCGCAGATGGATCAGCAGCTTGTAGAAGTCGTACAGCTCGCGATCCTGCCCTTCCTCCTCCCACACCATGCATGCCCGGCAATCGGGATCATCCCCGCCCTTCAATCCAATCTCATCGCCATAGAAAATACATGGAGTGCCTATATAGGTGAGCAGAAACACAACCGCAAGCTTGAGGCGCGGCTTGTTCTCGCCTACGCGCGTCAGCACGCGAGCCGTATCATGGCTCGACAGCAGGTTGAAAATAACCTCGTTCGTCTGCTGCGGATAACGCATCAGCAGATTGTTCATCTGCTCTGCGAATGCACGCCCGCTTGCACCATCGGATGCAAAGAAGCCCATAACCTTGTCCGCGAAGGGATAATTCATCACAGAATCGAACTGGTCGCCCAGCAGCCACATCCGCGAGTCGCTCCATACCTCACCGATGATATAGATATCCGGCTTCGCCCCCTTCACCGTCTTGCGAAAGTCACGCCAGAAATGGTGGTCCACCTCATTGGCCACATCCAGCCGCCAGCCGTCGATATCCGTTTCCTTAATCCACTGCTCCGCTACCTCCAGCAAATACTGCTTCACTTCCGGATTGGATGTATTCAGCTTGGGCATGTGCCCGAAAAATCCGAAGGTGTCATAGGTGGCTCCGCCGTCCTCCCTCACCTCGACAGGGAATGAACGGATATGGAACCAATCGGCATATCGGGATTGCTCGCCATTCTTCAACACATCCTGGAAGGGCGGGAACTGCTCGCTCGTGTGGTTGAATACCGCGTCAAGCACTACCCGTATGCCCCTGTCATGGCATTCCTGCACCAGCCTGCCCATCGTCTCTGTATCCCCGAAGTGCGGATCAATCTTGCGATAATCCACCGTGTCATATTTGTGATTCGAGGGCGATACGAATACCGGGGTCAGATAGATTGCCGTAATGCCAAGGTCGGTCAAGTGATCCAGCTTGTCCATGATTCCTTGCAGATCCCCGCCAAAACAGCTCTCGTACGTCGGAGGAGACCCCCATTCCGCCATGCCGTCCGGATTGATGTCGGCATTGCCGTTTGCGAAGCGATCCGGCATAATTTGATAGAAGACCGCTTCCTTGGCCCATTCCGGGGCTGCGAAAATATCAATTTCATGCAAATACGGGAATTCGTAATAGCCGCCTGCCGGATGAGGCTGTTCCCCATAAATGCCGGATTCGGTCATATATACCGTCTCATCCCCGCTGCGAAGGCGAAAGCCGTAGGAGAACCGTTTGTACCTCGGCCTGACTGCGGCTTCCCAGTAATCAAAGTAATGATCGGCAGCCACCTTCTCCATCGGGATATCTTCATGACAGCTGTCCCAGTCGTATTTGTCACCGGTAATGGCCGTCACTTCCTCGACATCGTCCCGCTTCGTCTGCACTCTCAAGTGGATGGTGTCCTTGTCATAGGCATACGCCCAATTGCTGCGCGACGAGTGGTGAAAACATTCCTGGAACATGGCTCAACAGCTCCTTCATCTATGTATCCGCGCGCCAATCTATGCGGTTATATGGACATATACACCGGGGCCCGCGCATTGAATCGAGAGAATCGCTTGTCCAGCTGTTTCAGCATCCATCCTGCCGGGTAAGAACAGACTAGCCTCACTTGGCAAATCCAGTTGAAATTCGGAGGGATTGATAATGGAACCTATGAAACCGAGCGTTCAAATTGTGACAACTGCCATGGATGCTCTGCATGCTGTGCGCGAGCTTAACAGCCGGGGATATAAGCAGGACGACATATACGTGCTCGCTCATGACAGCGAGAAGACCAAGGAGCTGGCTGCTGCAACAGAGGCCAACCAGATCGGAATGACCGAGGAAGGCGTTCTGAGCTCAGTGGCCAATGTCTTCCGCTCACGGGGCGACGAAATCCGCTCGAAGCTCCAATCCATCGGTATTACCGAAGCGGAAGCCGAGCGCTATGAAGAGGAGCTTGATCAAGGACGTGTACTCGTTATTACGAACATCAACTAGACGGAATTGCTTTAAGATGCGTTAAGGCCGCTGCCCGCCGGGGCAGAGGCCTGTTCGCATGTTGTTTTCATTATTTGTCCCATTCCAGTGATCCCTTAATCAAGTGAGGAGCTTAGCATGAAGATCAAGACGAAGTTAATGATCAGCTTTTTTGTAATGATTTTTCTCCTTCTGGCCATTTCGGTTGCGGGATTGAACAACTTCTCGCTGCTGGGAGACAAGCTGGATGAAGTCTACGATAACCGGTACCAGAAGCTGATGCTTGCCTTCGATATTCGCGGCAATGTCAACAATACAGCCAAAGGGCTTGCTAATGTGCTTACTGTTCCGACCCAGGAAGTATTGGCCAAGAACGAGAAGCTGCTGACCGTAGACCCGCAAGGAGCTAATGAATTAATGAAGAGGCTTAACGAGATCTCTTCATCGGAGACGGAACAAGCCATTCTTCGTGATTTGGAACAGAGCATGGAGCAATTCACCAATTATACGAATCAAGTCGTCCAGCTTGTCCGGGACGGCAAAGGCAGCTCGGCTGTCAATCTTCGCGAGCGCGAAGGGCTGCGCTATCAGGAAGAGACCGTCGCGCTCATCGACGACCTCACCTACTACCACCGCCAGGCGATGGATACGGCTGTAGAGGAAGCGGTAGCGACGAATCAGAATACGCGCCTGTTAATGATCGCAACGACCATCATCGGGCTCTTGATCGGGCTTGCCACTATGCTGTGGAACTTGACTGGTGTAACGCGCGGCTTGAACGGGCTTGCAGCACTTATCGATTCCTTTGCCAAAGGAACGCTCGATCCCACAGTCCGCCAACGAACAGCGACACCGGATGAATTCGGCGCCGTTGCCACAGCCTTCTACTCCCTTGCTGACGATCTGTCTCACAAAACAGCTATCGAGCAAGCCTACAATAAGAAGATCGAGGATGAGTCCTGGGTCAAAACCAATCTGGCCGCTATGTCGCTGGTACTGCAGAGCGAGCAGGATCTTCGTTTTCTTAGCCAGACGTTCATTGAACGGCTTGTGCCGCTGGTAGGCGCTTCTTACGCCGGCTTGTATGTGCGGGAAGGATTTGGCCAAGACAACCGCCTCAAGCTGCAAGGCTCCTATGCGCTTCATGACGAGAATTTGTTCGAGCAGTCCTTCGCGATGGGAGAGGGCCTGGTCGGCCAATGCGCCCGAAGCCGCGAGATCATCGAGATTACGGAGCTGCCGCCTTCCTATGTGAAGGTCCGCTCGGGTATTGGCGAAGCCTCGCCGGGAATGCTGCTGCTGCTTCCGGTCATGTATCAGGACAGCCAGCTTGCCGTTATCGAGCTTGCTGCGCTGGAACCGTTCAGCGCCACTCATCGTGAATTGCTGCGCGAGCTCGCTGAGAACTGCGGCATCATTCTGAACAATCTGTTCGGAAGAATGCGGATCGAGACACTACTGCGCGAATCGCAGGCATTAAGCGAGGAGCTGCAGGCGCAATCGGAGGAGCTTATATCCCAGCAGGAGGAGCTGCGCAGCTCCAATGAAAGGCTGGAGGAACAGACAAGCACGCTCAAGAAATCGGAGGAGCTGCTTCAGAGCCAGCAGGAGGAACTGGAGCAGAGCAACGAGGAGCTGCTTCAGAAGACGCATTTGCTGGAACAGCAAATGAAGAAGACCGAGCAGAAGAATGAACAGATTGAACGGACGAAGGCGGCGCTGGAGAAGCAGACTGTACAGCTCGCACTCTCCTCCAAGTACAAATCGGAGTTTCTCGCCAATATGTCGCATGAGCTGCGGACACCGCTGAACAGTCTGCTGATTCTGTCCCAGATGCTGATGGACAACAAGGGCGGCAACATGTCGGGCAAGCAAGTCGAGTTCGCTACCACGATTCATTCGTCAGGCAGCGATCTGCTGAAGCTTATTGACGAAATTCTGGACCTGTCCAAGATCGGCGCTGGCAAGATGAATCTTGTAACAGAGCGCGTACCGCTGACGGAGCTGACCAACTCGCTGTATAACGGATTCCACCCCATCAGCCAGCAGAAGGGACTGCAATTCGATACGACGATTGATGAGGATGTTCCTGCCGAAATGTACACCGACAGCCATCGCGTCAAGCAGGTGCTGAAAAATCTGCTGTCCAACGCCTTCAAATTCACGCAATCCGGCTCTGTTCACCTGCATGTCCGTATTGAGCAGCCGCTGGAGGACAACATGGCACCAGCAGATAAAGGCCGCATGCTTGCCTTCGAGGTTCGGGATACTGGCATTGGCATACCGGAGGACAAGCAGGAGATGATCTTCGAGGCGTTCCAGCAGGTGGACGGGACAACAAGCCGGATCTACGGCGGAACGGGCCTCGGGCTGGCAATCAGCCGCGAGCTCTCCGCCCTGCTGGGCGGCACGCTTGCTGTTAAGAGCACAGAGGGCAGCGGAAGTGTGTTCACGCTTTATTTGCCGGAATTCCACGTGGTCGAGTCAGCTGCACCCATTCCTGTTGGCGTCGGCGGAAGATCCCTCGCACAGAATCTCAGCTATGGGCTGGAGGATGCCGCTATTCAGGCCGCCCCTTCTCTGCTCGCGGGAGACGCCGCCGAGCTGCATGCCGATATGAGGCAAGCGGCACAGGTTGTGGAGGATGACCGCGACAGGATTGAGCCGGAGGATCAGGTCGTGCTTATCGTAGAGGACGACATGCATTTCGCCCGCGTGCTGCTGGACATTACCCGCTCGCGGGGCTTCAAGGGTATCGTCGCCCTTCAAGGCGATGACGGACTTGCCTTTGCAAGAACATACAAGCCCGATGCGATTCTGCTCGACATTATGCTGCCTGTTATGGACGGCTGGTCTGTGCTTCATCATCTGAAGCATGATGCCGACACCCGCCATATTCCGGTGCATGTAATCTCTGTTATGGAGGATGTCCAGCAGGGGCTCGCAATGGGGGCAATCGCTTATCTCAAGAAGCCCGCGACGAAGGAGCGGCTTGACCAGTTGTTCATGCAGATCGAGTCCTTCCTCAATCGCGATCTCAAGCATCTGCTCGTCGTCGAGGATGATGCGGTGCTGCGTACGAGCATTGTCGAGCTGGTCGGTCACGATGACGTTGCCATCTCGGCGGTCTCCACGGGCCGCGAGGCCATGTCTCTGCTGGATACCCAGCACTTCGACTGCATGATCCTCGATCTCGGCCTGCCGGATATCAACGGCTTCGAGCTGCTGGACAGCATCCGCCAGAACGAGAAGCTGCGGGATCTGCCGATCATTATTTACACCGGCCGCGAGCTGGATAAGAAGGAAGAGCTCCAATTGAGGAAGTATGCGGAGACAATCATTATCAAGGATGTCAAATCACCGGAGCGGCTGCTTGATGAGACAACGCTGTTCCTGCACCGGGTTGTTGCGGAGCTGCCGGAGGAGAAGCGCAACGTGCTGCGCAAGCTGCATAGCGTGGAGGCGATCTTCGAAGGCAAGGCCATCCTGATCGTGGATGATGACATCCGCAACGTATTCGCGTTATCCAGCGCGCTGGAAGGCTATAATATGAATATTCATTTTGCCGAGAACGGTCTGGAGGCGCTCGATATGCTGGAGAAGCATCCCGACATTCAGCTCATTCTGATGGATATGATGATGCCGGAGATGGATGGCTACGAGACGATGAGCCGCGTCCGAATGATGCCGGCGTTCGAACGCCTCCCGATAATCGCCATCACAGCCAAGGCCATGAAGGAAGACCGCGACAAATGTATTGAAGCCGGCGCGTCCGATTATATCGCCAAGCCGGTTAATATTGACCAACTGCTGTCATTGATGAGGGTGTGGTTGTATAAATAACATGGAGATAACAGACGGCGCCGGAGAACGGGAGCGAATCGAGATCGAGCTGCTCCTGGAAGGGCTGTTTCAGCTGTACGGCTATGATTTTCGCAATTATGCATTCTCCTCTGTGAGAAGACGAATCTGGCACCGCGTCCATTCGGAACGGCTGACCACAATTACGGCACTGCTGGAGCGTGTGCTGCATGACCGCGATACAATGGCACGATTGCTGTCGGATTTGACCATCCATGTGACGGAGATGTTCCGTGACCCGGAAGTATTCCTCTCCTTCCGCAAGCATGTTGTGCCGCTGCTTCGCACCTATCCGTTCATCCGGATCTGGCACGCAGGCTGCTCGACAGGGGAAGAAATCTACTCCATGGCGATTCTGCTCAAAGAAGAAGGGCTTTATGATAAAACTCGCATTTATGCCACTGATATGAATGAGCGTGTGCTGGATTCTGCCAGACAAGGCGTATTCCCTATTGAACGGATGCAGACCTTTACCCGCAATTATCTGGAAGCGGGCGGCAAGGAGGCTTTCAGCCAATATTATACGGCCAAATACGATTCCGCCCTGTTCCATTCGGAGCTTAAATCGAACATCGTATTTGCACAGCATAATCTGGTTACCGACCGCTCCTTCAATGAATTCAATGTCATCTTCTGCCGCAATGTGATGATCTATTTCAACAAGGAGCTGCAGGACCATGTTCACAGTCTGCTGTATGAGAGCCTGAGCACCTTCGGTGTACTGGCGCTCGGCACGAAGGAATCGATCAATTTCACCCGTCACGCCAATGCTTACGAGGAGCTGGCCCCGCAGAGCCGGCTCTATCGTAAAATCACGTAAACAGGGCAGGTGCATGACCTCAATGATTGCTTATGACGGACCTATCAATGTACTGCTGGTAGATGACCATCCCGACAATCTGCTGGCCTTGGAAGCTGTACTGGGGGATCTGAACTATAATCTCGTGAAATGTCTATCCGGCGAGGAGGCGCTCCGCTGTCTGCTCAAGGATGAGTTCGCCGTCATTCTGCTGGATGTGCAGATGCCGGAGATGGACGGCTTCGAGACCGCCCGGCTGATCAAATCACGGAAGAAAACACAGGAAGTGCCCATTATCTTCATCTCTGCGACGAGCAATGAAACGGAGCATTTCTTCACCGGATATGAGGCGGGCGCCATCGATTATATGCTGAAGCCGTTCGTGCCGCAAATACTGCGGGGCAAGATCGAAGGCTTCGTCCGGATGTATGTCAACAGCAAGACACTGCAGCTGCAGACGGAGATGCTCCATCAGAAGACGCATGAGCTGGAGCAGATCAATCATGAGCTCAGGCAGACGGCCTACCAGCTGATCAGAACACAGGCGCTGGCCCGTGTCATTCAAGAGACGAGCATCGATACGATGATGATCTTCGACGATTCTGGCACGATTTTAACAGTCAATCCTGCCGTAACCGCCATGTTCGGCTACAGCGAGGAAGAGGTTCTGGGGCAGTCTGTCAAGCTGCTTCTCCCCTCCTTCTGCAGCCAGGCCTTCAACGAGCGGAGCTGCCATGGAGGGGGCGATCCCGCAATCGGCGTCCGGTTCGAGCTGGAGTCTGTGCGCAAGAACGGCAGCGTCTTCCCTGCGGAAATTCAGATCGGCGTTGCGATTCTCGACGAGGAGCGGATATACGCCTGTACGGTAAGTGATACGACAGAGCGCAAGCAGTTCGAGCAGGATCTGATGGCAGCCAAGGATACGGCGGAGATCGCCGCAAGAGCCAAGACGAATTTCCTCGCCATGGTCAGCCATGAAATCCGCACGCCAATGAACGGTGTACTGGGCATGACCGGACTGCTGCTGGATACCGAGCTTGACGAGGAGCAGCTGGAATATGCCAACATTATCCGCAAAAGCGGGGATGCGCTTATGTCCGTCATCAACGACATTCTCGATTATGCCAAGATCGAAGCAGGCAAGCTGGAGCTTGAAGAGCTGCCCTTCCGTCTCGATCTCATTGTCGCAGAGACCTTCGAGCTGTTCACAGCCAGATCGAAGGCCTGCGGGCTGGAGCTTGTGTGTTGCCTCGACCCCGAGCTGCCCCTGTCGCTGGTGGGCGATGGCATCAAGCTCAGGCAGGTGCTGATTAATCTCGTAGGCAATGCGGTCAAATTCACCTCTGAGGGCAGCATCAAGGTCAGCGCCCGACTGCTCGCAGAGCATGATCAGGCAATTGCCATTGAATTCGCGGTAGAGGATACAGGTGTCGGCATACCGGAGGACAAGCTCCCGCTGCTGTTCCAGCCCTTCACTCAGGTCGATACCTCCCTGACGCGGCAATATAACGGTACCGGACTGGGACTTGCCATCTGCAAAAATCTCATCGAGCTCATGAGCGGCACCATCCACGTGGAATCGAATGTACAGAAAGGCACAACCTTCACATTCACAGTCATGTTCGGCCGGACTGCTGAGGCTGGCTGCGCCCTGGAGGATGCCGCTTCGGCCGACAGCCGCTGCGAGGATCCGTCCCAGCAGGAAGGACAGCCCGAAGCGGTGGATACAGGGGAGCAGAAGGAGTCCAGGCTGCTGGCCCAATCAGCCTTGGCAGCAGCCCGGCGGGAGACGGCATGCGGCAGCGCTGATCTAAAGCGTTCCTCCCGCGTTCTTATTGCAGATGATAACGAGGTGAACCAGCGGCTGACACAGCGGCTGCTCGCCAAGCTCGGAATTGCGGCGGATGTGGCGGATGACGGCAGCGCTGCAGTAACGAAGGCCGCCCAGCACTCCTACGACCTCATTCTAATGGATATGCGCATGCCGAATATGGATGGGCTTGAAGCGACCCAGCGCGTTCTGGAGGGAGCCCGCCACGGCAAGCCCCCGGTTATTGTAGCAATGACCGCCAATGTGCTGCCCACAGATCGGGAGCGCTGCATGGCGGCGGGAATGTCCGATTTTCTGATGAAGCCCATTCAATTCGATACGGTCGTGAAGCTGCTCAAGGAACATGGCATCTTATCGCTCGCCGCAAAGGAACAGCCGACCTCGCCTTAACGTGAGATCGGCTGTTCCTTTGCCGTTTCGCGGCCGCCGCTTGATCCATTATCCGCGCAGCAGCGACTCCGCCCCGTCTATGTAAATAGCTGTTCCGGTTATATGGCTCGATTCGTCCGAGCCGAGGAACAGCACCAGATTCGCGACCTGCGACGGCTTGCCCGGCCCATCCTGAAGCGGCTGGTCGCCTTCAGGGAATTCCACAGGAATAATAATCTCGTCCAGTTCCGGCTTGCGCTCTGTAGTCTCATCAATAAGCGTGCTGATGGCCCCCGGACATATGGCATTCACACGAATGTCATACTGAGCAAGCTCAAGCGCCGCCATCTTCATAAAAGCGACCTGCCCTGCCTTGGATGTGCTGTAGGCACTCATCCCGAAATTCGAGAATACCCGATTGCCGTTGATCGAGCTCGTAATAATAATGCTGCCGCCATTGGCCTTGAGTGCCGGCACAGCATATTTCACCGTCAGGAATGTCCCCTTCAGATTAATATCCAGCGTACGGCTCCATTCCTCCGGCGTCATGGTCTCAATCGGAGAGAGCGTCCCGTTGACGCCCGCATTGGCAAACACAATATCAAGCCTTCCCCACTTCTGCAGCACCTCTTCAATCGCCTGCTCGATATCCTCTGGCCTGGAAATGTCCGCTGCAAGGGCCAGCCCCTCTCCTCCCAGCTTCTCAATCCGCCTGCTTACCATATCGAGACGGTCCTCCTCCCGGTCCAGCAGAGCCACTCTAGCCCCCTCCTCCGCCAGTCTTAACGCTGCTTCCAGACCAATACCGGAGCCTGCTCCTGTGACCAGCGCGACTTTATGATGTACTCTTCCCGCTTCGCTCGGTTGTCGATTCGGTTGTGGATTGGATTGTTTATATACCATGAATAGAACAGCCCCTTATACAGTAAAGTGATTTGTCTCTCTTTACCCATCCGGGAGGGGGCAAAAACAGCCCCAATCCGATAGGCTGCTTCAGGCGAGAATAAGGAGGCGATATCCGGGGGTTCGGGGAATGAGGAATGAAACCTTTTTGCCATCCCCTCTGTCTATAAGATGTGCCGTTATTCAAACTTCAAGAGGTGATGATAATGTTCCGCAAGAAAGCAATTGTTCTAGCATTCATGATGTCCCTGTTCGTCGTGGGCGTTCTGCCCGCCGCTCAAGCCGCTCCTGCACAAGCAGCTGTGAAATCCGGCGCCCCGATCCCTACGGATGTGGACTCCATTAAGCAAGCGGGCTACAGCCATGCCGACATGAGCTCTGTTCCATTATTCGGCTCCCGCGAGGAGGATCGCCCTGTGCTGAAACGCCTCGCCGCGATTCTCAAGCGAATTGCCGCGAAGGCAGAGCTCTA
Organism: Paenibacillus oenotherae; assembly: GCF_019443105.1. GTDB lineage: Bacteria > Bacillota > Bacilli > Paenibacillales > Paenibacillaceae > Paenibacillus_Z > Paenibacillus_Z oenotherae. The sequence continues at coordinate 293,193 of NZ_JAHZIJ010000005.1, forward strand.
TACGAGAGAGGAGCCTGTTGATGGGATGGAAAGCTTCTTCGGCAATGATGTCGACATTACATTCTCAGATGGCACATCGACCTCGCTGACCCTCACTCATCCCGATACACTGACCTTCTACTATGCCGACGCCTCGTATCGCGCCAAGGATGCAGCAGCAGTTGAAGAGCTGAACAACATGTTCCATAATCCCGATCAAACGACAATAAGCAGCACAACACCGAGGATCGGGGACAAAATCGTGCTCAAAGGCAACGACGCCGGGTTCGAGAGCGGAACGCTTACCGTCTTCCTGGTTCAGGGCGGCTCCTATCAGAGCTTCACTTCCGTGAAGGGCGTGGCCTTCCCAGCCAAGAGGGCTCTGCTGATTCATCGGGCGCCTATCACCCATGCCAGATACAATACAGCGTTTCAGCTGCCCGCCTTCGGCGAAGCATCCGACGGCACACTTCAGCCCGTCAAACCTGGCGAATGGTCACTGGTCTATTCCACCGGTTGGCTGCAAAGCGGCAGAGAGGTGAAGATCGCCGCCCCCGCAGCTCCACAGCTGTCGATTAATGGTGTTCTTGTCAGCGATTCAGCCATGAAGCCCATCACGCACCAAGGCCGAATCATGCTGCCGCTGCGCTCCCTGTCGGTTTCGTTCGGATGGCCGGTACAATGGGATCATGTGAACAAAAGGGTGCTTATTGGGACATCAGCGGCTGTCGCAGAGGCGGAGGGTAACAAGGGGAGCGGCAAGTCGATATCGCTTTGGGTCAAAGGCAAACGAATAAAGAGTGATACAGCGCCTATCATCGTCAAGGGGAGCGTCTACGTTCCGCTGCGGACGGTTGCGGAGGCGTTCGGATTCGGGATTGCCTGGACTCCCGAAACGAGAAGCGCCCATCTGCTCTTCAAGCCGGCGCTTCTCTCCGTGGAGGCATACGCGAAGGATCAGCAGCAGCAGCTCATCGTCAAAGCGGTGAACGACTATGCCGCCGCGCTTAACGCCCGCGATGAGAAGCGGCTTGCAGCCCTGTTCAGCTCGACTGCAAAGCCTGCTCCGGGGCTTCAATCGATCGGCAATCGCCTCATCGTCTCCATTCGTGATATTAAGTTTGAAGCACGGAATGAGGGGAAGAACATGCTGGCCTATGTAACCTTCGCCTATTTGTTCGACGAGAATGGAAATACCGAGAGTACACAGGGTATCGTATTCGGACTAGAGAATGGCAATTGGCGCATTCTCGATGTCGATTAAGTTCCCGCTGCAGCAATAATAGCCTCCGGGGTCAGAGAAGCGCTGGGTGCGCCAACCTCGGAGGCTGTTATTTGTCCTGTGCAGGGGATGCTGAAAGCCACTGGCGCGGAAAGCCTGATTGAAGTAACCTAAAGTATGAAGCCTGTCTATAAAGGAGCTTGAAGCAACACATGTCAAAAACCGATAACCTGCTCGCCATTCTCTGGCTGCTGACCACCCGCAAACGAATGACCGCTCCGCAGCTGGCTGAAGAGCTTGAGATGAGCGTTCGCACCGTCTACCGCTATATTGACGCCCTGTGTGCCAGCGGCGTGCCCGTCGTCGCCGAATTCGGGCGCGAGGGCGGATACAGCCTGCTGAACCAATTTGTCGAGTCCCCGCTATTCTTCGATGAAGAAGAGCGCAAAGCTATGGTGCATTCCGCACTGTTCGCCCGGCAAGCCGGATATCCCTACGGAGAGGCGCTGGAGCGCGCATTGACCAAGATCAAGCTGTATACCAATGAAGAGCAGCTTGATAACTTGGAGCGCTATACGCGCGGCTTCGACGTACTGGCACCGCTGGATGCCGGACCCATACATGACGAGCCCGTCTTCCGCCAGCTTGAAGAGGCGGTTGCCAACAATAAGACGGTCGAGATTACTTACCGGAAGGAGAACCAGACGAAGGAAGAGACCCGCTTCATCAATCCTTACGGTGTCGTGCACTGGATGAACAAATGGTATGTCGTCGCTTACTGCCAGCTGCGCTGTGATATCCGAAGCTTTCGGGTGGATCGTGTGAGTGCCTTGGTCAGCACCGACAAGGAATTCGAGCGGCCGGAAGGCTTCTCCGCCGGTAACTTCTTCGCCGAGCAGATCCAGCCGCCTATGCCCCCGCAGGACTCGCTGATTACTGTGGTGATCCAGGGCAAGCCGGATGCCGTCAGGCAAATATACAGCAACAGATATTGGCGGTTTTATAGTGCGGGGCATACGGAAGATACCGTGACATTCCAACTGGACGAGGAGATGATGAACCGCTATCTTCCGAATTTTCTCACACAGTATGGCGAGCTCATTCGGGTCGTAGAGCCCCAAGCATTGAAGGAGAGATTGGCACAGAATGCAGCGCAATTGCTGCGTTACTATGAAGCCTCTCTGCAGCAGCAATAGAGCCCGGATAAGAAGGATCCGGGCTCTAAGCTAGCCGTATGGACGAGATCGATCGCCGACGATGCCGCTCCTTATATAGGAACGGCCTCTGAGCAGCGAGACCGCTAATAATTTCTGCTAGTGAGCTGATTCAGGCTCTTGAACTCAAAGCCCTGCTGGCGGGCAGCATCGATGATCTTGCCGAGCGCCTCCGCATTGTCCTTGGATACGGAATGCAGCAGAATAACCGCTCCCGGATGAAGCTGCTCCACGACCTTCGTATAGGCGTAATTCCAGCCTCGCTGGGCTTTCGTATCCCAGTCCTTGTACGCTACCGACCAAAAGACGCTTGTATAGCCATCCTCCTTGCTTGCCGCCAGCACTCTGTCGTTAAAAATGCCTCTTGGCGGGCGCAGATAGCGCATCTCCTGCTGCCCGGTTAATTGAGCAACAGCCGCTTTCACCTTTTCCAGCTCGCTTCTGATCTGTTCCCGCGAAAGGCCGCTCATATCCGGATGGCTCCAGGAATGGTTCCCGACCAAATGCCCCTCGTTCACCATACGTTTAACTAGCTCCGGCTGATCCTTGATATAGTGCCCTGTGATGAAAAATATCGCCGGCACCTGCTTTTCCTTCAACACATCCAGCACCCGGCTCGTATAGCCGTTCTCATAACCGTTGTCGAACGTCAAATACAGCTCCTTCTGGGCCGTCTGGCCAAGGAAGATCGCCTCATGCTTGCGGAGCAGATTCTGAAACCCCTCCTCCGCTATAGATGGCAGCGCCCCGTTCACACTCCGCTTGAAGCCAAAATGAAATGCACCGCCGGATGGAGCCGAAGCAACTCGTGAGGCCGAGGATGTTGGTGATGTTGGTGATGTTGGCGATGTTGGCGATGTTGGCGATGTTGGCGATGTTGGCGATGTTGGCGATGTTGGCGATGTTGGCGATGTTGCTGATGTTGGTGATGTTGGTGATGTTGGTGATGTTGCTGATGTTGCTGATGTTGCTGATGTTGGTGATGTTGTTGGCGCTGATGATACTAGTGGTGGTGCTGATGTTGGTGGTGTGCTTGCTGCGGCAGAGGTCATAGCTGCCGAAGGGGCAGCCATGAAAAAAATTGTCATCAAACACACGATGGACCGTACAAAGTTGCAACCTGTCATAATCAGTGTTATCCACTTCCTTCGCAGCTTCATAACATTACTATTTCACTACAAAGGGAAAGTTATGTGAGATATAACATATCGTTGACTGGACTTCGGATAAACGAAGGGCAGTCCGAAAAGTCCAATATCCAATGAGTCAGTCCCCAATGATGTGAAAAGATGCCTCCAAAACCACTAAAAGTGGAACTGGAAGCATCTTTTTTGTTATATATGGAGACTTAGTGGGCCTCTGAGATCATCAAACAGCTTTCTGGACAAACCCTTCTCCAAGTGTTGTGAAGATAGAGTGACGGAGGAAGAAGCCTGCGAATGTGCATGAATTTCGGTTACAAGACGCCATATTGATTAAATTCCTGCGATCATGCATGAATTTCGGAAAAAATCGGCCGTTAAGGAGAAACGAAGGTGAAATACCTGCACTCTGGCAGGCATTTCACCTTCAAGGGGCCAGAAACGAGCAAATTAATGCCGTTTTGCAGGTTTTACCTCGCTCACATCTTGCATCTAGCATGTCTCGGCGTTTGAATGACGGATCATCCTCTGGCGAGGAGTACGTCAACATTCCCATGATCGCAGGCATTCCACATCGTACTGCTTCTTAAAGTGGATGTTGAGATTTCTAAAAAAAGGTTTTTCTAGACAAACCCTTTTATTATCTTTAACGTGAACGAGGCTTGCTCCGCGACTGCGAACGCCCCTTGGAGCTAGGGCCCCCAGCACGCTGCTTGCCCTTGGCCCCATTGCTGCCCGAGCGCTCGCTGTACTGCGGGCGCCCGCCGACTGCCCCGCGCTGCGGGCGCTCGCCTGTACCGCCGCGCTCACCGCGCTGCGGACGGGCTTGCTCCGCGCCCGCGCGCCCGCTCGCCGCACGGCCCCGGCCGCTGCGCTGCGGATCGGCGTCCCCGCTCGGCCCACGGCCCCGGCCGCTGCGCTGCGGATCGGCGTCCCCGCTCGGTCCGCGTCCCCGGCTGCTGCGCTGCGGCTCAGCGCCCCAGCTCTGCTCGCTGGCTCCTGCACGCTCGCCTGCATATGATCCCCACGCGCCGCGCTGCGGACGCCCGCTAGCTCCGCCACGCTGCGGGCGCTCACCTGCACCGCTGCGCTCACCGCGCTGCGGACGAGCTTGCTCCGCGCCCGCGCGCCCGCTCGCCGCACGGCCCCGGCCGCTGCGCCCTGTCTTCTCGCCTTTCGCTCCGCCGCCTCGCTCTGCACTTCCGCTTCGCGCTCCTCCACGTTCCGACGAGCCGCGACGTTCACCGCGTTTGGCACTGCTGCGCTCGCCGCCCGCGCTTCGATCAGCTTTGGGCTGGACTCCTCCTTCACGTGGAATGGATTGGCTAATGCCTTTCTCAATCGCAGCCAGCTCCGGTTTGTCCTTGGGTACCACGATTGTGATAGCCAAGCCCTTCTCACCAGCACGGCCTGTCCGGCCAATCCGGTGAATATAGCTTTCAACATCATGCGGGATATCGTAGTTGAACACATGCGTAACACCTTCGACATCGAGCCCGCGTGCAGCTACGTCTGTTGCGATCAGCAGATGCAGCTTTGCATCGCGAAACCTTTTCATGACCTGCTCGCGCTTAGCCTGTGACAAATCACCATGCAGCTCGTCGCTGTTGTAACCGAGTGCTTGAAGCTCCTCGTTAAGTGTCTTGGCTCTCCTCTTCGTGCGGCAGAAAATCAGACCAAGATAAGGCTGCTGCTCATCTATCAGCCTCCGGAGCGTAGATTGCTTACCCCGATCAGTCGTTTCAACAATCAATTGGCGAATGGCCTTAACCGTCACTTGAGGCGCCTTGACCGTAATATCTTTGGGCTCCCGCATGAAACGAGTCGCAAGCGATCTTACCAGCGCCGGCATTGTCGCCGAGAACAGCATCGTTTGCCGTTTGTAGGGCAGCTGGCTGATAATCTCCTCCACTTCATTCAAAAAGCCCATATGCAGCATCTGGTCTGCTTCGTCCAGCACTAGCATTTTTACTGTTCCAAGCTTTATCGTACCTCTCCGAATATGATCAAGAAGCCGCCCTGGCGTTGCAACGACCATATGAACACTGCGCTTCAGCTTATGCATCTGCGCTTCCACATCCTGCCCGCCGTACACAGCAAGCATATTACACTCCGCCCGGGATGCAACCCAGCGCTTGAGCTCGGCAGTAATCTGCAGGGCCAGCTCCCGTGTAGGCGTCAGAATCAGCCCTTGCAGCGCATCCTTGCTTCCATCTATCTTTTCCAGCATCGGCAGCAGAAAAGCAAGTGTCTTCCCTGTTCCGGTCTGCGCCTGACAGATCACATCATTACCTTGCAAAATGACCGGTATCGCGCTTTCCTGAATCGGCGTCGCTACATCAATCCCGCCATTGCGCAGTGCTGCAGTCCGTTCCGATGATATTCCCAGCTCTATAAATCCTGCCATTACATCCACCTCATTATAATTAAAAACCTTCCCGTATCTAACATCCGGCATACCCTATCGTACCACAATCTTACTTTGAGCATGTACCGATATTTGCTTTGTAACATACCTAATGGAAGTTTAATATTATTTATGGTAAAATATAGAACGATAAGCAAGCGTTAAAAATTATATCTATTTCACTCATTACCGCCCCATTGCCGACCATCGTTCAAGCCCGTCCCGTTCATCTGCAACTATATATTTTAAGGAGCTGTCGCGTCTATGAAAATAAAGGATAACAGCAGCAGCAATCACATTCACACCTCTCAGCCAGCATCCGAATTGATCTCCGAAAAAAACTCCACCAACGAGCATCTCCTTCCTCAGCAAATTATTGAAGGCGGAGGCCCGCCTGCCAGAGTCCAGTTGAATATGCTCCCCCGACCTGTAAGATGGTTTGCTTATCTGCTTATGGCTATTGCTGTCATTATGGCGGGCAGTGTTGCAATAGTCAGCTTTTTTCACTAGAGACAGATTCCGAAATAGCCGTCAAAACCGATACATGCGATTCCCGGTACACGAACCGAACTCCACTAGTTGCTCTACTGCCAGACTTCGATCCCTGCCACCCGTCTGTTATAACTTCCAAATTAAGCAGGTCCGGCGGACCTTGTTGTGCTACTACCCCGATGAAAATCAGGAGTGACTTCAACTCGCCCGGTGCGCCCGATGGAGCAGGAAGCCTGCATAAGCGCAGGAATTTAGGTTAAAAAATCCACGCGTGATAAAATACCTGCAAATGTTCATGAATATGAAGCGGAATAGGCCGACTGAGGTCAACTGTCGCAAAATCCCTGCCCTTTAGCAGGCATTCACTCTGCAGAGGGCTAAAACGAGTGAAAAAACTGCATTTTCGCAAGAATGTTCAACATTTACAGCATCCCGGAGACTGAGCCATTTGCACGGCATGGAATTATTAAGGTGACTTTGAGCAGCGCATCTGGGTATATACCGTGTTCTTTCTCTTTTTCGTCCATAGACTGTTGTAACGAACGTTAAGAATGAAGATACGACATATATTCGGGGGAACTAGCGATGTTTCAAATGCACAGACGCACCCGTATGCTGAATCGCGCAATTAAACAACTGCATCGAGCAAAGGACTACTTAAAATCAGGGGCGCTTCATAAGGCCGAGGAAAATATTGTGCGCACACTCAAGTTCCTCCACGGGAGATTGTTCGGCACAACGACTAGCGCGCATAAAAGCAAGGATTACAGTCGCCGCAGGAGGTGAGCTTTGTTTGGGCAGTCAGAGACGTAAACATAAATATAGAAGATGTCTCCGAAAAATTGACATGGCCATACGAGAGTTGCGCACTGCGAAGAGAACCCCTAGGCGTTATAAATCCTGCAGACATAGATCAATCAAGACTACCGTTCAACATCTTAATCAAGCGATCACTTATATTCGAGCGACCAGACGCTGCTCATTGTGCAATACAAAGAGAAAACGAGCTACATCACGACATGCAAAAGGAGCCACGGGGGCTACAGGAGCGACAGGAGCGACAGGAGCAACAGGAGCGACAGGGCCGACAGGAATTTCAGGCACCACAGGCTCAACTGGTGGGACTGGTGCATCTGGGGCTACCGGAGCCGCTGGTGTCACTGGTGCCACCGGCACATCTGGGACCGCTGGCGATACCAGCTCCACTGAGGCTACCGGCGCTACTGGGGTTACCGGCGCTACCGGGGCTACTTCCGGCGCTACCGGGGCTACCGGAAACACGGGCGGCACTGGCGCTATCGGCACTGCCGGGGCCACTGGCGACACCGGAAACACGGGCGACACCGGAGCCACGGGCTCTACCGGGGCCACTGGAGCCACTGGCGACACCGGGGCCTCCGGCTCTACCGGGGCCACGGGCGCTTCCGGAGCCACGGGCGCTTCCGGAGCCACTGGCGGCACCGGAGCCACCGGCGCTTCCGGAGCCACCGGCGCTACCGGAGCTACCGGAGCCACTGGCGCTACCGGAGCCACCGGCGCTACCGGAGCCACCGGCTCTACCGGGGCCACGGGCACTACCGGAGCCACCGGCTCTACCGGAGCCACGGGCTCTACCGGAGCCACCGGAGCTACCGGAGCCACGGGCGCTACCGGAGCCACCGGCTCTACCGGGGCCACGGGCGACACCGGAACCACTGGCGCTACCGGCGCCACCGGCCCTACCGGGGCCACGGGCACTACCGGAGCCACAGGCGACACCGGCCCTACCGGGGCCACCGGAGAAACTGGCCCCAGCACTACGAGCGTCTCTGCTTTTGCCGCCAACACGTCAGGCAGCCTTATTACCGTCCTTCTAGGCGGTGCGAATATACCGTTGCCTAATGCGCAGAACATCGGAGCAGGTATTAGCATAAACGCTGCCAACGAGGTTTTTACTGTAACCGCTGCGGGCAGATACTACATCACTTACCAGATCAACATCACAGCAGCCCTTCTCGTGAGATCACGGCTCTTGATTAACGGAGCTGCCAATCTGGCTTCAACACTCTTCCCCGTTCTGAATGTATCCTCCTTCAACAATGACGTTATCGTTACATTGCCCGCCAACTCCACCATTGCCCTTCAGCTGTTCGGAATCGCCGGTGTTGCGACACTGCTCGGCAGCGGAGCCGGCGCTGCTGTCACAATAATCCGCCTTACCTGATACAGAGCTTCCGCGCGTTCCATATGCCGCCCGCCTGAATACAATAAATCACTATTCCCATCATTCAGGAGTGATCTCTTTGATAACAGTCAGTCTATGTATGATTGTCAAGAATGAGGAAGAGACTCTGGGACGCTGCCTCGGCTCTGTCGCACAACACATCGACGAAATCATTATCGTAGATACCGGCTCTACCGATGGAACTGTTGCTGTAGCCCGGCAGTTTACCGACCGGATTCATCATTTTGCGTGGATCGATGATTTTGCCGCTGCCCGGAATTATGCATTCAGCCTCGCAACAAGCGACTATATCCTGTGGCTGGATTCCGATGATATCTTTCGCGAGAAAGATCGGGAGCAATTCAAAGCGCTGCTGCAAACGCTCGATCCTGCCGTAGACTCCGTATCCATGCCCTATATTCTAAGTACCGATGAATTCGGCAACAGCACTTCCGTCATCAGACGCAACAGGCTCGTTAAAAGGGCAAAGCGGTTCCAATGGATCGGCCCTGTCCATGAATACCTTCTCGTCCACGGCCGCACGATCAACAGTGACATAGCCGTTACGCATTGCAGCATCCGCCACGACAGCGACCGGAATATTGCCATCTATGAGAAGAGGCTTGCAGCCGATGAGAAATTATCCCCCCGCGACCTGTTCTACTATGCCAATGAGCTCAAAGACCACGCCCGCTATCGGGAGGCCATTACTTACTATGAGAAATTCATTGCCACCGGCGACTGCTGGATTGAAGACCTGCTGTCCTGCTGCGGCCGCATGGCCGACTGCTATCATGAGCTGAACGATCCGCAGCGCGAGCTGGAATCCACTCTAAGAGCCTTTCAGTACGCCGCTCCACGCGCAGACTCCTGCTGCCGGCTAGGCTACTATTTTCTCCAAAAGAATGATCTCGCCGCAGCCGTCCACTGGTACGAGACAGCAGCCGCTCTCCCGCAGCCCCATGACGCATGGGGGTTCACGAACCGCTCCTGCTCCACCTGGCTGCCCCATCTACAGCTTTGCGTCTGTTATGATCGGCTGGGCAATTATGAACTGGCTCACCAGCACAATGAGAAAGCTGGAGAGTACAGGCCGACTGATCAGCGAATTCTATATAACCGTTCCTACCTGCAGCCCCTGATCCAGCCTAGCAGCAGCCGGAGTGACAGCTATGCCTAGCAGCCCACGCATTCTAATTGGCAGCCCCGTCCATCAGAAGCCTGCGATTCTGCGCGAGAATCTGTCTGCTCTCCTGCAATTGAATAGCGGATCGTTCCAAGCAGACTTTATGTTCATTGACGATAACCGGGACGAACAAAGCAGCGAGATGCTGCGATTGTTCGCCCGAATCGGCGATCGCGTCATCGTAACACCCTCTACCGGCCTGCCCGACGAATATGTCCGCACGGAGGAGACTCATTATTGGAACGAAGGGCTGATCTGGAAGGTTGCCGGATTCAAAAATGATTTGATCATACATGCCCTCCAGCAGCACTATGACTATCTATTCCTGCTGGATTCCGACCTGGTCATCCAGCCAGACACACTTTCCCGCCTCATCCAGGCAGACAAGGATATTGTATCGGAGGTGTTCTGGACCCGCTGGCAGCCTCACGCCAGCCCCCAGCCGCAGGTATGGCTGCGTGACGAATACGAGCAATACGAGCGGCAGCGCGGGGAAAGGGTAAGCGATGAGGAGGCAGCCCTCCGCTACGATCAATTCATCGCACAGCTCAAGCAGCCCGGTCTCTACGAGGTAGGCGGGCTGGGGGCGTGCACCTTAATCAGCCGCCAGGCACTGCTTGGCGGTGTTCACTACGGCCCGATATCGAATCTGTCGTTCTGGGGAGAAGACCGCCATTTCTGTGTGCGGGCCGCCGCACTGGGCTTCCGGCTGTATGTCGATACCAGCTGTCCCGCCTATCACATCTACAGGGATTCCGACCTCGCGGGAGTAGAGGCCTTCCTCTCCGCAAATTCCGCAGAATCCTCTGCAGCTGAAGGGGATGATTGCAAGGCAGCTATGTTCCGCTCTCAAGCAAAAACGCTGTGCGCCCCCATCCCGATCTCTGTGTCTGTCCCCTCGCATAGATCCAGCCCCAAGCTGACCTTGACCATGATCGTCAAGAATGAGAGCAGCCGTTACCTGAGACAGGTGCTGACTGCCCACCGCCAATACATTGACGAAGCTGTCATCATCGATGACGGCAGCACTGACCATACACCCGATCTATGTCTGGAGCTGCTGGAAGGCGTACCCGTCCGGCTCATTCGCAATAGCGATTCGAAGTTCGGCAACGAAGTAGAGCTGCGCAAGCAGCAGTGGCAGGAGACTGTAAAGTCGGAGCCGCAGTGGATTCTGAATCTGGACGCGGATGAAATCTTCGAGAACAGATTCCGAGAAGCCCTCCCGGCCATGCTGAATAACAGCGACACCGATCTGTATTGCTTTCGTCTGTTTGATTTCTGGAACGACACTCACTATAGGGATGACCGCTACTGGCGGGCGCATCTGACCTACCGCCCCTTCTTATTCCGGTATCGCCCCGGCTTTCCTTATCAGTGGAAGGAAACGCCCCAGCATTGCGGCAGATTCCCAGATAACATTTTCCAGCTTCCGCACCAGCTCTCCGAGCTTAGGTTGAAGCATCTTGGTTGGGCGAATGCCGACTCCCGGCTCCTCAAGTTCAAACGCTATATGGAGCTGGATCCTGAGGCCCGCTATGGCTGGAGGGAGCAGGTGCTTTCGATTCTCGATAAGAATCCGCGGCTGATAGAATGGGTGGAGTAGAGCGCGGAAAGCCCCGGAGCACAATTAGACCAAACACATAACTGCCACCAGCTGCTCGCTTGTAGCCGCAGGCAGGAGGCCGCGCACCATATGAGTGCATATGAGCAGACAGAGAAAAAGAAGGGGACGATCCGTAATTCAAACGTCGTGACATGCGAGATGCGAGCTAGGCGAAACATGCGAAACAGCAGCTTTTTTCTCATTTCTGGCCCCATGAAGGTGAATTGCCTGCCAGAGTGCAGGTATTTCACCTTCGTTTCCCCTTATCTGCCGATTTCTTCTCAAATTCATGCATGATCGCAGGAATTTAATTATTATGGCGTCTTCAAACCGAAATTCATGCACATCCGCAGGCTTCTTACTCCGTCACGCTGCCGTCAAACCACACTTGGAGATACGAAGAAGCCGCAGGCAAATTCGGGAGATTCGGGTACCTGCCCAGTGGGCGAGCATGAACCAAGGCGGGGCCGTTAAGTCCCCATATAAATGAAAAAGATGCATCCAGCCCCACTTTTAGTGGTTTTGGAGGCATCCCTTCACTTCATTCGGGACTGGCTCATTGGGTATTGGACTCTTCGGACAGTCCCCTCTTCACTTACCGATTGTTATAGATCCTTCCACCGCTGAACGGTAATATTAATCGCGTCCGCTCCTCCAGTAGTCGTGAAGGTGCGATTGTTAATATCGCTTCCGTTGCTGTTGGTTTCCACATTGGTCCAAGCGCCTCTAGTAATTTTGAATTGCATATTCGTTCCAGAGGGCAGCGAGAAGGTCAGCGTATATTTCCCATTGCTCTGCTTCACCAACTGGTATGCAGGATCCGCCGGGTTCCAGCTGTTGAATGAACCCGCTACATAAAGCGCAGCATTGGCCGGTGTGTTCGATGGAGCGGTAACTTCAATGGTGACACCGCTCGGCTGAGGCAGTCCCGAAGTAATGGTACCCGCATTGAAGGTGGAAGTGCCGGCCGGGAACATATAGTTCTGCCCGCCATTGTTGTCCCAAGTGCCGGAGCCATTGTTGAACACTGCCTCCAATCCGGTCGCAGTTCCGATATTCACTGTAAGCTTGTTGTAGCCTGTAATCTCTGAGGCTGGCATCGACACACCCGGAGATGTCGTCCATGTGCCGCCAACAGGACGATAATGAATATACGGTGTCGCAAAGCCTTTTTTATAATAAATCGTTACTGAATTGCCTGGAGCCGTTGTAGAGGCTGTCAGCGTATCGCTTGAAGGCGAAAGATTGCCCGCGCCGTCATAAGCTTTTACCGTGAAGTTGTAAGAGGTCGACGCTGTTAGCCCCGTCACGGAATAGCTCGTAGTCGCCGTCGTAGCGATCTCCACCCCGTTCTGATACACTTTATAACCCGTCACAGTATAGTTGTCCGATGACGGCGACCACGACAGATTGATGCTCGTCGCGTTAGCGCCTGTACTGGTCAATCCGGCGGGAGCGAGCGGCGCCAATCTGTCTCCGGGCGGAAAGCCGTCAGCCATATACGTCTCGAATGTTACGACGCCCGGTGCAGCATAATAATAGTAACCGCTGTTGTTTTGAACCGGACCACCTTGGCCCTCCTGGAAATAGACCTTGCTGCCGTACTGTTCAATAGGAACAACAGCCTTCCAGAAACCCGGAACTTCCGATGGCGTCATTTGCAGTTCCACCCACGGCGCATTATCGTTCAACTGATAGTGAATATAAGGGTTTGTGAAGCCGCCATTATAATACACCGTCGAGCTGTCTGTGCTTTCCGTCGTTACTTGAATGGTATTGCTTGCAGGAGACAAGTTCTCATATTGATCTCTTGCTCTGACTGTATACGTATACGTTGTATTGCCATTACGGCCAAAGTCTTTAACAAACGTGCCTGTTGTTGTATGGAAGGGAACACCATCGCGGAAAACAACATAATCAACGGTGTCGGGAGAAGAGCGGTACCATGACAATTGCACCGTACTCTTCGTCTTATGAACCAAATTGAAATTAGGCGGAGTATCAGGCCCTAACAGGTAATCGCCGAAGACGTTGATATTCATCGCATTGCCGTTACCGGAAGTTGTAGATATCGATATTCCCGTATATGTGAGATCCGAGCCGTAGCCTACGTACCGGCCGCTGTTCGGCGTTGTAGTCGCGTTGAAGGCCGTCGCATTGCCGTTATAGAAGAACGGATTGCCGGTGGTTGCCTCCTCCATATCGATCAGTCTGCGATTGTCATTCGAATTCGATCCTCTGGTTTCATCGATATGCCATATCGCAATACCGCCGGTATAAGGGAGCGATCCATCATACCCTTGCTTCTGCCGATTCTCCACCAGAAAATACTGATCCGTATTCAAGGTAGGAACCTTCACGATATTATAATTCCCGCTTCCTATGGAGTTCAGCGTGTAAGAGACACTAGTATTGGACTCTATGACATGCGCCTCCGCGAATCCAAGCTTCAGCTTGCTGAATGCATCAAAATGCGCTGGGGTTGCGCCTGAATATTCACCGACGAGCGAATTCCAGGAACCGCCGGCCATAATGCTGTAAGCACCGATTCCAGCAGAGCTTCCATCTGTATCGTATAAGTCGATCAGACCAAGCAGATGTCCGATCTCATGCGCAAATATACCGATAGTCGCTTTATGATCGCCTTGCCGTTCGCCCTGCATAGAATAATCGCCGCGCTGTCCGGCTGCACCAAAATATTTGCCATCCAACGGGACGAAGAAATCGAAGAAGCTGGTAACATGCCCCCACACACTGGGCAGCTGCTGATTATAGCTAGCCTCATAACCTCCCAGAATCGTAACGACTAGCAGCTCCTTATTGGAGATAACATTATCGTTATCTGTATCGTAAGCTGCGAAATCAATGTTCGCGTCAGCCGCAAGCAGAGCATCCCGAACCGACTTCTCTTCACCGCCGCTATGCGCATAGTTCAGATTCACTTTCACAATGCCGTCATTCGCCGTCCCTGCAGTTTCATTCACCGGCACGAGCGAGAATTGGCCTTCAGACACCTCGTCATAATAATCCTTGACGCTCTTGGACGTCGTGCTGAAGAAGGTGTCGCTCCATGCCTGATCGGAGTATTGGATACCGGCATCGGTAAATCCAATCAACAGCACCAGTACAGGCTGGGTATGGGGCTGCGACAGCAGCGCGTTCGGCTCGCTGACGCCAGGATCGACTGATCGCTTCAGCTCAACTGCCTGATCCCCTGCGATTTCTTCGATCTGCTCTTGAGTGACTGCTTGCTTAGGCTTGCCGTCTATCAAGTACTTCTCACCGCCTGGCTGCACCTCTTGTGCGACCAGCTCTGCGTAGTTCCAATAATTCGCGTCGTCTCTTACCAGTACCTCGCCATTAACGGTCTCTACCCAGTTCAAATGCTCGTCGCCTTTCAGTACACCGCTGAAGGTCTGGCCTGTAGGCTGCTCGAAACTTTGAACCTCTTCCCTTGCGGGCATAGCCATAGCGGCCGCTGCGAATGCAAGCATAGCAAGCAGCATCACAGCCAAGCTTGTCGTGTACCTTACAGTATGGAATTTCATCTTCATCTCTCTCATCTCTCTCCTTCCAATTCTCTAACTCTACTAACTCTGGATATGACAACGCGCGCCGCAACGGGCTAATATGATCCCCCCTAGTTCGAGTTTTCGATTACATATTTATACTACTCCTATTTAAATATTTTGACATCCTTATTTAGTACTATTTAACAAAAATAAAATGAATACATTATAAATATCTCCTATATAATATTTTTTTCCTTATAAAAAGGGGGAGTGTTGATATATTTCGTGACGTAAGTAAATCTGTCCTATTCATCTCTCACATTCTATTTATAGCTTCTAACAGTTAACATGTCATGTAAACTTTAATAGATATATATATAATTTCGATACCAACCATCAAAAATCGTTATTTGAATCCGAACAATATGTTAGTTAAACTTACATTAAATCATTAACCAAATCATTGGCCAGCTCTCATTAAGAGATCGAAGGGGAGATCAGTATATGTTTAACATTCGTCAATATTCCACGGTAGACCACGAAGATGTATGGAGAGTTCACCTGCTCGTTATCTCGGAGGCGGGAGTAGAGCCAACCCATCAGCATTATCATGATATCTTTCACATTAACGAGCAGTACTTGAATAGCGGCGGGGAATTTCTTGTCGGTACGGGAGTGGACGGCACTGTTGTTGCAATGGGCGGCTTGAAGAGGCTGGGTGGCGATCGAGCGGAGATCAAGAGACTTCGTGTTCATCCCAGCTACCAGAAGCTTGGATATGGCCAGCAGTTATTGACTCAGTTGGAGCAGCGGGCCGTTGAGCTCGGCTTCCGCAGCATCTATCTGGATACTTTGACGAATCAGACCGGAGCGCAGAAGCTCTTCTTGAACAACGGGTATGCACCCATTGGTTCCGCCAATATTGATGGCTTCGACGTCAACCTGTTCGAGAAAACAATTGGCTGACAGCAGGTTGCAGCCATAAACAAAGAACCTCCGAAGCTGCCGCTACCACAAATGCGGGTCGGAGGTTCTTGCTGCTTCTCCTACCGGAAACGGATCCCCAGGCATCCCCTATCTCTCCGATGGCTGGAGAATTGTGGAGCCCTGCCATTCCGCAGGCAGCAGACGATGATACTGCGGCTGCAGATACCTATCATCGATAAGCAGCAGACTTCCACGATCATGCTCTGATCGAATCAATCGTCCTCCTGCTTGCAGAACCTTGTTCATGCCCGGCATTACATAAGCGTAGTCATACCCGCTCTTGCCTCTCGCATTGTAATAGTCTCGAATAATATTGCGCTCCAGACATAGCTGCGGCAGGCCGACGCCTACAATAATGACCCCGTTCAGCCGATCGCCAACCAGGTCAATGCCTTCCGAGAACATGCCGCCCATGACGGCAAAGCCCGCGAACACGCCCTCCCCATTAGCTTGGAAGGCAGAGAGAAAGCTCTCCCGCTCCTCCTCGCTCATGTTCGAGCGCTGAATAATTGTGCTCATTCCTTGCGCTGTCTGTGACAGCAGCTCATACACCCGGTTCATATATTCATAGGAGGGGAAGAACACCAGATAGTTGCCGGGGCGCTTGCCCGTCAGTCCACGGATAAGATCCACAATGGGCGACATCGAGCGTTCGCGATCCTGGTATCTGGTAGAGAGCGGTTGTATGAATACCTCCAGCTGCTCACGGGAAAAGGGAGAGGCTATCGATACCGAATAATCACGTTCGGGATCGCCGCCGAGCACATCCATATAATAGGAGAGCGGAGATAGCGTTGCCGAGAACAGAACATGCGACCGGTACCCCTTGCCCATTACCTGCAGCTGATGCGATGGGTCCAGGCAGTACAGCTTGACCTCCACCTCGCTCTTCGTGCATGCCGTAATCGTGACATAACGCTCGTCGTACAGCTTGGCTATGCGGACAAAGCTTGCAGCGGAATAATACGTATCGAGCAGAAGCTCATTCCCCCCGCCCGCTCCCTTGACGGCAAGCTCCTGCTCTGCCTCCGCTATGAAGCTGTCAAGAAGCCCGACAAGCTGTTCCGGCAGCTCCTTCGACACATGCTCCCTGGCCTCCCCTTGCTGCTTCCTCAGCTTGATAAAACCTTCGTTGATCCCCTTGGCAGCATGATACAAGGAGGAGTGAACACCTTTGAACATCCGCTGCAGCAGCAGAAAGTCGGACTTTCTAAGCTCGCTGGAGTACATCTCTCGCGCCCGGTCCACCAAATTATGCGCTTCGTCGATCAGCAGGACCGACTGCCGCTTCCCTTCCTCGAACAGACGCTTCAAGCTCACCCGCGGGTCAAAAATATAATTATAGTCGCCTATCATGACATCCGATGCGTATGCGGCATCAAGTGCAAATTCAAAGGGGCACACCACATGCTTGCGCGCATACTGCTCAATGACCGCGCGTCCCATCAAGGTTTCGTTCGAGAGCATATCGAGAATAGCTCCATTCACACGGTCATAATACCCGTCCGCATACGGACAATGCTCCTTCGAGCATCTCATCTCCTCCTGCAGACATGCCTTCTCCTTTGCCGTTATCGTCACAGCATGCAGATGAAGCCCCTTTGTACGCATAAGCGCCAGAGCTTCTTCCGCCGCCGTTCTCGTAATCGTCCTAGCTGTCAGGTAGAAGATCCGCTTCAGCAGCCCTTCGCCTATCGCTTTAATGGAGGGGAATAAGGTCGAGATTGTTTTGCCGATGCCTGTCGGCGCTTTAGCGAACAGCTTATGTCCGTCCGCAATGGATTGGTACACAGCACCAGCCAATTTGCGCTGGCCCTCCCTGTAAGATTCGAAGGGAAATGCCAGCTTCTTCACGCTTCTGTCGCGCTCCCGCTCATGTCTTGTCCTCAGCTCGGCATAAGGATAATAGCCTTTTACCAGCACCTGCATGAAGCTTGTCAGCTCTTCAAGGACCGCCTCTGCAACAAAGCGCTTCTGTTCCCCGGTGACGGCATGCACATAAGTAAGCTGAACATGAATATGGCCGAGCCCCCGCTCCTTGGCTGCCATATAAGCGTAGCACTTGGCCTGTGCCCAGTGGACAGGATGCCGATCCGCCGTTATATTCGCAAGGCTCATTGACGTTGACTTGATCTCATCGATCGTCACGCCAGCCTCTGTCATTAGAATGCCGTCACAGCGTCCGTCTATTATGAATCGAAGACCGCCGCAGTCCATCTCCGCCGAGAGATATACTTCCTTCTCATCCTGCTCGTTGTACTGCTTCTGTATCCTCTGATGCGCTTTCGTCCCCTCGGTCAGCGTAGTCGACGTTCGGAATCCAGCTTCGATATCCCCGCTGCGATACACATATTCCACCAAGGCTCTCACGGAGATTGAGATCAAATCCGGCATATATGCTCCTCGCTTGAATTGGAATGGTCACATACTTCTCATCAACTAAAATACCACACATACGTTCGCATTTACAGCTCCTCATAGCATTTTCCTGAAATATAAAAACAATTGGAAAACTGGAAGTGAATAATTTTTCCTATAATTATTGTTTAGAAGCCTATCAGACCTAGAGGGAAATGCGCAGCTCTGTCGAATTTTGTAAAGATATCCCTATAGAACCTCCCACAGCAGAAATAAAGGGGGCTAAATATGAAGCTGCGTACCTGTCTTTCCTTTCCACTTTTAATGGCTATCTTTATGCTCTTGGCGGGATGCACCACTCCGTCCGAGGAGCTGGACATAGAGCCTGAGGCGGTTGCCGGATTGTTGGATCTGAGCAAGCTGCCGGCGGATAACACTACATTGTTTGCGCTGAATGGCGAATGGTCGTTTTACTGGAATCAGCTGCTTGAGCCAAGAGATGTGCCTGCAGGCCGAGGCCAGCAGACCGGATATATAGAGATGCCTAGCAATTGGTACAAATATACAACGGAAGACGGAAGCAACCTCCCTCTGACCGGGTTCGCAACATTCGTGCTGGACATGAAGATTCCCCACTCCAGTCAAACCAAGGGCATTCTGGTGCCGCCGATGTATTCCAATTACAACCTGTGGGTGAATAATCAGCTTCTGGCAGTCAGCGGTCATGTCGGAGCAAGCAAGGAACAAAGCATTCCCCAGAAGGACACAAGAGTCATCTATTTTGATGCTCCATCCGGGAATGTCCAACTGGTGCTCCAAATATCGAACTACCATAACTATGCGGGGGGAATGTTCGAGCCCCTTCTCTACGGCCCGGCTCCTGCAATACAGAAAAACCATGACCGCAATCTTGCGGTGCAGTTCATTCTTTTCGGCATTCTGTTATTATCGGGCATCTATCATATCGGATTAAGCTTCTTCCGCAACAAGGATACATCCATGCTCTATTTTGGACTATTCTGCAGCATTGTCGCCCTGCGAAATACGCTCGTCGGAGAGGTATTCTTCACGAAGGTATTCCCTGACTTTCCTTGGGAAATCGCTATGAAAATCGAATATATCTGCCTCTATTCCATGGTGCCTTTGTTCGCACTGTTCCTTCAACGGCTGTTTCCAGCGGAAGCGTCGGCCCTATTCAGCAAGATTTCCGTCATATTGGCGGCCATCTATGCCATCGTTACAATCGCAGTAACAGCAAACGTGTACTATCTGATCCTGCTTTACTATCAGATCTTCATCGTAATCTCCTTTGTCTATGCCATCTATTTAATGATTCGGGCTATTTTCTACAAGCGGGATGGCGCTATATTTGCACTGGTCGGCTTCTCAGCGTTCGTATTAACTTCATTATTCGATCTATCTGGCTTTGTTCTGCAGCGGCATTCATGGCAAAGCTTTCACTCTCTCGGGGTCGCGACCTTTATCGTCTGCTTCTCGCTCGTCCTGTCGAGGAAACTTTCCACTTCCTTCAATATGGCGGAGCAACTTGCCCAGCAGTTGACCGAATTGAATGAAAGTCTCGACAAGAAAGTGCGTGAGCGCACACTCGTCATCGAAGAGTCCAACAAGAAGCTGGAGGAGCTGAATCGCCAGCTGCAGGAATGGTCTCTTGTGGATGGACTTACCAATGTATCGAACCGCAGACATTTTGACGAGTATCTCAGCAACCAGTTGTTACACTGCGCGAAGAAGAACACACCACTTACGCTTCTATTAATTGATATCGATTACTTCAAGCTGTACAACGATGCCAATGGGCACATCCAAGGGGATCACTGCTTGCAGGAAGTCGCGCGTGCGATCAAAGCCAGCCTCTCACCGCACCAAGGCTTGGCCGCCCGCTACGGCGGAGAGGAATTTGCTGTCGTGCTGCCAAGCTGCAACAAAGAGAATGCGCTCGCAATGGCACAAATCCTGTGCACTGCTATTCGGGATCTTCACATTCCGCATAGCAAATCACTCGCAGCCGACCATGTCACCGTAAGCATCGGCGTTGCCACCATCCAACCCGGACCGGATACGAATCATCGCGCCATTATTGATCTGGCAGATCAGAATCTGTACAAGGCCAAGTCAATGGGCAGAAACCGCGTATGCGCGAATGAATAGCCTCTTGGTGGGCGCCGAGTTCCCCCAGGTGACCGGCGGGAGGGCGCCGGTTGGATAGGCTGGAGGGCCGGGCGGGAAGCCTGCGGGAGGCCAGTGGGCCAGTGGGCCAGTGGGCCAGTGGCTCCGCAGGGAGGGATCGGACGCCCAGCGGGCCCAGCGGGTCAACCACTGGGCCCAACGAGTGAACAGCGGGTAGCATCAGGACGGCTGGTGCACAGCAGGAGGTCGGCGGTGACCCGTTGCTAGGCCAGCGGCTCCGCAGGGAGACACCGGACGCCCAGCGGGAGGCCAGTGGGCCAGTGGGCGACCCAATGGGCCCCACCGAGTGAACAGCGGGTGGCATCAGGACGCCAGGGGCCCATCAGATCGCTTGGTCTCGGGAGCGCTGAAGTATTCCTGCAATTACGCATCTTTTCGCTTTGTTTTGTGCCCTCACCGCCAATATTCCTGCGATTGCGCATCTTTTGTACCGTCTAAACCCCCTACGAGTAATAATTGGCTGAAATACCTGCACTTTCGCAGGCTTATCATCAAATAGGCGGATTTCAGCGGAAAAGCCTGCTCTTTCGCAGGTTTGTAGGTTCACTAGTTGCTGGGTTCGGGGTTGTTGGGTTGTTGGGTTGTTGGGTTGTTGGGTTGTTGGGTTCACAGGCTCGTGGGTTCGTGGGTTCACGGGGTCACGGGTTGTTTGGTTCACGGGGTCACGGGGTCACGGGATCGCAGGTTAGCCAAAATTCACAGAGTCGCACGTTATCGGGATCACACATTGGCAGGCGTCCAGTTGAAGGGCCCTGCACGTTTGCCTTTACAATGAAGGCTGTTCCACACGATGGGAGGCATAATGTGCCTGACCCCGAATAATAACAAAGAAGCATCAAGACCCCCTTTGTACAGGCGGTCTTGATGCTTCTCTTCCTGTTGGACCATTCCCTCGTTCAAGCTACCTCCCGCCGACTCAGGACAGAACCTCCCATTTTGCCCAAAGTTCCGAAGGATTCAACTCGTAGATCTCATTCTCCCTGAACATGAATTGATGCATAATAAATTCTCTGCGTATCGTGGCGTAATCCTCATGAAACTGCCCAATGAACGCATTAAGCTCCCTCTCCGTGTACTTTCGCCCCTTCTCTAACTGGAGCACCAGCTCCTCCAGCACGATAAGCTTCTTCTTGAGCTGTGCGGGCACATGCTTCAGCTTACCCTCTGAAGTGAAGAAATTTTTCACCACAGAATCCTTCAGCCGCTTGTTCTTATCTTCCATTCCATCCCCATCCCCTTCCTTCACACCGGCCGCATTGCGATAGATCAAATCAACCGCTGCCGTGGAACCGCTCTTCACAAAATAATCGTTCAAGGTGAAATAAATCGTGTTCTTATCTCTCCGCTCATTAATTAAGCTGGCCTCTCGCAGCTTCGCCGCATGATGTGTAACCGTCGCAGGCGATATACACAGCTTCTCCGCCAGCTCTCCGCCGTTATGCTCCCCGTCAGCCAGCAGGATCAGCATCCGCATTCTCGTCGTATCCGCAAGCGCTTTATGGTAATTGACCACCTTATCCAGCTGCATACGGAACCACCTCCATTAATTTAGATAAATATACAATTAGATAATTAACTAATTAGATGATAGTGCAAACAGGAATCATTTGTCAATTACTTTTCCGTGTCGAAATTTCGCGCTATTCTCTGGGCCCGTGTGTGAGGTTATTTCATATTCTGGGTATATTACCTGTATGACCAATACCAGGATGAGTACAATCATTGTTGTCGCCATATTACTTCTAGTATTCTCAGGCTCCAGCAGCAGCGCTGAGGGCGCTAAAAAAACCATCGTCATGGGCACTTCCCCTGACTATGCGCCTTATGAAAGCGTAGATGCCAAAGGAAGCGGCGAGATCGTCGGTCTCGATATTGATATCGCCAAGGCGATTGCGGACAAGCTGGGTTATGAGCTCCAGATTTCCGGCATGGACTTCAACAGCCTGATCGCTGCTTTACAGACAGGCCGGGTTGATTTTGTCATGTCTGCCATGTCTGTGACAGATGAGCGCAAGCAGAGCGTGGATTTCTCCAAGGTGTATTATGTTGCGCGCAATACGATCATCTCGAAGGCCAATCATAATTACGGAACATTGGAGGAGCTGTCCGGCAAGCGTATCGGCGTCCAGCTGGGCTCAACGCAAGAAACAGTTGCGGCGAGCATCAAGAACGCTGAGATCAAGAAGCTGAATAAAATTCCGGATATGATTCAAGAGATCAAATCCGGACGGATCGATGCCGCCATCGTCGAGGATGCCGTAGCTCTGGGCAATACAACAGCGAATCCCGATCTCAAGTTCACGATGATCCCCTCCGGTGATGGTGATGAGGATCAAGGGTATTCAGTTGCTTTTCCCAAAGGCTCTCCCTTGGTCGACGAGTTCAATGAGGCGCTGCAGGAGCTTGAAGCAAGCGGAGAGAAAGAGGCAATCGTTACGAAATGGTTCGACAGCATAATGGCGACAACAGGCCCAGCAGGAGGGCTTAATCTGGACTTCACTATTCTGCGCGACTATATGAACTACATGATGAAGGGTATCTACGTTACATTGCTGTTCACGCTCGTGTCCGCTTTATTCGGCTTTGTGTGGGGGGCCATTCTCTCTCTGTTCAAAATCTCGCATGTCCGGCCGCTCCAATGGTTCGCTACGGCATATACGTCCGTGTTCCGCGGCACTCCGCTGCTGCTTCAGCTGTTCCTCATTTACTTCGCCACACCGCAGCTGCTGGATTATGACATCTCGCCGCTATTGGCCGCCGGACTGGCATTCGGCCTTAATTCCGCCGCTTATCTGTCGGAGACGATTCGTGCCGGCATTATGGCGGTTGACCGCGGACAGCGCGAAGCTGCCATGGCGCTCGGCATCCCTTACCGGACAATGATGATCAGCATCATCTTCCCGCAAGCGGTCAAGAACATTCTGCCTGCACTGGTCAACGAATGCGTTGCCCTCCTCAAAGAATCGTCGCTGGTCTCCGTCATCGGCGTTCAGGACTTGATGCGAAGAGCGACGGTCGTTCAGGCGAATACGTACAGAGCATTCGAAGCTTTGCTGTTCGTAGGGGTAATCTATTATGTGCTGGTGCTCATTCTAACCTCATTGGCCCGTGTACTTGAAAGGAGGCTGCGCCGCAGTGATTAATGTAGAGCATCTGTCCAAAACATTCGGCAAGCAAGAGGTGCTGCACGATATATCCACCACAATCGAGAGCGGAGAGGTTGTAGCGGTCATCGGGCCGTCCGGCTCAGGCAAGTCCACCTTCCTGCGCTGCCTGAATCTGCTGGAGGTGCCGACAAGCGGTCGCATTACAATTAACGGCGCGGATATTACCGACAAGAAGACGGACATCACGAAGGTGCGGCAGGGCATCGGCATGGTTTTCCAGCATTTTCATCTGTTCCCGCATATGACGGTTATCGAGAATCTGGCTTTCGCCCCTGTCAAAGTGAAAGGACTAACAGCGGAGGAGGCCCGCTCCAAGGGGAAGGTGCTGCTGGAACGGGTCGGACTAAGAGATAAGGCTGATGCCTATCCGTCCAAGCTGTCCGGCGGACAGAAGCAGCGTGTTGCAATTGCACGCAGTCTGGCCATGGACCCGGATATTATGCTGTTCGATGAGCCGACCTCCGCACTCGATCCCGAGATGGTCAAGGAGGTGCTCGCCGTTATCCGCGACCTGGCCTCCACCGGGATGACGATGCTCATAGTGACGCATGAGATGAATTTTGCCAGAGAAGCAGCCGATACGATCTACTTCCTGGATGGCGGTCGTCTGGTCGAGAAAGCCGAGCCTGAACGTTTCTTCACCCGGCCTCAGCACGAGCGTGCTGCCCGTTTTCTGGAGAAGGTGCTGTAGCCGGGGCAATTCAATTAGGGCGACTTAAGCAACAATTGTAAAGGGCAGCTCTTGAGAACATCTGCAGACCGCATGATCCGGTCTTCGCGATGTTATCAGGGCTGCCCTTTTGCTGCTGCTGAGGTGTTACGGCATTACATATAAGAGAATGGAGAAGAATTGAAAGATGCTCCCTGCCAGTACGAACAGATGCCATACCGCATGATGGTACGGGAACCCGCGCCACATGTAGAACACCGTTCCGACCGTGTAGCAGCCGCCCCCGATAATGAGCAGCACAAGGCCGATTCCATTCATATTCGTAACAAGCGGCTTCCATGCGAACACAATGATCCAGCCCATTAAGATATACAGAATGGTGGAGGTGAACAGAAACTTTTTCGTATAAAATGCCTTAAACACCACGCCTGTTACAGCAATTCCCCAGACGATGCCGAACAGCACCCAGCCCAGCGTGCCTTCCACCACATGGAATAATATCGGCGTGTAAGTGCCCGCAATAAACAAATAAATGGCCGAATGATCCATAATCTCGAAGATATCCTTCACTTTTCCCTCAGGAAAGCTATGCACAAGCGTCGAGCACAGATAGAGCAGCAGCATGGTAACACCGTAGACAATAAAGCTGATGGTATACAAAGCACTACCTTTCATACTTGCCGATACAACAAGCAGCACGAGAGCAGCCACGCTTAATGCAGCCCCGATACCATGCGTAGCAGCGTTGGCGATTTCCTCACGCTTGGTGTAGATATGTGTAGCAGCCATCCGGCACACCTCCTTGTTCCAAGTGTACCTTATTGCTGTGGTTGAGACCACCTTCTGGTCACGTGGAGTCGCAGTAAAATCATCTTCTTTTGAAAATTTTCCCAAAGA
This sequence comes from Paenibacillus oenotherae, assembly GCF_019443105.1. Taxonomy (GTDB): domain Bacteria; phylum Bacillota; class Bacilli; order Paenibacillales; family Paenibacillaceae; genus Paenibacillus_Z; species Paenibacillus_Z oenotherae. Next base: position 318,443 of record NZ_JAHZIJ010000005.1, read on the forward strand.
TATTCTTTGAAGATTTTTTTTCAATGAATGAGTAGAAATAATTCCTCGGAAGACATTTAACTTCGATTTGTCCGTAGGTCTCTATAAAACCCTCGTATTTCAGACGATACCTCTCGTAAATTAATTGACAAAAAGCTTGTTCGTCAGGAGGAATGATCAGAATCCTGTTATTCGGAAAATTCAGTTTAACATTTAAAATACGGTTGTTAATCAGTATCGCTACTCGATACATTTCCTTTGCGCAATTTTCATACCATGAAAAACAACCTTCCAGTGCTATTTCCTTCACAAAGAGATCTTCCGAATGAATCGTTAGATATAAAGAATCATTCAAAATATATTCATGTTGATTTAAAGGGTTACAATCTATTTCCTCAGTACTTAAAGCATTCACAAACTCTGATATAGTAACGTTCGCATCACCGATATATCCAATATTACTAAACTCACTTTCTACCTGAACACGAGTTATATTTTCAGGCAGTAAATTCACATAGAAACTCTCTATCCCCATTTAATTGACCACCTTTACAGGTACAGTAGTTATTCCCACCTGCTTTGCTGCCCACCATCTGTGATGTCCATTGACTATTTGAAAAGTTCCATCTTCAAGAATTTTTACATCTATCGGTTCTTATCTACTGTCCTTTTCTAATTTATTTCCTGAAGGATCAGTATAAATCAAAGGATTATTTTCTACATACGTATAAAGATTCTGACTAAGCGGATTATCAATCTGCCCCTCATACGTATCCTTGCTAATAAACCGCCCCATGCTCGGATCATACCATCTTGCCCGCAAGTATTGCAGGCCTGCGCTCTGATCCCACATTTCCCCCGAATAGCGGAATGGGTTCGATACACTTTCGGTAGTCGTGAGCGGATTGCCCCACAGATCATACGTGTACCGGTTCACACTTGTATTGCCCGTGCTGTCCCGAAGCTCAATCACATCACCATGACCATTATGCAGGTAGTAATTCTTCCCGTTCGCATCCTTGCGAGCAATCAATCCTTTGCCCCGAATGTACTGCACCTTCATTGTAACGCTGCCACTGGCGACAATTCCTTCTGCCACTACCTGATCGCCATCATAGTAGTAGCGAACGGTCGTGCTGTTCTCTGTCCGTTCATAAAGCAGTCCGTCACCGTTGTACCTATAGCTTACTTGTCCGCCTCCAGGCTTGGCAACCTGCGTTAATCGATTCTACGCATCATACGTGTAGTTCGTCTCCCCCGCTGGAATTTCTCGCGCTTTATCACTCTGCAGGGACAAGCGGTTGCCCCGGTTATTGTAAGCATACGTCCCATTGAACTGGGACGAGGTGGCTATCCGGTTCAAGGGATCGTAACTGTAACTATAGTTGTTGCTTTGCCCGTTCAAACTTAGAGATTGGTTCGTCAAATTCCCTTTTCCATCATAATCGTAGTTGAAGGAATTGATCTCTACGTTGTTGGCTTTCTTATGGGTCAGCTTAACTGTGTTGGTGTCGTATTCTTGTATAAGAATAATGAAACCTCCAAAACTACTTTGGAAAGTAGATCTGAAGGCTTCATTAAATCATATAATCTATCAAACCACTAGCATACAAAATCGACTTATTTTAAATAAATAAATTCATCCACAAATCTTTCAATAACCAATGGGCTATCCGAAGGAATTATCATAATACAACCTTGTTTCTTTAAAAGTTCAGCACAAGTTGCCAGTCTAACTCTCAATAATTCTTTCCACTCTTGGTCAAACCACGGGAAACAGAACAAACTTTTCCCCTGTGCAAGCCCAATTGCTACCGATGCATTCCATCTCTCATTACTAATGTTTTCTATGGGCCTATTTAAACGGGTCGGTGATAATTCTAATTGTTGTATCCAGTTATTAATAGATTCAGCGTTCTGCTTTCCCCGCTCCAGTTCCTGTAATACCGAAAGGCTTTTACTCATCCCCAATAAGCCTCTTCTCTTCAATTGCTCTCCGACATACCAACCATTCTCTCTTAAAATAGTTGTGTCTGCCTCAATACCATTGATAGAGATGCTCCCGGAATAAGCGCTGCTGTTTCCTGCTAATACATAAGAAATTGCCCAAGCTCCCATACCCGCCTTGCCAATAAGGCCGTACACTTTTCCGGGAATAAAAGAGTAAGTAAATCCTGCAATCTCTTCCTTTATGGATCTCATATTAAAAATAGTTGCTGTGCAACTGATGTTTAAATTCTTTACTGAAATTGAATGGATCTTTATCATACTTACCCTCCTTTATAATAGTGTTCAGTAACCCACTTCCTTCACATTCGTAATTTGAACTGGGCCATCTGCTTTTCTAGCTATTTCCGTCAATTTCCCATATATTGAACCATCAATCGCCCAAAAACTACCTGTTTTCACCTCAAATTCAATTACCGTTTCAAAAGATCTAGCTCCAGATAGTTTAGCCTGAGCAAGAGTAGGTTTTTGTGTAAATACGAAAACCTGACCAGCTTCTTGTTTAGATCCCGTTAAAACACCCGCTTCCATTATTTCTTTAGCCGCTGCTTTTGAAGTAACCTGGTAGTATTTAACACCTGTCTGTACTGCTACAGAAGCTCCCCCAATAATTGTTCCACTAGTTGTCCCTATTGTAGCAACATCTGCCGCAGCTAGCCCCGATGAAATTAAGGCAGGAGCATACATAATACCAGCCGCCAAAGCAGGCACTGCCAGTGATAATGATAGCCAATCTTCAGTAACCCCTCCGAGTGTACCTTCGATAGGATCTTTTTTACCTGTAGTATAATTCGTCCTGTAAACTACTTCATATTCACCGCTTGCAAGTCTAATCGCAACAGCCTGATCGTGATAGCTTTGCATACCGGCTATATCATGCTTAGCTTTAGCGAGATAAAATGAAGACTGAAGCGATGCAATCCGATCTTCTTCTGCTTCAGTTAAATTTTCATACATATGCCCTGACGGATCAGTGAATATTAACGGATTATTATGCACATACGTATACAAATTCATCGTCAGCGGATTATCAATCTGCCCCTCATACGTATCCTTACTAATAAACCGCCCCATGCTCGGGTCATACCATCTTGCCCGCAAGTATTGCAGGCCTGCGCTCTGATCCCACATTTCCCCCGAATAGCGGAATGGATTCTCTACACCCTCGGTGGTCGTGAGCGGGTTGCCCCATAGATCATACGTGTACCGGTTCACACTCGTATTGCCCG
>NZ_JAHZIJ010000060.1 GCF_019443105.1 Paenibacillus oenotherae
CTTATACGTACAAAGTGGTTGCGAAGAGCAACGCTGGTCAATCTTCCGATGACAGCAGCACAATCACAGTTACAACGAATGATAGCGGAACTGTTGTAGCACCAACAGCACCAACAGGTCTGGCTTCTTCGGCCAAGACAGATAAGACCGTATCGCTCACATGGCAGGCATCCACGCATAGCTCCGGCATCGCTGGCTATGATGTATACCGCAATGGCAGCAAGGTTGGCACGGCAACGACGACATCCTACACGGATACCGGCTTGACGGGCGCAACAGCGTACACGTACAAAGTGATCGCGACGAGCAATGCAGGAAGCTCCTCCGATCCGAGCAATGAGATCAGCGTAACGACTGAGCAAGGCAGCAACAACGGCAATACGGTAACGGTTTACTACAAAAAAGGATTTGCAACACCTTATATCCACTACCGTCCTGAAGGTGGCACATGGACCGTTGCTCCAGGCGCGAAGATGGAAGAGTCCGAAATTCCGGGCTATGCCAAGTACACGATTGACCTTGGAGCAAGCACAGCTACCCGTGTCGAAGCGGCATTCAACAACGGCAGCGGACAATGGGACAGCAACGGCCAGAAGAACTACTTCTTCAACAAAGGCGACAACACGTATAGCGCTGGCGTCGTAACGCCAGGCAAACCGGTATACGTACCAGGCAACAAAGTAACGGTCTACTACAAAGAGGGCTGGACGAACGTCAACATCCACTACCGTGCTGAAGGCGGCACGTGGACAGCAGTTCCGGGCGTGAAGATGGAGAACGATCCGCTTAACCCGGGCTACAAGAAAATCACGATCGATATCGGCACGGCTACCCGCCTTGAAGCTTGCTTCAACAACGGCAGCAATGTATGGGACAGCAACGGCCAGAAGAACTACTTCTTCAACGTTGGCGACAACACGTACATCCCTGGCGCTAACGGCGGCGCAGGCCAAGTGAAAGCTGGGGAGAAACCGCAAGGAACGGATACAATCGCTCCTTCGATCCCTGCCAACCTGGCAGGCAGCCTCGGTACAGGCACGACCAAGACAGTTACACTGTCTTGGAGTGCCTCGACCGACAACATCAAAGTTGAGGGCTATGAAGTAACTCGTACAGAAGGCGCAAACACGACGACTGTTGCTGTGAATGCAACGACATACATCGACAGCACCGTTGTTGCGGGCAAGACGTACAAGTACAAAGTGCGTGCAAAAGATGCGAAACCGAACTTCTCCGACTACAGCAATGAAGTTACGATTGCTGTACCATCGGACGCGGACACAA
>NZ_JAHZIJ010000061.1 GCF_019443105.1 Paenibacillus oenotherae
CTTATACGTACAAAGTGGTTGCGAAGAGCAACGCTGGTCAATCTTCCGATGACAGCAGCACAATCACAGTTACAACGAATGATAGCGGAACTGTTGTAGCACCAACAGCACCAACAGGTCTGGCTTCAACCGGCAAGACAGATAAGACCGTAACGTTGACATGGCAGGCATCCACGCATAGCTCCGGCATCGCTGGCTATGATGTGTACCGCAATGGCAGCAAGGTGGGCACTGCAACGACGACATCCTACACGGACACTGGTCTGACAGGCGCAACAGCCTACACGTACAAAGTAATCGCGACGAGCAATGCAGGAAGCTCCTCCGATCCGAGCAACGAGATCAGCGTAACAACTGAGCAAGGCAACAACAACGGCAACACGGTAACGGTATACTACAAAAAAGGATTTGCAACACCGTATATCCACTACCGTCCTGAAGGCGGCACATGGACCGTTGCTCCAGGCACGAAGATGGAAGAGTCCGAAATTCCGGGCTATGCCAAGTACACGATTGACCTTGGAACAAGCACAGCTACCCGTGTCGAAGCAGCATTCAACAACGGCAGCGGACAATGGGACAGCAATGGCCAGAAGAACTACTTCTTCAACAAAGGCGACAACACGTATAGCGCTGGCGTCGTAACGCCAGGCAAACCGGTATACGTACCAGGCAACAAAGTAACAGTCTACTACAAAGAGGGCTGGACGAACGTCAACATTCACTACCGTGCTGAAGGCGGCACATGGACAGCTACTCCGGGCGTGAAGATGGAGAACGATCCGCTTAACCCGGGCTACAAGAAAATGACGATCGATATCGGCACGGCTACCCGTCTGGAAGCTTGCTTCAACAACGGCAGCGGACAATGGGATAGCAACGGCCAAAGCAACTACTTCTTCAACGTAGGCGACAACACGTACATCCCTGGCACGAACGGTGGCGCAGGCCAAGTGAAAGTTGGGGAGAAACCGCAAGGAACGGATACAATCGCTCCTTCGATCCCTGCCAACCTGGCAGGCAGCCTCGGAACAGGCACGACCAAGACAGTTACACTGACTTGGAGCGCTTCGACCGACAACATCAAAGTTGAGGGCTATGAAATTACCCGTACGGAAGGTGCAAACACGACGACTATTCCTGTGAATGCAACGACGTACATCGACAGCACCGTTGTTGCGGGCAAGACGTACAAGTACAAAGTGCGTGCAAAAGATGCGAAACCGAACTTCTCCGACTACAGCAATGAAGTCACAATTGCTGTACCATCGGACGTAGACACAA
>NZ_JAHZIJ010000062.1 GCF_019443105.1 Paenibacillus oenotherae
AGAGCGTCCGTGTAGAATCCGCCTTCTTGCTTATCGATGGAAATTGCCGGCACTGGTGCCGCTGCCTCGTACAATACAGCGATTTTGCCGCTGCCGAGGTTACCCGTAATTCTGCCGTTGGATACGGTGAACGTTCCGCCGCCAGAAGCTTTATTCGTATACGTGCCGTTTGCAAGCTTCGTTTCGGAATTGATCTGGATATCCCCGCCCATGTTGACGATGGTTACCCCTTTCGTTCCACGCTCGATCAGCAGCGTTTGGCCGCCTTGCGTGCGCAGGAACTCGCCTTGACCAACCATCGCATTGTGGAATTTGTTGACGGCTACTACATCCGCATCTTTCCACTGATCGTTACCCGGTTGACCGAGCGGGCTTCCGAACTTGCCGCTTCCCGCAGGACGGTTGAAGAACAGGGACGTCGTCTCTGCACGAGCCGCGATGATCGCCCAGCCCATCTTGAGCTGCCATTCATTCAGGAACGTCGATTCGTTCTTGTCATTGGCGTACGTATCATGGGATTCTACCCAAGTGACAAGCTTGGACGGGCTAACACCAACAGCCTCGTAGGACTTCGCAGGTTCAACGTTCTTGCTGCTGATTACATCTCTGATGTTATGTCCGTACTTGTCAGCAGCCAGATTCATGTAGCTCGCGTATGCAGCAAATCTGTCTGCTCCGCCTTGAAGGATCTCACCGTAGATGTACAGCTTGTCCTTGTTCGTCAAGGCACCCAGTACGCGAGGCCAGAAATTCGATGCAGATCCGTCTGGATCATCCGGCAGCTCGATATGCTTCGCAGCATCGAACCGGAACCCGTCTGCTCCCAGTGCAACCGCATCATTCAGGAATGCGATAATCATGTTCTGCAATTCCTGGTTGCCGGTATTCAGGTCAGGAAGATTGATACCCCATTGCGTTACTTGCCATCTGTCATTCCAATCGGAAACCTTTTTGGCTTGGTGCCAGAAGTTAGGGTTGTTTTTGATGGCTGGATCGACATTGTGTGCAGGCTGCACCTCTAAGTCTCCGCCACCAGCGTTACCCGTGTGGTTGGCAACGACGTCAACGATAATGCTGATGCCGTATTTCTCTGCCTCCTCACACAGTCTCTTGAACTGATCTCTGTTACCCAATTGCGTATTACCAATTTGGAAGTTGGTTGGCTGATACAGAACCCACCATTTGCTTCCTTCCGTCAAAGCTTCCTTGCTCGCTTGAATCGGAGAAGTTTGAATCGATTTGTACCCTGCAGCTGCGATAGCTGG
>NZ_JAHZIJ010000063.1 GCF_019443105.1 Paenibacillus oenotherae
TTGAGCCGTTACTACGATTCTTCCTCCTCGAATGTCTACGACAAAGAGGTATCTTTCGGCTTATTTTGCTCCTGTATCATTGAATACGATGCGATCAGCTATACAGAGAGATATAACGACAATACAGGTGAACTGACCAGAGTAGCGAACTACGGGGGTACCTTCCACTTTACGGCTGACTCGCCTTTGGATAGAACAACAATGACCAATACCTACTATGTAGAGAGATGGCTCGGTTACATTATCGGACGAGCTGGTCAGGTAGCTTTCGCTAACGATTGGTCTGCACCTAACTCCAACGGGATTCGAACAAGGACGGTACAGGAAATTAAGACCAACCACAATGCCAAAATGTCAGTTCAAGTTATCGATCCAGGCAATGGGGGCATTATATGGACGAATGTGGCGACGAATACCCCCTACCAAGAACGGCTATATCCGCTTGGCACAGGCTGGTCCTGGGATATCCCCTATATCAAGATGGAACGCGGCAATAAGCAATATTTAAACATGGGAAGCCGTGGAACATACCAGATCGTCGGCAATTCACTGAAGGGTTACCAGTGGAAGGACCTCACGGTCGAATATGACACCTCTGTGCTTGTCGATAATGTGAGATCCATCAGGGTACTCAAGTCATTGGATGGGAATAAGCAGCATTTTGCCGATGACGGACGATTGATTCAAATCTCCGATGCGTATCAGAATACGATTCAATTCAAGTACGCCCAGCATGCTAAGTATGGTAAAGTGCTGACCTCCATAACCGATGCCATCGGCAACGCCATCAACATCGCTTATGACAACACAGGCATCACCTTGACCCAAGGGGATAAAGTGATTCGATACGACAAGGGGACGCAGCAGCGGATGAATCCAAGACCGCCCTTTGATGTCTTGAAGAGTGAATATTTGAGCCAGGTGACAGACCCGATCGGGAGAGTGACGCAATATCAGTATCAAGAGGGGAATGCGAAATTCAACCTGACATACACGAATCCCAGCGAAGAGAATCGTTACCTTCTGCTGAACAGAATCATCTATCCGACAGGAGCAACCTCAAGTTATACCTACCAAGACACGGCCACAACACGCGCGCTTGGTTCGAATGCAGCGGAAGAAGCCTACCGGATCACGAGCAGAGTGGATCGTGGCAATGGAATCGACTACAACAGGCTGGATTTCACGTACAATTCCGATGTCGGCAGCAC
>NZ_JAHZIJ010000064.1 GCF_019443105.1 Paenibacillus oenotherae
CTTCCGATACTTCGCTATCCGTATCTACAGCCTTGACATAGAAGCTATGAGTCGTATTACTCTCAAGACCTACTGCCGTGAAATGCGTATTGCTTGTTGTTCCGATCTTCGTTCCATCCTGATACACTTCATAGTTCGCTATACCCGCAGCATCGGTTGATGCCGTCCAATTCAAATTAATCGTTGTGTTCGACTGAATTGGTGACGTTAACCCTGTCGGTTTCGTTGGCGGTAATCCAGTCTTAACAACTAGCGCTTCCGTAGGATCCGACAGGTTGCCTGAATAGTCCTTTGCTCGAACGATGAAATTGTACGCCGCATTCGGGGTTAATCCTTCCGCAGTATAGCTGGTTGTGTATGCATCTACAGTCCCGAGCACAGTTGTACCCGATAAGATCTCGTATTCCTTCAGTCGCGCGTTATCCGTTGCAGCCGACCAGGTCAGTTTTACGCTTGTCATTGTCTTATTCACAAGCGATAATGTGCTTGGTGTCGTCGGTTTCACTGTATCTTTAATATAGTACACAGCGTCGATTCCCATTTTGTATCCTGTGCTGCTCTCGTGCTTCCCTTTTACTGTGAGCCGTTTTTTGTATTCCCCGTACTTGGTAGGCAGTATCGTCCAGCCCTCTTCAAACTCCTTAAACCCCGGATTGCTCTGATAGAAGTCAATACTGTACTTAGGTGGTCCTAACCTACCCAAGTCAAACTGAACCGTTCCCATGTCAGGCCCAGTTGCCATCCGATATACGATTTTATACATCCCTTCTTCTTCGGGAATCGGAATTTCAATAACGACACTTTCTTCTAGATTCGCTGTTTCAAAGCTCCTCCAGCTTCCTGCACTTGCATTCTTCTCAACTTGGTTATTGCTCGGGACTGTTCCGATAAGATAAACAGTATCTTCTCCCTCCGCTACCTCCTTCTCATTCCTGTTTATTGTCGAGGCTGTTATCGTTTCACTTGCTTCCGATACTTCGCTATCCGTATCTACAGCCTTGACATAGAAGCTATGAGTCGTATTACTCTCAAGACCTACTGCCGTGAAATGCGTATTGCTTGTTGTTCCGATCTTCGTTCCATCCTGATACACTTCATAGTTCGCTATACCCGCAGCATCGGTTGATGCCGTCCAATTCAAATTAATCGTTGTGTTCGACTGAATTGGTG
>NZ_JAHZIJ010000065.1 GCF_019443105.1 Paenibacillus oenotherae
ACAAGACAGGCGCAGCAGCAGGCATTACGGTTAAATTTGCGAAGGGCAAAGGCTACACCACACTGTGGGGCGTAAAAGATGCGGATGATGTCACCAATGCAAGCAAAGTGGTCGATTTCGCAGCACTTGGTCATGATGCGAATCGTGACACGTTCTACGAAGCGAAGATTCCACTGAGCGCAATCGGCAACCCGAACATCGAGGCTTCCGGAATCGGCGTTATGCTTCACCAAGGCGAGTTCTCGCCTGTAGATTCCATCCCTAACGATCCGGCGACTTCTGACACGCCAGGAGTAAGCGAATCCAACTCTCCGAAAGAGTGGGGCGACACTGACCTTCTGACGGTTCCTTTCGCTCGCATCGGCAAGTAAGAATAAGCTTCAACAGCGTTTAATCCATACAAAGAATCCCCCCTGCACCACTGCAACAGTGGAGCAGGGGGGATTCTTTGTTATAAGATTTTCATCCAATGGACAGGGCAAGCGGATAGAGAAAATACACAATTGACAATGAAATATAACGATGACATAATAGTTCTTATTCATTTTTTTTACTAGTGCAAACGTTTTACTTCCAGTAAAAGGGATTTTAAAATGAATCATTGATGTATTTACTTTCATGAGGGGGTGGTAGTTCAATAACGATGGAATAGTCATTAACAACAGTTTTGTAAGCGTATACATTATTACTTCGAAATTGTTTGCTTGATCCACATGGGTAGGTTTCGCAGCGGATTAATGACTTGCTTTGTAAACTTGGCAACGAAAGGGAGATTGACATGATGAACAGAACAACAAGAATATGGAGCATAATTCTGTTTGCTGCTATGCTGCTGCAAGCTTTGAGCTTATCAGCGGTAGTGCCGCAAAGCACGGTACAAGCGGCAGGAGGAGAAGAATATGGTCTCCCGGCTAATACGAAGGATGGGGTCATCTTCCATGCGTGGAACTGGTCCTTTGACAATATAACGAGCAACCTCCCAGCTATCGCAGCTGCAGGGTACAAATCGATTCAAACTTCTCCGATTCAAGCGAGCAAGGAAGCTTTGACGGAAGGAAGCAAATGGTGGGTTCTGTATCAGCCAACCAACTTCCAAATTGGTAATA
>NZ_JAHZIJ010000066.1 GCF_019443105.1 Paenibacillus oenotherae
CTGCAGAAGACGCCATACAGCTTCGACGTATCGGTGTGGGAGCTGTTCTGGTGGATGATGGCCGGAGCAAGCGTGGCGTTCCTGGCGCCGGGAGCGGAGAAAGACCCGGCGCAGCTGATGGAGGCGATTCAGCGGCGCAAAGTCACAACGATGCACTTCGTGCCGTCCATGCTGGCGGCGTTCCTGGAGACGGTGCAGGGCGAGCCGGCGGAAGTGCTGGCAGAGAAGCTGGCCAGCCTGCGGCAGGTGTTCGCGAGCGGCGAGGCGCTGCATACGGTGCATGTGGAGCGATTCTACGAGCTGACGCGGAGCTGCGGTCTCGGAGAGACGCGTCTGATCAACCTGTACGGACCGACAGAAGCAACGGTGGACGTGTCGGTGTATGAATGTGTGCCGGACAGCGGACTTGGCTTCGTGCCAATCGGCCGTCCCATCGACAATACAGCGCTGTACATCATTAGCAGCAGCGGGCTGGCACAGCCGATCGGCGTGCCGGGCGAGCTGTGCATCGCGGGTGTGCAGCTGGCAGCGGGCTATGCGAACCGTCCGGATCTGACGGCGGAGAAGTTCGTGGCGAATCCGTTCGTGCCGGGAACGGTCATGTACCGGACGGGCGACCTGGCGAGATGGATGGAGAACGGCGAGATCCAGTACCTGGGCCGGATCGATGATCAGGTGAAGGTGCGGGGCTACCGGATCGAGCTGGGCGAGATCGAGCGGACACTGCTGGCGTACGAGCCGGTATCGGAAGCAGTCGTGACGGTGCGCGAGGATGGAGCAGGCGACAAGCAGCTGTGCGGCTATGTGGTCGCAGACCGGGCGTGCACGTCAGGGGAGCTGCGCCGCCACTGTGCGGAGCTGCTGCCGGATTACATGATTCCGGCTGCATTCGTGCAGGTGGAGATCATGCCGCTGACAGCAAGCGGCAAAGCGGATCGCCGGGC
>NZ_JAHZIJ010000067.1 GCF_019443105.1 Paenibacillus oenotherae
CAGCACGGCCGCTTCCTTCACCCCTTCCACCTTCAGCAGCTGCGCTTCGATCTCTCCCAGCTCGATTCGGTAGCCACGGATTTTCACCTGATGGTCGATCCGGCCCAAATATTCAACCGTACCGTCCGGCTGCCAGCGCGCCAAATCCCCAGTCCGGTACATCCGCTCGCCTGGGCGGTACGGGTTCGCGATAAATTTCTCCTCCGTCAATTCCGCTCGGTTCACATAGCCTCGGGCCAGTCCTGCCCCGCCGATGTATAGCTCACCCGGCACCCCGATCGGCTGCACTTCCTGACGGCCGTCCAGTACATACAATTGTGTATTATCAATCGGTTTCCCGATTGGAATAATGCCCGGCTTTGCAGCCTGGTCACAATCAAAATAGGATACATCAATCGTCGCTTCAGTCGGCCCGTATAAATTGGCTAATCGGGTGTTATACGGCTTGTACAGTAGCTCCTTGAATTCATTTACCTGCTTGATAACAAGTGCCTCACCGCTTGCAAATACTTGTTTCAATGATGATAGGCCTGAAGGACAGGCATGCAAGAAAGCCGTCAGCATCGAAGGCACGAAATGCATTGTCGTTACTCGGTACCGCACAATAGCATCCCTAATCTGCTGCGGGTCTTTTTCTCCACCCGGACCCAACAAGCATAAGGAAGCGCCGGAAAGCATCCACCATAGAAGCTCCCATACAGAAACATCAAACGTATAAGGCGTCTTTTGCAATATTACATCATCACCGGTCAATGGATATTGTTTCTGCATCCAATAAAGACGGTTCATGAGTGAGCGGTGCTCTACCATGACGCCTTTCGGCAGCCCAGTCGAACCCGACGTGTAGATGATGTACGCCAGGTTATCCGCCGTCGACAGCTGCGCAAGCGGTGCGCCTGAGCCCGCTCTTCCCCGCTCGTCC
>NZ_JAHZIJ010000068.1 GCF_019443105.1 Paenibacillus oenotherae
GTTTCCCCATTCGGACATCCCCGGATCAAAGCCTGCTTACGGCTCCCCGAGGCATTTCGCTGTTCGCCGCGTCCTTCATCGACTCCTGGCGCCTAGGCATCCTCCGTGCGCTCTTAGTAGCTTAACCTGTGCTCCGGATTTGCGGTTCGTGCTCCCGTTGTAGCTCGATTTCTTGAACACTAAGTGATTAGCGGTAGAAATCTCTCTACAAAAGTACGCACGAACTCGCAAATCCTTCGCTGCAACAAACAAATAAATGCTTGCTGCGTGGTATAAACTCAGCTAAAGGATGTTTCTATGTTACGCAATTTTCGTATCCAGTTTTCAAGGTGCAAGATGCATTGCATCGTGATGCAATGGATGGTTTGTTTGGTGGAGCCAAGGAGGATCGAACTCCTGACCTCCTGCGTGCAAGGCAGGCGCTCTCCCAGCTGAGCTATAGCCCCATGTAAAAGGTAATGGTTGGCCTTAGTGGACTCGAACCACCGACCTCACCCTTATCAGGGGTGCGCTCTAACCAGCTGAGCTAAAGGCCATTATTATTACTTTTTGAGATGGAAAAACCATCCGCTTGGCGACGTCCTACTCTCCCAGGACCCTGCGGTCCAAGTACCATCGGCGCTGGAGGGCTTAACGGTCGTGTTCGAGATGGGAACGCGTGGGTCCCCTCCGCCATCGCCACCAAACGGATGAATATTATATGAAAGAGACTTGCTCTCTCAAAACTGAACATGAGCGATACCTGTCAAGTATCTGACCTTCATCGAGGTCAGGTAATTCCTTAGAAAGGAGGTGATCCAGCCGCACCTTCCGATACGGCTACCTTGTTACGACTTCACCCCAATCATCTACCCCACCTTCGGCGGCTGGCTCCTTGCGGTTACCCCACCGACTTCGGGTGTTGT
>NZ_JAHZIJ010000069.1 GCF_019443105.1 Paenibacillus oenotherae
GTCTGCGCGCCTTCCAGCTGATTCAGGATATACATCCGCCGCTGCGCCGACGATACCGGGTAATACGACCGCTCCTCCGTCCGCTCGATCGATGCGTATTTGCTTTCCTCTTGCTCCGCGATTCGCTCTGCCAGCTCCTCCAGCCGCGGCGCTTCGAAGATGCTCCGCAGCGGCAGGTTCACGTTCAGCTCCTTGTATACCCGCGCCGCCAGCATCGTCGCCTTTAGCGAATGACCGCCCAGCTCGAAGAAGTGATCCCTCGCTCCGATCCGATCCAAGCCAAGAACGCTTTGCCAGATTTCCGCCAGCTTCGCTTCCAGTTCCGTCCGCGGCGCTACATAGCTTTCGCCTCCCATAGCGCTCCGCTCCGGCTCCGGCAGTCCTCTCCGGTCCACCTTCCCGTTCGGCGTCAGCGGCACCTCGGCCAATTCTACGAAGAACGCCGGCACCATGTAGCTTGGCAGTTGGCTTCCCACATATCGGCGAAGCTCCGCTGCTTCCAGCTTGCCGTGACCAACCACATACGCGCACAGATAGGAATCCGCTCCCTTATCCTGACGCGCAATCACTACCGCTTCCTTCACCTGCTCGTGTCGCTGCAGAACCGCCTCGATCTCGCCCAGCTCGATCCGGTAGCCCCGGATTTTCACCTGCTCGTCAATCCGGCCCAAATAGTCCAGGTTGCCGTCCGGCAGCCATCTCGCCAAATCTCCCGTCCGGTACAGCCGCTCTCCGTTCGGATGCTGCACAAACTTCTCTTCCGTCAGTTCCGGGCGGTTCAGGTAGCCGCGCGCCAAGCCCGCTCCCGCGATGCACAGCTCTCCGGCTACCCCGATCGGCTGCTCCCTGAGCCGATCATCCATGACATACAGCCGCGTATTGGACAACGGCTTCC
>NZ_JAHZIJ010000006.1 GCF_019443105.1 Paenibacillus oenotherae
GTTCGTTTCATCCTCCATGAAGTGTTTGATCTCCGCCTTCATAATGGATTCCAGGTTTTCTTTTACAAACTGAGTGACAAGATTTTCAAATAGGTTTGTGAGCTGGTTTTCTGCTATTATAGTCATGGAGTAGAGTCCCTTCTTGGTGCGTGGTAACCCCGAGGATACTCTACTTTTTTGTTCCCTGTTAAGGGGCCAAATATTGGTACACAAACTATTGTACGTCATCGTTCGCTTGTCTCTTTTTTCCGTACCGCGCGCCTCCCGGCGGCGTTTGGATGACGGATCGTCCTCTGGCGGGGATTAGTTATACCAGATAACGCGTTGTTATAACGTCCATATGATGCTGCCAGTGGCCATACAGGCTGCATGCCAGTGCAAGAACGGAGATTCCATTCCCTTCAACGCTGCCCTTCTTGCTCCAATCTCCTTCAGAGAAACGCGCTGCAAGATGAATGGAGGCCGATCTGACGGCTCTTAACTCATCCAGTAAATCTGCCAGCGGGGTTTCGCCATAATGAGATTCACGCACATAATCGTTCTCGTCGAAGCCGGACAACTGCTTGATGTCGCCGCGGGAGAAACGGAGCGCACGGTAGCTGATGATTCGTTCGAAGTCGATCACATGGCCGACTACCTCGCGCAAGCTCCACTTCTCCGGCGCATACCGGAACTGCTCCTGTTCGCCAGTAATCGTCCCTAGCAGCTGGAATGTCTGCTCAAGCTGATCTTGCAGCAGCTGGATAAGGTCACCCTCAGGGACATTCGTAATGTAGGGTGAGACTGCCCTGGGGTAATCTGTCTCGTTCGGACGTTTATTCATACTCTATCTTGCTCCTTTCTTCATATGAACAATAGGGAGTGGGACGGCAGAATGGATTTCTTACAAGTAATGGTAGCATGCCGCAGTCAATCGTACAAGGATACGGATGCTGCAGCCACTTGGGAGAGAGGAGGACTGGAGCAATTCGCCGCTCCAGGAGAGGATTGACACCGAAATGTTGAATCATGTAAATTAGTAAAGTAATCGTTATGAAGCAAGAAGCTGAGATGAGAACAGGTTAGTTGAGATGAGCAGAGCAGAGCTGAGTGTGTCGTTTATTGAATTCAACCACAAACTAATACCCTCACTATGTCCACTCTCCTGTTCTCCTCTAATTATTAGAGGAGGAACAATCATGAGTATTTTATCCGCTATTAGTGCCGCCGCCCAGCAAGAAGTCTATACCACACAAGGGAACATTGCCATTACCCGCCATTCAGAGCCCATTCCTGTCAAGGATGCCAAGGAGATTGTGTTAAGCAAGCTTGATTACAGGAAGGGAGCGCTGTTCTCAAGCGGGTATGAATTTCCGGGACGGTATTCCAGATGGGATATCGGCTTCATCAATCCTGCCCTGCAATTAAAGGCGAACAGAACCAGCTTCTCCATCATTGCCGAGAACGCCAGAGGCACAGTGTTACTGGAGCCTATCCGCCGCATATTGAAGTCTAGTACAGATGTAGAGAATTTCAGTGAATCACCCAATGAGCTCTCCGGTAATATTAAGGCAAGCGTGAGCGTGCTGAATGAGGAAGAAAGAACGACGCAATCGTCGATATTCACAATTATTCGTTCGATTAGAGAGCTTTTCCGCTCACCGAATGATTCCTTTCTCGGCTTGTATGGGGCGTTCGGATATGATTTGGTCTTCCAGTTCGAGCCGATGGAACTGAAGCATCACAGAGCAGAGAATCAATCGGACGTCATTCTCTATCTCCCCGATGAGATTATTGTCGTCGATCATTCCAAGGATGCAGCGTTTCAACTGTCCTATGAATTCAGCTTCGAGGGCAGTAGTACGGAAGGAATGGAAAGGACAGGCACCTCTCAGGAGCCAATGCTGAACGGCAAGATTCCTGAGGATGGGTATACACCGGGGAAATATGCCGAACTCGTCGAGGAGGCGAGAAAGTCGTTCAAGGCCGGAGATATGTTCGAGGCCGTGCCTACGCATACGCTGTACGAGCAATGCTCCAGTATGCCCTCCGCCATCTTCTCAAGACTTGAGAAAATCAACCCAAGCCCTTATGGCTTCATTATCAATCTGGGCGGGGAGTTTCTCGTCGGCTCATCGCCTGAGATGTATGTCAGAGTGGAGGGGAGCCGTGTTGAGACAAGTCCGATCTCCGGTACGATCAAGAGAGGCAGCAATGCGATCGAGGACGCGTTTCAAATCCGTGAACTGCTTAATTCAGCGAAGGATGAGTCCGAGCTGACGATGTGTACAGATGTGGATCGCAATGACAAATCACGGATCTGCGAGCCCGGCACAGTTCAAGTCATCGGCAGAAGACAGATCGAAATGTACTCCCACCTCATTCATACGGTGGACCATGTGGAAGGCCGGCTGCGTCCTGAGTATGATGCGCTGGATGCCTTTATGACCCATATGTGGGCAGTTACGATTACGGGCGCTCCCAAGCGTGCCGCGATTCAATGGATTGAGGAGCATGAGAGCAGCCAGAGGAACTGGTATGGCGGCTCGGTTGGCTATCTTTCCTTCGACGGCAATTTGAATACAGGGCTGACGCTTCGAACGATTCATATAAGGAATGGGGTTGCGGAAATTCGTGTAGGCGCCACCTGCCTGTATGACTCTGTACCTGAGGATGAGGAGCAAGAAACGTTAACGAAGGCAGCCGTGCTGGTCGGAGCCGTGCGGGGCACGGAGAGGGCTGGACTGGGCAGGCCCGCATCTCAACAACGGTCAGGAGCCGGACAAGGCAAGCGGATTCTGCTGGTCGATCATGAGGACTCGTTCGTTCATACACTTGCGAATTATATGAAACAAACCGGTGCAGAAGTGACGACTATGCGCGCACCCCATGCACGTGATGTGCTGCAAGCATCATCCGGCTTCGATATGGTTGTGCTGTCACCGGGGCCGGGGCGGCCATCGCAGTTCGCTTTGAATGAAACCATTGCCCTATGCGTGGAGAAGAACATACCGCTGTTCGGTGTGTGTCTAGGTCTGCAAGGGATTGTCGAATATTTCGGAGGAGCGTTGAATCTGCTTGATTATCCCCAGCACGGGAAGATCTCGCTTGTTCACACAACCGGCAGCAGCAGGATGTGGGATGGAATGCCTTCGGAATTTCATGTCGGCCGCTATCATTCGCTCTATGCGCAGATCGTCCCTGATTGCTTGTCCGTTACCGCAATGTCAGAGGACGGTATCGTAATGGCAGTCGAGCATGTATCGCTGCCGATCGCTGCGGTCCAGTTCCATCCGGAATCGATTGCTACTTTGCGCGGAGAAGCCGGTATTGCCATCATTGAGAATATGATCACGCATTTGATTAAATAATGGCACGATGAGTTGGTTTGAAAAACAGGGGCTGTCCAATAAGCCCAATATCCAATGCGCCAGTCCCGAATGATGCGAAAAGATGCTTCCAAAACTACTTTAAAAGTAGGCTGGAAGCATCTTTTTCGTATTATTAGGTCAGCCAGAGAATTCTGGTTGGCCTATTTTTGTAAGTGTTATACGATGGTGGTAGCCGGGAAAACGAAGCATCTTTAGGGACGCAGGTCCCGTCGATGAAACTGTTCTCCCACTACCGTCCAATGACCATGTTTGAGCTGGTAGAGGCAATGACCTCGCATTACAAGCGAAGCTATGGGAAGGCGAGTGATGGGGGCAGAAGCCTGCGAATGTGCATGAATTTCGGTTACAAGAGGCCATAATGGTGAAATTCCTGCGATCAGGCATGAATTTGAGGGAAAATCGACCGTTAAGGGGAAACGAAGGGGAAATACCTGCACGCTGGCAGGCATTTCCCCTTCGTGGGGCCAGAAATAAGAAATTAAATGCCGTTTCGCAGGTTTCGCCTAGCTCGCTGCTCGCTTGTCCTTATTCCAAAAAGGACTTTCTGGACAGCCCCATTTCTTCTTTAGATCGATCCAGCAGTTTGCAGATGAATCGTTCGGACTTCATTGCGCAGAAGATCGCCCCACCGTCCGTCCTGATGATATTCCTTGATGGCCTCCGTATCCTTGAGCAGATGTCCTGTTAGAATGCCTGCGGCTGTCTGCTCCCGATGGATAACGCCTTGGCTTACGAGCTTGCGCAATCCGGCGAGTGCTGCTGCTGACGCGGGCTCACAGCCGATGCCGGAGCGGTCAATGACCGCTTTGGCCTCCAGAATCTCGGCATCAGACACCGTCACGGATACGCCATTGGTCTGCGACAGCATCCGCCAAGCTTTGGGCCAGCTGGGAGGACTGCCAATATTCAAGGCAGATGCGCGTGTCTGCGGATTGGGCTCTGGCACGAAGGGCATAGAGGCAGCGCCTGCTGCCGGGCACTTGTTGCCTGAAGCCGCTTCGATCATTCGGTGGAATGACTGGGCACCCTCGGCTTGAACGACGGCGACTTGAGGAAGCTTCTCAATAAAGCCCAATGTGTAGAGATCCTGCAATCCTTTGCCCAGTGCAGAGGCGTTGCTAAGTGCGCCGCCCGGCACGATAATCCAGTCCGGCAGCACCCAGCCCAAATCCTGGGCAATCTCGAAAATGATGCTTTTCTGCCCCTCTATCCGCATTGGATTGATGGAGTTGCATACATACAGCCCTAAACGATTCGCATGTTCCTCAAGGAAACGGATCCCATCATCATAGGTCCCGCTGAATGAACAGACGTCAGCGCCATAAGCGAGTGTCTGCAGCACTTTATTCGGTGATATATCGCTATTGGGGACGAGGACGACAGCATCCAATCCTGCTATCGCAGCATACATGGACAGAGAAGAGGACGTATTGCCGGTGGAAGTACAAGCAAGGCGGCTGCAGCCCAAATAACGGGCATGCGAAACCGCAGCTGTCATGCCATTATCCTTGAAGGAGCCGCTTGGATTCTCGCTCTGCGCCTTGAGCCACAATCTTCTGATTCCTGCGTACTGCGTTGTCTGAATCGTCTCATACAAACCTGTGTTGCCTTCGTTCTTGCTTACAATGGCGTGATCTGGAATTTCCGGCGCAATAAGCTCCTTGTATCGCCATACGCCGCTTGCGTAGATGGAATTTCGCTCCGATAAACGGCTCGCGAACAGAGGCTTCAAGTATTCGGCATCCAATCCATCATAATTATGAGTAATTTCCAGCAGTCCGCCGCAATCGCACAAGTACCGCATGGACTCTATCGCGAATAGTGATTGACATTGTATACACACTGCGTTCATAACGTACCTCTTCTCTTGGCTAATTTATTGTGAAAATGCTGCCTTGGATTCAACAAGAATGGGCTGCTTACTTAACGATAAACGCCAGAGAACGATAAGTATAATACAAATAAATTAGATAACGATAATATTTAGTTATGATATAGTAGTAAAGACTAGTCGCTGATTGTTCCCGTTCAAGGAATATATAGCTTTGGCTTGCAGAGGCAGGGAGGTTAGGACAATGAACTTATACGCGCTTATCGTGTTTCACCATGTCGCACGGAACGGCAGTGTAACCAGGGCCGCAGATGAGCTTCGTATCAGCCAGCCGGCTGTTACGATGCATGTTCGCAAGCTAAGCGCAGAGCTGGGATTCCCGCTGCTCGCCCCTAAGGGAAGAGGCATTCTGCTGACCGAGGCGGGAGAGCGGGTAGCGGAGCATGCGGCGAGACTGTTCGCGCTCCAGCAGGATATTATGTCTGATCTGGAGCATTACCGCACAGGCCGCAAAGGAGTGCTGCGGATCGCTGCGACCTCGCTTCCAGCTCATTTTCTGCTTCCCGATTGGCTTGCTGCGTTTCGGCTTGAATACCCTGCAATCGAAGTCAATATGATGACGCATAATGCACATGAGGTGATCCAGAGGCTTCTCTATTACAAGGCAGATCTGGCGTTTATCGGCGGCGGCGGCGAGCTGGTTCCCGGTCTTGCGCGCCAATTGGCATTCCAGGACGAGTTATGGTTTATCGTGGCGGCGAGTCATCCCTATGCAGGACTGACGGTCACTTTGGCTGCTATGATGCAGGAGCGCTTTGTGCTGCGTGAAGCTGGAAGTGCCGTTCATGCGAGGCTGTTGGCCTTATGCAAGGTTAACAGCGTGCAGCCCCCGGCTGCGGCAGTGGTCGTGAATGGGATTCACGAAACCGTCGCTTCGGTAGCGGCCGGCTTGGGTGCGGCTTATGTCTCTTCATTGGAGGCTGAGATGGCGGTAAACCGCGGGGAAGTAGCCAGAGTTATCGTACCGGACACCACGCTGCCGAATCCTGTTGTATTGGTAACACGCGATCATGATCCGCTCCCGCCAGCAGCCAAGGCTTTTGCAGAGAGGGTTCTGATGCGGGGCAAGTCCCATTAGCTGCTATCCATAACCAAAAGAGCAGCAGCCCGATTCGCGCGTATGCGAAGCTTGCTTCTGCTCTCTGGAAGGATAGTGCTGTTCGTTTAATGGTATTAAATATTAGCGAGACTCTTCTTTACGAAGATTGGCATCCAGGAAGAAAGTACCCAGCGGAACGAGTGACGACAAGAAAGCGATCAGAACGCGAAGAAATGACCAGCGGCGGTCAATCCATGCGTGGAGCAGCGCCAGGATGAAAAGCGTAAATAATAGCCCATGCAGCGCGCCGACGATGGCTACGTATATCGGCATATCTGCCCAGTACTTGAGCGGCATGGCCACACATAACAGCAAAATATATGAGATTCCTTCAATGTTGCCGATGAAACGCAACCGTCCTACTGTAGTTTTGAACATAAGAAATAGCAGCCTCCGATACGAGTGATAGTATACTATAATCGTCTATCATTATTATCTGTCTATGGTTGTGTCTTTGCTATGGCGGTTCTGTGACTTATTTGACAATTTGGTGAAATTGAACGTAAAGCCAGTGAATGAGGCGTTAAAAATGGCGGGTGGAAAGGACAAGTGTCGCAATGAGCTTATTTCAGGCTGAAGAGGCTGCAAGCTGGCTCAGGGAGTGGGGGATCTGGGCAATTCTTATCAGTTTGCTGCTTAGTGTGCTGATCAGTGTGGCTGGACTTATCCCCTCGATCTTCCTGACAACAGCGAACATTATGGTATTTGGTGTTGTCCCGGGATTTCTGCTCTCATGGCTGGGTGAAGTTGCAGGCGCGGCTGTATCCTTCTGGTTGTACCGCAAAGGGCTTATGAGCATCCGGCAGAGGAGAGGAGCCACGCGATGGCAATGGACGGATCGAATGAATCGTGCGGGAACCAAGCGTCAATTCAGTATTATCCTTCTTGGCCGGCTGGCCCCGATTATCCCTTCGGGTGTCGTTACATTTGTTAGCGCTGCCTGTGCGGTGCCGTTCGTTACTTACCTGGCAGCGTCAGCGATTGGCAAGCTGCCCTCCATTGCGCTTGAAACATTAATCGGACATGACCTGCTGTATATTCAGGAAAATGGCACAAGACTGCTGATCACATTCATACTGATCGCAGCTATCATCGTATTGCTGAGAGGGAAGAAGCTATAGTGAGGCTCCCTTTACTGTCGGTGGATGGGGTGAGATTCAGAAAATTTAATGCCCTGTTATATTAATAGGATTAATTAATTTAGACTCGCCATAAAGTAAACATAACTATATTTATGTAAACTAATTGAAACACCCTCTAGATACATGCCTGCAAGAGAGGAGATGCCGGGAGAATGAAAACGGGGAAGAGGAGAGCCGTAATTATAGGCGCGGGCATTGGCGGCTTAAGCGCTGCAATCGCCATGCAGCAGTGCGGCTGGCAGGTTGCAGTGACGGAAAAAAGGGAAGGTTTAGCCGAGATGGGAGCAGGAATCGTGCTGGCTGCCAATGCATTAAGGGTCTTGAAGCATCTTGGTGTTGTGGATGAAGTGTACCGTCACGGCGCCAAGGTTGGGAAAGCCGAGATTAGAACCTGGGACGGGAAGCTTATTGTTGAACTCCCCACTGATGTTCAAGAGAAGCGATATGGATATATGAGTTGCCTGATTCATCGTTCCGAGCTTCTGCATATTCTCTACGAAAGGCTAGTGCATGCGACAGATGCGGCTGCAACCGTCCACTTCAATAAGAAGCTGATTGATTATGAGCAGGATGGGACTGCTGTTACCGCCATCTATGAGGATGGATCGAGGGAGCAGGCCAGTATTCTGATTGCTGCTGATGGCGTGCATTCGAGGGCAAGAGAGAGAATGTTCGGTCCTGAGCCATTGCGGTACAGCGGTTTTACTGCCCTTAGAGGCATTGCTGACTATTGCGATGACCGGTACTCTATGGAGCTTGGCGGGGGATTCGAAGCATGGGGACACGGCAAAAGATTTGGGTTCTCGCAATTGGGACAGGGGAAGGTCTTCTGGTTCGCGGCAATCAATTCCATTGAAGGGGAGGCTTTGCGAACGACGAATCGGAAAGAAGCGGCATTGCGACATTTTGACGGCTGGTACAATCCGATCGAAGCGGTTATAGCAGCGACGGAGCCATCGGCTATTCTTGCGCATGACATCTATGACCGCAAGCCTCTTCGATCATGGAGCGATGGCCGAGCGGTGTTGTTGGGCGATGCGGCACATCCGATGCTTCCCAATCTGGGGCAGGGGGGAGCTCAGGCGATTGAGGATGCGGCCATTCTGGCGGACTGTCTTCGAGAGGCTCGAGACGATACAGCTGGCGCCATCCGCCGTTATGAGGAACTGCGAATCCCACGCACTAGCCGAATAGTCCGCCAATCCAGACGGATGGGGAGAATGGTCCAGTTGGAGAATGCCGCTGCCGCCAGTGCCCGCAACCTGCTGCTGCGCTGCATGCCAAGCTCCCTGCTGGCCGCACAATTGGACGGGGTGCTGAAAGTCTAATCCTTAGGGCGATCGATCGCCTCGGCCATCGTTCTATCTGTCAAATGAGCGTAAATCTGGGTCGTCTCGGGAGAGGCGTGGCCGAGTTGCTCCTGTGTCTTGTACAGATCGTTGCGCAAGTAATAGTCAGTCGCAAATGAATGCCGCAGCTTATGTACAGACAGAAAAGGCTTGCCGAACCGTTTGGCGTACTTGATCACCATCTCTTGAATGGCACGCTTGGTCATACGGGAGCCTTCTTTCTTCCCATTGGCAATGGCGAGGAAGAGGGCTTTTTCCTTCTTCGGCGCTTTGTAGTGATTATCGCGCAGCGACAGGTATTGCTGAAGATCATGAGTGGCTTCCTGGCGAAAATATACCGGTGTCTTGAACGTATCGTCATTCTTGCCTTTGCGGTACACATACAGAAGCCTCTTCTTCAGATCGAGATCGTCGATATTCATATTGACCAGCTCTGACACACGCAGCCCGGAGTTCAAGATCAGGCTAATAATACAGGTATCGCGAATCCGGTTCTGCATGTATGCGTATAATGCTTGCTTGTTCTTGGCTACCTCGGTGCCATAATCCTCCTGGATAAAGCGGATAAATTCGTCAATCTCCTGCTCCTGCAGCAGCTTGCCCTCCAGCTTGGCTGCCGTATCCTTGGGCTTGTGCGTTCGTTTGATGGATACCTTCGCCATAACATTGCGCTTCAGCAGCGGATAGAAATCCTCATCCTCGGCAATCTGGCTCAAGTAATGAAACAACGAGCGAAGAGAGGAGAGCTTGCGTGAGATCGTTGTTCGGCTGTTCGTATGAACTTGGCGCGTAGCCAGGAACATTCTGAACGTATCGATGCTATCCATATGGAGCTTCTCAAGCTCCTCCAGCTTGACATCCTTAATAGACGGACCTTGCGACAGCCCCTCAGCCAGCAGCCAGGAGAGAAAGGTTTCATAATCACGGACATATTCGAGCAGGGAGGAGGGTGACAAGTCAGGCAGCTTGAACTGAATGAACTTCTCCACATACCATGGCATTGTCGGTGTTTTGAGATCGAGCTCTTGACGGTCTTTGACCTTGATGATATTCAATGGAGATTCACCCCGCAGATGGAAATTGGTTATAAGTTGGACATCTAGGAAAGAACAAAGGGCCGCAATGCTGGGAAATGTTCTTTCGATCGCTGTTGTTCCCGGATTTCTTGAATATAAGTCTATGGTGGAATTCCGGAAACAAAGGCGAGCGCTGGCGCTTCTTCAGAATCATTTCCCTGCTTCGCTCTGTTGTTCTTTCTCTATGAAGCCTTATAGAGGTAAAAGGTGACATAATCAATATTATGTAAACTCATTGATTGATGATTGATTGGTGATTTTATGGATCATGCAGCACACTTTCTATTGTAGAACAGTACCCTTAGCGAAGTAAATAGCGATATGGAACTAGTGTTCGCAATATATTATTGAAGAGGATTCATAATCGAGCCCATAAAGGCAATCATTCCGGTCGTCTTCTCTTCGATAGCGAAGAAGAACGGCCTGTCGAACGTCATAGCAATCGAGCTGGATATGCCAGACAGTTCTTTAAACTCAGATGATGAGACTGCTGCCGCTGTCGTCCCTGTCTCGGACACTTCGATGAAGGCCTTGTGCATGACATTATCGAGATAAATATTGGGCGGTATTGGAGCTATTCCGGAGAAATCCGCATCCTCCCGGTCGAAGGCAGTCTCCATTCCCATCGCTTGGAGAGTATCCTTCATCTTGAGCTGAAATTCAACCTTGAAACGGGGCAGGCCGAGCTTGACAGTGCTTGTCTGGAACCCTTCTCTCCAGCTCGACAAATCTTTCAACCATTTCTCCTGCACCTCTGATAATTCGATCCCATCATTGGGCAGCACCAAGATCATATTCCAATTCTCATTAACATAAGCCAGCCTGATCGCCTGGAAGGCTTCGGCTTTCAGGTAGGGGAACTCTTTAGTCTGCTCCATCATGGGTACCGTTATACTTGATCCATCCAGCAGGCGGAATGGCTGGTCGGTCGTATCCATCCTCAGAAATTTATGGCGCCAGTCCCCCTTGAAGTAGAGGGCATTGATGAGAAACATAAGGGTATTCTGATCGATCGGATCCTCAATAATATGGCTGATCTTCTCCCCGGTAGCCTCCTTGACCCAATTATTAATGGCATTAACTGAAGAGGGGGTATCAAAATCAAGCTCGGAAACGAGAGCGTTATAATGCTGCTCATTGCTGGCTTTGAAATCTTTATAGACGTTGCTTCCCGCTCTGATCCAGAGGGAGTTCGCAATCGATAGCTCGATATCGGCACTGCTGTCCTCAAGCTTCGACATCAGCTCCTTATTGCCGCTGTTTCTTATCTCAGAGGCAATATCCCCAACCTGCATAATCGTCTGCATTTCGTCCAAGGTGCCGCCTTTGGCGCCATTCATCGTCATCGATAAGGCCATGGCCATACTCAGCGGCGATAGAACAACATTATGGCTCGCATCAGCCGCCGCCTCCAGGTACATGTCCATGCCAAAACTGTTATAGGCTTCGATTGGACTGGCGTGCTGCTGCGCGCGTGCAGGGTCAATTGCTTGCTTCTCTTCACCGCAAGCGGAAGCCGAAAGCAGAAGCAGTATTGAGGCAAGCAGAAGAAAGGTGTTGCGACAGGCATAATAAAACACGAATGTTCCCCCTATTATGTAATTGAATCTCGGCTTGCTGGCCGCCTATCTGGGCAGGGTTACAAGTCTTTATTAACGGACATACTTTTGACGCAGCACTTTATTCTTTTGTTGCAACAGCAAAACAACCGTGAATCAAGGTGACATAACTTTAAATATGTAAACTTATAAATTTTCACTCTGGATATAAATATGTTAGAATCAAGTATTACTGATTTCTACCCTGCCGATAGTTGACTAACGCGCGCTCAATGGAGCCTAGTAGATATCCTTCACAGAACCGGAGAAGAGACAGTATGAAGAAAATTACGATGAAAGATATCGCAAAAGAGATTAATATGTCGGTTGCTACTGTCAGCTATGTGCTGAATAATGTGAAGAACCAGACGATCCCCGAGGAAACGCGGAGGCTTGTGCTGGAGACGGCCAGCAGAATGAATTATGTGCCTAATCTGGCGGCCAGATCGTTAGTCAAGAGCAAGACGGGATTGATCGGGCTGCTTATCTCGGCAGAAAGCGGAGCAGGCGCATGGAGACCGTTCAGCTATGCCTCATTCCTGAGCAAGCTTGAGAAGCTGTGGTCGGAGCAGGGCTATCATATTCTCGTTTCGACGATAGATCAGAATGACCCTCGTCTGCATATTATTTTAGAAAGAAATTTGGATGGGGTATACATCGCAGGTGTGCAGACCAAAGCCTTTTATCAAATATCCCGGCATTTCACTGTTGGTGTTCCAGCTGTGATTGTTGATAGTCTGATCGATGATAATCTCTTCCACAAAATCGTGCCGGATCTCCCCAGAGCTATTAGCAGGGCTGCTGGAATGATGGATGGAGAGATCTCATTTCTCATTACAGACAATTATAACAATGAAGAGATCATGCAAATTATTCGCAGCTCCAGCGGGTTGGATGAGCAGCATATTCATGTGGCGAAGAATGAAGAAGGAGTGGCTCGTTTTTTGAGCCGGCATCCTGAAGGCAGAGGCATAATCATTAATGAATTTATCGCCGCGATGGCGGCCAGTTATATGGATCCTCGGCGGGTTGCAGTGGTGTGTACGGCGGACTGCCCGCATGTTGTTCCGATCGGCGCCCGGAAGATCACGTTCGAGGGAAAGGCGGAGTGTGCCTTTGATATTATGAACAAGCATCTTACGGGCTATCGATTCGATGATTCCGAGAAGACGATCTGGATTGAACCATGCCAGGACAACTAGGACCGATTGCGCATACGAGGACAGGATCTTTTTTTCAACGACAGTGATCCATCTTGCTTTTCTCGTATTTATACCGAATAAATAGCAGTTTATTCATTATTTCATGGTATAATATAACTGATTTGATGATAGGATGGATTCCCGACTTAGGTCTAGATAATATTACCGACGATAGTCTATTTGGAGTTTTAGCCAAAATGTCCTACAATATATAGAGACGGACTTTAGATTGACCAGAAGGAGTAGGCGCAATGTTTCAGAAGATCATAGACTTTCTAGAGAATTTTGGAGTATGGGGACTGTTCATTCATTCTATTGCAGACGCAATTATATTTCCGGTTCCTGCATTTTTTACTCAAGTATCATTGAGCGTTGTGAATCCTTCCTCCGCAATTTGGCTTGCTACCGCTGGTTTTATCGGTTGTCTGCTAGGCACGCCGGTTGGCTACTATATCGGTAAAGTACTAGGCAAATCCATCCTCTACCGCTTTCTCAAGAAAGAATGGATCGATTCCGCTACGAATTTGTTTAAGAAGAACGGCGAGGCAGCTATTCTTATCGGTTCATTCACACCTATTCCGTTCAAAGTGTTTACGATTCTATCAGGCTCGCTTGCTTTCCCGCTTTGGAAGCTGATTGTATATGCCGCTATTGGCAGGGCGATCAAGTTTTATGCCATCGGATTATTATTCTATTACTACGGCCGGGCGGCAAAGGGCATGGTGCATGAGGTCTCCACTTATATTTTCCTGATCGGTGTGCCTGTCTTGATCATTGGGTTACTAATTAAGCGGAAATACGGGAAGAAAAAGCAGGAAGCCGAGTCCGGCCAGAATGTCACGCTGGATAGCACACCATCTGAATAATCGACATGAAATGATAGAGGAAGCCGTCTATGGATAATAGATCCATTCGACAGCTTCTTTTTTTGGCCAAATTTCCGCAAAAGAGGCCATTTCTTTACATGGATATCTTCGCCATGTTATATTTTTGCCATATACGTGCAAACGTTTGTGCGTGTAGAGAGCTGCAAGAGAGGAGGGAGTGCTTCAATTACTGGAAGGAGCAGACAAGAAACTTTATCGATTGGAGAGTCGGTAACAGCTGCTGTAAAAATTGCATAGGAGGCTAGAGAGAGATGGGAGAAACAGAAAAAAATAAAGAACTGGTTATTTGGCATGAATTTGACGGGCCTGGTGACACATCGATCGAAGTACTGGAAGAGATTTGCCGCTTATATGGAGAACGCAACGGCGTTAATGTTATCTCCGAGGTTATGGGCATTCAGGAGCTTGGCGAACGGTTAGTCGCAATCGAGCGGACAGGTGTCGGGCCGCATATGGCATTTGTCCCGGCGGATATGGTCGTATTCAAAGAGAAAGCACGACTATCGGAAGCCCCTGTTGAATTGTTCTCAGCTGAACTGGGCGAGAACGTGCGCTCATCCATGACAATGGAGGGTACATCGTATGGTGTTCCTATTCTGACAGGCAATCATCTCGTTCTTTATTATAATAAGGATATTTTGCCGCAGCCGCCTGTATCGTGGGAGGAAGTTGAGCAATTATCGGATGAGCTGAAACAAAGAGGAATTAAGCCGATTGGCGGAGATATGAGTCAATCCTATTGGTTTATGCCGTTCTTCACAGCATTCGGCGGTTGGCCGATTAAGGATGGCAAGGCGGATCTGACGAATGAGAGCATGAGATCGGCATTGCAATTCGTGAGAAACAAGATTGACCAAGGAATACTGGCTAATCTTGACGGCTCTACTGCACTGCTGGAGCAATTTATTGACGGAGAGATCGGCGCTATTATTTGTGGAGAATGGATTTTCAACTATTTGGACAGAAGGATGGGCCAGAAGCTGGGCGTAGCCAAGCTGCCGGATATCGGAGGGAAACCGTCCCTGCCGCTGAATTCTTCGATTGGGCTTATCTATCCCAATGAATCACTGGATTCCGAGACACGAGAGTTAATATTATCGTTTACACGCTTTATGCTGAGCGAGGAATGCCAGATGAAGTGGGCGGAGCAAGTACAGCGCATACCGACGAATAGTGCCGTACAACGCAATCTGCTGGAGAAGGGCTCGCCAAACAAGCAATCCATTCTTTCGCTGCTGGAATTCAGCCGCACGATGCCGATCCACCCCAATATGATTGCCATCTGGGCGTCGATTGGTGCCGGACTTGACGTGCTTCAGCAGAATTCTTCAGAGGATGCGTTCAATGCGATTGTAAAGAAAGAGGAAGCCAACCATATAGAAGTTAGATAGTTATACAGACAAGGGGGTCAATTACGGGGAAGGATTGAAAACACATGACGATCAAACCGGCGATATTGTTCATTTCTACTGAGGTGTTTCCTTTTGCCAAGACGGGCGGACTGGCGGATGTTTCATCCTTTTTGCCTAAGTCGCTTCGTTCACAGGGCTATGATGTACGGGTTATGATGCCTAAGTTCAAAGGTATCGAAGAGAAGTATGGACATCAGCTCCAGGTGGTCGCGACCTTCGATATTGAGTTTGCAGGCAAGAAGTTTCAGTGCGGTGTTGAATCGATCGCTTACAACGATAATATGATTTATTTCATTAATAATCCTTATTATTTCGATCGTGACCGAATCTATGATTATGATGATGAGATGGAGAGATTCGTCTTCTTCTGCAAGGCTGTAATGGATTGCATTCCATTCCTGGGATTCAAGCCGAATATTCTTCATTGCAATGATTGGCTGACCGGATTTGTTCCTTTTTTCTTGAAGACGCAGTATAGAGAGCTGGATTTCTATAAGGATATGAAATCGATCTTCACCATTCATGCCCTGCTCTATCAGGGGGTTTTCAACAAGAAGAATACGAAGGACTTGCTGAATCTGGAATGGGATTATTTTGTAGAGCATGGTCTCGATTATTATGATCAGGTGAATTGTATGAAAGTAGGCATCATGCTCGCAGATGTGGTCAGCACGGTTAGTCCGAGCTACGCAGCCGAAATCAGCAAAATTTCGCCGATGAACATAGAGCCGCTCACAGAAACGCTGTTCAAACGAAGAAGGAATCTGCATGGCATTCTGAACGGGATCGACATGGATGAGAACAATCCGGCTGCAGATCCGAGACTGTTCGCAAACTATGATGCAGATAACTTGCAAGGTAAAGCGGAGAATAAGAGAAGGCTGCAGGAGACCTTCAACCTGCCGGTCAGAGCGGATGTGCCGATCGTTGCAATCATCTCCAGGCTGGAGATTACGAAGGGCCTGTATCTGATCGAGAAGTCATTCCATGAGATGCTAAAGGAAGACATGCAATTCGTTGTCATCGGGGACGGCATTCCTTATTATGATTATTTGTTCACGAATATCATGAAAGCTTTTCCGGACAAAATGTACTATTCCGCCTACAATGATGACATTGCTTACAAAACCTATGCAGGCGCCGACATCTTCTTGATGCCATCCTACACGGAAGCATGCGGAATCAGCCAACTGATCGGCATGCGCTATGGCACGGTGCCAATCATTCGGGAGACTGGCGGCTTGCGCGATACGGTGCAGCATTATGATGAGCGGACCGGGGAGGGAACCGGGTTTACTTTCAAATATGCTAGCCAATGGGTGATGCTGGATGCCATACGCAAGTCGATGGAGGTCTATCATAAGAAAGAGCAGTGGCATAAGCTTGTGACACGAGTTATGAAGCTGCCGGTAGGCTGGGAGAATTCGACCAAAGAATATATGAAGCTGTATGAGAATACAGCGAATATGTACATGCAGCAAAATTTATTGTTAACATAATATTAGTTATGTTTCCTAGTGGTATGGAGCACTAATCCTGTCGGATTAGGGTGGCTGACATGCAGAGGGATTGTCCGGGAGCCTTCGTGAAGGCGCGGATATATTGAATAAGCGGAAAGAGTTTAATGAGCGGAATAGCGGAATCTATGAGCTGTATGGAATATGTGCGGCGATCCGCTGTTAGCGTTGAATTCGACGAACGTTCCTGCTAAAGTGCAGGTTTTCTCCCGTTTTGGCCTGCTGAAGAAGAAATGCCTGCCAAAGTGCAGGCATTTCCTTCATTATTGCCCTTATTGGCAGATTTCGCTCCAAAAGCCTGCATCATCGCAGGTATTTGTGCAACTTCGGCTTTTTCTGATCGGAATTCCTTCACTTACGCAGGCTTTCTGCTCCCTGATGCCGGGAGGTGAGGTTATTTATGAACAAAAGCAAAGCATCCGACCCCACTTTAAACTTCAAAAATGGTGTCGGATGCTTGCTTTTGTTCATTCGGAGACTGGCCTGATCCGCTATCTCTTTGCGGGCAACTGTTAGCCAGTACAGCAATTCTCTGATAGCTTCCGTTGCTGCTATTCCCTTAACAGCTCGTCTTTAGGCAGCAGCACTGCAAGAATGCCGAGCAGAGGAAGGAAGGCGCAGACCTTCATGATGAATGCAATGTCGGTTGCGTCTGCAATCCAGCCGAGCAGGGCTGAACCAAGGCCGCCAACGCCGAAGGCAAGGCCGAAGAACAGACCGGAGACAAGTCCGATCTTGCCCGGCATTAATTCCTGGGCGTAGACCACGATGATGGAGAATGCAGACGACAATATGAAGCCCGCCAGTACAGCAAGCACACCCGTCCAGAACAAATTCGCATAAGGCAGCAGCAACGAGAAGGGTGCTGTCCCCAGAATGGAGAACCAAATAATATTGCGGCGACCGAAGCGGTCTGTCATAGGCCCGCCCAAGAATGTGCCCGCTGCTGCCGCTGCAAGAAATGCGAACAGAAACCACTGGGCATGACTGACGGTAACACCGTAATCGTGAATTAAATAAAAGGTATAGTAGCTAGTTATGCTGGCTGTGTAGACATTCTTCGATATCACTAAAAAGACGAGAATGATTACCGCCCACACCACTTGCCGCTGTGTAAGCCTGCTGGCTTTGCTGCCATCTGAGACCCGCGGCTTGGCCGTATGCCTTGGCAGCAGACGCTGATCACTATACCACCGCGCTACATAGACTTGAATGACAATTGCCGCAACTGCGGCGAAGGCAAACCAGATAACGCCGAATTGCCCGAGATGAACGAATATGACGGCTGTCATGATCGGTCCAAGCGAGCTTCCGATATTGCCGCCGACCTGGAAGATCGATTGCGCAAGCCCGCGCCTGGAGCCTGCAGCCAGATATGCGACACGGGATGATTCGGGGTGGAAGATCGCTGAGCCTACGCCTATTGCAATGACAGCAAGCAATATTAAGGCATAGTTCGGCGCGAGGGCAAGCGAGACAACACCAGCGAGCGTAAAGCAGACGCCGATCGGCAGAATCAATGGCGTCGGCCTTATGTCTGCATAGCGTCCAACAAGGGGCTGGAGCACCGATGCAGTTAAATTCATTGCCAGCGCGATTATGCCTATCTGGCTGTAGCTGAGACTTAATTCAGCCTTCAGAATAGGGAAGAGCGCAGATACGGTTGATTGCATCGTATCATTCAACAGATGGACGATACTAATTGCAAAAAGAATAGGGAACACGGTAGCTGGTACGATTGTTGAGGCTGTTTGGCCAACTGCTGTTTTTGTACTCATAATTGTCTGCACTTCCTTTACTGTGATCGCTGCCGCTGATCTTGATTTTACTTTTCACTATAAATTAGATATGATGTAATCGTCAACTAAAGATCCAATCATCCTATGTTTGGAGGTTTACTTCACCATGTTAAAAAAGACTACACGCTTAACGCTTGTAGATCAAGTCATCCTGCAAATTGAAGCCTTAATTGAATCCGGCAAATGGCCTGTGGGCAAAAAAATACCTGCTGAACCGGAGCTTGTAGCAGACCTTAACGTTAGCCGCAATACATTGCGTGAAGGAATAAAAGCGTTATGCCACGCAGGCGTGTTATATACAAAGCAAGGAGATGGCACCTATGTATGCTCCAGCAGTACGCTGGGTGTTGCCATTCAACGCCGTGTGCAGAGGTCGAGCCTGCTCGATACGCTGGAGGTGCGCCATGCGCTTGAACTGGAGGCTGCGAGATTGTCCGCTGAGCGGCGGACGGAGGCGGATATAGAGCGGTTCAGGTATTATCAGGAGAGATGCAATTACTATGCCGAGACGCATGATATTGAACAGTTCGTAGCTTCTGACGTTCAATTGCATCAAGCTATTGTGAAATCATCAGGCAATCGGATGCTGTTTGATCTGTATGCGCATATAACCGGGGCGCTGCAGGAATCCAATACTGCTTTTCTGACGAAGAGCTTTGCCAACCATCTGCCCCGCGACCATCACCAGGATCTGATCGAAGCGATTGTAGCACAGAATCCGGAGGAGGCAGGCAAAGCGGTACAATTGCTCATTGACGGATTGAAAAGCAGTGTGGATGAGCTATGGCCCCAGCATGAGGAGAAGAAGGTCTGAAGGAGCATAGAATCGGGAATCGAGTTTGTTAAGAGAGGGCCATTTGACCCTCTCTTTTTGTATGAAGGGATAGAAATAGTAGACCAACGACGGAATTATGAAGCATGGATTACAAAAAATGCCGGATTCGAACTCGAAATCTCTACACTTTTCAGTAGGATAAACCGATAAAATATGTTATAAATTGATATTCCAGATATTCAGATAATATATTTACAATAGAAGAAAGTTAGCACCTAGATTTCCTCTATTAAACTAAATTAATAATTGATTGTATCTATTTGATTTCAAGGAATTTAGATTTATATTATCAAACCAACTTTATTTCATTTAAAAAACAAATTTATTATTACGAAATAAAAACCAAATTATTACATACAATGTCATAAATCGGGGTAGATAAATGAATAAACAAAATTCAAATGTTAATCTAGTGCAAAGAACACCTCGTATTAGGCCGCTATACCCAGAAGGAGTATTGCCTTTAGAAGATCCGGCCCGACCTTCTGAGAAGCCGACTATATCATGGTTGATCATTTTGCTGCCGCCAATTGCAATGATGGTCATTTCTATTTTCTCTGCGATTCTTTTCAGGTCGTATATGATCTTGTTCTCCATTATGGGCATGACCATGGTTACGGTAATGGTCTCAATAATGAACTATAAATCCAGTGTCAAGAAACATCTGGAACAGAATAAAAAACTAGAGAAAAAATATTTGGATTACTTGTACAATGTCCGTAATGAACTCCAGGCGGCTTCCAATCAATATCGGGAGGCCGTTCGCCAAATTCATCCAAGCATCAATGATTGTATTGAAATCGTTCGGGAGCGAAGAAAGCAATTATGGGAGAGGACAGCTCTTGAGCAGGATTTTCTTCATATAAGAATGGGAGTGGGCATTCTGCCAATTGCTCTCCAACCGAATTATGAGGCTAGATCCAAAGCTATTGATGATGAGAATCCATTGGAGAAAATCGCAAGCAAGATATGTGAGGAAATGTATTATGTGAGAGACATTCCGGTTAGCGTTCCGCTTTACGATATTAGTACTTTAGGGTTTGTTGGAAAAAGAGATGAGCTGCGACAATTTCTAAACGCAACGACAACACATCTTACAACACATCATGGTTATGATGATATCAAGATTGTATGTCTTTTGAATCAAGATGAATTAAAGCATTGGGACTGGATGAGATGGCTGCCACACATGTGGGATAAAGATCGCAAAGTACGCTATATCGCTTCTAATTCTTATGAGGCAGCGAGACTTGCCGATGAACTTCTACCAGAAATTAAGGCCAGAAGCAAGCAGAATAGCAATAGCGGGTATATGAATAGGAAGTTGCAGTTGCCTCATTACATATTCCTCATATTTGCTCCTGATTTATGGGAGAATTCCGAAATTATGAAGTATCTATTGTCCAACAATCAAATGATGGGTATTACCAGTATTTTTATTTCGGAAAGAATTGACTTCTCTTTGCCGCAGAACTGCCAAGTAATTATTGAAGTAAGTGATAAACAAGGTGTAGTTCGTAAAGATACGATTAATAAGATGAACGAACTAAATCACTATTTCATTACTGATCATATGGACCGGGATGCCTCGGAAGCATATAGCCGCTGCTTATCGCCTGTGAAAATAAAGGAAACTCATGATAACAATCTGATTCCTAAATTAGTTACTTTCTTGGACAGCTTTGGAATTAAGCAGGTTGAAGATCTGCATGTATTGACACGCTGGCAAGAGAATGAGGCTAACCGCTCCTTGATTATTCCATTAGGACAGGCTGGGGACAGCAAGACCTTTTACTTTGATATGCATGAGAAGTTTTATGGACCGCACGGTCTAGTCGCAGGCACAACCGGATCTGGGAAAAGTGAATTGCTACAATCGCTGTTGCTTGCACTGGCCGTGAATTATCATCCGCATGAGGTCGCCTTTGTTCTGATCGACTACAAGGGGGGCGGAATGGCTAACGCATTTCTTGGACTCCCACACTTAGTAGGGACGATTACAAATTTGGGCGGGAATCAGATCAATCGAGCATTAGCATCGATCAAAAGTGAGCTCATGCGCAGACAACGGTTGTTCAGTGATGCGAATGTAACGAATATTGATGATTACATCATTCGTTACCGGAACAAAACTGTAGAACTGCCGCTGCCGCATTTGATTATTGTTGTGGATGAATTCGCTGAATTAAAGTCAGATCAGCCTGAATTCATGAAGGAAATGGTGAGTGCAGCGCGGGTCGGAAGAAGCTTGGGTATCCATTTGATTCTGGCCACTCAGAAGCCCTCAGGTGTGGTTGATGATCAGATTTGGAGTAACTCAAGATTCAAACTGTGCTTGAAAGTACAAACGCCGTCTGATAGCCAGGAAATGTTGAAACGGCCTGAAGCGGCAGGCATTAAAGAGAAGGGACGCGGTTATTTGCAGGTTGGCAACGATGAAGTGTTTACATTATTTCAATCTTCTTGGAGCGGAGCGCCTTATCATACCTCTGTAGTAACAGAGGAAAGCAGCCTAAATGCTCGAATCGTTGGTCTTAATGGGGAGCGGAGGCCTATGATTGCACAAGAACAGAGTAGAAACAACATTGAAAAAGTGACACAATTGCAATCTGTTGTCAATCATATCATTACCGTTGCCGAGGATAACAATATTCATGAAGCTTTCCAACTATGGCTGCCTCCACTGCCGGAGTTCATCAGTTTAAGTGATCTGTTGTCTGAAGGATCAGGCTGGAATGGACAACAATGGAACAACCCTTCAGAATTTCTCGCAGCACCTGTAGGAATGATCGACAATCCGTCGCAGCAATCCCAATACCAGCTTACCATTGATTTTGCAAAGAATGGACATCTGCTCCTATATGGAATGCCAGGCAGCGGCAAGACAACATTCTTGAAAACGATCATTGCTTCCTTTGCGATGAGTTACAAGCCTGATTATGTAAATTTTTATATATTAGATTTTGGAACTCGAACACTTGGGGTATTCCATGATCTCCCTCATTTAGGGGAGGTCATCTACCCTGAGGAAGAAACGAAGCTGAATAACCTGTTTGAATGGCTTCTGAAAGAACTCGAAGATCGGAAACGCAAATTTTCTCAGCTAGGCATAAGCAATCTGGTTTCTTATCGTTCAGCGACAGGAGAAATGATTCCTGCAATTGTGCTTTTATTAGACAACTATACCGGCTTTTCAGAAATGTATGACGATCGGTCAATGGATGTCGTGAAAATAGTGAGAGAAGGGGGGAGCTACGGTATTTACTTTGTTTCCACAGGTAATGCAGTCAATTCTTTCCCTTACCGGATTAGTCAAAATGTTAAACAAACGCTTGTATTGCAACTGGCTGACAAGACTGATTACTCCAGCATTATAGGACGCACAGAGGGATTGGAGCCGGCTAGTGTACCAGGACGCGGATTAGTCAAAGAACAAGTGCCGCTGGAATACCATGCCGCCCTTCCTGTATCGGCAAATACTGATGATCAAATTGCTGAAGGAATACGAAATTTATGTAAACAAATGAAGGAAGGATGGAAAGAAAAGGGGGTAAAAAAGATTGAAGCATTGCCGGTAGATTTCACTATGGATGAATTTCTTAACCGGATAGAGCCATACCGATCCAATGAGGAGAATATGAGCTGCAGCTTCCCGATTGCAATTGATTGGGAGAGTGGGATGCCAGTATACCTTAGTGCAAAGGATGCGCATTGCTTACTGCTTTCGTATCTGCCTTCTGTAAATTACGACGTTATTTTTGAAAGTATAATTCATTCTTACATCTTAAATTGTGGTAAAACTGAGCATAGAATAGGAATTTTTGAGTGTATAGACAACTCCTTATCGCCTGTCAGAAAGATGAATAATAGGTTGCAATATATGACTAATAAGGATGATTTCATTGCATTCACGTCATCGATTGTAGATGAGCTGCAAATTCGTAAGAATGAGTCACGGGATGCGCAGGCGGCTGCCCCTGATCCAGATGCATTTAATGAAAAGGAGTTTATTCTGAATCGCTTTCCATTAATAACAATTATTATTCCTCACTTGAAATCGGCTATTGATGAAATGGAGAACGAATCTTTGCAGCATTTGGAGAGGATCGCGAGGTTCGGGGGTGATCTAGGCGTACTCCTTCTTGTTGGAGCTGATGTGGAAGCATTAAGCATGCTGCTGCTTATGACTACCTTGGTACCCGTACTTATTGACAATAAAAATGCAATCATTGTAGGCGGTAAACCGAATCAGCATGATATTCTATCTGACAGTTTTGTGAATATGAACCACGATGCTCTGAATAGGAAGTTTCAAGACGGTGAAGGGTTGTTACTGTCAAATAATAAACAAATTAAAATCAAGCTTGTTACTAAACTGTAGCAGAAGGTGAAATATTGAAGTTCAATCGAGAAAATTATCAGTTGACAGGATTAGAATTGTTCTACCTTGCTTCACTGGTGGGAGGAGTCAGAGTCCCTGGTGTTGAGATCGACCTTGAAGCAAACTCCGATCTGAAGCTTCGTTCCATGATGGATGCTCAACAGAGAAGTTTGGAGAAAAGAGGATATCTCGAAGTCGATTTTGATGGAATTGCTAGAATGAATCCCGTTCTGCGTCAGTTTATAACACTTGCCTCGCAGTGTGAAGCTTACTTTTGTCAATACAATCAAATTCGAGATGAGGCAATACAACGAGCTTATTATTTTTCTCAAGGAACAACTCACTTTGAAATGACTTATGACTCTGAACAGGATATGTTCATCGTTCAACAGATGTACGGCCTCCACGAATTGCTTTTTCAAGTCATAGATCGGTTTCCGTTAATTGAAAGCAGCTTAGGTACGAGTATGGAATTAAAAGGGAAGGAACTCCATGAGTGGACAGAAGAAATGCTGCAAGGTGGTGCGATTCATTCATCCATCTCACGAATTGATTGGTTGAACGAGGAAATTGCGATTACTAAAGAATATTCTTTATTGCTGACGAAAGACCAGACCTGGAAGTTAGACAATCATTCACTCAATGAGAGTTGTTTGGTCTCAACAATAACTTTTGAAACAGCAATGGATGAGCTGGCTGCCTGGATCAAAGAAACAGTAGGCTAGAAGTGGAAGGTGTATAGGATGGATGAAGTGATCGTTACCGTAATCGTCCAGGAGGAGAACGAAAGACGCATAGACTTAGAGATTCCTGTTTCTTTGTCCGTTCGCAAATGCAAAGAAATGCTCAGATTGGCAAATTGGATGCCGCAATCGGATAACAGCAAGTTTGAAGTTAGTTTGACGGGTGAAGAATGGAATGTCTTGGAGGATGATATTGAGCTATCTGATGTAATTTATGGTGATGGAGCGTATATACGTGTGACCATTAATACTTTGTGATTCGTTTATTTAGGGGGAAATGTTATTAGTAAAGTACATCTCGTTTGCTCTCCTGAACTTATCATGCTGCTCTCTCGCTCGTTGGAGATTGAAGGCTATATGATATCAGGTACGCATCATACATTAAATGAATTCATAGAAGGATTCAGCTCAAAGGAAGTAGATTCTTCAGCAATCGTTATCATGGAAGGCGGGGCAGGACTTAGCATCCCGGTCAATCCGAATGTGATTCTTGCAAGAATGACCCAAATACGCCAATATCTCAAGCGGTCGAGGTTAATCGTGCAGTTGGATCCATCCTTGCAAAATGACATTGAATTTATAAGATCCATGGTTAATTTGGGCATACATGACCTCCATTTCACGCTAGAATTTCGAAATGAAGAATTGATGAATTGGATAAAAGAAAAGAAAACGACCAGAGACTACTATCATATACTAGGGAAAAAGAAGAGGAATTTTCTGTTCAGGCGTAATGCCAACGCTCCTGAACCCGGCAATAATGAGGAAGAACCGCCGATTGTCCCGCCTGCGCCAGTAGAATCTTTGACACGACCGGCACCTGCTAGTAATCAACGGCAACCTGGCCGGACGCAGACCTCTGGTTCAAGAAGTTCAGCTTCACCGGCTCCGGAAAGGCTGCGGGACAATGACAACAATGAGCCGTCATTGCCGATTCCAGAAACTTCATCAAATTCCTCGTCTCCAAGAAGAGCAGCAACCGGGAATCATTTGCCGCTTATTATTGGTATAAGTGGCGTCGGAGGCGAAGAGGATGTTGGAGCTGCGGCTTTCTTAATTGCAGGCGGACTTGTTGATTTAGGCTGGCGACCACTGGTGTGCGGCGATGATCGGCCTGAAATCAGTTCATTGGAGCAAGTAGCGTTAGATGGAGAGAAGGATGACCCGGCAGCCAAGATGTTTGAGTATGAAGGGGTTACATTTTTCCGTAGAGGCTGCTCGTGGGATATCTCAGAATTAATGACCAGCGAATTCAGCCATATTATTCTTTGGTTGGATATCCATCAAGAGCGTAAAGGGATGAGCGGGCTGGAACTGTGGTGGAACGCCCAAGTACCTATCCTCGTTGGCAATGGTGCAATGTGGAAATATGAATTGTTAAAAGAAAAGCTGAGCACTCTCAATCATTACGAACGAAAAAGATGTCTTCTGCTGCTAGAGAATGGACATCAGGAGGTTCTAAACAAGCTAAAAAAGGACTTTCAAGAGGTTCAAGCTTCATTAATTCCTGTTCACAATGATCCGCTATACCCAGATAAGGCTGCGGTTGAATGGGTCATGGGATTACTTGCTGTGAACAAGAAAATATTCAGGAAGCCTGTTATTTTATGGATAGTAGTAGGTTCAGTTCTATTTATTACCTTGATACTCATTGCAATAGGTTTATCAATTGTTCCAGAAAGCGGTAATTAAAGAATTAAATATGATTTTATCTTGAAAAGGTATTGGAAATAGGTTATATAATTAATAAAAGGAAAATTTAGAATATTAAGATAATAAGTTGCTAGGGGGTTAATGATATGGTTACTTCGGCCTATGTATATGGTCTTGGTCGCAACTGCAGTGCTCTTATACAGAATGCGCAAAATTGCAGCACTCAGATGACGCAGGCAATAACGGGGATGTCGGAGTATTGGAGGGGCATAGGCGGAGAACAGTTTGAAGGCAATTGTCTTAAATGGATTAAAGAAATGGATCAGCTACAGAGGGATCTGATTTCTATTCAAACAAGCTTAAACAATCATGCAGACTTCTTGAAGCGTAAAGAAGCAGAAGAAGAAGCGGCGAGGCAGAGAGCGTTAGAACAACAGCGGGAAGCGGACAGACAACGGGCGTTGCAACAGCAGAATAACATGAAATCTGTTAAACGGTAAACATAAGCCCTGTACACGAAGCAGCAGGGCTTTTTATTTTCAGTGTATGGAGGTAATGAAGTGGCTGTACGCAGAAGCAAGAAGATTATGAAATATTCAGCGGTATCTGGATTGCTTGTAGCTGTAATAACTTCGGGTGTCTGGTTCATGAGCTATCGTTACTATAACGCCAAGCTTATTGATGAAAGGGCGGCTTATGAGGAACAGCTTGCGGAGAAGAATGAGGTACTGAAGCGGTATCAGGATCAATCTAGAACGGCATATATTTTGGCTGCTCCGAAAGCTGCAGGAGAAGTAATAACGGCTTCAGATGTCAGGGAGGAGATGCTGCCTGAGTTTGCTTCCCCAGAGAACGTAATCCGCAACAAGAAGGAATTGGTGGGCAAATATCTTAAGATCAATGCTGAACCGGGCACTGCAATAACGATGGAAATGATACGAGAGGAAGAGAAGCTTGATCCATCGGAAAGGATAGAGGAGACAGAATATATCAAACTCCCTCTCCGGGGGAAGAAGAGCGATGTCGTAGATATCCGTATCGTTTTTCCTAATGGCGAGGATTATATTGTGATTGCCAAGAAGACATTAAAAGATATTGAAATAGACAATCAATATGCATTTTTTAATGATAGCGAAGAGGAAGCACAGATGCTGCAATCTGCTTTGGTAGATGCCTACATTAACAATGCTGAGCTTTATATGAAGCAGTACGTCGAACCAGAGATGCAGCCAAGGCCGATACCAACGTATTCTCCCAATGTTGATGTATTAAGGGTAATGAAGTCAAATCCACTTATTGTTGATCAAGCTAAGTGGGCGCTCGCTGAAAAAATTCGACTGGAATTGGACAAGCGGATGGAGTCGTTAGATCCAGACCGGAAAATACGGGTAGGTGCAGATGCGCCTGTGGGGAGCGGAGTTTCTAAGCGTAAACTGCCGTCAGGTGCAACGACTGTAACACAGCCAGAAGGCAATCAATCTGTAAATCAAATTGTTGATCAACCAACCAATCAGTATAACACCAACCCTGAAGTGCTTCAGCCTGACGGCAATGAGTTTGAACCCCAAGTTGAGTACAATGTGGAAATGCCGGTTCCAGATTCAAAGCAGTATGATATGCCAATCGATTCAGATTCGGATCTGCTAGGAGGACAGTAAGGGAAATGAATATCGTTATGGCGGGAGACTGCGAAAAACATGATTTCGTGCTTGCTGCTGCCGTCTTATTGAAATCATACCATGAGAATAAGGTTTCAATTATTACCGATGACAGCAGGCATTATCGCTATATGGGCGGTGAAGTTTCAGGAGTGGCCATATTGGAGACCAGTTCCACTGACAATACGGATATTACTATTTATGACTGGCATAATGGCTACCCTTCAGGGGTGGATGATGCCCGAGTTGTTTTTGTGACCTCCTATGAGCGGGCCGCGATAGCAAACATTGAACGATTGTTGTCGGAGAAGTATCTGCCGTCTGCAATGATCGTCATTGAAGAGGAATGTAAGCTTAGAATGAAATATATTGAAACGAATTTTCCAATGGTAAAGACATTATTGAGCTATGACGTCAGTTCAGAAAGAAAGATAGATTGGATCCATGACGGGAGAGTTCAATTAAAGGTGGCGAAGGATTTTTCTGAAGCACTCAATATATTTTTGGTTGAGGTCTGCGGAATTCAGCAGGAACACATTAAGAAGCTATGGAGATATGCACGGAAACGGGGGTAAATTAAGGTGCTTGTTGCTTTTTGGGGGCCGGTTCACGGTCAGGTCCGGACAACATCGAACATGGTCGCAATTGCGACGACGATCGCGCTGGATCATCATGTTCGAATATTAATGACGCATACACATTTTGAGCGTTCGACATTGGAGAAAGCCTATACAAAATTAAGACATGTCAATTCTCCAACACTAGGAGCTATCGGGATGGATGCAATTGAGAGACTCGTGCAATGTGGAATGCTGACGCCAGAAGGGATTCGAGATAACGCGGAATCTATTATAAAGGATCGTTTAGATATTATTTCCGGACCGATGAATCAGGAAATTGCCGGGTTTAGAAAGGTATTGCCGCACATTTTTGATTCTTATAAACGTTTCTACGAATTATTGTTTATCGATGTCTCGTCTGGGACAAGGAACGAGCTGTCATCATTAGTGATGAAGCATGCTGATCTTATTGTTGTGAACGTCAATCAGAACAAATCCGTTCTGGATCCATTTTTTGCGAAGGAAGAGTGGCTTTCTGTATTGGATGAGAAGCCGATCGTTTATTGCATCGGATCGTATGAGCGCAATTCTAAGCTGACACGAAGCAGAATGGCCAAGTTGTATGGAATTCCCAAGAAAAGAATTGGATATGTTCCACATAATGTTCGCTATATGGATGCGCAAAATGACCAGCATATTATCGATTACTTGCTTAGAGCCAGAATGGTCGAGAAAAAATTTCTTGAATTCAATGATGAGGTTTACTTCACACAATCGGTAAGAAATATGGGGGATTGCATTCTAGACGCACTGGATATGTATTTCGTGGCGGAGGATGATGTCCGTGATTAACTTGATTCTCACGATCGTCATTTTAATTGCTATCATGATCTTCTTATACGTGTGGGTCGTACTTAAAAAGAAGGAAGTATCCAGTAATAACAACCAAATCAAATTCGAAATCAAAGAAATTGTCGCTTTCATGCGCCGGGCATTCGAGGAGATTATAGCATCCTCCTTATACGAGGGGAGTCCGAGCGTAGAGGAATTTAATCGTAGAAAGGCTCGTCGCAGAGAGCTTCAAAAAGCATTGCGCAGCTGTATGCATGGAGATATTTTCGCTAAAAAGTTTGTGAAGCTGTTTATGAAAGATTTACTTCTTGGCACTTATGGTTTGAATGAAACGAATGTGAATGCGGTGATTATGTTCGATCATCCAGAACGAATGTCTTCGCAGGATCAATTCGAGATTCTTCTTCATGTCTTTCAGAAAGAACATAATCAAGAAGCGTTTAACAAGATAATTGACAAATACAATCTGGATGAGCTTTCTAGACTGTCTGATGGCACGAAGGGCTATCAAATAACGGAAGAGCAAATTCGGGAAATCTATCGAGAGGAGAGGCCGAGACTAACCTTTCAGGACAAAATCGATATTATTATTCAACGGGTATACCAAATTTATAAAGGATTAGGGGTTATTGACGAACTGCGGGACCAGAATATAGACGGGGTTAACGGTGGAACGAGCGGAATGCCGCCAGATGTTGTTCAAAACATCGATGTGGCCGATTATTTGAGTCAGAAACGATTCATTCCGAGATCATATGATGCTGTCTGGATATTTTATCGCGGCAAATCCATTCAGCTAGCCTTTCTAGGCTTTGGGTCGGAACAAGAACTAAAACGTGTATGCCAAAATATATATGGCTTCGGCAACCCTGGACAATTAAATGAATCGCGGGGGTATATCATTAATGATATGGCTGATGGAAGCCGTGTCGTAGTCGTGAGACCGAAGATGGCGGAGAGCTGGGCGTTCTTCGTCCGTAAATTCAATGATTCCCTTGTAGAATTGGATGAACAGGTGAAAGGCGACGGTGCTGACTTGGCGATCCGCATGCTTGTCTATCTCGTTCTAGGTCACCAGGTTACAGCTATCACGGGGCGTCAAGGATCAGGCAAGACTACGTTGCTTAAAGCGTTGATCAAGTATATTGATGCGAAAAATATTCGTATACAGGAGACATCCTTTGAAATTTGGGCAAGAAAGATGTATCCGGGGAAAAATATTCTTTCGTTCAGGGAAACTCCGACTGTGAGCGGGCAGGATGGACTCGATGTTCAGAAGAAAACAGACGGCTCTGTTAATATAGTCGGAGAAGCAGCCACTCATTCCGTTGTTAGCTATGTCATACAAGCAGCTCAGGTGGCGTCCGAATATACGTTATTTACTCATCATGGAAAGACGCTGGATAAATTAATTAATGCTTTGAGAAACAGCTTGATTGCCTCGGGCGCTTTCACCAATGAGAAGATTGCCGAAAGTCAAGTTGTTGAAGCTCTAGGTTTTAATGTTCATTTGGTATTGCGTTCTGGCAAGCGTTACATCGAACGAATAACGGAAGTGATTCCACTTGAATTGAACTATGAATATCCG
Organism: Paenibacillus oenotherae; assembly: GCF_019443105.1. Classification (GTDB taxonomy): domain Bacteria; phylum Bacillota; class Bacilli; order Paenibacillales; family Paenibacillaceae; genus Paenibacillus_Z; species Paenibacillus_Z oenotherae. Next base: position 30,614 of record NZ_JAHZIJ010000006.1, read on the forward strand.
ACACATTATAAAGATTACAGCAGGATGACAGAGAAGCTGGATGCATTCATGGATACGATGACGGAATATTTTGGTCGGGTTACAGATCGGCAGTCTTACGCTTATCGGGATGTGATTGTATGGGAAGATGGAAGATATGTAGTAAAAGATACCATCACAAGTCAAAAGGTTATAGAAATGACCAAGAACATGGATGATGATGCTGCTGATCAATTTAAAGCATTTCTTCTGCAGTATTGGGGGGAGTCTGCATGAACGCGCAAACCTTTCTAGCAGGATTGATTCTCTCCTTGCTTGTTTTGTTGGCCATTGCTCTGATCTTATATTTTATCGTACAGAAACAATTAAAAGGCAGCCAATACCAGGAGCAGCGACGGTTAAAATCACTTATTATATCGATGCCCAAAGAGCGCAAATGGCTGGATATTGCTTTAAAAGCGTACCCGTATATTGACGAAATACCACTGCTTAACAAATTGCTGCATCGTATGCGTTCACGTCTTACGTTAATCCATGCGGGAAATGAAAGAATGGTGAGGAGCAGGGCGGCTGCCCTTACGATTGTTATAGTAAGCTGCGTGCTGGTCTTAACGCTGATTTCTTTTCTATGGACATCTTCTTGGTTTAATCGGTTGACCATTATGATCATCTCAATTTACTTAAGCGGTGTGTTAAGTGATCTCTTTATTGGCCGCCTTATTAAACAAATGCTCTATGATCAATCGTCATTAATTCTCGATATTCGGCACCAATACCACCAATCTAATATGGTAACGGTTAGTTTGGAGAATGCAGCAGAGCAAACGAAGCCTCTTGTAGCCGTCCACGCACGTCAAATTGCCAGCATTCTGAGTGCAGTTGATCCACAGGAAGAGCTGCAAAAATATTATGAGGTTGCTCCCAACCGTTACATGAAACAACTGGCAGGTGTCAGCTACAAAATAGGCGAGTATGGGGATGCCGATATTCATAAAGGCGAGAAATCGATCTATCTATCGATGCTTGGCAATATTAGAGAAGAAATCCATTTGGATATCAGCCGGCGTGAACGAATTGACAGGCTATTGGCTGGAATTGTGTTTGTAGCGATTTCGCCGATTTTTATGCTTGATCCGATCCGCAGCTGGGCGGAGAGCCAGTTCCCGATCGTTTCGAATTATTACAATTCTGCTTGGGGCATGTACTCTCTTGTACTCCTGTATATGATTTATACCATTTCGTTCATTGCATTGCGGATTATAAAAGGTGTGGATGAAGATACCCAGGCCATAAAGGACGAGGGGAAATGGCTGAATCGTCTCTTGAAGAGGAAATGGTTGAATCTCCTCGTAGACCGGATCACGCCAGCGGAGCATGAACCCGCTTATTTCAAAGGAATGGAGAAGCTGAAGGATGCAAACTCCAGCCTTTCGATCTCTGCTCTATATTTGCAAAAGCTGATTTTCTCTGTAATGGCCTTCATTGTCGCGATTGTGTTTCAGGTCGCTATTCACGAGAACATTAAACGCAATATTATGAGCCCGAATATGGAAATTACAACGGGTGGCAATCAGTCTAATGCTCAAAGGGAGCTAAGCGAGGAAAGGTATGCTTTTGAGAATTCGTTGGTTGGCGAATTGGTCGCTAAGGATATTCCTCCTGATCAAGCTGCAGCATATATCCAGGAAAAGTTCATTAATAAGAATTTTATACCAGCGAGTCTTGACAAAGAGAAATACGCGGAGCAAATCCTGGAACGGGTCAATAATTATCATGAGGAGTACTACAAGTGGTTTGAGTTATTAATAGCCTTTTTTATTGCTATGGGCTGTTATTTCATACCGGATGCATATTTGATTATTCGCAAGCAGGTAAGAAGATGGGAGATGCAAAATGAAGTGGATGGCTTCAATACATTATCTATGATGCTGTCCCACTTTCCTACAATAAGTGTTTTTGAAATGATTGAGTGGCTCCATCGGTACAGCTACATTTTCGAAAGACAGCTTCTGCGCTGCATGCTGGATTACGAGGCGGGAGCATGGGATGCCATTGAGCGTCTGAAGGAAGATGCCCGATTCGTTCCATTGGAAAGGCTGGCGGATCGCCTCCAGGTTGCAGCCGACTTAATTCCGGTGAAGAAAGCATTCGACGATATGGACGCTGAGAGAGCGTTTGCTATGGATCAGCGGAAGGAGCACTATGAGCGAATGATAAGCAGAAAAAGCACACTTGGAAAAATGTTCGGTTTCTTGCCTATCCAAGCGACATTTGCGCTGCACTTATTACTTCCCTTCGGCTATATGGCGTTCCAGCAATTGGGGGATCTGACTGTGGTGACAAGCACGATGTAAAGGGGGGGATGTGACATGGAGAATATATCCGGTTTTTTGAAGATGACTATATCTATCCTTATAACGCTAGCTATCATTACATCCGGCTTGTTCTTATGGTATCAGACTCAGCCGATTGTAGATTTAGCCACGAGTCAGGCTGCTGCGCAAGCAGCAGAACTGAAGGAGCAGGAATTCTCGGCATTCGATAATCAGCTAGTGAGCGGTTCTCAAATATTGACTGCGTATAGACGGTACTGGAATCATGAAAATTTCTTTCTGTACGTGAGAACTTATAATGGCGGAACAGCAACGGAGTTCGGGATGAACCCGAGCGGAACTTCAAGCAGTTGCAGAGCATTCAATTATTCAAGCGGCCGATTTGAAGATACAGGCACCAGCAGTTGTTACATAGATGAAGATGATGTCACTTATTACTCAGGCACCTATTATGTCCCGCCGCAGGCACGATTTCAATCTACGATTATTAGAGATGACAATGATCGAATTGCAGCGATTTATTTTAGAGAACAGTGAGGGCACGATCCGTTAGCAGTTAGCAATCCTGTACTTAACCATTAATGGGAGGATGTTTATTATGGAGAATATTTCGGTAGGCTTAAAATGGGTGATTGGCGTTATTGTAACGATCCTAATTATTGCAGCTGGTGTTAGTATTTACCTTGTCATCAATGGATACTTTACCCGGGCGCAAGAGCAGACGCTGTCACAATCACAATTAATCACACAAGCAGAGTTCAGCGGCTATGATAACAAGGATGTATCGGGTCAGGATGTTCTTAATGTGGCGTCTCGTTATGCCGGCCGTCCTAATTTCTCGGTTCGCATTAAGAACAATGAGTCGGCAACCGGATTCTTCGCATCCAATAATTACAATAAATGCTATGTAGCACCGACAGATCCGGATGATCCCGTTGATGTGACAAATTATACCGCATGTCTGGGAGGTAAAATTCCAGTATCAACGATGCAGGATCAAACCCAGAGCGCGAACTATGTGAATCCTACAGCAACATTTGCATCCAAAATTTATAAGGACAAAAACGGTGAAGTTTGCCTTATCGAATTTATTCAAAAACCTAATTGATTCATCAAGAGTGATTGACCGCTTCGTGCCGTCGAGGCGGTTATTTCCTTCAAGAAATGATAGAGGGGAATGGATATGAACAGTGCGGGCAAGTTTTTGCTTACGCTATTTGCATGGATGCTATTCGCATGGGGAGGCTACTCCTTCCTCAAGAATGAGAATCTTCAGAATGATTATGTACAAGCGTCCGAACAAAAGCATATTTCCTCATCAAAGTATGAGGGGACAGCGGATTTAAATGAAATGACAGGTGAACAGCTAATCGGGATGATTCCACATGCGCTGGCAGGAGAATATAGACTAAGCATAGATTATATTGGGATTGATTCATCTACGGACATTAGTTCGATTAATCTTCGTGGTGTAGTAGGTTTGAAATATAAAATATCCGTTAACCGGACAAATGGGGCCATAACAGACATCTATGCCACGCATGAGTAAGGAGGAGAATTATGGCCGATGCGTTAAAAGGCGCTGTAGTAATCGTTCTGCTAATTATTGTTTTTGTTATATATCCTGCTTACCGACAGGCCGAGAATGTTGAGGATAACATGAGGGACGCGGTCAATTCGGCTGTGGTGGAGTTTGTGGATACGGCCCGTTCCAAAGGATATATTGAAGTAAGTGACTATAATCTATTGCTTCGTTCCCTTGATGCATCCCGGGCGGTGTTCGATGTTCAACTTGAGTATTACAAGAAAAATATTCAGCCTAACTACACGAATCCTGATGACATTGCTACATTTCAGGACAGCTTTAATGTTCGTTATGACGGTTATTTTTCGAAAGACATATTAAATGTTCTATATCCGGACGCTTTCGCCGAGGAGGATGATCCATCCAGACGCTGGAATATGCATGTTGGGGATCTAATCAATGTTCGAATCTCAACAAGAGAAACGACGCTAGCATCACGTATGCGTTCTTTTCTATTCAACAGCGCCAAGACGTCAATTTATGTAAAGTATGGGGGGATGGTACGGAGTGAAGCCCCTTAGCGTGCTGTTGGTTTTTCTGGTCATGATTATACCTCTAGTGCTTGTGAATGATTCCAAGAAATCTATGAGCGAGTTTAATCAGAAGATGTATAAGCAGTATGGGGATGATTTCCAATCGGCAGTTGATGATGCGGGTGAGTATCTATCGCGATTGGAAGCACAGCATATTTCATCAGCTGTACGCTACCAGCAAGAGAAGCAGTTGGAGTTGGATGAGGATGTTCTTAATGTATTTTACAACAATCTGGCCTTGAAATATGGGATTGAGAACAATCCGGTTGCAATTGAAAATTTGAAGATACATATGCCAGCAATGGTCATGTTCCGTTATACCGGCTATGTAATGATTACTTTGGATGATTCGGCTAGTTATGAGGGTCATTCCGTACTCAAAACAGTTTTTTGGCCGCAGCGGCCTTATTGGTATCTTCTTAATAATGGAAATGTCCTTTACTTTACTCTTGATGACAAAGTCACCGTGTACGATAAAGACTCGAATGAATTCTATCAGGGGGATTATGATTCGGTTAGTGCGCAGACGAACCTCGCCCCGTTAATGACGATTGATGCCTATCGCGAAGTACGGCAGAGTACTATCACTTCGCTTATTGAAGAGGATCTTGCTGCTGCGATTAACAGGCATATGGAATTGATTAAACGAATGGGTCTCTCCATACAATTCTCATTGCCAAGAGGGGCGGAACAGCAGTCTGTCAAAGATATCGGCTTCATGGCATTCATACAAGGATATCCTTTGCCTGGCGGAGAACGTTTGGACGCCTATTCATATGGAGGAGGGGCGGTAGTTACGAGGAAGACTTTGGTGGGAACAGTGTCGACTAGCGGCAGACATGTAGCCTATGGCAAAGCCTGCGTTCCTTCGAGTGGAGTAACCGAAATTGAGAGATTCTATGATTCCGTAGAAGCGGTTAGAAAAGGATATTTTATTGAAGAGTGTAGTTGATCAATTATAATAACCATTAAGGCTAATATTCACTAGAAGAATGAATAAGGGTTTGGTTATGAATTAAATATTTAATATAAACATAATTAATGTAGATAAATAGGCGATATTACTATATAATAGAAATTGTATTCATCAAAAATTTAAAAGGAGTTGACATTAATGGCACACTTAGCACTCGATTACGATGGCTTGAAAAAAAAGGCATCTAAGATTACCACGCAAAAAGATCAATTCGAAACATTGCTTAATCAAGTTATGGCAACAATAAAAGAAGTTGATAATGTTTGGAAGGATAAGGCTGCTACAGAATTTATTGATAAAATAACATCTGCGTCTATGAGGAAAAATTTCGCACAGTTTGGTGAAGCACTTGGAAATTTATCGTTGCATATGAATAATGTTGCAATAGAGTATGAAAAGCTATCTACAAATATTAGCAATGCTCAAAAGTTCTAAAGATGTTTGCAGCTACAGCTGTGCATTACATGCACAGCTGTTTTAATTTAAATAATGGTGCACAGAAAGAAGTAAATAATCAAGATTGGAAGAGGGGATCAGAAGTTAATGTTACCTGGCCTTCAAATAGGATGAAAGGAGGATAAAGGATGCAGAAGAAGGCGGTATTCAAGGAGGATGAAATTAAACGGCTGCAGCGGAAAATCAAGGGGATCAGTGAAGATACGAACCGGCTGCGTCAGCAGATCAATGGTCAAATGAGCGGTTGGAGCGGCGACCTGCCCGTATCGAGCATGGTGCAGCAGGCACAGCGGCGGATCAACAAATTAACGGACGATGCCGAGGGGCTGGCCGATGTAGTGAGCAAGGCGCTACAAGAGACGACACGGGTACAGCAGATAATCGGGCAAGGGACAGAGAAGCTGCTGCGTACGATCGGCAGCATAAATCCCCTGCTGGGCCAGCTCCTGCAACGATCCGTCACGGCCCATACCACGTTCGCCGATTCGTTCGGGAAGAAGATCCATCATCTGGTCACGAAGGTTATCGACATGTTCCCGCGAGACCGGATCAACTCGGACCCGGTCATACAGAAGCTGCGGGCGGAGCTTAGACAACCGAATCTGCCCCATCCATACCGGATCATGGCGGAGGGGAAGCTGAAGGCGATTCTCGCGGATCGGGAGCTGATCGCGAGGATGCAGACGGCCTATGAGGTGTACAAGAAATTCGGCAATACGGCATTGATGAAGGAAGCCCACGAACAGGCGGAGAAAAGTCGACAGCGGCTACGGGATGCGGGAATTAGCGAGGAGCTGTACGGTGCGGCGGAGGATCTGCGGCGGTACTTCCCCGGCTCGGAGATCGAGGCTTGCCCGTATGATCCGGTGACGGGTGTTCTTTACGGTTCGGAGAATGATCGGATCGCGATGTCCGAGGATCCGCAATATTTGTACCTGCTTACGCTCGCGATGCAAGAGGACGATATGGGGAAGTACGGTAAAGAGCGGCTGAAGCAATACCTGCAGGCTACGAACCAGATTCTCCCGCCGGAGTTTAGCTATGATAGCAGGGGCAACAAGATCCCCAACTACACCTATAACAGCAGAGGGGAAAAGATTCCTATACCGGATTTAGGAGGCTCGACTGCCCACCAGATTCTTGTGAATAATCCGGATATTAATTGGTTAATGAACAAGCTTGCCAGCGAGAATAACTTCACTCAGGAAGAAGCCAAGGAAGTTATCTATGCCCTATACCGTCGGAAGAAAGAATTAATCAAATTGGATAGCACGATCAAATCAGCAGCAACAGCGATGGGGGAGGAGGCGTGGTATACACTTGGTGAACGGTACCTCAAAGTAAGGCAAGCATTCGCACCTAGTTATGAGAATGGTTCCGTTGAGACGTATTATGAACCGGGAGAATTCCTCTACGATCAACAGTATAATACGACGTGGTATATGAATCACCTTGACAAGGATTTCGACGAGGCACTGTCGCTGCTCGGTGACCTGGATGATGCGTCGTCTACTCCTCAGGTTGGTGCTCCAGGTCAAATGGGAATAGGAGGCCGCGTAACTGGTCGCATAAGTGTGGGGCCAAGTGGTAAAATAAATAGCAGCAGAGGCACTATTAAAAACATAGAAATTCCTTCAGGATCGACAGGTATAGCAATAGGCAAAGTAGAGGGAATCATTAGAAAGAGCGTATTAAATGAAGCCAGTATAGCAAAGCTGCTCAAAGCGGCAGGGGAAGGTAGTATTGATCCGAGTAAATGGAAGGCTACTATAGTTGTTGCAAGCAAAGATATTTCACGATTGACACCGAAGGTATTGAAGGAAATTGATCGACTACTCAAAGAAGGTGAGACGGTCGACGATAATGTGATCGAACAGTTGGAGATCACTATTAACGAAACGATACCTCCGAATCCGATCGATTCCGCTCAGGAAATACCGCCAGTGGGCGGCGGCGGTTCAGGAGGTGGAGGATCCGGTGGTAAGCCCCCAGCAAATGGTCAGGGTGATGGTTATAATGGTTTTGATGATCAAGATGATGAAAATGAGGGGACGGGTAAACCTTCATCAAACTTTGCTAACAGAGAACTTCTTGAGGGGCACTATGAGAAGCATGGTGGAGAATTTAAAGGTTCGTATAAAAATGCTGATGAGTACCTTCAAGGGGCAAATGATGTAATGAACGGTGGCACTAAAGTTCAATACGAGTATAAGTTAAAGAATGGGACGGTTGAAACAAGGACTGGTTATGTTAAATTTATGGGTAACACTCAGAAAGGCGAAGCTAAATTTGAATTTGTTGGTACAAATACTAATGGAGATATAACAACCTATCATGTAAAACGTGGAGAAGATTTATGGAAATTGTTAAATGGCAACAAGCATGATAAAAGTATTAACCCGTTTGAGTAAAAGAGGAGGGATTCCCATTCAGTACACGGCAAAAGTTATTAACATGAGCCCCATAATTGAAGAAGAGGTTACGCTTGAAATTAACGGAATTCAAATTATTGCCTTCGCAAATGAATGCCCGTTTGAACTCATTGTTGGAGAGGTCTATCAGATTGAACTCGATGTAACCATACTTGATGAATTTATTATCAAGCAAGTGAACTTGGAAGAGTACAATATTCATCAGCAGAACAAAAGTTTCGCTTACACCTTACAAGGAAAACTAGATATTGATGAAGGGACTTTAGAAGTAGGTAGTATAACTTTTGAAATTGATAGTGAGTTCCTGATGGATTATGGTTATCTGCATGAACAATATGTACAAATAGGGGTAGACCGATTAACCGTCGATTTTTTGAATAACTAAATGTATGAACCTTGATTGGCTTAATGCCTTTCAAGGTTTCTTTTTTATGGGGATACCCATTGCCGAATGAACCCATCATTCAATCAACAGCAGACTTAACCCAAGTAATACCCGTATAAAGATTTCGTCATTTTGATTGTACGCACATCAAATGCTTTAATTTTATAACCTAATTAACGCTATTTCGATACATCAAACAGGTCAATTATTGTCAGATACTACCATGATTGACCTGTTTTTTGTTATCTTCGCTTTCTCACAGTTTTTTGAAATCAATCGCAACTGTAAAATACGCCACTACGATAGGGAAGATGAGAAGGTAGTATATTGCATCTTCTAGGGTAGATAGCACGACAATTAATATTGTCAGGACTTATCTGCAAATTGTCCGCAACAAATGAAATACATGCCGCGATGATTATCGTGAGCGAACAATCTGGTGACGACCAGTTGACATAGAACAGGCAGGGAACGTATAAGGCTAGCCACCTGCCCTCTAATTAAGCCCGAAATTCATGAAAAATTCGGGAGGGGGTGGCACATGAAAGGGGTAACGGTATCCATAGACCGTATTGTCATTGACTTTACAGACGTGTACTGGGACTTCTTCAATGAGTTCCATAAACGAATCTGTCACTATTACGGGGTTAGAATGACGGTGGGGGAAAGAGGATTTCAATACCGTATCAGAATCAACACAGGAGAACACTTTCTACATATCTCCTATAAGTTGGTCTTTGCTCCGAAAACTCGTAAGAACACGCTCAGGATAGAAGTCTATCCGAAGTCGCTTGTTTACTTCCGTCATTGGCTCGAACAAATCCGAGAATACGCCGATCAAGTCTTGTTTGTACGTTGTGATGTAGCTTTTGACATTCCTGTTCGCATAAGTGATCTGTTCACGATGTCTACGAAGGGTCGTAAGCTACGCCTGTTCAAAGGCACTCGCTATTACAACGGCAAGCATCAGCGTCAGGAGGATGGTTATTGTCGGGTGTATGACAAGAAACGTCAGTTGTTGGAGACAGGGCGGCAGAAAATCAGAGGGGAGCGAACGAGAATGGAAATTGTATATGCCCCGAAGGAGAAGATACCGCTTGCTACACTCGTTCAGTATCCGCCGCAGTGGAATCAGCACCGTCACAGCGACGGAACTGGTGGCTGAAATCGGAGATATTCGTCGCTTCTCCAATGCCGACAAGTTAGCCCGTTTTGCAGGAATCGCCCCTATCCGCTTTAGTTCGGGCGGCAAGGGCAAAGACCAAGCCAGTGGACAAGGCAATCGGGTACTAAACGCCATCTTCCATAACCTAGCCGTTCAACAAATCCAAGTGGCTAAAGGTGATAACAAGAAGCAACGGAATCCCGTCTTCTACGAGTTTTACGGGCGGAAGTTAGCCGAGGGCAAGACCAAGAAGCAAGCCCTGATATGCGTCATGAGAAGGCTTGTAAACATCATCTACAGCATGATGAAGAACAAAACAGAGTATCGGGTGGTAAGTCTAACAGAGCGTCAGGCAAGCTGATATAATGGTGGTAATTGGAAATCCAGTTGCCACTTTCTTTATTCCAAAGTTTAAGATTACTACTTAGGGGACGGGTAATGCTAAGTTCATTCCTACACCAGAATCAAATAAAGCTCTTGCTGATAAAATAGCTCAGGATTTAGGAGGAATTATTAAGCCTGCAAAAGGTGATGGATGGACGGTAAATATACCGATTACTTACAATAATAAACCTTCAGAGATCACGTTGAGAGTTATGAACACAAGCAAAATGAACGACAATTACTGGAGGCTTTCTGTTCAAGGTAAACCAGCGGTCGATATCAATGGGAATTTTAGTAACGATATTGTGCCTACTCATATCCCGATAACAGGAAGTACCTACAATGATATTGTAAATATCATTAACAAATTAACTGGTAAATAGGAGTGTGTAATATGGCAAACTTAGAAGAACTAACATCGCTGTTATGGAGTTGTGAAATTACATCTTATAAGTTCAATTTTGAAGATCATTCAATTTCATTAGAAATAAAGAGAGTTTTTGATAATGAAACAACGGCATTTGATGTTAAACTGAACGAAGTTTGTTCATTCTCATGGGTTAATGGAATGGGCGATGACAGGAAGAAATTGTATGAATGGGAGTATCTTGATTTAGTGTCCTTCGATACTATTAATGATACGAAGATACACATTATGGGGGATAGTTTTCTAAACCAGTACTCTCAAGCCCCTAATATATGTTTGGAAATCGGGAATTCTGTTCTCTTGGTTGAAGCTAAGTACCTTTCTATTAATAATGAGAGATTTCAATTGCTTGATAGTTGAGTGATAGTAGCCTTGATTGGCTATATGTCTTTCAAGGTTTCTTTTCAACCCAAAATCATGCCCACTCGCCGCGCACCATACACCGAAGGGAATTTACCTATCAATAGAGGTGGTGCACCAACAAATACGATAACAGTCATTACTGATAAAAAAGGTAACCTTGTATATACTTTCTCAAGTGGCTTGGGGTTTGGAGATTAAAGATATGTTCAAAATTATATTAGAATCTGTAGACGGTGAGCAATTGGAAAAAGTGTTCGAAGAGGGTAATGTTAAATATTTGCAACAAGACGAAGATAAGTTTGAGATGTTAGGAGAGTTATCAACCTGCAGTTATGATGTCTACTCAAGTAAAGACATGGATATGTTAATACTTGAACTTGTGAGGCTGAAGGAAATGCTACTTGATACCAAGGAAATTAGGCATATTGAAGAAATCATTTCTTTAGCTGAAAGATGTAAATACATAGAAAATAGCAGGCTGATATTCACTCCTTTTTAAGCGAGAGAATTATACTAAAAACCTTGGTTGACGGGGATACCCAGTGCCGAATGAACCCACATTAAACTAATAACACATATATCTCATGTAATACCCGTATAAAGATTTCTCCATTTCGGTTGTATGCACATCAAACGTTTTAATTATTCTTCCGTTACATCAAACAGGTTGATTATGGTTAGATACCACCATGATTGACCTGTTTTTTGTTATATTCATTTTATCACAGGATTTTCAAAATGCTATGCAAATGTAGAATACGCCACTCCGATAGGGAGAATGAAAGGCAAACATCTATTGAGATAAATAACCCGACCATTACTATTCCAGTATCAGGTTCTCAAAATGGCTCAAGCTGTGACAACGATGGATTGTGCGGTACTTTGGTAAATCCCTTATGAAGTGACGTGAACTGGCTCTCTTGACTTCCCTTGTCCATGTTCTCGTTAACGGCTTGGCGGTTTTCAATCAAAAAAATCATTCGCGCTTGTCACTTTAATCCTTGCCCTCTTCGTTTTGATTACACCGCCGCATAGCGGCTATGCAGTTTTGGAGACGATTAGGCTAGACAGTACTCTTACCTGTTCAATGTCATTTATGTACGAGCATACTAACTCCATTTGTTAAGATGACCGTTCAAGTAATTGCGTATTTTTTAAAAGAGCTTTCGGACGAGACGAAACGAACGGCAAAAAATATAGTGGTAAAAACAGTCTAGGGAACAGCAACCAGCATTCCTAACGCTTCATAAACTTTCAAAGGCTTATTCCAACTTGAAATATGAGTAGGAATAAGCCTTTCTTTGCATGCTCATTCATTCTATCGAAATAATTTCTGTAATAATTAAATAATCCCTAGGTTATTTCCGATAAATATACAATAATGGAAGTTAATTTGGAAGGGGAGAAATGATAATGAAAGAAGAAATCCAACTGGGAAAACAAAGAACCAAGAAAGCAGCAGCGCTGATGGTAAGTATTGCACTTGCCACCAGTATGTTAACAGGAAGCGCTACAGCTGCGGGGAGCTCTATTAGTGTCGTCCTTGATGGTTTGCAGGCTCCTTTGGGAAGTGCGGTCATTGAGAACGGCGCAACGATGGTTCCGATCCGCTTTGTATCGGAGAAGCTGGGTGCCAACGTATCGTGGGACGGCACCACAAAGAAGGTCAGCATTAACAAAAACGGAAAAAGCATCATTCTGACGGTTGGCTCAGCATCAGCCAAAATTGACGGAGTAGATGTAAAGCTGGATGCTAAAGTCATTCGCAAGGAAGGTGCGGTTCTTGTTCCTTTACGTCTGGTGGGGGAGCAATTGGCTGCTGAAGTAGAGTGGAATGCGGATCGTAATACGGTCTATATTCATACGCCAGGTAAAGAAATCGGAGAGGTGGATCCCTTTGGTCGTAAAATCCGGACGACGAATCTCCCTAAGAACTATAAAGACTATCCCTACATATTAGCTGATATTCCGAACGAGATGTATGAGATGGGGTATCCTGGGACAATCGAAAGAAGAAAAAAGGTTTCCAAACAACTCTATGATGCGAAAGTTTTCACGACTGATGATTTGACTAAAATAATGAAGCGGATAACTGAAGGATACGAAATGATTTTAAATGTGGATTACAAAACCATCGATGTGAAGACGTGGGGCACTAAATTTTTTTCATACATGAATCAGTCTTTTGCTGACTATAAGATGCAACAGAACAATAAGTATGCTCACTGGGTGAAGAAGAACCAGATACAGATTGAAGGCTCAATCAAGCCGGAGCCTTCAATGCTATATAATGCAGGAACAGGCGGCTGGTATATTAGATCAAAAATTATTTTTAAAATTAAGAGTTACAATGAAGACAAACAAATTATTCACGATGAGCATTATATGCCTTCTAAATTTAAAAAAGGAATATGGTATGAAGGCTATGTAGACTTATGGATTGGTAGTAATGTGTATGGAGGGGATCTTGGCGATCATGTTGCGATAAGTGGGGTTACTTTATTCTACAGCCATAATATGTATAGAAAAGTAAGTGAATAACATGAAAAAGTTTTTTATTACAATTTTCATACTTTCCATACTATCTTCAAGTTATACTCTAGTCGCCCATAGTAATCGCTCAACTGAATTTGATAGTGGATCTTTTACTTATACAACGAACGGGGCACTTGCAACCAGTTCTATCCGCTATGACACCATTGGATGGCATTTTCATAAAAATAAGACCTGTACGACCTCAAATCATACCGGGCAGTGCAATCCTAAGTCACCGTCGGCGGGCTTTTTATTTACACTGATGGATGGGGATAAAGATAACTTACTTAATTTCCCTGTTCCAGGTGAATATACAACAAACTTTTATTGGTCACCAGAAAGAGTTATAGAAGCCATAACAGCGGCAGGTGCAGAGAGCTTACTGGAAGATGGTGCGACCATATACATTAGTGCAGTTATGCGCGTTGTAACTGGAGATCGTACCGATCCCACTCAAGTGTCAGGTCCGTATCATACGATGAAGGGGATTGTGGAAGCTGAGACGTGGGCGCATCCTGAAGATCTAAGACAGTATTTCGATGTAGCCGTTACTTTTCAGGGGAAAGATTATCCCGTCAATATGATCTTAAAAACGGACACAGGAACCGTCATTCCAAATCCGGCCAGCTTTCCTTCACTAGTTGGAACCTATAAAGCGGGTACTGCCGTGACCAAATCTTTCCCGGCAACCGTAGTGCATGCAGGTAAGACCTATACGATCCAAAAATCATGGCTTGCTACGGTTTTAAATCCCGCGAATATTATCAGCGAACAGCCAGCAGCGGCAGACAATCGCCAGCGTAACTTCAAAGTGCCTGTCGGAGGCATGAATATGGTCGCCCAGTATAAGGCGGCTAATCCGGTAACGGCCAAATTCTACGCAACGGATGGCACACCATTGCAAGATCCCGTAGATTTGGGGGAGAAAGAAACAGGGGCTGCGGTATCGTACTCGTTCCCGACGACGCTGAGCAAGGATGGTGTTACTTATACGATCACACAATCCTATTTTCTGTACAACTCCGCGCCAACTACTAAAAAATTCATCCAGAACGAGGGCTCGGCGGGGCTAATCACACGGAACCTGAACACGCCCGAAGGCGGAGCGACGATTGTCGGCATCTATAAAAACAGCCTATGCGAAACAGACCCGTCCAACCCGGCCTGCTCAAGTCCGCAGGGCAGCGGGGACTGTGTGTGGACGATCCAGCCCCCCAGTGAAGCGGCGGCTCCGGTATCGGCCTTCATGAACCCGAATGCACGAGGCGCCATCTTGGGGGATGACCCCACGAATGGTCGGCACTTTGAGACCCCTATGGGAATCCCGTCATCGGAATACCTATATGCGAATACCTGGGGATTAAAGTATCTCTACCAGCATACCTTCGGTCAAATGAAAGGGGAAGTCACCTATACCTGCAAGGTAGACCTGACCTATGTCCTGAAGTGGAAAATTCCCGTTCCTCCAGTCCCGGGCCCTGGGGGAACGATGATCCCGCAGCTGCCTATAGAAATGACGGATACGGAAAATAAAACCTACGAATTCACGTTGATACCACGGGACTACTCCTACTGGCAGATTAACAATCTCGAGGTGTATGGCCTGCAGCAGGCCACGATGACCAATTATGCGCTGCCGGGAGGAGCCGTGACACTGCAGCCGAGCGGCTATACGCCGCCAGCTGTCGACATGAGCAACAGCACCGAGGTCACCGATCATGTAGAGCCCCAGGATACGGGGACGATCACCTTCGTTCCCCCGATTGTGGATGGCGGCAACATGAGACCGCCCCTGCCGGATCATACGGCGGAGCTGAAGGCAATCGCGGAATCACAGACGAAGGAGCCGAAGGTTCAGAACGATGCTCTCACCTTCAGCTTCGAGGGTCAGAGTACCCTTGTCATGGACGATACGGTGGTGGAGAAGAACGCGCCTGCGCCCGGAATCATCCCGGCCCCAACGGCTATCGGCGACTACCGCTCCACAGGAGCGACCACGCTGTACCGGGATCGCCTGCAAATTCCGCCACCACTGCCCAATCGGGCGGATACACCAAGCGAAGGGACAATCTACTACGAGCTGCTCCCGGAGGAAGTCGGCGGCAGCGGGGATGTCAATTACCCCATCACAGGCATTAATGAGGTGACGGTACATACCCCCGTCGTCAACTATTCCACCTTGCCGGATGATAATCGTCCGTTCGACCAGCGGATGCAGCCGGACATGACCCGGACGGTGCTCATTCTGGATCGCCCGTTCACGATCCATATGCCGGAGAGCGGGCAGCATGTGAATCTGCCGGGCTATGGCAACCGGGATTACAAGGCGTACACGAAGCAGAAGCGTATCCGGTTTCCCTTCGGCGTGTTCCATGCAGGCAGCAATACCTACTACCACGGGGGTACCTGGATCACGATTCCCGTTGGCACGCCTTCCATGACGTTCAAAATGCCGACCTGGGTCGATGAAGGGAACTATCAGATCCGCACCGAGGAGTGGGCGATCAACAGCATCGGCTCCGAGCCCTGCGAGCCGAACCGGAACAGCCAGCTGGCCAACTATTGCGCGGTGCAAACCTTTGATGTCGGGGTCGTAGGCCGGTTGTTCAATTTCCGGGTATGGGATATTGGCGACCTTCGGTTTGAAGAGGTGTTCCGGACGGACAAAGGGGCCAAGGCGCATAAGCCGGTGGCTTACTACTCCGGCGGACGGGACGAGAACGGCGAGCCGACGGCGTTGGAGGGCCAGCATACCTGGCTCCTTCCGATCCGTCCGGGCTCGCATCCGACCCAGCGGGCCACCGTGCCGCATAACGGCTATCCGTTCCTGTTCGACTTCAAGACGATGGGGAACCTGTGGGACAAGGGGGAAGGGATTCGCATCGACCCCACCTTCTGGTTCGTGCCGCGCAGCGGGGGCACGGCCTCCCAAGTCGACCTGTACTATGATGCAAGCGGTGCGGGGAACAAGATGATCGCGGTCGGATCTGCTGCAGATAAAAAGACGTTCACCCGATATTATCGGCTTGCGGATCCCTTTCGTAATTTAAGTGAAACCGAGCTGCAGCAGGCAGCGGCGTATGAGTATCAGCATATCCTAAGCGCCAGTGAACGGTCGGCAATCGGCTGGTCAGCCTTCTACACCCAATATGGCAAGCGGCAAACGAAGATTGGTGTCGGCTATGATCTGGAGGTGCTGCCCTACAAGTCGCGGACCCTGATCGGACCGACGGTCATTCCAGCGGGGGTAGATGCGACGGCGGCCCTGAGGAGCGTGCAGCACTGGTATGGCGAATACAACCTGCCCATCGCCCCCTATATCCTGCCGAAGGGAACCAACATCGTGACCCTGGCGAACAAATATGGCGGGAAGCTGGACGGGCATGAGAAGGAGTTTTTGACGAAGGGGTATATTATCGTTCACTTCGCCATCTATACCGTAAAGAATAACGATCAGCAGACAGAGGTTCTCGGCTACAAAGCGCCGATCGCGAACATGTGGGCGATAGAAGGACAAATCGCAGCGGATCAGAATTATCGGGGGCAGACTTTCAACTTCAAGGCAGGCGACATCATCCTGTTCGAATCCGACTTCTCCGTCCGCAACGACTTTCAGGGACAAGGAAGATAATGAGGACTATCGGGGAGTGCGGAATATCCGTGCTCCTCCTGCCAGAAGGGGGACGGAAGTAAAGGATGCAGAAGAAGGCGGTATTCAAGGAGGATGAAGTTAAACGGCTGCAGCGGAAAATCAAGGGGATCAGTGAAGATACGAACCGGCTGCGTCAGCAGATCAACGGGCAAGTGAGCGGCTGGAGCGGCGACCTGCCCGTATCGAGCATGGTGCAGCAGGCACAGCGGCGGATCAACCAATTAACGGACGATGCCGAGGGGCTGGTCGATGTAGTGAGCCAGGCGCTACAAGAGACGACACGGGTACAGCAGATAATCGGGCAAGGGACAGAGAAGCTGCTGCGTACGATCGGCAGCATCAATCCCTTGCTGGGCCAGTCCCTCCAGCGATCAATCACGGCCCATACCACGTTCACCGCCTCGTTCGGGAAGAAGATCCATCATCTGGTCACGAAGGTTATCGACATGCTCCCGCGAGACCGGATCAACTCGGACCCGGTCATACAGAAGCTGCGGGCGGAGCTTAGACAACCGAATCTGCCCCATCCATACCGGATCATGGCGGAGGGGAAGCTGGAGGCGATTCTCGCGGACCGGGAGCTGATCGCGAGGATGCAGACGGCCTATGAGGTGTACAAGAAATTCGGCAATACGGCATTGATGAAGGAAGCCCACGAACAGGCGGAGAAAAGTCGGCAGCGGCTGCGGGATGCGGGAATTAGCGAGGAGCTGTACGGTGCGGCGGAGGATCTGCGGCGGTACTTCCCCGGCTCGGAGATCGAGGCTTGCCCGTATGATCCGGTGACGGGTGTTCTCTACGGTTCGGAGAATGACCGGATCGCGATGTCCGAAGATCCGCAATATTTGTATCTGCTTACGCTCGCCATGCAAGAGGGGGACAAGGAAGCGTACGGTATAAAGCGGCTGAAGCAATACCTGCAGGCAACGAACCAGATTCTCCCGCCAGAGTTCAGCTACGACAGCAGGGGCAACAAGATCCCCAACTACACCTATAATAGCAGAGGAGAAAAGATTCCTATACCGGATACAGGAGGCTCGACTGCCCGCCAGATTCTGGTGAATAATCCGGATATCAATGCTGCAATGAATCATTTGAACAGCCTGTATAATCTGAGCCGAGAAGAAGCGACTGATATCCTCTACGCCCTTTATCTTACGAAAAGGGAATGGGATAGTAATGTTGCGGCCGAGGACATAGGGAAAGATGGCGCTGTCTTAGAGGAAGTGGATTTGGATCAGCTTGCCGATCGGTATCGTTATATCCGGCAAGTGCATAACCATAAGTTTGAGGAAGGGTTTATAACTCAAATTTATGGAACGGGAATACAGCGGGGACAATATCTGATCCAGGAAGATATGAAAGTAATCGATATGATGCAGCAATTCGATATCAGCGAGTATAGCGAAGCCATGCAGAGGTCGGAAAATTTCGATATGGCGATGGCCAGCGGTCCGATAAGCATTGTTCCGGGCCTGAGGGGAATGTCTCCAATAGGTGGACGCATGGGGAGTGGTCGTTCGAGTGTTAAAGTTCCGGTTGGGAATATTAATGCTGCACAGATAGAATCGAAATTTACAATTCAGAATAAGACGACTCAGCTACAGTTAAAGGGACTTGAAACGAAGGGGTATAAACCACAACCTGGTGAAAGAACTGCTACAAAAAAAGAATGGAAGGCACTGGATGGGGAAACACGAATACGATCCAATCTGGCTCAATCATCACCTATTAGCATTCCTTCAACAGCTGCGATTAAAGTTCAAACAAAGACGGGCTATCAACAGATACAATTTAAATGGTCGGATGGTTATTATAAATATGAATTGCGTTGGCATACTCGCACACCGGGGGCTCCAATAAATCAAGGTAATACATGGGTAATTGAAAGAACTACACCTGGAAACACTACTGGTCAATCACGAACTTATCATATTTATACTGGTGGGAATCAGTGGACACCACGACATGAATGGCAAGCTGCTATAACAGCAAGACAAAATGGAACAGCAACTGCAGCACAAAATAAAATGTTGGAGAATGGACATTGGCCAGCGCCATAGAAGGAGAATTCGTTATGAATGTAATAAATGATAAGTACTATGAAGGTTACGAAGGCGAAGGTGAGATCCAATTTATTCGTTATCTTGCTGATGGGAATAGATTTATATTGAGAATTTGGGACGGTTTTTTTGACAAAATAATGAGTTCGATTGATCCTGAACCAGATGGATGGACAGGTCTAGCTTATTTTTATCATGTAGAAGAACCATGGTGGGAAAAGCCGTGGGAGATTCCAGATAAAGAAGTAGTATTGAAACAGTTCGAAAAAATAGATACTAGTAACTTCGATGACACAACCAAGGATTTATTGAACGAATTATGTGTTTTGCTTTTACATGCTCAGAAATGTAATGAGGTCGTCATGATTGCAGATGAATAGAGCAAAAATGAATGAACGCGGCTGAATGTAATATAAAGTGACATAAATAAAACCTATTCTTCATATCAATTGTTCTTATTTGTGAAGGACGAAACGATTGTAGTACAATAGTCGAGTCCTACTATTTGATAAGTAATAATGATAATAATAGATGAAAAGGATAGGTAAATCACAAAATGCATTTGCGATCTGTCATTATATGCAGCTACTTGATGGTGGCGTATTGGGCCTCCAGCCATTTTGCATCGCTTGAGATGGTGTTTTATCCTACGCTGGGAGCATTCAGCTTCTTGTTTCTGCAACGGATGGATAAATTTAATGATATTAAACGAATTATTATCGGTGCGGTTATCGCTGTTACGATCGGCAATTTGTTCTATATGTTCGATAGCGGCGCGTTGTCCTTTTTTGCTACCGCGATTGTGACGATATCGCTCATTCATTATTTCAAATGGAACGCGGCTCCTATTCTTGCGGTGTCACTCATACCATACTTTGCCCATCCGGTTTCGATGTGGACCATGCCTGTTGCGGTCATCGTTTCCTTGCTCGGCCTTCTCCTGCCTCTATGGCTCATTACAAGATTCGAAAGCTTGAAGAAGGGCAGCTTGAGCATAGGACTGTTCCGCGGCAAAACCGTTGAATCCCAGCAGGAAGGATAGGCTGAGATCGTTCATACAGCTATGTACAAGCAAACAGGCGCCGATACCCAATCGGCGCCTGTTTGCTCCATACAATCAGAAAAAGGTCAAATATTCCCTCGCAGCCTCCGACATCCGCTCTGGTGTCCATTTCGGTTCCCATACTACCTCCACCTTTACATCATTCTTATCTGTTTGATCCAGCAATATCGTGCGAACACCGCCTATAATCGTATCATGTAACGGACATCCCGGCGTTGTCAGCGTCATTCGGACATAGATGGTGTCCGGATCTTCCCGTACCTCATAGACAAGTCCGAGATCGACAATATTAACGCCAAGCTCGGGATCATAGACCTGGCGCAGCACATTCAGTATTTGTTCGTTATGATCCATTGTGTAAACCTCCCATCAGCTGTTCTAAGATTAGATTACTGTCTGAACACAAGGCCAATACGCGAGATGTAAACAAGAGAGCATAGTGAGTATGCCGCCCCGGCAACGGTTATGACGGTTGGTGCTTGCAGCAGCAGGGCCGCCAATAGCAGCAGGGTGGTGATCGCGATTGCCGCCAATCCGCGATTCACTTGCTGCTCATTCAGCAGGGCAGACATCATCGGCGTTCCGGGCTTGCCGACGAGCTTGCCGTATTTATGCGTCCACCACAGGAACGGTACGATCTTGGACGAATAGCCGAGGATGGTGAAGGATACCCAGCCCCCCAGATAGATCCATCCGGCAACCAGGACGAATTCAGCATGAAAGAGCTGCTTTTGCGCTGCCAATGTATAGAGCAGTGCGATAATGGCGAATAGCGCAAAGGTCTGATTCGCATATACGGACCATTTGATTCCGCAACCGGGATTGCGTTTGTTGCGGTGCTTGATAATCTGAAGCAGATGAAGGTTGTATACGGTGACCGCCAGTGTGAGCAGCAGCAGGGTGAACCATTGCATCCCTATCGCTCCTCCGGTTATGAACGATACGGCGCCGAAGAGGACAGCAGCATTCCACAGCAGCAGCGAAACGATCTGCAGCCGAACCGGATAATGATGCGCCAAATAAAACATCGGAAGCATTTTGTAGCTGAAGCCTGTAATAAGCAGCCCGAACCAGCCAACTGTGCCGAGCCAGATATGGGCATGAAAGATTTGCTCATGATAGGCGATCCACTGGCCTGTAGCGAAGTTGATTCCCATCATTAAGCCGCTTGCAGCAGTAAGCACCAGATACAGCACCGCGCAGGCCGCGCTGATCGTAATCGCATTCCATAATGAAGCGCGAATGAGGGTAACCGTCATATTCCAGGCAAACAGCAATATTCCGATCATCGCTATAGTGGCGGATGCGGCGATAAAGTACACCTCTCCTTGCAGAAAGCCATAGAGAAGCCCCGCAAGACCAATTGTGAAGCAGACGTAATGAACATATCCGAGCCGTTCACTGTACAGCTCTGTCTGCAGGATGACATTGATGAGCTGATAGACGGCGCCCATAGCGAGCATAGTCGCCCAGCCGAGAACGAATAGATGGATATGGAACCAGCCCGATGGACCTCGCACGCCTTCGCCCAGCCAGCCGAAGAGCGACAGCAGGGAGGCCGCATGGAAGAGCACGAAACCAATCATCCCCGTGATGATAAAGAAGAAGGGGAGACGGGACATGGCGCTCGCCTCCTTATGTTTTTTGTCGTATGCTCACCTTGGCCGATCCATCCGGCTGATCCTCAACCGAATAGGCATAGCCGAGGCTGTTCAATTCTTCAATGAGAAACACCGGCACCCGGTCGTTATGAATGATCACCTCCCCCTCTGGATGGACCCGCTTCAATGCGGCAAGCGTCCGTATCATCGGCTGCGGCGGCTCCAGACCCCGATTATCCAATTGTATGAGCCGAGGGTTGGACTTGCCGTCAGTGTCCGGGCCGGCGGCGGCATCTACAATTCCGGCGGATTCCCCTTGCTCAGCAACGGTACCAGTGCCTACGCTCTCTGCTTCTTGAAGCCAGCGCTTGTTCTTCTTGCTTACAAAGGTCGTAATCCAATGCTCCTTGTCATGCTGCACGGATTGGCCGGCCAATCCCCGCAGCTTCAGCATTCCAAGCAGCGGTGAGGGCTTGAAGGTTGCATGCAGCACGAAAATATCATCGGCGTCCAGTTGCTTGACCGTATCCATAATAAGCTGGAACGGCTCCAGCTTTTTGCGCAGGTGGGGTCTGACATCCAGTTCTACAACTTTCGCATGCTGTCGTTCCATACTGAATATTCTCCCTTCCTATGAAATTCGCCGCTTGGCTTCCTCGTAAAGACCTGCCATGCCGCCATAGAGCGTGAAGAAGAAAGCATCCGGAGCATCAAGCGAGAAGGAGGTGTACAGCTTGGGATCGATTCCAAGCATTTGCTCGAACAGCCTGGCGCTGTCATAGGCGTAGAAGCAGAAATAAATATATTGAAATTCCGGCATCTTCTCATAGATGGTGACGATCTCCGCTGCATATTCATCCAACTGGCGGGAAGACTCGCGTACCATCGATAAGGCGTCATCCATCGTAACTTTGATCTTGATTGTACGTTCATCAACAATATCGACGACTGCCATTGGAAACAACTCCTGCCTATAATTTTCCGATTCTGACCTGAAATGCAATTGGACCCTGCTCCATATACTCCCATGTAAATTTCCCCGGATACATCGCATCGAACTGGAAGCGAAGCGGCACCGGATCATGATCGTTAATGAGGAGCATGGCTTGTGATGGTTGCAGCTTGCCGAACGTTTCGAATATGACCTTATGCTTCAGATGAGGGGGATATTCTGTGGCATTAACAGTAGCGGTGTATGAACGCATAATTCATTCCTCCTGATTATTGAATTGTCTTTTCGCTTTGATTATAGAGCAGGGAGCAATGAGGCTTTGTGACCTCTATCACAGGTGGAATTGTTTTTTATCAGCCTTGCAAGCAGGGAGAAAAGGGGGTTGCGCGAGGAGTGTGTGATCAGAATCACAGTAATATCCCGTTAAGGAATTATAAAATCTATCTATATAAGATGAACTAGAGAAAGAACAACAGCGATCGTAAGAACATTCCCCTGCGCAGCAGCCTGGAATTTCCTTTCGTTCAACTTATGTAGCAGTCTGATTGAAAACGAATTTATGCGTGCGGGAATAAGGAAGGGGCGGATGCCAGTGGCAGGCCAGCTTGTTGATTCATATGGAAGAGTGCATGATTATTTGCGTATTGCGGTAACGGATCGCTGCAACCTTCGCTGCGTGTACTGCATGCCTGCGGAGGGGATGACATTCGAGCCGGATCATCGCATTCTCTCCTATGAAGAGATCGCAGAAATCGTCGAGACTGCTGCTGCACTGGGCATTCGGAAGCTTCGAATAACAGGCGGTGAGCCGCTCGTTAGAAAAGGCCTGGACACGCTAATCGCCATGCTGGCGGCAATACCCGGCATTGAGGACATTGCCTTGACGACCAACGGCATCTTCCTGGCGCCATTCGCTGACAGACTAAGAGCAGCAGGGCTGACAAGAGTCAATATCAGTCTTGATTCACTTCGGGCGGACAGATTCGCGATGATAACGCGAGGCGGCGATGTCAGCAAGGTACTGGCTGGCTTGCGTGCCAGCCAACTGGCCGGCTTCAGTCCGATCAAGCTGAATGTAGTGCTGATGAAGGGGATCAATGACGACGAGGTGGAAGACTTCCTGCGCATGACAATTGAGGAGCCGATTCAAATCCGGTTTATCGAGTACATGCCGATCGGCCATGAGGACAATAGCTGGAGAGCAGGATATATGCCGCTTGATTATGTGCTGGAGACATGCAGACGGTTGGGGTTGGACTGCGAGCCCGCCAAAGAGGTGTACGGCAATGGTCCTGCGCAGAGCTACCGGATCGCTGGAGCAGCCGGAACATTCGGCCTTATCCATCCTGTCAGCGATCACTTCTGCGGCAGCTGCAACAGGCTTCGGCTCACCGCAGACGGCAGTATCAAGCCTTGCTTGTACTGGTCTGATGAATATAATATGCGGGGGCATCTCGGGAATCCGTCTGCGCTTGCGGCGATCTTCCAGAGAGCGCTAGGCTCAAAGCCGGAGACACATGAGATGGCCAGGGCACTTGCAGGAGGACAGCGGTCTCAAGCTCCAACAGCCCGGCGCATGTCACAGATCGGAGGATAATGAGCTGCCGCAAGCTGGACTGAGCATCCTGTTCAGCAGCGCATTAATTCCAGCGCATTAATTCCATCCCGCAATGGTGATCTCCATCACAATGGACGGCCAACAAGCGGTCTATACTGAGATCAGTTCCATATAGAGAGGATGGTTCAGAGATGGAGAAACGTTATAACGGCCAAGAAAAAATTGGAGATATTGTTGCTGAGTTTCCGGGTGCAAGCAATCTGTTCAAGGAAGCCCGGATCGACTTCTGCTGCGGAGGCGACCGTCCCTTGGCAGAGGTTATCAGGGAGAAGGGGCTGGATGAGGCAGCTCTTATTCAAAGGTTGAATGAAAGCTATGAAGCCATGATCAATCAAGGCGCATATGCCGATAAGGATTGGCGGGAGGTGCCTGTTGCAGATCTCATTCACCACATCGTCCATGTCCATCATGCTTACTTGAAGGAGGAGCTGCCGCTGCTTAGCGAGTTTGTAACGAAAATATGGCGTGTGCATGGCCCGGTGCAAGGCCAGGTGCTGAGTGACCTGCATGAGCGCTTTCACCAAATGAAGCTTGAACTGGAGCAGCATTTGATTGCCGAGGAGAGGGAGCTGTTCCCGCAGCTGGAGCAATTCGCCGCACATCCGGAAACAGCCAGCAGGGAGCAGATTATGAAGGGCTTGTATGAGCTGGAATCAGATCATAGCGGTGTTGGGGATGCGCTGCGGGAGATGAGAGAAATGACGGGCGATTATGCGCTGCCCGCTGAGGCGTGCCGAACGTATCAGCTGACCTTTCAGAAGCTGATCGCGCTGGAAGCCGACATGTTCCAGCATATCCATCTGGAGAACAACATTCTGTTCCCCCGTATTGAAGCGCTAAGCTAATAATCCAGCAAAAGAAGCATCCGTGCCCGCCTTGATAAAGTGGCTTCGGATGCTTTTTGCTGGCCTTATTTGAATCCGCGCTGCTGCTTTAACGCATCGAGATTAATGATAACGATGCGGTTGCGTTCAACCTCCAATATTCCTTCTTTGCCGAGCTGATTCAGAAGGCGGTTGATCGTCTCCCGCGTCGTTCCTACCGAATTGGCAATCTCCTGATTGGTCATCGGCAGGTTGATCATCATTTTGTTGTCGACCATTTCGCCATGCTGATCGGCAAGCTTCAACAGGAAGGAGAGGGCTCTATGCTTGACATCCTGTCCGGAGAGCACCTGCAAATTATCTTGAAGCTCACGGATTTTATCCCCCATCACACGCATCAACTTGATCGCTATCGCTGGCGTATTCAGCATCAAATGCTCGAACTTCCGCACCGGAATGGCCAGCAGCAACGTTTCGACAATCGCTTCCGCAGTAGCCGGATACGGATTCTGGTTGAAGAAGCCCGTGTGGGGGAACATGTCTCCTGACTTCAGGAACGAGACGATTTGCTCGTGGCCGTTCTCGTCGGTTTTGAAGGTTTTGACCAACCCGTCCTGTATGAAGAAGACGGCTTCCTTCTCGCTTCCTTCTGTGAAGATGGTGGATTTCTTACCTATAGTGCGGGATATTGTAATCTCCTCAACACGCGCAATTTCTTCCCCATTCAAATCGTGGAACAGGGGTACACGTTGAAGAAAGACAGCTGTTCGTTCCTTATTCATAGTTTTCCTCCTCTCTACATCAGTAGTAAACCCATTATATCTCAATACTCGCTCCGGAATAAGCACGCCTCCACAGTTGTCACAAAAACGTATTCAACATTCGAACTTAACAACGCATTCGTCCCATCGGGCCCGGCATCGCATCAAGATTCGAATCCTGCAACGCATTCGTCCTATCAAACTCGACAACGCATTCAAGATTCGATGGCGATACTGTTGTCAGCATGGGGGAGATGCTCCAGCCGTTTTCTTGCATTCCAGTCGAATCGACGAGCCTTGCTCCAGAAATTGTACTCCCCGTTATAGCAGCCATCCTTGTCCACCTGCAGCTTCTTGCGTGCGATCATCTTCACATAGCCAATAACTCGACTGAAGGTTGCGATATCATCGCTGCTGCACACCGGGCAATTCGCGATGTTCTTCCCGTCCTCGGCGACAATCTGCTGCCCACATGCCAAACAGCTCGTCAGTGTCGGCGTCAACGTAATATATTGAATAGGCTTGTCGAAAATACTTCTCAAATAATCGGCGAGCCTCTCCGGCGCAAGCTTGCTTTCGAGAAAGTGGTGCAGGATGCTTCCAGAGGTCGCATAGGCTTGGAATTCGGCGCTGTTCTCAATTTGCCGCAGGAAATCATCTTCACTGAAGGGCAGCATGCAGCCAGAGGTCAAATAAACATTCTCCCCGGTTCCCTGAACGAAAATCGTCCGGTGATTCCGCTTCGCCCATTGCACATCATGACGCGCCAGCTTAATAGCAGCGTTCTCCCCAGGCGCATACTCAATCCCGCAGGCAACCCCGTCTCTAACGATATATTCGTTAATGGTTTCGGTCATGAATTGCATGATGCGGTGCGCCAAGCTTGTTCCCGCCTTGTTGTTCATCCCGCCCTCATAGCCGATATTAATCAAGCCCTCATGCATTCCGGTAACAGCGAAAACATTAAAGTAGCTGGATAAATCCCGGTTGAAGGCAAAAAAGGTCGGATACAGCTCCTTATTCCGTTCGATCCAATTCCGCTTCGCCATATGCCCTTCCTGCATAATGTTCAAATATTGCTTCATCATGGAGAAGAGCAGGCGCTCATCATGGCCATATTCCAGGAGCAGACGATTCAGATTGAGATTCAATACTTGCACGGCCCCGGTAGAGCCTGTCGAGCTGCCGAATATTCCGCTTCCCACCCTGGAGAGGACGGTCAGATCGATCTGCAGTCTGCAGCACAGACTGCGGCTGACCTCAGGATCACGGGGCTTCAAGTAAGGATTAAGACTGCGATAATGTTCATCCGTGAATGGCTCAGAACGGAAATTCTCGAAATATACGCCGCCCCACCGATACATGCTCTCAAGCAGATAGAGGAACAGTTGATTGCTATAATCGAATGCATCATCAATGGGGACGGTAAGCAGCGGGAAGGTGAACGGCAGTCCGGTGCCAGTGCCTTGCTTCATCACTTCGATGACAGCTTTGTTGATCCGGTCAAAATAATGGGTTGGAATGTCTGCATAACGGATATCCAGCGCTTCTCCCCCGATGATGACAAAGTCGTCCTTGATCTCATCGGAGGGCTTGCCGAACTCCAGCGTAATATTCGTGAAGGCGGATTGGGAGCCGCCGCGCAGCGGCATATTCATCTCCCAGATCAAGCTTTGGAATAATTGCTCCAGCTCTTCCTCCGTGTAATGGCGTTCCCGGATGAGTTCTTCGTAATAGAGATAGGAGGCGGAGATCGTCGTCATCTGAGACAGCATGACAGCGCCGGATACTTGCTGGGACATGAGGACGACAATATTGCTGAAATGCCGAAGCAGTGTCTCCAGTTTGCGGGTCGGCTTGGAGGACATCATATTTTTCGCTAGCGTAGGAATTCCAGAGGCGGCAATATCCTTGCAAGCGACGCTCAGGCAATAGGGGCTCAGCTGTTTGTCATGAATATAGATGACGCCATCACGGTACAATTCAGTGAGGCGGGCGGGCAGAATATGCTCCAGCAAGTATTCCTCTTCCGAATGATTCATCAGATTATGCCGCAGCAGGGGCAGCGAGTATACATAGTTGCTGTTCTCTCTCTTCAAATAATCGGCTTGCTTCGTTTCGGATTGCGAGGTAAAGGTTTCGATAATATCCATCGTATGACGAAACATAATCATTCCTCCAATTTAATAATGGGACAGCACTTGCTCCGGCTGGCAGTAGGGGTTCACGAAATAGGGAACACTGCTGTTGTATTTGTGATTCAACTGTTGCACATAACATTTGATTTCTTCGAAATATTGCTCGCTAAGCTGCGGATATCGCACCGTTCTTACTTGGCTGAAGGGGCTGTTATGACGGATGACAACATCCAGACAATCGACGATATCCCGGCATAGACGCCTGGAAGGAGCAACCCCGATAATGGCTTCGATTACCTCGCGATCCGCCTCTGGATCAAGACAATGAAACGGCAGCTTCATATCCATATGTACACCGTCAATCAAACGAGCATGCAGCAAGCGACGCAGTTTCTGCGGATAGGCGCCATTAGTGAAGACGATAATTTTTCCCCGAAAGACAGACCGCAGCTCATGAAGAAATTGTTCCATGCCCGCCATCTCATTAATGAGAAATTCACCGCCGCTCAGCAGCACAGCATCGAACAAGGTGCCGCAGCCGCGAAGACGTTCCAGCACAGCATCTGCGGTCAGGAAGCCGACAGGCTTCAGCGCAATCAGCTCCTCATGGTTGTGGCAGCCAAAGCAGCGCATATTGCATCCATTCCAGGAATGGATGAGCAGTGAAATATGCCCGGGCAAATCCTCGAACGTTCGTATCATGCGCGGGTAAAAAATGAGCATACCTTTCTCCTTTCCCGATTAAGCTCACAATAACCACTATATTTAGTTGGCAACTCGAATGTTAATACAAGATATAGGCAACGTGAAGTGATGAGCATCACAGTTGACAGGTTTTTTTATATAACCTGCACAATGCGCCTGGCGGACTGTGATGCAGATCATAGGGATTCTGCTGGCAGCTGTGCTATGATACTGCGGCATTATTTAATAGCGAGGTCAGGAGATGAGGCAATTGCATGGGTGAGGAATGGGTTCGTTCACGCTTCAACTTTGATAGGAAGGCGAGCAAGGAAATGAGACTGCTCTATAACTCGTATTCAGGCGCGATTGCCGCTGTCGAGGGTGTGGAGGAGGCGACGGCGAGATATTTGCTGCGGCGTGGAGCTATTCCCGCTGATGCTTCGGAATTGGAGGATGATACGCGCCACCTTTCAGGAGGGGCAGCGGAAGCCGCGGCGGTAATGGAATTGGCATCTCAAATGTACGAGTCTGGTTTTCTTGTGAGCAAGCATGCAGACGAGCTTCACATGGCACAGCAGCTGCATCAGAGACGGAAAGCAGCGAATTTTACGCATTTGGTTATTCTGCCAACGGAAGATTGCAACCTGCGATGTACGTATTGCTATCAATCTTTTTTGAGGGGGGAGATGGGGAGGGGAACAATTGAAGGTCTGAAAGCTTATGTGCATAGAGCAGCCGGTGGAATCGAGCATCTTGCGGTCAGCTGGTTCGGCGGGGAGCCGTTGCACGCCGCAGATGTACTAACAGAACTGTCACAGGCGTTCAAGATGAGCTGCGCATCTGCAAATATCCGTTATTCAGCGGATATGTCCACGAATGGATATGAGCTGACGAAGGAACGGTTGATACAGCTGCTGGATCTGAATGTGCACCGTTATATGGTTACATTGGACGGCGTAGGAGCTGTCCATGACAGAAGACGAGGGCTTCGGGAGCATAGTGGCGGGACCTTTGAGAGAATTATCGGCAACCTGCTGGAGTTGAGGGAGATTGATCGTTCTTTTACGATCGATATTCGCGTTAATTTCGATAAGGAGAATGTGGGTGAGATACCGAAGCTGCTGGACTTGCTCGCAGAAGCATTCGGTGGTGATCCCAGATTCCAGCTGCTCGTTCGTCCTGTCGGCCGCTGGGGCGGACCTCACAATGAACGAATTCCGGTATGCGGAAGAACAGCGGCGGATGCGCATTTATGGGAATTGACTCGTTATGGGCTGGAGCGCGGACTTGTACTTAGCGAGTCGATATCAGATTCACTGAAGCCGTCGGGTTCAGTCTGTTATGCTGCAATGCCTCAATCCCTTGTAGTCGGATCAGACGGACGTCTCTACAAATGCACGCTTGCGCTGGATGATGAGATGAATCAGGTAGGGAGATTGCATGATGATGGAAGTATTGAGCTTGATACTGACAAGCTAGCGCTGTGGACAGACTCCGGCGAGGAACAGGATGCGGTATGCCGCACCTGCTTCTATCGTCCGTCCTGTCAAGGCAATCATTGTCCGCTATATCGGATGAGAACAGGAAGACGCCCTTGCCCGCACGAGAAGCGGAGGCTGGGTCAGGTTCTGGATTTGTTATGGAGAAAGGGAATGAGAGGTGAATGAGATGAAGATCATCGTACCAGCTGTAAAGCCTGCCGCATTGGCGGTCGTTCAGGCGAATACGGGGAAGATATTGAAAGCTATGCCCGGCAGTTTGAAGTAGTGGCAAGCGGTAACAAGGGACACCCCTTCTCCAAGTGTTTTGAAGGTAGCGTGGCGGAGTGAGGAAGCCTGAGAATGTGCATGAATTTCGGTTACAAAGACGCTCTAATGGTAAAATTCCTGCGATCAGGCATGAATGTGAGCGAAAATCGGCCGCTAAAGAGAAACGAAGGTGAAATGCCTGCACGCTGGCAGGCATTTCACCTTTATGGGGTCAGAAACGAGTAAATACATGCCTTTTCGCATGTTTCGCCTGCTCGCATTTCGCTTGTCTCGGCGTTTGTGGGATCTGAAATCATCCAACCACTTTCTGGACACCCCCTTTTTCATAGGAATTGCAGTCCATTCGCTCACTCCTGCAGTAACGGCAATAGATCCGGGAGTGTGTCTTCGATGTGTGTGGATTCACTGCCGGTATAAGGTAGAGGCAAGCGGCGAGCGATGAGCAGAACTGCACAGATCATGTTCCTGTTCGTAATCGGATATGCGAAAGCACAGCGGAGCTGCTCTGCTATCATCATCGGGATAACAGGGCTTTTGTCTGCGGAAGAGGTGATGCGGTCTTCCCAAGCAGCCGGCCTGCCGGTACGAAGCGCCACTCCCGCCGGTCCTAATCCAGGCTTGAGCATCATCTGCTTGTAACGGTCCGTACGGTTGCCATAGGCATATCGCCAGCGTACGTGTCTGCCATCTGGCTCCACAATTGCCAATGCGGAGAAATCGCTGGAGGTTGTGCGGCACAAGCTCTCCAAGCGCTGCGAAATGATGGAATGCAATAACGGCATTTGAGGCTCACCTCCCTCCAAATTTATAGCTTCTGATTTCTAATTTAGAGGATTTGAAGCCGCTTGCATGTGATCTTTCTCACAGATCGGGCTGTGCAACGCCACATAATTGTCACCAATCGCGCACAACCGCACAAAGCGGCATGGGGATTGGTTTTTGCAGGCAATTTCTCCATTCTATCCGATTGGCGGATGGCCAAAACAGGCAGAAGTGTGATCGAAATCACTGCCACGCTCGGGTGACATATGTTTCAATTGGGGACAGAAGAAATTAGAGAGAGGGAGTAAAAAGAATATGGATCGAGCCTTCGCATCAAAATTCGCCAAGATGATGTTCCTTACTGTCAGTGGACTTTTCATCCTTATGTTCATCGGTTCCCGCTTCTTCACCCATATCGATATGGCGCTGTACGGGTACATGGTCGGCACATTCGTATTCATTGCCGGTTTTTTCTACCGGTTTATCGCCTGGGCAGAGCGTCCGCCCGCCAAGCTGATCCTGACCAAAGGAATAAAGCTGCTGTTTCGCAAGACAACTCCCCGGACGACAACGGAGCATCTGGTTACGTACCGGTTCATCTGGCATCGGGGCTGGTATCGCTGGACGCAGCATGTGCTGCTCGGGTGGGGCTGCATACTGTCAGCTTTCGTGACGTTTCCTCTCGTATTCGGTTGGATGTACTTTACGATGGATGACAATGGCTACTATACGGTCGTTGGCTTCGGCATTGATCTGATGAAAATTCGGGCAGACGGCTTCATCGCCTTTCTGTTCTTCAATGCGCTGAATATTACAGCCTTCATGGTTATCGGGGGCGTCTGCATGGCGCTTTACCGGCGGCTCAAAGATATGCAGGCCCGTGCGGAGCAATCCTTCGTCTATGACTTCCTGCCGCTCTATCTGCTGCTGTTCATCAGCATAACAGGGCTGCTGCTGACCTTCAGCAACATTTTTCTGCATGGCTTCGGCCATCCCGTAATGACCGTCATTCACCAGTGGTCTGTCATTATTACGCTGATCTACTTGCCGTTCGGCAAGCTGGCGCATATTCCATTCCGTCCGATGAGCGTGCTGGCGCGGAACTATCGGGAGCACTACAGCGAACAGTCGATGAAAGCATGCAAGGTGTGCGGAACAGGCTTCGTCTCAGCAGAGCAGTCGCAGGACGTTATTGCCCTGCTGAAACAGAACGATATCGAGTTCCAGATGAAGGAAGGCTTTCATCTTGCCGAGCTTTGTCTTCCATGCCGGCGCAAATACCGGATGTCGAGGTTCGCAGGCGTGCCTACGCATGAGGTGAAGGTCAAGGAGGCTAATCAGAATGCTAAAGGATAAATTCTACAAAACGGTTGCGAACAAGCGCCATCCAAACGAATCTCTCGTGCCGACACACTGCTCCTACTGCGGCATGCAGTGCGGTATGAATCTTCGCGTCGATACGTCAACCAACAAAATTATCGGCGTAGAGCCGCGCTACGATTGGCCAGTTACGCTGGGCAAGATGTGTCCGAAAGGGGTTACGGCCTATCAGCAAACGAACCATGACGACCGGCTGCTTCGCCCGCTCATTCGCGATAATCCGCTGCTCAAGGGTACGAAGGACGGATTCCGCGAAGCCAGCTGGGAGGAAGCCTATGATCTGATCGTTCGCAAATTTCAGGAGCTGCAAGGGCAGTATGGGAAGGATTCGCTTTCTGTATTCAGCGGCGTATCGATGACGAATGAGAAATGCTATCTGACCGGCAAATTCGCTCGTGTCGCACTTCAGACGCGATATATCGATTATAACGGCCGATTCTGCATGTCGAGTGCAGCTGCGGGATTCCTGCGCACCTTCGGCGTCGATCGCGGCTCCACCTTGCCATGGACCGATCTGCATCAGACGGATTGCCTGTTTATCGCAGGCAGTAACACGGCGGAATGTCATCCTACCTCGATGTTTCGTGTCTGGGAGGTGCAGAATCGCGGGGGCTATCTGATCGTTGCCGATCCGCGCGAGACACCGCTCGCCAGAAGAGCGGATATTCATCTCGATCTTCGTCCCGGCACTGACCTTGCGCTGGCGAATTGCATGGTCAATCTGCTCATACAGAATGGTTATGCGGATGAGGAGTTCGTCAGGGCGCATACAAACGGGTTCGATGAGCTGGCTGAAGTTGTGAAAGTATTTACACCGGAGTATACGAGTGAAATTACGGGCGTTGCTGTAGAGAAGCTGGTTCGCGCGGCTGAGATCTACGGCAAGGCTCCCGAAGCGGTTGTTCTGTTCGCCCGCGGTATCGAGCAGCAGCACAAAGGAACCGACAATGTGTCGGGCTATACGAATATGTGTCTTGTAACGGGCAAAATCGGACGTCCCAAATCAGGCGTAGCGACCTTCACCGGACAAGGGAACGGGCAGGGAGGCCGCGAGCATGGACAGAAGTCCGACCTGCTGCCCGGTTACCGCAAGATTACGAACCCCAAGCATGTAGAGGAAGTGTGCAAGGTGTGGGGAATCAAGCCGGAGGAGATGCCGCAGCCGGGTGTCTCGGCCTATGAAATGTTCGAGCTGATGATGAATAAGACGATACGCGGCTTGTATCTGCTCTGCTCCAATCCGGCGGTATCCGCTCCGAATCAGCATGCGGTTCGGGCTGCGCTGAAGGAGCTCGACTTCATGGTCTGCTCCGATCTGTACTTGTCGGAATCCTGTGAATTCGCGGATGTGGTGCTGCCGACAACCTCATGGTCGGAGGATGAAGGGACGGTCACTAATCTGGAAGGGCGGATCATCAAGATCAACAAGGCACAGGAGCCGCTGGGCGAATCGAAGCCGGACTGGCAGATTCATGTTGAGCTTGCGGAGCGGCTGGGACGCGGCCAATATTTCAGCCATTTGACGACGGCCTGCAAGGTCGCTGATGAGTTCCGGCTCGCCAGCAAGGGCGGTTATGCGGATTATTACGGCGCAACCTGGGATAAGATCGACAAGCAGGACGGGGTTTTCTGGCCGTGCAAAAGCGAGGAGGATCCAGGAACGCCGTATATGTTCCTTGACAAGAAATTTTATCATGCGGATGGCAAGGCGATGCTGTGCGCACTTCCTTACCGCCCTCCGGCGGAGGAGCCATGCGCCGAGTACCCGCTCAGGCTGACGACGGGGCGTGTCGTTTACCATTACTTATCCGGCAACCAGACCCGCAGAATTCCGTTTCTGAGAGACATGTGCCCTGAGCCCTACGTGGAGGTTCACCCGGCAACCGCACAGAAATATGGCATAGAGCATGAAGAGGTAGTGAGACTGCACACCCGTCGCGGCGAAGCCTTCTACAAGGTGAAGATTATCGAGGCTATACGTGAAGATACGGTGTTCGTGCCCTATCATTTCGGACATGATTTGTCCATCAATCTGCTTACGATCGCAGCGCTTGATCCGATATCCCGCATGCCGGAATTCAAGGTCTGTGCTGCCCAAATAGACAAAGTGGCTGAGAAACCAAGCGGGAGGCCCCAATGAAACAATATCTGTATATCGAGATGGACAATTGCATCGGCTGCCGCAGCTGCCTTGCAGCTTGCACGCAATGCGGCGGCCATGACGAGCGCAACCGCAACTATGTCTATGATGTGAATCCGCTCGTCGACCGCCAGACGATTCCGCTCATGTGTCTGCACTGCGTCAATCCCGCCTGCGCGCGGAGCTGTCCGGCCCAGGCGATCCAGATTACAGCGGAGGGCGCTGTGCTGTCGGCGCTGGTGGAGAAGTGCATCGGCTGCCAGAATTGTACGATTGCATGCCCGTATGGCATACCCAAGTTCGATGAAGCACAGAATCTGATGTACAAATGCGACCTCTGCTATGACCGGACCAAGGATGGCATTCCGCCGATGTGCGCGTCTGTTTGTCCGACCAACACGCTGCAATGGGTGACGGAAGAAGAACTCAGCATGAAGAAGGAGCAGCACCGCCTGGGCAAATGGATGTCCAGCCGCGAGCCGTTCGATCCGCTGGAAGGCGAGACCAATGTCAAAATCAGTTTGCCAGGCATTCTGCAGGGCAAGCAAAAGCTATTCTAGCAGAATCATCGAACTAATATAGACAGGGGTGATTCCCGGTGGGACAGGGACACAATGTGAATGGGGACAGCAAGGCCAACAATAAGAACGGCAAGATTCCTTTTGATGAAGACAATTACACGCACAATATACACAAGGACAACGAGAGAAGCCTCGACCGTCGCAGCTTTATGAAGCTGATGGCCGGTGCTGCAGGGGTGTTTGCCGTCTCCACGCTGCCATGGGGAGCAATAGCGGCCAAGGAGCTTGCGGGCTTCGGCAACAAGAAATATACAGCGGCGAAAATTACAGATATCAGTGAAATAAAGGTCGGAGAAGCGATAGAGTTCGCTTATCCAGGCAAGCATGACTCGGCGCTGCTCATCCGGCTTGGCGAGAATGAGTTCAAGGCCTACCAGAATGCCTGCACCCACTTGAAATGTCCGGTATTCTGGAGCAAGGAGCAGGGCGAGATGGTATGCCCATGCCATCACGGGGTATTCGATCCGAAGACAGGCGCTCCTACCGCTGGCCCGCCCAGAAGGCCGCTGCCCGAAATTGTTCTCGAACGGGAGCAGGGCGCCATAATCGCAACGGGAGTGAAACGTTATGAAGCGTAGCTATCGGGGCGTCGTGCTGCTCAGTCTGGTGCTGTTCCTGAATATCGTCTGTACACAGCAAACGGTGAATGCCTATTATTACGAGAAATACGAGACGGTCATCCTGTTCTGCGGGCTGAACCTGTTGTTGTTTCCTGTGGCTTTCTGGATCTATAAGCGGGAGCGTGATGTCAAATGATTAGAAAAATTCAGCTGCCGCTGCAAACCGTCAGTCTGGTGCTTGGTTTCATGGTTTGGGTTATACTGTCCTCGCTAATGCCCTTTATTAAAGATGATATTACGCTCTCATCCTCCCAGCTTGCGTGGGTTACGGCCATCCCGATTCTGATCGGGTCCATCGCGCGGATACCTGTCGGATACTGGACCAATCGGTACGGTGCCCGCAAGCTGTTCATGCTCAGCTTTGTGCTGCTGCTGGCGCCTGTTTATTGGATCAGCCAGGCGGATTCGTTCGCGGATCTGATTATTGGCGGCGCTTTTCTCGGGATCGGAGGCGCTGTATTCTCGGTTGGTGTTACTTCATTGCCCAAGTATTACCCTAAGGAGCGTCACGGCTTCGTGAACGGCATTTATGGTATTGGCAATCTGGGAACGGCCATTTCGGCATTCGGCGCCCCGGTCGTTGCCAGTGCTTGGGGATGGTCGAATACCGTTCTGCTTTATAGCATCATATTGATCACTCTTGCTGCACTCAATTTCTTGCTCGGGGACCGTGAGGAAGTATCCGTCCGCACACCGCTGCTGGAGCAGATCAGAGCGGTATCCCGTTCGGAGAAGCTGTGGTTTATTTGTCTGTTCTACTTTCTGACGTTCGGTTCATTCGTTGCATTCACCGTCTATTTGCCTAATTTTCTCGTCAGCCACTTTCATCTGGAGAAGGTCGATGCCGGCATGCGCACAGCGGGCTTCATCGTGCTTGCTACTGCGATGCGGCCTATCGGAGGCTGGCTTGGCGACAAGTTCAATCCCTTCAAAATATTAATGCTCGTATTCGGCGGCTTGACGGTATCCGCTATTCTGCTATCGTTCGCGCCAAGTCTGCAATTGTACACCGTAGGCTGCCTGACCGTTGCCTTGTGCGCCGGCACAGGGAATGGCACGATCTTCAAGCTTGTTCCCATGTACTTCAGTAAACAAGCTGGCATCGCCAATGGCATCATTTCGGCTATGGGCGGCCTCGGCGGCTTCTTCCCGCCGCTGATCCTGACGATGCTGTTCAGCATGACGGGTCATTATGCGATTGGCTTCATGGCCCTGTCACAGATTGCGCTGGCGAGCCTGATCATCGTCATCTGGATGTTCTATCAGGAAAGGTTGGTGCTGGCTGCCAATATTGTAGAGAACACGGTAGAGGGGATTATGATCACGGACAGGAACGGCATTATCCATTCCGTGAATGCGTCCTTCACACGGCTGACGGGCTATACTTCCGCTGAAGCGATTGGCAAGACGCCAAGCATTCTGAAGTCGGGCAAGCAGGACAAAGCCTTCTATAATGCGATGTGGGAGAGCTTGCAGAGCCAGGGCTTCTGGCAGGGAGCGATTTGGAACCGGAAGAAGAACGGCGAAATTTATTTGGAATGGCTGACAATCAGCGCGGTTAAGAGCGACTCCGGCGATGTGGTCTACTACTCCGGCATGTTCAGTGATATTACAACCCAGCAGCATTTTCACCATCCCCATGGCGGGGAGGAAGCCTATGCTTAATGAATTTATTGTCGATTTGTGCTTTATTCGGCCGCAGACGGAGCATGGATCCCCTTTTCCGCAGATGGAGTCAGAGCTGAATCTGCTGTTCTCAACCTCTGCTGCATCCGCTGTTCCTTGTTATGTGGATCGGAAGAGGGAGGAAGGGCTCGATATCGCGGTTGCTCAGGTCAGCGGACTGTCCGTATGGAGTTCGGAGCGGGAAGTCATTGCTTATATGGAGAATGGGATGGAGCAGGCGAGTCTGAATTGGCTGAGCGGCTATCGGGTTCAGGTGATCCCCAAGGAAGATGCTGGCACATGCTGTCTCAAGAAATGAGGTTGAGTGATGGAGAACTGGGAACATCGGTTGGCAAGCTACTATGGCAAAAGGATGGAGCTCATTATTGAGGATTACGCAGGAAGCGACCCGCTGGCCCCGCCAGCGAGCCGTCCCCTGCATCATGTCATGTTGGCCCATGAGGGCACGCATCTGCAGTTTTATTTTAACGAGAAGCAGTTTCTGGCTATTCCCGTCTATGACGATGACAGGACGCGCCTCCAGGAAGCGGAGCAGGGGACGGTCTTTACCTCTGAAGATACTGCTGCCAAGCTGATCTATACCGTACGGTTTCTACTCTGATGGATGGGTGGCAGTCGATGATCAAGCCAGTAGTAATACGGAATTTCCTCAACTTCCACTTTAAGAAACGGTACGATGCGGAATGGCTGCGATCACCAAACTGCCCACGTACTCCTTGCTAGAGGCTGATCCGTCATTCAAACGCCGGGACTTGCGTGATGCAAGATGTGAGCGAGGTAAAACATGCGAAACGGCATTTATTTGCTCGTTTCTGGCCCCATGAAGGTGAAATTCCTGCCAGCGTGCAGGCATTTCACCTTCGTTTCTCTTTAGCGGCCGATTTTTGCTCACATTCATGCCTGATCGCAGGAATTTTACTATTATGGCGTCTTTTAACCGAAATTCATGCACATTCGCAGGCTCCTTTCTCCGTCACGCTGCCTTCAAACCACACTTGGGAGAAGGGGTTGTCCAGATAGGCATATCCAAAGAAAAAGATGCTTCCAGTTCCACTTCTTAGTGGTTTGGAGGCATCTTTCACACGAGAGAAAAACGACAGTTTCGCATGTTCCTCTAGCTCGCATCTTGCTTGATGGCGGCAGTCGGGAGAACGTGACGTCCCCTGGGGATAACACCTCGCTAGACCTCAATGCCCGCTGACCGGATCTCCATTGTCCATTCCATCCGCTGTTACGCGAAGGATGCCGACGGCTCCTTTGGTCGCATGATCGAACTGATGCGTGACAATCGGATAATCGCCTGCTTCGGTTACTGTAAATTCCACGATTGCGCCACCGCTGGCTGGCAGCAGTATCGTCTGCATCCCGTACAGAATATTGCGGGGATTCCCGTCAAGATATACACGATCCATTATTGTACCTACGATATGGAAGGAAGAGACTTCATTCGGGCCAGCATTATTGATGTAGATCCGCACGGTATCGCCAACCTTGGCAAGCAGGGGGGGCTGGCTCAGCGAGTAATCCGTTCCGTTGAATACGACATACTCCGGCTCCCCATTCAGAAAATCCTCGAAGTCCTGCTCCTTGTACCATTCACTCTGCACGATCGTATACTCGCGGTCGATCTCGTTGTCAGACGGATAGCCGTCCTTCGGTTCTACGATAATCATCCCGTACATGCCATTGGCAATATGAGCGAGTACAGGCTTTGTCCCGCAATGATACATGAATACGCCAGGCGTGTCTGCGGAGTAGCTGAAGCTGCCCTGCTCGCCCGGCATGATGTCGATAAACTTCTTGCTCGGTGCGGCATGAACAGCATGGAAGTCCATGGAATGCGGAACATCGGGGTCCATATTGTGCAATGTAAAATGGATCGTATCTCCTTCCTTTACATGGAGAACAGGACCAGGCACTGTGCCGTTGAAGGTCCAGGCATTATAGAATACGCCCTTCGATATTTCCACATCTGTGACCTGAGCTGTCATTGCGATATGTACATTCCGGCCATCTCTGGTGATGACAGGTTGTACCGGAGGCTGGCTGATTCGCTGCTCGGAGCTCGCCTTCTCCGCCTGAGCCTGTTCGTTGGCATTGCCTTCGCAGGATGCCAGAAGCAGGATGGAGGCAGCCAGTGCAAGGAGACAATGGATACGCTTTAGCCTAATCATAAATAATCACCCTTCTATAATGTGATAAATTTCACAAGCTTAACCGTGCTAACCAATGGATACCGCTTGCGTGCTTCCTAGTGTAAATCGTTCCCCTTCAATGTACCTCACTGGGGGGCTTACAAGTGTGATAGAGGGCACAAAGTTTGGATTTTTTTCTTCGCTTTTTTTCACTAAAGTTTCATTGGATGTGTGATCAGCCTCACAGTACGCTGTGCTGTTCTTCTTTAGGATGGTTGAGAGAACAGCAGCGTCCGCAGCGATGAAGCGGATGCTTGAGTCAGGAGGGAATACATGCAGCCTGCGATCAAGGAAAGGGATTATGGAGTAAATCCATTCATAGTTATCTGGGAGGTGACCAGGGCTTGCGCTTTGCAATGCTTGCACTGCCGCGCGGAGGCGCAATTCAAGCCAGATCCGCGGCAGCTCTCGTTCGAGGAGGGGAAGAGGCTGATCGACGATATCGCGACGATGGAGAACCCGCTCTTCGTATTTACGGGCGGCGATCCGTTGATGCGGCCGGATCTGTTCGAGTTGGCCCGTTATGCCATCGATGAGAAGAAGCTGTCCGTATCGATGACGCCAAGCGCGACACCCAAGGTAACGCGCAAAGCGATTCAGCAGGCCAAGGATGTCGGTTTATCCCGCTGGGCGTTCAGCCTCGATGGATCCAGCGCGGATATTCATGATCATTTTCGCGGGACGAAGGGGTCGTATGCGCTCACCATGAAAGGCATTCAATATTTGCAGGAGCTGGGCATTCCGATCCAGGTTAATACGACCGTGTCGAACTATAATCTGCATGATCTGGAGAAGATCTCGGAGAAGGTGAAGGAGATGGGGGCCGTGCTGTGGAGTGTCTTCTTTCTTGTCCCTACTGGCAGAGGGATGGAGAAGGATATGATTTCTCCGCGGCAGCATGAGGAAGTGATGAAGTGGTTATGCCAGGTGCAGCAGCGGATGCCCTACGGGGTCAAAGCAACAGAGGCGCCCCATTATCGCAGAGTGTTTGTACAGGAGCAGCAGCGTTTGGGCGAGCAAGGGGATACGGGCATCGGGATCAAACGTACCGACCTCCTCGGTCGGGCGCATAAGGGAGTCAATGATGGCGACGGGTTCGTGTTCATCAGCCACACTGGCGATGTGTATCCGAGCGGCTTTCTTCCCGTTCGCTGCGGCAATGTCAGAGAGCAGCCGCTTCCGGATATTTATCGCCATTCTGCTGTGATGAAGGAGCTGCGCGACCGTTCTTTGTTAAAGGGCAAATGCGGCGATTGTGAATTCAAAGCGCTCTGCGGGGGCTCGCGGGCTCGGGCATATGCGCTGACAGGGGATTATCTGGAGAGCGATCCCTATTGTTCGTATGAACCGGGACACCCGGTGCTGCAGGTCAAATAATCGATTACAGGAGGTGGATTAAGGATGCCTTACAGAAAGCTATGGCTCATGCTGGCAGTCGTTTTTATCGGTTCCTTTGCCGTTCTGCTGTACTACGGCGGAGAGATTTATCAAGAGAAGCCTCCGATACCGGAGCGTATTGTGACAGATGCCGGAGAGGTTGTTTATACACGCCACGATATTGAGGACGGGCAAAATATTTGGCAGCGCATGGGAGGACAGGAGGTCGGAAGCATATGGGGGCACGGCTCCTATGTGGCGCCTGACTGGACAGCCGACTGGCTGCATCGTGAGCTTGTCTGGATACTGGACGCGTGGTCGAACGGGAAGTACAGCGCGAATTATGAGAGCCTGCCGATAGAGAAGCAGGCCGAATTGAAGGCACTGCTCAAGCAGGAAATACGGAGCAACACCTACAACAAGCAGACAAAGGAAATTGTAATCTCTGCGACTAGAGCGGAGGCTATCCATGCCCTCAGCGCCTATTACGATGGCGTATTCGGCGATGATCCTGCCATGGCGGCGTATCGCGAGGAGATTGCTCTGCCTTCCAATACGATTGCAAGCAAGGAGGATCGAGAGAAGCTGGCAGCCTTCTTCTTCTGGGCCTCATGGTCTACCTCAACGAATCGAGAGGGGGCGTCGATCACTTATACGAACAACTGGCCTGGAGAACCGCTTATTGACAACGAGCCTACAAGCTCATCGATTATATGGTCGCTGGTCAGTGTTATTCTGCTCATAGCCGGGGTAGGAGCTCTTGCGTGGCACTTCGCTGTTCAACGGGGGAAGGAAGGAGTGGACGAAGAGCATGGCGCTCCTCAGCAAGATCCGCTGCTAGCGATCAAGGCTACCCCTTCGATGCGGGCGACGCTCAAGTTTTTCTGGATCGTGACCGCTCTGATCGTTGTGCAGGTGGGCTTGGGCGCTCTGACTGCGCATTACGCGGTCGAAGGCAATAGCTTCTATGGCATTCCGCTGGCGGAGTGGTTTCCATATTCCGTTACACGGACATGGCATCAGCAGCTGGCTATTTTCTGGATCGCGACAGCATGGCTTGCAACCGGGTTATACATCGGGCCTGCTATATCAGGCCATGAGCCAAAGTATCAACGGTTCGGCGTGAATTTCCTGTTCACCTGTCTGCTGATTATCGTCGTTGGTTCCATGGTCGGCGAATGGGCGGCTGTCAAAGGGTATATTGGCAGTCTGTCCCATAATTTTTATTTTGGCCATCAAGGGTTCGAATATGTGGATCTCGGGAGGGCGTGGCAAATCTTCCTGACCATCGGACTGTTCCTCTGGTTCTTCTTGATGGCGAGAGCAATCTGGCCCGCACTGAAAAAGAAAAGCGAAAGCAGGCATCTGCTCTCCCTGTTCCTGATCGCATCGGTAGCCATTCCGGTGTTCTATATGCCGGGCTTGATGTGGGGACAGAATACGCATCTCTCCATATCGACTTATTGGCGCTGGTGGGTGGTGCATCTGT
This sequence comes from Paenibacillus oenotherae, assembly GCF_019443105.1. Classification (GTDB taxonomy): domain Bacteria; phylum Bacillota; class Bacilli; order Paenibacillales; family Paenibacillaceae; genus Paenibacillus_Z; species Paenibacillus_Z oenotherae. The sequence goes on from NZ_JAHZIJ010000006.1 coordinate 73,522, forward strand.
GGGTGGAAGGATTCTTCGAGGTGTTCGCAGCTGTCGTCATTGCATTCCTGTTCTCAAGAATGGGCTTGATTCGGGCAGCTACGGCAACGTCATCGGTTCTGTTCTCAACGATTATCTTCTTGTTCGGAGGTATTATCGGGACGTTTCACCATCTGTATTTTGCCGGAACGCCTGAAGGGGTGCTCGCTTTCGGCGCTGTGTTCAGTGCGTTGGAGGTTGTTCCGCTGCTGCTGATCGGATTCGAGGCCTATGAGAATTTGAGGCACAAGAAAGCGCGGCCGTGGGTCGATCGCTATAAGTGGCCGATCTATTTCTTCGTCGCCGTGTCGTTCTGGAATTTGCTCGGAGCAGGCGTCTTCGGATTTCTGATCAATCCGCCTATTGCGCTGTACTATATGCAGGGTCTCAATACAACGCCGCTTCATGCGCATACAGCTCTGTTCGGCGTATACGGAATGCTCGGAATCGGGCTAATGCTGTTCTGCCTGCGCGGCTTGTCCGGTCCAAGGCCATGGAAAACCAAGCTGCTGCGCTTCTCCTTCTGGTCTATGAACATCGGCCTGCTGCTCATGGGGGTAACGAGCCTGCTCCCGGTCGGTATTCTGCAAACGATCGCCAGCATGGAGCATGGGATGTGGTATGCGCGGTCAGCTGAGTTTCTCCATGAGAACGTCATGCAGAATCTGGTATGGTTCCGCGTTGTCGGTGACACGGTATTCGCCCTGGGGATTGTGGGGCTGGCATGGTTTATAATCGGGCTGAAGACAGGCAAGTCGTACCAGTCTCTGGAGAAATAATAGCTGCTCGCCATGGAAGCAGGCTGCGGGAGTGAACGGTTCATTGATGAAGGAGGCATGTCATGCGAACGATCTGGATCAGGCTGACCTTATTCTATTTGCTACTAACTGCGGCAACCGGCGTTCTAATGCGCATGCTGGCTTTTGTCCCGCTGCCGCAGCTTGATTATGGACATCTGCTGCATGCCCATTCCCATACGGCGTTATTAGGGTGGGGGTATATGGCACTGTTTCTGCTGGTCACTCGGCTGTTCCTTAATGATACGGAGCGCAGCAAGCCGCAGTTAAAGCTGTTGTTCTGGGCCACCCAGCTGGCGATAGCTGGCATGTTCGTCTCTTTCACGCTTCAAGGCTATGCCTTCTTCTCCATTGCCTTCTCGACCATTCATATTTTGCTGTCGTACTGGTTCGGCATTCTCGTCTGGAGACGGATGAAGCAGAGCAAGCCTGACAAGAGCGGCGGCGTCTCTGTACTGTATATGAAAGGCAGTCTGGCATGCATGGCTGTCTCCTCACTGGGGCCGTGGATGCTGGCTGTCCTGAGCGCCAATGATCTCAAAGGGAGCGCATTGTACGATGCAGCCATCTATTTCTATTTGCATTTTCAATACAATGGCTGGTTTACGTTAGGCCTCATCGCTATTCTGTTGCGGCTGCTGGAGCAGCAGCGGATAGACTACTCCGTCAAGCTCGCCCGCTGGCAATTTGCGCTCTATGCGGCTTCCATGGCGCCTTCTTTTCTGTTATCCATCCTGTGGCTGGATCTCCATCCACTATGGCATGCCGCCGCTGCAGCCGGTGCAATATTGCAAGGGGCAGCTGTTGCTATCCTGCTCGTTATTATATGGCGGGCAAGATCGCCATTCCCGGCGCTGTTCCAAGGGTGGGGAGGCATATTCACAGTCCTTGCTTGCCTTGCCCTGTTATTAAAAGCAACGATGGAAATAGGTACCGTTGTACCGGGATTGTCGGAGCTGATCTATACGTCACGTGATGTTGTCATTGGTTATTTGCATCTTACGCTGCTCGGATTTGTCAGCTTTCTATGCTTGGCGTTCTTCCTTCAGCAAGGCTGGCTGCGGGGGCAGGGCAAGGGGGAGCGGCTAGGCTATATGTGCTTTGTCACAGGGTTTATCGTTAATGAGCTGGTCTTGTTCCTGAACGGGTTGCTTGGATGGACGAATGGCGGAAGAGTAAGTTATGAGAATGAGCTGCTGCTGATCGCAAGCGGTGCAATGGCGGGCGGCATATTGCTCGTTATGATCACAATTCGGCGGAGAGTCGATGCATGAGGAAAGGATGGCGCTGTTGCAAATGGACAAACCAACGAGAAGAATCGTCGTAATCGGAGGAGGCATAACCGGCCTTAGCGCGGCTTATTATACGATGAAGCGGTGCGAGGAGCTGCAAATCCCTGTAGATATTACACTGATCGAGAAGGAACGCGAGCTTGGCGGAAGAATCAATACGCTGCATCGCAGCGGCTATATGATTGAAAAGGGGCCAGATTCCTTCCTTGCGAGAAAGCTGCCGATGATTGACTTGTCCAGGGAGCTTGGACTGGAGGATGAGCTGGCGGCAACGAATCCGCAGGCCAGAACGAATTATATTCTGCACAAAGGAAAGCTCCAGCCGATGCCGCTCGGTCTTGTCCTCGGCATTCCGACAAAGGTGACGCCATTCCTCAAGACAGGGCTCCTGTCACCGCTTGGCAAGCTGCGGGCGGCAATGGACCTGCTGCTGCCTGCCGGGAAGGGGATGGGGGATGAAGCGCTAGGCAGCTTTATTAAGCGGAGGCTGGGGAAAGAGGTGCTGGCCAATATTACCGAGCCGCTGCTGGCCGGCATATATGCGGGAGAAACGCAAAATCTGAGCCTGCAAGCCACCTTCCCGCAATTCAAGCAGATGGAAGAGAAGCATCGCAGTCTCATATTGGGGATGCTGGCTGGCAGCAAGCTTCCGCCGCCGCAATCGGGCGGACTGCCCGAGATCGCCCGGCACAGCATGTTTCTCTCTTATAAGGGCGGGCTCATGACCTTGGTGAATCGCCTCCGGGAGGCACTTGCCTCCGTTCGCATTATTGAAGGACACGGTGTGGAGAGAATGGAAGGATGGGATGGCAGATATGAGCTGATCATGAATCAAGGACAGCGGCTGCAAGGGGACGGAATCATTATGGCGCTGCCGAGCTTCGCTGCCGCCAAGCTTCTCCCGGAACTTCCGGCATCCTCATGGCTGGAGCAGATCCCTTATATCTCTGTGGCCAATATTGCGCTGGCATACAGGAGAGAGGAGGTTCCGTTCCCGCTGAACGGCTCCGGATTCGTTGTGCCGCGCCGGGAAGCGCGGATGATGACCGCCTGTACATGGTCTTCTTCCAAATGGCCTCATGCAGCGCCAGCCGATGGCATCCTGCTGCGAACCTATATCGGTCGTTCGGGCTCGCAGGACTGGCTGCAATTAAGCGATACAGAGCTTATCGCTGCTGTCCGCAGAGATCTGCGCGATCTGATGGGAATTACATCAGAGCCCTGCTTCTATGAAATTACCCGCTGTGTGAGGTCAATGCCGCAGTACGGTGTCGGCCATCTGGAACGATTGCAGGAGGCGAGGACGCAATTGAAGAGCAAGCGGCCCGGGGTGTTGATCTGTGGAGCCGGATATGATGGAGTCGGATTGCCCGACTGCGTTCAGCAGGGCAAGAGAGCCGCTGTAGAGATGGCCGCTTATATGAGCCTCATGCCGACAATCTGAGTGAACGGCTGCGGCGGTATTATTGATCCAGCCAGCAGCGCCCAAGTGCCCGGCAATCCAGCGGAGCTTGGGCATTTTTGTTGTGGATCGGCAAGCAGGTATGATAACATATTGGAGGCAATTCCCGATTGTTGAAGAAAGTTGAGGACTCGTCATCCATGGAAATCTACCAGTTATTGACCAGTTTCGTCATTATTCTGAACCTTGTTTTTGCTTCTGCTGTCGTATTCCTGGAGAGAAGAGATATTGGCACGACATGGGCGTGGCTTCTCGTCCTGTTCTTTATCCCTCTTTTTGGTTTTGTCGTGTACTTGCTGTTTGCGCAAAATTTAACCAGGTCCAAGCTCTTCAAGTGGGAGATATTCAGAAAGAGCGCAATCAGCAGATTGTCGGAGACGCAGAACAGCCTACTGTATGCGGGGAAATTCCATGCTGTCAATGAAGCAGGAGACAAGAATCTTGATCTTATCCATTTGCACGCGAACAATGATCACGCAGTTTATTCAGAGGATAATGAGGTTGATCTGATCATTAAGGGCAGAGAGAAGTTCGACCGCCTCCTGAAGGATATTCGGGAAGCGCAGGAGCATATTCATGTTCAATATTATATTTTGAAGCGAGATGCAATAGGCAAGCAATTGCTGGCTGCTTTGACCGAGAGAGCGATGAATGGGGTTCAAGTGAAAATCCTCTATGATGAGATGGGTTCACGAACACTGACTCGCGGCTTTTTCAAAGCGTTCCGCGCCGCCGGAGGCGAGGTTGAAGCGTTCTTCCCATCCCGGTTCCGGCTGATTAACTTGAGGCTGAATTATAGAAATCACCGCAAGATGGTCATTATTGACGGGAAGATAGGGTATACCGGCGGATTTAATGTCGGAGATGAATATTTGGGGTTAAACAAGAAATTCGGCTATTGGCGCGATACGCATTTGAGAATTGTCGGGACGGCTGTATTTGCGCTGCAGACACGGTTCATATTGGATTGGAACCAAGCATCAGGCAACGATATCCGGTATAACTCGGACTTCTTTCCCCAGCCTGTGCCAGCAGGCAAGGTAGGCGTCCAGATCGTAACCAGCGGTCCGGATTCGGAGACGGAGAACATTAAGATCGGCTACATCAAAATGATTTTGTCGGCCAAGAAGACTGTATCTATCCAGACCCCGTATTTTATTCCGGATGCAAGTCTGCTGGATGCGCTGCGCATAGCATGCATGTCCGGTGTGGAAGTGAACCTGATGATACCGAACAAGCCGGATCACCCGTTCGTATACTGGGCGACTATGTCGCATGTCGGCGAAATGCTGAAGACCGGAGCCAGGGTTTATATCTATAACAAAGGCTTTATCCATGCGAAAACGATTGTCGTAGATGAGGAAATTGCATCGGTAGGGACAGCTAATATTGATGTTAGAAGCTTCAAGCTGAACTTCGAGGTGAACGCGTTTCTATACGACAAGGAGTTCTCAAGCAATATGGCGCGGATTTTCGAGCATGATATCAACGACAGCCGGCTGCTCACCTTGGAGCAATACGTGCACCGGTCCAGATGGATACGAATTAAGGAATCGATTTCGAGATTGCTTTCGCCGATACTGTGAAGATCTATAACCCGTATAACAAACAGGCTGTCCTTGCTGCAGATGGTAATTCTACAGCGGGGATAGCCTGTTCTTTTTAACCATAAATAACATTTGTTGTATGTGTTTCCTGATAGACCTATAATAGAAGGGTGCGAGCAATTGAACAGACGGTATGCAATAAACGATGTGAGAAGGAGGGGGGATTACCAGCGTAAAGTAAAATATGCGGTCGTATGATGAAAGATAATTTGGGGGGATTGTTGTGATTAATCGCTATAGACGCACTTCTTTGATCCTAGTCAGCTCGCTCATTGCGCTGCTGATCGGGAATAATATGATCTATTACTTTATTAGTAAAAACACGCTGGAAGAAAAAACTCTTAATGACATTAACAATGAATCCATCGTGCTGAACAAGATTCTTGAGAACTCACGAGAAGGGGCGAGATTTGTGGAAGCCCTTGTAGGAGAGAAGCTGCGATCTGATTCGATAGCGATACAATCACAAATTGACCCGGACATTAATCATGTAACAAACGAACAATTGGATGCGCTTTCAGAGAAATTGAATATAAAGGCCATTACACTGCTGACAAAAACAAAGGACGCTTCATTTCATCTCACGAAGTCTTCGCATCGCGAAGAAATCAATCTGGACACGAAGAGATGGGGGCTGTGGAACAAAGCCTTTCTCGAACTGTATGATCGGAAAAATGTAACCGCTTTGAACTGGGGGCAAAGTCTCCCTAATTACTGGACGGGGCCTTTTTCTATATCCGATACCAACGCGGAAGAGTTTTATAAATATGGTTATTACTATGACGGTACAACGAACTATTTGATCAATCCATTTGTTTCTGACAAGGTGTTTAAGGACTATGATAAATTGATTGGCATCAACTCTATTATTCATGATGTTACCTCCTCTAACAGAAGTGTTATAGAGGTTTCTGGTATTAATCCTGCAACTTTTGGTAAAGAGCAGATCGAAGTGGAGAACGGAACAGGTCAGAAATACACGTTAAGGTATTATATTCCTATTTTCTTCGGGTCTTACGAATACAAGAATGAGAAGCTGGACTCTGAATATATTCAAAAAGCCATCGATACAAAAGAACTCGTTAGTTACAAAGCCGAGCTGAATGGTAAAACAGTGCTCAAAGCGTTCATACCAGTATTCACCAATAAAATTGATGAGTTGGGGGTAATTACGGAGAATTCAGAAAAGGAGCTTGATAAAACCCTCAATTACTACGTTATGGCGATAACGATCGACTATCAAGCCATCCAAAGCCAGCTCAATCAGATTCTTTGGGAGCTCTTGCTTGTAGTCATTGTAATTACAGTTATTTGCATTATTTTGTTGGTTATGTTGAACAAATTCATTAGCAAAACGAAGGATCAGGCTGTTACGGAAACACAATCCGCTTATATTGATGAGATGAACAGTTTATTTACAAGTATTAGAGGCCAGCGGCATGACTTCTTGAATCATATCAGTACGATTAGCGCTCTTGTTGAGCTTGATAAAATAAAGGAATTAAAGGAATACACAGGAGAACTTGTTGAAGATGTATTGAAAATCAATGACATCATCAGCATTGGCCAGCCTGCAATAGCTGCGCTGGTTCAGAGTAAATCCGTATCTGCAGAAGTGAAAGATATTCAATTCACTTTTTCATTTACAACATTGAAGGAGTTTCCCGAAGGTGTACGTTCAGTTGATTGTGTTCGGGCGATTGGCAACCTGGTTGACAACGCATTCGATGAGGTAATGAAATTGCCTAAGGAAGAACGGATTGTGAAGCTTATTGGAGAAATAGAATCCGGCATACTTAAATTAAGTGTATATAATAAAGGAACAATCCATGATGCAATAATCGAAAAGATCTTTGAAGCTGGTATTAGTTCGAAGAATGCGCAGGAACACTCTGGCCTTGGTCTAGCCATTACATTGGATATCGTACGAAAATATAAAGGCAGCATCCGTATTGATAATTCAGACGGGGTAACTTTTGTTATCGAAATTCCAATCAACCAGTATGCAAAAGCGATATACTCAGCTTGACCCATATATTGGGTTTCTACCACCAAAAATATTATACTTTATTCATTGACATATAATAGGTGTGATATAGTATATTTATCTCAACAAGAAGAAACATCAAGGAGAGATAATTAATGCCAATACCAAAAAACAAAGGACTATCAAAAACGGCAACCATTTTCACCTTACTGTTAGGCATTTTTATGGGGGCATTGGATCATGGAATCGTCGGGCCGGCGCTTAGTTCCATCATTGATGATTACAGTTTAGAGACATCTTGGGGTGTGTGGAGTTTCACCGTTTATACATTATTATTCGCAGTAAGCATTCCGATTTTGGGTAAACTCTCTGACCGTTTCGGTCGGAAACAGACATTCATGTTCGGCATCACTATGTTCGCAGCAGGTTCGCTTATTGCAGCACTCGCGCCAAACTTCACCGTATTTCTGATAGGGAGAGGGGTGCAAGCGATAGGGACTGGGGGGATATTTCCAATCAGTGCAGCACAAATCGCTGTTTCTTATTCCCCTGAAAAGCGGGGACGTATGTTAGGCTTGATCGGCGTTGTATTCGGCGTAGGTACTATACTAGGACCGTTAGCGGGCGGCTTGATTGTATCTCATTTTGTATGGCAGGTCGTATTCCTGATTAACATTCCAATCTCTGTCGCTATCCTTATTCTTGCAGCCACGATAAAGCAAGAACAACAGTTGATACGTAAGGCAATAGATTCATTGGGAATCATTCTACTAACGGCAATTATCCTATCCCTCATGCTTGGCATTACCCTTAAGAGCTTCTGGATTATTCTAATCGGAATTTTACTTGTACCGCTCTTAATTCTAGTAGAAAAAAATCATGAAGATCCCATTATGAGGGTTACATATTTCACGAAATCAAATAAACTAACATTACTTATAGCTTCGATGATATCCGGTTTTGTAATGGCGACTGCGACGAATCTGATGCCTTACTTTGCAGAAAACGTGCTGAACCTTGACAAAGGAGCAGCTGGAATGAGTGTTGCTCCATTAGCAATTGCATCTATGGTTGCTTCGCTGATTGGGGGCATGATGGTAGATAAACTTGGAGCGAATAAAGTTCTCATAACCGGATTCCTTATTACATTAGCTGCAGCGGTTGTACTGAGCTTTGGAGTAGATAGTCTTACTATATTCTATCCTGTAATTATATTGATGGGATTTGGTATCGGTATCATTATCGGTGCTCCGCTAAACATTTTAATCCTGCAAGCAGTGGATAACAAAGAAACAGGTTCAGCTATTGGTTACCTTAGCCTGTTCCGTTCTCTTGGGTCAACGTTAGGGCCGACTACTGCGGGACTATGCTTGGTGATGTTTAATGATGGGTTCGAGAAAGTTTTCATGATCAGTGGCGTGATGTCTTTGGTGAGCTTAATTCTTATAGCTAGCTTCATCAAAGCCAAACCTGCAGCTGCAAAAGGCTAAGAGATTCTTGAGAACTCACGAGAAGGGGCGAGATTTGTGGAAGCGACATTTAACCCCATTAAATGGGGATTTGGCATTTGCAAATTTATGAGAAACGATGCGAATCAAGAAGACGGTAGCCTATACCGGGCTCCGTTATAATCCATTTGGGCTGCGTCGTGTCCTCCTCTAACTTTTTACGAAGGTGCCCGATGTACACCCGAATGTAGTGGTTATCTGATGGATTGTGATTGTCGCCCCATACCTGCTTGAGCAATTGACGCTGAGTCACGACTTTCCCAGCGTTGATCGCTAGAATTCTAAGCAGGTCATACTCCGTTGGCGTAAGCTTCATTCGCTCGCCTTTCATCTCGACGATTCGCTGTTCCAAATCTAAAACCAACTCGCCGATCCGAAGGATGGGATCTGTGACAGACTGTTGGGCATGCCGAAGGGCAACCCGGATTCGGGCAACAAGTTCTCCCATGGCGAACGGTTTCGTTACATAATCGTCGGCACCGTTGTCGAGTGCCGCAATTTTGTCTTCTTCTCTATCCTTGGCTGTCAGTACGATGATAGGCACGTCAGACCAGCTTCGAATTCGGTTCAATACTTCCATGCCGGTCATGTCCGGCAGTCCTAGATCGAGAATGATTAAATCTGGACAAACCGAGGAGGCCAGCTGCAATCCCTCTTCTCCCGTAGCTGCTTCTTCAGTGGCATATTGATGGGCCTGCAGGGTCACTGTCAGGAGCTTGCGAATTTGGGGCTCGTCATCGACAATCAAAATTGGTTTGTTGGCTTCATTCATACTCGTGATCCTCCATGGCTTGATTCATGTACGGTTGCCAGCTCGTTCGTCGCCGGAATTGGAAGTGTAATGGTTATGACGGTTCCCCGAGGCTCATTGCGCCGTCCCGCAATAGTGCCGCTATGAAGCTCCATAATACCTTTGCATATGGCCAGTCCCAGGCCAGTACCCGTTACATGTCTGGTGGCAGGCGAACGGTAAAATTTATCGAAAATGCGCTCGTACTCATCGTCGTCAAGCCCGATTCCTTGATCTGCAATAGCGATAGCAAGGCAGAGACCTTCAACAGAGACATTGATGTTGATTTCACTATGATCGGGACTGTATTTGATCGCATTGCTCAGCACATTAACCAATACCTGCTCAAGCAGAATCTCATCGCCCAATAACATTGGAACCTCCTCAGGCAGCTTCACCTGAATCCTTCTATGCTGTTGAAAATCCCTCACTTGTGCCAAAGCTACTCCTATCAGATCAACTGCATCGCACCAATTATGACGCAAACGCGGCATTCCGCTTTCCAGCTTCGCCATACTCAGCAGATTCATCACAAGGCGATTCATACGGAGCGCACCATCGCGAACGGTCATGAGCAATTCTTGCCGATCCTCCGGCGAGAAGAGATGGCCGCCTTCGATAAGCCCGGTTGCAGAGCCGATAATAGCGGCCAGCGGGGTACGCAGCTCATGCGAGACGGAATCTAAAATCGCTGTGCGAAGACGCTCCGATTCGATCGTCAATTGGGCCATTCTTGCTTCATCCGCTAGTTTAACGCGATCGATGGCACTGGCTGCCAGGCCGCAGATGGCTTCCAGCATTTGTTGTTGCTCGCTTGTTACTCCGTTTTCTAACTTTTCCACCTGTATGGCCAACACGCCGTGTACATGACTCTCGGTCCGCAGAGGCAAGTAGCAGCCAGGCGCTTCCCTTATGGTGCCGCTGCCATTGCCAATCGCTTCTCCATAATCGAATGCCAGCTTTGCCATCACCTTCTCCGCTTCGCCTTGCCCCCACTCGTTATGCATTCCTGAATGATGGGATAACACCAGCCGGTGTTTGTTATCCGGCAAGTAGATCGCGATTTCGGTACCGATGATTTGCGCGACATGATTGGATACATTCTCGAGCAAGGAGTGGATGTCATTCATGTCGCTCATCTGTTTGCTCAGCTCATAAAGCGCGGCCGTGTGTGCTTCTCTTTGCTTGGAATAAAGCAGCTGCCGCTTCAGCCGTTCAGCCAGGTGGGCGGTTAATATGGCTACTGCCAAGTAGACACCGAAAGAAATCAGATAGCGCAAGTCAGAGACAATAAAACTCAGAACGGGAGAAACAAAGAAAAAGTCAAACGACAGCGCCCCGAGAACAGCTGTGTAAATAGCGGATCGCATGCCCCACAAGACGGCGCTTAACAAAACGGGCAATAGAAAGAGAAGCGCTATGTTCACCAGGTCCAGGGCAAGTCCGATCGCATACATCGATGCCGTCATAGCGGCGATGAGCAGCGTGATCCCCCAATACGGAGCCCACTTCAGACCTATGAGCCTCAACTTTCGCATGTTATCCGCACCTCGTTAATTGGTTTGAAGTTTCTTCTTTAATGTAAACGAATCAGGCGTAAAAAAGATATAAAAGAAAATGGTGCCCGGCGTAAAAATCATATAAATACTGCGCAATATCGTGAAATATGAAGTGTCATTAAGGAAAGTCAAGGTTTGATCACATTAACATTTGAAATCGGTTTTAAAGCTTCATTTTTGATCAAATTTTCAGGAGCATTCATTTTACAGTGATGTCCTCCAGAAGTAAGATACATTCAGCGAATCGAGCTGTAATTCGATTCCAACCCCATTCGAAACGGTGCGAAATCGGGGGGAACCGGCGATTGTATGAGAGCAAGACGTCCGGAAAATAATCGTTGGAGGAATGTCGAGATGATGGAGGTTTGGATGGTACTGGCGCTTGCGGCATCCTTTTCACTGGCAGCCGGATTTCTCATCTGGTGCGGGAAAACGGTAGAAGACGGGGAGGCGTAGGAAAATGACGATTATTTTAATCTTTACAGGCGCAGTGTTTGTCTACTTGATTTATGCCTTGCTGCATCCGGAAAAGTTCTGACTGATTATTTGCAGCCGCTTATTGCCAAGGAGGAACGGAAATGGACATCTTGCAAATCGTGATCGTAATCGGTGTCTTGGTGCTGATCGCCAAGCCGCTTGGAAATGTTCTGTATCATGTTTTCTCGAACGAACCCAATCGGACGGACCACGTGTTCGGATGGCTGGAGAGGCCGATTTACGCATTAATCGGGTTGAAACAACGAGGTGGCATGAGTTGGAAACGGTATGCGCTCAGCTTTGTTGTTACGAACTTGATGCTTGTGGCGATCGGCTACATCCTGCTGCGGATGCAAAGCGGTTTGCCGCTGAATCCGAACGATATCGGCAGTATGGAGCCAACGCTGGCATTCAATACGATCATTAGCTTCATGACGAATACCAACTTGCAGCATTACAGCGGAGAGACGGGATTGACCTATTTCGCTCAAATGGCCGTCATCACTATGATGATGTTCACATCTGCGGCAAGCGGCTTCTCGGTTGCGGCAGCTTTCGTTCGTGGTGTCACCAGTAAGGGGAAGACGATAGGCAATTTTTTTGAAGACTTTGTTAAGGCCCATACCCGGGTGTTTCTGCCTCTTGCGACGATTGTTGCGCTGGTGCTCGTAGCGCTTCAGGTGCCGCAAACTCTTGATCCAACCTTGTCCTTAACCACTTTGCAAGGCGCAACACAGCAAATCGCGATCGGACCTGTCGCTTCATTGGAGTCTATTAAGCATTTGGGGACGAATGGAGGGGGATTCTTCGGTGTCAATTCAGCTCATCCCTTCGAAAATCCTAATCCGCTGACAAACGTCATCCAGATTCTGTCGATGTGGGCGCTGCCAGCATCGCTGCCATTCATGTACGGAAGATTTGCGAACAACCGCAAGCAGGGCTGGGTTATTTTTGCGACTATGATGGCCTTGTTCCTCGTGTTCCTGACAGTTGCCTATACGGCAGAGAAGAGCGGCAATCCGCTATTAAACGATGTAGGGATCGATGCTTCGCAAGGCAGTATGGAAGGAAAAGAGGTTCGATTCGGCATCGCCCAATCCGCTTTGTTTACAACCGTGACGACAGCGGCTACGACCGGATCGGTCAATAATATGCACGATACGTTGACGCCTCTCGGAGGCCTGGTACCGCTGGCAGAGATGATGCTGAATGTCGTATTTGGCGGCAAGGGCGTAGGGTTGATCAATATGCTCATGTATGCCATTCTCGCCGTTTTCATTTGCGGTCTAATGGTGGGCAGAACGCCGGAGTTTCTTGGCCGCAAGATCGAGCCGCACGAGATGAAGCTGATTGCGATTGCGATACTGGCTCATCCATTTATTATATTAGTCCCGACCGCGGCTGCTTTCGTAACCGAGCTTGGCATGGGTTCCCTCTCGAATTCCGGCTTCCACGGGATCACGCAAGCGCTGTACGAATATGCATCCTCAGCCGCCAATAATGGATCAGGCTTTGAGGGACTTGCCGACAACACGCCGTTCTGGAATATAACGACCGGGCTAGTCATGTTTGTCGGGCGCTATATTTCCATCATTGCCATGCTGGCCGTAGCCGGTTCGCTGACGCGCAAGCAATGGGTTCCAGAAACCATCGGGACGTTCCGTACGGACAACGCATTGTTTGTGTTCTTGCTCATCGGAACCGTCATACTAATCGGAGCGCTGACGTTCTTGCCGGTCATTGTGCTGGGTCCGATTGCAGAACATTTGACGATCCGCTAATTAAGAAGAGAGGGATTGCTGCCATGAATGAAAAACGAAATAAAAGCTTATTCTCCGGTCCGCTTGTCGCTCAAGCTCTGAAAGCGAGTGTTGTGAAGCTGAGCCCGGCAGCGATGGTAAAAAATCCAGTGATGTTCGTCGTTGAGATCAGCGCGTTCGTTGTGCTGCTGATGACATTATTCCCAGGTTACTTTAACGCAGAGGACAGTTTGGGCTTTAACCTGACGGTATTCCTCATTCTGCTATTTACCGTATTATTCGCCAACTTTGCCGAAGCGCTGGCGGAAGGCCGAGGCAAAGCGCAAGCCGATACTCTGAAGCGAACCAAAGGGGAAAGTATGGCAAATAAAATAGTCGGCAGCGGAATAAGAACCGTTCCTTCGAACGAGCTGCGCAAAGGAGATATCGTCGTCGTCTCGCAAGGCGAGATGATTCCCGGCGACGGCGAAGTGATCGAGGGGCTGGCTTCCGTTGACGAATCCGCTATTACAGGAGAGTCGGCCCCGGTAATAAAAGAGGCGGGAGGCGATTTCAGCTCCGTGACGGGTGGCACCCGCGTGATCAGCGACCGGATTAAAGTGAAAATTGCTAGCGATCCCGGCGAAACGTTTATTGACCGCATGATCGCACTTGTTGAAGGCGCCGAGCGGCAAAAAACGCCGAACGAAATCGCGCTTAACACGCTGTTAATAAGCCTGACGATCATATTCCTAATCGTCGTCGTGACACTGCGGCCGATCGCGACATATGTCGGCGTGGACCTGGAAATACCCGTACTCATCACGCTGCTCGTCTGTTTGATCCCGACCACGATCGGGGGGCTGCTGTCCGCTATCGGCATTGCCGGCATGGACAGAGTTACGCAGTTCAATGTGCTGGCCATGTCAGGCAAGGCGGTCGAGGCAGCCGGCGATATTAACACGATGATTTTGGACAAAACGGGAACCATCACTTACGGGAACCGGATGGCTAGCGACATTGTTCCGATTGGGGGAGCCAGCCTGGATGAAACGGCCGTATGGGCTGCGATCTCCTCTATTCAAGATGAGACGCCGGAGGGCCGTTCCGTCATCGAGTGGATGAAGCATAACAGCAAAGCATATGATGCGACGCTTGGCGATGGCGGCAGTTTTGTCGAATTCAAAGCGGAAACACGGATGAGCGGCATTGATCTAAAAGATGGACGCCAAGTGCGCAAAGGTGCGGTAGACTCCGTCCGGAAATGGGTTATCGCGCAAGGCGGAGCGATTCCGCAGGATTTGGAAGGACAAGCAGACCGAATAGCTTCTGAAGGCGGGACGCCGCTTGCGGTGGCGGTGGGCAACCGGGTGTTCGGCGTTATCTATTTAAAGGATACGGTAAAGCCTGGCATGCGCGAGCGTTTTGGCCAGCTTCGCGAGATGGGCATCAAAACCATCATGTGTACCGGCGACAATCCGCTGACCGCAGCGACCATTGCCAGAGAAGCAGGCGTTGATGATTTTATTGCGGAAAGCAAACCGGAGGATAAAATTGCCGTCATTCGGCGGGAGCAAGCGGAAGGCAAATTAGTCGCTATGACCGGAGACGGGACGAACGATGCGCCGGCATTAGCTCAGGCGGACGTAGGCCTGGCGATGAACAGCGGCACGATGGCCGCCAAGGAAGCTGCCAATATGGTCGATCTGGATTCCGATCCTTCCAAGATTATCGAGGTTGTAGCGATCGGAAAACAGCTGCTCATGACGCGCGGCGCATTGACCACCTTCAGTATCGCCAACGACATTGCCAAGTATTTCGCAATTATTCCGGCGATGTTCATGCTCGCGATTCCCGAGATGGAAGCTCTGAACATTATGAACCTCGGATCCCCGTTGTCGGCGGTACTCTCGGCACTTGTCTTTAATGCCATTATTATTCCGCTGCTTATTCCGCTGGCCATGAAAGGCGTTGCTTATCGGCCGATGCATGCCTCGCGCCTGCTGAGCCGCAATTTGCTAGTCTTTGGCCTTGGAGGGGTTATTGCTCCGTTCATTGGCATTAAAATCATCGATTTAATCGTTCACGTGTGGATCTGACGAAGGAATCGCGCTTCCCATACCAATCGGAAAGAAGGAAGAAGCCATGAGTACAATGGTTCATGAAGGACAAGAAACGAGGCCCAGGGGAGCAATATTATGGATCGCTTTACGCGCCGGAGTGTTGTTTACTGTTCTATGCGGGATCATCTATCCGCTCGTCAGTACGGGCCTGGCGCAGACTCTGTTCCCCGATCAGGCCAACGGGAGTTTGTTAAAAGATAAGGAAGGGAACGTGATTGGCTCCGAATTAATCGGGCAGTCCTTCAGTGGCGATCCCAGCTATTTCCACGGGCGAGTATCGAGCATTGATTACAAGGGGGAGGCATCCGGCTCCAACAACTACGCGCCTTCCAATTCCGCGCTGATCTCTCGCGTGCAAGCCTCTATCGCGCAATGGCAGCAGGATAATCCGGATGTGCCCATTCAGGAGCTGCCGATTGCTTTAATCACGAACTCGGGTTCGGGATTAGACCCTCATATCACGCCACAATCGGCGTTGGTTCAGATAGCGAGAATCAGTAAGCTTACGGGGATTTCAGCAGTAGAGTTGGAATCGCTCGTCAGCGAATTTACAGAGAGCCGCGACTTGGGAGTATTCGGCGAGAAACGGGTTAACGTCTTGAAGTTGAATCTGGTATTAAAAGAGAAATTGGAAAAGTAAGAAAAAGCCTTGTCCGATCAATGATTGCGAGTGCGCATGACATCAAGTGAGGGGAGGTGATTTTGATCCATTTTCGCCGGAAGACAGCGGTGGAAGTATTATGCTCCATATCCAGCCTGCATCGCGGCAGGCTCAATATCCTTATCGGGGCGGTTAGCGGTTCAGGAAAGACCTATCATATGCTTCGTGAAGGGCAGTCATTGCAAAAGCAGGGGATTGATGTCGTCATATGCGCGGTGTCCACCAGGCAGAGACCGGAGACGGTCGAGCAGATTGGAGATTTGGAACGGGTTCCGAGCATTCACTGGTTTGATAATGGCTTGAAGATGAAGGATTTAGATATAGATGCGCTAATTGAACGCAACCCCGAGGTTATTCTAGTCGATGAATTGGCGCATCGCAACCGGGAGGATGCACGATTCCCATCTAGATGGGATGACATTCAATGTCTTATCAGCCACGGTATTAGTGTTATCACGACCGTCAATGTCCATGAGCTAGAAGGCGCAACCGAGTTGGCCAAAATCTATGCGGGCATTGATACGAAAGATACAGTCCCGGCGAATGTGCTGGAGATGGCGGATGAAGTTCGGCTTATCGACGTTACACCGGAGACCATTCTTCAGCGGTATGCCGATGGCCATTTGCGGGGAAATCCGGGACAGTTCGTGTTTGAACGGGGCAATATAGGCATTTTGCGCGAATTGGCACTGCGCATAGTGGCAGAAGGCGTCAACGATTCATTAGACAAACATCGGGAGGAAGAGGGGCTCGCAGGTCCTTCTGGGGCGACCGAGCGTATTCTTGTATCGGCCCAATACCACTGGAATGGCTCCATCTATATCCGCCGCGGGCAACAGATTGCGAAGCGATTAGGCGGGGATCTGTTCGTCGTTGCCTTCGTCAATCGGAAGAAGCCGCTGACGAAGGAAGCGGATGCATTCAAACGCTCCATCGTGCAGATGGTCGATAAGGTGGGGGGAGCGTTTCAGGAGCTACCTTTCATATCGCGCCGGGCACTGCCAGGAAAGTTAGTCCGGTACGCGCTGGAACATAACGTCACGCGTATCGTAATGGGACATTCCAAGCAGTCGCGATGGCAGGAATTTCGGCAAGGATCTATTGTTAATGATATTTTGAAGAAAACAAAAAACATAGATATCTTTCTTGTCGCCGATCGGGCTGAATATGAAGGAGAACGCATCCTGCCCGCTAGAATCGCCACGCCTGCTGCCAGCGGCTTATATCGCAGGCTTACATCGCCTGAAGTGGAGCAGAAGATTGGCCAAATACGCAGAGGAAAATTTAAGGTGTATATTGGAGCTGCCCCTGGCGTAGGCAAGACATATACCATGCTGCGGGAAGGCAATTATTTGCTAAGGAAGGGGATCGACGTCGTCGTGGGACTTCTAGAAACGCATGGACGCCAGGAAACAGCGGATCAAGTCGGACAATTGTCGATCATCGAGCGGCTGACATTAGCTTATCGGGGAACGGAACTGGAGGAGATGGACACCGAGGCCATCATCCAGCGAAATCCGGAGGTGGTTCTGATCGACGAGCTGGCCCATACGAATATGCCTGGCAGCCATTACAAAAAGAGATACGAGGATGTACTGAAAATTCTCGATGCAGGCATTTCGGTGATCTCGACCGTTAATGTTCAGCATTTGGAAAGTCTTAATGATGCGGTTGAACAAATTGCAGGTGTTCGAGTCCGCGAAACGGTTCCGGATGCGATCTTGCGATTGGCTGACGAAGTGGAGCTTATCGATATGACGTCACAGGCGCTGCGGCAGCGGATGAGAGACGGAAAAGTCTATGCGATGGATAAAGTAGAGCAAGCTTTAGGCAACTTTTTCAAGACGGGAAACCTTATAGCCCTTCGCGAGCTCGCATTGCGAGAAATTGCAGACGATGTGGACGAACGCTTGGATTCTTGGGAGCGTCGATCTTCGCTTCGAGGCCCTTGGCGGAGGCAAGAGATGATCTTTGTCTGCGTGAACATCGGACCAAACGCGGAGCGTCTTATTCGCAGAGGATTCCGCATCGCTTATCGGTTGAAAGCGCCGTGGTCGGTTGCCTGCGTGTGCTGCAGCCGTCAGACAAATTGGAACGCGGAAGACAAAAAGAGGATGGATGCATTGGAAACATTAACGAATATACTAGGCGGCAAGTTCGAAGTGGTTACGGGAACAAAGCCGCGTGAGGTCGCTGAAGCACTCCGTTCCAAAGCGAAGGATTACCGGGCTTCCCAAATCATTATGGGCCAATCGAAGCGTTCATGGTGGCATCGTTTAAGATATGGCTCCGTAGTTTCTAGTCTGCTGCGTTTGGCACGTGACACGGATGTATTGGTTGTGGCTCATTATTGAATCGCAAGAGAAACCTGCTACCGTTCCCACTAAGCGAAACCTGCGAAACGGCATGTATTTGCTCGTTTCTGGCCCCATGAAGGTGAAATGCCTGCCAGCGTGCAGGTATTTCACCTTCGTTTCCCCTTATCGGCCGATTTCCTCTCACATTCATGCATGATCGCAGGAAATTTAACCATTTAGGCGTCGTGTAACCGAAATTCATGCATATTCGCAGGAATCTTACTGTCACGCTACCTGTAAACCATAGATTTGCGTTGTTCATTAGAATCGAAAAATCAAGGGGATCAACTTAAAAATCAATAATATTGATTATGAAGTGAATATCATTAATTAAATCTGTTTACAAATTGAATATATTGATTTATGATTTAAACAAAGAAAGGGGCGGAGTATGAAATATCCCATCATTACACAGTGTCCTGTATGCGACCATACGCTTCACGCCGTCAAACTGGAATGCGGACATTGCAGGACGACGATCGAGAACACGTTCGAATTATCAAAGCTTGCTCTTCTCTCGCCAGAACAGCTCCATTTTGTGATCACCTTTCTTGTGAACAGGGGCAACATAAAGGAAGTGGAGAAAGAGCTCGGCATATCTTACCCGACGGTGCGCGGCAAGCTTAATGATATCATTGCGGCCCTCGGATACGATACGCGGAAGAAGCCGGAGGTCGATGAGAAGAAGGTCATTTCCATGCTTCAGAATGGTGAAATCACCGCGGACGAAGCGGTCAAAATGTTGAAGGATGAATAAGGAGGAAGAATCCATGAAGGAAGAAATCAGCAAAGTGCTGTCCATGATGCAGGAAGGCAAAATTGATTCAGGCGAGGCTTCGGAGCTGATAGACGCGCTGAAAGTGAAGCAATCCTCTCAGACATCGCCAACCGTTCAGGTACTGGGGAAGCCCGACTATTCGAAGAAACTGTCATCGGCATCTGGAAGTTATTTAGACAAAACGTTGAAAATCCGGGTAGCAACCCAAGAAAACGATACTATCAACATCAATTTGCCGATTAAACTGCTGAAGGCTGTTCTTGGAGCGGGGCACAGCATCGCTTCCAATATTCCGCAGGCTGCGAAATATGTGAAGGATATCGATATCGACCTGCTGATCAATGCAATCGAGAACGAGCTTGACGGGCAAATCATTGACATCCGCTCCAGTGGAGAGACCGTCACCGTAGTGATCGAGTGATGGATCATGATAGTTGTGAAGGTTAAGAGCAAGGGGCATGCTGTTACGATTCCGATCCCTTATGTCGTATTGCGCATGGGGAGCGGTATCCTGACCTCTCATTTCGTCCAGCGCAAGATTAAGGATTGGCTGAACAAGCACGGCGGACATACGAACCGGGTTCGTGATTTCGAGTCGGACAGCAGCCGGTTCGGGATTGAACCGGTGCTGTTGATTCTCGATAACTGCGGCACAAAACAAGCGCTCAGGCAACTCGTCAAGGAGTTGCAGTATTGCAAAGGTACGGTTCTGGTCGATGTCCAGACTCAAGACGGTACGGAAGTGTTAATTAAATTGTAGGTCGCCAAAAGTTTGCGATTCTTCGTGTGAACAGTGGCACCATTTTGGCTAACCGCATGAAAATAATCATCAAATTTTCGCATAACCAAATTTAGTTCAGCGTACATTCTTCCTGATGCAAATGCGATTTCATACCCTTACAACGAGCCATAATGATGGCTTCTTGGTCACGGTTATTAATATTTTTCGTATGATCTAGTAAACTTCCATCTAAATCACTAACTAAGACAAAAGTTAATAAATGAACAAGAAAAACAACCCCATCCATACAATGGAATGGCCATTGAAAGTGGAATGGGACACAATGATGAGGAAAAAGCAAATGGATAACCGTTTGCTTTTTTCTTTATGGAACGACCCTATTGCGGATATTTCACGACTGGCCACTTGACCTTGCGTAGCGAGTTCATGAGTTCCGGCGACGCGTTGAGGTTGGACTGCACGAGCTGATGCGGCGTGAGTGCCATCCATTGGTTGAGAGAGACATCCTCGAACCGAGGCGCTTTGAACATTTCGAGGAACCAGACTGTGTCATTGCCCGTGTTCTGGACATAATGGCCCATCGCAAACGGAACGTAACCGACATCGCCGGCGCGATAATCGAATGTCCGTGCGATGCCGTTTCCTCCGAACACCGTCATGCGGGCCTGACCGGATAAGTAATACTGCCACTCGTCGTTATTTGGATGCCAGTGGAGCTCGCGCATCGCACCGGGCTTAATTTCGACGAGCGCCGCTGCAATCGTCTTAGCGATCGGAAAATTGCTGGAATCGGCGATACGGACGGTACCCCCAGGCGTGACGATAGGTTGCTGTGAAAGTAGTGAATGCTTAAACGAGAGCGGAATAGTGCCGTACGGCGACTGAACTTCCTGGCTCTCGATTGAGCCGGGTACTTGATCTTGATAAATGTACACTTGCCCGTTCGGGATGCCGGCGACAGCACTCTCCGGAATGCCGAAGTTCGCGGCGAGAACGTCCTTAGGAGTATGAGCGAACCAATCGGAGATCGACAAGGTGTTCAAGTCCGAGAAAGTCCCATCGTCGAAAACAAGCAGAAACTCACAACCGCCTTCCAGGGCTTGAATCGAATGCGGCAGCCCTGCGGGAAAATACCACAAGTCGCCCCGTTCAATGTCGGCGATGAAATTGCGCCCCTGCCAATCCACCGATGTGACACGAGCGGAGCCCCAAATCATGAACGCCCATTCTGCCTGCTGATGCCAGTGCAGCTCGCGCACGCCACCGGGTCGAAGGCTCATGTTGACGCCGGCCAGCGTCGTGGCGACCGGTAAGTCACGCACCGTGATTTCGCGTGACCAGCCCCCTTTGTTTAACTGCATATGAGTATCTGAAAACGACATTTTCAAGTTCGGCAGCAGGCCGTTATCCGTTGCGGGCGGTATGAGCATATTGATGTTTTCCCTGTCGCGCATCACATCGCGCGGACCGTAATCTGGCCCTCCAAAGCCGTCGGTGACCCTGTACGGTTGCGGTATAAAGGACGTTGGCGGTTTCATGTTGTGATCCTGAGCCATAATAGGAACCTCCTTCATGTATCTTTTGATGAAAGGCCAAAAGTTGGAGGGAGCTGCGCTATGCAGTTTAGCTTATGTTTCCGGTAACGCTTGATATTACTCCGCAGCCTTGCGGCAGGCGTAATGGGGCGGTGCGGGTGACCCCGAATAACAATTAGGCAGTAGGGCAATATAGTTTATATTGTATGTTTATGGTAAAAGGTTGGAAGGTGCTTATATCAAGCACTTACTTTTCATATCGATCGTTATTTGAGGGTTTGAGAGTGTTGAATCCGTGATCGGCTTGGGCTTCAAATTGTTGCTGGGCCTGCAACTGGGATTGCGCCTGTTGCTGAAGTTGCTCTTGTACTTGCAATTGGAATTGGAGCTGGGCCTGGGACTGCGCTTGCAGTTGCAACTGTACTTGGGCTTGGAATTGAAGTTGGGCTTGCGTAAGAGATAAAATCTGCTCTTGGATTTGTCGGATCGTTAAAGTGACACGACTCGAAGGGACATTACAACCGCGGTACGAGTAAAACGCACAAAAATGAATGATTAGTACGACAGAACTTTGGTATCACGAATGTTACCAAAGTTCTGTTTGACTTTTACACAAAACCCGTATTTTATACATATGTACATACGGGAAGCGTTATCGCTACGTCCATTTGTATATTTACAGAAAGTTTTCTAATATTTTTACTGTTTGCTTGTATTTTTGGCACCTGTTCTTTTTTAGTAGAAATGCCGTCTGATTAGTAAGCATTTGATTCCAGACTTCACTTTTCAATGACTTTGCTCCAATGTCTAATGCATCAAGCGCGTTCTCAATCGGAGGATTCTTTTTTAATAGATATAACATACTATTAATTACTGACTTGTTATACTCCATTTCTCCTAACAATGAAATTGTATAAACATCTGTTAGTTCTACTAATTGCTTATGTCCACCGAACCATGCGCCGACAAAGACCCCAATTCCACTTAAAACAACGCCTACAGAAGACCAAATTGGATCTGACAGTGTTTTATAAATCGACATCTTAAGCACTCCCATAAAGATAAAATAGTAGAGAAACAGAAACGGACTTGCATAACAAACCTAGCAAGTCCGCGTAGACAGTTTCTATTCGTTTTTAAATATTAATTTTAAGATGTGTTCATTTGCTTCGTAGTCATTATTATTAAGTAAATGATATTTTTCATTTTTTAGTTCTATAATATTATCAATTTGGATGTCTGGAAAATCCAATTTTGAAAAGCCGAGTGTCGATAATATCAATTGTGTCCCTTTTGACTTATTACTAAAAATGAATTCAAACAACGCATTTTCTTTTGTATCATCTGACTCAACGTTATTGGGACTATCGAGAACAAGTGGAAATTTAATTGCATCAGGATTAAGTTCAGCTTTTATTTTTAATAAGTTAAAGAACCAGACAATGGTTGCAATCGCTCGATTACTTCCTCTAGCTTCATAGTTATTTGTAATATTTTTGATTTTATCTTCTCCGATTTCTTCTAATCCAAATTTTACTTTTATATCGAGCATGTATTGTTCATATAAAGTGTTTGCATCCTTTTTTTTCAGATTGTATTGCTTCAATAGCTTATTATTTTTCTCAATTTCACTTTCATTTGCCAGTAATTTTGTGCTGACTTGACCTAATTCTCTAATTAGGTTTTCTTGTGTTTCAAGGTATCCCATATGTTTTATTGAATTTGATATTTTTAACTCGTTTAGTTTTAAGCTACTTTCATATGTATGTAATAGCTCTAATAAATTTTTATATTCATCTTCTTTTACGCGGAGTTGTCGATCTACTTCAATAAGTAGATGCTCCAACTCATCTTTCATGATGTAAAAATCCTCTAGCCTACTACTATTTTTAATCTTGAATTCAAGTTCATTAACTTCGTTTGAGCAAACAGGACAGACATTACTTGCTGTAATTTTGATATTTTTTCTATGAGAAGAGTCTTTAGCTTTTAATTCATTGATTTGCATTTCTAAATCTACCTTACTGTTTCTGATGTTGATCAAATTGTTTTTCAACTTCTTCAATTTATAAACAATATCAGAGTATTCATCTTTCTTTTTTTCAATTTCAACATTTAATAGCGATAGGTCTCTTGGAGCGTCCATTCCTTCTAAATAGCTTTTTACTTTTAATAGCATACTTTCAATAATCATTTTTTCATCTGTAATTGATTTAGTTTCCTTTTTTAGGTCTTCAAGTAACTTCAATAAGTCGAAATATTCCTCGGTAAAAATACCAAAATGATTGTAAATCACATTTTCTTTATAATCTGAATATTGCCCCAATCCTTTAAATGAAGAAAACTTTGTGCCACTCATATGATCCTGATCTACAAAATTCAAAAGATAACTATAAACAGGAGGAGTAATTTCAAGGTTTTCATTCCTATTCGGAAGCTTCACGCAGAAGTCAAAGATTCTACTCAGATAGGTTGAAAGTTCCGATCTATTAATCGTATTAAATAAATTCTGGAAGTCCTCTGAGTATATTTTGAATAGGTTTCCACTTCTATAAATAATATAGGTGTCTTCTTCAACACTAATATTCATAAGGAATGTTTTATTTCCAGAAGTCCACATACTGTCAAAATGGCTGTCAGCGCCAAGAGTATGATAAATACTCTTCATTAGTATCGATTTACCTACATCGTTTCCGTTTACTTTATCAGAGGTAATCACATTTATTCCATTTTGAAAATCTACCCTCTTAGCGAGTCTATTATGATACTCGTAAATTATTAAATAGTTAATAGTTAGGCTTTTCATACATACCCTCCTCGAATTTTTTAAGGGTAACTATAATTAACATCTTTACTTCGGAAGACTTCATCTCTATTGGAATCTCGTCCTCTATGTTAGCTGATATGAGGTCAACAATTTCGCGCTCATTATTCGGAAAATGCTCGATATTTTGATTAATAAAATCTACGATGGATTTCTCGATTCTTTGCATTACCTTACTCTCAGGTAACAGAATAAGTATTTGATTTAGAGCTGAGTTTAGATCAACTTTCATTTTAAAGTTATCGCTATAATTAAGACTAATAAATTCCTTTGCCTTACTAATCGCTGTATCAGTATGATCTATATATTTTCGCAATAATTGCGTCAGTTCACTCCTAGAAATTCCTTTTCTCTTTAACAATTCATCATAGTCGATAATTCGTAATTCGTAAGAAGCCCTTGTAGATATCTCAGAGTATAGAAGTCTGTAAAGCGAATTAATTTTCTTAGCTTCTGAATTAAAAATCTCCTCAAAAAAAATTGACAGTTCACCTATCAAAGTTTTCTCTGGATTGATGAGATCCATGCTTGTTCTAATAAAGAAAGTATTTTTGAGATTAATTGTATTTGCCTTTTTCAATTCTTGAGTGACAGTGTCTTTTATCTTCGTAAAGGCTAGATTATCAATGGATAAGAAATCTAATTTTTCAATATCAGTATGAACCTTGGCATTATCATTAAACGGAGCATTAGACACTAAAGCAACCAACACGTCATCATTCTCAGTACCCGTTTTACCATATTTCAATAAATATAGTTTTCCAAGTACAGAGTCGCCGGATTTGTTCGCTTTAATCAAATTATTAACTGTATATGTTCCATTATCATTTTGAGTTTTTAATTGATAGAACTCGAATTGATTATCTTCAATGTGTAGTTCGACATCACATTTATAGTCAAAAACAGCAGTAAAATCCTTGCCACTTTTATAGATTTCGAATATTCTCTTTAATCCCCAGAGTAATTCATTTCTGAATCTATTTTTAGATAAAGACCCTGAAAGGTCATATGGTAAATTCATATAATCCGCTATCGACAAACCATTCCCTCCAATCTTTGTCATGAATATATAGGAAATTGGCAACAATTACACATCATGCTTCCTTATTCTAACACGCGATGCGAAGCGGTTAAATACGATTCTGCTGATAAAAGAAAGAAGCGCGAGAGGAATGACCCGCGCTTTCTGTTTTTTTGCATATAACAGATCAGTCATCGCACTCACTGCATTTAGCACCACTTAACGTATGTAGCGGGAATAAACAACCACAACCGGAACATATGTCATAAAGTGACAAATGGTTGTCACAAACACCCTCACCACTATTCGTCTGATAAACTGCGCTCTTACTACAATGGATACATCCCTCGTAAAAATCTCCGTGACCATCAGTATCGTCATCATCGTCATCACGCTCTACATCACAATCAATAACGTTAAAACCACCAACGTTTATTTTGACGCTTGAATCGTCATATACAATTTCTTCATTTTCATCAAGGTCTTCTTCCCCACCGTCTTCTGTAGATACGACCAAGAAAGAAATGGAGAATGACCCTTGAATCGTACAAACACCTGAACCATAGTGGACACTTTCTCTTCCATATGAGTTCGCACTAATCGATATTTCGACATTTTTCTCAAAGACGCCTTGAATGAAAACCTCATTCTCTACCATCTCAACAGATTCTATCTCTAAAACCCTATACTGTCCCTCATATGAATCTACATCAACATCAGACAGTGGATCGTCTATGTATTCCTGCAAATCCCCACTATGGATAAAGTGTGCTGTCAAATCCATTTTCGAATCCAATACCTCTTGCCATTCACAATTCTGAAACACTTCGTCTGCGTAATCAATAGCATTCATTTCAATAAATGCTAAAGTGTTATCGACTTTATTAATTCGAGAATTATAAGCAATGAAATTATTAAAAGTGACCATCATAAAGTCTCTTTCAGTAATTTCTTTAAATTCTTTAATTAACTCCCGTCTTGATTCAACAGGTACTTCATCTTTCCCCTCTAACTCCCACCAATCACCCTTTACATCCCGTGTAACAAATATTACATCTCGACCTGTAATTTTAGCGTGTAACAATACTTGCTTCCATAATATCAAATCTCCAAACTTTTTCCGTCTAGTCGGATCATCCCTATCTTTTACAGAATCTTCAAATCCAGGGGGTAAAAGATGCTCGTAACGAAGTTTTCCCTCAGCATATATGTTTAGAAGTTCAGCTTGAGTGAAAATAGCCCCCACTTTACCCTCACTAGCAAGTTGTTCGATATATCCCTTCGTCTCATCTTTCCTAAGAGACTCTTTGTCTTTGTCAATTTCAGGCTGAATATCTTTTTCGTATTGCTCATATACGGCCTTCATGTTGGCAATAATATCCGCCAGATCATTTTTTAGCTTTCCTACCAAAGGATACTTAAACTCGAGAGCTTTGACGAAAATGCCATCGGTTGTGTTTTTTGTGTTCTCGACCAAACTGTTTATTTCTTTTCTGATTTTTATGTACTTACCAAACCCACTATCTCTTTCTTTATCGCAATGACGTAAAAACTCTTCGTAAACTTGATAAGGAACAAAAGTAAAATCAGTCTTATCTTTAAACGCTTTAAGTATTTGATCCCTTGCGTCAGGCGTAAGTCGATATGGTTGCAAATAGACGTTCGTATCAAATACAAAAATCGGATCGCTTTCAATAAATTTTTTATAATTATCGAAACTGTCTCTCATGAGTTAGTTCTCACTTCCTATATTAAATGTAGTTAAATTATACCATCTCAGTATGCCTCATACAACACATTGACCCCTGCGGCCAAGTACACGAGTTTATTCGAACCACTCCTATAAAAAATAAGTTTGAAAAAGCCGCCATTGGCAGCTTTGATTTTAGAATTATCAATTTGAAGGAAATGTTGCATCTAGCTCATTCTTTACAGCCCAATGTACTAATGTAGTACTATCCACGGTTTGCTGACAATGTAAGCTATTCAGAAAGGATACAAGAACACCTCTCAATCGGGAACAGACACCATTTACTTTAAGTTCACCATTATGTTTGCGGCATACAAAACAATCAATTGAAGACATCATTTTAGTATCCACTCCCTTATCCTTATCCTCAATCTAAAATCAAAATAAAAAAACCTACTGCCTACAAAGTCTCCCTGCTCGGCATCTTCGTCTTTTTGAGCCTCTTCAATGGTGGCAAAGAGCGTATGGATCTTCTCCTGTAACCGCGCCTTGTGCTTCACGACCGCTTTGCCCCGGTCCAGCCCCTAACAATCCCAAGCCCCTCCTGCTTTGGGGATTTTAAAATCGATTTTACACAAAACTTGCAATTTGCAAATATAAATGCTATAACTTTCTCCAGGAGGTTATGCAAATGGAAAATGTGAGGAATATGTTTCAAATCATGTCCCGAAATTTTGGGTTATTAAGTGAACAATGCTGTGATTCCTGTTGCGGCCAAGAGGTATCACTTGTACAAAGTCATATTCTCTATGAAATTAATCGTCAACATAATCCCTCCATGCAGGACATTGCAGTCGCTCTTGGTATGGACATCACCACTTTCAGCAGACAAGTAAAAACCTTGACTGATAAGGGATTTATTAAGAAATCCCCCCATCCTTCTGATCAACGGATCACTATATTATCACTAACACCTGAGGGATTAACCGTTGAAAATGCAATTAACCTTACCGTTAATACTCAACTCAATGGCGTCCTGTCAACAATGAGTGAATTTGAACGTGAAACGGTACTTCGCTCTATTCAATTGTTTAATGATGCTATGAAAAGATCAGCAACATGTTGTGTGCCTCCAAAATAATGGAGGCTTACATTTTACTATATACTTGCATAATGCAAATAAATTTAAGGAGGAAATAAGAATGAAAACCCAATTACCAACAGCAATTATCGGTGGCGGACCAGTAGCATTGGCTGCTGCTGCACAACTTGTAAAGAGAAACATGCCTTTTGTTTTATTCGAAAGAGGCACTCATATCGCATCCTCTGTATTTAGTTGGAAACATGTAAGGATGTTCTCCCCTTGGGAATTTAACATAGATACAGCTGCTAAGGAGCTCCTTTTGGAGTCTGGGTGGCAAGCTCCAGCAAAAGATCACATACCCACGGGACTAGAATTAGTTAATGAGTATCTTCTACCGCTATCCCAGCTAAAACAATTACAACCCTTTATTCATCTTCAATCATTGGTTAAAGCAGTGTATCGAAAAGGTTTTGATAAAATGAAATCAGCCGGCCGGGATCTTGCAGCCTTTATTATTGAATATGAGCAGAACGGTATGTTATTGCGCAAAGAGGCTTCAGCTGTCATTGATGCAACTGGAACATGGCTCACTCCCAACCCGATGAGTACAAGCGGGCATCCTGCTGAAGGCGAGTCCCATAATAAAAATCACATTCATTATGGTATTCCAGATATTTTGGGTTCAGCTAAAGAACGGTATGCGGGGAAAAACATTGTTGTTGTAGGCAGTGGTCACTCGGCAATTCAATCACTCACTTTGTTAAATGAGTTGAAATTGGAGATTCCAGAAACAACAATCCATTGGGTGCTTAGAAAGCAAAAAGTTTCGGACGCTTTTGGAGGCGGAGAAAATGACGGGTTACCGGCACGAGGAGCACTTGGTACCCGCGCTAACCAATATGTACAACAAGGCAATGTACTGGTTCACACCCCATTTCTTATTGATCAACTTAAGAAAGAATCAGACATCCTGTCTCTACATGGTACCAAATTAGATCAGCCATACTCTATTGATAATATCGATGAGGTTATTGTGGCAACGGGGGCAAGACCTGATTTCTCGTTCCTTTCAGAATTGCGATACGAAGCGGATACAGCTGTGGAATCCGTCCCACAACTTGCTGACTTGATTGATCCCAATATTCACAGCTGCGGGACTGTACGCCCTCATGGTGAAGCGGAACTGCGTCAGCCGGAAAAGGACTTTTATATCGTGGGATCAAAAAGTTACGGTCGAGCTCCGACGTTCCTGCTGGCTACGGGCTATGAACAAGTCCGCAGTGTTGTTGCTGCCTTAGCAGGTGATTTTTTAGCAGCTCGTGAAGTGCAGCTTCATCTACCGGAGACTGGCGTTTGCTCAGTGTCCAGGCCAACAGAAATAAGTGATACCAGCAACAGTTGCTGCACGTCTGCCCTGAACAAGATGCATATTCGGCCAATTTCTGCAACAAGTATTAATAGTGGCTGCTGCAGTTCAAATCATGCGTCTATATGAATCTCATTGAACATCTCTGACGCAAGAAAGATTTTTGAAATCCACAATATAATAAAAAGAGGCAAGTAATCATTATTCTCATGATTTACTTGCCTCCTTTTGTTCAGTTCTCCCATGTCTTGCACCTAAAAGAAAGATTATCAATACTCCTTGTTGTAATTATGCAGGGGGTTCATCCCTTATTAGCTATGCCGCGCGGCATAGTTGTCGAGATTTCGCAGAAACGTACCGATCCTCCTTTCAGATGACAGCGCCCATTGCAGCCTTTGCTTCGTTAAGGGGAGTCTTTTAAAGGGAGACAGCACCAGGTAAGTACTAAGCGGGAACCGCAACCATATACGGATTAGCTTATAATCGGTTCTACTCAGTTTTGCGACTTGACGGTAACCGTTTAGAATCGCCCTGGCGATCCTGAAATCCCACTGATAGTCTTTGCATGAATTGTAAATGACCCTGTACAAATCATAGGCGCGCAAATCCACATGCAGCGTTTCGAAGTCAATGAGGCGGGTTCCTTTGGCGTTCATGATAAAATTACTCGGCCCACCATCGCCGTGACACAACACACCGTGTGTCCGCGGATGATTGCGGTACGAGAAATATCCGCTGCTCCGGAGCAGCGCTCTCGACTCGGCTGCATACCGTAAAAATTCCTTGCCATGGCGCTGGATGAAACGGTTAATCACCGTACTGCCGAAGCCGTTCCTGTTCGCTTTGGCTATTTTGTTTTGCAAATACCGCTGCCGTGCTTGAAGCGTTTGGGGCCATGTACGAATCTGGCTATAGGCGAAATATCCCCTAAGTCCGTCGCGTCCGGCCGTATGAAGCCGGCCCAATGCGATACCGCATGCCCGCATGTCGCCTAAAGAACGGGGAGAAGGCATTCTCCCGGCAATCCAGGGAGTCAACACGTAAAGCTCATTTTTAGGAGATGTGGCGTAAAGTTTGCTCCCTATCGACGTTTGCGGATTACGCCAGACAAGCCGAAGCCCCTTATTATTGCAACGCAGAAGCATACGATCGATCCACTTCAGTCGCGCAAGCGGCCTTGGCATTCGTTTCAGGCTGTAGGTTCGCCCATTTTGGGCAATAATCCGGAATATCCCTTTACGGATTTGTTTATGCCCCACTATCTTAATCCCAAACTGTCTTGCGATATGGGAAACCAATTCTTGACTCATGGCGTCCTCGCTTTCTTCAAGCCCCAAAACAACGACTTGTAGCGCTGTGCGATTTTTGGCCATCTATAGCGGGCAGCGGTAGCTTTTGCGTTAAGCCGCCTCCTCTTTGTGCTTATCTTGTTTACCCACATAGCGGCAATGGCCCGGGCGATGGATGGTCCATTTATGGAATGAATAATTTGCGCATTCCGGTTATTTACAAATTCCTTTAGCCCGCCTGACAAGGTCGATACTAGCGGCACCCCGTTCGCCATCGCCTCCAGCGCCACAAGACAAAACGATTCTTTTTCGCTCGGCACTATGACGGCGCCATGGGATGCGTACATGCGTTGAATCGCATTGTGCGGGCGGCTGCCCAACCAGCGGATGCGCCGTGATACGCCAAGCTGCTTGGCAAAGGCGCGCAAATGGTTCATATAGCTTTTCTTACCGCTGCCTACAACGGTTAAACGAACATTTTTGTGGGAATTGGATAATAAAGCGATGGCTTTGATTAAAGGTTTTATGCCTTTTGACGGAATAAGTCTGCCAACGAAGAGCAAATGCTTAGGGTTACCGCCCGTGCGTCTTGAAACGGAATTCACTCCGTGCGGAATGACGGCAAAACGGCCTTGGTCGCCGCCATATGACCGCCTGACCGCCCCCGCTTGCCATCTGCTTGGAACGACAATCTTCCTGGCTCCGCGAATTAATTTGGCTTGATTTTTTCCGGGTATTGAATGAATCCCTTCTGAAGCGTTTGAATGGCAAGTATATACAATGGGGATGCGAAATTTGTTCTTGGCCGCAGCTGCTGCATCGGCAAATTCTGTGCTGTGAACATGGATCAGATCCGGTTTGCCCGAACCTGCGGCTTCCGCCGCCCGTAAAACGGCATTGGCTTTGAAAGCACGTGCGGAATGACTAAAATATTGTTTATTTTTAGGCATCCTTACGATATGCATATTGCCACCTGGTTTCGATACAACAAGTTTCCCGGATCTGCCGGTACATAAGACCTTGACCTTCACCCCAGCCCTGCTCAGCATTCTGCTCAGATGGGTTGCGACAATTCCTAATCCTCCGACAATATTCGGTTGAAATTCGTTCGTCATGACCCATACTTTAAGGCTGCTGTTGCTTGCCATGAGTATCCTCCTTTTATCGCTTCCGAATATATTTATGAATCTGCGCAACGAAAGGTACGATAAAATTTGAAGGAAATGTAAACGTCATGGTCACAAAAAGATCGACGATCATAATGTATTAAGTCGAAGTTGTATTACGAGTTTACGGGAGGTCGCCAGACTTGAAAAGTGTTCTAATCATGGTTAAAAATTTGCGGTCAGGAGGGGGCACGGAAACTTACGTATTAACATTGGCGCAAACCTTAAAGAAACAA
Organism: Paenibacillus oenotherae; assembly: GCF_019443105.1. Classification (GTDB taxonomy): domain Bacteria; phylum Bacillota; class Bacilli; order Paenibacillales; family Paenibacillaceae; genus Paenibacillus_Z; species Paenibacillus_Z oenotherae. The sequence goes on from NZ_JAHZIJ010000006.1 coordinate 105,630, forward strand.
GGATATCGGGTAGGGATTTATACGTCAGGCGGAACGTGGCTAGCATTTTTTCGCAATAAAGGGATGCGAATTCACATTGCGTCTTCATACATGAATTCTCAAAAATTGTTGAAAAAGATGTTGAAATTATACCAAGTCGTTCATGCCAATGATCAATTCAGCGTATCTCTTCTGGCAACCTTGCGTCCTCTCCCAAGGCAGGTCATCGTAACTATCCATGGGAAATATTTCAAACCTGCTGCTATCAGAAAATCGAGTACGATAGCTAAAGCGATCATTACGGTTTCGCCGCCCATATATAACTATGCCTTGCGCTGCGGCGCAAAGTCGGCGAAGTTACACCTCATTCCCAATGGGATTGCCATTGAAAACTTTCGGCCGCAAGGGACGAAATCTCTTCGTAAAAAATATAAATTCCCTTCGGGTGCTAACGTCATCGGGTATGTCGGCCGATTTGCATCAGAGAAATTGCCACTCGGCCAGCGGATCTCCCGGATTTTACGATCGTTTAAGGCTGGAAGACCGAATACCCGCGTGATGATTGCAGGAAGGTTATCCAAAAAATATGTTAAAGATTCTGGCCGATACATTGTAGCCGGGCTTATTTCGAATATGAGTGATTTTTATCGATCATGTGATGTTGTGGTCGGAACCGGTCGTGTCGCATTGGAAGCAATAGCTTGCGGAAAACCAGTCCTCGCGGTCGGATGCAGCGGGTTTGTTGGACGGGTGACCGTGAAAAATTTCAACTATGCCTGGAGAAGAAATTTCGGGGATCATCAAGACAGACGAGTGAAATGGACAGACAGGCAGCTCATAAACGACCTGAACAAAATTTTGCAATCGAAAAAAAGCGGCAAAAAACAAACGCTTCAAGTCCGGAATCTTATGATCCGTCAGTTTTCAAGCCGTAGCATGACCAAGAAGATCGTCCGCTTGTATCAAAAAAAACAGTTCAACTCAGGCATTAACAATATTCTGTGTTACGTGTAGGCAAAAGTCGCAAGTTGGAGCGGCAAACGTTACGTTTTCCCTCCAACCGAGCCGTGCTGAGGCAGCTTCTCCAAATTGTCCGCCATCAGCACGATGTCCGCCGTATCCGTGCCAGAGCTGCCCATTACAACAACAATCCCCGCTTGGCCGTGTGGCTGGGCGGGGATTGTTTGTTTTGCTTTATAACATACTCTCTTACCTTGTTATCGCGTACACGCTAACTACAAAATTGGCTGTTGCGCCATTCGGATTTGCAATATAAAGAGATCTGCTTTCGTAAACATCTGTATACTTACCGTTAACGACGCCAGCAAAAATAGTTGGATCGCTGCCGCCGCTTACATCTCGCGCTACAATGAAACTAATCGAATTGGGATCATCACTTCCAAAAGACGTTATTTCCCATTGAAAATTGATTGTGTTGGCAGGAAGAGTGTCCGTTGAAAAGTTCCCGCTGGAACGGCTTGACTGGCCAGCTTGAGGGGTTGGTGAAGAAGTGACGCTCGAAATAAGTATTTTTGCCGACATATATTACATCCCTTCATGGTTGTGATGCCTTACAAAGAGATGTATATGGATTAAAATTTAAAGTATGACGATATTTATATCCCCTGAGAACCCTGCTGATCCACTGCGCCATTCGGTAAGCGATCCGAAGCGTATCATCGTGCCTTTTTCGGACTCATACTTGCCCTTCTGACTATGATTTCTTAATCACAATCGACAATTTGTAGTTTGCATGCTTGTTCAATCCTTCAAGAAATTTATCTGCGTGTTCATTGGATGGAAATCTGCACTCAAGCATGTAACAGCCATCCCCACTTATTTTGTAGTTATTTAATACGTATTGCTCTTGCTCCTGGATAAAGGTTAGCAAAGGCTGATGATTGTGGGTATGAGGGGTATTCGTATAGATCGTAATAAAGGCATGAATATAATAACCTAATTGTACTTGATTCACTTTAATCGAGTATTCCTCTATAACGCCAGTATCCTCCAACTTCGCAACACGACTTGCGGCTGCTTGTCCGGTCAAATGCACTTTCTCCCCTAACTGCTTCATTGTTATACGACTATTTCTAGATAGCTCAGCCAAGATAAGCATGTCGGTTTGATCCATAATAATCCCCCTATAGAAAATACAAACTTAGAGTTGGAATGTGGTTTCGTTTAGATTAGTTTCAAAACTCAAGTCAAACCGCCAAATGACTTGATTTATACGATGTAAATCAAACTGCCCCTTCGCTACAATAGAGCATAACAAAACAGAAGGAGCAGAGAATATGAAAATTACACAAATTAGAAATGCAACCTTGGTTGTTGAATATGCGGGTAAGAAATTTTTGATTGACCCGTTTCTGGCGGACAAAGGTACCTACCCGCCTTTTCCGAACTCGGTAAGACAGGATCAATTTAATCCGTTGGTTAGCTTACCCACTTCCCTTGACAACATTATAAATGTTGATGCTGTTATTGCAACCCATCTGCATATAGATCATTTTGACGACACAGCCAAAGAGATGCTGCCAAAGGATATCCAACTAATCAAGACAAAAGGAGAACACGGTCGAGGGGAAATATTAAAGCTTGCCGGTGATGTTTGTGGTGTTGTTTTTAAGCATGAAGATGAGAAAACGTTATATATAGCTGGAGATACAGTTTGGTATAAAGCTGTTCAAGAAGTAATCGAAGCCCATAAACCAGAGATCATTGTCGTAAATGGTGGAGATAACCAATTTCTACAAGGCGGCTCTTTAGTAATGGGTAAAGAGGATATTTATCACGTGTGTCAAGCAGCTCCAAACTCACAAATCATTTCAGTCCATATGGAAGCCGTCAATCACTGGACATTATCCAGAGACGAACTAAGAAGCTTCCTTGCTGAAAAAGGAAGCTCCTCTAATGTTTTAATACCGGATGACGGTGAATCCTACACCTTTTAAAGCCATCGCTTTTTTCGCCCCGAAATGATGAACGGTGGACAAGATGAGAATATTCGTAGGTCTCGTTACCTCAAATTTGTGAAATCCAAGTTAGTTACAACCAATCCTCTTCTCTATCGATGTACCATTTACCATCAACCTTGGCAACGGGAACCGTCTCGTTTAATTCTTCTGCTTCATTATAGGGCTCCCCCAGTTCCAAAGTTGCGTGATAGGTTACATTCCCTTTATTCCCATCAAGCTCCACGTTGAGAATCTCAATACTATATTGAGAGTCCTTGTACACTCCTCCATAAAACGGCTTTAACATAGGCTCAGAACGCTTCTCGGGTACTATACATGCGATCACAAGCTCTGTTTCAACATACAATCTTGCTTTGGCATAGCTTTCCACAATACTGCCCGGACTCTCGTAATTCGGGCCATCTTCTTTATCCCGAAGAAAAATGTAGGAAGTTCCCAATATAACCGTAAGCACAGCACCGATTACTATCGCTCTTCGTTTCGATAAAAACCGTGTCATCATCTGCGACCTCGCTTCATTTCTATGATTTGTCAACTTAACTACTATCTCATATAGATATATATGTCGTATAGTTATTTTTGCATTTTTCGCCGATATGCCCTAACAATAATAATATAGCTAATAACAATATTCATTTATTGTAAAACGATAAGTCGTGTGATAAAATCATTTTGTCATTATATAAGTGTGAGGTGATTTCAATGCATGTTAAACGAGGTTCAACCACTTTCTTGAAGGTAATTATTGTTCTGGCTGGAATTGCAGTGCTTGCTTTATGTATCTGTTTGCCTGGGATAGCCGTTAGAGATGCAAGGATACATCCAGAAACGGCTTACTTCCTAATCCCCTTCTTAATATGTGCATACGGATTCTGTATTGCGTTTTCTGTTGCGTTGTATCAGGCATTTAAACTATTGACCTGTATCGAGAAGAACAATGCTTTCTCTGAATTATCTCTTAAATCCTTGCAGGTTATAAAGAGATGCGCTTTTACAGTCATTATTCTCATTTTGATAGCAATAGTAAGTCTTAGGGTGCTTGCTACAGTTACACATAGTGATGATGCAGCGGGTCCTACATCATTATGTCTGATGGCTATTCTGGCAACAAGTATCATCGCAGCCATTGTGGACGCACTTCAAAAGCCATTAAAAAAGTATGGGCAATAGATGCAAAAATGGCTGTCGAGAATTTCTCGACAGCCTGTACAGCAATAACGAAACCAAATTTCATTCCAGTGTTGTTATTGCTGCTGCTTCAATTGTGCCAATGATGCTTCGATCTCCGCCGTTAGCGTCGGATCGAGATACTGCGGCGCGGACCGCTTAGCCGGCACGTGGAAATAATTCATTGCCTCCAGCTCCGCCTCGATCATTAGCACTCTCTCCTCCGCACGGGCGAATCCTCTGACAATGCCGTCCGTCTGAAACGATACAACACTCTGGTTCAGCTCCTTCAGGGAGCTTGCCACATTAACCCGGGATTCGAGCAGCAGCCGGCGGTGATTGTACTCCTCCGATTGAACCTGCAGCTGGGCGATACGCTCCTCGAGCACCTTCGTTTGTTCCTGGATCGCTGCATACTGCTCGCGGTAGACTGCCAGCTTCTTCTCCTGCAGCAGCTTCTCCTGCAGCGCCAGCTTCGCGATCTGATCCTCGCCCTGGGCCACCGCAAGCCTCGCTTGGCGGTCACGCTTCTCAGCTACCGTCTCGGCATTCGCGATCAGCGCCGCCTGCCGCTTCTCAATAAACAGCTGCTGCGCCAGCGCCCGCTGCCCTTTCTCCAGCTCAACACTGAATTCCCGCATATATTGATTCACCATATTGAGCGGCTTCTCGCATTTATCAATGAGCCCATTCGTTTCGGCTAGAAACACACTTTTAACACGTTTGAAGATCCCCATCTTACTTCGACTCCTTCGTTTGGTTATGCTGAATTTCCCATTGGTCCAGGAAGTCCGATGCCGTCGGAATGCTTGCAAGCACATTCGCCTCATCCGCTGCTCTCGACCGTTTGCCTCGCTTGCTCATCCAGAACAATAAAAGTACGGCGATTAGAATCGTTCCGCCCACCGCTACGCCAGTACCAACGCCGTTCTCATGATCCCGCTCGATGTGTATGCCGCCCTCTCGGAGCAACTGCGCTTGCGGCGGCGGTATTAGCACAGTTGCATCTGCACCGCGTGGTACCGGTATAACCGCGCCTCTGCCATCTCTTATCTTAATGTCACCTTCAGGTCTGCCATGAAACTCCTGACTAACCCTCACCACTTTTGTTGCATCACGCCCATGCTCACCAGCCGCCAAACTTATGCAGGCTCCGACAGCTGCGATGATGACGGATACTAGCAGCGCTTTTTTCAACCAAGGTCTAATGCGTCTCACGCTTTAACCATCCTTTCATAACCGTGTTCTTACAGTACCAACTATACCGGGCAATAGTAAAAGTACGGTAAAGGGCAAAATAAATCCCTTCCTCTTCATCTTCCAAAGAGAAAGGGCTGATATCCTTCTTCATGTGCTATACAGGAAACTCTACCGAAAATGTACTTCCTTTCCCGGGCGAACTCTCAAGAACAACCGAGCCCCCATGGGCGATAACGATCTGTTTCGCAATCGCGAGTCCAAGCCCCGCGCTTCCTTCTTCACGAGAGCGGTGTTTCTCGACCCGGTAAAATCGGTCAAAGATACGCGGCTGATCCGCTTCGGCAATGCCGATGCCGCTGTCCCGGACAATGACGCGCCACTGCTTCGGGTTAGGATCCAGACCAACGTCGACCTTGCCTTCCTCAGGCGTGTACTTGATCGCATTATCCAGCAGAATATAAACCAGCTGCTTCAGCCGCTCCGGATCGCCCTTCACAATCAGCGTATCCGGCAGCATCGTCCGCAGCGTGATCGCCTTCTTCTGGGCAACACCTTCGAAGGCAAGCACCCACTGGCGGAGCTTCGGCACAATGTCGAACGCGCCCATCTCGAACTCGACTGAGCCAGCGTCGGATCTTGCAAGCATCAACAGATGCTGCACCATGCGGCTCATCCGGCCAATCTCTTCCTTCATATCCGAAACGACTTCCTTCGAATAGGGCGTAATGGTATCCCCATTCTCCAGCTCAATCACTTCGAGGGAAGTGTTCATAATGCTGAGCGGCGTCCTCAGCTCATGAGAAGCATCCGCCAGAAACTGCTGCTGTTGCCTGAACGTTCGCTGAATCGGAATCATCGCTTTTTTGGACATCGAGGAGCTAAGTTTTACGGCTGCAATAATGAAAATAATAAAAATAATGATGAACACGATAAGCAGATTGCGAAGTATGTCCCAGTAAAAGGTGACATCCTTCGCTGCATAGATCGTCGCTGGCCCGCTCGTCGTCATAATCGGATGCGCGCCTACGAAGAGCAGCCGTTCGTCCATCCTGACCGTAATATCCCCATAGCGCTGCTTCTGTTCGGGCTGCCAGCGCAAACGGAACGTATCCCGGTCTGGCTGCCATTGTTCAATCTCCGCCATATTGCGGTCGCCAAGCTGCGGGATTGCATCGCTGCGAGCAAGCACTTGACCGCGATTATCCAGCACATAGAAGAAATGCAAATTATCGCTGCGGCTGTTCTCCAAGTCCGGAACGACAACACGGCCGTCCTCGGTTGCATACATGGTCGTGCGGAGCAAGTTGCTCTGCTCCCGATACGCCATGAAAATGAAGAAGAGCGCTACGATGATCGAGAATAACGCCAGAAACATAATGATGAGCCACGTATAGGTAACCGTGAGCTTCCTCTGTGTGTATTGGAATAAGTCGCGCTTCTTCCCTTTTTTAAGCATCCATTTCAAATCGATAGCCTACCCCCCTGATGCTGTGAATGGCCGTTTCCCCTCCGGAATCGTCCAGCTTGTCTCGGAGCATCTTCACGGTAACATCGACATTTTTGTAGGAAACATCACTGCCGAGCCCCCAGATGCGATTGAGAATCGTCTCTCTCGTCAGCACATTGCCGATGTTCTGCAGGAAGAAATCGAGAAGCTGATACTCCCTCGGGCTAAGCTGAATCTCCGCGCCGTCTCGCGATAGCTGGTGTGAAGTGCGATTGAGCGTGTAATGCCCGAACGTCACGATATCGGACTGTCTCGGGGCAAAATTCCGCCGTGCCAGCACACGAAGGCGAGCGAGCAGCTCATCCATCTCGAAAGGCTTCGTCAGATAGTCGTCGGCTCCTGCATCGAGGCCGAAGATTTTATCCTGCAGCGAATCTTTAGCCGTCAAAAGAACGATGGCTTGTCCATAATTGTCGCCCCGCAGCCGCTTACAGACATCGACTCCATCCATGAGCGGCATCATCCAGTCCAGGATGAGCACATCATAAGCCGATCCATAGGCATAATCGAGCGCATCTTCGCCGTTGTCCACCCAATCGACGTGATAGCCACCCTTCTTCTCCAGCATGTATCTGATAAGCTTGCCGAGCTTCTTATCATCTTCCGCCAGCAAAATATTCACCTTTACGCTCACCGCCGCTCTATTCGAAATAATAAGTTAGTATACCAGACAAACAGTAAAAGTACGGTAAAAAAATCATCCCCATCCGCTAGATTGGCGAATAGGGGACACACCGAAAGCAGTAAAAAGAGCGCGTGCAATTCTATTACTATATTGTACCATTAATATTATTTTGTGGTATAATTTGGTCACGTAATAATGAGAGAGGTTTCGTATAGGGGTTGTCCGTAAAGGAATGTCGGGCATTCAGTTTCTTCGATCGCGAGGGGCGAGAATTTAGCTTTCTCAGGGTTACACATCATAAATTTTCATAGGAGGATATTGCGATGAACCGTGTCATTGCTTTTGAAATCAGCAGTCAGGATGCTGAGAAACAATCGAAGTTTTACGAAGACGTATTCGGATGGGAGTTGGGTCAGCCCAACTGGGGCTATTACCCCGCGAAGACGGGATCCTCTACTGAGCCGGGCATCGACGGGGGTATCGCGCAGGGTCCGTCCCATTTCCCGTTGGGAGTGCGTCTGCAAATTCAAGTGGATTCCATCGACGCCTCGATCGCGAAGGCGGTCGAACATGGAGCCACGGTCGTACAGGGGAAAATGGATTTTGGCGACTTTGCGCTTGCTTACATCGCCGATCCGCTTGGTGTTCACTACGGACTGATCGAGAATACGAAGTAACAGCAACAGCAAGGAAAACCATCCCGATTGTGAGAATAAAGTCCGAGATAATATACAAGCAAGATTCAATTGGGATAAACACTATATACTGCATTTCAGGAATTCCATAGTCCAATATCCAATAAGTCAGTCCCAAAATGATGTGAGAAGATGCCTCCTAATCACCCCCTTGTCCAACTGTTTTGATGGCAGAGTGACGGAGTTCGCCCGCGCGCAGCTCCCAGCGCGCAGTGTTTCGCTGTATGACAGCGGTTGGTCGACCACTTAAGAAGAAGCCTGCGAATGTGCATGAATTTCGGATACAAGACGCCATAATGGTAACATTCCTGCGATCAGGCATGAATTTTGGGGGAAATCGACCGTTAAAGGGAAACGAAGGCGAAAAGCCTGCACTCTGGCAGGCATTTCGCCTTTATCAGGTCAGAAACGAGAATAAACCTGCCGTTTCGCATGTTTTACCTCGCTCACATCTCGCATCTCGTTTGTCTCGGCGTTTGAATGACAGATCGTCCCCTTTCTGGACAGTCTCTTTTTGTTTAGTGATTCTGATCTTTGGAGCAGGAGTTGCAATTGCATCCTGTCTTCATGCATGACGATCCGCTTGCCTTGCGTTTTTGATAAACAACGACCCCTGCTATAGCAAACATAAATGACATCGCACCAACAATAATCGGATTAAAAAAGATTGATGAGACCCCTACTACCCCAATACCTCCTATCAGCGGCAACAAGCAACATAGAGCACAAGCACCTGCTACTCCAATGCCTGCGAACCATTCCCCTTTCTTCATTTGCATCACCTTTCCTTTCTAGTTATACTTTGATCATAAAACTTAAAGTTAACTTTAAGTCAAGGGGGTTGTTGTTATGAATGGCCTTAGCATTGGACAGCTCGCGGCTAAAGCTGGATTAAACGCATCCACATTGCGCTATTATGAGTCCGTTGGACTTATTCCCATTCAAGAGCGCAAGAACGGTCAGCGACGCTATGATGAACGGCTTCTTGAACGTATTCACTTTATAAAAATTGCGCAGCAAACAGGGTGCACCATTCCGGAGATTGTGATTTTGTTAGAAGGCTTTGAAGCAGACCATTCTATATCCGATCGTTGGGAGCAACTGGCGAAACGAAAACGCTCAGATCTTGAAGAACGCAAGCAGCAGCTTAATGCAATGATACAAATACTAGATCGTGGATTAAGCTGCAAATGCCTCACTTGGTCTGAATGTTTGGATAAGATAGAATCCAACGGAACGTGTTAATTTGTCGAGGGAATTGAGGAGAGAAAATTTGAGTTTAAGAGAACAATTAGACAAGAATCAAGTATGGCTCTATGCAATAGTCCTCCCCGCTGCCGCAGGTACAGGTTTGTTATGGCCTGATGCCAGCGCAAATCTGGATCGCATGATTTCGTTAGTTCTTGCCATTCTTATGTATGGAATGTTTGCACAAATACCGTTTTTTCGCCTGAGAGAATCACTGACAAAACGAAAGTTTATTTATGCGCTTCTGATTATGAATTACATCGCTATCCCCATTATTGTTTGGGGGTTAACGCGGTTTCTGCCAGCTGATCCAGCCTTGCTGCTGGGCGTATTTCTAGTTTTGCTTACGCCTTGCATTGACTACGTCATTGTCTTTACTCATCTTGGCCGTGGTGACGAAAAACTGATCTTACTTTCAACCCCCTTGCTCTTTGTGACCCAAATGCTATTATTGCCATTGTATCTTTGGATCTTTATGGGCAAGCAAGCTGCAGAAATTGTGAGTGTCGAACCATTTCTCCGCTCATTTCTGGAGCTAATTGTTATACCGTTGTTACTCGCTCTAGGGACTCAGTTGTGGGCGAAACGTCAAGCCGTCGGCATTCGTTTCCTCGATGCTACTTCCTGGCTCCCAGTGCCTTTTATGGCGCTAACACTTTTTATTGTCGTTGCATCGCAAATTTCCAGACTCCATACTTCATTTGAAATCATCAGCCATGTCATTCCGATTTATGTAGCGTATATGATCATTGTACCGATTGTTGCACGTATAGTTTCCCGAATATTCCGTCTAGAGTTAGGCGCAGGTCGAGCTCTTATCTTTAGTGCCGGAACACGAAACTCCCTTGCCGTTCTCCCCTTTGCGCTGGCGCTGCCTGAACCGCTGAACGGGGTAGTAGCAGCAGTAATCGTAACGCAAACGATCGTCGAACTAATTGGTGAACTCTTTTATATTCGTCTCGTCCCAAAAGTTTTATTGAAAGGAACAGATTCTATCTGAGCACGCGGTGCTCGGTCACACGTCGGCGGTCAAACTACTTATGTGAGGTTACAATGAAGTGGAGGTTGTCAAACGCCGCCGGGAGGCCGCGCGCAGTACGGAAAAAGAGACAAGCGAGCTGTGAGCTAGGCGAAACATGCGAAACGGCATGTATTTGCTCGCTTCTGACCCCATGAAGGTGAAATACCTGCCAGAGCGCAGGCATTTTACCTTCATTTCTGCTTAACGACCGATTTTTTCTCACATTCATGCTTCATCGCAGGAATATTACCATTAAGGCGCCTTGTAACCGAAATTCATGCACATTCGCAGGCTTCTTACTCCGTCACGTTGCCGTCAAAACAGTTGGAGAAGGGGGTGGATGCTATTGTTCGTTTAGTTCGGCTTCTTCAATGGCTTGTTTCATAACCATTTCGGGGGACTTAATCATTGGGCCGTGGCCTGTTGCCAATATGGACGGCAATAAGGCATATAATTTGCGGGCACTCGCTATTGCGATTTTATTATCCCAAGTGCCCCGTGCCGGGTATGGAAATGAAGGGCATAGCTGCCCGGCCACTGCCGTGCATCCCTCGGTTTGAAATGCGTCGCCCGCGATCAATGCTTGATTGCGAGTATCTACAAATGACATTGATCCTGGCGTATGTCCAGGTGTTGACAAAGCAAGCAAGGAACCAATGCGATCATTATCCTTGATCAGCACGTCAGCCTTCGTTTTGATGTTTTTAGGTATGACGCCGCGAATCGGACTGTCGGGTTCATCGGGATTTAGGGTCAAATCTCCTGCTAACAAACGTACCTCTCGGTCTGGAATATAAACCATGGCGCCTGGAAGTGCTTGCTTAATGAGATCTAGTCCTCCTGTATGATCATGGTGCGCATGGGTTAATACGATTTTAGTGACGGGTTTATTGATCGTTGAGGCAGCTTCCATAATATCACTAAAGGCTTCAGGAACGGCAGTATCAATAAGGACCAGTTCCTCTTCCTCCTCAACAATATAACAGTTCACGGATAACCCATTTTTGAAAAATGTAAGTTGATATAAAAACGGTTCCTTTAAGATTCGCATAAGTATCCCCTAATCTCGCTTCGGCAATCGCTTGCTTCAGCCGATTCTGTTCACCTCTTAACTGACAATTTCCTGCAGCTGCTCCAAAGAAACGCGCTCGACAAACCTGCTGAATTTCTCTTTGCCTTTGGCATTGGCCTTATAGTAATCGATGATTGCCATAACTGCCGATACAAGCCGGTCTTCCGGTAAGGCGGTCACCAGAAGCTTGGCGAAAGACGCTTTAAGTCCTTTGGGTTCTCCTCCAACGTAAATGTCGAATGTATCTCGCATTTTTACGACGCCGATATCCTTAAGTAACGGTTCGCTCGTTCCGAGTGCACAACCCGCGTAACCAATTTTTAGGGGTGCAGGCGTTTGAATACCAGCAATCGCTGGATTCAAAGCTTTCGCAGATCGCAGACCAGCCTCCTCTTCCCCTTTGCAAAAGTTGCAGGCAATCAAACTTTTCGTTGCAAAGCCTGCCGGATATACTTCAAGACCGGATCGCTCGAGCTCTTCCTGGATGATGTCGCGCCGTTCGAGCGGCACTTCTACATAAAGCTGTTTGAACGGGGTCATTTCGATCTTGGCATCCGGTCCTGCTGCAGCTCCGATTGTAACCAGCTGCTCTGACGCAAATATGCTTCCACCGACTTGGATCGAAGGGGCGACTGCAATTTTCGTCATTTCTCTCATGGCCGACGCTCCTTCATTTGCTTCGATCCTTGCTGCTCTGCTGCCTCCATATCCGTCACCTCTTCGTTTCAATAATCTTATGTTTATACGATGTCGTAGCCCTGCTCTTCGATGGTCTCTTTCAGCTTTTCAACAGAGAGTTTGGTTGCATCATAAGCGATTTCAACCGTATCTCGTGATAAATCAACTTTTCCCTTTGCACCGATTTCTTTCAGGGCACCTTCAATTGAATTCACACAATGCATGCAGCTCATTCCTTGAACGTTTAACGTAATTGTATTCATGCTCGAACACTCCTCTTATCGAATTTGTATTTGTAAGTATTGTCTGGTGATTATAAATCGATAATACCCCATGGGGGTATGTTTGTCAAAGCATTTTTAGAATACCCCGGTATAGTATTATCGACTTATAAAAAAACAAACAGCGTTTTGCGCTGTTTGTTTCGATAAGCAGCTAATTCGGCTCGATTTTTAAAATCATCAAGCTGAAGGAGAGCTGCATCCAGCTTATTCTTTACAGCCCCATGTACTGGTTTGGATTCCGTGCCAACTGCTTACATCACATTGGCCAAATTCATTATCACCCACAGCAACGATCGTGCCGTCCGATTTAAGGCCTAGCGTATGAGCGCAACCTGCGGCAACCGCCACTATATCACGCCAGTCGCTTACCTTGCATTGGTCATGCATATTCCAACCTGCAGCTGCTACCGTACCGTCCCATTTAAGGCCGATCGTATGGTTACTCCCCGCCGCTATTGCCACAATACCGCGCCAGTCCCTAACATCGCATTGGCCATGTTTATTCGAGCCCACAGCTGCCACCGTGCCATCCGATTTAAGCCCGACGGTATGAAGGTAACCTGCCGCAACCGAGACGATATCACGCCAGTCGTCTACATGGCACTGGTTATACCTGTTGTTCCCCACAATCGACACCGTGCCGTCCGATTTAAGCCCGGCGGTATGCCAGTCACCCGCCGCAACCGCCACTATGTCACGCCAGTCGCTTACCTTGCACTGGCCTTCATCATTTCGACCTGCAGCAACGACCGTGCCATCCGATTTAAGCCCGATGGTACGCCGCCAACCCGCCGCAACCGCTGCAATATCGTGCCAGTCATTTACATCGCATTGGCCATGCATATTCCAACCTGCAGCCGCCACCGTACCGTCAGATCGAAGTCCGATTGTATGAGCATTACCCGTGTTCGTCGCCATATGAACATTACCAGCCGCCACCGCGGCAATATCACGCCAGCTGCTTACATCACATTGGCCATATTTATTATCACCCACAGCAACCACTGTACCGTCCGATTTAAGAGCAACGGTATGACGACGACCTGCCGCTATAGTATCTTTAGGCCACTGCTTCACCTTTAACCCCGCTTCAATGAGAGAAATGTAATCCATGCTGTGCCTCCTTGAAAACAAGACCCATCTCAATATAAAACGGCTTCACTTCGAGCGGGCTTCTGAGCGATCCAAGGTCATAAGAGATCGCTCCTCTCAACTCTGTCACCACAATTATCCATCTTGTACAAATAATTTGCAATCCAAAGTTAGGCTCACTCCTTTAATGAATCTGGGAGAGGAAACGGAATCATTTCATCTAATTGAGGCTGTCCCATAAGTGATTATTTATCGTTCCTGGGAGGTTTCCAGTGTAGCCTTACCTTCTCCAAGTGTGGTTTGAAGGTAGAGTGACAGAGGAAAATTCTTGCGAATGTGCATGAATTTCGGTTGCAAGACGCCTTATTGGTAAAATGTCTGCAATTATGCATGAATTTTAGGAGAAATCGGCCGATAAGGGGGAACTAAGGTGAAATACCTGCACTCTGGCAGGTATTCACCTTCATGGGAACAGGAAAGAGAAAGTAAATGCCGTTTCGCAGGTTTCACCTAGTGGGAACCGAAATTTCCAAAAGGGACTTTCGGAACAGCCCCTTCTTGCCGTACGCCAAGCATGGGCATCATCGCTCGCAACCGCCCCAGGACGGTCTCTGCAAGTTCGGGCCTTTCAGGTCGAAATCGAGTTGTTAATTCTTCATCATTTCTCTATTTTCCCCCTCAAGCCCCTTCCTCTCCCCACCAGCTTCACCTAACCATGTGGAGCCCAGCAGCAAGGCAGCGCCGATCAGTTGCTGTAAAGTCATCCTCTCTCCTATAAGCAGAGCTGAGATCAATAATGAGGTTAGGGGATCGATGTAACTCAATACAGCAATACTTTGGCCTTGCAGTCCTTTCATTCCGGCAAAGAACAGATAAAATCCAACCCCGCCATGAAGGATACCTAGCACGAGTATCCATACTATCGCGTCTCCCGTGATTGTAAAGATGTTGAAACCACTCGTGAAAAGCACGAATGGAAGCAGCATCGCCACCGATAAACCAAGCTGCAGAAGCGTATTGGCCAGCCCGTCGAGGTCCCGAATAAACTTGTTGACCAGTGTCAAAACCGCATAGAAACCTACCGCGATGAGTCCGTAGGCGATGCCTAGCAGATGATGCCCGGTTGCTTCCAACCTGCCGTTTTGCAAAATGAAGAACAGGCCGAGCAAAGCAATACCGACACATGCTGCCTTTTTGAGCGACAGCCTTTCCTTCAGAACGAAGGGTGAGAGCATAATAACAATAACAGGTGCAAAATAATAGCTCAACGCCGCATTAGCAATCGTTGTTTCCTTGTAAGCTTGGAACAGAAAGATCCAGTTGCCGCTTAACGCTGCGCTTGCAATGAAGAGAACCGCGGCATTCCCCTTCACCTTCCGCCACGACACTCTCTGCTTCCTCCACATGAAGACCGCCAGCAGCAGCAGACCGCCGATCAAGCTCAAGAGCAATGCAATTTCTCCGGAAGACAAGCGGATATATTTGGCGAACACGCCAACTGCACCGAAGATGATCATCGACATAATAAAATAAATTTTTTCCTTCATTTGTAATTCCCGCTTTCTATTCTACTACTATGATGGTGAGCCAATGAGATCGCCTGCCCCTTGCATACATCCCATTTGAGTTCGATTGCTGTATAGTGTATCATTCCTTTTAACATTAATAAAACGAATGTTTATCATGAAATGAATGATAAAACCAGATGTAAGGGGCGTGATTAGGATGGATATGAATATCCAGAAATACTTGGCATTAGTCAAAACAGTAGAGTACGGGAGCTTTACAAAGGCTGCTGAAGCATTAAACTACTCTCAGTCGGGCATCAGCCGCATGATTAACGATTTGGAAACAGAATGGAAGGTTTCGCTCCTGGAGCGCGGACGCTCCGGCGTAAGCCTGACCTCTGAAGGTCTTAAACTGCTTCCCTTCGCACAAAATGTATGTCATGAATATGAGAAATTGCATACACAAATTGACGAATTACACGGCCTCCAATCAGGGTTCATTCGAATTGGGACATTTTCAAGTGTAGCTACCCACTGGCTTCCCAATATTATTAAAGCATTTCAAAAAGTATTTCCGAACGTTGACTATGAGCTTTTGCTTGGTGACTATACGGAGATCGAAAGCTGGATATTGGAAGGGCGCGTGGATTGCGGCTTTCTCAGGCTTCCGACACATCCCAAACTGGAAACGATCTTTTTGGAGCAGGACAAGCTGCTTGTGATTTTGCCGGAAAACCATTCATTGGCCGATAGTGACCGTTTTCCTGTCGAGGCATTAGGCAAAGACCCATTCATGCTTCTGGAAAAAGGCGCCAAGGCTGAAATATCGGAAATATTCGAGCGATGTCATATTACACCAAAGGTACAGTTTACGACGTGGGATGATTATGCCATCATGTCGATGGTGGAGAGCGGCCTGGGGATCAGCATTTTGCCTGAGCTTATTTTGAAGCGCATCCCCTACCGGATTGTGGTAAAAGAACTCGAAGTACCTGCCTACCGCAGGATCGGCCTTGCCATGAAAGATAAGAATTCCGCATCGCTTGCGGTCAAGCGATTTATAGATTACCTCCACTACAGGAACATTCCGGAGAATAATGTTATTCAGGATGAAGCTTGAAACGATGCGCACTCCCCTCCAGCTATACGAACAAAAGAAGAAGCCCCGAAATATCAACTATCGAGGCTTCTTCTTTATTTCATCTTATCTTGCAGCATTTCTATATTATTTCTCCCCCAAACTACAATCGACTCGATAATTGGCGCTAGCTCTTCCCCCGATTTTGTTAACGAATATTCAACTCTCGGAGGGATTTCGAAATACTGCTCTCTGTGTACAATTCCATGCTCAGTCAGTTCCTTGAGACAATTCGTTAACATCGTTCCTGTTATACCAGGCAGTAATCGTTTCAACTCATTGTAGCGCACAGACTTGTTGTTGGTTAAAACGGATAAAATCGGCAAATTCCATTTCTTTCCGATCACATCGAATGCGAAAGTTGCCGGACACATATCTTTGATATATTCTTTGTTATCCACTCTGATTCTCCTCATTAGTATTCTTTTTGATACTTAGTCAGTTTAATAATAGTACTTGTTATTATAAAACTGATGATTATAATTGTCTACAAGGCTAACCATCCCCTACAAGAGAGGAGTTTACGATATGGATAATATGAATTGCAGCCTTGAAACAGGCATTTGTGGCAGCAGCACAGATCATGCAATGGATATCATCGATTTCAACCAGAATGATAACAAAGTAACACTCTACTATTTTACCGATCCGATCTGTTCGCATTGCTGGGCTCTTGAGCCGGTTTTGAATCGATTTATTGAACAATACGGTCACTATTTTAAGCTCTCTATCGTTATGGGAGGATTATTACCGAGCTGGAGCGGCTTCGCAGATAGAGCTAATGGTATTCGAAAACCTGCTGATGTAGCGGCTCATTGGCGGGAAGTTGGGGATCATTCGCGTATGCCGATCGATGGTACGTTGTGGCTTGATAATCCGATTCAATCCTCTTATCCCGTATCTAGAGTATTCAAAGTCATTCAATCCCAAAATGAAGCATATAGCAGCTCATTTCTACGGCAAGCAAGAGAAGCTGTATTTGCATTTAACAAAAATGTAGGCGATGAACAGGTTTTAGAAGATATCGTGAATCGTATTGGATATGATGGGAACGATATCGTTGAACAAGCCGGTACTGAACATGCGCAGAAGTTGTTGGAGATGGATTTCGATCTAACTCGCAATTTTGGAGTGACAGGTTTCCCCACGGTTACATTCGTTAATGAAGCAAACCAAGGTATAAAAGTAGTTGGAGCACAATCCTTGGAAACCTATGTAGGAGCATTAAGTAAAGTGCGAAATGAAGCTCCAGCACCAATTCGCACTCCAACACTCCACGATTGGTTGAAAAAAGGGCATCTTCATCTTTTTTCGAAAGAAATCGAGATCATGTATGATTTAAGTAAAGAGTCCGTACATTCATTTATTCAGGAATCACTCCCAGATAACTATTATCGAATTCAGCATATTTTAGGCGAAGCCTATCTTGAGAGAACGTAGACGGGCGCGGCGCACCTGCGCGACCAGTCATATTACTAGCATTGGCTGACCCATCCACTGTCGTTTGTCTGATAAGCATGCCTTATCGTATCAACCATCTCTTGAGGCAAGGCGCCTTTATTGACGAGTTCAATATTTTTCAGCAAATGATCCAAGCTCGAAGTGCCGACAATACAGCTGTGTACCCCTGGCAGGAAAGCAGTGAACCTTAATGCCAGCTCTTGCCAGTCGATTCCATTCGGATCGATATCCATCTGTTTCCAGCGGGTCCAGTACACCTCTGAATAGTCCCCGACAGGCCGTTCGTCAAACCTCCACGGAGCGTTGGCGATCGGTCTTTTGGCGATGACACCCATCTCTTTCTGCACAAGGGCAGGAAGATCATGGTCAATCACGGTTTGGTCACAAAGATTGACCGAGCATTGAACGCTGTTGAAGCGGTCTGAAGCAATGGCATAACCCAGCGCCTCATTATCTCCCGAGTAGGCAGCGGAACGGACTTTACCGGCTCTAACCGCTTCTTCCAGTGCGCGGGTAATATCGCCCTGTTCAAGTGTGGCAAGCGGACAGGAATGAAAATGCACGATGTCGATATAATCGGTTTGAAGTCTCTTCAAGGCTGCATCAACACCGGCAACGATGCAATCATAGGTCCAATCCTCATATCCCGGTATGTCGTATCCGATCTTGGTGGATATGACGATTTCATTTCTGCGGCCAGACAGGAATTTGCCGATCCGCTCTTCTGATGATCTATAGCCCCTTGCCGTATCAATCAGGTTGATCCCGCTGTCAATAACCGTATGAAGCAATGTTTCCGCTTCTTTGTCCGACAATTTATCCGCACTGATATGCATGGCTCCGAACCCCAGTACGGATACTTCCAATCCTGTGTTGCCGAACATTCTTCTGATCATAATCTGTTCCCTCTTCCTGTAGGTGGATTATTTGCAGCGGCTGGAGCTCTGCTCGAATCGGCTGCCGATTTTTATATCTTCTGTGACAGGATCGATATTGTGTTTTTGCTTCAGTTTTAATAAATAGATATCGTGATGAATATGCTCCGAGATCATGGAGACCATGAAGGAGTTCTCTGTGAATGTCCCAAGTGCCTCACCCAGATGGTTGCGGTTCATTACCAAGGCCGATTGCTGATCAACGACCAGCATAAACCGGGATTCTTCCTCATGCGGGGAGCGCTCTTGATGGGAATAGTACTCAACCCCTTCAACTTGAAACCTCCGGGGGATGTCCTGAAAGGAAAAGACGATGATCCGAACCCCATTACTAATTAACGCCATGAATGAATCATACAACTCGGAAAGATCAGAATTCGTTGAAATGTAAATTTCTGATTTCGCCCCTTGGAGCAGTTTGTTGATATGCTCGATGATATTCTCGTGCCCTTTCATATTCCAATATTGGTCTTTGGGGGAAAAAGGCTTGTAATCGATCAACGAGTGCTCCAGATCACGAATACCGTTCTCGTAAGAAGCTTTCAAATTGTGCAGAAGAGCTTTCGATTCTTTGGCCATATATGTGACGGGGTTCCCCTGCAGCGAGTACACAAATCCTTTATGGTACATGGAATCCAGAGAGGAGTACACCGAAGTACGAGGGAGATTG
The DNA here is from genome assembly GCF_019443105.1 of Paenibacillus oenotherae. Lineage (GTDB taxonomy): Bacteria > Bacillota > Bacilli > Paenibacillales > Paenibacillaceae > Paenibacillus_Z > Paenibacillus_Z oenotherae. Next base: position 124,891 of record NZ_JAHZIJ010000006.1, read on the forward strand.
AGAAATTTGGCGATTTGCGAACCGTTCAACGTACCGTTGTTTAGTAGTATCAAATAAATTTGCGCTTCAATCTTGGTGAAGTTAAAGCGCTGCAAATTTTGAATGATATCCTCCATAGTCATCCCTTCTTTAATTTTGTTGTATAAACAATACAACAGACAACGAGATATCGTCAAGAACTGGAAAGGAATCATTTTGATCCGCTAAATAAAAAAGCCCGTGGATTCCAGGATTGCACGGGCTGTCCTTCGAAACTATGGATGCTTGTCCCCCCGTATCATCGCAGTTGTGCCTGTTTTGCACAATTCCAAGATTCCGTAGGGCTTCAAAAGTTCGATCAACGCTTCCATTTTGTTAAGTTCCCCGACTACTTGAATAATTAGGCTATTTGGCCCAATATCAATGATTGATGCACGGAAGGTATGAACAACCCCAAGAATTTCCGGGCGCTTGGATGGCTCCGCCTTTACTTTGATAAACGCCAGTTCTCTCTCCACTATCGAATGTAAACTTAAATGCGTTACCTCAATAACATCGATCAGTTTGTTCAGCTGTTTTTCAACCTGTTCAATAATTCGATCGTCGCCTGAAGTGACAATAATCATCCTCGACAATCCAATCTGCTCACTTCCTCCAACCGTAATGCTGTCAATATTGAAGCCGCGGCGCCCAAATAAACCAGATACTCGTTGCAGTACCCCAGGCTCATCATTAACCAGTACAGAAATCGTATATCTATTCATCACTCGAACTCCCCCAGTATCATCTGATCTAAATTCGTTCCACTAAGCACCATTGGATAAACGTTCTCTTCTTTCGGTACAACAAACTCAACAAGTACAGGTCCAGGCGTCTCCAAGGCTTTCTGCCAAATTCGTGCTGCCTCTGCTGTCGTGCTTGCTCTTAATCCCGTTATGCCATATGCTTCAGCCAATTTTACGAAGTCGGGACTTCCTTTAAGGTCAATATGGCTAAAACGATTGTCGTAAATGATTTCTTGCCATTGTTTGACCATGCCCAGCACTTGATTATTAATGACGACAATTTTGACAGGAATATTATGAATGGCACAAACAGCCATTTCCTGGGCACACATCTGCATCCCGCCATCACCATTAACAGAAACAACTAAACGTCCGGGATTCCCTGCCTGTGCGCCAATAGCGGACGGAAATCCGAAACCCATTGTTCCAAGACCTCCTGAACTAATAAATGAGCGCGGATGTTTGAATTTGTAGAATTGAGCAACCCACATTTGGTGTTGGCCGACATCTGTCGTAATAATCGCTTCCCCATCCGTTGTCTTACTGAGCATCTCGACAACAAATTGTGGTTTAAGCACTGTATCGGAATCCATGTAATGTAATGGATATTTCGCTTTATTTTCTTTTAATGCCTGAATCCAGTTGTCTGATCGAGAGCGTTTAGCCTTCGTATTTGCGTATTCGAGTACAGCTTTAATATCGCCGACACATGCAATATCCGTTCCTATGTTCTTGCCAATTTCAGCAGGGTCGATGTCTATGTGCGCAATCCTTTTGGCATGTGGAGCGAAACCAGCAGTATTCATCGTGATTCGGTCGTCAAACCGGGAACCAATCGAAATAATCAAATCAGCCTGCTGAACTGCCATATTCGCGGTATACGTACCATGCATGCCTAACATGCCTAGCGATAGCTGATGGCCACTGGGGAAACCGCCCAAGCCGAGCAAAGTCATGGTTACTGGAACGTTGGTTCTATGTACGAATTCCAGCAGCTCGTTTGATGCATTGGAATATACGACCCCGCCTCCAGCAATAATGACCGGTTTTTCTGATTCTGCAATAGCTTGAAGCAGGTCATCTATCGCCGCTTGATTGGGACTAGGAGCGGCATGGTAACCGCGTATACTTATATTTTCCGAAGGCTGAAATAGCATTGTCTGATTGGAAACATCTTTAGGGATATCGATCAATACCGGACCTTTCCTGCCCGTGTTCGCGAGGTGGAATGCGTCATGAATGATACGTGGCAGTTCATTCACGTCACGGACCAAATAGCTGTGTTTGGTGATTGGCATCGTCATGCAAATAATGTCTGCTTCCTGAAATGCATCCGTTCCCATGACGGTCGTCGGGACGTTGCCCGTAATGACTACAAGCGGTACAGAATCCATGTAGGCAGTAGCAATTCCTGTCACTAAGTTTGTTGCTCCTGGACCAGAGGTGGCGATACATACGCCGACTTTTCCTGTCGATCTGGCGTAACCGTCCGCCGCGTGGATCGCCCCTTGCTCGTGTCGAGTCAAGATGTGCTTGAAGTCTGGATTCCCAACCATTGCGTCATAGATGTAGAGTACATTTCCTCCCGGGTACCCAAATACACATTCTGTGCCTTCCTTTAGCAAGCATCGTAACAGAACCTCCGATCCTGTAATCATTTCCTGTGAATGTTCCAGCGGCTGGCTAGTGGACTTTGATAAATGTTCCATTCTAAGTTCCTCCCTTAAATATAAAATCCCCTTTCATCCTCAGACGACAGAAAGCAGCTGCCGTGCTAGGGACGAAAGGGGAAATTTCGCGGTACCACCCTGATTTGCCAGGAACCTTGCGATTCCGGCCTCATGAGGCAAGGGTTATCCTTGCCCGCAGCACGATAACGTGTGCCATTCCGTTTGAGTCTACTCACCGATCCTGATAGCGGGCTCGATTTTCAGTCAAAAGCTCCGAGACGACAGCTTACAAAGGATTACGGCAAAGGTTTCAGCATTCCCCTTGCTCTCTGGACATAAGAGCCTTCGTAATTTTTTCTCTTCATCGCATTATTGTTATAAAACATAAAAACCCCTTCATCCTCAGACGACAGAAAGCAGCTGCCGTGCTAGGGACGAAAGAGGAAATTTCGCGGTACCACCCTGATTTGCCAGGAACCTTGCGATTCCGGCCTCATGAGGCAAGGGTTATCCTTGCCTGCAGCACGATAACGTGTGCCATTCCGTTTGAGTCTACTCACCGATCCTAATCGTGGGCTCGATTTTCAGTCAAAAGCTCCGAGACGACAGCTTACAAAGGATTACGGCAAAGGTTTCAGCGTTCCCTCTGCTCTCTGGACATAAGAGCCTTCGTAATTTTTTCTCTTCATCGCTTTATTGTTATGAAACATGTTATGAAACATAAAAACCCCCCTTCATCCTCAGACGACAGAAAGCAGCTGCCGTGCTAGGGACGAAAGGGGAAATTTTCGTGGTACCACCCTGATTTGCCAGGAACCTTGCGATTCCGGCCTCATGAGGCAAGGGTTATCCTTGCCCGCAGCACGATAACGTGTGCCATTCCGTTTGAGTCTACTCACCGATCCTAATCGTGGGCTCGATTTTCAGTCAAAAGCTCCGAGACGACAGGTTACAAAGGATTACGGCAAAGGTTTCAGCATCCCCCTTGCTCTCTGGACATAAGAGCCTTCGTAATTTTTTCTCTTCATCGCTAATTATGTTGGATTTCATGCTAGCATACAGCCTGCATTTTTTCAAGTGTAATAATTTATAAATTTAACTTGCCTGTTATCGCAACTTACATCAAGTATTTCCCTGTGATCGACTGCTCCTCATGAATGATCTGCGAAGGCGTTCCCTCGAATACCACTTGTCCGCCCCTGCTGCCTCCATCCGGCCCCATATCGATAATCCAATCCGCCTGGCTGATCACATCGAGGTTGTGCTCGATGACGATCACCGTATTGCCAGCATCCACCAGTCGGTTCATGATCCCGAGCAGGTGGCCGATATCTGACATATGCAGTCCGGTCGTCGGCTCGTCCATGACATAGATACTGCCCTTCTTATGCAGCTCGCTTGCCAGCTTGATGCGCTGGCATTCCCCGCCCGAGAGTGTGCTGAGCGGCTGGCCGAGTGTAATATAGTTCAGCCCCACATCACTCATCGCCTGCAGCTTGCGCACAACCTCTTTGATCTGGAAAAAATCCAATGCCTGCTCCACCGTCATCTGCAGCACTTCTGCAATAGACTTGCCATTGAGCTTGTAAGCAAGCACCTCTTCCTTGAACCGTTTGCCATCACATACTTCGCATGGCAGCTTCACGCTGTCGAGGAATGCAAGATCTGTATATACAACACCAAGCCCTTGGCAGTTCTCGCAAGCCCCCTTGGAGTTGAAGCTGAACAGGCCTTGGTTCACCTTATTCGCGGTAGCGAATGCTTTGCGCACATCATCCATAATGCCTGTGTAGGTCGCTGGGTTCGAGCGTGTTGACACGCCTACCGCCGATTGATCGATGACGATCGAATCCGAATGCTGGCTGAGGAAGACGTCGTTGATCAGCGTACTTTTGCCCGAGCCCGCGACCCCCGTAACGACTGTCAGCACTCCGGTTGGAATATCTACACTTACATTTCGCACGTTGTGCAGTGTGGCATCCTTGATAGACAGCTTGCCGGACGGCTGCCTGCAATTCTGCTTCAGTTGAAGCGGCCGCTTCATATGGTTGCCTGTCAGTGTACCTGCCTCCAGCAGTCCCTGGAAGCTTCCTTCATAGGTGATGGTACCGCCGCGACTGCCGGCATGGGGCCCAACGTCAACAATATGATCCGCCACCTTGATCACATCGGGATCATGCTCAACGACAATGACGGTATTGCCCTTGTCGCGCAGCTTCTGAAGCAATTCATTTAACCGGTGTACATCACGGGGATGCAGGCCAACGCTTGGCTCATCGAAAATGTAAGTGACATCCACCAGGCTGCCGCTAAGGTGCTTCACCATCTTGACCCGCTGTGACTCTCCCCCGGACAATGTGTCCGTCTCACGGTCCAGCGTCAAGTAATCAAGGCCGACATCCACCAGATGCTGCAGCCGCTCTGTCAGCGACTTGGCAATTGGCGCGGCGATCGCATCGTCAATCTCATGAATGACGCGGATGAGCTGGCCAACCTCTAGCGAGGACATCTCTGCAATGTTGAGTCCATTGATCCTGCAGCTTAGCGCAGCCTGACTGAGCCTTGCACCGCGACAGCTGGAACAAGGCCCCTCAGATATGTATGGCGCAACCGATTTTTGGGTACGCTCGGACTTCATCTTCACATCCTGCTTAATATATTTGTTGGTGAACTTCTCAATGATGCCTTCCACTGTAATATTCATTGCCTTGCCGGCGAAGTCCATCTTCACTTTTCTCGCCTTGCCGTACAGCAGCTGCTCCAGCTCCTCATCCGAATAATCGCTGAGCTTTTTGTCGAGATCGAAGGAGCCTGACTGCACGACCATCGACCATTCCCAGCCGCTTACCCCATAATCCGGCAGCATGATTGCCCCTTCATTCAACGACTTGGACATGTCCACCGCCTTGCTCATGTCTACGCCAAGCTTGCGGCCGATTCCATTGCATTCGGGACACATGCCCTGCGGATCGTTAAACGAGAACATATGCGCTTGTCCAATATTGGGCTGGCCCACTCGGGAGAAGAGCAGACGGAGAATGGGAGAGATATCGGTAATCGTGCCCATCGTGGAATGGGAACCGCCGCCCAATCGCTTCTGATCTACAATAACAGCCATGCTCAGATTCTCGATTGCATCCGCTTCCGGCTGCGGATAGCGGGGCAGGAAATTGCGCACGAACATGCTGAAGTTCTCATTCAGAAGGCGTGTGGATTCTGCAGCGATGGTATCGAAGACGATCGATGACTTGCCGGATCCAGATACGCCGGTAAAGATCGTGATCTTGCGCTTGGGAATGCGCAAGGATACGTTCTTGAGATTGTTTTCCCTCGCACCTGAGATTGCGATATATTCCTGATTGAATTCACTCATACTTCATATCCCTCCAATAGTGTTTATTTGTGCTTCTGTTCACATTGTACCATTCCCGCGCAGATCAAGCCGGGCAGTTCTCGGCTTGATCCGAAGCAACAAGAAGTAGTCAGATCAACATAAACCGGCTGCAGCAAACGGCATGCAGCCGGTTTATGTTGATTCGGGTCAAGCAGCATTTATCGCCGGGAAACGAAAGATATCCGGCTGGCACCGAATCCATTCGGCCCGCTCAGCGTCACCCCGCACTCATTCTTCTTCCTCTAATAGCTGGTTCAAGCGCAATAAATTTGCACTCCAGAACTTATTGTAGAACGCCAGCCAATCTTGAACTTCTCTGAGTGGTGAGGCGTCCAGCCTATATCTCGTTTCTCTGCCAACTTTACGGTCAAGTGCCAATCCAGCCTCTTTAAGGACGGTCAGATGTTTGGATACCGCTGTGCGGCCCATTGGAAACTGGGTCGTTAATTCATGGAGCGGTATCTCCTCAGCCCCTGCTAACAGACGAATCAATTGGCGCCTAGTTGGATCTGCAATCGCGTCAAACACATCCCGCAGCTGGTTGTTATCTCTCACAACACTCTCTCCAACGATATTATTTGGTGTAAATGATTTCATGTTTAATTGTAGGACACCTTTTGGTGTCAAGTCAACGGCATTTTTGCTGAATATTCTAGATTGATTCTAACACAATGAAGGACTACTCAGCATTAGAATGGTTCTTTCACCACTACCCTGTATTGAGCGGCATTCGAAATGCCCCCTTTTTATTAAGTATGACATACTGTTGTCATACTTATTTTTTTATAATAACAACAGAAGACGGTACGAACCGCAGGATAATACCGATGATAATGTCTGTAAAAGGAGATATTGGATCTATGGAAATTGACAATCTGCTGACCGTAAGATCGAGAGAAGATTTGAGGATTTGGCTGCAGGAGAATTGTAAGACTGAACAATTCTGTTGGGTTGTTGTCAGTATGACGCCGCGCCCAGATACGCTGCTGTATTTGGACGCAGTCGAAGAATCTCTATGTTTTGGATGGATTGACGGGATCAAAAAGAGAATATCCGAAACACAGACGGCGCAAAGACTATCACCTAGAAGCAAAAAAAGCTCCTGGACTGAACTGAATAAGGAACGTGTCCGCCGCCTGGAGAAGCTGGGGTTAATGAGTGATGAAGGTAGAAAGGTACTTCCCGATATGGCCCCCTCTTCTTTTATAATAGATAGGCTGATCATGCAAAGGCTGCAAGAGGAGAATCAAACCTATGAGCATTTCTTGGCCTTCCCGGATCTCTATAAAAGAATTCGGATCGACACGATCCAAAGCAATAAACATCAGCCGGATTTATTCCATAGCAGATTAGACAAATTTATAACAAATACAAGGGACAATAAAATATACGGTCAATGGCATGATAACGGACGCCTTCTCGATTATTAAGATGTGCCAGGTTAGCCAAGTGAACTCGAAGCATCCCTTTCATTGTAGTTGGGGACATGTGGACACCCCCTTCTCCAAGTGGTTTGAAGGCAGAGTGACGGAGTTCGCGCGAGCGCAGCTCCCAGCGCGGTGTTTTGCTGCATGACGGCGGTCGGTCGACCACATAAGAAGAAGCCTGCGAATGTGCATGAATTTCGGTTACAAGACGCCATAATGGTAACATTCCTGCGATCAGGCATGAATTTGAGGCAAAATCGGCCGTAAAGGAGAAATGAAGGTGAAATACCTGCCCTCTGGCAGGCATTTCACCTTCATGGGGTCGGAAACGAGAAAAAAGCTGCCGTTTCGCATGTTTCACCGAGCTCGCAGCTCGCTTGTCTCTGGTTTGACCGCCGACGTGTGACCGAGCACCGCGTGCCGCGATGGCACCGCGCGCCGGGAGGCGCGCGCGGTTACCGTGCGCGGCCTCCCGGCGGCGTGAAGTTCTTTTTTACTCTTATAGACTAGTACCCTATCAATTCGCTGCTGTGAGAATAGTATAGAAGATCACTTTGCTACAGGAGCTGATAGATTTGTCAAACTGGACAATGCCCAATTCACTTTGCCGAACGTTTGCTAACACATTGGGTGGTACTGCAGATGTTGTAAACGGCGTATGTACGGTAACCCGGATTCGCAGCAACCTTCGCCCATTAATTCAAGGCAGGCGAACCAATTCGGTGCTTGCGATTGCCGCTCTGTTTTCTTTCGAAGATCTTGACAACCAGGGAAATGCGCTCAATTTGGGTGAAACAGTTCTCCTGCAGGAGGAAGTTAATCCGTTTATCTCGCAGCTTCGGACGCGCGGTATTGAAGTGACCGCATTGCACAACCGCTGGCTATTCGATAACCCGCGGTTGATGTATATCCACTTTAAATCCGTCGAACCGCCTCTTGCCTTTGCCCAGAAGGTCGCGGCAGCGTTCAGAGTGCTTACTACCAGGACCGTATCTCCCAACCGCACCAGCGGTTCAACCGGCTCAAACGGATCACGAGGATTACAAGGTACCAGCGGATACACACCACCCTTGTCGGATCAAACCTATGGATACACCATGTCTCCCAATGCTTCCTGCAAAACCAGAAAACCATCCACAAAGGGCAAAACCAACAGCTCCATTAAAGCAAAATCGACTGTAAAATCGACAGCAACAAAGACCGGCAAACCATCGCAGCGCACTTCCACGAAAAGAACGAAACGGAGCAGATCAATATAAAGAGAAGAGCGCCTCGAAAGCCATGATTGCATGGCCTGAGGCGCCCTTTTTGCTTACCAGGACATGCTGCCAAGGCTGCATCCGAATCAATCTTCGTCCATCTTATATTCCAGAATATCTCCAGGCTGGCATTCTAACGCCTTGCAAATCGCCTCCAAAGTAGATAAACGAATCGCTTTAGCCTTGCCATTCTTCAATATGGAAAGATTGGCCATCGTTATGCCAACTCTCTCCGAAAGCTCGGTTACGCTCATCTTCCTTTTCGCCAGCATCACGTCAACATTAATTATAATCGCCATGTCATTCACCTCAGACCGTCAAATCATTTTCTGATTTTATATCAATAGCCTCTTTTAGAAGCCTTTGGAGAACAGCGGCAAAAACGGCAATCACCAGGGAGGCGAAAACCATGACCATTCCGATTAAGATAATGCCTGGAGCATCGTCTTTCTCCGCTATGAGATAGAAGAGCGGCATGCCTAACACGTACAAACCACTAATTGTGATTGCGCAGTATTTGATATTCTTCAATACCTGTACAGATAGCTCCGAGAAAGCCTTGTTGTTGTCGATATAGCCCAAAAGTTTAAAAGCTTGATACAGGGCAAAGTAAAATGGAATCGCCGCTGCATACAAATCGATGTAAACGAGATATTGCAAATACGTATGCTCTGGGTACAATTCAGTTATAAATCTCGCTATCTCCGGTACCAGAAATATGCACAGAGCAAGCACCGGGATTCCAATAACGATTACTGCTGCCTTTAAAAAGAGTGTTGTTCCTCGTTCCATAACTGCACCTCACTTGAATTTTTCAGAACCGCCTCAGACCGTTAAATCGTTCTCTGATTTTATAGCTATCGCATCCCTCAGAAGCCTTTGCAGCAGTGCCGCAAAGATGGCAATTACGGCGGAAGCAAACGTGCACATGATCCCCAATCCGATAATCCCTGCTACATCATCGTCAATAAATATAATAATGAATAGCATTCCTGCTGCAATGACGCTGCTGAGCAGGATCCCGCTGTACTTGATATGCCTCAAAGCTCTGACCGACAAGTCCGAGAAAGCCTTGTTCTGGTCTATATAGCTCAAAAGCTTAAATGCCTGGTACAAGGAAATAAAAAGTGGAAGGGACAATACATACGCGCCTGCTAAAAAGGGATATTGCAAGTAAGAAGTCTCTGGATGCGCTTCTGCATCTCTTCTCGCAATATCCGGCAGCATAAATATACAGACAGCAAGTGCCGCCATTCCAATAAGGACAACAACTCCCTTCAAGAATAATGTTGATCCTCGTTTCATAAAAACACCTCTCACCATTTTTATAAGGTGATTCTAACAGTTAATTTATCGTTTTGCAATAAATTTTTATCTAATTTTATTTAATTATTATCGTTATGAAGAAGAGGGGTATGTCTGATCCCTCAATCATGCCCAACCGGGTTCGATCGAGTTCCAGTTCTGCCTTGTCCGCTGCTTGTAATGTCGGAATGAACCCTTGTCGCCTCCCCTGCTGCCTCCGTTCCCGGGGGTTCCCTAACGCTGCCTTTCACCTTCTCCAAGTGTGGTGATGACGGAGTAAGAAGCCTGCGAATGTGCATGAATTTCGGCTACAGGACGCTATAATCGTAACATTCCTGCGATGAAGCATGAATTTGGGAAAGAATCGGCCGATAAGGGCAAATAAAGGTGAAATACCTGCACGCTGGCAGGCATTGCACACTCATGGGGCGAGCATCGAGCAAATACATGCCGTTTCGCATGTTTCGCCTAGCTTGCATCTCACTCTTCGAATTAGAAACCCAGCACATACCGCCCTCGCTGGCTTCCATCACTGAGCACCGCCATATTGCCTGGCTTTCACGTGAGTCAAACCTATAAAATACACAAAAGAACCTTCAAAACCACTATAAAAGTGGGGCTGAAGGTTCTTTTTAAACCCTTATTACATGCTGACCGAGCTTGCTACCGCTAACGATACTTTAGCTTCAACGCAAGGATCGTTGCCGAAAAGGAGAAGGTAACGGCATTGGCAATCAGCACCGGCCAGTCCCTTGTCGCGATTCCGTAAACCAGCCATAGCAGGGTACCGACAGTAAACATACTGTACATTAATGCGGAGATCCCTCTCGTATCTTTTTCTCTGATCGTCTTGATTGTTTGCGGCAAAAATGCGGCTGTCGTTAATACGGCAGCACTCAGCCCGATTATTGTCGTTAATTCCATCTTGCAATGCCTCCATCACTAGACCACTTCAAATCAGTATTACATAACCCTGCGCAGCCGCCACATATGACTCCGGAAGTCCCCCGTAATGAGCGCAGCAGGCACACGGATGCCGACATGCATCAGTTCATCTCCGCCGAACTCGCCTTCCTCTCCATCCATCCGGTAAACCGCCTCCGGTTCGAGCCCCGCAAGCCGTATCGAGCGGATGCCAGGGTTCGGCTGGGCCAATATTTTGAAGTAAAAGACGATCGCCTCGGAGCCGTCCTCTGAAATGAACATCCATGCCGCCTCATTACCCGCGAACGGGTCAAGCAGCCGATAGAATTCTCCAAACTGGATGACGCGCCGGATTTCCTTATACAGCGCCACTTGTTCCCTAACCATTCGCTCTTCATCCGCCGTGAAGGCCGTTGGGTCGAGCTCGTAGCCGAACACCCCGGATATCGCAGCATTCCCGCGCGTCTCAAGCGGAGTCATGCGTCCTACCTGATGGTTGGGCACAGCCGACACATGCGCGCCTATGCTGCTGACCGGATAGACGAGACTTGTCCCGTATTGAATCTTGAGTCGGCTGAGTGCGTCGGAATTGTCGCTTGCCCACGTCTGCGGCATGTAGTAAAGCATACCGGGATCAAAGCGGCCGCCCCCGCTCGCACAGCTTTCAAACAGCACATCAGGGAATGCGGTGGTCAGTTCCTCCATCACGCGATACAGCCCCAATATATAACGGTGCGCGGTCTCCCGCTGCCGTTCGGGCGGCAGCGCGGCCGAACCGATCTCCGTCATATGACGGTTCATATCCCATTTCACGTAGGAGATCGGAGCGCTGGACAGCACTTCGGACAACATCGCAATGATCGCGTCGCAGACGTCCTTGCGCGAATAATCGAGCACGTACTGGCATCTTCCAGTCGAGCTTGACCGGCCCGCGGCATGAATGATCCAGTCTGGATGCTGGCGGTACAGCTCGCTGTCCTCGTTGACCATCTCCGGCTCGAACCATAAGCCGAATGCCATGCCCATAGCGTTAACGTCTCGAGCAAGCTTATCCAGACCACCGGGAAGCTTCGTGGCGTCCACCACCCAGTCGCCAAGCGAGCTGGTATCATCATTGCGCTTGCCAAACCATCCGTCGTCGAGCACGAACAACTCAATGCCAAGCTGCTGCGCTTTTGCCGCGATCGCGACGATTTTATCAGCATTAAAATCGAAATAAGTCGCTTCCCAGTTATTGATCAGAATCGGCCGCTCCTTATCTCTGAACTTCCCGCGGCACAAGCGGCTTCGGTACAGCCGATGATAGGTTCTGGACATGCCGCCAAGCCCCTCATCCGAGTAGACCATAACCGCCTCCGGCGTCTGGAAACTCTCTCCGGGCTCGAGCAGCCAGTTGAAATCAAAAGGGTTGATTCCGAGAAGGACACGGGCCGTATCATACTGGTCAACCTCGATGCCTGCGTAGAAATTCCCGCTGTATACCAGATTCATCCCGTACACTTCTCCGGTCTGCTCCCCGGCATCGCGGCTTAGAAGCGCCAGAAACGGATTATGCTGCGGACTGCTGGCTCCACGCTTGCTCTCGACCGACTGCATGCCTTTATACAGCGGTCGGCGGATGATGTTGCGCTCGTTGGCCCAGCCTCCGGACAGATGCAGCAACTCATAGTCCGCGCTCTCGAAATCGACGTTCATGCTGAATGCGCGAAGCAGCTTCAGCTTCTGCGCGCCCATATTGACAAAACGGGCAGAGCGAACAATCGCATTATATTGCGGAAACACCGTGTAAAGCAGATAAACAACAAGGCCATTGACCCGGTCCCGCAGTTCGAGCTCCAAAGTCTGCGCCTCCGTCTCATACTCGGCATACGTGGCTGGGAGCCCTGCCAAAGGAGGTTTCCCCTCATATATACGGTAGCTGCTGTAGCGCAGGTCTGCAGTGGAGGAGCCGCTCTCCTCCTCCAGCTGATAGGCTGGCATCCGAAAATCGCTTGTCCCAAAGCCCGGAAATTCCTGCTGAAGCGTATCAAGCGAAAATCCGCTCTCCTTGTGATGCGGATAAGGATTCGGAGACAAGGGCCGGTCAATCGACACGATTGGATTGGAATCGCCGAAGCGGGCGATGCGCTTTCCCCAATAGCGATGGGCCAAATAGCCGTCCTGAATGACTTGAAAAATATAGCTTGTCTTAACCGTCGAAAGATGGAAGACGCGGCGTTGTTCATCATAGTGTATCGTCATGTTGTGTACCCTCCTGGATTGCATAAGTAACGAATCAGCCTTTAACGGCGCCAAAGAAAGACCGGAAATAAACCAGCCTCTATAGGAAAAACATCGAATCTGTCTGTACGCCTTTCCTTGAAATCATGTTCATTATTTTTGCGATCCGCAGCTTTGGCGAACGACAAGACTGGAGGCTACCGACAGCTTAACCGTAATCTCGCGGCCTTCCAGCCGCTCCATCAATAAATTAACGGACGATCTCCCCATCTGCTCCGTGCATATTCTTACCGTCGTCAGCGGCAAGTTAATGAAGGATGACAACTCGATATCGTTGAAGCCGACAATAGCAACACGTTCCGGAACCGAAATCCCCGCTTCCTGAAGCGCCTTGAGCGCGCCGATTGCGGCAGAATCGCTTCCGATGAAGAATGCCTCCGGAAGTTCGCCTTGGTCAATGGCTTGTTTCATCAGTCTGTAGCCGTCTGACAGCGACCAAGTACCCAGATGAACGTCTCTCGTGTCATATAATCCCCGTTCGGTCATGTAGAGGCGAAATGCTCTATGCCGCTCCTCTTCGAAAGGGAAGCATTCCCCGTTCAGTCCATGGGTGCATTCTTCACCGCCAATGTAGCCGATCCTCCGGAACCCTTTGCCCGTCAAATGATCGAGCGCGCGCTCCGTGGCCTTCTTGAAATCCGTTATGACCGCATCGAAATTGTCCTCGTCAGGCGAGAAGTTAATAAATACGATGCGTTCGTTCCGTCCAATAAGACGGAGCGCAATTTCCGGCAATACCTTCCCTACCACAATAAGCCCGTCCAGCTCGTCTTGCGGACTCTCCAGATGCAGGCTGTTCAATCGAAAAACTTTCCACAGCCCAATTCCAAGCTCTGCAAGCCGCCGTTCAATTCCCTGCCGAATCGCAAGAAAATAAGGATCTTCAAACTCGATCTCTGGGGGACACCAGACAAGCAGGCCGATTCGCAGCGATTGCTTCCCATCCTGAGCTCCCGACACTCCTGGTATTGCCGTATTTCCTGTCGCTCCGGGCTCTTCTAGCTGAGCTTTAGCGGAAGCGGCCTTTCTCTTTCTACTGGAATGAGCGTAGTTCAACCGTTCAGCCGTCTGCAAAATTCGGTTCTTCGTATCTTCCGTGACCGACAAGGTTTCGTCCGCGTTCAGCACTCTAGAAACAGTAGCTGCCGAAACCTTCGCCTCTCGGGCAATATCTCTGATTGTTGCCATAGCATTTCCCTCTTTTACTAGTATCAAGCCAGGTATATTTGTTTACTAAATATCATGATAAAATAATACCATAATAGCGGTTTTAGTTCAATGTTGAATGAAATAGTTACTAAACATGCATAAATACAGAGCGAAAAGTCTCGAAAACACTCGATTTTTCACTATCTATTCGGACATCAGTTTCGTTTACTAAACATTTTAGAACTTGAACGCTTTCGTCTCCATAGCGAAGACTCGACCTTGCTTTGGCTTTAGCCGACCGACCGCCTCGCAATTCGAACAGTCCCGCTGCTAGAAGAACGCAATAAAGGAGCTGTCCGAAAAGTCCAACATCCAATGAATCAGTCCCCGCTGATGCGAAAAAATGCCTCCAAAACCACAAAAAGTGGAGATAGAAGCATCTTATTAATTGTATTTAGAGGACTTAGCGGGGACTCTGAGATCATCAACCCACTCTCAGCCCCCTTCTCAACCGATTTGAAGGCAGAGTGACGGAGTAAAAAACCTGCGAATGTGCATGAATTTCGGCTATAAGACGCCATAATGGCAACATTCCTGCGATGAAGCATGAATGTGAGAAAAAATCGGCCGATAAGGAGAAACGAAGGTGAAATTCCTGCACTCTGGCAGGCATTTCACCTTCATGGGGCCGGATCCGCGCAAATAAATGCCGTTTCGCAGGTTTCGCCTAGCTCGCATCTCGCTTGTCTTTTTTCCGTACCGAGCGCGCCTTCCGGCGGTTATTCCGCCTTGCCTGCCTGATCGTCTCTGCTGTACATATTCTGGCTTTGCAATCGAACCAGTACCTTGCCGAATCGTCCCCCCTGCTGGATCGTCACTTGGTCCTCAGGATAATTCCTCTCCAAATGCTCAGAGACAATGCTGCGAATTCGCTCATCCGCAGGCAAACCGAATAGCTTCAGCCTGCTGGCCACCTCATCGAACGCCGCTGCTCTGGATACTACCGTCGTTTTCATTTCACGAGTGATCAGCGACTGATAGGCATAACCCTTGAGCAGCAGCAAGTGTTGCAGATATCCCATCTCCCAATGCCCGGATTTCCGGGGACGGTCGGTAATGAGCGGCCACACCTCATCGAACAGACTGTGCTCGCTTGGGCCAACCGACATGCTCATATAGCAAAATTCCCGCGCGCAGCCCAGCACCTTCTCCACACTTTCCCAATCGCGCAGCACCGGGCACATGGAGACAAAAACGAGGTCAAAGGCCTGTTCCCATCCCATTGCCTCGATATCGATGTCCTCAAACGGCTTGGATACGATCTCGACCGTTCCGCTTGTGAGGCCCGAGACATTTTCTTTCATAAGCTCGACCAGAGGAAGAGAGGATTCTACGGCTGTAACAGCGGCTCCTCTATCGGCGAAGGGTACCGTAAAGCCGCCCGACGCCGCACCAATATCCAGAATCGATTTCCCGTTAAAGGCGACTCCCTGATCATCCAGCCAATTTATAATGCGCTTCGCTCTTCGTCTGCCTTCTTCACTAAAGACTTCCTTGTTGAACGCTTTGGCCTTCTGATCAAACGAGCGGGCTGGATCGATTCCAGCTCTCTTCATCTTCTCCACCGCTGTATGCCCATCTTCTCTCCAGGTCTTTTCCCAAACCGCTGCATGAAAAAGCTCATTCGTCATCGTACGCATCTCCCTTAAATGAAATATAAACGACTTAATAGACTCATAATATCTGTAATTAGTTCAAAAAAACTCGCTTTACAGCGAAAGCTTGACGGTCTTGGCCAGATCAGCCATCTTTTTATTTTTCAAGTAGGTCTCCATTTCCTCCTCGGCCTCTACCATTACCTTTTGAATCAAACATTCCGTTCCGTGATTGAAGTCGCAATCGAACAGAGAGGCCGTGCCTTCAATCGCATGAATGATATCCAGGAATGATATGTCCTCCCAATTCCGCTTTAACCGGTATCCGCCATTGGCTCCAGAAGCAGATTCGATCATTCCCGCCTTTACCAGCTTGGTCAGTATTTTGGATAGATACGTAGGCGAAACCTCTTGCCGCTCAGCGAGCGGCTGAACACCGATATGTTTATCTGGAGCTGCTGCGGCAAGAAAAAGCATGGTGTGAAGGGCATAGTTCGTCGCTTTAGAGAACTTCATTGTGGATGTCATCACCTTCATTAAAGACTTTATGTATCTATAATAACTTCTATTGAGTGCCAGGTCAAGACGATTTGATTGTTTGGCAAATACTTGCACAATGCTTCCTACGGCCTGGCATCCGTCCGTTTCTCGCCTTTGATGGGCAAAACTAGATTGTGGGTACTATCCTGATGGAATCTCCCTAACTGCGTATCTTTGCCTTGCTTGTCTACTATACCATAAGTAAACACGCCGCCCATAAACTCGTCCAAAAAATAGACATAGCTCGTAAAGTTCGGTTTCGTTCCCCATTCACGTTCCGCTACGTTATCCAGCTGCCATTTGAGTATTGCGAGGCCATCCTCATTCACCTCATAATAAGCTTCGCTGTAGCCAGCGTAATTCATGGTGAACCGCAACGCTTCCCCTTCCGGAAATGTATAGTAATTATAATGATACCCTTCACCTGGTACTGTAGCAGGTGCTTTCCCCTTCAATCTCATCAGTCCAAGGGCAATTCCGCGTGCCTCAGTGAGATCCCCGCGCATCAATGTCTCGTATTGAGCCTGGCGTGCAGGTGTACGAACGATGACACGTTTCTCTTGGGCATTATAATGAACACTAGCGCCAAGCGACTCGCTTATAAACCGAAGCGGTACGTAAGTCAAGCCGTTCTTGTTTACGACGGCAGCATCTATTTCCACTTTTTCACCGTTAACTGTGGCCGTCTTCTCCCCTTCTCGCAGCTGTACGGTCTTGCTGTTGTCTTTGGTATGTACCATTACGATGCGCGTCTTGGAATCATATGCGAAAACAAGCCATTTTGGATCGGTCAATGACCGCAATTTCACCAATGTCCGTCCTTCTACCGTGATCGTGTCATATTGAGCTTGCCCATTAACGAAGACAGAAGCAGAAGCTGCGTATGCGGATGTACCCGCCAAGAGGAAGCTCCCGATTACCGCAGAGCCAACTACTGATTTAATCCATTTGTTCACTGCCACCACTTCTCCTAACGATACGCTATATTATGTATTTTTTACATTATTATAACGCAGGTTACTGGTGAAAAGTTACGGCGGTCATACAACTTTAGTTCTTTAGTCGGCCGCATGGATCACATGTTTAATGAATGCATCCACCAGACAATGCGGGTGGTCTGGCGTTGAGCTCAACTGGGGAACAAACAACGTCCCGACAAAAAATGGATGATCCGGCAATTCAACTATTCGCGGCCTTCCTTCAGCATCAGTTCCTGCAATTTTCAACCCTGCTTCATCAATTTGCGCTTCAAATTCCGGGTTTAACCCGTAGCTGCATCTAAATTGCTCGATTGTAATCGGTTGTCGGTAAATATCCGCAACGAGCGAAGGGCTTTTAATAAACACTTCCCCCTTTTGACCGACCAGCGAACAAGTCAGTTTGCTTATAACAAGCTGAGAAGCATCGGGATTCAGCTCTTCATGATCTGCATCCGCAAGCTTTAATTTGTTTTTGGCATACTCGACTATCATGTGCTGGAATCCACCGCAAGTTCCTATCAATGGAACATCATGCTCGCGGGCATAGCTTATGATTTGCAGTACTCCTTCTACAGATTCAGGAATACCCGGCGCGATCCAGAAACCGTGATATGTTGTTGTGATCGTATCCAGCTGCTCAGCAATAGACGCCGTTGGAATCCAGTCAAATTCCATTTGCACTCCCATTCCAGCAATGGAATGGATTAATGCTTCATTTGTCGCCTGCTGTGAAAGATACACCGGATTAAAATCGCCAATAATGCCAATTCTCAAATTCATCTCTCCCTTCAAATGGTCTGTTTGGTTATGTACTCCACTTCTTCAGGAGCTACAACAAAATAAAGAGGGGCTGCCCGAAAAGACTAATATCCAATGAGTCAATCGCAAATGATGTAAAAAATGCCTCCAAACCACTAAAAAGTGGAGCTGGAAGCATCCCTTATTCTATATGGGGACTCTGAAATCATCCAACAACTTACTGGACAACTCGGACAACCCCTTCTCCAACTGTTTTTGAAGGCAGTATGACGGAGTAAGAAGCCTGCGAATGTGCATGAATTTCGGCTCCAAGACGCCATAATCGTAAAATTCCTGCGATGAAGCATGAATTTAAGAATAAATCGGCCGTTATGGAGATACTAAGGTGAAATACCTGCACGCTGGCAGGCATTTCACCTTCATCATGCCAGAATTGAGAAAAAAGCTGCCGTTTCGCATGTTTCGCCTGGCTCGCAGCTCGCTTATCCCCTTCTCTGATTACAATTAACTATAGACAAGTCCCTTTTCTCTGAGGCCAAGTGCCTCTCCTGTTGCAGCATGAACTTCTTGCAGAAGCTCCGGATTTTGCATAAGTGACACGCCGTATGAAGGAATCATTTCTTTAATTTTTGGTTCCCACTCTTTCACATGCTGCGGGAAGCATTTTTTAACGACTTCAAGCATGACGTGGACAGCCGTAGAAGCCCCTGGAGAAGCGCCTAACAATGCTGCAATTGAGCCATCAGCGGCACTAATAACTTCCGTACCAAATTGCAGTGTGCCCTTGCCAGCGGGAGTATCCTTAATAACCTGCACACGTTGGCCCGCTACGACCAAGTCCCAATCCTCGCTCTTGGCATTCGGGATAAACTCTCGCAGCTCTTCCATGCGCTTCTCTTTCGACAGCATCACTTGCTCGATCAGGTATTTGGTCAAGGACATGTTCTTGGCCCCAGCCGACAGCATAGTGACGAGATTATTCGGCTTAACCGAGGTCACCAAATCAAACATAGAACCGGTCTTCAGGAACTTTGGCGAGAAGCCGGCAAACGGTCCGAACAGCAGCGATTTTTTATTCTCGATAAATCTTGTGTCCAGATGCGGAACAGACATTGGAGGAGCTCCGACCTTGGCTTTACCGTACACTTTTGCATGATGCTGCGCCACAACATCCGGATTATTGCACACCATAAAAATCCCGCTAACCGGGAATCCGCCGATATGTCTTCCTTCCGGAATACCGGATTTTTGCAGTAAATGCAGACTTCCTCCCCCGCCTCCGATAAAGACGAATTTGGCGGTGTGGCGCTCGATATTGCCGCTACCGTTCCGCACTTTCAATTCCCAGGCACCGTCGCTCGTGCGTTTGAGCTTATCCACGCTATGCTTGTACTTGATATCGACGTTCTTGCTTTTCAAGTGATCGAACAAAATGCGGGTTAAAGCACCAAAGTTGACATCCGTTCCATTGTCGATCTTTGTTGCTGCTATAGGATCATTCGATAGACGATCTTGTATAATAAGCGGAATCCATTCCATCAGTTTAGCCGGGTCGTCGGAAAATTCCATCCCTTGAAACAGCGGATTATTCGACATCGCTTCGAATCTTTTCTTCAAAAAGGATACATCTTGTTCCCCTTGCACCATACTCATATGAGGCAATGGCATAATGAAGTCCTGCGGATTGCTTATTCGCTTGCTGTTCACAAGATAAGACCAAAACTGCATGGAAAGCTGGAACTGTTCATTAATTTGGATAGCCTTGCTAATATCTATAGATCCGTCCGGTTTCTCGACAGTGTAGTTAAGCTCGCACAGTGCTGCATGCCCTGTTCCTGCATTGTTCCACTCATTGGAGCTTTCCTCTCCAGCATTGTCGAGCTTCTCAAACACTGTAATTTGCCACTCCGGCACTAACTCCTTCAGAAGCGTCCCTAAAGTCGCACTCATGATTCCGGCACCTATTAAGATGACGTCTGTTTTCGTTTCTCCGTTGCTCATGTCTACCATCCTTATACCTTGAAATTTGCAAAAAAATACAGGCGCTTCTGCTCAGGCATCTCCCCAAGCTATGACGCGGCCTCGTCACAAATCTTTACTCTATCTCAATTATAACAATATCATCGTGTATTACAATTATTATAGATTAAAATATCTACTATTGCCTTGATAATAGGCAGGTAAAAAATGAGAAGCATATCTCCCAAGCTCTGCAGCTCAATAAAACCTGCGCTCAAGTCGGGTCAGCCTCGTCAAATCTTCAATTGCCCCAGCGAATTCGCTTACGTCCGGTTCTTTAAAGCTAGTGTTAGGTTCCCCTCATTAAATGATATCACTAACTTATATAATTAACTAATGTAAATTAAACCGGATCGAATGCATACAGAATACAGAATGCTGCCCTTTGCGATCAAAAAAAAGCAGCCCGCAAGAGGCTGCCCAATAAATCCCTTCATAAATTAAAGCTCAATAATTTTTGTAGCGATGTTTTTGCAAAATTCACTGTCATGCTCGACAAAAAGAATGGTTGGTGAATATTCAAGCAGCAGCTCTTCAATTTGCATGCGTGAGATAATATCAATAAAATTAAGCGGTTCATCCCAAATTTGCAAATGAACCTTCTCGCAAAGACTTTTGGCAATCAGTACCTTCTTCTTCTGGCCACCGCTAAAAGCAGAAATATCCTTCTCAAATTGCACGCGAGAGAAATCAAGCTTTCTTAGAATAGATTTAAAAAGGCTTTCATCAATCCCGTTGCTTGCCGCGTAGCTCGTCAAAGTGCCCTGTAAATGCGAGGTGTCCTGTGAGACATAGGAAATTTTAAGCTGGCTTCCCTTTCTGAATGTGCCGGTATAGTGGATAGGCTCACCGCAAATCAGTTTAATGATACTTGATTTTCCAGAGCCATTCTTGCCCTGAAGCGCAATTCGTTGACCCTGTTCAATCTTCAAGCTGATATCCCCGCATACCTGCTTCTCACCGTAATAAATCGACACATGCTCAAGCTCGGCAAGCAGGTTTTTATGGTAAGGCAATTGAGCAATCTTTAAGCTCTCAGAGCTTTCAATATTTCTAAGGAGCAGCGATTTCTCGTCAATAGCGGATTGCTGTCTTTGCTCCATTGATTTAGAGCGCTTCATCATTTTAGCGGCTTTGTGGCCTACATACCCTTTATCTACCTTGGAACCGGAATTTCTCGTACCGTTTTTCGTTTTCTCCACTTCATGTGACCAGTTGCTCGTTCGCTTGGCAGCATCCGACAATCGTTTAATATCTTTTCTTAGCTTGTCATTCTCTGCAAGTTCATAATGATCTTGTCTCTGTTTATTTTCCCACCAGTCGGAGAAATTGCCTTTTTGAATTTCCACATTGGTCTTGTTGATGGAGAGGATATGATCAACACAGTTATCCAGAAATGATCTGTCGTGAGAGACCAGAATAAATCCGCTTTTGGAGTTGAGATACTTACTGACCAGTTTTCTTGCTTCCATGTCCAGATGATTGGTTGGTTCATCGATTAATAGAAAGCTGTTCTCCTTGAGAAACAATGCCGCCAGCAGCACCTTCGTCTGCTCTCCATTCGACAATGTATCAAAGGGCCGGTATAGAACATCCTCAGACAGCTTGAGCAAAGAAAGCTCACGTACCAATTGCCAGTGAAGATAATCTGGAACAATGTCGCTGATTATATCAAGCGTATTATCTCCCTTGTTCTTGACATGGAATGGAAAATATTCAAAGCTGACATTGGCTGAAATATTACCGCTGTATTCATACTTACCAAGCAGCAAGTTCAGAAATGTAGTTTTACCTCTGCCGTTTCTCCCCGTAAATCCTAATTTCCAATCGGTATCAAGCTGAAAATTAACGTCGTCAAATATATGATCGTAGCTGCCATCATAGGCAAACGTCAGGTTCATCACTTTTATTAATGACATAAAATAATCCTCCTGTATAAAAAAATAAAAGCTACAAGAAAGTTACTTTCCCGTAGCTCAAATAAATACAGTTAATCGAAACCCGCCAAGGGGCCTCGACAAGGATATATTGTTTGAGTTAAAAAGAATACGTAACTTTCTTGCATATAAAAAATAAAACACGCGCGAAATATCGCTTTTCATTGTTTTATTCATTTATATCGTCTGCAAGAAATATTACATTATTCCCTTCAACTCCAATCATCAAATAAAACCTATCTTATCATACCCATTCATGGATTTCAATTCGTTCATGACCCCGACGATAGGCTGGTGGCGTGTTCTATTTGTGCGGTTCGAGCGTTAATTTTAACCTTCATTCCCTTTTCCGGCAGGATGATGATCAACGAGCGCATAATTTTCCCACGCACGGCTTTTCCAGCGGAAATACATAACGACAGCACGCAGCCATTCATCTGCAGCAATTGCCAGCCATATGCCTGATAAGCCCAGCTCCAGCTTGAAGGTCAGGAAGTAGCCAAGCGGCAGGCTCATGCACACCATTGATAATAGCCCGGCATAGACGGTGAATTTGGCATCGCCTGCTGCACGCAGCGAATTGACGAAGACCAGATTACAGGTTCTCCCTGTCTCCAGAAGGAGACTGAGCAGCAGCACCTCTGCCCCCATTCGAATAATATTCTGATTGTCCGTAAAGATGCCGAGTATAGGAACTCGGAATACAATGACAATCAAATTAATGATGACCGTGGCAATCAACGCTCTTTTTACACTTGAAAGAACGCGGCTGTACGCAGTGTCTTTAAGTCGTGCTCCCACGAGATGGCCAACGATGATGGCGGTCCCCATGCCCATCGCCGCGCTGAACATAAATATGAAGTGGGAGATCTGATATGCATACTGGCGAGTAGCTAAAGCTTCTGCACCCAAGTAAGTTACATAGAAGGTAAAGACAAGCTGGCAGCTCTGATAGACCAAGGATTCCATTGCTGATGGAATGCCGATCCGCAATATTTTGCGCACATATGTTTTAGATAATGTGTAATAATAGCGTAACTTTATCCGAGCATCCATTACTTTGTATAGAAGTGAAAAGAAGATCAGGAGAGCGATAAAGCGGCTGAACACTGTGGAAATGGCTACCCCTTCGACGCCCATAGCCGGCAAGCCAAAATGTCCAAAAATCAATAAATAGTTGGCAATTACGTGTATGACATTCATAAACAGGGATACAATCATCGTTTGCTTCGTATACCCGTGCGTCCGGATCGTGGCGGCTAATGCGTTAATCAACGCCTGAAGGAAGATAGCTCCGCCCACAATGGCCATGTAGGATTTGGCATATTCCAGAACATTGCCCCGCAAATTCATCCATTGAAGCATCATTTCACCGAAGATCAAGAACACAATGCTTATCACAATTCCTACGATCAGGTTCAGTGTAATCGCGTTCCCTGTCACCTGGGATGCCTCGTTGATTCTCTTGGACCCAAGATACTGGGCAACCACAATGGCCGATCCGTATCCGATAACTTCCAATATCAGGATTGCTATACTAATGATTTGATTGGCTGCGCCCACGCCCGAAACCGCATCATCAGATACGATACTGATCATAAACGTATCCACGGTTCCCATTAACATAAACAGGAATAATTCAAGAAATATAGGCCATGTTAGTTGAAATAAATTCCATTGTTTTTCTTCGTGCGGCTTTAGATCCGCTGCACCAGTTCCTGCTGCCATTCATGCACCTTCTTTTATGTGAGTAACCTCTTGTTCGAATTTTAGATTAGATTATAAAGTAAATGTCTTGACACCCAGGCTGCTTTTGCAGTTT
This sequence comes from Paenibacillus oenotherae, assembly GCF_019443105.1. Lineage (GTDB taxonomy): Bacteria > Bacillota > Bacilli > Paenibacillales > Paenibacillaceae > Paenibacillus_Z > Paenibacillus_Z oenotherae. The sequence goes on from NZ_JAHZIJ010000006.1 coordinate 148,775, forward strand.
TGCAGGACAGCATGCAGCTCCGTCTGATTGACAGGCTTTAGTAAATAAGCCATTGTATTGTAACGAAGAGCTTGTACGGCATAGTAAAAGTCATCATAAGCGCTGACGACAATCTTCCGTATTTGCGGATAACGTTCATGAAGCAACCGCAGCAATTGAAGCCCGTCTATACCTGCCATCCGTATATCGGTAATGATGATATTCGGCTGCAGCTGCTCTGTTTTGCGAAGCGCATCCTGCCCGTCCTCTGCTTCCCCGACGATTTCCATGCCAAGATTCTTCCAATCGACGACCGCTCTAATGATATCTCTCGCCCGGCTTTCATCATCCACAATTAGCACTTTAATCATTTAAGCTCACCTCACCGCTTGATTCCATTGGATTTCGATGGTTTTAGTTCCTGCAAGGTCAACCATTTCATCCCTTCTTCAAAATCCTTATAAAATGAATCCGATACATTAATTTCAGGCAAGGACGGAAACTTATACTTTGAAGCATACGTATCCCAGGCACGAAGCAAGGTGCTCTCTTCTAGATTTTCTCGATAAACAACAATTTGATCCGGGGCAAGAACAGCATTGAGCGTATGAATAAACTTGCATATGATAGCTACAAATTCCGCTGTGGCAAATCGCTGTTTCCAGTCGATCTCGATAGGAAGAAACTTGATTTCGCCAGCCATGCCATTCTTTCCTTTAACAATTCTCCCATCTAGAAAAATGCCCATTCCCGGTTGATATTTCTCTGGAAAATAAACACCCAATACGATCTGGTTATCGCCCAGCTGTTCTTTATTGCAATAGCCGCTTATGGCCGCATTCACATCATTCTCCAGAATAACGGGCAGCCCGAATTTGTTCTGCACTTCTTCAACCAAGCTGACGCCTTGCAGCTCTTCATGACTGGTAACTGCAATTTTGCCGTTTATGGTCTGTCCAGGAATCCCTATCCCTATCGCCTTGACGGAAGGATATAGGGCTAGAATGCGATCGATCATTCCAAAGAAACGATTAAGATCAAAGACTTGTATGGCATGTTCTTCCCTCATCAGAACTTCCTCTTGCAAATTAACTACAGATGCAAAAACGACATCCAAGCCTAGTTTTTCATTCACATGCAAGACTAGAGCCAGACTGAAATCATAATTGAAACGGTAGGTTACAGCAGGCCTGCCACCGTTCGAAGGAACCGTTTTATCCTCCAATAATTCGCCACAATCAAGCAGTTCTTTCACAAGCGAGTTGATCGTTACCACGCTAAGTCCCGTCATTGCAGCAAGCTGGGGCTTTGTTGCTACGCCAACCTGGCTCATCACACGACGGAGATTATTCAAATTTATTTCTTTCATTAAATTTGCGTTGGCTTTCTCCATGTAAACTCCTTTCATTTCAGCAACGGCACTTAATAATCAGACTTAATAAAGTTACTTTATTTATAGATTAAATATTGTTTGATGTCAATATGGGCAAATAAAAAAATCCGGTTCTTATCGACGGGCTCACAAATAAAGGGACTCTCCGAAAAGAGGCCTCCAAAACCACTAAAAAAGAAAAAAGTGGGATTGGAAGCATCTATTTAGGGGAACAGCCCTTCCCCCAAGTGTTTTGAAGGCAGATTGACGAGGAAGCCTGCGAATGAGCATGAATTTCGGTTGCAAGAAGCCTTTTTTGTAAAATCCCTGCGATCAGGCATGAATGTGAGAAATAATCGGCCGTCAAGGGGAAACGAAGGTGAAATACCTGCTCTCTGGCAGGAATCTCACCTTCATAGGGTCAGAAATGCAAAAAAAACTGCAGTTTCGCATGCTTCTTAAAGTGGAAGCAGAGGTTTCCAAAAAGGACTTTCTGGAAAGCCCCAAGCTCGTTTCTCCACTCACATAACCTTCCATTTCAAGCTACAACAGAACGATGGGAACGAAACGTTCAGAGCCAGTGAACAATAGTAGCCCTTTGAGCTTTATGCGAACCCGCCTGTTGAGTGGATGCTCTGTCCCGTAATCCATTCCGCTTCATCAGAAGCCAAGAATGCGACTAGCCGCGCAGCGTCCTGAGGCAGGCCAACCCTCCCCATTGGAGAGCGGCTTGCTAGGTCTTGGCGAAGCTCTCCTGTCATCCATCCTGTATCCGTTGGCCCGGGATTGACGGCGTTGACAGTTATCCCTTTGTGTCCCACTTCAGCCGCAAAAGTCTTCGTAAAGGCATCTATCGCTCCTTTCGTAGTTGCGTAAGATAATTCTCCGGCCATCGGCCCTTGGAATTGACCGGAAGTCATGCTGATCACTCTTCCGCCGGATTTCCCATTGAACCTTCTAGCGAACTCCACGCTGAGCAACGCAACTGCCCTCACATTGATCGCATAATGGGCATCCAATGATTCCGCAGTTATCGTGCTGAAATCGTCATTCATCGAATAGCATGCGTTGTTTACAAGTATAGAAGGAAGTCCAATACGATGCTCCACTTCATTCAACAAGAGGGGGATCTGACTCGTATCGCTAAGATCCGTCCTTAGATGCTCGCACTTGACACCCATGGCGAGTATCTCTTCCCTCAGATGCTCTTGCTCCAAGGTGTCCACGCCCCATGGCATCTGCTCGTCGTACTCCAGCCAATAGGTAAAAAAGATATCCGCGCCCTCTTGGGCCAATGCCTTGCAGATAGCTGCCCCTAGTCCGATGCTCCGGCTAGCGCCAGTGACGATAGCCGTTCTTCCCGCCAGCTTCCCTTGATTGTTCAGCCTCATATAACGAATCTCCTCCAAACGTCAACAAATATCAAACTCTGCAGGCCAAATGATGTGACCGAGCGCCAAAGCACTGATAGTAGTTTCCTTTTTTCCCAGTGCGGGAGGGCACCAAGCAGTTTGAAGGTAAATAAGCTGCTTGATGCCCGCCCGTATTAATACACCAAACAAAAAAGACCATGGCATAATTCACCATGGCCCTATATCCTGAACCGCGCTAGTAAATAAAGCGAAGTTCTTAATTATCGGATGAGCGGGGACAATGAATGTTGTGCGCATACATGAGTACATTATTTGGAGCAAAGTACATGCTTTTCATTGTTATCACCCTTTCCCATCAAAGTAATTTCCACCACAAATATATACTTTATCATTTGACTATGTCAATAAAATCACCTCTCCAGTTGGGTCAGTTCATGTGCTTTCTATTTAAAAAACTTCTCGTTTTCCCACTTTTCTTGCTGCTGTTTCCGATCCCATTCCAAAAAATCTTGCATTTCTTTGTTTGTTAAATCCTTAAATTTCTTAGGTTCACTTATTCCGTTCTTCTATCGCTCATTGTACTTTCCCCCTTGAATTCATAGCAGCATAGTGATTACTAAATAAGCAATACATGTTTTGCTCATTAGTTAATCCTTGCACAATTACCATTAATGTATATTTATTGGAAATACCCTAAGGTTTGTTTAATTTCGTAAATAAATGCCGTTACGCAACAAAAAACAGGACGATTATGGTGGAATCTGACCATAATCGTCCTGTAACGGAATTGCGTTATTTAGGCTGCAAGCATGACTTACTTCAATCCATGCTAATGTTATTTCTTCAGATGATAAGGAACAGTTGTAACCACGACATCTTTGCGATAGAGCAATCGAGCACGAATATAGAAGCTCGTTTGATTGTGCAGAATATTGTGCCAGCCTTTTTTCGGAATGAATTGGGGAATAATGACCGACACTTGATAGTTTGACTCCTTGGCCTTCCGCTCTATCGTATCGACGAACTTCATGAACGGCTGGATAATACTCCTGTAAGGAGAGTGCAGGGTGACCAGCCTGATATCCGGCATCCAGTTCTTCCATTTCTCCTCGAATACAGCCTCATCCTCGCGCTCGAATGGAATATGGACGGCGATGATCTGATCAGCAGAGAGCGATTTGGCATAATTGATCGAATGCTCCACGACATGCGTAATACCTGCTACAGGAAGGATGATAACATTCCCTTTAATCGGGACAATCGGTTCGCAAGTCGATAAACGCAGCTGTTCGCCAACCGCCTCGTAGTGTTTGTTTATTTGTCGGAACAATAAGATGATCAGCGGCAAGAAAATTAAAACCGGCCATACCTGATTAAATTTTGTTAAAAAGAACATGATAGAGACCGTAAAGCTGATGACAGCACCAATGGTATTAATGATGAACCTGGTTACCCATCCCTTTGGCTTTTGTCTCAGCCATTTTAACATCATTCCGGACTGGGATAGTGTGAATGGAATAAAGACGCCTACCGCATAAAGCGGAATAAGCTGCTCGGTCTGCCCCTGAAACAGAATAATTAGCAAGATGGAGAAGGCCGCCAGCATAATGATGCCATTCGAATAGCCGAGTCGATCCCCTCGCGCTGCAAACATTCTAGGAATAAATTTATCCTTGGCAAGGTTCACCGCTAACAGCGGGAATGCGGAATATCCTGTATTCGCGGCTAGAATCAAGATTAACGCAGTTGTTCCTTGTATAAAGAAGTACATAAAATGACGCCCAAAGGTTTGTTCGGCAATTTGAGAAACGACGGTGACCTCTTTGGCAGGCGATATTCCATAGTAGTACGCCAGGCATACAATACCGGAAAAAAGCAGCGCTAACAGTATGCCCATTGCCATTAACGTTTTTGCTGCATTATTTGGCGATGGTGATTTGAAATTCGGAATTGCGTTAGATATCGCCTCAACGCCTGTTAAGGCGGAACTTCCTGAGGCGAAGGCTTTCAGCAATAGAAAAAGGCTGATTCCTGCTATCGGTGTCCCGATTGGAGCGTGCAGCTCGGGTGCAACGCCGCCGGACCAGATGTTGTAAAGCCCTGCCCCAATAAGTATGAACAGCGCGATAATAAACAAATATACCGGATAGGCGAGGATTGAGGCTGATTCGGTCACTCCGCGAAGATTCAAGATCGTGATCAGGATTACAAAAATGACGGCAATCGCCACCGTGTGATCATGCAGGCTTGGAAAAGCCGACGTAATGGCATCCGTTCCTGCCGAGACACTTACTGCTACAGTCAAAATATAGTCTACTAGCAGAGATCCTCCCGCGATCAAGCCGGGATACTTGCCAAGATTCTCCTTAGAGACAACGTAAGCCCCACCGCCATGGGGATATGCAAAAATAATTTGCCGATAAGATAAAATCAAAGCCAGCAATAAAATGAGTACGCCAAGCGCAATTGGAACAGAATACCATAGGGCTGCCGCGCTGATTGTAATCAATACGAGCAAAATTTGCTCCGGTCCATACGCGACGGATGACAAGGCATCTGATGACAGTATCGCCAGCGCTTTTGTTTTGTTAAGCTTCTGTTCCCCTAGCTCAGTTGATTTCAACGGCCGCCCAATCAGGATCCGTTTGAGACTAGTTAACATTGTGATCACCGCCGATAGTGTGAATTAGTTTCTTTTCATTCAAATTTAATGTCTCCACTCTGCTGAATTTTAGCACAGCAAACAACCGCAAGGTCTCCTCTTGCGGCTCTCATCACCGAAGTCGTCTCACCTCTCTAATGACGCTTACGAGGTTAGCTGCCGGATTCGGGCCACTAGAGTTGCCCTACAGTGCTCTTGCACTGATTCACCCCGGACACTTTGTTCAAAGTGTCATTGGTTCCCCCGTTTTCTAAAGAAATTCAGCGGTTGTGTGATGATCATAACGCGTTCAAAACAGACTGTAAAATTGCATTTACGCTCAAAAAACTTTGATTACAGGAGTTTTTACGTATGTATGCGGTTACATTTATTGTTATTGCCGAAGTTGATACCTGATAAATGAATTATCCCGTATTATCGCTTATTCTCATACTATTCAGTCCAAGAATCGATCAGATAATCCCTTGCCCTGGCCCACTAACAAACCAAAAAAAAGGTTATCGGCTGCGCATTCAATCCGTTAGCGCAACCGACAACCTATTTTCATAGAGAGGTACTTATTCGTTTGGGTGTTTACAATTTATTACTCCGACCTGGAAATCATCTTCGTATATCATCTCACCAGGTATTTCAGAAGAAACCGATTTTAATAATTCAACATCGTATTTCTGCGCAATATCAAAAAACGGCTTCAATTGCCTGTGCACACATCACCTCATAAGCTCTCTGTGCTCGATCTATGAACATTCCTGCGAAAATGCAGGTTTATCCTCATTCTGGCCAACTGAAGAGCGAATGCCTGCCAGAGTGCAGTAATTTCGTCGTATTTCCTCTCAATCGGCCAATTCCGCTTCCTATTCCTGCGTAATCGCAGGCATTCTAGCATTCACGGATTTTTTAACCGGAAAGCCTGCACTTACGCAGGCTTCCTTCTATAACTGCCGGGCTTGAAGCCATCTCTGATTGAAGTCCGTCCGCCAGACTTTCAAAGGCAGCCTGACCGGGCAAGCCGGAATCCGAGATCCTCAATACGAAAGGTCGGGTGGCTGCGTCTCCGGCATGTCGCACCGCAGCCTCTGGCCACTTCGGCCCAGCTTCCACCGCGAAAAATCCGGTAAGAGCCGTATACTTCCTCATCATATAAATCCCAGCACCATTCCCAGACATTCCCCAGCATGTCATACAGCCCCCATGCATTCGGCTCCTTTTGGCCTACTTCATGAACACTTCCGCCCGAGTTTTCCTTGTACCAGGCAATGGCGTCGAGCTCTCCATATCTATATCCTGCAGTTCCTGCCTTACATGCAAATTGCCACTCCGCCTCAGTAGGGAGCCGATAGCCGTCTGCATCCCAATCACAGATCGTGTGCTCCCCATCCTCACTGATCGAATAACATTCTTTCAATCCGGCATCCCGAGAAAGCAGGTTGCAAAAGGAAATCGCATCCTCCCAAGAAATATTCACAATCGGCTCTCGCCCGCTGTCTGAAGCATCCTGCGTTTGACTAACAGCCGCCGCATACAGCTCCGTAGTTACAGGATACGGGGCAAGCAGAAACGGCCTTATTGCGGCCTTCCACTTCCTCTTAGTCCGGTCATCTCTTAATTCTAGCTCTCCGCCTGGAATTTGTATCATTGGATAATTAACCTGGCTCCCTATTGCATGTTCCCCCTAATCTAAGTTTACTAAAAGCATGATTCATGCTTCGAATTTTCTTCACTATACCCTCAGTCTATATGAAAGTCCACGAAAATATGGAAACAAGCATTTTGCGTCTTTGAGCAGATATTTACCCTTTCAATACATTCTTCTTCTTCAAAAAGACATTTAACCTCTCGGATAACAAGAGCATAGCCGCTGCTGACACAACGATATACAAAGGGAAAATCCCGATTGTCGATAAGGAAGCAAGAAACCCGAGAAGCGGAGGCATAAGCGTACTTCCGGTATAGGCGACCGCCATTTGATAGCCCATAATGGTCTGGGAATGCTTTTTCCCGAAGCGGACTGGTGTTTCATGCAGCATGCACGGATAGATCGGTGCCAGACCTAGACCCACGATCATAAAGCCTGCAAGGGAGAAACCGGACGGCAGTGGCAGAATCAGAAGCAGCGCACCGGCCAATGCCGTTATTTGGCCCACCCGAATGAGAAGACGGTTGCTTATCTTGAACGTAATGAATCCGCTGACAAATCGGCCGATGGTGATGCCTGCGTAATAGATGGCCACCCATTGCGAGGCCGCGGCTGCGTCCAACCCTTTTACATTTACCAGAAAGCTGCTTCCCCACAGGCCCAGGGTTGCTTCGATCCCGCAATAGAACAAGAAGGAAGCGAGGGCGAGCTTAACGCCTTTTATCGCTAGCGGTTTGACGACTTTGTCCCTTTCATCTTCCACCCAGCTGCCCTCATCCCCATGCTCTTCACCCGACGCACCGCCGCGGTTTCTCGCGACGCGATCCCACAAAGGCAAAGTCAAGAAAAGGATGACAACCAGGGCAAACTGAATGGCTGAAACAGTCAGGTATCCATCTCTCCAGGAAGAATGCCCCATCATGAATTGCCCCATAATGATAGGCCCAAGAGTAGCGCCAACTCCCCAGAAACAGTGAAGCCAGCTCATGTGATGCGCCTTGTAATGCGCGGCAACGTAATTGTTTAATCCGGCGTCAACAGAGCCTCCGCCCAGTCCAAGCGGGATCGCACAAATAATCAGCCATGCAAGTGATGGTGCAAAAGAGAAGCCGAGCAGCGCACCTGCAGTCATGATACAGCTGACAAGTGTGACTTTGCCCGTGCCAAACCGTTTCAACACGGCTCCGCTTGCCAGACTGGACACAATTGTGCCCGCCGCAATGATCATATAAAGCAGACCTGCCGTCTCAAGCGGCGCATGATAGTCCGATTGCATGACAGGCCATACCGCTCCCAGTAAGGAATCGGGCAGCCCCAGGCTGATGAAAGCCAAATAGATAATCAATAGAAAGTAAGTTGCCATGTTGTTGTTCTCCTGATGTCTGATTTATTTTTATCGGGTCATTGCAGTGATCATGAGGTTAAGGCCGAGCTTCTGCAAGCCATTTAAGTAATCCTGCTTCCAATCGCTCATTGTGAGTGCAGGAAGATGCTCAGCCGGAATGTAGACAGCGCTTCTTGATGCGATCTGATGAAGGATGGCAGCATCCACTTCCTCATGGCAAAAAATAATCGTATGCGGATTAATAATAGCTGTACATGAAGCGACCAGCCGGCTAATAGCATCCGCTCGCTCCTCGTGAAGAATTAACGGATCAGTTCCATTGTCATGCTGCAAAGCCTGTTGAAAATTCCGATTGTCATACTGAGGCACGAATGAAACTTCGCCGGAGAAGAACGTACTCCCACGTACTACATCTCCATTGATTAATATGCCGGCACCCGGACCATTCTGACCGAAATACAAGTAGATCAGGGATGGATTGTCATTATTGCTCTTATTGTTGTAGTAGCCCAGAACGGCAGCATTCATATCATTCTCTACGACGACAGGAATAGACAAACGTTCTTCAAAAAATCCTTTCAAATCAAAATCATGAAACTGCTCGTAGTCCGGGATATGGATGATCCGGCCATTATTGACTGAGCCGGGCACCCCAATGGCCAGCGCACTGATCTTCGGATAGCGGAGGATGATCGCTTCAATATGCTTCGACAGACCTTGAATATCATCCATCAGGACGCTGGGGGCGGTACCTTTTTCTTTCACTTCGCCCAAGCAATTAAAAATTGCATAATTCGTTTCTGTTTTCTCCAAAAATATAGCCACACCGAGCATGAATTCCGGATTGTATGCATATCTTGTGGCTCTTCTTCCGCCGCTGGAGTTATCAATGCCAGCTACAACCAGCTCTCCCTCCCTCTCCATTTGGGCAAAGAACTTGCTGATCGTCGGAAAGCTGATTCCTAGCTTTGTGCTCAGTTCCGCTTTGGTTGCACTACCGAGTGACAGCAAGGCTGTACGTATGCCGCTTAGAATAACCATCTTCATATCTTTGGGAGTTGCAGGCAAATCATTCAAACGGTTCACCGCCTCATGTTGTAACTTATTAAATACATTTAATAAGTTACAATGATGATAGCAGAAATTCCAACGAATGAAAAGCGCCGAGATGCCCTCAACTCTCCGAAGTAAACGAAGGATACCTGCGAAAACGCAGGGATTTCGAGGAAAGTAGCTTTAATGAGTTGAATGCCTGCGAACATGCAGGAATATGTGTTGGATTCGGGCGATATCGGCGAATTGCGCTGAAATACCTGCGCTTTGGCAGGCATATCGCTCTATGCAGGTCAGTCATGAGAAAAAAGATGCACATCCGCAGCTTCGGCTTACTTGTTCGCAGCAATAGCATCCACGCCTCTAAACGACCAATCCTACCTTAACGCTTGGCCAGAATCTTCCCCTTGGAGTCACCGCGCACCTCCTGCATGTTTTACAAGCCTGCACCATTTCAAGACAGGATCGAGTTGGCCTGTTGGATGATTTCAGATACGATATCCTCCGCTTTCTGGCTGTCCGTGAGCATTCTTGTACCTTGCCCTGACCATAGGGACATATATTCAGCATTGCTTTGCTCTGAAGCCGCATTTCTAATATCACGCGTCATCGTATTTTGTCCGGGAAATGGAATCGGCTCTATACCGCTCGCATCCCACCGCCGGATAAACGTGTTCACGATACCTCGGGCCGGACGGCCTGAGAATGCCTTCGTGATGGTTGTGCTCTCTTCCGTACTTCTCAGTAGTGCCTCCTTATAAGAAGGGTGCGCACCGGATTCTGCCGCAGTCAAAAAACGGGTCCCCATCTGCACGCCTTGTGCGCCAAGAGCAAGTGCAGCGGCTAATCCTCTGCCATCCATAATGCCCCCTGCCGCAATGACCGGAATTTGTACATGATCTGCAATTTGTGGCACCAGTGCCATCGTACCAATGTTAGCGCCCATGGGATGAGCTGAAATATCAAACGTTCCCCGATGCCCGCCTGCTTCACTGCCTTGTGCAACAATAGCATCGCAGCCAGCCTGTTCGGCCAGGACAGCCTCACTAACTGTCGTAGCCATCGTCACAATTCGAATGCCGGCTGACTTCGCTTTTTCCATATACGATTCAGGAAGTACGCCGAACGCTGTGCTAATGACAGGGACTTTTTCTTCCAATAAGACATTGAACTGTTCTTCAAAATAATCCGGGGTATGAACGCTATCCTCAAAGACAGGAGCGATCCCAAGCCCATCCCGCATCTTGTTCAGCTCCTGTTGAACCTCCTTGATTCCAGCATGGTCGTGAGCAGCATCCCGAATGGAGAAGAGATTAACCCCGAACGAAGCCTGGGACAGCTGTCGTATATCCCGTATCGCTCCCCGTATGGCGTCCGGCGTCATATACGCGGCTCCCAGCATGCCAAGTCCGCCTGCATTCGATACTGCCGCCGCCAAATTTACAGTGCCCGGCACACCAGCCATTCCTGCTAAAAAGATCGGATAACGGATATTAAATATCCGGCAAACCTCAGTTGTCAGTTGGATGCTCATCGTGTATCCTACTCCCTCCCACGCCGATCAAGTGAACGATATCACACTGCTTCTTCGGATTCTTGACAGAATTTCATCCAATTGAAGATGTTGAGCAAACGGCTCGTACACTCTACTGTCCTTTTGATTGCCCGGCAGTACTTCCAGTGCGTTCGGCAAGCATCTGCAGATTCATCCCTTTCAAGGCGCCTTCGATCAATTCAGGCAGTTTGTCCGGTGAACAGCCGAAGCATGGAATGCCGAACTGAGCCAGCTTCTTCGCCACCTCTACGTCGTAGGAAGGCACCCCGTCGTCTGAAAGCGCGAGCAGACAGATTGTTTTGACGCCTGCTTCGTGCATATCCTTCAGTCTGCGGATCATCTCAGTCCGGTTGCCGCCTTCATAGAGATCGGAGACGAGCAGAAATATCGTCTTCTTAGGCTCTGAGATGAAGGATTCACAGTACGTAATGGATTTGTTGATATCTGTACCGCCGCCAAGCTGCACGCCGAAAAGCATATCGACCGGATCATTCGCGCACTGCTCGCTCAGATCAACCACCTCTGTATCAAATGCCACCACTCGCGTATCGAGAGCGGGCATGCTCGCAAAGATGGAGCCCACGATGGAAGCATAAATAACGGAACTTGCCATGGAGCCGCTCTGATCAATATCAAGTATAACTGTCCATTCCTTGCTTTTGCGGGCACGGTCGAAAAAATATACTTTCTCCGGTATAAGCAGTTTACGCTCCGTATCGTAATGCTTCAAATTTTTGCGGATCGTGGTCGTCCAGTCGAGACCTGTCATCGAGGGCAGCGGTGAATGCTGCCGCCTGTTGAGGGCTCCCGTGACCGCTCTGGTCAGATCTTGCGCCAGCCGCTTCACGATTTCATCCACGACTTCACGGACCAGCTTCCGCGCAGTCTCCTTTGTCCGCTCCGGAATTTGACCTCCCAATGACATGAGCGTGGCAACCATCCCGATGTCGGGCTTCACCTGTGATAACAGCTCCGGCTCGAATAACAGCTGAGTCAGACCTTTCCTCTGCACCGCATCCGCTTGTATAACAGACACGATGTCAGGCGGAAAGAATGCCCGCACATCTCCCAGCCATTTGGCAAGCTTGGGTGAGGAGCTGCCGAGACCGGCAGTTCGCGGACGCGAAGCGGCTGCTTCATTGCCATGCTCCGCACCGGAAACTCCTGCAGTACCGTCATAAATCGCGGCAAGAGCTCCGTCCATCAGCATATCCTCACCATGAAGCAGCGGCTCATTCGCCCCGCCGCCTCCGGCTCCATGCAGCTTCTCTTCTGCCGCTGCGCCAAGAATTAGCCGCCATCGTTTTACTTGTTCCTGATCAAGTGTCGTCATAGGTTATAGATCTCCAAAATCATAATCGTTAAGTTCATCAAGCTGCTCCTTCTCATCCTCGTTAAGCGGGCGCTGCAGCACCACGCCAGCCTCTTCGGCGCCGGCTCCCCAAATATCACCCATCATCTCGGCAATAGCGGCTTTTTCCCTTGGCTCGAATGTCCCGAACGCTCTGCGGAGAAACACCAGCGACCGCTTGAACGGCTCCGCTTCCAAGGATTGAATATAAGCATCCAGCTGCCGCCACAAATAATCGCGCGACAGCAGCGCATATCGGTTGCGCATCGATAATCCTTCAAACCAGCCTGCGCCCAGATCCGCCGGGATGCCCGGCGACAGCCTCCTCGACACCTCTAGCGCACACTCCTCCTCACCTGCTTCATTACGCTCCAGCACGATGGAGAAAGCGTAGCCCGAGAGCTTGGCGTTCCGGTCATCACGTGCCGCAAGCTCTTTCAGCTTCTTCATCCAGAGTTGACCGTCCACCTCTTGATAATGCTCCTGTGCAGCGGAATGCATCGCATGGATCGCGTTGACCAACTCCGCGGCCGCATCATCATTGCAGCCGGCTGCTTCCAGCAGCATCAGGGCTCCTCGCAGGAAAAGCTGCTGCAAGAGCGGAACGAGCGCATGCGTATCGATCCGCCGGATAGAGCCGTATTGCAGAAGCACCGACAGTTCATGAACCGTCATTGCGATCTGCCCGAAATTCCCGGCATCGACGGCAAGCCGCTGCAGCGTGCTCGTAGCTTGGCCCATGATCTGGGGCAGTCCGCACTCGCAGGATTGGCGGATCAGTTTGGCTGCTGCCGCTATATCAGAACAGGCCAGCAGCTCCTCGTGAATGACGTAGGCAGCGGCAAGCTCGATCGTCTCTCCCTTCAACGTCGATTCCACAGTCTCGATCTCGGCTTCCGGCGACCATTGAAGCACCCAGTGCTCCGCCCACGTAGCATCCGCTTGATGAATGCGCCGCTTGTGAGCAAAACGAATCCCGAGTACAGACAGGCGGTGCAGAAAGACGGAACGGTTCAAATCGATGAAGGCCGCTTCCTCCGACTTCACTCTCCGGTTCTCCCGCAGATCCAGCTCCAAATCGGCTGCGACCAGCGTTTTATATTTCTCCAGCTTCAGCCGTTTCAGCTCACGGTTCAGGTCATCCTGCACCGGAGTTTGGCTGACGCCTTCAGGCAGGCTGCCGATCGCGGTGCCGATGTCTATTCTTGCCAGCGCTTCCGCAACGATTGCAAAATCGCCATGGCCGAACAATACCGTCGCCGCATCCCTAAGATCTCTCCAGGTCGGCTGCACGCCTTCATGCAGCGATGCCAGCGCTTCTGCCAGACGAACTCCCTCAATGACGGAGGCCGTCGACCGCCATGTCCCCTGCCCGCGCAATTGTGATGCGACCGAAGACAAGTACAGGGCAGGCAGCTTGTTCAGCTCCCCCTGCCGCATGCACTGCCAGAGCAGCTCGAAATACGCTGGCGCCTCATTGCCGGCTCCGTAGCCTGAATGCGAGGACAACTTATAATAGGAATATGGCATCAAGGTCATCTTGGCCGGAACTCGGGGAAGCTTGTCCAGTTCTTCGTCCGTCATCGCCGGCAGTTGCAAACCTAGCGCTGAAGTGTGATGTGCGCCGCTCAAGACAACGATTTTCTCGGGAAGATGACCGGCAGCAATGGCATCATGGATTTTGCGCCGCATATACGATTCACGTATCTCGTTATAAGCGGATTCCTGCGGAGCCAGCACAAGCTCCTCCTTCTCTGTCAATGCTCTCATTTCGGTCGAATAATGCCCAATTGCACGCTGATAGGTGCCAGGCTCCAAATTATGCTCATAGTACCGCTCCCAATACGCCTCGTAATCCGGCTCACCCGAGATCTCGGCAATGCGGGCATACAAATCCCGCTGAATAGTGCCCAATCCAGGCTTGGGCGATACTAGCAAAGCGTTCTCCGCTTCTTCTTCCTCATCATCGCCTTTCTCAGGCTCGGCATGGACTGCCGCAACGGTCGGGGCGTGTCTTCGCTCACTCAGAGCCAGGGAGACAACCGTCGGCAAATCAATGAATTGAGCCTCGCAGCCGTTGCGATGAGCCCATTGCAGCGCTTGATACTCCGGTGAGTAATCGGCGAACGGATACAGCAGCGTGCGGACGGGCAGCTGTTCCGTATATGCCAGCATGGCGACCGGTGGCACAACTCCGCGCGAGGTGAGCTGGGCTGCCAGGGCGCCAGCATCGCTGGGACCTTCAATCAGCAGGGCTGTCGGCTTCACCTCCTGAAGCAGGGCGAGGAGATGATAGGAGCCGGCGGGCGACAGATGGCGGATGCCAAAATAATGCGGCTCCCGTGTGCCGCTCACCCATTCATGTCCGTGCATGCGCTGTAAAGACTCCGCCATGATGCCCCCCGTTTCTTCATGACATTCTCCAAATACTCCTTCCAGACGAGCCCGTCCTTCTCATCGTCCTTTACGATGGCTCCTTGCAGGCCTGCTGCAATATCTTCATCGTTCAACGCTCCGTTGCCGAAACTCCCTGCCAAGGCCATGCTGCCCGTAAGCAGTGAGATCGCTTCTGCGGTGGAGATGACGCCGCTCGGCGGCTTCACTTTCTCCTTGCCATCCAACGTCAAGCCGCTGCGCAGCTCGCGGAAGATGGTGACGACTTTGCGGATCGCCTCGTCGTCAGGCAGCGATGCGCGCAGCTCATAGCTCGCGGAGATTTCGCCGACACGTCGGCGCACGATGTCGATCTCGGTATCAATACTGGATGGCGCCGGCAGAACGATGATATTGAACCGCCGTTTCAAGGCGGCGGACATCTCGTTTACGCCGCGGTCGCGCGTGTTCGCCGTCGCGATGATGGAGAACCCGCGTGCGGCGGATACTTCTCGGCCTAGCTCCGGAATGGAGATCGTCTTCTCCGAAAGGATGGAGATGAGCGCATCCTGCACCTCCGACGCGCAGCGGGATATCTCTTCGAAGCGGGCGATGCCGCCGCCTTCCATTGCACGAAGGATCGGACTGCGAATGAGCGCCTGATCCGAAGGTCCCTGCGCCAGCAGCAGCGCATAGTTCCATGAATAGCGCACATGCTCCTCGCTCGTGCCCGCCGTACCTTGCACCACCTTGGATGAATCTCCGTGAATGGCCGCAGTCAGATTCTCGGACAGCCAGGATTTGGCCGTCCCCGGCTCTCCGATCAACAGCAGCGCACGATCGGTCAGCAGTGTGGCAATCGCCATCTCGACGAGCCGCTTGTTGCCGATATATTTGGGCGTAATAGCGGTTCCTCCCGCTGTTCCGCCTGTAATGAACGTCAGCACCGATTTCGGCGATAGCTGCCAGCCTGCAGGCTTAATCCCCTTGTCGGCTTCCCGAAGTGCCTCCAGCTCATGCGCATACAGCTTCTCGGCTGACAGTCTTAAGACATTTTGTTTTTGATCCATTCCCATATTCCAGTCCCACTCTCCTCATTCGTTTCTTCCGGTGCGGCTTCAATCGTCTCGACAAATTCTAGTATTTGGCCTCTTACGGTAACGTGTAGCTGCCGTTCCGCAAACGTACGAAGCCGCTGTACATATGATTTCGGCATGCTAGAGATCAGGCATCTTGTATTCCAATCTATATAATGAAAGCCACGCTGAGCTTTCTTTTCAAGCCAGTCCAAGAGCAGCTGCGGCGCTTCCTTATGGCGTATCCGAAACAATACAAGCAGAACGCGCTGCTTCATCGTCTCATCATTCCAGCTGCTATTGCCGTATTTCGCCTTCGAAATCAAATAGTCTGCAATGCGGGGTTCATTCCGATGCGTAAAGCTGCAGACAAGCTCCGTCAAATCCTTATCGGCGAAAACATGCCCCCATCGCGGATCCCAAGCTTCCTCAAGCACAACCTTATCGACATCTCCAGTAAGAAGCTGCAATTGCCCGGAGACGATACTCTCCAACGTTCTTAGCAGCTCTTTTGCCGCATGGGATCCGCCTGTCAGATCTCCCGCGAAGCGATCGAACACCTCCGATGGCTTCAACTGCTTATATGCCGCACGGAAACTGTAGCCAATGAACCTGCTGTTATGCATATGCTGAAGCTCAATCGCCAATCGGTTCCCTTCGGGCGTGTCCAATTCCAGCAGCAGCTCGGCTGCTGCTTCCTGGATCGTTTCGGTCTCGGTTACGATGAATGCTTTCGATAACAGCAGCTTACGCAGTAATGGATATACAACACCTGTCAGCCGCTTATCTGCCCCCTCCAGGCAGCGCAGGTCAATATGCAGCTGCTGAGCCGCGCGAATCCGGTCTTCCCCTTCACTGGACAACCAGCGTTCCAGATCTTCTTCTGCCTGCACGATGATCCGCTCGTGCAATACGGTCGATACGCATTGCCGGACGGGTGCGACTGCCAGCTCCCGGTCTTTGGAGCGGATAGCTTCATATAACCGTTCAACTGCTCCATCTGAGCCGATACGTGCCAATGCATAATAGGCGGCCAGGCGGACTTCCTGGCGTTTCTCGCTGGTTTGCTCCAGCAAGAACGGCTCCTGCTCTCCATATCCGCCCAGCAGCTTAATTGCCGCAGCCCTCAACTCTATCGAACCGGAGACTGCGGCTTCCAAGAGAAGTTCAATCATAGATTCACCCAGCAGTCTATGAAGCAGCTGCAATCTTCGCGAATCGCCTTTGCCGCCGTTAAGATTGAGCTGATTCTGCAGAACCGGGATCACATCGCGGCCGAATCCGGGAATGAGCTTCTCCTGGATATAATCTGGAACATCCCCGTAACTGTCGTCAAGTCCCCTGCACAGAGCAGGCAGCGCGCGCAAATCAAGAAAGCTTCTGTCCTCCCAGGCTAGCCACAGCTGTTCCAGTCTCCCTTGACCTTTGGTCGTAAGCGCCTCTAACAGCGGCTGCAGCTTGCGGTATGAAACATCCGTGGTCAATGTAACGGCCGATCCTTCAATAGTCTGCGTTTCTCCGACCGTTTCAGTTTTCCCTAATGTATGGAGCACAGCGCTCAGCAGCGTTGCAAGCTCCAGCAGCTTCTCCGAACTCTTCTCACGGGCGGCAGACATCAGCCCTTCAGCCGCTTCGGCGAGACGGTTGATCACAGGCGCGGATTCGCCAAGCTTCTTCAATTGGGGGACCAGCTTCGCCAGCCGCATGTCCCCTTGCGCCATGGCGCTCCCGGCGATGAACAACCGGCGAACCTCCTGCTGCAGGTCCAACAATAGATCTACACTCATGTCGTCTCTCCTCTAGTATAGCAGCCGAATAATCCGGCGGTCTGTGATGATGCTCATCAGTTGAACTGCCAAACGGCCGCTTTCGATGTCATGGCGGAACATTACCAATGCAGCTTGATCCTTCAGGTCATCACCATGCAGCAACGGGAGGATACTGCCAGAATGCAGCGATGCTGCCCAAATATTCGCCGTTACAGGCAGCTGTTTACCCTGCGTATCCCTGAGGATATACGTGTCGCCAATCCTCTCGACGGCTTGAAACGCAATTAGCATGACGGGATTCTTGTCTGCTAATGGATTCTTGATCCCATTCTTCACCCGTTTAATGACATCCGCGAACGAAGGGGCCGCCAACGCTTTGACCGCCCTGTAATCCTTTTCGCAGACATCACGAAATTCCCCCTTCTCCCATCTCACCCTTGCATTCGGCGCGCCGGGATAGACGAACAGCTCCCCGGTCTGGATCACGGCATGAACCGTATCCTCTTCCTTGATAGACTTGGCTGCACGGAACGGACGCAAATTGCGTGTGGTGTGGATCGTCCCCTCACGCAGATCAACCCACCACCCGGCATCGACAAATTCGCCGCGGGCTTTATCCGTGTATGAGATGAAGGACAGCTGCAGCAGCTCTGTCTCCGGTCTTGCTCTTCCATACTCCCTAAGCTCAGCAAGCTGCCAGGCATGTCCAAGCTGCTCCTCCAGCATCGATTCGGTCTCCATCGGCAATTCCGGCTGGGCTGCCCGCTGCTCCAGGTAGCTCTTGCCCTTCCTGATCAGAGCATGCAGCCTGATAAGCTGCTCTATTCCTCGGGAATACACTGATTCCCTGTCGCCTTCCGTGCTCATAATGAGAACCAGCTCCCGCAGCTCTGCCTGAGCTCCAGGAATATAGTGGTTGCCAAGTTGCTTCACCTGATCCTCCATCACCTGGATCGTCTTCTTATCCAAGCCGCCAAGTCCGCTCTGAACCAGTTGAAGCACAAGCTTCTCCAGAATACCCAGACCTTCGAGCTGGGCGTTAATTTTCTTGATTAGCGCAGACTTATTTACTTTGCGCTTCGGGCTTTCGCCATCTCCCGCAGCCGACGCATTTTTCTTCTCCTCACGCTTTACTGCCTTCTCGCGTTTGTCCGCGATCTCCGGCGGGATATCCGACTTCTCGAAGGGCTTGCCCAGTACATGCGCGTAAAGCAAACCAAGCGTATGCTTGCAAGGAAACTGCCTGCTGGGGCAGGAACAGCGGAACACCGGATTGCCTTGCTGTATGAAATCAACAGAGCATCTGTAAGGTTCCTTGCCGCTTCCCTTGCATTCCCCGAACAGGAGCGTTTCGTCTCCTGTCATGCACAGCAAGGGAAAACTGTTCTTCTTGACCAAATCCCGGCCATTCTTCATTGCACCCGCATTAGGCGCCAAACTGTCGACGTAAGCTTCTGTTATCGATGCCATCTTATACCTCGCAATAATATAAGGAATAGTACTTATTTCCACATGGAGTCGGTATTTCAAAGCGTATCGTCAATCGTTACATGCTCTTGAACAGTGGTAATGATTGTATTTAAGCCCGGCGTATATACCGATTCTGTGATAAGAATATCGTTATACTTAAAAATAATCGTATATACGAAAGACGGATCCCAATCTATGCTGGAATTGCGGGTAATATGCCGTTCAACCACGTGCTTTATTCCATCCTCAGATAATGTTAATAGTCGCAAGTAGTCCTTTTCATTATGTAACTGCAACAAGATTGCGGGTGTATCGCTCTCGATCCGTTCTTCACGAATAGCGCCAGCTACAATGGACGAATTAACCCCTTCACCCTCAACCGCATAAACACCCAGCTTAGACCATACACCTGACTGCCTGGCTTGTGCTTCATTTTCAGCTGATTTTAATTCAGTTCTGTACTTTATTACACGATCTGCCGCAGAATCTTCGAACTTAGAATAACCTCTATGAATAAGAGTTCTATTCATTAGTTCACCATTAAACTTAACATAGGCCCAATTGCTGCTATTCATTATACGAGCCTGATCAAATTCGATCGTTACCATTTGGTTGAGCAGTGTTTGTTCCAAATAAAGTTCCGCAAGTTCATTCAATCGATGCTTGACAGTACTCGTTTCAATACCGAATAAATAATACGATATTACGTTGTTGCCAAACTTAATCGCTACTCGATTGTGAGCCAGAATATCGGTGATGATGCCTTTTATCGCACTTTGGATCGTATACTCTTTGAGCGATGCGTCCCACACCACGTTTGCTTGAAACGCTTCTTTAAAGAAAGATGCCGGAACAAATAACATTGCATTATAAATTTTAGGCGATTTGGTGAGTGCAACAGCTGTATGATTAACTACCGCTGTCTTACTATTCGGCGAGATGACAATCCTCTTATCCTCCCGTTCAAAGGTATACGTTCCATTAACAACCTCGATATCCGCATCCAATGCCGCAACCACTTGTTTGGCCGTGAAATAAGTTGTCCCATCAATGATTAGACCTTCTAGTTGAAGAACCTCATCATTGGCTTTTATCTTTACCTTCGTTTGAGGTATGCATTTCCAATCTCTTTGATAAATGATTTGTGTGGTAGTCGTTTTTACATATTGATCTTTCACAAAAGTGCAGTATGGCGTAGGTGGAGATTGGTTGAGAATAACTTTTTCTTTCACCGCTGCCTTAGTGGAATTCGTACTGCCAGAATGTTTACCCCCTGATCCGCTTGAGCTGCTTGAACCTGAGCTGCCGGAGTTTCCGCCACTTCCACCATTATGATAGTGGTAGCCGGTACAGAGCCCCTTAGCTCTTGATTTCTCCGAACAGTTATGTCCCCCGTTGCCGTCTGTACGTCCGCTGTGCGCTAGAGACAAACCGCTATTAAATACGAACATGAATGACATAAAAACTAAAAATGCAGTCAGCCCTTTTCTACTCACAATAATAGACCCCTTTCTATAGTGAACAATTCTATTATATGGAAGCAGATAGACTTAAACAAGAAGACATATGACCAAGCAAGATGCTCATACTTTATTGACAGGAGATGATGTTTAGAGGAGGTATTCTATTGCCGGATGGATTTGTTGTACGTTCATTGGAAGAAGTGCGATTCTGGTCGCGCATTATGAAGGAGCATTCATTATTTCTAAGATTAGGATTTCGCTGTGAAGATACGCAATTAATTAATGAGGCTAATCAATTCTATTCCCTGTTCGAGAATATTGAAAACAGAGCCAACGCATTCACGGCTGGAACCGATCCGGGCGTAATCCGAAGATTCAATGAGGAAGTCCATTCCGCCGCAGCCCATATATGGGCTTTCAAGCGAAAAGTGCTTGGCCTGATCCTTACCTGCAAACTCCCGGGGGCCAACAACTTCCCCCTGCTGGTTGATCATGTAAGCAGAGAAGCGAATTACTTCAGAAATCGGCTGGCGGAGTTAAATGCAGGCAGAATGGAGCCGCTGCCGGACGCGATCATTGATGAGAACGTCTTTTTCCTCAGAATTATGGCTGATCACGCCAAGTTTATTAGCCATTTGCTCGATCCTTCCGAAAGGCAGCTAGTCGAGCAGGCCAATAATTTCGGGCAAGAGTTTGACCAATTATTGTTCCAGGCCAAAGATTTGGAATCCATGCGTCCGCAATCGCAGACCCTCCCCCTCCTTGATCAGTTTCTCGACCAGAACAGAGTATCTGTCCAATCACTCCGCGACTTTAAAAAGACCGCCCGCGACCTCATTGCAGCATGCCGGATCAAGAGCATTATTCATCCATTGCTGGCTGACCATGTATTTCGTGAGGCAGAGCATTTTCTCGTTATTATCGATATGTTCGAGAACAACTTGACAGGCGGCAGCCCCCAGCAGGCAGCAAGCCACTCTCAACCAAGGGAATCGTGAACAAACAGCGGCTGCGATCTGTTTATCGCTGATTTGAAGACTGTGACAAAAGAGAGCCTCTGCTTACAGCAGCACTACTATCAGCGGCTCTCTTCATAATGGTTCAAGAGTGCGCTCCAGTGATGTCTGTTACGGCCTGCTGCCTGCTATTATCTGGCGCATAAGTCTCTCCCGGTTTCCATAATCATGATATCTCGTGAAAGCCTCTGACTCCTCTTCTGAACCAGCCTCAATCTCATCATCACGAATACGTTGAAACACTACACTTTGTGATTTGTTGGCGATATCGATAAAGCAAGCAGGGTGAACGTTAAGGCCGCCTTCAATACCATATACATCCAATAGATGAATGCCATTATTTTTCTGCACGGCATATACTTCAGCAAAAAGGCCATTGGCCGAATCAATGTTTAACTGATGCATGTCCGATAAAACTTCATTCTTTAAGCTCTCCTTATCCGGGAGACCGTTGATCGCGAGAATCTGATCGATATCTAATGAATAGTTTTCCTCGTTGTGAAATAGATTAGCTCCGGATTCCACGACATTCTCCAATAAGGCGAGGAACACTGCACATGGATTCAGATCTCTGGAAGCGTCCAGCAATTGATTGGCATATCCCCGGAATAGCGAGCCTTGAGGTCTTTTGAGCTGAGAGTAGAAACGATAAGGCAGATTTAGACTGATGCTCGATAATGCCTTGCTTAATTTGAATGAACGGTAAATATCGCCATAATCAAAAAAGGAAGAGGTAAAATGAGCCGCAATCGAATAGACGAGCGTCTCAGAGTTGTAGATATAATCCCTATACAATTTATCAAGCCGATTGCTTTCAATTATTGTTGTTACCTCATTATCAAGCGCATAAGCTGCATAGATATGGTAGGTTATTTCTGCCCACATTGCGTTGGTTTCCCATAGCGCTTCGATTGAAAAAGGAACATTTCCGATAAATTCTCCATAATACTTGAATATGGCAAACAAAAACATTTCACCATTTAATTCTCCGAATAGATCCGCGCCGAATCCGACATTCAAATCGTAGGACCAATTTTTCGGCTCCGGATCATGGATTCCTTGTACGATTGATGCGGTATAGTGTTTATGACTCCATGACGCTAGCATATTAAATAACGCTATCATTTCATTCGGCTCCGCACGATTCTCAAGCTCATTCAACGCATTGTATACCTTTGTCAGCATCACTTGGCCTGTCAAAGTCGCCAGGTTGTCAAAATAATGCGAAGCTTCATGTACAATTGTGCTGGCGCTATTCATTGTTGCAATATCGAAATCCCGATTCTCCATTTGCTGCACAACATCATCGAATTGACGTTTGGACATGTTGTTGAAATTCATAATTTGGCTAATGAAGGCATATGAACCGTTTGCAGATAGGTTTGGGAAGGCCCCTAGTTTGTCCAGCATGATCGTCTCCTTTGTTTGAATGCGAAGGTATTGGGATCATTCCAATAGATACAGTAAATTATACCATGACTCCAATGAGCCAGTCCCAAATGAAGTGAAAGGATGCCTCCAAACCACTAAAAAGTGGAAATGGAAGCATCTTTTTCATTGCGTATGCCTTTTTGGCCACTCCCTTGTGTTTTGAAGGCAGAGTGGCGGAGTAAGAAGCCTGCGAATGTGCATGAATTTCGGTTACAAGCCGCCATAATGGTAACATTCCTGCGATCATGCATGAATTTGAGGCAAAATCGGCCGTAAAGGAGAAATGAAGTTGAAATACCTGCCCTCTGGCAGGCATTTCAACTTCATGGGGCCCTCAACGAGTAAATAAATGCTGTTTCGCATGTTTCACCTCGCTCATATCTTGCATCTCGCATGTCTCGGCGTTTGAATGACGGATCATTCTCTGACGAGGAGGACGTCACTCGACAGCCTAATGATCGCAGGCATTCCACAGCGTACAGCTTCTTAAAGTGGGAGCTGATATTTTCAAAAAGGACGATCTGGACACCCTCTTCTCCAACTCCGGGCCTGATTAGGCTGAACGCCACATCGTCCGTATTTCCTCGACCTTCGCCAGCGCGTCCGCATCCTGCAGAATATCTCCCGGCTTATTGCCGTGGCCAAGAATATGACCAGCAAGCTTCGTCCCCGTAAACTCAAAGATATACCGGAACTGCTGCACGAGCGGAATTCCCTTCACCCGGGGCTCGTCATCGCCAATGCCAATAACCCAGGCTTGTTTGGCAGCGAATTTGGCCAGGAAATTGTCTCGATCCTCACGCAATGACTGGGACCAGCGATCAATGAACGTTTTCGTCAGCCCGGATGCGCCATACCAGTAGATCGGTGTTGTGAACACCAGAACATCTTGTGCCAGCACCCGTTCAATGACATGGTAATAGTCATCTTCAGGGTAAGGGCCCTTGTCCCCATGGCGGTAGTCCCTTATCGGTTCAATCGAATAGTCGGACAAATGGATTTTGTCGGCTTCGAACGATTCAACCAGCAAATCAGCCAATTGCTCTGAATTGCCATTCCTGCGCGAGCTTCCATAGATTACGGCGATCCCCATATGCATCATCCTCATTTCATCATGTTGAGCCTCTTCCAACCTGCTCTGTGCTTACGCGATCTCCGCTTCCTGCTGCCGATAGACTACTTTCAAGCTGTCAACTAACGCGAGTGCCCGCTCCTTCGCTTCCTGCGGGCTATCTCCGATTGTAATGATATAACCTAGCCGATCATCCGAGCTTCTCGGAATTGTGACGGAATCGCCAGGAGCAGCGGCAACGTGGTAACGGACCACATGCTGGAGCCTGCTCAACGCTTCAAGACCTTCAATTCTTTCGAATACGCCGTCCCGGTCTGCGGTTACATATGCAATCGAGGCGGCCCGGTGATGCTTTTTGTCAATCGCAATCGGCCTATCCAGATAATAATTAACTGTAGCTTCAAAAACATCCACCCCGAACGCCTGCACCAATAAATCAGAAGAGATGTTGTCCCCGCCCGGTCTGCCGTTCACTTCAATAATGCGCGGTCCAGTACGGGTGAGCTTCACTTCCACATGGCTGGGACCATTGGCAATTCCGATCGCCTTCAGCGCCGCAACAGCTGTTCGAATAATTTCGTCCGTATGCTCCGTATGCGAAGGCGTCGGCAGTGTATGCAGAATTTCTACAAAATATGGAAGCGGCGATGTAATTTTCTCGGTCACAGTCCCAAAAATGGGCTCCCCCTCGCTCAAGAACAGCTCCACGCTAAATTCCGGCCCATCCAAATATTCCTCGATCAAATATTCTTCACGGACTTTAAAATCCATATAAGTCACTTTGAACGCAACGATGATTTCCATCGCTTCCTGCAGCTCTGCCGCATTATTAATAAAATATACATTTTGGCTGCTCGCGCAATTCGTCGGCTTGAGCACAACGGGATACCCGATCTCCTCCGCTGCCGCCGCCGCCTCTTCATAGGTTCTCACTTTCCTGAACCTTGCGCTTGGAACCTCATGTTCCGCATAGGCTTGCCGGGCCAAGTCCTTATTTCTGGATTTCAGCGCCGCCTCATAGGGCACACCTCGAAGTCCCAGCCTTTCGGCAACCTTCGCCGTCACATGCGAGGCATAATCCGTAGCCGGAATGAGTGCATCCAGCCCATTCGCATAGGGAGACCCAACAATCGCTTCATAGAGCGAGTCCGCATCCCTTATATCAGCTACAATCAGATCATGATAGATGCCTTCATAGCCATATTTCTGCGGATTGTCCGTGGAAGACACAATGGAAACGACTCTATGTCCTTGCTCAAAAGCAGCTCTGGCGAAGCTCACGCCATAGAAGCTCGGTTCGACAAAAGCAACCGTTTTGACCGTTGTCATTATATTTTCCTCCTAAGGGTTTGCGGAGCAAACCTTCTTCGTAAGCATTAGCTCGGGTTTGCGGAGCAAACCTTCTTCGTAAGCATTAGCTCGGGTTTGCGGAGCAAACCTTCTTCGTAAGCATTAGCTCGGGTTTGCGGAGCAAACCTTCTTCGCAATTACCAGCTCAATGTTTGTGAGCAACCCCAGATGCTTCCAGCACTTTCTGCCGCGGCTCCCTGCTGTTCAGCACGTAGTACACGACAAGTCCGATGAGCATCAAGCCGCTCATGCAGACGAAGCCCAGCCCTGGCGAATAGCGGTCGATCACGACGCCGAGCCCTGTGGCCGAGACGGTCTGCAGGAGCAATGATATGGCCATCCAGACCGAGGTCGAGCGCCCCATATAAGCTTTGGAGACCGACTCCATCAGCCTTGTTGTAATCAGAATGCGCAGCGACGAATTGGTCAGACCAATCAGCGCGCTGCCGACATACAGGATGAGGATCAGCGTGTTGAACGCAACAGCCGCCAGGGTCAATACCGAGATCAGGTAGAACAACACAATCGTTCCGTTCTGCGTGAGCTTCTTCGCCAAGGGGGCCGCAATAAATCCGGACAACAGCGCCCCGATGCCGTAGAACATATCCGACAATCCGAATACGACAGAATCTCCGTTCACAGCAGTGCTTACATACCCGGGGAGTACAACGTTGTACACCATCGTAGACACAAGGGGAATAATCGAAACGACACCCAGCAGGAAAATATAAGGGCGTTCCGCCAGGTAGCGGATTCCATTCTTGAACGTTTCGAAGAAAGGCTCGCCCTCATTGTCAACCGCAATCGGCGTATGGCGAATCCGGCTGAGGAAGAAGCTGCTTACGATAAAGGCAAGCGCGTTAAGCAAGAGAATCAGCTCGAAGCCGGTATATTTGAATAAAAGGCCCGCAAGCGCTCCCGCTACGAACATGCCTACCTGCAGGCTGATCTCAATCAAGGAATTTCCATGAATGAGATCCCTCTCCGGCAGAAGCTCCTGGACCAAGCTTCGCGAGGCCGACATATACACCGTCCAGCCCATGCCGTTAATAATAGCGAAGGCATACAGATACTCGATTCGGAATCCCGTCCATAGAAAAGCGCCCGCGATCAGAGCAAGCGCAATGGCCCGTATGCCATTGGCCCACAGAATGATTGTCTTTCGATTCCACTTATCAATCAGGGGGCCGGCAAAGGCGGAGATAAGAAACCCCGCAATAACATTCAATGACAGCATGAACCCGACGGCTGTCAGAGAACCTGTCTGATCCATCAAGTACCAATTCGCGCCAATGGTGCTCATCCCTACCCCGAACCCGGAAACGATATCCGCGACGAAATAATGGCGGAAGTTATACGGTTTTAGCACGCTGAAGATCATCCGCCGTACCTCCCCGTATCTCTTGAATTTGCTTCTGCAACGATTCGTAGCCAAAGCCCAAATAGGTCAGCACCTCGGTGTGCGTCCCTCCATAGATCGGCCAATGCTCGCCGCAATGATGCGAATAGATCTCATGCCTCGGCAATAATAGCGCCAGATAGGACGCTGTACTTCCGGTTGCGCGATGCTCCTCCACGACAAGGAACCGGTCCGACAAGGCGGTCAGCTGCCCGGTATAAGACTGCAGGCTTTGAATATCGATATAACAGAGATGGGCGTGAACAAGGGAGTCCTCCTCCTGTACGATCCGCTTGCACAGCTCGGTCGCTTGCTCGCCCACAGAGATGAGGCACAACGGCGCTCGGCCGCCGCCTGGCGCCCCGCCTTCCACAAGGATATCGCGGCAGCTCCCCTCCTCATCCCGGGGCAAGCTGTCGAACGCATCATTCCTGGACAGCCGGATGTAATAGGGTTCGTCCGAAGCCGCAGCCTCCTGTACCACTCTTCGTGTCTCCCATTCGCCATGGGGACAGGCGATGCGGATGTTCTGGAAGGACTGGATGACAGCTATATCCTCCAATGTATGATGTGTTGTGCCGAACCAGCCGCCGGACACGCCGCCGTAAGCCGCGACGACCTTCACATTTTTGCCCATGTATCCCATCGTCAGCTTGATGCTCTCGGCAGCTCGCAGGGCGGCAAAGGAAGCGAAGGTCGAGAAGAACGGAACATAGCCCGCTTCGGCAAGACCCGCTGCTATATCAATGCCTGCCAATTCCGCAATGCCGATATTAAAAAACCGCTGGGGGTGCTCCTGCCCGAAAGGATGGTTTTTGCCGCCCAGATCGGCTTCCATGCATATAATGTGCTCATTGCGGGACGCGAGCTTCGCAAGCTCATCCCTGTAAGCATCTCTCCCTGACTTCGTCATGATAGACTCACCTTCCATCTAAGGGCCAGCTTCTCCGGTATCTTCACATAATGCGCTTCCGGATTGCCCTCGATCGCGCTTACGCCCTTGCCTTTGACGGTATTCGCCAGAATGGCGACCGGCCCCCCAGGATCGGGCTCGATCGCGGCAAGGATATCCTCCATCGCATGACCGTCAATTTCTCTGACCACGAATCCGAAGGCTTCAAAACGCTGGCGCAGGTTGCGGATCGGGGATATGTCATGGACATAGCCGTCATTCTGTCCCCCGTTGCAATCGACGATATAGACAAAATTGTTGAGCATCCGGGCCTGGGCGATCTGGGCGGTCTCCCAGCACAGCCCTTCCTGCAGCTCTCCATCCCCGCCGATTACAATGCCTAATCCGTTCGAACCCTTCAGCTTCTGCGCCAGCGCCCACCCTGCCGCATAAGGAATGCCATGCCCGAGACTCCCCGTCGCGAAGGGAATGCCGGGCAGCTTATGGTTGGGATGTCCCGTGAACAGGGAGCCCTCCGCTCCATAGCTTTCTGCAGGATTATCGGGTATGATCCCGTATACATGCAGAGCCGCATATAATGCCGCTGCCGCATGCCCTTTGCTCAGTACGATGGCTGTATCGGGATCTTGATGATGCTTCGCATATGCGCCAATCAACAGATCAATGACCGAGAGGCTTCCGCCAATATGGCATCCGGTAGGTGTGGCCGCCATATCGATAATTAATTTTCGCGCTTCTCTTGCCTTTTCGACAAGCAAGGGAATGTGTATACCTTGGACAGCTACGGTCTGCTCCATCTACTCCTCCGTTCGCAGCCGGAACCATTCGTCCACGGCTTCCTTTAGAATGGCTCGCGACGACACAACCTCCCGATGATGGAGGTATTCTTCATTCGTATGATCCAGGCTGGAATCCCCGGGGCCATAGGCCACCATGGGGACGCTGCTCCATGCAGTCGCCAGCGTATTCATATCGCTCGTCCCGCGTTTCTTAATATAGCGGATCGCCTTCCCGTGCTTCGTGAAGCTGCGGACAAATGCTTTGACCAGGCTGTCCGAGCGCGGATTGGCGAATCCCGGTGTCTCGCGTACAACCTCAATTGTTACTCCCTCTCCGAATGCAAGGTCGAGCTTATCCCTGTAATGATTGCCAGCCTCCGGAGATATTCTGAAATTAAGCGTTCCTCTCACCGTCAGGTATCCCTTCTCATTGCGATGCCCAATATCGATGAGCGAGGACAACGATTGAGGATCAACATCCCGGACCCGCTGACGAATGTCTTCCACAATGCGGTACAGCTCGTCAATGACGCTTATGCTGTCCTTGGCTGCGGTATGCTCCTGTGCCCGATGAACCGTAATGTGCAGCTTGAACAATCCGTAGTAGCCAAGTGTCAAGCTTTCCTCGCCGCTGGGCTCGCCGATGATGACCGCATCCGCCTTGTAGTTGTCCCGGACGAAATACGCCCCCTTGGATGACGATATTTCTTCTTCGACAGCGCCGATAACGAGAAGAGAGCCATGCTCCGGCACATCAACCTCCTCCAGCATGTGAACGAAATTGATGAAGCATCCCTTCGCATCCACGACACCTCTGCCCGTGAGACCATCTGGATCGGTGCGGACAGGCCATACATGCGGCACTGTGTCAATATGGCCCAGCAGCAGCAGCGTATGGGGGCCGTTTCCCTTGCGGAATACGATGTTGCCGGCATCATCGACCTTCCCTGCAACTGACGGATATTTCACCGCATCCAATAAAAAATGCGCCAGCTCATGCTCATCCCCCGAGACAGAAGGAATTCGCGCCGCCTTATTCAGCAGCTCGAATGCCCCAAGCTCCCGCTCCGCATGCCAGAACCACGTCTTTCCTCCCTCCTCAAGCGTATGAGGCCCGGATATATTCACGTCGCAGACGCCTTGTTCAATCGCTAGCCGTGCGGCCCGCACCTTCTGCTTCATCCGTCCTTGAACGGAGCCAAGCTCATCACCTGTGTACACATCCCCTATCGTGGAATGCGGATCGCGAATATCGTGCAGCAGACCAGCCGTACCGGTAACGAAGCGCAAATGATGCGCCTCCAGCTCGACGGCCAAGTGCGCAGCCAGCACATCCGCATCAATGTTAATATACGACTCCAGCTCTGGATCCCAGATCGGGGGTGTCAGACATACGACATCGAAAGCGGCCAGCGCAGACTTCAGAAATTCGGCATGGCTGCCCGTAAAGCCGCCGAACAAGGAGTCCCGGACGATGACCGTCTTCCCGTCTCTGACTGCCTTGATCGGCTTCGCCTTCTGTCCCTTCACAAGTCCGTGATCCCCGCCGAGCTTGGCGTAGACGGATAGCCCGTAATCCTTCAAATGGCTGACGACTGGCGCCAGAATGTTCTCATGGTACGCTGCACGGATATAAGGAATCTCCTCGGGCGAGCAGTATCGCACCTCATCGCCTGACGGCAAAGTGAGAAAGGGCATCTCGCGCGCAATCGATTCATACTTCTGCCGGATCGCTTCCGCCCCGCCCGCTACGAGCAGCACGCTGCCCCCTCTTTTGACGATCGCACTTATTTCCGCGAAAATCCGGGGATGATTCACAATGGTGCTGCTGCCGAGCTTGATGACATATAGGCTTCTGCTGCTGCTCATCAAGGCCACGCTCCTTCACCTGCAAATTGCAGCCCCGCATCCTCGGGATAGCCGAAATAAAGGTTGGCAGCCTGAATCGCTTGGCCCGCAGCCCCTTTAATCAAATTATCGATTGTTGCAAGCGATACGCAATTCCGCCCTTCCACATAGGCGCCAATCTCGGCGTAGTTCGTTCCCACGACCGTTTTGATCATCGGCGAGCCATTCCCTGAGTTGAAATAGTGAAGAAAGGGCTTGGATGCATAGCTGCTGTAGAATGCTTTCTTCACATCTACCGCTGTCACATGCTCCTTCAGCAGCGAATAGGAAGTGGCCATAATCCCCCTTGGCAAATCCAGACTATAGACCGAGAATTGCAGGCTCACCGAACGGTCCAAATGAAGCGCCAGCGCATGCTCCACCTCCGGCTTGTGCCGATGTCCATGAACCTTGTAGGCTCGAAAGTTATGGGAGCGCTCCGCATGATGCTCGGTCGTCGATTTGCCGCCGCCGCTGGAGCCCGTCTTGGCGTCTGTCACTACACGGTCTTCAATTAAATCATGCGCGACGAGCGGATAGAGCGTATACAATGTCGCTACCGCCATGCATCCGGGCAGATTGACCACCTTCACCGAAGGATCGATTCTGCTGAATTCCGGCACATAGTAATGCCAGCCACCATCGAAGGCATTCAGCAATGTCTCTGGATAATGCTGCTTCAACAGCTCGGGATCGGATATGCGGTAATCCCCGCTAACATTGAAGATATAGTCGGCATGCTCCGACACCTGCCTGATAATCTTGGGCAGTGTGCCCGTGGGCAAGCATGAGAAGATGGCATCGTAATGCCCATCCAATTCGGCCGTTTTATTGAACTTCAGCGAACTGGGCTTCTTCTTGTGAACCGACCCGATATAGAACTTATCAACGGGAAAGCCCGCCTTCGATTCGGATGATACAAAATCGACCTCAAAATGGGGGTGTCTGCCCAACAATCGGTATAATTCTGCGCCAGTGAACCCGCTGCCGCCCAGAATGGCTACCCGTCTTCGTTGATCCGTTATGCTCATCCTAATCTGGCATCTCTTTCATAAGGAATTCTGGCGCTGCTGCCCTGCTCTGCCAGCTCACGAATAATATGCGGGTTCGCATCGATTTTCTTGAATGCCAGAGCATAGGCTTGAATCCGCTCATACTCAATCGGCGTTCTCAGCTCTCTGCAGATCGTCAGGCTGCCCCGCAGCATGTTCAGTGTCACAGGGAACTGATTGAGATCGTAACCAAAGTCTTTCCGGTCCGACAGCGTAAACGGATAGCCGTTCCCGAAGCCCCTGCGGTTCTTGAAGGGGAGATGGCCCGGAATCGGCACATTCTGCCACTCTCTGGCGTATACCCCTTCAAGATTGATCAGCTGCTGTACAGCATCCTTCACCCGGTAATCCTCCAGATCCTCAAGCCCAAGCCGCTCCGGCGACAGCTTGATACGGTACATATTGTAGCTGTGACGGTAGCCCTCGGGCACGAAAGGCCCGCTGAACAGCTTCGTCTCTGCCAGCGCGTTGGTCAAGTACTCGGCATTCCGCGCCCGAATCGCATCATAATACGGCAGACGGTCGAGCTGGCTGAGGCCGAAGGCGGCAGCAATCCATGACATGCGGTAATCAATTCCCGATGAATCAAGAAACCGAAGCGCACGCTCATAATCCTCCTTCTCCTTGAAAAAAGCGATGCCGCCTTCTCCGCCGACCATGAAATTTTTGTCTGCCATCAAGCTTTGGCCCGCGCTATCGCCGATCGAGCCTGCCAGCTGGCCGTGAATGGAAGCCGAATGCGCATGCGAGGCATCCTCCACGAGACGGAGCGAATGTTTGTCCGCAAGCTGTCTCAATGCAGGCAGATCAGCTGGCAGTCCATGCACATGGACAGGCATAATCGCCTTCGTCTTGCTCGTGATCGCACGTTCCGCCTGGACAGGATCCAGACAATACGTAACCGGGTCGATATCGACGAAGATCGGGATCGCTT
Source organism: Paenibacillus oenotherae (assembly GCF_019443105.1). Classification (GTDB taxonomy): domain Bacteria; phylum Bacillota; class Bacilli; order Paenibacillales; family Paenibacillaceae; genus Paenibacillus_Z; species Paenibacillus_Z oenotherae. The sequence continues at coordinate 181,085 of NZ_JAHZIJ010000006.1, forward strand.
TGGCAGCGACAACCGCCTGGGCGGTTGCAATGAACGTAAAAGCAGGCACAATAACCTCATCCCCCGGCTGTACGCCAGCGCCTGCTAGCGCGAGATGCAGGCTCGCGGTTCCGCTAGCCGTCGCAATCGCATAGTTGGCTCCTACATACTTGCGGTACGCTTCCGTGAACTCATCCACCACCGTATCGCCATCCTGCTGAATCGAGACGAGCATCTGAATGATGTCTTCTTTCGTAATGATCGGGAAATTAGTCTTCCTGACATCCTCGGCAATAACAGACGGTCCGCCATGAAAGGCTAACGGATCCCGTGTCCAGCTCTCTGAAGGCAGCGGGAGCGGCTTGCGGATAAAATCGGTCTTTATCATGACGGCTTCCTCCTCAGCAGCGATATTTTCACACATGCAGCCACAAGCGGGCTCAGCCTGTAGTTGAACTGAGCCGCAGGCTGCAGCTCCGGCTCGCTCTCTTCCTGGGTCCACATCGTCTGGAGGTCGAAGGCGCCGAAAATCTTCAGCCTCTCCGCCTTTTTCCATATCTTCTCGTCATTGGAGGCAATGGCGGCAACAGGCCCGAAGCCTAATCCCGTAAAGTCCAGAATGAGCACAGGAGCGCGGCCGCTGGCCCCGAGAACGAGTTGATTCAACCGTTCCAGGTTGTCAGCGTTCACCTCTATAGACGTATAGGCCTGTTTCAGATGCGAATCAGATGCGAGCGCAATGCCCAGCCAATGAAGAAACTTCCTCTCCTGATCACTGGGTTGATCCAGCCGTGTGGAGTCTCCATAGCGAATATCCTGTCCCCACAATGCGCCGTGAATCGCACCTGTGTAGCTATTGAATAAGGAAACGTATTTTGTTTTTGTAAGCTTGGCTATACTTTTCTCCAGTCCCTTTAATTCATGATCATTCTTCTCAATGCTCATAATGACCCCTGAATTCAGAACGCGGGACAATACGAACGATAAGGAGAAATAATGCTCCTTGCCAATAACGGCTTCCGGCTTCGTTAACGTTTCACTCATTCTTATATTGCACCTCCCTGTTTACTTGGAATTAACCGTCACGTTAACCCTGTTTTTTCGAACGAGCACCTCTTTCACATATTCCGCAATATGATAGGCGACATCGACGCCATGAACCTTCCACGATTTAGCAAATTCAGGGTTCTGATTCACCTCACACACGACATAACGCAGCTGCTTGTAATCAAAAAACAAGTCCGCTCCATAGATGCCTTCACCGAGCACATCTACCAGCCGCCCGCAAATGGATGCAATCTCTTCATTAATAGGCAGCGGCTCGATCTCTGCGCCCAAATGCGTATTCGTCTTCCAATTCTCTGCCGAAACCCGGCGAAAAGCGACAATCGGAGTGCGTCCGACAATGACGACGCGAATGTCATAATCCCCCTTCTCCACATATTCCTGCACCAGCACAGGAAACGACTGATGTCCCGGATCTACAGATTCCCGTGCTGCTATCCAGCCCTCCAGACATTCCTTTCCCGTAATTCTGGCAATTCCCCTTCCCCATGATGATGTTGCCGGCTTAATCACGCATAATTCCCCGAATTCCTCCATCGCCTGGAACAGCTTGCCGGGTGTGAAGGCTACTTTGAACCGGGGCTGGGGAACCCCGTGCTTTTCAAACACAATCGCTTGATGGATCTTATTCGTACAAATCGTAATGGCCTTCGCCGAATTCAACGTGTCCACGCCGGCCAGCTGGAGCAGTTGGGTTCGACTGAGCGCGTTTTTCTGAGAAAGGCAACGGATGAGGGCAACACCATAGGGCTGATCATCAGAGATCCCCAGAGGCAATTCCATGGAATCCAGATTCACTTGCACTTCGATCCCCAGATCGGCCAGATGGTCGACAATCCGCTGCTCTTCCTCCCGCAGCTTGGTCACACACAATAATATAGCGTTATTCTGATCCATAATCAGTCCCTACTCTCCCCAAGTTTCTTCTATTTCCGGAGCCAGAGCAATCGTGACAAGATGGGATTCAACTTGAACTTCGTGTTCTTGACCGCAAGAATCACATTCCACGATTTCACCTGTAGTTGCGCGCTCTTCCACTTCGATTTCCGACTTGCATACGAGACAATTTAACTCTGCCATTGTTCCTGCACCTCCTGATTAATTGGATGAAACGATATATTATAACGGAATAAATCCCTTATAACCTGCCCTTACTTTGCTGCCAAATCCCATTGATTCACATTGTTGAACGTTCCCAGATTCAGCGGCTTGCCTACGAGCACATTGTTCGCTACCACCTGCAGCCGTTTCTCTGAATAGACTGCCAGCGTCGGCACCTCATCATGCAGCACCTCCTGCAATTGGTTGTAGATCTCGTGGCGCTTGGCCTCATCGATTTCCTGCTCTCCTCTTTGGATCAGCTCATCGACCACTGGATTGTTGTATCGAATGACACTGTCCGGTTCATCGCTCTTGTAGGTAGTGAAATAGAGGCTGGGCTCGATGTAGTAATCCCTTGTAAAAATCGTAATGTCATGCTCGCCTTTCTCGACCTTATCTATTAATGTAGGGAAATCGAATTTCTGAACATGGATTTCAATCCCTACGGATTCCAGGTTTTGCACCAGAATATCGGCTGCCTGCTCACGCACCTTGTTCCCAACCGGGATCAGAAAAACAAGCTTGCGGCCCGGGTCCCAGCCAGCTTCTTGCAGAAGCTGCTTTGCTTTTTCGGGATCATAATCATACGGCTTGATGTCTTTATTAAAGTAAGGATGCGAGCTTGGAACGCCGCCGTCAATAATTTCGGCTTGCCCCTTCAGCAACTGTTCGACGATCAGCGGACGATTCAACGCGTGTGCGATCGCCTGGCGAACCCGCTTGTCGGGCAGCTTCTCAATATTGAAGAACAGCTCGGCAGGTTCAGATGCTGGCGCCGAAGTAACATTCACATTCGCAAAGCCCTTCACCTTATCGTAATCCGTAATCGGGACAAGACCGACCGGCAGAGAGTTCATCCCAATCTCACCCGTCTGCAGCTGTGCCACCAGATTCGCGGCAGGAAGCACCTTGATAAAGATATTGTCGATCTTGGGGACGTCGAGATAATAATTGTCGTTCTTCGCCACCTCTACATACTGGCCTTTCTCATAGCTTGCGAATTTGTATGGACCAATCGTCACCGTCGGTTTCTGAAAATATTCGTGGGTGGACAGCTGCTCCGGATTAACGTCCTTCAAAATATGCTCTGGCAGGAAATTGACCTTCACGCCGAACCGCTCATTGAACACTAACGGATCAATCGGCGTCTTGGTCTTAATCTCGAAGGTGGCCTGATCGATAATCTTGAGTCCCGAAATATCCGCAACCCCTTCGTCCAGCTTTCCGAAATCATTCAATCCCTCTATGAATTGGAGCTTGAAAGACGTATCCACCTTGGGGTGCAGGGCGAGCTTTAAAGTGAACGCCACATCTGCCGTTGTGAAGGGCGTTCCATCATTCCACTTGGCATTTGATTTGAGCTTGATGCGGTACGTCTGTTTGTCCGTCGTCTCGATGGATTCCGCCAGCTTAGGTACGAATTGCGCCGAATCCGTCACATCGAGCAGAGCATCATTGAGCAATTGAATGGGGGCCAGTGAAGCCGAATTATCCTGCGTATTGATCTGATTCAAAGTAACCGGGGCATTAACGATCCCGATCGTTAACGTTTTTTTCGCTTGGGCGACGTTGTCTGTTGGTTCATTCACAGCTATCGTTTCTTTTGCTTGCCCAGTATCCTTGCCCGTTGCATCCACAATCGGCTCATTCGATTCCGTGCAAGCGGACAAGAACAAAGTGAAAATCATTAACAGTACAAACGCATAAAATCGCAGGTATGGTTTCATTGCTCTTCTCTCCCTTTTTTCTATTTAAATAAGTTTAGTGAACGAACAGTGGAGCGAAGCGGGGGAATGATTCTGGAGAAGCGTAGCGTTCGCCTTTGTTCCTGGAATTTCACCATTAAGCATAAATTCAACAATTCCGGGAACAACAGCGATCGTAAGAACATTCCCATGCGCAGCGGCGGCTTGTTCTCTTCAGCCATCCCTGCGCAGCAGCCAGCTTGTTCATTTCAGCTAGCTCCGCGCATCCAGCGCATCCCTAAGCCCATCGCCGACAAAATTAAATGCCAGAACCGTAAGAAGAATGATAAATCCGGCTGGCAGCCACAACCATTGCTGTTCCGTCAAGACGGTTAATGACTGCGCGTCATGCAGCATATTGCCAAGGCTTGCTTGCGGTGAGGTGACCCCCATGCCCAGAAAGCTGAGGCCCGCTTCGCTAAGAATCGTGCTGGCAACACCAAACGTAGCGTTCACAATGATGGGGCTCAAGGCATTGGGCAGAATATGCCGGAACATAACTCGCGGGGTGCTGTACCCCAGTGCCACACCTGCCCGGACATAATCCATCTCCTTGATCGACAGCACACTTCCCCGGACAAGCATCGCAATGGCGGGCCATTTGAACAGGGCAAGGACGATTATGATGGTCGAGATGTTAGCACCCAGTATGCTGACCATGACCAGGACGATAATCATATACGGAAAGCTCAAGAAGATATCGGTGATGCGCATCAGCACCATATCGAACCATCTGCCATAGTATCCGGCCAGCAGGCCGATGATCGTGCCGAATGCAACATACAGCGCCACCGTAGCAAATCCGATGATCAGCGATACTCTTGTTCCATAGATCAAGCGGCTTAATACGTCCCGCCCGACCCCATCAGTACCCAGCCAATGCGCCAGCGACGGAGAAGCTGCGAACACATCCGTGATCTCATTGGGCGAATTCGGTGCCAGCCATGGTGCCAGCAGGCCGATACCGATCAGCAGCAAGGTCGTAATGAGTCCCCATGCCGCGAGCTTGTGCTTGAAGAACTTGCGCCTTACTTGCCTCGCATAATGCTCGATTCCAGGGAGCGGCTGCTCATGCTCTTGTCCCGTCTCTGAGGCGGCGGCATCACCCCTCCATGGCATTCCTGTAGCAGACATCCTTCCGTCCTCCTGTCAGCGGTATGAAATACGCGGATCAACCGCCGCATACATAATGTCCGTTATTAAATTTGTCGTAAGCACGATGCAGGCGGCTGCGATATTTAACCCCATTAACGTTGGATAGTCCCTGGACAGAATCGCCTCCATCGTTAATTGACCGATGCCCGGCCACTGGAAGACTTGCTCGATAATGATGCTGCCGCCGAGCAGCAGCGGGATTTCCGCACCTATAACGGCAATGATCGGAATGAGCGCATTGCGCAGCGCATGCTTGGCCGTCACCCTGAATTCACTCAGCCCCTTCGCCCGGGCCGTGCGCAAATAATCCTGATGAAGCACATCCACCATGCTGGCCCGAATATATCGCACCTTTTTCCCCGCAATCGTCACGCCCATAACGGCAACTGGAAGAATCATATGGCTGATGATGTCGCCTATACCTCCCGTTCCCCCAAGCGTTGTTATCCCCCCTGTAGGCAGCCATTTCAGTTCAATCCCCATCAAGTAGATCAGTCCAAGCCCCAAAAAGAACGGCGGCACCGACGTACCGAGAAATGAAAGCCCCGTCATCACATAATCCAATCTGGAATTCTGATAGACCGCGCTAATGACTCCAATAGGAATGGCGATTAATATCCCTATAAGCAGGGACGAGACTGCCAGCAGCAGCGTGGGTCCGATCCGCTCGCCGATCAGCTGTGAGACAGGGGCGAAGCTGCTGAAGGAATAACCAAGCTCGCCTCTGAGCAATCCCCCGAGCCATCTCACATACTGCATATAGAGCGGATCATTCAGACCTAGCTGCTCCCGCTTCAGCTCCAGCATTTCTTGGGGAATATTCGGGTTGATCAGCATGTCTACGGGATTGCCCGGAGCCATGTTCATGAGCAGGAAGCTCAGCAGCGTAATTCCGAAAAATACAGGAACAGCAATCAGCAGCCTGCGAGCAATGTAGTTGCCCATTATGTGCGCTCCCTCCTTATTCCGTCCCCGCGTTACGCTAGTGGATAGTGGCATGCCGCAGCATGCTCGCCTTCTGTCAGCAGAGGCTCCTCCTGACGGCATCGCTCCTGCACATAGGGACAACGGGGGTGAAACCGGCAGCCCCTCGGCGGATCCGCAGAGCTCGGCACATCGCCGTGCAGCATCATTTTTTTGCGTGATCGAAGTGTCGGATCAGGCGGCGGATAGGCGTTCAACAGGAGCTCCGTATACGGATGCTTAGGCTGGCGGAACAGCTGCTCGGTCCGGGCCAGCTCCACAATTCGCCCCAAGTACATGACAGCGATTCTTGTACTGATCTGTTTCACTGCGCCAATGCCGTGAGAGATAAATAGATACGTGAGCTTCAGCTCAGCCTGCAGATCCTGCAGCAGATTGAGAATTTGCGCTTGAATTGAAACGTCGAGCGCAGATACGGGCTCATCGCAGACGATCAGCTTCGGCCGGAACAGGATGGCTCTGGCGATGCCGATGCGCTGACGCTGCCCGCCCGAGAATTCATGCGGATATCTCGCTCCCGCCGAGTGCGGCAATCCGACCAGATGAAGCAAAGCATTAACTTCCCGCTGTACTTCACTGCGCTCTGCGAGCTTGTGAACGATTAACGGCTCCGCCAGCGCATCGAAAATCCGGATTCTCGGATTCAACGAAGCATAAGGATCCTGGAAAATCATTTGCATTCGGGTTCGCAGCGGCTTTAACTGACGCTGCGAGTATTGCGTAATATCTTCATTCTCAAATAGGATGCGCCCCGCGCTTGGATGTTCAAGCCGCATAATGGTGCGGCCCATCGTCGATTTGCCGCAGCCCGATTCGCCAACCAGACCTAGAGTTTCCCCTTCATGCAGCGTCAGAGTGACATCATCCACAGCTCTAATGTGCTTTCTCGCATTCCCGAATACGCCGCTGCGGACAGGGTAATATGTCTTCAATCGTTCAACTTGCAGAAGCTGCTGCCGACTGTGCCCTTGATCTTCAGCTGCCTGCGGTGTCATATCGAAACCCCGGATGCAGCTTCCACGAGCGTTCGTTCAACGCTGCCCGTCCTGCCGATGCTGCTCCCATTGCCGGGCACTGCCGTCAACCAGCAGCGCACGGAATGTCCCTCCCCGGCAGAGATAAGCTCCGGCTGCTCCTGAATACAGCGCTCTACAGCATGCAGACAGCGGGGATGAAACCGGCAGCCTGAAGGCATCTCCTGCAGCGCAGGAACCGCTCCCGGGATAGCGCGCAGCCGCTCCCTGCTGTCTTGATCGAGACGCGGAACCGACTTCATCAGTCCTTGCGTGTAGGGATGCTGCGGAGCACGGAATAGTGTGAATACATCCGCCGCTTCAACCACTTGCCCCGCATACATGACGATGACTTGATCCGCCATATCAGCGACCACGCCCAAGTCATGTGTGACAAATAGAATCGCAGTACCGTTCTCCAGCTGCAATTGCTTCATTAGCTCAAGGATCTGCGCTTGGATGGTGACGTCGAGTGCTGTTGTCGGCTCATCCGCGATGAGCAGCTTCGGATTGCATGCCAGCGCCATCGCAATCATCACCCGTTGACGCATGCCGCCCGACAGCTCATGCGGATATTCCTTCATAATGGCTTCTGCCCTTGGAATGCCAACCTTCCTTAACATCGCAACCGCCATAGCCTTCGCTTCCTTGCGGGATCGTTTCAAGTGAAGTCGAATGCTCTCTTCAATCTGCTCACCGATCGGGATAACCGGATTCAGAGACGTCATCGGTTCCTGGAATATCATCGCGATCTCACTGCCGCGCAGCCTGCGAAGCAGATTGCCGGAGCCGCCTGTTAATGTGGAGCCGTTGAACCGGATCTCGCCTTGCGTAACAGAACCATTCTTTCCGAGCAGCCCCATAATGGATAGAGAGGTCACACTCTTGCCGCAGCCCGATTCGCCGACAATGGCGATTGTCTCACCCGACCCGAGAGTGAAGCTGACTTCATCAACAGAAATGAGTGCTCCCTGATCCGTTCGGAAGGCAACCTGTAAACGATCCACCTCCAATAGCTGTGCCATTCTCGCTCACCTGCTTTCACAAGGAATGTCCAACCTCGACTTTCGAACCTATATCATATAATTCCTATGTGTTTAATAAACTTTAACTCTACATTCAGCATACCTGAACCTGTACCGTTTGAATAATAGAATAAATCTATTATCAAATAGAATATTTCTCCGCTAGTGAACAATGGGTCCGCTGCGCAGGGGAATGTTCTTACGATCGCTGTTATTCCCGGAATTCTTGAATTGAGGATGGTTATGGTGGAATTCCGGGAACAAAGGCGAACGCTGACGCTTCTCCAGAATCATTCCCCCTGCTTCGCTCTATTGTTCCTTCTCTATAGAAAAAGCCGCTGAGCATATATCGTCCGATTCGTCAGATATATGCTCAGCGGCCATAAGAGCTGATCAACTATTCAGTTTAACCGCTGCATGGCGGTTTGCCGGAATCGGCAGCCCCAAATTGCCGCGAAGCGTGTCCGCTTCGTACTCTCTCCGGTATATGCCGCGCTCCTGCAGAATCGGCACGACCAGCTCGACAAAATCCTTCAGCGCGCTCGGGATCGGCGCATGAATAATGAAACCGTCAGCTGCGCCCTCCTCATGCCACCGCTGGATAAGGTCGGCGATTCTCTCCGGACTGCCGACGAACTGGCTGCGCGGCGCGGCGGATTGCAGTGCAACCTGGCGCAGCGTAAGGTTATGCTCCTTCGCTTTTCTCTTGATTTTATCGGTGTTGCCGCGGAAGCTGTTGCTTCCGATCTCGCCCAGGTCGGGAAACGGCTCATCAAGGGGATATTGGGAGAAGTCGTGGTGGTCGAAGAAGCGGCCGAGATATTGCAGCGCTATGTCAATGCTGATCAGGCTCGCGAGCTCCTCATATTTCGAGTCGGCTTCTTCCTGAGTGCGGCCGATTATCGGGCTGATGCCCGGAAGGATGACGATATCATCGCGGGAGCGGCCAGCGGCTGCGGCGCGGTCTTTGACATCCTTATAGAATAGCTTGGCCTCTTCAATATTATCGTCTCCCGAGAAGACCGCATCCGCGCTTTTGGCTGCGAGAGTCCGCCCGCTCTCGGATGATCCGGCCTGAAAGATGACCGGATGTCCCTGCTTGGAACGCGCAATATTGAGCGGGCCTTCCACCGAGAAGTATTGGCCCTTGTGGTTCAAGCGGTGAAGCTTCTCCCGGTCGAAGAAGACACCCGTTTCTTTATCGCGGATGAAGGCATCGTCCTCCCAGGAGTCCCACAGACCGCGAACAACCTCCAAATGCTCTTCCGCGATCTTATAGCGCTCGTCGTGAGACGGGTGCCCGCTTTTGCTGTAATTTTTGGCTGAGCCTTCGAGGGGCGAGGTTACAACGTTCCAGCCTGCTCGCCCACCGCTGATCTGATCTATGGAGCCGAATTGTCTGGCTACGGTGAACGGCTCGCTATAAGAGCTGGACAATGTGCCGACAAGACCGATTCTTGAGGTTGCAGCGGCAAGCGCGGACAGAATTGTAATCGGCTCGAACCGGTTCAGAAAATGCGGAATCGACTTCTCGTTAATGTACAACCCATCAGCGATAAAGACGAGATCGAATTTCCCCGCTTCCGCCGTCAAAGCCTGCTCTCTATAGAAGGAAAAGTTAACGCTCGCATCAACAGGAACCTCCGGATGCCGCCATGCCGTTGCTGTTCCGCCTACTCCGTGAATCAAAGCGCCGAACTTCACCTGTTTCCGATTGCCCATCTGTATTCCTCCTCCTTCAAATGAAGCCGATAGCTCTTTACCACCGAATCGCCCTTGATCAAATCCTTGTCGGTCGCCCGTTCGAAGCCAAGGCGCTCATATAGCCTTATTGCGGACTCCATCAGGTCGGTTGTATGGAGATGCAGCGTATCCGCTCCCCAATGCCGCGACCTGCTGACGCTTGCACGGATAAGCTCCGTTGCAACCCCGCGGCCTCTGGCTCCCTTGGCTACGGCAAGCAGGCGCATAATGGGGGTGTTGATGCTCAACTCCGGCAGCCCGTAAGCCGCCTCGGATGAAGCATACAGAAATACGCTGCCGACAATTGCCCCGTCCAGCTCGGCAACGAGCCGTGCTTTCACAGCGGCACTGGTTGTGGCTTTGACAATATCGATCTTGTACTGCTCCCATCGTTCTGCAGGCAGCAGCAGCTCATATTGGCTGTACGCCTCAAGAAGTACGGCTTCAATCGCTTCACGATCATGATCGGCCGCATCGCGGACGACGATTGCTTTACCCGGCATAATGGGCACCTGCTTCCCGTGAAAGGTTCTTTCAAAGTGTGCAGCTCGAATGATGCAGTCCGCTTTCTCCCTGCTTGATTCTTGCGATTTGCGCCAGATGGACTTGGACATGAGCGATAAAAGCATGAATAATAGCAGCAAGTGAGACCGTATCACCCTTCCAGTTGACACCGGTCTTCTCCCAATCCTCCGGCGTCAAGCGCTGGAAGAGCAGGCTGTTGTAGTGCAGCAGTGCTCCAAACGCATTCAGAATATCGGCAGCATTCCCTTCATTCGCCCTCTGGCCATCCACCCAAGGGTCTTGGCTGAAGGCGGGAAGACGTGCCTCGGAGCGGGATAAAATCTCTCGAATACGGAATGAAACGACTATGTTATGATCGGCCAGATGGGCTAGCACTTCCGTCACACTCCATTGATTCGGCGCAGCCTTCCATTTCAGTGTCTCCTCCGGCAGTCCTTCGACTGCTTGAGACAGCTGTCCATGCGTTTGCAGATATAACGCAATATCGACAGGCGATTGACTCATCTCTTAACCTCCACCTTTATTTTCGGTTGGACTCCTCTGTCAAGCGTTCCAAAGCATCCTGGGCAAGTGCGGCGAAGAACGAAGCGCCAAGGGGCAATGCCCGCTCATCCACATCAAAAGCAGGATGATGCCACTCTTTTGGCCCTCCAGTGCCAAGGAAAACGAACAATCCGGGCGCTTCCTTGAGATAAAAGGCAAAATCCTCGCCAGCAGGTGAAGGGACCGGCTCTACGACGGTGAGCCCGATCGATTCCGCTGTATGACGGGCTTGCTGCGCCCATGCTGCATCATTAATAACTGCATGCGGTCCTGCAATCCACCTTACCGCTGCCCTGGATTCAAAGGCTTCCGCCACTCCGGCGATGATTCTATCGAATCTGTCCCTTACCTTGACCCGGACGCCTTCGTCGAACGTGCGCAACGTGCCGTCAAACACAGCTTTATCGGGAATGACATTCCAGGCCGTTCCGCTATTTAATCGGGTTACGCTGACGACGGCGCTTTCGAGTGCGCCTACATTGCGGCTTACGATGGACTGCAAAGCCGTAACCATGTGGGCAGCAATAACGATGGGATCAAGCCCGGCCTCCGGAACGGCGGCATGGCTGCCGCGTCCTTCTACCTCGACGGCGAATCCATCTGCCGCCGCCATAATTGGCCCTGCTTTAATGCCGATTGTCCCAACCGGCAGATCCGGTTTATTGTGCATGCCGAATACAGCCCGCACACCCTCCAGCGCCCCGCTGGCAATGACCTGCACAGCGCCCTGCGCCTTTTCCTCAGCAGGCTGGAACAGAAATCTGACCGTTCCCGGCAGCTCCTGCTCCCTTTCCTTCAACAGCAAAGCTGCGCCGAGAATAGCTGCCGTATGGAAATCGTGGCCGCAGGCATGCATCCTGCCCGGAACGCGGGAGGCGTATGGCAAGCCTGTTTCCTCCTGGATCGGCAGGGCGTCGATATCCGCGCGAATGGCAATAATCGGCCCGCCATGGGCTCCGCCTACCTCTGCGATCACACCAGTGCGAAGATTATAATCCACGATCCGAATGCCAGCATCCGCAAGCCAGCCCCGAATCGAAGCCGATGTTTCATATTCCTCATGGGACAGCTCGGGATTCTCGTGCAGCTGCCGCCGGATGGCGACCAACTGCCGCTCGAATGCTTCTGCCTGCAAGGAAGCCATCGCATCATTCCTCCTTTCCTTCTTATACGGCAAGCTCCGCGAATGCTTCCTTAATCAGAGTAAAGGAATGCACCCTCTTGTCGAAATCGCTAATAACCGTCGTGAAGATAAACTCGTCTACTCCGTAACGCTCCTTATATTCCAGTATCCGCTCACGGGCGGTTTCCTTCGTACCCTTCGTAATGTCGGCGCTGCGCACCTCAGAGGTATAGGACTCCCCAGCCTGTCTGGCGAATTCCTCCGCCTGCTCCACCGATCCGACATTCACGGTTTTGCCGCTGGCCAGTGTAACTCTGACGCTCTTGAGATCGCCAGCCAGCTCCACCGCCTCCTCCTCCGTATCCGCAGCGATGACGGATAGAGCAAGAATGGACTTAGGCTCCGTCCCCCGATCCCCGTTGAACTTTCTTCGATACGTCTCGAAAGCTTGAAGTGCCGCTGCCGGATCATTATTAATGAATAAGGCAAACACATACGGAAGACCTCTCTCAGCAGCCAGCTCCGCACTGGATACACTTGTGCCAAGCAAATAAATGTCTGCCGGCTGCCGGGGCAGCGGGCTCGCCTTCAACCCGGCTAGTCGATGCGCATCATCCGCGGGTCCGAGCAGAAGCGCCTCCACCTCAGCGAGCTTCTCCTCAAGCTTCCCGGTATCCGCCGACGGCTGCAGCGCTCTGGTGGAACGCGGCAATCCGCCAGGCGCACGGCCGATGCCCAGATCGACCCGTCCGGGAGCCAAGGAAGCCAGCACATTGAAGTTCTCCGCTACTTTATAAGGACTGTAATGCTGCAGCATGACGCCGCCTGAGCCGATGCGGATCCGCTCGGTTTGCGCGAGCAAATACGCAATCAGAACCTCCGGCGATGAGCCTGCATATTGAAGGGAATCGTGATGCTCCGACACCCAGAATCGCTCATAGCCGAGCGATTCCGCGAGCTGGGCAAGCTTGACCGTATTGTGCAGCGCTTCTGCGGCAGTCTGTCCGGGGAATACGATGCTTTGATCCAATATTCCGAATTTCAATGCCATGACTATACGCTCCTAACGATTAGATGGAATAAACGCCGTCGGGGGTGTACCGCTTCAGAAATTGCTTCGTCCGCTCCTCCTTGGGAGAATTAAAGAGCTCATTCGGCGTCCCCCTCTCCACAATCATGCCATCGTCAATGAAGATCACATGGCCCGCCACTTCCTGGGCAAAACTCATCTCATGCGTAACGATGATCATGGTGATGCCTTCCCTGGCGATCTTGCGGATGACGGACAGCACCTCCCCGACAAGCTCCGGATCAAGCGAGGAGGTCGGCTCGTCGAACAAAATAACTTTCGGATTGAGCGCAAGCGCCCGCGCGATGCCGACCCGCTGCTGCTGACCGCCGGACAGCTGGCTCGGGTAAGCGTCGAGCTTGCTGCCAAGGCCCACCTTCTCCAGCAGCTCGATGCTTCGTTTGCGCGCCTGCTCCTTCGGAACCTTTTGAACGACGACAAGGCCTTCCATGACATTTTCCAATGCGGTTTTGTGGCGGAAGAGGTTGTACTGCTGGAACACCATTGCGGACTGCTTGCGCAGAGAATGAATATCCGACTTGCTTGGGCGCTTGCAGTTGACGGTGAACCCATCAATTGTAATCTCGCCTTCACTCGGCCGCTCCAGATAGTTCATGCAGCGAAGCAGAGTCGTTTTGCCCGAGCCGCTGGGGCCAAGTATCGCCACGACCTCCCCCTTCTCGACGGTCAGATCAATGCCTTTCAGCACTTGATGGCGTCCATAGGATTTCTTGATTTGCGTCAGCTTGATCATGTCACGCCACCCCGGTTATAAATATTGATGCGTTTCTCCACTATGGCGGTCAACCGTTCGATGAGGATTGTTAACCCCCAGTAGATGGCCGCAGCAGCGATATAGGCTTCGAAAAACTTCCAATTCGATGACGCGATAATTTGCGATTTGGCATTGATATCGACGACAGAAACGGTGAACACCAGCGTAGAACCGTGCAGCATGCTGATCGTGCTGTTCGACAAGCTGGGCAATAGAATTGCGAAGGCCTGGGGAAATACGATGCGGCTTATCGCTTGCCGCGTCGTCATCCCAATGGAATAAGCGGCCTCAATCTGCCCCTTATCAACCGCCTGCAAGCCGGATCGGACGACTTCCGACAAGTATGCTCCAGCTGTAATGGAGAACGAAATATAAGCGAAGGTGATCATCGGAATGTTGACCGAACGAAACGGCCACCCGAACTGGGCAGACAACGCGTCAACGATTAAGGGGAGGCCGAAGTAAATGAGCAGCAAATGAGTCAGCATCGGCGTTCCGCGAATAAAGGTGACATAGGAAGCGGCGACAGAATGAAGGACGGGCACTTTATACATTCTGATCAGCGCGACCACGGTTCCAATCGCCAAGCCGCACAGCATGGATACAGCTGTAATCGCCAGCGTTGTCGGAATCGCAGTCAACAGCTCAACCAGCGATTCCCAGATAAACGGCAGATCGATATTCATAATCTGGCCTCCTTGCCCGGTATGTCAGTTACCGATCCGAATTTGCGGAAGAAGGTTCTTTTGCCCCGCGGCTCCCTCTTCGCTGCGGCCGCAGCTGGTTCATGACGGAACAGATGCCTTTCGAGGCGGACAAACAGCTTCTGAAGCGCCAAGCTGATCAATAGATAGAGAATGGCAAGCGCGATATAAATTTCTACAAACCGCTGCGACAATGCGCTTATCGTCCTTGCTGTTCCCGACATCTCCATAATGCCGAGCGAAAAGGCAAGCGACGTATCCTTCAAATTGCCAATGACGAGATTAGCGAATACGGGAATCGAAATAGCCAGCGCCTGCGGCAGCACGATGCGGCTGAATGCCTGGTAACCGCTCATCCCCATCGCATAGGCAGCTTCGACTTGCCCCCGGTCCACCGCCGCTACTGCTCCGCGAATCAGTTCGGAAATATAAGCCCCGCTGTGCAGGGAATACGTCAGGATGACGAAATATAAGGCTGATGTTCTGGAAACATCAATCCCGATGAGCTTCAGCATTTCCGGCATGCCATAATAGAATAGAAATAGCTGGATGAGGATCGGAGTTCCTCTGAAGAAGGAAACATAGATCCCCGAAAGCCGCTGCAGAACTGGAATGCGGTAGAGCCGGGGCAGCGCCACAAGAAGCCCGACAGCAGCCCCGATCAGAATCGAGCTGAATACAATAAGAAGCGTAATCTTCAAGGATGGCAGCAGCTTCACTAAGTATTCAAATACATAGGAGATTTCAAATTGATGTTGACCCATCTTCCGGTCTCACCTCTCTGGCAGGACATCGTCTCACACCGACTGTTTCCTGTTTATTTCGAAAAGTCCTGACCGAGCCAATCCGTGCTGAGCTTAGCCAGCGTACCGTCCGCTTTCAGCGCTTTAATGGTCGTATCGACAGCATCGGCAAGCTTCTGTGACTCCTCATCATCCTTGCGGAATACATACAGAATATTCCCTTCGTTAAGCGGGTCGCCTACCGTTTTGAGCTTGCCTTGGGGGTCCTTGATCGGCAGGAGAAAGTCAGCCCCGAGCGTTGCATACACACGTCCGGATGACACCTGAAGAACCTCGTCATTAGCGTCGTTCTGCTGGTACACGATATCAATGCCGTCGGCATGCTCTTTGTTATAATTTTCAAGAATCTGGGCCTGGGCGCTGGTCGGGCCTATCAGCACTTTTTTTCCTTTCAGATCGTCCAGCGTCTTGACCGGATCATTGTTGTCTGATGCGACGATGATTTTGTTCCGCCAATAGGCATAAGGCTCTTTGTTGAACGAAAACTTTTGCTCGCGTTCCGGGTTTTTCTCGAATAAATGAGCTGCCAGATCAATCTTCTTCGTCTCCAGACTGAGCAAAATATTGGAGAAGTCCATCGTTTGAAACTCAAATTCATATTCGGTCAGCCGCTTATCAATCTCTTTAATGACCTCCACGTCATAGCCAGTCAGCTTCCCGTTCTCATCAAGGAAGGCGACTTGCTCGAAGTCGTTCCCCGTGCCGACAATAACCTTTTTGACCCCTTCCGATGTGCTCGCAGTGGTGTTCGATCCGCAACCCGATGCGATGACCCCCAGGGTAAGTACTAATGCGATTACGGTAAATTTTCTCAAGATGATTTCCTCCATTTTTCTATATTTTTATAACTCATAATTCCTACTGGATAAGTAAGAATTAAGGCTGACCTAACTTTATCACTCGGCTTCTCGCCGGGTCAATCCATTCCATAATAGATAAAATCTATATGTTTATCCAAATGATTGATCGAAGCTTCTACTGGGCTGGAAGCATCTTCCCGATCTCCAGAATTGATTCCAGAAACGAATGATGCTTGCCGGGAGTGGAGACAATGTTGGTCTGCAGCGTAATCCCTTCCGTCTCAGCCATCCGAATGGGCACCAGTCTGCCGTTGCGGGTTTCCTCCCTCACGCTCAAGCTGGGAAGAAAGCTGATGCCCGCCTTTTGGAGCACCAGTTTCTTGGCTGTTTCGGAGTTGTCGGAGAGAAACTGAATGTTCGGCGGCCGGTCCAGGCTCCCGAATATGCGGTGAACTCTAAGCCAGTCGAGTGCGCCGCATTCAAAGAAAACAAGCGGCTGTGCGGCAATATCTTCGATCGTCAGATTGTCTGCTGTAAGGAAGGGATGTCCTTCATATACATAGAGGCGGATCGGATCCTCGTAGAATTTGATCGATTGCAGGTTCGGATGATTCACATTCCGCACAAACCCGATATCCACCTCATTGTTGACGACCTTGCCAATAATATCATCCGTAGTGCCTGTTATGAGCTTGTAGTGGGTGTGCGGAAATTTAAGCTTCAATCGCGGAATCAATTCCGGGATGGTGTAATTGGACACAGAGGCCGTACAGCCGATTCGCAGCTCCTCGGGCAGCGATTTATTGTGCGTGATGTGCAGCTTCCCTTTCTGATAGATCATAAGGATTTGCTGGGCATAAGGTAAGAAGCGCTTGCCTTCCTCCGTAATCTGTATCCCTTTGCCAAGACGGTCAAACAGCTTGCAATTAAGCTCCCGTTCAAGGGATTGGATTCGGGCGGTGACAGAGGGCTGCGACAAATATAAAACTTCTGCGGCTTTATTAAAGCTCCCGTAATGAATGATATAAACGAACGCCTCGATATTTTCTAGATTCACTGTAAACACCCCCGTAGTTGATTTTTGCCAAAAGAAAAAGAGACCTCTGATGATGAAGCAATAAGAAGTCTCCGGTGGTCCGGTCGACGCGATCCTGTCTGTTCTTCAAACGCGTCCTATGGGTTGGTTTTTGATTAATCCTTATAATTCCTATGTTATTACTGAGATATATAGATTATGTTACCATCTCTAGAAATTCTGTCAATGAAATTATTAATATTCCCTCTAAGGTTAATGAGGTTAAACGATTGCTAGAACAAGCAGGCTGCTGCACAGGGGAATGTTCTTACGATCGCTGTTGCTCCCGGAATTCTCGAATTGAGGCTGGTGATGGTGGAATTCCGGGAACAAAGGCGAACGCTGGCGCTTCTCCAGAATCATTCCCCCCTGCTCCGCTCTCTCCTGTTCTTTCTTCATGAAACGTATAAACATCACAAATACGGCCCTATTACTTTCTCCCTAGTTTCAGGTAAATCAGGATGAGGGCCCAAAATATACATCCAAGTAAAATATGCAGGCCACTCTCGCTTAAATGAATTCCGTTCCCGCTCAGCAATATGCCTGAGAAAAAACCTAGTACTATACATGCGATTATTTCAATTAGTTTACTCATTTAACATTCTCCTTTGCGTGAACTAGATACTTCCAATATACCTGACCTACTTTAAGAGGAGAAAGGAGGCTGTCAGTAACGAATGTCCAGATCTGCTTGGTAATCCATTAACTGAAAAGAGGAGAGGATTATTTCATGAAGACAATGAATAAATTGCTGACCGGTTTTGTCATGCTCACATTGATTATGGGGATGGCTTTCGCCGGTTCCGCATTCGCGGCCGGAAATGAAGTGAAGCTTATTAAATCCACCCTGTATCTTGGCTCTTTCGGCTCTGTCGGATTCTCCGGAGATATCGAAGTTGAGAATATCTCTCCTACCAAGACAGTAACCGTCCATTATACAACGGATAATACCAACTGGTATTCAACAAATGCAAGCTATGTCGGCCCGACAAGCGGCTCTTATGAGCAATGGAACTTCACCGTTTCGACAAGCTGGCTGAACAATATCCATCCAGAACTGGACGGTCTCAGCTTCATTAAGTTTTATATTGAGTATAACGTTTCCGGGTCCACTTACTATGACAATAATGGCGGCTCCGATTACTATAATGAGCCGTTCATCTCCGGACCAGGCTCCACCATCCTGAGTGCACGGAATGTGCTGAGCAGCTTCGGCGAGGTATTAAGCAGCACTAATTTCAGAGGCAGTGTTCTTGTCAAAAATTTGGCTCCTACCAAGACGGTAAAAATCCTTTACACCACTAATAACTGGGCTACGACACAAACCGGCTTTGCCTCCTACACCGGAGCAGCCAACAATTTCGGTTCGGCTGAACACTGGAACTACTCGTTCACCGTGCCTAGCGGCAGCACAGTCAAGTTCAAGATTGAGTACACCGTAAGCGGCAGCACCTATGTGGATGACAATTACGGCGCGACTTATACAGCCACATAAGGCGTATTAGCAGGCTGTTCAATCTCGCTCCATTCGGCATGATTGCCGCCAAGAGACGGGATTGTACGCATACAGCTGGTCATTAATCAGATTTGTTTCTATTAGCGGATAAAAAAGACGGGGCTGTCCAGGAAGTCAGTGAAACTGACTTCTGGACGCCCCGTTTTTACGTTTAGAGTAAGTGGTTCCATGATCAGCGAACATTCCTGCTGAAAAGCAGGTTTTTTCTCGTTTCGGTCTGTCTGAAGATGAAATACCTGCCAAACTACAGGCATTTCGACCTGTTCGCCCAATATCCTGCTAATCCGCAATATATTCCTGCACTTTCGCAGGCATTCTGCCCTCAAGGCTTCTTTTAGCCGAAATTCCTGCACTTATGCAGGCTTCCTGCTCTTTACCAACCGGATGGGAGTCAGCTACTGGGACATGCTTGGAGCCGCGCGCAGCTCCCAGAACGATGGGGCGGTGCGGGTAATCCACCGACGATGTTGCAGAATTTAGATCGTCCAAGCCGACTTTACGATAAGGCACCCGGTCCTTGAGCAAACATAATATTCCCATTTTACGGCATAATAGCTGAATCCATACTATTTCCGTTAGGGGGCGGCTGTCATGAACGAATCCGGAGAGCAAATATCATTTGTGAGCATTGCCATCATCCTGATGCTTTCGAATGGTCTTGTCAGCCATGTCATTATCAATCCCTTAATCATTGGCACATCCGGCCGGGATTCCTGGCTTGTTCCTCTGTTTACATTCATCGTCATGATTCCTTGGTGCTGGGCGATTGTTGTCTTAATGAGAAGAACGAACCAGCAGAGCATAAGAACATGGCTGGCCTGCAGAATTGGAGCAGCCTTCACGTGGCTGCTCCTTCTCCCCTTATACGCTCATATCTATATAGGAGGTGCGAACACGACGCTTCAGACCGGTACGTGGGCTGTTGCCAACTATTTGCCGGATGCGCCCAGGGCGCTCTTCATGGCACTTCTGCTTCTGATCAGTGTCTATGCCGCTATATATGGAATCCGCGCTATCGCGATCATTTCAGGCGTGCTTCTCCCTTTCGTTATCCTGCTCGGATATTTTGTAATGACGACGAATCATCCGAACAAAGATTTTCGTCTGCTCACTCCCGTCATGGAGCATGGCTGGAGTCCCGTACTGCAGGGGATGCTCTATTCCTGCGGCTGCTTTATGGAGCTTGCTTACCTGCTTCCGCTGCAGCATCATCTGAAGAGCAGACTCAAGTTATGGAAGCTGCTCATTCTGCTGTTTTTTTTCATCCATATCATGCTCGGCCCGCTGATCGGCGCCATTACCGAATTCGGACCGACGGAGGCAGCCAAGCAGATGCTCCCTCCCTTTGAACAGTGGCGGATCGTACATATGGGCAACTATTTTGAACATGTCGATTTTTTCGCTTTGTATCAGTGGATGTCAGGCGCAGCCATACGTATCGGGCTTTCCCTGTTTTTAATAGCAGATCTCATCCCGGCTCGCAGACATACTGCAAGAAAGTGGACGATTGCTGGCCTTGGAACGAGCTATCTATTGCTGGCCTTCTTCCCCATCGGCCGAAATGCACTGTATGAATGGCAAAAATTTTTCTATCAGACCAGTATCATCATGATTGCAGGCAGCGTCTTCGTGTGGATTTGCATCACTGTATTCACTAAATCGAAGAAGGAGCGGATAGCGTGACTATTCCACAAGAATCCCCGATCTGGTCGGAGCACGAGCTGAAACGGCAATTCGCACACTCACATGATGTGAAGATCCATCGGCATTATTTGGGCGGCAGCGCCAATTCTGCGCTTATTCTTGTCTATAGTGAAGGGACTTGCGACAGAGATGCCATCAGCTCGACGATATTGCCGGCATTGGAGCAATTATACTTGCGGGATGGAGAATTCCGGGTTTGCAACGACTCCTTGCTATCTAGTCTGCCGCTTCTGCCATGGGCGGGGGAATGGTCGAAGGAGGCGATCTCCGAGTATCTGTTTGAAGGCAGGCTGCTGCTAATATTCCCGGCCGTGGAATCGGTCTTTATGATGGATATAGCCAAGCTTCCCCAGCGGTCTCCTGAAGAATCCAGCATCGAGATTTCAATCAAGGGGCCCAAGGACGGCTTTGTGGAGAATATTACGACCAATATCGCCCTCATACGCAAACGGATCAGAAGCGGAACGCTCTGCTGCGAAATCGTAACACTGGGCACCCGTACCAAAACGAAAGTCGGATTGATGTATATATCCGATATCCTCTCTCCTGCTTTACTGAAAACAATCCGGCAGCGTCTTGGCAACATTAAGGTTGATGGCGTTTATAGTATCGGACAAATCGAAGAGTTGATTTCAGATCGCAGGCATGTGCTATTACCGCTGACCGATTTTACCGGAAGACCGGACTATACCGTAAGCTCATTGCTGAACGGCCGTTTTGTCATCATTATTGACGGCAGTCCTATGGTGCTGATTGGACCTGCTACATTCGCGCTGCAAATCAAATCGCCGGAGGATCTGCAATTTCAATTCCAATATGTATCGTTCGCCCGTCTAATTCGTTTAATTTGCTTGCTGCTTACAGTCATATTGCCAGGGCTGTGGGTATCGCTTGTCGCATTCAACCAAGACCAGCTGCCTTTTCGGCTGATGGCTACAATAACGGTCGCAAGACTGGGACTCCCCTTTCCGGCACAGCTGGAGCTGTTTATTATGCTGATTCTGCTGGAAATTTTTCGCGAGGCTGGCAGCCGCCTGCCCACTTCCATCGGTCAAACCTTGACTGTAGTCGGGGGGCTGATTATCGGCGACGCCGCTATCCGGTCCGGGCTGATTTCGCCATCGTCCGTAGTCGTTGGTGCCTTGACCTCAGTGAGCGCATCCACACTTGTCAACCAGAATTTAAGCGTAGCTGTAAGTCTCATTCGCTTCGGTCTCTTTCTCAGTTCCAGTTTTTTCGGCATTTACGGACTGTTTGTCGGTATAATCCTGTTAGTATGCTACATGGCAACTTTGCGTTCATTCGGGGTGCCGTACTTAATCCCTTTGTCCCCTATGAAGCTAAGCTCTCTCCCATCCTTGCTTCAACTGCCATGGACCAAATTGCGAAGGCGGCCGGAATATCTGAACACAATAGATTCCGATCACCAAGAGGATGATGCCAAATGAAGAGTTCCTTCGTCGTTAAAGTTCCCGTTATATTTGTTCTCTTGTTCGGACTAACGGGCTGCTGGGGCTCATCGGACATTCAGAACATGGCCTATGCGACTGCAATAGGGATCGATTACAACAAAGGCCATTACATCGCATATGTACAGGTGCTGAACTTCTCGAATGTAGCAAAAGTAGAAAGCGTCGAGATCGGAAAGCCCTTGGCCTCCTGGATCGGCAAAGGAATAGGCAGAACCATTACAGAAGCGCTGGAAGGTGTGGTGGATACGTCCCAGCTGCGCATTTTTTGGGGCCATGTCAAAACGGTCATTGTCACCGAGAGTGTGATGAAGAATGGCATTGACTACATATATGAAGCCTTTAACCGATACCGTGAGGTCCGTTATACAGTAACGGTTTATGGTACCGACGAGGATATTCCAACCCTTCTTGCCCAGAAATCGCTGCTTAATTTCTCGCCGCTCGATTCACTGCTAGTCAATCCAACGCAAAATTACCAGCGCAATGCATATATCCAGCCGCTTATGGGGTTCCAATTTATTGCCAAAACGAACGAACCGGGCAATTCGACGCTATTGCCTGCACTTAGCCTCAATCAGTCCGCCTGGAAGGAAGATGCCGAGCAGCGAACGATGTTCACAATCAGCGGAGCCTTCGTATTTAATAGCGATCATTACGTTACCCGGCTCTCCCTGCAGGATCTAGTTGGATTAAGATGGATGATAGACAAAATGAAGGGCACTTCCGTTCATGTACCCGATGTCCCACATCCTGCGGCTTCACTAATTCTGAAACGTCAAACAAAGAAGATTACACCGCTAATACGATCGAAGGAGATCCGTTTTCGTATCCGGTTGAAATTTCTCGCCGAAATTATCGAGCTGCGTAAAGACAAGGATATTAAAGAGATCGGCAGAGAAACGGAACAAGTCATCCGAGATGAAATCATGGAAACTTACCGCAAAGGAATAGCTAAAAACTGCGACGTCTACCAGTTGAGCGAGGTACTGTACCAGCAGCATCCCAAAGTGTGGAAGCGCGAATTCAGCGACAAATCCTTTCCGCTGCATGAGGATTCGATTGACATTGAAGTGTCGGTGGACATACGCAGCTCCGGGAAATATAAGATGAAATGACGGGGTGGGGGGATCGAATCCCCGCCCGATTAGACCTAATTTCGGCATCGTTTCTCAAGAATCATCTTGGCTTTATTTTGGATTCCTTCATATACGTCAGTTCTTAACGTCAGACTCACAAGATCGTCTTTTAATTGAACGACGTAATATGGAGGCCAATTCTCAACTATTTCCGATAAAATCCACGATATCAATTGATCCTCACCCTCAAGTAAATAATACTTCAGATGAGGGATTGCAGGCTCTCCTATTCGACATATTAACTCCGCAATAATCGCAGCACCTGGCCAGTTCAGATCAAACATCCATTCAATCATGCCTGGGATTAGAGGTTCGAGGCGTGAATGTTCGATTTGACATAAAATTAAAGCAGCATCATGCCAATAAGGTTTGCCCAACGGCTGCAGAAGCAAGGACAGGTGCGCATTATCCATGGGAATTAATTGTTGGACTGCATCTTCTCTTATAGAGCGGGGGGTATCCCAATGCAACAATTTAATCCGTTCGTGAATCTTTTCTTCCTCGGTGGCAGCCCCCTCAAGATCAGGGACTTCGTAATCATCCCGACCAAATTTGACATGTTCACCGCCAATTGGAGCTGAGAAAGTTATCGTTCTTCCTGATGACTCAACTTCAACCTCATAGAAGATCTCCTGAAAGAAAAGCCGGGATGCACGTATCTCCTCTTCATTGTATTCGTGAGTCTTTCCTTCGATATATAGACTACCGTTTTCATTGTATTTCCAAATAAATGTTTCGAATAACGAAACCCTTTTTTTCATAACGTACAACCAGCCAGACCCATTCGGCAGGAAAACGATCACTTCATTATCGTAAAATAGAATTTCTCCAAGTCCTCTTCTTGACCATTTTCCAATAAGCATTATGAACCTCCTTCCACGTTATTTCGGATTTCCGGATGTTTCGTTTCTTTGCACAGTACTATTGTACTTTTGCCCCATATTCTTTATTTTGTGCAAGGAAAGAGGGGCTGTCCGTAAAGTCCAATATCCAATGAACCAAATGATGTGCAAAGATGCCTCCAAAAAACCACTAAAAAAAAGGGGCTGGAAGCATCTTCTTTATTGTATATGGAGACTTGGTTCATACTCGCCCACTGAGCAGATTCCCCAGCGTTGCCTTTCCCCTTCTCCAACTGTTTTGAAGGCAGAGTGACGGAGTAAGAAGCCTGCGAATGTGCATGAATTTCGGTTACATGACGCCAAAATAGTTAAATTCCTGCGATCAGGCATGTATTTGAGCAAAAATCGGCCGTTAAGGGGAAACGAAGGCGAAATACCTGCACGCTGGCAGGCATTTCGCCTTCATGGGGCCGGATTCGAGAAAAAGCTGCCGTTTCGCATGTTTTGCCTGGCTTGCAACTCGCATCTCGCATCTCGCATGTCTCGACGTTTGAAATACGGGTCCATCCTCTGGTGATGAGTACGTCAGCAGTCTGATGAAGGAAGTTAAAATTTCCAAAAAGGACATTCGGGAATGCCCCTATGCAAGGAGTGCTAGCTCCTGTAGAGGAATGATTGCTTTAAGTCTGGCTGTACAGTCTAACCATCATTTGATTTGAATTTATAGTCGCTGCTTAACGATTCGAGGGAGGATTTCTTGCCCGCTAATCCTGTTTCCGGATATGTCGTCCGTACATTACTATGCGTTGCCGTAGTTGTTGCGAGTGCTTGCTGTTTGGTGTTGTGGGCGATCTCCTCCAGAAGCCCCAGCGCTTTCTCAATAGCTAGAAAAATAACGCCGCAGGTTACCCCCGCTACGACCCAGCTAATAAATACACTCCATTGAAATGCAGAATCATAAGAACGTGTTAACGCCTCCATCATCGGATCCGAGGCATTAGCTGTGACAATCCCGATAATAAAGCCTCCAACAATGGATGCCCACCCTAAAATTCGGATACTATCGCTTAATGTCATAAAAAGCACCCGTTTCTTCCGAATGATTCATTTTGCATAATAAAATAAACCCCTCTCATTTAGTAAAGCGCAGTAGCTATTAATTATTTCCAATTACTATAGCATTAATTGGATGTTATATTCCATAAATAATCCAGCAACCATGATCAAAACTCTGCTCTATGAGGGGGCCTATCCACTATCCAACGGTCGAACGGAGTTGTCCACGCTCAACCGCCGGATAACTGCTTATTGCTTGCGGCCAATTTCATCATTCATCTGCTCAATGATCGCTTGAATGCTCTTGGATCCCTGGTCTCCCTCGCCTCTTTTTCTTATCGACACCTGGTTGGCATTCCTCTCATCCTTGCCAAGTATGAGCATGTACGGCACCTTCTCAAGCTGAGCTTCACGAATTTTGTACCCCAGCTTTTCATTCCGCACATCGATTGCAGTACG
Source organism: Paenibacillus oenotherae (assembly GCF_019443105.1). Taxonomy (GTDB): domain Bacteria; phylum Bacillota; class Bacilli; order Paenibacillales; family Paenibacillaceae; genus Paenibacillus_Z; species Paenibacillus_Z oenotherae. Next base: position 206,497 of record NZ_JAHZIJ010000006.1, read on the forward strand.
TAGTCCCGCCTTGTCCAGCGCTTGCTTCACTTGAAGGGCATAATCGACATCGTGTTCTGAAACAGGCAGCAGCTTTGCTTGGATCGGCGCCAGCCATAGCGGGAATGCTCCTGCATAGTGCTCGGTCAGAATACCGATAAACCGGTCAATCGAACCATATACAGCGCGATGAAGAACGACCGGCCGATGCTTCTGGTTGTCCTCCCCAATGTAAGACAGATCGAATTTCTCGGGCATCTGAAAATCCAGCTGCACTGTCCCGCATTGCCAGCTTCGTTTAAGCGCATCTAGAATGTGAAAATCGATCTTTGGTCCGTAGAATGCCCCGTCCCCCTCGTTGATCCGATATTCGATGCCGCGTTTATCAAGGACATTTTGCAGCGATTGCTCCGCCTTGTTCCACAGCTCTTCAGAACCCATCGAATCCTCCGGCCGGGTAGACAGCTCAATTCTGTACTCGAATCCGAACACCTGATAAATGTAGTCAATCCAGCCGATGACACCGCTGATTTCCTCTTCAATCTGCTCAGGCAGCACGAAAAGGTGGGCATCATCCTGGCAAAAAGTGCGGACACGCATCATCCCGTTAAGAGCCCCGGAAGGCTCATGACGATGTACTTGGCCAAATTCCGCCAGGCGGATGGGCAATTCGCGATAGGAACGCAAGCTGTTTTTGAAGATAAGCATATGTCCCGGACAATTCATCGGTTTAAGGGCAAACTTCGTTTCGTCGACGTTGGTAAAATACATATTGTCTTTGTAGTGATCCCAATGACCGGACTGCTCCCACAGTCGATTATTCATCATAAGCGGTGTGCGCACTTCATCGTAATTCCGCTCACGCTGCAATTCACGCGCGAAGTTTTCGAGCTCTGTACGGATGGCCATCCCCTTAGGCAGGTAGAAGGGCATTCCTGGCGCTTCTTCAGAGAACATAAACAATTCGAGTTCTTTGCCGAGCTTACGGTGGTCACGCCTTCTGGCTTCCTCAAGATGATGCAAATGCTCTTCTAGCTGCGCTTTCTTCGGGAAGGAAGTTCCATAGATGCGCTGCAGCATCCGGTTAGCTGAGTCGCCCCGCCAATAAGCACCCGCAACACTCAGCAGCTTGAACGCTTTAATCCGGCCTGTTGAGGGCAGATGAGGTCCACGACATAAGTCAAAAAACTCGCCTTGCTCATAGATTGTTATGACCGCATCTTCCGCCAAATCCCGAATAAGCTCCAGTTTTAGAGGTTCTCCAAGATCCTCGAATGTCTGGATCGCTTCTGTACGGCTCACGATTCGACGAACGATAGGCAAATTTTCTTGTATAATACGCTCCATCTCTTGCTCAATGGCAGCAAGATCGTCACTGGAAAGCGGTTTTTCAATATCGATATCATAGTAGAACCCCTCCCCGATAACGGGGCCAATTCCGAGTTTGACCGCCTGTTCCCCATAGATGCGCTTGATGGCCTGAGCCATTACATGTGCTGTACTGTGCCTATAAATACTGAGACCGTCCATGCTGTCCAGAGTAATCATTTCAACGAGGCTGTCCTGCTCGATGGGTTCGTTAAGGTCCACGGGTTTGCCGTTTATTTTTCCTGCTACTGCATTCTTCTTCATTCCTGTGCCAATAGATTCCGCCACTTGCCCGATTGTCGTTCCTTGTTGATACCCCCTAACCGTTCCATCTGGCAATGTTACTTTGATCTCCATGATCCAGCCTCCATTCTTCACGATTTGTGAACGCAAAAAAACGCCTCCATCCCGGAAAGGGACGAGTGCGTTCAGCTCGTGGTTCCACCCTAATTCGACCTGCACAGCAGAATACATAGCTGATCGCTAACGTATCGGGCTGCGAGGACCTTATTTGGTATCCGGTAACGGGGATAAGTCGGTGCCGCATACTGCCGCGATCACGGATCTGCGGGTTCAACGCCACGGCTACAAAGGGGTAACTTCACAACCGGCAGCTGGAGAAGCTTTCAGCCTGGACTTCTCTCTCTGGGCAGCTCGTAAAGGAAATCATGTCTTTGATCATTGCCTGATTGATGATTATGGCCATACATTACACGAACACCTCACTGCAAGTCAAGGGGAATATTGTCTGTACCCGCTCACGCCTCCTGCTAAGTTGACGGAGAAAACAATCAGTAATAATATAAATGGATTGATTAATAGCGAATGCTAGACTTATAAAAAGAGGTAGATGATACATTGACCCAGATGGATGAATACTTAGATCCTTCTCCCGAGATGAACCGTAATAATCTGCAATCAGACTGCGAGAGCTGCTTCGGTCTCTGCTGTGCCGCGCTGCCCTTCTCAGCATCGGCAGACTTCGCGATTGACAAAAACGCAGGCCAGCCATGTCCCAATCTGCAAGCGGATTTCCGCTGCGGCGTCCATAACAACCTCAGGCAGCTCGGCTTTCGAGGCTGCACCGTTTATGACTGCTTTGGCGCGGGGCAAAAGGTTTCTCATGTGACCTTCGGAGGAAGGGACTGGAGACAAGCCCCGCAGTCCGCGAAGCTCATGTTCGAGGTATTCCCCGTCATGAGGCAGCTTCATGAGCTGCTGTGGTATTTGACCGAAGCGCTGGCGCTGCAGCCGGCACATTCCATTCATAACGAGCTGCGTTTGGCGTTAGCCGAGACGGAGCGTCTTACTCGCCTCAGTCCAGAGGCTCTATTGGAGCTGGATATAGCGTCGCACCGCGGATCGGTTAATACGCTGCTGCTGCAGACAAGCGAGCTTGTGAGAGATGAAGCCAGCCGCAAGCACAAGCCCTCGCGGGGGCGGCAGAAATCCTTCAGCCGCAGCGCCGATCTCGTTGGTGCCAAGCTGAAGGGTGCCGACCTCAGATGTGCGAATTTGAGAGGAGCCTATCTTATTGCCGCCGATCTCAGAGGCGCTGACCTGAGAGCGGCTGACCTTATCGGAGCTGATTTTCGGGACACGGATCTTAGAGGCGCTAACCTTACCGAGACGATCTTTCTTACTCAGTCACAGCTAAACGCAGCGAAAGGCGATGCCTCCACCAAGCTCCCTCCCCTCCTCCACCATCCTGCTCACTGGACTGCTTCCGGAGCTTAAAGTCAGCGGCGAACCGTGAGCGCCGCGCATCTCCCATCGATCAGCTACCAGCGCGCCGAGTGGTGCTGCATGGCAGTGATCGATCGATCGGCTGCGGCAGAACAGGAGCGAGTACAGCGGAACAGGGCCTAGCACAGCAGAACAGGACAGGAGCGCACAGCGGAACAGGGCCGAGCACAGCAGAACAGGCGCGAGTACAGCAGAAAACCTGCATAAGTGCATGAATTTCGGTTAAAAGTACCCCTGCGAGGTAAAATTCCTGCGATAGCGCAGCAATAGTTGGCTGAAAGAACCAATTAGAGACAAAGATGACGAAATGCCTGCGCTTGCGCAGGCATTTCACTCTTTTGCAGGCCGGAACGAGAGAAAGCCTGCGTTTACGCAGGCTTGTTCGCCGTTTATCGAAACACGTCTCCTGATTTAGAGAAGCTTACAGCACTCTAAACATGTGAGACGACCACCATCGGTCTGTGAGCGTAGATGGGAGACGGTTATTCCACCTGAAGCGTAATGCCCTGCAAAACCACATGCCACAATTCATTGCATTCAAATTCCAGCGGCATTTGAATCGAGCAGACCTTTTCGAGCGGCCAGTTGTTGTCAACAATCTTATAGTCCGGTGAATCATTGATCAGCAATACACGAAAATCATGTGTTACCAATTGTGACAATATCGCTTGCAGCTGCTGGGCTTCATCGAATGAGCCGCCGAGCCGAACAAACAGAATCTTTCGGCAGGTTGCCGCCTTTTCATAAAACCGCTCAATGCGTCGGTTCAATTTCACTTTGAAATCATCGAAGTAATACAGATTATGAACCTCATTGGCATCTAGTGGCAGATCGTGAACCAGTAATATATTGTAAAGATGATCCCGATAGATATGCCCGTTCGCAGCCTTTTCAAGCTTCATGTTCGGCAGCTCCATAAAGTTGGCAAAGCGATTGTAAAGAAGCAAGTTGACCGTGCACAGATCATCGCTGATCATCCAGTCCAATACTCCGCTGTACGGCCGCAAATGGTGTTTATGCAGCTGTATAGAAGCAAGACATTTTCTGCCAAGGCTAAAAACAGCATTATACTCGCCTTTGATTTGCTCTAGTCTCAAGGTGGTCCCCCCCTTAATTAAAGATGAGTGGACATTGTGCTGCAGCACAACCGCATCCTTTCACCCCCTGACAAAAGAATCTATAGCCTTCCAAACTTCTCGAAGAGCCGGCATCGTTCATGTGAAGGGGCGACATGCCCTCCTCCCTCCATTTATATCATTTGCTACAGTATATTTTGATAGAATTGCAGTGCCTGTTTCTTTGAACCACTTGCCAATTTTTATTTGTACCTTGCTTGTTTTCACCCATCAAAAAAAGGCCATTTCCGACGAAATCATTCAGAAATAGCCCTTATGCTATAACGCTAATTGATTCATACTGCTTCATACTTAACTGCGGCGATCATGAGGAAGATAGGCCGCCGGAGTTCATCCCGCATATCTGGATGCTCGGCCAGCATTTCTGGTGATGGCTGCGGCTCAGAGAGCTTCGTAATCGTAAATCCGGCTGCAATTAGCGCATTTATATACGTGGCGACGGTTCGATGGTATTTGACAACATCATTGTCCAGAAATCTTGTTTGCCGCTGGCCTTCATCCTGGTAGTCATCGACTGGCCAATGCAGCCGCTCGCCTTGCGGCCCGTAATACCAGTCTTGCGCTGCGCGCGCGGTAAACACCGGATGTTCGACAGACAAGACGAAGGTGCCGCCAAGTGTAAGGCAGTGATGGATTTTGCTGCAGATGGAATCAAAGTTCTCCACGTAATGTATAGCAAGTGAGCTAATGACGACGTCAAATTCCTCCCCATGAAAATCAATGTCTTCCATGGCAAGCTGACGGTACTCGATCGCAGGATCATTCGTGATTTCTCTTGCACGCGCCAACATATTGGCAGAGAGGTCTACACCTACCACTGACCGCGCCGACTGCTCCCGCGCATATCGGCAGTGCCAGCCAAAGCCGCAGCCAAGGTCGAGCACTCTCTGGTCGTTAAGATCGGGGAGCAATGCACGCAATTCGCGCCACTCTCCTGCAGCATTCAACCCGTTAATTGAACGAGGCATCTTGCTGTAATTCTCGAAAAATCCGGGGTCATCATATTTGTTCTGTTTCATTGAATTATAAACTCCTTCTCTCAGCATCAACTTTCCTAGCGGATGCCCATCATTCTACAAGTCAATTTCTATCATACCATTCTTGCCAGCCAGCCGTGCATTTCCGTACCGCAGGATCAACCTTTAAGCACGGTTCAAGAAGGCCGATATATCGTTATAAAAGATGTCCATATCAGCTGCTTTCAAATCATGACCGGATTGACAATATTCCTTGATCGTCAAGCGGCTGCACATCGTTTCATATCGGGCAATGCAAACTACATTAGCATCTACTAATATAATTATTTACTTATATAATGAATGCGACTATAATACTCGTGAGTCCGGTTCTTACGACAATTATTTCACTGGAATGGAGGTGACGGCCCCGTGATTCCATTAGAAGCTCTATCAGAAACACTCAAGCTCTTATCCGACAAAACCCGACTCACTATTCTGGCCCTTCTGAAGGAAAAAGAAATGTGCGTGTGCGATATTGTCGAGATTTTGCAGACCACTCAGCCCAATATTAGCCAACATTTAAGGAGGTTAAAGACCGGCGGACTCGTAATGGAGACACGTCGCAGCCAATGGGTCTACTATTCCCTCAATGTTGAGGACAAGCCATACCTGCATGGGATTCTGGCTCAGCTACCATCCATGAAGGATCAAATAAACGCAGCGAAATCACAGAACTGCAATTAATCAGGAGGCATTATGCTGGCAGTCGCATCTCTTATATTCTTAATCACATTAACATTCGTCATTTGGCAGCCTAAGGGCTTGAATATCGGCTGGTCAGCTAGCGGCGGAGCATTGCTCGCACTAATGGCAGGCGTGGTCAGCTTTCAAGATGTGTGGGATGTTACCGGCATTATATGGAACGCTACCATTACGTTTGTCGCAATCATACTGATCTCCCTTATTCTTGACGAACTCGGCTTCTTTGAATGGGCAGCACTGCATATGGCTCGTATTGCCGGCGGCAGCGGCAAGCTAATGTTTGTCTATGTAATTCTGCTAGGCGCTGCAGTTGCCGCTTTCTTCGCCAATGACGGAGCGGCTCTAATCTTGACGCCAATCGTTCTTGCAATGGTCAGGGCGTTGAAATTCCACGAACGAATGATACTGCCCTTTGTTATAGCCAGCGGTTTCATCTCGGACACGGCTTCACTTCCACTCATCGTCAGCAACCTGGTCAATATTGTGTCCGCAGATTACTTCAACATCAGCTTCGCTCAATATGCCGCCCGGATGTTTGTCCCGAATCTGTTCTCTGTAGGGGCCAGCTTGCTTGTACTGTACCTGTTCTTCAGAGGCAGCATACCTAAGCAATATGATCTTCAACAGCTGAAATCACCCAAAGAAGCGATCAAAGATCCTTTTCTATTCCGTGTTTCCTGGATCGTTCTCATCGTTCTCTTCATCGCATATTTAATCAGTGAATCTCTCAAGCTTCCGGTTGCTGTCATAGCCAGCGTTGCGGCTGCCGTCTTGATCGTGGCTGCCAGACAAAGTCCGGCGATTAAGTCAGGACAGCTAATCAAGAATGCTCCTTGGGCGGTTGTCGTCTTCTCAATCGGCATGTATGTCGTTGTATATGGCCTGCGCAACGTCGGATTAACTGGCGAGTTGGCTAGAGTCTTTCAATGGATTGGCGATCAAGGCCTATTCGCGGCAACGGTTGGAACCGGCTTTATAGCGGCGATTCTGTCCTCCATTATGAATAATTTGCCGACTGTCATGATTAATGCGCTTGCCATACAGGAGATGAATCCGACAGGCATCACACGTGAAGCATTTATATATGCGAATGTAATTGGTTCTGATCTGGGGCCCAAAATAACACCTATCGGTTCATTAGCCACTCTGCTCTGGCTTCATGTCCTTTCCCGCAAAGGGATAAAGATCACATGGGGCGCCTATTTCAAGACTGGTATCGTGCTTACAATCCCTGTATTGCTCATTACGCTGATCGGGCTTTATCTGTGGCTTAAAGTAATTAGTTAATCACATGAAATATAGATTAGGAGCTGAAATGCTATGGAGAAGAAGCTGGTTTATTTCTTATGTACAGGCAATTCCTGCCGCAGCCAGATTGCAGACGGATTTCTGACCGCCATCGGCGGGCATAGGTACGAGGTAAAAAGCGCGGGGCTTGAAGCGCACGGCTTGAATCCACGGGCTGTTGCCGTTATGGCGGAAGCAGGCGTCGATATCTCGGGCAATACTTCCAATGTCATTGATCCTGAGATTCTCAATCGGGCGGCATACGTCATAACGCTATGCGGCCATGCTGATGAGCACTGCCCTGCCATCTCTAATCCTGACGCCACCCAGTGGCATTGGGGGTTCGATGACCCTGCCAAAGCAACGGGAAGCGATGAAGAGATTATGGCCCAGTTCCGGACTGTACGTGATGCCATCAGACATCGCATTGAAGCATTTGTGCTGAAAGGCGATTAGTTAATGATGCTAATTAAACGTATGACGAAAGAAATGACGTGAAATGACGTGAGAGATCAGACATGTAGTCACGTGGCCGGATAAGGATATAAGCCATATCAAGCTGAAGGATGATGGTCATCATTATGGATTGTTCGTAAAGGAACAGCTTCTATCTGTTATCTCACTGTTTATCGAAGGTGATCACGCTCTATGCCAATTGCTATAGCGTTAGCAGCTTCCGGTCCACTCTCTTCAAATAATTATTCATCAACAATGGAAGAGAAATAAGAATCGGGGGATCATCCGCCCGGGGAACATGAAGGGTAACTTGCAGATGCGGGACGTTGGAATAAGGCTTGACTATGATCGGCTCCTTCGAGCGGGTACGCAAGGTTGAATGCGGCAGCAGGAAATCCATTGCCTTCATCCCCCATGCGACCGATGTCGCCATCAAATAATAGATGCCCGGCTTCACATTCGAGATACAAAAATCCCCCAATGACGACACAAGCGTCCCGTATAAAGGCAAACCTTCGGGAATCGGCTTGGCAAACAAACCGATCAGAATGACGCCATCGAAAGGAAGCTCTGCCTCAATAGTTCCTTCTATTCTTGCATATTGATTGAATGCCGGCTGCACCGGATTCCATTCTCTCAGCCTGCTCAAGGATAACAAATGGTTGTCCGCCTGCATGGTCGATTCCCGGAATTGGGATGGGCTCACTCCTACCCGTTCCGTGAATCGGGTCGTGAATGTGCCGAGACTCTGCTGTCCGATCTCCAATCCGATGTCACGCACACTCAAATTTGTCTGCAGCAACAGATCCTTCGCCTTCTGCAGGCGGAGGGCAGATACGTAATAAAGAGGCGACAAGCCCATTCGTTCCTTGAAAATACGGGCGAAATGATATTGGCTGTAGGACACATGGTCAGCCAATCGGGATAATGGCAGCGGGTCATAAATATTCTGATGAATAAAGGCAATTACCTCATCGATCTCTGAATAGCGAGCGGTCACCTTTCCTAACACCTTCCTCCTGCCGTGATCCTTCAAATTTCATTCTCTCACACTAAACAGAACAACAGTTCGTATTTATATTACCATATCTTTCATGATTATGGAACGCTAATTAATTTCAATATTGTTAGGAAGCCGTTCATTCATTTTCGGAAGGGGATGATATTTTGAAGTTGACTAAGGGTAGAATCATTAGTATCGCTTTCTTGCTTCCATGGATAACTTTATGGCTGGATACATTCGAGCGTATAGATAACCATACAAATGTGTTGGGATTCCCACTGAATTTTTTATTCTACTATAATGCAGACAAACCAGTGACAATTTATGAACTCTTTCAAGATGACCGTTTTACTTTCCATGGAATCGCTATCCGAATAGACCTTTATTTGTACGGTGTTATTTTCTACTATCTGGTAATTACTGTTGTCCATAAAGCACTAACCCTTCTGACTGACAAAAAGAAAGGGTAAAACCAGCTAATGCTTTTTTGTCAATAATGTAGTTGGGCTGTCTGATAAGTCCATTATCCAATGAGTCCGTCCCAAATGATGGTAAAAGTGAAAAGATGCCTCCAAACCACTAAAGTGGAACTGAAGGCATCTCTCTCATTGTATATGGGGGACTTGGTGGGGACGCTGAAATCATCAAACGACTTTCTGGACAGCTCCTTATCCAACGGTTTTGAAGACAGCGTGACGGAGGAAGAAGCCTGCGAATGTGCATGAATTTCGGTAACAAGACGCAATAATGGCAACATTCCTGCGATGAAGCATGAATTTGCGAAAAAATCGACCGTTAAGGAGAAATAAAGGTGAAATACCTGCACGCTGGCAGGCATTTCACCTTTACGGGGCCAGAAGCGAGCAAATACATGCCGTTTCGCATGTTTCGCATGTTTCGCATGTTTCGCATGTTTCGCCTGGCTCGCATCTCATATTTCGCATCTCGCATCTCGTATCTCATATTTCGCATCTCGTATCTTGTATCTCGTAATTCGCATCTCGCTTGGCTTGGTGTTTGAATGGCGGATCGTCCTCTGGCGTGGAAGTACATCAACAGTCCCATGATCGCAGACATTCCACATCCCACATCCCACATTCCACATTCGACATTCCACATCGTACAGCTTCTTACAGTGGAGTTTAAGATTCCAAAAAGGACTTTCTGGACAGTCCCCTGCCCCTCACTCGAGTCGACCTATTAAGGATAATTAAACTTCCCGCTCTTGCTTACTTTAGCGAGGTCATTCTGAAGAATGAACTTCCACAGATCATCGGCGTAATCGAGCACGAATACCGCGCTGACGCCTTGGGCGAACAGGCTGCTCACGGCTCCGGTCAATGCGGGCTTCAGAAAGTCCAGCACGGGCAGCCCGCTGCTGCCGCCGAAGCTGACGAAAGCGCCAAGTCCTGCGCCGCCTGCTCCTGCGCCAAGGATTTTCAATGGATCAAGACCCTTGCCTGCGGCCGCTTCCCTGCCCAGCTCTGCAAGCGATCCTGCGGCAAAGCCTACCGCTGCTTTCCCGAGAGCAGCAGTGCTTGGCTTAGGTATGGATAGCTTCCCCGTACCGAGAGTGCCGCCGCCGAACAAATAGCTTCCGAAGCCCATTATTGCCCCTGTAATCGCTCCAACCAAGGCGCCTTCGAGCATTTTCTCCCAGATATCGCCGATTGAGCCTTGGCCCCCGGCAAAACCGGCCGTGAACCCCATTGCAGCACCATTGACCGCTCCGGCCAATGCGCCGGTGAGCAGCGTAGCTGCCAACGTTTTGGCACCGAACGCCGCGGCCATTCCGGCACCGATGCCCATGCCGCCGAGCGCTGCTGCTCCGCCGACCGCCATGCCGCAAAGCACGCCAAGCAGCACATCGCCTCCGGCAGCAGAGGCTGATATTCCGCCAACCACGCCGCCTATTGCCATGCCGATGCCGACAGCAATAATGCCTGCAACACCGAAGGTTACGACGCTAAGCACCACCGCCAGCACAATAACCGCCACAACGGCGACTGCTGCGACAATCTGTTTCCAATTGTCCTCGAACCACTGCCCGATCTCTTCCCAGAAGTGGCCTGTGGGGTCGATATAACGCAGCGGATTATTCTGCACATAGCTGTATCGATTCCACGCCATGGGATGGTACAGCTCCGGCACCATCGTATCCGGCATCAGAAACCGGCCGATCTGCGGGTCATAATAACGTGCCTGGCAGTACAGCAGCTCTGACCAATGATCATACAGAGCGCCCGTATACAGATGCGATGTTCCCTCTGCGCCTGCTTCAACCGTATTATCCAGAACCGCGCCAAACGGATCATAGTACACCCGCTGCAGCACTGTGCCATCCATCGCCGTAACAAGCGTCGTGCTGCCCAAATGGTCGCCATGCAGGAAGCTTGCCGTGCCAGCGGCCAAGGCTAGCTGTGCGACCCGCACAGCTCCATCCATAATATAGCCGATTGCTGTGCCATTCTGGATCGTCAGCAGATCATCAAGCGTCCACTGATCCAGCTCCTCTGCTCCGCCTGTTATTTGCATCCGCACGCGACTGCCCGCGTGATTGTAGGTACAGGCCATCTCCTCATTCCCTCTTGTCACAGCAGTCATCCGGCCAATTGCATCATAGCTGGCCTCACCCCAAGGTCCAGTCCGCGTCTGCCCGGTTGCCGTATAGGAGAATGCATGCGGGCCTGCCGTGGCCAATCGTCCCTCGGCATCGTAGACATAGGCGCCAACATCGGATTTATGGGTCAGATTGCCCCCGTTGTCATAGTTATACGACCACAGTTGGCCCGATATTGTACTTGCTTCCACCAAACGGTACAAATTGTCATATTCATAGCTGGCAGCAAGCTTCGGATCAGGCGAATCGACCCCCAGCAGATTGCCGACACGATCATGACGGTAGTCGAACTGCTGCAGGACAGCGCCAGTGCCGTCTACCGTATGCAGCCCTGTCAGCCTCAAGCTTAGCGCGTCATAGACATACGCAGTCGCAACACCGCTTGCGTATTCGATGCGATCCCTCAGCCCTGCTGTATTATAGCTGATTTTCTTCACAAAGCCGGGAATAGCGCTCAGTCTGCCCCTTTGATCATAGCTGTAGCGTACAACCAGTCTTCCGGCGGCGGCAGCCGGCTTCGGATACGTGATCGATTCAATCTGTCCTGTTGCCCGGTACGTATAATCGAACGCGAACTTTTGGCCCCCTAGTCCATCAGGAGACAGCTCCCTGTGCTTTACGCGCCCCAGCTCATCATAAGCAAGCACCTCCGAGCCGCCTTGATGCGTAATTTTCACAATTTTCCCTTTACTGTTGCCATCCCCTTCAGGAGGAGTCGCGGCTCCAGCATCATCGTAGGTAAATTGGGCCGTCTGGGCGCCTGACCCCGGCAATGTGGTGCGGAACAGCCGATCCAGCGCATCAAATTCAAACCGTACCTTCTTGCCTGCCGCATCGCGCTTCTCCACCTGATTGCCGCCAGCATCGAATACGAACAGAGACTCCCCCGAGACGGGGTTGTCCGTCAATAAACGCCGACCTAAACAATCGTAGCGGAAAGTCGATTGAGCGCCTGCCGAATCGATAACGGACAGCAAATTGCCTTTAATATCATACTCATAAAAGGTCGACAGCCAGTTGCCCGCATCATTCACCGCAGCCTCCATAATGCGCCCGGCCGGATCAAAGGTATGTCTAGTTGGCGTCGAAGCATGACGGGCCCCTGCCTCGGAATTCGTATCCTCCTCATCGTACATATAGGCAATTCCGGGCTCGAACGCCTGCTTCTGCAGCGTGCCGTCAGCGCCTAGCGCTTCTATAAGACGGCCGATAGCGTCATAACGAAATTGCCGGGACGCTATTCCGAGAGCAGCGGGGTTCGTGTAAGCGGGCTCCGGACTCTGGAACGGAAGGAACTGCTTCTTGATCAGTCCTCTCGCCGAATATTGCTGGCTGGTCTCGACAATCTCCTGACCGCCTGCAACACTGCGCTCCTCAATGGTTTGACCGGAGCCGCTTATGAATGTTTTGCTCACGAGTGTCTCCGCTTTCCCATTCTCTAGCCGTTGTGCGGTTAGCAGACAGGCGGGATGCTGCTCCGAGCCTGCGGCCGGATATTCATACCGGATCGTCGGGAACTGGTCGCTTGCCCCTGGTTCGATGGCAGCCAGCAGCCTGCCTAGAGGATCATATCGATTCATAATGGCAACGCCGCTTGCATCCGTAAGCTTGCTCACCTTGTTCGTGCGATAATCCAGCTCCGCCTCCGTCATGTTCCCCAGCGCATCCGTTACTCGTATGGGCTGGATCCGGTGGGCATCGAATTCCAGCCGGGTGGTGTTGCCGCGCGCATTCGTCGTCGTGCCCCGCAGTACGCCGCCGTCCTCGGTGCGCGTGTAGCTCACCTGATTAATCCACCAGCCGTTCTCTCCTGCGCGGCGATGATAGCCAAGCGCAGCGAAATCAGGCAGTTCGCCGCCATAGACCTCGGCTGTCAGCTCATCGCTCAGCACGAGCGTCTCTTGTCTTGTCAACAGCCCTGCCGCGCCTATTCCCGATTCGGGAAGATCGTCGTAATAGCTTATTGTTGCCGAGACGATCCCCCCGCTTCCGTCTCGCTGAATGGTCCGGGACGGCTTCCCGCGGAAGCGCGAAGCCGGGTCAATCGCATAGGAAGTTTCCGTAATCAAAGTCCGGTTAAGGGCTCCATTGCGCGGATCCTCGACCCGCTGCTCCTGAATGGTCGCATTGCCGGCATCATCAAAGGCCTTGTTCAGATTCACCGTTATCCGATACGGCTCGGCCTCCCTCTCATAATAAGCGGTGCGGCTCTCCAGCAAGCGTGGCGACACCCGTTCCTTCACGTTCACAGACCCATCCGGCGGAGGCACCACATGCACTTCCCAGCTACTGCTTGTCCTCATGTAGGCCATATTTTCTTTATCGCTTCCGTCAGCGCCGAATACTTCGGTTGCAAGCAGCTTGCCCCGCAAAGCTTTGAGCCGTGTCCGCTCCTGCTCCGCAAGCGGTCGATCGGGCTCATCAGGGTGAAGTCCCAAGTGATAGCGATTGCGCGTCAGCATTGTCGGAATCGACTCATCGCCATACTCTTCAATCTCCACTCTGCCGAATCCGCAGAATTCACGGGATATGCCATCATAATGGCCGTCATGATACCGGAACCTCGTTAGTCCCGGGCTGTCACTGGCCCCATCCTGTGTCCGCAACGAGAGAATAACCGGTATCGGAAAAGGCAAAAATGTCGGCCATGCCTCCCCGATCGACTCGTCACGCAGCGCTTGCGAAGTCGATGACCCATATTCAATCTCCGTCACGAGTCCCATGCCGTTATCGATTCGGTTCAACAAATAGGGCTTCACGCTTCCCGCAAAATCCAAATAATAATAGTCTGTTGCTCTGGCCCCAGGCCTATTAATGGACCAGAGCACACCGGCCGTTCCCGAACCATTCATATCGGCCAGCCGGATTTGTTCAGGCGGCGCCGATGGCGCAAAGCGGATTTCTTGAGGGTCGGCCAGCCGATGACCGTTCACATTCAACCAATACGTAACCCGATCCGTCCCCACATAGACAAGATCGGCACAGCCATCCCCATCCACATCGGTCAGGAACATCCTGCGCGGATCATAGAGCCTGCCCAGCTCCGGCGGATTCGCCACTACGACCGGATCATCCCATCTGCCTAACCCTAGATATGGCCAGTAGACGACTCCCGAACCGTCCACCCTGACCAGATCCTGCAGGCCATCGCCTGTCATATCGGCTAGATGGACGCGGGAATCTTTCAGAAAGACAGGCGGCGCTTCAGATCTCGGGATAAGTACAGGCCTCTCCGCCCACTCCCCGTCCTTTTCCCGGTAATACAGACTGAAGTAATCCTCCCCTGTCACCAGCAAGTCGGCAATGCCGTCACCGTTCAAATCAACCAGCCTGACATTGGGATCAGACAGACGCACATTTGGCGTTCTCCGCCAGAAGACGGGCCTCTCGAAGCCGCCCTTTGCCTTATGGGGATAATAGCCGGCAAGCGGACGGTCCAGCATAATAAGATCCGCTGTCCCGTTCCCTTCCATATCGGCAAAGGCCGTGCCCGGCTCACTGAGCGATACAGCCGCAGGAAGCGGTCCGATTGAGCGCGGCCTCCCCCATGTCAGATCTCCCTTGTTCTTCCATACACGCGCAGTGCCGCCGCCGATCTCAAGCAGATCAGGCAGCCCGTTCCCATCCCAATCGATCAGCTCGCGTGTTCCTTGCTGCAGTGCCCCGGGCCGCGCGTCAGGAGATTCCGCGCCGATCCGCTCAAGCGTTCGTGGCTGGAAGGATGAATAGGACAACGTCAAGACGGGTACAGAGGCTGATTCTCCGGCATTATTGTATCCGGTCAGCTTCACCCGCTTGAGAAATGAATGTCCCCCTGTCTCTTCAGCTGGCGCGTACATCAGCTCCCACCGCCTTGCAACGGGATTCTGCTCCCCGTTCACATGCAGCTCAATATGGGTACAGCGCAAGGAATGCGACTCCACGAATCCGGCACGCCTGCTGACCCAGAGGTCGGGACGCTCCTCGTAGTAGAAGAGAACCGAATAAATACTATAATCGATCCGCTCCGGATAGAGCACATTCCCGTCATGCAAATACGAATAGCGGACCTTGAAGCCCAGCGAATCTTCAATTTCCTGAATCACCCAGCTGTAGACCTCCTCGCTGCCGCCAATATGGAGCGTTTGTCTCCCGTTGCCAGTCGTTCCGAGCCGATAATATTTGCCCGCATTATCCATGATGCGGAATCCTTCACCCTCGCGAGCAATGATCCAGCCGTTCGTATCGGGATTCAGGCGGTAGGTGCCATCCCCCGTCTCAGCGAGCTCTCCGCCGCCTGCAAGTATGAGCGGATCTGCCTCAGTGAACGTGGGGATTCGTTTGTCGGTCGAGCGTTTGACAGCAAGCTGGCTCAAACCAAAGCCAAAGCCGAAAGGGCCCTGCCCGCCTGTCGTCTGGTAATGAAGGGCGAGCTTGGGGGCGATATCGCCCGGTCCATTCGGAATATCCAGCGGGATCGAATACGAGCCGGTGCCGGTATGAAAGTCCGTCTGGAACGTCTCTCCTAATCCGTTTACTGCTCCGCCGCCCTTAGGCAGCGACAGAATCTGTTCTGCCGTTCCGGTCGTTGCGCTCATCGTTTCATCTCCTTTATCGAAGAATAGCTCCCTGCGGAATTAGACTCGCGGCGTGAATTCATATTCCGTCAGCAGCACGATGTTGCGGATCTGGTCAAGCTTAAGCTTGCCGTCCACGACCAGTGCCGGATTGTCTGCGGCCACAATTTCCACCCGATAGGAGCCGATCGACGACCCTGCTGCCAGCGGTTCCCACGGATGACCGGCCGATACCACAATTTCCCCTTGTGCATTCGGGCTTGCAGCCAATGTTTCATGATGTGACGGGACGCTCAATCTGATCGTCCAGCCGGAGGGATCGACCCCTTCCTCCGTCAGCAGCAGCAGGCTGAGATTCCGAAGCTGCGGGCTCTCTTCCTGGAACGGGAAGTCTGTTTGGTCCAAGGTGAAATCGAGTACGCCTGTATCCTGGAAATGGAAGAATGCATCCGGATAGGTCCACCGCAGCGGAAGGCTTCGCTGCCGCAGGTTCGCCGCCGCTATAGCAGCAAGCTCTGCCTTCACGTCTTCAGCAAGCGCCGCGTCATAATTCGCGTTGTAGTAGAACGTTATGCGAATATCTGATATCGAATAATAATCGAGATCATTGGAGGAACGGGGAATATCAAGCACCCATGAGCTGGCAACCCCGGCTCCCTCGAATATTTTCAGCGTTCGGCCATCTGACGGGAATATGAAGCTGTCCTCCCTTAGCCGATATTCCGACAATAGCAGCGTTTCCTTAGGTTGGATTCGGAACTTCAGCTCATTGATATCCGCCGTCCGATAACGGCTCACACCGCCGTTCGTCAATGTGCCGCGTACACCGGAGGTTGGAAGAACGCCGACAATCTCCACCTCGACGCTTTCAATTCTGCGGGCAAATGTACCGGGGAATGCCAGGTCGAAATCCTCGACGCGTGTCTCGAATGCCATCCGTCCCGTCTGGCGGAAAGCGGTTTCGAACAGGAACGGATAGCGGTCCATCAGCGAGATCGTTTGTTTGACTGGCACACGCTTGCGCTGCACATGAACGATCGCATCGTAGGTGAACGAATCGATATCCAGCATGAGCGCATCCGCCGCCAGCATCCCTTTTACCGACTGAGAGGCGTAATCGCTTTTGATGAAATGGCGGTTCATATCATTCTCGAAATTATAGGCGCGCTGCATCAGCCTTGCCGATCTGAGCGCCATATTGAAGTAGCTGGCGGAGATTCCCCGCATGAACAATCCCATCTGGTACCATACATCCTCGGAAAAGAACTGATTCTCGAACGCTTCCAGATTGTCTTTGGCCGCCTGCTTGCGCAAGCCTGCAATAACCTCATTCTGCTTCGCTACATCCAGCTGGGCTGCAGAAGCGTTCAATTGGGCCTGCGCCATCGCCTGGGCCTTGGCCATCTCCGCCTGCTGCCGCTGCATCGCAGCAAGCTCATAGTCACGTGTAATGATTTGCGAGCGCTTCGTCTTCTCGGCGATCACCTCATGAATGTGCTGGCTCCCGCCATCAATGCCATTCTCCAGCTCCCACGGATTCTGTGACGAATACCAGGCAATGCTCGTCTGCAGGCCGATACGTTCCCAGCTCATGGCCGAATAATCATTGAAGTTCTGCTGGGCATTCGCGGCCCGGACAGCAGCATAATCTCTGCCTGCCTCATAGACCTTCACTTCCATCTCGGCAGCCTCACGCTGCTGCTTGGCGAGCTCCAGCTCAGCGCTTGCAATGCTGCTGGCCTGCTCCAACTGCTGCCTGGTCAGCGATTCATTCTCGCCCCGGTCATAGAACTCGATAAAGCCGCGCTCGGCCTGAATGGCCTGCTGGGCAAAATATCTTGCAACATTCTGCAAATAATCAAAGGTCCAAATCGGCACAATATTCGCCATGCCAAGAAAATCCAGATTGGCGGCAATCTGCGCAAGCCGATTGCGTATCGTCAGCACGACAATCGCAAGCTGCGGATTCATCGCGCCGATGCTCCCGCTCGCCTCATACTCGACCAGCATGGCCTGCACCTTCGCCCCCGTCACCGCCAGCTTCTCAGCCTTGTAGAGAGGCGAATCCGGGTTGATTGGCGAAGCGGCGCCCGGTGCATTGGCAACAAGCCGATAAATTTCTGCCGCCTTGGCAAAATCATCATTTTTGTACAGCAAGTCCCCCCAGTGCAGAACGTTAGTAGCCAGCTTCAACCACAAGGACGGCAGTTCAAAAGCGAGATTGATATATTCATAATTAGCAGCATTCAAATAATAGGATTGCGCGGTCTCGTAATCACCCAGCGCATGATAGCAGTCGCCGAGTGCAGTGGGCAGAACGTAGAAATAGAGGTGGGGAAGTTGGATGGAGAAATCGGTAATGATATCGTCATGCCATCGAATGCGGCGAATATCCGCGTAATCGATGCGGGATTTATAGATGGCATGGATCGGATCTGCCGGAGGAACATCTCCGCTCTTCCATTCCAGCCGCAGCTGTTCCTTGCCGATTGTCGTAGCTAAAGTCTTCGTGAACTCCTTCTCCGCAGCAGTCGCTCTGCTCTCCACCCGCTGCTTGATCCATCCCCCGCCTTTGCCCGGCATGCGGAAGGTGATGGCAAGGCCTTGCGCGGTGTGCATATCACTAAGCGTTCGCGGCTCGATCGACAGCTTGTCCCCGACCGACAGCTGATCCGCCGTCACAGTCTGCGAAAGGACGGCCCGTATGGGAACGTTCTCCGGGACAAGACCCTGCGCTTGCTTGACCAGCTGCTCGCCCTGCTTGAGCAGTTCGGCTGCCCGTCCTTGAGCGCCTTGCTTGACATAAGCGGCAGCCATATTGAAATAATATTGAGCTTGTCCGACAACATCATCATGCTCGACGAAAATACGGTTCGCCTGATTGAGCAAATGATGGGCTTCTTCCGTCTGATCCTTGTTGATATATACCGCCGCAAGGTTATTAGCAGCCGCGCCATAAGCGGATTTGGCATCCTCCGAATCGGCTCTGGCCGCATGCTCCATCGCAAGCTTGAAATAATATTCGGAACGGTTCCATTGCCCTCTGGCCGCATAAGAGATGCCGAGCTCGCTGGCTGATTTGGCCGATTGAAGCTGTTCATCTGCGGACTGAACGCCAAGTCCTTCATAGACTGCAAGCCTTGAGCGCACCTCAGGAACTTCCGTGAATACGGGGCCGAATTTGTCTGAGTAATCGGTTAATGGCAGCGACTCGATCAGATCAAGACCTGCCATAAGCAGCGGATTGAACAACATACGATCCAGCGGGAAAACAGCCTCCGGCCTGCGGGCGACCGGACCCGGAAATCTGGGATGCAGCAGCTTGTAGATTAGCGCTTGCGCTGTCTTGTAGGTATCGATCGCCTCGCGGTAACGCCGCTTGAGAAACAGGGCATTGGCCGCATCCAACCGGGCTTTAATATCCTGCAGCTTCTTCTCCGCTCCGCCGCTTGCTTGCAGGCGATTGGAATAGAGCGATTCAGAGAGCAAGCTGCCCTCATCCAACAAATAATTCGCTGCTGTCTCCGAAATTTCCCGGATTGTCAAATAATTTTCCTGAAACTTAACCGTCATCCGATAACCATCTCCTCTTCAATAGTGGAATACGGATCGCCAGTATAATTCTTCATGTCTGTTAAGCCGCAGCAATCACCATCAGTATACATATCTTCCAATTATGCAGGTATAGTTAGAAAGGCTTATTACTCTAGTTCAAATGATTTATTAAGAGATCTGCCGGTTCGACAGCTTATTCTGTCCGCTGCACAAAAAAACCGGCTCCTCCCTAACCTTCAGGGATGAACCGGCAGCGCTCCAGATCAACTTGTCCATTGTCATCGAACAAGACGCCTTCATTTATAAGATAAAGCTTCTGCATATAGCGCGCTTCATCATCCTTAATGGCGATCTCTCCCTTCACGTTGACCACTCTGTGCCAGGGAAGTCCGTGGGCCGCACTCAAGGAATGGAGGATTCGCACAACCTGCCTGGCCCCTCTCCGGCTTCCGGCAAACTCGGCGATTCCCCCATAAGTCATCACATACCCTTCGGGTATGGCTTTAATCGTCTCGATCACTTTCTGTGTGAAAGGCTGCATGCTCTCACCCTCCTGAAATCTGCCTGGCGACACGGCAAGATGGACTGCTTAGATTAACAACTTCAGTTCTTTCAATGATAGTCTTGTAATCATCCATTGATTTAATTAATTACCCGCCCCTAACACCTTTTAAGAAAACTTAACCTATAGTATAGAAGGTATTCCGTTATTGACAAGGAAAAAGATATAGATTTATCCCCGAGAATCTTGACCCTAAATCTCTAGACTTGAGGTGACCTCGATAATGGAAGAACGATTTGCGGAGTTAACAGAACTAGTTAGAAAACAAAGTAATCAAATTCTTGAAATGCAACAGAAAATAAATATTTTGGAAGATAAGATATTACGCCTATCTATCTGTAAAGTGTCCAATGGAAACTATCCTTATTATGACTTTATTTTGTCATACGGCATTACACCTGATCAACAATCTCGGATCAATAGATTATTTATGGCATTATCCAATAAGCTCGCTGGCAATACACTACCTACTGGACTCAGGGAAGAGAGCTATTCTACTGACTTTTTGTTTAGTGATAAACCAATCAATTGGGATGATGTAAAATGTTCCATTACACGCATCTGGCCTGTCACAGATGCTGACCTGCCATTGTCATTGATAAAAGCAATGAAAGATCAAGGATTGCAGATTCAAGTTTGTGACTACTTGCTTTCCCAAGCTTAAAGCCCGTATTTAAAGGGGCTTCATTCATTATGCCTTCTCTTTAAGCCGAGCCATCGATCGTGTTTGAATCGCCCCATTCCCTCTGCTTGCTCTTACAAGACGGATCCGATATGCAGCAATGATTGTTATTATAGCAAAAATCATAAAAATATTGCTATAAACAACAGACTCCCCCTGCTGAACGTTCAGCGGATTCCAGCCGGCGTCAGCGCCGCGATCTTGCATTTTGCTATATAACGCGGATGCCGCGGCAATGCCGATAAAATTCATCATTGCCATAAGTCCCATCCCTACTCCGAGGCAGCTCCATGTCCCGTTTTCGCTGCTTCTGGCGCTGCCGCCCCCTTCCGTCCCAACAGATTCGTTCCGATTACTCCCGCAATGATGAACAGAGAGCCAAGCAGATGGTATACTGTAATCTCCTCCCCCAAGAAGATCGCCCCGGCGGCAATCGAGGTAATGGTTGATAGATTGGAGAATACGCTCATCCTCGATGCCTCCATTCTCGACAGGATATAGTTTGCCGTCAGCGCTGTTATTAGTGAAGACACAATACCCAGGAATAGAATCGATAGAATAAAGGGAGTGCTAGTCAGCGGAGCGAAGAATTCCTCTAACGTTCCATTGGCGCCATGGCTGGTCAGCGAGACAATGAGAAATACGGCAAAGCCGATCCCAAGCATCAAGTAAGTGATTTCTGCCGGGCTGAACTGCTTCGACAGCGAGCGGGCCAGCACACTGTATCCAGCGAACGCGACACAGGTTAAGAACAGCAGCGAAATTCCCGTCATGCTCGACAGATTGATGGTGCTCCCCTTCATGATGAAGATGAAGACAACACCAAACACCGACAGCAGAATCGACAGCTTCTGCAGGATGGTGGTTCTTTCTTGCAGAAATAGGGCAGCGAGCAGGAGCGTTACAACGGGTGTAAAAGCATACAGGATGCCTCCCTCTGCGGAGGTGGCATGCTGAAGGCCAAACGCTTGCAGCGTGAAGAAGCCCAGCGGATACATGGCTGCCAGCAGCAATGCCTTGTATATCGGCTTGCCGCGATAATTAAGCTTGACCCAGCCGCATGCAACCGGAATCGATATGACGGCAAACGATGCGGCAAAGCGGAAGGCCAGCGTATCCATCGGCTGTGCGTGCTGGAGCGCTATTTTGGCAAAGAGAAACGAAAACCCGATAATTGCCGCATTAAGCACAGCCAGTATATAGGCCAGCCTTAGTCCTTTATCATTCATAAAAGCCCCTCATCTCTTTACTTGTATAATCGGGAATGTGTTCGCGAACAGCCCGACCGTCAGGTTAAAGATAATGCATTCAAAGGTTCGAATCCATCTCATTTTGCCCCAACTGTATCGATACAGTTGATCGGGACTTGCCTTTATAATAAATAAGAATCGTGGCATGATGAAAGCAGGCCTCAGAAATAAAAGGAAATGCTCCAATGCGGGCCGAATGCCGTGGAGTTGAGCAGGGGGATGCCAAGTGAAAAAGTATGATACGATCCTAACCGACATGGAGCATAAAATCAGTCAGGGCCAGTACAAATCCGGACAAAAGCTGCCATCAATCCGCGACGCTATGGCGCTGTATGGCTGCAGTGTCAGTACGGTTGCACGCGCTTACGCTGAGCTGGAGAAGCGCCATGTGATTTATTCCATTCCGCAAAGCGGCTTTTACGTAGTCGAGCATACGCATGATAGCACTACGGATAAAGTCAGCGAAGTGATCGATATGGCCTCGGCCTCGCCGGATGCCAATCTATTTCCGTACCGCGATTTTCAGCATTGCCTGAACAAGGCGATAGACAAATACAAATATCAGCTGTTCACCTACGGCGATTCCATGGGGCTGGATACTCTCCGCCAGACGCTGGTCTCTCATTTGGCCAATGACCAGGTGTTCGCGAAGGCTGACGGGATCTTCATTACCTCCGGCATTCAGCAGGCGATGGAAATATTGGCGAGGATGCCGTTCCCGAACGGCAAATCGACGATTCTGATTGAGCAGCCGGGCTACGATATTTATTTCAGCTATTTGGCGGCGGAAGGCATACCCGTGCGCGGCATCGCCCGCACGGCGAAGGGAATTCATTTGCAGGAGCTGGAGGAGCAATTCAGAAGCGGCGATATTAAGTTTTTCTATACGATGCCGCGCTTTCACAATCCGCTGGGCACTTCATATAGTGCGGAGGAGAGGAAGACGATCGCCAGCCTGGCCAGCAAATACGATGTGTATATTGTGGAGGATGACTATATGGCTGATTTGGGCGCAGAGCAGCGGTTCGACCCTATCTATGCCTGCAACCGGACCGCTCATGTTATTTACTTGAAGAGCTTCTCCAAGATCATCTTCCCGGGTCTGCGTCTGGGGGCCGCTGTACTGCCTGAGCAGCTGGCGGCAAAATTCCGCTCCTGCAAGAGCTACGGGGATACCTCTCTTCTATCACAGGCTGCGCTTGAAGTGTATATCAAAAACGGCATGTATGACCGTCACAAACAGCGTATAAGCAGCCAATACAGCGCTCGAATCCATGCTTTGAAAGAGGCGGTTGAACGGTATAACCAGGCAGGCTTGATCGAAATATCGGATGTCAGCTCGGGGGTCTATGTTCAGTTCAAGCTGCCGCGAACCGTTAACCTGGAGAGCCTGATCGGCAGGCTTGAGAAACGGAGTATCCATGTCAGAGCAGGCAAGGACTTCTATTTGCCGGATTTTCCAGACCGGGAAAAGTTTCTGCGGATCAGCATTTCACGGGCGGAGCCGGAACAGATTGATAAAGGGGTTAAGGCCATTATCGAGGAAGTTCACCGTCTGCACTAGCCCGTATGTCCCGCGATATTCACCTTAACCCCTATGCGCTTGCGCTATCGGATGAGATTGAGCGCTGTATTGATCTTATCCAGATAGGCAGGATCATTGCCTGAGCACATCAGTTTAACCTGTCCGCTGCCGTCACCGTCCGCGATGCCGATCCGATACAGCATGGCCTGCAATCTTCGCACGGTCCCCATGTTCCCGTCAATAATTCCGATATGCGGCGGCAGAACCTCACGAAGAATATCTCTGTAGAAGGAATAATGGGTACAGCCCAGCACGACCATCCCATACCGGCTGAGGTCATAAGCAGAGAGCTTCTCGCGGAAGTAATCACTCATAATTTCTCTATCGAACTGAAGCGACTCACAATAATTGACCAGCTCCGGCAAGGGCAGTGAATCTACGATATTGAGGTCATCCACCCGTGATACGAGCGCATAATACTTGGGCTGCTTCAGCGTTAGAGGCGTTGCAAAAACGAGCACTCTCAGCCCTGTCTCCCGATTCATCTCCACAGCAGGCTTAACAGCAGGCTCCATGCCGATAACCGGAATGGAATAACGTTCTCTCAATTCTGCTACAGCGATGCTGGTTGCCGTATTGCAGGCAATGACCAGCGCATCGATACCCTCCTGTATGATCAAGTCTGTCGTCTCGATAATATAGGTTTTTACTTCATCCTTTGATTTGGTTCCATAAGGAACGTTAAGCCTGTCTGCGATATAGACAAAATCTTGTGTAGGCAGCTTGCGGATCGAGTCTGCCATCACCGTAAGACCGCCAATTCCAGAGTCAAAAAAACCAATAGCCATGTGTGATCGATTCCTATCCTATTAATCTATAGCTATTACAGAATAACGCGATATGAACCCGATGCGCAAGGCTAGACTCTTCCATTCTCTCCTCTCATCCGTTAGTGCGATAGGTGAGCAATACGATTTGACCGATTTTCTCCATATTCTGCAGCTCCCAGACACTTGGCGCCGTTCCGCCTAGGAACAGTGGAATGCCTCCGCCCAGCACTTTAGGAATGATAGCGATTTGCAGCTCATCGACCAGATGGTGGGCCAGAAATGCCTGCACGAGCTGCCCCCCTCCTACTAGCCATATGTCGCCTTTGGCTTCAGCCTTTAATCGCGGGATAAACGATTGCACCGGCTCGTCAACGAATATGACATGCGGTGCAGCTGCCGGCTCTGATCTGGTGAATACATAACAGGGCTTATCCGAATACGGAAATTCTTCCTCCAACTTCAGTACCACATCGTAGGTGAGCTTTCCCATGACCACTGCTTCAACCCTGCTGTAAAATTTGGAATACCCATTATCTCCCCCATCGCCCTGGACATCAAACAGCCAGTCAACCGAACCATCGCTTCGCGCAATATACCCATCCAGACTCATTGCAATGTACAACACAACTTTGTTTACCGACATTTATCATCTCGCACCCTTCTGATATTCATGCTAAAGTATAACTACGACAAAAAGTGACGTAATCAGGAGATGAATATGAACGACCGAAGAATCGCGATTATGGGAATTATTGATGCCAGAAAAAAATTTACCGCCCGCGAGCTGGCTGAACGCTTTGAAGTATCCGTCCGCACCATTCAGCGCGATCTCGATTATTTGCAGGGGATCGGTGTCCCGCTCTATACGGAGGTAGGCCCGCACGGAGGCTACCGTGTGCTGCCCAACCGCATATTGCCGCCTCTACAATTGACGCGTTCGGAGGCAATCGGCCTCTTTTTAATGCTGCAGGTGCTCGAGAAGGTACAGGACTTTCCCTTTCAGTCGATTCGCGCTTATTTGGCTGAGCAATATTATGCGGAGCTGCCGCCGGATGTTCAAGAGGCGATCGACGGGATGAAGAAGCATATCCTGTTCTATCATCAGCAGCCCCAGCAGCCCTCGCCATTCACAATGAAGCTGCTGGAGGCGGCAATGGAGCAGAAGGAGATCCGGTTTCTGTATCAGTCCGCCGAAGGCGCCAAGCAATCGACAGCCTATCCGCTTGGTATTTACTACGACAACGGCTTCTGGTACATGCCTGCAAGAAGGAGCCACCGTGTGCTCCTCTACCGGGTGGATCGTATTGCACAATTGGAAGTGCTGGATAACAGCGACGGCTCCCTGCCGACTCTGACCGAATGGATGGCAGCCCCTGATGAGCGGGATAGCGTTGAGGTTGTCCTTCATTTTACAGATATGGGAGCCCGCCTTGCGGGGAATGAAAGCCTCTTTCGCTCCATGAAGGACAACCAATGGCACGGCCAGGTGCCCCCGGAAGAGCTCGCATTCCTGTCGCGAAAGCTGCTTATGTACGGACCCGAGGTCAAAGTAGCAACACCTGTGCAACTGCAAGAGGCTGTCGTAGAACTGCTGGAGCGCAGCCTGAAGCAGTACCGGCCAAAATCAGAGGTTGACGGCTCATAAAGCCGCTGCGGGTTCGGTGGGTTCTTGCTACCGCTGTTAAAGCCCGATTTCTTAATTGGCAGATGATCATAGGTTGAAATCGGGCTTTAAAGGCGAACACTATCGTTTCTCCAGAATCCCTCCGACCCTCCGCTCTGTTCGCACGTATGTCAAGATTTATTTTGTTTACATAAATATTATTATGTAACTTAAATGCGAGAAAAAAAACAACAAGGCAAATCTGGGGAATGATTCTGGAGAAGCGTCAGCGATCATATGAACATTCCCCCGGCGCAGCAGCTTGGTTGTTCATTCCAAACGCCTGTGCCAGGCAACGGCAGGTCGTGAAGCAGGATATCCATGCTGTACCCGATATTGCTGCCTCTCCGCCGTGAAATCATGCCATGCCCTGCTGCTGCCCGGGTTATTGGCATGGTGTACAAGGCAGCGGAAGGCATCCTCAAGACAAGGATCCTCCCAATATCCCGATGCTTGCTCCCATTGGTCGATGAGTCCCGCACCATCCCTGTTCTTTAATGACTCAAGCGAGCAATAGCCGAGATCAACCAGCCGCTGAGCCACTTTGGGGCCGATGGAGGGAATGGATTGGAACTGAGCCAGCCCCCGAATGGCCCCGGCCCGCTGTTCAGTTGTTTGAAGAATGAGGGCAAGCTGCGAGACCTCCATGTCGGCAATTTCGTTCAGCTTTATTTTTAATGCCCTTAAATTTGCTTTTTCCTGGGATGATAGAGGAAGTTTTGGTGCAGCAGCCATCCGGTCATCACCGCTTTCTTATCGATTATAGGATTGCTTCTGCTTCATCACTTAGAATCATATCCACGTGTGGAATGTTGTCCTCCAGGTACGATTCTGTTACCGCGCGAAAGCCGAATGAACCGTAAAACTGCTGCAGATGGCTTTGGGCTTGTATTTTTATCGCCGTTTCCTGCAGCTCATGCCGCACAAAGTCGATCCCCCTCTGCAGCAGCTCCCTGGCTATGCCTTGACCTCTGTAAGCCTGGCTCACAATAACCCGCCCAAGCGATGCCTCTTGATAGGCTATGCCCGCAGGGACGATTCGCAGGTACGCGGCAATCTGGCCGTTATCCTCCTTGTACAGATGATAACAAGCAGGATCCTTCCCATCGACCTCCAAGTAGGGGCAATTTTGCTCCACTACAAAAATCAGCGTCCTTTCCTTCAAAATCGCGTAAAGCTCTATATTGGTCAGCTCTTCAAACTTTTTTATTTGCCAGCTCATAGCGGACTCCTTCATATGGTTTGCTGTTTATAGGGACTATTCTACGCCATATCGGGGCGGGCTGCCAATTTCGGCGACTTATTGGCTGCCCCTTTTAACGGTTGTATTTCATCAGGGTTGATTGTAAAATAACGCTAAATAAATCTTATTGCCGACCGGACATGCCAGAGGCTCCCGTTGTATTCGCATTGTCATCCTTCATGCGATTGCGGGAGCCTTTTATATGCTGCGGGTCAGCGGCACTTGAATGGAGTTGAAGCCGCTTGAATCTTAACGGCCTATCTTGGGTGTTCTTCGATGTGGGGGATACGCTTGTGGATGAGTCCCCTCCTATTGGAGACAGTATTGCGCAGTTCATTCGGGAGGCGGGCTTGTTAGGCTACTCCATTCTGGAAGAGCAGATCCATCAAGCCTTGTTCGACGCACATATCAGACACAACCCCTTCCCAATGCGCATTGTGATGGAGCGCTTCATCCCATCAGAGGCAGATCGCGCTGCGATTCGATCCGCTATGCAATATCGTAAGGAGCTGGAGATTCCCTTCCCGGAGGCCAAACCGCTGCTGCAAAGTCTCTCGGCACATTGCCGGATCGGCATTATTGCGAACCAGAGCAACGGCACAAGCGAGCGGCTGGAGCGTTACGGCCTCCTGCCCTATATTGAGGCTGTCTTCTCCTCTGCGGAAGAAGGACTGTCGAAGCCCGATATTCGCTTCTTTGAGCTTGCGCTGCGCAAGACGGCCTGCTTGCCTCAGCATGCACTCATGGTCGGAGACCGCATCGATAATGATATTATCCCAGCGAAGCGTCTCGGGATGCGCACAATCTGGATCCGACAAGGGTTCGCCCGCTATCAGCGAGCTGATCAGCCTTCAGAAGCTCCCGACTTGATTGTAGACAATTTGTCCCAATTGCAGGCTGCATTTGAAGACTCCCGTACGCTGTATCGAATGCCAAAGCAAGACAGTGTGTAATGGATATTAAGAAAGCCCGCACCATTCTTAGGTACGGGCTCTCCCTCCTATAGTAGCTGTGTCATGCCCCCGCACTGTCGTATCCGCTTCTCATCTCCTGAACAAACTGGGGCCACCATTCTTCCTGCTTGGACAAGCCGGCATATTTTGCTTTTGCTTCATCCCATTTCTTCCATGCAAGCTTGGCCTCCTTCTGCATTACCTCCATGCTTCCGAACTTGGGAACAAGCCAACGTCGGCCGATCTGCGCGTGCAGCACCTCATCCGCCCAATCATAGTCCTGCACCGTTGCTGCCAAGGGCATCCCCGATTGCTTCGAAATGAGCCATTCCCAGCGCTTGCCCGTTTCCTTATTCATAAGCCCCTGCTCAATCGCCCACAACAGCACATGGCTCTCAATCGGCTCCAAATCTACATTCAGCGACATGGAGGACTTCAGATCAACAGGGTAACGATAGAAAGGCACACCGCAGGAGTACAAACCTACCTCGCCCAGCATCGCATGACGAGCCTCGTCCCATAATTGCCTGGACAGATCGCTGTAATATTCCCACGGCTGTCCCTTCGTCTTGAACAGAATCGGGGCCATCCACTCCGGAACATCCATCTCACGAAGCCGTTTATAATAGAGGGCAAAAACCCGCTCATCTGCAAGCAGCGCCTCATCCTGATAATACTCGTCGATAAGTGCCGAGTTGTTGTAGTGATCCTGGAAACGATCGTCCCGCCGGGGAGCTGCCGCCATTTCGTAAGGCTTGCCGTCATTTCGAGGCTGCGGCAGCTCCACATGATGAACAAGCTCGTTCCCGTGCATGCCTCCTGCGTGCTGCAGATAAGCGGACAAGTGCGCCGCCCAGACATCACTTTGCACTGCGTGCTCAGATGCTTGGGAGGTGAAGGCTTGCAGTGCCTGAAAGCCCCAATCCAGCATCTCTTCTTCCTCTCGCAGGATCTGTCTCAGCAGCCGCCAGGTAGGATGGTCAGCAAGCGGATTCGCCTCCTGCGCATAGAGCTTCATCGATTGGAGCAAAGCGGGACGAATGACGGCATAGATGCCGGTCAGCAGCTCGGTCGTATCGTTGGCGCGAATCGCCTCGTCCAGCCAGACCTTCAGCTGCTCATCAGGCACTCGGTCCAGGCCGAGCGGCGGTTCTCTCATCTCGGATACCCGTTTGCGCAGCGCCAGGCTGTGCTCCGCATCCAACCACATATGGTGACTGAGCGCGCATTTCACTTCCCATTCCGGCGTGGCAGGCAGATGTGCTGCAGCGATATCGACGAGATGGGCTTTGACATAGTTGTATCTTTTGAGCAGTTGTACCGTAAAATCAACTTGATAGCCCGGCTTGTCCGCGGTTTCATAAGAGCAGATTCCTGCGAGCGGCGGGATTCCCAAATTATCCATCATCGTGTTCACCATGATCGATACGCCTCCATATCTATCCATTTGTCATCATCGCTATATCATGTTCGTTGTCTTCCCGGCTGCGGCGGATACCTCTGACCATACACGCTCTGCAAGTTTCTTCATCACAATCGACTGCTCCCATCGGTCAAAATGCTCCTCCCACGAATTTCCCGGCAAGTAATTCGGGGTAACCGCATAATGATGGCCAATCTCGCACACGAAGAGCAGCACATCTCCCGGCTCTGCCTCGTGAAGCCAATACAGGGCAGCCTGCTTCCACCAGCGTAGAAAATGCCCGACCATAGGATGCGTTCCCTCCGGACCCATATTGATCTGAATCTGCTGCGCATTGGTCACTCTGCCATGAATGCTGGATGTCCTTTGCAAGAGCTGGTCAAAGTAAGGCTCGGCTTACTCAAAATTGTACATTTCGCCTGCGAGCACGTAATGCGAGAAGTCAATCGTCAGCCGCATGCAGGCCAACTCCCGTACATATTCCACGGTTCGCAGCAGATCCTGTGTAAGCTGTCCCCGATGGGTCTCCATGAAGAACGGAACCTTGTAACGATCCGCTGTCTCCATGAGCGAAGCCAGGCGGGCTACAGCTTCCTGCCCGGTCGTATAAGCATCCGGCACTTGAGCATTTACATACAGCACCGGAAAGTCCCCGGCTCGATCCAGCAGCTGCGACAGTTCCAGAGATGTTCCAGGAAACGACTCCAATCCAAAGCTGAGACCATACCGATCCAGCAGCCGCCTCCATTGCTTCTCCTCCGCCTGATCAGGCAAGGAACCGAATATGCCGGTAAAACCGGCCTCGGCAATTCGTTCAAGCTTCTCTTCCAGCGTCCATTCTCTACCCTCGCTGCCATAACATTTCAGCGCCCACATCGCTTGATGAATTTCCATCCTTGGCGCTCGGCCGCTTCCGTCATTCGCTCTCATGATCATCGCCTGGCTGCTTCACCTGCTTTGTTTATTTATAGCTTAATCATACCGGCAGATACGACGGCCGTCATTGTCAAACCCGCCTGACTTTTTGTCAAAAACAACTGCGATTAACCGCATAAATATGCTATAGTCAGCAGAGAATATAACATGGGGAAAGGAGTTTATTATACTAATGCTAACCGAATTGCTAAAGATGCGCCCGGTTGTTCCTTATGTAAGGGAGAGCGAATTTGCCCTCAGAAAACCGTGGCGATTTCCCGAGCGGCGATTGTTGGATTATTTGCTGGTGTACATTCAGGATGGAAGCTGCCTATTCTGGGTGGATCATCGGGAATACAGATTTCAAGCGGGGCAGTTCTGTCTGGTGCAGCCGGGGAGTCTGGTTGTGCTGGAAGGGCTGACGGATACGAATACACCGTTTATTCATTTTGATATTTTTTATAATACCGAGCGGGAAAGGAGCTTTCCCACCCGGGCAGGCCAGGTTGATTTGACAGCCTATCAGGAGCTGCTGCAGCCCAGGCTCGACGACGTTTACGGTATTGAAGTTCCCGTGAATATCGAACCGCTGCAGCCCACAAAATTCAGAGAAACATTCCTGCAAATTATCGAGCTGTGCCTGCAGCAGGACCCTGTTCTCCAATTGAAGAATCAGGTTCTTGTTACAGAACTCATTGTCTCACTGCTGGAAACCTACTATGCACCGATACGCGGCACCCGTCAAACCGTGCAGACCTTTGACTGGATTACCTCATACTTCTCCCTGAATCTCAGCGAGCCGTTGACATTGCAGGATATGGCAGGACGCGCCAATCTGTCGGTATCGCGCTTCAGCGCAACCTTCAAGAAGCGCTACGGCATGTCCCCACATCAGTATTTGCTTCATATGCGTGTCAACCATGCCATGGAGCTGCTGCGGAATACGGAGCTGAATCAGGAGGAAATCGCCTCCTATTGCGGTTTTGCAGACCTGCATCATTTCTCCAAAACCTTCAAGAAGAGAAGCGGATATTCTCCAGGCCAGTGGAAATCCTCCTCATCCCGGCAGCTCACATGAGCATGTTGAGCATGTTATTGCACCAGCCGAAATTTAGCCGGTAAACTCCTGAACCCATTCACCGCTGTAATAAGCGATACCTATTTTGGTGTAATTGCTGTTCAGAATATTGGCCCGGTGGCCTGGACTATTCATCCAGTCATTCATAACCTGCTGCGCGCTCTGCTGCCCTTTGGCGATATTCTCACCCGCATAACTGTAGGAAATGCCGAACTTCTTCATCATTTCGAATGGAGAGCCATAGGTCGGTGAATTATGGTCGAAATAATTGTTATTATGCATATCCTTGGCTTTCGCCATCGCGACATTGGACAAGCTTTGATCCATCGTAAGAGCATTCAGTCCAGCCGAAGAGCGGGCTTGATTGACCAGATCCAGAACCTGCTTCTCGAATTGGGAAGACGATGTTGCCGGTTGATTCGACTGATTGTTATTCCCGGCAGGGTTGTTCGTGTTCGGTGTACCGGGATTATAACGGTTTTGTGTTCCGGGATTGTTCGTGTTCGGTGTTCCCGGGTTATAACGGTTTTGCGTGCCTGGATTGTTCGTTATCGGTAGATATGGGAGAAGATCAGTCCAATTTCCCGGCAATTGCTTCGCTCTAATGGTGGATTGCTTAGGCGTTAATGTAGTCGATGACGCTTGGCCGACCGTCGGTCCAGGAGTCGCCACACGATCCGGTGTAGGCCCCCGATCCTTGTCAATGGTGTTGTAGTTAACAGCAAAAAGTGCTCCTAACAGCAACGCAGCAGCAATTGCAATTATTTTCTTCAACGTATACTCACCCTCGCCTGCTGAATTTTTAGTATCGCTGGCTCAGTATGCCCGGATTCGAAATCGATTATTTGCATGCGAGTCAAGCACCGGCTAACCTGTGCGATTCCGCTGCATAACGACCTTTTGCAGGCTGTTGAAATGGAATGGTTCCTCGCTGGGAGAAGCCAGTCCCCACAGCAACAGCAGCAGACATTACTGAACATTGCTGCGCAATAGCAGGCTTTTAACCCGTTTCGGCCTGCTGAAGGCCGAATGCCTGCCAGAGCGCAGGCATTTCGCCGTATTTTCCCGACAGCAGCCCGATCCGCCATTTATTCCTGCCTCTTCGCAGGCTTTCTGCCTTCAGTGGCACCTTTTCGCCGAAATTCCTGCCCTTTCGCAGGCTTCCCCTCTTTACCATCTGCGCTCTTTACCATCTGAACTCTTTACCATCTGAACTCTTTACCATCTGGATATGTTGAAGTCAGTCACTGGTTCACGTTTGGAGTCCAGTTGGCGGGAACCCCCCCGGACTATTCAAAAAACGTGCGAAAAGGCATGCTTTTCCTCATTTCAGCGTGCTGAAGGTCGAATGCCTGCCAGAGCGCAGGCTTTTCGCCATATTTTCCCGATAGCAGCCCGATCCGCCATTTATTCCTGCCTCTTCGCAGGCTTTCTGCCATCAGTGGCACCTTTTCGCCGAAATTCCTGCCCTTTCGCAGGCTTCCCCTCTTTACCATCTGCGCTCTTTACCATCTGCGCTCTTTAACATCTGGATATGTTGAAGTCAGTCACTGGTTCACCTTTGAAGTCCAGTTGGCGGGAAACCCCCCGGACTATTCAAAAAACGTGTGAAAAGGCATGCTTTTCCTCATTTCAGCCTGCTGAAGGCCGAATGCCTGCCAGAGCGCAGGCTTTTCGCCATATTTTCCCGATAGCAGCCCGATCCGCCATTTATTCCTGCCTCTTCGCAGGCTTTCTGCCATCAGTGGCTCCTTTTCGCCGAAATTCCTGCCCTTTCGCAGGCTTCTCTCCCTTTACCATCTGCGCTCTTTACCATCTGAGATGTTGAAGTCAGTCACACTGGCATACATTTGGAGGCTAGTTGACAGGAACCGTAGACTTTCTTCGGCATGACTTTCTTCGGCAGCTTCAGCCTGATATCGCAGGTTTTCTGCATCTGCCTCCCCTCTGCCACATAACGAAAGAAGAGACCGCCAGTTGGCAGCCTCTCCTTAATTCCCTTATAACATACCTTTTTAATCACCTTACTCCTTATAATGCTCCTTTTTCCGTCCGACCAGCAGCAATGCTCCAATTAGGAGTATCGCTCCGGCAATAAGCGGTTGGCCTGCCAGATTGTTGAGCAGCACACCGGTAGAGAATACTGCGAAGAACAGCAGGGACAATACAATCAAAATATTAATCGGGATCAGCAGCCACTTGTTGCGTCCGCCAAACCAGTAAAGCTCGAACAATCCGACGGCAGCAGCCATAATAAATCCTGGCCACATGTAGCTCCAGCTGTCGAACAGCATGGAGAACTGGCACACAATTCCGGCTGTAAAGAGAACCCCGCCAGGAACCAGCAATCCGACACCTTTGCGCCCCGTCATGTAGAAATACATCCAATGAAAAAACAGTCCGAGCGGTATTACAAACAGGCTTGGCCAGAAATAGGCGAAAATCGTTCCCGGGCCGAACGAGCCTCCGCGGTTCAAAAACAAGTACGCCCCCAAGAAAATAAGCAGTGTCCCCAAAATCGTTCTAATCCTCATGTTACATCTCCCTTATATGTAATCGGAATTCCATTTGTTGAACCCATTGTATCACAACAAGTCGGGGCCGAACCTCCTACTATAGGTGAACCGCTTCCTAGACCAAAGTCCAGTATTAACTCACACCCTCGATAGGATAGGCAAAAAAAGAAGATGCCGCCAGCGGCAGCATCTCTCCTCCTCTATTAGAACAGCGCTCATTTGATCTTTCAATCATTTCGGTCATTACGATCATTTCAATCATTTCAATCATTTCAATCATTTCAATCATTTCGGTCATTTCGGTCATTTCGAACCATTCTCGCGTTCCTTCCAATCGTTCCGATCCGTTCGGCAGCAAATGCAGCAGCTGTGGTCGACCGACCGCCGTTATGCAGCATTCGCAACGTACGCTGGGAGCTGCGCGCAGTGCGAACGCAGTCTTATACGGGAATCATTCTAGTTGCTATTGCAATGCGATTCCACGCATTGATCGTAACTGCAGCCATAATAATTTCTGAAAGTACGGTTTCATCGAAGTACTGACGCGCTTCGTTATATACTTCGTCAGAAACATGCCCTTCCGTGACGAGGGTAACAGCTTCTGCCAAAGCCAGCGCCGCTCGCTCCTCCGGAGTGAAGAACGTGGTTTCCCTCCATGCATTGAGTGCATAGATACGCTGCTCTGTCTCACCCAGCTTGCGCGCATCTAAGGCGTGCATATTGATACAGAAAGCACAGCCATTTATTTGGGAAGCCCGGATTTTTATTAATTCCTTCATTTTTTTGTCCAGGCTTGCGGAGCTCACTGCCTTTTCCAATCCTAGCATGCCTTCATAAGCTCGAGCATTTACTTGTTCCATTCTGAATCTCGTTTCCATCTTGAATTCCTCCTTGTAATGAGTGGTGCGTCGCTTCTTTCACTTAACAAGACTGCCGGCACTCATCATTTGTGACACGTTCAGCAAAAAAAGTTCAAATTGGAATTTCTCATACAGGCAAATGCCATCTTCATGCTCATTTTCTGCCCACTTGTCCAATCTGCAAACAAAGAGTTCCCTCTATTCTATAGCGGTCCTTGTGCCGAAGAATCTTCCTGCTTCAGATCATCCCTCACACTTCCTTTCCACAGAGAAACACCGGATCGATAAGCGGCTCTTCCGGTCAAATGACCAGCAACGGGAGCAGTAAGAAATACGAATACGATACCGAGCAGCAGCTTCACGCTGACGTGGTCAAGATAGAGCAGGAAATAAAGAAATGCAGCCGCCAGTATGAGCAGCACGCCAACGGTCGCACTCTTGGTAGCCGCATGTGATCTCAAGTAAATGTCGGGAAGCCGAATCAAGCCAAAGGCACTTATCGCGCCAATGCATGCTCCTAGCAGCACAACAGCTCCAATTGCCATTTCACCGATCATCTTCAGCATCTCCATCCTCAATAATGACTCCCCTTTCTATATATCGCGTGAGTGCAGTCGTTCCTATAAAGGTTAAAATACCGATGACCAGAATAATGTCCAAATAGGCGGTTGTTCGAAACAGCATGCAAAGAACGGCGATCATCGACAGCAGCAGAACACCAATCGTGTCCAGAGCGGCGATCCGGTCAGGGACAGTCGGGCCTTTCAGCAAGCGGTAAAGGCAGCCCAGTATGGCCGCAGCCAATACAGCCAGCGATAGAAGGAGCAGGTTAGACATCACGGCCGCGTCACCTCCATAATCGCTTTTTCGAATGATCCTTTAATTTGTTGGGACAAAAGCCCGGCGTCGCCTATATCCATCGCATGAATGAACAAGGTGCGGCTGTCCCGTGCTACATCCAAAGTCAGCGTGCCGGGCGTCAGACAGATGAGACAGGACAGCAGTGTGATCTCCCAATCTGATTCCAGCTCCGTCTCAAGTGCGAAAATTCCCGGTCGTACAGCCAGCCTGGGCCGGATAATATGCAGAATGACTGCATAGCTGGAAATGAACAGCTCTTTGACGAATAGCGCAAGCAGCTTCGCTGTTGCATACAGTTTCTTCATATTCACTCTACTCCTTCAAGACAGCATCGATATAAATGGCCGGATTCATAAGCGTCTCCCCTGCTTCTGCAGTGAAAGAATAGACCCACTCAGAGCCGATCCCCATGGAGATGACGATCAGCAGCAATGCTCCTGAAGCAAGGACTAGCCGCTTGCGTACTGGCGCCAGCGTTATAGCTCGCGCTGACGTAGAGGCTGAGGCTGGTGCTCGTCGCGTTGACGTAGAGACTGCAGCCGCTGCTGCTGCCGGCATTAGCGCGAAGCCGGACGATGGCGGCAAGGAAGCCGGCTGAGCCTTCGCTTCTCCCCAGAATGCTGCCATAAATAGGCGAAGCAAGGAGTAGAGCACGATCAGACTAGTAAGCAGCGACACTGCCGAGAGCCCATAGTATCCGGCACGCAGGCCGCCTTGGATCAGCAGCAGCTTGCCTGCAAATCCGCTGAGCGGCGGTATCCCTGCAATGGCCAGTGCAGTAAGGAAGAACATCCAGCCAATGGGCGGGCAGCGCTTCATTAAACCTCCCATTTCCTGCAATCGCCTCGTTCCTGACAGCCCCACTATAATGCCTCCCAGTATAAACAGCAGCGCTTTGGCCGCCATGTCATGCAGAAGATAGAATACCACGCCATTCAATGATTCCTCTGTGCTTGCTGCCAAGCCAAAAGCGATGAGGCCAACGCTGATGATAACGTTATAATTCAAGATGCGGCCAATATCTGAATAGGCAACCGCGCCAAGCGCTCCCAGAATCATCGTTGCCCCGGCCATCCAACCAATCCAGCTGTGGGCAGCAGCAGGCTCATGATAGAAAATTAGCGTAAAAGTGCGAATGAGCGCATACAGCCCTACCTTCGTCAGCAGCGCCCCGAACAGTGCGGTAACCACAGCCGGAGGCGCACTATAAGAGCCTGGCAGCCAGAAGAACAGGAACAGGCCTGCTTTGATCGCGAAGACAACCAGGAAGAGTATGGCGATAACGTTCAGCACCCCCTCCTGTCCTGCTTCCGCCACCCTAAGGGATAGATCCGCCATGTTCAGCGTGCCGACAGTTCCATACAAATAAGCGACGGCTGCAACGAACAAGGTGGAGGATACAATGTTAATGAGCATATATTTCAGTGTTTCCCTTAGCTGGAGCCGTGTCCCTCCAAGCACAAGCAGCGCGTAGGAGGAAATCAGCATGACCTCGAAGCAGACAAACAGGTTGAACAAATCTCCTGTAAGGAACGACCCGCTGACGCCTACAAGCAGGAACTGCAAGAAGGGGTAAAAATAATTGCGCTCCCTCGCCCCGCCGACTGTCCCGAATGCGCAGCACAGACAGCCTATGCTGACCACCGAGGTCATCAGCAGAAGCAGCGCTGCGAACATATCCGCAACGAATACGATGCCATAAGGCGGCAGCCATCCTCCCATGTGCAGCGTCTGTATCCCTTCCGCCTTAACCTGATAGAGAATCAGACAAGCGGATGCAAGATTCAGTACCATGCCAAGTGCGCTGATCCAGCGCTGGGCAATCATTTTATTTTTTAGAAACAATAGAATAACACCTGTACTCAAAGGAATTAGCAGAGGCAGAACAAGCAAATTATTCATCCTCCTCCCCCCTCAGCAGCTCCATATTATCGGTTCCCAGCTTCCGGTAGGCCTTGTAGGCCAATATGAGGTAAAGTGACGTTACGCCAAAGCTGATGACGATGGATGTCAGAATGAGTGCTTGCGGCAGCGGATCCCCATAAGCCTCAGCCTCCTCGCCAAGCAGCGGCGGCGCCCCCCTTTTCAAGCGGGACATCGTTAGCAGCAGCAAATGAATGCCGTGCGTCATCAGTGAGGTGCCCAGAATAATGCGCAGCAAGCTTTTCGACAGAATGAGGTACACACCGACTGTGAATAGAACGCCAATGGCCAGAGACATGTATAATTCCATCGTTATTTATCCCTCCCGATCGTCAGAATAATCGTCATGGTCATGCCTACAACCGTCATGTACACGCCAAGATCAAACAGCATGGCGGTTGCGAGCTCTGTTGTGCCAAGAAGCGGAATATCGAAATAGCCGAACGTATGCGACAGAAAGGGAGCATCAAACAGGAATGAGCCGATCCCTGTAAGGATTGCCACCGATAAGCCGAGAGCTGTTAATACACGGTAATCAATCGGTATGACTTTGCGAAGCGTCCTTCTGCCATAAGCCATAGCCAGCAGAATGAGGGCTGCTGCAGCCATTAGCGCTCCAATAAAGCCTCCTCCCGGATTGTTATGGCCGGTATTGAGCATGTACAGGGAGAACAATAGAATAATAACGATTGCAGCTTTGGCAATGGTCTTGAGAATAACATCATTGCTCCTGACAGCCAGATTGCTTGTGCGGCTGCGTTTGCCCCTGCCGTTGTCTTGTTCATTGGCAGGCAAGGCCTGTTTATCGGAAGTGCCCGGCTGCAATCTGATCAAGGCGCAGATCCCGAATGCAGCGATGCCAAGTACGAGAATTTCCAGCATGGTATCGAAGCCGCGGAAATCAACGAGAATAACGTTGACGACATTTTTGCCGCCTGCCAGCTTATAGCTCGACTCCAGGAAGAAATGCGATATCGATTCGAATGACCGTTCACTGCTGGCAATTAGCGCGAGCAGCGTCATGGCGGCGCCGACTCCGACAGCAATGAGCAGATTGGACAATTTGAAGCGCAGCGCTGCTGCCTCCCTTTTCAGCTCCGGCAAATGATTGAAGCATAATAGAAATAGCGTGACGGATACGGTTTCAACAATGATCTGTGTTAGCGCAAGATCCGGTGCCC
Source organism: Paenibacillus oenotherae (assembly GCF_019443105.1). Taxonomy (GTDB): domain Bacteria; phylum Bacillota; class Bacilli; order Paenibacillales; family Paenibacillaceae; genus Paenibacillus_Z; species Paenibacillus_Z oenotherae. The sequence goes on from NZ_JAHZIJ010000006.1 coordinate 245,389, forward strand.
GGAAAATAACAAAGAACAAGGTAACCATATACCCCGCCGTCCCGGTCAAAATAATCGCGATCATGCGCGAGCTTGCGAAGGGAACTGCAATAACCGACAGGATCAGCACGATCATGCTGACAGCCTCGAACAACGACATCGGCGCAAAATCCGCAAGATGAAGCGCAGCCAGATCAACAGTTCTAAAGATTGTCCAACCGATTGCCGCGATCAAAAAGACGAATATATAAATCAAATAATGCCGGATCGATCCCGTCATGTAGCGATTGGTCAGCCTGCGCGAGCCGGTATCCAGCAGCCTGAGCCCTTCGTCATAAGTGCGGTTCAATGTCAGCCTCCTGGTCCATAGCGGCTCGCGAATGGCGCTCAGACGAGCGTGCAGCTTGTAGAGGATCGTCCCCGCAAGGACAACACCGATCGTCATGAAGATCTCGGTTGTCCAGCCATGCCAGTGAGAGATCGTCACTACAAAATGCTCCCCAGGCACAAGCTGGCCCGGGTGTATAGCGGCCATTGCAGGCTCGATGATGGAATAGGACAACAGATTCGGAAACAGACCGAACAGGATTGCAAGTACAGCTAGTGCAATGGGCGGCAGCAGCATGCCAACAGGCGCTTCACGCGGCTTCCTGTCCAGCTTGTCGGGCTGCTTACGCCCCAAGAACGTCCGGAACAACAGCAGCATGCTGTAGACGAATGTGAAGATGCTGGCGATCCATGCGGCAACCGGGAATAGTATGGCGAAGGATTCCATGTTCAGCTTGTCCATCCCCGTTATATTCAGCACAGCCGTGAAGAACATTTCCTTGCTCAGAAAGCCGTTGAACGGCGGAAGACCTGCCATGGAGAACGAGCCGATCAGCGCAATCGAGAATGTTAATGGCATGAATGACATTAACCCGCCAAGTCTGCGGATATCTCTCGTTCCCGTTTCATGGTCTACTATGCCGACCACCATGAACAGCGCTCCTTTGAACACGGCATGATTAATGAGATGGAAGACCGCCGCCATCGTTGCCGCAGTATAGAGCAAGGATTGACTTCCCACGGAATAAAAGGCGCTTGCAGAGCCAAGGCCAAGCAAGCTCATCATAAGTCCAAGCTGGCTGATGGTGGAGTATGCCAGCATCGCCTTCAAATCCGTCTGCTTCATCGCCCGGTAGGAACCGTAGATCAGGGTAACCATTCCTGCTAAGGATACAGACCAGAACCAGAGAGCATCGCCCGAGAATACAGGACTGAGCCGCGCGACCAGATACAATCCGGCCTTCACCATCGTTGCCGAATGAAGATATGCGCTGACCGGAGTAGGTGCTTCCATCGCATCCGGCAGCCAGATATGGAAAGGAAATTGAGCAGACTTAGTAAACGCGCCAAGCAAAATCAGGAGCATCGCTGGTGCGAACAGCCCATCGCCCATGATGGCGCTCAGATCGCCAATAATTGCACGGATGCTGAACGTCCCCGTCATGACATAGAGCAATACGAACCCGGCAAGCATCGCCAAGCCGCCGAATACCGTAATAACCATCGATTTCAGCGCACCGTATCTCGACTTTTCCCGATTATGCCAGAAGGCAATTAGCAAGAAGGAGGAAATGCTCGTCAATTCCCAGAACGCATACAGAACGATCATATTGTCGGACAGCACCACACCAAGCATTGCGCCCATAAACAGCAGCAGATAAATGTAAAACAGCCCCACTAGCTCCTTCCGCTTGTCCAGATAATAGATGGAATACAGCACAACCAATGTGCCAATCCCGCTAATAAGCAAGGCAAACAACAGACTGAGCCCATCCAGATATACAGTAAAATCAATGCCAAGCGACGGTATCCAGGGTATTCGTCCTGAGATTGCGTGCCCCTCCTGCACCGATGGAATTCGCGTTACAAAATAAATAAACAGCAGCGCAGGCGCAGGGATAATCAGCCATCCGGCATGAACACGACTCAGCAGCTTTTGAAGGAGCCGACAGGCTGCAGCCAGCAGAAACGGAAGCAGTATTGCCATATGAAGATGAGTCACTTTCAATCCTCCCTCACTATTGTCAGAATTAGAAGCTTAGCATTTCCATAAATCGTTAAAAGTAAGTGCAGCAGACAGGAGAAACTTAAAGAGAAACTTAAAGAGAAACCAAAAAAACGCAAAAAGAGCCCGCTGTTGGCAGGCTCCTCCGGTCAAACAAATATGAGATTTACTAAACTGGTGTTAAGTATATCGTTCCGTCTTCCGGTTGTCAAAGATGAATTAATCGCTCTACAGGAACCCTTCGTGCTCAATTCCTGCAATTGTGCATCCTTTGATGTCCATATCAAGCCGGCCTGGCATCATTCCTGCTATACCGCATCTTTTTGTCAGCCTAAGCCTATAGTGAGGGAGAAATTGCTAGAATACCTGCTCTATCGCAGGCTTTTCGCTTAATTAACCTGATTCAGCAAAAATAGATGCACTTTTGCAGGTTTGCGCACCGCGCATTCTACTATAGTATTCCACCGGGCAACTCAAGCAAGGTGGTGGTGGCTACTGCATAAGCTACTCATAGATCAACTGCCAGCGTTCCAACTGATCTGGCGAAGCATAGCTGAGATGATGGAATAAGGTCGTCAAATCTTCTCTATTCATATTGTACATCATGGAGCGTATCACCTGGTCATCATCCACGGACATCAGAAAATATAAGAGATCTTGCCGCATATATCCCTCCTGCTACCTTTATTTGGACAGGGCATTCATCTTAGCGCTGCCAGCAGCTTATGCCTTTACATTTTGCAGCTTCTCGCGTGCAATTTGGGCAGCTTGAATCATGTTCTTAAGCGACGGGGCTGTCTCTGCCCAGCCTCTCGTCTTCAGGCCGCAATCGGGATTGATCCAGAACAGCTCCGGGTCCAGCACTCGAAGCGCCCGGTCGATCATCTCCGACATCTCATCGACAGACGGTACACGCGGACTATGAATATCATAGACGCCAAGCCCGATGCCATGATCATAACCCTGAAGCTCGAAGCTTGCGATCAGTTCGCCATGACTGCGTGACGTCTCGATCGAGATGACATCCGCATCCAGCGCAAGGATGGAATCGATCATATCATGGAATTCACAGTAGCACATATGGGTATGAATCTGTGTCGTGTCCTGCACGCTCGCCGCCGATAGACGGAATGCTTTCACCGCCCATTGGAGATAAGCTTCCTGATCCCGCTGCTTGAGAGGCAATCCTTCGCGCAGTGCAGGCTCATCCACCTGAATCATCTCAATGCCGGCATCCTCCAGAGCGAGCACTTCACTCTTGAGCGCTAGCGCGATCTGGTTCGCCACGGCCTCACGGCTGAGGTCATCACGCACAAACGACCAATTCAGAATGGTAATGGGACCTGTCAGCATGCCTTTCACAGGCAGGCTTGTCAACGATTGCGCATAGGCGCTCTCCTTGACCGTCATTGGAGCGGCGAAAGCCACATCTCCGTAAATGACGGGCGGCTTTACACAGCGGGAACCGTAAGACTGCACCCAACCGTTCTGGGTGAACAGGAACCCATCCAGCTTCTCTCCGAAAAATTCTACCATGTCCGTCCGTTCAAACTCGCCATGAACAAGCACATCAAGCCCGATCTCTTCCTGAATGCGAATACAGGACTCGATCTCACGGTTCACAAACGCCTCGTACTGCGCTTGATCCCACTCATTGCGGCGCCACTTCAGACGGGCTTGGCGCACCTCCGGCGTCTGCGGGAAGCTGCCGATCGTGGTCGTAGGCAGAAGCGGCAGCTTCCATTTGCCGCGCTGCAGCTTGACACGATCACTGAACGGAAGATTCCGCTTCTCCCGCACAGCATCGATTGCGGCCATAGCATCGGCAATGTCCTTCCTGTTTCGCTCCGGAAGGGAGCGGAATTGGGACAGCGCCTGACGGCTGCTGTCAAGTCCAGCAGATATGCCGGACTCATTCTGTCCGTTAAGCAATGCCCTCAGCAGCACGAGCTCATCCAGCTTCTCATTCGCGTATGCAAGCGAGCCTTTGATCGTCTCATTCAGCTTCACTTCGCGCTGCAGCGACACCGGAACATGGAGGAGACTGCAGGATGGCTGCAGAATAATGCGCTCTTGGGGCACTGTTTTCAGCAGAGCTTGAATCAGCACGAGCTTGGCGTCCAGGTCAGAGCGCCAAATATTGCGTCCATCAATAACACCAGCTCCAAGCCACTTGTCTGCAGGCCAGCCATGAGCAGCCAGCGAAGCAGCATTGCCTCCGTTATCATGCACGAAATCAAGTCCGATGCCGCTTACTGGCAGCTTTACAAGCCGCTCATAATGCTCCGCAGCTTCAAAATACGTTTGAAGCATTATATGCAGCTTAGGCACCTCTTTATTAATCTGCGCATAGATGGATTCCACGAGCGCAAACTCTTCCACTCCGGTGTCCGTAACTAGCGCCGGCTCATCGATCTGAACCCATGCGACGCCCTCCGTTTCCAGCTCCTTCAGCAACTGTACATAAAGGGGCAGGAATTGCTTTACTTTCTCGCCCAATTGTTGAGCGGGAAAGCCCTTCGACAGCTTGAGGAAGGTATAGAGGCCTACAATAACCGGTCTTCCTTCGATTCCTGCTTTGGCTTTCGCAAAGCGATAGGCGGACAACGGCTTATTCTCAATCAATCGCGGGGCTTCTTCTCCGATCTCCGGGACGATGTAATGGTAATTTGTATTGAACCATTTGGTCATCTCACAGGCCGTTGCCGATGCATTCCCGCGAGCCATAGCATAATAAATATTAAGTGACCATTCCTCGCCTGCCTGTTTGAACCGGGCTGGAATTACCCCAAGCATCACCGCCATGTCCAGCATATGATCATAATAAGTAAAGTCATTAACCGGAATGGAGTCGAGATTTTTCGCTTTTTGCACTTCAAGATGAGCCAGCTGTATACGCTCCATCTCAACTTTGAAGTCTTCTTGGCCAAGCTTCCCGGACCAGTAGGCTTCAAGCGCTTTCTTCCATTCCCGATCCTCGCCGATTCGAGGATAACCCAGGTTTGCTGTTGTAATTTGACCTTGCATACGTTTCATTCCTCCAGTGTAGTTGGTTAAATGGACACAACATAAAAAGGCGTCTCTCCCCTAAATCTGACAAGGGGAAAGACGCCTCCGCTAATAATCACTCGATGGATGCCGTCTAACACCTCCCTATCTTCCGTAGGTAAAGCAGTGCTGTTGAAACAGGCAGGTCTCCTGGCTTTAGGCGTCATCATCTGCAGCAGCCTTCCCGGTATTCTTGCAACCAGTGGCATATTGCTGCGACTCTTCCATTACAGTGGCGGGACCGCGTCGGCATTGCACCGAACTTCCCTATTAAGCTGATCCGGGTCTTACACGCCGGACAGCACCTGTTTCCGTTATTCAATTGTCGGAGCTAACAAAATAGGAATACATCGTACATCATAACCAATCGTTCGCAATTCGGCAAGTCAAATTGATAGACAAGCTATAGCTGCCATTATGATCGCAATGACCTCTCCCATAAGCAAAGGACGGCCGCCTTTTCAGGCTGCCGTCCATATTTAACCCCGTTAAATATTAATGACAATAAACTACGTTCATCATGCCTCTGGATGCTCTTTCCGCCCGATAAAACCTTCATTCCATCCGTGATAATGGGTAATGCGTTCCTCGCCTTCCTTCCAGCAGATCAATACCTCTTCACCGTCCAGAACTGCCGGAAAGTCGATTAATCCAGGGGAGATCATCTTGAGCATTACCCCTCTTCTAATAAAATTCTCGACTAGCAGATCAACCTCGATGCGCATAAATTCCAGCTGTCCTTCCGCCTCGAAGAACGGGTCTTCTACCGTGCTGACGGGAGACGGCTCGTGCTGGAGACGCTTCTGCTGCAGCTCCCGATATTGGCGCTCATAATGATCCGTCAACGCTTGCAGCTTCTGCAAATTCTCCTTCAGTTCAGGCAGCAGTTCATTCGCTTCTTCCAGCGTAAATATTTTATCGACCATGCTATTGTTCCTTCCTCTCCGGAGAGGCTGCAAGAATAGGCAAGGGCCTTCCTCTCGCTCCAATCCCCTACATCCTACAAATATAGAATAACGAAGAACAGAATGGCAAGCACGAACCGGTAATAAGCAAACCAGGACAAACGAAGCCGCTTAATAATGTTCAGGAAAGTTACAATGGCAATCATAGCGACAATGAATGCGGACGCCAGCCCAACCAGGAACAGCGGGATATCGCTTGCTGAGAGAAACTCCCGGCTCTTGTACAGATCATATGCCGATGCCCCGAACATGATCGGAACCGATATAATAAATGTAAACTCAGCCGCTGCCTTCTGGCTGGTGCCGATGAGCATGCCGCCCGAGATGGTGGAGCCGGATCTGGAGAAGCCAGGCCATACGGCCAAACATTGAAACAACCCGATGCCGAATGCTTGCTTGTATGTAATGTCATCCATCGTCTCTGCACTGACCCGTCTGCGGACCCGGTCTGCAACGATCATCAGAATACCTCCGGCGATCAGGCCGATGAGTACAGGCGTTGGCCCGAACAGATGCTTCTTCATGTAGCCGTAGATCGTAAAGCCGACGAATACGAATGGTATAAGTGCTAAGCCTACATGAATAATATTAATACCTGGACGTTTAAGAGCAGCTGGCGTAATGTTCATGAAGCCTACGAATCTTTTCCAATACAGCACCAGTACAGCCAGCACCGCGCCGAGTTGAATAACGACCTTGAAGGTTGAGGCGAGATCGCCCTCGAAATTCAGCAGATGTCCCGCTAAAATCATATGTCCGGTTGAAGAGACCGGCAAAAATTCTGTCAATCCTTCGATTATTCCCATGATGACTGCATTAATATAATCATTCAAACCAAAAACCTCCACTTTCTTATTGAATATCAAGTCTTCTAAAATAGATCACCGTTGCCAGAAATCCAGCCGCTGCTACGAGCAGGATCGCAATGTAAGAATAATAGAGCGGATATTGCGGAACGGGCTCATAATTCGCGATTACTTGTACAGCGGACCATGGATTCAGCGCCTTGTATTCCCGGTTGGCCAGTGCCACGTTGCCCATCGTGATGGCAGCAGTGAATATGATCGTGGGCACATAATTGCGGAACAGGAAAGTAATGAACATCGTTGGCGTCGACAGCAGAAATAACAGACTTCCTCCTATTATAAATTGTTTGAAGGAAGTAAGTAAAACACCCGCGCTTAATCCTTCGAACTGGCCGATAAGCCCCAGAGCAAGCGTCAGCGCCCAGGCTGCAATCGTAAGGAGCATGATCCAGAAGAACAGCAGCACCAATTTGCTTACTATCAGGCCCGTTCTGGATACCGGAATCGTCAACAGATTTTTCAGCGTGTCCTCTTCATGCTCACGATTGAAAATATAGGCCGTTATTACGCCATATAACAATGTTCCGATCAGCAACAGCACGTACAAATTGGTATTGTAGAACACTTCCTCATAATGAACGGCTGAATCCGGCTTCTTGACTTTCAAATCAAGGAACCCGATAAAGACCATAAGCGGTGCTGCGGACGCCCCAATCAAGCTTACCAGCAGCATTTTGGCCCGTTTCAGCTTTAACAACTCCGTATACAGCAGATTAACCAATCGTTCCACCACCTATCAATTGAACGAAATAGTCTTCCAATTTGTTTTCGCTCATTGCAATTCCGGAAACCTCTATACCGCTCTCCACGAACAATTTGTTGATCCCGCTCTGCTGTCCGATATGGGAATAGACACGGATAATGCCCTCTCCCTGCACCTCATAATCATACGTATGGAAGTACTGCTCCAAGAGCATGGCAGCTTTATTGTCGTTAGACACATGAAATTCCACATATTTGCGGTTCCGCTTCCCCAGGTCCTCCATCTCAAGCTCTTCCAGCAGCCTGCCCTGATGGACAATGCCAATTACATCTGCCAGCTGCTCGATCTCGGAGAGGATATGGGTGGAGATCAGAATCGTTATCTTCCTTTCTTCCGCCAGCGATCGGATCAGCTTCCGAATTTCCTTAATCCCGATCGGGTCAAGCCCATTCGTCGGCTCATCCAGAATCAACAGCTCAGGATGATGCAGAATCGCTCGGGCGATCCCGAGCCGCTGCTTCATGCCCAAGGAATATTTGCCGACCCTTTTCTTCGTCTCATGCTGCAGCCCGACAATCTCCAGCGCTTCATCGATGGCCCTCCGCTTATGAACGCCCATAAGCCTGGCATTGACAAGTAGATTCTCACTGGCTGTCAGGTTCATATAAAAACCGGAAAATTCCACAATAGAGCCTACTCTTCTCAGAATCTCCTTCTGCCTGGCAAGCAGGTTCTCTCCGAAAATCTCGATCTGCCCGTCTGTAGGCTTGATGAGCCCCAGCAGCATACGGATCGTCGTTGTTTTGCCTGCCCCGTTCTGGCCGAGAAAACCATAGATCTGTCCCTGCTTCACATGCATAGCAAGGTTGTCTACCGCCTTCTGCGTGCCATAAATCTTGGTTAAACCACTCGTTCTGATAATCGTTTCCATCTTGACCTCCTGCTCTAAACTGCTGTCTGACAGCTCATAGTTAAATAATAAGCAGACGATCTTATATGCCTCTTAATAAGTTCTTAATTAATTCTTAATCCCGATTCTTTAGGAATGGAGAAAGTAAACGTTGTTTTGACACCGGGTATGCTCTCCACCCATATTGTCCCTTCATTCTTCTCTACCAGCGCCTTCGCAATGGCAAGCCCGAGACCGCTTCCGAAATTCTGAGCGTTCCTTGAACGGTCTGCTCGATACATTCTATCGAACACATGGGCAAGATCAGCAGAAGCGATTCCTGCCCCCTTATCCCATACGCTGAGATGATAGGCATTCGCGCGCTCGATCAGCTCTACGCCCAATACTTGTCCGGCACTCCCATACTGGACAGCATTCTTGATCATATTGTTCATAATGCGCAGCAAGCTGAGATGATCCGCCATAATCATACATTTCTCTTCCGGGATATTGGCTTGCAGCCTAATGCCCGCCTGCTTCAATTCCGGAAGAAAAGCGATCACAGATTCTCTCGCAATCTCGGCCAGATCAAGCGGCTCCGGCTGCATCGGAATATCGTCCCCGTCCAGCTTGGCAAGCTGGAACAGCTCTTCGATCAGCGCCTTCAGTGCGCTTGCCTTGCTTGAGATGATCGCCATATATTCCTGCTTCTCTTCATGGGAACCGGCAATATCATCCTTCAACGCATCCACATATCCAATAATGGAGGTGAGCGGTGTTCGGATATCATGCGATATATTGGACAACAGACTTTTCCTTGCTGCCTCGGAGCGGATCGACTGGATCTGCATCCTGGATAGCTGCTCAATAAGGGCATTAATGGAAAAAATAACCTCATCAAACATAGAACCGTCATTGGCCAGCAGCCGGGTGTTCATATTGCCCATGCGAACGCGCTCCAGATCCGCTACCACTCTCTTGAGCTTGGCATTAAACCGATAACGTTGCATGAACAAGGACGCTGCAATCACTACTAACGCACCATAAAGCATGCCCTGCAACATGACATGCGATCCACCGCCTGCCAGATAGGAAATGAGCGGGAGCGCTAGCAGGATCAGAAATTGGAGCAACAGAAGCAGCATGCTCTTATCTGGCTTCATTCGGAGTCACCTGCAAACTTATATCCGATCCCCCACACCGTCTGGATAAACTTCGGCTGTGAAGGATCATCTTCGATTTTTAATCTGAGCTTGCGGATATAGACCATCACCGTATTGTCATCTTCGATATACTGACTGTCCCACACTTGCCGAAATAGCTGCGTCTTGGTAAACACTTGCCCGGGATGGGAAACAAAAAACTTCAGCAGCTCAAATTCCTTGGCCGTCAGCACGATTTCTTCCTCCCCCTTCTTAACGAGGTGCTTCTTCACATCGACCATTAACCGGTTGAATCGGATCGGCGTTTCTTCTGATGCTGAACGCCCCTCACTGCCGAGCACAAGGAATCGCCTCAGCTGTGCCTTAATTCTGGCCACCAGCTCATGGACACTGAACGGCTTCGTCATATAGTCATCGGCCCCCATACTAAGGCCCAGAATCTTCTCCAGCTCCTGATCCTTGGCAGTCAACATAACGATGGGGATATTAGATACTTCCCGCATTCTTCTGCAGACCTCCAGCCCATCCATTACAGGCATCATTAGATCAAGAATCGCCAGGTTATAATTATTGTCATGAAAAAGCCGGAGAGCTTCCTCCCCATTCAGCGCTGTATCTACCTTATAGCATTCTCTCTCCAAATATTTTTTCAATAAATCTCTTATTTCTTTCTCGTCATCAGCTATCAGGATATGTATATCTCCCATATGTTCTCACCTGTTTCGTTGAAAATCTCCGGCGTACACGATCCGCCAATACTCGGAAGCACGCCGCCGTTCTGAATCCATCATATTGTATCTCCTATCGATGAGTATAGAAGTACTGGAACCTTTTTTCAATTATCGACGTCTTTGAACTATAGAATTGAACAACGGATCCGCTGCACTGAGGAATGTTCTTACGATCGCTGTTGTTCCCGGAATTCTTGAATGCAGATTATTTATGGTGGAATTCCGGGAACAAAGGCGAACGCTAACGCTTCTTCAGAATCATTCCCCCTGCTCCGCTCTGTTGTTCTTTCTCTTAAAAGGATGAGGTGAATCTAGAATGAAAAAGCATCTGACAAGCCTGGCTTTGATCGCCAGCATAACTGCCGCCTTGACTCTCCCCGCTTCCGCAGAGGAGCGGAGTTCCAACATTTCTTCCTTTCAGTATGCCTCCCTAATTAAAACCGACGGCACATACTGGCAGTGGGGCGGGAATCAATCGGTTCCGACACAGGTGCATGGTCTTGCTGACGTGAAACAATCATTCACCGGTCAACTCATTATGAAGCAGGATCATACCGTATGGTATTGGGAGAGAAGCTCACTCGCCGCAGCTGCGCAGCTCCATCCCATTGCGGAATTGCGCGACCTTGCCGATGTGTATCTGGACGGAAGCCATTTGTGGGCACTGAATGCCCAGGGACAAGTCTTTACCGCTCCCACGCCGGAGAGCCAATCTGACGCTCCCGAATTTACACTGCTCGCCGGCATAGACAATGTGGCCAGTATGGACTTTTATTATGAATCCTACCCACGGGAAGGATTTCAACGACAATTGTTTCTGAAGAAGGACGGCACGGTCTGGAAGGATAACCGTTCAACACAATCCTATGAACCAGTCGCATCTCTCAATGATATCGTTGCCATCGACTATAATCTCGCACTGAGCAAGGACGGAACCGTATGGTCGTGGCCTGTTGAATTTACTGCCAGCGGTTCTGCTGACCAATTAGCTGCCGCTAAGGTGAAGGGATTAACTGGCATACAATCCATAAAAAGCAGCAGGCGCGCCAATCTTGCTATTGACCAGCAAGCCCGCCTTTGGTTCTGGGGAGATACAATTACAGGATCATCTGACGGCACAGTTTTTCATAACCAGGCCGACCCTCTGCGTATTGCCAGCATTAGTAATGTAACAGATGCGCTTGTCGTAGAGCGCTCCATTCTAGTGCTTACACGCGAAGGAAAGGTATTCGAAACCTCGATCGATCTTGAGCGAATGTCCCCGCTTGCCGAATTTACGCTCATAGCAGCCGATGTAAGTGAAATAAAATCAGGCGGCCGTCACCTTATCATGCGCAAGAATGACGGGACATTGTGGGGCTGGGGTGTTAACAAGAATGGGGAATTAGGTTATGGCGACTATGAGTTTATGCATAACACGCAAGTGCCCATGCAGCGGCCCCTTTCTATTCAATTAAACGACGAAGCCGTTGTGCTGACCAACGGAGTAATAACACGCTCCGCTCAGACCTTCATACCGCTTCGTTCTGTCTTCGAGAAGCTGGGCGCCAGCATTGCTTGGGACGAGAAGAATAAGGTTGCAACGATCAGCCGATCTATGCCCGGTACTCCTCTGGCAATCACAATCAACTTCAAGTCGGCAGGTGTTAGCATGAACAACAAACCCGTTCAGCTGCAGAACGAGCCTTTTACAGTCAATGGAACAGCGTACCTGCCGCTAAGGTTCATTAGTGAAGCGCTGGGCGCTTCCGTCGATTGGGTGCCTGAGGAGGATCTAATTCGGATTGCGATGCAATAAGCGGCAGAATCTGTACGATGTGGAATACCTGCGATCATGGGACTGCCCACGTCCTCCTCTCCAGAGGACGATCCGCCATTCAAACGCCGAGACATGCGGGATGCGAAATACGAGCTGCGAGCAAGGCGAAACATGCGAAACGGCATCCTAACAAAGTCCCCATATAAAATGAAAAAGATGCTTCCACCCCCACTTTTTAGTTTTTAGTGGTTTTGGAGGCATCTTTTCATATCATTGGGGACTGGCTCATTGGATATAGGACTTTCGGTTAGCCCCGTTTTGCTGACTGGCCGCTGCAGCTCAAAGAGCAGCTATAGAAGGTATTCTACGGTGTTCCGGCGGTTATTGTCCCACTATCATAAGTGGATGTGCCCGCATTGAAGAAATAGTTGCTCCCGCCGTTGCTGTCCCATGTACCGCTGCCATTATTGAAGCAAACCTCTGCTCTTGCAGCGCTGCCGATCGACAGCGTAATCTTGCTGTAGCCCGCAACCTCAGAGTTCGCCATCGCTACTCCAGGTACCGCTGTCCAAGTGCCGCCTTCTGGACGCCAATGGATATAAGGCGTAGTGAAGCCGCGCTTGTAATAGATCGTCACCGTATTGTTGACGGGTACGCCTGCAGTAATCACTCCGGCATTGAATGTCGAAGTGCCTACCGAGAAGAAGTAGTTGCTTCCGCCGTTGTTGTCCCATGTGCCGCTGCCGTTGTTGAATACCGCTTCGAGGCTAGTAGCCGCGCCGATATATACAGAATACTTGTTATACCCGGCAACCTCCGAGGCTGGCATCGCCACGCCCGGCGCAGTCGTCCACGTTCCTCCGGCAGGACGGTAGTGAATGTATGGTGTTGTGAAGCCTTTTTTGTAATAGACCGTTACTGTGTACCCGCTGCTGGTAGAGACAGAGAGGCTGCTAGGCAAAGATTTATTATTCGCCGCGTCAACCGCTTTGACCGTATAGTTGTAGGTTTGGCTCGGAGTCAGCCCCAAGTCCGCATAGCTGTTCGTTGTTGTCGTTCCGATCAATACCGAATCGCGCCATAGCTCATAATGATCTACAGCGACATTATCGGTTGAAACATTCCATACCAGATTGATGCTCGATGCCGTTTGGCTAGGTGATGTGAAGCCCGTCGGCTGGCTTGGCGCTGTTGTATCAAAGAACGGAACAGGCAGATTGTCGATAAGATTTTTCAGATTGGGCATGTAGCCAATTTTATCTGTTGAAGGACTGCTTGACGGCGTATTAAGAACGGGATCCCGTAACAGTTCCCGAAGCTGGAGGGGCGAATAGGCGACACCAAACTCCGCCTTGGCGATACCCTGCAGCGAGATAGCAGCCGATGCAACAATTGGAGTGGCTGAGGATGTGCCGTTAAAGCCGCTCTGATAACCGGTCGTTGCATACATATTGGCCGCCGCTAGCGTATGAACGCCCGTTCCCCAGCCGTATGCATCTATGCGGCTGCCATAGTTGGAGAAATACATCCGCGTGTGAGGTGCTGTATCGGAACCAGCGCCTATCATAATTGCGCCTGAGTCTCTGAAATCAGGGCTGGTGCGGTTCAGTACATATTTGCCGTTCGTATCCTGCAAGGTATCCAAATCCAGACCACCATTGCCCGCTGCTTCAATTACGGTTACACCAAGGTTAGTGGCATAACGTATTGCGCTGTATTCCGCCGAGTAGAGATCAATCGGCACATAACCGCTTGCATTGGTGTATTGAACTTCTATAAGTATGACATCGCCAGCCTGAAGAGCATCTGCGGCGACAATAATCGCTTCCGGAATATTCGCTCCACCGGTTCTCCACCATGAGGATGCTACTGGCTGTGCCTTGCTCGCAAGCCCAACATTGCCGATTGTGTTGTCTACAGAAGAGATGACACCCATTACAGCGGTTCCATGATCCGCTGCTGTCGTATCGTTGGTACCACCTGGAAGCAATGTGATACTGTGTGCTGCCAGATCCTCATGATTCAGCGCCCAGCCCTGCTCAACGTCCGCATAGGAAATGCCTTTTCCGTCACCGCCCTCGTATTGCCATGCATAAGGGGCATTGATGCCTTGAGCAGCAGCATTCGCATAGCCTTGATAGATATAGTTCGGATCATTGCTTGGCAGAACCGGTGTCGTGTTGGATGCCAGCGATGGCGTTGCCGGAACCGGCTTGGGATAAGCCTCCTCCACCAGCTCCGAATCGTTCAGGTTCTTCAACAACTGCTCAACATCCGCACCTTTGGGAACGGGGATCGTATAGTAATCCTGGAACACGGCTTTTGCCTTGTCCTCTTTCACTTTCGATTGTTTGTCAAAAATTTTGAACAACCGATTGAGCTTCAAATCCGGAAACTCGGAAAGGATGCCGCTCAGCGCACTGTCCTTCTTCACTGCAAGCTCGCGCTGGGCTCCGTCTTCATAGGAAAGACCCGCTCCCGGCTTGAATTTGACAATGATTTCATCGGCATTCAGACGGCTGGCTGCCTTGTCCGCATTGGCATCCTTGACTTCATTGGCAGTGACGGGCACATTGCCGAATAAGACGACTGATGAGAAGACAACAGTGAACATAATGAGACTTAACAATCCTCTTTTAATCATTATTTCTCTCCTTTGCTCTAGCAAATTGTTAAATCTCCCTTGCCTTCCACGCTGAAAGACAAGGGAGATTACATAAAATAAATGAAATCTATTCGACTCGTTAAGGCGTTCCTGCAGTTATCGTTCCGCTGTCAAAGGTGGATGTGCCTGCATTAAAGAAGTAGTTGCTCCCTCCGTTGCTGTCCCATGTGCCGCTGCCATTGTTGAAGCAAACCTCTGCCCTCGCAGCGCTGCCAATCGTCAGCGTAACCTTGCTGTAGCCTGCAACCTCAGAGTTCGCCATCGCTTGCCCTGGTGCCGTTGTCCAGGTACCGCCCTCTGGACGCCAGTGGATATAAGGCGTAGTAAAGCCGCGCTTGTAGTAGATCGTCACCGTATTGTTGACCGGTACGCCTGCAGTAATCACTCCGGCATTGAATGTCGAAGTGCCTACCGAGAAGAAATAGTTGCTTCCGCCGTTGTTGTCCCATGTGCCGCTGCCGTTGTTGAATACCGCTTCCAGGCTCGTAGCCGCACCGATATTCACCGTATATTTGTTATACCCGGCAACCTCTGAGGCTGGCATGGCTACGCCCGGCGCAGTCGTCCAAGTGCCTCCGGCAGGACGGTAGTGGATATAAGGTGTTGCGAACCCTTTTTTATAATAGACCGTTACTGTGTTTCCGCTGCTGGTAGAGACAGAGAGATTGCTAGGCAAAGATTTATTATTCATCGGGTCAACCGCTTTGACCGTATAATTGTAAGTTTGACTTGGAGTCAGCCCCAAATCCGCATAGAAGTTGCTTGATAGTGTTGCGATCAATACCGAATCACGCCATAGCTCATAATGATCTACAGCGACATTGTCGGTTGCAATGTCCCATGCAAGATAGATGCTCGATGCCGTTTGGGTTGTCGATGTAAAGTTTGTCGGTTGGCTTGGCGCTGTTGTATCGATGATCGGCGTTGGCAGATTATCGATAATATTTTCCAAGTTCGGCATATAGCCGATTTGATCCGTCGAAGGGCTGTCTGTCGGTGTATTATAAGTCGTGTTTCTTAACAACTCTCTGAGCTGGTAAGGCTGATAGGCGTTTCCGAATTCCGCCTTGGCAATCCCTTGCAGAGAAATAGCTGCTCCCGTTACGATCGGTGATGCAGAGGATGTACCGCTGAAGCCCGATTGATAGCCTGTCGTTGAAGTAGTATCTGAAGCTGCAAGAGTATGCACATCCGTTCCCCAGCCAAAGGCATCAACACGGTTGCCGTAGTTGGAGAAAGACAGCCTCGTATGAGGATAGGTATCGGACCCGGCACCTACCATAATTGCACCGGAATCCCGGAAGTGGGGACTATTCCGGTTCAGTACATTTTTGCCGCTGTAGGACTGATAGGCGTCCAGATTGACCGAGCCGTTGCCTCCTGCTTCCACTACGGTAATGCCTTGGCTGACGGCATAGCGAATCGCATCGTATTCCGCATCCCAAGTCTCGACAGGAAGCCAGCCGGCGGCATTGCCCGACACTTGAACCTCCAGCAGAATGACATCTCCAGGATCAAGATCATCAGCTGCAAGAATGATGGCTTCCGCTATTTTCGTACTCGCCCCACGCTCATAAGAAGCTACATGCGGCTGGGCTTTGTTCGCGAGACCGATGTTCCCAATCGTATTATCTACAGCGGAAATTACGCCCAGAACAGCCGTGCCGTGATTCGCAGAGGTGGATGCGTTAGTCCCTCCCGCCAGAAAAGGAACACTATGCGCAACCAAATCCTCATGATTCAGAGCCCAGCCGCGCTCGATATCATAGTAGGAAATCCCCTTGCCATCGCCGCCCTCGTACTGCCATGCATAGGGAGCATTGATGCCTTGAGCAGCCGCATTAGCATAGCCTTGATAGATGAAATTCGGATCATTGCTTGACTGAACCGGCGTTGTGTTGGTAGCGAGCGTTGGCTCAGCAGCTTCCAGCTTAGGATAAGCCTCCTCCACAAGCTCGGAACGATTCAGGCTATTCAGCAGCTTCTCGGCATCTGCGCCTTTGGGCACCGGAATCGTGAAATAATTATGGAACACGGCCTTCGCCTTGTTCTGCTTCACTTTGGATTGTTTGTCGAAGATCGTAAACAATCGGTTAACCTTCAAATCTGGAAACTCTGAGAACGTGCTGCTCAGCTCACGATCCTTCTTGGACGCAAGCTCGCGCTGAGCGCCATCCTCATAGGACAGATTGACGCCTTCTTTGAATTTGACCACGATTTCTTCCACATTCGACAAGTTGAAGTACTTGTCCGCCTTGGCTTCTTTGTCCTCGCTTGCGGTGGCGGGCCCATTGCCGAAGACGACAACGGATGTGAATACAACAGTGAACATAATAAGGCTTAACAATCCTCTTTTAATCATCATTTCGCTCCTCTACTCTAGCAATTTTGTGTACAGCCATTTCACGGATATAAATCCCCCTTGCCTTTCAGCTGACAGACAAGGGGGTATGAGATGAATCTATGCGATCTCTTTAAGGCGTGCCAGTCGTTATCGTACCGCTATCAAAGGTGGAGGTGCCGAGATTGAAGAAGTAGTTGCTTCCTCCATTGCTGTCCCATGTGCCGCTGCCGTTGTTGAAGCATACCTCAGCTCGGGACGCGCTTTCGACAGCAAGCGTAATCTTGCTATAGCCCGCTATCTCGGAGTTCGGCATGACTTGCCCAGGCGCAGTTGTCCAGGTGCCGCCTTCCGGACGCCAGTGGATATATGGCGTGCTGAAGCCGTGCTTGTAGTAGATCGTCACCGTGTTCGTTACAGGCGTGCCTGAAGTAATCGTCCCGTTCTTAAACGTTGAGGTGCCGGTGCCGAACATATAGTTGCTGCCGCCATTGTTGTCCCATGTGCCGCTGCCATTGTTGAATACGGCCTCCAGGCTCGTTGCCGCGCCGATGTTGACTGTATACTTGGCATATCCGGCCAGTTCGGACTCCGGCATTGCTGCGCCAGGCGCAGTCGTCCACGTTCCTCCAGCTGGACGGTAGTGGATATACGGAGTCGAGAAGCCTTTCTTGTAGTAGATCGTGACCGTGTTGCCGGAATCGGTAGAAATATAAAGGCTGCTAGGCAAAGATTTATTATTCGCCGCATCCACAGCCTTCACCGTATAGGTGTAAGCAGTGCTTGGGGTTAATCCCGTATCTGTAAAGCTCGTAGAAGCCGTAGTTGCGATCAATACCGTATTCCGTAAAATTTCATAATGATCAACACCCACATTATCCGTTGAAGCATCCCAGTCAAGACTGATGCTCGTTGACGTTTTGCTTGGGGATGTCAAGTTCGCCGGTTGGCTTGGCGCCGTAGTATCGATGATCGGCGCAGGCAGATTGTCGATAATATTTTTCAAGTTCGGCAGGTAGCCGATTTGATCCGTCGCAGGGTTGCTTGACGGCGTATTATAAGTCGTATTCCTTAATAAGTCCCTGAGCTGGTAAGGCGGGTAAGTGACTCCGTATTCCGCCTTGGCAATCCCTTGCAAGGAAATAGCCGCCGCCGTTACAATCGGCGATGCAGAGGATGTACCGTTGAAGCTTGATTGATAGCCTGTCGTGGAAGTCGTGTCCACGGCTGCAAGTGTATGCACACCGGTTCCCCAGCCAAAAGCATCGATGCGATTGCCGTAGTTGGAGAAATACATCCGCGTGTGCGGAACGGTATCAGATCCCGCGCCTACCATAATTGCTCCGGAATCCTGATAATCAGGACTTGTCCGGTTCAGAACATATTTGCCGCTGTAGGACTGATAGGTGTCCAGATTGACCGTACCGTTGCCCGCTGCTTCCACAACGGTAATGCCTTGGCTGACGGCATATCGAATCGCATCGTATTCCGCTTCCCAAGTCTCGACAGGGAGCCATCCGGCGGCATTGCCCGACACTTGAACCTCCAGCAGAATAACATCTCCAGGATCAAGATCATCAGCTGCAAGAATGATCGTTTCGGCAATATTCGTGAATCCGCCACGTACATAAGAGGCTGCATGCGGCTGGGCTTTGCTCGCAAGCCCAATGTTTCCAATCGTATTATCTACGGAAGAGATCACGCCCAGAACAGCCGTTCCATGATTCGCAGAGGTCGATTGGTTCGTTCCGCCCGCCAGAAAAGGAACACTGTGCGCAACCAAATCCTCATGATTCAGTGCCCAGCCGCGCTCAATATCATAGTAGGAAATTCCCTTGCCATCTCCACCTTCATACTGCCAGGCATAGGGAGCATTGATGCCTTGAGCAGCGGCATTGGCATAGCCCTGGAAGCTGTAGTTCGGGTCATTGCTCGGCTGCACCGGCGTTGTGTTGGAAGCAAGCGTTGGCTCGACAGCTTCCAGCTTCGGATAAGCCTCGTCCACAAGCTCGGAACGATTCAGGCTCTCCAGCAGCTTCTGGGCATCCGCGCCTTTAGGCACCGGAATCGTGAAATAATTTTGGAACACGGCCTTTGCCTTGTCCTGTTTTGCTTTCGATTGTTTGTCGAAGATCGTAAACAATCGGTTAACCTTCAAATCTGGAAACTCTGAGAACGTGCCGCTCAGCTCACGATCCTTCTTGGACGCAAGCTCGCGCTCTACCCCATCCTCATAGGACAGATTGACGCCGTCTTTGAATTTGACTACGATTTCTTCCACATTCGACAGATTGAAGTACTTGTCTACCTTGGCTTCTTTGTCCTCGCTTGCGGTGGCTGGCGCATTGCCGAAAGCCACGACGGACGTGAATACGACGGTGAACATAAGCAGACTCAACAATCCTTTTCTAATCATCATTTCTCTCCTCTACTCTATTATTTTTTATAAGGCATACTAGCAATGCCTATTTTTACTATAATTACAGGCCAGATGGCAGTCAAACCCCATGTCATCGAACAAATGGGCCATTTTCTATCTTTTTCTACGATTATCGTTATTTTCGTTCAATTATTAAATAAGTTTTTATTTACCTATTAATGTTAATATGGCTGAATACTGTTTCAATAATTGAAATTTTCTTAAAAATAAATGGGTAATACGCCCTATAAAACTATCTATTCATCCCGAAAAAAGAAATAAAAACACCTCCAAAGTCACTTACAAAGTAAAATTGGAGGTGTATAGCATTAATCTTTCATTCCCGGAAGCTATCAGGGTGAGCCTGAAGTTATACTTCCATTATTGAAGGTGAAGGTGCCCTTGTTAATGAAATAATTGCGCCCGCTATTATTGTCCCAGGCTCCGCTGCCATTGTTGAAGCATACCTCCGCCCGGCTCGCAGCTCCAATCGTCAATGTAACCTTGCTGTATCCGGCAACCTCGGAGCTTGGCATGGCTTGTCCGGGCACGGGGGTCCAGACCCCTCCCTCAGGCCGCCAGTGAATATATGGAGTGCTGTAGCCGCGTTTATAGTAAATCGTAACCGTGTTCGCTGTCGGCATACCGGATGTTATCGTTCCGGCATTAAAGGTGAACGTGCCTGCGGAGAAGTAGTAGTTGCTGCCGTGATTGTTATCCCATGTGCCGTTCCCATTGTTGAACGCCGCTTCCAGGCCGACCGCAGTGCCAACATTAATCGTTAATTTATTGTAGCCGGGAATCTCGGATGCCGGCATTGCGGCGCCAGGAGCGGTCGTCCAGGCTCCTCCTGATGGACGGTAATGGATATACGGAGTGGAATAGCCCTGCTTGTAATAAATCGTGACGTTATTGGCAACAGGCGCTCCCGAAGTGATGTATCCGTTATCGATGGTCGAGATTCCAAGCGGGAAAATATAGTTATTGCCGTAGTTGTTGTCCCAGTTGTTATTGCCATCATTGAACACGGCCTCCAAACTGGTTGCCGTTCCGACAGCAATTGTTAGTTTGCTGTAGCCCGGCACCTCTGAAGGTGATAATGAGGTTCCTGGCGCTGTAGTCCAGGTCCCCCCAACCGGACGATAATGAATATAAGGCGTAGAATAACCATGCTTGTAATAGACTGTAACCGTATTGGGATTGTCCGTCGCTACAGACAGGCTGGCGCTTGCTGCTGACAAATTGCCCGCTGCATCCACCGCTTTCACTGTATAGCTGTATGCGGTGCCGGGTGTTAATCCGGTATCGGTGAAGCTTGTAGCTGTGGAAGTGCCGATCTTGAGATTGTCGCGCCACACCTCATACCTTACTACGCCGATATTGTCGGTTGCCGCACTCCACGCCAGCGAGATAATACTGGTAGTCTTGCCGCTCACAGTCAGATTGGAGGGCATACTCGGTGCCACACTATCGACAACGGGCGGAGACATTTGATCAATGATGCCCTTGAGGTTGGGCAAATTGCCGATTTGATCCACAGCTGGATTGCCCGTTGGTGTATTGAACGCCGGATTTCTTAGCAGATTGCGAACGATATCCGGTGCGTATGGAGCGCCGAATTGGGCCTTGGCGATGCCCTGGATGGAAATGACAGATGACGTCACAATTGCTGAAGCGGATGAAGTGCCCGAGAAATCGCTTTGATAGCCTGTCGTTGCGCTTGGACTGGCCGCAGCCAGAGTATGGACGGAGAATCCCCAGCTGTTCACGTCGATCCGGTTGCCATAGTTGGAGAAATAAAGCCGGGTATGAGGCACGGACGACGACGAAGCGCCTACCATTATTGCTCCTGAATCCCGGAAGTCAGCACTACTCTGATTCAGTATATATTTGCCGTCAATGGTCTGGAAGTTGTTGAGATTAACAGAGCCGTTGCCCCCCGCTTCCACGACGGTAATCCCTTGATCAACCGCATAGCGGATCGCATCAAATTCTGCGGGATAAACCTCGATAGGCACATAACCGTTAGCCGTACTGTAGCTGGTCTGTGCTTCCAGCAGGATCACATCACCCCGCTGCAGCGCATCAACCGCGACGAGAATTGCTTCTGCAATATTGTAGCCTCCGGCTGCACGGATGGTTGAGGATACCATCGGCTTCGCCTTGTTCGCAAGTCCGATATTGCCAATTGCATTGTCAACCGCCGATACAACACCGAGTACGGCTGTTCCGTGATCAGCAGAGCTTGGAAAGATCGTGCTTCCGGGGAGCATCTGTATTTGGTGAGCGGCCAAATCCTCGTGGTTAAAAGCCCAGCCCCGCTCAATATCAACCCATTGAATCCCCTTGCCATCCCCTCCCTCGAACTGCCAGGCGTAAGGCGCATCATGACCTAACGGCCCCGCATTCGCATACAATTGCGAAGAGAAATTGGAATCATCGCCGGGTTGAACCGGGGTTGAATTCGGAATGATTACTCCGGGGTCCTCTACCGGCTTGGGCTTGAGATAAGCCTCTTCGACCACTCCAGATTGGTTCAGCCTCTCTAGCAGATTGCCCGGATCGGCCCCTTCCGGAACAGGAACAGTGAAGTAGCGCTGGAAGACGGAGGCTGAGCTTTCAATAGGCAAGGCTTGCAGATCATAGTTGCGGAATAGCCGGTTAAACGTCAAGCTTGGATAATGTGATAATGTTTCCCTTAATCCGTCGTCCTCCCCTACCTCGGGTTCTACCCCGTCTTGATAGGGCAGATTGGCGTCTGGCTTGAACTTGACGACAATTTCGTCCGGGAATGCAAGACTGGATGGTTCTTCCCCGTTCGCCAGAACGGGCACAGTGTCGAGAGCGGCAATAGACAGGAATACTGCTGAAGTCATGATGAGGTGAGCCATTGTTCTCTTTACCATCATTCTCTCCTCCACTCAAGTACAGTATGGTTGCAGCTAATCCGTGCATCCCCCTTCTCTCTGTCTTCCTATGAGAGATGCAAAGACTACCATAATTAACTATAATTATAGACTTCAATTTCAGTCAAACAGCATGTAACCGCACACATCGGCTTCTCTCTGGGCTTTGCTGGCGCAATCTTACTTTTCCTGTCAAAATATAAAAAAACGCCTCGGCCCTTCCATATTGGAAAGGCCGGGGCGTTGATGATTCTTGCTCAATTCCTCACTCTGTCAAGGTGTCCCTGATGTAATGGTTCCACTATCGTAAGTGGATGTACCGGTGTTGAACATATAGTTGCTTCCGCCGTTGCTGTCCCATGTGCCGCTGCCGTTGTTGAAGCACACCTCTGCACGGGCTGCGCTGCCGATTGACAGCGTGATCTTGCTGTATCCGGCCACTTCGGAGTTCGCCATCGCTACTCCAGGTACAGCCGTCCATGTGCCGCCCTCTGGACGCCAGTGGATGTATGGCGTACTGAAGCCGCGTTTGTAATAAATTGTAACCGTGTTGTTGACCGGTACGCCCGAAGTAATCGTTCCGGCATTGAATGTGGAAGTGCCGACAGGGAAGATATAGTTGCTTCCGCCGTTGTTATCCCATGTGCCGCTGCCGTTGTTGAATACCGCTTCCAGGCCCGTAGCCGATCCGACATTCACTGTGTATTTGTTATATCCGGGAACCTCAGAGGCCGGCATCGCCACTCCCGGCGCGGTCGTCCACGTGCCGCCTGCAGGACGGTAGTGGATGTATGGCGTCGAGTAGCCTTGTTTATAGTAGACCGTTACTGTATTGCCGGAATTGGTAGAGATAGAAAGACTGGCTGGCAAAGATTTATTATTGGCCGCATCAACTGCTTTTACCGTATAGGTGTATGCAGTACCCGGGGTTAAGCCCGTATCCGTAAAGCTCGTGGAAGCGTCCCATGCGAGACTGATCGTTGTCGACGTTTTGCTTGGCGAAATGAAGTTCGCCGGTTGGCTTGGCGCTACTGTATCAACGAATGGTACGGGCAGATTGTCGATGATATTCTTCAAATTCGGCATATAGCCGACCTTGTCAGTAGCAGGATTGCTCGACGGCGTATTAAGTGTCGAATTGCTTAATAGAGCACGAAGCTGGGTCGTTGAATAGGCAGTGCCGAATTCAGCTTTGGCAATCCCTTGGATCGATATCGCATTTGCCGTAATGATCGATGAAGCGGAGGAAGTACCGCTGAATCCGCTCTGATAGCCCGTTGTTGAACTGCTGCTCGCTGCATCCAGTGTATGAACGGACATCCCCCAGCTGTTGACGTCAATCCGGCTGCCATAGTTGGAGAAATACATTCTCGTGTGAGGCGCTGTGTTGGATACCGCTCCGACCATGATAGCACCGGATTCTTTGTAGTCGGGACTCGTCCGGTTCAGCACGAATTTGCCATCCGTCGTCTGGAATGTATCCAGATTGACAGAACCATTGCCTGCCGCCTCGATTACCGTAATCCCGCGGTCAACGGCATAACGGATCGCATCGAATGTATCCGGATATACTTCAACCGGAACATAGCCGCTTGCCGTGCTATAGCTTGTTTGCGCTTCCAGCAGGATGACATCGCCTGCTTGCAGCGCATCGGCTGCGGAGATGATTGCTCCTGACGTGCTGTATCCGCCTGCAGACCGGTGCTGGGAGGATACCATTGGCGTTGCTTTGCTCGTAATACCCAGATTACCGATCGTATTGTCAACAGCAGACACTACGCCAAGCACACCCGTTCCGTGGCTGTGATAAGCTGCATTCAAGCTGCCTGGGAGCATCACTATGCCATGTGCGGTCAAATCTTCATGATTCAAAGCCCAGCCCTGCTCGACATCGACCCAGCTAATTCCTTTGCCGTCGCCGCCTTCATACTGCCATGCATATGGGGCATCATGGCCTTGAGGCGCTGCGTTCGCATAGCCCTGCAAGGAGAAATTAGGATCATTGCCGGATTGAACCGGCGTCGTATTAGGCAGCAATACAATCGTAGGCGGCTCTACCGGCTGAGGCTTGAGATAAGCCTCTTCTACGTAATGGGAAGCGCTTAAACTTTGTATCAGCTCTTCCGCATCGCCATTCTCTGGAACAGGAGCTGTATAATAGAGATCCAGGACGGTAATTGAGCTCTCGATTCCTCTTGCATTCCCTCCAGCATCTCCGGCAAGATTGAATAGCCGGTTAAACTTCAATTCCGGGAACGCTTCCAGCGCAATCCCCGGCTCAGTGTTTCCTTGCGGTGACACTTGGGGATCTGCTTCATTCTGAAGCGGGATATCGATGCCCGATTTGAATTTGACGACAATTTCATCGGGATATTTAATAGGGACTTCATTAGACTCCCCTTTGGCTTGAACAGGCGCAGCTTCAAACGACGCGATGCTGGATAGGAGCAATAATGCCACGACAACGAGACTAACCAATCTGCTTTTAACCATCATTTCTCTCCTCTTCATGAATGAGTAATTTACTGTACCGCAAAAAACATTTCTCCAAATCTATCAATATGCAGTTGTCCAACTGCTGCAATCACTCCCTCCCAAGGATGACTCTAGTCATTTTTTTCCTTTTTATGTGATATAGTATTGCATGTTATTTAATAGCAAAAAAGCCTCTATGGAACTATCTTTCCATAAAGACTTATGTCTGTAATACTATATATTTTTTATGGAAGATCTGTTATAGCTCCCTTGGATGCAGAGGAGACGAGCCGTGCATATTTGGACAGCACCCCAGATCGGAATTTGAGCGGAGGCTGGCGCCAATTCTCAGCTCTTTCCGCCATTTGGGCAGCAGAGACCTCCATATTAATCTCTTGTGTCTCGCTGTCTATGGTAATTATATCGCCATCTTGCAATAGCGCAATCGGCCCGCCGACCTGTGCTTCCGGCGCAACATGTCCCACAACGAATCCGTGTGAGCCTCCCGAGAATCTTCCATCCGTAAGGAGGGCAACATCTCCGCCGAGACCTTTCCCCACGATCATTGCTGTGACAGACAGCATTTCCGGCATGCCAGGCCCGCCTTTGGGACCTGTATAGCGGATGACGAGGACATCACCCTTGCGAATCTCATCCCTCATAATCGCTTGTGTAGCTTCATTCTCGCTGTTGAATACACGGGCCGGGCCGGTAAACCGCAAGTTTTGCAATCCGGACATCTTTGCCACTGCTCCCTCAGGAGCGAGATTGCCCTTCAGCAGAACGAGAGGACCGCTTGGCTTCAGCGGATTATCGAATGATCTTACGACATCCTGATGATCGGACAACGGCTCCACAAGGGCAAGATTCTCAGCGATCGTCCGGCCTGTCACCGTCAAGCAGTCCCCGTGCAGCAAGCCCTGATCCAGGAGCAATTTCATGACGGCAGGGACGCCTCCCTCATCATTGAGATCCTGCATCATATAGCGTCCGCTCGGCTTCAAATCGGCAAGATGCGGCACCTTTTTGCGAATGCGCTCGAAATCATCGATGGTTAGATTGACCTCCACGGCGTGTGCGATAGCCAATAAATGGAGGAATGCATTGGTGGAACCGCCTAGCGCCATGATGACGGTAATCGCATTCTCGAATGCCTTCTTAGTCATAATGTCTCTTGGATAGATCCCTTTCTCCAGCAGTCCGACCACCACCCTGCCGGCCTCCTCGCACTCTGCCGCCTTGTTGGCGGCAATTGCCGCTGTTGAGGAAGAGCCAGGCAAGCTCATGCCCATCGCTTCAGCAGCCGAAGCCATCGTATTCGCGGTATACATTCCTCCGCATGCACCTGCTCCGGGGCATACATGACACTCAATTTCATGCAATTCATCGTCGGTCAGCTTGCCGTCATGGTATTGGCCAACAGCTTCAAATGCCGTCACAATATTGACATCCTGACCGTTCAGCTTGCCGGGCTGAATGGTGCCGCCATACACATAGACCGCAGGCAAATTCATTCGGCCGATGGCCATCAGACAAGCAGGCGTATTCTTGTCACAGCCGCCGATTGCTACCAATCCGTCGAACCGTTCGGCATTTGTGACGATTTCGATGGAATCCGCAATGATCTCTCGGCTTGGCAGCGAGAAGAGCATGCCCTCATGTCCCATAGATATGCCGTCCGAGACGGTGATCGTATTGAAAATTAGCGGGGCCCCTCCACCGGCCTGCACACCTCTCTTGGCTTCCCTTGCCAGCTCATCAATATGAATATTGCAGGGGGTTACTTCACTCCATGTGCTGGCAACCCCAATCATCGGCTTCTTGAAATCCTCATCCTTGAAGCCTACCGCCCTAAGCATGGCCCTGTTCGGCACCCGATTGACACCCTCGCTGATCACCTTGCTGCGAATTCTCAAATCTTTTTCGTCTGTCATTTCCATTACTCCCCTCTGGCATTGATGATTGCGTGCAGCTCGCGCATCGGTCGGAGCAGATTTTGCTTCATTACGGATGCGGCAGCTTCATCATATCCCTGCTCCAATGCTTTAATGATCGCAGCATGCTCTTCAACTGATGCTGCGGTTGCTGAGACGGGCTGAGCCAAGAATACATACTTGAATCTTCTTATATGGATTTGCAGCGATGCGCTGAAGGCAGCCACATAAGAGTTGCCAGACACTTCAACGATGAGATTGTGGAGCTGTTCATCTATCTCCATCGCAAGGTAGGGCTGTCCATTCTCAATCGCTGCGGCAAACTCGGCATTGAGCCCTCTTAGCTGCTCGACCTCCTCCGGACGAATAAGCGAAGCAGCAGTCTCGGCAGCTAATGCGTGAAGCGCTGCAAGTGTCGTATACATTTTGAGGATGTCATCTTTTTCAATGGTTTGCACCCTTGTATCTCTTCCCGGATGCATTTCCACCAGCCCTTGTACCTCAAGCAGCTGCAAAGCCTCCCTGACGGGTGTTCTGGAGACTCCAAGCGCCTCCGCCAGCTCAGCATCAACCAGCTTCTCGCCAGGCTGCAATGTTCCGTCAATAATCCACCTCTGGATTTGTGACAATGCTCGTTCTTTGGCAGACACTCTCGCCGGTGTCGAATAACTTGTTGGGATTGGCATTCCAATCACTCCTTTGTATGCAATATATCGCATACATATATTTTAATCAAGTAAAAATGTTTCTAAACGCTGCTTTCGAAAAAAAAGGCGATCCAGCGAATTACTCGCGGACGCCTTTCTCGTTATATGGCTCATTCCGAATCACTTCCAGCAATGAAATGGCATCTACAAGGTGATTATCAAAGATGCGCTTTGCAACTGCCAGCAGTTCTTTAATGAGCGGGTCCCGCAAGGAGTAAATGACCGATGTTCCTTCTTTCAGCCCATAGACTATATTTTTATTGCGCAATATGGACAATTGCTGCGATACGGCGGAGCCTTCCGAACCCAGTATTTGTTGCAGTTCATTTACATTTTTATCGCCCTCCCCGAGAACTTCAAGGATTCGTATTCTCATCGGATGAGCTAATGCTTTAAAGAAATCGGCTTTAAATTGTTGAATGCCCGCATTATGATTCATGGCGTATGCTCCCTTGGGTAAACTACTGAATATATGAATATAATAGCATACTTAAATATTAGCATTGTGCAAAAGATACCCGCTTGAGTCGGTTTGTCATTCTATTATAACTTCAGTATAATAATTTATATATATTCAAATATCTGAATATTTGATTCTTATTATTAAACAAGGAGTGAGTGCGAATGTCAAGCATCATGGAAAGCAATCCATCCAACCCCAATTCGCAAGGCTCCAACGCAACCTCCTCAGAGCTGCACCAAATCAGCAGACTATCCGTCATTGATCTCGGCATTCGTGCTCTGCAGGATGCAGGCTCCGAGCATATATGTAAAGTCTGTATTGCCAATGGCGGCTCCTGCTGCAATGGCTGCCGGCATCTTGTGAGAGGTCTCGGATGCCAGCTTCGCAACACAAGCTGTACGGCATGGTTATGCGGGTTTCTTAAATACCTGTTGTATGAAACCGGCCATCTGCAGGAATGGAATTATTTCTGGGAACAAGTGCCTGGACAGGATTATCGCGAGGATTTCACACCAGAGGTTGTCTTCGTGGACAATAGACTGTCTATCCCGAGCATCAGGGAGCTTAGTGAAGCGCTTGCCGCCGATCTCGAAGAGCTCGCTCGTGCGCATATAGCAATCGGGTTCATCATCACACTAAGAGAGAAGATTGATAAAAACATCGATCGTCTGGACACATGCAGGCACGATGTCAAGAAGCAAGCTAGAATAAAACGAAACATCAAAATTTTATCAAGTCCTTTTCAACGCTTTCACAAGGCACTCAGGGAGTACCAGCTGCATGGTTCACCCTCCTTGTGAACAGCCGCAACCCACTCCGCCATTACATTTGCATAACAAAGGGGTTGTCCAGAAAGCCCTTTTTGGAAAGCTCAGCTCCTGCTTTAAGAAGTTGATTGATGTGGAATGCCTGCAAACATGGGACCGCCCATGTACTCCTCGCTAGAGGACGACAAGCGAGTTGTGGGCTAGACAAAACATGCGAAACGGCAGTTTTTTTCGCATTTCTGACCCCCTGAAGGTGAAATGCCTGCCAGCGTGCAGGTATTTCACCCTCGTTTCCCCTTATCGACCGATTTCCCCAAAAATTCATGCATGATCGCAGGAATTTCAACATTATGGCGTCTTGTAACCGAAATTCATGCACATTCGCAGGCTTCTTCGTCACTCTTGCCTTCAAAACACTTAGAGAAGGGGCTGCCAGAAAGTATGTTTGATGATTTCAGAGTAGATTTATCAAGAATCTCCCCGCCGTCTGCAAAAATTTTCAACTAAATATCGTTAATTGCTTGCCATCATAATGGGCGCGGCCAATACCCAGTAACTGTTGCTCAATCGGTTCTTCGTCCAAATCATATACATAGACAATCTGCTGATTGGAATTTCCTAACCATTTGTATGTGAGAAGGAAATGTTTATCGAAAGCAAGTATCTTCTCGCCTGAAGATAAAATCACCAAAAATTGATTTGTACTCAAATCCAATACAGCGTATTTTTCATAATCAAGTGATTCAAGTGTTTCGATCGAATAAAGTTTCCCATCTATATAAACAGGATTGCTCAGGATCGATTCATGCTCAAATAGTATTTTTTCACCCGAATGAATGTCATATTCTACGCGTTTTGTTCTGTTTTGTTCAAAGTCTGATGACGTACAATAGTTTGTGTACCAAGATTTGGCCCCTTAACAGGGAACAAAAAAGTAGAGTATCCTCGGGGTTACCACGCACCAAGAAGGGACTCTACTCCATGACTATAATAGCAGAAAACCAGCTCACAAACCTATTTGAAAATCTTGTCACTCAGTTTGTAAAAGAAAACCTGGAATCCATTATGAAGGCGGAGATCAAACACTTCATGGAGGATGAAACGAAC
>NZ_JAHZIJ010000070.1 GCF_019443105.1 Paenibacillus oenotherae
TCTTCCAGCGTGTAGCGGATACGCTCCTCCGGGTAGCTCGGGTCGATCGGCACATACGCGCCTCCCGCCTTCAGCACCGCCAAGATCGCCACGATCATTTCCGTTGACCGCTCCAACGCGATACCCACCAGCTCATCCGCTCGGACTCCCTGCTTCCGCAGCCTCCGTGCAAGACGATTCGAACGGGCATTCAGCTCTGCGTAGCTTAGACGCTCTTCTCCGTACACCAGCGCTGTACGCTCCGGCGCTCGCTTTACTTGCTCCTCGAACAGGCTGTGAATCGTCTGCTCCTTCGGATACGGCGCTTCCGTCCCGTTGAACGCCGCCAGTCGCTCGCACTCTTCCTCGGACAGCAGCGACAGCTCCCCGATCCGCTCCTCCGGCTTTGACGTCGCCTCCGTCAGCAGCTGCACAAAGTGACCCGCCAGTCGCTCCATGCTCGCTCGCCTGTACAACGACGTCCGGTATTGCAGTTGGAATACTAACCGTCCTTCCATCTCCGACGCTTGCAGCGCCAGATCGAACTTCGCCGCTTCCTGGCCTCCTCCGTACGGCGTCATCTTCAGACCGCCCCCGTAAGAAGCTTCCGCCTCCGTCATGTTCTGCATCGCGAACATCGTATCAAACAGCGGATTACGGCTCATATCCCGCTCCAAGTCCAGCTTCTCCACCAGTTCCTCCAGCGGGTAGTCCGCATGCTCGAACGCTTCCAGCGTCCGACGCTTCACTTCCGCCACCTGTTCCAGGAACGTCGCTTCCTTCTTCACTTCGTTACGCAGCGCCAGTGTCCCGACGAACATGCCGATGACCTGCTCCAAGTCCGCATGCGGGCGGCCCGCCACCGGCGTTCCAATGATGATATCCTCCT
>NZ_JAHZIJ010000071.1 GCF_019443105.1 Paenibacillus oenotherae
ATTCCGACTGACATGAAGTCGAAGAGTCCTACATACGAGTAGTACCCTGCTCGGCAAGACTATAAATTATATTCCGGTTGACATGATACCGAAGAGTCTCATATACCAGTAGTAATCTACTCGGGAAAGACTTCAAGGTTAAAGATCTTTGACTTTATGTTTAATTGTCTTCACAATTAAGCACAAAGTCGGGGGCTACACCTAATAGGTGCGCCTATTCGGCGCACACTATTCATACATCTACATGAAGCCCTTCATAGCCTCGCTGCCAGCTGACATGAAGCAGGACTCGGGAAGAAGCAGCACTCAGACAAAGAGTACTCGGGAGCAATGCACTCGGGAAGACTTCACCGTGGAGGATGAGCACTCGGCATCAGCTGTGACTCAACTATGAAGGTCTCAGGGGCTACTGTGGAGGCCATGGGCCCCGGGTACCTCATGACAAGCATATGGGCCACTCGGATAGAGGATGGGCCTAGCCTTGTAATTAGAGATATAGCTAGATTCGGCAGACTTCGCCTTGTATAGAAAGGAATATACAGTCCTAGTCGGGTGCGTTATATCTCTAAGGGGAGATCTCCTAGTCGTAATCCGATTGGGACTCCTACCTTGTAACCCTGTCCCCCAGTATATAAGGGGAGGCAGGGCGCCCCCTGAGGGCAGGTTGAGTTGGTTCACCAGAATCACCACCACAAATCCTCAAAGGAATACACCACAACTGGACGTAGGGTATTACCTCACATCGAGGGCCTGAACCAGTATAAAATCTCCTGTGTTCCTTTGCAATCCACCGAGTTTCCCTCGCCGAGTAGCCCCATAGTCTTATTGCC
>NZ_JAHZIJ010000072.1 GCF_019443105.1 Paenibacillus oenotherae
GGAAGCCGTTGTCCAATACGCGGCTGTATGTCATGGATGATCGGCTCAGGGAGCAGCCGATCGGGGTAGCCGGAGAGCTGTGCATCGCGGGAGCGGGCTTGGCGCGCGGCTACCTGAACCGCCCGGAGCTGACGGAAGAGAAGTTTGTGCAGCATCCGAACGGAGAGCGGCTGTACCGGACGGGAGATTTGGCGAGATGGCTGCCGGATGGCAACCTGGACTATTTGGGCCGGATTGACGAGCAGGTGAAGATCCGGGGCTACCGGATCGAGCTGGGCGAGATCGAGGCGGTTCTGCAGCGACACGAGCAGGTGAAGGAAGCGGTAGTGATTGCGCGTCAGGATAAGGGAGCGGATTCCTATCTGTGCGCGTATGTGGTTGGTCACGGCAAGCTGGAAGCAGCGGAGCTTCGCCGATATGTGGGAAATCAACTACCGAGCTATATGATACCTGCGTTTGTAGTTGAATTGGATAAAGTGCCGTTGACGCCGAACGGGAAGGCGGATTGGAGAAATCTTCCGGAACCAGGCGATCGGCATCGGGGGCAAACCGGAATCGAAGCACCGCAATCCGCTCCAGAAAAGCTGTTGGCATCCATTTGGGAAGAGGTGCTTGGCATTGAGACGGTAGGATTGAAGGACAATTTCTTCCAGATTGGTGGAGATTCGATTAAGGCGATTCAGGTAGCGTCGAGGCTTCATCAATACGACTATAAACTTGCCGTTCATGATATTTTTCAGCACCAGACGATTGAGCAGATAAGTCCTCTCATGGAAAAGTTGGCTCATACGGTGGATCAGAGGCCGGTCGAAGGTGAAGTCG
>NZ_JAHZIJ010000073.1 GCF_019443105.1 Paenibacillus oenotherae
GGAAGCCGTTGTCCAATACGCGGCTGTATGTCATGGATGATCGGCTCAGGGAGCAGCCGATCGGGGTAGCCGGAGAGCTGTGCATCGCGGGAGCGGGCTTGGCGCGCGGCTACCTGAACCGCCCGGAACTGACGGAAGAGAAGTTTGTGCAGCATCCGAACGGAGAGCGGCTGTACCGGACGGGAGATTTGGCGAGATGGCTGCCGGACGGCAACCTGGACTATTTGGGCCGGATCGACGAGCAGGTGAAAATCCGGGGCTACCGGATCGAGCTGGGCGAGATCGAGGCGGTTCTGCAGCGACACGAGCAGGTGAAGGAAGCGGTAGTGATTGCGCGTCAGGATAAGGGAGCGGATTCCTATCTGTGCGCGTATGTGGTTGGTCACGGCAAGCTGGAAGCAGCGGAGCTTCGCCGATATGTGGGAAATCAACTGCCGAGCTATATGATACCTGCGTTTGTAGTTGAATTGGATAAAGTGCCGTTGACGCCGAACGGGAAGGTGGATTGGAGAAATCTTCCGGAACCAGGCAATCGGCATCGGGGGCAAACCGGAAACGACGCACCGCAATCCGGTCCTGAAAAGCTGTTGGCATCCATTTGGGAAGAGGTGCTAGGCATTGAGGCGGTAGGATTGAAAGACAATTTCCTCCAAATTGGTGGAGATTCGATTAAGGCGATTCAGGTAGCGTCGAGACTTCATCAATACGACTATAAACTTGCCGTTCATGATATTTTTCAGCACCAGACGATTGAGCAGATAAGTCCTCTCATGGAAAAGTTGGCTCATACGGTGGATCAGAGGCCGGTCGAAGGTGAAGTCG
>NZ_JAHZIJ010000074.1 GCF_019443105.1 Paenibacillus oenotherae
CAGACATTTCGAAGGCCGTTTCGTTGCTTCCGCCATCAAATTGCCCTAAATAGTTAAAGCTCAGCTCAGGCCCCTCAGTAGCCCGTTCTCCCGCACTTTCATGCGAACTTGTCAATCCATATCCGATGCCGCGGCGAGGGATCCGGTTCAAGCATTCTTTAATATGCTTGATATGATAACGGAGGTCTTTATCCCGCTCGACAGCCAGCTTCACGGGATAACATGTCGTAAACCAGCCGACCGTTCTCGTTAGATTGATATCCTCAAACAGTTCTTCCCTGCCATGACCCTCCATTTGGACCCAAATCTCGTCCATGCCGCTCCATTCCTGAACGGCAAGCGATAATGCGGCCAGCAAAATATCATTGATCTCCGTATTGTAAGCATGGTTGACCCGACGCAGCAGTTGTTCCGTCCGCATTTCGGACAAAGCGGTTCCCCAATGACGCATATCTTCCAAATAACACTCGCCGGCCTTCCAGTCTACCGAGAGCCTTGCAGCAGGCTCAGATGTAAGTTCCATCCAATAACTACGATCTTCCTTCATATCTGGATCGTCTGCAAAATCCACTAGCCGTTCCGACCATCGTTTGAAAGAATCCGTCTTGAGCGGCAGGACAATAGGCTGGTCGCTGGAGGCTTGTCCATAAGCGACAGCTATATCCTCCAACAAGATTCTCCATGATACACCGTCAACGACCAAATGATGAATGGCGATAAGGAGATGGTCGCCGTTTCGTGTTTTGAACAATCCCAATTTGACCAATGGTCCCTGGTTAATATCCATACTACTCTGAATTTCTC
>NZ_JAHZIJ010000075.1 GCF_019443105.1 Paenibacillus oenotherae
CAGACATTTCGAAGGCCGTTTCGTTGCTTCCGCCATCAAATTGCCCTAAATAGTTAAAGCTCAGCTCAGGCCCCTCAGTAGCCCGTTCTCCCGCACTTTCATGCGAACTTGTCAATCCATATCCGATACCGCGGTGCGGGATCCGGTTCAAGCATTCTTTAATATGCTTGATTTGATAACGGAGGTCTTTATCCCGCTCGACAACCAGCTTCACGGGATAACATGCCGTAAACCAGCCGACCGTTCTCGTCAGATTGATATCCTCAAACAGTTCTTCCCTGCCATGACCCTCCATTTGGACCCATATCTCCTCCATGCCGCTCCATTCCTGAATGGCAAGCGATAATGCGGCCAGCAAAATATCATTGATCTCCGTATTGTAAGCATGGTTGACCCGACGCAGCAGTTGTTCCGTCCGCATTTCGGACAAAGCGGTTCCCCAATGACGCATATCTTCCAAGTAACACTCGCCGCCTTGCCAGTCTACCGGGTACCTTGCAGCAGGCTTCGTTGTAATTTCCATCCAATAACGCCAGTCCTCTTCCATATCCGGATCGTTTGCAAAATCCACTAGCCGTTCCGACCATCGTTTGAAAGAATCCGTCTTAAGCGGCAGGACAATAGGCTGGCCACTGGAGGCTTGTCCATAAGCGACAGCTATATCCTCCAACAAAATCCTCCATGATACACCGTCAACGACCAAATGATGAATGGCGATAAGGAGATGGTCGCCGTTTCGTGTTTTGAACAATCCCAATTTGACCAATGGTCCCTGGTTAATATCCATACTACTCTGAATTTCTC
>NZ_JAHZIJ010000076.1 GCF_019443105.1 Paenibacillus oenotherae
ACAACACCCGAAGTCGGTGGGGTAACCGCAAGGAGCCAGCCGCCGAAGGTGGGGTAGATGATTGGGGTGAAGTCGTAACAAGGTAGCCGTATCGGAAGGTGCGGCTGGATCACCTCCTTTCTAAGGATATACCTGACCTCGATGAAGGTCAGATACTATGACAGGTATCGCTCATGTTCAGTTTTGAGAGAGCAAGTCTCTTTCATATACAAAGGTGAGATCAATGGCCTTTAGCTCAGCTGGTTAGAGCGCACCCCTGATAAGGGTGAGGTCGGTGGTTCGAGTCCACTAAGGCCAACCATTTATCATTCCTATGGGGCTATAGCTCAGCTGGGAGAGCGCCTGCCTTGCACGCAGGAGGTCAGGAGTTCGATCCTCCTTGGCTCCACCAAATTCATTGCATTACGATGCAATGCATCTTGCACCTTGAAAACTGGATACGAAAATTGCGTAACATAGAAACATCCTTTAGCTGAGTTTATACCACGCAGTTTCGACTGCAAGGCGAAGGTTGTTCGTATTGAAGCGACTTTTGTAGACATGTTTCTACCGCTAATCATTTAGTGTTCAAGAAATGTTTCTACAACGGAGTCTCAATCGAAGAACCGGAGCTTATGGTTAAGCTACTAAGAGCGCACGGAGGATGCCTAGGCGCCAGGAGTCGATGAAGGACGCGGCGAACAGCGAAATGCCTCGGGGAGCCGTAAGCAGGCTTTGATCCGGGGATGTCCGAATGGGGAAAC
>NZ_JAHZIJ010000077.1 GCF_019443105.1 Paenibacillus oenotherae
ACAACACCCGAAGTCGGTGGGGTAACCGCAAGGAGCCAGCCGCCGAAGGTGGGGTAGATGATTGGGGTGAAGTCGTAACAAGGTAGCCGTATCGGAAGGTGCGGCTGGATCACCTCCTTTCTAAGGATATACCTGACCTCGATGAAGGTCAGATACTATGACAGGTATCGCTCATGTTCAGTTTTGAGAGAGCAAGTCTCTTTCATATACAAAGGTGAGATCAATGGCCTTTAGCTCAGCTGGTTAGAGCGCACCCCTGATAAGGGTGAGGTCGGTGGTTCGAGTCCACTAAGGCCAACCATTTATCATTCCTATGGGGCTATAGCTCAGCTGGGAGAGCGCCTGCCTTGCACGCAGGAGGTCAGGAGTTCGATCCTCCTTGGCTCCACCAAATTCATTGCATTACGATGCAATGCATCTTGCACCTTGAAAACTGGATACGAAAATTGCGTAACATAGAAACATCCTTTAGCTGAGTTTATACCACGCAGTTTCGACTGCAAGGCGAAGGTTGTTCGAATTGAAACGACTTTTGTAGAGAGGTTTCTACCGCTAATCATTTAGTGTTCAAGAAATGTTTCTACAACGGAGTCTCAATCGAAGAACCGGAGCTTATGGTTAAGCTACTAAGAGCGCACGGAGGATGCCTAGGCGCCAGGAGTCGATGAAGGACGCGGCGAACAGCGAAATGCCTCGGGGAGCCGTAAGCAGGCTTTGATCCGGGGATGTCCGAATGGGGAAAC
>NZ_JAHZIJ010000078.1 GCF_019443105.1 Paenibacillus oenotherae
ACAACACCCGAAGTCGGTGGGGTAACCGCAAGGAGCCAGCCGCCGAAGGTGGGGTAGATGATTGGGGTGAAGTCGTAACAAGGTAGCCGTATCGGAAGGTGCGGCTGGATCACCTCCTTTCTAAGGATATACCTGATCTCGATGAAGATCAGATACTATGACAGGTATCGCTCATGTTCAGTTTTGAGAGAGCAAGTCTCTTTCAACAATAGCATAACATCAAACATCCGTTTGGTGGCGATGGCGGAGGGGACCCACGCGTTCCCATCTCGAACACGACCGTTAAGCCCTCCAGCGCCGATGGTACTTGGACCGCAGGGTCCTGGGAGAGTAGGACGTCGCCAAGCGGGTGCACTATGCACTTGTAATACCGACAAAGGTTGATCGGAATACGCGGTCAAACATTTGCGGAATTTGCACCTTGAAAACTGGATACGAAAATTGCGTAACATAGAAACATCCTTTAGCTGAGTTTATACCACGCAGTTTCGACTGCAAGGCGAAGGTTGTTCGTATTGAAGCGACTTTTGTAGACATGTTTCTACCGCTAATCATTTAGTGTTCAAGAAATGTTTCTACAACGGAGTCTCAATCGAAGAACCGGAGCTTATGGTTAAGCTACTAAGAGCGCACGGAGGATGCCTAGGCGCCAGGAGTCGATGAAGGACGCGGCGAACAGCGAAATGCCTCGGGGAGCCGTAAGCAGGCTTTGATCCGGGGATGTCCGAATGGGGAAAC
>NZ_JAHZIJ010000079.1 GCF_019443105.1 Paenibacillus oenotherae
CTGTTCAAAGCCACTGGCAGAAGATTGGCCAATTCAGAAACAATCACATCGCAATCGGTGCAGGTCAACATGCCAAAATCGCAGACGCTCCGTACACGTTCTCCCGTACGTATGAGCAAGGCGATATTCTGGATAAGGTCGTTGTAGCGGTAGGCGCTTCCGGCTCTGTAGCTGTGAGCGTAGGCAACATCTTCCCGGATGGCACGACCGTACGCGATGCGTATACGAAGAGCGAAGCGGTTGTAAGCAACGGCAAAGCTACCTTCACTGCTGGCGCTAACGGCGTTATTCTCATCGAGAATGTTGGCGCGAACAAGAAATTCCCGGTTCTGACGGCATCCCCGGCAGGCGGCAAGTTCAAGACTGAGACAACGACGGTAACCCTTTCGGTTAAGAACGCAGACAGCGGTAAATATACGCTGGACGGCAGCGACCCGGTTAACGGAATAGCATTCACGAACGGAACTACGATCACGATTGGCGCAGGCATGGCGATCGATGATACGAAAACATTGAAAATGTATGCAACCAACGAGAACGGTCCAGGCACGGCTTCGTTCACCTTCACGAAGGGCGATCCGAACGCCAAGCTGCAAGTTTTCTTCAAGAAGCCAGCAGGCTGGGGAACACCGGCACTGTACTTCTACGAAACAGCGCCTAAGGAAGCAAGTGAGCCTACATGGGCGACAGCTCCTGCAATGACAAGCGTAGGCGGCGACTGGTACGTC
>NZ_JAHZIJ010000007.1 GCF_019443105.1 Paenibacillus oenotherae
AGAAAAAATTGTATACTTGGACACCATCGCCTACAACGAACGTTTTGAGAACCGTGTCATCCCAGGTTTTGGCGATCCCGTTGTCAAACAAAAACTTAATGAGATGTTTGAAAAGCGCTATTCCTCGAATTCTGTTCAGTCGGATCCTCGGATCGAAAGTTAAACCAATATGGCGGGGCGGATTCCTCCACCCCCACCAACACCCGATGGATATATCTACAAGCTTACACAAACTTCTTGACGCTACCATCTACGGCTTCTTTTAGCCAAAATCCCTGCACTTACGCAGGCTTCCTTCTCTTCCTGTTGAGCTGCCTGTTGGGTTGCCTGTTGAGTTGCCTGTTGGGTTGCCTGTTGGGTTGCCTGTTGGGTTGCCTGTCGGGTTGTCTGCCGGGTTGAGGTCATCGATGGTTCTGGCACTTGAATCTACCTTCAATAGCATTTACAAATCTATGCGGCATTGCTATACTGGCAACAAAAATTTGGGGGGAGGCTGGCAGACCTGACGACCATCGGTTGCTTCCATGCACACTATTCGAATATTGCGCTTATCGAGCAGGTATTAGAGCCCTTGCAGGTTGAGCTTGTCCACTTCGTAGACCCCGGCATGGACCGGGTTAAGAATGACTTCACTCCCCAGGCGGCAACGGTCAAAATGAAAGAGACTCTGCATTGGATCTCACAATGCCATGTGGATGCCATATTAGTTACTTGCACGTATTTTACAGCTCGGCTGCCAGACGCGATTCCTTCCTTTTCCCTTCCAATCATCAAGATCGACCAGCCGTTGTTCGACGACATATGCATGCTGACGGGGCCTGTTATCGTCGCCTTCACTAATCCGAGCACGGTTGATGGCACTATCGGTCAATTACAAGCCCATTCAGAGC
Organism: Paenibacillus oenotherae; assembly: GCF_019443105.1. Classification (GTDB taxonomy): domain Bacteria; phylum Bacillota; class Bacilli; order Paenibacillales; family Paenibacillaceae; genus Paenibacillus_Z; species Paenibacillus_Z oenotherae. The sequence continues at coordinate 891 of NZ_JAHZIJ010000007.1, forward strand.
TGCGGGGCAAGAACGTACACGTGACGCCCGCACTGCTTCCGGATACGTTCCCGCTCTTGATGCAAGGAAAGAAGGAAGCGTATACCCAAAAAACAGCTCAGGGACTCCGCAGACTAATCGAGGAGAATCCCGACAAGCATATCGTGGCAGGGCAGCTCTCTATGGCACCTGCGGCTGAACTTGCAGCGCAGCAGAGCGGAATCACCATCGGCAATCAGCTTCACTCCTTAACTGCCCATATACAGATGCTCCTCGATATGAAATGAAAAGGAGCCTCGCCAAAAAGCCCGCTAACCACTAGGCCCCAAAGGGGCGATGTGAATAGCGGGCTTTGGACTTCCTGCGCTCTGCTTCTTAGGATTCTGGCACATTATGCAGCTCCCACGAGCGGTGTGTTAGGATCTGCCGCACACAACTCCCGGCGCGAGATGTTTCGCTGCATGCTGTATTCCTAACGCGTTGTGCCGCCGCACGAGGCATTCCCAACGCGGCGTGCCGCCGCATGGCAGCAATCAACTGCTGCCGGGAGCTTTAGGCAGCATGCGTTTGCTGCTCGATTCCCTTCTGCTTTCGTGCGGGCAGCAGAAGATGGTAGATAACAGGAACGATGACGAGTGTCAGCAGGGTAGAGCTTGTGAGCCCTCCGATGACGACGACTGCAAGTGCTCTGGATACCAATCCCGCCTCTGCTGATAACGCGAGAGGCATTAGCGCCCCTATCGTTGCAATGGCCGTCATAAGGATTGGACGCAGACGGGTTGCTCCAGCTTCCAGCAGCGCTTCACCCTTCTCCATGCCTCTGCGCTCATTCCGCTTCACACGGTCAAGCAGCACGATGGCATTCGTGACGACTATTCCATTCAGCATCAGAAGTCCGATCATTGCCGGCATGCCGATAGGCTCTCCGACCAGATATAATCCGGTAATAGCACCGATAATCGAGAACGGAATTGCAGCCAGAATAACAAGCGGCAGCAGCGCCTCGCCGAATGCCAGCAGCATGACGAAGTAGACAAGCACAATGCTGATTAGCAGCGCAATCCCCATATTGATAAAGCCTTCATTCATTTCCTTGGCTGCGCCTTCATTAGACCAGGTTACACCCTCAGGCAGCTTCAAGCTGTCAATGGTCGAGAATACCTGGGAGCTTACCTTGGACGTATTCTCGTCCGTAATAGTGGCGTACACCTCCAGATACTCCTTCTGATCCAGGCGTGCAACCTGGGTCGAGTTCCTCATCTCCTTCACTTCGCCCAGCTCTTGAAGGGCGACGGCCTGGCCTTGTCCATTCAAAATGGACTGCTTCTTCAATAGTTCGACTGAAGCGGTGTTCCCCGTATCGAGCTGGAGGATAACATCCGTCGGCTTATTGTTGATATCGGCTTGAGTGATGGTGTTGCCTTCCACCATCGTGCGCAAGCTCATCGCCACCTGAGCTGGCGTAAGCGCATGCTCAGCAAGCTTATCAGGGTCAAATCCGATCACAACCTCCGGCTTCTCCCCTTCTGCAGAGCTGCGAATATTAGCAAGCCCCTCGATCTTTTGGAGTGCTTGTGTGATCTGTTCAGCACCTTGAGCGATGGAATCTCTGCTGGTGCCATTAACGATTATGCTCAGGTTGGAGCCGCCAATGCCGCCTGTGCCGACAATTGTAATACTCTTGGCACCCGAAACATTAGCAAATTTCTTCTGTAGCCCATCGACAATCCGCTTCGTATCGGCGTCCTCTTCTACTTTGAAGGATACACGACCGGTTTCATTCGAAGCAGAAGCTACAATTTGAATGACTTCCGGATATGACTTAATCTCCTCTTCGAGTTTGGCCGCTACCTTGTCCGTATTGCTTGCAGTGGAGCCAATCGGCATCCCGATCGTAACATTGAAGGTCGTTGCTTTCTCTGACGGCAGGAAATTGAAGCCGATCAACCCTGCGGCAGGAATGGAGGCGCTGCCGAGCAGAAGCAAGATTGCAATAGCCAGCGTTGCCAATCGATGGCCGAGCGCCCAGCGAAGCACGCGGCGGTACAGGCGCTGAACGCCATTCTCCTGCGGCTCGGCATGCTTCAGCTTGAGCAGGAATAGACGTGACATCAGCGGAACAACCGTCACTGCAACGAGCAGAGAGAACAGCAGCGAGACAACAATCGTCCAGGCCAGCGGAACGAAAAATTTTCCAACGATGCCGGGAACGAAGGCGAGCGGCAGGAATACCGCAACCGTCGTTAATGTTGACGATGTTATTGCTGAAGCGACCTCATGCGTCGCGTGTTCAACCAGCTCGCCATCACGATTTTGGGCGCTGCGCACACGCCGGAATATATTCTCGATAACTACGATAGAATCATCTACCACCCGGCCGATTGCGACCGCGATTCCTGCTAATGTCATCATATTAAGCGTATAGCCAAGATATTGGAGCACGATGAAGGAAGCGAACATCGATAGCGGAATGGAGATAACCGCAATAACAGTCGAGCGGAAATTCCGCAGGAACAGCAGCGTTACGAGCACAGCCATACAGGCGCCGATCAGTACCTCACGCAGCATGCTGTACACCGATTTCTCAACTTCCACCGACTGGTCATGCAGCTCCTCACGCTTCATGTCCGGCGGATAGTTCAGTCCACCGAGCTGCTCCTTGATCTCCTCCACCATAGCTACCACATCTTCCCCGCCCTTGGAAAGAACCATAACGGAAATAGCCGGCTTGCCATTGAGACGGGTTACATTCGTAGTGACAGATTCATGGACAACCTCGGCAATATCGCCAAGCTTCAGCTGCGGAGCACGCTCTGCCTGACCGGGCGCAGGCTTCGCAGACAGGCGAATGCTCTCAATATCCTCGATGGATTGCAGCGTCTCGCTAATACGCAGCGGCAGAATCTGTTCCCCGGTACGCAGGTCTCCGATAGGAACAGAGATATTGTTCGCAGTAATGAGCTGCTGCACCATATCGAGCGTTAAACCATATTTCGCCAAGCTCTCCGGCTTGACCCGCACATAGACGCGCTTATCAAGCACACCGCTCGTCTCGACTGTGTCCACACCTTCCACAGAGCGGACAGCGGGTATGACCGTTTCTTCTACAAAATGCTGAAGCTGCTCCTGATCCGGAGCGTAGAAGGCTACTTCATATACCTCCGGGTCCATCTTCTCACTGGATATGATCGGTTCGCGAGCCGTATCCGGAAGCTTTGTCTTGGCTATCGCATTGCGAACCTCTTGTTCGATATCTTCCATATTGGCAGACATGTTCGTCTTCAGAACAGCTTGAAACCGATTCGGTTTGCCCCATGTATAGATATTGTTGACCCCGTCAATATTAGCGATAGCTTTCTCAAGCGGCTCGCCGATATCCCGCATGGACTGCTCCGGCGATGCGCCAGGATACACGATGGTAACGTGCATATACGGAATGTCCACATCGGGATACATCTCCATCTTCATATTCCCGGCTGCATACAGACCGCCACCGATCAACACGATAATGATAAGCAGAATAGCCGCCGTGTTCTTCATACTGAATCGAATAATTGGACGCATCTCTCTAACTCTCCCCTACCTGCAATTAATGACTTCTCAAGCATTATATACCATAAATTAGGATGGTCAACCATACCTTGGACTCATCTGAGACTAGACTTTAGTCCAGCTATCGGAGAAGTTCTATCGCCGCTGCCGCATATGCCCTCGACATGCGAATGCACATGCGTCTTGCATCGGATGGACAGCTTGTTGAACTATTTTACAGAGGTTGCTGTACTCAAACGCCGTGACTAATGGTATGGTAGGATGGTGAGTGAAAGTGAAGGATGAAAGGAGATTTTCATATTGTCCCGGCTTATTTTTCTGGCAAGTGTCACTTATTTCGTTGTTGGGCTTGGGCAACTGGCAATCGGAGCTGTAATGGAGCCGATGGTTCATGCATACGGCGTCCAGTACGGAGATGGCGGGCAACTCGTCATGCACCAATTCCTGGGAGGATTGCTCGGAATATTCAGCACCCCGTGGCTTATCAAGCGATTAAACAAGAAGCTCATTATTCTTCTGCTCCTGGGTATTGCGGCCGCAGCAGAGATGGTCTACACCATGCTTCCGCCGTGGGGAGTTATGCTCGTTATCGCTCCGATCGCGGGCTTCGGACTTGGAACATTGGAGGCTGTTATCGGCTCGCTTGTCATTGGGGCGTCGGGGAAAAAGGCGAATACGGCAATGAGCCGTGTCGAAATATTTTTCGGGGTGGGCGCTCTTATTATGCCTTTCGCGGGCGCTGCGCTTATCGAGTTCAGTTATTGGAAGGCAGCCTTCGGCTTCGTCGGCCTGCTTGCTGTCATCGCACTCGTGTTATGGATCATCTATTGGCCTACTATACTGGATTCTCCGGTAGAGGAGGAAGCGCCTGCTGAGGGCGTAACCGTCAACAGACCTTTGAACGGGCGATACGGCATCGTCGTCTTGATCGCATGCGCCTTGTTCTTCGCAATTTATGTCGGTTTGGAAATGAGCTTTGTTCACTATTTGCCTTCATTGCTTGTACTAAGCAACAACTTGACGGAATCGTCGGCAACCCTGGCAATCAGCCTGTTCTGGGGCGCAATGGTCATCGGACGGATGGCAGCAGGGCAGATTGCCGACCGCTGGGGTGGAGGCGCCTATCTATTGGTCACCTGTATAATTACGGCTGTGCTGTTCTCTCTCATGAGCTTGCGCAGCGGAACCTTGGATACGTTCGTTCTGACCACCATCGCCGGATTAATGATGTCCGGGATGTTCGCCATTGCGCTTGTGTTCGCCAACCGTGCAATGCCCGGCATGACCGAGAAGACGACCAGTCTGCTGATCGGATTCGGCGCAATCGGCGGAGCGCTTCTGCCTAAGCTGGCGGGCTGGTTTATGGACGAATATGGACCAGACTCAACCCGTTGGCTGTTCGCAGGCATTGCCCTCGTCATGCTGCTTCTCATTGCATGCGCAATTCTCTTGCAGCGACAATCAGCGCGGACAGCGGCATTCCCTTCCAAATAAACGGCAGCTTATATGCAGCTGCCCGAATCATTGGGGCGACTTTGCTTGGCGGCGTAGATCAGTGCTGGTGTCACGCGATAGCCCTTCTTGTAAGCGGTAAATATCGTGCTACAGCACAGAGCGACAACGAGATGGCACGGTGTAAGCAGGAAATATCTTGCTACAGCTTCCAGAAGGCAATCCTCACCCCCACCGTTTTACGCACCGCATGCTGCTTGGGTATGAGCCGCTAATGACAGCATGCAGTGCGCTCGGCATCGCATATCGGCTTGCCAAGCATAGCATGACCTTCTCAACACAAAGGGGCAGTCCCAGGCCGTGATGGCCTCGGGACTGCCCCATTCTTTTATTCAAAGCTTCGAATCGGCTCTGCGGACTGCTCCTGACCTACATTCGCCCGCCCCATCATAAGCACGAGCAATGCCGCCAGCACAGGCAGCACAAGGCTCCATTGAAAAATATACGCAATGGAATCAGCAAGACTTACGGTCAGCTTCTTCAACACTTCAGCATCGAACATGCTGCGGACAGCCGGCTGCAGCAGCGCCTGCGGATCAGACAGCTTCGCCGCCTGCACAGGATCTGGAATGACCTTGGCAATATTGCTTTTCAGCTGCGCGGTCTGAATGACGCCGAATATGGTAACTCCAAGCGCCGACCCGATGGTGCGGAAGAATACAATCATCGATGTCGCGGCTCCCTTGTGCTGCGGACTGATGCCGTGAAGCGTCGCGATATTGAAGACAACGAAGGAAACGCCGATGCCCAGTCCGACGAATACCATGTACAGTGTTACAACCCAACGCTCCGTGTCCGCGCTGATCGTTCCCAGCAAGGACAGAGACACGACGAGCACGAGCGCCGATACTAGCATAATATTGCGGAAGAGGAACTTCCCGACGAACCGTCCGCCGATGACCGAACTGGCCACTACACCCAGCATCATCGGAGTCAGCGTCTGCCCCGCAGCGCTTGCTGAGCCTCCATAGACCCCCTGAACAAAAATCGGAATATAAGTAGCTCCAGCGATCATAATTGCTCCGTATAAAAAGCTCGCAGCCTGGCTTGCAGTAAACACTTTATTCTTGAACAAATGCAGCGATACAATGGGATTGACCGCCTTGAGCTCAACCAGCAGGAACAAGATCAGGAACAAGGCAGCCCCTGCGAACAAGCTGATGATCTGTGCCGATCCCCATGCATAATCCCCGCCGCTGCCAAGCTCAAGCGCGAACATCAGACTGAGAATCGTTGCGGTTAGCAGTGCCGCTCCCGCCCAATCGATGACTTGCTTCACTTTATTAACGGTTTCCTTATAGTGGAGGCCGAGCAGGACAAGCGCCACGATACCGATTGGCACATTGATATAGAATACCCAGCGCCAATCGATCTGATCTGTAAAATACGCGCCGGCCAGCGGTCCGAACACACTGGACAAGCCGAATACAGCACCAAACAACCCATTCATCTTCCCGCGCTTCTCCGGTGGGAAAATATCAAAAATGACCGCAAAGCACAGCGGCATAATCGCTCCTCCGCCAATACCCTGAAGAGCCCTGAACAGAATAAGCTCGATCATATTCGTAGCCATTCCGCACAGGATAGAGCCGATGAGAAAGACGATCAGCCCTATGATGAAAAACCTCTTGCGTCCGTACATATCGGACAGCTTGCCGAATATCGGCGTGGCGATAACACTGGCAATCATATAGGCCGAGAACACCCATACGAGCATTTCATAATCTCCGAATTCTCCAACGATGGTCGGCATTGCGGTAGAGACGATCGTCTGATCGAGCGCCGCCATGAATAGCCCCAGCAGAAGGGCTAATACCGTCCACTTTGTATTTGTTCTGCTCTTATCCATACCCTTCTATTCCTTCTTCCCCTCTGATTGTTGCTGCAGCACGACTACCAGCTTCTCCAGCGCTGCTGACAGCTGCTCCAGCTCTTCGTCCGTATATTGGGCAAAGGTCTGCTTATTGCTCAGGCCGCTGGAATGAACCAACTCCTCGAACTTCTGCCGTCCCAGCTCCGTCAAGCCCACGCGGGTGACCCTTCTGTCCCCGGCATCCTCCCAGGTAGTCAGATGGCCGCTTTGCTTCAGCCGCTGCACCATTCCGGTAATATTCTGTTTCGTCACGAGCAGATTGTTCGTGAGATCCTTAAGCGACAGCTCACCCTGCCGGTACAGCATCCCCAGAATGAACCACTGCTGAACACTGCATAGGCCAACATCGTTGACCAGGCCTCTGCCTACTCGCTCCAGCAGATTGGATGCCCGATAAATGTTGAGGACAATATCCCTCTGAACCTGATCCATACACCTCTCCTTGCCATTAGTCAATATATTGACCATCAGTCTAGCAGAAGCAAATATGCCTGTCAATGAATAGCGCGAGAAAGGAAATATGTTATATTTGCAAAAAAACCGCACAGGGCCAGCTTGCGCCAGCCAGCCCCATGCAGCTTGGAAGTACGGTTCCCCTGCAGCAAATTGATGCTGCATATCGGGCCTGTTTGCCGACAACCACAGCCCTTGCCCTCTATTGGCGCAGCAGCGTCTCTACCTCACGAATAGCCGCCTGCAGCTTGTCGGCAGACTGCTTGTACTTCTGCTGGTCGCGCTTGTTGGTCGCTGCAAGGCTGCTCAGCATCTCCAGATCAGTCCGGCACTTCTGCATCGCTGCGTACAGATCCGCATTAGCCGGGGGCTGCTGCGGCTTCATCTCATCCTTATAGAAATCGATATCCAGCTGCCCATTGGAATCGACTTGAGCTAGAAAGACTTGCTCGGCAGTCGTTTTCCTCCTGTCCAATTGCCCTTTGAGCCAGGAGCGGTCGTATCCGGCCGCCTGCAGCGGTTCATCCATGATTACCCCATCCATTATGACGCCCTGCGGCACGTTCTCGGACTGCATCGCCAATCCCAGATGCTTGGCTGTTAACGGCTGATTCTCCTTCGTAACCAATACATTAATGTCGCCGCTCGGCTCCATCATAGCAAACTCGACATCAGCGAACTTAAACACATTCTTCTTGCGCAGCTGCTCCAACAGCTCATCCGTTGTCAGCCGCTCTTTCTTCAAATTATCCTCCAGCACCATGCCCTGCTTAATTAATACCGTTCCTTTGCCATCAATGAAATCCCGTGCCTTCTTGCTTTTTATCTGAAGGAATTCAATTCCCACTGATACTGCGACCCATACCCCTAAGGAAACGATACCCATATACCATCTTGCATCCAGATCCAGAGAGATATAGGCAGCCAGGCTGCCAATCGTAATCCCCGTAATATACTCGAACAATGAAAGCTGGCTTACTTGCCGTTTCCCCAATGCTTTAGTCATGATGAAAAGCACTACGACCGCAAGCAGCGTACGCAGCGAAACCTCCAACCATTCAGGCATAGCTTCCTAACGCCTCCTCGATATCACCTTTAGTACCATCCTTGTTAATTATTCGCAACAAGCCTTCCATCCATCCATCAATTATTTTCCACTCTCCGTCCAATCGCTATTCTAAACGCAAAAAAGGCCGAAGCAGATGGATGCTGCCATCTTCGCTTCGGCCGTTACGCCCCTATTATCTTTCCTCAAGCTCGCGCGGATCAACAGAATCGAGCGTCTCGACCAGAGACTCGAATTCCTCCGAAATATCATCCCATTCCACCAATTTAAAGTTCTGGTTGATTACAGCTCCGTTCTCTGCATTCTCATCATCCTGGGCGACGAACAGACCTTCCGAGAACTCATCGCCAAGATCGTAGTTGAGCACATCAATGCCATCGGTTTCACTGGTTCCGTCCGTCTCGTCTCCATCCTCAATCGTGAAGCTTCCGAGATACGGGTTGGCATTCTCACGATCATAGATCGCATAGCTGCTGCTTCCCTGGCTGGATGCTATCAAGTAGCCCTCGCCATCTTCGCCGTAATAGATCGTAAGCCCTTCGACATCAGCCGTTAATTTCTGGTTATCTATCGCGGCGATCTGAACGCCGTTGCTTCCGCCATTCGGCTCAGCAGCATACTTCCAGATGCCGATATCCTCCTCTGCGATATACATCTTGCCGTACTCATCGTCTGCAACGATTCCTTCTGATTGAGAGCCGAGTTGGAAGGAACGGACCAGTGTGCCGTTAATTTTGCCGCTTCCATTATGATACAGCTCGTATTGCTCGAATTCGCCGTCTTTGCCAAGCACCAGCGCATAGAACTTGCCGCTGCTTAGGCTGTGATATAAGCTGAATCCATAGACTTCGCCCATGTTCGAGTGAATCGGAGTTCCGGAGATGTCAGTGAGCCCGCCGGTAGTTGGTGAAATTGCGAAAATATCAACTGTATTCGTCGTCCGGTTCGTTGCCGCAGCGATATCTACCTTCTTGCTGCCTAATGGGAAGTCGTAGCGGACATCCACATTATTCATTTTGCCAAGTGAATAGGAGAATTTCTGATTCCCTTCAAGATCATACACAAGCAGGCCACCTGCTTTGTTCGTGGCGATGATCGTGCTGTCCTCCGCATCTTCAGGATGGAGCCAGATCGCTGGATCATCTGCAGCATCATCACCGGAACTGACAGCGACTGTCTCCACCTCGGCCTCGACAGCAACGGTCTGAGGACCGTTCGCCAGAGCGATGGAGCCCATCGACAAACAACCGATTACACTTGCCGCCAACCATTTCTTGTAAAGCTTGGACACAATAAATTCCTCCTTTGATATAAAATACATTTTTTATATTAATAGGTATTTATTAAGTGGCTGTTGTGATTTAATTGATATTTTGTAAAGAGCGTGACGCTTAGCAGCCCCATCAATACTGACCGTAGTTGTCAGGGTTTAGCGCTTATACTTGAAGTATGCCGGGTTAATGAAAATGCTGAACCCGTGCAGTGGGTGTGCCCTGAATTTTCACCTTTAAGGAGCGAATGTGAACATGCCATCCCTTTCTGTCCCCGTTCTGGGCCAGCGCGCCCTTAACCGCGCTCTGCTGGAGCGCCAATTTCTGCTGCGGCGCACTGACTTGTCGCCGCTTGACGTGATCGAGCAGTTGGTCGGCCTGCAAGCACAAGCACCCAACCCTCCCTATTACGGATTATGGACACGGCTGGCTAACTTCCATCAGAATGACCTCACCGAGCCCATGCTTGATCGGCAAGTTGTTCGCATCGCGCTAATGCGCTCGACCATACACCTTGTGACCGCAGCGGATTGCCTGAAGCTGCGCTCTGTACTGCAGCCTGTGCTGAACAGGGGACTACAAGGCGCCTACGGCCGCCAACTCGAAGGTCTCGACACCATAGCGATGGCCGAGCTCGGCAGATCATTAGTCGAGGAATATCCGCGGACTTTCAATGAGCTGGGTTTGCTGCTGCAGCAGCGATGGCCTAATTGCTCCAGCGAAGCGATGGCCGGGGCCGTTCGCACACTCGTGCCGCTCGTGCAAGTGCCTCCTCGCGGAATATGGGGAGCCGGCGGTCAGCCGACTCATACCTCTGCCGAAGCATGGCTCGGCCTTCCTCTAAGCGAGGATAATGCACCGGACGAGATGATCCTGCGTTATCTGGGTGCATTCGGGCCGGCGACGGTCAAGGATATGCAGGTTTGGTCCGGGCTGACCCGGCTGAGTGAAGCAATCGAGCGGCTGCGGCCCCGGCTGCGCACTTTCCGGGACGAGAACGGCAATGAGCTGCTGGATCTGCCCGATGCGCCGCTGCCGAATCCCGATACCCCGGCTCCACCGCGCTTCCTGGGCGAATTCGACAATATGCTCCTGTCCTACGCCGATCGCACCCGCATTATGGCGGATCATTACCGCCAGCATTTGTTCACTAAGAATGGCATTATCCGAGCCGCTGTACTTATCGATGGCTTCGTCTGCGGCAAATGGAGAATCGAGCGCCAGCACGGCGGCTGTGCGACTCTGATCATCGACTTGTTCGAGCCGCTGACGGCTCAGGATCGCGCGGCTTTGGGCGAAGAAGGCGAACGGCTGCTCCACTTCGCAGCAGCGGATGCAGACAGCTATGACATCCAATTCGTTCTTTCCGAATAAGCGCTGGGCGGTTGCGCTCAGGCTGTTGAGAAAGTCCGGCGGACTTTCGGATACTCAACGTTTAGAACGGGGCTCCAAACGAAAGTCGGTGGATATGGCTTCACTATCCCCGGCAGTTTGAGAAGCCTGCGTAAGTGCAGGAATTCCTGGCAAAAGAGGCCGTAAACGGTACAATGCCTGCGAGAAAGCAGGAATATGAGGCGGAATTGGCCGATAACGGCTATGTATGGCGAAATTCCTGCACTTTAGCATGCATTTCCTAATAATCGGGCCTGAACGAGAAAAAGGCTGCCGTTTCGCAGGCATATTCGCTGTTGATGGCTACTGTATCCGGTTGTTGATTTGGTTACTGTATTGGTTCGCTGTTTATGGTTACTGTATTCGATTGCTGGTTACGCCACTGTGTTCTGTCGCTGGTTATGCCACTGTGTTCTGTCGCTGGTTATGCCACTGTGTTCAGTCGCTGTTTATGGTTACTGTATTCGGTTGCTGGTTATGCCACTGTGTTCAGTCGCTGGTTATGGCTACTGTATTCGATTGCTGGTTATGCCACTGTGTTCAGTCGCTGTTTATGGTTACTGTATTCGGTTGCTGGTTACGCCACTGTGTTCAGTCGCTGGTTATGGTTACTGTATTCGGTTGCTGGTTACGCCACTGTGTTCAGTCGCTGGTTATGGTTACTGTATTCGTTCGCTGCTGCTATGGGCGGGGGGTATTTCCTCAACGGCCCAAGGCTGTGCAGCAGCGCAATGCCGCAAAAAGGCTGGAGCAGGCCGCCCTCGGGGCGGCCCTGCTCCAGCCTTTCACGCTATGCCGCTCATAACTATCGCTGCATTATATCTGATTGCGGTATTCCGAAGGCGTCATGCCGACTTTCTTCTTGAATATCCGGCTGAAATATTTATCATCCTGATAGCCGACCAGGTTGGCGATCTCGTAGGTTTTGCTGCTTGTAGTCTTGAGCAGCCGCTTCGCATTCTCGATCCGAATATTGGCAATGTAGTCGGTAATATTCATCGCTTCGACCTGCTTGAACAGGAAGCTCAGATAGACGGGCGACAGAAACACCTCTGCGGCAATCGTCTCCAATGTAATATTGCCCGCATACTGCGCCTGAATGAACACCTTCGTCCGTTCAATGACGGCATTCTTGCCGGATTTGCGCAGATTCTGCGTCAGCGTCAGCAGCTTGAACAGGAACCCGCGCAGCAGCTGCATCAATTCTTCAAGCGTGCCCGCTGTGAAGATCTGCTCAATATCCCCTGCTGTCAACAGCTCGTCCAGCTGAAGCTGAGGGTGCATCTCAATCATCGTATGCGTGACCGCGATCATCTGCTGAAGACTGAGCGTCTTCGTCTCATGGCTGGAGCAGCCCTGCTCCTTCAGCAGCAGGGCGAATGCTGCGAGCCAAGCCTCCAGCCCGTTCTCGTTGCACACCCGGATGGACATGAACAGCTCTTCTTCATGCAGCGGCTCTCTTTCCTTGGGAGCCGCGACGACGCCTCCCTGCTCTTCCTCGACATCATCGAGAAAGATGACTTTGTTGGCACCCGTGTAATATTTGTATTGCAGGGCGATCTTCGCAGCCTCATAAGCTGGCTTGCATTCATTGATCGCGCTGGTGAAATGCCGCGACACACCGATTGTCGCCCCAAGCTTCAAGGTAGCCTTCAAATTATCGATCAGTTGGAGCAGCAGCTGGCGCAATTGCGGAACCTGCTCCATGCCGCTGATGTTGAACAGCATAATAAAGCGGCGGCTGCCCTCCTGAAAAATCACCTTGGCGGGCCACTCCTCAAACGTTTCGCCAATGATATTCATGACCGCAAACCCGATAAGCTGCTGATCCTCTATCGTATACTGGTCCAGCTGGCCCGTCTCGTCCTCGATCTCCAGCCGGCAGATACGAAGGGGACCCGAATGGATGGGCAGCTTCAAATACTCCACCTTCTCGCGGAAGCTCTCCGGACTTTGTCTGCCCCCAGCCATCAGCCCCAGCAAGAAGCGTTCCACCATGACGGGATAATTGTCCCTCAGCTGCTGCTTTAACCGGTTCTCGTCCTCCCATTCCTTCTTGACCCGCAGAATAACCTCCAGGAACCGCTCCAGATCAGGCGGCTTCAGCAAGTAATCGGAAGCGCCCAGCTGCAGCGCCTGCTGCGCGTACATAAATTCATCATACCCGCTGAGAATAACCGACTTGAGCGCGATGCCCCGCTCGTTCACCGCACCAAGCAGCTGCAAGCCGTCCATATGGGGCATTTTGCAATCTACAATAATCAGATCGGGACGCTTCGCCTCAATAAGCTCCAGCGCCTCCTCTCCGTTCTCGGCAGTTCCCAGCCACTGAAAGCCATACTGCTCCCAGGCAATCAGCTTTTGCAGTCCTTTGCGCACGATGGGTTCATCATCGATGACCATGACTTTCATACAGCCTCACCCATTCTTCCTCGTATTCGATAACCGGCAGGTAGACGGTAACCTCCGTCCCTTCCCCCGGCTCACTGGCGATCCTCAGCCTGTATTCCTCCCCGAACAGCATCGTCAGCCGCTCGTTGACATTCTTAATGCCATAGCCGCCGCTCCCTTGCGGCGACACCACCAGCAGTCCGGCAATCTGCTCCTCGGTCATTCCCCGGCCATTGTCCGTCACCGTGAACACAATATGCTCCTCCGTCTTCCTCCCTGTAATGCGCAGAATACCCTCCGCCAAGCCCCGGGTATCAAAGGCATGAATAATCGCGTTCTCCACGATTGGCTGGAGCAGCAGCTTCGTTGTCAGATAAGGCTCCACAGCAGGATCGATGTCGTATTCCACCCGGAACCGGTCGGGGAAGCGTGCGTGCTGGATGCGTACATAGGCCTTGATCTGATTGATCTCATTCTCCAGCTTGTAGTAATCATTGCCCCGATTGAGTGAAATCCGGAACAGCTCGCTCAGCGACCGGACCACCTCGGCGGTATCGTTATCGCCGTTTATTTTGGAGTTGAGGAAAATATAATCCAGCGTATTATAGAGAAAATGCGGCTCGATCTGCGCCTGCAGCGTCTTCAGCTCAATCATCTTCTGATTGGTCTGGCTAATGTATACTTTCTGGATCAGCTCGTTCAAGTCGGCGACCATCCCGTTATATTTTTGCGTCAGCAGCCCGACCTCATCCTTGGACTCTACAGGCACTTTCTGATTGAAGTCGCCCCGCTTGAAGTTGTTCATCGAACGCAGCAGCTTCTGGATCGGCGAAGTGACGCTGCGCGAGAGGAACATCGAGATCAGGCCGACAATGAGCAGGAGCGATATCGATACAATCAGCGTAAAGCGCAGCAGAATCTGGTGCTGTACCCGGATTTCCTTAACGGGCGTAAGGCTGACGACATTCCAGTCATAGGGGGCCACCTTGGCAGTCGAGACATAATAGTCGATCCCGTTCACTTGCAGGAAGGAGGTCTCGTCCACTCCAAGCAGCTTCTTTTTGAAGGCCAGATCTCCATCGCGGTAGTATTGCACATCCCTGTTGCTCTGATTGCTCGCTACAAGATTGTAGTTGTCATCGATAAGCAGGAGATGGGTAGAGCTCTTGATCTTAATATCCTTGATGGAATCCAGCATCGCGTCGCGGCTGATGCCCATGAACAGCATGCCCAGCTTCTGATCTGTATCATAGATATTCGTAATGCGGCGTCCGATCATCGTTTCATTGTACTGCTGGAGATAGGGGAATAGCGGATCGCTGGAGAACATCCAGTTCGCCTCGCCCTCCTTGGCAGCCGTAGAAATGTAGGTCGGCGTATCTTTCAGCTGCTCGTAGGGAATGACTTCCCTGTAGAACTGATTGAAGTCGCGGAACAGAAAGCCGTTCTCGCCATAGACGATAATGAAGGAAATATATTTCTTCGCAATCTTCAGATTGGACAAGTAAGCGAACATCGTCTGCTGCGCCTGATTGTAGGAATCCGGTTTGGGCTGGTTCAGCAGGTTCTGGAACGTCTCATTGTTCATGATATAGGATGAGATGTCCTGCACATCGTCGAGCATCAGCTTAATGTTGTTCTCAATTAATCCGATCGTCTGGGTCTGATGATCAACGACCTGCTTCTCCAACAGATCGGTAGAAGTGAAGTAGGAGAACGTCCCGATACTGATGAGCGGAATAAGCACAACGAGAATGAAGTAGAGAAAAATTTTCGTTTGCAGCTTGCGGAACAGACGCATTTCTCTGCCTCCTGTCAACGTTCTATTGAAGAGAAGCGTAACAAAAACAGAGCAGGGATACAATCGTATCAGCCGCTCTATGGAGTAGTTCTAGAATATGTCCACCATATCTTGAGGTTGTCTCATTGTGAGCCCTTTGCCGGAGGGAATACAATAAAGGTGCAACAAGGAGCTCCAACCAAATCAACTAGGGGGTACTGGTATGAAGCCTTATAAAAAAAGCTTTGTCATGTTGATTAGCTTGACCTTGGTATTCAGCTTGGTATTGGCAGCATGCGGCAACAACAACGCGGCCAATAATTCCGGCAACGACAAGAAGCTAGGCAACACAACGGATAACACATCCGGCGAGGAAATCGACTGGAAGACGGTCAAGGCCGACATCCGCTTCGTCTATCCGGGCACATCGGAATCCGAGAAGCTGTTCGCCGAAACCTTCAAGGATGCCATGAAAGAGAAATACCCCAATGTAAATATTGAATTCATGTACCTGTCATGGGCAGATATGGAGAAGAAAATCTCCGTTATGATCAACACCGGCGATGTTCCAGATATCGCAACGACGCAGGACGTGACGAACTTCGTACAGATGGACGGGCTGGAGGATCTGACGCCTTTCATGGAACGTGCAGATTCCACTGTGAAGAAGGATGATTTCCTTCCCGGTACGCTGGACTATTCGACGATTGATGGCGGCACCTATGCGGTTCCGGCAACTGCAAACGCATTCAACCTGATGGTCAATGAGAAAATGCTCAATGATGCCGGCATGAAGCTCGAAGAGCTGCAGACATGGGCGGATGTGGAGAAAGCAGCGCAGTTGATGACCAAGGACGGCAAATACGGCTTCGGCTATCCGCTCGGCGTAGCCCGCTTCGCTTTCCGCGTGCCGTTCACCGCAGGCTACAGCAATGATGTGCTCATCTCTGATACTTCAGAGGGAAGCAAGTCCAAGTATATCGAGCTGCTCACTCACTTTAAGAATTTGGAGGCTTACCAGCCGAAAGCGCATCTGACCTGGGGCTATCCCGAAATGTTCAGAGCGTACAGCAATGGCGAGGTCGGGATGATTCCTGCCGGAACCTTCTTCTCCTCGAATGTGTACAGCATTAATCCGGACATTATCAACGTATCCCGTGCGATTCCATATCCTAAAGGACCATCGGGAACGAAAATTCAGACACCTGTGGCCAACTCCGGCTTCGGGATCTACAAGGGCAGCAAGAACAAGGAAGTGGCGTGGAGACTCGTTCAAGAGCTGTTATCGCCGGAGTTCAACAGCACGCAAGCCGCCATCCTCAACATCACCGCCAAGAAAGAGACAAAGCTGGAGGATGTCATCAAGAAGGCTGAAAGTGTCTACCCGAAAGCAATCGACGGCCACAAGCGCATTATCGAGGACTTCATGGGTCTTGTAGCTGCCAACGGCGTGCCCATGGACAAGATTGTCGGGCAGCCTGAGATGGAGAGCATCGTTCAGGAGAATATGGTGAAGCTGCTGACAGACAAGTCTGACGCCGAAGAAACCTATGCCGCCATCATTAAAGGCATCGATCAGGTAAAAGCCAAATACGCCAAATAACAAGCAGCAAATTCGTTAATGAAGGGGACTCAGACAGCTCCTATAAACATGAGTCCCCTTTTCTATCTCAATGTAAGCTGTCAGGGTGAGGAGAGTGAACATCATGACCCGTAAATTTATAAAATTACACGGCTTCGGCTATCTGCTGCTTGCCCCCGCAGTCATTTATTTGGTCGCGTTTCAATTCTATCCGCTGTTCGAGACGATCCGGCTCAGCATGTATGATTATTCATTAATTGCGAACAAGGGCATGTCCTTCGTGGGACTGGACAATTACAAGTTCCTCCTTACGGAAGACGATAAGTTCTGGAAAATCATGTGGAACAGCCTCGTCTGGGTGCTCGGTTCAACCCTTTTTCAATTCGCGGTCGCCATTCCTGCCGCACTTATATTAAGCGCCAAGCTGCGTTCACGCGGTTTGTGGCGAGGCCTGATGATGGTTCCGTGGGTTGCGCCTGTCGTTATTATCGGGATTGTATGGAAATGGATCTATGACGGCCATAACGGCTTGGCCAATTACTACCTGAGCGCACTGCATATTATTCAAGAAAATATCGTATGGCTTGGAGACGATTTCTGGGTCTGGCCGGCCTTGCTGCTCACTTCCGTATGGAAAGGCTTCCCTTACATCGCATTGATGCTGCTATCGGGATTGACCGGCATTTCGAAGGAAATGATAGAGGCCGCTCATGTAGACGGCGCAACAGCGTGGCAGCGCTTCACCAGAATTACACTGCCTCTGCTGAAGCCGATCATGTACGTGACGGGCCTGGTCGCTATCGTGTCCTCCTGGACAAAATTCGAGATGATCTGGGCGCTCACCAATGGCGGACCGGGCTTCGAGACCAGTATCCTGCCGACTTATGTATATACGAATGCATTCGTTTATTACGATCTTGGCAAAGGCTCTGCAATTGCGGCATTATCCATGGTATTCGTCCTTATCATTGTAGGCATCTATGCGAAACTATTCGGCAAGGAAAATGATTAGAAGGGTGATGTTATGAAGGAGACACTTTCGTATCGCACACTCAAATATATGAGTCTGCTCGTTCTGATGGTGTGCACACTCTTCCCGTTTCTCTGGCTGGTTGACACAACCTTCAAGAGCACGGAGGAAATGTTTGCCTCGACGCCTTCGTGGTGGATTGAAAATTTCACACTCGAACACTATACCTGGGCGCTCGGCGAGCAGGGAATGAACATCGGCACCCTGCTTTCCAACTCCATTATTGTATGTACGCTTACAGCATTAAGCACAGGACTGATCGCTTGTCTGAGCGGTTACGGCCTCGCACGCTTTCAGGTGCCGGGCATCAAGCTTGTCATCGTTCTGTTCGTCCTGGCGCAGATGATTCAAGGTCCCTTGATTATGATTCCATGGTACAAGCTGGCCTCCACGTTTTCCTTGCTTAATACGAAGACCGTGCTTGTTCTGATCTACAATACGATGACGATTCCGGTCGGAGTCTGGATTATGAGCGGCTTCTTCAAAACAATCCCGAAAGAGCTGGAGGAAGCTGCCTATATGGACGGCTCCACCAAGCTGAAAACATTGTTCAAGATCATGGTTCCGATGGCTCTTCCCGGTCTCGTATCCATTAGCCTCTATTCCTTCATTCTGGGATGGAACGACTATCAATATTCCCTTATTCTAACGAATTCCCTGGCAGCCAAAACCGTGCAGGTCGGCATTGCCGAGGTGATGGAAAGCATGGGTGCAGCGAACTGGGGCGGCATCCTGGCCAGCGGCGTTATCGTTATTCTTCCGATCGTGATCATCTTCGCCTTTATCCAGAAGCTGTTGATCGAAGGGCTGACAGCCGGAGGCATCAAGGGCTGACACAGGCGCTGTGTGGCCTGCAGCTTGATAGCTTAAACTCTGCATGGCGAAAACTGATGGGGCATGCCCTAATCCACAATGACAGGAGACTACATCCGTGACAAAAGCAAACTCCAACCACGAGCAATTCAATGGTATTATTCCTGCTCTTATTACCCCCTACGGGGCTGACGGCGGAATCAGCGATTCCGTTACGCGGCAGCTCGTCCGTCATCTAATCTCGCAGGGCGCTGCCGGCTTCTATCTGAGCGGGAGCACAGGGGAAGGCTTCCTCCAATCGACGGAGGAGCGCCAGCAGCTGCTTGAGATCGTCCTCGATGAAGTAAAATCGGAGGTGCCCGTCATTGCACATGTCGGCGCGATGGACACGGCAACCGCCGTACAACTCACCCGTCATGCCCACCAGGCTGGAGCTGCCGCTGTATCCGCAGTCACTCCTTTTTACTATAAACACGGGCCGGAGCAGGTCATGCGCCACTATATCGACATCGTTGAAGCGGCCGATATTCCCTTGATCGCTTATCATATTCCCGGTCTGACCGGTTCGAATGCATCGGTTGATTTCTATAAGGAGCTGTCGCAGGTGGACGGCATTATCGGCTTGAAGTTCACCTCCACCAATGTCTACGAGATGCAGCAGATTATGGATAGCTGCGGCGAAGACTTCCTCGTATTCAACGGGCCCGACGAAATCTGTCTGGCTGGTCTTACGATGGGCGCCTGCGGGGCAATCGGCTCCACCTACAACATCATGATGGCTCCGTTCGCTGAGCTGTACCGCCTGTTCCATGAGGGCAAGCTGGCCGAGGCCAGAACGCTTCAATACGAAGTGAACCGCGTCATCCGGGAGCTGCTGCGTTATGATTTCATCGCCTTCGAGCGCGAGATATTGCGCCTGCAAGGCTTCGAGGTTGGCAGTCCGCGCAAGCCGATTCAGCAATTAATCGATGCGCAGCGTGCGGACATTTACGAAGTCGCCAAACGCTTTTCCTTTTTGAATGTGAAGTAACGACAGGAAGGATGGTTGAACAGCATGACAGCAAGAGTGAAGGTACAGCAGCTATTCGATCTGACCGGCCGGGTCGCTCTGGTTACAGGCGGCAGCAATCTGGGCTATGATGCGGCAGAAACATTGGCAGAGCTTGGTGCAGCCGTCGTCATCACCCGCAGGGAGCAGGGGTCTGCCGCACGGACGGCAGCACGGCTTGCCGAGGACACAGGCGCTGACGTAACAGGAGCGGCGCTGGAAGTGACCGATGAGGACAGCTGGAAGGCAGTCGTGGACGGGATTATTGCGAAGTATGGCAGAATCGACATTCTGATCAACAATGCAGGAGGACGCAAGGTTTCCGTCATTCCGGAATCCGTCGCCGACGACCCCTCCTTCGAATTTCTCGAAACAAGGCTGCTGGAGGATTGGAAATATACGATGGATGCGAACCTGACGAGCGTCTTCTTGGGCTGCAGAACAGTAGCTCCCCATATGAAGAAAGCCCGCAGCGGCAAAATCATCAATATGGCATCCATCGACGGCATCGTCGGCCGGGATCTTAGAATATATCCCGGATCAGGGCTGTCGCCTACCGTACCGGATTATCTGGCCAGTAAAGCCGGCGTCATTAACCTGACGAAGGGAATCGGCGTATCGCTGGCCCCCTTCGGCATCTATGTGAACGCGATATCCCCCGGCGGCTTCTACCGGGAACAGCCGGACAAATTCGTAGAGAATTATACGCGCCTCGTTCCGCTTGGAAGAATGGGGCGAGATCGCATTGATCTGAAAGGCTCCATTGCGTATCTGGCCTCATCGGCCTCAGACTATACAGTGGGACATAACCTGGTCATTGACGGCGGATTAACTTCCTGGTAGAGGTCGCCTCCGTTGGCACGCCGGATACACCTGACCGGGATATATACAGACTGACTAGTGGAGTGGATGGTATGATATATGGCGACCTGACAACAACGATCGGACAGGAGAACCATCTGCTGCACCCTGTGCTGCAGCAGGCTCTCCGGCATTTGCACAAGATGGATCTCGCAGCGGCGGCCCCTGGCAAATATGCGCTGCAAGGCGACGATATGTTCGTGCTGATTCAACAATTCGATACAGCGCCCAAGGCAACCAAGAGGTTAGAGGCCCATCGGCAGTACATCGATATCCAATATTTAATCAGCGGTGAGGAAGAGTTGATCGGCTATGCAAGACTGGCGAATTGGCATGCCATTGTGGAGGATCAGTTAGCTGATAACGATTATGCACTCTATGCGGATACTTCAGATGAAATCGATCTGCTGCTGAAGCCGGGCATGTACGCGGTCTTCTGCCCGAATGATCTTCACCGCCCAGGAATTAGCCGCAGCGGATCCGCAACGATAAAAAAAGCAGTCGTCAAAATAAAGACTTCATTGCTCCAATCCCCTGAATGACGAGAGGCGGACATGGTGCTGCCCGCCGGAAGCTATCTGCTAATGTGCCGCGCTCCGGCCCCACTTCGAATGTTGAATCACAATTAAAGAAGCATCCAGACTCACGATTACCGTGGTTGTGGATGCTTCTTTGTGATCTGGCTCCGTTAGAGGGAATAAAGAGCAGCTATCTGCGGCCTTCCGTCCAGCCCGCGAGAATCTGTAGGAGGGAAATATCGTTTTACAATATGGAATGATAAAGCTATGCGCGCTGTAAGCAGGAAATTCCGCACTACAGCTTCAATAAGATCGATCTCAACACGCAAAACGAGACTTTACAACGAATAAACCCGCTTACAGCGCATCAAACAAACCTCCCACATGCTGAAAAAAGGAAAAATCCGCTTACAGAAGTAAAAAACCGAAAAGCTGAATTCCCGCCGTTTTTACTCTGCTTGTCACTGGATAGCACCAGAAAAGTCGCCAGGTAGTCAATATGAGCTACTATGAGTCACTATGAGTCACTATGAGTCACTATGAGTCACTATGAGTCACTATGAGTCACTATGAGTCACTATGAGTCACTAATGTCATCGAGCGCCGCGCTGTCTAGTGGTTATTTGGCCTCTTCCGACCATGTGATGACAGCTTCAAAGAGGTTCGCATTGTCTGTGTTCTTGGAACCGGTAATGGAGAAGGAGCTGTTGTTAAGCTTGCCTGACAGCATCAGCACATCGCTCTGGGCCATATCGAACACATCCGTGTAGCCTTCCTTCTTCAAGAAATCCGCATACAGCTTGTGCAGTTCATCTGCCGTCATCTCAACATCGAACGTCACGATGAACGAGGTCGTTCCCTCGCTGCTGTTCGAGATGGAACCTGTCACATTAGCCCCGTCCGGCATGGGAATACTGTCCGGAAATTCCGCTGGCAGCTCCTTGCTCTCCGAGAACTGGGTGGACTGGGACTTGCCGTTCTCATCGGTAGTCTGCAAGCTGACCGTTCCATCATCCCCCTCTGACGTCAAGGTCGCTTCGCCCTTATCTGTCGTAAGCTTCACTTCATTGCCGTTGCTGGACACTTCAATATTGCCGTCCTCTGTACTAATGGTAGCGCTCTGCCCGCAGGCGCTCAGCAGTAGAATGAGTGCGATAACGACCGTGTAACCCATCATGTTATGCTTCATCTGATTATTCCGTCTCCCTCACTAGGTTGTGTGTAACTGTGAATCGTAATTAATATACCTTACATGACAGGGTGGGAACTACAGGCTGAAGTTCCGTTTTTTCCATTAAAAGTCCAAATTCAGCCTGTTCCAGCTCCAGAATTAGGCCTTTATTACCAGCCTGGCTCACCACGGCAAACACGAAGAGGCCGACCATCTCATGAGGGAGATCGTCGGCCTCTTTGCTTACTATGCTTATAAGTTTGAATTACATTACACGACGCCTTGAAGCATCATGGCATCCGCAACTTTAATAAATCCGGCAATATTCGCGCCTACAACCAGATTTCCGGAGTAGCCGTACTCTTCTGCTGCCAATACGCTGCTCTGATAGATGTTCTTCATGATGCTGTGCAGCTTCGCATCGACTTCTTCGAAGGTCCACGACAATCTCATGCTGTTCTGGGCCATCTCCAGTGCGGAGACAGCTACGCCGCCCGCATTCGCTGCTTTGGCAGGTCCGAACAGAACGCCATTGCCCAGGAATACTTCAATCGCCTCCAGAGTGGACGGCATGTTCGCGCCTTCGCCGATCGCTTTGACACCGTTAGAGACCAGCACCTTCGCCGCTTGTTCGTCGATTTCATTTTGCGTTGCACATGGAAGAGCGATATCACATGGGAGGGACCAAATATTTTGGCAGCCTTCTACGTAAGTGGCGTGTGGATGATGCTGCACATATTCGCTGATGCGTTGACGTTGAACTTCTTTAAGAAGCTTGACCGTCTCCAGATTAATGCCGTTCGGATCGTGGATGTATCCATTGGAGTCGCTGCATGCAATAACTTTCGCACCCAGCTGCTGAGCTTTCTCGATCGCATAGATCGATACGTTGCCGGAACCGGAGATAACAACCGTGCTGTCCTGGAAGCTGAGGCCTTTGAATTTCAGCATTTCATTAACGAAGTAGACGCAGCCGTATCCGGTAGCTTCCGTTCTGGTCAAGCTGCCGCCGTATACGATTCCTTTGCCGGTAAGAACGCCAGCTTCGTGGCCGCCTCTAATCCGTTTGTATTGACCAAACATGAATCCGATTTCTCTAGCTCCAACACCAATATCACCAGCCGGAATATCCGCATCAGGGCCGATGTATTTGTACAGCTCTGTCATGAAGCTTTGGGTAAAACGCATAATTTCGTTATCGGACTTGCCTTTCGGATCGAAGTCAGAGCCGCCTTTGCCGCCGCCGATAGGCTGGCCTGTCAGGGAGTTCTTGAAGATTTGCTCGAAGCCGAGGAACTTAATAATGCTCGCGTTGACAGACGGATGGAACCGAATGCCGCCCTTGTAAGGTCCGAGAGCGCTGTTGAACTGTGCGCGGAAACCGCGGTTCACATGAACATTGCCATTATCATCAACCCAAGGTACACGGAAGGAGACAACTCGCTCCGGCTCTACAATTCTCTCCAGAATGCCGCTCTTCATGTATTTGGGGTGCTTTTCAAACACAGGAGTAAGGGAGTCCAGAATTTCCTTCACTGCTTGATGGAATTCACTCTCATGGGGATTGCGGGCAATAACAGATTCATACACCGATTGCACATACTGCTGGGCTGCTGTCTGATTGTCTTGCGAAATGGTTGATATCAATTTCAACAACGCTCCTTAATCTAAATTACGCCTCATCTTGCCTCAAACTCACAAAAATTTGTACTTTTCATCCGAAACTTTGCACTTTACACCTACAAATTTTAAACAAACATCGGTCAATTCGTCAATATGTTTATTTCACTCTGAATACCTGATTACCAATAAAATGGAATCTAAGCATAAAAAAAGACCCTATCACCCTTGTAGATGATAAGGTCCCAATATTTTGAACATTCTATAACAATTCTTTGCGGAGCTCTTCCGGCGACTTCGGCGACAGATATCCGAGTGGAATATCGAACACCGTTTTCGCGCCAGTAACGCCTTCAGCGCTCAATTTGTATGCCGCTCTAGCATAAGCTACCAGCACGCTTGCCGTGAATTCAGGGTTGCTCTCCAGCTTCAGGCCGAACTCGACAATCTGCTTCGTGCCTTCCCCGGTAATTCCGCTCCGAATGACGAAGCCGCCATGCGGCATGCCTTTATGATTCGCAGCCAATTCCTCTTCAGTAATGAAAGTAACCGTTGTGTCGTAATCTGCAAAGTAGTTCGGCATCGAAACGATCGTCTCGCGGATCTGCTCCTCGTTTGCGCCGTCCTCTGCCACGACATAGCATTCACGCAGATGCTTCTCGCGCGTGGACAATTCAGGTGTTTCTCCCGCACGAATACGGTCGATCACACTCTGCACAGGAACCGTGTACTGCACGCCAGCTTTAACGCCAGGCACACGGCGAATAGCATCGGAATGGCCTTGACTTACCCCTTTGCCCCAGAACGTGTAATCCGTGCCTTCCGGAAGAATCGCTTCAGCGAGCAGCCGGTTAAGCGAGAATAAGCCCGGATCCCAGCCTGTCGAGATAACGCTCACAGTACCGCCTTGCTTCGCCGCGGCGTTAACCGTCTCGTAGAATTCAGGAATCTTCGCATGAGTATCGAAGCTGTCTACGGTATTGAACATTTTAGCTATAACAGGGGTCTGCTCCGGAAGATCCGTTGCCGAGCCGCCGCATAGAATCATCACATCAATAACACCTTTATACTGCTCAGCCGCTGAGATATGCTCGAACTTCACGCCAGCCGCATGTGCTGTCATCTGTCCCGGTTCCCTCCGCGTAAATATAGCAACCAGTTCTATGTCGGGGTTTTGTGCGATTGCTTTCTCCACACCTTTGCCCAGATTCCCGTAACCAACTATACCTGCTTTAATAACCTTGCTCAGATAAAGCCCTCCTCTTGATTCTCCTAAAGTTGCATGCCTCTCTATTAAGTATAAAGATGTTACATGAAATGTAAACTGTAACTGCTGGAAAGCGCCGTAAAAAAGCAAAAAATGTTAATCAAATCTTCACTTTTACCGACGATTTGGTCATCCGAACCCTCAATCCTATACATAATGTCTCCCTATTAAGGGTAGCGTCCCCGATTTCCGGCATTCCATACACTGCGGCTTCTGTTGATTATTAAAGAACGAGGCTATGCCGAAAGTCCTTTTTGGAAATCTCAGCGAAATCTCAGCTCCCACTCGGCGAAACATGCGAAACCGCAGGTTTTCTCGTTACTGACATGATGAAGGTGAAATGCCTGCCAGAGTGCAGGCATTTTACCTTAGTTTCCCCTTAACGGCCGATTATTGCTCAATTTCATGCACATTCGCAGGCATTCTACCAATTATGACGTCTTGTAACCGAAATTCATGCACATTTGCAGGCTGCCCAGAAAGTCTGTTGGAGCGCTTCCGTTAGCTAAGCTTCTAAGCGTATGAGAGTGAGTGACTGCAACACATTCGGTTGGTGGTGAAAGGGAAGCCTGCCAAAGTGCAGGAATTTCAGCTAAAAGTACCCCTTATAGACAGAATGCCTGCGATTACGCAGGCATATATGGCCGATCGGGCTAATAGAGGGAAAACATGGCGAAAAGCCTGCGCTTTGGCAGGCATTCGGTCTTTATCAAACAGAAAGGATAAAAAGCCAGCCTATTCGCAGGCTTTTGAGAAAGTCCGGCGGGCTTTCTGTCAATTGACCTCTAACGCGCAAGAGTGACTGACTACCGAACATCCGGCCGGTAGATTTCACTCTTTTCCTTCTTCCATTTTGTATGATTCAGTGAAAACAATGGCTTTCTGGACAACCTGACATTCGAAGGCTTCTTACTCCGGCTGACCTAATAATACGAAAAAGATGCTTCCAGCCCCACATTTTAGTGGTTTTGAAAAATATCCCTTCACATCATTTTGGACTGGATTATTGGATATTGGGCTTTTCGGACAGCCCCGTTCTAACTATAACCATTCAGTAACGATTGTACTCTTATAACCATTCAGCAACTAATGCGCTTTGCGCTGTACAAGCTTGCGTGGATTGACGGTATTGTCCATCAGCAGCGGCGTCCCTGCGCCTTGGGCGATCTGCTCCCATGCAACGACTTTGAAGTTCTGATTCAGCTCCGTATCGCCATTCATATTGGAATCATCCTGCGCGACGAAGATGCCGTAAGGGAACTGCTCGCCCAGCCCGAAGCCCAGAACGTCGATTCCATCCGTAACGGAGGTTCCGTCGGTCTTCTCTCCAGCCTTGATTTTGAAGCTGGTTATATATTTGTTGCTGCCTTGGCGGTCATAGACCGCATAGCTGTCATTGCCTTGGCTGGAGGCAATCAAGTATCCGCTGCCGTCTGCCCCGTAATAAATAGTCAAGCCCTCGATATCATCCTGCAGCCTGCGGCCATCCGCAATATCTACTGTGGACAGGGGCTTCAAACCGCCGCTTGGCTCTGCACTGTATTTGTAGATCGCATAATCTTCCTCCGCAATGTACATCAAACCATATTCATCATCCGCAACAAGACCCTCCGACTGGGTCGCCAGCTTAAATTCCCGTACCAGCTTGCCTGCAATCTTGCCCTTGCCGTTATCGGTGAGCTCATACTGCTCGAATTCACCTTCCTTGCCCAGTGCCAGCGCGTAGAACTTGCCGCTTCTCAGACTGTGATAGAGGCTGAAGCCGTATACTTCCTCCATCTTCGCACGGATTGGCGCTGCCAGGACATCCTTCAATTCACCGGTTGCGCCATTGATCGCAAACACGTCGATGGTATTCTTGGAGCGGTTCGTCGCTGCAGCGATATCGATCTTCTTGCCGCCAAGCGAAAAATCATAGCGAATGTCAATATTGTTCATTTTGCCGATATTATAATTTTGCAGCTGCTTGCCGTTCAGATCGTATACGAGAACGCCGCCGCCCTTGTTCGTAGCAACCAGCTTGGAATTGGACGGGTTCGCCGGATCAAGCCAGATTGCCGGATCGTCAGCCGCATCCTCGCCATCCTCCACCGCATCGGTCTCCACTTGCGCTGTAACCGAGAAAGTTGGGATGACATCCTCTGGCTTGCTGAATTTCGCATTCTCAGCCATGATAAGCTTCAAGGCGGCGGAAGGAATGTACATTTGGCTCCCTACCAGCTTGATCTCGCTCGCAAGCTTGCCCCCTTTGCCCGCCAGACGGTATTCCTTCTCGCCTGCGGTGAATGTACCGACAATGCCATTCTTCAGCTTAACCAATGCCGATCGGTCATCACTGTCCCAAGTAATCGCCGCGCCGATCTCGTCCATATGCTTCCTCAGCGGCTCATAGCCTGCTGTACTCGCGCTTGCTGCCATTGCTGTGCCTGCCGGCAGCAGAAGGCTTGCGGATAATACAATCATTAATGCAGATTTCCAAGTGCTCATTCAAGTTTCCTGCCTCTACGATGAATTGAAGTCCATAAGTGCTTAGTATAGAGAGCAAGTATTATACGAATATCATGCCAATATGGTGTAATTGTAAAGACCCTCTCATCACCTGTTCATCCGGCGGAGTTCCGCGACCAAGACCAAGGTCCAGTCGATGATCCAACCCGGGACTATTTCCCAAAGATAGCGGGATCGCCTACAATAGAAGGATTGACGGAAAGGGCCTGCTGCAGAAGAGAAGCCCTTCGCACTCCGTGGAACAAAAAATGATAAATGATAAAGGCAGGAACGATGAGAACAAACAACCAAATGATCGATTACAACTATAGAATCCCATTGCCCCCGCCGCCGCGCAAGAGATCGAGAAAGCGCAGACTGCTTTTGATTGCCATACTCCTGATGATTGCTGTCCTATTCCGGGAAGGGCTGCTCTCCCTCGGACGCACAATTATGGATGCCCCCATAGCAGATGTTCCGCCTGTAACGGAGCTGCATCCTGAGGTTGCCGCCAAAAGTAAGCAGCTTACAGAGGAATCCGCCCGTAAGGGGATCAAAATTCTGATCACAGACGGCTTCCGCAGCTCGGCGGAGCAGGATGCGCTGTATCGCAAAGGGCGCGATGATGAAGGTTCTATCGTTACGAAGGTGAAGGGCGGCCATTCGTATCATAATTACGGGCTGGCGGTTGATTTTGCGTTGATTGACAAGCGGGGCAAGGCGATCTGGGATCTCGAATATGACGGGAACGGGGACGGGACGTCAGATTGGATGGAAGTCGTGGAGATTGCCAAGAGGCTGGGCTTTACATGGGGTGGAGATTGGGAGAGCTTCCGTGATTATCCCCACCTGCAGATGGACTTCGGCTACTCCATCCGAGAGCTTAAACGGGGGGCGAGACCCCCGGCAGACACGCCGCCTGCACCACAATCAGCCAGGCGGCCCTGCAGAGCGGATTGTTCGACAGCTTCTCGCTTTGCGGGCGATCCGCCAGCAGTTGTGTCCTTAATTCCCGGTGTACTTGTTCAAGAACGCAAGAGATAGCTCGATAGCCTTCTCCAAATGCCCGGTCGTGCCCGCAAAAGGATGAACAGCGCCGAAGGTATGATTAGCTCCCTCCAGCGTAACATGCGACTTGTCCGGAGCCGCTTCCCGCAGGAGACGATTGCCCTCAAGCAGCCGCTCCGAATCCCCGTCCCCTTGTATGAACAGGATCGGCGTATCGATCTCGGCGGCCCTGGCGGGAATATTGAATCGCTCGCTATTGCTGTCCAAATCGTCAAAAAACACTCTTGCTATCGGCATCTGCTGCTTCGTCCGCGCATTGGCCACATAACCGACCCCATTGCGGAGAACCTCCTCCCGGAACGCCTCGTCGAACAAATTGCAATCCCCGATCCCATTCCAGGCGACAACCGCCCGAATCAAGGGATGCTCCGCCGCGAACAGTACACTATTGCCGCCGCCCCGGCTATGTCCCAGCAGGAAAATGCTGCTCCGTTCAATCAGATGAACAAGCGGCAGTCGCCCCTCCACTAACGCAGCCAACAACGCCTCCAGATCAGCTTGTTCTCTGGAGTAGGTATTCACACCGAACTTGTCCAGCTCATCAAAATCCGTCTCTCTCACACCGCTGCACGAGAAATTGAAGGTAATTACCGCGTAGCCCCCGGCAGCCATTGACCTTGCAGCATAGGGAATAAACCCCCAGTCCTTGAAGCCTTTAAAGCCATGCGACACAATTAATGCAGGCTTGGCAATCCCGTCATCCCGGACTCTAACCTCGCCTCTCACAACCAGTTCGCTGCCCAGATCAAGCTCGAATGACTGCTCCAACAGCTCCGCTTCACTCATCATCCATTCCCCCCATATTAGTATTATCGACTTCCTTTTAACGCTCCCTTTGATCTATACTTGTGTCTTTCTCAGCCTTGTATAACAAATATAAAATAAAATCCCGTTGATAGCATCCAACATTCAAGCACCTGAACGCTTCGTCAGAAACAGGAAGCATACGAGGGCCAGAATATTCAGAACCGCGATCACGACAGCCATCGGAAGGATGGATGCGCTGCCTCCGATCCCTACAAGCGGGGCGGCGGCACCTCCTACAATGAAGGACAGCATCCCCAGCAGCGCCGAAGCGGTACCTGCCGATTGTCCTTGATTCTGCATCGCTAGCGATGAGGTTGTCGTTGCGATTAACCCCACACTTGCTACGACCAGGAACAATGCCGGCAGAACAACATAAAGCCCGCCGCCGACTAAAGCTGCGAGGAGCAGCAGCAGCCCGCCACTGAAGGAAAGTACAAGCCCGCTGCCCAGAATCGTCCGTTCACGGACACGGCCCGCCAATCTTCCCGCGATCTGGCCTGCAACGATAATTCCAATCCCATTGATACCGAAGATCAGGCTGTAGCTCCGGGCCGAAACGCCGAATATCTCCTGCAGGACGAACGTTGAGCCTGAGATATAAGCGAACATTCCCGCCATAATAAAGCCTTGTATCAATGCATATCCGATAAAGCTGGAATCCCCCAGCAGACGGCGGTATGTCGCAAGTGAATGAAAGAATCCTCCTCTGGAACGCCGCTCCGGCGGCAGCGTTTCTTTAAGCCCGAACATAACGGCAAGCAGCATCAGGACGCCAATCCCGCTCAATACTGCAAATACGCCTCTCCACGATGTATATACCAGCACCTCTGCACCGAGAATCGGGGCAAGTATAGGCGCCGCTCCATTGACGAGCATTAATAATGCGAAGAACTTCGTCAATTCAACACCAGCGTACATGTCGCGCACACTGGCCCGGGATATAACGATGCCCACCGCCCCTGCCAAGCCTTGAACGAACCTTAACCCGATAAACACACCGATTGAGGGCGCGAACACACAGAGCAAGGAGATCATGGCGTACACAGCGACACCAATCATTAAAGGAAACCGGCGCCCCCTCACATCACTGATAGGCCCCGCGATCAACTGGCCGACTGCCATGCCCAGCAAGCATGCAGTCAAGCTGAGCTGGGTCATGGATGTCGAAGCGTTCAGTTCATCGCCGATGACCGGCAAGGCTGGCAAGTACATGTCCATGGAGAGCGGGCCTATAGCCGTTAATGCGCCAAGAACCATCGCTGTCCATAGACGGCTCGGCTGCTTGAGCGGCTTTAAAGCATTATCTGTTTCATGCATCGCCTGTAGTTCCTTCCCTCTTCTGACTTATTATTATGTTTGCAACCACTGAATCGATAGTTGTTTCGACAATTGTTTGGAGCATTTTATCATTTGCTTGGAGGACTGTCCAACCCGCCTTAGCGGCGACGCCGAAGATTTGAGCATAGGGAATATTCTACGGACGATTAATTTGATACAATTGTGGGACAGGTCTATAATGCCAATCCATCGGAGGAATGTATGAATACAATCTCAAACTATATCGCAGATCATCTGGAGAAAGGCAGCTGGATACGCAAGCTGTTCGATGAAGGCGCCCGCCTAAGAAGCTTGCACGGCGAGGACAGCGTCTTTGATTTCTCGCTCGGCAATCCCATTGTAGAGCCGCCAGCCTCATTTCTTGAAGCGCTGCAATCTGTTGTAGCTGCCGAACTGCCGGGCAAACACCGCTATATTCCAAACCAAGGGCTGCCAGAAGCCCGCGCCAAGGTAGCCTCTTTCATTAATGAGCGTTTCCAGACCGGGGTAACAGCAGGCACTGTCGTGATGACCGTTGGTGCTGGCGGGGCGCTTAATGTGATCCTGAAGGGCATTCTCAATGCCGGGGATGAGGTCATTATTCCGACCCCTTATTTTGTCGAATATGATTATTATGTAGCCAATCATGGCGGTGCAGCCGTTCATTGCCAGCTTGACGAGCAGTTCTCGCTGGATCTTGCAGAGATCGAGCGCTCACTTTCCGACCGCACGCGGGCTATCATTATTAATACTCCCCATAATCCGACAGGAGCGCTGCTCGGCCAGGACATTCTGAACGCGCTTGGCGCCCTGCTGGCCGAGGCGGAGAAGAAATACGGCAGCACCATTTATTTGCTCTGCGATGATCCTTACGGACAATTGATCTATGATGCGGAAGCGCCTAATCCTTTCGCTGCCTATCACCGCACGATTCTGGCCAGCTCCTTCAGCAAGGATCTCGGCCTGGCGGGAGAACGGCTCGGCTACATTGGCATCGATGCGTCCATGGAGGATGTTGGCACGCTTATAGCAGGACTGGTATTCTGCAACCGGACACTTGGCTTCGTCAACGCGCCGCTGCTGGTCCAGCGCGCAATCGCCGCTATGGAATCTCTGCGTATTCCGCAGCACGAGTATCGCGAGCGCCGTGACCTGATGGTGCAAGTGCTGCAGTCTGCCGGGTATGATTTTGTTATGCCTCGCGGCGGTTTCTTCATTTTCCCCAAAAGTCCGATCGTAGATGATGTCGAGTTCTGCCTCAAGGCAGCACAAGATTACCGTTTGCTTATTGTGCCGGGGTCGGGTTTCGGCAGAAAAGGCCATTTCCGCATCTCCTACAGTGTGCCCATCGAGCAGATCAAACGCTCGCAAGACACTTTCGCAAGGCTGCTGCAGGAATATAGCAAGTAAAAGCTGCTGCCCAGCTATATCAGATAGCACCGAGTGCTAAGCTGAGCTGGGCATCTGAAGCCCACGCATGCAGGAAGAACCTCCATTGGCATCAATGGGGTTCTTCCTAATTGAGAAAGCCCGACATGACCTGCAGCGCTCCTCATATCAAACCCCCGTACTGGATCTGCGCCGGATCCACGTTGGTTCGTGCTGATTTTTCCGCCGTTGTAACCGACCGCAGGTTATTACTGTGAGGCTAGCTTGTCAGATCATAGAAAATAATAGCGGGGCATTGGCATCAATGGAGGTTCTACCTTGCTCTTGCCTGGCCAACTTCTAATCCGCTATCAGGACCGCTCGGCAAGAAGCTTTTCCAGCTTGGATTTGATGTGAGGCTGCCGTTCTAAGAGTTCGTGGAAATTCTCGTGAGTTATCGTTACAAGCAGGCACGGCGTCACGGTTCTTACATCCGCATTGCGGGCCGACTTCCTCATAAGGGCAATCTCGCCAAAATGATCGCCTTCCTTGAGCACGGCCAGAACTACCCGCTGTCCATCCTCCTGCAGCCGGCTGATCTCGACTTTGCCGCTCTCAATCATGTAAAATTTGCTGCCTTCCTCTCCCTGTCTCAGAACATACTGATCTCCATCCAGCTGCTCCACAACGAATATGCCGGCCATTGCCTCCAAAGCGTCTTCACCGATGTTCTCAAACAAAGATAGTTGCCGTAACCGAGCCGTTTCTATGGACATATAATGACCTCCCTCGACCTGTTAACGCCATCATTATAGCACATCGAATGCTGTCGAATACGGCTCAATCCATAATTTTACCTATTTTTTAGTAAGCGGTTACATCCCTGCAGTCTGTAGGCGTGGAAGAAGAGAGCCTCCTGATCATCGGGCTCTCTCAGCTTCCTTAATCAGATGGAGTAGCCATCCTCTGACCCATCATCCTTGCTTCGCGTCATAACGCGGTCAAGAATCATCTTCTCGTAATAGGCAAACCCGCTGACTCTCTCCCGCGGCCGTGACAGAGCGATATCCACATCGAGCGAAATGGCCCCGTTCTCCACCAGTACAACCCGATCCGCAAGCGCCACCGCTTCACTTACATCATGTGTAACGATAATGGCTGTGAACTGGCGCTCCTGCCACAGCCGTTCAATCAGATCCTGCATCTCAATGCGGGTCAGCGCATCCAGCGCGCCAAGCGGCTCATCGAAGAGCAGCAGCCGCGGATTGCCTGCAAGCGCACGAGCGAGCGCCACACGCTGACGCTGTCCGCCGGATAATACGGACGGCCATTCGCCTGCCCGATCCGCCAGGCCAACCAGATCGAGCGCCTCCAGAGCCTTGGCCTTGTCGCCGCCCGGGGCACCGATTCTTACGTTGTCCAATACGGATTTCCATGGCAGCAGACGGGCATCCTGGAACATGATGCGAACGTCGGAGCGAAGCCCAGCAGACGCCTCACCATCGAACGAGACGGTACCCGCAGACGGCTTCTCCAAGCCGGCAATCAGACGGAGCAGGGTGCTTTTGCCGCATCCGCTTCTGCCCACGATGGCGAGAAACTCTCCAGGCGCAACAGTTACATTCAACCCTCTAAGCACCCGCTGCTGCCCAAACTGCACAACCGCTCCGCCAACTGCAATTCCCAGTCCGCCCTCTGCCGATGATTCCGGCGCTGTCTCGGCGCCTTGCTTAACGAGCACCGGCTTCTCGGAACGAGGGGTCTCGATATCATTGCTTAACGGTATTGGGGATGCCATTTCAGCCAGCTCCTCTCCATTAGCTTGGCGAGCCAATCCGATAGTTTGCCAAGCAAGGCATACAGCAGAATACTGAGCACAACAACGTCGAGCTGCATAAATTCACGCGCATTCATGGCCATGTAACCAATGCCGGAATCAGAAGAAATCGTCTCCGCTACAATAAGCGTGATCCACATAATTCCTAGCGCATAGCGAACACCAATGAGAATAGCCGGGAGCGCGCCTGGCAGAATAATGCTGCGGAACAGGGCGAATCCTGTCAGCCCGTAAGTGCGCCCCATCTCGATCAGGCCGGAATCAACGGACCGGATGCCATGGTGGGTATTCAGATAGATGGGGAAAGCGACCCCGAGCGCGACGAGGAAGATTTTGGCCTCTTCCCCGATACCGAACCAAGCGATGACAAGCGGTATGAGCGCGAGATGCGGAATGTTGCGAATCATCTGGATACTCGTATCCGTCAGCTTCTCCGATAAGGAGACAATACCATTCAGAAAACCGAGTATGAATCCGATGCTGCCGCCAATCGCAAATCCGATCAGCGCACGGCGCGTGCTGTCGCCGATATATCCGAACAACTCGCCATTGCGGATCAGCTTAACGCCTGCTTCAAGCGTTGACAACGGAGTGGGCAGTATCCGGCTCGAAATCACTCCAAGACTGCCTAACCACTGCCAGACGATAACGATAATGACTGGAATCAGCCATTGCAGGCCGATGGAGAAACCATTCTGCTTCCACTTGATACTTCTACTCATGACGTATACCCCACTCTCTCAAACCGAGCTGTCTCGTTACTCGATCACTGCATCCTTGACTTTAATTTCATTGGGAATAAGACCTAGCTTGAAGAACGTATCGGCAATTTGCTGCTGTGCTTCAATGATAGACTCGTCGATCGGCAGAAGTCCGTAATCACGTCTTCCGGAGGCCAGCTCCAGAGCAGGAACATCAATGTTAAGCTGCGGGGACAACAAAGCCGCCACTTCCTTCTGATTCTCCTTGGCCCAGACATCTACCTTGTTCAGCTCATCCAGCACGGAATCTATAATCGCCTTATTCCCTTCCACGAATGAGCGGGAGGCCAGATAGAACTCATGGTTCGCAACAAGGTCCTTGCCGTCGATGAGCAGCTTCGCTCCCGTCGCGGTCTGTGCCGCTGCAAGGAACGGATCCCAGATGACCCAGGCATCTACGCTGCCATTGTCAAAAGCAACCCTGGCATCGCCAGGCTTCAGAAACACCGTCTCAATATCCTCATACGCGACACCGGCCTGCTCCAGCGCCTTCACAAGCAAATAATGAACGTTGGAGCCTTTGTTCAATGCAACCTTTTTGCCCTTCAAGTCGGCAACCGTCGCGATCTTCGAATCCTTGGGCACCAAGATGCCTTCGCTGCCCGGGCTGGCAGGTTCGTGTCCGAGATAAATAAGCGGCGCTCCTGCAGCTTGCGCGAATATCGGCGGCGCTTCCCCCGTATGACCCACATCTATACTGCCGACATTAAGTGCTTCGAGCAGCTGCGGGCCGCCGGGGAATTCTGTCCATGTCACTTTATAGCCCTCTGCCTCCAGCCTTTTGTCCAGATGGCCCTGCGCCTTCAGAATGTTAACCGTGCCGTACTTCTGATAGCCGAACCGAAGCTCCTTGGTTGCCTCCGGCTTCTTGTCAGCTGTATTGGAATCGCCCGTGCTGGCGCTGCCGCTAGAGTCCCCCTGCTGTGACGCGGAACCATCTGCGGAATTCTTGTTATTCTTGGCCGAGCAAGCCGACAGAACCAAGGCCATGCTTAATAAGAGAATCGATAATACCGCTGCGCTTTTGCCTGCTGATCTTCGTTTCATGAGAAATGCCCCCTAGTAGTAATTGTGCAAAATAAAGAAGGAGGCCTCCTCGATCCAATCCTCCATCATGGAAGGTATTGGTCAGGAGACCTCCGGCCGACCGGTAGGTCTTCTTTCTTTTTACTAATGCTAACATCATATACCAACTATTCCTACCCGTCAACTTTGAATTAAAAAATGAAGCACTGCATCGATTTCAAAATGAGCTATTGACAAAAAGACCCTCTCCTTTTAATATATCCATTATAGATATATCAATTATGGATATAACATTAATGGATATAACATTAATGGATATAAGAATTTGGAGGTGACGTTCTTGTCCAGAGGCAATTCATTCGATGCGGACCAGCTAACAGATGCAGCCTATTATATTCTGCTGTCGCTTCTCGTTCCCAGACATGGCTATGGCATTATGAGCTATATCGAGAATTTGACTGCGGGTGAGGTTACAATCGGGCCGGCAACAGCCTATACCTTGATCAAGAAGCTGCAGGACAACAAGTGTATCGTATTGTCGGGCGAGGAAGACAATGACCGGCGCAAGACGTACAGGATTACCGAGGCCGGGCAGCGGCTGCTGCACAAGGAGATCGAGCGCAGGCAAAAGATGGCCGATCACGGCACTCAAGCACTGCAATCAGCGAGGGAGGAAGAACATAATGGGTAAACAAAGACGGTACATTGCATCTGGCGGGCTTGCATTCACAGAGAACCGGGATATGAATAAACTAAGCCGGCTTGCTGCGAAGGGGTGGCTGCTGGAATCCTTCGCTTCCTTCGGCTATTATGTGCGCAGGGGCGAGCCGCAGCAGCTCGTATACTCCGTGGATTATAACAAGGTTGAGCATGACGAGCTCAGGGATTATGTTGAATTATTCGAAGCAAGCGGCTGGACGAAAGTATGCTCGCAGGAGCGAATCCACATTTTCTCGGCACCTGCCGGAACGAAACCGATCTACACAGATTCCGATACGAAGTCGGAGAAATACAAGAGTCTCGTAAGACTGATGAAGCCTATGCTGGCGGTTCCCCTCTTCACCGTTATCATGTTCGCTCTGCTTATCGCCACACAGTCCGCAGAGAGTTCTGCTCCGCTGGCCATCATTCTGAAATCAGCAGGCATACTCGGTTTAATACCAAGCGTACCGATTCTGGCGACATACGCATTTGCCCGCATTCGTCTTATCCGGGTGAAATAACAGACGTCAGAGTGAGCATCGTCGATCTACAGGCAAGAAACCCAGCATAAGGCTGGTTGCAAGAGTTCCGCTCTTGATTACCGGCCTTAGATTACTTCTTCTTGCTGTTCCGCATGGCAGGCAGCAGCTTCAGATCACCGTTGTCCCCCTCCACGAAATGCATATAATCGGCCGATTCCATCGGAACGAGCGCCATTTTCCCATCCTGGTTGAAATGAATCCCCCAGCCGTATTTCTTGGGCAGCATCGAGGCTCTGAGACAAGCCTGCGGCTTCTGAAAGAACTCGTCCTTAAGCTGTGTCCCTCGCTCCGCAAGCTCCTCCGCCGTTATCTCCTTGTGCCTGACATGAACCTCGAACAGCAGCTCTTCCTGCGTATACTCGTAAGGATGATTCGCAACCAGCTCATACTCAATACCCGGCTTCGTTTTTCCCGTCTTCTTATCCAAAGGGATCATACCGTAATCTGCCGGACAATCCGAAGCAATCGTAATAAACGTATTATAGTAATTCCAATTCATATCCGTTCTCCTCCTGACCGCTTCACCGCATGAAATGCCGCTCCGCCGCAACCTTATCGTTCCGTTCGCAGTCTATTCATTTAACATACAATGTTATGGGGAAGATAACAATTTCAATTCTCTGATAGACTTTATAAGATCAATTTATGTACTGCACATGAGCCGGAAAGGAAGCGATTATAGACCGATGGCCAAACATTACTTCATCCTCTGGATGAGCTCTACCCTTCTTCTAAGCGCCGCAATATGGGGATTGGAGAAGCTGGAAGGGAATAAAATCACGACAACGGAATTTATGGGCCTGATGGATATGGGCTTCATGCTACTCGGCATGCTCAGCCTCGTCATCTTTATGCTCTTTCCCCTGACTTTGCTGCCGATCTCCCTTATTGTCCGCAGATTCATACCGTTCTCCAGCATGAGGCTGACCCTGTATCCGCTGTTGGGAGCGGCACTTGGCAAATGGGTATTCGACTCCCTCTACGATGACCGGTTCATCCAGGAGTATCAGCTATACCCCATGACTTCAATTATTGTCTTCGCAGCCGTCGGCTTGGTCTATGCTCTGATCGATTATTTCAGTGCCCAGCGGCATCTGGGGCGGCAATGAGCCGCGGGCTGTGGAATTCTGGTCATGCTGCCAATTATAAGTTATACTTATTATAAGTCTATCTTAAAATACTATACTTGGTGGTGCTGCCCTCATGGAGAAATTACCCGTTCTGTCTTTGCCGCGAACACGGCTCGAACAGCTGCATGACATCCTGTCCGTCGTTGTACTCGCTTTCTCGATCATTTATTTCATACTCAATTGGTCCGATCTCCCGCAGACGGTTCCCATTCATTACAACGGACGCGGTGAAGCAGACGGATGGGGCAGCAAAGCTACTCTGCTTATACTGCCGCTGCTATCGCTCATTCTGTTCATAGGACTATCCATCCTGAGCAAATACCCGCATAAATTCAACTATCCCTTCAAAATTAATGCCGAGAATGCTCCCCATCAGTATCAA
Organism: Paenibacillus oenotherae; assembly: GCF_019443105.1. Classification (GTDB taxonomy): domain Bacteria; phylum Bacillota; class Bacilli; order Paenibacillales; family Paenibacillaceae; genus Paenibacillus_Z; species Paenibacillus_Z oenotherae. Next base: position 39,497 of record NZ_JAHZIJ010000007.1, read on the forward strand.
ACGGCGAAGCTGCTGTTAAGCTGGATGAAGGTCGAGCTTGTTCTCCTCTTCGGGTATTTGCAATGGTCCATCATCCAGAATGCACTTGGGCATTCCGCAGGAATCGGAGTCTGGCTGCTCCCTGCCGTACTCGTTATCATCTTCGGCACAATCATTATTCATCTCATCCGCATGAAGAGATAAATGGGAAAAGAAGCTGTCCCCTAAGTAGATTATTTATCGTTTCAAGCCTAGTAAAAAAGCGCGAGTGACAGGGGCATTTCGCCCCTGTCACTCGCGCTTATTGGTTCATGCTCGCCCACTGAGCAGGTTAACCAGATATCAGTCATTCTCTTCGCCGCCATAACTGCATCGGCAATAACCCCTCCTGGGAGGTTCCCGGCGTTGCCTTTCCCTTCTTCAAGTGTGGTTGGAAGGCAAAGTGACGGAGTGAGAAGCCTGCGAATGTGCAGGAATTTCGGTTACAAGACGCCATAATGGTGGAATACCTGCGAAAGTACATGAATTTAGGGGGAAATCGGCCGATAAGGGGAAATGAAGGTGAAATGCCTGCGCTCTGGCAGGCATTTCACCTTCATGGGGCCAGAAGTGAGCAAAAACCTGCTGTTTCGCATGTTTCGCTTAGCTCGCATCACTACAAAGTGCTAGAGGCTTGGATCAACAGCTTGGCCAACAGCTCGTAATCAGGCGTATCCCCTTCACGAATTTTAAGCCATTTGCGCTCGGCTGGGCCTTCGAATTCCTTGGGGAATTCAAGACCGGTTGCATTCATAATCATAAAGGCAATGGCATCTTTCGACGGCGAGATAACTGCAGCATAATGTCCATTCTTTAGAAAATGGGGCTTTTTGTATTGTATGCGTTCCGCAGCTTCTGGAATGGATTGATGCACCATTTGGCGCAGCCGGCTGCCAACCTCGACTTGCCACGGCTGACTCAGATTTTCGATAAAGGCCGCTACTTCCTCGTTCATCATTTCGTTACAGCTCCTTCTGTATCGTTAGTGATCTGGCGAAAACCTTCACGTTCTCTTGTATGAACTGTTCGAGCCCGATACCGGGATAGTTCTCCCCAGCCTCCAAATCGTTCATGAACGCGCCGTATTGAGCCATCATGAACGTGAACGCCTGCATGGCGGGGTTCGAACAAACGATCTTGCCTTTCTCGCTCATCGTAATGAAGTAATCTGTCAGCAATGTCAGCAGTTGATGAGGATTCTGCAGACGGCGTTCTTTAAAGCCGGGAATATGGACCTCATCCTTCAGGGCGATCAGAATCAGCTTGCGGTCATGGTTCATGATGTCATGATATTTCCTGCAGATGGCCAGCAAGTCTGCTTCTAACTCCCACACCAGCTGCTCGTTGAAGAGAATTTGAAGCTCCTCGGCATACCGAAAACGTTCAAGGGCGGTTTCGAGCAGCCTTTGCTTGCTTCCGAAATGCCGAAAAAGGGTCTTTTCACTTAGATCAGCGGCTGAGGCGATTTCTTGCGTTGTAACTGCATGATAGCCTCTCTCCGAAATGAGGTCGATCGCAGCCTTCAGCAACTTCTCAGCGCTTCCTTGCTTAGCTTGCCGCATGATCAACTCCCTCTCTCTAAGATAAGATCCATAATAATATATGTCAGTGATCACTGACATTATAGTAATCCAAAATGATCTTCCAGTCAATAGACTCCGGCTCTTACTCGCGCGAACCCGCTGCCGTTGCTGGAATCAGCTCATACAGGCTGTCCACCTGGCATCCAACGATATGGGAGATTGATATCGCATTTTTGAGCGACATCACCCTTTTATTATCGATAAAGTCCGCTATGCGCTCCGTCCTGTACAGCATTCCCTGGGCAAGCTCTTCCACCGTCATTCCCGCTTCAGCCAGCCTTTCCCGCAGCAGACAACGGCCAAGTTCAATCTTCAATGCCTCTTCACTTCCCTTCCTAATACAAAAGTATGACAATGGAGCGCCCTGCTTAAACCTGTCTGTACGAAATCCATCTGCAATGATCCCGTCGTCTGTATTGGGAGCAGATTAGCCCCCTATCTCAGCAATTTGGTCGGATTCGTAAATAAAAACACCCTCTTGCAGCGTACTGCCCTTAACAGCCATCGCTCTTGCAACAATCGCAGCGTGAACGGGTCTGTATCGGCGCAATCGGCCACGCATCACGAGCTTGAATAAGGGGCTCAGTATAATGGCGAGCTTCTCGACAAGCCGGAACTCCTTACGATCGCCAAGCAGCAGCGACGGCCGGAATATATGCAGAGCGGGCAGCCCAATGTCTCTGACGCTCTCCTCAACCTCACCCTTTACACGGGAATAGAAGTTGCCCGAACGAGGATTAGCGCCAAGTGCGGTAACCATCAGAAACCTCTGTGCCCCGCCCTGTTTGGCAAGCTTCGCCAGAGCAAGCGGATAGTCGAGATCCACCTTCTTGAATGCTTCTTGTGTTCCGGCTTTTTTGATCGTTGTGCCCAAGGTGCAGTAGACATCGTCCACTTGAAAATGCTGCAGGCTGCTCCCTAGCTCGTCAAAATCAACGACAATCTGCTCCATTCGCGGATGCTCCAAGCTTAGAGGATTGCGGACAAGCACCTTTACCTGTGAATATTGCTGCTTCTCCAGCAAGTCCTTTAACAGCTGTGCCCCCACTAATCCGCTTGCTCCAGCGAGCAAGGCTGTCTTCCGTTGTTCCGTCATCGTGATCACTCCGATTTGCAGTCAAATTTATGCTTTTATTATGTTTGATCCGGCGATGGTTGTACAGTCGATTAGCAAGTGATGGGCCGGGACAAGCGGGTTGCTCGTATTACGACCGCTCATCTCGGCCAGCCATCTCAAAGATAGAATCAACGACAAGCGGCAGATTATCCCGCAGGGAGCTGGCTCCCATTACCGAACGCGCATGAATGCCCCTCTCGCCGAACACCTCTGAATTATTTACAGTCAACCCGTCGTAGCTGCTATAATGATGATAGAATTGGATATATTTATTGGAATTTCACTTAAAAAGAAAGGAAGATGAAATAATGAGCTTTGATTTTGAAAAAGAGTTTGCTAATGATCATCAGAAAATTATTAAAAAACTCCCTTCTATAATCCTTAGGGCAAAAGAAAAAAATAAAGATCATGCTTCTGAACTAATTGTTGCCATAGAGGTCTTGAAAGTAACCTTCAGCACTTATATAAGAATTCTAAAAAAGTATGAGCATTATCAATTAGAAAAATTTCAAGAGCTAGAGAAAAGATTAGATAAGTAAAAAACCTAATTTCTCCTGACCCCTAATTCAACTAGATCGGTACGGGAAAGATGCTAAAGAGGAAGCAAGACTTCAGATCGTGAAGGCAGCGTTGACGAGTTTGAAGGGGGAACCGTATGTACGAGAACCTCTCGTGGTTCGATTAGGAATCGCCGTAAATTGCATGTGAGGAAATTCCCTGGCAGACGATCATTACATGAACTATGGCGGTTGCGAGCATGGAAAAATGCCACAACAGGCCGCTAAAGTCCACGAGAAGGAACTTGAAATTGTGCAAGGGCTGCTAAAAAAGAATAACCCCCGCTTATCCGACAATTCGAAGGAGCAGACCAGTTCATTAAGCGGGGGGAAAGCAGCGGCCTTAGTCTTGTGAATCATTGGACTTTCAGAGTAGGCCTAATCAATTGTGGCAGATAGATATTAAGTATGGTATGCCCAACTCTGTCAATACTTACCGTTCTATTTCATGCGGCAAAATTCGGGTTATTTTGACACAGGAATAACTTCTATGACTTGTTGAAAGCTTGTTGACACCAATTTATGCCCTTCTTTTACGGCTATCATATCCTTTAACAGCTCTTTGTTTTTATGGTTAACAATTATATAGAACTCTCTAAATTTTTTATCCTTATTATTATTTGCAGAAATCTCTTTTAAAGTGAGCTCATGTTTCTTGTCTCTAACTAATTTATTATCACTTGAAATTAGCTTAGACTGACCTAAATTATTGACGTAAATCACATCAATCATTGCATCCTGTGACAATTTACTAATAGATAGCGTATTATATTCGTCCTGCGTACTTGGTATTGAGTCGATTAATCGTACCTTCACTTTAGTTCCATCGAAATTTAACCAAGAAAGTGTCGGGTATACATTTCTATACTCTTCTTGTGGTATGTCTAATTTGTGAGTTTGCAGATCTTTTTCAGTAAAAAAATTATTTGAACTCGCATCTTCAATATACCATCTTATAACCCCAAGACTAGCCCCAGTGTACATATTCCTAGCCTCTTCTATTATAGGGAAAATTATTAATTCTTCACTAGAACTACTATCCCATTTCACTGAAAAATCAATACTATTGGAGCTTCCTAATTTGGAAGGGAGCTCTATTGCTTTATACCAATCACTCCCTTTTTTTAGTTTTATATCAGTGACATCTCTCCCTTGAAGGGCGATTAATGTTATATTTGTATCTATTTTAGAATTATCAATCATAAAAGATAAATTTAGTTGGTTTAATTCATCTCTTTTTAATTTATAATATTGGTTTTTTCCGGTATTGAGTTCTTCAACATTCGAATCAACTAAATTGACTCTGAAATAAATATTTGGCACTTCTGAATCTTCTATTTTATTGTCAATTGTGACGGGTGTAATATGATTTTCGCTAACCTTTAATACACTTCTACTACTTGTAGAAGAACAAGAACAAAGAAAAACCATTAAAACCATCAACATATTACAATTAAGCCATTTCGCCTTTTTCATTTTTCACCCCGAAAATGATAGATATTAAAAACCCTCCAGTAAAGGAGGGTGCGAGCCTTATATTTAATAATTCTCTCCATCTACAGTCCAGGCCGAAAAAAAGTCAGAGCCGTTTGTTATAGTGTGGTTGGAGAAAGCTTCCCAATAACCACCTGCGGTAGATTCAGCTAAGAATTCCACTTCTGCGTCAAAACCTGCTAATCCCAATGCCTGATCACTCTGACCAATGAAATCATTATCATGGAAAAGAGAAGTGGTTACAGAAGCAACATAAAGAAAGCTCTTAGGATCGGTGACCCCCGTCGCGCTGTATTCATACAAAGGATACGGAGCAGGATTATCGGCGATTGCACGAAGCAAAATGCTCTCACCTGTTGCCATTGTTGTGAAAGATGGATCAGACGGTGTGGTTGTATCAGTACCAAATTCAATTCGTTGAGGTATTTGGCTACGATCCATATCAGTTGGAATAATTACGTTTGCAAAAGCAGTTGCACTTGAAGCTACCAGTATACCTGCAATAGAGAGTGTTGCGACTAATTTCTTCATTTCGAAACCTCCTATAAATTTTTTGTATTCCAATTTGTTTGGTACCTACATTCTCCAGCCCGCTAACCTAGATCTGTGACCTTCAAAAATTTACTACATCGTCTGCTGAGGAATAGCCCCCTCTCTATCATATTCTTTTGCATGTAGCCTCGATTACCCTACTACTGCATATGTCAATCCTGCTGTCTATTTTAAATAACGCATTAAACTCCTATAAAGTTGCTAAAATTACAATATTTTATTTTTCTGGCGTATCAACGAGCTAATTGTGACATAACGTGCACGGAAGATTCGTGAGTAGATTTTCAACCAAAACACTTGCTTGCATTGATATCGTTTGTTAATGAGACGAGAAACATAGACGAGTTCTTAGTCCGTGACCTCGGCGGAATCACTACCTCTAGGGAAGAACTTGCGTAAGAGCCCATTTCCATTCCTCGTTTGCCCCTTGCCAAGAAGAGTAGATATCTGCGAAATAAACAGCCATCCCTTGGCTGAATTCAAGCGTAGCGTAGCAGGTAAATTCTTTACCTCGATCAGCGGTTGATCTGTAATGCGCCTTGTAGGAACTGGTCGGCTACAACACTGAAGGCGTTCCCTCATAGAGTAAGCTGTATCTGGGATTCGGAGGGCTGAATGAACGGGATATGGAGCGCGGCATTCAATTGCTGGCAGAGGCCTGGTCGGGGGTATTGGGCGGTTAACCTCGCAGCTGTGTTGGAATAGTAGTTGATCCTGCCCCTGGCGGCTATGTTACACTAGCATACATAGGAATGCGGGAGAGAGAACAAGCGGTCTGTTAGCGAAACACCGCGCGCTGAAGCTGCGCACGGAGTGATAAAGCCGGGCAGCCGTCATGCAGCGCCGCATCGCACACTGGAAGGAAAGATGATATGAAGCTGGTATCTTGGAATGTGAATGGCCTCAGAGCCTGTGTGAATAAAGGATTCAATGATTATTTCAAGGAAGTGGATGCCGATATATTCTGCGTACAGGAGACGAAGCTGCAGGAAGGGCAAATTATGCTGGATCATGGCGAGGAATATGCGCAGTATTGGAATTACGCGCTTAAGAAGGGATACTCGGGCACTGCTATCTTTACTAGAATAAAGCCGTTGTCGGTCTATTACGGTCTGGAAGAGGATGGGGAGCCTGAGGGTCGGGTCATCACGCTGGAATTCGAACATTACTATCTCGTGAATGTGTATACGCCAAATGCGAGGCGTGATCTCTCCAGACTGGATTACCGGTTGGAATGGGAGGATCGCTTCCTGACCTATCTCCGGCAATTGGACAGCCGAAAGCCCGTCATCGTCTGCGGCGATCTGAATGTCGCCCATCAAGAGATCGATCTGAAGAACCCCAAGTCCAACCGCAACAATTCCGGCTTTACCCTGGAAGAGCGGGGCAAGATGACGCAATTGCTGGAGGCCGGATTTATTGATACGTTCAGACACTTCTACCCCGACCGGATGGATGCCTACACATGGTGGTCCTATATGCCCAAGGTGAGGGAGAGGAACGTAGGCTGGCGGATTGATTATTTCCTCGTCTCCTCCCAATTGCAATCTTCCTTGCTGGATGCAGCCATTGATGCGCATACGATGGGCAGCGATCATTGTCCTATCGTGCTTCATATTGCAGATAAGCATTAGTGTATATTAAACAGCATCAGCGCGAGCAAAAAACGTCTCGATCTGTTCGCGGTGATGCCCGTCATGACTGATAAATTCCCAGAGCAGGTAGCCAAGTGAATACAGGCTTCCAGTCCGGGGGCAATTCGTATAACCGTTTACTGCAATCGGTCGAAAAAATTGCTCCTCCGTCATCCCGCCGAGCCTGCGTACCAGTTCGCCTCTTGTCTCCCCTGCCTGCTGCAAGAGCGCGGAGGGTGATATTCCTGATCGCGCATAGGCGGATGAAGCCGCATTGTAGTTGTCATGATCGGGAAATTGAACACTTCCGCCAGAGGCAGCTGAGACCTGCGGCAGCACATCTGCAAGGAGGTATTCATCCCACTTCATCAGATGGGCGACAATCTCCGCCGCACACCATTTGTCTTCCTTGATTGGTCTGTGCCAGCCTTGCCCGATGCTAGCCAGCGATGCGTACCACTGCGCTAATTCGCTCAACTGCTGAATGAGCTCGTCCCGCTTTTTATCCATTGAATACCCTCCTGCAACACGTATATAGCAGCATTGTAGCGTACAAACCACGACATCCTTATGTCATGATTGTGGAGCCCGCAATAGTCAAGTATAGAGGCGCCACGTGCTCATGGCCCGATCACGAATGATGGCGCGAATGGATTCCGGTTCAATGACTTCCACCGCATCCCCGTAGCTCAGAATCATCCCGTACAACCATTCGTCCTCTGGATAGACAATCTTGACCAGCATCGTGCCGTCAGCCTCGTACTGTATAATGCCGTCCTGCATGGAATCTTCCACTCTCACTCTGGCTCTTGGCTGGAACCGCAGGGTCAGATGCGCGGCCGGGGTATTGCGTATCCAATCCGCATAGACTGTACTGGCACGATAGGGTTCGATTCCCTGTTCGAATATCTCTGGCGTAACGGCAATCTCTCTTATCCTCGACAGCCGGTACAGCTTGGCCTTGCCGCTTGTCCGGCAGAAGGCGTAGAGATACCAGCGGGAGTTCTTATGGATCAGGGAGGCTGGCTCAGCCACAGGATGACTCTCGACTCCCTGCGAGTTGGTATATCGGAAGGTAATCACGGATTTGTTCCTGATGGCCTGTCTAAGCAATTCCATCTTTCCCTTCTCCGCCTCATTGCCGCTCCATGGAGAAAGGTCAATCATCCATTGCTCCAGGATGCTGTCGGAATAATGAAGGTCATTCTTTTTCAGCAGGGCGCGTATCTTCTCCAATATACCAATCATATCCTGCTCATTCGTAAAGCTTTGCAAGCCTCTTAGTCCCGTCATTACAGCAATCAGCTCATCCTTGGTCAGCACCTGATGGCTAAGGCGGTAGCCCTCCATAATTTCGAACCCGCCATGCAGTCCGGGGTAGGCCACGATTGGAATACCGGCCCTATCGATGGCTTCCATATCCCGTTGAATCGTCCGATTCGAGACCTCGAACTTGCGGGCCAGAAGAGAGGCGGTTGTCCTTCCGTTATTCAACACATAAATGACAATCGCGAGCAAACGCTCGATTTTCATATCCATCACCTAGTCATACTATACAATCCCCGCAACATTCATGATAGAGCCGGATGCCACATTAATCTAAAGAAATGAAGTGGAGGTTGCCATTATGTTAAGTCATGTCATTAATGAGGATGTTTCGTTGAAGCTGCTGGAAGTCAGGCATGCGGAGGAGTTGTTCCGATTGACGGATCAGAATAGAGAGCACTTGAGGGAATGGCTGCCTTGGGTTGACAGCACAATGTCCTCAACACAAACGGAGGATTTTATAAGAAGCTCGTTAAAGGCGTACTCGGACAATAATGGCCTTCAGCTTGGCATTGTCTATCGGGGCAGCTTGGCAGGGTGTATAGGACTGCACTTCATAGACTGGGCTAATAGAAGAACGTCCATTGGCTACTGGCTGGCGGCAAATTATCAAGGGCTCGGCATCATGACAACGGCTTGCAAGGCATTAACCGATTATGTCTTTCATGACTTGTCGCTGAATCGGGTAGAGATTCGAGCCGCAGTCCGCAACGCCAAAAGCAGGGCCATTCCGGAGAGAATGAAGTTCCTGAATGAAGGAACCGTCAGACAAGCGGAATGGCTCTATGATCATTACGTCGATCACATCATCTATGGCATGTTGAAAGAGGACTGGGCGTAGCACGTCCTTCCTTCTTTCAGCCTTGTGCGTTACTGCTGTGTGTCTCTCGAATAGACGGCGAAGCCGCTTCTCTTCTCCCAGCCTATCCCGCTCCAGAACTTGCCGCCGTCGATATTATCATCAAGCACGAACAAGTGGCATTTGTCGATCCCGGCATCCCTCAACCTCTCCAAGCTCGTACTTACAAGCCGTTTGCCAATGCTGCGTCCTCTGAAATCTGGTTTGACGGCAACATGATGGATAAAACCCCTTCTGCCATCATGTCCGCAGAGACAGGTCCCTGCTATAATCCCGTCAACCTCGTACACATAGCTCATTCCTTTGTTCCGATCCAAATACATGGCAATATTCGCTCTCGAATCCGCCGAGCTTAACACCAGGCCCTCAATCTCGTTCCATAACGCGAATACACCCTCATAATCCTCAATGATCATCTCTCTAATCACGCGCTAATAACACTCCCTTATGCCAGCTTGTCCTAATGATGTTCCGTTCAGTGTCATTCAATAACGGTTCATTTCTTCGGTGAATAAAACATCATATAATTTTTGAACTGTCCATCCCAATATTCGCCGTTGTGGTCCCCATTCTCAGAATGGAATTGTACGGATGCACCGTGGTTGTTGAGTATGGTATATAGATATTCGCTTGCTTCAAAGACGAAATCCTGCTTGCCACTGTCAATATAGATCTGCAACCCCTTCAAATCGGCCCCTGCTGCAAGCGAAACCGGCTCGTTCTGCGCTTTCGCCTCAGGTGTCGGATACAACCATTTCTGAACAATGGGGTCGAGCTTGTCGCTCTGCAGAAAAGCCGGGCTATGGGCGCCCACCCTGCTGAATAAATCCGGATACTTGAATGACAAATGAAGGGCCGAGAACCCGCCCATTGAAATCCCCCCAATGACGCGGCCCTCGCGATTATTCTCCACACTGAAATTCTCTTCTACATAGCCGATGACATCCTTAATCAGATAATCCTCGTACATCCCTTCATAAAGGGCCTCCTTCGGATGAGCGCTGGGGAAAAAGTTAGCTTTGGGGGCCGTATTCATGGCGAGACTATTATTATAATTGGGAGCGATGATCACCAGCGGTTCAATCTCTCCCTGCTCAATCCATTCGTCCAGCATCACAAGACGGTGTGCTGCCAGCTCGACATCCGGATTGCTGGTATACCCGTGCAGGAAGTAGAGAACCCTGTATTTCTTGTCATCGGAATACCCCTTCGGCAAATACACATTCATATTCATCTCTTTGTCCAGTGCATCACTGTGAAAGGTCAGCTTGCGTAGCTCGGATTGAGATAAGGGAGCAGAGCCGCTGCTATTACCCGCTATTGCGCATGCTGTGAGAGTGGTGAGAATCATGAGCAGAATGAGCAGCATCGCAACAATACTGCGTACAGTTCCCCGTGCATGAATAGAGCAAGTTGGTTTAATCATGGCAATTACCCCATTTATATATTTGTTTCTAGTATAAGATGTAACATTATTCCTTACAGTGGATTTCATTGACAGGTGTAGGAGATCATATTGTCGCATTGTCCTCATTGACCGTGAAGCAGCCCGTATGCCTATGCGTAAAAGGTATACAACGCGGGACTCTCCGAAAAGTCCAATATCCAATGAGTCAGTCTCAAATGATGTGAAGGGATGCCTCCAAACCACTAAAAAGCTAAAAAGTGGGGCCGGAAGCATCTTTTCTTTGTATGGGGGGGGGTGCCCCCTTCTCCAAATGGTTTGAAGGCAGCTTGACGGAGTAAGAAACCTGCGAAAGTGCATGAATTTCGGTTACAAAACGCCATAATGGTAATATTCCTGCGATCATGCATGAATGTGAGAAGAAATCGGCCGTTAAGGGGAAAAGAAGGTGAAATACCTGCACGCTGGCAGGCATTTCACCTTCATGGGGTCAGAATCGAGAAAAAACCTGCAGTTTCGCATGTTTTGCCTATCTCGCATCTCGCATGTCTCGGCGTTTGAATGATGGATCGTCCTCTGGTGAGGAGTACGTGGGCAGTCCCATGATCACAGGCGTTCTACATCGTACAGCCTCTAAAAGTGGGGGCTGAGATTTCCAAAAAAGGACTTTCTGGACAGCCCAGTTTGCTGTTAAAGAATACGTCGCACAGATGCGATACGTTGACGCCAGTCAGCCACGTGCTACGCTTCACTAATAACGGTGATCCGCTCCATCGCCGGAATGCGGGGCTGTGCGTTCGGAATTTGTGCCGGGTAGCCGACGTGCAGATTGCCCAGCACCTTTTCGCCCGGCTTGATGCCCATGGCATCGCGGAATACGGCCTCCAGCAGCCAGGGGTACGTCTCCCATACAAGACCGATGCCCCTCTCCCACGCCAGCAGGCTGAAATTATGAATGATACAGCTGGTTGAGGCATAGTCCTCCTCGCGAATGATCAGGTTGGTGTTCTCCTGCATAATGACAGTGATGATCATCGGAATCGCCATAATTTTATCGTAAAATTTCTGCCCCGTCTCCTTGCGCTTCGACTGATCCGGCTCGCGGATCTCCTTCATGTAACGAACGGCCTCCGCCATTCGGCGCTTGCCTTCTCCGTGACTGATGATGAACCGCCAAGGCTGCGTCATATGATAATTAGGCACCCAGATGGCCGTATCCAGAAGCTCCGTGGCCAGCTCGACCGGCACCTCCTTCTGCTGAAATCGGTGCACCGACCGCCGTTCTCTCAACAATTGCGATAATTCCATCCTATCTTCCCTCCTGCTGTGCGATAAATCTCAACATGCGGCTGATCAGCGGCGGTATAACCGACACATGCCCCTCATCCTCGAACAGACGGTAACCGAGCCGCAGGCCGTAGGCTTGATAAGGCAGCAGCTGACGGTACAAGAGTCTCGCATCCTCAATCATGGCGGGCTTCTCCTCAGAGCCAATGCCGATGAAGAGAGCGGGTTCGCCCCCGCCCTGCTTCAACCGTGTCTCGAGCCCCGGCAGCTGCTCCAGCAGACGGCGATTGCTCCACCAGACCGACGGGCTGCCCGCTATATAAGTTTGAAACGCCTCAGGCCTCTTGAATAATACGTTCAGGGCGAACAATCCCCCCAGGGAATGGCCAAACAGCGATTGCCGCCTGCGATCGATCGGATAATGGCGTTCAATAACAGGCTTGAGCTCCTCTTCTATAAAAGCAAGAAAGGCCTCCGCCCCGCCAGTCTCGGGCCATTCCGAGCCATCCGGACGCAGGGGCAGACTTGAGGGATCTGTCGGCTCCGTAAAATCATAGAACCGCCGATCCGTCACAATCGGCGCATTGGAATCATAACCGATGCCGACGATCATGCTCGGACGGAAGCCATGCGGCGGGCGGGATTGAAGCCGCATCGCTTCCGTCAGCGAGCCGAATGTGGCATTCCCATCCAGTGTGTAGATGACGGGATATCCTCCCTCCGGCGCGAGTCCATCCGGTACATAGATCATGATCCGATATGTGCGGCGGCCCGTACCGCCAGCATGCATGATCCACTGCCGCGTTCCGGTAATGGTGAAATCCACCACCTCCACCGGTGCCGTCGGCTTCGTCTGCTCCATCGGCTCTTTCACCTTCACCGATTCCATCGACTCTATCGATTCCACCGGTTTCATCTGCTTCATCGACTCCGTCGGTACCAGCGGCTTCATCGGCTCTTCCGTCTGCTCCATCCCGCCGATCCCGGCGAGCCTGCCCGCTGCAGCTTCCTGCTCCACCGCAGGCACCGAGGCATCCCCCTCGTCCCGGAACAGCCAGATCAGAGCCTCCGTGAACCTTAGTGCCATGAAGTGCGCATCATGCGTGCCCCCATCCTCTATAGCCAGGTGCAGCCGCTCGAAGGGAATGCCCTTCTCCAGCCACATGGCATGGGCCTCCAGCGTATTGCCGACCATGTCCTTCTGGAGCGTCCCTTTATAGATGCCCTCACAGCTGCCCACCGACATAAAGATGCGGATAGGGTCAGCAAGCGGTGGCTCCTCCCGGATGAAGTCCATGGCGCCCTCGTACCAGAAGGATGTGGAGAGCAAGCCCAGCTTGCCGAACGTCTCCGGCCGCCAGTAGCCCGCGAACATCGATATCAGACCGCCGAACGAGCCACCGATAAATGCGGTATAAGCGGCTTCCGGCTTTGTGCGGTATTGGCCGTCTATGAACGGCTTCAGCACATCCGCCACCTCGTCCACATAGGCGCGGCCGCCGCCGCCAAAGGCCGGATAACTCTCCAGCAGCGCCTTCGCAGGCCATGGCGTATACTCCTCATTCCGGTTATGCGGCTCTACTCCGATAAGGATAAGCTCCTTCAACTTCCGCTGCCTGTACAGATGCTCCAGCTGATTCAGGCAATCATCGAATAACTGGCCGCCATCCTGAACATACGCGACAGGATAATGCTCCCCGGAATTCTCATAGGAAGGCGGCAAATATATGGTGATGTTTCTTCCTGCGATGCTCATTCGTTGATAGTAGTTCATAAGCTCCCCTCTCGTTCCACACATGGCCCCATTAACTCTTCGAGCGTATTAGAAGATAGACAAAGTACGGCACCCCGATAATGGAGATGACAATACCGACCGCAAGCTGCGCAGGCGCAAACACGGTTTTGCCGATAAAATCAGCCGTTACAACCATCGCTGCTCCGGTCAGCCCGCTGACAGGAATGAGTCGCTTATGCTGAATACCGACCAGTCTCCGTGCAATGTGCGGCGCGATCAGCCCAACAAAGCCGATGCTGCCGGATACGGCAACGCTGGCGCTGACAAGCCCGATGCTGCCCAGCAGCAGTATATTCTTCTCACGCTCTACAGCAACGCCAAGGCTACTGACGCTGGCGTCATCCAGCTGGAAGAGATCGAGAATATGCGACCTCAGCCAGATGACGGGCACGAGCACGATCAGCCAAGGCAGCATCGTAACGACAAATTTCCAGTTCGCGCTATAGATGCTTCCGGCCAGCCATACCACTGCCATCTCAAAATCACTGGGGTTCATTTTGAGCGATACGTACATCGTAATTGCCCCGAAGCCCGAGGCAACCGCAATCCCGACCAGAATGAGCCGCTGCGGATCCAGTCTCCCCTGACTTCGGGCGAACAGATAGATTGTAGCTGTAGCCGCCAACCCCCCGACCAATCCGAACATCGGCATCGTCATAACCGCCAGCCAGCCTGTCGTGTTCAGCTGCCCCTGGAACAGCAGCATGAACAGCACGACAGCCATTCCGGCGCCTGCATTAATGCCAAGGATGCCGGGATCGGCCAGCCCGTTGCGTGTAATCCCTTGAATGACGCTGCCCGCAACGCCCAGCGCAATGCCGATTAGTCCGCCCAGCACGATACGCGGCAGCCGGAACTCGAACACGACCAGATCATGCTCAGGGACGGGGTTGAGGCGCAGCAGCGTTTTCACCACTTCCAGCACCGACATGTCGAAGGTACCGTTCGTTAAGCTGAGATAAACGGCCGCCGCAATAACCGCAAGTGTGGACAATACGACGATCCAGAAGCGTGCTCCCGATGATTTATGCATGCTTGCCGCCGCCCTTCGTCTTGATCAGGTAAAGGAAGAACGGCACGCCGAACAGCGCCGTGACAACTCCAATCGGCGTCTCGAACGGGTAATTGACGAATCGGGAGATGATGTCGCACAGCGCCAGAAACAACCCGCCCAGCACGCCCGATACAGGAATAATCCAGCGGTAATCGACACCGGACAAGAATCTTGCGATATGCGGGACAATAAGTCCCACGAAGGCGATCTTGCCCGCCAGTGCAACTGCGACACCGGTCAGGATGACAACCGCCAGAATCACCAGGCCTTTCACAAGCCGGGTACGAAGGCCAAGGTTGGCCGAGATCTCTTCTCCCAGCGACAATACGGTGATCGACTTGGAGACGCCAATCGCCAGCGCAAGTCCCACAATAGCGAATGGAATAGACAGCTTGATCAGCTCGGGGTCCATCTGGTGAAGACGCGCATTATACCAGAAGCTGAGCCCCTGCGAGATCTGATAATAGGTCGCAACGGCATCCGCTACACCACTGAGGAAAGTTCCGATAATCGTGCCGAGAATGGCAAGCCGTACGGGCGACAGTCCGTTCGGTATGAGCCACGCAATCCCGAAGACCAGACCCGCGCCGAGTGCCGAGCCCAGCATGGAGAAGGTGATCAATCCTGCGGAATGCGTCTGTGGCAGAAACACCATGCACATCGTGACCAGGAATACTGAGCCGTCCGATACACCCATAATGGAGGGAGACGCCAAATAATTTCTGGTCATCCCCTGCATAACAGCACCGGATACGGCAAGAAAAGCACCGATAAGCATAGCCCCGATGACTCTCGGCAAGCGGGATGCCCGAATAATCTGGTGATCCACGTTATCCGCGTCGAAGCGGATAATGGACTCCCAGATTTCGCTTGCCGTGATGCTTTTGGCCCCATATAAGACAGATAGAATGATAATCAGCAATGCCGCTGCCGGCGCTATCAGAAGAATGAGCGCCGGCAGCCGGAAGTTGTATTTCATTAGGAACACGCCTTATTTATTTCTATTTGGACAGACTGCTTACCGCGGCCTTCAGAAATTCTATCTTGCTGTACGCCGTACCGCCCTGCGCCAAAGGATCGACGACATTGACGAATGCCGCATCGTTCTTGAATGCCTTGATGCTCTTCATAATGGGATTGTTCTTGAGATCCTCCAGCGCCCCCGGTGTATCCTTGTTCTCATCAGGCGAGAATTGGATGAACAGGTAATCCGGATTCATCTCCGCGAACTTCTCAATCGATATCGCTTCCTGCGCTTTCGCTGCCTTAACCTCTTCCGGTACGCTAATGCCCAGATCGCCATACAGCACCGGATTGAAGAATACCTTCTCTGGATAGAGATAAATATCGCCTTGACGGATCCGGGCCGCTATAACCTTCTTATCCTTCATTTTATCGCCCAGCTCTGCTCTCGCCGTCTCCAGATCCGACTTGTACTTCGCGATTGCCTCAGCAGCCTGCTCCTGCTTGCCGCTCAGCTCGCCCAGCAGCGCGAGGTTGGCCTCCCAGTTCGTTGCAATATGGGAGTATGGAATTGTGGGAGCGATCTTCTGCAATTGCTCGATGACTTCCGCAGGGAACTTCGTGGACGCCAGAATGACATCCGGCTTCAGCGACAGAATCGTCTCGAAGTTCGGCTCCGCCTTCTCGCCGACTGATGTTGCTTCGCCTGTCACCGCCTGGAACATCGGCGGGAAGACGCCCGAGAACGTAATCGCGCCGACCGGCTTCACATCCAGCACGATGGAATCCTCCATCGCCTCAACGGCGCCTGTAATAACGATCCGCTCTGTGCTGGCTGGCAGCTCATACTCCTGATCCAGATAAGTAATGCGTTTCGCTGCTTGTGCCGATGTGTCGGCCTTCTCCTCTGACGGCTTTTGGTTCGCCGCTCCTGCATTCTCTGCCTTATTATTCGACGACGCCGGCGCAGGCTCGTTATTGCCGCCTCCACAAGCTGCCAATACCATGGCTAACACTACAATGAGACCCAAACTTAATGCTGACTTCTTCATAATGACAATAAATCCCCCTTCTATGGCTGTCACTCTAATTGAGAATGACTATCATTCTTGATGATAGACGATACATCCCCTTCCGACCATGGACAAAATCCAGAAAAGTTATGGACGATTTCCGGAAAAGAGCTCCTGCGCAATATCGAGCATGCGCACAAGCGCAATCGGCGAGTACTCGCGCCAAGGCTCGGAGGTGATGAGCCGCACCTTATTCTCCCGCACCGCTTGCAGCGACAGCCATTCCGGGGATTGCTGCAGCTTGCTCCACCCTTCCAGCGTCTCCGACTCCTTGCAGATGAGCAGCAGAATGTGATCGGCCCGTATGGCATCCAGCTCCGCAAGCGTGATCCGATGATCGAAGGGCGCCCCCTTATCCGCGAATGGTGAACGCAATCCCAGACCGTCATACAGCACCTCCGACATGCTGAGGCTGCAGTGCACGTAGAATTGATTCTTCAGCAGCCGCAGCGTGAGTACCGTATCCCGGCCAGCCAAAGGCCCGATATGGCCGCGGGCAAGCTCCGCCTTGCGCTCATAGGCTGCAATCCAGCGCTCCGCCTCGGCTTCTTCGCCCAGCAGTGCGGCGACTGCAAGCAGCTTCTTCCGCCAGCCCATGCCATCGCCTGGCATCTCATATATCTCCGCTGCCGTGTCAGCCAGCCGATCCTTCTCCCATTCATCCAAGTCCGGCGGGCAAATAATCAGCTCCGGCTGCGCTGACGCCAGCTTGTCCAGATTGGATCCCTTGTAGTGATTCTGGCGGTAAGCATCCAGATGGATGGGAATATCCGCCCCAAGCTGGTCGTAGTAATAGCCCGACCATTTGGGATGAAGCGGAGCCGCATATGGAACTACACCCAACGGCAGCAAATACCCGATAAGCGAAGCTGATCCATAAACAACAATCCGGTGGCGGCGCTTCTTGATGAAAGCCGTCGGCGATAAGCCGACCACCTTTCTAAACTTCCGGCTGAAGTAGAACTCATCTCCATAACCGACCTCATGGGCAATTTCGCGCAGAAGCAGATCGGAGCGCAGCATCAGCTGCTTCGCTTTATGGATCCGCAGGTGTGTCAAATGATCAAGCGCACTGACGCCATACGTCTTCTTGAACAGATCGACAAAATATTTTGGGCTTAGCTCGGCAATGGCAGCCAGCCGGTCTATGGTGATCTCTTCACCGGAATGCGCCTCCATATAAGCTTTCGCCCGCTCCAGCGAATGGCGCGTATTGTCCTCCGGCTGCCTGCGGGCTGCCGCCAGCAGCTCATACAGCAGCTCCTGGCAGTCCAATTGCGCCCGCCATCTCACAAGCGCATCGCTGCTGCAGCTATGCTCTTTCATTGACCGGCAAAGTGCATGCAATCGTCCTGCCGGGGCAATATAGATGCCCTCACCCTCCGGCAGCAGCCCTTCCGGTCTGACGGCTTGCATCCGCTTCCTGCTTCTGCTGGATTCCTGATACAAGTGGAAGCGGATGACCGCAGCGGAGAATTCCCCGCTTGTACCGCCCGTCATTCCAAACGTACTCTCCGGCGGGCAGACGTATACCGTATCCATACACATATTGCAGGCCCCGTCAGCCCGTGTCAGAACGCCTTCCCCATGGAGCAGAACAATAAGCGCATGCGGAATGGTCAGCTGCTGGTCGAGCTGAAAGCCGCTGCTGCCCGTTACAATCTCGATATCGCATAACCTGGCCGTCAAGCGGTCAAGCTCAAGCGGTCTCTGCTCTTCTCTATGTATAGGAGGAATGGATTGTAAAGTCATGCTTCCCGCCACCTCTAATTGATATTGATAATTATTTTCAATTAGATTTTAACAAATTCAGTTCCTCTTGCAAATGTAATTGCCTGCCAACCGACAAATTAAGCTATAATGGAACAATATTCCTAATTTATTGCCAAAGAGAGGGATTCATTTGCGGACAATAACCCACGCAGCTATCATTTTATGCCTGATCGGATGCCTGTTCTTTCCTTACACAGCGGACACAGCCTTCGGAGCATCCTCCGCCGCTTCATCCAAGATTGTCAGTGTCCTTCCTGACGGAACGCCTCTATTGGAGGACGGGTCGGTATGGGTCACCTATGAGGACCAGCCTTTGCACCTGAATTTGAACCTTGCCTCCATCGCAGGGGGCAGCACGGGCGGCTATGGCATGACCAAGGACGGCGGCCTCGTCGTCTGGGATAATTATTTTGAAGAGTCGTATATTCGTGTTAAGAATGTCAGCAATGTCAAGCAGGTAAGCTCTAATTATTGGCTGCTGGCTGACGGTACGGTCTGGACGGTTAATAATGGAATTACGCAGGTGGAATCCCTGAATGGAACACTGTTAATGGATGAGCGCGCCGATTCCCTCGCGGCCGTCTCCGATTCCGGCAAAATCCTGAAATACCGCTCCTCTTACAGCCAGCCCGGTATAATCAGCGATCAAGTGGATGCAGCATCCATCCGGAAGATTCAGGCCAATGAGAGACAGATTGCTGTCCTCTATAAGGATGGCAAGGTTGTGATGTATGAAGATTTCCACTTTGACGAGAATGCCCCCAAGCTAATCTACAAGCCGGAAACCTTGGCCGAGGATGCGGTGGATATCTCCCTAAGCTCGAGCACACTGCTGGTAGCCAAGAAGGATGGCAGTGTCTGGAGCAATGGAACGACCAGCGATACGGTCTACACCTTGTCCCAGATCACGGGCATTAGCGGCATCCAGGAGATTGTCGGCGGCACGGCCAAGAAGTTCTATGCCAGGCAGGCGGACGGAACCTGGGTCTCATTCAATAGCGGCACAATATCTGTGCTGACAGCTCCACAGCTGCAGAGCATATCCTTAACGGTATCGAACAGCAAGCCCAAAGTAACGGAGATCATCAAGGCGTCTGTGACCCTTCATTACAATGACGGAACCAAAGCGGTCGTGCCGCTGGGCCAGGTCAAAGCAACGATAGACAAGCCGCATCTGATCAAGGTGCTTGAGGACGGCACGATTAAAGCTGCCGGAGTAGGAGAAGCCACGATGAAGGTTGAAGCGGACGGGGTGCAGCAATCGGTGAAGATTGCATCCAGTCTGAAGGATCCGCTTTCGAATGCGAAGCAGGTCAACGGCGTTACTTATCTGCCGCTGAAATCTGTTTTTCAGGCATTGGGCGGCACGGTCAACTACCAAAGTGCTTCCAAGTCCTTCAGCATTGCGGTTGGCCCCACCTCCATCGTCATAACCAAGGGAAGTGCAAAGGCCAAGGTGAACGGCAAGACGGTGGAGATGAAAGGCGCTCCGATCGAGGAGAAAGGAGAGACTCTGTTCGCTGCCAATCTGCTGGCTTCAGCACTGGGAGCCGGATTGAAGTGGGACTCTGCCAACGGGCAGATGACCGTATCCATCGGGGCAGGCCAGCTTATCGTCAAGACCCCGCCGAAAGCGGCTCCCAAGCCAGTCTCTACCTTGTATGCCGTACCGGCAACCGGGGAAATGGCCGGGATGAAAATATTAAAGGGCCATCCTTACGAGAAGACGGCAAGAATTTATTTTACCTTCAAGAAGCCGGCATCCATGCAAGTCACCATCCAGGATATCCGCAAGATTGACTTGAATAAGAAGATAACGTGGACCGATGAATACGGCAATAAATGGACCAATACGGTAGGGGAGCTGCATCGATTGTTTGCAGCGATCAGCAGCCAGTATTCAAGCGAGTATCTGCACCGCACCTTCGGCGATGTTTACTTCGACTGGCGTATCGGTCCGGTGGATACGGATACAGCTTTGCGGCTTGTAGAGCAGTATCTCATTGAAACTGGCCAAATGCAGAAGTTGTATTGACGCGTGGAAACACAATTCTAGAGGAACGGGCTTCAACAGGCGGCTGCTGACCTTGTGTCGGCAGCCGCCTTATAAAACTACACCTTTCAATAAAGGAGGCTGTATTTCGGATATGGAACTGGCAACTACCGGCCGTCTGCATTACCCCGGCCTTCATCATGTCATGCGGTGCGAGCCGCGAACAGTGCGTGAGGGCAGTCTGGGGTTCGGCTCCAGATATCGGTTGCTGCTCGTGGAGCAGGGAACCGGTCTCATCGAAGTAAACGGCCGGATCTACCCGCTTACCGCTCCTGCCGTGTATTGCCTGAATGAGACATCCACACTAGATATCGCGAATTGTGCGCAGCTTATGACCAAATCGGTTTATTTTCAACCCGACATTATTAACAGCCGCTTCACCTTCGATAACCTGTCCCATACTGAAGTGCTGCATGGGAGCGATTCGCAGGACTTATGGTGCTTGATTCCGTTCCGCGAGCATACCCCGACTTTCTACGGCTGCATTCCGATCGACACAGTAATGACACGTCATATATCGATGGTGCTGGAAGCAACGGCGGATTTACTCGAGAATCAGAATGATGAATTTTGGCCCTGCCGCAGCCGCTCCTATCTATTAGAACTGTTATTTCTGATCAGCCGCACCTACAAGCAGACGAGCGCTTCACCCGAGCTTCCGCTAACCGCGCTGGATGAGAGTGTGAGGCCCATAATTGCTTACCTCCATACCAATTACCGTCACAAAATCATGCTGGAGGATCTGACGAAGCAATTCCATACGAATAAAACAACCCTGAACAACCGCTTCCGGGCAGCCACTGGCCAATCGGTGATGGCTTATCTGGGAGGCATCCGCATGCAATCTGCCGCCTCGCTGCTGCGCAATACACTGCTCCCTGTCAATGAGATCGTATTTATGGTCGGCATGAACGATGACGCCCATTTTATCCGCAGCTTTCGCAACCATGCCGGATGCACGCCAGCAGAATATCGCGGACTTCACTGCTGGCTGCTGTCCCGCTAACCTATCTAGTGTCATGATGGGGCAGGATAAAGCAGCCGGGTTTGAAGGTTGTAGGATTATCCGGTCGGATTATCCAGCCCGATTGTCGATTTGCAGTCGATTACTTTCATTTCGCCATGTTCCAGCCTGTTACCGACAGGGTACAATCTAACTCGTCAAGATACATAGAGGGGGATTGTTCAATATATGAATCGGATATCGGGTGCAAAAGCTGGATTGCTGATCGTCGCGGCCACCTTCATGTTAGGGGTCGCCGGATGCGGAGGAGCGAGCAATCAAGAGACAGGGAACTCGGGGAAGACTGCGGTGACGGAGCAGCATGCTGAGAAGACGGCAAGCAAAGCGGCAAACTCGCCCGTGTCGGTGACGCCGCCGGAAGAAGCCATCATGCTGGACACGACGACGCTCAATAATGATTCCGGCAAAACGAAGATCAGGCTGCTGACGAAGAATACCGAGCCGCAGCATCATGCGACGTATGCAATCATGTCCTCCAAAGGGACTGTCATTATAACCGATCCGAATGAGGTGCCAGCCGATAACGGCCTGATTAAAGCGGACATTATAACGGTTAGCCACGGCCATCCTGACCATTCGGATTCCGCTTTTCTTGCACCGTACTTCAAGAACGAGGTTGAGGGACGCGTGTCCCGCTACACTGCAGAAACGTTTACCGTCAAGGATGTGAAGGTCACCGGAATTCCGGCGATGCATAGCGATACCTTTGATCCGGCCGCTCCCACCGATATGATCTACCTGTTCGAGGTAGACGGCCTCCGCATCGCCCACTTCGGCGATATGGCGCAGACCGAGTTAACGAAGGAGCAGCTTGAAGCATTAGGGAAACTGGATATATCCATCTCCGTATTCTCAGCCATGGGGCAGTATGGCTTCAAGCCAGACAAGACGGTCAACGTGCTGAAGCAGTTGCAGCCCGCTATTATAATGCCGGAGCATTATGAACCGGAGACAGTTGACCTTGTGCTGGGCGAGCTCGGAATGAAGGATCGCAGCGAAAGCAATGCCCTGCTGATTACCAGAGAAGAGATCGATGAGCAGAAATCCTCAAAGTATGTCTTGCTGAAGTAATTCAGGCAAAAACATGCGAAACGGCATTTATTTGCTCGTTTCTGGCCCCATAAAGGTGATATGCCTGCCAGAGTGCAGGTATTTTACCTTCGTTTCCCCTTATCGGACGATTTTCCCCAAAATTCATGCATGATCGCAGGAATTTAACCATTATGGCGTATTGCAGCTGACATTCATGCACATTCGCAGGCTTCTTGCTCCGTCACTCTGCTTTCAAATACTTGGAGAAGAGGGCGTCCATAGACTCAATCATCATCCCGTCCAGAAGCTTCGAAAGAAACCTTCGTCCCCTCGCCCCACACACTCTCGAACTGCAATCCGCTGCCGTACAGCTGCTGCAGCCGTTTATGAATATTGCGAAGCCCTATGCTGCTTGTCCAGTCCCCGGTCTGCTCAGAGCCCATCGCCCGCAGCGACTCGACCTGCTCCGGCTTCATGCCCACCCCATCATCGATAACAGATACGTGGACAGTATCATTCCTGTGGCGGATAATCAACCGGATCGTCCCTCCGGACTCCCTCTGCATAATGCCGTGCCTGACCGCATTCTCGACAATCGGCTGAATGCTGAGCGGTGGGACTAGCCCTTGAATATCCTCATCCCCCTCATACTCATACTCCATACGCAGCCGAGACCCGAACCGGGCCTGCTCCAGCGCAATATAGGATTTCACCAGTCCTAGTTCCTTCTCCAGCGGCACAGTCTGATGAAGATCATTGAAGTTGAAGCTGCTTCGCAAGTAAGAGCTGAGCTCCAGCAGAAGCCCGGTTGCCTTGGCCGGATCAACGGGACAGACAGCGATGATGGTATTCAGCGCATTAAAAAGGAAATGCGGCTTGATCTGGGCTTGCAGGAATGCCATCTCTGATCGGATCGCGGCTTGTACCGATGTCTGCAGAGCAAGCAGCGTGCGAACCCGCGCCCTAAGCACGCCGCCATCCACCGGTTTACTAAGAAAGTCATTGGCCCCCGCGCTGAATGCCGCCTGCACATCTTCCGCAAGGCTTCTTGCCGTCAATAGGAGCACGGGCAGCTCCGACAGCAGGTACCTGGTGCGGATATGCCCGCAGAGCTCCAGTCCCGACATCTCGGGCATCATCCAATCCGCGATAACCAGATCAATCTGAGGGGAGCGCTCCAGTTCCGCCAGAGCGGCCTCCCCGCTGGATACAGCGATGACGGAGTAGCTCTCAAGCGTAAGCAGATTAATCAGCACCTGCAGATTAACAGCATCGTCATCCACGATCAGAATCGTTTTTCCATTCGAGGCTCCGGAGAGATGCTCCAGCGGGATGACAGCCGTCTCTGACGCTGATGCAGCCTCCAGCAGAGCGGGCGGTTCTGCCGCTTCCTTGCGGCTCTTCTGCGGCGCGGTATGTGCAATCGGAAGCGAGAAGCGGAATGTCGATCCGATGCCGACCTCGGATTGTACGCCGATCGAGCCCCCATTAAGCTCCACCAGCTTCTTCGCAATACTAAGGCCGAGGCCTGTGCCGCTGTATCCGGGATGCACGGCTGCTCCGGATTCGTCGAAGGCCTTGAAAATATCAACGAACCTGCCAGCTTCAATGCCTATGCCCGTATCCGACACATACACGGTCACGTGATCCCGGCCAATCTCGGCAGAGATCCGGATCTCCCCCTGACGGGTGAACTTGACCGCATTGCCAAGCAAATTGTACAGAATCTGCCGCAGCCTGTCCTCATCCGTATCGAGAGGCGGCAGATCATCCGGCCAATGCCGGGTGAACCGGATATCTTTGCGAATCGCCAAGTACTGGATGACATCCAGCACAGATTGTGCGACGGAAGGCAGATCGACCGCGCCGCGCTGCAGCTGCAATTCTCCGTTGCGAAGCTTCGAGAAATCCAGAATGTCGTTAATCAGGGAAGATAACTTCTTCCCTGTCGCTGCAATCATAGTCAGCTGCTCCGCTTGAACCGGATTCGGCTTGCCCGCCACACCTTCCAGCAGCGATTCTGCAATGTTAACGATACCGTGCAGCGGTGTACGCAGCTCATGCGACGTATTGGCCATGAACTCATCCTTCAGTCCGTCAAGCGTCAGCAGACGCTTGGACAGCTGCTCCACCTCGCGAAACGATCGGGCGAAGCGTCTGGATACGATCAGCACCTGAATGATGACAAAGACAAACATCTCATAGGAAACAATGACCTGATTCTCCAGCAGGCCCAGCACATTCATCAGATTGATGCCGATAATAATCAGTATGCTGAGCACGCTCAGCAGCAGGAACACCGCATCGTGCGACCGCCGCTGCACACCTTTAACCAGGATGTACATCATGCAGCAGATGAAGGGGAGCGCACTCCCGACAAACAGCAGCAAATAACGGGATACCATGAAGGCCGGCATGAATATAACCAGACCGAGCATCAAGACCATCAGCGCATCGGTGAACCGTGCAAAGATCTTCCCGGCAATATTAGGCACAGAGATGTCTACATAACGGAACAGATTATAGTAGACCAGCACAGAAGAAATCATCTGCAGCTTCATCATAAAGCCGTAGTCGATCCCCCCAATCACAGCATCCAGCAGCTTCTCGCCATGTGTCAATGTATAGACAAGCGCTGTGAAGCAGAATAAAGCCAGATAGAGCAGCGACCGCTCCTGCGTTCTAAGCCTGTAGAGCACGAAAAAAAAGCAGCCGAAGATCAGAAGACCCGCAATCGTTATGTAATCGCCGAATAACGCCGTCTCGCGGTCTGACATAATCGCATATTGATCACCGAACACCAGCGGATAAATAATGCCTCCGGTGTCGTAGCTGTAATTCGCGACCTGCACAATAATCTCAATCCGGTCGCCGGAGGTGGAGACAAAGCCGACATACGGCACATTGCTCTGCTCTCCTTCATGGGCACTCTTCCCCGGCACACCGCTTGATCCGGCCGCCTGGCCATTGATGAAGGTCTGGTTGGCCATGCGGATATTCGTCGTCCGAATGCCGTAGATGGTCTCCGCATCATGCGCCACTTGAACAACCATTCTGAAGGTGGCATAGCCGAATGATTGTGGCTGGCCATCCGCTGCAATATACCGATTCCAAGCCCCCGGCAGGTGAACCAGGCGCGCTCGCTCCGGCGAATCGGGCAATTCTGCAGAGCTGCGGAAATCCTCCGGTGTCAGGAGCTGATTCCGGTAGAACTCCCACTCCCCTTCCAACCGGACGGCCCCATCTGCAGCAAAGTCCCAATCTCTCAAATTCATGACGCCGCCCTTAACCTGTGGCTTCTGATCGATTGACAGCATCGTCTGAATAACAGCATACACGGGCAGTATAACTGCAAGCGTCAATCCTATAATAAGAAGCAGCCGCTGCTTGTTCATCGATGCGCTCACCCTTAGCTTTATGAGTTGTAATGCTTGTCCGACCTTACAGCCGCTAGCAGATCGAACATTGAAATTGTAACAGCGGCAGGCAACCCATATAATGAAAACGAACGGGTATAATAGATGGAATACATGCCGCAGCCCTGCGCTGCAATTGTTCTAATGCGGCAGCCTGAAAGATGGCTGACTGCGATAATAATAGAGGAGTGGTGCAGATTATGATCAGCAATGTGTTTGTCGCAATAGTCGCTTTGGAGCATGTGTATATTCTGGTGCTGGAGATGTTTCTATGGACTTCGCCGCGAGCTATGCGCGCTTTTGGCACGGATAAGCTGTTCGCCGAGCAAACCCGGTCTCTCGCTGCCAATCAAGGGCTTTACAACGGATTCCTGGCCGCAGGGCTTGTCTGGGGACTCCTTCATCCTAACGATGGCACAGGAGATCAGATTCAGTTATTCTTCCTCTGCTGCGTACTCGCAGCCGCGATATACGGGGGCTTATCGGCGAAGAGATCCATTCTCATTATACAAGGACTGCCTGCATTAGCGGCGTTGTTATTGCTGCTGCTCACCTAGCAAGCTGCCTTCTACTGGAATGGAGCCGGCCATACACAACATGATCCTTCCTGAGCGGTTGTGTCAGGACTGTATGACAGCAGCATCCTCCTCAGCCAGATTGTTAAGACTATTATCTTCCAAGACGGCGCTTTTCGAGCCATATTCTTTAATTATATGATTATCTCCCCACGTACATAGGGAATTCAGGATGAGTCGCAGACTGTCTCCATACTCGCTGAGCTGGTATTCAACCTTTGGCGGAACCTGATTATAGACAATCCGGTTGACGATGCCGTCCTTCTCCAATTCCCTCAGCTGCTGGGTCAACATTTTCTGGGTAATTCCGGGCATAATACGTTTCAGATCACTCGTTCGTTTTTTGCCGTGCATGAGGTGGCATAGAATGACGCATTTCCATTTGCCGCCGATGACCTCCAAGGTTGCTTCCACCGAAATATTGTACTTCTTTTTCATTGCTGTCTGCTCCTTCCGAATGCCATTCCTTGCTGCGTACTGCAATATTAGGTACTTTTTAGTGCCTACGTTACTTCAAAGTACGTACTGTTCGTTGCGGTTATTGGAGCCTATAATAACATTTGCCGGCCGGAGATTCCATACTGGAGGAGGAAAGCAAATGGGATTAGATAAAAAAAGAAGTACGCTGGCGCTATTAGCTTTAGCCATAAGCGCCTTCGCTATTGGGACAACGGAGTTCATCAGCGTAGGATTGCTTCCCCTCATTGCTGAGGACTTGCACATATCGGTTACGACTGCGGGCTTGACGGTCACCTTGTACGCGCTTGGAGTCATGCTCGGCGCCCCTATTCTGACCTCGGTTACCGCCAAAGTGCCCCGCAAAACGCTGCTGCTCGGAATTATGGCCGTATTCATCATTGGCAATGGCCTTGCCGCCGCAGCGAACGGGATTGGCCTGCTGCTCGCTGCCCGTGTCATCTCCTCGTTCGCCCACGGCATATTCATGTCGATCGGCTCGACACTGGCAGCCGATCTCGTGCCGGAGAACCGTAGAGCCAGCGCAATCGCGATCATGTTCTCCGGCCTGACCATAGCGACCGTAACGGGAGTGCCGATTGGCACGCTGGTTGGTCAACATCTAGGCTGGCGCACTGCTTTTATTGCCATCGCAGCCATCGGGATTGTCGCGCTTATTGCCAACGGAGTGCTTGTCCCGGCCGGATTGCGCAAGGGGGCTTCCACTACCGTTCGCAACCAGCTTAAAGTCATTGCGAATGGGCGGCTGCTGCTGGCATTCGCCATAACCGCTCTGGGGTATGGAGGAACCTTCGTCGTTTTTACTTATTTATCTCCGCTGCTTCATGATATAACCGGGTTCCCGGAGAAGACGATAGCTGCTATCCTGCTCTTCTATGGCATCGCGATTGCGATCGGCAACACAATCGGCGGAAAAGCCGCTAACCGCAAGCCTATCGCCGCATTATTCTATATGTTTGCGATACAGTCGGTCGTACTGCTGCTCTTGACGTTCACCGCCCCGTATAAAATAGCCGGTCTCGTTACAATCCTTATTATGGGCTTGTTCGCATTCATGAATGTACCCGGACTGCAGGTATATGTCGTTACGCTTGCAGAGCGTTATACGCCCCAATCGGTGGATGTCGCCTCTGCGCTCAACATTGCCGCCTTCAACGGCGGCATCGCCATTGGCGCTTACCTGGGCGGCATGATCGCAGATTCAATCGGGCTCATTCATACCCCTTGGATCGGCGCATTGATGGTTCTCGGAGCCGTATTGTTGACCGGCTGGAGCCGGGCGCTGGACAATAAAGAAGAGACTGCCGGAACGACTACTAAATCAATTCAGGAGGCTTATCAATCATGACGAATCATCTTCAATCTACAGTAAAGCTGAACAACGGCATGGCAATGCCATGGCTGGGACTCGGTGTCTTCAAGGTAGAGGAAGGCGCAGAGCTGGTGAACGCTGTGAAGACAGCGATCAAGCAGGGCTATCGCAGCATTGATACGGCAGCTATCTATGGCAATGAGCAAGGTGTCGGACAAGGAATACGCGAAGCGCTCCAAGAAACAGGGCTTGCCAGAGAACAGCTCTTCATCACATCCAAGGTATGGAACTCGGAGCTTGGCTACGAGTCCACGCTCGCCGCTTACGAAGCAAGCTTGCAGAAGCTCGGTTTAGACTATCTGGATCTATATCTCATTCATTGGCCGGTCAAAGGCAAGTATAAAGAGGCATGGCGCGCATTGGAGAAGCTCTATGCGGACGGCAAGGTGAAATCCATCGGGGTGAGCAACTTCCAGATTCACCATCTCGAAGACTTAATGCAGGATGCCAAGGTAAAGCCCGTCGTGAACCAGGTTGAATTCCATCCCCGCCTGACTCAGCAGGAGCTGCGTGCATACTGCAAGGAGCAGGATATCCAGCTGGAAGCATGGTCTCCGCTTATGCAGGGCCAGCTGCTGGACGAGCCGCTCCTGCAGGAGATTGCAGCCAAGCATAGCAAATCAATCGCTCAGATCATTCTGCGCTGGGATCTGCAGCATGGGGTCATTACGATTCCCAAATCTACCAAAGAGCATCGGATCAGCGAGAACGCGGATGTGTTCGATTTTGAGCTGACGAGCGAAGAGATCGCCCGAATTGATGGCCTGAATCAGAATCTGCGGGTCGGTCCCGATCCCGACAACTTTGATTTCTAATAACGGCAAAGGGCCCCGAGCTTGAGCTTGCGCATCGTACAAATGAGCAATCCGTAAGAAACTCCGGCCTGGGCGAGCTGCTATACTCAGGATGACAATATCCCCAGCAGTGAAAGGAAGATGAATGATGGCAAAGCACGTTTCGTACATCATGTCGGAGAATGCAATCGAACAGGCTGAATTTTATGTCCAGGCGCTTGGCGGGGAGATCCAGTCCGTAATGACCTATGGCCAGCTGCCGGATGGGGCGGCCAATGAAGAGATCAAGGATAAGGCGCTGCACTTGAGTCTGATCGCCGGAGGGGTTGCTTTCTACATGTGCGATTCCTTCCATCCGCTTAACCAAGGGAACGCCATTCATCAATGTCTCGAGTTCGCAACAGAAGCCGAAGCCCATGAGGCCTTCGACAAGCTTGCGGAGGGCGGGACAGTAAAGCATCCGCTGACCCAGGAATTCTGGGGATCCCTGTTCGGCCAGATCGAAGACAAATACGGCGTATTATGGATGATCACGACAGAGTCGGAGACAGAGTGAAATTTTGATCCACCCGATTCCCCGCACTAAGGATGCATTGCTCCAGAGATGGACGATCCTGTTGTGCGGGGAATTTCTTTTGCCATAGGCGATGATTGCTCACGAACAGCCTTCCCCTCATGATCAAAGCTATCCGTCCCTCTATTAGTAAATTTCCCGAGCATCCTTAGGCAACCTTCGTACATGACTCAGATGGGCTCTGACCCGCTTATCATCCTCAAAGGAGTATTCATACTGAAAATGATCAGCGACATAGAGAGCTATTCTCCGGAACAGATCACACATTAGGAAGAGCGAGTCCCATATCCGCTCATAATCCGCAGCCGGATAGGTAGCCAGAAATTGATCCCACTCGTCTTGACCGAGGTAATCCTTCATATGCTTTCCGAACTTGCCCGCACTCAGGGCAAAGTCCGTCCTGATTCCGATATGCCATTCCATCATTTGTATAAGCGCGTTCCGGTTCACCTGCTCGTACATGAACATCGCATAGGTCAGCTCTTCGCGCCACAGACCTTTGCTAATATTCATGCTGATCCACCAAAATTCATTGCAAATATCCTGGAATTGCTGCTCCGAGGGTATTCCAATATGGTAATCCCTATCGGTTGCGGGAGGCAGCACGCCTAACAAGCCGTCTTTATCAGCCAGCACCACGCTCAGGCTATCGGGCTTCATCAGTTCGTCCTTCTTCTCCACAGGAATCAGGGTAAGATCCATGCGATTCCCGTCCGTGAACTGCATGAGATAAATAAAATGTCCGCGGCCATCCGGCGCCGGCAGCACCTTCGCCTCTGGCATCTGCATCATGATTCTCTCGCCGAATCTGTCTACCCAGCTGTGATCACTGGTAAAGGAGCTCATGTCCCGCACAAAATATACAATGTCATAGTCTTGAAAAATATCCTTCTTGACGCAAGGATTGACACGCGACCCGTTCATGACGGCAGCACGTATCCTCTCGTCGTTATTGGCCGTGTTCAGGATAAGATGCATCATTTCATCTTCACTGCGCATTATTAATTACCTCGCAATCGGATCATGACAGGTTCGGCCGTCATTTTTGCACTCTGAAAGTAATCGCAGTCCCCTTACCGGGAGTGCTGTGTATCTGAAGTCCCTGACCATACAGCTGCTTCAGCCGTCGATCCGTATTCCGCAGACCGATTCCCTCTGTGTCGACACTGCTGTCCAGCAGCTGCCGCGACTTAGGCTCATCCATTCCCACGCCATCGTCCTCAATCGCTACTTCCGCATATTCCGCATATTCGGAAATTCGAATACGAACTGTGCCGCCTTGAATGCGTTTCAAGACTCCATGCCGCACCGCATTCTCTACAAGCGGCTGAATGGAAAGCGGCGGTATCTTCAGCTGAATCCTTTCATCGACCTCCCAATCAATCTGAAGCCTGTCATCGAATCGTTCCTTCTCGATATACAGATAAGAGCGTACAAGATCAAGCTCATGCTTCAAGGGCACAAGCCGATCCAGGTTATGGGGATTGAAGCTTGCCCGCAAATAATTGCCGAACACTTCAAGCAGTTCGTTCATTCTGGTCGTATCCAATTCACTTAATGCGGCTACCGAATTCAATGTGTTGAATAAGAAATGCGGCTGAATCTGCGCCTGGAGCAGCGCTCCCTCCATACGCAGCCGTTCACGGAATGACCGCTTGCTGGCCGTTAATGCCCGAACCCGCGACTTCAGCTCCAGCGCATCGACCGGTTTCGTCACATAATCGTTCGCGCCCGCCAGAAAGCCCGCTTCTATGTCCTCAGGCCTGCTGCGTGCTGTAAGAAGCAGGATCGGGAGCTCCGAAATGGAGAACCGCTCGCGAATGATGCGGGCCAGTTGGTAGCCGGACATATGAGGCATCATCACATCCGAAATGACCAAATCCCATTCTCTGGCCGCCAGCAGGGACAACGCCGCTTGCCCGCTCGTAGCCGTAACAATGTCGCAGCTGTCCGAAGAGAGAACCCCCTCCAATATGCTCAGGTTAATCGGGTCATCATCAACAGCCAGTATTTGCGGCCGATCCGGTGTGAGGAGCGTCTCCGGTTCAGCGCTGGCGACAGACGCAGCTGCCGCAGCCTCATCAAGCACGACGGGTACAAAAGCGGGACTTGCGGCATCATGGTGTTCCGTTGTTGCAGGGGATAGAGGAAGCGTAAAGGTAAACGCGGAGCCGCTGCCGGGAATCGAGCTCACGGCAAGCGTACCGCCATGCAGATCCACCAGCTGCTTGCATATACTAAGGCCGAGCCCGAGTCCGCCTGCATGGGCCGCCTCCTCCATACCGCCTTGCTCATAGGGCTCGAATATGCTTCGCTGCGTCTTCTCGTCCATTCCGATCCCGGTATCCGAAATAACAATGACCGCTTGGTCTCCCTCAGTGTGTGCTTCCACTGTAATTGAACCTTCATTCGTAAATTTCACTGCGTTGTGCAGGAGGTTGAACAAGATCTGAATAACCCGGTTCTCATCCGCACGAACATGCGGGAATTCAGCCGGGATACGATTGACCAGCCGGATCGGCTTGCCTGCCGTCAGAAATTGAAGCATGTCGATTACCCCTGAGGCGAGAGCCTGCACCCGGATATCGGCTGCCCGCAGACGAATGCGATCCTCCTTCAGCCGAGTAAGATCAAGCAGATCATTCAGCAGGAAAGACATCCGCTTTCCTACCGCAATGAGCAGCTTCATATTCTCCTTATTCTTATCCTCGCCATATTTGCCTCCGCTGCTGATGACGGTCTGGGCAATATTAAGAATGCCGTGCAGTGGATTGCGCAGCTCATGGGAGGTGTTCACTAGAAATTGATCCTTCCGCTTGTCTTCCTTCAGCAATTGCTCGGCAAGCTCCGCTGTCTGGGCCGAGCTGCGGATATAGTGCATAAACCAGTACGACGCAAAAGCAATAGAGGCAGCAAGCATGTCAAAAGGGTAGTACTCCATTTCCTGCCAACCCGTATTTTTGATGAGGCCCCAGACGATATTCGTAGTAATGGCGGTCAGCCCGAGCAGAATATAGATGCTATCCTTATTGCCGCTGACAGCAGCCTTGAAGGCTCTGACGGGAACGATCAGGAATGGAATAATGAGGATGAGCGTATGCAGGAGATCGGCGTACGACAGCCATCTGATCGGCAGGAAGAGCGCCGCTATCGCATAGACCGTACACGCGGCTATGTATGCCCTGAGCCCTCTGATGGCAAAATACTCCGGTATCAGATGCTTGACGAACTGCAGCAGAAATACAGCATTTCCAAGGTAGGCCAGGTAATAGATTCTGAGCGTCATATCATAGCTGATCGGCAGCCAGATCAAGAGCAGAGAACTGTCATCAATTAGAATGGCAACAATACCGGAAATAATCAATAGGGCGAAATAGAGCAGTCCCTTCTGGCGCACGCCCATGAGGAATAGAATGCCAGCATATACAGCATGCATCAGCAGAATAAGGCATATGGACAACTGCATTCCGTTAGAGAAGCTTGCCGCTTTCTGAGCGGCATGGTCACTTCCGAATTGAATCGGCCAGTTGATGCCGCCCATAAGAGTGTCATCGAAGTTCGCCACCTGAATGACGATCTCAATCTCGCTGAGCTCTGTCGCGAAGGAAGCCGTATACGGAATTTTCCTGGCCGTATAGCGCTCCGCATCTGACTCCGGTTCGCCGGCATGGGCTATTAACCGTCCATTCACGTACAACTCCGAAGAGGTGGGAATGACGGGAACCCGGATGCCGTAGATCTGTTCCTTATCCGGCTGAACCAGAATGCGCAACCGATAGGAGCCATAGCCGAATGTGGAGGCTCCCTTGCCAGGCATAACGTCATTCCAGCTTCCGGGAACCTCAAGAAGCTCTCGATCCCTATCGGAAGAGAGGCCAATGTCCGTATTCTTATTCAGCAGCACATGCGGATAGAATTCCCATTGACCGTTCAATGAGATCGTTCTGTCCTTGGAGAAGTCCCAGCCCCTCAAATCCAGCTTCCCCTGAATAGCTTGAGGGGAATCAGACGTGACGGGAAGGAGTACCCAGAGCAGGCGCAGACCTGTAAGCGCAAGAAAGAACAAGCCTGCTATCAGGAATATTTTTCTTTTTGTTGTCATAGCTATATTTTTTCGACAAAAATGCTGAGATACCTTCCTACCCTTTACTGCCCGACAGCAGCAAATGGAGAGACGGGAGACGTTTTTTGTACACGGGGGAGGGATACTTCTTGCCAGGCTGCAATCCTCACTTCCATTCGATTCTGTCCAAATAAACCGTGGCTTTTGTCCATTGCCCAATATCGGATAGCAGGCTACAATTAGATCGGATACCATTGAGAATGAGAATCAATCACATGACAGGACAGGCATTTATGGGGGGGAACATGGTGACTGAGCAGCTCGAATTATATGATGTAACGATTATTGGCGGCGGCCCTGCGGGGATGTACACCGCTTTCTATAGCGGGATGCGTGATTTGAAGACGAAGCTGATTGAGGCCAAGGATGAGCTCGGAGGGCGCATGCTGATTTATCCGGAGAAAATGATTTGGGATGTCGGCGGTGTCACGCCGATTCTGTGCGAGAAGCTGATCACACAGCTCGTGCAGCAGGCGAAGACCTTTGATCCTGCTCTTGTGTTCGGACAGCAAATTACGGGGCTTGAGAAACAGGAGGATGGTACCTATATACTAGAATCCGCAGCTGGCGAGCGGCATTGGACACGTACGGTTATTCTGGCGATTGGCCGCGGCATTCTGAGAATGGCGAAGCTGGAGCTGGAGGGCGCTGAGCGCTACGAGGTATCCAACCTGCACTATACGGTGCAGGAGCTGGAGCCCTTCCGCGGGAAGCGCGTGCTGATCTCCGGAGGCGGCAATTCAGCAGTAGACTGGGCCAATGAGCTGGAGCCCATCGCGAGCGAAGTCACGGTCGTACACCGTCGCGACCAGTTCGGGGGACACGAGAAAAATATTGTACGGATGCAGGCCTCCTCGGTCAAAGTGCGGACTCCTTATGAAGTCACCCAGCTGTACAGCAGCAATGGGGAGACGATTGAGCGGGTGACGATCAGCCATATTGAGACAGGCGAGGTCGAGCAACTTGCCGTGGATGCGGTTATTGTCAACCATGGGCTGAAGGCCGATTTCAGCGGGATTAAGGAATGGGGCCTGAATATGGATGAATGGAATGTGTTCGTCAGCCCTAAGCTGGAGACAAACCTGCCGGGAGTCTTCGCAGCGGGTGATTTCGCCTTCTATGACAGCAAGGTGAATCTCATCGCCGGAGCGTTCACGGATGCGGTGCTGGCGCTTAACAGCGCTAAGCTGTATACAGACCCTGAAGCCCCTAAGGTGGCTTATGTCTCCTCGCACAATGAACGCTTCAAGGAGAAGAACAAGGCGCTGGGCGTTCACGAATAGAGCCACGGAATTTCCTGCTTACAAGACGGGATGTGACGTGACTCCGACACGGATCCAGCAGAACAGCATTGCAAAGGGTGCTGTTCCTGCATTAATATCGGGTGCTGCCGTCAACTTACTGAGGAGTACAATCTCATCATCAAGGGGCAGTGGTTCCCTGCTCCTTTGTGAATGCCATTAGCATACCATCTCACCTCCATTCCATTACTGGATTCAGTCTCCTCATTAATTCGTATTGACTCCCCCTCCAGGACAGATTCTTATGGCGCGCTGCACCTTTTGGTGACGGCGGGCTTTTTTTCGTCTATCAGCGTGTTGCTTGGGCACTCCTTTTTGTTAAATGGTATTTACTGGTTTCGATGATCTTATTATCACATTTTATAATTTACAATTATTGAAAATCTTAAATATAGCAGAAATTTGTCGATATATATTTTACTACCTATTAGGAGCTGAAAGTATGAGCAGAATGGAAGAGATATTTTTACAAAGAAACCGTTTGGTCGGCATCATCTTTTGGTTCATCGTAGCAGCATGCAGTGTGAGCCTAATGATGAAATTCACTATCCGGGATGCCATTGTTTTGGCAGGAGTGACAGTGATCAGTGTAGTCATACATATGGCTAACAAGAAACAGAAGCTTATTAAAGTAATGCCGTTTATGTTAATGGTGGTCAGCATTTCAATTGGTGGGTCCAATACAGCGGACGGAGCATTTTTCACTACCCTGATGATTGGGATGGTTCTGCTGCTGATGTATCCTGATTACAAGATAACACTGATCAATGGCGTAGCCGCCATGGTACTTGTCAACATTCAGCTCGCTATGGGGAACGCCGTTTCCCCTGACCCGAATCGCCTGACGGAGATTATTTCCACGGAGATTATTGTGCTTTTGGTGTATGGCTGTGCTATTGTTGTGGCGAGATTGAACCAAAAGCTGTTAGTCCAAGCCGAGCAGCGAACGGACGAGGCCAAGGAGGCCGGGGAACAGAACAAGCGATTATTGCAGCAAATCCGGGAATCCTCAGAGATTCTTGCCAGCTATAGTCTGAAGCTGAGGAACAGCGTGGAGACAACCAGTTCTTTGACGAAGGAAGTGACAATCGGCTTTGGAGAGGTTGCCAAAGGTGTAGAGGCACAGGCTGCCAGCGTCTCTGACATCAGTGACTCTGTTTCCCACACGGGACAAAATATCGCAATCGTTGCGGACAGCGCAAGTATTATGAAGCAGCTCTCGATACATACCGCCGATTATACCGAGCAAGGACGAGACCAGGTCGTGCAGCTGACCGAGCAAATTATTCAGGTGGATGGAAACATGGAGACTCTGGTTCAATCCATGGACCAATTGAATCGGCAAAGCCGACAAATTACGGGCATGCTTACTACGGTAACGGATATTGCTGCTCAGACTAATTTGCTGGCCCTTAATGCGGCGATTGAAGCAGCTAGAGCCGGAGAACAGGGACGCGGATTTGCCGTTGTCTCGAATGAGGTCCGCAAATTAGCCGAGAACTCCAGATCCGCTGTAGAAGAAATCCGGGCAATTGTGACCGATATCGAGAATACGTGCGACTCGCTCACCAAGCAAGTTATCGAGAACAAAACAGCCATTGATAGCAGCAGGCTCTCGGTTATTCGCTCGAAGGAACTGCTTGAGCAGATCGGCAGCAACACCCAGGATGTCGTGCGGCAAGCGGTTGAGGTAGGAGATACGACCGTATTGCTTCGTCAAGCATCCAATATTATTGTTGATGAGGTTTCCACGATATCCAGTGTCACCGAGCAATCAAGCGCCTCTGTGGAACAAATACTCGCGAGCATGGAAGAACAAAGGCAAATGGTCGATATGATCGTCAATAGCTTCAATGATCTGGATGGATTAATCGTTCAGTTGAACGTTCTGGCGCAAAACAACAGCAATACGTAATGGCAGCCTGTCCTGCCGCTAGTATGACAAAATGACACAACAAAGAGGAGCCTTGCCGAAGCAGGCTCCTCCACTACAAGCCTCAAAGGCATGTTAATGCAATTTCGCTATGAAGGTTTCGTAGAGACTCATTTTATTGCCAAGCTTTCAGCCTCCATTGTCCTGGCTGTTGAACCATCCTATTTTGGGGTAAACAGATGTAATGGAATCTAACCAGGGGGGTGGCAGTACGTGGGGTTTATCATTATCTACATGGTCATTGTCTTTGCCGTTGTGGAGATTGCTGCCGTCCTCATGCGGGCTACCGGACTCAACAAGGATATCTCGCGGTTCCAGGTAGTATCGCTTCTCACAAGCACAGGCTTTACGACCATGGAGTCGGAGCTTATTAGCGACCATCCCATCCGCCGCCGGATCGGCATGTTTCTCATCCTCTTCGGGCTCTTCTCCTTCGCGGTCATTGTGTCCGCCATTGCGAATATTCTCGCTCCGGGATTTCAGTCATCCTACTTGGCCGCAGCCGCAGGCGCACTAATTGCCATACTCGTTCTGGTACGCACACCCATGGCGACAGCCTTTCTATCCTCCAAGTTCAATCGTTCCCTGGAACGGAAGTTCGAAGTACACGAGCTGCCCATTAAGGATGTCCTGCTGTTGGAGGAATCTGATTATTTTGTGGAATTGCCGGTGGGCCCGGATTGCTCCTATATCGGACAGAGAATGCGAGACATCCTTCCCTCGGATGCCGACCTGAATCTTCTATTCATCAAACGCGGCACGATCAATGTGCGCAAGAAAAAGTACGAAACCGCGCTGGAAGCCGGAGACGTACTTTACCTGTACGGAGACAAGAAAGAGTTTGACGCTTTCTTTGCTGAGGAGATGGAGGATCAGGCCCCCGCAATCATGACCAGGGGTGGCGGGAGGACATGATCAGCCCTCCAGGTGCGATGCAGGCGGCGCCGACTCTTATTTTCTCGCCCGAAAAATCATAAACGACTGGTCATCTGTTACAGTACTGCAGCTGTAATTACCGTATATGGCCACATCGGTGAATCCAATATGTTCGAGCATCATCTTGAACTCATGCTTGTAGTACCACCGTAATTTGGATGTTGTAAATGCGGATTCCAGCATTAAACCGTCCTTATAGATCTCATAGCGGTTCCAATTGGTCTGTACCTGTTCATTGAAGGCGATGTCCGATGCTTGGTTCAATACGATCTCAGCACCGTCATTCCGCTGGCCTACCCGGCGAACAGTCCACTCCTTCCTGGGGCTGGATAACTGCTCTCTCGGTATGAACAGCGGAATAATAACTTGTCCTCCTTCTTCGAGGTGGTTGTACATAAGCTCAAGCGCTCTTATGGCTTCTTCCCTGTCAATGACCAGCATGAACGAGGCTAACGGGATAAAAATAGTCTTGTATGTGCCAGGCAGATTCAGATCCTGCATATACTGCTCATATAATACGGGAGCTACGCCTCTCTGCCTCCCCTTATCCCGGCATAGATCCAGCATTTCCGATGAAGGATCGACCCCTTCAACATCGAGCCCCTTCTGCAAATAAGGCAGCAGCAGTCTCCCTGTACCGCAGCCGATCTCCAATGCCCTTCCAGGCACCTCTGTCAGCATTTTCTCGTAAAAATCTGTATCCTCAAAGCTGTCCCCCGAGAACCATATATCATAAGTATCCGCAATAATTCCTTCGTAAGACCCGCTATTCAATGCCATATGTTCTCCTTCTGCGCTCTTGGCGTTGTTAATCACCGATGTCTACAGTCCCCTGCCCTATGTTCCTATCCAGTGAGGATTGCTTTACAGTAACATCTCACTTCCTAGTCGGGATCCCTCTTCCCAAACACCTGTCCAAAACTGACGCGGCTTTGCATCGAATCGACATTCGCATAAGCACCTGCCATATCAGGCACGTATTCGCGGGTCATGCGCACTCCCTGCATGATGCTGTACAAGATGTTCAGATGCTCATCCCGCCATTCATGAAGGTTCGTCTCCGATAAGCTGCCGGTATGACCACAATGAACTTTGCATGCATCCTCCAGCCTCGTCCGGTTCTTATTGTCCAATTGCTCCAATTCCGTTACAATAAATGCGATTTGCTCATCCCGATCCATAACCACTCCTCTTTCTGCACCAAGGCCAATTACGAATTACCTTATTGCACCAAATTAAGGCGTCAGATGTCTCTCATTGTGAATAAACTATCCCTCAACGTGGGCGTCGGGAGCCTTGTCCGCTACAAGATTCAAGATGATGTTATGCTCAAGAAGCGCCTTTAGGCCGCAGAGCACCATCGTGTATCCCCCCATTGCATCCATGGCTCCATTGACGATATCGTCTCCATCTCCTGTGAAGCCCGAGTTGGTAATCGCGACAAAGGTTTCTCCATCCGTCCGGGGCGTAAATACCCATTCCACCCGGGTGCTGTCTGACGATATGATCACAATTCGCCTGTTGGGCTCGATTTCTTGTACATAGACTTCATCAGAAACGCCATACATTTCCCAATCCCACCGGACATGCTCTCCGGCTTCTAATTTCCCGCTGCTTCTGGTAAACCAGAATTTTGTTGTAATCGCAGGATCGATAAAAGCCTCGAACACCTCATCAACCGGTCTTCTAATCAGCATTTCTGCCTTTGCAACTGGTATTTGGCTTAGGGTTGTCATGGATCTGCTCCTTTCAATTATACAAGCTTTTTAATCTATCATAGCATCAATGGCAGGTACGTTTGGGTTTGAATTTTGAATCGTTAGTTGTTACACTAGCATTAGCTTTTTTTGGAGGTGTCTTCCTTGGGTATCCATTTCATGCGTTTAAGGTAATGTGAGAGGCGGGCAACATAACTCAACCATTTTTAAGGCAATATGGCTGGAGTTTATTTGGACTGCATTTTTTACATTGTGCGGAGCGCAGGAATACCAGCAGATTCACTGGTCGATAATCATCACCTTCCAAAAAAGGGGAATATCCATGCAAACTCATTGGAAAAAAGCATTCGCAATCATATTTACCGGACAGATCTTCTCGATATTAACGACCTCTATGGTTCAATTCTCGATTATTTGGCATCTGACGGAAACAACACAGTCAGCCGTCGTGTTGACGATAGCCGGGCTTGCCGGTTTTTTGCCCCAGGCTGTTCTTGGGCCTTTCATCGGGGTTTGGCTGGATCGGTGGAACCGCAAGCTAACGATGATTATAGCCGATAGCGCGATTGCCTTTTTCAGTCTCCTGTTAGGCCTGTACTTCTATCTGGGTGATCCCAGCCTGGGATTCGTCTATCTCATATTAATGGTGCGCTCTGCCGCATCTGCTTTCCATGCACCGGCATTTCAAGCGGCAATTCCGCTTCTAGCTCCCGAGGATCAGCTGACCCGGGTGGCGGGCTGGCAGCAGATGGTCTTCTCATTCTCCACTGTAATCGGACCGGCGCTTGGCATTGCAGTCTATTCTGCTACTTCCCTGGGCGTTGTACTGTTTCTGGATGTGGCCGGCGCTTTAATAGCCAACCTCATGCTCCTGTTCATAACGATTCATCAGCCGAAGCCGGACACGCAGCAAGCGCCTCATTTCCTAAGCGAGTTCAAGCTGGGTTGGCAAGCCTTCGTGAAGGTGAAAGCAATTGTCATCATCACGATTGCTACGGCAATATTCAGCATTGCGTTTATGCCGCTTGCGACGCTGTTCCCTTTTATGACGCTGTCTCATTTTGAACGCGGAGGCTACAGCGCAAGTATTGTGGAGGCGGTATTCAGCATCGGAATGATTATTGGCGGTCTATTACTGGCGGTCGCGGCCTCGAAGTGGAAGGATACGACGTACATTTGCTTGAGTCTCGTCATTATGGGCTTAACCTGCATAGCTAGTGGCGTAATCGGCAAGGAAGCCTTCCTTGTATTCGTCATTCTGTCGTTCCTCATGGGAGCGGCAGCCCCTTTCTTCAACGGACCGTATATGGCGATGATTCAGAGAGCATACGAGCCGGCGATGCTGGGACGCGTTATTTCGCTCGTTACCAGTGTCATGCTGCTCGCCTCGCCAATCGGATTGCTGCTGGCAGGGCCAATCGTAGATAAATACGGTGTTCAAGTGTGGTTCTTCTGGTCGGGAATTGTCACTGTACTGACCGCGGTGTTCATACTCGTGCAATTTAAGCGGCTCCAGATAAACGAGACCAGCTCTTAACAATTAAAGCACCTAAGGTGCTCCTCGCCAGAGGACGATCCGTCATTCCAATGCCGCCGGGAGACATTCGCGGTACGGAAAAGTGGCAAACGAGCTGCGAGTTAGGTAAAACATGCGAAACGGCATTCATTTTTTCGTTTCCGGGCCCATGAAGGTGAAATGCCTGCCAGCGTGCAGGTATTTCACCTTCGTTTCCCCTTAACGACTGATTTCCCCCTAAATTCATGCGTAATCGCAGGAATGTTACCATTATGGCGTCTAGTAACCGAAATTCATGCACATTCGCAGGTTTCTTACTCCGTCACTCGGCCTTCAAACCACTTGGAGAAGGGGAAAGGCCCATATATAATGGAAAAGATGCTTCCAGCCCCACTTTTTAGAGGGTTGGAAGCATCTTTTCACATCATTGGAGACTGACTCATTGGATATTGGGCTTTTCGAACAGCCCCTTCTTATTGATATTGATTGCCTCTCAGCGCTTGAACAGTTCAACCGCATCGTCCAGTAGACCATCCACGGACAAGACCGTGTACGACCACCACTTGTCATAAGGCACTTCATACACTTTATTGTTCTTGACGGCTTTGAGGCTCTTCCATACCCCGGATTGCTTCATATTATTGAAGTTCTCTTCCGCTCCGGCATCAACATCCGAGACCATGACAATGAGACGGTCCGCATCATAATCCGGCAGTGCCTCCAATGACAGGTTATCCGTAAACACGAGCTCCCCGTTATTGTCGTCGATTGTTTTCTTGACCAATGGATGCGGCTTCAAACCGAGCAAATTATAGATCACATGGCCGACATTGCGGTTGCCGACGATCTGGAATGAATCTTTGTAGATCCATAGAATGGATATGGTTTCATCCGCGCCGATCAACTGCGATATTTCGTCCTTCGCCTTGAGCCCTCGTTCCTGATGCTCTGAGATCCACTTCTTAGCTTCATCAGCCTTGCCGACAATATCGGCTATTTGGTTCAGTTGCCCATAAACGTCCTGGCCCTGCCACACAAAGGTAGCTGTGGGAGCAATCTTCGCAAGCTTCTCATATACCTCGGCATCGATATAGTCGGAAGCGAGAATCATATCCGGCTTCAGGTCGATGATGGCCTCATAATTCGGCGGATAGTCGCCCACAATATTGATCTTGTTCTTATAGTTGCTCAAATAATAATCGGGTGCAACCTCGTAGTTCGGAGCCCCGACCGGTTGAATGCCAAGGATCAGCAGCGGCGAGGCCGCGCCAATCGCATATATTCGTTGCGGATGAACAGGAATATCGCGTGTTCCGAATTTATCTTGAAATGATTTTACGCCATTATTCGCAGGCTGTTCTGCCGCAGTTGCAGCTTGTGTCGACGAGTTGGCCGTCTCGTTCTTATTCGAATTGCCGTTCGTGCCTGAAGTGGCGCCGCAACCGGCAAGCAGGACTGTAAAGCAAACAAACATGATTGCGGCGATGGTGGGCTTCGAGCGTGTAAACATAGGTAGTTCTCCCCTTCGATGATGTTCTAATTGATTATGATAACCATTATCAATATAGCATAGCGGTTTAGGGGGAACAACGACCTCTCCGGCCCTGTTCGGTGACCATTTCGGAACTGAATTGGCTTCACGGTATTGCATTCTATACTGCAACGGCGTCATTCCGTACTGCTTTTTGAACACCCGGCTCAACGCCCGCGCATCGGAGTAGCTCGTACTTTCCGCAATTTCATGCAAAGAGATATTCGTCTCCGTCAGCAATTGCACGGCCTTGTCCAAGCGTATGCGCGTCAGGACGCGAACAGGACTTTCCTCCAGCTTCTGACTGAACAGCTTGCTTAGATAGCGTGTGCTGCAATTTAGGACACCAGCGACCGACTCCACAGTAATCGGTGTATGATAATGATCGTTCATGTACTGGATAGCCTGATCAAGCAGACTGGGCTTCAACGGTATGATTGCCTGCCGCTGCATTTGCCAATGAAGATGATATACAAAATGATAAAATAACGATTTGGCATACAGCTTCTCCATCTGTGTGGATACTTTCC
Source organism: Paenibacillus oenotherae (assembly GCF_019443105.1). Taxonomy (GTDB): domain Bacteria; phylum Bacillota; class Bacilli; order Paenibacillales; family Paenibacillaceae; genus Paenibacillus_Z; species Paenibacillus_Z oenotherae. The sequence continues at coordinate 82,892 of NZ_JAHZIJ010000007.1, forward strand.
ACGTCCCGGACATTCGTTCAGCCGTCTCGCGAAGCTCAGCCGGATATAACGGAATAAAGGCATATTGCTCCTGGGAAGGATTGTCGCCAGGCTGCTGAGAAGAGGCGGCATCTGCAGCAGGCAGCCTCGCCTTGTAGAGAATGATGAAATAGTCCACAGGCTCCGATGTCTCGACAAGCAGCTGCATTCCTTTGCCGCCATGCAATAAGTAATTGCCGCCGACTCTATGCATATGCCCCTCCAGCCAAACCGTCGCACTCCCTCTTGTGAAATAGATGAAGCTGCTGGCTGGCAAGCGGTAGCTGTATCTTCCGCCGCCGGCTTCGATTCGAATACTGCGGATGTCATGTATCGTCACTGACGCTTGATTCCAGAACGCGAAATAATTATTGATATTCATCCAGCTGGCTCCTTTGGAGCTGCCTCAACTCAAGTTCGAATTAATTATCGCAAGGCATAACCTGACAGCACCTAAGCAGATTATTCGACAAAACCAATTCTAATCCTCTCCCCTGTCCGTTCTATCTCACTATGGATGAGGAAAAATAGTGATAGTTTGTCTCATATTCGCTATACTCGTTGTTAGTGTACGGTGAGAATTGCATCAAGGATAGGAGCGGGTGAAATGGAGAACCGGATAGCGGAATCGTTGTTATTCCGCAGCAGGGGAAATCAGGATTCGGGGAAAGTATCGTTTATTGAATTGTTTTTTGATCTTATCTTTGTATTTGCGGTGACGCAGCTGTCGCATTCCTTCCTGGAAAACTTCACAGTGGAAGGAGCGGTGCGCCTTGTATTAATTACAATGGCTGTTTGGTGGGCCTGGATTTTCACTGCATGGGTGATCAACTGGCTCAATCCGGATTCAAAGCCGGTTAAACTCATGCTGATTGCACTCATGCTGCTAGGGCTTATTATGTCTTCCTCGATAACCGATGCATTCGGGCACACGGGGCTTTATTTCGGCATCGCCTATACGCTCTTCCAGGTCGGCCGAACCGCTTATACCGTTTGGATACTGCGCAAGGGCCCTGCCGAGCTCAGAGTTAACTTCATTCGCATACTCGGCTGGCTGCTCTTATCGGGTGTATTCTGGATTACCGGGGGAATCGTAGACGATTCATGGCGCTTAGCTCTGTGGATTCCGGCTCTTGTTATCGAATACATCTCCCCTTCCCTCGGCTTCTGGATGCCGCGAATCGGCCGCTCGTCTACGAATGTGTGGAACGTGGAAGGCTCGCATCTGGCAGAACGCTGCGGCTTGTTCATCATTATTGCGCTGGGAGAATCCATTCTCGTGACAGGAGCTACTTTCGCCAAGATGGAATGGAATCCGACAACGCTCGGGTCATTCGTTCTCTCCTTTGCCAGTACGGTATCCATGTGGTGGATTTACTTTGAATCGATGGCCAAGACAGGCCATCATTACATCGCACATTCTTCCGATCCCGGAAGAGTTGCCCGTTCGGCTTATACCTACACGCATCTCCTGCTGGTAGCGGGCATTATATTATCGGCCGTTGCGGATGAGCTGCTGCTCTCGCACCCGTTCGGCCACATTGACGCGAAGACGGCAGCGGTTATACTCATCGCTCCAGGACTCTATCTGCTCGGCAATGTATTGTTCATGAGAATCGTGGCGCAAGTCGTTCCGCTGCCGTACTTAATTGGGCTGATTGCACTCGCGGCGCTCAGTTTCATTGCCATGGCACTCTCACCATTCGTTCTGTATGCAGCTACGGCCATCGTTCTGGTGACGGTCTCATTATGGGGAGGCGTATATTCCGATCGGCTGTGCAGCACCGTCCCTGGCCCTGCTCATAAAAAGAACGCATAAGAAGAACTGCCGGCGGGAGGGCAGCTCTACAGCTTATTGCGGATTCTGCTTAGCGACACGGGGGATATGGCAAGGAAAGCCGCGATTTGATATTGTGGAATACGGCCCTCCAACCCCGAATACTGCTGCAAAAAAAGGCGATAACGCTCTTCCGCCGACAACTCGACGAGCTCCCGCTCCTTCATCGACTTGCGGATGAACAGGCCCTCGGCGAGCCGTCTGCCGAACCTCTCCCAGCAGATATGCCGCTCATAGAGCTGTTCGACCGTCTGCTTGGAGAATAAGGCATAGCGGGAATCTTCCAGAGCCTGTATGGACAGAAAACTCGGTGTATCCGTGAGCAGCGATCTGTAGTCTGTGAAGAACTGTTCTTCCGTCACGAAGCTCTTAATATGTTCAGAGCCGTCTTCATTCTCATAGAACATACGAAACAACCCATGCTCACAGTAATAAATCTGCTCGCAGGATTGTCCGCTATACAGCAGATATTGTCCCTTTTCAATCGTTTTCCAGCTGATCTGGCTTAGAAAATAGCGCCATTCCTCCTCGGGAATGAGCGCATAGCGCTGAAGCGCGGCAAGTAAGGAATCGTTAGACACGACTTTGATTTCACCCCCTCCGCGCCAATTCCTTGAAAATATTTTACAGCATTATGGAATGAGGTGATAGATCTTTATTCCGCTGACCACGCCTTCCTTTACCTCCAGCTTCAGAAAGCTGCCTTGATCCTCATCTTTCACTTCGTAAGCACAGTTATTGGGGTCTGTTCGGCCATCAGGCGCTATTTGTATAGCTGGATAAGCATCCGTGATAGCTTTCACCGTATGTCCGAGCTCAATTCCCCGGGAAGTTTGGTATCCTTCCTTGGTGATTTCCATTGTCATGATCCAGAAATGTTTGCCGTTGTTCTTCGGCGAGAACAGCTCAAGCTGAAGTCCGTCATACTTCATTCGCTTCATGAACGATCCAGTAGAAGTGTCTGCCCCTTCACCCAGCTGCTCGACTTGTGAGGATAGAGGCGCTCCAAGAATTTTATCCAGATTCACATCGTAATCCCACGCCTTGAGAGTAATGGCGCTGTCATTCACACTTAGTGCAAAATCATTTGCCGCGGAGTCCTCAGGCACCGCTTTAACCGTGGCCCAATTGTCTTGTATATGGAAGGTATCCGCACCTAATTGGATACTGTGCACTCGCTTCTTCCCGTCCTGAAGGTCGAACAGAAACTGCTTATTGGCCGCATCATAACCTAAAGGTATAATCTTCGCGGCAGACAGATCCAGCTTCTCCGCATAGACTTGAAGCATTTGCTGCACGGCTGCACGGACTTCCTTCTTGGATTCGTCCAGTCCCAGATGAAGTGCAGCGCTGTCCACATCCTTCTGTATCAGTGCTTGCACGTATCTCCCGGCATCTCTCACCGCATAAGGATATTGGCCGATATAGGGCGAGTCGTATAGCGGCTCGCGGGTATCCCCACTCAGGAGAGCTGCAATGCCGCCTTTTTTAGCATATTTTACTTGAAAAGGAATAGCACGCTCTTCTCCATCCCGCATGCCTGTAAGAATGAAGTTCTCAATAAAGTACTCCTCCGTCTGCTGATTCGACTTCAAGCTCAGCTTCAAATCGGCCAGGTTGTCAAAATGCAGACGAAACCCTTCGATGACAACCTTCATCGTCTCGGGTACATTTTCATTCTCCGCATGCGCCATCAGTCTGGACAACGCCTCGGCATCCTCCCGCTTCAGCGCAACCATATACTTCTCTGCATCCTCAGTGGCAATCTGCTCCAATGACTGGGCCTCTTCATCCGTTAGCTGCCCTGTTGGCTGCTCCGCAACTACGGGCGTCCCTTCCTTATTATCGGGCGTTGATTGCTCTGATTGCGACGGTACCGGGTCTCCCTCATTACTGCAGGCCCCCACTGCCGCAGCTAGCGTTGTCGCAACGACCAAGGTTCGGATGAATAATTGCATGCCCTTCAACTTGTTGTTCATACTATCCACTCCTGTAAATTATTCGTATATCTTGTTAGACATGAGTTATCCCTGATTAGTTGCTCCATTTCTATAAAGATCAGTTAAAATCTGCAGGAGGGCACTGATCGTCTACCGTGACGAGGTATAGTACGGATAATCCAGCTTCTCTTGAACTTGTTTAACCACTTCATTGTTGGTAAGCGATTCGATCAAATACAGCCCCAGATCGATAGAAGCAGATACCCCGCCGCCGGTAAAAATATTGCCATCCCTGACGAAACGCTCCTGAATAACTTCTGCGCAATAGGGCGCCAGCAGATCATATGCGGAAGGATTTGTGGTCGCTTTTTTCCCATCTAACATTCCCGCAGCCCCCAAAATTAAAGCTCCCGTACAAACGGAAACCTTATACTCCACATCTCGTGCAGTCTGAATCCATGAAATAAACTTGCTATCGAATCTGAGCTGCCTTGTAGATGCTCCGCCTGGTACAAATATGAGGTCATAGACCGAAAGATCGGGGTAAACATGACTGATTGCTATCGATAACCCTCTATCGTCGGTGATTTGCTCTTTGTTCGAACAGAAATCCCACGATACATTTTCTTTTACCTGCAAAATTCCAAGCCATGTCACCGCTTCATAGAAACCGGCAAGATCCAGCATTGTCATCTTATCAAACAGAATATAAGCCATCTTCATTCCTCTACCACCTGACCTTTCTTCATATAAATTAAAAAAAGTATCTGATCAAGAATATGATCAAACACTTTGCCCAGGCGTACGGCATTATACATATGTGCTCCCCCGTGGGTATCCACGTTACGCCAGTTGCACATACCAATTATTTACTATATTGTATAGCAGAATCTCTAATGAATCAATGCCTCATTAACTCGGGAACCACAATTTCAACTAAGAACCTCTACGGTAAATCCGCCGGGAGCTTCAACATAAAATGTCCAGCCATGCGATCTTTGTGGCGGCTCCACAGGATAACCATCATCCTTCAAGCGTTGATTAATCTCGTTCACCCGCTCTTCGCTATCCTGGATGAAGCCGATATGGAAGGTCTTGGGGTAGCTTACCTCAGCACCCTTCATCAGGGTGAGCACCAACCCATTATCGTCAAACAGGACAGCGAATGAATTGCCGCGTGTGTGCCTGGTTTGCAGGTCAAAATATTTCTCCAGGAACTCCCGGGCCGCTTGAACATCGTTGACTGTGAGGTTGAGATGGTTCATTTTCATAAATTACACATCCTCATTTAGTCATTTTTTCTTTTTCCCGAAATTCACCGGTAAGCATACCCGCATATCCCCAGTCCACATCTTCAATCTCCTGGATGACGATGTGCGTATGCTCGGGCTTTTTGCCACACGCGCTAACAATTAATTGTTATGTCCGATGCCAAAATTCCCTTGTAAGACCGCTAGTTTCTCCAACGTTTCTGTCGTGGGTTTTTCGGACATCGCTTCTTATCTCACCATCTCCGAACAGTACGATCCGTGTTCCATAATCCGCAATTTGGGGATCATGGGTAACAAGGATTACCGTTGTCCCCTCCTCATTTAACTGGGAGAACAAATGCATGATATCGGCTGCTGAGGCGGTGTCCAGATTGCCTGTCGGTTCGTCAGCTAACAAGATTGAGGGATTCATAGCGAGCGCCCGAGCGATGGCGACTCGCTGGCGTTGCCCACCTGACAGTTCATTGGGTCGATTTTTGATGCGATCGCCAAGCCCTACCTTGTCTAGTAGCAGTTGAGCTCGCTCAACCCTTTCTTTTCGGGAATACAAGCCATAAATCATCGGCAACTCCACATTCCGCAGAATCGTCTGCTTTGGCAGAAGGTTGAAGCTTTGAAATATAAAACCTATCTTTTGATTACGTACCCTGTCCAACTCCTTCTCCTGTAATGACTCGATTTGAATACCGTCCAACTCATAGCTGCCCGAATCCTGCGTATCGAGGCACCCGATAATATTCATGAGCGTCGATTTGCCCGAGCCGGACGGCCCCATAATAGATACAAATTCCCCCTTTTTAATATTTAATGAAATTTGCTTGATTGCAGTCACCTCCACCGCTCCATTCTGGTACAGCTTCGATATATCCGTCAATGTAATCATAGCTTCACTCACACTTTCATAGAAATCATCATCTTTCATAAGCCCACCGTCATTCGTTACTCATAACGTAGCGCCTCGATAGGTTTCTTTCGAGCTGCGCGGTTCGCAGGCAATAATCCGAAGAAAATGCCGATGACCATCGAGAATAGTACCCCGATGCCGATAATAGGCAAATCGATAAGCGGTGGCCACTCTGCGAAATACGCAACGACATTTGCGAAAACTAGCCCGATAATGATGCCAGCCATGCCTCCTAGCGTCGTTAGGATCATTGATTCAATCAGGAATTGAATCAGTATGTTTTGATAGCTAGCCCCCAATGCTTTCCGGATTCCGATCTCTCTCGTTCGTTCTGTCACCGAGACAAGCATCATATTCATTACACCCACTCCACCAACAACTAGGGAGATACTGGAAATCCCGCCCACGACGCTTGTCATGACTCGAGTGACCGTAGTTAGGATCGTTTTGAATAACTCCTGATTCAGCACCTCATAATGCCCGTCGAGTGTGCTGGTCGAATTAAGCACATCGACGGCCTTCTTGCTGACCAGTTCCAACTGATCGGCATTGTACGTCTGGACGTCGACGGATTGTATATTGTCGTTATCGTACAGCACCGGCCATAGGGATCGGGGTATGATTATGCCGAGATCACTCTCCGACTTTGATGTATAAATACCAGTAATCTCGAAAGGTTCATTATTAATATAGATGATTGAGCCTGCTCCGATGGGGGGCAACTCTTCGCCGAGCTTCCCTGCCAGGCGCTCAGTTATACTGACAACCCGTTTACCTCCCTCCCATTCCTCATCAGTAAACGCCCGACCCTCAATGATATTTGCCTTAACTGCGTTCCAATAGGTCCTATCGATCCCCTTCAGGCTGGCGCCACTATTATTCTGATAATAGGTGACATCGACGGTACTCTCGTTCAAGGCATAGATCTGCTTAATTTGGTCTATTGTTCGGAGTGCAATAATATCCTTATCCGAGAAATAAGCAGGGGCCTCCTTCTCAAATGTAAAATCATCCGTATTAGGGACATAGATAATTGTCAGCGTGTTCTCCTGCTGCCCGGCCAAATTGCTCTTCAGCATCGATTCACCGCCCCGACCGATGGCGACGACCCCAATCACCGCACCAACGCCAATGACGATCCCGAATATCGTTAGTAGCGATCTCAATTTATGGTCAAATATTGACGAGATTGCAATTTCAAAGTTTTCGATTAAGATTTTCACAGCCTATCACCTACCCTACCTAGCTTTCAACCATTTTTATGTTTTGCTCAATGATTTTCATGCCAACTAGAATATCTAAAGAAGGCGATTTCACAACCCGCTCCCCTTCTGATACGCCAGATTTAATCTCAATCATTTGATCGGATATCAGCCCTGTCTTGACCTCTCGCTGTTCCACCGTACCGTCGGCCGTTACCACATAAACTTTTTTCGACGGCTTCTTGTCGCTGTTCAAGGCTTGATCCCACATACCCTCGAATACACTCGAATATGGAACGGCTAGTACCTCCTTAACGACCGTCTGGATTTCTACATTGACATGTGATCCATTCGCCAGAGTATGCGTTCCTGACATCAAGCTTAGTTTAACGGGGTACGTGCTAATTCCCTTCTCTCCGGCTGCAGTCGTCTCAGCCGGTTGCTCATCACGGAAACTGATTTTACCTTTCCACTCCCGATTAGGGAAAACCTTCGACCGAAACAAGGCACTCTGTCCAAGCTGGACGTTTTCCAACTCATATTCCGATACATCAGCTTCAACAATTTGAGACGTCGATACCAGCTCAACAATCGGCTCACTTGGGACATAACCGTCATTTATCTGCAATACTCGACTGACGGTTCCTTCCAATGAGGAATATACAATCGTATCGGTGGCATCTCGTTCTAGCTCATCAATCGTTAATTGAGTCTCCTGCTCCGAGATGAGAATCCGCTTCTCATCCGTTTCCAATTGGGTGATCTGATCATGGAAGTGATTCATCTGCTCTTCATCCTGGCTACTCATCACTGTAGATAACTGCCGTTCGAGCCCTTTCCGTCGCAGCTCCAGCTCCTCCCGCTGGAGCTCTAAGCTTCGCAGCGCTAACTGCGCCCTCTTCATATCTTCCTTATTAGTACGTTGCATATATTTTACAAGGGGTGTTCCCACCTGCACTTGGCCACCTTGCTGTACTAAAAATTTCACATCATCTCCTTTGTCAGTATCGAAATACAAAGTTTGTTTCATCTCCGGCTTTACGATCCCTGCGACAATAATGGTTTTAGCCATCCCTGCTTGTTTAACCATCACCAGCTCATAAATCATCTTCGTCGATTCGGATCGTAGCATCACCATATACGCATAACCAAGGCCAAAGGCAGCAGCCGCAACAACTATGATAATGCCCCAAACCCAAATCCTTCTTGATTTCTTCACTTTGCCGAGTACAACTTCGGATTGCAACCAGACCAACTCCTGCAGCTTGATTATAATGACCCCTGCCTCGTGCAAACGATGGACTCCTTCACCATGAGGCAGGGGGACGTATTGGCAAACACTCATAACACATTAATTTGAATGCTCCTCTTTGCCATTCTCCATCTGCTCGAAACCCTCAATCATGTCCATACACAGCTTTTTCGAAACCAACGCAACCTTTCCGCCCTTATACCTCGCTTCAAAGATATGGTCATTGACCGGTACAAGCTCTTGGATTCGTTTGAAGTTCACGATAAAAGATTTGTGTAAACGTTTAAAATTCGGAGGTAAAATGACGAACAATTCCTTCAACAATAATCTAGAATCTGTTACTTCATTCTCCTGATGAATATACGTCTTTTGATTTTGGCGTTCAATGAAGTAAATTCGTTCGATTGGAACAAAGACAATCTTGTCCTTCCGTTTGACAATCAAGATGTTTCCCTTAATCGAAATGGACATCGCAAAGGACCTCACCTTACATAGATTTGGCCTGCCTTTCGTAGTCACTAGCTATCGATTTTTAGTCGCCAAATTAGCCTTTTTTACCATCCGAGCCGCATCAATCATTCCGTAACCCCATATGGCCAGAAATACTAGTGCAAATACCGCAGACACGGATTGGCTACAACTTATCGCAATGACTGATAGTACAATGAATACAATTCCTCTAATTAGGGAACCGGCATAGATATGTCCAAGACCACAGAAAATGAACGATAATAATACAGCGATCCACTTCTTTTTCATAAATAAAAGCCTCCAATATTCTATTTACATTGTGTCAGATCTTGTTTCATTACTTACTCGACAAGCATTAGATCTTTGAATCAACCTATAATAATAATTTATTTAGGAGCATGAAGATAAGCATGGAAGATACCTAGTAGAAGCAGTTCATGCTCAGTGAATGCAGGATCCAGCAGCTTGAAATTAGCTTTGGCCGGAATTGACAGCGTCTCTTTCCATTCAGCCAACGGTTTCCCATCCATAATAATTTTTCCCCAGTCCATCAACGGTTTATTTAAGAGGTAGGTTTTTCCCTGGTATTCAAAATCAGTCTTTTCTCCAAGATCCATAATCTTCTTGTCTACCAAATGAATTTTCGATGTGCCCTCACTCGAATGATAGGTGATATAATATTGTCTTCTTTTAATGAACGTTCGGACCTGATTTGCCTCGACAACCAGTTTATGATTCGCATCTGTAATTCGATAATCGGCAAACATGGCCCCATCTGTCATGATATCCAGCAATCTCATTAAAGGATTTGAATAAGTCCGTTCAATGTAGGCAACGACCTTTCCTTGAACATTCGTCACCTCGGATTTCTTTGTGGAATAGCGGTTATACATTCGGTATGTATACAAATTGGATTCATTCCTTTTTATGTTATAATTTCATTTATTTTTTCCTTTTTGATTAATGCCTTCTTCTGCTTCATGAATACAACCTCGTAGCAGGTCGCATTCATAACTTGGATTTCAACAATTTGTCTCTTATTAATAATGAAGGAACGATGTGAGCGAAAAAAATCCGGCGACAATAATGTATGGATATTCTTCAAGGAGACGGATGCCTTCACCGTTTTATCCACTGTATGGATATATGTATCGTTTCCAAGCTTCTCAAGGAATAAAATGTCGTTGATGTCGATGAAAACAATCTTCACACTGTCATGCAGCAAAATGTTATTCTCGTATTTAGCTAACCTCATCTTCTTTCATAGCCCCGCACATTCTGGCATTCCCCCTTGTACAAGTTAATGGGCTTAACCTACAATCGCGTGAACGAGCGGGTTCGATACCAAAATTTCTAGCAAGGCTCCAACCATAAGCAGAACAACAGCTAATGGGATCTCCACCCGCAGCAATCGCTTGTTAAACACCCAGAACATCCTCTTTGATTCACGTCCTTTTTTAATAAAGATAAGAATTTTTATGTTCTGTATACAGGAACGTAGCACAAGGAACAGTACGATTAATTCGAAAATACCGTGTATGAGGGAAACAGGGAAATAAATCAACGGAGGGATTCCACTTGCCTTCGCGGCGTAACCGATGGAGTAAAGGTTCTTAATAATGAATGGAATAGCCAAACCGACTGAGGATAGTACGTACATGAACAGAATGGTTACCGTATTGGCAATGAATACGAACCAGATAAAATGTGTTCCTAGCTTCTCAACATCTTCAGGTGATCTCTCGACTTCGGCATTGAAATAGCCGACCGTGAAGCAAACAACGACTAAAGCAATATAAATCATAGCCAGATTCCTCGTATTGACCAGTTTAACTGTCATAGAATCACCTCCTTCGAGCGCAGAATCACATTCCATTCCAAGCAGCGTATTTCAACACCCTACGACCCCTTCCATGTCTATTATCTTCAAACAAACCACTCACGGAAACTTTACTATAAATATCATAAAAAAACATCCATTTACAGTAATAGGATGTTAGTCCCATATTCTTATATGGTTATGATTTGCTATAATTCTGAACGATATCAGTGGACATTAAAAAGATGACCTCCGATGAATTCAGAGATCATCTACTTGCTAGTTAATCCAGGGGCAGTATTTTATAAACCATCCACTAACCGATTCACAGGTTAACTAGTTAGAGTTACACTTGATTTTAAAACATTGAATTAGAGCAATTGTGACAAATCCCACAGAATGCCGATCACTTTCGCCAGCTTTGCTGCAGGTAGGAGATCAATGATGAATTTACCAATATCGATGATAATACCAGCAAGATCCCACCAACTAAAGCCGTCTGTTGTACGTATGATTGCCTTCAATTTGTACGCAATAGAAGCAGCGATTGTTGCAGCTTGTCCTCCTGGAATTAGGCCTACGAGAGCATCAACGATTTTGTTAGCCACATACGTATAGCTTACCGAACCATCCGAGAAAAGTGAGTAAAACATTCAATCATCTCCAATCATATTTTGTATTTTGGAAGTTTCGCTTCCTCGGATATAACTATAGTCCAACTTTATCTACTATAAAATACCTCTATTGCAAACAATAGGAATAAGTATTTAAAATATACTGTATCGATAGGTGTTTGCATTAATTTAATAGATAGCAGAAAATAGTAGAAGCGAGATATACGTCAGTTTGATCACTTAATCATACGGTTTGTAATCTGTTGGCAGGTCAACTTGGCAGCGTCGGTGAAGTGCGAATCACCTCACTCTCTACTTGGCCAGTTGTAAGGCGAGACAGGTTGCTTCATACTGAAAAATGCGTAAAACAGCCCCCACCTTCGATGAGAAATGGCTTAATCGCTCGGTTGCTCCGGTTGCCCATTCTCCATGGAACGACAATAAAATACATTCTCCACTATAATAACTGCGGGACCAAAGTCTCAATCTATGTAAACCATCATGTCAGAGGAAAATAAAGTAGACTCGGCGTAGAAATCCGCAGCCGGCTACGACGGACAGCTGCTTGCTAAGCTTCAGCTCGCATTCCTGGTTTTCCCTGGACACGCCGGCGATGCGACCGGCTGCCGCATCGCCGGGATGCCCGCCAACCTCATTTCAATAGCCGTTATCTCTTATTGTTGCCAACGCAAAAACACCTTCAGGAGAATATCCCCCACACGGGACATTTTCTTGAAGATGGATTAGTTTGTTTCACGTTATGGGATCAATCCGGATTGTGTACCGGCAGCCACGGAGAACCGTGTCAACTTGCGTCTCAGTGCAGCAGAACGCTGTAGACTGGTTCGAAGAGCGTTTCAGTGTTTGTTTCATACGTTATTGAATCCAAAGCAATCCTGTTGCGTCAAATACATTTATACAACATAAACAATATTGGCTTGTTCTACTGAATACTCCTGGCAGCACAAATGCGTGTTTCGCGATTATTCATCCCAATTCATCACAAAATTCCTTATAAGGGGCTAACTTTTGGCCTGCCCCCTTTCCAAACTAGCCATTGGCATTGGCGTTCATTCGTGCTATTTCCTCATGAAGTCCCAGGTTCTCCATTTCCCGAATGAGCGCCTCATCTATACCGTCCTCATGATAAAAGTATTTATCGAGATTGAAGTGATAGTCTCGAATGAGTGCCAGCTTCTCCGCATACGTGGCACTCTTTAAGAACGTCTCCAACTCCCTCAAACCGATATCCTCGTCAAGAACAATCGCTTCATGCTGCTGCCCGCTGTCCGCAGGATGCACATTCACAATGCCCAGCTTATCCTGCGTCGGGACAAGTATTCGTTTCTCTCGTTCGGCTCGCACCTGCTGCGAATACGTGTAAGGATCACGGATGACCGGGGGATGCAGCTTAGCCTCCAGCCGTTCCAGAACAACGCGCTTGTATGCGCGATTCTCTTCCGTCTCCTCCAAGTAGGGCACACCCATCTCCTTCAGTTGGTCGAGGTAATCTTGTTCATCTTGATAATCTATGTACAGCAAGCTCGAATCCATCATAACGATTCTGATGAACTCCCGGATGTTGTTCGCCACAACCTCTGCAGGCTGGTCATGGCTCATAGGACTCACTATTACGATCGGAGCTTCCTCCAGATTGGGCGCCATTCCGAAATCGGTGAGAAACCCGTAATGTTCCCCGTCACCACCCGTCCACCCGAATGCAACAACATCCAATGGCGTGTTGAAATAGCCGCTGTGATGATAGGCCGGATAAAATCCGAGAACGCTTCCAACATCATAGCCTTCTTGATCAAGATCCTCGTATAACTCGCTTAAGGCATCCAACGTCGGGGAAAAGTCATATTTGCCGTAATTGGCCTTCATACTCTCTTCTCCTGACAGCTCGGGCTGCTCCTCTATGTCCTCGTACGTTGGGGGTTCTGCCGCCGCATCCTGATCGACAGATGTAATCATAATCGTGGAGGCGTCATCATCCCACACCACGTCTGCACGGCTGATGTCTCCCAATCGGTACATATCGATGTAAGCGACACCATTTACCATACGAATGTCCTCTTCTCTATCCAAGTGTAGATTAGTGCCATGGATGGTCAATGGTGTCCGATAGATGACTTCAATCAGCCCCGGTGAATTCTCCACCTCAAAGCCCATCTGTTCCAGCACCGCCTGTAGTGGGACAAACCGTTTTCTCCCGTCTTTCATAACGGCTTTGCTGGATTCAAGAGGTTTGCCGTCGATCAATGTACGGATTTGTGTGGTTTCCATATTCTTGCCCCCCTCGGTATCTGAGTCGACACATCCCGTCAAGGTACCGAGCAGGAACGAGAGGCTCATAACAGTGGCAATGACTTTTTGCATGTATTTCATTCACAGAATCGCTCCCTCTAGGTTATCAGTCCCTATCATAACCCGTTCAGCGTAATAAGAGGAAGTGAATTTTCCATATTTGGAAAGACCATCGACGCATGCGCCTCCCACCGCTATTAATCCGGCTAATCCCTATAATACGAAAGCACCCAGCCAATGCCGTTCCGATCCGTAATAATAGCTAGCAACCCGTTAAAGGGAGCCTCATACTTCTCCACATTAATATGCCCGCCAGTCGTCAGCTCTTCATAGACCTTGCCGAATTGCTCTTCTGTATCGAGCTTCAGCATGACCTTCACATAGTTCCCTTTCAGAGACGGCCTGGCTGCGATCGTATCGGCGAAGGTGATCTTGGTGCTTTCGAAATGCAGTTCCGCATTTAACACCTTATCCTCCTGTTTTCTTAAAATTGTGATCTCACCGCCGAGCACGCTCCGGTAATACTCGATTTCTTCCTGGCAATTGTCCACCACGACAAAAGGACTTACGCTTGGCATACACTTAACCTCCCTATACTCATACTTGGCTCGTAAAAATTCAACCGCATGGGATGGAACGCCGCTACTCCCTATTGTGCACCTGTTCACTTACATTGTGGAGCACCTTCTTCAGCAGCCGCACCATCAAGGCGTACTCCTCGCTGCTAATGCCGATACAGCTGTTATGTCTCACATGATCCAATGCCGCCTGTACCTTCGGAACGACCGCTCTCCCCGCTTCTGTCAAATACAGCAAATGGTAACGGTTGTCCGCAGGATCAGGCTCCCTTCGCACGTATCCCTCGGCCTCAAGCTTGGCAATCGCCTTCGCAGTTGTTGTCTTATCAATAAGCAGCTCTTCGCTTAACGCCTTCTGCGTTATTCTTTCTTGACCTGCAATCGCCATCAGGAAAATATACTGCCCGCTCCCGATCCGGAATGGAGCAAGCTCAGCCGCAATGAGGATCTGCATATGACGGTAAATAGCTGATATATATTTCCCATACGAATCCGCTTTGTTCTCAGGTGATGGAAGCCAATCGATATCCACTCTTTTGCGCCTCCTTTAATAGGATGTTATTGCAACTAATTGGAGTATAGCGGATATAGGATGTTATTGCAACTAATTTTAAAGAAAATGGATTCGCTAGCTCTAAGCACTACTATCCAGCTCCTTTTCGTCTCCTCCTAATGTAAAAAGAAGTCCTCCGACGACCATGTGCCGCCGAAGAACTTCTATAATTCCAATCACTGCAATCCTTTCATCTGTTCGATCAGCTCATCAACAGCTTCATCAACCACATAAGGGCCATAATTCCATTTGTCACGGGTAACGTTAATGATCCGATTGTTTCTTACAGCCGGAATCGTCTGATAAACCGGTTCTTTGAGTGTTTCTTCCAGTTGTCCCATCTCTTCCTCGGTCATCTGCGTGAAGAAGAAGTCCGTCTGCTGATCTGCGAATTGCTCTATCGACAACGCCGTCCCGCCGTCCGCATATTTCTTGAACTGCTCCGGCATCTGGAAACCGTAATCCTCATAAATCAGCTTGCCCAGCGTGCCGCCTTTTCCCCCTAGTAGGAACTCCCCTTGATATAAAATAAACGTAATGGCGGTAGAGCCCGGTTTGATCGTAATATCAATCTGATCCCGGATACGCTGAAGCTTGCCCTCGAATTTAGAAATCCACGCTTCCGCCTCCTGCTTGCGGTTCATAATATCACCCATCGCACGCAGCGTATTAATCACATCCGGATCTCCGCCCCATGCCACTGCTGCCGTTGGAGCAATTTGCGCATACTTCGAATACGTTGCTTCATCATGATAGTCCGGGAGTATGATTAAGTCCGGCTCAAGCGCGATGATCGCCTCCAAATTCCCTACCCCTTTGCCAATACTCTGGACATCGGCCATTTCTTCGGGATATTGCTCCAATGTTCCTTCATCTGCTCCGATCGGCTTCAACCCTAACGGGAGCAAATACCCGCCATATGTAATCACGACAACTTTACGCGGCTGCACCGGGATCTCCATCTGGCGTCCCAATGCATCCGTATAGGGCCGAGTCGCTTCCGACGCTTCCGAAGAAGCCTTGGCCTGCTGCTGGTTATTGCTTTGAGCGGCCTGCTTATCCTCCGATCCTGTGCCGCCGCATGCGGCGAGCAGCAAAGATAGGCTGAATAAGAGACTCACTGCAAAAGAAGGTTTAAAACTACCGTTCATTTCATCCACTCTCCAAGGTTCTTGTTGATAATGATTATCACTATTAACAATATAGTCTCCGCCTGCTTGGGGCGCAATGAAAGATTCGGGCGTAATTTTCGTCCGATTTGAACCTTTTCCCTTTAACCCGAGGCTGTGCATTTTAAATTGTGTCGGGGTTGCGCCGGTCTGTTTTTTGAACAGTCTGTTAAAATAGTACATATCCGCATATCCAATGCTTTCCGCAATATCGCGAATCGTCATATCCGCTTCAGCCAGCAGCGCTTTGGCCCGATTCATGCGGGTTCTCACAAGAAACTCGATCGGACTGCATCCGTATTTGCGCTTGAATATTCTGGAGAGATAATGCGAGCTGTAGTGAAACCTATTAGCGAGTATCTCCATGGAGATCGCCTGGCGATAATACGTGCGGATAAACGCCGCAAGCTGATCGGCCAAGTCGGGCTCAATCGTTGCCGTTGTTGCGATTTGCAGCTGGCGAAACTGCTCATGAACGAATTGATAGAACAGTCCCATCACCTGCAGCCTGTCCAGCTCCCCGCCTTCTCGCCACAGCCGAATCATAGGCTCCAACAGAGCAAGCAGCGACCAAGGCTGCTTCGCCTGAAAAGCATAGTGATGCAACGATGGAGCTATCCGGTCTCTCCCCTCGTGCGCTGCCTGGATCGAATCGACAGGCTTGTACAAGATCATATAATAATCAAACGGGCCCGATACGCACTTTATATTCACAACGGCCCCTTTGCCGCTGTGGAGAATTAGACTATTGGTATGTGACGCCTCTACTCCATCCAGAATAAGTCTGGCCTCTCCCTGATTAGCGAATAGAAAAGCGTTGGCAGGCAACGGATACGATTGCAGCGCATCCCCCTGCTTCATTGTGAAGTGCCGTATATCCAACAGCTTTACCGGCATCCCGCTCCACCTCTTGATCATCTCCGGCCATTCCATACAAAAACACCTCGAAACGAATATTGTGTCATTTCAGCAAGCTGCCCTGGCTCTATTTTATCATTAATGAGAGTAATTATCATTATCAATTAAATTTACCACGATTCCTGTAACGGCAAGATATTATAAAAAGCCGCGCCGCCTCACATCAGCGAGTACGTCATGGCTTCTCATAAGAGCTTCATCAATAGCAGGAATAGCCTCTACATACGATTCACCTGGTTTCCCGCGACATTTCATTCAGGCCTCAGCCGTAATATCTCCAAATCCTGCATTTGTTTGGGGGTTGTTCCGCTTCTCTTGCGGAATTCCTTAATAAAGTGGGATTGGTCATAATAATCCGCATCGTACGCCAGTTGCGTGAGCCGCTCTGCAAACTTCAAAGATTGCAAGACATGCTGAAACCTCACAATTTGCGCTAGTGCTTTCGGTGAAATCCCAATCCGCTCGACAAACCTTCGTTCAGTCTGTCTTCTGCTCAGCGCAGATTCTTCTGCCAGCTGCCCCACACGTATTGAGCCATTCGATGAACGTATACGGTTTACAGCCCAGCTCGCCCAAAGATCAATTTCATTATTTTTGAATATGTCCCAAATCATCTCTTCAATAAAGCAAAGGAATTCCCGGGGGTTCATTGTAGCTTGCGATTCAAGGAGCTGCTCCCACATTGCCGGGCGCATACCTAAGTCGGTAAGAGAAACGCTTGCATCCGTTAACTCCCTTGGACTGCACAGCCTCCATCTATAAAGGGCTTCCGGCTTGAAATAGATGAGGACTGATGAAAGAGAAGCTGTAGCTTGAAACACCTTTGGCTTCTGATGGATCCCGGTCAATCCTGCGGACTCCAGAGGCTGGATGTGCCCACCGCTCACATGCGCAATTTGCCCTATGCTTTGACAGCCCATGACATGATAAATATCAGGATACACAGTGAATGGTTCAGTCGTGCCATTGCCATGCCATACGATTTTGTCCACATAAGGCTCCAACCGCTTCGAGCGCCATGTAATCACATCCTCGCCTCCTTCAATAATCTTCTTAATATCATTGTACCAAAAACTTGCTGTTACTTGTGTTGCAGCTCGGCTTATGGGTTACTGTTTGCTGGCAATGACTCGATCAAGGAACTTATCAGCATCACGATTAAACTTCCAAACGACACCGAATTTATCGACCAACATTCCGAAGCAGGAAGACCACGGCATTTCTGATAACGGCATAATAACATAACCATCTGCAGACAAGTTAGAAAAATACTTTTCCAGTGTCTGTTTGTCATCAATAACGATACTAATCAGCATATTGTTGCCTTTAACCAACTCGCCCGTAACCTGCTTCATCGAAGGCAGAATGTCCGACATCATTATTTTGCCGCCAGCGAATTCTAACGATGACTCCATAATCATATGCAACTCATTTTCTGGCAAAGGGTAGTTTGGATCTTGTGGAAAATCCTTAAATTTCACCTTTTTTACTTCGCTTGCATTCAGCGCTTCGGAATAAAACGCAATGGCCTGCTCCGTATTCCCGTCAAAATTTAAATAGGTGATAACTGACATAAACAAAACCTCCTTCTTGTGATACATGAAGTATAAGCTATAATAGGTGACAGCTATGTTGTCACCTATTATAGCTTTGTGGAAATTAATTTTTATACCAACAAGAATTCTCAGAACGTATGATGAGTTTTCATAAATGGGTGGACTATTGCGGTTCGGGCCGGGGAGGATAGTATGGAGAAAATCGAAAGATTAATAGCTATCGTCATGATCTTGCTGCAAAAGAATGTTATTTCAACAACCGAGTTCTCACAATTATTCAATGTGTCTAAACGAACGATTCTACGTGATATGGAAGCCCTCAGCCTTTCTAATATACCTATATATTCTATAAATTGAATTTATTGAGGATACGAAATGATGGATGGAGAGGTTCCATTCACCTGTCTTTTTATGATTGGGAGGGTCGGATCTTAAGTGTTTGGGTCATGATTACATCTATAACAATAGGGTTGATAATTAAAAATGGGCTGTGTACAATAAAGTGACCATTGAATTAAAAATGTTATCTAGGGTTCCGCGATTGCTAAATCGGCTGGTCCGAGAGATAACTCACAACTGATAAGTTGTGTCACGGAAGGATAAAAGCCTGGGAGATAAACTGTTACTGACAGTTTGTTTCCCAGGCTTTTTTATTTTGGCGCATTTGGAAATCATAAGTGTGCCGTAATTTTATAGAGGAGTGTGAAAAGAAATGAACAAAACATGGTTGTCAGTAATTATTGCTGCGTTATTTGAGGTGGGATGGGTCATTGGATTGAAACATGCAGATGGGATTGGGGAATGGGGGGCTACGGTGATTGCCATTATTATAAGTTTCACATTGATGATTATGGCTTCTAACTCACTTCCTGTAGGTACCGTTTATGCTGTTTTTGTTGGCTTAGGTACAGCTGGTACCGTATTAGCGGAAATCATTTTGTTTGGCACCCCGGTTCAAATAGGCAAGATGGTGCTGATCGGAATTCTGTTAATGGGCGTTATTGGGCTGAAAATGCTAAGCAAAGAGAAAAAAAGGGAGGCAGCGTAACTAATGGATTGGGCACTTCTTATTCTAGCGGGTATATTTGAAATGTTCGGAGTTCTCATGATAAATAAGTTGAACCAAGATCGTAACGCAACATCATTTCTCTTATTATTGGCAGGATTCGGATTTAGCTTTTTATTCTTGTCATTGGCAATGAAAACACTCCCGATGGGAACAGCATATGCAGTATGGACAGGTATAGGCGCATCCGGCGGAACCATTCTTGGAATGATATTTTATGGGGAACCAAGAAATAGCTTGAGAATATTGTTTATAGCTATGGTGCTCGGATCTGCAGTGGGCTTGAAGTTAGTTGGTTAGCTCATGTAACCGTGTCATTTAGAAAGGCTCTAACTATATCAGCAAATTGTATAGTGCGCAGTACAAAGGAGCTGTCCAGAGGGCGACCCGTCATTCAAACGCCGGGACATGCGAGCTGCGAGCTAGGTAAAACCTGCGAAACGGCATTTATTTGCCCGTTACTGGCCCCATCAAGGTGAAATGCCTGCCAGAGTGCAGGAATTCCCCCTTCGTTTCCCCTTAAAGGCCGATTTTTTCTTAAATTCATGCTTCCTCGCAGGAATTGTACCATTATGGCATCTTGTAGCCGAAATTCATGCACATTCGCAGGCTTCTTATTCCGTCACCCTGCCTTCAATGAAAAAGATGCTTCCTGTTCCACTTTTAGTGGTTATGGAGGCATCTCTTTACATTATTTAGGACTGACTCATTGGATATTGGACTTTTCGCACAGCCCCTTTGTCATTTTAAGGAGGGACGTTTCAAGCATTGCCTGAACCTGAACCAAACTTCACCTTGCCCGCTGCGTGAGTCCCAGATGCTCCCGGAGCGTCGAGCCCTCATACTCCTCACGGTACAGCCCGCGATGCTGGAGCACGGGAACGGCGTGGTCGACGAAGTCGTCGAGATCGCCCGGCAGAACCGGGGGCATGATGTTGAAGCCGTCGCAGCCGTAGCCATCGAACCATTCCTCCATGAGATCGGCAAGCTGCTCCGGGGTACCGACGAATTGCATATGGCCGCGAGCACCGAGAAGTCTGCGGCCAAGCTCGATAATCGACAGCTGCTCCTTGCGCGCAAGATCCATAATGAGTTGGACGCGGCTCTTCATGCCGTTGCTTGCTTCGACTGGATCCGGAATGTCAGGCAACGGGCCGTCAGCCGGGAATCTGCTGAGATCCGTCTGGAGCATGCCGGATACCATCATAACCGCTTCCTGGGGATCAATGAGGTCAAGCAGCTCCCGCTCCTTGCGGCGGGCCTCCTCCACCGTCGAGCCGAGGATCGGCGACAGGCCCGGCATAATAAGCAAGCTGCCTCGCTCACGGCCGACTGCAGTGAGCTTCTCGTTCACCGTGCGATAGAAGCCTTGCGCAGAAGCAAGCGACGTCTGGGCCGTGAAGATGACCTCACCGATACTCGCGGCGAAATCCTGGCCCGGCCCCGAGGACCCGGCCTGAATAAGGACCGGGTAGCCTTGCGGCGGACGCGGCACGTTCAACAATCCATGCGCGGAATACCATTGCCCGCTGTAATCGACGGCACGAAGCCTGGATTCATCCACGAATGTGCCCGTTCCCCGATCCATGACGAGCGAGTCCTGCGGCCAACTGTCCCACAGCGCCGTAACGACATCTACGAATTCCTTCGCCATCTCGTAGCGCGTCGCATGCTCGGGGTGCTTCTCCCTGCCGAAGTTGCGCGCTTCCGTGTCCACTTGAGACGTGACGATATTCCAGCCAGCCCGGCCACCGCTGAGGTGGTCGAGCGTAGCGAAACGGCGCGCCGCGTTGTACGGCTCGTTATAAGTCGTCGACAGCGTTGCCGTCAACCCGATTTTCTCCGTCACCATCGATAGTGCGGACAGCAGCGCCACCGGATCCAGCATGCCCGCCGCCGCCCGGCCTGGATAGATCAAGTGCAGCAGATCTGCGAAGAAAATCATATCGAACTTGCCTCTCTCCGCCGTCTGGGCAATCCGCTTATACCATCCAATATCGAACATCTTCTCTACGCCTGATTCCGGATGGCGCCATCCCGCATGATGATGCCCGGTAAAATATATAAACGCACCCAGATGAAGCTGGCCCTGTCGTTGTCGCGTCATGTTCGTTCCCCGCTTTCCAGATATAAGCCCATCCAAGAGCCTGTGAGTCTTATTCGACCTCTGTAATTAAATCAGCCTTTATAGGTGTTGCTCCATCGCAGGCATCTTCTCTCTGCCAGCCGCACCGCCGAATCCGACAGCTTGCCAACCAAGGCGAACAGAATAATGCCGACGAAGACGATGTCCGTCTGTGCGTATACGCGCGCATCTTGAATCATGTAGCCGACCCCGGCGCTTGCACCCATCATTTCCGCCACAGCAAGCAGCAGCCAGGAAGCTCCGACCGATAACCGGATGCCAAGCAGAATATTCGGCAGCGCAGCGGGAATAATCAGTCTGGTCAATAGCATGAGCTTGGAATATTGCAGAATGCGGGTAACCTCGTATAGCTTGCGATCAGCGCTGCGGACTCCTAGATGGGTATGAAAATAAAGCGGGAAGAAGGAGCCGAGCGCGATAAGCAGCACCTTCGAGAATTCGCCCACTCCGAACCACAGAATGAACAGCGGGATCACCGCGAGCAGCGGAACTGTCCGCAGCATCTGTATCGACGGATCGAGCGTTCGTTCCGCCCATTTGCCAAGGCCAGTGAATACACCCAACAGCAGTCCTGTTGCTGCTCCAAGCAAGAAGCCTCCCCCCGCCCGAATCGCGCTCATCATGAGGTGCTCCGCCATATCGCCATTCGAGCATAATTGCCAGAATGCCGCCGCGATCCGGGAAGGAGCCGGCAGCGCCGAGTCGGATACCAGCCCGAGAGCCGATGCCGCCTCCCACAAAGCAAGCACGATAACAGGCACCATCCAGCCATACAGCCAATTCGGCAGTCGCATTCGGCGCTCCCGACCGATGACCGTCTGCTTCTCTCCAGCCTTCGAGCCTAATGTCACATCGTTCGTACTCATGTCCAATTACCCCTCCCCGCCCAAGGAATCCCGCCAGCGCAGAAGCCTCTTCTCCGCCAGCCTCACCAGCGAATCGGTCACCTTGCCGACAATCGCGAAGACGATAATGCCGACGAAGATGACGGACGTCAGCGAGAACGATCGCGCGTCATTGATAATGTAGCCGATTCCTGAGCTTGAGCCCATCATCTCCGCCACGACCAAGCCGAGCCAGCTTACCGCAATCGAGAGGCGAATCCCGAGAAACAGGGACGGAAGAGAGGCAGGAAGAATCAGCTTCGTAATCGTCTGCCATCTCGTAAATTCCAACGCCCGCGCCACATCGAACAAATTGCGGTCCACCGAACGAACGCCCAGGAAGGCATTCACATACAGGGGGAAGAAGGCACCCTTGGCAATCAGCACAATCTTCGAGGTCTCCCCGAAGCCGAACCATAGAATGAACAGCGGCGCGACAGCCAGGTGAGGCAGCGTCCGCAGCAGCTGCAGCGACGGATCAAGCAATCGCTCCGCCTTTAGCGAGAAGCCTACCCATAATCCAGCGGCTAAGCCCAGTCCACCGCCGAGCAGGAAGCCGAGTGCCGCCCGTCCTGCCGAGATGCGCAGATTCGTCAGCAGCTCGCCTGAGGAGAGCATTCTCCCGAATTCATTCACGATGTCCCTTGGGGGCGGGATCAGCACCGCATTCACCCACCCGTTCGAGGAAGCAATCTGCCAGATGGTTAATATCGCCGCCGGTACCAGCATCCCGATCAGGAGATGTATAGCCCGGAACGCAAGCTTGTTCCTCGTTATCTGCATGACCGCACCTCTTCTTTATTTAAGCGCTTCTTCAATGTACTGGTTGTCGAACACATCGGCCACGTTGATCTCCTTGCGGATCGTGCCTAGTTGGAATTGGAAATCTGCCGTGCTTTGCTGCTCGGCGATCGTCTCGTCACTTATCGGGATATTGATCATTGACGCACGGGATTGCATGCCCTTCACCAGCTCGATCGGAATGCTTCGCTCGTCGGCATAGCGCTGGAACGCTTCCTCTTGATTATCCGCCTCCCACTGGCGGGCCTTCTCGAAAGTCTTCAAGTATAGCGTCACAAGATCCGGATACTTCTTCGCAAAATCAGAACGAACCAATTGGAACGAAGGAGACAGCACGCCTTCGCTCTCGCCGTCGGCAAGCACGCGGCCCTTGCCGCTCAGCGTATTCAGGGAGATGTATGGATCCCAGACGGCCCAGGCATCCACCTTGCCGCCCTCGAAGGAAGGCTGCGTTTCGTCAGGCTGCAATTGGATCTCTTGAATATCCGATTGCTTTAAACCGGCCTTATCGAGCACACGATAGAGAAAGTTGTACGCGTTGCTGCCCTTCGTAACGGCAACCTTCTTGCCCTTGAGATCTGCAATGCTCTTGATCGGGCTGTCCGTCGGCACGATGATGGCGACGTTGTTCTTGCCGTCCAGCAGCTGCGAAATAATTTTGAAGTCAATGCCCGCCGCTTGCGCCGAGATCGGCGGCATATTGCCCATGCCTGCGAAGTCCAGATGATTGGAGGCCATCGCTTCAATCATTGGTGGGCCGCTCTGAAACTCCACCCATTCCACCTTGGCGCCCAGCTCTCCGAACGCATCCTCGAACCACTTCTGTTCTTGCGCCTTGCCGAACAAGCCGCCCTTGCCCTGCACGCCAATCTTCACCGTAACATCGTTATGGGAAGCCGATGTATTCGAGGCATTCCCTTCCCCGGCAGGCTTGGCATTGCCTCCCTGGCCAGCATTGTTATTCGAATTGCCGCATCCCGCTGCAATTATCACCAAGACAAGTATTGCTGCGATCAAACCGTATTTTTTGCTCATCTATTCGCATCCCCTTAATTAATTACGTATATTCGTTACTGCTATTCGGATTAAATGCCAGCACCATGATCAATCAGGGGCGGCTGCTCCACTTTCTCGAACTCGCCGAGCACGCGGGAGCGAAGCTCCTGGAAGGAGACCCCGGTTCGCTTGCGCGGGTATGGAAGGTCAACATGGATGACATTGCGGATGTGGCCCGGGCGCGGGTTCATGATGACGACTTTCTCGCCGAGAAACACCGCTTCGTCCAGGTCATGCGTGACGAACAGCATCGTCGTCCGGCTGTTCTGCCAGATGTCCAGCAGCGCCTCTTGCATATGGGTACGAGTGAAGGCATCAAGCGCTCCAAAAGGCTCGTCGAGCAGCAAAATCTCCGGCTTGCGAAGCAGTGCTCTGGCAATTGCGACCCGCTGGGCCATCCCCCCGGACAGCTCCTTCGGATACGCCTTCTCGAAGCCCTTCAGTCGAACCAGCTCAATCAGCTCATCCACTTGACGGCGAACTTGCGCGTTGCCCAGCTGCAGATTGGCGGCGATATTCTTCTCGACGGTCATCCAAGGGAACAAGCGAGGCTCTTGAAAAATAAATCCTTTATCAACGCTCGGCCCCGTAATCGCCCTGCCGTTCAGCTCCACCTTGCCCTCATATGCCGTATCCAGCCCGGCCACGATCTTGAGCAACGTACTCTTACCGCAGCCGCTGGGCCCGATAAAAGTGATGAATTGTCCCCGCTCAACCTGCAGCCGGATATTGCTTAGCGCGACAACGGGCCCGGCAGGAGCAGCGAACGTTTTGTTCAGACGCTCGATAGTCAGCATGAGATGCCGCCTCCAAATTAATTTCAATTTTTCATACCCGTTTACTCGGATTTATAGCTATAAAAAAAAGCCCTTCCGCTCTCCTATCTTTACCCTGAATCTCTGGCTGTCCAGTCGATCTCTCGTTCACATACCGAATAATCACTCGGTTTGTTGGGTAAATTGTAGCAGTGGCCCTTATCCGTTGTCAACCCTTACTTCGGCATTTTCTCAAATGAACGGACATTCCTTCGTGCAAGCAAGCTTGCATGCCTATATCAGTAAGCGATTACAAGCCCGGTCTCGCGGCAAATAAAGAGACGATCGAACGTGCCTGTGCACGGATCGGCACTTCGGCGCCTGGCAGCTTCTGAAGCGTCAGTCCCTGGATTAAACTTACAAAATAATAAGCAAGCTCCACTGGAGTACCGCTGACGACAAGCCCTTCCTGTTGTCCTTGCTCCATCACGGTCGCGACCGGCCCAAGGTTATTCGTGAAGCGCTCCGTAACTGCCCGCCGAATCTCATCGGAGGATGCGTCGGAGAGCCGCGCTGTATGGATAAGAATGGTGTACGCCCAATTATTCTCCATCGCAAGCCACGACTCGCACAGCAGCAAGAGCTTGTCCAGTGCATTGCCTTGCTGCTTGGCGAGCCCGGAGACATGCTCTCCGTAGCTGGTCTGGCCTCTTCTCAGAATCTCGCTTATGATCTCGTCCTTGGACTTGAAATAGTGATACATGTTGCCGATGCTCATGCCCGCGGCCGCTGCGATGTGGTTAATGCTCACCGACCCGATTCCTTTAACCGCGATGATCTCGAGAGCGGAGTCAAGAATGCGATTGATTCTTTGCTCTCGTTGCTGAAGGTCCTTCTCTACATTTCTAGGCGACATGAATGACACAACCCCTTTCTTGACCTCCATTATAGCAGAGCAGCCTTGAATAGGGGGTTATTTCCACCAAGAAGAATTTGAAGATGTTAACTCTCCGTTTAATGTGATTGTCTCGCCAATTTGTGGAGCAATGAGGTTCACATTTGTTTTTTCAACCTCTGCTAATGCGCGTTCTATAGGCTCTGTCCAACCATGATAAGCAAGAGTAAAGGCTCCCCAATGAATGAGCATCATATTCTCCCCATTTACATCCACATGAGTCTGTACAGCTTCTTCGGGTGTCATATGGACCCAGGACCAGCGCCGGTCATATTGGCCTCCTTCAATTAAGGCGATATCAAATGGGCCGTATTTTTCCCCTATTTCTTTAAAATGCGCACCATAACCACCATCTCCGCTGGTATAGAAACGAGTTTGTGTCCCAAGTATGACCCAGCCGCCCCATAAGGTCGTATCTCGATTAAAAAGCCCTCTTCCAGAGAAGTGTTTGGATGGAGTCAAGGCAACGGTCAAACCTTGGAACTCCATTTCATCCCACCAATTGAATTCTGTGATTCTTTCCTTTGCAACTCCCCAACGGATCAAGTGTGCACTTACGCCGCAAGGAACGAAATAATGGCCAACCTTGTCCTTCAACCTTCGTATAGATGGATAATCCAGGTGGTCGTAATGATCATGGGTAATAAAAACAGCATCAATACGCGGCATTTCATCAATAATATGCAGCATGTCTTCACTGTAGCGTTTACTTCCTACGATAGAAACAGGGGAGGCAACTGGCCCAAGCATCGGATCAACAAGTAGCTTTTTATTATCGAGGCTGAGCAAAAAAGCAGAATGCCCAAACCAGGTTAAACTATCTTCCTCACCTTTGATTTTGTTCCAATCGATTTTGGGGACAGGCAATTTACCTGCAGGATTGCGGTCTTTGGCACCGGAAATAAACTCCTTGCTCATAGAGAAGTAATCAGATACACTCATGTCCATCTTGGTGGGCACCCCATTAACAAACTTCCCATTAACATAATTGTTGAATTTAGTGTATCGTTCTTTCTGCTCGTTATTTGCGTTTCCGCCGAATACGGGATGCAACTTTATAAACAATGCTGCGATAACACATAGAGCAAATAACAATAGAAATAAATAGATCATTTTTTCGTGATTCCTTTCCTTTAGCAACGTTTAGCATAGAATGATGCCATTATCAATTATATTAGTGAACGTTCATTTATTTAATAGCAAAAAAATATACCGTATCACATTATCCCTTTAAAAATTTGTACGGATTATGCTTTAATAGCATCCCAGCTCATTACGATTGCGGCATTTAATTGTTGATCGTTAAATGGAGTGCCATCTTTCAAATGTCCCTTTGCCAACTCAGCCACCGGCAAGATGGAGTATACAATTAACATCCGAACATCCTCTTGTTTGAATAAGCCTTGCCTTTTACCGGTATCAAACATCTCGAAAATAGGCTGGAAAAGACTTGCTGTATCATCTAGACACCATTTTTGAGGCAGAGGTGAATTCATGATTTGTTCCAGGAACAAAAAATACTCCTTGTAGGTTTGGATAAACTCGACGAAGTTGTGAATGATCGATTCAAATCGTTCTTTAACCGTTCTGGACTCATCCATTCCTTGAAACATTTTCTCGCTCATTTTACCTTTCACTTTCAGGTATGTTTTAAGAAGCAGATCCTCCTTGTTTTCATGATAAATGTAGATCGTCGCGTTCGATACGTTTGCTTTTTTGGCGATTTTAGAAATCGATGTTTCGGCAAACCCAATCTCGTTTACGAGCTGTATTGTCGCATCAAAAATAGCTTCCACTTTGGTATCATCTCTATGTCTCATGAGTCAATAATAAATGATCGTTCATTTAATTTCAAGCAGTACTATTTCTTTACCTTTTAGCAACCTAAGCAGCCAGTCTGAAACTTTATTTTCACCGGACATTATCCGTTAGGCCCATATTAGCAGTATTGAAGCTAATCGGGCCTGAACTAATTTGATTAACCGAACGAGGCATTTAGCCGTCATCTTCCATTGTATATCGTTACACAGTCAACCCTGCCAGCACCGCTTCCAATCGGTCGATATTCTGCTCATTGGCTTTGGCGCAGAATGCTTTGATGCTCTCAAACTCCTCTGTACTCTTAAACCGCTGGCGGAATGTAAGTCTCGTGCGGCCTTCCAAAGCTTCAAAGGTAGCCGTGACCCGAAATTCGTGAGGGGGCAGATGGTCCAGCACGATCCGTTCACTCGGCACGATCTCGTTGAAAATAATGCCATTAGGATAGTCTGCACCATCTGGCCCGTGCATGATGAATCGCCATGAGCCCCCCGGTCTCAAGTCGAACTCGTGAAACGTATTCGTGAAGCCTTCAGGCCCCCACCACCGAGCGAGCAGCTCCGGATTGGTCCATGCTTGAAACACAAGCTCCTGCGGCGCGTCGAGCTCTCGTGTGTTTATAATTTCGTTGTTATCCATTATTGGCGTCATCCGTGCGCCTCCTCCGCCAATGACTTGCCCAGCGCATCCAGCAGCTCATTCGTGCCGTGCTCACGCACTTCCGGCGTATCGAGGCCGTCGAAGAACGCTCCTTGCTCGGTGAAAATCAACGTCGTGCCGCCTTCTGCCTCAATCAGCTCAATTGTCGTGATCGAGACCGAGATACGCGTGCCGCCCGAATCCAGGGTGTACGTATAAACAATACGCTGCTGTGGTACAATCTCCTGATAGACGGCGTCGAATACAAAGACCGGGCCCTCGGGCGGTCCGCCGCTGCTGTACTCACGTCCCCCGACCTGAAAATCGAAGGTCTCCGCTTTCGAGAACCATTTGGCTTTAGCCTCCGAATTGGACCATGCATGATATACCCGCTCTGGCGAGGCGGCATAAGTCCGCTCGACAACGAAGGTCGCGTGCTTAACGAATCGTTCGTTCATAAATTTTCCTCCTTGGATTTCGGTATTCCATTCTCTGTGGCAAGCAAGTCGTCCAGCACATCCAGACGGTGCTCCCAGCTCCGCCGCCGCTCGATGACAGGCTTCTCGAACTCCATCTTCATCGCTTGCAGCAGATTGGTAAAATCATCAACGGTCAAGGGGGCTTTCCCTATCATCAGCTTGGACACATGATGGAGCTGTTCCAGAAGCTTCTGCTGCTGCTTGATCTGCTCCTTCACCCGTGTCTTCTGCAAGGAGACAATCTCCAGCGGGCTGATCCCATCACCGGCCAAGGCCAGCTTAATCTCATCAAGCGACAAGCCCAATTCCTTAAGTGTTAAAATCTGGTGAAGACGCGACAGATCGGATTCATTGTACAGCCTGTGGCCGGAATCCGTCTGTCCGGATGGCGAGAACAAGCCGATCTGATCGTAGAATCGCATCGTTCTAACAGTGAGCCCCGTCAGCTTGGCGAGGTCCCCAACTTTCCAAAGTTTGTTCATACTCAATCCCTTCGTTGTCGCTAGCTCATTACCGGTAATTCCATTGTAAAACATTACGTTACGTAAGGTTCAAGCGAAAAAATATATGCGTTGCTAATCGTACAATACCCGCGTAGTTATTATGCGTTTCACATCACACACTCGCGCTTTTTGGTTCATGCTCACGGAGTAAGAAGCCTGCGAATGTGCATGAATTTCGGTTACAAGACGCCTTAATGGTACAATTCCTGCAAACGTGCATGAATTTGAGAAAAAATCGGCCGATAAGACGAAACGAAGGTGAAATGCCTGCACGCTTGCAGGAATTCCACCTTCATGGGGCCAGAAACGAGCAAATAAATGCCGTTTCGCAGGTTTCGCCTAGCTCCGCATCTCATATCTCGCATCGCGCCTGTCTCGGCGTTTGAATGACGGCTCGTCCTCTGGCGCGGAGTACGTCAACAGTCGTATGATCGCAGACATTCCATCGTGATACCTGCCTCTAACACCTCACATGCTTGCGTTTGAAGCCGGTCTGCCCTTTTTCGACCGCTTTTTGAATATTGGCAGAAGCGTCCAAAAGCTTGTTTTTGGCGGGGATTTCTACCGGGCCTACTTCCTTCGCGATTGCGACCGCCTTATCATGGAGCGGCATGTAGGATACAGCCACCGTGTAGATGAAATTGTTCATTGCATACTTGGTACGTTCGGGGGCATCATGAATCGTATTTTTTACAAGCTCCAGCATATCGGCAATTTTTCCTTCTGAAAATTCACTGTCCGGACGATTGCCGAGCAGCCAGCAGTAACAGCTCCAGCCCGCCGACATTCGCAGCTCTACACCGCTTGCAATCCACTTATCGGCAACCTCTTGCGCAATATTTGTTTCTGACAACGTTACTGCCACCACATAATCCGATAGCATATAAAAATAAGCGCCCTCGATCCACCGTTCAAAATCCGCCTCCGTCATAGCCTTCGGCTCTGCGATCACCCCGGCAAAGTACATGGCGTCGTAGTTCCCTGTCGCATAGAGCTGCTCTGCCAACGGTTGATTGTGTTTGATTTTCTTGAAGATCGGCTTCATCTGGCCTGTCGCCACGCCAAATAGCGGCTCGTGGGCGCCATTGGATAGATATATCTTCTTGGTTCGTTCCTTGCCGAGAGCTTCAAGCTCCTCCATGACTGTGTCCAGATTCATTATTCGCCACTTCCTTTATTATGGTTTGTCATTAGGGACAAAGCTGTCTTAACTTGAATATAACATAAAGCGGCCTTGATCCACTGCAATCAGGATCAAAACCGCTTGATTGTATCATACGACCCCAACGTGAAAAACCGATCTCCCCTGCTGCAGAGAGATCGGTGATAGGAATCACCTCGCGATAGTTAAGCGTTCTGGCTCACAAGTTGGCGGAGACCCTCAGCAATCGGCGTTGCCGGCCTGCCGAGAAGCTTCTCGAAATCATTGCTCTCAATCTCCAGGGCGCCCTCGCGAATGCTTTGCTGAATGCCTGCAAGTATAGGAATTACGAAGTCTGGTACGCCAGCACTCTTCATAATATCAGCATAGGCGCTGTCATCGACATGCTGCACCGGCACTTCCTTGCCCAGAACAGTGCCCAGAGCAGACGCCAGTTCATCCTGCGTCAGCAGCTTGCCGGACAACTCATAGATGGTATTCTCATGACCGTCCCCTGTCAATACGGCCGCCGCCGCTTCCGCATAATCCTGCTGCAGAGCCCAGCCGGACTTGCCGGATCCCGCAGAAGTCACCCAAGGCGCTCCTGCCATCACACCTTGAATGCTCGCGGCCTCGTTCTCCAGGTACCAGTTATTACGCAGGAATGAATATGGAATGCCTGTATTAATAATGGCTTTTTCCGCAGCTTGGTGTGGAGGGGCAAGGAATAACTTGGTTTCACTTGCATTCGCCACGCTAGTATAAGCAATAAATTTGACATGGGCACGCGCAGCTGCTTCAACCGCATTCGTGTGCTGACGGATTCTCGTTTCGTTATCCCCGTCTGCAGAGATGATCAGAATCCGGTCGATCCCTGCAAAGGCCGCATCCAACGTTTCCGGGCGGTCGAAATCCCCTTGCCGGACATCTACTCCACGGGCGCGAAGGCCTTCCGCTTTGTCCGGATTGCGGACACTTACAGCCAACTGACTTGCCGGCACGGATTTCAATAGCGTTTCAACCACTTTTGTTCCCAATTTCCCTGTTGCGCCAGTAACTAAAATTTTCATGAATGATTCCTCCACGTCTTGTTGTAATAGTTTAAGTTATAACAATAATAGTTACAACTCGGGTATATATAAAAGGGGCTGTCCCATAAGCCATAAGTAGATTAATTATCGTTCCTTCGGGACAGGCCCTTTTATTTATTAAATTTGCCGATCAGCTGCTCCAACGTCGTTCCTGCCAGCCGTTGTTCCATAGCGGATTGCGCGTCTTGCAATTGTGCTTGAAGAACTTGTTCGATATTCCGTCCTACGAGACAGTTGATATTGGGTTTCTCGTGAATGCGGAACAGCTGGTTCTCTTCGGTCACATTCACAGCACGATAGACATCAAGAAGT
This sequence comes from Paenibacillus oenotherae, assembly GCF_019443105.1. GTDB lineage: Bacteria > Bacillota > Bacilli > Paenibacillales > Paenibacillaceae > Paenibacillus_Z > Paenibacillus_Z oenotherae. The sequence continues at coordinate 114,947 of NZ_JAHZIJ010000007.1, forward strand.
GTAATCCGGTCGAGATCCTTGAGCAAGGTGGCTCCACCTACCCCAGGACGAACATCCACTAAGCCCGCTTTCTTAAGCATCCCCATAATTCTTCGGATTACAACCGGATTCGTATTGACGCTGCCCGCGATAAAATCCCCGGTGCAATCGTTCGGACTCACAGCAATCAGAGACAGGGTATGCACTGCAATAGAAAAGCGCGTACTAATTTGCTTCAATTTCATCACCACCGTTGTAACCATTATAGTTATATCGAAGCATGAAGTCAATTCCACCTTTAGCCACCCCTTCAGAAGGAAAAGCACGATCCGCACCGAAACTGTATGTATTTAGCAAAAACACATAAAAAGGAACGGTGGTCGTTGCATGAAGCGTTGGAGCGCCAAATTAGGCATGGCATGCTTGATCGCTATGCTTGCAGCATGTTCGAACAATACGGATCAAGCAAACATAACGCAGGCTCCGGCTGCAGCAGCCGCAGAGAAGCCCGCTCGCGCAAAGCAGGAAAGTGCAAGCTTGACTATGGAGCAGCAAGTGGATGATTATATGGATTCCATCCAATTCTCAGGTGCGATTCTGATCGTGACCGATAATAAACTTCGAGTAGCCAAGGGCTATAGGCTCGCCGATATCGATAACAACCGGGCTAATGATGCGGATACCGTTTTTCAGATTGCGTCCACTAGCAAAGCCTTTACAGCGGCTGCTATCCTGCAGCTGCAGGAGCAAGGGAAGCTGACCATTACCGAGCCTGTTAGAAAGTATTTGCCCGACTATCCCTACGATCAGGTTACGATCCACCAGTTGCTGACACATACCGCAGGTATTCCTAACTTCACCGAGCTTCCCGGCTATTTCGCAACGATGAATACCACCATGACCGTTTCTGAGAATCTGAACAAGTTTATCAATGCACCCTTGGAGTTTGAACCTGGCAGTCGGTTTAAATACAGCAACTCCGGCTATAATTTGCTTGGAGCGGTCATTGAGGCGGTCAGCGGACAACCATTTGGCGACTATCTGAGTGAGCATATTCTAGTGCCGCTCGGGATGACACGATCAGGGTATTTGAACAAATCACAGTTGAGCGAGCCGATTGCCCGAGGCTATACGCAAGACAGCAATTCGCTTCGCCCTTCCTGGGATACCGATATGACCGTTACTTATGCGGCTGGCGGACTGTACTCCACCGTCAATGATCTATACAAATGGGTTCAGGGGTTGGAGAGCGGCAAAGTAATGTCAGCCTCATCCTGGGCAGCAATGCGAACCCCGAACAAGCAGAACTACGCTTTAGGATGGGCAATTTCTCCTGAAGGCAACCGCTACTTCCATAATGGGCATATTCCTGGCTTCTTATCCTTGATCTCACGAAACCTGGCGAGCGGCGATCTGCTAATCGTGCTGAGCAACGATAATTCTACGGACATGGACGAGGTTCAAAGAGAGCTTGCCTCTCTCATGAGTTCGGAGTAATGGCCCAGCACCTCAAGCTTATCGCCAATAATTAAACCATATGACGGATTTTGACTATGGGATGGTTTTAATTTAAGGATAAATCCCATTCAACATTATCAATTGCATGAATGTTGTACGATAAGGGGGTAAACTAATTTCACGACAAAAGAGGCGATTAACAAATGACATCAGCTTCAGGCGTGGAGGGGAGCAGTTTGTCGGCAGACCGAACTGGCTTAACCATCCCGATTTTCCCGTGCAAGTCCATAGACGAACAGCTGGATTTCTATCAAGCATTAGGCTTTGAAGTGACTTACAGGCAGGCCAAGCCCAACCTGTACGCTTGTGTCCGTCACCGTATTGCAGAATTGCACTTCTTCGTACTCAAGCAGCTGGAGCCCTCCAACTCTTACAGCATGTGCTATGTGAGCGTTCCTGATGTCGATATCGTGTACAGCGAATTTCGCGATCATTTGAAGAAGGCTTATGGAAAGATTCCCTCCAAGGGGTTCCCACGAATGACGAAACTCAACAATCTGGCAGAAGACCGCAGATTTAACCTCATCGATCCGGCCGGAAACCGCTTGTTGATTGGCCAGAAGCATGCCTCTTCCGAGCCAATCGACAACGACCCGCATGTTGCGGTACACACGTCAAGGTTTGCCAATGCGTTCGAAACCGCATACCGTTTGGCGTATGCCAAAGACGAGCCCGCAGACGCAGCCAAAGTACTCGATCTCGTTCTGTCGAAAGCCGAAGAAGCTTCAGCAAGCCTGCACTACAAGGCTTATGTGCTGCGTGCCGATATCGCCGTCACCATGGACGAGACCGATCTTGCGAGAGCTTTTATTAGTAAAGCGGAGGAACTGACACTTTCTGACCAAGAGCTTGCAGAAGTGCCAGAGGCAATTGAAAGATTAGACGAACTTAAAGCGACTTTAGGGCATCACTATTAATGATGCATGAAACTTGGCTCTGAAAATGATAATATTCCTTGACAGGAATATTCCAACAAAGGTATATTCAATTCAGCAACTTATTCATGACTCGCTGTCGTCGAATTCAACCGTTTATACATTGTCGAACTTTAGCATGAAGGCCCTTAATGAATACTACAATCAAATTTGGAGGAACTGACATGACTGAAAGCCAATCAACAAACAGCAATCCAGAGGAAGGAAAGCTGGTTATCTCTCGGACTTTCAACGCGCTGCGTGAGCTAGTGTTTAAAGTATGGACAGAGTCCAAGCATTTGAAGCATTGGTGGGGACCAAAGGGGATGACGATTGAAGTAGCGAAGCTTGACCTGCGTCCAGGCGGTATATTTCACTATTGCATGCGCGCTCCTGATGGCCATGAAATGTGGGGCAAGTTCGTTTATCAAGAAATCGTTGCGCCGGAAAAAATCGTCTTTTTAAACTCCTTCTCGGATACAGAAGGCAACACGATACGCCCCCCTTTCAGTTCTGAATTCCCGCTTGAAGTCAGGAATGTCGTAACCTTCACCGAGCTTAATGGCCAGACCACCCTCACTCTTCAGGGAGGCCCTCACAATGCAACAGCTGCGGAGCACGAGTTCTTTAAAGGTATGTTTGATTCCATGCAGCAAGGATTCGGCGGCACCTTTGACCAGCTTGATGCATATTTAGCAAAAATCTAAGTGTCAACGTCCAGCGCAATAGAAACAGGGCTGTGATCGTCCACCAATGGTGGCTTTCACGGCCCTACGATGCTGTAGCATCCGCCTTTATTCAAGTCCAAACTGCGTTTTCGTCTGCAATTTGTCTCCTATGAAGATGAAGTTGGCGCTCGCTCCAACGCCTCCCTCGCCTTCATACATAACGCCGATCCCATACATATCGCTGCCCTTTTCGCCGCTCTCTGTTATGACTTCGCCTTCGCCGCCGACAATCTCGGCTACTTCCTTATAGGTCATTCCATTGTTTATTTGTGCGTATTGCTCTTTCGTAATCTTTATTTTATCCGAAGATGATGAATCATCGTTTGCCGGCTGCTGCGTTGAAGGGGTCGCCGGATTTCCTGTTGGTTCGGTCACATTATTGCTGTTCGAGCTGCTGCATGCCGCCATTGTGATCATCAGACAAATTACGATTGCTAAACGTGTTATTCTCATTGTGCCTCCCATAATATGTGATTATATTATCTTCCAATTAAAATTATATGCCATCATATTTGCCAATTGTCAGGTGCAAATTAACTATTTTGGACTTCATTATGCCCAGACCAATTGCCCGCCGGTTACGTGGCGATTTGCTTCTTACCTCAATCACGTCGTCATTCAGAGCTGCCCCCTACGAATTCGGCAGCTGGTCGGCTACGCGGCTTCCGCAGGCTTTGGGACTCTCGATAGATCAAACCCTTTAACGATCAGCCAGATCGGCAGTATGATTTCAAATAAAGCTCCCGGAATATACAGAAGCATTCCGTTATGCCCCATAAGCTCTAATACGGCGCTGGCCGACAACGATGCATATCCAATAAGGCCTAAGACAGACAGGAACCGCGGAACAAGCTTTGACTGATATAACAGATAACAGAACAAGAGGCTGTATAGACCAAGTACAATCATGGCAAGCTGAAAAGCCATGAAGCTCCCTTCTGACGCTAGCCCGCCTACCGTTTGAAAATAAGAATTATCCGGTGCTCCTGCCGCTGTATATTCTCGACTTAATCCGATTAGCAATAGCGGACCGATCGCGCCGATGATAAGGATAACGGCCTCAATCACTCGAAACCCAACGTACCCTAAAGCGATTATTTCACTATGCTTCTTTAAGATCGGGAACAGCATGACCGCGATTCCGACAACTGCGGCGGAATTGATAAGCTCAAGCAATACTCCGTAGATGACTACATTTTTCTTTGCATAGACATGATGAAGATAATCCGGAGCGCCCACAATCGATTCAATCATTCCATTACCAATCATATAGGCAGCCGTTGCAACTAAAAAAAGCACCCCCGCGATGGTTGCGGATTTTCTATGCGCATTCATTTGGTTTCCCTCCCCAGTAGTAAGCCCGTGTATGCAGCCAATTCGGATAATTGCGCACATCCACTTGCAGTATATCTGCAATACGGCTTGAACTATAGATACTTAAGTATGGATTAGTTAGGGCGGGGCATAGAAAAAAGCTGCAACAGGTCACTTGCTCTTAACCTGTCACAGCCCCCGAAACAGCCTCTATACGATGCTGCAGAACCCTGCCTTTATTGCATTCTCTCTTTCAATCCGTAATCATTCACAGCGCTTATTTCTTAACGTCAATCACAATTTTCCCAACATCATGGGCGCCGCTCGTTGCCAGCTTGAAGGCCTCCGATATTTGATCCAAATCAAAGCGGTGAGTAATCATTTCGCTGATCCCGATCTTATTCTCTTGCATCAATTGAATGGCCGTTTCGAAATCCTGCTTCACATACATCTGTGTGCCTAATAATGTTTTCTCAGCTCTTTGAAGCATTTTCATAGGGAACACAGGGTCTTTCCCGAATAGAGCAGTAATGACGATTTCTCCGCCATTTTTGGTGATTGATAAGGCTTGTCTTAAGGTTAGTTCCAGTCCTGCAACATCGAAAGCAGCATCAAGCCCGATACCGCCAACTTCATCCCTTATACGTTCTTCAACATTCTCCTTCATTGGATCGATTACAATATCCGCTCCCAGCTTGCTTGCAATCTCTCGTCTGCTCTCGATTGGATCAGAAGCGACAACTAACTTCGCTCCAAATGCTTTCAGCACTTGAATGATTAACAGCCCGATAGGGCCAGCTCCCAAGACAGCAACCTTCTTCCCTTCAACACTCTTCATTCTTCGAGCAGCGTGCACAGCCACAGCGACACTTTCAACCATTGCACCATCAGTTGCACTGAAATTTTGCGGAATTTTCACTAGATTCCCTTCTGGCACGGCAGTAAAGTTGGCGAATGCCCCAGGATGATGCCCTCCTATTACTTTCAGCTCGCGGCAGAGATTAAAGTCACCAGCCTGACAAGGCTCGCAATTTCCGCAGCCTACTCCTGGTATAGCCGCAACATAATCTCCTACCTGAAAGGTCTGAACATCAGCGCCTGCTTCCACTACTCTGCCGGCAAATTCATGCCCCATTCTGACAGGCGGCTTCAGTACAGGATGATTGCCTCCATAGATGTGAAGATCCGAGCCGCAAATCCCGCACACCTCGATTTCCACTAGCAACTCGCCGGCTTTAATTACAGGCCTTGCTTCCTCTTCAACTTGCATGTGTTTCTCTCCGATTAGAACAGCTCTTTTCATAGGGCACCCCTTCAAAAAATGTTGATTTATACTTTTTTCAGTGGATTTAATGTAGGATCTCCACCCAATATACCGCCGTCAACAGCAATAACTTGTCCGGTCACAAAACTCGCCTCATTAGAGAGCAGGAATGCGATCATATTCGCGACATCCTCCGGTGTTCCCAGACGTCCCAGCGGCGTGCGATTGATAAGTCGATCCCTGTAATTCAAGTTTTCAGGCAGCGACAGGTCTACGAATGGCGTTGCAATATAGCCAGGGCTTACTTGATTGACCCGGATTCCGAATTCAGCGAGCTCCACAGCAAGCGTTCTTGTTATTTGTGAGACGCCTCCCTTGGCAGCACCATAGATGGAAACATTGTGTACGCCATAATGAGATAGCATAGAGCCTATATTAACAATTCGGCCGCCGTTATGCTGTTTCATAACTTTCGCAGCAGCAGTAGAAGCAAAGAATGTTCCGGCTAAATTGGTATCTATGATCCCTTTCCAATCTGCCAGCGTATAATCCAAAGCCGCTTTGCGGAAATTGGTCCCTGCAGAATTAACAAGCATATGAATATGGCCGAACTCTTGACCGATCTTCTCAATGACTCGTTCGAGCTGTTCAATATCAGATACATCCGCCTGGAAGAAATGCAGCCGATCTTTAAATTCGGGCACATCATTCATAAATTGTTGAGCTCGCTGCGCACTTCGCCCAAGCACCACACATGTTGCTCCATTCGCTAACAGCTTCTTCGTTGCCGCTCCGCCGATTCCCGAATAACCGCCTGTAATTACTGCTACCTCATTGGCGAAATTCATAGTTGATTCCATCTCCTCTACGCGATCATGCTGCTGTTTCTATTACGATTTCACAGAACCGGCCGTTAACCCGGAAATCAACATCCTGCCCAGAAAGGTGAAGACAATAATCGATGGGATAATTGCAGTTGATGCCGCTGCTGTTAACGGTCCCCACTCTTGACCGAAGAAGCCCAAATATTGATAGATAGCCAGTTGAACAGGTCTTAGATCAGGGCTGTTAATCATGATGGAGGACAGAATAAATTCGTTCCATGCCCCCAGGAATATGAATAATGCCGCTGCTGCCAGAGCAGGTCTGCATAACACAGCCAGCATGCCGAATATGAAGTAGAATCGGGATGCCCCGTCTATCGTTGCCGCTTCATCTACCTCGACGGGAATGGTCTCAACGCCTGATTTAATAATCCAGATCGCCATCGGCAGATTATAAGCCGTATATAGAATCGGCAAAGTATACCATTCGTTCAGGAAACTCAATTCACTCATATACAAATAATTGGGAATAATAAGGGCGGAACTGCCGATGGATAAAGGGATACAAAACACGACAAGATAAAACATCGGTTTCTTGAACCTGAACAAAAATCGATCAAATCCATATGCGGCTAGAATCCCGAGAAATAATCCAAAGATAATCGAGGCTACGCAGTAAAAAATACTATTCAAAAAGGTTCGTAAATAACCACCATTGAATATTCTGATATAGTGTTCAAAGGTAGCCTCAAAATTGAATAATTTGGGCGGATAGAAGAATATATCAGAAGGAGACATAATAGAAGTCTTGACTCCCCATAGGATGGGAACGATATTGACAATAACGACTAATCCAAAGGTTACGAAAAGAATGATCGATTTCAATGATCCTGAGAAAGTAAACTGCAATCCTTTAGATCTCATATTTCACCATCCTGATGTAAAGCGTTATCAACAATATGTTGACCATAAGTACTACAAAGGATAACGCGCTTGCAACTCCGAAATTAAAGTACACGAATCCTTGTTTATATAATTCCATTGTAATTACATTCGTCGCATCTCCCGGTCCGCCGCCGGTGAGTACCATAGGCACATCCACATTGTTGAAATTACTAAGCATTAGAATAATGGATGTCACCATAATCGGCGTTTTTAACAGGGGCAGCTTAATCAGCCAGAAGGTACGCCACTTATTCGCGCCATCCACTTGCCCGGCCTCTTCCAGCTCCTTCGGAATACTCTTGAGCCCCGCCAGAATCAATACCATTGCGAATCCGACCGTACGCCAAGCGATTACAAAGATCAGCGCAACCGGCGCCGTCCGGGGATTGCCTAATACATCCACACTCTGGAAGCCTATCAAGTTCAGGACATAATTTAACAGCCCCAGGTTATTGAAAATCCATTTCCATAACAGAGCCCCGACCACCATCGAGATTACCCAAGGAATCAATACAACGATCTGGATGATATAAGCGGTAAAACCCTTCTTGGAATTAATCCATAATGCGAGTAAAGTGCCTGTAATAATTGATAGGAATAGTCCCACAAAGGTCACAATAAAAGTGATTGAAATGGAGGACCTAATATCATCGCTCGTAAATACTTTTATATAATTTTTGAGCCCTACAAAGTCACCTAACTGCAAATATCTCATATCATACAGGCTGATGTAGATTGTATAAAATAAAGGAATAATTAAGATGACCGCCAAAAAAAGGATGCTTGGTGAAACCAGAATAGCCCCTAGTTTATTTGCTTTCACAATTGCGCCTCCCATGCTGCACGAATAGCCATCCCGTTCACCCACTGCGGGCTGTCTTCCTATACCCGCAGTGGATAGACAAGATCCCTGATATTACTTCGCAGAGCTCAATTAATTAGACCCTACTCTTTCATTGAACTCTTTCTCTGCTGCTTGCAATGCCGCCTTGGCATCCGTGCCCTTCACCAATATTTCCTGTGCAATCTCGTTCAAGTCGGATCTCCAGCCACTAACCGGGAACTTCCACGGCTGCGCATAACCATACTTGGCGAACCCTTCTGCCATGACTAACAGGTACGCTTTATCAGGCTTGCTCAAAAATTCTTCGTTTTTTTGCACGGTGGACTTGCGGACAGGCACTTGACCGCCTGTCTTCATCCAAATCTCATCAGACTCCGCATTGATCATATGCTCAACGAACTTCCCTGCAGCCTCTTTATGCTTGCTCCCCGACCACACCCCTACATTCCAGCCATTAATGACACTCGGAGAGAACGTTGAGCCATCTTCACTTGGGAAGAAGGTCATTTGAATCGTACTGCCATCAAAGGTAGATTCCGCCTGCAGAGTAGGAATGCGTACCCCTGCGCCAATCATCATGGCATATCTTCCCGCTTTATATTCGTTATATACGTCTTCGACAGAGGATGATATTGCAGATTCGGGAGTGACCTTGTGCTTCCTCACCATGTCCAATTGACGATTCATAGCTGCAACACCCGAGTCCGTGCTCCAGTTGGCCTGTCCGCTCTCTGTAAACATATCTCCTTGCGAAAGAATGAGAGATGGCGGGAATATTTGCGGATCAGGCGATTCCGGACTAAATGCTTGACCCAAACCGTATCTCTGAACGCCCGAAGCCGCATCTGGCTCCGTTAATTTCACAGCTGCATCGACGAGCTCGTCCCAAGTCTTGAATGGAACCTTAATGCCCTTCTCCGCCAATAGATCTTCCCTGTATATGATGCCTATATAGTTTCTGGACAAAGTAACCTGATAGTGCTTGCCGTCCTTATTGCCGAAAGCCCAATAAGCATCGTCTACATCTTCGATATCTTCTTTAGACCAGTTATTCAAGAAAAGGCTTTCAAAATCAACCAGCGCATTTTGCTGCAGTGCGGTTCCAAAGTCATCCATCGATGTCCAGATAACGTCCGGTGCATTACCCGTTTGATTCGCAGCAAGGAACTTGGTTCCTAGTGTGTCCCATACTTGCGGTTCAACCATGACTTTAATATTCGGATTGTCCCGCTCGAAATTAACAATGATCTGCTTCAGGGCTACTTCCCTGGCACTTGTTCCATTCGGGTCTAGAAATGTCCACATTTTGATTGTTGTTTTCTCAGAAGTTTCATTGCCAGCATTCGACTGGCAGGCTGCTAGCGAAATGCTTAAGCAGCATACCAGGACAGCCATCACAATCTTACGTATTTTGCGATTATTCATTCGTGCATTTCCCCCTAAGAAAAGTGTAGGTAATCCTTGTTGAATACTTGCTGCGTGTGCCGTTCCCACTCCCTCCATCAGCCGCTGAGAGTAATTACCCATTAAAAATATCACATCGAAAATAGGCCGACCATGAACGAATCACCTTGATATGCATTATTATATTGTGATAACATCAACACTATAAAAACGGTATGTATGCGTTTGCAAAAATAAACTAATTCCATAGGTGAATGCTATGAACGATGCTTTAGGTGACTTACACAACATGGTTCCTCACTTCACTCAAGTCATTCATAGAGTCGTAAATGGTTCATGGGTCAATCATAGAAAGGTGTGGGATACCCACTCCTTAATCCTTATCTATGATGGAGAAGCTGTTATTGGATGCAATGAAGAACACCGGGTGGGCAAAGGGGATTTGATCTACTTTAAGCCTGGCGATGTGAGATGGGGATATACGTTCGAGCATAATCCAATGAAGTGTTATGCGATGGACTTCCAATATTCCTGCCTGCTATTCGATGACAAGGAGTGGATCAAGAAGGACATTCCGCTGCCTATGCAGTCGTTTCTGCAAATAACGGATTCTCATCTATTTACCAGGGTACTTAATTTGTTTCGGAATTTAACCAAGGAATGGATCTCGCCCAATACCTTCAATAAGGTATTCAGAGAAAGAGCATATTTCATGGAGATGCTGAACCTTCTCTTCCTGTGGAACTCCTCTAAACAATCCATCAATTATGATAAAATACGGAAAGTTGAAAAGGTATCCCAGTATATACTCGACAATTACCCGCATAAGGTAAAGCTTCAGGAATTGGCGGACTATATTCAACTCAGCCAATCTTACCTGCAGGTCATTTTTAAAGAGATAACCGGAAGCTCCCCGATCGAGTATTTGATCAAAGTTCGTATTAACAAGTCCAAGGAGCTTATGAAGGAAGGCTATCAGAATATCGGGGAAATCTCCGAGCTTGTCGGGTTCAACGATGCATTCTACTTTAGCAGATGCTTCAAAAGGATTGAGGGTACTACCCCGACGGAATACCGAAGTACGATTTCATTGCAGCGCCAATTTGTTTAACAGGCGCCGACGTACTCCTCGCCAGAGGATGATCCGTCATTCAAACGCCGATACATGCGAGATGCGAGCCAGGAGAAACATGCGAAACGGCATGTATTTGCTCGTTTCTGCCCCAATGAAGGTGAAATGCCTGCCAGAGTGCAGGTATTTCACCTTCATTTCTTCTTGACGTCCAATTTTGTCTCAAATGCATGCATGATCGCAGGAATTGTAGCATTATGGCGTCTTGTAGCCGAAATTCATGCGCATTCTCAGGCTTCTTACTCTGTCACTCTGCCTTCAAACCACTTGGAGAAGGGGTTATCCAGAAAGTGGTGTGATGATTTCACAGTCTCCGCCACGTCCCCATATACAACGAAAAGATGCTTCCAGTTCCACTTTCTAGTGGTTTGGAGGCATCTTTTCATCATATGGGACTGACTCTGGATATTGGGCTTTTTCGGACAGCCCCTTGTTTAGCTTATTGCTTATGCAATGATTAAGTTAACGAACCCGGATTTCGACAACCTCGGCATAGGATGTCCCATTCGTTTGTTCCACTACAAGCCTTAGCTGCTTCGCCTGCACACCGTTCTCTAAGACATGCTTTCTTTTCCGCTGTCTGTTGCCTTTTACTTCAAATAGAACCTTCCAGCTATCCTTCTCCAATACCTCTAGACGATAATCCCGAACCAATTCCGGAATGATATCAAATTCAGTCCGATGATGGTGGAGATTGATGAGATCTTCATTCACATCATCATTAAAGGTGATGTGAATTTCATTGAACGTCACTTCTTTGTCCCACTTCAATGCAATCCAAGCACCATCCTTGACATGCGCTGAAAGCCACATATGCGCTCCACCATAAGGACGCTGGTAACCATCTATAATTTTGCCAGGCTCAAACGCCTTTGTTTCATTTACTAAACGGAAGCAGAATGGTTTGCGCACGACACGCTTCATATTCCATTTCACAACTAACTGATCCTGGTTAAGTGACTCCATTCCACGAGCGACGTTCAGTGCTTTTTCTTTAATGAAAGAGAGCACCCCGCTCATTGGCTGATGAGACAGATATACGGATACACTTGGGTTCTCCTTAATGACCACAAAGGCATTCTGCGCATTTTCCGGGTTCCACGGGAGATTGAATGTTATCCATTGCTTGCTGCCCCTCCCAACGGCTTGAACATCCCGAACTTGAAGCTGATGAGGGATGTAATTCTCCGGTCTTCCTGTATCCCAGACCTCAACCTCAACGATTGTGTCGTCAGCAGTGTCTAATAGAATTTGTATGCTCTCTATGCCAGGGTCTACAGGCAGCAAAAAGGCGACATCTGTTGCGAGCTCGAATGATTCATCTGCCGACTCCACTGCAAGGCGGCTTATATGGCTTGAGGCCATAACCTCCGCCTGAGGTGCGAGATCCGCAGGATCATCGTTTTTAATCCCGATAATAGATGCATCTTCCCATAAAAGGGTTTGCTGCAATTGCTTCAAATGCTTCTCATAGATCTCCCGGGGGGTAGCCTTGTTATCTACACAGAGTGCCGCAGCGGTTCCTGCCGCTTGACCTACAGAGGCACACGTACCCATCACTCGTGATGATCCAAAGGCGATTTGTGTTGCACTAATGCTTCTTCCTGCAAATAACAGATTATCTACATTGACGGAGTAAAGGGAACGATATGGAATTTGATAGATTCCATCCGCATGGTAATGCCGAGACGTGTAGTCAGCGGCATACATCCCTTCAGGCGGATGCAGGTCAATCGACCAGCCTCCGTAGGTTATATTATCCTCGAATTGCGTTTGGCGTTCCAGATCGTTCTGGTTAAGTACATAATCCCCTTTGAATCTGCGGTATTCCCGTTTTCCCGGCATACTCCCAACCCACTCCAGGGTCATCGTATCCGCTTCAAATTTACCTGAATTCTTAATATAATCCCATATTCCATAAATGACAGACCATAATTCATCACGTATCCGTTCATTATCATGAAGGGTGTCTATCTCCTCTTCTCCCCCCCACTCGATCCACCAATAATGGCATCCGGAATCTCCGCTGTTCAATACCCTTTTGATCGGAATCGGCGTCTGGGTAATATCTTTCGTAAAGCTTGGCGGAACAAACTTCACAGGACGTCCGGCATCTTTGGTATAGAACAGCAGTGTACTCCCGAGCGTAATATTGTCCGACACATCAGGGGCCCACGCTTCGTTATATTCGTGCTTGGCCTCGCGTCCAATTTGATATTTGGCCCCAGCTAGAAAACCGATTAAGCCGTCACCTGTACAATCTAGAAAAACAGGGCTTTCAAAGCGAATTTTACGTTCAGAGCCCATCATCCAGCCTGTCACTGATTTAATATGACGGTTCAGCTCATCGCCTTCTGCCTCAACCTCATGGACATCCGTATTCAAGAACAATTGGATGTTCGGTTCATGACGTACCTTCTCCAGAACAATAAGATCCCAATAATAGGGGTTGCCCTCGGGGTTGGTATATTGATTCTCTACGAACATTTCACCTAGAATGCCCGTCTCTCTCGCATAACGATTGACACCATGACCTGTTGCTCCAACGACCCAAACCCTCATCTCACTGCTTGAATTACCCCCCAGAACCGGACGATTCTGGATAAGAGCTACTTTCTGCCCCAAGCGGGCAGCTGCTACAGCTGCACTTACTCCTGAAAGCCCGCCGCCAACTACAGTAACATCTGACTGAACGTGTTCGTATCTCATTGTTTTCACTCCGTTATCTATACTAAAATTGAATTTGTGTCTTCAGAAGATCTCTATCTTTCGATTTCTCAAAAAAATCAAGCGTTTGTTCCAATGAGATCGTCTGCGAGACCAGATGATCGACCTGGATACGCGCTTCGCTGATCCATCTCATCGCCGGAATGGTTGTATAATGGACTGCCATAGAACCTAGAATTGTCCAATCATAGTTGAAAAGCTTGAAAGGATTCAAGGGTACCGTAACCTCACTGTCGGCTACTCCAAATTGCAAGTATTTTGCAGCAGGCCCCATATACGAGAAGGCTCTCTGAATGACCGAAGGAATGCCCGTTGCCTCCACAACGATATCGAAGGTCTGCCCGTACAGATGAGTATCGAGCTCATCACTCAATACCGTTTGGGTTGCTCCATACTGCTCTGCAAGTCGAAGCTTGGATGAAGAGATATCAACCACAACGAGCTCTGATGCTCCTGATCGCGAGATCGCTTGTACTAACTGCTGCCCCATTGCACCGGCACCGAATAGAATGACTCTGCTGCCTGCCTGAACCTGCAGCCGATTCATCGCATAAACGACACATGCCATTGGTTCAATGAAGGCCCCTTGCTGGAATGTCATGGATTCGGGTATCCTGATCAGCGTATGAGCTGGAACCCGGACATATTCTGCCATGCTTCCATTTCTGGTTACACCTGTTGCCGCAAAATTCACGCATTGATTGGACCTGTGAGTCTGGCAATATTCACAATGGCCGCAAAATATATTGGGATCTGCGCTCACTCTGTCGCCCACTGAATATCCCGCCACATTCGGCCCCATCTCATGAATGACACCCGAAAACTCATGCCCCGGAATGAGTGGATAGGACGACATATAAGTCCCTTCGTAAATATGAATATCTGTTCCACATATCCCTGTTCGCTCCACTTTGATGGTCACTTCGTTCATACCCGGTACCGGATATTCCACTTCTTGAATACTGGCTTGAAACGGTTGTTCGATTACAAGCGCCTTCACTTTTCTTCACCCCTTCGGTCACTAATCTGAGCTGCGAAACGTTTTACTGGATGTCCAGCAGAAGCCTTGCCTTTGTCATGCATGGTGCCTTGTGATAGAAAATAACATATTGATCGTTGAACTGACATGGACTAATCAGGCCGACATGTATTATTTCATACTGAATTCAGTCTGAGCCGATACTGGTCTTGCGCCGGCTAGCTAAGCCAATGCTTAACCCGGCCAGCCGCGAAAAAAACTAAAAAGCAGCCAATTGCGGCTGCTTTTTATCTCATTGAATAATAGTATTTATATGGATTAATATATTATTTTTTCAATTACTACTTGAAAAGCTCACCATCAGGATCAGTCCACAAGGGTGCGCCAACTAACATCCCTGCGATTGTGCATCCTTTAGACCGTTTGTTTATCCAATTGACCGTAATTCCTGCGAGCCAGCATCTTTTTGCCGCTCGAACTCTATTTTGAGGGAAAAATAGCTGAAAAGCCTGCTCCATTGCAGGCTTTTCAGCCAAATGCCGGATTTAAGCGGGAAAGCCTGCTCTTGAGCAGGCTTTCCCTCCCGCTTTCCATCCCGCTTACCGTTCCGTCTGTGGAGAGCGGTGAACCAGCTCTGGAGCTGCTCCCCTCGTTTAATCCTTGCGATTCAGAGCAACAAATTCCATAATCCTCGCCACACATGCATCTAGAGAAAGCTTATTCGTCTCCACGATTACATCAGGATCTACAGGTTCTTCATACGGCGAATCGATTCCTGTAAAATGTGTAATTTCACCGGATCGCGCTTTGCGATACAAGCCCTTAGGGTCTCTTTGCTCGCAAACTTCCAATGGGCATTGAACAAACACCTCAATGAAGGCATCTCCAACCAGAGAACGAACCTTATTGCGCGTTGCCCGGTGTGGAGAAATGGAAGCAACGATCACATTAAGGCCCGCATGAAGCAGAATATTGGCAATTTCACCCGTTCTTCTGCCTGCTTCAATCCGATCCTCCTCGCTGAATTGCAGGTCTTGGTTAATCCCCCCGCGCAGAACGTCGCCATCGAGAATATAACAATTTGCAAGCAGCGGCCTCAGCGCATTCGCAATCGACGTTTTGCCTGAGCCAGACAGACCCGTCAGCCATATCAATTGTTTCACAATGTTCATTCCCCTAATGATGAATTCGTTCTTTCAGACGGGCTCCAATCGTACTCCTCGCCAATCAGATCAAACAATTGCCGGTTCGGTTCGGCGAAATACTCGTACAGCCACTTCAAAGTTTCAGCGGGTATGCCGCTCGTATAATTCCCCTCATTCAGCTGCGTAAATTCTGTCAGCCCCCATGCCCGCATGCCCAAAAAATCCCATGCCCTTTGGCAGCATTCGGCGGGATCCTGCAACAGCCTTTCGCTGCTCATGATGAGGAACTGTTCAGGTGGGAAATAATGAAACCATCTCTTCAATTGCTCCGCGTATAGACCACGTTTCAAATAAGAGAAATGCTCGCAGTTTGTGCTGCTATAGCCGGGATCCTGCGCCATTCTTTCGTATTCATCCTGCACTCTGGCGCTCTCGGCTAGCAATGCCTCCGGGAAAGACAATTGCTCCAATCCCCTTCTTACCATCATTTGATAGTGGGAATAGGCCCTGTCAACAGGATTCCGCAGCAATACGATCAATTTCGTGTCCGGCAGCAGCTCGCGTACTCTTCCTGGTGTTTGAGGATGAAACAAGTAGTAGGGACTGGCCTCCCCTGTTAGAGCCTGTGCCGACAGACCCGGTGGAAAATGACGCTTGTACCAATCAAAGCCTTTATCAAACTGATGGTCAAAATAATGGACTTCCTTGACTGCAGCAGCTTTAATGTTCGGGTGCTGGGTCAAGTAATGGTACAAGGAGGTCGTTCCTCCTTTCTGTGTCCCGATAATCAGAAAGTCAGGTTTGGTTGTTGAGTGATCAAACAGCACCGTCTGAGCAGAACTCACCATCTCGACCCCACGCTTGCTGTTTATGAACCGAGCATGCTGGACTATACTTTCATAATCGGCTCCCGGAGGGGCGATAGCCAGGCAGCGCTCGGCATCGCGGCTTGCTTCCTCTTGCATGCCCAGCTCAAGATAAACGGATGAGCGTAATATTTTGACTGAGAATTCGTTATAGCCGTGTTCAAGCGCCCCATTGAAATACTTCAACGCTTGTCCAAAGTCCCGCTGCTGCTGGCTTCTGCAGCCCATCCGGTAGTTGTATTCAGGGATAGATGCGTGCGTCATACTGCTCTTCTCATAGGCAGCCACCACATCGCGCGAAGTCCCACTGAGCCTAATCTGGCCATCTTCAAGCCATATCGCCTGATCGCATATTTGTTGTGCCTGGTCACCCGAATGACTTACGAATACAATGGTTGTGCCTTCGCTCTTCAAACGCAGTATTTCATTCATGCATTTCTTCTGGAATTCAAAATCACCGACTGCCAGAATCTCATCCATGAGCAGGATATCCGGCTCCATATGAATGGCAACGGAAAAGCCCAGCCTCATATACATGCCGGAAGAATAGTTCCGGACTGGCATATCGATATACGGCTCAAGCTCGGAGAACGCAATAATACTATCCAGCTTGGACTGAATTTGCTTGCGGGTAAATCCGAGCACAGAACCGTTAAAAAAAATATTTTCCCGGCCGGTAAAATCAGGGTGGAAGCCCGCCCCAAGCTCCAGCAGTGTTGAAATTTTGCCGTTAATTCTCACTTCTCCGGAAGTAGGGTACAGAATTTTGCAAATCAATTTCAGAAGCGTGCTTTTTCCAGATCCGTTCTTGCCAATCAAAGCCAGGCTGGATCCAGGCGGCACCTCCAGATGAATATCGCGAAGCACCCACATTTCCCTGGATGGCTGCGGATCGGGATTAAAGATTTTGTCCTTTAATGTATTGTTCTTCCCGCTCCGCATATTGAATTTCTTATATACATGATGCAATTCAATTGCGTTCTTCATGGGTCCACTCCTGCTTATGCCCATTATACCTCCTCAACCACGTTTCGCTGCAGCAACGAAAAGACGGCTGCCATTGCCGTATTCAACACAACCAGCACGAGAAGCATCGGAAGCAGCCCCCCGAAATCCGGCCATTGCCCGTACAAGAACAGGTCCCGGTATGCATCTATAATAGGGGTCATTGGGTTGTAATCAAATATCCATCTGAATGGCTCCGGAATGAACGACACTGGGAATAGAACCGGAGTCAGATAGAAGAAAATCATGATGCCTACTTGAAGAATATGCTCAAGATCACGCAAGTACGCAGTCCCCAACGAGGCCAGCATGACAATGGGCGCTATAAGCAGCGATTGTATGAGCAGAACAATAGGAAAGGCAATTAGTGCCGTTGTTAATTGAACCCCGCTGAGCCAGAGCGCCGGAATCAGAATGGCCAGTGTGAATAAATAGTTGATCAAATTGCTGCCAATGACTGCTAACGGGAGGATTTCTCTTGGAAAATATACCTTCTTCAACAGCTCGGCATTGTTGATGATGCTTCGCGCGCCCTGCGTAATCGCCTGCGAGAAGTAATTCCAGGGCAGAAGCGCGACCAGTATGAACATAGGGAAATTGGGAATGTCCGATTTCATAATAGATGAGAATATAAAGCTGTATATGCCTAGCATGAGCAGTGGATTCAGGAATGTCCAGAAGAAGCCCAGCACAGAGCCCTTGTACCTTGCCCGCAGGTCTTTCAGCACCATATTCCGGAACATCTCTCTATAATCATAAATTTCCTTGATATGTGCAAGCAGCTCCTTCACCTTAGGCATACGAGAGGAGAACTGCATCACCTTCCATAGCGCATAGCCGCCGCCTCGCCAAACCAGGTACAGCAGAAACGACAGCAGAAGAACGATTATTGTAACAACCCCTACATACAACCAAGGATTGCCGTGAACAATATCCCATGGGCGTATTTGGTAAAGGAATTCAAAGAAAATCAAATGGCTCAAGTATAGACTAAAAACCGACGAACTGATGAAATAAAGCAGCCGTGCAGATCCTGCCGAAATGAAATGGAAACGGATTTGTTTGCACCAGACGAATAACGCCGCAGCTGTAATCAATACGGGGAAAGAGGTATAATTACTGAAGTAATTTTCCACATGAGAGAATTTGCTCGTCATCCAATAATTCCCCAGCACAATGATTAGATACGCGCCGCAGCCGCCAACATACAAGAGCCGCCTCCTTCTGGCAGCCACACTGGCAACGGATAAATAGTAACCAAGCAAGAAGTATCCGATATAGCCGGTTATATAAGGAACCTGAATTCCCAGCTCCCAGCCTGCCATACCGGCAATGGATGCTATATTGGGAGCGGCAAAGCACGCTGCGCAAGCATACATAACCATCGTTTCAGAAGCATGCTTAACAACTACGCGAAGCAGCGGCGTCATGAGATAGAGAACAATGAGCATATACACAAACCACAAGTGGTAGTGAATACGATTGCCGATCAAGCCCCTTAGGAAGGATTCCCACTCAAACAGATTGAGCTCATCTCGAATCCCCCACAAATAGTAAATAAAACTCCATATCAGGAACAGCGGAAGCACGCGGCCTAATCTTTTCCTATAAAACGGTTTGGCCGTCTCGGTTCTATCCGGGTGAAGCAGCATCATCCCGCTGATCATGACGAATATCGGGACACTCCACCGAACAGCAGAATTAATGAAATTGGCCGTCCACCAAAACCGTACTTCTCCTATAACATGCAAGATTCCTATTGTCGGCGCTGTCACATGAATGAGCACAACACCGATTATAGCCGCGATACGAAGAACATCGGGATATAACAATCTGGATTTTTCCATGATGCGCTTCTCCTACTCCTATTTCATCACTGTCATTCCTGCCCCAGTCCTATTAGCGGTTCAAGACCCGCTTCAACAGCTTCTTCCCTTGCTGGATCACATTCCGGGCAACAAGCTGGGGACTTACATACTTCTCGAAGTACTCATTGCTTTGAGCAAACGGATTATCCACACGGTACGGGAGCTCCGGCACGTCACGGAAGACGATGCGGGAATTGCGCTTGATCGTCTCGCCGCTCTGAAACTGGTCATAAGACCACTGCACCTTGCCAAGTCTCGATTGATCCGCCTCTTCCAACTGCTTGACATAGTTGTCCCGCAAATGATAGACACAGTTGGTCCTGTCAGGAACATACTTCCTGATCATGCCCTCATTCGCGCCTGAATCGAATCCGGAATAGTGAAAAAACCGCAATTTCTCCCCGTTCACCCGGTATGAATCAGAGAAAACAAGCTTGCGCTTGGATAAATTCCAGGGAGCAACATTATACCCTGGGTGCTTCAATATATGAACATCGAAATAGCACGGCGCCAGATCAATCCACTTCTGGTCGGTGAATATTCCTCTCGGGATATCGTCATAGCAGAACATGGACAACCGGCTGGCCCACCATGCCGCGAAACGCTCGGCTTCCTCCGATCTGGAAATAGCCAGAAAACCCAGGTTGAACACCCCGTGCTGCAGCGCGCTAAGCTCGTTGTCCATAACAGCGTCCATCATATCCTCCGGCTGGCATAGATGTGGCGTCAGCACAATCGCATGTTCATGCAGAGCCTCCTTCAACTCGGCAAGCTCATCATATACTTCAATATCCGGGTCCAAATAAACAAATTGATTCTCATCGGCATAATGCTTCAGCAAGTAAATGAATAGCTGCCCTTTAACTGACGTGGCCGCCTCGACAATAGAGTGCTTGAATATAAATTTGTCAAAATGCTCGAAACCGAGATCTTTAGCCAGCACGACCTCATCAAAAAAAGGATACGCCGTGGCCGCAGGGTGGATCTCCCGCTCAAGCAAACAAACGATGACACGAGCATCCGGATTCGTTCTTTTAACAGATTTTGCCAACACCATTGCTTTGGGCAAATAGTTGGCACAAATCGATGTCGTAATAATCATAATGAGAGCTCCTCTAAATCAAATGATAAGTGATTGTATTCCAGCACGTAGCGCGCTCGATCCCCCGACACATAGCATAGGACTTCCCCTGCATCGAATAGAAACGCCCGTAATTGCTCTTCACTTTGCAGCACCTTGCCAAGCTCAGGATGCGCATGGATGGTAGCCGCAATATTCCCGCTTAGAGGCGAGGTGAGCACAGGAACCCCTGCAGCAATGGATTCCTGAAGCGTATACGAATAGCTCTCCGGCACAATCGACCAGAGCAGGACCAGATCGATGTCATGCTTGGCGAGCAGATCAGGCGCTGCCATCTTGCCGTCTTCAATAAAAGAATACGAATGCATGACAACGTGATCGGAATAATTCTCCTGGGAGCCAACATGATGAAATTCATATAACTGCCCCAGCTCTTTATCCTTGTACAGACTCTCCCATAGCTGCCAGCCCTTATTGTCCATTTTATAACCCAGATAAGCGAGCCTTATTTTCCGCTGAACAGGCTTTGGCTTGTGGATGATGGATTGCTCGGTGAAATTCAAGTGTCCCTTGATCGTTAATTTATGAACCATATCGCCATACACAGCGGCAACCGTCTCTTTGACAATATTAGACGGTACTACAATATGATCCGCCTGCGCCAATACAGCCTGGATCGCCTGCCTCCATTCGGAGAGCTGCACACTGTGCCGGCAGCCGAGACAAATCGGGGCCACACCGCAAGGCGATGCTGCGATGTCGGCAATGCAAGATCTCCGCTCACTTAACTGCATCCTGCTAATCGCTGTCTTCGGTTCAAACTGCATATGGTAACTGGAGCAAAGGGTAAAAAAGTCGTGCATATAGAGGATGTGCAAGAAAGTATGCTTCTGTTGGACGCCGCTGTATAAGGCTGTGTAGTCGCTTATTTGCCAGTTCAACAAATGGTGCGTATACAGTGTCGTCAGCTGTATCTGAAGCCCAGAGAGCCACTCTACGATATCCATGATGGAATGGAAGCCTCTGAATTGCCCGTCTGCAACGACCCCATAGTAAGCGCCATTCTTCGTATCCAGCAAGGAATAGCTTTGACCTGGGAAAATCTGTATAACGCCAATATCATGGCGTGCAAGATGCAGATACTGCTCATAAATGTATTTTTCCGTGCCGCCCATCGATTCCAAATAATTAGTGTGAGAAATGACTATCGCGTACTTCTTATCAATTAATTTGCCTGGCAAGCCATCGGATCGATTGCGTCTGTTCTGCTGGACGGCATACCATTGTAGCGTGCTTTTGGCCAATCTCTTCGCACTTCGTTTGGATCGTCTTGCCACATCCCCGAGCCATCTCAAAGGTATCGTAGCTCTCCACGACAACGACGCTGAATATAAAGCAATCTCCCGGCGATAGCGTTCGATTTCTTGATCCCTCTGCCTATGCAGGAGCAGCTCATTCATCAGAAGCTTGTCCTTTGCCTGCAATTGATCCTGCAGCTCCGCAATTTCAACCTTTCTGCTCTGCAGCTGCCGGTTAAGATGCTTGTGCTCTGCATCAAGCGTATCCTTATCGCGACAGAGCAGCTCCAGCGTCTCAAGCTGCTTCTCAAGCTGATCGGCAACCAGGCGGATCGTCTCTTCCTGGGCTGCATTAGCAATTTGAAGATGCTCCACTTGCATTCCCAGACGCTTCTCAGCCTGATCGGCAGCCAAGCGAAGCGCTTCCTGCTCCCCATCAGCTCTTTGGAGCCCCCTGATTTGCTGCAGCAGTCTCTTAATCACCTCTTCATCAATCTGAAACGAGTGATCGATGTCGATCAGCAAGGTGGCACTTCCTTGCAGCAGCGGCAAGTTCTTTATGAACAACTGGGGGTCAGGCCCAATACTAATTCCTACCGCCTTATTCGCTCCCGCATCATAGTCATGCAACACGAGACAGTTAACATATGCCAGGTTACCGCTCTTCAGCAGGTCTACCTCTACTTCTCCTTGTACAAGCAGCAACCGGGAAAATTGAATATACGGAAGTTCTTGAATGAAGTTTATCCGCAGAGCTGATCCAATTTCCTCCTTGATCTCAACCTGGTAGGAAGCCATTGTCCCGGAAGCGCTGACTGTAATGTACGTCGACTTCTCTTCCGTAAACTGCGCGTCGGCCCCCGCCCAGTAGATTTGCATGCGATAAGCCCGCTTATGGTTCAATAGTTGAGCGGATTGGATCAAGCTCTCATATGTGCTGCGTACCGTTTCATGAAGCATCTCACCATTTAACTCGTTCTGATCTTTCTCCCCGCTCAATCCTATTTGATAAATATGTTTAACGATGGAAGGAACCGATTGCATCTGCAGCATATCACTTGTCCCAAAAGTGCCATGCCTTAATGTGCGGTCAGGCAAGGAACTCATTCTATCCCGAACCTCTTCATCGAATGGGATATTCAGAAAATCGCTGATGATTTTGCCCGTTTCGACAGGCTGCTCAAGCATATGGTCATAGCTGACAATGATTCGTTTCTCATCCTGAGTATGGTATAGACTGGACAAGACGTACAGTGTCCAAAGGGCAAGAGACTTCTCATTGGTAAACCGGTCCCGCCTGTGAAGAGAGGCTGCTACATTAAGCGGATTACGCAAACATACTATATAAGAAGGGACAATATTCAATTCTTCCAAGACAGGTTTCCACAGCGGCAGCAATAGACAGGTGCGCGGGTCCTTGAACCCCCATATTGTGCGCTGCGAGAAATCCCGCGAAATAATAGCCTTCAGCTGCTCGCGGCTCGCAGCCGCTTCTTCAGACTGCCACCATTCTGCAGGCAATGGTTCTGTTGTATCCCAGGAAGAAGACAGGCTGGCCAGCAGCTTCTCATGGATATCCACGATCTCCGCATGCTCCCAGAAACCCTCAGGATTGTCCTCGCGCGGACCGATCATCTGCCCCTCAGAGCCCAAATAAACACCCAGCGATCTCACTGTCTTCGCCAGTAAGGAAGTGCCGCTTCTATGCATGCCTAGAATAATGATTGCGTTAGTATTCATCGTTGTACCTCAGTCACTTATTAATTACTGCTTCAACGCAGTGAATCATCATGTTAGCTTTCTTAGTATGTAGTATATCTCCTTCATTTCGAAACCGACAAATAAATTGGCTCTTAATGATTCAAGATTATTCGACGAAACCCTTGTAGTAATTTTTGTGTACCCTTCCTTAGCCAGCCAGCTGCAGATTTCCTCCAAGAAGCTTGGCCCAATCGCTCTTCTTCTGGCGTTTTTGTATACACTGGCCAATACCGCATGGATGGTCTTATCTTTTCGTTTCGTGAAATAGAAAAAACCGACCTTATTCGACTTTAATATCGCCTCAATGATCAGAGCGTTTCCACTGAGAAACCCGTCCCTGATCCAATTGATATAACGCTTGTGCGCGATGCCATTACCTAATACAGGATCAAGCGACACTCTATCGGTTACAAAAAGATCTTCATCAATATTAGATAGCAGCGCTTCCAAATGTTCTCGTGTATCTACCGTTTGGAATCGAATATGATCAGCAATCGCTTTAGTGAATCTTGAAGGCTCTGCGAGCTTCTTTAAATTCATGCTCATTTCCATTTGAGTTTCCATAAATCTAAACCCGGATGCCTCAAGACCATGGACGAGATCCAGTCTGTGCTTAGGCACTTTAGCTACAATATATTCATAATTTGCGCAATCATCCTCAAGGGCAGCCAGACAATCGGAGGAATCGTCCGCATCCATTTCGACTTCCAGAACCCTTTTGTCAAAATTCCGTTGTTCCCAATATGCATCTATCCTTTTCATCGCATGGCTCCTTCGCACTTCTTCACAGCTGTAAAATGTGGCCATCTCCGTTCATCTCGTTGCCGTATCTACCCGGCGCAGCACAGTATAATTCGGAGGCAGCGCTTCTACCGCTATCGCCTCGTAATCGTTATTCAGGTATTCCCACAGGATCGGGTGTGTATTCCGAAAGCGCAGTTCGTCTCTTCCATCCAACGCATTATCGCCGAGAATAACCAAGGCAGCATTCTTCTGATTTAATTCTTCAATCTGCTCACGCTGCCTCTCTTCGGTTTCCGGGAACAGCAGATAAATATCCCGCAGGGGCGACTTCAGATCCAATATGGGGTACAACGTTGGCGTATGAGGCGCAATAAAGAGAGTCTCATCTCCCTTGAGATATTGAGCTTTGATATCCTGTACGGTTCGAATAAAGTTAGCACTATATGCATCTATCGATAAATCATTATTCGTTAGCGTGAACTTCACGAAAGCATTCGGAGGTGCCTGTATGAGCTGATATAACGGCTGAACCTTGCCCACAGACAAGAATGAGACAGCCAACATGGCTGTCATACATAGGGTAATTCTAACCCTGCTAAGCTTGAAATACTGTAAAGCCCAGAAACAAGCCCCCAGCAGCAGGGGGTAAATACCTTGTGCCAAGTGTCCTAGATCGGCTCGTGAATAAGCGACATAAGCATAAGGAAGACCTGCGAATGCCGAAGCGGCAAGATACAGGTTTGTCTTTTTTGAAGCAAAACTATGGATGATTCCTGCTGCCGGAAAAAGGAGTACAAGGAGAAATAAGAAGCCGACAATAAGACCGCTTACAATATCCATCGCTTGCAGTTGCCCAAAGTCAACTCTCCATGGCCATGGAATCGGGAGAGGAATATTGGTGTTGCCTAACCGGAATAGCCAGATGATCATCTCCACATAGCGCTTCAAAAATCCAGGAACAAAAGCAAACATAAGAAGCATCGGAGAATAACCGATCAAGATGCCAATTGCTACTCCGCCCATTTTTTTAATGGGATTCGTTCTGTCTATTTTGAAGAAGATGTACAAGGACGCAAGAGCAACGGAGACAGCTGAATACAAGCCATGATTAATGCCGAAAAAAGCGGCAAGACCTACAGCCATTCCGCTCCATACATATCGCACAGGCTTAGGCTTGTCCAACAAGAGAATAATTATAGACACCGCAATCATGCTGATGCTGATATCGAACATTTTGTGCCTGGGGTATACCCATACCATCAAGAGAGTCCCTATGACGAATAAGTATCCCCAGGACTTCGTTACTCGCCTTACAGCGAGCAAAGCACATGTCAGTCCAATCCATAGAAATAGGAGAGCAGCAATCCTAAGCGTGATTATATCGGTGTTCCCGAAGATCTTAAACCAGAGAGCTGCCCAATAATATCTACCCGGATCATAGGACTGGAAATCCAGGAGCGGCACTTCTCCAATAGAGGTATGAGCTGCACCGTACCAGAGAAAGCCTTCATCCGCTAAGTTAATACCAACATGGCCCTGTATCATAAACATTATTCCTATCAAGACAAACGAGAAACCGCTCACATAGATCCAGTCCGGGATCCCTTTCATAGCTGCACATCCTAGGTAAAAGATTAATAAATTAAATTTATTATATCATTCCCTGTTACGTGATGAGCGGGTTTATGAAATGAATAAGATAATTCCTAAGCAGGTACTATAGGACCTCTAGGTTCGTACGACTCTCCTCCGTCTAGCTTGTGGTTGTCTCATGGAGCAGTTCGAGAATCCCTTCCTGCATCTCCTTCTTGAGGACAGGTGCTGGAGGACGAGTAACTTTACCCCGCTCAATATAAATACCGCTCTGCTCGCCGAATTTGCGATCCATTGCTGCATCATAGATACGTCTTGCTCCTATTTCAGGCAGAGCAAAGAACCGTCGAAACATTCTAAACCACCCAGGCACCCCTTGATTCGTTGACATTGCAGTTTGATTCGGTCCTGGATCAACGATACGCAGCAGAATCCCCTCCTTAGCAAACGATGCCGCCATTGCAAAAAAGGCAGTCGCAGTAGCGAGCTTTGATTGTGCGTAAGGTGCGAATTTTTTGAACTTCCCGGGATTGCGAAGTCTATCCAGTTCAAGCTTTCGTACCATCTTCATCGCGCTTGATCCAACAACAATAACAATTGCACGCTTAGCGGCAGCCAATTGGGGGCGCAATAACATCGTTAGAAGATAGGGAGCTACCGTGTTAACCTCATAATGAACATCATTACCTTGTGAAGAAATCTGCAGACGATCGAGTACAACACCTGCATTATTCACAAGCAGATCAATTCGTGAATACTGATCGGATACCTTCCTCGCGGCATCTCGTATCGCCGCTTGATTCGATAAATCAGCGGTTATCGAGCTAATCGTTATCAATGGCGCAAGCGCGCTCAACTCCTGAATCTGGATCAAAGTCTTTGCAGCGTCCCTATTTATAAGAACCAAATTGAAGCCGTCTGCGGCAAGCAGCTTGCATAACTCAGTACCAAGTCCGGAATACGACGCCGTTACAACAGCTATTTTTCTTTCCGCTTTATCGATGACTGACACCATGTTTCCACATCCTTCTCTGTTATTTGAAATACAGCAAGCAACGAAATGAAGACGGTTCACCTCCTTTATAATTGAACGATCGTTCCATTATGGGCAAAAAAATAGCCTCTCCTTTATAAAAAGACAGGCTCACATTAAAAAATTCTTAACGCAACTTGAATCGCGGATCTTATGAAATCTGGTGGAAGATTGGTCTTCGCGAGGGTCGCAACCCCCACAAAAGAGCTTGTTAAATATTGAGCTGTCTTACGGCAATCAAGCTCAGGGGGAACTTCATTCTTAATCTTTCCTTGTTCCAGAAATAGCGCAAATGCCTGCTCCAACGACAGGAAATTATTCGTAACAACTTCCGCGACCAGTGAATCGTGGAGACTCAACTCGCTAGCTGTATTGACCATCAAGCAGCCCCAGCTTTTCTGATCTTCATGAAGGCGGTCAATTACATTGTGAAACAATTGCATCAAAGTAGAATAGACGGGAGTATTTTGCGACAAGGCCCAAAGAACTTGGGACATATACACTTCGCTGTATCTGGATAAACAGGCCATAAACAACGAATGCTTGTCGCCAAAGGTATCATACATACTTCCACGATTAATTCCCATTTCCTTCAAAAGGTCATTGACTGATGTTTTTTCATAACCATGTTTCCAAAAAACCTTCATCGCCTTCTCAAGCGCATCTACAGGTTCGAATTCTTTCGTACGGACCACATTTCTCCACCTCTTGCGCTAACTATATCTTAATTGGAACGATCGGTCAATTAAATGATGAATCTTTAGCAGCCCCGTACCAAGTTGGAGCAGCAATTCCACCGCATTATGAGGATACGTTAATGATTTTTACTAATACTGGGAAGAGTAAAAAGATAGCAGGCGTTTTCTCGAATTTCCATGAAACCGGGGTGCCTGTTCACCGTACTACTTTTCTGTAAGATATGCTTCGCAATTGCATAGAGAAACCAAACTCCAAAGGGGAGTAGCTGTCACAATAAAGCCGTCAATACGAGAACCCGAATTCTCCGGCTTTATTGGCATTGCCAGTGGGGCACTGTTAGCGAGACCTTTGCCCGTAGCTGGCGAAGGTTTCTTTATGTATGGGAAGGTAAACCAATCGGGTCAAAGGGGATGAAACTATGGGAATTGAATTGTTGATGGAGTATGGCTGGGTACTGCTTGTGCTAATCGCGCTTGAGGGCTTGCTGGCAGCCGATAACGCGCTCGTACTGGCCATTATGGTGAAGCACCTGCCTGAGAAAGAACGGAAGAAGGCATTGTTCTACGGTCTGGCAGGTGCGTTCGTATTCCGATTCGCTTCGTTGTTCGTGATCTCGTTGTTAGTGGATGTGTGGCAGGTGCAGGCTATCGGGGCGTTATATCTGTTGTTTATTGCGTCCAATCATATTTTCCGCAAGCTCATCGTGAAGAAGGGTGAAGATTCCGCAGAGCGGAATGAGGGAAAGCAGAAGAAAAAGAGCGGGTTTTGGTTTACGGTTCTCAAGGTCGAGCTTGCGGATATCGCATTCGCAATCGACTCCATCCTGGCGGCTGTCGCGCTTGCGGTCGCATTGCCGGCAACAACCCTCCCGCGGATCGGCGGAATGGACGGCGGGCACTTTATCGTTATTTTCCTGGGCGGCTTTATCGGACTGCTGATCATGCGTTTCGCCGCAAATTTGTTCGTGAAGCTGCTGGAGAGCAGGCCAGCGCTGGAAGTCGCCGCTTTCTTCATCGTCGGCTGGGTCGGCGTCAAGCTGGCGGTTCACACACTCGCGCATCCGTCGCTTCATATCATCCCGCATGATTTTGCAGAATCGACCGGATGGAAGCTGACATTCTATGCGGTGCTTCTGATCATCGCCTTAACCGGATGGTTCCTGTCTGGCCGCAAGAGTAAAGAAAAGGAATCGGCCAACGCCGCATAATTTAAGGAATAGCCTTGCTCTTGGCCGGCTGTGCTGCGGGGGCCTATGCCCCCCGCCGGTTCCGGCCCGAGCTATCGCTACCCTAACCTGTGATCGACGAAGAGGGCTGCAGGCCGAGCTCTATTAAGCGCTAACCGAATCATTGTGATTGACAGCTTACTGTTCCGGCTGTGAACGTGGCGTCAATCGTCCCGTCCAAATGCAAATGCCCATGCCAACGTAAGCAAGCCCCCAGAAGAAAGCGAAATATACGTTGTCTTCCACAGGCAAGAATGCGCTGAGAAGCATGAGCACGTGCAGGCCAGCCACCCAACGAGGCAATACCTTGGCGCGAAACGTCAGCACAGCGAACAGCAGCGTGCCTCCCGACAGGCCAATCATGCTGCCCACGCCGGTAATCGCCATAATCAAGCCATCCGGCTCCGGAGCGGATGCCCCCAGGATGAACACACTGAACAACAATGCCGTTGTCAGAATGTTGCCTATCGTAATGCCGAGCACACTAATAAATCCAAGCAATCCCGTTTCCTTCGATTGCACAAGATAACCGGCAATCGAGCCGACCGCCATCAGAATGCACGCCGCATATCCAAAAGAAAGCTCCGGCACACTGTCCGTACCCCAAATAATCGCCGTCGGCGTCATGCCGATCCTCGCAATCCCCGCCAGCAAGCAGATCATCCCCAGCCATCTTAGTACTCGTAATTCATTCATTGTCATTCTCCTTATTTTTGATTGTGACTCACTTTCCTTATCCTACATGCATGGGAATCACGGGAAACAGGGCATTGAATACCCCTTTTTCCGGGAAATTCCGCTTCCCGAATTCGGGAAATCCGGGAATATGGACGAGGATTCGCAGCCTCCTCATATTCAAACCAACCTTGGGCCGCTATAATAAAAGCATGAGAAAAATCAGAGCCTATCAAGTTTTAATCGGAATATTCTTTATCATTACGGCGACCCTGTATGCGAGCTGCATTCCTCTGTATTACGACGCGCTGCTGACGCAATGCATCTCGAATGGATGCGGCGTCTCCATTCCTGCCCTGACCTTGGCACCAGGGGGACTCACCTTACAGGAAACTGCACTCCTCCTTGTAGTAATCGACTGTGCCTACACGCTGGTGTTCTATTCGGCTGCCCTGATTCTGCTGTGGAAGAGCGGCCGGGAACCGATGGGATTACTCGCTGCACTGACGATGATCGCCTTCGGCACCTCTTTTCCGTCGCTCGTCATGGTGGGATCAACGGATTCGACATTCCCGCATTATTGGTTCCTTGGGGTAGCGTCTGTGGGCTGGATCGCAATATCGCTGTTCTGCTTGCTTTTCCCGAACGGTTCATTCGTGCCCCGATGGACGAGATACGTCATGGCGCTCATAGTCATCGTGGATATTGCGAACGTCTTCTATGACGGGGACTTATGGGATGTACTTCACGTCCCTCAGTCCCTTCAGCTCGTCTGGTACTTGTCGACGACGCTGCTGCTGATCTATGCCCAGCTGCACCGCTTCAGACGGATCTCTTCGCCTGAGCAGCGCCAGCAGACCAAGTGGGTGGTCTACGGTGTTGCCATCTGTTTCGTTGGATTCGGCTTGATCAGCATACTGTTCGATCCTGCTTTCCATAACGGCAGCGCTACCTACTTCATCTATTTAAATGCGGCGCTGCACCTTTCCCTGTCCGCTCTGCCCGTTACACTTACGCTCGCCGTTCTTAGACGGAGGCTGTGGGACATTAATCCCCTTGTTAACCGGACGATTGTCTATGGCGCGCTGACCCTATGTATTGTTCTGCTATATACCGCCGTTGTGCTCTATCTCGGCAATCTGTTCGTTACCTGGAACCATTATGCCGTCTCGCTCATTGCCACGACGCTCGTCGCAGTTGTGTTCGCGCCGCTGAAGGAGTGGCTTCAACGACTGGTGAAGCGGCTGATGAAGGGCCATCATGATGATCCATATGCCGTACTGCTCGAGCTAGGCAGCCAGATGATGCAGCCGCTCGCACCTGATGCGATGCTGGCCGCGATTGCCCGTCAGGTGCAGGGCGCACTTCGTCTGCCTTATACCGCCATTGCGATGGACATCGAAGGACAAGAGACCATTCTTGCCGAAGCAGGCGAGCGCAAAGAAGGACTTGAACTGCATGCCTACCCCATTATCTATCGAGGCAAATCGATCGGCACATTGTATGTGGCGAGCCGGTCGGTTGGCGAAACGTTCTCGTCAGAGGATCATATCTTCCTGGAGGTGCTGCTTCAGCAAGCCGGGCCGATTGTGAACAATGCGGATATGCTGCAGGGGATGAGACGGCTGGCGGAAGATCTTCAGGATTCCCGCGAGCAGCTTGTACTCACCAGGGAGGAGGAGCGACGGCGAATCCGCAACAATCTGCATGATGATCTCGCACCGAGATTGGCGGCACTGGCGCTTAACGTGGCGATTGCGCGCAAATACGTCGACAAGGAGCCTGCGGTTGCCGTCGCCAAGATGGATGAGCTCGGCCAAGTCATCCGATCGACCGTTCAGGATATTCGCTCCCTGGTGAATGATCTGCGACCGCCCGCACTGGATGAGCTCGGCCTTATCGGCGCGATCCGCGCCCGGATGGACGAGATGGCGAAGCCTTCTCAGCTAAGCGCGGAAGGCACAGGAGCGAAGCCGCTGCAAATGCAGATCGATGCTCCGCTCGTACTGCCTGCGCTGCGTGCTGCGGTTGAAGTTGCCGTCTATCGGATTGTGACGGAGTCGATGGTGAACGTCGTGAAGCATGCGGACGCGACTGTCTGCCGGGTTATGCTGGCTGTGATGGAGGACAGTCGACTGCTGGTGGAAGTGACTGACGATGGTGTAGGCGTTGGCACCGTGCAGCTCCCGGCGTTGAAGAAAGTGCCCGGCGGCATTGGACTTATATCCATGCGCGAGCGGGCTGCGGAGATCGGTGGAGAGTGTGTCATTGAACGGCTGAATACCGGAGGAACGAGGGTACGCGCGTTGCTGCCTCTGCAATAGAGAAGGAGAATGAAACTGATGAGAATCGTTATAGCCGAGGATCACCCGATGTTTCGCAATGGCGTTCGAAGCTTGCTGGCGACGACTGACGATTTGGAAGTAGTCGGGGAAGCGACTGATGGCAATGAAGCGGTGAAGCTTGCCGGCGAGCTCGAGCCCGACCTCATACTGATGGATATTCGCATGCCCGGAATGAATGGCATCGAGGCAACCGAGCGGATTAGAGAGCAATATCCGGCTATCGAGGTCCTGATCCTCACCATGTATCAGGATGATCAGTCGGTCTTCACAGCAATGAGAGTCGGTGCCAAGGGCTACGTGCTGAAGGATGCGGACGAGGAGGAACTGCTGCAGTCGATTCGTATGGTGGGAAGCGGACGCGCTGTATTCAGTACGGGAATTGCAGAGCGGATCATGCATTATTTCGCCTCGCAGACCCCCCAGGTTGCGACGGGTTCCCATGGCAGTGGAGCAGAAGATGCTGGTATCGGAACATATGGACCGCTGCGAGATCCGTCCTTTACCGAGTTAACCCGGCGCGAAGCGGAGATTTTGGCACGAATCGCCGCCGGAGACACCAATGCTCAGATTGCCGCCCACCTCCACATCAGCGCCAAGACCGTTGCCAACAACGTGTCGATCATTCTGGGCAAGCTCCAAGTCAGCTCCCGGCATGAGGCAAGGAAGCTGGTCGAGCAGTCCCGGCATAGCTAGTCTTTGACTTCCGCGCACGAGCTCAATCAATATCACTAACGACGTATGCTTGTCCACGTCGTTCATTCCATAGCCGGTGAAGCTCCTGAGAACGGATTGCCAAGTCCCTGTATGGCATCGCTGTAACCGAAACTTTATCGAATTTATGTCTGAAGTGATTGCCCTGTTTCATAATTCTCATAGCTCCCAAGTAATCATCACTCAACGCCCAGACAGCTCTAGCAATATCGGCTAATATCAGTGCCCCTGAACACATCGGGCAAGGCTCGACTGTCGAATATAATGTGCATTTATTCTTATACCTGGGATCTAACAAGTTCTTTCCAGCTTGCCTGATGACATCGATTTCTGCATGGCATGTGGGGTCACTAGTAGTAAAGATTCTATTTCTTCCTTTGCTTAAAATGTTACCCTCGGGGTCAACCAATACTGCCCCTATTGGAACCGTCCCTTCTTTTAAAGCGATCTCTGCCTCATCTAGTGCAATAGTAAGAAAATACCGATCCATCTCCATAGAAATCCCCCATTCACCATATAGATAATTAATTCGATATATAGGTTGCGCCTTCCTACGCTATCCCGCCCTTTCGTATAACCTTTCTCGATCGGTAACGGAAGGGAAGCCGATTTTGAGAGGAAGGGGCTTCCTGAACGAAAAACACAAAGAGGGCTGCAACAGGCTCTTAACCTGTCACAGCCCTCCATCCCGCGTCCGACGCGGCCTGCCCGGGATTTATCCAGGCATCCGTCCGAGCTTACTGCACGTATAACCCGGCCTTGAAGGTAGTGCTGGCGTCTACACGCACGACTTGTCCTGCCGTCAAATTTAAGGTAACGATGGAAGTGCCATAGGCTACATTACTAGCAAGTAATTGATTCTGATCATCATACAGTTTAAGCGTTTGAGTCATTGCAATAGGGTAAATTTTTTGCAATGTGAAGGTATACGATCTGCTTACCGGTGCTGTAAACTCAAAGGAAACGACTCCATCTGTATATCCAATAGACTTTTTATCTCCCAATGCGATCGTTTGGGTCGTTGCAGATGCAACAGGGATAGCCGCAAACATAAATACCAGACATAACATAGCAAATGTAAATAATCTCTTCTTCATGATAAATTCCTCCTAATAGTATAATAATTGTTCCTTCAGGTCACTGGCTCTCAACCTGATACAACCCTTCATTGAACGTCCGAGCTTAATAAACAACCAAACCGGCCTTGAAGGTAGTGCTAGCGTCTATACGCACGACTTGTCCTGCCGTCAAATTCAAGTAAATTTTGGCAATACCATAGCTTACACTATTACCAAGCAATTGATTCTGATCATCGTACACATTAAGCGTTTGAGTCATTTGAACAGGCAGTAGTTTTCCCAAGCTGAAAGTATACAATTTGCTTTCCGGTGCTGTAAACTCATAGGAAACAACTCCATCTGTATACCAAATCGTCTTTTTCTCGTCGAATCCGATCGCCGGGGTCGTTGCAGACACAACAGGGACAACCGCAAACATAAGTACTAGACACAACATAGCAATTGACAATAATCTCTTCTTCACAATAAATTCCTCCTAATAATATAATGATTTTTCCTTGCATTTTACACGTTTTCTAGACCACCGCCCTTTATTTTTCATTTTTTACTACGAATGTTACGAAGTGATTGTATCAAAGGATTGAAAAAGCGTACATAGTATAAAAGACCTGTTTTATGGATATTTATGTGGTTTATTGTAATTAATATCCTATTAGTAACAAATTTTTGAAGTGAAATGGGCATCAATTTGTGTAAGTAAATTGTAAGATTTGACATTAAAAAGACCGGAGTGCTCTTTCGGAAGGTTTTCAGCCTTTTTTTGGGATTTATTTCCTTGGTAAATTGGGATGCGGACAATACTCTGCATTTGGACTTGTGTGCTCACAACTTGCTGCTGCTGGGGGATGTGGTATTGGGAACGATAGACCGACGATTCGGTGCCACGGCACTGCGAAGAGCCGGCCTTTTTAATTTATTTGCCTTGTTGAGTTAGCCGGCACGCTATCATAATCCCGAAATCCCGTCTCGTCAAGAGATAATGTGCAAATGAGCGGCATAACGAGGACTCCCCCCTTATTCTTTCGCAATAGGAATGAATCTTCGAGTATGAAGAGCGATATCGCTTTTTCCAATTCATCCGGTTTCACGTAAAATTTCCTTTAGGTCGATGTGGGGCAAGAACGCAAATGCATGGTCAGTAAGATAGAAAGGAGGACCCTATGAACAGAGTGGACAAAATCAGATTTATGCTCCTTTACGGTGACGCGCCTGAAGCCGAATGTTACGGGTACATGGAGTTGAATCAGGATGGCAATATGATCGCGCTCTACAATAAGTACGGAGAGGAAATAGACATGTATGGCGGTCATGAATTTGTCAGGGTGCGGACGCTTGGCAAATTCGATGAAGAAGACCGCGATAATTTTTATTCCTTGTTAGAAAGTGATGGTGTAGGATAATCTCGACGATAGGCTGGACTTACAACCCACAATAATAATCACAGTTCAGAGGGGAACAACGACAAACCCAAAGAGGGCTGCAACAGGTCACGGGCTCTCAACCTGTTACAGCCCTCCGTCCCGCGTCCGGCGCGGCCTCTCGGCTCCTAGATAATCCACTTGCCTTGAGGGGAGAATATTAGAGTTTGCTGCCATGCCCGGAATTTATCCAGGCATCTTTCAGCTTGCTCAATGACCTGATCTTAGAAAAAGCTAGTTTTGGCCAAATGACGAAATGAAAACTTGGTAGTTGAAGTCAGCCGGATTTTTAGGAAGAATTTTAACTTTGACAACTTGACCTGCCGTGAGGTTTAGCACCAATTGGGAATATTGGCTGCCTGCTTCATAATTATCATTCTGGCCAATCAAATTGCCGCTGGCATCATAAGCTTGAATAACGGTGTCGCGAGCGGTAGGACCATAAACAGGACCACTAGTTGTAAAGGTATATTGCTGGGAGCTAGGGGCCGTGAATGTACCGACTGCACCGATCTCAACATATTGAGATCCCAGATTAGTCAGTGTAACGTCCGAGCTTAATACAACCAAACCGGCCTTCATGGTACTGAAAGAGCTCGAAGGAACACTAGCGTCTATACGTACAACTTGTCCTGCCGTCATATTGTAGGAAGCGTGGGAGCCGCCATATTGTACACTAGAAACAATTAATTGATTCTGAGCATTATACAGCTTAAGTGATGTTGTCATTGCAAGAGGGAGCAGTTTGGACAATTTGAAGATATACACTTTGCTTTCCGGTGCTGTAAATTCATAGGAAACGACTCCGTCTGGTTGTGTAACAATCTTAGAATCGTTCAGTCCGATCGCCGGGATCGCTGCAGACGCAACAGGGATAACCGCAAACATAAATACTAGACACATGGCAAGTGCAAATAATCTCTTCTTCACAATAAATTCCTCCTAAATTTTATAATGATTTTTTCTTGCATCCTACACGTTTCCTAGATCACCGCCCTTTATTTTTCATTTTTTACTACGAATGTTACGAGGTAATTGTATCAAAGGACTTGATAGGCGTACATAGTATAAAAGCCCTGACTCAATGGATAATTACACTTTTTATTTCAATTAATAACCTATTTAAAACAAATATAGACAGTTAAAGCACGACAATTTGTGTAAGTTAATTGTAAGTTTTTACATTAAAAAGGCCGGAGCCCTCGAATGTGAGGTTTCCGGTCTTTTTAATGGCATTTATTTCCTTATACACTAAGTTTCATAAAAAGAGTTGGCAAAAAATTTTATACCATGATAGCATTCGAAATGCATCAAATACTGTTAATGAAAGGGAAGATATCCATGAATATTAATATTAAAGTTCTTCCAAGAAACCGTATTGCCTATGTTCGGCAAATGGGTCCGTACGGTCCTGCCAATGTGCAAGCAATGGAAAAGTTGAAAAAATGGGCTGGGGAGCGGAATCTCCTTACTGAATCGGCAATCATGTTTGGAATTCCACAAGATAACCCTGTAACGACTCACCCTGAAAACTGTAGATACGATGCATGCATTGTCATTCCTGAAGATTATCCGATTGATGACTCCATCTGTGAAAGTGAATTTTCTGGCGGAGAGTATGCCATTTGCTTGGTTCAACATACAGCAGAGGAGATTCAAAAAGCATGGGCTGAAATAATCCCCGCTTTACAGCACAGCCAATATCAAATTGACAACAAGCCGATTGTAGAAAGATACACAGGTGAAATGCTCGTCAATGAGTTTTGCGAAATATGTGTACCTATAAAACCGTTATAGCATTGTACTTATGACTATCAATTGACCGTGCGTCCTGCTATGGCTGGACTATGCGGGACAGAGCGCCAACAATAGGCCAAGTGAAGCAAGAGCCTCCGGAGGGTGGAGATTACGCATGAGCCAGTTTAGGTACACAAAAGGTTGGTAATTCGCCTAGCTTGCATAGTGATTTAACAAACAAGACATCCTCATCCTTGCCGAAGGGTTCAACTGCAACTTGGCCTATGAGTTGATCAGGTGTGAAATGAAATCGAATTTTCCGCGTTTGTTGCCTGGCAGCTCGTAAGATCAACGCTTCCATGTCCACAGGTTTGTCGCTAACGATATCATACAGATGCATCAATTCCCCATCATGCTCGAATACGATAATCGCATCATCAGCCCTTGAGTAATATAAGCATTCAGGAAATACGTGCAACGCGTAAAATTGAAACAACCCTTCGTTGTTCGTGATACCAAATTGTTGTGAAATAGGCCTTCGGACACGAAGCATTTGTTTCATGAAGTTCCAGTGCTCCTCTGACGAGACATCCAGTTTATCGAGCGAAAACACTTCATCCTTGTGTTGAATGGATACTTCTAAATGAAATTGATGTTCAGGCAATGAAACGAACCCGAATTTAGGGTAAAAATCCAGCGCAGTGCTGTTGGCAAATAAGAAAAACAAATCGCATGCATCTTCATAGTTATCCAATATATACTCCATCAGTTGTTTCGATAATCCCTTGCCACGATGCTCAGGATGAGTCATGACCGTTCCAATTTGGATCGCTCTTTTGCGCTCCCCATTAATAAGCAGGTCCAGCTTGCTAACGGAAGCATTAGCAATGATGCGGCCATCGGAAATGATGGAATGACAAATATAACGATCGTCCCAAGCCCCCTTTTGGTACCATTCTTCGAACTCAATACCAAATACAAGGGCGGCAAGACGATTGAAGCTTGCCCGGTACTCATCCCGATTTTTGAAATCAACACTATGTATTATCATCAAAAAATCGCTGCCCTTTCGTGGGAGAATATTAAATCTGGAGCACAACTCCACCGTTTTTTCTCGCAATCCGAATGCCTGCCAAAGTGCAGGTATTTTCGATTGCTGGCCTACTGAAGAACCGAATGCCTGCCAAAGTGCAGGGAATTTCCCGCATTTCCCCTCTATTAGCCATTTCCACCTTCTATTCCTGCACTCTCGCAGGCTTTCTGCCACCTGAGGCTTATTCAACCAGAATTCCTGTACTTTTGCAGGCTTCTTGCGCTGCCTGTCGAGTTGAAGCTTATTTGTTTTTCCAATTATAGAACATTGAATTTATTGCTGCCAGCACGCTGGATGATTTGCCCCTCGTAGCAAGTCCAAGCACTCTCTTTGTTACATGATAGAAATGAATTTGAAATATTAAAGAAATATTTTTGTAACACTACTGTAACATACAGTAAATTTGTGGTAGTATTGAGTGGGGAATGGTCATTCAAAAAAATTGGGGGAGTTCAAGATGATTAGAATGGTAAGCTTGTTGCTCGTACTCTTGCTTGGTGTGTTAGTTGCGGGATGCAGTGCCAGCGATACGGATTTGAAAGCGGATACATCGGAAGCGCCGGATGCTGCAGCCCAGCAATCTCCCGCACCTCCCGCACCTCCCGCACCGTCCGACATGTTCTTTCAGGATTACGGAACTAACCCCTATGTATCGGCAGACGACGATCAGCTGTCTACTTTCGCGATGGATGTAGATACCGGCTCTTATTCATTGGTTAGAAGCTATATCGAGAATGGGAACTTGCCGCCTCAGGAAGCGATCCGTCTGGAGGAATTCATCAATTACTTCGACTTGAATGATGAGCCGCCTAAGAATGACACGTTCGCCATCCATGTCGATGCAGGCCCTTCTCCGTTTCGGGAAGAAGGTTCACAACTCGTCCGCATTGGAATCAAAGGCAAGGAGATTGATACTGAGGATCGGAAGAGAGCCAATCTAACATTCGTTATCGACGTATCCGGCTCAATGGACCAAGACAACCGGATCGGATTAGTCAAGAAAAGCTTGGCACTGCTTGTGAATCAACTGGAGGATAACGATAGGATCGCCATTGTCGTGTATGGCTCTAACGCGCGTACGGTTCTGGAGTCTACTTCGGTTGAAGAGGAAGATGTTATTCTGAATGCTATTGATGAGCTTCAGATCGAGGGCTCGACGAATGTGGAAGAAGGGTTGCTGTTAGGCTACAAGCAAGCCAGCCATAGCTACGACAAAGAAGCCATTAACCGTGTCATTCTGTGCTCCGATGGAGTGGCCAATATCGGCGAGACCGAGGCCGAAAGCATTCTCCAAACGATTGAAACCTACGCTGGGCGGAACATTTATCTGGGCACCTTCGGGTTCGGCATGGATAATTACAATGATGTGCTTATGGAGCAATTGGCGGATCAAGGCAATGGCGCCTACGCCTATATTGACGATATAGATGAAGCGAAGAAGATTTTCCAGGAGAATCTGACAGGGACGCTGCAGACAATTGCTAAGGATGCCAAAATCCAGGTCGAATTCGATCCCCGCCAAGTGAAGGGATACCGCCTTCTCGGGTATGAGAACCGGGCAATTGCCGATGAAGATTTCCGTGACAACAAAGTCGATGGCGGGGAAGTAGGAGCCGGGCATTCCGTTACTGCGCTATATGAGATTCAATTGAAGGACAATGCGTCCAAGCAATGGGGCAAGGTTACAATCCGTTACAAGGACGTGGACAATAATAATCGATCCAAGGAGTCGGAAGCAGCGATCAGCTTGTCAGGCGAGCTGTCTGATGAAACCTTGTTTATTGCCGCTGTCGCTGAGTTCGCTAAGATTATGAAAGACAGCGAAGGCGTCGGGAAGAGCCGGCTGCAGAATGTTCTTCAGATGGCGGAGAAGTACGCTTCCAGCGAACGGCAAGAGGAGTTTATCGAATTGGTTAAGGGAGTCATTGACATTCGCGAGCAATTATAAAAGTTGAACATACACCGTCAGGACACTAGTCCACATGGCGGTGTATTCCGTTTTTCGACCTCCCATCTCCCCCACCGCCACCGAGAAGAAAGACCCAAAAGCCTGTTGCCTTAGGGCGCTCCTAAGCATTGATTATCGAACAATAATTCCGATAAGACCTACAAAAGTTGCAGCCTGATGACTCGAGATTATACACCCGTCCAAGTCTTCAGTATTTGCACTCAGTACATCAAAGTTACAATCGCTAAGATCGATTCCCTTAAGCTTTGATCCCGTCATAAAGGCTTGATCCATATTACAACGAGTAAAGAATAGTTTATGAAGGGTAGTCGTATAAAAGTCCGAACTTACTAGCGAACAATCCGTAAAACTCACCTGCTTAAAATTAGCAAAGCGAAAATTCGAATAATCGCCTAAACAGTCCAATAATCGGACATTCTGAAATCTGCCCTGAGAGAAATCAGTGCCGATCAGTTTACAATTTCTAAATTCTGTACGATGAATGAATGAACCTGCAAAATTTACATTAGAGAAATCGCAATTCTCGAAAATAACATCTGTCAATTCAGTTTGCTCTAATGACGATTCCGTAATGGTTACATTTCTAAAAATCATTTTTTCGAAGGAAACCCGGGCTGCTTCCTGATTCTCAATTGTTATGTTCTCAATCACTCGATTACTGATCTCATCTCTTGATTCAAGTGAGTAAATCGGTTCTGCGACGAGCAGCTCAATTGAGATTTTAGGCTGTTCAATCTTATTATTCATGATAACCTCCTAACCCGAAATAATCATCCCGGTTCGCTTGCTGATTTAGCTCCTTGACTGGCAAGCCACTGCATCAGTTCAGCAGCGGAACTACGTTTTGCCGCGTCCAGAGGAGTTAGTCCATCCCATACGGATATCCAGTTCAGTTCGGCACCTTGTTGGAGAAGATATTCTGCAGTCTGCCGTTGTCCTCCGTGGCAAGCGCACCAGAAGGCAACCGTTACCTTATTCGGAGGGGAAGAGCTATTAGCTCCCCATGGGTATCGCTCAGAAAGCATGTTCCCGGCAAAACAGGCCTTTATTGCGTCCAACTGCCCGAGCGCAGCCGCATGCCAGAGTGCAACCATCGCTCCGCGTTCAACCAATCTACGGGCTGCACACCATTGTGCGAACGCTACTGCATCGTCCAGCGGCGTGCCACCGGCGATCACTGCACCTGGAGCTTCGATATCGGCGCCAGCATCAAGCAGTGCGTCAAGTACTTCAATGTCATCGCAGCTCGCAGCCCAATGAAGCGGTGTCTCGGTGTGCGGTCCAGTGAACCGGGCGTTCACATCCGCACCGAACTCCACCAACACTGCAACAGCAGCCGAACCGTTTGGGAAGTGACCAGGCCAGTCGGTCGCCACATGCAACAATGTTCGAGATACTCTAGAGCCTTCGTTGCTATTGTCTCTTTCGATAATCCTTGTCGTTGCCAAACCTTGATTCTCGGCAAGCAGCCGCTTCAACGATGGAATATCGCCAGATTGGATCGCTTGAACAACAGTTACAGCCAGCATTTCATCTTCATAAATAAATTCCATATTCACCTCTCCTCCCGCTCACTCGCCGCCGCCAAATCAGTACCGCACTTATACCATACAGCAGCGCACTAACGTAGAACAATACGTTAATTGTCAAATAATCGATGACGTACCCCGCCGCCAGAATCGCACCTCCGGAAGCGGCAGTCGTCCAAAAGTGGTAATCGCCTATCGGCTTGCCTCTTTGCCCCGCCTCGGTCTTGTCAGCCAACAGCACCTTCTCGCCCATTCGCTGCATCGCATTGCACACGCCCATGACAATTTGTAAAGCAATGACAACCGAATACGACATTACCCACGGGAAACATAGCATCGCTGCCATCAAGCCCAGTGAGCTCCCCAACAAGAGCCCCCTTGCATGCCGATCCACATAACGTGACAACAACTGTGAAGCGACAGCAGAGCTGATCGTAAATACAGCGAATGCTAGTCCGTACTTAGTATAGCTGTTGCCTAAGTTTTTCAGAAATAGCAAGTAATACGGATAGATGAATCCCCCTGCAAAAGTGATGATGCTTTGTGTTCGAATCAATGTGCGTATATTCACCGTTTGTCCCCCTCAATTACGCCATACTGCTCATAAAATCCATTGTAGAACAGTTCATCCGAATCATACTCCCGCTTCAGTTGGAAGAACTTCTCCGCATCAGGATACACCGCATGCAGCTGTGCCCTTGTCGGATATCCTGCATAAGGAAGATAATAGGTGCCGTCATGTGCTATCACCTGATCGACGACCGCTCGAATTCCCTCTCCGAACCTCGCCTGCTCTTTCTCGCCTAGCGGCGCGCGGAACAGGCAGACGAGCGCGAACATGTCTTCCCTCGCATACGATAATGCCGCCTCATCATCCTGGTTCACGTACCTCACCGTAATATTGAGCAAATTCAGCTTATGGCGCTTCAGCAAGGGGCCGAAGTCCTTTAAAAAATCCGCATACTGATCCATTGGGATAAAGTACTCCTGCAAGAGATCGTTCCACCCCGGCTCCCGCGTTTCCATGAAAGCGGCGTCGGACCGCATCGCGTTATTCCGGCTGATCAACTGTCCCTCTTGTCCTTTGAACACCCCCAGTTGCATCTCCCAGAATGTATCTTTCCACGTATCGGACAGCCGATTCAGCTGGAACAAAGCTTTGGCAGGCGTGACCCACTGCTCCGCATCTTGCAGTTCGAATTCTTCTGGATCATACTCCGCTTCAGCCCCAACCTCGTAATTCACGGCATACATATCCGTCAAATACCGATCCGGCCCCACCGACACTCTCGCCAAATGCATATGAATGTTCGGATTACCGAGCACATGCTTTCGAAAATACTGCGCATAGTCATCGGCCGTCACGGTATCCACCCGAAGCCGATACATTGTATCCTCGGTCAGTGACAAGGTTACATCGAGGATGATGCCGAACAAGCCGTAGCCGCCGAGCGCGAGCGGGAACAGCTCGGAATGGCTCGATCGGCTGACATCCAGAATCCGGCCGTCGGCCATAAGCAACCGATAAGATATCACGCTCTTGATCAACGATCCATTGCGAAGATCTCGTCCATGCGCGTTAACGCTGATCGAACCGCCCACCGTAAAAATGTTCTGGGACTGCATCGTCCGAACCGCCAGTCCATAAGGCTGGACACTTCGCTGCACATCGGCCCATGTTGCGCCTGCCTGTACAGTTACCGTGCGAGCGGCAGCATTCACAGCCAGCACGCAGTTAAACGCGGTCATATCTACCACGACCGCGTCCTTGTAGTATGTATGCCCGCCTTGGCTATGTCGTTGACCTGCAATCGAGATCTTCAGATCTTGGGCAGCCGCATCGCGTACCACCTGCACCAGCTGCTCTGTCTCTCGCCCCTTGACAATACGCTTGATTGTAACGGGATGTAACCGGCTGTAATCCGTCAGAAGATAAGGATCCTGATCCGAATGGTTCGTGTAATTGTATGTAAAAGCCGACAAAGCCGCAAGCACTAACAGCACGAGCCATTTGCGCATAACCGAGCTGCCCCCTTTCTTTTCCAATTCTGCAAAGGGCCGGGTTCGTCAAACAGTACTAATTTCTTATGGTACCGCTCCCGCTGGGACAAGCCGAACGGATTGCCAACAAAAAGGGCTGCAACAGCCTGCCTATCGGCAACCTGTCACAGCCCTCTACATTAGTTGCTTGTGTTCCACAGCCTTAACATGACAACTGCCGCCTCGGCTCTTGTTGTAATACCCTTGGGTACAAACAGATTGTCTCCTCGGCCTTGCAACAGCCCATTCGCATGTACCGCCTCTACATAGGATCGTGCCCAGCCTGGAATGCTTGTACCATCAGCATAGGTTGAATACTGCTCGCTGTCTGCCTTCCACTTCATCACCTTCGCAATCATTGCCGCCATCTCGCTTCGCGTAATGGTCTGCTGCGAGCGGAACGTGCCATCCGGGTAACCATCGAGCATCCCCTTGTTTACACCTGTGGAGATCGCTGATAATGCCCATTCTGGAATGCTTTCCTTATCGCTGAACGGGAGAGTGCCCGGCTCTTCGCTGATTGGAATTTCAAGTGCGCGCAGCATCATGACCGCAAACTCCGTTCGAGTAACGGTTCTGTCCGGTGCAAATAGATTCACACTAACACCTTCAACAATCCCTAATTCCGCTGCCTCACAGATCATTACCTTTGCCCAGTGCCCCTCAAGATCTGTGAACGGACATACAGCCTCCTGAGGCGAGCCTTCCGTCTCGACCTGACGGGTTAGCGTAATCGTATAACTCCGGCTTGTCCCATCCTCAGCCGTCACGATCACATCAATCACATTGGCGCCTGTCTTCAGCGGTAACGCAGCGCTTACGCTTCCACTCGCAATA
This sequence comes from Paenibacillus oenotherae, assembly GCF_019443105.1. GTDB lineage: Bacteria > Bacillota > Bacilli > Paenibacillales > Paenibacillaceae > Paenibacillus_Z > Paenibacillus_Z oenotherae. The sequence continues at coordinate 159,270 of NZ_JAHZIJ010000007.1, forward strand.
GACACAGGTGTTCCGTTATTCCCCCGTACCTTCACAGTCGCTTTCCCATCCGCCAACGTCGCGATCACGCTAACACTGTCAACGTTATTCGCCACGCTCGACGCATAGGCGAGTGTACTTGGGCTAAATGCAGGGCTTAGTTCAGCTCCACCTTGCAGGCTCAATCCGCTAAGATTATTGATGCTGCTTGAAGGTGTCGTAACCCCCGCGTAATTGGAGCGCGTCACGTCTACCGTATACGTCTGGATCGTCGTACCATCCTGTGCAGTGACCGCCACATCAATCGTGTTCACACCTACGTTCAATGGCAACGCGCTGCTCGCTGCACCACTGGCTACCGCTTCCGGCGTGCCGCCATTCACTGCTACAGTTACGGTTGCTGTCGCATCGGCTACGATCGGCGTCACACTTAAACTGTTCACGCTATGCGACACGCTCGACGTATAGCCGAGTGTGCCAGCACTAAAGGAGGGACTCAAGACCGCTCCTCCCGACAGGCTGAGCCCGCTGAGACTCGCATCGGTGTTGAGTTGACGCGTCACGTCTACCGTATACGTCCGGATCGTCGTACCGTCCTGTGCAGTGACCGCCACATTAATCTTATTCACACCAACATTCAATGGCAACGCACTGCTCGCTGCACCACTAGCCACTGCTTCTGGCGTGCCGCCATTCACCGCTACAGTTACGGCTGCTGTCGCATCGGCCACGATCGGCGTCACACTTAAACTGTTCACGCTATACGGTACGCTCGACGTATAGCCGAGTGTGCCAGCACTAAAGGAGGGACTCAGGACCGCTCCTCCCGACAGGCTGAGCCCGCTGAGACTCGCATCGGTGTTGAGTTGACGCGTCACGTCTACCGTATACGTCCGGATCGTCGTACCGTCCTGTGCAGTGACCGCCACATCAATCGTGTTCACGCCTACGTTCAATGGCAACGCGCTGCTCGCTGCACCACTGGCTACCGCTTCTGGCGTGCCGCCATTCACCGCTACAGTTACGCTAGCCGTCGCATGCGCGACTGGCGTTACCCGAATATCGCTCTGACTATAAGCCACACTTGACGTATAACCGAGTGTACCCGCACTAAAGGAGGGACTCAGGACCGCTCCTCCCGACAGGCCGAGCCCGCTGAGACTCGCATCGGTGTTGGGTTGACGCGTCACATCTACCGTATACGTCCGGATCGTCGTACCGTCCTGTGCGGTAATGGCCACATCAATTGTGTTCACACCTACGTTCAATGGCAACGCGCTGCTCGCTGCACCACTGGCTACCGCTTCTGGCGTGCCGCCATTCACCGCTACAGTTACGCTAGCTGTCGCATCAACTACGACCGGTGTCACACTTAAACTGTTCACGCTATACGAGACGCTCGACGTATAGCCGAATGTGCCAGCACTAAATGATGGACTCAATGTCGCTCCACCCGACAGAGTCAGGCTTTGTAAGCTCGCATCGTTGCTCGCCGCCAAGCGGACACCAAAATCATTATGGGTCTGCCTCGCAAATGCAAAGTCCAATAACCCATCGCCATTAAAATCACTGCTAACCAAGTCATTTACGCTGCCACCCGCACTATACGTGACTGCGGTCGCAAAGCCTCCATTGCCATCTCCAGCCAGGATTGAAAAGGTACCTGTGGCCCAATTCCCCATTGCCGCGTCCAGCTCTCCATCACCAGTGAAATCAGCTAACACAACACTACGAGTATCATTACCTCCAGAACCATAGTGGACAGCAGAATTAAAGGTACCATCACCCTTTCCTGTTAAAATAGAAAGAGCCCCAACTTGAAGGTTTCTCGAGCTGGCTACAGCCAAATCCAAATATCCATCACCGTTAACATCACCGACAGCAGCTTTGAGTGGCGCTTCCTCAACCGCATAATTAACAGCAACAGCTAAAGCACCCAGTCCATCGCCCAAGAGAACGCTGACATTATCAGAACCAAAATTCGAAACGACAACGTCCATACGGCCATCCCCGTTGAAATCCCCCGTTACGACCTTATAAGGAGCATCCCCAACGCCCAAGCCTACTGGAGCACCAAAAGTCCCATCGCCAATTCCTATCATAATGGACACTTGATCAATAGTTCGATGAGATACCGCCAAATCCATTTTGCTATCGTTGTTAAAGTCTGCTACCGCAATATAATTTGGAGAGACCAATGTCGGGATGCTCAACGCACTAGCAAAGGTTCCGTCGCCGATTCCCAGAAAAATAGAAACGGTATCCGTAGTTTGATTAGCCGCTGCCAGATCTATTTTCCCATCGCCATTAAAATCTCCGTTCGTTACGGAGGTCGTGTAATTCCCTGAAGGGTATGTAGCTTGACTGCTAAAGGTTCCATCCCCAATGCCAAGCCTAACAGAAATATCCCCACTACTTGTGTTTGCAACAGCGACATCCATATGTCCATCACCGTTAAAATCAGCGACTGTCATATCAGTAGGAAAACTTCCTGCAGAATAACCTTGTATACCTAGATAAGGAGCTGCACCAGCTTGAAGCGGCGTCAGTACTGTGAAAAGTAGAATCATTGCCAAAGCAACTTTAGCGACTAGCATATGCTGACTTCTTAGAAACTTCATTTGTATGTCCTCTTTTCTATGATTTTGAAATCTTGGCGCTGCGCCTACTAATTGAACCATAACACATCGCTATGAAAGAATTATGAAAGAATGTTACCTTTGTTTGAATGTTCACAGCAAAATAAAAAGACACCTAATGGAGTGCCTTTCCAATAAAATCATTTGCTTATTTCTTTCTGTGTCATGCCGATTGCCTTCAGAATCGCAGGATCAGATTCGTACTGACCGTATTTAGAATGTTCAGGAACGCAATGAACGGCTTTCTGCTTTATCGGGTACGGGCGAAATACATCATGCCGCTGAACATCGTAATAACGAATGCGGATATAAACAGGATGAAGGCAGGCATAATCCAAGCGTTAGGCAATAGAGCTGCAAACAGGAAAATGACACCGGATGCCATCATTAATCTGCCTTGAAAGCGGGAGGCTTTGCGATGGATGTCTTCCGGCAGTTTTGGCCATTGGAATATCCCTTGCGGAATACGCGGTACGAGATTTCCCATTAGAATAAACAATATGCCTACCAGCACCGTAACAAAAAGTCCAACACGAATCTCATAACCCAAATTGTACAAAATGAGGAAGGTGTGGACGGCAAGCAGCATAATCGAGAGCATGGCGGCTACGGGAGCATTCACCGCTTCAGCTCTGCGGCGTTTATTCTCATCTCTCTCTAGCTTGGATGCCAGAAAGACCGAGGCTGGAATCAGCAGTGCGAGTGCCGGCATCAGAAAAGCGCCCAGCGGCTTGGCGATCAAATTGTCGGGCGATGCCATTTGGTTGAAGTGCATCACCATCTTGCTTGGTAATTCATTGTAAACGACCAGGCTGATTATAGCGGCGGCAAAAGCGGATAATAGGGGAGTGATCCATTTTTTCATGTCATTCATCCTTTCGATTGGGTTTGTTGCAGTTCCATCATCCATTTCAACACATCCTGGAATACGGTTGTATTCAGGGAGTAGACAATATGCTGCCCCTTTCTTTCATCCCAGACAAGCTGCGCTTGCTTCAGCAGATTGAGATGGTTGGAGATGCTGGGCTTTGTAATATCGAAGTGCTCGGCGATTTCTCCTGCAGTTAGGTCGCGCTCCTTCAGCAAATCCAATATTCTGCGGCGAGTCGGATCGGCAAGAGCTTTGAACGTATCGTTAATGGACATGCTTTGGACGACCTCCTTCCTTTAAATAAATATTTAGAAAATTATCTAATAGTTGAATTGTAGGGCATAAAGCTTGTTTTGTCAATATAAGGATATTTAAAAGGGCTATAGCACAGCACATTTTCAATCAAAGTATTATAATTAAAATATTACATTGACTGTCATAGTACTATATCGTATTATACAAATACGGAGGTGATTACATGAGCGAGAACAAAATTACATCCGACCTGCTGCGAGGACATACCGATACGATGATTTTACGGCTCTTATCCGAGGCTGACCGCTACGGCTATGAAATTGTCAAGCTGATTGCCGAGCGCTCGGGTGGCGAGTACGAATTAAAGGAAGCCACGATGTACTCCAGCTTCCGCAGGCTTGAGGTGGACGGTGATATCGAGTGGTATTGGGGCGATGAATCCCAGGGCGGACGGCGTAAATATTTCAGGATTACCGAGAAGGGCAAGGCGACTTACATCCGCAACAAAAGCAACTGGGAGTATGCGAAACGCGTGCTTGAGAACTTATTATAGGGAGGTTTTATGTGATGAATGAGAAATTGACCAGCTATTTGAACGGTGTTTTCGCACCATACGAAGGGGTGAAGAGCGCCACGGAATTAAAGACTGACCTGCTCTCCGATTTGCAGGAGCGGTACCGTGAGCTTAAAGCCGAAGGCAAGGACGATGAAACCGCTTTTGAGATGACCATTGACAGCATCGGCGACATTGAGCAAACGGTACTGGAGGTGGCTAACCTCTCCCGCTCGCTGGAGCGGCAGGTGGTGACGAACTTTAGCGCGAGCAACCTGGCTAAGAGTGACTTTGCCGGCGTTACGGCCCACAAAGGACAGTTCAAAGGCAGCGCGCTGCACAGTTCCGACTTTTCGGGCGCAGACTTGACCGGCAGCTCGTTTGCGAGCAGCGACGTGCGTGATGCCAACTTTAACGGTGCAAATCTGACCGACTGCAACCTGTCCGCCCTTGACCTATCGAATGCGAGCTTCAATAAATCAATCCTCGTGCGCACCAACTACAGCAAGTCGGGACTGGACGGAGCAACATTCATAGGTGTCAAACTGACCGACGTCAACCTGACTATGACCGATCTCAGAAAAACGATTTTTGAGAACTGTATCTTTGACGGCGTGGAGTTCAAAACTTCCGATCTGAGAGGTCTGTGTTTCGACGGGCAAACCTTTATCGGTGTCAAGTTTGACAAGTCTGCGCTGAACGAAGTTTCGTTCAAGGGCGCGACACTCAAGAACGTGTCTTTCCCGACGTCTTCGTGGTCTAAAAAATATTACCGTGCTGTCAAAACCATCTGCTTTGACGGTGCGATGATGGATAAGCTGACCTATGCCTCTCTGAAAGGCATGGAGGCCGATTTGTCCAAGGTTACGGTTATATAAGGAGGGAACGCTATGCCGAATCATTCGATTCAAGTCATTGGCCTGCACAAATCCTACAAGCAGCAGCAAGTCCTGAAGGGCGTTGATTTCGAAGTGGAGAAGGGCAGTATTTTCGCCCTGCTCGGCTCCAACGGGGCGGGCAAGACAACGGTGGTCAGAATCCTCACCACGCTGCTCCAACAAGATAGCGGAACCGCCACCGTAAACGGCTTCGATGTTGCGTCCAAGCCGGATAATGTACGGCAGGCGATCAGTCTGACCGGGCAATTTGCCGCCGTGGACGAAATTTTGACCGGACGGGAAAATCTGATCATGATCGCCAAGCTGCGATACCTCAACAACCCGCGCCAGATTGCGGATACCATGCTGCAGCGCTTCGGGTTGACAGACGCCGCCGACCGCAAGGCGTCCACCTATTCGGGCGGTATGCGCCGCAGGCTCGACATCGCCTTGAGCCTTGTGGGCAATCCGCAGATCATTTTCCTCGACGAGCCGACCACCGGGCTTGACCCCGAGTCGCGCATCGAGGTTTGGAAGATCGTCAAGGAGCTTGCCGCTGGAGGCACGACGATATTCCTCACCACGCAGTATTTGGAGGAAGCTGAGCAGCTTGCCGACCGAATTGCCATTCTGCACGAGGGCAGGATTATCGCGAAGGGCACGCTCTCGGAGCTGAAACAGCTGTTCCCGCAAGCGAAGGTAGAGTATGTTGAAAAACAGCCGTCGCTAGAGGAGATATTCCTCGCAATCGTCGGCAAGAAGGAGGCCATGTAAATGGAGGCAGTAAAGAAACATTTCTTCACCGATATTAGCGTTATGCTTGGACGTTCCATGCGCCATATTTTCCGCAGTATGGACACCATCATCACGGTCTGCATCACTCCGATTGCGATGATGCTGCTGTTCGTCTATGTGTTAGGCGGTGCCATTCAAACCGGGGCGGATAACTATGTGAACTACCTGTTGCCTGGCATACTGCTTATGGCTATCGCAAGCGGAATAGCCTATACGGCTTACCGCCTGTTTATGGATAAGCAGCGGGGCATATTCGAGCGGTTTCATACCATGCCGATTTCACGTTCCGCCTTGCTTTGGGGACATGTGCTGACCTCTCTGGTGTCCAACGCCATATCGGTGATCGTCATCATTCTCGCAGCGTTGCTTATGGGTTTTCGTTCGTCTGCTGGAATACTGCCATGGCTTGCCGTAGCAGGCATACTCGCGTTGTTTACGCTAGCCCTAACTTGGGTCGCGGCGATTGCCGGACTGTCTGCAAAAACGATTGAAGGTGCAAGCGCATTTTCCTATCCGCTTATCTTCCTGCCGTTTATCAGCTCGGCGTTTGTGCCAACCGAGACGATGCCGTCGGTCGTTCGCGCCTTTGCCGAGAACCAGCCGGTGACCTCGATCGTGAACGCCATCCGTGCGCTGCTGTCCGATCAGCCGGTGGGCAATGAGATATGGGTCGCTCTTGCGTGGTGTGTCGGGATTTTGCTCGCAGCGTACTTCTTTGCAATGAGAGTGTATAAAAAACGGGTGTAAACACCAAACGGAGTAGCGGACAAACAAGACACAGCGTATGTGCTAGATACCTCACGGCAGCTTCCGAAATATGTCGGCATGATGCTCCATAGTAATTGTGTACATGTCTCAGGCATACGAGCATGCCCCGCAAGGGAACACCCGCTGGTAATGCCCCATCGTAAGCCGCTGAATGATTTCCGACAACTGGCTGCTTGACCTTGAAAGGTGTTTTGATCCCTGTCTCACAAATGGGGGCCAGTCCCTTTTGGAGGCGTGCGGCTTTTTCGTCGTCTTATGAAAAATTCATTTATTGCAATCCCAGCTAGTATGGCGACTGGTATTATGTCTAATAGATCAAAATGATCGTCTACAGTATACCTAAGCAGAAAATAGGTCAATGCTCCAAATCCGATAACTCTAAGCAAAATCCATCGATTCATCAATAACCTCCTCTTTAAGGCTGTTTGCCAGTTGTTGGCGCCTCATGAAATTCAGACGAGCACTTTGGAGTCCCTGATTGAATTGCGAAGCTTTTGGACATCCATCTTCGGTGGCTGGCCATACATACGGGCATATTCCCGGCTGAACTGGGAAGGACTCTCGTAGCCGACGCGGAACGCCGCATCAGAGGCCTGCACGGATTCTGTCAACATTAACCTCCGGGCTTCTTGCAAACGAACCGTCTTCTGGTATTGCAACGGACTCATTGCCGTCACGCGCTTGAAATGCTTATGAAACGCCGATACGCTCATATTCACGGACTTTGCGAGTTGCTCAACAGACAGCGGACGAGCGTATTGCCGATTGATCAACCGGATTGCTTGAGCGATGCTGTAAGCATGGCTGCCGTTGGTGGCAAATTGATAAAGGAGCGCGCCTTGTTCGCCCTGAAGCATGCGATACAGAACTTCGCGGATGACAAGCGGCGCCAGAACTGGAATGTCCTCAGGCGTGTCGAGCATTTGCATGAGCCGCACAATGGTTTCGAGCAACGCGGGAGAAGTCTGATTCACGGTTATACCTCTGCCGCCTTCCATGGGGACGGAAGCGAGGCGATTCGTTTTTTTCACGATCTCCATGATGACGTCAGCATCGAAGCTCAGTTTCAAACTTAAGTAGGGAATCTCGGGTGAAGCATCTACAATTCTGCCCGTAATCGGCAATTCGACGGAAGTGACCAGGTAAGTCGAAGGATCGTATCGGAACGTTTCATTCGCCAGCGAGGCGATCTTAGCTCCCTGCGCCACGACGCAAATAGATGGCTTGTAGACTGATTCCAGCGGTTCCGACAAATGAGTGGCATGCATCAACGATAAAGAAGGAACTTCCGTCCGATACGTACCACTAGTCGGGGCATGGCGACGTATTAGAAGCGCCAATTGCTGCAAGGCTTGTTCTGTACGCTGCGATTCATTCATTGTATCCAAGGCCGACTCCCCCAGGAAGGTTTTTTGCTTTTATTATATAGAGACAGAAGAGAATCAGGCAAGGATCGGACAGGAATGGTCTATCGGTACGATGCTCATACTTAATATAATGAATTTGCATGATAGAACTCGGCCAATCAACGTTAGGCTTATATTATGATAAAGGAGAGGAACGGAAATGAGTTTGAATGGAAAAGTCGCAATCGTCACCGGGGCGTCTCGTGGCATCGGACGGCAAATTGCCATCCAATTCGCACAATCCGGAGCGAAGGTGGTTATCAATTATTCCTCTAGCCGTGGGAGAGCGGAAGAGGTAATAAAGACGATTGAGCAATTCGGCGGCCAGGCGGTGGGAATCCAGGCCGACGTGAGTAAGGTGAGCGAAGTCGAAGCGTTGTTCTCGGAGGCGCTCGAGCGATTCGGGCACGTAGACATACTTGTCAACAATGCCGGCATCATGGAGAACAATGCGATTGCGGACGTGACAGAGGAGATATTCGATCGGCATTTCGCGGCCAACGTGAAAGGGACTTATTTCGCTTGCCAACAAGCAATGAAGCATATGGCGAAAGGCGGGACAATCGTTAATTTCTCGACCTCCGTTTCTGGAGCGATGCTCCCGATGTACAGTGTCTATGCCGCAACGAAAGGTGCAGTCGAGCAATTAACACGCCAATTGGCAAAGGAATTCGGTCCTAGGGACATCACCATCAATTGCATCGCACCCGGGCAAGTATCAACCGAGCTGTTCCTGAACGGCAAATCACCGGAGGTGATCGATTCTTTCCGCCGAATGAATGCGTTTGGACGGCTCGGAGATCCAGAGGATATCGCGAATGCTCTCGAGCTGCTCGTTAGCGATAAAGCCCGTTGGATAACGGGCCAGACGATCCGCGTAAATGGCGGGTTTAATTAAACGCTTAGAATACAATGAAATATTGTCGCCTCATCCACTCCCCGGCCTGCCGGTTCGCGATATCAAGGTCACCGAACCGGCAGCACCAAGGAAACCGAAGCATGGTTGGCTCCGGGCCGCTTGCAACAGCTTTCCTCGGGTTATTGTTTGCAAGTCAGGTGTTCACTTTATTTCACGCTCATGAATGACTCCAAACATTCCAGTCATACCTTCATGGTTATTGAATCCGTATTTATTATAAAATGACTCTTTTCCTTGGGATGCAAATAAACCTACAAATGATTTTTCCGGTGCGTTTTCCTTTAAATATTCCGAAATTGCTTTCATAATCATATTTCCGATGCCTTTATTCTGATGCTCTGGTACAACCGCAATGTCTTGGATATAAAAATATATCTTTCCGTCCCCGACTACTCTTCCCATTCCGACTATTTCTTCTTTATATTGAACGATAACACCAAATAATGATTGGTTTAAAGATTCTTCTGCAACATCAAAATTCATAAACGCTGTCCAGCCCACTGCATGACAAAGCGTTTTGTATTCTGCAAGGTTGGCTGTTCTTTGAATTATTTTGTATTCTTTACTCATGGATTACTCCTTAAATTATGAAAATATGGATGGTTTAACAACCCGTTGCCGCACCATGATTCCGTTGCCGTACGGGTCATAGAACATGAAGCATGCCGCACCCATCCGTTCCTCGATAACAGTCACATCCGATGCGCCTTTTGCAGTCACGTGACCTCTTGCCGCCTCGACATCCGGCGAATCGATCACAAGAGCCGGGGCGACGCGCAAAGTGAGCTGCAGCTTTTCGTAATGCACCTTTCCGGTCTGTGACAGCCGATTGTCGTCCACCAGCAAATCCGCGCCCTTGTCCATCGCAATGCCGTTCAGCCCTTGTACCAGCGGGTCCGGCCGAACATCCTTCTGCAAAAATTCGGCGTACCACTTCTCCGTCTCAGCCGCGCGGTCTCCATGTGCTATCACGTGGCTGATCCTTGTGAGCAACGGGTGCGCATCACCAACAGGCTCCTGTGGCTGCTCATGCGAGATCGCCCAGCAGACCATGTTCCCGCCCACCGCGAAATGCTTCGCCTCCTCATAACGGTATAGTTCTCCAACATGCGAGTAGCCCTTTCCGGTACAGAAGTCGTACGACGCGTCGATATCCCGGATCGACTCGAACATGATCATCGGCGGCAAGCCCCACATATGGCTGTCGAGAATGATTCCGGTGCCGTCGAACGATACGCCCCAGTAGATGCCGCCTCCCGTTTTGTCTGGTCGGATTGTCTGTTCAAACAGATCCGCATACCATTCGATAGCTGCCTTCAAATCAGGTACGGGTAAAAATAGGGTGTGAATGATGGGCTTGATAGGGTGTGTCAAAGCTTGCACTTCCTCTCAATTAAGTTGACTTCAATACAAGGACACATCGAACCGCCAATCTCTATCCATCTCCACCAAAAAAATTATATCCGCTCCAGCGCAGCCTCCAAAAAGCCCGCCGCTTCCGCCTCTGCCTCCATTGCAGCCTTGAGCCCTGCCGCTATCTGTTCCCGGTTCGATGTTATGCCGCCCATTCCGAACGGGAAGGCCGGATACAACTGAAGCATCGTCCGACTGATTTGCCCGTACAAGCTGCTTGCGGCCGCCAGCAGAGAACGGGCTTCCTCACGAACCTGCCGGTCCCGGGAGAGCCGCTCCAGGTACCGACAGGCATGCTCGCGGGCTTCCGACAGCAGAGCCACCTGGTAGGCGTGGCCAAGCGGATCCAGCCGGTCTTCCAGGACGGCGCTTCGCCATTCCAGGTAAGCGGCTTGACCGAAGGCAAAGCCGGGCACGCGGGGCTCGTCCCCCCGAATCTGCTTCACAATGCCGCCAAGAACGGTGCGCAAGGAAGTGGGCACGCCTGTCCGCCTGTCCAAAATAGCCGCAAACAGCCCAGGACTTTCAGAGCTTCTGCCCAAGCTCTCATATGTATAGCGATTCAAGCCGGGCCGGTGGCTTCGACCGAACAGCACCCGCTCCATATCATCATATCCGTAGATCAGGTCGAACTCGTTGATCGTCAAATTCCATACGATGGCTGGGCGGCCAGCTTTCACGGCGTCATGGATCAACCGCAGCACGCCGACTTGCTGCTCCGGCAGGATCTGCTGTCGGCCAGGGCGCCCGAAACATCGGGCACTCCACCCAACCCGCTCCGCCGCACCGTAAAAGGCGAAGCTCCAGTCGAATGTCGACAACCCCCTCCAGTCGCATCCGGAGGAAATCCCGATTCGAAACGCATCGCCCGTCAGCCCCATAATCGTTGTAAGTGACTGCTCTCGATCGCTGACATACCGCATCACTTCGAGCAGTGCTACGGACAGGAATGCATATGGACGCGAGAAACGAGGCTCTTCAAGGACGATACAGTTCGGCCCGCCCTCATCGCGTCGGCTAGCGAGATAACGGTCTACTCCCATGCGAAACCGATCCTCGTTCAGCTTCGAACGGGAACGGGAAATCAAGTTGTAGACGTTGCTTCGCGCAATGCCGAGTGACGACGCGACCTCATCCGGCTGCAGCCCTCCGACCATTGCGTCCATGACATGCTTCTCGTTGCCGCGCAAAGTGCAGGACGAGCGAGCCGCCACTTCACGGCGAGTATCGCGGTCGAGTATCTGCTGCATCGGATCGGCCGGACGGCTGGCCAAATACGGATCGGCCGCTTCGGGCAGATCGCTGAATGGCTTCGTCCGGCTTTCAGCGCCCCGCAGCATATTGATCGCCGTCCGGCGAACGAGCCTCCTCAGCCAAGGGCGAAACCGCTCCGGATCCCGAAGCCCGGAAAGCTTGGCCGCCATCCGCAGGAACGACTCCTGAACCGCGTCCTCGGCAAGCGAAGTGTCGCGCAAAATATCGCGGGCCCACAACACGGCTTCCCGCCTGTACGCAACGATTAACTGCGTCAGCGCCACCTGATCGCCCGCGGCCGCGCTCATAATCATATCCGACTGGTGCATGTTGTCCAAGCTCATCTCCGCCCCCTTGTTTGTCCCCTAGATATCCATATTGCCTTCTTAAGTTCCTCGAAAACATCGAGGCGCGAACAGCAGGCCATGCGGGCCGCCTCGCCAAGCTCAATCTCCCCGGTCAGGTTCTCCTCAATGTAGTCTATCGCCCTGTTCATCCGCTCCAACCACTCCATCCCATTCCCTCCTCTCGAGTTCAAGTATAGTCGGGGCAGATCATCGCTTCGCAACGATTTGTGCACAAAGAAGTTGCTTCCTCAATAGAAACTGACAAAAAAGGTTCCGAACATTATAATTGTTTAATATATCCTGTAGCGGGTCTGACTAGGAGGACGGCATGCAATTTCAACCAATGTATGATGATGGGGAATTATTTCTACCGAAGATCGAATTAAGTATGACATCGAACCAATCGATTGGTATTATAACGGACTTGAAGCGAAAGCAGCTTTTAATGAATCAATTAGCGAATCATTCCCAATATCATTTATTTCGGGCTCCACAAAACGAGTATATGCGTTTAACGGTGGAAGAGCTAATCACTTTTCTAATCAAAGTAACGGAGAGGAATGAGCATACCGCTTCGTTATTGGGTTATTTTGCTTTAAAAGAAGAACGGAAGGTAAAAATCAAGAATCTAAGCTCATCGAGAAGGATGTATGTGACATTGCTGCGTGTCTTTTTTGCGCATCAGCCTACACTTGTACTGGAGGAACCCTATTTTTACTTGGAAGAACAAGATCGCCGTCATTTTAAACGGATTTTAGATGACCTTTCGAAAGAAAAGCGGATCTTAATTTTAACCTCGAATTTAGAAGATGCCATTATTTCCTGTGATACCATCTATCGATTGAATGAATCCGGGTTTCATCAATTGGATATTCGGGACTCAGAAGAGGATAAGCAGGAAGTACAGGAACAGGATCCGGCCAATATAACCTTACAGAAAATTTCTACGAAAAGAAATGACAAAGTGATATTATTTAATCCGCCTGAAATCGATTTTATAGAAAGTTTAGATGGTTCGATCCTTATTCATGTGGGTGGAGAAAATTATGACTGTGCTTTGACACTAACCGAGCTTGAGCAAAGATTGTTAAATTTCGGATTTTTCAGGTGTCATCGATCCTATATCGTTAATCTGCAAAAAGTAAGAGAGATTATTACATGGACGAAGAATAGCTACAGCTTGCGATTAAATACAGGTAAAGATGATGTGGTCCCGTTATCTCGTACAAAATTACAAGAATTAAAAGCACTTCTTAACATTTGATTTTCAGGAAAAGGCCGAACCAATTAAGCATTCATGGGTACCATTCAGGCGATAATAGCTACATTTCGGCGGGTTTTGATGGCTGGAAGCATGCACTCTTTATATACTTAAGCCATCAATGCTAAGGAAGTGTTGTTAATGAATGTTATCCAAGTCGAACATATTCGAAAGAGATTCGGAAATAAGGATGCATTAGCAGATGTGTCTTTTTCAATTCCTAAAGGGGAAATTTTCGGTTTCCTAGGTCCGAGTGGTTCAGGAAAAACGACATTAATAAAGATTTTAACTGCGCAATTACATCCGACAAGTGGACAGGCTCGTGTATTAGACCAACCAGCGGAGATGATGCATCATTCTGTACAGAAGATGCGCTTTGGCATTTTGACGGATAACAGTGGTCTATATGAGAGATTGACTATTGAGGAAAATCTAGAGCTGTATCGCCAATTATATGCTCTTCCTAAATCTTCGATCAGTAAGGTGCTGCAGTTTGTAAACTTAAGCGAAGAGCGCAATAAAAGAGTCAATCTCTTATCGAAAGGGATGCGTCAGCGTGTCATGTTGGCATGCGCGATTATCCATGAGCCGGAATTATTATTTTTAGATGAACCTACTTCGGCATTAGATCCAGTAAACTCAGCACATATTTATAAAGGCTTACGCTACTTGCATGAGAAGGGGACAACGATTTTTTTAACTACGCATGATATGGCAGAGGCAGAATTGCTATGTAACCGTGTAGCGATTTTGTATCAGGGACAAATCCAAACCATCGGCTCACCAAAGGAACTTAAACGACAGCATCGAGAAAACGTAGTTTGTGTTGACTTAATAAATGGGGAAGCATACGAGCTCCCGATCGATGAGGGAACGGCTGATCGAATAGCCGATTGGATGAAACGAGGGTTAATTGATCGGTTAGCAACGAAAGAGCCAAGTCTAGGTGATATCTTTATTAAAATGACAGGAAGTGAGTTACTATGAGTATCTCATTAAAACGTGTTCGAGCGATATTTGTGAAGGATTATAAAGAGTTTTCACGCAATTATGCGGTCTCCATTATTTTGATTTTTCCAATTATCTTCGCACTTCTTCTTCGAGGTACAGACCCGTCTTTGACTGGAGTTTTCGGTTTGGTTCTTAATTCTTCGTTTGTGATACTAACGACTTTCGCACAGGCATGCTTGATTGCGGAAGAAAAGGAGCGCAACACTCTAAGATCATTAATGATGACTCCAGCCACAACGATGGATGTACTAATCGGCAAAAGTACGTTAGTCTTTGCCATGTCTGCTGTTGTTCTGGCTATTGCTACGTATATATTTGGCTATGAGCCAGTTAATATATGGGTGTTTGTGGCAGTAATCATTCTTTCGATTATTCTATACACAGCAGCCGGAACGATATGTGGTTTATTCTCCAAGACGTTGCTTGAAGCATCATTATCTATCATTCCTGTGGCGATCGTATTCACTGGGGCACCAGGAGGAGCGCTGCTAGTGAAAGATTTTCCGATCTTCAAAGTGCTGGAGTACGTACCAAGCAGTCAACTTGTGAATTTGCTGAATATACGCAATATAGGCTATACGACGGGAGATTTATTGAAACCCCTCCTCGTTACTTTGGCATGGACGATTGTATTTATAATTGTAGCTGTTGTTTTGTATCAACGACGGTTAAAGGATGAGTAGGCGGAATCGTCCGACGGCCTGGAATTGCTCCCCCCTTTTGCCCCCGCGCCTTGTTGATGAACACGTACGATAGAGGCATCTAGCATGATACTATCTTTAGCCACTAAAGAATCGCGTATTTCTACCGAGGGGAGATCAAATTCCTATGCATATAGCTGTCAAGTTGATGCAAAAATTCAAAGACCACGATACCCAGATAAAGCTCAAGATCTATCGGGACAAAACGGAGCTCATCAGGAAAAGGAATTTGACAGCATGGGATGATGGGCAGCTGCAAGCGGAATCTCTCCGGCTGAGAGAGGAAGCACAATCGGGTACGCCTTTGGATGAGCTGCTTGTCGATGCTTATGCGTTAGTCTGCGAGGCAGCAAAGAGAAAGCTCGGATTACAGCCTTACGATGTCCAGATCATGGCTGCCATCGCTCTACACGAGAGATTTGTGATCGAGCAGCATACCGGCGAAGGCAAGACGCTCTCTGCTGTTATGCCTGCTTATCTAAACGCGCTGACCGGCGAAGGTGTTCATGTTCTGACTTTTAACGATTATTTGGCAAATCGGGATGCGGAGTGGATGGGCCCAATCTATCGTTTCCTCGGATTAACGGTAAACTCGGTTCAAGCGGGCATGAGTCTGTCCGAGAAACGGGAAGCGTACGCCGCAGATATAATCTATGTTACGGCCAAAGAGGCGGGATTCGATTATTTGCGCGACACAATCGCACTAAGCGAAGCCGAGACCGTGCATCGTCCTTTCCACTACGTCATCGTCGATGAAGCGGATTCACTGCTTCTCGACGAAGCGCGGGTGCCGCTAGTCATCTCCGGCGAGTCGAACTCTTCCGGCAACGACGGCAATCGTTTCGCAGAAGTGGCTCGGCAGCTCAAGCAAGATGAGCATTATGACTTCGACGATTTCCAGCGGAACGTTTATTTAAATGAAGCGGGCTCTGCGAAAGCGGAGTCGCTGCTGGGATGCGGCAATTTGTATGAAAGCCATAACAGTCATTTGTTGACGTCACTAAATTGCGCGCTGCATGTAGAATCGTTATTGAAAAAAGATGTCGATTACATCGTCCGTGACGGCAAAATCGAGCTGATCGAAGAATATACCGGCCGCGTGGCGGAGAACAGGCATTTGCCAGACGGGCTGCAAGCCGCGCTTGCGGCCAAAGAAGGGCTGCAAGCGCCAGTCGGCGGAACGATTCTCGGGACGATTACCCTTCAACACTTCATTAGCCTATACCCGGGGATTTGCGGAATGACAGCTACCGCGCATGTTTCCGCAATAGAATTCGAAGATATATATGAGCTGCAGGTCGTGCGAATTCCGCCGAACCAGCCAAACATACGGATCGACCATCCCCACCGGATTTATACCCATCAAGCAGCCAAGCTTAAGGCGCTTGTACAAGAAATCTCGTCCGTACATATGACGGGACGTCCAATTCTTATTGGTACGTCAAGCGTCGAGGAGTCTGACATGCTGGCGGAGGCGCTAGCGGTTGCCGGCGTGCCTTGCCATGTTCTGAATGCGAAGAACGACGCCAAAGAAGCCGATGTCATCGCCAAAGCGGGAGAAATCGGCGCCGTGACGGTGTCCACGAATATGGCAGGGCGCGGCGTCGACATTCGGCTCGGCGGCGGCAACCCCGCGCAGGCAGAAGTTGTCGCCAAGCTCGGGGGCTTGTACGTGATTGGTACGCATATGCACCAAAGCGTGCGGATCGACGACCAATTGCGCGGGCGTTCTGGCCGCCAAGGCGACCCGGGTGCTTCCGTATTTTTCATAAGCCTCGAGGACGAGTTGATGCTTCGGTTCGGCACCCATAAAGCGATTCGTGCTGCCAGGCAGGATGAGGCTCTCGAAGAGTCGGCGCTCCGCAGCAAAATCGCGCATATTCAGCGCATTATTATGGGCCAGAACTTCCATATCCGCAAGGAACTGAACTGTTATTCGGATATGGTGGAGGATCAGAGGCGTATTCTATATGAGGAGCGGATCCGAATTTTGAAAGGCGAGACGTCGATGAGCCCTTCGGAGAAGCGGGTAAGGCTTTATTATATTGACAAGTTCTGGGCTGACCATCTGGCATACGTTTCTTACATTCGCGAAGGCATCCATTTGACGAGCCTTACTAGCCGCAATCCGATCGACGAATTCCATGCGCAAATCATCCAAGCATACGAGCAAATTCCGGCTAAAATAAATAGTGAGTCGACGAATATGCTTGAAAGGCTCGGAGGTTCGAATGATCCGGCGAAGTGGGACATGTTCGGTCTGAAGAGCCCTACTTCCACTCGGACTTATATCATCAACGATCAATACACGCAGTACTTGCAGAATCCCGGTTCGTGGACCCCAGGGACGATAATCGCTTATTGGTTGCACAAGATATTGAGGCCGACATTCGGGTGGTCAAAATTTTGATGCAGCGCAGCTTTGTCGAGGATAATCGCGTTGCCGCCCATTGCTGCGCAAAATATCGGTAGAGAAGTTGGCCCAGGGGGGCACCAAGAAAATATTTAGTTACTCACCTGCCCCCGGTGTATAGCGCTGCATACGGCCAGAGAATTGCCATCTGGGTCGAAAAACCCGCTTGTTCCGTTCATCTTTACTTTGCGCGTACGCAATCCCGTTAGCATTGGTTCAACATTTGCCGAGTAGAAATCAACTACACTATGGGTCACCTTCGTGTATGTGTTCACAAAGCCTAGTCGTTGTTCATCCTGTGTCTCAACCAAGTAAAAATTGGGTACGCCAAGACGCTCTCCTCCGTCAAGATAAAGCATTGCGGCCTCCCAATCTCCTTCTGGTTCACCAAGCACTTTCATGCCAAAGGTGTCCGTGTACCAGGCAACGGCTTTTTTCAAATCCTGTACAGGAATTTCCACACCAGCAATACGCCATACGAACGGATGCGCCTTAGGAACTTCTTGATTCCGGTCACCTTGCCCAGTTAGTTCAACATTGCAAACACCGAATGAATTTCCGTCACAGTCCCGGAACCCGAAGCCTTGGCGATGCGGTTCCAACTCCCAGTCAATTTCGTTTACGTCGACTCCGTGCTCTTTGAGAAAACGATAATACCCTTTTAGATCATGCGTATAGAGGTCAATGACACTTTGAATATAGCCATGCCGCGTATTCCTGAATGTTAATCGGCGGTTGTCTTCTGTTTTTACCAGGTAGATGGATGGAACGCCTATCGCGCCCGATCCGCCCTGAAAGTGCAACATCGCCGCTGTCCATTCGCCATTCCACTCCCCCTGAAGCTTGGCACCGAGCATTTCACCGTACCATTGGACTGCTCGGCGCAAATCTGATACAGGAATTTCAATTGTAGCAATTCGTGGCACAATCCCACGCATGACTTCTCGTTCTATGTTTTGGTCAAAGCCGTCTTTTTTCATCCATTCATCCATTAGGACAAACAGCTCCTTCTTTAACGAGTCTTTTGATCTTCTAATTCGACTCTCTGCCGCATCGATGGAAATCTCCAGAATTTCAGCGGTTTCCTTAATGGTAAGGCCACCAACATAATAAAGTGTCGATGCAGCTCGTTGCGGCTCACTTAGTAAATTCAATGCTTCTAGCACCTGTCTCCTCGCGTCCCGCTGCATAACCAATTCTTCAACTGATGGCCCCCTCTGCAGATCCAGTGCAGCTTCGAGCGATGTATGTCTTCCTTCCGTTCTTCGTGTATTCAGACTCAACCGCCTTGCAGTTGAATACAGCCAACTTCCAAGTCTCTGGGGGTTCTGCAGAGTGTGCAGATTTACATATGCCTTTAAAAAAGTTTCTTGTGCAATATCCTGTGCGGCATGGTAATCCCGAACCACCTCGTAGGCAACGGCGTGCAGAACGTTGGCATATTTGCGTACAATAGCACCGAAAGCTTCCCAATCCCCATGCAGCGTCGCTTGCACCCATTCCTTATCCTTACTCACCCTGTATCCTCCTTCCGTTAAACAGACACACAACTCTTTCATTTTCCGTCGGTCGCATTATCATGCACGACAGGCTGACGATTCGGTGCCGACACACTTGAAAAGTCAGCTTTTTATTGATTTACCTTGTTGAATTAACCGGCACGATATCATAATCCCCAAACCCCATCCTGTCAAGAGATAATGTGCGAATGAGCGACATAGCGGGAGGCCCCCCTAATGGGTTCGAAATACGAATGAATTTCCGAGTATGCAGAGCGATATCGCTTTTTCCAATTCATCCGGCATCACGTAAAATATTCTTCAGATCGATGAGGAATAAGGAAAGGGGATCTGCATGAACAGCGTGGAGACATGTTTGGCGGGCATGAATTTGTCGGGGCACGGGCGCTTGGCAAATTCGATGATGAAGACCGCGATAATTTTTAGGTGAAGATTCGGTGCCAAGACACTACGTGGAACGCAATGAATATTCTCTGGAGGTAGAAGATGAACAAACAGGTTCAAGAGGCAAGCGGAATGAAGAGAGGGACAATGTTAGCCGCCCTGCTCATCGGTTCATTTATTGCGTTTCTTAATGAAAATTTACTTACCAATACATTTCCTGGATTAATGCGTGAGTTCAACGTTACTGCTTCGACCATACAATGGTTATCGACCGGTTATATGCTAATCATCGGCATACTGGTGCCGGTGACCGCATTGCTACAGCAATGGTTCACGACTCGCCGGATGTTTATGTCCGCGATGGCGTTATTTTTAGCAGGTACCTGTTTGTGTGCAGTATCCCCTGGATTCGAAGTCTTGCTAATAGGCAGGGTTGTTCAGGCTTGCGGGACTGGATTATTAATTCCGTTGATGATGAATACGATTCTTGCCCTCTATCCTCCGGAACGCAGAGGGGCTGCCATGGGTCTCATGGGGCTTGTCATCATGATCGCCCCTGTCATCGGGCCAGCTTTGTCGGGGTTGGTTATCGATACCTTACACTGGCGATGGCTGTTCTACATAGTGATTCCTGTCGCATTGTTTTCGATTATTTATGCATTCATTTACTTAAAGAATGTTACAGAAATAACCAAGCCAAGGGTCGATCTTTTATCCATTATTATGTCAACCGTCGGGTTTGGTTGTGTCACCTACGGTTTCAGCCAGACTGCTGTCTGGGCTGGTCCTGGGAGTTACAGTTTGATTGCCATAGGCGGCCTTTTCTTGCTCTTGCTTATTTGGCGGCAGCTCAAGATTAAAGAGCCCTTGATTGATCTTTCCGTATTCCGGTATCCCGCTTTTTCTTTGGTAGCGGTATTGATAGTAGTGCTGATGATGGTTTTATTCGCCACCACGACATTGCTGCCGATCTATATGCAGGATGTGATGCAGTTGACAGCATTTGCGACAGGTATACTTCTGATGCCAGGCTGCATTTTAAACGCAATGATGATGCCTGTGACGGGAAAATTATTCGATAAATTCGGGCCGAGATTCGTCATAATGCCCGGACTGATTATGATCGTCCTATCCCTGTGGCTGTTTGCCGGTATCGACAGCGATACAACCCGAGGCTCCCTTCTGTTCAATCATATCCTCTTATTCTTAGGCATATCGTTTGTCGTTATGCCGGCTCAGACGGCAGGAATGAATCAACTTCCGCGTCACCTTGTCCCCCATGGCACAGCCATATACAACACGCTCCAACAGATTGCCGGGGGAATTGGCATCGCTTTGTTCGTCGGCATCATGTCGTCCGGAGCCAATCGTTATCTTCACCATTCGCTCGATCCCGCTACGTTTCAAGATAAAACACAAAGTATCGTTGCCGGTTTGCAAACGGTTTTTTGGATTGAATTTATTCTCGCCATACTTGTTTTGGTGCTGGGTTGGTTTATAAATGGCCGTCTTTGTGCCGATTTGTCTCAAAAGAAAGAACCCAAAAACTTGTTGCCTTAGGGGCTCGAAACACTTATTCGGCGTCATTTATGATGAGGCTCCCCGTATCTATTGATAGGGTAAACTAAAACAGAGTGACGGAGTAAGAAGCCTGCAAATATGCATGAATTCCGTTACAAAACGCCATCATGGTAAAAATGCCTGCGATCATGCATGAATGGGAGAAAAAAATCGACCGTTAAGGGGTAGCAGAGGTGAAATGCCTGCACTCTGGCAGGCATTTCACCTTTATCAGGTCAGAAACGAGACAAAAACTGCGGTTTCGCATGTTTGCCTAGCTTGCACCTCATTTGTCTCAAGCCTTCGCCTCGGCCGAGCATACGAATCTGCAGGGAGCCATGAATGTGGCTGAGAATGTCAGGACTTATCTAGATAAGATCGTCGAATCCCTGATTGAGTGGATGGGCGGGGGTGTAGCGCCTTTGTATTCCGTTATCCTGCCAGTTAGCGTTGGCGGTGCTTCTGTCGCGGTACGACAGTTCTTGTCCATTCAAGTGAATCCACCGCATCAGGTATCCCAAACGGCGTACAGCGACAAAATGAAATGACGCGATGGCTTCTCTATTTTCCGGAGCCAGTTCGAATTGCATCCGTGTTGTTTGCACAATGTCGAACCTGTGTTTTTGACGCAGCTATCTGGTGTTAATTACATGCTGAATAAACGACGAGACTAATGGATGTGGACTCTCTTGAGTAGATCGGGATTGAGGCACGAACAAGGTGCTTATGAAAAAGGGGTGATCTTGCAATTCAACAATTCGCGACTCTCCGTTCTCATCCACTCCTACAGTCTTTAATCCATTATCATCTAATACCTTCTGATAATCTGGGTTTAATCCAAAATTACAGTAATAATTCTCGGCTATTCGCTCCTTCCGAAAGATTTTATAAACGATGGATTGCTTATTATGCAGAAGAACGTCTAATCTTTGCCCTACTAACGAGCAGGCAAGCTTGCTAATCACTAATTTAGATGCGTAAGGATCGTATTCAGCATGGTCTGCATCATCGATTTGCAATACATTTCGAGCAAACTCTATAACAACATGCTGATATCCCCCACATGTCCCCAGCAGAGGACGGCCGTTTTTTCTTGCATATTCAATGACATTCAGTGCCCCCTTCATGCTTCTATATGGACTTCCGGGAGCAATCCAGAACCCATTACAACGGGAGATCATACTATCAAAATCATGCTCTGCGTTCTCAGTTGATATCCATTCTGTTTCTATGGAAACATCTAGCTGCGTACATGAATGCACAATCGCTTGGTTGGTTGCTGTGTGCGGTATAAAAGCCGGATTAAATTCACCTATAATGCCTATTTTCACAAAAACCCTCCTTATTCTTTATTGCTCTACCATGGTAAAGTGATAAATCGATACTAACCGCCGTTGATAAAATTGTCAATCATTCTGGAACTGGTTGCAAACGTTATCCGTCACAAGAATGATCAGCTATTCATCCAAACACGTGTGGTAAAGCATGTAATATGGTAGGGAAACGTCACAGTCCGTTTAGAAAATTAAGGAACTTTAGGGGGACCTTTCCCGTATTAGCTTTAGACTAACCCAAAGGAGGCAATCATGAAAAAAAGAAAATTGTACTGGCTATTTGTTCTGACACTAACGTTAACGATGTTCGCGCCATCAGGCGTGATGGCGGCCGGCGCAAGCGAGAAATCGCTGGCATACGAGGATACGCTTAAGACCGCATCCGAGAAAGCGGAACTACTGACTGGACAATATGGCACGACAAGCGTTCAATACGCACTAATCGATCAAGGAAAGATTATCGTCTCCGGTCAATCCGGAATCAACGATAAAGCCGGGAAGAAGCCGCTAACCGCGAACACCATGTACGGTATCGGCTCTACAAGCAAAATGTTCACCGCAGCAGCCGTGATGAAGCTGGTGGACGCGGGCCATATCGATCTGGATCAGCCCGTCGTGAATTACGTAACGGATTTTACGATGCTAGACGAGCGCTACAAGAAAATTACGCCCCGCATGCTGCTGAACCATTCCGCCGGATTTGCCGGGTCGTCGCTGACAAATGCTTTCTTGTTCGCGGATAACGATACTTACGTGCACGATACGTTTCTGAAACAACTGGCTGAACAAAAATTGAAAGCCGATCCAGGGGCTTATTCGGTCTATTGCAATGATTGTTTTACTCTAGCAGAAATTATGATAGAGAGAGTCAGCGGCATGGATTACACGACCTATATCCATCAGTCTTTTACCAATCCGCTGGGCATGCCGAATACGCAAACGTCTCAGGATCGCTTGAACGTCTCCGCGATGGCGGGACTTTACCTCCCCGGCTTTCAGAATCAGCTGCCGAACGAGACGGTTAACGCCATTGGGACAGGAGGAATCTATTCTACCGCGGAGGACTTAGTTCGATTCTCGCAGATTTTCACGAAACAAACCGAAGGCATCCTATCCTCCAATTCGGTAGATGCGATGGCTCAAGCAGAGTACAAGAAAGGCTTCTGGCCTAAAGATGCCGATACATCGGTCAATTATGGATTAGGCTGGGACAGTGTCGACCTGTTCCCGTTTGGGGACTACGGCATTCAAGCGCTGGTCAAGGGCGGAGATACAATTCTGTATCATGCGTCGCTGGTCGTTCTACCCGACAAGAATATGGCTGCAGCCGTTCTTTCTTCAGGAGGCTCCAGTACGACCAATGAGCTGCTGGCGAAGGAAATTCTACTTCATGCATTGAAGGAGAAAGGCGAGATCGACGAGATCAAGGCCGAGAAATCGTACGGAAAGCCGGTTAAAGCCGACATGCCGAAGGAATTGCTCGACTTTGCGGGGATCTACGGCGCAACGAATCAGTTGCTTAAGATCGACATCTCTGCGGATGGGGCAATGTCGATTAACACTCCGCAAGTGCCGAATTATCCGACCGAAAAGTACACGTATTCGAAGGACGGCTCATTCATAAGCGCGGACGGAAACACGAAGATCAACCTCATTAAGGAGCAGAACGGCCGCACCTACATTTGGACTCGGCAATACCTCTCCCTGCCTGGACTCGGCCAGTTGGCCTTGTCGCAGTATGCCGCCGAGAAGCTTGAGCCCAATAACGTCTCCAAGGAAACGTTGGCCGCCTGGGTAGAACGAGACGGTAAACGCTATTATCCAATTAACGAGAAATATACTTCCGTCGCCTTTATGCTGACCTCATCCATACAAATTCAATTGTTTAAAGAAGCACCCGGTTACGTAGTAGATAAAAAAATTACGGGACCAACTACGGCGGCCGCCGACCTTCAGATCCCGACTATGGGCGGCAGGGACTCCGATGAGCTCAATTTCTATAAGCAGGACGGCATCGAGTATCTTAAGCTCGGGGGCAGCTTGCTCGTGAGCGAGGACACCTTGAAGCCGATCTATTGGGGCAAGACCTCCTCGACGACGATTCCGGCTAGCGGTTATGCGAAGTGGTACTCGATTCCGGACCGAGCCGCCGGCAAGACGATGAAGGTCAAACCGCCTTCCGAAGGCTCGTATGCCGTATACAACGAGAACGGAATGATCGTGGATTTCGGTGTCGTCAGCCCGGACAATACGACCGTACTGCCCAATAAAGGCACCATCATGTTCGCGGGCAAAGCCGGATCGAAGTTTGAAATTACATTGAAATAAGGAATGAAGGGGAGTTCTTCCGACTAGCTCGGAGGGCTCCCCTTAGATTTTTCAAGACAATTTCCCCTCCTCAAACAATGGCAAGTTTGGACTTCATATCATATATTCTCGAATAAATTCTTTTCACGATCAAGCGGCACTTGAAGTTCTCTGGATGCTTGCTCTAGCAGTTCTTTCGAAAAATAATAATCCTGCCACTTTACGATTTTTTCGTCTTCTACACTTAAATGCATGATGCTATGTAAATACGCATCCCTTTCATAGTGATGCAATACGACAACGACGTCTTTACCCCATAAGGTTTGACGCCTTGACTCAAGAACGCGGGGCTCCTTCTGCCAATCTGCCAAACAGGATTTTACCATCTGATCTCTTCCGTAAACGCGGAAAACGGAACCATCCTCTTCGGTGATGTTCTCGTCCATAAGGCTGCATAGCGCCGCGGCATCCCGTCGATTGTAATATTCGATGAAACGGTCTAACAATTCGTGGTGGATTTTCGTTTGATCATGTGGGTACTCATCTTGCCGTACGGAACGGGCATTTGCCGACCGAAGATGCTGCCTTGCACGTTGGAGCGCCGATTTTACAGTGGCATCCGTTGTGGATAAAAGACTTGCTGCTTCTTTAATCGTAAAATCGAATACATCGATGAGCAGAATGATAACCACTTGGCGAGGCGGCAATGCGTCCAATAGAATCTCCATTGCTTCGATTACTTCTTCCTTGCGCGAATTTCCCGTTTCCATCATCTCCTCATTGTCTAATGGAACTTGCACCGGGCTTCTCTTTCTGCACTGGTCGATCCACGTATTACTGGCGATTCGAAAAAGATATGGCTTAGGATATATAGGTTGGAACAACTGGGCAAGAGAAGCGAACGCTTTCAATAGTGTTTCTTGCATGAGATCTTCCGCGTCCCATGGTGACTTGGTCAACAGCATGCAGTAGCGCCACAACGCTTCGCGATAAGGTGCTATAACCTCATTAAATTTGCGCTGCAACTCTCTAGTGGAATTCTCCAACTGTTCCAGTTCATTGGTATGCATTTATTTCCTCCCCATAGTTTTCTTATTTACAATAACGAGAAAAAGAGGGTAAACGGATCACCGAAGACAAAATTTGTTTCCTAACTTGTGTATGGCTCAGTACGATCCCTGTTGACTTCGAGGCATAAAAATACATCGCCGGGGCATATAAACCACATGGCGATGTATTCGAAGCTTGTGTACTGCTATACGTCTTTCCGTTGTTGTTTGCAAGTTGTTGAATGGTTGTTGGCAGGCTGTTAACTGTTGCCACGGCGTTTTAGTGCCATATTTGACGATAATCGTTGAGAAAATCAAAAATTAAAAACGATTAATCCCATGCATAAAATTCAAAATTGCTTCAAAGCGTATTTTATCAGCACAATCTTCGCAACAAAAAAACTTAACCTTTCTTTCCTTAGCTTGTTTATATTTTAGTGATCCTTCGTATACCCTGAATGTTTTTTTACAAATATAACAAAGTACATCATAGTAAAACATTGGTAACCCCCTTAGTGACACATCACTTCTTAGTTGATATGTCGAAGATTGTAACCAGTTCTCTCGTATATTCCTGAACATCTAAATGAGGCTTTCTCATTAATTCCATGGTGAACCCGTCAATGGCATTTCTTATTGTTAACGCCATCACCCTTGCCGATGATTTGGTAAATTTCCGAAAAAGCCCTTCTTGCACCCCTAGGGCGAGAATATTTTCAATTGGAACTAAAACAGCTTCATCATGGTCTGCTGAAAACTGAAGTTTACCATCAGCAGTTATGTTTTTAGAAACCAATTCTATAACAGCGAAAACATGCTGCCTATTTTCAGCTACAAATGCAAGATTGGATTCAATATACACTCGAAGCATTTCTTTAGGAGATTTTTGAGCTTCTATTCGTGGAGCAATGTATGATTGCCAAGCTATATAGTATTCGATAGTTATTTGCTCCAATAATTCCTCTTTATTTGCAAAGTGATAAGAAATGACCCCCTTGCTGATTTTTGCACGTTTCGCAATTTCTCCTAAAGAGGCTTGAGTGTAACCTACTTCTGCGATTGTCTCAATCGCACATTCTACAATTTGAGCTCTACGGGCTTTTTCGATGAACGACATTTCTCTTTGGTTGGTTGTTTTATTTTTTATACTCATATTTTTATTTTAGTACAATCGTACAAAAAAATCAAACAAAAAAACCATTTAGGTGAATACTATCTAAATGGTTTTTGAACCCCTTTGTAGAACTAACCTCCCGCTAGCTTAACGGCCTTTCCTCAAATAATACGAACGGCTGACTTCCGCTGCGGTCACCATGCACCATAATGAGCCTAATCCGACAGTGCTCGCATGATGTTGGATTTCGCCTCTGCCGCAATCGCTTCATTCCCGTCATCGACCGCTTGCATCAAGATCAGTACGGGGATGTATACCGCGATCAGCCGCGCCAGCAGCTTCGTTTCCTCGTCCGCTCCTCCGTAAGTTTCGAAAAACACGCCGCGAGCGTAAGGTGGTAAAAAGCTGTAAGCAACGCTCAAATCGCAAGCCGGATGGCCTACGCTCAGATCGCCCCAATCAATGATGCCGGAAACGATCCCGTTCTCATTCACAAGCATATTTTTGAAATGAAGATCGCCATGTAGCAGTGCATTCACCGTCTCGACACGGTCCGTTTGCAGCCTGCTAATATACGCTTCGATCACACCGGACTCATCCGGCGACAAGTGTTCAACCACCTTCGATAGAAAGCCCTCCAATTTCACTTTGCGCGATGCTATGTCCGTCAAGCTTCGATGATCTTGCTGAACTCCGCACTTCAGCGCCGCCTGCACCGGAAACTCATGCAATCTCCGCAAAAATTTCGCCAGCGTCTCTGCCGATAAAGCCCGGCGTTCTTCCGTCAAACCGATGGGGAAATCTCCTGGCACGTAGGCATAGCCAAGAAATGGTGCCGGGTATTCGTCACTTGCTTCGCCATAAAACAACGGTTTCGGATAGGGGATGGTCATATATGCTCCAGCTTCGGCAGCAGCTTCCCTTCCATACGAATCGAGCCAACTGCAATCGTTCTTCTTGGAAACCGGAACACGTACTCGTCACCGATGAGAAAAACCGTATTGTCCCAGCCCCAGCCCAATCGCTTCACTTGCTTCGATGACAGCTGAGGGAATTGTCTGCCGATCAGCGTCCGCGCCTGCTCTTCGTTAACCTCCCACTCCGCATCCCATACATTCATTCCTCCCATGAAATGTCTGCCTCCTCGTTCCTTACTTTATTTAGACGTTTACATTCCCTGAAAGTTACGCATAACTGCCCGTTAGCGCAACAGCCTTTCCTCAAATAATACGTAGATACCTTGTTCTCTTAGATTTCCAGATTTTAAAACAATTGTATATGAACCGATTCGTTGCCGCCAGCCTTTGGCGGCTTTTTTGCATCCATTTTAAGAGGAGGTATTCATATGTCCACGGCAACAGCAACCCGCGAACGATTCCGCCGTGATCACCTTGCACCATCCACTCGATTATTACTTCGTCCTGTTTCTCCGCGCCAAGAAGAATGAAGGCTTGAAGCCTCGGACGCTGAGCGACCACGAAAGCCACTACCGCTACTTGCAACGTTGGCTGGTCGAACAGTATCCGGCGCTCAAGCTTGAAGAACTGACCGCCGACCACGTTCGCCAGTACAACACCGCGAAGGGTTTGTCTCCCGCGACCGTGAATATACTACACAGGCTTCCGGGACTATGTGTTGCTCACGAAATCCAATCGCTCCAGCTTCCCGCTTACATCCGCACCTTCGTAAATCCCGCTTCTTTCAGCGCAATAACGTTCGGAGTCGCGGTGACGCCTGAGCCGCAGTAGACGATCAGCTCGCGCTCGCGGTCCAAGTCGGCGAACCGTTCGGCTTGCGCCTCGGCATCCTTCCAAGCGCCCGACTCCGCAAGGCCGTCCTTCCAGAAGCGGTTGATCGCGACCGGGAATGGCCGACGACCAGTAGGATACTATGAGTGCCGTCCTCTTAACAAATCGATGACTTGCCGATATCCCAGCCATATGAACGCCAGCCCCATCGGGACTGCCAAAATTCGGTCGAGCGGATGAGGAATAATGGCGGCGGCAAATGTTACCACCGCGCCAAAGGCAAGCAGAGCAGCTGCCGAACGCGGCACAACGCCTGCGCGGAATAACGAGATGCCAAACAGTAATCCGCCTAGCGCATACATCACTCCCGCTATCGGCGCCAGGATGGGCAGGACACCTAGATCAGCCTCGCTGGCGGTTCCGCCAAAAACTCCTACCACCCCCTCAACATACTGGGGAGCGCTGGTTGTAATCAAGGGCAATACAGCGGCTTCAACGAAGCTAAAAGCCATAGAGAGGATCCAAAACAGACTAAAAATGAAGAATCCGATCAAGCCCAGCCAACCTGCTTCTTTCACTTGTCGTAAGTAGATTCCTGAAAGACCTATTAGGCTAAACAAGGACATTCCCATCGTTAACCAAGCAACAAGCATCCATGAATTTGTGTTGACTGAAGAGATTTGCTCTGACGGGTGAATCAACTGGATGATGATATAGAGCATGCCAGCCCCTATCGCGAATACGCCTGAACAACGGATAAGCTCCGCTGTCGTTACTTTCCCATTCATCTCTGCTGCCTCCATTCGCATTTCTTTTCTTTGGTATGGCATCAGATTATCAAGAATGAGCGATATTTTCTTTTCAATTCTTGCTGTATTATAGAACTTAACTAAATACAGCCAAAAGCCCTAATGAAGGAGCGAGTATGGACCATCATCAATTTATCTCGAATACTCTTCTGTATGTCGAGGACCATTTGCACCAACCCTTGTCGCTGGACGACATAGCCGATTCCTTTCATATGTCCAAGTACTATTTCCACAGACTTTTCTCCGCTATGATGGGGTGTTCGTTAAGTCACTACATCTTATCACGAAGGTTAAATGCGTCCCTGAGCCTGATTCAAAACAACAAATTGTCGCTTACAGACATCGCCTATCAGCTAAGCTTTGGCTCACAAGCCTCTTTTACCCGAGCTTTCAAACGTCAGTACGGCGTATCTCCACGCGTGTTTAGAGCAGCAAAATTCCCTATACCGTTAGAACCTCCTCCTTCGGTCGTGAAAAGGCCCCTTAAAAACTTAAACGGCGATATTGTTGCGGATTTTAGCCTCACGCAGATAGAAACCATTAAGGTGAGCGGCATCGCCTTTGAAGTCGATTTGGCCGGCGATTACAAGTCGAGGATCCGTTCCCATGCCAACATGCTGCTTGATCGTTTGGATAAGAACGTGAACGGATCGTGTTATGTGATTTATTCGAACTGCCAACCCAATTCCACCCGTTTCAAGGTATTATTCGGGATTCCACAGGTAGTGAACATAGATGAGCCGTTTTATTTTACGGTAGATGTGCCGCAGCTTTTTTGTGCCAGATTCACATACTTTGGAGATATTCTTGACATTGGGGATGTTCTAAAGAGCGATTATGCCCGTTTTCTGAAGATTTCAAGGCAAGAAACAGAGGACACAACCATTGAACTCATTCAAGTTTTTGATGATATTCACAATCTCGATTCGGCCTATCACGTCTATGCGCCAATTAAAAAGCTGGCTATGGACGAGGAGATTTGAAGGCTCATCAGAGTCGGTTTTGGATATGAAATTAGAAATAGACCGTATTCCTTGCTGGGGAACGGTCTATTTCTTTTGGTTAAACGCTATGACTATGGTAACGACCAGATCAAGCAGTGCTACTGATTTTCCCCCTTTATTGTTCAAACGATTGTTGAATCAATGTTGATCGATTCTCGAGAGGCTTCTTGTTGTTGATTCGGTAGGAAGAACCCTACAATACCAAAGGCCTTCCAGCCGAGCAAGCGCTCGGTTTAGGGCTTCCTGTAAGCACTTCAGAGAACGATTGTTGACTCCTTGTTGACTTAGAGGCATAAAAAAATACATCGCCGCGGCTGAAAAGCCGCGAGGCGATGTATTCATCGAGTTAATACTACTATTCGTTTCTCGCCTTCGCCTCGTCCCCAACCGCAACCGGATTCCCCTCATACGAGATCCAATCGCTCCAGCTCCCCGCATAAAGCTTCACATTGCGGAACCCGGCTGCTTCCAGCGCGAACACGTTCGGGCAGGCGGTGACACCTGATCCGCAGTAGACGATAATCTCGTCTTCCTGCGACAGGTCTGCGAACCGCGCCTGCTGCGCATCGGCGGGCAGCAAAGTTCCGTCGGACGCGAGGCTGTCCTTCCAGAACCGATTGATCGCGCCCGGAATATGCCCGGCCTTGGCATCAATCGGCTCGACCTCGCCGCGGTAGCGCGGCGCTTCGCGCGAGTCAACCAACACCACGCCCGCTTGCCCCAGGCGCGCGCGGACGTCATCCGCGTGTACAACAAGCCCTGCTTGTACACGCGCCTCGAACACAGCGGCGGCGACCGCAGGCCGCGCCGCCGTCACCGGATACCCGGCCGCTTGCCATGCGGCAAAGCCGCCGTCCAACAGCGATGCGCCGCCGTCATGGCCGAGCCAGCGCAGCAGCCAGACAAGGCGGCCGGCCATCGCCCCGCCTTGATCATCATAGGCAACGACATGCGTCCCGTTGCCGATCCCGGCGCGCCCCAGCGTCGCGGCGAATACCGCCGCATCCGGCAGCGGGTGGCGGCCGCCGCTGCCATCCTCCCGCTTGGGCGCGGACAAATCCCGATCCAGATGCATGTAGACAGCACCTGGAATGTGCGCTTCCTCATACGCCTTCTCACCGGCGCTGGCGTCCTGCAGAAGAAACCGGCAGTCGACGATGCGAACCCCATCCTCATTCAAGCGATCAGCCAGCCAGGCTGGCGTTACAGCAATACTCATCATCCGTGCCCCTCTCATCATTTCAGATTAATCATATCCTTATAGTAGCAAAATCCCCCGCAACAAAAAAGCAGCCCCGCACGACTAAAAAGCGGTCCCCGCTGAGTCCTGCGCCCCATTGGTACAGAGGGGTTCTTCCGCTCGCTGTTAAAGCACGGTTTTGATGGAGGTTTACGGTTGGAACCGGGCTTTAAAGGCGACCACCGCCGTGTCTCCAGAATCCTCCGGCCCTCTGCTGTCTTCTCCTCTTCTGGCAAGCAGGGATCTTAATTTTGAACCTCATATTCCCGGCTTTTTTTTCCGAATAGAATATTATACACTCGTCCTATGCATCATACCGACAGGAACACGGAAAAGGAGCTCTGCCATGACCGTTGCACCCGCCCCGAACTCATCCCGTTTCTCCGTTGTACCGCTTGATTCGGCACTAGCCGAACAATTATCCCGCTGGCGGTACGAGCCGCCATTCGATTTCTACAATTGGTCGTCATGGGAGGTCATGCAGCAGCTCGGCCTGGAATTCGGCGATCCCGACATCCGCAATCGGCAGTATACCGCTGTTCTGAACGAAGAGGGGCTGTTTATCGGCTTCGCACAGTTCTTCTCGCTGCTGGGCGTGGTCCGCCTTGGACTGGGGCTGCGCCCTGATCTATGCGGATTGGGACTGGGACTGCCGTTCGTGCAAACGATTGTCGGCGAAGCGCTGCGCCGGGCGCCGGGGGATGAGATCGATCTGGAGGTTCATGTCTGGAACATCCGTGCGATCCGCACCTATCAGAAGGCCGGCTTCACCATTACAGATACTTATGAACGGACAGCAGGCACAGGCGGCTCCATCGAGGTGCACTGTATGTCCTATCTTCCTACAGCGTACTAAATCCTCCGCTCGCCGCATATCCGTATAGGGAGTCGATAAGCAAGCAAATTGCTTACGATAGGATTGAACTCTTGAAGGAGGCGAGTCCCTATCAAAACCCTGAACATTGTCAGCTTGCTCATTCTTATTCTAGGAGGGTTGAACTGGCTATCGATCGGTCTTTTCGAGTGGGATCTGGTTTCAAAAATTTTCGACGGCTCGGATACCGTCGGCGCCAAAATCGTCTACATTATCGTCGGGCTGTCTGCACTGTATGCACTAACCTTCCTCAGTAAAGTCAACGCCGAGGACTAATTAACCAAGAAGCCCGTCCGTGCGCATCATTGCGCCAGGCGGGCTTCTCTATTGCAGTTCATCATCTCTCCCCCTCAGGGTCAATTATATCGACGAACATAATGCCATGCTCGCCCACCGGCACCGATACCGTGCGAATGCGGTCAAGTGAATTAAGATCCGTATACGTGCGGGAGACGAAAGCTCTCGCACCGCCCTCCATCTCTACCGAGATCGGGATAAAATATGGCCGCCAGCTCCAGTTCGAGCCGCAGAATGCCGCCTCTCTGCACCAGACACCATTGCTCTCACGGCGATAATTAGAGGACATCTGGATGCCATCCTCCCGGCACCAATAGACGCGAATACAGGATGATTCCAGCCCCGGCAGCAGCCCCTCGATGAAAGTATCCGCCGCCTCCTGCGTCTCGCATTCCTGATCGACCAAGGACTTTCTCCAGGACGTCTCGACAACGAGCCGCAGCTTCTCCGCTTCCACACTCCAATACCGCTCTGAGCTAATCATTCGGGAGCGCCGCCGCTCAAGTCCCGCTTCAATTAATGAAGCATAGTAGAAGGACGGCCGGAACTCCGGCTCCGCAGGCGAGAACAAGTAGCCCTGCACATATCTGGCGCCGATCTCGATCGCCCGCTGCAGATCCTGCTCCGTCTCTACACCCTCAACAAGCAGTGAAGCGCCGATCTGCTCCGCTAAGGTGGAGAACGAACGGACCACCCCATAATAGCCGATATGGCCTTCGCTCTCCTGCAGCAGATGAATATCCAGCTTCAATAGATTCGGCTGGATCTGAGCGATGCGGTCCATATTGCTGAAGCCGCTGCCCACATCGTCAATCGCGATGGAGCAGCCTTCCTGCCGGTAGAGATCCACCACCATTCTCAGCTGCTCCATCGATCCAAGGAACGCTTCCTCCGTAATTTCAATTACAATTCTTCTCGGGTCTATGCCGTATTTATCCAACAATCGAAGCGTCGGCAGCTCGCCAGTCTCGGAATACGTCTGATAGATCCAGGAAGGCTTCAAATTGAGAAAAAGCATCGGCGGGTAAGCTCCGTTATCCGATGCTGCCAGCTTGGCCATCGCCTTCTCCCTAAGCAGCCTGTCCACACGAATCTGCTCCGCCATCGGTACAGTCTTATCCTCGAAGAAAGGCCCCAGACTGCGAACGCCCTCACTCGTCTGAATACGGCCAAGCGCCTCATAACCCATGATCCGCCTCGTATCCAGAGCCAATACAGGTTGATAATAAGGCATTAATTGACTCGTTCCGCTCTCATACTGTGACCACACTCGACTAGATAGTCCCATAACGCATTCGCGCTCCCTACGTGATTTTCATGTTAGTTTACCTTACATTAGAGTTGCTTCCTATTGTAAAGTAGTGTCGAATTGTTGTAAAGAGCGCGTATTCCCAACTTATTCCTTCCCTTACCCGACAAATGTGCGATAGGACGCATTGTAGCGCTCGGCGGATTGCATATCCAATTCCGTCAATCCTCCCGAATCCCAGGTCGTCAGCCGCAGCGTAACCTTCCTATAATCAATGCCGATAAACGGGTGATGCTTCAGCTCCTCTGCTATGTCAGCAATTCTGCCCACGAATGCAATCGCATCGGGGAAAGAAGCGAAGCGGTAGCTTCCCGCCATCCATTTGTCATCCTCCCGCACCCAGCCATCCAGTGAGGCAATCGCTTCATTGGCAGCCTCTGTTGTCATGCGTTCCAGCTTGGCCATACCCTCATCTCCTTCCTATTATTGGTCAGACGAGTCGTATAATGCGGCTTTCCGTGCCATCCACCGATACCTCGATGCAGTGGTGCTTAGGACGGTACGTGATCGTTCCGCTGCCTACCTCAATCACGGCATCCTCGCCCAGCCCGAAGAACAGGTCGTCGGCCAGCGTCTGCATCAATTCCTTTTGCTCTGGCGCAGACAGCGCTGCCCAATCCTCCGGCCCCATATCAAAAAATGTATAGCCATCACCGATCGCATGGATCGCTTCCGTCAATTCAGCCAATATTTCTTCATATTCCCTCGCATGCTTAACACCCATCGCCAGCTGCCACCTTTCGCATCAATAAAGCACTTTTACGCATTATTCTACACGATTTCCAATTAAAATTAACGTTTTCGTTAAAACATCCATTTTGCTCTAATCTACTTTTCGTTTTTGACGATAATTAATATAGTATGGTATTGTCGAAAATACCTTTTTATTGTCGCCTCGACACATCAGCTGTCGATTTATTGTCGCCCGCACTAGGGGGTATGAACGGCCATCGCCGGCTCATCGCTTCATTATTATTAATATATCTATTAGACGAGGTGTGTCATGGAAAAATCGACTTACATTGGTATCGGACTCGGACTCGTTGCAGTTCTGGTCGGGATGGTGCTCAAGGGAGCGTCTCTTAGCAGTCTGAATGCGCCGGCAGCTTACGTTATTATTCTCATCGGAACCGCTGCATCGCTATTCATAGGGTTTCCGATGTCTGAGCTCGCCAAATTCCCCAAGCTGATCAAAATGATTTTCGTTCAGCAGCAGTTAATTCCCCGCGAGAAGCTGATCGCCCTGTTCATGGAATGGGCAACGATTACCCGCCGTGAAGGGCTGCTTGCTCTTGAAACACAGGTCGATGAGATTGAAGATGCGTTCCTGCGCAACGGAATGCGCATGATTATAGACGGCAATGATCACGACCTCGTTCGTGACGTACTGCTTGAAGATATCGCTGCTACTGAAGACCGCCACCGCGCCGGGGCGCTAATCTTCTCCCAGGCCGGTATGTACGCGCCTACACTGGGGGTCCTCGGTGCCGTTATCGGACTTATCGCTGCACTTGCCGATATGAGTGACATGGAGAAGCTCGCTCATGCGATAGCTGCCGCATTCGTCGCAACACTCCTTGGTATCTTTACCGGTTACGTGCTATGGCATCCAATCGCCAACAAGCTCAAGCGTCTTTCCAAGCGTGAAGTGGACATTCGCCTTATGATGGTGGAAGGCTTGCTCTCCATCCAGTCCGGTGTATCCACGATTGCGATCAACCAGAAGCTGTCCGTCTTCCTGACCCCGACAGAACGGTTGAAAATGAATGAGAAGGGAGCGGAGGGCGGTGAGCAAAAAGAGGCATAGATCCGAACACCACGAAGAACACGCTGACGAAACGTGGCTCATCCCTTATGCCGACTTGCTTACTCTTCTGCTTGCCCTATTCATCGTTCTCTATGCCATGAGCTCCGTAGACAGCAAGAAATTCGAGGATATGAGCAAAGCCTTCAGCATTGCCTTCAACACAGGCGTAGGCGTCCTTGAGAATACGACGATTGTCGAAACGGGCCAACAGATGGAGAAGGACAATGAGACCCGCAGAAAGTCCTCCGACGAGGAGAACAAAGACAATGACAAGCAGCGGCAGGCTCTCATGCAGAAGGAACAGGAAGATCTGGAGAAGCTGAAGAAGCAGATCGATCAATATATTAAGTCTAACGGCTTAACCACTCAGCTGAACACGAAGCTCAATCAGTCCCAGCTGATGCTGACCATCAGCGACAACGCGCTGTTCCCATCAGGAAGCGCCAGCCTGAAGGCCAATTCACGGGAATTAGCTGGAGCAATTGCTAACATGCTGAAGAAATATCCGGAATATGAGATTGTCGTCTCCGGACATACTGATGATCAGCCGATCTCCAACCGGGAATTCCGCAACAACTGGGAGCTCAGCTTCCAGCGGGCACTGAATTTCATGGAGATTCTGCTGACCAATTCCAAGCATGATCCCAAGCTGTTCAGCGCCATCGGCCACGGCGAGTACCGCCCTGTAGCTACGAATGATACCACGGTAGGCCGTGCGAAGAACCGGCGTGTCGAGGTGTCCATCATCCGCAGATATGCCGATCCGGAGAAGGCACAGCAAATTACAGCCACTCCTAAGCAGTAATACCCTGCGCCGCAGACCTGCGAAACGAATCCCTTAAAAAAGCAAAGGAACCTTCAAACCCACTATACAAGTGGAGATGAAGGTTCCTTTTTTTAATCGAATCTCACTCGAAAAGCGGGACAGCCTCTGTTTCATCGGCTATTTCCCGGGAAAGTCGTACTGCCAGCAGCCCCGCTGATCGGCTGTTCAGCGTAGTCATTGACTGTCCAGTAGATTCGTCAGTGGCTGTCCAACGTAGCGAACAGCTCGGACATCTCGCCCTTCGTCAGATCGCGCCACTTGCCCATTCTAAGGTCGCCGAGATGAATATTCATTATACGGATGCGGCGCAGCTTGACAACCTGGAACCCGAAAGCGGAGCACATCCGCCGGATTTGGCGATTCTTCCCTTCCGTAAGAATGATGCGGAACACACGGTCGCCTTCCTTCGTTATCTTGCAGGGAAGCGTCATGCTGCCAAGTATGCGGACACCCTCGCTCATGCCTTTCAAGAACGGGGCTGTAACAGATCGATTGACCGTAACGACGTACTCCTTCTCATGCCTGCCTTCCGCCCGCAAAATCCGGTTCACAATATCTCCGTCATTCGTAAGCAGAATCAGGCCTTCCGAGTCCTTGTCCAACCGGCCAATGGGGAAGATCCGTTCTTCATGGCCGACATAATCGACGATGTTGCCGCGAATATGCGACTCTGTTGTGCTTGTAATCCCGACTGGCTTGTTCAGCGCGATATAGACATGCTCCTTCTGCTCGCCAATACGCTTGCCGTCGATGCGGACATCATCGCCAAGCTCAGCCTGACTGCCAAGCTCGGCCGGCTTGCCGTTGATCATAACCCGTCCGCCCTCAACGAGCTTATCCGCTTCTCTTCTGGAGCAATAACCTGTTTCACTGATGAATTTATTAATTCGCAATTGACCCTTTCACCCCATAGCATTCGCATCGCATCCAAGCAAGCGAGAATACTGTTTCGTGACAGTATTATACCTTATTCACCTGGAAGAAGAAACGGCCGCAGCTCCTCGCCAGAGGACGATCCGTCATTCAAACGCCGAGACAAACGAGAGGCGAGCTAGGCGAAACATGCGAAACTGCAGTTTTTTCCTCGTTTCTGACCCCATGAAGGTGAAATGCCTGCCAGAGTGCAGGCATTTCACCTCCGCTACCCCTTAACGGTCGATTTTTTCTCAAATGCATGCATGATCGCAGGAATTTTACCATTATAGCGTTTTGCAAACCGAAATTCATGCGCATTCGCAGGCTTCTTACTCCGACACTCTGACTTCAAACCACTTGGAGAAGGGGGTGTTGCTTCCAATCCCTCTTTTTAGTGGTTTTCGCGGCATCTTTTTACCTCATTTGGGGCTGACTCATTGGATATTGGACCTTTCGGACAGTCCCCATTCAAGGGCTAACTATCGATTAATCCTGCTTTGAGCAGCATCCGGTGAATAAGCACGGTCGTCTCTGCACGAGTTAATGACTCTCGCGGACGCAGCTCGTCACCATATCCCTTCACCAGGCCCTCGGCAATCGCTGTCCGTATCGCATCGCTCGCCCAGACCCCGATTTGATTGCGGTCGGCGAAGACGTCCAGATCCGCTTGTGCTTCCTCAGAGCTTGCTGCCGTCGCAGCATTCGCCAGTCGCAGCGCCCGAATGATCATGACAATCGCTTCTTGCCGTGATACCTCCCGATTGGGCCCGAATGTTCCATCCTTGAACCCATCTATGATCCCGTACGCTTTAACTGCTGCAATGGCGCCGCTATACCAGCTCGACTCGCTGACGTCCCGGAAGGCTGCGTCTTCTCCGCCTCCCGGCAGACCAAGCGCTCTTGCAAGCAGGGCAGCAAGCTCAGCCCGAGTAATAACAGCCTCGGGAGCGAATCGGCTGCCATCTACGCCATTTACGATCATTCTCCGATTCATGCCTTCGATTTCGGCTGCTGCCCAATGTCCTTGAATGTCTGTTAATTGGGGTGTTCGGGATACCAGTACATAAGTGCTGTTCGTAAGACTTCGAATAACGGCAGCCTGATGCCCATCCACTTCAGTAAACTCCGTCGGCACCGGGTGTACACCAAGCTTCCGATCCCACACCACAGCCGTTGAGGCCGTTCCGGCAGCATCCTTGGGCAAGTATATCACCCGCTCCACATAACGGCTGAAGCTGGCAATCTCTCTGCTCTCGCCATTACGCACCACATTGACAGTAAAATGAACCGGATCTCCCACCAACCGGAAACCGCCTTTATCCGCCGCTTCCTGCAAGTCAGGGCTTGCTTCACCGCTGCCTTGCTCGATTGTTATTTGAGCTTCCCCGCCATTCGTCCAATCATGCCCCTGGTTTGCAATTTCAGCTAGAGGCAAGCGATATTGGCCATGCTTGGTCTTCAAAGTAATGGCTGCCGTCTTCTCGGCAAGAAGCGCTACAGCTTCACCTGAAAGCCGCAGAATGATTGTATCCGCCTCATTCTCAATCGCAACCGAGAGATTCCAATCCGTCGCAGCAGAGGTTGACTCCAGCACCTTTATCAGGGTATCCCGATTCAATAGAACATCGATGGAACTTGCTCCACTCGCATCTCTTTGGAAGGAGGAAATGCCAGATACCTCCCTATCATTTATCCGCATTGCAAGCCAATTGCTGGCGGATGAGTCGCCGGGCGGGCTGATTGGATCTGAATTAGCGCTTGCAGCTGCACGAATCACTTCCAGCGTGTATTTTTTAACAGAACCGTCCTGCGCTGTGACACTGACCTCGAACGTGTTCTTGCCCGTTGCAAGTGCATATTCATCTGTGAACGAATTGCTGGTTACCTGCAAGCCGTTCACACGGACAATAGAGTAAGCATTAGAGGTGGCCAGCAGCATTTTCAAGCCATATACCGAATGGCCCGCCGCTGCCGAATAGCTCGTTGTCCCCGGATCAAAATCGAACTTCACCATCCCGCCCGCTCCTGAGAGCTGCCAGCCGCTCAAGCTCGAATCACTGCTCAGAGGAACGATGTTCTGCACCTCGATCATGCTAACGTTCGCATTGCCCGCCGCATCTGCCGCATAAACGGAATAAATCCCGTTCTCTTGTACAGTAAAATGATCTGTCATAGCCGCGCCTTGCGTATCAAAATACGAGATCGGGCGGCTGCCCGCTGCCCATTTCATCGCAGAAACGCTGTTGAATTCGCCGTATACCGATGCCGTTACTGAGACGGTCACGCTTCCGAAGGTTGGGCCGACAGGATCGGCTTGCAGGCGGATTACCGGAGGCTGGTCGTATGTAAACGCAATATCCACCGTTTGATCCAACGAAAGGCCACTGGCTTCTTCCTTAGCGAAGTAAGTCACTTTCTCCGCCGCTGTATTGCTCACCGCAAATGCAGCCATACCTTCGGCATTCGTCAATCCATACACCGTATCGATTACCGATCGTCCGCCATTAGCTTGAAGCTGCACCCGTTTGCCGATGAGCGGATGGTCATAGTCGTCCTTGAGCTTCACGAAGATCGAAGCCTTGCTGCTGCCATCCGCGCGTACAACCAGGTCAGTCGCAGTAACGGCAGAGCGGGATGCACTCACCTCTCCCGGCACGAACTGAACGCTGGACATTTGTCCTATTGCACTGCCGCCAATACTTGCGCTGATCGCCGCAGTCCCTATCGTCACCGGAGCCGTCAGCGTCGCCGTGTAGGTCCCGTTGTTATGGTCTGTCACCGCACCCACCGCGCCTAGCGTCGAACCGATTACGACCGTCGCTCCTCCAATCGTCAAGTCATTGCCCTGTGCGTCCTTCAGCTTCACGCTGACCGTCGTCTGGCTCTTCCCGTCAGCGGTCAGTGTAGCGTCACCGACTGTTAGCGTACTAGTCGCCGAGGACGGCACCCCAGGGGCAAACTGGACGCTGGTTGTCGCCGCTAGCGTACTACCGCCTACACTTGCACTGATCGTCCCGGTTCCTACCGTCACCGGAGCCGTCAGCATCGCCGTGTAGGTCCCGTTGTTGTGATCCGTCACCGTACCCACCGCGCCTAGCGTCGAGGCGATTACTACCGTTGCTCCTCCGGTCGTCAGATCATTGCCCTGTGCGTCCTTCAGCTTCACGCTGACCGTCATCTGGCTCGTTCCGTCTGCGGTCAGGACAGCTTCGTCCACTGTCAGCGTGCTGGTCGCCGCGGACGATGCACCCGGCACGAACTGAACGCTGGCTGTCGCCGCTAGTGTACTGCCGCCTACACTTGCGCTGATCGTCCCGGTGCCTACCGTCACCGGAGCCGTCAATGTCGCTGTATAGGTGCCGTTGTTATGATCCGTCACAGCACCGACCGCGCCTAGCGTCGATGCGATTGCGACCGCTGCTCCTCCGGTCGTCAAATTATTGCCCTGCGCGTCCTTCAGCTTCACGCTGACCGTCGTCTGGCTCGTTCCGTCAGCGGTCAGGACAGCTTCGTCCACTGTCAGCGTGCTGGTCGCTGCGGACG
This sequence comes from Paenibacillus oenotherae, assembly GCF_019443105.1. Classification (GTDB taxonomy): domain Bacteria; phylum Bacillota; class Bacilli; order Paenibacillales; family Paenibacillaceae; genus Paenibacillus_Z; species Paenibacillus_Z oenotherae. Next base: position 200,373 of record NZ_JAHZIJ010000007.1, read on the forward strand.
ATGCACCTGGCACGAACTGAACGCTGGCTGTCGCTGCTAGCGTACTGCCGCCTACACTTGCACTGATCGTCCCGGAACCTACCGTCACCGGAGCCGTCAGCGTCGCCGTATAGGTGCCGTTGTTATGATCCGTCACGGCGCCGACCGCACCTAGCGTCGATGCGATTACTACCGTCGACCCTCCGGTCGTCAGGGCATTGCCCTGCACGTCCTTCAGCTTCACGCTGACCGTCGTCTGGCTCGTTCCGTCAGCAGTCAGGGCTGCATCGCCCGTTTCAACCGTACTGGTCACCGGAGACGATGCACCCGGCACGAACTGGACGCTAGTCGTCGCTGTTATCTCACTGCCGCCTACACTTGCACTGATCGTCCCGGCACCTACCGTCACTGGAGCCGTCAATGTCGCTGTATAGGTGCCGTTATTGTGATCCGTCACAGCGCCGACAGTACCTAGCGTTGATACAATTACTACCGTTGCTCCTCCGGTCGTCAGAGCATTGCCCTGCGCATCCTTCAGCTTCACGCTGACCGTCGTCTGGCTCGTTCCGTCTGCGGTCAGAGCTGCATCGCCCGTTTCAACCGTACTGGTCGCCGGAGACGGTGCTCCAGGTACGAACTGAACGCTCGCTGTCGCTGCTAGCGTACTGCCGCCTACACTTGCACTGATCGTCCCGGCACCTACCGTCACTGGAGCCGTCAATGTCGCTGTATAGGTGCCGTTATTGTGATCCGTCACAGCGCCGACAGTACCTAGCGTTGATACAATTACTACCGTTGCTCCTCCGGTCGTCAGAGCATTGCCCTGCGCGTCCTTCAGCTTCACGCTGACCGTCGTCTGGCTCGTTCCGTCTGCGGTCAGAGCTGCAACGCCCGTTTCAACCGTACTAGTCGCCGGAGACGGTGCTCCAGGTACGAACTGAACGCTCGCTGTCGCCGCTAGCGCACTGCCGCCTACACTTGCGCTGATCGTCCCGGTGCCTACCGTCACCGGAGCCGTCAATGTCGCTGTATAGGTGCCGTTGTTATGATCCGTCACAGCACCCACCGCGCCTAGCGTCGATGCGATTGTAACCGCTGCTCCTCCGGTCGTCAGAGCATTGCCCTGTGCGTCCTTCAGCTTCACGCTGACCGTTGTCTGGCTCGTCCCATCAGCAGCCAGCGCTGCATCGCCCGCTTCAATCGTACTGGTCACCGGAGACGATGCACCCGGCACGAACTGAACGCTCGCTGTCGCCGCTAGCGTACTGCCGCCTACACTTGCACTGATCGTCCCCGAACCTACCGTCACCGGAGCCGTCAATGTCGCCGTATAGGTGCCGTTGTTGTGGTTCGTCACCGCACCCACCGTACCCAGCGTTGATGCGATTGCGACCGCTGCTCCTCCAGTCGTCAAATTATTGCCCTGCGCGTCCTTCAGCTTCACGCTGACCGTTGTCTGGCTCGTCCCATCAGCGGTCAGCGCTGCAACGCCCGCTTCAACCGTACTGGTCGCCGGGGACGGCGCACCTGGCACGAACTGGACGCTAGTCGTCGCTGTTATCGGAATCCCGCTGACATATGCGCTGATCGCCGCTGTGCCCACCGTCACCGGAGCCGTCAATGTCGCGGTGTAGGTACCATTGTTATGATCCGTCACCACACCCACTGTGCCTAGTGTCGATAAGATGGTTACCGTCGCTCCTCCGGTCGTCAGATCAGTACCTTGCGCATCCTTCAGCTTCACGCTGATCGTCGTCTGGCTGACTCCATCTGCAACAAGACTGGAATGGGCGCGGGAAACCAAGCTTTCTGACGGAGAGGTAGAGTAATCCCCAATCATGTACGTTCTGAACGAGAAATCGTGGCCAAAAGCTGACGAGGACCCTCTAGTGTACACATTGCCACCGCTCATGTACCACGCATAGCCATTAGAGACTCCTCCATATTCTGTGGAGACAACCATCCGATACATCGTTTCCCTCTTTAAGTAAGGCAGTGTTCCGGAGAAATCGATCGGAACCCAGCCTGCGCTTTGCCCCGCCGACAGCGCCGTAGCAAGCGGTGTCGATAAATCTCCTTCCTTATAGAGGCTCACCTTAATGAGGCCGGGGGAGCCAACGCTTCCGTCAATATTGAGATCGATTTGGCTAAGATTTCCGGTAATTGCCGGGGTAAATGTCTGGAAGCGCGAATAATCAGCGTTAAAAAATACATTTCCAGCTGTAACTGCCTGCTCTTGATCCAGCACGGCTGGACCTGTAGCAAATACACCACCCCCGGTTGGCATTCCTAAAGTAACCATCGCTATAAGAACCATTGCAACCCATCGCTTCAAACCTTTCATGCTTATCCTCCGTTTTCTGCTTACGATGTTATAAACCTCTCGTATTCAATCCCGTTACTAAAGTCATGTTAAGAGTAAGATAAATCCCTTCATCTCTCCATACCTATAAAGGAGTATCTTCCTTGCTATAAAGCATAAAAATGCACTAATATCCACTACACCCTATAAAATATAGGATAATATGTAAACTACATTTGCAATTGTGATGAACTGCTGGTTGGCTTCAGTAAATTCCATTACAATAGAATGCAAGACTTAGGAAATTGACATCAGAGGTGTGCGAGGATGAACGCAAAGAATGATTTTGAGAGGCTAACCAGCCATTCAGAGCTTGTAGGGCATGCCTCTGATGTGACACAGGCTCATGAAGCTGGCATGACGCTTAGAGAATATATGAAGGGACAAATGTCTCTGAGCCCGGATCTGTTTCTCCCGCTCGCCAGAGCCATTACAGCAAGTGTAGGACAGCTTCATCAGCAGCAGATCATTCATCTCGATTTGCGGCCGGAGCGAATCAATGTGCTTGCGGCTGGACAAGAGGCCTGCCTGAGCGATTCAGGCTGTGCCGTGCAGCGTAGTGCTGATGGCTATGAACGCCCGGCTGGCTCCGGCCTCTTCGAAGCAGGCTTGCCTTACTGCTCGCCCGAGAATACGGGCAGAATGCTGCGATCAGTAGATGAGCGCAGCGATCTTTATTCATTAGGCATTATTTTCTACGAAATGCTGACTGGCCGTCCCCCTTTTCTGGCTGACAAACCGCTTGAATGGGTGTATATGCATCTGGCGCAAAGCCCCCCGTCTTTAACCAACCTAAACGCACTTTTGCCCGGCGGTCTTGAAGCGATCATTATGAAGCTGCTGGAGAAAAATCCGGATAACCGTTACCAGAATACCGGCTTTCTCATTGCCGATCTGGATAAAATAGGACGTGCTCACGATACGTTCTTCATAGAGCCGGGATTCTACGGTAGAGAGCATGAAATTTCATTGCTGACTCAGGCCTTTTATTCCGCTTGCCTGGGCTCAACGGAAATGGTTTACGTGTCGGGCGAAGCTGGGATCGGCAAAACAAGCTTGATGGATGAGATGTTCCGTAAACAGCAGCATGCACGGAATTTCTTCTACATCACCGGAAAGTTCGAGCAACTATCGAAGGAGAGCCCTTATCACCCGATTACCCAGGCGTTTCGCGGATTAATACGCCATCTGCTCGGGGAACAAAAGCATCGGTCCGAGCTGTGGAAGCTGAAGCTGCAAGAGGCTTTGGGCTCCAACGCCAACGTGATTACAGCGATTATTCCCGAAGCCGGGCTTCTATTAGGCGGCTCACAGGCTGTAGAGGAGCTTCCGGCCCATGAATCGAAGAAACGGTTCATTTATGTTTTTCGCAAATTTGTACAAGCGCTGGCTTCCAAGGAGCATCCTATCGTGCTGTTCATCGATGATCTGCAGTGGGCCAATTCCTCATCCCTTCAGTTGATTCATGCGCTGCTATGCGACCCGGAATGCCAATACCTGATGTTTGTCTGCGCTTATCGCCATACAGAGATAGACCTGAGCAAGCTGCCGGGATACGAGATGGATGGAAGCATCTCCGATCAGGCGGTTGTCCGCCATATTCATCTGTCTCCGCTGAGCTTGGAGCAAATGAACCTTATTGTGATGGAGACGCTTAATAGCCATGAGGATACTACGCTCTCCTTGACTGAATTGCTGTATCATCAATCAGGCGGCAATCCGTTTCATTTCAAACAAATCTTGCTCCGCTTGCAGGGTGACGGCATTCTGCTGTACAACCACGAGAAGCGCTGCTGGCAGTGGGATCTGGGACAGGTAATCGGGCAGGAGCCAAGCTATGCCATCCACGATCTGATCACGCACAGGCTGCAGCGCCTTTCAAGTGATGCGCAGGAGCTGCTCCAGGTCGCAGCCTGTGTAGGCAACACCTTTCACCCGCTTCTGATAGCCAGCATTGGGAATGGAAGCATGGAAGACAGCATGGCAGAATGGTCCGTGATTGAAGCCGAAGGGATTATTCTGCCATTCGAGACAGAGAAATTCCGCTTTGCTCACGATAACATACAGAAGCTTATATACAGCCGGATGGATGATGAAGCGAGGCAGGCTATCCACCTCCGGATAGGCAGATGCATGAACGGGCAGGACGCACACGGTTATGGAGAGAGTGAGTTTGATGCTGTCAACCATCTTAATCGGGGCTCCCGGACAATAAAGGATGAACAGGAACTGCTGCTGCTCGCAAAGCTGAATCTGGATGCGGGGAACCGTGCCAAGGCCTCTTCCGCCTACGATATTGCGTTAGGGTATTTCGGAAAAGGGGTCGAGCTGTTAGCAGCGGAAGATTGGAACAGAGAGTTCGAGCTCTGCTTCGAACTGCATGCACAGAAAGCGGAATGTGAATATTTGTGCGGGAATCATCAGAGGTCCCAGCGGGAAATCGACTTCTTGCTCGGTCATGCGCGCAATCCCGTTGAGCGAAGCAGGGTGCAGATGATCCGGATTATGCAGTACATCAATCAAGGCAAATATTTGGAAGGCACTGCGCTTGGGCTGGACAGCCTGAGAGAGCTTCAAATTAACGTTGCGCCCAATCCGGGGAACTTGATGCTTCTGATGGAAGGGAAGCGGATTGAGCTGCTGCTGCGCAATCGGTATGACAGGCTCGCTCATATGGAGGAAATGTCGGATCGGGAGCGGATCGCCGCGATGAATCTGATTTTTGCAATTATACCCTCCACCTTCTTCACGAATAAGAAGGTTTATTTTCTGCTGATGTGCAGAGCGATTCAATTGTCTCTCAAATATGGCAACACCCCGGTTTCTGCGGCTGTCTATTCTGCATACGGGATGCTTCTGGGGAGCGCACTCGGCAAATTCGATAAAGGCTTTGCAATCGGCAAGGTGGGCGTGGAGCTGTCCGAGCGTTACAATATCGCTTCGATCAAAAGCAAAACCTACACCGTATACGGCGGTGTTCTTTGCCAATTTGCCGGCAATGCCCGCGAAGGAGACCTCTATTTGGCACAGGCGCTCCGTTTTGGCATGGATTCGGGAGACTATGTGTTCGCCAGCTATGCCATCGGCGCGCATATCAATTCCTTGTACACGAGAGCCCCGTTAAGTGAACTAGCCAGAGCGATTGCAGACTATATGGCAGTGCTCGATACAACCAATGATGAATTCGTAAGGCAGAATTTCTACCTCTATCAGCAATTTATTCTGGCTCTTCAGGGCGGGACGGCTGCGCCGGATTCCTTCAGCAGCGCTGGCTTTGAGGAGGAGGAATTTCTAGACCGTATTCGCAAGGAGGAGACCTCGGCCACCACCTTGTTCCAATACAGCACGTATAAGACTCAGCTTTGCTATTTCCTGGGCAGCTATGAGGAGGCCGTCCGCTGGGCCAGACAAGCGAGATCGTACGAAGCATATGCCACTCATTTGCCCCATTTGCCGGAATGCCTATTCTATGAATCGCTCGCCGCTTTGGCTGCCTATACACCGGCAAAGAGGGGGCCATCTATCGAAAAGGGCTTGCTTCGCAGTCTTCGTCGCTACAGACAATGGGCAGCATGGAGCCCGGCTAATTATCAGTCCAAGCAGCATCTTCTTCAGGCTGAATTTGCCCGGGTCTCCAGCGAATTTAGTGTAGCTGAAGAGATGTATGACAGAGCCATCCGCGAGGCAAGAGAGCAAGGCGATATGCAGGTGACAAGCCTTGCCGGAGAGCTCGCCGCGAGCTATTATTCAAGCCGTGGCAAGAGCAAGGCGGCGTTATTTTATTTGCAATTGGCTGTTGAGGGGTTCAAGCAATGGGGCGTGGCGGTGAAGGCAGCGCAGTTGGAAGCACGGATGCTGCACTGGCAGCAGCAAGAGAACGCCGCTGAGACGTCTGTGGGCACACAGACGCCGGCGGGAAGGAATGCTGCAGAGCGGGCGGCAGGCGCGGGGAGCAACCGGAGCGAGCCTCATTCTGTCGACAACGTTGATCTCGCAGCGCTGCTTGCAACGACCCGGGCGATAGCGAATCAGACAGACCTGGATGCTGTGCTTGCGGAAATCATGAATACGATTATGAAATATGCGGGGGCCAGCAAGGGCGCACTGCTTACAGGCAGCAATGATGCGCTTTATATTCAGGTCTATGCGGATTCGGTGGCGCAGGCTGCCCCATTCCCTCTGGAGCTGAATGACAGCTCGCTCTTGCCGGAAGGGATCATCAGATATGTCTTTCGTACACAGGAGGATGTCCATTATACCGCCGGAGAACAGAGCTGGCTCATTCACAACCCGTATATTGCGAAGCACCGGCCACAATCCTCCCTGTGCATCCCCGTCACTATTCATGGCACGATGCTGGGCGTTCTTTACCTTGAGAATAAGCTTGCAAGCGATGTATTCACTTATGATCGCATGGCCGTTATCCTCGCTATGGCATCACATGGCATGCTGATGTGCGTGCTGCAAGGCTCGCCTGACCTGCCTGATACGGAACCGCATTCGGTGGAAGAAGCGAAGTCCCTGCCAGCCAGGATGGAGGAACCACTCACGGATCGTGAGCTGGAGGTGCTCGCATTACTGGCTGCAGGATTATCCAACAAGGAAATTGCCGATCATTTGATTATTGCCATCAGTACGGTTAAGGTCCATGTGAAAAATATTTTCGCCAAATTAAAGGTCAATCGGCGTACAAAGGCAATCGCGCAAGCCAAAGAGCTGAAGCTGCTCGATCAGGGTACGCAGCATTCCTCACGCTAATTATAGTGCTGCATGGAATCGCAGGATGCTTGGCGTCTTCGCCTGCCAAGCTTCTGTCCACTGCTCTTAACGCTTGCCGCTGCTGCAGGTATCAGCAGCCGTGGCATCAATTAAGAATGAAATATCCTCGTTATGCGTATGAATAACGAACGTTGCTCCGAGACGCTTATAGACGAGCCGCGGATTGCTCGTGCGCGTAATAACGTAGATCGGATTGGAAGTCCACGCACGGCACATATCAATATATCGGCAGCACAGATTCAGGCTGCTTTCGAAGAGAATGACCTTGCCGATCTCATAATTCGGCATCGTCCATGTCTCTTCTTTGGATGATTTCACCATCACAAACTTTTTAATGCCGATGGACTCCAATCGTCTCATCTCTTCCTTGTTGTTGACGATAGCCGCACAAGGCAGCTTCTTCAGCATAAGCTGGCGGATGAAATCCTCCCCTGTTTTGCTAGGCGCTGATACAAGAACATGCGCTTGATCCCGATGATCCATTTGAATTCTCCTCCTATGTTTTCGAAGAGGAGGCAACAAAAAAAGAAGCCTGCTGGAAGAGGGAACTCTCCACGCGGCTTCTTAAAAGACACAGCAAAAAAAAGCAGCCGCGTCTTACGCAGGAAATCGTTGCCTCTCTCAAATACGCTTACGAGGTTAGCTGTCGGATTCGGGCGTGAGAGTCGCCCTACCCATGCGCGGGCCTGCAATCTTGCCTGCACATCAGGATTCACCCCATAAAGCATGATAGAGATGCCACATTCCATTGCGGCAATCACTTCCGGCTTTGTTGGTTCCCCCGTTCCTTTTCCATTCAAGGACTCAGCGATAAACTTGCTTGATTCGACATGCTTGCCTTTCGACCTTCCTTCATAAATAATGAATCATGAATCGTATCTTACGCCTGCCTTACATACATGTAAAGAATAGCCGCAAGCCAATTTGGCCTGCGGCTAGCATTTAACGGCAGTAAATCCCCTGTTCACGCTGTATTGCTCTATACAACTCTCATTATCTGCTTATTTCATCATTCCATTAAAATAACCAGGAAATTCCGCTCGTTTGACCGTTACTTCAACGGTTTCAACCGGCTTCAAGCAGGCTTTCATAGATCGCCATGACCTTCCATCAGCAGCGGCAGGGAGATCGTCACTTTGGTGCCCACATTCACCTTACTCACGATATCCATCGTGCCGTAGTGGCTCTGGATGATGCGCTGGCTGACCATAATCCCAAGCCCTGTGCCCGTATCCTTGCCCGTGAAGAAGGGATCGCCCAGCTTAGGAATGATATCCTCTGGAATCCCTATCCCTTCATCCGTAATGGAGACGAGTACATGCCCGCTGCGCCCCCGTTTGATCTCGACTTGAATAACCCCCCCTTGCGGCATCGCTTCTATAGCGTTTTTGATTACGTTAATAAATACCTGCTTCAACTGATTCTCCTCACAGGAGATCAGACAGGAATCCGTACTGAAATCCGTCTCGAACACAATGTCACACAGATGAGCTTGACTGTCGAGCAATGAAATAACATCGCCAAAAATAAATCGGACATCCTTCTCCTCGAACCTCGTCGCCTGCGGCTTGGCCAGGATAAGAAACTCGCCTACGATCAGATTGATACGATCCAGCTCGGACAGCATAATATCGACATGCCGGGAGTTGAACTTGCTTGTCTCCAGCTGCAGCTGGAGAAAGCCTCTCAGAGTCGTCAGCGGATTGCGGATCTCATGTGCGACACCAGCCGCAAGCTGGCCTACGGTCGTCAGCTTCTCTGAGCGGCGCAGCAGCTCTTCCATTTTGTTGCGGCTTGTCATATCACGGGTAATGCTGGCAATCGCCCGGATAGCGCCATTCTTATCCCGAATCGGCGAGGTCGTTACACTGACAGAGATCCACTCCCCGCTCTTCGTAACCCGGATAGTCTCCCTTGCTGGCAGCAGCTTGCCGGAATTGAGCCATTCCATCGTCTGCTGCTCCTCCGCTATGAGATGATCCGGCACGAGCGACAGCATATTGCCCAGCGCTTCATCCGCGCTGTATTCAAACAATTGCTCGAATGCACGATTGACCTGGGTAATTCGGCCATCCAGATCGACCACATGAATCGCATCTGTCGTCTGATTAATGAACGACTCCAGATATTCCTTCATGCTGCGGTTCTCCTCGAACGCCAGCTTGAGCTTGTTCATGTAGACACCCAGATTTTTGGACATCGCATTGACCCGCTGCGCCAGCTGACCGAGCTCATCCTTCCGGTTCACTTCAATGGAATTGTCGAATCTTCCGAATGATACTTCGTTGACCTTCCACAGAATAGATCGTATCGGCCTTATAAGAAGGTCGGACAGCCAATAAATACAGAAGACGACAATAACAAGCAGGATGATGGAGATCATAATGAGGTTGATTCGCTGCTCCTCAATAACCGCCATCATCGGTTCCTTGTCCAGAACAATGCCCACGACCATTCCCGAAGGCTCCTGAATAGGAACGAAGCTCTTCATAACATCGCGATCATGAAGCTTTGCCTGCCGGAATACAACTTCTCCTTCCTTGGCCCGTCCTATATCTTTCATATCTTGCTTGCTCTCTTCGTAGTTGTAGCTGCCGAACGCAAGCGGGCGCTCGAACATGTCATCCGCTGTAACGGCCGGCGGCAAATCCACGATCGGCTCTTTACCGAGCAAGTTGGAATTAAAACCTGTAATCTCCAGAATGACGGGATTATTCGCAAGCATCTGAGAGATATATGATGTCGGGCCTGCAATCTGTCCATAGTTGATCGTATTATAATCCCTTATAAAACAGCTAATCACATAGCTCTTCTGCTTGTCATCATAGAATGCCCATTTATCCACAAAGCTGGACTCCTCCCCCGTCCACTCCACGGGATTCGTCCAGAATTCAATTAAATGCCCTCTCACTTGCTTCCGTGTCTTGCTCGTCTGCTTCAGCATCTTGCTGCGCTGGCCCCATCGGTACATCAAGGTATCCTCCATCTCGCGATAATCGGAGGATCGCACTACCCGGTATTCCCCGTTCTCCTTCACCATTAGCGAGATATCAGTAACACCGACCTTGATCGCCAGCCGCTGCAGCTGTTCCGTCGTAATCTTATCCAGATCAGGGCCGAGCTTGTTCGCCGCGGCTATAGAGGCCGTCAAGAGCTTGTCCTCCAGCACCTCTTCCAGCAATCTGTACCCAATGGCATACTGTGTCACATTCTGGGCAATTTGCTTGCTCATGTGCAGCATGTTGGATTCGGTATCAGCTTGCAGGTTGACCCGCGTCGAATATTCGTTCAGAATCACATTAAGAACGAGAAGCACAAATACAATAAACGAAATCATAAAGGACAGTTTCGTTTTTACCGACAACTTACGACACACCCTTTGGCCCAGTTGTTAATATCTATTTGGATCATATCATACCTGACTAGAAATGAAAGTAATGGATCCCACTTTGTCCACAGATTTTTGCAACAGTCAACAAGCCAAATTAATAAAATGTGCATAACTCTGTGTATAAGCTCGACTTTATCCACAATATTATACACATGGTGTTAACAAGGAATGTTTGTTCGGGGGATAATTCGCGAAAAACCGACATTCCCTGCTTGTCGAATACTACCTTGTGCTAAACCTGTCATCTATGGAGGAATCCCTTGTATGAAATTTGTTCGTGAAGAAGACCAGCGCTGGATGCGTGAGGCGATTGAAGAAGCGTTAAAGGCAGAGCAGCTGGGTGAGGTTCCAATCGGGGCCGTCATCGTAAAGGATGGCGAGATTATCGGAAGAGGTCATAATTTGCGTGAGACGTCTCTCGACCCGACTGCCCACGCAGAGATGATTGCCATTCGTGAAGCGAGCATCAAGCTTGGCGCATGGCGTCTGCTGGAATGTACCTTATATGTAACATTGGAGCCTTGCCCGATGTGTGCAGGAGCAATCGTTCAAAGCCGCCTTCACAAAGTTGTGTACGGCACCATTGATCCGAAAGCCGGCTGCGGGGGCACATTAATGAACTTATTGCAGGAGCCTAGGTTCAACCATGAGACTGAACTCGTAAGCGGCGTCCTGCAGGATGAATGCGCTGCTCTTCTTACACAGTTCTTCAAGCGTGTCAGAAAGGGCAAACGCCGAACGGAAATCAAAGACTAGAGCAGCCCATACAGATGCTCAATCGTTAGACATATTCACAGGCATCAGGCATCTAACGATTGAGCTCATTCTTCTGAATATGCTGCAAAGTTACGATAAGCTCATCCGCCGCTTCACTAATAGCCAGCACCTCAGGGTCTGTTAAGCTCCCGCGTGCTTCAGCTGCTGCTAAGAGCTGTAAGCGAAGCACTTGTAATTCATCTAGCAACTTCATTTTATCATTCATGACGCCTCGGGGATCGCTCCTATCGCATCGAAGGTTACAATCAGTAACATGATTCATTATACGCCTAAATGTCAAAGTATTTTGTAAAATCTTGTCGATAAATCATCCCTTTTAAAAATAAATTTTCGACAAAATGCAAAATGGGTGCTTCATGCGAGACACTACAGCTTCATTTGACACTAGAAATGCCGCTAACAGCAAGCAAATGTCGAATGCAGACGGCATTATCCTTCCGCTGCCGCATGCCTCACCGCATAATCCCATTATATGTTATAATAATTAGGGAATTTTTTCAATTGGAGGATAGTATGAACAAGTGATGATAAATCCGGCTGGTAGCGGAGCATCTGCTAAAGCCGCATCATCGGAAATGAGGAAGCCCTTTATTCATGCATAGCCTGTGGATTTGTTAGCAACAATGTGGATACTTTGTGGATAACTATTCTAATTGCATTCCTTTGACCCCAAATTGAAGCTTTCCCTCAATGGAGGATACCTTGATAATTCCTTTTGGTTCCAGTGGCGAGTTTGTGTTATAATATATATTGCTGTGGCTCCGTAGCTCAGTGGATAGAGCGACGGTTTCCTAAACCGCAGGTCGGAGGTTCAAGTCCTCTCGGGGCCGCCACGTTAGTTCAGCCAAACCCTTGATATAACAGTTTTTCAGTTCGGCATTTACCTTCAAAAATTTTCGTTTGTAACGGACAACCGAAAGTGATTTTATATAAGAGCTATTCGATACATAATAACCCTATTAAACGTATTAAAAGAACTGCAACGGATAAGGATTTTCCGTGCAGTTCTTTTTGATGTATTAGTTCTATTTTTTATATTTTCTTTTTTCATACCTTTGAACATATAATGCCACAAAATAACCACATAAATAACCCGCTATAGGAATGGTTGGAATTAGAGTAGCGGCTTTCCTTGATAATCCCTGTTCGACAAAGTAATTGTAAAAGATTAGATGCACGACAGCTGTTACAACGACCATCATAATAAGTGGCACTGTCCTAAACATGGTATTCATTAATTGCAGAAACCAGGTGCATTGGATGGCCAGAAATAATTAAGGAATCCTGTTAAGCCTGTCGCTTGACCCAGCCATTGCGATGCTTGAACACAGACACCGTTGGCCATGTTGATATTGGGTTCGTACACAGTGATATCGATACTTCCATCATTATTCTGAAGTGACCAAGATAGAGTAAGAATTGCGACAGTTAATATTCCTCCAACCACAACGGCAGCAGGATTTGATATTACGCCTGTTGCTGCTAGATAAGCAGCAAGCGAATCAGCCCCAACCCATGAAAGGTTTGTAATATAATTCACATCAGTTGAAGAGATATGGATATCCCATCCGTCACCCCACCACCAACTCCAAACTTCCTCAATAAAACTCCCGTGCCAAAAACTAACTTTTGATAGTGCTTGTATACCTGAAGCTCCTTTTGTCAATTCAGGCGATGGAGTAGCGGCGATTCTTTTTGCTTGTTCAATACTATCCGCATTTTCAAAATATACCCTTTGAATCTTTACTTTTTCCTTAGAACCTATCATTTTCTTTTTCAGCTCTTCAGTAATTTCATTATAAATAATGGGTTTTGATACAACGACGTAAGACTCAACATCATCTTCTGTCTTTTGTATTTTAACTACCTTATTTCCCAATTCACTTTGATACACAACTTCCCCGGTTGGGACAGATTCTGCGTCCTTTTCTGTATAGGCGTATGCAGACGAAGATAATGAAGTAATAAATAAAACAGCAACAATAACACATTTCAATAGCTTTGCATTCACTAGTTGCTCACCCTTTCTTTTTTAGTGATGACCATCTGATTGCGGATCCGCTTATTTTATAATTACATTTCTGTAATTTATTTGTAAGGTACAAATTACCTATTTTTGCATAGTAGTTTCCAACATTTATTTTTAATCAATGCTCTCGCATTTAATAGGCGATCTATATAAAACGAAACGAAATACCTTTTTTGCGACTTCACTCGATTAATTACCTGATGCAAAGTTTGATGTTTAATAACGCCCTCATTAGCGCATAGTATACAAAAGTAAAATGTATCCATTCGATTCTCGAATGAAGGTGAAGAAATGGCAACCGACAACATACAACCCCAGCCAAGTACCAATGACCGCTCCGATAAGCTTTCACTTGAACATGCGCTGCATGAGTTTCAAGACTGTATCGATCTTATCCACAGAAGCTATCCGGAGCTTCATATAGACTTGCTCTATTTCGGCCATCAGGTCGACCATGACAGGCTGTATCAGGATATCATGAACCCGCTGCTCACTGGTGAAGCTGAAGTCATTCCGACGATACTCAAGCAATCCCGATTTGCCAGCGTAAGCGATCCAAAAGAATTGATAATCGGAATCTTGTCCGGGAAAGCTGCCCTTTTCTTTCAAAATGATGTCTTTCTTGCCGATGTGTTCGGCAGCACCTCGCGTGCGATATCACAATCAGAGACAGAGACTGTTATTACAGGCCCGCATGATGCTTTTACAGAGCAAGCCGGTACCAACTTATCGCTGATTCGCTCACGCATCAAGAGCTCTCACCTGAAAGTAATCAAGCTGTCCGTAGGAGAAGTCACCAAGACGGATGTTTACGTGCTGTACGTGCAAGATATCGCCAGTATGGATTACGTGAACCAGGCTATTGCAAGGATACGAGGCATCGAAGTGGACGCTGTATTCGATACGAATATGCTGCTGCAATATATCGATGATTCTCCTTATTCCATTTTCCCGCAGTTTCTCACATCGGAGCGGCCGGATGCGATCGTGTCCAAATTAGTCGCAGGAAGAATTGTAGGCCTCGTAGATGGAAGCCCGTCGGCATTCAGCGCGCCCACCTCATTCTTCGAATATTTCTCATCCTCCGATGATTATTATCAGCGTTGGATGCTCGGCAGCGCCAGCCGGCTGCTGCGGTTGCTTGCGCTTATCATTACGCTGACCTTCACTGCGCTGTATGTAGCCGTCACGACCTATCATTACGAAATGATTCCCGAGAATATGCTTCTTACCTTGACAGAATCCCGCGGCAGAGTCCCGTTTCCCCCCTTGTATGAGGCATTATTCATGGAGACGACGATTGAATTGCTCAGAGAGGCCGGGGCAAGATTGCCGACCAAGATCGGTCAGACAATCGGCATTGTAGGCGGTATTGTCATTGGACAAGCCGCGGTTCAGGCCGGATTAACCAGCAATATTCTCATCATTACAGTGGCTGCCTCTGCTATCGCATCCTTCGTAACCCCGGCCTATGTCATGAGCGCATCCATACGTCTTCTCCGGTTCGGATTGATTATTCTGGCAGGGACATGGGGAAATTTCGGCTTAGCGGTCGGAATCGCTGCTATTGTGATTCATATGAGCGGGCTGACCAGCCTAGGCTCATCTTATTTGACCCCCGTTGCCCCGTTTATGTTCAAGGATTGGAAGGATGTTTTTATCGTGGCGCCATTCAAGTTCCTTACTGCGCGGCCTTCTCAGGCCAAGACATCGAATAAGGTCAGAAATAAAATGAAGAAATGAGGATGGTCCGCCATGCAGGAGAAATTATCACAATTCCATGTTGCCATTCTCATCTATATGATACAGTCTGGTGTTGTTATGTTCCGGCTGCCTCAGATACTGGCGGAGAATTTCGGTACGAATGGCTGGCTTGCCATCCTTCCAGTGTCTCTGATCGTTGTATTGAACATCTTATTGATCGGGGTTGTTTATCGGCTGGGGAAGGGAGCTTCCATCTTCGAGATTCTGGAGCAATCGATTCCCAGAATCATTCTCTTCCCCTTCTATCTCATCCTGGTCTGCGTTTGGGCGATGATCGGCTGCTTGATTACCAAGAATTACGTGCTCATTTTCCAAATGGTCGCGTTCCCTACCACCAATCCGATGGTATTCAAATTTGTTCTCGATATCCTTATATTTTTCTTATTGATCCAGAGCATCTACAATATAGCGAAAGCTTCAACAGTCTTTTTCTGGCTGCTGATATGGATGGTATTATTGCTTTTTTTCTACTATGCAGATTTCCAGTGGGCGAGATTGACACCGTTTATTTTCCGAGGCAGCTCCGCTACTGTTGAAGGCGCCTTTAGCATTTATTCGAGCTTTGCCGGCTACACACTTTGTCTACTCCTCTTTCCATACGCGAACAAGAAAACCAAGCTTATAAAAGCAGCTCTCATTGGCCATCTCATTACAACGATTAATTATATCTATTACTGCTTCATTGCATTTGGTTTTTACTACTACGAGCAGTTGAAGACACTGCAGTTTCCAATCCTTAATCTTCTGGCCTATATTCAGCTCCCGTTCATACAGGCTACGGAAAACTTGCTGTATGGCTTCATCATGTTCACGATCATCGTTACGACTGTCATGTACTGCTGGTCGGCCAAAGAGGTCAGTCGACGGATTTTTCCGATCAACGAACGATTGCTCTCGGCAATCATTATTGTTGCAGCCTATCTCTTCTCCTTCATCCCTGACATATCTAGCGAAGTAGAACAATGGCTTGCCTATCTGGGCTATATCGAATTCGGCATCTCGTTCGGCTTGCCTCTTGTGCTGATATTTGTACTGCTCATTCACAGAAAGCGAGGTGCAGCGGCAAGTGAGTAGACAACATGTATCTATCCTGCTGCTGACTTTGCTTATCCTTCTTACTGGCTGTGGTGACCAGCGGATTCTGGAACGGACGGGCTTCATCCAAGTAACAAGCTATGATTTATTGAAGGATGGCCGAATCCAGTTCTCCATAAGCATCCCCAAGGCAGACCCGGAGATTAAAGTGTCGAGAGAATTTTTAACAACTGTCGCCCAGAGCGGCAAGGAGGCTCGAATTAAACTGGCCAGGCAGACCAATCTCCTGTTAGTCAGCGGTCAATTGCGAACTACCTTGTTTGGCCTCTCTATAGCAAGAGACGGATTTTGGGAACAGTTGGACACCCTATTAAGAGACCCTACCACATCGGAGCAAATAAAGATCGTCGTCGTGAATGGAGTAGCGCATGACATGCTTAAGAAAAATTATAAAGAGTACCCGCGAACAGGCAAATATATCGATCGTCTTATCGAGAAAGAAGCAAAGGGTCACACCATCCCGGTGACGACGCTGTATTCCTTTACAAGAGACTATTATGATGACGGGATTGAGCCCGTAGCTCCAATTGTGAAGGATGCCGGCAAAAGTATTGAAGTAGATGGGATAGCTCTGTTCCATGATGGCACCTATGCTGGCAAAATTAAGGCAGATGATACGCTCATATTTGCATTTCTGCGGGAGAATTTCAAGCACGGTGAGATTAGTCTTGATCTTGCCAAGCACACGAAGGAAAGCAAGACCGTCATGTTGAGCTCCTTGAACAGCTTGAGGAAGATGGATATCAGCCATAAGGGCGAACACGCGAACGTTAACATTGATATATCCTTAAAGGTATCCGTTGTGGAGTATATAGGTGAATTAAGTCTCGGCAATAAAGCCCATCGGCATAAGCTGGAGCAGCAGATTTCCGAGATTTTGACACACCGGGCCACACGCTTGATTCAGTATTTGCAGGAGAAGAAGGTCGACAGCATCGGTGTCGGAATCTACGTACGCAACAGCATGACTTATCGGGCTTGGAAGAAGCTTGATTGGTATGAGGAGTTCCCCCATGTGAACATCCAGTGCAAGGTTAAAGCGAAAATCAAGGATTACGGCTTCCGCAGATAGGCCTGGTGCATGGTGCAGCAGCAAAGATCCCTATTCCTCCGCAGAGAAATAGGGATCTTATATTGCAACCCGCAATGATGCGCAGCTCCCAGCGCGGTGGGGCGATACGTGTTGACAGCCAACCACACGCCGCAATGATTACCCTTGCGGGTTATTGTGGCTCGTATGATTATGCTGCTTGGTCTTCTTCGAGCCCGACAATGGCTCTTGAAGGCCGCCTCGATTATTCTGCGCCTTCTCCTCATGCTGATCAGGATTTGGCACAGGCACGCTCTTCTGCTTGCCCATGGGGCACACCTCCCTTATGATCTTAACCCCTGCTAGGTACGGGGATGGTGCAAATCCGTAGGCTCATCATGATTAAGCAGATCCTGATGACGACGGTCATTCGTATCCTGCTGGATCTGCTGGGCATGATGGCTGTTGACGGGATTCTTATCCAGATCCTCGACGACATTGCTCAAATTTTTATCTGCCGTTCCTTTAACCTTCGTCATCGTGCAGCCCGCCTTTCATTCGCTTTGCTAAGGGCATGCTTAGGCATGCGTCAATACCTTCAAAGCTTGTGCGCATTCGTGAATATGTCTCGTGTAATCCTGTACAAGCTGCTGAATAATGTCCGTACGCTCGTCAACCGTCTTATTTTCCTTCTCGACATCGATCAGGGTCACATGAACCTCACGACTATCGATATAGGTCACTTTAAAATCAAAGCTGTACATTTGATGTCCAGCGGTATCAATCGTAATCCGCAGCGACTTGGGATCAGACTCATCCGGCAGCACCGTCGCCCTGTCCGCTTCGAGAATAGATTGCGGCAGCGCTGACCGCCATGCCTCAGCCAACTGCTGCTGGTCGATGTTCAGTTCATCGCGTTTGCTCATTGCTTACCACCTCCATGCGGATAATATGCGGCTGCAGCAGCTTTTTTATACCATTCACGATGAATCTTGATTCAAGGGGCTCCCAAGAAGCGGCTGAATAATGCAAAAAAAGACAGGAGCTGTTCTGCTCCCATCTTCTTGGCGTATCTATGTAGTCGTTCTTATTCTTGTATAACTGGCGGAGAGGGTGGGACTCGAACCCACGTGGGCTTGCACCCTAACGGTTTTCAAGACCGCCCCGTTATGACCGCTTCGGTACCTCTCCATATAAATAAATCAACCTTTAAAGGTCACAAGATGAATTGTACCACAGGCCAAAAAGGATACGCAACTCCAATTTTGACCTGCGATACATTTTTTTGCTCTATTGCAGCCGGGATGACCGCTAATCGCTTTGATCAACCGTAGTATTCCCGCTAATCCTGCGGATCATACGGACAATCTGGCGCTATCTATTCAGGGCATCTACCCAAGAAATCCAGGTTATCTAACCAGGAAACAGTGTTACCGTGGTGCAATTACCTCAAGACCGCCCATGTACGGACGCAGCACTTCCGGTACAACGACAGTTCCATCCGCCTGCTGGTAATTCTCAAGAATAGCAGCAACCGTACGGCCTACGGCCAGTGCCGAGCCATTCAAAGTATGAACAAACTCCGGCTTGCTCTTAGGCTCGCGGCGGAAGCGGATGTTCGCCCTCCGTGCCTGGAAGTCCTCCACATTGGAACATGACGAAATTTCGCGGTATGTTCCTCCGCTTGGCAGCCATACTTCAAGATCGTATGTTTTCGCCGCGCTGAAGCCCATATCTCCCGTACACAATGCAAGCACACGGTAGGGCAGACCGAGCAGCTGCAGAACGGTTTCCGCATTGCCAGTCATGGCCTCAAGCTCTGCATACGAATCCTCAGGCTTGCACAGCTTCACAAGCTCTACCTTATTGAATTGATGCTGGCGGATCAACCCGCGGGTATCACGACCTGCTGCACCGGCCTCAGAGCGGAAGCAAGCGCTCAATGCTACGAAATTCTTCGTCAGATCTTCAGCCGACAGAATCTCTTCACGGTGGATATTGGTCACGGGTACTTCAGCCGTCGGGATCAAATAATAATCCGAACCCTCAAGCTTGAACAGATCCTCCTCGAACTTAGGAAGCTGTCCTGTACCGATAAGGCTGTCACGATTCACAATGTACGGCGGCAGAACCTCTTCATAGCCATGCTTATCACTGTGCAGATCCATCATGAAGCTGAAGAGCGCGCGCTCCAATCTTGCTCCGAGACCGCGATAGAATACGAAGCGTGATCCCGTCACTCTGCCAGCTGCCTCAAAATCAAGAATGCCTAGGCTCTGCGCAATATCCCAATGTGCTTTGGGTTCGAAATCGAAGGTCCGAACCTCGCCGATACGACGAACCTCAACATTCTCTTCTTCTGATTTGCCCAGCGGCACACTTTCATGCGGAAGATTCGGGATTGCAAGGGTCAACTCGCTAATCTCCGCCTCCACGATACGGACTTCCTCATCCAGCGCCTTGATCCGGTCGCCTACTTCACGCATCTCTACGATAAGCGCTTCAGCATCGCCACCGCTCTTCTTGAGCTTCGCAACTTCTTGAGAGACCGTATTGCGGCGGCTCTTCAACTGCTCGCTCTCCTGCAGCAGATCACGCCACTTGGTATCCAGCGCCGGGAAACCGGCAATGAGATCCAGAGACTTGCCGCGGCTGCGCAGCGCCTGCTCGACTTTCTCGAATTCATTCCTCAACAATTTAACATCCAACACGGAAAGGTGAACCCCTCTCTAAGAAAGCTTGTTTAGTAATCCCCCGCCCTTGCCCAGGGGAACGATTCGACCAAACGCCGCCAAATGCAGCGAAACACCGCGCGCTAGAAGCTGCGCGCGGTGCGAACCATAAACGTTGAACATTCCTGCGAAATTACAGGTTTTTTCTCGTTCCGGGCCTCCTGAAGACCGAATGCCTGCCAAAAAGCAGGAATTCCTCCGTCTTTCCTCACTATCGGCCACTTCCGCTTCATATTCAAGCTTAATTGCAGGTATTCTGCCACCTACGGCTTATTAATCTCGGAATTCCTGCACTTATGCAGGCTTCTCTCACTTCTGCCGGATTGAAGTCATCGCTGAGTCTCTCCTGGCCAAGTCCGCCGGACTTTCTCAACAGCCTGATATGCCGATGCCGCAATCTTCTGCCCTTATTGCTTAGCCGCAGCCGCTTCCTCCGCCATACTCAAGAAATAAGCATGAAGCCGATAATCATCGGTCAGCTCCGGATGATAGGAGCATGCCAGCAGATGTCCTTGTCTTGCTGTTACAATCTCGCCGTTATAGGTAGACAGCACATCCACCTTAGACGAGACCTCCTTAATCAATGGAGCGCGGATGAATACGGCCCGCACCGGCTCGTCGATGCCTTTGACTGGCAAATCCGTCTCGAAGCTTTCCCGTTGACGACCGAACGCATTACGCGCTACCGTCATGTCCATCAGCTCAAGATGCGCCTCTTCCTGGCCTTCAATGCGCTCTGCAAGCACGATTAGACCTGCACAGGTGCCGAATAAAGGTTTGCCTTGAGCGGAGAAGCTGCGCACAGCATCGATAAAGCCATATTTGCGCATCAGCTTGCCGATGGTCGTGCTCTCTCCGCCAGGAATAATTAGTCCGCCGAGCTCATCCAGCTGCTCTGTACGTTTAACAGCAACAGCTTCACCGCCGGCTGCTTCAATGCTCCGTATATGCTCCGCAACAGCGCCTTGCAGCGCCAATACGCCAATCTTCATCGTAGTATGCCTTCTTTCCATCCAACTGCGAAATCATCTAGCCAAAGCGCATCAATGCATCAATGCTTGCAGCGCGATATGCTTCTTATAGTCCGCGATCCTGCATGCGCTGCGAAGCTTCAAGCTTCGAGATTTCGATGCCTTTCATCGGTGTGCCAAGGTTCTTGGACACTTCCGCGATCAGCTTATAATCTTGATAATGCGTTGTTGCTTCAACAATAGCGCGAGCAAACTTCTCAGGGTTGTCCGATTTGAAGATACCGGAACCAACGAATACGCCATCTGCACCCAAATGCATCATAAGCGCTGCATCCGCAGGCGTTGCTACGCCGCCAGCGGCAAAGTTAACGACAGGGAGCTTGCCAGTCTCGTGAATGCCAAGAAGCAGCTCATAAGGAACGCCCAGCAATTTCGCTTCGTGGTACAGCTCGTCCTTGGACAAGTTCTGTACTTTGCGCATTTGACCATTGATCAGACGAAGATGACGAACAGCTTCAACGATGTTGCCTGTACCTGGCTCGCCCTTCGTACGAAGCATCGAAGCGCCCTCTTGAATACGTCTCAGCGCTTCTCCAAGATCTTTGGCGCCGCATACGAATGGGATCGTAAACTCTTGCTTGCTGATATGGAATACTTCGTCCGCTGGAGTTAATACTTCACTCTCATCGATGTAATCAACGCCAAGGGATTCCAGTACCTTTGCTTCCACATAGTGGCCGATACGAGCCTTAGCCATTACCGGAATCGATACAACCTTCATAACTTCCTCGACAACAGTCGGATCACACATACGGGCTACTCCACCAGCAGCGCGAATATCGGAAGGTACACGCTCAAGCGCCATAACTGCTGTTGCGCCAGCTGCTTCAGCGACCTTAGCTTGCTCAGCGTTCATAACGTCCATAATGACGCCGCCCTTTTGCATTTCAGCCATACCACGTTTTACAACCGAAGTTCCTGTTTCCATTTAATAGTGCCTCCTAAAAGTTTTCTGCGTGCTTCCTTGTAATGCCTCTGCATAAAGCAGAAAACTTACTTCGTAAGCATCAACTTGTTTTCTGCGTGCTTCCAGAATTTCCGTATTAACTCTAACCATTAATTTTACAGCATCCCGGGGCAATCGACAACCATGAATTACGCATCGGGATACTGCGAATTATTTAGAATAAGCCAACAATCCCATTGAACAAACCTGCGAAGAAATCACCGATTGCCCTGAACATAAGGCGCCACCAGCTGCCCTTCTCCACTTCTTCCGTGCTGATCAGATCAACCGTCTTCTCAATCACTTTGCCCGTATCCGCATCTGTATAAGAATACGTAACCGTTCCGACCTTCTGGCTGTTCTTGATCGGCGCGACCAATTCGTCCTCTGACATCAGGCTCAGCTTCGTTTGCTCAATCTTGGGCTCAACACCCTTCTTCACGAGGAAAGTAACATCCGTCGCAGTAACGACAGGCACTTCTGTCGATACGCCTTTCTTTATTGTTGCCGTTTTTGCATTATCTATCGTTGCTTTAGGCGCAATGACAGTTTTTCGCTCGAAATTATTGAATCCATAGTCGAACAGCTTGGCAGCTTCAAGAAAGCGCGATCCTTTCGACTTCGCACCCATAACAACCGCAATAAGCCGGATGCCGTTTCTCTCCGCTGTTCCTGTAAAGCAATATCCTGCTGCGCCAATATAGCCGGTCTTCATTCCATCTACGCCATCATAAGCGTATTGCTTGAGCGCCTTAACATTCTTATTCGATTCCAGCATCCAGTTATAATTGATCATTGGAGCCGTATCACGTTCACGGAACTTATAGGATGGAAGCTTGGAATACTCCAGAAACTCCGGATGCTTCTTAAGAATAATAGCAGCAAACTTCGCCATATCGGCAGCTGAAATAACGGTTGTATCATTAAGTCCGGTTGCGCCTGTAAAATGTGCGGAATTCAGGCCATGCGCCTTTGCCGTCTCATTCATTTTGTCCACAAACCCTTGCTCGTTGCCGCCAATATGATCCGCCAAGGCAATGGTAGCATCATTCGCTGAGCCGACTGCCATAGCAATATATAAGTCCTTAACGGTGTGCTTGTCGCCCTCTGCCAAATAAATTTGCGATCCGTCCTTTGGCGTGGAAGCAGCTGCCGCCGAAGTTGTTACAATACCATCCCATTTCAATCGACCTGCTGCGATTTCTTCAAGGACAATAAACTCCGTCATCATCTTCGTCATGCTTGCAGGCGGACGCGGCTGGTCCTGGTTGACTTGATACAGCACTTGTCCTGTATCTGCATCAATCAACATCGCTGATTGAAGCGTGAGTCCCAGCGAATTATCCGGGTAAGTGACTTTATCTTCTCCAGCAGCCAGCACTGCTGTCGAACCCACTGCCATTGTGAACAGCCAGACTACCAACATAGCGGAAATCACCGACACCAATCTTGCCGGTCTTAGGTTCCGTTTCAACGCATTCTCTCCTTCGCTGCATGAATTATAATATTGCACTTCATTGTAACATAACTAGCCGGTTTATACGTTCGCTTCCCCGAAAAAAGACAGGCAGGAAAATGGTGACTGCCACCATCTCCCTGCCTGGGTCCGTACCCTATGCCTAGAGTCTGTCCGACAAACGAATAAGTCTCGAATGAACGTAATAAGAAAAGACAGCCTCCTTGGCTTCTTACAGCGAGTAGTTCGGCGCTTCCTTCGTAATTTGAACATCATGCGGATGGCTCTCGCGCAATCCCGCATTCGTAATGCGTACAAATTGTGTATCATTCTTCAATTCATCGATACTCTTCGTACCGCAATAACCCATGCCTGAACGAAGACCTCCGATTAGCTGGTGTACCGTATCAGCAAGCGGGCCTTTATAAGCTACGCGGCCTTCAATACCTTCAGGAACGAGCTTGTTCTCATTCTCCTGGAAGTAACGATCCTTACTTCCTTCTTTCATCGCGCCGATGGAGCCCATGCCACGGTACACTTTAAAGCGGCGTCCCTGATAAATCTCAGATTCTCCCGGGCTTTCTTCTGTACCTGCAAAGAGACTGCCGATCATAATCGCGCTTGCGCCAGAAGCAATAGCTTTCGTCACATCGCCGGAGTATTTAATACCGCCATCTGCAATGATAGGAATGTTATATTCACGCGCAACGCTTGCACAGTCATAAATCGCTGTAATTTGCGGAACGCCGATACCTGCAATAATACGTGTCGTACAGATCGAACCAGGACCCATACCAACTTTAATAACAGATGCTCCTGCCTCAATTAGATCACGAGTTCCTTCGCCAGTTGCAACATTACCCGCAATAATAGTGAGGTCGGGGTACTTATCGCGAAGCTTGCGAACCATCTCAAGAACATTCCGTTGATGACCATGCGCTGTATCTACAACAAGCGCATCTACGCCAGATGCTACAAGCGCTTCAGCACGCTCCAATGTATCCTTCGCAATGCCTACAGCAGCACCGCATAACAGACGGCCATGCTTGTCCTTTGCAGCATTAGGGAATTGAATAGCCTTCTCAATATCCTTAATTGTAATAAGGCCTTTGAGCGTGTTCGTTTCATCAACCAATGGAAGCTTCTCAATCTTATGCTTCTGCAGCAGTACTTCCGCTTGTTGAAGCGTGGTACCTACCGGTGCAGTAACCAGATTCTCATGCGTCATGACTTCGCTTATTTTCATCGAATAATCATGAATGAAGCGCAGGTCACGGTTTGTTATAATACCAACCAGCTTCCCATGCTCATCTACAACGGGAACTCCGGAGATCCGGTATTTGCCCATTAGCTCTTCAGCATCGTATACATGATGATTCGGTGTCAGCGAGAAAGGGTTCGTAATAACTCCGCTCTCTGACCGTTTAACCCGGTCAACTTCTTCCGCCTGCTGTGCAACCGACATATTCTTATGGATGATTCCGATGCCGCCTTCCCGAGCCATTGCAATCGCCAAAGCGGCTTCCGTAACAGTGTCCATTCCAGCGCTGATAAGCGGGATGTTCAGCTTTACGTTAGCACTCAGGTTGATCGACACATCGACTTCCCTCGGAAGAATCTCCGATTTACGGGGTACGAGCAGTACGTCGTCAAAGGTTAGTCCTTCTTTGGCGAACTTGTTTTCCCACACAACTATGTTCCTCCCTCAATGTTTCTCTACAGTGCGTATTCCAAGGCGCTAAAGCATTAGCGCTCCTGTTCTCTCGCGTATATTATTAGCAATATTAGCAGAGGGGTTGGGGGCTGTCAAGATTACGGTTACCGAGCTTTTGTCAAATTGAAGAACGGTAATCATACCGGCAATTCGAGCTCCATAACAGGAACCCATTTACGCCCTGCTCCTTAGCTGCCTGAATCTGCTTATGAATTTGTTCCGCTCCATAGCGCTGATGTGGATGTACCCAACTGGCTGTAAATCCTTGCAGCCATGGGCGTACTTCAGCCGCTTGCTCATTATTTTTCCGAAGTATAGCATTGCTCTGCCGAGCATCCATCATCGCATGTCGAATAATGGAATAAGGCTGCAGATCAGGCCTGCTTATGCCATACATCCCTTTGGAATAATGAGAGGGGTAGGTCATCGGAGATATAACATCGACTGCACTCGCAATCTCGCGCCAAGTCTGTCCAATGCCCAAATCCTCCTTGTAAGAAGTTACCAGACCAAAGACATCTGCCGATACTCTAGCTCCTTCCTCATGAACTTGCCTCCGCGCTTCACTTAGGAAATCACCGATAATCTCCGCCTTCCCCCTATCCATCCGTCGATCATACTTCACTTCACGATCCACCTTGGCTCCATTATCAGGGAATCGGACATAATCGAACTGGATTTCATCGAAACCAAGCTTGGCCGCTTCTCTGGCAATGGCGATATTATAAGAACGAACCTCCGGCTGAAAAGGATTCAACCATCTGTTGCCCTGATGGTCAGTCCAAACCCCTCCACTGCGTTTTTGCAAGGCTAATGAGGGCTTTTTCCTTCCATACAGCGGATCCTTAAAAGCAACTATGCGGCCAATCACATATATATTCCTTGACTTCAACCGTTTCATTAACCCTTCTATATTAGCGATTGCCGGCTGATTGGCCGCACCAATCTCGTTCACCTCACGCAGCTTCGAGCGGTAAGTCAATTGACCGTAATCGTTCTTGATATCGATCACCATCGCATTCAAATCCGTATCATCAATAAGCTTCACAAGCTTATTAAATCTAGACTTGCTGCCAGCAATCCAACCGGAGACATAAATGCCCTTTATCGGTTGATTGGGTGTTCCAATTCTTCGGTGACGATTCGATGCCTGCAATCGGTGCTTCTTAAAGTCATTGGGATCGATGGAGCGAGAAAAATGATTCTTCCTGGATAGAGATAGTGAGGGCTGCTTGCTCAAATGCTGAAGAGGCTTGTGCTGAGCCTTTATATCAGGCAAAGGAACATGGGAATTGGATTCCACGCGGGAACAACCAGCTAAACAAACGACTATAGATACGGAGAGAAGTGTACAAACAAACCGCTGCCCACGATTCGGCATAAATCCGGCACCTCCACCATCAGGGATACATTGCTGCTACTAGTATGAGCTTCAAAGCATCGCGATTTGTGAAGGAGATGCCACCAAATATGGGTATGGCTGGTTCATTAATTTCTTCTAATATAAGAACAATTAGAAACAACAAAAAACCGACCGTGAACCACGGTCGGATCTTCGTGCTTGGCGACGTCCTACTCTCCCAGGACCCTGCGGTCCAAGTACCATCGGCGCTGGAGGGCTTAACGGTCGTGTTCGAGATGGGAACGCGTGGGTCCCCTCCGCCATCGCCACCAAACGGGATTATTGGGATGATCATCATCCAACAATCGTTCAAGGTGTTACACCCTGAAAACTGGATACGAAAGGTTTGCGTAAGTATTAGCTGGTTTATACCAAATAGGATAAGCCCTCGACCGATTAGTATTCGTCAGCTGCATGCATTGCTGCACTTCCACCCCGAACCTATCAACCTGGTCGTCTACCAGGGGTCTTACGAATTGGGAAATCTCATCTTGAGGGGGGCT
>NZ_JAHZIJ010000080.1 GCF_019443105.1 Paenibacillus oenotherae
CGCCATCGTTCGTTGCCGTTCCAATGACGATACCCAGTTCGTTGTAGATGTTTACTGTTGCTCCCGCTGGTACATCTTTTACAACTACTTTATCTGTTGTCGAGTTTGCTATGACTACAACAGGTGGTGCACTTACTTCTGCCACTGCTGTCGCAGGCGTCTTCGTGCTTTCCAGCTTGTCTACCTCGGTAATCGTCGCATCGATCTCTTGGCCTTCGTTCAGGCCAGTTGGGATGTTTACGGTCACATCGCCCGTACTGCCGCCTTCGTTCGTTGCCGTTCCAATGACGATACCCTGTTCGTTGTAAATGTTTACTGTTGCTCCCGCTGGTACATCTTTTACAACTACTTTATCTGTTGTCGAGTTTACTATGACTACAACAGGTGGTGCACTTACTTCTGCCACTGCTGTCGCTGGTGTCTTCGTGCTTTCCAGCTTGTTCGTCTCGGTGATCGTCGCATCGATCTCTTGACCTTCGTTCAGGCCAGTTGGGATGTTCACGGTCACATCACCTGTACTGCCGCCATCGTTCGTTGCCGTTCCAATGACGATACCCAGTTCGTTGTAGATGTTTACTGTTGCTCCCGCTGGTACATCTTTTACAACTACTTTATCTGTTGTCGAGTTTGCTATGACTACAACAG
>NZ_JAHZIJ010000081.1 GCF_019443105.1 Paenibacillus oenotherae
ACAACACCCGAAGTCGGTGGGGTAACCGCAAGGAGCCAGCCGCCGAAGGTGGGGTAGATGATTGGGGTGAAGTCGTAACAAGGTAGCCGTATCGGAAGGTGCGGCTGGATCACCTCCTTTCTAAGGATATACCTGATCTCGATGAAGATCAGATACAAGTTGTCGAATACCTTGAACCCCATATGTTCAGCTTTGATGGAATTTGCTTGGGGCTATAGCTCAGCTGGGAGAGCGCCTGCCTTGCACGCAGGAGGTCAGGAGTTCGATCCTCCTTGGCTCCACCAAACAAACCATCCATTGCATTACGATGCAATGCATCTTGCACCTTGAAAACTGGATACGAAAATTGCGTAACATAGAAACATCCTTTAGCTGAGTTTATACCACGCAGTTTCGACTGCAAGGCGAAGGTTGTTCGAATTGAAGCGACTTTTGTAGACATGTTTCTACCGCTAATCATTTAGTGTTCAAGAAACGTTTCTACAACGGAGTCTCAATCGAAGAACCGGAGCTTATGGTTAAGCTACTAAGAGCGCACGGAGGATGCCTAGGCGCCAGGAGTCGATGAAGGACGCGGCGAACAGCGAAATGCCTCGGGGAGCCGTAAGCAGGCTTTGATCCGGGGATGTCCGAATGGGGAAAC
>NZ_JAHZIJ010000082.1 GCF_019443105.1 Paenibacillus oenotherae
TATTGCAGGCCTGCGCTCTGATCCCACATTTCCCCCGAATAGCGGAATGGATTCTCTACACCCTCGGTGGTCGTGAGCGGGTTGCCCCATAGATCATACGTGTACCGGTTCACACTCGTATTGCCCGTGCTGTCCCGAAGCTCGATCACATCGCCATGGCCATTGTGCAGGTAGTAGTTCTTCCCGTTCGCGTCCTTGCGGGCGATCAATCCCTTGCCCCGAATGTACTGCGCCTTCATCGTAACGCTGCCACTGGCGACAATTCCTTCTGCCACTACCTGATCGCCGTCATAGTAATAGCGGACGGTCGTGCTGTTCTCTGTCCGTTCATAAAGCAGTCCGTCACCGTTGTACCTATAGCTTACAGTTCCGCCTCCCGGCTTGGCAACCTGCGTTAACCGATTCCACGCATCATACGTGTAGTTCGTCTCCCCCGCTGGAATTTCTCGCGCTTTATCACTCTGCAGGGACAAGCGGTTGCCCCGATTATTGTAAGCATACGTCTCATTGAACTGGGACGAGGTGGCGATTCGGTTCAAGGGATCGTAGCTGTAACTATAATTGTTGCTTTGCCCGTTCAAACTCAAAGATTGGTTCGTCAAATTCCCGTTCCCGTCATAATCGTAGTTGAAGGAATT
>NZ_JAHZIJ010000083.1 GCF_019443105.1 Paenibacillus oenotherae
CGTCAGGATAAGGGAGCGGATTCCTATCTGTGCGCGTATGTGGTTGGTCACGGCAAGCTGGAAGCAGCGGAGCTTCGCCGATATGTGGGAAGCCAACTGCCAAGCTACATGGTGCCGGCGTTCTTCGTAGAATTGGCCGAGGTGCCGCTGACGCCGAACGGGAAGGTGGACCGGAGAGGACTGCCGGAGCCGGAGCGGAGCGCTATGGGAGGCGAAAGCTACGTAGCGCCGCGGACGGAACTGGAAGCGAAGCTGGCGGAAATCTGGCAAAGCGTGCTGGGTATCGCGCAAGTCGGGGCGAAGGATCACTTCTTCGAGCTGGGCGGTCATTCGCTGAAGGCGACGATGCTGGCGGCGCGGGTATACAAGGAGCTGAACGTGAACCTGCCGCTGCGGAGCATCTTCGAAGCGCCGCGGCTGGAGGAGCTGGCACAGCGAATCGCGGAGCAAGAGGAAAGCAAATACGCATCGATCGAGCGGACGGAGGAGCGGTCGTATTACCCGGTATCGTCGGCGCAGCGGCGGATGTATATCCTGAATCAGCTGGAAGGCGCGCAGAC
>NZ_JAHZIJ010000084.1 GCF_019443105.1 Paenibacillus oenotherae
CGTATTACCCGGTATCGTCGGCGCAGCGGCGGATGTATATCCTGAATCAGCTGGAAGGCGCGCAGACGAGCTACAATATGCCGGGGGTTTACATGGTGGAAGGCGAGCTGGACACGAAGCGGATGGAAGGCGCGCTGCGGGAACTGGTCCGCCGCCACGAATCGCTGCGGACCTCGTTCGAGCTGGTGGAAGGGGAGCCGGTGCAGCGGGTGCACGCGGAAGTGCTGTTCGCCTTGGAAGAGCAGGAGCTGGAAGGGGCGGAAACGGCGGAAGCCGCGATCGAAGCGTTCGTTCGACCGTTCGAGCTGAGCGAAGCGCCGCTGTTCCGTGCGCGCGTGGTGAAGCTGGCGGAGGAAGGCAAGCGTCTGTTCATGTACGATATGCACCATATCATATCAGACGGAGTCTCGATGCAAGTGCTGGTGGAAGAATTCGCGCGGCTGTACGGCGGCGAGGAGCTGCCTGCGCTGCGGATCCAATACAAGGACTACGCAGTCTGGCAGCGGGAGCGGCTGAGCGGGGAAGAGCTGAAGCGTCAGGAAACGTACTGGCTGGAGC
>NZ_JAHZIJ010000085.1 GCF_019443105.1 Paenibacillus oenotherae
ACTTCTACGAAACAGCGCCTAAGGAAGCAAGTGAGCCTACATGGGCGACAGCTCCTGCAATGACAAGCGTAGGCGGCGACTGGTACGTCTACAGCTTCGATACAGCAGAAGCTGCAAAAATGATCTTCAAAGACAACACAGGCAAGCAGCTCCCTGGCCAAAGCCAACCTGGCTTTGCAAGAACGGCAACGGGCTGGTACGATGGCACTGCGTGGCATGATGCAGATCCGCGCGAAGTAACAAAACCAACTACACCAACAGGTCTGGCTTCTTCGGCTAAGACCGACAAGACGGTATCCTTGACTTGGAACGCGTCCACTCACAGCTCCGGCATTGCTGGTTACGATGTATACCGCAATGGCGTCAAAGTGGGTACGGCAACAACGACTTCCTACACGGATACAGGCTTGATCAAGTTGACAGCTTATACGTACAAAGTGGTTGCGAAGAGCAACGCTGGTCAATCTTCCGATGACAGCAGCACAATCACAGTTACAACGAATGATAGCGGAACTGTTGTAGCACCAACAGCACCAACAGGTCTGGCTTC
>NZ_JAHZIJ010000086.1 GCF_019443105.1 Paenibacillus oenotherae
CTCCATGATACACCGTCAACGACCAAATGATGAATGGCGATAAGGAGATGGTCGCCGTTTCGTGTTTTGAACAATCCCAATTTGACCAATGGTCCCTGGTTAATATCCATACTACTCTGAATTTCTCCGGCTTCCTTCTCAATGCGCTGACTAACCGCCGATTCGTCCTCATAGGATGTTAAATCGGTAATGACAAGGCTGAAATGATTGCCGTCCAATCCGCGGTTGTAAGCTTTCACGAGGTTGCCTTCACGGACAAAAACCATTCTCAAAGCATCGTGATGCTCCGTCAGCTTGGCAAACACAGTCCGAACATGTTCCTCATTAAAGGACTGCTGCCGGAACACCATAACCGATTGATTGAAGTGATGAGGAGCATCGAGCTGCTGCTCAAAAAACATACGCTGAACCGGCAATAGCTCGACTTCACCTTCGACCGGCCTCTGATCCACCGTATGAGCCAACTTTTCCATGAGAGGACTTATCTGCTCAATCGTCTGGTGCTGAAAAATATCATGAACGGCAAGTTTATAGTCGTATTGATGAAG
>NZ_JAHZIJ010000087.1 GCF_019443105.1 Paenibacillus oenotherae
TCGCCTCCATCAGCTGCGCCGGGTCTTTCTCCGCTCCCGGCGCCAGGAACGCCACGCTTGCTCCGGCCATCATCCACCAGAACAGCTCCCACACCGATACGTCGAAGCTGTATGGCGTCTTCTGCAGAATCACATCCCCCTCGCCCAGCGGATACGCCTTCTGCATCCAATGGATCCGGTTGATCACCGATTCATGGCGGATCATGACCCCTTTAGGACGTCCTGTCGAGCCCGAGGTGTACAGAATGTAGGCCAGATCATCCGGTGCGCCCACTGGAGCCAGCGGCTCCACCGCGCCTTCGCGCCATGCCGCATCGTCCAGATCGATCAGCGTGACAGCCGGCATCGCCCCCGCATCGGCAGCCGCTGCCGCCGAGCCATGCGACGCCACTGGTGACGCCTCTCCCGATACCGCCTGCGAAGCCTCTTGCGACGCCCCGCTCGCGACATCCGTCGCCTCGCGCGCCGTCACGCGCTCTGCCGCAGCCAGCCAGCTCCGCTGCGCACAGATGACGCGCAG
>NZ_JAHZIJ010000088.1 GCF_019443105.1 Paenibacillus oenotherae
CGAGGAATAGCGCTTTTCAAACATCTCATTAAGTTTTTGTTTGACAACGGGATCGCCAAAACCTGGGATGACACGGTTCTCAAAACGTTCGTTGTAGGCGATGGTGTCCAAGTATACAATTTTTTCTGCAGCATCCATGTTCGTTAAACTGTTCATAGGCTTGAGCCGCTTACGTATTTCTTTATTCATGCGTTCAATGGGGTTCGACGTATAGATGGCTGCTTTGATCTGCGCAGGATAACGATAAAACGTCAATAAGGTGGAAAGCTGGTTTTCCCACGATGCGACTTCCTTCGGATATAGCTTGTTCCAGTTCTTTTTAAAGGTATCGAAGGCAGCAAGGGCACATTCGTGGTCGGGTGCGGTATAAATGGTTTTGAGCCCCTCAATAAAATCGGTCTTGTGTTGGACGCGAACCTTTGGAAACGTAGAACGTACTTTGTGTACGACGCAATGTTGAACGTCTGCCCGCGGATACATCTCTTTAAAAGCATC
>NZ_JAHZIJ010000089.1 GCF_019443105.1 Paenibacillus oenotherae
GCCTAGGCATCCTCCGTGCGCTCTTAGTAGCTTAACCATAAGCTCCGGTTCTTCGATTGAGACTCCGTTGTAGAAACATTTCTTGAACACTAAATGATTAGCGGTAGAAACCTCTCTACAAAAGTCGCTTCAATTCGAACAACCTTCGCCTTGCAGTCGAAACTGCGTGGTATAAACTCAGCTAAAGGATGTTACTTTGCTTATATCTTCGCTATCCAGTTTTCAAGGTGCAGTCATTGCGCTGGCAGTATTGTGTACTGTCAACGATTTAATGGAGAAAGAACAAGTTTGTTCTCTCAAAACTGACAACGAGTGAGCAATACAATGCCATGTATTCCATCTTCATCGAGATGGTTTAATTCCTTAGAAAGGAGGTGATCCAGCCGCACCTTCCGATACGGCTACCTTGTTACGACTTCACCCCAATCATCTACCCCACCTTCGGCGGCTGGCTCCTTGCGGTTACCCCACCGACTTCGGGTG
>NZ_JAHZIJ010000008.1 GCF_019443105.1 Paenibacillus oenotherae
ACGTGTTACTCACCCGTCCGCCGCTAACTATCAGAGAAGCAAGCTTCTCATCAAGTCCGCTCGACTTGCATGTATTAGGCACGCCGCCAGCGTTCGTCCTGAGCCAGGATCAAACTCTCCATAAAAGTGGCCGAAGCCAGTTTCAGGATGGCTTGTTAGCTCATCGCTGACTTACTTGTTAAAACCTGTTTGACAGGTCGCTCATTGTTCAGTTTTCAAAGAACAAATTCTTGTTTACCTCGTCGCTACCTCTCAGCGGCGACTTGATTAATATACCACATTCGCCTATATGATTGCAAGCTTTTTTTATTTTTCTTTTAAAATAAAAAACTGTGCTATACAATTCCGTCAAAAGCGACAAGAAATAATATAACACAGCCTAATATTAGATGTCAATTATAAATTTCAATTAATCCATTCGTTCCATAATCTCTTCTATATAAAGATTACGCTCGTTGCTGAGATTAATAATTGAGCCGTTCACAGACACCCATGGTCTGGTAGGATCATTGCGGTCAGTAAAGACAATTTCGCCTATTCTATCGTCACTCAGCCTTACCAAGGCACCATTATGAAATCGAGTTACTTTCTCGATAAAGGTCTGCACGTAAGCGGGATCAAGCTTGCCGAAAGAATCTTTATGCAGCTGCTCCAGCACCAGGTACGGTGACAATGCCTTCCTATATGAGCGCTTCATGGTCATCGCATTGAATATATCCGAGATCGCCACAAACTTGGAGTACGGGTGGATCTTATCCGCCATAAGCCCTTGCGGATATCCGCTGCCATCAACCCGTTCATGATGCTGAAGGGCGGACAGCTTAACGCCATCCGTAATACCCGTGACCTTCATAAGCATCTGATAACCATAGTAAGTGTGCTTCTTCATCTCTTGGATTTCTTCAGTTGTAAGTTCGGTCGGCTTGCTCAACACATTCCTGTCGATCTTCACATTGCCGATATCATGAAGAAATCCTGCTAATGCCGCTTGCATCCAGTCTTTCTTAGGAAGCCCGTTCCACTGTGCGAGCATATAGCAGCTCATCGCGGACATCGTGCTTTTATGATACAGATAATCCTCGTTGTTCACGGACGCGGGAGAGAAGGTCAATATATTGTATTCATCGATATGCTCCAGAAGAGCCTCCAACTGTTTGCGAATATCTAGAATGGGAACATTCGTTATGCTGGCCGATTGATAAAATACATTCTTCAGCATTAGAACGGTACGTTCATATTGTTCAAGCAAGGGAGATTTCTCAACCGTTCTTCCCTTGTCTTGAATATCTGCATCCTCTTCGGCACCCTTGTCCGCTACGGAATCAATGACGACGGTGGGAACAAGGAACGCGTGAAGAATATCAAGCTCACGTGGAGTCATGACTTTCCCTTTGTAGAATAATACACTTCCAAGAGGAGTAAGCACATCTTGTACGATTTTGTCCCCGGGCTTTACTTGCGATACCGGCACCGTTGCCATTGTTTGTCCCCCGCTCCATACACTGATTGGACTGTTCTGTTATTATTCTTCAGATGACGGTTCTTCGTTCCCTGTATTGTCTGTGTCTGTGTCTGTGTCTGTGTCTGTGTCTGTCGGTAGCGCAGATCCCTCTTCATCCTGCTCATTGTCCTCCGGCAGTTCTTCACTGCGGGCTACCCGCGTAACCGTTGCAACAGAATCGTCTTCCCGGATATTAATAAGCTTCACACCTTGTGTATTGCGTCCCATGGTGGATATTCCATCCATGCTTGTACGGATCATTGTTCCGGACGAAGTCATAATCATCAGATCTTCATCGCTTTGAACAACCTTCAATGCCACAATCGGACCGTTCTTCTCTGTTACGTTTAGCGTCTTAATGCCTTTACCGCCACGGTTCTGGATTCGGTATTCACTGGCAGGGGTACGCTTGCCATAGCCCTTGGACGTTACGATAAGCACTTCATTCTCCGGCACTACCGTATCCATCGCAATGACATAGTCGCCCTCGTCAGTGTTAATACCTTTGACCCCTGTTGCTGAACGTCCCATTGGCCTGACGTCTTGCTCCGAGAATCTAATGGACATGCCTTGGCTTGTTCCCATAATGATCTCTTGATTGCCATCGGTCAGCTTAACGCCTACCAGATCATCTTCCTCGCGGAGATTGATAGCGATCAGACCGATTTTGCGAATATTCGAATAATCATCAAGCGGCGTTTTCTTTACAACACCCTCACGTGTTGCAAAGAATAAATAACGGTCTGGCTCGAACGATTCAACCGGAATAACCGCATTAACCGTTTCTCCCTGCTCGATTTGAATCAGGTTGATAATTGGCGTTCCACGTGCAGTCCGGCTTAAATCTGGAATCTCGTAGGCCTTCAGACGATACACCTTGCCCTTGTCCGTGAAGAAGAGCAGGTAGTGATGCGTGTTGGATACAAAGAGATGCTCGACAAAATCATTATCCTTGGTATCCATGCCCATTACGCCTCTGCCGCCACGCTTCTGGCTGCGATAAGTCGTTACAGGCAGACGCTTCACATAGCCGGTATGAGTAATGGAGATGATCACATCTTCACGTGGAATCAGATCCTCATCCATAATCTCATCATCACTGGCCATAAGCTCTGTGCGGCGCTCATCACCGAACTTCTCCTTCACTTCATTGAGCTCTTCGCTAATAATTTGAAGTACGAGCTGCTCATCAGCGAGGATAGCTTTATATTCTGCGATTTTCTTCATCAGCTCTGCGTATTCAGCTTCAATCTTGTCACGCTCAAGTCCGGTTAACCGCTGTAGACGCATATCCAGAATCGCCTGTGCTTGTTCATAGCTAAGACTGAAACGATTGATCAATCCCTCACGAGCGAGATCAGCAGTCTGAGAGCCGCGAATTAACGCAATGACTTCGTCGAGGTGATCTAGAGCAATACGTAAGCCTTCCAGTATATGTGCACGAGCTTCTGCTTTCTTGAGGTCAAATTCGGTACGACGACGAATAACTTCGATCTGATGCTGCAAATAGTAATAGAGCACGTCACGCAAATTCAGCACGCGCGGCTCACGATTAACCAGTGCCAGCATGTTAATACCGAAATTCATCTGCATTTGCGTCTGCTTGTACAAGTTATTCAACACGACGCTTGGCGTCACGTCACGGCGCAGCTCAATAACAACGCGCATCCCGTTGCGATCAGACTCATCCCGCAAGTCGGTTATGCCGTCAATCTTCTTCTCGCGGACCAGCTCTGCAATCTTCTCTACAAGCCTTGCTTTAATAACCTGGTACGGAAGCTCATGTACGATAATGCGAGCCTTGCCATTATTCTCTTCAATAGTGGCGCGCGCACGCATTGTAACCGAACCGCGGCCGGTCGTATAGGCTTGGCGAATTCCTTCGCGTCCCATAAGGAAGCCGGCAGTAGGGAAGTCTGGCCCTTTAATATACTCCATCAATTCAATCGGTGTTATATCCGGGTTTCTGATCATAGCTTGAACGCCGTCGATAACCTCGTTTAAATTGTGTGGCGGTATATTCGTAGCCATACCTACAGCGATACCCGTCAATCCATTAACGAGAAGATTAGGGAAACGAGCCGGCAGAACAACCGGTTCTGATTCTTCACCATCATAGTTAGGCGCAAAATCAATCGTTTCTTTATTGATATCACGAAGCATCTCCATAGCGATCTTGGATAGACGAGCTTCGGTATAACGCATGGCTGCCGCCATATCTCCA
This sequence comes from Paenibacillus oenotherae, assembly GCF_019443105.1. Classification (GTDB taxonomy): domain Bacteria; phylum Bacillota; class Bacilli; order Paenibacillales; family Paenibacillaceae; genus Paenibacillus_Z; species Paenibacillus_Z oenotherae. The sequence goes on from NZ_JAHZIJ010000008.1 coordinate 3,726, forward strand.
TCAATGGAACCAAAGTTGCCATGACCATCGATCAGCATATATCGGAGTGAGAAATCCTGCGCCATCCGAACCATCGTCTCGTATACTGCTGAATCACCGTGAGGATGGTACTTACCAATTACTTCGCCAACGATTCTGGCAGATTTCTTATATGGTTTATCCGGCGACATGCCCAGTTCCGACATCGCATACAGAATACGACGGTGAACCGGCTTCAACCCGTCTCTTACATCGGGGAGCGCACGGCTTACGATAATACTCATCGCATAATCCATGAACGAATCGCGCATCTCAACGCCTATATCGCGATTTCGTACTTGAGAACTTTGTTCTTCCGCCATTGTTGACCTCCTAAAGTTTCTGCAACAAGCAAAAACGCTTCGTAAGCATATTCTTTGTTCGTAAGATGCTCATCATTTAACTTGCTAAGTTAAGCTGAAACCCGCTCCAGTAATGAGCAATGCCTCTGCTCTAAAATCATTACAGTATAGTCTCAATCCCGCTAACTTAAACATAATCCCCATATTAACCGTCCAATTCTCATTAACTGCGCTGCTGTAGGTATGCGCCCTCTCAACGAAGTCTCCAACGCCATAGACTGGATAGTCGAGTATAAAGGATAATCTCAGCAAATGATGGGGAAGAACTCAAAAATAGACATAATCCCTATTATACCATCGTTTATCACACCTGTCTCCTTTGCATGCGCTTATCCAGGATGAATTTATCGATATCGAAAGGTGGAGCCTCCTTGGCCATCCAACGCGTAAGAAGCAAGTGGTCGAAAACAAATATCCTCCTCAAATCCGCTGATCTGACGGAACATATTCCCGAAACAAAACGATGGAGCAGGAGTACACTTCAGGCCATGCTGGACCAATATAAGATGGTCTATGTCAAACCGGATTCAGGAACTTTCGGAACAGGTGTCATTCGTGTCGAAAAACGGACAGGTGAAGGATACTCATTCCAGATGGGCACTAAAAAAAGAACATTCAGCTCCTTCGAATCGATGGCCGATCGGCTGCAGCGATCGATCAGAACCCGCTCTTATTTGATCCAGCGAGGAATCAATCTGTTGAAGCATGCCAGCCGCCGTTTCGATATCCGGGTTATGGTGCAGAAGAACAGTAGAGATCAGTGGGAATCTACAGGCATCATCGGCCGCCTCGGACATCCCGCCAAGATCGTCACGAACTATCATAGCGGTGCTACTCCGATGTCTATTGAGCGTTTAATGACCGGCAAGCTAACCTCTTCTCAAATGCCCTCCTACAATGCACGTTTGAAAAAGCTGGGTGAATCCATTGCGAAGCAGCTTCAATCCCACTATCCCGGATTAAAAGAACTCGGCATCGATGTTGCGATCGACGGCTCGTTGAAACCATGGATTCTGGAAGTCAACACCCTTCCTGACCCCTTTATATTCCGCAAACTAAAGGACAAATCCGTATTCCGTAAAATTCATCGCTACTGCGTGCAGTATGGCAGGTTCAAGAAGAAACATAGCTGATGCAACGTGCTCTCAGCTGCAAAAGCGCTGCAATGCAACAAGCCGCCCGAGCTTCGGGCGGCTTGTTGGTATGGGACAGGACTAGTTGAATAGTCTCTACACGTCCAGGTTTTTAACAAATTTCGCAAACTTCTGAATGAAATCGCGGCGCGGTTCAACATTCTCACCCATGAGGGTTTCGAAAATATCATCCGCTTCCATAGCATCTTCGATAGATACCTGAAGCATTGTACGGCTCTCAGGATCCATCGTCGTCTCCCACAGCTGCCCTGCATTCATCTCGCCGAGACCTTTGTACCGCTGTACATTCACTTTGACGCCCTCGCCGAATTCGGCAAGAATATCGTCGCGCTCCTTCTCGCTTTGAGCATAACGAATCACCTTGTTGCGCTCAATCTTGAAGAGCGGCGGCTGTGCGATATAAATATAGCCGGCCTCAATGATCTTCCTCATGTAACGGAAGAAGAAGGTGAGCAGAAGGGTACGAATATGCGCACCATCGACGTCGGCATCCGTCATAATAATAACTTTGTGATAACGCGCCTTCTCAACATCGAAGTCATCGCCGATTCCGGTTCCGAGCGCTGTAATGATCGCACGAATCTCGGTATTCGACAGAATTCTGTCGAGACGGGCTCTTTCTACATTGAGAATCTTGCCGCGCAGCGGCAGAATAGCCTGGAAGTGACGGTCACGGCCCTGCTTGGCAGAGCCGCCTGCGGAGTCACCCTCAACGATATAAATCTCAGAGATCGATGCATCCTTGGAGGAGCAATCCGCCAGTTTGCCTGGCAAAGAGCTGACCTCAAGAGCGCTCTTGCGCCTCGTCAGTTCACGCGCCTTACGCGCTGCTTCACGGGCACGCGCTGCCTGCAGACCCTTCTCAACGATTTTCTTGGATACCGACGGATTCTCTTCCATGAACTCCTGGAGTTTCTCAGCGAAGAACGATTCCACGATACCTCTAACTTCACTGTTGCCAAGCTTCGTCTTGGTCTGTCCCTCGAACTGGGGCTCCGGAATCTTAACAGAAATAATCGCTGTCAGCCCTTCACGCACATCGTCTCCGGAGAAGTTCGTATCGCTTTCTTTAAGCGAGTTTGTTTTGCGCGCATAGTCATTGATAATCCGGGTCAATGCACTCTTGAAGCCGGATTCATGCGTTCCGCCCTCATGCGTATTAATATTATTCGCGAAGGAATAGATGTTCTCGCTGTAGCTGTCATTGTACTGAAGCGACACCTCTACCTGAATATTATCTTTGGATCCTTCCACGTAGATCGGCTGCTCGTGCAGCACCTCGCGATTACGGTTCAAATATTGAACGAATTCAATGATACCGCCCTCGTATTTATAGCTGTTCGTCATCTCTGTCCGCTCGTCAAGCAGAACGATCTCGATACCCTTGTTCAGAAATGCCAGCTCGCGGATCCGGGATTGCAGAATCTCATATTCATAAACGGTCGTCTCGGTGAAAATCTCGGCATCCGGCTTGAAACGAGTAGTTGTACCCGTTTCAGTCGTCTCGCCAATGACCTTCAGATCGTATTGCGGCGCGCCCCGGCGGTATTCCTGCTGGTGAATCTTGCCTTCACGCTTAACCGTAACAATAACCTGCTCGGACAACGCATTCACTACCGATACGCCAACACCATGAAGACCGCCTGATACTTTATATCCTTCGCCGCCGAATTTGCCTCCAGCATGAAGAACGGTCATAACGACCTCAAGTGCAGGACGTTGCATCTTCGCATGAATCCCTACAGGGATACCCCGCCCGTTGTCAGTTACTGTAATACTGTTGTCCTCATGAATCGTTACCTCGATCCGGCTGCAGTATCCAGCAAGCGCCTCATCAATACTATTATCAACGACTTCCCATACAAGATGGTGAAGCCCCTTGCCGCTTGTAGAGCCTATATACATCCCGGGGCGTTTGCGTACCGCTTCCAAACCTTCCAGGACCTGTATCTGATTCTCGTCATACGTATGCTGGTTCAAAGACATGCTCGAATTCACTACTCCTCTCGGGTTGCTATTGGCAAGAACGCTCGATTATAAGAAAAGCGCAATGTGCGCAAGCCAGTACCTATCGCCTCAGTTATGACACTCAGGTTGTTGCAAAATGATGCGATCGTTTCTTCAGCGTGGAGGACGAGATTGGAGAATAATAGATTTTGTGCTGTGTCACAACAATCGATTTGGCTTCTTCCTCTCCGATCACTTCTACGTCCTTGCGCTTCTTGGCTTGCATGACGAATTGCTTGGACAGCTTGGAGGACTGCTCAATGGATATATCGAATATCGCTACGAGTTCCGCAGCACGGATAATTTTTTCTCCACCCAAATGAATATACATTGGCTTCACCCTTCGCTATTAAGCCTTATCGCGCTACTTGACCGTCTCGTACATGATAGATGCGTGAATCGTGCAGCTTACTTATATTAACGCTTTCCAGTCCCGTCGTTGTGATAAACGTCTGCACTTTACTTTGAAAGGTTTCGATCAACTGTGTTTGCCTGTTCTGATCCAGTTCTGACAACACATCATCCAGCAGCAGCAGTGGATATTCACCGATTTCTTCATGAATCAGTTCGATCTCAGCCAGCTTGAGCGACAGTGCAGTTGTTCGTTGCTGGCCCTGAGAGCCGTATATGGATGCCTCTTTACCGTTAATATAAAAAGCAATATCATCCCGGTGGGGACCGACAAGCGTCATCCCCCGGCGAAGTTCCTGATCTTTAACCTGTGATAACTTTATCATAAATTGCTCAAATAAAACAGATTCTTCTTCTGCAGCCTCTGTTTCGAAGGAGGGGCGATAAACAATTTTCAGTTCCTCCAAGCCTGCCGTAATGCCGGTATGGATATGATTGGCCCACTTCTGCAGTTTATAAATAAAGTTTTGCCTTTTTTTCACAATTTTAACACCGTACTCTGCAAGTTGCATATTCCAGATATCCATCATCGCCTGCTGGGCATTGCCGGACGTAGCCGATTTCAAATAATTATTGCGCTGCATTAATACTTTGGCATATTGGCCGAGGGAATACAAATAACCGGGCTGCACCTGGCCGATCTCCATATCGAGAAACCGCCTGCGTATACCCGGTGTTCCTTTCACAATTTCCAGATCCTCAGGGGCAAACATCACCACATTAAGCGTGCCTACAAAATCGCTTAGCTTGCGCTGCTCCAGCCCGTTGATCTTCGCTCTCTTTCCTTGAGCGGACAAGGATAGATCGAGGGTGACAGAGCCGTACTTCTTGTCGACTTCTCCCCGTATTCGAGCATCCTGGGATTGCCAGCCAATCAGCTCTTTATCCTTGCTTGTCCGGTGTGATTTGGTCAGCGCCAGCACATAGATCGCTTCCAGCAGATTGGTCTTTCCCTGTGCGTTGGGTCCGACAAACAAATTCACACCGCTGTCTGTTCTCACTTCAAGTCCCTCATAGTTGCGGTAATGCTGCAATTGAATGGAATTTAGATACACACCGCTAGCCTCCCCGGATCTTGCGCGCTCTGTGGGTTAGCTGCCGCGTTACCCCTTTATAACCGTATATTCTCCATGGCCCTGAACAACAATCTTGTCGCCTGAATAAAGCTTGCGGCCGCGTCGGTTATCACTTTCACCGTTAATGGATATGCTGGCTTCCTGCAGAAAAAACTTGGCAGCTCCGCCTGTATCAATAATGCCGGCCAGCTTCAAAAATTGGCCAAGAGCGATATATTCCGTCTTAATGGAAACTTCTGTCATGTCTGATTTCCTCTCTATCCTGTGGTCCGATACGGCAAGATAATGTGCAGGCTATGCGCATGATCGGTCGGCTTAACAATAATCGGACTCATTGCTCCGTTGAAACCGATGTACATATATTCGCTGTCGATAACCTTCAGCGTATCGAGCATGTACTTGGAGTTGAAGGCAATGCGAAGCTGCTCGCCGTTCTGTTCTTTGGACTCCAGCTGCTCTGTTACGCGTCCAAGCTCTGTTGAACTGGAGGAGATTTCGATCGTTCCATCCTCTTGCGTGACGAGTCTTACAACATTCGTCTTTTCTTCTCTTGACATGAGATAAGCTCTGTCGATAGCATCCGTCAAATTTTTTGTATGCACAACCAGTTCTGTTTTGAACTGCTGCGGAATAATCTTGGAAGTGTCAGGGTAAGTTCCATCGAGAATTCGGGAATAGAACAATACATGACCGATTTTGAACAGCACTTGATTGTCAGCAACGATGATATCGATCGGTGTGCTGTCATCAGGTACAAGCTTGGACAGCTCATTCAAAGTCTTGCTTGAAATAACGACATTGGTGAAGCGATAATCCGCCGGAGCTGTAACTGCTGCGGAACGGCTTGCAAGGCGGTGCCGATCCGTAGCTACGAATTTCAATAATCCATCCTCCAGGCTCCATAGCGCACCTGTCAGGATAGGGGTCTGTTCGCTGGTCGAAGCTGCGAATACCGTCTGTCTGATCATGCTGCGCAGAAGATCTCCAGGGACATTGATCGTCTCTGTCTCTTCAACGGTTGGCAGAACGGGGAACTCCTCCGGATCAAGCCCTACCATCTGGATATCAGTTGAGCCTGAACGGATCCAGGTTTGATGATTTTCTTTCACCTCGATTTCGATCTCATCGGAAGGCAGCTTCTTAACAATTTCAACGAAGAATTTGGCTGGAAGAACAACGCTGCCGGGTTTCTCGATTCGAGCTATGACAAACTCGCCATTCTCAACAGGTATAAAGCTTTGAATCGAAATATCGGTATCGCTTGCTGTCAATGTAACGCCTTGATGGGTGACGTCGAATTTGATGCCGCCAAGTATCGGTATTGCCGGTCGGGAAGAAGAGGCTTTCGACACTTGTTGAATCGCTTCGTTCAATTGATCTTTTCTTATTGAAAGTTTCATTTGTTTCACTCCTATAGCGAGATTGCTTATTGCGGCCGTTATTGTGATGGGGCTGCTGATCGTTTATTGATGATGTTCTTTAAATAAAAAAACAGTAGTAGTCGTAGTAGGCACACTGAATATGTGGATAAGTGGATAAACCACCGATAAAGCAAGCCTATCCACATGTGTACAGCGTGTGCATAGGCTTGCTTAGTTGTTCATAGTTATTCAGGTGTGATTTTTGATCTTCTCGGTCAGTGTTTGAATGATCTTATACAGCTCGGTATCAACCTTGATTTGCTGGGTGATTTTCTCATGGGCATGTATAACGGTCGTATGGTCGCGTCCTCCGAATGCTTCTCCGATCTTAGGCAGCGAATGATCTGTCAGCTCGCGTGACAGGTACATTGCGATTTGTCTTGGAAATGCTACGGCCTTCGTCCGCTTGCGCGCTTTGAACTCTTCCATTCTCAAACCGTACAATTCCCCAACCTTCTGCTGAATATCCTGCATGGTGATCATCTTCGGCCTGCTGGAAGGAATGATATCCTTCAGAGCTTCAGCGGCCAGATGGGATGAAATATCCTCATTAATAAGCGAGGAGTAGGCAACTACCCTGATGAGCGCGCCCTCCAGCTCACGAATATTCGTATCGATCTGATTGGCGATGTATACCATGGCTTCATTGGGAATGTCCAGATTCTCTGCCTTGGCCTTCTTGCGCAGAATCGCGATCCGCGTCTCCAGATCAGGCGGTTGAATATCGGTTATCAGGCCCCATTCGAACCGGGAGCGGAGCCGTTCTTCAAGCGTTGGAATTTCCTTTGGCTGACGGTCGCTTGAGATGACAATCTGCTTGCGCTCTTCATGGAGGGCATTGAAGGTATGGAAGAACTCCTCCTGGGTCTGCTCCTTGCCTGCCAGAAATTGAATGTCATCAATTAGCAGCACATCGATATTCCGGTATTTGTTGCGGAAGCTTTCGCCCCGGTTGTCACGAATGGCATTAATGAATTCGTTCGTAAATTTCTCTGATGACAAGTAAAGGACACGAGTGCTTGGATTGTGCTCAAAAATGTAATGTCCGATCGCATGCATCAAATGTGTTTTGCCAAGACCAACGCCGCCATACAGAAACAACGGATTGTAGGCTTTGGCCGGCGCTTCCGCAACTGCCAGCGATGCCGCATGGGCAAAGCGGTTGTTCGCTCCGATAACAAACGTATCAAACGTGTATTTCGGATTGAGCATATGAGAGAACGTTTCCTCGGGTGCTGTCTGAACAGCAGGAATCAGAGGTGGAGGCTGCACAATCGGTTCCGGCGGCTTGTTCTCCTCAATAACGAATTTAATATCGTATTGTTGACCCATGTATTCTTGCAGCGTTGATCGCACAAGCTTTGTATAACGGCTTTCGAGCCATTCGGCTGCAAAAGTAGTTGGCGCTGTTACGATAACCATCGAATCACCACTAAACGAAGCTTTGGTCGCTTTAAACCAAGTATCGAAGCTTGGCTTGCTGAGCTTAGTTTGAATGATTGACAGCACCTGTTGCCACATTTCGTGGGTATGGCTATCCACAGATTGTCACTCCTTATCCAATTCGCCAAAAGGGCGAAACCATGCGTAACGATGTCGAAAATTCGGGGAAAGTGGTTCTTTCATCCACAGTATCAAGGATTGTAACGAAATATTTATTAGAAGGGGATTGATGTTGTTCACATTGTTATCCACAGGTTGTTGATAAATCTGAGGAATTTATGGAGTCATCCACATCAAAAACAAATCTATCATAGCAAAATAACCCCGGAGTTTCAACGATTCCAGCGTTTTTATCCACAAATTCAATAGGTTGTGTATAAAAGTTATCGACAACACAAGATATTGTTTATATCATGTGTCCATTTCGACATAATGCGCGAAAATCATGATTCATTCGTCCACATGTTACTAACTTCTGAAAAAACCGCCGCTGTGAAGATAATTATCCACATCCCTTGCTTTGGTTGACATTTGCTAGTGGTCATGGTTTAATTGAAAAAGGCGTTTTTTCGTATAGGCGTAGGCATGTAACGCTTGAGAACAGAAATCTTACGTCCGTTGCAAACGGCGAGGAATAGGCTTTCGCTGGACGAGATTATATAGAAGGAACAGGAGGTGCAGTGAAGTGAGACCGACATTTAAACCAAATGTGAGCAAACGGAAGAAAGTTCATGGATTCCGCAAGCGCATGGCTTCGAAGAATGGACGTAAAGTGCTGAGCGCACGCCGTCAAAGAGGCAGAAAAGTACTGAGCGCGTAAGTTAAAGACCACATCGTGTGGTCTTTTTTTTCATTTAAGCAGGAGCAGCGGAAGTGGAGCCCAGCAGTCCGTTATTTTGCTGCCGGGCTGTTTCTTCTGATATAGTTGGCAATACTGAGAGGTAAAGGTTCGGTGATCTGTAGACGTGCATAGAAAGTTACGATTAAGAAACCGCAATGATTTCAGCCGCATATATCGCCATGGCAAATCGTTCGCGAACGGTCAATTTGTCGTGTATTGGTCACGTCAAATGAAAGCGGAGCCTTTTCGGCTTGGTGTGTCGGCAAGCAAGAAGATCGGCAATGCTGTCGTTCGCAACCGGATGCGCCGAATGGTGAAGGAGATCGTTCGTGCACACAAGGAACGGATCGTGGAGAAGATCGATCTGATCGTTATTGTGCGCAAGCCGGCGGTCGATATGAAGATGAAGGAATTGGACAAAAGCATGCTTCATGTGTTGAAGCGGGCAGGTCTTTTGAAAGCGCCTAAATGATGATTGCAGCGGCATTTGTCGGGGCAGGGAGGCTTGTTTATTTGTTTCATAAAATGTGGTATAGTCTAGAATGTATGAAAAACTACGATGTATCGGTATAATCGTTACGTTGGATGGTGCCCAGAGAGGAGTTTTAGATGTTGTCGCGGATTTCTAAACGCACTTGGTTAGTAGTGCTCGCGCTAGTTCTTGTTACATTGTTTCTGTCAGGATGCGCGCCTTCAGATCACACTGCTGTAAAGACGGAAGATTTGCTTGAAGGTAACTTCTGGGAGAAGAACGTCGTATACTGGTTCGCCTTGATGCTGGACACGTTCGCTAATTGGTTCGGCGGTGAATACGGCTTTGCGATTATACTGCTGACGGTTATTGTACGGACGATTATTTTGCCGCTTACTTTAAAGCAATATAGGAGCTCCAAAGCGATGCAGGCGCTTCAGCCTGAGCTTGCCAAGATTAAAGAAAAACACAAGGATAACCCGCAGAAGCAGCAGGAAGAGACAATGAAACTGTTCCAGCAGCATCAGGTTAATCCGCTAGCCGGCTGTTTGCCGCTTATCGTACAGATGCCAATCTTCATCGCGCTGTATAATGCGATTTATTGGAATGAGAATATTCGTACGCATGAGTTTATTGGTATCAAGCTCGGTGCGCCGGTTAATGAGCAGGAATGGTATGCTTACTTGCTGCCGGTGTTGGCTGCAATTACAACCTTTGTCCAATCGAAGATGATGTCCAGTCAGCAGAAGATGATGCCGGCGATGCAGGGGATCATGCTTATATTCCCGGTATTGATTTTCGTTATGGCGTTGTCCTTCCCGGCCGCGCTGCCGCTGTACTGGGTTTTCAGTAATATCTATACGATTATTCAAAACTATTTCCTATACGGACGCACCTCATCCAATGATAAGGAGAGTGTTCCTGCGAAATGAAGAAAATCGTAGCATCCGGCAAAACGATCGAAGACGCTGTACGCAGCGGCTTGGCGAAATTGCAAGTGACTGAGGAGCGCGTCCAGGTGACTGTCCTTGATCAGCCCTCGAAGGGGTTGTTCGGACTCATCGGCGTGAAGGAAGCGAAGGTACAGATTGAGCTCCTGCCGGAGCCTGATCCCATCGATGCCATTCAGGAAACCGAAAGGTTTATTACAGAAGTGGCAGCCAAGATGGGGCTTGATATCATCATCACTCGTAAAGAATCAAGAGATGGTTTGACGCTTGCACTTTCTGGAAGCGGCGATCTGGGCATGCTTATCGGACGTCGTGGTCAAACGCTTGATGCCTTGCAGTATTTGGTTAATATTGTAGCCAACCGTTATGCTGACAGTCATATTCGAATCGTACTGGATGCTGAAGATTTTCGCGAGCGTCGTCGCAAGACGCTTGCAGATTTGTCCGATCGGTTAGCGGGCCATGTTATTCGCACAAGAAAAGAAGTTGTTCTTGAGCCAATGTCTCCGCATGAGAGGAAAGTCATTCATTCTCAGCTTCAGGATCACGCGAAAGTTAGAACCTATAGCAAAGGCGACGAGCCCAATCGGCGCGTCGTCATCACACTCCGATAACGTTCGCATATTCGCAACCCAAGCAATGGCTCTTTACTGGTCATTGCTCATTTTTTTACAATAGGAGAAGTTGAAGTGGGTATGGAGGCTTTCATGATATGAGGAATGTAGATACCATTGCCGCCATCTCGACAGCTGTCGGGGAAGGCGGCATTGCCGTTATCCGGGTAAGTGGCCCGGATGCTGTGCGTGAAGCGAAGAAATTTTTTCGCTCAAGAACGGATATTATGGAGGCAGATTCCCATACGGTTCACTATGGACATATTGTTGATCCGGCCGATGGTGAAGTTATAGAAGAAATTCTGCTGACCATTATGCGCGGACCTCGTTCTTTTACAGCTGAAGACGTGGTTGAACTAAGCACGCATGGCGGCGTAGTCGCGGTTAAGCGAGTATTAGAGCTGCTTCTTAGAGAGGGAGCTATCCGGATTGCAGAGCCTGGCGAGTTCACGAAGCGGGCGTTTCTGAACGGAAGAATCGATTTGACGCAGGCTGAAGCGGTTATCGATCTCATTCGCTCCAAGTCAGACAGAGCATTCTCCGTGGCGATGAAGCAGGCTGAAGGTGCGCTGTCCAAGAAGGTCAAAGCGCTTAGGCACCAATTGATCGAGCTGCTCGCCCATATTGAAGTGAATATTGATTACCCTGAGCATGATGTAGCTGAGATGACCAGCAATTACATTCAGACTCGTTGTGAGGAAAGCTGTTCCATTATCGATGGACTGTTAAAAACAGCTGGAGAAGGTAAAATATTAAGAGAAGGCATTGTAACGGCGATTGTGGGTCGTCCCAATGTAGGAAAGTCATCCCTGCTTAATGCGCTTGTGCAGGAGAACAAAGCAATTGTTACGGATATTCCAGGCACAACGCGGGATGTTATAGAAGAATATATATCGCTGGGCGGAATCCCGCTGCGACTGCTTGATACTGCCGGGATACGTGAGACATCGGATGTTGTAGAACAGATTGGAGTGCAGCGGTCTAGAACGGCACTTGAGGAAGCAGATCTTATCTTGCTGGTGCTGAATCTCAATGAGGCGCTTCATGACGATGACCGATTGCTTATGAAGCAGCTGGAGGGGCGTCCTGTCATCGTGCTGCTTAACAAGACGGATCTTCCGCCTGTTCTGAATGAGGATGAGCTGTATGCTATTGTCTCCAAGGAGTCAGTGGTGCGGCTGTCTGTCCTGCAGGAAAGCGGACTTGATCAATTGGAGCATGCTATTAGCAGGATGTTCTTTGGCGGTGAGCTGGAGAGCGGTGATCTGACCTACGTGAGCAATGTCAGACATATTACGCTGCTCGGCCATGCACGTCAAGCATTAGTGGATGCAATTGAGGCGACGGAGGCTGGAATTCCGATTGATATTGTGCAAATTGATGTACGTAATGCGTGGGAGCAATTGGGTGAAATGATAGGAGATTCGGTATCTGAATCGTTGATCGATCAAATTTTCTCTCAGTTCTGTTTAGGCAAATAATTGAGATTTCAAGTAAGGAGGTATAACGGATGAAATATGAGGCAGGGCAATTCGAGGTTATTGTCATTGGTGCGGGCCATGCTGGTGTAGAAGCTGCACTGGCTGCGGCAAGAATGGGATGTGAAACGCTGCTGTTGACGATTAATCTGGATATGGTTGCGTTTATGCCGTGTAATCCTTCGATCGGCGGTCCGGCTAAAGGGCATGTTGTGCGGGAGATTGATGCATTAGGCGGAGAGATGGGGCGGAACATCGACAAAACTTTTATCCAAATGAGGATGCTTAATACGGGTAAAGGTCCTGCGGTTCACGCGCTGCGCGCGCAGGCTGACAAGTTCATGTATCAGCATTTCATGAAGAAGACAATTGAGGAGACAGAGCATCTGACGCTGCGGCAAGGGATGGTAGAGGAGCTTATTGTCGAGGATGGAATTTGTGTAGGGGTAGAGACGAAGACGGGGGCTATTTACCGAGGGAAGACGGTTGTGCTTACGACAGGCACTTATCTTCGCGGTAAAGTGATTATGGGTGAATTGATGTATGAGAGCGGCCCTAATAATCAACAGCCGTCGGTTAAGCTCTCTGCAAGCTTGAAGGAGCAGGGGCTTGAGCTTGTAAGGTTTAAGACTGGCACGCCGCCGCGTGTGCACAAGGATACGATTGACTTCTCCAAAACAGAGATTCAACCAGGTGATGAGAATCCGAAATTTTTCTCCTATGAGACGGAGTACTCCGACAACGAACAGATTCCATGCTGGTTGACGTATACCTCTGAAGAGACACATAAGATCATTAATGATAATCTATATCGCGCTCCAATGTTCTCGGGTGCAATTGAAGGAACCGGTCCGCGTTATTGTCCTTCAATTGAAGATAAAATCGTGCGTTTCGCTGATAAGCCCAAGCATCAGATCTTCCTGGAGCCTGAAGGCAAGCACACTTCGGAGTATTATGTTCAAGGCTTATCCACCAGCATGCCGGAAGATGTTCAGCTTGCCATTCTCCGTTCTATACCAGGTTTGGAAAAAGTTGAAATGATGCGTACCGGCTATGCGATCGAATATGATGCCGTAGTGCCTACCCAGCTGTGGCCTTCTCTCGAAACGAAGGTTATACCTAATCTGTTCACTGCGGGGCAGATTAATGGTACTTCGGGGTACGAGGAAGCGGCGGGACAAGGTGTAATCGCAGGTATCAATGCTGCGCGTAAAGCTCAGGGAAGAGAGGCCGTTATTATTGACCGTTCTCAGGGATACATCGGTGTTATGATCGATGACCTGGTTACGAAGGGGACGAGTGAGCCATACAGACTGTTGACCTCGCGTGCGGAATATCGTCTGCTCTTGCGCCATGACAATGCAGATCTGCGGCTGACTCCGCTCGGTTATGAGATCGGCCTTATTACTGAGGAGCGTTATGCGAAGTTCAATCGGAAGAAAGAGCTTGTCGATGGAGAAATTGAGCGCCTGAAGACGGTGAAAGTAAAGCCAGATCAAGCTGCACAAGATCTGCTTGCAGAGCTTGGTTCAGCGCCTATCCAGAATACGGTAGATGCGTTGTCTCTTCTGCGCCGTCCGGAAATAACCTACACGGATCTCGAACGGATCATTACTGCATCGCCTGATGTTTTATCCGAGGATATGAAAGAACAGGTTGAAATTCAAATTAAATATGCCGGTTATATCGAGAAACAGCTGCTTCAGGTTGAACGTATTGCCAAGATGGAGAAGAAGCGGATGCCGGATGATATTGATTACAGCATCATTCATGGACTTGCAACCGAGGCAAAGCAGAAGCTCGCCAATATCCGACCATTGTCAATTGGGCAGGCATCACGCATATCTGGTGTTACACCTGCGGATATATCGATACTACTTGTATACCTGGAGCATTATAATCGGGTAGTGGCGGCGCGGGGGTAGGTTATGGATCAGCAAGGGATATTGTTGAAAGAGCTATTAGAGGAGAGAGGGGTAAGTGTATCTCCTGAGCAACTGGACCAGCTTGCAATGTATTATGAGTTGTTGGTCGAGTGGAATGAGAAGATGAATCTAACAGGTATCACTGAGAGGGATGCGGTGTACGAGAAACATTTCTATGACTCCGCATCGCTTTCTTTCTTTGTGGATATGACAAAGGCGGAACGGATGGCTGATATTGGGTCAGGAGCAGGGTTCCCTAGTTTGCCGTTAAAAATCATTTTCCCTCATCTTAAATTAACGATTGTGGACTCTCTTAATAAACGAATTCAATTTCTGCAGACGGTTGCCAGCTCGCTTGGTCTGTTAGATGTGGCATGTATACATGGGCGTGCTGAGGATATTGCCAGGCTCCCTGAGCATCGTGACCAATACGATCTTGTCACAGCTCGTGCAGTTGCGCGTTTGAGTGCACTTAATGAGCTCTGTCTTCCTTTTGTGCGCAAGGGTGGTACATTTGCTGCAATGAAGGGGGCAGACCCAAGCGAGGAATTGCTGGAAGCCAAAAAAAGCCTGTCAGAGCTTAAAGGCAAACACTTGTCCTCTCATCATTTGAAGCTGCCATTCGAGCAATCCGACCGTCATATTATTTTGATTGGGAAGAATGATTGTACACCAGCCAAATATCCGCGCAAAGCGGGAATTCCGATGAAACAACCGATTATATAATAAATTTTGATTCGATATTGATTGTTCCACGTGAAACATTATGGGATAATAAATAGGGTTTATTATAGCTGTCAAGCAGGAAATTGGTCTGTTACCGACGAATTGATTAAATGACAATACTCGGCACTTTGAATTCGGGTGGGTAGTTGATACGATGAAGGAACAATTCTCACGATTGTTTGGTTTGACCGAACAGAAGAGTAATCAAGATGAAGTGAAGCAGATTTCGGTTGGTGAAATCGATACAAGTCCCTATCAGCCACGAACTGTATTTGATGATGATCGCATTGAAGAGCTGAGTCAGACGATAAAGACTCATGGCATCATTCAGCCGATCGTTGTGCGGGTTCGGAATAACCGTTACGAGATTATTGCGGGAGAAAGAAGATTTCGAGCTGTAACCAAGCTTGGACTCGACACCATTCCGGCGATTATTCGTGAATTTAATGATTCACAAGCTGCTTCAATTGCACTGATCGAGAATTTGCAGCGTGAAGGTCTAACGGCAATAGAAGAGGCGGTTGCTTACCAGAAGTTGATTGATCTTCATCAATTGACGCAGGAAAGTCTGGCTCAACGACTAGGCAAGAGCCAATCGACAATTGCGAATAAGATTCGCTTGCTTAATTTAAGTGAACCCGTCAAGACATCGTTGATGGCGCGACAAATCACTGAACGACATGCAAGAGCACTGCTGGCATTGGATTCCGATGAGCTTCAATTGAAGGTGCTGGAAGATATCATTGCCAAAGAATTGAACGTAAAGCAAACCGAATCGCGTGTTGCCTTCTATAAGGAAGCGACGCAAACTAAAAAGTCGAAACGGATATCTTTTACGAAGGATGTTCGCTTGGCTCTGAATACGATTCGGCAATCTATTGAGATGGTATCAGGCTCCGGTCTGCAAATTAAGACTAACGAGAAGGATCATGAAGACCATTATGAAATTGTTATTCAAATACCTAAGCGATAAAGACTGGATATACATTCGAATGAAATGATGGTAGTTAATCGGTAGATTCAACTCGAGGCCGTCCCAGTGAGGACGGCATTCGCCATTTTCACGAATAACATTGGTCGTTATTGGAAGATAGACGGAAATAGAAGTAATCAGCATAGAGGTGAACCGGTTTGTCTAAAACCATTGCAATTACGAACCAGAAGGGCGGGGTCGGTAAGACGACAACGTCGGTCAATTTAGGGGCTTGCCTGGCATCACTAGGCAAGAAGGTACTGTTAGTTGATATTGATCCGCAGGGGAATACGACGAGTGGGATTGGTATTAACAAGGCGGATGTTGCACATTGTATATATGATGTGCTTGTTAATGATGTTCATCCTAATGATGCTACTGTACCAACAAATATAGAAGGCTTGAATATCATTCCTGCTACAATTCAACTGGCGGGGGCGGAGATTGAGCTCGTTCCTACGATTTCCCGGGAGCAGCGTTTGAAGAAGTCTCTGCAACTGGTTAAGCACAAGTATGATTATATTCTTATTGATTGCCCGCCTTCTTTGGGCATTCTAACGATCAATTCATTGACCGCATCAGATTCTGTTATTATACCGATCCAGTGCGAGTATTATGCGCTGGAGGGATTAAGCCAACTGCTAAACACAGTGCGGCTGGTTCAGAAGCATCTGAACACGTCTCTTCAAATTGAAGGCGTGCTTCTGACTATGTTTGATGCCAGGACGAATCTGGGCATTCAAGTGATCGAAGAAGTGAAGAAATATTTTCAGCAGAAGGTGTATCAAACTATTATTCCTCGGAATGTAAGATTGAGCGAGGCTCCATCTCATGGCCAATCGATAATTACTTATGATCCTAGATCTAAAGGGGCCGAGGTTTATCTTGAACTCGCGAAGGAAGTGATTATGTATGAGCAAGCGGCTAGGTAGAGGGCTTGATGCGCTTATTCCATCGCTTTCAGTTAATGATGATGATAAAGTGCTCGAAATAACACTTGCTAGCTTGAGGCCGAATCCTTATCAACCAAGGAAAACATTTGATGACGAGGCTATTCAAGAATTGGCTGAATCGATCAAACACCATGGTGTTATTCAACCGATAATAGTCCGCAGTGTGTTGAAGGGTTACGAAATTATTGCTGGTGAACGACGGTTCCGCGCTTCGCAGCTTTGCGGAAATTCAACGATTCCAGCAGTAGTTCGCAATTTCTCGGATCAGCAGGTTATGGAGATCGCACTTATTGAGAATCTTCAGCGTGAGGATCTGAATGCTATTGAGCTGGCACTTGCTTATCAGGCGCTAGTGGACAAGTTTAACTTGACCCAAGAAGAGCTTTCGATGAAGGTGGGCAAATCAAGATCTCACATTGCGAACTTTTTGAGGTTGCTGACTCTGCCGGAAGAAATTAAAGAAAATGTTTCACGTGGAACATTATCGATGGGTCATGCCAGAGCGTTGGTAGGCGTTAAGGATGAAGCCCGGAAGAAAGAACTGGCAGAGCTAACGATCGCGAACGAGTGGAGCGTGCGTGACTTGGAGGAGGCCATTCAGAAGCTTGATCAGAAGGCCCCGACAAAAGTGAAGCCATCCGCTAAAAAGCGGGATCCATATATTGAACAATTAGAAGAGTCATTACGAGAACAGTTCAAAACAACAGTGAAGATTAAGCAGCAGAAGGATAAAGGTAAGATCGAACTCCTGTATTATAATAAGCAGGATTTGGAACGGTTGCTTGAATTGATGCAGCAGCTTTCATAAGGGGTATAATTCATAAGGGGTATAAATATTGAGTTGTTATGAATAGCATACTTGAGCCAGCATCGATTGAAAATGATGCAGCTTGAGTATGCTATTGTTGAATGGATTGTTCTTATGAATATAATGAAGCAGTAAGGGCAGTACAAAGATACGGTGAGTGAGGGAAGGGGGAGGGTGTCTGTGGGGAACGCTGAGAATGTAATTTATTTGGATCATGCAGCGACATCATGGCCCAAGCCTTCAACGGTTATTGAAGCAGTAACAAGTGCGTTGGAGCATGATGCTGCCAACCCTGGCAGGGGTAGTCATGCAATGGCGGTTCGGGCCAGCAGGGTTCTGTTCGATACACGTAAAATGCTGGCGAAGCTGTTCGCAATAAAAAATCCAAACGATATCGCATTTGCCATGAACGCGACGATGGCTTTGAATTTGGCCATAAAAGGTTATGTGCGCGAGGGAGATCATGTTATTGCAACGGCGGTTGAACACAACTCAGTCAGAAGACCGCTTGAATATTTGAGGAAGGCAATTGGAGTCGAGGTCACTTATGTTGAAGCGGATGAGCAGGGGGAGCTTGAGGCTGCACAAGTGGAGAATGCGATTCAGAACAATACAAGACTGGTGATCGTCAATCACAGCTCGAATTTATTTGGTTCGATATTGCCAGTAGCTGAGATTGGGAAGATAACGCGCAGCAGGGGGATTAAGCTGCTAGTTGATGCGGCGCAGACAGCCGGGATGATCGGGATCGATGTTGAGGTGATGGGGATTGATATGCTCGCATTTCCGGGCCATAAAGGGCTGTTGGGGCCGCAAGGGACGGGTGGCCTGTATGTTCATCCCCAAGTCGATCTAACGCCGCTTCTGCATGGCGGTACGGGCAGTCAATCGGAATCCCCCGAGCAGCCGAGTGTTCGACCGGATTGTTATGAGGCAGGGACTCAGAATACACCGGGCCTTGCAGGGCTCAAAGCAGGGGTTCAATATGTGCTGCATGAGACGGTTGAAAAAATCCATACTAGAGAATGGACACTGACTCAGCGAATGATGGAAGGACTGCTTCAAGCAGGAGGAGTAAGGGTGCTTGGTCCCCGATTAGGCGAGCCAAGAACAGGTATTGTTTCTTTTGTTATTGAGGGAGCTGATCCTTCGGAAATTGCGTTCATTCTGGATCAACATTATAATATTGCTGTTCGATCCGGGTTTCACTGTACACCGCTTGCACATGCTGCAGCAGGAACATTGGAGACAGGAGCAGTGCGAGCAAGTGTAGGTGTATTCACGACAGAACAGGAAGTCGATGCGATAGTGAATGCTGTCAAGGAAATCAAACAACATTATAATTGATGCTTTTCATGTGGTGGGGGAGAGAAACGCAATGGAAGAATTCATACAACGCCCGATCGATGGGGTAACAATAGGTCTCGTCATTATCGTCTTGCTGCTAGTTATTCGAACGATGCTGCTGAAAAGCAAGCTGAAGAAGCTAGGACGCAGCTACGCTCAATTTATGAGTGGAACAGGTGTTGATGACCTCGATCGCGTCATTATCGAAATTAAGGATCGTCTCAGCCAGCAGGAGCAGGCGCAGCATAAGCTAAGAGAAACCGTCGAGGCAATGGGATTGCTGCTCAAGCAAAAGAGAGGCAATGTAGGCATACATCGATACAATGCATTTGCAGAACGCGGCAATGATCTCAGCTTCTCCATTGCAGTTGTTAACGATAATGAGGATGGCATGGTGCTTAGCGGGCTGCACAGCCGTGAACAGACCTTCGTATATGCCAAGCCGCTCAAAGCGGGGCAGTCGGAGTATCCGCTTACACCAGAAGAGAAGCAAGCCATCACTCTTGCGTCGCAGCAGGAGTCGACTGGTGGACGTTCTTCGCGATAGCCGTGAACAGGCTTTGTGCGATGATTTCGGACATGCGGATGACTAATTGCAAGCGGGTGTTCTGCAGGACGAAATATTCCATGAAACCGCCGACATTAACGATGCCGGTCATATGGATATCGCCGACAGGAGGAAGATCCTTGTTCACCCCTGCACCTGGACGGACAGGTCCTGAGCCTACTTGAATGCAGCCAACACTGGACACCTGCCCTAGACAAGCATCAATGCCGATAACGAACGGTTTGCGAATTTGCTTATTGATTTCGATCAGCGTATCATCTAAATTCATAGCATGAACAGGCTCATCGAGCGTGCCGAATATTTCAAAATAAGGGCTGCGGTACTTGCTCAGGTAAGTTCCAACTAGTGGGCCTAGAGCGTCACCTGTAGAGCGGTCTGTGCCGATACAGACGACGACGAGCCTTTGCTGTTCATTGGATAAGCTGCTCATGAGGTATGTCAGACGGTTGATGAGAAGGGTGTTCACATTGAGCTCTGTGTAGGGGACTTTCAAGGGCGTATCTTTCATACCTGCTAATCTCATAGAATCTCCTCCCGCAATCATGTGTTACTAGTATATGGATCGGACAACCAATTTATACTTGCACAGGCTGGAAGAGATTAAATCATGCGAAAGGAGGAGGGCATGTGCTCATTGCTTTTGATTCTACCCAGCAAGCACTCCGTGCCGAAATGCTGCTAGAATATGCGGATATCGAAATAGACATATGTCCAACTCCTAAGGAAATAACTGCTGGATGCGCGCTCTCCATTCATTTTCCTGAGGATGATTTGGGCACCGTCAAGCAAGTGATCCTGAATGAGAATGTTGAAGTGAGAGGGATATTCCGGCCATTGAATGGCGGCTACGAATTAATTGAAGAGTAATAGGAAGCTGATGCACAGGTAGTATAGAAAGAGGGGGAGAGAGCGATATGGAGCGTAAGCAATTCGAACTTGGGGATATTGTGCAGATGAAGAAGCCGCATCCGTGCGGGACGAATGAGATGGAGATCATTCGCATGGGCATGGACATTAGAATGAAATGCGTGGGATGCAAGCATAGTGTGCTTGTTCCGCGGGCAAAGTTTGAGAAGAACATGAAGAAGGTGCTTCGCTCAGCTCCTGCATCTGATGAAGGCACCAGCGAGGGCAATTGACCCGGTATTAAAAAAGCTTGCAAAGTAACAATCAGCGTGGTAAGATAATTCTTGCTGACGGAATGGAGAGGTACCCAAGAGGCCCAAGGGGGCTGACTCGAAATCAGCTAGGCGTGTCACAGCGTGCGTGGGTTCGAATCCCACCCTCTCCGCCATACATAACAATCAAGCGACTCTGTGCAGAGTCGCTTTTTTTCATGATGCGGAAGGAACATCGGAGAGATGGTTGTTCCAATTCATCTTACAGGCTTATGAGCCTTGCTCCCGTTGTGAATTGTTATGCCGGCCGGGGCAGGCCTGCTTTGTCTAACCTTGCGCGTTCAGGGGCAAAACGGGGACTGCTCATAATGAACATGAAAAAAGGGCTCTTGCGAGCCCTCTTTCGACGGTGATTGATCGATTTGTAATTAGTCGGCACTACAAGCTTCTAAAGAATCTCGGTTCACCGGTTTTGTATCCGGTGTGCGTGTGTTACAGACACTGGTCTTTGGC
Organism: Paenibacillus oenotherae; assembly: GCF_019443105.1. GTDB lineage: Bacteria > Bacillota > Bacilli > Paenibacillales > Paenibacillaceae > Paenibacillus_Z > Paenibacillus_Z oenotherae. The sequence goes on from NZ_JAHZIJ010000008.1 coordinate 24,904, forward strand.
ACATCTCCTCGCTTCTATTTATGCTGAGTGGACAGAACTACCTTGCGGTTCTTGCTCCAAATGGTTCAATGGAACCACACCTCTCTTTGCACCGTCATCAATTATAATGCTCAAGAAGCGGTTATCGTATACATCCTTCTTTACAAAATTTTAATGCAGCCGCTTCCACTTGCGATCCTTATTGGATGTAGAGGGGAAAGGTTCACCTTTCTCAAGATGAACCTTCTTGGGGTTATTGACGCCCATATGGAACGACGCTTCACCGATCTCGATATACGTTCCTCCATTCGGCGCACGGTCGCCAGGTCTGAACTCCGTCCATTCGCCCATCTTATTGCCGCCTCCTCATGACTGGATTGTTGCACACAGAGCATGCTGTGCACATCATTAGTGTGCGATGATTGCAACCCGTTCATGAACGGAAGAATGCGGAATTGGACAAGTTTATAATCATTACTTGTGGGTGAGCCCTGTTTTTGATATAGTAATATGGTATGCGAGAAATTACACTTAGTAAATGACTCGCTCCTTGCTCCCTATAGGGGGCCGTTAGTCCAAAAGGAGGTGAAACAAATGCGCAAATATGAAGTGATGTATATCATTCGTCCAGATGTGGAACAAGAGGCGCTGCAAGCACTCACTGACAAGTTCCAAGGTATCATCTCCAACGGCGGGGAAATCACAAAGCATGACGTGATCGGTAAGCGCCGCCTTGCGTATGAGATCGAAAAGTTTCGTGACGGTATTTATGTCCTCGTTCATTTCAATGCAACTTCTGAAGTTGTAGCTGAACTTGACCGCGTCATGAAAATTACGGATGAAGTTATCCGTTCTATGATCGTCAGAGACGTAGCTTAGTCTAAAACGCAAGGATGTTGATTGGAGGCGATAAACGATGTTGAACCGTGTTATTCTGATTGGCAGATTAACAAAGGACCCGGAAATGCGCTATACTCCAGCGGGAGTTGCGGTAACGCAATTTACACTGGCTGTGGATCGTCCGTTTAGCAGTGGTCAAGGCGAGAGGGAAGCTGATTTTATCCCGATCGTAACATGGCGCCAGCTTGCTGAGACATGTGCCAACTATTTGCGTAAAGGCCGCTTGACGGCGGTTGAAGGCCGTATTCAGGTGCGGAACTATGAGAACAACGAAGGCAAGCGCGTCTATGTGACGGAGATTATTGCTGACAACGTTCGTTTCTTGGAGTCCAACCGCGAAGGCGGAGCTTCACGTGAAGAGGGAGGCGGCGGCAACTACGGCGGCGGCCAAGGCAATGGAGGCGGCGGTTACAGCGGTGGCGGCTCGCAGGGCGGTGGAAGCCGATCCGGAGGCTCATCCAGGAACGACAATCGTGATCCGTTCTCTGATGACGGACGCCCGATCGACATATCGGAAGATGATTTACCATTCTAATCGAAAGGACGGATGACAATGAGCTTCAAGCAAAGAGAAGGCGGCGATGAGCGTCCAGAACGCAAATTCGGCGGTCGTAAAGGCCGTAACAAGCGCCGTAAAGTATGTTTCTTCACAGCTAACAAAATTAAACACATTGACTATAAAGATACGGACTTGCTCCGTAAATTCATCAGTGAGCGTGGAAAAATTTTGCCTCGCCGTGTAACTGGAACAAGTGCAAAATACCAACGCCTGTTGACAATCTCCATCAAGCGTTCGCGTCAAGTAGCGCTTTTGCCTTACACAACGGAATAGGTTTAAGGAAGTGCAGCCCTTGCGGGCTGCCTTTTTTATTTGCGCACGCAGAGATCTTTCTTCAGGTATGATGTGCGAGCGCTTGGTGAATATTATGCATAGCCATATGATCCATGATATAGTGAAGAAGCCGCCTCATCATGAGACGGCTTCTTCACCTGTAGTATGCATCTTAGAAACGATTCGCCTGTTGTTCGGCAATATCGCCAATGACGGGCAGCTTGAACCAACGACCTTGGTAAGCGAGCAGCATAAGTACAATCCACAGCACGAAGCCAATTGGAGTAATAAGCAGCCCGATCAGTGTCCCGATAATCGGAATAATGTTGATGACGATAGAAAAGACGAAAAGCGCTCCGAATACGATAATGGACTGCATCGCATGGAATTTAACAAAACGGCTGTTCTTCTCAACAACTAAGAATATAATTCCTGTAATAAAAGCACCTAAATAGCAGAGCAATCCGACGATCTTGGGATCCATGCCAGTCGAAGACGGATCTGGCGTCATGGATGGCGATTGCATGCAAAGTCACCCTTCCTGTTGATATTCTAGTTTAACTATATCGTATTATAGCAGAACTATACCGATTAGAGTTAAAAAATGTCATGGTTCAAAAGTCCAGATTTGTAATCATAAAATCGTTAAAGTTTTGTAACATTCCAGATCGCCAAATCGTTTAGAATGGAGAAGATTCGTTTATATAGAAAAGGGAGAATAGGAGAGTTCATTACGAGATGATAAAATCAACAAGTCGCAAGTCACGACGATGGAAATGGATAATGGGCATCATCACATTTGTCATATTGGTCGGCAGTGTCGGCTATTATAATCGGGTTGCATTAGGGATGTGGGGATTTGATATGTTCCTTGCAGGCGATGTAGAGAAGAAGCTGGAGAATTCCTACAAGCCGCTGGAAGGCCGCAATCCTCAGCAGGTTAGTTACAGGAAAGAAGCGCCATTCTCAATGCTGCTGCTCGGAGTCGATCAGCGAGACAAGGAGATCGGGCGTTCCGATACGATGATTTATACAGTAGTTCGTCCTTCGGACGGTGCCATTCTGATGATATCGATACCAAGGGACACGTACACGGAGATCGTGGGCAAGAAATCGAGAGCCGGTAATGAATTTTATGATAAAATCACTCATGCCTATGCATTTGGCGGCGCCAAGATGGCCGTAGAGACCGTGGAGAAGCTGTTCGGCCATTCCATTGACCATTACGCCTCCATTAATTTCAGCGGGTTCCGCGAGGTTATTGATGCGATGGACGGCATAGCGCTGCCGATTACGGAAGATCTGGTTAATGATGATGCTGATCATGAGAAGTTCATCGTTAAGGCAGGCCAAGACGTATACATGGGACAAGACGCGCTTAATTATGTTCGTTTCCGGGAGGATGCCGGCGGTGATACGAGCCGTACGGGCCGTCATCAGGTCTTCCTCAATGCGATCATGAACAAGGCGGCCCAGGTGGAGCAGTGGAGCAACATTCCTGATTTCATCGATATTATGGGCAAAAATTTCAGCACCGATCTGACGCCGGAGCATATGATCGATCTTGCGAAGAGTATGCTGCAAACCGACACGAGAACGATCTACAGCCATACGCTCAAAGGCAGCGGTCACCGGAAGAGCGACCATGGAGCCTGGTATTATTTTGCCGATGAAGATGACTTGACGCATGTGACAGATCTGATTGAAGCTTGGCTTGACCCGACGCTGTCGAAGGCACAGCTGCCGCTTCCAGGCGATTATGAGAAGAAGCCAAACAAGCCGGTGAAGCCGGTACAATCGTTGTCCTCTTCTTCCGCGACGAAGGCTACTTATGGCAGCAGCCGTTAGGCAGCCAAGCATCCTGGCTCACAGCTCTCTATCGCTATTCTGACCCAAGAATGAAGAAAGTGGGCGAAAATGAACGCATGAACATTGCATTTTTCTTACTACCCAAGCAGGAAGTAGTCTGTATGACCCTGGACGCAACGCTGCGTCAGACATTGGAGAGAATGGAGCATCACCGCTATACCGCTGTGCCGATCCTTGATCCGGATGGCGGGTATGCAGGGACAGTGACCGAGGGCGATCTGCTCTGGTTTATGAAGAATAATCCGAATGTAACCTTCGAGCAGACGCATAAGGTAAAGCTGTCAGATGTTCAGATGAGGCTGTCCAATCGTCCTGTACGCATTGATGCGAATATGGAGGATCTCATTCAATTGGCCAAAATGCAGAACTTCGTACCTGTCATCGATGATATGAACCGGTTTATCGGCATCGTCCGCCGGAGCGATATTATGGATTACTGCGAGAAGGTTATTGCTAATGACGCCATATCCGCTAGTAATGAAATGGTGGCGGGTTAAGGAGAAGTTTGCGCTCCAGCCGGAACAGTAGTAGGATAGGAATAACGGCTGGGAATTGTAGGCAGATGAATGCTATCGCTTCACTACTCCGTATGGCAAGCATGTCTGTATGCAATAGGAATGGAAGTGGATGTCCCTGTGAAGGGGATCCGATTCGCAATAAGCGCCGTCCTCTCCGGGGGACGGCGCTATATGTATGAGCGGCAGGAGGAACGTGGATGAACAGCAGGAATGGTGGATCAAGAAGGAAGAGCGGGAGAGGGCCGATGCGTGCTTTTATGGCGCTTGCGGCTGTGCTCGTCGTGTTATTTGCCGGCTACTTGGCTTATACGCTCTTTCAATCCGATGAGGGGGGAGCTGGCAAGGAACCAGGCTCGATTGCTGATAACGGCAAGGGGACGAACTCCAATGGACAAGCCGGCAATAACAAGGGCAATACGAATGACCCAGGTGATAAAGAAAATGGTGATCGCGATCCGGCCGCTGAGCTGGAGGCGAATGTGACGGATGAGGAGCTCGCCAAGGAATATGACATTGTCATTGCAGGCGGCAGGGTTGTCAACCCGGAGACGAAGCTGGACAAGGAAGGCTTGAACGTGGGGATCATCGACGGAACCATCGGAGTCGTGACCTCGAAGCCGCTGAAGGGCAAGCGCACAATCGATGCGACGGGACAAGTTGTATCGCCGGGCTTTATCGATAATTTGTCCTATGACCCTAATCCGCTGGGGGTATGGCAGAAGATCGGCGACGGCGTGACAGCCAATATCGCGATGCATGGAGGAACGTCGACGCCCAAGCAATGGTACAGCTATTATGAACGCAATCAAACGCCTGTTCACTTCGGGGCGTCGTTCTTCTACACGCAGGCGCGCAATCAATTCAAGCTGAGCCGCTATGCCGCAGCATCTCCGGCGCAGAGCGAGAAGCTGGTGAAGGATGCGGAGAAGGCGCTTAATGACGGCGCGCTTGGCATCTCCATCAGTCTGGAGTATGTGCCGGGAATATCAGCAGAAGAGATTATTCCGTTAATGGAGCTGGCGAACAAGTATAATGTGCCGGTCTACTTCCACGGCCGCTATTCCGATATGGAGGAGCCGGGGACGGAGCTTGAAGGCACACAGGAGTTAATTGGCTATGCGGAGAAGACAGGAGCCGCGGTACATATCGATCATATTAACAGCACGGGCGGCACGTTCACGATGACCGAAGCGCTGGCGATGATTGATGAAGCGAGGGCGAAGGGATATGACATCACAGCTTGTACATACCCGTATGATTACTGGGGAACTTATCTGAATTCGGCACGCTTCGATGAGGGCTGGCAGGAAAGATTCCGCATTTCGTATAATGATCTTCAGATCGCCGGCACGACAGAGCGCTTGAACAAGGAGAGCTTCTCCAAGTACCAGAAGCAGGGCAAGCTAGCGGTCGCTTATGCGATACCTCCGCAGGCGATCGTGGACGCATTCAAGGCGCCCTATGTCATGATTGGCAGTGACGCGATTCTGGAGCCGGGCTTTAACAACCATCCGCGCGCATCAGGCACCTTCGCGCGGACAATTGGCCTGTATGTCCGCGAGCAGGGCGTCATGTCGCTTATGGATGGCATTGCGAAGCTGAGCCTTCTTCCTGCCCAGCGGCTGGAGAAGCAGTCGCCGGCGTTGCAGAAGAAGGGCCGGATTGCCAAAGGAATGGATGCAGACATCGTCGTGTTCAATTATGAGAAGATCCGTGACCGCTCCACTGTTGAACAGCCTGACTTGATGTCTGCCGGAATCAATTATGTGCTGGTTGCGGGACAGGTTGCGCTGGACAACGGCGAGATGAACAAGAAGATTCGCCTTGGCGAGCCGCTTCGCAGCCATTTCCAGCGTGTAAGCGAGACGGCGGGAGCGCTGCAATGGGATGGCAAGAGCTATCCATTGGTGGGCTACAACAAGGAACCGTATGTCGATCTATCGGCTCTGAACGAGCATGGCTATAGTGTGTCATGGAACGATGTAACCCATACCTTCGAGGTAGCCGAGGGAACGCAATCAGCTTCGGAAGGCGATCCATCCGCAGCTCCTGCTAAAGGGGAGCTGATGCTCGAGCGTGGCTATGCAGTGAAATCTGGTGATGCGACGGTGAAGCTGCTGTCTATCGGCAAGCGTGCTTTCGTTCCGGTTGCGTTCCTAGAAACGTTAGGCTTGAAGGCGGTCAATGACGGAGATACGTGGACGATTGAAGAATAAAGCGATAGTCTCGCATGATTTTCCGGTAAGTTACAACGCATCCCCGGGACAACGATATCTATGTTGTCCGGGGTTTTGTGTTATAATGGGGAGTAAAGCTTTTCGTATATGGGATACAGCAAGCTTGGTTAGAGGTGAATGGGTTGAAAACCGACTTAAAGTCTGTTCTATGGAGCGGGGCAGCGCTGCTCTTGCTACTATCTATTGCAGTCCCGCTGCTTAATGTGCTCTCACTCGTCGTCATGATGGTCCCGGCGGTCGTTCTGTACGTACAATTGCCCCGGCGGGAATTCGCCATCCATATGGTTGCTGTCTATGGGATCGCGACACTGATACTTGGTCCCTCCGCAATTATAGTCGGTCTGTTCTTCCTGGTTCCATCTATCGTAATGGGCCACCTGTACAAGAAGACGGCTGCGGCCCGCAAAGTACTAACGGTAACGATTCTCGTTCTGTTAGGCCAGCTGCTGCTGGAGCTCATGCTGTTCGATCTGCTGCTGAATTTCAAGCTGATATCGGAAGTAAGAGTGTTCATCCAACAAGCGTTCGATTATATGAACCAAATAATGCTTAACCCTTGGAGTGCAGAGATGGTTGCTGCCAACGTGCAGTGGATTATCCAGTCGATTCCAAGGACACTGATTACGGTTGCGTTCCTGCTCGCGGTAATTACACACGCCATTGCAAGACCTCTGCTTAGGCGGTCAGGAATTTCGGTGCCGGGATTGCAGCCGGCCAGAGAATGGATGCTGCCGCGCATCGTGGTGTTCTACTATCTGATTGTGCTTGTAGCCAACCTGATGACCCCGAGCGAGGGCGATTCTTTCATGACGGTAGCGCTGCTGAACCTGGTTCCGCTTATGCAGCTCGCGTTCTCGATTCAGGCGATGGGCTTCTTCTTTTTTATTGCCCACGAGAGAGACTGGCATCATGTCGTGCCGATTATGCTGTCCGTGCTTGTGTTTATGTTCCCGCCGCTAAGCTTGATCGGCGTGTTGGATGCCGGGTTTCATATCAGAAGAGCGTTTAAGAAACCTTGACAACAGGGGCGAATGAGTAGATGCCGAAGTTTTTGATTAAACGTTGGCACGGTATGCACCATTTGTGGAGCTTCGTGCTTATGATTGTGTTCACGGTAACGCTAGCTTCATACGAATGGCTGCTCGGCCTGCTCGGTCTTGTTTTGACCGGGGCGGTCGGGGTCTATTCGGTTCTGGCTGAACGTGCATTTCGCCGTGATTTGAAGATGTATCTCGGGACATTGTCCTATCGGGTCAAGAAAGCCGGAAGAGAAGTTATAAGCGATCTTCCGTTCGGAATTATTCTTTATAACGAAGATAAGATGGTAGAGTGGCATAATGCTTTCGTGACGAACATGCTGGAGCGGGATTCCGTTGTCGGCGAGTCATTGATGGAGCTGTTCCCGACGCTCTCGCAGGCGAAGGATCGTGAAGGAACGGTTGAAGCTACGATAGGCAGTCTTGTCTATGAGCTCAGCTTCCGCTTCGATGAGCGGCTTGTGTATGTGCGGGATATTACCCAGCGCTGGCAGCTGGCCAAGCGTTATGAGGAAGAGAAGCTTGCTCTTGGCATTGTCATGATGGACAATCTGGAGGAAGTAACGCAGGGGATGGACGATCAGCAGCGCAGCACGCTGCTGTCGAAAGCAACCGCCGAAATTACGGAATGGGCCAATAAGTTCCATGTCTACTTGAAGCGGCTGAATTCGGATCGTTACCTGGTTATTACCGATCAGAAGACGCTCAAGCAGCTTGAGGTGTCACGCTTCGTTATTCTGGATGAAGTGCGCGAGATGACCACGGAGAACAAGATTCCAATGACACTCAGCATCGGCTTCGCAGCTGGCGCGGAGAGCATTGTGGAGCTTGGACAATGGGCGCAGATGAGTCTGGACATTGCTCTTGGGCGCGGCGGCGACCAAGCCGCGGTCAAGTGCGGACAGCGGCAATCGTTCTACGGCGGCAAGTCCAATGCGGTGGAGAAGCGCACCCGGGTGCGGGCGCGTGTTGTCGCGCATGCGCTGCGTGATCTCATACGCGAGAGTGACAATGTTGTTATTATGGGGCACAAGATGCCGGATATGGATGCCATCGGCGCTGCAGTCGGGGTATTGAAGGCAGCCCAGTTATTCAACAAGGAAGCCTATATCGTTCTGGAGGGCATCAATCCCGCCATTCAGAAAATGATGGAGCTGCTCAAGGAAGACGAGCGGCTTGTGAAACGGTTCGTTACACCGGATCAGGCGTTCGGACTGATCGATTCCAGCTCTCTGGTCGTTGTGGTGGATACGCATAAGGCTTCAATGGTGAAGGAGCCTAAGCTGCTCGCGCAGACGGACCGCATCGTCGTTGTGGATCATCACCGGCGCGGCGAGGAGTTCATTAACAATGCCATACTTGTCTATATGGAGCCCTACGCCTCCTCGACCTGTGAGCTTGTAACTGAGCTTCTCCAGTATATTCATGATCGTGTCATGCTGGATGTCAGGGAATCAACCGCTCTGCTTGCCGGCATTACGATGGATACGAAGAGCTTCTCGCTCCGCACGGGCTCACGCACGTTCGAGGCGGCATCCTTCCTGCGCCGGAACGGGGCTGATTCGATGATGATTCAGCGCATGCTGAAGGAAGATCTGGCGGAGTACATCAAGAAAGCAGAGATGATCAAGCACGCAGAGATCGTACATGAGCATATCGCGATTGCAGTTACGGAGCCGGGGCGTCAGTATTCCCAGCTGCTCATCGCGCAATCTGCGGATACGCTGCTTAATATGACCGACGTGCTGGCTTCATTCGTTATTGGAGAGCGCCAGGATGGCTTGATCGGCATAAGCGCCCGTTCGCTTGGGCACATGAATGTCCAGGTTGTCATGGAACGAATGGGCGGAGGCGGACATCTGACCAATGCTGCCTCGCAGATGGAAGGTACGGTCACAGAAGTCGCTCAGCGCCTCAAGAAGGTGCTGCAGGATATTGAAGAGGAAGAGGGGTTATTCGAATGAAGGTAATTTTTCTGAAAGATGTGAAGGGTCAAGGCAAGAAGGGCGATGTGAAGGAACTGTCCGAGGGTTATGTGCGGAACTTCCTGCTGCCGCAAGGACTGGCAAAGCTGGCGTCAGACGGTAACCTCAAGACGCTGGAAGTACAGAATGCGGCTGAACAGAAGAAGAAGGATAAAGAAAAGGATGACGCTGGGGCGCTTGCAGCAAAGGTGGAGGCTTTAACCGTAGTCGTGAAGACGAAAGCTGGCGAAGGCGGCCGCTTGTTCGGCGCTATAACATCCAAACAAATTGCCGAGGCGCTTGAAGCGCAAGGCATTCGTGTTGATAAACGGAAGATTGAGCTGGAGGAGCCGATCCGCACGCTTGGCATTACACAGGTGGCAGTGAAGCTGCATCCGCAAGTGAAGGCGACGCTTAAAGTACAGGCAGCAGAGGAATAATCGCAAGCAAAGGAGTTCTACTAGCCGATGAGCAATGAGCTGATGTTTGACCGTGTCCCCCCGCAAAATGTCGAGGCTGAACAGGCGGTGCTTGGCGCCGTTCTATTGCAAGCCGAAGCGCTGATTACGTCGATGGAGCGGCTTCGCAGCGAGGATTTCTACGACCCGTCTCATCAGTTGATCTACGAGGCGATGGTTGAACTAGGCGAGGCGAATCAGCCGATCGACCTGATTACGCTTACCGCCCATCTGCAGGATCAGCAGCAGCTCGAGGAGATTGGCGGCGTCAGCTATCTGACGAAGCTGGCCAATGCGGTTCCGACTGCTGCGAATATCGATTATTACGCTCAGATCGTTGAAGAGAAATCGATGCTGCGCCGATTGATCCGGACAGCTACGAATATCGTATCGGACGGTTATGCGGCCGCCGATGATGTCGGCATTATGCTGAGTGAAGCAGAGAAGCGCATTCTGGAAATTTCCAATCGCCGTTCCAGCAGCGGATTCATCTCGATCCGGGATGTGCTGATGGACGTGTTCGAGCGGGTGGAGCATCTCTATACGAATAAGGGCGGAACGACAGGCATTCCATCCGGGTTTATCGATCTGGATAAGATGACGTCGGGCTTTCAGCGCAATGATCTTATTATTGTTGCTGCTCGTCCTTCTGTAGGTAAGACGGCTTTTGCACTGAATATCGCGCAGAACGTCGGGGTGCGTTCCCGCGAGACTGTAGCGATATTCAGCCTGGAGATGTCCGCAGCGCAGCTGGTGCAGCGGATGATCTGCGCAGAGTCGAATGTAGACGCGGGGCGGATGCGAACGGGATATCTGGAAGGCGATGATTGGGAGAAGCTGACTATGGCAATTGGCTCGCTCTCGGAAGCGCAGATTTATATTGATGATACGCCGGGCATTACAGTCGCTGATATCCGCGCCAAGTGCCGGAGGCTGAAGAAGGAACGCGGTCTTGGCATGATTCTGATTGACTACCTGCAGCTTATTCAGGGCCGCGGGAAGGCAGGAGAGAATCGCCAGCAGGAGGTATCGGAGATCTCGCGTACGCTCAAGCAGATTGCGCGTGAGCTGGAAGTGCCGGTTATCGCCCTGTCGCAGCTTAGCCGGGGTGTTGAGCAGCGGCAGGATAAGCGCCCGATGATGTCTGACCTTCGGGAATCAGGATCAATTGAGCAAGATGCTGATATTGTAGCGTTCCTCTATCGGGATGATTACTACGACAAGGAAACCGAGAAGAAGAACATCATCGAGATTATTATCGCGAAACAGCGTAATGGTCCAGTAGGTACGGTAGAGCTGGTGTTTCTTAAAAATTTCAATAAATTTGTGAGCTTAGACCGTTCGCATCAGGAACCGGGGCAAGCATCCTGACCTGCTGTATAAGGCTGGGGCACAAGACATTTCCGAACAATCATATGGGCAACCGTGTGATTGTTCGTTTTTGAATTGACTTTGAGAGATCGGACTGCTACACTAATAGTGCTGCCTGCGACTGGCAGTGATTTTCGTGCGCGAAAAGCATGTAATGGGGGTATAGCCATGTCAACGGTAGTTGTTGTCGGAACGCAATGGGGAGACGAAGGTAAAGGTAAGATTACCGACTTTCTGGCAGAGGGTGCGGATGTCGTTGCCCGTTATCAGGGAGGAAACAACGCAGGTCACACGATCCTCATTGGCAACAAGAAATACAAGCTTACGATGATTCCATCGGGAATTTTCAACCAAGACAAAGTTTGCGTCATTGGCAACGGAATGGTCATTAATCCGTCTGCTCTAATTGATGAAATCAATTATATACATGAGAACGGCTTCTCTACGGATAACCTGAGAATCAGCGATCGCGCGCATATCATTATGCCGTATCATCTGGTGCTGGACGGACTTGAGGAAGAGCGCAAGGGCGACAACAAGATTGGAACGACTCGCAAAGGGATCGGCCCTTGCTACATGGATAAGGCAGCTCGTAACGGCATTCGTATTGCAGACTTGATGGATGCAGCAGAGTTCGAGGATCGGCTGCGCCGCCTTGTCGTGGAGAAGAACCAGGTTATTGAGCAAGTATACGGCGGAGAGCCGCTTGATGTGGAGACGATTCTGCGTGAGTATCTCGGCTTCGCTGAAATTCTGCGTCCTTATGTGACAGATACGTCTGTCGTATTGAACGATGCGATTGACGACGGCAAGCGGATTCTGTTCGAAGGCGCACAAGGCGTCATGCTGGATATCGATCAAGGCACCTACCCGTTCGTTACATCGTCCAACCCGTCAGCAGGCGGTGTATGTATCGGTTCAGGCGTAGGCCCATCGAAGATTCAACAGGTTATTGGCGTTGCCAAAGCCTACACAACACGCGTTGGAGACGGCCCGTTCCCGACGGAGCTGAACAATGAGACCGGCGACTGGATTCGCGAGCGCGGTCATGAGTACGGAACGGTAACGGGGCGTCCTCGCCGTGTCGGCTGGTTCGACAGCGTCGTTGTCCGCCATGCCCGTCGTGTCAGCGGCATCACAGGACTGTCGCTTAATTCGCTTGATGTGCTCTCCGGTCTTGAGACCGTCAAGATCTGCACAGGCTACAAGTTGAATGGCGAGATTATTGAGCACTACCCAGCCAGCTTGAAGCTGATCTCGCAGTGTGAGGCTGTGTACGAGGAGCTGCCGGGCTGGAGCGAGGACATTACGAATGTGAAGACGCTGGATGAGCTGCCGGTCAATACGCGCCGCTATGTGGAGCGTGTATCCGAGCTGACAGGCATTCCGATCTCCATCTTCTCTGTCGGCCGCAACCGTGAGCAGACGAATCAAGTAAGAGCGATCTACGAATAATCTAATTTTGAATAAAACTATGAGGCGGTTGTTTCCTGCATGAGACAGGAGGCGGCCGCTTTTTGCTGTTGTTGTGTGGATAGATTATGCTTTCTTGCCACATCTATGAATGGTTCCGCTGCCCGCTGCCCATAATAGGAAGTAGGGGATGGGTTATATTAGCAGATTCTGTGCCGGTCGAGCTGCAACATGGGGACGGCAAAGACTGCATGCGGAGGTGCCGTGTATGTGGAGAATGGCGGGGTGGCTGGCGAAGACGGTGGCAGCGGGACTTATTATCAGCTTCTTGTCGATATGGACAACAGGCTATATTGTGAATAGCTATGTAGAAACGCTATTAAAGCAGTTCAATATACCGCTGGAGCAAAAACCGTTTGCACTAAGCAGTGTATGGGGCGGATTGTGGGGAGCGGACCCCGTGCTGAAATCAGATGCGGATTCACAAGCGGACAGAGGGAGAACGGGAACAGGTGCAGGCAAGGAAGATACTCCGCTTGCGGTTGATGCTTATAGCAATCGCTCCTCAGGTGCGCTGACGGATATCGGCGGCGGAGCGGGTCCTAAGGGCAACAGCGCGGCAGCCCCTGGCGCAAGTGGCGGGAATGCGGAGGCGTCGGCAGGTGTGGGCGGCGGGGACACGGGGTCAGCGGGCATGGATGAGGGGGACGCGGGCTCACCAGCAGGTACGAATGAGGAGAATGCAGGAGCGTTAGCAGGTACGAATGGCGGAGAAAATGGGGCCGAGGCAGGGGAAGCACTGCGGGAAGGTGTCGCCATAACGACGGAGGAATTGAACGAAACGAAGAGTGGCATGAGCGAAGAGGATAAGGAGCTCATGTTCAATGTGATGATGAAAAAGCTGCCGCAGGAAGCGTGGCAATATATTTCCGGACTTATGGAAGGCGGCCTGACGACGGACGAATTGACCGAGGTCCAGCAGCTGATTGCACAGCATTTGGACAGGGATGAATATGACCAAATGATGAAGATCATGAAGAAATATTAACGCGCAAAAAATGAGGTAAAGTTGAATTAAACATTTTGCTTGTGTTAAAGTAGTATAGTCGTAGCCAAACAATGGAGAAATTTCGTTGTCGGATTGGGGCAAATCCATGAATTAGAACGCGAAGAGGAGACGATCATGACCGTTTTTAAGGAAAAGGGTCGGATTCGAAAGGTATGGAGCACATTCCTGCAAACTTTTCGGCGCGTCCGATCACAGCACGATCAAGACAGCTTAGAACAACAGAGCAGTATGGGCAAGGTGAAGAGATTAAACCGCAAGAAGCCTTTGATTCTTGCTGGGGGAGCACTTGCTATACTCGCGATAGTCGGATTCAGCGGAAGCCAATACGTTAAAACACACACAGTCGATTACTATGAAGTATATATGAATGGCAAGCTGGTCGGCGGAGTCAGCTCACAGGAGCAAGTAGAGCAGCTCGTTAGTCGCAAGCAAGAGGAAGTAAAAGCAGCCAACCCGAATGTGAATATGGTTCTGGATGCCGGAGAGATCACCTATCAGCTTAAAAGCGCTTACAAGGCGAAGCCGGAAAATGAGGCCACGCTGGCAGCGCTTGAGAAACAATTCACATCCCATGCAACAGGGGTCGAGCTTAAAGTGAATGGCAAGCTGATCGGTGTAGTGAAGGATCAGAAGACTGCGGATGCCGTTCTGAAGCGGGTACAGTCCAAATACTCGCCGCAGCCTGCAGCCCCGAAGAAGGTGGAAGTAACGGCGCTCGCTTACAAGAGTGCAGCACCTAAATCGGACAAGCCTACGACAACAGTAAGATCGGTTAAATTCGTTGAGGATGTCAGCATGGATGCGGCGGAAGTACAGCCTTCAGACATTGCTACTCCGGATCAGGTCTATCTGACGCTCGTGAAGGGCACGACGAAAGAGACCAAGTATACGGTGCAGGAAGGCGACTGCATCGGCTGCATCGCCCAGAAATTCGATATTTCGCCGCAATTGATCTATGAGCGGAATAAGTGGATCAAGGATGATGAGATTAAAGTTGGCGAAGTGCTGGATCTGACGGTGCTGAAGCCACAGGTTACAGTTGAGACGATCGAGAATGTGACCGAGATTGAAACGATAGAGCCTACGGTACAGATTCAGAAGAACGCCAATATGCGCGCCGGGCAATCGAAGGTCATTCGTGAAGGCCAGAGCGGGAAGAAGCGCGTCACCTATAAGCTCGTGAAGCAGAACGGTTATCTCATGAGTGAAGAGTTTGTTAGTGAGGAAGTATTGGAATCCTCTGTATCGTCGATCATAATGAAGGGTACAAAGGTTGTTCTTGGTGAAGGTACAGGGAAGTTCTCTTGGCCTGTAATGGGCGCCCGGCTGACAAGCACCTTCGGGAAGCGATGGGGCCGTCAGCACAAGGGCATCGACTTGGTTGGCAATAAGAACATTCTGGCAGCAGATAACGGCGTGATCGAATTCGCGGGAACGAAGAACGGATTAGGCCGTTGTATCATTATTAACCACAAGAATGGATTTAAAACCACTTACGGGCACTTAAGCAAGATTAATGTGAAATCAGGGCAGACCGTAGAACGCGGCGAGCGGATCGGTATTATGGGCAATACCGGCCATTCCTTCGGCACGCATTTGCATTTTGAGATTCACAAGGACGGCGCTATTAAGAATCCGATGAAGTATCTATAATGCAGGAGGAAGCATCGCCTTGGCTTGAATCGCCAGGGTGATGCTTTTTTGCACAGAACAGGAGAGGCGGCGGCCCAAATCGTCCCTCTTATGTGCGAACTTTCATTGGGTAGATGGACGAAACCTATGGTAGAATGGTAGAAGGTTGTGCACAAGCGGGCTTGGCATGGCATATGGCCTTCGGGTCTTGTGCGGATTGTAAGCAGAAGCGATGGGCGGTGATGGCATGCACGGTAAAATTCTGGTTGTTGATGATGAACAGCCGATTGCGGATATTCTAAAGTTTAATTTGGAGAAGGAAGGCTATCAGGTTATTTGTGCTTTCGATGGCGGCGAGGCGGTGAGGCTTGCTTTCGAGGAGAACCCGGACTTGATTCTGCTTGATCTGATGCTGCCGGTGAAGGATGGCATGGATGTATGCCGCGAGGTACGGAGCCGTCTGCAGACGCCGATTATTATGCTGACTGCCAAGGATACGGAGCTGGACAAGGTGCTGGGACTGGAGCTTGGCGCCGATGATTATGTGACCAAGCCGTTCAGCACACGCGAGCTGCTGGCCCGTGTGAAGGCGCATCTGCGCCGGCAGAAGGCAGAGGCGCCTTCCGCGCCCGACTCCGCAATGAACGGCGGAGCGTCCGCCTCAGGCGGAAACAGCGCGGACAAGCAGGGGCTGGCGATCTTCAATCTTTTCATTGATACGGATATGTATGTTGTGTATAAGGATGATGCGCCGCTTGATCTGACGCATCGGGAGTACGAGCTGGTCTATTATCTTGCGCGCAACAGCGGCAAGGTGATGACGCGCGAGCATTTGCTGCAGGCGGTGTGGGGGTTCGAATATTTTGGCGATGTGCGGACTGTAGATGTTACGATTCGCCGTCTGCGCGAGAAGATCGAGGATGATCCCAGCAGGCCGGAGTATATTCTTACTCGCCGCGGTCTCGGCTACTTGATGCGCAATCCCAAATCCGGGGGCTTCGGCTACGGATGAACGGCATACGGTTCTTCCGCTCCATCCAGTTCAAGCTGATCATTATATACGTTCTCCTTATTCTCATCGGCATGCAGCTGATTGGCGTCTATTTCATCAGCACGATGAAGACGTCTCTGACGACATCGTTCACGAATAATATGAATGAGCAGGCGAATCTGCTCTCCAAGATTACAGCCCAGACACTGTCGAAGAAGCCGGAGACGATGGGTGCTGAAGGCGAGCAGATGACGGAAGAGTTCCTGAGCATGCTTGCGCGGGGGCTGTTCACGATTAATGAAGCCGAGGTGCAGGTGCTGGATGCCAGCGGCAAGGTGCTGGCAACCTCACTGGAGTCTCAGCAGTCGAATGTCGGGAAGAAGAATACGTCGCTGGCCGTTAGCCGTGCCCTTCAGGGGATACGGGATAATGAGGAAGAGGTTATCGACGAGAACAATAACCGGAAGAAGATTATTGCGAAGCCGGTCTACTATGGGGTGAAGATTGTCGGGGCGGTGTATCTGGTCGCTTCGATGAACGAGCTGTACCAGACGGTGGATCGGATTAACCGGATCTTCATGTCCGGGATGCTCATTGCACTCGGTCTGACCGGTGTGCTCGGCATTCTGCTGTCCCATACGATCACGAACCCGATCAAAGGGCTGACCCGCCAAGCAGCTGCTGTTGCCGAAGGACACTTCGACCAGCAGGTGCCCGTGCTTGGCGATGATGAGATCGGACAGCTCAGCGAGGTGTTCAATGACATGACGATGCGTCTGCGCGATGCGCTGTCGGCGAACGAGGAGGAGAAGGAGAAGATCTCCTCTATACTTGCTAATATGAGTGATGGTGTTGTTGCCGCTGATGAACACGGCATGGTCATTATTACGAACCGTCGCGCTTGTGAGATGCTGCGTGAGAACGATTGCGAGGGTCTTAGGCTGACAGAGCTGTTCAGTATGGATGAAGGACAGCTGTCGTCGCTGATGAAGGGCCGTGAGAAGGTTGCGGTCATCTATCATACGCAATCCGATGGCGAGGAGGAGGAGCTGATGCGTGTGACGCTGACGCCCATCCATCGCCGGGATAAAGGGATTTCCGGTACAATCGCGGTGCTCCAGGATGTCACGGAGCAGGAGCGCCTTGAGCAATCGCGGCGCGAGTTCGTAGCGAATGTGTCGCATGAGCTGCGCACGCCGCTTACGACGATCAAGAGCTACGCTGAAGCGCTTGATGACGGGGCCATGGTGGAGCAGGAGCTTGGACAGCGGTTCGTGGGCGTAATCCGGAATGAGACGGAGCGGATGATTCGTCTCGTAACGGATCTCTTGCATCTGTCCAGGCTGGATTCCAAACAGTCGCCGCTGCGGCGCCAGGCGATGAATGTGCCGGAGATGCTGGAGGAGGTTGCCGACAGGTTCTCCTTCCAGCTGCGAAAGAAATCCATACGTGCGACGGTTCGTGTTGAGGACGGAATTGAAACGATATGGCTGGATCGTGACCAGATCGATCAGGTATTGGACAATCTGGTGTCCAATGCGATCAAGTATACGCTTGATGGCGGCCGGATTGAGATTGCGGCATGCAGGCCGGACCTGACCTCCATCGCGATTAGCGTGAAGGACACAGGGATCGGCATTCCGAAGAAGGATCTGAGCCGGATATTCGACCGGTTCTATCGGGTTGATAAGGCCAGATCGCGCAATATGGGCGGAACAGGGCTTGGCCTCTCCATTGCCCGGGAAATTGTCAAGGCGCACGGCGGCTCCATTGCTCTAGACTCCGAGCTGAATGAAGGCACGACAGTAACCGTCACATTGCCTGCACTGCAAAGCGGAGGTGAGCCGTCGTGATGGAGAGGGTTAAAACCGGAGTACTCAT
This sequence comes from Paenibacillus oenotherae, assembly GCF_019443105.1. GTDB lineage: Bacteria > Bacillota > Bacilli > Paenibacillales > Paenibacillaceae > Paenibacillus_Z > Paenibacillus_Z oenotherae. The sequence goes on from NZ_JAHZIJ010000008.1 coordinate 43,055, forward strand.
TGTTCTTGTCGTATTGAGTTTAATGCAGAGCTATCTGCTCGCATACAGCATGCCGGGGCTTGGCGCTACGCTATCGACTCCGCAGGATTATGTGAACACGGCGCTGATGGGCGCGGAGGAGAAGGTGGAGAATCTTATTTTCCCCGAGGATCTCGTCCTGCACATGGGTGAAGGGAAGCATACATTGCTGTATCCGGCAATGAATTTCTATGACAGAATCTATGAACGGATTCGCGGGCGGGAATTCAAAGGGTTCCAGCGCAGCTCTATTCGTGCAGTGGATTGGAAAGAGGTGCGTGACCGGGATCAAGGCGTAGAGCTGAGATTCGGGCGCGGTGTTCCTGTCGAGCTGCTGAGCAAGGTGATTAAGCTGGAGGGGGATTTGCTCTTCTTAAGCGATGTCATCGACCGGATCTGGATTTTCAATAAGCGGGAGAGCAATGAGGTCAGAACGTTCTTCTTCAGTGCGGACAGCAGTACGGTGTATGAGTCCGTGCGTGCTGACTTGACTGCACAGGATATTGAAACATACGTCGGGTTCGGAGAGTTCCAGACGTTGTATACACCGCTTGAGGACGAGCTGTATATTCCGCAGGGGCCTCTTCAATCGGTGGAAGCTGTTGTCGGTTACAAATCTTACTCAGCCGAGCAGATGCAGGGCAATTTGTTCTTTGATCCTGCTGTGACGCGGGCGATCAGCAACCGGAGCGGGTCTCAGATCTATACGGACGGCAAACGCGGTCTGCAGGTGGATCAGAACGGCAAGTGGATCAGCTATACGGATCCTGTGGCAAGGCAGGAGCTTGAGGATAATATCGGGGACAATGTCTATGCTTCGATTGCATTCATCAACCAGCATGGCGGCTGGGATGGCATGCACAGGTTTATCTACCCGGGGCCTATGGACAGCTCGCAGACGCAAATCATCCGATATCAGCAATACTACGGCAATTACCCGATCGTGCCGAAGGAGCCGTTCCTGTACGGAGATATGAGGCTTCGCTTGCAGCAGGGAGCGGTATCGGAGTACGAGCGTTCGCTCTTGACGCTTCAGAGCAAGGCTGAGACGAAGGCTGTAAAGTGGCTGCCTGGCGGTGAAATGCTGGAGAAGGCATTAGCCAGCTATATTCGCCGCGGGGAGACGACGGCACTGTATCCGGCTTTGATCGCGGTACATCTGGAGGACAACCGGATTCGATTCCAGCCGGCATGGGTGGTACGATTGACGGACGGCTCACAGGAGATGCTGCTGCCGGCATTGGCTGGCTCTGAGAAGCCAATGCCCGGGGAGCCGGGCGGAGGACCGATTGTGAATCCGGACAAGAAGGATAATGGAGCGTCTGCAGAGACCTTCGAGGAAGTGGGAGCTAACGGGGCTGCCCTGCCCAAATCTGTGAGTACAGGCGGCAGCAAGGCTGCGGTTACTGTCGGCGATGGCGGCGAGGAGCCGCTATTGGATTAATATGGAGCAGGCTATGCAGATTGCGAAAGCTGGATAGCGTTTAAAGCATGGTATACCGTGTAATGGTGCGGAGGTGGTGAACGGATGGATTGGGGCAGGGCGAAGAACGTTCTTATACTCGCATTCTTGCTGCTGAATGTGGTGCTTGGTTACCAGCTCTGGTCCAATATCCGGGAAGGGCTGAGCACCAGCGCGGAAGCGGATGATCTGTCGCCTGAGACGCTGCGCATCATGGAAGAGAAGGGGATTAGGCTCGCTGATAATATCTATATTCCAGCGGAAACCCCGGAGCTTCAGGATCTGACCTACCGGTTGAAAACGAAGCTGGGCGATAATGAGCGGCATGTGCTGAAGCAGCCTGTTGAGGGCAAGATCATTTTTAACGAGAAGCAGTTGATTGAAGGTCTCGGAGCGGTTATTCCGGACATCGATCAGTATGTGTACGACGGCACGACGAGTGATGACAAGAAGTTCGTCTTCTACCGGATGGAGCAGCTTCGTCCGATGTTCGATGTGAAGCTGGAGCTGTACTATGAGGATCAGAAAATCATTGCGTACCGGCAGGATGTGATCGAGCTTGTCCCTTCGGACAAGGCGATTGAGAATCCGGTCTTGTCCGCAACGATCGCGATGGCGCCGCTTATCGAGAAGTTTCTGGCGCCCGGCGCTGTCATTAAAGAGATCAAGCTAGGCTATCACGGACAGACTTTCGCGAAGTCGGATACGCAGGTATCTGCACCGTCTTGGCGCGTGCTGCTGGAGGATGGCAATGTATATTATATTCATGCTGTTAGTGGGGAAGTTGTAACGGAGGAAGAATTGGTTTCGTAATGCCGTCAGAGCGGCGGCAATGGGAGCAGGGGAAAAGGCAGGTTAGACGGGACATGGGACTACGGTTTACTGTACTGGCCAGCGGCTCCACGGGGAACGCAACGATCGTGCAGAGTGATGACGCGACGGTGCTTGTGGATGCGGGTTTAAGCGCCAAGAAGCTAGAGGAGCTCATGCGGGAGCGCGGTGTAGCAGGACATCATGTGGATGCCATTGTTGTCACGCATGAGCATTCCGATCATATTAAAGGTTTGGGTGCGTTCGCACGCAAATTCAATCTTCCGATCTATGCCAATGAGCAGACATGGGGGGCCTTGGAGCGCCATGTCGGGCAAATTGCTGCAGAGAAGCGGGTAATTATGGAGACCGGCGAGACGGTGAATTTCGGCTCGATGCAGACGACCTCGTATGCGATCTCGCATGATGCCGCCGAGCCGGTCGGCTATGTGTTTCATGATGATGGTGTAAAGCTTAGCCTGGCGACTGATCTTGGATATGTCAGCGATAAGGTGCAGCGGATGATCGAGGATTCGGATGTGCTCGTTCTGGAGTCGAACCATGATGTGGAGCTGCTGCGAATGGGCAGATATCCGTGGAACATCAAAAGGCGTATTCTGAGCGATATCGGGCATCTGTCCAATGAAGCGGCGGGTGAAGCGTTGTGCCAGCTGCTGACGGATCGGACGAAGCGGGTCTATCTTGCGCATTTGAGCCTGGATCATAATCAGATGGATCTGGCCAAGCTGACGGTTAATAATATTTTGGAGAGCAATGGGCACTTTTTCCGAAAGGATGAGTATCCTTTAAGAGAGACCTATCATGACCGGCCTACGCCATGGGATGAAGTGATGAAGCGATAAGGCTGTCCAGTTCGAGATCGAGTGTGGCAGCTTTAACCTCCAGTTCATCGCGGGTGAACAGACCTTTGTCGATTAACAGCTCGGTAACGGCACTTACGGTAAGCAGGATGCGGTAATGATCCTCTTTGAGGTCTGCTAGTTTGGCTGCGAGATTGACTCCATCCATTGCGGTTGAGAGCTTGCGTGGCATGTTTTATCGCTCCTTCTTCTATTTTAATGGGTTCTATTAACTATTGTAGACGTTTCTTCCGATATCATTCCTAGAGCGTATAAAAAACATTCTTGATGCCCGCGGCATCGAGAGGAGCGATTATAGATGAGCTTATTCGACGATGATTTCTACTCGACGCGTGTCTCCCGGAAGGCTGTCCGGTCTTCGGAGCGGGAGGGGAAATCGTTCTCATTCGGCAAGCCGCGACGTGACGGCAGCTGGTCCAACGTCCGCATAGCTTTGACCTCGTCGCTTGTAAGCGCGGTGGCGGCGGTGACGGTGTTCGGGTTATCTGTCGGCTTCGGCGGCGGTGGCAGCGTGCAGAAGGTGAATCCTGCTGTAGCTACGGTGCAGACAGGCGATCCGCTTGAACGGACTATTCAGGCCGCTGAGAAGGTAAGACCTGCGGTCGTTAGTATCATTAATGAGCAGGCCCTCTCTTCCATGGGAGCAGGGGCTGATGATTTGGACGAATATGGTGATGAAGGCATGGGGCTGGAGGAGGCGTCGCTTGGCTCGGGCGTTATTTTCCAGAAGGAGAAGGGCAAGGCTTATATTATTACGAATAACCACGTTGTGGAGGACGCGGCAGCCGTGAAGGCGGTGCTGAGCAACGGCGAAATTCGTGAAGCGAGCGTTGTCGGTAAGGATAGCATTACGGATCTGGCGGTACTGGAGATCGATTCCAAGGGAATTGATGTCGTGGCCGAAATCGGAGATTCCAACGGTCTGCGCGCCGGTCAATGGGTCATGGCAATCGGCAACCCGCTTGGACTTAGCGATTCGCTGACGATGGGCATTGTGAGCAAGACGCATCGGATTATTCCGGTGTCGCTCAGCCAGGATGGCGTGTTCGACTGGGAGCAGGAAGTGATCCAGATTGACGCTTCTATTAATCAGGGCAACAGCGGCGGCCCGCTCATCGATCTGAATGGCAAGGTTGTGGGCATTAATAGTATGAAGGTTGCGGATTTCGGCGTGGAAGGCGTCGGGTTCGCGATTCCTTCGAAGTATGCGATGCCAATCGTGGAAAGTCTGATGGAGTTCGGCAAGGTGACCCGTCCTTATCTGGGCGTGTATACGATGGATTTGGAGCAGTATTGGGCACAGCAGGCCAATCAGACGGATGCAGAGAATTCGGGCTTGGATGATGAGGATTGGTTAGAGGATGGCGAGGCTGCGGGCGACGGTGATGGCACGGAGCTGCCGCCGATTGAGCTGAAGCTGCCCAAGGATGTGCGCGATGGTGTTATCGTGCTTGAAGCAGTCGGTCCTGCGAAGGATGCGGGTCTGGCGTTTAATGATGTTATTGTGAAGCTCGACAAGCAGCCGATCAGCAGTACGATGGAGCTGCGCAAATATCTCTACGCCAAGAAGAAAATCGGCGACAAGATTGAAGTGACGCTGTATCGCGATGGCGAGAAGCAGACGCTTCAGCTGGAGCTGGGCGAAAAGGCGGAGGAGTAGGCTTCGATGATACGGATCAGTTCCTTGCGGTCGTTGGTGCGGCTGCCGGGAAGCTGGTCCTTTCATGTGTGCGGGCCGGGCTTGTCCTGTACTATACGGCAAGGTGATCTCGCACGACTAAGAGCGGGCGGTTTGGTCGATGATGAATAATACATAGCACAGAAGAGAATACGGGGGACAACTAGCAGATGTATTGTGTATGCAAAGAACATATTGAACTGGCGATTGACAAGTTTGTGGATGAGTATGAGGATGCACCGGATATTGTCGATCTGATCGAGACGAAGTTCACGGAATGGGAAGCGCCAGCGACCTGCGAGATGTGCGAGAATATCGCGCTTTACCTGGTTGTGTGAGGGATCTGCACAAGCTGAATGATAGAGAGGAACAACGCGCCCGCTGCGCCGGGGGGAATGTTCTTGCGATCGCTGTTGTTTGCTCATGGTGGAATTCCAGGAACAAAGGCGAACGCTACGCTTCTCCAGAATCATTCCCCCTGCTCCACTCTGTTGTTCCTTTCTCCCATCCATCTTATATGGATTTAGAGTAAGGGCAAGGGCACAAGAGCAAATGTGCAAGTGCAAGAGCGTAAGTGCAAGAGCGACAAGAGCAACAAGAGCAACAAGAGCAACAAGAGCACAAGAGCACAAGAGCACAAGAGCACAAGAGCACAAGAGCACAAGAGCACAAGAGCACAAGAGCAAGTGTGCAATTGCTAGAGCGACAAGAGCAGCGGTTTTGAAAGCAATTTGTCCCGGGGTGAGCAGAGGCTCTGACCGGGACAAATTGCTTTATTTTTTGAGCAGCAAGTAGGCGAAGTAGGGCACTCCGATTATGGATACGACGATGCCTGCGGCAATGCCGTCCGGATCAGCAAGGTTGCGTCCGAGCGTATCCGCAGCCAAGAGCAGCCAACCGCCCATCAGAATCGCAACGGGGATAAAGAGCTGATTTCTCGGTCCGACCAATGCTTTGGCGATATGCGGAGCGAGCAGTCCGATAAAGGCGATGCCCCCGGTGACAGACACTGCAGAAGCCGCAAGGGCAACCGCAGCGAGCAGCAGGATGAACCGCTCCCGTTCAATCCGCATGCCAACACCGATGGCAGAGGCTTCGTCCAGCCCAAGCAGGTTCAAGCGGACAGCTTTGTACAGGGTGAAGGGAATGAGGATAGCCAGCCACGGCGCAATCGCCCAGATGAAAGGCCAGTCCGTCCCCCAGATGTTCCCCGCAATCCATTTGGCAATGAAATCAACCCGGCTTCGTTCAGCCGATGAAATAATGACGATCATCATGCCGGATAGCGCCAGTGAGAACCCAACCCCGGTCAGCACCAGCCTGGTAGGATTCAAACCTTCTGAACGACGGTAGGACAAGATATAGATCAGAAATGCGGTGGCCAGAGCGCCTGCGAATGCGACAAGCGGGAGCAAGTAGACGAATGACCCCACATCAATCGGAAAGTAGAGAAAGAATACAGCGATAGCTACGCCAGCGCCGGAGTTGATTCCGATTATGCCGGGCTCGGCCAGATCGTTGCGGGTAATGCTCTGCAGAATGGAGCCGGATAAGGCGAGCGCCATCCCTGCCAGCAGCGTAATTATGATGCGCGGCAGCCGGATCGAATACAATATGAAGTCCTCTTTGAACGTCCCTTGGCCCAGTAGTACAGGGAGCAGCCTGTCGTAAGAAAGAGAGGCGTATCCCATTCCCATTCCAATCAGGACTGTAGCGGCAATGAGTGCCAGGCAGGCGAATATCGTGATGCGCTGTTTGCGAATTAAGGCTGACCGGATCATGAGAAGGATTTTCCTCCTTTACGTACGACTAGCAGGAAGAACGGCAAGCCAAGCGTTGCAACAATAGCGGCAACAGGCGTTTCGTAAGGGATGTTAATGGTACGTCCCAGCGTATCGGCGAGCAGCATGAAGGATGCGCCCGTTATGGCCGAGAATGGTATGACGAAACGGTAATCCGTGCCTGTGATCTTGCGTACGATGTGCGGAATCATCAAGCCGATAAAAGCCATGTTGCCGACGAGCGCGACCGCGGCTCCGGTCAGCAGAATGACCAGCAGGAACAGAATCGCCTCGATCTGTACGAGCTTCTGTCCCAGGCTGGCGGCAACCTCATCGTTAAGGCTAAGGATGGTGATTTGCCGTGCAAGGAAGATGGAGATCAGGATCGCGACGATAATAACAGGCGCAATCATCTGAACCTGTCCCCAAGTCGTGCCGATTAGTCCTCCTGCTGTCCACATGGAGACATCCTTGGAGATTTTGAAATAGATGCTGATACCCTCCGAGATGGCATACAAGAAGGCGGATACTGCAGCTCCAGCCAGCACGATTCGAATCGGGGAGAGGCTGCCCCGTCGCATTGCGCCAAGAATGATGACCAGCGATGCCCCGAATGCAGCGCCAGTAAAGCAGGCAATCATAATGCCGAAATAGCTTACGCCGGGGGCAAAAGCCAGCGTCAGCGCGAGCGCCATCGTCGCACCGGAGGTGAGGCCGAGCAAGCCCGGGTCAGCAAGGGGATTGCGGGTTACGCCCTGCATGATCGCGCCGGACACGGCTAAGGCCGCTCCTACAAGAATCCCGGCAACCTCACGGGGAAACCGGATCTCGCGAAGGGTCAGGATATTGTCGTTCACCGCAGCGGGCGAGGTTATCGCGAGCCATACATCCTCGATTGGCGTCTGCGCCGCCCCGAACACCATCGAAATCACGAACATGGCTGCAAATACAATGACACTGCCAATCAGCTTATAGGTGATTGGAAGGGATCGTTTTTTTGTCGTCATGGGGTTCTCATCTACTCCTTAAATTGAACAACGAGATGGAGGAATTCTTTTGGCAGAAAGAATTCCTCCATGGTGGATTATTGGCCGAGCAGGTTGTTGATAAAGAACTCTAGTTGGTATTCCAGCGTTATAGGATCGTTGAAGTAGAATTCCTTCGCGTTGGCTTCGAATACGTGATTGTTCTTGACAGCCGGAATGTTCTTATAGGATTGCGTGGTCTGGAAAGAGTTGTCGGCATCCGGGTTTTTGCTAATGATGAGATAATCGCCAGCGTACTCGGGCAGAACTTCGGCTGACAAGGCGTAGTAACCGTCCTTGAGCGCCATTTCTTTGACCTTCTCCGGCATGGCCAGCTTCATTTCCTGATACAGAATCTCGGTGCCGCGACCCCAGTTGTCGCCGAATACATACAACTGTTTGTCGAAGCTCTCGATAACCGAGATGGTTGCGTCTGCGCCAATCTTCGCTTTAATGTCTACTCCGGCTTGCTGTGCTCTTGCTTTGAAATCATCGACCCATTTTTGCGCTTCATCAGCCTTGTTCAGCAGTTTGCCGATCTCCAGATGCTGCGTCAGGTAGTCTACTTTGCCGTATGTAAAGGTTACAGTTGGCGCAATTTGCTTCAGCTTGTCTACATTCTTGATGGTGGACAGGCCGATGATCAGGTCAGGCTGCAGCTCGAGGATTTTCTCCAGGTTCTCATCGGAGACGGCTTCGACATCCTTCAGCTTGTCTGCGAAGCGGGGATTCAACTTAGACCAATTGTCTACCCCGACAAGATTAACATTCAATGCCATGACGTTACCGGCAAAAGAAGATAGCATGACGACACGCTGCGGGTTGGCTGGAACCTCGACAGGTCCTGATTCCGATTGATAGGTGATCGTGCCTGACGGCGCTTCTGTTGTATTATCAGCCGCCGGTTTGTTCGTATTTCCTTTGTCTGCCTGGTTGGATGTACCGGCTTGCGTGTTGTTGTTCTTGGCCGCATTGCTGCCGCAGGCGCTTATGATTAGCACCAGGGTGAGAATGAATGGAATTAACAGTTTCTTCATTGTTCTTGTCTCCCTTATTGTGGCGCGATGATGCGCCCTTGTATTGTGAGTGGTATGTAACATGTGGCCTTAATGCGTCTGCAGATGCGCATGTGAGGCCTTTGAATCCAGTTAATTGGCTAGCGTGAGGCTGACCATTTAATTGATAATGATTATCATACTCATTACTTGGAACATTTTATAGCTATCATGTGGGGTTGTCAATAGCGTTCATATTGATGGGATAAATTACAATAGAAGTATCAGGTGGGGCTGTAATCCCTTGGGAGTACGCGCTGTTGAAGACTGCTGGGGCGGGCCGGGAGTTTGACTGTTGGGGAAAACAGGCTATTCTTATAAGGATGAGGTATGGCGACGGAGACACGAAGAGGGAATGAAGGGAGAAGGATATCTTGCATATTCAGATCATAGCGGTAGGCAGGCTGAAGGAGAAGTATTTGACACAGGGGATTGCGGAATACGCCAAAAGGCTGGTCCCGTACGCGAAGCTGTCGTTCGTGGAGGTCGCCGATGAGAAGGCGCCGGAGCAGCTCAGCGCCAGCGAGGAGGGACAGGTGAAGGCGAAGGAAGGCGAGCGCATTCTTGGCCATATTAAGCAGGATACTTATGTGATCGCGATGGCAATTGAAGGCGAGATGTGGACATCGGAACGGCTGGCCAAGCATGTGGACGAGCTGGGGACGTATGGGCGCAGCCAGATAGCTTTTGTGATCGGAGGGAGCCTCGGGCTCTCCGATGAGGTGCTGCGTCGCGCGAATATGCAGCTGTCGTTCGGGCGGATTACGTATCCGCATCAGCTGCTGAGACTGGTGCTCGTCGAGCAGGTGTATCGGGTGTTTAGGATTGTGCGGGGGGAACCTTACCATAAGTGACGGCGAAAAATTTGGCCCTATCTATTTGTGAAGTAAGGGAAGTTGCCTTGTTAACGTGAGATTATGCTCCAGCGATTGTTTGCTGGAGCGTTTTCTTTGTATCGGTGGTCCCCCTGGGTTCAACTTGAGAATATGCTCAATATTTCTTCCTGTTGAGAGTCAGAAACGTAGGGCAAACGTTTCATATACGTATTGCCCATTATTTTGTTCGACCGAAGGAAGGTGGAAATATTTTTTGATCCCTGGATATACCGATTTTTATATTAATATTATCCAGGAAATTAAAATATAAATTCCAGGGTAAAAAAAATTGATGCCAGGGTATTTACAATGATAGGCTTATCTGTATAATAGAATTATAGATTTAGGAAATATAAACCAAGGAAAATGGAGGGAATACTATGTTTCAGACAGTGAATGAAAAGGATGTTCGATCGCTAGATCAACTAATTCAGCGGGGAGATACATCCGAAACTCAAATCAAGGCTTTTCTAAGTAATAATTTGGGTAACAGCACTCTTCTTACAAAATTGCCGATGTATGAGTTCTACAGGATGTCGGATGTAGCCAACGAAAGGTCAGAGGATGGTAAGCCGGTAGCACAGCGTAAGTTAGATCCGAAGCACGCGTCGGAACTAGCACGTTATATCTTAAAGGGGCTGCTCTCCACTACAATATTGCTGCATCAAGAAGAAAACGGCCCAATGATGATAACGCGGATGAAGCTGCAGGAAATGATCGGAAAACAGCCGTATCTTGCAATGCAACCGATAGTAGCAAATTTAAGAACGGCAGGAAAAAACGGAAAAAATCTGCAAGGTAAGCCGCTGGTGGCTTCAGATAATGAAGGAATCGGTGCACGAATTTGGTTATCACAAAAGGACATTCTGTGGGTTGTGGATGGGCAACACAGAAGAAAGGCCATACAGTTAGTCATTGAGTTCCTGGAGGATATCAGAATGAGTCAGAAATATCCCCCGGCTAAAAGTTCTCTTTTTCCTCATGGTAGGGAGGACCGGAGTATACCGCAAGATGAACTGAATGTATGGTTAGAATGCTATCAGATTACAAGAAGCGAATGTACTGTTAATGTGGAAATCCACCTTGGACTTGACATTCTAGAAGAAAGACAACTTTTCCATGATTTGAATAACCTTTCAAAAAAAATTGAAAAAAGCCTTGCTCTTGAGTTTGACAGTTCAAATCCTGTGAATGCTTTTATAAAAGAAGAACTTCTGGAATCATCCATCATAAAACTAACTTCCGGTGATAAAGTAGATTGGGATAACGACGATGGAAGCTTTACTAGAAAGGATATTGTCGCGATTAATGCTCATTTGATACTCAACAAGTCTAATATCAACGGAGCAACTCCAACAATTGTGCAACCGCGTCTTAAAGTAGCTAAACGATTTTGGGAGGCTGTAACTCAAATTGCGGACTTCGGAGAAGAGGGGGCTAAACAAAAAACGGTCGCTGCACAACCTGTAGTGTTAAAAGCGCTGGCAAAACTCACATTTGATATGGCGTTTGGTAAGCTGGCTAAGGAAGGACTTTTAGACAAGCTGTTGGATGAGTTTACAGAATTGGATTTCAGTCATGATAATCCAATGTGGCGTTACTATCAGTTGAGTGAAGAAGAACAAAAACATTTTGGTCTAGAGGGTCTTAAAGAGTATCTCCCGGATGAATCTAGCGGAAACCGCGACATTGGAAAGTTTGAGGAATCGACAGGGTGGATGAGGTTTGGGATCAAACATAACGATATTTTCCCAATCATTGGGGATATGATCCGTTGGAAATTGCAGTTGCCCAAAAGAAAATCATAGCTAAGGAACGGGAACGTATGATCCCGAAAAGCATGAAAAATCCTAAATTTTACAGTATAATTAGGTAGGCTAGAACTATATAGCATAGAGTGCAACGAGTTTGCTGAAAGGAGGGAGAGCATTACTATAATACGTGAAAAGCAAGCGTAAGTGGTGGCACACTTAGCTTGCTCTCAGTTCTTCAAGGCATCAATTAAATGAGAAGTGGCATTCTCAAACTGACTCAAGAAGAGGATATCGAGTGCGAACTTTACACTCTACATATGTATAGCTACGCTACTATAATTATGTATACGTCATGAGCGACGGATATCCTTCTTATTTTCAAAAAAATTGAAAGAAGGATGAACTTTTTATGACAATTGAACTGGAATCAAAAGTATCTTCTTTATTAGAGGGTATCGCATCGCGACTGGACATTTCCCCTACTAAATATAAGCAAGCTGTTGACAGATATACTGCCGTTAGTAGCTGGATTGCTGAGGGCGAGTTTGAAGGTGTGGAGGATATCCATTTTTACCCACAAGGTTCATTCAGACTCGGGACCGTCACAAGACCAATACGAAATGGAAAAGATGCTGATTATGATATCGATTTAGTAAGTGAATTTAAGATTTCGAAAAAAAGCATTACTCCAAAAAAATTAAAGGAAGTCGTAGGAACACGCATTGCAGAACATGAGAAGTATAAAAAGATGCTGGATGAAGAGGGGCGACGTTGTTGGACCTTGCTTTATGCAGAAGAGGACGGAGTAGGATTTCATCTTGATGTTCTGCCCGCTACTCCCGAGGATGATGCCCCTTTAAGAACGAGTCTTATTGACTCAAGAATAGCCGAGAAGGCAATCGCAATTACTCATAAGAATAAGGACTGTACTTATAAGTGGTCTTCTAGCAATCCTAGTGGTTATGGAGATTGGTTTGATAATATTAATAAAGCTGTCTTTGAATCTGCAAAATCACTGCAACAGCGCAGCCTTTTTGAAAATAATAAGGACATATATGCAAGCATTGACGAAGTCCCGGACGCGCTTATTAAGACTCCTTTGCAGCGAGCGATCCAAATATTAAAACGTCACCGGGATGTTCGCTTTACAAATCATCCTTGGGCATCAGATAAACCAATCTCGATGATTATTACAACTTTGGCTGCGAGACTCTACAATGGTGAGCCAAATGTATTTTTAGCGTTACGCAATATCGTGAATGAACTCGATGAACTGTCGGCTTTCTTAAAACCCGATTATGGCACTAATAAGTATCTTTATGGAAAAACCTTAATTAAACGGAATGCTGACGGGACTTGGTCAATACCCAACCCAGTTAATCCTAATGAGAATTTCGCTGACCGATGGCATGAAAACAACCACCAGAAGGCAAAAGCTTTTTTTCAATGGGCTACGTGGGTTAAGGAAGATATTATAGAGATTATCTCGACAAGTGATGTCGGGAAAATTGTTAAATCATTTGAGTCAAGCTTCGGACAAGTTTCAATCAGTGCAGCGAGAGCATTAGGTTTACCGACGAGCGCGGCTATGTCTTCAACGCCCATGGTGCATATTGTATCACCTAATAAGCCCTGGGGCGAATCATAATGAATGCACAAATGGTGTGGGACCAGTATAAAGAAGTTCAGGAGTGTTTTCCTGATCTTGTATTGATTCCTGTTGACCACAGATACTTCATTCGAGGTACACTCCAATTTCGGGCTGAATTTATGGGACTGGAAGTTAAAGAATCATTTTTAATTGAAATTGAATTGTTGACAACTTATCCGCATTCCCTCCCAATTGCCAGAGAATTGGGGGGGAGAATTCCAAAAGGATTTCATAAATTTGTAAATGGTACGTTATGTTTAGGGACACCGCTTGCAATGAAAATTACCTTTTCGAAGAATCCTACCTTGTTAGGGTTCATAAAAGAACTGATAGTCCCTTATCTGTACTCGTATGCACATTATGAACGCAACAACCGTGAACTCCCGTTTGGTGAGTTAAGTCATAATGGAGAGGGCTTACTTGAGTATTATATGGATTTATTTCAGGTTAGTTCGATTGACAAAGCAATGCAAATTTTATACTCTTTGTCTTTCGAAAAAATTCGAGGGCATTGGCCTTGTCCATGTGGTAGCAACTTGAAAATAAGGAATTGTCATGGCCCGATGCTTATGAATTTGTATAATTATCAAGACGCAACTAGGTTTAAAAGTGATCTTGTCCACTGTTGGGAATTCATAAAAAGGAAATGAGTAAAGGGAAGACTTCATGACAAATTCGAGAAGGCCTTTGTCTGCAGGAGATCATTTAGTTTTGTGGCTACGTTCCGGGGGAATGTGTGCTATTTGCACTTGTTACACAAATTCATTTGCCCTGGGCTGCCTGTTGAAAAATTATGGAGTACTACTGGTAAATCGCTTGGAGGCGGAGTCAAATATGATAGTTTACTGGTGTCGGACATGGTTGATCTGCCTACTAAGGCTGTCGGGAGGAGGAGCTTTGAATGAAACGTATCTTATCCATTGACGGTGGGGGTATTAAGGGAGTTTTCCCCGCCGCCATTTTAAAGCACATGGAAGAGCAACTGCCTAATCCTATTTCTCGTTATTTTGATTTAATTGTTGGAACGTCGACTGGGGGGATAATTGCACTCGCTCTAGGTCTTGGTTTATCCGGAAGAGAGATAGTAAGTTTTTATGAGATTCATGGACCAAGAATCTTTATTCCGAAGAAGAAAGGGCTCTTCTCAGGTCTTGTCCATAAAGCATCTTTTGGTTACTCAGATATGATTTTTGATACGAAGTATGAAGCTAATTTGTTAAAAAGTGCTTTGGCCGAAACATTTGAAGGCCTCAGAATTGGTGATAGTCATAACCGACTGGTTATTCCTTCATTTAATATTCAAACAGGTAGTGTACATATATTTAAGACACGCCATCATGAACGATTTGAAAAGGATTGGAGAGTCCCTGCAGTTGAGGCGGGACTTGCAACCTCAGCCGCACCAATTTACTTTGATACATTTCGAACGGCCAGTGGTGTTCCTCTTGTCGACGGTGGAGTATTTGCTAATAATCCCGTTGGCCTTGCTGTAGTTGAAGCTATTGGGGTGTTAGGTTGGAAACCAGAAGAAATACAAGTGCTTAGTTTAGGCTGTACACATGAAGCATATCATGCTAATTTGGAGAAGCCTAACTTAGGTTATAAAGATTGGGGCCCCCAAGGACTTACGGAACTATTTATGCGGGCGCAAGACTCTGCGTCTTTGGGAACAGCCATGTTGCTTGCTGGGCATCCTATCCATAATAATGTATACCGGCTTTCCAAAGAAGCTCCGCCGAAGCTTTACACCCTTGACGGAGTGAATAGAATTGATCTGTTGAAATCTCTAGCTGCAGATGTAGCAAGAGAAGAGATTGCGAAATTACGAAAGCTCGGCTTTTTTGATCAACCAGCAGAGGCTTTTGTTCCTATTCCAATGCCGAATGTGAAAGAGGGGGTTGCCGGATAAGGATGCTATTCGGCTAACGTTGCTGGGAACTTCACATAACACTGCATGCACGTTGTGGGGCACTGCCTCTCGGTCTGGGCCGAAGTTGAATTCGACTGGAACGAAATCAGATACAGGGGAGCGGGATCAGCCGGACACATCCAACTCCCTAACGCATCGCGATCGCCCTTCGGGGTTAACGAAGTTGGACGTTATGAACATAAAAACGTCATCAAAAAAGAGGTGATGATATGAGCTTGTTAGTTCAACGCAGAATAAAGAGTGCAGTTGATCGATTATTTTACTTCGATAGAGATTTATTCATTTATAATTCAAGCGAGAGATCAATTACTCATAGATTTGCATTATATTTAGGATATATGTTTTATCAGTGGGATATTGATGTTGAATACAATCGAGTTGGGAATGATCCTAAAAAAATCGACAGAATAAACCAAAGCTTAAAAGAAGATGTTAACAACACAGACGATATTTTTTCAGGTCGTATGACAATTTATCCAGACATAATAGTACATAAACGTGGTAAACCGAAGAATCATTTAGTTATTGAAGTAAAGAAAATAAATTCAACAAATGATGTTCTAGATCAGTATGATATAAAGAAATTAAGAAATTCTATTTTAGAACCAACACTCAATTACAAGTATGGCGCCTTTGTTAAACTTGGCTTGATTAACGAAGAGCCAATCCATGAAATTAAGATCTTTACAAAAGAGGATTTTAGCGGTTCGAATTGAACTTCAGCTAACACAATGTTCATATATTGGGGCATTCGTCCCACGAGATAAAAATTGATTTAGCAACAGAAACTGCAAGATGGTAAAAATTTCACCTTAGCGATGATATGCTGAAAAACTATATAACAAGTGATTGCGAAAAATCGATGTTTGAAGAAGTCAGGAGATTTTGAATTTCAGGGCTATAGGTATTTATTTCGTATATAGTCTATAACGGAGGTATTCCTAGAGTTCATTAATATACGTTAAGTTAACTTAGAAGAATCATTGAACTGCTCAAAAAACAAATACTTAATGAGTCCAGCCCCGTCTTTCAAGCCTTGTTTATAGATAAGGTCTTGAGAAATCGAGTGAAGATAGTTCATATGCTCTTCATATTGAAATAATAAATCATGAAAATCATCCGGTAAATTGGTTTTCAAGGTATTGAAATAATCCTTACATTTATGGGACAATAATTTAAACTGGTCATGATGCGCACGTAGATGGGAGCTAACGTGATTTGCTCGTTCATCAGTGAGTATTTGGAAAGTATTTTCAAGAGATTTCATATATTCACTCCTAGTATTAACCTTATAGAGATATTATATAACCCTATAAGGTTAATATAAAGCGTTTTTTGTGTATCAGAGGTAGGAGAGTGGGAAGCATGGTAAAGTGTCATTTGAGAAGACTAATGGCTGACCAGAAAATTGATGATATTACGCAACTTATGAAGTTATCTGGACTGAGTCGTAATGCAATTAATAAGTTGTATAGGGAAGAAAATATAGAAACAGTCAAAATGGAAACCTTATTTAAATTATGCGATACGTTCAAATGCAATTTATCCGATCTTATTGAATACATACCTGATTGAGAAGATGTTTTTTAGACATCACCAGTTCCAAGCCGCCGATTATTTCGGCGGCCTCTTTGAGTACGTTGTAAAAGCTTGATTGTGAGAAGTCGGTAACTATGCGCTGCGGCGGATTTTTCGCCGATAGCCCCGTTAAGCTGAACCTTATCATAAGTAAGGGCGAAAAATTTTGTGTGACAAGAAAGGGGTAGAGGGTTGTAGGACCACTAAGAAGACAACCCCCCCAGAATTAAAAGAATCAAGGAGAATATTCCTGAAAAGTTACCTAGAGTTGCGGAAAAAGCAGATTTAAAGTAGCGGATATTACTTACGTAACACTCTTTCAAGACATACGCTCCTCTTTTTTCTGATATCTCCAAGTACAGTAATAATTATAGAAAGAAGGTAAACTCACGGTGACAACCAATTTACTTGAACAATGGAAAGAAGAATACCTAAGCAATAATGAGACTTATAGTAACCATGTAACTAAATTTGTTCGTTATATTACGTCTATTGGTAAGGGAAATCAACCAATTGGGATTGGCAAAGACGATGTTGTTGAATGTATAGGTTATTATAATCAACAGGGGAAGATTAAAACAATTAGTACGATGGAGAGTCATTTAGAATCAATCAAGGCATTTTATAAATATTTGGTTGGACGAAAGTATGCAGATGACATATTTAATAACATCGCGTCATTCCAAGATTTTAAAGATAAAATAACAAATCGATATAACCTAACAAACCCTAAGAACAGAGAGTATTGGGAAGAATCAGAATTAGTCGATATTTTAGAGGCGATTGATGGATACTTTGAGAGAACAAATTTGTCTGAGGTTACTAAAGTCAACGAGAGAAAGATTCCACAAAACAAAGAAGTATTGGAGAGGATGAATCAATTTTGGATTTTGTATATAATGATGAGTTTCGAGTTGAGAGTCTAAATGAATTTTTTTGTGCATTTTTAAAGTCTACTAACTTATTTGAAATTCCAGATCATATTGGGAGTTATTCAGTCGAAATAATTATGGACTCAGCTTTATATGAGATGGTTAAAAATGGAACGAACCCAGCACTAATTGCTAAGATTAATGGAACGAAAATTTCAGCACTTGAGAAGAAATTTTATAGTAACGGTATCCCAATTAACAATTCAGATGAGTTAATAAACCATGAGATAGCAAAGAACAAGTACTACAATTACATTTAGCTCACTCAATGAAGGCAGGTACATTATCTAACACCGAATCCCGCCCTTGGTCCGGCAGAAGGATAGAAGCAAGGAAGCGGAATAGGCCGAACATATTTGCAAGATTAATTTACCTTCGCGAACTGGTATACTGGATTAATCCCTATCAATTGCATCAGTTTTTGACTTTGTGATGATACAGTCGTTATCTGAAAGAACGTTTAGTGTATGAAATATGTAAGGGGGAACATTGTTGAAAGAAGTAATTGAACAAAGATTTAATGATCTAATAGAAGAAGGCAAGAATCTTGCTGTTAAAATTGATGGCAAGGAAAATTTAATACCGAGGGGAAGTATTCATAGTTTTCAAGCATGGTTAGCTTCATGCTGTAATCTCATTCAAATGTTGGCCCCACAAGGCAGTTTCCACTATAGGGAATCTAACAATTTAATGGAGCATGAATTCATGAAGAATGGAATTCATGTGATAGTTTACTCAAAGATGATGGGGTTGTTTGCTTCCACATATATTGAATGGTCTAAAGGAACACTCGGACAAATTGAATATATAGTTGCTGCTGAAACATTCGATGATTTCTTAGATCATTCGTCCAATTATCATAAAGCTAACAAGAAGGTTGAAGCTTCGATATTGGCTAGTTCCGTATTGGAGGATACCGTAAAAAAGATTGCGACAAAGAACAATCTACCAGTCAAAGGCATTTCTTTAGAACCACTTATAGAAAGTTTGGTTGTAGTTGGAGTTTTTAATCAAGTAAAAGGAAAGAGAATTAAGGCGTATGCAGGAACCAGAAATAAGGCATTACATGCAGAATGGGAAGAGTTTGATATAAAGGACGTTGGGGAAATGATTAAAGGGATAAGAGAATTAATAGAAGGTTATCTCTAAGACGACAAGTTTCTTCAGAGAATACCAAATTCATGATTGGTTCATTCAACCCTTGTCTCGTAAGGGGATAAATTGGATACGGAGGCTCAAAAATGACTAAGGAGAGCTAAACCATGACGATGCCAACAAAAGCCAAGATTTTTGAACATTGGATGGACTGGTTGGATAAGAGAGGATTCGACTGGGGGGAGCCGTATTGCTGGGCTTGCAAACGTGATTTAGATGATAAGTATGATTTGAACAAGCCCAACGCTACACGTGAAGAGATAATAAAGAATTGGGGGAGGGCACCTCTTCAACGTTGCCACATAATTGCCCGTCAGTTTGGTGGAGAAGATACCCCGGATAATCTATTTCTGATGTGTATGAGCTGTCATGATCTGAGGAGGGAAAGTTGCCGTTACAGACAGCGCGTTGAACCGTATAAGCATTAATCGGTAGAATGTTGAACTGGCAAGAAAGCAGCAATACATCATCTGCATTCTCGGATGAAGAAACGATTCCTGAATAGGCTAGGGGATATGCCCACTCTGCGCTTGAGCAAGGTATATTAACAGGAACTCGTGGGACAACTTTTTTGCTTTGTACAACCAAATGAATAAGCTATTTCCGGACGCGGCGATTATGTGCGGCATGTATCGTTAGCCTGAAGAGCTGACGATCGATATCGAGCTCAATATCGATCGCTTCGTGTACCAGCATCATTATCATATGAATGGCTTCCGGTAGGCCAACCTAATCCCTTCTTAATCGCGCGACCAGTCCCGCCGTAACGAGAACATCTCCCTCAGCGCATCCGTCGACAGCTCGGTTATCCAGCCTTCCGAGCTGGAGATCACGTTGTCGCTTAGCTGCTGCTTGTTCTCCAGCATCTCGTCGATGCGTTCCTCGAGGGTGCCGAGCGAAATGAATTTATACACCTGCACGTCGCGCGTCTGGCCCATCCGATAGGCACGGTCGGTCGCCTGGTTCTCGACGGCCGGGTTCCACCAGCGATCGAAGTGAAAGACATGGTTCGCCGCGGTCAAGTTAAGTCCAACGCCTCCCGCCTTGAGAGAGAGGATGAACACGTTTGGCTGCTCGGACGACGGAAGGCCGCGGGACTGGAAACGTTCGACCATCCGGTCCCGCTGCACCTTTGGCGTACTGCCGTTCAGGTACAGCACGGGTTCGCCTAGTTCGCGCTGCAGGACATCCTGAATCATTTTGCCCATGCCAATGTATTGCGTGAAGATGAGGCAGCGCTCGTCCGCCTCGCGCAGCTCCTGGACCATCGCGAGAAGCCTCTCGAGCTTGGAGGAGCGGGCGACGATCGCCTCCGTCTGTAGAGGGCCATCCTCCGTCTCCGTTCCCGTATCCTCATCCAGCAGAGCCGGATGGTCGCATGCCTGCTTGAGCCGCGTCAGCGCTCCGAGAATCGCGCCTTTGCGCTGGATGCCGTCGAGCTTCTTCAGCTTCTCGAGCAGCTCCTTGACACAATTGTCGTACAACGCAGCTTGCTCGGAGGTAAGCGGAACATACGTCTTCATCTCGTTTTTGTCCGGCAGGTCGAGCTGGATGGCGGGATCCTTCTTTTTGCGTCGCAGCATGAACGGTTTCACTAGCCGCTTTAGCTCGGCCGTGCGACGCCCGTTCTGTTCGCGCTCGATCGGGGCTGCGAAGCGGTCCTGGAACGCTTTGGCGGTTCCGAGGTAAGTGGGCACGGTAAAATCGTAGATCGACCATAGCTCCGCCAGCCGATTCTCGATCGGCGTCCCGGTGAGCGCGATGCGATGGAGCGCGGGAAAGCTCTTGACCGCCGCGGCCTGCCTGGTCCCGGCGTTTTTGATATTCTGTGCTTCGTCCAGACAGACGGCGCCCCATTGGAACGCGGCCAGCGTCTCCTGGTCGAGTGAGGCGGTAGCAAAGGAGGTCAGCACGACGTCAACGCTGCGTACCTCCTTCCGGAACGCGTCGCCGCTCTTTCGCCCGGAGCCGTAATGCATGGCCACCTGCAGGGATGGGGCGAAGCGGGAAATCTCCTTCTGCCAATTGCCGAGCACCGACGTGGGGCAGACGATCAGCGAAGGGAGCCGCATGCCCTCGTCCGCCTGCTCCTTGGCGTACAACAGGTAGGCAATCAACTGGACCGTCTTGCCGAGGCCCATGTCGTCCGCGAGACAGGCCCCGAGCCCGAATCGGCGGAGAAAAGCCAGCCAGGCGAACCCCTCCTGCTGGTAGCTGCGCAGCTCGGCGCGCAGACCGGCCGGCGGATCGAGCCGTGGCCATTCGCTCTGCTGATTAATCTTGGCGAACAGCCCGGTCAAATGCGCGTTGAGCTCGACCTCGAGTTCAACGCGGGCGGCATCGGTCCCGAATGTCTCCGCGCTGGCGTCCATCGCCCCGCCGTCCGCGTCGCCGTCTGCCTGGCTCTGAGAGAGCAGATGCAATTGCAGCACATTCTGGAAGCTCAATCCCTGGCTCTTGTCCATGCCTTCCATCATGCGGCGGATCTGGGCGATCAACGCCGGGTCGAGCACGATCCAGCGGTCCCTGAACTTCACGAGTCGCTCCCCTCGCGCGAGCAGCTCTTCGAACTCCTCCTCGTTCAGGTCGGCGTCGCCAATGGAGATGCGCCAGTTAAAGCTCATAATCGCTTCCAGACCGAATAAGGACTTGCCGCCGCCCCGTTTCTTGGAACCGTCCTCCGACTGTACCGCCGCGCGCAGCCGCGGCTTCTTGCGGCTTGCGGCTTCCCACCAGGCGGGCAACAGGACCTGCCAGCCGGCTTCGAGCAGCCGGCGGCTGTCCTCGTTCAGGAACCGCCAGGCCGCCTCGTCGTCCAGCGGCTTGCCGAGCACGTCCTCGCCGCGCGACAGCCGATCGTGCGGAAGGCTGGCCCGCAGCCGTTGCAGCCAACCGTCCGAGCGGCTGCGAATGGCTTCCGCCCATGCGTCAGGCCATTTGCCTGCCGCCGAGCCGTCATTGCCGAGCCGCACTCTGTGGAGCTTGGCTGGATCGCTCTTGTCCTGCAGCACGAGCCGCAGCCGCCAGCGGGAATACTCGTCGCCTTCCCACGGCTCTATTAGCTGCAGCAGGGGGCGGAACGGCGCGACATCTGCTTTCCAGCCGATCTGCACAAGCCAGGTCTCGTCGTCGAGTCCCGCTGTCGCGGCCGCCGCGTTCTCGCGCGCGAATAGAGCCGGGAACTCTCGGCGCAGATCCGCCTCGTCCGGCTCCGTACCATAGAAGCGGCTCGTTACGGCCGCCGAGAAGGCCGCCATTAGCCCGTTGCGCGCCTCATCGCTCCAACTGCCTCGCTCCAGGTCCAGCTCGTCGCGACATGCCTGTCCAAAGGTCGCGCAGGCCGCAGCCGCATCCCAGATCCAGTTCAGAGAGCCTCTGCGGTAAGCCGCAAGGTCGGGCGCGTAAAGCCCCTTCTCCAGGCACTTGCCCAGCAACGGCGCCAATGCGACCAAGCGCGCGGCATCGTCCTCCCACTTCCACTCGATATGCGCCAGGAGCGGCCCCGAGGCGAAGAAAGCAATGACCTCTTCGGCGGGCAGCACGACGGCCTCGAGCTCCCCGATTTTGACAAGCTCCAGTCCGGTGCCATAGAAGGACTGCTCGTGCCAGGCGAACAGGCGATGCTTCAGCTGAAGGCCGGTCCACTCCCGCAGCGAATCCGGGTCTGCAAAGAACAACGCGTCGCCATGCGACGTCAGCACCATTCGAACCGCGATAGTATCCAGGTTATAAGTAGTGGTCGTCATGGGATTAGCCCTCCCTTTCGCAGTTCTTCCTGAAGGGCTCGCAACCGGCTATTCCGGCTGGCGAAGATCTCCATGTACGCCTCCCACCGCTGCTCGCGCTTCAGCTTTTTGTACAGCTTGGCCAGCCGTTTGAGCAGCTTGACCGCCCGCTTGTAGCCGTCGCGGTTTTTTAACAACACGTAGTTCTCTACGCCTTGGTGGTAGAAAGACAGCAGCGATTCCGGAGCCTCCTTCTCGATGGGCTGCAGATCCTTCGCTCGAAAGTCGAGAGGATCGCTGCCGAGGCTAAGCTGGTAATCGATCCACTGGTGCCAACGGCCATAGCGCATCAGGTTCTCCACGTACAGGCTGCTGCAGTAGGGAGGCAGGCTCACAATCGCGCTCCACATTCGTTCCTCGGCCTCCGGCCGTCGCTCGACGACGGCATTCCAGAAGCGGCCATATTCATCAAGGCTGCCGGATCTTCGCCCGATCTGCTCGTTCGCGTAATGAATCAACCAGGCTTCAAGCCGGATCCATTCGCCGTTCTCCTCCAGCAGGCGCAGGAAACGAAATATCTGCCTGGGCTCTAGCCCATGCCGCTCTGCAGCATCCAGCAGCCGCCAAGCCTCCTGATCCTCCCCGAGCCAGAAGCGCATCCAGGCGAGGGCGACGAGAGGGAAGAGCTCATTCCCCTTGCTCCGCTCTTCGGTCAAACGCGACAACTCCTCCTTGAAGAGACGAGGGCTGTCCGCAGCGGATGATACCAGAATCAGCCACAGCTCGACGTAGATATCCAGATAGGCGGGCGGATACCATGCACTCTCGATCGCCGTTTCACGAATGTATGCAGCCGTCTCCAGTAGACGCCCCTGCTGCTTGACCGCGATCTTCGGAGGCAAGTCGGTATGGAATTGGCTCTCGATTGCATGCAGCGTCTCGGATACCGCCATCTGGGCAAAGTAGCCCAAGTGGCGTTCGGTCGATTGCTTGCGGAGCAAGAACAACCCGACGTTCAGCTCGAACAGCCAGGTCTCCTCGAGTGTCAACTCCGATATGAAGGGGCGCACCATGGATCGCAATTCGGTGCCATAATTTTTTTCGTACGGGGTATTCGCCGCTTTCCGGGCGCAGCTGGCGATCATATCCTGCCACTGGGCAACCCTCAGCCCGATCGGTGAATTGGAATCCATTGTCGTCATGATGGAAGGTATTCCTTTCTAAGGATCATGATTGCGATTTGCTAACCAAAAGATTAAGATCTGAATGGTAGGGACATAATGTCGGCTTGAAAACGACCGATCGCAACCAACCCAATACCGCCGAAAGTAGAATATTCGATCTCGGAATACGGCAAAGATTGAGTTCTGTTTAATAAAGGAGTTGTGTCAAATGAATAAGAATAAAAGTACAGAAATGAAACGTTCTTCAAAAGCAGAAAACATTCTACCACAGATCAATAGTAAAACTAAGCTAGGCGATTTACGAAAAATCGCGAAGGACATTAAAATAGATCACGAACTAGCTATGGAATTTTGGTCAACCGAAGAGTTTTTGCCCAGACTATTGGCAATCTTAATTATGGACAAAAAACTTCTTTCAGAAGATGTGCTTAACAGGCTTGATAAGGATATGCAGATTCACACATTCGATGAGCGAAATAACTTAATGGATTGGTTAATGGCTAATCAGCTCACCAAAGACAAGAAGAACATTGCATTGATGGAGTTATGGGAAAATAGTCCATCTGCTCTTCAAAGGCGAGCCTTCTGGTATTATAAAGGGCGATTGAGATGGACTGGACAAACACCGCCTGATAACACCGAAGACTTACTATCTGCAATTGAAGCTAATATTACGCAGGAAGAACCGGAAGTTCAATGGGCTATGAATTTCACCGCAGGCTGGATAGGCGTTTATGATCAAAAGTATCGAGCACGTTGTATTAAACTTGGTGAGAAAACGGGTCTTTTTAAAGATCAAATGGTATCAAAGGGCTGTACCCCCAATTATTTGCCGGAGTTCATTGCGATTGAAGTTAATAAACGAAATAAGAATTAGTTACCCCGACGAGACCTTAATCAGGAATAGTTCTCCATCATTTGATATAAATAATTTCGAAAGTCTTCAACATAGGTTTGGGGCTCTACAACTTTTAGATGAGTGCCGAAGCTTGCTAAAAATTGAAATCCCATACGATTTTGAGGGACATGCATGGTTGCTAATAAAAATCCAGAACTATGGTCTTCAATACTTCTTCGACCATACCTTTCGATGATTTGATCTTTTATGCTAGGCGATATCCATGCCTTAATCGTGACGAGTTGCGGTAGATAACTTGCCTCGTGTTCTTGCTCTGACCAATCGTCTCTAGGATGAAACGCGCGTTCATCCATCGTAATATGATCGATCCGGGATAACTTGAATGATCGATATCCCTGTCGATGTAAACAGAATCCTTTCAAGTACCAACTCGATTCGCTAAAATGCAGCTCATAGGGCTCGACCATTCTATTCGTTACAGCCCCGTCTTTATCTGTATAATCAAACGAAACCAGTCTTTTCTTTGAAATAGATTCTTGACATGTTTTTAAGGTTTCAAGAATCTCGGACCGACCTTCCCAATCATAAAACGACAGTTGAATGGATTGATTGAGAGACAATGGACTAACCATTGCCTCTATTTTTTTTATCGTTCTTTCAACTTCTTCAGTAAGGAGAATTTGTTCCAATCCGCCGAGCGCAGTTAATATATTCTGTAAATCGGAGCTGCTTAAAAGGCGTTTATCCACCTTGTATCCATCCATTAGGCCGTAGCCGCCTTTGACCCCATTGATAGAGTAGATCGGGATGTTCGATAAGCTCAATGTTTCCATATCGCGAAGGATGGTTCTTTTGGAAACATTGAATAGTTGTGAGAATTCCTTTGTAGAAACCAGCTCTTTTTTCAGCAGTATCATGATAATCGAAATGAGTCTCTCCACTTTGTCCATCATTGTCCTCTTTTTTCTACATGATCTCGGAACGGTGACAATAAGATGTCACCTTTTGTCCATTATACTACATGTATCACAAAAAGGAGGGTTTGATTCCATGTTTAATCCAACCGATTTCCCCAAGCCCACCCTTATTTCAGTCAACGGTGTGGAACTCGAAGTCTTTGAAGCAGGCAGAGAAAACGCAGGAAAACCCATTGTGCTCTGCCACGGCTGGCCTGAACATGCTTTTTCCTGGCGCCATCAGGTGCCTGCGCTTGCCGCAGCGGGCTATCATGTCATCGTCCCCAACCAGCGGGGTTACGGCAACTCGTCCCGCCCGGCCGAGGTGACGGATTATGACATTGAGCACTTGTCGGGCGATCTCATCGCCCTTCTCGATCACTATGGATACGAGGATGCCACCTTTGTCGGTCATGATTGGGGTGCGATGGTCGTTTGGGGACTGACCTTGTTGCATCCAAATCGCGTGAACAAGGTGATAAATCTGAGCTTGCCCTACCAGGAACGCGGAGCAAAACCCTGGATCGAGTTCCTGGAGGAAATACTCGGCGGCGACTACTATTTTGTCCACTTCAATCGACAGCCAGGTGTCGCGGACGCCGTATTGGATAAGAATACGTTTCGGTTTCTTCGCAACCTGTACCGTAAGAACGAGCCTCTCAGAGCACCTGAGCCAGGCATGGCGATGATCAATCTTGCCAACGCGGAAACACCGCTCGGCGAGCCCTTGATGAACGACTGCGAACTGGCCGTTTTCGTATCCGCCTTTGAAACATCGGGGTTCAGGGGCAGCATAAATTGGTACAGGAACCTTGACCGCAACTGGCGCTTATTGGCGGACGTGGATCCTGTCATCCAACAACCCGCGCTCATGATCTATGGCGACCGGGATGTGGTCCCAAAATCCGAAAACCTGACAAAATTCGTGCCCAATGTGGAAGTGGTCAATCTGGATTGCGGTCATTGGATCCAGCAAGAAAAGCCGGAAGAAACAAACCAAGCGATTGTGAGATGGCTGGAACAGCAGGATGCCACCTAGTCCCAAGAGTGTTTCAAGGTTGAGCCTGCCCTCCGGCTTGACCGGAGGGTGGAATGAGACGCGGTCACCGTCTTCGAGGTGACTGATTGGGCATCGCTACCCCGGTAGGGCCAGGGCGTGTCTCCTGAAGACGCGGCGGTCGTGAGCCGTGCAGGCGGTGTTCGGTGTGATCAGCGTGTTGCCAGAGAGATATCTAAGTAACCGGCTGGCTAGAGGGTAACAATCAGTTTGTGCTTGAGATTAGGGGCTTTTCCTGACAAAGGAAAAGCCCCTTCCGCCATTTTGTTAGCAGAAGGGGCTACGCTAAATACTTATCGGTCTCTTCGTTAAAGACTAGTTCTACGCAGTCGACGCGGTACCTGTTGTCCAGAGTGGTGGTCATATGTCGCGCTGCAAGAAGCTGTCGTTGACCGGATTACGTATCCGCATCAATTGAGAATTTTTTTTCAATCCGAGCTCTTACAGAGGAGCAAAGGTCTTTACAACTATGTTCTATGGAATTCGCTTGATAGTCCGAAAGTAGGATATGATCGTATATTACAGCTATTTTTGGTAGAATTGTATTGAAATCATTCGTAAATAGCGTTGCCGGGTTGTGGTTCTTTCGATGCAGCCATGTAAAACTAATCATCCGGGAGGGAAAACAATGTCAGATCTCTTATGGCTCGAAGTCGTTATCGAAAATTACAACTCTGAAGTAACCATTCGAAATATTACGCTTGAATGGGGGAGGTTGTACAACTTAGGTGATAGGGACAACGAGATCAGTGCCGAATCGCTCAACGGAACCGTTATTAAGGCGGGCAAAAGGCTTTGGATTTGCGCATGCGGTCGCAGTTGGTCTCCATCCGGAACGGAAGGAAGCTTCCAGCTATTTGACCCTGAGAACAAGTTGATTGGCACGTATTCCTGGGATTGCCCCTTAGGTCAAAGAATGAATAAATCTTCTTGGACTAAAAGTAACGACACCAATTTTCGATTTGATTTTTACCCTGGGAATTGTAATTATGGTGGATATGAAAAACGTGACGGTACTAACATAGGCAGAGTCACGCTTCGTTTATGGGATGCAAGTAAACCGCCTTATACCCGATAAAAATGACGTATCCCATCTCTCAAAACAAACTTAGGATGATGCAAGAAAGAAGTGCCTGACCACGATTTCGGTAGTCAGGAATCAGCACATGCGCATCTACAGGGGAGCAAATGGAAGCCGGAAAAGAGGATAACGTTGGCAATCATGTGCCGAGACGCATTTTTCGCCGATAGCCCCGTTAAGCTGAACCTTATCATAAGTAGGGCGAAGTTTTTGGTTAGAGTAGTAGGGGACATATTTATGGTAAGATATTTCCATACGGGATAGCAAATTATTTTAATGGGGGGATAGACCATGGCAAACCGGACAGGAACCTATGTCGCCTTTGATGGTTTAGGAGAGACAGATCCTACAAAGTCTGATTTTAAGTATTATGCCACTCTACAAGCTTGGAGTTCGAACAAAAACATCCAGTTTTCGCTGACCAACAGTCACGAGAAAACGGATGCGGTACGTGATACAAGTAAACGGGCAACATTGTATGCACGCATTCAGGAACGCTTAAGAGCATCTAAAAACATGCTTGTTATCCTTAGCAGTAAGACTCGGTTTACCGGAAGCGTTTTATCCTATGAAATTGAACAGGCTATAGACAATTACAATATTCCGCTTATTATCGCCTACCCCGAATTCTCATCCATTTTGAACGTGGAGGGCCTCAGTGGCATTTGGCCAAAGGCACTCACCGAACGAATAAATAAGACTGGAGTAGAGGCAATCCATATCCCTTTTGCTAAAGAGTGCATTTTGAATGCTATCACGCGTTTTCATGTGAATGGTGAGCATCTTAGCAGTGGGAAGAATTATTACAACCGTGAAACGCAAGTCGAATGGGGCCTGATTCGATAAAGGAGAAGATGCAATTGAAAGTCCCGTTTTTCAGTAAAAAGATACTGCATACGTTCTACGGCTTTCTAAGCGTGATAAGCGTCATCACCTCTATTGTCTTTCTTTTCGTTGAAATAGATCCCAAAAGCAAGGCAGCCATTGGTGGAGGAGCACTAGCGTTGCTGGTCCTTGTTTACATCGTAATTTGGGTTCATGGCAATATGCGCCGAAGCATCACACTAACGATTAACACCTCAGAGATTGAGGTAAAGTTCGGTGATATATTTTCTGAGGAAGCTGATCTGAAAGTAATCGCTTTTAATGAATACTTCGACACACTGGTAGACGAAAAAGTCATCTCAAGTAGTTCACTCAACGGAATATATATCAAGAAATTCTATCAGGGAAATGTCGCTGTTTTAGACGACATTAT
The DNA here is from genome assembly GCF_019443105.1 of Paenibacillus oenotherae. Classification (GTDB taxonomy): domain Bacteria; phylum Bacillota; class Bacilli; order Paenibacillales; family Paenibacillaceae; genus Paenibacillus_Z; species Paenibacillus_Z oenotherae. Next base: position 71,760 of record NZ_JAHZIJ010000008.1, read on the forward strand.
TTCTTCTGACACCCACTTGCCAGAAATGATCGTCAGCGAAAATGCGGGAAGGACTGCGGGGAAGAAGACTAAATATAAACTTGGAACAATATGCACTGTAGACGACTATCTCCTCACCGCGTTCTCGCGTTTTGATGATAGAAACAAAGCATATCTCGAAATGAACGACTATATAAACTGCCTGTTGAATTTTTGGAATGAAATAGATAGAGTCTATGCCGGGAGAACAGTTGCCTTGCCTGTTTTGGGATCTGGGATCACTCGCTTCAGAGGATATGAAAATATATCGGATCAAGAATTACTTGAACTCATTATATGGACATTTAAAGTGAGCCGTATAAAATTTGCGTATCCTTCTAAGGTGAAAATCGTTGTCTGGCAGAAAAAACAAGAAAAGATAAATCTACTTGCGCTGAAGGACTTAGAATCTTGAAAGTAAGTATAAGGACCCAGGCCAAATTATAATGAACAGCTTCCGCTATGTCAGTAGAAGGGGCTAAGCTTATAAAATGCTTCTGTCTCCACGTTGAAGGAGAGCTTGAACCTGCCGACGGGCTTCCTGTCAGCCAGAGTCAATATGGGATCGCCCGCCCTATCCCTTACCGACACGAAGCTCTCCTTCGGTCGCATGACCTACCCACATCAGTTTTTATGTGTGTATTTCTGCTGAGGAGCGGTTTTCGGGCTAGTGGATTATTTTAGGAACAGTGCCATGAGTGACGGTGAAAAATTAGGATGTTAGTGATTTAAGTGTAGAGCCTCTGGATCATAAGTTTCAGAGGCATTGACTTCGTTTACGGGGAGATAACTGAAGCATTTGCGAAGTTCATGGGTTGGACGTTGTCTGCAATATCCGATGATAAAGGATTAACAAAAAATATGTCGAAGTATATTCCAAAGGAAATTAATGGGGGACGTTACGATGAAAGTATTTTTAAGTTGGTCAGGAGACGTTAGTAAAAAACTTGCTACTGTATTCCATGACTGGCTACCATCTGTAATTCAATCTGTTGAACCCTACATCTCTTCGGAGGACATTGATAAGGGTGCAAGATGGAGTCAAGATGTTGGAAAACAGCTAGAAGAAACCTCTTATGGAATTATTTTTATTACACCGGAAAACATCTCAGCTCCATGGATAAATTTTGAAGCAGGCGCTCTTTCTAAAGCGATGGATAACTCTCTTGTTTCACCGTTTTTATTTCAAGTTAAAAACTCAGATCTTAGTGGTCCTTTAACACAATTTCAAACTACACTATTTGAAAAAGAAGAAATAAAAAAACTACTTTTTAGTGTTAATAAGGCTTGTAGAGATGGAGCTCTAAGCGAGTCACGGTTAGTTACAGTGTTCGAAAAATGGTGGCCAGACTTAGAGCAGAGACTAACCGAGATTCTTCCGCTTTTAACTAAATCAAAAGAGAGGAAACAAACTTCCGATAAACCAATAGATAGTCATGCTGTTAAAACAGAGAAGATGCTTGAGGAAATTTTAGAACTTACCCGGCTTCAACAAAGAATCTTAAGATCGCCGGATGAGTTGTTTCCAAAAGACTTTCTTGAGTATTTATTGCACAATGCAAATTTTCGACCACATGTATCAAGCCGAGCTCTAATGCACCTTGAAAGAGCATATTCAGAACTTGAAGCAACCATCGAAAAATATGACTTTTCAGAATCTATTCCCAATCAAGATATATTACCTTTCATAAAAGAACTAGGTGATCCAATAAGGTATCTTGTAAAAAGAAATGCTCCATTTAATTCTACTAGTAGTAAAAAGTTAATTGAAACAATGAACTAGCATCCGGGATGCTTTTTTCTATTATTTCAAGGTGATTCAAGAAGTCGGATACTTCAGATTTCACGCATCGCATCTTAGTGCTGCTTGCTTTGTCTCAAGCATTTGGTTGGATACCAATAAGGATAAAACACCTGAATTGACCAAGCCTGCCAAAGCCGAAGCGGAGAAGTTCAAGGCGGATTGGGTGCTTTTTGAGTTCGCTCTATTTTTGATACGGGGAACCGTATCAAAAATAGAGCGAAAAATTGGGTGCCGGTTTGCTGGGATTGTTGGGTAACATGTGGAATAGTGGATTTTGGGAGCCCCCGAGACTGTTGATCTCAGGGGCTAATTTTTGACTAGAAATTGGCCACTATTTTCCATGGTCATGGTAAGATGAGAAGTAATATCGTAGTTCGCTCACAAGGCATATTGGGAAATAATATTCAAATTTACGAATAAGATATTAGACGAAATACTTGAAAATCAGAAAATCAAAGGAGATTTAAGAGAAATGTTTATTGAATTTGAAACATCTGAAAAAGGATTAATAAAGAATTCCCAGAGATAATGTTCGATGAATGTACTTGAATATACCCACTTGATTCTATTGAATTGGATTGCCCTTTAACAGAGGAGATTGAGAATCAACTCAAATCCAAATACCATGTGGAAGACGATCAAATAATAATTGCGAGATTAGAAATAACTGAGTTTCCAGATGAGTGGAAAGAAGAAATGGAAACTTCTTGGCATAACTGGTTGGATGCTCTAGATGGGGATCACGCTATAGTTGGAGCAAGGGCAGATCAAATAGTAGACGAGGATATTTATGAAGAAGATTTCTATTATGGAAGTTTGTATTATATTTGGAGGTTAGATGTTCACCCTAATTTTAGGGGGGAAGAGATCGGAATAAAGTTGATTAACTATACATTTAAGCATTTGTTAAGAAATGCTCAAGGTATTGTTTTCTTGATAGCTAAGCCAATGCAGTCAAGGCTTTCAAAAACTCAAATAAACTTCAACAGTTCAAGTAGACTATCAAAATATTACAGACGTTGTGGGTTTAAAAGAGTATCGAAAGAAAGAAGTAAATCAATTTTGATGGAAGTTCAAGTACATGAAATAAAAATTTGAAATAAAGAAATTAAACGCGTCGTCTAATACCGACATCCCCACTGCCTGCCGCCGCTTGGTTCAGTAAGTCGTTAAATGATAGTGTTGGGAGATTACTAAAACAAAGGGAGCTATTTCATGGGCATGTTTGAAGAATTTGAGGCAAAGAAGGCTGCTGGAGAAGCACTTTCTTTAGATGATCTTACTAAAGAACATCTCAAAACGATGTTTATTAATGAGCAGAAATCAGATTATATGATTTCTCAACTTTTTGAAGTAAAAGAATCAAAAATTACGTACAGACGTAAGAAATACGGAATTACTATTAGAAATTCAATACTTGATGATTATTTACTTGTTAAAACTGACCATGCACAAGAAATAAATAACAAAGTAAAGGCTGAACTTTTAGTTGAAGGAAACGTAACAATGATTGCAAAAGCCATTACTCATTTTGCATTTAGAAATGGTCCGGTTGAAGATATGCATGCACATCCAAATAATCAACTCTCAGAAATAGACATGGAGACTCTAAATAAATTCATGGTGAATAGAATAGCATACATTGTTAAATTAATAATTGAAGAACGATGGATCGAACTTGATTTTTTGATAAGGAATACTGATCGGTGGTACGGGCATCGATGGGATGAAGCTATTCCTGATGATGGGAATACGAGAAAAATAATTGAGTTAATGTTAAAGAAATAGTATTACCCTAGCAGAGCAAAGGCAAGAAGGAGGAGATCATATGAGCGGTACACGGTGGTTGTACATTAATAAAGAATTAAAGGTTATTAAGATTCCAAGTCCTAAGAATCACATATATAAACCTATTAAAGAGTGGGCTGGACAAGAAGTTCTAAAAATCCTTTTGTTTTACAAGACCAAAGATAGAAAACCATCAAAATTATTAATGATTGAATTTGACAGAATAACCTTGGATAGTAATGGGGGATATCAATTAACAGATGAGCTAGTACATGAAGCGATGTATAATTTTCTTGAATTTGGTTTTTCTACAACTGAAGAGCTCGCCCAAAGAGATTCGCCACCAGCGATACCGAGGGCCCCAATTTTACCAAAACCTGAAGAAAAAAAGGCACTATATAATTATCTTCAAAACCAGAATAAGACTTTATTTATGGATGCCCCTTACATTTTAGAATCAAGAATAAATGCATTGAATCAAATCTACAAAGAGAATTTAGACTTAGTAAAACAATCACAGAAATTAAGGAAGAAAATTGAAGGAAATTCATAAAAGGCGCTGACATCCTATACACTATATTCACGCATAGGGGCCATAAAGAATTGACCGATAAGATTGCACAAGAGAAATTCCACAGGTGAAGTGTCTTAGACAGTCGCAGTAAATTTGAATTTGATCTTAGTACAGTGAGCTGGCTGCGGCAAGCTCCTTTCGCATTTTTCGCCGATAGACCCGTTAAGTTGAACCTTACCCTAAGTAACGGCTACAATTTTCGCATTAAACGCTTGCTGGGTGTGGAAACGTGCTCCCGAGGGACAGGATGATATTGGTTTTCACCTCGGGGGCAACCTTTCGCGCAGGCGAACTACAGCGAGTTGTTTGGACTAGTGGAGAATTCGTGTTCATAAACCCCATTAACCCTTTCCAAAATGTTCCCCGCTTGATCTTCAAATTTTAATTCCGCAACCTGACCTTTCAGCAAAAACACGCCGGTTTCATTCCGGTGTTGCCCGAGGGCGCCTTCATACAGCTTGTTGGCGCCGTGGGTTGGCGGAGAGAAGAACAGTTTCATCAGCAGGGTAACCACTAGGGGAAGTCCGGATTTCATCCCTTTTCTTAGCGTGTTGTTGCCACCCGGGTCAACGCTGCGGATCTTGATATCATCCTTGGCAAGCTGCGGCGCGATGGCTTGAGTCCACAGGGAGAGCGCTAACTTGGAGGCGGCATAAGGGCCAAGCAGCTTGCGGAAGGTTTTAGGGCGCTCCAGGCTTTCGATAGTAAACTCTTTCGTAAATTTTAGAGCTGAAGATGAGGTGTTGATCACCGTTTTTAAGCGACCACCTTTTATGAGTTCCTTCAATTCCATCAGAATGATATACGGAACGACTGTCATCAGCTCATAATGATACTCGCGTCCTTGTTTCGAATAGCTTAGCTTGGAAAAGGATCCTCCGGCGTTGTTGAACAAAATATCGATCCGCTGCTCCTTGCTTTTGATTTCTTCCAAAACCCGTCTCAAGCTGGCATAATCGGCAAGATCATCCGTCTTATAAATGCGAAGCCATCCCCTCTGAACTGCTTCTTGGATCATCCTGTCTTCCGTCGGAAAGTCGGAACGGTTCAAAGCAATCACTTGCCAGTTTTCCGACAGCAATTTCCGGGTTAATGCCAACCCGATCCCTGCGCTTGCGCCCGTAATCGCGGCGATATTTTCACGTTGTTCCTTATCCATTGCATGTCTCCTCCTCCTGATATCGGGATATTTCTCCTGCTAATGCTCACTCTATAACTTGGAGTCGACTCCAAGTCAATACTGAAAAACCAAGTTCTGTCCAAAGGATAAGGGACTTGACTTGGAGCCAGCACCAAGATGTATAATGCAAAAAAAAGCAGTCTCTGGGAGGGAACAGGATGAAGGAAGCGCAGACTTTTACGATAAAGCAAACCGCCAACCAAACCGGAATTTCTGAAGATACGATTCGTTATTACGAGAAGATCGCTCTACTCCGCCGGGCTGAACGGAAGGATAACGGGCACCGCATCTACCGGCAGGAGGACATCGATACGATCCAGCTGATATCTTGTCTGAAAAAAACGGGGATGCCGCTGGATGAAATGCGGCCTTTCCTGGCGGTCTCCACTGATGCTGATCCCGCGGAATATCCCGAACTGGTGGAGCTCCTAAGGAGCCACCGGGAAAATATCGTCAGCCAAATCGCCTCTCTGCAGCAGGTTGTCGATTTTATCGATATGAAGTTGGAGAATGGAAGATACCGGCGGGACTGCTCGGAAGAAATTCAGGATGGCATGTCCGAAGACAGGATGGAAGAACCCAAACCCAAGTCGGTCTCGACTGTTCAGATGAGTTATTTTTCCGTATCCGCCGGAACGGGCAAGTCACCGACACTATAAGATAATCGCGGAATAGCAGGGGGGATTACCAGCGGCTGCTTCATCTCATAAACTGCTGCAGACAGGCACCATCAATTGTCAGGTCATATCTTACAATTGATGGTGCATCTTGAGGTTCTGTTTGCGGCTGCCGTTGTTCGTTGAAGCAACGGAGGATCGTTGGGACAGTCACGCTTCAGTAAGTAAATACGAGGTTATTCTGCGAATTTCCATTCTGAAAAGATATTCATTTTTGTATATAATTCTTCGTGATCGATAGGTATTTTGCTCTCAATCCACCAGGTTACCACACCAAGCACGGCTCCGATGTGGGCCTCTATTTTAATTTGCATGTCGATGGAATTCTCTTCAGTCAAATTATGCTGGGCCAAGTATACCTTCAAGCCCCTCCCCATCTCTCTTCGCAGCAGATTTCTCAAGGAATCCCTCTCTTCGGCTAAAAGAAGGGAAAACAATTTCTTATGTTTCATTGCTAAAGAAAGTAATTCCCTAAAATTATCGGATGGAGAAAAGGATACATCGTCAAGGTCCTTAAATTCTTCATCAGCAATTTGTTGCATAGCACGTGAAAGCAAATCGAATTTGTCCTGAAAATGGGTGTAGAACGTAGTTCGATGTACCATCGCCAGATCACAGATCTGCTTCACCGTTATATTCCCAAACGGCTGTTTTTCCATTAAATCTAACAGGGCATTGTATAAAAGCTTATGAGTTCGTCTGACTCGAAGGTCTTCGGTTGTTTTATTGTCCATGACAGATCCCTCTCTCTGTATCGTTTCTCGACAGATCTACGATTTTATCGGTTGTTGAAATCAATTATACATTATACCATTTATCCTATAAATGCATCTTAAATATACAGATGTATAATTAGGGAGTGGATTATAATGGCCAACTTAAGCACAGATCGTCAACTCACTGCTCTTGAACAGCAATTGCTAAACAATGCTACCGAGTTAGTTCCCTATCTGCAGATGTTCGGTACTATGATTGATGAAGAACGACATATTCCTGATGAAGTGATTCAAAAAATTTCGGATGCAGGGCTGTTTAAGCTTGGCACACCGAAAGAGTACGGGGGTTTTGATGTTAGTATCCGTGCCATGGTCGAGATTGTTTCCGAGGTGTCCAAAGGGAATGGTTCTGTTGGCTGGGTCGTTCAAATCATCAATGGAAATAACTATAATGCATCACTATCATTACCTCCCGACGTATTAGATTCGATTGCTAACCAGGTAGAGGAGATACGCTTTTGTTCTGTCCTGCTAGCACGTAAAGCGGTCGTGAAGAAAGTAGACGGAGGGTATTTGGTAGAGGAAGGCTTCTGGGGGTTCGGTTCAGGTTCAAAGCAAGCCACCCATGCTTTGTTAAACTTGAAGGACGGAAAGTCCATGCAAGAAGGCAAGGCTATGGAGATGATGCTGGCCGTTGTTCCGATGAGTGAAGTCACGATTGTTGACGATTGGTATACGATGAGTTTGAAAGGATCCGCAAGTAATAGTCTGGAACTCAAAAATGTGTTTATACCAGACCAATATGTCATCGCTCAAGAAGTGAATCAGGGAGGTCCATTGCCTGCCCAGTTGACGAGGCGTGACAGATACAGACCTTACGCGCAGCTTATTATCAGCATCACAACGGGAATAAGCGCGATTCTCGGACTCGCCAGAGGAGCTGTCGAGTATTTTGTTGAAAAAGCACCTCACAAGGGAATTGCTATGACGGTCCATACTTCTCAAGCGGCAGTGGGTCATATTCAGTATAAAGTAGGACTTGCAGCTATGAAGGTCGAATCCGCTCATCTCCATATCAGTCGAACCATTGACAATCTGGAGCGTCATGTGCAAAACACAGAACCATTTCGTTTAAAGGAAATGGCACAGCTGCAGACAGATATGACCTATGCAGCCATGTTGTGCTGGGAAGCCGTAGATCTGCTAATGGCAGAGAGCGGAGGGAGTGTCATTGCCGATTTCAATCGCTTGTCGCAAATATTCCGGGACATTAGAGGCGGCTCCAATCATGCGCTGACTACAGCATCGACTGGACTAGAGCTGTACGGAAGGGTACTGATGGGTATGCCTCCACAGCATGTCATGACATTAGGTGCCGCAAGGGGGAGGGACACATGATTCTCTCCCCTTCTCTCCGTAAGCTAGTACTCACTATACATGTGATTACTACCATGGGATGGCTCGGCTCCGCAGCCGCTTATATACCGATAGCCGCCTATGTCCTGAACAATCAGGATGCCGATATGATACGATCCGCTATCCAAATCATGTCCTTGGTTGCTAATGTTATTGTTCTCCCCGTGGCTTTTGCATCGCTGCTCACCGGAGTTGGTTTATCACTTGGCACCAGGTGGGGGTTGTTCCGTCATTATTGGATCTTTTTTAAGCTATTGTTTACCGTTATAGCCGTGGTTATGTTGGTCGCATATATACAAGAACTGAGCCATGCGGCATCCATCGCTTCAAAAAGTACATTGTCGAACGCCGACATAAGTATGTTGAAGGATTCGATTCACATCGTACACCCGAGTGGAGGATTGTTGATCGTGGTTGTGGCAGCAGTCTTGTCGGTGTACAAACCAAAAGGTATGACCAGGTATGGATGGCGTAAGCAGCTGGAATTCAAAAGCAGCACCGAGCCTTATACAACACCGCTCTGGATCAAAATGGTTGGCTCCGCAGTCGTCGTGTTGCTCCTGGTAATCGTTGCTTTAATCCTATTCAGGTAGGGATAGATAGTCTGTAGAAATGGGTTTGAAGAAATGTGCATATTGCACACAATCCGTGTTATACTGGATTACGTGCAATATGCACATAATTTGAAGTGAAAGAAGGGTACACTAACTATGAGGGCAGCAATTGTAATGGACAAAGGAGCAGCTCCCGTAATGGGTCATTTTGATCCCCCCGTTGCGACAGACGGCCAAGTTATCATTAACGTTTCGGCAACAGCCTTGAGTCGAGTTAGCAAGTTCCGTTCAATGGGTATGCACTACTCATCTGAAGTTAACTTTCCAATCGTAGCCGGTATTGATGGTGTTGGAACTTTGGAAGATGGGTCTCGTGTTTACTTTGCGCTGCCTACCGCACCATATGGCAGTTTGGCTGAGCGAACACTTGTCAATGAGAAGCTGACTGTCCGTTTACCAGATGGTATTGACGATCTCACTGCTGCCGCTATCGCCAACCCAGCTATGTCGTCATGGGCTGCATTGGTATTTCGAGCCGACTTCAAATCCGGCCAAACGGTATGGATTAATGGTGCTACGAGTGCATCCGGTAGCTTAGCCGTTCAGATTGCCAGGGGACTGGGGGCCAAGAAGATCATTGTAACGGGACGCAACGAATCGAAGCTGCAAGCACTTGAAGCTGATGAGGCCATTGCATTTGATATGACAGTCGATAATGGACAAAAAATGTTTGAAAACGCCCTAATGCCAGTTGTTGCTGAAGGTGTTGATGTTATATTGGATTATCTTTGGGGCGACAGCGCATTAGCCATCATGTCAGCTCTTGCTAAGACGAATACGGATCGTGCAACCCGCTTTGTAACCATTGGAACTTCATCTGGCCAAGAAAGCATTCATCTACCTTCATCTATTCTACGCTCATCAACAATCGAACTCGTAGGCAGCGGAGATAAGAGTGTTTCTAAAGCTGATCTGCTATCCGCTGTTAGAGGTGTTTTTGAAATGGCCGCCGAGGGAAAGATAACAATTGCCACAAAAGAGTTCGCTCTAGAAGATATTGGAGAGGCTTGGAATGCTCCACTGACGCCCCGTCCAGTTGTAAAGGTGCAATAAAGCAATGGAAAATGAGATTTTTAAAGCGCTGATCGATTTAGTTTCCATTATCAATAGGCCGGACCGCGATAAGAAAATGATTGCTAATGCTGGCGTGAATTTGGAGGCAGCAACCTTTCGTGTCTTAGTTGGGATCGCGCATCTCCAATCAACGAGTGTTGGTGAATTGGCTGCCATGATGGGAAAAAATTATTCGAGTGTTAGTCGGCAAATTGATAAATTAGAGACGGCCGGGTTGGTTCATACGTATCCATCAAGTTCCGATTCCCGCATTCGTGTGTCTGAATTGACGAAATACGGGGAGGAAATCAATGCAATGATTAACCTCACCCGTGAGCGCATCATGCGTGAAGCTTTGGCTGATTGGACTCAGGAGGAAAAAAACGGATTATTGAATCACTTGAGGCATTTATTCGAATCGCTGCAAAGGTTCGACTAGTTCCCCCTGACTTGTCTTATCCCCATCTTTTCCTAATCCTCCGTCTTGGCAATGGTGAACAAGAGTTGAATCACCGACAATCAGGCCGCCGATTACTTCGGTGGCCTTCCGTGCATTCCCTCGAAACTTTCGAACAACGCTTCGCTCGGATCGTCGTGGTAAAAAAATATTGACCGCAATGAAAAATATTAGAGCTCTCAGTTGTATTTAAAGTGAAAGGGGGTGCGGAGGTGTACAATTCATATGAGCTCAATGAATCTGTGCGGCGGGCCTTGGATCTATATTCACAGAGCATGATCAAAATTGCCTTTGCTTACTTGAAAAATATAGCTGATGCAGAAGAAGTAACCCAGGAAGTATTTCTCACCTATTTGCAGAAGCGACCTCTATTTGAAAACAGTGAACATGAAAAAGCATGGTTGATTCGAACAACCATTAATAAAAGTAAAAATATGCTTAAAACAGGCTGGTTCAAAAGTAGAAACCCTGTTCCCGAAGATCTTAGCTATCTCCCGGAGGAAGAAAATGAGGTGTTGCAGGCTGTGCTGGCCTTGGACAAGAAGTATCGAATTCCCATTCATCTGTACTATTATGAGGGGTATTCTATTCAGGAAATTGCAGATATCATGCAGTCCAAGTCGGCAACGGTAGGAACATGGCTCGCAAGAGGACGCCTTATCTTAAAAGAGAAGATTGGAGGCCTGGAGGATGAAGAAATCTGTTTATAAATCCGCGATGTCCCATGTGAAAACAAGTGAGAATTTTCAAGAAGCGACGTATCAGAAGTTGAGGTCGGAAATGGAAAAGACAACACAAACAAATAGGATCAATCAAAAGGAGCCGCTAAAAATGGAAAGAGCTAAAAAAAGAACGTTAACAGGTTGGACAGTCGGTATTGCAGCATGTGCGGTATTATCGGTGAGTATCTTTGCGATGAACCAGAATGCACCAAATCCAATACCGGGGCCATCTGCTGTTGTAACGAAGCCTCCAATTATGGGTAAAGTGGCAGTCAATATTGAGGGCGAGATTACGGAAGTAAGCGCAGATGGAAAAAGCTTTAAGGTTGGCGACTTATGGGTAACCATAACATCAGATACCGAACTGGGCATCGAAGGGCCAACGGCTGCCGAGCCGTCTGAAGAGCTGCTGCAAAAGGAATTTAAAGTCGGCAATATCGTATCCGGATTTACGACAGAGGATGTAAGCACAGGAAAAGTGAATGCAACGCGCATCTACAACAACATGGTTCCGCAGAAATAAGAACAAAGGGCACCCAAAAGGATGCCCTTTGATTTTGTTTTATAGATGAAATGCTGAACCGTGGAAAAATCTCGGTAAGAAATCAAACTGTGATAATATAAATTTAAATGTATTAAAAAGAAGTCAAACTCTAGTTTTATAGGGTTGGAAGGACGGTCTTTGTGTGGCAAAAAAGAAAATAGTGAAAAGAATCAACAGGATTCTCCTGACTGCGATAGGCGGAATTATACTTGTTTTGGGTGTTTCGGCGGGTTATGTTTATTTCTTCCTACTTGAAAGGCCTGCTGAACCGGATAACTGGGCTGCTGCGGAGCGCTATGTCTGGAATAAAATCAAGTTTGACCAGGATGCACAAGTCATTTCTGCCGACGGCTCAGAATACTATTTACTTGCCAATAAGGGAGCAGTTGCTGAAGATAAATTGATCATATATTTTTCTGGGGGCGGTGTGGCCTGGGATGCGGTGACTGCCGCGCAGCCGATCAGTCTGAGTAATGTAATGAAGAACGGTGAGATCAAATATTACTTTCCGAACATTCCATTCTTTAAAGTAAGTACGCTTGGCGGCCTGTTGAAAAATAGTAACCCTGATAATCCGTTCAAGGATTGGAGTATTGTATATATCCCTTATTCTACTGGTGATCTGCATATCGGGAATGCATCCAAGGAATATACGGACGCCAAGGGCAAGCCGTTTACAATGCGTTACAACGGTCAAGCCAATACGCGCGCAGCATTGGAATGGATTGCAACCCATTTCGCTGCGCCGGACAAGATCCTCATTGCGGGAGAAAGCGCCGGAGGATTCGGAGCTGCATTCTGGGCGCCTGAGATTGCGAAACGCTACCCGGATGCCCGCATTTATCAGTATTCGGACGGCTCCTACTTAAATGCCGACCGCTGGCCGGATATTATCGATAACGAATGGAAGGCCAATTTTGCAGCAACCTTTGGATATGAAGTCCATGGCGATTTGATTTCGTCCGTCTTCGCGGCGAACCACAAGCTGCTCCCGGACAACGCGGTACTTTTGCAGTCCAATACGCTTTATGATGAGCTGCTGTTCGACTTTGAGAAGGATCTGAATGGTGATGCTTCGGACGATGTCGAATATATGCATCGCTGGTCGGCCCGCATGCTGCAATCTGCCGGAGAGCTAACTGAACAATTGCCAGGCTACTATTATTACATCACTGATTACGGTGTTAACGAGAAGACGGGCAGGACACCACATACACTCTCCCCATTAGATCATTTCTACAAAGCCGAACAGGACGGGGTCAAGCTGATGAAGTGGCTGGACGATGCCGTGAATAAGGATGAATATTACTCCGTGGGGAGGCATTTTGTAGAGAAAGAGGGCTGACGCTGTCAGTCCAGCGTATCGGGTGTTTAGCATTATGTGGCGGGAAACTTATCATAAACGTGGTAAGCGAAGGCTGGTAGTGCCGGTTATTTTAATGATATAATATTGTCTGCAGAAGCTGGATCATCAGATTTCGAGCTTGGCTGACTTTCTCGAAATGGGTTCGGTTTTAGCAGAAGATGATTATTCGCTTATACAAAGAGGTTATCGCTTCATTGTAGTGAATCCATATCTTGTATTCTATCGTGTGATCAAAGAAACTGTGATTATCCATCGGATTTTGCACGGGCGCAGGGACTATCTTCGTGAGTTGTTTGGCTCGTTTGAATAAAGTTTTCATGTAAAGCTGCTCAGATAAGAGTGGCTATTTTTGTGCTTGTTCGCACATCGTTTAAAGTGAGAATTAACTCTGCTCTGGAGGTATCTATCTTATGGAATTACATGAAGAGCCCATTCTTTATAACGACCCGCTGCTTCGTATTCAAGTGCGCAGCTTTCACAGCAGGATAATATGCCAGCATGGGTGGCATTTCCATCCGGAGCTAGAGATTATTGCTGTACGATCTGGAACAATGGAAATTCACACACCAGCTGAAGTTTATCACTTACGAGCGGGGGATGTGTTAATTCTGGGTTCTAGCCAGCCCCATCTCGATCTGAGAAAACAAGACCAATTGGTTGATTATGTTGTGATCCAATTCGAGCTGGAGGCATTCTTGGATTCCAACATGCTCCCTTTCCTTTATTTGTTTCAGGAATCATTGCTGCCTTTGGTAAAGTTAAACGCATTGTTTAGAGATAATTCGGAGTTGCGGAAACAATTCTACACAACAGTAATCGAATTGCAGCAGGAACATGAGCAGGAGCAAAGAGGCTATGAGATGGCCATTAACTATTTGGTCAAGAAGTGTCTTTTTCTATTGATACGTCATGACACGGAGGGGTTATTAGAACATAACCGATCGATGAACTATGCCAAGCTGAAGTTAGTTTTTGATTATGTAGAAGCTCATTTATCGGATAAAATAACGGTTGAGCAGGCTTGTCTTCTCGTCAATTTCAGCTATACCTATTTTCTTAAATATTTTAAACAGACCCTGGGCATTACTTTCACTGACTACGTCATTCATCGCAGAATCAAATACGCAGAACGCCTGCTTCTGACCGAAGATCTCAGCATTTCGCAGATTGCTGAGCAGGTCGGCTTGCCGAACCTGTCCCATTTCTACAAATTGTTCAAACGAGTCCATCATTGTTCCCCCAAAAGCTTTAAAGACACCATCATAGCCAGAGCTAACGAAACCATTCATGGCAGGGTCGAATAATCACAACAGAATAGCATCATTATAGAGTGGTATCGGATATTGGAAGCCTGTTTCAATACAGATACGATAGGAGATGAGAATAAATAATACATCTTCGAGGTGACTCTATATGGTGCAAGAAGCAGCTGCTTATAAAAGAAAATGGTGGAAAGAAAGTGTCGTGTATCAAATTTACCCGAGAAGTTTCATGGATACCAACGGGGACGGCATTGGAGATCTTAAAGGGATTACTTCGAAGCTCGATTATTTGCATGATTTAGGCGTTGACGTGATTTGGGTCTGTCCCTTCTACAAATCGCCAAACGATGATAACGGATATGATATTAGTGATTATTATGCGATATCTGAAGAATTCGGAACAATGGAAGATTTTGAACAGTTATTGGCGGAAGCTCATCGCAAGGGAATTAAAGTTATCGCCGATCTCGTCTTAAACCATACTTCTGACGAGCATCCATGGTTCGTTGAAGCCCGTGAATCCAAAGACAGTCCTAAACGGGATTATTATATATGGAGGAAAGCGAAAGAAAACAACGAGCCTCCATCGAACTGGGGATCATTCTTCGGCGGTTCTGCATGGGAATTTGATGAACAGTCCGGGGAGTATTATTTGCATATTTTCAATCGAAAGCAGCCGGATCTGAATTGGGAGAATCCGCTTTTAATAGAGGAGCTTCATCGCATGGTACGATGGTGGCTGGATAAAGGCTTGGATGGATTTCGTATCGATGCGATCAATCATATCGTCAAGATGGAAAATTTTCCGGATGCAGAAGCGCCAGCTCATGAGAAAATCGTGTCCGCACATCATTATTTCTCCAATCTGCCTAAAGTACACGAACATATTCAAAATCTCAATCGAGAAGTGCTCAGCCACTATGACATCATGACCGTCGGGGAAGCTGCTAACACGGGGCCAGAAGAAGCTTTGTTGTATGTAGGTGAAGATCGGGACGAGCTTAATATGGTCTTTCACTTTGAGCATTTGGGCATGGATTTCGGAAATGAGGGTCTTGAGGGTTGGGAGAAGACGCCTTGGCAATTATCTCAGCTAAAAGAAATCATAAACCAATGGCAAACTAAGCTTCATAATAAAGGATGGAACGCTAACTTCTGGAGCAATCATGATCAGCCGCGGGCAATTTCTCGTTTCGGTAATGACCAAGAGTTCCGTATAGAGTCGGCGAAGCTGTTGGCAACACTGATGTTTATGCTGGAAGGCACCCCCTATATCTATCAAGGGGAAGAAATCGGCATGACCAATATAAAGTTTGATTCGATTGATGATTATAGAGATAGCGTTACCCAATATTTCTATCGTCAAGCACAGCAAGAAGGCTGGGCGGAGGATCGGATCATGAGGGCCATTCACCAGTCAAGCAGAGACAATGCCCGAACGCCAATGCAATGGAATGATCATTCTCATGGCGGATTCACAACCGGAACGCCATGGATTCAAGTTAACCCTAATGCGAGCTGGATTAATGTAGAGTCTGCTGAGAATGAGCCCAATTCCATATTGAACTACTACAAGAAATTAATTTCTGTTCGCAAAGGGCATCTCGTTGCAGTCTATGGCAAATATGAGCCCATTCTCCCGGAGCATTCGTCCATTCTAGCCTTTACAAGGACTTTAGGAAATGAACAATTGTTCGTGGTGATGAATTTCTCCGCCACACGGGCTCACCTGGAAATCCCCGAGGCGCTGGCAGACCAATCTTTTGAATTGTTGTTATCCAATGTAGAGTCAGATACGGATAAAATATTAGCTGAGGGTCATCTTCAGCCCTATGAGTCAAGAATCTATTCAAAGGTGGTCAAACCATGCTGACTAAATTTCCAACAAAGGGAACTAACGGTGTGCGATTTGTATATTATACGGATACTCCTGTTGATAGTGTTGCTCTAGCAGGCACCTTCAATAATTGGAATGGCGATAGAAACTACATGAGCAGAATGGAAGAGGGGACAGGTTGGGAGATAGAACTGCCTATTCTTAAGGGGAGGCATCTCTATAAATTTGTGGTGAATGGGGAAGCTTGGATTGTAGACCCGCTCAATCCGAGTATTTCGGAAGATGCGCAGAACAACTCTGCGATTACGGTAACTGAACATGGTGATGTGCTAATCAGAACAAATGAGATTTCGGAAAGTAATCCGGGCTATATGTATGAGAACTTCACAGCTCTTCCTAGTCCGGAATGGCTTAAAAAATCGGTCATTTATGAGCTTCATCTCCGTGCGTATACGGACACCGGTTTCCGAGGACTGGCTGATAAAATAGACTATTTTAAAGAAATGGGAATCAACACGCTTTGGCTGATGCCGTTTAACGAAGTGGGACATGAACGCAGGATTGGTAAATACGGTGATCCCTACGCGGTAAAAGATTTTTATTCGATCGATCCACAATTCGGAACCAAAGATGATGTATTGTTATTTATGCGCAAAGCCCATGACAACGGGATCAGGGTCATTCTGGATTGGGTCTTGAACCGCACCAGCGTGGATCATATTATGACAGGAAGTCATCCGGAATATTTTACACATAATGAACAGAATCAGATCTATTATGATGTGCCTCTTCGCGAATATTTTGCCGGGTTGGAATTTAGCAACCGCGACATGAGGCAATATGTCATTGATGCTATGAAATACTGGATTACGGAGTTTGATTTTGACGGCATTCGATTGGATGATTCGGACATTACTCCCTACGATTTCCTCACTGAGATCAAGCAGGCTCTGCAGGAAGTAAAAGCGGATCTCATCCTGATCTCTCAGTCCTACGATGAATATCATCATCTTGAATCATGTGATTTGACCTACAACGGAAATCCGCGAATTCTGATTCGTCAGATGATCGACAGAACGATTACACAGCATGATTTTGCAACGAGTTATAACTCTTACAAGTACAGCTTTCCCAAGAATGCTCTGCGGATGAATTGGCTTGAGGAGAAAGAACAGTCCAGAATCTGTGAGTATTTAGGCGAAGAGCATGCCGGACCTGCGGCTTCGGTCTTACTGACGCTCGAAGGCGTTCCCCTCGTCATGATGGGACAGGAATTTAATGAGAATACGATGGAAACATGGACGTCCTTATTCGATGAGTATAAGCTCAACTGGGATTCGTTTGATACAGGGATGTTCGAGCACTATAAATCCCTGATCCATCTTCGAACCAATGAGCCGGCACTTTGGGCGGGCGAATTAGCGTTCATACGTAACTCGGAACAAATGGTGTTATCCTATATTAGGCAGCACGAAGGCATCCAATTTCTGATTGTCGTTAATTTGTCAGGGGAGGCATTGCTCGTTCATTTTGATGAGAAAGCCCTCGTAGACGAATTCATCAATGGCAAGGGAAATATACGCTATCGCACCGGAGGGGGCGATCTCCGCACCGAGAAAGATGGTTCAGCATTATGGGTGGATAGCTATGAAACAATCATATATAAAATAGATGAATGCAAGGAAGAGGGTGCTCTCTGAGATGTACCCGCAATTTGATTTGACTGGCAAGATTGCCATGATTACAGGAGCTAGTAAAGGGATCGGGTTCGGGCTTGCAAAAGCATTGGCTCATGCGGGTGCGAAGGTTGCTGTTGCAGCAAGAAACGGGGAAGAACTGGATCGGTTAGTAGCGGAAATCCGGGCTGACGGAGGCGAAGCGGTCGCTTTTGTACTGGATGTTCGGAATGTGAAGGAGATTGATTCGGTCATTAATGGGGTTAAGATGCATTTTGGAAGATTGGATATCCTGGTTAACAATGCCGGACTCGGTGATAATCATCCAGCAGTCGATGTGACAGAAGAAGATTGGGACAAGATGATGGATGTTAATCTCAAAGGTTTGTTCTTCTGTTGTCAATCGGCAGGGAAGATTATGCTAGCCCAGGGATATGGCAAAATCATAAATATGAGCTCACAGGCTAGTGTTGTTGGCATTGTAGATCACGCTGTATATTGCACCTCCAAGGGCGGGGTTAATCAGTTGACGCGAGTTCTGGCATTGGAATGGTCTGCTGGAGGCGTGAATGTAAACGCAGTCGGACCAACCTTTACATATACGCCAGGAAATTCAGAGCGTCTCGATGACCCTGCGTATTTAGAAGGGGTGCTGGCAAGAATACCTAATCGACGTTTGGCTGAGATTAGTGATGTCGCAGGTGCAGTCATCTATCTCGCTTCACCAGCAAGCGATATGGTAACGGGTACCACTCTGATGGTTGACGGAGGCTGGACTGCGCAGTAAATGACTTAGGCCCCCGTATCACAGTAATAAGGAGCTGTTCAGAACGGAGCGAGGTAAAACATGCGAAACGGCATGTATTTGCTCGTTTCCGGCCCCATGAAGGTGAAATGCCTGCCAGCGTGCAGGTATTTCACCTTCGTTTTTCCTTAACGGCTGATTTTTTCACAAATTCATGCTTCATCGCAGGCATTCTACTATTATGGCTTCTTGTAACCGAAATTCATGCTTCATCGCAGGCTTCTTACTCCGTCACGCTGCCCTCTAATCACACTTGGAGAAGGGGTTGTCCAGATAGATGACCCTACAAGATCAACTCCGCAAGACGATGAATCCCCTGCTCAATCGATGCTTCATCTACTTTTGCGAACCCCAATACCCATCCTTCTCGGTTGCTTTCCAAACAATAGGGTCCAAGAGGGTAGACACGCCTTTTGAAGGGCTAGCTTTGACATACGCTGCATTTTGTTGCAAATGCAATAAAATTGTTGTACTATTCTCTTATTGCCTTTGACAAATATAATTTTAGCGGAGTTGCATATATGAAGGAAATTCTAAGGGAAATTGGAATGATCGCCAGGGCCCTGGATTCAATAAGCAATATAGAATTTAAAGAATATGACCTTACGAAAGGACAGTATTTGTACCTTGTCCGAATATGTGAAAATCCTGGAATCATTCAAGAAAAATTAGCTGAAATGATTAAAGTAGACCGGACAACGGCAGCTCGTGCAATAAAAAACCTTGAAATTCATGGCTTTGTTGAAAAGAGAGATGATGAACATAACAAGAAAATAAAAAAACTATTTCCAACAGAAAAAGGGAATCGTATATTTCCTTTTATAAAAAGAGAAAATGATCATTCAAATCGTGTTGCATTAGCGGGATTTGCCGAGAGTGAAGCAGAAACCATTGCTCACCTGCTTCAAAGAATTAGAAAAAATATAGAGGTTGACTGGGAATTTGTGAAGAAGGGAAACAAGAGAGAGTATTGAAAGGAGCTATATCTATGACTGTGAAAATAAAAAAGTGCAGCGTTGAAGATTTGCAACTACTCCAGGAAATAAGTATTGAAACATTCAACGATACATTTAAAGATCAGAATTCACCTGAGAATATGAAAGCCTATTTGGAAAGAGCATTTAACGCTAATCAGTTGGAACAGGATTTGTCCAATGTCTCTTCGGAATTCTATTTTATCTATTTCAATGATGAACTCGCTGGATATTTGAAGGTAAATCGTAATGACGCCCAATCCGAAACGATGGGTGATGAGTCGCTCGAAATTGAAAGGATTTATGTTAGATACAAATTTCAAGGAAAAGGGATTGGAAAATACCTGCTGAACAAAGCGGTGGAAATAGCCACGAGACATAACAAAAAGAGGGTCTGGCTAGGCGTTTGGGAAAAGAATGAGAATGCCATTGCTTTTTATAAAAAAATGGATTTTGTTCAAACTGGAAACCACTCTTTTTATATGGGCGATGATGAACAGGTTGATTTTATTATGACCAAAGCACTGATATAACCAGACAGATGGGCACAATTGGTTTATGATTAGATTTTTATTTGCGGGAGGAGAATACAATATGTATGTACCTGCACATTTTGAAATTACGGATCTATCAACTGTCTATAAGATTATTAGAGAAAATAGTTTTGCTGCATTGTTTTCTCAACATAAGGGCGCACCCTATGCTACCCACTTGCCACTAATTCTCGATCAAGATCATATGTATCTATACGGGCATTTTGCTCGTCCAAATCCTCAATGGAAGGACATTGGGAATCAAATTGTGTTAGCTGTATTTCATGGCCCTCATTGTTATATCTCCCCTTCTTGGTATGAGACGAATCGGGCAGTTCCAACATGGAATTATGTGACGGTTCATGTATACGGGGAAGTCGAGCTTATAGATGACGAAGATGAGTTAGCGGCTTCCTTGAATGATATGGTGTTGAAGTACGAATCCCCTGATAGTTCCTACAGCTTGCGGGATATAGACCCCGGCTATCTTAGTGGTTTGAATAAAGGGATTCAAGGGTTTAAGTTGAAAATCAACAGGATAGAAGGGAAAGCAAAGTTAAGCCAAAATCATTCCATCGAGCGTCAGCAATTGGTTATTCAACAACTTGAGAAAAGTCAAAATGCTGACGAACACAAAATCTCTGCTTTGATGAAAGAAAGTCTCAGGCATTAACGAATACGGATCATCCAATAACGCATACATTAACTTTCTATAACTACAGGCCATCCTTTTAGTGGGATGGCTTTTTCAAATCATAAGTAACGTAAATAACGATTTGAAACGTGGAATGTTCCCTAAATGTTAACAGTTACAACACTTTTGACATTGTGTAAGTGGTATCGCAATGATAAAATTAAACTAAAAATTTAGTCTAATTATTGGAGGCGAATAGTATGAAGAAAGTGTGTATCGTAGGGGCGGGTCTAAGCGGCTTGGTTACGGCGGCTTTATTAGCGAAGAGAGGGAACCAGGTTGTTGTTATGGAACGTGCGCCGATTCTGGGCGGCAGAAGCCATGTCATTTCAATGAATGGCTTTAAAATGAGTTATGGCGCCCATGCGGTATTGGCTCCCAAACAGGAACCTATGCGTTCCATCGTTCAAGAACTTGAACTGCCGATGGAGTACAGGAAGGCAAGCTTGTCCAAATTCAAGCTCTTTATGGAAGGCAAAGTCATCTCAAGTCCTCTTGGCTTCGGTGCGCTGACCTCTCCCGCAATTTCGGGTTTATTCAATCATTTGAAATGTTTGAAGCAATTTTACCAGATGGTAAAGCAAGCACCGGCTTTTCCGCAAACCATGTCCGTAGGCCAATGGATCCGAGACAACGTGGGAAACCCCGAGATTGCCAAAGTCCTTTCAGCTTAAGCATCATTATCGGTCTATGACGGCGAGCTCGACTTATATTCTATGAACCGTTTCGTTGAATTAACCGCCCGCCAGTATGAGAAAAACGAGCCTTTAAGCTATATGGGGTATGACGTCCTCTTGGAAGAGCTGCAAAAAGCAATTACAAAAAATGGGGGCATTATTCGATTGGGGAAACCCGTCTCGGAACTTATTGTTGAGGCTGACCAAGTGAAAGGTGTAGTGTGTGCGGGGGAACGGCATGAATTCGATGAAGTGGTGCTGAACGTGCCACCGAAAGAGTTAACGAAGCTTTTAAGTTATCCATCCCTTGCAGATGAGTTCGGCGAGTATGTCAATCAATCGGCTCATTATGTGTTCGTCTATGATATCATGTTATCTAAGAGGCTCCGCGGCGATATCGGTAATTTGTTGGATCTGGATGGAGGCTTCTACATCAATGATTACGGCTTAAACAATCCTGCTTCCGTACCCGCCGGCGGACAGTTAATTAACGGCCTGAAATTTTTGACCGGACAGGAGCAGCTAGACGACAGCCACGCGAAGGGCTCGCAAACCGCATTTGAAGCTTTGCTCCATAAAGTGTACCCAGGATGGGAAAAGTATGTGGTACACAAACGAATGATCAACAGAGCTATGGTGAACGGAATTGCCAGAAGAACGTATGCCAAACTGTTGCCTCTGCAAAGCCGAGCCGTACGAGGATTATATCTGGTTGGAGATTCTACACAAGGGTCGGGATCGCTTGGTATGCCTTGCTATGATAGCGCGAAGAAAGTAGCGGATTTATTATCCTGAATGAAATAGGAAGTATGAGCTTTTAGACGGAGGAATCCATGCATGGGCCAGGGAAAAGAGAAAATTCTGCAAACCGCTTTACAGGAATTTTCGGAAAAAGGATACGATGGGGCTAGAATTGATTATATTTCAAAAATGGCCGGTGTTAATAAGGCATTAATTTATTATCACTTTAAAAGCAAGGAAGAATTATTCACGGCGGTTATTAACGACTTATTCGAAAAAGCGGTTTCCGTTTCAATTGAACCTACAGGTACATCGGTTCGCGAAAACTTGATTCAAGTCATGGAACATTTCATTGATTTTCTTCATTCCAACCCGTATTTCGTGAAGATTATGGATCAGAGCGTCGCGCAAGATCGAGACATATTTCAACAGCTTCATCGCCAAAATTTCTTTTTCGAGATGGTGATGGGGATGTATCAGCTTGGTGTCCAGACCGGCGAATGTAGGAAGGTTGATCATCCTGAAGATTTCGTCGTGAGCTTACTAGGTGCGGTTTATTTTTATTTCTCTCATCACAAGGCGATTCGGAAGTTTTACGGGAATATCTCTGAAGAGGAAGTTATCGTGATCCGAAAAAAAACGATGAAGGATATGATCTCAAGGTTGATTTTTTTATGATCCTAGGCACCCAATCGGGTGCCTTTCGTCTGCATTGAGGCTCAGACGCTACCTTGCGGAAGTACAAGAGTGGTTGCCCCGCCTGTGAAATCCCCGGAATATCAGAGATTCCAGCCAATATTGCGAAAACAACTAAAATATTCCCTTATTCCAGTCGATACAAGTCGTAGGAACTATATTTCAATCATTTTTCCAAGCAGAAACAATTGCGTGCGACTATATCACTGTGTCTGAGAGGAATTATGTCCATGCCATTTAGGCCTAAAGTCTTTGGTATTCTAATCATTTTATTATGCCTGTTCCTGCATCTGTCCGTCTCTCCCGTGAGTGCGGAGGAACGTTCGTTCGAGATCAGCAAGGTCGACATTCATGCGGTCATCGACTCTGACGGTAATATGCAAATAACCGAGAGGGATGTATACCGATTTGATGGTGTCTTTCACGGAATTCTAGTCGACTTGAATACGGACGGCTCGGACGGCATCGAGAACTTCACTGCCTACGAGGTATCGGACGAAGGCGAAGTTCCGCTTAAATTCGAGCAATCAGGTGACGGGGACGCACTCCATTACAAGATTTATTCCGATTCCGCCGATACAACGAAGGAGTTCCTGATCTCTTATACCGTCAAGAATGTCGTACAAGTGTATGCAGACACCGCGGAGCTGTACTGGAAGTTCTTCGATGAGACGAATGCTAATGCGTTTGGGACGGTGAATATCGAGATCGAACTGCCGGAAGGGATCACGAGGGACGAGGTCACGACGTTCGGTCATGGCCCGTTAGACGGAATCATTCATGTTCTGGACGATGGAACGGTCTCCTTCCAGGTCAATTCGCTGCCGGCCAATGAGATGCTCGAGGCGCGAGTTCTGTTCCCTGTGAGCTATGTCCTTGGCAGCAAGAGAATAAGCAGCGAGCCGATGCTCGATAAGATTCTGGAGCAGGAAAGGAACTGGAGGGCAGATGACAAGAGCCCGGAGAGTTCGAATGATTACACGGTACCCTATGCGCTGCTCCTGCTGCTTGCCAACCTCGCGGTCGGCATCACGATATACTTCCGATACCGCAAGGCCCCCAAATCGAATTGGAAGGGTGATTATTATCGCGAGCTTCCCTCCGACGCTTCGCCTGCCGTTGTGAGCTTTCTGCTCGATTACCGAATCGAGCCCAGGGATCTGATGGCGACTCTGCTCGACTTCGTGAGAAGGAAATATATCGTCATGGAGAAGCTGAATTCGCCGAAGGCCGGAGCGGGAGCGGGCAAAGGGAGTGACTATTCCTTCGTATGGCGAAACAAGAATACCGAAGGCTTGCTGCCGCACGAAGCGATGCTGCTTCAATGGTTTTTCGGCAAGATAGGCGATGGCAATAAGGTGACCCTTTCGGAAATTCGCTCTGAAGCGTCCTTGCGTTCTGATTTTCCAGTGAAATGGTTAGACTGGCAGCGGAAAGTCAGGGAAGCGGCCATGAATCGGGGATATGTGGGGATAAACTCCGGTATCTACAGATGGGTAATTCTCGTCTTCCTCGTACAGTTCATCGGCTTCTTGTTCTTTGCGCCAATCGATTGGAGATGGTTGATGTTTTGCTCGCTTCCGCTTCCTTTCTTCAAGCCGAAAGGAGTTCTGAGAACGCTAAAGGGACAGACCGAATACGAGAAATGGAAGGCGTTCGGCCGGTTCCTTAGCGCTTACAGCCGAATCGAGAAGCGTGATACGATGGCCGTCCACTTATGGGATCATTATTTCGTATACGCAATTCCGCTCGGAGTGGCGAAGAAGATGATTAAGGACACGAAGGTCAAAATCCTGAATAAGAAAGACAGCGGCTACGACGATGCCACCCTCTACGCTTCGGCGGCTATTATTGAATTCGACCAGCTGAACAAGCTATTCAATGGAACGGTCTCGGAGGCAAATAAGACGAGCAGCGGGGACTCCTCTGATTCCGGTGGATGGTTCTCTTCCGGAGGCGGTGACGGAGGGGGCGGCGGCGGACGCGGAGCGTTCTGATGCAGGATAAATGAACGACTAATAGGGAGGGCAATCTTATGTCCATGGGCGGTTATATTGGAATTGGTATTTGCGTTATCGTTCTTCTGTGGATCATCGTTACATATAACCGGCTTGTGGAGCGGCGCAACCGGGTGCGCAACAGCTGGTCGCAGGTGGACATCGTTCTCAAGAATCGCTTTGACCTCATTCCCAACCTGATCGAAACGGTATCGGGATATACGGGCTACGAGAGAGAGACGCTGAGTCAGATAACGGAGATGAGAACGAAATATGCCTCTGCATCGTCCGTCGCCGATAAAGCTTCGGCCAGCGGTGAATTGTCGGCGGCTCTCGGCCGAGTGATGATGGTTGCGGAGGGCTATCCCGACTTAAAGGCGAGCGCGAACTTTCTATATCTCAAAGAACAGCTTACGGAGATTGAGGATAAAATCCGGTATGCCAGACAGTTCTACAATGATGCGGTCGAAGTATTCAACACCGCGCTTGCCGTTTTCCCGTCCAATCTGTTGGCCGGAATGTTCGGGTTCCGCGAGGAAGCCTTCTTCAGAATGGATGAAGCCGAGAAGGCTTTGCCGAAGGTCCCGTCCAAGTTCTAATGTAAAGAAGCTCTCTCGCGATTCGCATCGCAAGAGGGCTTGGCACGAACGAGGTTCAATCGAGCGCTGTCGTCAGTTTGGCTGGTGAACGCCTACAGACCATATTATTGTCTATGCATGGCCATCCGTTGAAGGATGGCCATGTTTAGCAGCTTCCAATTACAAGAAGAGCCTATCGCGTGCTCGCCACATAATTATAGACGGTATCTCTCAGCTCCCACTTTAAGAAGCTGTACGATGTGGAATGCCTGCGATCATGGGACTGCCCATGTACTCCTCGCCAGAGGACGATACGTTATTCAATCGCCGAGACAAACGAGATGCGAGTCAGGTGAAACATGCGAAACCGCAGTTTTTCTCTCGTTTCTGACCTGATAAAGGTGAAATGCCTGCCAGAGTGCAGGCATTTCACCTTCGTTCCCCTTTTAACGGTCGTTTTTAACTCACATTCATGCATGATCGCAGGAATTTTGCGATTATGGCTTCTTTGTCACCGAAATTCATGCACATTCGCAGGCTTCGGCTTTAGCGGGAGCGTGGAGTGGTGGATAAGAGAATTAGCACT
This sequence comes from Paenibacillus oenotherae, assembly GCF_019443105.1. Taxonomy (GTDB): domain Bacteria; phylum Bacillota; class Bacilli; order Paenibacillales; family Paenibacillaceae; genus Paenibacillus_Z; species Paenibacillus_Z oenotherae. The sequence continues at coordinate 97,745 of NZ_JAHZIJ010000008.1, forward strand.
TAAAGCTTTAAGCTTTTAAACAAATGATGTACGTAACTCAAAAAATTATGGAAACCATCATGAAAGCGTTGACATTGCAAATTCAGGTTGCTATGATTAGTGGCGTAGTACAAAATCTCGAGATTAAGTCGTGGTGTGATATGGAGCAAAACAAGCGGTTAACCGTCAAGCAATTGGCAAAGCACATTGGTGTTTCTGTGGCCACATTAGACCGTGTGTTGAATAACAGGGGGAATGTCAAACCCGCCACCTATCAATTGGTGATGGACAAGATCAAAGAGATGAACTACACGCCGAACAAATCGGCCAGTTTTTTGTCTCGCAAGAACGAATATACGATGGCGATCGTATTCCCGGAGCTGCCTGAATATTTCTGGATGCAGGTGGAGAAGGGGGTGCAGGTTGCAATCGAGGAATTCCGCGATTACGGGCTGCATGTTCATGTTATTCGTTCCGAAAAGTACGATCTTGACCGCCAGAAAGAAATTGTAGCGGGGCTCGTCGATTCGGGCAAGTATGACGCGATTGCCATATCGCCGAACGATCCGCAGGAATTCGCGGACATTATCGACCGCGGGGTGGATCGCGGGATAGCGATCTGCACATTCAACAGCGACTCGCCGCTGAGCAAGAGACTGTTCTACGTTGGCTGCGATTATCGCGTGGCCGGCAGGCTGGCTGCGGATATGCTGTGCAAGCTGATCGGGCCGAAGACGCGGATAGGGCTTATTATGTCCTATACCAATTTTCAAATGCAGCAGAAGGTGACCGGATTCCGCGAGGTAGTGGCTGAATATGGCCATATCGAGCTGGTAGGGCCGCTCAAGCTGCAGCAGGATGAGTATGATTCGCTCGATACGTTTATCGATTACTTCAATCAAGTTGACGGCATCTACGTGTCCAGCGCCAGGCTGCATACGGTTGCGAAGCATCTGGCCGCGGCGAATTTATCGAAGCCGATCGCTCTGATCGGTCACGATATGACGGAAGAGATTTATGATTATCTGCGCAAAGGTGTTGTTACGGCGACGATTTGCCAGGATCCAGTTAATCAAGGCTATTTGACCGTGAAATCGATGTTCGAATATTTGGTTTCCGGAGAGAAAGTGAATGAGAAGGAAAACATCACCAAGCTGGAATTGGTTATGAAAGAAAATGCGCGTTATTATATTTGATCCCTTCGCGGGAATATAAACAATAATCCTCGGCGCTGCGCGCAGTTTCTTCTTGCGTTAGAGCGACAGGGGTTACTGCGTCATAAAATGATGTACGTACATCATTTTATGACGGTCAACTTGAGGGATTCATCTTTGTTGTAATGGATAAATTCCACATCAGCAGTGCAAATTATTTTTGACATCATGAGGGGGAACAAACAAATGAAAAAAAGCTGGCCCAAACTTATTCTTGCAACCGTTATCATGTCGCTTGTGCTTACGGCTTGCGGATCAGCGGAAAATTCGAATGAGCAAGGAAATGCGGCAAAAGGCGATAAAGTAACGATTCAATGGTGGGATTCGATGACAAGTGAGGCGACACAAGGCGCTTTGACGAAAATCATCGCCGACTATGAGACGGCTAATCCGAATGTCAAAATCGAACGCACCTTCATTTCCTTTGCCGATATCAAAAACAAGCTTCTTCTAAGCTCGGCTGGCAATCAAATGCCGGATATCGTATGGCTGGACAACCCGGATCATCAAGCTTTCGCAGCGGCGGGCATTCTGGCTGATATTACGGAAGAAGTGAAGGCATGGGGACAAGCCGACAAGTATTTCGAAGGTCCGTGGTCTTCCACGATGTATGAAGGCAAAAACTACGGTGTACCTATCGGCAGCAACAATCTTGCCCTGTACTACAACGTAGATATGCTGAAGGCAGCGAATGTAGCGCCTCCGAAAACATGGGATGAGCTCAAGGAAGCAGCGAAGAAGCTGACAACAAAAGATGTATACGGCTTCTCGATGACGGCTGTCAAAACGGAGGAGGGCACGTTCCAATTCCTGCCGCTCATGTATCAAGCAGGCTCCGACGTTACGAGCTTCGACAGCGCGGGAACGGTTGAGGCTGCATCGCTTCTGCAATACATGGCTTCGAACAACTATATGTCCAAAGAAGTTCTGAATCAGAAGCAGTCGGATACGGTTGTGCAATTCTCGACAGGCAAAACGGCTATGATGATCAACGGCACCTGGCAAATTCCGCTGCTTCGAAAAGAAGGCAAAGTGAACTGGGATGTTGTGCAATTGCCAGTGAACAAGCAGGGCGGCACGATTCTCGGCGGCGAGAACTGGGCGATTACAGATGCTTCGAAGCATAAGGATATCGCTTTCGACATTATCAAGTTCGCTAACGAACCGGATAATCTGAAGAGCTTCCTGCAAGCGGCAGGTCGCCTTCCAAGCCGTGCTGACTACTTGGAAGATCCGTTCTGGCAGGATGATAAGCAGCTGAAAGTATTCGCTGACTCCATGGAAGTGGCCAAAGCTCGCGCTTACGGTCCGAACTACCCGAAAATTTCGGATTCCATTCAAATTATGCTGCAGCAGGTCATTTCGGGATCCAAGTCTCCGGAGGATGCGGTTAAGGAAGCAGGAGCCAAAATTCAGCCGATCCTGGCGCAATAGAGAGATACGAGGGAGGGATGCGAGCAGCCTCACATCCCTCCTAATTCGGTAGACAGAGGTGGAGAAATGAAAGCCCAGAATGTACAGAAAGGCTCTAAGACCAACAGAGGCGGGATCCGATTTTCCGATTGGAACAACTATTTGTTTCTGCTGCCGGCGCTTGTTTTTATGGCGATCTTTATTATTTATCCGATCTTTTATAACGCGGTACTCAGCTTTAAGGATGTCAATGTATACAATTTGAACGGAAAGCAAAATTTCGTCGGCTTCGATAACTATATCAAGACGTTTAAGGACCAGGTCTTTTATATTGCTGCTAAAAATTCCGTTATTTTCACAGTCGTAAGTATTTTCTTCCAATTCGTGATCGGCTTTGCGCTGGCGCTATTGTTCAATTCGAAATTTCCGGGACGCAATCTGTTCCGTTCATTGATGCTGCTCGCCTGGATGCTTCCCGTTGTTATTACCGGTACGGTATTTCAATGGATGATGTCCGGCGACTACGGCGTCATTAACTATTTCCTGCAATCGATAGGGCTGATCGATCAGCCGATCAACTGGCTGAGTGAAGGCAATACCGCTTTGCTTGGAACGATTATCGCGAACATCTGGATCGGTATTCCGTTTAATATGATCATTCTGCTGTCCGGACTTCAGACGCTTCCGGAACAGCTGTACGAGGCGGCTAAGCTCGATGGCGCGAACCGTCTGCTGCAATTCAAGCATATTACGCTGCCGCTGATGAGGCCGACGATTCTGGTTCTGCTTATGCTCGGCATTATCAATACGTTCAAGGTGTTCGATCTGATCTTTATTATGACGGCGGGCGGCCCCGTTACGTCTTCTACAGTGCTGCCGATCTATGCCTACCAGCTATCCTTCTCGATGTTTGATTTCAGCCACGGCGCTTCCGTATCGATGATTATGTTCGTGCTGCTCATCCTGGTCGCGATTGTGTATCTGAAAATGTCTAATAAGGAGGAGGCTCACTAATGGCGGATTCTAAGTGGAAGAAGGCAGGCATAACTGTACTTGCGACGTTGATTATTATTGTCTTTCTGTTCCCGGTGTATTGGATGGTGAAGACTTCGGTAACGCCGATCACGGAGCTGTATAACAATCCGCCGCATTTGCTTCCTGTCAAAGCAACCTTCGACTCGTATATCAACAACTTTGTCCGCAATCAGGACATGATCGGTTATATCGGCAACAGCGTAGTCATCTCGCTTGGTACGATGCTGATGACGGTGGTGCTGGCGGTTCCGGCGGCTTATGCGCTGTCCCGGCTCAAAATTAAGGGCAAGGCGATCATTATGATCCTGCTGCTGTCGATTCAAATGCTGCCAGGCATTATGATGGCGATGCCGCTATACATTATGTTCTCCAAGGTCGGGTTGACGGACAACTATATCGGTCTGATTCTCGCCAACCTTATACACGCTTTGCCCTTTGCAGTTATCACGCTTCGTCCGTTCTTCCTGAGCTTGCCTAGCGGGCTGGAGGAAGCGGCGTCGATCGACGGCTGCAACAAATTCACGTCATTTACGAGAATTATATTGCCGCTCATTACGCCAGGACTGCTGACGGTAGCCGTATTCTGCTTCCTGTTCGGATGGGGCGACTTCATCTTCGCGCTGACACTGACGACAGGCGATGCGGTGCGTCCGCTAACGCTGGGCTTGTACCGGTTTATCGGCCAATACGGCACGGAGTGGAACAATCTGATGGCGGTTGCGACACTTGCCGCATTGCCGATCATCATCATTTTCGTATCGATGCAGAAATATGTGGTTGGCGGCATTACGGCCGGCTCCATGAAGGACTAATCGACAAGGGAGAGAGGCCTGATGAAGCCACGCGTCTATATCGCAAGAGATTTGCCCGATGAAGTTAGCGCCTACCTGGCCGAGCATTGCGAGGTTCGGAGCTGGCGGGGTGATGAGCCGATCACGCCCCAGCGGTTAGCGGAGGAAATTGGCGATGCGGAAGGGCTGCTCGTTACAGGCACCGCAATCGACGAAGGCGTGCTGCGCGCAGCGCCGCAGTTGAAGGTGATCAGCAACCTGTCCGTCGGCTACAACAACCTGGATTTGGCGCTGCTGAAGGCACGGGGGATCACCGCGACACATACGCCGTATGTGCTTGATGAAACGGTAGCCGACCTCGCTTTTGCGCTTATCTTGAGTACGGCTCGCAGAGTGGCGGAATTGGATCGGTTCGTAAAGGCGGGACGCTGGCAGCAGGGACAGGACGCCGAGCTGTTCGGGGTCGATGTCCATCATGCGAGGCTAGGCATCATCGGCATGGGGCGGATCGGCGAAACGATCGCGCGGAGGGCGAAGCTCGGGTTCCTAATGGATGTTGTTTATTATAACCGCAATCCGAAGCCTGATGTGGAGTCAAAGCTGGGCATTGCGTACAGCTCGCTCGACGAGCTGCTGAGAACGTCGGATTATGTGCTGCTTATGACGCCGCTGACGCCGCAAACGCGGCATCTTATGGGCGAAGCCGAGTTTGCTTTGATGAAGAGCAGCGCCATATTCATTAATGTATCGCGCGGTGAAACGGTGGATGAGCAGGCGCTCGTCCGGGTGCTTAATGATAAGCGAATCTATGGAGCGGGTCTGGATGTATACGAGAGAGAGCCGATAGACGCGGCTCATCCGCTGCTCGCGATGGACAACGTCGTTACGCTGCCGCATCTCGGCTCGGCGACGGCGGCTACAAGGCGGAATATGGCCTATGCCGCGGCCCGCAATTTGGTTCATGCTCTGAGAGGCGCGGAACCGGTGCATATTGTTCCCGAATTGCAATCTTAAAATCTTTCAATACAACAGATGACTATAACAGACAGATAGGTGGAAATGGGATGAAATTTACTGATGGTTATTGGCATATGCGGCAAGGAGTTACCTTCAACTATCCGATCGAGATCCGGAATGTCCGGACATATGAGGACAAATTGACCGTACTGGCCTCCTGCAAAAAAATTGTAACACGCGGCGACACGCTGAACACGGCGATTCTTACAGTTAACTATACATCACCGATGCCTGACGTTATCTGTGTGGAGCTTGTTCACCATAACGGCAAGCTTCCGAAAGGCCCGGAATTTGCCAAGAACGTTAACCGGGACACGCAAGTCTCGGTACAGAACGGCCAGGAGGTTGCCAGCTTCACAAGCGGCAAGCTAACCGTTCAGATTCATAAGAACGAGGGCTGGAACACTGAATTTATTTTCGATGGCAAACGTTTGACCGGCAGCGGCTACAAGAGCCCGGGACATGTCAAGCTGTCCGATCAAAGCACGTATATGAGAGAGCAGCTTGACCTGGGCGTAGGCGAATATATATACGGCCTCGGCGAGCGGTTCACCCCGTTCGTGAAGAACGGCCAAGTCGTCGACCTGTGGAACGAGGACGGCGGTACGTGCAGCGAGCAAGCGTATAAGAACGTGCCTTTTTATATATCCAACTTCGGCTATGGCGTATTCGTCGATCATCCCGAGCGCGTATCCTATGAGGTCGGCTCGGAGCAGGTCGCTAAGGTGCAATTCAGCGTTCCCGGCGAAACGTTAAAATATTATATCATCGGCGGAGCTTCCTTGAAGGAAGTATTGAGCAATTATACGCTTCTGACGGGAAGACCGGCGCTGCCGCCAGCGTGGTCCTACGGACTGTGGCTGACGACGTCGTTCACGACGAGCTATGACGAGACGACGGTCAACAGCTTTATCGACGGCATGCTTGAGCGCGAAATTCCGCTTCACGTGTTTCATTTCGACTGCTTCTGGATGAAAGAATTCCAATGGTGCGATTTCGAATGGGACCGGGACGTATTCCCAGACCCGCAAGGGATGCTGGATCGCCTGAAGAGCAAAGGGCTCAACATCTGTGTATGGATCAATTCCTATATTGCGCAGCAGTCCTATTTGTTCGATGAGGGAAAGGCGAACGGCTACCTCGTGAAGACGAAAGAAGGCGACGTGTGGCAGTGGGATCGCTGGCAGGGCGGCATGGGGCTCGTTGATTTCACGAATCCCGCAGCGGTTCGCTGGTATAAAGACAAGCTGAAAGTGTTGATCGATATGGGTGTCGATTCGTTCAAAACCGACTTCGGCGAGCGCATTCCGACCGATGTCGTCTACTTTGACGGCTCCGATCCCGTGAAAATGCACAATTACTATACACATCTATACAATAAAGCGGTATTTGAAGTGTTGGAAGAAACGAAGGGCAAGAATGAAGCGATGGTGTTCGCCCGTTCGGCGACTGCAGGCGGTCAGCAGTTCCCGGTTCACTGGGGCGGCGACTGCACAGCCAATTACAATTCCATGGCGGAAACGCTGCGCGGCGGTCTGTCGCTGGGCCTGTCCGGCTTCGGCTTCTGGAGCCATGATATAAGCGGCTTCGAGAACACGGCGACGCCGGATCTGTACAAGCGCTGGACGGCGTTTGGCTTGCTGTCCTCGCACAGCCGCCTGCATGGCAGCCAATCCTACCGGGTGCCTTGGCTGTTCGATGACGAAGCGAGCGATGTGCTTCGTTACTTTACCAAGCTGAAATCGACGATGATGCCTTATTTGTTCGGCTCCTCCATCGAAACAACGCATACGGGCTTGCCGATGATGCGCGCGATGGTGCTGGAGTTCCCGGGCGAAGCAGCCTGCGAACAGCTTGACCGTCAGTATATGCTGGGCGAGTCGCTGCTGGTGGCGCCGATCTTCAATGATCGCGGCGAAGCCAACTATTATTTGCCGGGAGGACGCTGGACGAACTTCCTAAGCGGCGCCGTGGTGGAAGGCGGACGCTGGGTTTCCGAGCAGCATGACTATTTCAGCCTTCCGCTGATGGCAAGGCCGAACAGCCTTATTGCGGTCGGAAGCAATGAGCTCCGTCCGGATTACGACTATGCCGACGGCGTGACGATTCACGCGTTCGAGCTGGAGGATGGGCGCGAAGCGAAGGCCGTTGTGTTCAGCACGAAGGCTGAGCAAGAGCTGGTAGTTCGCGCAGTGCGCAGCGGCGGTGCAATTGAGATTGCCGCAAGCGGCGCAGGCAAGCCGTGGGAGATGATTCTCCGCGGCGTGTCCGAGGCGGCAGAGGTTAGCGGAGCCGATTGGAGCGTAACGGAGGCGGGCATTCGTTTGGTACCGCATGAAGCTGCGGGTCGAATCCGCGTGCAATTAAGGGGATAAACGGTGGATTTTCAGGCTGACCGAAAGTCCGGCCACACGAGAACCAGCGGCGATTGATTTCATCTCTACAGGGAGAGAAGGAATCCTGCATAAGCGCAGGAATTTCGGTCAAAAGACCCCGTTGGAGCTGGAATGCCTGCGATTGTGCAGGAATATGGGGCAGAATGAGCCTGATTGAGGCGAATAGGATGAAATGCCTGCTCTTTGGCAGGCATTTCATCTTTAGCGGGCGAAACGGAGAGAAAGCCTGCATTTACGCATCTTTGCCTTCACGCACTCGCGCATTACCCAGGCATGCTTGATGTTTATGGATTTGCTACCCTAAGAATAGGGCACTTTAACAGTCTGGAATATAGAGGATGGCGCGTCTTCGGCGGGTCGTCCTCTCTTTTGCTAATAGGGGGGATAGAAGGGTATGGGATCGGATAAAACGGTAATCGGGATCGATATTGGTACGACAAGCACGAAGAGCGTCGTGTTCGGCATGAACGGATCGGTGCGGGGAAGCTGCTCCATTCATTATCCGCTGCTGCATGAGCGGCCGTCATGGGCCGAGCAGGACCCGGACGCGATCGTGGAGGCCGTCACGCGAAGCGTTAAGGGCGCTATCGAGCAGAGCGGCATATCGGGCGTAGATGTGGCCGGAGCATCGTTAAGCTCGGCGATGCATTCCGTAATTGCCATTGATGAGACGGGCAAGCCGCTTACGCGAAGTATGACCTGGGCGGACGGACGGAGCGAGGCGGAAGCTCAGCATATCCGGCAGCATGTTCCTGATATTTACTTCCGCACAGGCACGCCCATTCATCCCATGTCGCCGCTTCCTAAGCTGATTTGGCTTAGAAACAATCGGACGGACGTGTGGGAGAGGGCCGCTAAGTTCGTTTCGATTAAGGAATATGTGCTGTTTGTACTGTTCGGACAATGGGCGGTCGACTATTCGCTTGCTTCCGCGACGGGATTGTTGAATGGACAGCAGCTCGACTGGGACGAGCAGGCGCTTCGGCTTGCGGGGCTAGAGACGGGCAGGTTGTCGCCTCTTCAACCGGGAACATACCGGATGCAAGGGCTATCCGCCGATTATGCGCAGAGGATGGGACTGGGCAAGGAAACGCCGTTCTTCCTCGGCGGAAGCGACGGGGCGATGGCCAATATCGGTGTCGGAGCCATTGGTCCGGGCGAAATGGCGGTGACGATCGGTACGAGTGCGGCGGTTAGAATGATGATGGATCGGCCGCTTACCGATGAGCGGCAGCGTACGTTCTGTTATCACGTGGCGGACAGCTCCTATGTAATCGGGGGAGCTGCGAATAACGGCGGAATCGTACTGCAATGGCTGAGGGAGAAGATGTTTGCTGGCGGCGGCTTTGCGGGAGCTGGAGGAAGTGGCGCTGCAGGGATTGAAGGACGCGGGTCCGTGGAGGCGCTGCTGGAAGAGGCGGCTAAAGTGTCCCCCGGAGCGGAGGGCTTGCTGTTCTTGCCGTTCCTGACCGGAGAACGGGCTCCGATCTGGAATGCCGAGGCGAGGGGTACCTTCTTCGGTGCGAATCTGGGCCATGGCCGAGGACATTTCGTACGAGCCGGGCTGGAGGGCGTTATGCTGGGCGTGCTGTCGGTTGCGCATGCGCTGGAGGACTTGGCCGGGCCAGCAGTCGAGGTGCGAGCTTCGGGCGGCTTTACGAAGTCGCTGCTTTGGCGGCAGATGCTGGCTGACATGCTAGGGCAGCGGGTTAGTATCCCCCGCGTAACGGAAGCGTCCGCGCTTGGCGCGGCGGCGATTGCGATGCAGGAGCTCGGAGAGCTCGGACATTGGAGCGATATAAAGTCGTGGATCCCGATCGACGAAGTGCTGGAGCCCAGCGCAGCCGCAGCGAAAGTGTACCGCGAGCTGCTTGGCATCTACACGCGGCTGTGCGGGGCGCTTGCGCCTGCCTTTGCGGAAATTGCCGATTTGCAGCGCAAGCGGAGCGGGTAGCAGTAATTCTCTTCTCCGCTATCTGCATTGGCCGGGGGGCCCCAGCGTATCCTTTCCCCTTCTCCAGGTGTAGTTTGACGGCAGTATGACGGAGTAAGAAGCCTGCGAATGTGCATGAATTTCGGCTACAAGTCCGTCAGAATGGTAAAATACCTGCGATCATGCATGAATTTGAGCAAAAATAGGCCGTTAAGGAGAAAAGAAGGTGAAATACCTGCACTCTGGCAGGCATTTCACCTTCATGGGGTCAAAATAGAGAGAAAAACTGCCGTTTCGCATGTTTCGCCTAGTCCTAGACCTAGACCTAGTCCTAGTGGGAGCTGAAGTTTCCACTAGGACTTTCGGTACAGCCCCTTGATTATTCATTAAGCGAGTCTCATCTTAAAATCCTGATAGCCGAACTCGCGGACGACGCGGCAATTGCCGTCTTTGTCCTGCACGGCGATGGCTGGCAGCGGCATGCCGTTGAAGGTGTTGGTCTTGACCATGGAGTAGATCGCCATATCGCCAAACACTAATCTGTCGCCGTTCTTCAAGGGCTGATCAAAGGAATAGTCGCCGATTACATCGCCTGTAAGACAGGTTGGACCGCCGAGCCGATAGGTGTATGGCTTCTCGCCGGCTTCGCCCGAACCGAACAGCGGCGGACGATAAGGCATTTCCAGAACATCCGGCATATGGCATGTAGCGGACGTGTCCACAATAGCAATCTCGATGCCGTTCCTATGGATATCCAGTACGGAGGTGACCATATAGCCCGCATTGAGCGCGATGGCTTCTCCGGGTTCGAGATAGACTTCCAAGCCGTATTTATGCTGCATGCGTTGAATGCAGGCTTCGAGTCTCGGGATATCATAGTCATCTCTTGTAATATGGTGACCGCCGCCAAAGTTGATCCATTCCATTTGGGCCAGCCATGGCCCGAACTTGTCTTCGACCGCATTCAGCGTTGTCTCCAGATCATCCGAGTTCTGCTGGCAAAGGGTATGGAAGTGCAGTCCCGAGACGCCTTCAAGCAGCTCTGGACGGAACTCGTCGCGCCGCACGCCGAATCTCGATCCCGATGAACATGGATCATAGATCTCATGTCCCTCTTGTGTCGAGCATTCCGGATTGATGCGAATGCCCACTTTTCTGCCGGCTGCAAGAGCTTTAGCTTTATACTTCTCCAGTTGGGAGAAGGAGTTGAAAATAATATGATCGCAGATGGATATAATATCGTCGATCTCATCCTCACGATAGGCAGGGGCAAAGACATGGTTTTCTTTGCCCATTTCCTCATAACCCAGCCGTGCTTCGAATAAACCGCTCGCGGTAGTGCCGCTTAAGTATTGTCCAATAAGTGGATACATGGCAGTCATGGAAAAGGCTTTCTGTGCCAGCACGATCTTGGCTCCGGTACGCTGCATGATGCCGCTTAAGATGTTCAGGTTCTTCTCGATAAGTGCTTCATCAACTACAAAGCAGGGCGTCGGCAATTCCTCGAACCGCATATTAGCGAACGAGCTCCGGCTTCTTAGCTTCCTCAGGCAATGCGTCCACAAGCACCGGGTTGAAGTTCTCTACCCATGGAAGTCCCCATTTGTTCAGCTCTTCCATGAACGGATCCGGATCGAACTCCTCGATATTGTATACACCCGGCTTATTCCATTTGCCGGTCAAGACCATAGCCGCGCCGATCATGGCAGGAACGCCCGTCGTATAAGAGATAGCCTGGGAGCCCACTTCCTTATAGCACTCTTGGTGGTCACAAATATTGTAGACATAGTAAGTCTTGTCCTGGCCGTCTTTTTTACCTTTGAAGATACAGCCAATGTTGGTTTTTCCCACCGTGCGAGGTCCAAGGGACGCCGGATCTGGAAGGATGGCCTTCAGGAATTGAAGCGGGATAATTTGTTTTCCTTCATATTCGATCGGTTCGATGGAAGTCATTCCTACGTTCTCAAGAGCCTTCAGGTGCATGAGGTAGCTTGGGCCGAAGGTCATGAAGAAGCGAATGCGCTTCAGTCCAGGCATATTTTGCGCAAGGGACTCAAGCTCTTCATGGTATAGCAGATACATGTCCTTCTCGCCAACCTCGGCAAAGTTATACACACGCTTGATTTCCATCGGCTTCGTTTCGATCCATTCCCCGTTCTCCCAGTAGCGTCCGTTGGCGGACACTTCGCGGATGTTGATCTCAGGGTTGAAGTTGGTTGCGAAAGGATAGCCGTGATCGCCGCCGTTGCAATCCAGAATGTCGATATATTCGATTTCGTCAAAATAATGCTTCAGCGCATAAGCAGAAAATACGCCAGTTACGCCTGGATCGAATCCGCTGCCCAGAAGAGCCGTGATTCCAGCTTTCTCAAAGCGCTCGCGGTATTCCCACTGCCATTTATATTCGAACTTGGCCGTATCTTCCGGCTCATAGTTTGCTGTATCCATATAGTGCGTTCTGGTGGCCAGGCAAGCATCCATGATCGTCAAATCCTGGTAAGGAAGAGCCAGGTTCATAACGATATCCGGCTTGACTTCATTAATCAGAGCGATCAGCTCATCGACATTGTCAGCATCGACCTGTGCAGTCGTAATTTTGGTTTTGCCGCCGTCCAATTTCGCCTTGAGTTCGTCGCATTTGGATTTTGTACGGCTCGCGATGCAGATTTCCTCGAAAACTTCGCTGTTCTGAACACATTTATGAATGGCTACTGATGCTACGCCGCCGGCGCCGATGACAAGTGCTTTTCCCATTATTTGTTCTCCTAACCAAATTATATTTTTATAATGCAAAACGACAACATAAAAAAAGCAAGCGAAACACGCATCATGGCGCATCACACTTGCTTGATATGATCAAATATTAAAACATTCCCAATAAGCATGACCAGACAACCCTCTTGCTCGCTTGTCAGTCAGCCATAAAACGCAATCGTTTCATGGAAAGGCTCTTCATATTCAAATCTATCATGTTAGGATCAGAGTCTATATAGCAAATAATTACTTTTACCACTCTTATTGACCGTTTCACAAGTTGATGTGCTGATGCACTGGTTGTAAAGTAACCAACTTATAAAATTTGAGCTTTTAACTCAATCAATAAAGCAACGAAAGTTGCCGATCGGCATTTGACCCGGCTGTCCGTATGGCCTTAACTTCTTGTGGAAGTGGTCAAAGATTATCTGCTTGGAAAGATCCTACATGTGTTGAATATTAGCTTTCCAAATTTAATACCCCTTCATAATAGCAGGATCGCGTATATCGGGCAAGAAAAAAATTATTAATAAATTAATATTTCTCCGTGGAGCAAGGTTCGGCATTTACATACATACAGAATGTATGTTAAATTGGTGCTATCATAACCGAGAGGGGAATTGTTTTATGAACGTATCCGGCTTTTATCCCGTTATTTTAACAGATCAAGTTGTTTCCACGGCGGCATTTTACGAGGAGCACTTTGGATTCACGAAGGTTTTTGAAGCGGACTGGTATATCAGCTTGAAAATGCTTGGCAAGGACAGGCCCTTCGAACTGGCTGTTCTTGATGCCTCTCATCCGACCATTCCAGGTGCGTACAGGACCAAAGTGAAAGGGCTGATTCTTAACATCGAAGTGGACGATGTCGATGCGGAGTACGAACGTCTTATTCGTGGAGCCAAGCTGCCGCTGGAGCTTGATATCCGGAGCGAGGATTTTGGCCAGCGGCATTTCATTACCTCTGATCCGAGCGGGGTATTAATTGATGTTATTACTGTCATCCCGCCCTCCAATGATTTCAGCGCCCAATATTCCGAAGAGGTCTGGAAATAAGGGAATACTGGCATGCCCAAGCGAATCATCTGAATGTGAATGGAGAACAATGAATAATGAGAAGAAACAAAGCAGAGACTGCGGAAACGATTCATAAGCTAATCGAAGTCGCGAGAACTCATTTTACCAATTACGGCTATGCTGGTGCGGCATTGGAATCGATCGTTCATGAGGCGAATCTGACGCGAGGAGCGGTCTATCATCATTTTCGCAGTAAGAAGGAATTGTTTCGAATCGTACTTGAAGATGTCCAGCGAGAGGTTGCCGAAAGGGTGGAGCAGGAAGCATCGGCAAGCGAGGATGCATGGGAGCAGCTCTACGCGGGCTGCCGCGGATTCATTATGGCTGCTGTCGAAGAGCGGAATCGGCGTGTCATGCTGATCGACGGCCCGGCGATTCTTGGCTGGGAAGTGTGGAGAGGGATGGATAAGAACCATTCCATGCGTTTATTGAGGGAGCAGCTTGGAATCATGCAGGAGAAGGGGTATCTTCGGATGGTTTCCCTTGATGCCATGACCCATTTTATTTCGGGCGGATTGAATGAGACGGCGCTGAGGCTGGCCAACGAGTCCTTTCAGCCTGCTGCTCTGGATGAAACGATGGGGGTGCTTGCTGTATTCTTGGAGGGGTTGAAGCAATAACAATTACCCGCGCCTGCTGCTTATTGACAAGCTGTGCGGCGGAGGTCGGCTGCTGCAGCAGAGAAGAAATCCTGCGCAAGCGCAGGGATTTCGGTTAAAAGTATGACCGAGAGCTGGAAAGCCTGCGATTGTGCAGGAATATGCGGTAGAAAGGGCCGATTGAGGCCACTAAAGATGAAATGCCTGCGCTTTGGCAGGCATTTCATCTTTAGCAGGAAGGAATGAAGAGAAAGCCTGCTGTTACGCAGGCATGTTCGCCGCCTAGGAGCTTCCCAAACGGATCACGGTGTCAAGTAGCATGACAAAACCTCCCATTAGAGCATTGCTTCTAGCTTGCTCCAAATGGAAGGTTTTCAATTTGTTTGTATGTCGAATACGGTTACTGCGCCAACACCTTGTCAAGATCGCCGCACCATTTGCTCCAGCCATATTTGGCGCCCTCGAGACCATGAACATTGGAGAATCCGGTTTGTTCGAGATGCAGATTAACCTTTCCTTCCCCTAAATCCTGCAGCGTCCAGATGACCGTGTGCTTCTCCTCTCCGCTGGCCCAAGTATAGGATATCCGGTTTGGCTCTTCCACGATAAGCACTTCTCCGTCAATTACGCCATCCCAATACTCAGACGGCTGAGTGCGGAACTGGAACCGGTGTCCGACGACGGGCTTGAAGTCATTCTCCATCCCCACACCTGTATGGATGTTCGCCACCCACTTGGCAAGCTTGCTTGAATCGGTTAAGGCGGACCAAAGCTTCTCGATCGTTGTTGTGTACTGGAAATCCAGGGTTAATGCTAGACTCATTCTTCTTCCTCCTCTAATAGTTGGTTTAAGCGCAATAAATTTGTGTGCCAGAATTTGCTGTAGAAAGCTAACCAATCTTGAACTTCTTTGAGTGGAGAGGCGTTCAGCCGGAATCGCGTTTCTCTGCCGACTTTTCGGTCAAGCACCAGTCCGGCCTCTTTAAGGATTGTCAAATGCTTGGATACCGCTGTGCGGCCCATTGGAAACTGTGAAGCCAACTCATGGAGCGGTATCTCCTCAGCCTCCGCTAACAGACGAATCAACCGGCGCCTGGTTGGATCTGCAATCGCGTCGAACACATCCCGCAGCGGGTTGTTCTCGCTCATAGCCCCCCCTCCAAAACATTATTTGCTGTAATAGAAACCTATAGATGGTACGAAGGGACAGCTGTTAATTTCATCACCTCCTTAAAGTGTGCGGCTCTTAGGACGAAGCGCCCACGAGGCGATATTGAGCGCAGCATACGCAAGCGGAAGGATAATAGCAAACCCGCTGTCACCATTATCGTTAGCGAGCAGATGTGATAAGGCCGCCCCAGTCATTAAAAAGAAGATGCCAGCGTGAGCCCATTCTTTGAGCCGGGGGAAGCCTGGCACGAGAAGAGCGATGGCCCCGAGCGCCTTCCATATCCCGAGAATGGTCAAGACGTATAAAGGGTACCCAAGATTCGTCACGAGCTCAAGGTTCCCCCCATACTGCATCAGCTGCCCGATACCGCTTAACATAACAGCTGCTGCGAGCAGAAAGGTAACGGACCAATAAGCAATCATTTTCCCTCGGGAGGGGATTTCTACTTTCGCGGCTATTTCCGCACCAACAATCGTACTCATTATTGTTCCTCCTTCTCATTGTTCCAAGTCTTATTCAGGCTTCAAGTTTTCCAGATGATCAATCTCCGATGCGACACCATTTGGTGTTGCTTTTATAATACGACACCATTTGGTGTCCTGTCAACAACATCTTTGCGTCGGATTGCGAGAAGAGGGGGCTGTCCCGAAGGCTTCTTACTCTGTCACGCTATCGAATTCCTTGCCCATTGTAAGACCGCAAAAAAGTCGTCTTAGCCTTGAATTTTGACCGCTTGGTTCAAACGCGTATCTAAATCCTGAACCATCGACTAGATTAATGTATGACAAGTACATGAAGCGAAAGGTGGCCCATATGATGAGAATAGGGATTCGAATAGTGGTCGGCATAATCATCCTGGCTGGAATTGGATTTGGGGTCTTAGCCTACATGAACAGGCCGATACCGCAAGCGGCCGTTACGGAGAAGATAGGAGAACAGCTAACAGAAATCGTAGCGAATCATGATTCGTTATCCAGCGCATTATTGACCATTTACTCCAACCGGACGGGCTACTTCGAGCAATTTGCAGTGGGTACGAAGAATCGCACGACAGATCAACCTGTTCAACCCGACAGTCAATATCACGCAGCCAGCGTCGGTAAAACGATGTGTGCGGCTATCTATGGCATGTTGGTGGACGAAGGTAAAATCAACTTTGACGACAAAATCAATGCCTGGCTGGATGCTGACATCCTGAAAGGATTATTTGTGGTAGACGGCACGGATTATAGCGGTCAGGTAACACTGAGGCAGCTGCTGAGCCATACATCAGGGGTTGGCGATTATTTCGAAGGTCCGGTAATAAGCGGGGAGCCTATGCTGGAGATGCTGACATCTAATCCGAATCTTTCATTTACGCCAGAAGAGCTGGTCGCGTTTACTAGAGACAATCAGGCTCCGATTGGAAAGCCAGGACAACAATTTTATTATTCGGATACGGGGTATATTCTGCTTGGCTTCATTCTGGAAGCGATTGAGGGAAAGCCTTACTCGGCGATCTTGGAGGAACGAATATTCCAGCCCTTGGGCATGAAGGATAGCTATCTCATGTTTTATCAGGATGAACCGGCCGATATTCTGGGGATTTATATCAATGGCATTGACTACAGCGACAGAAACGCATTATCGGTTGATTGGTCGGGCGGTGGTGTTGTTACCACGATGAATGATCTGTTAACGTTCATGAAGGCTTTCGAAACGGGGACTTTAGTATCGGATGAAGTTTATGAAGAGATGACGGATTTTAATCACCGCTATGACAAAGGGATTTATTATGGGATGGGCATGATGTATTTTGACTTTAGCGAGTTGTCATTTCTGTTAGGATTAAGCTCCATGACGGATGTGTATGGCGGCGTGGGAGCTACAGGATCTTATGTCCTCTATGATAAAGAGAAGGATACCTATTTTATAGCGAATTTTGGATCGCTTGATTTTGCGGAGAAAGGTATAGAGGAATTAGTAAAAATAAGGATGATCTATGATAGGATGATAGTGGAATAAATACTTCTGTCATGAGGAGACATGATGGTTCAATTATTGTGTTCAAATAAGGTGTATGAGAAATTGAAGCAAGAACTATCCAAATACAGCATCGAGATTAAGCAAGACAGTGACTGGGTGCTCGTTGAAAAAGGATATGACCTGCCAAGCGACAAGCTTAGTATTGTATTCGATGCCATCGATTACATGGATGTGATCAAGCTGCTGGTCTCTGGTATCCGAGCAGACATCCATTTTACGAATACGCTTACGGGCTTGAGTGAGAATAAATTTGCAGTTATGGAACCAAGGGATGTTCTATATCTGGAAGCGGGCTCTGAAGGCATTATGGCCTATACAAAGGGTAGTCGTTACAGCATCAAGGAAACCTTGCACTATTATGAGAACATATGGGCGGCAAAAGGTTTTATACGAATCAACAAATCACAGCTCGTTAATTTGCTGCACGTTAAAGAAATTATCCCGTGGTTCAACTCCAGATATGTCCTTCGAATGGATAATAACACCGAGCTGGAAGTATCAAAAATGTTCTCGAAAAAGCTTAGGAACACACTCAATATATAGGAGACAACTATGGAGAAAATTAATTTGGAAAATGTTATAAAGTCCTTTTTTCTTGGCCTCTTCATTGGCATTATCCTGCAGTTGTATGGCCATGCAGAGGTGCTGTTCAAGTATAAGGTTGTAACGGTATTAGCCAGCGGAAGTGTAGGGTTCATCATTGGATTTATTACCGAATGGCTAACCTCCATACTCCCGATTCGAATGGCAAATTCCCGAACGTACTTCTTCATAAACAACCTGATTGCAGTGATCGTTACGACATTTATTATGGCATCCTTGCTTCTGGTCACAAGCAGTGAAATGGAGGACGAAGGGGAATTCACGCCAGTATTATTGATCGTGCTCAGTATTATTTGCATCGCAAATCTGTTTGATTATATGATGTATCGCCGAGCTCAGAATAAGTTGAAAACATTTAAAGCAATGATTGAAGATAATGAACTTTAGGGCAAAAAGCACAGCATATTTTCCGAGTTATGGAAGAGGTGTTGTGCTTTTTCTTATAATAAAGTAAGAACATGGTAATTGGTCTTGTTCGGTTCGGGAGGACATATACTAGGGGGCGTAGAATTACTCAGAATAAGTAGAAAAATAAAAAGTTGCTTTTCACCGCAAATGCCCTTAAACTATAATAATTATTAAATAATATTAATTATAATTATAGGAGCGATGAGCATGGAGATGGGTAATGGCAATGCGGGAAAATGCCCGATGCATCACGGCAGCGCGACAAGTCATAAATCGAGTGGTACATCGAATAAAGATTGGTGGCCGAACCAGTTGAACCTGAACATTCTCCACCAGCATGATAGAAAAACGAATCCGATGGGCGAAGGGTTTAATTATGCAGAGGAATTCGGGAAATTGGACTACCAGGCGCTTAAGCAGGATCTTCGAGATCTAATGATAAATAGTCAAGATTGGTGGCCAGCCGACTACGGACATTATGGTCCGTTCTTTATACGCATGGCTTGGCACTCCGCAGGCACTTACCGTACTGGCGATGGACGCGGCGGGGCTGGATCAGGCACGCAGCGCTTTGCTCCCCTTAACAGCTGGCCTGACAACGGCAATCTCGATAAGGCGCGTCGACTGCTGTGGCCGATTAAGCAAAAGTATGGGAATAGGATCTCCTGGGCCGACTTGTTCGTTCTAACGGGCAATGTTGCTATTGAATCTATGGGCGGCAAGACGTTCGGATTCGGTGGCGGACGTGAGGACGTATGGCATCCGGAAGAAGATATCTATTGGGGTGCTGAAACAGAGTGGCTGGGAGACAAGCGTTACAAAGGCGATCGTGAGCTGGAGAATCCGCTTGCTGCTGTTCAGATGGGGCTTATCTATGTGAATCCAGAAGGTCCCAATGGCAATCCCAATCCGCTTGCAAGTGCTCGTGATATTCGCGAAACGTTCAAGCGGATGGGAATGAACGACGAAGAAACTGTGGCGCTCGTCGCCGGTGGACATACGTTTGGCAAAGCTCACGGGGCGGGTGATGCCGCACATGTCGGGGCTGAGCCGGAAGCTGCTTCTATTGAAGCACAAGGCTTGGGCTGGATAAGCACTCACGGCTCCGGCAAAGGTCGGGACACCATCACCAGCGGTGTTGAAGGAGCTTGGACCGCGAATCCGACGCAGTGGGATAATGGTTATTTTGAACTGCTGTTTGGATATGAATGGGAGCTTACGAAGAGTCCGGCAGGCGCACATCAGTGGGCCCCTGTAAATCCTGCAGAGGAGCATCTTGCACCGGACGCAGAAGATTCGTCTATTCGTATTCCGACGATGATGACCACAGCAGATATGGCATTGCGTGTGGATCCGGAGTACGAGAAGATTTCTCGCCGTTTCTATGAGAATCCGGATGTATTCGCGGAAGCATTCGCTCGCGCATGGTTCAAGCTCACACACCGCGACATGGGTCCTCGCGCTAGATATCTCGGCCCGGAAGTTCCGGAAGAAGTTCTGATCTGGCAAGATCCTGTACGGGCTGCTGATTATGAATTAACGGACGCGGAAACAGAAGAGCTTAAATCCAGGATTCTAAGCTCCGGACTTACGGCTCGCGAGCTGGTAACGACGGCTTGGGCTTCGGCTAGCACCTTCCGCGGCTCCGATATGCGTGGCGGCGCTAACGGTTCCCGAATCCGTCTTGCACCGCAGAAGGATTGGGAAGCGAATCAGCCGGTGCAGCTTGCGAAGGTGCTCGCCACATTGGAGGCCATTCAAGCTGATCTCGACAAGAAAGTAAGCTTGGCCGATTTGATCGTGCTGGGCGGCAGCGCTGCAGTTGAAAAAGCTGCAAGAGATGCAGGCTTTGCTGTGACCGTTCCCTTCGCTGCCGGACGCGGCGATGCCACGCAAGAGCAAACGGATATAGAGAGCTTTGCGGTGCTGGAACCGCTCGCGGATGGTTTCCGCAACTATCAAAAAAAGCAGTACAGTGTCAGTCCAGCAGAGCTTCTGGTTGACAAGGCACAGCTGCTAAACCTTACCGCTCCGGAAATGACGGTGCTCGTTGGCGGCCTGCGTGTGTTAGGTGCAAATTTCGGCGATACGAAGCACGGCGTGTTCACTGATCGCGCAGGCACACTCACGAACGACTTCTTTGTTAACTTGCTTGATATGGGTGTTCAGTGGAAGCCTGCTGGCGAAGGCATATACGAGGGACGTGACCGCGTAACTGGTGAAGTTGTGCGTACAGCGACTATCGTTGATCTTGTATTCGGCTCGAACTCTATTCTGCGTGCCATTGCGGAAGTGTATGCGCAAGATGATAACCAAGAAAAGTTCGTGCGCGATTTCATCGCCGCTTGGGTGAAGGTCATGAACGCGGATCGGTTTGACTTGAATTAAGCTGGCCGAGAGCCAGGTCTTCGAATTTTATAAGCGTTAGGACCTCAGTCTCCACTTTGCAGTGGAAATTGAGGTCTTTTCGTTTAATCGGCATCAGGGGAATAGCGTTGTTTATCTGCATGATTCATTGATCTGATGCAGCCATCGCTGCAATTCTTGACCAATGACATGGGGATTTTCTTCTGTCAAATAGTGGAATCCTTTCCCGCTATCGCAGAGGGTCAGGTTGTGCAAATGTGTCCGGCACCAGTTGATCTGCGGCTCGCGCACGGTGCAGCCGGGCGTTGCATAGATCAGCAGCTTCGGTATAGGGGAGGCAGTAAACCAGGCATTGCGGTTCATCACAGCTTCCACGACTTCGGACGGATGTCCTTCTATCGGGATTTGGTTCGGGAACACCCACATCGGCTTCCGATCCTCCGGATTGCGGAAAGGCTCCCGATACTGTTCATGCTCCTCCGCCGTGATTGGCCGGTTAATGATCGTGGTCGTCATCCCTTCGATAAACACGCTGTTGTCCCGCATGAACGGCCAGCCCTTCTCCGGATCGCGCAGCGTCTGGAACAATGACTGTGCTTCCGCAGGGGAGAAGTCTGACCAAGCGTGATTGGGGTACAATGCTTGCGGTTCAATCATCGCAACAGCTTTGACCTTGTCGCGATGATTCATCGCGTACTGCAAACCAATCGCCACTCCCCAGTCGTGTCCGACAAGAACGATGTCGCTAAGTCCCAGTTCCTCGATAAACCGGGTCACATAATCGACGTGCTCCAGAAACGTGTATCCAATGTCCGGCTTGTCGGATCGGCCCATCCCGATCAAGTCGACCGCAATGCAGCGGTTGGAGTGCTGAACATAAGGAATGATATTGCGGAATGTGTACGACCATGTGGGATTGCCGTGAAGAAAGACGACCGGATCGCCGGTTCCTTGATCCATGTAATGTAGGCGATGATCGTTCACTATCCTATATTGCGATTCGAACGGATAGTCTTGTCCGATCGGCTGCGTTTCTAGTGTGGACATCAGGGATACAACTCCTCTTTGGTTAGATGCGTCTATACCCAGATTGTATCATTCTGCCGGAGACTGCTCATTGTAAAAATGCGACAGCTTCGGCCGAAGCCAACCAGGCTGTGCCCAATGCGCAGAGCCAGGACGTTAGGTGGTATGATGGGATTAACGATAACGATAATACCTTCATGTACGCGATGAGAGGAGATAATAATGAAAAGCATATTGTTCAAGTATATGACCAGGTTTACATCTCTTAACGAGGAGGAGCAGCAGGCTATCGCTGAAGATATCCTTGTTGAGGAATATAGGAAGGGAACTGTGCTCCTCAGGCAAGGGGATGTCCCTGCAACATGTTATTTCGTGTTGAAGGGATGTGTCCGGCAGCACTCGATCGATGAAGCGGGAAAAGAAGTCACATCCAATTTCTATACCGAGGAGCAAGCGGTCTCGATCTTCAATCGCCATCAACAAGATAAGTCATCCCCGTACACCTTAACTTGTCTGGAAGACTGTATGCTGGTTGTTGGTGATCTTGATGCCGAGAATAGCATGTTTCATAAGCACTCCCAATTGGAAACCATGGTACGCAAGATGGTGGAGGACAACCTGGGCGAGGTACAAGAGGAATGGACTTCATTTATCGCTTCGACACCTGAAGAACGCTACAAGGCGCTATTGCAAAAAAGACCTCAACTAGTCGATCGTGTACCCCAGCATCAGTTAGCGAGCTATCTTGGTATTACGCCCGAGTCATTAAGCAGAATCAAGAAGCGGGTCCAAACCAGTGATTTGTAGGGAAGTCGAAGTTGTCATGCGCTTCTGGAGAGCTTGCCTCCCCGGAGCAGCAGCCAGATGCCAAAGCCTAGCTCTCCTGCAGTCATTGGTATAATAAATACAAAGTTAAGTATGGCAATTACTCCATCATCGTGCGGAAGAAATGTTTTGCCTAGATGAATGACCATGTAGCCTATGGATGCAAGCAGCAATAAAATGCTGATGGTTTTAGGAATGCCCTCTGATTGTAAAGCCACATAGCCCACAATCAACAGATGTCCGCCAAAAACGATCAAGCCAATAGACCAAATCGCTTCGAATGCTTCCATGAATAGCATCACAAGGGATTGTGTTTGTCCGATCTCGAATGAGGATGAATCGTTCGTATGCCTCAAGAGAAGCTGCACAACGAGTAAGTTCAGTATGGCAATTCCCAATATAGTCGAATAGGCAAGACGGAGCCATGCGCCGAGCAATGAAAGGCTTTTATGAATGGGCTCCAGAAACACATACAATGCCCAAGCGACCAGAATGTCAGCAATCAGGATGATAAGCCAGCCAAAGATTGCACCTTTGAAAAGGGTGCTGGATGCTGCGATGTTGTTGAACGTGGCGCTGGCATCCCCTTGCACAACAAGGCTTCCATGGACAAAGCCATAGGAAAAAAATCCGGCAATGGCCATGATGATAAGCGAAATGCCGGCAGTTAAAGCGGAGTTTCGCTGATTGGATCGTTCTTCGACTGAGATCGTCATAATATAGCCTCCTGGATGACATTTTTTATTTTCATTGTAATCAGGAGGAATGTGTCTGGTCATTGACTTAAATCAAGATCATGCCCGAAGGGCGTATACCTTCAAGGTGACGCGACAGGAGTGTTCCGTGCGAACGACATTCCTGCCGCGTCTTTTTGCTGTCGGCAAGTACGTATAGGATTGACAAATGTTCGTGGATTTAATAACATAAAGCAATTAGAATTACTCTGTACAGAGTAATATATACAAAGTAAAAGACTTGGAGGAGTAAGAGCCATATGAAAATTGTTGTGGATTATTTGAAGGACAAATTATTTGTTGGCGGAATAACGATGCTTATTTTTTACCAAATTATTATGATCACCATTTACATGGGTGGCTATAGTGCGGTTCCCAGGAATTTAACGGAGCTGACTGTCGCGATCGTTAATGAGGATGCGGAGTATGGGGCTGAGTTTGCAGAGCGGATCAAAGAAGAATTGCCATTCAAGATGAAGAGCGATCTAACGCTCGACCAGGCCAAGCAAGAGCTTGATGAGCATGATCTATCTATGGTTGTGCATATTCCGGCCGACTTCACCAGCCATTTAACGAAGCCGGAGGAGCAGGTTCAATTAAATTTTTTCATCAATAACGCAACGGCTCAGACTGTAAGCAGCACGATGCAGACGGTTGCGAACCAGATTGCCAGCGAGCTCAGCCAACAGCTGAAAGTGGAGAGTATGCAGAGCATTCTGCAAGGAATGCAGGTGCCTGAGGAGCAAGCGGTCTCACTTGCTGAGGGCGCAGTCAACAAGGTGAAGACGAATATGATTCCATCCAATGTTCCACCTGCGGGCATGCATAACTTGATGGCGCCGATGTTCCTTACAATCGTGTCTTATGTAGGAGCGATGATCTTCTCGATGATGGCGGTAAGCACGCTGAATAAACTGAAGAGCAAGCACGGGAAATGGAGGGCCTTCTTTACCTTGCAAGGCCTTATTATGGGACTGTCACTCATTGGACCACTTGTCGGTCTTGGCATCTACTTCGCAATTCAAGGGTACGGGGCTGATGTATTCTTCCGCATGTGGCTGTCTCATGCCTTGGAAATGTTCGTGGCGGTACAAGTGACCAGTGTCATCACTATGCTGTTAGGGCAAGCGGCGATGCTGATCAATATGCCTTATCTACTGATTCAAGTTATTGGCACCGGAGCGATCATGCCTCAAGAAATGATGTCCGGATTCTTCAAGTTCTTCAGCAGCTTCTCTGTTCTGCATTACAGTGTGGAGACGGATTATAGCTTGCTCTTCGGCGGGGGCAACGTGGCAGAAAGCATCAGCATGATGGGCGTCATTGGCGCGGCAGCCTTACTTATCAATCTGGTCATTCATAAGCTCAAGGCGGCTTCTAATACGACAAAAGCGGAGATAGAAGTGGAGTCGGCAGCGTTGGTTGGGAACGCAAACTAAGAGAAACAGGTAAGAAGGAGACGGAGATTCCATGAGAACAGTTATTGAATATCTTAAGAGCAAATCAATCATTGGCGGCATAGCGATGACGATTTTCATCCAGGCAGTATTTATTACCATATTTATGGCCGGGTTCAAGCCTGCGCTAGACAATGTCTCAGAGCTTACAGTCGCTATTATCAATGAGGATACGCAGTATGGAGCAGAGATGGCCGCGAAGCTTGAGGGCCAGCTCCCGTTCAAGATGGTAAGCGGCCTGCCGTTTGGGCAGGCTAAGGAGGAGCTCGACGAAGGCAATCTCCATATGGTTGTGCATATTCCAGCGGACTTTACGCAGAAGCTGACGCAGCAGAACGAACAAGCAGAGCTGGATTTCTATATCAATCAATCCAATCCACAGATGACAAGCATGACCATGCAAACTGTCGCAACCCAATTCTCAGACGGTATCAAGAATCAGCTGGGGATGGAGACTATGAAAGGCATTCTCCAAGGGTTGAATTTGCCGGAAGACCAGGCGGGACAACAGGCTGCGAACGTTGCCAATAAAGTGAAATCAAACATTATCAACTCCAATACGCCGCCAACGGGCATGCATAACATGATGGCTCCATTCTTCCTGACGCTGGCAAGCTACGTAGGGGCTATGATATTTACGATGATGGCGGCAGCCCAGCTCAAACAAATGAAAATGAAGTTTGGCAAATGGCAATCATTTTGGGCGATGCAAACGGGGAATGCCCTTGTTGCCCTCGTTGTTCCGCTTGTCGGTCTAACGATTTATTTCTTATTTCAAGGCTATGGGGCCGATGTATTTGTTAGTATGTGGTTGACGAATGCCTTGGCGATGTTCGTTGCAATGGGCGTAACCGGTCTCTTTGCGATGCTGCTGGGTCAAGCCGGCGCCTTTATCAACATGCCGCTCATGCTGATCCAGACGGTCTGCAGTGGTTCGGTCATGCCACAGGATATGATGCCAGCAGTGTATAAATTCATCAGTCACATCTCCGTAACGTATTACAGCGTCCAATCGGGATACAGCCTGCTGTTTGGTGGCGGCGCTGCTGCAGAGACTATAGGCATGATGGGGATTGTTGGTGCGGCAGCCTTGCTGATTTCTATGGTCATTAACGGATTCCAATCCGCTTCCGGAGCGAATAAAGGCAAGCAGGAAGTTGAAGCAGCGGCCTAGGCTGGGGAAATAAAATGGTCGATAGCATGGGGTTCGTGATACGATAATGGTATCCGTCTTCCCTTTTCTATAACCGTTCAGGAGGTTCGCAATGTCACTTCAAATATTCATTCTAGGTTTATTGAGCAAAGAAGACCATCATCCTTACAGTGTGAAAAAAATGATTAGCAAATATACGAAGGATGTTCTGGAAATTACGGACGGAAACCTGTACTATAATTTTGATTTTCTATATAAAAAGGGTCTCATTCAAAAAGTGCAGGATGTTCAGGGGGACAACCGGCCGAGTAAAACGACGTATGGGATCACGGAAGAGGGCCGGAAGGCACTTAAGGAAAGTATATATGAAACCTTTAAGCATGCCAGGTCCATTCAATTGTTGTACTCTTCGCTGCTATTCATTGATCTCGTAGATCATAGCCGCCTTTCCTATATGGTTAGTGAAACCATTCTCGAAATCAAGAAAAAAATCGAATGGATTGAAGCTCTTCATAAAGAAAGCAATGAGAACCTGGAATTTGACGAGTTTCGTCGTGTTGAATTTGCTGATTTTATTGTTATGAATTCTACCGAAAGCTTGAAGGCGGAGTTGAATGCATTTGAACGATTGCAGCTGCTGCTCCAGAAGCAATCTTGAATATACCAAGCAAGGACCCATTATACTAGCCCGTGGACTTGGAGGATGGTATTCCCGGTAACCAGTTGGCGCGGCAATCATATAGAAGTAAGCATTCCTGCGTCTTGCGCCCTATAGCCCGTTAGCGGTTATAGGGTATTTTTCTGTCCTTGGGGGAGGCGATCTGAAAATAAGCAATTTATAAGAAGCTATTTTCTCTTTTTCCAAACCGGTTACACTTTTATGATTAGTGGGTATAGAAGTACGCCAATCGGATGACATTAAAGAGACATGAAGGGGAGAACAATATAATTGAAGCCTGTCATACAACTCCTGCATTTTGGCTATCATCAGGCAATGAGCTGCATATTTCCTGTTGCGATCTTTGGAACATTAGCGCTCTCTAGCGTAATAGAGGTGCCTTTCATCCATCGTTATGATGCCATCCTGCTCGTATTGCTTGGCGTGCAATATCTCATGTACCGCAGCGGATTAGAGACACGTGATGAAATCAAAGTCATCTGTGTATTTCACTTTATTGGCCTGGTGCTGGAGCTGTATAAGGTATGGATGGGATCATGGTCATACCCTGAGCCAGGGTTTACGAAGCTGCTTGGCGTCCCGCTCTATAGCGGGTTTATGTATGCGAGCGTAGCCAGCTTTATGTGCCAGGTATGGCGGAGGCTTCGGATGGATATGACCGGCTGGCCTGGGTTTGCGCCTTCGATGCTGCTAGGCGGGGCCATCTATTTCAACTTTTTTACCCATCATTTTATTCCCGATTTTCGGTGGTGGCTAATGGGGCTTGTATGCATTGTTTTCTGGAAAACCTGGATCATATATCGTGTACGGACTGTAACTTACCGCATGCCCTTAACGGTTTCTTTTATCATTGTAGGTGTGTTCATCTGGTTGGCAGAGAATATAGCTACATTGCTCGGGGCTTGGCAATACCCTGACCAGCACGAAAGCTGGAAGCTGGTTAGCTTCAGCAAGATCAGCTCGTGGTTCCTTCTCGTCATCGTCAGCGTCATTATCGTAGCCCAGCTCAAACATGTCAAGGCCAATCGAACGGCGAACGATTCAAGCCTTTAACCAGGGGATGCCCGGTTCAGGGAGATGAGATATTTCTGGCGTTAATCCTGCTGCCGCGCATCCGGTAGATATAGCAATCCAAGAGAAATCCAACTGCCAATTCATGCTATAATAGTTTGGTAAGTTGTGTATCTCAGCCATCTAAGGAGGTTATGTAATGGGAACAAGTAATCCGGTAACGATAACAGTGGAAGCGATCGTTCATGCTCCCGTCGAAAGCGTGTGGGAATACTGGACAGAACCGAAGCATATCACGCAATGGAGCAAGGCTTCCGACGACTGGCATACGCCACACGCAGAGAACGATCTGAGCGTCGGCGGCAAGTTCGTCACAAGAATGGAAGCCAAAGATGGCAGCTTTGGTTTTGATTTCGGCGGAGTATACGATGAGGTGAGCACTTACGAGAGCATCGCTTATACGCTCGGCGACGATAGAAAAGTGAAGATCGCGTTTATTCGCCAAGGCAACGACACGCAAATCATCGAATCGTTCGAAGCGGAGCAGACCAATGCCGTAGAGATGCAGCAAGCCGGATGGCAGGCGATTCTGGACAATTTCAAGAAATACGCGGAAACAGCTAAAGCAGAGTAAGAGGCTTTCAATGCCTTGGAATTGAGATGGGCACGGCGGGCTTCCCGTCAACCAGGCTTCAAACCTGTGCCAGTGACTGACTGCAACTGACTGCAACAGATTCGGTTAGTGGAGTGAGGGGAAGCCTGCGAAAGAGCAGGAATTTCGGCTAAAAGAAGCCATTGAGGGCAAAATGCCTGCGATTAGGCAGGAATATAGGGCGGATTGGGCTGCTATCGGGAAAACTTGACGAGATGCCTGCGCTTTGGCAGGCATTCGGTCTTCAGCAGGCTGAAATGAGGAAAAGCATGCCTATTCGCAGGTATGTTCGCTGCCGTCGATGGATATCCATAGAATGCAAACAGGAACCTTCAACCCCACTATAAAAGTGGAGCTGAAGGTTCTTTTCTAACCCTTGTATAGTTCATGCGAAATAGAAACGTGGATAGTTTGTAATATTTCTGTATGAAAGCGTTTGTATAATATAAATTATTTGGAAATTCATCGGTTGTATTCGCTAATTTTCGGCAAAATTCCTGTTTGTTAATGATTCTTTATGCCCTTGATTATCTGATAAATACAAATAATCCTGATTTATTTGCTATTTATGATCGTTTAGTCATGGTTTCGGTGGATCATATCGATGGGCGTTCGCAAGACGTTCGCTTTCTCGATTTGGGATGTTGGTTACTGTCCAGCCAAGCCCCTATTGAAATGCCGGAAAGCTTACATAGAAAGTACTGGTTCATAAGACCTATTGACGGCTTGGGATGCGAGTTTGAAGAGTTGGCTGGAAACTGCCGCGCATCGGTCCTATTGTCAGAATTGACAGTTGGTTGATATATATGACTATGTATCTACTAATATTGCAAGGGAGGAATATTATGTTAAGCAAGTTTGTAAAATGGACAGTTGTCGCTTCCATGATGACGCTGTCTATCGCCGCTGCAGGTCCGGTATCAGCAGTTGCCAAAGAACCGCAAAAGTTTGTGGACGAGCAGCTGTTGAAAAATCCATCGGAGGAAAAAAGGGTCATTGTACAGTACAAGCCCGAAGCAGCCGCAGAGCGAAAAGCAAGCAAGAAGAAGTATAAGAAACATAAGCAATACAAGCATATTAATGCCGAATCGATGACCGTAACTCCACAGGAGCTGGAGGAATTAATCGCGGACAAATCCATTCTTTCCATTGAGGAGGATGGCATTATTCAAGCCGAGGCTCAAACTGAGGACTGGGGAATCGATCGCATACAAGCGGATAAGAGCTGGGCGAATGGTCTTACTGGCGATAACGTAAAGGTTGCCGTATTCGACACCGGGATAGCCGATCATGACGATCTGACCATTATGGGCAAAATTAATTATACGGTCAGCAGCACGGATGGCGATCTTAATGGACACGGGACGCATGTGGCCGGAATTATCGCAGCGCACGATAATACGATTGGAACGGTAGGCGCCGCTCCTGATGTTGACCTGTACTCGGTCAAAGTGCTTGGAGATGACGGTCAAGGCCTTTTTTCGTTCCTGTTCGACGGTCTTGACTGGGCCATCGACAACGATATCGATATTATCAATTTGAGCTTATCCTCAGCGACCTATTCACCGCTATTGGAGGATGCATTCGATACCGCCTATAATAACGGCATTCTGATTTTCGCTGCGGCAGGGAACAACAGCACGAACTCCAGCGGCGATGATACTACACGCTATCCTGCCGGTTTTGATTCTGTAATTGCGGTCGCTAATGGAAATAAATTGGATGAGAGAAGTATAGACTCCAATAAGGGTCCTCATCTGGAGTTGACTGCGCCGGGCACAGCCGTATACAGCACAGCTATCGGCAATTCCTATACGTACAAGTCCGGTACCTCTATGGCATCGCCGTATGCAGCCGCGGTCGCTGCCTTGTATATGGAGCAGTATCCTACGTATACGAATGTGCAGATCAGGAACAAGCTTATTGAAACGGCCTATGATCTGGGCGTTCCAGGGCGCGACAGCTCCTACGGCTATGGATGGGTTCAGGCGCCTTTCAGCACGCCATATGGAACTGGGCTTTATGCTGAATATTATAACAATGCGAATCTCACAGATCTCGTCATGACAAGGATTGACAGCAAGGTTGTATTCGATTGGGGATGGGGCAGTCCGGCAGCTGGCATTGACCCGGAAACATTCAGTGTAAGATGGTCAGGTCAGGTGCTTCCGCTGTACTCTGAAACCTATGAATTCTCGACGAATGCAAACGACGGTGTTCGTCTGTGGGTCGACGGTCAATTGATTATTGACGATTGGAACAATCACCCAACCCCAGCATTCAACACTGGAACCATCTCGCTTACAGGCGGGCAGAAATATGACATTGTTATGGAATTCTATGATAATGTCGATCACGCAGGCGCTGAATTAATATGGTATAGCCCTAGTCAAGCTTATGAAAATGTTCCTAAGCGACTGCTCTACCCTGATGTGCCTGTGTCTGGTCCGGCAGCACCAACCGGACTTACAGCAACGGCCGGTGTGGGCTCTGTGGCATTGAGCTGGACCGCTTCCACCGGAGCAACAGGCTATAATGTCAAACGCTCAACAACAAGCGGCGGCCCTTATACGACAATCGCTTCGAATGTAACAGGAACAAGCCGTTATGATATCGGTCCAGCGAACAATATGACCTATTATTATGTTGTCAGCGCTCTGGACGGTCCGGCGGAAAGCGCGAATTCCACCCAGGCCAGCGCTCTGGTAGAGGCTAGCGGACTACGTGGCGAATATTTCAACAACATGGATTTCACGAGTCCGATAGCATTGCGCACCGATAACAACGTCAACTTCAACTGGGGTACGGGCAGCCCTGCACCCGGTGTTGATCCCGATACATTCAGCGTGCGCTGGAAGGGAATGATCAAGCCTCAATACACGGAAACCTATACCTTCTATACCAATACGGATGACGGAGTGCGGCTGTATGTGAATAACGAGCTGGTCATCGACAACTGGACGGATCATGCGCTCACGGAGAACAGCGGAACGATCACACTGACAGCCGGACAGAAATACCATATTAAATTGGAATACTATGACAACATCTTCGATGCGGTAGTACAACTGTCGTGGTCAAGCAGCAGCCAGTCGAAGCAGATTGTACCATCGAACCGTTTGTACCTGCCATAATGGTCTGACGACTATAGCATCCTCTTTGGAAATTTCGGTTTCCACTAGGCGAAAAACATGCGAAACGGCATTTATTTGCTCGTTTCTGGCTCCATGAAGGTAAAATGCCTGCCAGCGTGCAGGCATTTTACCTTCATTTTCCCTTATCGGCCGATTTCCTCTCAAATTCATGTATCATCGCAGGAATTTAACCATTTAGGAGTCTTATAACTGAAATTCATGCACATTCGCAGGAATCTTACTCTACCACTTTTGCATGGGAGGAATATTAATGTTACGCAAGTATATGAAATGGACGATTGTCGCGTCGATGATGTCTCTATCCATCGCCGCTGCAGGTCCGGCATCGGCAATTGCCGATGAACCGCACAAGGTTGTGGACGAGCAGCTGTTGAAAAATCCGTCGCAAGAAAAACGGATCATCGTGCAGTACAAGCCCGAAGCTGCCGCAGAGCGAAAGGCGAGCAAGAAGAAGTATAAGAAGCATAAGAAATACAAGCATTTCAATGCGGAAGCGATGACCGTAACTCCACAGGAGCTTGCGGAATTAATCGCGGATGAATCCATTCTTTCTATTGAAGAGGATGGCATTATTCAAGCAGAAGCTCAAACTGAGGACTGGGGAATCGAGCGCATACAAGCGAAGCAAGGCTGGACGAATGGCCTTACAGGCGATAATGTCAAGGTCGCTGTATTCGATACCGGGATAGCCGATCATGACGATCTGAACATTGCGGGCAAAGTCAACTTTTCAACCAGCAGCACAGCCAGTGACCTTCATGGACACGGGACGCATGTGGCTGGAATTATCGCGGCACTCGATAATACAATCGGAACGGTAGGCGCCGCGCCAGATGTCGATCTTTATTCGGTCAAGGTGCTTGATGATGACGGCAATGGCCTTTATTCCTTCCTCTACGATGGTCTTGATTGGGCCATCGACAACGATATCGATATTATCAATATGAGCTTAAGCGGAGCAACCGATTCACCAGCAATGGAGGAGGCATGCGATACCGCCTTTGCTAACGGCATTCTGTTGATCGCGGCGGCGGGCAACAGCAGCTCGAACTCAAGCGTCGATGATCCGCCGCGTTATCCGGCTGGTTATGACTCCGTCATCGCGGTTGCTAATGCAGAGCAGACGGATGAGCGGAACATATCGTCCAATATAGGCCCTCATCTGGAACTGACTGCGCCTGGCACAGCTGTGTACAGCACAGCTATCGGCAACTCCTATACGTACAAGACCGGCACGTCAATGGCATCGCCATATGCAGCCGCCATCGCAGCCTTGTATATGGAGCAGTATCCTGCGTATACGAACGCGCAGATCAGGAATAAGCTTATCGAAACCGCCAGTGATCTGGGCGATCCGGGGCATGACAACTTCTATGGCTATGGAATGGTTCAAGCGCCTTTCAGCGAGCCTTCGGGAACGGGGCTTTATGCGGAGTATTTCAATAACGCAAATCTTACAGGTCTCGTAAAAACGAAAGTGGACAGCAGCGTTTCTTTCCTTTGGGGATGGGGCAGTCCGGAAACCGGAGTGGATCCGGATTCATTCAGTGTGAGATGGTCGGGCGAGGTGCGTCCGCTGTATTCCGAAACCTATAATTTTTCCACGATTACAGATGACGGTGTTCGCCTGTGGGTCGACGGTCAATTGATCATTGACGATTGGAACATGCAGACGCTAACTACCAACACCGGATCCATCTCGCTTACAGGCGGGCAGAAATATGACATTGTTATGGAATACTTTGATGATAGCGACAGCGCAACCGCCGAGTTGAAATGGTCAAGCACCCATCAAGCTTCACAAGTTATTCCTAAGCGCCTGCTCTATCCTTCCGCGTCTGTTCCGGATGCGCCAACCGGGCTGACAGCAACAGCAGGCACGGGTTATGCGTCATTGAGCTGGAGCGCTTCCAGCGGTGCAGCAAGCTATAATGTCAAGCGTTCGACAACAAGCGGCGGTCCTTATACGACAATCGCTTCGAACATAACGGCAACCAGCTATAACGATATCGGTCTATTGAACAACACGATCTATTATTATGTTGTCAGCGCTGTGGACAGTCCCGCAGAAAGCTCGAACTCCGCTAAGGCAAGCGTCCTGATTGAGGCGAACGGAATTCGCGGCGAATATTTCAACAACATCGATTTCACAAGTCCGATGGCATTGCGCACCGATGCCAACATCAACTTCAATTGGGGTACGGGCAGCCCCGTAACCGGCGTTGATCCCGATACATTCAGCGTACGCTGGACGGGCTTGATTAAGCCGGAATTCTCCGAGACCTATACCTTCTACACCAATTCGGATGATGGGGTACGGCTCTATGTGAACAACCAGCTGATCATTGACAACTGGACGAACCATACTGTCACTGAGAACAGCGGTACGATTACATTGGGAGCCGGACACAAATACGAGATTAAAATGGAGTACTACGACAACTCCTTCGATGCCGTTGCACAATTATCGTGGTCCAGCAGCAGCCAGTCGAAGCAAATTGTACCATCGAGCCGCTTGTACCTGCCATAATAGCTGCCCCTTAGCGGGCGGGGAAGTACAACTGGAGAGGCTGTCCCCTTGGGGATAGCCTCTTCCTGTTGTCTGAACCAGCTAGACGCTTACTTTGACAACGACTTTGGTGATTGGCCCTTGTTCACTCTGGGCGATTGCCACTTTATGAGCTTCACCGGGATAACAGACCACGAAATCCCCTGCTAATAGAAACAGAGTGCCGCTAGATCGCCCCGAATAGAATCCAATATCATTGTTCTCATCAAACGCGTTGTCCGGAACAAGGTTATCGACGGCAGCGAACGCTATGCCTTCAGTCCCGCTGATAATGAAATGGATATCGGCATATTTGCGATGAGCTTCAAACACACAATCCATCTCCGCCTTCGAGGTGAGTGCAATGACGTTTGCATACATGTGCTCGCCATCCAGTTCAATTCTCCCCGGACTTAAACTAGAGACGTCCAGCGTGCTTATAAAATGCAATGCTTCTGAAAGAGCTCCTAACCCCTCGTATTTCGTATAGTTTCTAATATGGTCATAAATCATCGCTGTCGCTCCCATTCGAATAGAGTCCGTTCATGCTCTTAATTCTAGAGGTTATGCGACGTTTAAAAAACGGGCTGGAACGACAATTAGTAGCATTCTGCAACCATATTTTGATCGAATCATAGACATTTGATATTGAAGTATTGGGTATTCTACTGAATAATAGCTGTAAAGTTTGCTCAAGATATGGGGGATGAACGGCATGTCTGAACAAGTACTGCGCAATTCGTTAAGACTCAACTTTCTATATGCAGATAAATATATTTTTCCGTCGATGTGGATCTATCCCCGGAATCGGGTGCCTTATTCGATGCTGCGCCTGATCCAGAATGGGAAAGCCAGGATTACCATCGACGGAGAAGAGATCGTCGTACAGAAGAACCAAATCTTATATGTCCCGCAAGGCTGTGAAATGCATTGTCAGGCGCTTGAGGATGATTTTACGTTTATCAGTATACGTTTTACTGCGGCAATTCCTTTATACGATACGGAGCTGTGGCCCGAACGATTAGGCATTCAGAAGATCACGGAATGTGATGAACCGGAAATTCATGAATATTTCGAGAGAATCGTGTCGGCGAAAACTTCATCTACTGCAGGCAAGTCTTTTCGAATGAGGGGATACCTGGAGCTTATCATGGCTTACTTGGTCGATTGCGGCGCCGGGATATTGAGTGATGCCGAGGCGAAGCTTGCGGAGGAAAGATACCGGGAGCAGTACAAGAATCGGCACCTGCCCAATCAGATTGCACAGAGGAACATGAAACCTGAGCTGAAAATGGATACCCGAATACAAAGTGTCGTTGAATATCTCATTATGCATCACGACAAAAGTTTAAACATTCAGCTCCTGTGTGAGATGGTAAGTTTGAGTGAATCCTCATTGCGCCGCTTGTTCAAAGAACATACGGGGAAGTCGCCCAGCGAGTTCATTAATGAGCTGCGAATGATGACTGCTGCAAGAAGACTGCTAGAAACGGATGACCGAATTTCCGATATTGCGAGCAAGGTTGGTTATGATGATCCGAATTATTTTGCACGAATGTTCAAATTAAATTTCGGAATAGCGCCTCGTGGATATCGATCTATATCCAGGGAATAAATCACCTTTTCACAAATTGGTAACCTAACACAACATTCATATTATGATCGTTATGTGCTATTAATTAGCGGTTTATTGTCTACAAAGTTGCCAGCATCTTGTCTATAATCGGTCCATAAAGCCAATTGGCCTTATAAAAATAAGTGACGGAGGGGTTTGAATGAGACCGATCAGAGGAATAGTGTTGGCTGTTGTCTTGTCATTATTAATGGGTGTACTCGCTGCGTGTTCGGGTGCTGACAATAATAATGCGCAGAAGGACACTTCAACTTCCGATGGAACGAATGCAACGGAATTAAAGGGCGAAATTGTCATGTGGCACTCCTTCACCCAGGGCGGCAGGAATGAAGTCATTAAGAAAGCTGCTGCTGATTTCATGGTCAAGCATCCGGGTGTGAAGATAACACTCGAAGTGTTCCCTTGGGGCGACTTCTACACGAAGTGGACGACCGGTCTCGCTTCAGGCCAAGTGCCGGATGTAAGTACAGCGCTTCCAAATCATGTTGTGGAGATGATCGATGCCGATGCCATCATTCCATTGAATGATCTGATCGACAAGATGGGACGCGACCGTTTCTATGAAGCGCCGCTGAGTGAGGTTACTAAGGACGGACAGAACTACGCCATTCCTCTTTACTCCCACGCTCAGGTCATGTGGATTAGAAAAGACTTGCTGGAGAAGGCCAATTTACCGGTACCTCAAACGTGGGACGAGCTCTTTGAAACGGCTAAGGCTCTGCACAACCCGCCTGAAGTATTCGGACTCCCCGTTCCTATGGGCACAGGCGACATGATGGCCACACGATTCTTGAATTACTATGTTCGCACTGCCGGAGATACGCTTCTTACGAAAGACGGCAAAGCAAATTTGACGAGCAAAGCAGCTATAGATGGCATTAATTATTGGGTGAAGATGTACAAAGCGGTTTCACCGGAAAGCTCGATTAACTTTAAAGTTCTTGATCAAGCTACGTTGTTCTATCAAGGAAAATCTGCCTTCGACTTCAACAGCGGATTCCATATTGGAGGCGTGGCAGCAAACTCGCCAGAGCTTCTGGACGTCATCGACGCAGCTCCGATCCCCAGGATGAATGCCAATGACCCGCTTCCGGCGGTAGAAACCTCCAATACCCCGCTCGTTGTATGGAAGGAATCCAAGCATCCTGAAGTGGCCAAAGCGTTTATCGAGTTCCTGTACGAGAAGGATCGTTATATTGAGTTCCTGCACTCTGTACCAGCAGGCATGCTGCCGGCAGTAAAGGAAATCTCCACAGATACAGCATTTCTATCCGAGCCAACGATCAAGAAGTTCTCTCATGCGGTTGAAGTGATCAGCGAAGCTGTTGGGGTAGGAACGGCTGTTGGCATGGAGTACGGTCCTGCGCCTCAGTCCGGTCTATTGACAACACAAAATGTGATCGAAGAGATGTTCCAAGAGATTGTGTTGAAGAATACCCCCGTCGAAGCCGCTGCTGGAGCTGCCGAGAAGAAGCTGAATGATTTATTCGAGGGGCTGGAATAAATAACGTTGAATAGTTTGGTGTGCAGAGCAGGTCAATGCACTCCCCGCTTATAAAGGAGTGATGAGGTGAAACGATACAGACGGTTGTTACAAACGAACGCAACAGGCATGTACTTCATATTACCGGCTATCCTTGTCGTGGTGCTCCTGCTGATCTATCCGATCCTGTCCAGCTTGTATTTCAGCTTTACGACAAAGCATTTGATCAGACCGCAAGTGAAGTTTATTGGCTTCGAGAATTATATTTCGATCCTGACCAATCCCGACTTCTATGTTGCATTCGCCAATTCGATTAAGTGGACGATTGTCTCAATAACAGGTCAACTGCTGGTTGGATTCACTGCTGCGCTGGCTTTGAACAGGATCCCGAAGCTGAAAGGGTTATACCGTACCTTATTAATCATCCCGTGGGCCTTTCCCGTCATTGTAATCGCGATTTCGTGGAAATGGATACTCAATGGTGTATCCGGCTTTATCCCGAATATTCTGGTGAATATAGGCGCTACAGATGAGCTGGTGCAGTTCTTCGCCAATCCGGATCTTGTATTCTGGACCGTGGTTGCCGTGAACATTTGGTTCGGCGCGCCCCTGTTTATGGTGAATGTGCTGTCTGCATTGCAGACTATTCCGGCAGAGCAATACGAGGCAGCACAAATCGATGGTGCCAGTTCTTTTCAATCCTTCTGGCATATTACGCTAAGGCATGTCAGGGTGGTCATTGGTCTATTGCTGGTGCTTAGAACGATCTGGATATTCAATAACTTTGAACTCGTTTATCTATTAACCGGCGGCGGTCCTGCCGATCTGACGATGACCCTGCCAATATTCGCCTACAATACGGGTTGGGGCTTGAAGCAGCTTGGTGTTGCGTCCGCCATTACGGTGCTGCTGCTCATATTCTTACTGTGTGTATGCTTCCTGTACTTTAAATTGCTCGACAAGTGGGAAAAGGAGGATGAGATGTAATGGGCATGAAACGAAGATGGTTGGGTAATAGCGTATCTTATATCTACCTTACGATTCTCGCGGCTGTTGCTACTTTCCCGCTGCTGTGGATTATATCGTCATCCTTCAAAAGCCCAGGGGAAATGGTCGGCAGCCCATTAAGCTTCTTCCCGAAGGAGCCGACTCTTCTATACTATGACCGCGTCCTTAATGTATTGAATTTTGACGTCAATATCGTCAACAGTATTATAGTTGCACTGTCTGCAACGTTCATTTCGATTGTGATTTCTGCACTTGCGGCTTATGGGATTGTAAGGTTCTTTCCCAGAGTAGGCAAGGTGATGACGCGGGTGCTGATTACGACTTATTTGTTCCCGCCGATTCTTCTGGCAATCCCCTATTCCATTCTTATTACGAAGGTGCAGCTTGCCAATTCGCTCGTGGGGCTGGTGATCACCTATCTCTCTTTCTCCATTCCGTATGCGGTATGGCTGATGATCGGTTTCTTCCGAACGGTGCCGTTAGAGATTGAAGAAGCGGCGCGGGTGGATGGTGCGAACAAGCTGATGGTATTCTATCGGATCGCCTTGCCCGTCGTGGCGCCCGGGATTGTCGCTGTCGCGGTGTATACGTTCATTAATGCATGGAATGAATTCCTGTTCTCCTTAATTCTGATTAACAGCACGGGCAAGATGCCGGTTTCTGTCGCGCTGTATTCCTTGACAGGCGCGGAGATTCTGGATTGGGGCGAAATGATGGCGGCTTCTGTTCTCGTCATACTTCCTTCTGTTATATTTTTTCTGATTATTCAGAATAAGATTGCTGGCGGACTTACACAGGGTTCTGTCAAATAATGATCGATAGGAGCGAGGCGTACTGTGTCGGATAAATACGATATTAGCAAGTACAAAGGTGTCACGGTGGCGTTAAATGCGGCTTATGATCAAGATGGCAATGTGAATGCGGATGCTGCTGCGCAGCTTTGCAATCGGTATGCTGATATTGGCGTAAACGGGGTCTATGTATGCGGTTCTACCGGCGAGGGCTTTCTGATGTCCCTGGAAGAACGCAAACAACTGACGGAAGCAGTTGTCCAGGCGGTGGGGAGCCGCATGTCGATTATCGTTCATGTAGGCGCAGCGGCATCACATGAAGCGGCCCATCTGGCTGGGCATGCGGAACAATGCGGCGCGCACGCGATATCTGCAGTGCCAAGTGTCTACTATCGGCTTTCAGAGGCAAGCATAGAGAAGCATTGGGACACGATTATGGAAGCGGCAGACCTGCCCTTCTTTATATACAATATCCCTCAATTGACCGGGTATGATTTGTCGATGACGCTCTTCGAGCGAATGATGAGCAAGGAGCGGGTGCGCGGCATTAAGAACTCATCGGAGAGCACCTATCAAATTCAACAATTCCGTGCGGCTGCCGGTGATGATTTCATGGTATTCAACGGACCGGACGAGCAATATCTTGCTGGCAGGCTGATGGGGGCTAATGGAGGGATCGGCGGCACTTACGGCTGTATGCCGGAGTTGTTCGTAGAGCTTGAGCGTCTTATTCAAGCTGGCGATCTCGAGGCTGCCGGGCTGTGGCAGAAGCGGATTAATGAGATTATTCGCAGACTCATTTCCTTCCCGTCGCTTTACGGGGCATGCAAGACGATCATCCGCAAACGATTCGTTGACATCGGCAATCCGCGGCTACCGTTCCTGCCCGTTGCTGACAATGATGCTGCAATTAACGAGCTTGGCAATCTCATTAATCGTTATGTCGAAGAGATTAGAAATGATAGTTTCGGAGGGAACCATAGATGAATAGTAAAGGATACGCCGTGATTGGCGCAGGTTACTTTGGCGCGAGACTTGCAGAAATTATTACGACGATAGAAGGGGCTCGTCTTGTAGCCGTACTGGATCCCGATAATGGAGCCGAGGTGGCGGCAAGGCTGGGCTGTGACGTCGAGTCAGATCTGGATGCCATCTGCAGCCGTGAGGATGTAGATGCTGTTGTTGTCGCAACGCCTAACTACTTGCATAAGGAGCCGGTGCTTATCGCAGCGAGGTACGGCAAACAGGTTTTCTGCGAAAAGCCGATTGCATTGTCTTACGAGGATTGCAATGCGATGATCGAAGCGACAAAATCGAGCGGCGTCCTATTCGTTGCAGGCCATATTATGAACTTCATGAACGGGGTCAGAACGGCCAAGACCTTGATTAACGAAGGAAAGATCGGGGAGCTTCTATTCTGCCATGCCGAGCGGATCGGCTGGGAAGAGCCGCAGCCGACCTTTAGCTGGAAGAAGCTAAGAGACAAGTCAGGCGGACATCTCTATCATCACATTCACGAACTGGATTTGGTTCAATTTCTGATGGGCCCTGCGAAGACGGCTTGTATGGTGGGCGGCAATGTGGCGCATAACGGAGAAGGCTTCGGCGACGAGGACGACATGCTGCTGATTACCCTTGAATTTGGAGCGGATAAATATGCAACGCTGCAGTATGGCTCTGCGTTCCGCTGGAATGAGCATTATGTGAAGATTAATGGTACCAAAGGCGCGATATTGGTCGACCTTCAGGATGTGAAGGTGATCTTGAAGACCGAAGAAGGCGAAACCCGGTATCTGCTGCATGAATCGCAGGAAGAGGATGACGATCGGACGGCAATTTATAAAAATTTCGAGGTGGACAGCGCGATTGCGTATGGAAAACCGGGCAAAACGCCGCCGATGTGGCTGGATTCCATTATGAAGAAGGAAATGAACTATCTCCATTATCTTGTACAAGGCGGGCAAGCGGACGAAGAGTTCGTTCCGTTAATTGACGGTACTGCTGCGAGAGCGGCTATTGCTACCGCTGACGCCTTAACTTTGTCGCTGCAAGAGAACCGCAAGGTCGATGTTTCCGAGGTAACGGGATAAAGAATTGCTGCTAGGGTAATTAGCCAGTTAGGTTGAACTAGAGAAAGAACAACAGCGATCGCAAGAACATTCCCCTGCGCTGCAGCCTGGAGGTTCCTTTCAATCGTTCATCTAATATGGTTATTGAAGAAGAGATCAGAAATGATAGTGTCGGAGGGAATCATAGATGAAGAATATAGGTTATGCAGTTATTGGAGCGGGTTATTTTGGCGCGAGACTTGCAGAAATTATTACGACGATAGAAGGGGCTCGTCTTGTAGCCGTACTGGATCCCGATAATGGAGCCGAGGTGGCGGCAAGGCTGGGCTGTGACGTCGAGTCAGATCTGGATGCCATCTGCAGCCGTGAGGATGTAGATGCTGTTGTTGTCGCAACGCCTAACTACTTGCATAAGGAGCCCGTGCTTCTTGCAGCGAAATACGGCAAACAGGTTTTCTGCGAAAAGCCGATTGCATTGTCTTACGAGGATTGCAATGCGATGATCGAAGCGACAAAATCGAGCGGCGTCCTATTCGTTGCAGGCCATATTATGAACTTCATGAACGGGGTCAGAACGGCCAAGACCTTGATTAACGAAGGAAAGATCGGGGAGCTTCTATTCTGCCATGCCGAGCGGATCGGCTGGGAAGAGCCGCAGCCGACCTTTAGCTGGAAGAAGCTAAGAGACAAGTCAGGCGGACATCTCTATCATCATATTCATGAGCTGGACTTGGTTCAATTTCTGATGGGGCCTGCGAAGACGGCTTGTATGGTGGGCGGCAATGTAGCGCATAACGGAGAAGGCTTCGGCGACGAGGACGACATGCTGCTGATCACCCTTGAATTTGGAGCGGATAAATATGCAACGCTGCAGTATGGCTCTGCGTTCCGCTGGAATGAGCATTATGTGAAGATTAATGGCACCAAAGGCGCGATATTGATCGACCTTCAGGATGTGAAGGTGATCTTGAAGACCGAGGAAGGCGAAACCCGGTATCTGCTGCATGAATCGCAGGAAGAGGACGACGATCGGACGGCAATTTATAAAAATTTCGAGGTGGACAGCGCAATTGCGTACGGTAAACCGGGCAAAACGCCGCCGATGTGGCTGGATTCTATTATGAAGAAGGAAATGAACTATCTCCATTATCTCGTACAAGGCGGGCAAGCGGACGAAGAGTTCGTGCCCTTGATAGACGGCACTGCTGCCAGAGCGGCTATTGCTACCGCTGACGCCTTAACTTTGTCGCTGCAAGAGAACCGCAAGGTCGATGTTTCCGAGGTAACGGGATGAATACCATATTGGAACGTTTGAAGGGCAAATTGATCGTCTCCTGTCAGGCGCTGGAGGACGAGCCTCTCCATGGCTCCGTCCATATGAGACAAATGGCAGTGGCGGCTATACAAGGCGGGGCAGCAGGAATCCGCGCGAACAGTCCAGCCGATATTAGGGCGATCAAAGCGAGCGTCAATGTTCCGGTTATCGGGATTTATAAGAAAGTGTACCGGGATAGTGATGTGTATCTAACGGTGACGATGGAGGATGTAGAGGAGATCGTCGCAGCTGGTG
This sequence comes from Paenibacillus oenotherae, assembly GCF_019443105.1. Classification (GTDB taxonomy): domain Bacteria; phylum Bacillota; class Bacilli; order Paenibacillales; family Paenibacillaceae; genus Paenibacillus_Z; species Paenibacillus_Z oenotherae. The sequence continues at coordinate 140,321 of NZ_JAHZIJ010000008.1, forward strand.
CAGATATTATTGCATTCGACGCCACCAATCGCTTGAGGCCGTCGGGACAAAGCGCACGCGATTTCATTATGCAGGTGAAGGCTCGTTATCCCGAGATGCTGTTAATGGCTGATATCTCCACGCTTGAGGAAGGAATCGAAGCCGCGAGCTGCGGAGTGGATATCGTCTCGACGACATTCGCAGGATATACGCCTTACACGGCGCATATCCAAGCGTTCAGCTTCGAGCTGCTGGAAGGCCTATTGCAGCAGGCGGGCAAGCCGATTATTGCGGAGGGGAAGATCGATAAGCCGGAGATGGCTGCGGCGTGTATTGCACGAGGCGCATTCGCCGTTGTAGTGGGCTCCGCGATCACGCGCCCGCAGCTGATTACGCAATCTTATGCCAGACAGATTGATGCGGTTAGTGCCCGGTAAAATAACGTACAAGTGAACGGATCTCGCCACGCATACCTGTAAAGGTTGCGCACCAGGGCGAGATTTTTTATATGGGGAATGATCCGAAGCCCTGGCTCACGTGGGGCTTCAAAAATAGTCGAAGAACAACGGAATTTCTCGGGCGTATGAGTTACCTACACCAGCTAATGTAGGGTTTTTCTGTTGGAGCGGGTTTATAGGTTTAAGATTATTCGCGGAGAAACGTACCATAAGTAACGGCAAGTTTTTCCCGGAAAGGTGCTTTAAGCGGATCAGGCTTTCTAGGAGTGACTCCGCAGAGGAGATTGCGGCCATCCACGTTCAAGCTCATCCTGTTGCTTGCTCCCAAAAAGCGCCTAAATTAACCGTTACAACCTCGATAACCTCTTCCACCATCGACTCTAGCGTGCGGGATTGAGCCTCCCTGCTCCGCTGTAGGGCCGACCCGAATATGCCCCAACTGACCACAAGAGCCGTAGCTTCCAGCTTTTCTTGCGGGCCGCTCTGTTTAGGCCCCGATTGTAGCCATTGGAGCAGGAGACGATACAACTCCTTTTGCATGGCGTTCTCCAGCAGCGGCTCAAATTGCTTGTCTCCCGGCGTGAGGTACTGTCGAAATCGTACTAGAAATTGAAAGACGGTCTGAACAAGGACATACAGATTGTCCGGACTGAAGGCAGCATCATCCGGCAGTCTTTTTCTAAGAATGAGCTGAAACTTCTCCGTCATCCAATAAGCGAGAAAAGCGAATTTGTCTTCAAAATGGGCATAGAAGGTTGCGCGGTTGACGGCCGCTTGATTCGCAATATCGTGAACAGAAATGGAATAGATGTTTCTCTTTTCGTCGAGCAGATCGTTAAAGGCTTGAATAAACAACTGTCGGGTTCTCTTTACACGGGGGTCGCTTGGATTTACCGGCATGCTAAACCACGCTTTCTTCGGATCTCAAAAACAAACAAAACGGCGATTGTGTCGGGAAAGCAACGAAACCGGCCTTTTGCTGATTGTTGACCGGGCTCCGACCCTTTATCTTTTACTTATGCGATATATGGTTACACAAATCCGTATAGTTAGCAAACTTTTTTCAGAGAAGAAAGGGTGAGAGTAACATGCTTATCGTTACTGGAGCGAATGGGAAGTTAGGCAGGGACGTGGTCGAGCAGCTGCTTAAGCGCATCCCGGCTGAGCAGATGGGTGTCAGTGTTCGGGATGTGAGCCAGGCGCAGGATCTGGAGGAGCGCAGCGTACGTGTTCGTCATGGCGATTTCGTTGAGGCGGAGAACTTGCTGCATGCTTTTGAAGGCGCGTCGCAGGTTCTCCTTGTTTCAACCGGTATTTTGGGAGATGCGGGGATCCGTCAGCACCAAACCGCGATTGACACAGCAAGGAAATCCGGTGCCGGACGGGTTCTATACACGAGTCATATAGGCTCTTCTTCGACGTCGTATTTTCCGCCTATGGTTCACCATGCAGCGACAGAAGATTTGCTTGAAGAGTCGGGTATGCGCCACACGTCTCTTCGCAACGGTTTTTACGCTTCCTCATTGGTTGGATTAATAGGCGATGCCATCCAAACGGGCGAGTTGATTGTTCCCGAAGACGGTCCGATTGCCTGGACAACGCACTCGGATTTGGCCCAAGCTACTGCAGTGATCTTAACCGAGAAGAACTGGGATGGACCATCTCCGAATCTAACGGCCTCTGAAGCGATTGACATGGAGGGGGTTGCGGCGATGGTATCGGATATCGTCGGTCGGCCTATCTATCGAAAGGTCGTAACGGACGAAGAATATCGGGCGTATCTGACTGCACAAGGTTTTCCGGAAGTGCGCATTGCAATCACCTTGGGTTTATTCCGTGCCAGCCGTAACGGGGACTTTGCGCAAACGAGTAACGCTTTAGCTGACCTGATCGGGCGGCCTCCGTTGACGCTAAGAGACTTTTTAAAAGAGTCTTTACCTCTATAGACGTGCTGTGAATGCTATTTCCGGTTTATTCGTGCAAAGAAAGGGCGATCCAGCAAAGGATGGCCCTAAACTTGCCATTATAGACAGCGTGGTGAACTGTACCATAAATAATAGCCATTACCCACCTATCCATGTAAAAATAGCTGCGATCAATAAACCAACCCACCCAGGATGTCTGCCTTTTGTACCGATAAAGACCAAAGCTGAGCCTGCCAGCATAGTGCCAGCTACTATATTAGCAACTAATGAAAATGTAGTATCGTGCAAGGAGTGACGTGCAAGCCACAATAGGAGGAAAGCCATCCCCCACCCAAAGACCGTAAGCGCATGCCAGGTAGCCCAGATAATGCGCACATTAGATTCCCTCAACACACTACCTCCGTCAGTCGGTATGAAGCCACCGCGCTTCATCTTGCGGAATATTAAGAGCTCACCTAGCACACTGTGAATCAAGCCAACCACAAAGGTAATGATTGAAGCACTAAATATGAACCAATTCATATTAAAGTCCCCCCAGATTAGAAATCAGGTTTTAATTACAGCTTAGCATACATTTATAACAAGGGACCTCAAAGGATTAACGACAACTTGCCGTTACAACGATAGTGGATAAATTTTAATTTCTGTATAATAATTCAGATAGTAGTTTATACTTGAAAATTTATATTTTGAACAGGGAAGGAAGTCAACCGTGCTGTTTCGAAAAGCTGTTACAACCGATATACCGCAGTTAATTACATTTCGTAAGATATTGTTATGTCATGAGGACAACAGTAGTATGGATGAAACATTTAGCAACTACTTTGATTCCTCCTTATCAGACAAGTCGCTCGTTGTATGGGTTGCTGATGACGACGGAGTAGTTGTATCATCAGTATGTTTTTGCTTATGTCGCATGGCACCACGATTTGAAAATCCTTCTGGATTGGTTGCATACATGACTAATGTTTTCACAATCCCCAATTACCGCCGTCAAGGTATAGTATCCAAACTTGTTAGTGAAGCAATAGACGATTTGAAGTCACAAGGAATTAGAAAAATCCTGCTGCATTCGTCCGATATGGCTAAACCGATGTATGAAAGTCTTGGTTTTGTTGAAGGAGAGAACTATATGTCAATGAATATTTGATGCCAGAATCTTCTCTAATAAGCGCTCTCCATGCTAGCAGCGAACAAACGGTAGATCCTCTTTTACCAGGCAACACGAGGAGAATCATATTGGTGCATATTGTTCGATCTGGGAAGCGCTTGTTTGTCTCGTATTTATGCACTATATAGCGCCAATCCTCCCGCGCGGTTTTGTTTGCTCCTCGTCCGGTCATTTTATTAGCAAAACTAATGTATTTTATTGGAATAGTTAATACCCAATCATTACATATACGTGGTATTCTAATACTAATCCGAGTTTTTTTATGTGAATAATATAAATTGACATATTGGGGGTGATCACATGCTTTTATCAGAACGATTGCCATTGGCAGCAAGTTTGTACCCTGAGGCGCCGGCGCTTTTGCGTCATGGTCAGATCCTGACTTATGGGGAACTTTATCATCATGTTAAACAGCTTAGTTGCGCCCTGTATTCGGAGGGTCTCCGGCCCGGTGATCGACTTGCTCTTCTTGGGGACCCGGATCCCCAACTCGTTCTTGTGCTCTATGCTGCGGTTGAGATCGGTGTCATTCCGCTCGTTCCGTCCCCTTTGCTAACTGCAACAGAGATCGCAGCCATTATTGAGGATGCGGAACCGCTTGTCTTGATCCATGACAATCGTTATGCCGATACCGCTAACTCCACAGTACACCTTCTCTCTAAACCTCCGAAACTGTTTACAACGGAAGAAGGTTCCGCGACTTCTGCATCTCTGAGTTCTCTCCTACAGAAGGAGCTTGCATCACCTCCAGCCGGTGCTTGCAAACGAAGTGCAGATGATACAGCCGTTCTGATCTATACAGGCGGAACAACGGGTAGACCAAAGGGGGTCATGCATTCGCATCGTGGCATGTCGGCCTGGAATCAATTCACTCCATCGGTCGGGTTCGGTTATGATATGGGACGCCGTGTGCTGGTACTCAACATATCGCATCTTGTCGGGCAATTCCAGCTGTGGGCGACCATGGCATCCGGAGGCTGTCTGGTGTTTCTGGACGAGTACCCGGCCAACGTGCACCGCATACTGGACGCAGTGGAACGTGATCGGATTACGCATCTCAGCACGGTCGGCAAACTGCTTCGCGACCTTACACGCGAGGCGTCTGCAACTGGCCTGGATATGACTAGCCTGAAGGTGATCGGTTGCGGAGGATCCATCCTTGCATCGGAAACGCTGCGGGAATCGATTGCTCAATTCCCAGGAGCGTTGATTGTGAACAACTATTCACAGGCGGAATGCGGAATGTCTATCAGCCGGTTATTCCCCATCCATCATCTGAACGAACCGGCGCGTCTTCGATCCGTGGGCCGTCCAGCCGATCTAGCCGCCCAAGGAGAGCTGGCTTTTCAAGTTCGGATTATCGACGAGGAAGGCCGGGAGGCTGATATAAACGAGCCCGGCGAAATCGTTGTTCGCGGTGCGCAGACGATGATTGGGTATTGGCGCCGACCGGAGGCGTCTAATGAAGCGATGGCGGACGGCTGGCTTCGGACCGGAGACGTCGGCTGTCTGGATGCCGATGGTTATCTTTATGTATGGGATCGACTGAAGGACATGGTTATCGTAGGCGGCTCCAACGTATACTGTGCTGAAGTGGAGCAGGTGATCTCAGCTCATGAGATGGTTAGTGATTCAGCAGTAATCGGTCTCCCACTTCCCTGTGAAGGCGAGATGCTTGTTGCTTGCGTAGTTCTGCGGGACGGAGGCAGCTTGAGTTTGGAACAACTGCAGACGTTTTGCGAATCAAGTCTCGCAAGGCACAAATGGCCAACCCGGCTGTTCATCCTGGATACTTTGCCTCGAACGGTCGTGGATAAGGTGGACAAAAAGCAGCTGCGCAAGCAAGTTGGCCTGAATAAAGTTAATGAATGGAGCATGTTGGGGCTTGATGAGAGGCCAGGGCTAACCCCGTAAAACCATGTGAATAACTCCTTGAAATAGCAGCTAAATCTTAAGATTTCTTTTTGTATATCATGTTTTATTTAAGTGCCTACTTCCAACATATCTATCTTAGGTTTATTATAGTCCTAAGGTTCTACATAAAAAGCATGCATCAGCGAATAATAAGACAATTATTACAATTGTCGGAAATACAATTTGGATTATAAGGGGATGGGTTCCATGCCTACTGTTAAAAACTTTGACCGCAAAGTAATTTCTCTCTTGCAAGAGAAGATACAACTAATCCAATCGGAAGAAGGAGCCGTATATCTTGTGGGCCCCATTAAGCTCCCGGTTAACTTATTTGGGGAAACGGTTGAATTTAATTGGTATTGCTGGCTGAATTGCAAAGAAGTGACGGAAGACTTTGAGCGCATCATTGCCAAGTTATCTGACATCAATTTAGCGGAATTTCAGCAATCAAGTGTCCTTGTCTATGGGGATTTTCCCCACACGGAGCAGGCCTTGATCCGGTTTCACTCCATATGCCATACCGGAGATATATTCGGCAGCAAGCGATGCGACTGCGGCTATCAGCTCAAACAGTCGATGAAGCATATTGTCGAGCATGGCAGCGGTGCATTATTCTATCTGGCTAACCATGAAGGAAGAGGCATCGGGCTCTTTAGTAAAGCGCTGGCCTATATTCTTCAAGAAAACGGATACGATACCGTGGATGCCAATCTTCAGCTTGGTTTTGTTGATGATTCACGCGATTACAGCGATGCGATAAAGGTTTTGAAGGCGTTACGATCTAAGCCAGTTACACTGCTTACAAACAATCCGAAGAAATTAGATGCGCTCCTAGAGGCAGGTCTGGACGTTGATGACCGGGTGCCGCTTTGGGGAGATGTCTCCGAATATAACGAGAAATATTTGAAGACGAAAATTGTGCGGGCAGGGCACCTGAATGAAGGAGAGGGATGCTGCGATAATAACTAGACTAGCCACGAATTGAACATGAAGCTCGCTTTGCAATATGCGCTGGCTATGAAAGGGCAGACCGACAGGGTAGATCCGTCCGAAGTTTGCAAGTTTTAGGTGAGCTGCTCCACGGACTTTTCTCTACAAATCTGAATGCCTGCCAAAGTGCAGGCATTTTCGATTTCTAGTCCACTGAAGACCGCATGCCTGCCCTTTCGCAGGCTTCTGCCTCTACCTGTTGAGTTGAAGTCAGCGCCAGCTTCAAAATTCCATCATAAGCCACGACGGCACAGAATGGCATGATGAAGATGACATACACCGCCGTAATCATGACAAGAGCGGTAGCGATCAGCAGCGGCGACATTTCAAGCAGCACAGAAAGCGGTGGTGGCAAAGTGACCTCAACGGATGGTACAATCGTGGTGCCTGTAGGAAGCTCAGGCGAGTTGAGTCTGCCCGGAGAGGTAACGATTCTACTGAAGATGATCGCTCGCAAGAGTAAGCAAGCGGGTTAAGTAAAAAGGAGGAACGGGAATGTCACATATCGTTGATTTTAAAAACGTGTCTACGGTTGGTTTAGAGTCTTCACCTGTAGTAGAAACGCTTGCTGGTTTGCGTGCTAATGAAGCCCGTTATTTTATGACCAAATACAAGCATGAGTTCACGGTTGTACCGGCTAGTGAAAGTCAGGAGAGCCTTGATTATGTGAACCGAATCCTGAAAGAAGAGCGTAATATTGAGTTTGCGGCCAAACCTTTGGAAACGTCGCGTTTTCAAGTGGAAAATATCAAATTTACCTACGTCTTTTATGAGGACGGGCTTGCGATCAATGTTATGTACACGGTGGATGACCCTAAGAAGCGGGCCGTTGGTTTTAAGCTTTCTGAGGGGATGGAGATACCACAGGAGTTAGAAGGGAAGTTTAAGTTCGCTAGGCAGAAGTCTAAGCTGGCTGGAACAATTCGAGGCTCGTTTTTTGTAATCAAAGGAGAATATTAAGTAAACAAAAGCGCATGTGAAGGAATATATGAACAGAGGGTGTTCCTTAGCTATTCAAGGCTTGGGGGACACCCTCTTCCCCGGCCCGTGACGAACAGTCGCAGCAGGTCGAGCAGCAGGCGGTTATGATCGTATTGAGGATGCGGCAAGGAATATGGCGCAAGTAGAGAAAGCTACCTATGTTCTGATTCCCGCAGTTCATGGAAAGTTTAAGGGGATAGACGAATTAAGATCGTCCCATTATGAGGGGTTGTCCCGAAACCATTTTTGGATATCTCTGCCCCCGTTTTGCATGTAATAAAGGGTTGAAAAAAACCTTCAACTCCACTTTTATAGTGGTTATGAAGGTTTTTTTGTGCATTTTATGGGTTGGACTCACTCAAACACTGAGACATACGAAACACGATATGCGAGCTACCAGGCGAAACATGCGAAACCGCATTTATTCTCTCGTTTCTAGCCCCATAAAGGTAAAATGCCTGCCAAAGTGCAGGTATTTTACCTTAGTTCTCCATCGAAGGCCGATTTATCCTCACATTCATGCATGATCGTAGGAATTTAACCAGTATGGCGTCTTGCAACCGAAATTCATGCACATTCGCAGGAATCCTACTCTGTCACTCTACAGAAATCTTAAAGAGCGAGGAATGCTGCTTGCATAATCAATGAGCCATTGAGGGACAGTAATACAAACATCATTTACCATGAAAGAGAGATGAATCCATCTGCTTACGGCTGTTTTCTTAATGATTACTTGTGTCATGTATGCGTTCATCTATCTGATCGACACGATCGGTTTGGAGAAGAATGAGATTATGGGGCTTGCGGTTAATACAAATTATTTCCAAATCTCCATATATATCATTGGCTTATCCTATTGCATCTGGAAAGATTGGCGCGGTATTGCCGTGAGGAACCAGAATTAATCGACAGGAGGTAGCGAAATGAAGGAGGCGAAATTCGTCGTCTCGCCCGTGCAGTTATTCGCAGTTATCATATTGTTCGATCTGGGTAGCGCCATCGTCATGAATGTGGGATCGTCAGCTAAACAGAATGCCTGGATCGCGATTGCAGCAGCCACCGTAATCGGATTGGGTCTATTCGGCTTTTACCGAATATTGCAAGCCAGACAGCCTTCCTATGACCTGTTCGAGCTTGTCCGATTATCGTTTGGGCGTTGGCTCGGGAGCTTTATCATCGCTATGTATGTCGTTTATTTTCTATACGTTGCGGCGAGAGTAATGCGCGACTTTCTCGAATTGTTATCGAGCGCAGTGCTTGAGAATACCCCGACCGAGGTGCTTGCATTTTCATTCTCGATGGTCATTGCATATATGATATGGCTGGGGTTCGGCGTTATTATCAGAACGGCCGAATTCTTTTTCCCCATTATCATGGGCATTATCCTCGTCCTGTTCCTATTGATTCTGATTGACCGGGATTATCAGTTCTTTTATTTGAAGCCAGTGCTGGGGGATGGACTGATGCCTGTTTGGTCTGCGATCTTCCCGACGCTAGTAACGTTTCCTTTCGGCGAATTGATTGTTTGTCTCGTATTTATGCAATACTTGGCGCCAGCCTCTCGCGCAGGAAAAGTATCCAGCTTCGCTATCGGCATTTCCGGATTGATTCTGGCGGGTACGGCAGTTCTGGAGACGATATCGCTTGGTGTGAAGATGAAGGAGCGCACGAATTTTCCTTTCCTGGTTACGGTGCGGGACGTTTCATTCGGTTATTTCTTTGAACGGATGGAAATGGCCGTTGTCTTCGTTATGTTGATTACGATTCTTGTGAAGGTGTCTTTGTTCCTGTTCGGTGCGCTTAAAGGAATCGAGCATTTGTTCCGGGTACCCTACCGCACGGCTGCATTTCCTGTCGCGTGCCTGGCAGCTATATTTTCGATCAAGATAGCAGATACGTTTGCGGAGCATACCCTTGAAGGACTATCGTTCGTGCCTATGTTCATACATATTCCGATGCAGCTTATCATTCCGTTAGCCCTGTTCATCATACTGGTAGTGAAAAGAGCCCGACATCGTTAAGAAAGGTGGATCACTATGAAGGCAGGATGGAATGAATGCAAGCAAGAGAGCCGATTTGCTGCAACGCTCTGTACAGATCCGAAGCAAACACTGCTTCAATTGCGAGAGCTGTTCGGGAATCCGCCTGACTTTCAGTCTACGGCGATCCGAATCGGTTCGGCGAATGGATTCATATGCATGCTCAAAACGATGGGTGATCCCAAGACGATGTCGGATAAGCTGCTCGTTCCGCTTATGGAAGGGACTGCGCAAGGAAACAGCCCTCTTCAATTCCCGCAGCTGGAGCAAATGAGACAAGAAAGGCTAGGCGTGCTGCCGTTTGTCTATGCAGCAACCATTCGTGAAGCAGCAGAGCGAATGTTGGCTGGCGACGCGATCCTCTTGGCTGAAGGCATAGACAAAGCGTTATGTATCGAGATTGGCGGCATAGCGGCTCGATCGATCGCAGAACCGAAGTCGCAGCGTGTCAACCGCGGGTCCGACGATGCATTTACGGAAGCGATGGATACGAACATCTCATTGATAAGGCGGCGACTGCGCAATCCGCTTCTTCGAATCGAGCCGTTCACAGCAGGAGAAGAGACCCGTACTTCAATTAGCTTCGTATATTTGGAGAACGCGGCTGCACCATCGCTCGTGTCCGAGTTCCGTTCACGTTTGACAGCGATTAAGGTGAGAGCCATCTATGATTCCGGGAATGTAGAGGATTTGATCAGAGACAAGGGCTCCTGGTTTTTCCCGACAGTGCTGGATGTGGAGCGACCTGACGCGGTGGCGTCCATGCTGGTGGAAGGCAACTGTGCAGTCATTGTGGATGGCAGTCCATACGTTCTCATCGGCCCGGCGGTATATGGAAATTATTTCATATCCGCTGGCGATTATTACTTTCGGCCCATCTTTGCCAATATGATGCGGCTGCTGCGGCATACCGCATTTCTGCTCTCTTTGTTTCTGCCTGCGTTCTATCTCTGCGTCATCAATTATCACTCGCAGATGATTCCGACTGCTTTGCTTTACTCCATCAGCGGACAAGAGCAGGGCTCGCCCTTTCCGATCGGATTCATGCTTATTGCAATGACGCTCATATTCGAGGTGCTTAGAGAGGCAGGTACTCGAGTGCCGAAAAGCATCGGCCAAGCCGTTCCTCTAGCCGGTGCTATTATACTCGGCGAAGCGGCTGTCCAGGCCGGAATCGTATCGAGTATTATATTGATCGTTGTAGCTTCAACAGAGTTGTGCGGGTTGGTCACGCCTCACTATGAATTTAGCAATACGGTTCGAATCATCCGGTTCGGATTGCTGTTGCTTAGCTCGGTACTAGGCATTTATGGCATCTTCTTAGGCTTGGTTGTCCTGGTCATCCATTTGGCGAGCTTGCATTCGTTTGGTGTTCCTTATCTCAAGCCGTTTGCTCCGTTTCGATGGAGGCAGCAGAGGGATATGCTGGTACGATTCTCGCTTCAGAATGAGGATTCATCGTCATGATCAGAAATCTGGTTCGCAATGTGCTTGTACTTGGCCTGCTCAGCTTGACTGCAACGGGCTGCTGGGATATGCGTTCGGCCAACGAGTACGTCATCGTCAGCGGCATGTCCGTGACTACAGGCGAGGGAGCAAATTATCATGTCTATCTCCAGATGATTAATGCGCTGGAGTTCGCCTCCTCCCGTGCCACAGGAAGTACTCCAACGTACTCCATCGATGCAGAAGGGAATACGATGGACGAAGTTTTCAGCCGAATCGAGCAGAAGACAGCCCGCAAGCTGGAGCTAAGCCATATGATGCTGCTTATATTGGATGCCAAGCTGCTTGCAACGGATAAGGGCCTTCTTTTTTTCGAGTTTCTGGAATCAATGAAGGACATACGAAACGATATTCAACTGGTTGTATCTCACCGGGTAGCCGCAGCGGAATTTACAAAGCTCTACTTCCCGGAGAACAGGGTATCAACTGTGAAAATCCGCATGGGTCTTGATTCTGTTGAGTCGAATTGGGGAGGCTCGCCGAACACGAATTTGAAGCAATTCATTGCAGCCATTACGTCGGAAGGCCGGCAGCCGGTGATGTCGTCTGTTACGATTGAGCTTCCATCGAAGCAGCAGCAATCAGTAGACGCCGGGAAGAGCACAGAATCGCCCACCGAATTGGTGATCGACGGGACAGCTGTTATGCGCAGAACGAAGCTGGTCGGATTTTTGAATACAGAAGAAACACGGGATTTACTATGGACACAAGATCGGATCAAGGACACGTCATTAACGGTACAATGTGGAAAAGACCAGTACGCACAGGTCCGGATCGGGAGATCCAACACGCGCCTCAACGTAGATTATATCGACAATCATCCTAACATCAAGATCAGAATCAATATCGAAGGAGCCATCAGCGAGAACCAATGCGAATCAATCATGCTGAGCAAGACTTCGGGATTTGAACAAATACAGAAGCTGACGGAGAAGGCGATTCAGAGCCATGTCGAAGCGACGGTAGCCAAGGTACAGAAGAAATACGGCGTCGATATATTCGGGTTCGGCGAGAAGCTGATGGCCAGCCACTACCAAACATTCAAGAAAGTGAAGTCGCATTGGGATGATGAGTTTGTCAAGGCGAAGGTGACTGTGGATGTAAAGGCTGCTATCATGCGTGACGGTATGATATCTGAAAATTTATTTCGAGATATTCCTGGTCAATCGGAATAAGTGTTAGAGGAAATGGGGCTGGCGTATTGAGTACCCCGCACGTCATTGCACGCGCAGGGCACGTCCTTATCTAGGAAGCAGATTCATCCTTCACATGATATCGTCCTCTTGGCACTACCAACGGAGATCCCGAAACGGGGTCTTCGATTACTGTGCAATCCAGCCCGAAAATGTCTTTAACCATTGTGCTTGTAATAACCTCTGCCGGATCACCCTCAGCGACAAGCTTTCCTTCATGTAACGCAACAATATGGTCTGCATAACGCGCGGACAAGTTGATATCATGCAGCACCATTACAATCGTAGTGCCATGTTTGCGGTTCAGGTCGGTAAGCAGGTCAAGAATCTCGACTTGATAGGTGATATCCAGGAAGGTTGTCGGTTCATCGAGAAATAAGATATCGGTTTGCTGTGCCAGCGCCATTGCAATCCAGACGCGCTGCCGTTGACCGCCTGAGAGCTCATCAATATTATGATTGGCAAACTCGGTGATGTCCATAATTCTCATCGCTTCGGCAACGGCCTCATAATCCTTTTTGGTCCATCCGCTGAACAATGACTGGTGTGGAAACCTTCCTCGCCCAACCAAATCCGCTACAGAAATGCCTTCCGGAACGATAGGGGATTGCGGCAGCAGCCCGACCACTCGAGCCAATTGTTTCGGTGGGATCTTGCCGAGCGGCCTGCCGTCCAGCGTGATTGTCCCCGATGCAGGCTTGATAAGCCTGGCCAGTGTCTTAAGAAGCGTAGACTTCCCGCAGCCATTAGATCCAATAATAACGCTTATTTTATTGCTAGGTATAACAAGGCCTACACCGTGGATAACCGTTTTATTCTCATAGCCCGCTACGATTTGATCGGCTTGAAAAATATGCGTCGGTTTCATTATAATTCTCCCTTTCGATTCATTCGGATTAGCAAGAAGATCAGATAAGGCGCTCCGAGCAATCCGGTAATGATGCCTACGGGGTATCTGTACTCAAAGGCAAATTGTCCGATTAGATCTGAAGCCAGGACGAGATTGACGCCAACCAGTGCTGCTGGAATTACGTTCGAGAAGCCAATTCCGACCAGTCTTTTCGCGATTGGCCCCGCAAGGAAGGAGACAAAGGCTATTGGCCCTGTGGTAGCAGTAGCAATAGCAATCATGAAGACAGAGCTCACAATGAGCGCAATTCTTGTCCTGTCCGTGTTCACGCCGAGAGAAGAAGCCGATTGTTCTCCAAGCTCCAATATACTGAGATGTTTGCCCAGTACAATAACGACAGGCGCAAAGATGATCACGGTTATAACAAGAGGCGGGAGCTCGTGCATCTGGGAGCCGTTGAGGCTGCCTGTGAGCCATCTGAGCGCTGCGGGAATATCTTGTTCCGCGCTAACGAGCAGAAGGTAGGAAATTGCAGCATCAAGCATGGCTTGGATGCCAATCCCGACAAGGATTAATCGCCCGATCGAGAATGACCGTCCTCTGGATAATACATAAATCAATATGACGGTAGCAAGACCCGCAATTACAGAAGCAGCGGAAACAACAGCTCCGCTTGTCTGAAGTACGGTGATGCAAAAAACAGCAGCCGCGCTCGAGCCGGAAGTAATGCCGATGACATTCGGATTCGCAAGGGGATTGCGCAGCATCGTCTGGAAGGTGTGTCCGGCAATACCGAAAGCAAATCCGGCCAACAGACCTGCCAGCATTCTCGGCAAACGTATAGTATTCACCGCAAAAGACACGCCTTTGAGCTGTTCCCCCGACAGCGCTCGAATGACATCCTGGACGGGATAGATGGTACTCCCAAGTAAAAGCATGGCACAGCAAAGCAAGCATGCAAGTGCCGCAAGAAGGCTGGTAACGAGTATCCATCGGCGGCGTCTTTGACGTCTGCCCGACATAATAAATGCAAGTGATTGCTCTCTCATAATGAACGCACTTTCGAGCGCATCGCTACAATGATTAGTATTGGGGCCCCTATAAATGCTGTAACGACACCGACTTCAAGCTCTCCAGGGCTGCCGATGAGCCTGCCGCCTACATCTGACAGGGTCAAAATAATAGCTCCGGCAATCGCTGACATCGGTATAATTAAGCGCAGGTCGGGGCCAAGAATAAGGCGAATGATGTGGGTGGACAACAGTCCAATAAAACCAATCGGCCCTGCCAGCGCAGTAGTCGCGCCGCACAGCAGCACACCTGCAATAGCCGCAATGAGCCTCAGTGTTCCTGTACGAACGCCCAGTCCAGTCGCAACATCGTCTCCCAGCGCCAATGCATTTAATGCCGGAGCGGCAATAAAGCCGATCAGTATTCCGACGAGCAGAAACGGGATGAAAGTGCCAATAGCGCTCCAGGTTCCCGAGCCGACGCTTCCCACCTGCCAGAACCTGAATTGATCCATGACACTAGAGCGTGGAATCATAATGGCGGTGACCAGCGAAGTCAGAGCGGCGCTTGTGGCAGCTCCGGCCAATACAAGCTTAATGGGCGTGGCACCGCCACGCCCCATTGAGCCGATTCCGAATACGAACACTGCAGTAATCGCAGCCCCTGCTAAAGCTAGCCATATATATTGATTGGCGGTGCTAATGTTCAAGAACGCAATGCCGCATACCACGAACAAGGATGCACCTGTGTTCACTCCCAGTATACTCGGGTCGGCAATCGGGTTGCGAGTGACCGCTTGCATAAGCGATCCGGAAACTCCGAGAGCTGCACCGCAGAATAAACTGAAGATGGTTCGGGAAATTCTCTTGCGAACTATGTTTGCCCCATAGGAGTCTGCGTCCTGATGAAATAATCCGTCGATCAGTTCATGGAATCGCACTGGTCGAGAGCCTAAGACCAGTGAAGCGAATACGGTTAAGACTAGCAAGATCATACAAATGACCAGAACCAAGGTGAAATGCCTCGGAATATGTGAGCTTAGCCGGTTGTTGTTCGGAATCGATGTGCTATTCATTGATCTTGTCGATAGCCCCTGCGATTAAGCCCAAATATTCTTCAAGAGTATAGGATATCGAAAGCGGATTGGGATTCCCGGAAGCTGCCAGAGGCGTGCCGTCGCCAATGAACACAACAGAACCTCTCTTGATCGCCGAGATTTTGCCAAGCAGGGGATCGGCTTTAACGGCTTCATATAATTTTTCATCGCCATACCCGATTATGATATCCGCATCATTCAGCGCTTCCGCATTCTCGGCGCTTAAATTAAATGAGAAGTTGGTTGGATCTGCAATCTGACTCGTAATGCTCTCCGGATACGTCAAGCCAAGCTCGATCAGAAACGCGCCACGAGGATCTACAGGCGTATAAATGTGGAAAGTGGACGTATCTGTAGCCGAGAAGTTGGCCCAGACAACTTTTTTGCCTTGCAGCTGGGGATATGCGCTTGCCTTGTCCTTAATGAGTTTCTCGGTGTCCTTAATGAGTTGTTCGCCTTCTGCCTTCATGCCCATGCCTGTTGCATTAAGCATAATTTGCTCCCGCCATGTGGTGACCCAAGGTTTGGACTCGTAAGGCACAACCGGAGCGATTTGGCTAAGAACATCGTAGTCTTCTTTGGTAATGCCTGAGTAACCCGCCAGAATGACATCGGGGTTTGAATCCGATATCGCTTCAAAATCAAGGCCGTCCGTATCCTGATAGATATTAGGCTCATTTACGTTAAGCTCCTTGAGCTTTTTGGCTGTCCAAGGGAGCAGTCCGCTGTCATCCTGAACGCCGTAGTTCGCTGCCGAGAAGCCGACGGGTACAACACCGAGTGCGAGAGCGACATCATGATTAGCCCATTGTATAGTAGCGACACGTTCAGGCTTGCTTTCAATAACCGTTTCGCCGAAAGCATGCTTGATTACGATTGGATATTGAGTATTTTTGTCCTGGGCAGCGGGAGCTTCTGTTTGAGGAGTTTCGGTACTTGCCGAATTACCCGCAGTCGAATTGGATGGCTGATTAGAACAACCTGCTAGCGCTATTGCAAGCAGCGCGGAAATGAACAATGTGGCCAGTGAGAACTTTCTTGTTGTGTGCATGTGTGGACCCTTCCTTGTCATGAAATGTATTTTCGCAAACTATGATAATGATTATCATTGTCGCTAAAAAATATATATCCTCTCAGATCGATTGTCAATGAAAAAATATGTAAGTGATCGTTGCGTCGATTGTCGGAATTTGGAATGCCACGCCTTGCACCCCATGATTTCGTATACTATATTGAGAGAAGTAATAATAGCGCTAGTCATCATTAATACGCCAAAATTAAAGGGATATGCAGCATGAATTCCACTGTAGAGCTTGTCTTGATGATTGCTTCAGTCATCATGACGGGTATTATTTTATTCACTATATATGGGTTTAGAAGGGAACGTGGGGTAGGTTATCTTATCGGCTTGATCGTGTGCCGGATGATATACTCCAGCAGTATCATTCTGGAGAAAAGCAGCTATCTATTCATAGAAAAGCTGGTCTTTCGCCATATGCAGAGTACGGCGCTCAATTTAATGGTGCCTTTCTGTCTCTTGTTCGTGTATCAGCTGATCGGTCGAGACAAGCTGTCAAAGCCGCCTTGGAGGATCATGCTGTTCACGGTATTTGTGCTGTGGTCGCTGCTGTCGTGGCTGGATCCGTGGCTTCATATGATCTATCGCATGATTGAGCTTGATAATGGACATTTAATGACGACGAGGACCGTCTATTCAGCCGCTTTCTCGATTGCTTGTTACTCTATTATCGCCGGATGTCTTTATTTCCTATTTCAGTATATAAGGAATATCCGCAACGATTTTCGCAAGCCGGGGATGTGGATTCTTTTTCTGAGCTCATTTCCGCTTGTTCTTGAGATTGTCAAACTTATGAATCCGGAATGGTCGTCCTGGCTGCTTCCGTTGTCCGTTTATTGTGGATTTACAGGTACATTGATGCTGGTTATTACACTGCGGATTAAATTCTTCTCAACCGTTCCGATTGCCAGAAATATTGTGCTGGATACGCTTCAGGAAAGTATTGTGATCGCGAATGCCTCAGGCAAGGTCATCGACAGCAATAAACAGGCCTCCACATGGTTTGCGGAGATGGGTTATGCGGCTGTTAATGGCCGGAATATGGCCGAGCTATTGGAGCCGTGGCCGGAATGGCATCAGCTGTGCAAGTCCATGCAGCAGGGACGTGTAGAGATTGATGCCTGGTTGGATGGAGAAAGAAAAATGTACGCTGTGAACGTATATCCGTTGCGAGTACTGCGCAACAAGGGACAGGGCAGCATTTCGCTGATCGTTGATATGACGGAGAAAGAGCGTCATCTGGAGCAGATTGCGCAGCTCAACCAGATGAAGGATCAGCTGTTCACGATCGTGTCGCATGATATTCGCAGTCCGCTGGCACTGCAGTATCAGCTCATAGAGTTGCTGGAAGAAGACAGGGAGCGTTTCGATCCAGATCATCGGGAAATCATTATGACGCTAGGCGATCAGATTCGCAATACACTTGGAATGGCGAATAACTTGTTGGAGTGGTTTCGCAGCCAGCGGGAAGACATGGCACTTCGTCCACAGATATTGGAGTTGTCTGAGGTTGTAGAGGATTGCTGTCAGATGTTGTATATAAAAAGCGAGGCTAAGCATATAGAGGTGAGTCATACGATTGACCCAAACATTGGGGTGTATGCTGACCGGGAAGCGCTTGGACTCATTATCCGTAATTTGTTATCCAACGCCATCAAGTTTACCGGATTGAATGGTCTAGTCCAGATCGATGCCCGGCTATCGGGGGACATGGTGACCGTCTCGGTACGCGATAACGGGGTGGGGATGGAAGAGGAGCGGGTTCGGCGGCTGTTTGCTGAGAAGGAGCTCTACTCATCGTCCGGCACCTTGGGGGAGAAGGGAGCGGGACTTGGACTGCTTGTAAGCCGGCAGTTCGTGGAGCTAGGCGGCGGGAGCTTATGGGCGGAGAGCAAAGCAGGACAAGGAAGCGTATTTCACTTCACTGTGAGAGGCGGCGGAGAGTGATGAGAGTCATCATCGTAGACGATGAGCCTGCCATGCTGCTTGCTATGAAGCGGCTACTGACGAATATGGAAGATGTGGAGCTTGCCGGAAGCTTCCGGAATGCGGCAGAGGCGCTGGACTTTGTTCGGGGTAGGGGCGACGTGGATCTCGCATTTCTGGATATTCAGATTGCTGCGGATGATGGTTTAGAGCTGGCCCGCAGCTTGCGCTTGATTCGTGCTGATCTTGACATCGTATTTACGACCTCCCATGCGGATTATGCAATGGATGCTTATGATGTTTATCCATTGGACTATATGGTGAAGCCGATTTCCAGACAGCGCCTGGCTCAGACGGTCGCTAGAGCGGTTGGCAGGCGCAGCGTTGCTTCTTCTGGTGCCGGGGGCCCTGGAGGCCTCACGCCTCAGCGGCTGACGGTTCGGGGACTCGGATGCCTGGAGGCCAGCAGCAAGGAAGCGGGCGCAGTGAAATGGATCTCCAAGAAAAGCATGGAGCTATTCGCTTATTTGCTCGTTCATCGCGGACGAAGTGTAACCAAAGTCCGAATCCTGGCGGATATTTTCCCGGAGATGCCGCTTAAGAATGCGGAGACGTATCTCAATACGGCGGTCTATCAGCTTAGAAAAGCGCTGTCGCTGCATGGGGCCAAAGAGATGGTCCTATCTTCGCAGGAGCAGTATCGGCTAGACCTGGATCAAGCAGATGTCGATTTCATTCAATTTGAGCAGGGTGTGGAGCAATTATCCGCAATCCATGCGGCCAATGAAGCAGCGGCAATAGAGCTGGAGAAACAATTTGCAGGCGAGCTATTGGAGGACAAATCTTATGTATGGGCAACGGCGGAACGTGAGCGGTTGGCGATTATGTATGATGCTTATGCGAAGCGTCTTGCAAGCTGGCTGCTGTCTGAGAAGCGTTATAGAGAAGCAGCACAAATTGCGAGAAGACTGGCAGCCCGCAATGAATTCGAGGAAGCGTCAGCGCTGCTGCTGCTGCAAATATTCGGAGCCATGGGAGATCGACAGTCTCTCCATAATTATTATGCGTATTATACGCAACTGCTGCGTCAAGAGCTCGGCCTCCAGCCTTCGGAGAAATTACGCCAGCTCTATGAGCAATACCAGTGATCGCCTCCTCGTAGATCGAGGGGGTATTTTTGTCGAGAATATTTTATCAGTTTTTGCTACATAATTAGTAGTAAATTTACACTGTAAAAATTATTTTTACAACCCTCACTCAGTGGCTTATAATTAGATATGATGAAAAAAGGAGGTTTGAAAAATGAACTACAACTATTTTGATTACCGCGAGTCAATTGCTGAAAATTTAATTTCTTTCTTGAGGCAGCGGGGCTTTTCCAAGTTGTCATTTTCCAAGCTAACGAATATTTCACGACCAACAATTGATCAAATTTTAAAAGGTGAGAGTCCAAGCCCGAAACAATACAATTCACAGATTACAAAAATCAATGAGACATTCCAACTGCCAGACGATTACTTTATTGTTTTTCAGGAAGAACCAATGACAACTTCGCGTTATGCTTACGCTTATTCTGACCACGGTCGGGATGCTGACAAGAGTCCCAAAACAATGGAACTTCTCAATGCGCTGGATGATATTTTGGACGTTTATTCCATTTATTTGAAGTGAGGAGGGGCTTGTTTTATGCGAATCACAAGCGAAAATCTGGATCACACGATCCATACTAATGAACAGATTGCGAACCAGATTATAGATCACATTCAATTCATTGAAAAACGTTTAATTAAGTGGCAGTCTCTTCCGATTGAGGAGCAAGCTTTTGAGATCCTAAAGGAACATAACTTGATTGAAGTTCCAATACCTGATGAAAATTGGGGTGGCGCAATTCGTAAGTTTAAGAATAACAAAATGATTCCCATTATTAATACTTATCAACCACGGTTGTATCAATACTTTATCTATTGGCATGAAATTTATCACTTGACTGAACGTGAAGAGATGCAAACTATGCATAAAGATGGTTACGAGATCTTCACCGAGTTTGATCTTAACGAGCGAAAAGCAGATTACTTTGCAAGTCAAATGATCTTTGGAAGAACAGATCTTTATGATTTCTTCCACTCATTAAACACGAATGATTTCATTGAGCGAATTGCACATTGCATGAAATCCTTTAGAGCCCCTTATAAAGCAGTCTTGATTGAACTGTATCAGATTGCCCATAAAAATAATCACATTCAACTGCAGAGTGAAATCAAAAAGCATTTTGATCTAAGTCATAAACCAACTGATTGGGAGATTATTTTTCAAGAGAATGGTCTGGATGATTCTTTGATTAAACCTTCATACGTGACGAATATGAACGCGATCATTAAAACAATCCAAGAAGAAATCAAAAAGCATCCTGATGTCCAGTTCTATCAAGATAACTTGAATTTAATTAAGGAATGGGAGCTAAAATACAAAAACGTTCAGCGTGAAGCCAAAGGAGTAGGGGATGGGCAACTATCGTGACCTAAGTCAGTTATTACGAGAAATGACTGATGCAAAGATTTTGATTTTGGATACAAACAATATCCAGTTTTATTATCAACACGAGAACGTATTGCCTAAGTCGGCAATCTTCGCTCCATATGACCTTATTCTTATTCCATGTTGGGTTCAAAATGAATATGGTCATCACGAAGGGAAATCAGCATATATACACTCCATCTCTAAGCCTTTGATTGTTATTGATGAGACTGAGGATTACTTAGAGATGATCGAATATAATGATCAGCGACTTTTAGAGTTATTCCGAGTTGCATCAACTGGATTTCGTGAAGCATTGCGGTTCATTCACATTTGCAAAAAAGATCATCCCATTTTACCTGACACATGGATAGATGACTTTTACGATCAAGGTTTTGAGACGAGGGAAACTACATCAGGCCTGACTACCAAGAAGAATGCTGGTGAAGTTTCAATTGTATCTCTGTGTTTCTTGTTGCTGTCTCACTTTAGCAATCATGTTGCATCTATTACTTTGGCATCTAGTGATTATGGTACATACCATCTAAAAGACAAGGTGCTTAGTGAAGCCAATTCACCACTATTACATCTTGGAATTTCGCTTGCGCCGCCAATTTCTTTTCAAAGTACAGACGTCGTAATCTACAACGCATTAAAAACAGGTCTAATCCAGCCTCAACAAATTCACGATTTACGAAATCATACAAAAGAGCGGTCGTTACTTTATCTCGAAAATTTTTCAGATCGAGACTCGGCAATTCACCATCACCTTGTTGACATCCCCACCTTCATTTCGATCTGTTCCGATCATGAAAAATATAAAGTGATTTTTTAGTACTTGGCGAGTTGAACCTACGACTCTGGTAATCGCCCTGATTCCTGCTGTCTCCGATTCATGAATACTAAGGACAATGCAACGCCCGCGAGGATAATTCCAAGCAATCGAAATCCCCCGAAACTGAAGTTATCTCCCATTACGATACCTATCAATAAAGAAGAGAGAATGGCTCCCAGGTTTCTTGCTGTACTAAATAATCCAGATACTACACCGATGATTTCTTTTGGAGAACTTCTGAATAAGGCCGCTTGCATTCCGACACTGTTTAGCCCATTGCAAATACCGAACACAGCTAGCGCCAAACAGACGCTGATAACCGGTGAAGTTTGATTCCATGTCACGATCCAGACGGCACCCAATGTCATTAGAATTGCGGCCACGAACAGTGCTGGCCTAGGCCCTGATTTGTCGATCCATCGTCCTGCTAGTGGAGAAGCAACGAGCGAGCACAAACCTAAGCTCAACATAAGAATCCCTGTATGGAACTCGCTGACATGACGTACCGTTTGCAAGTAGGATGGAATCCCGAAAAAGAGCGTATAAAAAAGCAAGTTAACAATCATAAACTCGACATTGACCCAAGTTATCGCAGGATATTTGGCGAGTGTGCGCAAAGGAATAAAGGGTGATTCCGCTTTTAATTCATGTCGTACAAAAACGCCTAATAGAGTAAGACCGATCAGCACGGCCACGACACTTATGAATGAGACAGGCTCAGATGGTTTTATCGATAGTAATCCCACTAGCAGGGGAATCAGACCCGTTGTGAAGAGCAGAATCCCTAGCGCATCAATCGAATCCAACCATTTGCGAAAGGACATGCTGTGTGCAGCGGATGTTGGCATTTCGTCCGTAGGAATCGTCCTCCAACAGAATAGAAAGCTCAGTAACACGAACGGAATATTGATGAAAAAGATTGCGGGCCAATCCCACCAATGAATCAAAACCCCGCCAATAAAGGGGCCAATGGCCGCCGCTCCGGATTGGAAGATGGTCAGGACGGATAGCGCAGTCGCTTGCTTCTCCTTAATATGAATTCGAATAACGGCCATTCCAACCGCAATCATCATGCTGGTTCCGATGGATTGCACAATGCGGAACACGATGAGCCAACCAAAGCTTGATGAGAAAGGAGCTAATAGTGATGCGACGAGGGCTACTATAAGCCCGGTAAGAAATATTTTCTTGCGACCGAATAAATCACTGGCTTTTCCCACGAGAGGATTAGAGATCGCACTTGCAATATAGAAGGTGAAAATAATCCAGGAAACAACGGTAAAGTCAAGTTGGAACACATGCTGCAGCCTGGGAATAGCAACCGCAATCATTGAAGAATTTAATGGGTTGAGCAGCATTCCTAGTCCAACGGAAATCATCAACCACCAGCTGCGAGCACTCATTTTGAGCTCCCCCCAAAGTGTTTTGATGATATCGTAATGGAAATCTGTTATTTATTCCAACGCATTTTATGCTATGATCTCATTGATTCAGAGGAATGAGTGGAGGGCGTATAATGGAACTTCTTCAATTGCAATATTTTCTCACGGTTGCTAGATTGGAACATATGACTGAAGCTGCACAAAGGCTGCACGTTACTCAATCGTCACTAAGCAAAACGATTGGGCGCCTGGAGGAGGATCTCGGAGCCCCTCTATTCGACCGAACAGGGAGGAAGCTGCGACTCAATGAGTTCGGAAGCAGATTCCTTCTCCGTGCAGAAAGGGCTTTGTTTGAGTTGGAACAGGGGAAGCAGGAGATTAGCGATTGGTCCAGTCCGGAGAATGGCTCCATCAAGTTGGCGGTGACCACCGCAAGCGCGTTGCCGAATATCCTTCGAGAGTTTCGGAAGAAGCGGCCTAATGTCCAATTTCATGTGCAAATGGTTAACACGCAGACAATGACTGCGCTTCTTCATCGGGGAGAGGTCGATTATTGCTTATCTTCACCCCCGATGCAAGAGGATGACATTGAGTCTCAAATTGTGTTTATCGACCCCATCCTTGTAGCGGTTCCAAAGGGGCATCGGCTGGCCAACCGAAACAGCGTATCCTTAACTGAACTTAGGGATGAATGGTTTGTCGGTGTAAAGAAAGGCTACGGTGCTCGCGATTTCGTGGACTCTTTATGCCAATCGGCTGGATTTGTACCCAGGTTTGTGTATGAGGGTGATGAACCTGCAAGGCTAAGCGCTTTTGTAGAAGCCGAGATTGGCATAGCCTTCATACCAAGCACTGCACGAAATTCCAAGGAAAATATCCAATATCTCCAAGTAAAGGAACATGAATTGGTACGGAAGATCGCTTTATCATGGCACAAAAGTCGGTATATTTCACGGGCTGCTCTGGAATTCCGTGAGGTAGTGGTAGCGTATTTCAGGACTTTATCCAGTGGTAACCAGTAAGAGGATTATTCTGCACATTGGGCAACGCAAGAGGGAGTAGGCGGGAAGTGTCCTTTGTAGGTTTATGGGATTTCATATCATTAGGAGGTCTAGGGGCAAAGAGCTCTTTAGAAAAGAAGTAGATTCACATCTATTTACCGTGAGCCTAAATGGATTTAACTTAAAAATCAAAATTGAAATGATTACACAAATATATATATATTTTTTTTAAAGCCTGAAACACTTATTCAAATGGCGAGGTTCTTTTATGAGAAAACTAGATTAAAAAGGGAAGAAGGATATTTTGGAGTTGGATATTTAAATGAGAAGAACATCTGGATTTAATGCTCGTTTGTTTTTCAAAGATGCCACTCCTTCATTTAAACCATATTCACGCATCGGGCGGTCGAGAACGGCCATCGTTAGACTATTCAAGCACGTCGCTCTGGCATTTTTGAAAAAAGCTCAATAATTTGACCATGATTCGTTTGGGGATGGAAGATATAGCCATCGGCGTCCTGTTATTACTGCTGCCCATTCGCGACTTCGTATTTCCGATCCGTTTATGACTGGTCGGACTTGGCTGCGCACCGATCTATTCGAACATGCTGCACCAGACGCCACATAACTTCGGCAGGAGTTATCCAAATCCGTCATGGGCGTCCAGATGGTATCGGCCTTTGTGGGTACATGAATTTCATTTACATCTCTTTAAAATACCTGAATCGGTAATAAGTCCCATACCCAACGATAAACAGATAGGCACAAACCAATAGCAATACCATTGTTAAATCTATATCCATCAAGGCCAATGCTGTGATCAAGGCTCCAAACACAAAAATCATCATGTCATATGCTTTCGCTTTTGCCCGATTAGCGATTGCCAGATTACGCTCGTCGTTCTTCTCGATCTCTAGCTGCTTGGCAGCGGCAGGATTATGCTTCATCACGTAGCGGTTCATGATTTCTCCCATACCGTGACCGAACATACCGGCGCCAAGTCCAACGCAGATATAAGGCAACGCTCGCAGCCAACCTTGCGGATCTTCAATTGTTTTGATGAAGTACAGACCGACTGCTAGTATTGCTACGCCTGCAAAGGTAATCAAATAAGACGAAACTGGTTTGTTCATACCTTGTCATCCTCCTCATAAATAAAGATTTCTTCGATACTCATACCGAAAAAACGGGCAATCTTGAACGCTAAAAGGATCGATGGGTTATAACGACCGTTTTCCAGCGAACCGATCGTTTGCCTTGACACTTCAAGTGCCGCTGCTAATTCTTCTTGCTTAATCCCGTGTTGCTTGCGGATTTCTTCCAAACGGTTGTTCAATACGTTCCTCCTCCTCATGGAAAGCTAGCTTTCCACAAGAAAAGCATATCGTGCAACGCGATCAATGTCAAGCGTACTTTCCATTTTAATAAATTTAATTCTTTATAAATCGAGGTACAGTGATTAATTGTTTAAATAAAAGTCTGAAAAAAAGTAAATCTTTCGCTTTTATTCTATAAATGACATGATAGATGTACGGGCTGAGAAATAGTAAAGGATGGAGGCGATAGTCGTGTCATCGCAATATCTTGTTAGGGAGTTCTGTGAGGATGACAACTTCGAGAGTTTTAACCAACTTGTGTGGGATGAGCATATAAGAAGAGGGAAACGAAACGGTGTAACAATGAAGGGTGATTTTTCTATTGACTACAGTCAAAAGATTATCAGTAAAGAACAGTATTTTTCTAATGATGATTCGTCTCATCCCATAAACAAAGGATATGTCCTTGAATCTGATGGAGAGCCTGTCGCTATATTGACAATCACCCTAGAGTTAGAAGGGAAAAATGGTACTATTCATAAGCTTGGAATTAAAGAGGGTTCAGAGGTATCATTAGAACCTTTGATAAACGCATGTAATACATATATTCAACACAATGGAGGAAATACAGTCTACTGTTATTCCGAAATATCGCCTGGTCAAATTCATAATGCAGATATAGATTTTTGGGTTAATTATGGATTTAAACCAGAGCCATACTATGCGCAATGGGTTGTGATGAATGATTTTTTTAAGTGGCAACCACCAGCGGATCTCGAAGTTGACCGGGTACTGCCAGCAACTGATCTTGACATTGATAGTATCTTAGAAATCCTTGAGGAAGACGGGGAGAGATATATTGCTGAGAATATCAGATATGAATTTTCTGAATGGACCCCTGAACATGTATTTATTAAGCTGTGCAATACAGATGGAGAGATTGATGGTGTTGCGTATTATAAAGTGAATCGAGATCGAGGAACGAATACGCTCGGTATACATATTCGGCCTAAAGCAAACGATCAAAGCCATTATCATGAGATCCGGCGATTCGTCCGCTGCACGTTAATGTCCATGAAACAGCTGAACTTATCCTATGCGGGTACACGAATGTCATCAAGGAATTTATTGAGTATCATTGCCTTGTGTGCAGAAGGATTTTCATTGGCACCTATCGGGACGGTTGTGCTCCATAGATCAGTGTAGAGGCGGGAGCAGAAGCCTATGAAGAAATATGTAAACGCTAAAGATATACTTCCGGCGCAACTGGTAGAAGAAATTCAAAGATACGTTGATGGCACTCACTTATATATACCGCAAAAATTACGTAAGGGCTGGGGGAGTCAGTCAGGTGCAAAGCAACGGCTTGAAATACGAAATTTAGAAATTCAAGTCTCCTTTCAATTAGGTATCAGTATTGAAGTCTTAGCGCCCAAATATGGTCTAAGCGAGGAGAGAATACGTTCAATTGTTTATTCTAAAACCACGGGAACCAGACATGATAAAGAATGATAGCTCGGCGTTGTTTATTTTTCAAAGAATAGGCCATCCATTACCTGAAGATAACATGTTGAAGCTATTTATATAGCTTCTTTTTTTGTGATTTTGAGTCATTCAGTAGATATTTTTTTAACCTGTAAACTTTTTATTTAGGATAACGTTGTATGGGGGAGGGAGGAGAGACATGGGCAAACAAACAATGGACGAATTTTTGCAGCAAGTAGGGACCATGCTTTACCGTTATTTAAGAAAACGCGGTCTTACTCATGAGGATGCAGAAGATATCGTCCAAGATACATGTTATAAATTTTTATTATACAAAGATGGAATTCGGTCAGATATAGTAATGAGCTGGTTATACCGAGTGGCGTCGAATCGATTCTACGATCTCAAACGAAAAGAAAAGCGTTATTCAACAGCTGATGTCGATGCACTTCCGCTGATCGTCTTGACGAATATTCCTGAAATACGTGTTCTTGAAAAAGAAAGAGCAAGGGACATTAGAGAAACGCTAGAAACACTGCCCCGTTTCCAACAGGAATTATTAGTCTTGAAATATGAGTTGGAATTATCGTACAAAGAAATTTCCTCTTTACTCATGATGAATGAGAATACGCTAAAAACTCATGTCAGACGGGCAAAGGAAAAATTTATTAAACAATTTCAGGAGGTTCTTCATAATGAATAATGAGACCAAAGATTTTGTGTTCGATGAACAACAGACTAGGAAATTAGTAAGGAAGGCCAAGCTTCGGTCGACAATGAAAATCATTGGGGTTTCGGTAATTGTTACGCCAATTATTCTTTTGATCTTGTTGTACGGATTAAGACAGTTATCATTACACAATGCTCAAAAGACAATGGATGAGATTATATTGTTTAATGAAATCAGTGCACCAAATGTTCATATCAGTAATCAAACAGCCAATTACAATTTGTTTGGGGGTGAAATACAGACACATACCTATAAGATGCTTGGGAACAGGCCTTACATTTGGGAGCCTATTGAAGGGAATTACAATGTCTTTGGAACCTATTCACCTCATTATGGTTCATACGGGGCCATACAATTGGATGGGTCTGCGTCATTGGCAGAATCCAATCAACTTGAAACATTTAATTCTTACACTGGAGATAGAGAGATGTTTTTTTACCATCCTGAGATAGCATATGAATGGTATAAGGACAGTGTCAGCGAACTTGGCCAATTGGAGGAGGCTCTATTAGTAGAACTAGGGTTATCTTTTGATCAACCATACAGTCTTGATGAGATTGAAAGCAAACTACCTCCTAATGTGCAAATAGTGTGGTGGTGGGCTGATACATATACGGATGATCGTCTAAATTATATGAGGCACGGACAGGATACTGTGAAGGCTAATTCCCCGTTTATTTATGGATTTCATTCCAAACAATCAAAACCCCGGCAATCTCAAAACGATTCTTTTGACGAGGTTGACTCATTTATTAAAAACATTGAGCACCTTCGAGAAAGTAAGAATTTCGAGTGGGAAGCAAACCAAGTATACCAATCATTAGTGGGGGAAGATGGAACTTTGGATAAAGGTGATATAAAAATTATTGGAGCCGTAGTGGCTGGAACGACAGAGCAACTGAAATCATTACAAAACCAAACCTACATTAAGGCCTCCACATTCGGGGTAATATCGGATCGAAAATAGGGTCAACGCCAAATAACCCCCGTCTCATACAGAGACAGGGGTTATTTGGCGTTCCTGCAAGCTTACAGCTTGTTCAACTGATCGAGAATGTCCTGGGGCTCCAGGCGCTGCATGAAATCCGGGTTGACATAAGCCGAACGGATGATACCGGACTTGTCGATTATGAATGTTGAAGTAACGGGAAGAATCCAGCGGTCGGTGGCGTTGTATTCCATCAGATCCCGCTTGAACTGATTCGTCATAATCTCCTGTATAGAAGGCGGAACATCGTACAGCAGGTTATAGAGGGCGGCCGCCATGCCATCCGTGTCGCTGAGGACGTGGAAGCGAAGCTCCTCCTTTTCTTGCTGGGAGAGCGTATTATCCGGACTTTGCGGGCTTAAAGCGATCAATTGACCACCGAGCGCTTCAATTTCCGGCAAGATGCTCTGGTAAGCCCGCAGCTGCATATTGCAGAAGGGGCACCATCCTCCGCGATAAAAGGTTAATATAACAGGACCCTTGGACAGCTGCTCGAACAGATTCACAGGAACGCCAACTGAATTATTCAGGGTAAAATCCTTCGCCTGCTGACCTTCCTGCAAGCCGTACACCATCCCCGATTGCTGCTGCTCGCGAATCAATCCAAATATTTCGTTGTGAACGTCCGTGGACGTTTTGGCCACGAATTGCTTTTTTGCTTCATCCAGGATTGGACTTAATTGTGTCATCCATGTCGCCTCCTCAAAAAAGATACCGAACGGTATCTTTAATATAGCACAAAGATTCCCTTATCGAAAGCAAATTTTTATTTGGTATAATGAAAGGAATCATTCCACATGTGGGCAAGGGGGATTTGACATGCTGAAGGGTGAGAAAACCCGCAAACACATTATCGCGAAGTCTGCCGAGCTGTTTAACCAGAAAGGCTATGCAGCGTCGTCCTTGTCGGATATTACAGAGTTAACGGGCATTAAGAAAGGCGGCATATACCGTCACTTCGCCAGTAAAGACGAAATCGCCCTTGAGGCTTACCAATATGCAGGCAGCATCGTGAATCAAACAATCAAAGACGCATTCGATGAGCAATCAACTGCGATGGGCAAGCTGCTTGTCTATCTGCAGGTGTACAGCAATGTAGTCGAAGCTCCTCCTTTTGCAGGCGGCTGTCCGCTGCTTAACCTGGCTACCGAGAGCGACGACGGTCATCCGGTTCTGCGTGCCAAAGCCCGCGAAGGGCTGGAGCGCACGTTGGACAATATGAAAGCGATCATCTCGGAGGGCGTTCAATCCGGTGAATTCAAGGCGGATCTCGATATCGACGCCTTAGCGACCTTTACGCTATCCGTCATGGAAGGCGGCATCATGCTCAGCAAGCTGGAGGGCGACAATCGGCATGTCCGAATGAATATTGCGAGTCTGACCGCATACCTGAAAGGGATGTGCTTGAGCAGCAAGGAGCAGGCTGGTGTAACGAACGACGGGAGACATTGAAAGGATGGAGTAGATGGAACTCGAGTTAGGGAATGTAGAGCAGGCGAAGGCCTATTTTTTCAAATGGAAGTGCAATAAGTACGAAATGAATCGGGAGGGTGATGTATGGCATACCTCCTATAAGAGACTTGTAACGTCAGAACTTGAGAATCAATGGACGAACGAGTACTTCGAGCAGTTGTTTGCCAGGCTAGAGCAATCATCAGCTGATATGAAATGGTGCTATTATGATGAAATCGCTGAATTGTTCTCAAGTAAATTGAAAATATCTGCCGATGTTGACAAGATTGTAGCGGCAACCCGCCATTTGCAATATTCTATACCTTCTGTTTCTAAGAATAGGATTGCGAGGGCCATTCTGGGGAAAATTCTTCCTCATCTCCCCAAGCTTGGACACTTGAAAAATGCCCGGGAGTTATTACAGATTGTTGAATGTTTGATAAGCGATCCGGAAGCAGCGGAGGAGGAGCAACT
Organism: Paenibacillus oenotherae; assembly: GCF_019443105.1. Classification (GTDB taxonomy): domain Bacteria; phylum Bacillota; class Bacilli; order Paenibacillales; family Paenibacillaceae; genus Paenibacillus_Z; species Paenibacillus_Z oenotherae. Next base: position 170,615 of record NZ_JAHZIJ010000008.1, read on the forward strand.
ATTGGCTGACTATCGCCAATGCGCGAACTCGGTGCTGGAGATTACAACCGTCGATCAGGCCAAGGAATATTATATCCGCATGGGCTGCAGCCACAATCGGATGAAATATGACTATCAGGAAATGGTTGACTCTTACAATTCCATAGCTAACGCCAGGCTCGAATGCGATTGGATTCAGGAAGCATTTGGACGCAACATTACTTGTATTCAAAATAGAGAATATGGGGCAACAGAGTATAGCTTCTATCACGGAACGATCAATTATTTCGTGAACGGTGTTGTTGATAGGAACAATGCCAGCCAGTTGTTGACTGTAACCCGAACGATACAGGACTACGATAATCAATACTCTTATGTCTATTACGCAAGTGAAATTATTAAAACGGTTATACCGGCATTATTGGAACAACACATGATGGAAGAAGCAGAAGATTTCTTGGTGATCGCCAAAAACTTACTTCATGCCACGCCTGAGTTTTCTAGGGATTGGAGTTTCAGGGAAATCGAGAAAGAGGTAACGAGTCTTGAGGATCGATTAGCAACAGACCCGACCAGGCCAAATGATGACTAGGCGCAGCTACACAGCATTATTTTTCTCAGCATGAAAGGATGATGAAAGGTGAAAGCATGGCACAAAATCACATTTATGATAGGCATCATGGCAGCGCTATACTTATCGCCTTTAGCATCGACGGTATCGGCACAGGAGCGGTTTGGTGATCTTGACCACTCGGCCTGGGCGGAGGACAGCATTTATTATCTGGCCCAAAGGGGAACGATAGCCGGGTATGGCAATGGTCAATTCAAGCCATCGAACTCGATCACGCGGGCACAAGCCGTCACTTATTTAATCCGGGAGATGTATCCGGACAGAAAGTACACCTTGCCTGAGATCCAATATCGCGATTTGCCCAGAACACATATGTTCTATGGAGAAGTTGCGGTTGCGACGAGTCTGGGTCTGATTGGCGGCTTCGACGACGGAACGTTCCGTCCCGATGCGCCGATCAGCCGCGCAGAGACGGCTGCTATACTATCAAGGTTCTACAAACTTACGCCGGGGCCCGAAACATCGGAGTTAACAGACATTGACGGGCATTGGGCAACGGAGCCGATCCGTTTGCTCGCCTCGAACGGTTTGGTTGGCGGTTATTCTGATGCTACCTTCAGGCCGAACCGTCCGGTAAGCCGGGCCGAGTATGCCGTCTTCTTAACGAGAATCATCCGGATGGAGAGGGCTGAGGCTATTCAGTCACAGGATTGGGACAAGCTTCTCCAATACATGACGGTCAAAGAAAAGGTCGGGCAAATGCTCATGCCGGAAATCCGGATGTGGGCTGGCAAGCCGACCGTATCGGTCAATGCAGGAGTTACAAGCATGCTCTATGACCAGCAGCCAGGCGGGCTGATCCTGTTCAATAAAAATATCGTAGACGTTGCACAGCTGACAACGTTCAATCATCAATTGCAGCAGCAATCCGGCGATATCCCCTTATTCCTGGGCATTGATCAAGAAGGGGGTGTCGTCAATCGGATTCCGGGCGGAACCAATTTCCCCGGAAATATGGCACTCGGTGCGACCGGACAGCCTCAGCTTGCTCTGGATGCCGGGAAGGTTACAGGTACCGAGCTGCAAGCGCTCGGAGTTAATCTGAATTTTGCGCCGGTTCTGGACGTGAATGTGAACCCGGACAATCCGATTATTGGCATACGCTCATTCGGGTCCGACCCTGATCTTGTTGCAGATTTCGGAGTTCATTTCTTGCAAGGGCTGCAGCAATCCGGCGTCATTGCGGCGGTCAAGCATTTCCCTGGCCATGGGGACACAACCGTAGATTCTCATCTTGGCCTGCCCGTTCTAACCCATGATAGACAACGTCTTGAGGAGATTGAGCTGAAGCCATTCCGTGCAGCAATTCGCAGCGGGGCAGATATGATCATGTCCGCGCATATTGCCTTTACAGCGCTTGATGACACCACGATGAAGTCCAAGAAAGACGGTTCTGATGTTCCGCTGCCAGCTACTTTATCCCGCAAAGTAATGACCGGACTGCTTCGAGAGGAATTAGGCTTTCAAGGGGTTATTGTATCAGACGCATTCACGATGGAGGGGATTGCGGCGCATTTCGGAGAGGAAGCGGCGGTTAAGCTTGCCGTTAAGGCAGGCATTGACATCATTCTTATGCCTAAGGAAGTGTCCGGTGCTCACCAAGCCATCGTTCAAGCCGTGAATAAGGGCGAGATCAATGCTGCGCAAATTGACGCCTCTGTTAAGCGTATCCTCCGCTTGAAGCAGAAATATGGCTTGTTTCAGGCGCAGAGCGATCTTCAAACGAAGCTGCTGGAAGCCAAGCGGGTCATCGGCACAAGCGAGCACCGTCGAATAGAGCAATCCATCGCCGAGCAGTCCATTACCGAGGTGAAGAATGATAATAACAGCCTGCCCTACAGCATACAAGAAGGGGATCGGATAGCGATTCTGGCGCCAAATGCCGAACAGGCTGAGTTGATTAAGAATCAGTTGTCCTCGGTGGATTCCAGTACGCGCTATACGGTAGAGACGCTGCTTCTGGATGGCAGTAAGGCCTCAGATGTGAATGCGCGCATTCAGCAGGCGAATTTCGTCATCTTGGCCTCCTATCAATTCCGCAGTCCGATTCAGGAGCATAATTGGGCAAATTATCAATCACTCGTTAATCAGCTCAACACAAGCTCCAAGCCATATGTGCTGTTGTCGCTAGGTAATCCTTATGAATGGATGTTCTTGCATGACGTCCACGCTGGCATTGCAGCATATGGCGCTCAGCAGCCGAACGTACTCGCCGCATTAAAGGTCATTTTCGGTAGGAATGAAGCGAAGGGGACTCTCCCTGTCAGCTATCAGGCCAAAGATTAGCTGACTCTTGCTTGCCGTGAGGATAACCATAGCAGAACAAACGAAGGGGCTGTCCGAAAAGTAGTCTAATGTCCAAGGAATTAGTCCCAAATGATGTGAAAAGATGCCTCTAAACCCGCTAAAAAATGGGTGGGAGGCATCTTTTTCTTTGTACAGGGTGGACTTAGTCCACCCGTTGCCTTCCCCAAGTGTGGTTTGAAGGCAGAGTGGCGGGGTAAGAAGCCTGCGAAAGTGCATGAATTTCGGTTACAAGACGCCATAATGATAGAATGCCTGCGATCATGCATGAATGTGAGCAAAAATCGGCCGTTAAGGGGAAATGAGGGTGAAATACCTGCAAGCTGGCAGGCATTTCACCCTCATGGGCCAGAAACGGGAAAAAAACTGCCGTTTCGCATGTTTTGCCTAGATTTGCTGGCCTCTCGTATCTCGCATCTCCAAAAAGGACTTTCTGGACAGCTCCTTTCTAGTTATTTATTCCCTCGGCGCACCTTTAACAGCTTGCCTTTAACCGTCGTATTCTTCATCAATTCAAGCACAAGCGGCCCCTTGCCGTTCAGAATCTCAACATCTGTCACATGGTCGAGAATCGTAATAATACCAATATCGTCTGCGGTTACTCCTTCAAGCTTGGCGATTGTGCCAACAAAGTCGATAGCTCTCAGCTTTTTCTTCTTGCCGCCATTGAAGTTAAGCTTCATAATCTGCTTGTTCAACAGCTCGCGTTTATCCCGTTTCAGAACGGGGCCAATATTTATTTTCTGCTCGAAATCCTCTCTTCGCCGCTCAACATCCTCTTCGGAAGGAGCCATCACTTTCGGAATTGCAAACCCAATATAAGCTTCAATATCGGCTAACCGCCCGTCATCTCTTGGAGTGGCGAAGGTAATCGCTCTGCCTGTCTTGCCCGCGCGTCCTGTACGACCAGTACGATGCACATAGCTTTCCTTCTCAAGTGGAATATCGTAGTTGATAACATGGGTAATATTCGTAATATCAATCCCCCTGGCGGCTACATCTGTCGCAATCAAGTAACGGAATTGTCCTCTTCTGAACGCATTCATCACCTCGAATCGCTCCTCCTGCTCCATGCCGCCATGAATGCGATCACAAGGATAATCAAGGTCAGCCATTGCTCTGAACAATCGATCAACATTCTCCTGTGTACGGCAGAAAATAATACAGCTGTCCGGACTCTCAACGATGAGCAGATCTTGAAGCAGCGCCAGCTTGTCCGCTTCCATCACTTGTATAACAGCGTGTTCAATCGTGGCCGTCGTAATGCCGCTCGCTTTGATCTCAATCTGTGCAGGATTATCCATATACTGCCGTGACAGGTTGGCCACATCCTCAGGAAAGGTAGCGGAGAATAACATGGTCGTCCTGCTGCCCGGCAGCGCCCCAATGATCGACTGAACCTGCTCAATAAAGCCCATATTCAGCATCTCATCCGCTTCGTCAATAACGAGATAGCCAATCCGCTGCAGCGATAGCGAGCCGCGTTCAATATGATCCAGCACACGCCCCGGCGTGCCTACAACAATATGCGTTCTTTGCTTTAACTCGGCCTTCTGTATATGAAAAGGATGCTTCCCATACAGAGCCGTTGCCTTGATCCGCTTGAAGCGCCCAATATTCGTTATGTCCTCGTTGACCTGTAACGCAAGTTCCCGGGTGGGTGTCAGAATTAAGGCTTGCGGCTTATTCTCGTTCCAGTCTACCAGCTCGCAGAGCGGAATACCGTAAGCTGCGGTCTTGCCGCTGCCTGTCTGCGATTTGACAACAAGATCCTTCTTCTCCAGCGCAACCGGAATGACCTCTGTCTGAACCTCTGTCGGCGTCTCGTAGCCCAGGCTATTCAATGCTCTCATGATCTCTTCGCTTAATTCATAATCTGCAAAATGCTTCTCACTCATCGTTAACCTCTTCTACGTTATATTGGAGTACCCCTGCATACAGATTCCCGCCGTGCAACAATCGTATATTTATCTATTATACCCCGAGGTCTTTAATTCCTATAGTAGGCTGACGATATAGAGTAGGAGCAACTTGTTGAGGTGTGCAAAGGTTTGCGCTGCGCAGCTTCAGCAAGGTGATAACATAGACATCATAGACTTACGGAGGAACCTTGGATGACTTTTAAACTTCGCACGAGACTGTTGGTCAGCTTTTTTGCAATCATTGCACTCTTCTTGATCGCAGTTAGTGTCACCACCACGATGAATAGTTCGATCGATAGGCAAATGGATGAAATTCTCGTCTCCCATAAGCGCATGGAAGTGATTCAGCGCTTGAACCTGTTCGCTAGAACGGCAAACGATTATGGCGCACACTATATGCTTGCCCCCAATAACTTGAAACAGGGCTACAAAACCCGTTTCGAAGAAACCGTACGTTTTCTCGAAGCGGAACTGGTCCGTCTGAAGGATATGACAGCAGACCCCGACAGTCTGCAGCAAATCGATGATTTCCAAGCGAAATGGATGGAGAGCAAACAAGAGAAGCTCAAGATTATGGCCCAGTTGGAACAAGGGAATGTCGTTATGGCACAGGAACGGTACACGAAGGATTCCTTCGACCCTGTCGCGTTCGCGCTGCTTTCTGTTGTTAAGGAGGAGCAGCTGCAGATCGAGCAGTACAAGAGTGATATCCACAGCATGAATCAAAAAGTGGAGCTCTTGAACTATGCGCTTGTGGGGATTGCGATACTGCTTTCCGCCGGCATTGCTATTCTGTTGTCGAATTACTTGATCTCACGTATCCGCCGCTTAATTAATTTGGCTGACGCTGTGGCTAAGGGCAACCTGCAGATGCAGGACCTGCCGGTTGATGGGAAGGATGAGCTGTCTGAGCTTGCTGGCGCCTTCAATGCGATGAAGCAGTCATTACGGTCGGTTATTGGCAGCGCAGAGCAAGTCTCGATTCATGTCGCTGCTTCTTCAGCCCAGCTGCAAGTAAGCGCGGAGCAAACCGGCCTTGCCACAGAGCATATCGCAACCATCATGCAAGAGATCACCGATGGTACCCAGCGTCAAGATATAGAGATAAGCGGGGGCCTCTTGACGATTACCTCACTGTCGGAGAAAGTGAACCAAATCGCTGCCAATGGACAGGCTGTTCTTGGAACCGCCAGAAACACCTCGAATACGGCGCTGCAGGGCAAGCATGATCTCATTAATGCGATTGAGCAGGTACGCGTCATTGAGGGCAGCAACGGAAAGCTCTCTCAAGTGATCGAGGGTCTGCAGCGGCAAGTCGCCCAAATCGGCGATGCTACGAAGCTTATTATGGACATCTCCAATCAAACGAACCTGCTTGCACTCAATGCATCGATAGAAGCAGCCAAGGCTGGCGAGCAAGGACGCGGCTTCTCCGTCGTAGCACAGGAAGTAAGAAAGCTGGCCGAACAGTCGCGTGTGTCAGCGGATCAAATCCGCAGCTTGATCGCAGGCATTCAGCAGGAATCAAGCGTAGCTGCTGTGGAGATGGAGCACGGTACCTTAGAGGTGCAGAAGGGGATTCATCTTATTGAAGTGGCAGGAGAGTCCTTCGAAGGCATCCTGGAGATGATCCGGCAAGTGGAGGATGACATCCGGGAAGTAACCGAATCTACAGTCAACATGATGGAAGACACGGAGCACGTAGTTGAGGGTGTTTCGGTTATATCCGGAATTGCCAAAGAGAACTCGGCAGGAACACAGAGCGTTGCGGCTTCTACCGAGCAGCAGCTGGCCTCTATGGAGGAAATTACCGCCTCCGCAAGCAATTTGGCTGCTCTTGCAGACGAGCTGAAGACCGTAATCGGCAAATTCCATTTATAATTATTTAGATAGAAGGGGAATACACCATGAAGAAACAGTCAATGATCACGAGCCTTTGTATCTCATTTGTTCTACTATTGTCTGCCTGCTCGGCAGAACAGGAGGAACCGGTCGTTCTGACCCTCATAAGCACCTACGAGGGCAAAGAAGCTGACTTCGTCAAAGCGCGTATTGCTCAATTCGAGGAAGAGCATCCGCATATAACGGTGAACGTGTCCGATATCGACTTCGGGGCAGCCTCCACAGTTTTCAAAACAGCGCTGCTTGGCGATCAGCCGGTGGATGCTATAAGGGCGGATAATTCCTGGATTCCGGAATTTGCCGATTTGGATTTAGTGTACCCGCTTAATGCTATGCTTGCCGAGTCCGATCGCGCCGATTTCAATCAGACAGTCATCCGTTCGGTTCAGAGCGGAGATAAAATCTATGCCTTGCCGTCCGTCATGGAAGCGCCGGCTCTGCTTTACAACAAACGGATTTTGCAGGAAGGCGGCTTCCCCAATCCTCCGCAAACGATGGATGAGCTGCTGGCCATGGCCAAGGCGCTTACGAATAATAATCGTTACGGGATATTCGTCTCCGACGATTCTTATTTTGCCCTCCCATATATTTGGGCTTTTGGCGGTGGGACAATTACCGATGACAAGCAGATCCAAATCAACTCAGCCGATTCGATCCAAGGTCTTCAATTCATGCTGACGCTGAGACAGGAGAAAGCAGCCCAGCCCTACACCGATTTCAACGACGGCTACAATAAGATGATGCTGGATTTCAAGGAAGGCCGCTCGGCTATGATTATTAACGGACCTTGGGCGGTTGCCGACCTGTTGTCTGGCAGTGAGTTCAAGGATGCGGGCAATCTGGGAATCGCCGCTATTCCCAAGGGGCCGAAGGGACAAGGCTCTCCAGCGGGCGGGCACAGTCTCGCGATCTCTAAATACAGCAAGCATCCGCAAGAAACCTATGAGCTGATTTCTTATCTGACAAGTACAGAGACACAGATTTTGCAGGCCAAAGAGGTCAAGACGCTGCCTACAAGAACGAGTGCTTATCAAGATGCGGCCTTGGCTGCGGACCCGATCTTTCTGGGCTTCAAGAAGCAGCTCGACGCTGCAAAGTCTCGTCCTCTCATAACGGAAGGGTCTGTGATGTTCTCAGATTTCACGCCTAATCTAGGCCAGATTCTTCTCGGCAACCAGTCGGTCGAAGCCGGCGCTCAGAAAATTCAAGCTGCATGGAAAAGTCTGTTGAAGCAAGATCGATAGAGACTCCCCGAGCGGAGCAATTGGGGTTCTAGCTTCGCATGTTTCGCCTTAATAGGAGCAGTCCTTTGTCGGCACTTGGCCGCTGTCGGGACTGCTTTTTGTTTTGTACTGTCTAAGAGGCGGATACCTCCTTCGTGGCTGTGTTCACCGATTTCCTCCCTAGGACGCCACTTGAGAGGAACAACCCGAGTGAAAGTGCAAGGCAGATGCCGGAGAAGATACCGATTGACGAGTATCCGCCTAGCTGGATGTAGAGTATGCCTGCTCCCCACGCGCCGAGCGTGTTCGCGCCGTTCATTGTCGCGTTGGCCAAGCTGGAGATCGTTCCCCGGATAGAAGCGTTAAGCGCAGTGAGCGCACCCATGACAATCGGGAAGATGATCCCGAGCGTCGTGCAAATGATGAAGTAAACAATCGTCACGGCAGAGAGGCCCGCCAGACGGGGCATAACTACATACAGCACGATGAGTAATGCCATTCCCGCCGCGACTGCATTCGCATGACCGAGCTTCCGGGCTGCATAAGCGCTAATCATGCTTCCCAGCAGGTTGCCGAGGCCGAGGAAGATCATCACGGTACCGATTCCCTCGATCGGAAGCTCGAAGCGGTCAGCCATCCATTTGCCAACGAAGGCGAAGGCGGTACCGCATCCCAGATGAAGGAGCAGGTAGGCGAAGAAGCCGCCCCTTGCTTGGCCGCTCGTGATTAGCGGGACATACCGGGCTAGAATTGACGTACGCTCGCCCTTTGCCAAGGTGGGCTTCATATCGGGCAGTGTGTAGAATGCAGCGAGGGCAAGCAGCAGTGCAGCGGTTCCAATCGTCCAGAACGGAACAGACCAATGGGCGGTCGCCAGCCAGCTTCCGATGGGCACACCGAGCGCCTGGGATGCGGCGAGTCCCGAGAAGGCGATGCCCATTGTTTTCGCTATCCGGGATGGGGGCATGACAGCGGGGATGGAAGCCCACACCTGCGGAGCGGTGAACGCCGCACTGATACCGGCAAGGAAACGGAACAGGCACATCGTCCAGAAGCCATCCGCAAAGCCGCACAGTATGGTCGAGATGGAGAAGCCGAGCATGCCGCCCAGCAGGACGGTTCTCCGGTTCCAGCCGTCGGACAGAGGTCCGGCGATCAAGGCGAAGACGGCGGAGCCGAGTGTGTAGGCGCCAAGCATCCATCCGGCGATATCCGTAGACACGCCGAATTCCGTCTGCAGCGTTGGGAGCAAGGGCGAGATCAGGAATGTATCGGTTCCGATCATGAACATGATGAGGAAGAAAAGTACTGTAAATTTACGCATGGTTGATCACTCCTAATGGGGTTCGAGTTGCTTGCGTTTTCTATCGTAAGCTATAATGGTGACACAATTTGTCATGAACTTATAGATTAGTTGAAAAGAGGCTGGCCGGATGCCCAAGTCCAAAAGACTGATGGAACTGATGATGACCGTCAATCGGAAGCGGCGATTCAAGGTGCAGGAGCTAGCCGATGAATTCGGCGTTTCGACGCGCACAATTCTGAGGGATCTGCAGGAGCTGAGCGAGCTGGGAGTGCCGCTTTACTCGGAAGTAGGCCCGCATGGGGGCTATCAGGTGGTAAGGGAGCGGGTACTGCCTCCGATTGCATTCACGGAGGAGGAGGCTGTGGCGATGTTCTTTGCGGTGCACGCCCTGCGTCACTATTCCTCGCTGCCGTTCGAGGCGGAGTCAGCCTCGGCGCTGAGCAAGTTCTATCTCCATATGCCCGGGGACGTGCGGGATCGGATTGACAGCATGAAGGATCGGGTTGACTTCATTACGCCGACAAGACGGGGCGATGCCCCTTGCTTGTCCATTCTTCTCGACGCGGCGGTACATAGGAAGGTGCTCGCCGTCGAATATGAGTCGAAAGAGGAGGGGGCCAATTGCCGCCGGATTCAGCCGGTCTGCATCTACGCCAATAATGGCCTCTGGTATTGTACGGCCTATTGTTTCCTGCGCCAGGGCTACCGCGTGTTCCGGTGTGACCGGATTCGCGAAGCGGCGTACGACACGTCCGGCACAGAGCCGCTCGAGCTTGGAGATATCCGGCTCAGCAGGCGGGAGGCTGCCGGGCCGATGGAGCCTGTTCGCCTGCGTGCCAAGCTGAGCCGGGCCGGCGTTCAGCGCTGCGAAGCCGAGCTGTGGCTCGCTCCGCTGCTGCAGGTGCATGAAGACGGAAGCGGCGCCATCGACGAGGACGTGTCACGTGGCGACATCCCTTTTTATACGGCATTCTTCATCGGACTAGGAGACGATGTCGCCCTGGAAGCTCCGGCGGAATTGAAGGATGCGATCCGGAGAAGGCTCTCCGAGCTGCTGGCCCGATACCAATGAAGGGCAGACGGCGATAGGCCGGGAATTCATCATTTTTGCACGGAGGTTATGACATGAGTACTTTTATCTATATGGTGAGACATGGCGAATCGCCGAAGACAGAAGGGACCGAGAGAACGAGAGGGCTGACTGACAAGGGGAAATCAGATGCTGATCGCATAACCGAATTGTTGCGAGAAGAGGGGATTGAGGTTTTCGTCTCCAGTCCATACCAGCGAGCAATCTTGACCATTCAGGAGCTAGCCCGATGTTCGGGGCAAGAGGTTCTAATCATTGAGGATCTTAAAGAAAGAATCTTTGCTAATGAGGACAGCCGGATGCCGGACGAGGAGCTATACCCTTTGTTGGAGAAGTCGTTTGCTGATCCTGGCTTTGCATTGACGGGAGGGGAGTCTAATGCGGCTTGCCAGAGGCGGGCGATAACGGTCCTGAAAGAACTACTGCAGGCTTATCGCGGCCGGAAAATAGCGTTGGGCACTCATGGAGCTGTAATGGCTTTGATGATGGGCTATTATGACCATCAGTACGATTTGAATTTTTTGCTGCAGACGTCCAAACCGGATGTGTACAGAATGGAATTTAATGATCAGGAATTAGTAGAGGTCAGAAGAATGTGGAATGCCCTGTAATCGAGCTTCGGGAATAGGAGCTGGATGGGCGCCAATCAGGCGTGTAAAGGGTATAATAAATGGACAGAAGCAAACACTAAAATTTAGAGGGATCAACATGCTATCATTGATGCTCTATAGTAAAAAAACAAACCAAATAAGAGAATAAGAGGAGATACGATGGAAGAGGACAATGCGAGAATAGAAGCAGGCTGGAACTTCGACAACAGTTATGCCCGTCTGCCGGAATCCTTGTTCACCAAGCTGGATCCGACCGCTGTAAGCTCGCCGAAGCTGATCATTCTTAATCATCCTCTGGCAGCGTCACTGGGGCTGAACGTTGAAGCGCTGCAGGGCGATGATGGTATAGCTGTCTTCGCGGGTAATCGAATTCCCGAAGGCGCCTTACCGCTTGCTCAAGCTTATGCGGGGCATCAATTCGGGCATTTCAACATGTTAGGCGACGGCCGGGCTCTGCTGCTAGGGGAGCAGATCACCCCTGAAGGCGAGCGGTTGGATATTCAATTGAAGGGTGCAGGCAGAACGCCCTATTCCCGCCGGGGAGATGGCCGGGCAGCGCTCGGGCCGATGCTGCGCGAATACATCATTAGCGAAGCGATGCATGCTCTTGGCATTGCTACTACCCGCAGCTTGGCGGTGGCGGTTACCGGTGATCCCATATATCGTGAGACCGAGCAGCCGGGTGCCATTCTGACCCGTGTGGCTGCCAGCCATTTGCGCGTCGGCACCTTTCAATATGCTGCACAATGGGGCACTGCCGAGACGCTCCGGGCTTTGGCTGATTATACATTGCAGAGACATTATCAAGAAGTGGACACGGGGGAGAACCGCTATCTTTCCCTGCTTCAAGGGGTTATTAACCGTCAGGCCGGGCTGATTGCCAAATGGCAGCTTGTCGGTTTTATTCATGGGGTGATGAACACCGACAACATGGCCCTTAGCGGAGAAACGATCGATTATGGGCCGTGTGCCTTTATGGACGCCTATGATCCGGCAACGGTATTTAGCTCCATTGATGCGCATGGGCGCTATGCCTATGGCAATCAGCCGCATATTGCCGTATGGAATCTCGCGAGATTCGCGGAGAGTCTGCTGCCGCTGCTGCATGACGACGAGGAGCAGGCGGTCAAGCTGGCTGAAGACGCCCTCTCAGGTTTTATCGACTTGTATCATCGCAATTGGCTTGCGGGAATGCGGGCCAAGCTGGGGCTATTTAACGAAGAGGAACAGGATGAAGCTCTTATTGAGGGCCTTCTTGAACTGATGAAAAAGCATCGCGCAGACTACACGAATACCTTCCGCGCATTAACGTTTGATCGGCTGGAGGACACAGCGCTGTTCGGAAGCGAGGAATTTGCCCGGTGGCATGAGCTGTGGCAGGCGAGGAGAGAGAGGCAGCCGGAGTCGGGAGCTTCCTCGCATAAGTTGATGCGGGACAGCAATCCCGCAGTAATCCCACGCAACCACCGGGTGGAAGAGGCGCTGGAAGCCGCGGTGCAGCAAGGGGACTACAGCGTAATGGAGAGGCTTCTTGCTGCCCTGTCAGCCCCCTTCGCGCACTCCCCCGAACAGGCGGAGTATACCACACTGCCCGAGTCATCAACCGGGCCTTATCGTACCTTTTGCGGTACTTGATGTGGTGTTTGATGCGTACTAGATGAGTGCTCTTTGAGTGCTTGGTGAGTGCTTGATGAGTGCTTGGTGAGTGCTCGGTGAGTGCTTGGTGAGTACTAGATGAGTGCTTGATGATACTTGATGTGTACTACTTCAATGCGAACTAGTTGCAGTACTAGTTGTGTACTTAAGCATACTTAAATTGCGTATTAGATGAGATGCTTGATATTGAGGCGTTACTGGATGATTAGCGGATAGTTGGGGGAATGGCGAACAGTGTTCTAATCTAGCGTATGGGCTGCCTTCAATGATCGGGGTCCCTGCAAGGTCCTTACAATATAGGGGTTACCGAGTGGCATTTAGCGGTTGGCAGCTCCTTTCCAGACTGCTGCGAGCAGCAGCTCTCAGTGCATATAGTGGCTTGAGAAGAAGAAAGCCTGCGTAAGCGAAGGAATTTCTATGGAAAAAGGCCCTAAGTGGAAGAATGCATGCGATTGTGCAGGAATATGAGGGGAAATTGTTCCGATAGAGGCGAATCAGACAAAATGCCTGCTCTTTGGCAGGTATTTTGTATTTAGCAGGCTGAAATGGAAGAAAACCTGCTCTTTGGCAGGCATTTCGCCATCAGCAGGCCTGAACGAAAGAAACCTGCATTTTCGCAGATATCGCCGGCATCGCAGATATACTCGGCATCGCAGATATTGCCGGCATCGCAGATATCGCCGCATCGCGCATGCATCGCGGATATCGCAGGCATCGCGGGAATCGCTCCCTTGCCCTTGGGCAGGGGGAACAGCCTGGCGATAGGCTTCAACGCAAAAGCCCTCTAAACAACGAGGGCTTTTACTCATGAGGTCCCCGATTATCCGTCTATATCTCCGGCAATAACTGATCCCATGCTGCGGGTCGCCCATTCCTTCTTGTACCGGGTCTGCTCGGCTTCGGCGGCTGCGACCTTTGCATGGAGGTGCGGCGAAATTTGGTACGCGCAAGCACCCTGTCTTATAGCATCACGCAGCTGTTCGATCGTGTCGCAGTCTTCTTCAAGCTCGTTGTACACGCTGCCGAACTGCAACGGCTGATGCGTGTCGCTGCCCGCTACGACCGGCAATCCAATCTGCCGTGCCAAGTCAAGCACTCTCCCCTCCATATTCAGGCCATAATGATGCAAGTCTCTGCCGTTCACATCGAACGCATCCAATTGGGCCAGCAGCTCCGGCTGCACATGATGCAGAGGGTTCGCGCCGCGAAACGGATGAGCCCCGATTCGAATACAGGAGTACTCGTCGCTCAGCCTGAGCAACCGTTCCAGCTCTATATAATGGCTCTCCTCCGTATGGCCTTCCAATCTCGAACGGACGGCGAGAATATTCTCTCTGGCTCCGATCAACAAAATATGGCCGTTCTCCTTCACATCCACTTCGATGCCGGGAAACACCTTTACCCCTTCTACAACATAATAATCCCCTTCATATCGGCAATGGCGATCCAATGTATCATAAATATCGGCAAACCGCCGTGTATGGAAATGCTCCGTCAATGCCACCGCATCCAAGTGATTGTGGTGGGCCTCCTTCATCATGCTCCGATAATAATCATAGGAAAAATCAATGCTCTTCGACCATTTCGCATGCGTATGCAAATCGATTCTCACTTCACAGCCGCCCCTCATCCGAAATCATATCAACCTATTGTCCATTATAATGAAAATTTATTTTCAAGTAAAACTATATGAAAATAATTAATGCAAAAATTACATAGGGTTAACGATCGGATAACAAAACCACCCTATGCTGAAGTAGAAGATTCAACACTATTAGGGGGAACGAGAATGAATGCTGGATCAATGACGAAACGCTGGGAATTAACACCGCAGCAGAAGCTCATGATTTTTATTTTGTCCATGTCGTTGTACGGAATTTCGAACATGATTACCGAGCTCATACCGGAATTGAAGATAGGGCCGATTGAACTCAAAGTGGAATATTTTATTTTCATACCGCTGCTCTTCGCGATTCTGTTCAACCCGCTCTATGCCGCTCTCGGAGCTTGCTTCGGCGAAGTTATTTTCGGAGAGCTGCTGCTGGGACAATTCGGAGGGCTGGGCGAGCTGGAAAAATTCATCGAATTCGCGCTTGCGATATTCGTCGCTGGAATGCTCGTGAAGAACCCCGCCAATCGGCGCCAGCTGGCTATCGCGGCTTATGTTGCCATCGGAATCGATCAGCTGCTCGGTACGATCGTCGATATCGGCAAGGTGTATTTTGGAATCGAGGACTTTGAAGCTGTTCCCGGGCTTCCCGAGAGCGTGCTCGCTATAGAGGGCTTTGCCTTTCTGAATGCGATGATTGTCTCCGGTACCTTGTTCGCCTTGCTCCCAACGCTGTATCTCGTGCCCCGTCTGTATGGCAAGGTTGAGCCGCTGCTCGGCATGAAGCCTCGTGACGGCAGGGCATCTGCGTCTCTTGGAGATTTCGTAACACCACGGCTCATTATTCTGAGCATTGTTCTGTTCGCTATTGCAGGCGCAGCGGAATTTATGGCGGAATCGGATATCAATTTCATCGACTGGGAATCGGAATTCATAGCCGGTCTGGGTGATGGGGCGATCTGGATCAGCATGGGCGTGGCGGCTGTTATTTTCATCGTATCGTTAATATGGATCGTCTCCAGGAAATCCGGCAAGCGGAAAGGGGAAATGGTGTAATGGCACTCCAGTCAACGGAGGAGCAACCGATCATCCAACTTGACAACGTGACCTTCCGTTATCCGGGCGCAGAAGCCAATTCTCTCGAAGGAGTCAGTCTTTCGATATACCGTGGCGATTTTATCGCGATCGCAGGCAGCAACGGAAGCGGCAAGTCCACGCTGTGCAAGTGCTTCAACGGACTGATCCCGACCTATTATTCCGGTGATATGGAAGGGACCGTCTTTGTTGACGGCATTGCGACAGCGGAGCGCAGCGTTGCCGAGCTTTCCAGGAATGTCGCCTACGTATTCCAGGACTTCGAGAACCAGCTGGTGCGTCCAACCGTATACGATGAAGCCTGCTTCGCTCCGCTTAATTTCGGATATGAGGATTACAAGGAGCGGGGCATGAATGCGCTTCGGATGCTGGAGATTGAGCATTTGCGCAATGAATGGATCTGGCAGCTGAGCGGGGGACAGAAGCATATGGCCGCCCTGGCAGCCGCCCTTGCTCTGGACCCGGATGTTATCGTTGTGGACGAGCCGGTGGCGCAGCTGGACCCCGCGCATGCGCGGGTCATCTATGAGAAGCTCAAGCTGCTCAATGAGAGGTATGGCAAAACAATTGTCGTCATTGAGCATCATACGGAGTTTATTGCGGATTACTGCCGGAAGATGGTTCTAATGGAGAGAGGCGGGCGGGTACGCTGGGTGAAATCCGTTGCCGAGGGATTGTCCGCTGTATCGGAGCTGAATGAGATGAATATTCAGCCCCCGCAAGTGACCCAGGCCTTCCATGCGCTATGCCGCGAGCAAGCGATAGAAGGAGCGCTATATCCCATAACGATTGAGGAAGCAGCGTTGCACTGGGGGTCTGCTGCCAAAAGAGAGCTGCCTTCTACCGACGCATACGCTTCTGCAGCATCCTCATCGCGATCCGCCGGGGAGCCGCTAGTGCGCTTCGAGGGCGTAATAAGCGGCTATCAGGGAATCGACCGCAAGAAGAAGCCGATTCTTCAAGGCATTGACCTGAGCATCCATGAGGGTGACCGGATTGCGTTGATCGGCAATAACGGAGCAGGCAAATCGACCTTGCTGCGGTTGATCTCGGGACTTCGCCGTCCTTGGGAGGGCAAGGTTACGGTCTGCGGGAGGGACAC
Source organism: Paenibacillus oenotherae (assembly GCF_019443105.1). Lineage (GTDB taxonomy): Bacteria > Bacillota > Bacilli > Paenibacillales > Paenibacillaceae > Paenibacillus_Z > Paenibacillus_Z oenotherae. The sequence goes on from NZ_JAHZIJ010000008.1 coordinate 187,045, forward strand.
ACGCAAGAGTACGCCTGAGGAGCTGTCCGATCTGGTCGCTTTCCTCTTCCAGAATCCCGAGGAAATGTTCATCGCCGATAATATCCGCCAGGATGTCGAGTATTTCCTGAGAGCAAGGCAGCAGCAGGGCATCGAGCCGTTCATTGAGGATGTGCTGCGCAGATTCAAGCTTACGGAATTGCAGCAGCGGGATGGGCGGCTGCTGAGCGGGGGACAGCAGCGGCGTACGACACTTGCCATCGGCATGGCGATGCGACCAACCATCATGCTGCTCGACGAGCCGACGGCAAGTCTGGACATTGCAAGCCGCAAGGAGCTGACCTTGCTGTTCGATCAGCTCCGCGATGAAGTCAAAGCTGTCGTCGTGGCTACGCATGATATGCAGCTCGTCGCGGATTGGGCCAATCGCGTCATCGTCATGAACGAAGGACGCATTCTGCTGGACACGGACAGCAGAACCGTATTTCAGCATCCGGATATTCTGGACAGAGCGGCGCTGGTTGCGCCCCAGATCGTGCAATTATGCGGACGGCTTGGCATCGAGCCAGCCTGTCTGTCCGTGGAACAATTCATCGCTTATATGGAGCGCGCACAGAGAGAGGAGCTCGTCTATGGAATTGGCTGAACCGGCCCGCAAATCTTCAATATGGGAAAAACTGAGCGTGGAGCGGATCAAGATTGAGCTGCTAAGAACAGCATACGGCCAATCCCGGACGTTCCTCTCCAGATTTGATCCCAGGATGCTCATCGGATGGTACTCTTTCTTCGCCATTGCTCCCTGGTTTATTCATAATAAGACCGTACTCATTGGCATGCTGCTGGCAATCGCCGTACTCACTTACACTTCGAAGCCGAGCGTGCTCGTATTCATCGTGCTGGCGTTCGGGCTCGTCACAGATACGGCTTACATGCTGATCGTCGCGCTGGCCTTCGGCGGCGGTCTCCCGGCTGCATTGGCGCTGTCCACGCTGACGCTCAAGCTGCTCGTTATCGCGCTTGCGAGTATCGCCGTATTTTCCAGTATGGACCCGGAGAAGCTTAGCGATGCCCTGCTCAGTCTTGGCATGCCCGCCCAATTCAGCTTCGGCGTAGCGTATGGCTACCGGATGCTTCCGATTCTGATTGAGGAATACAACAATCTCCTCTACTCTTACAGGCTTCGGGGACGTACGCCGCTTCGCAAAGGCTTGCTGGGCTGGCGCTCTCTCGTCTACATGGGCAAAATATCGATTCTGGCGTTCTATCCGCTCATTCTCAACACGGCGAAGCGAACACGGACAACGGTCGAAGCCTTGGAGGTAAAGGGATTCACTTATGCGGTCAAGGACCCTAAGGTGAAACGGATCAAGCTGGCTTACTTGAAGATTCTTCCCCGGGATTATGCATTCCTTGCGATATCGGCGATTTATGTCGCCTTCTTATTCTGGCTGGGCAATCAGTACACATTGTAAAGACAGGAGAATTCCATCATGAAAATCGATCTTCACGCGCATATCAAGCTGAGCAAGAAAACCGAGTTTTCGATCGAATATTTTCAGGCATCCATTCAGGAAGCGGCTCTAAATGGCCTTGACGCCATCGCCATGACGGAGCATTTTAACACCTTCCGGTTTCATGATATCTACGAGGCACTGGACAGTCACTACACCTACACAGAGGATTATTACGATGTTGACGGCTTCAAGGTGTTCCCGGGCATGGAGGTGGACGTTCAATTCGGCGGCCATATTCTCGTCATCGGCTCAAGAGAAGCAGTACTGGAATTGCGTTCAAGGCTGGAGCCGCATACGGCGGCAGACAATTTCGTAGCCTTCAGCCAGCTGCTCGACTGGTGTGACGAGCTGTCCTTGCTGAGAATCGGGGCGCATCCGCATCGGGAGAGCAATCCTCTGACTCAGCATGATCGCGACACGCTCAGGCGGCTCGATTGCTTTGATCTCAATGCCAAGGATCTGCACACATACGGCCCGGCAATGCGGGAGACTGTGATGGAGCTCGGGCAGACGATTGGCCTACCGGTTGTGGCAGGCAGCGATACGCATCATCCCCTTCAATTCGGCAGTGTGCTGAACGAGCTGGATGCTGCCTACAGCAGAGTGTCCGATCTCACGGCTTGTCTGAAGGAGGGCCGTTACCGCATCGAGGTCTCCGCCTGCCTGGAGACGAAAGTGAAGGCTGCCAGCCTGGTCAAGAAACTGTTGAAGCAGAGCGGAGCGGCTGATGTGGCGCAGCGGATTGGAAAATAGGATATGAAGGGTTACAATGAGGGTATTGTTATCGCAGTCATCTTGCTGGTTAGTAACTCTGTGGGAGGATACCCATATTGAATAAGCTCGAATTCGAGATTCCCGTTCATCAAATGTCCAAAAGCCAGAGGAAAATAGCCGATTTCATCATGAAGTCAGCTGAACGGATTCCCTTTTATACGGAAGAAGACATCGCGGTCAAGGCCGGTGTCAGCATCGCCACGGTGTCACGCTTCTGGCGAATTATCGGATACGACAACCTGAAGTCGTTCAAGAAATATTTGCAGGAGACACAGCACTCGACCCCGGCCCGGAAAATGCAGCATGTGCTGGAGCAAACCGACCGCGAGGTTGTAGGGCGGATGATCACCTCAGCGGCGGTCAATCTGGAAGAAACGGCGAAACGGATATCCCGCGATGCGTTCGACCGGGCGGTAGAGGCGCTGAACGCTGCTGATACTATATACGTGCATGGGCCGGGCTCCACCTCCTGTCTGAGCGACTTGCTGCGGTTTCGCTTGAACCGGATCGGAATGGAGGTCCGGATTATGGCTCAGAGCGGGCATGAATTGCTGGAAAGCCTCGTTCACGCAGGCCCGAAGGATGTCGTTCTCTTCTTCGGCTTCGTCCGCAAATCTCCTGAAGCAACCGTCATTCTGGAACAGGCATCCGAATCCGGCTATACGACGATTCTGGTGACGGATCTTCTGCTGTCTGACATGATCGACGACAGTCATATCGTCCTTCAAGTGGATCGGGGGGATGCGGACGCCTTCCATTCCCTCGTCGCTCCGATGACGATTGTGGAGAGTCTGTCCGTATCCTTAGCCGGGCAGCGTGGCGAAGCGGCGATGGATAAGCTCAAGCAGCTTCATGCGATGCGCAAGCAGTATGCTACCTTGCTGCCCAAGTAACAGCTCGCGGTATGGAGCTGGAACGTGGATGAACGGCGGCGTTTCTAGCTTCGCACCTCATTCAAGCACGCCTGAACAGCTTGCAGCACGATTTCCGGTTCGGACATCTGCGGGAAGTGTCCGCTTCGGGAAGCCAGAATGTGCCGGCCCTGATTGCTTAGTTTTACAAGATCCTTCTGGTTGGCTTTTCTTATCTGAAAGGCATGCTCGGGCATCATCGGCGGCTTCTTGCCCCCGGATACCACGAATAAAGGGACATGGGGGAAGGGGCCTGCCAGCCTTATTTGCTTTGCCGTCTCTTCTACGAACTGAACCTCGTTCCACTTGCGATGGGAAGAAAGAGAATCAAACATCCTGAGGATGCGGTTAATGCCCCGGATGAATGCATTCTGGGTGTCATTGATGAGCAGATCCTGCGGATGGCTGGAATCGAGCAGCACGACACCCGCGATTTCATCTGGATATTGGCGGGCAAACAAGTTGGCATACAGCCCCCCTAGAGAGTGTCCAACCAGAATATAAGGAGGACGGAGACCCACTCCCTGGAGCAGCTGTCTAAGCGAACTCACGATCTGATCCCCGTGCTGAGGACTTGAAGGCTTATCGCTGCCCCCTACTCCTAAACGGTTATAAGCGAGCACCGTCGTCTCCGCAGCCAGTTCATGAAACACTTTGTACCACCCTTCAATAGGCCCATTTCCTCCGTTAATAAGAATGACGGCAGGGAATCCTTCACCGGCTTGCGCATATTCTATGCTGCCGCTCGTCGTTAGAACTTTCTTCTTGGGAATCGGCTTCATTTGACCACCTCTTTATTTTGCATACTTACGCGAACTTCCCCTAATATAGCCTACTAAGCTTACCACCCGATTAACTAGAGATTAACGATAGTTAAACTATTTCACCTGGCTGCCGCCCCGTATCCGGGACAGCATATCCGCCCCACCAAGGGGGTTCCCATGCTTAGCGCAAGAATGCACTCTAATCCACGACAACCATCTGCGATTGACTCCGTGTCGGCACGGAGAGTACGGAGAGTACGGAGAGTATGGAGAGTACGGAGAGTACGGAGAGAGCAGGAAGCCTGCGTAAGTGCAGGAATTCCGGTCAAAAAAGAGCCGTAGGTGCAGAAAGCCTGCGATTGTGCAGGAATATAAGACGAAATCGACCGATAAGGACAAATTCGGACGAAATGCCTGCACTCTGGCAGGCAATTCATCTTCAGCAGCCTGGAACGAGAAGAAAGCCTGCGCTACCGCAGGCTTATGTGATTGACTCTGTGTGGGCACCGATAGCACCGATAGCACCGATAGCACCGAGAGCACGAAGAGAGCAGAAAGCCTGCGTAAGTGCAGGAATTCCGGTCAAAAAAGAGCCGTCGGTGCAGAAAGCCTGCGATTGTGCAGGAATATGAGACGAAATCGACCGATAAGGACAAATCCGGATGAAATGCCTGCACTCTGGCAGGCATTTCTTCTTCAGATGGCTGGAACGAGAAGAAATCCTGCGCTATCGCAGGCTTTCTTCTCGTTTAGGGAGTCGTGGAGGATACTTGTTATTTCTTCACAATAGGAACCCAGACCTCGCACCGGTAGTCTTCCGCTGTCGTATCTCCCGGCGGGTAGACCTCGATCTCGGGACCTCCAGAATGCTCATAGCCGGTAGCGGGGAACCACTCTTGAAAGATACGGCAAATGGTGTCCTGGATAGCTCCGGGCATCGGCCCGACTGAAGTGAAGATCGCCCAGGTGTAAGCGGGGACCACAGCTGTAGTGAACCCTTCTGCAAGAGCGGCCTCGTCGACATTGGATTGGCTCGCGATCATATAGGTGAAATCCTCGCTGCCAGGCTGCATGTCCAGTACAATGCCCAACAGGTTGTTGTCCTCCCCGATGGAAACGAGCTTGTCGATGGTGCCGTCCTGATGGCAAGCACCCCAAAATGTCGGAATCTCCCGGGTATTATCATTGTTCTGGCATGTGGTTCGAAACGCTCTGCCGACGACCTTGAACGCCTCTTGTTCTACAATTCGATAATCCATATCTTTGTCTCCCTTCAGCGATAGGTGGAAAGAGATGCGGGGAAAGGCTTTCAGGCTGACGCCGGGGCTGCGAGCCTCGGAGGGCGAGATGCCGTGGACTTTGCGAAACGCCTTGGCGAAGGACTCCGGGGAATCGTAGCCGTACTTGAGTGCAATATCGAGCACCTTGGAGGAGGACATCGCAAGCTCCTGAGCGGCTAGCGTCAATTTGCGCTTGCGCGTATACTCGGCCACGGTCATTCCGGTCAACATATGGAACATGCGCTGAAAATGAAACGGGGATGAATATGCCGCCTTGGCGATCTCCTCGATATCCAGCCGTTCCTCCATCTTCAGCTCCATCAGGTCCAGAGCCTCTTTCATCCGTGTAAACCATTCCAACTCGCATCATCTCCCTGCATTTCTTATCCTACCATCCCGATCAAAGGGCAGCCTGTCATTGCGTGCTTTCTGCGAACAGATCATCTGCTGCTCTCATGAATTGGTGTAAGGAGAACTTCCGCCATCTTGAATCCAGATTGCCGATCTCAGTGGCGCCATCATTCCGCTAGAGCGGGCAGGGAGATGTTCAAATATACGTTTATTGCTGTAAGCGGGAATTTTCTAGTTTCAGCGAGGCAGAGTGGAACAAGAGACGCGCTGTTAGCCGATAGATCCATCTTATAGTTGGCAAAGCGCCGCTGAATCTTCTTCAACTATCGTTGTAAGCGGGAAATTCCTTGCTTCAGTGCTGAACGGCGGAATGGAATGCCGCTCTAAGCCGGAACAACCCGCTTACAGATGCCGACAGCCGTCGTTGTAACTGCGGGGTTGACGGGGGTGGGCGCTCTGAGCCGATCATTCCGGCGGATGGCACATGCAGGCGAAGGGATTCACATGCGTACTTTTCTGAAAATAATGTTTTGCGGTGCTGGATTAACGATTAAATCGCTATTCTTATCGAATACAGGTGATGTGTAATTGCTTTGATCGTAATGGCCTAACGCCTCGTACCGTGAGGCGGCGGCAGTATCTGAGAGGGAATATTGGGTGAAGTGAACGACCAGCAATCCTTGCGGATTGACCAGCCCATCGAGCTCGATAATCTGCTGTTCGAATTTCTCAAAGGGATAGATTTTTTTAAGACTGCGGATGCCTTTCTCCGCGATATAATGGGGCTTGCGCTGCAGAACAGCCATACAGAAGATGGCGTCGAAAGGCCCGTGCTTCTGGATTTCATCGCGTGTGGAGTAGATGAAGGTGATTTTGTCGTCCACAGGACGGCTGTTGCATACTGCCAGGCTGTTCCTGTTAATTTCCGCGCCAACGATATGCGCAGTCGGAAAATATTGACGAAGAGTCAGCACTTCTTCGCCTGTCGAGCAGCCATAAGACAGGATCTTCAGTTCTTGCTTGCCATCAAAATAGTCACGACACGCCGCAAAAATATCCGGATAGCGATCCATAAAGGTGCGGGACGTCGTTTGGTGGACATTTTTGGAATTCAGCAGCCGCATGAGAAGAATAGAACGATAGTCCGCATTGACACATACACGTATCGCGCTTCGGGCGCCATTCCATATCATTGACAGGGTGGACACACCGAATCTGACAAAGGGATTTCTGGAAGAGCGGTGCAGCTGCACCGTCTGCTTCGCAGTTCCGATCATTCCCGAACGATAAGGCTTTATATTCATGATTTCCCTCCCTGGCACAACTGCAATTCAAGCTCTGATGCCGCAATTAGCGGGTTCCTTCCGCCCTTGTTCCTTCATCTGATCCGGTCTAATATCATCTGGTACCTTCAACATAACAAGATATTTCCATTTCTGCAATAGGAGCAAGGGAGCATTAGCTGCAGCTGTGCGACGGGTTCTAAGGAAGCTGAACATAGAACGACGTCGCTTCATTCGGCATGCTTTTGGCGTAAATTTTCCCCCTATGCTGCTCCACAATCGATTTGGCTATGGCCAATCCGAGGCCGTATCCGCCGTGCTTGCGCGAACGGGATGGATCAGCGCGATAGAAGCGGTCGAAGATTCTTTCGAGATGCTCGGGCGCAATGCCTTCGCCTGTATTGGTCACCTTCAGCAGCACATCGTTATGACGCTTGGTGAGGGTGAGGGTTATCGTTCCTTTGGAAGGGGTGTACTTGATGCTGTTATCCAGAAGGATCATGACCACCTGCCTGATCTGCTCGCTGCTGCCGCGCACGGTTAAGTCAGGCTCAATCTCATAGCTAAGCGATATATCCTTCTCGAAGATAACGGCCTCCATCGTAAGTATAACGCCTTCGACGGCCTCGCTTATGTTAAAGCTGGTGTAGATCATACTGGCTCTGGAATCGTCCATTTCGGTCAAATACAACAGATCGCCAGTCAATGTCTTCATTCTCTCTGTCTCTGATTTGATATGGTGTAGCCACTTGGATTGATTCTGAATCGTATCCTCGCTATTGGATAAGAGGACGTCGGCGTTGGTGGTGATGACGGCTAACGGCGTTTTCAATTCATGGGAAGCATCGGCGATAAACTGCTTCTGCTTATTGAATGCCTCCTTGACCGGGGCGATGGAGCGGTTCGCGAAGAAACGGCTCGTGAAGAAGATGGCGATAAGCATAACCAATCCGACGATAAGGAAGGTATAGATAAGATTCGTTATGATTGTCTGCTGGGCGGTGACATCCAGATAGACGATGAAATACCCGGCATCATTCTGCTGCACCGTGTACGCCCATGTATTGCCATCCAGGTTGAACTGCCCGTTATTCGCTCCGCTCGAAGCAGCCTCATCGCTCGCAAGCTCGAAGAAATCATCGTCCATATCGAAACGGGAGTTCGTGGCCGTAACGTTCCACTGGGCGTCAGTCTGCAAGGAAAAGGAAACCGAACGTTCCGGCGGCGGGTTCGTTTTGCCAACAGGCTGCTGCGGCAGGCGATTCCCGCCATCAGGACGGGCCTCACCGGGATTGCCCTCAGGCTTGTGGTAAAATTCCGACACTCTATGAAGCTCCATATCGATATCGTTGCGGACGTTCTGATAGGTTATGGTATAGATCGAAGCAAAGGCCAGGAGCATCATGAAGGAAATGGTGACCATATTGACGATAAGAAACCGGTTCCGAAGCTTGGTGAACATTATTCAGTCGCCTCCAATACATAGCCTACGCCTCTAATGGTATTGATTCGAACCGATGAGTGCAGGAAAGCGAGTTTCTTTCTCAGGAAGGAGATGTACACTTCAACATTGTTATGTTCAACCTCCGAGTCGAAGCCCCACAGCTTTTCGATAATTTGCTCCTTGGAGGCCACCGCATTTTTCCTCGATATGAGCAGCTCCAGAAGTTCGCATTCTTTTAAAATCAGCTTGAGCTCCTTCGTCTTGCAGGTCAGTTTAAGATTCGATGTATTCAATTCGATATCTCCGAACTTCAACGCATCCTCCGGCAGCACCTCGCCCTTGCGTCTTAAAGCCGCCCTTATTCTTGCCAGCAGCTCCTCCGTCGAGAACGGTTTGGCTACATAGTCGTCCGCGCCGTAATCGAGCCCGGAGATTTTATCGGAAATTTCTCCCTTGGCGGTCAGCAGAATGACGGGAGTGGAGATTCCTTTGCTGCGGATCGTCTTCAATAAAGTGATGCCGTCCATCTCGGGCAGCATAATGTCAAGCAATAGCAGATCATAGATGCCGCTCAAAGCGTTATCCAGCCCGGATTGGCCATCATGTACGGCATCGACGGAGTAATGATTCTTTTTCAAAATTTGGGTTAACGCCTCCGCGAGATGAATCTCGTCTTCTACGATCAATATTCTCATGTCCGCTTCCCCTTTGCGTCATCGTGGTAAAGCTGCTCTACATGATCATTATATAAATAGAACCTTTAATCAACCTTAATCGCAGCATCAGGCTGTACGCGGGCAAAAATATTCGGGCATCTTCGGACATTTAAGATTCATTAAAGGTTCCCGCTCTAAGATACAGTCATGGAACGGCGATAACATTCGTCCACATGAAAGGAGCGCGACCGATGGCGATAGAGGTGTTCAACCGGTATGAAAGCAAATATCTCATGGATAGCAAAGCGTTCTATCATATTTATAATCGTTTGCTTGAATATATGGAGCTGGATGAATACAACAGGAACGATAAGTTCTACTCCATAAGCAATATTTATTACGATACCGAGCATGACTCCTTGATCCGCAATAGCCTGGCGAAGCCCAAATACAGGGAGAAGCTCCGCATAAGAGCCTACGGCATCCCGGAAAAAGACGCCAAAGTGTATTTGGAGCTCAAGAAGAAGGTGTTTGGCCTTGTAAACAAGAGGAGGACGGCGCTCAAGCTGAATGAAGCGTATGATTTCGTCCGAACAGGGATGGAGCCGGAATTCAGAGAGGGGATGAACAAGCAGGTCATTCAGGAAATCCGTTATTTTCTGCAGCGATATGATTTGCAGCCCAAGGTGTATCTGGCCTATGACCGAATTGCTCTGTTCTGCAAGGACAGCCGCGATCTGCGTGTTACGTTCGACACGAATATCAGATCAAGGCGGCATGACGTCAAGCTGGAAAACGGCGACTACGGCGAAGAGCTGCTAGGACGAGGGCAATGGCTGATGGAAGTGAAGGCGGAGAAGACGATTCCGCTCTGGCTGTCCAGACTGCTGTCGGAGCTTGGCATGTTCCGGACGAGCTTCTCCAAGTATGGCAATGAATACAAGCAATGGAGCAGGAACGAAAAATTAGCGGGGGAGCGTATTCTTTTATGATTGAATCTATTTTTGCTTCGGCGGCGGCGAATTCGGAGCTGACATTAACCGATGCTTTACTAACCATCTTCATTGCTATCGCACTGGGCGGAATCATCAGCTTTACTTATATGAGAACACAAGCCGGGTACACGCAGAATTTCGCATTGACGTTGATTGTGCTGCCCGTAATCGTGGCCATCATCATCCTGCTGATCGGCAGCAACATTGCCAGAGCGTTCAGCCTTGCCGGAGCATTCTCCATTATCCGGTTCAGGAGCGCCCCGGGCGATCCCAAGGATATCGCGTTCGTTCTTTTTACGATGGCGGCTGGCCTTGCGTGCGGTGTCGGAGCGTTCGGCTACGCTGCTTTGTTCACAGTATGTCTCTGCTTGCTGATGTTCTTCCTGAAGGCCATTAACTTCGGGGCTAAGAAGTCGGCGCAGAGAATGCTGAAGGTTACGATCCCGGAGAATCTGGGGTATGAGGAAGCCTTTGATGAGATTTTCAAACAATTTGAGATTGATTACGAATTGAGGAAGGTTCGAACAACCGAGCTTGGCAGTCTGTATGAGGTTGTATACGCGGTTACAATCGGCGAGCGCACGAACCAGAAGGAATTTCTGGACGCCGTCAGATGCAGGAATGGCAATTTGGATATTACCCTGACGATGAGCCCAGCCCCATCGGCTGAATACTAAAACAAGAGAGGATAGATAAACATGAAACATTCATTCTGGAGTATGAAAGAACTAGGTATCATTCTATTATGCGCTGTTCTATTGACGGCATGCAGCACGGATTCGGCAACAACTTCCAATGGCGGGGATTCATCCACGGCAGCGGTTCAATCGGGTGAAGCGGCTTCCGGTCAGGAGCTGGCCAGCATCGATTTGACCGGGGAGATCGAGTACGACGATGATGACGCTTATACGGACTGGGCTGCGGCGAATCCGACCAAGATCACGCTGAATGGCGCCAATGCAAGCATCGATGGCTCAGGAGCAAAGGTGGAGGGCAGCAAGATTACGATCACGTCGGCAGGAACCTATGCGGTGAGCGGGAAGCTGGACGACGGCGGGATTGTCATCGATGTGCCGGACAAAGGAGTCGTACGCCTGGTATTAAACGGGGCGGAGATTCATAACAGCACCACCTCGCCAATCTATGTTGCAGAGGCAGGCAAAGCAATTCTTACTTTGGCAGAGGGAACGGAGAACCTGGTGTCGGATGGAACGGATTACGTTTATTCAGGTGAAACCGCTGGGGAGTCCAAGGGTGAGTCTTCTGGTGAATCCACGGGCGAGTCTGTGGGTGAGTCTACAAGAGAGTCTACGGACGAATCAACGGATGAGCCCAAAGACGAATCCGCGAATCAGTCTACGGGTGAATCAACGGATCAATCAACGGATGAGCCTAATGCGGCGATCTTCAGTAAGGATGATCTGACGATTAACGGTATCGGCAAGCTCGTTGTGCAAGCCAACTATAATAATGGGATAACAAGCAAGGATAAGCTGAAAGTAATGGGAGGAACGCTGGAGATCAGGGCCGTTGACGACGGTATGATGGGACGTGATCTGATAGCTGTCAAGGAGGGCAATATCACAATCGAAGCAGGCGGACATGGAATGAAAACGACGAACGACACAGCGGGCTCGGAAGGAGTCATCGCCATTGCGGGCGGTACGTTCAACCTGAAATCCGGCGAAGATGCCATACACAGCAAGGGCGGCATTGGGATCACGGGAGGAGATATCCGTATAGATGCCGTTGACGATGGCATTCACGCGGACATAGCGATTGCCATTGCAGGCGGTACGGTCGATATCGCGGGCAGCAATGAGGGAATCGAAGCCCCGGCGATCGCGATCTCGGAGGGGACAATAAACGTTGTTGCAAGTGATGACGGGGTGAATGTTGCAGGCGGGGACGCCGCCGCCACGGAGGGGGAACCCGGCGCCGGCGGTCCATCCGGCGCTGCTTCGTCCAACAAGCTAACGATCAGCGGCGGCTATTTGACCGTCGAAGCGCAAGGCGACGGTTTGGACGCGAATGGCTCGATCGCGATGAGCGGAGGGACGGTCATTGTCAACGGCCCAACTGCGAACAATAACGGCGCCCTGGATTACGATGGCACTTTCGAGATAACAGGCGGAACCCTCGTTGCCGCCGGAAGCTCTGGCATGGCCCAAGCAACGTCGGAGCAATCGACGCAATCCGGTCTGCTGATGACTTATCCGCAGACTCAGCAAGCAGGCACGCTGGTTCACCTGGAAGATAGCGATGGGAACGCCATTATTACCTTCGCTCCATCGAAAGAGTATCAGTCCGTATTCGTTAGTTCACCGAATCTGAAGAAGGGTGCCTCCTATACCCTCTACTCAGGAGGAACATCGACAGGCAGCGCAGCGAATGGTCTCTATGATGGCGGTGAGTATCAAGGTGGTACGAAGGTGGTCGATTTCGAGACTTCAACGACCGTAACCTGGTTGAATGAGTCGGGAGTTACCGAGGGCAGAAGCGGGATGGGAGGTCCCGGCGGCGGTGGTCCTGGTGGCGGCGGCCCCGGACAGAGAGGGGACCGGATGCCACCCGAAGGCGCTGGAGAGCGTCCACAGCAGATGCAACAGGTGCAGTGATGCCATAGGTGCGCCGATGTAGGTGCAGTGATGCAGTATGTAATGATACAGTGGATGCATCCATGCAGTAGGTGCAATGATGCAGTAGATGCAGTAGATGCAGTAGGTGCATGGATGCCATAGATGCAATAAATGCATCTATCCACAAGTGAATAAGCTGGCGCAGAGCGCCAGCTTATTTCTGTTGATGAGCCGTCTCGCCCGAGGTTAAACGGCGAACATTCCTGCGAAAACGCACGCTTTTTTTCGTTCTGGGTAGCGTCAAGAAGTTTGTGTAAGCTTGTAGATATATCCATCGGGTGTTGGTGGGGGTGGAGGAATCCGCCCCCGCCATAGTGGTTTAACTTTCGATCCGAGGATCCGACTGAACAGAATCCGAGGAATAGCGCTTTTCAAACATCTCATTAAGTTTTTGTTTGACAACGGGATCGCCAAAACCTGGGATGACACGGTTCTCAAAACGTTCGTTGTAGGCGATGGTGTCCAAGTATACAATTTTTTCT
>NZ_JAHZIJ010000090.1 GCF_019443105.1 Paenibacillus oenotherae
CATGACTATAATAGCAGAAAACCAGCTCACAAACCTATTTGAAAATCTTGTCACTCAGTTTGTAAAAGAAAACCTGGAATCCATTATGAAGGCGGAGATCAAACACTTCATGGAGGATGAAACGAACGAGCGGAACAGTCGAAATGGCTACTACAATCGCTCGCTCCATACGAAGTTTGGTCACATCGACGCGCTTGAAGTGCCACGTGATCGCAACGGTGCCTTTCAGACGCACGTTTTCGAGCCGTACCAACGCCGAGACGGCTGGCTGGAGGAGGCTGTTATTCAAATGTACAAGAGCGGAATGGGAACCCGTGATGTCGCACGCTTCATCGAGAGCATGTTTGGCAGTCACTATTCGCCTACGACGGTCAGCAACATCACCGCAACCGTACTGGAGGATATCCAGACGTGGCATCAAAGACCGTTGAAAAAGCGCTACAGCGTGATCTATCTCGACGGCATGTATGTGAAACT
>NZ_JAHZIJ010000091.1 GCF_019443105.1 Paenibacillus oenotherae
CGTATTACCCGGTATCGTCGGCGCAGCGGCGGATGTATATCCTGAATCAGCTGGAAGGCGCGCAGACGAGCTACAATATGCCGGGGGTTTACATGGTGGAAGGCGAGCTGGACACGAAGCGGATGGAGAGCGCGCTGCGGGAGCTGATCCGCCGCCACGAATCGCTGCGGACCTCGTTCGAGCTGGCGGAAGGGGAGCCGGTGCAGCGGGTGCACGCGGAAGTGCCGTTTGTCTTGGAAGAGCAGCAGCTGGAAGGGGCGGAAACGGCGGAAGCCGCGATCGAAGCGTTCATGCGTCCGTTCGAGCTGAGCGAAGCGCCGCTGTTCCGGGCGCGTGTGGTGAAGCTGGCGGAGGAAGGCAAGCGTCTGTTCATGTACGATATGCACCATATCATATCAGACGGAGTCTCGATGCAAGTGCTGGTGGAAGAGTTCGCGCGGCTGTACGGCGGCGAGGAGCTGCCTG
>NZ_JAHZIJ010000092.1 GCF_019443105.1 Paenibacillus oenotherae
TCCAGGAACGTCGCTTCCTTCTTCACTTCGTTACGCAGCGCCAGTGTCCCGACGAACATGCCGATGACCTGCTCCAAGTCCGCATGCGGGCGGCCCGCCACCGGCGTTCCAATGATGATATCCTCCTGCCCGCTGTACTTCGACAACAGCGTCGCATACGCCGCCAGCAGCACCATGTACAGCGTTGCGCCCGTCTGCGAAGCGATCTGACGTACGCGCGCCTCCACTTCCAGCGGCAGATCGAAGCCGATCGACTCGCCTTCGAACCGCTGCACGGCCGGACGCGCATCATCCGTCGGCAGCTCCAGCACCGGCAGCTCGCCTCCGAACCGCTCCAGCCAGTACGTTTCCTGACGCTTCAGCTCTTCCCCGCTCAGCCGCTCCCGCTGCCAGACTGCGTAGTCCTTGTATTGGATCCGCAGCGCAGGCAGCTCCTCGCCGCCGTACAGCCGCGCGAA
>NZ_JAHZIJ010000093.1 GCF_019443105.1 Paenibacillus oenotherae
GTCACTATTCGCCTACGACGGTCAGCAACATCACCGCAACCGTACTGGAGGATATCCAGACGTGGCATCAAAGACCGTTGAAAAAGCGCTACAGCGTGATCTATCTCGACGGCATGTATGTGAAACTCAAACGCAGTACGGTGAGCGGTGAGGTCATCTACTTTGCTATGGGCATTGATGAAGAAGGACATCGTCAAATCTTGGGCTTCTACATTGGTGGCCATGAGAGCTCCAATGGGTGGAAGGACGTTCTTAAGGATCTGTACGCCCGTGGCGTGCATGAAGTCTTACTCGGTGTGTTCGATGGGCTCCCGGGTTTGGAGGATGCTTTTAAAGAGATGTATCCGCGGGCAGACGTTCAACATTGCGTCGTACACAAAGTACGTTCTACGTTTCCAAAGGTTCGCGTCCAACACAAGACCGATTTTATTGATGGGCTCAAAACCATTT
>NZ_JAHZIJ010000094.1 GCF_019443105.1 Paenibacillus oenotherae
GTCACTATTCGCCTACGACGGTCAGCAACATCACCGCAACCGTACTGGAGGATATCCAGACATGGCATCAAAGACCGTTGAAAAAGCGCTACAGCGTGATCTATCTAGACGGCATGTATGTGAAACTCAAACGCAGTACGGTGAGCGGTGAGGTCATCTACTTTGCTATGGGCATTGATGAAGAAGGACATCGTCAAATCCTGGGCTTCTACATTGGTGGCCATGAGAGCTCCAATGGTTGGAAAGACGTCCTTAAAGACCTGTATGCCCGTGGTGTACATGAGGTCTTACTCGGTGTGTTTGATGGGCTCCCGGGTTTGGATGATGCTTTTAAAGAGATGTATCCGCGGGCAGACGTTCAACATTGCGTCGTACACAAAGTACGTTCTACGTTTCCAAAGGTTCGCGTCCAACACAAGACCGATTTTATTGAGGGGCTCAAAACCATTT
>NZ_JAHZIJ010000095.1 GCF_019443105.1 Paenibacillus oenotherae
GCATTCGCTCCGCCAGTGATGACCAAACGGAACGAATAGCTCGTATTCGCACTTAAACCTGTCACCGTTGCACTCGTATCACTTCCACCAAGTGCACCCGATGTCGTTGCCGCACTCCACGTTGTCCCTCCATCGGTCGACTGCTCGATCGCCAGCAACGAGGCTCCACTTACTGCACTCCAACCAAAATCCGCTGTCGTCGATGTCTTTCCCGCCGTTGCAAAATCACTCACCGGGACGGACAGCGTCGTCACCGCTACCGCATTCGAGTTCCCCGCATTCGCTCCGCCTGTTACGACCAAACGGAACGAATAGCTCGTATTCGCACTTAAACCTGTCACCGTTGCACTCGTATCACTTCCACCAAGTGCACCCGATGTCGTCGCTGCACTCCACGTTGTCCCTCCATCGGTCGACTGCTCAATCGCCAGCG
>NZ_JAHZIJ010000096.1 GCF_019443105.1 Paenibacillus oenotherae
CGCCATCGTTCGTTGCCGTTCCAATGACGATACCCAGTTCGTTGTAGATGTTTACTGTTGCTCCCGCTGGTACATCTTTTACAACTACTTTATCTGTTGTCGAGTTTGCTATGACTACAACAGGTGGCGCGCTTACTTCTGCCACTGCTGTCGCTGGTGTCTTCGTGCTTTCCAGCTTGTTCGTCTCCGTGATCGTCGCATCGATCTCTTGGCCTTCGTTCAGGCCAGTTGGGATGTTCACGGTCACATCACCTGTGCTGCCGCCATCGTTCGTTGCCGTTCCAATGACGATACCCAGTTCGTTGTAGATGTTTACTGTTGCTCCCGCTGGTACATCTTTTACAACTACTTTATCTGTTGTCGAGTTTGCTATGACTACAACAG
>NZ_JAHZIJ010000097.1 GCF_019443105.1 Paenibacillus oenotherae
GGGTGCCGGAGAGGAAGGAGGCCAAGAAGACATGGGACCGGGGGGGTTTGCAGATGAAGGGGAGAGACACCCAGGTCTAGTACAGGAGATGGAAATTGAAGACTCAGAACCTGAGCATATGGAGGATGATGATTCTTCGGAGGACGATGTACACCCGGCAGAATGGGACAACGAGGACTTCTCCGGACTCGTTGTCTCAGAGGGGCACACCGTGGCATGGGAGTATCGGCAGAATGAAGTGGTGCAAGGCGCTAGATACGCCGAAAAAGCACAGTTGACAGAGGCTGTGAAGATGTGGGCCGTGTCACTTGGGAGGGAGTTCTGGGTATCAAAGTCCACCAGATCAGTGTAC
>NZ_JAHZIJ010000098.1 GCF_019443105.1 Paenibacillus oenotherae
TCCGGGCGGTTCAGGTAGCCGCGCGCCAAGCCCGCTCCCGCGATGCACAGCTCTCCGGCTACCCCGATCGGCTGCTCCCTGAGCCGATCATCCATGACATACAGCCGCGTATTGGACAACGGCTTCCCGATCGGAATGTTCCCTGACTCCCCTTCGATCCGGTACGCCGTACAGATAACCGTGCTCTCCGTCGGTCCGTACGTGTTCCATACTTCGTACGGCACCGGCTTGTACCCTTTCACCTTGTCCGCTCCCGTCAGCAGCAGTCTCAGCTTCGAGGGCGCTTCCTCCTCCAGCAGCTGCTCGTACATTTGCGGCGGCAGCCACGCGATCGTAATC
>NZ_JAHZIJ010000009.1 GCF_019443105.1 Paenibacillus oenotherae
CTGTATTGTCGTTATATCTCTCTGTATAGCTGATCGCATCGTATTCAATGATACAGGAGCAAAATAAGCCGAAAGATACCTCTTTGTCGTAGACATTCGAGGAGGAAGAATCGTAGTAACGGCTCAAGGTAAAGGATAAGCCATTGCGCCCAGGCAGGGACAGATCCGCTTCCTGCAGCGATAAGCTGCCGCTTACGGGCGAGATGCTCTCCGCCCCTTTGTTGATTCGGAAGGGGGATTGCATGTTTTTGAGATTCAGATTGTTAATGGCAGACAGGATACTCGGTGAAGGAATCGGATCGGACATGGCCGTCATCATACGGGCACTTCTGCCGTATACGGAGTCCGTTACGGTCGGTTCCTCACCGTATACCGCATCAACAACCTGGGGAAGCTTGTCTACGATTATTGCTCCATCTACATTACTCAATTGAACGGGATCGATGGGTTCGATAATAGTATTCACTGATTGAATTGGCTCATTCTCGAATGGCACGACAGAGTATGATTCTGTATACGGTGTCCTGTCATTAACAGTCTTCGTACCGGAATTGGCGCTTGCGGTGTTAATGCCTGTTAATAAGAGAGATAAAACAAGCATTACAACTATCATTTTTCTCATATAACAAAGCCCTCCTTGTATAATTTATCTTTAGGTAAGTATGCAATCGTCTATTTTCTCTCTGTTTGAGTACTAATCCGCTTGATGATGTTTCCGTTTAAATCATAAATGTACTCGGTCCTCATGTAGTAGAACCCCCAATAATATGAGATAAATTGCAAACGCCCCAATGAATCATAGATGTAAGAATACTGGTTTTTCAAAAAGGAATGCTGCGTTGGAGTCACTGCCCATTTATAAGGACCACCGAAATTTGCAGCAACATTGGAAATACGTATGTAATAAATTTTTCCCTCCACTGAATTGAAATCAATTTCCAAGCTTATTCCGTGTTTAATAGTGTTGGACGCGGGCACAACCACCTGATTATTTTCATCTAATATCACAACATTAATTTCTGTTGGATTATACTGAGAAGTGAGATTTTTCAATGACAAGTGATTTCCTCCCGTGGAAGAAGCAGTGAATTTGAAAAAATCCACGGTATCTCCCGTATCAAATCCTCCGTAATAGACTTTGTTTATTTCGTTCATCGGAACATTGGAGTGAGTGTTCGGAGCATCCACATGATCTATCACCACATCCCTCACAATTTCATTGCTCCAGTCTATTCCGTCAAATGCAGAAACCTTAAATTCCCACATTCCAGTTGAAAGAGCACTATTTAAATAATGACAATATGAGCTGCCATAACTTCCACTCAAATAGTTCACTCCAGAGTGGTATGCCGATGAACCGTCATACCTTATCCCTGACATCCGATATTTCACTTGATCGTCACCATTTAAATCTTTATAATTCCAACAAATTTTTGTCCTTCTGTTTAAATACATTACGATGTCATTTTTGCTAAAACTTACAGTTGGAGGAGAGTTTACTGTACTCGTTCTATAGTTGATAATTAATTTGTTTATGGGCGGTGAGGACCCGTCGAACTGGACATGTTTTAATGCTCCATTTCCTCCCGAACTAACGGGATATAGAACCATCGAAACCGACTTATTAGCATGCAAAGTGGAGGTGTTCTCAAAGTTGCTTTTTGTCATCGCTGTAACATCCCAGTACAAGTAATCAGTCGTCATAGGCACGCGATTTCTGCTTACTCTCAGTGACCCTCCACTATTAGTAGTCGTATGACTGGGACGATTATTATAGGTTAGGTTCTGCACATTCAAGCTTCCCTCTACCTCATAAGGAATAATATCCAGATAAGCCTCCGGCTGTATATCTAAGCTTGACATTTTAGCAGCAAGGACAACGCTTGTAATTTGCGTATTTTCCGGTATGTGACCAAGAGGGAATTTGTAGTAAGCAAGATAGATGTCCTTCGTGCTTCCTGAGGTTCTTTCTCCGACCCTTAATATGGTGGGGAACGACATATCAGGACTATATGATGATACTCCGGCTGCGCCGCCCCCGCTCCCGTAAGAATAAACCCAGACACTCGGGTCTACCGTTATCGGGTAACTCATCCCATCCGTATCTACCTCGATATGAAACATATGTTTCTTTCCTTCCATTGCAATGGTCGGCTGAATATTTCTCACGTTCCCTTTACTATCCTCCATCCAGAGTGGTTCAATAATCAGGTCACCCTGCTGGAGATTATTTTTCAACTTCGCATTGATTTCGAATGAAAACTTCTTAGGAGCTTTGTCATTAAGGAGATAGATATACTCCTTCACCCCCTGGTTTGTTACAATCAGTTCTACATCCGTATAGCTCCAGACGTTCTTATAATGAATCCGATTCTTTGCCCCACTATCGATCGTGCCGATAGATTTGTTTGCATTCACCGGTTTAAAAGTCAGCTTGTCCGTCCCTTTGGCAATTGAATACCCCTTACTGTAATCCTTCGGAATGACCGTATCAAATGGCACCTTGATAGAGCGGAAATTTGTCTGACTTCTGTCTACTCCCTTCTTCACTTTAGCTTTGTTGTTGTTCGTAATTTCTCTTGCCTCTTTGGCAATGTCCTTCGATACCTTCATCGCTGTGATATCAATGTCCGCCTCGTCAATCAATGCTGTGTTAATCTCTTGCCAATTATGAGTCTCGTCCTGAAAGTGTAAATTTCCTTGATGAATTTCCGCTCTCATGGTTCCGTCATCCATTAGAAAATGCTTTGTATTGAATGTTCTCTTTTCTGTCATTTCTTTCACTACTTTAGGCTCAGCATCTTTTTCCAGCCTAGAATCATCCGTATTGAGTTCTCCCGTGCCGTTGTCAGGTTTCATTTCAATTGTTGCGGCAGCATTGTCCTTGGATTTGCCAATGGCAATGCTCGGCAATAACAGCATTAAGCATACAATTATTAGTAGCATCCTGATTATTCTACTTTTCTTCATGATCAATCTCCTCGATATTTATTTTTATGTCTTGAAATCACAGTCCAAATTCTATTTATCAAAAGCATTTCTCACCCCAATTAAATAGTAATTTTGCGTAATTCAAAGTCATCTTACAGTATCGAAATAAAAATTTCATTTAGATATTTTGTCGTTAAATGTCTATTTATTAATTATTTTGCATATTTATTAAATTTTAAGGTAATGTTCGCATGTGTTTTAGATGAGTCAGAGGGTTATTGGAAAAGCGATCCCTTTGTTTATTTGAACTGTTCAATACTTTAACAATAAATACTATAAATAAATTCCGTTCCATTAAATCGACCGGACATCATATTTTATGCCAAAATTATCAATTAAGTTTAGCTATTTCCTTTCTTTTCGGGTTACAATTAACGATAGAAATACATACATCATCTTATTGGGGGACATTATGGGAGCTATGACACGTAACCGGGGAAAGTTGATGCTTATTGTTGGTGGAATTACGCTTGCAGTGATCGCCGTTATTGTTGCAGTCTCGATGAACCGAGGCGCAGAGCAAGACGCAGAGAAAGAGAAATCTGCACCCGTTGTTGAAAGCGCTTCACCCAGTTCTGACGAGAAGGCCTTGAGTGTCGTAAAGTCGCAGGCTGATGGGCTCGAGCTGAGCTCGGGCAAGGATGTTATTCTCATCGATGTCGTTCAAGCCGATGCATTAAGAGTACGGGTTAATCCGGGCGGCGCTGAGGAACCGGACACGGAAGTAATCGGAACCCGTGATTTTGCTCCGGTTGGAGCGGTCATTGATGCGGAAGGCGACCCGATCACCGTGAAGACCGATCAGATGAAAGTGGAAATTAATAAAAAGGATCGCAGCATCACAGTTTACGATGCGGCCAACAAGCTGCTGCTGAAGCAAGCGGACATCCTGCTGGCTTTAGAAGACGAGCTTGCCTTTACACATGATAAGAACGACAGCCTCTACGGGATTAGCGGCTATCAATCATCGGAGATATCTACGGACGGCATGCTGCGAGCCAGCTCCAAATCAGTCAAGGGCGGGATGCAAGGCCATGCCGGAGCCCCGTTTGTATGGAGCACTGCGGGATACGGCCTGCTGGTAGACACGATTGATGCGGAATACAGGAACAGCGGGGATACTTTTTCCTTCAGCAACCTGTCGAAGAAGAGTCCCCACTATTATTTTATCGTAGGCAATCCGCCTGGCATCATGTCCACAGCAGCCGATATTAGCGGCAAACCGCCACTGTTCCCCAAATGGGCGCTGGGCTTCATGAACAGCGAATGGGGCATTGATGAGAAGGAGCTGCTCCAGCATGTGACTACATACCGGCAGAAGGGAATTCCGATCGACAGCTTCTCGCTCGACTTTGACTGGAAGGCATGGGGCGAGGACCAGTACGGGGAATTCCGCTGGAATGAGAAGAAGTTCCCGAACGGATCATCCGGCAAGCTGAAGGAGACGCTGGATGGAATGGGCATCAAGCTGACAGGAATTTTCAAGCCGCGGATTCATGTGGACACCGAGCAGGGCCGTTATGCGACCGAGCATAATTTCTGGTGGCCGAATAAGCCGGTATATCCCGATTATTTCTCCAATTTGCCCGTCAATGATTTGGATTTCTCCATTGATGAGGTACGGCAATGGTATTTCGAGCATGCGAAGCAAGCATTCGATACCGGAATTATCGGCTGGTGGAATGATGAGGCCGACGAGGGCTATACGACCACGCAGTTTATTGATATGCAAAAAGGATTGTACGAGGAGCAGCGCAAATATTCCGATAAGCGTGTCTGGTCGCTCAACCGGAACTTCTACCTGGGTGCGCAGAAATACGCTTACGGACTATGGTCAGGCGATATCTCCAGCGGGTTCAAGCCGATGGCCGAGCAGCGGGAGCGCATGCTCTCAGCGGTCAATGTCGGGCAAGCCAAGTGGGGAATGGACACTGGCGGGTTCCAAACCAATCCGCAGCCGGACAACTATGCGCGCTGGATGCAGTTCAGTGCCTTTACTCCAATCTTCCGCGTGCATGGCAAGCTCGATCATCAGCGGCAGCCATGGTTCTATGGCGAACAGGCGGAGGCAGCAGCCAAGGCGGCGATTGAGCTGCGCTACAAGCTGATTCCTTATATCTATTCCTACGAGCGCAGAGCCTATGAGTCAGGACTCGGATTGGTCAAGCCGCTCATGATGGACTATCCGCAGGATCCTGCTGTAGCGAATCTGGTCGATTCCTGGATGTTCGGCGATTGGCTGCTGGTCTCGCCAGTCGTTACGGAGGCAGAGCCGACCAAGCCGGTTTACTTGCCGCAAGGCACATGGATTGACTACGCGAACGGCACCGTGTACGAGGGCGGCCAGACCATTACACATCAGGTCGATCTGAAGAACTGGACGGACATCCCTCTTTTCATCAAGAAAGGGGCGATCATTCCGTCTCAGCCAGTGATGAATTACATCGGCGAGAATAAGGTCGACACTGTAACGGTTGACGTATTCCCGGATACCGTCCAGACCTCCTTCCATTATTATGATGATGACGGGGCCACTTATCAGTATGAGCAGGAGCATTATTTCAAACAAACACTCTCCGCGCAGCAAAAGGATGGTGGAGCGCTGTTCCATGCCTCCTCCAAAGCAGGGACGTACACACCGGAGCTGCAATATTATATGGTCGCCATTCACGGCATCGCCGGGAAGAATGTAACCATTAACAGCTCCCCCGCTCTCCAGGCGGATAGCTTGAACAGCCTTGCCGGACTGAAGGGCGAGGGCTGGTTCCAAGGGAAGGACGTCTACGGCGATGTGACGTATGTCAAGATCGAAGCCGGCAATGAGCGTCAAGTTGCCGTTGAATAATCCCGGCCTTGCGATATAAGGAAGGGCTGCCCGCATACAGTAGGAGATTCTACTGGTGCGAGCAGCCCTTTTTGCAATATTATGATGCCGCAACAGCAGTCTCCGATCCCTGTGCCTTCTGCTTATGGTGTACTGCTGCAAAGTAAATCATTGTAATCAATGCGAATACTAGCGCGAATCCGCCAAGCACGGCGGCATGACGCCACATCGACGAATAATCGCCGCTTGAGATAACATCCTTCAATCCTGCGACCGAGTACGTCATCGGCAGCCAAGGCGTAACCTTCTGCAGCCAGTTCGGGATCAGTTCAAGCGGGAATGTGCCTGCCGAGCTCGTCAACTGGAAGATCAGCAGAACAATCGCCAGGAATCGGCCCGGATTCTGCATCGTCGTCACGAGGAACTGGATCAGCATCATGAACGTTATGCTCGTCAGAATGGAGAACAGCATGAACAGCGGGATACTCTTCACTTCCAGATCGAGAATCATCAGAAGCGCCGCATCAGCGATCAGAGCTTGAATCGTTCCTGCAATGACAAGCGTGAGCGCCTTGCTCCAGAACCAGCTAAGGCCGCTTGCCGGACGAACGGCCGGCTCACGTACAGAGTAGACAATGGTCATGACAAGCGCGCCTACGAACAAGCCAAGGGACAAGAAATACGGCGCGAAGCCTGTGCCGTAGTTAGGCACCTCATTCACCTTCTGCACATCGGCCTCAACAGGCCCGGCAAACATTTCGAACATGGAATCCGATGCATGCAGCCCGGATGTCTTCGCTGTCGCATCACTTAATTTGCCGGACAGCTCCTTCGAGCCGTCATCCAGCTGAAGCAGCGCCGTATTCAGCTTTTGCGCTCCATCCTGCAGCTTGGATGAGCCGTCGATGAACGGATTGACATTGCTTTGAAGAAGGCTAAGGCCCCGATGCAGCTGAGTCGCGCCGCCGGATACCGTCGCTGCTCCTGCGGACAGCGCCTTGCTGCCATCGGCAGCTTCTGCCAGCTTCGTACCGAACTGCTCCATGCCATCCGCAGCTTTCTTCGCTCCGTCCGACAGCTTCTTCCCTCCGGCAGCCAGCTGCTGTCCGCCTGCGGCAGCTTCCTTCAGCTTGCCATCGAATGTATCCAGACCTGCCTTCAGCTTGCCAAGTCCGGCATGCAGTCCGCTCGCACCCGCACTTAATTGCTTCTGCGCCTCGTTTGAGCTCGCCAGACCGGCGGCCAGACTCTTGCTTCCTGCGATCAGCCCTTGGAATCCCTGATCCTGGGCCAGCTCGGCGTTCTTGGACGCCAGAACCTCTAGTCCTTGAACGAGCTGCGCTGCGCCTTGCTCCAGCTTGACGCCTCCTGCCTGAGACTGCTGCAATCCGGCTGCAATCTTGCCCGCAGCCTGCTCCGCTTGCAGCGTATTGTCTGCAAGCGTTCCGCTTCCTTGCGAGAGCTGCGATAAGCCATTGCTCAAATTGTGAGAGCCTGCCTGCAGCGCATCCGCCCCAGTGCCAAGCGCCGTGACACCCGCACTAAGCTCTTGCTCTGCTTTATGAAGCGCAGCAAGACCGCTCGCCAATTTGCTTGCGCCGCCGCTTAGCGCTGTTGCGCCTTGCTGAAGCTTGCTGCCCCCGGCTTCCAGCTTGGCGACTCCATCCTTCAATGAAAGCGATCCGCTTACCAGCTTGCCTAAATTCTGCTCGAGCTGCCCGGCGCCATCCTTCACCTTGCTCGTACCTTCAGCCAGCTTGCCCGCTCCATCGCTCGCTTTGCCGATCCCGTCAGCAAGCTGCTCCATCTGATCGAACACCGTTCTGACGTAGACCTCCGTAATCTCCTTATTCAAGGATTCCTTCATCTTCTCAACCGCCGTGTTCCCAATCTGGGAAGCCAGGAAATTAAAGCTTTCATTCGGCATATACGTAAACCTTGCCGGGGCAGGCGCATCGGACGTCAGTGTCGTTGTCTTCTCGGAGAAATCCTCCGGGATTTCAATCGTCATATAGTACGTCTTGTCGTCCATCCCTGCCTTTGCCTCAGCTTCGGTGACGAAATCCCAATTGAACTGCGGATTCTCCTTTAGCTTGTCCACAAATTCTTCACCGATATGCAGCGTTTTTCCATTGAATTCCGCACCCTTGTCAGCATTCACAATCGCAACTGGCAGATCCTCCAAGCGATCATACGGATCCCAGAATGCCCCCAGAAACATAGCCGTATAAAGAACAGGAACCATCAATACCGCAATAACCGGAATGAGCACTTTGCGGTTGCGCACTATCGACGCCAGCTCGCTGCCGAATTGACTCAAGCCTCTCTTCATCTCTATCCACTCCTCTGTATCATGAAATGACCAATTAAGTCATATAGTCATAAATTAGTTTAAAAAAAGGCGCCTCTACCGGAGCCATCGTCCATCACGAACTTATTGACTATTATATTCATTTGGTCATTTTTTTATTTGAAACTTATAGTATCACTTTCATTTTCATTTTGCAATACCCTGGTTAATCGCATTAATCTACATAGTGACATCGCCTATATCGAAGCTATCTCCACAATTAAATTAAGGTAAAATTAACCTTATATTACACAAATCGACTTATATATGACCCTATACTACCATGACAATAATTGGTACTACAGTATAATAAAGCTGTAGATCCGTTGGCCAACGCAAATCTGCTCGATTGCCCAAATTCAAATTGAGATTAGGAGTGATACAATGACAAAAGCTTTCAAGCTTGGTCGTACCCTTTCCGTATTCGTGTTAGCGCTTTGTTTAATGACAATAACAGCAGCAACAGCCTTTGCCGACGCTCGAACGCAAATCGTATACCCTTCTAATGGCAGCCTGCACAACAGCGCCCCAACCGTTGTCATTTGGAATCAAACAACGGATGTCAAAGCTTCACAACTTAACATAACAGCTCTGGACGGCAGTTTTGTCTACAACTCAGGGCCTATCTACAAATCTCCAGGTTCTACATCTTATGTCTTCTATATTCCTTACTCCGTTTATTCAACGATGCCTAAAGGCAAAGCTTATTCCCTTTACGTTGAAGACTACCACTACACAGGCAATACTTATACCGGATACAGCTCCGATCAGGCTTTCTTCTCTGTTCTGCCCTAATAACGCCTGCCTGAATGTTATAACGAAGCAAAAATGTAAAATGTTTCATAACTAAAACACCCGCTGCAGCCGTCATCATGACAGGCTCCAGCGGGTGCTCCGCATTAATTTAGTTTCATTCGTTGAGTTGATTGCCGCTCCATAATTTCTGAAGGGAGCGTAACGCTCTTCTTCACCGATGCCTTAGGCCTATCGTGGATCAGATCGTACAGAAGCTGGAACGCTTCCGCGCCCATCAGATCCGGATTCAGGTTCACACCGGTAATGGAAGGCGTCATCTTCTCCAGGTAAGGCGCGTTGCTGAAGCACAGGATGCCTACATCCTCCGGCACCCGCAGACCTTTGCTCTGACAATATTTCAACGCGGTGAGCGACATGATGCTCTCCATCGTCATAATCGCGTCGAATGCGACCCCTTCCTCCATGACCCCATCCAATGCCCTCGTTATTTCCGCTTCTTCATTCTCGCTGTAGACCACATGTGATGACGTAATGTCAAGCCCATGCTCCTCAACCGCGCGCTGATAGCCGTGAAGCCGGTCGTACATGACATCCTGCTTCAACTGATTCGTGAGAAACAGAATCTTCCGGTAGCCCTTCTCGATCAGAAACTTGGTCGCCATATAGCTGTCGCGAATATTGTCATTGTGAATGGAGAAGACATGATGATTGAGGCTCGTGCCAATCATGACGAACGGTATTTCCTTCTCCAGCATGCTCTTAAGCAGAATATCCTTATCCGATCTCAGCACACTGGTAAAAATAAAGCCGTCCACCTGCTTCTCCCGATACAGCTTGATGCAGCTTGCGATCTGTTCTTCCACATTATGCGACAACGAGAAGTTCACATTGTAATCAACCCGTCGCGCTGCGTCCGATATGCCGAAGAGCACATCGCTAAAAAATGGATTGCCCAGCTTATATTTGGGGTTTCTCGCGATGGAGAAGCTGATCGTGCCCGGTTTGCTCTGAGCAATAGAGGATTGTGACGGCACATAGTTGATCTGTTCCATCGCAGAGAGAACCTTTGCTTTCGTATCACTTGCAATATTGCCTTTATTCGTTATTACTCTGGATACCGTCGCAGGCGAAACACCCGCAAGCAGCGCCACATCTTTAATGGTAGAGATTACAATCACCTCATAGACGGCAGAGTTTGATGACAAATCTACCATTTTACTTTATTTTACTACGATTGCAGCTTTTAATCTATCCCTCTATCTTCAGTGATTTCACGCCCGGCAGCCGATTCAGCTTGTTCACAAGCGCGATCCGAATCTTGTTGCTGGAGGCTGTGAAGGTAACGGTCACCTGCTGCATGGAATTGCCGAACTGTTCTTCATTATCGATACTAATATTTTTAACGCGGACCTCTTTGTCTGTCAAATAGTGCTGCAGTTCATTCAGGCATCTCGAGCCTTTCACTACCTGAATGCGCAATACCTGCGACTTGCCCGCTGCCAGAAAGCGATGCTCCAGCTTGTTCAATATCCGCAGCGAACCGAAGACTAATGCGCAGCAGATGATGGCCGGATAATAGAACCCTGCGCCTACCGCAAGCCCGATTGCCGCCATGACCCACAGCGTCGCGGCCGTGGTCAAGCCTTTCACTGACAAGCCCTTCTGCATAATCGTGCCCGCTCCTAGAAACCCGACCCCGGTTATGACCTGGGCCGCAAGCCTCGCCGGATCCATCCTGACATTCGGCTCGTCCGCAAACATCTCAAAGCCATACATAGACAGCAGCATAATAAGCGTTGAACCCAGACAGACGAGAATGTTCGTCCTCAGCCCTGCCGCATGATTGTTAAGCTCCCTCTCGAACCCGATAAGACCGCCCAGCAGGAACGAAACAACAAGACGAAATGTCATTTCCAAAGCATCAATATGCCAAGGATTCATAATTATCCACCTCCTCTCTTGCACATCAATCCATCGGTAAAGGGGCCCACCCTATTCGGCAAGAAGGCCCCTAACCGCTGGAACCGTTAGCTTTTGGACGCGCCTGCTGTCAGTCCTGAGATCAGATAGCGCTGGAAGTATAGGAATACCGTTGCAATCGGCACTGCAATCAAGATGGAGCCCGCTGCAAAGTGCGTGAAGTTGCTTCCAAACTCCCGGTTGATGAAGTTGTACAAGCCCAGTGCCAGCGTATAATTCTCCGGACTCCGGATGACGATGCTCGGAAGCAGGAAGTCCATGAACGGCGCCATGAAGTTGAATAGGGCGACAACCGCGATAATAGGCACCGCCAGCGGCAAAATGATCTGGAAGAAGATGCGGAAATGTCCCGCACCGTCAATCTTCGCGGATTCATCCAGATCCCTTGGAATCGTATCGAAGTACCCTTTGACCAGAAAAGCATGGGTCGGGATAGACGTCCCTACATAGATAAGTGTCAGACCGACCAGCGAGTCCAGCAGTCCCAGCAGGTTGAGCAGGATATAGATCGCGACCATCCCCATCAGTACCGGGAAGATTTTGACCAGCATAAGGACGAACAGGCCGTTCTTCTTCCCGACGAACTGATAGCGCGAGAAAGCATACGCTATAGCCAGCGTCACAATCAGCGACAGCACCGTCTTGGCTGCTGCGACGATCAGCGTATTCTTATACCACAGCAGATAATGGCTGTCCTTGTCCGTGAATAACCAGATGTAATGCTCCAGCGACGCATTCTTGGGAATAATGGAAGCATTATAGATACTCGTGCCGGGACTGAGCGAGATGCCAAGCACCCACACCAGCGGATACATAATGACGAGAAACATAATGAAGATAACCAGATAGATGCCGGTCAGCTCCAGCCTGGATTTGAACTTGCTGCTCATCGGCTGTCTCCCCCTTCCTTGAACGAACGAGTCCGTCTGAATTGAATGAAAGCAAAGCCCGCAACGACGATACCAAGCATAATGGAGATAACAGCCGCCATATTGTAATTCATTGTATCGAACGTCAGCTTATAGACCCACGAAATTACGATATCCGTCGACCCGGCCGATTGTCCACGCACCGGCGGACCGCCCTGGTTGAACAGATAGATCAGATTGAAGTTATTGAAATTGCCCGTGTACTGAATAATCAATAACGGCGCCGTAGCGAATAACACATGCGGCAGCGTAATGAACCGGAACTTCTGCCACTTGTTCGCGCCATCCACTTCAGCAGCCTCGTACCAGTCGCCCGACACACTTTGCAGCACACCCGTAAACAGAGCGAATACAAAGGCGAAGCCGAGCCATACCTCGACGAAAATAATCGCTACCTTGGTCCACATAGAGTCCGTCATCCACGGAATATGAATGCCGAATGGCGCCAGCAGCAGATTGTTAACCGCACCGAACTGGTCGTTGAACATTCCGGCGAAGGTCAGAATCGATACAAAGCCCGGCACCGCCCAAGGCAAAATAAGAAACGTACGTATAAACTTCTTAAACCTTACCCGTTTGTCATTGACGATAACCGCCAGGAACAGAGCAAGACCGATTTGCAAAGTTGTAGCAACCAGCGTCCATATAACGGTCCAGGACAAGACAGAGAAGAACGTTTTGCGCCAGATCGGCACGGAGAACACATCAATAAAGTTTTGGAAGCCCACCCAGCTAAGAAGAAACCGCGGCGGGGAATTGTAGATATTATAGTTCGTAAATGCCAGCGAAATCATAAACAACAACGGCAGTACCAATACAAAAATAATCATGAACAGCGCTGGCGTGACCAGCACATAAGGAAAGCTGTTGTTCCATGCGGTAGTAAAGCCTTCGCGAAGAGACGTTATCCGCCAGCCATTCTGAATCTTGACCGCTTCCCGCCTCGCATCCATCAAGTTAAGCACATAGAAGGTAACAGCAAACGCCGTCAATATAATAGAGATAATACCGCGAATAAGCAGCGATCTGGAATCATCCACCCCTTCCAGCGTCCCTAGTGTAACGATGCCCCAATACCCGATATTGAGAAAATCGCTGAATACGCCCAGGAAGGAAGCTCCTACAATAAAGAGCAGCAAGCCTTTGATATATCTGCGGTTATACACTTGTCCTAAACCCGGAATAATGGACAGCAGCATCGCGGTCGTCGGGCTGTGATGTCGGGGAGTGCCGCTTCTGCCTGCGCCTTTTCCCTGCTCGTTCTGTTGTTCCAAGAGTTAACCCCCTAACGATAGACGGATGAGGATTGCAGCAATCCTCATCCCCGGCTCTATCTATTTTTTCGACTGGTTAATCGCAATTTGTTCCTTGATCTGACTAACCGCTTCATCCAGAATTTGCTTGGCGTCATTGCCCTGCGAGAGGAAGATAAGCGCGTTCTTCATCGGCTCCCACGTCTGTGAAATCTCCGGATTATTCGGTGTCGGCGTAGCGGATTTGACCTGCTCAGCTACAGCGGAGTAGTAAGGGTGGTTCGTAATTTTGTCACTTCCCAGGCCGCTTAGCGTAGCTGGAACTTCACCTGCCGTCTCAAAATAATGCTCAAGCGACTGCTGGTTCGTCATGTAGACAGCAAGCTTCTGGCCCCATTCCTTGTTCTTGGAGAAAGGAGAGAGAACCCAGCCTTTAATACCAAGGAAGGATGGCGGACGCTGGCCGTTCTCCAGCTTAGGCAGCGGCGCTACACCCAGCTTGTCGCCGAGTGAATCCGTGTAGTTCTTCAGAGAAGAAGGCACGGATACGACAGCTCCTACAGTACCTTGCTTGAACAAGCCATCCATAATATCAGTCGTAATGGATTGAGGAATGTAACCCTTCTGGAACCATTTCTGAATCAGCTTCGCGCCTTGTACCGACCCTTCATTGTTCAGGCCGATATCGGTTGCGTCATAGCCTTTCTCATCATTGTATCCGAACACATAGCCGCCATTGCCCTGCATGAACATATTGCCGTAGTAGAAGTTGATGCCATCCAGGATAAAGCCGTATTTATTCTTCTTGGCGTCATTAAAGGTATCGGAGAATTTCTCCAGATCAGCCCATGTCTCCGGCGCCTCTGGCAGCAGTTCTTTGTTGTAGTAAAGAACAGCCGTCTCGACAACCATCGGCAGGTTATAGATTTTGCCCTGCTGGGTAACCGCTTTGATTGTATCCTCTGAATAATTTTTCAGAACCTCTTCATCCAGGTTGAATGGCTCGGCAAGTCCTTGCAGCACATTCTTGCCCATGGAATTATGCGTTGCCCACCACAGGTCCGGTCCTCTTCCTGCTGGTCCGTCCAAGGAGAAGGATTTGGCTTGCTCACGCGCATTGACAGGCACGACCTTAACCTTAACGCCTGTCTCCTGCGTAAATTTCTCGGTAATTTCGCGAATAGCCTGGAGTTCTTTCTCCGCCTCATTCGCCCAGATCGTCAGTTCCTCAGGCTTTGCCGCCTCGGTATTATTCGTCTGGGAATTCGTCTTTCCCGTATCAGTGCCCTTATTATTCTCGCGATCTGGACCGCAAGCCGCAACTACAAGCGCAAGGATAGAAATAACTACGATAACGGATGTTTTTCTTAACATCGAATATCCCCCCATGAAATGTGTTAGATTAATCAGAAACGTGAGGACCCAGATGGGCCGTATGCACTTTGGCAGACTCACACGTGCCATCAGCATTCATAGTGAACTCAACAACTCCCGCATTGTAGACCGGAATCTTGTCGCCGGGATTGGCGCTGCGCTTCAAATCCGCCGTAGACTGGCCGTGTCCAAACACAACAATATGTTCATCCGTTCCTGCTCTTGGGGCAAGATGAGCATCGTAGAAGGTTTGCACCCGCGCTCCGACAATGCGCTTATCCTCCGGCCATACAGGCCACCATTGCTTGCTCTTGTCATGCGTTTCGATAAACGCCGTTCCCGGGTAAACGCTTTCAATCTCGCTGCAGCTTTGCCAATCATAGTCTCGGTAATCTGTCCACTCCTCCAGAAACATCTCAGACATCTCTGGAACGAGAATAATGGGCAGGCTATGCGCCTTGGCAAGCGGCAATGCGGTAAGAATCGTTCTACGCAGCGGACTGCAATAGATCGCTTTAATATTAATATCCTTGAAGAAGGTCGGAATCTGTTCGGCCTGCCAATATCCTACCGGTGACAACTCGCAGTTTGCCCCTCCGCCTTGCTTAATATTCATCGTTGATTGTGCGTGTCTGATGACGTACAAATGCACTGAGGTATTCACCTCCTTTCAATATGGTTAATCACGCCCCGTTCAGGCAGCAGTGATGGGGCGCGGCGGGATGATGGACTGCCAGCACGAGCGCCCCTTCTTACGTCTGAAGCGACAGCCCGATGCCCTGTTGAATTACGTCTGAAGAGACAGCCCAATGCCCTGTCGAATCACGTCTGAAGAGACAGCCCGATGCTCTGTCGAATCACGTGCGAAAAGCCAGCTCCAGATGCTCGGTCAGATTCAGCTTGCGCACTTCCGTCCCGTCGCTCTTGATCACAAAAATATTCACATTCGTGTTCGATTGATGAAAGCTGACCTGCGCCCCGCTGGATATGTGCAGTATCTCCCGGATCAAGTAATCATTAAACGATCCATGCGCGAACATAGCGATGCAGTCATTCTCGTATTGCGGCTCGCGGAGCTTCTGAATGATTGCCTTCGCCCGCTCGCATACCGTTGCAGGTGTTTCACCACCAGGATAACACCAGCCGTCCTCTTCCATGCTTGGGCACACGACAACTTCCGGATACAGACATTCCCATTCCAGCTTCGAAGGCCCTATGTAAGCGCTGCCTTCACGGTATTCATAAAGATCCTTCCACAGCTCGATCTGCAGAGACAACGCTTCGGAGAGCGGCTGAGCCGTTTGAACCGCTCGCACCAAAGGACTTGAAACGATACGTGTAACAGGCTTTTTGCTCACATACTTGGCCACTTTCTCGGCTTGCTTCATACCTAGCTCGGTTAAGGGTGAATCCGGCATATCCTCATGAACCCTGATGTTGCCCACAGACTGACCGTGTCTAATAAGAATTAATTCCATTTGACCTCCAAACGAGTGAATCATGATGCGCTGACAATTCAGCTTATTCAGCTTATCTGCCAGCAATGATTCAGATTCATGAAAATTAATGAAAAAATATCTGCAATAATTTCAAAATGTTTCATTTGATTTCATTTATATTAAATCATAATTATTGAAATTTGTGAAGTGCCTTTTCAATATATTTTCAGCCTTGCTTCATGGGAATTGAAGGATCAAGGATGCCAAATCCTACTTATTCTCAAGGATTTTCGTTGAATTCCGGGTTTTTTCAGCACCTGAAATCGACAATGATTCTTTCTCATTATGTTTTCACTATTTTTCATATCATATTTCACAATTTTCATTGTTATTCCATCTCATTACCTTCAACACAAGGAAATCGGGAAATTCGGGAGGACTTCCCTTTAACCGGGTTTCTAACTATCATGTACGAGTAACTGACTGCAACACATCCGGTTGGTAGAAAGCGGGGAACCTGCGAAAGTGCAGGAATTTTGGTCAAAAGAAGTCATAGAAGGCAGAATGCCTGCGATTAAGCAGGAATATATGGCGGATTAAGCTGCTATCGGGGAAATACAGCGAAATGCCTGCACTTTGGCAGGCATTCGGTCATCAGCAGGCTGAAATGAAAAAAAACCTGCTTTCTAGCAGGAATGCTCGCCGATAAGGGAGCCAGGCCCCCTCGGAAAGGGTCGTTTCAACAGCAGAGGGACGCCTCTGATCGGCATCCCTCTTCTATATCGTGCCACATGTTGTCGCTGCTCATTAGATTAGCTTTGGTTGCGGTAAGCGTTGATCTCCGATTCGCCCTGATGCAGTTCCTTGATCATATTTTTGTAAAAGCTGCTTTCCTGTCCGCTCAATCCCTGCTTGTTGCTCTTCAGAATCATGCTGCCGATATTGCGCTTCAGAATTTCATTCCGACGTCTCATCATTTCAATATAAGTCAAGATAAGTACCTCCATCTGCTGCAAAATGATTGATCAATAATAAGTATAGCGCTCTTTATTTTCATTGAAAAATCCAATAGAGGACCTTTAGCTCTCCTGAGCCATGCTAGGCAACTATCGCCTCCCCTCACGGGAAGTATTCGAAGATATCCTGCCCCATCCTCCGGATTCCACCTAGATGAGCGCCAACAACCTTCTATTTATTACATTTTATTCTAGTATAAGTAATTTTAATGCCATTCTAACCAGGCTCAATACAGCAAAAGGCCGCCATTCAATCATCCTCTGTGATGACGGAATGGCGGCCTCTATTGTTTAGCGGATGAACAGTTCTGCCTAGCTGGGGTTAAACATTTTCACGATAAATGACATAGCTCGAGGGATTCTCTCTTACGAGCACCTGCAAACATTTCGGCTTATTCGGCATTTCTACAAGCGCATTTGCGACCAGATGATAGACAGTCTTGGCAATCCCTTCAGTCGTTGGGAACTGTCCGGCAAATTCCGGATGATCATTCAGCACCGAGAAGTCGAACCGCTGCACAAACGCATTGATGACACCGAAATTGACCAGAAAGCCTGAATCCTGAAGCTCATCGCCGACAAGTGTAATACTGACAATAAACGTATGACCATGCATATTGCGGGAGGGGCCTGCGGTCACGTGAGGATTGAAGTGCGCCGCCGCAAGCTCGATATCCTTGTTCAATTCGAATTTATAGGGATGCTGGACAGAGGGGTAATATTGAAAAAGCATATATAATCAGCTCCTTGTCTGTGATGCTATTAATGTCATTTTTATCATAGAGGTCATTGAAGCCATTCCACTCGCGTTCACTTGGCTAACATTGCATATTGCCCGACCGCGCGCAGGAGGCCGCCTGCCTTGCCAAAGCCGCCGCAGTTTCAGCAGCCGCACAAGCAGCTTCCACAATTAGCGCCCGGTTAGCAGCTGCCGACCGGCCTT
Source organism: Paenibacillus oenotherae (assembly GCF_019443105.1). Lineage (GTDB taxonomy): Bacteria > Bacillota > Bacilli > Paenibacillales > Paenibacillaceae > Paenibacillus_Z > Paenibacillus_Z oenotherae. The sequence goes on from NZ_JAHZIJ010000009.1 coordinate 17,856, forward strand.
CGGTAAAGCTCTCAATTGCCCGAATAATGTGTGGGGTCACGCCTTTTCCGCCTGAGAAGCCCTTCGCCCCGTCCAATGCGCGTTTAATGACCGCCTCAATCTCATCCTTATCAAATGCGCTCGCATGCGGAATCGAAGCCCCCAGAACAATTCCCGTCCGCAGACCGAGCCCCCAGTGGGCCGCCGCCATTGCCGCAATTTCCTCACCATTGTCAACCCGAAGCGCCGGATAATCCGAATCATGCACAAAGTAGCCGGGAAACCGCTCATTCTTATAAGACCATACCGGGACTCCAAGCGTCTCCAGCGCCTCCAGACTTTTGCCAATATCGAGAAATGTTTTGATTCCGCCGCATGCCATAATGACAGGTGTGGAGCCCATAATCGTCAGATCCCCGGAAATGTCCCATGTATCTCCGACATCGCGATGGACACCGCCGAGCCCTCCGGCAAGCGCAACCCGGATGCCAGCTTTGTGCGCAGCCCATGCTGTTGTCGCAGCAGTCGTGCCGCCGCTGTATCCCCTCACCATCGCCGCACCGAGATCAGCCGTCGTCAGCTTGACATTACCCTCCGCCTTCGCCAGCCGTTCCTGCTCTGCCCGCTCCAACCCGACAATCAGCTTGCCCTCCGACAGAGCTACAAGTGCCGGTTCCGCACCGCCTGCACGGATATGATGTTCAATTTCCAAGACCAGATCGAGCGCATGCGGATAGGACAGGCCGTGCGTGAGCAAAGTGGATTCCACCGCAACGACCGCCCTCCCTTGTTCAAGCGCCGCCTGAATTCGGGGCGAGAATTCCATACCTCCATCCCCCTAACTATAAAGTTTTACAGAGAACCATTCCCTTGCGAGCGTCGCAGACGCCGTAAGACGGTTCCTCCCGCCTATAGCCTATAGCTAACCGGCATTATTCCATACCGCTTATATATTGAGCATGAAGATATAGTCCTCGATTACTTTCACACCGCCGCAAATGAAGTGGCGAATATCGGCAGGGCCGCATCTGTGAACGACAGAGGAGACCCAATCATTGCTGTAGACGAAAGCGTCGCGGGTCATGTCCAGCACGAGAAAGGTGGCATCCTTCCCAGGCTCGAGCGCCCCCATGGCGCCATCAAGCTTGAGCGCCTTGGCGCCGGATATGGTCGCAGAGGTCAGCAAATACCGCGAATCAATCGACTTGGGATCCTGCGTTGCGCCCCGCGTCGAGCGGCTGGCCGTATCCATCTCCCGGAACAGGTCCGGACTGGAGAACATCATATTATCCGAGCCGATGGATACCGGAATGCCATTCCGGTAGAACTCATGCAGCGGCGGGATGCCGTCGCCGAGCAGCAGATTCGTGCGCGGACAGCACGCAATATGCTGCCTGCGCGCCTTCAGTTCGACCAGATCGGAGGCCGTCGCATGCGTCAGATGCACCATCAAGTCAGGCTCGAAGGCGAAAGCCCGCTTCACCTCGGTCGCCCCGTAGCGATTCATGGACATCTCCGCGTCTCTGGGCGATTCGCTTAGATGAATCGCCAGTATTTTGTCACCGGCAATCTCCCGCATCTGTTGGAACACTTCCAGCTCGAACGCATTAATGCTGGAGATGCCAAAGCCGTCCGCTTGCTCCGCGACCGCCTCCAGCTCCGCCCGCTTCAGATCATGCCCCGCTTTGTAATCCGCCATGGGCCGCCCCAGAATAACAGGACGGATCGGTAGCGCCCGGCTCGCTTCACGCAGTGCGCGAATGCCGTCCAGACCGCCCTCGCGAAAGTCCCCGAAGGCAGCGACGCCGCATTTCATCATTTCCTTCAGACCCTGCCGGATGGATGCAATCAGCCTCTCCTCGCTGAGCTGCTGAAGAAAGCGGTGCTTCAGCCCATGCGGAGGGGCAACGGCCTCTTCGACAAGCAGCCCGATGCCCAGCTCTTTGGCCGCAGTATCTCCGATATGGGTATGTGCGTCATAGAATGCAGGCACAACAAGCCCGCCCTCCAGATCAATGCCTTCCTCATAATGATCGCGTGTTATGGAGACGATCTTTCCTTTATCAACAATGATGGCCGCGTTCGGGAGCAGCTCCAGCTCCGGGCCCATCAGCACATTCGCATTTATATAAGTTTCCATTCCATATCCACCTCGGTCATTGTAATTGCAAGCCGCTGTTCCGCCATCACTTCTTCGATCTCCGCCAGCGAAGGATAGTACACCGAGCTGCCAGAGCGGCTGACGGCAACAGAAGAAGCAGCAGTCGCAAAAACAACGGCGTCCTCAGCGCCCCCGCCATGCAACAAACAATGCACGAACGCAGCGGCAAAAATATCCCCCGCAGCCAGCGAGTTGCTCGTCACAACGGGAATGGAGGGGCAAGCAATCAAGCGGCCGCCAGCGAGCACAATGCTCCCCCGCCTCCCTCTCGTGCATACAACCATAGCAGGTCCAAGCGCCGCAATCCGCAGCAGCTTATCCGCAAGCTCCTGCCCCTCCGGGCATAACAGCGCTACGGCTGGCTCATTAATAAACACAATATCCGTACAGGCCAGCGCCCGCCGGACACCCTCCTCACCCCAGCGCCGGATAGATGACGGCTCCACATCAAGCGACCGCGTAATCCCCATCCGGCCGCATTCTGCCAGCAAACGCAGCACATACGGCTCCAGAAACAAGTGGGTATGAATATGCTTCGTATGGGTGAGATCGAATACCGCCACTTCCTCCGGCCTGGGCAGACGCGCTCCATCAATTGGCGGCGAGAGCAGCACGGACTTCTCCCCCGTTCCATCAATCATGATGATAGCGGTTGGCGTCTGCGTATCCAGAATGTGGTTGAAGGAAGGCTCCACTCCTCTGGCCTCAAGCGTCTGCTGAAGCTGGCGCCCTATGGAGTCGTTGCCGAGCCACCCCAGAACGTTGGCCCGTGCGCCCAGCTTGGCGGATGTGATGGCAAAATGTACCGCAGGTCCGCCTGGCGACCAGGTCAGCGTCTCCGCGAACACCTTTTCGTCGTAACCTGGCAGACGGGGCACGATAAACAACCCATCCATCACAATATTGCCGAAAGTCAAAATTCTCTGATCCTCCATCACGACTCAACTCCCTGATCGGGCGGCATAAGCTGCCGCCGAATCCTTGATCTCAATGGCGGTCACCGCTCCTGTCGTATCTCCATGAAACAACAGCGCGTTCTCCACCACCAATTGAAGCTTCACCCGATCTCCGCTGCCTGGAATCCACTTGGAATGCACCAGCGCACACAGCTTCGTGCCGGAGCCCGCCGTCCGGATATGGACGAGCGCCGCCGAACCCAGATACTCCACCACATCCACAGTTGCAGCAATTCCGCCCCTCCCTTCATCCACTGGCGATAGAAGCACATCCTCCGGCCGAATGCCGAGCACGTAATCGCAATCCTCTGGCGGCACTCCCGTTCCGCAGCTAATTTCAAGGAAGGTATCCAGCACAGAGATGCCGACCGCTCCGCCGCTCCGCTTGCTGCGACAGGGGTACAGATTGATCGGCGGATCGCCGATGAACCCCGCCACGAACAGGTTCGCAGGTGACTTGTACAATTCGAGAGGCGTGCCAATCTGCTGAATGACCCCGTTCTGCAGCACTGCGATCCGGTCTGCCATCGTCATGGCTTCTTCCTGATCATGCGTGACCATAATCGTCGTAATGCCAAGCTCCTGCTGCAGCGCCCGCATCTCCAGCCGAATTTGCCGCCTTAGCTTGGCGTCCAGATTCGACAACGGCTCATCGAGCAGCAGCAGTGCGGGTCTGAGCGCAATAGCGCGGGCGATTGCAACCCGCTGCTGCTGCCCGCCCGAGAGCTGCTTCGGATACCGCTTCTCAAGTCCGGTCAGTCCGACGATATCCAGCACCGAACGGATACGCGCCTTGCTCTCTTCTGCTGCAGTTCGTTTGCATTTCAGGCCAAAAGCAATATTCTCTTCTACAGTCAGATGCGGGAACAGCGCATAATCTTGGAAAACAAAGCCGATGTTCCGCCGATTCGGAGGCAAATCCCCGATCTCCTCGCCTGCGAGAGAGATCGTTCCAAGATCCGCCGTCTCGAAGCCGCCGACCATTCTTAGAATGGTGCTTTTCCCAGAGCCGCTCGGTCCCAGCAGACAGATGAACTCGCCCGGCTCCGCCTGCAGATGAATATCACGAAGCACCTCTACGCCCCGAAAGGTCTTCGAAATCCGTTCCAGGCTCAATTGGCTCATCGCAGCTCCTCCTTTCGCCAGTCTATTTCTCTTGCCAACTCCTTCTTACGCACTCTTCTTATGAACTCTTCTTACTAGCTCTTCTTGCGAACGCTTCTTACTAGCTCCTCTTGCGAAATCATCTCACTAGCCCCTCTTACAGATTCTTCTTCAGCTCCGCATCCAGCAGCACAATGCCATCCAGCGCCGTTACAACTGCATGCTCGAAGCCCGCTCCGGCAAGAAACGGCTCTCCCGTTACAAAATTATCGCCAATCGCATTCACAACACCGCCGCGCAGTCCGAACAATGTCGTCAGCGTCAGCAGAATCGCCGCTTCGCGCTCGATATTGAGCACGCCTGCGCGGTGCCACAGCTCAAACTGCTCCTTATGCCGCTCCAGAATGTAGCCATTGCGTGCAGGACGGCCTACGCCGACATACTCCGAATCCACGGAGCGTGTAATGCCCAGATGATGCTTGAATCCGTTCCGCTCTGCCGCCTGCTTCATGCAGGCAACCAGCTGGTAATCGGCAATCGCCGGGAATTGCGCAGGCACATAGGCGTGGCTCGTCCCTTCATCCCGGACAGCACCTGTCGCAATTACAAGATCGCCAACGGACATTTGCTCCTGCAGACCGCCTGAGCCGCCAACCCGTATAAACGTGGATGCATCCGTATTCATCATGAAATCCATCAAAATAATTTCAAGCTCAGGCGCGCCGCTGCCGCAGGAGACAACCGTCACATCCACACCCTTGTAGGTTCCGGTGTAGGTTCTGCACATGCCGGTATCTGCGACCAGCACGCGCGTATCGAAGTGGTCCGCTACCTCCTCCGCGACATCCTTCTCACAGCCGTGCAGCGGATCTTTTACTACAAAAATGACATAAGGCGCCGCTTGCTCCGGCGTAATCCCTGTAAAAGCAGGCTTTCCATTTATCGTGAAAGGACCGATTTTGTTCAACATATGATCAACAACCTCCTGTATGGGCTCTTTGGCAACCTCTTAGAAATATCTCGACCAGCGGGCGAATCTCTCCCCAATGAGAGACAGGATGAAGATAATGAGCGTAATGATGGCCGACCAAGCGAGCACGATCTGGTTCAGCCCTTCGCTGCGCTGCTCTGAATAGACTCTGACCGGGAAAGTAGAGGAGCCCGAGCTGGAAATAAACATCGTTAGCGTCACATCTGTAAATGACATTAGAAATCCGAATATGGCTCCGACCAGCAGTCCGGGCATAATGAGCGGCAGCGTAATTCTGCGGAACGTCGTCCATCTGCCAGCCCCCAGACTGGATGCAGCCTCTTCAAGCTTAGGATTCATCTCGCGAAGGCTTTGAACGACAATTCGCAGAATAAAGGGCGTAATCATAACCGTATGCGCCAGCACCAGCGATAAGAAGGAGCCCGATAAGCCGATCATGCCGTAAAATTGCAGAAGGCCAAGCGACCAAATTACGAGCGGGAAGAACAATGGCGCCAGCAGCACCGTTTCCGCCAGCTTGCCGGAACTTCTCCGCAGCGCGATAGCTGCAGGCACCGATATAAGAAGCGAGAGTACAGCTGCAATCGAAGCAAGCTTCAAGCTGTTCATTATAGAACTGCGATACTCCGTATTGACGATCATCTCCTGGAACCACCGAAAGCTAAGTCCCTCAAGCGGGAACGAGAAATAGTCGGCCTTGTTGAAGGCCACCAGCACCATGAGCAGCATAGGCGCAAGCACGAATAGAAAAGCAAGCCAAACAAGGAAGCGATGGACCATTCGAAGCAGCAGCATCGATACCCGCCCGGGGGCCATAGGACGACTCATCCGCGATTCCTCCCCTGCAGCTTGACCGATCCGGTCAAGGACATCGTTACGATAATGAGCACGAGCAACAGCGCGATGGAGATGACCGAAGCGAACGACCAGTCGAAGATTTGAATCGCCTGCTGATAAATAATTTGGGCCAGCATTTGAATTTTGCCTTGCCCGATAATACCGGGTGTGGCGAAGGAACCGATCGTACCGCCGAACACGAGTGCGCTGCCCGCCATCATGCCTCCCTTAGTAAGCGGAAGGGTGACACGCAGGAAGGCGGTCCATGAATTCGCCCCGAGACTGGAGGCCGCATCCAGCACATTGACCGGAATTGAACGAAGCGAGTTGACGATTGACAGCACCATGAAGGGCAAGAAGCCATGAACAAGCGCGATCACAACCGCCGTGTACGTACCAAGGAAATTATAGGGCTGGTCGATCAGCCCGATATCCTTCAGGAAAGCGTTAATCGGCCCGTAGCGGGCGAACATCAGATACCAGCCGAGAGATTGCAGCAGCGCCCCGCTGAACAGCGGCGTGAGCACGATTGTAATCAGACTTGTTTTGACAAAGGACTTGGCCTTGTAGATGTGATAAGCGAGCACGTAGCCGATCACCAGGGACACGAGTACGACGATGACGCCCATCAGCAGCGTAATGCCAATGACTTTGATGAAATAGGGATCAGATACGAACCGGATGAAATTGGCCAGTGTCAGCTCTCTTTCCCACATGCTCTTCTCGGGCTGGTTGACCTGGATGCTGTTGATCAGCAGCACAATTGCGGGAATCAGGAAAACAAGCCAGTAGATGAGCATAGCGGGAGAGAGCAGCGCCACATAGGACCATAGCCGCCTTCTCGCAGCTGGCTTCGCTTTGATCGGCCCTCCAGTGATAATGTCTTCGCGCATCTGCCTCTCCCCCTTTCTCACATTATTTTTATGCCGGAGCTACTTCGCAAGAATTTCCGTATTCCACTTCTGCGTCCACTCGGAACGCTTGGAGATGATATAGTCCCAATCCAGCACTTCCAGCTTGCCTACCGCTTCAGGGCCATAAACAATTTTGTTTGTCAGGTCACCCTCTACCTTCACCTCTTTATTCGTAGGGCCGAAGAACAGGTCGGTGGCAAAATGCTGCTGCATCTCCACGCCAATCGCCAAATTGACGAACTCCTTGGCAAGCGCCTCATGCTTCGTGCCCTCGGCGATCACAATGGTATCCTTGGCCATCACCGGGCCCGGACTGTTCGGATAGACGAACTCTACCGGGAATCCTTTGCCGATATATTCATAGGCGTAGCTGTTGAAGATAGGCGCTGCAAGCACACTGCCGTTCTTCATCTCCAGGAACAGCTCGTCCAGATTGGAGTAGGTCATCGGTACAGGCTTCAGCTCCTTCAGCTTGTCGAAGTTGGCCCCGTCGTCCTTCTCTGTCTTGCCAAAAGCCTTGCCTGCCATCGCGATCAACGCATCGCCCTCGAAGCCGGGATAGGTCGGGAATGCAATCTTGCCCGCCAGCTCTGGTGTCCACAAGTCGGCCCATTCCTTAATTTCGCCCTTCACGAGCTCCTTGTTGTACACAATTCCGAGACCCATAAACGTCATTCCATAGCCATTCTCCTGTGCGGCCGGATAGAGCTGCGCGAAGTTCGGCAGGCTGGAATCGACAGGCTGGGCAACACCGTCATCGATTGCCTGTTTCGATTCATACAAGTTGAGGAAAGCGACATCCATCGTCGGATTGCCCTTCTCTGCATACAGCTTGGCCAGACGATCGCCAGTGCCTCCAAGCACAAGCTCCACCGTCGCGCCTTTCTTCTCCAGCGGCTCTACCGCGTATTTCTTGATCGTATCCGCATAGGAACCGCCCCACACGCCTACAACCAGTTTCTCTCCTTTATAAGGCTGATCATCCTCGGCTGGAGCTGGAGCATTATTGCCTCCGCCAGCTGTGCTGTTTCCCTCGTTCTTGCCGCAAGCGGCTGCAATTAACAATAACGCGACCATCATGACCGACACCCATGCGAATCTCTTTCTGCTCCTATCCATTCCAAGTCCTCCTCGTGATGAGTTGATAGTAAGTCTTGCAATGAATTATACGGATAGCGAAATAGTAATGTAAATTAACATAACATTGATTTGTGTTATAATCTTAAATAACCGAACTAATTTGTTCATTTATATAAAAACATACGGATTCTCATTCATTTCTAGTGAATGTCATCGCAGTTAATGTTATATTTCATAACATATTGAGTATTGAGAATTGATATAAAAGGAGGAGCCAAACGTTACAATCGATAACCAGCGATGACTTCAACTAAATTCAACTCGACTTTCAACTCGACAGGCAGAGAAAGAAGCCCCCGTAAGTGCAGGGATTTTCGGATGAATAAGCCATAGGCGGCTGAAAGCCTGCGAGAATGCAGGAATAGAAGGCAGAATTGACCGATAGAGGCGAAATACGAGAGAATGCCTGCACTTTGGCAGGTATTTGGTCTTCAGTAGACCATAACTCGAACATGGCTGCGCTTTGGCAGGCATTCTATTCTATATAAGTTGAAAGAAGCAGGGAATGATGCAGAAGAAGCATCAGCGCTCGCAGGAACCTTCCCCTACGCAGCAGCCTGGAAGTTCATTCAAGCGTTCAACAACGCAACATAGCCGACACCTTCCGTTCAATCACTCTAATTACGCAATATCGACGGCCTGAATATTATTTTTCATCACACACCAAATATAATTAGAAAGGAAGTTTACACCTATGCGCACTCGTTACGAAGGAACCGTCTGGAATGACCGTTTTTTGCCCCGTCTGACTACAGAAGAAATTGCAGCTATCCCCAAAGACACCGCTCTGCTCATTCTGCCGATCGCATCCGTTGAGCAGCATGGCAATCACCTTCCCGTCTTCACCGATTCCTTATTGAACGAAAGCCTTATCACTGGCGCGATTGAATTGCTGCCTGATGATGTGCAGGTATGGCTGCTGCCGCCGCTGCAATATGGCAAGAGCAACGAGCATACCGGGTTCTCCGGCACCTTCTCGCTCTCTACCTCGGCTCTGCAGGGCGTTCTTGCCGACCTCACCCGCAGCATGAAGGCTGACGGATGGAAGAAGCTCATGATTATTAACAGCCACGGCGGCAATCCGGAGATTATTACACTTGCGGCCCGCGATGCCAGAGTGGAGCTTGATCTTGAAATTTTTTGCGTGAATACAGGGGGCTTGTACGTCGAAGAATCATTGCCTGCACGGGAGCTGGAATACGGCATCCATGGCGGAGCATTGGAGACCTCGCTGATGCTGGCCGTGAAGCCGGATTGGGTGCACACCGACCGCTACACAGCTGAATATCCGGCATTCGCCGAATGCTCCTGCTTCAAGCTTGGGGGCGAAGTTTCCTTCAACTGGAAGACCAAGGATATCTCCCATACCGGTGTGATCGGCGACCCTGCGCTATCCACCGCCGAGGCCGGAGTTCAGATCTACCGCCGCGTCACCCGGCAGATCGCCGATATGATGCTGGCCGCCCTTGTATTCAAGACGCAACGATAAGAGCGCAAGCCATTCCCAGTACGAGAGGAGGGACAACAATGCATCTCACCGTAGAGGAAGCACTGCGTATTTATCCACTGAGCAAAGCCAGAATTGCAGCCGGGATCGAGGGCAAGGGGCGCATAATCAGATCGGTCAATACAATGGATGCTCCTGACGTCACAGACTGGGTCAAAACAGGGGAGATGCTGTTCACTACCGCCTTCGCCATCAGAGACACACCGGAGGATTTTCTCCGCATTCTTCAGAGGCTCAACGACCGGGGAGCGGCCGGTCTTGGCATTAAGCTCGGCCGCTATTGGACCGAAATTCCGCCAGTGGTGATCGAGGAAGCGAACCGGTTGAATTTCCCCCTGCTGGAGCTGCCCTTTGAGTTCACCTTCTCCGATCAGATGAATGCCTTGATGCAAGCGGAGATCGAGAAAAGCACGAAGAAGCTGCATGACGCCTTGGACAAGCAGAAGAATCTTATGCGGTTCGCGATGCAGCCCGGCGATTCCTCGCAGCATTTTCAGCAGATTGGCGATATTCTCGCCCATCCCATCGTGGTTATCAGCGCCAGGGGGCAGATTCTGTACAATACGAGCGATTGGCCGGAGACCGAGCTGCTGCTCAATTGGCCATGGATTCCCAAATATCAGAAGCTGCGCAGCGCGAGCGGCTGGCGCTGTACAATCCCGTTAATGGAGGAGGGGGAATGCTACGGATTTCTGATGGTAATGCCGCGTCATGCGAGCGCCATTCAGGAGGAGGAGGGGCTTTTTCATCAGGCGGCGGAAATTTTATCGTTTCATATGGACCGGTTCCAGGATGAGCGCCAGTCCGTATCCGCTTACCGGTGGACCTCCATTCTGGAGCGCTATCTGCTTGGAAGAATGCTGCCGGAGGCATTCCTTGAGCAGTCCCGGGCTGTTCTCGGAGATTCGGCTCAAGCAGCGGTCTTCCTCTGTGTAATGACCTGCTCCGAGCAGGATGATGGGGACGGGCCCAACAGAGGATTGCGCAAAATTCGCCGGGATCTGATGTACCATCCTTATCTATCGAAGGTAAGCTCCCATCACTTGTTCATGGCGGAGAGGATGGTGTCGATCTTCACCCTTACAGAGAGCGGCATGTCCGTATCCGCTCATCAGCAGGGAATCGTCGCCAGCTTCTCGGAAGTGCTGGAATCAGGGAGCAACGAAGGATTCCGCTGCTTCGTCAGCAACCCCAAGTTCGAGCTGGAGGAGCTGCTGGAGGCTTATGGAGAATGCGAGAAAGCGCAGGACATCAGCAATCGCCTTTCCTTCGAGCGTACCGTCACCCTGTTCTCGGATCTGGAGCTTAACTATATTTTCCGGCACATTCCGCAGGACACCATGCAGCAATATTGCAACAATCTGCTGAAGCCGCTTAGTCATAAGGGAGAAGATTACACGTCAGAGATACTGCGGACGCTGGAGGTTTATTTTGCCAACGAAGGGCATGTCAATGAAGTAGCCAGACAGCTGTTCGTCCACCGCAATACCGTGCTGTACCGCCTTGAGAAGGCAGGCGAGCTGCTCGGGGTCGATCTGAAGAAGATCAGTGATCTTCTTCAGTTGAAGCTGGCCTTGGTGTTCCGGAGAATGATCAGCATAGAGAATAATAAACGAAGCGAGTAATCCGCTTTATTCGCAGCAAGGGTGTCCCGAAAGTCATCGAGAATGACGACGGGACACCCTTTTCCTAAACGTGAAACAAATTCGACAACTGGATATAATTGCATATCCATTTGAACCGAGCTGTTTGAAAGTGTAAAATATATACAATGAAGGTTGGTGAACAAGATGAGAAGCCATTTTCTAAGATTTTCATTAGCTTTTATCATTACCTATGTAATGCTGCTCGTTCTCATTGGAATTCTACAGTTTATCAGCAGTCAATAAGATAAATGATATCATCAGGGCAGGCTGGTCTTCGGAGTCCAACTGAGCGTAACCCAACCAGCCTTCACCCTGCAGATTCCAGACTCTTCAGCAATTCGTACAAATGATCGACCGACCGCATCGCATATTCGAACCGTACTGGCCGGCCATTGCGGAGCAGAACCAGACACGGAACGCTGGAAATCCGCCACTCCTCACGCAGCCTGGGGGCATAATTGATATTTAACTTGGTGATCTCCACAGCAACAGTCGTTGCCGCGACGATTTCGAGCATTCGCTCCGCTATCTTGCACGTTCCGCACAGCGGGGTGAACATAAGCACAGCCCCCGTCACCGATTCATCCCCGTCATGCCAGCCCAATAAGCGCAGTACATCCCCTTCATTCACTTCGTGTATGCCTGTCATTAGAGGTTCCTTTCCCGTTCCATAATTCCTTCCTCCAAACGATAGAACAGGTCCAGCCAAAAAGCAACTCCTCCCGCTGCAGCCGCACTATCCCAGGTTAATTTCGCGAGCCGTGTTTGCGGCCAATCCAGACAATAATCGGCGTCCCGATGATAGTCGGAATGAACCATAAGAGCAAGGCAGGGAGATCATTCAGCAGCGGTATCCGGTGTCCGTTAACAACCAGAATCGCTGTCATGATAGCGATGTAGGATCCCAGCATTCCGCCGATATGCCTGCCGATCCAATTCGTTCTCCGCCGTTTGCCCGCCACATATCCGAACAAAGCCAGGCCGTATGAAAAAATGCCGATAAAAAACAGATACGCGCTCGACTCCCAGTGCAAAATAGCCATCCATATGGAGGTGACGAAGATAACGACATATACAGCATGATAAATTTCCCCGAAACCCGTGTGGAGCCCTTTCCTTTTCCTGACCAGGGCTGCGCCTATCCCTGCTGCGAGACATACAAACCCTGCTGCAATATGAATAACAAGCAATACTTGAAAAAGATCCATGCCTCATCATCCTCATCCTATCGAAATGTGAATGCAGACTGGCTGCGCCTTGCCATGCCCTCATTCGACCGGGATGGCATCCAACAAGGTGTGCATCCGATCCGGCTGCGTCTTCCCTTTCATTCTAGAGCGCCATCCCCCTTCATCATAGTGAAGATAGTCACCACTTCATAATGACTTTTGTATGCTCCAGGCTACAGCTCGCCAAGGCCAATCATCGTCATGCAGCGCGATACGGCGCGCCCGGAGCTGTGCGTTGTGTTGCACTCGTGCATCTGCGATTTACATGCAATACAAAAAACAGCCGAAACCAACAAAATCGGCTGTTGTTATTCATTTTTTCTACAATAAGGAGGAGACCGCGAGCGGGGGAGCATTCTGGAGAAGCGAAGCGTTCGCCTTTGTCCAATGACAACAGCGATCGGAAGAAAGCTCCGCCCTGCGAGCGCCCGCGCCTTCCCTTTTCTACGAATTAGCCGCAGCAGACAACGGGTACCGGTAAGGCTTCTTCGTTTCGCGATCTGCGAGACTGACCATGACGGATTCCGGCTTCACGTGGGCGATCAATCCCATTGCTTCTACGAGACTGACCATCTCGGCCACATAAGCTGCCGTCTTATTTTTGATTTTGTCCGTGCCGCCGTCAATATCAATGAAGAACTTGATGTCGGCTCCTCCATCCATATAAGGAAGGATCATATCCTCCAGCAAGACACGATAGGCATAATCGAAGTGCACGGCAATTTCTTGGCTATAGGTCGTTTCCAGCAATAATTTCTCCTGAACAGCGTTTATTTCTCTCGGCACAATCACTTGACGGCTGCACAGCCACGCCCCTTGTCCTACGCGGTATGCAACGATGAACGTCACAAATTTCGTGTGCCCGCTGTGCACTTGAGCGTCTGTTGTGATAACCAGATTGTAGATCGCCCTCGGATCTTGAGCTATAAACCCGGCGATTCGATCCATGACCTCTTGAATATCAAGGTTCTGTTCAGATAAATTACGGAATGTCGTTTCGTGAATCATTGGAAAAGATCGTCTTTGTTTTTTCATTCGGTTCACCTGTACTGCAAAGTCGGCTTCTTCCTTTCTATGAGTGGATTTATGCGCCTCAAGGGACTTGAACCCTTATCGTCCTTCGACCACGGATTTTAAGTCCGCTGCGTCTGCCATTCCGCCAGAGGCGCGTTGTAATTGTAATCAGGCAAGAACTCTGCCTCTGAGCTGCGTAAGCGTATTTGGCGGTCCCAAGGGGATTTGAACCCCTGACCTCTGCACTGACAATGCAGCGTTCTGCCAGACTGAACTATGGGACCAGATTTGGTAACGTGGACGGGGCTCGAACCCGCAGATCCGGACGTGAAAGGCCCGTGTGTTATTCCAGTTTCACCACCACGTCATAATTTGGTAGGGATGGCCGGACTTGAACCAGCGGCCTCTAGTATCCAAAACTAGCGTTCTGCCAAACTGAACTACATCCCTGTATGGTGGGAGGAGACGGATTTGAACCGCCGAACCCAAAGGGGAGCTGGATTACAACCAACCGCGTTTAACCTCTTCGCTATCCTCCCGAATTACAATGCCGGCGAAAGGATTCGAACCTTCAGCCTACCGATTAAAAGTCGGTTGCTCTGCCAACTGAGCTGCGCCAGCTTATTGGACTCGGTAAATCCTTGCTTGGAGAGGGTTAGCCTCCCGCTGATTTTTTACAGCTTGTGTTTCGTTCAGCCACACCACCTCTTGAACCCTTACTAGTGGCCGACTCACACTCTGCGAACCGAATCAATGCGTATGAATAATGCGGCCAGCGGGACTCGAACCCGCAAATGAGCTTGCGCTGCACGGGCTTCTTAGACCCGCATGTCTTCCATTCCATCACAGCCGCATGGCTGCCCTTCTTGGGATCGAACCAAGGATCGCGGATTCAAAATCCGCTGCCTTCCCACTTGGCTAAAGGGCAATTGGGGAGAACCGAGCGAGGTACCAGGGCCACAACCTGGCGTGTTAGCCACTTCACCACGATCTCCATATGTATTGGTGACGCATGGGGGAATCGAACCCTCCGTTCCAAGATTGAAAGTCTTGAGGCTTAGCCACTTGCCAAATGCGCCATATTATAAAATTTTTAACATGGTCTTCGTCCCCGCTATTTCACAGCTAAAACGCCGCCGATACAAGAACGTATGTTCTTTTTGTACCAACAAAAAAGACTACTGCCCTCTTCATGGTTCCATTGTGCAGCATGCGTCAATGGAGCGAGCCCCTTTCAACAGTATGCACAAATGAACCACTTGCTTGGATGCAAGTAGCCTTACGTATCTAATCAATATTCATCGGATTATATTAGAACGGTCCGTGATTGTTGATCACGCCAGCACCGCTCCTCCTCTTAGGGAATTCGAACGGACTGAACGCGGTACGTAAAAGCTACCGATAATCGGCTTGATATAGGGCATTAGATTGCTCTCAAATAACCCTATGATGCTAATCTCATCCTGCTTATCTATGCCATAATCACAGCGGCCTGCAGGTTTAATCGGTTGATGATTCGTTAGTTCGTCATAATGACGGATTAAGAGTTCTCTCATGACCTATACCTTCCTTTCCCAGTAAAATTTATCGCAACCCGCAATCGCGCTGCTCCAAATAATTCATATTGCATACGGAATACCGCAATACCGCAATATCGCAATACCGCAATACCGCAATACCTAACACTGCAACAACTTAACATGCCGTGTTTTCATCGTTTATTCTTCATCGCTTTAACGCTTTAGTGTTTTATCGTGTTGCTGTTACGATATTATCATCCCATTTTTATACTGTCAATACTTTTTTTGAAATTTTATTATCAGCTATGTCGAACAATACAGTTTATATGCGCAAACGAAAGGGACCGCTGAACGTTCCAGCGGTCCCTGTTATATCCCCAATAAAGAGGCTCCCTCAATCCATCGAAATGATTGTAGTCAATCATACGATCCCAATAAGGTATAACTGCCGCGCGATGCGTATAGAGGCTTCTGAGCATCAAGAAATAAATGGCCGCCCTTAATCGGGCTCCATTCATTATTGCGCTCATATCCATTCGGATTAATAGCCTTTATCACAACCACGCACGCTCCTCTCTTCTTTGTCCCTTAATTTTCCTAATCCTAATCCATTGACTCGCAGCATGTCAAGCAATTTTTTCCAGATCATAGAACCGCAAGCAGGCAAATCCTCCAACAGCAGCTCAAAACATCAACTCAGCATCATTCATAACGCTATAAGCAGGAATGATCCTTTCTCAGCGTGAAAACCAAGGAAAGCTTCAGTTGCATGCAGGAATTATCGTGTCACAGACAGCGGCAATTTGAGACCATGCGAGGGGCCAAGTTACAAAACGCGGCATAAGAAGGCGAAGTGAGGATTAGCGGTATAAGAAGACGAAGTGACGATCAGCGACATAAGAAGCCTAGAAGCCTGCGAATGTGCATGAATTTCGGTGAAAAGACGCCTAAAATATAAAATCCCTGCAGACATGCAGGAATTTGAGGAAAAACTGGCCCGATAATGGAAACTAGGATGAAATACCTGCTCTCTGGCAGGCATTTCATCCTCAGCAGGCCAGTAACGGGGAAAAGCCTGCGGTTTCGCAGGCATATCTCGTATCTCGTATCTCGCATCTTGTATCTCACATCTCGTATGTCGTATCTCGTATCTCACATCTCGTATCTCACATCTCGTATCTCAAATCTCGCGTGTTTCGATTGAAGAGAATGCGCAGACAGAGGAATTTAGCGAGAGTGCCCGGCTAGAAATATCGGATATGACGCTGCTTGTGAAGCTGGATGGCGAGAGCAGGCATAGCCTAGCTGTAATCACGCGCGATTGTGGAGTGCTGCAACAGCACAATTGCGTCACCGCAACCGATCGGCTATAACGGGGAGCCAACTTCACGATGCCATTGTCCATTTTCCCGTGGCGCAGTTGCCTGACGTCCATAACAGCCATGCTTGCTCCCACAGGAATCAGTCAGTAATACCGCTATTTAGAGGGAATCCAGATATTTGCTCCCTGGTCTCTCTTCTGCATACTCCTCCATCACCTTGGTCCAAGCCGCGATATGGGAGGCGCCAACCTTGTCGATGATGGCCTGCAGCTGTTCCATTTGCACTGCTGTAAGCTCCTGCAGCAGCTCCGATCCGCTCCCGGTCAGGTGCAGCCGCTTTATCCGTTTATCATGCGGATCTGAATCCGTCGTAATATAATTTTTCTCCCTCAGCTGCCTGAGCGGTACGTTCAACGCCTGCTTGGTGACCTCAAGAATCGTCAGCAGTTCATTGACACTAAGTCCGGGCAAATGGCCGATAAAAAAGAGAATCCGGTGGTGGACACGCTGTATCGCGTACTTCTCCGCTATTCTGTCCGGCTTCTCATTGAGACTGCGGTATGCAAAGAAAAATAGAGCGATTTTCTTATAAAGTGCATGCTCGTGTTCCGATGCCGTCACTGGTATTTAGCGCTCCTTCCATACTCCCTTTCTGTTTCAGTATATCAAAATAAAGGAATAGGTCAATCTTGTTGACGTATTCCCGAATGCCCTTGTATACTTAATAGGTCAATTTAATTGACCTATTAATAAGCCGAGCTTATACAAAGGGGGCAGTCGTGTTCCACCATCATAACGGAGCGCGGCCAAATCTATGAAAATCATAACCATTATAGTCCAAATCGGAATTCTCTACTTATTCTATCTGGCGGGCGAGTGGGTTCAAGAGCTCCTGAGCCTGACGCTGCCAGGGAGCATTCTCGGTTTGTTATTGCTGTGGGCAGCACTGCTATGCAAGCTTCTCCCTGCCAAGTGGATCGACTCCGGAGCGAACTTCATCCAGAGCTATCTGCCGCTTATCTTCATTCCGGCTACGATTGGCATTATGAATTATTTTAATATTTTCGCGGGCAAAGGAATGCTGTTGATTCTGGTCGTTATCGCCAGCACGCTCATTACGATGGTCGCAGCCGGCTACACCAGTCAATTCATTGTCCGCCTGGCCGGCAAAGGAAAGGAACTCTAATCATGCCTATGCCGCTTACCGCAGTCATCATTGTTGTTCTTACCGCTATGCTGTATCTTCTGATGAACCGTATCTATAAGAAATATAAGCTGCCTTTCCTGGTGCCGGTCATAACGACTTCCTTCTCCATCATCTTGATCCTGACCGGCTTTCACATTCCATATGACACCTTTATGATCGGCGGTCAATGGATCAATCTGCTGCTAGGCCCCGCTGTTGTCTCACTGGCATATCCGCTGTACAGGCAGCGGGCCCAGCTGATGCAAAATGTCGTTCCGATACTGGGGGGAGTGATCGTCGGTTCTATTGTGGGCATGCTTACCGGCCTCGTATTCGCCGAGCTGCTTGGTGTAACCGAGCAGATTCTCTACACGCTTCTGCCCAAGTCGATTACAACACCTGTGGCGATTCAGATTGCCTCCGAGCTGGGCGGCATCTCTTCATTAGCCGCATCATTCGTTATGATAGCGGGCTTCACAGGCCTTATTCTGGGACCCGCCACGTTCAAATTATGCAAAATCGACAGCATCATCGGCCGGGGAATCGGACTGGGGAGCGCTTCGCATGCCATCGGTACTGTGAAAGCAATCGAGTATGGCGAGCAGGCCGTATCGATGAGCTCTGTCGCGATGACCATCTGCGCATTAGTAGGCTCCTTATTGGCGCCGCTCATTGTCTGGTTTTTGTAAAAGAATCCCCCTTCTTCAAAGCGGACATCTCCGGGTGAAGAAGAGGGATTTTTCGTCTATAGGGCTTCTACAGTTTCTGCGGTTTGCCGTTATTTCATCACTTTGCGGATCAGTTTGATCTTCTTCAAGGAATAGGGCGGGTAGATGAAGCTCCAGTTAATCTTTGTCCGCTTCTTGAGCACGCTCTTCATATGCGAGAATGTCTCAAAGCTTTTGCGTCCATGATAGGATCCGGTGCCTGACGCTCCCACTCCGCCGAAGGGCAGATGAGGGCTTGTCAGATGAATCATCGTATCATTGACACAGCCGCCGCCGAAGGACACCCGTTCCAGCACCTGCTGCTCCGTATCCTTGTTGGTTGTAAACACGTACAACGCGAGCGGCTTGGATCTCCCGTTGATCCTCTGAATGGCCGCATCCAGATTATCATAGGCTAGCACGGGAAGAATCGGCCCGAATATCTCCTCCTCCATCACCTTGTCATCCCAAGTCACATCATCCATAATCGTTGGAGCAATATACAGATCATCCCGCTGCGAATCACCGCCTGCTGCAATTTTGTCCAGATCCAGCAGCCCCACGAGCCGCTCCCAATGACGCTCATTCACAATTCTGCCGAAATCAGCACTGTTTTGCGGATTGTCTCCGTAGAAGGCAGTAATCTTGTCTTTCATTCTCGCGACAAGCGACTCCTTAATATCCTTGTGGACGAGAATGTAGTCCGGGGCAACACAGGTCTGTCCGGCATTGAGAAACTTGCCCCATATGATTCGGTGTGCGGCGAGCTCGATATCGGAATCACGATCAACGATGCATGGGCTTTTTCCACCCAATTCCAGCGTTACAGGCACAAGGTTCTTCGCCGCTGCCTCCATCACGATGCGCCCAACCCCGATACTGCCGGTAAAAAAGATATAGTCAAAAGGAGTATGAATCAGCGCAGAGGTGGCTTCCCTGCCCCCTTCGACAACAGCAATGTAGTGCTCTTTGAAATTCGCGCGTAGAATCGCGGTGATGGCCGCAGATATATGAGGGGTGAACTCCGACGGCTTCACCACAGCGCAATTGCCTGCAGCAATCGCTCCGATAAGCGGCTCCATCACGATCATGAAAGGGTAGTTATAAGGGCCGATAACAAGCACCGATCCGTAAGGTTCGGGATAAATATAGCTCTTGGAGCCCCAATGGACAAGAGGCGTACGGACAAGCTTGACCTTGGCCCATTTCTTCAAGTGCTTGCTAATATAGCGGATGCTTTCATATACGAACCCGATTTCCGTTGCATAAGCCTCGAATTCGGACTTGCGAAGATCCTTATGCATCGCCTCAATAAGCAAAGCTTCATGCTGCTTGATCGCAGCCTTGAGCAGCTCGAGCTGCTTGAGCCGGTAATCGACGGATCGCGTTGAGCCGGATTGGACATACTCCTGCTGGCTTCTCACTATGCCCAATGCCATAGTAGCATTCATTGTTTCCATCGGCGGCGCCCCCTTCCTGCCAATCCTGCCGTACTGTTACACTCGCGGTGCTGTCATACTTGCGGCGCTGTCATTCTTGTGAACTTTGTCACTGCATATCCTTACATCATCTGATACAATGGGAACCATACCTATATAATTTCTGTTATACATCGATAACATTCCTATAGAGGTGAGCGCTGATGAGAAAAGAGCATATTGTTTATTTTAAGGTGATCCACAAGGGAGAGGCAAGTCTGCTTAGGGGACTCCTCTACTTGGAAGAAGGCCAAGAGCCCACCCTTCAAGATTTCGAGCAGTGTCTGCGAGCATGCGGCCATGATGTCCGCGTCATAGACCAGGAGCAGTTCATATTCACGGCTAACAGAGACGGCGAGGATTACACCATCGATGTGATCGAGGATTACGAACAAACCCATCGGGATCTATATTCCGATAGCTTGAACAAAACCTTTATCAAGAAGGATCGTATTCTGTAGAACCCCCCTGTAAAGGGGATCGAGTATATTATTGGCGAACATTCCTGCGAGAATGCATGTATTCCTTCGTTCCGATCTGCTGAGTGATGAAATGCCTGCGAACAAGCAGGCTTTTCGCCGTATTCGCCCTTTTTGAGCCCAAGCTGCCTCATATTCCTGCTTACTCGCAGGCATTCTGCATCTAAGACCCTTTTTGACCAAAATTCCTGCTCTTTCGCAGGATTCCTTGATTCCCTGAAGTAATGACAATCCGCAAGCAACCTGCAAGGGAATCCGCAACTGAAGTACGGATTACGGTTCGCGGTTGACGAGTTACGGATTATGGTTCGCGGTTAACGAGTTACGGTTGACGAGTTACGGATTATGGTTCGCGGTTAACGAGTTACGGTTGACGGATTACGGTTCGCGGTTGACGAATGAAAGTTGGCGACGGATCCAGGCGCCTTGCTTTGCCTCATAGCTTGTCTCATAGTTTGCCGAACTACTGTGGCTGTCATTCCTGCTTATCGGCCTTGTGAATCGTCGCTGGGATAGCTTGCACATACGGAGTCCATGCGGAATTTATGCGGAATCCAATTTGTCCATGCGTTCGGCCCAATGAGTGACCCGCTCCTACTTCGCACCGCACGCCTTCGACAGCGTTCTCCTCCAGACTTTCTAAAAATAATAAGTGCCCTTAACTATAACCTCGCCTTCGGCATCCATAGCCGCTACAGTGTATGCGTCCTCCTGCTGGGGTAATACGGCAAACCAATAAGTGTAGCCATCTTTACCAGGAATAATTTTGGCCATTTGCTGTATGTTATGCTCCTTGTTCGTTATGCGGATTTGAGAAATTCGCGAATCTATAATGGCGCCACAAAAAAGCGGAACTGTATCAAGCCTGAACCATGCAGTAATCAAGCTTTTCGCACCCATTTGACCGGGGCCCTCTGGAAAAGCATACGAACTACTCTGCTGCCTCCCCCATTTCTGCGAACCCCACTCGTAATAATCGACTCCCATGGATATCCTGTGATACTGATCCCGTTTCTTCGAGAAAATCAGCATGATCTCATCTCCAACGCTTTCCTTATCCAGCATCTCCTTCTTGTTCTCCGGCACTGCCTGATCCATATTGGGATCGGGATAGGCCTGATTAATCAGTTGCTCCCACTCGCTGTCTGCAGGAGATTTCTTGGATAGCAGCACATTCACTTCCTCATCGGACAAAACAGGGATGACAGGGATGGCTCCTTCTGCGGATTCCGCAAGCTGGGCAGGCTGCTCAAGCGAACCAGCCATATACGTTTCGGCACCGCCCCGGCTGTTCGAAGCTTTATCGATAATAAACAACATCAGCCCCAATAAACATAGGAGGCTTATACTTGACACCGCTAACGGGCGCAGCACTTTTCTTGACCGGACCTGTGCCGTCGATGCCATTGCCTTGTCTTTGATCTGTGCAGCCAGCTGATCGGTAAAGGTTGTGCGGTTCAATGGATTGCCCTGCAGCTCCTCGTACCAGTAAGGGTTAGATCGGTTCATTGATTAAACTCTCCTCCTTTAATAAGGCCGACATTCTCTTGCGGGCTCCGAATAACCTGGATTTGACTGTCCCCTCGGGAATTTTCAATATATGAGCGATGTCGCTTATAGAAAGCTGATATTTGGCATGCAAGACGAGCACCTCCCGAAATTTCACCGGCAAATTGAATACCTGCTTCCACACATGATTCGCGGCTTCTTTCTCCAGAAAGGATTGTTCGGCAGAACGGCTGTATTCCTTGGAGACAGCGGTATCCACAAGCAGTACTTTTCGAAAAAAAGCCGTGTTGCGATAATTGCAGCTAATATTTCGGGTAATTCGCAGCAGCCAGGTTTTAACCGAGGCCTCCCCCCTGAAGGATGATATATGACGATAGACTTGCAAAAACACATCCTGCGTGATGTCGTCCGCCATGCTGCTGTTTTTCGTTAAGAAAAACGCAAAATTCCATACCTCTTGCCCGTACTGCTTCATCAGTTCATCCAGCGTGAACGGGTCCATTTCGGTTAGATATTTCAAAGAATCGCTGTTCAATTATTCTCACCTCACTAATATAGACAATCCATCGCACGTTTTGGTTCATTAATGACTGCAATCTTCCATTGACGGCAACGGGATAATATAGAAGAATGAAGTATTAACAGGCTGGGCTATTCGCTCAGTTCGAACCTAGAGGGAGCATGATGGAGATATGAGCTATAAAATTGTATTTTTTGACCTGGACGGTACCCTATTAAACGAAGAGAAGCAGATTCCTTCCGATGCGGCGGAAGCCATTCGCGAACTGAAGGAGCAAGGCGTGGAGCCCGTAATCGCAACCGGAAGAGCCCCTTACTTCTTCCTCCCGATTCTGGAGTCGCTCGGCATTGATTCCTATATCAGCCTGAACGGAGCTTACGTTGTCTATCAGGGCCAACCGCTCCTCAAGCGGCCGATTCCCAAGACAGACCTCGAGAAGCTGGTAACGCTGGCCGCAAGCCATCGCCATTCCCTAGTCTTCGAAGGCGGAGAAGCTTACTTCACCGACACTGAGGCGCATCCATTCGTGGAGGAGGCGATCTCATCGCTGCGCGTTGCTATGCCAGGCTTCGATCCCGGTTATTGGCGCAACGAGGATATTTATCAAGTATTCCTCCACTGCGAGTCCCATGAAGAACATCTGTACGAGCAGCTGCTGCAAGAATTGAAGATGGTGCGCTGGCATGCAAAGGCGATGGATGTGCTGCCCTCCGATGGCTCCAAGGCACTCGGAATCGACATGCTGCTCCGCCATTTGAAGCTTCAGCCGGAGCAAGCCGTCGCTTTCGGTGATGGCCTTAACGACAAGGAAATGCTGACACATGTGGGCCTCGGCATCGCCATGGGCAACTCGCATCCGGAGCTGCTGCCGTTCGCCGACTACGTAACGGCCCATGTCGATGAAGGCGGCGTTGTCCAAGGTCTGCGGCATGCGGGCTTGCTGGCCTAAGAAGGCAGTCGCGGCCTTCTTCTAGAACGATTAAACGTCAGCTGCTTTAACAGCATGCCAAATACCCCTCCGGCCAGCAGGGACTTGCGTTCATCCTGACATGAACGCCTCTTCCGCTGTCTGCCAGAGGGGCAACTGCACGATAATACTCATCTTGGCGGGCATCGCCATTATTTGAAGGAAGCCTTTTGCAATACCGATGCTCGCCTCTCATTCCTGAAGCCTCACACCGCTGCTCCCGCTTGTTATTCTTGGGGCTCGGAGAGCATTTTCTGGAGATCTATAAGTTCATAGAATACTTTGGGGATCGTAAACTGCTGGTCCTGAGCGAAGAGCTTGGTTATCTCCTCTTCGTCATTCAACATCCGCTCCTCCTTGATAGCCTCAACCTGATTATGGAGACGCTCCATCTGCTTGTCCAGTGCAGCTGCGGAATCCGCGGCCTCCTTCAGCTCCTGAAGAAGCTGTGCGGGCACTTCCTGATTGTATTTATAGAAAATTTTGTGCTCCAGACTTGCCCAGAAATCCATCGCAATCGTCCGAATCTGAATCTCCACACAGACCTGCTCCTGCCGATCCGACATAAATACAGGAACCTCAACAAGAAGATGAAGGCTTTGGTAACCATTGGGTTTGGGATTCTTAATATAATCCTTTACCTCCAAGACGGTCAGATCGCATTGCTTACTGAGCATCTCGCTGATCA
This sequence comes from Paenibacillus oenotherae, assembly GCF_019443105.1. Taxonomy (GTDB): domain Bacteria; phylum Bacillota; class Bacilli; order Paenibacillales; family Paenibacillaceae; genus Paenibacillus_Z; species Paenibacillus_Z oenotherae. Next base: position 41,710 of record NZ_JAHZIJ010000009.1, read on the forward strand.
GATAGATATCGGAAAGGAAAGAGCATGTAATTCGCAATCCGGCAATGTCTCTAATCTTGTACTTGATGCTTTCTAAAGAAAGGTCGTCCCCTTTCCGCATGAGCTTCTTCAAGATGCTTTCCGGTGATTTCAAACGGGACTTGGTATGCTCGATCGGATTATAATCATGAACCAAATGAAATTCTTCCTTCAAAATATCAACCTTCGTCTCCAACTCCTGCAGCGCAAATTTATATTGCATCAGGAACCGGATAATTTCCCGCTTCATGTTTTTGAATTGTTCGACTTGAATAGGTGTCATTCCTTCTCTTCCCTTCTTGGGCCACATTCGCAAATTCGGCTCCTGCTGCTTGTTCTTGCCGACAAACAACAACGATCGCTTAACTGTTACACAACTTCAATATACTGAGAATATTTGGGCGCGTTATTCTTCCTGAATGACTGTACAAAGGTCCACACCAGCTTCTGCAAGTCCTTGTAGCCTTCTGGCAACGGCGTGTAAAACAACCTCTTCCGATCAACAGATGCAAGAAAAATATCGCAGAATCGGTTTATCATAAAATCGTTATAGACCAGGTCGTTCATTCTCATACTTTACAATACCTTTTGCATTCCTTCGGGCATGTCCAAATGGACATATTCGGAGTATGCAGGCTCCACCAGAGGCAGGAGATATTGCAAGTATAGCGCCCTATGGTTTTCTTCAGAGACCGCTTCAATCCGGCTGATGACCAGGGCAGCTGTGTTGACTCTACATGAAGCCCTAGCCACTTCATTGCCAATTCAAATACGTATTGTTTGAAAGCGAACCTGTATTCTTCTTCAGGTATTACGGTTTCTGGAATCATAATACCTCACCTCATTGTAGTTGTCTTCAAGCTCAGGGTTATTTTTAAACCAATGCAAGTTCCACCGTTCGAACAATACATCCAGCGTATTAACGTCAACTATGCCCTCTTTGATCATTTGGATCATGTCAACCTTATCCTTATTACGGAAAGCCCTAAGCTTGGTAAACCAGATGTCGTGTGCATCGACATACATTACCTTGAGGTTCTCGTACTCCCCGTCAACTTGCTTCGCCCTGGATATATAATCCTCCGGGAGATAGAAATAATGCTCATCGAACACCTCGAGCCCATGCTCAGAGAAAACCCTGAAGAACCTCGACGGAATGATATCCACGTCATTGGACCCCCGATTATTCTTTCTAGCCAATACAATCGCAGAATAGCCTACAACGAAACGAATACGTCAATCGACGGCTTTCCGTGCAAAGCCTTGTCAACTCCCTCGAAAAGCTGAAAGATGCTCTCCTCCGTACCAAACTCTTCATTGCCCATCCGCGATCCTCCTTGACCATAGTAAATCCAACAATTTTTCATAAATTCAATCATTATTATATACAGAAGACGTATCTCCGCACAAAGCCTTGCTATCTTTTCATGTAATATGAGGCGCACTTTTTCGTCCGTATCCGAGCAAAAAATCTCTCCCAAAATATTTTTTGAATAATCAGTTTATTTTTTGAGCGGAACATGCTACAATAACCATTGCCATAATTTTATATAATATGAATTAAAAGGAAGTGATTGCAAATGATTATCATTGATTGATTTTGATAAGTCTGATATCTACCTATAATCATTATGTTATAAGTATTAATTTTAATAAAAAATATGGAAGGCGATGATGTAAGATATGAGAACCGTTTTCAAAAGGACATTATCTCTTGTATTAACTTTAAGCATGACTGTTTTACCTTTTTCTGATATTTCTCTTGCTGAAAGTAGATCATCAGAATCAACTAGTAAAATAAAGACCGTCGAAGTATTTACAGTTGATAAACTGTCTGACCTTAAAAATGAAAAGGGATTCTATGATATCGAAGGCACCTCAAAAGTTAATTCAATAACTGAAGTTATAGCCGATATAAGGGGATTTCCGGTTGAAACAAACATAAGTGTAGTTGAAGATGTATTTGATAATAATGGTACTTATGTATATTCTAAAGTAACAACGGAAACGGCTAAAAATGATTTTAGCAAAGGGAAAGTGAAGTACAGAAAAAGTAGTAAACGAATTGATAATGAATCCCCCCTTTCAGAATTTACAGAAACTAAGATAGGTGAGATAACCAAATTAACACAGGCACAAGAAACAATTGTCGAGAACAACATTTTAGAAAAAACCAAATCTTTAGAACAAGGTCAAGAAAGCGAATCAATCGGTTTGACTGATATTCAATTTTTAAAATTAAGAGAATTAGCTCAAAATGCACTTAAAAATGAGCAAACCTCATCGCAAATGATCTCACCTTTAGCACTTGAGCAACAAGGTGCATATGATAACTATTACAACCACGATACTTCTACAGGTTCATTTATCGCTCAAGCTCTATATACTGGATCTAGTGGACATGGCTATTATGAAAAATTGGTAGGGACCACCTATGGAAGCACCAAAAATGCGACAACTATGGCTTCTTTCAAGAGCAATATTAACAATTACGAAACTAACATTATCAACTTCATGGATGCAGCAACATGGCCTGAAGTAACTGGATACGCTTCAGTTATTGCAAGTTTCGTTTTAATAGTAATCGGATTCGCAACAGGCCCTGCTGGCTGGGTATCAATTGTATTAAACTATGCCAGTGCACTCGCTACTTTTATTGGTTTGACATCAACTGCCTATGGAACTTATAGTCGAATGTCGTACAGCAAAACTGCTCAACAATATTTAGAAAATGCTCGTCAGTATACTTTAAATTACCCAACATACTTTGATTCTAGCACGACCTTTTCAGTTGTAAGTGGATTTTAGATATATTTCAAACTAATAATTTCATGTTGAAGAGGGCCTACTCACCCTCTTCTTTAATAGCAAAAAATAATTTCGTGGAGCGAGAGATTATGAATAATAACAACTATAATTTAAAATTAAGAATTTCATATATTATATTAAATACATTTCTGTATTTACTATTTATAGGGTTTAGTTCTTTTGTAATTTCAAATGCCGCCGACCTGAATAGTATAAATCAGCTTGGTGTCTGGGTTATTATTATGATTGTTTTGCTTCTCATATCTATTTTTGCTACCTTTAAAATAAGAACTTGGATTAAGAACGGCAAACTCTAATCATTCTATAAATATTAACGTTCATGTGCCGAGCAAACTTACGAATTAATTAATTAATTGCTATCCATATAAAAATTACATTCGCCTGAAGTCAAAAAAAGCAACGAGCCGAGTCATCATGCGACTGCGCCCATTGCTTTTTGCCCGTCCGTATTATCTGAACAGTACTTTGTCTACGTTGTACTTCGCCCTTAGCTTGTTGATAATGTAGGTTTCGTAGATCTCCCGATCAACGGGGTCCTCATTCACATAGACCTCAATAGTGCTCACTTCGTTTCGATGATTCTTGATGACAGATACGGTATCCTCGAAATGCTTCTTAATTCGGGGCCTTAGCTTCCTTGCTTTGCCGACGAACAGCAGCTCTCGCTTATCATTGTAAAACATAAAAAAACCACCCTTATCTCTAGGAATCAGGTGAAAATCAGTAAACCCGTAAATATTGCTCATCTGGGGATTGATCTGCTTGGTAATGGTCACGTCAGGCTCTGGTATCGTTATGTTTATCACTGTCGTTCACTTCCTCTTTCCATATAGGTCTAAATGTTATCACAGATTAGGAATTAAAACCATCAGCCTGTTGACGCACACCTCGCCAGAGGACGATCCGTCATTCACACGCCGATGCAAACGAGATACGCCATGGCATGCCAGGCCATGCCAGCTAGCCCAGCTAGGCAAAACGTGCGAAACGGCAGGTTTTATCTCGTTTCTGACCGGATAGAGGTGAAATGCCTGCCAGAGTGCAGGCATTTTACCTCCTCTCCCCCCTTAACGGCCGATTTCCCCTCATATTCATGCATGATCGCAGGAATTTTATCATTATGGCGTCTTGCAACCGAAATGCATGCCCATTCGCAGGCTTCTCACTCCGTCACGCTGCCTTCCAACCACTTGGAGAAGGGGGTGTTCCCGAACGTTGTTTGATGGATTTCAGAGTCCCCACCCCTATAACAACGAAAAAGATGCTTCTAACCCCACTTTCAGTGGTTTTCGAGGCATCTTTTCACATCATTTGGGACGGACTCTTTGGATAGTGGACCTTTCGGACAGCCCTTCCCGAACCTGCCATTGCTTAACCGACTGTTACATGCAAGCTAGCCAGTTATTTATTTCGCCAAATGACCAATCGCAGCCTCCACAACAAGCGGGCTCACTCTCACCGCACACACCTTAAAGCCAGGCATTCTGCAGGTAGGGTCGAGCGCCTGGTTCGTGATCTTGTTCACGTTCTGCGTATCTCCCCAATGCATCGGCACGAATACCGTGTCCTCGCGAATATCATTGCTGAGCCTGCAGCGCACGAATATGGATCCGCGAACGGATTCCACCTTGACGAGCGTCGCATCCTCAATACGGTGCTTCTTAGCCGTCCGCGGGTGGATCTCCATGAAGGATTCCACATCACGCGCAGCAAGAGAATGGCTCTTCCGTGTCTGTACGCCTGTCAAATAATGCGTAAGTACGCGCCCTGTTGTCAGGTACAGCGGATATTCGGCACTTACCTGCTCCTTAGGCAGATGATTCTGTACGGCGATCAATTCCGCCCGGCCGTCTTCATGGGCGAACGACGATTCGAACAGCCGCTTCGCGCCGGGATGATCGGGTGCAGGGCACGGCCAGTATACGCCTTCCTCCCTGCGCAGCCGGTCATAGGTGATGCCGTAGTAATCAGCAATGCCGCCACGGCTTGCCAGACGAAGCTCATCGAATATGCTCTCTGCCGACTCGAAGCTGAAATACTGCCCCCTGCCCAATTTCTCGGCAACATCGCATAGAATCTGCCAGTCATGCTTCGCTTCGCCCGGTGCGGGACGGCTGGATTGCCGCAGCAGTACCCGTCCCTCCAGATTCGTCAGCGTCCCCTCATTCTCCAGATAAGCAGTTGCCGGCAGAATCAAGTCCGCCAGCTGAGCTGTCTCGGACATCAGCATGTCGGCGACAACGAGGAAGTCCAGCTTGCGGAGTCCCTCTTCCACGAAGTTGGCATTGGGATTGGACACGATAGGATTGGAGCCCATAACGAACAAGGCACGAATTTCCTGCTCATGCACTTTTTCCATCATCTCGTATGCAGATACGCCTTTTCCCGGCAACTCGCCTGGATCGATCCCCCAAACATCCGCCACATAAGCGCGGTCCTCAGGGTTCTCTATCAAACGATAGCCCGGCAGTTGGTCCGCCTTCTGTCCGTGCTCCCGGCCGCCCTGTCCGTTCCCTTGGCCCGTAACCGCGCCATAGCCGCAGCCCGGCTTGCCGATCTTGCCAGTCAGCAGAACGAGATTCAGGAAATTGCGGACAGCCATATAACCGTCCGTCTGCTGCTCCACACCGCGAGCGGTGAAGACCATGCCTGTCGATGCCTTGCCGTAAGCAATCGCGGCCTGGCGGATCAGCTTCACAGGCACACCGGTAAGCTCGGCGATCTCTTCCAGATTCAGTCCTTCCAAATGAGCCTTCAGCTCTCCGAAGCCCTTCGTCCGCTGCTGCACGAAGCTCTCGTCAATCAAGCCCTCCTCCAGCAGAACCTTGAGCATTCCATTGGCCAGCGATGCATCCATTCCCGGCTTCACGCGCAGATGCAGGTCGGCAGCACGGGTTGTACCCGTTTCCCGCGGGTCTATCGCAATGATGTACGCGCCCTTCTCCTTAGCCCGTGTAAAATAAGGCATAAGCGTCGGTTGGCACTCGGCAATATTGGTCCCTGCCAGCACGATGCATTCTGCCCGTTCAATATCCGCGAGCTGATTCGTCAGACCACGATCAATGCCGAAGGCCTTATTGCCCGCCGACGCGGCTGCCGACATGCAGAATCTTCCATTATAATCAATGTATTTGCTTCGCAAAGCAATGCGAGCGAATTTCCCAAGCAAGTAGGCGGATTCATTCGTCAATGACCCTCCGCCGTATACGCCGATGGCATCATTCCCGTACTGGCCTTGCAGTGCTGTGAACTTCTGCTCTATGAGACTGTAAGCCTCTTCCCAAGTAATGCGGACGAATTGGCCGTCCTGCTTCATCATGGGATGAAGCAGGCGTTCCCCTGTCAGCGCATGCTGATAAGCATTCATCCCCTTGATGCAGAGACGTCCCTCAGATGCGGCATTCGGTGTCGGAATTACAGTATAAGCCGGCCGCTTGCCGGCACTTCTCTCCTCAATAACCTGCATCTTGCACTGCACGCTGCAAAACGGACATTGCGTATTCATAACCAGCGTCGACACGTCATCCTGCTCAATCACTCGATTCATATCGCTCAGCTCACCTTATCAAAGCAGCCGATGGCTGCGGATTTATTGGACTATGTTCCGATTGCCCGTTCGCTTCATCCAATCTTGCCAAGAGGTCTGCGCGGAATTCCAAATTGAACAAGGCCTCGCGAAGCTGAAGCAGCCCTACACGCTCTATCCACTGTCCGGTCGTTTCGCCGTAATAGGCATTCTCCCGGTACCATTGCAGGAAGGCCGCCGACAACTCAAGCACCCTCGCTTCCACAGACTCCATGCTCAGCAGCTGCCCTTGCCTGAGCTGCGCATTCCCGCTGCCGCCAACGTAGATCTCCCAGCCCCCCGGCACGCCGACGATGCCCAGATCCTTGGTCAGCGTTCCAGCGCGATGGAGCGGACTGCTGGAGACTGCCACATAGACAGGCGCTGGCATCTGCAGGTGCTCAAGCTTCCGTTCCAGTGCAGCACCCATCGCAACCGAATCCTTAATCGCACTGCCATCATAGCGTATGCCCAAGCAGGTCGCAACAGAAGCGATCGATCTTCCATACTCTTGGGCGCCAGCCGCCATTCCAAGCTCGGCCCCGACAGAACCGACATGCTGTGAATCGATACCGAGCAAATCCAGATGAGCGCCGCCAGCGAGCTTGGCGAGCGGTATATTGTATTTCTCCATCACATCGGCAATTTGCCGAAGCTGCTCGGCGCTTGTTACACCACCGTACATGCGGGGCACAACAGCATAGGTGCCGTCTGCAAGCAAGCTTGCCGCCGGAGCCATTGCTGCCGGAACTGCGGCCGCCTGTGCAGCGACCGATGCCTCCTCGTCTGCAACACTGCTTCTGATCGAGCCAATATAGTACGAAAGCACCGGCCGGCAGACGCTGCATCCGTCCCCTTGCAACCAGCCCAGCCCATTCATCGCTTTATCCGCTGATGTGTAGCCGCCGCTGCGCAGCGCTGTCCGCAGCTCTTCATGATCCATCGTCGTACAGGCGCATACCGTCTCCTTATCCGGCTCAGGAGCATCCTTGCTCTGCAGCGCCAGCTGCAGAATCGCGGATACGAGCGGCTTGCAGCCGCCGCATGTACTGGATGCTCTCGTACAGGCACGAACCTCCTCGACGGTCTCCAAGCCGTTCTCGCAAACGGCATCCATGATCGTTCCTTTGGTCACTCCATTACAGGAGCAGACCGTCTCCTTATCCGACAGCGAGCAGACGTAAGCTTCGTCAATGCCGCCAGTACCCGCTGCCGCTGCATTATCCAGCACTGAGATATCCGCCTGCTGCTTAATGTAGCCGAGCAGCTTGTTCCCTTCACTGCTGTCGCCGAACAAGACAGCCCCGACGATCTTGTTATCGCGTACGGAGATCTTCTTATACGTATTGCGGATCCCGTCGTATGCCTTGACAGAGGTCGTAATCTCCGCATCGCGAATTTCCCCGGCCGAGAACACTTCAACACCGGAAACCTTCAGCTGTGAATAGAGAATGGAGCCCTCGTAAGCCTCGGCCTCAACGCCGCAAATCTTCTTGGCAAGCACCTTGCCCTGCTCATAGAGCGGCGCAACAAGTCCGTATACCATGCCGCGATGCTCTGCGCATTCGCCAACCGCGTACACATTCGGGACATCTGTCTCCATGTAATCATTGACGACAATGGCCCGATTCGTCTCAATGCCGCTGTCTGCCGCCAGCTTGATGTTCGGACGGACGCCAACCGCGATAACGACCAGATCCGCCTCCACCTTGCTCCCGTCCTTAAACAGCAGTCCTTCAACCCGCTTCTTGCCAAGAATCTTCTCTGTCTGCTTCTTGAGCAGGAATCGCATCCCCTGCTTCTCCAGCTCCTGGCGCAGCATGCCTGCCGCCGTAGGCGTCAGCTGCCGCTCCATCAGATGGTCAAAAATATGAACGACGTGAACCTCCATACCCAGGTTGAGCAGGCCCCTCGCAGCCTCCAGGCCGAGCAGGCCGCCGCCGATCACGACGGCTTTCTTGTAGCTTTTCGAAGCTTCAAGCATCGTCTGGCAATCTTTAATATCCCGAAAAGCCGTTACCCCCGGCTTGTCGGCTCCCGGAAGCGGAAGCATAAACGGCAGCGAGCCAGTTGCAATAATGAGATGATCGTAGCTTAGGCTGCGTCCGCTGTCGCTGACAACCAGCCGTGACTTCGTATCGATGCGCACGACCGTTTCACCCGTGTACAGCACAATATCATTATCCTTGTACCACTGCCAATCATTGATCGTGATATCATCTACCTTGGTATCGCCTTGAAGCACTTTAGAGAGCATGATGCGGTTATAGTTCGGATGCGGCTCACTGCCGAAGATCGTAATCTCGAACCGGTCAGGCGCAAGCTTCAGAATCTCTTCGACACACCGCACACCCGCCATCCCGTTCCCTACGACAACAAGTTTTTGTTTCCCCATATTGCACAACCTCACATTCCGATGCTGAAGTTCTTCCTTATCCACCAATCGATCAAGCCATCACGACTTTTTTCGCAGCCTTCAGCCGCTTGGTTGCAAGGTTCATCCACAAACAAGCACAGGCAGTTATCATCAACAGCACAAAGCCTAATGTATATGCGCCTGACAAATCGTTAATAATACCAAGCACGATCGGCGGGAAAAAGCCCCCTATGCCGCCAGCCGCGCCTACAATACCCGTTACAGCGCCCGTATTGCCTGTCGATACCTCGGGAACCATCTTGAACACGGCTCCATTGCCGAGTCCCAGCAGTACCGACGCCATCAAGCAGCCCACGCTAAAAGCAACAAAATGCTGCAGCGACAGCGCCATCACAAGCGCGCATACCGCGATACCGGTGAACACAACCGCAAGCACTTTGCGCGAGCCGATCCGGTCGGCCAAGTAGCCGCCTAGCGGACGAATAAGCGTCGCCACGATGACAAAGCCTGCCGTCTTCAAGCCCGCATCTGTCACTGACAGCTGGAACAATTCCTTCAGGAATGTCGGCAAATATACGCTGAAAGCAACAAATCCGCCAAACGTCAGGAAATAGAATATCGATAGAAACCACGTTGGTTCTTGCTTCAGAACCTCCATGGATTGTTTGAACGTCTTCGTCTGTGCCGGTTTAGGCAGCTCCTTCGTACAAAGCCAGAAGATCAGAGTCACAATCACGATCATAATGGCAAGACTCCAGAACACCCAAGACAGCCCATAGCGGCTGAATATAATCGGGATGGAGAAGTTTGCCACCGCTCCGCCCAGGTTGCCTAATCCCGCCAATCCAAGCACAAGCCCTTGCCGTTCCGGCGTAAACCATCTCGATACATAGGTCAGCGAGACCGCGAATGTCGTTCCGGCCATACCGATGAACAGCGCACAGAGCAGCAGCATCCAATAGGATTGCGCCCATCCTGCCAGCAGCAGCGGAAGCGTAAGGAACAGCATCGTTGCAGAGAACACCTTTTTTCCGCCATAGCGGTCTGTATATATGCCCATCGGAATCCGCAGGATTGAGCCCAGCAGAATAGGCGTTGCGATCAGCACACTTTTCTGAATGGTGCTTAACTGGAAAATCTCTTGTATTTGCCCCGCGATGGGGGAGAATACACTCCAAATAACGAATGAGGCCGTCATTGCCAATGTAGATAACCCAAGCGCCCCAGCAGATCCATTGTGTCGCATCGTAATATCTCCTATATTCCCATTCTCTCTATGCCGTTATGCTTCTCATGTCAACAAATTCAATCTAAGAGGCCAGAATGCTCTCATCTGCAATGTGCAGCCACATATCTCCGTTATGCTCATCCACTTCAACCTCGAAGGAGGCCACGCAACCGTCATCCGGAGCTTGAACCTGCCCATCATGCAGATCGATCTTCCAATCATGCAGCGGACAAAATACGTGGTGGTCGCAAACGATTCCCTCCGAAAGCTTACCCGCCTTATGCGGGCAGCGATTCTCAATCGCCTTGATCGCACCTCCCGACAGTTTGAACATCGCAATCTCGATAGACCCGATCTTGACTACACGCGATCTCTTCTCTGCGATTTCCGCAATGTTGCCTACAAGTATCCGTTTCATATATGTTGTCATCCTCTCGATTACAGAATGGTTTGCGCAGCTTGTGTATCCATCGGCTCGAACGTCTTGCGAAGCTCCTGCTTCTCAATAATTTCTTTCCATGGGTCCTTCATCAGATCCAACGTCTTCTCAATGCGTTCCACCAGTGCGAGCCGGTCTTCCTTGCTCTCAAGCGCAGCCTTAACCGTATCCAGGCCTACACGCTCCAGCCATTCCGACGTCCGTTCGTTGTACTTGCCTGTCTCACGGTAATATTGCAGGTACGCCCCGGACCATTCCAGCACTTCCTCTTCCGTCTTCACCTTGCACAGCAGGTCTGTACCGCGAAGCTTCGTTCCTCCGTTGCCGCCGACATGCAGCTCCCAGCCGCCATCGATGGCGACAACACCGAAGTCCTTGATCGTCGCCTCCGCACAGTTGCGCGGACAGCCCGACACAGCCATCTTCACCTTCGCAGGTGTATTCAAACGCTCGAACCGCTTCTCAAGCTGGATGCCCATGCCGATGGAATCCTGTGTGCCGAACCGGCAGAAGGTAGAGCCTACGCAGGTTTTAACGGTACGCAGCGTCTTGCCGTAGGCATAACCGGACGGCATATCGAGATCCGCCCACATGCCCGGCAGGTCCTCCTTCTTCACACCGAGCAAGTCGATGCGCTGACCGCCCGTCACTTTAACGAGAGGCACTTCATATTTCTCCGCGATTTCCGCGATTTTCTTCAAGTCCTTAGGTGTCGTTACACCGCCGTACATTCTTGGCACAACAGAGTAGGTGCCGTCCTTCTGAATATTCGCATGGTTGCGCTCGTTCACGAAGCGGGACTCTCTCTCGTCCTCATGCTCTTCCGGCCATACCATGCCCAGATAGTAGTTGAGCGCCGGACGGCACTTGGAGCAGCCCTCTGTATTCGACCATTCCAGCACGTTCATAACTTCCTTCGAGGTCGTCAGGCGCATACTGCGAATCGCCTCAACAACTTCATCGCGCCCAAGCGTTGTACAGCCGCAAATTCCTTCCTTGACACTCTTCACTCCGTCGGCTCCCAGCACATAGGTGAGCACATCTCCAACCAGCGGCTTACAGCCTCCGCAGGAACCGGATGCTTTGGTGCACGCCTTGATATCATTGATGCTGGAGCAGCCCTTCTCCTGAATCGCCTGCACGATCGCACCCTTGGATACGCCGTTACAGCCGCACACAATCTCGTCATCGCTCATAGCGGCAACAAGATCTACACCGGATTTGGCCTTGCCTCCGCCTTCGCCGAGAAGCACTTCCTTCTCCTTGCCGGTCACGTCCTCGCCGTTGCGAATCATAGCGAACAGGCGGGAGCCGTCGCTGATATCTCCGAACAATACAGCGCCGATTACTTTGCCGTCCTTAATAACTGCCTTCTTATAGATGCCTTCAAAATCATCCTGGACACGAACAGCGCGCGTATCCGGTCCGTCTGCATAAGCGCCTGCGGAGAATACGTCCACGCCGGATACCTTCAGCTTCGTGGATACGACAGACCCGTGGTAGCCGCCCGTCTCGATACCGGCAAGCCGCTTCGCCAGCACTGCACCCTGCTCATAAAGCGGAGCAACCAGACCGTAAGCAACGCCGCGATGCTCGACACATTCGCCGACAGCGTAGATGTTAGGCACACTCGTCTCAAGGAAGTCATTGACCACGATTCCGCGGTTAATCTCAATTCCGCTGTTCTTGGCAAGCGCGATGTTCGGACGGATACCAACAGCCATAACAACGAGGTCGGCATCGACTTCCACACCATCTGTAAAGCGAACGCCCGTCACTCTTTTCTTGCCCAATATGGAATCTGTATTCTTCTTCAGCAGGAAATTCATTCCCTGGCGCTCAAGTTCGGCTCTCAGCATAGCGGATGCCGTCTGATCCAACTGTCTCTCCATCACGTACTCGTGGATATGAACAACCGATACTTCCATATTGAGGTTAAGCAATCCGCGCGCCGCTTCCAGACCGAGCAGTCCGCCGCCGATAACGACAGCTTTCTTGTACTTCTTGGCCGTTTCGATCATTGTCTCGCAGTCTTTAATGTCACGGAAGGCAATAACGCCTTCTTTGTCCGCTCCCGGCAGGGGCAGCATGAAGGGCAGCGAGCCAGTCGCGATGATGAGCTCGTCATAAGGCACGCTTATGCCTCCATCAGTTCGAACAAGCTTCCGGTTCGTGTCAATTTTGCTGACAGTTTGGCCGGTGTGCAGCGTAATGTGATTCTCTTCATACCAGGACCAGTCATTAATTACGATATCATTCATGTCCGCATCGCCAGCCAATACGGAGGAAAGCAGAATTCGATTATAATTGGGATGCGGTTCGCTCCCGAAAATTGTAATGTCATAGAGATTCGGTGAAAGTTTCAACAATTGCTCGATACAGCTGACCCCAGCCATCCCATTCCCGATCAAAACCACTTTTTTCTTCATTGATGTTCACACTCCTATATTGGATGTAACCTGACATACAATGTAATTAATATCGGATTTTCTTTTTGTCATTCCGATTCAGCGTTAAGATACCTAACATAATTCCTTGTTATTAATGTAACTGAAATATTCGTTCATTTCAACTAAAAAATGCAGAAAAATTTAGCTGATTTCCTAAAGGATCGCCGATTAGGCGAACGTTATTAAGTTTTTCTTATCGATTTGTTCGGTTTTTCTGATGGGAACGCATTCAAATTCTTCTGAATGGTTCTCCACATTCGAAGACAAACAATGAAATCGACGTGGCATGTTACATTGATTGACGCTCGCACATTTTCGAGTCACATTAGGCAGAATACCTGACATGTAAAAAGCCATCAACCGAAATTTCGGCTAATGGCTCTGCTTAGATACTTAAATTAGGAACAAACAGAGGGATTTTCCCCAGTCATAAACATGACGGAGACAGCCCCTCTTCAATTGTAGCGTACAGCACTATTTTTGATCATTGAAGCAGCAGCAATTATACTTATATCAGATCCTTGCATATGCGAATGGGAGGGGTATAATAATGAACGAATTCAATCCTTCAGCACCAGAGAGCGATCTGCCCAAAATAAGCAATCCCGCCACACGAGCTCTCGCGAATGCCGGGTATTATCGGCTGGAACAATTCACAGCCGTTACTGAAGCAGACATTTTGAAGCTGCATGGTGTAGGTCCAAAAGGAATAAGAATACTGAATGAAGCTCTCAAGGAGAGAGGGCTGTCCTTTGCCGAAAAATGGTAAAACCAATTAGAAAGCCACAACAACCCCCGACGTAAAGAAGGGTCTGTCTCGAAAGTCCTTTTTGGAAATCTCAGCTCCCGCTAGGCAAAACATGCGAAACGGCATCTATTTGCTCGTTTCTGGCCCCATGAAGGTGAAATGCCTGCCAGAGGGCATGTATTTCACCTTCGTTCCCCCTTATCGGCCGATTTCTCCTCAAATTCGTGCTGCATCGCAGGCATTCTACTATATATGGCGTCTTGTAACCGAAATTCATGCACATTCGCAGGCTTCTTACTCCGTCAGTCTGCCGTCAAATCACACTTGGAGAAGGGGAAAGGCAATGCCGGGAAACCTCCCGGCCGATGCAGGTTATGGTGGCGAAGAGAAGGACTGCGATCTGGGAAGAGGAGCAGACCTGCTGCCCGCTCAAAAGCAACTGTACGAAAGCGCAGGGAAATTCGGGAAATTCGGGAACCTGCTCAGTGGGCGAGCATGAACCAGGGACGGACTGTCAAGTCCCCATATACAATGAAAGGGATGCTTCCAGCCCCACTTTGTAGTGGTTTCTGGAGGCATCCCTTCGCATCATTTGGGACTGGCTCATTGGATATTGGACTTATCGGACAGCCCCTTCTCCGAGCTCTAGCTTATTGGAAATTCTGATAAGGCGGGGGCGGCAATTCCTTCGACTTCTGGGCTGCACTCACCATAAGGAAGATACCGGAGAGAAGATGCATCAGCCATCCGAGGAATGGCACCCAAGCTACTAATGAAGTAATAATGCCTAGAATCGAACCGTACTTAGGCTCCCTGTTCGCAATAGAGAGGAATAATGTGATCGCATGGAGGATCAACATCACAACCAGCACTGTGTAGGAGCTGCCCAAAACGATAAGGGCTCCGACAACAGGTATTGCCAAACAGAGTTCAAATGCGCCTGTAACCCATTTCAATACTTTGGACGCTGTCAGATCAAACGCCTCCCTAGGTAATTATTCCTAATTCATTGTAACAAATTCGACATATTCTGGACAGTCCTATTTTTTCCTTTTCTTCATACATGCGGGATTCTATACTATTCTCCCCTCGCAGCGGCTGACTAAATGAGCCCCCGAACCGGGAGCTCGCGGCCTTCCCCGCTCCAGCGTATCCTTTCACCTTCTACAAGTGTAGTTTGAAGGCAGCGTGACGGAATAAGAAGCCTGCGAATATGCATGCATTTCGGTCATAAGACGCCATAATGGCAACATTCCTGCGATGAAGCATGAATTTGCGGAAAAATCGGCCGATAAGGGAAAATGAAGGTGAAATACCTGCACGCTGGCAGGCATTTCACCTTCATGTAGCCAGAAACGAGCAAATACATGCCGTTTCGCATGTTTTGCCTAGCCTAGCTCGCATCGATCATCCGGAAACTACTGGGGAAGCATCGTATCTGGCATTTCGATCGCTTGCTTGGCCGCTTCCGGCAATTCGATCTTGCTGACCCCATTCATATTGAAGTAGACAACCTCCATAGCCTGCGTCATCTTCATTTTCTTGTCCCCTGAACCTATTTCCATTACACTTTTCAGATTCATTTGGGTAGGATAGAACGTCGTTTTATCGATGGTATACGTTAATTCCATGCTCTTCACATTCATATCCGGTCGATCCGCAGTCTCGGCACCTGGCGAATAGCTTTGCATCAGCTCGTCGAACAACTGCTTGAACTTATCGCCTTCAATGGCCATATGCATCACATAGACGCCATCCTCTTCGGTCAAGTTGAACTCGTCAGCGTACAACTTCATTCTCTCCATTTCCTTGCCTGGGTCTGACTGCGATTGCATCATCGCTTTTCGCATTTCTTCAGCCATTCCAGCCGGATATTTGACCCACTGCTCTCCTGCAGCACTGTTCATCATATAGAACTGGTCATCAACACCGTACATGGCCACCTCGATTATCTTGCCTTCCATATTCATTTTCATGACCTTGCGCATATTAAGGGGGTTCATAATGATCTCCACCTTAATAGAGGTATCGATGTTAGCAACTTTACCTGCTGCGTCCTCTGTTGACATCTTTATTCGACCGTCAATCGCCATGCTTTTAATTTCTCTGGATGCCAGGATTGACTTGTTCAGAATTTCCTCCGTGTCCACAGACCCGCCCGCCGGCTCGTCTTTCTCTTCAACCGCCGTCACCGGCTGCTCGACCCCGCCGCTGCCCGTCACTTCTGTTTTGCCGGATTCACCGGGCTTGCTTGTGCCTGCGGCATTCTCTTCTTGTGCACCGCAAGCGGCCAGACCAATCATAGACATGACCAATACGCATGTGATGAATAATTTCTTCACGCTGCTTCCCCTCTCTGTATGAGCTGCACAGGCAGCACAGAAGCCTCAGCGGTCATTCCGCTGGAACTGCCCCCTGCCGCTGCCGCGCCTCTATTACAGTACCAATTTTTCCATATTCCTTCAACTCTAACTGCTATTTGCTAACCGACTGTCTTTAGGAGGCAAGCCCCGCCTCTAATTCTCGTATACCATTTTCGTATAATTCCGGCTTATCCCGGCATAGAAGAC
Organism: Paenibacillus oenotherae; assembly: GCF_019443105.1. Taxonomy (GTDB): domain Bacteria; phylum Bacillota; class Bacilli; order Paenibacillales; family Paenibacillaceae; genus Paenibacillus_Z; species Paenibacillus_Z oenotherae. Next base: position 57,934 of record NZ_JAHZIJ010000009.1, read on the forward strand.
CCCCATTATAACCGCGAACAACCCCACACCATATATCATCTGCATAGCGAACTCGACATTCATAATCTCTTCCAGCATATTCATCGCGAAGATGCTATGAAGGATTCCTACAATTACAGGCAGCACAAAGGCAATCCCTACCTGCCAATAGACCGAGCGCCGCACCTCGCGCCTGCTCATCCCTATCTGCTTGAGAATGGCATACTGCTCCCTGTCCATTAACGCATCGCTTAATATTTTGAAATAGATCGTACTGAACGTAGCAAGCGCAAAGACCATCGACATGATCAATCCCAGGAAGAAAAAGATGCCAAGCGCATAATATTCCTGTATGTACGGCTTTGCATAATCATTCAGATGATCCCTGCCGCCAGGGACGATCTCCGCCATACGCTGCACAAGCTCATCCAATTCCTTAGGCTCGACATGACGATTCATCCCCTTATACTCGCTATGCTCACTCTGCCCCTTAATCCCTTCTTGTTCATCCTGCCCATCATACCCATTCCGCTCCGCCAGCTGAATGCCGCTCAATGTCAGCTCCGTCCCGTTGCTCCTCAGCTTCTCGTACTCCTGATCCTCCAGCACATATATATTTTTCTTGCCCCAAGCGGCGATATTCCCGATAAAAGGAACCTGTATGCTCTCCTTAATCGCATACGTATTCCCATTCAGTCGAATCTCCTCCCCTTCCACATTAATAGGAGAAGCCATCGTATTCGCATTCAGAATAAAGACAGCTTCACCTCCCCTTAATGTCATCCGTTCTAATAAATGCTCCCGCTCCTCAGCCTGAAGAAATTCCAGCGTTCCCCTGATTTCCGAATAACTCGTAACTATCGCTTCATTATTGAAATCTATCCTTTTGCCGCTGTCGGCATACTCAACTTGCGCCGGAACAAAGCGGTTCTCATGAACACCGATTACGCCATACCTGGAATCTCCGAGAACTTCCGCTGCCTTGCCTCTTATCTGCGCATCATCGCTAATAAAGCTAAGGCTGTACGGAGCTTCGATGATAACATGATCCTCTGCGAACCCCCTGAAGGACAAGCTGATGCTGAATGCAGTTACAGTGGCTGCCGCAAGAATGGCGGTCATCGCCAGACTTCTATAATTACCCCTGAGCCGGAAGAAAACATTGCTTATGCTGACCAGCCGCACGCTTCTGTAGACGAACGTTTTGGAAGCCATCAGCTTGCTAAGAATGACCGCCAGGCAGCTCCCGAAGAACATATAGGTGCCCAGACTCACCAGAATAAGAATGCTCATCGACGCAAGCAGCAGATCCCAATTCCATTGCTTGAAATTCATCGCAATGACATAGCCGGCTGCGATCAGCACAACTCCGAGGATGCCGCTCCCCGCCTTCAAACGGGGAGGGGCCTGCTTCCGGGCAGCCGCCTGAAGCATACCGATTAACCGGCTTCTCTTGACGGCTCTATAATTCTTCAAGCCCAGCACGGTGAACAGAGCTCCGAACACCACAACCAGCTGCACGATCGCCTGCCAAGACAGTGTGAAGGGCAGCCCCTCCTCCAGAAACATAGCCTTGCCGAGCAGCAGGAAGAACAGTCTGGACAGCAGCAAGCCGACAGGAAGGCCGATCAACAGCGATAACCCGCCCAGCAGCATGCTTTCTATTGCCAGCACGCGTCCAATTCTGGAGGTGCTGATCCCCATCAGCATATACAGCCCGATTTCCCTCTGCCTCTGCTTGAAGAAGAAACCGTTCGCATGCCACAGGAAGAAGACGACGGTGCAGAGCAATACAAAGCCGCAGGTCATGCTTGCGACGACTGCGGATTGCAGCTGTTCTGCTAACTGGACAAACGCAGTATTGTACTGAATCGCCATGAAGTTATAGCAGGTGGCCACTGTAATAGCGAGAACGATGAGGTAGAGTCCATAGATCCCCCGATTATTGTGCAGCAGCTTCCAAGCCAGCCTAAAGGCGCCCATGTTCCGAGCCTCCCATAACAGCAAGCATGTTCAAGATGTTCGCAAACAGCATCTGCTTGTCGCCATCGCCGTCCACTTCCCCGTGAATCCTGCCATCCTTCAAGAACAGGATGCGGTCACAATAGCTTGCTGCCATCGCATCATGAGTAACCATAATAATGGTTGTTCCGAGCCTGCTGTTAATATCCTTCAGACATTCCAGCACCTCTGAGGCTGACTTGGAGTCAAGCGCACCTGTCGGCTCATCTGCAAAAACCACCTTCGGTGATGTGATAAGCGCCCTGCAGATCGCAGCTCTCTGCTTCTGACCGCCGGACAGCTCATACGGGTATTTGTCCAGCTGCTCCTCGATGCCCAGAATCTCCGTCAGCTCATCAATCCCATTCAGAATGACACTCGCCTTCACATTATTGAGAGAAAGAGGGAGGGCAATATTATCTCTTACCGTCATATTGTCCAGCAGCTGATAGGCCTGAAAGACAAACCCGACCTTATCCCTTCTAAACTTGGCGGCTTCTTCTTCCTTCATTGCGGTAATATCTCGCCCGTCGATATGAATATTGCCCGCCGTTGCTCCGTCAATGGTGGACAGAATATGCAGCAGGGTTGTCTTGCCGGAACCTGACGACCCCATAATCCCGACAAACTCTCCTTCATGAATAGTGAGGCTTACATCGTTTAACGCTCTATATGCGCCAGCACCGCCATATTCCTTCGTAACCCTTGAGACCTCGACGATATTTTTCATGCACACATCTCCCTTGCTATTCATTTGCCCCGCCCTGTATCAATGACAGAGCGATTGCATGTTTACCCTCTTTTTTCCACTATTATAGGGTCACATCCTAATACTCTCCTATCGCTCTACATGACATTTCGCAGATTGAATGTGACATTATTGTCATCATCGGATCGGCACAGCGTTCATCGTCAAAAAGACCGCAAGGCTGCGGGATGCTCCTGCATAATTCTACTTTTAGCGAAATATGCCATCATGGTATAATGGCCCCAACAGCAGGGGGGATCCAAGACATGAGCTATTACTTTCAAATCTGTGCAACGGAACGTTATCAGGAATTGTACATCACTTTTCTATTGGAGCATTATTCCGAGCTCAACCTGCCCTATTCCTTCCCGGTTGCGCTCAGCTATATGGCCAGTCCTGTTCTAATGAGGGAAGAGGCGATCCTGTGCTTTGATCAGAACGACGAAATAGCAGGCGCTCTTGGGTTTATCTACGGAACCGGCGAGCAGCAGTACCAGGATGTTCATGTCGTCCAGCTCCAGGTCGTATTTCTACAAGAGGAGCACCGCGGAACACGCCTTTTCCTGGAAGGACTCCAGTATCTTGCACAATATTTGGCCGCACTTGAGAGGAAGATCACAGAGATTCGCTTCTGGGCGCCTTCCCAGAGCGAACTCCGTCAATTATTCGGCAAGCTGGCCGAGCGGGTTGCCTCCAGCAAGACCGAAGGCGGAGAGATCGATGCGTACCGCGCATCCTTGGATCAGTGGCTTGCTTATGGCAGGCGCTTTCGCCACGAGATCTATTTTGATACCTGCAGAGGGAACAAGTCATGATCACGGTTATTAAAAATATGGTTGGCTATTTGCGCCCATACAAGCTGCTGACGACTCTCTTTTTTATCGGTCTGTTCCTTGATCTTGCCTTCGTCTCTCTGGCTCCCCTGAGCTTCAAGTTCATGCTGGACAATGCAATCGTCCCTCATGACTACGGGCAATTCTACTTTATACTCACCATCCTTGGAATCGCGGGCCTAATCGGCTTCAGCTCCGGTATTATGAGCGACTACATGTTGTCCAAACTAAGCTCCCGTGTCCAAAAGGACCTGCGCAGCCGCTTGTTCGCCCACCTTCAGCACGCCAATATCGCCTACTTCCAGCGAGCCCGGGCAAGTGACCTTCTCTCCTACCTTACCGGTGATCTGGCCGCTATTGACCGGGCAATAACAGTCATACTGACAACAGGCATACAATCTGTTTCCGTTGTTCTGATCAGCGCATTCGTGCTCTTCATCCTGGAATGGAGCATGGCCGTATTCGTCCTGATCGGGGCTCTCCTCATATTCGCCGGACCATACCTGCTTGGCGGGCGGGCCCAGGCTGTGAACGCCGGATACAAGGAGCAGATGTCACTGGTATCAGGCGATATTCAGGAGAATATTAAAGCCCAGCGGGTCATTAAAGGCTTCAATCTGCAGCAAATCATGATCGACAAGTTCAACACCAGGCTGCAGGCTATGTTTGTGATCGATTACAAGAGGAATGTGATCAACTCCAATCTTGAGCGCATACCGATGATCAGCCTTCTGCTGATCAACTTCACAATCATTGGATTCGGATCCTACCTGGCCTTGGAAGGCCATATTACTGTAGGTGCGCTGGTCGCCTTCTTTACGATGTATACTTCTATGGGCAATTCGGTGTTCAACCTTACTTTCGCTATTCCGTCCTTTACCGATGCTAAGGTCAGCATGGAACGGATTCAACGGCTCCTGGACGAGCAGAACGAAGCGAATGGAGCCTCGCAGCTCGTCATTCCGGACGGCCAACAGCCCGACATCCGGGCGGCAGGACTGTCGTTCCGTTACAACGACGGGCAGCAGGACGTGCTGAAAGCGGTAGACCTGTATATCCCGCCAGGGACAACAGCGGCTTTCGTAGGCTCCAGCGGCTCCGGCAAAAGTACGATGATGCAGCTGATTCTGGGCTTCTATGAACCTGGCGAGGGCTATATCCGGATCAACGGCCGCAGCCTGCAGGAGCTGGACAAAGGTTCCCTGCGCGAGGAGATCGGCATCGTATTCCAGGACAACTTTCTGTTCCGGGGAACGATCATGGACAATATTCGCATCAGCAAGCCGCTTGCCACAGAGGAAGAGGTTGTACGGGCTGCGGCAAGGGCCGAAATTGATGATTTTATTAAAAGCTTGCCGGATGGTTATGATACCGAGGTTCTGGATGATGGCAGCAACTTCTCAGGCGGCCAGCGCCAAAGAATTGCGATTGCCCGCGCTATTCTTCGCGATCCTCCGATTCTGCTGCTGGATGAAGCGACTTCCGCCTTGGATCCGATCTCGGAGGCTTCCATTAACGAAACCTTTCGCCACCTATCGCATAACCGCACAGTAGTAACGGTTACGCACCGGCTGTCCGCCATTACGGAAGCGGATGGGATTTTTGTGTTCGATCAGGGCGAGCTGGTCGAAAGCGGAACCCATAAGCAAATGCTCGAAGCAGGGGGATACTATAAGGAACTGTGGGATAAGCAGAACGGGCTATCGGTATCATTAAGCGGCGAGGAAGCGGAGATTGATGAGCATCGGCTGTCGAGACTTCCCTTCTTCCGCGATATGAACATCGAGGTGCTGAGCGAGATCAAAGGCCTGTTCAATACAGAGACATTCGGCACCGGAGATAGAGTCATTCATGAAGGAGAGGCAGGCAACAAATTTTATATTATTGCCCGCGGCAAGGTTGAGATCTCGAAGCGCCCTGTCGGGAATGCGGAACGTACAAGGCTGGCGGTGCTTGCTGATGGAGATCACTTCGGGGAAATTGCGCTCCTGGAGAATGTTCCGCGAACGGCTGATGTAACAGCATTGACGGAATGCACCTTTCTGACCTTGCAGCGCAGGGTGCTCCACTATGTCCTGTCCCAATATCCCGAGCTTGACTCCCGTGTCAGAGACAAGTTGAAGGAACGCTACAACTAGAATCAGGAGGCTGACTTCCGATGACTATCCATTACCGGCTCTGCCGAACGGACGAAGATTTTGTCCGATTCACTTTATTTTTCATCCGGCACCGCAAAGATTTCAGCGCCGACTTTTCGTTGTCTGATACTTTAATGCATGCACTGGAAACGATTCCCTCCTCACATATTCTGCTTATCGCAGGCAGCAGCGATGAAACGATAGGCTGGGGGATGTATCGTTACGTAACAGCGGACTATGAACCCCATCCGGAAGGCGAGATCGTGTTCGTAGATTCTGTAGTCATTGGGGAGAAATACCGCAGCAGCCGCCTGTTCGTCAGCGGTTTTCGCCAACTGGCCAATCACATTGCAGCAGAGAACCGCCACGTGCGCACCTTTCAATTCTTCGCCCTTCAGGACAATCCTTATCTGACCCGGCTCTACTCCAAGTTCGCTGCTATAATTGGCCAAAGAGAAGGATATCACGGCGTAGAAAATATATTCTCAACTGAATTCCATAATTTACTAAAATATATTAATTATTCTGACAACTAAGGTTGACCCCATATTATTCCATATGATATTCTAAAAGAAATCTATTCTTACAAACTTTTATTAAGGAGGCGACAATATGTTTCCACCAAAAGCAGGTTTCAATAACAAAGGAAAGAAGACCCCTCTTTCGTTCGCTGATTTGCTCAAGCTTAATGAGCAGCTGCGTGCAACAGCTGTAGCGAAATAGTACAAGGCATCATAAAGAACCTCCGAATCCACATTTCCAGTGGTTTCCGAGGTTCTTTTGCTTATGTTGGCGGCTTAATCCGCTTGCGGCTGCCAGTGCCGCCGGTGGTTTCTACTGCTATGCCGCATCCTTTAGCCGGTCGGCGAGAACACGCATCATGCTTCTCATAACATCAATATTGCGGAAGCAGAAAGCAAATACTTGATCCTTATGCAGCTTCAGCAGAACAGTCGGGCTCGCTGCGGTACAATCCGCAGAACGGGGACCGCTGTCAATAATCGCCATCTCTCCGAAGAAATCTCCTTCGTGAAGCATCGCCAGCTCGTCATTGCCCCGATGCACCCGAACGACCCCTTCAATGATGCCGTACATCGCGTCCCCGATATCTCCCGTACTGCAAATCACCCCGCCCTGCTCATAGCTGACCTCCTCCACGTTCTGGGCAAGCCAGACGAAATCTGCCGGGGCCAAATGTGCGAACAAATCGATCTTTTGCAGGACCAGTACCCGGCGGAGAAGCGCTTCATCAGCGGTCTGCTCCACGACATCAGCCCATTCTCCAACAGGATCGGATCCCTTGCCATCCACGCCGTCCATTCCTTCCGTGCCGTCCGCCTGGGACTCCCCGGCCCCTATGCCGGATTGGACTTTGCGCCCGCCCTGATCCTGAGTGCCATCACCAGCGCTCACTGATGCAGCACGCAGCCTGCGGGACAACAGCTTCATCATTTCAAGCATGATGCTGGATTGATCGAACATCATATCGTAGAAGTCGGAGGCATCCAGTCTCCACAGCTTCACATTCTCTTCCGCCAGGATTGTTGCCGTCCTTGGGCCCCGGGTAAGGATCGCCATCTCCCCGAAGAAGCTGCCCCGGTTCAGCCCGCTTATATGCTGTCCGTTCCGGTAGACGCCAGCACGGCCTCTGTCCACAATCATCAGCGAGTCTCCCGGCTCCCCTTCTTGGATAATGATGCCGCCCTCGGCGACGCTCATCCTCTGCAGCCGGCCTGCGATTACGAATAAATCCCTGCTCGACAAGCCTTGAAAAATAGACACCTTCCTCAACAGCCGCACACGTTCCGCCATATCGGAAAGCCGCCCATATTCCTCAGCCGCCGAGCCTTTCAATGCCGATTCTTGCCCTTGAAGGCTATAGAAGCGCACTGTATCGCGGAACCAGGCATCTCCATGGGATGCGAGCCAGCTCATGTTATACTTCAGCCTTGCTGCATCGACATGGGTCTTGGCGATTGTACCGGATGACGACATCCATTGCGTGATCTGGAGTCTAAGCTTGCCGCGCAGCGTCTGATCAATCACTTCCTCAGCGTTAGCCTGCCTTCTCGCGTCACCCTCCGACCAATTCGCAAATACGGCCTGCATCGTTGGACCATCATAGAGGAATGACAGAAGCTGAAAAATACGGCGGCAAATTCCGGTCCGAACCTCACCGAGCATGCCTTCAATCTCAGCATTCCGCTCCTCGCCGCAAATACCCGCCCCATGCTCGGTGTACTGTCCGTACAGGTCAATCTCACCCGCAATAAGGCGCTCCACCTCTTTGCTGTCGGCTTGCAAAGCTCCATTATGCATACGAAGCAGAGATTGCACAATCCGATCGCGCATCTCGTCAGCTGCCGGTTCATAGCTTGCAAACAGAATGTCAAAGGCCTGCTGTGTCCCCATCCGTTCAAAAATAGCAGGGATATGCAGGCACACCTCGTCCTTCTCCCAATAGGACTTGAGCTGGTTCTCCATCTCCCCCTCGTCATAGGCGGCAAGCGCATCGATGGCATAGCGCCTGGTATGGCTATGCTTGAGATTGGCAACGAGAGACGGAATCAACGCAGGCACACGAAGAATGGCTGCCGATTCCAATGCGCGATTCCTCACCCGGGAGCTCTTATCGCTCAATAGAGGGAGCAATGGCTTATAGAAACTCTTGATGCCGATCTCTCCGAACAGCCTCGCCATGGCAGTCCGTTCTTTCTCCTGATCACTGTCGATCAGTTCTTTAAGTCTTCCAACCGCTCTGAACATGCCCTCAATACCGTAATATTTGATTAATCCAGCGATTGCTGCAGCTTGAATCGTCACGGACTCGTCTTCCAGGCAGTCCGTTATTTCGTCCAGACAGGCATCCTCGGCATATGCAGCCAGCGCCAGAATAGCCTGTGCTCTTACTTCACCGCTGGCTGCAGCGACGCAGGCTTGAAGATGCGTCTGCATCCCGGCTGGCAGTGTGTCCCTCACATATGCCAGCGCCTCAATGCGAACCTCAGGCACAGGATGATGCAGCAGCGCCTTGAGATGCGGAGCCAGATCAAATGATTCCATCCCCCGCAGTATACGGATGGCGTACAGCGTCTGCTGCTTGTCGGCGCTGGATAGCGCATCAATCAATAGCTGCCGGCTGGAGGGGTCCATGAAATTAAGCTCTGCTCTTTGAAGCTCGCCTTCTCCCGTCTGCAGACTGGACATCAGCGCTTGCAAATACGCCTTCTTCACCTTGAAGCCATAAAAGATGCCAACAGCAAGCAGCAGCAGCACGATCCAGCTTAGTTGTTCCGGCGCCAGCAGTTGTGACACGACGAGCAGGCACACAGCGGCAAGCCCTTTGGCGCCGTTGCGCACTACACCATCCAGAAAGCTCTTGGCCTTCCCGCGCCATTCCGGCGGAACAGGAAACATGACCAGCTGATTCACGGAGGAATAGAGCGTATCCCCGACAGCCTTGTCACTGCCCTTCACGACAACAGCCATAGCCAGAACAGGCAGCAGCAAGATGCCGAGACTTCCCGCCGCCAGCACAACCGGGAATACGAGCAGCGAGATCATGACACCGAACCGCGTTAAGACACGGCCCGCAATGAACAGCTGAATGAACAGGGCAACAAGCCCGGAGAAGCCATAGAAGCTTCCCATGAAGCCTGCCAAGGCCTCATTCTGCAGCGACTGCCTCAATATCACCTTGAACTGGTAATCGATCAACGTAAGCGACATCACTATTGCGACGGATAGTACCGCAATAGCCTTCAAATAAGGAACGTTGGCGAAGAGGCCTGACTGCACCCGCTCTGCTCCCTTGGGAGAGTCGGGCTTGCGCTGGGCAGGTCTTGCCTCCGGTGAAGATGCGGCAGCCTTGCCCCTCAGAAGGAGCACGGCAACCAGACCTAACAGATGAAGCGCCACGTAGAAGTAGATCAGATTGGCCGTGCCGACAACCGGAGCCAGCGCTTTCAACCCGAACCCGCTCAATATTCCGCCTGTTATGCCGCCGCTCCCAACGATGCCGATCATTCTCTTCGCCTTTCTCTGATCCATGACAGCTGTCGCAAACTGCCAGAAGCAGACGATCATCAGAAAGTTAATGACATCATAGCCGATATAAATGACGGGAAATACCCAGCGCAGCTCCAGTCCGACGCCGACTCTGGAGATAAGCACCAACACCGCTGCAAGCGGGATTAAGCCTGTAATGAGCGATTCTATGCGCAGCCTGTGAGAGAAGCGCTGAAACACAAGTCCAGCTGCTATCATGATCAACGCTTGCGGCAAGTACATATAAGACAGCGCCGAATTATCAAACCGGCTTAAGAACAGTGTATCCGCCGTCGTTCTGCCAATGGTAGAAGCGGATACAACACTGAAAAGATAGCCAAACAGGATGAATACCTTGCGGTACTCATCCCGATCCTGCAATAATTTTGCCCCTATATTCTTCGAAATAATGCCCGATATCCAGCTGCCCATGCAGCAGTTCCCCCATTCGCTGTTAACGCCTCAAGCCACTGGAATAACATAACAATATTCTCATAGACAAGCAAGGGAAATTAGATGGCTGGGCCGCTATTAAATGTAATAAAATTACAATTAATCATTCGTTCAACATGAAGCAACAGCATCCTGATGGCAAAACCTCACGAACAGCAAAAAGGAACCCCCGCAAAGAGAGTTCCTTCTACCATTAGCTGCCCAGTACGAGCTGCAAATTGACAATAATATTGTCTTCTATTGTAGCTACTGCCGAGCTTGGATTCTTAATGCCGAAATCCGCGAAGGTCACGACAGTTGTACCTTTGAGCTTCATTTGACCCTTCTCGTACAAGGCTTCACAGTCGAAGACGACTGCTTTCTCGATACCCTTTACTTTCAACGTTCCCGCCATTTGGATATTGACAGGCTTGCCTTCCAATACTTCCTTAGGCCATTGCTTGACCTCGCTCAACTTGAATTCCGCTGTAGGGAATTGGGTCGCATCCAGCAAATCAGCTTTTTCCACATGCTCATCCCGCTTGGCAATTCCGGAATCCAGCCCCTTGATATCCACGACCGCAGTCGCGTACATCTTCGCCGGATCTCCTGTATTGATCTCCCAGTTTCCTCTTACCCCCTTGAAAGCCATATTAACCGGCTCATTGGAGGTTGTGATGCTTAGGTATACCTTGGATTGACTGTCGATGTTCCAGGTCTTATCCAGCTGTTCATTCGGAATCTGGTCGCCGACTTGAAGCGTTGTACTATCGAACACATCCTCAATTTCAACATGGTTGCCCGTGTAATAATCAATCAATACATACCCCCCAGCCAGAAGAACCGCACACACGACAGATAAAATAAGCCACTTCTTCATTATACAACTCCTTTTCCCATTCATTAATCTTGCCCATACTCCACCCAGCGAAGGGTTTCCTGTTCTCATTGTATAGAATACAACGTCAGCTAACATTACAACAACCTTAAAGGAAAATTAGAATTTCATTAGAATAGGAGGTCAGTATTCAATACAGCCATATATTGTTATATGATGGTTATGATGGGGGCGATATCATGAAAAATGTCTTAATCATAGAAGATGAGAAGCCGCTGGCAAGGTTTCTGGAGCTTGAATTAGCCCATGAGGGCTATAAGGTGGAAACTTGCCATGAAGGCCTTGAGGGGCTGCACAAAGCGCTGCTCTTCGACTATGATTTCATCCTGCTGGATCTCATGCTTCCGAAAATGAGCGGACTAGAGGTTTGCCGAAAGGTACGCGCAGCAAAAACGACACCTATCATTATGATCACAGCGAGAAATGCCGTGATCGATCGTGTCGTTGGCCTGGACCTCGGTGCAGATGATTATTTAACCAAGCCTTTTGCCATTGAAGAATTGCTGGCCCGTATCCGTTCACTCAATCGGAGAATGGCGCCCGCCGCGCAGCCGGCTTCGCCGAGATACACGGTCGGAGATTTGACGCTGGAGCCCGATTCTCATCGTGTTCAGCGCGCCAATCAGACAATCTCGTTGTCGCACAGGGAATACGAGCTGCTCAAATATTTAATGGAGCATCAGAATACCGCTATTCCACGCAACCAGCTGCTGAATGAGGTCTGGGGATATGATTTCGACGGGGGGACGAACGTAGTAGATGTCTATATCCGGTATTTGCGGGCCAAGCTCGATGATCCGCATGCCATCAAGCTGATCCATACGATTCGCGGGTTTGGCTACGTCATAAGAAATCCATAGAAGGAGGGAATATAATGTCGCTAAAGTGGAAGGTTAGCGCGTTAATTACCGTAACGACAGCAGCCATTCTGCTTGTTATTAATATGTTTGTTTATTACCAGGTGACGAAGGTTACGGAAGACCGGGTGATGGATTATTTGCTGGAGAAGGGGAAGCGGCTCGCGGAACGCATCCAGCCCAATACCCTTCCCCACCTCGATAAGCAGATCGCCTCCTGGATTCAGGAGTTCGAGATTACACAGGGCATCCAGGTCGTCAGGAAGGATGGAACCATTCTGTTCGAATCACAGACGACACCGGACAGCGTACTCATTGGCGAAGCCAATGCGGGCGTTTGCGCCGAGACAGGCGTTCCATTGCTTGATGATGTCATGATCAGAATCTATGACCGCGCGGAGAAGGAAGAGATCTTCCTTAGCAATCTGCGAATGTTCCTGATCATCGGGAGCCTGATTGGCATCGGACTCTGCACCATTGTTTCTTATGTAATCGCAGGAGTTGCCATCTCTCCCCTGCGAAGAATTATTCAGCAGATTCAAGGCATCGGCATAGACGAGTTGGACCAGCGGCTGGCCGAGCCCAAGAGCAAAGATGAGCTTCACCAACTCACCCAATCCTTCAACCGTCTCATCCATCGGCTGCAGGGCGGAGTCGAACAATTGAAGCAATTTATCTCTGACGCTTCCCATGAGCTTCGCACCCCTATTGCGACGATCGAGGGACATGCCAACCTGATCAAGCGCTGGGGCAAGGATTCCAAGGAAGTGCTGGATGAATCCATCGATTATATTACGAGTGAAGCGCGGCGGATGAAGCACCTGACGAACCAGCTGCTCCAACTGGCTTACCTGGAGCAGAATCAGCCCCTGCACAGCTTCGAGCCAACAGATGTAACCAGTATGGTAAGCGATATTAAGAATCAATTAATTCCGCTGCACCCCCGGATTGAGCTGGCGATCAGACCGACCGCCCATCCTATACTGGCGCAAATTCCGGCAGATACGCTGCAGCAGGTTCTGCTGAATGTCGTCAACAACGCCATTAAGTACACGCTTAATGGCGATTGGGTCCATATTGAAGTAAATCGAGTTAACCAGAACGTTTTTATCCATGTGAGAGATAACGGAATCGGAATTCCGGCAGAGGATCTGCCCTATATATTCGAGCGCTTCTACCGCGTGGACAAATCCAGAAGCCGCGAATACGGCGGTAGCGGTCTGGGACTTGCAATAACGAAGAAGCTGACAGAGCTCTATGGCGGCGAGATCAGTGTGCAAAGCATACCCGACGAGGGTTCAACCTTCAGCATACGGCTTCCGCTGGAAGCCCAGCAGCGCCTCATCTCAGCTTGATGATCCGGTCAGGGACACCGCCAGGTGTCCCTGCTTAATGTTCTCCCGGGAGTAGACGATTCGCACTGAACATCCCCGGTTCCATCCCAAGCAATGCTTCTACAATAGAACCGATTGATTGCACCCGTTCTCTCCGCTCAGCATCCGTCCAATGAAAAATAGCGGAGTCCAGCCAGAATTGAAAGCCAGTCAAGAAGAACTCGGCAACCGCAAGCGGCTCCTTTATATTAAAATCGCCTTCCCGCACACCTTGCTCGAATACTGCTGCCAATAAAGGGGCAAAGCTGCGCACCATTTTCACAATTAAATTTTGATGGAGCAGCGCATTGTTTTCATGGTGCAAGTACTGGAATGCATCCTCATGTCCCTCGCCCTTGTCCTCGCTGAGCTCCATTCTGAGCAGTACCTTCATCTTCTCGTAAGCCGTCCATTGCCCATTCCCGGCTACTTTGCTAAAGGGCTCCAGCATATGTGCCAAATGCCGGGCAATTATAGCATCAGCCACTTCTTCTTTCGACTTGAAATAGTAATAGAACGTCCCTTGCGCCACCCCGATTTGCTTAACGATATCGCTTACCGCGGTTTGCTGATACCCTTTCTGGCCGAACAAAGCTTGAGCCGTATCAAGGATTTCCTCTCGTCTTTCTTGCGGATTCTTGGTTATTCTGGGCATCGCGCACCTCCACTCTGCTCTCATTAAAGCATGGCGGATGGGTGCAGTCAACTAAGGGAGAAAGCTATACTCCAAGCCTATGGCAGAGCGGCTCCATGTCCAAGTTCTCCTTCTCAGGAGGCCTGCCTCTCCAAGATATCGATCCGCTTGCTCCGGGGAAATCCGTTCATTCATAGGAGGTCCGAAAGATAATTTATTGCTGAATTCTATAATAATGACACGGCCCGTCGGCTTCAGAATCGGGGCCAAGCTGCGAAAAAATTGCTCCGGCGTATCCAATTCATGGACAACGTAGGCCAGAAAAGCAACATCCACCTCAGCCTTCCCGATTGGAATTCGGTTCTCCTCGGAGAGGCTTGGAATAACATTATCTATTCTCTTCGATTGGAGCGTTCGATTCAACATGCCTAACATAGCTGGACTAATATCAACTGCATGTACCTTGGCAACCCGGCTTGCAATAGGTATCGTGAAAAATCCGTTCCCGCAGCCAATGTCCGCCCATACTTCGCCTTCCACTGAGCCAGCCCCGATGTCATTCAACATCCGCACTGGCGACGCGAACCACCTGCGCAAGAAATGATTGAGGAGAGCCGCTCCTCTTGCACCGTGCTCCGGATTATATTTATGCCGGCCTCTGAAATGATCCAACACCTTCACCCTCCTAACTTATTTCCTGATAAGTGTCCATCAAATATTGACAAGCATCCTTCAACAATTGTACTTTAACATTTTAATTGACTGACTGTCAATCAGTATTACACATCCAAGCCATCGCACTATATAAATAATTTGACTCACGTCATTTAGAACTGTATAGTACTACTATGCATAAAAACAAACTTTCCAACCGGGATATTGCGCTCCAGTCCGCCTCGACTCTTTTTCTGACCAAAGGCTATCAGGTTACAAGCATGGACGACATTGTGGCGCACAGCAGCGTCTCCAAAACGAACATCTATTATTATTTTAAGAGCAAGGAGGAGCTTCTGCTTGTCATTGTAGATAGATTGATCTCCCAATACGAGCAGCGCATTCATCACGTTCTGACGCAAGAAGACATCACCACTCCCGACAAATTGGCACGGCTGCTGGACATTCTCACTGAAGAGCATGAGCAGAGGGATTATCTCGGAGGCTGCCCGTTCCTCACCCTGTATACACAGACAGCGGGTGAATCCCCGGCAGTAGCAGCCAAGATTCAGCACTTCTTCGAGAGACAATTCCAAGCCGTTGAACTACTATTGGCTGACGGAATAGCGAGACATGAGATCAAAGGCGATCTTCCCATCCGACAGACGGCTGCCCTGATTATTTCCTCTATTGAGGGTGCTCTATTCATCGCCAAAGCTTCCAGCAGACCAACTCTGTTTAAGGATTTGACCCTTGCTTTAGCCTTGCTGCTAAAGTGATTTTTTTGACTCCATTAGTACTGTTTAGTACTAAATTTTATTGAAAAGGACGGTTATTCCAATGCATATTTTCTTAACCGGGGGAACTGGATTTATCGGCAAGCAGGTATTGCAGGAGTTATCCACGCAGCACCATATTTTCGTTCTGGTACGCAGTATGAATCGAATGGAACATATCTTGAAACAATTGCACTTAGAGGGCAGCACCAGCATTACCCCTGTTATTGGAGACTTGACTCTGCCCAGGCTGGGGCTGCAGGAAAGCGACTATAGACTGCTCCAGGATTGTGATGTCATTATTCACGCAGGCGGCCCGATGAACATCTCGTTGACGTCCAAGGAAGCCGATGGGCTGTTTCTTCAACCCGCAGTAGAATTGATCAACATCGCTAGAGAGATTCACGAGAGGAAGGGATTGAAGCATTTTATTCATGTCGTTGGTTTCATGAGCCCCTATAATGAGGACAATAGAGCTAGCCCTCCAACACCTCTTCTTGAGAAAGTCCCTCCGTATGAGAGGATGAAGTTCAAGGCGGACACTTATATCCGAGGCGCTCTGCAAGCGATGAATATCCCGCTTTCCACGGTCAATCCCAGCGTAGTCATCGGAAACTCTCATTCAGGCGTCACAGAACAAATTGGCGGATTAAGCATTCTCGTTGATGCCGTGAGAAGAAGACTTATGCCGCTTGTCCCAGGCGGGGCGGACTACTGGCTTCCTATGGTGCATGTAGATCATGCGGCCTCCTTTCTATCCCAATTAGTGGACAGAGAACATCCCAGAAGCAACACTTATTATTTGTTGGATCAGAAGCGGGACAGTCTATCCATCCAGGCATTGATTCATTTGATTGCACAGGAAACACGGGTAAGCGCCCCTATCGGCACCGTGCCTCTTCCCTTACTAAAGCTGGCGCTCCGGCTTGGTACAGGCAAGCTATTGGGCATTCCAGCGGAATCGATGAACTTCCTTGTACAGTCGGACTTTCCAGTCCAGTCCAAATTAGAAGTCGAACAAACAAGCGGGGAACCTTCATCCGTTAATCCCGCCGCACTTCCATTTGTGGTCGCCGATCTCGATTTCCGCCTTTCCCATGCTGCAGCAGGAAGAGCGCAGAAGCAGAACGAGTTGGCTCAACATTTTACCCAACGCAGAAGATCCAATCTGGTTACATTAGAAAGCGGCAACGAGGGAACACCGCTCTTGTTCCTGCATAGCACCTTCAGCGGCGCCGATTGCTTTCTCCCAGTGGCACGAATATTGAAGGATGCAAACAGCATTCTTGTCGATCTTCCGGGATTCGGAAGGACTCCGTACCATCATCATCCTTCGATTATCGAAGGGTATGTTGCCAGTGTGGCGCAGATGATCCTTCGTATGGAGACACCCGTTGTGTTGGTCGGCCATTCGTTCGGGGGACTTATTGCTGCGAAGGTGATGGAAAGAATCGGTCGGAATATCCGGCAGCTCCTGCTTCTGCAGCCCGTCCTGCATCCTATAGAAGCTGCGTACCGATATTCGTTCTTGGGCAAACAGATACTAAAACGGATAACACCGTCCAAGTTCAAGAAAATGATGCTTCAGGCGCATCATTTTGCAGCGGGGGATGAGCGGCTGGATGATTATGCGGATTATGCTGTCAATGATCTGCAATCACCGCGTGTCCGAACGACTACAGCAGAGGTAATGGCGGCGCTAACGCGACCAGAATCCATTCAATTGGAGCCTCAAAGCTGGGAGCCCGACAAGGTCAAAATATTATGGGGCGAGCGCGACAAAAAGCATCGTATTCCTGAGCAGTATGAGCATATAGACAGAACATACGTCCCTTACGGACATCAATTTCCAATCTCCGAGCCTCTTTACACGGCGCAATGGATTCGCCAAACGCTGGACTCGCTCCAATTGTCATGATAGAGAAAAACCGACCCTGCAGGGTCGGTCAGGCTGTTGAAACTGTCGAGCTCCCCTTCCAGGGGAGCGGCTCCATGATCGCGGCGGACATTCCTGCTGAAAAGCAGGCTTCTTCTCGCTTCGGACTGTCTGAAGACGAAATGCCTGCCAAACTGCAGGCTTATCGTCGGGTTCCCACGATATCGGCCCAATCCGCCATATATTCCTGCGCTTTCGCAGGCATTCAGCCCTCATGAGCTTCTTTTAGCCGAAATTCCTGCGCTTACGCAGGCTTTCTTCCCTTTACCAACCGGATGTGTTGCAGTCAGTCACTGGCATACGTTGAGAGCCTCGCGCAGCTCCCAGCACGGTGAGGCGGTAGTGGTGACACGTGACACCACCTATTTATTGATGGGGAGCCCACCGGATTTTCTCAGACCAACAGCCTGATCCTGCAGGATCAGGCTGTTGGTCTGGCGATAGGTATACCACGACGTGCACAATCAATCATTCGCCGGACTGACTGCACCGCTGAAGCTGCGACTATTCAATCGCTTCCGGCTCTGCGAACAGATGCTGATACTTCTCATAGTCCGCCTTCTTGCACTCCATCGTGAGGCGGGTTCCGTTCGGCTCATAGCTGGTCTCCCGGACATGCGCATTCGCGTTGAAATAAGCGACCAATCTGCCTTCAGCGAAAGGAATGATGACCTCGCACTGGATATAGTCCTGGAAGATCCGCTCCTTCACAAGCGTTATCAGCTCTTCCAAGCCGGACTGCTGCTTGACGGAAAGGTATACCTTGTCTCCGTTCACCTGCGGATAACGCTCACCGGTCAGATCCGTCTTGTTGTACGCATAGATCATCGGGATATGATCGGCGCCCAGCTCCTTGAGTGTCGTATTGGTCACTTCGATGAGTCGTTCGTATTCCGGATTAGAGTAGTCAACGACTTGTATCAGAAGGTCGGCCTCGGTTACCTCTTCAAGGGTGGAGCGGAACGCCTTGACCAAATAATGCGGCAGCTGGCTGACGAAGCCGACTGTATCCGTGAGCAGAAACGACTTGTTGTCCGGCAGCTCAATGCTGCGAACCGATGTCTCCAATGTGGCGAAAAGCATATCTTTAGCCAATACCTGTTTGTTCGAATCAGGCATATATTGATCCAGCATCGCATTCATGAGACTGGACTTGCCCGCATTCGTGTAGCCGACGAGACAGACGACAGGCACGCCGGTTTTCTGGCGCTGTTTGCGCTGAACCTGACGCTGTGCAACGAGTTTCTCCAGCTCGGTCTGCAGCGCGGAGATTCTGTCCTCGATACGCCGGCGGTCGAGCTCCAGCTTCGTTTCGCCCGTCCCTTTGTTCTTCATGCCGGAGCCGCCGCCCTGGCGGCCGAGCGATTCACGCAGGCCGACGAGCCGCGGGAGCATATATTGCAGCTGCGCTACTTCCACTTGCAGCTGCGCTTCACGCGTTCGGGCCCGCTGGGCAAAAATATCAAGGATCAGAATCGTCCGGTCGATCACCTTCTTCTGCAGCGCACTCTCCAAATTGCGAATTTGCGAAGGCGACAGCTCATCGTTGAAAATAACGGTCGATGCGTCCAGCCCTTCCACAAGCGCGGACAGCTCCACCACTTTACCGGTGCCAAGGTATTGCGAGCTGTTGATCTTGGCTACCTTCTGTGTCAATTCTCCGGCTACATCGATATTGCATGCGTCCGCAAGATTGCGCAGCTCCTCCATGGAGTAAGCAAAATCGGGCCGATCCTGCACATTAACGCCGACGATAACCGCTTTGTTGTTTGGTTGTTCCATATAAGAATTCCTCCTCGTATATGACGAAATTTAGAGACAAAAAAACACACTGGCGCTGCGGCCTGTGCGTTCGATTTACGAAAAGAGGAGCTTGGATATCGCCCTGATTGCAAGCGGATCTACCGCTGGAAGGGCAAAGGTCATTTCGAGCATCTACAGGAAAGAAACCCACCGCTATGGCGAGCAACTGGTATATGCGTCGAATATTGCTGTTCTTAAAGGCAACACGAGACCTGTATTCCGGTTCATCTCGTGATAAATGCAAGTATATGGGTTACCTTTAATGGGGCAGACCTATCCTAAGTCCTCTGCACACAGGCAGAGCCTTGGCGCTATTCAATTAGCCGCGCAAAGTTCTAACTCGGATAAAGTCTATCACACGTAACCCTCCGTTCCAATTTAAGTAAACTCATTCTAACATACGTCTTCGCCCAGTTGCAACCCATTGCTGTAACCAGATTGAAGAGGAACTCGTACATTCATTCGCGCTGAAGCTTTGAACCATTGGGGGCACAAAGAACTTTCATCTCCACTTTTATAGTGGTATGAAGGTTCTTTGTGCATTTTATGAGATTGGCCCACTGAGGGTTACCCTTTATTTAGGGCGGTTGCGGGAAGTAACAAAATAAACTACAATTCATGATTAATACGCACAATACAGCGAAATCGCCGATTGTTCTAGCAAGATACGGGAGGGATGAAAATTGTCGATTCGATTCAGGCTGCTGCTGTCCTTCACATCGGTGGTCGTTGTCTCCGTTATTCTGTTTGTGCTGACCGCGTATTTGCTGTCCGTTGCAGCAACAGGCGATTTTCGCAGCATTAGCAGCTTCTACAATATCCACTATTCCCTTCATCCGCTCTCGGAGGAAGAGGAGAACCTGTTTATCGATATGAAATATTGGGCCAAGCACGAACCGGAACGGTTAAAGGATCAGCTTCTGCTGGCAGACTATGATTATCAATTGAAGATGGTGCAGGCCGGGCTCGTAGTCCGCCAAAACAATAAAATTATCTATGCCGCTCCGACGTTGAATGGCATGGATCTGACAGCGGGCCTGCCCTCCTATGATATGGGCAATAATTCGATTCGCAATACGATGAATGTGGGAAACCGATTCTTCTCCTATGCCAAATTCGATTTCTACTTCTCTCCCGAGACGGGTGAGAAAGGAAGCATCTTTGTTATCCGGGAGAGAAGCCCGTTCGCCGAGATGGTGCGGACGCTGCTCCCCATTCTCATCGTCATATTCGTTGCTATTCTGTTGTTAACCGGCTTCTTGCTGTATCGATATGTGACTCGCACCATTATCCATCCTCTTAATAAACTTAGACAATCCGCAGAACATATCAAGGATGGGGATCTGACATTCCAACTGCAGGCAACATCTCGTGATGAGGTGGGACAGCTTGTTCTAACCTTTGATCAAATGCGCCAGCAGCTATACGATTCCATTCAGCTTCAGCTCCATTATGAGGAGAACCGCAAGCAGCTGCTGTCGAATATTTCGCATGATTTGAGAACCCCGATTACGACGATCAAGGGCTATGCGGAAGGTATACGCGACGGCGTGGCCCAAACACAGGAGAAGCTGGACAAGTATGTGGGGGCGATCCATACGAAAGCGACAGACATGGAACGTCTCGTGGATGAACTGCTGTACTATTCGAAGCTTGATTTGAACAAGGAGCCTTTTTCATTCGGGCAGGTAGAGCTGGGTCCCTTTCTTCATCGTATTGCGGATGAATTAGCCATCGAATTCGATAACCATGCCGTTACGGTGAAGTGGGAAGAGGAGCATGAGCAGCCGCTATTCGTACTTGCTGATCGCGAGAAGCTCAAGCGCGTGATCATCAATCTGCTCGACAACTCGCTCAAATATATGAATCAAAGCCCTAAGCAATTGACAATCGCGATAGAGCGGAACGATGAACAGGCAACGATAAAGATTGCGGATAACGGTCCCGGCATTCATCACGATTCTCTGCCGCATGTTTTTGAACGCTTTTACCGGGAGGAGCCTTCACGGGGCCAGGCCGCGGGAGGAAACGGGCTTGGACTTGCGATTGCCCGGCAAATTATCGAAGGGCATGGCGGAACAATCTGGGCGGAGAGTGAGCCGGGCCAAGGCACGAGCGTCTTTTTTACATTAAAAATTTTTGTGGATCGTCGGTGAGCATAGATGAAACGAGTCTTAATTATTGAAGATGATCCGTATATTGCGGAGCTGCAAAGAGATTATTTCATGCTGCATGACTACGAGGTCGAATTGAGCCATGACGGCCGGGAGGGGCTCGCCAAAGCACTAGGCGGAGGGCATAACCTCATTATTCTTGATCTCCAGCTGCCGGGAATAGACGGGTTCGAGATATGCAGACAGATTCGCGAGCAGTTGGACGTGCCCATCCTGATCGTATCGGCCAAGAAAGAGGAGATCGATAAAATTCGGGGCTTCGGTCTCGGTGCGGATGATTTCGTCACGAAGCCGTTTAGTCCTGGCGAGCTGCTCGCCAGAGCGAAAGCGCATGTAGCGCGCTATGAACGTTTTACAGGAGATGCTGCCAAGGTCAAGGAAGCGGACAACATCAACATTCGCGAGCTGTCGATCAACAAATCCTCACATCGGGTGTTCGTGCACGACAAGGAAGTGATGCTCACCGTCAAGGAATTCGAGGTGCTCGTATTCATGGCAGCGAATCCCAATCGGGTATTCAATAAAGAGCAGCTGTTCGAGCGAATTTGGGGCTTGGAATCGAATGGAGAGATCGCGACAGTGACCGTTCATATTTCGCGAATTCGGGAGAAGATCGAGGCTGATCCATCCAATCCGCAGTTCATTGAGACCGTCTGGGGTGCGGGATATCGGTTCAAGATCTGATGGCCTTCAGGCAGCTTTGAGGAAAGTTATCCTTCTGTTTATAATTTGTTTATACTTTGTTGTCAGCCGATTTAGAGTGGTCGTTTAAGATGGATTTATGAACGAAACAACCACTTTAAACGGAGGGGAACATCGTAATGAAGAAAGTAAACCAGAGAGCTGCTATCGCTGCTTTAACCGTACTAATAGGCGGAGGCTCATTGCTCCCATTCCAGACACAGGCGGCATCACTGGCGCCACTAGCCAATATTCAACAAACGGCAGTCACCAGCTTCAGCCAACAGGCTGAACAAGCCATTCAACAATTAGTAAGCCAAGGTGTGCTTACAGGCTACGAGGATGGGCAGATGAGAGCAGAGAAGCATGTGACGAATGCTGAGCTGATCAAAATGATCATTCTCGCGCTTGAACTGGATCAAAGCGGCGAGGTACAGAACAATAACGGCAAGAAAGACAAATGGTATACGCCATATGTCGAGACAGCAGCAGCGAATGGCCTTATTGACAGCGCGGATAAGTTCCAGCCGAACAAACCGGCAGCAGGCG
Source organism: Paenibacillus oenotherae (assembly GCF_019443105.1). Lineage (GTDB taxonomy): Bacteria > Bacillota > Bacilli > Paenibacillales > Paenibacillaceae > Paenibacillus_Z > Paenibacillus_Z oenotherae. Next base: position 80,447 of record NZ_JAHZIJ010000009.1, read on the forward strand.
CTGATGCCGCTCCAATGATTGCCAAGGCGCTGCAGCGCGATGTGAAATCCGTCCAATATTGGATGGAGGGCTTCAAGATCGGCAATCATACACTAACTCGCGGTGAAGCAGCCCAGCTTCTCGTGCTGTCGAAGAAAGCAGTGCGTTCCGCAGCGGCTGAGATCGTATCGATTAAAGCGTTGAATGCCATCACTTTTGAAGTGGTGTTCACTGCGCCGCTTACTGTCGAAGATGAAACAACAGCAGCAGCCAATGCCAATTTCGCCTTCGACCATGACTTGAAGCTCGTGAATCAGCCGCGGCTGAAAACGGGATCTGTCGCCACTTATATCGTCCCGGTGCAAACCATGACGCCAGGAACGACCTATACAACGAACTATAAAGGCAAGAAATCGCATTCCGCAACAGCAAGCGCAGAGAAGATTCAGCTTAACGATGTGCGTCAAGTCACTTCCGATACTTTCGAGGTGGATTCCTTCCGCACGGAAGGCGTCGTCGATTACGGCTACCTGATCTCCGCATATGCAGGCAGCCGCGGAGCAAACGCGATCGTATTGGATGAGAATAATCACTATAATGGACAGCCTATGCAGGTTATTTCGTCCCTTGCTGCGAGGCAAGCAACCCTTACACCGGAAGGCGGAGCGCCGATCACGGTTGGATATGTAGGCTTCACGCAATCGACCGATGGCAAGCAAGAGCCGAAATTCCGTCTTCCGGCAGGCACATCACTGCAGCCAGGGGTGAAGTACACCGTAACCTCGAACTGGTTCGAGCTGGAGAATAATACGTTCACTGCACAAGCCATTCCGCCGCTGGCCATCGCGTCCGTATCCAAGATTGATGCTGCTGCGCTTACTGTCACACTGACCGCGGATCCTGAGGATGAGCTGTTCGCTTACCGTTCCATTCAACTGAAGGGCTCGGATGGCACGCTGCTTACTGCGCAATACAAAGTACAGACTCGCAAGGGCGCTGCTGGCGTATTCGAGCTGCAGAACAACGGCAAGCTGGCGGAGGGTGTTGATTACGAGATTGCACCGGTAGGAAGCTGGGCTGTTGCCGATCAAGTAACGCTGGAATCGGAATAAATATTCGCGGAATAGAAGGAAGATTGAGCGATCGCAGGCAACCGGGTCGAATCGGCCAGTCATGTGTGGTTTGAAGGCAATGTTACGAAGTAAGAAGCCTGCAAATGTGCATGAATTTCGGTTTGAAGACGCCTTAATGGTAGAATTCCTGCGATCGTGCATCCATTTCAGGAGAAATCGGCCACTAAGGGGAAACGAAGGTGAAATGCCTGCACGCTGGCAGGAATTTCACCTTCATGGGGCCAGAAATGGGAAAAAAGCTGCGGTTTCGCATGTTTCGCCTAGCTCAAATCTCGCACGGGGGTGCTGTTTCCCTGCCCCCTGCGAGTAAACGCAATATCTTGAGCCGACAAATCATTGAACATCCAAATGCGATATAAATTGTAGTTGCATCGGCTGCACAGAGAACCAATTTCTGCAGCCTATGCCAATTCCGCTTAATCGCGAGAGCGCATTTGTTCGATATACATCCACCATAGATTTTTCTTGCTCAGCATAGGAGAATATATATTCCCCGTTTTTATCCAATCTAACTTGCAGTCTATTCACATCACCCTCAATATCCAAACTGAATATTGGATCAATCGACTGTGACAAGACGATTTTTTCGTTATTAATAATCCCCCACATATATGTCTCTCCATGGCCTGTTCGAAATACAATACCCGCTTGATAAGCAGGAACGTGAGGCTTTTTAATAATGGAGATATTCGCGGTGTATAAAAGACTTTGATCATTTGTTCCAGCAGCTATTGGGTACATGATTTTAGGGCAATTAATATAATCATGTTCTTTCTTCGTTTGAAAACTGAAGCTAGCCGTATTTCCGTCAAATTTCAAGATATTATCTTCATTATTTTCTTCTGTCCAGATTGATTTCGCAGCCTGCCCCCCTTGCGCTTCTCGGAGTGCATGAAGCATTGTCTGAACTTCCTCCAGGCAAGTTTTCATGGACTTTTCCAAATGCAATACTTTCTCCAGTCTCGTTCCGGTATCAAAGATTTCCTTCTTAAGCATACTTCTCATATAAATTGCAATGACGATTGTCCATTCTTGAATAAGTTGTGCTGCCAGATTCTCAATCTGTTCTATTAGTGGAACATGGCCTAGAAATCGTTTGAATTGTGACGTTAATTCGATATATAGCACTTCTTTAGATTTGGTCATCCTTATTAACTTAGTAGCAAGAGTCTGTTCATCCATATCCCTATTGTCCTGGTAATCTACCATCGCAATAAACTCATTGTTAACTAAGGGCGCATTCAAAATTTCATTCGTACAAGTAATCAGCAATTCTGATTCCAGCGGCTCTCGGTCTGCTGTTTCAACTGAAAAAATAAGCTCCGTTGCAAATATTTCATGGGAGGATATCGCCAAATTTTCTAACATTTCCGAGGTTATAGTGAATTCCTCAAATCTATATCCGCCATCTTTCTTTTGTGTACTATCCATAATGTAATAGACATCCGTTTCGTCATTGTATCCTTTAACGAGAAATAAATGCATCCAATCAGAGGTCTTGTAGTGGTGAGAATAATAGAGCAAGCGTAAGTTGCCACAGACAAGGACGGGGCGTTGAAGACGGAGTTGTTCTCTTATAATCGTATGAAAGTCGTTACATCTATTGAAAAAGTGCACGTTAAGACCTAAGAGGCTCATAACTTCTTTTGCATTTTGATAGAACCCGTTTGAATTTTTCTTTACTTTTGATACACGATAAAGATCAATACATTTCACAAGAATAAAATAGTAACTTGAGAAAAATTTTCTCTTGCCCTCTGCGACCATTGATAATGGTTTCTCTATGCAATTCACTTGATCAAGAGGATAACTGTCTTTATTAGGATATATAAAGGGTATGTGAACGATCATACTTATCTCATCTCCAGACTACTTATTAAGATTCACCTTCCAATTGGAGCGGGTCATCTCGTAAATCCCTTACGAAAATTAATTTTCCCATAGGTATGTTAAAATTACAACAAAATGTTAATTCCTGCACTTCCGATACTTTCGAGCTTGCAAATAATAGGTATACCGGACCATCAGGTGGCTATGCTGAATTCGAAATAAACATGACGGAACAAAAAGAAGCCAGGTCACCCTTTGTGGATTTCCTGGCTTCTTCCTTTCCCGAGAGTCGTTCGAAAGTCCGTACAATTACAGACCTGACGGAACCGAACCGGACGAGGTTCAATTACGTTGAGTGCAAGTATTCGGACTATCCCAATTTAGGTCTTGATATAGGAATTATCGGTTACACCCCTTTTACCGCCGCCAGAGGGCGGCACCTGGCCACGACAGCGGCCAGACGCGCCTGAACGACGCTCTCTATAATTTGGTCTACATCCTTGTACGCTTGAGGAGACTCATCAATCAGCGCTTCCAGCGCCCGATGATTGAGTACAATCTCATCCTCCTGCCCGATGCGCAGGGAGGAAGCGAACTCGTCTAGCGTGACGAGCTGCTTCGTCGCGTTCCGCGAGCGTACCCTGCCTGCCCCGTGGCAGATCGAGTGATAGTTCCGCGCGCCTCCCGGCAAGCCCGCCATCAAGTACGAGGCCGTTCCCATGGAGCCGGGAATAAGAGCAGGATGTCCCGTGTCGCGATAGGGCTCCGGATTGCCGGAATGTCCGGCCGGAAGCGCGCGCGTAGTGCCTTTGCGATGGATGAACAGCGGCTCATCGCCGTGGCTTTCCTCACAGGCGTAGTTATGCATCAGATCATAAAGCGTGGTCAGCTCCGCCTTGGAACCCAACGTCTCCTTAAATGCATCACGAACGGCGAAGGCCATCAAGTGCCGATTCGCTACGGCGAAGTTGAGCGCCGAATACATCAGATTCGTGTATGTCCGGCCAGCTTCGCTATCCAGTGGCGCGTAGGTTAGCTTGGGATCGGCTGTGCCGAGTCCGAGCCTGCTCATCGTCTTAACGACTTGCGAGCTGCACATTTGGTTGACTGCTCCTCCCCAGGCACGGGAGCCAGAATGAATCATCACGGCGACTTGACCGTCTCTTAAACCCCAGCGCTCCGCGATATGGCGGTTCTCTTCATTAATGCTCAGAGCCTGAATCTCGATAAAATGGTTGCCGTTGCCAAGGGTGCCGAGCTGGCGATGAGCTCGATGCCATACCTGTTCCGGAATACGGTCAAGCTCGCTTTCATCGAACCGGAACCTGCTGCATTCAACATGGGTGAGCGAGGTCGCCTTTCTCGGCGTATACATATCTGGAACATACTTGCCCGGCAGGCCATGAAGGCCTTTGCGCAGCACATCCTCCAAGCGGATGTCGGAGAAATAGCCTCTCGCATGGTTTTCTACCGGTATCCGCTTCTCGATGGCTTTGACCAGCTTGCGGCGGAGCTTGACGTCCTGCAGCTCATGCGCTTGCAAATTCGTCAGATGCACCCGCATGCCGCAGCCGATATCGCTGCCGACGATGGACGGTGACACGAAGCCGTTCTCCGTCCCCCATACCGCCGTCGTACCGATACAAGTACCCACTCCGACGTGGGCATCAGGCGTATAGCTCATATACCGGATATTAGGAATTTGCAAATTGTTGTTCGCCATCTCGAGCACTTTGGCCCCCATGGCATGGAATAAATCATCATGTGCGAATACGTGCAGATCTCCCGCAGGAAGATCGATTCGCCTGTAATAAGGATCGTTGGAATTCATATCGTTTGTTATTTCCTCTCTTTAATAAATAATAGGGAACGCAAAAAAGACCGTAAGCCCTGTCGCTTACGGTCTTCGCGCAATGTGAAATTAGAGGCAGCCGATCTTCTCCGATGAAGCGGGAAGACGTTAACCTTGTCTTTTCTTTGCTTGGGCCCGTAGAGGCCGATGGACAATGAAGCGATTATTTAGTTGCGGCGACTTGGCGGCATTGCGGCGATTGTGTAGTAGGGTCATGTCTTGTCGGCCTCCTTTCTGAAATAAGATAGTGTTTATCATAATGCTTTCAGGGAATGATTGTCAATACGTTTTCATCCACTAGACGAGCTGCAAGCTCAAGAATCGCAAGATCCCTCCGCAGCATAAACTTCTCGGAGTACTCATCACAATGACGAATCGAATATTTCATTTGGACAATAGCATCTTCGAGGCTCATCCATATCAACCGCATGCCAAGTACAATCTCATCCTCAGTTAACACCGCAGTCCCTTGCTCGCTCGCGGCCTTGGCAATATAGCAATAGGATCGTTGCATATACTGATTCCTATATTTATGTTCATCAATGTACCCAAGCTCAAGCAGAATTAGAGCATCGAAGCCTGTCTCTTCCCTAAGCTCACGCACAAATGCCGATTCTCTATCCTCCCCCTCTTCTAAACCGCCACCAGGCAGCTTATATAGATTGAGGCTCGACATTTCCATCATAGCAACTTGCCTGTCTTCATTGATCAGCACGCCTCTGGACGAATGCCGAGACACATAGTCCATGAATAGAGGTTCCCCGCCGAAAAAGTCGCTATCCGTAATGCTCGTTATTAGACGCACGCTTCTCACCCTCTGGTCGGTTCAATGAATATGAACCGTTGCGATATCCCTGCCATAATCCCCTCACTTCTATAACTTACTTCGTCGAAGAAGAAAGATTGGTCACTCCAAAAGGAACATGAGCGGAAGGAGAAATACTTGACACACCTTCAATGTGGCCAATCTGATCATCGAAAAAGATATGAGGTCTAAATATTTTCAGTACCCTTCCTTTATCTATGCCGCCTAAAAAAAATGCTTCGTCAACTCGTACTCCCAGACTTCTTAACGTTGTTACTACACGTTCATGAGCAGGAGCGTTTCTAGCTGTTGCAATAGCCACTCTAACACGTGGCGTATAGGAATCATCTTTCTGCTTTTTCTCCCATTCACTCCGTTGCAGGCGTGAAACCTCCTGAAAAAATTTAAGAAGCGGCCCTGGCGGCATCGCCTCGCCAGCCTTCAGCTTCTCATTCTCATGGAAACTCTGCATGCCTAGTCTCTGATAGATCCCTTCCGACGAATCATCGACAATTATTCCATCAAAGTCAAAAGCAATTCGAAGTTCGGCTTCCTCCTCGTTGTCTACAAACTCAGTAGGAAACACCTGAGCTGCGGGAAGCCCCTTACTTAGAGCAGCTCGGACATCATCCGGATTCGCTGATAGAAATAACGAAGCGTTAAATGCTTCCATATAATTAATAGGGTTGGAGCCAGCTACGAAAGCAGCTCGTGAAATGGGCAGCCCATAGTGTTCGATTGATTTCAAAACGCGAAGACCCGTATCGTGATCATTCCGGGACAAAAGAATAACCTCAACCGGCTGATCACTTGGATCCTCGCCATTAATCATAAGCAAGCGTTTGATTAATGGAAAAGCAACGCCCTGTTCTAATACAACCTGCTCATGTTCACGCTGATATTTTCTATATTCCTCTTCTCCTTGCTCTTGAAATACCTTATGCGATTCCTCAAGGTTAAAAAGAGCACTCGAGGCAACAGCCACAACAAACTTTTCTTCTATAGGAAAAGGCATAGTTCCTCCACACACTTTATTTGGAATGTAGTATACCACCCAATTTTTCCTGCACAAAAAAACCAAACTATCTCTTTCCTACTATCCGCCGAAATCAGTTTTCCTTCTAATATTATACATTATTAGTCAATATATGATCTACCGAAATAAGGCAGTTCTCCATTTCCCGATATACCCTGCGGAGCACCCTCTTATTCGACTGTAATCACAATCAGGCTTGCCCCCAAGAGCAGGCAAAGCGGGGAATAGAGAATGCTGTCCCACTCAGCAAATGGTGTTCCTTTCTTGCTCTTGAAGAACCCTAACCATCTAAAATCTCCGATTGCACGCAGAATAAACAAGATTGCCAGGCCCCAGCCGCCATACAAGAATAGCCAATCAGGAAAAATCGGCTGCCCATACCCGCCCAATTGAAAAACAAAGCCGCCCATTGCAGCCAATAATATTGCAACAACACCCGTTGCAGATTTGGAAGGCCGAAACAACGGTTCCTCCCCCGTAGTCGGAACAGCGATGCGCAGCCCTTTCCTTCCGCCTGACACCCAGTAGACATGAACACCACTTAAGAGAAACGAGACGATTCCAACAAACCAGGTCAGCAGTTCAACCATTCGAAGCCCTCCTTAAAGCTGTATCAAATGCTCTCGAAGCAATGTCACATGATGGAGCACGTCTTCCTCCGTGAGCTGATGCAATTTGTGCCGCTCATACCATCCAAGGTAATAATGATAGAGAAACCAAGCCTTATGATCAGCAGCCTCTTCGGGCAAGCCAATCTGCATGAATAATGCTTTTGCAAAGTTCATTCTGGCCCGCTCCATTCGATCGAGCATTTCGTGATACACAGATTCTTCCGCAGACAGCTTTCGGAGATAGAATAGAAAATCTCCCTTCCGAGTGACCGCGAACATCTGGCAAAGCAGCTCTATCAGCTTCTCTTCCGCCGCAGTTGGCTCCAATGAAGCTGTTATCACCTTCTGAGTGGACTTTTCGATCCAATCATCCACGATTCGCCGGATGAACGCACTGCGATTGGTAAAATACCAGTAAAAGCTGCTTTTACTGCACTTTAACTCCGATGACATACTCTCAATTACTAGTGCTTCAGGCCCGCCCCGGGCAAACCGCTCTGCACCTAGCTGAATCCACTGTTCTTCCGTCACAATAATTTTCGGCATGGCAATCGCTCTTTCTATACGGTATCGTCTAGATACATCCAGTATATGCTATATTCTTACTCTGCACCACATCTGTACGGTAGCGTTCATAAAATCGTAAAAAAGATCCCCTGCCGTTCAGGGGATCTTGATAGAGAGGCAGAATGCCACCAGTATGGAGCTACTTCTCAAAGTAACAGCTATACTCATAACTGCAATAAAGCCTGATGCAGCTTCTCGGCTTGTCTACAAAAAGTTCTTATGTAATCCCATCTGTCGACAACCCTGGGGATTAACTTATCTCTATAAAGAACCTGATTCTTTTTGGGCTTACCTTCTTTTCTTCTTATAAGTTTATAAGGATCTTTTGAAAGAATATCATCGGGATCATGAACACATTCTATCTGTTTATCCGCTCCATGATAAGTAAGCTCTTCATCAAAAGCCGTTAGTATCCATGCCTCAGTATTATCAGAAGGTATACAGCAAATAATTCTTGTGTCAAACTTTTCAATACCCAACTTATTCTTAATTATATTTTCAAGTTGTATAACTGTATCTTCTGCCTCAGGGCAAGGTTTTGCACAGTTGATTTCAGTATCTCTCGCCACATCTGCATCTAACTGAATAATAAGCACATCAACTTGCGTTTCAAGCAATAACTCATATATTTTTCCTGAATAAGATTCGCACCAAGTAAGAACGCCTTTCCAACCATTGCTATGTCGGGTAACACCCAAACCTTGCGTTTCCGACAAATCAGGTTGTATAGGTAAAAATCGATGGCTACCTGGGACAATCCGCATAAAAATATTCGTTATTACATCAAAATCAATTGGTCCCTCTGAAACGATACCCACAGATAAACGCTTCATATATTGGGTACCCCTCCAAGCATCCCCATAACCCATAATCTTGATAAACTTTGTCCTTCAGATAATAATTTATCATTAACTAGAATTCGGTTTATCTTTGTATAACCGTGTATATCTCTATCAACTGAAAACAATCTAATGCGATCATCATTCAAATCTAGACCATCGAGGACTAATGGATTATGCGTTGTGATAAAAGCCATTTTCTTATTTTCAATAATTTGATCACAAAAGACTTTCGTTATTTCCCTAGCTAACCTTGGGTTCAGCGCTTGATCGAAATTGTCAATAGCAAACATGTTCGGTGTTTTTTTGTGAATTGCAAGGACTAATAAAAATAGAACATAAAGAGATCCTTCGCTTGCATCATAGGGTGTTAATTCATTTCTTCCCTCTCTCATAAATCTGTCTGTGAATCGAATAGTTTTCGAAGTAACCGGTACACTTGGCGAAATAATATCTTTTGAAGCTTTACCAATTGTTATTGCATTTGTCCACTGTAGTAGATCTAATAAATCGTAGAGATCTAAATTTCCAAAGGTCTCTTCTTCAATATCTAATAAATCATCCACAGCTTCTGATAGCCGTCCACCCAAGAGTCCCACCGGCTCACGTTGAAAAGGATCTGTCTGAATTCCCCTTAGCGTCGTTGTATTGGGTGTGAATATTGCGTAATCTTTAAACAACTCGTAAAGATCATTGGCTCCTTCATTGATCGTATCGTTCTTTATACCTTGCAAAAAAGAATACAGTCCTTTATAGGAATCAATTTCAAACTCTGGAAGATTATCAATTTTATAAGTAGAAGCCCTAGACCTTCCGAAAACCTTTTTATCGTTATTATTAAGTAACTCTGAAAAATACTCCCATGCAGGTTTTGGCTTTTCTACAGGATTGCTTAAATGAACTTTGTAATCCCAAGAACCTTTATTATTGTTCCAACGTACATTGAATCCAATTGTCGCTGGTAATCTATCTTGTTTTTTAAATGATGATTTATATAAAGAAGGCGTTCCTAGCCGTACTCCTTTACTGCTAAGTAAAGCATCATCAACTTTCTCTGAGATAGCAGCACTTAATACACCTATCGCCTCTAACAATGCACTTTTGCCCGTTCCATTGGCACCGATAAATACATTTACCTGGCCTGGTTTAATCTCAACATCGGCGAGTGACTTGAAATTGCTAATATTTATCTGCATCTGCATAAGGCACTTCCTTACTCCCTTATTTCTTAGCTCTATTAGAAGCTTTGACTTAAGCTTCTAATAACATACTCTTATTCATTACGGCAATATTAGTATTCACTACTCGACGGTCATAATCCTTCAATTACATCAATCTTCTATAGACATATTATCTACGACTATAGAGTATAGCTGTCTTATAATTAAAACATAAAACCCAGTCCTCATGCGGACTGGGTTTTCATGGTGAAGGCGAACCGTGGCTGTGCCAAACCACAATTCGCCGCCGAGTACTATTGAAAATTGTTGTTTCCAATCAGTAAATTAACGATGATATCCAGCTGTTGCTCTACTGAAATCGGATCACTGGGAAGAAATTGATCGAAATCAATATTGTAGATCCTTCCCGCTTTCCCTGCTGGCGAATTCTGTATTAACTTTTCTACTTCCTTCATGTCTCCCTCTGCTCCTTCATTCACAGCCAGGAATAACCGATCGCCTATGAAATCCGGGATCACCTCGGCAGATATTTCCCATGTTTCACCATTAATGACGTCAGTCTTTACTTTTTCAGTTGACTTCAAGCCTAGATACTTGTAAATAATGTTGCCTCCCATATTGGTATCGCCGTAAACATAAAACGCACCGGGACGCACATTCAATATCGAGAAGGTTTCATCAGCCCCAATATACGGGCTAATCTTCTCTCTATATGCAGCTATTTTTGTCGCGAAGGCCTTATTCCATTGCTGCGCTTCCTCTTGCTTGCCGAGAATATCACCAAACATTTCGACATCCTTGACCGGATCATTGTACTGCTCCACAACAATTGTTGGCGCGATCCGGTTCAGCGCTTCGTACCCGCCCTCTACTACTTCCGCGAATGGCCCCGTTGTAACAATCAGGTCAGGCTCCAGCGACAGAATCTTCTCCACATCAGGCGGAACCCCAACATCTTCAATATCAGAAGTATCGCTTAACAGCGGATTATTCAAAATGTAGGTAGTTGAACCTACCGGCTTTACCCCAAGCGCCATCAATTCACCTAAATGAAAGAGGCTAACCACCCGCTGAGGCTTCACAGGAATTTCCGTCTTGCCCTTCAAATGCTCGTAAATACGTGTTTCTACAGCTGTGCTATCCTTAGCGGAATCCGCTGGAGCAGGTTGGGAGGCCGTCGTTCCTGTATTGCTGCCCGCCTGGCATGCACTCAGAAGCAAGGTTGTGCATAATAGCATCATTGCTCCGAACGCTGGTCTTGAAAATCTAAACATCGATGTGTCCCCTTCCTCAATCCATTGATAATAACTCTCATTCTCATTATGAGAACCAGGGTTTGGGGATACAATGGACGATTTCAATAGACCTAATGGATTATTCTGAACAGCCCGCCGATTGTTCTCCCGAAATTGAAGCGGAGAGCAGCCAGTATGCTTCTTGAATAAGCGACTGAAATAATAAACATCCTCATAGCCGACGCTTCTAGCTATTTCCTGGATACGAGCCTCCGATTTCAGCAGAAACTGCTTTGATTTGTGAATACGTACATGAATCAGGTATTCAATCGGACCGACTCCTAAATGGTTTTTGAACAAACGAGCCAAATAGCTCGCGCTGCAACTGTACAGGCCGGCCAATTCCTCGGCTGTAATCGACTCCCTGTAATGCTCATGAATATAGTGAATCGCTTCGTTTACCCAGTTCGGTCTGCTGTTATCCGTTGCTGACGTGCGGATTTGCCGCATAACCTCGTAAACAAACGGAAGAAAAGCAGCTTGCGCCTGCAGCTTGTCCATCGGTGTTGCTTGTTGCCACAGGCGATTCATGACTTGACACTTTTCCTGCAGAGGCAGCAACGCATACGGCGTGAAAGCATACGACATATGGAAGCTCTCCCGATCCTCCGGCGATTCACAATCGGCTTTATACAGAAGCAAAAAGCAGGCAAAATCGTTGCCTAGCGGCATAATATCCAGCTCCGCTTCCCTTCCTCCGTGCAGAATGTGAAGAGAACGGGTTCGGTAGACCGTTCCCGATAGACTCACTCTCGCTTCTCCACGAGTAGTAACTACGAAAAAGCTGGTATGTACCACAAAGCGATCAGGGACCGTTCCATTCTCCATGCAATACTGTCGAATATCGAGCAGTCTAACGGCGGTTCGGCTCCACCGTTCGATGTGAGCTTCCCAATCCATACGTTCTCCCCCTCTGACCTTTTCAGTGAATTCACCGCTGTTACATTCGTTTGCTTCGTGACCATATAACGACTGGAATAAGCAGCAGTGCAAGCCCGCCGCCAGCAAGCGAAAGGGTTGCATAACTGGAATGGGATACAACCATGCCGGACAGTGCTCCACCCGAGGCTCCGGCTAGTGCGAGCAGCACATCAAGCGTTCCCTGGGTTTTTGCACGGGTTGTCGGATCAGTTGCATCTACAATGATTGCCGTACCGCTGATTAAGCCGATATTCCAGCCGAGTCCGAGCAAGGCAAGAGCAACGATGAGTACCAGCATCGAATCTGGAGGAGCTACTGCCGCCACAATACCTGCAAGCAATAGTATCGCCCCTGAAGCAATGGACATGGCATTGCGGCCAATCTTATCGACTAAAACGCCTGTTATAAGTGAGGGCAAAAACATCGCACCTATATGAATGCCTATAACTAGTCCTACATCTCCCAGGCTATGACCATGATGTTTCATGTGTACCGGCGTCATTGTCATAATCGCAACCATGACGATTTGCGTCAATATCATTACCGCTGCTCCTACAACCAGACCTCTATTGTCATTAAGGCGCGTTTCCTTATTGCCGGCTGCCGGTGAATGCTGTACAGTTTTCCTGGCTAGCTCTCTGGCGACAAGCAATGGATCGGGACGGAGAAAGATCAACAAGACCAAACCCGCCAGGATGAAGGCCGTGGCAGCTAAAAGAAACGGACCCGCAAGAGCTGGCAAACCGATGGCCGTGGCAAATCGGCCCGTAACTTCAACCGTATTCGGACCCGCAACGGCGCCGAATGTAGTTGAAACCATCGCAATACTAATCGCTTTGGCCCGCTCGTTTGGTGCTGCCAAATCTGTTCCTGCATATCGCGCTTGCAAGTTCGCTGCCGTTCCTGCTCCATAGACAAGCAGCGATACGAACAACAGCGCCACACTATTCACTTGCGCGGCCGCTATAACGCCGATCGCTCCGAATCCTCCGACGATAAATCCTCCGGCAAGCCCCAACCGGCGCCCATGCCGTTGCGACAGTCGTCCCACCAGCAAAGATGCCATAGCAGAGCCAAGCGTAAGCAATGCGGTGGGAACGCCTGCATAGCTCTCCGAGCCTAACATATCCTGTGCAAGCAGAGCGCCTACCGTAACCCCGGCAGCAAGTCCTGCACCTCCAAAAATTTGCGAAAGGACAACGATGAGCAAGGATCTTTTATATAGCTTCCGCTGCATTTCTGTGGAATTGACATAAGCACTGTCGGTTGTACTCTGGGGTTCATGCGTCATCGCTTAGAACCACCTTTCCAGTTGTTATTAGGGTCAATGAACGGTCAGGGGTGAGAACGCCCCCATCAAATCGACGACATTTTAGAATCTTCCATATATCGCTTCCATTCATGTACGCCTTCCTCTAAACGAGCAGCTTTTATCCCCTTGCTCTTCAAAATTTCAACCGCTTGCGCAGACATTAGACAATATGGTCCGCGGCAATATGCCACTATCTCCTTATCTGCGGGTAATGAAGTCAGATGCTGCTCCAGTTCTTCCATAGGTACAGAGATTGCGCCGGGTATATGGCCCATTGCGTATTCATCTTCTGGTCGTACATCCAACAACACAACTTCTCCTCTATCCATTCGCACTAAGAGCTCTTCCATGGCTATTGGTTCCATATTTACGCTATGATGCAAAATTTCCGATTTCAGCTTCTGAATCTCTACTAACTGTTTTTCACTGAGACGGTGCAAGGATATCATAAATTCAGCGACAGATGGTTCGGCAATATCATAGATCACAAAGTTTCCTCTTTTATGGGAACGGACCAGTCTTGATTCATGCAAGGTTTGCAAATGCTGCGACACATTTGCAACACTCATTCCGGTTAATTTAGCGAGTTGTTCTACGGCTTTGGGGCCTTGAGCAAGCAAGTCGATCAGCTCTAATCGTTTCGGACTAGACAGGCACTTGCCAATACGAGCAAACTCCTGATAAAGTTGGTCTTTCCATTGGCGTTCCAAGTTCATAATAAACCCACCTCAACTATTCAATTGTTTTATTGAATAGTTGTATGTTAAAGCTCCAACACTTCAGTGTCAAGAGCTTTCTCTCCTGTTCTGTTGATTCCATGCTTCCCGTTCGTTCAACAAACACCTGTCATCCGTCGAATATTCCGCTCGTTTGCCAAAACAATAAGAGCAGTCAACCCTGTATGGGTTGCTGCCCTCTCAATAATTCTTTGAGCTGCATCATGATATAATTGCCTACATTCTAAAGTGGCTAAGCTGATCCTTGGACAGGTTCGTCATTTGGAGCAATTCATCTGCAGACTCCAACAAGGTTTTCATTATCCGTGCCTGGCTGGTCATCGATTCTGATGCGTATTTGGTCTTCTCTGCTGATTGCTTGGCAATAGCAGACACTTCATGGACGGATGCCGTAACTTCTTCCGAGCTTGCGGAGATCTGCTCTGTCAGGTTAGTGACCTGCTGCACACGATCTACTAGTATCTGAGAGGACTCCAGTATTCCAGTGAATATGTCATTGGCGCTATGGATCGCCTCAATCCCTTTATCGACCTCCACGATTTCGTTATCCATCGATGCGCCTAACCTGTTGATCTTCTCCGTAATCGCTTCTAATTTCTCTGAAATATCATCTGTAGAACGCTTGGACTGGCTGGCCAGCTTCTGAATTTCAGCAGCTACAACTGCGAACCCTCTTCCATGTTCACCTGCCCGTGCAGCCTCGATCGAAGCGTTGAGCGCGAGGATGTTTGTCTGGGCTGAGATGTGCGCAATGATGCCCACCATACCTTGTACCTGCATGGACTGGCTTGTCAGGAATTCTACTAATTCACTGGAGCTTCTAACAGAGCTATTAATTTTATTCATTTGATTAAAAGCGCCATCGATAGCTAATTTGCCCTGAATAGCTTGTTGATGGGAATGGGATGATTCCGTAAGAACATCCTGGGCAGACTCTGCTATATGCTGGATGTTAACCGAGATTTCGTTCATAGCTGTCGAGCTTTCCTCAGAATTTATGTATTGGGTTTGAGTTCCGCTCCTTAACTCGACCATCTCATTTTTGATATGATCCAATTCTCCCACCGATTGTGTAATCGCCTCTGTTAGAGCGGATGAGGATACAGAGACCTTGCTGCTCGTTATTTTACTTGCACGAATCATTTTTCTGAACTCACTTATTACTGTATTTATCGGGTGGACAATATCTCCAACTTCGTCCTTCGTATAGGGAACGAGACTGTTCGTCAAATCTCCCTGACTGACCTGAATGAGGGAGGTATTAATATAGGCAATCGACTTCTTGACCGAGATATAGAACCCGATGAAAATATAGAGCAGAATGATGAAGCCAATAATAACCGCGATATTAAAAATCAGCGCTTTATCTTCATAGGCATCTACTCTATTCTTGATCAACCCATCCAATAACGTTAGCTCCAGATGATACAGCTCCGAGTTATTCTCGATGAACGCTGTCGCTACTTGATCATAATCACTCACCGGAAATCCCAGTGTGGGTGCATCGAGCAGTTCCTTGTTGACTAGTTCGATAAATTTGTTTCGTTCCTCTTCAAGTTTTATCCTGGCCCCTTCAAGCTCTGCGCTTAACGAGGGATTTTGTTCCATAACCAGGTTAATTCCGTTGCTGATATCATTGGTGGAATAGTTCAATAAAGAGATCAAGGTCAATAGATGATCCCTCTGCCCCACGGTCATGGACTTGGCCAGCAAATATTCTGACCCAACATCACGAATTTGCGCCAGCTTCTCCGTTGCAAAGGGAACTTTATTAATGACCCCATCCATCAAGTAGTAGCTATCCAGATCCGGGTCAAGAATCAAGTTCGATGAGTCCCCAACTGCTGCAATGAGTTGGATGCTGCGGTCAATTATATCCGTGCGGCTGTCCAAGTCATCGCTAATGCCAATGCTTTTCCAATCCTCATAAATGTTATGTATCGTTCCTTCCACCTTTAATTCTTCTCCCAGCTTGTCATCAACTGCAAAAACCTGTTGAAACGCTTGTTCCATTTCTGTATTGCTAATGTCGATCTGTTCTTTTACCGAAGCATCCTTGTTGGATAAATATAGATGATGTACGCCGCGATTTTGCTGCATTTTCGTAATTAATTGCTGCAAGGGAGCTATATATTCCACGCCTATTCTCTCTTTCGTATTAAACGAAATGAG
Source organism: Paenibacillus oenotherae (assembly GCF_019443105.1). Classification (GTDB taxonomy): domain Bacteria; phylum Bacillota; class Bacilli; order Paenibacillales; family Paenibacillaceae; genus Paenibacillus_Z; species Paenibacillus_Z oenotherae. The sequence goes on from NZ_JAHZIJ010000009.1 coordinate 96,717, forward strand.
ATCGCTGGACTGGCCTTGATACATATAGGACATCACTACCATTGGAATAAAAATTAATAATCCGATAACGATAAACTTATAAGCATACCTCAGCCTTCGAATCAACTGCTCCGACAACCAGAATACATTCATGAAAACGCTTCCTCCCACCGATAATAGACTCTCTCTAATGTTCTTCGACATTGGTTCAAACAATATTTCTACAAATTTCGATAAAAACCTTTATATGGTTAAAAAATAATTAAACGAACCCCCAGACCCGTAGGGAAAACTGATGGAACGAACCTTCAACACCTGTCAAAAAGTTCAAAGAAAAGCAAAAAATCCACAGCCTCATTCGATTGTGGATTGACATGGCGGAGGCGTTAAACGGGCTCGTTTAGCCGATGGTGACGGGCATGCCAGTTACCATCCTCCGGCATTTAATGAAGTTCCGCGTCTCATGCGGGCATACTTTTCTTGGCTCTACACAAGTGTAACCGGATATACAAACCCATACGAGACCACAAATGCCAATCTTGATAAAAAGCTCCATCCACTCATTATTTCTGGAATAACTCATCACGTTATAGGCTATATCCATCCATTTCCCGATGGTAATGGAAGAACCGCGCGGGCATTTTCTACTTTGGTTGGTTTAATACACAGCGACCTAGCTACAATAAAGGACACATTTTGTGTAGAAGAATTTTTTGATAAAAGAATCGACGATTATTATGATACGCTAATGTCTGCAACTCAAGGCAACTTGAAGCCATTCATCGTTTTTTATCTAGAATGTGTCAACGCATCACTTACTAAGGTTCTCAAAGAACTCCAACGTTACGATAGAATTAAACATATTCGTGAATTGCTAGGTAAAGGGCATGCGAAAACAATGTTTGAATTGATTAGCAGAATGGATGACGGAGAGATATTTCATAGACAATTATTTGACGATACTCTGGATGCTTCTTCTTCGAGTATTGCCAAGAATATTACAAAACTTAAGGACTTAGGTGTCATCAAGCCAGGAATCGGCCGGGGAGAATATAGCGTTTGTATAGTTGATTGACTTTATTAATTAATCAAAGCCATAACATTATTAACGAGCACTGCTCCACGTATCGAACCCCTGTCCAACTTTAAAAACTGTGGTTTGCATGAACAAGGGTTTAAAAAGGCGAATCGTGGCTGTGTACACCCACAATTCGCCGAAGTCCCTGAGCTCAACGGTCCCGATTAACGATATAATTCAATAAGTGCTTCAGAAAAGCAGTCCGGCGCGGCATCTCTGTCAACGTATCCAGAGCAAGGCAGTAGTGCTCCCACATCGCTTTCTGGGCGCCTTCCTTTCCCAGGATGGTAACAAAAGTCGAGGTGTTGTTCTCAACATCCAGACCAACCGGTTTCCCGAGCAAGCCTACGTCCCCCTCCAAATCGAGCAGATCATCCTTAATCTGAAAAGCGATGCCCGCATGACGGGCAAATGATTGCAGCATTGCGATGTCCTGTTCATTGGCCTTAGCAAGAATGGCGGGCATAACGAGCGCGGCCTCGAAGGCAATTCCGGTTTTGTAGAAGCAGATCGTATTCAATTGCTCCAGCGTCAGCGTCTTTCCTTTGGAATTCAAATCCATCGCCTGCCCCATACACAGATCCTCTGTCTTCTGGGCCGAATATTGCATCACCGCAATCACCGTCTTGGGATCGAACGGCTCCAATGACGCTTGCTCCTGAATCGCCTTCTGAATCAGCAGCAGTCCGGTTAATTCTGCGGTGGCACTATTATGCACCTGATGCAGTGTCGGGCGCCCCCTGCGGGTAGAAGCGTTATCCTGGGACGGCAAATCATCGAAAATCAGGGAGGCTGTATGCATGTACTCCAATGATCGCAATAAAGGCATGATGGCAGATGCCTGCAATCCGTATTCCTGTACGCCCATGACCCAGGTCAGTATGGGACGCAGACGTTTGCCGCCCCCTTCGAGACTGTAATTCGCCGCATCGATCAAGGTCTCTTTCATCGCTGGACTTCCGTCAGGCTTCGCTATGCGCAGCGAGCTGTTGATCCCTTCGCGGGCCATTGCAACCGTCTCGAAGAAGACCTCCTTCTCCTTCCGGTCGTTCTTTAGAGTGGCGACCAGTTGATCCCTAAGCAATTTATCGAAGAAATCCACATCATCCGCTTTTTGAACCATTTGCTGGACAAGCCGATTGAATGCCGGATTTCCGCAAGCGAATATCTCCATAATGTCGTTATACTTTTCAGTGCCGATACGTGCTTTGCACCTTTTCAGGCCGTTGATGGCACGATCCAGTATGATCTCGCGGGTCTTGGCATCGGAGTGATACACATTATGAATGAGATGGTAAATGACCGACCAGTATAATTCAAAGGGATTAATCAAATCCGGGCGCTCATTGCGGTAGGTTAAATAATAAGTGTATGGCGTTACTGCGCCGTCCCTCTGATCGTCGAACATATCCGCAAAATCGTCAGCCAGCTGGTTGTAGATCCCATAAAAGAACGTTCGATTCTCGAAGCCCTCGTCTTCAGGAGCACGAATAACGGAGCGGGCAATTAACCGTGAAGAGGCGGACTTCAGAATGATCGGGATATACAGCTCTTCGTTGGTGTACGTTGTATGCGATAAAACCTTGGCGCGATCCAATTCCTGCGAATGAAAAAACACATAGGTCTGCTCGAAGAACAGGTGCTGCGTCTCCGGCTGCTGATGATGCTTAATATACTCGAAGGCTTCCCGCAGCTCCGCATGGACGAATTGAATCATCGCCTTGTTCATTCCGGTCCACTCGCCCAGCTCCGGCACCGATCCCGTAAGCAGCGCGGTTCGTATGACATCGGAATATTGCGCCTTCTCTTGAACGGTCAGAACCTGCGCATCCAGCAGGTCGTCGATGAACGGATAGGTCAGGCCATAGGAGTAACCGAGCCTGATCGCTTCATCAAGTCTCCGGGCGCGCTCCGCAGGCGATCGTTCATCTCCCATCTCTTCGACCACATGCAGAACTACGCCGATAATGATCTTAATCAGTTTGCGCTGAGCGTGCTCGGCATTCATTTCCTCCGGTATATGGGTCGATACATGCCTCAATTTATCTATTACCCAGATCGCGGCAGTCTCAACGCCTTCCTTCTGGGCCCACCGATACAGCCCCGCCAGGCTTATAAAATCAGGCTGGTCTCCCCGGTTGGCTGCCGTCGATTGAATCAAGCTATTCTTGATGTCAGCGGCTAAACGTTGAATTCTGGCCTGTGTATCCGGAGAATCCATTACTTTGCCCAGATCTCTCATGTAAATATAGGACACGCTGCGGTCCAGATAATCATCCAGCTTGCCTGTATGCTTCAGCCATTGAATATGGCGATGATAATTCCCGGTATCGGACTTGCGCTTTCCTCGCAATAACAAGGATAGCCAAGGCTGGCGATGAATACGGCTTCGTTTCCACAGCCGGATATCTTCTGACAGGGCAGAGACGTACGTCTTCTCCACGACCTGATTATAAAGCGACGCAAAATAGCGGGCGGCCTTCTGCTCAGCCAGCCGATAACAGGAATCGGGATGGACTATTGTTTCCACATTCATAGGGTATATGACCTCAACTTCTATAGTTGTTGTAACAGTATGCTTAATGGGAAATACGGAAGCAGATGTATTAGGTTACGCATTCATTATAAAGGGGATGGGACTAATGTCTCAAGGAGGGAAAAGGTTTGTCTCTCGTCATCTTGAGCCGGACAATGCTGCTGCTCAGTAAAAAAGACACCTGAAAAGGTGCCGTTAACCATTTTCCCATGAAGCTATCGATATAACGTATCTTGATGATCCAGGCAAAGCCGTTATTTTATATTATGACGTTAGTGCGTCCCCACATGTGCTTTCACGGATGCAGTGACAGATTCTATATATCACTCCCGTTAACAGAAGCCCATTGATACATAGGGATAAATTTAGAAGTATTTGCGTTCCAGCTTAACGGGGTTTGCAAATACCCCAGCGTATCTGCATTATACAAGCCAATCACACGTTGGAAAGGCCATAATTCATATATGCGGTCCCCTTGCAGGTCGATCGGATAAGCCCCGCCTACGCCCATGACGCTGCCTTCAACTGGTTTTTTCAACTTCCCGTTCGCATCATACAATTCAGACAAGTACGATGGGTCGCGCTTGCTGATGTCCAGAAGGTATTCCTTCTGCAAGGATCGATTGACGATTCGAACCCTGTAGTTGTCCTCATAGAAAACAGAGGCGTCGCTGTATGTTTCGTAGAACCACTCATTGTTATAGAGCTCGCGAAACATGTTGCGCATAAAGGAATAAATGTAGTTGTAAGTAAAGCCGCCGCTACCGCCAGAGTCGATACTCACAAGAATATTATCCACGCGATCTCCCGTAAAGTCACCTAAGAAAAGGCGCGCGTTATAGCCTGCATTGTTCTTCAGTTGGCTCGTGTATCTTGCACCGCTGCGTCCATCCACAACGACTAGTTGTATATTCTGGACAAAGGAGCTGTTCGTGTCTCCTGTAGGATTACCTGTCAAATAAACTTGGTCTGGCGTTCGATCCCCGTTTACATCCCCCAACTTCACATCCAATACGACTGTGCCGTTTCTGATCATGCCGTGACTTCCCCAAATATGTGCATGGGCCATAATGAATCCACCTCTTTCGCATTTGCCAGCCATAGCATCTTATGCAATAGCCCAGTTGAAGGTTTCATCTAAAATGTCGCCTATTGAGAGCAAATCCGCAATTCGTCGCCGCGCAAGCTCCATCTTCCTTCAATTGATATGCGACATATATTCATACGCTGTAGTTCCATATACGCAATGGGTTAAATCAACAAAACCACAAGCAGCGACTGCAGAATAAATATCTCTGCTTTGTTCGATTAACTGTTTTGCACATTTTGCAGTTCAGAAAGATAGCCTTTTACCTTCTCCAAGTGTGGTACGAAGGCAGCGTGATAAAGAAAGAAGCCTGCGAATGTGCATGAATTTCGTTTACAAGAGCCCTTAATGGTAAAATCCCTGCAATGGTGCATGAATTCGAGGAAAAATTGGACGCTATCGGAAATGAGGGTAAAATGCCTGCACTCTGGCAGCAATATCACCTTTATCAGGGCAGAAACGAAAATATAAATGCCGTTTCGCATGCTCGCATCTCTCATGCCATAATTGCACAATATGCATCGTTTCTCTAAGTGCATTATTGCACATTGGGCAATCATATGATAAGGTAGACCCATGCAGAATGCCATCCTGATGAATGGAGGTGAGTGTCAAGATATGAATAAACCAGGCTTGCGTGAATTAAAAAAAGAGGCGACTGTACATGCGCTGGCGGACGCGGCTTTCGAGCTTGCGCTTGAGAAAGGATTGGACGGCTTTGTTGTCGATGATGTAGTGCAGCGCGCGGGGTATTCCCGAAGAACGTTCGCGAACCATTTCTCCTGCAAAGAAGAAGCTGTCGTAATGGCTGCTGTAACTTTCAAGGGTATCGACGAAGCAGAGTTCACCACAGCGGATTTACCCGAAGGCACAACCCCGCTTGACGCCCTGCATCAATGGATGAGGCTGCAGCTTACAACCGATATGCTCCGTAAAATGCGCGTTCTCGTGTCGCTGTCCCAAAGCCATCCAACGCTGGAGCCGTACATTCTCGGCGCATTCCATCAATTGCAAAAGAGTGCCCAGGAGGCGCTAAATGGTTTCTTCCATGGCCGTTATCCAGAAGAATACAGCCACATTCTCGTAGGAGCCGTATATGGAGCTATTCTGCCGATTGTCGACGGCAGCATAGAAGTACAGCTTCCGGGTGAGCCGGCAGACGAAATGCCCAATGCCGCAACATTTGATCAATATTTGGATACGACGTTCGGCTACCTGCGCAATGGATTCTAGGTTGTCGGATTCACATGTTTAGAGATATAAAGGAGAGGAACCGTCCCGATGTCAAAATTATTGTACAGAATAGGAAAAACTGCCTTTGACAAGCCATGGGCCTTCATTGCTGGTTGGATCGTGATCGTTGGAATCGTCATCGCGATGATTGGCAGTAACGGTATTCACACAAGCTCTGAGATGAAGATCGAAGGCACCGAGTCGCAGAAGGTATTGGACAAACTGGAGCAGGAGCTGCCGGAAGCGTCCGGCGGTCAAGGAAGTGTGGTGTTCACGGCACCTGAAGGGGAGCAGCTCAATACCCCCGAACGATTGGCCGCAATCACCAAAGCGATTAACAGCGTGTACGAACTCGACTACGTAATCAACCCTGCGGAACTCGCCGCTGCCGCTGCTGCGAACGGCGCATCCCCATCCGGAGAGACTTCACAAGGCGATCAGACAGCGCAAGCAGGCAATGGTCAGGCCGGGAATCAAGCTGCTGCAGAAGCCGCCAAGGCAGAAATGCCGCCATACGGCCCGCTTCTCGTGGACGGGATGCCCGTACCGGGCATGCTGATTGCAACCAACGGCAGCGTGGCCCTGTTCCAATTTCAGTTCACGGTCCAGCAAAACTCGCTGCCTGCAGGCGTCACGGATTCGGTCGTCGAGGCAGTCACCAAAGCGGAGAATGGCACCGGCATTACGGTTCTGCCGAGCGACTCTCTGAAGTCGCCGGAAATTCCGATCGGGAGCAATGAGGTTATCGGATTGATCATCGCTGCGATTGTTCTGGTCATGACGCTTGGCTCTGTCGTAGCAGCCGGTCTGCCGATTGTAACTGCGCTCTTTGGTGTCGGGATTGGTGTCGGCGGTGCCTTCGCCATCTCGAACTTCGTCACCATGACCTCCTTCACGCCGGTGTTGGCCCTTATGATCGGCCTGGCAGTAGGTATCGATTATGCGCTCTTTATTGTGAACCGCCAGCGACGCCTTATTTTCGACCAGGGGCTGACGGCGCGTGAAGCTGCAAGCAGAGCTGTAGGTACAGCGGGAAGCGCGGTATTCTTCGCCGGATTGACGGTAATTATCGCCCTGTGCGGGCTTCTGGTCATCGGGATTACCTTCCTCAGCATGATGGCGATCGTTGCTGCCGTCACCGTGTTCCTGAGCGTACTCATTGCACTCACACTGCTGCCAGCGATGCTCGGCCTGGTCGGCGAGCGCATCTGTTCCCGCAGAGCGCGAGAGAAGAGCAGTTCAAAGTCGTCGGACACGCAGCATGGCGTTGCGGACGGCTGGGTGAAAGGAATCGTGAAACTCCGTTGGCCCGTAATTATAGCTGTTGTCGCGATCCTCGGGCTAGCTGCGATTCCGGTTGCCGAGATGAAGCTCGGGATGCCTTCCGGCGGTACCGCGAATCTGGATACCGCGCAACGGCAGAGCTACGATGCGATCTCCAGTGGTTTTGGCGAAGGATTCAACGGTCCTCTTCTCATCGTCGCCGAGCCGAAAGATACGGAAGGAACGATCACGCCTCAGGCGCTTGCAGGGATCGTGCAGGATATTCAAAAGGTTGACAACGTGTCGGTCGTATCACCGCTTGGTGTGAACGAAGACGGAAAAATAGCTATCCTGAGCCTGATTCCGAACACGGGACCAACTGATGCGGAGACGAAGAATCTGGTGCAGGATCTGCGGGCGGCCGACTCGGCGATTGCCCGCAATCATAACGTTGCCCTTGGAGTTACAGGGTTCACTGCAATCAACATCGATATGTCGGCCAAGCTGGCAGAGGTCTTTCCACTTTATGTCGGAATCATCGTCATCCTCTCGCTGATCATTCTATTATTGGTCTTCCGGTCCATACTCGTCCCGATTAAGGCAACGGTCGGCTTCCTGCTTAGCGTGCTTGCGACGTTCGGGATCACTACAGCCGTGTTTCAGTGGGGATGGGCTAGCCAAATCTTCGGGGTTGATACCGGCGGCCCGCTTATGAGCTTTATCCCTATCCTGGTTACAGGGATTCTCTACGGCTTGGCGATGGACTACCAAGTCTTCCTCGTCTCCTCCATGCGTGAGTCTTATGTGCATGGGTATAAGGGCAAGCAGAGCGTTATTCATGGATACAACCAGGCCAGCCGTGTCGTAGTGGCCGCCGCTGTCATTATGGTGGCTGTATTCGCAGGATTCATATTCACGCACGACATCATGATCAAGCAGATCGGTTTCGCTCTGGCGATCGGCGTGCTGATCGACGCGTTCATCGTCCGTATGGCGCTTGTTCCAGCCGTCATAGCCATCTTTGGCGACAAGACCTGGTGGCTGCCGCAATGGATGGATCGTCTGCTGCCGAACCTGGACGTCGAAGGCGACAAGCTCATCGCCGAGCTTAATGCCAAGGACGGCGCTAACGCGCACAAGACTCACTAATATAACAAAGAGCGCCGGTAAATACCTGTACCGTTACAGATATTTCCGGCGCTTTTTCTATTGTCATAAAGCAGTGATTACATCACGTTCATTCTTCATATATCCGCAGAGGACGGTCATCCCATATCTGTGCTTCAATATATCGTTCAGGCCCATAACTACCATCCGAATTCCATTCTTGTGGAAATCCTAATCGACGGGTAACATCATATATTTATAAAATATATCGTCTTGGGATCGCATTGTTGAACAAGTCACCATAAGCGAAACTGATCGTCGAAGGATCGAATTGATTAATTGGTATTCTCAGTTCCTTTCCACTCTGATACCATTCTAACAACTATGAACATCGGCCGAAAGGTAGTGCGGGTATGCCCTTAACGGTTTCCTCCTTTCTGTTCAAACATGGTTCTTGCCTTGTTATCAAGTTTCCTACGTATGATCAAATAGTCGAAAGGCGACACTGGAATTTATCTGTCTGGAAGACAGCGCGGAGAAACTAACCAATTCCGATTGGGCACCTCATTTGACTACTGGTTAATAGACGAAAGAGATCTGCTTGTGGGCGCGGTAACATCTGATACTAGTGCTATTACATATTTCTACAAAATATCTCATTGCTATTATTTGTATTAAATTCTACAATAATACTTGTAATATTTTGTATAAATTTTTAATAGGGAGGTTTTGGATTGAGAATTTTATCGAAAAAGAGGTTTGTGTTACTGCTTCTCGTAGTTTTCATGCTGCAGTTGTTTCCCGCTGGTGCCTTCGCGGCTCTCGACGACGATCCCGGACAGGGGCATGCTGCCTTCGATTCGGCGAATCCGCCGAAAGAGAGTACAAGTGTCGCGGATAGCGTGTACGGAAAAGAACTCGGTTCAGCGACGGGCATCATGGCTTTGGCACCCCAAACGATCAGTGCGGAGGATGCAGATATTCTATTGATTCAATCCCGGAATCCATGGGATACGAGTTCTAACGAAGAAGTGTTGAACCAATTGGGATTCACATATCACAAAGTGAGTATCTCTGACGCGATAACGGTTGATTTCGAACCATACAAACTGATCATTGTAGCCAATGATCAAGACGATCAATTCTATCGGAAACTCTCTTCCATTCGAACAAAACTTGAGCTTTATGTCATGAACGGAGGAACACTTCTATACGGCATCAGCGATGCCGGCTGGGGCTACGGAACAAGCGACCTTCTCATTCCAGGTGATGTTCGCCTCCGTCCCGTCGACTATAGCTACTACAATTACATACAAGATTCTGCGCATCCAATAGTAACAGGCGCCCTTACAGATGGGACTGCCCTGACAAACGGAGACTTGTACAACAATTACACCAGTCATCGTTCCTTTGAGACGGATTCCCTCCCTTTCGATACTCGTGTCATTCTGAATGCCGGTAGTGATAGGCCCACATTGGTAGAATATCCAATCGGAGACGGTATCGTCGTTGCTTCCGGTCTTACGTGGGAGTTTAGTTGGGCCTATCGCTCCGGTAATGACGGGTATGGTACATTCGGAAAAAAAGCATTCGACGATCTGATCGTCTATGCTTATAGCATCGCCGGCAATTCCGGCAGCAGCGGCACCACGAGCGGACTGGGAATCGACGATATAGAGAACGGATCTTCCCTTGCAGTTGGAGACCCCGTTAACGTGGCCAATGGTAATTTTTTCATGAAGAAGGAAGACTTAAGTATCGACGGCCCATTCCCGCTGGCGTTCATCAGATTTTATAACACGATTGATGATGGTCAAGGCGGTTTAGGGGCCAAGTGGCATCATAATTTCGAAGTTAAACTGAAAGAAATTAGCAACCGTCGTGTAAGGGTTACCTTCGAGGATGGTCATACAGAGGATTTCATCCACGGCGACGATGGTATCTGGTATGCGATGCCAGGAAAGTATTCCAAAATCGATAGGCTTGCGGACGGAACCTTCGTTATTACAAGCAAAGACGGGCTTACTTATAATTTCGATCCGTCTGGCCACCTTCAATTCTTGGAAGATACCAAGGGAAATCGGGTAGAACTGACTTACGATTCCGGTCGTCTGATCAAGCTGGCAAGCGCGAATGCCTTCATCAGCCTAGAATACGAAGATGGTCTTGTCGTGCGGGCTACAGATTCCACGGGGCGTTCCGTCGAATACGGCTATACGTTGGGATGCCTGACATCGGTTAAGGACGTGGAAGGTCAGACAAGTACCTATGCATGCGACGACAAGAACAGAATCACGACGATTATCGACTCCGCAGGTATCGTCCGAGTTGCCAATATATATGACGAGCAAGACCGAGTGACGCATCAGACGCTGGCTGACGGCAGCACTGCCTCATTTGTGTATGATGACACCAATCTAACGACGACATATACCGAGCGCAATGGCGCCATCATGGTATACGTTCGGGACAAGAATAATCGGATTACCGAAAGACGCTACGAGGATGGAACTGAGACGCTAGTCTTCAACGATAAGAACCAGATAACGGCCTTTACCGACAAGAACGGCCATACGTACGCCTATGAGTACGACGAGTACGGTAATGTGATCAAGGAAACGAATCCACTCGGAATTGCGAAGGAGTACGGCTACAACGCTAATCGTAAGCTAACCATGCTTCGCAATCCAGACGGATCAACCTATGAATACACCTATGATGACAAAGGCAACATGCTGACCGCCAAGGACCCACTGGGCAGAGTGCTCGCCATGAATTATAATACCCAAGGGTTGCCGAGCAAGGTGATGTTGCCGACAGGGAAATCCACATCTCTTTCCTATGATGTGAGAGGTAATGTCACGTCGGTTAGCGACCCCGACGGCAATATGACCCGGTACACCTACGATGAACTGAATCGACTATCCGGTGTAATCAAGCCTAACGGAAGCCATACGGAGTACAAATACACTGCTTCCGGCAAGACGACGCAGGTCACTCACCCGGACGGTACATCTTTAACCGCCCGGTATGACTCAAGGGGTCTGAAAGTGGAGGAGTCCGATGAGTCTGGCCGAATCAATAAGTACAAATATGACGATGCCGGACAACTGTCGGCTAAAATCGACGCAACTGGTGGTGTTACGAGTTACGAATACGATTCGATGGGCAATGTGAGAACAATCATCCTGCCGGACGGAAGTAAGACCGTCTATACTTACAATAAGGCGAACCTGTTGGCTTCAGTCACAGACGGCGAAGGGTACACTCATCAATCGGAATACGACGGCAACGGGAATCTCTTGAATGAAATCGATCCGAACGGAAACCAAACTGAATATATATATGACGGGCTGAACAGGCTGATCGGAATTCACCTGCCGAACGGCGCGGAGACGCAATATGAATACCGTTATGATGGCAAATTGACGAAGCTGATAGACGCGTTGAACAATTCCATTTCATACAGTTATGATACGGCAGGTCAGTTGCTTGCCGTTACCGATCAGGCAGGTGCGACGACCTCGTATACGTACGACGCCACGGGAAACGTAGAATCCATAACGAATCCATATGGCGCAAAGACTCGGTATGAGTACAATGGGAACAGTAAAATTACCAAGGTTATTTTACCAGATGCCACTTCCGAGCTTATAGCGTATGATGCCAATGGTAATCTGGTGAAATATACCGGTCCTAATGGTCATATAACAACCTATTCTTACGATCAGCGGGATCGTCTGACCACCATTACTAATGCGGCAGGGAAGCAGAAGAAATTTGAATATTCGCCCACTGGCAAGCTGACGGTGGTTGTCGACGAGAATGGGAACCGCATAAACTACACCTATGATGGACTGGACAGGCTCTCCGAAGTAGTGAGTCCGGAAGGCGGTAAGACGGCCTACGGTTACGATGCTGTCGGGAATTTAATAGAGATCCATCAATATGCCGCCGTAACCCAGAAAACGCTTGCTGACATGAAGAATGGAACAGCAGCCGGTTTTCGTGCGGAGATGAAGGAACTCATAACCAAATATAAATATGACAAGCGAGGATTATTGCTCGAGGAGACAAACCCGGCGCAGAAAATGACGATATACCGTTACGATGCCAACGGTAATCGGATCTCCATGACCGACCGGGACGGCCTAGTCACGAAGTACGGGTACGATGCGGTGAATCATCTGTCCCAAGTTCAATATCAGGACGGGAAAATCGTCGAATACTCATATAACCCGTTAGGGCAAGCCATTTCCATGACGGATTGGAACGGTACAACCAACTACGAGTTAGATGCTGTTGGCCGCGTGAAAAAAGTTACGGATTATCAGGGGCGGGCAATCGGCTACGCTTGGGGCTTACAGGGGGAACAACAAGCCATCGACTATCCGGACGGAAGCCGCGTAAAATACGAATACGATGTGATGGGGCGGCTGTTAAACGTAACGGATGCCAAGAACAAAGTGACCTCCTACGCGTACGATGCAGCAGGAAACATCTCTTCCAAGCTTTTACCGAACGGATTCAAGACCGTCTACGAATACGATGCGTTATCCAGGTTGACCTATTTAAAAGATTACGATAAAACCGGCAATATCGTGAACAGCTATGGTTATGTCTATGACGCTGTTGGAAACAGGCTGACCATGGAACGGAAGAGATCCAATGACCGAATTGGCAAGTTAATCGACGAAACGGAAGGAATAACGCAGTACAAATACGACAAGTTGAATCAATTAATACAAGTACAAAAACCGAGCCGAATGGTGGAGAAATATTTCTACGATACCCTCGGCAACCGCATCCGCAAGGAAAATTGGCTTACCGGCGCATTATTCCAAAGTGCAACGAACTACAAATACGATAATCAGAATAGGTTGACACGTATCGACGGCAAAGACGAGATCGTAACTGGGGCGCTTGTGAACAAGCCCGTTAGCTTGGATTACGACGAACGCGGCAATTTGGTGAAGGCAGTAAGCGGGGGCAAAATCTTATCCCAGTATGAATACGATACAACGAATCGAATGGTCAGTTCGGTCAACAAGTATGGAATTGAGTCCAAATACGAGTACGACGGCGCAGGTCGGCGAATCAAGATGTCCGTCGAGATTCCCAAAGCCCTGATTCCGACCGTAAGCAACTTAGTCAGTAAGGATAATGAGCTGCAAGAGCTTACCAACAATCTATTTGATGGTGTACACTTTAAGAAGGAATATAACTACGTGACGGATGAGACTTCACCGTACAACCGGGTTCTAATGACATATGGCGAGCACAATGAAACTCAGCGTTACACCTACGGTTTTGACGTGCTCAGCGTAGATAACTGGAAAAAACCATTGAATCAATGGCCTACGGATATAGCAGACGCGTTATCCAGCAAATCCAAGCGGACTTATTTCTTGCTGGACGAGATGGGAAGTCCAGCCAAACTGGTAAACGAATCAGGAAAAACCGAGGCTACGTTCGGTTATGATGCCTTTGGACGTCCGCTCCTCGCGTCGCTCTTCAGCGAATTGAAGTTACAGGGCAACATCCACGGCTACACGGGTTATCAATATGACTTGGCTACCGGCCTCTTCTTCGCACAGGCTCGTTACTATATGCCTGAGACGGGCAGGTTCGTCGCAGAGGATACACGTAAAGGATACGTGCAGGAGCCACTAAGCCTGAATCGATATGCTTATGCCTATAATCAACCAATGGCATATAAGGATCAAGATGGCTATGAGCCCGTGACGATCGGAAATATCTATATTGCTGAAGGTACCATTGATGGAGAATCACGGGTTTACGTAGGGTCAACAGCACAAGACCTCAAGAAACGGATCGGCAAACATCATTGGAAGGAATTCCTGATAGCCGAAAGCACGACCGTTCGAACTGTCGAAGTCAAAGCGGAAATGAATGTAGCATCATCCGGAAGAGGAACACTGTTCAGCGCTCGGAACGAAGCGCTCCGCGCTGCAGAACAGAAGATCCTTAATTCGATCGACAACGATAAACTGCTGAATGAGATCCGGGCTGCTACGCCAGAAAATGCAGAGGCTTGGGCGAAGACACATACTGTTGAGACGGGCTCTCCAAAAATATCGCTTAAGGGTGGAATAAAAGTTGGTGCTATTGGCGGCTTCGCACTTCTAGATGCCATCAACATCTATCGAGAAATCAACATGTCCGAGTATGTGTACGCCCCTTACATTCTGCAGGACGAAGGCGGTTTGTTCAAATTATCGGAGGAACAAGCACATTGGTTCGCCCATCATTACCGCTGGAAGGTCTATGTAACTGGAGCGCTTGCGGGTCAGAAAATAGAAGTCACCAAAGAGGAATTCAACTTTTGGAGGTGGGAAGGGGAATCACTGTGGGGAACGGTTGATTTATGGGGCAATTTCGTACCGGGTCTCCTTCGTCCCGAACTGGAAGTCGCTTGTATGTTCTAAAGAAAGTGAGGTTTGGCCTATGGTCATTTTCGAGAGCAAGGAAATCAACTTAGAAGAAACGAATTATCGAGAGCTCATCGCCATCGATGAAGGCGTAAACGCCATCAATCTGCATAACGATTCTGGTGTACACATAGACGGGGATTCCTTGGCGGAGCACCTGGCCCATGTGGAAGGGATCGAGGGTATCCAGTCTTTGTCTGTCAAGTTCTCTTCAAAACTCTTGGACGTAAAAGTCATAAGGGGGTTGCCAGGCTTAACGCGTCTCCATGTCAACGGACACCGGATTCAAACCTTAGATGGTCTGGAATCATTTCGCTCAGGTCAGCACCTTGACATCGTGACGGGATCGAATCGTAAACGTCGAATCGCGAATATCGCACAGGCGCCAATCAACAATTTGACGCTTGAATATGCGCGCGTAGAGGATTTCATGGACATCGGTCTCAGCACGACGATACGCAAGCTGCAGCTTTCAGGAAGTCCAAGCCCAGACTTTCAAGATTGGAGCAGCGTCCCTCTGGAATCGCTCTTCTTCTCGAAAGGTAAGTTTAGCGAGCTACTCGACACAGGGCACGTGCAGAGTTTGGAAAAGTTAACTCTGATCGGCTGTCGCAACCTCGAAAGATTCGTAGGCGACCATAGCGGAATCAACAAGCTCCTGGTTGACAATTGCAAGCGGCTAGACGTGCGTACGGTAGCTGCATTTCGGCGCTTAGAATCCTTAACACTCAATGGAAGTTCGCAACGACTGTCGCTTACTGATTTCGTAGTGAATGAACAGCTTCAAAGCCTTAATTTGCTTAATTGCGAGGTCGACGTCAATATTGACGACCTCAAAAGCTTTCTGCCGAGATTGGAGAAGCTCCATATATCGAAATTAAAAAAAGAGCAGATTCTCAGTCTTCGCGAGCAGAATCCAAGCGTGGCAATCAACATGGGGCTATGAAATTTGAATGGGAAGCCGGCGCCGGTATGAGTAATCTTCACCCTGTTAAAGTAGACAGTATCTAAACTGAAAGTCGCAGAGCGTTATTCATGGATACAACCAGGCCAGCCGTGTCGTAGTTGCCGCCGCTGTCATTATGGTGGCTGTATTCGCCGGATTCATATTCACGCACGACAGCATGATCAAGCAGATCGGTTTCGCTCTGGCGATCGGCGTGCTGATCGATGCGTTCATCGTCCGTATGGCGCTTGTTCCAGCCGTCATAGCCATCTTTGGCGACAAGACCTGATGGCTGCCGCAATGGATGGATCGTCTGCTGCCGAACCTGGACGTCGAAGGCGACAAGCTCATCGCCGAGCTTAATGCCAAGGACGGCGCTAACGCGCACAAGACTCACTAATATAACAAAGAGCGCCGGTAAATACCTGTACCGTTACAGATATTTCCGGCGCTTTTTCTATTAAAAATCCATCCAGAAAAACTGAGAGACAGCAAGAACGAGCCCAATGGCATTCGCGACGATAAAAAACCACTTTTTGGCCCTTCGGCTTATTGGCTCTAGCCCTGTTAACAAAGTCCAAACCACAATTCCGTTTAATACAACCATAATAATGAGAGCGAACCACCAATTAGCCGCCATTATGATCTCATCCTCTCCTGACCAAGCTGCCTATTTTTTGGAATATATCTTTTAAAATTACGTTAATTCCCTTTTCTTTGTCAAGCTCTAGAATCAACCCCCTATCCCGCAAAAAAAAAACACCTTCAAGAACCCGCACTATCGTAACGCATTACTCCCCGGCGAAAAATCCATACCGCGGCCGCGAACAGAGCGGCACCAACCGCCAGCGAGCTGTAGCTGTACAGGTGCGATAGCTCGGAGCTTCCGGCATGATCCTTCCCGAAAAAAGCCGCCGCCGGATAGTAATTGACGAAAGCATATGGAATCACAAATGTCAGCAGCAGCTGAATCGATCTCCCATATATGCTGATAGGATAATTAATGAAATTCCGAATCGCATAGATCGAGATATCGACGACGGTCCCCGACCGTACGACCCAGAAGGCACTGGAAGCCGCAGTAATGATAATGCCTGCTTGAATGAGCGTTCCGCCCAGGACGCAGAGAAGCAAGAACGCGATATTTCCGGTCGTCCAGTGGATCTCAAGCTGAATGGTGCATAGAACCATAACTGTTCCCGCTACAATGATGTGTCCAATGAACGTATGCTGAAACTGCCGGAACACGAGCAGCTTCAACGGATCAAGCGGGCGGACTAGAAATTGATCGAACTCCCCGGAACGAACCAAATGCTCCAGTTGTTTCATTGGTCCCCAGAAGAACAACGAACTGGTTGCATAGGTCAGCAAATTCAGATTGTACAGGAAGACCACTTCCCAATAATTCCATCCGTTCATCGTGGGGAAAGTGTTGAACAACACCCAGAAGCTCAAGTAAAGCGTAACGAAGGTCATCATATTAACGAATATATCCCCGAAGAAGGAGAACCTGTACTCCAGCTGTGTTTTCATATACGTTCGCAGAAAGCGCCCGTACAATCGGAATGGGTGTGGCATCTTGTTTCTCAGCCTCCTTGAATGACCAGTTTTCGTTTGCCCAGATGCCAGATCATGACTGCAGCTGCTGCAAGCAGCGCGATCCACACGCAGCCTTTGGCCAACATAACGCCGATCTCTGCATACTTCGCCTTTCCCAGCAAAACGGACAACGGCGCATAATAAACGAGGTCGAACGGCAGCCAATCCATAACGGCACGCAGCTCGCGAGGAAAAAACCATAACGGAATCATTAAGCCTGAGAAGAAATTCATCACATGGGTAAGCATAAATTCCAGATGGAATGTGCGAATATACCAGAAGCTGCTCATGCCGACGATGAATGTCATCAGGAAAAATGTCGTAAATGCCATGATTAGCATGATCATAAACACGGGTATCGCCTCTATATTCGGCAGCGGAAGCCCGAGCACGAAGTGGCTCACAATCAATACGGGGATGATCTCGAACAGGATCATGAACACCTTGGAGCCAAGCGTCTCGAACAGCAGGGAGCGAAACAGCCCAATCGGACGGATAAGTGCAGTGACGATATGGCCCGTCTGGATTTTATCGCTGAGTGAATAAATGTTGCCGTTGGCAACCATCAGGCCGATCAAGCTGCTGTAAACGACATACATCCACATCTCCTGCAGCGATGCCTGCGTAATCTCCATTTGAAACGATTGCGCTCCCTTGTATAAAGCTGTCCATAAGGAAATCTGCACGAAAATGCCGATCAATCGCTGAAAGGTCGTCACGAACGTATGAAAACGGTAAACCGTACTGCTCTGTACCGCATTCAGCATTAATTTGTAATACACGTTCATTGTGCCTCCCCAAGCCCGCAGCTTGTGGAATCCTGGTAAATATCCCTTATCACGTCTTCCACCTCAGCCGGTTTGATTTCGAAATCGTGGACTGCGGTCCGTTCCATGAACCACGCCAGAATAGAAGCAGGTTTAGCCTGGCGCTTGTCATAGCGAAGCTGGATCGAGCCTGACTCTGGATGATAAGTAAAATCTGTAACCCCCAGATGGCTGATATCCCGGTCAAGCCCGATTTCGTGATCAACATGCAGAATCATTGTTTCACCCGCACTGTAGTCGGATTTTAGCCGATCCAGATCGCCGTCGAACATTTTCCTGCCGTTATTGATAATAATCACACGCGAACACAGCTTCTCCACATCAGACATATCATGCGTAGTAAGCAGAATCGTTGTTTGGCGCTGGGCGTTCACTTCGAGCAAAAACTCCCGGATTTTCTTCTTTACAACAACATCGAGTCCAATAGTAGGCTCGTCTAAATATACAATGGAAGGATTATGCAGCAGAGCTGCGCACAGATCGGCCCGCATCCGCTGGCCTAAGCTCAGCTGACGCACGGCGACATGCATGAAATCCTGTATGCCGAGCACATCAGTGAACAGCTCCATGTTCCGCTTGAAGTCCACTGCTGGTATATTGTACATGCACTTCATAAGCTCGAACGTTTCGGAGACGGGGATATCCCACCACAGCTGGGAGCGTTGGCCGAAGACAACACCAATCTTTCTCGCATTCTCCCTCCGGTTCTTGTACGGAATCTCGCTGTCGACCCGCACTTCTCCGCTCGTTGGCACGAGGATGCCGACCAGCATTTTGATAGAGGTCGATTTCCCCGCTCCATTAGGGCCCAGATACCCGACAATTTCACCCCTTTCAATAGTGAACGAGATATGGTCTACAGCCGTCTTCTCCTCATAGCGGCGATTGATCAGATCGCGAATCGCACCTATTGCCCCTGTCCCGCGGATCGGCCTGCTGAACGTTTTCGTTAATTGATCCACCTGAATGATTGACATTCTATCTCACCTCTGCGAAATAATGATAAAATGAATATATAAATAAACCTTCCATGTGGATAGATACAAAATCGCAGAAAATAACTGGGACAGATGGTGACGAATGTTAAGCTTGATGCCGCCTTTAATGAAGCAAAGCCGTACGCCGATTTACCTGCAGCTCTATACTTTTATCAAAGAGGAAATTCTGTCCGGACGCCTGCAAGCCGGGTGCCGTCTGCCCCCGATCCGGGAGCTGGCACATACTCTTTCCATCAGCAAGAATACCGTCAGCACAGCCTACCAACAGCTAATTGCAGAGGGCTATGCCGCAAGCAAGGATCGCAGCGGGCTTTACATAACCATGCATTCGGATTCATTCTCTGATTCGATGGCGGCCATGATCGCTGTACCGGAGAAAATTTGGCGAAGGCCCGATCCGGACGAGCACGTTCGATGCAATTTCTACTCGGGCCCGATCGATACATCAGCATTTCCGGTCGACATCTGGAAGAAGTGCTTGCTGGACGCCTTGTATTCCCCTGTCAAAAATTCGCTGGGCTACAGCACCTCACAGGGTGATTACGAGCTGCGCGAAGAGCTCGCGGAATACCTGTTTCAGTCACGGGGAATCCCCTGTTCCCCGGATCAAATATTCCTGTCCTCGGGAACCCAGCATTCGCTCAGCCTGCTGTGCCAATATCTTCAATTATCAGGACAGAGCATCGCCATGGAGAATCCGGGGTTCCGCGGCACGCGCGTTGTATTCCAGAATCTGGGCTGCTCACTGGACGATATTCCACTTGATGACGATGGCATTGGGATCGACCAGCTATACGCTTCCTCAGCGGGCATGGTCTATGTCACGCCGTCCCACCAGTTCCCGATGGGGATGGTGATGCCCGTTCATAGACGCCAGCAATTGCTGCAATGGGCACATGAAAGGAAGGCCTGGATTATCGAGGATGATTATGACAGTGAATTCCGCTATCATGGTGAACCGATTCCTGCCATGAAAGCGATGGACAGCTATGATCGGGTGATTTACCTGGGGACCTTGTCGAAAATATTTCTTCCTTCTGCACGGCTCAGCTATATCGTCGTGCCCCGTTCGCTCGTCGCAGTCTTTCAACAGAAGAACCAATTCTACAATCAATCCGTTTCCTTGCTGGTGCAGCATGCTGTACATCTCTTCATGAGAGACGGACATTTCACCAGACACGTCCGCCGGATGAGGAAAATATACCAGTCCAAATACGAAGTCTTAACCTCCGCGATTGGCCGGTTCATGAACGATAACGTCACGATACTTGGACATAATGCGGGCCTGCATCTTCTATTGAAGCTGAATGCTGCATTCAATGGTGCGGATCTATTCAGAGCCGCCCGGGATGCAGGCATCATGATCGAGCCGGTTACCAATCACTGGTCAGGGCCGGAGGATGCGTATGCGAATACGTTCATCCTTGGGTTCGGGGCATTGTCGGCGGAAGAGCTGGAAGACGGTATCCAGCAGCTGGCGGAGATGTGGTTTGGCTCTGAATAAAGACACGGGGCTATCCAGAAAATCCTTTTAGAAATCTCAGCTCCCACTTTAAGAAGCGGTACGATGTGGAATGCCTGCGTTCATTAGCCTGTTGACGTAGTCCAGAGGACGATCCGTCATTCGAACGCCGAGACAAACAAGGTACGAGATACGAGATACGAGATACGAGATGCCAGCTAGACGAAACATGCGAAACTGCAGCTTTTTTCTCGCATCTGACTCCACGAAGGTGAAATGCCTGCCAGAGGGCAGGTATTTCACCTTTGTTTCCCCTTAACGGCCGATTTTTGCTCAAATTCATGCTTCATCGCAGGAATATTACCATTATGGCGTCTTGTAACCGAAATTCATGCACATTCGCAGGCTTCTTACTCGGTCACCCTACCTTCAAACCACTTGGAGAAGGGGTTATTCCCCATATACAACAAAAAAGATGCTTTCAGTCCCATTTTTTAGTAGTTTTGGGGGCATCTTTGCACATCATTTGGGACTGACTCATTGGATATTGGACCTTTCGGACAGCGTAATGATTTGCCAGCTATTTTCCCATTCGATTACTCGTGCAACAACTCGTCTCTGAAGCGTCCCTCAGCTGTGCAGCTCCTGACTTTATCGGGATTAACAACGAAATACAATCCTCGGAACACAGTATTCTGCGGCTCCATCTCCAACATCAGCAGAGCGGCTGGAGTCCCCTTCTCGTAAAATACTACACCTGGTTGACCGTTCAGGACGGCCATTTGATACGCCAGGTGCGCATAGCGTTTAGCAGACACCCCCATCAAGAAAGCTACCACTCTATCCCTGCCATAAAGCGGATTGATCGCCGTGTTGACCTTCCCGCCTCCATCGGACACCAGGATCGACGTGTCAGTCAATAATCGGATTAATGCAGACGAATCCCCGCTCTGAAATGCTCTTACAAACTGCTCAACGAGCGATGTCATATGCGCTTGGCCCGTTAGTGATCTTGATCGATTCGGATCCAGTTTCTTTTTGGCCCGGCTGTAGATTTTACGGCAGTTGGCCTCTGATTTGTCCACCAGTTGAGCAATCTCCGAATAGGGATAATCATAACCCTCCCGCAGTACAATAATCGCCCTTTCCACCGGTTCCAACTGCTCTAACAAGATCATAAAGGCATAAGATAACGATTCACGCTGCTCCGCCATCTGGTGCGGCTGCTGCCAATCCTTATCGGATGTCGGCTCAGGCAGCCAGACTCCGGGGTATACTTCCCTCTTCTTCCTTGCTGATTGAAGCACATTCAGACAGCGATTAGTCGTCGCACGTGTGAGATAGGTCTTCACATGCTCAATCGTATCCAGATTCTCGTGAACATCCAGGAACAGCTCCTGAACAACATCTTCCGCATCCGAGACCGACCCTAGCATATGGTACGCCACCGAATGCAAATAGGGATAATAGGAAGAATATACCGTATTGAAATCTGCCATCACAGCATCCCGCCATTTTCAAATTTATATGTGGAAATAAATGGTTATATTACTCATTAATAATTGTACATGGGTATACGGTAAATAGCTATACATACATCCCCCATTTCGCATGTATTCATGTGGAAAGTGGATACATGATTGTATCTGTACTAGCTCATTGTGCTCTGCACGGAAATCGGCCAGCTTCCGTACATTTTTTTTAGAATAGCACTTTTTGTCACAAAATGATTCCCTCCCTTGTCTATATGATGCTTACACCAACTTATATGGAATGGGGAGATTAAACATGAACACACGATTTGATTATTACAAAGCCTGTCCTGAAGCGACGGAGACGATGTTAAAGCTGGAGGAATTCATTAAAGGCAGTGGATTGGATACGACGCTATACGAGTTAATCAAGCTGCGAGCTTCGCAAATCAATGGGTGCTCTTACTGCATTGACTCCCATACGAGCGACCTGAAGAAAATAGGGGAGACAGACCAGCGCCTCTATCTGCTGCCAGTATGGAGAGAGGTCCCATTTTATACCGAGAAGGAATGTGCTGTCTTGGCATTAACCGAAGCCGTGTCGCTCATATCTGAGGCCGGTGTACCAGATGATGTGTATGACCAAGTGATGAAACATTTCGACGAGCGGGAATTCATGGTGCTCATCATGGCCATCAACACCATTAATAGCTGGAATCGAATCGGAATTTCGACACGGTTACTGCCCAAGCAGAGATAACGGCTGTAGAAAGGAAAGGAGGATTGGAATGGAGCCGACGCAGACGCCCTCTCCCTTACACAACCGAAGCATCGTCTTGCTTTTTATCTGTTGTGGAATATTTATGGTTTATCTGGATTCAATGATCGTGAATGTCGCCCTTCCCTCGATCCGCAGCGACCTGCATGTCGGCATATCCAGCTTGCAGTGGGTGATTGACGCCTACACGATTGCTTTTGCCTGTCTTCTGCTGACGGCGGGAAATCTCGGAGATAGTATAGGCCACAAGAAAGTATTCGTTTCCGGCCTGATCGGGTTCACTGTAGCTTCTCTGCTCTGCGCGTTCGCTCCCTCGATCGGCATTCTGCTGATCGGGAGAGCCCTGCAAGGCATGATGGGGTCCATGATGATTCCCGTCTCATTGGCCATCATTAGAGGGATTTATCAAGAGCCCGCCTCCAGGGCGAAGGCGATTGGAATTTGGGCAGGCATAGGCGGACTCGCCTTAGCGGTTGGGCCTGTTGCGGGAGGGCTGCTGGTCGAGCATTTCGGCTGGCAGAGTATCTTTTGGATCAACATTCCACTCGGATTGTT
Organism: Paenibacillus oenotherae; assembly: GCF_019443105.1. Lineage (GTDB taxonomy): Bacteria > Bacillota > Bacilli > Paenibacillales > Paenibacillaceae > Paenibacillus_Z > Paenibacillus_Z oenotherae. Next base: position 120,089 of record NZ_JAHZIJ010000009.1, read on the forward strand.
GTCTGCAGTCGTATTGAGCCGGGTCTTAAAGGAAACACGGACGAGACGACCCCAGAAGCAGGATCTGCCGGGACAAATCTTGTTTATTGCCGGTATTTCTGCTCTCACCTACGCCTGCATTGAAGGAAATTCTCTTGGCTGGTTTTCAAGTCCTATCTTGCTGGCAATCGGGAGTGTTGTCGTATGCTTGATTCTTTTTGTACGATGGGAGTTGAGATGCGAGGAACCGCTTATTCCGCTCGATTTCTTCCGGAACCGAATTTTCAATGTGGCGTGTACCGTTAATTTTTTCGGCTTTTTCGGCATGTATGTCGTCATTTTTCTATTAACGTTGTATCTTCAAAACATTAATCACTATTCTGCTCTTGAGACCGGCATCCGCTTCTTGCCTTTGACGATCAGTATAATGGTGGCCTCCTTCGTAGGCAGTACGATCGCCTCCCGTATCGGATATCTGAAGCTCATCATTGGAGGAACCTTCATGGTCGGAGTCGGGGTCCTCGTTCTTACGGTGTTAAAGGAGGGGAGCGGTTATCTCACGTATGGCTGGGCCCTTGCACTCGTCGGCATCGGCGTTTCTTTCATCGGAGCCGCTTCGACAATCGCGCTCATCGAAGCCGTTCCGCCGGAACGCGTTGGTGCTGCATATGGTGTCACCAACACGTTTCGTCAGCTAAGCGCAGTTTTTGGGGTCGCCTTGTCGGGCGCATTAATATCGCAGCACATGGATGCATCTGCACTTGAAATCACTCCAGAAATATTCATCCAAGGATTTAGAAGTTCATTTTATATCGCCGGTATTGCAAGTTTGATTGCGGGCATTTGTGCTTTTGTCTTCCTCGGGAATCGTACGCGCGCGCAGATCAAGAAAGATGTGGCACAATAAGCACGGATGTTCAGATACACAAAAAGTGGCTTCACTTCTCAGGAGTGAAGTTGCTTTTTGTCATCACATATGAAAATTAGCCTTTGAAGGCTTTGAGCACGATCACAGCATTATGCCCACCAAAGCCGAAAGAATTAGATAGCCCTACGTTCAATGCGGCTTCACGAGCTTCATTGGGTATATGGTCCAGATCACACTCAAGATCTTTCTGCTCCTGGTTAATTGTCGGGGGGATGATGTTTTGCTGAAGGCTTTTAACTAGAGCGATGGCCTCTACTGCACTAGAAGCTCCCAACAGATGGCCAGTCATGGACTTATTTGCTGTAACCGGAATCCGGCGGGCGGTTTCCCCGAATAGCTTTTTAATCGCTAAAGTTTCCGACCTATCGCCGATTTCTGTGCTAGTAGCGTGTGCACTGATCACATCCACTTCATCGAGGCCGATGCCAGCTTCTTGAATAGCCAGTTTCATGGCCATATAAGCGCCTTTCCCCTCGGGATGCGTTGCCACCACATGGTAAGCATCGGAACTGGCTCCATAGCCGATAACTTCAGCATAAATTCGAGCATTTCTTCGCAAAGCATGTGTAAGCGACTCCAGAACCAAGATTCCTGCGCCTTCTGCCATAACGAATCCGTCTCGGCCTGCATCGAATGGACGACTGGCTCGGGCAGGCTCAGCGTTCCTGGTAGATAAAGCCGTTGCATTGCCAAAACTCGCTAAAGATAATTCTGTGACAGCGGCTTCAGTCCCTCCGGCAAAAATGATATCCGCGAGTCCTGAACGGATGATTCGGTATGCCTCTCCAACCGCCGTATTTCCGATTGAACACGCCGTTACAGGAGATAAGGTTGGTCCCAGTGCACCGTATTTAATACTAATGTGAGCCGCCGCCATATTCGATATCATCATGGGTACTAAAGTCGGGCTTACCCGTTCCGGCCCACGTTCTCGAATAATCGCAGCTTGATCGAACAAAGTCTGAATGCCCCCGGTACCAGAGCCTACATATACACCCATACGTTCCTGATCAACCTGTTCCAGAGAAAGCCCCGAATCCTCCCATGCTTGCTCAGCAGCAGCCACAGCAAATTGACAAAAACGATCCATACGTCGTGCTTCTTTTCGCCCGAATCGTCCCTCTGCATCAAAATCCCGAACCAATCCAGCTATTTGGGATTTATATCTAGAAACGTCAAATGTATCAATCAATGAAATTCCAGATTTCCCTCTTATTAATCGATTCCAGTAACTTTCTATCGTGTTCCCAAGCGGTGAAACCACACCCATACCCGTAATAACAACCCTTTCCATTACTGTTGTCCTCCTTTATTCTAAGTCAAGTTAATATTATTTTGTTCTATATATTATCCTATTACAAGTTATGGTTTATCATAGTATAATGAGTAACATAATAAACGAAATAAAAAGGTGAATTGATAGTATGGATCGTACAGTAAGACTCCAAACACTATCTGCTTTTTTGAAGTCAAAAAGGGCGAAAATTTTCCCCGAATCTATTGGGCTCACTTCAGGCAGCCGCAGAAGAACACCAGGCCTCCGAAGGGAAGAAGTCGCCCAACTGGCAGGGGTCAGCACCACTTGGTATACGTGGCTTGAACAGGGGCGAGATATAAGAATGTCCGCATCGGTGTTGGATTGTATCGCAAATGCGCTGCAATTGACCGCTGATGAACGCAAATATGTATTTGCTTTAGCACTGGAGTCGGGTTTAGGGGCCGCATCGTCGAAGGAAGAACAGACAGAAATCAGCCCGTCTTTAAAAAAGATTATGAACGAGCTGCAATTTTGCCCTACCATCATAACCGATAGACGTTATTTTATTGTCGGTTGGAATGAGGCGGCAGCGCACGTTTTTTTAGACTTCGAACAAATTCCGATCGATCAGCGCAATATGATTCGTTTGTTGTTCACAAGGAAAGAGCTTCAAAGATTGGCGGTTAATTGGGACCATTTTATCAGGGGATTTCTTGCTATCTTTCGTGCTTACTATGGTCAATATATGGAGGATGATTGGTACGATCGGTTTCTTGAGGAAATGAAGCTTGTTCACCCCGATTTCGACCATCTATGGCAGCAAAGCGAGGTGAAATCGGCTCCGGAGGTTTTGATCGAATTTCGTCATGCAAAAGCAGGAAAGATGCTGTTTAATTTGACGTCCCTTCTGGTTCAAGGTAGTTCAGATTTGCGCTGCAGCATCTATACTCCTGCTGTTGATTCCACAACAGAAAACAAGTTGCAAAAATTAATGGGCCGTAAATAATCAGCAAACCAGAGGCGCTGAATGCGGGGGCTTAGAGCACATTATCTTTTGTATGCTTTCTGCAATTCCGCAAGATCAAATTTCTTCATTTTAAGAAATGCTTTTGTTATAGAAGCAACTTGCTCCGGCGTACCCTTGCTCATCATCTCATCCATCTCTCTCGGTACGATTTGCCAGGACACACCATACTTATCTTTCAGCCAGCCGCATTGCTCGGCTTCAGGAACCTCAGAGAGCTTCCCCCAGTAGTAGTCAATTTCATCTTGTGTGTCGCAATACACCATGAATGAAACTGCCTCGTTGATACTAAATTGATGCTCGTGCGCGCTGTCCATTGCGGCAAACCACTGATTTGCCAGCATGAAATCGGCGAACATGACCGTTCCTTCTTTGTCAGGTTCCATGCCTTTGGGGTAGCGAGCGGTAAGTCCCTGCTTGGAGTTCTTAAATACGGATAAGTAAAAATGAATCGCCTCTTCCGTTTTGCCGCATTGATCACCGACAAACAATATCGACGGTATGATTGCAGGACGTACTTCACCTTCCGGGTTGGTAAGAATCAACTGCCACGTCAAACCATACTTATCCTGAATCCAGCCATATCTCTCACTGAACGGATACTTATCGAGCGGCATTAACGCTGTCCCACCATCAGATAGCTTGTTCCAAACCTCATTAATTCTCTCCCTCGCATCTTTGTCACGGGACGGGTCAAAATTAACCATGAAAGACACAGACGGATTGATTTTAAAATAGGGTCCTGCGCTGATCGCCATGAACTTCTGACCCCATATTTCAAAAGAGACTAGATCGCTATCGCCTGATGGTGTGTCAAGTAATGTGGTTACATTCGTAATTTTAGAGTCCGGGAACAAGGAAACATAAAACTCTGCTGCTTCCTTGGCCTCCTTGTCGTACCATAAATGCGGAACGATTGTTTGATCTGTTAAACTGATTGACATGATTCAACAGCCCCTTTATGGAGGAATTTTGACAACCCTATATTGTTATATACCATAAATGAGCTGTTCAAACACAGATTTCGGTTCAACCCGTTATACATAATCCTGAAAACATTTCATCCTCCGCAAAACGCATTTAAGAAAATACGGGGTATGCCCATTCACTTATCTCCGCTCCCACATACGATGGTTTAGCCTATCAATGTAAGGAGTGACAAGAAGAACATGTCATTTATGCCACCTCCACCTCCAACTCCCCCAGGATTCCCAGGGCAGCCGGGACCGTCGGCACCACCGGGAATTATGGCACCCAGTTCGCCTCCCCCGGGTTTTATCCCTCAGCAACCTGCGGTTTCGCCCTTTGCTGTCGACCCGGGAGCGATTGCTCGTTGTTTGTTTCGGAATACGTATGTTTGGCTCGTGAATGGAAATCAATTCTGGTTTTACCCGGTTTTCGTAGGTCGCACCTCGGTTTCGGGGTTTCGGTGGAACGGAAGGGTTTGGCTGTATACCGGATTGAGCTTGCAATCCATCCAATCCTTTACATGTTTCTAAATGAACACGGGAAAAAGCTCCGTTCCACGAGGAACGGAGCTTTTCTTGTCATAAAAGGAGCCTTCGTGTGCCGGATTCATGTGTTGGCCACATATACTCTGCCTCATGCACGCCGAGAACTGCGCAAGATGCAGCAAGTCGGAGGAGCCGTACAACACACTGCGTGAGGGGACTCTGAAGTCATTCCATCGGCGGCGGCAGACATTCCTGCGAATCGGCATGCTTTTTCTCTTTCCAGCCTGCTTAATACCGAATGCCTGCCAACGCGCAGGCATTTGGCCATATTTTTCCGATAGCGACCCAATCCGCCGTATATTCCTGCATGATCGCAGGCATTCTGCCCTCAACGGCTTCTTTTAGCTGAAATTCCTGCACTTTCGCAGGCTTCCCCTCACTCTACTAGCCGGATCTGTTGTAGTCAGATACAGCCACACGTTTGCAGCCTAGTTAACGGGAAGCCCGCCGGTTCTTGCCATGTGTGAACCAATCTTCGGCAGAAGCGGGACAGCCGCTTGTATGGCATCCATTACAGAACTTAGAAGCTGGCTGCAACCTCTTTTGCTTTAACAATCGCTTTTTCTTTGATCGCTTGGCCTTGGTCTTGCGATAAAGCCATGCCTTCTACAAAAATAGGTTCAAAGGAAGGAATTCCGTAGAACAGCGAGATTTTCTTCAGGTAGCTAAAACCGCTTTCCATCGCAGCAGCAGGACCCTCGGAATACACTCCGCCGCTAGCTTGGATATGCAGTCCTTTTTTGTCAGTAAGCAGGCCTACAGGACCCTCCGGCGTATATTTGAACGTTTTGCCCGCAACGGAAACAGCATCAATGTACGCTTTCAAAACGGGCGGGAATGAGAAATTCCACATCGGAGAAACAAAAACATACTTGTCCGCAGCAACAAACTGATCCACGAGTTCACCTAAACGTGCTACTTTTGCCTGTTCAGCATCGGATAGTTGGTCAAAAGCACTTCCTGATTGAAGTTTACCCCAGCCACTGAATACATCAGCATCAATTGCAGGAATATCCAGATTGAACAGATCAAGACGAATGACTTCATCCGAAGGATTCGCTTCGCTATACGCGTTAATGAACTCTTCACCTACAGCAAGACTGAACGATGTTGAGTGATCATGCGGGTGTGCAGTAATATACAGTACAGTTGACATTATTATAACTTCCCTCCAAGTTTAATGGTTGCTTTACTATTATAACTTTTTTTAAGTTAATTTCAAATAGTAATTTAATAATTATATTTGGCATTCGAATGGACGCATGTATGAATATGATCTCCAATGAGAGCAGGTATAACAAATGGATAATTTACCACAAAACCAAAATACTAAAGCAGGAAAGTCCAATAGAAAACCTAATTAATTAAAGGGATACTAAAATTCAGTACACAGGAGGTAATTATGGGCAGATTAGTTCATTTTGAGGTTCATGTTGATGATATGGAGCGTGCCAAGACGTTCTATGGAGAGGTATTCGGATGGACCTTTGAGGATTGGAGCAGCTATGCGGGAATGCCCTATTTTGGAGCTGTAACGGGTGACGCAAACGCGCTTGGAATTAACGGGGCTTTGGTGAAGCGCCAAGGGCCTTCCCCGGAGCAAGGCCAGCCTGTGAATGGCTATGCATGTACGATGGGTGTAGAAGACTACGATGCTACGGAAGCGAAAATTCTTAATCATGGAGGCAAAATCGCATTACCCAAGTACGCCCTTCCTGGAATGGCGTGGCAAGGCTATTATATCGACACGGAAGGCAATATTTTTGGCATCCATCAACCAGATGAGAACGCCAAATAGACTTGCCTTGTATTTTTCTCACCAAGGGGCTGTCCGAAAAGTCCAATATCGAATGATCAGTCCCAAATGATATGAGGATGCCTCGAAACCACTAAAAAGTGGGGCTGGAAGCATCCCTATCATTGTATATAGCGACTTAGTGGGGACTCTGAAAGCATCTAACAACTTTCTGGACAACCCCTTCTCCAACTGTTATGAAGGCAGCGTGACAGAGTAAGAAGCCTGCGAATGTGCAGGAATTTCGGCTGCAAGACCCCATAATGGTTAAATTCCTGCGATCATGCATGAATTTGAGTAAAAATCGGCCGTTAAGGAGAAACAAAGGTGAAATACCTGCACTCTGGCAGGCATTTCACCTTCATGGGGTCAGAAACGAGCAAAAGGCTGCCGTTTCGCAGGTTTCGCCTGGCTCGCAGCTCGCTTGTCTCGGTGTTTGAGTTACTGATCGTCCTCTGGCGAGGAGTACGTTAACTGTCCCATGATCGCAGGCATTCCACATCGTGCCACTTCTTAAAGTGAGTTGAGATTTCCAAAAAGGACTTTTTGGCCAGTCCTTGGTGATGGGGGCGAGCTGTGATTCAGCAAATCTACAATCCGCCGTAATACTTCCGATACTCCTGCTCCAGAAGCGATTCGCTTAATTCACCGCACGCAAGCTCTTTGGAGGAAATACACAATCCTGCACAGATCGTGCCCAGCCTCAAGCTCTCCTCCACCGATTTTCCGTTCATGAATCCGTATAGATACCCCACGAAGAAATTGTCTCCAGCCCCGTTCGCATCAACAAAAGGATAATCCGGTATGATCGGTGTTTCCAACCATTTGCCCTCCTTTGTCAAAGCAGTTGAGCCTCCTTTGCCATGGGTGCAAACAACCAATTCTTTCCCTTGTGCGATCCACTTCATCATCACAGCTCGATAATCATCCAACTGATCGGAGCTTAAGAAGATGGTATCGGCAATTTCGATATAATCTTCGTGGTAAGGATTGCCCAAGTCATAATCGTGCAGGTCCGTCCAGACAGGCTTACGATGCTTCTTCACAAGCGGTATAAGCTGCTTCGTATATCCGATAATATTAAGGACAACGAGATCACATTGTTCAATACATTGCTCCAGCCTAACCATATCAAGAGGCAGCTCCACAGAGGATTGCGTAACAAAAATCGAGATTCGGCCTCCCTGCGGATCCATCAGGTTCACATGTCTCTCCGTTCCATTGGGATCGAAATCATAGATGAAATGTACCCCTTCCTTCTCAAGGTCGTCGATAATCTTGTGGCCGTAGGGATCATTTCCGATAATCGAATGAAGTATGGGGCTCCTGTTAAGCTTCGATAGAGGAATAGCCTTGCCCGCTCCGGTCGAGCCCATCGTTTCATGAAAGGGAGCATAATGGATCGTTTGCGGCTTAGGCTCAGGCAGTTGCGGCAAATAAATGATAGAGTCATACGTTGTACCGCCGATAATCAGTATCTTCATTCTTTTATTGTTCTCCTTTGCGGACGTGGCATAGTTGTTGTATTTTTTGTTTCATCGCAGCATTAATAGAAAATTCACGATCGAGAAAATTCAGAATCGCTTCCGCAGACTGCGGCAAGTTGTTATACCCGGCTATGCACTGCGAAAGTATTGGAGCATGCTGCTTATATCTGAACTCAAATCGCCGATGGATCATGAAACGATCCTCCGTGATAGCTTGCGGCTTCTCGATCAATGCAATCAAATCCAGCACCCGATCGACGGCGAATCTTTCAATAAAGGCATGGGCGCATAGCTGTTCCCCCCGATGATACCGGCACAAGCCTACATACAGATTGGTAAGCGCTTCACCGATCAGCCATTCTGTATCGGGCGCTTTATGCCCTTGACCCTCTGAAGGAAGGGAGCATTCGGAGATGGTATAGTCGTCGGACTTCCAAACCACTCTCCCGCCAGTATAAGCAATTTCCTGCAGCCTTTGGGGCTCAAACACGGCGTACTCGCAAAAAATCCCATCCTGGTAAAGGAGCTTGCAGCCGTCTTCCGTATTTTTAAAACGATAAGCGATCGGACCTTGTTCTTCCAGCCAATCGAAGTGCTCCAGAAACCGCTCCTTCGTCCCCTCCTTGCAGATCACGAAGAAGTCAAGATCGGAATACTCATCCAGGCGATTGAGCTCCGATCCCACGGAACCTACTCCCAACAAGGCGAGGCCTTCAGGCCTCCGGCTTACAGCATCCGCGATTCCATCCAACCGCTCTAGCAGATGTCCTTTCATATTCATCTAATCACCCTTTTTATGTTCGATATCTATCTAATTCGATTGTATGCGAATCCGATCCCCTTATCAAGAGGGATGCCCCTGTTTGACACTTGATTGGTCCTATTTTATAATTAACCGGATTAGATCATTATCTAATACAATGAACCTTGAAAGAGGGTTTCACTCATGGCCCCATCCCAACCAATCACGCTGCACATTCATCCGCCATTCGAGTATCTCTACTCCTTGTTTGCTTTGGGGACCAAAGAGCATTACTATACGATGATTCGTGAATGTGATCTGGAGCCGAGCAGGCAAATCGTAACCGCTCTTGATGAAATGAGCGCCGGCTTATCCGTTTATTTGGAGCGGGAACTGGAATATTTTTTCGATCTGTCTGGCTTAGGTTACATTCTTTATAAATACATCTTGTCGCATCCGGAGCTGACAGAGGTAACTTCGCTTCTGAACGTGCTTCAGAGGTCTGATGCCACCGCACTGGCATTTCATATCGTGAGCAGCGTCGGGAAGAACAAGATGCCTCAGGCACATACGAAGCAATGGGATAAACTGCAGCATAGTGCCGCAGAGATGCTTCAGCTTGTCAATGGGGTCGAGTTTCAAGATCCTGTAAGGCGTGAGCGTGTCATCGAAAGCCTCCGCAATCCGGAGGAAACCAAACAGCGGTTCTGCTGGCTGCTGACACAGGTCTATACCCGCTGCTACTCTCCGCTGGAGAGTCGAATCCTGCAATGGATCTCAGACGAACAAGGGAAGTATCAGAGCATGCTGGATGAGAACCCTTCTGCTTTCGTGGAGCAATATATGAACCTCGAAGCCAGCCGACAGCCGGATCTCCATATCCATCTAAGCTTCTTTAAATATGTAAGCTGGCACCATTATTCACTGTATGATAAAGAAGACAGCCCGGACTGGTTTATTCTCGGCGCCTATTCGGATCAGCTCTTCCGGAAAAATATTTTTGCCGACAAGTATTCGAGTTTCTTCAAAGCATTGTCGGACCCCAACCGAATTGAAATTCTGAAGCTGTTGTCCAAGCGGCCATGGTTCGGGCAGGAGCTTGCGGAACAGCTGCAGATTACGCCTGCAACCGTGTCGTATCATATGTCCTTTCTGCAGAAAATCGGTGCGGTCACTTTTCAGCGCGCAGATAACCGCTCCTACTATTCCCTTAACGGAGCAAAGCTGATCAAGCCGCTCGAGGAATTTAGTCACTATTTTCAATAGAAATCCACCCTTAGCGATGAGGCATGATCGCAGAATCCCGGCTGCCTTTTCACGATGGACGCGCCAGCTCATACTCATCCACATCCAAACAAGTCGCTTCGCTTATTGAAGATCCTCTGCAGCAAAAAAGGTATAATCCCTCATTATTTCGAGGAGATTATACCTTTTTTTGAGATCGTTCAGCACGCCTATAGGGGTTTTTGCATTTTATGATTCTGGAATCGACATGCAGTGAGCTTCAATGATCACAACGGTTTGTTGACGGTCGAATCGATGATTAACCATATCCACCGTAAAATCCTCGGCTTTCTTTGTATCCATCTTAAAGTGCAAGTCATTATAAAGTAGAAATATAACCAGTGCTGTAAATGCTGTTCGTTTATTTGCGTTGTGAAAAGGATGGTTTTGCCCCAGCGATTCGAATAAAGCAGCAGCTTTCTCAAAAATAGTGGGATAAGCATCTTCACCAAAGACTGAAGATTGAGGTCGATGGACAGCTGATTCGAGCATTCCTGGTTCTTTTACTCCTATATGTTCACCCGGGCTATAACGTTGAATCATGGCTACATTGATAGCTATCACTTCTTGGACGGATAGATAGCGGATGGATGTCATCTGTCTTTAAGCCCGCGAAGCGTTTGATCGTATTCCTCAATGACATCAGTCAATTTATCCATGAAGTCCGTACTAATTCCGTCAGGTAAGGAAACTTTCGTCGATTTCCTAATGACGATTTCCCCTGTGTCTGGGCTAACATCGATGCTGACTGTATCACCCTGATCCAATCCAATTTGCTTCAAAGCATCAGTCATGGTTATACCTAGGCTGTTGCCGAATTTGGTCACTTTTCGTTCCATCTCAACCATCCTATTCATTAGGGTCCCTCCTTATCATCCTATTCAATTGTTATAACAATTATACATGAATTGATTTGATGTTCAACGAAAAATATTTGGACTCCTCCTTGCAACGACTAGTTTATCGGGTAGTTGTTTTCTGTCATAGGTTCGCAATGAGTGATATGTATTACAATGATAATAAATAAATCAAACTCCTTAATAACATTTCATAGGTAGGATTGTAATAACGCATGTATAAAGGGGGAGGATTAGTATCTAAATCCTCAATTTGGAGTGGGTCTGTTTGAAACATATAGGAAATATGATCCCAAGCGGTGTGCCGTGAAATTTTGGAACTTTTGCGTGGCAACGAGTGCGAGGACGCATGGTTGATTTTATTAGCAAGCATTCGAATATTATTAAACCGAATCGTACTATTGTCTTCGGACAGGGGTTCAAATCCCCTCGCCTCCACCATTAAAAACCCTGTACGTGATTTCCGCGTCATAATGGTTGATATCAGTGGACGATTGGATCACGATACGATCTACATATTCCTGAAGGACTTCCTTCTTATCGTTTTCATCCGATGAGTTCAGGGAGTTCTTTTTATTTTCAAGGACTTTATAAACTAGCTCTTCATCTACTGTCTTAGCTTTATCCATTAACTCCGCGCGTTGTAATGCAAAGAGCAGAGCTTCTTTACGCTGTTCAGCCTGTTTGATGTTATCGATTACACTCATTACGCCTGCCCCGATAGCTGTTGTCCAGTTCTTTATTTGAACGTTCAATTCAGATAGTTCGCGCTTAATAGGTTCGACGTCACTCATGGACTGTTTTTTCTCACGCAAATAAAGTTCTTGCACTCGCTTTGCGATATCCAACATGCCTTCATTTGTGAAGCAGTTGTATACAAGTTTCTCCATGACCAACTGTTCGAGATCTTCTTTGCGCACACTGGTATTTCCGCACTTCGCCTGACACTTATAATAGGTCAGCAAAGTGTTTTCGCTACTCTTACTGTTCTTATAGGAGTTCCCAGAATATAAAGCGCCACAATTCCCGCAGTAGACTTTCCCGCTCAACAAATAGACCACCTTCGCCTTCATCCTTCCCGGGGTGCGTTTTCGGCTTTTAAATTTCTCATTTACCCGATCCCATTGTTCGGCTGATATAATCGCAGGAATGATACCTGGAATGATAGTTTGTTCGCTCTCTGGCTTCTTTTTATTGGTGTTGCGCTTTCCCTCCTCATCTTTAGCAGATGACGCATTATAAACGTAGTCCCCTTTGTACTTGCGGTTGGTTGCCCAGCCATAAAAACTATTGGCGGTAAACTCTTCTCCTGTTTGTGTACGAAATCCTTCTTCGTTTAACCGAGCTGCAATTGCCGGATTGGGCACATCATTATCAATGCCATCGAAATAAATTTGAACAGCACGGTAGGTACGTTCGTCTATTTCGTACTTTCTCGTTTCTGGGTTTACTCTTAGTCCGTATGCAGGGCGACCACCTGTATGAATACCAAGCTCCGCGTTTACAAACATCCCCTTCATTACTTCCCGGGCCAGATTCAAACTATAGTATTCGGCCATTCCTTCTAATACTGACTCAAGGATGACTGATTCGGGAGAGCCATCTAGTTGTTCCAATACCGATTCAACTTTTATTCCATTCTTTTTCAGTATGCGTTTATAATGAGCGCTGTCATACCGGTTGCGGGCGAAGCGATCCAGTTTATGCACAACAACCACATCGAATAAGCGTTTGTAACTGTCATCAATCATGCGCTGAAACTCTGGCCTGCGATCGACGGTGCCAGTTAACTCTTCATCTGGATAGATATCAACGATTACATAACCTTTTTGTTGGCAATATGCTTCTATGGCTCTCATTTGAGCAGTAATGGATTCTTCACGTTGATTGTCTGAGCTGTATCGAGGGTAGGCTGCTGCTCTGATTAATTTATTTATTTGCATGTAGCACCCTCCCAATTCGTTACATTTAAAAATTAGGGTTCGTATTGAAATTTGCACTCATAACATCCGTTATGCAAATGATAAATTGCTCGATGTCTGTCATCAGGAACGAGGGAGTATACTTTTCTCCACGAATCTTGTTAATACGCCGCTTTACCATTGGAAGATAGATTCCTATGTGATTCGGCTTATCATACCTGGTGATTAATTCAGCCTGCTCAATAGTCAAGCTAATCTGATCGTCAAGGAAGTCCTCATAAGCATACGTACAAGTGGGGGAGGGGGATGGAACGAATAAACTTGTGGCGCTCCAATCAATTCTTCCTCTCTGAAATTTAACGATTATCCATTTGGGAACTGAACAATCATAGTAAATGGACGTTCTTTCAATCATACGTCAAACTCAACCTTCTTTACTTGACCCTGAATCATTACTTCATTGATCGGCAGAATTCGAGGCGGAACATTTCTGTTCGAAGCTCGCAGGACAACGGTGTCACCTTCGTAATAAACCCTCTTGAGTGTGCCTTCCTCGCCGTCAACTATAACGACAGCAATCTTTCCTTGTTCGCAGTTGTTCTGGCTCTTAACAAGTACCCTCATGCCCTCATGTATGCCTTCTTCGACCATGGAGTCCCCTTTTACTATTAAGTAAAAATATTCCCCGTCTTGCATTGAATCTTTAGACATAATCTCGTACCCGACAATATCTTCACGAGCGAGCGAATTATACCCAGCCCGGATCTCCCCGTATATAGGCACTTCGACCATCTCCATCCCTAAAAATGATTGTGCCCCTTGAGTTAGTTGGGATACAGATACTTCGAGTGCTTCAGCGATGTCTGAGAGGCGGTTCATATCAATTTTGATCTCACCGTTTTCATACCGCTGTATTGTTTTCTTAGTTAATCCGATTTTTTCAGCAAGAGCCTGTAAACTATAATTTCGCAGATCTCTATACTTTTTTATGTTTTTGCCCACATGTATGTAAAATAATTTCGAGTCGCTTGAATTGGTCATTTCAAATTCCCCTTCATTAAATGGCTTGATAATAGTTAACCACAAAAAGACACGAAATGCAACAATAATGTTATTTCGTGTCTTTTTAATGTTGACGGTAGTTGGAAGTGATGGTATTCTGATTGTGTCATATAAAGACACGAAAGGGGTGAAGATAAAATGGCTGAACCTATCAAACTTACTGTTAAAGCAGCTCGTGTAAATTGTGGAAAAAAGAGTAAAGATGTGGCGGATAGTTTGGGGTTGTCTGTCACTGGTTACTCAAAGAAAGAGAATGGACATGCTCGTTTCTATGTTGACGAAATTGTAAAGCTGGGACAATTGTTGGATGTTCCATTTGAAAATTTTTTTGAAGTAGAGTGTCATAAAAAGACACAAAACAACAAGGGCGGTGTGATGTGAAGAATAATATTACGGCCACCGTTGAAACTGTCCTCCATCCAAACCCACAGCGCCTTGTAGAAATGTGGGCGAGGATTGTTCTGAAAGAGTTGATTCGGATCGAAACCGGACAAGGAGGAGAACACACTGCAGAACAATCTAGCTAAACTGCTAGACCTAACGCAATCAACAACAAGTAAGTGTTACGCGGTGAACATCCATATCGTAAGCGGCATCGGAGTAGATGTGTTTATCCTCCAGCGTCAAAAAGATAAACATAGAGTGGTTGAGGCCTTTTTTGGAGTGGGAAAATGCCCATCAAAAATGAAGGCAGCTTTGGATGCTGTACAGGCTATACATGACGGCAAATATACGGGAGGGGATTAGATGAACCTTGTACGCATTGAAAACGGCAGGCCGGTAACAGACAGTTTGACGGTAGCTGAGACATTTGGTAAAGAACATCGTCGTGTCATGCAGGACGTAAGGGAGTTGGAATGCAGCGAAGAATTCAATCAGCACAATTTCGTGCAGATTGACTACACCGATTCAAGGAATCGCACATACCCAAAATACCTTATCACTGAACAGGGATTCGCTTTTCTTGTCATGGGATATACCGGCAAAGAAGCAGCTCGCTTCAAGGAAATGTACATTTCGGAATTCGGCAGGATGCGCGAGCAGCTTCAAAGACCAGTAGCCTTGGACAGCCAGGCAGCTATATCCATAGCACTCCGGCAGACAGCGGACATGATGGACAAGCTGCCGCAGATAGAGACGCGCCTTGAGGAAATCGACAACAAGGTTGAGACCCAAATCACTCTCACCCAAGGTGAACAGCGCCGTGTGCAGAGGGCCGTTAGTTCTAGGGTATATGAGTTCCCTGCTGACACAGAAGAGCGTTCCAAGCTTTTCCGGGAGTTGTACCGGGACATTAAGGACCGTTGGGGTGTACCGAGCTACCGCGATGTGCTGCGAAAGGATCTACAGTCAGTTATCAAATATGTGGATGCGTGGCATCCACGAAAGGAGGTCTAACATGAGAATGAGAGATCGTGTTGCTCAACTGCTGGCTTACAAAGAAGAGTTGGAGGCGCTGATTCTGAATTTAGAAGCGCGCATTACGGCGCTAGAAAAGGAAAACACGCTGTTAAGTCTGTATGGAAGGAGGTCATAGGAAAGTTGGACAAAGACATCATTGAACAACTAATAGGCCGTCCAATGAACGAGGAAGAGGCACAGACGGTTGAATGGCTGAACGGCTGGGATTTTTCAACAAAGGTGAACATCATGCGCCTGCTGCAGGCTGCACATCAAAACGGTTTGGGGGTAACGCATTATGCCTTTGGGGACTAGACAGGAGCTGCATTGGAGGAAGTGTGAGCTCCAGCGCATCCGCTGGAGGATTGAGAACGGGAGAGTGGCGATTGATCCGTCCGTCAAACCAGCAGCATTATGCTGGCTTGATGGAGAGATCAACGCATTAAATCTGGCTATTGCGGGGTAGGAGCCGCATGAGCCTGCAATACAAATCAAATAATGCCGTCAGTATAGCGTATATTTGGCGGCGTGTAAATGGGAGGAATTATTTTGCATATTAAACGGATTGAGATAAAAGACTGGATCGGCATTAAGGAACAATCCTTCTCGCCGGGAAAAATCACGAAGATTATCGGGGACTCTGGCACTGGCAAGACAAGCATTATCGAAGGCATGGAGAAGGCCCTTACTAATAAAAGCAGGCGGACGGAAGTCATTAGCCACGGCGCGGAAGAGGCGGAACTGCTTGTTGAGCTGGAGGATGGTTTGCAGATCGTGCGCAAGGTGCGCTCAGAGAAAGCGGACTATTTGAAGGTGAAGCACGACAGCAAAGCCGTCTCCAGTACGGAGGCATTCCTCCGGAAAATGATCAACGGCGATATCTTCCGTCCTATCGAATTTATTCAGCAAGACGTCAAAAGGCAAACCGAAATCATTCTAAATATGCTCCAGATCGGCTGGACGGTAGATGACATTAAGGCATGGTTCGGGGAGGTCCCAGAGGCGGACTACCAGTTGCATATTCTTCAAATTCTTAAGCAGATTGAGGCCGGATACTACGCGGAACGTGAAAGCTTGAACCGTGAAATCACGTTACTCAAAGCCAATATTGAAGGTATTAAACGCAATCTGCCGGCCAATTACGACGGCGAACAATGGCAGACTGTCAACCTTCAAATGTTGTACAAGCAGCTATCTGATGCAGATGAGTCCAACAAACGATTGGCGGAAGCGCAGTCTCTCATTGACGGGCTGTCGCTTCGGTTCGACGATATCAGGCGCCGTTCCGAGACGGCTACCGAGTCGAAGCGACTCGAATATAGCCGGCAACGTGATAACCTTGGCGGCGCAATCAAGCGGCTTGAGGACAATGTGCAGCGCGAGCAGGCGGTCATTGACGACGCCGACCGGCGCATAGCGGATTCAGGCGTAAGGCTGGACGCGGAGATGGAACAGGCGATTGAGCGCTTGCGGTTGCAATACCAAGCGAAAAAGCAGTCAGAGCGCGACGGCATCCGGCAAGAAGTCGAACAAAGCCAAGTATTTGCCGCGGAATATAAAGAACAAATCGCGACGAAACGTACGGAGCTTTCGGGCTTGTCGGAGCTCGAACGCCGAGACTTGGACAAGATTGTCGACCACGAGGCTAACCTGATTGCAACAGAGAGGGCTAAGTCTGGAAACGCGGAACAGGTCATTAAGGATACGGTTTACGTGGATCCAGCCCCACTTAAAGCTGCAGCGGACGAAGCTGCCGGCATGAAAGAATACCTCCGAGAATGGCAACGGATGAACGACATTATCCGGGAGAAGTTGGCACCGAAGGAGAAGCAAAGTGCGGAGCTGACGGCCAAAATTCAAACGGCTCGGGATTTGCCGATGGAATTGCTCAAGACCGCGGCGTTGCCGGTGGATGGGCTGTCCGTGGATGCGCAGGGGCGGATCCGGATTGACGGAACACTGATTGATGGATTGTCGGAAGGCGAGGCGTGGGCGTTTGCCTTTAAGCTTGCCAAGGCTCAGGCGGGCGAGTTGAAGGTCATCTGCATCGATGGATGGCAAAACCTCGGCAGCCGCCAGCAAGAAATCATCGCGGCAGCTCAGACGGACGATTACCAGTACTTTCTATTGTCCACGATTGAGGGACAACCTTTGAAAATTGAATCGGTGGAGGGGTAAGCGATGGCTACTGACATTCAAGTTTTAGCGGCTCTGGAGGATTTGTTGGAGGCAAAGCACGACGCTTTGCCTTCTGGCTTCAACGCGGTGCGGTTTGTCCAGAACTGCAAAGCATATCTGCCGGATGTTCGGGGCGTCGACCGGATTGATGCGGATGATATTGCTCAACAACTATTTAAAGGCGCGATACTTGGACTTGATTTTAACGCCAAAGAATGCCATGTCATCACCGAAGGCGCAGGGGCGCGATTCCAGACTGATTACAAGGGCGAGATGAAGCTTGTCAAAAAGCACAGTGTCCGGCCCCTAATCGACATATACGCCAAGAACGTCCGAGAGGGCGACGGATTCGAGGAGGCCGTAGTAGAAGGTCGACCGGTTATCAACTTTAACCCGCTGCCGTTTAATAACAGCGCCATTGTGGGTAGCTTTGCCATTGCTCAATACAACGACGGCGGTATGGTGTATGAATCTATGAGCGCGGAAGAAATCGAAGGTGTTCGTACCAACTACGGCAAGAATCCGGGTAGTGACACATGGGATAAATCCAAAGGCGAAATGTACAAACGGACCGTGCTGCGGCGCCTTTGCAAAACGATCGAAATCGACTTTGATGCGGAGCAACGACTTGCCTTCGAAGCAGGCGGTGAATTCGACTTCGGCCGGCAGCCGCGCCCGAAACAGCAGAGCCCGCTGAATGTTGAAAGCGAGGTGGAGCCAAATGCAACTGACCAAGAGTAATTATTTCAGTCTGGAAGCTAATCGGTACTATATGAGCGTCAGCCAGTTCAAGGGCTTTCTGCCCGCTTACGGAGGTTGCGAAGCCCGAAGCATGGCCGAACTGGCAGGGGAATACGAGCGACCGGATAAAGCTGCCTTCATGGAAGGTCATTATGTCCATGCCTGGAACGAAGGGACGCTTGCTGAATTTAAGGCAAACAACCCGGACCTTTTCAGCAGCCGCGGCCCTACAGCGGGTCAGCTCAAGTCGAACTTCCAACACTGTAACAAGATGATAGAGGTGCTGGAGAATGATCCGCTCGTTATGAAGGCACTGGCCGGGCAAAAAGAGGTCATATTTACCGCGGAGCTATTCGGGATCAAGTGGAAGGTGATGCTCGATAGCTATCAGCCCGAAGCAGGTATTTTCGCAGACCTGAAAGCATTGAAAGAAATTGACGGGAAGTTTTGGAACAAAGAAGTGCAAGCCTATGAAAATTTCCTCGACCACTACGGCTATAACATCCAAATGTCGGTCTATGCAAAGGTTGAACAGATTGTAATCGGTAGGGACAACCCTTTGCTGCCTCACATGGTTATCGTGACCAAGCAGGACCCGCCAGACCACGAAATTATCTATTTTGACTACGATCTTATAGAACAGCAGCTGCTTATAGTCGCCAAGCATATAGAGCGCGTCAAGGCCGTTAAATCGGGCGAAGCTGCGCCGGACAGGTGTGAGAAGTGCGACTACTGCCGGCAGACGAAAAAGCTCAAGCACATCAAGCATTACGCTGAACTGGCGGTGTACTGATGGCCCGGGTCATTACAGACCTATCTGGCGAGTTTCATCCTTGCCCTAAACCTGGCAAATCAGTCCGTGTAAATCCTACACAAAAGCAGATGGGTGACATAAGCGCCAAGGTGGACAAGCAGCTAAAGGCAAGGTCAAAGGGCATCTGCGAGGTTAAGGAGCGCTGTAGCGGCGCTCCAGCTGCCGAGAGAGCCCATACAATAGGACGGCGCATTATCCCGCATAAGACAACCGTAGATGATCTATTTCATGCTTGCGTAGCCTGTCACCATTGGCTGGATCGTGATCCTGCCGGGATAAGGTTTAGGCGATCGGTCCGGGAAATAGGCACGACAGAATATTTATTGAAGGGAGCATATAACAATGGCTGTATTGAATACAAAAGCACTTTGCAAACAGATAAGAGCAAGCCGTAATCAAGTAATCTGGTCTTTCAACGGAGAGGAACACCTAATTACAAACCGTCACTGGGGTGTGAAATTCACCGAACTTCCGACAGACATCAAGGTTACGTTATTGACGACTTTTGAAGGTGAGACTCCAAATATTAATGAAACACTGTCAAAAATGTCGGGGATTAGTGTGAAAAAACCAGAAGCTTTAAAACTTCCTTTCCCTTCCAAAGAGAACGAGAAGGAAGCTCAATGGACACTTTATTTAAGACAAATTGACAATGACCTGCTTAGGGTATTTAGAATTGGCGATCAGTTCATTTATATCAAATCGTCATACTTGGAAGCGGCCTCGGACATTGGCCTGAAAGTGGTCGGAACAGGGCCTCATCAGCCTTTATACTTTCCAGAAATCAACTATTTAGTTTTGCCGGTCAGGCTCCAGCGTGAACCTGATTTACTATCCATTATGGAGGCGGAAGGTCGATGCTGAATCGGGTGATTTTAATCGGTCGCTTAACTAAAGACCCTGAATTAAGATACACACCGTCAGGTCATGCGACATCGACATTTACACTTGCAACGGATCGGCCGTTCAGCAGCGGTCAAGGCGAAAGGGAAGCGGATTTTATCCCTATCGTGACTTGGCGTCAGACTGCGGAGGCTTGCGCCAACTACTTACGCAAGGGCCGTCTGTGCGCCGTCGAGGGGCGGATACAGACACGGAACTACGAGAACAACGAAGGCCGCAGGGTTTATATAACTGAGGTTGTAGCGGACAATGTTCGTTTCTTGGAGCGCGGCCAGACACCTCAGTCCTCTCCAGAACGGGGGCAGGGCGATCCGTTCCCGGATGATGGACGACCGATTGACATATCAGATGATGACCTTCCGTTCTAGATGATAAACGATAAACCATTAATGCAATCGGGCGTATCAGAGCGGATTTGGATGATAGCAGGGAATGACCTTGACGAATTTTACCGGGAGGTACAGCGCTATTTTGCGCTGGCCTACCCGGGCTTTACACCAGTTAACTATAACTTTGAGCGGCGCATTGTGTGGCTGCGGGATGACAGATAAGGGAGGAGGGCCGCGATGGCATGGATAGAGAGCCACCAAGAATTAGCGAGGCATCCTAAGACACGAAAACTGGCGCGGAAGCTTGGTGTATCCATTCCGGCGGCAGTAGGTCACCTGCATTTCTTATGGTGGTGGGCTTTGGATTACGCTCAAGACGGAGATTTAACTTCATTCGAACCAGAAGACATTGCTGAAGCGATGGAATGGCCGTGTGACACGGCACACGATTTAATAACGGCATTGGTAGATTCTGTATTCATAGACAATGAGGACGGCCAACTGACGCTACATGATTGGTACGATTACGCAGGACGTCTCGTGGACAAGCGTGAGCAAAACCGCGAACGGAAGCGGAAGTCACGCGCCAAGAAACAAGACGAATCAGAAAGTCACGCGCCAGTCACGCGCCAGTCACGCGGACAAACCGATGACGTATCTGATGGTCACGGGGCTACAGAACCCAACCCAACCCAACCAAACAGAACAGTACAGAACAGTAAAGTAAGGACCGCATTTGAAGCATACACTTCAAATCCTACTCTTATTGAGTCTCTGGAATCATTCATTGAATTCCGCAAGAAGATCAAGAAACCGATGACAGAAAAGGCCGTTACGCTGCTCATGGGCAATTTGGATAAGTTAGCAAGCAATGACGAAGACAAGGTAGCAATTTTGGAACAATCGATTTTGAACGGGTGGCAAGGAGTATTTGCTTTAAAAGGGGATACGAATCAGAATCGGAGCCGGAACCAAAATGGATACAGCAACAAGCCCCAAATACAGATCGTTAAACCGGGATCTTCCAGTGATTTAACACCGGAGGAAATGGAGAATATCCGGGCGCTCGCCCGGAAACTTGATGGCAATAAGGAACGGGAGGGGCATCCAGGATGAATACATTTAAGCTCAAGGGTGAGCTTCGCCGGAATGTACCGGATGAGGGGGATAAACTCGACGGCATAACTTTCGATAAGTTGGGCCGAATGAAGTACCACCCAGAATTTCATTTTAATCACGGCAAACCGTTTACTTTGGACGAGAAAATCTATTTGACCAAATATTATGAATTGGACGGACCGCGGGCTATAGGTTTTGCACTAGGAAGAACGGAGCATACGGTAATGAACATCGTCTGTAATATGCGTAAAAGCGGTGAGTGGAAGCGATACGCCTCCTTATCCGATGACGAGTGGCTGAGTATTACTGAGGGAGCTGAGGCCGTATGAACGAACACATCAACCGAGGCCCACGCCGACCGGTACCACAACACACACCGCCAGAGCCGTATAACAACGGTGTTATCGAATACCAGCTTAATGATGTTGAGTTGGCTTGGGCTCGCGCCGGAAGAACTGACCTGATAGCAACGGGTGAGCAGCGCGGGCTAAAGGCTGAGCCGCTACCACCAAGGGTGTTTAAGGAACTGAAGCCGGAACCTGTGAAAAGGTCGGCTGCATCAAAAATACTCGAGTCGATACCAACTGAAACCCTGCAGATGCACATAAAGGCTGGTCTGACAAATAGAGAAATCGGAGATTTATATAACTTGACTGCATCGAGCATATCCAGCCTATTGTGTAACCGTGGACTTGGAGGCAAAAAGGGCGTCCCGCGTAGGCGGCACAAAGGCAAGGGGGCAGGACAGTATGCAAGAGATCATCATAGATAACTTTGCCGGGGGCGGTGGTGCCAGCACCGGAGCGGAGAAGGCAACGGGACGCAGTGTGGATGTTGCCATCAACCATGATGAACCAGCAATAGTGATGCATGAGGCCAATCATCCCGAAACCAAACATTATTGTGAATCTGTCTGGGATGTCGATCCACGTGTCGTGGTGGCCGGCCGGAAAGTGGGGTTGGCGTGGTTTTCGCCGGACTGTACACATCACAGTAAAGCGCGGGGTGGGAAGCCCCGACAGAAAAATATTCGCGGTTTGGCATGGGTGGCCGTTCGCTGGGCTGCTACGGTGCAGCCAAGGGTTATTATTCTCGAAAACGTTGAGGAGTTCCAAGATTGGGGTCCGCTCGATAAAAACGGCCATCCTATCAAGGCGCGGAGGGGGCACACGTTTCAATCATTCGTGAATGCTCTACGGCGGCAAGGATATGAGGTTGAGTGGAAAGAGCTTACTGCTAGTGATTTTGGAGCTCCAACAAGCAGGACGCGTCTGTTTCTTATTGCTCGCTGTGACGGAAAGCCAATTGTCTGGCCGTTGCCAACACACGCACATAGACGATCACCGGCGGTTGCAGCTCGGCTCCTTGAACCCTACAAACCATCATCCGGAATTATTGACTGGACGATTCCCTGCAAGTCAATCTTTGGTAGGGAGCGACCGCTCGCGGATAAGACGATGCGTCGTCTAGCACTTGGAACTTATAAATTCGTCATCAATGATTCAGATCCGTTTATTGTCCCGGATGAACACATTCATCCTTGGATGCAGGAGATTGACGAAGGAAATGCATCAGTAGTCTCGGCTTTTCTCTCCACTTACTACGGAGAAACGAAGGCAGGGAAGGCCCGTGGTAGCAGCCTGCACGATCCCCTCCATACAATCACGGCGGGCGGTAATCGATTTGCGCTGGTGACCAGTCACCTGACAAAGTTTCGCGGAACAAATATTGGATCGTCTTTAAAGGATCCGCTGCCTACCATCACTGCAGGTGGACAGCATCTCGGCCAGGTATATGCGTTCCTCACGATGTACTACGGCACTGGTGTCGGTCAAGACCTACGGGAGCCGATTAATACGATTGTCACCAAGGACCGGTTCGGTCTGGTGCTTATCCGCGGCATCGCTTATCAAATCGTAGATATCTGCATGCGGATGCTTACACCGCGGGAGCTCTACCGGGGACAAGGTTTCCCGGAAAGCTATATCATCAATCCGATTTACCAAGGTAAACATTTCCCGATCAAACAGCAGGTCGCTAAAGTTGGAAATTCTGTATCGCCGGTAATGTCCGAGGTGCTGGTTCGGGCCAATCTACCAGAGCTATGCACGGGATCGGGCAATACACTGGCGTTTGAGAGGTACACCGCCGCTGCTGCCGGTCAGCTGCAGCTATCAATGTGAGGTGATGACATACTTGATTAACCAAATCATAAATGCGGATTGCTTCGACATATTTCCAAACATCCCAACCGGCAGCGTGGACATGATTTTGTGCGATCTACCTTACGGCACTACACAGAGTCCATGGGATTCGATTCTACCATTTGGTCCGCTTTGGGCAGCATATGAACGGATCATCAAGGAGAACGGAGCGATCTTACTATTTGCCAAAGCTCCATTCGACAAGGCGCTCGCCGCCAGCAACATGAAGTTGTTCCGGTATGAATGGATTTGGGAAAAGAACAAAGCGACCGGGCATTTGAATAAAGAGTTGATGCCGTTACAGGCCCATGAGAATATTTTGGTCTTTTATAAAAAGCCGCCAACATATAACCCGCAAATGTCACAAGGACACAAGCCGATGAATGCGGCGACAGGGAATCATAAATCCACTGTTTACGGTGGAGGTAAAGCCACCCCTAATAATGCGGGATCAACCGAGAGATACCCGCGCAGCGTGCTTTACTATCCAGTGGTAAACAACGACGATCCTGAGCGCATCCATCCAAACCAAAAGCCGGTGCCGCTTTGCGAATACCTCATACGGACATACACAAATGAGGGAGGGCTTGTTCTTGATAACTGCGGTGGAAGCTGCACAACGGCAGTCGCGGCAGATAGAACCAATAGGAATTACATTGTGATCGAGAAAGAAGCTTATTGGGCGGCAGGCGGCGAAAATCGGATCAGGAATATGCAGTTGACACTTTTTTAAGGAGGCAACCATGCAGGAACCCAAGATAGACATAGAGCAGCTTATCCAGAAGTTAAGAGATATGGATAGACAATTGTACTATTATGTGCTTGCGAAAACTGTAAATGATGCGGCAGACACATTAGAGCATCAGCAGAGGGAGATCGAATCCCTACGCTCTCAACTGGCAGTGTCGGAAGATCAGTACAAAGTTATCGCCGAAGAGAAAGCCGAGATTGAGATGTTACTAGAAGAGGCAGAACGGGAATGGGATGAACTCAGGGAAGAATACAATTTAGCTGTTTCAGCGGGCGTGGACACCGCAACAAGGTTGGTTGATACAAAAATGACATTGGACACACTCAGGGTAGCCAATACCGCTCTACTGAATGGACTGCGGTGGTATGGGGATGAATCTATCTATGACACAAATGAGGGTGCGGAATATCCGGAAGTGTTAGTCGACGAGGGCGAACAAGCCCGTGATCTACTGGCCCAATACGATACCTCGAAATCAGGAACTCTGCAATCAGTGTCTCTTGCTTGTCCCAATTGCAGTGAGAACAACGTATTTAACATTTGCGATGGTGAATTTCCTGACGTTGAATGGTTTAAATGTTCGTTTTGTGGAGGCATTCCGACTAAGAACGAGTGGCTGGCCCAATACGATACATCACAATGAATTTCGGGGAAGGGGAGTTTCCATGGAACAACTTAAATTGTTCGAGGTTTCTCCAGATTATCGGAGTCATAAGAAATATCGCAATAAGCTGTTTAAAACAAAAAATGAGATTGAGGCAGACCTAAGAGCAGATGGTAAAGACCGGATATATCACGTTCTTTCATTCGGCGGCGGTACACAGTCAGCTCATCTACTTGAGCAGCACTTTCGAGGCGAGATTAATTATGATTTCATCATCTTCTCGGATACCGGAGCAGAGCCGCAATTTATACATGATCAGGTCAGATGGTGGCGGTCACGGCAACAGGAGATAGAAAACGCCACACCTTTTATAACAACGCACCACAGCAGCATGGAACGCGGTTTGGAAGAGATGCTGATGCGGTACATCCATACAGACTATCAGCGGTTTCAGATGCCTGTGTACTGCAGTCGGATCGATGAGGAGACAGGCGAGATAATCCCGGCAGGCATAATGCCCCGACAATGCACAGTGGACTTTAAGATCGTACCAGTTAAGCAAATGGCCCGCCGAATGGTGATGAACAAGCTGGGTTTGGAGTATCGCCAGAAGATGCCAGACGATATCGCCTTTATCATTGACATCGGTTTTAGCTATGACGAAATCAAAAGGATTCAACGTTATGAGTCGCCGCAATTCAAATACATGTATCTGGCCTATCCGCTGGTTGAGGAAAACATGACAACGCAGGATAGCATCGACTTCTTGATCGCCAACGGTCTGCCGACGCGCCGGAGCCGCTGTTATCTATGTCCCTTCAATTGCGATGACCATACGATCGGTATGGATTGGGACGAGATCATCCGGACGGAGCCGATTTCGTTCCTGAAAGCCTGCTGGTTCGACGAGC
The DNA here is from genome assembly GCF_019443105.1 of Paenibacillus oenotherae. Lineage (GTDB taxonomy): Bacteria > Bacillota > Bacilli > Paenibacillales > Paenibacillaceae > Paenibacillus_Z > Paenibacillus_Z oenotherae. The sequence continues at coordinate 145,896 of NZ_JAHZIJ010000009.1, forward strand.
AACTGCGGAAGGTTCAGCGGAGCGGATCAAAGATCATGAGGAGCATCCCATATTTGCACTACAGCCGACAGCCGCTTATGGAGGTATACCGGGAGGGTTATGAGCGAATCGCTGGAAGATATCGAAGCGATTTGGATGTCTGGGTAACGGAATGGGAAACAGCAATCCATCAGAAATATGCCATGATTCAGTCTTATGAAACGGGTTGAGAATTAACATTTTGAATACGGAATACATGGGAGGGCTTTATGACAACAGCAACGTTTTATAAAAATGGATTCGTGATTACAGGACATACACGAAATGACATTTGCAGCGAGCTATCCATGTTCGCATGGACGGTCACAAACATCATCATGAATATTTCAGCAGGGAAGTATGTAACCGATGAAATTCCAGGTTACGGTCACTTCATCTTCGACCAAGAAGACCCGACATCAGCGCACATCTTCTCTGTAGCAACACGAATGCTGCCGGTGTGGGCTGAAAAGTACGGTTGGAATGACTTTGTGAATATCAATGTGTTGAATGAAATTTTAACCTTACCTGATAGGGATGCAGATTGAATATAGAAGGCCGTGAGAGAGGACGGATAAGGATGGATTACGATGATGAGTTTTACGACGAGCCGAGCGAGTTCGACCAGCAGATAGACGAGTTTAAGCAATCGCTGCTGAACGCAGTAAGGGATAAATATAAGGCCGAGATGGAACAGCTGCAGAAGAAAAACGAGGAGCTGCAAGATACAAAAAGCCGATTGGAAGAGATCGAGAGAGAGCATCGGAGAAAACTGAATGAACTGGACAGTGTGAAACGAGATGCGCTGAACATTGTCCGCAAAGAGAAACTAACCAAGCTAATGGAATCGCTGTATGTGAAAGTTTATGCGGCAGAATCCTACAGAGAAGAATTGCCAAAATGCGATAAGTGTAATGAGCGGCGCATGATAGAGTTTCCTTCGCCGAGCGGAAAACTGCTTACAGAAGAATGCTCCTGCAAAAATGGTCGGAAAAAGTTCCGGCCCAAGGAACATGTATGTGTGGAGTTTGCCAGCAACGACGGTAAATTGTCGGCTTGGTACAAACCTAGCGATTGCATTGATTCGGAGCATATGAAATCGAGCACGTATATGGAAAGTTTAGGTGATGACGTTCCCTTCAGCGATATTAAATATCACTGGAAAAGTTTTTTTCTCGATGAGTCCAAGTGCCAAGCATATTGTGACTGGCTGACACAGAGAGAGGACGGATACAAATGAGGGTTATAACGGTAATCCAGCCTTGGGCTACATTGATTGCAATCGGGGCTAAACGCTTTGAGACAAGACCGCGCCGGACACATATCCGGGGACCACTGGCGATCCATGCAGGCAAAAAGGTAGACCGCGAAGCCTGCGAGAGGGAGCCTATCAAGTCCACGCTTGTTAAGTATGGCTATACATCGGATAATCTGCCGACCGGGGCGGTAGTGGCGACATGCCTAATATCTGAATGCTGGAAAGTAATTGGTGAAGCGGATGTACCTGTACAAGGAACTCGGGTCTTAATTGACCCAACAGGAGAGAAAATGTTTGGCATAACGCAAGATATCGACGAGTTTCATTTCGGAGACTTAACGCCTGGCCGCTACGCATGGGAACTAACTAACGTCAAGCAGCTCGCTGAGCCGATCCCGGCCAAAGGGCAGCAGGGGTTCTGGAACTTCCCTTTAGGAGAGGAGCAAGGTAAATGAGTGAGTGGATTAAATGCAGCGAACGGCTGCCAGAACCTGCGCAAAGAGTGCTTGCGGTCTTTCTGACAGGCCATAAAGATAATCAGCGCATATCTCTTGTTGTATATGTCCCAGCAAAGAAAGTGAAGGCAGAAGATTTATGGAACGATGACAGTGGGGATTGTGTTGAATACGACGAAGAAAATGATTGTTATTATATCGATGAAGGTTGGTACGAGTCTTCCTATGAGTCCGAAACGGACTGGAAACTCACCTGTGAAGTGACTCATTGGATGCCGTTGCCGCAGGTTCCTAGTAAGAAGGAGGTCAGCCCATGAGTGAGTATATAAGCAAACTGGCGCTGATGGATTGGCTGGAGATGCAACAATTAGGAGAAATCGAAGAATACGAACTCGACCGAGCTGGTGCATACGGAACCGCCTATAAAGAGATCGACAAAGGGCGCTTCGATATCACATCCGATCAGGGAGAAGTACAGCTTCGCCCAGAGGTTAAGTGGTTTGCCGAGCAGATGGAGACGGTCTTGAGAGCCGACGATCATAAAGGCGGATGGTTGCATATGGACTTTGGTGACCTTATGCAACGCTTAACAGAAGAGGTTGACGAACTGTTTGAACTTCAAGGGACGGAACCAGCCAATGAATTTGTAATCAAAGAAGCTGCTGACGTTGCTAATTTTGCAATGATGATTGCTGATCTGGTTCGTCGTTCATCCAGAGAAGGGAGAGCAGAGCGATGAACGATAACGTAAACCAACCATCACACTATACAGCTGGCAACGTCGAGTGCATTGACGCAATAGAGGCCGCGACAACGGGATTAGAGGGCATAGAGGCTGTATGCACGGCCAACGTAATCAAGTACGTCTGGCGCTGGAAGAGGAAGAACGGGCTGGAGGACATTCTTAAAGCTAGGTGGTACTTGGACAAGCTGATAAAGCAACTAGAGGGAGTTGAGCAGGATGAGCGAGCAACAGGCAATTGAGCAATTATCAAGCTACCGGCAAATGCAAGCCCGCATCAAGGTGTTATCTACCTACAGTGTCGGTGCCGGGATCACGGTGAGTCGCCTTAACCAGGAGGATCAGTTACAAGACCTGCACCGCCGATTACGTGGGCTACCGTCCTACATGTATCTATCAACACGGGAGCTACGTTTAGAGCAAGTCGCTAACGCCTATATGACCCGCCACCCGGCGGGTGTAAAGAGCCAGCTTGCCGCTGTGCCGACGCACGGAGTTGATGACGAGGACAGTTCACTGCTGCAGGAGCTGCGAGCCAAGATTGCAAAGGTCGTGGCAGCCAGAGGGTACGACATCCGCGACGACTTGGATGCGGTGCTGGATCGACTTGTCGAGCTGCAGGAGCTGCAGGACACGGTGAGCCGCATTGATACGGTGCTGGCCGCATTGGAGCAGTACAAGCCGGATTATGCACGGCTACTGCAATTAAAATATATGGATGGTCTAACGCAGGAACAGGCAGCGGAGAGTTTGAATATCAACGAACGGACCGTAAGACGCCGGAGAAATGAAGCTGAAAAGGAGTTTGTCCGGTTAATGTCCTGAAAATGTCCGTTCGATGTCCTTCACACCGCTGAATTTGACAGGTAAGATGGTATCATCGAAGAATTATAAATACGCGAGAGTCGTCCAGTGATGGGCGGCTTTTTGTTTGGTGGTGAGCAACTTGTGAAGCCTAAAGAGTACAAGAAATATCAGCAAGACAAAGACACCCCTAAGCAACCAAAACAGTGTGTCAGGTGCATCTGGGGCAGGTGGTGCGGTACAGCGCAAGTATGCAGCCGTCCTGTGTGCGTCAAAAACAAATAGGCCGCAGGGATGCTTTCCCATACGGCTTAATGGCAGTCTAACATAAATCCCAACTTTTTGCAGTTATTTTTTCCGGTTGTATTTACTGGCTTCTTCCTTTCGTTGAAGCACATCGGCTCGCCAGAATAGCCGGTCTTTACCGCTGTCCTTGATTGGGGTTAACTTCCCATTCTTCACAAAGCCGTGAATGTTCTGTCTTTTACAATCCAGTATCTCCATTGCCTCCGATGTGGTGACGACTTCTTGGGCTAACCAGGCTGTGAGTTCTTCTTTGGATTCAAAGGTGTACATGGACATCACCACTTGACCAGAAGAATGACCAGCGCAGTAATACTGATAGCGAGCGCAACGATACTGATAACCATTGAGATTTTATTGATCTGTGAGGTGTTCATATCCTCATCCCCTTTGTGGTATAATGAGTTAAGCGAGAAAGAAACAGCAACCCTTATATTTCACCGTCCCCGTTAAACCGAGGCCCCTTTCGGGGCCAAGGCTTGTGGGTACTGCTTAGCGGCTGAGTGTGACGATGAGGGCGATAATCGAGTTCATTAGGCTAATGATTGCCGTCACTAGCGTAAGTAATGAGCGATTATCCGTTTGCTGTTTCTTTCTCTTTTTCTTCATTGGCTTGTTCACCTCCTTGTCTTTATTATAACATTAATACTTTACGATCGTCAAGTAATATATTCTATTTTGCCTGATCTCATGATCGGGCTATTTTGCGTTGGGGGTACTTGTTATGCCAGCCAAGCCCAAGCGGCCATGTAACAAAACGGGATGCCGCACCTTAACAAGTAGCCGGTATTGTGATGAGCATGTGCATATAGCTGTACAACAGCGCAAGCAGAGACATAAGCAGTACGATACATTAAAACGGGATAAGCAAGCAGCAGCGTTCTACCATGGCGTGGAGTGGCAGGCTGCAAGGCAGGCCGCATTAATGCGAGATCACGGGTTATGCCAACACTGCAAGCTAGAGAGGTGTATCACGGTGGCAGACATGGTGCATCACCGGTTCCCTGTTCGTTCGCATTGGCACTTGCGGTTGGTACTGAGCAACCTTGTGAGTTTGTGTAATAGTTGTCATGCCAAGATAGACCATGGCAAGATTGGAGGGTGAGACTATGGATATCAAGCACATATGTGAAACGTGCAATAAAGAAGCAGAGCCAAACAAGGAGAAGAGCAACGAGAACTGGTCCGTGTATGATACGACATGTAAACGTTGCGGCGGAAAGGTGAAGATGAACTTCCAATAGGGGCAGGGGTATACCCTACTAACCCCCGGGGGGAGGTCCTGAAATATATAAATCAAAAGGCTAGGACCGCGCCCCCAGCTTGGCACAAACTTTTTTCGTTTTTTGAGATTTTTCAATGTGATGCGGTAGTGATAATGGCAAACACGGGATAACAGGTTCCGGACTAGGGTGGAAACCAAATTCGGGGTTCGAGCCCCCGACCGCATCGTCACTATTAAGCTGGAGGTGAGCCCTCGTGGCAGGGAGACATGCGAAACCGGTTGCTCTGCATGTAGCAGAGGGCAACCCGAACAGATTGACCAAGGAAGAGATCAAGCAACGGCAGGAGGCCGAAGTCAAACTTGGGGAGAAGGATCTGGCAAAGCTCAAGAAGCCAGCATTTGTTTCCAAGGACAAGGCAGCCTCAAAAATCTGGAATGAACTGATCAAAGAATACAAGCTTGCTGCCGCACAAGGTGTTGAGCTGCTAACCAGCTCAGATATCGGAATGCTGGCTCTGTACTGCAAAACCTATAGCGAGTATGAACGGCTACTCGGCGCCTATCAACGGATTGACCGAATCGCTGAAAACACGGACGCCCTGTATGATTACATCTTGGGGCAGGATGAGTTTGTAATTAAAGCGATGACTCAGATTGCACAACTGGCGTCCATAGATGGCATCTTGAAAATCGAAACGGCCATCAACAAAAAAATGGACATGCTGCTCAAGATGCAAGACAGGCTCTTCTTAAATCCGCTGGCCAAGGTGAAGAACGTACCAAAGCCGAAGAAGGAAGAGAAGAAATCTGCGATGGCCCAGTTTATGAACCGCCGAGCAGGTGGCGGCCATGGCACATGATAAGCAGCGTGCTCTTGAGCCGATTGAGTTTATTCAGATGCTTCATGCCGTTGATGACTTTTACGGACAACCTTTCATCCTGCTCGACTGGCAATATCAAATCTTATGGGATGTATACGGGACGATAACTGACCGAGGGTATAGGCAATATCAATATGCCTATCTAGAAGTCCCTAAGAAGAACGGTAAAACGTCACTTATCGCGGCTGTTGCGCTATACCACCTGACATGCGATCCGCCAGGCGGACAAATATACTGTTGTGCGGCAGACAAAGAGCAGGCAAAGCTTGTTTACAAGGCTGCAGCAGGGATGATCGAGCAGGAACCAGAGCTAGAAGGCATCTTGAAAGTCACGGAAAGCTCGAAAGAGATCAAAAACGTGCTTACAGGAACAGTCATGAAAGTCCTGTCAGCTGAGGCATATACCAAGCATGGCATTAACCCGACTGTCGTCATATTTGATGAACTTCACGCCCAACCTAACCGCGATTTGTGGGATGTAATGACATTTGGAGCGGGAGCTGCACGGAAAGAGCCTCTATGGTGGGTTATTACAACTGCTGGTGACGACCCAGATCGGCACTCAGTTGGTTGGGAACAGCACGAATACGCGAAACAAGTCATATCTGGTGAGATCATAGATCCATCGTGGTATGCCAAGGTTTATGGAATACCCGAAGATGGGATCGATGCCGAAGGCAAAGAGGTAGACATATACGATGAGTCGTTGTGGTATCAGGTTAATCCAAGCTTGGGCCACACGATCGATATAGATGCTGTGCGCAAAGAGGCGCTCGCTGCTCGCAATAAGGAGTCAGCGGAGCGTCTTTTTCGTTGGTTGCGACTGAATCAGTGGATTTCGCTCAAGCGGACCGGATGGCAGCCGTTGACGTTGTGGGATAAGACGGCGGGTCAATGGGGGCTGTCCGAACTGGTCGGCAAAAGGTGTTATCCCGGTCTAGACTTATCAAGCACAACAGACATTACGGCAGCGTGTTACCTCTTTCCACCGCAAAGCGGCCTACCAGACTGGCGGGTTGTTTTTGACGCATGGATACCAGAGGACAATATGCGCGAACGGGTCCGTGTTGATAAGGTGCCTTATGACAAATGGGTGGATCAAAAGCACCTGCTGACCACTCCGGGAGATGTCGTGGATTATGATTTTGTTGAGGCTCGCATCTTGGCAGCCAATCAACAATACGACATGCAAACACTCGGGACCGATCCATGGAATAGCCGAATGTTATCTCAACGGCTTATTCGCGGTGGCGTGGAAGTTGTGGAGATCGCGCAGAACATGCAAAACATGAGTCCTGCCATGAAACTTATAGAGCAACTCATGAAAAGAGGATTGATGACCCATGAAGTAAACCCTGTTGCTCGCTGGTGCTGGGGAAATGTTGCCGTTGCAGTAGACGGAAATGAGAACATCAAGCCGATGAAGAACAAGTCCAAGGAACGTATCGACTTGATTGTGGCCATGATTAATGCCATGGCGACAGCTATGCTCTTTGAAGAGATCGACATGAACTTCGGGGAGTTTGCCGAAGAAGAATTTTTGGATAAGCTTTGGAGCTGATCTTGAAAGGAGGGGGTGCTGATGTGAATATCTTGAATGTTGCCCGGCGAATAGTCGGAATGCCTGAGAAACGCGAAACAGTAGAACTAAATGTAGACGATCGGCGCCTACTTGAAATGTTTGGCATCGACCCTGACAGCATCAATGTCAAGGGAAAGGCAGCTCTCAAAATCGATACGGTTTATGCTTGTGTGCGCATCCGGTCAGAGTCAGTAGCGAAACTGCCGCTGAAAGTCCACCAAGAGGATGAAAATGGTATCCAGAAGCCAGCCAAGCACCAATTGCACCAATTACTCAGGCTTCGCCCTAATCCATACATGAGTGCTTTCGACTTTTGGAAGTGCATAGAAGCTCAGAGCTGCCTATATGGTAATGCCTACGCCAGTATTGAGTATGATCGGCGCGGTCGCGTTGTTGGACTTTGGCCGATGGATGCAGCGCGTGTAAAGATCATCGTGGACAATGATACGGCAGCGAGCGGTATTGTCACCAATCAATCGTCAGTAGCTTATGAGGTTAACCTGGGGGCAGAGCAGCGCAAGCTAATGCCGCATGATGTGCTCCATTTTAAATCCGGATTGACGCTTGATGGGATTGTAGGGCTGTCACCGCTTGACTTGCTCAAAGGGACACTTGAAAATGCAGCATCTGCAAATAAGTTCGTCAACAATTTTTACAAGCAAGGTCTGCAAGCCAAGGGAATCATTCAGTACGTAGGTGAGCTTGACGAGAAGGCCAAGCGGAATTTTCGTGATAAATTTGAATCCATGTCATCCGGACTGAACAACAGTCATCGGGTGGCATTAATGCCTGTCGGCTATCAGTTTGTGCCAATTGCGTTGAACATGCACGATGCGCAATTTTTGGAAAACAACCAGCTCACGATCCGACAGATCGCGGCGGCCTACGGCATCAAGATGCACCAGCTTAACGACTTGACGCGGGCGACGCATACCAACGTAGCGGAGCAGCAAAAGGAGTTTTACACTGACACGTTGCAACCGATCCTCACCTGCTATGAGCAGGAGATGACATGGAAACTGCTGCTGGATGACGAACTGGATGCTGGCTACTATTTGCGCTTCAATGTTGACGCGATTTTGCGCGGCGACCTGAAGAGTAGATACGAGGCGTACCGGATCGGGGTGCAGGGTGGCTTTTTGGCGCCCAATGAAGCGCGGGCTAAAGAGGAACTCCCCCCAAAAGAAGGCGGCGATCAGTTGTTAGTGAATGGCAGTATGGTGCCTATTATCGATGCAGGCAAAGCTTATAGCACGAAAGGGGGTGATGGAACTGGCACAGGAGAAGAAGACGACCTCGACAAGGGAGATAAGAGCACTACCGGTTAAGCTGGAGATCCGTGCATCCGAAGGAGACGACGGTAAGCGCACCATCACCGGGGCGATCAAGTACGACACCGACAGTGCAGATATGCGTGACTGGTACGGCGATACGATCGTGGAGCAGATTGCATCGGGTGCGTTTGCTGAAAGCTTGGCACAGCGTGGTGTAGTCGGGCTTTGGAGTCACGACACAAGCCAGGTGCTCGGGAATACCAAATCAGGTACACTGCGGGTATTTGATGGTACGAAGGAAATGAGGTTTGAATTGGACATCCCCAATACATCTGTAGGAAACGACGCTTGGGAGTTGATCCAGCGCGGGGACGTAGATGGTGTGTCCTTCGGAATGCGAGTCACCAAGGATAAATGGTCAACCGAGAAGCGCGGCGAACTGAAAATTTACAAGCGGTCTATTCTCAACGCTGAACTTTTCGAAATCAGCCCGGTGGCTTTTCCGGCTTATCCGGCCAATGAAATTAACGCGGAAGCGCGGAGCCTGGAAGAATTCAAGGCCGAAGAATTACGGTCCAAAAATGAATACGAGAAAGAACGCTTACTTATGGAGCTTGATCTAATCTGATCGGCTCTTTTTGTTTGTCCAAAAAATATACGAGGTGATTATTTTGACGAAAGAATTGCGTGCGCTGCTCCAGAAACTGGACGGCATGAAACAGGAAGTACGGACAATGTTGGCAGAGGACAAGACGACCGAAGCCAAGGCAAAAATGGACGAAGTGCGCAGCCTGCAGGAGAAGGTTGATCTGCAGCGTGAACTGGAGGAAACGGAAGCCCGCGGTCTTGGCGGCAAGGAGCTGGATGAGGACGGCAAAGTACCTGAGCGCGAAATGCGCGAGCTGGAACAGGAGTACACAGGTATTGTCCTTCGAGGTATTCGCCGCCAAGGGATCAACGATGAACAGCGCAGCATTATCGCGGAATACGAGCGTCGCGCAACGATGAACAGTGGCAACACGAATCCTGCCATCCCAGACGGGGATGTGGGCATTGTAATTCCACAGGATATCCAGACACAAATCAACACGTTGATGCGGGCTTGGAACGATCTTTCGGAGTATGTGACCGTGGAAAACGTCACGGCATTGTCGGGCTCTCGCGTTCTGGAGACCGATGCCGACATGACACCATTTGCAGATGTGGATGAGTATGGAGTCATCGCTGCTACGGACAATCCGAAGTTTACACCAATTACCTACAAGGTGAAAAAGCGTGCAGGCTACTTGCCGCTGACGAACGAGTTGCTGGCCGATAACGATGCGAACCTGATTAATTACGTAACCAATTGGATCGCCCGCAAAGCTGCTCATACACGCAACACGCACATTATTACGGCTGTAAAAACGTTGACGCCTTCGGCGGTGGCGAATCTCGCTGCACTCAATAAGATTTTGAACATCACACTGGACCCTGCTATTAGCATCATGGCCTCTATCATGACGAATCAGGATGGTTTCGATTGGCTCGATAATCAGGTTGACGGCATGGGGCGGCCTATTCTGAGCGAAGACTTTACAAAACCCGGACGAAAGCTGTTCAAGGGCCGTCCGATCGTCGTCGTCAGCAATCGGATTCTACCATCGGTCACCGGCACTCCGAACAAGGCACCGCTGTTTGTCGGTAACTTGAAGCAGTTCCTTGTATTGTTTAATCGCCGGTTTTTCGAGCTCGCATCGACACGCGAAGGCGGCGATGCATGGCGCCGTGATACGACGGAGCTGCGCACGATCATGCGCGACGACTACGTTAAATGGGACGTCGCATCCCTCGTATACGGTCAACTGAGCCTTGCGTAATCGGTGGCGGGGATCAACCCCGCCTATCTCAATAAAACAGAACGAGGTGATTAAATGAGCGAGAAGTTAACCAAAAAACCAACTAACTATAAACAGGATACAGTGCTACACTCCCCTAGCGGCTATCGATATGCTCTGGAAGTAGATGATTCTGGGAACATCTCCACGAAGCTGGTTGAGGAAGTGAGCGGCGATGCCGATATTGACGCTTGATGAAACGAAAACATGGCTTAGAATCGACGGAGAAGACGATGACACATCCATCTACATGTTGATGGGGGCTGCTGAGACTTATCTGCATAACGCGACCGAGGTCACGTTCGACTCATCAAATGATCTTGCAAAGCTCTACTGTCTTGTGCTCACAGCAGACTGGTATGAAAATCGTGAATTAATTGGATCTCAACCATCAGACAAGGTGCGGTATACATGCCAATCGATAATGGCTCAATTGCAGCATGCATACGTACCTCCACCTGAAGGTGAGACCGCATGACGATCCTCGTTAATCGTTTGGACAAGCGAGTAAAAGTCTATCGTCCCCCAGGACCCGAGGAAACGGACGAATACGGCGAACCCCTTAACGTTCCGATAGAGGTCTGCAATATATGGGCTGCGATCGAGCCGTTACAGGGCCGTGAGTACTTCGCCGCGATGCAGGTAAACGCCGAAGTGACAACCCGTATCCGTATCCGTTATCGCGAAGGGGTTGACCGGACTATGTTCGTTAAGCACAAAGGTCTGGAGTTCGAGATCCTTTATACTATCAATCCAAAATTTGAAAATAAAGAGATACAGCTCATGTGCAAGGAGCGACAGTGATATGGCGAGTAGCGATATTGTTGGTATGAGAGAGCTCCAACGCCTATTTCAGCGCCTTGGCAGGGTGCCTCAGTCTGCTGCAACTCGCGGTGCGCGAGCCGGGGCGCGGATAGCTCTCAGGGCGGCTAAAGCCAAAGCGCCAGTTGACCTAGGAGATTTGAAGCGTGGAATCATCATGAAGGCAGAACGGCGTGTGAGGGTTGGCAAAAAGGTATATGACATCATGATGGACCCTGCCAAAAGTGACATCTTTGCAAAGACATCACTGGCTGGGAAAAGGTCGTATTATCCTGCGAGCCAAGAGTATGGCTGGATGATGCAGAGCGGTCAATACATTCCGGGATATCGCTATTTGAGGCGGGCTATCGACGATAACGCGCAGGAAATTAAAAACAAGACGCTATCGGAGGCCGCCAAAGATATTGATAGGCTCCTTAATAGGGGGAGGTGATCACTTTGGACTTTGAAGCGGCGTTAAAAAAGGAACTGGAGACTGTCACGATACTCAATAAGCGCATTTATCCACTTACGGCGCCTGAGGCTATCCCGGCAAACGGTGTCCCTTATTTGATCTACATCTCCAGTGAAGGCGTGCGGGCTAAAAGCATAGGAGAAGGCTATTTATCCGGAAAAACCGTAAATGCTGAGCTGCACATTGTAGCAGCTCGTTATGCAGACTTGAAGGCGATCACGAATAATGTGGTCGCCTTACTTATTGGAATGGAACAACGTGTGATCGGGACAGGCGGACCGTACATCCAAGAACTTACTTACCGAACACCCGTAGAAATATACGAGAGTCAACCAAAACTCTATCGATGCGTGACAGAAATACAAGTTTATTTTGAGGAGTGATTATAGTGGCAAAAAGAGCACTAGGTACAAAGCTTAAAATTGGAACACCTGGAACAGCCATTGGAGAGCTTACATCCATATCGTCACCGTCGATGAGTCAAGAGACGATTGACGTCACGACATTGGACAGCGCAGGCGAGTACCGAGAGTTTATCGGTGGATTTAAGGATGGCGGAGAGGTTTCGGCGTCTGGATTTTTTAACCCTCAGGATGCTGGACAAGCAGCTGTCTATGAAGCCCTAGAAGACAGCGCCGAAGAAGATTTTACGATTGAATTCCCGGCTGCCATGGGGGCTACGTGGACGTTTAAAGGTGTGGTAACAGCCTACTCTACATCTGCAGAGTTGGAAGATGCAATTAGCTTTGAGATTACGATTAAAGTATCAGGTAAGCCGACGCTGACGATCACGCCAACACCATAATAGGAGGAACAATTGAATGGCTGACAAAAACAATGATGTTGTGATTATTAACCTGGACCGCCCTCGCGTATTGCGCTACGGACACAAGGCACTTAAGACGTTGACAGCCTTAACCGGCCGCAGCATCGACGAATTGGAAGGCGATGACGGTTTTGATATGGAGCACATCGAGAAGTTTATCTATTGCGGTCTGCTCTCAGATGCTCGCGATAACGGCGAAACGCTGAAATTAGAGCAAATGGAAGACCTGTTGGATTGTGCACCGAGTTATCAGCATGTCATCGAAAGCATGCAGCGGGCCTTTACGGTTGCGTTCGGACCAGCCCCTGAACCAGCGGGAAACCCCCAGCTGCCGGTGGAGACGGCGGCAGCGAATGGGACTGGGAACAAAGCTTAAAGGTAGCTTTGCAGGTCGGGGTATCTTTACGAGATTACAACGACATGACGCCGCACGAGCTCAATTTGCACATCCAAGTGTACGCTGAGCACAATCGCCGCGAGATTGAGGAGGGGCTGACCCTCGCCTATATGACGGCCTACTGGCATCGAGTCAAGCGGATGCCGGATCTAAAAAAGCTCATCCAGGACACAAGGCCGAGAGTGAGTAAAACACCTGAGCAATTGCTTGCCCAGGTCAAAGCTATAAACGCAGCTATGGGCGGCGTGATTAATGAGGGCGGTATCTAACCGTTCTCTTTTTCATTTCTACAGGGAAGGAGGCGGGACATGGCTGTTGTACGAAATCTACTCATTCGAGCCGGCGCAGATTTTTCTAGTATGCGGCGCGAAATGACAAGGGCCCAAGCAGATCTTAACAAATTCAAAGCTGGTATAAATAATACGTTACGAGGCATAGGGGCTGCACTTGCTGCTGTTGGTGTAGGCATGGGGTTAGGGTCAGCGATTAAGGATGCAATGACATATGAGGCGTCTTTGCAGCAGATTAACCGCATGATGCAAACCAGCGCTGGCGAGTTTAAGCGATGGTCAGAGGAAAGCGCTATAGCATTTGGTATCGCCCGATCCGAAGCAGTAAAATACGGAGCGGTATTTAGCAATCTTATCGGCACGTTTGAATCAGATTCCGCGCAGCTTGCGAACCATACGAAAGACATTCTTAAAACATCCGCTGTTATATCTGGTGCGACGGGTCGGGATATGGAAGATGTCATGTGGCGTATTCGGTCAGGGTTGCTCGGCAACACCGAAGCCATTGAAGACTTAGGGGTTAATGTGAACGTCGCGATGCTGGAATCAACCGAAGCCTTTAAGAAGTTTGCCAATGGAAAGAGCTGGCTGCAACTCAGTTTTCAGACACAACAACAGATCCGGTTATTCGGCATCATGGAACAATCGGCCAAGAAATACGGCACGGAGGTAGCTGTCAATACAGCCTCCAAACTTGGAACACTGGTAGCGATCTTGCGTAATGTCAAGCTATCTCTTGGGCAAGCTTTTTTACCTATTGTAAATCTGGTGCTGCCTATCTTGACTACACTCGCGACGGCCTTGGCCCGCGTCATGTCCTTGGTTGCCCAATTTTCGCAGGCGCTGTTTGGAAAGAAAACGGAGCAGCAAACGAGTAATGTAAACAACCTTGCAACGGCTTATACCAATGCTGGAGATGCTGCCAAAAAAGCAGGTAAAAAGGCTGCTCAATCTGTGGCAGGTTTTGATCAGCTCAATGTTATCAATAAGAGCTCAGCAAGTGGAGCAGATGACGAAACACCAGCAGCAAGCGGAGCAGCAGACATAGGGCTCGGTGAAATTGGCGGAGGTTTTGCTGATACTGCCGTTGAGGTGTCGGCTGAGGTGCAAGCCATGGCCGATAAAATAAAGGCCACGTTAAACGGACTGCGCTCCAGTTTCGGGGGCTTTGGCCAATCCCTTGCACAGACGTTTGCTGGCATCGGACCAGCGCTTCAACCGTTTGTGGACATGCTGACGCCCATTGGTAAATCGGTGCGGAGTATCGGCAATACGTTCATCCAGCTTAAAGATAACTTTCTGGTCCCCTTTGCAACCTATGTTCTTGGTGATTTTATCCCATCAATTGTGACAGGGTTTGTAAAGTCGTTTGCACCAGTAATTGCCCATCAAATCACATGGGCATTTGCCATGGTCGATAAGACATTTAAAAATGCAACTAACACGATATCAAGCCTATGGACGTCAACATGGTTACCTGCATTGGAATTGATTAAGCAGGCGTTTATAACGAACATGCCGCTGATTGCAGGTTCTCTTGACAGCCTGTTAACCAACACGCTTAATCCGTTCGTAGACTTTTTTATAAATCAATTTGTGCTGCCAATCGCATCATCAGCCCATGAAACGCTTGTTCCGATATTTACAAAGACTTTGGTTTGGGCGGTCGGTCAGTTTGCGGATACCTTCGAAAATGCGGTTAAGACAATAAACGGGTTATGGGAGAGTACGCTATTACCAGCCTTGTCGCAACTGCGAGATGCGTTTCTAGATGCGTTTCCGAAGATTGCGGGGGCCTTGGACAACTTGCTGGATAACACGATCAAACCTTTAGTCGAGTACATCCTCAATGATTTCGTTATCCCTGTAGCCGATGCGATCGTCCGCACACTGGTACCGATTTTGTCGCAAACGCTAGTGGTAGCTTTCCGAGAGATGGCCACCAATTTTAAATGGGCGGTCGGAATAATCAATGATACCTACAAGACAGTGCTCAAACCGGTATTCGATCTCATTAAAAAAATCGTACTAGACACCCTTCAGATCGTGAAGAATCTATGGGACGAGTACGGGGCTGACATATTAAACGGTTTGACTGAAACAATGACTAGTATTAGGAGTCTGTTTCAGAGCTTATGGGACGATATTTTGAAGCCCATAATCATTCCGTTTTTGGAAATGCTCACATGGTTGTGGGACAAGCACCTCAAGGGCCTAGTTACCGAGATTGGTAATTTTGTCGCAAAGCTGATTACAGCTGCGATGGATATTAACAATAAGTTTATCGCGCCTATAGTCGGTTTTTTGATTAAGACTTTTGGTCCTACATTTACGAATATTTTTAATCTGGTATCCGATGTGGTTGGCACGGCAGTTGGGATAATCTCCGACGTAATTAAGGGACTGCTACGCGCATTAGGCGGTGTGATCGACTTTATCGCAGGCGTCTTTACCCTCGATTGGAAACGCGCCTGGGGTGGTATTCAAACGTGGTTTGAGGGATTCAAGGATGTTTTAGTTGGTATCTTTAAGGGCGCGGTTAATCTGATCATTGACGCGGTTAATTTCATGGTAAGACAGCTCAATAAAATAGACATTAAAATTCCCGATTGGGATTGGTTACCTGATGGTATGCAGGGCAAGTCCTTCGGGATTAACATTCCGGAGATTCCCAAACTCGCTAAGGGCGGACTGGCCTATGGGCCGACACTCGCGATGGTAGGGGATAACCGTGGAGCTGCAGCTGACCCCGAAGTAATAGCACCCTTGTCAAAACTGTCAGGCATAATGGGTAACGACAACAGCGAGGTTGTATCAGTGCTTCGGGCGATCTTGTCGGCTGTTAAGCAGAGCGGTCCCGGCGATCAGGCTGTAATCAGCAAGTCCGATCTTGCACGGGCTGCAATATCCGGGCAAAATGACCTGACACGCCGAGCGGGTCACACATTAGCAATTACGTAAAGGAGGCGGGGACGTGCTGCTTAAAATAAATAACGTAGAGATTGCTGCATATCCAAAGCCCGGAGATTTCAAAGTTACCATACTTGACCTGGATGACGGCGAATCGACCGTCAGGACGTCAGACGGGACCTTGCACCGGGACCGTATTGCGGTTAAGCGGCAGGTGGAGATGAGTTTTGCGCCACTCCCAGACAACAAAATATCAGCGATCTTGCAGGCGATGAGCGCGCCATTCTTCGACTTTTACTATCCTGACCCCATGGTAGGCGGGTATGTGACAAAGCGGATGTATGTCGGTAATAGACCTGCAGCTGTGCCGATTGAGCGCAATGGTGTTCTATGGTGGGACGGTTTACAGATCACACTAACGGAGCAATAGGTCATGTATCCAATATCTCCGCTATATGCGGACTATTTGCGGCGTAAAGACCGTGAGTTTTTGGTCAAGGCCAATATCGCGGGTATAGAGTACGACAACCGGGTGATCGTCGATTTTGAAATCGACAACAGCCTAGTGCTGGGGGACGAGTTTGCGATCGGGACAACAACCTTATCCAAACTGACGATCAAGTTGCGGACGAACGACATCATCCCGTCAAGTGCTAAAGTTGTCCCTTATTTGGCGCTCTCTATGACGGGTGTCTCTTGGGATGACGCTGAATTCGCTTGGCAGGATGCCGATTTCCCGTGGTCTGGCGGTCCGTCTTCTTGGCTGCCGCTGGGTGAGTTTTATGTGGATAGTCGATCAAAGGTCAACGATGTATGGGAATTCACCTGCTACGACAAACTTGTATTTGCTGACGCGGCCTATATCAGTTCGCTGCCCTACCCTGCGACGATGAAGGCTGTATGGGACGAGATATGTACACGGCTAGGCTATACCTACGACAGCAGCGTGGTCATCAATCCAGCCTATCAAATACAGGCGGGGCCAGCTGGGTACAGCATGCGGCAGATATTAGGCTACATCGCCAGCGCGAACAATGCCAGTGTGTTCGCGGGTAAAGACGGTACGATCAAATTCAAACGCTTCAGCGCAGCGGAGACCCCTGTATTTAATATCACCGGCTCCGATTATATCCGAGCTGTGCAAATCAATCCGATCAAGACATATACACGGGTAGTCGTGACCTATAACACAGAAGACGGGCTGACCTATGAGGCTGGATCCGGTGATGAAAATCACACGCTTTATGTCGAAAATCCATTTGCAACGCAAGCCATGGTGAACAACCTCCATGCTCAGCTAAACGGGTTGTCCTATCTGCCGGTTGCTATGGACGCAATGGGCTTTCCGCAACTGGAACACGGGGATTGTATCGGTTTCTCGGTGGACGAAGGACTAACGTGGGAGAATGCCACAATCCCGTGGCAGGACATGGATATCCCTTGGGACGGGATTGTTCACTACAAGACGTTCATCCTGCATAAGGTGTATAGCTTCAAGGGCGGCTTAAAAATGTCGATCGAAGCCCCGTCCAAGAGTGAACAGCAGTCAGAGTTTGTCGTAGAGGGCACATTAAGCCAACAGGTTAACAAGATCAACAGAGATGCGGTCAAGCAGGGCCGGAGCTACTACGGGGCAACGATCACACGCACAGAGGGGCTTATCGTCGAGAGAGAGGACCATGCAAGCAAGGTTGTCCTTAACTCGGATGAAATGACGTTCTACAAGGGCTCAGACAAGGCTATATGGTTTGATCTGCCGAGTAACCGCTATAAATTCAAGGGCACACTTGAGGCTGCTGACGGTGTGTTTAGTGGGTCGCTATCCGCTGCGACTGGCACATTTGCAGGGTCGCTTTCTGCCGCTACTGGTACGTTTGCGGGCAACCTATCAGCCGCGGGCGGTACGTTCACGGGGGCACTATCCGCTGCAACGGGTACATTTGCGGGGAGCTTGTCAGCTGCAACTGGCACGTTTAGCGGCAATTTGTCAGCAGCAGGCGGGACGTTTACAGGGACACTAGTTGCTGCCAACGGATCGTTTTCAGGCACGATCACAGCAGCGACCATTAACGGGGGCACGATAACAGGGGCGGTTATCCGCACAGCATCAAGCTATCCATATTCTATTATGGACACGACGGGTAACTACTTTGGAGCCTATGCGTCAGCCAATAACTACATTAAGGTGTCGCCGTTTTATTTTTCTTCACCGCGTCCAGTTCTATCGTTTACTAATGGCGGGTTCGATGTGACTTTCGACCACTTTGCACCAGGTTATTTTAAGATTAGTGCGTTGGAGCTTCACTTGGATGCTAACGTGTTCATAACTGATAATCAGACTCTGTGGGTGAATGATTGGAGTAGAATCATAACGAATAGCGGAAATCTTGAAACAGAGCTTACGAATATCGGCTATCAAATAATGAGTAAAGCTTCTGCCGGAGTAAGTACTGGACAATCGGGTGGGCATAACCACGGCATACCTGACGGTACTGTTTTGAGGACGGCAGACGGAGGTACAGTTACTTATTTTTCTGCTCCAAACCACTCCCATGCCCAAGTATAGTATGGTACAATAGTGCCAAATTGTGGAGGGGGTTAATAGTATGCGTAAATATATTGTCGGATTCTTGGTAGGGTTACTGGCGGCATCCGCTATGCCTGCCTACGGAGCAGTACAATCCTTAATAGGCAAAAAAGTAGGCGGAGAGCTTTCCATCAGCTATAATGGTGAGCAGATCGGTAAGGGGATAATTGTAGATGGTCGGAGTTACCTACCTGTGCGTGATACTGCCAATGCTCTCGGGCTTAATTTAAATGTAGGTAAGGAGGGTGTCCAATTGTCAGTTCCCGTTGATCCGCTCGATCAAATTGCAAGCAAAAATGAAGAGATTAACGGCCTTAAATCGCAGATCATTATTCTAAACAATAAAAGGGACGTTGCAGTAAGAGAGCGTGACCAGCTCAAGAACGCTTTGTCACAGCCTAACAAGGTATTAGAGACAGCCCGTATTTACCTGGATAGCCTTGGGGCGGATGATCCACGTCGAGTTAAAGCCACCAGCAGTGTTGACCAGTTGGAGAAGCAAGAAGTCGAGGACAAACAGCGCCTTGCTGATCTGGAATCCGAAATCGTCGAATACGATAATCAGATTGCAGCGTTAGAAGCTGAAATAACTGAGCTACAAAAATAACATACCTAACAAATAAGAGTCTCGCCATTGGCGGGGCTTTTTGTTTTGGGATTGGAGGATGAAGAAGATGGCTAAGGGCGAGATTGTGGTGAACGTGAAATTGGAGATCAACGAGGATACGGAGCAGGCCATTCGCCGGATCGTGAGGGAAGAAATAGCCGCCCGCAAGGAACATGTAAGAGGGCCAGAGGTAATTGTTCCTATGACCAATCTAAACTGCGGCGGGATTGTAAATAAAGAGCAAATGACGGTCGTCGGAGATTCCCAAAATAATGATCTTATTATTACCAAGGAAGGCATCTTCTTAAATGGTTCCAAAATTAAAGACGTCTTCGATTATCAAGTGAAAAGTTCTGCGGGATACCCCACAGAACTTACATTGAAAATGTATGTCTCATCGTCAAAAATTCTTATTGATCGCCGCTGTAACTACACCAACGGCAATCTTGGTCAAAGCATCCAATGAAAAGGAACCTACGTTTTTAGCGATTTCTTTTGTTTTGTTCCAATTGGTATCCGATCGGATGTCCGCAAGGAAAGCGTGCCCCGTAGGGGTTAAGTCTTCAACGTGATAGCTTGGGTTCATAGTCTTTCTAACGCGGGTAACCAGGCCAGACATTCTACACTGATCTATGTGATAGAAGACTTCCTCATAACTAAAATCTGTTAATCTCGGTTTTGATAGGGGGATGTAAAAGTCAGACTCTCGATCGTACCCACTTTCATCTTCCACAGTTAATAGAATCGCTCTGATACAGTCTGGATTTAGTTTCACTATAGAACCTCCCTTCTGTACGAAATAGGGGTCAAACAACCTATATTTCGACAACATGGGAGGTTTTTCCTTGCAAACAAACGTTCTAAGGAGGGATTCCATTGGCACATA
Source organism: Paenibacillus oenotherae (assembly GCF_019443105.1). Lineage (GTDB taxonomy): Bacteria > Bacillota > Bacilli > Paenibacillales > Paenibacillaceae > Paenibacillus_Z > Paenibacillus_Z oenotherae. The sequence continues at coordinate 166,094 of NZ_JAHZIJ010000009.1, forward strand.
TACAGCCAGTAATCAAGATTGAGATTGACCCTACCAAACCTGTGCCAGAGATATGCGCGGTTATTGCGGCGGTGTTGCCGTATCATCCCGGGCATGAAGAGGCTATCCTGCGCGGAGTGGTCGAGGCAGTAGAGCTCAGGATTAAACAACTGAAAGGAGCTGCTGAGAATGCCTAATAGATACGCGACTCTCGTAGGGTCGAATAGGATCAGCGATGAGTATACCAAAATCAATACCGGATTTGACACTGTGCAGGCCGAAATGGATACCCACACTGCGGACAACGGAGCCCACGGGGCCACGTCAGCAGCTACAGTAAGTCGTATCATACGGCGCGATGCAGCAGGTCGGGCTAAAGTGGTAGCCCCGGCAGCTGCGGATGATATAGCTCGTAAAGATACGGTTGACGCTGCGATAACTACGGCAGCAGACGATGCTACGACAAAGGCCAATGCTGTACAGGCCAATCTGGACACTCACACGGGTAACGCCAGTATCCACACGTCGGCTGCGGAAAAATCTAAGCTGGCAGGAATTGAGGCAGGGGCAGAGGTCAATCAGCCAGCATTTAGCACAATTAACGATATAGTTGCTGACGATCCGGAGGACACATTGACCATCGTCGGCGGGACAGGGATCACGGTCAGCACCAATCCTGCAACTAAGACAGCGATGATAACGGCTACCGGCACAGCTACGCCAGGCGCTCATGCTTCTTCTCATGTAACCGGTGGTGCTGATGTTATCCCTGATGCAGTGGCTGGCGGCAACAGCGGATTAATGAGCGGGGCGGACAAGACTGCCGTTGATAATGCCACTGCACATATAGCAGCTACTACAGGAGTCCACGGAGCTACCAGTGCTGCCACGGCCAGCCGCATACCGATCCGCGATGCAAGCGGACGATTTAAAGTAGCAGCTCCCAGTGCAGCAGATGATGTGGCGCGCAAGGATACGGTTGATAATGCCGTTAATATGGGGATGGAGCGCCAGGCGATTATCAACGGTAATTTTGATATTTGGCAAAGAGGCTCCACTTTTACGAATCCGTCAAACGGTGGATATACTGCGGATAGATATGTCGTTGCCTATGTATTGGACGGGGGCACTAACCCGACTCTAACGCATTCCAGGTTGACACTTGCAAGCGGAGATATTGCGGGCGGCTACTACGGTTACCGCATTAATACAAGCGGTGCAGGGTCTGGATTTGGTGCAAACTCTATGCAGTGGTTAGCTCAAAAAATAGAGTTTGGTACACGATATATGTGTGGAGTTGGCAAAAAAGTAACAGTGTCGTTTTGGGCAAAGTCTAATATAGCAAACAAAAAAATAGGGGTGTGGGCTCGGCAAAATTATGGATCAGGTGGGTCGCCATCAGCGAGTGAGGTGATCAATGGAGCTAACTGGACATTAACGAGTTCATGGACACGATACTCTTACACATTCGCCACGAACACCCTAGCAGGAAAAACATTCGGATCTGACGGGAACGATAATCTAGAGATAGCTTTCTCCTACCAATGGGGAGCGACTTTAGGAGCGAGAGTAGGATCAGGAGTTCTTGAGACGTTAGTCGGGGCAGGTGATATCGATATAAAACAAATCCAATTTAATGCAGGGGAATCGGTGTTGCCATTTCAACCACGAACCTTTGCGGAAGAATCAATAATGTGCAGACGGTATTGTTTTGCATTATCTTCAGATGCTGCAAACACAACTTATCCTGTCGGCTTTGGCTATGGGGCATCTTCTACGGTCGCCTATATAGGAGTGGTTTTCCCTGTCGAGATGCGGATGCCACCCACTCTTGTTGCAACGGCATCAGATTGGCAACTACAAGACGGTAACTCTGCAACCGATGTTACCTCGTTAGCCATATTAAACAACCGCAACAGCAAAAACAGCGCTGTATTACAAGTGACAGTAACTAGCTTGATAACAGCTCACCGACCGTATTCATTAAACGCTGACGGGATAGCTGGTAGAATGATAATATTCGATGCCGAATTATAAGGAGGGGCAGCCATGAACCACAAACACTATTACCGATTGAATGAGGATGGTGTCGTAATTCTTGCTTTCTCGGATGCATTCCAGCAACCGGAGTCATCGGATTATTATGTCGAAGATGGGGGAAGACACTTTAACCCACTGATTATCAACGGGCGTGGACAGTACATCTATCGGCTTGTAAGTGGTGAGATGATTGAGCGGTCTACAACTGAACTGGATGAGGAATGGGATGATCGACTGCCATCTCCAAGGACCCCAATAGAACTGTTACAAGATCAGATCGACGCGCAGCAGGCGGTAATCGATGCGCTCCTATTAGATGCGCTGGGAGGTGCGTTAGATGTTTGAATACCTTAAACGGCTGTATGACGCTGGCAAGCTTACAGCCGACATGCTACAGCGAGCTGTAACGGATAAAGGTTGGATCACACAACAGCAGTACGACGAGATTGTAAATAACAATCAAGAGGGCTCCGCATAGCGGGGCCTTTTACTTTGGAGGGGTTAACTTGACGAATCAATTGAGGGAATACGGCGTTAATCTTGCGACAGCAGCGGTCGGGGCATCCGGCAAAGAGGCAACAATAGGTGGCTATATTGCTGCTGCAGGGTTGTTTTTATCTGGCCTGCTCGGTGGTTGGGACATGGCATTGAAGGTACTCTTAGTTTTGATGGTCGTTGACTATGTAACGGGTGTTCTTGGGGCGGCAAAGCATAAGAAACTCAATAGTGATGTGATGTATTGGGGCGGCATCCGCAAGATGGTTGTGTTAGTTGTTGTTGGTCTGGGAGCTATGATCGACGATTGGATTCAACCAGGAGCGCCGATCTTTCGAACCGCCGCCATCTACTTTTACGCCGGGCGCGAAGGTTTATCTGTTATTGAAAACCTAGGCACGATTGGCGTACCGTTGCCGCGAGCAATCCATGAATTTCTCACGCAACTCAACGAGAAAGGCGGCGGCAGTGATGGCAAGAACGTTTAAGAGATATACGCTTGCCGAGTTTATCACAGTCTTGCGGCAGCATGTCGGAAAGGTAAAGTTTTCAGAAGTCCACGTTCATGCAACGTGGAAACCGACCATTGCCGACTTTAGGCGTTCAGGCGGGCTCAAGCTCCAGCAGGCCATGCAGCGAGCTCACCTGCAGCGTGGGTTCAACGACATAGCGCAACACGTTACGATTGATCCGGACGGATACATCTGGGAGGGGCGGCCATTGACGGTCGCTCCTGCTTCAGCAACAGGCCACAATGATGGTGATAGCGACGGCGAGCACCCGTTCATGTTTGAGATGATTGGCAACTTTGATAGAGGATGTGAGCTGCTCGAGGGGGCGCAGTTGGAGACGACATTAGGGCTGACTCGTGCGATCATGTCGCTGTTCGGTGTGCCACTCAAGCGTGTCAGGTTTCACCGAGATATGACGAGTCTCAAGACATGTCCAGGCAGCGGGGTTAATAAAGCCGAGTTTATGCGGCAGTTACAGGAGGAGGAGGGCGAAGACATGGAGCCGATCAAAGTAGAGATTAACGGCAAGGCTGTAACTGGCGGCGAGTTGTCCAAGGCTGGCGTAGTAATGGTGCCGCTGCGGGCTGTAGGAGAGGCGCTGGGGGCAAAGGTCAGTTGGGACAAGACAAGCAAAACAGCGCGGGTTAAAACTAAGAAATAGGGGGGCATCACTGATGGCTCTTAAAATATCGAAAAACGCAGGGTTGACGGATATCGTCGCAGACGCTAATCCGATTACAACCGAGCATCCGATAACCGGATCGGCTGTAGAGGTACGGCTGTGGCTCTTTAACGACAGCGCAAACAAGCGGTACACAACCATTGCGCTCCAACCAACGGATATAACCAGCCCAGATGACAGCGGGTGGGTGCAGCTCGCTCCGGACGTTGCTGGAGTGCCGGGGGCTTATCTGGCAGGCGGCGCCGCGCTATCAATGGCTGACATCTCGGATAGCGGGATCGGTAAGCCCTATTGGGTAAAGGTCACGACTCCATCGGTCGCGGACTCGCAAAACAAGGCCGATATTAAGCTGACGGTTACGGCCAAAGAATACGCGGTGTAGCATGTATCTACAGATGAATGGCACAACGGATATCCTCAAACTCCCGTCAATGGCTTTTAACGAGGTGGTACTTGATTTTGCTGCGGACTTGTCGTTAGGCGGGTCCCAGTATTACATTGATGCCCGTACAGGGTCGGTTAACGGCTATGTTTACCGCTTATCCACCGGACAGGATACTTGGGGCGACTCTGTATCCAGTGTGTTTATCAACGGAGCTCCGATAGTTAAAGGCACAGCTGCAGTGCCGACAAACACAAGAATCACAATGCGCATTGTCATGGCTGCAGTTGGTACTGACGATATCAATGTATTTGGGCGAAACAACAGCACCGCGACAACCAAAGGCAAGCTTTACTCCTTGCGCATGCTTAACGCTGGGGCTACCGTGGCCTATTATGACATGGCACTAGGCAACGTGATGGACCAGTCTGGTAACGGCCGCCATGCCGCATTAACGGGCGGTACATGGGTAGATGATGGGATAATCGTCACGTACCCATATGCGACTAGGCAGGCGGTATACGCACCACGCTCAATGTCTGTGCCGCTGCAGCAGTCTTTTTATAGAGAGCAGCTGCTCAAATGCTCCATGCTGCAAGCGATATACACGGATCGGCACACAGACTACCCGCTGAGACAATCCGTATTTGCTGAGAGGTCATATTCGGGGCCTTTGTTGATCCGGATCAGCAAGCTGCCTGCAGAAATCGTGTCTATTGTGCGGTTGGCGGCATCGAGGGAGATCAGAGTAAACCTGTCAGCATCAAGGGAACTGACGGTACGATTGAGGGGAGGGGTAACGTGACACAAGGTCAAAATTTTACGATGTATGCCGGGGATACAAAGGAGATTGTCGTTACAATCCCTGATGTGGATTTACTCGGGGCGACAATCAAGTGGGCCATGCTCAAGACGGCAACGGGGCCAACGATCATACAGCGGAGTACGACAGTGGGGATAATCGTCGATGCTGATGCTGGCACATTTACATTTAAGCTGGAGTCAGCGGACACAGAAAACCTTTATGGACAGTACTACCATGAGGCCGAGTTAACGGACGTGCTGGGCAATGTGTCAACGATCATGACTGGAGCTGTATTTATTAAACCTAGCAGTACATAAAATAGCCCACTGCCCTATGCGGACGGTGGGCTTTTTGCATTTACCTGATCAAGACGATAACGAGTGATACTGTTGATATAACTAAAGCAACAAGGCTAATTACCATAGCGACATTTGTTATTTTTGACGACTTCATATCCACGTCCCCTTTGTGGTATAATGAGTAAAGCGAGAAAGAAACAGCAACCCTTTTATTTCACCGTCCCCGTTAAACCGAGGCCCCTTTCGGGGCCAAGGCTTACGGGTACTGCTTAGCGGCTGAGTGTGACGATGAGGGCGATAATCGAGTTCATTAGGCTAATGATTGCCGTCACTAGCGTAAGTACTGAGCGATTATCCGTTTGCTGTTTCTTTCTCTTTTTCTTCATGTATTTCTCACCTCCTTATACCCTTATTATACAGCATTTAAAATGCTTTGTAAATGATTTTTTTGAGTATTGCAAAAATATTTTAAATGCTGTAATATTGCCGTAAAGGAGCGTGGTCGATATGGCAGGTAGACCGCCGAAAGCGGACAAGAAGATTCGGGAAGCTATCTATTTTGAACCCCCCTTGTTGGAATGGTTACAACAGAGGGCCGATAAACAAAAGACAACGGTGAGTGTCATCGTGAATTTGATAACCGAAGAGATGATAAAAAGAGAGCAGCCAGAAGATTGACCCGGCTGCTCCTTTTTTTATGATTGCACACGAACAAACATTCGGTTATTATAAGAACATACATTCGTAATGAAGGGGGTTCGCATGCAGTTGAAAGGAAAATAAGAGAACATGAGGTAACAGAGCATTATGTTAAGGTTTTGTGTTTGGAGGTCAATGCACGTCGAATGCTGCTGCAAGAAACCATACTAGCTATCGCTCCTGTATACACTGAGTCTGTGCAGAACAGGAATAAGGCTCTTAATGCAGGGCATAACTATAGAGTGCGTTAATTATATCGATCAAAAAGTTTCCATAAGTGGACATTTTGTTAACGAAAACATGGATTTTGTATACATAATTGTCGAATGGCAAATGTTTTGTATACAAAAAAAATACGATGTGTGATAATGATTAGAATATACCTTAAATTTTAGAGGGGGGTGTTAACGTGACTGAATTGAGCGCACTTGAAGTTTCCAGATGGTTTGTTTTGAGAAATAACATGAACACTCAGCAGTACGGAGATGAGTTACTATCCCACCTAAAATTACAGAAGCTCTTGTACTACGCTCAAGGTATCTTTTTAGCATACACAAATGGGAAGTCTTTATTCAATGAAGAAATACATGCGTGGGATCATGGCCCCGTTGTTCCGGGCGTTTATACTGAATATAAAGAACACGGAAGAGATGAAATTGAATTCAATCCTGAACATACGGACATGGAATTACTTGATAAAGTGTCTGGCAATGAAGAAATTAAAATGGTTCTAGAGTTTGTGTATACGAACTATGGCAAATACTCAGCATGGCATTTAAGAAACAAAACACATGAAGAACGCCCATGGAAAGTAACACCAAGAAATAAAATCATCAAAAAAGAAGTAATCCAAGATTACTTCATGAAAGAGGTTCTTGTTGATTAGATGGGAAGCGGCCGGAAATTAAAAATAAAGGAATCTTCAAATGATAGGTTTAAAAGAGAAGATATACAATCCAGCAAACCAACACATCTAAAATTCAACCTATCTTTCATCACGAATAATAATTCGTTCTGTTATCAAAATAAGAATTTCAAAGATGAATATAAAGTGAGCTTATTGAATCGAATATTTGAATTGTCATCCGAAGAATATATAAAGGTATTGCTCTTATCAAAAAATCGCGGTTTAGAATTTATTGAAAAATCGGCTTTATCCAAGGCTATAGAATTTGGCAAGTTTTTTGATTCTGCTGATCATAGGAAAAATTTCAGTGGGAAAATGGCTGTATTCCGATTGTATCCCAATAACAATCCTCTGCCAGCAAGAGTATTCGGGCAGGTGATACAAAATGTCTTTTACATCCTGTATATTGATCTAAACCATGAGCTTTGCAAGTCGTAACCGAAAAAGCCCTGATACCTTAATCGGTATTAGGGCTTTTTCGGTTATAAGAAATACGCAGGGTTTTTAACAGTGTAAGTTCGCCTCCACCAAATCATGAACACCATCCGCGAGAGGATGGTGTTTTTGCATTATTCTGGAATCGACATGCAGTGAGCTTCAATGATCGCAACGGTTTGTTGACGGTTGAATCGATGATTAACCATATCCACCGTAAAATCCTCGGCTTTCTTTGTATCCATCTTAAAGTGCAAGTCATTATAACGTAGAAATATAACGAGTGCTGTAAATGCTGTTCGTTTATTTGCGTTGTGAAAAGGAGGGTTTTGCCCCAGCGATTCGAATAAAGCGGCAGCTTTCTCAAAAATAGTGGGATAAGCATCTTCACCTAAGACTGAAGATTGAGGTCGATGGACAGCTGATTCGAGCAATCCAGGTTCTTTTACTCCTATATGTTCACCCGGGCTATAACGTTGAATCATGGCTACATTGATAGCTATCACTTCTTGGACGGATAGATAGCGGATGGATGTCATCTGTCTTTAAGCCCGCGAAGCGTTTGATCGTATTCCTCAATGACATCAGTCAATTTATCCATGAAGTCCGTACTAATTCCGTCAGGCAAGGAAACTTTCGTCGATTTCCTAATGACGATTTCCCCTGTGTCTGGGCTAACATCGATGCTGACTGTATCACCCTGATCCAATCCAATCTGCTTCAAAGCATCAGTCATGGTTATACCTAGGCTGTTGCCGAATTTGGTCACTTTTCGTTCCATCTCAACCATCCTATTCATTAGGTTCCCTCCTTATCATCCTATTCAATTGTTATAACAATTATACATACATGAATTGATTTGATGTTCAACGAAAAATATTTGGATTCCTCTTTGCAACGACTGGTTAGTTATTTTGAAGGAAAGGGGCTCTAATTGGGGGATAATTAGTTCTAGAAGTAGCAGGAATAAACAGTCAACAATAGCTATATCAGCTTTCTCCAAGGTTTATGAAGATCAAACAACTAGCATAAATGGTGATGTGAAAGTAGATCAAGTTAATCATTTCATCGGAAGGCGATCGAATTAGAAAGTCAGCTAAGGGAGATAGAAGAGAAGTTAAGAATAAGTGAAAATGAACGTATGCTTTATGGGAAATACAAGATATTTTAAGGTCAAGACTATGGTTTTGATGAAAGTCGATGAAAGAATCCGTGAAACAGCACGGATGGCGTATTGATGTTTGCCGTAGTTCTGCTAAAATTTAATCCAAGTAATCAAGGGAGGCTGGACGTAAATGATATTAATGGACGAGCTTATTATCGCTTACTTGGATAACGATGTTGATCATCCCTATTATTTGGATATATACACCGGACAAGTCATTTTGAATATGGATGAAGCTTATACAGGCGAACCGGGTATCGACTGGGATGATGAGGAAAATGAAGAACGTTATATCGAGATCCCCAAAATTAGTTCGGATCAGGCGTTTTTTGTGATGACGAAATTCGCACAGCGTACCGACTCCGATCCTGAAGATAAGTTATTTGCTGCCCTTAATGGTTACAAACCTTTTCGAAAGTTCAAGGACAAGCTTTATGAGTTGGTTCTTTGGGATGAATGGAACAAGTTCGAGCACAAATATGCAGAAGAAGCGGTTCAATCCTGGCTGGAGCGGTTTGAGCTGGATTACAATGAATTGAACGAAAAGTACAATAATAACCTCCCTTTTTTACAATCAGAGGAGTAGTTTTATTCGAATAGACAAGAATCGCAGAAAATAGTTCGTCATGCGGTGCATCAAATGACCTGGAAACTATGTGAACTCCCACACAGTGGAGCAAGCCAAGCCTAAGTCCGTCGAAGAGAGCAGACTATCTGCAAGGTACGGATGAGTCTTGAATCTTATCCGTCTTAAAGGCAGGTAAATTGTGAACAAAACGGAGGTTGAAATATGCAGGCGAAAGAGTTCAAGGTGATATGGAGCGATTGGAACGGAGCTGTACGCGGTCGTCCAAGCCGCAGCATAGCGGTTCAGGCCGATGCAACTTTGTACGATTTGGCGGCAGCGGTGTTGAGCAGTTTTGATTTTGACATGGACCATGCTTTCGGTTTCTATGATAATCTGAAAGATTGGACGAGTTCGCAGATAGGTTATGAGTGGTTCGCGGATATGGGAGAAAGAGGAATGTTTCCCGGAGTGAAGCGAACTCGGATATCCAAGGCGTTTCGAACGGATAATCAAAAGCTGCTGTTGTTGTTCGATTATGGCGACGAATGGCGGTTTGTCGTACAGTATATCAAGGAAATAGATAGTCCTGCGGGAAAAGAACTGCCGATGGTATTGTCAAGTAAGGGAAATGCACCAAGTCAATATGGAGATGATGAGTATGAAGATGAAGGGGAATGTTAACAGTTTGATGTTTGGGCTGAACTAGACTTGCCTCTGGCCATGAGCGGAGCATCGGAAGTCCGGTTTCTATATAAGTTGATCGCGCATCAAGGCAAGCCAGGCACAACCAGCTGATGAGAATTCAATGGCAGGATTCGACTTTCTTGTTCTGCATATCCAAATAGCCTCGCGAACTATGAGAAACCCGACCGGATCAGGTCGGGTTTTTGCGTTTATATAGCTTATGGGATAGCTCGATATACTTTGCTACTGCATGCATTTCTAATTGAATGGCTTTTCACATCACAACAAATGTTCAACTTTACTGGAACTTAATTGTACTTTGATGCTTTGATTACAATCTAGAACTACTCTATTAGGGATGTAGTTCTAGTTATTGTGCAATTTTAGGTAGGAGAGAGGAGAGAAAGTAACATGCGGCATTGGATTTCACTTGTAAAGAGACAGACAGGTATGGTGCTGGCGGCTGTTATGATTGTCGGCAGCACGCTCGGAAGTGTAGGCGTCCCAGTACAGGCAGCGGCGGCTAATCATGTTGTGATTTCGCAGGTATACGGGGGCGGAGGCAACAGTGGGGCTGAGTATAAAAATGATTTTATCGAGTTGTACAATCCGACCGATTCTCCAGTCACGATGACGAATTGGAAGGTACGCTATGCCAGTTCTGCTAACCCGTTTGATAGTACTAATGTTACGACATTAAACGGCACGATTAATGCGAAAGGCTACTTTTTGATTAAGCAATCGGCAGGCACTGGCGGGACGAAGGATTTGCCCGCTCCCGATGCAGGCGGAACGTTAGCCTTGAGTGGCACGAATGGGAAAGTAGATTTGGTTGACAGTTCTGGTACTACAATCGATTTGGTAGGCTACGGAACCGCTAACTTATCGGAGACGAGTCCGACCCCTGCTTTATCAAACACGACAGCGGCCATACGGAAGGAGGCTGCAGGCGCTTCGGGAGGTAGTCGCGGAGAGGATACGGATAGCAACGCAGCGGATTTCGAAGTCAAAATGCCTGACCCGCGCAACAGCAGCTACAACGCGCTTGCCGTAAGCCCTGTTATAGCTTCGCCTGCACCAAATGCTTGGCCTGCAGGCACGGAGATCTCCTTAAGCTCGGCAACAGTGAGCGCCTCTGTTTATGCGGCCGTGTACGGTTCGGGCGGAACGGAAAACTTTGAGCCGTATGCAGGACGGATCACAATAAGCGAAGCGACAACGATCAAGGCTTACGCGCAGGCGCATGGCATGCCGGATAGCCCAGAGTCGACTTTTGACTATACGATATTGGAGAAGTCGGATGTTGCCACAGCCCGCACGGCTGCAAAGGCGCAAAATGTGTGGACGGAAGGCGTTGTGACGCATATTGACGGAGCGGAGATGTACATTCAGGACGAGACTGCCGGGCTGGTATTGTACGGATTCTCGTCGTTCGCGGAGGTCGGAGACCTTGTCGAAGTCAGCGGTACCATGGATATCTACAGCAGTCTGCAGGAAATTAAGCCTCAATCCGGGCTCACGTATGAAGTCGTAGAGCAGGACGCCGGTATACCGGAACCGAAGCTGTTGACGGCGGCGGATTTGTCGGCGGCAAACGGCGAGGCTCACGAAGCTGAGCTCGTTACGCTTGAGGATGTGACCATCGTCAGCGTTGTCGGAAGTAAAGTAACAGCAAGCCAGGGCGGTAGTACATTCACGATCTACTCCAACCTGTCCAAATTCAAAGAAAACAGTACCTTTGCAAAAATTACCGGCGTTATTAAGCAGTATAACGCGGATTATCAGTTTATTCCGCTTAACGAAGGCGCGCTGGTAGAGGATATGCTTTCGGTAACGGCAAGCCCCGGAGCAGGCCGTATTATCATCGGAAGCCCGGTAACACTCTCGAGCCCGTCGAGCGGGGCGGCGATTTACTACACGCTGGATGGTTCCAGCCCGACAGCTTCAAGCCAGCTCTATAACGCGCCGATTACGGTGAGCGAAGACGTCGTCATTAAAGCGATTGCCGTTGCTGGCGGTCAGACGAGCAATGTTTACACATTCGAGTACAAGGCTTCGGAAGCACCGCGCATCCACGATATTCAAGGCGAGTCTCATACGTCGGAATATGCCGGTCAGACTGTTACGGATATTGAAGGCATCGTAACGCAGTACGGTTACAATTTTGCCACCGGCAGTTACAAAGGCTTCTTCATGCAGGACCCGAATCCGGATAATAACATCAATACTTCCGAAGGTATCTTCGTATACAGCACGAATGAATCGCTGAAGCCGGCCATCGGGGACTCGGTTGCGGTAACGGGTACGGTATCCGAATACAATGAAGGAAGCACCAGCAATTTGACGTCTACACAAATTACGATGACAACTAGGACAATCCTGTCTTCCAACCATATGGTGCCTGAACCAGTCACACTTGGCAAGAACGGGAGAGTGATTCCATCATCCATTATCGACAATGACACCATTCCTATGACGGAGTTCCAACCTGCAGAAGATGCAATCGACTTCTATGAATCATTGGAGGGCATGCTCGTTAAGCTGCCGAAACCGACGATCCTCAGTCCTTATTGGACTAGCGGGAGCGGCAATTCCAAGTTGTTCAATATACCGACAAGAATTGAAAATGATGCAAACGATGTCCTTACAGCTGCGGGAGGACTGGTACTGAAAGAGCTGAATAACCTGAATCCGCAGCGTCTCTTGATCGCATATGGCGATCCGGGTCAGCAAGTCAGCACAGGCGACAAATTCAATAGTGACGTAACAGGCGTTATTGGCTATAACAACGGTAATTTCAAAGTGATTCCGGCATGGAGCAGCTTGCCTGCTATTACTCAAGGTACATTTCAGCGGGAAACAACTACTCTTGAAGTCGATGAAGACAAATTATTAATCGCCTCCTATAACATTGAAAACTATTACCCGGGAGTAGGAGCGATCAAGACGGAGAAATTAGCCGAATCCATCGTATCCAACATGAAGAAGCCTGATATTATCGGCGTCGTCGAGATGCAGGACGGCAACGGCGAGACTGATTCCGGCATGGTCGAGGCGGATGCATCCGATTTGATCGCAGCGATTAAAGCTGCTGGCGGTCCTGATTATGTATACACAGATATCGCTCCACAGAACAAGCAGGATGGCGGAGCGCCAGGCGGAAATATTCGCGTGGGTTTCCTATATAATCCGGACCGTGTAAGCCTGTCAGGCAGCGTGAACAGTCGGAAAGGTTCCGCGACTGAAGCTGTAGGGTACAGGGCCCATAGCAATGAATTGACCTACAATCCGGGACGGATCGACCCAACGAACAGCGCATTCAACAGCTCGCGCAAGCCGCTTGCGGCTCAATTTGAATTTAACGGAGAGAAAGTAATTGTCATCGCCAACCACTTCAATTCGAAAGGGGGCGACAATGGGCCATTCGGTGTCGTTCAACCTCCGGTACTGTCCAGCGAAGAGCAGCGTCATGACATTGCTGCAATCGTGAACAGCTTTGTGAAAGACGTGCTGACGAAAAATCCGGAAGCCAATATTGTTGCCCTTGGCGACTTGAATGACTTCCAGTTCACCGATACGGCAAAGATTTTGAAAGGAAATGAGCTTTACAATTTGATCGACAAGCTGCCGCGGAGCGAACGTTATACGTATACGTTTGACGGCAATTCGCAGGTGCTTGATCATATCCTGGTCAGCAACAACCTGACTGCAAATGCTGTGCCGGACATCGTTCACTTGAACGCAGACTTCTCGCCGTCAGACGGCCGGGTATCCGATCACGACGCGGTCATGGCGCAGATCGACTTGAGGAAGCCGTCCGGGTTCCCGCTCACAGTACTGCACACGAACGACACGCATGCGAACCTGGATACGACCAATTCGCCAAACAGCGTTCTGCGTCGCGTGACGGCGATCAAGGATGCGAAAGCTAGCGCGACGAATCCGCTTCTCGTCGATGCGGGAGACGTATTCTCAGGTACGCTGTATTTTAATAAGTATCTTGGCCAAGCGGATCTCGAATTCATGAATCTGGTCGGTTATGATGCGATGACGTTCGGCAACCACGAGTTCGACAAGAACTCTGAGGTGCTTGCTGATTTTATTGGCAATGCGGAATTCCCATTCGTTTCCTCCAACGTGAACTTCTCGAATGATGCGATTTTGAAGCAAATGTTCAAGAATGAAATCGGCAGTCCTGGCAGCGACAAGACTATCTATCCGGCGCTTATTAAGGATATTGATGGTGAGAAGGTCGGAATTATCGGCTTGACGACGGAGGATACGGCGAATATCGCTTCTCCTGGCGACGTCACATTCGAAGATGCAGAGGCTAAGGCGGCGGCTGCGGTTGCCATGCTGGAGGAGCAAGGTATTAATAAAATCATCGTGCTTTCTCATCTGGGCTACGATGCTGAGGTTGAGCTTGCTAAAGCGGTAGAAGGCATCGATATTATCGTCGGCGGACATAGCCACACCAAGCTGGATGAAGCGGTTGTCGACGATACTGACCCGAACGCGCCGAAGCTGATCGTACAAGCTGGCGAGAAGGGCCAATTCCTGGGCAGGCTCGAAGTCATGTTTAATGATGAAGGCGTTCTGACGGAGTGGGACGAAGAGCTGATCTCCGTTGATGCGAAGGTCGGAACGGCATATAATCTGGCTGAGGACGCCGAAGCCAAAGCGATCCTGGATACGAAGTATAAGCCGGGTATTGTTGAGCTAGCGGGTACTGAGGTCGGCAACACGGACGTTATGCTGAACGGTGTAAGGACAGACGTGCGCTCGAAGGAAACGAATCTCGGCAACCTGATCGCCGACGGTATGCTGGACGCGGCGAAAGCGGCCGGCACGAATGCGGTCATCGCGCTGCAGAACGGCGGCGGCATTCGCGATTCGATAAATGTGGGGCCGATTACGCAAGGGGAAGTGCTGACGGTTCTTCCGTTCAATAACGACCTGGTTACGATTATGTTAACGGGTCAAGAAATCAAGGATGCGCTTGAAAACGGCGTCTCCACGATTACGACGACGAAGGACGGCCGCTTCCCGCATGTTGCGGGCATGAGGTTCGATTACGATTCGACCAAGCCGGTAAACGAGCGCATCGTGCGCGTAGAGGTGAAGAACGGCAACAGCTACGTTCCGCTTGATTGGAATGCGACCTATGAAGTGGCAACGAATGCGTTCACGGCCAAAGGCGGAGATTTCTATGCTTCGCTGGAGAAGGCTTATAAAGAGGGACGCGTCAAACTGCTGTATTTGCCGGATTACGAGGTGTTTACGAAATATATTCAGAAGGTTGGAAGAATTACGGCGGCTACCTCCGCTGTCGAAGGAAGGATCGTCGATTTGAACGGCAGTCCTCTGCCAACACCGACGCCAACACCGACGCCAACGCCAACACCAACGCCAACGCCAACACCAACGCCAACACCGACGCCAACACCGACGCCAACACCGACGCCAACACCAACACCAACGCCAACACCGACGCCAACGCCAACGTCTACTCCGAAGGAGCCAGCAGTTTCATTCACGGATGTGGGCAGCCACTGGGCTGCGGAGTCGATAGTCGAGGCAGTAGAAGCGGGCATTATTAGCGGCTACGGAGATGGCACGTTCCGTCCTGACAGCAAAGCGACAAGAGCGGAGTTTATAACGATGGTCGGCAGAACGCTTAAGCTCGAGATTATTTCGGGCGGCGAACTGAACTTTGCGGATGCTGATCAAGTGCCGGTATGGGCACGATCATTCTTCGCTCAATTGACCCGGGACCAAGTTATCACAGGTTATAAGGATAATACGCTGCGCCCGTCGAATCCGTTGACACGGACGGAGATGATCGTTATTCTGGTACGTGCACAGGACATTGAGGTCAACCCGAAAGCGGCACCTGCTTTTGCCGATGCCGATCAGATCAAGGCGTGGGCCCGTCCATACATTGCGGCCGCTTACGATGCGGGTTTAATTCAAGGTATGGGCGACAACCGGTTCAAGCCGCAATTAAACGCAACGAGAGCTGAAGCCGTTACGCTGCTGCTTTCCGTGCTGGAGTACATGAAGAGTAATCAACAATAAGGAGTTAAGCAAACGGGAATCCGTTTAGGAAAAAGAGTCCTTGTTCACTTCGTTCGCGAGTGGGCCGGGACTCTTTTGTATGCCCTGCGGTCATTGTCATTAGGACGGCCGCCCTGGTACTTGACCGAAAAGTCGGCAGAGAAACGCGATTTAGTCTAAACGCCTCCCCGTTCAAAGAAATTCAAGATTGGATGACTTTCTACAGCGAATTCTGGAGTGCGAATATGTTTTCAGATTCGAACTCAGCCGATCGAATATCACGTTCGGGACTTGCGCCCTAGAGCGTACATGGAGGCGAGGGGATTTGATCCCCTGTCCGAGGACATCGCCACATAAGCATCTACGGGTGTAGTCACAGATCCGATGTCACCTGAGCAGGCGCCCTATTATTCATTTGTCTACGGAATGCTCTTTCAATATACGTGCAGTATTCTCCAACGAATACACTCCTTTTGCAATATCCACGATAAATTCCACCGCATATGTACGTTCCATTTTTAAGTGTTTTCCATTTAACATAAGGAATGACTTTGCTACCATATAGGCGGTACGTTTATTACCATTGTGGAAGCAATGATTCTTCACTAGAGACTCTAGTAGGGCCGCGACTTTGTCATATAAATTTGGATAAGCATCTTCTTCAAAAACACTTTGCTGGGGTCTATGTACCGCAGATTCCAGCAGGCCGTGATCCTTCACAACTGCTTGGTCTACATCGTTCATTTTCTTCATCATAAAGTAGTGGGCTGAAATAACCTCTTCTTTGGTCAGGAATGTTGTCATTTCATCGGTCCCTTAAATCCTCAAGGATTCCTTCGTCTTCTTCAAACACGTCAAAGAAAGCTTCAAGAACCTCTGGCCTTACATTATCGGGGAGTTGACCTTTCCTAGCCTTTTTCAATACGACTTCACCGCGATCATTTTCAATAAATTCGATCTCATCGCCTTGCGAGACATTTAACTTTTCAGCCAGAATTTTTGGCAAGCTTACTCCCAGGCCGTTGCCCATTCTTCCAATTTTTCGGGAATAACGCTTCACATTATCATTTGTCACTTTGACACTGTAACCACTCTCCTCCCAATTATATTTAGTGTTGTGTATTTCTATATTCGGGTGTACTATTAAAAGACCATACATCATTTGTAGCATCAGGTAGTGTTATTTGGACTTTCAGGCGAATGCGATTGACCACCGTATTCAAAAGGACATTCGATTATCCTTCGTTTTTTATTGGGAGTTAAAATTTGAGTTGCTTATCGGTCACTAGATCTCGGGATAATTCGAACGTAATACAAAAAGAGGACGTAGTGGCTTACGTCCTCTTTTTGTTCCCCTACTATAAGCATCCCGAGTTCATTTCTACTTGACCTACGCATACGACCTATCCCCAAGTACACGATCAGTTTTAGTGGCAGTATTGTTCAAGGGACCAACTTGCTTGGGTATTATTTGCTCGGTATAGCATACTCTGAATTTGGTTAAGATACTTAATGTAAAGCACTAACTTTCAGCCTATTTTTTCTTCTTTGCGTTGTTAGCAACAAGGACGATGACAAGCGGCGTCATCACACCAAGTACTCCAAACAACACCATAAACACCAATTGTAATATTTGGTAATCAGTCATTTGGTTTCCTTTCTACTGAAAGTGTTACCATAGACCGCATGTAAAATTATATCAATCTCATAACTATAAGTCGAGAGAATTATTAAAGGAGGAATAAGGTAGTACTGTAATTATAGCACCACCTTATTAAGTGTAAAATCAAGCTCCACTCTCTTTACAGCATCTCTAATATTGTGGAGAAGTGACTCACGGCATTCCTTAAGTCTTTTATCATACTTACGCTGAAGCTCTTCATGAAGATCCTCATCTAGTACAATCTTTTTCAAGATAAGACTCGCACCTTCCAAATCTTCCCTCTCAAGCCTTGAATTAAACACTTGTGTTGGAGTTGGCTCAGGAGATAAAATGGCATTTAATAGAATGGAAATAGGAATATAATCATCAATAAGCTCATAGTTTTCTCTTAGCCCTATTTCCGGAATCATTAATAAGTCTTCATTTAAAATAACAAAAGGATCTGCTTCTTTGTTGTGTATCATTATTTCAGGATCAAATAAATCATAAACGTTTTGTATAGCTTTTCCCAAAATTAATCGACTCACCCTAACAGGGAACGATAAGTCTCTATCATCTTCTAACTCTTTAAATACCGAAGTATGTAATTTTTTCAATGCAGTTTGAAGCATTTTCGCTTGTCTTTGGTAGTATTCTTTATTATTCCCTGGTTTTGTTTCTACAAGATCTACCCACTCACGCGCTAAATCAATTACTTCCATAATATTTGTTTGAAGCTGAATTAGAGTTCTTCCAATAATTTCGTGTCTATTCGCCGAGCGCTCCACTTCATATCGATCCGCATGGTTTATTTTAATCTTAGTTTCACTTGGATCAGAGTATTTCTTAATTTGCTCTTTGAGCCACTCGATTTGACTAATATCATTAACTAATACAGGTTGCAGTAATGAAAGAATAAAGCCATTTGGCTCAAACCACTTTTTCCAAACTTTTAGAGCTGGTTGGAATGTTATACGAATCGACTTTAATCTATGAATAGCATCGTTTGTTCTTACCTGAAGCTGTTTTAGTTCGGTTTGCCATCCTGATTCACTACGAATATTTCGTAACACACTAAGATCTAAAGGTACATACGATCTTCCGAAAGAATCCACTTCTTTCATCCAGTTGTATAAACTACCAGTAAAGCTAAGTTGCACTATGATTTGGTTACTATTGGTATTTGGCGCTAGGATAGCTGATCGGAGAACAGCTGCCGCAAGAAGATTCCGGGTTTCCTCATTGAGTCCTGGTCCCATTTCAATTTGCGAGATTAACACCTCGTAATCTGCTTTTAACGCATGCATAAGCCCTCCAGAATTATGCCTAATATGTTGAGCAAGGACTAAAGAATGCATCAGACGAGCAGGTATAAAAGGTTCTATTTCACGCTCAAAATGCTCTGCAATCCGGTAAGCATATGCAAGTTTACCTTCCGACATTAATTTCCAAAATACATCCTTTAATTTTTGAGAATCCCCTGTTTCCGAATCATGGATCTGTTTCGTATCTTGTTCAATGGAACTCTGTAGTTTGCTTGTCAGATCCCCGATATAATTTACTGGACTTGACACGTGAGTGTAATTCGCTTTCCCTTCTAATTCATCTTCATTTTCTTGATCCCCGTCTATTTCAACATTCATGGAATCCTCATCCAAAGATACTGTTACGCTCTCCATACTCTTATCTGCTATTTCAATCACGTTAGGAACTTTAGTTAAAGAAAAAGCTTTTAGTGTATCAGTTTTATTGAACTTAATATACTTTGGAAGAAGTATTTTTTTTGATAAATCATTATAAAATCTCCTACTGATTCTTTCATTTTTCAGGATTGGCTCAGGTAAGTTCAATGGATACATTAGCAAAGAAAATGGCTCCAACTGAACTATCTGTTTGTTCTTATTAGGCAAGACCCTAAAGAACTGCGTTCTAATCGATAATATTCTTCAACCATTCCGTAAATAGTAGTGACTTCATTTACTATAGGGAAATCTATACTGTTAAAACTATTAATCATTTCCTCTTTAAGTAAGTCAAACTCACTTAATAAATGTTGAATATTCGAAGCCAACTCATTGCTCGGTAATGCTCCTGTATTTGTCAATTCGTTGCCTGAATGTACCAGTTGTTTGCTAAGTATTTGTGCAAACCCAGCAATATTATTAATTCTTTTCTCAAGTGTATTTTTCATTTTCACCCTTCCTCTTACAGTCAAATAGTTGCACCTTTAAATCCAAAATTAGGTTAGTACATCCTAACTATACACAAATTCTCTAATTAATTAGTGATTATGCTAACTTCTATTGATTTTTTTGACTAATACCTCCAGTGATATCAGTTTCGGAATTAGTGAACTGGATGCGTTTTCGCTTTAAAACCTCCTTGTCATTTTCAGCATTTTAATGGGCACTACGGTTGATTCGCAAAGAAAGAATTACAAATATTAATCAATAAACAACGCGTAACCCCCACCACATTTGAGATATAGAATCATCATATTGAAATAAAACACTGAAGTATCTTCTACTACCGAATATAGGTGCCATGCTTTTTTCACACATTCTGCTATATAGCCCATCTAATATAGGGAAGCATATTTTTTATTTAGGCTCACTTTATATAATAACTAATTTTATTGCTTATAAATAGCAAAAATCCACAACCTCATGCGGTTGTGGATTTACATGGTGGAGGCGAACTTACACTGTTAAAAACCCTGCGTATTTCTTATAACCGAAAAAGCCCTAATACCGATTAAGGTATCAGGGCTTTTTCGGTTACGACTTGCAAAGCTCATGGTTTAGATCAATAT